>JAJVIK010000031.1 GCA_022072055.1 bacterium | reverse complement strand
CCGGGAATCACTGGGGAGATGCGCTGGCGCTGCTCGTCACCAGTGCCCGGTCACCGTACTACTTCTCGCTGCACGCCAGCGATCCCCACGACCCGGACGGCGGCAGCCGCAAGGACACCGGGCACACGTTCATCTGTGGACCGACGGGATCGGGCAAGTCCGTGCTGATCGGGTTTCTCGTGACCCTGCTCGCCCGGCAGGGTGTGACGCAGGTGATCTTCGACAAGGACCGTGGCCTCGACATCCTGACGAGGGCGCTGGGTGGCACCTATCTGCCGCTGCGGAACGGGGTGCCCACTGGTTTCAATCCGCTGCAACTCCCACCGACGGCGGAGACCATCGAGTTCCTGAAGGTCTGGCTGCGCGCGTTGGTGCGCGGGACCGTCCCGCTGACGATCCGGGAGGAGGGAGATCTCGACGCGGCGTTGATGGGAACCCTTGCGCTCGACGCCTCAGCACGCCGCCTGTCGCGGCTGATCGAGTTCACCGATGCGACGCGATCCGAGGGCATCCACATGCGCCTCGCCCGATGGTGCGAGAGCACCCAAGGCCACTATGCCTGGGTGTTCGACAACGCCGAGGACTCGCTGGTCGGGCAACTGGCGAAGGCCAGCCTGTTTGGCGTCGATGTCACCGAGTTCCTGGACAACGCGCTGACGCGCGCGCCGGTCACGCTCTACCTGTTCCACGTCATCCGCCAGCTGCTCGATGGTCGCAAGTTTGTCTGCTGGATGGACGAGTTCTGGAAGCTGTTGTCCGATCCGTCCTTCGAGGGGTTCGCCAAGGACGGCCCCAAGACCTGGCGAAAGCTCAACGGCGTGATGTGTCTCGCGACGCAGAGCGCAAGCGACGTGCTCGACAGCCCGATCAGCCGCACGATCATCGAGCAGACGCCGACCAAGATCCTGTTCCCGAATCCGGATGCCAACGCAGCCGAGTACATCGAGGGATTCGGCCTGTCGGAGCGGGAGTTCAAGCTCATCAAGGAGCAGATCGAGCCCGGTTCGCGGCAGTTCCTCATCAAGCAGGGCCACTACTCGGTGGTCTGCCAGCTCGACCTCAAGGGCTTCGACGCGGAGCTGAAAGTCATCTCGGGTCGGGCGAGCACCGTCGAGGAGCTGCAACGGCTCATCGCGCGTACCGGTCCCGATCCGCGGCAGTGGCTGCCCTCATTTCTCACCACGGAGAAGTCATCGTGAAAGTATCCAACGTACTTGTTGGCGCGCTCGCCTGCGTCTTGTGCACCTCGGTCGGCCACGCGGCAATGCCCGTGGTCGATGTTCGCGCCATTGCCCAGATGGCGAGGGAGCTGCAGGTCCTGCAGAACCAGCTGACCACGGCCCGCAACCAGCTCACCCAGGCGCAGCAGCAGTTCCAGTCGCTGACCGGGCAGCGCGGCATGGAGCAGCTGCTCTCGGGCGTCACGCGGAACTACCTGCCGGCGGACTGGGCGACGCTAGAAGCGACCCTGCGCGGTGCGCAGGCGAGCTACGCCGCACTCTCGGCGGAAATGCAGGCCGCCCTCCGCCAGGTCACAGTCCTGACTCCGGCACAGACGGCACGGATGTCGCCGGAGCAGGTTGAGCAGCTTGAAGCGGCGCGCCGCTCCGTGGCACTGCTGCAGGCCACGAGTCGCGAAGCCCTGCAGGCCAGCAGCCAGCGCTTCGCATCCCTGCAGAGTCTGATCGACGCCATTCCCCGGGCAACGGACGCCAAGGCGGTCCTCGACCTTCAGGCGAGGATCGGCGCCGAGCAGGCCATGCTCCAGAACGAGCACACGAAGCTGATGGTGCTCAACCAGGCGGCGGAGGCTGAGCAGCGTGCCCAGGAGCAGCGGGCGCGGGAACTGGCAATCAGCAACTTTGGCTCGCTGCGCCGCCTCCCCGCCGTCGGCCTCAATCCGTAGGCCGCCATGTCCCGCGGCATGCTCGTGCTGATCGTCCTGGCCACACTCGTCGGCGCGGCGGTGTCCTGCTCGCCCGGGCCACCGGTGGCTGAGCACACCGTTTCCGACTACCGCGCCGACGCATCGCTGCGGCGCGAGGTCTTCGCCCGGTGCCTCAACGATCCGGGCGGGCTCGGCCAGACGCCGGACTGCGTGAATGCACGAGAAGCCGAGCGACTGGAAAGCCACGGCTCGCTGCGCGACCAGGCCCCGGTGGGCCTCGCTCCCAGCGGGAGGCGGTGAAGCATGGGCTTCTTCGGCGAATTCAATGCGTGGCTGACCGGCATCCTGAATGCCTATATCGGGCAGACCCTCGCCGTGATCGCCGGCATCCTGGAGCCCGTCATCGTCACGCTCGGTGTCCTCTACGTCATCGTCTGGGGCTACCTGCAGCTGACCGGCAGGATCGAGGAGCCGTTCGTCGAGGGAGCGAAGCGGCTGCTGACGCTCGGTGTGGTCCTCGGGCTGTCGCTGCAGCTGTGGCTCTACAACGATGTATTCGTCGATACGTTCTTCAATGCGCCGACAGAGTTGGCGGCGTCGATCATCGCCGCACGCAATCCGGGTGGTCCTGCGTTCCAGCCCGTTGCCGTCGTCGATGAGATCTTCTTCGATGGGGACGATGCCGCGTCGCTCCTGATGGAGAAGGGCGAAATCTTCGGGCGTGACATCGTTTTCTACTTCGGCGCGCTCGCGATCTACCTGATCGTCGGCCTCACCGCCGTCTACACCATGTTCCTGCTCGCGATGAGCCGCATCGCGCTGGCGGTTCTGCTGGCGATGGGGCCGATCTTCCTCGCACTGCTGTTCTTTGACTCCAGCAAACGCTTCTTCGAGGCCTGGCTCGCGCAGCTCAGCAACTATGCGTTCCTTGCCGTGCTGACGATCCTCGTCGCCGCGCTGATGCTGCAGGTGATCTCGACGGCGGCGGAGTCGGCAGTCGCGGCCGGCGGCGGCATCGGCATCGCCAACGCGCTGCAGGTCTGTGCGGCCGCGGCGCTCACGTTCCTGATCATGCGGCAGGTGCCATCGATGGCGCAGGGCATGGCGAGTGGCATTGCGCTGTCGGGCTTCGGTGCCGTGGGCAACCTGCTGCGCATGGGTATGGGCGTGGGTCGCTCCGGTCTGGGGAAGATGGGCGAGTTCTCCCGTGGCGCATTCCTGGACCAGGACAAGAGCCGCTGGGACAGCATGACCCGCAAGGCAGGCCAGCGACTCATCGGCGCCCGCATGGCCCGCGAGAAGCGGCCGCGACAGAACACACTGAAGTACGGGTGATCGCGATGCCAAGGACAAAGGCAACAGTCGCGCTGGTACTGACCGCCGTTACGGCAGGACTCATGGCTGGATGCAGCACGCAGGCGCGGAGGGTCGACTGCGACGGCAGGTTGCGACCGATCAACGCACCCGCGCCGGTGGCTGCGCCGGTTGCAGCCACTCCGGCAATTGAGAAGACCCCATGAAGCGCGACGCCGCCCTGCAGGCGTATTTCGCGGAGGCCGCATCGTGGGACGCGGATCGCGTGGCAGCAAGCGAGCGCAGTGTGCGCATGGCCTGGCGCGTGGCAGTCGGCGCCTGCGTGCTCGCGTTGGCGGCGATCTGCGCGCTGGTGTTGCTGATGCCGCTGAAGCGCGTGGACCCGTTTGTCATCCGCGTCGACAACGCCACGGGCATCGTGGATGTAGTGCCGGTGTTTGCCGGTCAGGCGACGATGCCGGAAGTCGTCACCCGATACTTCCTCGACCACTACCTGACGGTGTGCGAGCGCTTCAACTTCTCGACGGCCGAGAGCGACTACGAGGAGTGTTCGAGTTTCCACGGGCCGGCGCGCCATCAGGAATGGATGACGCTGTGGGACCGTAGCAATCCGGAGTCGCCGCTGAACCGCCACAAGGATGGCTCCAGCGTGCGCGTGCAGGTCAGTTCGATCACGTTCTTCAAGCGCGGCAGTGGCACGGAGGATCTGGCGCAGGTCCGCTACGTAAAGGCGCTGCGCACGGGCAACGGCAACGAGCAGCGCAGCTACTGGATCGCGACAGTCCAGTACGTCTACGGTGCTCCGTCGAAGGACCCGAAGATGCGCCGCTGGAATCCCCTGGGATTCAAGATCGTCGACATCCGGACCGAGGCGGAGGCGACGCAGCCGGAGCCCGCGAATCCGCCAACCGCCACGACGGGGACGGCCGGGAGCGCGCCGTGAAGTCCGTGTGCGCGTGGGCCGGCGCGGCGCTGCTGTCGTGCCTTCTGGCAGGGCCGGACGCGCGGGCAGAAACGATTCCAGTGCGAGGGCAGGTGGACGCGCGTGTGCGCACCGCCGCCTACAACCCCGATCAGGTCTACAAGCTCTACGGGTTCGTGGGCTACGCGGTGGAGCTGATCTTCGAGGAGGGCGAGCGGTTCGCCGGAACCGGCGGTGGCGACCTGGAGGGCGTGACCGTGGATGCGCACAGCAGCTCGGTCCTGCTGAAGCCGCGCGCAGCCATCGTGTCCACCAACCTCGTCGTGTTCACCGACCGGCGCGCCTATCGCTTCGACTACACCGTTGCTGCGCGCGCGCCGAATCGGCTGACCGATGAGGTCATGTATGCCGTTCGGTTCACCTATCCCCCGGTGCGAGCCGCCAACGGGGACGACCCGCAGGCGAAGGTTGATCGCGACCTGGCCGCGGCGGATGCCGCGCGGCCCCGAAATCGCGACTACTGGTACTGCGGCAATCGCAGTCTGCAGCCGGTGGCGACTTCCGACGACGGTGTGCATACGCGGATCACGTTCGGCGACCGGTCCGAGATCCCGGCGATCTTCGTGCGCAACGAGGACGGTTCGGAATCGCTGCTGAACTTCTCGATGGATGCCGGCGATGTGGTGATCCATCGCGTGGCTTCCAGGTTCGTGCTGCGGCGGGGCAAGCTGACAGGCTGCATCGTCAACAAGGGATATGCGGGCGCGGGACTGCGGCTGGATTCCGGCACGGTGTCGCCGCAGATCGAGCGCGACGTGAAGGGGGCGCGGCCATGAGCCTGCTCGATCGCTTCCGCCAGCCGCCCGCCGAACCGCCTCCGGATTCGGTAGCCAACGAAGCCGGGGTCGAGGGAGAGCGTGCCGCGAGTGCCGTGCAGCGGCCGCCGTCCTTGCAGTCGAGGGTCAGTAATCTGCTGGCCTTTGGGCTCATGGCGGCAATCGGACTTGGGCTGCTCGGCTGGTACTACGGCAAGGTTATGACCTCGCGCACCGCTGCGCGGACCGCGGCGGAATCGTCGGCCAAGAGCAAGGCGGAAGGGGAGATCAACCTGCGTCCGCTCGGGCGGGTGGACCCACCGGCGCTCGTCCAGAACGTGCTCGGTGACGCACCCGAGGAACCTCCGCCGGAGGACATCCCCGAAGCGTGGCTGCGGCCGGCGGAAGATCCACCAGCCGCCCGGGCGCCTGGCTATGCCCCGCCCGTACAGGAGCCGCGGGACCTGCGGCTCGAAAGGCAGTTGTCGGGAAGGGCGTTCGTTACCAGTGCGGATCGGACTGCGGCTGCCGTGGACGCCGAGGCCGTCGGTAACACCGGCGCCGAGGGTCCTGCACCCGTGGGGGATCTCGATGCGCTGCTGCGCCCCAGTGTGACGCCGGCCGTCCAGGCCCAGGTCCTGCCGACCCGGCGGATGCTGCTGCCCAAGGGCGCGTTTCTCGACTGCACGCTGGAGACGGCGCTCGACTCGACCCTGCCAGGCATGACGACCTGCATTCTGGCGACCGATGCGTTCAGCGCGGACGGGAGCGTCGTGCTGCTGGAGCGGGGCACCAAGCTCGTCGGGGAGACCCGTGGTCAGGTTCGGCAGGGTTCGGCGCGGGTGTACGTGCTGTGGACCGAGGCGCGCACCTCCAAGGGCGTCGTCGTTCCGCTGGCCTCTCCGGGCACGGACGAGCTCGGGCGGGCGGGGCTGCCGGGCCAGGTCGACCGTCACTTCATGGAGCGGTTTGGTGCGGCGATCCTGGTGAGCGTGATCGACGGCGCCATCCAGGCGGAGGTGGCCTCGCAGCGCGGGAACGGTTCGACGGTCGTCGTGGACCCGTCCGGGTCTAGAGACATCATGACCGAGATCCTGCGCTCGACGATCAACATTCCCCCGACCGTCGTGAAGCCGCAGGGTGATCGCATCCAGGTGCTGGTGGCGCGGGATCTGGACTTCCGGAGCGTGTATGAGCTTCGACCAGCCAGTCGTTAGGCCCGTGCTCGTACCGGACCCGGTCGCTGCTGCGGCGTCGTCTGGTTTCACGCGACCACCGGCCGTGGCGGAATCCTCGGCGCTCGACCTGACGCTCCGCGCGCTGCGTCCGATACTCACCGACCGCGAAGTCACCGAGATCTGCATCAACCGGCCCGGCGAGGCGTACATCGAAACGCGCGCCGGCTGGCGCTGCGTGCCGCTCGCGTTCGCGACGTTCGAGTGGTGCAGCTCGCTCGCGAAGCTGGTGGCCAATTCCACGCGGCAGCGCGTCGATGCCGAATCTCCGCTGCTGTCGGCAGCCTTGCCGGGCGGCGAACGCATCCAGATCGTGCTGCCGCCCGCGACGACGCCGGGAACGGTGGCGATCACGATCCGCCGGCCGGCCGATGAGGTCTGGACGCTCGAGGAGCTGGAGCAGCGCGGACTGTTTCGTTCAACCCGACGTGCTGCGACCGGCCCGGACGAGACCGAAGCGGAACTGCTGCGACTGCTGGAAGCCCGTGACTACCAGGCATTCCTGCGCCTCGCCGTCGAGCGCCGCCGGAACATCCTTGTCTCAGGTCCCACGGGGTCCGGAAAGACCACATTCACCAAGGCGTTGATCCGCGAGATTCCTGCCGACGAGCGATTGATCACCATCGAGGACGCCAAGGAGCTGGTACTGGATCGTCACGACAACCACGTGCGGCTGTTCTATTCCAAGGACGATCAGGGCCTCGCGCGCGTGAGTCCGAAGCAGCTGCTGGAAAGCTGCCTACGAATGAAGCCGGATCGAATCCTGCTCGCCGAGCTGCGCGGCGAGGAGGCGTTCGACTATCTGCGCAACGTGAACTCCGGACACCCGGGTTCCATCACCAGCATCCATGCCGCGAGTGCTGAACTCGCGTTCGAGCAGCTGGTGCTGCTCGTGAAGCAAAGCCGCGCCGGCCAGGAGCTGGCGCGCGAGGAGATCAAGCACCTGCTGTATCTGCTGATCGATGTGGTCGTGCAGTTCGGCGTTGAGCACCGGCAGCGTTGCATTCAGGAAATCTGGTATGACCCCGACCGCAAGCACCGCACGCTGGCGGCCGCGCGTTAGGAACCGCTGGGTCGCGCTGGCATGCAAGGCTCTCCTTTTGTTTGCGGGAGTCGTGCTAGCCGCGCAGTACCTGGCAGGATTCCTGTTCCTGCAGTGGGTGCATAACGACCCGAAGACGGCGACACCGTTGACGGTTGCGCGTTACGGCTACTACTTCGGCGAGCGCAGCGACATCCGCCGCAAGCTCTGGGTCAGCTCCGGTGCAGGTCTCGCGCTGGTCATGCTTCCCGTGATCCTCGCGCTGAGGCCCCGCGCGCGGCCGCTGCACGGCAGTGCCCGATTCTCGACGCGTGGGGAGGCGCGAGAGGCAGGGCTCTTTTCGCCCGTGGGCATCATCCTGGCTCGCGTGGGCCGGCGGTTGTTGCGACTGCCCGGACAGCAGGGCGTGGCGGTGATTGCCCGCTCCCGCAGCGGCAAGGGCGCCGGCATCGTGATCCCGAACCTGTTCGAGTGGCCGGACTCGCTGATCTGCGTGGACCCCAAGCACGAGAACTACACGATCACCGCCGGCCATCGTGCCCGAAGCGGCCATGCGGTCTACCTCTTCGCGCCGTTCTCCGAAACCCGCAACACGGCCCGCTGGAATCCACTGGGCTATATCCCCGACGACCCGGCGCTGCGCATCAACGGCCTGCAGCGCATCGCCGACATGCTCTACCAGGAGTCGCCGGGCGTCGATCCGTTCTGGTCCGCCTCGGCGCGCACGCTGTTCCTCGGCATCGGGCTCTACGTGTTCGAGACGCCAGGACTCCCGCGAACGATCGGCGAGATCCTGCGGCAGGGTATGGCCTCGGACGACGAGGGTTTCGGAGCCCACTGGAAGCGGCTGATCGAGGGACGCGGCAGCGGCAGGTATCCGCTGTCACCCGAGTGCGTCCGGGCGCTCTGCGATGTGATCGACCTTGCGCCGGTCACGGCCTCCAGCATCCGCAAGACCTTCACCTCGCGGCTGGACCTGTGGTTGAACCCGATCCTGGACTGGGCCACATCGGCGAACGACTTCGATCTGCGCGAGCTTCGCTCCAAGCGCATCAGCATCTACGTCGGGGTTCTGCCGGAGGACCTGCACCGTCTCCGGCCGGTGCTCTCGCTGTTCTTCCAGCAGGCGATTGCGTTGCAGACGCGCCAGCTGCCCGAGCACAACCCGGCGCTCGTCTACCACGTGATGTTCCTGCTCGATGAGTTCACCTCGCTCGGGCGCATCCCGATCATTGCCGAGGCCATCGGATTGATGGGTGGCTACAACATCCGGGTGGTACTCGTGATCCAGGCACGGTCCCAGTTGCGTGAGGTTTATGGGCAAAATGCCGCGGAAACCATCCTCCGAAATCTGGCTGCACGCGTAGTATTTGGTGCCGACGAGTACAGCGACGCACGCGAGATCTCCGAGGAGCTGGGGACGATCACGGTGAAGACCCAATCCGTTTCCAAACCGGGTTTCGACCTGTTCAGCCGGGCGCACCGTCCGCCGAGCGTCAACGTCAGCGAGCAGCGCCGCTCGCTGATGCTGCCGCAGGAAGTGCAGGCCATGCGCGCGGATCAGGCCATCGTGTTCTACGAGGGCATCCGGCCGATCCGCTGCACGAAGATCCGGTACTTCCGCGAGCGTCGGTTCAAGCGGCTCATCAGTCCGCCACCGCGACAAGCCGCACCTGGGATGAAGGTGCCGCCGCCGCCCGTGCCGGTGCAGCCCCTGCCGGCGGAGTCCGGCGGCGAGGTGGGCTCCATTAGCATCGACTCGACGCCTCAGCCGCAGCGTCCGCCGCGCCGCCGAAGTCGTCGCGCCACGCCGCAGGACATCGAGCGAATCGACGAGATGAAGCTGGAGGACTTCGACGTCGATCTGAGCGGAGTGGAGCTGCCCCAGAAGCCCGAAGGCGAGCGACTGACCACCCAGGAACTCGATTCCGCCGTTGAATCCTTTCTCTCCGCGCTTCAGGAGCGCTAGGACCGATCAATGCCCAAGACGCCTTCCAGTTCCTCCGGTTCTCCCTCGGACAGCAAGCGCGCCAAAGCGGGCCGCAAGCCGTCGCAGCCGGTCGCGCCGCCGACTGGACCGGCCGCCGGCACCAAAGACGACGACAACTTCATCGCGCTCACGCCGACCGAAGGGGCGGGGCGCCCGCAGAACACCATCAGTCTTCCCACCAAGTCGGGACGCGAGCAGGAAGACGACAGGAGTCGCAAGGAAGGGCGGGCCCCAGCGGGTGCCGCAGCGCAGGCGACGAAAGAGGCCCCGCGCCAGCTGCGCGTGCCCGACTCCGTCCAGGAGCGCTTCATCCAGATCGGCAACAAGTTCCATTTCCCGGACGGCACCGAAGCGTTCACGCACGACAGCAATCGCCTGACCACGCGCTCGGAGAACTCCGTCGTCATCCAGAGCATGGTGGCGATCGCGCGTGAGAACGGTAAGGGTCCGGTCACGGTTGGCGGCACGGAATTCTTCAAGAAGGAAGCCTGGTTCGCGGCCAGCCTCGCGGGACTGGAGGTCCGTGGCTATCAGCCCACTGACTTCGAGCGCGAGCGGCTGGCTCGCTCGCTCGCGGCGCGGCGCAATCCAGGGGCGCCTGAAGCCGTTGCGGTGCCCTCCGAGCCGCGGCCCGCCGAAAGGGCCACAGAGTCCGGGGGCGCGGCCGCGCCGCGCCCTCAGGCCAGCGACCTGATCGTGGGCCGTCTGGTCGACCATGGCGCTGCACCCTATGGGCATGATCCAAAGCAGCCGATGTCCTATTTCGTGCGCGTGGAGACGGCGCGCGGGGATCGCGAGATCTGGGGCGTGGACCTGGAGCGCGCGTTTCGGCAATCGCTCAGTACCCCCGGCA
>JAJVIK010000024.1 GCA_022072055.1 bacterium | reverse complement strand
CCGTGGCGGTTGGCGTTTCGGTGATCGTGGGGGTTTCGGTCACCGTGGCGGTGGGTGTGTCGGTGATCGTGGGGGTTTCGGTCACCGTGGCGGTTGGCGTTTCGGTGATCGTGGGGGTTTCGGTGACCGTGGCGGTTGGGGTGTTGGTAATGGTTGGCGTGTCGGTCACCGTGGCGGTTGGCGTTTCAGTGATCGTGGGCGTATGAGTCACCGTGGCCGTCGGGGTATGGGTGACTGTCGGGGTGTCCGTGACCGTGTCGGTGGGGGTCTCGGTGACCGTGGAGGTCGGGGTTTCGGTCTCTGTCGATGTGGGAGTCTCCGTGGAGGTGCTGGTTGGAGTCGGGGTGGGCTCCTGCTTGGTGATCTCCAGGCACCATTGAAGGAGCGCGCCCTGGATCGGGTAGGAGTGGTCTTTAACACTGAGCACCCACTTGCCCGCCGTGTCGTCTCCGTCAAAAACTGAAAGAGCCGAGGCCGGGAGGACATAGGCGTCCGCGGGGAACGGACAAATCGCCGTGGGATCCCCCTCGTCGTCAAAGGTGACCCGCAGGTCAAGTCCCAAGTTGCATCCGGGGCGCTGGAGCACGGCGGCTCTTCCGGATTCCTCGTGCTTGAGGGTGATCTCCAGGTCTCCCGGTTGGTAGTGCTGGATGTTCACGAACACATTGAGATCGGCGATGCCGGCGCTGAACGGCAAATTGAGGACGCTGGTAATGCATCCGACCAGGCTGCCGCTGGCGTCCGGGATGGTGATGTCGGGGAACACGCACGGCCGATTCATGTCGATCGGCGGCGGGAGGGCGAAGGCCCCGCGCCCGACAAAGAGCTGGTATTTTCCCCCCATGGCGGTGAGACAAGTGACCTTGATGAGGATCAGCGGATCGGGGTGCGAACCGGCCCCGATATTGAGGAAGTCGTCCATTCCGCCGGACCCCTCTTGGGCGAAACCGAGGAACTCCCCGGCGCCCGAGCCGGAGAACACCTGGACCCTGAAATCCTCCTCGGGGGTCAGGTTCTTGAGCGCGACATTCAGATCGAAGGTGGCGGGATCGGACTGGGTGTCGAGCAGATACCAGTCCACATCGCTTGCGTTCTGGATGATTCCGCAGACATTATCCCCGATGACCAGTGTCTGGGCGTCACGCGGGATGTCGTTCGGCTCCATCTCCAACCGGTTGTGCATGGGGACATTGGGGGATTTGAGGGTGATGAGCTGATATTGGCCGGTGACATCCACTTTGTCGGGAGATCCCTTCCCCTTCCTGCCGACCCCCCCAATCGAGACTTGCAGCAGGGGGGAAGCGTCCGCGGGGATGGTTGCCCCGGCGATTCCGGACTGAATGATGAGGAACGGGTCGATGTCATCATTGGCGGCAACGGGAGACTGCGGACCCCCCGCGAAGAGGGTCAGGAAGCTGTCCGGCGAATCCCCTCCGATGGGTTTTACCCAGGCGGAAAACCAGATTCCACGGGTCGGGTCCTCAATCAAACGGTACCAGTCAGAATCAAAGAAAGAGGAAAGGACCGCCTGATCGGCCATCGGGTCATAATTGGGGAACCCCAGCGGGGGGAGCAGCAGGCTGGCTTGTTCAGGGAGGTTGTTGGGCTCCCAGACATCGGTCTGGGCCCCAACGGGAGACCCGCCGCTGAAGAGCAGCAGCGCAAGCGCGAGCGCCGGTTGGGCGCTCCGGAAGGGTCTCCAGCAAGAACGCAATGGGCAGCCTCCGTTTCGGATACGGCCAATCAGGTTAGTTTCAACCGATCGGGCTTGTCAATTGCCGGTTTTTCGGAGGCGGTTTTCGGAGGGGCGATCTCGGGGTGACTCCAGTCAGTCGACAAACTCCTCGACCAGTTTCGGCGGATCGCCCGTGTCAATCGAGCGATTTCTGTTCAGATCCAATTTTGGATTATAGCCCGGCATGGTGGGGAAGCGTTGCCAGGTCTCCAGGACTCCGAGGAAATCCAAGCCATTGACCACCCCATCGCGGTTTACATCGCCATCGGCCATGCCGGGAGAGAGCCCCCGGCGCAGCTCGTTCGCGTGAAAGGTGTGCCACTGCATGGAATCGGCGTTTGCGGGGGAGTTCAAATCGTAGACAAACAGCCGGGAGCTCCCGTGAGGACCATCGAAGAAGGCCACCACAAGTTCCAGCAGGCCATCCCCATCCACATCCCCCACGGCGGGTGTGGAAAGAATGTCGTCGCCCGCGCGCCCGGGTTGATCCGGGGCCGCCCCCGGAGGAAGAGCCAGCGGGAACCCGTTGACCGGAGTCCCATCCCCATGAAAACCATAGATTCGGCCGTTGGACATCGCCGCAAGCACATCCGGATGGTGGTCTCCGTCCAGGTCCACAATCAACGGCGAAGCCGAGTTGGCGGCGGCGGTCATTCCGGGTGGGAAGGTCCCGGCGGGGGCGATGAAGGGGAAACCCGGCAGCGGCTGGCCTTCCTTGGTGTAGACATACAGAACCCCCTCGTCGCTGAGCGCGGCAACTTCGAGGTCCCCATCCCCATCCAGGTCGCCGAGCGCGGGAGAGGAGTCGATATCGTTGCGGGCGAACAAGGGCGGCTGGCGACGGGGCGGGGTCACCGGCCAGGCGTTGGCGAAGGGCGCGCCATCCGCCTTGAGGGCCACCAGCTTGCCATCCGAGGTTCCGATCACAATCTCCAGGGTCCGGTCCCCATCCAAGTCGCCAATGGCCGCTGAGGAAAACACATCGAACTGAGTCTGCGCCGAGGCAAGCTGCGCCCCGGTGTGATCGAGAATCAGGATTGTCTTCGGAACCCCATAGGTCCCGATCACCACCTCATCGAGTCCATCTCCATCCAGGTCGGCGACCGCCGGGCTGCTTCGGACATCGGCGTTCAAGATGACCGGCCATTGACCCGCGACCGGGGCGCCATCCAAGTTGATGGCGAAGATTCCGACTCCGTTGTCGTCATCCCCGGTGCGGTCCGAACCGAAGACCAGCTCGACTCCCGGATCGCCATCCAGTTCCGCCGTGGCCAAGGTGCTGAAGATCTCCAGGGTGTTGGACTCGAAGACCGCGCTCGCTTCGGTTGGGATCGGATGGCCGGGCGGTTGCGCGGAAATCTCCCCCAGGGCGGGAATCACCAGGAAGACGTATGGGAAAAAACGTACGACTGTGTAGGAAATGCCCCCTGGAGCCACGGCGCGCTCCCCCTTTCATGCGATCCAAGCAGATAACCCGGAGCGGCTCAAAGTGGCGGCGAGCCGGCCGCCAAACCGGTTGGAATTCCTCCTGCAACCGTCGAGAAAGGTTAGGATTTGTCCTGTTCTTTTGTCAATTCCAGGGCATCCTCTTCCCCCACCAGATCGGCGTTGATCTTGAGGCGGGCGTGCTTTCTACCGCGTTGCGCCCAGTCGGCCTGGACCGCATCCCCGATGCTGTCGCGCAGCACATTGAAGGCTTGTGAGCGACTGAAGACTCCGCTGGTGGTTTTCTTGGTGTCCACCACCTGCAAAATGGCATAGCCCAAAGTCCGCTGGGAGACCTGCTCTCCCTGGCTCGCCAGCTCCCAAATGGGAACCACCTTGCTCACCCCGCCAAGCGGCAGCTGATAGGCGGTCATGGCGAAGGAGGCCCCGGAGTTGGTTCCGGGCAGCATCGCCACTTGGGGATCGAGACGGACATTGAGCGGGCCGATGAAGCGGTAGCCGTGCTCCCTGGCGAAGGGGGCGAGTTCGATGCTCTTCGAGGCCGAGACCGGCTGAGTGGCCGCGGCGATCACCGCCGAAAGCTGCTGAAGGGCGACCTCAGCGCTGGCTTGCACGATCGGCGCGGCGCGCTCCAGCTCCAGATCGCGACGGACCTGCTCGGCCACCTCCGAAAATTCCGGAAGTCGGGTCTCCTCGATGGCCGCCGCCTGGACCAAATAATAGGCCCGGACAGGTTGCGGGTTCTGGGGATTCTTGGGGGGATCCTCCAGGACCGATGGGGAGGTCGCGCCGACCACGCGCAGGCCCGCCGCGGCGTAGTGAATCACCGAGTTTTCGGGGAAGCCGGGGACCAGCTCGCCCGGCTCGAAATACTCGGAAGTCTTGACCGGAACGCCAAGGGCCTCCCCGGCGGCGCGCAGGCTCTGCTTGTGGGCGTCCAGACTGGTCCAGACATTCCAGACCCGGTCCTCGGCTTGGTTGGCCGCGACCACGCGGCGGTACTCCTCGCGCGCGATCTCCTCCACCTCGGAAAGCTCCGGCAGGTGTTCCGGCTCCTCGCGGATCAAGCGCGCCAGGTAGGACCCATCCATGCTCTCGATCGGGCCCTCCAGTTGCCCCTCCTTCAGCGTGAAGGCCGCGTTCAGGATCTCGCGCGGGACGGACTGGTTCTTGGGAAGCTGCGGCATCTGGGTGGAAGGCTCGCGCAGGTCGGTGTGGGTCACCGGCTCCGGGATGCCATAGGCCTTGGGGATGGCGGAGAATTCGAGGCTCCCCGAGCGGACCAGCGCGGCGGCGTTGCGGGCCTGGGTGCGCGCGAGCTCGAGGGCCTTGCGGTTCCGCAGGGTCCGCTCCACATCCGGGCGCGCCTCCTCGAAGGTCTTGGGGCGTGGCTCTTGTTTCTCGATCAGTTCGACCAGGTAGAACCGGTAGAAGGCCTCGACAATTTCGGGGGTCGCGCCGACTGTCATCTTGGCGCAGGCCGGGGCGAAGGCATAGCGATCCCGCGCGGCTTCCGGGTGCGGAGTGTCTCCGCGCGCGAAGAGGTCCGACTCGTACACCGGCGCCTCGGTCACCGCGGTGGCGGCGGAGAGGGGTTTCCCGGCCAGGGCGGTCCGGATGCTCTCCAGCTTCATCCGGGCGGCCTCCTTGAGCGGGGCCTCATCGATCTTCCCGGTGAGGACAATCCGGGCCTCGTCGAGCGAAAGGCGCTCCCCGGCGGGACGTTTGTTGTAGACCCAAATCAAGTGGTATCCCAAGGCGGTCTTGACCGGCGCGGACACGGTGGCCTCGGAGATGGAAAAAGCCACATCGGCGAACTCGGGCACCATCCGGGTCTTGTCGAAGTAACCCAGGTCGCCACCCTCAAACTTGTTGGAAACATCATCCGAGTTCTCCGCGGCCTCGCGGATGAAGTCCGCTTCGGTGCGGATCCGCGCGCGGATCGCCTCCAGCTTCCCGCGAATCTCCTCCGTGTCTCTTGGGGTGGCGTCCGGGGGTATCCGAAGCAGGATATGGCGCGCCCCCACCGCCTCCTGTTTGGCCACAAAATCGGCGGGGTTCTTGGCGATCTCCGCCTCGATGGAGGCATCCGGCGGCTCCACCGAGGCCGCGATGAAGCGGATCCGGTATTTCTCCGGGTGCATGAAACCGGACTGTTCCGAATCGAAGGCGGTGCGGACTTCCTCCTCAGTAAGGGTCACGCGCTCGCGGAAGTCCTTGGCCGAAAAGGCCAGCGCGGCCACATCCCGCTCCACCGGCACCAGGAATTTCTCCTTGTTGGAGTTGAACCAGCGGGTCAGGTTTTCCTCGGTGAAGGTGGCGGACTGGACATAGTCCTCGGGCTTGTCCTCCACATAGTCGATCTTCATCCGCTTGGGGAAGCGGTAGCGCTCGATATTCTTCTGGAAATAGGCTTGGACTTCCTCGGTGGCGGCGCGGACCTGCTCGCGGTGCGGCTCAAGCTCGAAGAGGAGCGCCTCGACCACGCGGGTCTCGCGCTGGCGCTGCATCGCGCGTTGGAGGTCTTTTTCGGAGGGGGCGGCGGTGGAGGCGACATAGTCCATCGCCAGGCCCACGTTCATCTGGCCGCGCATGTGCTCGCGGAAGAGGTCGAGGGTCTCGAAGCCCTGCTCGCGGACAAAGCGGATCAGCCCCTGTTCGTTGATCGGGCCGCCTCGTCCCCCGGTGAGGTAGTAGTTCAGGCTCTGGCGGAGTTTGCTGTCATCGGTGCGCAGGCGCAGGTCCTCCGCGAGCTGCCGAGCCAGTTCGTTCTGGATGAGTTGCTCCAAGGCCAGGCGGGACTGGGATTTCTCCGGGCGGATCACGCTGTCCTGGAGGCGGCGGCCCATTTCCTCGACCGCGGCCTGGAAGTCGCGCTGGGGAATCCGGGCCCCGTTGACCTTGAGCACGGTGAGTTTGTCTATGGCGATCTGGTTCTGGATTTGCGCCGAACCGTAGAGCGCGATGAAGACAAAAATGAGCGGCCAGACAAACCATTTGACCAGCTGGCGCTTGCGTTCGCGCATCCAGATGAGCATCGAATGAGGGCTCCTTCAGAAAAGCTGGGTGACAAAGGGGGTAAGTTAACGAAATTCCGCGAGAAAAGGGAACCCCAAGGGGCGGCATGCTCCCCTCCTGCGCGCGGGAGGGGCCGGGGGAGGGCGCAGTTGTCAACCTTACCCCCACCCAACCTCCCCCTCGAGCGGGGGAGGAGTGCGGCATGCTCCCCTCCTGCTCGCGGGAGGGGCCGGGGGAGGGTTGGTTTTCAGCGCCGCTCCGGTCCCCTAAAGAATTCGCTGTGGACCCCATTTCTCGATTGACAACGGCCCGGACGGGGGGTACTTTGACGTGTTACGACGGATCACGGGCCAAAGGGCCCAGGGCTTTATCATCCAAAGGAGGAGGTCCGATGTCAGCTTCATTCAAAACTTCGCTTTTCAAGCGGGGGAAAGGTTTCACCCTGATCGAGTTGCTGATTGTCATCGCCATCATTCTCATCCTCATCGCGATTGCCTTGCCGAACTTCCTGGAGGCGCAGGAACGCGGGCGCGTGGCCCGCGGGAAGGCGCACCTCCGAACGATGGAGACGGGGGTTAACGCTTATCTCACCCAGTATGGTTATCTGTACGCTGATTACAACGACCCCTTCCAAGTGGCGCGTACGACCAGGAATCACAACAGTCCCAGTTTGCTGGTCCCATGCCCGATCAACCCGCCCATCATTAGATCGAACGGCGGCATCAAGTTTCCGGATACTGGATTCCAGCAAACATTCTATTCCCCCGGCCTGCACTGCCCACTCACGTCTCCGATCAAGTTCATCGATGCGGAGTCTACGGTGGACCCCTGGTCGGACAGCTCAGTTCCCGTGGGGATGGATTCCCGCTACATCAGTCCTGGCGGAGGCGATAATCCACGTGGAATCATCTATTCGGCTTACTTTGTTTCCGGACCTGACAAGACGGCGGGGGAATGGGTAAGAGGCAATGGACCCGACATCAATGGGGATGGCTGCCCAGACGGACTGCCCTATAGCCCCACCAATGGTACATGGAGCCGAGGAGAACTGTGGTACATAGCGGGGGATTGGAACCACAAACTTCCCACAGCGGGGCCGTGTGAAGTAGCAAGCAAAGAGTACGGTGGCATTCAGCGGACCTACTAAAAAGGATAGGTCCTGGAGTGCCTGGAATCAAACCCCCCGGGGGAGAACCTCTCCCGGGGGTTTTTCATTGAGGGCGCGGGTGAAACGGGATAGCGCGTGGACTCGACGGGGGAGTTTGGCGCTCTTGTGTTGGGTCGCCTACCTTCCGGCTCTCTGGGGGACCTTCGTATGGGATGACCGGAACATTCCATAAATACCGCCATTCACAAAAGTCCGCTGAGGGGATAGACTATCCGTGAGTCGGGTAAAAGCATTCAAGATTCGTGGAGTTCGGTGCTGGTTTTGGTCGGGAGATCACCATCCGCCCCATTTCCATGTGGAACACGAGGGGGGCGATTGGAGCGCGCGAGTCTTTTTTAGCCTCCCCGGAGATTCCATGATTCAGGATATCCGCTCAAGAAGAAGAGATGGGATTCCCGGCCGGACCCGGAGGGAGCTTCAGGAATTGGTGATCAAGCACCGGGAACATTTGCTGACCCAGTGGGAAGAAATCCATGGAGAAACAGAGTGAGCGCGACAACCGGACTTGAAAAACCTGCCGTCCTCTTCTTGGGAAACCAATCGGATGGTCCTCGGATACGCAAGATTCTGGGAGCTTCGGCGGGCAGGCGCATCGCATTCCACTCCGACCTTACCGGGATATCCTGGAAGCCCGACATCATCGTTTCTCCCTCGTCCTTCTTGTCTCGCCTCTCGGAGAAAACACGCTCGGAAGGATTGCTTCCAATGGGGAAGATTCCGAAGGCTAAAAGAAGTTTCATCCTGTTGAATGATGAAAGGAGGTCCGCCCAGTCCCTCTTCGACCTCGTTCATCGGTTTCCCATGGGCGCCCTCGAAGGCTTCAGGGTTTTTTCGGAGTTGGGTGAGGCGCGTGAAGGCGCGGTTCTTACCCGAATTCTGCGCGTTCTAGCGTCCTGCGATCCGGAACGACGCATCCTTTCCGCCCACTGGGACAGCGATCTCTTGATTGTCCAATCGGGAGCCTTTCGGACCCTCATCGTCTCAAAAGCGAGGGTTGCGGAGGCTATCGGCTCCGCCGCGAAGGGCACGCTTCCAGCCTCGGCATGGAAATTCGAGCTGGACCTCTCCGGCGCGTTCCTTTACTGGAAGCGTTTTGACTCGCACATGGGGTGGGAACAACTGGAACAAGCCGTGAATCCGGCCAAACGCCTTAGAGCCCAACAGACCTCGCGCAGCTTCAACCTGCAATACGGAAGAGCGATCTGCGGGATCCGGAAGGAAAGGGGGGTTCATCAGAACCAGATTCCCGGCCTGACCGAGCGACAAGTTCGTCGCATCGAGCACGGGGAGGTCCGCGCCACTCTTGCCGCCCTTCAGAAACTTGCCTCCGCCCACGGGATGTCGGTGAATCGCTATATGGAAGCCATCGCGGAAAAACTTCCCGACTCCCTCCGATAGCCTCCTCACCCCCGCGCCAAGCATCCCTTCTTTCCCTTCCGCCCTTCCACTACCGTGGGGGTCCCATGCCCGCCTCCATCCTCCAACTCGGGCGCGAGAGCGAACTGTGCCTCGCGGAACTCATCCAAGCCGCCAAACTCCACGGCCTTCAGGTCTCTTCCGAGGGGGAAGGGTTGGCGCGCCTGGAGGGGATTGAGGATCGGGAGGCGGAGAGCGGCCTTGCGGGATTCTGCGAGCGTCTGGGCGGAACCATCCGCGCGGTGAGGCCGCTTGCGGAACAACCGCTTCCGGACCAGATCCCGGTTTCGGAACAACCCGCTCCCGGCCTCCCCACGGCCATGGAACAACCCCCTCCCAGCCTCCCCCCCGAGGGGGGGAGGGGACAGATTCCCCTTCCGAGGGGGCCGTGGGCGGTGTCCGCCCTTTGCGAGGGGTTGGCCGAGGAGCGCGAGCGGCTCCGCGCCCGGATTCGCCAGGGAATCGAGAGTGATCCGGAAGCGCATGGGCGCGAGGAGCGCGCCGCCCCCGGCGAGGTCGAGGTGGTTCCCGCCAAAGTCTTCCATCTCATCCGCGAGCGACACGGCCTTGAACTGTGCCTGTGGAAGGACCGCGCCGGAGAGGTCCGGATCGGACAGACCGCGTGGATCTATTCCCCGGATGATTTCGCCGAACGCGATGTGGGCAAACCGCATCGTCCGCGACGTCGCGGGCTGCTGCCTCCCAAGCTCGCGCGGCAGATGGTCAATCTGGCCGCGCATCCGGGAGCCACCCGGTTGCTCGACCCGTTCTGCGGCGCGGGGGCGGTGCTGATCGAGGGGATGCTGCTCGGCTACCAGGTGGCCGGGAGCGACCTGCGCGAGGAGGCCCTCGATCAGAGCCGCGAGAACCTGGACTGGTTTCTCAAGCGGCACAGTCGCGACCCCGCGCGAGAGCTCCCGGGCTATTTGTTCCTCAAGCGCTTCGATGTCCGCAAGCTCTCCCGCCAGATCGATCCGCTGTCGTTCGACATGGTGGTGGGGGAGGGGGACCTGGGGCCGCCGATTCGTGGAGCGCTGCCGAGGAAGGCGGCGGTGGAGCACGCCAAGGCGCTGGAGGGGCTGTATGTCACGGCCTTCGCGGAGATACGGATCATCCTCAAACCCGGCGGACGGGTCTGTCTCGCGGTTCCTTTTTGGCACCCCTCGGCCGGGGAGGCGATTCACCTGAACCTCGAACGCCGTCTCGCGCTGGCCGGTTATGTTCCCGTGTTCAAGGAGCGCGGCTACCGCCCGATTCTGTACCGGCGCAAGGACCAGCGCGTGGGCCGCGCGATTTATGTCCTGGAGTCGCCGGCGTAGTCGCATCGGCCTCCGGCCCGCGCTAGAGCGACAGCCCACGCCTCCTGCGCACCGCCTCCCAATACGCCTCTTCATACTCGCGCGCGGGGGCTTCCCAGGTGAAGTGCTTGCGCATCGCCTGGCGGCGCATGGCGAGGATGTGCTTGGGGCGGTTGTGGAAGGCCCAGCAGGCCCAGCCGATGGTGTCGAAGAGGGAGTTCGCGTTCAGGTCATGGACTTTGAATCCGGTCCCCGCGCCCTTCTCCTCGTCATAGTTCTCCACCGTGTCCTCCAGACCGCCGACCGCATGCACGATGGGGAGAGTGCCGTAGCGCTGGCTGTACATCTGATTGAGTCCGCACGGCTCGAAGTGGCTGGGCATCAGGAAGAAATCGCAGCCCGCCTCGATCCGATGGGCGAGCTTGGTGTCGAAGTTGATCCAGGCCTGGACCCGGTCGGGACGGTGGTGGGATAGGTTTCCGAAGAAGGTCTCGGCCCAATACTCGCCGGTTCCGAGCATCACCAATTGGCAATCGAGTCCATCCAGAATGCGCGGCATGGCTTCGGCCACCACATCGAAGCCCTTTTGGGCGTCAAGACGAGAGACCATGCCGATCAGGGGCACATCCTCGCGGACCGGAAGCCCGGCCTCTTTCTGGAGCTCCTTCTTGCAGGTCTTCTTCCCGGTGAGTTTCTTGGCGCTGAAGTGCGCGGGGATGTTCGGATCCGTCTCCGGGTTCCAGACCGTCTCATCGATGCCGTTCAGGATCCCGCGCAGCGAATCCGCGCGCGAACGGATGACCTCGTGCAGCCCCTCGCCGAACTCGGGGGTCTGAATCTCCTCGGCGTAAGTCGGGCTGACCGTGGCGATGAGCGTGGAGTGATAGATTCCCCCCTTGAGGAGGTTGATGTGGTCATAGCGTTCGAGTTCCAGGTAAGTGAAGTGGTTCCAATCGAGCTGCAGGGTGGGGAGTTGCTCCTTGGGGAAGGAGCCTTGGTGGGCCAGGTTGTGGAGGGTCAGCACCGAGGCGGAGGCTCCGAGCTCGGTCTCGCGTTCCCAGGTGTTCAGATAGAGGGGGATCACCGCGGTCATCCAGTCGTGGACATGGAAGACATCGGGATGCCAGTGGAGATACTTGGCCAGTTGGAGCGCGCCGCGCGAGAGGAAGGTGAAGCGCGCGAGGTTGTCGTCGTAGCTCCGCCCCTTTTCGCCATAGACCCCGGGACGGCCATACAGGGATTCGTTTTCGAGGAAGTAGATCGGGACATCGCTCTTGGGCAGGGTTCCCTCCCAGACCGCGCCCCACATTTCCCCCCAACCGATCGGCACTCCGAGCGGCGCGGCGTGTTTCTTGAAAGTGTCGCGGTGGATCGAGGAGTAGAGCGGCATCACGATGCGGACATCATGGCCGAACTCATGCAGGCGCTTGGGGAGCGCCCCGACCACATCGGCGAGTCCCCCGGTTTTGGCGAAGGGGGTGACCTCGGAGGCGACCATCAGGATCTTGAGGCGGTTCTGGGCGGCGCGCTTGGCCTTGGGCATGGGAGGGATAGTGAGGGAAAGAAGGGAAGAACGGGAGTGGCATGGCCCTTTGCCAAGTGGCCGCTCGGGTGCGCATGAGCGCTCCGCGATAAACCTCTTCGGGGTCAGGACCCTTGGACTGAAGCCTCTCCGGATGGGACCTTGGGAGTGGACCGGGGTGTCCTCAGGTCCACGACGCGCGAGAACGGGCTTCGTTGGCGCGCCTCAAGGTCGCCCACGATCTCGTGTAGGTTTTGATGATGTTCAGCGGCGTAATCCTGTCGGTTCCTCCAGACTTCAGAGATGATCTCGTCTTCGCGCATTTTTATTTCTCCTCAGGCATGAGCTCTTCCGGTGTGCAAATCTCGGGACACGTGTAACCCGCTACGGCGCAAACTGACCGCAGGATAGGCTTCGTTTCCGCGTTATTGATATGACGACAGTTCCAAGTGAGAAGGCAATCCACTCCGTGCACGGTTGCGACGGCCACATGTAAGGCATCCACCCCCGCATTCCCGGGGACCGCCCCTTCCGCAATAAACCGAGTCGCTAACTCCCCCACTTCCTGATCGACGTCTCGATGTAGACGCTTTTCATGGCCTTGATTCTAGCGATTCATCCCTTGGGCGGGGAGTCCATCAGGAGCACGTTCTCTCACGAATGCATGGGGAATCGCCCCGGAATCGGACACGCTGTAGGTTCCTTCAAGAGGCCCCCGATGATTCACCGGAATGGGCGTTCTCGGAGGTGATGAACCGGGAGGTGAATGAGTGAGGGGGGGACCGACGCAGGTTTGTTGAAGAGTGCTCGAAGCCGGACCCGGTTGAAGAGCAAGCGCTCGCCGAGGAAGGCCTTGAGCGGGACATCCAAGAATGGCCCGAATACTGAGGGGGGGGAAATCTGGTGGGGAGGGACTTGGACTACCAGGAGGCAAGGTCGTCTTCCGGGAGTAGATTCCCGCCCTTGGCCTTGAAGTCGGTCAAGTCCACGCGCGAATCGCCGTCGTTGTCCCTTCGGTCATAGCCCAGGAGGTTCCCCGGCTGGAAGAATCCTGGGTTGCCGGCGTCGGCCTCGGCGGTATACCCGTCTCGTCCCGCGGACCAGAACTGCCCGCTGTTCAAACCGAACGGAACCGGGACTTGGTTTCCACTCTTGTTCACCGCAAGTTCGCTATCCATGGCGATTAGAGAGTCCCAAGGCTGGTCCGAGTCTCCATCGAAATGCTTGCGGAGGTCATCGGGAGAGATGTACACCACCGGACGCTCCCATGGATCGAGGACCGGCTTCCAGGCCGATGCGTTTGCAAGGGTCGGAAACGGGTACTCGTTGCTTGGATATCGTAGGTCATTGATGGTCAGCGTCTTCGCGGTGCTGCCGTCCCTTTTCTTAAGAACGATTTGAAGCTCGGAGCGTTGCTGGTACTCCGTGGCGTAGTTGTCCTTCCCGACCGAAGCGGAGCCGAAATCCATGTAGGGCGGCTTGTATCGCTTGGAAGTCTTGGCGCTGAAGGGGGCATATCCGCCGAGGATATAGTACAAGTGCTCCGAGCCGCTCTCCGGCCATTGACGGGTGTCGGTGTGATAGCTGGCGACGGATGATTTGAGAGTCTGAAGCAGGACACGCCCCTCGGTGTTCTTGGCCCGCTCCATCGCCCCCAGAACATTCGGGACCGCGATTCCGATCAGGATCAGGATGACCGCGATCACGCTCAACACTTCGATCAGAGTGAACGCGGACTTCGGGCGCGGGGATGTCCGGGGAACCCGGCGAACGGGGGTCATTCAGAACTCTCCTTCTATTCTGGAGAATAGCGGGGGGAGTCCGGGGGTGTCAACTTGGCGAAGGGGGCGGGGCCTGCGTCACAGAAATGGGTTTAGCGGAGTCTCTTTTATTTTTGGGCGGGTGCATGTAGTAGTATATACTACATGACATGGAGGGGGAGAATCATGACGACCATGGAGAGACTTGAAGAACAGC
>JAJVIK010000030.1 GCA_022072055.1 bacterium | reverse complement strand
CTTCCTCAATGTAGTCCGGCAGCGAACGACCTGCCATGGCGCGCATCTCGCGAAATGCCGGGTAATGCCGCTCGACGAGCTGAAACAACAACGTGCTCTCTGGCTTATGACGTGCATAGCCCGGCGGTTCGATGAAAGCTGGTGCGCGCGACTGCCGCGCAAGAGCACCGGCAGCGGGCATGGCGAGCGTCCTGCGGAACGGGCGAGGACGAAGCAGGCTATGTCATGGGCATGCCCTGCGGTGTCTGCAAAAGCGGCCACTCTTGGCAGGAATCGCGCCGCTGGACGGTAAAAATTCCCGCCCGAGAGGGGACGATCTTTTTACCGTCAGCTTTACCGTCAAACTGTCCCGCTTGATGCCGATAGATGGCGAACGGTGCGGAGATATTATTTATTTATATTCAGTGAGTTAGGCGCTTCTTTCGCAGTCTACCGATAGACCGCGAAAGGCACCTGATCACTCCCACTCGATCGTCGCCAGGCCATCTAAGTGCCTGTCGTCCCAGATCTTATCGCAATTTGTCATGCCGATTTACCGACAGATTGACCGTCAATACATTCCGCTTACAGAAGGCGGCCGGCGATAGATGGCGAAAGACAATTGGGCCCATTTTGGATCGCCTCAAGAATCAATAAGCGGCGAAGGATTTGGAGGTGTCTCGCATGCAGGCACCAAGCACTCTTAGTAATACTGCCGAATGTAGCTATACGCCTTTTCAAAAAGCTCCTCGTCGGCGTGAAGCTTGTACTTAAACAGTGCCTTGCGCAGTGCCTTCTTGACCTCGCGCTCGCCCGCCTGCGTGCCTTGCCAGCCCGGGAAGCGGACCATGCGAACGATCTCATCGATATCCGCAACTACGCGCTCGACAATGATGGGCGTCTCGGCCGTCTTGACTTGATTGAACAGCTCGGTCAGCGCGGCCTTGCCGCGATCCTCGTCCTCTTCGGGTGGGATCTCTTTTTCGGCTTGCAGCGTCTCTTTAGCGATTTCCAGCAACTGCTTGAGAAACTCGACGCTGCTAATCTGACCAGACTCGAAGCGGTCTTTCAGAGCATCGAGGCGTTCTGAAAGCTTCTTGAACTTAGGATTGCCGCCGTGCGCGCGCAACCGGCGCTTGAGCTTGATCTCGATCTCCTTGGCCTTCTTTGGGTCGGGGTTCGAGAGCACGGCCTCCAGCAGATCGGCATCCAGCACTAGAGTGTCGAGATCATCCCGCACGGCGTCGACATGAACGCTCTGGTGGATCAGCTCGATCGTCTTGGCGCCCAGCGAATGCCAGATCAGCTTGCCGTGGCCGCTGGACGGCTGCACCGACTGGTACACCTGCGACAGCCACTTGTAGTCCTTCTCGAACGGGCCCAGAACTGTGTCCGGTGACAGCGCCTCCCAGATCTTATTGAGCACGCTGTACTCGGCGGCGAAGGTGTCTCGCACCTCGTTGTTCGGCAGGCACTGCTGAGCGGCAATCAGGCCCTCGTAGCCCTGCAAGCTGCGGTCGCAACCGGCAAAGAATGCCAGGCACTTCTGAATTGCCTCGGGCAGCTTGTCCTTCAGCTCCTGGATGTTGCTTACGACCTGATTCACGCTCTGGTCGTCGAACTCCAGCGCAGCGGCCACGTCGTCGAAGATGCCCAGGTAGTCCACGATCAGGCCGTGGGTCTTCTGCTCGGAGTAGGTGCGGTTCACGCGGCAGATGGCTTGCAGCAGCGTGTGGTCGCGCAGCGGCTTGTCCAGGTACATGACCTGCAGGATGGGCGCGTCGAAGCCCGTCAGCAGCTTGGCCGTGACGATGATCAGCTTCAGCGGGTCGGCTGGGTCGCGGAATCGGTCGAGCAGCCGTTCCTCTTCGTCGCGAGGGCGGGCGTACTTCGCGTACTCAGGGTGGTCCTTCTTGTCGGACGCCTGCACCGACATCACGATGTCCGTGGCCTCGGGCGGCAGCAGCTTGTCCAGCTCGGCCTTGAACAGCAGGCAGGACTCGCGGTCGAACGTGACGATCTGGCCCTTGAAGCCGTTGGGCTCCACCTTGGTCTGGAAGTGCTCGACGATGTCCTCGCACACCTTGCGGATGCGCTCGGGCGTCTTGACCAGCACGGCCATCTTGGCCGCGGTTTTGGCCAGGTTGTCCTTGTCCAGATCCGACAGGCCGCCGGTCAGGTCCTTGTAGGCGGCGTCGAGCGCGGCCTTGTCGATGTGTAGGTCGATCAGCCGGGGCTCGAAGTGCAGCTTCAGCGTCGCCCCGTCGCGGATCGACTCTTCGAAGCCGTAGCGGCTCATGTAGCCCCTCTCGTCTTCTTCGGCACCGAAGGCGTAGAAGGTGTTGCGGTCGGCACGGTTGATCGGTGTGCCCGTCAGGCCGAACAGAAACGCATTGGGCAGAGCCTCGCGCATCTTGCGGCCCAGGTCGCCTTCCTGCGTGCGGTGGGCCTCGTCCACCAGCGCGATGATGTTGCTGCGCGTGTTCAGCGCCCCGTTGGCCTCGCCGAACTTGAAAATCGTCGTGATGATGATCTTGCGCACGTCCTGCGCCAGCAGCTGCTGCAGTTTCTCCCGACTGTCGGCCTTCTCCAGGTTGGGTATGTCCGCTCCGGTGAAAGTGCCGGTGATCTGGCTGTCGAGATCGATCCGGTCCACCACGATCAGCACCGTGGGGTTCTTCATGCCGGCATGCATGCGCAGCCTCTGCGCAGCGAACACCATCAGCAGTGATTTGCCCGATCCCTGGAAGTGCCAGATCAGGCCCTTCCTGGGGTAGCCCGTCAGCACGCGCTCAACGATCTTGTTGGCCGCCTCATACTGCTGGTAGCGGCAGATGATCTTGATGCGACGCTTCTTCTTGTCCGTGGCGAACAGGGTGAAGCTGCCGAGGATGTCCAGCACCACATGCGGGCGCAGCATGCTCTCAGCCGACAACTTGAGCGACTTCAGCGGGTGGTGCTGCGCATCGCCACCATCCAGGTGCCATGGCCCCCAGTCCTTGACCGGCAGGCCGATCGACCCGTAGTGGTAGGCCTTGCCCTCGGTGGCCACCGAGAACACGTTGCAGACGAAGAGCTCGGGAACGAACTTCTCATAGTCGTCGTGCACCTGCACCGCGCCATCCACCCAGCTGATGCACTTCTTGACCGGCGTCTTGGCCTCGATCAGCACTAGCGGCAGACCGTTGACCAGCAGCACTAGATCGGCTCGGCGCTCCGTGGGCCCAGCGCGGTAGGTAAACTGCTGGGTGACGACGTACTGGTTCTGCTTCGGGTCATCCAAGTCGATCAGCCGCACCGGCACATGCTCGTTGTTTGCACCGAAGGGCATGGAGCGTTCGCCACGCATCCACGCGGTCATCTCCTCGTTGGCGCGGATCAGGCCATCCGAGCGCACCGACAGCACGATGGCGCGCAGCTTGTAGAGCACCTCGTCGGCCCGGTCTGGCTGGGCGGCGATCTCGGGGTTCAGGCGGACCAACGCATCGCGCAACCAGGGCTCGACCATCACCTCCTGAATCTGGCGCGGTACCTCTGAGGGGGCTGCGTAGCGCCAGCCGATGCCTTTGGGGCTGGGACCGTAGCTGGGCAGGGGTTCCTGTACGGCGTTTGCCGGTGTCGCCTTGATCGGGCCTGCGAGCAGGTCACGGACGTAGGCCTCGACGGTGTTGGATTCGTTAAATGCCATTCGCGCCCCCATTCTCAATGGACCTGAGCGCATGCAGCTTCAGGTTGTGTGCCGCCTCCTTGCGAGCAGCGATGTCCATCCGAGCGGACCGAATCGCTCTCATCTCTGCCAGCCGAACATCTTGTTCTTCGACTTTCGGCACCTTGAGCGTGTGTTGGCGAATGTCGGCACCGTTAATCTTCCAGATTCCATTGGTGGACTTGGCGCGCGAGATCAGACGGCTATGTGTGCTTTGACTGTTCCACTGCAAAACGGCGAACTCTGGCCTGATGATCTTCTCGTCAAACTGCAGTCGAATAAGGAGGTCTGGATAAAAGCAGCCCTTTGGCACGACATCGACAAGACCGCACCTTCCTGTAAGCAGCTTGTTGCCGTTTCCACGAACAACAAGTACGTCGTTTGCCTTCAACTCAAACGCCGCAGCTTCCGCCTCGGATATCTCGGCGTACTTAGTGTTGCCCTCCGCCACAATGCGCCCATCCCTTACGGCACCAATACTGAGAGTTGGATACCCTCGTTCATCAGAATTTGCTCTTGGAGACAGTCCGTTTTTTGGCCCTTTTGGCACGAGCTTGTCGACCGCGACGACACGGTCAGCCGGCACCGATGTCAGCGCGTCTTCAATACGTGAGCTCTCTAGTGCTGTCGTCGCAAGATCAGCGTCCGCAAACGAAACCAAGCACTCTTCAATAGAGCTGAGCAGGTTCAGGAGACGATGCTGCTCGTCGATCGGCGGGAGAATGAACTCGAAGTCCGCCAAGCTCGTCCAGTTGGTGCGCGGGCTTAGCGAGCCTGCCGACGTACCCACCGCGTGATCGAAGAAGGCGTCGGTCTGGCAGATGAACGGCAGCAGCTCCGGCAGCAATACCTTTGGGTCCTTCGTCTCAAGCACGTAGATGTCCCCGGAGCACACGCCGGAGAAGTCCGCCACGGACACCTTGCGCTGGTAGGCGCGGCGCTTACCGAACAGCACCTGTCCGGGCTGAAACAAACTGGTGAAAGTCACGCCGTCAGCGACGTTGCCCCAGCTGCGGATGCGCAGATCGCCCGGCTCCAGGTGTTCCAGGCCGACGTACCGCTCAATGCCATCGGCCAGCGGATCTTGGCTGCGAGCCTTCGAGAGCTGCACCACATCACCAAACTTCACCTGGCGCCAGCCGGGCTTCGGGCACTTGTTCCTCTTGTCAGACACGGTCGACGTCCTCCGCGATCAGGCCGTCCAGCGTCTCCACGAGCGCATCCGTCTGTTGCCAGAAGGCCCGGCCGTCGTTTTGCCACTGCGCCCAGGCAGAGCGCAGCGATACCGCGTCGCCATTGCTGTCGGTTGCGATGGCCGCAGCAAGGCGCTTCACATACAGCGGGATCGACAGGTTGGCCCCACTGACGCCAATCTCGGCCAGCGTGGCGACCTTGGCGAAACCGGGTACATCGGCAAACGCCTTGTAGGCGGTCAGGATGCGCTGCTGGTGTTCGGGCTTGAGAAAGCTCTGGGCGCGCTCGCGGGTGACCTCGTTCACCGCGTCGATGAAGATCACCTTGCCCTTGCGTCCAGGCGTCTTCTTGCGGTTGCAGATGACGATGCACGACTCCATCGGGGAGTTGTAGAACAGGTTGGGCCCCAGGCCGATGACGGCCTCCACCCAGTCTTGCTCGACCATCTTGGCGCGCATGGCCTGTTCCTCGTTGCGGAACAGAACGCCATGTGGCCAGAGCACGGCGCAACGCCCCTTGGCGGTGAGGCTGCTCAGGATGTGCTGCTGAAACGCATAGTCGGCACGGCCCTGCGGCGGCGTACCCAGGGAATTGCGACCCCACTTGTCGCTGCTCCAGACCTCGCGGTTCCACTGCTTGATGGAGTACGGCGGGTTGGCCAGGATCACGTCGAACTGGCGCAGGCGGTCGCCCTCGACGTGCTTGGGGTCGGCCAGAGTGTCGCCGCGGATGATCTCGAAGTCCTCCACGCCGTGCAGGAACAAGTTCATGCGGGCGATGGACGAGGTGATGAGGTTGCGCTCCTGCCCGTAGAGCTTGAGCGTGCGGTACTCGCCGCCCGAGCGCTTCACTTCGTCCAACGCCGAGATCAGCATGCCGCCGGTGCCGCACGTGGGGTCGTAGATCGACTCGCCCGCCTGCGGCGCCAGAAGCTGCGTCATCAGGTGGACGACGGTGCGGTTGGTATAGAACTCGGCCGCCGTGTGGCCGGAGTCGTCCGCAAACTTCTTGATCAAGTACTCGTAGGCGTTGCCGAGTTCGTCCTCGGGCACGTTGGCCACCGACAGCATCTGGGTGGAAAAGTGCTCGATCAGGTTCTTCAACGTTTCGTCGGGCAGGCGCTCGCGGTTGGTCCAGGGGGCGTCGCCGAAGATGCCGTCGAGCAGATCCGGGTTGGCGGTCTCGATCGCGCGCATGGCCTTCTGGATGGCGGCGCCGACGTTCTTCGGGGTCTGTCGCACGTCATTCCACCGGGCGCCCTCAGGGATCTGGAAGCGGTGGTTCTCGGCGAACTGCGCGTAGGAGAGGTCGCCGCCCGAGTTAGCGAGCGCCGCTTGGAATTCCTCGTCCCAGACATCCGAGACGCGCTTGTAGAACAGCAGTGGGAAGATGAACTGCTTGTAGTCGCCGGCGTCGATCAGGCCGCGCAGAAGTACGGCGGCGCCCCAGAGGTAGCTCTCGAGTTCTTGTTGGGTGATGCGGCTCATTTCAGCCAGCCTCCTTCCGTCATCACCTGGGCGAGGCGCTCTTCCGCCTCGCGACAACGGGACAGGGCCTCCTTGAACGCGGCGATAGCTTCCGGCAAGGGTGGAATATCGTCCTGCAGCGGTGGCAAGACGTAGCGCGAGATATTCAGCGTCCAGTCTTCGGCTTTGATCTGGTCGAGCGTGACCACCCGGGTGGAGTCCTGCACATCTGCAAACGCTCGGTACCAAGTCAGGATCTGTTGAGAGTGCTCCGGCTCGAGGTAGTTCTGCGCGCGGCCACGGCGGAACAGACGCGACGCATCGGCGATGAGTACCTTCTTCTTGCGCACAGCCGGCTTGCGCTTGCGCAGCACAAGGATGCAGGCGGCCAGACCGGTGCCGTAAAACAGATTAGGTGCAAGACCGATCACCCCCTCGATCAGATCCATCTCCAGCAGCTTCTGCCGGATTTCGCCTTCAGCGCCTTTGCGGAACAGGGCGCCCTGAGGCAGCACCACGGCCATCCGGCCGGAGCCCTCGGCCATCGACTTCACCATGTGCTGCACCCAGGCGAAGTCGCCGCTGGATGAGGGTGGCAGGCCCGCGAAGTTGCGGCCGAAGGGGTCGTTCAACCAGAGTTCTTCACCCCACTTCTCCAGCGAGAAAGGCGGGTTGGCGATGACGCAGTCAAAGGTAGCGAGCTTGTCACCGTCAAAGAAGGCCGGGTTGCGCAGCGTGTCGCCACGAACAACCTGGAAGTCCTCGATGCCGTGCAGGAACAGATTCATGCGGGCGATGGATGACGTGGTCAGGTTCTTCTCCTGACCATATAGCTTGCCCCACAGGCGCTTTACGTCACCGTGCTGCTCCTTCACGTGCTGTACAGCAGCCAGCAGCATTCCGCCGGTACCGCAGGCCGGGTCATAGATAGTCTCGCCCTCTCTAGGGTCCAGCATCTCGACGATCAGGCGCACCACACTGCGCGGAGTATAAAACTCCCCGGCCTTCTTGTTGGTCGCGTCCGCAAACTTCTTGATCAGGTACTCGTATGCGTCGCCCAGCAGGTCCGAGTTGACGTTCCGGTTGCCGAACGGGAGCTTGGAGAAGTGCTCGATCAGGTCCTTGAGCAGGGCATCTGACAGCCGGTCCTTGTTCGACCACTGGGCATCGCCGAACACGCCGTAAAGGGTGTCCGGGTTGACCTTCTCGATCTCACGCATCGCACGCTGGAGGGCCGCACCGACATTGCTTGCCCTGGTGCGAACATCGTTCCAGTGGCAGTCTTCTGGGATCTGGAAGCGGTGCGACTCGGGAAACGACGCGAGCTGCTCGTCACCGGACTCGTCGAGGATCTCTTGGTACTCCTCGTCCCAGACATCGCAGATGCGCCTAAAGAACAGCAGCGGGAAAATGTAGGTCTTGAAGTCCGCCGCATCCACGGGGCCCCGCAGAATATTGGCGGATTCCCAGAGGTGGCCTTCGAGCTGGCCGAGGGTGATTTGTTGGTCGCTCAAACGCGGGATCCTTTTTCATCGGCGCCGGCGCACAGCGGCATTTGTTCTTGCTTGGCATTCATCAATCACTCGAACCCTACACCCCTGAACTTCCCGTGCGCGAGATGGCAACCGCTTTCAGGTCGGCAGCTTCACAACTACAAAGCTGCCTTCGCCATCAACGTACAAATTCTGTGTTGTCGTAGACGCTCTTGGTTCAACAACGACCAGATAGCCTCGGAATCTTTGCGGCACCGACCGCACAAACCTTTCTTGCGTGGGATCGATCAATACTCGAATAATCCCCTTCTTTCCTTGCTTCACTGCCATCGTATTGACAGCCCCCAAGGGAATAGTCAGTTCACGGGCCAAGAGCGCCGCGGCGACTTCGAGCTTCGTGCTCATACATTGTGGCCGGTCACCAGTGTCAGCCCGAAACCTGCTAGCACGGGGTCAATAGCCAAAGCTATTGTTGTCCGCTTTCCTGGTGCTGATCCGTCGTGCATACCTCCCACGACGATTCCGACAGCCGATCGGATACCTGTCGCGGGATCCACGGTCGTGATAAGTGACCCTGAGTCGCCATTGTCCGAAAATATAGTATTTTCGCCGACAATCGCGAACACTGGCTCAAAGCAGACTATTCCAGAGAAGCCATACTGAGGAGCTGCATACTGAATTGGGTGCGCTCCAAAGATCTCGCTGACCACCCTACCTCTTGTAAGGCCAGTTGTTCTACCGTACTTTTCGACAATCATTCCAGCTGCGATCGGTCCGGCAGTCGCAGGGGTGTCGTATGCGTCACCTTGAAAAGACGAAACACGGGCTGGATCAACGATCTTAAAGATCGCGGAGTCTCTGTTTGCCGTGTGGTCGACGTTTCCTGGATCGCCCGTCACCAGTGGCAGCGACGTATGGTGCAAGCCAATCGTGAATGGGTTCAAACCATTCGGCGCGACATCGATAACGCCGGGCGCAAGAATTGGTAGACCAACGCCTGCGAAACTACAGCTGCCCGAAACATGGTTGTTGCTCAGACCAAATATCTCGCCGGCAGCATTTCGCACAAGACACCCCATCGTGCCCGCATCCCGAGCGTTGCCGGCTGAGATCGAACTCCCGCATGTGTACAGGCTGCCATTTGGACTTACCCGGATGGTATATGGCGGTGTTCCGAAGGGAGTTGTGGGCTCACTACCTATCGCGGTGGTCTTTCCCTGGCGATACTGAACCTCAACATCATCCACATGATCTGGCAAGAGAGCCAAGGCCTTCTTCGAGGATGGAGCCGCCTGGCGCGTGAATACAACAAGCTTGTTGTCTGCACTATCAAACCCAATTGCATGAATCTGCTTCGTCCGAAGGATCTGTTTCCCTTTGTCAGTCACTGGCTGCACTAGCAGCAACTGCTGGGCAGTCGAATCGACTTTGGCGACGGGAGCTGCCATCAAGCCTTCACCCGATGCCCAATCATGAAAAATTCTTGCTGCTGCCTTCGCATCCATCTATTCATCTCCTACGAGAAATTTCTGCTGTGTCCGCCTGCTGCGTCCCCTGACCGGCAATGGAGCACGTCGGCACATCCTCTGGGCACCAATGGCGTAAAATGACTTGGACGGGCGCCAGGACCTACTAGCGATTCTTCCGATCGCTAGCTTTGCGTCTTTCCGCAAGCGTCTCCGCGAAGGCCGCCAAAACATCGAGATCGGACTCGGAAAGCCGCTCGGCATAAGTCACGACCTGATCCAGCCGCGGCCCCGCCATACTTTGGCGCGACTGGCGGCCCAACAGAAAATCTGTTGTTACGCCGAGCGCATCCGCCAATGCCCGAAGGTTTGCGGACGATGGCGCCCGGCGTCCGGTCTCGAAATGAGACACATGCGACGGCTGCAGTCCGGCGCTCTTGGCGAGTTCTGCCTGGCTTAGCTTCTTCGTCTCTCGGGCAGACTTCAGGCGCTCTGCAAAAAGCGTTTCAGTTGACATTGCTATAGACGTTTCCGTATAGTTCGCCATGACGCGGGCGGCCTGATTGGTGCGCCCATTTTTCGGAATTGACTATAGACGATATCGTCATTGTTTGCACGACACTTTTTGGGTACGAAATCTTGGAGATAACACACATGTCAGCAGAAGAAGCAGAGCTGGAATTGCTAGACGTAGAGGAATACGCCCGCGCTGGAAAGGACAAACCCAAGGCGCGTCGCTACCGCATCCGCATCGATCGCACGCACTATGAAACGCCGAACCCCACGCCAACGGGGCGGGAAATATTGGCGCTCGCTGGCAAGACCCCAGAAACCTACCTGCTATCCCAAAAGGTCACCGGCGGCCCGCCTGTCCCAATTGGAGCAGATCAGGAAGTCGACTTGCGCGCGAAAGGGGTCGAGCGCTTTATGACCGTTCCACGAGAGGCAACCGAAGGGCTTGGCTTTCGGCGCCAATTCAGCCTACCGCCTGAGGACCTCGAGTTCCTGGAAGGTCGTGGAGAAAGTTGGGAGGCCATCGTCGACGGCGGCACCCAATGGGTGCTTTTGCATCGCTTTGAGCTGCCAGTGGGCTTCAATACAAGTCACGCTATTGCAGCGATCCGGATTGTCGGCGGATACCCGGACGCGGCGCTGGACATGGTCTACTTCGAGCCCCATCTGTCCCGCGCAGACGGCAAAACCATCAATGCACTCTCACTGCAGACCATCGACGGCCGAACATTCCAGCAGTGGTCCCGCCACCGGCTGGCGGCAAATCCGTGGCGCACGGGTGAGGATGGACTTGCGACCCACTGTGCTTACGCCCGGGGTTGGCTGGCTGATGAACTCAAGAAGCGGTAAGCCATGGTTACCAAGTTTCGACTTACCGGCCGACAACACACTCAGCTTGAACGGCACCTATTTCCGGGAGATGGCCACGAGGCAGTTGCTGTATTGGCCTGTGGCCGATCAAATGCGAGAGATGCCACCACGCTAACGGCCCACGAGATCTTCCTTGTTCCGCACGCCTCGTGTCGGCGCAGTGAGGTCGAAGTCACCTGGGCACCAAGCTGCGTAGTGCCGTTACTCGAGCGGGCTGCACGTTCGAATTGGGCCGTCATCAAGATTCACTCCCACCCGGGCGGCTACTCCGACTTCTCGGATACTGACGATCGCTCAGATCGGGACTTCTTCAGCTCCGTATACGGTTGGATGGACTCGGATTCCCTGCATTGCAGTGCGATCATGGTTCCTGGTGGGCGGATTTTCGCGCGCACGATTGATGTGCAAGGACGATTCGCGCCGGTCGACCTGGTCTCCGTTGCGGGCACGGATTTGCATTTCTGGTCGAACTATTCCGAGCGGCAACCCCACCTTGGCTTCGTCAAGCGACACGCACAGCTTTTTGGCAGCGACACTGTGTCTCGACTGCGACAGCTGTCGATTGCCGTCATTGGTTGCTCTGGCACTGGCAGCCCATTGATCGAAATGCTTGCGCGACTCGGGGTCGGCAGACTCGTTCTCGTAGACCCAGATCGCGTCGAAGACAAGAATCTGAATCGGATCTATAACGCAACACGCGAAGACGCCGTAATGAATCGCCGCAAGACCGAAGTAATGGGAAGGGCAATTGCCCGCATGGGATTGGGAACGGAAGTTCAGTTGCTGAGTGTAGACCTTGCAACCCCGGAGGCGGTGCGCGCCGTCGCGCAGTGCGATGTTGTATTCGGCTGCATGGACGGCGCGAGAGGGCGAAGCCTTCTGAACAGACTGGCCAGTTACTACAGCCTCCCCTATTTCGACCTGGGGGTCCGATTGGACGCGGACGGCGAGGGTGGGATATCCGAGGCAGCGGGCGCCGTACACTACATTCAGCCGGATTCTTCAAGTCTTCGCGACCGACGAGTGTATTCGAGCGATCAACTTCAGTCCGAGGCGCTCCAGCATTCCGATCGCGCCGAATACGAACGGCAACTTCGTTCTCGATACATACGTGGCGTCAACGAAGATCGTCCGGCGGTAATAAGCATCAATACACAAATCGCCGCGACTGCCGTAAACGAGTTTCTGGCGAGGCTGCATCCCTACAGATATTGTTCGAATGAAGAATTTGCAGTAGTTCGAACGAGCTTCATTCAGGGCGAGCACTATCATGAGGAAGACCGAGCGCCTGTGCCAATTTCCGAAAGGCTCGTAGGACTCGGGGACTGCGACCCATTGTTAGGTATGCCCCAGCTCAGCGAGCCGGTCGTGCCACGGTGAATATTTTCCGCGCTTTGCGCGATTCCCTACGGAGCCTCCTGCGACGCGATGTCAAGCCGTCATTTGTCACACTTACGGTTTCGGACGTGCCGGAGCAACTTGACGCTGGACTGATCTATCTGGTCGGTGAGGATGGTCACTATTGGCAAGTCGCGCTGATTTGCCCCTGTGGTTGCCACGCTGTCATTCACCTAAACTTAGTTCCTCCTGGTCCGCCTCTGTGGCGAGCGCGCCAGTATCAGGACGGGCGCCTCACAATATCGCCTTCGATTTGGCGGAGCGTAGGTTGCTACAGCCACTTTTGGATTCGCCGCGGCCACCTCATGTGGGTCGGACGTGGCCAGCCACCTCCCACAGATCGTGCTTCGCATGGTAGATCGCGACACCAAGGATTTCTTTAAAGGACGCACCGACACATTTTCGGCCTTCGCGGTAGATCAAATTGGCGAGCAGGGATCCGACTGCGCGTACAACTCCTACCGAGCCGGCCATCTCTCTACGGTCTTTGTTCCGCGGAATTGGCAAGTTCCGTCGCTGGGTAGCGGACGCTGGCGGTAAGACCAATGACGGACTGATGCATCGAATATGGGATATCTTTCGATAGGTGCGTGGCGCCGATTGTTCGCGGTTAGCGAGCCCCCCTGCTCATCGTTGGAGGCTGACGTGTCCTAACTACGACTCGATCTGACGGACAGGCCGATTACGCGGCCACTCGGTTTTCGTTCACTGTCGGCGATGTCCGATCCAGTTGCTTTTCGTCAGAGAGCCTCTTGCTATCGAGGAAGGTCTGCATCGGTGTCTTGCCGTAGCAGTACTTCCCCGAGTGCGTCCGCTCGGTATTGTAACTCGCGATCCACGCATCGACATCTGCCTGCAGCTCATCGATCGAGCGGTAGAGCTTGCGCCGGAATGCGCTGGCGTAGAACTCGTTCCTCATCGTCAGGTGGAAGCGCTCGCAGATGCCGTTGGTCTGCGGGCTCTTCACCTTCGTGCGCGTGTGCTCGATGTTCTCCAGGTCCAGATACAACACGTACTCGTGCGACTCCCGATTGCCACAGAATTCGCTCCCCCGATCCGTCAGGATCCGCAGCAACGGCACGCCCTGCTCATCGAAGAACGGCAGCACGCGATCGTTGAGCATGTCGGCCGCCGTGATGGCGTGCTTGCGGTCATACAACTTCGCCATCGCCACCTTGCTGTAGGTATCGATGAAGGTTTGCTGGTAAATGCGGCCCACGCCCTTCAGCGTGCCGACGTAGTACGTGTCCTGGGCGCCCAGATACCCAGGATGCTCGGTCTCGATCTCCCCGTGCGCCGCCTTCTCCTCGCGAGCCTTCTCCAGGGCTCGAACCTGATCCTCGGTCAGAATCAAACCGTCCTGCGCCACTTTGGCGGACAACGCCTTCAGACGCTTCTCGAACTTCTCCAGATCGTTGCGCAGCCAGATCGTTCGAACCCCCGCAGGCGACACGCTGCTACCCCGCTTACGCAGCTCGTTCGAGACACGCACCTGCCCGTAAGCCGGTTGTTCGAGGGCGAAAGCCACCACCGCAGCTTCGATCGCCGGATCGATCCGGTTGCGCAGATTCGGCTTCTTGCGCGACAGCTCCACCAGCGCGGCTTCGCCGCCCTGCTCGTGCAGTTCCTTGAAGCGATAGAAGCTATCGCGACTGAACCCCATGACCTTGCACGCCTCCGAGACGCTCCCCAGCGTCTGCGCCAGCTTCAGCAACCCTACCTTGTTCTTGATGATTTTCTGCTCGCTCGTCATCTGACTTCTCCTGCGCATCTTCATGCATCATGATAATGTCAGATCAAGTCGTAGCTATTACAGCTGACGGAGTCGAGAACGCGAATTGGCTGTTAACTCTTCGGCAATCCGATCCCTGTCGGTAGCAGGGTCGCGCAGCGCTCGAGAGAACCTAGCAACGTCAGCGGCAAGGCCAACCTCACCACTACGATCCAAAATGTGTGCAACGCCCCTCCACCCATCTGCGACGTTGCTCCGGGTCTTCATCAGCGATTGCTTGCCAGATTGCGGTCTGACGACGCCGCTAACCAACTCTACAGCTATTGACTCGACACGTGCTCGAATGAAGGACGAATCGCCTCTTAAGCTCGCCCGGTAGATTCCATCCTTCTTGGCGCTTCGACTTTCTCCGCGAACCGCACGCTCGGTCGCATTCGCCGCCACGCCCAATCCGCGCAGGTGACTCGCGAACTGCGATCGCCAGTGCCGCAGGGTCGCCTTCTTGATGTTGAGCCGCACTCCCTGCTCGCTCATCGCCTTGAGGACCAGATGTACGTGCGGATGTGGCTCGTCCGTGTGCAGCACCATCGCGTACCGATGCTGCCCATAGAACTCCTCTCGCGCGAGGTTGCGCACCGCCGAGAGCATCTTCTGGGGAGGCGTGCCTGGTGGCATCGAGAACATCAGTTTGTGGACCAGTTTCGGGGGAGTTCGTTGGCTCGCAGCGGCGAGGCTCCCTTGCCGTCTCACGTCATCAACGTCGAGATCCCAGTCGTTCAGCAACGCATCTGCGACGCGCCCCTGCAGCCGCTCTCCGTCATCGCCCTCCAGTTCCAGGTTCCCCCGCCGACCGATGTAGTCGATGTGCTTGCCGACGGCCTTCAGGTCGTTGCTGCTCCGGGGCAGTACCTTCACGACTGCCTCAGGCGCGCGGTTGACGGTCAGGCGGATCTGCTCGATCTGCGACGGCGTCAGCCGGTCTGCCGCCCGCGGCCCGCCCCGCGCGTAACTCGCGATGTTCAGCAGTGGCTCCTCCTTGGGGAGCCTAAATGTCTTCGCCATGCCCGCTCTCCCAGCTCGTGAGGTTCGCCTTCAGCAGCCCCTTCGTGTTGTCGCGCAGCGCCTCACAGACTTTGAGCATCCCCCGGAACTCCTCGCGCGCCGAACCGGGGAGACGCCCTCCGTCGTTGGCGGCCCTGGCGATCTGGTTGAGGTTGCGGCCGATCGCTGCCAGCTCGCCGATGCTGCGCCGGAGCGCCAGCAATTCATCCTTGGGCAGCGGCGCCAGCCGGCGGAGGTGGCTTCGGGTAAGGACCGCGACATAGGTCGCCGCGCGCATCCCACGGGCCTCTGATCGCGCGTCCAGGAGCAGGCGATCCTCGGTCCGCAGCCGGATCAGGATTGGGCGCTCGCAGGGACCGCCTCGGTGTCCGCCATGACGCCGCACCACATCGACGCGACGCGGCACCGACTGTGTCGCGGCCGAATCACGAGCCGCCCGAATCTCCCGGACAAGCAGCCGCTTGAGCCAGGCCGACTCGGTCAACATCTCACGCGCGGCCGCCACCGCGATCTCTCGCTTCATCTCCGCAGTCACGCGGGCCTTGATAACTTCCGTACAACTCATGGGTCACAATGTGTCCCAACGCTAAGCCGCAGGCTATCCTGCGTTTCAAGCGAAATGCCCCCCTAACCTCGCCGCAAATCCGCGCCCCGAAGCCACTCCCCGTCGTCTCCACTCCTCCCGCTCCGCTCCGCCGACTTCGCCACTTCGGAAAGAAATCACTAGCAGGGAGGAGCGACAACCGCCGCCCCTCCCCGCTCATTCGGGCTACAACACCCCGCGTTCCGCGAGCGACACCACCTGGTCGCCGGCCACGATCAGATGGTCCAGAACGCGGATGTCCACGATGGCCAGGGCATCCTTCAGACGCTGCGTGATCAGCTCATCCGCGTGGCTGGGCTCGGCCACGCCGGACGGGTGGTTGTGCGCCAGAATGACCGCCGCGGCGTTCTGCACCAGCGCCTGCTTGACCACCTCCCGGGGGTGGACGCTGGCACCGTCGATGGTCCCGCGGAACAGCTCGTCACAGGCAATCACCCGATGACGGTTGTCGAGCCACAGGCAGCAGAAGACCTCGTGCTC
>JAJVIK010000028.1 GCA_022072055.1 bacterium | reverse complement strand
GCGGATAGGAAGTTCAAACCACCCTTGCAGTCAAATTCGTGTAACTGGCCTTATGGTGAGCCCGAGCCTGCCGCCACCAGGCCCTGGCCGGTGAACGTGGCCACCGGAAACCGCCTGCCAGTCGCAGTTACCCCTGCTCGCACTCGGAAATCCCCCCCTCCCACCCCTGACCCGAATCCGGGCACACGCCACCCCACTCCGCCGCGTCACAGGCCAGCGGCAAGCACCCCAACCTTCGAACTCAAAGCAGACGGGATTGCTATGGTGGCGCCCTCGCCCCAAGCGGCAGCTCGGATGGGTACTGATCCGGCGCGGCGCGTCCCAGGTGCGCCAGAATCTTCGCGATGACCTGCGGATCCTCGATGCTGGCAATCACCTTGAGCTTCCCCCCGCAGCGCGCGCAGGCTTCGATGTCGATCCCGAACACACGCTTCAAGCGCTTCGCCCAGCTCATCGCCACATGCCTTGGGGTGGCTGACTTGTCGGCGGCCTCTTCAACCTGCGGCTTCCTGCCTGCACCGCGACGCGCCGGCGTTATCGCTGCGCGCAGCTTGCTGTGCGGCGCGAACACGCCGTGGTATCGGGTCAAGTGCATCCGAGGCGGCGGCACCAGTGCGGCCAAGCGCGCCATCAAGTCCAGTGGCTCCAGCACAATGTGTGTCGTGCCATCTCGGTAAGGCGTCTTCAGGGCATAGCGGACCTGCCCTGAGGCGGTGAGCGCCATACGATCCACCGCCACCGGCGGGCGGCTGATGTAGCGGCACAATCGTTCGAGCTTCGGGCGCTGGCCGGGCTCGATGTCGACGCCGGCGTGCAGGGAGAATCCTCCAGCCTGAGCGGCGCCGCGATGATCGCCTTGTTGCTCGGCCTCCGGCGCTGCGCTGGCTGGCAATGTCTGCAGCGTGAACAGCTTCTGCCCGGCACGCGGGCCGACCGCGATCCGGTAGGTAATGGAATGGCCGATCAGGTCATCAAGCGGTCCGCCTGGCCCGTCGGTGGCGAGCCAAGCGTTCTCCAAGTCGCGCTCGACCAGCCCGCGCTTCTCCAGCAATCGCCCCACTCGCTCGGCGATCTGCTGCACCAGTGCTTGCAGCTGGGCACTCGTGAGTGCGGGTAAATGGCGGAATACAGGCTGATCGCCCGTCTGCACGTACACGCCATCGAGAAAGATCATGTGAAAGTGCATGTTCAGGTTCAGCGCCGAGCCGAAGCGCTGAATCAGCGTGACGGCACCAGTGTCGGCCGTGGCACGCGTCTGGCCTGCAGTCTTCAACAAGTAACCCGAGATCGTGCGATACACCGCGCCCAACACAAGCGTCAAAGCATCCGGATCAGTGGCGAGCAGGAAGCGCAATGCATAGGGAAGCGAGAGCACCCATTGACGCAACGGACGCTCCGGCAGTACTTCGTCGGCCAACAGCACCGCGGTCTCGGCCATGCGTCTCGCACCACATGACGGACAGAATCCACGCTTCTTGCAACTGAACGCCACCAGCTTCTCGGCGCGGCAGCGCTCGCAGCGCACACGCAGGAAGCCTTCCTCCAACCGACCACACTTCAGATAGGCGGCGAACTCTTCCTCAATGTAGTCCGGCAGCGAACGACCTGCCATGGCGCGCATCTCGCGAAATGCCGGGTAATGCCGCTCGAGCCACGGCATCAAGGAAGGCATGAGGGAACACGCCGATCTCGTCATCGACAGCGTTTCGCTGGCCCCGGTTTCCTGGAGAATGCAATGAGCAGGAACGTGTTTCTGGACCTGGGATTCGCGAAGGGTGAAGCCGTCGAACTCGCGCTGCGTGCGCAACTGGGCTTCCTGATCGAGGATCTGATCAAGTCGCGTGCCCTGACACAGGTAAAGGCCGCGCTAGTGTTCGGTGTGCCGCGGGCAACGATCAAGAAGATTGTCAACAAGCGGCCGGGTAATTTTTCGCTCGCCTACCTGCTCAGGATGCTGGTGCGGGCCGGCGTGCCCTTCAGCCTCGAGGCCGAACGGGACCCGGACAACGTCTTCGTGACCATCGATGACGATGAAAGCGAAACGCTGACTCTCTACCACGAAATGGACTCTGGTTTTCCATCACCAGCAACCGCCAGGGTGGTTTCGAGCAATGTGCGTTCATTAACCTCGATGGCTGAGTTTCACGCTGAACCGTCACGCTCATGACAGCCCCCCGCTCGCTGATCATCAACTCCCCATACTAGCCGCTCGCGCGCGTCAACCTGATCCGCGAGCGCGTCGATGCCTGGCGGGCCGCCGATTGCCCCGGCATCACCACCGTGACGCGCGCGCTGCTCGAGCACTGGCGCGAGCGTGCGGCCCGGCAGTTGCCGTTCTACTTCTGCCAGCTCGAGGCCATCGAATCCCTGATCTGGTGGGTCGAGGCACCGGGCGAATGTGTTCGAGAAGACCGCCGGCGTCGCGAGCTACGCGAAGAACGATCACCTCGGCTTCAGCGTGTACTACCTCTGGAACGGCGCCCGCCGCCGCTTCGTGCCGGACTTTCTCGTGCGACTCGCGAACGGCAAGGCTGGTGCTCGAGATCAAGGGCGGCGTCGGCGCGTGGTGCGCCGACGTCGCGTTCCAGCCCTCACAGCTCCAAGACACGCTGCGCCGCTGGATCTGACGCCTGCCGCCTCACATACACACCGGGCGTAACGCCGAAGCGTTCCTTGAAGCGCGCGCCGAAATGCGAGTGCGACGAGAATCCGGTGTGGATCGCGACGTCGCCCGGTGCGTGACCCTCACTCAGCAACTGCGTCGCCCTCTGCAGTTGCAATTCACGCAGCCAGGCGCGTGGACATCTGTTCAAGGACGCGCGCAGCTTGCGCTGCAGCTGCCGCTCGCTCAGCCCGAGGGCGCGGGCGAGGTGGGCGATCGAGTATTCCGCCCGCGCGAGACAGTGGTCGGAAGCGCGCCCCAGCCGTTCCAGAAACGACCGCGCCCGCTGCGCCGAGACGCCGCCGATGCGATCCGGCAGCGGCTGCGGCTGCGGTTCGCCATGCCTGGGCACGGCGTACACGAGTGTCGTGTGCGACAGCGGCTCGTGCATCAGCCCGGAATCCGGCGCTCTCATCCCCGTTGCACGAACGAGTCTTGCGCGCCGGTCTATCCGTGCCGCGCCGGGCACTTTCCGCTGCGTTCACGAGCGAAGTTGTCGGCTTGGTGATACCGGCCATTGGCACGCGCGCTCCACACTCGGACCCAGGCATCCCGATTGGATCGCGCGGTTTGTCGCGGGTGATTTGGGTGTTCTCGCGACGGCGGTGCCCGCCCCGGTCGGGAAACCGGGGTGGGCACTCGTTTGGGTTTGCAGGGACTGTCCCACGCGGCGCTGCTGTCGGAATAATTTACAGGGCGCGCTGGAAGTACCGCTCACGAGGCGCAAGAGGGAATACAAGCGATTGATTCGACAAGCCTCGCGCGGCCGCTGGCGCGGCGATTGCATGGGGCTTCAGGTCCGATAACAACAATCGACGACCGACCAACACCCAAGCAGCACTCGGCGACGCCTCCGGCGTGGCCACGGGGCAGCGAACATGATCGGCAAGAGGGTGAAGCGCGCGACGGCGACTGCCACGGCAGTGGCGGTGGCCTGCGCATGGTCGGCAATCGCGTCGGCGGCGTACATCGAGTTCACTCCCGCGACGAGCGAAGTCTTCGCGGGCGACACATTCGGTGTCGGTATCACGATCGGCGGACTCGACGAATCGGAGATCGTCTCGGGCTTCGACCTGACGGCTCTCTACGATCCGGCCCTCCTGGGTGCCACGGGTTTCGCGTTCAGTTCCCTGCTCGGCGTACCCGGGCTCGATACGCTGACCGACACGCTGGCCGGTAGCGGCTCCTTCAACGTCTTCAACCTCTCCTTCCTGTCCGACGAGGATCTCTTCGCCCTGCAAGGCAGCTCCGTGCTGCTCGGCACCCTGCAGTTCACCGCGCTTGCGGTGGGCTCCACGATTCTGTCGTTCGCGCCGCTCTTCGGGGGCGACGTGTCCGGCGCAGGGTGCTGGTTTACTGTCGACTGCGCGCTCGGCATCGACCGGCTCGGCACGGCGTTGGTCAACGTGCGGGAACGCGTCGTTGACGTCCCGGAGCCCGGCGCGCTCGGCTTGCTGCTCGCCGGCCTGTTCGGCCTTTACGCGTTGCGCAGGCGTTACCCACCGCCATTCCAGGCACCGAACCAGGCACCGCTCTAGCCGCCCGCCCGCCATCCCGCGCCCCTCCGGCCCGAGGAATCCGCCATGAACTGCCCGAACTTTCGCTGGCTGTTGCCGGCGCTGCTTTGCTTTTTCGGTCTTGCGACGGTGTCGGCACCTGCGCCGGCGCTCGCGCAGGCGGCCCCGCTCGCCTGCGACGTGGATCGCGACAGCGACATCGACCGCGTCGACATCGCGCTGATCAGCGCCGCGCGCGGCCAGAGCGCGAGCGGACCTGACGATCCGCGCGACCCGGATCGTGACGGCACGATCACCGTCACCGATGCGCGCATCTGCACCCTGCGGTGCACGCTGCCCGGCTGCGCGAGCCCGCCGGCCAACCGCCCGCCCGTGGCCGATGCGGGCGCGGACCAGATCGTGTTCGCCGGCGCGACCGTGCAGCTGAACGGCAGCGCGTCCTCGGATCCCGATGGGGATGCGCTGACCTACGCCTGGAATCTGCGCGTCCGTCCCGCCGGTAGTGCGGCCGCGCTCGCGGGCGCGAGCACCGTCATGCCGACGTTCGTCGCGGACGTTGCCGGCCGCTATGAAATCGATCTCACCGTGAACGACGGACGCGGCGGGACCGACACGGACACCGTCGTCGTGACGACGCCGCCCGCCAACACGCCCCCGGTGGCGAATGCCGGGCCCGACCAGCAGGCCGTCGTGGGCCAGCTTGTCACGCTGGACGGCAGCGGCTCGACCGATCTCGACGGCGATACGCTGTCCTTCGCCTGGCAGTTCGTGGCGCGGCCGGGCGGCAGTACCGCGACGCTGTCCGGCGCCGGCACGGCGGCGCCGACCTTCGTGCCCGACCTCGTCGGGCACTACACGATCCAGCTCACGGTGTCCGATGGCCGCGGCGGCAGCGACACCGACACCGTCAGCGTCGATACTGCGCTCGCGAATCGTGCGCCGGTGGCGAACGCAGGGCCCGACCAGTCGGTCGACGCCGGCCAGGTGGTGCTGCTCGACGGCTCGGCGTCCTCCGATCCCGACGGCGATGCGATCACCTACACCTGGTCGTTCGTGTCGCGGCCGACCGGCAGCACAGCCACGCTCAGCAGCGCGACGAGCGTGAGCCCGAGCTTCCTCGCCGACCGCGTCGGCAACTATGTGGTGCAACTGATCGTGAACGATGGCGCGCTCGCGAGTGCCCCGGACACGGTCCTCATCACCTCGAACAACGTGCCCCCCGTGGCGAACGCCGGGCCCGACCAGACGGTCACCGAAGGCAGCGTCGTGCAACTCGACGGCAGCGCCTCGTCCGATGCCAACGGCGACCCGCTCGGCTACTTCTGGGCGCTGACCACGACGCCTGCCGGCAGCGCAACGATGCTCGAGGACGCCGACACGGTCGCTCCATCCTTCCTCGCCGACGTGGCAGGGTTGTTCATCGCGCAGCTGATCGTGAACGACGGTCTCGTCGACAGTGCGCCCGACACCACCCGCATCACGGTCGAGGTGCGGCCGAACACGAATCCGGTCGCGGTCGACGACGCGGCCAGCACATTGGCGGGCCAGGCCGTCACCATCGACGTGCTCGCGAACGACACCGATGCCGATGCTGATCCATTGACGGTCTCCGCCATCACGCAGCCCGCCACCGGCGGCAGCGCCAGTATCGGCGCGGGCGGCGCGAACGTCAGCTTCACGCCTGCGGCCGGTTTCACCGGCACAACGAGCTTCACCTACACGGCAAGCGATGGCCGCGGCGGCAGCGACACCGCAACCGTGACCGTCACGGTGACGGCGCTGCCGACGCTGTCGATCGGCGATGTGACGATCACGGAAGGCAATGCCGGTCAGAGCGCTGCGGTGTTCGCCGTCACGCTGTCGGCCGCGAGCGGCCAGACCGTGACAGTGGGCTACGCGACGGCGAACGGAACCGCGCTCGCGGGCAGCGACTACGTGGCCGCCAGTGGCACGCTCACCTTCACCCCCGGCACGCTGTCGCAGAACGTGACCGTGCAGGTGCTCGGCGACACGGTCGACGAAGAGGACGAGACCTTCTTCGTCAATCTCTCGGCCCCGGTCAACGCCACGATCGCGAAGGCGCAGGGCATCGGCACGATCGTCGATGACGACGAGCCTGCGAACCAGCCGCCGGTCGCGAATGCCGGACCGGACCAGGCCGTGTTCGTCGTCGACACGATCCAGCTCGATGGCAGCGCCTCCACCGATCCGGACGGCGATCCGATCACCTACCAGTGGTCCGTCGCCAGCGCGCCTGCTGGCGCGGCCGTCACGTTCAATCCCGGCCAGGCCGTGGCGTCGCCAACGGTCAGCGTCAACCTGGCCGGCAGCTATGTGTTCCGCCTGGTCGTCAACGACGGCACGCAGAACAGTGCGCCGGATGAGGTCACGGTGACCGTGAATGCCGTGCCCACGCTCGCGATAAACAGCGTCCAGGTCACCGAGGGCGACAGCGGCACCGTCGACGCGGTGTTCACCGTGACGCTGTCCGGTCCGATCAACCGCATCGTCACCGTGAACTACGCCACGGCGAACGGCACGGCCACGGCGGGTGTGGACTACGTCGCGACGAGCGGGACGCTCAGTTTCCCCGCGGGCAGCACCGCGCCGCAGTCGATCACGGTGCAGGTCAACGGCGACACCGACGTCGAGCCGAACGAGACCTTCTTCGTCGATCTCACCGCCCCGGTGAACGCCACGATCGCGACCGCGCGCGGCACGGGCACCATCGTCAATGACGATTCGCAGTCACTCCTCATCACGCCTGCGAACCTGAGCCTGCTGACCGGCGAGTCGGTCATCGTTACCGTTTCGCTGCCCGCGGCGGCGGGCGCGGGCGGCCAGGTGGTCGATCTCTCGAGCAACGACCCGGCCGTCGTCACCGTGCCGTCCAGCGTGACCGTCGCGGAAGGCGCGATCAGCGCGAATGTCACCGTCACGGCCGGCAACACAGACGGCACGGCGCAGATCACCGCGACGGCGGCAGGCTTTGCCGCGGCGACGGCCAATGTCACCGTCAACGCGCGCGGCATGACGATTGCGCTCGGCAGCCCGCTCGTGGGCGTGGGACGCAGCGTCCCCGTGACCGCGACGCTGGCGCAGCCGGCACCGGCCGGCGGCGTCACGGTCACTTTTGCGAGCAGCGCGACGGGTATCGCGACAGTCGCACCCCTCACGGTCACCATTGCCGCCGGGGGCACGCAGGCCAGCGCCGCCGTGACCGGCGTGGCACTCGGCAACGCGCTGATCTCCGCTTCCGCGCCCGGCTATACCACGGTCTCGGCGGGCCTCACGGTGACCAACAGCCTGATCAGCTTCGGGTTGGTTCCGCCGGTGGCGCCCGGGCAGACGCTGCAGTTCCCGGTGAGCCTCAGTGCGCCGGCGGCGGGCAACGTGGTCATCAACTTCACCAGCGCGAACCCGGCGATCGCCACCGTCACGCCGTCCATCGTGATACCGAACGGCCAGCAAGTGCCCCCCGCCAATCCGGCGATCACGGGCGTGGCCTTCGGCAGTACGCAGATTCTCGCGACGGCCACGGGCTTCGCACCCGACTCCGCTACGGCGACGGTCACGCTGACACTCACGCTGACGCCGGGAACGCAGACGATCCCGACCGGCAGCACGCGCAATCTCACGCTCTCGCTGTCGGCACCGGCGCCAGCCGGCGGGCTCACGGTCGCGCTCGCGACTGGCGACCCGGCGATTGCCACGGTTGCCGCCTCCGTGACCGTGCCCGCGGGGCAGAACTCCGCACAGGTTGCGGTCACCGGCGTGGCCGCGGGCTCGACCTCGCTCACCGCGAGCGCGGCGGGCGTTTCGCCGGTGAACGCGACGATCAACGTCATAGTCGCGCCGCCGATCACGCTCACCGGCCTTGCCGCGGGCGTGGGCCGCGATCTGCAGCAGAACGGGTCCGGCAGTCTCGGCGTCGTGGCACCGCCGCCCTTCGGTGTGGACGTCACGATCACGAGCGCGGATCCCTCACGCCTGCTGCTTTCGACGAATCCGGCCGCGGTGGGCAGCGCCAGCATCACGATCACGGTACCCGGCAATTCGAGCGGGCTCGGGCAGTTCTACGCGCAGGCGCTCGACGGCGCGGGCGCGGTGAACATCACCGCGAGCGCCGATGGTTACGCCGACTCCACGGTCAGCGTGACGCTCATGCCATCGGGCTTCATCATCAACAGCCCAAGCGTGATCAACACGACCACGTTCGCGGCCAACTTGAACGTGAACATCACCTCCGCGCGGCTGAATCCAGTCACGCTTGCCTGGGCGGGCAATCAGGAGGTACGCCCGGGCGTCTCGGTCCTGGTGCCGGTGACCAGCTCTGACCCGGTCGTCGGCTCGATCACCACGAGCCCGGTGGTCTTCGGCGGCAACGTGGGGTTGGTGACGACCCAGTTCGATCCTGCGAACGCGGGCACCACGCTCATCGCCGTGGGCACGCCTACAGGCTACTCGACGCCCTCGGCCTTCCAGCAGATCACCGCGACGGTGACGGCGTCGGCGATCAACGTGCCGACGGATGCCGCGCTGATGGTGGGCGAGGACTTGCAGGACGCCGTGAACATCAGTCTGGGCGCGATACCGCCCTCGCCGGTGGACATCACGGTAACGCTGTCGTCGTCGGCGATCGGGCGGGTCAGTGACAGCGCGACGGTGCTCGGGGGCACGACGGTGGTGTTCCCGGCGGTGGCGAACCAGGGGAGCCGGCAGTTCTTCCTGCAGGGCCTGGCGCAGGGCACGGCGACGCTGACGGTGTCGGCGCCGGGCTATGCCACACAGACCCGCACGGTCACGGTCGGCCCTTCGGGCTTCATCATCAATAGCCCAAGCGTGATCAACACCGGCACGTTCGCGGCCAACTCGAACCTGAACATCACGGCCGCGCGGCTCAATGCGGCGAACCTGAACTGGGCGGAGAACGAGGCGGTGCGCGCCGGGCTCACGGTGAACGTGGCGGTGACCAGCTCGGATCCGGCGGTGGGCGTGATCACCACGAGCCCGCTCACTTTCGGACCGGGCGTCGGCAGCCTCACCACGCAGTTCGATCCGCTGACGGCAGGCACGACGACCCTCGCGGTGGTGCCGCCCGCCGGCTTCGATACGCCGAACACCTTCCGCCAGATCACCGCGACGGTGACGGAATCGGCGATCAACGTACCGTCGGACGCCGTGCTGATGGTGGGCGAGGACCTGCGGGATGAGGTGAACATCAGTCTGGGGGCCGTGCCGCCCTCGCCGGTGGACATCACGGTGATGCTGTCGTCGGCGGCCATCGCGCGGGTCAGTAACAGTGCGACGGTGCTCGGGGGCACCACGGTGGTGTTCCCGGCGGTGGCGAACCAGCAGGGCCGGCTGTTCTTCCTGCACGGTCTGGCGCAGGGCACGGCCACGCTGACGGTGTCGGCGCCGGGCTATGCCACGCAGACCCGCACGGTCACGGTCGGCCCTTCGGGCTTCATCATCAACTCGCCGAGCGTGATCAACACGACGACGTTCGCGGCCAACTCGGGCTTGGCCATCACGGCCGCGCGGCTCAATCCGGCGAACCTGAACTGGGCGGAGAACGAGGCGGTGCGCGCCGAGCTCACGGTGAACGTGGCGGTGACCAGCTCGGATCCGGCGGTGGGCGTGATCACGACCAGCCCGCTCACCTTCGGGCCGGGCGCCAGTTTGCTCATCACGCAGTTCGATCCGCTGACGGCAGGCACGACGACCCTCGCGGTGGTGCCGCCCGCCGGCTTCGATACGCCGAACAACTTCCGCCAGATCACCGCGACGGTGACGGCACCGGCGATCAACGTACCGTCGGATGCCGCGCTGATGGTGGGCGAGGACCTGCAGGATGCGGTGAACATCAGCCTGGGGGCCGTGCCGCCCTCGCCGGTGGACATCACGGTGACGCTGTCGTCGGCGGCCGTCGGGCGGGTCAGTGACAGCGCAACGGTGCTCGGCGGCACCACGGTGGTGTTCCCGGCGGTGGCGAACCAGGGGAGCCGGCAGTTCTTCCTGCAGGGCCTGGCGCAGGGCACGGCGACGCTGACGGTGTCGGCGCCGGGCTACGCCACCCAGACCCGCACGATCACGGTCGGGCCTTCGGCGTTCATCATCAACTCGCCGAGCGTGATCAACACGACCGCGGGAGCGGCCAATTCGAACCTGAACATCACGGCCGCGCGGCTCAATGCGGCGAACCTGAACTGGGCGGAGAACGAGGCGGTGCGCGCCGGGCTCACGGTGAACGTGACGGTCACCAGCTCGAACCCGTCGGTGGGCGTGATCACCACGAGCCCGCTCACCTTCGGGCCAAATGTCGGCAGCCTCACCACGCAGTTCGATCCGATCGCGCCAGGGACGAGCGTGCTCGCGGTGCAGACACCGGCGGGGTTCGATACGTCCAACACCTTCCGCCAGATCAACGCCAACGTGAATCCCTGAGGGCGCAGGGGCGGAAGCGAAGCGCGGCGCAGCCGGCCAGGAACCCGCTGCGCCGCGCTGGAAACGCGCCGCCACGCTATGATCGGAGCCGTAAACCAGACAGCGGCTCCCGTTCGTGTCATTGAGTGATGCCAACGACCATGAGTTGATGCTCAGTTTCCAGAAGGAGGGCGATCTGGCCGCCTTCGAGGAGCTGTTCCGTCGCCACAAGGATGTCCTGCTGCGCTTCCTGATCCGGCTGTCTGGAGACCGTGAGGTTGCCGAAGATGCTTCGCAGCAGGTGTGGGTCAAGGCGATCGACGTGGCGCGCCAGGATCGCTACACGGCGCGGGCCGGCGTCACGTTCCGCACCTGGCTGTGCACGCTCGCCCGCAATCATTTCATCGACGAATACCGGCGCAAGTTCGATGCGGCGCGTACGGTTGCGCTGCCGGCGAACCTCGAGCGCGTCGACGCGCTCGCCCGCGGCGTCGCGCCCGATCCTGCCGAGCTCGCGGAGCAGGGCGAGCAGGTACGCCGCGTGAACGAGGCGCTGCTCGCCTTGCCGTTCGAGCAGCGCGAAGTCATGGCACTGTGGGCGGCGGACTTCGACTTCGACACGATGGCGGCGCTGACCGGCGCGCCACGCGAGACCCTCATGAGCCGCAGGAAGTATGCGATCGCGAAGCTGCGCGCCGCGCTGATCCGCGAGGCCGAGGAATCCCCCGATGACGCCTGAGCAGAACGATGACGACCGGGACATCCGTGCGCTGCTCGATGCCGATGCAGTGCGCACCGGCGCGCGCCACGATGACGCCGTGCTGCGTGCGGCGCGCGAGTCGGTACGCTCTTCTGCCGCTGCCCGCCAGCGGTGTTGCGGGCGATCGCCGCCAAGAGGCGGTTCGCTGGCCGCTGGCCGCGGCTGCGGCGGGGGTCGGACTTGCCGTGGTGTTCGGCTGGCAACTGTTCGAGCAGCGGCGTGCAACGGCCGCTTTGCAGGCCGAGCTCGCAGACCTCACACTGAACAAGGCGGCGCTGGAGCGGCAGGTCGTCGACCTCGAGCAGCAGCAGGAGCGGCTCGCCGGCGCGCCTCAGGGTCGGGACCCGGATCGAAGTGCGCCCGCCGAAATACCGCAGGTGCCCCCCTCGCCGCTGCCGGCCGCCACCGTGCCCGCCACCGCGGTGGTGCTGGCCTCCGTGATCCTGACCCCCGGCCTCGTGCGCGGCGGCGACGGAATCGAGCGAATCGACCTGCCACCCGGATCGGGAACAGTGAGATTGCAGCTGGATCTTGCTACCGTATCCGCACATCCGCGCTATGACGTGGAGCTCCACGACATGCGGGGCGCAGTTCTGCTGCGGCAGCCGCAGCTGCGCCCGCGGGCCACCACGGGTGGGCGGATCGTCTCGATCGACGTGCCTTCGCAGTTGCTGGCGAGCGGCGAGTACGAGCTGTTGCTGACGAACGCGGCGGGCACGGGGGCAGCGGATGACCCGATCTACTACCACTTCGCGGTGCGCAGGCAGTGAGGCGTCGCTATTGCGACCCTGGATACTGGCTGCCGCAGCGCTCGCCGCACTGACCACCGCTGCCGCTGCCGCAGCCACTGACGCTGCGCCGCAAACCACGCATCTGGTGCCGGATGCGCAGCACGAGCGGCGCATCGAGCCCGGCGGCAACGATATTTACACCGTCGAACTGCGCGCCGGCGACTATCTCGCCGTGGACACCCGCGAAATGGGCATCGATCTCGCGGTGTCCGTGATCGACCCGCAGGGCCGCGTCCTCGTGGAGCAGGAAACACGCCACAGCCCGTACAGCGACGATCAGGTTCGCCTGATCGCCGGCGGCCCCGGCGAGTATCGCCTGTCGGTCACGGTCTTGTCGGCCGACGCTGGCGAGTATCGCCTGGCGGTACTTGCGATCCGGCCCGCCACGGCGCGCGACACCCACGACGTGGCGGCCGTCGCCGACTGGCAGCGCGGGCTCCAGGCCGAATACCAGGGTACACCGGAAGGCCTGCGCGCAGCTGCCGCCGCGTTCACGGAGGCTGCGGCGCAGTTCCGGGCCAACGCCGATGCCGATAGCGAAGGGCGCGTGCAGATGCGCCTCGGCCGGGTCCATTTCCAGCTGGGTGAGTGGACGCCGGCGATCGACCACACGCGGCGGGCGCTGGACCTTTATCGGGGTAACGGCAATCACGCCGGCGAGGCGGGCGCCGCCAACAATCTGGGCGCCCTTTACCAGGAGACGGGACAGCCGGCCCTGGCGATCGAGTACTTCACCCAGGCGCTGCCGGCGCTTCACGCCACCGGAGACCGCTACAAGGAAGCCATCGTCCGCCACAACCTCGGCTGGTATCACCAGACGCTGGGCGAGGTGCAGCCGGCGGCGGCCTACTATCGACAGGCCCTGCCGCTGTGGGCCGAAGCCGGCAATCTCGCGGGACGGGGGGCCAGCCTGAACAACCTGGGCCTGCTCGCCTGGCAACTGAACGATCTCGACGAGGCGGCTGACGAGTTCGGGCAGGCGCTCGCGCTGCGCCGCCAGGGGGGCGATGTGGCCGGAGAGGCGCAGACGCTCTCCAATCTCGCGATGGTGCAGTTCGGGCGGCGCAATCCGGATCGCGCGCGCGAGCTGCTCGAAGAGTCACTGGCCGCTGCAAGGCGCGTGGGGAGCCAGCGCGAAGAGTGCTACGCCCTGCTGTTGCTGGCGGAGTATCACGCCGATCCGGCGTCGGACGAGGTCGCGCAACTGGGTCATGCGGCCCTCGCCAGTGCCCGTCATCTCGGTGATCGTCGCGCCGAGGCGGCGGCACAGGTACGCCTCGGCGCCTGGCACTCCGCGCGCGCCGAGCGCGACGACGCCTACGGGCGATACGCGGCGGCCCTTGCACTGCAGCGCGAGACCGCCGACGCACGCGGCGAGGCGGCGACGTTGCTCGCGCTCGCCCGCTTGCATGCCGCCGGCGACGAGCTCGTGGCTGCGCTCGACAGCGCGCTGCAAGCGGTCGACATCATCGAGTCACTGCGCGGCCAGGTGGCGCAGCCGGATCTGCGGCTGTCGTGGTTTGCCTCGGTGCAGGGTTTCTACGCGACGCTGATCGACGTCCTGATGGGGTTGCACGAGCGCGAGCCCGATGGCGGCTACGACGCGCAAGCCCTGCAGGCGAGCGAGCGCGCCCGTGCCCGGGGTCTTCTGGACCTGTTGTCCGAGAAACGGAGCAACCTGCTCGAGGCGGTGGACCCCCGACTCGTCGAACGCGAACGCGATCTGCGCCGGGTGCTGAATGCCCGCGACCAGCGTTGGCGCAGTCTCCTCGCCGGCCCGCACGACGCGGAAGCGGGCGCTGCGGCCGGCCGTGCCGTGGACGAAGCCATCCGTGACCTGCACCAGCTCGAGGGCGAGATTCGCGCCCGCAGTCCGCGGTACGCGGAGTTGACGCTGGCCCGGCCGATCGACATCGGTGCGGTGCAGAAGCAGCTGGATGCCGACACGGTGGTGCTCGAGTACTGGCTCGGCGCCGAGCGCAGTTATGTGTGGATGCTGTCGAGGGACACGCTGCAGAGCCGGATTCTTCCCGGCGCCGATCTCATCGAAGAGGCCACCCGCCGCTACTTCGGGGCGCTCTCCGCGCGGCCGCCCGCACAGGCGATGCTGCGCAGCACCGAGCGTGCCGCGGCGCAGGCGCGGATGCGCGAGCTGGCCGCCGAAATCGGCCGGATTCTGCCCGCCGAAATCTTCGGCGAGTTCGCGCACCGGCGAATGATCGTCGTGGGCCACGGTGCGATCGAATATCTGCCGCTCGCGGCGCTGCCGTCTTCTTCCGGCATGAACGATGGCGCGATGCTGGTCGACGAACGCGAGATCGTCTACCTGCCGTCACTCTCGGTGCTGGCGGCCATACGGACTGCGCCGCAGGGTGACGCACCGGGGAAGACGATTGCGGTGTTCGCGGACCCGGTGTTCTCGGCGGACGATCCGCGCGTCGCCCGCAACATGTCCGGGGGTTCGCAGCAGCTGCGGCAGCCGGTAGAGCCGCTTGCGAGCGCACTCGGTGCCGGCGACGCGGAGCGCGCGAGCACGGCTGCTGCGGGGCTGCCCACATTGCGACGCCTGCGCTTCAGCAGGCACGAAGCGCAGGCCATCGCCGCCCTGGTGCCGGCCTCGCAGCGCTTCGAGGCCACCGATTTCCGGGCCAATCGCGCCGCGGTGCTCGACGGGGGCCTCGAGCAGTACCGCATGGTTCATTTCGCCACGCACGGGCTGGTGAACGACGCATACCCGGAGTTGTCGGGCCTGGTCCTGTCCGCCGTCGATGAGCAAGGCAGGCCGCTCGATGCGCTGCTGCGCATGCACGACATCTTCGGGCTGTCGTTGCGCGCGGAGCTCGTCGTCCTGAGCGCCTGCCAGACGGCGCTCGGGCGCGAGATCGATGGCGAAGGTCTGCTCGGGCTGACGCGGGCCTTCATGTATGCGGGCGCACCGCGCGTGATCGCCACGCTGTGGAACGTGGACGACCGTGCCAGCACGGCATTGATGCGTCATTTCTATGCAGCGGTGCTCGAGCGCGGTCTCTCCCCGGCGGCGGCGCTGCGGGAGGCGCAGGGCGCGCTGCGCAAGGATCCGCGCTGGGCGTCGCCCTACTACTGGGCGGGCTACGTGTTGTCGGGCGAGTGGCGGTGACGGTCAGCCTTGCGCCTGCTGCGGCCTCACGCGCAACAGGCTGAAATAGAGGATCGGGATCACGACCAGCGTCAGCAGCGTCGAGACCAGGATGCCGAAAATCAGCGAAACGGCGAGCCCGTTGAAGATCGGGTCGCCCACGATGAACAGCGCACCGATCATCGCCGCGAGCGCCGTCAGCACGATCGGGCGGGCGCGCACGGCGCCGGCGCGGATCACGGCCTCGGCCGGCGCGCGCCCCGCAGCCAGTTCCTGATCGATGAAATCCACCAGCAGGATCGAGTTGCGCACGATGATGCCGGCGGATAGGAAGTTCAAACCACCCTTGCAGTCAAATTCGTGTAACCGGCCTTATGGTGAGCCCGAGCCTGCCGCCACCAGGCCCTGGCCGGTGAACGTGGCCACCGGAAACCGCCTGCCAGTCGCAGTTACCCCTGCTCGCACTCGGAAATCCCCCCCTCCCACCCCTGACCCGAATCCGGGCACACGCCACCCCACTCCGCCGCGTCACAGGCCAGCGGCAAGCACCCCAACCTTCGAACTCAAAGCAGACGGGATTGCTATGGTGGCGCCCTCGCCCCAAGCGGCAGCTCGGATGGGTACTGATCCGGCGCGGCGCGTCCCAGGTGCGCCAGAATCTTCGCGATGACCTGCGGATCCTCGATGCTGGCAATCACCTTGAGCTTCCCCCCGCAGCGCGCGCAGGCTTCGATGTCGATCCCGAACACACGCTTCAAGCGCTTCGCCCAGCTCATCGCCACATGCCTTGGGGTGGCTGACTTGTCGGCGGCCTCTTCAACCTGCGGCTTCCTGCCTGCACCGCGACGCGCCGGCGTTATCGCTGCGCGCAGCTTGCTGTGCGGCGCGAACACGCCGTGGTATCGGGTCAAGTGCATCCGAGGCGGCGGCACCAGTGCGGCCAAGCGCGCCATCAAGTCCAGTGGCTCCAGCACAATGTGTGTCGTGCCATCTCGGTAAGGCGTCTTCAGGGCATAGCGGACCTGCCCTGAGGCGGTGAGCGCCATACGATCCACCGCCACCGGCGGGCGGCTGATGTAGCGGCACAATCGTTCGAGCTTCGGGCGCTGGCCGGGCTCGATGTCGACGCCGGCGTGCAGGGAGAATCCTCCAGCCTGAGCGGCGCCGCGATGATCGCCTTGTTGCTCGGCCTCCGGCGCTGCGCTGGCTGGCAATGTCTGCAGCGTGAACAGCTTCTGCCCGGCACGCGGGCCGACCGCGATCCGGTAGGTAATGGAATGGCCGATCAGGTCATCAAGCGGTCCGCCTGGCCCGTCGGTGGCGAGCCAAGCGTTCTCCAAGTCGCGCTCGACCAGCCCGCGCTTCTCCAGCAATCGCCCCACTCGCTCGGCGATCTGCTGCACCAGTGCTTGCAGCTGGGCACTCGTGAGTGCGGGTAAATGGCGGAATACAGGCTGATCGCCCGTCTGCACGTACACGCCATCGAGAAAGATCATGTGAAAGTGCATGTTCAGGTTCAGCGCCGAGCCGAAGCGCTGAATCAGCGTGACGGCACCAGTGTCGGCCGTGGCACGCGTCTGGCCTGCAGTCTTCAACAAGTAACCCGAGATCGTGCGATACACCGCGCCCAACACAAGCGTCAAAGCATCCGGATCAGTGGCGAGCAGGAAGCGCAATGCATAGGGAAGCGAGAGCACCCATTGACGCAACGGACGCTCCGGCAGTACTTCGTCGGCCAACAGCACCGCGGTCTCGGCCATGCGTCTCGCACCACATGACGGACAGAATCCACGCTTCTTGCAACTGAACGCCACCAGCTTCTCGGCGCGGCAGCGCTCGCAGCGCACACGCAGGAAGCCTTCCTCCAACCGACCACACTTCAGATAGGCGGCGAACTCTTCCTCAATGTAGTCCGGCAGCGAACGACCTGCCATGGCGCGCATCTCGCGAAATGCCGGGTAATGCCGCTCGACGAGCTGAAACAACAACGTGCTCTCTGGCTTATGACGTGCATAGCCCGGCGG
>JAJVIK010000026.1 GCA_022072055.1 bacterium | reverse complement strand
AGCGGAGTTTGCGCGGGGCTGTGGCCGTTCCGTTCGGCCTACGGCCTCACTCCACGGCCACAGCGGTGTGCGTGCACAAACGGATTTCCTCTCATTGTGAGTGGTACAAAGAACGGGGGCAGGTCAGACGAAGTCTTTGTCTCGAGTGTTGTGCTCGGAGAGCTCTACTTTGGAGCTCTCAAGTCCGCTCGGTTTGAGACGAACGTGAAGAGAATTGACTCGTTTGCGGCGGGAAATGTTGTCCTGACATGCGACCAAGAAACCGCCCGACATTACGGACTGATAAAGTCCAAACTTCGCGCGCGAGGTCGGCCTTTGCCCGAGAATGATATCTGGATCGCCGCGACGGCCATCCAACATGATCTGACTCTCTTAACGCATGATGCTCATTTCGATGAGGTGGATGGGCTTCAGTTGGAGAAACTCTGACCCCCCCCTCCCCCACCGCCTCACTCCTGAAGAAAGACATAAGTCCCCTTCTTGTTCGAGGTCACAATATCGAACTTGCCATCCCCGGTGATGTCCTCCACCACGAATTGAGTGCCGACTCCTGAGTCGCTGTCGATCGGATGGTAGGTCCAACTGGGTTTTCCCTCCTTGCGGGAGAACTCCAGCCAGAAGAGCACCGCCGGTTCGAACGCCCCGGGATCATGGCCGTTGTGCGCGAAGAAGCGCTTGCCGGTGATCAGATCGGGAAGCCCATCCCGGTTGATGTCCGCGAAACCGAGCGAGTGGGTCTGGGAGGCCTTGCTGTAAATCTCATGCTGGGTCCAGGTGGTTTCCCCCTTGTCGTCCTTGTTCTGTTCATACCACCAGATGCCGTAATTGTGAGCGGAAGAGGAGATCAGATCGGTGTCCCCGTCCGCGTCAAAATCATACCCGTGCATGTGGGCGCAGGCCGGGCCAAACGGCGCGGGGTGAAAGGTCCAGTTCGGTTGTTTGGGGTCCGCGCCTCCCTCCCACCACCCCTCGGTGACCATCACATCGTTCCGACCGTCCCCGTTGATGTCGGCCACCCCAAGTCCATGCGAGTAGCGGTCGGTTCCGGGAGCGTTGAGACCGCTGATCGGATAACGGCTGAAGGCCCCTTCGCCCGGTTTGAGCGGCGGAGCGAACCAAGCCATCTGGTTCTCCGGCGCGTAGGCAAACAGCAAATCCAAGCGTCCATCCTTGTCGATATCGCCCGTCTGTGGAGACTCATTGCAGCCGGATGGGTGAATCTCATGCGACACCCAGTGGCTTCGACCGTGTCTCGGGTTCTCGAACCACAACACCGGCTCGCCGGGAAACCCCACCACGATCTGATCGATCCACCCATCCTGGTTTACGTCCATCGCCGCGTTGATAAACGACTTTTGGTAGCCTTGATTAGGGACAACCGGCGTGGCGTAATGAATCTCGTGCGGCGCCCAACCGGGGGCCTCATACCAGTAAGCCCCCGCGAGGACATCAACCTTGCCATCCCGGTTCACATCCCCCACCGCGCACCCCTCGGAATAGAAGCGCGTGTTCAAGACCTGTTTCTGAAAGCGGACCTCCTGGCCGTGGGCGGTGATGGCCAGGACAACGAATAGAGGAAGACCGAGACTTTTCATGGCGAAGCTCCTGATTCAAGTTCCTTCTGGATTTGAGCGAAGCGGATTTCAAACGCCCGCAGCAAGTCGAGACTCTTCGCGCCCACCTTCCACCCCTCGCGCAGTTGGGCGGTCGTGTCGCGATAGTCCTGTCCGGGTCGAAGATCAAACACGAAGAGGTCGCTCGGCGCCGGGAAGGAGGCTGCCTCCGTGATTCCCCCAATCCATCTTCCGCCGGGAAGCGGACCGGGGTCCCACAGGGTGAGGGAATTCACGAGGCTTTCAAGCGCCTGAGTCGCCCCTCCGGTTTCACGCGCGGTCCAGCACCAAACCCGAGTCGGTTTCCCCTTCGCGCGCGGGTAGTCCTGGAAGCTCGGCGGATCACGGACCTCGATCCGGTTGGCCACGGGGGACTTGGTTCGATCCGCCACCCAGGCCATGTCGGTTTCCCAGCCTAGCGCTAGGATCGCTTGCCCGGTTCCAACCTTTCCCGCGGCGGTGTTCGCGCTCAGTCCCTCCTTGTCTCCGATGCGGTACAAGCCCCTGCGGTGAAGTTCGGCCAGGAAGTCCAGCGCGCGAGCCGCACGGGGATCCGCCAGTCGAGTTCCGGAGGTGGCCCCCGCCAGAGTTGCCAGCGCCTCAAAGGTTTGAGCCAGCCCCGGCGGGTCACCCGCGAGCGCCAGGGCGCGCGGCGCGGTGGCGCTCGGGACCTCCTTCTCGGCAATGCGGGTCGCCAGTTCCCAGGTTGTGGGTTGGCTCATGGTCTCCGCGCGCAGGAGGGCGGTGTTCACATAGAACGCAAGCGATTCGATCACCCAGGCCTTGCCCGGCGTGGCGGCGGGGTGCGCGGCGCCACGCGGCAGGAGCGCCAGGTCCCAGATCCGATTGCGGACCGGATCCTCCGCGTCCACCAACTGAATCTCCTTGCCGGGGAAGACCGCCGAGACTCGCGAGAGGAGCTCCTTGCGCGCGGCGCCCGCGAGCCATCCCGGAACGCGCACGCGAATCCCCTCGAAGGGGCGCGCGGGAGTGGCGGTTGGCTGGGCCGCCTCCGGAGCGGGCGCCCGCGGCGAGGACTTGCCTTCGCTCACCGCGACAGGAGTTGGAGCGGGGATCGGTTCGGTGGAGCAGCCGATCCAGACCACCCCTGATAGGAGGAGGAAAACCCAGCCCCAGGGGGACCGTGCCCCTGGCGCGGTTGGATGACCCACACTCGAATCACTCATCGGCACGGTCCCCTTTCGCGCGCGACTGGGCCTCGGCGTCGTGAACGGCGAGCAGGTTGTTGTAGTGCCCGCGCGCGCGCTCCACTCGCTCCAACACCTCCGGCGCTCCAAAGAGCAGTCCTTGATTGACAAAGTCCATCTTGCTCACCTTCCCCGCTCGATCCTGGTCGTGAAGGTGGGTGAGGATCCCCTCGAGGTTGGCCAGGACTCGCTGGTAATGCGCGATGATCTCCCGCGCGCGTTGAAAATTCCAGAAGCGGTAGCCTTCGCGCGCCACATAGACCGGCGTGGTGTGCCCCACCGATTGATCCCAGCCTTCCACTTGCGCGGCAATCCAGAAACCGTACTCGACGGGGAGTTCGAGGTTCAACTGAAGCTCCGCCTGGTCCGGGTTCTCGGAGGTCGCCGAGGCCACCACCTCGCCGTGACACACCAAGCGCAGGGTCCGTGGCGCGCTGCCGAGCGGTATCCCCCGAGCGATGGCGCGGACAGGAAGCGCTCGGTTCTCCTTGGATGCGACCGTGTCGCCCGGAAGCGCCTGATCCACGCGCAGGTCGAGCATCGGGCCGTTGGTGACAAAGGTGCGCCCCCTTCGCAGTCCCTCAAACCAGGCATCGACGGAAAAACCTTCGGTCCCCACATACGCATAGACCCGGTTCTCTCCCAAGGAGGAGCCATAAGGGGTGTCGCTTCCCGCCGAGGCCGCGAGCTTCCAGCCCAAATCCAGCGCATCGTAATACTGCTTGATCCCAAGTTTTCGGAACTGAAGGATCTCCCCGAAGTCGGATTTCCCCTCCGGCATCAGCAGCGCCAGGTCCCGCTCGATGTCAAAGAGGTTGTTGGCCAGGTGGCAATGTCCGTACAGCCCGCCCTGGGCATGAATGGTGTCCGCGATCCAGTCGTTCAGCAAATAGCGCTTTTCGTCCCGGACCGGAGCGGTGAGATTCAGGCCGAGCGCGTGCCCCATGAAATAGCGCGGGTCCTCCTGTCCGGGGACCAGCGCATAGCTTCCCTCCTGGACACGAAACTCCGGGCCAAAGCCGCGTTGCTCGTAATACACTCGGAGATGGTCTCCCATCCGGAGCACATTGGCCACGTGCACATCCTCCGCGCGGACCCACGCCATCAGCCGCTCGGCATCCGCATCGTCTTGGATGCGCGAATGAATGTGGTCATCTCCGGAATACCATCCGAGCGCGGGCATGTCGATCCAGCGCTTGAGGGTCAGCCTCTTCTCGGTGACCCTTCCGGACTCCACCGTGAAGGCTTCGTGAAGCGGGACAAACTCGAACCCGCGGCGAACATGGATCTCCCATTCCCCCGGGGGAAGCGCGGTCTCACCGGGGCCGGGCAGCACCCAGTAGCGGCCCTTCCATTCGCCGGGGAGGTTCGCGGAATGGGCGCCGTCGAACGAGGGCCGTCCATGCGCGGGGATGTCCACTTGCTCATCGAAGAGCACCGCCCCGGAAGGTTTTCGCGTCTGTCCGGTCTTCCTGGAGGTCAAGCGCACCATGGCGGGGACCGGAGTTCCGGTTTCATCGAGGATGTGGACCTGAACCCGTCCCCAAGGAGAAGCCTCGATCGGAAAACCCGCAACCCATGTCTTGGGGGGATCCTCGTTGCTCTTGAATCGGACCTCTTGCGCGTTCCTTCCGGAGGGCGCGTTCCTCAAGAGCAGGAGAACCCAGGTCGTTCCAGGCGGGTGATAGGGGATTTCGAGCAACGGTAATGTGACCGCATGGGCCCACAAGTCGGCGTCGGCGACCGCGAACGAGGTCGGGCCTTCTCCGGCGGACACGCGGAGCAAAACCGGCTCCGGGTCGGAACGAACCCGGATCGTAGGGGTAAGGTCCATCGCGGGGCCGCTGTCGGAAATCCGGACCTCTCTTCCGCCCTCGAAATCCTCGAAGAGCTTGAGCAGCATCCGGTCCGCTTCGGCCCTCAGGCGCTCGGCCTCCTCCTGTCCGGCCTGATCCACACCCTTCCTCCGGGCCTCTTTGGCGCGGTTATAGGCGACCGCAATCTCGGGCGTTCGCGCGGCGCGGTCCCCACCGAGGATCGCCTGCGCGCAGTCCTCCAGCTCCGAGACAAACTTGTCGGCGCCCTCAAGCGGCTCCGAACGCGCCTCGGAGGTCCACACGAGGAGCGCAAGGAAGAGGAAGAAGGGGAGGAGTTGGGCTGATCTGGTCAAGGGTGGAACCTCTGGTTCTCGACTTAACCCACAATAGGATCGCTCACTCTTCGTCAGAGACATTCTCGTCGGGGTCAAGATAGTAGATCGCTCTTAGCGGGAGGAGCCGGCGCTGCTGATCCGGGATCATTCCATAGTGCTCAATCCAGAGAGTCAGCAGCCGTCTGGCGTCTAAGAGCATCAATCGACGTTTCTCCTGACCGCGGGCTTCCCTCTCTGCTTCCGTGGTGAATCCCGAAGTTGTGACAAAGATTCCAACGTCATCTTCCCACAAGAGCGCCATAAAGGACCGTATCTCACCGACAGCAATCTTATCTGCTCGGCGCTTAACTTGAACCTTGATCCGACCACGTTGAACACCCAGCGGATCAATATGAGCGATGATGTCCACTCCCTTGTCCGCACCCAAAGGGGCAACCCAGGAAACGTAGTATTTCATTCCACGCAATAGTCCCGCCACCATGTCCTGAAAATCATAAGGATTCATGCGGTTCAGGTGTGATTCAATCTCAGTCCAAGCCTGCTCCTCCGCTTGCTCAAGCGTGGCCTTTGGACCAGGTGTCTCATCCGCTTCTTCCATAGAGGGTTCATCCGGCTGGTTTCTCTTCCACGTGTGGTACAAGCGACTTGCTTCCTGAGCAAGCTGAACTGGGTCAGGAAACTGCTTATACGCTCGAAGCCCCTCCTCGGTGACTGTCCAAAGACCTCGATCCTTTGTCATCCAGCCGGCCTTCACTGGACCGATTGTTAAGAATCGAACAATCTTGTCAAAGCGCATCACATCCGGCCGGGATGGATAGGAGCTCTTTTCATAGACGGAGAGTTCCATCTCCCTTTCCATTCTACGAAGAACCTCTTGTACTCGGACTCCGCCTGACGACCGTGAAAGAATCTCCAAGATTCTTTGGATTATCTCACCCTGTCGTTTTCTGCTGGTTTCGGCCAAGACAATGTCTCCTCCCTATGGATTAGGTTGAATAAGAGTACCTTCCGCCCAAGGCTGGCAACGCCTGTCACCCAGAAAGACCCGGACTCCGCGAGGATCAGTTCCCGGTTCACAGAATCCTGACCTCATCCCGCTCCAAGCTCTTCCGGAAAACCGACCCACTCCGCGCGCGACCATCCCATTCCGCTGAGGAATACACAACAATCGATGGCACAGCTTCTCCCTCGGCCGCAAGCAGGTATCCGATTCTGCGGAGACGCGCCTTGACCTCGGAGCTTTCACCCCTTACCAACACAAGCACATCCAAGTCGCTATCTCTTCCCCCCTCGCCCCGCGCCTTGGACCCGAAAATGGAGAGCCGCTCGATCCGATCCGGAAAAGCCCGCCGCAATTCGGCGCAGTATTCCCGGAGCCAATGTCTCTCCGCCCGATTTAGTCTCAGCCTCTTCATGATCTGATCACTCTACCAGAAAAACAGCTCATCCGGACCCGCCTTCCACTTCCTTCGTCGCCCCGCAGTGCTCGCAGTAAACCAGCAGGGAATGACGGATCCCATGACAGGCGGAACACTCCTCATAGAGCGCGGTCCCGCATGCCGGACAGGTGTAAGCCTCCTCTTTTGGTTCGAGGTCACTATGAGGCAGGCTCTTGTGAACCGTTCGGCGCGTCCAATACAGAAACCTCCGCGGTCCGGTCCGGATCGGGTATTCGCAGGCCGGGCACAGGAAACGCTCATAGGCCTCACGGTATTGCCGGAGGAGCACCTCTCTTTTCGGGAAGGTGAGCATACGGATGAAATACACAAGCAGTCGCGCCACCACCGCGAGCAGCGCCAGCGTGAAGATGTATTTGAAATACCGCGAGGGGAAATACTCATGGACCACGAAGACCACCTTGAGCAGTGTGGCTCCCGCCAGCGCCGCGAAGATCGGGAAATAAACCCCTCCGCGCCGTGAAAGAAGCAGGTATGCCGCAACGATGAGAAGTGGAATGAGGATCAGGAGCTGCAGGAACGCCAACTTCAGCCGGTGCGCCTCGAGCAGCTTCCGGAATTCCTCCTCCGCCGGTTTCCTTTGCTGCGCGATACGCTCCTCCAAATCCCGACGCTCTTGGTCCAGGGACACCTTCCGGGAGGTCAGCTCCGTGAGCGCCTCGTTGACCCCCTGGTAATCCTTCTGAGACTTGAGAAAGTGCTCCAGGCTGGCCGAAAGGTTCTGTGACTCGGACTCCGGAAGCGTGACCTGCTTCTCCACGCTCAGTCGCTGAAGCTCCAGAATCTGATTGATCGTGCGCTGGAGGTTTTCGGAGCTGTCGGCCAGCAGACGTTGCTCCTCGCGCTTGTTGCCGATCTCGCGCTCCAGGTTGTCGATCAGTTTGCCCAATTCCTCCATCCGCTCGACCGCGCTCCGGTCCACAAACCTTCGCTCAATCTCCTGATAGTCCGGCCCCTCGACGGATTCGATGTCCTCGAGAAGAAAACTGAGCAACCAGAACGCCAGAATCCCAAGCGCGAGAGTGAGGAGGTGGATGAGAAAGCGAATCCCCCACGACCCACGAGCCTTTTTCTCCGGCATGGCTCCCTCCTTTCCACTGAAGCGTGGGCGGGATAGTTGGGGAGATTTCCCCCTCGCGCGCGACGATTGTGGTCCCATGGCGAATTCCGTTCAAGCACCGGGAGGATTCCCGATGGGGGCCCGAAGGGGCCCGAAGGGGACCAATCTCTCCGGAACGGGTGTACAATACCCCCTATCAATCCGCCCGATCCTTTTCGCCGAATCTCCGCCCGGTTCCCGCGAGGGAGCATGCCCTCAGGAGGTGAAGCTCATGGAATGGAATCTGGCGCGTCGCGGTTTCCTCAAAGTCGGGGCGGGCGCCTGCGCGGCTTGTCTCGCGCGGAGTCCCCTCTTCGCCGAAGCCCCCCCAACACCGGTTCTCCTCAGTCCCGGCTGTCGCAAGTCCAAGGTTCGAGTGGCGAAGGTGTACCTGGGAATTCCCAGGGCCCACTGGCCCACTCCCCTGCTCAACCTGGAGGAGGAGGTCAAGACCTACGAAAGCGAGTTCGAGCGCATGCGGGACTCCTTCGCCGACATGGAGTTCCCGGTGAACGAACTGGTCAGCGCCAAAGAGCAGGCGGCCGCGGCCAAGGACAAGCTGGGCGGTCTGGATGGAGTCCTACTCATTCACCTCTCGATGGGGGTCACCCCACTGATCAAAGAGCTCCTCGCGGCGGGACTGCCCACCGCCCTCTTCGCGGCCCCCTATTCCGGCCACGAATGGACCGGTTTTGGGGCTTTACAGAAGGAGGCTGAGGGGCGGCTGGAGGTGTTGCTCACCAGCGACAGCCGCGAGCTCGCCGCCGCGGTCCGCCCCTTCCGCGCGATCCACCACCTGCGCGAGGCCAAATTGCTCAATGTCACCGAGAAACCCCTTGATCCGTCATTCCTCCAGACCGTGAAGGACAAGTTCGGAACGGAGATTGTGGCCATCAACAAGGCCAGGATGACCGCGGTGTATGATTCGATCTCCGAGGCGGATGCCGTTGAGGAGGCCGGACGCTGGATCGACGGGGCGGTGGCGGTCGTCGAACCCCCAAAGGAGGAAATCCAACGCTCCTGCCGCTTGGCGCTCGCCTTCGAGAAGCTGATGGATGAGGAGCAGGCCACCGGTCTCACGGTCGATTGTTATGGCTCGATGTACCGCAACCTCCCCGCGTTTCCCTGCATCGGATTCACCCGCCTCAACGACATGGGGCTTGCGGGGGTGTGCGAGTCCGACATGCGCTCGGCGCTCACCTTCATGATGATGCAGACCCTCAGCGGCCGTCCGGGCTTTGTCAGCGACCCGACCATGGATGGGGATGAAATCATCCTCGCGCACTGCATGGGAACCCGCCGCATGCTGGGGCCGGATGGGCCCGCCTCAACTTACAAGCTCCGCACCATCATGGAACGTCAGGAAGGCGCGGTGGCGCAGATTAAGATGCCGATCGGAAAGAAGGTGACTCAGGCGATCCTCCCCAACATGGAGGAGCTCCTGTATTTCACCGGGGATGCGGTGGACGCTCCGGATCTGGACCGGGGCTGCCGGACCAAGATCACGGTGAAGGTGGATGGGGATTCCCGCGCCCTCTGGCGGAACTGGTCTCACGGCCTTCATCGGGTCACCTGTTACGGCGACCTCTCGGAGGATTTGCGGCGCTTCTGCGGCTACAAGAAGATTCGCATGACCAACGAGGCGGCGCTTGTCTGAGGATCCGCCATCTCACCTCGGGTGCGGCGCGAGGGTTTCCCTTGGCGACGCCTTGCGGTAGAGATAGGCGCGGATATCCGCCGAACGCCAGAACCGCTCACGGTCCGGCGGGGGGAGCTCGTGTTTCCGAACCAGACTCGCCACGGCTTCTTTGGAAATGTGCAGGACGTAGGCCACTTCATCCTCACGAAGCTTGGGTTTCTGCAATGGGTCCATGGTGTCCCTCCCAAGTTGACCTGCTCGTTTGTGGATGGATTGCCCCACTACTTGTTTCCTTCAGTATAATCCAGGGGCGCTCGGGTGTAAGCGGAAAGGGGGATGGGATGCAGTTTTACCGCTGTGATGGGTGTGGCAAGGGGTTGAAAAAACACGAGTTACGATACACGGTCAAGATTGATGTGCGCGCCGCCTATGACGAGCTCGAAATCGGATTGGCGGATCTGATCAAGGACCATGACGCGGAAATCCGGGCGCTGCTCGAGCAGCTTTCTCACCGGGATCCCAAGGAGGTGGAGGAGACGGTCTACAAACTCATCCGCCTGGACCTCTGCCCGTCTTGCCAGAAGGCCTTCATCAAGAGCCCCTTGCGCTTTCACCAGGAACAGGGGGGCGTGGATGAGGAACTCAATATCGATGAGTTCCTGAGGTCGCTCGGGTACGGGGGCGAGGGCGAGGGGTAGTGAATGACTCCCCTTAAGCCATGGTCGCCGGGACGCCGACCCCCGCCGAGTGAAGCCTTTCCATGGTCCGGGCGAAGATCTCCTCGGGCGCTCCTTCAGCCGAGACGGTCACCAGCAGACGCTTGCGGGTGTAAAACTCGATCAGCGGCGCGGTGCTTTCCCGGTAGGCGGCAAGCCGAACCCGGATCGACTCCGGGCTGTCATCCTCGCGCTGATACAGCTCCCCGCCACAATGGTCACAGATGCCCTCGCGCGCCGGCGGCAAGCTCTGAATGTGGAAGGTCGCCATGCAATCGCGGCAGGTGCGACGACCTGAAAGCCGCGCGATGATCTCCTCGGTCGGGAGCTCGTAGTCGAGGACCGCATCCAGACGCAGCCCGCGATCCCACAGCATGTTCCCCAACGCCTCCGCCTGCGCCGCCGTCCGAGGAAACCCATCCAGCAGAAAGCCGTAGCGACACTTCAGGCACCCCACGCGCTCGTGTACCATCGCGATCACTGTTTCATCCGAAACCAGCTCGCCCCGACGCATCGACTCCATCGCCGCGCGCATGACCGGACTCAGATCCCCCTCATGACACTTCGCCGCCCGGAAGACATCTCCGGTGGAAAGGTGACAGGTCCCAAGCTCCCGGCAGAGATACTCGGCCTGGGTCCCCTTTCCTACTCCAGGCGCTCCGAGCAAGACCATTCGATAGGACCGTTCCGGAAACGATCCCTCAGTCTGGCAGTGTTGGTTGCCCGCCAGAATCCAGGCGGCGTGGTCGGTGGTCGGCATCGATTTCTCCTCTCCCAGTGGGGTGCCGTGAATATACTAGTAAACTCGTACCATTATACTTCACAGCCTGGGCAAGGTCTATCAGGCCCAACGGCCCACAGCCGCACGGGACACGATCCGTCGTGTTCGGACACAAGGGACCGCGCCCCGCCAAGATCGAGCGCGCCATCCGAAAGCGGGACCCTCATCCCTTCCACCCCTTGCGCCGATACTTGATTTCTAGGTCGGATACGGTCCATCATCGCTCTTTCCGTTGATTTGGCTTGGAGGGTAAGGGTGAAGGGTTCAAATCGGCTGCTCCGCCGGGGGATTGCGTGTTTCCTGGCAGTTTCCACCAGTGCTGCCTGGTGCGATACGTTTCCGTCCGCAAGTTCGGTGGTCCAGGCCACCTCCACCTCGCTCGCCGAGGAGGTCCTGGCGGCGGCCAAGCTGCAAGCCGCCATCGGGACCAAATACCGGATGATCTATCCCCGGATTAGCTACCCCGCCGGTGACATCTCGCCTAAAGAGGGGCTTTGCTGCGATGTGGTGATTCGCGCCCTGCGCGCGGCGGGCATCGACCTTCAGGAGCTGGTCGAGGAAGACCTGCGCTCAAACCGCGCGGACTATCGCGGCCTGAACATGGGGGGCTTTCAGCAGGGTTTCGACAAGAGCTGGAACCACCGTCGCACGGCGATCCTGGACCGGTTCCTGAGCCGTCACGCCCTCGCGCTCCCCACCCGTTTTGAGCGCGCCACCGCTTCCGAGTGGCGCCCGGGAGACATCGTGATCTTCAAGCGCAACGGCAACGAGACCTGGCATGTCGCCCTGGTTTCGGACAACCAGGACCCACGCACCGGGGAGCCGATGTTGATCGACGCCTGGATGGAGCCGGGGCGGGTTTCCGAGACCCATCGGCTCGGTCGCTATGGCGCGGTCGCGGGCCACTACCGGCTGCCCACGGACTTTCGCGAGCGCCTTTCGGGGGAACACCAGGGCCGCGCTCGCGAGGCATGGACCGGCTATGTCGAGGCCAACAACCCACCGCAATTCGCACGGGTTGGATCCGATGCCCCCGAGGCTGAAAACTAGAACGAACCTCCCACCCTACTGCGCCTTGACTGTCAGGCGGAACGGCTCCAGCGGCTTGAGGGTGGCCGAATAATTCCAGAGCTCCTTCCCATCCAGCGCCTGCTCCTACCCTCCCTCGCGGGCCAGGACATATCTTCCGGTCGGCTCCGCGACAAACCACTCCGGGAACTGATTGAGGCGCGCGTAATCGCTGGGAATGTGGAAATACTCCGCATGGCGCGGGCGGTCGAAACGGATCGTTCCGGTCCAGGGCCATTCGGTTTTGATGGAGACATGCAGCGCGCCGGATTCATCCCGCGCCGCGCCAAGCTGAATGTCCTCTCGCCAGGGGGAGAGAGTCACCCCCTGAGTCTTCCAAAGGGCGTACATGATCGCGGTCCGGGCCGAGTTCCCATCCCCATGCCACCCCTCGATGATGCCATCCGGGCGTTGCTTGGCGAGCAGAATCTCCATCGAGGAGTCGACCCACTCAAATCCCGACTGAACGGGAATGCGGTTGAGGAGATTGATGCCGCCCTCGACCGAGTCGGCGTAGCCGTCCGCGCCGCCGTTCTCCCACTTGAAATCGAGATACTTGTGGATGTTGGAGAGGACCTTCTCGACCGCTTGACGGTACTTGTCCTCGCCATCCACCTCCGCGACCACCAGGAAGGCGTTGTAGTTGTAGCCCCAGTTGTCGGTGAAATCCTTGTTCAGGATTTCGTTGCTCGCGGGGTTGATCAGGCTATAGAGAAGACCATCCTCATTCGCGCCCTTCTCCAGGATGCAGTCGAGGAGGGCGTGGATTTTGGGCTTGTATTGCTTCCAGCGCTCGGCGTCTTTCCTCGAGGCGAGGTAATAGGCCTCCGAAAGGCCGTTCACAATTTCACAGCCGTGATCGTCCAGGCGCAGTTGGGGCCACGTGGGAATGTCATCCGCGAGAAGATAACGGTCCGCGAGTCGAAACACCCATTCCTTGAACTGATCGTCGCCGGTGAGCCAGTAAAGGCGCGAGGTGGTCTGAAGCAGGTCCCCCGCCACTTCGATGTTCCGGGTGGGCAGTTTACCCTGACGGGTGACATACGGGGCGCGCTCCCAGACCTCCTTGGTCAGTTCGAGCATGCGGTCGAGCCACGGGCTCGGACCCATCCACTCGGTGATCGGGATCAGGCCATCCTTGCAATACTCCGCCGCGCCGAAAACCAGGTCATCGCGGCTGAAGGTGACCTCGCGAAATCCCTGCTTGGTGAACACGAAATCATCCGGGAGGCAGCCCAGGCGACGAGTGAGACTCTTTTCGGCCTCAAGCATGTTCTTCATGGTGTCCTTCAGGTGACGGTTGTCGGTGACATGCGCGGTCAGGACCATGAAGGGGTAATTGTCGGCGGCGGCGTCCTTGGCGTTCCAATAGGCGTCGAGCTTCAGATTACGAGGGATCAGACCTGACTTCATATCGGCATGGGTCAGCCACCCCTGCACAAAGCGATTGCAGAAGTGGACCACTCGCTGTGTGACCACTCCGTTCTCTTCCGCTTCTTGCCAAGGGTCGGCGTGAACCTGACCGGCCAGGACGAGGATAAGAATCAGGCAGTAGTTCGGTTTCACCTCGACAACCTCCAAAATGCACGGCGCTGAGGCGGGAAACCTCGCGCTCGAACTGCAAAGACCGCCTCCGCGGTCCGTGTGGACTCGGTTCTGCCTCGCGGCCGGCAACCCACGGAGAGAGGGTCCCGCCTCAGGGTGAAAGCTCCGCCAAAGCTTGCTCGTAAGCCTTGAGGGTGCGCTCATCAAAAAGCACGAACCGGACGCGCTCCAGGGTTTCGGGCGACTCCAGTTCGGCGAGCACAGAGGAAAGGGCCACCCGCGCGGCATCCTCCACCGGATAACCATAGACCCCCGTGCTGATTGAAGGGAAGGCCAGCGAGAGGAGCCGATGCCGCTTGGCGAGTCGCATCGAATTGCGGTAGGCGCTCGCGAGCAGCTCCGGTTCCCCATGCCTTCCATCCCGATAGATCGGGCCGACCGTGTGGATGACATGTCTGGCCTTGAGGTTCCCGCCTGTGGTGATCACCGCCTCGCCGGTGGGGCAGCCGGGGTATTGTTTGCACTCCTGGAGGATCGTCGGCCCGCCCGCGCGGTGGATGGCTCCATCCACTCCACCACCACCCCTGAGGCCGCTGTTCGCGGCGTTGACAATCGCGTCGGTGGATTCCTGAGTGATGTCGCCCTGGACAAGCTCGATCCGGGACACGGCGGTCGGGGAAAACTGGGTCACGGGCGCTTCCCTCCGATGGGAATTATCTTCCTGCGCGCAAGGAGGAGCCACCCCCCTCAGTCCCCCCGTGAACGGGGGGAGGGATTCCTTCCGGGGCGCAAAAAGAAACCCCGGCGGGAGGGCCGCTCAAGGCCGCCGCCGGGGCGATGTCTGCATCACCTCGCGGGGAGGCGCCAAGGCCGCCCCGCGAGGTTCAACGGTCTCTCTCAGTCCAATTGGTTGGCGTGATCCTCCAGGATTTCAAGCGCGTCATGCGCGTTCACCTCGCCATCCTGGTTGATGTCCACCGCCGAGGGGACCTGGCCTTGGAGCCCGGTTTCCTCCATCGAGCCTTCCGGACTCCACTCGCGCGAGAGACGCTCGAGGATCGCGTTCATCTGCGAACCGGAGCGGTCATAGCGCGTGGTGAAGTGGAGCGTGGAGGGCGCGCTGTCGCCCGCCGCGTTCGTGGCCACCACCGAAAGCGTGTAATCGGTTCCGGGCTGGAGACCCGCGAGCAGGGCGCTGCTCGAGGCGCCGGGCACGCTCGCCGAGGCCACCACGCCGGTGCCGTCGAGCACTTGGGCGGTGTAGGCGGTGACATTCTCGATCGCGGGGTTCGGGAACCAACGCGCGGTCACCGAGGCGCTCAGGATCGGCTCCGGAACCTTCAGGTTCGGGGAGGTCGGCTGGGGATCCGAGGTGATCTCGGAATCCGGCACCGACCCGGCCTCGTTCGGACCGCCATCCGATTGGAAGTTGGTGAAGTCGATGCCCGAACCGCTCGGCAGCGGGTCCATGAGCGGCATGACATCGATGGTCGCGAGCAGCTCGCCCGGCATTCCCGGCTTCTCGCGATCCAGGTGGAACGAGAGATCCGAGATGCCGATCCCCTTTTCACCCGCGCTCTTCATCCCGAGCATGAAGTTCGGCCCGGCCGTGACTCCGGTATTCGGATCGACCGCGAGGGCGAAGGAGGGATACTGGAAGGTGACATCCAGGGTGTCCCGGATCTCGCAGCCCTGGAGCGCCCAGATCCGGAGCTGGAACGGACCGGTGACCGCGTTCACATCCTGCGCGACAAACACACGCCCGCAGGTGTACTCGCGCACAACCCCTTGGACCGGAATCGGACCCAGGCAGTCGATCCCATCCAGACCCAGATCGAACAGAAGCTCCGGATGGCCGGTCAGCATGACATTGGTCGAGCTCACAAAGGACGCCGCCGCGCCCGGCGGATCGGCCATCAGGTCTCCATGGATAAACCTGCCCAGCGGATCATCGAGCTCGGTGCTGAAGAGGACATGGTCCGGCAGAACGAGCACCGGGCCGGTCTCGCCCGCCTCGTCGGACTCGAAGGGCGAGGTGTAATTCGGCATGTCCACTCCATCCAGACCGAGACGGATCGGCGGGACAGGGGGCGGAACCAGGCCGAACAGGATGTTCGGGGCCGGTGGCGGAATGGAATCCGCGCCGGAGCGGAAGATCAGGCCGGTCCCGGTCACGAAGTTGGTCTCGAGCACATCATCCGCGCTGATCGGCACGCCCACCCCGGGCGGCGTGGACGCCAACGGACCGGTGATGTAATCGTCGTTGATCTCCTCGAAGGACCAATACACGCGCAGATCATTGAGAATCGCGGTGGGAGGCGCCGGATTGCCCGGGTTCGCGGCATTGTTAAACGAAGCGGTCCAGATGTCGTACTCATTGGCGTCCAGACCCTCGATGTCGATGCCGTCCAGTCCGATGGTCTTCACCGGGTCAATCACTCCGGGAACCTTGGGATCAAACGGCGCCGCGAGCATCGAGTTGGGGATCACAAGTCCCGACTTGGAGAGCATGTCGCCGTGCCCGACCATCATGCCGAACAGCGGGTGGGATGGGTTGGTGATCAGGAAGTCGCGCTCGGTGCTGAAGAACGCGCGGGTCAACATCCCACCCTGGATCGAGATGGCGTCGAGACCATCCAGTCCGAGGTCCACTCCCTCCACGTGCGGATCGATCAAGAAGGTGGCGAGCAGGTCCTCATACTTCCCGCCGAGGATCGTGCTGAGAGACCCTCCGATCAGGACATCTCCCTCGCGGACAATCAGCGTGCCGCTGGCGTAAATGACATCCTGCTCGATGGAGTAGAGCACCGGCCCCTTTTGCGTGGGCGGACGGGTCTCCGTCACGGTCGCCGTCGGGGTCTCCGTGTAAGTCGGAGTGTTTGTGGCCGTCGGAGTCGGCGTGTGGCTCCGCGTCGGCGTCACCGTGCGCGTGGGGGTGTTGGTGGGCGGACGGGGCGTGTCGGTCGGAGTCCTCGTCCGGGTCACGGTCGAAGTCGGAGTGTTCGTGGAGGTGTGCGTCCGGGTCCGAGTGAAGGTTGCGGTCTGAGTCAAGGTTGGGGTGTCGGTCGGACGCAAGGTGTCCGTGGGAGTCGCGGTCCGTGTTGACGTGGCGGTGTTGGTCACCGTGTTCGTAACCGTGCTGGTCTGGGTCTCGGTCGCGGTCCCCGTCGCGGAGGGCGTGGAGCTTGAAGTCGCGGTCTCCGTGGGGGTCCCGGTCGGAGTCTCCGTTCCCGTGGCCGTGGCGGTTCCGGTCTCGGTCGCGGTTCCCGAAGGTGTCGCGGTGGCCGAGGGCGAGGGGGTCGGCGTCGGTTTCGGCGGAACATTGATGTAGGGGATGTAATACTCGTACCACGGCAGCCACCACCACCAGAACTTCCGCGCCACCGCCACCGTGGTGCGACCCTTGGTGTCCTGGCTGAGCTCCACATCCACTCCACTGTCGAGGTGCATCTCGCCGATGGGCGGATAAGCGGTCACATCAGGCTTCGAGAGATGCACGGCGCTTACGTTGGAGATATAGCCGGTCCCTGGAAGGTCCACTTCGACAAAGATGTCGAAGAAGCTATCCGCGGGAAAATCATGTCCGGGATCCAGCCCCTCCAGACGACCTAAAGATTGAAGCGTGGGACTCTCGCGCAACCGGAGCTGGCCCGTTCCAAACGGATTGCTTCCCACAAGGTCCATGGAGAGGATTTCAATCGGGACTTCCTCCCGCGTGTTTCCGTTTGTGTCGCTTCGCGGGCCGCGCCGGACCTGCGCGGGGCCTTGCAGGTGGATCGTTTCCGTGATGGCGCCCACTTGCATCTCGAAGGAGAGCCCCATCTGGACTTCGTCAGTTCCCTCGAACGGATAGGTTCCCCCAAAGCCACGCCCGCCGAGGGTTCCATAGAACTCCGGAACGTAGGTGGCGTCGTTCAGGTCCACATCGCTGATCAGCGGCGACAGGGCGGTGTGCCCCGGCGGGAGCTCTTCCTTCACGGAATACTGGCCGTTGGGCAGGTCCGTGAAATCCAGAACACCGCGCAGGTCGGTCATCCCCACGCTTCGAGGCGACCCCGCCGCGCCGAACCCGTCAAACAGGTTGAATGTAACGAACGGGATCGGAATGCAGAATGGGGTCAGCTTGACGATGTAGCAGCTCCACCAAGGGATCCACCAGGGAATCCGATTGACGAACACGCATGTGAAGTTGTCGAGCGAATAGGTGGCGGGGGCGTTGGGAGCGCTGGCGGGATGGAGCGTGAGCGGGCAATTCCATCCCAGGTGCTGGGCGTTCCTGAACGGGAGTTCGTTGATCGTCGGCCCTGGGCTTCTCAAATCGAGGGGGGTCGGATTGACCAGATGGTTCCCCTCGATGGTGACCTCGAAGAAGACATCAAAGAAGCTCTGGATCGGGAACGTCGATGGCCCCGGGCTCTCCAAGCGCCCCGAGGAAAGTTTGTCCTGGGAAAGCCGGAGCTGGACCGTGGCGTCTTCCAGCGTCACGCCGCTCAGCTCGGTCGTGCACATCCCCTCGAAGAACAGCGAGCTCCGGGTCACACGGGTCATCCCGGTTAGATTGGTTGTCCGAGGAGTCCCGGCGGGGAGCGCGTGGTAGGCCAGGAAGGCCCCGCAGAGATAACAGTCGATCCATGGGTAAAAGCGGAGGATGCTTCGGGTCAGGGTTCCGACCTGAGTCATGGAATCGTCCATGACCGGAATGCTGACCGAACCGGAATCCAGTTTGGTGTGGGCATTGGAAGGGGTGTCCTGGGCGGCCCCGGCCGGAACCCCCGCTAGCGGAAGGGAGGTGCTGGGGGTCACGCTTGCCACCTTCGCGGGGGTGGCGGTGTGCAGCGGAGGCCGCGAACCGCCCACGAAATCGAGCCGGTACGTGATGTCAAAAAACGAGTCAATCGCCCAATTCCCGCCGGGTATCTCGTGACGCATGGCTTGTCCGGTGGCGGGAAGAAGGACCGGGTCCGGAAGGCTCACCCGGATCGGCGTCAGATCGATGGGGGACTGCCCTGTCAGGGTCAGCGAGACCAATTCTACGTCAATGGTGGTCGCCGTGGCGCCGAGGACCGGGCCGGACCGACGGACCACGGTGTCTCCGGAGCACAGAAACTTGTGGGTCTGACCATCCATCTCGATGAAGAGCTCAAGTTCCGCGCCCAGACGGTCAAACACATCACAATAAGCAGGAGGAACGCCAAGAAAAAGGCAGGCAGGAAGCAGATGAAGAAGGGTGAATCGCTGAGAGAATGCACGTGTCCTCATTTTCACAACTCCTTTACCATCCGTGGGAGTCGCGAACGCTCGCGGGGGGCGGAATGGAGTGGAACAAGTTGACCAAAACATCGCACCCGGCGGTCCGCGGTGCAGAGCCGAAAAAGCAAGACAATGGCAAGTATGCCCTCTTTTCATTCCACTGTCAAAACTTTTTTCCTCACTCAGCTAAGGGGGTTTTCCCCTCCCTCTTGACCCCGCCGGGGGGGGCGTGCTTTCAATCCCGTTCATGGTTCCGATCACCGGCACACTTCCGGAGGCGGCTCGGGGGCAAGGTGACTTCCTCGGCTTGGTGCGGCGACTCGAAGGGGGCGGCGTGCTGCTCGGCAAGGTGCTTCGCCCCACATTGGAGGGAACCACCCCGATTCAGATCGGGAAGCTGCTGTTGCCGCTGATCCTGACCGAGGAGCTCCCACCCGGAACCACAGTCCGCGTGCGCTCCGAAGGCGGCAAGATCCTGGTCGAGCCGCGCGAGGCGCCCGCATCTCAGGCCGCCGCGTCCGGCGAGCTGTCCACACGACCCAACGCGCCTCCAACCCCCGCGGGCCAGCCTCAAGCCGCAGCATCGCCCCTGGCGCAGCTCCTCTCGCGCGCGCTGCAGGCCAACAACCTTCCGGCCCAGCTGGAGACCCTTCAGGTTCTTCAAACCGCGCTCGGAAACATCCCTCCGGAGCAAGCCCCGGTTCTGGCGCTGTTGCTGGCGCGGAATGTGCCGATCACCCCCGAAAACCTCCTCGCGGTCCGCGAGAAGCTTCGCGCGCGGGGGAACTTGGGACGCGAGCTCGGCCAGCTCTCCGCCGAAACCACCCAGTTCCTCGCCACCGGTTCGGTGCGCGGCAGCGACCGTCTCGCCGGCCTCTTGGTCCGCCTCCAGGACACCCTGGCTTGGAACCAGACCGGGGACTTGGCCGAGCGCGTGGAACGGCTGCGCGACTTCCTGTCCACCTTTGAGGAAAAGCTCCTGGGGAACCGTCCCGACAAAGCCCGAAGCGACTTCAAGGCCATGGTCCTGGAGCTGGATTTCCTGCTCGCGCAGGCGGAGTTGCCCCAGACCCATCCCCTGCGCGCAAGCGCCTGGCGGATCCTCAACCTCATCGAAGGGGCCCAGCTCACGGGCCTCACTCAAGTCGCGCAGCCCGACAAGGAGGCGTGGGTGTTCTGGCGAATCCCCTTCCCCGGAGAACCCTCCCCGACCACCGTGGAGCTCGCGGTTCGAGGCGAGCGGGACGCCGACCACCCGGAACGCTATAATCCTCGTGACATGGAGCTCCTGCTTCAGGTGGAGCTCTCGGTCCTCGGCCCTGTGCGGGTGCGCTTGCGTGCGCTTTTCGAGCAGCTGCGGATCATCCTTTCCGTGGCGAAAGCGGCCCACCGGGAATTTCTGGTCAAGGAAGTCCCCCTTTTGGTCGAATCATTGAAGGGTGTGGGCTTCGACCGGGTGGAGGCGGAGGTTCGAGTGGAGGCGATCACGCCCGGCTCGCTGGCCGAGGAACTCGATCCGCTCCGCGATTGGGAGAGGCGCCTTGAGGGCTCCCGCCCCTCATTGGACATTCGACTCTGATGACCACTTCTTCAACCGATACTGAGCAGGACCGTCGCATCCTGGTCGTGGATGACGACGAGGACTCGGCCGATCTCACCTCCAACCTGCTGATGCGGGTTGGGTTCGAGGTGAGCGTGGCCTACGACGGCGAATCGGCGCTGGCCTCGGCTCACAAGCAGCCCCCCTCCGCGATCCTCCTTGATCTCTGTCTTCCCGGAATGGACGGCTATGAGGTCTGCCGGCGCTTCAAGCAGAGCGAAACAACCCGCAAGACCCCGATCATTGTGGTCTCGGCGCACCGCTCCCGGGAGAGCGTGCTGATGGCGCTCCAGTCGGGGGCGGATGATTTCGTGGTCAAGCCCTTGGACGCCCATGTCTTGCTGCACAAGCTGGATTCGCTGATGGGCAACCATGTCTCGCGGCACACGCCCGCTCGTCCCAAGAACGCCGAGGACCGCTCCAATCGGCGCCAGTTTGTGCGCCTTCACCAGGAGGCGGAGGGGATTCTCCACCTGCCGCTTCGGATCGTGGACATCAGCGAGGGCGGAGTCGGGTTGGTGGGGGATTCGCCGGTGGAGCCGGGGAGCATCCTGCAGCTCCGCAGCGCGTTGTTTCTGCAAGTATTGGCCCTGGCCGAGGTGTCGGTGCAGATTCGTTATTGCACGCCGCAGCGTCCGAGACGGACCTTCCGGATGGGCGCGGAGTTCGTGGAGCTTTCCGAGACCAAGCGCAAGATGATCCGCCAGCACATCTTCAAGCACCAGGCGCAGAAGGTGAAGACCAAGGGGGAGGAGGCATAGCGGTCCCTCCCTCACCCTCTCCCACGTGGGGGAGAGGGTGAAGCCGTCCGAGCCGCGCGCGTGAGCAAGCGGTCGGGTGGCCATGACCGAAGCGCCCCCTTGGGCCTGCGTCATGAAAGTGGGGGAAGATCAGGCAGCACGGTCTTCCCAATAATCCTCCAGCCGTCTGGAAAGCGTTGCGCATCGCAGGGCAAGGATGGCGTTGGCGCCGCGTAGGGACCATTCCAT
>JAJVIK010000022.1 GCA_022072055.1 bacterium | reverse complement strand
AGCAGGGAATTGGACAGCCCCTCCGCCATCGACGGGAGGACATACAGGTCCGCCTCCGCATACAGCGCCGCGATCTCGGAATGGGGAACCTCCCCTAGGAATTGGACTCGGTCCCCAAAGCCGAGCTCCTCCACCACCGCCTCCAGGCGATAGCGCTCCGGCCCATCCCCCGCGATGGTGATCGTAACCCGTTTTCGGAATTCCGGCGGGAGCAGGGAAAGCGCCTGGAAGATCCATTCCGTCCGCTTACGGGGAATCAGGCGCTGAACCAGCAGAATCCTGAAGGGCCCCTCCTCCGGTGGCGCCTCGCGGACGATCAAGGGAGTCTCCAAGGGCCGCGGCAGGTTCACCCCGTTGGGAATGACCTCCAACCGGAGGTCACGGGCGACTTTTCCGGCAAGCCGCGCCAAGGCCGGGCTGTTGACCGTGACCCGCGCGGCGCGCCGCCAAACCGCTCTAGCGAGCGCGCGCCAGAACCAACCCGAGGTCCTCGGATTAAACCCCGGAACATCCGAACCCCTCAGCGCCAAGAGCGCGGGGAGGTCCCCCAACCAACCCCAAAGGAGCACCCCAAGCGGCCAGCCCCCCCAAACCAGGACCACATCCGGAGCCGGGTCATCCGAAAGGCTCCGCCTCCAGGCCGACCAGAGCAGCGCTATCTGCTCGCGGACAGTCCAGTAGTGCGGGCGCCTCTTCCCACAACGAAGTTCGACCACCCGGACTCCGGGTGGCAGGGGGACCCAGCGCTCCACTGGGGAAGCGACGGTCCACAGCTCGAACTCTATCCGCGAATCAGCCGGCCAGGATTTCAGGAGGGACTCCAGCGCGCGCCCGGTTCCGCCTCCAATGGGGGGGAATTCGTATCCGAGGATCAGGACTCTCATCAGATTGGTCAACTTCCGGTAGGGTTGAGGGGACTCCGCCTGGGATCAAGGGGAGTGAGAAAAAAACAACCTTACCGCCATGGCGATGGTTTGATAGCTTCGTTCGGAACCCAGAACACTCATGGTCGAATCGACAGACGCCCAACTTCTCTCCCCACTAGGACAGGCTCCGGACACGGAGACTGCCGCGATCCCCCGGGACGCGGAAGTCCTCTCGATTGATCAGGTGCTGGCCCTGGACCTGTTCGCCGACTGCCGAGAGGAGATGCGTAAGGAGCTGACCAAGCGTTATCTGCGGGAGATCCGCTCGGCGGCCTTTGTGGGGACCCCCTGGGAGAAACAGCCCCCGGTCTGGCTGCGCCGTTTCAGGAAGGGGGATGTGATCTGTGAGGAAGGGGATTTCGACCAGACCGGCTTCTACATCCTGAATGGGCGGGTCAAGGTTTTCATTGCCTCCCAGAGCGGTCTGGTTCGCTCCGCGGAACGAGAGCGAGGCGGATGGCTGCGTCTATTTCGAGGGTATGCGACCCGCTTTGTTTCGGGCATCGCGGAATTGGTCGAGGACCCCAATCCTCGCCGGAGCATCCCCACGGACGCCCCCGTGGATTTGGACCGTCAAAACCCGGTGCTGGAGCTTTCCTCCGGGGACCTCTTCGGGGAGATGACCTGCATCAACAACTATCCCCGCTCCGCGACCGTGGTGGCGCTCACCGACTGCGAGTGCCTGGAGATGCTCGCGCCGATCCTCCGATTGCTGAAGGAGATGTCCAATCGTTTCAAGGAGGACTATAAGAACCGAGCGCTCTCGACCCATCTCCGCAATGTCCCCGCTTTCGCCGGGCATGAGGGGGAAATCCAGGAGTTTCTCAAGGACCGCATCGAGTTTATCGACCGAAACCCCCTGGACAAGAAGGAGAGCGAGATCATTTTTCGGGAGGGGGACGAGCCGGATGGCTTTTACCTGATCCGGAATGGCCATCTCAAGGTGACCAAGCGAGTGCCGGGGGGAGATGTGGTTCTCGGGTATATCGGGCGAGGGGAGTATTTCGGCGAGATCGGGCTGCTCGATGGGGTCCCTCGCACCGCCACGGTCTCCGCGCTCGACACGGTCGAGCTGGTGCGCGTCAGCCCCGAGGATTTCCAAACCCTGGTGGACCGATTCCCCGATGTCGGGGTCCGCCTCCGGCGGAAGGCCACCGAGCGCCAGATGAACACCCAGGCCCAAATGGAGCGCCAGTCCGCGTTTCTCCTGGATGATTTCCTGGGGAAGGGGCTCCTGGATGCCCGTAACCTGCTGCTGCTCGACCTGGAGAAATGCACGCGCTGCGATGAATGTGTCCGGGCCTGCGCGGATGCCCACGAGGGGATCACCCGCCTCAATCGAGTGGGCGAGCGTTTTGACCGCTTTCTGGTGGCCACCTCCTGCCGCTCCTGCTCCGATCCACTGTGCATGACCGAGTGCCCGGTGGGGGCGATACGGCGGCATGAGAACCTGGAGATTGTGATTGAACCCTGGTGCATCGGCTGCACCAAATGCGCTCAGAATTGCCCCTACGGCAACATCAACATGCAGGTGATCTCGCTGCCATCATCGGACAAGGAGGGCGGGGACTCCGAGACGGCCAAGAAGGGGAGTGTTCTCAAGCAGAAGGCCGTGACTTGCGACCTGTGCGCGGGGATTTCCGGAGGGCCGCGGTGTGTGTACGCCTGCCCTCATGACGCCGCGCATCGAGTCCGGCAAGAGGAGTTTCCGATATACTTCCCGAATGTGTTCACGCGCGAATCGCCGACCGGAGTCGCGCCGGGCGCGGGGAAGGGGTCCTGAGCGGTGTTGATCCGTTTGTCGGAACAACGCGCCTGGATCCTGGTCTCCCTGGCCCTGCTCGTCGGCGGGGCCTTGGCCCACGCCCTCTGCGCCACCCTGGCCCCCTCGGAAGAGACGGCGGGGAGCTGGCCCGGGCTGATCTTCGGGAGCATGGCGCTCGCGATGATGGTCTTCGCGGGGCTGCTGACTCCGCGAAAAAAGCTTCGGGCCTTGCCGCTCGGCTCCGCCGCTTGGTGGATGCGCGGTCATGTCTGGTTCGGACTGCTCAGTCTCCCCTATGTTTTTTTTCATTCCGGATTTGAAATCGGCGGGGTCTACACCCAGGCGCTTTTGATCCTGTTCATCCTCTGCTACGCAAGCGGCATTTACGGATTGATTATCCAACAGATTGTTCCCCGAATGCTCCTCGGAGCGGTCACTCGCGAGATGATCTATGAGCGGATCGATCCGCTGATCCAATCCCTCGCGGAGAGCAGTCTGGAAACCGTGCGAAAAACCTGTGGCCCGTTCAACAGACCGCTGGGAGCGCACCTCGAGGTGATTGGCGGACCCGATAACGGAACCCATGTTCTCCTGGCCGAGCGGGAACTCTTTGTGTTCGGGCGGGAGATGGACATTCCCGTGGTGATCACCGACCCCACGGTGGCCCTGAGGCACTTCGAGGTTCTTCGGTCCGGCGGAAAGTATCTCCTCGGCGCGCGGGAGGGAAACATGGTTCTGGTGAACGATCAACCCGTCGAGCGGAGCGAGCTCGCCGAAGGGGACAAGATCCGGGTCGGAGACACCCTGCTCCAATTCTCGCATCCCACTCCCCAGGAGGTTCAGGTTCTCAAGTCCTTCTTCGTGGAGGATGTACAACCGTTCCTGCTCCCCAAACCCGTCCCGGCCGCGATTCAGAAATTCAGGACCGTGGAGGACATCTCCAACGCCTTTGGTCATGTGCGGAAGTTCATCCAATCGGAAAACCTCAAGAAGGTGATCGATGACCTGCTCGATTCGACCCTCTTGCGCCGCGAGCTGCTGATCTGCAAGCGCCTGCACCACTGGCTGAACGGCTGGTTGATCCTCCACATCCCGATGGCCGCGCTGCTCTTGTTCGGAAGCGCGCTGCACGCCGTGATCTCGTTGCTCTACTGAGGCTCAGGATCCGATGCGCAAGGCCAAGGACATAGCGCGCAGCTCGGTGGGCAAGGACAACCGCCCCCATGACTACTTCAACCAGCGCCCGTATTGGCGACCTTTCCCGGCCTGGGTCTATCTGGTCCTCCTCGCGGCGATGGGAGCCTCCACCGGTCTCCTCTATGTCTTCTCGGATCAGACGGCGTTCCTCAACGGCCCGCTCTCGACCCCGCACGCCAACGTGCGCTGCGAAGACTGCCATCGTCAACACTTCTCCTCGGTTTCGGATGTGTCCTGCATGAGCTGCCATTACCGCACGATCCGGGTGGACGCCGAGTCCCGCGCGGTGCACCACCGTTTCGAGGACAATTATCCCGGAAGGTGCACGGTCTGCCACCTCGAACACCAGGGGAATATCGCTCTGGACGCCATCGAGGACCAAGATTGCACCCGCTGCCATGGCCTCCTACCGGAGCGCGAGGGAAGGCGAGTCACCCGTTTCACGGCCGAAGGGGGTGACCACCCCGAATTCCGGCTGTGGAGGGATGGTTCCGCCGTGGACCCCGGCAAACTGAAGTTCCCCCACAAGGCCCACCTGGATCCGAGGGGTGTCCTGGTTGGCCCCGATGGCGGCCCCGAGAACCGCAAGGTGATGAATTGCGAGGACTGCCACGAACTCGATGCTGCGGGAGAGAGAATGTTGCCGATTGATTACGAGAAACACTGCGGCGGATGTCACGCTCATCGCATCCACGCGCTTGCGCGCGGCGAGGTTCCGCATGATTCACCCGAGGCGATACGCGCGTTCTTGTTCCGCTATTTCAACGAACACTCCCCTGAGCTGGGCGCGGAACCGGTGGAGCTGACCGCCCTCCCGGAGCGCCGCCCTTGGCTCGATGAGGATCCGCTCGAGCGCGCCATTCGGGGTCGTGTCGCCGCCGAGGAAGCCATCCTTTACGGTAGGCGGAGGGTGGAAGGCTACTCCCGGTGCGAACAGTGCCATCACCTGGTTCCAGGCGTGACCGCATCGGTTCCGGGGCTTGCCGCGCTTCCCTCGGTCGCTCCACCGGAGATTCCGCGCCGCTGGTTTTCCAAGGCATTGTTCAATCACCGTGACCATTTTTCCTCCCGAATCGAGTGCCGCCACTGCCATTTTGTCCACTCGGAATCCGGCTCGGAAAAACCCGCCGGACCGATCGCGAGCGTGTCAGCCACCGATGTCCTGATTCCAAGGCTTGAAACTTGCCTCGAGTGTCACACGGACGGCAAGGAATCCAACAACTGCGCCTTCTGCCATACATTTCACCCGGAACCTGACGAGCCTGAACGGAAGGCGCCCCGCTCCGAACGGTTCGAGGCCGCGCTGTCCTTTCGGCAGGAGCCCGGGAGGCGACCATGAGATGGGTCTTCGGAGTTCTCTGTTGGCTTGTCGTGGGCGCGACCGCGCGCGCCGAGGAGGTCCCTCCAACCGCTCCCCGATATCTGGGGAACGATGACTGCAGGAGCTGCCATGACCGGGGATCCGCCGCGATCCAATTCGAGAACCACATCCCGGCCTATTACATCTGGTCTCAGGAAGAGATTGCCGACCGAATCGACGCTCACCATCGCGCCTTTCTCGACCTGATCCCGGATGAGAGTGAAAACCCCTCCAGCGGTCGGCTTTCCCGTCACATCGCGGAGCTCATGGGGCTTCCCCTCCATCGCGCGGAGGGACAACCCTGGAATGAGGTCGCGCTGGGTTGGGAGAAATGCGTGCGCTGTCACTTGCCCCAAGTGGCCCCGGAGGAGATCGCGCCTCATCAAGGTTCCGGAAGGCCCTACGATCCCGTGGAGGACAACATCGGCTGCGAGGCCTGCCATGGCCCGGCGGAAAAGTACCGCGACACCCACTATGTTCTGGCCGAGGGTGAAACCAGGGAGCAGCGTCGCGCGCGTAACGTGAAAGCCGGGATGAAGGACTTGGAGGATCTTCCGACACGAGCCAGGCTGTGCCTCGGCTGCCATTCGGGCCTTGACCACGAGATCATTGCGGCGGGTCACCCGGATGTCGGCTTCGAGTTCCACGATTTCAGCCTCCGTCAGCCGCCGCACTGGGATCCGCGCGAGGCCTCCCCGCTCGAATACTGGGCCGTGGGCCTGTCCGTGGCGATGGAAGACTCCTTCAAGGTCCTGGCCGAGGAGGCCAACCTCCATCAGCCGCTTCCCGTGTTCGACTCGCCTGAATGCTTCTCCTGCCATCACAAGCTGTCTCAAGATCGCTGGAGGGAAGTCGAGGGAAGGCTCCCGGTCTATCTCCCCCTCTTGGACCGACTCGGTTTGAGCGAGGAGAAGCAACGTTTGGAATCGGCCACCGAGTGCGCCCGGCAAGCGATAACCTCCGCCGACCCAAAGGCCCGTGAGACCCTGCGACTCTCCGCCCTCGAAGCCGCGGGCGCGGCGGAGAACCTTGTCTCCCGAGTAGCGGAGCTCTCCCGGCGCCATCGTGAAGATGAGGCGCTGGCGAGCGCCTTGAGGTCCGATCTGGTCCGGCCCATCCAAGCGCAAGGACGACGCCTTGCTCCGGAGATTCCCTCGGCCTGGGTGATCCGCCATTTCGATCAGGCTCAACAGATATACTGGGCGCTGCATGCCCTGGCCTACGATTTCCCCGCCTGGAAAGGGACCGCCGGCGCTTCCGCCTCTCCGCCGCTGGAGCCGGTCAATCGGAGTCTCGACGAGGCCTGGCGGGGCGGAATCGGCTTTCGCTCCATCGAAGCTCGTCGCAAGCGCTTCAGTCTCGAGTGTTTCAATCAAGCGGTCCAGGACATCGGGACGGGAATGGAGGCCGTAAGATGAACGCGAACCGTTTGCCGCGCGCGGGAGGCACGGCTTTCGCCGGCATGGTTTTCCGGATGGCGCTCGGATGCGGTCTGATCCTGGCATGGATAGGTCCGGCGGTCGCGCAAGAAAGCCCCTCGGCCAAATACCTCGGAGAGCGGAACTGCCGGCATTGCCACGGAACCGCCGAGTGGACCCGCATGGAGCAGTACCTGATCTGGCATGAGAAGGACGCGCACTCACGGAGCTTCGCCGCGCTGAGAGGTCCGCTTAGCCGGGAGATCGCGCGCTGGATGGCCCTTCCGGAAGAAAGGCCCGAAGAATGGGGGAAATGCATCCGCTGCCATGTGGGCGAGACGGATCCCTCCGCGCGGGGACCTCATTACACACTCGAGGAAGGGGTCAGCTGTGAAGCGTGCCATGGACGCGCGGAGCATTGGCTCGCCCCGCATGTCCTCTTTGACGCCACTCACTCCACCAATGTGGCCCACGGGATGACCGACCTCAAGGACCTGGTCACCCGCGCCCGGGTGTGCCTGTCGTGTCACGGTGGCCTCGACCACGAGATTGTGGCGGCGGGACATCCGGATCTGAGCTTTGAACTGCTTCACGACAGTTTTTGGCAACCCCCCCACTGGAACTATAAGGAGGCTTCGCCGTTCGCCTTCTGGACAGTGGGGCAGGCGGTCGCGGTGGAACTGGCGCTGCGACGTCTTTCCACGGCGGAGGCGGATCCGACCACCGGGAAGAATCTTCACGTCGAGGCTTTTGATGACGCGGCCTGCTTTCGCTGCCACCAGAAGCTCATCCAGGACCGTTGGCGGAATGTGGAGGGCCACTTCTCCGTTTTGCGTCCCCTGATCGAGCGGCTCGCGCCCGGGGAGTCCACCAAGCGACTGGTGGAGGCGGTGGAGCGTATTGGGTCGGAGATCGACCCTCATCGGGCGACCGACCGCGCCCAGCTTCGAGGGCATGCGGAAGCAGCCGCGAAGAGCGCCGAAGAGGTCGCTCGCAGCGTGGCTCGCCTGGCCTCTTCCACCCCCTCCGAGGACCAGATCCACGCCCTGATCGAGGAAATCGCGAAACCGGTCCCCATGGCTTCGGACAGCGCCTTTCCCTCGCCACACCTTCCCACGGCCTGGGTGGTTCGGTATTTCGATCTCGCCGAACAGAAAACTCTGGCCCTCAAGTGCCTGACCCTTGCGCTCACGCATCCCGGAAGCGACACTCCCATTCTAGCCGCGGGGGTTCGCTCCGAACATGAACGCGCCGCGAGCGAAGAACGCCTCGCCGAAACCTCGCGCGCGCTCGATGCGCTCTGGGGGTTCGTGGAAAGTCCGACCCCAGAGGTTCGGGCGCGCAGATTTCGCGGCCCGGACTATAACGCGGCGCTGCTCGAGGCGTTTCGCGGGAAGTTATCGCGTTGAAAAGACATGCCCATGACGAGACCTCGCGGTCTGCTCTTCGTTCTTACACTTTCCGTCCTGGTCCAACCGCGAGTCGCTTTGGGGCAGAGCATCGACCTGGACTGGGAGGAGGTCGCGTCCGGTTTTTCCCTGCCGCTTCTCGTGACCCACGCCGGAGATGGATCCAATCGGTTGTTCGTGGTCCAACAGCGCGGGAGGATTCGCATCATCGACTCAAGCGGGAGTGTTCTTCCAACCGACTTCCTGAACCTGGGGTCGACCGGACTCAATCGGGTCTCCCAATCGGGAAGCGAGCGCGGCTTGCTCGGCTTGGCCTTCCATCCGGACTATGAAACAAACGGTCGATTTTTCGTGAATTATACCTTGAACTCTCCGGCGCCCTCGTTGGATGGGGACACCATCGTAGCGGAGTACACGGTCTCGGCGAACCCGAATGTGGCCAACACCACGGAGAGAATCATCCTGGGGCCAATCGACCAGCCGTTCTCCAATCACAATGGCGGCCATCTCACCTTCGGTCCGGATGGGTTCTTGTACATCGGCCTGGGGGATGGCGGCAGCGGGGGAGACCCCGGGAACCGCGCCCAAGACCTGAACACCCTGTTGGGCAAGATGCTTCGTATCGATGTGGATGCCACCTCGCCTCCACTCGAATACGGCATTCCCGCGGACAACCCCTTCATAGGCGCCACCCCTGGCCTGGATGAGATCTACGCATACGGCCTTCGCAACCCTTGGCGCTACTCCTTTGATCGCCTCGATGGCCGTCTGTTTTGCGCCGATGTGGGCCAGAACCTCTATGAGGAAGTCTCCCTCATCGAGAATGGGGACAACTTGGGTTGGCGAATCATGGAGGGACTCCACTGTTTTTCGCCCTCCGTGAATTGTCCCACCGCGGGGCTGGTGCTTCCGATCACCGAGTACGGACGTGACCAAGGCTCCTCCGTGACCGGCGGATATGTCTATCGTGGCGTGGAAAACCCGGACTTGTATGGCCTCTATTTCTTCGGGGATTTCGGAAGCGGTCGAATCTGGACGCTCGCGCAGGACCCGCCGGGAACCTGGAACCGGGTGGAGCGGCGCGATTCGCCCTTCTCGATCAGCTCCTTCGGGGAGGATGAGAATGGGGAACTCTATTTCGCTTACTATGGTGGCGGAGTGGTGTACCATCTTTACGACAACCCGATCACCTTCACACCCACCTTCACTCCGACCTCCACGCGAACCGCGACACCCTCCTTCACCCGGACCGTGACTCGAACTCCGACCGCAACCCGGACCGTGACCTTGACACGCACGCCGACAGGCACCTTCACGGTCACTCACACCTTCACCGTCACACCGACCGTGACAGACTCCCCCACGATCAGCGAGACCCGCACCCCCTCCAATTCCGCGACAGTCACCCAGACTCCCACTCCCTCTCCGACAGTGACGGAAACGGTCACGCCCACCCAAACCTTCACCCCCGAACCGGTCTCCTCCCTGAGGGTCTTCTAAGCGGGTCCCCTCTCCCCTCTTCCGTAAGGAAGTGTCAACATCGCCGCGCGATAAGAGCAGGGAGGAACTTTGATGAGCAATACCACCGGAATTTCGCGTCGAACCGCGCTCGCCGCGCTCACGGGAGCAGCTGGGCTGGCAGTGAGCGGTCCCGGTCAGGGGCAAGATTCGCCCCAAGCCATTCCAAGCCTGAAGGGGCGGGTCCACCATTCGGTTTGCCGCTGGTGTTACCGGGACATCGAGCTCGAGGACCTCTGCAAGAACGCCGCCGCGATGGGGATAGCCTCGGTGGAACTGCTCAATCCGGAAGAGTGGCCGATTGCCCGGAAGCATGGACTCACCTGCGCGATGGCCAATGGTCCCGGCGGCATTTCGGATGGTTGGAACACCTTGGAGAACCACGACGGTCTGGTGGAGCGGGGCGAAAAGCGTCTCGCCGAGGTGGCCGGAGCCGGTCTCCCCAACATGATCGTTTTCTCCGGGAACCGCCGCGGCATGCCGGATGAGCAGGGGCTTGAGAACTGCGTTAAGGGTCTCCTACGGATCCTCCCCCTCGCGGAGAGGCTCAAGGTCACCGTGTGCATGGAGCTGCTCAACAGCAAAGTCGACCACAAGGATTACATGTGCGACCACACTCCCTGGGGGGTGGAGCTGGTCAAACGAGTCGGCTCGGAGCGCTTCAAGCTGCTCTATGACATCTATCATATGCAGATCATGGAAGGGGACGTGGTCCGGACCATCCGCGAGAGCAAGGACTACATCGGCCACTACCACACCGGCGGAGTGCCGGGCAGGAACGAGATCGATGAAACCCAGGAGTTGAATTACGCCTTTGTCCTCCAGGCGATTGTGGACACCGGCTTCCAGGGCTTTGTGGCCCAGGAGTTCATACCCAAGCTCGATCCGATGACCTCCCTGGCGAGGGCCGTGCAACTCTGCGACGTGTAAACGGATGTCTTCTCTCTGGATCGCGGATGAGGCGAGAGCAACCGTCGAATCCCTTCACCTTCTGACCGTCGAGGATGCTTGGCGCGCGGACCTTCCGGGCGCCGTCGTCAATGACCGCGGAGACCGTCAGGTCGTGCGCCTCGATGACCCGGGCGGGGGGGGCAACCTCTACCTCAAACGCTGGCGAATTCCTGAAGGCTCGGTCTTTCGGTTTCTGCCCGGAAGGCGAGGGCTGCGGAGGCGCGCGGCGGATGAGTTCCGGAACCTGCAAGCCCTGGGGCGCATGGGCGTCCGGGTCCCGCGTCCGCTGGCTTTCGGCGAGACGCGCGGCGCGTGGGGCGCGGTCGCCTCGGTGCTTCTACTCGAGGGACTCGACGCCTACCGCTGTGCTCGAAGCTGGGCGAAAGATCACCCGGAACACCGCGGTCTCATTGCCGAGGGGATCGCGCGAATAGTCGGCGCGCTGCACCGCAATCGCGCCTATTACCGTAGCCCGGGTCTCAAACACTTCTATGTGAGGGCGGATTCGCCGGAGTCGCCCCTGGCGCTCCTCGATGTTCCGCGCCTCGATCCGCCCGCAAATCTCCTCCGGGGACTTCTGGGACCGACCTTCGGATTTGACCCACCGGGACCCGTTCGCGATTTGTCCAAAGTGTTGCTCACCTTGCGGCAGGAACTGCGCTTGAATCGTCCCGAGGAAGAGGGTTTTTGGATCGCATACTGGAAGGAGTCCGGTCTGGCCCAGGATGAAAAGGCCATCCGCGCGGTCGTCGAGAAAATCGCCGAAAGGCGCCGCGAGCGTCGAAAAACTCGCGTCGACCGGGCAAGAAGTCGCTCGGCCGCTAATCTTTGAAACCGGGGGATTCAGAGAAACCGTTCGGTCCGCGTGTCCTCGAACAGGTTCGGCAGCGGCGCTCTTTGCGCGGGGAGGGGGAACTTCGAGGCGCTGGCGATGACCCCCCCGAAGCGGTACAAATCCCCGCCCAAATGGTGCAGGGTCTGGGCGTTGTCGTTCCAACCCTTGTCGAAATACTCCGCCTCCACCTGCGCCATCACCACCTTGGCGGCGTAGAACACCCGATCCCCGAATTTCCGGCTCTCGGAAACGATGCACTCCAAATGTCCAATGCAGCTTGTGATCAGCAGCGGGATCACATCCCTCGCGCGCATGGTGCGCAACTCCATGAGACGCACCTTGTCCATCAGCGCGCCCTGATGAGTCCCGCAGAAATGGGTTTCCGCGATCAACGACACATCCGGGATCGAAAGCACAAACTCCCCTGTGCCACGCAGGAACTTGTGAGTTCGGGTGCTGGGCGAAAGCGCGATCCCCACCATCGGCGGGTCCTGCGACAGGGGCATCTGCCAGGACACCGTGGAGACATTGGTTTTCTCCTCCTGACGAGTGCTGATGAGCGACACCGAACCGTCGTTGATCATCCGGAGGCCGAGAAGCGGACTGATTTCGATCATGAACCTTCCTCCGGGAGGATTCTGACCCGCCTGCCCTCCACCCGCAACCGCCCCTCCGCGAAAAGCCGGATCGCCTTGGGATAAAGCTCGCGCTCCAGGGCCTGAACGCGTTCCGCGAGAGTCTCCGGGGTGTCCTCATCCAACACGGGAAGCGCCTCCTGGAGGATGATCGGCCCGCGGTCGTACTCATTGTCCGCGAAGTGGACCGTGGCTCCGGTGAGCTTCACTCCCGATTCAATCACCGCCTCATGCACATGGTGGCCATACATCCCCTTGCCGCAGAAGGATGGGATCAGCGCCGGGTGGATGTTCAAAACACGCCCGTTGTAATCAGGAGGGAAGCGATACAGGCACATGAACCCCGCGAGGACAATCAGATCGACCGGATGGCGTTCCAGGTGCAGATTGATGGCCTGGCTGAATTCCTCATGGGATGTGAACTCTTTGCGCGGAAGCACCAGGCAGGGAATCCCCGCGCGCCTGGACTTTTCGATCCCGACGGCGTCCACGCGGCTCGACAAGGTCCATTCCACACGGGCGTTCAGGCTGCCCGAGGCGATGTGATCCAGGAGGTTTTGCAGAGTGCTGCCGCCACCGGAAAAGAAGACCGCGAGACGGATCGGTTCGGTCCTCATCGCTGGGCTACTTTCCGGCTCCGCGCGGCTCGAGATATAGGGTCACGATCTTCTTCGGTTCGACCACCAGGTTCAGTTTCTTGCCGCTTGTTCGCAGGGGTTCGAGCTCCTGATCGCGCAGATCGCACCGCGCCGCGCGCGCGAAGCCATCCTTCATCGTGATCCGGATCTTGGCGTGGGTTGCCTTGGGATTGTACAGGCGAACAAAGAGGCCGGTCTGTCCCGTTCCGCGCGCCGAGGTGACCAGCACATCCCCCTCCACCTCAAACAGGGAATAGCCATCCGGATGGTCGGGTCCCTCCAACTTGTCGTCCAGCGGGTGCGCCTGCGCCGAGCGAATCCCCGCCGCGAGACGTTGACCATAACGACCGAGCTCCACCGGATCGACCCTGCCGCCGAAGGGAACGACCCAATACTCGAAGCGATGCTTCCCCTGGATTTGCCCCCCCTCGTTGCCATCGGTGAACACCGCCCGCCGGAAGGCGCGCAACAGGGTGAGGGCAATCGTCCGATCTTCATCGTCGATCACCGCCGATTCCGGAAGCCCTTTGGAGATGATGGCGAGTCCACATTTGCCCTCATCATAGATCTGATGGGTTCCCGATACGGCCGTCCAGGTGGACTGCGGCTTGGTCTCCACCTCCAGTTCCTTAGCCAGATGGTTGTCCTTCCGCAAGGCGATGGGCCGCTCCACGGCGTCAAAGGGGGTGTCCGCCCAATAGGTCTTGGCGTCGATCAGGGAGGGGAAGAGAACCCGCAGGCGATGATCGCGAACGATATTTTCCACCTCAGTGACCACCTCCACATGCCGGGCGCCACGACGGAGGGTGACCCAATGCGTGACTCGAAGCGTGGTCCGCTCGGAGGAGCGAACCATCCGAGAAAAGTCGAACTCGGAAGGGACTTTGAACTCCACCTCGATTCGCCAAGTGGCCTTGAACGGCCCGTTCTGGACGAGGACCGTGGTGGAAGGGGAGTTCGAGGAAAGGAAGACCTCGTCGTTCACCGCCACGCCATGATACCAGCCGTCGCCGATGTCCGCGCAATCCTCAAGGGTTAGGAGCTCCATGTAATCGGCCCCGGTCTCTTTGTCGTACACGGAAAGCTTGCCGCCGGCGTTTTCGACAGTGAGAAACTCGTTTTCGAGAATCCGGGCTTCGGTTGCGAGTGGAGCTACGGGGTGGCGCGTGGGACCTTGGACCGCCTCGACAAACAAGGTGCGGGTCCCCAGGGAGGGGAGATCCAGCGGAACAGTCACCTCCACCAGGTGACGGCGCAGGGCGTGCGGGAATTTCCGGCGGCAGCGTTGTTGACGGAGGCTTTCAAGCTGTTGGTGGACGCGCTGGTAGGGAACTTCCGCCCCCTTGGCGTCCACGATTCGGAAGGCCGGCTTCCGCTCGAACCCGAAGAACTCCTGGAATTCCGGTCCATTGTTGGGGACCTCCAGGACCAGGTCGACCGGTTCGGAAATCGGAAAGGCAAGCGCGTTGGCCACAACCACCGGGAACCGAGATGAGGTGACCTCACCGGGAACTCGAAGCGCGAGCCGCTTGAGGCTGTCTCCGAGGACCAGTTCGGCGATGGCCTCGCATTGATCGAAGCGATACTCCATGTCCTTGTGGACCTGGTCCACGCTGCACCCGCAGATGCTGTCATGCGGATGGTTCTGGAGAAGATGTCTCCAGGCGGCGTGAAGGAATCCCTCGGCGCCGGAAAGGCCATAGCGTCGGGCGATGGCCGCGAACGGCTCGGTCCAGAGGCACAGCAAGTCCTCGCAATGGCGGTTGGCCTGCTTGAGGTGGATGCGGCTGGAGAGCACTCCGGGGATGAGCCACTGTTCATCCTCCGCGTCGGCGGGCGCGCGGAGCTCCCCCATCGCGATGTCTTTGATCTTGGAGGCCTCGGCGCGGAGGTCCGTGAGATAGCGCGAGAGGGTGCTCATCTCGATGCGGATGCCCTCGCCCGCGAGGCGACGGTTGGCTTCCTCGATGGCGTCCGGGGTGCGGGGATCGATCTCCATGTGGTCGCCGCCGTCAAAGACCAGGAGCGTGTTTGTCGGGCAGCGCTTGCTCTGCGCGCGGACCTCCTCGATCAGGCCGCCGATCAAGTCCTCAAGGGAGACCTGGGCGTCGATCACGTTCCCCTTCCGCGCTCGAAAGGCATAGTCGCAATAGCCCCAGATCGGACCGAAGCGGAAGGTGAGAACCTCGCTCCCATCCGGTGCCCGCCAGCGGAAGTTGGCCTTGCGATCCTTCTCATTGGTTCCCCGCCAGAGGAAGAAATTGTCGATCCCGAAACCGCGCATCAGCTGGGGAATCTGGCTGTTGTGGCCGAAAATGTCGGCCACGAAGCCCGCTGTCGAGGGTGGGCCAAACTCCGAGGAGACCCGGATCCCCTCCATGAGGTTGCGGATCAGCGATTCCCCGCTGACCAGGAATTCATCCGGCAGCACATACCACGGCCCGATTTCGAGTCGGCCCTTGCCGGCCAGGCGCGCGAGCTCATCCCGCCGCTCCGGACGAATCTCCAGGTAGTCTTCCAAGAGAATCGATTGGCCATCGGTTTGGAAGAAGGTGAAGCGCGGGTCCCGATCCATCGTATCGAGGAGTTCGTCGAGCATGCTGACCAAGCGGTGACGGAACCCTTGGAAGGATACGTACCACTCCCGGTCCCAATGGGTGCTGACAACAAAGTGAACCTTGCGCGGCTTGGCTGGCATGAATGGAACTCCTTACGGAACCGCGAAAATCCTCGTCGAGGCCGATGCCTCGCGCGAGTGTCCACGCGCGGAGGAAGAAACCTCAGCGCCACCTTCTAACCCGTCCACGCGCGGAGGTCAAAACCTCGCGCTGCATCCGCGAAACCTCCCTCCGGAGGTTTCCACAACTACAGAATCTTCGGCCCTCCTTGGCCGTCATTGACCACGTGCGAATGGGCGGGAAGCGATGAACCGGCGGGGATGATGAGATCGGTCGGCTGATCGTTGATCACCAGGCACTCCTCGCCGACCGTGGTGTCCTTTTCAAAGACAATCCTTCCGGGTTTCCCGCTTTCGGTGATGACCGTGCGCGCCACCACGGCGGCGCGGACCCGGACCCGCTCGCCGATCTCAACCATCCCATTGATCTCCGTGTTCGGCCCGATGACCGACCCGGCCCCCACGGTCACCGGACCGAAGATGCCCACATCCGTCCCGATCAGGACAAAATCCCCGATCAGCGGGTGGCGCGGTTTCACCTTGTCCGTGACCCCCCCGAGCGTGCAGGGATAGAGCACGCACCCCACTCCAATCCTTCCGGTTTGGCCGGTGGTGATTCCCCGGTGAGGGTGCTCGATGAAGTTGGCGTCCCCAATCACGGTCTCTGGGTGCAGGTCGGTCTGGTGCAGGTTGGCGGTTCGTTCGGAGATCACGCGCGGGAGAAACGGCGCGGGGATGGCGGAGACCCTACCGTCGGCGGTTTCCCCACCGAGCGCCAGGGCGTGCGCGATGTCATGGAACAACAGCGCTCGCCATCCGGGATAGGCGCGCTTGATCAAGCGGCGCTGGTAATCCACAACGTAATCGAAGCCGTGCTCCGCGAGAAACGCGGTGTAAAGGCCGGAGTCGCGAGCCTTGATCGCGCGGTCGATCTCGGGAATCAGGTCGAGCTGTCCGAGACGATCCCGCTCCCTTTCGTTTCTGAGGATAAAGGCGTCCCACACCGCCGGGTCCTTCATGGAGGCGAAGATGTTCCAGGCGGCATGATCCCGAAACTCAGGAAGACGCGAGACCAAGTGGAGGGCCGAGTGAGCGGCGGCCTCGCGGGCCTCTTGCTCCTCGAGCTCAATAGCGTAATAGCTGAACAGGATGTCGCTCAAATGTCCGGCGGCCAGACTGAGGATGGAAGGAAGGGATAAGCCCTCCGGTGGGGCTTCGTTGGAGGCCCCGAATATCCCCGGCATCACCGCTTCCTGAAACACGCGGAGGACACGCCGGACCGCGGGCCAGGCGGCGGATCCCGCCCCCACCCGGAGCGCAACTTCCTCGGGATCCATCGGTCCGACCTTCAGACGTCTCCAGTCGGCGGGCGTGTAGGTCTCCTCCAGACCGCGCGCGGCCTCGGCGACCACCTCTTCAAGAAGGGCCTGCTCGGCCCTGGGGAATACAGGATTGATAATCTCGCTAACCATGTCATTCACTCCTCCGACCCTAATCGGAGGGAATTCAGTATCGGGGGTTTGGGGGACTACGGCAAGGGTAAGAGAAGCCTGTTCGCAGCCTGTGGATGGCCTGTGGTCCGCCTGTCGAATATCCGTGAACAAGTTCGCCGGAGAGACCGCTAACCCCCCCCTTTTTCTGGACTTGGACCTGGGGAAAAGAAATGTCGGTCCCGGCGATGGTTTTTTGCTTGCAAACCTCAAGATGTTGGGCTAGAGTTCCGACACTACTACTAGATGTCGTTGGTCTGAGGTTTCTCGGCACTACCCAATCAAGGGGGCTTCGGGGTTTTTTTCGGGGATTTTCGGGGAGAGTTTCAGCGCTGCACCGCTTAACGTTTCCTTAACTCTCGGCGCCACCGGTTGGAAAGGCTCCTTTCCTGACCAGGGGGCGGGCTTTCGGCATCGGAATCCCCCTTCATGCCAAGGACCCGCGACATCTCAGTTCCACATCTCGGTCTGACCAGGGGAGGGAAGCCCGCCATGAATATCTCACGCCGTTTCACGCAGTCGGATCGTTGCCCTTATAGCTCGCTGGATTTCAAGCCGCGCTCCTCGCGCATTGTCAACACCGATGGGACCGTGGTCTTTGAGGCCAAGGATGTCCTGGTCCCCGGCCGCTGGTCGCAGGTCGCCACCGATATTCTGGCGCAGAAATACTGTCGAAAAGCCGGAATCCCAACCCGACTCCGCAAAGTGAGGGAAGAAGAGGTCCCGGAGTGGCTCCAGCGCTCGGAGCCGGACACGGACGCCCTCAAGGCTCTGCCTGAAAGCGAACGCTACGGCGGGGAGCGGGATGGGCGCATGGTCTTCGATCGCCTCGCCGGCTGTTGGACCTATTGGGGCTGGAAGCACGGCTATTTCAGCTCCGAGGAGGAGGCCCGCGCTTATTTCGATGAAATGCGCTACACCCTCGCGGCTCAGATGGGGGCGCCCAACTCGCCGCAATGGTTCAACACCGGTCTGCATTGGGCCTACGGCATCGAGGGCCCCGCTCAAGGGCATTACTTCGTGGACCCCAAGACCGGCGAGGTCCGCCTTTCCCAAAGCGCCTATGAACGTCCCCAGCCCCACGCCTGCTTCATCCAATCGGTCTCGGATGACCTGGTCAAGGAGGGCGGGATCATGGATCTATGGACCCGTGAGGCGCGCCTATTCAAATACGGTTCGGGGACCGGGACCAACTTTTCGAGCCTAAGGGGCGCGGGGGAGGCGCTTTCGGGCGGAGGAAGGAGCTCCGGCCTGATGAGCTTCTTGCGGATCGGAGATCGCTCGGCGGGCGCCATCAAGTCCGGAGGCACCACCCGCCGCGCGGCCAAGATGGTCGTCGTGGATATCGACCATCCGGACATCGAGGAGTTCATCAATTGGAAGGTCCGCGAGGAGCAGAAGGTGGCCGCGATGGTCGCCGGCAGCCGGATTTGCAGCCATCACATGAACGCGATCATGCGGGCCTGCTTCGCGGACCATTCCCTCAAGGGCGAAGACCGCTTCACCCTCCGCAAAAACCGGGTGTTGGCGGGGACGGTTCGCGATGCCCGGCTGCACGAGGTTCCCGACAACTACATCCAGCGAGCCATTCACCTCGCCTCGCAGGGATACACCGGGATTGATTTCCCGGCGATCACCACGGATTGGGAGTCCGAGGGTTACGCCACGGTTTCCGGCCAGAACTCGAACAACTCGGTACGAGTGACCAACGAATTCATGCGCGCGGCTCAAGAAGACAAGGAGTGGGTCCTGCGCCGCCGGACCGACAAGAAGCCGAGCAAGACTGTCCAAGCCGCCGACCTCTGGTCGCAGGTTGCCTACGCCGCCTGGGCTTGCGCCGACCCGGGCGTGCAGTTCGACACCACGATCAACGAGTGGCACACCTGCCCCTCGGATGGTCGGATCAACGCCTCGAATCCCTGCTCGGAATACATGTTCCTGGATGACACCGCCTGCAACCTGGCCTCGATCAACCTGATGTCGTTCATCGACCTGGAGAGCGGGCGCTTCGACATCGAGGGGTTCCGTCACGCCTGTCATCTCTGGACCCTCACCCTGGAGATCTCGGTTCTGATGGCGCAGTTTCCGGCCAAGTCCATCGCCCGCCGCTCGCACGAGTTCCGAACCCTCGGTCTGGGGTACGCCAATCTGGGCTCGCTGCTGATGGTGATGGGGATTCCCTATGACTCCCCGCAAGCGGTGGCGATCACCGGCGCGCTTTCGGCGATCATGACCGCGCGGTCCTACGCCACCTCGGCGATGCTGGCGCGCGAGCTTGGACCATTCCCCGGATTCCACCGCAATCGTGAGCCCATGCTGCGCGTGATCCGGAACCACCGTCGCGCGGCCTACCACACGCCGAACAGCGAATACGAGGGGCTTTCGGTCTTCCCCTGCGCCATCAATCCCGAGATCTGCCCCCCCGACCTGCTCGCCGCCGCGCGCGAGACCTGGGATGAGGCGCTCGAACTTGGAGAGCGTTACGGTTACCGCAACGCCCAGACCACCGTGGTGGCTCCCACCGGCACCATCAGCCTGGTGATGGATTGCGACACCACCGGGATCGAGCCGGATTACGCCTTGGTCAAGTTCAAAAAGCTCGCGGGCGGAGGCTATTTCCGGATCGTGAACCAGTCGGTCCCGGTCGCCTTGCACCGTCTCGGATACTCCGCCGAGGAAATCAAAGACATTGTCGAATACATAGTCGGAACCGCCTCTCTGGACCGTTCCGTCCATGTCACTCGCGCGGCCCTACTCGAGAAAGGATTCACCGAGGAGGCGCTTTCACGGATCGAGCCGGAACTCCAGTCGGCGTTCGACATCCGGTATGTGTTCAACAAGTTCAACATCGGGGAAGAGTTTTGCCGCTCGCACCTGGGCATCCCGGAGGAGCAGCTCGCGGCCTGGGATTTCGACCTGCTCAAGGCCGTCGGCTTCACCGAGGGGGAGATCGAGGAGGCCAACCAGGTTGTCTGCGGGCGAATGACCATTGAGGGCGCGCCGCGCCTGGCGGAAGAGCATCTCCCGGTGTTCGATTGCGCCAGCCCTTGCGGACGGACCGGAAAGCGCTTCATCCAGCCGGACGGGCACCTGCGGATGATGGCCGCCGCTCAGCCGTTCATTTCGGGGGCGATCTCCAAGACCATCAACATGCCCAACCACGCCTCCGTTGAGGAGGTGCGGAGCGCCTACGAAAAGGCCTGGCGCCTGATGCTCAAGGCCATCGCGCTTTACCGGGATGGCTCCAAACTCAGCCAGCCGCTCAGCGCGCAGTCCGCCGCGCAACTCGTGGATGAGGAATGGGAGGCGCCCAAGACCTCTTCCGAGGCCGCGCAGCGAGTGGCCGAGCGGGTGGTTCACCGCTACCTCGCGAAACGTCGCCGCCTGCCCCATCGACGCAGCGGGTACACCCAGAAGGCGCGCGTTGGCGGGCACAAGGTCTACCTCCGAACCGGCGAGTTTTCGGATGGGACCCTCGGCGAGATTTTCGTTGACATGCACAAGGAAGGGGCCGCCTTCCGTAGCCTGATGAACTGCTTCGCGATTTCGATTTCGCTAGGCCTTCAGTATGGAGTGCCGCTGGATGAGTTCGTGGATGCCTTTGTATTCACGCGCTTCGAGCCCAACGGCGGAGTGGATGGCAACCCGTTCATCAAGATGAGCACCTCGGTGATCGATTACATCTTCCGCGAGCTCGCGGTCTCATATCTTGGACGTTATGATCTGGCCCAGGTGAGTCCGGAAGACTTGCGCAGCGACACCTTGGGCCGGCCGGATGACGAACCCGCCTTTGATGACGAGGAGATCGTGATCGAGAGGGTGATCTCCTCCGAGGCCGCCGCCCCGCTTCATCCCCTCACGCAACGCTCGGTTCACCTGGACCTCGTTTCCTCACCGGGCAAGAATGGCGGGAATGGGGCCGCGAACGGCAACGGCGCCCATGCCGCCCACGCCGAGCCGGAGTGGAGCGCTCCGAAGGCCATGACCGCGACCCTTGAACGAAGCGACGCGATGGTCATGCAGCGGAAGGTGGCCGAGGCGCGCCTCAAGGGCTTCGAGGGGGACCCCTGCGGGACTTGCGGGCAGATGACCCTGGTGCGCAACGGCACCTGCCTCAAATGCGTGTCCTGCGGGGCCACCACCGGCTGCTCGTAACCCGGTAAAAGAGGAATCGACATGAACCATCTGCGTGACGCCATCCGCGGGGTCCCGGATTTCCCCAAACCGGGAATCCTGTTCCGCGACATCACCACCCTACTCAAGGATGGGAGACTGTTTCAGCAGGCCGTGGACCTCTTCGCGGAGCGTTACGCGCCTCGGAAGGTCTCCGCGATCGCGGGAATCGAGTCGCGCGGTTTCCTGATCGGCTCCGCCTTGGCCTACAAGCTCGGCTGCGGGATTGTCTTGATCCGAAAGGCGGGCAAACTCCCCGCCCCGACATACACCGAGACCTATGCGCTCGAATACGGCGAAGACCGGATTCAAATCCACCGCGACGCCCTCTCCGAGGGGGATCGGGTGGTGCTCATCGATGACCTGCTGGCCACCGGCGGAACCATGCGCGCGGCGGTCAACCTTCTCAAGCACTTCGAGGGAGTGGAGATTCTCGAGGCCGGATTCCTGATCGAACTCGCCGATCTGGGGGGCCGCAAGCAGCTCGCGGATGTGGAGGTCTTCTCCGCGATCACCTTCTGAGTCAATGCTCCACGGCGGGGGCCGCCTGCAAACAACCCCCGCCATGGAGCGGCTTTCCTACTTCTGTTCCGCCTTGCCCTCTTCCTCTGGCTTGTTGATCGGCTTCTCCTGCCCGCGATGGCAGGTGTAACAAGTCACCTTGCTCTCCTTGTCCTTGAAGAAACCCTCGTTCAGCTCCTTGGTGAACTTGATGAATTGGCGGGCGATGACCTTGTGCTCCTTCTCATCCGAGGACTTGTCCTGGGCGTGGCAGAAGGTGCACTTCTTGACTCCCAGGTGCTCGACCATCTCGGCCATGTAATCCTGAAGCTCATCCATGGTGAGGTCGGTGAGGACCTGCACGTTCTTGAACTGCGGATCGCCTTCGGACTTGGATGGCCACCCCAAGACAACGGCGGCGACCAGAGCGATCAGCGCGACAGGCACAACGGGCAGAATGCGTTTCAGCACGTGAACACACCTCCAGATTGGGTTATTGAAAAAGCGGATTGTGATTCCGAGGATGCTTTCATACCGCCGCGAGTGGCAAAAGGCAACACCCTTACCGGACAGCCGCCATGGTCCCCGCCCCCTGGGGTATCGAGGGGGTCTGAACGAGCTCAACCACCTTGGCCACGGCCTGCTGCGCATTGTTCCCGCGATACTGGATGTTCCCGACTTGATCAATCACCAGGAAGGTGGGGTACAGATTCACCGCGAAGGTCTTGCGCAAATCGGGGCGAGTCGCGGGGGTGTACACATGGTCCCAGGGATGCGGGGACTGACGGATGTGGCGCTCCGCGGCGGTGCGGGTCTGGTCCGCGTTCATCCCGATGATCACCACTTGGTCTTCGCTGAACTGACGGCGCAGTTGCTCGAGCGCGGGCATGGAGCGCAGGCAAGGTCCGCAGGTGCTGAACCAGAAATCGAGCACCACCACACGGCCGCGATGCGATGCCAAGTCGAAGGTCCCGCCATTCATGGTGGAGGCTGTGAAAACCGGCGCGGGCGCTCCCCCACGGACCACTCCGAAGGCGGTCCCCAGGGGTGAGGGGTTTGCGGGCGCGGGAGAAACGGTTGAGGAGCCACCGCTAAGCGAGGGAAAGGATTCGGTGAAGCTGTCCTTCGAGCCCCCCCCGACCGGGGCGAAGGGGTCCTCGATCGGTCCGGAAAGCCCTCCCGACTCGGACCCGCGCAGGGCGAGTTCCATGGGAGTGGAATCGGCTGAGTCGCCGGAGGCGCTTGGAAGGTCGGGTAACAAGGAATCCTCGATCGACCCCCCCGCGGGTCGGGAGTCCAGGCCCCCACCCTGAACGATGCCCGCTTCCGGAACCGGTCCCTGGCTCGCGCCAGGCGTCGGCGCCTCGGATGGGGATAGGGAGGGTTCGG
>JAJVIK010000032.1 GCA_022072055.1 bacterium | reverse complement strand
CGGCAATCCAAGCGGGATCGCGACATGCAGAAGCTGCCCGAAAAGGCCGGAGCCATCGACTTGCGCCGCCTCGAAGAGATCGTTGTCGATCTCACTGAAGAATCCGCGCATGAGATAGATCCCGAGAACCTGGCCTCCCGCGATGTACGGCAGGATCAGGACCCAGTAGGTGTCGATCAGGGCCAGGCGCTGAACCCAGACAAAAGCCGGGACCAGCATTAACACACCCGGAATCATCATCATGGCGATGATGGCGTGGTAGAGGAGCTGCCGACCAGGGAAGTCGTAGCGGGCGAAGATGAATCCCGCCACTGAGGAACTGACCAGGACTCCCGCGATGCTCGTGGCGGTGATAAACAGGCTGTTGAGAAGATAGCGGGCCAAGTCCGTGGCGGCCCAGGTGTAGTTTTCGAAGTGCGGGGGAAGGGTCGGCAGCCAGAAGGAGTGGTAAAACTGGTGCGTGTCCTTGAACGAAGTCACGACCATGAACACAAAGGGGTAGAAGGTCAACAGCAAGATCAAGACAAGCGCGAGGCGCCAGGAAACGGCGGCGATCCTCATGTCCCTCTCCTTCCGGGTTCAAAGCGCTCGGTCTTGAGGAGGCGATTGAGCGAGATGGTGAACGCCAGAAGGAACATGAGCATCAGGAGCCCGATGGCGCAGGCGTAGCCCATCCGCTGATAAGTGAATCCGTTCTGGTACATGTACAGGCCGGGCACAAGGGTTTCATAACCCGGACCGCCGTCCTCGGTCAGAATCAGGATCGCCTCGAAACCGTTGACCACCCCGATGACCGTGATAATCAGGAGGAGCTTAGCCTGCTGCAGGATCAACGGAACATGGATCCGGACGATTCGCCCGATGGGTCCGAGACCATCGACCTCAGCCGCCTCGAGGATGTCGGGAGAAATGTTGGCCAGACCCGCGTAGTAGATCAGCGCATGGACCCCATGCGCGAAGGGAAAGCCCACGAATGCCACGGCCCAAAGCGCGGTCTTGGGATGCGATAGCCAGCCATACACCCAATCCCGAAGCCCCAGCGCGAGCAGCCCCTCGGTCACCAGGCCGGCATCCGAATAGATGTACTTCCAGATCATGAAGACCACCACGCCGGGGACGACCATGGGCAGCACCAGCGCCACCCGGCAGGCATAACGGGCGCGCTCCGAGCGCAGATGGAAGATCATTTCGGCCACCAGGAATGGCACGCTGAGATTGACGATCAGGACAAAACACCCAAGTCGAAAGAGGTTCCAGAGGCTCTGGCGGAACACCGGGTCAACCGAAAGAGCCTTGAAATTGCCGAGGCCGATCCAGCGGCTTTCGGCCCCCACATCCCATTCGGTGAAGGCATGATACAGCGCCGAAGCAGCCGGGACATAATTGAAGACCAGGAGGAAAAGTAAAGGGAGCGCGAGCAGCCCGTAGATCAGAACAAGCGGGGGGGAGCCAGGCGGTCGGTTGCTCCGCCTGGCCGGTCGAGGCCCGGATGGAATGATGGTTGACGCGTTCATTCCGGTCGAGTTCGCCAGTTGCCGTTCAGTTCCTTGAGTCGGATCCAGTGTGAAAGGCGCGCCATCGCCCTTCGCGAAAGAAACCGGTGGAGATGGCTGACCCCCTTGTTCTTGAGGCCATGCACCACCGAAGGCCCCTTTCCGAGCGCGAGAAGGCCCGTTTCGACCACATCCTCCGGCTCATCCCAGCGAACATTTTGAGGGGTTTTGAGTCCGGCCGCCTCTTGGAACTCGGAGCGGGTGAAGCCGGGGCAAAGGGCCAGGACATCCACTCCATGTGGTCGAAGTTCCGCCCACAGGCCCTCCGCGAAAAAGAGATTGAAACTCTTCGTGGCCCCATAGGTGGAAAAGAACGGGGTCGGCTGGAACGCGGCGAGGCTGGAAACAAAGATAATCGCCCCATTTCGCCGTTTGACCATCGCCGGGGCGAAGCAGGAGGTAAGCTCCACCCCCGCGCGGCAGTTCAGGTCCACCATCGCCGCCTCTCGGTCGGGTTCAAGGCGGGTGAAGATCCCAAGACTCCCAAACCCGGCGTTGTTCACCAGGATGCCGACCTCGATGCCGTGGGTTTCCACGATTCCCTTGACTTCGGCCCCCGATCCGGCCCTGGCGAGGTCCATGCCGATCGGGTAAGCCGCCACTCCATGCGCTTGGGTAAGCTCGGCGGCGAGCGCCGCAAGACGGTCCCTCCGACGCGCCACCAGGACAAGATCGACCCCCTCGGCGGCGAGCCTTCGGGCGAAGACCTCGCCGATCCCGCTGGATGCGCCGGTGATGAGAGCGGCCCCGGGGTAGCGGGCCTTCAGATTGAGCAGCTGCAAGTCGCGGCCTCCTCCTCTTCAGTTCAGTTCCGGGAGCAACCGCGCGGAACGCTCGCTCCAGACCTTTTCCATCCCCTCAAAATCCCAACCGGCCTCGGCGCGATGGCTTTCCACCCAGGCCGCGAAATTCAACTTCAGGGTCCTCAGGAACTCCTCCAGGCTCATGCCGTCATTGAGGTAGTAATCCAACATCCGCCGCCACTGCTTCTTGTATTGCCCGTCCATCGAGTCAAGCCATTTGATGGCGCAATAGCGGCGCTGAAAAATCTCCGCGAAGGGAGCAAGTTGCGAGGCCATCTTCGCCCCTTTTACATTGGGGATGAAGACCAGCGCCTCGGCGGCGAGGCGCTCGATGCTTTGGGGGGCGCTGAGGAACATCAGGAAATCGATGCAGTCCTCGACCCGGTTGTTGTTCCTGGCGCTATTGGTGAGGTGGAGTTGAATCGCCGCCCCGCCGATCACCGTGGCGGGACCGCCATCCGCGAAACGGCTTGTTTCCGGGGTGATCCTTGGAATATAGGCCACCCCCCAATCAAAGGTCCGGTACGGGTCGGTCTCCATCCGTCGCAGCAGGAACGAGGAGTCCCAGAGGATCGGAACTCGTTCGGTCAGGAACAATCGCGCCGGATCGCTGTTCTTGAGCTCCTTGGGCCAAAACTGTCTCCATTCATAGAGGAGACGATTCAGTTCCCGCCACCGTGGATCCTTGGGTGTGAAGAACCCCTTGGTGAACAGAAAACCGGCTTCGCGCGCCTCCAGGTAGTGGCCGAGATACGCCTCTGATTCCGGGCTGGAGGGAATCAGGTCCATGTCCGGGAGGAGCTTTCGGTAGAGCATCTCAAAGAGAATGTCTTGGCCCCAATCCGAACCCAGGCCGAAGATCGCGGTGGCCATCGGGGTCACCCCTTGGGAGTCGATCTTCTTAAACATAGCGCGCATCTCCTCCCAGGTGTCCGGCATCCGGTCGCAACCGAGCTTTCGGAGCAGATCCTTGTTGTAGAAGAGACCGGTTTCGATGATGTCCAGGGAGATGCAGTAGAGTTTCCCGTCCGGCGCGCGCTTGGCGTTGACCAGTGCCTGATTGGTGAACGTGTCGAGCCAACGCTTGTTCACTGGCACATAGGGATTGGGTTTCTCAAGGTACTCATCGAGCGGGATATACCACCCCTTGTCCGTGTCCTGCCAGGCGATTTCCGCGTTCTGGTGGATGATTTCAGGGGCGATCCCCCCAAGCAGTTGGGTCTTGAGCCACTCCCCTTCCCCGCCCCCGGTGGTCACAATCTGCTGGTACTTGATCTTCTCTCCGGGATGAAGCCGCTCCCATTCCTCCGCGAGGCGCGCGGCCTCCCGGACCGGCTCCCCGATGCCCGAGGGAATGGTTCCCGGCGTGTACACATTCAAATCCACTCGGATCGGGTCCGAAAGGGATTGGGCAAGCGAATTCGAGGCGACCCCCAGAACCAAGAGCATCGCGCCGCGAAGAATTTGGAATGGGTGTGGCGGTCTGTTCAGCACGCTAGTCCACGAACACGAACTCATTGCAGTTGAACAGCAGGCGGCAGACCGCCGGAAGGCCACGGCCTTCCGCGTACTGGGCCAAGAGGCGCTGTTCTTGTTCGGTTGGTGGGCGGCCAAGTGTGAGTTGGTGAGCGGCGCGAATCCGGTCCTCCGGTTTTTCGGACTCCGACTCCAGACGGTCCGCCAGGTGTTTCGCCTGGCGGACCATGAAGGGGTTGTTCAGCAGGGAAAGGGCCTGAAGCGCGGTGAGGGTGATGTTCCGCGCCGGCACGCTCTGCGAGGGGTCCGCGCCATCCAGGCAGGTCACGAACGGATCGGGCGCGCTCCTTACGATGAAGCGATAGACTGTTCGCCGGAGCGCGCCCGGGTTATCCACGTCAAAGGTCTCGTAGCTGTAATGAGGGGAATGGTCATCCTTGAAATCGAAGAGATCAAATCCCGGCCCACCCATCGTGAAATCGAGTTTCCCGGAAACATATAGGACCGAGTCCCGAATCGATTCGGCGTCCAAGCGGCTCCGATTCATCCGCCACAGGAAGCGGTTATCCGAATCGAGGCGCGCCTTGTCCTCATCATGCGAGCAGACTTGGCGATAGGCGGCGCTCCTGAGGATCAGCCGGTGGAGCGCCTTGAGCGAACCTCCTTGGGCGAGAAATTCGCCGGCCAGCCAGTCCAACAGCTCCGGATGACTGGGCTGTCCCCCCATGTGTCCAAAATCATTCGGGGTGTCCACGATCCCACGTCCGAAATGGTAATGCCATGCCCGGTTCACGATGGACCGCCAAGTGAGCGGGTTCTTCGGATGGCTGATCCATTTGGCGAGCGCCGCGCGCCGCGGCCCCTCATCGGATGGGTTCGAGAAGTAGAAATCCGGACTGGGTTCGCGGATGGCTCGAATCGCTCGAGGAGAAGCCTCCGCCACCGGCTGGGTGACATCCCCGCGCGCGAGCACCTGAACCGGACGCGGAACCCCCGCGGGGGTAAACGAACCATCCGGACGGAAATCGTTTGCGGCGGCGTACACTTTACTCGGCTGCGGAAGCTTCGCGAGCTCTCGGTCGATCTCCTCCATCCGCTTGCCCGCCGCTGTCCCGGCCTTCTTCAATTCCTCGCCGATCAAGCCCTCCGCGAGAGCCCGGCGCCGCTGTTTAACCGTCTCGACTTCCGCGCGCAGGGCTTCGAGCTCGGTCGCGGAAGGCCCCGATTCGATTGGGTATTTCAGCAAGGCGCGGCTATCATATCCGTCCACGAGGAAGCGGGTGTGCCAGCGACCGCTATCGATGCTGTCCTGAGCGGACACGGTCCCCAGCGCGGCCGCATTGGCCCCGTCGGAGAAGGCCTGAAGCTCCGCGAGCGCGAAGACATAATCGTTGGTTCGCTCCCACAGGCGGGTCGCGGTCACTCGGATCGCTCGGAGCGCCAGTCGATCCGCATGGACCTCAAACGGAGCGGTTCCGGGATTGGGGAAGTCCGCAAGGCTATGGTCCGCAAGGATCACCGCGTCGGAAAAATCCCCTCGGGGCGATCCCTCCACCTTGTATCGACGGGGGAATCCAAAACCCGGAGTGTCGGGGAAATCGGTGGGGCGCGCGGGGACCAGCACGATTTTGTCAATCGGTTTGGCCGTTTCCCAAACCACCTGAACCCACTTGCTCACCTCCGCTTGGGGCTCGATCCCGCTGTGGTAGCCGTTGCTCGGACTTTTCTCAGTGGGGGTGTGGGCCGCGAGGCGCTCGGAAAGCGGACGGAGGCGAGCATCCAGGGCGGCAAGCTCTTCACCGGTCGCCTCGCGTATCGCCCTTTCGTAAGCGGCCAGACTCTCCGCGGCGACCTTCCTTTCGGAGGAGAGACGGCGGCGGAGAGCGTGGCGCCCGGGATCCGGATCATAGAAGCGCTCCGCCCGATCCACCCCGGCGAAAACCGATTGAAGAGAATAGTAGTCCTCTCGCGAGATCGGATCGAATTTGTGGTCGTGACAGCGCGCGCACCCGACAGTCAGGCTCATGAAAGTCGAAAACGTGCTGGTCACCATGTCATCCCGGTCCAGAGACCGAGTGATCATCTTGTCCTTGGTCCCTTCGCGGAGCTCCACATGACCCACGAAGTCCCATGGACCCGCCGCGATAAAGCCGGTCGCCACCACCCCTTCGGGAAGTTCGGGGAACAGAATATCCCCCGCGATCTGCTCCTCGATGAAGAGGGCGTAGGGCTTGTCGGCGTTCAGGGACTCGATCACATAGTCGCGGTAGGGCCAGGCGTTGGGACGGCGCTTGTCCTTGTCGTACCCATGCGTGTCGGCGTAGCGGACCACATCCAGCCAGTGCCTGCCCCAGCGCTCGCCATACCTTGGCGAGTCGAGCAGCCGTTCCACCAGCCTGTCGTAAGCGTCCTCGGCCGGATCGGACACAAAGGCCTCCACTTCCTCGGGCGTGGGTGGGAGGCCGTGGAGGTCGTAGGTCAGCCTGCGGATGAGCGTGCGACGGTCCGCCTCCGGTGAAGGTTCCAGGCCCTTCTCCCGCATCTTGGCCAGGATGAAGGCATCGATGGGATTGCGAACCCAGGCCGAATTCACCTCGGGGATATCAGGTCGAACGACCGGTCTCAGCGACCAAAGGTCTTCTTTCGAGGAAGAATGCGTGCGGAGGGGGGCATCGTAGGCGGCGCCCTGCCTGATCCATTCGGCAAATCTCGCCAGAGTCTCATCCGACAACTTGGGTTTCAGGTAGGGCATGCCGGGCTGTTCGAGGTGGGCGACACGGTTCCAAAGCGGACTCGCCTCCGGATCTCCGGGAACGACCGACGGACCCGAATCCCCCCCGGCCAGGAGCCTCTCTCGCGTGGAGAGGTCCAGTCCCCCCTTGGCGCCGGAACCGCCATGACAACTGAGGCAGGCGCATTCGAGCACGGGACGGATGTGTTCTCGGAAGAGGGAGAGACCGCCTGATTCCCCACCCCCTCCCGTCCTCTTCTGCGACCAAACACGCTGGGCGCTTTGCAGCTCCGATTGAAGGCGGCCAAGGACACCCTCCAGCGACTCCAGGTCCGCGCCGATCGAATCGATCTCCTCCTTCAGTCTTTGGGCAAGCGCGCCGGTGTCCGCCCCATCCGCAAGACCCAGCGCCTCAATGCTTCGCAGGAGGTCTTGAAAGGCTTCTGTGGTTGGGTCGGACTGCTCCGCATGGACGATTCGGGAATGAATCGCCAGAACCGTCATCACGAGGGTGGCCACAAATCGGAGGCCCCCCCGCCCACGTCGAAGAGTGATTCTCATGACGCCTGCTTCTCGGTAGCCGAACGACTCCCTATCGGGAGCGGAATGACTTGGTCACGGCGTTGTCTGTCCTGTTGGCTACGCGCAAGATCATCCAGGTAATGCCCCCAGGCGAGGTTTCGAAGCTGGTCCGCTCCGCGCCACTGAAGAGAGAATATTTTAAACCAACATGGGGGCGGGTTGGCGTGGAACCTCCGAAGGATCTGCTCGGCGGCCCGCGGGCTAAAGGCATCCCCGAAAGCAAAGCGCACAATCGGAGGCTGGAAGAGCGGGTCCTGACGGTTCAGCCACGCGGTGAGAGCGGCGCCGCCCTGACGTTCGCTCTCGCAGTTCCAGGCCAGAATCGGCCGCCAAACCAGGCGCCCGCATTCCACCGATTCGATGGAGCGCGGTCGCATCACTTCACGATACTCGGCCCATCCCCTCCTGGGGGGGCGCTCGAACCAGACCACCACCGGAAGCGCCCGTTCCCAGCATTCCTCCACCAGGTTCGCGCAGCTTTTCGCATCCTCGCCGCATTGGAGGAAGGCAACCACGGAATGCCTGCCGTGAAAGTCGTGGTATTCCCGGTACTGAATCAGGTCGTTGCGCGGGAATCGCTCCCCTCGCGTTGCGCGCGCCGGAAACGAGTAGACATGCCCAGTCGGGGGAGGATCCAGCTTCGAGTGCTCCCCGAAGCGCCACTCGACCACCGGTCGCGGTTCGAAGAGCCAGGGAATCATGTGGGCCGACTCCACCAGGTTTCGAGCGTCATGGCCGCGAGGAGAAGCAGCAAGACAAAGGGCCAGAGGCTGAACCCATAGCGCGAGTAAGTGATCTGGGAGGCGATGGACTCGCTTGGCCGGAAGCGCTCAACCGGAAACGGCAACAGTTTTTCCAAGGATTCCAGGGAGTGCCCGGTCAGGTCCCCCTCCCCCGCCTCCATGTTCACCGCGAACGCGGAGGGAGTGACTCGCTCCACTCGGGATGGGTTGAATTCAATCGTGTAATGGCCCACTTGATCGGTGCGTGACAAGTAAAGGGTCTGCGTCAATTTGGGTCCGGCCACCGCCAGGATCTGGGGTTTTCCATCCGGTGGAATCAGGCGAATTTCAGCCGGTCGGTCATCCGCGCGGACCACCTCCACGGGGACCTGAGATCCGGCGGCGAACTCAGCCCGAAGCCCCTTCTTTTCGGCGAGTGTCCGCAGGTACTCCCCCCAAAGGGCAAGGTACATTCCGCCATGGGGAACATCATTCAAGGAATCATCCAGACTCGACATCCACAGGGTCAGGGTCCCCAGCCCGATGTTTCTCTGCCACAAGAGCGGAGAACCACGATCAAGGGTGATCAGGTTTTGGGAAGAGACCGCGCTGTCGCCCTTGGACGCGAACTCCCAACCGCCCCAAACCGAGACCGAACGCCAGTCGGAGGAGTCTTCCTCCTCAAAGCGGTCCATCCAGGGATTGCTGAAATCGAAGGCGCGCGGATGAGTCGCCTCTTTCCTCGAAATCTCCCAGCGCTTGAGCTCGAATGGAATCCACTGCGGAACCAGGAGCTGATTGACCCATTCCCCAACCACCGCGCCCATCGCCAGCACAAGGTTCCCGCCATCCCGCATCCACGCGCTCATGGCTTGAATTCCCTGCTCCTCCACCCGACCAGGGTTGGCGATCAGGATCACATCCGTGGGCTGCTCACCGGCCTTTGCCGCGATTTCCTGGACCTTCACAAACTCCGCGCTCAGGGGGGGGATCACCGGCATCTTGGCCAGGATTCGCAGAGCCACCTGGATGAAATTCAGAACACGGTCATCACCCCCACCCTGGGACATCAGGACCCTCAGCGGCCGCCCCTCCGGTAGCGCGTAGTACAGGCGGTTGTCCGTGTCGAGGACATCCGGTTGCATCCGGATCACTCCGGAGTCCACTGGGTTGGAGGAGCGCTGGAAGGTGGGAAATATCACCTCCTCATCCCGCCCCGGAACGAGGGTGATCTTGCGGTGCAAACGGTTGGTCGGGCCAACCTCCAGGTCCAGCTCCACATCCCCCGCCGACTGCGAACCGTGCCCACGAACCTTGGCGCGCACCTCGACAGGCTCCCCGGGCTTGGCCGAGACCGGGGAGACCGTGATCTCGGTGAGTTCCACGTTCGGCAGATCGATGGAATCCGAGAGATACCCCATGTACCCATTGATGGTGTTGCTGTTTGGGGGCCAGGCGGCCGGGGTGGAGTTGAAGGCGGTCTTCTGGGCGTCCGTGAAAAGGTAAACCTCCTTGTTGGAGAAAGGGGACTTGAGAACATGTTGAATGGCCTGCTCCACCGCCTGCGGGAAGGCCGAAGAGAATGGGGTCACTTCGGCCTCCTCGATGGCCTCGCTAACCTCCTCGCGGAAGGCGGTGGGCTGGGCGTGTGAAGCCCGTGTGCGCGAGGAGGCGAAAATGGCGATGGCCTCATCCTCTCCGCGTAGCTGATTGAGGATTTCAAGCGCCGCTTGGCGCGCCTTCTCGAAGCGCACCACTCCACCCTCGCTGGTCCCCATGCTCCGGCTGTTGTCGATCACGAAGGCGGCGACATTCCCTTGCCCCGGACGGCGCAGAACCCCTTGGCCGAGCTTGAGCACCGGCTGGCAGAAGATCAAGGCGAGAATCGCGCACATCACGGCCCGAAGAATCATCAGGCGCAGGTGTTCGAGTTTGTAGCGCGCGGCCTCCTCGGCGTCCACCTGACGGAGCAGGCTGAGGTCGCTGAAGAGGATCTTGTGGCGCTGACGTCTTGTCAGCAGGTGGATGAGCACCGGCAGCACGGCGGCCAGCGCGCCGAGGAGGTATAGCGGGTAGAGGAAGGACATGCGAAAAGTATTCGCATCCCGCCCCTAAAGGTCAATCGGAAACTTGGAGAGGGGCGCGGCCGGGTCCGCCCCCCGTCTTGACCTCAGTTGAGGACCTTCACCTCAATATTCCGGAACCACACCTTGCCGCCGTGATTCTGGACCCCGATATACCCTTCCTTGGGCATTTTGGAATAGGGGAAATCAAACTTCCCAATCGGCTCGGTCAGCTCGCTCAAGTCCACGTCGATCACCTTGAACCCGTTATGGACAATCTTGACCAGCGACCCCCGGCAGGTGATTTCCATGCTGTTCCACTCGCCTGACGGACGGGACATGTTGCGCATGGTCCCAATCACATCGTAGATCGAGCCGCAGCCGTGATGCGAGGGCGGCTCGCCATGGTCGCCGATGATCTGGACCTCAAATCCCTTGAACGCGGGTTCGGCGTACTCCGGAGCGCGCAGGAACACCCCGCTGTTGGCCTCGCCCTCGACCTTGTATTCGAGACGGAGAACACAGTCCCCATAGGTCCCGGGCGCAATCAGCCAATAGTCCTTCCCCTGCCCGGAGCAATAGATCACTCCATCCTGAACACTGAAGGCGCTTTCCTCGGGTGGAACCGCCCGGCCTCGGCCTGAATAGGGCTTCCAACCTTCCAAAGACTTGCCGTCAAAAAGGGGCTGGAATCCCTCCTCGGCGGGGGCCACGACGGTCACGAAAAGCGCGATGGCGGCCAGGAGAAGGCCGGTCAATCGACGAAGAATGAATCCTAGGGGCTGGGGCATGGGAGTCCTCCGGAGCTGGTGTGATGGTTGATGACTATCATCCCTTAGGGGCCAGGGATTCGGCAAGAGGCCCCACTATGGGCTGCGCCGCTTGCGCCTCTATGTACATCCAAGACGGTTTAGGCTAAAAATGAATTGTCGATAATGGAAGCAAGGCGCGCCCAGCCAGGGCGGCCATGAATTTCTTGCGACCCGAAAGCGTCACATCATCGGAACGGGCCTGAAAGCCGTTGGGAGGACTGAAAAAACATGAAAACGCCAATGATTGTGCTGGTCATCCTTGTCCTGGCGGTGATCGCCGGGGGATGCGCCAACCTCGATAAGACCCAAAACGGAGCCTTGCTGGGCGCCGGGGCCGGGGCCCTTGCGGGACAGGGTTTTGGCGGCGACACCAAGAGCACCTTGATCGGAGCCGGAATCGGCGGCCTGGGCGGGGCTTTGGTTGGGAATCAAGTACAGAAGAGCGAGGATAACGCCCGCGCTCAGGCGTACAGCCAGGGTTACCAGCAGGGTTACGGGCAGGGCTATTACCAGAACCAGCCGATGGCCTACGGCGGCCGCCAGGAACCCCCATCGGACAACGCCTGGTAAGATTCAAACAGCTGAAGGACAGTCTTCAAGGGGCGCGCTCAGGCGCGCCCCTTTTTTGTTGGTGCATGTCCCACGAGAATGAAGAAGGGCCGAGGAAAAATCCCCGGCCCTACCGGTCCCGCGATTCTCCAACGGATGAACCCGCCCTACGGCAGCAGGTCCGACCTCTGCAAGTCCTCGTCGTAGAAGGCCGAGGAATCCCGAACCCCATACAGGTTGATCTCGTCGATCGAGATACAGGCGGTCCCGTAGCGTCCCGGGAGGCTGTCGGTGAGGGTCACCGGTCCATCCAGACCCGGGGCGAAGATTCCGCTGAAGCCCTTCAGGTTGGTGTTGTTGATGATGTCCCGCACGGTGATTCCGAAGGAATACCCGTTGTTCTTGAAGATGGACACTTGAGCCAGCTGCGCGCCGGGGTTCGTGGCGGCCAGGTCCGCAAGCAGGGCCGCGGGCACCTCACCGGTGATTCCAGCCAAGCCCCCGGTCTGGTTGTTCAACACGATGTCGTAATACTTCTGGAACGAGTTGAAGGTGATGAACGAACCGCTGATAAAGTCATCCACCCAGACTCCATCCGGAGCGATGATGTCCGCGCCCGTGGGGAGGGCCGAGGGATTCCGGGTGGCCTGAAGTCCGAGCACGAAATCGGCGTTTGTGAGCAGGACATTGAGGACCGGGTTGTGGCTCACCTCCGCGGCGTTGCTACGAGTAAACCAGCGCACTCCGAAGACACCCGCGATGTTGCTCAGGACCTGATTGGGATTGAGGTTCCCATTCTCGCCGTCCGGATTCCCTCCCGAGCCGCCGGCGAAGGTCACATCCTGTTCACGGAGCCCAGGAAGAAGCGAATCGCTCGCGGCGCGCATGTCGAGGTAGGGCGTATTCACCACCGCCTCGCCGTTATAGCCCGTCGCCGGGATACCCGAGGTGATGTTGGAGCTGAACGCGTTCACTCCGACCGAGCTGGGGGCTGGACCGACGACAAGACCACGATTTCCATCGGGGAGAGTCGGGAAGTTAAGGGCCACATCCACTCCGCCGCCGGCCACCACGGCCGAGTCAAACGCGGGCGCGCCCACACCCCCTTGGGCCGGGCCGCGAAGGAACCCGGCAAACGCGAGGTCCAGCATGCCAGTCTTGCCGGCGTTGCCGGCGGTTCCCCAGAAGGTGGAGGCCGCCACCGGAGTGACCGGCTGCGAGGCCCCGCTTCCGCCCTGGGTGAATCCGCCGAAGATGGTCTGACCGCGATTGAGCGCCACCGGCATGGCAATGTCGCTTCCAAACCCGTTGGGACCGGTAAAGAAGCTCCCGGGGCCCGCGTTCGCGCCGTTTGTGAACGGAAGCGAAAAGCCCGCCGAGACCATCGGGACATTGATGGCGCCCTGAGCCAGCGCGAGCGAGCCGGGGCAGCGACTGATGCAGATGTTGTCCAACCACACGCTCTGATCGGGCAGACCGGCAGGGGCATCGATGCGCGAAAGCATGATCAGGCCCTCGACCCCCAGCGAATCCACGACATTGCCGGAGCCGACCGGTCCCTGATAGTTCTGCCCGATCTGGGGGATGCGCAGGGAGACCTCATGACGGGTCCACTTGCCATGAATCAGCGCCAGCGGGTTGACCATTTGGCTTCCTCCCCGACCGTATGGGGTGCCCGCGGCGACTCCCTTGCGAAGCGGGGCCACGAGCGATTGAGCGGGTGGGAAGAAGACATAATTGATGCTTTGAGCGGCAGAGCCGGGCAGGGTGAACAGAGTAAAGGCCAATGCCAAGCCGGCGGTGGGTTCGTTGATCAGTTCATCCGCCACGCCGTTATAAGCCAGATCCACATACGAGTTCAGCGACAGGGTGAGAACATCCCCTTCGTTATAGGCCGTGTTCGGGATTCCCTTATGACCGAGGAAGACCCCCTGAAGGCCGGACTTATTGAAGGTCACCCGGAGCGCGTTCCCGGAAGTGGCGCCCGGGTAGGTGGCCGCCGGTTTCCCCGTGGCGGTGATGTCCATTTCGGGGTAATTTCCTCCACCCGAGAAGGTCCCATCGGTCCCCATCCCCACCGCAAGCACCGACCAGCTGGTCTGCTGGCTGATCACCGCGGCCCTTCGATTGGCGGGAGTGAGGGAATTCATGGCGGTGCTGGAGACGGCCCCAAGGAACTGGGTGAGATTGATGTTCTCAAAGGCATGGTTCTCGGTGGCGCCGATGATGGCGGCCGCGCCGAAGGCGTTTCCCACCAGGTTGGTGGTCTGACCCAGGAGCAAATCGGCGATGGCGAGACTGTATGAATCATCCGAGCCATCCGCCAGCTTCCGGGTCACGCTCAAACGGACCCAATCCGAGAACGCCGCCTGCGGGGTCACGGTCACCCCGTTCAGGTCGGCATCCACCTGGAGGTTGACGGCGGTCAGGTTGACCGGCCCAGGTCCGGGCGCCCCGAGGGCATGTCCCTTGAGGGCGATGTTTGAGCCGGAAGGGGCGAGCGGGTTGGCCAACTCGCCGGAGGAGGAGATCAGGCTGTCATCCCGAAACAGCGGGGTCACACCCAGGCCGCTGGTCAATGTGAGTTGGAGCACCCCACCCCCCGCGCCCGATTGAGGCTGGGCTATGGAGATCGGTCCGGTGCCGTTCGCGCCCCCCTTGAGGCACCAGCCATGCGGAATCGAACTACCGTCGCCCTTGCCGATTTGAGTGTCCACCAACGGGTCGCCGAGAAGGATGTTCGAGGTGTGAACCCGGATGACGTTCACCGGGTTCGGGGGATTACCGTTTTCAACCGTGAGGTTGACATTCTGTCCGCTCGGAGAGGCGCTGACCGGAACGGTCACCTCGAGGGTGTTGAAGGGCGCCAGGATACTCGTGTTGCTCCCGGTTTCGGTCCAGGTGAGCGGGTCCTGCGCGCCGGTTACCGGATCGCGGCTATCGGCGTCCAAGGCGTAGTCATCGAGGTCCAGGGTTGCGAAGGCGTCGCCCGCGGGGGCCACCGTGTGGCGAATGTCGGGAATCCGATTTGCCAACGGCGGTCTGGGAACCGGCGCCGGAGTGAGGAACGGCCCAAAGATCACCTCGCCGAGGTCGTTAAACTCATCCAAGCCATCCCGGATGGATTGGTTGATCTCGTTCGGATCGGGGGTTCCCCAATCGTTGTTCTGCGCGGGCATGTCGGCGGGGTGGTCCAGGCTGCCGACTCCGTTATCGGCGGGCGATTCGCGGACATTGTAAATCACATTGAGAGCCGCGAGCATGCTCGGCCCGTTGTTGGTGAATTGGTTCTGGCCGACATTTTGGAACTCATGCGCGGAATCGATGGGGGCCACTGCGCGTCCGAAGCGGGGCTTGGGACGGTTAAAGGTGGTGGGAGTCCCATAGGACACCGCGACCCCGTTCTGTTGCACCTGCGCCCCGACAAGCTCGTTGTCGGTAATCTGGTTCTGGAAGAACAGCGGGTCGGTGGCCACACTGCTGCTCGAACGGCGCTTGGTGACGAACACCCCCGCGCCGCTGGCGCCCACGGGGAAGCGTTGCGCCGAGGTCAGGTTGCAGGCGGTGGTCCGGGGCGTTGTGTTGTTGAAGCTGCGGGCATCGAAGGAGGGGTCTCGCTTGGAGTACCGGATGATGTTGTTGGCCACCACCGGGGAGAAGCCATCGATGGAGAGTCCGATCAGGTTGCGCTCCAGGATCGAGGAGACAATCCGGAGGGCGTTTTCGTCACGGACCAGGTTGCGGTCCAGGGTGCGGTCTTGGGCGTAGATTCCGACCTCCGCGAATTCGACGCGGGCAAACTGGATCCGCGAGGCGGTCGCGGAGCTCCCGCCCACATCCGAATCGCTGAAGTAGATCCCGCCCCACCGGCCGGTTCGGGCCCCAAAAACGTTCCCTGAAATCTGATTGATGACATTGTCGGCGGGCGGAATCACGGAATCAAAGATCGAGCTCGTAAACGCCGCGAATTCCTGCGCGGCGGTATCTCCGGGGGGCGGCGCCCAGTTCAGGGCCGCCCAATTGGGCACCCCCTGATCCTTCATCCACGCGATAAAGCCCACCACCGAGGTGAAGCGGACCTCGGCGGATTCCTCGTAGTCTGTGTCTGAAAGTCCAGGGTTCGGTCCAAGGGCCACATCCGCCGGGACCGTGTTACAGATCAAGCGCCCATTAATCTCCAGGAAAGCCCGACGGTCTCCCTCGGAGCGGAAGATGAACCAATCGCTGTTGGAGACTGTGAGGCGGTCGCCCCGGCTGATCACGATGGGGCGATGGACATAGTAGAAGCGGCGCGGATCCGGGTTCGCCCCCGTGATGCTTGACCACCCGGTGTAATCATCCAGGTCACCCATCCCGAATAGTTCGAGCTCGGTGATGACATCATCTTGTCCCCTGAAGTTCTTGGCGTAGGTGACCAGGGAATTGGAGTCATTGGGGGTGAACTGCGGGAAGCCCCCCTGTGTAAGGGTGTCGGTGGCGAAGCAAGAAAACGCTATCGGGGTGGGCGTGGGGGTCGGGTCCGGGGGGATATTCTGCGCCAGGGCGTAGATGATTCCGTTCGCTCCATCGACCGCGTAGATGGTGCCCTCGGAGTCGGTGGTGAGCTCGGAGATGCGCCCGGGGAGGACGTCATTCGTCGTCGCCAGATCCTGGACCTGTTGAGACAAGACAGAACCAGAGGCGCTGAAGTTCGCGCGGACAATTTGCGTGTCGTTCGCTCCAGGGCTGTATGCGGCGTAATAGATGGCGTTGGTGACAACTTGGCCGTTCAGGAAGATATTGGTCAGCGCGGTCGGAGTGCGACTCGTGGCCACCGCCGTGAGTTGCGGAGTGTCCACATTGGTCCCACCGATTTCCGTGTTGTCGTTGAGATCGTTGACCAGAAACAGGTTGTTCTGGCCATTCCTGCCGGAGATGAACACCATCCGGTCGGCCTGCGGAATCAGGACCACATCGCTATGGAAAGTCGAGGCCGCCGGGTTGAAAGAGTGGCTCCCGGCAAGGGCGGTGGCATGGACCCTCATTTCGTCCGTAAAGAGGTCATTGTCCGGTATCCCGACCAAGTTGGTCACCTTATTAGGGGTGGTGGACTCGCGCCGGTGGACTAGGTCTTGAACCGCCCAGCAGAGCGCGAAATCCAGCGTCGAGCCATCCGCGTAGAAGAACAAGTCGGTGGCGCTCGGAAGGATGTAAGCCGCCACGCTCTCCGGTCCCATCATGGTGCTCGAAAAGCTGGGGCAGTAGTTGGGCGAGAGACGGTACGCGGCGGGGATCTGCGCCGTGTCGGTGTCCGTCGCGGCGAATTCGACCACCGCGCTCGCGGAGCCGATACCGGAGGCGATCCGGAGGAGCGCCTTACTTGCAACCCCGTCTTGGGCCGCGAGATAGATGTCCCCGGTGTTGGGATCGCTGCTCATGCCAAGGAGGAAGTCCCCCGCGTGGTTGTTCGGGTTGTGGGTGTCCCCCGCAAGTCTCACGTTGGTCAGATACGGATTGGCGGTGGTTGAGGCTGAAGCCTCCGTCACTGTCCCCAGAGCTCGCGTGATGGTCGCTTTGTCGAACCGGATCATCCGGGTGGCGCCGGGGGTGGCCCGGTCGGCGTTCACCGCCAGGTAGATCTGGTCCCCCGCCAAATCCGCCTCGATCCCCCCAAGCGGGGCGAGAGCCGATAGGTCGGTGCTCCCATCAATCTCAAGGGCGGCCACCCCCAAATCAGTGGGACCGGCCAGGACGACCTCCAAGGATTGGAGCACCCCGCTTTCCCCCGGCAAGACCGGGAGCATCAGCAGGCACAAAGCAAGAATAGAACGACGACGCATTGAAGAGCTCATCAGGTGGAGCACCCCTTCCGAGGATTGTCTTTTCGGCTGAAAAAAGCAGTGTTGTCCGGGGGAAAGTATAGGAAGATCGGGAGCGGAGTGTCAATTAAACGTCTCAAACCCATTTCCGGGAGAGCTTGCCCAATCCCCGCCTCCCCCGGATACTCCACCCACTCCTAATCTGAGAGGGCAAAATGGAACAAAAAGTTGCCATTGTGACAGGCGGGACGAGGGGGATTGGGCGCGCGATTGTCGAGCGATTCCTTCAAGAGGGATTCCAGGTCTACTTCACGGGCCGGTCCCAGGAGAGCGTGAGCGGCGCCGCCGGGGGAATCGGCAGGGTCTGCGATGGCTCCGACCCGGCGGCGGTCAAGGAGCTCTTCGAGACGGTCGTTCGCGAGGCCGGGCGGCTGGATGTCCTGGTCAATAACGCCGCGATCACTCGGGACGGCCTGATCTTGCGCATGAAACCGGAGCACTGGGATGAGGTCCTGGCGGCCAACCTCAGGTCGGCTTTTCTCTGCTCCCAGGCGGCCGCGCGCCCGATGATGAAGAACGAAGAAGGGGGACGGATTATCAATGTCACCTCGGTGGTCGGAGTGGTCGGGAACGCGGGGCAGGCCAACTACTCGGCTTCCAAGGCGGGACTCATTGGGCTGACCAAGTCGCTCGCCAAGGAGCTTGCCTCACGAAAGATTCTGGTTAACGCGGTCGCGCCGGGATTCATCGAGACCGACATGACCAAGGGGCTTTCCGATGAGGTTCGCAAGGCCGCGCGCGACATGGTTCCGCTGGCGCGTTTCGGGTCCCCAGAGGATGTCGCGGGGGTATGCTCGTTCCTGGCGGGTCCGGATTCCGTCTATGTCACCGGCCAGGTGCTGCATGTGGATGGGGGGATGGTGATGTGAGAGGGGTCCCGCCTCGGTCGGCCTAAAACCCGGAAGGCGCCTTAATCGCGGGGGCCTCCTCGGCTGGAACTGTCCCTTCGTGGTCAGGGTTGCCCCAAAGCCCTTCATCCTCGGCGAAGGGATCGACCCCCGGTTCGGCCTGTTTGATCGTGGACTCATAACCCGTCTTCTCGACCTCGGACTTGTAGTCGTCCTCCCAGGTGGAGTCCGCCTCTTCCGCTGTTTCTTTTTTCTGTCCGAACTTCTTTCCGAACTCGTACCGAATCCCCGCAAAGGTGCGTCGATCCAATTTGCCCCACACGCTCTCCACGCCGCCCATGAGGTACAGGTTCTCCCATAGCTGAGCGCGCAGGGAGACATCCAGGCGCTCCTGGTCTTGGGTGGTGAAGCCGATGCCCTCAAGACGCAGATACAGCAGGTCCGGAATCAGATGCGCCTCCAGGCGCGCCCCCGCTTCCCCCTCCAAGACGCCGAAGCCCGCCACAAGTCGCCCGCCGGAGCTCGGAACCTTGCCAAGGAAGAGCAGGTCCAGATCGTTCCCCACTCCGACATCATCCGCGCCCACAAGGACTCCGTAGTCGCCGAAATTAAGCTGCGCGGCCAGGTCCCATTCGGCGCGATTGCCATCCCCCTCATGCCAGGTCTCGCTATACCCGCTGAAGGAGCCGCCGGGGGGTGGGTTGGTGATCACGGTCCGGAAATCCTCGCGGCCGTGGGTGTCGGCGGGGTCATCAAAGAAATACTTGGCTTCGGCGGAGACCTTGAGTTCCAGCCCGGAGGTGAACCCGGACCAACTATCGAAGAATCGCCCGGCGGAAATCAGCGCGGAGTTCAGATTGCGGCTGGTCTCCTCGCGGTACACGATGTCGTGCAGGGTTCCGGGCCCCTCTTTGATCCGGTCGAGCGAGGCGCGAGCGGTGTCCAGGGTTTCCCGTAGCGCCTTGGTGGAGTCGCGGATGCCGGTGATGGCCTCGGAGGCGTTGGTGGAGTTGCTCTCGACAAACTTGTCGATCTTTTCGGTGAGAGTGGTCATGCGCGCGCCGAGTTCCGAGAACTTCTGGGCGGCGTCCGCGAAACCGGGGGCGACCTCGGATTTCACCTGCTCGGTGATGGTCCGGGCGTTCACCAAGGTGGCCGAAAGGTTCTCTCGATTCTGTTCGACCAAGGTCCGCAAGCTCTCCGCGGCCTCGCCAATTCGCGCGCTGGTGTCCTCCAGCGAGGTGAAGATGCTCTGGAGTTGCGCGCGGTCATCGGGCACGACAATCTCGTTGAGGGTGTCGGTGAATCGCGAGAGGTTGTCCAGAATTCGGGTGAGATCCTGCTGGAGCTGTTCATCTCCGACCACCGTGTTGACCGACCGCATGGCCGCGCTGAAATCCCCGGCGGCGCCCTTGAGGAGGTTCTGCCAGTCGAGCGGCTCGCCCCCTTGGAGCACATCTCCGGCCTTCACCGGGACCCCAAGGCGGCCATAGGAGAGTTCGATCTGAACATCACCGAGAAAACCGACCGGGACAATGGTGGCGGAGGCATCGGTGAGAATCGCGCCCGCATACTCCTCGGAGATGGCCATGCGAACCTCGACCTTGCGCAGCTCGGGGCGCGGCGCGACCCCGACCACCTCGCCGACCTGATGTCCCGCGAGGGACACGGGCGTGCCCGCCTTGACCCCGCCCACCCGAGTGTAGTGGGCGCGCAAGTCGAAGGTCTCTTGAAAGGGATTCCCCTGGATCGAAAGGACCATGTAGGCGGCGGCGGCCAGCACCACCAGGACAAAGATTCCGACCACCAGCTCGGAGCGGTTCTTAGCCATCGCGCGCTCCATCGGTCAACGGTCCGGAGGCGCGCCCCTCCACGAACTGACGGACCAACGGGTTTTCCGTCGCGCGGGTTTCCTCCACCGATCCGGTGTAGACCACGCGCCCCTGGTGGAGCATCGCCACCCGGTTTCCGACCTTGAAGGCGCTGGCCATGTCGTGGGTCACCACCACCGAGGTGGCGCGAGTGGAGGCCTGGGTTTCGAGAATCAGATCGTTGATGGCATCCGCGGTGACCGGATCCAGGCCGGTTGTCGGTTCGTCCCAAAGGATGATTTCCGGTTCCATCGATAAGGCCCGGGCCACCCCGACCCGCTTCTTCATGCCGCCGGAGAGCTCAGCGGGCTTCTTGGAAAACACGGCGGGATCGGTCAGATGCACCCGGCGCAGGTTTTCCACCACGCGCTCGCGGACCTCGGCGGTTCGGCAAGTCCCATGCTCGACATACGGGAAGGCCACATTCTCCTCGACTGTCATGCTGTCGAAAAGCGCCGCGCCTTGGAACACCATCGCGATCTTACGTCGCGCCAGGGAGAGTTCGCGCGCCCGAAGGCTGTCCATCCGCTCCTGGTCCACCCACACCTCGCCACGGTCCGGCTTGAGGATCCCATCGATGGTCTTGAGGAGCACCGACTTCCCTTCCCCGCTACGCCCCACGACAACCAGGGTCTCGCCCTCATGGACATCCAGGGACACTCCACGCAGGACCGGCTGCGGTCCGAAAGCGAGATGGACATCAGCCAGGCGAATCCGCGCGCGACGTCTCTCCGTGGTCTCGGTTCCCGCGATCATCTTAGAGGACCTTGAGGAGGATCTCGGTGAGGAAATAATCCGAGACCAGGATCAGAATGAACGAAACCACCACCGAGCGGGTGGTGGCGGTCCCCACGCCCTCGGCGCCCCCGGAGGACTTGAGCCCCAGGTAGCAGCCGATGGTGGCCACGATCCCTCCGAACACAATTGTCTTGAGGAAGCCGCTATAGAAATCCTCCGGGTTCACCCAACGAAAAGTCGTGTCCAGATAGGCCTGGAGGGTGATGTCGAGCTTGGTGACCCCGATCAGGCACCCGCCCAGGATTCCCACTAAGTCCGAAAGGATGGTGAGGGCGGGGACCATCACCACGCAGGCCACCAAACGCGGGACCACAAGATAATGGATCGGATCGGAGCCCATCGATTCCAGGGCGTCGATCTGCTCGGTGACACGCATCGTGCCGAGCTCGGCGGCGATCCCCGCGCCGACACGCGCGGCGATGGCGAGCGCGGTGAGCACCGGGGCGATCTCGCGCAACAGGGCGATCCCGGCGATGCCGGGGGTCATCGACTCGGATTGGAAACGGCTGAGTTGCACCCCGGTTTGCAGGACCATGACCATGCCGGTGAAGGTGGCGGTCAGTAGCGCGACCGAAATCGAATGGACCCCGACCTGCTCCATTTGGGCGATCCACTGACGCATCCGGAAGGGTCGCTGAAAAACCCGGGAAAGCGCGGAGGCGAAGAGGATGGAAACCCCGCCGATATGGAGGCAGGCCGACTCCAGCCAGCGCAGCGGCGCGAGCAGACTCCGCTCCCGCCCCGGGATGTCCGGAAGTGAAACACTGGAGGACATCGACTTCCCACCGCCCTCTGCAAGCAAGAAAAACGGGCGGATTCGCCCATCTCAGTTTCGGCGGATAGGGCGGGAATCTGAAGGGTTGGAAAGAGGGAAAGTGGGGGGGATTCCCTACGCCGCGACCCGTTTGGCCATGGGGATGAACAGGTCGATCACCTCCAGGCACTCGACCGCGCGCTCCCCCAGAACCGCGTGGCCGCACCCGGGAAACAGGAAAGTCCGGCAGGAAGGCAAGGTGGCCCGCAGGAGACGTGATTCCTCCTGCGTGTTGACCAGCCCATCCTCCTCACCCCCGAGATAGAGGACCGGGCAGTCGAGCTTGTGGAGTTCGGAGCGAACATTGAAGGCGGAAAGGAGGCGGAGCCGCCAGGAAAGGAAATCGAGCTGACCGTTGATCAGGAACTCATCCACCACGGAACGGTGGAAGCGGGTGGGGTGCCTCCGAACGACTCGCTGCAACCTTCGCCTCAACGCCTTCTTGCGCCAGCTGGAGGGCAGTGTGTCCAGGATTCGGGCGGCGGCCAGCAAGCGGACCGGGCTGGGGGCCTTGGTCATGCCGCCCGCGAGAATCAGCCCGCGAGTGGCGCGCGGGTGCTTGAGGGCGATGGCCAGGGCCACCGCGGATCCGAAGGAATCACCGAGCCAGATCGCGCTGGTCTTGCCCTGTTCGGCGAGCGCCGACACACACCCATCCGCAAGTTCCTCGATGGTCAGACGGCTGTGGCCGGGATAGTGCAGACGGGTGATGGGGAAATGACCTTCGGCCTTGAGCAGGAACTTGGATGCGAGAGCGCCGGAGCCTTCGATCCCCGGCAGGTAAACCATGGAAACATCCACGCCACCACCCTCGGCTCGAGCGAGAAACATAAGCTGAACACCCCTGTTGTTGTGTGGCTTCAAGTCAAGGAGAGGCCCGGGACACAAGTGCTCCGCGCAACCATCGCGCCGGTCGCCCGAAACCCAGAAAGGGGCGCCCCTCATCGCCGACGCGGGAGGGGATATTACCCTCCCGGTTTTCACTGTCAACACAAAGCCGTGACCCTTCCAACACAACTTAAACTCTATCTTTGCAGGAACCTCAAATGAGACTAAACCATTGGAGGTCGCTGAGCGTCTTAACAAGTGAATCTTCAAGGAGATGCACCGGAGTGGAGAATCCGGAGCTGGAACTGGAGCTGATCCGCCGAGCCCAACAAGGTGACCTACGCGCCTACGGGGCCTTGGTGAAGCGTTACGAGGAGCGCATGTTCTATACCGCGTACCGCATCCTCCATCAACGCGAGGATGCCGAGGATTGCCTGCAAGAAACCTTCCTGCGCGTGTGGGACCGCCTCCGCGAGCTCTCGGATGTGCGCGCCTTCCAACTCTGGGTCTATCGAATCCTCTCAAACCAAGCCCTGGACATCCTCCGGCGTCGCGAGCGGCAGCGTGAGGGACTCGAATCATACGGGAGCGAGGTCCTCCACTTGGCGCGGGTCTCCTCGCCGGCAAGCCCGCGCGAACTGTTGCGGCGTTCGCGCGAGGTGGAGCGGATCGAGCGCGCGATCGAGGAGCTTCCGCCACGGCAGAAGCTTGTGTTCGTGCTGCGCCACTTCCAGGGACTAAAGCTCACGGAAATTGCCGAGGTGTTGAATTCGCCCCTCGGCACGGTCAAGGCCACGCTCCACAACGCGCTTCAGAAGCTTCAAGGCTCGCTTATCGGTTCCGGCGAGGTCGACGAAAGGGCGCGGAGATGATTCGGGAAGACTGCCGGACCGTGACCTTGCTGCTTCTGGATCATGTGTACCGGGACCTGGAGGAGGTTTGGACCCACCGCGTGGAGAGGCATCTCGCGGACTGCGCCGAATGCCGTGAGCGGCATGCGCGTTTGCGGGAGACCCTCGAGCTGGTGGACCGCGCGACTGTTGAGCCGGAGGAGCGGATTTCCGAGCAATTCGCCGCCACGGTACTGGCGATTCTCCAGCGAAGGCGAGCGGATGAGTCTCGCCCCTGGTTGCGAGCGGCAATGGCGGCTTGTCTGGTGCTGGGACTGCTTGCCCCCACACTGCGAGTGCCATCGCTTCCAAAGGCAACCGCGCCGAATCCGCCACCCGCGGTCGTGGAGCTGCAGCTGGTGGCCAAGGAGTTGAACGATCCGCTCATCGTGGAGCTGGCCTGGCAGACCGCGCAGCTCTCCGCGCGGGTGCAGAGCGTGGGATTCCGGACAAGTCGCCCGGTGTCTTAGGGCGGACTCGCGGATTCTCCAAGCCCACGGAGTGGGCGACACAGTCGCAGCGCCGGCCGTAAGCCCGGCGATGTCTCAACCGCCGCCGGGCCTGATCCCGGCGCCCATCAACAGGAGCGCGCCATGACCTCCCCCCCAACTCCCCTTCCCCCCCCCCGCGGCTTCACCATGATGGAGCTTGCCACGGTCGGACTCATCATCAGCATCTTGATGGCGATCGCCCTGCCGAATTTCCTCGAGGCGCAGATTCGCGCGCGAGTGACCGCGGCGATTTCCGACATGGCCACGATCTCCGCCGCGATCGAGGAGTATTACCTCTCCTACCGGGCCTATCCTCCCAATCGGGTCGCCAAGACCCCGGAGGGGGGGCTTGTCGGAGACCCCAACCGCGAGGATCGAAAAGACCGCTCGAACCATGGCCTGCGCGGAGGTTCCCTTTCGATCCTGACCACTCCTCTGGCGATCCTCTCCCTCCTCCCCGGCGATCCCTTCCCCACGGAGGATCATGGACGACACCTGTTCGACTATGTGAACGCGCTGGAGATCACCGGCGCCCCGATCCCGCGCGCGCGGTTCGGCGCCATCGGGTCCGCCGCGTATCTCCTCGCGAGCTATGCTCCCGACGAGGATGGGGATGTGTACGCCGCAAAGATGCCTCCGGAAGGGGTGGGCTACAGCCCGACAAACGGCACACGCTCGGATGGGGACTTGATTCTGCTCGGACCTTAGAAAGGACACGCCATGTTTCAACGGGTCTTTATTGATGATCTGGTGCTCTTCACCGAACACATCGCCTCGGCGGTGAGGGCCGGGGTGCCGCTGCATCAGACCGTGGAGCTGCTCGCGGGGGAGATGGTGGGGAGGAGTTTTCGCGCCACCTTGGTGGATATCGCGGGGGAGCTGCGCGCCGGGTCCAATCTCGCGGACGCGGTCGCGAGGCACCCCAAGGTGTTCCCGGATTACTTCATCCGCGTGCTGCGCGCGGGTGAGGAAGGGGGCGCGCTGCCCGACTCGCTCCAGCAGCTCGCGGAGCTGATCCAGAAGAACTATGTCGTCGGGCGCAAGGTGCGCAAGGTCTTCGCCTACCCGGTCGCGCTGGTGTTTTTCCTGAGCGCGTTCATGTTCTTCTATGGGACCTACATCATGCCCCAGATCGCCAACATCTATGAGGAGTTGGGGGCGGAACTCCCCACTTCGTTCCTGTTCCTCATTCGCTTTCATTACACCGCCTTCTCGGTGACGCTCCTGATCATCGCGGTGGTGTTTTGGTTCGCGCGACGGTTTGCGCGGGTAGGGTGGAGCGGGCTGATTTTCGATTGGTTTGACCTGGAGTGCCCGTTTCTCGGAAACTTCACCCGCCAGGCCCTCGCCTCGCGTCTCACCCGGACCTTGGGGACCCTCCTTCGCGCCGGGGTGCCGCTGCCGGAGGCGATCAGCCTGTGCGGCGGGATGCTCAACAACAAACGCGCCCAGGCCAGCGTGGAGACTGTCCGGAGGAGCGTGGAGCGTGGCGAGACCCTCTCCACCTCGATGATCACCGAAACCCTTTTCCCGCCGACCATGATCTGGATGCTCTCCGCCGCCGAGGTGAAGGGGGATTTCCTCGCCACGCTCGATCATCTGGCGGATTTCTACGCGGCGCGGGTGGAAAACACCGTGCTGTGGACCGTGGAGATCCTGGAGCCGCTGCTCATCCTGGTGGTTGGGGGACTGATGGTGATCCTGGCCACCGCCTTGTACACCCCGGTCTTCAATCTTGTGAGCGCGATCGGTCTTTGAGGAGCGGACATGTCCCGTTTTGAGGCCGACACGTATCTGGATCAGGTTTTCGCTGAGGCGCTCAAGCGCCGCGCGAGCGATGTGCATTTCGAGCCGCATGGGGATGGCTGCCATGTGATGCTGCGCGTGGATGGACTGCTCGGACCGCATGAGGTCTTTTCCCTGGAGAACCTGCCGCGCGTGGTCGCGCGCCTCAAGGTGCTCGCGGGGTTGCCGGTGTATGAGCGCGACATGGCCTTCGAGGGGCATGTGGAGATTCAGAACGGCGAGGTCCCGATCCAAGCCCGGCTGTCGATCCTCCCGACCATTCATGGCGAGAAGGCGGTGGTGCGAATATTCCGGCGGGATGAGTGCGCGCTTTCGCTCGAACAGCTGGGGCTGGGCGAGAAGGTCCTCGCGGATCTGCGCGCGGCGGCGCGGGCGCGTCAGGGGGTGCTGCTCTTCACCGGTCCGAGCGGGAGCGGGAAGACCACCACAATCTACGCCCTGCTGGAGGAACTGCACCGTGAGAGCCGAGGCGAGACCAACATCGCCACGCTGGAGGACCCGGTGGAGCGCGACCTCGGCTTCGCCGCGCAGACTCCGCTCTCGCGTTGCCGCAACATGACCTTCGCGGATGCCTTCAAGAGCCTCCTGCGCCAGGACCCCGAGGTGATTGTTGTGGGCGAGATCCGCGACCCGGAGACCGCGCAGATCGCGGTCCGCGCGGGGATGACCGGGCACCTGGTGATCAGCACGATTCACAGCCGCGACACCTGCGAGGCCTTTCCGCGACTGTTGGAGATGGGAGTGGAGGCCTATTTGGCCGCCTCGGCGGTGGTGGGCGTGGTTTCGCAAAGGCTTGTGCGGAAGCTGTGCGGTACCTGCAAGGCCGAGATCCAGGTTCCGGAGGCGATCCGCGCCAAGCTTGGAGTCGAGGCTTCAGCCTCCCTTCATGGTCCCTCCGCCTGCCGGGAGTGCGGGCACTCCGGGTATTTCGGGCGCACCGCGCTCGGGGAGAGCCTGACCGTGGGGGATGACCTGCGCGAGGCGATCCTGTCGCGCGCCGACCTGCGCACCCTGCGGCGAGTGGGAAGCGGGAGCCTTTCGGTTTCGCTGGCGCAATCCGCCGCGCGGTTGCTCGCCGAGGGGGTGACCTCGCCGGAGGAAATCTTCCGCGTGCTGCCGCGATTGGAGAACGGCGATGCCTGAGGAGCCGATGGAGGTCATGGAGGAGGTCGAGGAGAAGCGGGAAACCCCGCGCTCGATCTCGTTCAAGCGGGACTTGCTGATCGGTTCGCTCGGACTCCTGATCGGGCTGGAGGTGGCAATCATCTATTGGTTTAGCTCACAGAGCCCACCTCCCGGCGGATCATTCCGACTGGTCTGGGAAATCCTGTTCGGCGGAACGGCCATCGGGCTCCTGATCCTATCCCCATTGCTGGTCGCGATCGCGGCCAAGGCTTTAGTCAGTGTGTTCTCGACTTTCCCACGCTTGGTTTGCTGGGGGGCCTTGGTCTTCCTCGTGTGGGGGAATTGGTGGAAGCATGACGAGTTCGAACTTCTCTCTTGCATCCTGGCAGGTTGCGCGGTTTTCATCCTCGGCTCAGTCCCCATCTGGCTCGCGACCACCTTCCTCACGCTTTACGGGCTCGGCGCCTTTCTCAGTCCGGCCTCCACGCCGATGCTGGTCGGGTTGATGAGCCTCTGTTTTCTGTCCTTCCCCAGCAACATCTCGCTCCGCCGGTTCCTACGTCCCAGGAGGTGGGTGCTGTGAAGGAGGATCTTAGGACCACTTCCCGCGCTTTCACCTTGATCGAGCTGCTGATCGTGATCGCCATTGTGCTGATCATGCTCGCGGGCGAGGCGGCGGTCCTGAGACACGCGGTGCGCTCCACCTCGGTGGCGCGCGACCTGGAGGTGGCGAGCTCGATCCTTGCCTCCGATCTCGCGGAACTCAAGGCGCGCGGCATCCGTCTTGATGAACAGCCGAAAACGGAAGACTTCACTCCGCTCCCGGAGGGGAATGTCCTACCCGAGGCCGAGCGCTCGCTCACAGTCCTTCCCAAAGGGGTTCATGGCCTCTTGGAAGTCCAGGCAACCCTCACCTGGAAGTCGGTCACCGGGAAACGGTCCCTTTCGCTTTGCACACTCCTCCGCGTGGTGGAGGCCGGACCATGAGCCGCTCACGAGCCGCCGGGTTCACCATGATCGAGCTGCTGATCGTGACCGCCATCATGCTGATCCTCGCCGCGCCGCTGATCAGCGTGTACCTGCTGCCCTTCCGCTATCACTCCCTGCTCGCGGACACGGTCAAGACCGCTCAGGAGCGGCGCGAGCTGCTCGGTCACCTCGCGCGCGACATCCGCCGCGCGGAATCAATCACCGAGGATGCCTCCGGAAGGCTGCGAATCTCGGTTGGAGACGAATCCATTGAGTACCGATCCGGGCCCCGAGAGGTGGTCCGCGTTCTCCAGACCGCCGGCGCGCCGCTCGAATTCCATTTCGAGAACCTCTCGTGCACCTTCAAGGTCGGGAATGGGGCGCGTTACCTCACGCTCTCGACAGAGGTGACCAGCCACCTGCGTCTCACCAAGGTCGAAACCCCGCGCAAGACCCGCGTCGTGTTTTGCTCGAATCTGGAGGCCGGACCATGACCGCGCGCCGTTCGGAAGGTGGATTGACCCTGATCCAATGCCTGTTGTTGATGACCCTGATCGCGCTCTTGGGTCCCGCGATGTTTCATCTGCTGGACGCCAACCGGCGCCTCGCGGTTCAAGCGATCCGGACCCGCTCCGCGGAGGCGCTCGCGGATGGGGGGCTTGAACTGGCGCTTGCGCACCTTGAGTCTGGACAAGGCACGGGGAATCTCAGCGCGGAGCTCCCCACCGGAGTATGCCGGGCCGAGGTCGAGCCGGGTTCAGGCACAAACGAGTATGTGATTCGCTTCTCCGGAGAGGCGCTGGCGGAGGGAAAGGTCAAGGCCGAGCGGCGCTACACGGCAACCGCGGCTCGCGCCGGGGATGGAACCTGGAAGGCGCATGGCATTCGCGAGGTTCAAGCCCCCAAGAGCCGTTCATGATTCGGCGGGCAAGCGCTGGGAGCGCGGGCATCTTGCCCGCACCCCGGGACGCTGAAACCGCGGACGAAACGTCCGCGCTCCCAGGAGGAACAAACACGAAATAGACTACGGGCAGCACGGCCCCGGGCAGAGGCAACCCAGTACGGTCTCCACCGTGGACTGGATCACTTCGACCAGGTTGCAGTCGCATGAACTCGCCCCTGGCCCGTTTGAAGCGGGGGCCTCCACCATCTCGGCTCGTGCGCCCGGGCGATGCGCGCGGAAGAACAACTCCTCATCCGGGTCCTTGATCCGAAACGCGAAGGAACCCGCGCCCTTGGCTTGAGCCACCTTCACCATCACCTGGTTCCAACCGCGCCGGAGCCTCACCTCAAAGCGATCCGAGTCGAGCTTCATCCCGCGCGGCTTTTCCACATGGTGAACCGGCTCCCCATTGATCCAAACCTTGGCGGGAACATTTGAGGCAAACAGCGCCACGGCGCTCCGGTCATCCGGCGAGAACACCGCGCAGGAGGAGTACAAGACTCCTTCTCCCGGGCCGCACAGGGACTCCATCCGCACCACTCCATCCTCGGCCTTGATCCGACGCCAAGTCACCGGACCGTCGCGCCCCTCGAAGGTGGCGCCAAGCAGCGCCTCGGCCCCCTCGGGTCCCTGTTGGTCCTCGATTCCGCCCGCGAAGGGGGCCGCCACGATCCAGTCGGTGACCAGATTGCGGTAAGACTGCACGACAACGCCATCCAGAACCAAGACCAGCGGCGCGTTCACCTTGCCATCCGATTCCAGCGTTGCCTGAATCCGGTTCTCGCCGGGCGAAAGTCGGACCCACTCCCCGATGGCTTTCCCGGCCTGATGGAACACAAGCCGGGCGTTGTTCCGGCTGTCGAGGACAATCGGGGCGAGGGTGTATTTGTCATATTCCTGAACCGGAACCTTGAGAGTGATTGTGGTCCCGGGGGCCCCCTCGATCCGCACCGCGGTGTGGTTCATGGCCTCCTTGGGCAGGAGCGAGTCGGAGACAATCTCCACTCCAGCCGGGAGCTCCTCGCGCGCGAGCACAGCCTCGGCGTCGACGGCATCCGGCACAATCGGCCCTTGCGGAATCCGCGCGGCAACCTCGGTGGTCTCGAAGCAATCGGCCCCGCCCGGCGCCTGATACCAGTAGGCCATCGAGCTGTAGTCGTTCTTGCGCGCGGCGTCGCTCTTGGCCGAGTAGTTCTCCATCGTGATCCGGAACGACTGTGTGAACGGGATGTTGTCGGTCACATGCCAGCGATACACCGACTGACGGCGCGCGGCGCTCCAATCCGCGCCGGTCACACAGCCATGATAGGGATTGGCGAAGGCGCGGATGCCCCAGGCATCCCCAAAGTAATCCTCCGAGCCGGTGCCGAAGGTGGAGGGGAATTTTTCTCCATCGACATAGACCTTCTCATCCCCCTCACCCCACCAGCCGCCCGCGAGGTTGTCGGGGAACAGGACCATCCCCAAGTAGCGCCCCTTGCCCGTGCATTCGAGGACCGGGTAGTCAAAGTCCCGGCTGGCTTGGTCGCGCCGCCATTTGGCGTGGAAATAGGCGGAGCCTTCCGGGAGCGGGCCGCTCAAATAGCCGATCTTCCACTTCAACTCGGCGGCGTGTTCGCCCTGGTTGGTCGCCACAATCCGGGCCGATTTCTGGAAGGGCATCCGCCAGAAGCAATAGTTCAGGTCGGGACCGATGCCCATTGCCAGGCTCGCATACTGGGCCTCGTCCCAGGCGTCCCCGAAGAAGTCGCCGATGGGGGCCTCCACGGAGGGTTTCTCCGCCCCATCCCAGAAGATTTGGAGGAGGACCTTCCGGCGGGCATAGCGCTCCGGCGAGGCGAGCTTGGCGAACAGTTGACGAATGGTCGCGGGGCCTTGGATTTCGGCCAGGGTCAGCGACTCTCCGGCGGGAAGGTTCTCGGCCTTCTCGATGAACTGGAGACCCTCCACCGGCTGGGGATCCGCGCCGGGGGTCAGCAGGGCGTTGGTGACTCGCGCAAGGGCGCCCTCCTCATCCTGGGAGCGCTCCAGGTGGAAGGTGGTGACACGGGTCTCCGGGGGGAAGGTCGAGTAGCCGATGTGATAGTACTGGTTGTGGGCTTTGTCGGCGGTGACCTTGCAGCTCTTGGCGAAGGGAATCGGCATGTAGCAGTTCGAGGCGGGGTTATCTCCGCCGAGGTCCACGCGACGTTGCCAGACCAACGGCCTTGGGAAGGGGGACTTGTTGGCGTCAAAGAGGTCGTTGAACTCGAACTCGCAGGAGGGGGTTTGCGCGCCATCGAAGTAGAATCGAACCTTGCCCTGGGGGTTGGCGGACCAGATGCGCCAGATGCAGCCCGGCCCCTCGATTTCGGCCATCACCGCCTCGCCGCTTTCCGGTTCGACCCGGAGGTATTTCCCGGCATCCCCATTGGCGTCCCAATCGGTGTACTCGTTCTTTTCGGCGTCATAGCGCGACTTGCGGTCATAACTCGAGAACTGTTTGCAGGAAACGCCCTCATCGAGCAGCGCGAGACGGTCCAAGTCGATCAAACGATCCAGGAAGTGGACGGCGCCCAACGGGGTGGGCGTGAAAGTCGCGGTCGGGCTAAAGGTCGGCGTGGGGGTGAAGGTGGAGGTCGGAGTGAAGGATGGAGTCGAGGTGAAGGTCTCTGTCGGGGTGAAGGTGTCGGTGACCGTAAATGTCGGGGTCGGGGTGAAGGTGGATGTGGAGGTTTCGGTCGGGGTCGGGGTGAGAATCGGCTTGATCTCCGCCGCCCCGGTTGCCGCGCCGACCGCTTCGGCCCGCGCCACCGCCTCCGCCGTGGCCGCTGCCGGCCCTCCGCTCTCTTGGGCCAAAGCCGCTTGATGATTCAAAAGGCTCCCAGCCAGGAACCCCACCGCAAGACACACCATTCGCACGCGCATCGTGACTCCCCCCCTCGGAATCGACCATACGTCTCATGGACCGCAACCCTTCGCGGCCTTTATTTGCATGAAGGTACCGGATTGGGAGGGCGGAGGCAAGGAGGGTGACGGTCCAGAATTGTGCGGTTTGGAGCACTACTGGGTCTTGCTCGCTTCAAGCTGATACCATTCCAGGGAAAAACGGATCAGATCATCCCCAGTCATCAACTCATCGCAGGTCAAATCAAAGGCCTCGTTGCCGTCGAGGATCCCTTTGAGCAGGAGCAGTGCATCCCCGGCGTCGGCGCGACCGTTGTCCGCGAAATCCGGGAACGGGGGGATGCACCCCCCCGCGACCACCTCACGGCATCCCGAGAACTCGGAGGAGTCCCCATAGTCACCTTGTCCTTCGATCACTGTCGCCGTTGCCGTAAGGAATTCGCCCACCGAGGCGGTCTCATCCAAGGTCACGTTGATCGTCGCCACGCCCGTTGAACCAGTAACGATTTCACTGAAGCCGAGAAGCCTTTGGCCTTCACCGTTGCCCGTGGGGTCGCAACCGGAGTTGCTGAAGAATTCGACGCGGAACATTGTATTCGCAAGACTCGACAGGGAACCCGCGACCAAAACCTGGCTCCCGTTCGTGGAAGCGGAATCCAGAACCGGGAAATTCTGCAGGTTGTTCGGGCCGCTGTCCCCGTCACCGTCGTCGTTGGGCGTCACCGAGCTCACCCCCAGATCGATGCCCAAGCCGTTATTGGAGTAGATTGAGTTCATGAGAATGGAATTCCCAGCGCCCTCGATGACTGAAACTCCATCTCCGCCGTTGCCCGAGATCAGATTGCCCGCTCCGGATTCGGTCCCTCCGATGGTGTTGTTCGATCCCCCATTGATGATCACGCCTTCATTGCCGTTGCCCAGGTCCGCCACGCCGTGGAGATCAGTTCCGATGTAGTTCCCTTGAACCAGATTCCCGGTCGAACCGGGATTGAGGAGTCGGATTCCACTCCGGGAGTTTCCGGAGATGATGTTGCGCGCCCCCGGCTCCGTTCCGCCAATGATGTTGTCGGAGGAGTCGTTGAGCTGCACCCCTCTCGCGCCATTTCCGAGCGCCGCGAGACCCGAGGCATCGGTCCCAATGAAGTTGCCCTCGATGCGGTTGCCGGATGAGCTGAAAACTTCAATTCCGTGGGAAACATTGCCGGAGATCACGTTGCCCGCTCCGACCGTTGTCCCGCCGATCACATTCCCGCCGCCCCCGTCGATCAAGACTCCAAACGACTCAGGCCCTGTCAG
>JAJVIK010000003.1 GCA_022072055.1 bacterium | reverse complement strand
CACATTTACTCGCTCGGCGCGCGCGGTGAACTTCTCTGGGATTTGCATCACCCCAAGGAGTGCCTCCCCGGCTCCCTCCCGATCCTCGCCGATGTCGAGTCCGATGGAATCCCGGAACTCTACATCGGCGGTGGGCTGAACCATTTCCTGCGCCTTGATCCAAGGAAGCCCGAAATGGTCCTCGACCTGAACGTTCATTTGCATGTCAACAGCGCGATCCTGGCCGCGGATATCGACCGGGATGGGAAGGACGAAGTGGTCTTCGGGAACAAGGGCGGGAAGGTCTTCTGCTATGGCGAGACCGGACTCGAATGGACCCGTGAGTTCCCTCGCACCAGCATGTCCTCCGCGCCGCTGGCCCTTGATCTGGATGGCGATCCGGGGCTGGAGCTCCTGTTCTGTTTCCATGGAATCACCGCGCTCGATTCGGACGGGAATGTGCTCGGGGAGTTCCCCGGCCCCGACCATGCCGGGAATCCGTTGGCGGGAGACTTTGATGGCGATGGAAACCTGGACGTGCTGCTCTCGGGGTATGGGGTGAACGCCTCCTCGGGATTGTCCTGTTACCGCTGGAATGTCCCGCGCCGTCCGAGCCAGGGGGAGTGGATTGCCCTCGCGGGGAAACGCGATCACTCCGGGCGACCTGAAGGCTCCAAGACCTATGCTCCCCTGCCCACCCCGGGGATGCCCGAGGTCTCGATGAGTGCCGTGCACACCCCCTTGGCCGACCTCCAGCTCCGTTCCGGGAAAAACAGACTCGGCTACCAGATCGAGAATCCGGAGGGCCGCGATCTCACCTTCCTGGTTGAAGTCCTCCACCCGGATGGGACGGTGGATCGTTACGCGAATCCGATCCAAGGGCGATCGGTGCAGACCTCGGTTTCCTTCGTGGCCGCCCGCCCGGGGACCTATCAAGCCACTGCTCGCCTATTTGACCTCATCTCCCGGACAAGCTCCAAGGGGACTGTTCGAACTTGCGATTTCCAGGGGCTCCACGGAGACTCCACACACCTGGAGGAGCTGCTTGAGCAAATCAGTCAACGAATCGAGGCGTGGGAGAAAGCCAATCCCACTTGCGCCGCCGCTTTTGAGAAGCGCCTCAACGCGCTGGCGCTCCAGCGCCAGGGGCTTGTTGCGGCGGGGGCGGACAAGGTCTCAGACCCGGAAATCGAGATGGCGAGACTTCTTTCCGAGGCCGAAAGGCTCCGCGCTCAGGCCGCGGCGGGCGCGGTCCTCGCCGCGACCGGGGGCTTCGCGGCCTGGAGCGCCTGCCCGTGGGCCTTCTTTAACCCCACCGAAACAGTTCCGGGTCCGGAGGATGGCCTCGAGCCGATCCGGGTGTCTCTGCTCGGCGGGGAATACAACTCTCAGGCGATCAACCTTACGAATCTCACCGGCGGAGACCTTTCGGTGCGCGCGCGAGTGGCTGGGCCCAAGGGTGCAACCCCCGCAGCCCTTACCGGACATATCGCCCTACGCCGCGCGGTGATGGTGCCGGGTCTGCGCGGCGAACGAGTCGCCGATGCCCTCCCGAAGCTCGACCAAGCCTCCATCCTCCAGATTCCCCCGCTGGAAAGCGCGCAACTGTGGATCACGCTGGATGCCGTGGGCCTCGAACCCGGGACCCACCGCGCGATCCTTCACCTTGAGACCATCGAGGCTCTCCCCACCCGCCGCTCCGTTCCCATCGAAATGGAGGTCCTCTCGCTTGCGCGACCCCACCCCAGCCCGATGAAGTTTTGTGTCTGGTCGGCGGACCCGGAAATGCCCGAGGAATCCCTTCAAGACCTGATTGCGCACGGAGTCAATGTGTTTTTTGGAACCTGCCCCAAAGCTTCCTGCAACGCCGAGGGCGCGCTTGTGGGGGATCTGGACCTCAGCGCCCATGACCGTTCGGTGAAACGCCTCGCCCGTCATGGGGTCCTGATGTTTCTCTCCCCGCAAGGCTACCTCGCCGGCGCTCCGTTCCTCTCCGCCCCCTGGAAGAAGGCGTTCGTGGCGTATCTCCGGGCGTGGACCGCTCGCCTCAAGGAGCTTGGGGTGAGCTACGATGGGTTTGCGCTGTACCCCTACGATGAACCCTCAACCCCCTATTCCACCCACACCCTTCACCTCGCGGAGGTGGCCAAACTCATCCGCAAGGCCGATCCGAACATCCACATCTACACCGACCCGACCTGCGGAACCGACGAGCGCTCCCTGGAGCTGCTCAAGGGGCTGATCGACATCTGGTGTCCTTCCTCGGACCTGCTTGCTCGCTTCGGCGAGACTCTAGTCCCTTTTGCCAAGGAAGTCGGGAAGGAGGTCTGGTTCTATGATGCTCGCGGGCGCGCCCAGACCCTTTCTCCATTGGGGATCTATCACTGGCGGTTCTGGTATGCCTGGAACCTGGGGTTGACCGGCGCGGGCTGGTGGACCTACGGCTCGGGCGATGACCTCTGGGATGGGCGCGATACCATCGACGACTTCTACTACCATGTGTACGACTCCGATGGAGAGGTGGTCACCAGCAAGCGCTGGGAAGCCGCGCGCGAAGGGATTCAGGACTACGAACGCTTGTTCCTGCTCCGCGAGGAGATTGTCCGCGCCGCGACTTCGGGAGCCTCGGCGGAAGCGCTCTCCAAGGCCAAGGCGCTCCTGCGCGACGCGCCCCTTGAGATGGAGGCCGCGCTGCGCTCAGTGGGAGACCGTGTTCGCTTGACCGCGGATGCCGTGCGCGCCGAGCGGGCGGTGAGCGAGCGTTTGAATCAGGTTCGCGACTCCTTGATCGAGGCGCGGCTCGGGCTTCTCAAGCGCTGAGCGCGCCGCCGCACGAGGACCCGCTTCCGGCGGTGCAGCCGAAGCAGTGCTCCCCTGTGCGAATCATGCGGTGGGCGAGCTGGGTGGGGTCAACCCGCGACACATGGTTCGGTTGGCCGTGATTGAGCGGGAGGCGCAGGGCCAGATTGAAATCGCAATCGTAAAGGGTTCCATCCCAGCCGATGCTGACCTGCCCGCGGCACATCAGTTTTTCGACTGTGCCAGGGTTGAAGGTCTCCTCAAGGGTCCGGAGATACCCATCCAGCCGTTGGCTCCGTTTGAGGTCTCCGAGAAACTGGCCGACCGGCATGTTCGTGATGGTGAGCAGGCGGTTGAAAACGATTCCGTGACGGGCGCCGAGCTGTTCACGGTAATCGGCTTCGAGCCGGCGTTGGTCCGGCGGCAGCGCGGGTCCGACCGGGTTGTACACCAAGTCGAGGGGCAATCCGCTGTCTTTCCCGTACCCCAGCGCGTTCAGACGGCGCAGCGCCTCGATGCTCTTCCGGTACACCCCCACCCCGCGCTGGCGGTCCACATTCTCCTCCAGATAACAGGGCAGCGACGCGATCAAATGAACCCGGTGGTTCCGAAAGAACTCCGGTAGGTCGATGTAATCCGGCTCCAACAGGATGGTCAGGTTGGTGCGGACCATCACTGGGAAGGATTCCCCGCGGAGAACCTCCACGAAGCGGCGGAAGTGTGGGTTGAGCTCCGGCGCGCCACCGGTGATATCCACGCTCACCGGAGTAAGCCCACGCGCAAGGCGCAAAACCTGCTCCAGGGTTTCCCGGCTCATCTGCTCCTTGCGACGGGGAGAGGAGGCGACATGGCAGTGCGCGCACTCCAGGTTGCAGGTGAGCCCGATGTTGACTTGCACGGTCCGGATCGCACCCGCGCGCAGTCCGTTCGGAAAGGCTGAGGTTTCCCCCACTCGTAAATCGAATCGGTTCATCGCCAGTCCCTTCGCTGTCTTAATGGCAACGGGTGTGAGATCCGCCTTGCGCCGTCTCGGCCTCTTCCACGAGCCGCGCGCCCGCCGGGGAGGTCCCGTTCGCGAGACGCTCGGGGATCCATTTCCGACCGACTCTCCAGAGAAGGACAAACCAGAGGGTCCCGGCCGCGAGATTCGCCAGGATGCCGCCGGAGAGCGGCCCATGCTCGTGGGAGTGGAACCCTTCCGCGAGACGGATCGCGCCGGGGAAGGAGTCCAGGGCCATTCCAAAAAGGATCGCCACGGTGATAATCGAAATCAGGTAGCAGACCACTCCCCGCTTTCCAAGCATTTTCGAGACAATCCCAATGGTCCCGATGTTGGTCGCCGGACCCACCAGCAAGAAAACCAGCGCCGCCCCCGCCGAAAGCCCCTTCTGCATCAACACCAGCGCGAGCGGGGTGGAGGCGGTCGCGCAGACATACATCGGAAGGCCGATCACGAGCGCGAGGGCCATTCCCTTCCAGCCGCGCCCGAGGTCCGAGGTGAGCGTATCCGCCGGGAGGAGAATCCCCACCAACGCAGAGAGGATCAGGCCGACCGCGATCCACACCGCGATGTCATCGAAGAGCATCAAGAAGGAGCGCCACAGACCTTGGAGTTCCCGGAACGCCGAAAACCCACCCATGACAGGTTCCATGTGCGGGCGCGGTTCGATTTGAACTTCCTGGGCATGCCCTCCGGCATGGCAACATGAGGCTTCTTCCTTCGGCTCCGTGTGGCAAGACGAGACGCTTTCGCTCGCGGTCTTGGAGGCGCAGCAGCTCTTCACCGGCTCTTTGGGGGGCTCCTCCGCATGTTTCTTCTCCGGAAGGGCTTCCAGCAACAGGCCCGCTCCGATGGCCGAGAAGAGCGCGGCCAGGGGGCGCGCCACCGCCATCACCGGCCCCATCATCCCGTAGGTGATCGAGATCGAGTCCACGCCTGTTTCGGGGGTTGAGATCAGGAATGCCAGAGTCGCGCCGCGCGAGGCGCCCTTTTTCTGGATCGCGATGGCGGTCGGAACCACGGAGCAGGAGCACAGCGGCAGGGGAACCCCGACCGCCGCCGCCGTCACGGTCGAGCGAATCTTCCCCTTGCCGAGAAGGCCCACCATCCATTCGGGTTTGACATACCGGTGGAGGATCGCGGCAATGCCGAAGCCCAGAGCCAGGTAAGGCCCCGCCTCCAGTGAAATCCCCCAAAGGTCAGTGAAAAAACGTTCAAGTCCCATGCCGGATTATGGGACTGAAATCCGGGTTCCGCCAGATCTGGGTCCAGGCTCCGACAAGGCCCCTCAGGGAACCTGAACCCGAAGCTCGTATCGGAACGGGTCCGACAGGTTGCTGATCCGCACCAGATACTCCTCCCCCGCGAGCGCCCCGATATCGAAAGAGGCCCCCCCGAAACCCGCCGTGAAAACCGAAAGCTGGACCAGGCGAGAAAGCGTGTCCATGAATTCCGCCTGGGCGAAACCGGCGTTGGAGTGATCATTGGTGACGACCACAATGCGAAGAGGACCGGAGTTGTTGCAGTGCACCCGGAAATAGTCCACCCCATCGCCGGGGTTTGCATTGACCTCCCCCTCGATACATTTTGAGGTGAGGATCAACTCCGTCGTCATCGAGATCGGGTCGTTGTTCGGCTCCATTTCAGGCATGCAGGCCATGGGGGGCAACGGGCGGATGGTGTAATCCAGATCATCCTGGTTGCACTCAAGCCCAATAACCCACTGGCTGTTGGGGGCGGCGTCTGTGAAAAGGAAAGTGGCGGAGCTCGGGCTGGCGAATGTCGAGTCCACTTCAGTTCCCAGGTTCCCGGCGTTGTAGAGCGAGGCGACCGTGTTGCTGAAGGGCGAGAGCGAACTTCCCAGAATCAGGAAACGAAGAAGGCCTCCGGTCGGCTCGGTGTATCGGAAGTAATCGCGTGAGTCGCCACTCGCCGTGACATACCCGGACACGCAGGAAGCCGACCCGAAAGGCTCGGCGTTCGGAGCTGAGTTGTTTCCATTCGGAAGCGCTTCCTCCTGGCACCCATCCGGAGCGAAGCGATACCGGGTGCTTGTCAGCGCGCTCCCATCCCCGCCGCTGAGGAACCGGACAAAGTAGGGAACACCGCCACTCAAGCGCGCGAAGAGCGGAAAGAAGCCCCCCGGATAGTCCAAGTTGGAAAAGTTAAGCGGCGCCTCGAACGGGTTGCTCCCGCGCGCCTCAAAGGATCCTTGAAAAGAACTTCCCAAGGCAGACATGTCGCACAAGACGTGGAAAACCCCCGACTCTGCGGGCTGGTAGCTGAACCAGGACTCCACCTTGGTGACCGGATAGATCAATCCGTTCACGCAATCCGGAGGATTGACCGGGAATGCCTGGGCCTGGGATGTGTTCGTGGGGGATTCGTTCCGGCATACCCCCCCGCCTCCGCCTCCACCATCAGTGAGGGAATAAGCCAGGGAGTATTCGATACGCGAGTCGCCCGAGGTCGCGATCAGGAAGGTAAGGGGCGTGGAGGCGCCGAACTGCGAGAAAAAAGTGGCTTGTCTGTTCTGCCGGAGTGTGACCGTCCTAATCGGAGTCCCTTGGGAATCAAGCAGTTGTGCGGTTCCCGGATCCCCCATGACCTTATAGCTGAGAAGGACCTGTGCGGTCTTGTCGGTGGTGGACTCCATTCGAAAGGTGTCGAGGGGGTCCACTCCTCCAAGCACCTCGCCGCTTACACAGCCTGCTCCGGTCAGCACCTGGGCTTCCGCATCGTTGTCATTGGGTTCGATTTCGGGGACACAGTTCACCTCAAAGCGTGTGTAGCGGGCCGAAAGCACATAGTAGACAAACTGTTCGGGCGCGTCTGAAATCGAGAGATTCACAACAAAGGGGACATTGGGGTGGACCGGCATCCTGAAGGATCGGGCGTTGATGAGGGTGGGCTTGGCAGGAGGATTCAGATCGAAGAAGGTGGTCTCCACTCCCCCTTCCTTCAGAACCAGTCTAACGGGGGATTTCGAGCCGCCGCGTTGGACAAGGGTGATCTCAGCCTCGCCCTCGAACGCCGGAACAAAGGAGTACCAGTCGGAGGCATCCGGCGGGGGATCGTTGATGAAATTCCTCAACGAGACCTTTCGGATGCACACCACCCCCGCCAGGGGAATCGAGGGGGCCTCGAGTTCCGTGTCGTTCGGCTCCAGCCCTTTGTAGCAGCCCTCATATGTGAACTTTGGGCGATGGTATTGCCGGGTGGCGAAGGACCCTCCAATGGTCGAGGCCGCTCTCAGATAGGTCGGGCCGCCTCTGGTGCTGAATAGGATATCGACCGCTCCGGTCTGGATGCCGGTCCCCACGGGGACCCCTTTCACCATCCCCTCGATCGGGACCTTGGCGCGGAATCTCAAACAGCTGAGCACCTGGCTCCAGTCACCCTGGTTGCTCAAGTCAAATAGGGTTGTCTCGGCGGTCACCGGAACCACCATCGACATGCTCATCGTGGCCCCTTTCACAAACGGGAAGCCCAAGTATCCGGCCTTGGAGGGGTCCATGGTCACCTCCACCTCCACCTGGGCGGCGCTCAACGTTGTGTTTCCTGAGATCACCAGATCGGGAGGAGTGAGGTCCAGGGGCTCGGAGAGAGCGAAGCTCTGCGGGGATAGGAAAACGCTCCCCGTGGGGACATCCACCGGGGCTTCGTTCACCAATTCAAATTGAGAAAGGGTCAAGGGACCGGTGGCGCTGAGGACCGCGACGTATGGACCAAGCCCCATTTCCTTGCCGAGGAGGACCGGATGGACCAGGCGTCCATCCGTTTGAGTCGCCTCCTGAACCACCAGGAAGGCGGGGAGCGACTCTTCGAGCGGATCCCCCGTGGTATCCAGTGTGGAGCTGTCGAAGTTGAATACCTCCGGCTCAAGGAAGGGCGCCGGATCGTCCGGCTCTTTCGGCTCGAACTCGAACACCCCTAACTTGGATCGGAGGAGGTCCGGGGTAATGGCGGTGCGTGGCGCGACATTTTTCTTCCACGAATCAATGAAGATGACCATGTCCAGATCGTCGATCCGGCCATCGTCGTTCAGGTCATACCGGATCTCAAATCCGGCCTGTCCCTGAGTCGCCCCGGAATGATCGAGAAGATCGAGGAGGTCCTCCTGGTCCACCGAGCCATTGGCGTTGAAATCCGGATTCAGGGTCTCCTCGGAGACGGTGGGTCCTTTCCCCGCACCCTCCGCGGCATGGCCTCCCACGGCTTGGCGGAGGATCAGGATCACGACAAGAACGACGATTAAAGTGCACGGGCGATTCACGGCGAAGCCTCCCAAGATTGGGAAAAGTGCAAAATCGAAGATGAAAGCCCAAGGTTGTGAAAAAGAAAATGGGGAGCATACAGGAATCCACAGGAGGGTCAAATTTTATTTTCGGCGGACTCCAAATCTCACAGCGACTGTCCTACGCCTCCATTGACCCCCTTCCGTCTCCAGTGATAATCCTTGACCTTACGCTCATGTCCGACACCACGACTTCTCCCAATTTGAACTCAGAGGCCCCGGAGGCGACCGGAACTCGCGTGTTGCTCACCGGCGCGACCGGCTTTCTGGGAGGCAGAGTCCTCAGAGACTTGGCGGGAAACCATCAGGTCTTCGCCACCCACCATGGGGCCTTGGAGGAAACCGCTTCCTACATCACCCCAGTCCGCTGGGAAGCAAGCAAGGGCGCCCCCGAGGTGCTCCTGGCGCTTTTTGAGCCGGATGTGGTGGTTCACTTGATGGCCCTCACGCGGACCGAGGCTTGCGCCAAGAACCCGGAAAAAGCCCGCCTGCTCAACACCGAGGTGACCGCTCGCCTCGGCCAAGCGGCGTGTTACCGGGGAGTTCGGATGGTCTTTGCCTCCACAGACCTGGTTTTCGATGGAGCCAAGGGGAATTACACCGAGAAGGACGAACCGCGGCCAACGAGCACCTATGCTCAAACCAAACGGGAGGCGGAGCAGGCCCTTCAGCAGATCTTCCGCGACCGCCCCGAACTCCTCACCATCTTTCGAGTGGGCCTCTCCTATGGGTGGGGGGACTCCGCGCACACCGGCCCCATCGGTTGGCTGTTTCACAATGCAGAGTCCGGTCAACCGACCGACCTCTTCACGGACGAGTTCCGCACGCCCCTTTTTCAGGGAGATGCCAGCCGGGCGATCTTGGAGGCGATCGAACATCAGCACGCCGGACTTTTTCACCTCGGCGGACCGGATCGAGTGGACCGCTACACTCTGGGGATGCGCATCGCGGAGCGCTTCGGTCTCGACACCCGTTTGGTCCGCAAAAAATCCATCCGCGACTACCAAGGGCCCGAACCTCGCGCCGCCGATTGTTCGATGGTCTCGGCCAAGTTCATCGAGACCTTCGGCTGGGCCCCGGTCGGAATCGAGGAGGGACTCGAACGCATGCGGGAGGAGCGGAAGGGGCTGACGTGAACCGGCTTTTTTCACGATTGGAATCCCAATCCCGCGAACGCGAGTTTCTCTCCCCCCACGCGAGCTTCTCGGGGGACACCATGGGGCGTCTGCACCCGGAGCCGGAACACCACCTGCGCACTCCCTTCCAGCGCGACCGAGACCGGCTGATCCATTCGACCGCCTTCAGACGCCTCGAATACAAGACCCAAGTCTTTGTGAACCACGAAGGGGATTATTACCGGACCCGCCTCACCCACACCCTCGAGGTGGTTCAGGTCGCCCGCTCGCTCGCTCGCTTCCTGCGTCTCAATGAGGACTTGGCCGAGGCCATGGCCCTGGCGCACGACCTTGGCCACACCCCCTTCGGTCATTCCGTGGAGGAGGTTCTCGATGAGTGGATGAGCGACTCCGGCGGCTTCGAGCATAACGCCCAGGGGCTTCGGTGCGTGGACCTGCTCGAAACTCCCTATCCCGATTTTTCCGGTCTCAACCTGACCTACGAGGTCCGCTCCATCTTCACCAAGAAAGCCTCCATGTCCGAACTCACTCGAAAAGGCTATGCCTCCCCCAAATCCACTCGTTTCGTTTCCGGACCCGCGCGCCCGATCCTGGAAGCCCAAGTGGTCGATCTCGCGGACGGCATCGCTTACAACAGCCACGATATCGACGACGGCATCAAGTCCGGGCTTCTCACGCCGGAGGTCCTTTCCGAAGCCTCCTTGTGGAAGGAGATCTGGAAACACGCGCGCGGCGCGGATGAAAGCGCCAAGCGGCACGCCGCGGTGCGCGAGCTCATCAACCGCCAGGTCACCGACGCCGCGGAAGAGACCGAACGCCGTCTCCACTCTGGCCCACCGAGCCCCGCGCCGAAACCTCGCGAAGGCGAATATCCCCCGCTTGCCTCCCTGGAACGGGTGGTGGATTTCTCCGCCCCGATGAAACAGGCGGAATCGGAGCTCAAGGCCCTCTTGCGCACGAAGCTCTACCGCCACCCCCAAGTCACTCGGAAGATGGACCGCGCACGCCGGATGGTTCGAGATCTTCTCGAGATGTATTTCGCCCACCCGGAACAAATGGCCGCCCAATTCCGCGCGCGAGTGGACCATGAGCCGGTCAAGCGCGTGGTCTCTGACTATGTCGCCGGAATGACCGACCGCTTCGCCGAGGATGAGCATCTGGCCTTCTTCTTCCCCGGCGCGCTGGTGGCGAGGCCAAGGTGAGCGGCCATTTGCGGATCCTCCCCGGCCCCGAGGATCAGGAAAAGCGAATAGACTTATTCCTCGCGGAGCGCCTCCCAGACCTTTCCCGGACTCGGATCCAGGACTTGATCGCCCACGGTCAGATCCACACCAGCGCGGGGCCGGTCCGCAAGGCGAACTTCCGGCTCCGCAATGTCTCCTGGGTGGAAATCCAGATGCCCCCGCCGACTGCTTCCTTGATTCGTCCGGAACCGCATTCGATTGAAATCCTGTACCAGGACCAGGATATCGCGGTCGTGGTGAAACCGGTGGGAATGCCGACCCACCCGACCCCCTCGCGCACCTCCGGGACCCTGGTGAACGCCTTGCTGTTCCACCTGAAGGACCTGTCGGGAGTGGGAGGTGTCCTCCGGCCCGGAATTGTACACCGACTCGACCAGGTCACGTCGGGGCTACTTGTGGTGGCCAAGCACACCCGCTCGCACGAGCTCCTCGCGGACCTCTTCCGCAAGCGCCTGGTTCGGAAAACCTATCGCGCAATCTGTCTGGGAGCGGATCCGGGAGCCGAGGGCGTGGTGGAAGGGGCGCTGGGGAGACATCCCACGCGCCGAAGGAAGATGGCGCTTCTCCCCGCCGGCAGACATTCCCTCACGCAGTTCGCTCGCGCGGCCGCGCGAGCTCCGCTTGTCGGCCTTCTGCTCCACCCGGTGACCGGGCGCACCCATCAAATCCGGGTGCACCTGGAGAGCCTGCGCTGCCCGATCGTGTTGGACACACTCTACGGGTATGACCCCAAGCGCTGGCCGCTGCCCGCGCTCAATCCGCTTCTCAGGGACTACCCCGGGATTCTCCTGCACGCCGAGCGCCTGGAGTTCACCCACCCCACCTCCCGCGAGGCGATGAGCTTCACCGCCGAGGCGCCCGAAGCGTTCCGCCGAGTCTGGAATGAGGCCTTTTCCTAAGCGCCAAGCCCCCTCAAGTCGCTTTCGGTTTCGCCGAGGCCTCCGCCGAGTTCACCATTCCCAAGCCGAACATCTGGCAGAATGCCTCCACATCCCGCCGGTGATCCCCGTAGAAGACCACCTGGTGGAACCCGGCGACATCCCGGACATCCTCGACACGGTCCATGGCGATCTCAAAGTTCGTTCGGCAGCCGCCCGCCGGAGGGGTCTGAACATTGGCGACCACGGTCCCGGTGTCCACAATCACCTCGGTCGGCTTCTGGAAGCGAACCAAGGTCACCTTCTGGTCCTTGCGCCACAAGACTTGCGGGGACACACCCAGGCTGGACTCGGAATGAGACCGAAGGATGAACGGCTCACGCGACTTCCCCAGCCCATCCAGGCAAGTCCCACTCGTGCAGTGCGCGACGATCAGGTAATTCTTGACCGTCTCCGGCACCGGATCGTTCATGAATCCGGGTTTATCCGCGAGATAGCTCGAAAGCATCAGCGACAGCGCGCCGTGAACATCCGCCTCGCAACCATAGGTGACTCCGGCATCCTGGAAGAAGCTCGCCGCCATGCAGGGCGGAGTCGGCACCACCTTGCTGCTCACCATCCCAAGGCAATCGCTGGTGATCGCGTTGCAGCCCTCGTTTTCGAGCAGGCGTTTGGCGGTGATGTAGGACCGGGCCGCGTTGAGCGCATCCTGCTTGGTCGGCTCCACGATTTTTTCGGCGTCCTTCATCATTGAGTCCGCCACGCTCTTGACCTCCTCGGTCTCGGGCATCTGATTGAACAGCTCGTGGAGCGAATCCCGTGGGATGTATTTCACCTGAGTCCCAAGACGGTCCACGACCGATTCTTTGCGCTCATTGCCGGCCACCACCAGGAGCTTGGTGTTCTCGAACTGCTTCTTGGCGCGGATCATCCGAAAGGCCTGCTCGATTCCGGACATCTCCAGCGAGGAGACCACATGGACCCCGGTCCGGCGTGAGATCTCCAGCACATGCCCGGTGAAACCCACGCCGATCGGGGCGAACAGGATGGTGGGAATGCCGGCCTTGGAGATTTTGTCGGCCCATCCCCAGATCCCCATGTGTTGGAGGGTCAACACCACCGCGTCCGGCTTCTCGCCCTGGATCTCCGTGATGAACGCGGCCACCCCCTCCTCGGATTCAATCGGCTCTTCCTTCAGCGAAACCTCCACCTCGGCCGCTTTGGCGCTCTCCGCGAACCCTTGCGCAAAGGCCTTGCGGCGCTCCTCAAGATCGTACGAGGTCCCTGGCCAGCCCAGCCAATAGGGGGGCTTCTGGCGGACAGTAGCCCCTCGAATCTTGACGCTCGGCCGAGGGCGGAACTTACCAAGTTCGATGTAATCGCCCAGATTGCCCTCCGCCCCCCAAGCCTTTCTCCCCAGGAGGGCAGTGGCGGCGGTGGCGGTTGTGGCGGCGGCCAGGAAGCAGCGACGGGACATCAGGCAACCGCAGCACTTCGAACCATGCGAATGTGTGGCCTCGGAATTCATGAGATCCTCCCTTTTCGCCCGCTCCTCCGATCCCAGTCCACAACGGTGGGGATTCATCGCGGGATATAGCGGTATTCACGCACCAAAATATTGTAGAGCTCGCGCTTTGGGGGGTCAATTCAAACTCTGCTTCTTGACCCCCACCTGCCCACCCCGCGCGCCGGGTGTTGCGAAGCCTCTCCCAAACGGGTAAGAATCTGAGCTTGCTCCACCACATCGCGGACGAAGGGAAATCAGGATGTTTTTTGAAGAAGATGATGACGAAAAGGAGCCTCAGCGCACTTCCAGCGAGGCTCTGTCCACACGCCTGCTCAAAGCGCGCACCGTGCTTGTGACCGGGGAGGTCAACCATGAACTCGCCGAGCGGGTCATCTCCCAGCTCTTGATCCTGGACTCCGAGTCCCGCGACCCGATTCGAGTGATCATCACCAGCAATGGGGGGCATGTGGAATCCGGCTTTGCGATTCACGATGTCATGCGATTCGTCGAGTCCAAGGTGATCGCCATCGGCGCGGGGTGGGTTGTGAGCATCGCGGTCCCGATTCTCTTCGGGGCGAGCAAAGAGAATCGTCTCGCGCTCCCAAACACACGCTTCATGATCCATCAGCCAATGGGAGGGGTTGGAGGACAGGCCACCGATGTTCGGATCGCCGCGCAGGAGATCCTCAAAATCCGAGAGCGCATCAATCGCCTGATATCCGAGGAGACCGGCCAACCGTTGGACAAGATCGTGGCGGACTCCGACCGGAACTTCTGGCTCAGCGCCGAGGAAGCCAAGGAGTATGGGTTGATTTCACGGATCGTTTCTTCAGCCTCCGAGGTCGGTTGAGGGAGTGGCTCCGGTCACCCGATCCTTACCCCTTGATTTGCCCACGCTTAGCCCTGATCCGACCGCTCTTGCACACGGGGTGCATAAGCTGTTGATAACCTGATCAAAAGCAGGCGGCGCCACCCCTTTCGCTCCACAACCTTGTCCCTTTCTTGCGGGGCTTGATTTCCCCCCAAAATCGTGCTCCTACCCGGCAAACCACTCACTTTCGACTCCCAACAAGTTGAGAATACAAGAGATACACTCAAGGGGCTGAATTCGAGGATTCGTTGAGGTGTCGCAATTCCTTAAAAAAAGGGGTGAAATCCGAATACCGCAGAGCCAGGCCCTCAGGTCCTGTGGGAAACTTGTGTACAACTACTCTCCGCCGAAGAGTCGGTTGAATCTCTTTCTGGCTTCCTCCAAGTCCTTCCCACCCGCGCCGCCGGGCGTCTTGGCGGCGATCTCAAACTGGTCGCAGAAATTGGCTTTTTCGCGATCCCGGATGAACTCGGTGTCCGGCACACGGCACTCGTTGTGATAGCGCGGGTCGTGATGCCGACAATTCCGGCAGCTATGGAAATCCAGGTCGCACCTCGGACAGGCATCCCCGCGCCCCGGCTGCGAATCCGATTCCCACTGGGAGCCGCATTTCCAACAGTTCCCGACAATCCTCGCCATGGGCGAAGTTATCGGTCCGCTCGAAGGGTTCGTCAAGGGAACAACCTTCCGTCTATTGACAGCTCCCACGATTCCAGTGACCATCCCGAACACCATCCCAACTTGAGGCATCAGCCCCATGCCGACAGTCCGCGGTCATTCCTATAAGCTCATCGTAACCATCCTGGTGTTGATCGGAGTGGGCTATGGGGCCTACTACTCGTACACCCACTCCACGGGGGTGTTATTGGCGCGCGCCCGGGAGGCGATGTCGGTCAATGACATCGAGGGGGCCCGGACATACCTGGATCAGATTCTCGCTTCTCAGCCGAATCATGTGGATGCGCTCCTGCTCATGAGCCGGATCGCCATCCGCGCGGGAGACCATTATTTCGCGGGCCAGACCCTGGACCAGGTCTTGTCCCAGGAGCCGGACAACCCGGATGCCCAAGCCTTGATGGCCGAGGTTTGCCTCTCCCAATGCCGTTTCACCAAGGTCATCGAAATCCTGGACCGGCTTCCGCCGGAGCGCGCGGAGTCGGAAAAAGGGAAACGAGCGCTGGCGCTCGCGGGTTTGGTGGTCGGAGGAACCAACATCGCCGACCTGGAATCCCAAGCGCGAGAGCTCGCCGGGGCGGTCTTGAGCGGCAACCCCGATAGCGCCGAGGCTCACTTGGCCAATGCGATCCTGCTTGCCGAGAAGGGGGAAGGCCAGCAGGCCGCGAATGAGGCGCGGATCGGAAAGGCGAGGCTGGGCTCCTCCTTCCTCACCGAATGGGTTTTGGGCAAGTCGCTGTTTGTGGCCGGGGAATTGACCGAATCCCTGGCCGCCCTGGAAGTGGCCGATGAACGTCGCCGAGCGCGGCGCGATCTTGCCCCTCCGCCCCATTGGAGCATGGAGCTCTACCTCCATCGTGGGCTCGCCTACATCGCCCAGGGCTTGTTTGAAGAGGCTGAACGCATGCTCTCCATCGCCCGGGAGAATGACCCCTCTTCCGTGGACCCCTCGCTCGCCCTCCTCAACCTTTACCTGGTCCGCGCCGCTGGAAGCGAGGGGACCGAGTCCGGTCGTGAGGAGGCCAACCGCTATTACCAACGCGCGGTGGATGAACTCGAGCGCCAACCCAAGTTGCTCGCCTCCAACGCGGTCTTCCGATACCAGCAGGCGCTGATCCAGATCTACCTCAGGGACTCGCGCAACTCCCTCCGAAATCTCGAGGCCTTGGCCGGTCAGGACCCACCGTTTCTGCAAGCCCTCCACGAGCTCGGGTACCAGTACTATGTCCAATCCAGCTTCACGCGCGCCGCGCGCACCTATCAGCGGATCCTGAGCCGTGACCCCCAGAACCTCTCGGCCAGCTACAATCTTGGAACCATCCTGATCCGTAACCGGGACTTCTCCGAGGCGCGCAACCTGCTCCAAGCCGTGGTGACCGCACGACCCGACTGGCTCGATGCTCGCCTGAATTTCGGCTTGTGCAGCCGTTTGATGGGCGACTTCGACAAGGCGGAGGAGTCTTATGCGTACATCCTCGGCCAGTCTCCCAATGATGCCGACGCGCTGATCGGACTCGGCATGGTGGCCTCGGCCAAGGGGGATCCCGCGGGCGCCGAAAAACTCTTCACACAGGCGCGCGACCAACATCCGGACCGGTCCGAACCGTACTATTACCTCGGATTGGTGGCCCAGGAGCAAGGCCGGACCGCCGATGCCCAGGCGATGTTTGAAAAGTGCCTCTCGATCAATCCGGAGAATGAGTTCGCCTCCATGGAACTGGTGGAAATCAATTTGCGCCGGGGGACCTGGGAGCCCGCGCGCGAGCGGTTGGAGGCGATTCTCTCCAACCCCAACGCGCGTCTGGGGACAGTCGCGGAGAACGCCCTCTGCCTGGTGGACACGATGACGGGCAAGTTCGAGGACGCGCGCCGAAGACTTCAACGCCTGAAGGATCTGGCTTCCGAAGTGAACCCGGACCTTCGGGGGGCGATTGACAACAACCATGCCTTGCTGGCATCGGCCCAGAAAAATCACGCCGAGGCGCTTGAAGCGGCCCGCGTCACGGTCAGTTCGCTGCCGAAGAGCGCGGACGCCTATTACAACCTGGGAACCATCCAGCAAGCCGCCGGGAACTATCCCGAGGCGGTTGTGGCCTATCGGCGCTCCCTCGAATTCGATCCCGACCATTCCGCCGCGGGCTACAACCTCGCGGTCGCCGAGGCCACCCTTGGCCAGTGGGACGCCGCCCTTCGGACCTTGACCACCTTGGGATCGCGTTCCGACGCTTCCAGCGAGGTCCTTGCGAATCTCGCGGAGGCCTCGCTTGGGGCCGGCCAGGCCGAGGAGGCCCTCAAGGTTCTGGATGGGGCGATTGCCCGTTTCCCGGCCTCCGCCGATTTGAAGACACTCAAGGTCAAGTCACTCCTCGCCCTGGCAAGGAACGAGGAGGCGGATGCACTGGCCTCTGAGGTCGTCAAGCAATTCCCGGAAGATGGCGCCGCGCACATGGTCCGCGGAGTGGCGGCTTTTCAATCGGGTAACTACCCGGAATGCGAGCTCCGTTTGCGCCGTGCCGCTCAGATTCTTCCCAACGACCCCATGATTCAACTCAATTTAGCCACTTTCCTGATCGACAAAGGCGCTTTCAACACCCTTGATGAAGCCGCCACTCTGCTGGATCAAGTCGATAGGTCCGGGGTGTTTCACGGTCAGGTCTTGAACCAGCGCGCCCTCCTCGCCTTCCGTCGCGCCGATTACGAAACCACCAAGCAGCTCCTCAAACGCAGTCTTGAGCAGAACTCGGAGCAGGCGGAAATCCAAGATCTTCTCAGACGGATCGAGGAAATGTAGGCTAGAATGAGTGGACAAGGCCATGGCTGACAATTCCAAACGCGCTCACTCCGAGGATTTGGCGGGATCCGAGGCGGCAACCTCCGTCGCCAAGAAGACCGAGTCCCTGGATGATTTCCTCGAGGCCGCGGGTTTTGTCTCCGAGTCCCCCAAGTCCGACCTCGATCACGAGGCCGCCGCGCCTCTGCGGGAGGAGGTCTTCGCCCCCGAGGGCTACACGCTCTCGGATGCCGTCCAGCTGCAGCGCTCTCTCGCGGACCGCCTGGGGATCGATTATGTGGATGTCTCCGCCCTGCGCCCCAGCGGCGAACTCCTGAGAATCCTTCCAAAGCGGCTGATCACCAAATATCGACTCTTCCCGGTCGAGTTGACCCCCACCACTCTCAAGGTCGCGTTTTCAGATCCCTACAATGTCAACGCGGTCACCGATGTTCAACTCCTGCTCGATGACATGGGCCTTTCGCTTCAACAATGTCTTGGGGACGAGGAAGAGATCAACCAGGCCATCGATCGGTGGTACACCGCCGAGAAGCACGAGATTCTGGCGATGATCGATGACATCGCACAGACCATGGCCTCCGAGCAGCCGAACAAGAAGGTCAAACGGGAAACGCCTGGCGCGGTGGAAAAGGTCCAGATCGGCGGCGGCGGCGGCGGCGAGGAAGAGGATATCGGCGCGCTCGCGCGCGCGCTGGAAAATGTGGATGTGGACGCCAATCAGGCCCCGCTTGTCCGCTTGGTCAACCTGATCTTTCAGAAGGCCCTTAAGATGCGGGCGAGCGACCTTCACTTTGAGCCTTACTCGGATGAGTTCCGGATCCGCTTCCGCGTGGATGGAGTCCTACAAGACATTGAAAGTCCGCCCCAGAAGCTTCAGAACGCGATGCTCTCAAGGCTCAAGATCCTGGCGGGGATCGATCTCGCCGAAAAGCGCACGCCTCAAGATGGTCGCATCAACATGCGCATCGACGGCAAGGACATCGATTTCCGTGTTTCGACCCTCCCCGCCATCTGGGGGGAGAGCGTGGTGTTGCGGCTCCTCGACAAGAGCGGCGTCTCCTTGGGACTTGAGGAAGTCGGATTTATGCCCGACAACATCGCCCTGTTCCAGCGATTGATCCGTCGCCCTAACGGCATCATCCTCATGACCGGCCCCACCGGGTCCGGAAAGACCACCACGCTTTACGCCGCCCTGAACACCATCAACACGGTGGATGTGAAGATCATCACGGTGGAGAACCCGGTCGAGTATCAGATCGAGGGGATCAACCAAGTGCAGGTCCATGAGGGAATCGGGCTCGATTTCGCCACAGTCCTCCGCACCATGCTGCGTCAAGCCCCGAACGTGATCCTCGTGGGCGAGATGCGCGACCTGGAAACCGCCGAGACCGGAATTCGCGCCGCGCTCACCGGCCACTTGGTTTTCAGCACCCTGCACACCAATGACGCCCCCGGCGCCACCACGCGCTTGATCGAGATGGGGATCAAACCTTACTTGGTCTCTTCCGCGCTCCAGGCCATTGTCGCGCAACGTCTCGTGCGCCGCATCTGCCCGGACTGCAAGGAGCCTTATTACCCGCCTCCGGCCCACATCGAGGAGTTCGGCTTGAACGCCAACGATTACCGCGGGCAGCCCTTCTACCAGGGCGTGGGTTGCCACACCTGCAATTACTCGGGGTACCGCGGACGCACCGCGATCCATGAGATCATGGTCATGTCGGACGATATCCGCGCGTTGGTTCTCAAATCCACCTCCTCCGACAAGATCCGCGTGAGGGCCCGGGAAGAAGGCATGCGCACACTGCGCGAGGATGGCTGGCAAAAGATCCTTCGAGGCGAGACCACCATGGAGGAAGTCATGCGAGTCACCGCCGATGAGCTGGCGTGAGGGCCTGCTCCGGAGACCCTACTCTTTCAGGTTGGTGTAAATCAGGAACGCGAGAAATAAGAAACCGAGAAGGCCGTAGGAACAGACCCACAGGGCATTCATCCCCTCCTGCATGTCAAAACTCCCACTGCCACCCCCCAAGAGGACCGTCATGGTCCAGACATACACCAGGATCCAAACCACGAGCAGGGTCTTTTGCCAGTTTCGGTACGCCGAAGCCGCCGCAATCAGGCTTGCCACCAGCAAGGCGTAGTTGCTGATCCCGTACCCTTGCCAGGCGCTCTTCCAGGCGTCCATAATCGTATCCATTGACTTCACCTCCAGTGCACAACCGTTTCTATCATATCGCGGAAAAAGAGGCAATGTCAAATTCGCTTTTTGGAGCGCCGATTCAAGGGGCCTGAGATGACGAAAACACCCACTAATGGGCGTTCGCTGCTGTCCCTCCGGGACCTCAGGACCTCCTTCTTCACCAAGGGGAGGGAGGTTCGCGCGGCGGATGGGGTCAATCTGGACATCCGTTCCGGAGAGGTCGTGGGTTTGGTGGGGGAATCGGGATGCGGAAAGAGCGCCACCGCGCTCTCGATTCTGCGTCTGATTCCGAACCCCCCGGGGCGGATCGTGGGTGGGGAGATCCGTTTCCAGAACCATGATCTGGCGCAGCTCCCGGAGCGGGAGATGAGGAATATCCGCGGCAACAAGATCTCCATGATCTTCCAGGAGCCGATGACCGCGCTTAATCCGGTGTTCACGGTGGGCAACCAGATCGGGGAGGTCTTTCGGGTCCACCGGGGGATGAGTCGGCGCGAGGCCTTCGAGGCCAGCGTGGCGATGCTCGAGAAGGTGCGCATGCCGGAGCCTGCCAAGCGCGCGCGGGAGTATCCACACCAGCTCTCGGGCGGGATGCGCCAGCGGGTGGTGATCGCGATGGCGCTGGCTTGCGAACCGGACCTGCTGATCGCGGATGAGCCGACCACCGCGCTGGATGTGACAGTCCAGGCCCAGATCCTCGCGCTGATGGACCAGCTCCGCCGGGAGCGGAACTGCGCGGTGCTTCTAATCACGCATGATCTTGGAGTGGTGGCCGAGGTCTGTCACCGGGTGGCGGTCATGTACGCGGGCCAGATTGTGGAGGAGGCCCCCGTGGCCGAGATATTCGCCGCTCCACGCCATCCGTACACCGAGGGGTTGCTCAGGTGCGTCCCGCGCGTGGACCGCCCCACGGGGGGCGCGCTCGCGGTGATTCCGGGGACTGTTCCGGACCCTTCGGAGAAGAGCCTCGGCTGCCGATTCGCCCCCCGCTGTCCGCACCGTATGCCGCACTGCACGGAACACGAGCCGGAGCTGCTGCCGATTGGGGAGAGCGGCGGAAGGGTGAGGTGCTTTCTGCATCATGGGGTGGGGGAGGAAGGGGGGGCGCCCAACCCCCCAACGCTCTCGCCTTAACAGGTTGTCCTCCGCTATCCCCGTGGCAGTTTCTGGATCGCGGGCAGCGCGAAGAGGAACGCGACAAGGAATGCAGCGTCAAACCATGCGAAGGGAACCCAAATCCCCGGGATGGTCCCGAAGAGTTGGTGGTAGAAAACCGTAAGGCTGTATGTGAGCTTTAGGAGCACTCCCATTTTGATGATGTCGATATTACGAGCAGGGTGCCGCGCGACAAACCAAAATCCGATTCCAAAGGTTGCCACCACGCCCGCGCCGAACTGGACATACCCCCAGTGGTTCGGAGGAGTGATCTCCAGTATCCGATAGAAGTACGGGGCTGCGATCAGAAAGGCAATCCCCAGAACAAAGTCATACGCCGCCGCGATCAAGAAGAGTGGTCTAACCCATGCTGTAGGCATCTCGTTCAACCTCCTCAAGAACTGCTGGAACGCCGCCTCGGAGCCCTCGCAGCCGATCGAAGAATCTCTGACGGCGCTCTTTGATGAAGTCCTTTTGATAGACTCGCCTTGCGAGGTCCACCAATCCCTGTTGCAACCGCTCCGGCGACATCCGCCGGGGAACAAAATTCACATCAAACAAAGTGCACTTCCTCCAGGCGCGGTCCTCGATGATCCTGCCCTCGTGTTTCAACCGGTCGTAAAGGGGTGTGCCTGGGAAGGGAGTGAGTACCGTTAACTGAACCTCGAACAACCCAGTCCGCTCAACAAATGCATAGATTCCATCGAAGACTTCCTCCCCGTCCCCGTCAAGGCCAAGGATGAAACACCCGTCAACTGTAATCCCATGATCCTGGATGACGCGGATGGCGTCTTCATAATGCGGCGACTTGCTGAACTTCCAGTTGCTTTTCAACTCGATGCCCTGGACACCATCGGGACACGGACTTTCCAGTCCGATGAGAACTTGGCGGCAGCCCGATTCCCTCATCAGGTCAAGAAGATCGGGGTCCTCGGCAATCGAAATGTCGCACTCGGTGAACCAGTGAACCCGCTCCTCCTTGAGGAATGTAAGCAGATCCTTGTAATGAGCACGTTGGACAAAGCTGTTATCATCAGCGAACTCGATGAAGGGATGCGGCCAATAGTGCTTGATGGCGCGAATTTCCTCGATGACCTTCCGCGACGGTTTCACCCGATACTTTGGTGTCAATAGGACCGAGCTCGCGCAGAAATCACAGCGGAAGGGACAACCCCGACTTGTTTGCACTGTCAGGCGATTGTAAGCATCAGTGTCGAGCAGATCGTATCGGGGCACTCTAGAGTCCGAGAGGTCGAACCATTTTCCGGGTGGGGTCTGATATGTTTCCTTTAGGTTGCTCGAGACGAAATCTTCGATCACCTCCTCCCATAGGAGTTCAGCTTCCCCCAAGACCACGGATGTACAGTGTGCCATGGCTTCGCCGGGAAGCGCGGTAACATGAAGTCCGCCGAGGATGGTCGGGACTCCTTCGCGATTGTATGCGTCGGATAGACGATAGGCGTCTTCGATTTGCGCGGAATAGGAGGAGATGGCCACAAGGTCGAAGGAGCTCGAAGGCTTTCCCTCGAAAGCAAGGTCACGGACTTCCTGATATTCAATTTCGATTTGGGGTGGAGTCAGTGCGGCAAGGGTGAGAAGGGAAAGGCTGGGAAGGGAAGCGATCACCCGGCTTCTTTCGACAAAACCAGGCAGGGTGAGGCCAATCTGGTTGAGCTCCTCGCTCGAGGCCCGCACTCCGCTCATCGCGATCAGGCCGATCTTCATGGGCTTAGGGCGGCGCGGACCACCGCTGTTCCCGCCGCGATCAGGCAGAGAATTGGTAATGCGAACAAGGGTTTCGCGCGAGAGTCGTAAGCCATCAAGTAGCACGTAGCGGGCATCAGGATCGCGCCCGCGATGAGCAACCACGAACTACACGATTGAAGTGCCCCGGAGAGCCTTTCGGGAAGGGCGCTATGGGCGTACTGGATATTCAGAATCCCCAAGGCGATGAATGAGATGTGAGCGAGGCGGAGAAGGCGTCGTCGCGGGGAATCATAGCCGCCCAGCCAGTCCGCGCGATCAAAGCCCAGCCCCAAGGTCGCGCCGGAGACAAATCCGACCACCACCCATGTCCAGCCGAATGTTTCATTCATGGACAACGGGCATGGTACCACCCAAGCCGGGGGAATGGCACTTCCCCCGGCCCGGGTTTTCCGAGTTTCAATCCGCCAGCGCTATCGGCAATCCCGCCATGTTCTTGCCGTAGAGAATCGCAAGCGCGGGTTTTTGCCCCTCGTTCAGACCCGCCACCATCGCGAGCGTCGGAACATGCCGCGGGATGTCAATCAGCTTGAGGGAGGTGGCAAGGGTCTTTTCCCCCTCGCCCTCTCCGGTCCACAGCACGAAGCTGAAGTTCCCCTTGTCGTCGGCGTTCAAGCCGCAGGTATACTCGCCCGCCTTGACCTCGATATCGCCGAGCTTGGCGTCACGCTTCGCCCGGATCTTGCCCACCTTGCCGAAGCGGTCGCTCTTGTTGAAATAGGCCAGGTGTTCGGCGTCCATCTTGGCGTTCTTCATGTCGTTGAAGTTCTTTCCCTCGGCGTATGGGGTGGCGTAGTGGTGCACTCGAAGGACCTCCTCGTCATCCACGACCACGCCCGTGCTGTAGTGCAGCACCCCTTTTTCGCTAGAGCCGGAACCGGCCTCGCCGGAAGCCCCCACCGGGACCTCGACCACATAGCGACCATGCACCAGCGAGAGCTGGCTCCCCTTTCCGTCCGCCGTGGGACGAAAGACCATGAGGAGGTTCGTCGGACCCATCCGGTCCATTTCCGAAACCGTCATCCGGCTCTTCTTGGGCTTTTCGGCATCCCCATCCTTCATCCAGACCGTGAAATAGACATTCATCTCGGAATCCAAATTGGTGCCGCAAGGATACTCGCCCGCCGGAACATCCAGGTCGCCGATCTTGATATCCTTCTTGGCAATCAGATGCCCCGCCTTACCGAACAGATCGCTGGTGTTGAACTCCTCGCGCTGCTTGGAGGTCATGTCTTCCCCAACGCCGATCTTGCGGGCATCCTCGATGGAGGTCGGATGGTAATTGATCCGGACGATCTCCTCTCCATCCACTTCAATGCCCGCGCTGAACTCCTCCTCGCCCTCATGGGCGTAAACCGGTGAAGCCAACAGAAACAGGACCGCCATGGTGCTCAGCCATTTTCTCATTGAAAGTTCCTCCAGGTTTGGTGAATGATAGAGACAGACGCGCTATCGAGACTATCACGATAGAGAACCGGGCGGGTAACGCCAACCCCCAGAAATGATCCAAGAAAAATGCCGACTTCGACCCAATCCGCCCGCCTCCTATCCATTCTGGTCGGCCTTGTCCTTTCGAATCTCGCATTGGGGGAAAAAACCCCGCTTTCTGAGCATTTTGGCCTGGTACACGGCGACCCGAAGTTCACCGCCGAGCTCGGCTCCGCCTGGACCCGCTTCGATTTCACCTGGGCCGGGATCGAGCGAGAGCGGGGGGTGTTCGATTTCCGGGACCTCCCGGAGCGGGTGGAGGAGTCCCTTGCCCTGGGGGTCAACATCCTCCCGATCTTGGACTATGAACCCGCATGGGACCCCGAGCGCTCACCCGCCGATGAGCAAACCTTCGCCGACTGGGAACGATATGTGGAAACCACGGTGGCCAGGTTCAAGGGCAAGCTGCGCTACTGGCAGGCCTGGAACGAACCCAACATCACCTTCTGGAAACCGAAGCCGAACCCCCGCGATTACGCCGAGCTCCTCCGCCGAACTTGGCTTGGGGCCAAGCGGGCCGATCCGGATGCGCGGGTCCTCGGGATCAATACCTCGGACATCGACCTTGAATTCACCGAGGAGGTCTTTCGGTACGGGGGCCTTCAGTACTGCGATATTCTCGCCTTCCAACCCTACCGGATCGCGCCGGAGGTCGGGCATTTCGAAGAGATCGAGGCGCTGCGCGCGCTGGTGGACCGGTTCGGAGAGCAGCGCCCGATCTGGTTCACCGAGGTGGGCTGGGACTCCAAGAACTTTCCCTTCCATGACGCGGACAATCTGAGCGCCGAGCGCCCCAGCCGCCGTCACGCCGCCTTCCTCTCCCGCTACATGACCCTCATCCGCGCGGCGGGCATCGACAAGGCCTTCTGGTTCTCGCAAGCGGCGGATGGCTATGGCCTGGAGGTTCGGCGGCCCGAGGCGAAGAAACGGCTCTCGTTCCACTCCTACCAGTATCTCATCTCCCTGCTCGAAGGGATGGAAGAGGTACGGGAGTTGGCTCCTCGAGGTGCGGGAGGCCTGTACGCGTTTTTGTTCCGAAGGGTGGGAAGTTCGGTTGCGGTGGCCTGGAGCGCCCATGGCGAGCAGAAACTGACCCTGCCGGGGATCTCCAAGGTTCCCCATGCCCGCACCCTGTGCGGCTGGCATCTCCCAGTCCCCGCCGCCGATGAAATCACCGTTGGACCGGAGCCGGTGTTCTTCCTGATGGAGCATCCCCCGCAAGAGCTCTTGGATGCCTCGTCGCTCCAAGTTTCTCCCTCGCGGGTCTGGCTCCGACCCGGTGAACAGAAGCCGGTTCGAGTGACTCACTCCCCCTGGGTGGATGAGAGTGGTTCTCAACTCCTCACCGTCCGGTCCTCCCAGCCGGGAGTCTCCACCCTGCCGCGCTCACTCGCCCTTGAACCGGATGCCCCGCAAGCCTTCCGGATCGCCGCCGCCCGCAATTCACGTCCCACGCGCGGGATGGTAGACCTCAAGATGGGCAACCGCGACTGGCAAATCGAGGTCAATGTGACCCCATACTTGCTCTGGCGTTTCACCGGTTCAAGCGAGGGTTACTTGACACCGGTCGCGCTCGAAAAGGGAAAAGGGGACCTTTCGATTCTGCTTGCGGCCTACGACACCGGTGAAATTCTTTGTCTGCGTCCGGACGGATCGGTCCGCTGGAGCTTCAAGGAGTCCGACCCGATCAACCATGCGGTGGTGGTGGCGGATGTCAATGAATCCCCCGGACCGGAGATTGTCGCGTCCATGCCGGGTCGCCAGACCGTGCTTGCGCTCTCCTCGGAGGGGGTCTTGCAGTGGCGCGCGCGGATCGAGGGGGAACTCCCCAAGGGGACCGCTCAGTGGAGCTGGACTCGTCCGACTGTCGCGGACCTGGAGGGGGATGGAAGCCGGGAAATCCTTTACTCCGACCCTAACGGAGTTCTCACCATTCTATCCGGCAGCGGGGAAACTCGACTCAGCCGAAAGGTTTCCGAGCACCGTTGTGATCGCCCGGTGGCGGTGGCGAACCTCGTGGGCGACAAGCGCAAAGAGATCCTTGTCGGGGACTCCGCGGGGGTTTTGCGCTGCCTGTCAAGCGACGGGGACGTGGTTTGGGAAGCCGGCGTCGAGGCCGATCTAAGCTCCCCACCGGTTGTGGGGGTTGTCGGTCGCGAAAAGACTCCGAGTGTCCTCGCCGCCACGCATGGCGAACGGGTCTTCCGGTTCTCCTCGGATGGGAGGCGTCTCTGGTCTGTCGATGTCGGCGGGACTGTCGATCTCGGAACCGGAGTAGTCCTGGCGGACCTGGACAAGGATGGCGGCAACGAGATTTTGGTGAGTACACGGAACCATGAACTTCTCGCGTTGAGCGCGGATGGGAGGATTCTCTGGCGACTGGAGACCGGCGCGCAGCTGCGCTCCACCCCGGTTGTTGGGGATGTGGATGGGGATGCCGATCCGGAGATTCTGATCGGCTCGGCGGACTGGTTGCTGTGGTGCATCGACCCCGGTGGGTGGGTTCGTTGGACCGCTAATCTGGGTGGGCGAGTCGATGGCTCCCCGCTGCTTGTGGATTTGAACGAGGACCGCGTGCTCGACATCGTTGTTCCGGTTCGAGGGGGCGATGTGGTAGCCTATTCGATAAGGAGCGCGGTCAGGAGATGAGCCAGCCAATGGTTTACGGAACCGAATCCGCTGAAATCGATCTCACGGGGTCTGGGTCGCTGCGCGAGCATGTCTATTCAACCCTTTCATCGCTCAAGCAGAGCTTTCGCACTCTCTACGGGCCGCGCCTTCTCCATCTGGTCCTTTTTGGTTCTCAGGCTCGTGGGGATGCCATCCCAGGGTCCGACTTGGATGTCTTAGTGGTCTTGCGGGGGAAGGTTCACCCAGGGGAGGAAATCGAAAAGACGAGCCAACTTGTGGCTGAACTCTCCCTGAAGGAGAACTTGGTCATCAGTTGCCTGTTTATGGATGAGAATCGATTTCTCCACCGACAGGGGCCCTTGCTACGCAATATCCGCCAAGAGGGAAAAGAAGTTTGACTCAAGACGAAGCGGAGCTCTTTCGCAAGGCTCGGGATAGTCTCTCGGCTGCTGAACTCCTCCTCGAAAAGGGGTACTCGGACTTTGCGGCATCCCGTGCGTATTACTGCATGTTCTATGTCGCACAATTGTTTCTTGAGCACCAGGGGCTTTCATTCTCGAAGCATTCGGCCGTAATTGCGGGTTTTGGTCAACATATTGCCAAGAAGGGAATTGTCCCCACGGAATACCACAGGCTCCTCATCAAAGCGCAGGAGTTGCGGCAGACAAGCGACTATGGCCACCCGGACTCTGTCGGCCCCGAGGAGGCAAGCGGGGTCATCGAATCCGCGAAGAGTCTTGTGGAATTCTGTGAGAGGTACTTTGAGGAAGAGGTCATCTGAGGCCTGTTCCGGTGGCTCCGACCCTTTCCTATCTGTTCCAGATTCCCATTCCACCAGTTCAAGCAGCCGAGTAGACTTAGCTCCATGAGCGTCATCTACCTCGACAACAACGCCACCACACGGGTGGCCCCGGAGGTCAAGGAGGCGATCCTCCCATTCCTGGAGGACCTCTATGGCAATCCGAGTTCGCCCCACCATTTTGGCGGACAGATTGAGAAACACCTTACCTTGGCCCGTCAAAGCGTGGCGGCGCTCCTCGGTTGCTCTCCGAAGGAGGTCTTCTTCACCAGCGGGGGAACCGAATCCGACAACCTCGCCATTCGGGGAGTTCTCGCGGCGCGCCCCGACAAGAGGCATATCGTCACGACCGCGGTGGAACACAGCGCGGTGCTTGTGCAGTGCCGGGAGCTGGTCCGACAAGGGTATCGTGTCGACTTCCTACCGGTGGGTTGCCAGGGGGGTTTGGACCCCTCGGATGTGGAGCGCGCGATCCACGAGGACACCGGGATTGTCTCCATCATGTGGGCCAACAACGAGACCGGGGTGATCTTCCCGATCCCCGAGATCGCGTCGATCTGCAAGGCGCGCAAGGTCCCCCTGCATGTGGATGCTGTCCAGGCAGTGGGAAAAACCCCCATTGATTTGCGCGCGGTTCCCATCGATCTGCTGTCTCTGTCGGGGCACAAGATTCACGCCCCCAAGGGGGTTGGAGTCCTCTTTGTCCGGACCGGCATGCGCATGAAGCCGATTCTCTGGGGCGGGAATCAGGAGCGCGGGAAGCGGCCCGGCACCGAGCCGGTTCCGCTCATCGCGGGACTTGGGAAAGCGGCGGAGCTGGCCCTCGCGCGCCTTGAGACCGAGCAGACCGAGGTGGCGCGTCTGCGGGACAAGCTGCAGCGCGGTTTGGTGGAAACCGTCCCTAACCTGATCCTCAATGGCGCGGAGGCGCCGCGCCTACCGAACACTTTGAATGTCTGTTTCCGAGGGGTGGAGGGCGAGGCGCTCTTATTGCTCATGGATCAGCATGGGATCGCGGCCAGCTCGGGCAGCGCGTGCCTGGCCGATAAGCTGGAGCCTTCCCATGTGCTCCTTGCGATGGGGGTTTCCGAGGCGGACGCGATGGGCGCGGTGCGTTTCAGCCTGAGCCGATACACCACCGAGGCTGAGATCGACCGAGCGCTGGGAGTCCTCCCCGCGCTCAATGAGAAGGTGCTGCGTCTCGCGGACCGAGTGGCGGTGTAGGCGCTATTCGTCGCGACTCTGCCTGGCGTGGATCGAGGCGATAATCCCCTTGCCCATCACCTTGGAGGCGTGAAGAATCTCAAGGCCGACCACGCATCCCTTTCGATCGTACTCGAGGGTGATGCCCGGTCCCGCCTCGACCGACTTCTCGATGGGGCCTTTCCGCGCGAGGAGGTAAAGGACATCCGCGTCCGGGTCGTAGCTTGGTTTCATGGATTTCCTCATTCTAGCCACCGTCCCGATTGTATTCTGCGTCGGATGTCCTCCTCGTCAAGTAGATGGACGGTGATCGCTACGATCTCTGCTGCGGTCTCTTCGTAGGCCACCATGAGAATCTTCCGTTTCCTCCCCAAGACCCCCTCGGCTACCGCGATTTCGTAACCGGTTCCGGTATTGTGAAAGGTCCACATGGGGTATCGGATGATCTCGATGGGGAGGTTTGGAGGGATGTCACGGAGGGCGAGCCTCGATTTCAGATGGTCCGTGAACCTGATGGGTCTTCCGGCCGGAATCATGGTCGTATTCAGTTGTTGGCCTGTGGAATGAGAAAATCAAACCCACCAAGCCAAATATCCCCTCCATTCGCTTCCTTCGATGAGGGCGTGTATCGCGTCGCTCGCCTATCATCCCTCCAGTCCGGCCCGGGGCTGTAGTAGATCCGAGCGGTGGAATCCCAGAGGTATGGGGAGTTGGTGAAAGGGTCAGTCGGCTGCGCCTGCGGGAAGTAAGTCTGGATGTCGGGTGCGGCGCCTTCGGCCGTCCCTCCTTCAATCCCCTCGATCCGTAGTGCAATCGCAAGTCGCGTGAGATCAAAGACAACGCGCGCCTCATCCGCTCGTTGACTGAATTCCTCCCCGCCGACGAATAGAAATGAAAGTACGAAAATCTCGATATCCGATGATTGGAGGGTCCTGGCGGCGATCCCGGTCCCACGAAGTTCCTCCATCTGAGAGACATAGTACCGTCCCGGTTTCCCGGGGGTGAGGTCAACGGCCTTCCCGGCGCGAAGCTGATTCCTCAGGGAGGAAACAACATCAAGGGTCACGGGATCAGGTGGCCCGGGGAGAAGAATCTGTGATTGCAGCTCACCCAGGTCGCCCAGGACCGCCCTAAGCGGTTCGGCGTCCTGGCAGCGCTGCGCGAGCGCGTGAACAACCGTGCACGCCTTGATGATAGCGGTATACGAGAGGAGGTGCGTTATTCTCGAGACGGTTGGCTCTCTCCTGGCCAGCTTAAGAAGGGTGAGAGTGTGTCCGAAGGCCCTCTCCCAATCCTCCTTATGGGCCAGCAGGTGGGCCGCTAGAGCCGTCCGGGAGAGACCCACCTCGAAGCCCTTTCGGTGTGGCATTGCGGAAAGGCCTAGGATGCCAGGAGTGGCGGAGAGGATATCGACAGTGTAGTCCGGAACATTGGCCAGACTCTCCAGCTTTCGAACAAAGGATGAGGCCTCGGAGACGAGCCCAGCTACCCTTTCCCAATCCGACTCTGAAAGCGACTCGGCCCGATTGAGGCGCTCCAAGTAGGGGGCTCCAGGGTCCTTGGTCATGCGCTGGATTCCATCCGGCGGCAAGGGACCCTCACGTGGGACCTCCTTGGAGAACTCCTCGAGCTCTGGACTCAGTCCTCGCCACGCCGAGGGAAGTCCAGAAGAGCGGGTTTGAATCACTCCCCATTCAGCAGGAATCTCTAGAGGAGCTTCGAGGAACCGCTCGATGGAGGCTCTCTCTTTGGAGGTGAGGAGGTTCTGTGTCAGATCTCCGAGAGCACGTTTGGTGTTGTACGACCAGTAGAAGTAAAACGTGAGACTTGCCGCAAAGAGTACCAGAGACACAACCCCACCCCAACCGACCTACAACTGAAAACCCGGTTGTCGGAGAGTGACCCAGGCATCAGGAGGTTTCCCCTACACCCTCGTCTGCGCCACCACTTCCGCGTAGCCATCCAAAACCCGCGACTCGATCAGCTTGCGGGTGTCGGTGTTGATCGGGTGGGCGATGTCCTGGTTGGGGCCGGCCTCGCGCTTGCGGCGCGGCATCCCCACAAACAGACCATGATCCCCCTGCAGCACGCGCAGGCCATGAATCACAAAGCAGTCGTCAATCGTAATACTGGCGTACGCCTTGAGGTTGGTGTTGCTGTTCGGCAGAACGTGGACCCGCACTTCCGTGATGTTGAGCAAGGGGGCCGCTCCCAGTCGGTATGTGGGATGATTGTAACCCTACCTCCGAACAAAAAGCAAACGAAAAAATAAATGCCGGATCAGGCCGACACCCGGCGCCCCCGGAGCGGCGCCAGACGGTCCACAATCCGCTGGTTCACATTGTGCCGCACGCTCGCCGCGGCATTCAGCGCGGCATTGGCCAGCGCTCGGTCAGAGGCCCCGCCGTGGCACACCAAGCAGGTTCCATTCACCCCAAGCAGCGGCGCGCCGCCATACTCCTCGTGGTCCATCCGCTTGAACATGCTCTCAAAGGTGCTCTTGAGCAGCGCCGCCGACTCGAGATTGGCGGAGGCCACCACTTGGCGGATCTGGTCCTTCAGCTCACTGTAGATGTGGGCGGCGGTGGCCTCCCCGAACTTGAGGAGGATGTTCCCCACAAAGCCATCGCACACCACCACATCGAAACTCCCGCCGAAAATCTGGCGCCCCTCCATGTTGCCGCAAAAATTGACCGGGGCCTTTTCGAGGAGCGGATAGGCCGCGAGGGTCTGCTCGTTGCCCTTCTTGGACTCGGTTCCGATGGAAAGCAGCCCCACGCGCGGGTTGGTCCGGCCCAGAACCTCCTCGGCGTAGACCGTGCCCATCACCGCAAAATCGACAAACATCTCCGGCTTGCAGTCCACATTGGCCCCGACATCGAGGACAATGATAGGGTGGTCGCCGGTGGGCAGGATCGTGGTGACAGCGGGGCGGATGACCCCCTCCAGTCGTCCCAAGTTCATGACCGCGCAAGCCATGGTCGCGCCGGTGTGACCGGGAGAAACCACCGCGTCGGCTTCTCCCTCTTTGGCCAGACGGACCGCGACCGCAATCGAGGAATCGGCCTTCTTCTTGATCGCCGCGGTGGCGGATTCCTCCATGCCGATGACCGATTTGGAGGCGACGACTCGGGCCTTGGGGTGACCGTTCAGCTGCGGCTCCAATTCTTCCGGGTCTCCAACCAGAAGGACCTCGATGTCCGGAACATCCGCCAGGTGCTTCAGCGCCCCGAGCACTGGCTTGGGGCCGAAGTCTCCACCCATCGCATCAATGGCGATTCGAACCGGCATGGTCTTCAGTCAAGGTCAAGAACCTGACGCTCCTTGTAAAAACCGCAGGCCGGGCACGCCCGGTGCGGGAGGAACATTTCGCCACAGTTGGGGCACTTGCCCAGGCTGGGGGGTTTGAGGGCATGGTGAGACCGTCCCATGCGGGTCTTGGATTTGGACTTACGATGTTTGGGGTTCGGCATGCTTTTACTTTACCTTTCAACAGTGAAAAACCACAATCTGGTTTCAGCGGCGGGAACTATAGTCAGGCCAGCCTAGGTTGAACAGACTACCGCTCCCGGCCCGCTAGAGCAAGTCCGAGGGGGAAGGGGGCCGATTGGAGACGCGTCCCTGGAAATGCCCTTCCAGGCGTTTGCGCACGGTCTCCGGAACGAGCGAACTCAGATCTCCGCCGAACATCGCCACCTCCCGCGCGGTTCGCGAAGACACAAACACGTGCTCCTCGCTCGGCATCAGGAACAGGGTGTCGATCCTCGGCTCCAGGCGGCGGTTCATCAACGCCATCTGGAACTCGTATTCAAAATCGGAAACCGCCCGAAGGCCCCTTAGAATCGCCTGACAGCCCATCGCCATCGCGAAATCGACCAGGAGCCCGTCAAATCGCGCCACACTGACCGTGGGAAGGTCTGAAAGACACTCTCGGAACATCTCCACCCGCTCGTCCACCGGGAAAAGGGTCCGCTTGGCGGGATTGTCGAGGACCGCGACCACCAACTCATCCACGATCTGAATCCCTCGATGGACAAGGTCGATATGCCCCCAGGTGGGGGGATCGAAGGTTCCGGGATAGACCGCGCGGAGGTGGGCCATGCGATGGAAAACCGATCAGTCCCCAAGAGCCTCAACCGGCCCGATGGGGAATCTCCAGAAGGTGAACTCCGCCCTTCCATAGCGCCGCGCGTCATAGCATTCCAGGCGGGTTCCATGAAACGGGTTGCCCACCGGGAAGCGTTCCGGCCGCTGAAAGACAAGGAGCCCATCCGCCTCCAGGATCGGCTCCAGCAGCCGAATCGGCAATCCGGCGTCGTCGTACGGGGGATCCACGAACACCAAGTCAAAACGCTGCTTCATCCGGGTGAAAAGACGGCACTGTTCCACCGCGGGAGCGGCCTTCAGATGGCAGTCGCGCGCGCGGCCCATCGCCGCGATATTGCCCCGCAGGAGCTGAATGGCCTCGCGTCCCGATTCGACAAAGGTCACCGAGATCGCCCCGCGCGAGAGCGCCTCCAGGCCCACCGAGCCGGTCCCGGCATAGAGGTCCAGAAACCGGCTGCCCGGGATTCGATCCTGAAGGATGCTGCAGATCGCCTCCCGCGCCATGCCGGGCGTCGGGCGAATCCGATTATCCGAAGGACTGGCCAACCGCCGCCCACGGTCCTCCCCCGCGATGATCCGAAGCGTGCCCCGAGCTTTGACTTTCATCACTCCTACTGCCCCAGCACTCGATTCAGGAGTTCAAGGAGGTCGCGTCCATCCACCTGATCATCCACTGGCGCAAGGTCCCAATCCAGCGGGGTCTCGTTCATCCCGGTCTCATGGTCCCATTCCAAGGAGAAATCGAATAGGGCGTTGTCGAAGAACTCCGGAACCGCGTTGGTGGCGGAGAAATCGTCCAGATACCCCTTGCCGCTGTCCGAGGTCTCTATATCGATGCCGTTGAACTGAGTGATCGAATTGTCCTTGAATCCGAAAGGACCCCCCGGCGCAAGGACCTGGTCGATATACAGCTCCCAGGTCTTGCTACTGTAATCTTGGCAGATGGTGATTCGCTGCAGCCCCGAGGTGGATACCGGGATTCCCGACGAAACCCAGGTTCCCCCACCGACTCCATCCCCATTCAGGGCCACAATCCCCTGAGTGTCGTGGAAGACCAGAATCGAGCTCCCCTCTCCCAGGCTGCTCGCGGAAGGCAAGGTGCTGATGGTCGGTCCGCGATAGAAACCATCGATGTACACTTTTCCGCTGGATGGGCCGTTGACAAAGCTGCGGCTCACCGTGGAGGTCTGGCTGATTTCCAGGGATTGGGTCCCTCGATTCACCAAAGAAGGGGAGGCATCCTGAATTTGGCCGATCCCTGTCCATCCATCCTGGCCCTCTATCGCGCCCAAGTTGAAACCCGGCGCCTCGAAGCTGGTCCGGTAAGGATACCCGACGGCCGGGAGGGAAAAGACCAACACCCCCAGCAGCGAGGCGGTCAGATGGACGAGGTGGAGCTTGATCGCGGCGCGCATGATGATCTCCCTGAGTTTCCGGAAATCTGTCTTCCTTTTCAACCGAGAGTCTATCCGGTTCTTTCTCCATCGACTACAAATTCTTCTACAGGTCCGTTAGGCCGTGAGGGGGCCGCGTGAAAGCCGCGCCCCGGGAGGGGTTCCTTCCGGGAAAAGGAAGCGCCGCAGCTCCGGTCCGGTGACCGGGTCACCGGCATAGAACGGCAACACCCGATCCTCGAAGGGTCCCGTGAAATGCTCCGCCGGCAGCACGGGGTCTCCATCCAGGTTGGAAACCATCCCGCCGGCCTCTTCGATGATCACCATCGCGGCGGCGATGTCATGAAGCCGGACAGTCAGATCGGCGCAGGCCCTCATCCTCCCCGTCGCGATCAGCGAGGCGTGGTAAGCGATCGCCCCGAGGGACCGTCCGCAATACTTAAAGCAGGTCCGCTGCACATGAACGGGAAAGGGGTCGAGGCGGATGCGCGACTGGACCCCCACCAGGGAGGTTTCGTTGAGCGGGCTGGTGTCCACCCGAATTCGTTCCCCGTCACGGAAAGCCCCTCCCCCCCGTTGCGCCCAAAAGGTCTTGCGCAAGGTGGGGAAATCGAGCACGCCGAAGAGGGGAACCCGTTGCTCGTCGAGCAACGCCACCGAACACCCCCACAGGGGGATGCCGACCGAGTAGTTGTGCGTGCCGTCCAGGGGGTCAACCACCCACATCAGGCCCCTCGCCCCGGGGTGGACTCCGGTCTCCTCCCCACAAAATCCCGCATCGGGGAGGACTTTCCCCAAGCGTTCATGGAGGAGGGCCTCGCTGGCGCGGTCGGCCTCGGTGACAATCTCCTCCTTGCCCTTGATCCCCACCTCGATGTCGGTTTCAAACTTTTCCAGTAGCAGCCTTCCGGCTTCTTGCGTAATCGCGAGGGTTTGATTGATGATGGTCTGGTCGAGAGTCATGGGGGCATCCTAAACGGTTCCCATTCTCGGCGAAACCCAACTCGCAAGGGGGAATCCGCGATGAGAAAGCGGACCGAGGTTCTCACAAAGCGGGCGTGGGCTATGCTCTCGTTTGCCATCATGCCTTTTACCCTTCTCGATCCGCTCCGCGCCTCGGCCGAGGAAAGCCCCTTCGAGCCTGAGATTCGGTTCTTCGAGGAGGCGGACCGAGTCTCTCCACCGGCGCCGGGCGGGATCCTCCTCTATGGCTCCTCGAGCATCCGTCTCTGGGACCTCGCGGCCTCCTTTCCGGATATTCGGTTGGTAAATCGGGGCTTTGGGGGGTCAACGATCAGCGACTGCATCCGGTATGCCCCGCGCGTGGTTTTCCCCCACAATCCCCGCCTGATTGTGTTCTACGCCGGTGACAACGACACGGCGGGGGGGGTCTCGGCCGCCTCGGCGTGCCAGGACTTCAAGACCTTTGCTGAAGTCATCCATCAGGAACTGCCTGACACGCGCATCCTGTTCATCGCCATCAAGCCGAGCATCGCCCGCGCCAAATTCCGGGAGGTCCAAAGCGAGGCCAATCGACTCATCCGGGAGTTCATCGCCACCGATTCGCGCCTTTCGTACTTGGATGTGTTTTCCCCGATGCTCGGACCGGAGGGCCGCCCACGTGGGGAGCTTTTCGTGGCCGACGGTCTCCACCTGAGTCGTGCCGGTTACCAGCTCTGGACAGACCTCCTGCGCCCCCACTTGAAGCAGTCGATTCCAAAGCCCACGGACCTGGATGGGGGGAACAAATGAACCGCATCACAGGCGTGGAAATCATTCCGCTGCGCTACCCCACCGTGGGGCGTTTCAAGTTCTTTGAAAGCCCATCCGGTCCGCCGGGTCGCGCGGCGGTTCTGGTTAAGATCGTCTCCGAGGATGGGACCACGGGCTGGGGACAGAGCGTTCCGGTCCCACGCTGGAGCTATGAAACCCTGGAGAGCGCGGTGAGCGCCTTGGAGCGGTATCTCGCGCCGCTCCTGGTCGGCATCGACCCGCTCGATCTGGATGCCGTTCACACCCTCCTGAACCGAGAGATCGCCGGATCGTTCTCAACCGGCGCGCCGATCACCAAGGCGGGGATCGATCTCGCGCTGCATGACCTGATCGGCAAGGCCCTTGGCAAGAATGTCCGCGAACTTTGGGGGCGAACCGGGCGCGAGGAAATCACTCTGAGCTGGACCCTCAACCCGAAAAACCTCGAGGACCTCGAACCGATGATCGAGGAGGGGCGAAGGCGGGGCTATGAGCACTTCAATGTCAAGGTCGCGCCCGACCCAGTGTTTGACCTGGAGATGTGCCGGATTGTGAAGCGGTGTGTCCCTGAGGGTTTCTTGTGGTGTGACGCGAACGGGGGCTATGACCTGAAGACCGCGCTGGATGTGGCTCCGCAGCTCGCGGACATCGGTGTCCCGGTCCTGGAGCAACCACTCCCGGCCAACCGGCTTTCGGGCTATCAGGCTCTTAAGAGACAGGGAGCGCTGCCGATTGTCATGGACGAGGGGGTGGTCTCCCCGGAGGATCTTGTCGAGTTCTTTCGCCTCGGTTGCCTGGATGGGGTGGCGATGAAACCCGCGCGCTGCGGTGGGCTGCTTTCCGCGCGCCGTCAGGTTGAAATCCTCGAATCGGAGGGTCTGATGTTCCTCGGTAGCGGCCTCACCGATCCCGATCTCTCCCTCGCGGCCTCCCTCAACCTGTATGGCGCTTACAACCTTCAGCACCCCGCCGCGCTCAATGGCCCCCAGTTCCTGGTGGGTTCCTTGCTCTCCGAACCGCTTGCCCCGGAGGGTGGGAAACTGCGGGTTCCGAAGGGACCCGGCCTTGGAGTAAGCGTGGAGGAATCGAGGATGGAAGCTTTGCGTGCGGTGTAGGGGAGCGGTTTGCATGGGCCGGTCGCCCATGTCACGCTACTTCTTCGGATGAAGCCTCGGAATCGCGAGGAGGTCTCGGAACATCCGGGCGGAATCCCGGAACCCGTGAATCTGGGAGCCTTCGGAAAAGATCCATTTCACCGGGACCTCCACCACCTTCAGTCCCATCCGCCGGGCGAGGAGAAGGTGTTCCACATCGAAGGTGTATCCGTCGATCTTCTGTCTCTCGACCAAGGCGAGCGCGGCCTCGCGACGGTAGGCCTTGAATCCGCACTGAGTGTCCTTGATTCCCGGAAGCACCAGGATACGCGAGAGAATCGAAAAGAACCGGGAGCGCAGCCGGATGGAGAGAGGAAGCCCGACGACCTCGGATTCTCGGAGTCGCCGGGAGGCGATGGCCAAGTCAGCGCCGCGTTCGAGCTCGGCGATCAAACGGGGAAGTTGGTCAATGGGGGCCGAGAGGTCCGTGTCTGAAAAAACAATCCATTCCCCGCGCGCCTTCCGCAGTCCCTCCGCCACGGCGAACCCTTTTCCCCGGTTGGCCCCATATTGAACCAGCTCGAAGCGGTTACCCATCGGATGGACACGGATGAATTCCCGCGCGATTTCCGGGGTCCGGTCGCGGCTGCCGTCGTTGACGATCAAGACCTCCATCGGCATCGGAAATGAGTTCATGAACGCCGCGACCTCGGCAAGCGACTGGGAGAGGCGCTGCTCTTCGTTGTACGCGGGAATGACAAGCGAGACTTCAGGGGAAGGGTGGTCCATGACGGGCTAGGAGTGTATGCAACCCAAACTCGGGGTCAATTGGCGTGCGCGAAATCACGGCCCTTTGTCGAATTCCGGATTCTGGTAGACTCCCTTCCATTCCGGCCCCATCCCGATTAGAAGGGGCCATTGAGTTTGGAGGAGATGGCCGTGAGCACCGCTCTTGTCACACAACCGGAAGTCTCAAGCGAGAGACGCTCTCGGGTGGCGAGCCGTGTGGCCAACCTGAAGCCCTCCGGCATCCGGCGCTTCTTCGACTTGGTTCTGGGGCGACCGGAGATCCTTTCGCTGGGAGTGGGGGAGCCGGACTACTCGACTCCGTGGGCCATTCGCGAACAGGGAATCTTCTCGCTGGAAAAGGGGCACACTTCCTACACCTCCAACCAGGGATACCTGCCGTTCCGTCAGTCCATCGCGCGCTGGCTTGAGCGGGAGATGGGAGTGAGCTACAACCCGGAGACGGAGATCCTGGTCACCGTGGGGGTGAGCGAAGCCCTGGATCTAGCCTTCCGCGCGATGCTGGAGGCGGAGGATGAGGTCTTAATCCCCGAACCGTGCTTTGTCTCCTACCCTGCGCTGGTGGAGCTCGCCGGGGGAGTTCCGGTTTCAGTCCCGACCCACTCCCTCACGGGCTTCGTTCCCACCTTGGAGGACCTCGAGCGGCGTTGCTCTCCGAGGACTCGCGCGATCCTGTTCAATTTCCCCGGCAATCCGACCGGCGCGACCATCGAGCCTTCCGCGATGCGGAAACTCGCCGACTGGATCATCCGCAAGGATTTGATCCTCTTAAGCGACGAGATTTACAGTCCCCTCACCTACGAGGGAAAGCACACCTCGTTTGCCTCCCTTCCGGGACTCAAGGATCGGACCATCCTGCTGCATGGGCTCTCCAAGGCCTGGGCGATGACCGGCTGGCGGATTGGGTATGCCGCAGGGCCTTCGGACATTCTCGCGGCCATGACCAAGATCCATCAGTACCAGATCATGTGCGCCGGGATCACCGGACAGATGGCGGGGATGGAGGCGCTCGATCATGGCGATGAGGACTGCCGGCGGATGGTGGAGGATTACGCCCGCCGACGGCGGTTCATCGTGAAGAGCCTGAACGAAATGGGGTTGCCCTGCCACTTGCCGGGCGGCGCCTTCTATGCCTTCCCCTCGATTCGGGAGAGCGGTCTCTCCAGCGAGGAATTCGCCCTGCGCCTGCTTGAGGAGCAGGATGTCGCGGTGGTTCCGGGGGATGCCTTCGGAGACAGCGGCGAGGGGCATGTCCGCTGCTCCTACGCGACCTCGCTCGAGGTCATTTCCCAAGCGATGGGGCGCATGAAACGGTTTGTCGATTCCCTCTGATTCCGGACCCGCCGCCCCATGGAATGGTTGACCACTGAAAACCTGATCGCCCTCCTTACGCTCACCAGTCTTGAGGTGGTCTTGGGGATCGACAACGTCATCTTCATCGCGATCCTGGCCGGCAAGTTGCCGCCGGACCAGCAAGGCCGGGCCCGGTTCATCGGGCTGGCGCTCGCCATGGTGATGCGCGTGGGGTTGCTGCTCGCGATTGGCTGGGTGATGAGTCTCACCCACCCGCTTTTCGGCTCGCTTGGGCATGACTTTTCGGGGAGGGATTTGATCCTCCTGTTTGGCGGCTTGTTCCTGATCGCCAAGTCAACCTACGAGATTCACGACAAGCTGGAAGGCGCGGAGCACGAACTCTCCGGCGCGACCAAGGCGCGCTCGTTTACCGGAACGGTAATCCAGATTTTGCTGCTCGATATCGTGTTTTCGCTCGATTCGGTGATCACCGCGGTGGGAATGGCCCAGAGCGTTGCGGTCATGATCGCCGCGGTGGTCATCGCGGTGATCGTGATGCTGATCTTCGCGGGGAGCGTAACTCGATTCATCGAGCGCCACCCCACCTTCAAAATGCTGGCGCTCTCGTTCCTGCTTCTGATCGGAGTGATGCTGGTCGCGGAAGGTTTCGGGAAACACATCGAGAAGGGCTACATCTACTTCGCCATGGCGTTCTCGCTTTTCGTGGAGACTTTGAACATCCGGGTTCGCAAGAAGGCGGAGCCGGTTCAGTTGCACGGAGTGAGAGAATCTTAACAAGCATGCGCCAGCTGGAACTGGTGCGCCACCTGGAGAAGGTTCTCCTCTCCAAGCACCGGCGAGATGATCTGCATGCCGACCGGAAGGCCCTTGGAGTCTTTTCCGCACGGCACGGAGAGGCCCGCCACTCCCGCCAGATTGATGGTGGTCGTGTAGACATCCGAGAGATACATTTCCAGTGGGTCGGAGGTCTTTTCTCCCGCCTTGAAGGCGGTGGTGGGGGTGGTTGGGGTGACTATCAAGTCGCATTTCCCGAAGGCCTTCTCAAAGTCCCGCTTGATGAGCGTGCGAACCCGTTGCGCCTTCAAATAGTAGGCGTCATAGAAACCCGACGAGAGAACATAAGTCCCCAGCATGATGCGCCGCTTGACTTCCGCGCCGAACCCCTCGGCGCGGGTCTTGGCCGCCATCTCCACGATATCCCCGCTCTCATTCGCGCGATGGCCGAACACCACCCCATCATAGCGCGCCAGGTTCGAGCTCGCCTCGGCGGTGCAGGTGAAATAATAGGCCGCGATCCCGTATTCCGTGTGAGGCAGGTTCACCTCCACCACCTCGCAGCCCAGCCCCTCCAAGGTCTTGATCCCCTTTTCGATTTCGGCGCGGACCTCCGGGTCGAGACCCTCCGCGAAGTACTCGCCGGGAATTCCGATCCGGGTTCCGCGGATGTCCCCATGCAGTCCCGCGAGGTAATCCGGGACCGGACCGGGAATCGAGGTGGCATCCATGGGGTCCTGTCCCGCGAGGACTCCCAGCAGCATGGCGGTGTCCTCGACAGTCTGGGCGAAAGGGCCGATCTGATCGAGCGAGGAGGCGAACGCGATCAGGCCGTAGCGACTCACTCTTCCATAGGTCGGCTTGAGTCCGACACAGCCGCAAAAGGCCGCCGGTTGACGGATTGAGCCGCCGGTGTCCGAACCGAGGGTCAGCGCCGGAATCCCCGCGGCGGCGGCCGCCGCCGAGCCGCCGCTCGATCCCCCCGGCACCCGTTCGAGATCCGCCGGATTGCGGGTGGTGAAGAAGGCGCTGTTCTCCGTGGATGACCCCATCGCAAACTCATCCATGTTGGTCTTGCCGACAATGAGGAACCCGTGCTCCTTCAGCTTCCGAACCACGGTCGCGTCATAAGGAGGCACGAAGGTCTCCAGCATCCTGGAGGAGCAGGTGGTCCGAATGCCCTGCGTGCAGATCACATCCTTGACTCCGATGGGAAGACCCGCCCAAGGGGAAAGCTCCTCTCCCTTGGCGCGGCGGTTGTCGATCTCCTCCGCCTGCTTCCGGGCCTGGTCCGGACAGAGAGTGACATAGGCGTTCAGGTCACGGTTCCGCGCCTCCAGGCGTGGAATCAGGTCCTCCATCACCTCGCGCGCGGAGATCTCCTTGGCGCGCAGGCGCGCGGCCAGTTTCACGGCGCTTTCCGGCATCGAATGCTCCTTCCAGAAACCCTGCTTGGGGCGGGAATGGGACAGGATTGAAACCGATGGGATCGGGGGTGTCAATGAAGACCGAGACGGCCTGCATCAAGACTCCGGCGTCCTTTTTTCCGCGATCTCGGCAAGCATCTCAGAATACCGCACCGCCACCTTCTCCCACGTGTAATGCGAGGCCACGAAGCGGCACGCGAGACCGCGCTCCCGGTAATACTCGCCATCGTGCATGAGCAAGCGAATCTGCTGCGCGAGACGCTCC
>JAJVIK010000027.1 GCA_022072055.1 bacterium | reverse complement strand
TGGAATGGTCCCTACGCGGCGCCAACGCCATCCTTGCCCTGCGATGCGCAACGCTTTCCAGACGGCTGGAGGATTATTGGGAAGACCGTGCTGCCTGATCTTCCCCCACTTTCATGACGCAGGCCCGTTCCCACTAATTGAGGTCAAGGTAAATAAAGACCACCGACACCACCACCCACAGCAAGATGTTCAGGGTCATTCGCCAATCCTCGAACAGAATCTCCGCCGGGTCCCCGCCCATCTCTTTCTTATGGATCAGATAGAGGTACCGGAAGATGCCGTAGATCACGAATGGAACAGTCCAGATCAGGTTCTTTTCCCCACCGACCGCCTCTTGGGTGTAAAGGGCGTAGGACACCAGGATCGAGGCGGTGGTCACTCCCATCATCTGATCCAACAGCTCGGGACTGTACTCCTTAAGGATCGCCCGATGGTTGGCGGCGTCCTCCACCATGAGGAGCTCGTGACGGCGCTTGCCGATGGCGAGCAGGAGGGCGAGCAGAATCGTGCACAACCAGAGATAATTGGAAATGGTCACATCGATCACCACGCCGCCCGCCTCCACTCGTAGCAGGTAACCGATGGCGATCAGGAGGATATCGATAATGACCTCGTGCTTGAGAAGAAAGCTGTAAAGCAGGTTGAGAACAATATAGATTGAAAGGATCCAGGTGAACTTGGGAGTGAGCGCCCAGGACCCCAGGAGGCCCATCGCCATGAACAGGGCCGCGCACCATCCCGCCAGCGAGGCCGAGAGCTCCCCGCTTGCGATCGGGCGCCGTTTCTTGATGGGGTGGAGACGGTCCTTTTCGAGATCGCGGATGTCATTGACCAGATAGACCGCGCCGGAAACCAGGCAGAAAATCACGAAGCACGCCAGGGTTCGAAGATCCGCATCCAGGTCCTTAAGCTTCGGGGCAAAGACCAAGGCTGCGAACACAAACGCGTTCTTGGGCCATTGACGCGGGCGTGTTCCCCGCAAGAGCGCGAGGGCCGTGTTCAAGTTTCCACCTCCAGGTCCAGCCATTGAATGGTCAGGAATTCACGGAATCCCACCGAGTTCCAGAACCGCATCCCGCTTTCATTGGCTCTGGAAACATTCAGCTGAACATTTTGGACCCCCTTTCGTCGGAACCATCCAAGCGCGCGGTCCCACAACCGCCTGCCAACCCCTGTTCGGCGGAAATCGGGGGCCACCGCCATTTCCGCCACAAAGCCATAGGAATTGTTGGGGAAAAAAGGGGGATTGCGCAGCACCAGGGCCATCAGGTATCCCACCGCGCGGCCCTCTTCCTCCGCGAGGAACACCGCGGTGTCCGGGTTCTCGATCATCTCCCGAAACTGCCCCTTGTAGGCCGCCTCAGGCGATGTCGCCAACTTGAAGCGGGGATCGCGAGACTCGTGTTCACGCATCATGTCGAGCCAAAGCGGGGTTATCGCCTCGATATCCTCCAACCGCGCGCGTCGAACTGTCAGCATCAGGGCTTGGGGATCGGGATCGGTCCCATGACCAGGACCGCCATGTCTTCGGTGTCGGCCAGGTTGCAGAAGGGAGCGAGTCCATGTCCGTACCAAAGTTGGGCGCCCTCGGGAGGGTCACTCACAAGTCCGAGCCAGACCGCGTTCGGGTTTTGCGGATCGACCAACTGCTTGTAGATGAGGCACAGATCCTCGCCGGAGGCGTCATGGATTGTGAACCCCGACACTCGCGTTCTCGGGGTTTGGAGCTTTCCACTCCCCTCCCTGAAGACCACCCGCAACCCGCCGGGCGCCCTCTCCAAATGGTCCAGTCGGGGGCCACGCGAGGGGCTGCCGATGGCCACGTTCGCCAGACGCTTCCCCAACCGCTTGAGGCCCTCGGTTCCGATGTGAATCAGGTCATCCAAGGGAAGGTCCACCGAAGCCACCACCGCGGTGTTGGGGACCGTCTCCTCAAGTTTGCGCTGCTGCTCCTGAATGGAGTTCCAGCCTGGAACCAGGGCCTTGTTGGGATGCGCAAAGGTCCCAATCTGGACATAGTAGAACGGAAGATTGGGATTCCCGGCATCCTCACGCAAGGCTTGGATCAGCTCGGTGAACCTCTGTGTATACATCGCGGGCTGGTCGCCGCCGGAATCCCCCTCGCCCTGGTACCAAAGCACCCCCGCGATTCGTCCTCCCACCGCCTTGAGGGCTCCGAGTAGCGAGCCATAAAGGGAATCCCCGCCATTGCCGCGGAGCTTGGGGTCCCACTGAGTCATCGAGGTGCCCCCATGCGCGCAGGGGATCAAGCCCACGGGAACCCCGGTGCGCGCCACCATCTGCTTGGCGAATGGAAGCCCGAGACCCGTCCCCTTCTGGAGTCTTGCGGTAGCCGCGTCGGATTCGTCGAGCGAGGGCATGGGCGCTTCGCCACGATGCACTCGGTCCACGGATTCGTGCAAGCGATGGAGCGGCTCCACCGCGACATCCCACTGCCCGCGCATCCGGAATACATTCACACGGTCGCTGGGAGGCTCCACATTCACCATGTCTCCGTAACCCTGCATGTTGGATTGGCCAGCCATGAGCCACAGGTCTCCGACCAGGACCCCCTTGAAGGCCACTTCTCCCACCGGGTTGCCCTCCGCCCCGACCAACGTGAGGCTGACCGTGTACGGCCCCCCCAGGGGAACGCCGTGTAGGGTTCCCTTCCAGGCCCCGCCGCCGGTTTGCGCGATTTCCCGCTTGTCGAAACCTTCAAGCGGCTTTCCGTCACTCGATAGAGTGGCCACAATTTTTCCCGCGGTGGAGGCTTCCCCTTCCACTCGCAGGGTCACTGTGTCGGTGGCCGAACGCTGAAAGACCTGATAGTCCGCAAGACCACTGGTCACTGTGAGGGTGGCGCTTGCGGAGAGCGACATCAGCGCCAAGCCGGGCGTCCAAACTAGGAGCATGAATGGAACGCGATGTGGGCGACGGACTCGACCAGGGGGGTTGTGATGGAAAAACATGGGTTGACCTCCGTCCCTTGGCGTGAGCGTGTCCGATCTCACGCGCGCCGATGATAGCCGAAACCGGACCGCTAACCAACACAGCGTCGTTGCCTAAAAGGAAAAGCCCCTCGGGTGCTTGACCCGAGGGGCTCTTGATCTTCGCTTCTGAGGGTGAACGACTTTACGCGGCGCGAGCGGTTCGTCTCGGGCTCTTGGGAAGCTCGGGTTGGGGGCCCAATTCCCCATATCGCTCCACAAACATCTCCGGCGCCTTCTCGGCGATCAGATCCTCGGGATCATCCGCCATGAGTTCGCGCCAGATCGAATACTCGTCGTTTCGCTTCGCCACCGCGAAGGCGACCCTGCTGCGCTTGAGGTCATCGACACAGAATTGAATCGCATTCCGGTCCTTCACCCACCGGGTGACCGGAACCGGATACTCAGCCAAAGATGGCATAACAACCTCCTTCCCCATACCTTTTCCGCCCCAAAGATAGGCGGGATGTTTTGGTTCATTGATGCAAACGGGTGGACGCCCCACAGGTTACGCCACCAGAGTATTGTAAGCGCAATCGTGGGACCAATTGCGAAATAATCTTCCGAGACCCTCAAAAATTACATAAACCAAGTGAATTCAGTAAGTTAAGACTCTGTTCAAATTGACAAATCAGAGACAGAAATGGCCGGTTCGCCGTGAATTTCCGCTGCTTCGGATTGAGTGCCGCATGTTTGCCGCGCCACAAAGATAATCGTTTCAGGCCCTCTTTCCAAACCCGCTTCACCCTGATGGGGCCCCGCCGAGGACATGCCACACAAGGGGCGGGTAAGGTGTGGGTATCTATTGACGCCAACAGGAAGGGGGGAGTAAACCCGGCCAATTCGGTGGGGTGGAGGACCAGGAAGGTTGGGCCTATCCGTAGAGTCCCGCCACGAACTCCTTGTACCCGTTGTAGAGCAGTGTCTTGCGACGATCTCGCGTGTCAATCATCCATTCCGTGGCCTGTGACCAGCGCGGATGGGGTTTGCCGGGGTTCACATTGGCGGCGAAGTCGTACTCGTCCGGGATCAGAGTGTTCCAAAAAGTCGCGGGCTGGTGATCCACCAGCTCAATCTTCCGGATCGACTTGATGCTCTTAAACCCATACTTCCAGGGGGTTACCAGGCGAATCGGCGCGCCATGTTGTTTCGGCAGGGGATGCCCGTAGATTCCCGTCGCGATCAACGTGAGTTCGTTCATCGCCTCCGCAATCGTGAGACCTTCCTGGTAGGGCCAGGGGCTGCGGCGGTCTTCCGCTTGGCCGGGGGCCTCCTCGGGACGCAGGAAGCTCACGAAGCGAACATGCGTGGCGCTGTTTTTGGGCTGAACCTCCTTGAGGAGCGCCGACAGTGGGAATCCTGTCCACGGGACAGCCATGGCCCAGGTCTCCACGCAGCGGTGACGGTAGAGGCGCTCCTCCATCGGCATTGCCCGAATGAGCTCATCCAAGTCCACGGTCGCCGGTTTCTCGACCAGCCCACCGATCTCAATTCGCCAGGGCTCAGTCCGGAACTTCTCCACCAGCATCCAGACCAAGTCTTTCTCGACCGTGAACTCATAGAAATTGTTGTACCGGGCGGCCACGCGCTCATCGGTGATGGGACGATCCAGTTTGAACTTTTCGTTGCGCGGGGCGGGGTAGATGTCGGATGGGGCGGTTTGTTGAGTGACAGTTCCAGTGGCTCCCTGGATCTCCCGGACTGAAGAGCCGCTTCCAGGCGGTGCGGCCTGCGCGCCGAGTAGGGGCAGACCTGCCCCTCCGATGGCCGCCAGCCCCAGGCCCTGGAGGAACCTCCGTCGATTGAGGTACAGCTCTTCGGGGGTGGGCTGAAGTCCCCTGATCCAGCCAGGGTGATGTTTGGGGATGTGCATGGCGACTCCTTTTCAGTTTTATCAGGCCTTGACCGACCGCCTCAGCATCTCCTTGGCGCGGTCCTCCACGCGAGAGAGGGCCTTGTGATCGTAACCGCCAGGGTTGTCCTGGTACCAGTAATGGACGGTTGCGTAATCCACCCAGCAACCATCCCGGGCCACCGCTTCGCGCCATTCCGGGCGGTGAATCATGTGCTCCTCGTGGCGCCAGTTGATGTGCCAACGAAGCTCCCGGTCAAAGCGGATCGGGGCGTGGTCGTGGAACCGATGGACCGAGAGCAGGTTGACCGGCCCGACATGTGCCAATGGCATCCCCGCCCGGAGTCCCGTGAAAGTCCCTCGGAATCCCCATGAAAAGGTAAACGAATCCTCCGACCCAAGGTAATCAAGGGCTCGCTCCGCTCCATCGATGTCCACCTCGTTGTTGCCCTCCATGACAAACTGGAACTCCCGAAAGATCGGTTCATCGGTGATAACGCTGAACTGCCTTCCAAGGATATGACCGGCCCCCTTGAGGTGGAGGAATTCCACATCACTCTCGGGGGTGAGCTGAAAGCACTTCCGCTCGAAGGCCGCGTGGAAATAACCCAGGTCGGGCCTCCACTGGGATAGCCTTTCCCATTCGACAAAAGTGTAGTTGGCCGTGTTTTCGTGGGTGTCGTTGCGGAGCATCACTCGCGCCGATTTCTCAAATGGCATCGGGATGTAGCAGTTGTAACTCCAGGGCGCGCATTCGATGAACAGCGATGTGAAGTCCATGCCCTTTCCGTTGCAGCCATCCCCGAAAAAATCCGCGAGCGGGCACAGCACCGCGGGGGTTGGAGCTTCATCGAACCGGATCTCGAGGACCACGCCCCGCGCGAACAACTCGGCGGGGTTGTGACGGGTGGAGTGAATCTGGCGGATCACCCCGGGGCCTTTCAGCTCGGCCACCGTGATCGCTTTTCCGGCATCCAGCGACTCGAGTTCCGGGTAGCGATCGTACTTCCAACCGCCGTTGGAAAAGCCGATCGACCGACCTCGGCGAATAATGGGGAGTTCGAGCATGCCATCCTCCAGTCCTCGCGCCGCTGGATCCGCGGCAGCGGTCCCTTGCGGGGGAATGACTCCATCATGCAGTCTGATTCAGCTCAGGAAAAGGAGGTGAAGCGCTCGACCCGACTCTCCAGGGTTGTTCCCCTTGATGGGTCTGCTATCATTATGTAAGTAAACAGGAGAGGTGTGTCGGCATGGCCCAAGTCTTGATTCGGGAAGTGGAGTCTGAGGTGATCGACCGTCTCAAGGAGCGCGCGCGACGGAATCATCGATCCCTGGAAGCGGAGCTTCGGCACATCCTTGTTGAGGCAGCCGGCAAGTCCAACGCCGAATTCCTCGCGGAGATACTGGAAATTCGAAAGCACTTTGAGGGGCGGAGGTTTCCTTCCGACAGCACGGACCTGATCCGCGAAGACCGTGATCAATAGCAGGCTGGTCTTGGATGCCAGCGTCGTTGTCAAGTGGTATATACCCGAGGTGGGAACTCTCCCTGCTTTGGAAGTGCTTGAAGGGGAAGCGGAATTCCACGCTCCCGATTTGCTCCTCCTTGAAATCGGGAGCGTGCTTTGGAAGAAGTCTCGCCGCGCGGAAATACAGCAGGAGGAGGCGCTTCGGATCATGCGCGGTCCAAGCGTGGGTTCCATAATGCTCCACCCGGTGGCGGAGCTGCCCACCCAGCCGCTTGAAATCGCGCTATCGACTGGTCTGAGCATTTACGACAGCGCCTATCTTGCCCTTGCATTTCGCCTGGACTGCGTGGTCATCACCGCGGACAGGAAGCTTGTTCAAAAGCTCGCGGGCGGCCCCCTGGCTCGCATGGTCCACGCGCCCAAACCGGGCCTCGATGTTTCACGGTTCTGCTGGTGGGGCTCGGACTGATGGCCTGGGCGGTAATTGGATTACCGATGTGGGCGGTTCTATCCAATGCGCTCACGAATGTTGAACAGGCGCCAAGCATGGCGGAATTGGAGAGAGCACAGTTGCGGCTGGCCCCCATCGGATTCTCTGCGGGCCTCGCATTGAATTTAGGACCGATATTGGTGGCATATTCGTATCTCGCGGCCGGGCTTTCGCGTAAGAAGCCTTCCGAGTCAGAAGACAGGCCTCGGGGGCGCACTCCGTGATCATCACTCACCTTGTTTCGGTCCGCATCCTTCAGGTAGACTAAGCTAAGTTCAGTGGGGAGAGTCATTTATGAAAGTCACCAATATTCATGAGGCCAAAACCCAATTATCACGGCTGGTCGATGAGGCTGCCCACGGGAAGGAGGTCATCATAGGAAAGGCGGGAAAACCGATGGTCCGACTGGTTCCAGTCGAGGAGCCACAGCCCAGGAAACTCGGATGTTGGAAAGGGAAGGTCCGTATCGCTGACGACTTCGATGAGCTCCCTCCGGAAATCATGGCGGCATTCCGTGGAGAGAAAACATGAGATTGCTTCTGGATACTCATATTCTCTTGTGGACCTTTTCGTCCCCTCGGACCATCAGGGAGGTTGTCAGGAGGGAAATCGTCAACCCAAGGAACAGCATTTACGTGAGCGCCGTGAGCGCCTGGGAGATTTCCATCAAGAAAACGCTCGGAAAGCTGGAGTCTCCGGATGATCTCAAGGGTGCGATTCGGGAAACAGGCTTCTCCGAGCTTGCGGTCACCATGGACCATGCGATCCACGCGGTGGAACTACCGAGGCACCACGAGGACCCATTTGATAGGATGCTGGTTGCACAGGCGGAAATTGAGCATCTCATCCTTGTGACACGCGATTCCATTCTTCTCCGATATGGCATCCAGTGTCTCACCGCCTGACATTCTCAAGTCCGGTCAGCTGAGAGAATTCCATGACCCCCTCCTTCGACATGATCGTGGTCGGCGCCGGGCACGCCGGGTTGGAGGCGGCTCTCGCGGGCGCGCGGCTGGGGATGTCCGTCGGGCTGTTCACCTTCGACAAGACCGGCATCGCGCGCATGTCCTGCAACCCGGCCATCGGCGGAGTGGCCAAGGGGCAGATGGCGCGCGAGGTGGATGCCCTCGGCGGCGCAATGGGCGCGCTAACCGACCGCGCCATGATTCACTTTCGCATGCTCAATCGCTCCAAGGGCCCGGCGGTTCAAAGCCCACGAGCGCAGTGCGACCGCGCGGCCTACGCCCGCTTCGCCGGAGACTTCGCCGCAAGCCAGCTTGGCCTTGAAGTGATCGAAGGCGAGGTCGCCGAACTGATCCTTGAGCGGGACACCCGCCATCCGAGCGGATACCGCGCGGCGGGGGCGCGACTTGCGGATGGGCGCGAGTTCACCTCCCGAGCCGTGGTCATCACTACCGGCACCTTTCTTCGCGGGTTGATGCATCAAGGGGAGGTCAAGGAGGTCGGGGGTCGAGTTGGGGAGCGCTCCGCGGATCGGCTCTCCACCTCGTTTCAAAGGCTCGGTCTCCGGCTGGGGCGCATGAAGACCGGGACCCCCGCGCGGCTCCATCGGGAAACCATTGATTGGGATCGCCTGGAAAAGCAGCCCAGCGAACCGCTCACCTATCGTTTCTCTTACCGCCAGTCGCACGGCATTCACCCCTTGATCGAGGAGGGGTTGCCCTGCCATATCACCTACACCAACGAGCGAACCCATGAAGTGATCCGCCGGAGTTTTGACCGCTCGCCGCTCTTCTCAGGCGAGATTCAGGGGGTCGGGCCGCGCTACTGCCCCTCGATCGAGGACAAGGTAAAGCGCTTCGCCGACAAGCCGCGCCACCAGATCTTTCTCGAACCGGATGGGCTCGATGTGATAGAGGTGTACCCCAACGGAGTCTCGACATCCCTTCCGGCGGATGTGCAGATCGATTTCCTCCGCACCATCGAGGGGCTCGAAGAGGTTGAAATGGTTCGCCCGGGGTATGCCGTGGAGTATGACTGCATCGACCCTACCGAGCTCTGGCCAACGCTCGCGGTCAAGTCCACCCCCAACCTGTTCCTCGCGGGACAGATCAACGGGACCTCCGGGTATGAGGAGGCGGCGGGGCAGGGAATCATCGCGGGGATCAACGCCGCTCTGTATCCACGGGGACAATCCCCGTTCATCCTGGGACGAGACGAGGCGTATATTGGGGTGTTGATTGATGACCTGGTGACTCGAGGCGCGACCGAACCTTACCGAATGTTCACCAGCCGCGCCGAGCACCGCCTGGTTCTCCGCCAGGACAACGCCGATCTGCGTCTCACCCCCCGTGCGACAGCGATCGGACTGGTTCCAAAGGAGTGGAGCGATGAAGTCCGGGCGATCCGCATGGCGGCGGACCATGAAATCTCTCGCCTACGTTTGACCCGAATCTCCCCCCGCGCGGATATCCGCGCCCGGGTAGAATCGCTCAGTCCAGGCGAGTTCAAGAAGCCCTCCACATTGGCTGAGGTCCTAGAACGCACGGGGATCCGCTACTCCGATCTGGGCTGGATTCTCTCGGATGAGAACGCCCCTGCGTCCCCATCGCCCGCGGAGCGGTCGAAACAGCTTGCAGGTCCGGCCGTAAGCCCGGACCTGCGCGGGGGGACTGAACTTGGGGCGCGCCCGGACCTGCCCTCCTCGCCGCCACTCCCCCCGCTCCCCGCCCTCCCCCCCCGTGTCATCGAGCAAGTGGAGATTACCATCAAATACCGGGGCTACTTGGAGCGTCAGGAGCGCTTCATCGAGGAGCAGAAACGGATGGAGAGCCGCGCCATCCCCCCGGACCTGAAGTATCTGGAATTGCAGGGGATGCGTATGGAGGCGCGCCACCGTCTGGACCGCGCGCGCCCCCTTACCCTGGGGCAAGCCGCGCGGGTGGAAGGAGTCTCACCCGCGGACATCGCGGTTCTGATGGCGCACATCAAGAGCCACGGCGCCTGCCGGGAGACCTCGGTTTCCTGAGACCCTTCAGGGTTTGCCTGGGGTCTGAGGACGCATCCCCGCGAGCGCGGCCTCGAATTCGTTCGGGAATTTCTGGGAGAGCTGCTCGGCGATAGCCTCGGCGCGAAGATCTTTCTCCCGGATCTCAGGGGGGTAGCGTCCCACCGTGTCCCGCCAGAGCTTTGCAAACTTTTCGAGCTCGAATCCAACCAGATACATCGCCACGGCGTGTTGCGAGGTTCCTTCCTGGAACGGAAACTGAGGCGGCTTCGCGGCCATCCCCTGTGCCGCTTGGGCCATGGGACCCACCGTCTGGAAGAAGCGTTGATCCTCGGAATCGCGCGGCTGCATGGTCTGGAAGGTCTCTCGGATCACCTCGCCATAGACTCGGGCGACAAAAGCGGGCGCCATCGGTTGGATAATCGGCTGAATCGAGGCCGCGAGCTTTTCATAGCCTGCGGCATCCAGACCCGCCTTGCGGAGATTCTCCGGGGCAGCCTTCCCGGCCAGGACCAGAGGATGCCGCTGGGCGGCCTCCATGAGCTGGTATGTCCGGTGGTTGGCGCGATGCGCCTCGGACTCGACCAGGATTTGGCTTCGGAGCTTGGCGAGCTCCGCGAACAGGTCGCTGAACGCGCCGCTGTCCACGCGCGGGAGGACAGGCGCTCTGGGAGCGGAGGCGGCGGCCCCGGGGGCGGGATTCCCAGCCGGGAGGCCCCTCGCGAGAAGGCCCTCCTTCATCATTCGCGCCCCCAAGGGGCCGGGTCCTTTCGGGCTGAAGGCGTACCGAAACCCGACTCGAAGGCTCACATGATCCGGGGCGATGGCTCCGCGGATCAGCGAACCATCCGGCTTAAGGCGCATCCCGACCACATTCAGTCCCAAGATCGGGCCGAAGGGGTTGCGGAGGGTCCCTTCCGGGACATCCCATTCCTCGAAAGATTCGCTATAGCGGTCCAGGAGGAACTCGCCATAGCCCTCCGAGAGGTCGGTGAGCGCGCCGAGCGCTTGGGCGCGCCTCCACTCCGCCTCGCTGGCCAAGCGGTAGATGGTGGCTCCCTCTCGCGCGTTGAGCCACTTCAGAAACGGAACGATCTGACGCAGATCAAGTCCCACGACCGGCTTGTCGGGGGTCTTTGAGATCACCCTCCAATACTCCGGCTCCGCCTCCTTGGTGGCTTCATCCAAATAGCGGCTGTATTCCTCCACGGTAACCAGCTTGGTCTTGATGTAGAAGGAGTCGATGCTGACCTTGCGGGTTTCGGAGGCGATGGAGAGATCGAAGGTGGCGGATTCGACCAGGTCGGCGCGCGCGCCCAGCAACCGGGAGAAGAGGGTCTGGGGGAGCTCCTCCGCGCCGGAGGCCAGCGCGAGAAACAGAGCGGGAACCGGAAGCATGAGCCAAGAAGCGCGGCGAAACCCCCTCACGAGTGTGGCTCCTCCGCGTGCCCGGTCTCACGTTCCTTCCCGGCCACTCCGAAGACCAGGATGTAAGCGGGCAGAATCACCAATAGGCCGATCACCGCGGTCCACATCGCCAGCGCCAACAACCCGCCGAAGTAGACGGTCGGCATGAATCCGGAGAGGAGCAGCACCGAGAACCCGATGGCGTTCACCGTCGAATTGGTGAGGATCGCCTTGCCGCTGGAGCGCAGCGTGGCGCTGATCGCCCGCTTGCGACGTCCCAGCTTGCGCAGCTCCTGGCGGTAGCGGTGGAGGAAGTGAATGCTGTCATCGACCGTGATGCCGATGGCCGCGCTGGCGACCATCGCGGTGGAGGCGTTGAGGGATATATTCAGCCAATACATCGAACCGAGGGTCACAAAGATCGGGATCAGGTTCGCGATCATCACCACCAACGAGGCGAACGGATTGCGTAGGAGCATCACATAGACCGCGAAGATGGTCAGAATCGCCATCGAGAAGCTCTGAATCTGACTCCTCAGGATGGTGTCCTGGGCGCTGTTAATCAGCGGGACAACCCCGGTGATTTGAGCGTCCAGCTCGCCCCGGAAGGTTTTTTCGATCCACCCCTCCAACCGTTCCAGCAGATGGGAGTATTCCGAGGAGCTCAAGGTGTTGGCGCGGACCGCGATGCGCGCGGTCTTGTCCTCATCCGCGAGGAAGCGCTTCCGGAGGATGTCCTTGAGGCCGCCGGTCATTCCATCCAGTATCCGCCCGCGAACATCGTCATCCGGGGGGATGAAACCCATGAAATCGCCGCCGCCGCGGGCCAGGCGGTTCATCTCCTTGATGAAATCGGCGGGCGAGGCGCTGCGCGCGATGGAATCCTTGATCTCCGGATCGGTGGCCATGAAGTTCTGGATCATCTCCAGCGCGCGCAGGTTCGACTCCTCCAGCATGGAGCTCTTGCCGGTGACCTCGATGCTGAAGGGGGAAAGGCCGGTGAAGGTTGTTTCCACCCGGTGATGGGCTTGGGCGAACTCACTGTTCCTCGGGAAGAACTCCAGCGGATTGGTCTCGATGCGGAGATGCATCACCGACCAGATCGCGATTCCGAGGACCACCAGCGCGCCATAAACAATCTCGCGTCGATACTCATACTCAAAGCCGGCGACATGATAGAAGAATTCGGCCTCCTCCGATTTGGGGGGGCGCTTCGCCACGGCGCGCGCGACCGAGTTTCGGAACAGGGAGATGCCCGCGGTCATGACCGGCATGCATACAATGAAGGCGAGGAGCACCCCGATAGCCGAAAGTTCGCCGAGATTGCGGATCGGGCCGAGACCGCTGGTCATGAGCGAAAGGAACCCCAGCGAGGTGGTCGTCGCGTTGAGCAGGCAGGGCCAAAAGACCTGTCCCGCCGCGGAGCGAAGCGCCTCGCCCGGCTCGATCCCCTTGGCGAGCTCCTGGCGAAACTCGGTGCACAGATGGATGACATTGGAGAGCGAGATCACGATCACCAGGGTGGGCATCGCCGAGGTGACCACGTTCAGGTCGAGGCCCCGGAAGTAAACATAGGCCTGAAGGATAAACAGAGTGGCGACCACGCACAGGATTCCGCACACGGCCAGCCCAATCGAGCGAAACGTGAACAGCAGGATCACAAAGGCCACCCCGATGATGGCCGAATAGAGTTTCTTCACCCGTAGCGAGAGGCGGTCGAGCTCGGCGCCATGAACCGGCTGCCCGACCATGTCGAAGGGGGCGCCGCCGGCGGCCTCGACCGCCACCTCGCGCGCCAGGGCCAGCGCGGCCGGTCGGTTCCAGCGGTTCCCCTCTTCGGTGAAGGAGAAATTGAGCGCGATGGCTTTGGCGTCGCCGGACACCAGCAGCCCTCGGAAGAGATCGGAGCGGAGAAGCTCTTGCTTGAAGCGCTCGATCAGGGCCGCCGCGTCCTTCGTGGTGTCCTCGCCGAAGCGCTCCTTTTGAATGTCCTTCCAGCGGTCGTAAACCTCCCCCACCGAGGTGGCGTCCTCGAACCAGTCCGGATGCTCCCGGAGCCTCTTGGCGGCCTTGCTCAGGGCGGCCAGGCGCTCCTCGGTGAAAAGGTTGTCGCCGTGAAAGACCACGCTGACCGCGACATCCCGCCCGAAGCGCTGCAGGAAGCTGTCATACTGCTTCATGGCCTTGTCGCTCTCGGCGAACCAGATCCGGATGTTGTTCTCGACTCCAACCTGAAAGGTGAGATAACCGCAGACCGCGACGAGGGGCAGGAGCGCGGCGATCACGGTTGCCGGATAGGCGACAATGAACCGGAAGATGCGACCCAGCATAAGGAGGTTCACCCTAGCACAACCGGAAAAGCCACACGATAGTATCGGGCCATGCGCGTCTGTTTTGTGTCCCCCCAGGTTCCCTCCGGCGCCTATGGACGGCGGGGGTTTTCCTTTCTCAAACAGCTCTCGGAAAGCGGTCATGAGGTCACCCTCCACTGCATCCGTGACCCGGGACCGGTTCGGGATGCCGAAGAGGCGCTTGAGGCGCTAGGAATCCGTGTCCGCTCCGTTGTTCTTCCAAGAGTCAAGCGCTGGCGGCGCTGTCTCGCGGGCTGGTTTGGAGAGGAGCCGCTTCGCATCCTCCACTGCGCGAGCGGAACGCTCGAGGCGCAACTTCTCGAGGACTTGCGGGGCAACCCGCCGGAGGTCCTCCATGTGGACCGCTTCCGGATGGCCCCGTATGCAATCGCCGCGAGGCAAGTCTATAGCGGCCCCGTGATCGTGGATTTCCCCGATGCGCTGTCGCTCTACTACGAGCGCGCGATCCGCCACCCGGTGGGTCGTCTCAAGGGTTGGATCGACCGTCGCGAGCACCGTCTCATCCCCCCCTGGGAAGCGAATCTGTTAGCGACCGGTTTTCACCATGTGGTCTGCTCGGAGGTGGACCGCCAGGCCTTGCTCAAACATGGGGTCGAGTCCTCGATTCATGTCTTGCCTCACACGGTGGACACGGACGACTTTCAACCTCGCGCTCGCGGAGATGGAAGTGTTCGGGGCGTCTTCACCGGCACTCTCTACTACTTGCCGAACATGGATGCGCTGCTCTGGTATCGGGAGGAGATACAACCCCTGCTTGGATTCGAGCTGCCCATCGAGGTGGTCGGGTTTGGTGCGACTCGCGAGCTCGACGAGGTCCGGCGGGATGCTCGCTATCATTTCACCGGATATGTGGAGCGCATGTCGGATCACCTCTTTGAGGAGGACATCTACCTCTGTCCGCTGCGCATCGCGGCGGGGGTTCGGAACAAGCTCTTGGAGGCTTTCGCCGCGGGCATGGCCGTGGTCAGCACCTCCATCGGCCATGAGGGGATCGAGTGCCGTCATGGGGAGCACCTCCTGGTGGCCGACACGGCGGAGGAGTTCGCGCGCGCTGTCCGGCGGCTGGCGGAGGACCCCTCGGAGCGCGCCCGCCTTGGGCGAAACGCGCGCGAACTGGCATGCCGGGTGTACTCCCCGCGGACCTTTGCCGGGAATGTGGAGGCGCTCTATCAGGAATCCGTTCGGAGCCATCCTTGACCCCCCCTCCGCTTTGGGACATACTCGCCTGGAGTTCCCGGGGTGGCCGGAACACGAGCCACCCCAGATTCATGTTAAGGGCCCCAAAAAGCACCCAATGAAGGCCATTATTCCGGTCGCGGGCGAGGGCACCCGCCTGCGCCCCCACACCCATACCACTCCCAAGGTCCTGATCCATGTGGCCGGGAAGCCCATCCTGGGACACATCCTGGAGCGGCTGATCGAGGTCGGGGTGGATGAGGTCGTGCTGATTGTGGGCTACCGGGGCCAGCAGGTCACCGACTATGTGACCGGGCACTATAACCTCAAGGTCCACGTAGTCCGCCAGGAAAAACTCCTGGGGCTGGGGCACGCCATCTATCTGGCGCGCGACTACCTCACCGGCGGCCCAGGACTGATTGTGCTGGGCGACACCGTGTTTGAATGCTCCTTCAAGGGGGTGCTCAGCGGCGGGGTCTGCTCGATCGGAGTGAAGGAAGTGGAGGACCCGCGCCGGTTCGGCGTGGTGGTGGTCAAGGAGGGTTTCATCACGGACCTGATCGAAAAACCCGATCCACCGCCGAGCAACCTGGCGATTGTGGGCTTGTATTTCATTCAGGACACCGCGGTTCTTCGAGCCGCCCTGGAGAAGTTGATCATCGAACAGGACCGGAGGACCAAGGGGGAGTACCAACTCACTGACGCCCTGGCGATCATGCTCAGGCAAGGGGTGGCGATGACCACCTTCCCGGTGGAGGGGTGGTACGACTGCGGGAAGCCGGAGACCCTCCTGGAGACGAACCGGGCCTTGCTGACAACGAAATCGCGCTTGGTTCCGGTGGAGGGTTGCATCATCCGCGAGCCGGTTTACATTTCGGATGGCGTGACCCTGGTGGACTCGATTATCGGCCCCTATGTTTCCATCGCCGAGGGGAGCCAGATTGAGCAATCGATCATCGAGGACAGCATCATCAATCGGAACTCCACGGTCCGGCGGGCGGCGCTCAAGGGTTCGCTCCTAGGCGATTCATCGGTCGTGGAGGGATCCTTTCAGAGCTTGAACGTGGGCGATTCCGCGCAAATTCGGTTTGGAGAATCGCCGGCGGAGATTTAGAGATGCAGGGTGGGGTTGGCCCCATCCAAACGACCCTTGGAGGACAGTGCAGTGAGCGAGCGTTTTTTCTTCACCTCGGAATCGGTCACGGAAGGCCATCCCGACAAGATTTGCGACCTGATTTCCGATTCGGTTTTGGACGCCATCTTCACCCAGGACCCGATGGGGCGCGTGGCGTGCGAAACGATGGTGACCACTGGGGTGGCGGTCATCGCGGGGGAGATCACAACCTCGTGTTTCGTGGATTTCCAGCAGGTGGCGCGCAGCGCGATCAAACGCATCGGATACACCGATGCCAGCATGGGCTTTGATTGGAAGACCTGCGCGGTGCTCGTGGCCATCGATCCGCAATCCCCGGATATCGCGATGGGCGTGGATGAGAAGGACGATCACGAGCAAGGCGCCGGGGACCAGGGGATGATGTTCGGGTATGCCTGCAAGGAGACCCCGACCCTGATGCCGATGCCGATCTACCTCGCGCACCGTCTCACCGAGCGCCTCACCCAGATCCGTAAGGATTCCGTGCTTCCGTACCTCCGCCCGGATGGAAAATCTCAGGTGACTGTCGAGTATGTGGAGGGGAAACCTGCCCGCGTGGACGCGGTCGTGGTCTCGACCCAGCATGATGAAGAAGCGACCCAGTCGCAGATTCAGAAGGACATCGTGGAAAAGGTGATCAAGCCGGTCATTCCGGCGAACATGCTGGACAAGGACACCAAGTTCCATGTGAATCCGACCGGTCGTTTTGTGATCGGCGGGCCGCATGGGGACGCCGGGCTCACCGGACGCAAGATCATCGTGGACACCTACGGCGGCATGGGCCGTCACGGCGGCGGGGCCTTCTCGGGCAAGGATCCCACCAAGGTGGATCGCTCAGCTGCTTACGCCATGCGGCATGTGGCCAAGAACATTGTCGCGGCCGGACTCGCGGAGCGTTGTGAAACCCAGGTGGCTTACGCCATCGGCGTTGCTCAACCGGTTTCGCTGATGGTCAACACCTTCGGCACGGGAACCATCCCGGACACGGAAATCGCGGCGCGTGTCCGGAGGGTTTTTGATCTGCGTCCGCGCGCGATCATCGAACGTCTCAAACTTCGCCGCCCGATCTACTCTAAGACCACCAACTACGGCCACTTCGGGCGAGAGGATGACGACTTCACGTGGGAGAAAACGGACTACGTGGAGGCGCTGAAGAAAGGGTGAGGGAGACAATCACCGTCCGAGGTCGGTCAATCCAAGACTGATCGAGAGGGCCTCATCGACCCTTTTCATGGTCTCCGGGGAGACCATGAAAAGCCTTCGTTTGAGTCGCCGATTGTCAACGGACCGGATCTGATTGAGCACCTGGCAATCTCGGAGCCGCTTCCGCGCGGCGTTCCTCAAGTATTGCTGAACCGCCTCATTGATGATGTGACTCCGCTCCCGCTTTGGAATCGTCCGGTCCGTCAACTGAACCGTTTCCTCCGGGAGGGTGATTGTCAGCCGTTGATTCATCACCCTCACCTCCGCGTTCGCTCTCTAAGAGAATGCCGACCCGTGACCTGAACGCAAGGATCCTTTTTCGCAACCGCCTTTTTCTCAAGTGAGATCCAATCCGAGCGTGGAAAAGCGTGACCCTCAATTCCTCTCTACCGGAATCTCCTCAAGCGGAACTCCCTGGAACTCCTTCTGGGAAGGCTTCGGGCTCGATTCGCTCAAGGAGCCGCGTCGGACCTTGGTGGGGAGCTTCCCATCCTTGGGGGTGAGGAGAAACACCTTGGGGTCGAGCGGTTCGTTGACCTTGGCGTTGCGCAAGGTGACCGAGGTGGATTCATCCTCGGAGAGCAGCACCGCCTTGATTGGGCGCATGGTCGCGGCCTCGACCCACAGCTCCTGACGCAGGTTGAGCTCCTTATTCCCCGACTGCTTGGCCCAGTTGTAGGCGGGGGATCCTTTTCTCGGAATCGCGACCAGCTTGTAGATCGCTCTCCCATCCTCCATGACCGCTTCGCTGATGTCGCTGATCTTGTTCTCCTCGCGGAAACGATCCGCGTTGAAATCTCCCGAACCGAGCATGCCTCGAAACACCTGGATCAACACGGTCTCGTCCTCCGGGCTTTCAACGAGCAAGTCCCGCTCGGGATCGTAGTGGATCACCACATCCGCGGCGGCGCGATAGGCTCCTCCTTTCTTGACTGGTTCGCTTTCGGGTGAACCTGGTTTGGGAGCGGCGGCGGACTCCTTCCCCTTGGCGCTCGAGCGAACAAGGGAGGGGTCGTTCCACTCCCCGGTGAGGTCATAGTCGTAAGCGATGCGCCCATCCTCAGCGAGGAAGATCTTCCCCTGATACATCTGAACCAGGCCATCCGAGGAGTAGCGCGACTCCTGGATCACCTCGGCCTGAAAAGTCCGGATGGCGTTCCAGGATTCCTGGAGGCGCTCGAAGAACTCCCGCGTCCCGATGGCCGTGGAAGGCGCGCTCGCGAACAGCGCGAGCGCCGCGCATAGAGTGACACTGAGTGCGCTGTGACGATACATGACTCTCTCCCCTTTCCCGGCTCCCGGGCCCCTAAACCCGGGTTGTTCCCGACTTCCCTATTCCGGCTTTCTCCATTGGGTCGAGAAAACCGAGGACGGCAGCCGAGGGTTCTGATCGACCTTGTGGAAGAAGCAACTCACCTCATTCGTGCTCCGCGCCAGGATCGCCTCCAGCGGAAGATAGGTCCGCTGATTGATCCACAACAATTGGCGCGGGTGTTGCCCGCCCCGAACCTTCGGCTCGGCGCGGAGGATGTAGCAAGGGATCCCGAGCGAATTGTCGGAACGAACATCGGCCACTTGGTAGATCGAAAGGAAGCGCTCGACATTGAAGTTGTTGATGTCGGTGATCTGATTGACCATGGAGATCACGGGATCGTTGCCGACCTGATCGAACCAGCCCTTCTGGGAATGGCTGTAGCGCAGGAGTTTCCGGCCATCATGAATGTAAATGAACTTGTTCTCGCCGAGCGGATAGAGCTTCGGGGTCCCGGTGACCGATTCCGGCGCGGGGGAGTACTCCAAGCGGATCAGCTCCGGCGCGCGATAGTATATCTGGCCGTAAAAGACATCGACCTTGTCCCCTTTGCTCTTGTCCCAGGTCTGGATCTCGATCACCGCGGAAGCATCCTGGATGCGGGCCCAGCGCGCCTGCATGCCCTGGATGACCTGCTGGATGCCTTGACCTTGGGCGGGGATATTGGAGAGGAAGAAAGTGGCGAAGAGCGCCAGTCGAAGCGCGGCGAAGCGGGTCATGGAGAAGGAATCCTCGTTCGGTTCAATCAATCTTGAACTGAGGATACCCGACTTCCTTGGGACAGGAAAGATTTGTCGCGGGAACTCTCCGGGGGTCACGCCTTTCCGATTTCGGCCTCCAGGACTCGCTTGAGCACCTTGCCGGTCGGGTTCTTGGGCAGGGATTCGCGGATTTCGATCTCGGCGGGGACCTTAAAAGCGGCCAGTTTTTCCTTGCAGAGCTGCTTGAGTTCGGCGGGATCGAGGGTCGCGCCGGGGACCGGGGCGACAAAGGCCTTCGGCTCCTCGCCCTTGGTGGGATGCGGGATCCCGATGACCGCGGCGTCCGCCACTCCCGGATGCGCGCCAAGGACATGCTCGATCTCGGTCGGGTAGATGTTCTCGCCCGCGCAGATGATGAGCTCCTTCTTGCGCCCCGCGATGCTGATGAAGCCCTCCTCGTCGATCTTGGCCAGGTCGCCGGTGTGGAGGCCGCCATCCGGATTGATCGCCTGGGCGGTGGCCTGGGGGTTCTTGTAGTAACCCCTCATCACATTCTTTCCGAAGACCACAAGCTCCCCAACCTGGCCGGTCGGCAGGGGCTTGCCCTCATCGTCCCAAATCTCCACCCGGACATGGGGGATCGGTCGACCGATGGTCCCCGGTTTGTGCGCGCCCGGAAGGTTGAAGCTGACCGCCGGGCTGGCTTCGGTCAGTCCATAGCCTTGGAAGAGATCCACGCCGGTTCCCCTTTCAAAGATCTCCTTCACATCCATCGGGAGCGCGGCGGCGCCGGACACGCAGAGTTTGAGGTTGGGGAACTTAAGCCCCTTCGAAAGGGCGATTTGCCCCAAAACCTTGAACATCGGGGGCACCGCGAAAAAGATGCAGTCCGGATACTTGAGGAAGTATTCGATCAGCTTCTGCGGCATGAATTGGGGCAGAAGCACGAGCCGCGCGCCGATGTAGCCGGACAAGACCAGGAGCGCGGTCATGGCGAAGGAATGGAACAGCGGGATCACTCCGATGAAGGTGTTGCCTTCGTGGAACGGCCAAGCCCCCACCACATTGGAGTAGTTGTCATGGATGTTGGTGTGGGTCAGCTCGACCCCCTTGGGCATGCCGGTGGTGCCGGAGGTGTACATCAGCACGGCGGTGTCGTCATCGCCGCGCGAGACCGCCGGAAGCTCGGGGACCGGTCCCGGCGCGAAGAAGTCTTCAATCCTCAGCACGGTAATCGGAACCGCGCGGGACATCTCAACCGCCTTTTCGTAAAGCGGACCGGAGGCGAGGACAATCCGGATGCCCGCGTGCATCCCAATGGTCATGATTTCATTGGGGTTGAGCAGGAAGTTGATCGGGACAGTGGTCTTGTTGGCGGCCAGGGTTCCATAGAAACCAATCACGAAGCCGGGCAGATTCGGGGCGAAGAGGGCGATGTGGTTTTCCGGTTCGGAGGAGTTGCCGGGGACCAGCTCGAGAAGCTTGGCGGCCAAGCGCTTGATGGCGTCCAGAACTTGGGCATAGGAGATGTCCTGGTCCTCATAGGTGAGGAAGGGCCTTTCGGCATGAGCCCGCGCCGATTTCTCGAACTCGGTGTAAAGGTTGACCATGTGTTCCTCCGGGGGAAGCCCGCGCTTGCGAAAAGTTGAAGCGCCCATCGGCGCCACACAGCGCGCCTGAAACGGTTCAGGCGACGCCAAGACCTGGATGGGAGCGAATGCTAGGGACGGTGGGGGAGAGTGTCAACCGCGAGTTGGATTGGATGCCAAAATCCGATTACTCTCTCGGTGAAGACGGAGTGGACACCGCCCTTAATGGTCCGTCGGCCAGTTTCCGGCGAAAAGAAGCAAATCGCCGGCGGACACATGCCCGACCCCATCCAGATTGCAGGTCGGGTCGTTTTGACACCAGCCGCGCGCGAATCGGAAGATGTCGAGGCCGTTGACCAAGCCATCCGCGTTCAGGTCGCAAAGAAGGCCGCCTCCCTCGAACAGAACGCGATGGATCAGATTGTCGGACTCATTGGTCTCGGCGAACCGTGAATTCGGATCGAGCCAGACATAGATCTCGGTGTCGGTGGGATAGCCCGTGGTGTTCAGGTTCCCATTCAGGCCATAGGCCACCCCTGACTGAACGATCTGGCTCATCGAGTAAACATTCGTGAGGGGTGTCCCGCCGGAGTGCGGGTTTCCTCGGTACACGACAACCTCCACGGGGAAAGCGTCGGTCTGGTCGAGGTTGTTGATCTGGAAGGACACATTCACCGTGTCCCCCGGGTTCGGAGAGGGAGGATTGAACGCAAGGTTCGCAATCTCCAGGTTGTACGAGATCTCGCGGCCCCCGAAGTCATGGGTCCAATAGGTCTTCCCGTTTCCCGTTGCGACCCCGATGGCCCCCTCGGTGTAGATCCCGCTGATGTTCATGATGTTCTCACGGTGCCCCTGGCTGTCCATCCAGGCCTGCACAATGCCCTGGGCCGAGCCGCTGGTGTTCCAGGCGATGTTCTCGGAGATGTTGGTGTTGAACGGGTACTGGCTTCTCACCCGATCCACCCAGCTACGGTCAAAGACCAGTTGCCCGCCAACCAGGTTGTAGGAGTCATGGTTGAAATAGTTCTCGGTGGCCATGTCCTGGCTGTGGACCCAGGCGATGTAGAGCAGCGCGGCATTCCAGTGGAGCGGTGGGGCGGGGGTGAGATACCCATAGCCGAAGGCCCCGGGATTCGCCCGGGCCTGGTTGATCAAGTTGAAGACTTCAATCTCAAGCGCCGAGGGGGAGACATCCCCGAGTTTCACGCTTCGGTCCAGCCACTTCCCAGCTTCTTCTGGGGAGACCGGGCCTTGGGCCACGGGGGGAATCAGTCCCACCTCGGAAGGCGCGACCTTGAGGGAGTCGCCGCCTGCAATTGCGCCCAACGCAAAGGTGCAGAGAGTGGCGAGAGCCAGAAACAGGCGCGCTGAAGGACCCTCTCGGGCGGGGGAGGCGAGGTAGGATGCTGAACGACAGTTGGAACAGCCTCTCTCGGTGTCGCCCATGTTGACCATGAAAACGGTACGATAATACTTCTTTTGGGCCGTCTTGGCCAGAGGCATTCGTGTCCAGTGAGGGAATCCGTGTGGAGGACTCAGACCATCGAGGAGCTCGAGTCAATGGCGGTAAACCTCTCGCCTGTGCCCTACACGAAGAACGAGGACCACAAGCGCGCTATCCTGTATCTCGTAGACAATTCGGAAGTCCCCAACTCTCACTCGATACGTCTTATCCATGCCCTCCAGCTTTTCGACACCCGGAGGTCTGGGCGTTCTCGCCAGCGACTCAGCCTTTCGAATAATTCGAACACGGCTTACCTGCGGGAGACCTTCCAAGTCCCGCTCAGCGCGCGGCGAGAAAACGACTTCATAGGCCACGGAATCAGTCGACTCCGAAACGCCTCTTGATGGCCGAGAGGGGGACCGCGCCCCTGAGAGCAACTTCTTCCTTGGCGTGACGCGCCTCCTCAAGGTCATGCTCATCCTCAAGTCTGCGAAGGAGAGCGGCCTCTTCCAGCGAGACGACCACCGCCAGATCCTCGTCACGGCTGTGGATCACAATCCTCTCGCCCATCGTCCTCACTCGGTTGAGAACTCGCGCGGAGTCTCTTTTGAAATCGCTGATCGAAACCCGCTCCACGACCGATATCCCTCCACTTTCCAGTCTACCTTTACGGGGGAAGTATCGCCCAGCCGACTCTCTTCGGCAAGTAACCGGAGCCAGTCGCCCAACTGGACACGGCCTCAGGTCCGAGGTCTCTCGGCGCCGTAGGGTGGAGGTCAAGCTTCGGTTTCCCGACTTCTCCCCGGTTCTGGCTTTCAAACCGGACTTTGCCTATTCTCTCCGAGGGGCGCGCGATTCCAGCCCCGTGAGGAGGTCCCGAAACCACAACATGAGCGCTTTGCAGCAGACTATTGCGAGGGAAATCTCCCTCTCCGGAATCGGCCTACACACCGGAAACCAGACCACGATCACCTTCAAACCCGCCCCGCCCGACCACGGCTACGCCTTCGTCCGGGCCGATTTGCCGGGGAAGCCGAGGGTCGAGGTGGATGCCGACAATGTGGTGATCGAGGAATCGATTCTCCAAACCGCGCTGGGCCGAGGGGAGGAGCAGCTTCATACCGTGGAGCATGTTCTGTCCGCCGTTCGGGGGTTGGGCATCGACAATCTCATCATGGAGGTGGAGGGCAATGAGCCTCCCGTCGGGGATGGCTCCGCCAAGCCCTACGTGGATGTCCTCCTCGAGGCGGGACTGGTCAGCCAGGACCGCCCCCGCCACACTATCGCGATCACCGAGCCGATCTGGATGTTCCAGAACGGGCTGGAGCTCGCGGTGGTTCCCTCCAACACGCTCGAAATCACCTTCAAGATCAATTACGACCATCCGGCTATTGGGATTCGCTCGGCGAGCTTTCTGATCACCCCCGAGACCTTTGTGAAGGAGATTGCCCCGGCGCGGACCTTCTGTTTTCTCCGGGATGTCGAGCGGATTCGCGCCGAGGGGAAGATCAAGGGCGGCTCGCTCGATTGCGCCCTGGTGATCGGGGATGACGGGTTCATCAACCAGGACCTGCGCTTCGAGGACGAGATCATCCGCCACAAGATTCTGGACGTTATCGGGGACTTCGCATTGCTGGGGGCGCCGCTTAAGGCGCACATCGTGGCGGTGCGCTCCGGGCACGCCTTCAACGTGGAGTTTGTGCGCAAGATCGAGCGGACGCTGGGGATCAAGCGCGGACGCCCGGTCTTCAAGGTTCCTATCGGGCACGAGAGCATCAAGAAGCTTCTCCCGCACCGCTATCCGTTTCTCCTGGTGGACCGGATCACGCACGTGGACCCGCAGACCGGTCTTTTCGCCGGGTACAAGTCCGTGAGCGGCAACGAGCCGTTCTTCCAGGGGCACTTTCCCGATCAGGCGATCATGCCGGGCGTGCTGATTCTGGAGTCGATGGCGCAGGTGGGCGGCGCGGGGATCCTGTCGCTCCCGGAGAATCACGGCAAGTACGCTTATCTTCTCGGGGTGGATGGGGCCAAGTTCCGCAGACCGGTCGTGCCTGGAGATCGACTGGAGGTGGAGTGCCAGCTCAAGAAGTTCCGGAAGACAACCGGGGTGGTGGACTGCGTGGCGCGCGTGGATGGCCAGACCGTGGCCGAGGCCACTCTCACCTTTGCGATTGTCAAGCAAGAGGCGATGCAGATTTCCTGAGTCACCCACCGCGCCGAGAATCGCTCTCGGCGCGGTGGGACCTGGCGGAGGTTGAATCAATCGGGGATTACTTGCCCTCGGCCTTGCGCTTCTCAAGCACGGCCGGGGAAGTGGCCTTCGAGTGGTCGATCTTCGGGAAGTACTCCTCCCACTTGAACTCCTTGTGGAACTCGTTCAGCGGGTCGGCTTTGTGGCACTCCATGCACGCCTTGGCCTGGTCTTCCGGCGACATCTTCTTGAGGGGTTTCATTCCCAGGGTAACCGCGACCTCAAGCCCCTCCTTTTCGTGCGGCTTGAGATAACCCTCGGCGGCGCCGTGACAGGATTCGCAGGTCACGCCCTCTTCCGGCGTGGGCGAGCCTTTCATCACATGGCAGGACAGGCAGCGCTCATCCTTGGAGGGATCCTCGATGCCGTGCTTCTTGGCGGCCTCTTTGGCCTTGTCGGTGAGGAGGGACTGAAACGCCTTGGCGTGGGCGCTTTCCTCCCACACCTTGAAGTGTGTGCCGGCCTTCTTGTCGGTGCTGTGGCAAATCTTGCACTTCTTGGCGCCAACCGCTTTGTACTCTTTCTTTTCGTCCGCCGCGAACGCGGGCATCAGGGCAACGACCAGGATCAGGGACAATAGGTGACGGGCGATCACAATCACACCTCCACGCGGGGAAAACGCTCTTTTCCCGACCCCTGTCGGGAAATCGAATAACAGAACAGATTATCCTCTTTTCGCCCGGCTCTTTCAATCCTCTTCGAGCGCGAGCCGAGGGACTCCCGCCCTCGCTCCTCAGACGTGGCTGACTGGAGGGGTATTCAGTCCCTCGGGGGTGGCCGTGGGGGTGTCAGACGAGGGGAGTCTCGCTCTGCCACCATGCCAGAACCGCTTGAACCACCTCATGGATCGGGAGCGTGTCGGTGTCAATCGAATGGTCGCAGGCTTTGGAGTAGAGAGGACGGCGGACACTCAAGACCTCCTCGATTTCCTCGATGAAGGACTTGGCTCCCGTGAGGGATGGACGCTGGGTGTCCCCCTGGATGCGGCGCGCGATGGTCTCCACCGAGGCGGTGAGCCAGACCACCCGCCCGTTGGCGCGGAGGGCCTCCACATTGGTATTCCGGACGATCACTCCCCCGCCGCAGTCGATCACAAGGTGATCCCGAGCGCCGAGCTCCGCAGCGAGCGCCGCCTCGGCATCCCGGAAGGCATCCCAACCGTTCTCGGCGACAAACTCAGGGATGGACTTCCCAAAGCGTTCGACCAGAACGGCATCCATCCCGACCCGCTCGCGTCCGAGGAGACGCGCCACCTCCTCCGAGACTGCCGTCTTGCCCGTCCCTCGGTAACCGATAAACACCAGGTTCAAGGCGGCTTCTCCGTCTCTCTGATGTATCTGGGTCCGGGTTACTGGAGGTAACGACGCCGTTCGAGCATCTCCTGGCAGCGGACCGTGTATTTCGCGGTCGGCACGGCCTTGAGACGCTCGTAAGGAATCTCCTCGCCGGACTCAAGGCAGACGCCATAGACATTCTCCGCCATGCGATGGAGGGCTTCCTCGACCTGCAGGAGCCGTTCGCGGTCATGTTCGGCCAGTTCGAGCTCCATTTCACGTTCGGAAAGGTCGGTGGACTGGTCGACCAAATCCCCACTCATGGAGGCCTCCCCAGTGGCCCCCTTGCGCACACCTCGCAGGATTTCATTTCGTTCCTGGAGCAAGAGCTGCTTCAACTCGTCCAGTTGCTTCTTCGTCAAAGGCATCTAACTTCCTCCGCCTTACGGTTTGGTTTATTTGGGTCCTCATGGAATAACCTGGCGTCGGACGCATGTCCGCGCCGCGCGAAACCTGATCTCACCTTAAACGAGCCAGAGTCGCGGGCGGTTTCCCAGGCCTTGATATACCGGTCCCCTCCGGGCGTGCGCAATCGGCACACCGGCTCCTTGAAAGGCAGGGAGGATAAAGAAACCCAACAACCCCTGTCAATGAGTGCGCCGAAAGGACCTCAACCTCAAGGAGTCGGCGTGGGAGTCGGCCCCGGCAGATACCAGTACTTCGCCAGTTCGTAGAGTTTAATCGGTGTCACCGGTTCTTTGAAGAGCACCTCGAACACATAGATTGGATTGTAGATGATCAACCCTTGCGTCGGGGTCACCGAGGGGGTCGAGGTGATGGTGGGCGAGAGTGTTCGAGTCGCGGTTGCGGTTTGTGTCGGGGTGCGAGTGATTGAAGGGGTGGGGGTCGCCGTGGGCGGGAAGGGAGAAGTGGCGGTCAGACTCGGAGTGGGGGTGACATCGCCCGGGCCTTGATTGGGATCAAACGGATCCGAACCCCCATTCACTTCCTCTTCATTGCTGAAGCCGTCACCGTCGTAATCCTCATCTCCATCGTCGATTCCATCGCCGTCGCTGTCGCTGTTGAATGGAGAGAAACCGCAATCGGCGATGCCGATCTCATAGATGTCGGGAAGACCGTCATTGTCGGCGTCCACATCCTCCACGTTCCCGATCCCATCCATGTCGGTGTCGACCTGGTCGGGGTTATACACCATGGGGGAGTTGTCCACATCCGAACAGATGCCGTCGTGGTCGGGGTCCTCGCACGCCTTGGGGCCAAGGGCCATCCAGGAAAGACGTTGCGGGGCCGGGGTCCCGCCCACCACGGCGTCATTCACAATCCGCGCGTCAAAACCGGTGGTAGTCGCATTTGAGACCAGGACTTGGGTCCCGACTCCCTCCAAGGAGACCAGGATATCCGGGGGAGCGGCAAAGGCCGACGAGAACGGAATGGTTTGACTGACCGAGCTCACCATGGCGCTCGAGGCTTCGCCGGGGACCGGGAGAGTTCCGGGGAGGAAGGCGACCCAGGCCACGGTCTCCATGTAGGCCGCGGGTGGGGTCTGGGCGGCGTTGGCGCGCACACGAACCGAAAATCCCGTGTTTGTAATGTTGGTGACTTCCGGATAGTAAGTCCGCGTCGGATCATTTTCAGACTGGATCATTGCGAACACCAACGGCTTGATTCCAAAGGGGAACGGAACCGCAAAGACAACATGCGCAGCGGCGTTCCCCACGGCCACACGACCTCGATTCCACCCGCTCGGCGCGTGCGACAGAACCAGATAAGAAATCTGCTCGGGTCCCAAGGCGCCACCCTGGCCCGGGTCCTTTTCCACTCGATGCTGGAAGGAGAGGTTGGTCACCGTGCGGAGATTCGCGAGGGTCGAAAGCCCGCTGTCTTGGGTCACCGGGTTGGCGAACACAAAGGGAGGAGCCCCGACCACCGGGTTGGGATAGACCTCGGTCGCGAAGGCCGAGGTGGAGGGAATCGTCTCGTGGCGCAGGATGGCGTCGTTCGGATTGACCGGATTCAGTCCCATCAGAAACTCAGCGCCATCCGGCCAACCATCGCCATCCGTGTCCACAACTCCCCCGTTCGATCCGAGGCCATCCTCGACCACATCCTGGAGACCATCGCCATCGTCGTCCGGATCGCAACTATCCCCGGCCCCATTGCTGTCGCCATCGCCGGATCCGTTCGCCACGGTGGGGCAATTGTCCTCGGTGTCGGAGATTCCATCTCCATCCGTGTCGGGGTGGAAGATGCTGGTTTCGCGACCCTTGTTGTACCCCAGCGCCTCGATGAAATTGGCCAGCATGTCGGCGTCCAGATCGGCGAAGGGATCGAGGAGCAGGCAGAGGGGATAACCGGAATCCATCATCTCCTGGTAGGAGAGACTGAGAGCCAGGACCACGGGATAGAACAGGTTCAGGTTCCCGGTCTTCTGGAAGATCAAGACCTCCAGGTCCTGACCCGCGGCAAACATCGCGTAGCACTCGAGGAGCCGCGCCTGGAGATCGGTGTTTTCGGCGAGCGCCTGCAGGTCCTCCATGAGGGCGTTCAGGCGACGTCCCTGGGTACGGAAGGTTTCAGGGGTCTCGCCCGGAAGGAGCGAGTCGGGAACCTGGGCGGGAATCTGGAGACGCGAGGAAAGGGCATCCACCGCCTTCCGCGAGGGGCTGATCCCGATTCGACCGGCGATGCCGCTGCACTCCTCGAAGGTCGGCTGGCGTCCAAGGCGTGCGCATTCGGCGAAGGTCAGCGCGCGATCGAGCAGGGCGGCGGGCGCTGTTGTCGTGGCGGAGACCACCACGTTCACCGCCGGCAGCAGCAGATTGGCGTCGAGAAGCGCCTCGTATGCGGCAAGCCAGTTGGCGAGCAAGTCCACCGGCCCTTTGCCCGCCTCATACCAATCGGCGGGATCGATATCCCCCGGTGAAGGATCCTGCACCGCGGGCAGGAAACGCCGCGCCGACCAGCTGGTGTCGATCTGCGTGAGCGCGCCGAGAACACGTTCCGATTTCGAGGCGAACCGAATCAGCGAGGGACGCCCGCGCGGGGTCCGCACCCCCATGAAGGTGTCGTCCACAAGTGTCGCGGAATGCAGTGCAGCGCCCGCCACTTCAGCGACCGAAAGGTGGCGCTCACAGGTCGGGCAGACCACGGCGCCGGACACTCCTCCATCGGCGATGCTCTCCACTTCATAAAGCCAGCGTGCGGTGGGGAGGCTGGAGGCGTCGTTGGCTAGCGTGTCGCGCAAGATCTCGTCGAAGTCCGCCCAACCGTCCCCATCGGTGTCAATTGGAAGGAGCGGTGGAGCATAGACCGGGACCGGACCGGGAGGAAAATCGGCTGGGTTGTTCGGGTTGGTTCCCATCGCGACCTCATCCGCGTCGCTCCATCCGTCTCCGTCAAGGTCCGCCCCTTCCGGATCCGAGCCGCGGAGGATTTCATCAAGGTCCGGCAGGCCATCCAAATCCGAATCCTTCCCGGCGTCCGGAACGAACGGATCAAACGGGATCGAAGGGTGTTCCATGGAGAGCTCGACTTCGATCAGGTCGGGGATGCCATCAAAGTCCGTGTCCGCGGTCGCATCCTGAACAATCGTGTAAGTGACCGACTTGATCGGCGAATAGATCCCGCCATCCAAGCTGCGAACCTGGAGGTTGCGGCTCTGGATCAGGATCACCGAGGTGGAATTCCCAAAGATGTTCCACATCCCGGTCCCCTCGTCATACACCTCGACTGTGGAGGAGGGCGGGAACCCCTTCACCTCGACCTGGAGAGAATGGGGGTATGCGCCCCCGCCGGGAGTGAGGGACACGCCGGGAGTGGCCGAGGAAGGACTGGGGAGCAGGGCCTCGCCGAAACTGAACAGCGAAACCTCCGGCAGGGCGCTCGGGAAGACCGGAAACTGTCCTGACAGGTCGTTTGGCACCCACCGTTCCCCGCCCATGTACAGGTAAGGCGTGGTTCCGGTCGAATCGAGGTTTGGGGGAGAGCCGGGGCTGTATTCCTCGGAATGGATGTTGGCGGCGTCGATCAGGGTGGTGTAATCCCCGACATGGAAGGATTTGAGGACATTTCCGGCAGCGTCGAAGACCAGCACATTCTCGTTGGTTTCGGGGTCGTACGCGAAGGCGCCGCCCCCGAGCGCGAGGATCGCGGTCAGGCACGGAAGGAAGGACCGGAATGTCTGCATTCGTTCGCTCTTCATGGTCTTCTTTCGCCGCTTCACCCGTTACGCTCAGGGGATATCCAGCCAGTTGCTGGTGTGCATGGCGGTTCCCTCGCCGGTGATCGGATCCACCACCATCACCTGATAGCGCACCTTGCTCCCGCGCCGGCACGGGTAATTGTCCGCGAAAAGCAGCCGGAGACCGCTCACCTCCGGGCGGATGGGCACCGGAAAGATGAAGCTCGGGTTGGGGGCCGCGAGGAACACAAAGGGATCATCCAGGATTTCCTGGCTGATCAATCCGCCGCCGGCGGGCTTGGTCTCCTCGCGGTAGCACCAGAAGGTGTCGATCAGGGGGCTGACCTGGACAAAGTCCTTCCCTTCCTCCTGACGGAAAACAATGAACTTTCCATACTGATTGGCCGCCTTGAGTTCATCGCAGATCCCGGTGCAGAAGAAGGTGAACGGCCGCAGGCATCCCTCCCCTTGGGTTTCCCGGCAATCCGGAAATTGGACATTGCAGCGATTGTCCAGATTGATCTTGCCGGTGAGATCCTCGCTGAGCACCAGCACCACTTGAGGCATTAGCGGCGTGGCCAGGAAATAGGCGAGGATTCCGCTCCCAGCGGGGGTTTCGGGGACCGGTGGCCAAGTCAGGTGGTCTCCCGGCTCCGGCTCCCAGGTTTCGCACATTTCCTCCGACCAGGGGCTGCTTCGCAGGGTCTTGTCCACCGCGCGAACCTCGAAGCACCACTCCTTGTACAGGTCGGTGGCCGGGTTCAGGTCCACCATGACTTCGTACAGGCCGTTCAAATACGAGATTGCCCCGTTGGAATCATCGATCCAGTAGGTTTCGAATCGGACATCCTTCTGGTGACGCATCGCCAGGACAAAAGCGGAGAGCCCCTCGCTCTGCGCGGCCCAGCGGACCGTGAACTTGGGCGCGAGGTTGGTTCCGGCGGGATCCACGCTGTGCATCAGCGGCGCCTCCGGCGTTCCGGAGGGGATGGTGACACAGTTCAAGTACTTGATGAACGACCCGACATTGTTCTTGCTGAACACTCTCACGCCCAAGCAGGCCCCCGCCGGAACAATCGCGGTGAGGTCGATATCCTCGCAGTAATCCATGAGGGCCACATCCGAGGCGGCGTGAATGGTTTTGAACGGTGTCATCTTCCCATTGAGCTCATGGAAGATGCGCGCGCGCTCACCGGCCTTGAGCTCGACACAGATGTGGATGTCGTCCCCCGGATCAAGGGTCTCGCCGGGATCAACCGGAACCTCCCTGCAGTCCTCCTTGAGGATGAAGCAATCGGGACCCTGCGTTTGGCAAATGAGTCCGGAGAAGTATTCGGATGAAGCGAGGATGTGCCCCCGCGCATCGTAGTAGCGGAGCACGAAAATCGCGCTCCGATCTTCCCTCCGATCCCCGCAGAGGGAGCGGCAGTCCATAATCCGGGTCAGGTCATCGATGAGAATGATCGCCATCCTCTGCCGAATCTCTTTCTCGAGGATGAAGACCAGGGTTTCGCCAATGGGGTTGCCCAAGGGATCGCGCTCCACGCACACCTCATACAGACAAACGGATCGGGCTCGTCCTTCCTCGGGGTTCTCACGGGCCGCGGATTCGTCCGAGGCCTTAATCCGGATTCCACCCGCGGTGAAAAAGCAGTTGGGGTCCCTCTCCACCGTGTATCGGCAACGCTCCTTGGTGATTTCGGCGTCGGGGTCGGGTTGGTCACGGTCCCATAGGACTCCGCGCACCGGGGGTGAAAGCGGGCTTTGGTTGTCGAACGGGTCCACCGCGATCAAGCGGTACCAGTAGACATGGTTGTCGTCGATTGGGACCGTGTCGCGGAAAAAGCGCTGCTTCATCCCGTTGCGGAGCGTCCGCAGCGTGGTGGCGTCGGAGGTCGGGATAATCGCCGCGAGCTCCGGAGGGTTCCCCGCCGGATGGCTCATCGGATCGCACTTGTCGGTCCCGGAGGCGTCCTCGATCTCGTCCGGCCAGTAGTCCACGTCGCTGTCCACTCCCCAGCCCTGCGCGTCTTCCTGGGTGAAGAAGCGGAAGAGGAGATAGCGGTCCACATCCAAATCGACTTCACGGAGGTTCTTCGGCTCGATCTGCTCCCCATCCGGGACATAGTGGAGCTCGAGCGGATTGGCGTAGGCGGGGGGATTCACGAAATGCCGCCGAGTCCCGTAATTCTTGAGGAAATTGGGCTTGTCCATCTCATCCCACACGATCTGAAGGCGTGGGATGGTGGGGGTCATGGGGTCCTTGACCTCCTCGGAGCGCACACCCCAAGGAGCCGGAGGCGGATTGGCGTCCGGAACCATCGCGGTGAGCGCCGGCGCCATTTCGGAATACTTGCCGGTGAGGTCGCGCGCCACCAAATAGTAGGAGTAGGTTCGTCCGCGCTGGAGGTAATTGAAGTTGTTGTAGTCGCCCTGGTCGATGGCCAGATAGCTTTCGCGGCCCTCCGCCGCCGGTTGCCCAGCGACCACGATCGGAACCCGATTGACCTTGGTGAGCGCCGGGTTGAACATGCCCGACATCTGCATGTTGCGCAAATCATTCGGACCCAGCGCCAGCGGGGCGTCCGAGCGGAACAGATCATACCCATAGGTGAGGATGCGCTGGCGCAGACGTTCCGGTTCAAGCGGCACATCCCAGCGGAAGTGAATGCGGCGGTCATCCAAGCCCCTTCCGATCACCGAGCAACCGCCGACAAAGACCTGCGAAAACCCGCCGGGAGCGGGTAACACATCCTCGACCGAACTGTCCACCACAGTCTTGCCGAGGGGTAGGGTTTCGGTGGTTCCCATGAGGCCGGTCAGCATGTACTCATAACTCCCCGGCGGAAGCGCGTTTCTGTCGATGTACGCCAGCCCCAGGGCGCGCGCCACGTTCGGGTTCATTCGAGAGAGGAAGACCACATTCATCGGGTTGTAGTTGGGGTGGCCGGGGGTCACGCTCAAAATGTCGTGGAGATAGGCCACAGTCTCGGTGATCCCGACCACTGCGCCGCCGCTGCTGTTGAAGGCCCATTCCTCGATATCCGCCGCGCGCGCGTCCTCTCCCGGCTCCGCGAAAAAAGACAGAATGGTGGCTTGGTCCGCCAAACCCCGTTGCAGCTCGGCGATCTGGGCAAACACCCCGGCCATCGGGCGGCGATACAGTCGGAAGCCGGTGAGGTCATCCGGGATGGCTTGCTCCAGCGGTCCCCAAACCAGGACCACTTGGTTCATGAGGGTGTCGGCGTTCGGCTCCACCATCCCGGTGAAATACATCCGGTCCGCCGCGCTCGCGGAAAATCCCAGGCAGAATCCCAGCGCGGTTGCCAAGAGCCTGGCTCGGTTTCCGGTGCGTATGTCCAAGGTCATAGTGCGCATCGCAATTCCATCTCAGCCTAATCGCAACAGCTGAAGTCGGGTCCCATCAGTTCAAAATCGTTGTTCTCGGTGCTGTAGGTTCCGCCGAACTGGGCGTCCCCGGTAAGGCACCAGTCGTCATCGCGAACATCGGCGATGCTGTTCCAATCCTCCGGTTCGCAGAAGCCGATGCCCCCGGCGATCCAGGCGTTTCCGGCGAACTCAAAATACTCGCCCGATTTCTGGCCCAGCAGGGTGATCTTGCCGCGGATCGACACCAGGCAGATCGCCTCTCCGTACACCGATCCGCCGAAGAGGCCGCCGAAGGTGTCGTTCAGGAACCAGACCCCCAGATCGACCCCGGCGCCGATGGTGAGGAAGCACCCGTAGTTGATGATCGGAGCGGACACCGCGCCGCGGACATAGATTCCGATCAGCGGAACCATTTCGCCGATGAAGGCGGCGGCCTCGGGATCCAGACGCTCAAGGACCCCATAGTCGCAGGTCTTTCCGAAGTAGAAGGCGATCACATTGATCGTGTACGAATCGAAGCGTCCGGCGGCCTTGCCGCCGACATAGTTCTCGATGGCCCCCATCCCGAATTCGAGTCCGATGTCGCGGATCGCCGCGGCCTCGAAATTGAGCTCGCCGGAGGTGTAAACCCGCCCGAAGACCCCGATGGGAATCCCCTGGTCAAGCGTAAATCCGAGCGCGGCCTCCTTGATGCCGATCGGCAGGCCGAGCATCTCGGCGGAGATGTCGCGGGTGGAAATCACGGCGTCGATCAAGCCGGTCCCATCGTCGACACAGGCCCCCTTCCCGTTCTCGGAGTTCCAGCTGGTGATGTCGAGGGCGGCGAAATAGGTGGTCGGATCGGGGGTCCCGCCGAAGGTGAACTCGGCCTCGATGTGGAGCTGCTCCAGCTCCTCCTGGTTGACAATCGCGTAGCCGTCCAGGCGCCCGCCCACCAGGTCGAAATCCGCAATGGCGCTTGTGACCGAATCAATCGCGGCGTTGATCGCCTCGGTCACCGCCTCGATGGCCTGCTGGATCAGGTTGTTGATACTGCTGGTGAACTGAGTGGCGACTTCGTCCACGGCGTCCGCCACGGGCGAGAGCAGATCATAAAAGGCCTCGTTCAAGTCGATCACCGGGTCGCTGTTCAGGATCGCGTTGCGGATGATCCCCTTGATGTCGTCGGCGTCGGGGGTGGGCAGCACGCTCACCGCTTGTTCCAGAACCATCTGGAGCTCATTGACCAGCTCCATCTGGGCCTGCTCTAGAGGCAGGCCGACGAGGTCTTCAATCGCGTCCACGAAGGCGTGTTGGAAGGCGTTGGCCGGGTCGCCCGAAATGAGGCTGTCGATGTTGGCGAGCTCGTCGTGCAGCATGCCGGTGGGGAATTGGGCGAGAAGATCGTCCACCAGGGTCATCGCGAGATCGTTGAGCTTGTCGCGTCCGAGATCGAGAAGGGCGTTGTAGTCCGGAAGGATCGCCATGTCCGGATCGGGCGGATCGGCGGTGACCAGTTCGCGCAGGCTCTGGACCACGCCTCGAACCGCGCCGACCTGATCGTCCGCGGCGTCCATGTAGCCGATCAGGATGGCGATGATCCCGTCCATCTGCGTGTTGACCTGGTTGAGGCTGGCAAGGACCTGGTCGAGGAGCATTTCGGCGTCGTCGAAAAGGGTGGGCATGGCGCCATACTGCCCTTGGAGGAGGTTCTCGGCTTGGTCGATGATCTCCTCCAACGAGCTCGTGAGGGAATCAATCGTGTTCACAATGTCGTCCAGCAGCGAGGTGTCGATGTCACCGCCCGCGAGTTGAGCGGCGGCTTGAAGAGCGTCCGCGATCAGGTGGATGTCCACCGACTTGATGGCCTCAAGGACATCGCGGACCGTGTCTTTCACGTCATCAACGGTTTGGATGATCGGGTTGTTGGCAAGCCCCAAGAACTCCCCAAGCCCCATGGCGGGGTTGCTGAGGATGTTCTTGACCGCCGTGAGCAGGGCGGTGGCGTCCGCCAGGGCCGCGTCGAGGTCGTCGGAAAGGTCGTTGACCTCGTCCTTGGCCGTGGAGATGCCGTCGTGGACATCGTCCAGAAGGCTTTCGACTTGCGAAAGACGGTTGCGGATCTCCTCCAAGGCTTCGAGGAAGGCCTCAATCTCAGCCGGGGTGTGCGGATTGCCGGGATAAGCGTTGACAATGTCCTCGGGCGCGGCGACATAAGCGGCGAGATCATCGAACAGAGTCTGAAGGAAGCCGGAGGGGCCGTTCAGGGGGACCGCTCCCCCGGTGATCTCCGCGAGCAGTTGGGCGCGGAACTCATCCAGCACGTCCGCGGTCAGGGCGCTGACTTCCTGGGGTATGCGGTTCACAACCCCGATGGCGTCGGCGAAATCGGTGATCACCGAGTCCACCGGTCCGGCGTCCAGGGCGGCGTCCACAATCGGGGCGAGTACTTGGGTGAGGTCCCCGCCGGTGATGGACTTCACAATGTTTTCGGCGTCGAGCACATTCTGGAAAATGTCCTCAAGGCTGAAGCTCGGATCGACCCCCAGGTATGTGTGGAGGAAATCGTCGATATCGCCCAGGTCGTTCAGGTTCACCTGGAAATTGGTGATCGCGGCGAAGTCGGCGCTCACCCCGAACGAAAATTTGGTCCGGATCGGGTTGATATAATCCGGCACGCTATTGATGGTGATGACCGGATTGCTGTCGCTGATCAGGTTGTAGACCTTCTTGATCCCGAGGAATTGTGGGGAAGTGGAGCCATCCGAGCGGTTATATGTGAGCGGGTAATTGAGCTCAAGCAACCCGGATGCGGGCCAGGAGTATTTCGCGCGCGGTCTGGGGTCGCCCGACTCGGGGGCGTCCTCGCCATTGGCGAGTTGGTTCCGGTAATTTGTCACATTCGAGCCGTACGCGTCCGGGATGCCGTTCTTGTCCGTGTCGGTGTCGGATTCATCCTTGAAGACATGAATCTCGAAGGATTCATCCGGAAGCTCCAATCCGGTCGGGGTGGGGTTATCCAGATGGAGCAGCGTCTCCATGTCGTTGAACAGCGGCACATCGGTGAGGCCCGCCGTGGCCAGGAATCCCTCCTGCGCCATCGGGTAATTGGCGAGCTGATTGAGGTACGCCTTTTCCAAGCGGATGCTGAACCCCGGCTCGGCGCTCGACTGGGGTTTGTCGTAGGTGTTTTCCGCCGCGCTGGTCATGGTCTGGTTCTTCAACTTCCCATTGACCGGGTAGATGGCCTTCATCGTGAGGATGTTCTCGATCCCGTTCACATCATCAAGCGTCTGGAGTTGAAGTTCCTTGTTTTCGTTGTCCAGGCAGGCGTCGCCGCTCATCGCGGTGGGGACAAAGGCCATCCCGGTAATCGAGATGGGAGTTTGCCAGTAGGAGAGCACCTGGTTGCCCTCGTCGGTGAAGGTGTCGCCGTCGTTGTCCACACCGTCCGGGTGGCGCCAATCGGTTTCCGGTTCGCTGTCCACCTCCCCGGAACCGAGGTCTCCGCTGCAGAGCAGGTCGAGTTCCAGGAACGACACGGTGATATCGCAGGGATAGGGAATGTCGAGGGTCCCATCGAGGAAGGTCTTGCCGTCGAGCTTGTTGTACACCTGGCGGAAGGCGAAGCGACGGAAATCGATGTCGTAGCCGTAAATGTTCAGCACGCCCATGAAGCTGGTGTTAAACACCCCGGTGACTCCGGAAGGGCGCAGGAAATACTTGGTGTAGTCGGTGATATCGAAGCTGTCGTGAGTGGAGTTTCCGTTGAAGCGAATCAGCTGATCGTCCTCAAGAAGCTCCCCGGCGCCCATGTTAAGGGTCTCAAGACGCTCCGGCCCCATGGTCAGACCGGCGTAGAACCCGTTGCCCTGGTCGGCGTGGGAGCCGCCGCCGCCCTCCAGAAGCGGCGAGAGGGTCTCTGGAACTCCGCCGGCCCCATCGAACAGGCGTGAACCGAGCAGCACCTGCGCCACACGGCGCACCGCTGGGTCTGAGGTTCCCGGAAGATAAGTTCCCGGGAGGTAGAAAACACCCGCCTTCGGGCTGTCATCGCGCCGGAAGGTCGGGCTGCCGGAATCCCACTTGCCCCACTCGGTGTTCTTTCCGAGGAGTGTAAAGCGGCTCCCCAGGGAGCCGTCGTCTGTCATCCAGACATCCCCATCATCCGTGGAGACATCGTAGTTTTCCGGCCCCATCGGGTCGCCGCAATCATCATCCGGGCAGGTCTGACGCGCTTTCATCCGATAGTTGTGGACTGGGAGCTTTTGGGGAACCAGGCGATTATCGGCGACCGTGGTCTTAAAGGAGGCGTTCCAGTACATCCTCCCTTGAGGGAAGGAGGTCCGCGGGGTGGTGAGCACCGGTGGGTTATCACTGAAGTTGAGGTCTTGGGCCTGGATTCCATTCGGGTTGATCAGCGCCAGGGCAATCGGGGTGGCGTCATAGCCCATGAAGACCACATCGTTGGTGGGAAAACCCTTGCGCTGTTTGGTGGGACCACGCGGGTCCTTGGGATTCAGGTTGTGATAGGAGGGGAAGTGGGCGTGCATGGCGTGGACATTGTCCAGGAAGAGTCCGTCCATCCCCCCCAGCTTGAAGCGGGCGCTGTCGGCGAACAGGACAAAGGGGTGGCCGTAGCCGTGATAGGCGTATTGTGTCGCCTGGTTCAGTTCGGGGATGTCATAAATGTTGACAAAGTCGCCCATGGCGGAGAAGAAATCGAATTTGTTCCTTCCGCACGGTTGGTAGCCCTGCTTGGGATCCCCAGGGGTCTTCAGGTTGTGAAAGGTGACCTCATCGGGAAGGAACACCGCGGCTTGCGAGAAGTGCGCGCCCCCGGAGTCCAGGGTGACATTCCGGATTTCGGCCATCAGTCCGCTGGGTGTGGTCCCGCCCAGTGTTCCGATGTTGACCGCCGGGGTCCCCCCGGCCACGGTGAGGTCTATCGAGAAACCATCGGCGTTGAGCGAGTCGTGATAACAGGCTGGATTCGGCGAGAAGCTGCTTGTCCCCCACTCATGAGTCCATTCCGCCATGGCCGCTGATAGGGGAATCACCGGCGAACCGGGAAAGACCACACAAAGGCCCCCCAGGCTCAACGAAGTGAGCTGAGTGGGGATCATGCCATAATTCAGAATTCCTGAAAAAATCGTATAAAAGAACGAGTCCGTGGAGGTGCTTTCGTTGTTTCCGTTGTCGGTTTCGGCAATCGCGTTGAAGGGATCGACCTCGGCCTCGATTCGGTACTGCTTGCGTTCCAGGTCGAGGCCCGCCAGAGGGATCGAAATCGTCCCCAACTGCGTGTAATAGATTTCAAAAAAGTCATCGAAAACGAACCCGCTCCAGCCGACTCCGTTGGTGAGCGAAGTGACCGAGGTAATGATCGTTCCGGTGGCGTCAATGACCGACCAGCGCATCGTGACCGAGGTCGGGAGCGTCTCGCAATCATCCGTCATCGGATTGCCGTCGGGACACTCGACCCTACAGTAGACATAGGCGCTGACCTGGAGGGCCTGGGCGGATTCGATGTCCTTGAGGTGGTATCGCTTGAAGGTGGCGAGGTTGTTGATCCGCGGGGTGACCGTCATGGTGAACGGCACATTCCCGATGGTGAGGTCCCGGGCAAGGCAAACCGACTCACCCAGGCAGAGCGCCGCTGCCAGCGCTCCCCACACCCACCGATAGCCTATGAAGGAGCCTTTCCCCTTTGGAGCCAAGGCGCTGCGCCTCCCTCTTTGACCGGTGCCCGAATCAACAGCGATTTGGTGTAGAACATCCCCTCAAGCGCGAGGCTGAAGGGGGCCAATAGCAGTTGGTCTAAAGTTAGGACATGTCTCTTGGATCGTCAACAGATTTTTCGCCGCTTTCACGCATGGGCTTGCGGGAATTCGGGACTTGTCAACCTGAATGGACTTACGGATGATGACTGACGGAGGGTTGGGAGATGCGGAAGAAATGGCGGAGCAAGACCGGCGATCGGCATGCCCAGCGCATAGCTCGGAACGTGGAGAAGGCGCTCAAAGGAAAACTTCCGAACGGCGTCCACAGCTTGATGTTTGAGACGGGAGATGACTGGGCCGGAGATCCGGGGGTGTGGGTTTGGGTTGAGCTCGAGGATGACGCCGCCAAGGAGGAGGTTTTTTCATCAAATGTGCGGCGAATCCGCGAAAATCTCGACCGAGCGGTACGGAAGGCTGACTCCAGCCACTTGCCCTACATCCGATTTCGGACAGTTTCAGAAATGGAGAGCCTTGGCAGGGTCGGACAAGAATGAGCTATCACGACGATTTGCTCACCCTGGCCAAGCAACTTCTCTCCGGTAGCGCTGGAGACCCCAACGAAGCTCGGCGAAGAAGAGCCGTGTCAACGGCATATTACGCGCTTTTTCACCTCCTCATCGATGAGACTTCAAGTGAAATCGCCCGGGACGAGAAAGTCCGGTCCCGCGTGAAGCGGGGTTTCGATCATTCCACAATGAAGGAGGCTTCGTCATCTTTCGAGGGGGGAACTCTCCCAGAACATATCAAGGGTCTGCCGGGCGGGGACAGAGTCCCGGAGGATCTCCGCAGGATCGCATCGCTCTTCAGGGAATTACAGGAGGGGCGTCACAGAGCTGATTATGATTTGGCGGAAACTTTCACTCCCACTGATGCGAAGGACCTTGTGGACAAGGCCGAAGAGGCGTTCCTCAAATGGCGCGACGTTCGCAAGACCGACAGCGCCCGCCTATACCTCTACACGCTCATTTTCGGACGGTTGTGGAATCCGGACCGACGGCGGAGGGTTGGTGAGGCCAGCCGAGTATCCCCCTCATACCTCCCTTAACCAGATTCCCCAGCAACTTGCGGTCCTTGAACAGATTCTCCGGCGCCAGGGCGATGGCCTTGAACGAGTGTTTGAGAGACTCCCGGAAATGTCCGTTGACTCGGAGCAGGGTCGCCAGGCGCGTGTGGTAGTACGCCCACTTGATGCGCTCGCTTGCCCTCGGGAGGTTCCTCCGCGTCTCGGCCAATCGCAGGAGTCTCGCGACCTCATCCTCGTTGAACTCGCGAATCCTCCGAGGCCCGGTGCGCGCGAAAGCTCCTGAGACAATGGACAGGATCTCACGCTGAATCCGCGAACCCGCGCCGCTGATCGATCCCGGAGTGATCCGAAAGACATACAGCGGCTCCGGAAGACAAGCCACTTTGCCCACTGTCGCCGCGCGCGCCACAAAATCCACATCCGCCCCGAAACAAAGCCTGTCATCGTAGGGTCCGATGCGCTCCAGCAGACTCCTCCGAAGCATCATCGTGGCGCAGGTGAACGCGCTGGTGGATTGGACACTTCTGGTTTCGACGAGATGGGGGATGGTCGAGGAGCTGTCCCTTAAGAAATGAGTGGGTTGGGGGAGGCGAAAGGTATCCGCCAGGTCGCAGCCCAGGGTGGTCGTTCCAAGCAGTACCACCGGTTCATGCTCCTTCAGGAAGCGGACCTGTTTCTCAAGCCGCTCCGGCAAGCTGATGTCGTCCGCGTCCTGGTTGGCGAGGTAGACCCCGCGGGCCTCAGCAAGCGCGGCGTTGCGGGCCGGATAGCAGCCCTTGTTTTCGATTCGGATGAGTCGCAGGCGCGGGTCCCTGTAGCCTTCGATCACGTCCACTGACCGGTCGGTGGAGCCGTCATCCACCACCAAGAGTTCAAAGTCGGAGAAGGACTGCTGGAGGATGCTTTCGATGGCCGAGCCGACAAACGGGTCCGCGTTGTAGACCGGCATGAAAACGGTAACCGGAGGGTGGGTCGCCATTCAAATTCAGCTACAGGAGGTTCTTGAATCCGGCCTGCTCAAAGTGGTGGTCGGCGGTGAGGGCCTCGGAAAGCCCATGGCGCTCCATGACCACGAAAGAGATGCAATCGGTGAGGGACCAGTCTTTATCGGGCCGTTCGTGGTACATCCGCACCCCCATCTCGAAGAGTTCAGGAGAGCTCTCAAGGATCTGGACTCTTGGAGAAGCGCGCAGATCCCCCAGGAGAGCCGAAAACAGTCGCCGATCACCCGAATCCGAGAGCCAATTGGCCACCTCCAGTAGAACATATTCGGTAGTGAGGATTCGGGCGTCATAGACCCGGGAAAGATGGGTGGCCTCAAGGTGTAACTCGTCACGCGGACTCAATAAGGCGATAAAGTAGGACGTGTCAGCAAAGGCGCCGCTCACGCTTTAGGTCTCCCATACAAGTAGTGGTACTTGTTCCTGGAAGCATCCGGAGGCAGACCTTGAGCCTTCCCGATGACTGACTTGAGGCACTCATGAAGAGTTGGGTCGGTTCTCTTGCTCCCCTGTTCATTCGGGGATTCAACTTCCTCCACCTCGACCGCCGCGCCTTCCGGCAGCGCCGCCGGCTCGTCAAGGACCACAACGCCGTTTTTGATATATCCACGGTAGCTCATCGCTTGGTCTCCCACGCACTTGATCATTCTACCAAAGCCAGAGTTCTCACCGCCAGGCCCCGAGGTTGCATTTCGAGATGCACGGTCCTGATTCCGAGGTTCATAGGAGAAGCACGAATCCGGCCTGCTCAAAGTGGTGGTCGGCGGTGAGGGCCTCGGAAAGCCCATGGCGCTCCATGACCACGAAAGAGATGCAATCGGTGAGGGACCAGTCTTTATCGGAACGCCGCCCATAGAGATCAAGACCAGCTCCGAAAACCTCTTCATTGGGCGGAACTAAGGTAACATCAGGGTCAACCCGCAGGGCCTTGAGGAGCTCCATGAAGACACCCCGTTGCCCCGGTTCACAGAAGGCGTCAGCCACTTCCGTCAAGACCCACGCCGTCGTGACAACCCCCAAGTCCAGGTCCGGCACGATACGGGCGGCGCGGAGATGAGCGGCATCGTCCTTGCTGAGAAGCGCCAAGTAATAGAACGTGTCCGCGAACACTGTCCTCATTTCTTGGGACGACCATGAAGGTAATGGTCATGGTTCTCAGCTAGGTCAGGCGGCATCCCGGAAATGGCGCCGATGACCGACCCGTAACGGTCCTGGAAACGGGTTTTCTTACACGCAACATCGGCGGTACAGCTTGCGCTCACCGCGTCCACCTCCACCGCCGCGCCCTCCGGCAGCGCCGCCGGCTCGTCGAGGACCACAACGCCGTTTTTGATATGTCCACGGTAGCTCATCTTCCATCCTCCATCAGCGCGCGTCTTCCGCGATTCCGCACTCCTCATTCCACCGTCCGCTCCCCCTGATCCTATCCGACCATCCCAAGCATGAGAGCTCCCCAGATCAGAAACAGCCCGATCACATCGAAGACCACGCCGGTCTTGATCATGGAGGAGATGGGGATCCTCCCGGTCCCGTAAACCAGGGCGTTCGGCGGGGTGGAAACCGGGAGCATGAAGCCGTAACTCGCCCCCATGCAGGCCCCCAGCGCCGGAAGGATCGGGTCCACCCCGGCCGCCCGCGCCACCGCGATGGCAACCGGGATCATCATGTTGGCCGAAGCGGTGTTCGAGGTGGTCTCGCTCAGGATAATGGCCAGCAGAATCGAGAGAAAAGTGATGCCCGACAGACTCCGCACGCCGGTGGTTTCGAGGACCACCCTCCCCAGGGCTTCCGCCAAGCCGGTTGAAAAGGCCAGCGACCCCAGGGCGATCCCGCCGCCGAAGAGCAGCATGGTCCCCCAATCGATCCGGGTGGCTTCCCGCCAACTCAGTGTGAAGCGCCTGGCCCGCCAGTCCACCGGGAGGATAAACAGCAGGCTGGCCGCGAGGATCGCGGCGATCCCCTCGGGGACTCGCGCCTGATACTCGGAGAGAATTGCGGAATTGATTCCTCCGAACAAACCGAGCACTCCCGGAACCAACCAGAGGGTGACCGCGACCAGGAAGGCCAGGAGCGCGTTTACCTGTCCGCGGGTCCAAGGGCCCAGCGACCGGCGGCGCTCCTTGAAGTAAGCCGCCATCCCCTCCACCCGTCTCAGCTCCGGGGAGTGAAGGAGGAGGATCAATCCAAACAGCGCGAGATACATGACCACGACCACCGGGACCGCCAGCTTCATCCAATCGGTGAAGCTGATTTGAACCCCAAGCAGCTTGTGGATCATGCCGATTCCGATCAGATTGGGGGGTGTCCCTATGGGGGTTCCCAGACCGCCGACCGAAGCGCCATAGGCGGTCAGCAGCAGGAGTCCGCGACTGATCCGTCGGGGCGGCTCGCTTGTCTCCCCCGATTGGCCTTCCCCATGGAGCGCGCCGACCTCGCTCAGAATCCCAATCGCCACGGGCAAGAGCATGGCCGTGGTGGCGGTGTTGCTCAGCCAGAGGGAAAGCGCGGCGGCGATCCCCCCGAACACGAAGAGGACCCGAAAGACGCTGTTCCCCACCCAGCGCAGAGAGAGCACGGAAAGGGCGATGCGGCGGTCCAGGCCATGGACCATCATGGCCTCCGCGAGGAGAAAGCTGCCGAGAAAGACATAGATGACCGGGTCCGAGAAGCACGCCAGCAGCTCCTTTGCGTCCGCGATTCGGAACACGACGCACAGGCAGGGGCCGAGCAGCGCGGTGACCGGCAGCGGAATCGGCTCGCAGATCCAGTAGATCAGAACCAGTCCGAGGATCGCCGCGAGGTGGTGCGCCGCCGGAGACAGGTTGGGGAAGGGGGTGGCGAGGAGCGCGAGGAACACAACCGGCCCCAGCCAGAGTCCGACAGACCTTCGGATTTCCTCGAAGCGCTCTTCGGCCCGGGACAGTCGCTCTTCCGGCTCGGTCATCGCGGTTGGGGAAGGGTAACACAGGGCAAGGCGGGGGACACCTCTCCCCATCGACGCAGCGCGAAGGCAGCGGGGATGATCCGAAGGATGTGAATGAATGCTCCGATCCCGCGCATTCGTGGAGCCTCAATTCCGCCGGTACATCCAGTGCATGGCGAAGTAGTTGAAAGCGATACTCACGATGCTCGCGGCGCCGGCACGGATGGGGTAAATGGTAGTGTAGTCACTCATGTACAGGGCGACCAGCGTTAGGGCAAGAGAGGAAATCAGGATGGATAAGTCACGCCACTTCAGATCCTCGACATTTGCAGGACAGCCTGGGGTGGCCAACGGGATCGCCCAAGTGGCTGCGCAGGTGAGGAAAGAGAGTGTCGTTAACCAGTCTGTGGGCAACAGCACTCGGTCAGTGAAGAGCGGCATAAAGAAAAGGGTGATTTCAAATGACACAAGGACCATTCCTACAAAAGCAATACGGACATACGTCTTGGAAACGACAGGAAGTGTGTGGCTGTGCCAGGCATGTTCCAGATGTTTTCCGATCCGAACAAAAGTGTAAATCATTCCGCCTATTATGAATGGTCTCGCCAGAATTACAGGGGCAAGGAATACTGAAAAGAACCTGAGTTTCCCCTCAGTTGAGGCGCGCTCGAAGATGTCATGCAAGGCGAGTTCCATTAAGAAGGGCGATGCCATTGCAATTGAGACCAGTGGCAACGCGAAGACAGCCATGCCGAAAAAGGTCCTCAGCCAAGGACTCAGGAGTATTCGCGTTTGACTTAGAAATCATCTCAAAACACCTTCAGTGTGCTGTTGAGGTGCCGATAGATGAGGCAAGGGACAGCCTTTAGGAGGGGGAGAATCATGAGTCGAAGGAGAAAAGTCGAAGTCGTTCCGTTGAAGACCATCTGGACGGTGCCGGACGCCGTCTGGGCGATTTTGAAGCCGATCCTGGATGAACACTATCCGAAAGCGAAAACCGGACGCCCTCGGATCGACTTCCGTCAAGCCCTCAATGGGATCATTTTCATTGCACGCAGTGGTTGCCAGTGGAACCAGTTGCCGTCGATCTTCGGAGATGACAGTTCCGTCCATCGTTGGTTCCAACGCTGGAGTCGAGATGACCTGTTCGAGGTCTTGTGGGCCGTGCTGGTCAACGAATGTGACGAACTGAAGGGTCTGAGTTGGGAATGGCAGGCGGCGGACTGCTGTCTGGGGAAAGCTCGATTCCCCGGCGAAAAAAGGGGCCGAATCCGACGGATCGAGCCAAGCCCGGAACCAAGAAGAGCCTCTTAGTCGAAGAGGATGGGGGAC
>JAJVIK010000029.1 GCA_022072055.1 bacterium | reverse complement strand
GACGCAGACCTCGTCTCAATCCCCTCATCAACGGGGCAATCCTCTCAACAGGTTCGAGCTGGGAGGCTCCTGTGACGAGGCGCGTCACCGTCTCAATCCCCTCATCAACGGGGCAATCCTCTCAACAAATCATCTCCGCCATTCTGGCCAATCCAGCCCTGCAAGCGAAGGTCTCAATCCCCTCATCAACGGGGCAATCCTCTCAACTCGCAAAACAGTCTGCGCTCAACTGCAGTCGCCGCGATCGGGTCTCAATCCCCTCATCAACGGGGCAATCCTCTCAACATGTTTGACTTGTCAGGTGTCAAGGTACGCGAAACCAGGAAATCGTCTCAATCCCCTCATCAACGGGGCAATCCTCTCAACTTGAAGGCTGTATCTTTTTGATTAAGCCCTCAAGCCCTGAGTCTCAATCCCCTCATCAACGGGGCAATCCTCTCAACTGCCGCGGTTGCCGATGCCGGGAAGGTTTTCACCCTTCCCGAGGTCTCAATCCCCTCATCAACGGGGCAATCCTCTCAACCGTTCGGCCCGTAACTCCTGTATGATCAAACCCTTACGGAATCGATCCTCTAACACCCCGGCCCCCACGCTCGTGCAACCCATCGGGTTCCTCCTTCCATCCTCTTAGCCGCACCCCCCTAACCGACATAAATTGAGACCGTTACATTCAGATTCTAACCTCCCCCCTTTCTTACCCCTGAAACCGGTTAGAGTCAAACAATGTAAACCTCCACCTCGTCCACCCTGACCGGTCCTCCCCCAGCAATCTCCACTTTCCGCTCGCACGACCGGCACAAAGGGTACATCCGAACCCGATCTTCGTCCACATTGATCAGCGAGGTGACTTCCTCCCACAATTCCTGCTTGCTCCTCTCATTCAGGAAGCACTCGAACACACTCTTCTGGATCCGGTCCCCATACTCCTCCAGGAGGTTGGCCACCTTGGTCCGCTGTCGGTCCACCACCACGTCATATGCCACAAGGTATCTCATGTCTGTCCTGAAAACCACGCATTCCTCATCGCCCTCCTCCAAAAGGAACCAGTCAATGATATCCACTTCTCCCTCAGACACGGCTCTGAAATGGGCTGTAAGCCGTCCCCTTCATCAGGGTATTTCGCGCCATCTCCGCCTCCGCGCGAAGACAATCCCGCCACGTGACTCGCTTGTAAGTCACGGGATGACTGAACTCCCGAACCATGCGGCGCTCATACTCCTCAAGATACTTTCGGAGCCCCTCCTCGGTCAAGCGAAATCCCTCATCCTCCGGAGCCCTCGAGAAATCATCCTTCTCCAAGATTTTCAGATTGCACAGGCGCACCACAAAGACATCGCACAACGCCGAACGAAAAGGCTCCATCAGGTCCAATGCCAGAGACGGCTTTCCATATCCCACCGAATGGAAGAAACCGAGATACGGGTCAAAACCCATTCCTTCCACAATTGAAATCAGTTCATTCATGACCAGCACGTAGGTCAAGGACAGCAACGCGTTCACCTCATTGCGTGGCGGACGGGTGGAGCGCCGGGTGAATCGCAGATCGCACCGGAGCATCTGATCAAAAAGACTGAAATAGAGCCGCGAACAGACCCCCTCCAGTCCCAGCAGCCGCGTAGGCTCTTGTGTCCCCTGGACCAACTTCTCGAGCTTTTCCAACTTGCGGATGACCTCGGTGAGCTCCTTTGACGGATGGTTGTACTGGAATTTTCGTAGGACATTCCGGCTGTTGCCGATCTTGCTCGACACAATGAGCTTCGCGAGTTCAAGACAACGGCGCTCGTTGCGCGCCGAATCATATTGCGCAAGTCGCAGATAGATGTTCTTTGAACAAGGAGCAGTCAGACGCCCCCGATAACGCCCCTTACGCGAAAGGTAGGCCAGGTCAATCCCATTCTCCAGAAGTGTATGCAGGGCCGGCGTCGTAACATGGGTCCACCCAAAGCACACGACGCTCGAGATGCGTCGCAGCGCAAGGTCCAACAACCGCTCTCCATCCTTGTGGACCAAGAGACGTCCCCCGTCCAGAGAAACCTCTGCATTCGATCGAGTGACATACACGCTAGCCATCGGATCTCAGCCTCACTTTCCCCAATCCCATCACCGTCCCCTTCCCAACATGAACCTCCTCCGCACCCACAAGCAGGGGCCACCATGCTTCGAGCTCGCCCCCGAGATGACAGGATCCGACAGTCCCGCTGATTTTGATCTTGGCCTTCTGGCGGTTCGAATAGCGCGTCAGATCCCGCCATCCAAACCTGGACGAAAGAACATTGGGCGGGGGAGCGCGTTCCAGTAAGGGACGGAAGTCGATCCCCTCCGAGCACCTTTCACCATGACTTGAACAGAGCGCCCACAGTCGGCGGCAAGTGGCCTTCAGAAATTCCCGCAAATCCAGTTCCCGGTTCATCAGTTCCCCCTCGAACTTAAGACGCAGAGGGGTCTCCAGAATGAGTTCACAAGAGCTGGGAATTGGCTTGGATGACCACAGATCTCCCAAAGTGAAGCACCCTCCGGTGTCGAGCAACCGCCCGGACTCGCTTTCAAACAGGAGCCCCCCGTATCGATCCCGGACCCGAAGGAGTCTGAAGGGGCAGCGATCCACTCCCAGGCCCCCCGCGGCCATCTCATGGGCGGCAAAGACAAGATATGGGAAATTCGAGATGCCTCGTCCAAGAAGAACCGCCTCAAATGTCAGCAGGTCTCCTGGAGCATAACGACCCAAGTGCATGGCTGGAGGTTCAATCACTATCGGATGAGGGATGTCCCGCATTCGACGGATTTCCTGTTTTCCCGTGGCCGTGGGGGTCTCAAAGAGGTTGGGATAGTGACAACTGCGCTGAACCGGACAGCCATCACAAGGCCGCAGGTCATAAGTGCAGACCATCTTGCGAAAGGCCATCGCCAGCCCCCCACGCAAGGTCGACCCCAAGAACGCGGGCAGCCTCGCTTCCGCCTCCGCGATCAGTTCAAACCTCACGCGGAGGGTCTTGAGGCGCCCCAGCGCCTCCGGCACAAGCGCCGGCCAATCCTTCATGATGCAAGTCTGGCCGCCAAATCAGGGAGCCACAAAGGAACGGGGAAAGCATAACCGTATTGCACGACCTGCGGATGCTCCTCGCTCAAACCGCGAAGCACGCGTCCGTAGACCTCGCCGGGCTCGTCTCCCGTCAAGAAAGTGGAGCCGGACTCGAACTGTATGAAAGGCGTCTTGAAAGGCTTGCCTCCGGTGGCGAAAGTCTCGCCCAACTTCGCGTGCTTGACCCGCAGCCTCCAAAAACCTGCTGTGGGATCGCGCTGCGCCGGGACGAAGCCGGCAAACGAAACAAAACCGTTGGGCCTGCCGCTGACCTGGGGCGGGCGCCATTCGACAGGGTCTCCCTCGATCTGGAAGGCGCCCATCCCAGAAGACTTCTTCTTCCCGAATCCTGTGAGCTCCATGTCGCGGAGGAGAACCAGAACCCGGTCAATCTCTTTCCCGGTTCGATCCGCGACGAATACCGACAGGGATCCGCCCTCCCCCTCGGGGACCCATCCATCAAGCTGGAAGAGGCTCGCCGTCCCCTCGTCGTCCATGCGGGTGGTGGTTCCTGTGTTACGGTTAATAGAGGCGTGCAACTGTGAGACAGACCTGCTCAGGCTGGTTGAGACGTCAACTCCGACTCGCTGGCCGTTACAGGCCTTTGCGAATTCCGCTTCGGTGATGAAACGGATCTTCTTCAGCTGCTTTTCTTTCTGATAATCCTCCACAGTCCGGGCGGGTGCAGATTCGGTGACCTTCAAGTGCAGGGGCAAAGGGAGAAATCCCGACGGAATCCCATCGGAGATGAGAAAAGGCGGGTCGCCTGATAAAAACGGCGCGAGGAAATCAAGGAGCCCGGATTCCCCCTCGCGGAACGCGAGCTTCCAGCAGAGAGCGCCGAACAGGGTGTCCGCCTGCCATTGGGAGAGCTGAAGCGAGGTTGGACGCAGAACCAACCGCCAGATGCGCATCAATGCGCCTCCTGTGGGGCTTTACTCTCCCAGATCACACGGACTTTGCCGTACCCACGGGTGCCCGACCCCCCCAAGGTGTCATTTTCCATGAGAGCAACGCCCTCCTTGATGAATTTGACGTAGTCGTCAACCGGGTCGCCTTCGAACTCTCTCAGTACAATCTCCAGCTTGAACTCCGTGCCTTCTGGGATGCGCTCCTGGACCCGGGGGCCGATATTTGAATGGGAAAGACCCTTGCGGCGGTCGATAAGAACTTCAGTCTTCGTCTCGGAATAAGGAACTCCCAGTTCCTCTCTCGCGGTTTCCAAACGGGCCAGCGACTCCTCGGTTAGCACGCAGTCCCGAAAGATAGAGCGCGTAACTGACTGTGTGTTCTTTGCAGCAGCGCAACCAAAAACGATGCACACCTTGCACTCTCCACAATCACAAGGTTTTCCATCTCTCATAACCCGGTCCGCCCGATGCTTTTGTTCCAGAAGGGAACGGATCTTTCCCTTAAGTGAAGAGCCGGGGATGTAGGGGAGATGGTTGATGGGGTGCCGGAGGATCGGGTTGTCCGTTCCTCCGACCTCCTGGGTCTCCTTGGATCCCCCGATTCGCACGCCCGTAAGGCAAGATAGCTTGCCGCTCAAAACCCGATGTCCCAATAGTTTTCTCATCGTTCTTCCTCCTTGTCATTTCTTCAGATAGCAGACAACGCTCATGAAGAGCTCTTTGAACCCCCGCAGGTTCTTTTCGTCCTTGGCCGTGAGATTCGCATAGTGAAAAATGAAATCCGTAAACGCGGCGTTCGTAATACCTCGGTCCTGGCTCCGCTTGGCGAGCGGGTGCAGCCTGAAGATTCCCTCGAGGGCCTTTGGGTACGAACGTTCCTGCAGATAGCGATCGTAGGCTGCTCTAACCGATTCAAAAAATCTGCGTACCGACGCAGTGGTCACCGTCGGGGTGTCCTCTGCAAGCGCCTGGGCAATCCCCTTTGCAGTTTTGATGTAAACCTCCTCCCGGATTGCGCCATCCGGCGTAAAGAAGGAATCTAGACACAGATCCTTGGGCAGCCCCCCCGGCCTATCTGACTGGCTGAAGTTGGAGCGAGGCCCTCCACCTTTGGAGCCTTGGAATGGTCCATGTGGATTCTTCATTTCACTCCCTCCTCCACTTGCGGGACTCTTTCCGCTGTAACATTCGGGGCATTTGAAATACGTGGCCTTTGGCGCGTCGAAGATCTTGCCACAGGATATGCACTTCTTCTTCATTGGTTGCTCCTTATTGCCGCGATATATTTCACGCTACCCGCGATTCAGATTCAGTGAGTACGTCGCCACAAATCCGAGATTGCGAATAGCATCGCCCTCCACATCCTTGAGAGCTTCCGCCCACCGACGGACTTCCGACGCCGTCTCTCCCCGCAAATTGCGCGAGAGGTTGTAGCTCAAGAGCGGAAGGTATCTGAGGCCTTCGACTCTTCCTTGAGTTCGGTATTGAGCGGCGAGATCCGCATAGTAGAGAAGGCTTCTGACAAAAGCGGTGGAGACGGTCTTGGAATTGAGCCAGGTTGAGACCTTCTCGATCTCGGCGAAGACATGAGGAACCTGAGCCCATCGGATCAGGTGACCGAACGAACAGAGTTGGTCCTTGGGCTGGGTCTTGGCGTGTTCCAGGGCTGTCTCAGCCGAATCAGCGGCGGCCCACACCGGCGTCATGGGACGAGCCAGAGCAATTCCGACGGACAACGTCAGGTGAGGATTAGCGGCCGTGAAAGCAGACCATTCCTCCCGAAGCCTTCGGGCAAACTCGTGGATGGCGTCCCAGGGGCCTACCAGCAAGACATCATCGCCGCCGGAGTAGACCGTGTAGATCATCTCAAACGCGGGCTCGCGCAGTATGTTGTGGACGCGCCCCGAAAAGAAGAATTCGAGGGATCGCGAGAATGTGGCCATCTTGGAGAGCGTCCAACCCACGTCATTCCAGTCAAGGCCGCGTCGGAACAGGAAGCCGAGGTTGTCGACATCGGCTTTGAGGTAAGCAATCGAGTCTCGACCCGTGGCGGTTTTCGCAATCGCGTTGAAGGGGAGGACCTGACCCTCTTGAAGGGAATCTTCCGTATCCGCGGCGGACATCCTTGCAGCGATTTCGTCCAATTTCGGATGCTTGCCCCTTCTGTACAAAGGAACGTGCGAAGCACGGTATTCGTAGCGGACCGGAACCATTGGTTCGTGGTAGTCCACTTCAGCGCCGCGCTCAAACGAAATGAGGTAGGCGGCAGCGGGCGGAAGACGGTTCGCATGCTCGGCAATTGAGAAAGACCAATCAAAGACCTTGTGTTCGCCACGCTTGGAGTCGTAGATGGCAAGGCACTTCGCCCGGCTCAGCTGCGACCCCAGCGCTTCCTCATCGAGAGGGCCTTCGACATCGTAATAGCCCGTCGGCGATTCGTTCTTGTGGATAGCGGAGGGAAGGAGGAAATCGTTTTCCACCCAACCCTCCTTGTTCTTCAGGATGCCGCCCAATGGCTGATGCTTCTTCCGGAGCAGCTCACCCGCCAATTCCGTGAACTTTTCGCCGACACGCTTGCTGGCAAAATCCTGTCCGCTCATCTCAACAGAAGCCAGGTTCAGCGAAACCAAACCCTGGAACTCTTCGCGCAACCACCTTTGGCAAAGAGCCTCACGATGCTCCAGGATGGTTTTGGTCGTTGGCGTATTCGGCAACAGAAGATGGAATTTTCCCCCGGCGCTGAGGATAATGTTCAGATAGGGAAGCCCAACTTCGCGGACTATCTGAAGAGCGAGGACCTGGGTCAGGCAGCCGAGAGAGAATGATCGAGCTCTGAGGCGTTTCGCCACCTTGCCCCCGCCTGCATGCGAGATGGCAAAAATGTAGCTTTGGATGCCCGCTAAATCCCCCGCCACCAAGCGGAACTTGGGAATGGTCCGGTCACGTATAGTGCCGGTCTCCAGGTTATCCAGCTCACGATGATAGAGGTACAACGCTCCCGCAATCGCTGCAACCGTTCTTGAATGGCCGTAGAGCGAAGTGTCTGGGATTTCATCAACAGAACTGGCCGGAACACACCAAAAGTGCCTTTCGTAGAGAGCATCCAGCCGGGCCAAAGTGGCCTCCAGACCGGAAGTGCGGAACGAGTCCCAGTCTTCCAGGAACCGTTTCCATATCCTCCGGTAATCGGGGACCAGACTTTGATCAACTGTGAAATCCCGTCTTGGAAAGCAAGATGCATCCCTCGATGTCAGCTCGCAGAGCGGGACTTGAGGATAGGGGGAAATCGGGCTCTGTTCCCTCGAGAGTAGAACTTGAAGGGGCACAAGTCTTCTTCTCTTGTGCGAGTCGCGTTCGTTGTGAGATTCGCCACGGTCCATACCGGAGGAGAGGCGATCGGCTTCGCTGACGATGTACTCAAGTGGGGTCGCCGGATTGTGATGACGGAAAGCAAGATAAGATGCGCTTTCATCAAGGGATACCGGGATCAAGAGTCCACAGTCTCCGAGGTGGTCCTCGAAAAACTGGCTGGTCCACTTGACGTGGTAGTGGGAGGAGTGCCCATCACGGGTTGGCCCCGCAGAGGCCATGAGCGATTCCGTCTGATCCGACACGGGGACTTCAGCTCTCTGCATGACTTTACCGATGTCATGAAGAAGCGCAGCCAAGGTGATGTGTTCGAGACGATTGTCCACGGACCTACCCTCGGGACCCGAGTCGTTGCATTCTGAACCCGTCTATTCGGATTGCATCCACTGGGTAACCAGATCGTAACGCACGCGATTATACGTACGGACACAGGCCTGTCAATCGGGCGCGCTGCCTCACCTAGAAAGTATCCGAAATCGATTCGTTGCCTCAAGAGAAAAAGTATCTGAACGTGGCCCCTCGGAAGGGGCGTCAGGATGAAGATTGCGATGAGTGAGAGGCGGATATTGGTGAAGAATCATGCGCGGGAGTACCAGCGGGCTAGGAAGAGGGGAAAGGATCGGATCCTGGATCGACTGTGGGCACGGAAGGTTTCAATCCACGCCCCCACGCGGGGGGCGACGCATGTTCCATCTCCTCAGTATTTGATTTCGTTGTTTCAATCCACACCCCCACGCGGGGGGCGACCATCGAGCATCCCGGAGCCTTCGGCGTCAACATCGTTTCAATCCACACCCCCACGCGGGGGGCGACCATCAGGGGCCTAAGCCCAAACCTTTGAACGACCTACAAGGTCTATTCCGCGAACCCCCTCGGCGAACGGGGAGCACGAAGCCACACTTCCATCAGCTGAATCCGCATCCTCAGTCCTTTCAATAAGTTCTGAACAGCGCGAACCCGCCAGGGTTGATATGCGCATTTCAAGTTCGCGCGACGGATTTCACACAATCAATGGCCCTTGAGGGTCATAACTCGCCTTCGCGCCCACATGTTCGACACGCCGTTTCCAGTTGTTTCCGAGGAAATAATACCGGAGGCTGTCGGTCCTCGGATCAATTTCCCCTTCCAGGTCTGACTTCAGCTTCACCCACATCGCCGGATCGATGAGGCACTCGAATACAGACTTCTGAACACGCTGCCCGCGCGCCTCGCAAGCCTTGGCCACGCGGGCGAGCCGCCGCCTCCCTTCCGCGGTCTCTGTGGACACGTCATAAGTGACCAAGACCATCATCACGGCTTAGAAATCATCTCAAAACACCTTCAGTGTGCTGTTGAGGTGCCGATAAATGAGGCAAGGGACAGCCTTTAGGAGGGGGAGAATCATGAGTCGAAGGAGAAAAGTCGAAGTCGTTCCGTTGAAGACCATCTGGACGGTGCCGGACACCGTTTGGGCGATTTTGAAGCCGATCCTGGATGAACACTATCCGAAAGCGAGGACCGGACGCCCTCGGATCGACTTCCGTCAGGCCCTCAATGGGATCATTTTCATTGCACGCAGTGGTTGCCAGTGGAACCAGTTGCCGTCGATCTTCGGAGATGACAGTTCCGTCCATCGTTGGTTCCAGCGCTGGAGTCGAGATGACCTGTTCGAGGTCTTGTGGGCCGTGCTGGTCAACGAATGTGACGAACTGAAGGGTCTGAGTTTGGAATGGCAGGCGGCGGACTGCTGTCTGGGGAAAGCTCGATTCCCCGGCGAAAAAAGGGGCCGAATCCGACGGATCGAGCCAAGCCCGGAACCAAGAAGAGCCTCTTAGTCGAAGAGGATGGGGGACCGCTGGCCGTGGTGATCGCGGCCGCCAATGTGCCCGACGCGCAACTGCTCCAGGAAACGTTGGAGGCGGTGGTTGTGTGCCGTCCGGAACCCACGCCGGAGGAGCCGCAACATCTGTGTCTGGACAAGGGCTATGACAACCCAAGGGGACAAGCAGCCATCGAACAGGCCGGATATACTCCTCACGTTCGTCGAATCGGCGAGGAGAAATTCGACACCAGGAAGCGCAAGCGTCATCGCGCGAGGCGCTGGGTCGTGGAGCGAACACTCTCATGGCTGCAGAAATGGCGTGGGATCCTGGTCCGATATAACAAGAAAGCCGAAAACTTTCTCGGGGCGATTCAACTCGCATGTGCCTTGCTCTGGTTTCGACGGCTATATCGGCTCAGCCTTTTGAGATAGTGTCTTAGCAAAATTCTTTTTGCCTGTGCTTTCATGCTCCGCGTCGCCTGAATCATCGGCGACCGGGCGGAGTGAGAGCGGGCGACGCGCAAGCCGCGTTAGTATTATAATTGGTCAACCCTGTAGGGAGGTCAAGCCGGGGACAGTCGCGTGGGGATCGGGGCGGGTGAACGGAACGCCGGGGTCTCCCACCCGGCCAGGTCTCTACGAAAACCCTCGGTTGCCGAAGGAATTCGGGGATTTCGTAGAGTAGAGGTTGGCGCGGTCAGAGGAAGCGCATGAATTCTTCCTCGGACATGCGAGCTTGCCGGAGAATATTTCGGACCGTGGGTTTTTGAACACTTCTTCCAGCATGGACCGGAACAATGCACATTCGACCGTCCGGGCCACTCATAACATGGTGGCTTCCCCGAACCCTACGCAACCGAAAGCCCGCTCCTTCGAGCGCCGCGATAATCTCTCTCCCCGTCAAGGAGGGTAGGCCACTCATGCCAAGGCGGGAACGTTCAACTCAAGGACAGTCTCCACTCGCTTGGAAGGAGGAGCCTCCAATGGGATCGGCTTTCCATCCTCGATAAGCACGTCAATGTAAGCGAGAATCGCCTCCCCCGCGTTTTCCTTGGCTTCCTCAAAGGTCAACCCCTCGGTAAAACATCCGGGGAGCGCGGGGACCGTGACCGAATAGCCGCCTTCTTCCGTGGGTTCAAAGTGGACTGTGTATGAGACCTTCATGATCCGCTCCGTTCCGCTCTTTATCCCCCGTCATGCGGGGATCGGGACTTCCAGTTCAAGACGTTCTTGGATCGGGAGGTTTTCAGTCGGGATCGGTTCGCCGTCCGCAAGCATCCCTTCCAGGTGGCAAAGAATCGCCTCCGCCGCGTTCGCCTTGGCTTCCTCGATTGTCTGGCCGAAGGTGATGACTCCGGGGAGAGTCGGGACCGTGACAATGAAACCGCCATCGCCATCGTCTTCCAGGTGGATTGTGTATGAGACTTTCATGAGTCGCTCCGCTCTCGCTCTTCTCTGGAAGTATCGGCCTATCGCACCGGATGGTCAATCGACTTGGTTCCTCCGCTTACGATTGGCCAGGTTGACCGATCCCACCTTCCCGCGCCTCTCAAGGTGGAGGAAGCGTCGAAGTCTTCCCGTAGGGCATCCTGTGCGGATTCTTGAGTGAAGGTCCGAGGGGTCCCGCAATGCAGTTCCCCCCGGACCGCCGCGCGGGGTTGGCGGACCATGCGCGGGTGAGTCTTTCAGTCCGGCGCACACGTTCTTCCAAACGTGTAGAAACAAGTTGCCGGGATTTTGCCAAAAACGGGGCTGGAATCGGGCCCGAATCAAGTCGGATGAAGGGTCGAAAAATGAAGAGGAAAAACCACGTTTCGCCCAATAAAATCAGGGCTTTTTGAATGGCTGGGGAGCCAGGACTCGAACCTGGAAACTCCTGCTCCAAAGGCAGGTGACTTTACCGATTCGTCTACTCCCCAACCGGTACTCCCATCTTTCCAGATTTCACCCCCATTTCCAACCCTCCAGCTTGCTCATTGCCTCCTCATACCCCGCCTCGATCCCCTCCGCGGCCCGGTGGAATTCCAAAAGCCGAATGTGACCCAGACTGGGCTGAAGAAGGACCTCCGGCGGATCGACACGCAATCGCGCCGCGGTGATCTCCGCCTGCATGATGCTGATCGAGGACAACAGGATATCGAAGATCGAAGGGGTCGAGTCGCGCGATGCGCGGGCTCGCGCCAGCAACGGCCCCAGCGTGCCCTCCCAACGCGCGCCCACCGCCGAGACCAACTTCGAGCGCTCCGCGAGCTTCCTTCCCGCCCAACGCAGCGGCGCTCCGGCGGGACGACGCGCGCGCCTGCGTCGCGCGTAGCCCTTCTTCTCCACAATGTCATGATTCAAGTCCACTGCGATCACCACCTCCGCGCCCATCTCGCGGACCACATTGATCGGCACCGGATTGACCAAACCCCCATCCACCAGGAAATCCCCGCCGCGCTTCACCGGGGTGAGGATCCCCGGCAAGGCCATGCTGGCGCGCACCGCCTGGATCGCATCCCCCTCCCGAAGGACCACCTCCCGCCCGGTCGCCAGGTCGGTCGCCACCGCGCGGAACGGGATCGGCAGGTCCCGCAAGTCGGTTTGACTCACATGCCGCCGGACATAATCCTCAATCTTCTTCCCATCAATCAGCCCCGAACGCGGGAACACCACATCCCAGAACGAGGCCAGACGTTTCCAATCCAACCGGGGAACAATCTCGAGAAAGGACTCCGTGGCCCCCGAGGCATACACCACTCCGGCCAGCGCGCCGATGCTGGTTCCCGCCACGAAATCGACCGGGATTCCACACTCCGCCAGCGCCTGAAAAACTCCAAAATGGGCCCAGCCGCGCGCGGAGCCGCCACCCAGCGCAAGGCCAACCAAGGGACGATTCCGAGGCAACCTCCGTGGCTCCTTTCTCCGAAATCCGCGCTTCGGGATCCCACCCCCGGCGGGACACCCCGGGGAACCCGTTCTTGACACGGAACAGGGCGAAGCTAGAATCAACGCGCGATACTGGAAAGACATTCGCCCAAGAGACACTCGTCCGATGAACTCCTCCCCCTCAGCCTCCGCCGCGCTCCGCGCCCCCTCGCCGTCACGCTGCAAGTCCCTGGCCGAGGTGGCCTATCCGGTCGCGGAAGAGCTGGAGCGGGTCCGCGAGTTCATCACCGAGAGGGTTTTCCGCGAGGAGAGTTTCGCGGAGCTCCTGTCCCACACCGGGGACACGGTCGGCTGGGACCGCTTGGTCCTGCCCGAATGGATGGAGCGAGCCCTCTACCAGACCCACGGTTCGTTCGAGAGCCGGACCCGCGCCATGTCCATGCACCTCGCGGCGCGGGGCGGGAAGCTCTTTCGCGCCACACTGATCCTGACCACCAGCCGCGCGCTGTCGCGGATTGATGCGCGCGCGCCGAAACTCGCGGCGGGGCTCGAACTCATCCACCTCGCCACCCTGCTGCATGATGACGTGATCGACCGCGCGGACCTTCGTCGCGGCTCGCCCTCCATGCCCGCGCTGTTCGACAACGCCCCCACTGTCCTGATGGGGGACCATGTCTTCGCGCGCGCCTTCGAGCTGATCTCCGAGTGCGGCGACATGCGCCTGATCGCCTCCTCCAGCCGGGCCACCTCGGCGATGTGCCGCGGGGAGATCGAGCAGCTCCAATGGATCGGGCGCCACGATGTTCCCGAGGGGGCCTATTTCCGCCTGATCGAGATGAAAACCGCCGCGCTGATGGGAGCCTGCGCGGAAGGGGCCGCCCTGCTCGCGGGTCATGACCACTCCAGGGGGGCCTGGCACCGCTTCGGGGTGACCCTCGGCCTCCTCTTCCAGATGACCGACGACCTCCTCGATTTCATCGCCGATGACTCGGTCCTCGGCAAGCAGACCGGCTCCGATTCCGCCGCCGGGAAATACACGCTGCCGATGCTGATCCTGCGAGACCGAATCGGGGGTCCGCGCGCGCTCCGGGATTTCCTGGAGGCGGCCCCATCGCCCGAGGCGATCCGCGCCGCGCTACGGGATCACGGCGTGCTGGATGAATCCTGGAGAAGGATGGAAGACCTCGCCCAATCCTGCCGCGAGCAGCTCGACATGCTCGCCCCGGCTTGTGCGGACCTGTCGGCCCAGGAGTCGCTCCACGACCTGGTGGATTTTGTCCTCCTGCGGGACCACTGATTCCTCCCGCAACCCAGCAGTTTTCTTCGATCTTCGGGGTGTCGGAGGCTAGGATTCCCCATTTCCCTCGATTATGCTTAGCCCAGTTGCGTCTGTTCCCAGGATCGCTCGGCGGGCGCGCGACCGCGCCCCTCGATGCTCCAATCGGTGTTCGCCTGACAGGTGTCGGGTCAGGGAAGGGAAATGCCATGACAAATCACAGTTGGTTGTGCGTGCGGTTGTGCTCAGCTCTTACACTTCTCTCCATCGCGTGCCTTTCGCCAGCTCAGGTGAACGTGAATGTCGGCAACCTGCCCGCCGGCAAAACGCTGGTGATTCAATTCGACGCCACGATCAACAATCCCCTTCCTCCGGGAGTCACCTTTGTGTCCGCTCAAGGACTGGTGACCGGGACCAACTTCGCGCCGGTGATGACCGATGATCCAAGCACTGCGGGCGCCGGGGATCCGACCATCACCCTGGTGACTGTTCCCCCGGAGGCCATGTGCCAGGATGTGACTGTCCCCGCCGATGTGAACTGCGAGGCGAATGTCACCCCCGCGCAGGTGGACAACGGCTCCTTCGATCCCGATGGAGGTTCTGTCACCCTGGTCAGCCTCACCCCCTCCGGGCCATACCCGCTCGGAGACACGGTGGTGACCCTGCTGGTCATGGATGACGAGGCGGAGATCGACACGTGCACCGCCACGATTACGGTCGAGGACCAGACCCCGCCGACTCTCATCTGTCCGGCCAAATTCACCGTGGTCGCGGACGCCGGCGGGGAGGCCCAGGTTCCCGACTTGACCGGGTCCGCCACTCTCTTCGACAACTGCTCCTCCTCGGCCAATATCCTTCTCTCTCAAAGCCCGCCTCCGGGAACCACCGTGCTGGTGGGCGACACCAGCATCATCCTTTCGGCGACCGATGAGGCCGGGAACAACAGCACCTGCGATACCCTCATGACTGTCTTCGAGGGTTCGCCCACCCCGACTGTCTCGGCCACGGTGACCGAAACCCCCATTCCGACCGACACCCCCATCGACACCGAAACCCCGACGGAAACCGAGACTCCGCTCTCCACCGAGACACCCACCGCCACCGACACCGCGGCGGACACCGAGACCCCAACGGAAACCTCGCTGGAAACCCCAACCGAGACCCTGGAGCCGACCGAGACAAGCGAGCCTTCCGAGACCCCGGAGCCGACGGAAACAGCCACGGCGACCAGTCCGCCCGTCTTCAGTTGCGTTCAGGCCGCCACCCTCACTCTGTCCTGCGCGGGTGGGTTCACCGCCTCGGCCACCGAGACCTTCCGTCTCACCCTCCTCGGCGGTCTGACCCTCTCCACCACGCAGTGTTCGCCGGTGGCCTGCGACCCCCTCTCGGCTCCCTTCCCGGTCACCTGCGACATTCTCTGCAATCCGTTCGCGCCGGTGACCAACCCGGCCTGCAACGCGATCACCTCCTTCTTCCTGGCTCAGGTGGGCGCCTGCATCAACGCGGACCCGAGCGGCATGTTCCGTTGGGATTTCATCCCCGGAGCCACCGATTCGATCCGGATCGAGAGCCAGGTTCCGTTCTACTGTTGCCTCTGTTCGGATGAGGTTTCCGGGGCCAGTTGCGGCAGTGGGTTCGGCTTCCCGATTGGAAACTGCGGCCTGCTCAACCTGTGCGATGGAATCGCGGGCAACGAACTCACCTTTGTCAAACAGCCGCTCCTCTCCGGCCTCGGCATCCAGTGTCAGGATGCCCCCTGCGGGCCTCAGCCGACCCCGACCGAAACGGTGGAGCCGACGGAAACCCTCGAACCGACGGAAACCCTGGAGCCGACGGAAACCCTGGAGCCGACTGAAACCGGCGAGCCGACCGTGACCGAGACCCCCGAATCGACCGAGACCTTGGAACCGACCGAGACACTCGAACCGACCGAGACCGTGGAGGCCACTGAGACCGAAGAGCCGACTGAAACCGAGGAGCCCACGGAGACCGAAACCGCGGAGCCGACCGCCACCCCGACCGAATCGGGTCTGCTCCTCGCCAACTTGATTGTCGGCTGCTCCGGATCGCTCGATCCGAACTCCCCCGAGATGCACCTTCGTCTCCACGCCGGGGTGTCCAGCGCCACCTGCGGCCCGACGGTCTGCGGAGGCGCGCCGCTGGTGGATATCGAGATCGACTGCGAGGCGCTCGCGGATGAAACCCCCTTCTCCTGCACCGGCACGGTGAGCTTTGTGGTCGGAAGCATGCTCGACGCCATCAACGCGCAAGGGGCGGGGATTGTGACCGCGACCACCGCCGGACTCCCAGCGGGGACTGTGCGGGTGGAGAGTCAGGTTCCGATCTACTGCTGCCTGTGCACCGAAGAGATCGGTCTTCCGTGCGACCAGAACATGGGTTGGCCACTGGATGTCTGCGGCTTGTGGAACCTGTGCGATGGAGTGGATGGGAACGAAGAGACCCAGTTCAATCCCTTCAGCAATGGTCTCTCCCTTCAGTGCCTCGCGGTGGTTCTCCCGACCCCCACGCCGACCGAGACCGAAACTTCGTTCAGCCCGACTCCGACCGAGACCGAAATCGGCGCGACTCTCACCCCGACAATTTCCGCCTCGCCGACGATCACACCTACTCCCGGCTGCGACAGCGGGCTTTATCTGCTGCTCTCCACCGGCCAGATCGAGCGGGTCGGCAATCCGATCCTGATCAATGTGAACGGCATCTCGCCGCCGTTCCCGATCCAGGATTTCGCCAAGGACATGGAGCGCGCGGTGGCCGATGACAGTGTGACCCCGCCGACCGCGGACTTGGTGGTGCTGGATGGCGCGGGCGTGGCATCCTTCGTGGAGAACGCCGGCGACAACATCACCCAGGACCCCGACTCGATGCTGCCCTTCGGCGGCATGTTCCCCAGTGGGCGCGCCGTGGACCTGGAGATGTCACGGAGCAGCGAGGGCTTCTGGGTGTTGGCCGACTTCGGCGGAATCTACCGCAGCGGCGACACCAAGAATGTCGGCGATCCCTCGCTGGTGCCGAACACCGACAACCTCGGGGTGGGCGCGGATGTGCTCTTCGGCGACATGCGCGCCGCGAGCCTCCCCAACCCGGGCGGCGCCACGTTGCGCGCGGTCGCGCTCGCGGTGATTGATGTGAACTCGGCGGATAGTCGCGCGGATGGGTACATCGTGATCGATAGCCAGGGCGGCCACTACCAGATCAACCCGGACGGCTCGTTTGTGGCTCCGGGAACCTACTCCGGCGCTCCGGCCAACGATCCGGCCAAGCTCCTTGAACCGGACCCGGCCCAGGGTGGGTACATCTGGCCGTTCTTCCCCGGACTCGACATCGCGCGCGACATCGAGCTCTTCCCGGGCACCTCGGAGGGCGCGGTGGTGTTCGATGGCTGGGGCGGCATCCACCCGATCCCGGTGAACGAACCGAGCAACGGCGTGTTCTACACCCGCAACGAGGACCCGAACAACCCGGGGACCCTGATCACCACCGTGGGCATGCCTTACCAGGTGGTCGGCTTTGATGATCCGGAGACAGTCCCCGATGAGAGCGACGACACCACCTATGGCATCGACGCCTTCTCGATCTATGTGGACTTCGAGTTCTCGGCGGGATGCCCGGATGGGTTCTACACGCTCGACAAGAATGGCGCGGTGAATGTCTTCGGGGCGGCCCGGAACATGCCGGATGAGCTTTCCCCGGCCTGGCCGCTCACCGATCACACGCTCGACCAGAACGCGGTGGATATCGAACTCTTCGCCTTTGATGAGAGCGGATTCGGTCCGGAGACCAAGTTCAGAGAATAAGGACTGCTCCATGACCGGTAGTCGCGCATCCCGTGGGAGAGCCATCCCTGGCTGCCCGTGACCGACACCGGGACAGGCAAGGATGCCTGTCCTACGCGCGCTGCCCGGGGGGGGGATGAATCCCCTACTCCCGCCCGCTCGCCCATGGGTTGCACTCAGGGGCGGAACCTTACCGGGGGGTTGGGCTCCCCTTTCAATCCGCGCCAAGTGAACCGGAGCGCAACTCCGGAATCAAATTCCGCGCGGGAGTTCAACTCCCGCGCGAGCACAGGGCGGGGCCAAACCTGGTCTTACCCCACCACCCCCGTGACATCCAGCGTGATCGGCTCGAAATCATGGAACGCCCGGTGGTACCGGAACAGCGGCTGGAGGTTGGTTCGGCCGCCGCGGTTCTTGACCGCGACCACCCGCGCGTAAGTCGAGGCGGTCGATTCCTCTAGCGGGAAATCCTTACGAAGGGTCTGGACCCGCTTCGCCAACACCGGGTGCTGCCCGAAATCCTCCACCAACCGATCCAGGGGATCCTGCAGACGCGAAGCGTTGCGCTTGCGCAGGGTCGAATCCTCGCCCGCCGCCGCGGTGAGGCGGCTGCGGCTCTCCAACACCAGGCAGGTGTCGGACAGACTCACCGCGGTCTCAAAGGTCTCGGGATCAATCGGGGAACGTCCCAAGCTCTCATCCATGCGCGAGGAGGGGGTGTCCAGCGTGGCAATCACCGCCGCGTTCAGCTCCTTCGCGGTTTCGCGCAGCTGCAGCAGGATCTGCGCGATCCGAGGACGTCCGGTCTTGGCCCTGCCGTCCTTCCCCGGATCCACACGGATCTCCCGCAACGAGTCCACAACCACCAGCACCGGATCACCCTCCCCCAGGCCGAAGTGTTTCCGTGTGGCCCGCACCGCCTCGCTGATGTCGGTGACAGCCGTCTCCGTATCGGCCTCAAGGACATGGAGATAGTCCCCGGTCCGGAAATATTTCCGTCCCGCGTTCATCAAGACCTTGCGAAGGTCCTCCGCTCCGGACTCCTGGGAGCCTTTGCAGAGACCGCGTTCAATCCGGGCCGAGTCAATCTTCGCGCTCCGCGACAGGGCATAGATCGAAAGCAGCTCCTTCGGCGCCTGGAAGGAAACAAACACCACCGGCACATTGTGGCTCGCCGCGCGGTCCGCCGCCCAAGCGCAAAAGGTGGTCTTGCCTTCCCCCGTGGACCCCGCGACCACATACAGCCGCTGCAGGGTCCAACCTCCATTGAGCAGCTCGTTCAGCGGCTCGCTCGGTGTGGGGACTGTCACCCGGTTGGGGCTGAGCAATTGGCCGATCAGTCCCGGAACCGCCGCCGACAGGGGCGAAAGGGAGTAAGCCTTGAGGTGGGTCTCCTCCTCTTCGGCCTCCGCTTCCGCGTTCGCATCCGACGCGCCGGACTCGCTGAGGGAGTCCGCCGCCTCACTCGCGGGCTCAGTCTGGGGCTCCGGCTCGGAATCCCCAGCCATCGGAGAAGACGGGAGGGCCTCTTCCGCGTGGAGATAGACCACCTTGCGTGGGTCCTTCTCCGTCTCCGAGTCCGCATCAGGTGTCGCTTCGCTTGTCTCCCCGGTTTCCTCGGGCGCCGCCGAGACGGAATCCGGCAGACCGCCGTCCGGGACCAAGTAGAGCTCCGGCCTGGGTGCATCTTCTCCGGGACGCTTTTCCGGACGCACATCCCCCAGGAGGTCATCCCATTCCGGATGGGCGCGGGAATAGACTTGACGGTCCAAGATGCGCTCCGCCTCCTCCAGGGTCAGCAGGAGCGACCAGCGCCCCGAGTCGGGGTCGGGATAGGGCGGAAGCTCGATCATGTCCCCCCCATCCGAGTTCGGATGATAGGTCCCCTCCGCGCTGATGAAGGCGCGCTCTTTGAGGCCACGCACCTTGGCGACCGCCTCGCTCACTGTCTGAGGCTCCGGGAAGAGCGCCCAGACTCGGATGCGACGGTCCGGACAGAGTTCGATCAATCCCTCCAACCCTTCCTGAACCAGCGCGCTGACCAGGCGGCAGCCCTGGCCAACCGCCTCGATCACATACTCATTCGGAAACTCAATACAAACAGACTTGGTGAGTCCTGTGGATTTCTGCGCAAGCGAAATCCCCAGGACACTCTCACGCTCCGCGTGCTGACGAACATGCAGGAGGGTCAGTTCCCCCTTGGGGATGAAGCGGTGGTTTTTCAGCAATGCGCAAGGGGTTCCCTTGAGAAAAGCGAGCCGCGCGAAGATGAACCGCGCGTAGCCCTCCAAGGACTCCTCCAGGCTCGGCTGGGGAAATTCAAATTGGGAGAAGGGGATCCTCCGGGTCTTCGACCGAAACGGGCGTGGCATCCACGACATGGCGAGCATCCTCACTTTCAGCAAGTTTGCCTTTTGCCGGACTCTCAAAATCCGTTCCGGCCCGGCGGCTGGGCTCTCGCGAACCCCCTTCGTTCACCGCGATCTTCAATCTCAGCCCGAAGGCCATTCAGAAAATTCACCGGGAGAGAAGAGCAGGCGCTGTGCCAGGGGCAGCTAAAGAGCGATTTGCCGGGAAAATGGGTCATGGTCGCCCCGAATCGTGCATCCATCGAAACGAAACAATACAACAAAGAACGTTTCATTGTGTTCCAGATGTACTGTCTCATTCCGACTGGGCAGAGAGGCGCGGAGGGGACGAAGCCGTGCTTTCGCCCTTGCCTCCCTGAGGGACCGCGTGTAGATTCAATCGAATAGCCCCTGATGCAACCCTGCTCAAGGGTGACAAACTGATGGTCAATCGAGCGGAGTGTCTCCGTCTCGTCACCGCTGACTACTTTCCCGGAGGTTCCGCCCATGGCCGGCGCCCACACTCTCACTTTCACCGACGACAACTACGATACCGATGTGAAGAGCTCGGACATCCCAGTCCTGATCGATTTCTGGGCCACTTGGTGTCCGCCTTGCAAGATGCTGGCGCCGATCATTGATGAAATCGCGGATGAACTGGTGGGAAAGGTGAAGGTTGGGAAAGTGGACACCGATGCCTGCCCGGAGATCCGGGATTCCTTCGGGATTAACAGCATCCCGACCGTGGTCCTGCTCAAGGGCGGCAAGGAGGTCGAGCGGATTGTCGGTTTCATGCCGAAGAAGAATCTGCTCGCCAAGCTGGAGCCGCATCTCTCCTGAACAGGGGCGCGGCTTGAGGGGGGACCGGTCAATGAGACCGGGTCGGTTGGTATGCCCGTGAACGCCTTCCCATGTCACCATGGGAGCGGCGGCGAAAGGTTGTAAGGGAATGAGCGAGGCCCCCGTCAAGTTGGATCAGGCGCGTGCATTGGCCCAAGAGGGCCGCTATGCCGAGGCGCTGGCGCTCTTCCAGGAAGTCGCGCGAGGGAACCCGTCCGACGCGGACACCCTCTTCATGATCGGGGCCTGCCACTACCGAATGGGGGCGTCGGATCAGGCCCGCGCGGCTTGGACACGGGTGCTGGAGCTGCATCCCGAGCATGCCAAGGCGGCGGAGCTCCTGGGAAAGCTCACCACCGAGGGGACAAGCGCTTTTTCCCCTCCCCCCGCCTCCGTTCCCTCCTCACCGGCCAAGTCTTCCCGCCGAAAAACCGCGAAGTCCACGCCTTCGTTCTCCTGGGGATGGCTGAAATGGGCGGGCGGCGCGCTGGCCGTGGCGGCCATTGGCCTACTCGCTTTTGACATGATTCAAAACCCTGAATCCTACCCGTTCCTTCCGAGGCGCGAGTCCACATCCTCCGAAGACCTTCAGATCGGCGCATCCGCCCCGAAGCAACCCGTGGTGGAGGAGGGACTCAAGCCGCTGGAGCCGACTTTGCCCGGACGGTGGTTCTTCAAGTGGGAAAACGATCCGGCCACGGTGAGTTTCAATGTCGATGGGAGCGTACACATTGAACTCCAACGTCAGGGGGGCACCATTCCGATCCAGGGGCGGTATCGGATCGAGGGAAGCACGATTCTCATGGAAGAATTGGTCAGCCCCATTCCGGCCGTGGGGCTTCAAGGGGGGTCGGAGAAGCTTTACAACGCCAAGATTGTGTACTCGAAAATGACCTTCAACTTCGGCAAGCCCGATGGTCCCACCATCCTGGCGGAGAAACAGTAGGCCCTACGCGATCAGGTCCACATGGACCACGCCCGCCTCATCCGGGGTGACCCCGGCGGGATTCGGATGCTGGGTCCCCTCATCCTCTCGATCCGGCTCCTTCTTCTTGCGGGGATGCGGGTTGGGGCCGCCCCCGGTGCTATAAGAGCCTTGCCAGGGATCCAAGTTGCTGATGTGGAAGATTCCTCCGACTTCCATCCCGGTCGCCTCCTCCCTGAGGTTTCCGCTCGCGGAAGGCTCCGCCCTCCGTTCCAGCTTATCGACCCATTCCCCCTAAGTTTAACCGAAAAAGCACCCGGGGGAATGCTTTAAGATCAGCTCAGGATCAATCCCTCCACCAGGAGCGCATACACAAACACGAGCGGGATGTTCACCAGGAGGCTGTCCACAATATCCAGGAAACCCCCGTGTCCGGTAAGGGGTGAGCCGGAGTCCTTCACCCCCAAGTCCCGCTTGAGCATCGACTCGGAGAGGTCTCCCAGCACTCCGGCCAACACCAGGATCGCCGCGAGAACCCCGAGGCGAAGGATGTCCGAGGCGCTTCCCGCGGTCCAATAAAAACGGATGGAGGCTTCCTCCGCGACCAGGGCGGTCTGGAGCGCCCCCAACGCCAACGTTCCCCCCACTCCGAGCGCCATCCCGGCGATCAGCCCCTCCCAGGTTTTTCCGGGGCTGATCGCGGGACAGAGTTTTCTGCGGCCAAACCGGCGTCCCCCGAAGAAGGCCCCCGTGTCCGCGAGCCAGGTCACCGCGATGACAAAGAAGAGGTACCGGGAGCCATGCTCCGATTGTCTGAGGATTTGGGCAAGCAGCAGCGGGAGCGGCACATAAACCAGAGCGGCAATCGATGCCAGCAAGGTTTCCCACCAGCGCTCGCTCCGGCCTGAATAGACTCCGCAAACCAGGATCCCCAGCGCTCCAACCACCATCCACGCGGTGAGCCACCGATACGACAGGCCCCAGGCCCCGTTGGCCAAGACAAGCCACGGCGCAACCAGGACCACGAAAAACAGCCACCCGCGAGGCGGCAGCGCGCCGATCCGTTGGGCGAGGTTGAAGAACTCCGAAAGCCCCCACACCGAGCACGCCGCCACCACTCCGGCGATGACCAGCCGCCCGGGGGTCTCGGTGAGAAGCCCGAGCGCCAGGATCGGGGAAAACAGGAAAGCCGTGGCCAGCCGTCGCGAGAGCATCGGTGTTGTCGCGCGGCTCAACCCTTCTTCGGACCGATGATCTCCACAAACGTGCCATCCGGGTCCTGGATCAGGATGAACTCGCGACCATCCGGAAGCGCCACCGGGGTCTCACCCAGCATCGTCACTCCATGCTGCTTGATCCGCTCAAGGGAAGGGGCGATGTCCTCCACCTGAAGAGTCAGATACTGAATGCCGATGTGGGAGTGAATGAACCGGTTTTCCTGTTTCTTAGGCTTGTCCCCAAAGCTCATCAGCTTGAGCTCCGTGGCGTTCTCCCCCGAACCGAGCTTGAGGATTTCCACATGGAAGGGCAGGCTGTCGGTCAGCCCCGAGCTCTTTCCGAACTCGGCGGGGATGTCGAAGCTCTTCCGGTCGGTCTGAATCATCCCGACCACGTCCTGATAGAACGCCTTGGACTGATCGAGGTCGGACACCACCATGCCGATTTGGATCGTGGTGGTCTTGAAGCGGACTTCGGCGGCGTGGGCGGCAAGGGCCGCAAGGACCGCGACAAGGGTGAACCAGGCTGCGCGTTTCATCGGGGAAAGACCTCCTCAATGGGTTTCAATGCGCACCCATGAGACTGGAGTTTCCGTAAGCCGTCAAGAGTGGCAATCCGCCGCCAACCGCCGAAACTCCGCCTCCAAGGCGGCGGTTACCTCCGGTCCATTCAACAGGTTGGAGGCTCCCATCCGCGCGCGTAAGCCTGCTCGGAAATCCGCGAGCATCGGAAGATCGGCGGCAAACCGGACCGCGCGGCGGATGTAATCCTCCGGCGCGCGCGCGATCCAATCCTCAAGTCCAAGCCGTGAAAGGAGGCTCACCCCCACTCGCCCGGCGTGGCTCTTCCCGGCCAGCGCCAGGACCGGAACTCCCATCCAGAGGGCCTCGCAAGTCGTGGTCGCGCCATTGAACGGAAACGGGTCGAGTGCGATATCGATCTCCCGATAGCTCCCGAGGTGTCCCGCCCAACCCGGCGCCGGTTCCCGCAAGGAAAGCCGATCCTCCCGGACTCCGAACGCCGCGAAACGTTCGAGGGTCCGCGCTCGGATTCCGGGATCGGCGAACTGACGGCACTTCAGGAGCAGGCGCGCTCCGGGAGTCTCTTTCAGAATCTCCGCCCAAACCGAAAGGACTCGGTCGTTGAGCTTGGCGAGGTTGTTGAAGGACCCGAAGGTGAATCCGGCTCCCGCCAAGGCGGGCGGCGGCGCGACCGGAGGGGCCTCTTCGGGCGGGCGATAGCAGTTAAAGCCGGTTTCGAGGCGGATGAGCTGCTCGGAATGGAGGATGTCCGTTTCGCCGGGAGGATCGGCCCAGCAGTCGCTGATCCGATAGTCCATCGCCCTCATGCCGGTGGTGTTCGGGTACCCGATCCAGGTCACCTGGATCGGGGCGGGCTTGCGCGCGAAGACTCCCAGACGGTTCCCGCCGGTGTGGCCCGAAAGGTCCACCAAAATGTCCACTTCATCCCCGCGAATCGTCTCCGACGCTTGTTCATCATTCATCCCGGCAACGATGGCGAAACGGTCGGCGTGGCCCTTGAGCCTCTCGGTCACCAGGTCCGAGCGCGCTGAGTTCGAATAGAGAAAGATCTCGAACCTCTTTCGGTCATGAGCCGCCAGGATCGGCTCGATGAAACACGCCACGGCATGATCGCGAAAGTCGCCGGAGACATAGCCGATCCGTAGCTTCTCTCCCGAACATCGACCGGAATTCTTGGGGGCGCGCTTGGGTTGAAGCGGGTCGGCGCACTGTTCCGCCCAGGCGCAATGTTCATGGTGGACCTCCAAGGGGGAAAGGTCCGGCAGGTAATTCAAGCCGAAGAGGTAATTGGAGGAGGGGACGGGATGGCAGGGCGCCAGTTCGCGCGCGCGCCGCCCATGAAGAGCGGCCCCCGCGAGATCCCCGAAGGCTTCGAGGACCGAGGCCAGCTCGGCATGGACCTCGGCGCTCTCCGGATGGCGCGCCTCGGCCTCTCTCAACACTTCCAGCGCGGCGCTGTAGCGGAGCGCTCCGACCAACAAACCGGAGAGGTGGGAAGCGAGTAAAGCCGAGCCTGGAAAGAGACGCAGCCCATCCCGGAACACGGTCTCGGCCTCTTGAGTTCTTCCTTCCGCGACCAGGGTCCGGGCAAGCCCCAGGACCAAATCTTCGCGCGGAGGGGAGTTGCGGATGGCCTCCAGGAAACAGCGGCGCGCCTCCTCGAAATCCCCTTGAGTGACAAGGACATCGGCGAGCTCGACGAGCGCCTCGACCTGTCCGGGACGGAGTTCCAGCGACTGTCGATAGGCCATCTCCGCTTCATGAAATTTCCCCTCGTTGGCGGAAAGGCGAGCGAGGTTGTAATGGACCTCGGCAAGCTTCGGATTGAGCGCGAGGGCGCGCTCCAGGCGGGCCCGCGCCTCCTCGAACTTCCGTTGTTCCAGGAGGCACGCTCCGAGCGCGTTGGAATACCCCGCGACCGTGGGGGACAGCTCCACCGCGCGGCGAAGGCAAACTTCCGCCTCTCCTTGTTTTCCCGACTGATGGAGGAGGATGCCGAGCAGGTTCAGCGCCCCGGGCTGATCGGGATGGGTTTGGAGGACTTCCCGGTAGATCCGCTCCGCCCGGAGCAAGTCCCCGGACTCATGGGCCGTAAGCCCCTGTTCCAGCAAGGCGCGCGGAGGGTCTGGTGGGGAGGGCATGGGAGGGGATGGTGGAACTGATTGGGGAGGGGAACAAGACCGCGTCCACAAAGCCTCTCCGTGGCCCGGCTATCCCTCGCACTATCGAAGGATTTTGATCGGGACTATCCTATCGGGGGGGAGGAGGTCGGTCACATCCAAAGATTTGATTCCGTTGAAAAGATCGCTGGGCTTGGAGGCGAGGCGAGCCTCTGGATTCTCAGCTGGGTTCCCTTGGGTGCAGTTCGGTCATTGGGCCGATTTGCGGGCAAAATGACCTACTATCTGGCGCGATCCCGCCGAAAAGTGGCCTTGGCGAATCTCGATCTGGCCTATGGGGACCTGCTCTCACCGTCGAGTAAGGTCGCCATCGCCAAATCCAGTTTTGTCAATCTGGTGACCACGATCCTGGAGTTCTGTTACTCCCCCTTAATCAAGCGTCCGATGGCTGAATTGGTCGCCTTGGCCAATCCCGATGTGTTTCTGAAAGCCTATCACGAAGGGAAAGGGATTATCGTTCTGGTGCCGCACATGGGCAACTGGGAGGTGTGCGGGCGGTGGTTCGCGGAACAAGGCATTGTGCACAACGCGGTGGTGCGCCGCCAGAAAAAAAGATGGGTGGACCGGATTGTCACCTCGATCCGCAGGACCAACCGCATCATTGAGATCGATAAGCGGAATGGACTCCAGAAAGTGCTCAGGGCGCTGCAGCGCGGGGAGATGGTGTCCATGCTCATCGACCAGCACGCGCAAAGGGAGGCGGTCAAGGTGGATTTCTTCGGTCATCCCGCCATGACCCATGCGTCGGTCGCTCTGCTGGCCATGAGGACAGGCTGCAAGGTGATCGTGTGCGCCGGGTTTCGGCATCCGGACGGTTCCTTTGGAGGAGTCTTCTCGGACCCGATTGCGACAACCGTGTCCGGCAACCGCGATCAGGACCTGGTTGATAACACGCAGCGATACGTGACGGCGATTGAAGCCCTGGTTAGACAGAATCCCCAGGATTGGATGTGGATGCACCGCCGCTGGAAGACATACAAGCCGCCAGTCGCCGCGCCGGTGTAGTTGGTGGTCGGACCAGGTGGGGTTGGAGTTCGAGCATGTTCGCCCTATGCCACGGTTGATTCCGCCCCGCTCGGAATCATCTCTTCTTCGAGCGCATGGAGCGCCTCGGGTGCGAAATCCGCCTCGTTTGGCCACACCACTGTTCCGACAACAGGGTCCAGTTTGGCAAGTGCGAAATACTCAGGATCGCGCAGCGGCTCAAAAACAGGGCCTCCCAGAAGAGGACGCACATTGACCGTCTTCACAACTCCATCGCTGAACTTGAGGCGAAGCGAATGGGGACCACAAACTGAGGCTTCCAGGATATGAAGGAGCATGGATCACTCTCCTCACTCAAGCGGCGGAACGCGTCGGAGGGGTTCCTCGCGCCTCGCCAATTCCCAGTTTTCACGGAGTTCCCCCTGGTGCAATGCGGCCCATTCGTACACCATTGAGAGAACTCGTCGAGATAATCTTCCCTCCAAGACCCGAATGGGGTCAATGCCGATGGATGCCTTCTCACCCGCGTAGGAGGCGTGAAAGTGTGGCGGTGCATGCTCTTTGTAGAACATGGAGATCACGATACCGAAGAACTCAGAGATTCTCGGCATGATAGGCTATCTTGGACGATTCCTCAGACAACATCAATATTTGGCAGATTGGGGGATCATCTCCAACAGGTCACTGCTCCTCACCCCCCTCATCCGATCTCCGCGCCCCAAGGAAGCGCAGAAGGTCCCACGGGCCAATCCGTCCATCCAGGTTGAGATCGAGAAACCGTGGGGATGGCTGATCAGCCCAAACACTCTGAAGCATGAAAAGATCCAGGTGATTGAGCGCGCCATCAGGGTGGAAGTCGGGGGACTGGGCGGCGACTTGGTCGGCGCAGACGGCTTGGCGGAACACCACCTTGAACCCCCAACGACCAATCTGTGGCATGTAATTTATGTTCCGACTATTCACGATGAGTTCGACTACACCGTTGGATTGCTTACCGACCCAAGCGGGAACCGAGCCTGAGAATGTAAAGCTTGTTTCATTCTCCGGGTATGGGTCCCACCTCCCGAGGAATACATTAATGCCTGGAGCGGGTCGGGAGGTGAGGATCACTTCCAAGAATTCGGGAGCTGGGGTCAGGACTTCAACGACATATTCCAGCCCCCCGAGGACAACCGGTTTCGGGGAGATGGTGAAGCGGCGAGTGACGATGCTTGTTTGTGAAAACGGCCCGGTTTCGGAGTACGAGTTCCAAAGTGTGACCATCCGTCCAATGGTTTCAGGGGAGACGGTCACGACGTCACTGGAGGACGCCCAACTGAGTCGCACATCCGCCGTGAGCCGCTCCCCGCATGGGGCCTGAGGGCTGATCAGATAATCAAAGACGAGAGACTGCTCCTCACCCGGGTCGAGCTGGACGCGCTGAACCTTGCCAAGGGGGAAGTCGATGAAGGAGGTTTCGTTCTCGATCTGGATTTCGCCGCCAACTGGGACAAGAGCTTCGTTCCAGACCTCCACAAGAAGATACCCCTCCTCTCCTTGCTCAAAAGTCTCATCCTGGTTGCCGTCCAGGAACTTCGCGTCCAGGATTTGGATATTCCGCACGGGACCATCAATGTTCTCGTACCACGCGAGGTCAGCCACCGTAAGGCTCCCACAGTGGCACTGCGCAGGAAAATTGCAGGAACAGTGGGATTCAGTGACTGTTCCACACTCCAGAATGTCAAGATCCCCATCTCCATCGATATCCATCGCTTGGGATGCGCGATCTCCGGACACCTCATTGCACTCAGAGTAAACGTTGGAAAAGTAACAGGTATAGAACCAGGGAGGATCTTCCAAGCGAGTCTCCAAGTACTGCGAATCAGTCGAGGCGTTGTAGTACGAAGCCCCCCATCCATACGAGGACAAGAAGTCAACATCTCGGTCAAAATCAAGATCCACAGGGGTGATCGTCTCTTGGAGCCGCCAGCCCACGGGTCGGACCATCTCCAATCGAAAAACCGGTGGTTGCTCACCTCCGTTTCTCCAGATGCCGACTCGACTTCCTGTTTCGATGGCTGAGATGGCGCCAACCAGGTCAAGCTTCCCATCTCCATCCATGTCAAAAGCCTTGAAGGAATCTCGAGGATACTCTTCCGTCAGAATATCATGGCGAGCGAAGTTCCCCGAGTGCAGGTTTTCATACCACCGGAAGGTTTGACGCGAAACCGTTGATGCCACGATGTCCGGCCTGTGGTCTCCATTCATATCGGCCAAAATGATATGATTTATTGACTGATCCGTGGCTGAATCGATCATATGATACTTGAAGCCCGGGGCCGGTCCTCCCAGATTCTCGAGCCAGGAAAGGATGAAGGACTCGGACCCGTTCTTTACGGCGAGAAGGTCAACAAAGTTGTCTGAATTGATGTCTGAGGCTCCGATGATGATTCCGGCGGTCGAATCAACAACGTGAGAAACGAAGAGATTCAGGGAAGGACCGGTGGTTTCAATCCATCCCCCAGTGTAGACAAGGTCGAGATCACCATCGGTGTCAATGTCCCCAACATCCGTGATACAGACAGTGGTGGTTTCAAAGCGCGCCGAGAATGCAGGCGGATTGGAATTGTGATTATTAAAGACCGCCCAGTCGGTGATGATGTCCTCATCCCCATCTGCGTCAAAGTCAACGGTCTTGAGGTATGCGCCTTCCCGAGGCAACCGGGAAGGATATCGTTCGTCATCACCCGTGTGGTGATCGATGGCCTTCCTTCCTGAAAACCGCAGGTCGATGCCGAACACAGGTAGACTTGCGGTCAGCGCCACAAGCAGGACGGGAAGAAGGCGACACGCTGTGTTGCGCACGGAAGCGCCCCCTCTGAGCTCCTCTCGCCGCTCCGGCACCACCGCCGTCAGCGGCTGAGGTAGCTCATGTGTCAACTTATGCTGTAATTATAGCAAATCACGAACGCGCTTGACAACCTGTCCATGGATCAGTTTTCTGAATGAAGTAAACTCATTTTATACTCACCCCAAAGGAGGTCCTCCATGCACGCCAAACTCCAGAAATGGGGCAACAGCCTGGGTCTGCGCATTCCCAAGGCCTTCGCGGATGAGGTTGGAATCGGCCCCGGTTCCACCGTGGACCTCGCGCTTGAGGAGGGACGGCTCTCTATCCGCCCGATTCAGGAAGCCTCGATTCGCCTTGAGGAACTCCTCTCGCGTGTGACCGAGGACAACCTCCACTCGGAAATCGACTTTGGCGCCCCGGCGGGGTGTGAGATTTGGTGATGCCTACCGATAATGTCCCGAACCGTGGGGATGTGGCTTGAAAAGGCCACCTCTCAATCCCCAAGCAGCTGCTCAATCGCCCCCTTCAACACCCACTCACTCTTCGGTTCGATCAGCGAGGCGGTCGGCTCGTAGCCCCCCTCGGCGAACGAGGCTTCGGTGCACACATACCCCGGACCTCCATCCCCATAGCCCGCGACCGCCACAAACAGGTCCTCGCGCAGCCGCTGGGCGAAGAGCTGGAACTCCACGAAAGGCTCCCCCGGCAGATGCAGGATGCGAATGTCCCCAATCGACAAGCAGGCAAGATCAATCGGACGATCCGCCGCCACTCGGTCCAGCCAGGCCAGCCCAATCGCCGCGTTGCCCCGCGAAGAGGCCGAACCGTTTGGATCTGCGAGCATCTTCTGAAAAAACTCCCGGGAAAAAGTCTCCTCGCCGCGCGGCTGGAAACGCAACGGCTCGACCTTCCACTTGAGCTCCTCCACCCGACGGACCGCAAGGGAGGCCAGCGAGCGGCGGATCGCGTCATGCAAACGGTCCGCGAGGACCGGGCGGCGCTCCGGGCTTCCATCATTGTACTTCCCGGCGGTGACATCCCCTCCGCACCCGGTGAAGTAAACCTGAAAGCCGCCAACCTCATCCTGGGTACGTTCACGCGCCATGCCCACAAAGTCCCAATTGACCTGGCCATCGCCGTAGTAGCTCTGCGGGTGGGTGGCGTAATAGTGCAGGCACGCCAGGTTACGGCCTCCATCAAGGAACGCGATGGAGCGGAGATAGGGGTCGATCTTCCCTTCAATCGCCTCCTGGAGCGCGAGCTCGCGGGTCGAGCTGTAACGAACCAGGATCCCCCCCGCGCCATCATGAACGCGTCGCGTGGCCGCGACCCGCTCCACCCTGGCCATCCCCGCTCCCAGATGCGTGACCGTGTTCCAGGTGTTCACCCCCCCCGCGGCGGTCGCCACCCGTCTCGCGGCCTCCTCCAAGAACTTAAGGTCGGCATGGACCGGCGCCCCGGAAACCTTGTCGAGCAGAAGCTGCGCGCCGCTATCCGTGAGCGGGGCGTTGTGCTGGTGAAGGCACTGCACCGCCACTCGCTCTCGCGAAGTCCCCAACGCCTCGGCGATCTTCTCCCGGAAAAGGTCATGGGCGTCATTGCGCAACTCGCACCAGTCCAGGGCGCACAGGGCATAGACCCCCTCCGCGTTTCGCAGAATCACCCCCTTGGCCAGTTGAGGGGTCTGTATCGCCTCCGCCGGCTTGATCCATCCTCCACACAGAGGATGACCCAGCGGGGGCGTGATCTCACACGAAAAGGTCGCCAGCTCCACCAACGGGGCGGCGGCCTCCTCCCCCCGCGCCGAAGGGATCGATAGGGACATCAAGGCAAACAGGACGAGAATGGGGCCTCGGAACATTTTGGCTGTTTCCTCCACGGGCGAAGTGGCCTATCTTTGTGGAATCATGAAGGGGATGGAAGGTGTGGAAAACACGGAAAGAGGTGACCCATGCGATTCGGCCGTATGCTATCGAGGTTTCTGCTCTTCAGTTTCGCTCTTTTTCCGGTCTATGGGGGAGAACCCCTGATGAGAGTCGGTGTCGGGAAGGTGAACATCACCCCATCGGGGAGCATCTGGATGGCGGGGTACGCCTCGCGCGACAAACCCTCCGAGGGGATTCTCCTCGATCTGTATGTCAAGGCCCTGGTGTTTGAGAATTCGGATGGGTCACGGAGCGCGCTGCTCACCAGCGATGTCCTTGGTCTGCCCGCGAATGTGTCCCACCGAATCGCGGAAAACGTTCAAGCCGAGTTCGGAATCCCGCGCGAGAGTCTGATGCTGACCTCCTCGCACACTCACTCGGGACCGGTGCTCTTCAACAACCTCCGGGACATGTATGACTTGGCCCCCGAAGAAGCCAGGAAGATTCAGGAATACACCGAGGCCTTTCCCGACAAGGCGCTCGAGGCCATCCGCCTGGCGGTGGCCAACCTGGAGCCCTGCGCCTTGGAGTGGGGCATCGGCAACGCCGGCTTCGGGAAGAACCGCCGGAAGTACACCTTGGAAGGGGTCACGAACGACTTCAATCCGATCGGACCGGTCGACCATGACGTGCCGATGCTGAAGGTCTCGCGCGCCGACGGCTCGGTGAAGGCGGTGGCCTTCGGCTATGCCTGCCACAACACCACCCTCGCGATCTTTCTCCTGAACGGAGACTACGCCGGATTTGCTCAATCGCATGTCGAGGAAAAGGTTCCCGGCGCGGTGGCGCTCTTCGCGATGGGTTGCGGCGGGGACATCAACCCGTTGCCGCGCGGGACTATCGAACAAGCCAAGGAGTATGGCCGCCGCCTTGGCGAGGCGGTGCTGACTGTCCTGGGAAATGAGATGGATGAAGTGAGCGGCCCGCTCCGGACGGCCTACCGCGAGATACCGCTCGCGCTTTCGGAGCCTCCCACGCGCGAGACTCTCGAACAGCAGGCCAAGGGCCCGAACGGCGTGGTGAAGCGCCGCGCCGAGCGACTGCTCAAACAACTCGATGAAAAAGGGATGCTCGACACAACCTATCCCTTCCCGATTCAAGTGTGGAAGTTTTCCGACACCTTGCTGGTGACTGCGCTGGGCGGGGAGAGCGTGGTGGATTATTCCCTGCGCCTCAAATATGACTTTGGGCGGGAGAAGCAATGGGTGGTTTCCTACGCCAACGATGTGTGCGGGTATATCCCCTCGCTTCGGGTTCTCCGCGAGGGGGGCTATGAGGGGGAAGGCTCGCAGGTTTATTACGGCCACCATGGTCCCTGGGCTCCGACGATCGAGCAGGACATCCTCGCGGCGGTCCATGAGATGGTGGGGAAATAGGTCCGAGGGGAATCGCTAGCGCACACACCCCCGCGCGTCGATCCGCCACTCGTCCAGGACCTCGTCCCCTTCGCGGAGAAAGAGCGAGTCGTGGAGGTTGACCGCCGGGCAGACATGCGCCGGGATGATCTCAAGCAGGTCGCCCACCCGGTGGCGCTCCGGGGTCTTGGTGAGGAGGACCCCGTGCTCTTCCGAGAGACGGTCGAAGAAGATCTCCGGATGCCCGACCACCATGCCGTGCCCACGCCGCGGATGCCGGTCCATCGCGAAGGTCTTCGAGCCGCCATCCACCACCACTCGCCCATCGCCCTTGACCGCGATCACCCGGACCAAGACAGCAAGGGCGCACTCTTCCTCCGCGAAAACCTCGCTTTCCACACAGAAGGTGTCGGCGAAGACATAGGTTCCTGGGCGAATCTCGGTGAATCCATGCGAAGTGGTCAGGGCCTTCGCGGTGAGCGAGCACCCCGGACTCACCTCCGGCTCAATTCCCACCACCTGGTGGAACGTTTCGCGCATCCCAGCGAGTCTGCCCGCGATTCCGGCGAGAAGCCCCGCGATCTCGGTTCTCCCCGAACAGCGGTAGGCGATTCCCTCATGGGTGAACAGACCCACGACTCGGATCCGATCCAGTCTCAAGACCTGTTCGAGAAACCCTCGGAGCTCGCCCGCCTCAACCCCGGTGCGAGCCAGCCCGGATTCGACCTTAACCAGAGCCTCTTGGGTTCGCCCCGAGCGAGCCAGATGAGAGTTCAGCGCCTGGGCCGCCTCAAGACTCTCCACGGAGACCCGCGTTCGGACTCTCCCGGATAGGGCTTCCAGCCGATCGAACTTGGCCTCCCCCACAATCGGGTAGGCCACAAGAAGGTCGTCGCAAACCTCGGACATCGCCTCGGCCTCGGAGAGCTTCGCGCAGGTGAGCCCCTTCGCGCCCGCGGCGAGTTGAAGCTTGGCGATCTCCTTGGATTTGTGGGTCTTGATGTGGGGTCGCAGTCGGACTCCGGCCTGGTCCGCCACGCGCTGCATTCCCGCGATATTCCCCTCAAGTCGGGAACGGTGGACAAGTAGGGCGGGGGTGTCGAGGTCTTGAACATGGGTGAGGGTCATGGCTGCTCCTTTGAGGGGGGGCGCTCGTGAAGATATCTTTCCAGGATGAGCTGGGCGGCGATTTGGTCGCGGAGTCCCTTTTCCGCGCGACGTTTCTTCGGCGCGGCCAGAAGGATCTCAGAGGCTTCGATGCTCGTGTAGCGCTCGTCGCAGGTGGTCCACTCCACCTCCGGAAAGCGCTTACGGCATTCGAGGAGCAGCGCCTGGACCGCCTCGTGGGAGATCCCGCTCCGCTGGCCTTCCTGGCCGATGGGGAGTCCGACCACCACGGTTTCGATCTCCTTTTCCGCGATCAGGGACGCAAGGCGCTCATAGAAGGGCGCGCTGGGACGACGCGCCAATGTGGGACCCGGCTGCGCGGAGAGACCGAGCGGGTCACTAAAGGCCACCCCAACCCGCTTGGTTCCGACATCAAGCGCGAGAATTCGTCCGGACTTGGCGCTCATCCCGTTGCCAGGATACCCCGCCCTGAAGACCTAAGAAACCCAAGGGAGTAACAGATAAAAGCACAGCGCGGCGATCAGCGCCGAGAGCGGGATGGTCAGGACCCAGGCCCACACAATGCGCTTGGCGACCCCCCACTTGACCCCCGACAATTTGGTGATCGATCCAACCCCGATGATTGCCCCGGTGATGGTGTGAGTCGTTGACACCGGAATGCCCGCGTGGGTGGCGAGGAACAGAGTGATGGCGCCGGCGGTCTCCGCGCAGAAACCGCCGACCGGCTTGAGCTTGGTGATCTTCATCCCCATGGTCTTCACAATCCGCCAGCCGCCCAGAGCCGTTCCGATCCCCATGGCCAGATGGCACGAGAGAATGATCCACAGGGTCTCCCAACGGTCCAGGTGCAGCTCCACATCGGGAGAAAAGTACCCGCCCGCCACCAATAGGGCCACAATGATCCCCATGGTTTTCTGAGCGTCGTTCCCACCGTGCCCGAGGGAGTAAAGCGCCGCCGACAGGAGTTGGCCCTTGCGAAAGAATCCATCCACCGAAGCCGGGCGCCAGCGCCGGAAGATCCAGTAGACCGCCAGCATGTTCAGGAAGCCGATCACAAGTCCTATGAGCGGGGCCAGGGGAATGAACTCCACCGTGGCCATGACCTTATCCCAGCGAATCACATCCATTCCGTCGTGAGCGATTCCCGCGCCGACCAAGCCGCCGATCAGAGCGTGAGAGGAGCTTGTCGGCAGCCCCCACCACCAGGTCAGAAGGTCCCAGACGATCGCTCCGATCAGCGCCGCCAGCACAACCCACACAAAAGCCGAATCCTCGGGTGTGATTCGGACAATCTTGGAAACCGTGTCGGCCACCCTCGGCGCGAACACAAACATGGCGACGAAATTGAAAAAGGCGGCCCACAACACGGCCATCCGAGGCGAAAGGACGCGGGTTGACACCACCGTGGCGATGGAATTGGCGGCGTCATGAAAGCCGTTGATGATGTCGAAAGCCAGCGCCACGACCACGGCGCCGACCACGATGAGGGCGATCGGCTCCATGGCTCAGGTGGATTCGATGACGACTTTTTCGAGGATATTGGCGACATCGTCACAACGGTCGGTCGCCTTCTCCAAACGTTCGTAGATTTCCTTCCACTTGATGACCATGATGGCGTCCTGCTCGCGGAAGAGCCGCACCACTCCGGCCTTGAGAATGGCATCCCCGCGATCCTCAAAGGAGTGGACCGCGATGCAGCTTTCCTGGATCGAATGGGCGTTCTTGGTGTCGCGGAGATTGCGGACCGCCTTGCTGATCTCAGTGGTCGCCTCGACCAGAATCTCGGCCAGTTCGCGCGCCTCCCGGCGGATCTCCTTGACCTCGTAGAGCACGATCCGCGAGGCCGCGGCGTTCACAAAGTCGATGATGTCGTCCATCCGCTTGATGATCAGCAGGATATCCGAGCGGTCGATCGGGGTGATGAAGGTCTTGTGCAGCGCCTCGGTGCATCGATGCGTGATGAGGTCGGCGGCCTCCTCGATCCGCTGAATCTTCGCGGCCCGCTCCGAAAAATTGTTGCCGTCCGAAAACAGGTCGAGCAGTTCCCGGCAGGCCTCGATGCACTTGGCGGAATGGTCCTCGAAAAAGTCGAAGAAGTTGGTTTCTCTGGGAAGGAAGCGTTTGAACATGATGTACCCGCTTGGGTTCGGAAGAGGGGTCCCTTCGTGGTTCTGAGCTCGCGTCAATCGCGGGGGGGATCATCCCCCTAAAGGGTCTGACCGCGAAGAGGGTAGCCCCCACTGCGGTGCGCCCGCCTAACCCATCAATGATACGGGTCAATCGTTAAGAAAATGTGTGGAAGGATTCGTTCGAGGGATGGCGGTGTAAACCTAGTCCCATAAGCGAGTTGTGATGGGGGTTTGGCGGTCCAGGGGAAAAGCGGGTGGCTGCCACGCGCTATCGCGCCTCTGGCATGGGTGAGCGGAACGGGTTAACAATGGTTATGCGTCCGTCGATCACTTCCCCATGCTGGAAATCCTCTGAATACAATATCCCACATCCGGCGGTGATCGCGGCTGCGAGAATTAGGCTATCGAACCAAGGCATCGAACGACGATCCCACAGAACCCACGCCCGTCGAAGAGTCGCCTCATCCAGTGGGACGATTCGGCCAACCAAGCGCGCCACCGTTTCCAGTTGCAGGGCCACTTCACTCCTCGCGATTCCATACTTTCGATGCAATACATTGCTGGCTTCGCTCAAGACCTGCACGGACACCACTGGGGCCCGCCCGAGCGCGTCTTGTGCAATCGTCCTCTTGGGCTCTTCAGTCCCTAGGGCATAGAGGACCACGTTTGTATCCAAGAAAAGTACTTCACCTTCGGGCATTGGCGTCCTCCCGGTCGGTCATGGGTCTGCCGCCAAAATCGATTCGAAACCCATCCAGCAGCTTGCGGGTCTCTTGTTGACGAATCTCCAGGTTCATTCCCCGCTCCGAAGCGCCTTGAGTGCCTGGAGGTCGATCTTTGATGAACTCGATGAAGTCCAAGACCTCTTGGGCTTTTTCCACGGGAAGATCCCGGCTCCGCTGGAAAATCTCTTCGGCCAAAGTCATCTGGCTGACCCTCCCTTAGACCTCGACTAGCAGTAAGGATAGACGATTCGTTCTCCACCGGAATCCCACCCGACTGGTGGGGGGCGCCCCTTTGGCGGTTCGCGCGCCGAGGCAAAAAAGAAAAAAAGGCCGAAACGGGGGGAGTGGGAGGAGGACCCGAGTTCCCACTCTCCCCCTACAAACGCTTGGCGCGGCTGGGAAAACCAAGCGCCCGCTTCGGCCTATCGTGGTTGGGCAACAAGCTGCCGGAGTCAGTTCCTGCTTGGCGCGACCAAGGACACCCCCTTGTCCGCTTCCGTCCCTCCTCGATCCCGAAACGGCGGTTCCCCTGAGATCGCCGGGCCCGGCCTCCGAGCTTCCACCCAAATCGCCGGGATTTCCCCTTCCAGCTGGCGGTATGCCGCCTCAGCCAAACCTTCCGCCGTTTCCAGATCGAAAAAGACAAGCTCGATCCGCTCCGGCAACTGCTTGCGCCGGACAAACTTCACTAAACGCGACAACACCCTTTGGGTCCGGGCGCACCCGGACCTTCCAAAAACATGAACTCTCACCTTCTCCCCCTTTAACACGACCGTCCGGCTCAGCAGTCTCTCCCCCTAAGAAGAGACTGCTTCCCTAGAGCCGGACGATCTCGTTGAATGAACCCTGCCCGCGACGGTTCATCTCATAGAGAGACCCTCCCCCGCAAGCTGGGCAAACGGGCCGTGTTTCCCCAAACACGGCCCCACAACTCCTACAATGCACCGACTTCCCCGACCACGTATATCCCCCGATATGGGTCGAGGCCGCCAGAAACCGAATACGTTCGGCGATCCATGCCGGATCCACATTCCCCTCGAGCTCCTCCGAGAAGAAGACTTGCCCCGAGGCGAAGAACGAATGCGCCTTGCCTTCTCGGATCAAGGCGTCATCGCCCGGCTTGGATCGGCAGAAAAGGCTTTCCGCCGTGAGGCGCAGCGGCTCAAGGCCGGCCGCGACAAGCGACTGACCGAACCGCGCGGAAACTTCCGTGTCGGGAGTGGCCACGAACTCAAGGTTGATCCCAAACCGCTTCCCGATCTCCACCATGCGCACCTTAAGACGCGCGAGGAGCTTGAGAGCAGTCTTCAGCGCCAAGTCGTCTTCGCCGGGGCAGGCCCCGTACTGGCTCAGAGCCATCTCCAACAGTCCCCACGCCCCGATTCCATGGATCGATTCCTCGGCGCGCAGCGGGTGGCCCCCATCCGCGGCTCGGTCTCCTCGGCGAAGCGGCTTGAGCGCGCCGTTCTTGAAGCGCTCTTCAAGGAGGTTCTTCTTTGCCAGATGGGCCTGCGCGGCGAGATGAAGGCGGTCTTCAAGCCATTCCGCCAGAGCCTCCCCTTTCCCCTCGCACGCCGCCGCGGCTCGCGGGAAATTCAAGCTGACTGTTTGAATCAGTTGGGCGTTTTCGGTTGTAACAGAGTCCGACACCGCGGACTTGCGGCGGAACAAGACTCGAACCGGAGCGCGGGCCGCGATACTGCTCGCCAGTGCTGTCACCACGTCCGCGTCGGGAACATGACCCGCTTCCGAAGTCAAGACAACCTCGAACTCGACACCGGCGGCGCTCCATAGCGGGCCATGCTCCTCCACGCGGCGGAGCGCTTCGAGGAGCACCGTGCGGTTGGCGAGGTCGATTTCATTGTCCGGCAAGAGCGACATCTGCCGCGCGCCGAGGAAGCGTCCGCGCCAACGAGGGTCGAGGTCTTCCGTGAGACGCCAGACCACCCGGGGGGACTCCTCCCCGCGCCCGGCGTGACGCCAGAGCTTGGCGACCGTCTCCGACACCGCGCGGCGCGCCGGAATCCCCGAATCGTGCGCATGACAAGCAATCGCGGAGTTCACATTCCTCCACACCAACCGCGCCCCCACCGCTGACAGCAGACGACTCTCCTCGCGCTCCCAATCGGAAAGGAACTGTTCCCAGGAACAGATTTCTTGGTTCGGCGCGGGCTGAAACCACGGCGCGGCGGAGGAAAAATCCAGGTCGCATTTGTACTCGACCGGCTTGTGGATCAATCTCAAATCGTGGACATGCAGGTCGCGGAGACCGTGCGCCTCGGACACCGCCAGCGGCAAGACTCGGTCCAGCGCGAATTGGCGAAGGATCTCCGCCTCGACGGACTCCGGGTGACCCTCGGCGCTCCGCGCGCACAATCGCTGTTCCACGTCATACACCGGCAATCCAAGTCGGGCGTGCAGGCGACGTTCGCTCTCCAGCCCCATCTGGAGCAGCTTCGCGTTGGTGAGCTCGCGGATCAGGGGCGCGGTCAGATGCGAGATCTTCGAATGGATGATCTCCATCTCCACGGCGTGACTCACCTTCCGGGCCGTGTCGTACGGCAGATTGGTCTCGCGGACCAGCGCGCGAACAATCCGCTCACGGTCCCATTGGAGGCTGTCGCCTCGAGCCGTGGAGACCGAGGCCGCCTCCAGGGTCCCCGCGCCATCCTCAAGCTCGCTTGGGAAATACAGGTTCCCGGAGACCGCGCGGCGACGGGCCCGTTCGTTGCGATAGGTGATGAACGCGCGGGCAGTGCGGTAGTGCCCCTTCTCGACAAGGACCTTCTCGATGGCGTCTTGGACTTGCTCGATGTTGAGGAGGTTGGTGGAATCCTGGTGACGCTGCGCGAGCGCGAGGATCACATACTCGGTGAGGGTTTCCGCGCGACGGCGGTCCTTGCCGCCCACCGATTGGGCCGCCTTGTAGATCGCCTCGGTGATCTTGGCGGGAGTAAAATCGACAATCGTTCCGTCGCGCTTCTGCACGCGACGGAACAGATCACAGGGGCCATCTTGCGTGATGCGTCCGCCCTCTCTAGCAGACCCCAGGATGCCGTTTTCCAAACGCCCCTCTAACAACACAATATGGAATCTTCCCCGGCGAAATGATACAAGACGTGGGGGTATCAATACGAATCGAAGCGATGAGTGTCAAGCCATTTTTTAATGAATTTCAGGCATTTTTCGTTAGTCTCAGGTTATTCACACGTCTATCTTCAATCGAATCAAGAGGAGACCCGGTATGCCTGTGAAAAGATATTCACACCCCCTCCATGGTTCTTCAGGGGTCAAATCCCCTCCTCTTTCCCGGAGCGCGCGATGATTTCCCCCGCATGCGCCTGTTCGCGGATCGATCCCATCTACATCTCGCTGCTCCTCCTCGCGCTCGCATTGCGGCTTGGAGCGTGGTCGCTTTCCGAGGGAAATCTATCGGGAGATGAGGGTCAGTATCTCGGCATCGCTCACGAAATCCGAACCGAAGGTCGGTTTGCGCTGCATGGAGAAACAACCGCTTGGCGTCCTCCGCTCTATCCCGCCTTCCTGGCGCTTTGCGGATCGCTTACCGAGAGCCTCGCGCTCCCACGCCTGATACAGGTTCTCGCGAGCCTGGCAGTCCTTGAGCTCGTCGCGCTCTCGGTCGCGTTTCTCACGCGCGATAGGCGAGTCGCCCACGGCGCGCTCTTCTTGGGCGCGCTCTCTCCGTGTTGGATCGGATATCCCACCGAGCTGCTTTCCGAAACTCTCTTCGGCTTCTTGCTCCTGGCCGCGTTGGTCGCCCTCATAACCGGACTGGAAAAGCGGGGAAGGGACACTTGGGCCTGGCATGCGATTTCGGGAGTGTTGCTCGGCGCGGCCACGCTCACCCGCTCGGTGACCCTCCTGCTCCCCTTGGCTTGGCTTCTTGCGGCGCCGTTTGCGGAGCGCCGGAGAGACTTCCTGAAGGCCATTCTGATAATGGCCCTTGCTTGGATACTCACCCTGGCTCCTTGGACCCTGCGGAACGCCCTCCGCTTCCACGCCTTCATTCCGGTCAACACCATGAGCGGCGTGGTTCTCTGGCAAGGGATGAACCCTCCGGCGGAGGGATTTGGGTTCTGTGACTGGGAAGCTATCGACAGGTCGGCGGGCACTCGCAACGAGGTTGCGCGGGACCGGATTCTCACCCGCAAGGGAATGGAGCAGATGGCCGCCGATCCCGCGAACTCCGCGCGCCTTGCCGCGATCAAACTCCTCTGGCTCTTCAACCCCTGGGATGGCGATTCACACGCTCTCGGGTCGCCCTTCAATCCCCACACCTTTGCCTTGCTCGCGTTTGCCTGCCTCTTCCTCATCCGCTGGAGGAAACCCGGTAGGGACCTCGGTCGACCGGGCGCGGAGGCTCCTGAGGGGACCCATGAGATCCGCCGCGAGGCCCTCATCCTCTTCGGCGCGACCTTCGTGTATTTTGTCCTGCTTGCGATGGTCTACTATGGATCGCCCCGCTTTCGCACGCCCATCGATCCGATCTTATGGATGGCCGCGGGCGCGGGACTGGCGAGGCTTCGCGACCTTCCACGAGGGGTTCGAGAGCCACTGTGCGTGGGGCTTTGCCTGATCCTCGGGGCGCTCTATTTCGGGGGAGAGGAGATTAAGAACCACATGAAGGCCGCCCTCGACCGGACGCTGGATTACTCCAGCCTTTTCAGCGGATGAGATTCCTCATCGAATCAAGCAATGCCCCTAGAGCGCTCCTTGGAGCGCTTGCCCTCGCGCTCGTGGCCCGTCTCACACTGGCGCTCCTTGCCCCCTACGCGGTCTCTCCGGATGGGGTCACCAACCTCGAGATGGCCCGTGCGATCCGTGATGGGCGGTTTGCCGATCTGTCCTATTTTCACCCGCTCTATCCCACCCTCATTGCCCTCCTCTCGCCCAGCAAAGGGACCCACGAGGTGGCGGGGCGGTTTCTCTCGCTTCTTTTCGCGGTCCTCACCCTGTTTCCTCTCCACTCCCTCGCGCGCGCCCTCGCGGATGAAGCGGTCGCATGGCGGACAGTCCTCATCGCCGCCCTCTGGCCGATCCACGCGCTCCACTCGGTCGAAGTCCTGAACATGGCAGTCTATGTTTTCTTTGTTGTCGCTTTTCTGGACTCCGGGTGGAGGTCCCTCCGCGCCGATGCCGATTCGAACCCGCGAGGCCTGACAGCCTCCAGCCTTTACCTGATCGCCGCCTATTGGACACGCCCCGAGGCGATTGGGCTTTGGCTCCTGTTCCTCGGAGCGGTCTCCCTAACCGCCTTCCGTCGGCCACATACCGGTCGCTTCCTTGCCCGCCTCCGGAGGCTGGCCGTGGTGGCCGCCATTTTCCTTGCCGGAATCCTTCCCTATGCCCTCTTCCTTCGCTGGCAGACCGGAGTCTGGACACCCAGCCGCTACCTCACCAACATCACCGCGCACACCTCTGCCCAACCGGAGCGCATGCTCCCTCATCGGATTCACAACGAAACCGTGTCCACCGGTTATCTCCTCAACGGAATCCTGAATCACGCGGGCGGGATCGCGACCAAATACGCCGTGAACTTGGGACGCCTCATCCTTCGCTGGACACCGGAACTCTTTCCCTTGCGAGTCTTGGCGCCGGTGTGGCTCCTTATCGTGGCCGTGGGATGGTTGTGGTTCTTCTCACGCGGTAAGCGAAGGGAGTGGGCGTGGCTTGCGGCGACCACCTTTGCCTCGATGAGCGTGGTGGCCCTGCATGGCGGGACGAGCCGGTACCTGCTTCCCATTCTTCCGGCGCTCCTGATCTGGCTCGCCGCCGGGCTTCGCCGGATGGAGGAGGGATTCCTCTCCAAATGGACCCGGATTCCCGCCCTGACCGTGACCGCCTGCGCGATCGCGGGACCTTTCGCCATCGAGCCGATCTTGCGCGAAGGACTTGGGGCGCGGGCTTACTTTCCGGTGGAACTCAGATTGGCGGGACTGGAACTCCGCGAGGCTCACTCCGAGATCAAGACAGTCCTGGCGCGCAAGCCGCAAGTCGGTTTCTACGCGGGGATCCCCACCGCAGCGCCGTCCATGTGGACTCCCGATGGCATCCGCGCGGCCTTCCCCGTAGGGGCCACCGATGTGGCGCTCGCGGTGGATGAACGCGACACCCTGGAGCTCTTTCCCGATCTTGCGATCTTCCTCCACGATCCCCCCCCGCAAGGGTGGCGCATCCTGGTCGAACAACGAGAGCCACCCGCGATTCGAATCCTCGCGCCAGTCCCCCCGGCGGATAGCAACGATGAGGGAGACGGGTAATCCGGCGAAAGGCCGGACTCATCTCCTGTCGCCACCTGAACGAATTCACTCGCATACGCCGAGCTGCTCCACCGCCCTCAGCCACCCGCCCCAGATTGCCTCGCGCTCCATGAGGTTGAGGGGGCGGCCCTCGAACTTGTCGGCCAGCGCTTCCCGCAGGGCGTTCCAGTAAGAAGCGCTCCCCTTGACCAGCCCTCCGGTGAAATAGATCGCGGCCTCCGACGGGAGCTTCGATTTGCCCAGGAGGACTCGGAGGCTTTCGCGCACTCCGTCCACTTGCGCGCGTACTATCGACGCCGCCGCGGAATCTCCCTTGGCGGCTTGTTCGAGCGCTAAGGGCGCGAAGGAGGCCCACCACGAGGGATCCGGAGGCTCTGAGTAGACTCGCTTCAGAAGCTCGGGGGCCTCGCGGCAGGCCGCGTGATCAAGCACGGCGGTGTGCAAGCCGGTGAACGGAGTCGCGCCATCCTGCGCGCGGAAGGCCGAAAGGATCGCCTGCCTGCCGATCTCGAACCCGCCGCCGTAATCCTCCAGCAGAGGTCCCCAGCCGCCCACCCGATGGATTCCCCCGCCGGCATCCCGCGCGAAAAAGGCCGAGCCGGTGCCGAGGATGGCGATGGCCACCGGTCCCTCCCTCTTGGCCGCTCGGAGAGTCTGCGCGGCATCCGACTCCACAAACCAATCGATCCCCGGACAAGCTTCCACTAACCACGCCTCCAGCACGCGACATTCGCTCTCGCGCCCGAAGCCCGCCAAGCCCAGGGCGGCCGCTCGGATTGCCCCGGGATCCGCTTTGGCAAGGTTCGCAAGCCTTTCGGGAAGGGCGACAAGGTCGATCAGGAGGCTCTCAAGCGAGGCCAAGTCGGTTGGGATTCCGCGACCCTCAACGCGCGCGAGCTCGCCGCCGCCGCGGTTCATGAGCGCCGCCCGAAGATGAGACCGGCCCCCATCCACGGCGAGAATCAGCCCGCTCATCGACTCTCCCCCTTGAGGCGCTCGATCTCACGGCGCAACTGGTCGTTCTTAAGCTCGAGATCGGAGAGTTCATCCTGCAGTTCACGACGGCGTTTCCCGCGTTCGGTCGCCAAGCGGGCCTTGAGCTCAGGGAGCGGTTCAGGACTCTCGCGCGGCTCGGACTTGGGGATCACCAGATAGAGCACCGCCGCCACAAACGCCACGCCAAAGCCAATGGCGAGACGCGTGAGGATCGAACGCTTTGGGCCGGGACTCTTTCTCCCCCTGGAACGACTCATGGCTCAGGAGCCGCCGCCCCTCCCCGGGTCGGGCTCAAGGGTCACCTCCACCTCGCGCGTGTCGGTGATCGTGACCGGCAGCAGATCCACAAAGAGATCAATCGGCGGGTATTCGTACCACTTGGGCTTGATGTACTCGATGGTCTGGGTCGCGCGGTAGCCGCGCTTGAGCACATACAGCGAATAGCCCGCGGCGACCGATTCGAACTCATATTCGACCGGAGTACCCTGGAGGCGCTTGCGGTTCTTCTGGAACTCCGCCTCCTCTTCGGTGAGCTCCTTCCCGCGCGCCTTCTTTTCGTCGATCTTCTTTGCAAGGCGACGGTTGCTGTCCTCCAGCCGGACCACCTTGCCCTGCACATACACCTGAGCATCGGGCGGGATGCTGCTGACCCGCAGCACATTCCTCCGACACCCCGCCTGGAGCGCCAGCGCGACCCCCAGGAGGAGCGCGGCGACTCGGCTTCGAACGCGCCCATTCATGCGGGGGAGTGTACTCAAGCCGACCCCCCCCTTCCAGGGAATCCGCTCATTCACTCTCACTTCGGAGGGCCTTGGGGGGAACGCGAACGGGCTTGAGGCTGGGGAAGCGCTCCCAGAGGGCCTCCTTCGGCGCGAGCGTCACCCTGTTGTTGTCGCGCCGAACCTCATCCACCATCCGGTCCGGATCCACCTCCACCACCACCTTGGAAAAGCCCGGCAGCAGCACCACCCAGACCGTGCGGGGCTTAAGCCGTGGGACCGAACCGGGAATCGGGCGGATGGGCGGATGCTTCATTTCCAACACGGGTGTCTCGCTGGAATCGCGGAAGTAGGAGATCTTCAAGGTGGTGGTCGCGGAGGGGGTGTCGCCGAAATTCGACAAGGGAAGATCCAGGATCACCCCGCGGTCCGCCTCGGCCAGATAGGGGCGCAGCTCGGACAAGTGACCAAGCGGACCGAAATCGACCGAGTCAGGTCTTAACACCCAGGCGCTCGGGATCGAGCGCGCGCGGGAATAGTCCACCGCGGCCTCGGTGGCCTCCTTCACCAATCCCCATCCCAGATCGGGTTTCCCAAGAATCCGAACGGTCTTGAGGGCCTCGTTGTCCGCCTCGTTGGACTCGGCGATCGTGTTCTTAGGGTCCACCTTCACGGTGACTATCCGCTCGCCGGTGCCCTCCCACATATCCCAGCGGAGGCGCACGGTCTCGCGTTCACCCGGAAGGAGGCGTTTCAGCACCGCTTCGGGATAGTTCGCGAAGGTGGGGAGCGGCTCCGCCTCGTCCTCTCCGTAGGCCGCGACCACAACCTGCTCCGCCGCGCCGGTCCCGGTGTTCCGGACCGTGGCTCGCAGGAACACAGTGTCCCCGCTCTTGGGCGGAGTCGGGTTCTCAAGGCTCACATCCTCGGGTTCGAGGGTGAGGTTGGGTGAACCGGATCCCGCCAACTCGGACCAATTCGGACGCCCCAGCCTGATCAGATCCGCCGCGGCCCACCCGTTCAACGCCCCCATCGCATCACCATCGGGTGGGTTTCCGGCAAGGCGGTACCCCAAGAAAAGCCTGTCAAGCTCCCGCGCCCCGGGAATCTCCAGGCGAACCGGGCCCTGGCGTGGGACCGAAACCTTGTCCGCTCTCCACTCTTCCACGAGCTCATCCCCCACACGCCACACTTCGAGTGTCCGACTTGAGCCGGCGGGCCACCCCGCCAAGAGCTCCCCAAGGTCAAGTTCCACTTCAAGCGCCCCATCCTTCTTCCACCGGATTCGAGTGATCTGTCCCGGCGCCTCGGAGGGGATGGGCGGCTGGAACAGGGGATCGCCCAAGAGGGTGAACATGTCGATCCCCTCGCTGCTGGGGCGTGAAATGAGCGAGAGCGCCTTCCCGGCCCACAAGGTGGCTCCCGCGCTGGGCGTGGGACTGTTGAAAAGCGATGAAAAGAACCCCTTGAGCAGGGAGAGGTGATCATCCGGCACCCCTCGCCCGGTCGAGGTCACCAGCGCGAGGCACCCGCCGCGCGGATGGAACAGGAGCTCCTCGGCGAGCCCCTCGCTCCATTTGGGGTTCTCGGTGTAATCGTAACGACCCACATCGCAGGTCATCAGGAAGGCCAACGGCGCATCTCCCCCGTTGGTGAGGGAAGGGACATCGCTGAAGATGCTTCTCCCCCCAAAGAGGATGCGTTCGTGAGCGAGCACATTCAGCCCGCTGTGGCCGTGATAGACGAAAAGGGTCGCTCCGCGACTCAGTGAATCCCGGACCGCGCGATTGCAGTCCGGGCTGATCTTACCGAAATCCAGCGGCTCGCGCGCCTTGCGGGCCTCTTCCTGAATTCGCGCCAGGTGCGCGCCGTAGTAAAAATTGTCGGTGAACGAGTAATCCCTCACCCGCACGTGGTCCCAGCGAAGCGAAAGCGGCAACGAGGAATCCCAAACTTCCCTGAGGTTGGATTCAAAGGGATGATTGTCATCGGTGACCCACACAAAGCGCCCGGACGGCCTTTGCGCGGCGAGCCGGCGATGGTCCCCCAATTTGGACAGGAAGCCCTGAAGGTGAGTCCGTGTCTGGCAGGGAATCCGACCAAAGAACCAGTCACCGACCCGGTCCCCGGTCTGGCCCTCGATAAACCAGTGGTCGCTGGGGTAGTCCGGATGCAGGTCGGTGTGAAACGAGGGGGTCCAATTGGGAACCTCTTTGGCGTGTGGGTAACGACCCCAGGCGTCCCAGGAGGAATCGCCCACCAGGAGAACCGAATGGGGGCGCGGATCGGGCCAAGTCTCGCTCACCCAGGCGAGGAAGCTCTTGAGGGCATGCGGCGAAAACTGCCCGCCACCAAAGAGATCAAAAACATCCTGCACATCCAGCCAGGCGCACTCCCTTCCTCGCGCGCGGTGCGCCGCCAACAATGTTTGGAGATCCGCCTTAAACACCTCCGGAGAGAGCACAAGCTCTTCCGCTCGAGGCGGATCACCGGCCCAACTCGGCAGCCGGAATGCCTCTGACTCGGGAGACATCAGGTGATCCCAATGGAGTAGATGGAGCGCCACCACGGGAATCGGGCAGCGAATCTCAAGGCCCCCTTCGCGCGCAATGCCCTCCAACACGAACGCCATCCCGCCAACAGTCTCCCCGAGGAGGAGCTCGGGTGGGCTCGTCGCCGCCCCTTCGCCGGGGGAGCCTCCTGCCAGCTCGACTTGAAGCGTCCCGTGCGCGGGGGGTGCAAAACGGTAGCGGGCCTTCCCTCCGGACCATACCAGGGTTTCCGTCCATTCGAGGTCCAGCCTGTCGAAATAAAGAGGGTTCTTCGGGCGCGCCTTGGGGGCATATCTTAGGGTCAGAGTCGGGCCGAGAATCTCCGGGTCGAGCGCGAACAGGCAAGTCCAACCGATTCCATTCTCCGCCGGGCGGACCACTGGGGTAAAGGTCGCCGGGCCCACAAGTCCGGAAAGATCTCCCGGACCCAGTCGTTGCTGAGGCGAGTAGCGGTCCTTGATCGAGGATCCGAAAAGCAGGCGCGCGGTCGCCTGAATTCCTCCTTGTCCCCGTCTCAACTCCTCGGGCAGCGCGATCCGAACCTCGCGCGTGGTCTCGCCCACTTCCTCGAAAGCGCGGTCCACCCAGAATGCCGCTTGCTGCTCGGTGCGCGGGGCGCTTTCGAGGAATTCACGGTCCTTTCCGAGCGAGAGGCTAATGATCCCGGTGGTTCGGATGGGGATTCCCGCCGCGAGCGTGGGCGTGGCGGGTTCCGGTGGCTGGTGAGCAGGACCATCGGGATTCTCGGTCAACCAAAGACAGGTCCTGGGATCAGTGGGGGATTTCGATTCCGGGGCGAGGAAAAGGAAGCGATCCTCCCCCTGGAGGACCCCCTCCCGCCGAGCCTTTCCCTCTTTCCCAACCACCATCCAAGGGATGGTCACAGCGGCGCCGGGGGCCTGAGTTTCGCCCGCCCCGATGGCCGCCGCACGGGTGGCCAACTCCAGTCTCTCGATCCGTGTTTCGGGTCCGAGGGCCTGTTGGATCTCGGTTCCTCTCAGGACATGCCAGCCCATTTCTCGTGTGCGCACCTTGAGCGCGGGGCGCTCCCAAAGCGCGCGCGCATCTGCCGGGAGACCCGAGAACACACCGGAGGGTGGAAGGCAGCGGGGCAGGTCCTCGCCGTTCAGCGCGAGCGCCCGAAACGCCTCCAAGACGGGTTTCCCCGCCTCGCGGGCGGCCCCGAAGGGGTCACCGAGAACCAAAGTGAGCGTCGCGCCGGACACCCAGGCGGAATCGGTCTCCGTGCTGCCTGAAACCGAGGCGTATGGCTGGAACTCCAGCAGGAAGAGCTTGACGCCTCGGTATTCGCCCAGTTCCCGGCTGTGGAGACGCTCCACGGCGCGCTTCTGCATGCGATTCGGATCCGGGGTGACCTCTTCTCCACGCAGGAAATAGCGCGGTGGCGGACCTTCAAAGAGGGTGTCTCGAATGCCACCCGGCGGAGTCGCCACCAGGAACCGCAACGGCTCCTTCAGCTCCCGAAACGAGTCGTCCCCTTCCGGCCACTCGAACCGAATCCGGATCGTGTCCGTGGCGGACCCCAGCCACTTGAAGCGATCCGAGGTGAATGGGGCTTTCCTCGCAAGACGCGCCTCCGTGGGAACTGCTTGCCATTCAAAGGCCGCCTCACCGGTGGCGGAAGGCTCCGCCGCCAAAGGAAAGGTCAAAAGGGCAAGGGAGAGGGTCGCGAGCAGGCGCATCCGGAAGGTTGGGTTCATCGGTGTCAGTTTTCCACAGGGGGAGCTGCAACTCCAGCGGGAAAGGGGAAATTCACTGTCATGACAACTTCCTTGTCGAACATCGGGCCTGCGTCATGAAAGTGGGGGAAGATCAGGCAGCACGGTCTTCCCAATAATCCTCCAGCCGTCTGGAAAGCGTTGCGCATCGCAGGGCAAGGATGGCGTTGGCGCCGCGTAGGGACCATTCCA
>JAJVIK010000012.1 GCA_022072055.1 bacterium | reverse complement strand
CGGCGAACACGGCGGAGGGATCGCCGAGCTGCTCGGCGAGAAGAACGGCGAGTTCGTATTCGGGGGTGGCGTCGGCGAGCCGCCCGGCGTCGAGCAAGGTTCGACCCAGCAGAACTCCAACACCCGGATTCTCGACGTAGAGCGGGTCTTCAACCGCCTTGCGCAGGCACTCCTCGGCCCCGACCAGGTTGCCCAGCGCTCGGTTCAGGATCGCCGCGTCGAGGAGCATGATCCCTTCGGCTGTTCCCGATTGAATCTCCTGGCTTCGCTGTCGCAGCCCCTCCCGGCTCGCCTGCTCGGTCTGGGAGGCATAGGCTTCCTCAACCTTACGAAGCAGGTCCAGGAAGTCGCCGCTCTCCCGCCACACATAGAGGACCCGCCCGCTTTCGGGGAGCGCGCTGACCAGCTCGCCCTGGCCGATAACGGCTTCGGCACGTGCGTAATCAGTGAGCATCGCTTCCCGGACGGCTGCTCCTTGTTCAGGGGTTGCAGCTATCCACGCCATGTTAAGGGTCCAAATCGAGATTAAGACTGTTGTCATGGTCCAGACCATTAAACGCGTCTCCTCTTTAGCCAGTATGTGTTCAACTGTACAGCCACGCATTCAAGCCAGTCCACGGCTTACGGACAGGGGGATAGGATAGTATTGAGTCGATGTCCATGTGTCAACAACATTCTTTTCAATTAGAAATTCTCTAAAGGATGAGGCTTCCTCCGTTTGAAAACCTGGTAGGCGTCCCATGAGTCGATTCCACTCGCCGGTTGCCCCCCTGTCTCCCCCCCCTTATACTTCCCCCTTCCCGGCGCGAGGGGGTGTCTCCCCCGCCCATCGGGTCCAGACCCAACCGTAAGGAGAATTGTTTCCATGCCCACGGCCGCTTCCCCCACCACCGATGTCGCCACCCTCAAGGAGATCGCCCGGAAAGCCCGGATCAACTCCATCAAGATGATCACCGCCGCCGGATCGGGCCACCCAGGCGGCTCGCTCTCGGCCACCGACCTCATGACCACCCTACTCTTCCGGGAAATGCGCCATGACCCCAAGAACCCCCGCTGGGAGGACCGCGACCGCTTCGTCCTCTCCAAGGGGCACTGCATCCCGGCGTGGTACTGCCTGCTCGCCGACGCCGGGTATTTCCCCGAATCCGAACTCATGAACCTCCGCCGGCTCGGCTCGCCACTTCAAGGGCACCCGGATTGCACGGTCCTCGACAGCATCGAGGCCTGCACCGGCTCGCTCGGCCAGGGACTTTCCATCGCCATCGGCATCGCCCTCGCGGCCCGTGTCGCCAAACGGGACTATCGGGTCTACTGCATGGTCGGCGATGGCGAAATCCAGGAAGGCCAAGTCTGGGAGGCGCTCCTCTCCGCCGCGAAATTCAAACTCGACAACCTGGTGGTGATACTGGACAACAACAAGGGGCAGATCGATGGCCCGGTGGCCGAGGTCATGCCGCTGGAGCCGATCCTCGACAAGATCCGCGCCTTCAATTGGCATGTGATCGACATCAACGGGCACGACTACGATCAAATCCTCTCGGCCCTCGATGAGGCGCGGACAGTCCAAGGCCGGCCGGTGTTCATCCGCGCCGACACGATCAAAGGCAAGGGGGTCTCGTTCATGGAGGGGGGGATCGACTGGCACGGCAAAGCCCCGAAGAAGGAGGAGATGGAAAAGGCCATCGCGGAACTGGAGGCGGCATGAGGGGGGCGCCGCATGCGTTTTACCGCGGAGGTTTATAGGGACGCCGCGGAGGAGCGGCTTCTCGAAGCCGGTGAGCTCCATGTTGGTGGAGCCTATCTGATGGCTCATTTCCTTGCGGGCTTGGCGGTGGAATGCATTCTCCGCGCGTACCGGCTGCGGATCGCCGTGGACCCAAGCCAGTTTGAGGAAAGACACGACCTCTTTCGACTGATGAAGGCCGCGCGCTATGACCGCCTCTTTCCCTCGGCAAGGAGGGAGGAGCTCGCCTCGGCGCTCACATATGTCCAGCTCCACTGGAGGAACAACCACCGGTTCCAGACCTCGGAGGGGTTGAGAACCGAACTGGTGCGGGCCAAACTATACCTGAAGATTCGGAAAGGGGATCTCCTTCGAGAGCATTCCCGCCGAATGCTGATGGCCGCTGAGGTGGTTGTTGGACAGGGAGTCAAGAGATGGAAGAATTTCCAAACAACTTAAGGTCAGTTCTTCATGAGGCGTTTCCAGGAAGCGAGTTGGAATTGGAGCCACGCAGTGAAGACCGGATCGGTGGTTTCTTGGTGTGGGAGGGCTTTGAGGAGTTGGACCTCCCGGACCGCCAGGCAGCCATCTGGTCTCGGATTCGCGAACACCTTTCGCCGAAAGATCAACGGCGAATCAATTACATCTTTGCCTTGACCCCTCACGAAATTGCCGTCATGCAAGAGGACTGACACGGATTTGAAGAAGACTCGGCTCCCAATCCTTATCCTCCTGACCGCGCTCCTTTGGGGGGGCTGCGGGAAGGATCCCGTTTCTACACCGCCAGGTTCAGCTGGGTCCGCTCAATTGGGGAGAACCTCAATCCTCTCCCAACCCGAAATCGATTCCCTGCTTCAGAAGCTTGCCTGTCCCGCCGACAAGCTGGAGCTCCCGACAGGCCCCACCGGCGGAACCTTCCGGTTCAACATCCTGGAAACCCCCAACAGCCTGGACCCGGCCTGGATTCGAGACACCGCCTCCAGCGAGGCGGCCACATCCCTGCACGATGGCCTTGTGGAGTTTCACCCGATCACTTTGGAGGTCGTGCCCCTTCTTGCCAAGTCATGGGAGATCTCCCCTGATGGACTGGTGTACACCTTCCATCTCCGAGAGGGAGTCTTTTTCCACGACAACCCCTGCTTTCCCGGTGGAGTGGGCCGGGAGGTCACCGCCGAGGATTTCGTGTACTCCTTCCAGCGGGTATGCGACCCGCGAGTGGCCTCTCCGGGGGCCTGGATGTTCCTGGGGTTTGTGAAGGGCGCGCAGGAGTATCGAGATGGAGTCTCGGCCAGAACCGAGCTCGACCGTCGCGCCAAAGGGAACGCGCGAGACGAGACCTCACCGGATCGCTTCCGCCGCGCGGAGGACAACCGGCTCGAAGAGCTGGCCAAGGCCTCACATGGCGTGGAGGGCTTGGCCGCGCCCGACCGGCGGACCTTCGTGGTCACCCTGGTTCGCCCGTTTTCGCCGTTCCTCTACCGCATGGGACATTCTTTCGCCTGGCCGGTTCCACGTGAGGCGGTCGAAAAGTACGGCGATGACTTTTTCAAGAACCCGGTCGGAACCGGGCCGTTTCGATTCGTGGAGTGGGTCCCCGCGCAGCGGATTGTGCTTGAGAAGAACCCGAAATACTGGGGAAAGGACTCGGCGGGCAGGCCGCTGCCTTACCTCGACCGGATCGAGATCTCACAGATCGCGGATGCCAACAGCGAGCACTTCGAATTCCTGAACGGCAACCTCCACCTGCAATATCCCGTGCCGATTGATCAGTGGGAAAACATTTTCAATGAGGACCTCAGCCTCAAACCCCAGTACTCGCGTTTCCAAGCGCAGAGCTCCAATTTCATGCGGATCGAGTATGTGGGGATGCTCACCACCGATCCGCTCTTCAAGAATGTGAAGCTGCGTCAAGCGCTGAACTATGCGGTCAACCGGGATGAGGTCGCCTCAACCATCCTTCGCTTCCGCGCCACGCCCAACAACGGCGCCGTGGTGCCCCCCTCGATGCCGGGATACCCGGTTGAAGAAGGGCCGTATAAATACGATCCCTTGAAGGCGGCGCTCCTTCTCAAGGAAGCCGGCTACCCCAACGGGGAGGGACTCCCGGAACTTACGCTTCAGCTCAATGCGATGGGAAAGGAGAATATAAAAATCGCCGAGGTGCTCCAGGGTTACCTCTCAGCGATTGGAGTCAAGGTCACCCTGCAGGTGGCGGAATGGCGGATGCACCTGGACACGGTCCGGGACGGCAAAGTCCCCTTCTACCGCATGGGATGGTTGAACGATTATCCCAGCCCTGAGAACTCCATGATGCTGCTGGCCACCAGCGGCATCCCCCCGGATGGGGAGAATTACGCGCGCTACTCCAACCCGGAATTCGACCGCCTGTATGAGGCCGCGCTCGCTTCGGTGGATCCGGCGGAGCAGAATCGGCTTTTCCGCGAGGCCGAAAGGGTCGCGGTGGAGGATGCGGCCTGGTTGTTCCTTTATTTCCGGCGGGATTTCCGCTTGCTCGCCCCGAACGTGCGCGGCTTCCCGATGAACGGCCTGGACCGGCGGCACATGAAGTATGTGTGGCTGGCGGGGGGGTGAGTTGGAGTCTTCCCAGTCGTCCAGCCTCCATTCTCAATGCCTGGGGGGTCTGAACTCGAAAAGTCGCGAATTCCAGGGGGTGGAGTGGAGCGGGAGACGGGGCTCGAACCCGCGACCCTCAGCTTGGAAGGCTTCGACAGTGGTTCGGCAACAACCGTCAACCTCCTGAAAATACTGGAAAACATTGAGAAATCCGAGCGGTCTGAAAGGGTCGCTTAGGCAAGGAAAGTGAACCAGGCGAGGAAAATGCGCATACAAAAACGCATACAGCGGAAACCGCCCTTCCGCCCCGTCCTGGTCAAGGACCCAATGTACGGAGAGGTGATCTATCTGTGTGTGGACTCCGATCTCCCCCAGGTCCGTCGCTGGGTGAAGCGTAAGTTTGGGGCCGATATTGGAGCTACCCCGTTCCATACCGGTTTCTTCACAACGCTCGAAAACCCAGAGGAAGGCCTCATCGTCCGACTCGTCTGGCTTCCCCGGTTCGAGTGGTACAACGAGCAGATTGCCACCCTGACGCATGAGCTCTTCCACCTAGTCATGCGCGTTCTTGAGGACCGGGGTATTCGGTATACGCCAGAAAACCAGGAGCCATTTGCCTATTACCTCCGCGCAATCACCCTCGCCTTCTGTGAGGTTCTCGCGCCATGGCATCCGAGCCAAGCGAGGAAGTGGAAGCTCGTTAAGCGTATTCGGAAAAGGGGGAAGAAATCATGAAGCGGAAGTCAATCCGAACCCGTGACCGTGTCCGTGAGATTCGCACGGTGCGGGTGGGCGATATCCGCCCTCACCCGAAAAATTGGAGGGTCCATCCCGAGAGCCAACGGGCGGCTTTGGCCGCCTCACTCCAAGAGGTGGGCAGTGCGCGCGTGCCCCTGGTCTACGAGCACGAGGGAAATCTGACCTGGATCGACGGTCACCTGTGGGGTGATCTCCTCCCCGATCAGGAGATGCGGGTCGCCGTCCTCGACGTGACCGACAGGGAGGCCGAGTACCTCCTTGCGACGCTCGATCCAATCGCCTCCCTGGCCAACCGGAACGAAAAGCTTCTCGCAGAGATTCTCTCTGGCATCTCGACCAAGAAGGCGGCGATGAAGGACCTCCTTGCGTCGTTGCAGGCGAAGAAGGAGGCATCCGTCACTGAGGCCACGGCCAGGAAAAACGGTGCTCAGCGCGCCAAGGACGCGCCCCAGCCAGTGATCGCCTATAACATCATCTTCGACACGACTGGCCAGCAGGACTTGTGGTTCGAGTTCCTGAAATGGCTCAAGGGTGAGTTCCCAACGGCTGAGACTATCGGGGAACGTCTTGCCTCTTACATCCGTGACCACATGATTCGAGAAGGGTACGATGGCCCGGAGCCGTAAGTACATCGATGTGGACGTGCTGACCGAGGCGAGGAATCGCATCCGGCACATTTTCGACATCTTCGACTCGGTGGCGGTCTGCTTCTCAGGTGGGAAGGACTCCCTGGTCGTACTCCACTTAGTTCGTGAGATCTCCGCCGAGCGCGGCATCTCCTCGGTCCACGTGATCTTCCGGGATGAGGAGCTGATTCCCAGGGCGGTCGTGGACTTCGTGGATTCCTACCGCCGCCAGCCGTGGGTGAAGATGCTCTGGTACGCGGTCCCCCTTCGCTCCCACAAGTACGTCCTCGGGAGGACTGAGCAGTATGTGCAGTGGGACCCGGGTCGAGAGTGGGTTCGGGACAAGCCAGCGTGGGCGATTACTCTCCCACCTGGAGATGATCGGGTCTTCGATCAGTACACGATGGACGCCTTCGTGGCGGAGAACTTTCGAGGCAAGGTGGCCCTGCTCAACGGCATGCGCGCGGATGAATCGCTCATCCGATTGGCCTCCTGCATGGCGAAACTCAACGAGAACTACATCTGCTCCACGAAGGGCGCCAGGAATGTGAACCTGGTCAAGCCCATCTACGACTGGACCGAGAACGACGTCTTCAAATTCCTCCACGACTCCGAAATTCCTTACTGCCCGATCTATGATGCCGAGCACCTGGCCGGCCACAATCTGAGGGTCTCAACGCCGATCCACGCCGAAGCGGCCAAACGCTTCGACCGTTTACGCGCGGTCGATCCTGAGCTCTACCAGAACGTGGTCAGGATTTTCCCGGACATGCGCGTTCAGGAACGCTACTACCAGGAGATGGACCTCAACTATTTCCGGTCGAGGTATGGCGAGACCCTACAGACCGTTCAACAGATGCTCGATGACATGTTTGACGGAGAGGAGCGGGAGCTGGCCGAGGAGCGCTTCGAGGACGCCTCCCGGAAGCACCACAACAACCCCGAAGCCTACCCGGTGATTCACATTCTGGATTACTTTTTGGCGGGAGCCTTTAAGAGGAGGATTTTGCCGTGCAGCACGAAACCAAGGAAACGTTCCAGCACGATCCCATTGCCCGAATCAGTTGGGTTGATGCCGGCCAGTTGAACCCGAACTCCTACAACCCGAACGTGGTCTTTGACGCCGAGCTGGACCTCCTGGCGCTCTCGATCATCAAGACGGGTTGGGTCCAGCCAATCCTCGTCAACGCCACCAATCGAATCATCGACGGATTCCACCGCTGGCGCCTGGCCCAGGAGAACCGCGAGCTGGTCCGCAGATATAACAGGTGGGTTCCCGTCGCCGTTCTGACTGTGCCGGACTGGGAAGCGATGATGATGACGATCCGGATGAACCGGGCAAAGGGAAGCCATGTCGCCGTCCGGATGGCGGAGATCGTGCAGGAACTGATCGACACCCATGGCCTCGATCCTCAACAGATTGCCACGGGGATCGGCGCGCCCATTCAGGAGGTCCACTTGCTCTATCAGAACAGCATCTTCAAGGCCAAGAACCTCGACAAATACCGCTACTCAAAGGCCTGGTATCCCGTGCAAGGAGAGCCAAACGGATGAACTCACCGACGCAGACTGTTTTCCTGCGATCTGCGGACCACGCCACCGACATTGCCCCCTTGGCGTCCCGAGCCGCGAAGGAGGGGGTCTGCCTCAAGCCAACGCGGAACCGCACGAGGTGGTTTGTCGGCCTTGCCTCCGTGTCAGGAGAACCGGTGGGCATCTGTGGTCTGTTCGAGGGAACCTACAAAGTCTTCCGCCTCAAGGGGATATACGTCCTTCCGGAACACCGAGGAAAGGGATTTGGAGCCTCAATGACGGCGTCCCTTCATTACCATGCCATCAAAATCGGCGCGGAGCGCCTGGAAGCGATCACCGCCAATCCGGACTTCTACTTGAACCGCCTCGGCTGGGATGGAAAGCGACCGCGCGGCAAGAAGTATTGGACGGTCTGGAAATCGATTCCGGTGGAAAAACTTGTGTCACGTCGTGAGTATGTTAGCATAGGCTAAAGGTTGGGAGCGATGAAATCCTACAACGGGTTCAGTCCATCTCAGCGACTCAAGGCGCTCGCTTGGCTGAAGGGGGAATACCAGTCCGGGGCGCGCAGGCCTCCCGTCATTTGCGATTCCTGCGGGCAGACCGAGGGGATCATTGACGCGCACAGTGAGGACTACCGCGAGGCTTTCGGAGACCACATCGGGCGCTTCGGCCTGTGCTTCGCCTGCCACATGATGGTCCACGTTCGGTGGAGTTTCCCACAGCGGTTCCACGCTTACGCTGAGTGTGTGGCCAGCGGTAACCGATTCGCCCCCTTCCTCGAAAGGGACTTCCAGACCTTCCGAACGATCTTCCTCTATGACGCTCTCCCTGAAAGGCTGCCATCGGACCGAGCCACGGACATTCTCTTGAGGATCGAGGCCGGAGAGTTCCTCCCCCAGGGAGTGAAGCCACGGCGGATCCCCGCACAGCAACACCTGGGGGTGTTCTGATGGCCAGGCCCTGCAAGCTGACCAAGGGGGTGCAGGACCGCATCTGCAAGGCCATTTCACTGGGCGCCACCTATGAACTCGCGGCAGCCTACGGCGGCGTATGCTACGAGACGTTCAACCGGTGGATGAAGGGTAAGTCCAAGAGGTTTCGCCAGTTTTTCAACGCTGTAAAAGCGGCGGAGGCCCGAGCCGCCGTCGACTGGCTGGCACAGATCGAGCACGCCGCCCTAAGCGGTAACTGGACCGCGGCGGCGTGGAAGCTGGAACGCCGCTACCCCAAGTCCTTCGGTCTGAACCAGCGGCTTGAGTTGGGAGGCGAGAACGGGGAGCCGATCAAACTTGAGGTGAAACTTCCGCATGACTGGGGCCAGGGTGGAGATCGACCTGAGGAATCTTAGAGCAGTGACCAACGAAGTTTTTTACCCGCTCTTCTGGAACGAGTCGCGCTACCTGGTGTTGGTGGGGGGCGCGGGGAGCGGGAAGTCGGTCTTTTGCGCTCAGAAATTCCTCATCCGTTTGGTCGCCGAACCAGGCCACTGTCTCTGCATCCTGCGGAAGGTTCACAAGACCATCCGCCACTCCTGCTTTGCTCTCCTGCGGCAGATCATCGCTCAATGGGGGTGGTCCAAATACTTTGCGACAAACAGGACCGACCTGACGCTGACATTCGCTCCAACGGGCGCCTCGATCATCTCTCTCGGTTTGGATGACGCCGAGAAGTTGAAGTCTCTGGCTGGCGTGACTTCGTTCTGGGCGGAGGAGGCTACAGAATTCAGCCAGGAGGACTTCGAACAGGTCGATCTCCGCTTGCGTGGCGAAACACCGAGCTACAAGCAGATACTGCTCAGCCTCAACCCAATCTCACGAATGCACTGGCTGCGCAAGAGGTTTTTCGTGGAACGGCAGCACGGCATGACCACCACGCACCGCTCCACGTGGCGTGACAACCGATTCCTCGACCGCGAGTACATTCGCAAGATCGAGGTTCTCCGAGAACAGAACCCAGGTCTCCACACCATTTACGGAGAGGGCGAGTGGGGAGTTCTCGAAGGTCTCGTCTATCAACCGCCAATGGTGGACGCCTACCCCGCGACATTCGATGACGAGTTCTATGGGTTGGACTTCGGGTTCAACAATCCGACCGCCCTGGTGTGGGTCGGCACAAAGGACCTGAACAGGCGAGAGCATCGCGGGGACGTCTATCTCCGCGAGCTCATCTACGAGAGCGGGCTGACCACCCCCGACTTGGCGGCCAGGATGAAGGCGGTGGGGGTGCCGAGGAATGTTCCAATTTACGGCGATCCAGCGGAGCCTGATAGGATCAAGGAATTAGGTCTCCATGGGTTCAACTGCAAGCCTGCCGACAAGGGGGAGGGGTCGGTCCGCGCCGGCATCAGCCTGTGCCAAGGTCTACGGCTGCACTCTAATCCGGAGAATGTCAATCTGAACAAGGAGTTCGAGACGTACTCCTGGGAGAAGAGCAAGGATGGTCAGTACATGGACCGACCCGTGAAGTTTGCGGACCACGCGATGGACGCCATGCGCTATGGCATCTACACTCATCTGGGAAGCCCACAACCGGCCTTCTTTGACCGGACGAAGCTGGGGATATAGGGGAGGGGATCATGGAAATCACGATCAAACAAATCGAAGAACTCTGGTCACGCCAGGCCGCCACTCGCTCGAAGATGGAGACGCGGCGGAAGTATTATGAGGGGAAGCATGCCATCGTGGGACGCAACGCCACGTACGCGGATGGGGTGACAGCCTCCGAGATCGTGACAAATTGGGCTGAGTACGCCATCGACTCCTATGTCGGCGCTCTGACCTCCACCCCCTACCAGGTCACCGTCGATGGGGAAGACGGGTCGAAATCCGGCGTGGAGATGTATGCCGAGATCGCCAAGGAGAATCAGCTCGCCGCCGCGGACGTCGAAAACCTTCGTAACGCCCTGGTGTGCGGGTTTGGAGTTGAGACTCACGAATTTGTGGGGGGCAAGGTTATCATCACCAGCCACGATCCCCTCCAATGGCTCCTCTTGTGGGATGCAGATGACAGTCTGGTCGCCGCCGTGCGCCGTGTGGCTCTCCCCGTGGGGACCGTGTTTGAGGATCAGGTGCTCGAAACCAAGGTGGAGCTCATGACGGTCTACCTGGAAGATCGGATCGAGGATTGGGTCAACAAGGGACAGGATTGGGTTGCAGCCAATGAGCCACGACAACACGCGTATGGAAGGCCTCCCGTGGTGGTTTGGAGGGTGAATCGCAGCCGCACCTCAATCATCACGGATGCCCTGATCGGCCAGATGGATGAGTACAACGACATCGATACGATCACGGGCGACGACATTCGCAACAACACCAACTCCAAGCTGACCATCTGCGGTTGCGATGCGAATTGGCTGATGGACAACGCCGAGAAGATCAACAAGCTGAACATGCTGCCCCTTCCAGAGGGTGCCAGCGCGGAATACCTGACCAAAGGCAATGACGTAGAGCGGGTGCGGGACCGCTTGCAAAGAACACGTGATCACGTTCACACGATGTTCAAGGTGCCGGATATCCAGGCGATCCTGGGAGCCACGGGCGCGGCCAGCGGGATCGCGCTGAGGCTCAAGTTCCAGCCAATGATGCACCGAGCGTCGTCAATGATTAACTGGCTGAAAGCGGGCGTGGAGGATCGAATCGCCCTGATCAACGCCATGCTCCGCAAGGCCAGAAACGAGGTCATTGAGGGGTTCACGGTTACGATCCAATTCGTTCTTCCGACGAATCGAACCGAGGAATGGCAGGCCATCGGATCGCTGAAGGGGGTTGTCTCGCACCGCACACAGCTTGAACTCCTCTCGGATATTGATGATCCGGAACGCGAGCTCGAAGAGGTGCGCAAGGAGCGGCCTCCCGTGACCGAGGAGGATCAGATCGCGCAGTCCGATGCGTTGGCCAACCGGGCGGCGGTGGACATTGGGGCCGTGGCGCAGGAGGCGATTCAAGTGGCGGCGGATGGCATCCTCGATTCGCTCGTGAACACGGGCGCCCTTGAGCGGTTAACGGCGGCAAGGCAGAACTAAGATGACTGAGCTGCAGGCACTCGTCGCAGCCCTCGAGGGGCATGGGGTATACGCGGCCTTCGGGCCAGAACTCCGGAAGGTTATGGAGGAGGGCTTTCAGAAGACGAAGGAGGGATTGAACGACACCCTCTTCCTGGTCTTGCGAACGGCGGCAATTCGATCTATCTCGGCGGACCTTTCACCCGTCGCTTACGAGAAGGCTGTCAAACTGGCCACGGACCAGGCTCGAAGGCAGGCCCGAACGTTGGCCACGAACCTCTTCGACACAGAACTGGAGAAGCTGGGTCAATTGATTGCAGACGGTTTGGAACACGGCTGGGGGCCTCGGGAGATCGCCAGGCGGATGGACGTGGTGAAGGGGTTGGACGCGCAGCGCGTAGCCCAGTACGAGAGGCTGCGGGAATACCTGGAGTCGTTGGATCTTCCCGATGCACAAGTGGAGCGGCGCTTGGACCGCGAATTCCAGAAGCTCCTGCGGGACCGACGCGAGGTCATCGCGGCGACCGAAGCCAGGTTTGCCACGGCGGCGGCCAGGGAGGCCGAAGCCAAGGCGCGCGGGAATCGTTGGAAGGCCTCCATCACGGTGGGAGACTCGCGAGTGTCGGACATCTGTGCCGCGAATGAAGCGGCTGGAGTGATTGGGATCGACGAGGAATTTCCATCCGGACACCGCATGCCGCCCTTCCACCCGCGCTGTCGCTGCACCTTGGCCTATGGGACGAGCGACAGCCAGAAGACCGGAATGGAGCGCCGCGCCAACGAGCGCACGGCGGCGACCGCGAAGGCCCGTGGTGCTTACCCCGAGGAGGAGTGATCGCATGCGATGCCCTGACTGTGGTCACCCATTCAGTCGAGTCCTGAGAGCGGAAGACAAGGCGACTCACGAGGGAGAGGAGTACATCTCGCGACGGCGCGAATGTCGCCGATGTCGCCATCGCTGGACGACCTTTGAAACCCAGGACCTCCCGGACCTGGACGCCGCGTTTCGGATACAGGAAGCCCTTCACATTTTGGACCAAGCCAAGGCCAAATTGGCTCTTTCCCAACCTATGTAACCGCTATATATCGCGTTTTGGACCCCCTCAACCGCTATATACAGCGGTCCCCCCAAAATCGGGTGTAGATTCTCCTCGCGGTCAAACTCATGACCAGGAGGTTGTTCTGTGCCCGATCAGAAGCCGAAGGAAACTGACAAGAGCGCTGACCAATCCGCTGACCAAAAGAAGGTCGGTGGAGAGGGCGGTGATTCGTCGGGTTCCGAGCAGTCAAAAGAAGAGGCGAAGTTCTCCCAAAGCGACCTGGACCGAGCCATCAGCAAGGCCCATGAGGCCTGGGCGCGCAAGCACCAGGAGGAGCTCGAAGTCGCGCAACGAGAGGCGGAGAAGAAGCGGCTCGAAGAGCAAGGGAAATATCAGGAGCTCTATGAGAAGCGCGAGCAGGAACTGGCGCGCCTCCAATCGGAGCTCAAGGCCAAGCAGTTCCGCGAGGAAGCCCACGCGGCCCTCTCGGAGTTGGAGTTGGCGCCCTTCTCCGAGGTGCTTCTTTCGCCACGCGAATCTGTCGAGGACATCCGCAAGGTTGGGAAAGTGTTGAAGGCCTCCTTTGACGCCGCGGTGGAAGCCGAGGTGTTGAAGAGATTGGACACGGGCAAGCGACCTTCGGGCGGCGCGAAAGGCGCTGCCTCATTCAAGGACCTGAAGAGCGACGCGGATAAGGCCGCGTTCATCAAGGAACACGGCCAAGAGGAGTACACGCGTCTGCTCTTGCAAGGAGAGTAACTCATGGCAATCGGCAAAGCCTCGGACTTCGTCATCTACGATGAGCAGTTCCAGAGCGGCCAAGTGGAGGTTCTGGCGCAGAATCTGAACCTCTTCAACGCGGCCAGCAATGGGGCCATCGTGCTGCGGTCCGAAAAACTTCCCGGCAATTACAGCAAGTCGGCGTTCTTCCCGATGACCTCGGGTCTGGTCACGCGACGCGACACCACATCGGTGTCCGGCGTGACCGACATCGCGCTCACTCAGGCGGAGATCGCCACCGTTAAGCTCAATCGCAAGATGGGGCCCGTCGCGCAAACCCTCGACGCCTGGAAAAAGATGGGAGCCACCCCCGAGCTGATGTCGTTTGTTTTCGGCAAGCAGGTCGGGGTGGCCAAAATCCAGGACCACATCGACATCGTTCTTGCCGCGCTGGTCGCCGCCCTGGAGGGTGTCTCGGGCAGCGCGCTGGTGTTCGACGGCACGGCGGCCACGATGAAGCACTCGGCCATCGTGAGCGGCATGTCGAAGCTCGGCGACGCGGCCCAGCGCGTGGCCTGCTTGGTCATGCACTCCAAGCCCTTCTTCGACCTGATTCAGCAGGCGATCACCGACAAGGTGTACGGCATTGCCAACACCGTGGTCTACGGTGGCAGTCCCGGCACCCTCGGCAAGCCCGTGGTGGTGATCGATTCCCCCTCCCTCGTGGTGGCCGGATCGCCCACGACCTACCGGACCCTGGGTCTCACGGTCGGCGCGGCGGAGGTCGTCGAGAGCGAGGCCGAATCCGTCGCGGCCGAGGTTGTCACTGGCCTTGAGAACCTCGTCGGGCGCGTGCAGGCCGAATACGCCATCAACCTCGGCCTCAAGGGGTTCACCTGGGATGTCACCAATGGCGGCGCGAATCCGACCGCGGGCGCGATCGGCACGGGCAGCAACTGGGACAAGAAGGCGACGTCCGTCAAGGACCTTGGCGGCATCGTCGTACAGACCCAGTGACCTCGGGCAGACGGGAAAGGAGAGATTATGGCACTAGCACCGAAAGTTGCGCGGGTTGGCGTGTACGCCCTGGCCACGCGCGTTCCGGTCGAGGCGGTTCGGAAGCTCAACGAGGCGATTGCGGGCGGACACCTGCTCTATCGGAATCCCGACCTGTTCTTGCCGAACGAGACCGAGCCTTTCGACATCGTTGTGGTGGACGCGAGTCACCCAAGGGCGGAACAGATCAAGGCCCTTTACCACGAAAAGAAGATCAAGGTCTTCGGGGTGGGAAAGGCCAAAGCCGAGGGTGACCAGACCGACGACCAGCAGGCACAAGGGGTCGCCGACCCCGATGTGAAGGGTAAGAAGGGGTGAGTCCGTACGCCCAGGGTCGAATCCTTGAGCGTGTGCAGGCCAACCCTGAGATCGGCCAGACAAACGCCGCGTACATCGAGGACCTGGTGACGCGGGCGATGAGTTTCGTCGTCACGTACTGCAACCTGAGCAGTTTCCCGGAGTATCCGGATGCGGTTCAGGAGTTGGAGGACGCGGCGGTGATTCTCGTTGAGGCGATGGCGGCGAAGCGTGGAGTCGAGGGATTGGCGAGCGCGACGTTGCCGCACGGGGTGGCCTTCACCGAGGCGGAGATCGACCCGAGGGCGCGCGAGATTCTGCGAGGGCGCCGGAGGCTGTGGCGATGATCAGTGGCCAAGCGCTGCAAGAACGGATGATGAGGGACACCTGCGAGGTGTTGCCGGCAACGGTAAACACGGAAGCGGCTGAACCCTCGATCACCTACGCGGCGAGCGGGACTCCCACGCGCTGCGGCGTGCAGATATCCGAGGCGCTCAAGGCGGGTGTCCGCGAGGCGCAGGACGGGTCGCAGGTGACCCTGGAAGACCGAACCATTCTCCTCCCGCTGGCGACGGTTGTCAGCGGAAGAGACCGATTGAAGGTGACCAAGCTTTTCGAGGCGGACCTCGGGTCTCCAATCATCTACGCGATTTTGGGGGAGCCGAGACAAGAGCCAGGGTGCTTGGTCGTCAACTGCCGTCGAATCACGGGCGGCTCGAAAAACTGAAAAGGAGGCAAATCAATGTCGGTTGCCGGAACTCTCGAAATGAAGCTGACCGTGAACGAGACGCTGCCGGGTAACGCCCCAGCGTCGGCGGCCAGCAAGAAGGTGGTCACCCACGATCAGTGGAATCTGACCCAGACATTCCCGGTCGATCCGTCGCTGCCCTGCACGGAGGTCGTGTCGGTGGAGGCCACGCTTGTTGCTGGAGCTCTGACCCTCGACCTCACGGCGTTGACCGCGACGAATGGCGCGACCCGAAGCATGAATGGCCTGAAGTTGCAGATGCTGTTTGCGCGGCCCGACCCCGCGAACGCGAACCCGATCATCATCAAGACCGGGGCCACGAACGGCTATGCGTTCAAGGGCGCGGCCTGGAGCGATGAGATCAAGCCGGGCCAGGCCTCGCTCTACTTCGGGAACGAGCAGGCTCCCGACGTGGGGGCCTCGGCGAAGAACATCGATCTCACCGGAACGGGCAGCCAGAAACTTCGGCTGGAGATGGTGTTCGGCTGATGGCTGACGTTCGCATCTCGGATCGGTTCAACGCGGCGCTCCGCGAGATGTCGAGGCAGAGTCGGGCGAAGTTGCAGGAGTTCGCCGAGACGATGGCCGAGCTCTCGAAGCGCCCTCCACCGATTGGGTCTCCAGTACTGAAGACACCAGATCACAGGACTGGTTACGTTGGAGGTCATAATCGTGACTCGATTGCGGTGCATCCGGTGGGAAAGATGTCGTTCCGGGTAGCGACGGAATCCGGTTACGGCGCGTACCTCGAATTCGGGACGGTGAAGATGCCCGCGAGGCCATACCTCTCGACCGCGTTTGAGGACGCGCGGCGCGACTTCAATGCCAGGGACTGGGCCTGATGTCGGACAGCGTGCAGGTGATCGTTGAGTTCCTGCGGGCGCCTGGAAACCCATTCGCGGATGCGGTGGGCGACCGGGTGTACGGGTACGAGGTCCCGGCTGGGTTCGACAACACCCAGAAGGCGGTGAGGGTTGAACCGCTGACCGAGGAAGTCGAGCCGGCCGAGGCGGTGATGGGCGGGCGATACCTGTTCAAGTGCATGGGCGGGGACAGCTTGGTCACCTCCGCGCGGGCCGTGGCGATGCTGCTCTTGGACCGCCTGCATGGCGCGACGGAAGCAGTTGCGAGTGGAGAGCTGAAGTACTCGCGGTGTCTGAGCATGGCGCCGGGCATCCGCGACAAAGAAACGGGTTGGCCGTGTTATCTGGCCACGTATCAAATCCTCACGGAGTAGGAGAGGAACATGTCGATTGACACCTACAGATTCGCATCGGTCGCCCGGGCCCCGAGCGCGGCGCAGGCGGTTCCGACGTTACCGGCTTTCGGAGCGCTCATGGACTGGTCAGACAAAGCCCCCTGGGTGGTCTGCCCATTCGAGTTCGCGGAGGACGATTTCTCCTTCACGAACGTGGATGAGAACGCGCTGATCGTGAAGCCGCCCGCGCGACAGGTGAAGACCGAGAAGATCCGCAACGCGGTCGGGATCGAGTCCATCGAGATCACCGCCTACGAGGTCGGCGCGAAGGTCTACGGGTGGGCCACAAACGGGTCCGAGGCGGGCGGGGTGTTCACGTTCTCGAACATTCACACGCGGGCCTCGCTGATCATCGAGGTCGGGAAGATCGGGATTCTGTACTTCCCCAGCGTGGAGATTTCCTTTGACCCGCCCGTCGGCGGCATTTGGAAGCTGGCGACGCAGCGCGGAATGATCGACGTGTTTGGCACGGACGCGATCCCCGCGGGCTACCAGTGGCACCAGTACCAACCGGCGTAACCGCAACATGGGGGGTGGGCGCTTTGAGCCGAGCGCCTGCCCCCTTTTCCAGCATGAGGAGGTATTGAAATGGATCAGCAGATGGGCACGGTGAGTGAAATTCTGGGAGCAAACGGGAAGTGGGGTGAGGTGCAAATCACCCTGGCCGGCAAGACGTACACGTGGAAGGAGTGTGGACGCCGCGCCGCGCGCGAGATGCTGAAGAAGCTGATCCCCATCTTAGAGGACGGAATGGTAGCTGAATCCGATCCGGCGCGAGCGCTGCGTTGCATCGATACCGCACTCGACTTCTTCTATGAGTTCCATCCGAGGATGCGCGCGGACAAGAAGGAATTGGACGACAACGCAACCAACAGTGAGGTAATGACGGCATTGGTGGAGGTGCAAAGGTTGTTGAATGGCCCTTTCGAGAGGGACCAGGTCTTGGCTCGGAAGAAGGCCGATATGGAACCGGAACACCCAGCGAACCAGAGCACGAAGCCAGAATCCTCGAATGGATGATGGCGGAATGGCATCTGAGCTGGCGGGAGATGGAGGAGTGGACAAACAGGCAGTTCTACCTCTTCCACGAAATGCTGGTTGAACGCAAGGAGCGAGAGGCCCGAGCCATGAAAGGGAAGCGTGGACGCGGACGCGATTTCGAGGAGCCGAGGGGTGGGAAGTCGCGCTTCGCGAGGTTCATGGACGGGCTGTTGGGGAGGACCTCCTAAATGCCGGTCAAGGCGGGGGATGCGGTCTGGATCATCGGAGGGGACACCTCGAACCTCCGTAAGGCGCTCCTGGGCGCCCGTGGCCAAGTCACGTCCATGGCGAAAAGCGTGGGGCAGATCTCACGCACAATCGGAACAGGCTTCACCGCCGCGGGCACCGCAGTCACAGCCTCCTTCGCCGGGATGGTCAAGTTCGGTGGGGACTTCAAGGCATCCATTCGTGAGATCGCTTCACTGGGAGTAAAGGACCTTTCCACGATCGAGGAAGGTGTCAAACGGCTTTCCGTTCGATTCGGTAAGGACCTCGTTGAAGTTTCCAAGGGTGCGTACCAAGCCATCTCGGCGACTGGTTTCGATGGCGCGGAGGCGGTCTCCCTTCTGGAACAAGCGACCAAAGCTGCGGTTGCGGGCGTTTCTGATGTAACCAGCGCGGTCACACTCGGAACGGGCGTGATGAATGCTTGGGGTCGCTCGGTTGACGATATTGGGGGCATCTTCGATGAGGCATTCATCGCGGTGAAGAACGGGGTGACGACATTCCCTGAGCTTGCGGCGAGTGTTGGGCAGCTCTCTCCCGTCTTTGCCGCCGCCAAGCTGGGATCGGACGAAATGTTCGCCTCGATTACGGCTGTGACCAAGGCTGGAATCGGAACGTCAGAGACAGTGACCGGGTTGAAGGCGGCGATTTCCAACATCATCAAGCCGACCGCAGAGGCAAAGGAGTTGGCGAAAGAGCTGGGGCTGGACTTCAGTTCCACGGCGCTGGCGGCGCAAGGATTCGGGGGCTTTCTGGAAAGGGTGAAGGAAGCCACCGGGGGAAATGTCGAGCAGATGTCCGTGCTGTTCTCCTCAGTTGAGGGACTGAACACGGTCCTCGCGCTCAGTGGTTCACAGGCGGGTGCGTTCCGGTCGGCACTTGAGGAGATGCGCTCGGGGGTCTCCGCCACGGACGCGGCCTTTAACCAGATCATTGCGGACAATCCATCGTTTGCCTTTCAGCAGATCTGGCAGGCGGTGAAGGTCCTTGCCACGGAGGTGACAGACGCGCTTGCTCCGGTCCTGGGCGGCCTGACGATTATTGTGAGCGGGCTGACGAGCAGGATTCAGGAATGGATCAAGGAGAATCCCGAGCTCTTCCAAACGTTGACCACGGTCACCGCTGGCATTGCGGCCTTCATGGCGGTCACGGGGCCAGTCCTGGTCATCCTGCCGTCGCTGGTTTCCGGATTCGGACTCTTCTCCGGCGCGATCTCGGCGGTCACTGGTGTCGTGCCATTAATGCTTGCAGGTATCAAAGCCGCCATCGGTGTATTCCCTGCCATGGTCTCTGCCGTCGCTGGGGTGGGCTCCGCTGTGTGGGGGATGCTGGCTGCCGTCGCTTCCATCGGGACATCGCTTGCCGCGATGGGTGCGTCGTTCCTTGTCTTCATGGGCCCCTTCATTGCGGGAGCAGCGGCAATTGGGGCCGCGGGGTATTTGATCGTCGATAACTGGAAGGGTATAGGGGAGGCTGCTCATTCCATGTGGGCCGGGATAAAGCGGGCTTGGGACGCGGGGTCGGCCAACATTATGAAGTCCTTCGGAACACTAGGGGACGCCTTCGCGCTCCTCTGGCGGAACTTCGCCACCGCATTCTCTTCACGGGCATCGCAATTCGGGGAGGCGTTCCATCGGCTGAAGGAGGGGGTCCTCCTGATGTGGGAGGGCATCAAGGGCTATTTCAGCAAGGGGAAAAGAGACTCGGAAGAAGCGCTCTCCCTTCTAAAGGAAGGATCGGCCATAGCGTGGACCGCCATCAAGGAGATTTCGACGACTGCTGCGCAGGCGATGTGGGAAGGAATACTCGATTCTTTCAAGCAAGGAACTGATGGAAGCCTCTCAGTCCTGGATCTGTTTCGGCGCTCTATGGGTGAATTCTTTGACGGTCTTCGGTCGGTGATCAGTGAAGCTTTTGGCCTATTCATAAGCGGAGCTTGGAACACAACTCTGGACGCATTGATGAATGGGCTCTTTGGATTTCTCAATTTTATTGACTGGGTCTCATGGAAGATTATCGACGCATTCAAGAACCTAGCCGAAAAAGCGTCTGAGTATTGGAGCCAATTCAAGGATGCGGTCACCGGTCCTATCGATACTGTGAAGGGTAAGATGGAAGAGTTCTGGCAGAGCATTAAGGGGTGGTTCGGGCACTCGACCTGGATCGATGCCTTCGAGAATCTTTCAAAGTCGGCCAATTTGTACTTTGGGGAATTCAAAGACGCAATCGTTGCATCGCTTGGTGCGGTGATGCCTGTCTTGCGTCAGGCGACTCCGCTCATAGTTCTTGCTGCAACGCAAATGTTTGGAGCAGGAGAGCAGCTCGAAAAGGGTGGCATCCGCGCGGTCGTCGGAGGCCAACAGTTCCTTGAGGCAGGAGTAGCGATGGAGAAGGGCGGGGAGTTCGCCCTTTCCGGTGGAAAGAGCTTCCGGGTTGCCGGGTCCGAGATTGAGGCAGCGGTATCACAAGGCATCAGTCCCGCGCTCAGGGACGTGCTCGCGTCGATCCAAGCCCAAAATGAAGCGATGGCGGAGGCGGCGCAGACGAGTCGTGGATTTGCGGAACAACTCACGAGTGACTGGGGTCGGATCGGCGATGCGGCGACGGAGGCGGGAGAAAGGGCAAGCCAAGTTACATCCCTCTTTGAAGAGAACAGCGAAGCGCTTCGCCGGGCGGGAGTCGCGGGAGTGACCAACCTCTCGGACTACGCGGCGCAGTTGGCGTACCTCCAAGAGCGCTTGGGCATGACCCAAGACGAACTCCTTCAACAGCACCTTGCCGACATGACGCGGACCCTCCGAGCTGGGGTCATCACTTGGGGTGAGTTTGGCAGTGCGATCTATCTCCAGACCTTCGGGGAGTTCCTCGCGGACCTGGCCGAGCAGAACGGCTTTGCGGCTGGTCAGATCGAGGAGCAACAGCGGGCCCTCTCCGAGGACCTCTTGGCGCTCACACAACACCTGCAATCGGGAATGACCTCCACCTGGTCCAGCATGATGGGGAACCTGGTGGACACCACGTCGGACGGTGGCGACCTGATCACGGTGGCGATGGAGGGGATGGCGAGGCGCTCGCGTGAGGCCCTCGATTCGATCTCGGCCACGGCGGTTGTGTCGGCTGGGGCTGTCGCTCGGTCGGCGGAAAGCATCCGTGAGGAGGTGTCTCGCGCGATTGAGAGTGTCCGTGGGTTGCCCGGAGGCCTGGTGACCGTCGGCCTTGCGGGGGAGGCGCGCGCCGGAGGTGGAGTGACCTCCCATCCGATTGTGAAGGTGGGCGAGCGCGGACCGGAGCTGGTGGCCCTGCCCGCAGGGTCCAGAGTGATGTCGCATGCGGACATGATGGCGGCGGTCCGTGGGTTTGCGTCAGGCGGGATAGTCGGACTCCAGGACATCGTCCGGAGCCAGCGGATGACGGATCAGTTCCGGGCGATGCAGGACACGTTTCAGGGCATCCACTTTGGTCAGACCCGCGAGGAGCGACGGGCGGAGGCTCGCGCGTGGGTGGCTGGGATCGAATGGGCGAACGCGGTCCAACTGAGGAATCAGATGGAGGCGGAGATCCGCGCCATTGTGCGTCAGGCGCAGGTCCAGGCGGAGGCGCAGAGGCGAATTGCGGCACTCGGTTTGCCGACCTCCGGTGGGGGAACAACGACCGGGGGTGGTGGAACGACTTCGGATGGATCGCTGTATGTGCCATCGTCCGGCTTCGGCATGCTGGATTCCGGATTCTCGGCCATGCTGTCGGCGCTCAGTCCAATGCCGGGATCATCGGGATCGGGCGGCTCCGGTGCGCAGGGAAATGTCACGATCAGTGGACCCCTCGTGCATGTCGAGCACGTGGACGCCTCGAACCCGGCTGACGTGGACATGCTGCTCGGGCGGATCTCCGATGTATTCCTCCAGCGACTGTCACAAGCGGGGCTGTCGGTCAATGTGGGGGTGGCCTGATGGCTGACTCACTGTCGTTTGATGGGGTGGACTTGTCGGCCTACGGGGTAACCGTGGTGGACGGCCCGATTCAATTTCTGAGCAAACCACGACTTTCGACAGCGCAGCGGTCGCGGGAGCATGGAGCAATCGTGCGGGGGAAGTTCCTCGAGCCACGGGTTTTGTCGGTGCCCGTGGTGGTCAAGGGGCAGGACTTCAACGATCTGCTGGCCAATTGGCAGAACATTCGCTCTCTGCTGCGACCGAGCAAGGGGGAGAAGAAGATCGTTCTGGATTACCAGAGCGACCGGTTCTATGTGGGACGTTTGCAGGAGGGGTTGTCGGCAGCTCCGGCTGGTGGTCAGCGTGCGGTCGGGACGACCCTCCAGTTCTTCTGTCCGGATCCCACAACCTACGATGTCACCCAGCGCACTCAGAACACGGCGACAACCTCGCTCTCCTTCACGCCGGGGGGCAATGAGGAGACCCGATGCATCATCACGGGAGTGAACGGGAACGCCTCGGCGGCCGCGGCGATTGAGGTGATCCATTCGCCGTCGCAGGCGGTCTTCAAGACGACTTACCCGCTCGCCGCGAACGAGCGCATCCGGTTGGACGGAGAGCGACAGATCGCCGAGGTCTCCCACGATGGGGTCACATGGGCGGCGATCATGAAGTCGGTGGACAACTATGCCCATGAGTTCGCGCGCTTGACTCCAGCGGTCCTGAACACATTCACGCTGACCGGCTTGGCCGGAACGTATTCCTGGACCGTGACTTACTACGACAGGTATCTCTGATGCCGACTTTCAAAGGGGTCACCAACAACGCAGCGGGGATCCTCAACGCGAACATCTCATCGGGCGCGACCTCCCTGACGTTGCAGAGCGGGCAGGGCGCGAAGTTTCCCACGTCAAACTTCTGGGCGACGATATTCAGCGGAACTGTGGAGTCGGCGAACGAGATCGTTCTGGTCGCATCGAGGACAGGGGATGTGCTGAGCTCCATTGCGCGGGCGCAGCAGGGAACCACAGCGCAGGCTTGGAGCGCGGGGGCGAACGTTCAAATCCTGTGGACGGCGGGCCACGCACAGGAAATCCAGGACGCGGTCAACGCCTTCGCGGTGGGTAATTTGGTGGAAGTTCTGAACCTGATCAGTCCGAACGATGACCCGATCGAGGACCTAGTGGACAAGATTCAAATCTTTTCCAAGGACGCCTCTGGCGGGAAGGCCACGCTGGCCCTCCGCACGGATGAAGAGGTTGAGGCGCTGACGACGTTCGCGCCGGAGGTTTCCCTGAAAATCTGGATAAACGGTGTCCAGTACCGAATCGCGCTGGACCCAGTGTGAGGTGTGAAATGACGCATCGGGCGAAGCTCTTTATATGTGGGGGAGCCGCCATTGGGTGGGGATTCCTGTTGATGGGCGTCACCTACGTCATCGATGGTGTTCAGCCACCGAGTGGAAGCGTATTTTCAATTAAGGAGGATGGCGGAGCAACGGCATTGGCAGTCGAAACTGACGGCGACATTGCATGCACGATTGCGAACCAGAAGGTCGGGATCGGCGCGACGCCAGACTCGCTGTCGCAGTTGTATCTCACAACTGCGTCCTCCACTCCGCGCGGCATTTACCTTGACAACACCGCCAGCTCGCAAGCTGCTCAACGTATCGTCTTTAGGAAGAGTCGTTCCGGCGGGGCAGTGCAGAATACGGACTTTGTAATGTTCTTCGGGGCGTCGGCGCATGATGGGACAACCATGCAGGAGACAGTCGCCGGATATACGGTCGAGGTCGGAGGCTCGGTAAGCGCCGGTAACGTGCCACTGGATGCGGTGATTCGCACGGGCTCCGTCGGCCACTCACTTGGAGGGAGCGAGCGGATTCGATTCTTTGCGTCGGGAGGGAAGGCGCGATTCGGGTCCGATGCCGGATTGTTTATGAATTGGAGCACGGGCGATAACACCATTGGGTTCGGTACCGACGGCGCTAACGTGTTTTCGGTGGACACGGATGCCCCCGCTGCGGGACTGACCTACACGGGGGGCGCGGACATAGACAAGGAGCTGACCGTTGGAAGCAGTGGAAGCCCCAGGACGATCTATCAGCCAGCGTCCGAGGGCAGAAATGTCGGCCTACTCATTGGCGTCGGACCGGCATACCAGTCCGGCGACTACTGGACGGACAATGGAATAACGACGGAATGGAACATCGCATTCGATTGTCCAAACCAAATGCCAGGAACCGTGATCGCATCCATCAAGGTCATGCTTTACGCCGGTGATGGCGACGAGTCCTTCAACGTCACCATGTCAAAGAGCACCACGACCTCGCCCGGAACCGTCACGAATTTTGTCGGACCAGCCGGAACTGATTTCACGACCGGATCGGGACTTAACAACATTGCCACGACCTACTATTACCGCCTCGAAAACAGCGGGACGGATGCCGACCTACCGTACCCGATTGCCTCCAACGAGAAGGTGTGGGTCACTGTGGAGCTCGAAGACCCTGACGGGGCGAGCCAGTCCAGATGCCTGGGCATCGAGTGGACCTTCAATGAGATGAAATACTAAGGAGCCCATCATGCGCCAATTCACGGTCATTCTGACAGCGTTGTTTCTTTTGGGATGTCAGTGCCGCCAGTGTCACGGGCAGACGCCGCAACCCACGGCAACGCCAATCTGGGTGGCCGACCTCACGGTCACGGTCACGGAGCAGGCTGAGTTTCAGCGGACAGTTATCGACCTGTGGGAGGCAGACCGTGAAGCATTCCTCCGCTTGCTGTACGCCACAGTCACGGGGGGAGCCCTCGGGGATGCCACTCCAGAGATGATCAACACAGCCCAACATAACCGCTGGTTCAACCCAGTGGATAGCGGATCGTTCCTGTCGAGGGCCCACATGGGAATAATCCGGTCCGGTGTTCGCTCGAAGGGGCGACTGGTTCTCCGATCACACGTTCTGGCGATGGGAATCCGCTACGCGGATGCCTGGGTTCCAAACGGAACGAGGCGTCAAAAATTCCTCTTGGACATTGCGAGACTTGGATCGCTCGAAGAGCAGATCGAGTACTGATATGGCGACGACTTTCAAAGCGGTGGCCAATAACGCGGTCGGGACGCTCGCGGCGGACATTTCGAGCGGCGCGGGCGCGATGTCCTTAAGCGCGGGCCAAGGCTCGGCCTTCCCCGCATCGGGCCAATTCTGGGTGACGCTATTCACGAACTCGGTGGACGATGGATTTGAAATCGTCTTGGTCTATACGCGGAGCGGCGACACATTCAGCTCGTTGGCTCGCGGGCAACAGGGCACGCTGGCGAGTGCGTGGGTGACAGGAACAAAGGTGCAACTCCTCTGGACGAAGGGGTCCGTGGACGACCTCCACTCGGCGATCAATGGGATCGAGAACGGCACGACAATTCTCTCGGGCACGTGGCTGCGAAACACCATTGCGCAGAACTCGGTAATCCAGCAATCGTGCCGGAACTCAGTGGGCTCGCCCACAGTCGTGGAATCCGGAGACACGTTGTTCACCCTGCTGGTCACTGGTTACGACGGCTCGACATACCGAGATGCGGCAAAGCTCGTGGCGAAGGTGGGGACGACCCCAGGGGCCAGTGACATGCCGGGCGCGTGGGAGTTCTGGACGACGCCCGATGATTCGACAACGCCAGCGCTGGCGGCTCGAATCGATCACACCAAGCAATTGACGGTCGAAGGCGCGACGCTGCTGAAGGGTCTTGTGAGCGCCGGAACGACTCCAGTGACGCTGACCGACATCGGCGGGTATCTGTTGACGGCGGCGATCAAGACTGGAACCACAAATAACGGAAAGGTCTTGACGGCAGGAGCAACGGAGGGAAGCGCCGCCTGGGGATACCCACCAACGCTACGGGTTGGAACCAACTCCGGTCCGGAAGGCATTCTGCATGTCGACGGAGGCAGCGCAAACGGAACACTACGAATCGAAAAGATGACCAATGATACAAATCCTGTTGTGTGGTTTAAGCACAGCCAAGTGACCTATGCATTTCACACAGGGGCGCTCGGATCGTATTTCGGAAAGATCCGGTGCAAGGTGACATATGGGGGCAACGACTATGAAGTGTGGCTCCCCCTGTACAGCTAAGAGGAGACGAGCGTGAATCCTGAACAAGCACTGCAAAACCTGGACGCGATAGTCGCTACGATTCAGCTGACTCGCCAGCAGCACATCGTGCTTCAAGAAAGCGTGAGAGTCCTGACCGAATTCATCGCGTCGCACAGTCCCCGCATGGGCGCGAACGGACAACACCGAATGGTCCAGGTGGTGGAAGATGGTCCAAGCAACTGACAGGCGTGTGGGCCCTTTGTGGGGCCGGCCGACCGGGTTCAACGAGGGCACGTTCAACGGGGTCGTGGTAAACGGCCTCGACGAGCGCCTTCTCTCCATGTTCGCGGGGTCGGGAGAAGTCGCGTCGGAGGGCGCGGACGCGGTCGGCGTTGGAGAGGGCGCGGTCGGGGGACTACTCCTCAATGCGGTCTTCCAGGACCAACCCTCGATTTCCACCACCGGGGAGTATCGACTCGAACTGAGAACGAGGGAAGGACGCTTCTTGTCGCACCTGCCCAAGTGGTTGACCGCGCGCTGGGTGGACGCGGTGAACCAACCCGGCTCGTTGGAGTTCACGTATTTCGCCGCGGAGGACCCAGCGCTCTTTCTCTCGCATCCGAACGAGGTCTGGCTCCTCCGCGGACGGGAGACGACGCCAAGGCGGGTGTTTGTCATCCAGGCCACCGAGGAGGAGGAAGAGGACGAGCGGGTCCTGAAAGTCAGCTGTGAGGGATTGCTGGCGCGCTTCGCCAAGGACTACATCCGGAATTACACCACGGGGGGCGCGCGGTCGGTGGCAAACATCCTGGCCGACTGGCTGAACACATATCAGGGGCAGTCTCCAGCGATCTCTGTCGGGCGCCTGCATCCGGGAATTGCGCAAACCCAGCTGACCCTCGGGGCGCACGACAAGTCCATCCTCGCCGCGCTGAAAGAGCTGATCGAGATGCTCGGCGGGTACATGTATGTCAGCCCTCGGCGTCGGTTGGTGTGGGACTATGACATCGGGTACCAGGAGGGGCATGTCATCGGCTTCGCGAAAAACGCCACGCGAATCAATCACGCCCTGGATTATCGGGCAATCGAGACCCGACTGATCGCCACCGGCAAGACCATCGCGGGAGAAACGCTCACGGTGATTGTAGACGACACCGCGGCGCAAGCGCTCTACGGAATTCGGACGGGCTATTACCACGCGCCGGATGTCGATGTTGAATCGCAACTCCAGACTCTCGCGGAGAACGAGTTGGCGCGACGGAACCGTCCGCGAGAGGAGTTTCAGATCGGGATGATCGACCTCTCGCACACGGATCAGTTCGACTACTCGTTCGAGGCGCTGGCGCTCGAGCCTGGCTCTCTCATCCGGTTGGTCTCGAAGGAGTCGGGCACGAACATCACCGCGAAGGTGTGGCAGGTGACCCGTGACTTAGCCGACCCCATGAAGGTGCAGATGGAGGTCGGCGACGTGGCCGGCGGCCTGGGCTATGGAGTGAGCTTCAAGCCGAAGACGGATCTCCTGGACGCGCTCGCGAGGCTCGTGAGTTACGTCCAGCGTGTGCAGCAATCAGCGGTATAGGGGAGGCAGCCATGAAACATCTGATTCTGGTCTTGGGAATTCTGCTCGCTACGAGCGGTGCATGGGGCGCATTGCCGGAGGTGTCGGTGAACGCGGACCCGAGGAATGGAGGCGCGCCCCTGGTGGTGGACTTTGTTGCCGCGGCTACGGATGACGTGGCGCTGGCGACTTGGGAATTTGCGTTCGAGGCACCGGAGGTGGTGGACGCAAGCGCCGCAATCTCAGGCACCACCGTGGTGGTGACGACCTCGCACACTTACACGGTTCCGGGCGTCTACACATGGACCTTCACCGCTTATGACGCGGGTGGCTCGACCAGTGCCACGGGCACGATCACGGTTCTCGCGCCCACGCCGACACCGACATCAACTCGGACTTCGACACCCACAGCGACGCCGACCCCGACAGTCACGAACACGGCGACATTCACGCCGACGCGGACCCCCACGGTAACGGCGACGACAACCCCCTTCCTGAAACCGAGGCAGCGCCATTATGACGGCTACTCGATGCTCGAACTGGCCTGGGGCGCGGCCTCGAACGGTGTGCTGGCCATTCCGATTCGGGGTGGCGTTCGACCAGGAAGAATCTATTTGATTCAAACCACGCCGGGCACGGCCTCGGACGGGTACGACATCTACATCCGCGACAGGCACGGCGCGGACCTCCTGAATGGGGCTGGCGTCAATCCACCCACAAGTGAGGCGCGCTTCATGCCTGTAAGGATCCTCGACGCCTCGGGGACTCACGCCGTGGACTCGGTTCTAGTGGAGGACGCGACGGTGGAGGTGAACGGCGCGGGCAGCGGCGGGGGATCGACACTGAACGTATTCACGCTGAACTGACCGGCGCGGCGCGTCGGACCAAATAACAAGAGGGGGGTAGGGTTATGAAGCGAATCGCGGTGTTGCTATTCGTTCTGTTTGTCCTTGAGGTGGCAGCCTCGGCGGAGACGGAAGTCAAGGTGCTCAAGCAGGGAAACGGGGTGTTGATCTACGCGGTCCCCGACCGAGCGGTCGACCAGTGCGTGGTCCCGGCGTATTTCGATTTCCGGGTCCAGGTGGAAGGGCAGGCGGAGAGTTCCTTCAACGTGCCGATTTCAAGCGGGGACGGGGCGTGCGGATTCCGGCTGAACCTTGGCAGGGTCTTGACGTTTCCGGTGGGAGACTCGGCGGTCTCCCTGGAGGCGGTGTCGGATCAGGGCGAGCGCGGAGGTGTGACCTCTTACATTTTCCGGCTGCCGCCGCCTCCACCGGCGAAGCCCGCGCGGTATGTGATCAAGGAAATCGAGTACGGGGAGTAGGTTGGTGACGGCGAAACGGAAACTCCTCTTGGTTGACGCGGGGGTCCTGCTCCTCATGCTCGGTGTCCTCGCGGGCCTGGCCGCGCTGGTCACACCGCGCATCGGGCTTGCGCAATCCCTGGGGGTCGCGCCGAGCGGGGCCTCCACCCAGGTCCCCGCGATCTGGCAAAACGTGGCCCTCGTGCTGGCCTCCGCCATGGTGGTGATTGCGACCGGGTGGGTGCGAATGTGGCGGACCTCGGTGTCGCGCGGGGATGTCGGCGAGATTGTGGACGCAAAACTCGGAGGCCTCCGCGAGTGGAAGGAGGAATCCAAGCGCCATATCGAGGAGACCTTCAAACGCTTGGGCGGAATCGACACGGCCATCGCGGTCCAGGGCCAGGTGCTCCAGGAGATCCGCGAGGATATCCGGGAGGCCTTCGCCGGTCGCCGGAAATTGCAGGAGGAGTTGGAGGGGAACGCGGTAAGGTTGACCAACATTGAGCGCTTCATGGGCGAGGCGACTGAGGCAATGAAATCGTGGCCGGATGGAACATGAGGAGGGCGAGCTGTGCGGTCCTGGCGCTGTTGCTGTGTTGTGGGGTGGAGGCCTCGATCAAGCGACCGATGCAGACGAGGAGGCTCATCCCAATGAGCGCGAACCTGGAACAGGTGTTCACGGCCCTCCGCCGAATTGAGCAGGGGCATCCGGGCCGCGAGGTCTCCAGCGCGATGAGCGATGGAGGCAGAACAAGGGGGCCGTACCGGATCGGTCGCGGAAACATTGAGGATGTGAACCGAAGATTCGGGACCGACTACACCTGGGCGGATGCAGACGACCCGGAGAAGGCCGAGCAGATCATCTTGCTCTATTGGCTGATCTGGTGTCCGGAGGCTGTCAGGACAGGCGATTGGGAGACCTGTGCGCGAATCCACAACGGGGGTCCGGACGGCCACCTGGAGGCGGCCACGTTGCCCTACGCGGCGAAGTTTAGGGCCGCGCTGAATCAGGGGGAGGAGCCGATGCCCGACAAACGACAGCAGTTGCGGCGGACCAAACTTGGTCAGATTCCGGTCACGCGCGAGGGGCACCTCAAACTCTATGAGGTGGTCTCTCCGGACACGGGATTCGGGACGGTCACGCCGGCCACGGGGGAACTGTTCGAGCGGGGGCGCGCGATCCTTGCCGCAAGGATCGGACAGGAGGTGCCGATCACGGTGAACTCTGGGGCGCGCTCGGTGGAGTATAACGCCTCGTTGCCGAACTCCGCGCGGAACTCGTATCACCTCACCGGGCAAGCGCTGGACCTGGCCACGCCGCGCGGGGTGCCGTACCCGGTATTCGCGGATGTCTGGGATGAGGCGAACCCAGAGGGGGGAGTCATCCTTTACCCGTGGGGGGTCCACGTGGACACGCGAGGTGAGAGGTATCGGGAGGATCGGAGGGGTTGAACCACGGAAGGGGCGGAGGAGCCGGAAGAATCGGAAGGGAGGTGCGAGATGCACCAGAGAATGATGAGGTGTTCGGCCTGCGGGAGAGGCACTCTCGCGGATGAGGGGCAGAGTTGGGCGCTGTGCGATCAGTGCGCGGTAGTCCGGGCGAAGCGCGCGCTGTGGGCCGCGCTGGGGGTGTTCCTGGGGATCCTCGCGTTGGCGTGTTTCATGGGCTGCGCGAACCCGGCGACGCAGAAGCGATTGACCTCAGCCTCTGCCCAGATCGAGCAAAGCGCAGATTACCTGGAGGCCTGGATTGAAACGTCGAGCAAGAGACAGATTGATCTTTACAAGTACATTCAGTCCGGCGCGAAATTCGGACCCGACGATATCCGGGATGGAATCGCGGGCGTCCAGGCCGAACAAGGGAAGACCGCGAAACCGCTCAGCGGTTTGCGCCGCGCGAAGGATCAGGTTGAAATCGCAGCTGAGGAGGTGAACCAATCATGGACCCGCTGAAACACTTGCAGGCACCCGAACCCCCGGAGTTGATTCTGTCGGATGAGCGCTTCGCGGAACTCGAAGCGCTCGCGGAACAGGGCACTTCCTGGCGGAGGCATGTCGAGGTGGTCCTCGGCATTGTCGCCGAGCTCGCGCCGTTGGCGGCGGGCGCGCCTCCGCCGTGGGGGCAAATCGTGGCGGTCGGGGTGCCCCTGCTCAAGCGCTTCGCGGATGCGCACTCGGAGGGATCGGAGGGGACTCTGGGTGAGGAGTACTGGCAGGAAGTCCGCGCGTGGATCGAGGAGATCCGAAGCGCGAGAAAGGAGGCGTCGAAATCATGAACTGGTTGTCGGGTTACAAGACCTACATCGCGGGCTGGGGCATCGTGATCCTGTCCGCGTTGCTGTTTGTGTCCATGGCGCTCGGCGGTCTGGATCGAGAAACCGCGCACGCGACAGTGGATCAGGTGGCCGACCTGGCCGACAAGACTCAGGTCCTGGTCAACGGCCTGCTCGGGTTTGGCCTGGTCGCGCTGCGCTCGGCGGTGGCGAACGGGAAGTAGTCCGGGCTGGCGGCCGGACCTGAAAAATACCGGCCCCTCCGGGGGCTGAAAGAGTTTCACCCACCACCTCTGCTGTGGCATGGCCCCCTGCCCAAGGGGGCTTTTTTGTTGGGGGTTGCGAGGGGGTGTCCGCAACTGGCAACGAGCTCATGAGGCTAGACTTATGGGTGGATGTCATCAAAAATGTTGACATGTGCGCACATTTCGCCGATACTCTGACCAGATTTCGCCCGGTAGCTTCGGCGAACCGGATCGGGGCCGTCCTTCGGGGCGGCCTCTGCTTTTTTGCCAGAAAATGAGACGCCTGATCGTCTACATTGATGGCTTCAACCTGTACTACGGGATCAGGAAGACATCCTACCGTTGGTTAAACCTCCAGAGGTTGGCCGAATCCATCCTTCCGAATCGCGATGTGCTCAGTGTCAAGTACTTCACTGCTCGAGTTCTCCCCTTTCCGAAGGACCCTTCTGCCCCGCAAAGGCAGGAGATTTTCTTACGCGCGCTCCGGACTCTCAAGAAGGTGGAAATCATCGAGGGTCGGTTCCAGGTGAAGCCAATCTCACTTCCGCTGGAGAAGCCGCCAAACACTGTCGTCAGAGTTTTGAGGTCGGAGGAGAAGGGATCAGATGTGAACTTGGCATCGCATCTTCTGATGGACGCCTTCGAGGATAGCTTTGACGATGGGGCAGTAATCTCGGCGGACTCAGATCTTGCGATGCCGGTGAACATGGTAGCGAAGAGTTTCGGAAAGCCCATCTATATCTTCGATCCAAGGCCTGCTGGAAAGGAATGTTGTGATCTTCGCAGTGTCGCCACCCAGTACCGAAGGATTTGGGGATCTGTCTACAAGAAGTGCCTCCTGCCAAACCCTGTGATCGACCAAGCCGGTAGGGCGATCCATATGCCTCCGGGATGGGACAGCCCCAAAGTACTCATTTGAGAGGCGCAGATATCCTCACCCACCACACACCTTGCAAGGGCGATACCCGGCAGCCTGAGCGCTCGTTGGTGAGGGGAATTGAACCACGTTCTCGCGTCGGATTCTCTCGACGTGACGGCAAGAGGCGGAGTGGTAGACGCGACTTGACTTGTTGCCAATGACGGAGTGAGAGCGAACGTCGTTGCTTGACCTTTCCTGCGGCCGTGGGGGAGCAGCCAGGGCGGGAGAAGGTAACCCTGGGCGTGTCGGAAAGGCTATCGGGGAAGGTCTTGGAGAGGCGGTGGGTGTGGGGTATGCCATCCTCGTTAGTGTCGGGGTCGGTTGCCGAACCTCGGTCATTGGACTGCGAGGAGGTGGCACGGGCTTCGACGTCCATTTATTAACCTCAGGACGGATGAAGAAGAGGTAAGTGAAAGTTCCGGTGAGGAACAAGTACCAGAGAACTTGGGTTCCGGTTAGTTTCTGATTCAATCCCATTGGTCTTATCCGTGATGCCACCAGCCGCCGAGTCTTCCCACGATGAAGAAGGAAAACCCGAGGAGGGTGCCAAGGATGGCGAGTCCCTCTCCTGCTGATTCTCCAGACGCGGCCATGGGGATGCCGACGATGAGAGCCAAGCAGATCAGACCGCACCCCCAAGCCTGGAAGAGTTTCCACTTCTTCCCGGTCAATTCGATGGGGGTGACCTCGGGTTTCAAGTCGAGCGGGTAACCGCAGTGGGGGCACGCAGTGGCGACGTTGGATACTTCCCGCTGACACTCCGGACAACTTACCAGCGCCATTTCGATCACAACCTCCCCTCTGCAAATTGGAGGTCGATGGGGACCTCCTCGCCATACGAGTCCAAAATCAGAATGGCAAACAGATCGAGGAAATAGTCCCCCCGATCGGGAATCTTGCTCCACTCGCTGAAGATGTTCATGTCGAGTGTCACCGTGCCCGCCTCTCCAGGCTCAATTCCTCCAGGAATCTTCCAGTCAACCGATGTGTCCACCCAGGGGACAGACCTCCCGATGCTCAGAAGTCGTGCGCGAAAGGCGACTCGGGAGATGGCAACGCCCAACGTATTCCTATATGCGAAGCGGATTCTGGGGACCTTTCCTATGAACTCCTGATCGTCGAAAAAGAAGACCGGATCAAAGACGAGGAGGGTGGCGGGTGCCGGGGTGCTCGTCGCTGTCGGTGTGCGCGTCCGTGTGGGAGTGCGTGTTTCTGTCGCGGTCGGGCTTGGCCCAAACGTCGAAGTCCGGGTAGGAGTAGGCGTGGGCCAGGGTGTCCAGGTGGGCGTGGCCTGCGGCGGTTCGACGAACAGCAGCCTCTTGTACCCCGTGGTCTCGACAATCTCCCCGCTGGCCGCCTTGTAGGCGATCCGGAGGCCGTCTGGTTCATGCAGGACCCCGAGGAGATTGTTGAATTCGAGGACCTGCTTCCCTCGGAAGGCTCTCCAGGTGGAGGTAGGTTGAGAATCCTCGGCAAGGGAGGCGAAGGAACCGAATAAAAATAGACCATTTAGGACAAAAAAAAGGGGCCGGACTGGCATCTGGTTAACCTCCCGTGGGGAAATCGAGCTTGACCTATGCATGGTGGTTGATAATATGTGCACTGAAACTGAGGACTGCAAACCAGCATCGCTGCCAACCGGTCCCCTGCCTCCATCCCTCGGAGGTTTGTCCTCATGTCGGCTCAGATCATACCCTTTCCGGGGCGTCGCTGCCCGCTGTGCGGTCGCGTGCTGCCCCCGCCGTCTTCGCCCGGCACCCCACCGGAGAACCTCTCAGCGGGGCCGGAAACCGGGTTGGCGGAGGTGATTGAGTTACCCCCGCGCCACGACCTTCCTCTTGGCGGGGGAATCCGCCCGCTTCAGTTCGGTTACCCGCTCGGCAATCAGGCGCTTGAGTATCTGTATTCGCGGTTCGTCCAGAGCGGTCACCCCGAGGAGCAGGTCAGCCATGTCCTCATCCGGGATGGCGGTCATCCGCCGCAGGGCAAACCCGAGGAGTAACCAGCGCTTTGCGTCTTTGCCTTTTCGGTCGGTCCAGTACTCACCGTGAGTTTGCTTTAGGTGGCTCAGGATGTCATCGGTGAGGCCAAGGGTCACCTTTCTAAGGGCTTCATCTGTCATGGTTTAGAAACTAGCACACGGTTTTTGTGGCCGCAAGGCGTTTTTAGTATTGACATCCTACCGCCTACCGCTTACGCTTTCCATCATACCACCAACCGAGGACGTACGATGGACCTCTCGAAAGCGATTCGGGTTTTGATGGAAGAGAAGGACCTCTCCAGGAATGACGTGGTCCAAGAGACCAGTTGGTCCCCTGCATACATCAGCGATGTCCGCAACGGCCAAGCCGATCCATCGGCCCGCCTGACCGAATGGGCGGAAGTGCTGGGTGTGTCGGCCTCGGAGCTGGTAATTCGGGCGGAGAGTTATCCGGACCCCCCACGAAAGGCGGTGGCGTGAAATGCAAGTGACCCACTTCAAACCCATGCAGTTCCGGTTGGGCGACGGTGTCCTGGTGCTTACAGGCGTGGCCTCGGGGCGCTTCGGGCAGGTGGAGGACCTCCTTCCAGACGGGCAGATTCGGGTTCTGACGAGCCTCGGTCGCCTGGTGTTCGCACGGGCCAACTCGTTGGCGCTGACCAGCCGGGAGCGGTCCTCATGAGTGGCGACGAGATTCGTGAGCGGGCCCTCGGTGTGTTGGAGCGGGCGCGGCTGGACCTCCCGGAGGTGGTGGCCGAGATGGAGAGCGACTACGCGGAGCGGGATCCCGCCGACTACGACGGGTTCAGGCGCCGGTGGTGGATGCACCCGGATGTGGCGCGGGCGGTTGTGGATGCGGCCTGAGGTCATGGGCAGAGGATAGGAGCGAGAGCATGTCGGTGGCTACGCCAACAATCGAATTGACTGACGTATGCGGCGAGCACCTGCGGGCGATCCTGGCCGAGCACTCGATCAGCCAGGAAGAGCTGGCCGAGGTCTCCGGGGTCTCGCGGTCGGTGATCCGGGACTGTCTGGACGACAGGTACAACCTCCACCCGGCGAACGTGAAAAAGCTCGCGGCGGGATTCCTGCAGCTCAACCCGACCGCCTTTGAGCAATGGATGGCGTTCTTCCTCCCTGACGGCTGCGAGGTCTACCGCGAGGAGTATCGGCGAAACAAAACCCGGACCTTCGGCGGCGCCACGGGCGCGATCGGGCGGCTCCAGACCACGATTGTCGAGAGCCTGGAGGATGGCAACCTCACCCGCGAGGAGCGGCGACGGATCGAGCTGGATCGGATCGCGGCCAACGTGGCGGTCAAGGCGGCAACGTTGTGCGGCGGGCTGGCCGCCGTAAGGGATTGAGGAGGAATGTCCGACCGGGTGCACTGACCACCGTAGTCCGGGGCATCTCCAGGAGACCCCGGACGGGCTTGCCCGACATCGGCAGTGCATCCGGTTGGAAGGTTCTCCCCCAGAGACCTGTACCAGCTCAGCAGGTCTCATCCCCTAAGGGGCCGGGTGGCGACGGGTCACCTGGCCCTGAAGGGGGATGAAGCGGAGGCGGCGGTGGACACGATCATCGGAAACATTCTGGTCTCCCCGGTGTGGGGTCGGTGGTTGCTGACCGACTTGGTGACGGGGCAGACCCTCGACCGATGGCCGAGGCTTGAGCATGCAATTGGTGACGCGATGTCGCGGGTGAAATTCGAGCAGAGGGAGGGAGCGGATGACTGAGGTCGAGGATGAGGTTGTGAACCCGGAGACGGGTGAGGTGAAGGGGGATGGGTCCGGGCTTACGGCCGGACTTGAAGATGTTTCGGAGGCTGCGCCCGCTGGGGCGGAGCCGAAAGCAGTCCCGGAGCTGTCGCACATCATCGAGTTGGAGCGCTTCGAGCGGGAAGTCCGGGAGTTCTGTCGAGAGTCCCCGACTTGGCGGAAGTTCTCGGAAATCCTCAAGGAGAAAATGGACGAGTGCGAATTCAAGTGGCTCGATCCGGACTCGAAGCCAGGCGACCTGAAAGCGGCGCAGCTTCAACTCCTGGCCTACCGCTCAATCGAAACGATCCTGGTGGACACGGTGTCGAGGGAGGCACGCGAGGCGCGGGAAGCCTGGAACGAGGAGCGTCGCCGCCACCCGTTGCTGCACAACAAGGAGGCCTCCGAGGGCGACGGCAAGAAACGGAGGGGGCGCAAGGGGAAGAGTGGGGACGCCGAGGCCGGGGCGGGGGATGGGGCTGTTGAACCACGGAACGAATCGGAGAAATCGGAAGAGTCGGAAGGTGGGGTTCTCCAGATGAAGCAAGAAGGCTCGAAGGTCACATTCTTCGAGGAGGACCCGCCGCGAGAACCGCGGCCGCCGAGGAAGCGGACCTCGCGGAAGGCCCCCGTTGAACTCGGGTATGTGCCCTGAGGAAAAATCCAGCAGTAGGAGGTGATAACGATGCCGAGTTTGGGTGAGTTGATGGGTGGAAACGGATCGGCGGTGGCGTTGCCGGCCACGGCCCGATTGCCGGAGGCGGAGGTGAGTCAGGCCACGATGGTGGCGCTGGGGCCTCCGCCCGTGTTGAGAGGTCTCACCGGGGTGACCCTGCGAGTCAAGGTCACCGGGGCGGTCATGACCTTGGCATTCGGGCCGAGCGTGGACCTGGCCGGCCTGACCGATCAGCTCCGCGCGGTGGATCCCGGGATCGAGTTCGACACCGAGTTGCGCCGTGAGTTTGGGCAGCGCGGCGAGCTCAAACGGGGGCCGGTGTTGATGCTGATGGTGGAAGGCCGCGGGGACAAGGCGACGGTCCGCGCGATTGTGGACCGCGACGGCGAGCAGCTCACGGTGGAGACCTGGGCCGACAACAAGCAGAAGGCAGTAGAGCTGCTCACGCCCTTGGCTCTCGATGAGAAGTGCGCGGCGAAAGTGGAGCGGGCCCTTGGGGGAATCGAAGCGGCGACGTTGCCGTTTCTGGCTGGGGGGGTTGAGGTGTCGTACCGCGAGAGCGAGCGCGACGGAAAAATCCAACGGCGCCTGGTGGAGTTCCACCGGGTCGAGAAAGGGAACACCCAGTGAGTGCGAAAATCCTCACCATCGACATTGAAACCTACCGGACGCGAAACCCGCAGGTGATCGAGGCGATCTCCAAGGAGCAGCGCCTGAGGCAGCCCGCCCGGAACGCGGCCAAAGAGGACAAGATGAACTGGCACACCGCAGCGGCTCAGGAGGAGAGGATTTCTGAGGCGCTGGCGAAAACCTCGGTGGATCCCCTGTTCGCCGAAGTGCTTTGTGTGTCCTTCGCCCTCGATGATGACGAGCCGAATGTGTTTGGGTTCGGACCGGGACCGGAACTGACCGCGCCGAACGAGGTGGAGGCGCTGGAGTCGTTCCGGCACCTGGTGGACACCAGTTGCGGGCCGAACACGACCTGGGTCGGGCATAACCTGAAGAAATTTGACTTGGCGGTCCTCCTCAATCGCTATCGTGCTCTCCGGATCGAGCCGCCCGTTCTGTTTCCGAGCTGGACCGGCCGGTACTGGGATGGCCGGGTGTTCGACACGATGGACAGGACCCCCTCCTCGAACGGTCTCGGAATGGTCTGCCTCGATGATGCCTGCCTCGCTTACGGCATTGTCAGCTCCAAGCAGAAGGTGGCGTTGGAGGACGGGACTCCATTGCTTGGATCGACGGTGGGCCTCGCGTTCGAGCGTGGGGAGTACAAGGCCTTGGCGATCTACGCCATGGGCGACATCTACTCAACCCGCGAGTTGTACCGAGTCCAGACCTTCGGCGGGCGTCGCGAGTGCTGGGCGTCCGATGATGAGCAGCTCGCGGAGATCCTGGAGATTCGGGACAGCGCGGAATCGGCGATGGCAAAGAGCCATTTGATCCTCAACGCGCTGGTTTCCAAGGGGATGGTGTCGCGGGACCTGTTGCCGCGAGAGGCGGCGTGACAATCGGTCCGGGCTTACGGCCGGACCTAAAAACTACCGGCCCCTCCGGGGGCCGAAGGAGGAAACGACGGTGGCGAGCAACGGTAGGAAAAACGAAAGGGTTAGGATCACGAGGATCAGCGCCCGGAATTTCAAACTCCTTAGGGAGCTGGACCTGGCGCCCGATGGGGATGTCACGGTGATCCAAGGGGAGTCGGGCCAGGGGAAATCAACGGTGCTGCAACTCCTTCAGGCGGCGTTCCGAGGGGCGGACCCGGAGGTCATCACCAAGGGCAAGGACGAGGCCAGCGTGTTCCTGTCCTTTGACGACGGGACTCAGTTGGAGCGGGTCATTCGCAACGATGGCGAAGGCAAACTGATGGTGACCCAAAGGGGCTTGGCGCTGAAACCGCAGGAGGCGAAAGCCTTTGTGAAGGCGCTCACGGGGGAGGGGGTCTTCGACCCCATTAAGTGGGTCCAGCTCGGCGGGGGTGAGGGGGACGGCAAAACCGAGCGCCGCCGTCGCCAGCGCGACGAGCTCCTGCGCGCGATGCCGATGGAGCTCTCGCCGGCGGAGGTGGTCCAGGCGATCCGGGACCTCGGCGAGGATGCGAAGTCCATCGCCGAGTTGATCAACATGCCCGAGCAGTTGTTCTCGAATCACGCGCTCGTGGTCTGCGACACGCTCGGAAAGACAGCTTATGAGGTTCGGACCTTCGTCAACCGCGAGGTCGCCGAGCGGGAGGAGGATGTCAAGCGGACTCCGCCGGTCGAGGGGGAGGTCCCCTCGGAGCCGTTGGCGGAGATAGAGGAGGCCGAGGCCCAGGCCCTCCAGGCCTATCACAACGCGCTCGGGGCGGTCTCAGCCAGGCAGGCGACGGTGGACCGGGCCGCGAAGCTCAAGGGCGGATTGGTGGCCAAGCGAGAGCTGCTGGCAACGTTGGACGCCAAGCCGGTGAACCTGGAGGAGATTGAGACCAAGCTGCTTGCCGGCCAAACGCGAATTGTGGAGCACGAGGAGGCCATCCGGCAGTTGCAGAAGCAGATCGACCATCACAGGGAGGGCATTCGTGTCGAGGAGGGCCACGCCGTGGTGCTCAAGGCGAACCGGGCCACCCAGATGCGCGTGGTGCAGGAGCGCGACAGCCTGCGGGCCTCCATCGAGGCGGACGCGGCGGAGATCGAGGGGATCGAGGCGAGCCTTGGATCGACGGTGGCGAACCCGGACGAGGCCAAAGCGCGCTTCGATTCGATCAAGGCCTACCGCGAGAAGCGCGAGAAGCAGGATCGCCATGAGGCGGCGGTCGCACAGTGGAAAGTGGCGAACGCGAAATCGGAGGCCCTAACGAAGATCGTGGAACTTTTCCGAGATGAGCTGCCCAAGCGCATCCTGGCGCGGGCGAAGGCCCCCATCGATGGGCTGGGACTGGAGGGCGAAACCCTGACGATAAATGGAATTCCCCTTCACCAGAAGGGCAACAGCGAGCAGATTCGAATCGGCGTTCAGGTCGCGGTGGCGCTCTCGCCCAACGCGGGGTTTGTGTGTGTGGACCGGTTGGAGTGCATGGGCCAAGCCGACCGCAAGGCGCTGTACGCGGCCTGCAAGGAGTTCGGCGTGCAAATCCTGGCCACCGAGGTGATCACCGACCGCGAGGACGGGGTCGGCACTCGCGTGATGATGGAGGGCGGTGTCGCCAAGGTCGCGGCGTGATGAGGTGGATATCCCAAGAGACCCGCCGTGAGGAAGGATAGGGTCGGAGGAGGGGGGCCGTGCTCACGGGCGGCCCTCTCCGAATGTCGCCCCCTCCGGGGGCTTGATGAGGGGATCGGGGATGAGGGATTACGCCAAGGTGGATTGTGGGTTTTGGGGGCGCTCCGAGGGGAAGGCGCTCATTGCCTTGGGGGCCGAGGCCATCTCGGTCTGGTGTTACCTCACCACAGGGGAGAACAGCCACTCCACGGGCATCTACACCATCATGGTGCATCAGATTTCGGTCCGCCTCGGACTCGCGGTGGAGACAGTGCGCGGGGCGCTGGATCGGATGTCTGAATTCGACCTCGCACACTACGACGCGGACACCGAGGTGGTGTGGGTTCCTGCGATGATCGAGTGGACCTACGGCGACAACCTGAAGCCGCGAGATAACAAGTCGGTCTCAATTGCAAAGTGGATCAAACACTACCGGCATTCGCGCTTATATCAAGAGTTCATGGGGCGAAACGCCCACAGGTACGGCCTGTTGATGACTGTGAATGAAAACCCTTCGGAAGGGTTTGAAAACACTCCTCAAGGGTTTGGAAAGGCTTCGGAAGGGTTTCAAAACCCTTCCGAAGGGTCCGAGGGGGGGGGCTTCGGAAGGGTTTCAGAACCCTTGGTAAGTGTTTCGAAACCCTTCGGAAGCATAGATGAGCGACGAGCGATAAGCGAGGACAGAAGACAGATGAGCGATGAGCGAACGCGCGCGCGAGCGCCGGGGGAACCTACAACGCCTCCGGCGTGGGCTACCTCACAAACGGGACACGCTAGTCCCAACTCGGAGGACCGAGCCGAGGCTATCCGCCTCCTTGTCCACGCCGGGTTGACCTCCCACCAAGCGTTCACCATTGCCGCCTCCAAACCCCTCGCCGCGATCAAGCGCCAGCTCGACTGGTTGCCTCGGCGACAAGCGCGCAATCCGGTCGCAGTCCTCATCGACTCCATCATGCTGGATTACGAGGAACCTGCATGGCAGGAGCCGGCCTCGAAGGGGGCCGCGTGATGGAGCCGCTCAACGAGTTCACTCTCAGGGGGCGCGTCATCGCCTCCGAGCTCAAGCCCACCACGAGGGGCGGAAGATGGAACGCGGTCACCCTCGAAGCCACCGACGACCGGGTGCCGATTGCCCTCTTCCGCTTCCCTCCAGGTGGCCCCCTCACGGTCGGTGAGGTTGTCGAGGTGACGGGTCGCCTTGGGATGAGTGACAACGGTTATCTCCGGCTGAAGGTTCATGAGGTCCGCCGCCTCAACGACTCGCCTCCGGGTGAGTGGATCGAGGTCGGTCACGGTTCGCGCAAACAGCGCGCCTTCGTGCCGGGCGGGCCGATCCCGGAGACTGATCACTTCGCCGACGACGGGAGCCTGCCCTTCTGATGAGCGATCAACTCACGCCTCCCTCGATCACGGTGGTGCGCGACACGCGGGAACAGGCGCCGCTGAAAATCTCAGCGTACCCCGTCGTGGTTCAAAAGCTGGTGGTGGGCGACTACGGGATCCTCGGTTTCAGCGACCTGGTCAACCCCGCTTTCATCGTTGAGCGGAAAAGCCTCGATGACCTGGTGGTGTCACTGACGACCGAGCGCGGGAGGTTCATGACCGAGGTGCAGACGATGCGGCGGTTCCGCTTCGCGGCGGTGTTGGTGGAGGGGCTTCCCTCCGATGTGTGGGAGAAACGATATCGCAGTGACGCGACGCCGCAGAGTGTGATGGCGTCGGTGGACTGTCTGATGGTGCGGTGCGGGATTCACATGATCTGGTCACTGGCTGAGCTCTCCGCGGCGCGTCAGTTCGAGCGCCTGGTCCGGGCCTTCGTGGGCGGGGTCATCCGCGACCATCGGCTATTGTTTGGAAACAAGATCGCCGAGGCCGGGGCGGTAGAACAAAAACATGGCAGTGCTTCTGAATAACACCGACCCCGGCCAGGCGAGAGAATTTCTCGCCACGAGCAGCACCTTGGAAAGGGGGAGGAGGGCAACTATTGGAGAGGCGTTACGCTGGGTCTCTCCACTTCTGTGCGGCCCTCCTCCCCCGATGAGACCCCGGAGGTGAAGCCATGAGTGATTCGGTAGCGGACGTGTTTTGGGCGGAGTTCGTCACTCCCCCAATGTGGCGGACATTAGGTCGCTGGGGGCCAACGGGGCAGATGTACGCGCACAATAAAACGGTATTCCTGAAGGCGATTTTGTCGGTCGATCCAATCGGCTCCCAGCATTGGCTTCACCTATCCTTGTCAGCCCCGGATCGGCTCCCCTCCTACGATGATCTTGTGCGAGCCAAGGAGGATTTTCTGGGTCCGGACGTGAGAGCCATTCAGATATTTCCCCCCCGCTCCGAGCACGTGAATCTCCACCCGAATTGTCTGCACCTATGGGCGGAGTTGTTTCAGCAGGATGGTCTCCCCGACTTCCGGCCATACGTGTGAAGCGAGAATGCAATGATGATGGGGCACCTTGCAAGGGGCGGGTCGGAAGGCAATGGTGAAACCAGTAGTGCCTGCTGCTCCGACCCTGGCCAAGCGAGAGAACCACAACGCCGTGCGTAGGCGTTAGGATGGGGCAGCCAGTTGGAGGGAAATCCGCACTTGCAGCGGCAGCACCCGGCAAGCGACTGGCTGCCCCGCACAAAATGACCGCCCCTGTCAATGGGGCACTTTCCAAGGGGGGGCGGGTCGTAGGCTCATAGAAGGAGTGTTGTAGCTCCGAGTCTTGTAGCTCCGACCCGCCCCACCGTCTCTTGGATTGGGGCGTGGAGTAATAGCAGAGTGAAATGAAAGGAGATGAACATGCATACAACAACAGTGACTTGTGACAGGTGTGGCAAGACGGTTCCGGCTGACAAGTGGGATGGCGCGGAGGTGCAGGTGCAATACAGGTGGCGGAATGCCACAAGGTGTAACCGTGTTGCGGGACCTGGTGAGGGAAGAGATCGAGGCCGCGCAATGAGAAATATACAATCGTTCCCAAACAAACAGGCGCTGCATGATTACATCCTCATCTTGGCCGAAGGGGCCTGTGGTGACCGGATCGACGAGGAATACGAAGCGGACCTCGTGTCCGTGATGGGGACTGAATGTTTCAGGACATTTTACTTGGCGGTACGCAACGCGCTGATCGAGCCACTGTGTGGCGATCCGGGCGAACATTTCCGCGACGCGCTGGTGTGGCTTGATATGTGGACCGACATAAACCAACTGGTGAATTACTTGTGGGATGCGTTTTTCTCCCCCAAGGCGCGCCAGAAGCGGAAGGTGAACTAGGCCGGGAACGAGAATCGAGGCTGCCAATGAGTAACCGCACGGGAATCGAGTGGACCGACTGCACCTGGAATCCGATTGTCGGGTGTTCGCGGGTGTCACCCGGCTGTGAGAACTGTTATGCCGAGGCGTTGGCGGGGAGCAGCAGGCTACGCCTGCTCCCGCAATACGCTGGTCTCACGAGGACCTACAAGGACCGCCGAGTATGGAGTGGCGAGGTGCGCTTGAACGAAACGGCCCTGGAGTTGCCGCTTCATTGGAAACATCCGAGGAGGATTTTCGTCAACTCCATGAGCGATATGTTTCATGAGCGGGTGAAACCGGAATGGATCGACACTATCCTTGAGGTTATGGCCGCAACTCCACACCACACGTATCAGGTGTTGACCAAGCGCGCGGACCTCATGGAAGAGAAGCTCTACGGGGTCACAATGACAAATCCTTGTCGGGAGTTGGGCGGTGGTGATTACCTTCCGAATCTCTGGCTGGGGGTCTCGGTGGAAAATCAAAAATACGCCGATGAACGGATTCCGCTACTGCTGCGAGTTCCGGCGGCGGTGAGGTTTGTTTCGATTGAGCCGTTATTGGGACCGCTTACTTTTCGACCGAAGGCCGAGAACGTTGGCCAAATGCTCCAACTGATGGAAATGGAAGTCGCCCACCTGCCAGAGATGTTGGGGGGAATCGGATGGGTCATCATCGGCGGGGAGTCCGGCCCGAACTACCGGCCAATGAAAATCGAGTGGCTTGAATCCATCGTGGATCAGTGCAGCACGGTTGGCGTACCTGTGTTCGTGAAGCAGGACTCAGGCCGATGGCCAGGCAAGCAGGGGCGCATCCCGGACAGGCTGTGGAAGCGAAAGGAATTCCCAGAGGTGCGGCGATGAGAATGATCGGCAGGCCGCCACTACCAAACGCGATTGAGTACCTGATCGAATGCGTTGAGGATCACCGTACGTGGACTCCACGGTGGGCAGACCAGCTCGTTGCTGAAATCCATGAGCTGCAGACAGAGAATCAACGGCTCCGCGCCGAGAACGAGTCTCTCCGCCAGGCCGCGCCCACGCCTGGGAGAACGCCACTTGAGGTGGAACTGTGACCCTGCGCGCGATCCTCAAGGCGCTGTGCCGGAAGGTCGGGATGCTCTCATGAAATTCGCCTACGCCGATCCGCCTTATCTCGGATTGGCCAAAAAGACTTATGGTGATGTCCACCCGCAAGCGGCGGAATACGATGACCCAGAAACGCACCGAGTGTTGATCGAGCGCCTCTGCAATGAGTACCCCGACGGATGGGCGATGAGCTGCCACACACCAAGTCTGAGAACCATCCTCACCCTCGGCCCGGCGGATGTTCGGGTTGCGGCGTGGTGTAAGCCTTGGGCACCATTCCGCCCCGGCGTGAAAACTGCGCACTTCGCGTGGGAGCCGATCATCTACCGAGGGGGGAGACCATTCAGCGAACGGTTGCACGCGCATCGGGATTACACGGTCACTCCGATGCGGCTCGGAAAATCCAGGGACAGTTTCGGGAGAGGATCGAAACCAGTCGGCCTCATCCAGTGGATTCTGCGTGATCTGCTCAACGCGAACCGAGATGATGAGGTTGATGATCTGTTTCCTGGGTCCGGCGGAGTGGCCGAAGCCATCCGCCTCTGGCGCGAGCAGGAGACTCTCTTCGAGGTGCCCGCATGATCGACCTCACCCCGCCAATGTCCATCGCGGACGTGGCCGCGCACTTCCGCTGCTCGGTGCCCACGGTGCGCGCCCGGTTGATTCCTGAGGGACTGCCGTACTACCGTGTGGGCAACCGCTGGAGGTTCCGGCGTGAGGACGTGCAGGCATTCGAGGAGGAGTTGTCCATGCGGCGCGGGCAACCCAGGGAGTCCAACGTGATCCAATTGCGGAGGTCGAGCAGTGGGGTGGATTGAAAAATCTCGAGGACGGTTCCGCTTCAAATACCGCCTCGATGGCCGGGTCTGCTCAAAGACCATGCCCACCGAGGTGACCACGCGGGCCCTCGCGGAAAAGTGGTGCAAGGTGTGGACCGAACAGGTCAAGCGACAGTCAGGCCAGGCCTCCACCTGGACCCTCGCGCAGGCGAAAGAGATGATGCTCCAAGCGCGTGATTACAGCCCTGGGCATCGCGCGAATTTCGATACGTACTGGAAGGCCATCTTCACCCACTTCCCGGCGACCACGCCGATTCACGCGCTGACCAAAGGCAAGGTGGAGCAGTGGCTCACCGTGCTCCGCGCCCTGCCCCTGAAGAACTCCACCCGAAGGCATTACTTCCACGCCCTGTCTCGCGCCTTGGAAGTGGCGGTCGCCCATGAGGTGATCGAGCGCAACCCCTGTCGGTCGATCAAACTGGCAGACCGCTTGCCGGATGACACCGGCAGGCGCACCCGCCGGCTCACCGAGGAGGAATTCGGGAGGCTGTATCAATCGGCGCTCCATGCCCACGTCCGGCGCTTCCTGCTTCTCGCCTGGGCCACGGGGGCCAGGCATCGGGAGATTACCGGATTGGAGTGGCGAGACCTCGAGCCGGAAGCCTCGACCGTGACCTTCAGGCATGACCCGGCCAAGGGGAAGCGGATCAAGAACCGCAAGGATCGGACCGTGGCGATCCCCTCCGCGCTCATGGAGGCGATCCTCCGGGAGAAGCGCGATGGGTCTGTCTGGGTCTTCGAGCACGCGGACGGTCGGCGGATGCTGGACCTCAAGATCGGGATCCGGCTGACAGCCAAACGGGCAGGCCTCCCCGGAGTGAGCGCACACACGATCCGGCACACAGTTGGATCGATCCTCACCCAGACGGCGGGAATGACTGCGGCGAGAGACCATCTGGGCCACTCGGATTTCCGGATGACCTCCCACTACTCCCACTCAGGGGAAGACGAGCGGAGAGCCATCGTGGAGGCCTTGGGGAAGGTTTTCGAGGGCCAGGATGCGCATACAAAAACGCACACAGGCGAGGGAATCTCTGCTATACTGGCTGGCAGTGAGGAGGTTGTAAGTCTATTAAGGCGGCTGGTTTCAGTTGTGGAGCGGGAGACGGGGCTCGAACCCGCGACCCTCAGCTTGGAAGGCTGATGCTCTGGCCAACTGAGCTACTCCCGCGCCGAAACTTCATCATACCGCGCCGCTCCCCCCAGGCAAGCCGAGTGGATTCTCTGTGGTCGCCGCGCGGATTCTCAGGCGGACTTCTTAAGAACCTTGGCCACCCTCGGGGCGCTGATCCGCTCCATCGGCGGCAAATCCCCCACCAGCGGCCGAACATACCGCGCGAACGCCTCGGTGACCTGATTGCCCTCGGCGTTGATGAACTCATCCTTCATTTCAACAGCCTCGCGAGCCACATCCTCAAGCCGCGCGAGAAAATACTCCACGGCGTAATCACCCACACGGCGAATCGCCACCGAGCCATCCCGGTTGTGTCCGATCCCATACTGGGCGGCCTTCTCCCCGACCTCGCGCGCCTCGCGCTGGTCCACCTCGCTCACACACCCGAGGAAGCTGCGCTGGAGATACCCGAAGGTGTCCGAGCGAACCCGCTTGATCCCGAGCTCCTTCTTCACCCAGTCCCCCAGAAGGTCTCCCAGCGCGCCGGTTCCCGAAAGCTGCACATTCCCATGCGAGTCCTTCTCGCCGCCTGTGAATTCCGCGGCGATCGGTTTCCCGCTCGGCCCCACAATCCCCTCGGAGACCGCCACGATACAGCGCCCATACTGCTCGCTCACGCGCTTGACATCCCCCAAGAACTGATCCTTGGTGAAGGCGCGCTCCGGGAGATAGATCAGATGGGGTCCATCATCCGGGTACTTCCGCGCCAGGCACGAGGCCGCGGTGAGGAAACCGGCGTGACGGCCCATCACGACCGCGATGTAAACACCCGGCAGCGAACGGTTGTCGAGATTCGCCCCGGCGAACGACTGCGCCACAAACTTGGCCGCCGAGCCATAGCCCGGACAGTGGTCGGTGACCTTGAGGTCGTTATCAATGGTCTTCGGAATGTGGATCACCCGCAGCGAGTACCCGGTCTTCCCGGATTCCTCGTGGAGGATTCGGCAAGTGTCGGCAGAGTCGTTCCCCCCGATGTAGAACAGGTATCGGATGTCATGCGCCTGGCAGACCTTGAAAACCTCGCGGCAGTATTCCAAATCCGGCTTGTCGCGCGTGGAGAGCAAACCGGAAGAGGGGGTTCGCGCGACCGCCTCCAGATTGTGGGTGGTGGCCTCGGTGAGGTCCAGGAACTCCTCGCCGACAATTCCACGGACCCCATGCTCGGCCCCATATATACGGCTGACTTGGGGGAACTTGCGGGCCTCGAGCACCGCCCCCACCAGGCTCTGGTTGATGACGGCGGTCGGTCCGCCCCCTTGGGCGATCAAGACTTTACCCGGAACAATCGACATGATGATTCGGCTCCTCTGAGGATGGTCCGCCAGCCTCGAGAGGCAAGCGAAAGACGGATTCTATCACACGGGCACTGGGGTTTCCGAGACGATCTCCTGGAGGGTCTCCACCGCTTGGTGGTGCGCTTGGGTCCCGATCCCGATCTGGTTCTTGAGAATCAGTCGATGCGCCCACACCGGTCCGACCAGCGACTGGATGTCATCCGGGATGCAAAAACTCCTTCCCGAAAGCAGCGCCCGCGCCTGCGCCGCGCGCTGCAGCGCGAGCGATGCCCGCGGGCTCACGCCCAGGTGAATGTTCGAGTGTTCGCGGGTCTTCTCCGCCAGGCGCGCGATATAAGAGACCAGAGTGGCTTCAACCCGCATCTTGGGGACCGCGTTCTGCCACACCCGGACCTCCGAGATCGGAACGGTCTCTTCGACCAGATCGCTGGGGCGCTTGTCGCGGTATTGAACCAGCATCTTCTCCTCATAGTCCCGGTCCGGATACCCGACTTCGATCCGCATCAGGAAGCGGTCGAGCTGGGAAACCGGCAGCGGAAAGGTCCCGGAAAACTCGAGCGGGTTCTGGGTGGCCATCACCAGGAACGGCTCCGGGAGCGGATAGGTGGTCTTCTCGATGGTCACCTGCCCCGCCTCCATCGCCTCCAGGAACGCGGATTGGGTCTTGGGGGTGGTCCGGTTGAGCTCATCGGCGAGCAGGATGTTGGTGAACACCGGCCCTTCTTGGAACACGAAGCGGGAGGTCTCGCGGTCGAAGATGGTGATCCCAAGAATGTCGCTCGGCATCAAGTCGCTGGTGAAGGAGATTCGCTGGAAGCGGCACTCCAGGATATCGGAGAGGCTCTTGGCCAGCGTGGTCTTGCCGACCCCGGGCACATCCTCAATGAGCACATGCCCCTTGGCGAGCAGGGCGACAATGGTCTGGCGGATGACATCGGTCTTCCCCAGGATGACTCGGTCGAGGTAATCGACCACGGTCTCCACGCGCGCCTTGACCGCGGCCACATCCACCTGCTCCAAAATGGTCGACTCAACCATGAAAGCGGCTCTCCTTGACTGTCCGGCGGAAGGGAGGCAACCGGAAGCTCTGTAGAATACCGTCTCGATTTGGGAAGGCTAGGGGTTGCGGAAGTCGGGTCCTCCTCGAATGCCGGAGGTCGGTTCTTCCTGCGCGAAATGTCCGTACCCGTACCGCGCGCGTGAGCAAGCGGGTGGTGAACTGGACCGCTTCCTCACGGTCGCGGTCCGGTTGGTTGCGACGCGGAGTCGAGGCTTCAGCCTCGCCCTTCGGCACCCCGATGGGGATGAATCCCCTACTCCGTCGGGGTCAACCGATCTGCTCGCCCATGAGTTGCACTCATGGGCGGGACCTGATCGCGGAGTTGAACTCCCCTTTCCGCGCCACCCCCACCCGCTCCCTCACGGTCGCGGTACGGATTAGCGGGCGCCTTCATCCCCGGAAGCGGGGATCCACATTCCTCCCTCTCCCCGCTGTGGGAGAGGGTTGGGGTGAGGGGGATGTCACCCCCGCCCGCATCGGAAACTACCTGTCGATCTCCCCCATTTCTGCTATACTCCTCGTTGAGTTCTCCGCCCTCGACACTCCCATTGCCCGGAGGCTGTCCGATGCGCCTTACCGACCCGCCGCCAGCCCACTCCGCGCCACCGACGCCACCACCATGTCGAGCCACACTGTGTTGCGCGCTCATTCCACTGCTGGGCCGAGAATCCCATCTCGGCCCTACCCCAATCGGGGATTCCCATCCCCACTCGGCTCCGATGCAGCGCAACGCAAGGGGGAAAGGATTCCCCGGCGGGGAAGGAACGAGAAGGGATTCTCGTTCCAGCGCGTGCAGAGAGGCACCCTTGACTTCTTTGCACAGGACGCCACGGATGATAATCCGAACTTCGGCCTGTGGTTCAGGTGTTTGTTGGATTCGGGGGACAACAAGGTCTACATCCGCAACGTGGTGATGAGAGGGCAGAACATGCCGTAGTCAAGGA
>JAJVIK010000018.1 GCA_022072055.1 bacterium | reverse complement strand
GAACGACCCGGCGGATATCCCCAAGCTCCTCGACAAACTCAGGGAGGGCTTCGACCTTGTGAGCGGTCGTCGCGAGGCGCGCCAGGACCCCGCTTTCTCGAAACGACTCCCCTCGGTGGTCGCCAACCGCCTGGTCCGTCTCTGCTCCGGTTCAACCCTCACCGACCAAGGCTGCGCGCTTAAGGCCTATCGGGCGGAATTCCTCAAGGAGCTGCGCATCCACGGCGAGCAACACCGCTTCATCGGAGCGCTGGCCGAGGGGCTTGGCGCCTCGGTCACCGAGATTCCCGTTCACCATCGACCGCGCGCTTCGGGTCGGAGCCACTACGGTTGGGGAAGGGTCCCCAAGGTGCTGCTCGATCTTCTGTTTCTCCGCTATATCCTGAGTTACGCGAACCGTCCGCTGCACCTCTTCGGCGGCGCGGGGCTTCTATCCTTTGCCGTTGGGTTTGTCGCCTGCGGGTGGGTCAGCTTTGAAAAGCTGGCCTTCAAGCAACCCGCGGCGGACCGTCCCTTGCTCCTACTCGGTGTGATGCTGGTCCTGATGGGTGTGATCCTGGTGACCCTCGGCATTGTCGCCGAGCTGCTTGTGCGCGGGCAGCACGAAATGACCGGCAACCCCGCCTACCGTGTCCAACGGGTTGTGGGAAGACCTCAGCGGGAATCCAGGTAGAGGCGCATCCAGGCTTCGAGCACCACCAGGGACCAGAGCGGCAACCCATGGTCGCGCCTTCGGGTCCGGTGCTCCTCGACCAGTCGGTTGACCTCACTCGCTTCGAGCAGGCCGCGCCTTCGCAGCACATCCGGGTGGAGCCATTCCGAAAGAAGCTTCCGCGAATCCTCTTGAAGCCAGACCCCCATCGGGGGGTTGAAGCCGAGCTTCTTCCGCGCCAGGACCTCCTCGGGAAGCTTTCCCTTCATCACCTTGCGCAGCAAACGTTTTGAGGCAAGCAAGCCGACCTGCCTCCGCGCGGGAATGCGCATCATGGCCTCGACAAGAACATGATCGGTTAAGGGAACTCGCGCCTCCAAGCTGTGCGCCATGCTCATCCGGTCGGAATAGCGCAGCACATTCTCGGGCAGGAACCCATGCAGATCGGAGTAAACCGAGCGCTCCACTCCCCCGCCCCTGGAGGGGGCGTTGAACAATTCGATCACCGGCTCGATCCGCCCCGCCTTGCGAACCTCCTCGCGCAGCGCCGGGGAAAGCAACCGGTCACGCTCCTCGGGGCCGCGATACCCGACCCAGCGGGAGTAGCGTTCGGCGGCAGGGTAGTCGCAACCCTCCAGGAGCTGGCGCGCCCAGCGGCGATAATTGCGCGCGGTGGAAGACTCCCTGCCGCCCACCCAGCTCGCCATCAGGCGTCGCAGGGGACCGGGAATCGAACGTAGCTTCTCGGACCACGCCATCCCCTGGTAGCGCGGGTAACCGCCGAACATTTCATCCCCGCCATCCCCTGCGAGCGACACGGTCACAAACTGCCGGGTGAAGCGCGAAAGCTCCGAGGTCAGCATCGCGGTGGGGTTGCCGAAGGGTTCGTCAAACGCCCGCACCATTCCCTCAAGCCCGCTCAGCAGGTCCAGGGTGATCTCCATCTCATGGTGATTCGTGTTGAAGAAACCAGCCACCCGCCGTGCAATCGGGCGTTCCTCATAGGCGCGACCCTCCTCCCCGAAACCGATGCAAAAGGTCTCTACCGGCTTGGAACCTTCACGCGCCAAGACCGAGACAATGGTTGAAGAATCGATTCCACCGGAAAGAAAGGCCCCGAGCGGAACATCGCTCATCATCCGCATCCGGATCGAGTCCTCGAGGATCGGCGCGATCTCCTCGGCCCACTCCTCATCGGTCCGAGAGAAATCCGGCCTCGGCTCGGCATCCCAGTACTTGCGGACCTCGACCTCTCCCGCGCGCCAGGTCAGGGTATGGGCGGGCGGGAGTTGACGGATCCCGCGATAGATCGAATACGGCGGAGGGACATACAGCAGCGAGAGGTAAGCATCCAGCGCGACAGGGTCGATCTCGCGCGACACCTCCGCGCATCGCAGGATCGCCTTCGGCTCCGAGGCGAAGAGCAAGCGCGAGCCGAGGACCGCGTAATACAATGGCTTGATCCCGATCCGGTCCCGCGCGAGGAAGAGGGTCTTGTCGGTCCGGTCCCATACGGCGAAGGCAAACATCCCACGCAGGCGATGGACCATCTCCTGCCCAAACTTACTGTACAGAACCGGTAGAACCTCCGTGTCGCAGTGGGTGCGGAACGAGTACTCCGACTCCAACTCCTTCATCAAGTCCCGGTAATTGTAGATTTGGCCGTTGAAGGAGACCCACGCCCGCCCATCCGAGGTGGACATCGGCTGCGCGCCGCCGGAAAGGTCGATAATCGCCAGGCGACGGTGCCCGAGGGAGACTTCGGGATCGAACAGGAACCCTTCCCCATCCGGTCCTCGGTGGGAAAGCGAGGCGGTCATTTCGCGGACCAATTCTCGGTCCTCGAAACCGGCTATTCCGACAATCCCGCACATGGACCGCTACTTGGGCAACCCCTGAAGCAGCGCCAGCAGAAAGTCACGGTTGTCCGCCGACAGGTAGCGCATCGCCCCGCCCATCCGTGAGAAAGTCTTGTTGTATCGGAGATAGTAATCCGGATTCTCCTCGGGGGGTTCGCCCTTCCGCCAATCCCAATGGGACTCGGCCAGATCCACGATCACCATCAGATGGTTTTCGATCCGTGTCCCTTCCTGAATCGCCAGGTTCTGCGACATCGACAGCGACTTCTCGAAAATCATCGGGGACATCACCGCCGAGCCGATGGACATGTAGACCCCCCCCTCCAGGTTGGAAACTCCTTGGGCGAAGGCGAGGAAATCCCGCTGCGCGCAGCGCCCCAGCGCGGCGCAGTGGTTCATCGGATGGATGTAGATGATGTCGTGCCCGATCATCGGGTGGCCGGTGAAGGGGACCCCGAGGCGGAAGGCGGCGGCTTGAAGGCCATAGCGCTTGTATGGGTGCGGGACCTCCATCCACCCGGGCTTGAGATTGAAGGTTTTGACAGCCGAAAGAAGGTCGGCGGCGGCCGCCGCGCGCTCCGCCTCGATCGAAAGCGAGAGCTGAATCTCCTCCCGCAGCGCGAGCTCGGAGGGGATCTCCAGCCCCTCTTGCTCCACCAATGAGCCGATGGATTCGCCGTACCCCAAGCCCCGATAGGCCCCCACCACCAGCGCGAGGTTGAGGTAGAACCCGGTCTCTTCCCAGGCTCCAAACTCCCCGCGCGACACATTCTCCGCCACATGCTCGCTGCTGGTTCCCTGGTAGGCGAACTCCCAGTCGTGGATGATCCCGGCGCCGTTGGTGGCCAGATGGGTGAGCCAGCCGCGCTCCAGAAGCTCGATGATCACCGGCGCGAGACCGTTCTTGATGGTGTGCGCCCCGAAGACCAACATCCGGGACTTGCCCTCCTCGCGGGCCTTGATCAAGCGGCCCAAGGTCTCCTCGACAATCCGTTCTCCGATCTCCGAAAACGGCTTTCGGGGGGAGTCCGGAGAAACATGGTCCTCCACGATCCGGACCCGATCCTTGCGGGCCGAGAGGGGCTTCAGGCAGAGTTTGTGTCGATCCAGTTGTTCGTGTGGCATGAGGATTTGAGAATCTCCCAGTGCGCGTCCTGGCGCGGATAGGGCGGGAGTATAGCGGTGGAAACCTGAAGGAATAGGTGCGACGATGGCGTCATGCTGGTGGAGAAGCGGATCCTGATCATCGCGGGGCCGAATGGGGCCGGGAAGACCACCTTTGCCCAGGAGTTTCTGCCCAACGAATGGGGGTGCTTGACCTTCATCAACGCCGATCTGATCGCCCAAGGCCTTTCCCCCTTTGACCCGGAGCGCGCCGCGCTGCAGGCCGGGAGGATCATGCTCGCGGAGATTGAGCGCCGCGTTGAGGCAGGCGAGAGCTTCGCCCTGGAAACCACCCTGAGCGGGAAAAACTACGCGCGATTGATCCCGAAGTGGCGGGCGCTGGGGTATCAGGTGATCATCATCTATTTGCGGCTCCCAGATGTGGATATGGCAGTTCGCCGTGTCGCCGAACGTGTGGCAAAAGGTGGACATGACATTCCCGAGGGAACAATCAGAATGAGATTCGAGCGGGGGTGGGACAACCTCCAGCGAATCTACAAGAGTCTTGTGGACTATTGGGCAATCTATGACAATTCAGGTGGAAAACTAGAGTATGTGGCAGGTGGGAGGGGGCAATGAATCGACGCAAGACAAAAGGCGACTTCCTGGAATTCACCAAGATGGCTGAAGCCGCCCTTCAGCGCGCGGCCAAGCGCGCGCGTGAGATTGCCTATAGGAACAACAGACCGGTTGTCTACTGGAAGGATGGCAAGGTTGTCGAGGAGTGGGTCAAATCTCCGGAAGATTGATCCCCCTTAGAACCCCAGCGCGCAACCATCCTTCCGCGGATCCGATCCCCCGAAATACCGGAGCGGGTCCTCTTCCCGCCAGATTCCCTGATACCCGCCGAACGAGCCGGTTCCCTCGCGCACCATGTGCCCCAAGGCGACCAGCCCCTCGCGCACCGAATCGGGGATATGGCGCTCCAACTGGACTTTCCCGCCCCCCACCATTTTCCCCCCGGTCTGTGTCGAACTCCCCGAGTGCTCCACCCTTGGCTGCTCGCCCGCCTCCTGAGGCCCAAACCCGAAATCCACCAAATTCATGACAACCTGGGAGTGCCCCTGAGGCTGGAAATTCCCACCCATCACGCCGAATGAGAACACGGGTTTTCCCTCTCGCGTCATGAAGGCCGGAATGATGGTGTGGAAGGGGCGCTTCCCAGGCGCGAGGCGGTTGCGGTGGGAGGGGTCCAGCGCGAACGACTCCCCCCGGTTCTGGATCGGGAACCCAAGCCCGGTGGGGACAATATGGGACCCCCAACCGGCGTAATTGCTTTGAATCAAGGAAACCATGTTCCCCTCGCCATCGGCGGCGGTCAGATACACCGTGTCCGAGCCTTTGGGGTTGCCGGGGAGGACACGGTCGGCGGCGCGTTTCGGGTCGATCAGCCGGACCCTCTCGGCGGCATACTCCTTGGAGATCAGCCACTCGGTGGGAACCTCGGCGAAAGCCGGGTCGGCGTAGTAAACGGCGCGATCCTCGTAGGCCAGCTTCTTGGCCTCGATGAACAGATGGAGGTGCTCCACCGAATTCGGCTCCAGCGCGCGGATATCGAAATGCTCCAGGAGCTTGAGGATCTGCAGAACCGAAATCCCCTGCCCGTTGGGCGGGATTTCCCACACCTCGTATCCGCGATAGGTCGTGTTCACCGGCTCGACCCAAGTGACCGTGTGGGTCTTGAAATCCTCCAATGAGAAGTACCCTCCCACCTCCTCGGAGAACTTCACCAACCGCTCCGCGATCTCGCCCTGGTAGTAAGCCCCCGCCCCATCTCGCGCGAGAATCTTATAGAACTCGGCCAGATCCGGATTTCTGAAGAGGTCTCCGCACTTGGGGAACTGGCCCGCGGGCATGAACACCTTGGCGAGTGTCGGGTGTTTCTCGGCATTGAAAGGCCAGCCGCCGGCGATAATCGGCGAAACCGGGAACCCCTCGGCGGCGTATCGGATAGCCGGTTCGAGGACACGAGCAAAGGGGAGCTTCCCGAACCGCTCGTGCAGCGCGCCCCACCCGCTCACACACCCGGGCACATTCCAAGCCAAGGGGCTCTCACCGGGGATCTCGGTAAGCCCAAGCCTCTGGGCCTCCTCAAGGCTCCACCGCTTGGGCGCGCGCCCGCCGGCGTTCAGCCCGTGGAGCTTCTTGTCTTTCTCCATCCAGAGAATCGAGAAGAGATCGCCCCCCGGCCCGCAGCTCATCGGCTCGACCAGGCCAAGCATGGCGTTGGCGCAAATGGCGGCGTCCACCGCGCTCCCTCCCGACTTGAGGATCTCGATCCCCGCGAGCGTGGCGAGCGGCTGGCTGGTGCAAACCATGCCTTGCGCGCCGATCACCGTGGAGCGGTTCTGATTGCGGTCATCGAGGTAGTTCAGGTCACTCCGCCAATCGCCGGAGGTGGGGCGGGGGGCGGCTGCGGCCAGGCTCGCCTCGGCATCCAACCCGAGGACAGCGGTGGCGGCGCTCGCGCCGCCGGTTTGAAGGAAAGATCGTCGATTCATCGGTCCTGGCCTCCCATGCGCATCATCACGAGCGGATACAGCGGTGTGCGAAACTACCGTTAAGCGATCGCCTTCCTGGGGGCGGGCGCGCCCCGCAGCAGGCCCTCGGTGCTGAGGTCCTCGTCAATGTCCGGCCAATGGATGCCGTAGCCGCCCCCTGAGATTCGCCGGTTCATTCGGCCCATGACTGTGGAAGTATACTCGGTATGGGCCGACACGCAAAATGGAAGGCATGACATGGTCCTTTCCCCGACCAGACCTTAACCCTTCGGTGTCGCCAGGAAATCCCCGTCCGCGAGTTGCACGCGGATATCCCCCTTGACGGGAACCTCCGCCAGCACACGGATCGGGCGGGCCTCCAAGGCGCTTTCGATGAGCGCAAAGCCGCGCCGCAAAGTGGCGCGCGGGTCCAGCACCGCGAGGCGCCGCCGGAGCGAGTCCACCTCGCCGCGCCACCTGACCCGGTCGAGCCGCGCTTCCGAGGCCAACCTCCGAGCCAGGCCTGAGAGCTCCGCGCGCTCCGCGCGCAGCGCCCCTCGAATCGCCTGTTCGCCGCGGCCCAGGAAGTCATCGATCCTTTGACGGTGAAACGGCACGAACACCAACGGACTGCGGGCGTGCAGTCGGTTTTGAATCGCCTCGAGTTCCTCCCTCAGGGCATCAAGGAAATCCTCGAACGCGGAGTGGAGACGATCTCTAATCTCCTCCACGCGCTCGCGGGTCTCGCGCTCCCATCCGGCCAGCATCCCCGCGGCCGCAGTCGGGGTGGAGGCCCGAAGGTCGGCCACGAAATCGGCAATGGTGAAATCAACCTCATGCCCCACCGCGCTCAGGACCGGAATCGGGCTGGCGGCGATGGCGCGCGCCACCGCCTCCTCATTGAACGCCCACAGATCCTCCAGCGAACCTCCGCCGCGAGTCAGCACCACCAGGTCCGGCTCGAAGCGTGGGGCCTGTTCCAACGCGAAGACAATCTCCGGCGGGGCCTCAATCCCCTGCACGCGGACGGGAATAATCAGGACCTCCAGCGCGGTTTCGTAATGCTCAAGGGTCCGCAGGAAGTCGCGGAGCGCCGCCGCGGCGGGAGAGGTGATGACCACCACGCGACGGATCGGAAGCGCGGTGACTCGCTTGCGTTCCAGGTCGAACAGCCCCTCGGCCTGGAGACGCTTCTTGAGCTCCTCGAAGCGCTGCTGGAGCAATCCCGCCCCGGCCTGCGCAAGCGTGGTCACATCAAGCTGATACTCGCCGCGCGGGGGATAGACGGTGATGGAACCGGTGGCGCGGACCAGTTGGCCATCCATCGGCGCGGACTTGAGACGCTCCAGCCGCGAGCGCCACATGACCGCCTTGAGCAGCGATTTCTCATCCTTGAGGGTGAAGTAGGCGTGACCGCTCGCGGCGACTTTCCACCCGGAGATCTCCCCCTCGACCGAGATGGTCCCGAACCGATCCGAAAGCAGACCGGCGATTTCCTCGGTGAGCTGGGTGACTGAATAGACCGGACGCTCGTTCAAAGATGCCCTTCGCTGCGCAAGGTGTGGAGGCGGCTGATGAGGCGAGCCGCGGAATTCCGCCAACCGTCATACCGCACCGCGCGCACCCCGCTGATGGCGTCCGTCGCGCTCACTTGCGGGCGCAGCGCGGCGTAGAAAACCAAGTCCACCACATTCCCCACGATTGAGGCGTCCGCGATGCTCGTGGTCACCGCCTTGAGGATTCTCCCACCGAAGGTCGGGTACTTTCCCTCCCCGTTTGTGATCATGACCCCCGCGAACATCTGTCCCAAGGTGCGGCGGAAGCAAAGATAGAAAATCAAGCGATGAACAAGCAGAATCAGAAACACAAGCAGCAGCACCTTCCTCATCGCCTGGGCGTTTCCCGTCAGGATCGCGAGACCGGTGGGGTCGAGGAAGGTTGAGTACTGGTACTCCCCGGGCTTGAGGCCGATCTCCCCAAAAACCAACTTGGCGATGCGAGTGAGCCCGAAACCCGCGAGACCCCCGATGGTGTCCACCACGAACACCCCGAACCCGACAAAAAAGTAGTCCAACAGCCGCCCCCAGATGCGTGTCGCCGGGAGGACCTCCAGCCCCTTGAGGGGGATCGGATGAGGGAAGGCCTCAAGCCGCGCCGCGGTGATATTGATCATCGTGGAACTGTCCCACGCTTGTTCCCACCTATCCTCGGCGTCGCCGTCCATGGAGACCCCGGAATAGAGCGCCTCCCGCTCGGCTCGCAGGATTTCACGGAGTTCGGGGGAGTCTATCTTGGAGGGCTTTTTGGCCATGGCTAATCGATTGTAGCGTGGCGCTTCATGTTTTCCAGACGCTTCTCTCCGATGCCGGGGACCTCGCCCACCTGCTCCCAGGAAGAGAACCGTCCCAGCGCCTCTCGGCGCTCGAGGATCCTTCGGGCAAAGGTCTCGCCGATACCCGGGATTTGGTCGATTTCGGAGAGGGAAGCCGTGTTCAGATGGATCTTTCGCCCGCCTTCCACCCGCGACCCCTCATCGCGCTTTTCATGCGATGCCGCTGTTGGGGAGAGGCTCTTGGACAAAGCCGCCTGAGATGTGGGTTCTCGGGTGGGCCCCGCCACAAACAGGAATTCCCGGAGGGTTTCGAGCTTTTTCGGCCCGATTCCGGAAACCTGGTCAAGCTCCTCGATGGACTCGAACTTTCCATGTCGGCTCCGGTAGGCGAGGATCTGGTCCGCCAGTGTCGGTCCGATCCCCGGCAGACCGATCAGGTCGGATCGACTGATCGTGTTCAGGTCTTGGGGATGAGCCTGGAGCGGAATCGGGGTGGCAAGCCAGTCAATCGGAGGAAGGCCCCCCGACTGGCTCCCCCGGCGCACCGAGATCGACCGCGTCTCCATCTCAGGCAACAGACGAGGGAGAACATTCCCCACGAAGATCACCACGAGCAGAATCGCGATCAGCGCCGCCTCGACCGGATCGATGGATCGCCGAGGCATCTCGGGTGGCGGATCGGGGGAAAGGGTCTCAGGAACCTTTTCAGTCTCCGGGTTCATGGTCCACCGCGCGGAGGATACCCGGATTCCTAGTCAGGGGGTAGCACCCCTCGATTTCAGGCCCGGGTCCTGGTGTAAGATCACGCAATGCCCAAGAAGCCGCGCAAGTCTGCTCTTCCGAGTTCTCCCGCGAACCGGGAGTCCGCTCCGCCTGGACCGCTCGCCCCGAAACCCCGCCAAGACCCTCTCGCCGGCATTCCTTTGGTTGGAATTTGCGTGAGTCTGATGGTGATTCTGGTTCTGGTGACACGCTTTGCCCAACTTGGGTGGCAGGGGTTTCACCATGATGAATCGATCCACAGCTTCTACGCCTGGAAGATCGCCAACGAGGGTCCCGGAACCTACAAGTACAACCCGGTCTATCATGGCCCTTTCCTCTATCATTGGGGCGCGATCTTCTTCACTGGGCTGAAGAAGACCTTCCTGCACGACACGGACGCCTCGGCGCGCGCACCCTACGCCACCATCGGGGTTTGGCTCGCACTCGGCTTCCTGCTCCTCGGAAAACGTTTGGGCTGGGGGACATGCCTCCTGGTGAGTGGCCTGCTCACGCTCTCCCCCGTGGTCACCTACTTTTCCCGCTTCGCGCGGGATGACGTCTACATGGCCGGGTGGCTTGTGGGGCAGATTGCGTTCGGGTCGCTGTATCTGTGGACCGGGAAGGTGCGGCATCTCACCCTGGTCGCCTTCTTCCTCGCATTGGCCTACTGCACCAAGGAGAACTCGTATGTGAACACATTTGTCCCCTGCTCCTTCCTGGTGGGTTGGGGGTTGTGGCGCGCGGTCCGGGATCCGCGCGGGACTTTTCGCGAGGTCTTTGTCGAGTATCTCCCCCTCACACGCCTCCTCGTTCTGGTGGCGTGCTTTTCCGTGTTTGTCTTTTCGTATGTCGCCATCGATGCCCGGGTCAGCCCCGAAACCGGTCTCCTGGCCGGGATCAGGAATATCCTCACTCACAGCACGGCCATCCACGAAAAGACCGACGCCTCCGTGTTCCAAACGGAGAACGGTTACTTCTCTCGCGCCGGGCGCGAGGGGGCGCGAAGCCTCTATTGCGCTCTCGCGGTTGCCATCCCGTTCCTGCTCCTGGTGGTTGTGGAATCCGTGGGGTTGCGCGAAAGACTCCGGGACCGAGGGGAATGCAGCCTTCCGCGCCTGCTCTCACTTGCTGTTCTCGCGCTGCTCTTTTACGTCCTCCTCACCCACCGTCTTGTGGCCCTGGCCGAATGGACGCGCGCGCAAAGGCCCGGGGCCTTCCTCGGAGAGATGACCCTGAGAATCCTCATGGACGCCCTGCTCCTCTCGGCCGCTTCGCTGCTTTTTGTCCTACCCGACCTGCTTGCTCGCGGAGCTTCCACGGCTTCGGCGGAAGGGGGGTTCCACAGGCGGAGCCTTTGGGCTTCCTGGAAGGAGCACTTGTGGGGCCTGTGGGGCCTTGTCCTTCAAGTCTCCCTCGCGGCGTTCCTGTTCCTCTTGTTGTTTTCCTCGCTGGGAACCAACCTTCCAAAAGGTCCCGTCGATGGGTTCTACGACTATCTCTCGTACTGGTTCAAGCACCAGACCGGCGACTATCGGATCTGGGGAACTTGGTGGTACTACATTCCCCGGCTGCTCCTTTTCGAGACCCTCAGCCTGTTTCTCATCCTTGTGCTCGGCCTCCTGTTCCTCCACGAATGGTTTCGGAACCGCCGCGCCGAGAGTGACCCGCCGCCTTCCTCACCCATCGCATCCCCAGCCGAGGCAGCCCTGCACGGTCCTCTCTGGAAGCCGATCCCAGCGCCCCTCCTCTGCTTCTCCGTTTATCTGACCGTTTCCATGATCGCGATTTACGCGGTCCTCAACGAGAAAGTCCCTTGGCTCTGCACTTACCAGTCTTTTTCACTGGCGCTGCTCGCGGGGCTGCTCGCCGGCCATTGGCTCGCCACGCACCCTTCCTCCCCGGGTCCGGTGGTGGGACGAATCCTTGAACTGTTCGATCCGACCGGCGACTCCCCTCGCGCGCGCTTTGAATGGTGGCGAAAGGCAGTCCCCCGAGCGGCCCTGTCGATTTCGATCCTCCTCCTGGTCCCGCATGTGGCGGTCCAACACCTGCGTCAGGTTTTTCTCCACCCGGACAATCCCGGCGAGCTCTTGGTCTACACCGCACCCAACGATGAGTTCGCGGCCCGAATCCGCAAGATCCGGCGTCTCCAGGCCGAGGCCGGCAACAAGCTCCGCATCGCGGTGGAGGGGAAAGCGGAATGGCCCTGCGCCTGGTATTTCAGGAACTACGACACGGCATGGAAGAAGATCGACCCTTCACGGGACATCCAGATCATGGATGACACGGCGGGGAACCGTCAAAAACTCACCGGCGGCTCCGACAAGGTTTGGGATCTGGACCCCTGCCACCTGCGGGGGTGGTGGATCTGGCATGGGGTCCCGAAGGCGCTTCCCGGAGAGCTGCGCTTCTGGCCGAATGTCAAAGCCTTCCTGCTCAACAAACCCAACGATCACCGATTGACCTTCCCCGAAGCCACCCGACCCAAGCCGGAGGACTACCCGGTCGGGTTCGCCGGCCAGATCCGGCGGTATGTGTTCTTCCGCGATCTGTGGTATCCGACCGGCGGCGAAAACATTGTGGTGGCGATCAAGACCGCGCGGGATGTGCCCGAGGATGAAAAGGCGTCCACGCTCTCCGGCGCGGATCGCCCCGCGCGCCCCTTGCCCGCCCTCTCCAGCCTTGGACGCTTGGGAAGCGGTCCCGGGGAGCTGCGCGAGCCGCGCGGGCTTGCCGCAACCTCGGATGGGGGCCTTGCGGTGGCGGACAGCAAAAACGGACGTGTTCAGGTCTTTTCCGCGAGTGGCGAGGTTCGCTTGGAGTTCGGTAAGGGGGTCCTGAGCGCGGAGTTTTCGGGATGCTCCGATGTGGCCCTTGCTCCGGATGGCTCGTTCTATGTCACCGACACCTGGAACCACGCGGTGCGTCGCTTCAATGCGGAGGGCGCGCCGATGGAAGCGGTGGCCGCCTGGACCCGCGCGGATGGCCAACGGGACTCCATGTATGGCCCGCGCGGAGTCGCGGTTTCCCCGGATGGGAATGTGTATGTCACGGACACCGGAAAGGGGCGGGTCTGTGTTTTCGACCCCGAGCTTCGCGCGCTCTTCGAATGGGGACGAGCCGGAAAGGGGCGCGGAGAGTTCCAAGAGCCGGTCGGGATCGCCATCGCCCGCGATGGGAACATCTTTGTGGCGGATACCGGCAACGGCAGAATTCAGCGATTCAGTTCGCGCGGAGCCTTTGAGGCCCAGTGGCGTGTCTTGCAGCCCGAGCCGCACGAGGTGGTCGGGATGGAGCCGAACCTGGAAATCCTCCCGGATGGGCGGTTGGTCGCCGGCTACTCCCTTTCAGGAGTGATCTGGGTGATCGACACCGAAAAGAGCACGGTACAGGTCCATCGGGTTGTAAACCCGGCGATCCCCCAGCCCACCGGCCTTGCCGCGCTTGCCGCCGGCGGGCTTTGGGTCAGCTCGCGATCAACCGGGCAAGTGGCGCGGGTGAGGGTTCCCTGAACGGAGCGGCGCGCCGGAAACGTGGCGGCTCGGTTTATCGCCTTCGATCAGGTAACCTACCCTCGCTTCACAGGCCGCGCGCGTGTCCAAGCGGCGCGTCCATGGCGGAAAGGAGCGGTGACATGCCGAAGGTGACTTTTTGTGGTCATTCCTGTGTACTCTTCGAATCCGCCGCGGGAAACGCGATCTTCGATCCCTTCCTCACCGGCAACCCCTCCGCGAGCCACACCCCGAAAGAGATCCCGAAGCTTTCCGCGATTCTGCTCTCGCACGGACATGGGGACCATGTGGGGGATGCGGTCGAGCTTTCCAAGCGAGATGGAGCCCCGGTCATTGCAACCTATGAGCTCGCCTCCTACTGCGAGAGCCAGGGCGCCGAGGCGGTCGGCATGAACACGGGGGGATCGTATGACCTCGGCTGGGCCAGGGTCAAACTCGTTCAGGCCTTTCATAGCAGCAGCTACCAGACAGCCGAGGGTTTCATCTACACCGGTATGCCGAACGGCATCCTGGTCACCGTGGAGGGTAAGACCGTTTATCACCTGGGAGACACCGCCCTGTTCTCCGACCTTGGCTTGATCGCGCGACGCAACGGCCCCATCGCGGTGGCCTTCATCCCCATCGGGGATCATTACACGATGGGCATCGAGGATGCCGTGGAAGCCTGGAACCTGATCCGTCCGTCCGCGGCGGTTCCGGTGCATTACAACACCTTCCCACCCATCCGACAGGATCCGGACCGATTTGCCGCCAAGGTCGGCGCGCTGGGGGGCGCCGTGCGGGTCCTTGCCCCGGGGGAGTCGATGGAGTTTTAGCCGAGAATGAATCTGCCGTTCTTATTCTGCTGTCATGGAGCGTAAACATCATGAAAATCGGCCTGAGCACCTATAGTCTGTACGGCGCCCTGGAAACGGGGGAGATGAACGTATTGGATGTGATCCGGTGGGTCGCCGACAACGGCGGCGAGCATGTTGAGGTCGTTCCCTTCGGGTACAGCTTCGATGACGACCCTTCGCTTGTGGACAAGGTCCGCGAACAAGCCTCGAAGTCCGGACTTGAGATTTCGAGCTACACCATCGGCGCGCAGTTTATTCAGACTTCGGAGGCGGAATACGAGGCGGAGGTCGCGCGCGTGATGAAACAGGTGGAGGTCGGGAATCGTCTGGGGGTCAGACGGATGCGCCATGATGTCATCTCGCGCCCTCCCGAGGAGGCCTCCATCGAACGCTTCGAGCTGGATTTCCCCAAGGCGGTTGCGGCGTGCGGGAGGATCGCCGAGCGCGCGGCGGGTTTCGGCATCACCACCAGCGTGGAGAATCACGGCTACCACATGCAATCCAGCGACCGGGTCCGCCGCCTGATCACCGCGGTGGATCGTCCGAACTACCGCTGGACCGTGGATGTCGGCAACTTTGTGTGCGTGGACGAAGACCCGGTGGCCGCGGTCAAGAAGGCCATGCCCTTCGCGTCAATGGTTCATGTGAAGGACTTTTATCTCCGTCCCGAACACCTCAACCCCGGCGAGGGTTGGTTCCCGACTGCGGGGGGGAATCATCTGCGCGGCGCGATCCTGGGGCAAGGCGATTTGGACATCCGCTCGATCCTCCGGGTGGTCAAGCAGTCCGGCTACGATGACTGCATCTCGGTCGAGTTCGAGGGGATGGAGGACTGCCGCCTGGGGTCCCGGATCGGGATGGACAACCTGCGCCGCCTTTGGTCGGAGGTCTGAAGTGACGGCCTTTGAGCGCGAGACTGAAATCCTGCTGGTCGAGGATGACCCTCGGTTCGCGCAACGCCTGAAACGGAACCTGGAGGGGGCGGGATTCGCGGTCGAGTGGCTCGAACGCGGCGACACGGCTCTGCCTCGCATCGGCGAGAAGGCGTTTCACCTTCTGCTCACCGACATCAAGATGCCGGGCATGAGCGGCCTCGAACTGTTGGAGGCGGTCAAATCCAAACCCGGGGTCGATCCCGACCTTCCGGTGGTCATGCTCACCTCGATCGACTCGGTCGAAACCGCCGTGCAGGCCATGCGCCTGGGGGCCTCGGATTACCTCAAGAAGGATGCCGAGCGGGATGAGATTGTTCAGCGCATCCTGAAGGTCCTGGCCGAGGCTCGAGTCCGCCGGGAGAACCTGGACCTACGCGCGCGGCTCTCGGCGGAGATCGACATCGGCGCGGTTGTGGCGCTCAGTCCCGCCATGTCCGCGGTGATGGCCGAGATTCGCGAGCTCGCGCCCACTCCCGCCACGATCCTGATCCAAGGAGAAACCGGGGTCGGGAAAGAGGTTATCGCGCGGGAGATTCATAGACTCTCCGGACGGCGCCCCGAGCAGTGGGTGGCGATCAACTGCGCGGCGCTGCCCGAAGACGACAAGTTCCAGTCTGAGGTCTTCGGCCACGAACGTGGCGCCTTCACCGGCGCCACCGAACGCAAGCGCGGCCAGTTCGAGCAGGCCGAGGAGGGCACTCTGTTCCTGGATGAGGTGGGGGAGCTTTCGCTCGATTCCCAATCGAAGCTCCTGAGGGTCCTCGAGACCGGCGAATTCACCCGGATGGGCGGAACCCAAACCCTGCGCCTGCGGGCGCGGATACTGCTGGCCACCAACAAAGACCTCCGCAGGGAGGTTCAGGAAGGCCGATTCCGGAACGATCTTTTCTTCCGGATCAGCGTGGCTCCAGTCACCATCCCCCCGCTCCGCCTGCGCGCCGAGGATATCGATTCGCTGTGTCGAACCATGATGGCGGACTTCTCGCGACGCTACGGCAAAGCGGCGCGCTCCTTCAGCCCGGCGGCGATGGAACGCCTCGGACAATACTCGTGGCCCGGAAATGTCCGGGAGCTGCGCAATGTGATCGAGGGACTCCTGATCCGGGGACGGACCGGAGGGGTTGAGCCTGGGGAATTGCGCCTGGAAGGCCCCTCCGCCCACGAAGCCGCGGCGGGGTTCCAACTCCCCGAGGCGGGCATGCCCCTTGAGGAGATCGAACGGGCGGCGGTCCGCCAGGCCCTCGAACGGACCGACTACAACCAAACCGCCGCCGCCAAGCTGCTCCACATCAGCCCCGACCGCCTCGCGGCGAGAATGAAGAAATATGGATTGCACAAATAGGGTCGATATTCCCCCCAAGAAGACTCACACTTCAATTGTCTCCCAAGGGGAAAATGAGTAGTATAGGGACCAGGAGTGATCAGAGGCTATGTTAACTCGACTAAAGGTAACGGGGTTCAAGAATTTGGTTGACGTCGATGTCCGGTTTGGACCATTTACTTGTATCGCGGGAGTTAACGGCGTGGGGAAGTCGAATCTCTTCGACGCAATTCTGTTCCTGAGCGCCCTCTCCAATCATCCGATGATCGAGGCCGCGCGATCCATCCGAGGCGGATCTGGGAAGGGGGGACATCTGAGAAGTCTTTTCCACCGCGTAGGAAAGGAACATGCCCGTGAAATGGGTTTCGAGGCTGAAATGGTGGTCCCGCCGAGCGATATCGATGACCTTGGGCAGCCTGCTGTCCCCGCATGCACGTTCTTGAAATACAAGCTGAGAATTGGGCACCGATTGGACGACGGGACCCGCTCGGAATCCCTGGAGGTTATCGAAGAAAGCCTCGACCTGATCCGCAAGACCGAGGCTCCGCGTCACCTCTTCCCACACGCCAAGGAGTGGCTGGACTCGGCCGTGCTGTTTGATAGAAGGAGAAGTGGGGTTCCCCTGATTTCCACTGAGGGGGCGAGTTCCGAGAGAGTGATCAAACTCCATCAGGATCGCAGGGAAAAGGGGAACCGAGGGGGCGGGCGGGCGCGTCGTTTTCTCGCCAGAAACCTCCCGAGAACAATCCTCTCCGAGTCGGACGCCACTGGGAGTCCCACGGCCCTTCTTGCTCGCCGCGAAATGCAGTCCTGGCGGCTGTTTCAGTTGGAGCCAACGTCCTTGCGCCGACCCGACAGCTTCATGGAGCCCGCGATTCTCGCCGCGGATGGCGGTCACCTCCCGGCGGTCCTCTATAGGTTGGGCAGGAGGGAGGACCGGAATGGCAGGGAGTCGTCGATTCCTCGTTCGAGCGGTCCCAATGTCTACGCCAGCGTGGCCAATCGACTCGCCGAGTTGATTCAAGATGTCGGGGATGTCTACGTGGATCGGGATGAAAAGCGAGAGCTTTTTACCATTAACGTGAGAGGCCAAGATGGGACCGAACATGCCGCAGGCGCTCTCTCCGATGGAACACTGAGATTCCTGGCCCTCTCGATCGTGGCCGAGGACCCCGAGACTCAGGGAGTGCTTTGCCTTGAGGAGCCCGAGAATGGAATTCATCCGGAAAGAATCCAACCCATGCTCCAGCTCTTGAAAGATATTGCCGTGGACGCGAAGGAACAGGTCGGTCCGGATAATCCCTTGAGGCAGGTTATCATCAACACCCACTCCCCCGCCGTGGTCCAGCAGGTTCCGGATGACAGCCTCCTGGTCGCGGAGTCCCAGGAGTCGATCTCCGAACGAGGAGAGAGGTTCACAAGAGTCCGGTTCCGTTGGCTTGAGGGGAATTGGAGGCAAGGAAAGGAAGGCGGGTCCGTCGAGTCTGTCTGTTCGAGGTCCAGGTTGCTGAGATACCTGAACCCGGTGGTTCGCCACGCTCAGGCGGATTGGGAGGATGACGAGGGGGTCCGCAGAGTCGTGGATCGCGAAGACCTACAAGAGTTCTTCCCGTTTGCGACCCAGAGTGGAAAGTGACAGCCCTCCGGTTCCTTCTAGTGGCCGATGGCCCCTCGGATCAGGCCCTGCTTCCAATTCTGCGGTGGCTCTTGCGGACCCACTTGCCCGCGCGAGCTTCCCAAGGGGAGTGGGCCGACCTCAGGTTCCAGAGAAACCCACCCAAGTCGCTTCCCGACAGAATCGCGGCGGCGATTCGCTTGCATCCGAATTGCGAACTGGTGTTTGTGCATAGGGACGCCGAAGGCGAGCCTCTCGACGCGCGCGTGTCGGAGATTCGCGCCGCCTGTGAAATGGCCTTTCGACAGTTTCCACGCGTCATCCCGGCCATTGAGGTCGTTCCCGTGAGGATGAGCGAGGCTTGGCTCCTATTCGATGAATCCGCCATCAGGAAGGCGGTGGGAAACCCGAACGGTAGGGTCCAACTCTGCCTCCCTCCTCTGAACAGAGTGGAGGAACTGGCGGATCCCAAGACGCTTCTCCACGGATTGATCGGGTGCGCGACCGAGTTCACCGGAAGACGTCTTAAACGGTTCAGGATCTCCACCGCGATACACAGGCTATCAGAAGTCATCTCCGATTATTCCCCCCTCAGGACCTTGTCCGCCTTCAACCGGCTCGAGAATCAACTGACGCGAACAATTCAGGAGAAGGGATGGTAGGCCCATGATTACAAGATGCGTTGACAATTCAATCCCATTTCAACCGTTGACGCGGACAGGCTTCGTTACCGTCGTTGTCTGGATCTCCATTCTCGCCGCCCACGCCGACTTCGCCCCCATCCCCCACAACCAACCCGGATTGGCGGTGGACCTCGGGGTCGGCCTGTGGGCGCTGCCGTTGCCGATGGACTACGATGGCGACGGCGACTTCGACATGGTTGTCTCGACTCACAACAAGCCGACCGGCGGGGTGTTTCTGTTCCGGAACAACCAGGGCAATGTTTGCTTCCCTGTCTTTGAGCCCGCCGAGCGCCTGGGAGACCCGGACCCGCATGTCACCATCAGCTACTTCCCGCAAGGGCCCTTGGTTCTCACTCCGGGTTGGCGCCATCCCGAATTCCTCAAGCAGGCGCTCGGCGGAGAGAAAGACGCCATCCCCTTCGAACCGCCGTTTTATTCGGGGCGGGACAATCAGTGGAAGATTCTGGATTTCGATGGCGATGGGACCCTGGACCTTGTGGTCGGCGCGAGCGATTGGCGCGAATACGGTTGGGATGACGCTTACGACAAGGACGGGAACTGGACCCACGGTCCGCTTCACGCCCATGTCTATTTCATGAAGAACCTCGGATCGGACAACGAGCCGAAATACGCGGAGACGGTCCAACTCCAGGCCGGCGACAAACCCCTGGATGTCTATGGCTGCCCCTCCCCGAACTTCGCCGATTGGGATGGAGATGGGGACCTCGACCTTATCTGCGGCGAATTTCTCGACCGCATGACCTGGTTTGAGAATATCGGAACTCGCCAAGCTCCGAAATACGCCGAGGGGCGTTTCCTCCAGCGCGATGGTCAGGATATCCGCATGGAGCTCCAGATGATCCAGGTGGTGGCCTTTGACTGGGACCGGGATGGCGATGTGGACCTGGTTGTCGGACAGGAGGATGGAAGGGTCGCGCTGCTCGAAAATGAAGGGAGCCATGAGAACGGAATGCCGCGCTTCAAGCTCCCGGTCTTCTTCCGGCAGAAAGCGGACTTGCTCAAGTGCGGCGCGTTGGTCACCCCTTGCAGCGTGGATTGGGACGCCGATGGCGATGAGGATCTGATCTGTGGCGACACCGCCGGGTTCCTGAGCCGGATCGAGAATCTGGATGGCGGCAACCCACCCCAATGGGGAGTGCCGAAACGCCTCGAAGCGGGCGGCGAGGTCATCCGCATTCAGGCGGGACCCAACGGCTCGATCCAAGGCCCCGCCGAGGCCAAATGGGGCTACACCGTTCCCGTGGCGGCGGATTGGGACGGCGATGGCTTGCCGGATGTGATGATCAATTCCATCTGGGGTGAAATCCTCTGGTATCGAAACATCGGGTCACGGACCCAACCTCAACTGGCGACCGCTGAGCGCGTGGAAGTCGAGTGGGACGGCAAACCTCCCAAACCGGAATGGACCTGGTGGGAGCCGAAGGGGAAACAGCTGGTGACCCAGTGGCGCACCACCCCTCTGATGTATGACCTCAACCAAGATGGCCTCCTGGACCTGGTGATGCTCGACCATGAGGGTTACCTGGCGTTCTTCCAGCGGGAGCGACGCGACGGCGGACTGGCGCTGCTTCCCGGCAAGCGCATCTTCAAGGACAAGTCGGGGAATCCGCTGCGGATGAACGAGAAGCGGGCGGGGAAAAGCGGGCGCAGGAAGATCCTCCTGATCGACTGGGACCGGGATGGACGCCTCGATCTCCTGGCCAACGGCCTGAACATCGACTTCCATCGCAATGTGGGGGAAGCGGGAGAGTTTCGCTTCGCCGATCCGACCCCCTTGGGCCAACGTCTCCTCGCCGGACATTCGACCTGTCCCACGCTGGTGGATTGGGATCGCGACGGGGTCCGGGATCTTCTGGTCGGCGCGGAGGATGGGTATTTCTACTATCTCAAGAACACGGCGGGCGAGTGAGCCGCGCGAGAGGGTGGGGCGCCTTCACAAGGCCACGAACGCTCCATCTTTAAGGAAGAGCTTCCCATCCACATACGCCCTGCCCCCTTGGCGCAGGTCGCAAATCATGTCCCAGTGCAGCACCGAACGGTTCTTGCCTCCGGTCTCGGCGTAGCTGGACCCCAGCGCCAAATGGACTGTTCCACCAATCTTCTCATCGAACAGGATGTTCTTGGTGAAGCGCTGGATGTCGCGATTGGTGGCGAAGGAAAACTCGCCGAGATAGCGAGAGCCGGAATCGAGGTCCAGCATCGCGTTGAGATACTCCAAGTTCTTGCTCGCGCGCGCGGCGGTCACCTTGCCCGCCTGGAAGGTCAGGTGCACACCCTCCACCTCGCGCCCCTCGCGGCAAGCCGGAAATGAAAACAGGATGGTCCCTTCGGCGCTGTCCTCCACCGGCCCGGTGAAAACCTCCCCATCCGGCATGTTGGCGGTCCCGCAACAGTTGACCCAGGCGCGCCCAGCCACGGACAAGGTGAGGTCGGTTTCCCTGGCCACAATCCGAATCTTCTTACTCCCGGTGAGGAACTCCACGATCCTCTTCTGCTCGCGCCGGATCCTCTTCCAAGCCGAGACCGGATCGGGGCGGTCGGCCTTGCAGGCGGCATAAACGAAGTTCTCGAACTCGGAAAGCGACATGTCGGCGTCCTGCGCGTGAGCCTCGGTGGGGAAAAGGGTCACATTCCAGCGCAGGGTCTTGTCATCCATGCGTCTTCGCAAAACCTCGCGCAAGGGCTTCAGCCCCAACATGCGCTCCTGCTGGCGCTTGGGATCCATGCCGGAGAGCGCGCGCGTGTTGGTCTCGGCGATGACCCGGAAGAGACAGTCCAACGTCTCCGCTTGGTTGACCTTCCAGCCGGGGACATAGGCAAGCTGCTTCTTTCTGCCGTAACGCAGCAGGGACTCCTGAACCCAAGGGGCTTCGATCTCGCAGGTGGGTTGCGCTCCCACGGCCAAGACCTTGTCGAAGAGCGCGGCGAGCAGCGGCTCCGCCGCGGGAGGTCCGCCGATCAGAACCTGGTCGCCGGCTCGAACCGGGTTGCTGTAATCCACAAGGAGATCGGCGAGCCGTCCAATGCGCGGGTCCATGGGCGTCGAGGAGGTTCTTAGGACAGGATATGCGGATTGTCTAGGAGTCCGGAGATCGGCATCATGGTGGGGATCGAACGCGCCCCGCCCCGGTTCGCCGGAGGAACCCCACATGCGCTTCCCTTTTCAGCCCCTTGGGGCATGCTTCGCACTGCTCCTTGCCATCCGCGCGGGGAGCGCGCTGTCTCCCCCGGCGGTTCGGGATTTCAAGGTTCCCGCCGACGCCTCCCCACCCTTCACCTACTGCATCTCGTACCTCCCCGACCCGGACAACCCCACCTTCCTCGGCGACCTTGCGAAAAGCCCCCCGGACCTCTTCCACCTCGGCTATCACATCCCCTTCAAGGGGATGCTCGGGCCCACCTTTGGACATGAGCTCTTCACCAATCAGATTCTCTCCCCTCAAGAGATCCCCCGTGAGGTGGCGCGCGTTCGCGAGGTCATCCGGGATATGCGACAGGCGGGAGTCCGGAAGCTGATCCCTTACGTTTACACAATGGCGCTTTTCGGCGACCCCGATAAGCGCAACGGCTTCTTCAACTTCTTCGATCACTGGGAGGATTACCGCGCCTTCGGCCTTGGACCGAAACCCGCGACTGACCCGTCGCTGTGGACTCAAGCCCGAGGGCCGGAACCGCTGGGCGAATCCCACCCGGGGGTTCTCCATTACCAACCCTGTGTGAACCATCCGGCCTGGAGCGATTACCTCGATCTTGTGGTCCGCGAGCTGGCGCGCGTGGGATACGACGGCATGTTTTTCGATGTCAACACCGAGGCCTGTTTCTGCCCCCACTGCCAGGAGAAGTTCGACATCTATCTCCTTGAAAAGTACGGACGCGCGGGACTGCGCGAGGCATTCGGGGTGGATGACCATCGCGAACTCAATCTCTCCACCATCGATGTGGATTTTGAAAAGCTGATCTTGGGTCGCTTCCGGCAACACCTCGCGGAGACATGGATTCGGGAGAAATTGGGAGAGGTTCTGGACGCCACGGAACCATCACGTCTCCATCTGGAGGATGATTGGCGCCTGCTGCGCTGCTACATGCAAGGCTCTTCCGGGGAGTTCCCTGACCACGCGGACTTCACCGGTTGGCTCAAGAAGCGCTTCGCGGCGACACACAAAAGGGATGTGGCCGAAGCCGACCGGACCGAATTTGAGCAAGCGGTGCTGCGCGCTTGTTTCCGCCGCTTCTTGGAGAGTCCGGAACTCGCCGACGAGCTGAAACGGACCTTTGGCTCCTCGGACCTCCGCCGCCGGTGCCGAACCGATCCCAAGGCGCTCCTGCTTTGGGTCGAAACGCAACGCTTCTGGTGCGACTCAATGGCGGACCTGTTCGCGCGCCTCAAGGAGGACGGGCGAGCGGTCTTCCTCGAGCAAGGGCGGAGCGAAGACTTCTTTACGGTCGCGAATCTGGGTTCCATGGCGACCGTGGATGGGATAAACAAGCGTCGCATCAACGGGATTGATCTGCCCCGCTGGGCGCCCGAGGCCGATTTGCAGATGTTTGAGGAGATGCACCAGCCCGGAACGCTTGCAAGCGGAGTGATCCTCTCCAACATCTTCGCGTTTCGCTGGGCCATGGCGGCTGGAACACGGGCCGGGACTTTGCTCTATGAAGTGGGGGATGACCCGGCCGCCGACCTTGCCAACGCCGAGGCGGCGGCGGGCGGCGGAGGGGCCTTCATACAACCCGGCCTCGCCGCTCCAGAGGCGCGCGATCTCTGGACAAAGTTCTTCCGGGAGCATGCGGACCTTTGGGCGGGAGCGGTCTCCGAGGCGCGTATTGCGTTGCTCTTCTGGAGCGACCAACTGTTTTACGAATACCCTGAACACCTTGAGATGACCCGCCGATGGGCCCACATTCTTGCGGAGTGCCAGGTTCCTTTCGATATCGTGACCGAAGAGGGGCTTTCCACCATCAATAAGTATGAGATTGTGATTGCGCCTCGGATTCGCTACATGGACAATGGACAGATGGCCGCGCTCCTCGACCATGCCCATTCCGGGGGAAAGCTCCTGGTGACGGAACCGTTTGGAACGGACGACAAGCCGGCTCGACCAAGAGCCGCGAACCCGCTGGATAGGGCCTGCCCAAGGATGGGCGCATTTCAGGCGGCAACCTGGGGTAAAGGGAGGATCCTACGGCTTGAAGAGTCCGGGATTCCACGGCGCGAGTCCGAGTTCTTCCGCATGATGGAGGAGCGCGGAAATGAGATTGTTCGCGCAGCCGCGTTCTTGAATGAGGCGCGTGAAGCTGAAGTGGTCAAACAAAGCGACCTCGGAGGCGAGCTGGTTGGCCGGATCGAACAGGCCTTGGAGCATCCGCTGCGCTGGTGCCCGGCAGAAACGGACCCCTGCCTGTATGTCCACCCCTATCGTGTTCCCAAGTCCGCGAGTGCTCCCTCCAGGCTTATTGTTCATCTGGTCAACTATCGTCTCCCGATTGAGCTGGGAGACTCATCCCCGAGGGAGGGGAAATCCGCGATTCGTTCAGTGACTCATTCGGGGAAACCGGCCTTGCTGAGCAACGTTCAAGTCAGAGTCCCCTTCTCCGATACAACGGAAATCCTGAAGGTCTTCGCTCTCAGTCCCTGCGAAGCGGTCGAGCCTGTGGAGTGGAGGCGTGAGGCCGGCGCCGTCACCATGACGATCCCCGCGCTGAAAACCTATCAGGCGGTGGTTTTGGAACTCAAGAACTGAAGCCGAGGAACCACAGCCTTCCACCGGACCGAGGGGAGCCCCCTTAGATGTTTTCGGGGATGTGAAGGGGCTTGTCCGTATTCTTTCTTGTTGACAGCCCCGAGTTCCCCTCCGAAAATGAATCCCTCAGCCCGGAACCACACTGAGATTCCACCGCAAATGACCTGCCTCGAATCGTTCCCCTGAGGAAAGAGGTTGTCATGCGAAATCGCAATGGGTCTAGGCTCTATCTCCCAGTCTTCGCCCTGCTGGGTTTGGGATCTGGAATTCTCCCGGCATGCTCCCAATTCACCCCCCTCAACCCGGGTGAGTGCCTGAACGGTTCGCTGTCGAGCGATGACGGGATCCTACAGGACACCGGCACGCGGGTGGACATCTACACCCTTCTTTGGGTCGGAGGTCCCCTCACGATTCACGTGGACTCTCCGGACTTTGATGAGGCGCTGCTGATCTTCTCCGGTCCCGGGCCCGGAACCTCGGTGGATTCCTCGACCTCCGATCCTGAGATCTTCTTCCTGTCAAACGCCCCCTTTGGGAATTACACAATCTACGCCACCTCCAAGGCCGGGGGTGGTCTGGTGACCGGCAATTACACGGTCTGCGCGCTGATGGGAACGAGCGCGACCGCCACGCCCACTTCGACCCTGGTTCCGACCCACACTCACACAGTCCCGGCACCGACCTCGACACCGACAGACACTCCGGCGCCGCCATCTCCGACTCGAACATCAACGGTCCCCCAGCCCACTCCCACCCGCACCGCAACCTTACCCGTCTCAACTCGAACCCGCACCCCCACGTTCCCGACTCTCACTCGGACGCCAACTCCTCCGGGCAACCCTTCCTACCATTCGCGCGATCTTCTGCGCCTGATCGACGGCGCAAAGCAAGCAGGTTGCGATCTCAATGGCGATGGCCGGACCGACTTGGTGGATGTCCTGATCGCCGCCCAGCAGGGATTTGATTTCTGCGGGTTTAACGAATCGGTCGATATCAATAACAACCCCAATGACGACGTTGTCATGGTGATCGGCCATTCTCCGGAGGATACCATTGTTCGCGGAACCAAGGATCCGGAGGGAAATCTCATCGATATTACATCGCTGGAGATAAACGACGCGGAAGATGGAATGATGGATGTCTTCTTCGACGAGATGGGGCGTCCGCTCATGGTCGGCCTCGGACCGGACAGCATCCAGGCCAGCTTTGTAAGCGACACAATCTTTGACTTCACCGGATCAATCGATGGCCAACCGGTGAACGGAACGGCGGACTTGTCGAGGGTGCCTCCCGAGCTGATCGAGGAGTTTGTCGGTGAAGGCGGCCTCAAAGGCAGGACTTACGTGGAAGCGCTGAACGCCTGCGCGAACGATGTACTGGTTATTGCCAGGAATCGTTTCAATTGTTCCGACTTCAGTTGCAGGGTTGGACTGCTGTACATGATGGCGGTCTTCTTAACCGGTAACACGCTCTCTTGCGACTGCCTCGTGACCTCATTCGACGACCCAGACAATATTCATGTTAAGAGAATCAAGGGTTACCAAATCCTAATCAACAATTTCATGGACCGCATCAAACGAATAATCGGTGTCCTTGAAAAGTGTGACAGATTCGGGAATCCCTATAACTGTTCGGCGGAAGCAAAAGCCAATTTGAGGGCGATGGAAGCCAGCTACAGCGACGCCATCATTTTCGTTTCCACCATGGCCAATCAGGAGTTTGATGCGCTGGCTTCCGGGATCAGCTCTTGTCGGCAGGACGCCTCACCCACCCCGACCAAGACCGATACTGTGACCTCGACACCAACGGAAACCGAAACTCAAACCACCACCGTGACGCCGACCGAAACCGGGACCACCGTGGAAACCCCCACGCCCACCGGCTCGGCCACGGAAACCCCCACTGTTTCTCCCACCGGCTCCATCACTGGGACGGCGACGATTACCCCCACGCCCACCGCGACATCCGCCACCAGGGATAATATTCGAGTGACTCTCACCTGGAGCTTGAATAATATCTATATGACGCTCTATGTGGTCGAACCGAACGGTGAAGTGGCTTGGTACGAACACACCGACACGGCAAGCGGCGGGCATTTGGAGGAAGATGAATCGGAGGAGAATTCCACCTACAGGCTGAGCGCGTTCGAGGGCGATATTGTAACGCCTGGAACCTATTCGATTCGCGTCCACTACGCGATCGACTTCAGTGAGAACGAGGTGACCCCGGCCAGGACTGTCCGGTGGTTCATCAACATCCTTTTGGATGAAGGCACGCCTCATCAGCGGACGGAAAACTACACCGGGACCCTGAGCGTCGCGGACTTCGCGAACAATATCCCCGGGTCCAGTGGTCCGGATTGGGCCATCGCGACCGACTTGAATTATTCACTCCCACCGCCGTAGCCCCGACTCCATCGGTGAGGGCGCCTCGGGAAGAGCAGAGGTTTCAAACCCCTTACCCACCTCTGTCTAGTGAATTCCGCGCCGTATGCGATGATAGCTCCGATTCCATGTCAACGACGCAAATCCCACGAGGCGATCCATGAGACCCATTCATCCGACGCGAACCACAGTCCGACTTCCTCGCCTTCTCCTCCCAACACTCCTCCTGGCGGTGGGAGCATCCGCCGCTCTCGCGCAGCCGTCCGGCTTCCTGGAGAAGGACGGCGCAACCCTCTTTCCCCTCGGCTTCTATGAGTTCCCCAAGGAGGAGAGCGCCGCAAGGCGCATGGTCGACGCGGGAGTGAACCTGGTGCGAGTCACCGGAAAGGAGGACCTTGACCGCGCGGAGGATTTGGGCCTCCAGGGGGTTCTCCCGGTCCGAGTGGATGGCGGCGCGACCGAGGAGTTGCGCCAGCGGGTCGAGTCGGTGAAAGACCACCCCGCGCTCGCGGTCTGGGAAGGGCCGGATGAGGTGGTTTGGAATTTCACCGCGTATAGCGGCCTCCACCGCACATTGAACATCTACCCCACCCGGGATGAATGGTGGCGTCAAACCCCCCTCGCCTATGAGTACTCGGAAAAGAAGGCGTCGGAGATTCTGCCCAAGATGCGCGAGGGGATCGAACTCATCCGCGCCCTCGACGCGCGCAAGCGCCCGTTTTGGATCAACGAGGCGATGGAGAGCGATGTCAAATTCGCGCGCGCCTACATGGATTGGATCGATATCACCGGGTGTGACATCTACCCGGTCAAGAAGGAGGAGCGATTGGTCGGCCGGATGGCCCACGCCACGGACCGTTGGGGGGCCATCGGGCGCGGTAAACCGGTGTGGATGGTGATGCAGGCCTTTTCGTGGCACGAGCTGGGCGACTATTACGGCCACAAGGAGGCGGCCTATCCGACCTTCGCCGAGTCGCGTTTCATGGCTTACAGCGTGATCGCGCACGGGGCCTCCGGGATTCTCTATTGGGGTTCCGAGGTCCTCACTTCCGAGTCCTTCCGAGAATCGCTTTACAGCTTGGTGAGCGAACTGTCGGCGCTTCAACCGTTTCTGGTGGCGCCCGACCGAGTGCAACCCAAGGTCACCGTGATTCCCTCCAAGGAGGATGAGGTCACGGATTCCGTTCGGGCTTTCGCTCGTCGCGCGGGAGAAGATTGGCTGCTGGTGGTGGTCAACGAAAACGACCAGCGCCACATGGGGGTGGTGGTCGCGGGCCTCGAGCCCCTGGAAGCGAGGACTCTTGAGCTGCTCTATGGGAAGGAAGCCGCGAAGGTGACCGGCGGAGAGACCGTGCTCCGCCTCCAGCCTTACGAAGTGAAGGTGTATTGCACGAGCCGGGGGTATGAGAGCGCGCGAAGACAGGGGCGGGAGGGCGATTAGCCTTTGCCGACTGTCGCTCTAGGTCAGGCGGGAAACACCACCCGGAAACAGGAACCTTTCCCCACCTCGGACTCCACCTCGATCCGCGCCCCATGCGCGCTCGCGATCTCCTCGCTGATCGCCAGCCCGATTCCAATCCCCTCAGGGCTTTTTTCACGCCCGGCCTCGGTCCGATGGCCGCGCGCGAAGACGCGCGGAATCTCGTGCGGAGGAATCCCGATGCCTGTGTCGCGGACTTCCAAGATAACGTACTCCGGCTCGCCTCGGACCGTGACACAGACCCTTCCACCTTGGGGCGTATACCGGAGGGCGTTGGACACCAGGTTGTCCGCGAGCCTGCCCAAGAGCAGCTCCGATCCAAGCACCCAAGGGTCTTCCCCGCTTCGAGCGAAATCAAGCGTGATCCCCTCATGGCTCGCGCTCACCTGGAATGCCTTAACCACGGAAAAAGCCAGGGCTTCGAGATCCACCGGCTCGCGGTGGTTGAGGGAGAGGGACTCCTCGCGCACACTCTGGGCCAGGTTGTCCGTCATCAGCGCCAGCCGACGTAAGCTGAACTCGGCGGTTTCCAGACTCTCCCGCTGCGCCCCAGTCAAAGGTCCGGCATGGTCTGACAGTAAATACTGGATATGGGCGTGGATGTTTCCTACAACTGACCGAAGATCGTGATGGAAAGCCCGGATGAGCTCAGCCATGTTCAACATTTAACATAACCGCCACGCAATGTCAAGGTAACTTAGGCTTCCAAAAGACGGATGTCGGAGAGGTCGATTTCCCGCCCGTCGCCGCGCGCGCGCAATGCCCTCACCAGGTCTTCACAAACGGATCGCCGCCGTGCGACCGGGCGCGTGTCGTGTCTTCCGTCCATTTGGTCTTGAGGTCCTCCTCGTAAACGCGCTTTGTCAATCCACTGCAGCCGCGCGCGATGGCCTCGAACACTTTGTGGGCGATCAGCAGGTTTCCAACCTTGTTGGCGTGAACCCCATCGTAATGAATGGCCCAGTCAATCGGGGCTTCGGCGGACCAGACATCCGCGAGGATGCAGCCGAACTCCTCGGCCAACCCCTTGATGGTCTCGTTGTATTTGAGAGTCAGCTCGACACTTCCCTTGTCGTAAGGGGCCCAGCTCCTCCAACCCGTCATGTAGTAGATCGTGGTCAGCACCATCACCGGGTCGCAGGCCGCCTTCACCTCCCGGATGATGGTGGCCATGTCCTCGCGGAACTCCGCGAGCGGCATCCCCGCGCGCATGTCGTTGAGGCCGTAGGCCAGGATGAAAAGGTCGGGGTGGTTCTCGATCACATCGGTCTTGTAGCGCTCCAGGGCGCTGGGCTTGCGAGAGTCCGGATACCCCGGACTGCGCGGGGAGATGGCGTTCGCGCCGATTCCCTTGTTGATGTATTCAATCGGCGCGCCCTGGCACTCGCCGATCAGCCGCGCCACGATATCCGCGTAGCGGTCCTCCTTGCGGATCAGCCACCCCCCGCCCTCGACCGTGCTTTCGCCGAGGATCACCATCCGCTTAAAGGGGTCTTTCTTGTGGTCTTTGAGAGGTGTGGACATTGGCGACTCCTCTTTCCGGAAACCCCCGCGCATGACAGGCGGAGAACTGAGCTGTAGGATTTCCTGAAAGAGTAGCCAAATCCATGACGGAATTCACCCTCTTTCGAGCGAATCCCCGCGCGCTTCTGGTCTTCCTGGCGACAGCTTCTCTCGCGCTGCCTTCCCCTTCCGCGATGGCTGAAACGGGTGGAGTCCTCACCGCGGTTCTCGGCTCCTGCGACGCCGAGATTTCCCTGGTAAAAGATCGGCTGATGGAACCCAAGGACCACGATCTCCTGGGGTTGACCTTCACAACCGGAAGTATCGGCGAGAATAAGGTCGTGCTCGCCAAGTCGGGAGTCGGCAAGGTCAACGCGGCCATCGCCTCAGCGCTCCTGATCGAACGCTTCCGGCCCACGCGCTTGATCTTCACGGGAGTGGCGGGAGCGGTCAGCCCCGACCTCCTTCCGGGGGATGTCGTGATTGGGGCGACCATGGCGCAACATGACCTGGGAACATGGACGGACGACGGGATCTCGCGCCGGGGATTCGCCAATCCGATTACCGGGACCCGTAACCCCACAGGCTTCCCCGCCGACACAAAGTTGCTCGCGCGCGCGGAGCTAGCCGCCGCGCGAGTCGCCCTTATGGCGGCGGTCGTGGACGGAACGCGGCGAAAACCTCGCGTCACGAGCGGAGTGGTCGCCTCGGGGGACACCTTCATCGCCTCGACCGGAAAGCGCAGGGAACTGCGCGAGGGTCTCGGCGCGGACGCGGTGGAGATGGAGGGCGCGGCGGTCGCGCAGGTCTGCCACCAGTTCAAGGTCCCTTGCGTCATCATCCGCGGAATCAGCGACTTCGCGGACAGCCGCGCCGAAGCGGATATCGACAAGTTCATGGAGGTCGCGGCGCGGAACTCCGCCATGCTGGCGCTGGAGATGCTGGCGGAGTGAATCACGCCTCGCGCGGAGGCCCGACCGAATCGCGCTCCACCAATTCGGTGGGCATCACGATGCATTCGATCTCGGAGCGGCGGGTTTCCATGAGGCGATGAAGCGCCGCGACCGCAAGCTCGCCCATGCGGAAATTCTGAACCCGGATGGTGGTCAGATTGGGTGTTGCGGCCTTGGCGAACGGAGTGTCATCGAAACCCATGATGGACACATCCTCGGGCACCCGCAGTCCCAGTGCCGCGGCGGCTCGGACGCCATTGAGGGCGAAATGATCGTTGACCGCGAACACCGCGCTGGGGCGCTCCCCCTCAGGCAACCTCAATAGGTCTCCAAACACCTGGTGTATATGCGGGTCCTCGGTCCGCTCCACGATCCGGATCCATTCCGGGCGCGAGGAGAGACCGTGATGTTTCATCGCCCGCGCATACCCCTGCGTGCGCTCCCGGAAGCTGGTGGTGAGATCGGAGGTCACCAAGCCGATCTTCGCGTGCCCCTTCTTCACCAGATAGCGAATCGCGGTCTCGGTCCCCTGGGCGTTGTCGGTCACCACCCGATTGAATCCCGAACGGTTGTCGTCCACCAGAACGATCGGGACTCGCAGCTCCTTGAGCGAGAGCAGGAGACCCTCCTCCAGGCACCCCAGGACAATCAACCCGGAGATGGAACGGGCTTGAAGCAGCACCGGGAGACTCGCCCCATTGGACACCGAACGATCCGAAAGCGCGAAGATCAAACTCCCTCCTTCCAGGTTGACGCTCTCATAGATCCCTTGGAAGACCTTGGAGTAAAAGTTGTTCGCGAACAGGTCAAAGGACCCTTCCGCGATCAAACCATAGTTCTTAAGTTTTGGGGCGAGCTCCTCCTCGGGGGCCGAAACAAAATTCCCGACCCCCTTGACCCGCCGGATCAACCCCTCCCGAACCAGCTCATCCAACGCCCGCTTGGTGGTGATCCGGCTGACCTTAAAGATCTCGCAAAGCTGCGCCTCCGTCGGGAACTCGGCCCCTTCGGACAGAGCCTTTTCGAGGATAAAATTGCTTAGAATCTCCTGAACTTGGGCATAGAGGGGGACCGGGCTTTCTTTCGAAATCGGACGGGAGGCCAGTTCGGCAAAATCAAGCGACATCAGGGTTCCAGCGGAATTTCCCATGTTTCCAGGGCTCCGTCCAGAGGATTTTTGAACAGTCCATATAATATTATGACATTTTCTTATTGACAAGGCTAGAACCGCGGGGGTACACTAAGTGTTGAAGGGTTGGCCAGCGGGTGGTAACTACCCCCTTGGCCATCCCTGTTTCCATGAATTGCCCGAAAGCAGAAGGAGGTTGACTCGAAATGAGATCTCGAATCTGGACACTCCTGCAGCCGATAGTCTTATGCGGGTGCCTGGGAGGAGCGGCGTTCAGCCAGTCCCCGCATATCTTGAACACCTTCGATACATTGGGCAACGAATACTGGCTTGTGAATTTTAACAACACCGCCATCCAAGGGAACGATGGCGGGCAGAACCAGACAGGCCTGACCGCCTCCGGGGGGAGCCTCCGATGGGTTTCGCTCGGCGCCGCCGCGAGCGGCGGGGCGGTTTCGGACAGTTTCAACAACGGGGACTTCGGCTCGCAAGGCTCGATCTTTCAACAAGACGCCGGCGGAGTCGACCTTACCGGCCTCGATGCCATCGAGTTCGATATCGGTTACACGGGCGCTGACCCAACCATCAATGTCCAGCTTTTCGTCCAGGCCGACACCTCAAGCACGTATGTCGGCGCGACGGATATCACCCTCTCCGCGAACATGATTCAGACCGTCACCTTTCCGCTTTCCCTGCTGAGTCCGGCTCAGGCGGTGTTCATTCGCACCTGGGGAATCAATATCCGGGATCATGCCAGCGACGCAAACTTCGAGCTGCAAGAGGTTCGGTCCGTGGGAACGCCGCTTACGGAACGAGTTTACGCGAGCTTCGCCGCAGGCTCGCCCAACGGGGGCTTCAACAGCGCCATTGTGAACTTTGACGGAACCGGGGTTCAGGGCAACACAGCCCAGGATAACTCAGGTCTGTCGGTCAACGCGGGCGCGGGCGTGGATGGCGCCCTGGAGTGGACTGATCTTGGCGGGGGGCCGGGAGGCGCGATCTCCATCTTCAACGGGTACAACACCGGTTTTAACGGCAGACCCACCGATATCAGCAACTATCCCTATTTGATCTGGCGCATGGCGGCCACGGGGGCGGACTCCTCCATTGGGGCTCAGTTCTTCATCCAGACCTCGGGGAGCTTCACTTACCGCGTTCTTTCCGAGACCACCTTGAATGTCAATGCGGGATTTCAAACCTTTCTTCTCGACCTATCGGCGGTTCCGGAGACTGACCATGTCCAGACCATCGGTGTGAATCTTCACTCCCACGCGAACGACGCGGTTATCCAGGTGGATGAGATCAAGGGAGGTCCGATTCCGGTTGTCACCCCTTCTTCCTCGGTCGAGAACTGGAATCTGTACTAGCATCCCGGGGACTGTCACAATCCTCGTGGGGGAGAGAGCCGAGATCGTCGCGGCTCTCTCCCCCACGCTTGGTCCGACATGATCCGTTCCCATGCCCGCTTCGCCCTCGCGACCTTGGCTCTCCTCGGCCCGGAGATCATGAGCCGCGCCGAGAACCTCCCGCCCTCGAGCGCATCCCCAAAAGAGGAGGTTGCACGCTTGGATCAAACCCTTGCCGCCGACAAGCTCCCGCCCCTCGCAATCAGCGATGTCCAGGAAGACTCCGATCCCCTGGAACGCTTCTCGCGCTTCGAGGCGCGTTTCAGCCTGAATCGCTCCTTCTCCGGCGCGGAACCCTTTGATCCGGACATCATCGACGCCGGCGCGGTGATCACCACGCCCACCGGGGAAGAGATCCTCATTCCGGCCTTTTACACACAGGACTACACGATCGGCAACCCGGCCTATGAGAGCTACACTCCGCTCGGCGCCCCCTATTGGAAGGTTCGCTTCACCCCCTGTGAGGTGGGCGTGCACTCTTACTTCCTCCGCGCGCGCGACCAGACCGGGGAAACTCAAACCGAGGTTTTCACCTTCGAGGCGCTCCCGTCCACGCGCAAGGGTTTTGTCCGCCGGCATCCGCATAACCCGCTGGCGCTCGCCTATGACGATGGGAGCCTCTACTTCCCCATCGGCCACAATATCGCTTTCGGGGATGGAATTCCGGCGAACCTGAACGGAACCGCATACTATTCGACGCTGTTTTCCGGGCTCGCCGCCTCGCGCGGAAATTGGAGCCGAGTCTGGATGACCGACTTCGAGCGCAGCGCCCTGGAGTGGTCCTCCGCGCACTTCTCCGGGTTCTACAACGGTGTCGGGGCGTACTCGCTTCAAGCCGCCTTCCGAGTCGAAAAGATCCTTGAACTTGCGGAACTGCACGGCTTGTCCATTCAGCTTGTCCTCAACGATCACGGTCAGTTCAGCACCTGGGTCAACGCCCGCTGGAGTGAAAATCCCTACAACCAGGCGCGCGGAGGCCCGGTTCCGAGCGGGAATCCCGAACAATTCTTCAGCGATCCCACCGCGCGCGACCTCCACAAGCGGCGACTGCGATATATAGTGGCCCGTTATGGGGCCTTCCCCTCGATACTCGCGTGGGAATTGTTCAACGAGGCGCAGTTCGCCGGTCGAAGCGACGCGAACTGGTATACAAGCGCCGCGATCCGAAACTCGATCCGGGACTGGCACATCGAGATGGCGGCGCGACTCAAGGCCCTTGACCGATTCCGCCACCCGGTCACCACCAGCAGCGACACCTCCAACTTCAACCTCCTTTGGAGCCTCGGCGATATCGACATCCCACAGATCCACGATTACTCGGCCCCATCCTCAGAGCGCGACCTGCTGATTCGGAGTCAGGTGACCGCGCTGCAAACCGCGCACGCCAAACCGGTGATCGTGGGGGAGTTCGGCCTGGATGCCTCCGGGGCGGACGAATGCAATTTCAATCCCACGACTTACAGTGGGAGCACGGCCAACAGAGACCACTTGGTTCAGGGAACCCATATCCACAACGCGATCTGGGCGGCGGCCATCGCTCGCTCTTGCGCGGCCAGTTGGTGGTGGGGCTGTTACTTGGAGAGGGACCCCTCCCGCTCGCGCACCGGCCCCACCTTCCCCTTGCACACTCTGCACTACCCGGCGCTGGCCGCTTTCCTGGAGGGGTTTCCACTTGAGGATCCGACACTCGCAAACTCCAGCGTGTCCGCTCCGCCCACCGTGGCGGCTTTCGGACTGGCTTCCGACAATCAGGCGCTGGCGTGGATTCGGGATGTTCAAAACGCATTCAACTCGGGGGTCGGGCCGGGGAATCTGCCACCCCAGCGAACCCTATCAGGGGTCTCGATCACCATTCCCGAACTCGCGAATGAGTCCTATCGGGTCGAGTTCTTCGATCCCTGGTCGGGGAACCACCTATCGGGAATCGACTTGGTGGCCGGAGGCGGAGCCGGTTTGACCTTCACCCTCCCGGATTTCCAGCGGGACATCGCGGTGAAGGTGACCCGAAACGCCACCGCGATCTCGCAGTGGCAGATCTATTAACCGCGCGCCTCGAAACCGGCTCTATGGAGACGGCTTGGCGAGCCCCGCCGCGACGGCTTTCCAAAACCCGCCCCTTCCTCCCGTAAGGCTTCGGTACTCCTCCAGACGCTTTTGACGTTCCGCCTCAATTCGCTTGAGCCAGCGCCGCCTCTCGCTCGGGGTCCAGGGCGAACCGGCCTTGGGTAGAAAGTCCGCGAGCACATCCAGATCATGAACCTCGCCGAGGAGGTCTTGAATGTGACCGAGACTCGCGCCCCAATCGGCGTAGCGATCGGGAAAGAAGTTCTCGATGGTGTAGCGAAAGCGTTTGACCGCGATGCGGAGATCATGCCAGGTTTCGATGGACTCGCGGCGAAGGGCCTTGCGATGCAGGCGGGTCACTTCGGCGAAGCGCTCCCGGGCAATCCGCTCAAGCTCGTTGCGTCCCTCCCCGAGGTCGTGCAGGTGGGCGGAAAGGGTCTCCGCCCAATGTCTCCAGCGCTTGGAGTCAAACCGCTCCAGGGCGCGCCGGGCGCGTTTGAGTTGCGCCCGCTCCAAGGCGCGGATCTTTTTGAGCAACGCGGCGCGGACAGGGTTGCCATGCTCCGACAAGGCTCGCAGCCACCCCAGCATCACTTGCAGGTCGCGGAGCGCCCCGAGGCGACGGAACAACTTGCGTCCCTCGCGGGAGAGCTCCATCCAATCCCCTTCCGGATCAACCTGGCGCATCCCCGCGGCCACGGAGCGGCTTCGGCGGATCGACACCCGCAAAGCATGGACTGTTTTCCGCGAAAGCTTGTGCTCGGCCTCCTCGATCCCCTCCAGCACCCGCCGCATGGCGCGGGTGAACCGGGTTTCCAGGGGGCTCCGCTCGGACCGAGCCGGATCCCCCTCGCCGCGCTTCTTTCCCTTGGGGCAGTTCGCCGCCTTCTTCATGGCCCAAACGATATAGGATCCAGGCTAAGGAAAGACTAGTGGGTCCGAAACCGCCTTGCGACCGGCCGAGAGGCGGGGGAGAATCACACGCCGACCAAAGGGGGAAACGGAATGCCCGCGCGCGGTGGATTGATGGTCCTCTTGGTGGATGCCTTGGCCGAGGTCTACCTCCCGGAAATGCCCTTCCTGAGTCACCTGACCGAGGCCGGCGCGGCCTATTCAGTCCGTCCCGCGCCGGGTTTCCGGGGGGTGGAGCCTATCCTGAATGGAGTCTGGACCCTTCCCGAGGAGGTTCCCTTCCGCTTCCGCAGGGGGCGGACCCCCACTCGGTTCCCGCCGTGTCTGGGGATCGGGGACTCTCTTCTGCCGCGCTCGGTGAACCGTCTCGCCCGTTTCGCCCTGGCCACTCTCACGCGGAGGCCCTACCCGCACCTGGTCCCCGCCGGGCTCCTTACACGCCTCGAAGTGGCCACCGGAACAACCCGCGTTCCGATGCTTATCGAAGACTGGGAGCGCCGTGGACTGGATGTCTGGTGGTATACGCGGGACTCGGCCTATGAGCGCCGCAAGGCGCTCTCCGCCCGTGTCTATCGGCTCCTCCACGGAAAGAGTCTCCTTCGAGAGGTCCTCACGGCACTGCGCGCGGGCAAGGATGTGGTCTACCTGGAGTTCTCGGTGGAGCTGGACCGCGCCGGTCATGCCTTCGGGCCAACCTCGGAGCAAACCCGCCGGCGCGCCAGGATGCTCGACCGCGAACTTGCCGAATGGATGGAGCGTGTCTGGAGGGTTCGTCCCGGCATGGAGGTGGCGATCCTGTCCGACCATGGGATGAGCGCGGTCACCTCAACCCTCGATCTGGAAACGCTCCTGGGGCGGCGCGGGCTTCTCAACGGCCCGGACTATCAAGCCGTTTGGAACTCGAACTTCGGTCAAATCTGGGCCGATCCGAACAGCCTGGGTCGGATCCATGAGGTCCTAGGCGAAGCGCGCGGTGTCACCGCCTTGGACACCGCGGCCCGTGAAGACTGGTTCGGGACCGAATCCGCCTATGGCGACCTGATCGTGGCCTGTGAGGAGGGGACTGTGTTTTCGCCCAACCACTTCCAAGGGGGAGCTCCAGTGCGTGGAATGCACGGATACCTGCGGTCGGAGACCGTGGAGTCGAGGGCGCTTTGCATCCTCTCGGGTCCCGGGTTCCGCCAGTTGCCCGAGCGCGGGGTGGACATGCCCGATCTCTATCCGGCGTTGGCGAAATGGGGGGTCGGATAGCACTGCCGGAGGAGCCGAGGCATCAGCCTCGCCGGGCCGCGCGGGAAGAAGGAGCGCCGCGCCGGGACACGACCCCGGCGCGGCGTCAGACCACGCCTCAGTTGACCACTCCAATCGTTTGAAGCAGATGGATGTCCCCGTCGCTCTTGGTCCCATTGGTCGGGCTGTATTCCCAGTAGGTCCCATCCCCGTTGCCTGGAATGCTCCGGTAGGACTGGCTCCAGCAGAACATCCAATCCCCATCCGCTCCCGAGCAGGAATCCGGACCGACCGAGTAGACCCAGTAATCCGCGAAGGTGGAGGGGTCCCGACGGTGCGGGTTGGCTGTCAAGAACGGGAGGAACTTGAAGCGCACCGAGGTGTGCCCGGGCGAATAGTACCCAAAGGGACGACGATAGGTGTCGTCATTTGGGCTGACCGTGCTGCCTGACTGGAACGGGTCCTGAACCGAAGCCCCATCGGTCAAGTACTTGACCGGGGTGCTCAGGATGTTCAAACAGCCCGGGTCATAGTTGGTGCCGCAAGACAGACTGGCGGTCGGTCCGCTTCTCGCCTGGCCGTAGGGTGGGTAAGGCCCATACCGATTGCGCAAGAGCGGGCTGGGGTTGGGGTTGGGCTCCTTGTAGGGCTTGTTATCCAACGCGTACGACTCCAGCGCCGTCTGGATGGTTCGCAGATTCCCCTTGGCCGCGGCCACCCGCGCCCGGATTTGCGCTTCCAGAAAGTTGGGGAGCGCGATGGCGATCAGGATCAGCACAATGGCAATCACAATCAACAGCTCGATCAGGGTAAAACCCTTCTTGCTCCCACCGGACTTCATGCTCGTTCTCCTTCAATTGTTATTCGTACAGCATCCACTCCCCAACCGAAGAGGAGGGAAGCGGAAGCGGCTCCAGCTGGGACCCGATCGGACCTCCGTTTGTACCCGCGACCCGAAGCGTGAAGTCGGCGGGCAGCCACGAAGCCGGGTTGGCGCAATCGCCGATGCTCGGATAGCCCGGATCCCGGTCGAGGAAATTGCTGCCGTAATTGGCCTGGTCGTTGGCGGGGCCGATCAGCGCCTCGCCGAACACAAAGTCGCAAGTCAAGGTTTCCGTGGGTATGTTCATCGCGGGGGTGCTCTGGGTGTTGTAGCCATACCCATCCGCGATCACCAGGCGCAACCCCGGATCGGCGTTGGCCGAGCGGAAGATGTTGTTATCAAGCAGCAGGGTTGAGCCGGCCGCGTAATAGGGACGGTCCGCTGGAGGGGCCTGGATGGTGCAGAAGGGAAGACCGGAAAGCTGCGCGCGGAAGAGCTGTTGGGTTCCCTCGAAGACGCCCACGTCCGAAGTGATGATGTTGTTGGTCAGGATCAGGTTGTTGACCGCCCCGCTCTGAATCGGTGCGCCCAGATCGGTGTAAGTGATGGCGGCGCGGAAGGGAACCGGAGAGGCGGAGGCCAGGTAGTAGTCGCAGTTGTTCATCATGAAGGTCACCGAGGTCGGCGCGGGGGGACGTCCCACCACGCTGGAGTAGGGCGAGGGGCCTCCGAAGCCGTTCGAGATCCCGTTGAGGCCGGTGTGGAAGCGGCGCAGGAATCCGATGGTGGTGTTCGCCAGCGAGGTGATGATGCAGTGGTCGAAGGTGATGTCGGCGTCATCGATCAGGTTGTGCTCGGCGCCGACAAAGCCGCCCCCGCAAATGATGCAGCGGTTGAACACCAGGTTCATGAACACGCCGCCCGCGGCCGGGCTGGCCTGGCAGTTGATCGAGCGGTTGTTGGCGGAGCCGATGTAACACTCATTGAAGGTCGCGGACCCGCCCTGGGCGCGAATCACATCCTGGTTGTTGGTCGCCAGGACATTGAGCACGCAGCGGTCGAAGGTCCAATCCTTGGCCCCGATGGGCTGATAGGCCCGGCGCGCCACCGTGATCGAGGTGTCGGCGATCACGGCGTCGGCCGCGGGCAGGCGAGTCTGCCCGGCGGGATTTCCCGTTCCGGCGGTGGCGGCGTCACTCATCGCCGCGCCGATGTCCGGAACATAGATGCCGCGTCGCCCATTGGTGATGTCGCAGTTCTGGATCACCAGGTTGTTGGTGCTCATGGCCGTGGTGATGGTGGAGCCGGTGAAAGCGGTCAGGTCGCCGACCCCCACGAACACCGCGGTGTCATCGGCCGCTCCCGACACGCTCGCGGAAATCTCGCAGTTGTCGATGGTGACATTGTCTCCGACGATGGTCAGCGCCGCTGGAAGGTCGAACGCCATCGCGGCGGTGACCCCGGGGTTGGCGATGACCAGATTTTGGAGGGTCACTCCATCAGCCTCGATATAGACCCCCTGCCCGTCCGCCGAGGAGCTGTTCAGATTGGCCAGCACCCCGAGCTGACCCCGAAAAGAGGTGTTCGTGGGGGTGATGGTCGGACGCTGCCCGGACGCCCCCCGCAGGGTGAGCGCCTTGTCGATAAAGATGTCCTCGTTGTAGTTCAGGCTATCCGTGATCTCCACCACGTCATTGGGGTTGGCCCCATTGATAGCCGCCTGCAATCCGGCTCCGCCGGAGACGGGCACGGTTGCCGCCAGGGCCGCTGTCGGACAGCAGGCCAGACTCAGCACCAGCAGCCAAACGATTTTTCGCATGAACCTTGTCCTCCTTCTTCGTCGCTTGCCGATCCCCCGCCCCGCGCCACGCGCCTTCAAGGGCGGAAGGATGATCCCAGCTTTACCCGACTGGGGGTTTTCAGGTGAGCGTTCACTCTCACATTCATCTTTTTTGGCGGAGCGTTCACCTGCATTAGCGCTAATCTATCAAGCCTCGGTCGGCCTGTCAAGCTGAAATTGAAGGATTATTCTTCCCCGGTTTATCGCTTTAGCGCTCAGCTTTGGGACCCAAGTGTCGGCAAGGGGCGCCGCGAGGCGCCTCGGACCCGGTCCGGGAGACGGCAGGTGTCGCGAACCACCAACTCCACATCGATCAAAACCCGGAAGGAGCCGGATCCCCCATTCCCGCCCGCATGGCCGCGCTCGATCCGGTCGATGAGGACCCGTGCGGCCTCACGTCCGATCTCGCGGACCGGCTGGCGGATCGTGGTGATCCGGATCGGAACAGGAAGCATGTTGTAAGCCTCCACTCCCAAGGACCACAGCAGGTCATACTGAATGTCATCGTACCCCACCACCGCCACATCTCTTGGCACCTGGACCCCCTGCTCCGCGAGCGCGGTGATCACCCGAAAGGCGTGCAGGTCATGCCCGGCGGCAACAACCGTGGGCGGTTTGGCTCCCCGTAGCCGAGGCAGGAGCACATCCGAGACAACGGTCAACCCGCGCCCCGGGGTCTCGGCCACCTCAAACTCGCAAGCAAGGTCGGGGCGGTTTTCAATCACCGACCGCATGCCCAGGATGCGCTCCTGGATGGAATCGAAATGCAGGACATCGGGCGGACTGAGGTAAAGGATGTTCCGATGTCCCACCTCCAAGAGGTGCTCGGCCAGAATCCGTCCCCCCATGAAGTGGTTGCCGCAGATCACGGGAACATCGTGGTCGGTCCAGGGAATGTCCACGGTCACCACGGCGGTGTTCGAGGACAAAGCGGAATTGAGCGCCACTTCCACATCCGGGTCGAGCCACACCCCGATCAGCATCAGCCCCTCCACACTGTGGCTCAGGAACCGCTCAATGTAGTCAATCCGCCGGAGGCCATCGTATTGGGTGCATCCCAGGAAACACTGGTACCCCCTGCGCGCGGCCTCCTGCTCAAAGGCCTCGGCCATCGGCGCGGCCAGGCTGTTGGAGAGGTTCTCCAGCAGAATGCCGAGGGTCTTGGTTCGTCCCCCGGCCAAGAGCGAGGCGGCGGTGTTGCGACGGTACCCCAGGCGGCGGGCCACTTCCTCGATTTCGCGCCGGGTGGAATCCCCAACCCGGGCCGGGGAGGAGCGCTCATTCAGAACCGCCGAAACCGTGTTGATGCTCACCCCCACCGCTTCGGCGATATCCTTGAGGGTGGTGCGCTTGCCCCGTTTGGTGGCTGTCGCGGGGAGCTTCCTCACCTTTTCCTGCCGTGTTTTGGGAGGTGGGACACTCATGAGGGCCGTGTGTTCTCCTTTAGGAACCGGGGTGAACGCTAATTCATTTTTCACGCTATTACAAGCCCTCTGATCCCCCGACCCAGAGTATGGTAGGGTGAACCCAGGGTCAATCTGGAAGGAATTCAACCGGATGGGCGTGAATCTCACGGTCTATTACGATGGCTCTTGTCCGATCTGCACGGCCTCCGTGCGCCGCTTCCTGGCTCAAGACCGGGAGGGAGCGCTGGCGGCGGTGAACACGGCAGAACCGGGCTTTGACCCGGTTGGGGAGGGGCTGGTCCTCGAAGCGCTCGGGAAAGCCATCCAGGTCAAGGACACCGAGGGTCATGTCCGCCTGGGGGTGGAGGGACTGCTCGCGGTGTGGCGAGTCCTTCCCCGCTATCGCGCGCTCGCCTGGTTTGTCGGACTTCCGGGGATCTATCGGGCGGCGTGTCTGTTCTACCGCGTCTTCGCTCGTAACCGCCACCGATTCCGCTGGAGGAAGTCCTGCGCGGAGGAGAGCTGCGGGGTTTGACCTTTCGCGGCAATTCAGGAATGGTCTCGGCAAGTCAAATCAGGTTCCGGATTGGAGGCTCCATCCCTTGCGCGTCTATATCACCACGCCGATCTACTATGTGAATGATGAGCCCCACATCGGCCATTGCTACACCACCATCCTCGCCGATGTGATCTCGCGCTACTACCGCTTGTTCGGATACGAGGTCCGCATGCAGACGGGCACCGACGAGCACGGGCAAAAAGTCCAGCAATCCGCGGCCAAGCGCGGCCTCTCCCCTCAAGCGCAGTGTGACGAATACTCGAAGCGCTTCGAGGCGATGTGGGAGAAGCTCGAAATCCATCCCGATCACCACTTCATCCGCACCACGGCGGAGTTCCACAAGAAGGCCGTTCAGGAGTTCCTTCGTCGATTGGAGAAGGCGAAGACCCCGGAGGGCAGGGACGCGATCTACGAGGCGGACTACTCCGGTTGGTACAATGTCAGCGAGGAGATGTTCATCTCGGAGGATGATGTCACCGAGGAGGGCAAGTCCTCGGGGCGGATTGTTCACCTCACCGAGAAGAACCACTTTTTCCGCCTGTCCGATTATGGCGAGTGGCTGAAGACCTATATCCAGGATCATCCCGCGTTCATTCAGCCGACGGGGCGCCGGAACGAGGTGCTGGGTCTGATCGATCAGGGGCTCTCCGACCTGTGCATCTCGCGCCCCAAGTCACGTCTTTCGTGGGGAATCGAGATTCCCTTCGCGCCGGATTATGTGACCTATGTCTGGGTGGATGCCCTGGTCAATTACCTCTCGGGCATCGGTTGGCCGGAAGATCCGGATTGGGAGAAGTGGTGGGGTTCTGGTGTGGAAGTGCTGCACCTGATCGGAAAAGACATCCTCAAGCCGCATGGGGTCTTCTGGCCGTGCCTGCTGCATGCCGCGGGGGTTCCGCTCCCCACAACCCTGCTCGCGCACGGGTGGTGGACTCGCGGCGGACAGAAGGAGTCCAAGACAGTCACCCAGGCCCTCGCCGCTCAGCTTCCGGTCCGGCACATCCGCGAGCTGATCGAGGAGTACGGCGTCGATCCGATCCGCTATTACCTGATGCGCGAGATGACCCTCGGCAACGACCAGGACTACTCCGAGGAATTGATTGTCGCCCGGATCAACAGCGATCTGGCGAACGATTTGGGAAACCTGCTCAACCGGGTGACCACGCTGGTGAGGAATCATTTTGAGGGGAAGGCGCCCGCGCCAGGAACGCCGGATTCCGGTGGGGAGGAGCTCTTGGCGTCGGTCAAGGCTTGCGTGGAGGAGATCGCTCCCTCTGAAGCCGGCTGGGGGGATCCGCGGACGAAGGTCGAGAGCATTCGCGGTTGTGTCCGGATGGCGAACCAGTATGTCACCGACAGGGAACCCTGGAAGCTCCTCAAGGAGGGCAAGAGCGCCGAAGCCGGGCAGTGCCTTGCGGCGGCGCTTTGGTCCCTGCGAGTCCTTGCGGTCCTTTTGCACCCGATCTTGCCCAGAAAGATGGAGGCGCTGCTCGCGCAGATCGGCTGTCCGGCGAAGAAGGACGACGTGGTCTGGGACGGGAGATTCGATCTGCCCGCCCCGGGAACCCTCATCCCCGGTGGCGAGCCGCTCTTCCCGCGCATTGACTGGAAGGCGGTCGAGGCCAAGCTCGCCCAGTCCTCCAAGGAAACAAGGAAAGAGGTGGAGGTTCCACGGATGGAGCTGATCAGCATCGAGGATTTCAAAAAGACCGACCTTCGTGTCGCCCAGGTCCTTGCCGCGGAACGTGTCCCCAAGGCCGACAAGCTCCTTAAACTCCAGATCCGGATCGGGAGCGAGGAGCGTCAGATCATCGCCGGTGTGGCGGAGTTTTACGCGCCCGAGGAGATTGTCGGCAAACAGATCATCGTGGTGGCCAACCTTGCCCCGGCCAAAATTCGCGGAATCGAATCGCGCGGGATGCTCCTGGCCGCGCGCGAGGGCGACCGTCTCCGCCTCCTGACCCTTGATGGGGATGGGGTGGGGGATGGAGCGAAGGTGGGGTGACGCCAAGAACCCACGGAGTGGGTGGAACAGGTCCAGGTCCGGCCGTAAGCCCGGGCCTGGGACACGGATGGGTCCGAATCACAGGCAGGCCCGGCCGTGAGGGCGGGGACACACGCAGGTCCGGGCTTACGGCCGGACCTGCGCCAGTATCGGCCGCTCCGCGGACTCGCGTGATATCCGTGATAGGGTGACTCAGGCATGCCGAACAGTCACACGGAGATCCTGATCCATTTCGTTTTTGGAACGCGCGGGCGCCTACCCTCGATTCATGAGGAGTGTCGGGAACCTCTGGTCAGGTACATGGCGGGGATCTTGAGGAATCTGAATTGTGAAATGCTCGCGGGAAAGGCGGTGGCCGATCACGCGCACTTGCTTGTTCGCCTTCCCCCGTCGCTTTCGGTGTCCCAGTTGGTTCGAAGGCTGAAGGCGAGTTCCTCGAAATGGGTGCACGAAACCTTTGGTGAAGAGGCCGGCTTCTGGTGGCAGGACGGTTATGGGGCGTTTTCGGTGAGTAAATCCCAAGCTTCGAAGGTGATACAATATATCGAGGACCAAGATGTCCATCATGCCGAGACCGTCTTCACCGACGAATACCGTGCGCTCATCAAGCGCCACGGCATCTCTTATGAGGAACGGGACCTGATCCAATGATTTCCCTCCAACTCCCCTTTCAGTCAAGTCCGCGGAGCGAAAGCCACCCGAGTCCGCGGAGCGGACGGTACAATTGCAGTCCCGGCCGTAAGCCCGGGACTGCGAGGCCGACCCTCCCCACCCCCCCCGGTCCGGGCTTACGGCCGGACCTACGCTTGGTATCGACCGCTCCGCGGGCTTGGGCGCTGGTCCTGCTTGGCTTTCTGATAACGCCCGCAGTTGGGGGGATCCTCTACAACGAGGATGACACCCACCGTTTCATGCTCGCCCCCGCGGGGGAGCTCAGGCCGGCGCGACTGGATGAGTTGGTGGATAAGCTCGCGGGAACCCATGTGGAGGTCCTTTCGATCTGCATCGGATCGAAGCGGACCAACTACGATTCAAAGGCGTGGGAGCCTTACTGGAAGGGCTTTGATCCGGCGCTGGGGAACGATCAACCGATCTTCGGCGATGTCCCCGAAACGGACCGTCCCACCTACCGTCAGTGGCTCCACAACATGCTCGCGATCCACCAGGCCGGGGTCGATCCCAACGCGCGGATGATCGAGCGTTGCCGCGCCAAACGGATCAGCCCGTGGATCAGCATCCGGATGAACGATGTTCATGACGCCCACCTCGCGCGTTCGCCGCTGCATGGCGCGCTCTGGATGGAGCGTCACGACCTCTGGCGTTACTCCGATCGTTTCCAGGCTTGGAACGACCGCTGTTTTGACTATGGGAAACAGGAAGTCCGAGACCACATGATGGCGCTCATCCGCGAGGTCTCTGAGCGCTACGACATGGATGGCCTGGAGCTCGACTGGAACCGTTTTCCGCTCCATTTTCGAGAGGGAGAGGAGCTGAAACAGGGGGAAGTTCTCACGGAATGGATGAACGAGGTTCGCTCGGTGGTGAAGGACGCCGCGCGCGCGCGCGGACACAGGATTCTGTTGGTCGCGCGGGTTCCCGCGGACCCGGAGGTGGCCATCGGAACTGGGTTGGACGCGGTCACCTGGGCCAAGCGGGGTCTGATCGACCATTTGATTGTCGCGCCCTTCTGGGCGACCACCGATTTCGAGATCCCCGTGGAGCAATGGAGGAAGCTCCTGACTGGGACTCGAGTGCCGGTAACCGCCGGGTTGGAGGCCTTGGTTCGGCCGCATCCCGGCGCGCAACCGGTGGAGAACAGTGTCGCCTTGCGACGGGGCGCGGCGCTCTCGGCGCTCGCGCGCGGTTCGGAGGGGATCTACCTGTTCAATTACTTCGAGGTTCCGGATGTCTCCGCCGAACTCTTGACCGAGCTCGATTCGATTCCTCGGCTTTCCCGACGCGACCGGGCCTTCGCGGTCACCTACAAGGACATCTCAATCCCGGGTAAACCCATCCCCGCCGCGCTCCCGAAGACCCTGGCGCCCGACGAGTCGGCTTCCTTCACTCTGACCACCGGCCCTAAGATGGGGGCGGAGAAGGCGATTCTCAGTCTCCGGGCTTCGGATAACCCCTCGGCGCTCGCGCAAGTCGAGGCGACTCTGAACGGGCGCCCCGCGTTGGAGCGTGCCGCGGCGGATCGTTTCGCCTGGGGACGAAGCGCGCTGCTCAACAAGCGGAACACGGTTGAAGTTCGCAATCGCTCGGCTTCCCCCATCACTCTGGAACTAGTCGTGCTGGAAATCGAGGCCGCGAGCGCACGGGGCGTGATTCGGAAGGCTCCCTTGGGCGGGCCTGGTCTTGGACCAAGCCGAGGAGGCTTCAACCCCTGGCCGGACCGGTGGAATCCCCGTGTCTCACATGGCCGGGAGCCGAGCTGGTGGCGGTATCGTCGCGGAGGACGCGACTCATTTGAGGAGGAATGGAAGTGAGTGTAAAGCACACAGTGTGTTTGATTCCCGGCGATGGCATTGGGCCGGAGGTGGCCGAGGCCGCGCGGCGGGTGATTGACGCCTCCGGGGTTTCGATCGAGTGGGTCTCGCTCCCGGCGGGTGCGGGCGCGGTGGAGAGTCACGGAAGCACCTTGCCGGAGGAGACCATTCGGGCCATTGAGACCCACAGGGTCGCGCTCAAGGGACCGGTCACCACCCCAATCGGAAAGGGCCACACGAGTGTGAACGTGGGCCTGCGCAAGCGTCTCAACCTGTACGCCGCGGTGCGTCCGGTGCGCAACCTCCCGGGGGTGGCCTCGCGTTACTCGGATGTGGACCTGGTGGTGCTCCGGGAGAACACCGAGGGGCTTTATTCGGGGATCGAGAACGAGATTGTGCCCGGGGTGGTGCAGAGTCTCAAGATCGCCACACGCCCGGGATGCGAGCGGATCGCGCGGTACGCCTTCCGGTATGCGCGCTCCCGGGGGCGGAAGCGGGTGACCGTGTTCCACAAGGCCAACATCATGAAAATGTCGGATGGCTTGTTCCTCGAATGCGCGCGGGCGATTCACGCGGCGGAGGCCCCGGAGATCGCCTATGACGAGCTGATCATCGACAACGGCTGCATGCAGTTGGTGAGGGATCCCTCGCGGTTTGACATTGTGCTGATGGAAAACCTGTATGGGGACATTGTGAGCGACCTTTGCGCGGGGTTGGTGGGCGGGCTTGGGGTGGTGCCGGGGGCGAACATCGGGGATAGCTCGGCGGTGTTCGAGGCGGTGCATGGCAGCGCCCCGGACATTGCGGGGAAGAACCTGGCCAACCCGCTGGCGCTGATCATGAGCGGGGTGATGATGCTGAACCACCTCGGGGAAACCGAGGCGGCGGGTCGGATCAAGGGGGGCTACGACGCGGTTTTATCAGAGGGCAAACCCGCGGAACTCACCCGAGACATCGGCGGAAGCGGCGGCACGCGGGAGTTCGCGGAGGCGATCATCCGGAGGATGTGAGGGGGGGCTAGGTCGCCCCCTCCCCTTGACACCCGCCCGTTCAGCCGGTAGATATGAGCCGGATTGACCCAAAGAAAACAAATCGAGGTGAAGGCTCGTGCAGCCCACATTCAGACCCACCCGCTTGAAACGCAAGCGGACCCACGGATTCCGCGCCCGGATGGCGACCCGAGGGGGACGGGAAGTCCTCAAGAGCCGTCGGCGCAAGGGACGCCACCGTCTGACTCCGGTCTGATCGGCTCCCCGGCTGGGGCGCGATTCCGTTTCCCCCGAGAGGTCCGGCTCCTATCCGCCAAAGATTTTGGTCGCGTGCTCAAGTCCGGCAAACAGTGCCGGAGGCGGACCCTCACTCTCAGCGCCCTTTCCAATGATCGGGGACACGCACGGTTGGGGTTGGTCGCGGGACGCGCGGTGGGGAAGGCGCATGATCGCAATCGGCTAAAACGGGTTTTGCGCGAAACCTTCCGCCTCGATATTCTCCCACTCGGGGAATCCGTGGACCTTGTGGTCCGGATTTCGCCCAAGGGGGGAGTGACATCATCCCAAGAGCTGCGCGGCGAGTTTCTCGAGGCGGCAAGGGCGCTGGGGCTATTCCCTTCCTGAAGGCGAAAGGCCCCGCTTCACCAGCCCAGCTGTCTGACCTCCCGGCTTGAAACCACGCGCGCTCCGAACGGAAGAAAGAGCGCTATAGATTCATGTCTGACCTCTTGGCGTCCGCGATGGTCGCCATGATCCGCCTTTACCGTCTGGTGCGACCCACCTGGATCACCGCTTGCCGGTATCATCCCACCTGCTCGGTATACGCCTGGCAAGCAATCACTTTGTATGGCCCTTGGCGCGGGGGCTGGATGGCTGTGTGCCGAATCGGGCGCTGCCACCCCTTCCATCCTGGTGGAGCAGACCCGGTCTGATGAGCGAATTCCTGACCAAGCTTTCCCCCGAGAAGCGCCTGATTTTGGCCACCACGCTGTGCGTGGCGATCTCGATCTTCTTCACCCTGTTCTTCGCCCCCAAAACCGCGCCCCCCTCGGGTCCGAAGGAGCCGCATATCCCGCGCTTGGCGGGGGATCACCCGCCGCAACTGGCGCCGGCGGAGGTTGAGGAGGCATCGGCTCCAGCCGAAATTTCCGAGGCGACCGCGCGTCCAAGCGCTCCCGCCATGGCCGCCTCGCCGAAGATCGGGGCGGGATCCGATGTCCTTGCCCAAGCCGAACCGAAACCCGCCAAGCGAGAGATTGTCGTGGACACTCCGCTCGCGCGCTGGGTGTTTTCAAGCGAGGGGGCCTCTTTGCGCTCCCTCAAGCTCAAGCATTACGCTGAAATTGACCCTCCCCTTCGCCTGCTCGAATCCCAGCGCGACTCCGCCGCTGTGCCGATCCTGCGCGATTTCTGGCAGGAGCGAGTGGCCGAACTGAAGCAGCGAACCAAAACACGCGGGAAGGAGCACTATGCTCCCGGCGAGGACATCCCGGAGCAGGCCTGGGTCGAGTTGATCCCGGATTATGTCGACACGGCGGAGTATCCGATGGCGATTCTGTTCGGCGCGGACGCCTCGGATCGGGGGGTCCTCTATGAGGCTTCCGCCGAGTCATTGAACCTGGTGCCGGGCGCGAGTTCCGAATTGGTCTTCACCGCCATGACTGCATCGGGGCTTTCGATCCTCAAACGGTTCGCTTTCTCGGGGGACAAGCTTCAGTTCGAGGTGGAAACCCAGTTCTCGTCTCCCGGCGGGCTGGGCCCCTTCCAGGAGAAATTCGGGCGCCATTGGATGCTGCGCTGGCCGGATGGGTTGGCGCACCTTCCGTTCCATTACCCCGGAGCGCAGGAGGAGAATCTGCTGCGTGCGCTCCTCAACGATTCGATGCAGTCCCCGACCCACGCGCAGACCCTCCGTGACCACGCGCTGGAAGCCGGAGTCGGCGATGAATACCGTCAGCCGCTGGAGGGGCGAGTCGATTGGGTCAGCATTGAGACCCGCTACTTCATCGCCGCGCTGGTTCCTCGCGGCGCGGGGATCCAGGGGGCGTATCTGATCAACGATATCCGCCGCCGTCCCCCCGTGGACACACGCATGGGGGTGGGCCTGGTGGCGCCGTTTTCGAGCGAACCGCAAACCTTCGCGGTCTATGCCGGTCCGAAGCTGACCGAGTCGCTCACCCGGCTCGGCGGCGGACTGGAGCGGGTGGTGTATGACTCGTGGTTTGACGCGATTTGCAGGTTGCTCGAGGTTCTGCTCAAGATGTTCCACTCGGTCATCCCGAGCTATGGGGTGGCGATCATCCTGCTCTGCGTGCTCTCCAAGATCGTGCTCTACCCGCTGAGCTACAAGCAGGCCCAGATGCAGAAGAAGATGGCGATTCTCCAGCCCAAGATCGCCGAGCTCAAGGAAAAGTTCAAGGATGATCAACAACGTCTTTCGCAGGAGCAGATGAAGCTCTGGAAGAAGCATGGGGTCAATCCCGCGAGCGGTTGCCTGCCGATGCTCGCGCAGATTCCGATCTTCATCGCGCTTTATCGCACGATCCAATCCTCGATTGACCTGCGCGGGGCGCCGTTCCTGTGGATACCGGATTTGTCGCTGCCGGACATGACCTTCTTTGTCCCCTATCCGCTGCCGTTTCTGGGGAACGCGATCAACATCCTGCCGGCGATCATGACCGCGGTCTCGCTGTGGCAGATGCACGATCAGAAGAAGATCATGCCCGATCCGAGCCAGGCCCGCATGATGATGATGATGACCGGGTTCTTCTTCTTCATTCTGTACCATTTCTCCAGCGGGCTGGTGCTGTATTGGTTGACCAACAATGTGACTCAGATCATCCAGCAGAAGATCATGGAGCATCTCGGGCATTCGGCCTCTCCGGCGGCGGTGGCGGCGGCCGCGGCGGGCGCCGCGAACGGGGAGTCCCCGCCCGAGGATGAGGGGGATGAGGCGGAGGGAGCCCCCGCTTCCAAGGTGGCTCCGCGGCAGGCGCCGATGCGCAAAACCGCCAAGCCGGGCCGTAAGAAGACGGCCAAGTCATGATTCGCCCGAAGGTTTCAGGATCCGGGCAAGAAAGGAATCAAACCCACGATGCCATCGATCGAAAAGACAGGTAAGACAGTCGATCTCGCCATCGAAGAGGCCCTGCGCGAGCTTGCGCTTTCGCGCGACGAGGTTCAGGTGGACATCCTCCAGATCGAGTCTCCCGGTTTGTTTGGGATGTTTGGACGCCGCGAGGCGCGTGTGCGAGTGACCCCGCTCAAGGGGTCGCGCGCCGCTTCCGCCCCCGCGCCGAGGGAGGCTCCGCGATCCAGGGGAAAGGAACGGGAGGCCGAGCGACCGCGCCGTGAGCAGCCGAGGGAGCCGCGTGAGCAGCGCCCCTCGCGGAACGAACAACGCGAGGCGCGCCGGCCGCAGGGCGCGCCCCAGGGCAAGGCGAGCCCCCCCAAGCCCGCCCCACCGCGTCCGGCCCCGGCTCCGAGGCCCGCCCCCGAACCACGAAGGTCCGAGGTCACCGACGGCGCCGCCGGAGATATCGGCGAGCCGCTTGGGGCGCAGGCCGCCGAAGTGCTCCGAACCATCTCCGACCACCTGGGTGTCCAGGTCAAGATCGAGGTGGAGGAAGATGCCCGCGCGGTCAATCTGCGTGTCGGCGGGGAGGATGTCGGGCAGCTCATCGGTCGTCGCGGGCGAACACTCGGCTCGGTTCAGTACCTGGTTTCGCGCATCCTCAATGAGGACCGCGACCACAAGAAGAAGGTCCTCATCGACATCGATGGCTACAATGAGAGCCATGAGCGGACTGTTTCGGAGATCGCGGAGCGGGCCGCCGAGCGGGTGATGCAATCCGGGCGGCCGTTCAGCCTCAAGCCGATGAACCCGCAGGACCGCAGGCTGGTGCATGTCCAGCTTCAGGACCATGAGGAGGTGGCCACGGAGAGCGTGGGGGAGGAGGGCTCGCGCTTTGTGGTGGTCTATCCGCGCTCGATGAGCGAGGAGGACTTGGAGCGTCTTCTCAAGACCGCGCAACCCGGCGGGGAGCGTCGCCCCGGCCCGCGCCGTCCGCAACAGCGCGGTGGAAGACGCCCGCCGAGGAACGGCCCGAGGGGGGGGAACCGATAAGAAAAAGGGCGCCAGGATTACCCCAACGCCTCCACCCACTCAGCGAAGTAATGGAGGATCAGGAGGTGCGCCTCCTGAATCCGACCCGTGTCGGTCCCCGGCACTATGATCGCGTAATCGCACAAGTCCTTCGCCGTTCCTCCATCGCGCCCAAGCCATCCGATGGTTATCAGCCCACGCTCCCTGGCCGCCTTGAGCGCGGCCACCACGTTTGGGCTGGTCCCACTGGTGGTGAGTCCGATGAAGACATCTCCCGGCTGGCCGAGCCCCTCCACCTGACGCGCGAAGAGCACATCCGCCCCGAAGTCGTTCAAGATACAGGTGGTTGAGGCGGTGTCCGTTCCCAGCGCGATGGCGGGGTAGGGACGGCGGTTGTTCCGAAAGCGCCCGATGATCTCGCCCGCGAAGTGCATCGCCTGCGAACAGCTCCCGCCATTGCCCGCGATGAGGATCTTGGAACCGGCGGCCAGACGGTCGGCGGTGGCCTTGGCGGCTGCGGTGACCGTGCCTTCAATGGACTTCAGGGAATCCAGGCTCTTCTTGGACGCTTCAATCAAGGACTCCAACGTGGGTGCGGACGACATCGAAAGCTTCTCCTTTGCTCTCCCTCATCCGGCGCGGCGCGCCGACCTTCTCCCACGCGGGAGGTTAAAGTCTCCCTCTCCCCCTTGGGAGAGGGTCGGGGTGAGGGTTAGGATGCTCCCTTCCCATGCGATTCCGCGCGCTAGCTGAAGAGATCACCCGGTTTTTCGGCGAGGAGGGAACCCTTTCACTCCGCCTGCCGCGCCATGAGTTCCGTCCGGAGCAGCTCACCATGGCCCACGCCGTGGCCGAGGCCGCCAACGGGAAGAAGATCTTGATGCTCGAGGCGGGCACGGGGGTGGGGAAATCGCTTGCCTATCTGGTCCCGCTGATCCTCAAGGCGGTGGCCGAGGAGAAGCGGGTCTTTGTCGCCACCGGAACCAAGACCCTCCAGCACCAGCTCATGGAGAAAGAGCTCCCCTTCCTCAAGCGTCACCTGGGTGTCGATTTCAATTTCGCGCTGTGTCTGGGCGCGGAGAATTACCTGTGCGAGCGGCGGCTCGCGGCGGTTCCCACCACCGGACAAGAGGAGCTCTTCGCCGATCTCGCCGAGGTGGCGAACATCCGGACTTGGGCGGAGGGGAGTCGCGGGGGGCTGCGCTCCGAGATCGAGTTTCCGGTCTCGAACGCCACCTGGCATCAGGTGTGCCGAGTCTCGGAGCTTTGCGCGGGGCAAGACTGCGGACGGGGCGGGGAGTGCTTCTATCAAAAGGCGCGCCGTCGCCAGACCTACGCCCAAGTCCTGGTCGCCAATCACCACCTGCTGTTCGCGAACCTGATGGCGGATTGGGAGTACCTGCCCGAATGTCAGATTCTGGTGATCGACGAAGCCCACACCCTGGACAGCACCGCCTCGGATTGCTTGGGGATCGAGTTCTCCTATCGCGCGCTCCGCCGGGTGTTCGAGGGCTTGCGCGGGAAGGACGGCAAGGGCTGCCTGGTGGGATCGCTGATCGAGCTCCCCATTGAGCAGCGGTTGGGCCTTCTGGATCGAGTCCGTTTCGCCGAACAACGTTTCCTCGAGACCCTAATCTGGCTGCATGACAAGGTCTTGGAGGGGGAGCCCAGGGTCGCGGTTTCGCGCGAGACCGCGGCGCTGGGCCTTGAGCATTTCATCGAACCGCTTTCGGAGGTCGTGGCCGGACTCAAGCAGATCCTCAAGCGCATCGAGCGCGAGGAGACCCGGGTGGAATGCGAAGGCTACGTTCAACGCCTCCAGCGGACCCTTGCCGAGGCCAAACAGGTGGCGGAGATGCCGGAGGATGCCCCGTGGCTGTTGTGGTGCGAGGAGCTTGCGCAGCGCGGGCGCGGCCTTGCGGAAACTTCGGCGTCCACCGCTTTTCACGCCACCCCCATCGAGCCGGCGGAGATTCTGAAGGAGAAGCTCTATCCGCGCTTTGAGTCCACCATTCTGGTTTCCGCCACCCTTTCGACCGGCGGGGACTTCCGGTTTGTCGCCGACCGTCTGGGGACCCACGGGGCGGAGACCCTCAGCCTGCCCTCGCCGTTCGACACCAAAAACAACCTGATGGTGTATCTGCCCGCCCATGTTCCGGAGCCGGCGCGCTTCGAGGAATACACCGCCGAGGTGAACCGCGAGGTGATCGAGCTGGTCCAGGCCGCGAGCGGCGGGACCTTTGTGCTCTGCACCAGCTACAAGGTCTTGAACGCTCTGCATGACCTGTTTCGGAACAGCGTTCCTTGCGAGGAATACGGAGCGCGGAAGAGGTTCGAACGCCACCGCAAGTCCTCGCGTCTCCTGGTGATGAGGCAGGGGGATGCCTCGCGCGAACGCATGCTGGAGGCGTTCCGGAGCGCGGGTCGCGCGGTCCTTTTCGGGGCGGCGACCTTCTGGCAAGGGGTGGATGTGCCAGGCCGTGATCTGGAGATGGTGATCATCACCCGGCTGCCGTTTCAGTCCCCGGATGATCCGGTCTTGGAGGCCAAGATTCGCCTCTGCCGCGAGCGCGGCGGGGATCCCTTCAACGACATTCAGGTGCCGCACGCGGTGATGCAGTTTCGGCAGGGGCTGGGGCGCTTGATCCGCAGCAAGAGTGACCGAGGGGTGGTGGCGATCCTGGATTCGCGAGTGAACACCAAAGGCTATGGGCGCGCGTTCCTCAATGCCCTCCCGGAGTGCCGACAGACCGACAAATTGGAGGAAGCGCGGGAGTTTTTGCGGGGCGTATGGTCCGACAAATAGCCCAATCGTGGCCATTGCGTGAGGAACCAAACCGACTATAATTCTAGTCAATGGGCCGAACCAGGCGATTCGCATTGGTCTATTCAGAGAGGGTTGTTGGTCATCTTCGGTCTATCGAGCGCAATCGTCACGGTGAAATAGCGGAGGCAATCTCTGAACATCTCAGTTATACACCCACACTCAGAACGCGAAACCGCAAACCGCTTGTGGACCGGGCGCCATTTGGATCCACTTGGGAAATTCGTTGCGGCCCCCATAACAGATTTCGAGTCTTCTATGAGGTGGACCAGGCGGAAGGCGAGGTACATATCCTTGCCATCGGTGAAAAGCGAGGGAACAGGCTCTATATCGACGGAGAGGAGTACGGATCGTGAGGATTGCCCCAGTGGCGGAGGTCAAGGCTCGGCTGAGCGCTTACTTGGAGGACCTGAAAGCGGAGGGTCCGGTTGTGATCACACGCAATGGGCGCGCCGTGGCGGTGATGCTCGCGCCCAGGGATGAGGAAGACTTGGAAGGCATTCTCCTCGCGCGTTCCCCGCGGTTCCAAGCCCTCCTCGACAAATCAAGGAACAGCATAAGACGTGACGGTGGGTTGTCCCACGAGGAATTCTGGAAGGTGGTGGAGTCCAGAGCGAGAGAGGCGAAGAAGACTCAAACGACGAAGTCGGGGACTTGAAGCGCGCCTGAAATTTATTCTTGACATCCCCCCCCTTTTCGCCCCATGCTATTTGTAGCGCGGAAAGGAGGTGGTCAACTGATGCATGACGGAAACAGTAGTGGTTGTAGCGACAGTCGAAAGTTTTCGGCGAGCGCAGGTGGCTGGGAGGTGACGTCGGGCTGATCCCGCCCTCCTTTCGCTGAACCTGCTTGGAGGGCAGGCCGCCGGGGTGATGTCGATGATCCCCGGCCGTCCGGATCCGCCTGACGCTCGCTCTCCAAACCCAACAGCATCACCGGCAAGGGGTTCGGTCTCGCAAGGGATCGAACCCCTTGTTCTTTTCAGGGGCCTCCCGCTACCCTTCCTCGACATGACCGAACCGATCCTCACCGGCGGCGACCTCCGTCCCCTGTTCCGAGCCCTTTTCGCCAAACGGTTCCACCTCTTGGCGATCCTGGTGGCGGGAACCCTGGCGAGCTATGCCGTGCTGCTTCTGGTCAAGATCCAGCGCTATGAGGCCGGCGCTGTTGTGGCGGTCAAGATTCCCACCATCGATTTCGAGTTCCGGATCGATCCCAACCCTCAGGTGGCCCCGGCCTATGTGGACATGGCCCAGTCCGACGCGCTGCTTTACGACACGCACTCCCTGATGGCCCGGATGCGCCGTCTCGCCGAGCCGATCGCCAAGGAATATGAGCTGCCGGAGACGATGACGGTCAAGGAGCGCGACCGGATCTTGCGCGCGCTTAAGAAGAACGCCGAGCTCCCCGACAAGCTCCGCAAGGCGGCGGAGGGCCTGGCCGAAGATTGGCAGCGGGAATGTTTTGTCGAACCGGAGTTCTTCCTCGGCCTCTTCGAGTTTGACAAGGATGTGGTCGATCAGGTCCCGATGTATATCATGCAGGAGTCGTTCACGGTCAAGACCAACATCGCGCAGCAGACCAACATCACCCTGGTGAACCAGCCGTTCCTCAACCTGCGCGTGCGCTGGGATTCCCCCGGGGCGGCATCGGTGTTCGCCAACCTGTGGGCCACCCTGTTCGTGGAGCGCGCCAACGCGCTCTCCACCGAGATGGGCTACAGCACCGAGGAGTCGATCCTCAAGGAGTCCTCCAAGATCGAGGAGGAGGTCGCCGCGCTCCACAAGCGCATGGCGGAACTGGAGGCGCGCCCCGAATACCAGAAACTGCTCGGCGCGCGGGCGATTGAGAACTCGCTTTATGGCGGGCGCGCGCGCCTGGACATGTATGGGTATGTGGAGCTGCACGCCGACATCGGACTCCAATCGGGACTCCTCGGAGAGCTGAACCGGCTGATGACCGAGAGTTCAAGGCAATCCGGAAAGCCCGCCGAGGAGGTGGGCGCGCTCGCGGCCCAGGCCCGCGAAATGGCCGGTCGGATCCGTTCCATGACCGAGGAGGCGCGCGCCTTACGAGGGGAAGTCGCGGACTTCGCAGCGGAATACCGTCAAGTTCAGTTCGAGATCGACCAGCGCAACCGTCTCATGGCCGAACGCCTCACCACAGCCATGTTCAGCAGCACTCGCCTCAAGTCGGGCTATGCGGTCCCGCCGATGGTGTTCGTGGAGCGCGCGATCCCCTCCACCCATCCCACCGGACCCTCGCGCGCGATCCTCGCGCTGGTGATCGGGGTGCTCTGCTCGCTGCTGTATGCCTGCTGGGTGATCTATCGCGGGTTCCTGGTTCCGGCGGTGAGCTGAATCTCTGGAGGGCCACGCTCTGTCATGGCCGGTCCTTCGGGACCATCGGACGCGAGGGACCACGTCCCTCCTCTCGACTCTCCTAATCATAACTCTTCAGCGTCGTCCAGGCCTCGTCGAGCGTTCCCTTCGGTTTCCGGCAGATGGTGATCGGCACTTCCCGCTCGTATTTCCGCCCCAACGGGTTTTCAAAGGTGGCGGCCAAGGTGACTTCCTCGCAGGCCGCCGCCAGGCGCTCCACCGGAAACCCCACTCCAATCACCGTGCCCGGCAGCTCCCCGCGCGGACCCCAGAGGAAATAGTTGTTGTGCCCCGAGATCGAAGCCGGCAGCCCCAGCCCCGGACCGTAAAAGTCCACCGCCGCCGAATACGAGTAACTGCGCCCAAGGATCGCGCAATTCCGCTGTTCCTCCTCCGAAAGCTGGTGAAACACACTGGCGACCGCTTGGACCAACTCGGGCCATCCGGTCTGAGCGCGGAAATCCTCGGTGATCGGCTCGGGATCCGGAACCGCCGAACCCAAGACGCTTTGGGTGTAGGCCTCGGTTTGAGGAATGGAGGAGAAGGGGAGCACAACCGGCAGGAACAGGAGCGCGAGCGCGGCTTGGAGCGTGGGAACCGCGCGGCTGACCCAGCGCCGAACCGGAGTGGAGCCGAAACGCTCCAGCGCCACCGCCCCGCCCGCGAGGAGCAGCGGGTAAGCCGGCGCGGAGTAATAGATCTTGCTCTTGGCCACAACCAAGAGCACAAGCACGGTCGGGTAAATCCAACCGAGCACCCGGAAGGGCTTCGACTCCCGCGCGAAAAGGAAGTATCCCAAGCCCGCGAGCCACACCACCGCCCCCGCCGGGTTGAAGAACAGAATTTGTCCGATCAGGAATTCCTCGGCGGGGACCCGACTCATCACATTGCGATTCAGGTTCCGAACAAACTCCCAGGTGGCCCAGTCGTGACTCGCCTGCCAGATCAGATTGGGGAGGAAGATCGCGAAGGCAATCAGCGCGGCGAGCCAGGGCCAGCGTGTCGCGAGCAGGCGTCGCTCCGAGGTGAGCAGCAATCCCGCGAGAAGCCCGATCACAAAGAACACGGTGGTGTGTTTGTTGTGGAACGACAGCCCAACCAGGAGTCCCAGCACGATCCAGTCGGAGTTGCGCCTTTGGCCAAGGATTCCCACCAGGGCATGCGCGAACAGGAGCCAGAAGGGGATCTCGAAACACGGGATGCAAAGCATCGACCCGGCGCGAAGATAGGCCGGGGTGGCCAAGATGGAAAAGGCCGCGACAAAGACCGCGAAGGTCCCCCCGCCCAACCGTCTCGCCAGAAGCCCGGTGAGGAAAACGGACAAGGCGATCGAGAGCGCGGCGGGGAGACGAACCCCGCGCAAGGAATAGTCGCTGAGTTCCCCGAACACGCGCGACAGCAGCGGCACGAACGCCGGGTGATCGACATATCCGAAAGCGGGAGCCTTTCCGCAGGCGATGAAGTAGAGCTCATCCCCATGGAAGCCATAGCGGGGGTGGACGGAAACCAGGAGCACAAAGGCGATCCCCGAGAGAACCAGAAGGACTATCCAGTCCAATCGGCTCAGGCTCAGGCGGGGAGGAGATTCGGGCCGCAGATCAGGGGAACTCAAGTTTCGCCTCCACGGACTCGATCACCAGTCCGCCCTCCTCACGTTCGTCCAGATTCAGCACGGAGCGAAAGCGGACATACGACACCCCGCCGCTTTCACGCCGCAAAAGCAGTGTTGAGATCAACACGCCATCCAGCTCCGCGCGGCACTCCCGGCGATTAAGGTCCCAGGAAAGACGCAGCTCATAAGCCTTGCCCTCCGCCAAGAGTGGTTTGCCGTCGGAAATGCCGGAAGTCAGGTCCAGGTTAAAAAGGTTGTGGAAAAGGTCCTCCTCATCGAAGGGAACCGAGTAATGATCGGTGAGACCCACAACATAGCCCTTGTTTCCCGGCTCCAAATGCAGGCGGACTGTGAGGGTTCCCTTGGGTCCCGAGGGGAAATTCCAGACCGCCGCGGCGGGCCAGCCCGGCTCGACCTTGCGGATCCGCAGGGCCTTGTTCCCATCTTGCGTGTCGATCAGCTCGACCCCCTGGGTTCCAAACACGGACCAATCGTCGAGACCGACTGAAAAGTCCGCGCGCTGCTCGGTTTCGAGCAACCAGTCCGGATCGAGGAGTCGGCAGAGGATCCGCGCGCTGGTTCCTTGGCCTGTGGTATAGATGACCTTTCCGTTGCGCAGCGCGGTAGGGAAGGGGTAGGCGGTCCCATGATCGCCCGAGGGCGGCGGGGGCTCGTGACGAAGCGGATCGCGAGCGACTTCTCGGCAGCCGCGCCAGGTCCGGCCCTCATCCTCGGAGATCGCCGCATGGAGAACCTGACGGCCCCCGTAGGCGTAGGGAAACCGAAGAGAATTGTTCCAGAAAAGGACAATTCGCCCATCGGGAAGGCGGGTGATCCCTCCGGGCGAGTCCGAGGAAAGGATCGCGGTGGGACGGGGCGGGGACCATTCCGCGCCATCCTTTGAGAACGATTCGTAAAAGCGCCCGAGCTGGGTGCGGATGAGCATCCAGATGCGCCCATCCTTGGGTTCGAGGACCACCGGCTCCACCGCGCCATAGGCGGAGACAATATCGGGAGTGGCGACCTTGAGCGGGGTGGGCGACTGCTTCCAGGTTTCCCCGCCATCCTCGGAATAGACCACGGTCGAATCGAACTGACCTCGGAAGGTGAACGCATCCAGGCCGTCGCCCCGGTTTCCCCAGGTGCGCGGGGTGAGACACGAAAACGGCAGCACGATCCAGCCTCGGCTGGTTTCGATAATCGAGTTGAGCGCGCCGGTGTAGCCTTCCCAGATCTTGTTGGGTCCCTTCCAGGTGGCCCCTCCATCGGTGGACTTGGCGTGCCAGATGTCGAGGCGCCTGGAGTGCAGGCTCCCCGCGCGGGGTCGGTTCTCCTCACCCGTGGGGATCACCCCGGTGTTGGCGTCATTGAGAAAGATCAGGTGAATGTTCCCGCGCTTGTCGATCAGGCAATCCGGCCCACCCCATCCGCCGATCCCCTTGGGGAGCTCGAGCAGCGGTCGTTCCGCGCTCCAGTTGTCCGCCGTTTCCGGCGAGGTGCTCACGGTGACTGTCTGAGTTCCATCCAGGGTGCGCATGAAGAAGGCCAAGAGCTCGCCATCCGGGCGCTGGCGGATGACCGGTTTGTCGGGGAATTCGGCGACATCCTTGGGCGGGTTGGCGCAATCCGCGAGGTTGGAGGCTCCGAAGAGCAGACTCAGAACCGGGATGAGAACCCGGCGCGGGTGAAATCGACGCATGAACACTCCTCCGGCAAGGATGGAAGTAGATTACACCGCCAAGTCGTTGTCTTGGATATCCTCGGCGCCGGGAGCACAGAAAAGGGCAATTCCAAAGGTCAGCGGACCGAGTCTCCCCAGAAACATCAGGCCCGTGATAATGACCTTTCCGATGTTTGTAAGCTCCGGAGTGATGCCCATGCTGAGCCCCACCGTCCCCAGGGCGGAGGCGGCTTCAAACAGGTTCTTGTCAAAAGGCGTGCTCTCGGTCATTTCGAGCAAATAGGTCCCAATAACCAGAAAGACCAGGTAAAACCCGACGCTGGCAACACCCATCCAAACCCGTTCCAGTGGGACCTGTCGCCCCCAGAAACGAACATCCTTTTCGCCGCGGATGGCGCTGCGCATCACCCCCAAGATGGCGGAGAGCGCCGTGCACTTCACACCCCCGCCCGTGCCGGAGGGAGACGCGCCGATGACCATCAGAACAATGACCAGCAGCACCGATGCCCTGGACAGCTCCGCGATGGGGATGGTGTTAAACCCGACCGTGGTCATGGCGGTCATGGCCTGGAAGAAAGCGGTCAAGAGGCGTTCGTCGGTGGGCCTCTCACGAATTGACGGCTCCGCGATGAACAGAAGTATGGTTCCACCCAGGATTAGCCAGAAGCTGGCCCACAGGATGATCCGGCTAGTGAGGGTTACTGTCCTCACCTTTCCCCGCACTTTGCGCCAGATGTCCACAAACACGATGAATCCAATCGCGCCAAGGAAGCTCAGCGCTCCGACCACCGAGTTGAGCCAGAAGTGGCCCGCGTAGGACTCGAAGCTGTTGTTGTACAGACTGAAGCCCGCCGTGCAAAAGGCGGAAATGCTATGGAAAGCGGCGCTCCATGCCGGACTCGGATCCCCCGCCTCTCGAAAGATGAAATACAGGGGGATGATTCCCACCAGTTCGATCAAGAAAGTGAAAACCACCACGCTGCGGATAAACTTGTCGATCCGAAACGAAGTGGGCAGACTGAAGACAGTTTGGCCGACTTTGGAGCGGAGTTCCGAAAGGTCACTCTTCCTGGAAAGAATGACAAACGAGCCGAGAGTCATGTAACCGACTCCGCCTAATTGGATCAGGATCAGCACCACCAGTTGCCCGAAGAAACTGTAGGAATCAGACACGCTCACCGTGGCGAGCCCGGTGGTCGAGAGGGCGGAGACGGCGATGAAGAGGTTGTCCAGCGCCCCCACGCCGGCCCCCTTTTGGCTGAAAGGGAGACATAGAAGCAGCCACCCCAAGATCATATAGGTCGAATAGCCGAAGAATGCGATCTTGGCCGGGTGCAAGCCGGCAAGAAACTGACGTAATCCAGAAAGGGTTTCGGTGAGTTTACTCATTCAAGCGTGCTCCTTAGCGCACATTGAGAGGGTTCTCCGTTGGTTGTTGGGGGGGTGGGTAAACTTGATGGCCTCAAGGCGTGGGATCTACGGCTACTCTTGAGACCTGTCCCTGTCAAGGCTCTCCGCGCGGTGGTCACAACCCTAACCGCCCATTCGCCCAAGCGAGCTTTTCGATCTCAGGTGGACCGAGTGGCCAACGCCCCGTATACTCCAAGGGCGTGGCGCTGTTCTCCACCCCGGAGCCTCATGACCTTTTCTCGCATGATCACGAAACGTGATCGGACTCGCGGCGGAATCCTCGTTCAGGCCCTGGTGGGGCTGCTCCTGGGGCTCCTGATCACCGCAGGGGTTCTTGTGTTTGGGGAGCGGTTTGCTCCGGAACGCCCCGGTTCGCGCGCGACTTCCTCTTCACCGCGCCCAACACCCACCCCAACTTGGACCGAGGAGCCGACCCCGTTCGAGCCGACCGCCACCGACACCCCGGAGCCTTCGCCCACTCCCACCGAAACCGAAACGGAGACCCCGGTGGCGACCGACACCCAAGCGCCGCTTGTCCCCGAGAGCCAGGCGATGGCTCTGCTCCCGCCCAATCCGCTCGAAGGGGTGGTGGCTCCGCCCAAACCTCCTGCCGGGGCGGGACCACCCCAGCCGGTTTCGCCGCCCGAAGCGGAGGCCCCAGGCGTGGTCCAAGAAACAGCGCCCCCAGGGGTGGTCCCTCCCGCTCCGGAGGCCCCGGTGGCCATCCCCGAATCGGAGACTGTAAGCGCTCCTCCCACGGCCCCGGAAACGGAGGCGGTGAGTGTTCCTCCCCCCGCATCCGAGCCGGTGATACAACCCATCGAGACCGCGCCGACCCCCACGCCCGATCTGGCCCCGCTCGCCTCCAAGGCCATGGAGCGCGCCAACGCCGCGCAAGACTATGCCGATTCCCAGCAGGCCGCCCGCTATGCCCCCGTCCAGTATCAGGAAGGGCAGCGGGTCTATGGGCTGGCTATGGAGGCGATGCGCAACGAACGTCACCGCGCCGCCCTGGAGCGCTTCCGCGAGTCCGCCAGCGCCTTTCTGGACTCCGCCTCGATGTCGGTCCGGATGCGCTCCACCGAGGAACTCCGCGCCAAGGCCTTCGCGAAGGTCCTCGAGGCTCGCAACCTGGCCTCTCGGCGACAATACCAGCAAGCGGATGTCGTCTATCAGCAGTATCTTCGGGAGGCCCCGAGCGACGCTCAGGTTTCCCTGGAATACGCCGAGATGCTGATGGATCGCCTGTCCTTTGCGCGCGGGTATCAACAGCTCCGCAAGACCCTGGAGTTGCCGGGGCTGCTTCCGGTGCAGCGCGCGCGGATTCACGCGCGATTCGCCGACGCCTATCATCGCTCCGGGGACCTGGAGGGGGCGATCCGCGAGGTGAGTCTGTCGCTCCAGCACGACCCGGAGAACCCCAATTACGCCAATCAGCTGAACCAGTATCGCATGGAGCTCGCCCAGCGGAGACGTCCAAGCGGGCAGCAAGTGACTCGCCCGGCCCCCAGGCCGCGCCCCGGAGTGATCGAGGACCTCACTGGGATGTTGCTGGAGCGGATCGCGCCTTAGTGTTTTCCGCGTTGGCATTGTCTTTTCTCCCGGCTCAAAAATGGCCGGGTGGGTGAAATCCTTCATGAGGAGGCGACATGAAAGTCCACGGCGTTTTCCATTCACTCTTGCTCGTTCTCACCCTCGGCCTGCGGTCCTTCGCGCAAGACGATCACGGTAGCCTGGAAGTCGGGCTTCAAAAGGACGGACGGATCGTGGTCCCCACGAACCAAGTGCTGTCTCCGGCGGGGCGTCAGACCTATATCCCCACCCGCGCCAACGACATCGCGGTTTCTCCGGATGGGACCCGCGCCTGCGTTCTCGGCCATGGCGGTTTCGTGATTCTGGATGCGGCCAATGGGACCATTCTTGGGGTCACCACCTTCACCAAGATCGGCGGCGACAACGGAGGAAGCTACAAAGGGATCGCCTTCACCCCGGATGGCAAGCAGGTGGTCGCCTCCAACATCGCTGGGGCGCTGGACATCTTCACCCTGGCGCGCGCGGGCGAGCGCACTTCCAAGACCAGCATGCTCCTCAAGGATGGAGACAAGGCGCTCGTTCCCGCCGGACTCCGGCTCAACGACAAGGGAGACAGAGCGTGGGTCACCTTAATCACCACCAATGACTTGGCCGAGATTGACCTCGCCCAAAAGAAGATTCTGCGCCGCATCTCGGTCGGGAACGCCCCCTTCGATGTGGTGGTGCATGAGGGCCTGGCCTATGTCAGCAACTTCGGCGGCGGGATTCCCAAGCCGGGCGATTCCACCGGACCCGGGGGCGAGAACATGCCCGAGGTGAAGGTGGATCCGGTCCGCCATATCGCTTCGGAGGGCGCGATCTCGGTGGTGGATCTCGCCAAGGGAGCGGAGGTCGCCCAGATCCTGGTGGGCCTACACCCCTCCGGGCTTGCTCTCTCCACGGACGGCAAGCGCCTTTATGTCGCCAACGCCAATTCCGACACGGTTTCCGTGGTCGACACGGAGAAGCAGTCGGTGGTGGAGACGATTTCCACTCGTCCGGCGAAAGACCTGATCTTTGGCAGCGCGCCGAACGACCTGGAGCTCTCCGCCGATGGCGCGCGTCTGTTTGTGTCCAACGGAGCCAACAACGCGATCTGTGTGATCGCCCTTTCAGAGGCCGCGCGCGGAGCGGGGGCGGAGTCCGAACCCAGCAAGGTGATCGGCTTTCTTCCGACCGGCTGGTACCCGGCGGGCCTTGCGCTTGACCCAAACAAGAAATCCCTCTGGGTGGCCAACATCAAGGGGATCGGCTCGCGCCGCAAGGACCTCGTGGAGGAGCGACCCGGCTCGGGAATCAAGGGCGGAAGCAAGATTGTCCCTTCGGTGGAGATCGGGAAGACCCAAGGCTACAACACCCACGAAAGCTCCGGTTCGGTGTCGCTGATCCGGATTCCCTCGGATGCCGAGATTGCCCGACAGACCAAGAAGGTCATCGAGAATAACCGCATGACCGAATCGATCAGCGCGCTCATGCCGGGGCGCGAGGGGATCGCCCCGAAGCCGGTCCCGGAACGTCACGGCGAGCCTTCGGTCTTCGAGCACGTGGTCTACATCATCAAGGAGAACCGCACCTACGATCAGGTCTTCGGCGACATGCCGGAGGGGAACGGGGAGCCGAGCCTGTGCATGTATGGCGAGGAGGTCACCCCCAATTGCCACAAGATCGCGCGGGAGTTTGTGCTGCTCGACAACTTTTACTGCTCCGGAGTGAACTCCGCGGATGGCCATCAGTGGGTGGCCGAGAGCTATGTCACGAGTTACATCGAGAAGGCCTATGGGGGGTTCCCCAGGAGCTATCCGTATGATGGCGGGGATGCCCTGGCTTACTCCGCGGGCGGATTCTTATGGGACAACTGCCTCGCGCATGGAAAGACCTTCCGGACCTATGGCGAATTCGTGTTCGCGGACATCCGCTGGAAGGACAAGGACCGTCAGGCCAAGGGCGGACCCCGCTTCCTCGACTGCTACAAGGACTTCCTCGAGAAGAAGAACGAGATCGACATCATCGGCAGGGCCAGCATCGCCTCGTTGGTCCCTTACACCTGCACGCGCACCATCGGCTTCCCCTCGATTGTCCCCGACCTGTACCGCGCCGATGTCTTTATCCAGGAGCTCAAGCGGTTCGAGGAGCAGGGCGGATTCCCCAACCTCTCGATGATTCTGATCCCCAACGACCACACCGCCGGAACCCGCCCGCGCATGCCCACCCCGCGCGCCTCGGTGGCCGACAACGACCTGGCCCTCGGGCGGATCATCGAGGCGATTTCGAAGAGCAAGTTCTGGCCGAAAACCTGCATCCTTGTGGTTCAGGATGATCCGCAGAACGGCTTCGATCATGTGGATGGGCACCGGACCTTGGCGCTTGCGGTCAGCCCCTACACCAAACGGAAGAGTGTGATCAGCACCAATTACAACCAGACCGGGATGGTCCGGACGATTGAGCTGATCCTTGGTCTCCCCCCGATGAACCAGTTCGACTCCTCCGCGATTCCGATGACCGACTGCTTCATGGAAACCCCGGATTTGACCCCCTACGACTCGGTTCCCAATCGGATTCCGCTCGATGAGCTCAATCCGGAGCTCTCCGAAATCAGCGATCCGCACCAACTTTACTGGGCCAAGAAATCGCTGGAGCTGCCGCTCGATGACATTGATGAGGCACCGGAGGACACGCTCAACCGCATCCTCTGGCACGCCGCCAAGGGTCAGGACGCGCCCTATCCGGAGCAATATGTCCACTCGGGGTGGGAATTCGAGCGGGAGGATGAAGATGATTGAGAGGAAACCCCTCTCCGTGGCATGGGTCTCCCGCCAGTGCGACTTCAAACCCACCGATGGGGGTCCAAGTTCCACCAGCGCGAGTCAAAGACCTGGCGCGAGAATCCTTTCTCGCCCCTCATGCGCGAACGCTTTCACGCTGATTGAGCTGTTGATCGTGATCTCCATCATTCTGATCCTGATCGCGGTCGCGCTGCCCAATTTCCTCGCCGCGCAGGTTCGCGCCAAGGTCACCCGCGCCGAGGCGGACTTGCGCTCGCTCGCGGTGGCAATTGAGGCCTTCCGGACCGAACACAAGCATTATCCCATCGGGACCGATGACCTCGGCGCGGTCCCGGCCGAGGTGGAAAACCATTTCCTCCAGTATGGGGAATACGCCTTTTACACGTTTCGGACGATTTTCTCCGGGAATGGGGCGAGCTCCTTGGGTTATTACGATCTCCCCGCCGACACCCCGGTGGGGGTGGTCCCCGGCCTCACCACGCCGATGGCTTATATCACGCAGATCCCGACCGACCCGTTCAGCAGGCTCCCGGGGTTCATCACCTACTCCTACCGCGAGGACCGTGACGGGGTCTTCAACGGTTGGATCGCGACCAGCTTCGGCCCGGACACGGACGAGGCGGAGAATCCCGGGAAGAACCTCCCCTCCGGCGCGCCGGTCCGCACCTCGCTCCTCCCCAATCTGGATGCTCGCGGCGCGGGGCGATATGGCGACATCAACGAAAAGGCCGGGCATCCCGGAAGCAATTTCACCGGACTGCCGGGGGAAACCCCGCGTCAACTGATCGTTCAGGAAATCCAGGTCCTCGCCTACAGCCCGACCAATGGAGTGGTTAGCGATGGGGACCTGTTCCGACTGGGGCCATGAGGAGGATGCCATGGAGAGCTTGCCGACTGCCCTGTCATTCCCGCGAACACGGGAATCCATTGCTGGAACGAGAATCCCCGTAGCTGCTGGAACGAGAATCCCTTCTCGTTCCCCATGGGTTCTCTCTCTCTTCCTCTCCCTCGCCCTTGGCGCGCTTCCCTGCCCCGCCGCCTTCGAGTTCTTCGAACCGGTCCAGCCCCCCCGCGCGTTTCAGACCATGGTCCACCGCGGCATGATGCGCCAGGCCCCGGAGAACACCGCTCCGGCCATTGAGCTTGCCATCCGGGACGGCATCGAGTGGGTCGAGGTGGATGTGCGACTCAGCGCCGACCGCAAACACATCCTGTTCCATGATTCCAACTTGGACGGCAAGACCAACGGCAAGGGTCCCCTCAAGGAAAAGACCCTCGAGGAGTTGCTCAGCCTGGATGCGGGAAGCCCTTTCGCGCCCCGCTTCGCGGGAACTCGGCTCTTGTCATTGAAGGAGTGCCTCGCGCTCTCGAAGGGCCGCATCAACCTCTACCTCGACTGCAAGGAAATCGATCCGGAGCTCCTGGTGTCCGAGGTCCTCGCGGCGGGCATGGAGAAGCAGGTGGTGGTCTTTGATGACCCCGAAACTCTGGCGCAAGTCGCGAAATCCTCCGGAGGGAAGATCGCGGTGATGCCCAAATGGCGCCCGGAAATGGGGCTGGAGCGCCCCTTCGGAGACCTCGAGGTCGCGGCCATCGAGCTCGACGCCGATGCTGTGACTCCGGAAATATGCAACGCCTTCCACAAAGATGGCGTCAAGGTCCAAGCCAAAGTCCTCGATGAGTGGGACACTCCCGTGTGGTGGAGCAAATGCCTGGATGCCGGAGTGGACTGGTTTCAGACCGACCTTCCGGAGGAACTGATCCCGCATGCCTTGTGGCGGAGACTCGGAGAACGGCCGGCGCGGTTCTCGCTTCATCGCGGCGCGCTGCGCTACGCCCCCGAAAACACACTCGCGGCTTTCGACAAGGCCACTCGCATCGGGGCCGATTTCGTGGAGATCGATGTGCGGCCCTCCAGCGATGGGGAGTATTTTCTCCTCCACGACGGCAAGCTCGAGCGCACCACCAACGGCCAGGGACCGATCCGTGAGACTCCCTCCGAGAAGCTTCGCCTCCTCGATGCCGGGTCCTGGTTCGGAAAACCCTTCCGCGACACGCGCATCCCCACACTTGAGGAGTTCCTGTCCTTCATCGGCTCCAAAGCGGAGATTTATTTCGACGCCAAGGATATCCCTCCCACCGATCTGGCGAAGGCTTTGGAGAAGCACGATCTCGCGGAGCGCGCGGTGGTGTATCAGAGCGTGGAGCGCCTGCTGGAACTCAAGAAGATCAATCCGCGCATTCGCGCGCTGCCGCCCCTGCCGAGCCTGGACATGCTGGATGGCCTGAATAAGGACCTCAAGCCCTACGCGGTGGATGCCTCCTTCGAGATTGTCTCCAAGGAGATGATCGAGCGTTGTCATGCCCACCAGGTCAAGGTCTTCACCGACGCCCTGAGCGAAAACCTCGCGCCCACCGATCTGCTCCGGCTGATCGACTGGGGGATCGATGTGATCCAAACCGATGAGCCGATGAAACTGGTTCGCGCGATGGAGCTTTGGCTCGCAAGGAAGGCCGAATGAACACGCTGCTCCTCGCGGCCTGCCTCCTCGGCGCGACCTCCAGTTTGGAGTGGAGGCATCCGGCGGGGATGATCACCGAACAGACCCTTCACGAGGTCCGCGAGAAACTCGACACCCAAGCCTGGGCGCGGAAGGTGTATGAAGGCCGGAAGAAGGAACTCCTGCCTTGGGCGGAGATCCCCTCTGAAACATTGGCGAAGGTGTTTCCCACCTACCGGAGCAATGTCTACCACAACTTCTCCTGCCCCAAGGATCGAACACCGCTCACTTACGATCCGTTCAATCCCGATGAGTTTCACTGCCCGGCCTGCGGCGCGACCTATCCTCCCGATGTTGACGCGGGGGTCTATCCGCCCGGCGACCGTTACCACGGCAACCTCCGTGAGGGCTGGGCCTGTCACTTCTATCTCAAGACTCCAGGAAACATGGTGGACCTCGCGGTGATCGGTCGGCTGGAGGGAGATGCTCGCTGGATGGACCGAGGGATCGAACTGCTGATGCTTTTCGCCAAGACAGTCCGCGCCCTCCCCACGGACCGCGCGGGCAAACCGCAGGAGGCGCGCATTCTCACTTATCAGCGCGAGGGCGAGAGCGGGCTGCTGATCGAGCTCGCGCGCGCTTATGAACTTCTCCGCGAAAGGATGAGCGCGGCGCAGCGGGCGACCTTCGAGAACGATGTTCTCCGCAGGATGCTCAACGATGTGATTCTCGATCCGATCTACCCCTACGACCACAACAATGTGACCCGCTACCATCACGTGGTCCTTCAGACCGCGCTCTCGCTTGAGGACGCGGACCGGATCGACTGGTGCTTCGGGCGCGGGGATTTCTCCACTGAAAAGGCCCCCGAGCATCGCAGTCTCACACGGATTCTCTCCTCTCATTTCAAGCCGGATGGCGCCTTCTGGGAGCTCTGTTCCGGGTATCACCTGTACCCTTTGCACGCGCTTTGCGAGGTTGCGGTCCTTTCCCACCACCTCTCCGAGATGGACCCACAGAGGTTTCCAGCCGAGAAGTATGACCTGGCCACGCCGGAGAATCCCTCCGCTCAAGCGCTCAAGAACGCCCTGGAATGGTTCATGTCGATGGCCATGCCGGACCGGACCATGCCGACCGTGGGGGACTCGATGTCTCCACGCGCGGGGATGGAGGATTACTACTCCACCGCCGAGGTCGGTTACCGCTTTTTCGACATGAAGTCGGTCGGGGATTACGACAAGCTCCGCGAGGGGGGACGATCCTGGTTCGCCCTGCTGCATGGCGCGCCGGAGCTGGTGAAGAGCGACACTCCCTTCACCAGCTCTTATCTTTCAAGCGGTTGGGTGTCGCTGCGGAATAATTGGAACGGAAACCGGGTCTGGGTGGGACTCAACGCCCTTGCCCCCGGGGGCGGACACCAACACGCGGACCGTCTGGGGCTGACCTACTTCTCGCGCGGGGAGCTGCTCGCCCTTGAGAAAGCCACGCCTTACAACGAACTCACCACCCGCGAGCTGGGAACACTCTCTTCGATGCACAACACGGTCACGGTGGACAAGACCTCCCAGAAGCAGGGTGAGGCGCTCCAAGGGGTAGAGATCCCGGAAGTGGCGGCCTTCCATGATGGACCGCTGCTGAAGTTCGCCGAGCTCCGCGCCGACCGGCTCTACCCGCAAACCACGGTCTACCGTCGCTCGGTGGCGGTGATCGAGGATGTGGTGGTGGATGTGTTCCGGGTGGAGGGAGGGGAAACCCACGACTGGATGCTTCATCACGCGGGTGGCCCCCCGACCGTCTCGATCCCGCTGGTCCCAGCGGTCTTCGAGCCGAGAGAATGGCTTGCCTTCGGGAGCGATCGGGTTTTTCGCGGGGTGACAGCGGATGTTTGGAGCGCTCAGTGGCGGGTCGGCGATGTGACCTCGCGGGTCACCCTTCTGGGCGCAACAGGCACGGAAGTTTACACCCTCGAGACCTATCCCATCGACCGCGCGGTGGTGACAGCGGAGCACCCGCCATGCCAGACCCTGTGTGTCCGCCGGACCACGGACGCGCCCTTCGTGGCGATCTGGGATGCCTGGAAGGAGTCTCCGAACCTGCTCGACGTGGCGGTCTCTCCGGACAACCCGATGGCCCTTCGCATCACGACCCGGTCCGGTGTGTTTCACCTTCTTTTCGGGGCGGGAAAAGCAACCTTCCGGGATGGACCGAATCTTGAGTCCGATGGATTGTTGCTCGTTTCCGCCTCCCGAGAAGAAGTTTGTCTGGTCGGAGGGACTCGCGCGCGGATTTGTGGTGGCGAGGCGGACACCCGGTTCACGCTCTCCCGAGCCGCCACCGCGATGGTGTCTCGGAAGGAGCGGGGAGAGGATGTGTTGACCTGGGAAACCCTCCAACATGACACTCGAGGAGGGAGGGACTATCCTCGTGGGGGGGTGGCCATCAAGGCGGAGACCAAGCCATGAATTACCATATCCGCCCAAGAGCGAGCTCCGTAATTGGATCCTTCCGCGAAATCGAGGGCTGGGCCGCCGCCGAAGTCGCCCTCATCGCCCACTTCCCCTGGACCACCCACAACCCGCGACCGGTGACCGAGGTCCGCCTCCTGTACGATCCCACCAACCTGTACGCGCGGTTCGATTGCACGGAAAAGTATGTCCATGCCGAGCACACGGAAGACCAGAGCGAGGTGTGGAAGGACAATTGCGTGGAACTCTTCGTGAGCCCGAGTTCCGACCTCTCGGCGAGCTATTTCAACTTTGAATTCAACTGTCTGGGGAAGCTGCTCCTTGCGGTCGGTCATGGCCGCGAGGGGCGGGTCGCGGTCCCTCGCGGCGACCTGCTCGCGGTGCGGCGGGAATGCTCTTACAAGAAACCGGTGGACCTTCAGGATGAATCCCTCAAACACTGGTTCCTCGCCGCCGCCATCCCCTTCGAGCTCCTCCACCGATATTCGGGAACTCCGGCGCCCGGAAGCGGGACAGTCTGGCGGGCCAACTTCAACAAATGCGCCGAGTCGGTGAAGGAACCTCACTGGGGAACCTGGGCTCCGGTGGACACCGTGACTCCCGATTTCCATCAACCGAAATTCTTCGGCGAGCTCCACTTCGTGTAGCCCTCGCGCGGCTCATCCTCCCACTTCGGGTTCATCCGGCTTGGCTGGGGCCGGGCAACAAACCCGCCATCCGTTTTCCAAGGTGAGTGTCCTTTCCCTGACCTCCGCGCGGATCCCCTTGGGGAGGTTGACCACCCCCTGTCCACCGCTGTCGAGGAGCGCAAACAGCCGCCTGAGGGGGGCGCGCCGGATCGGATACCATCCGGTGTCCTCCGGCAGGAGCTCCCGAAGCAGTTCACGCAGGCAGAGGAAACGTGTTTCCCCGTGCTCCGGTCCGAAGGAATTTCTGGGCAGAACCCAACGCCCCGATTCCCGGAGTCCCCTCGCGCGCAGAGCCACAAGGGCCTCACTCGCCAAAGACTCCGCGTGTCTTGCGCGCGCGTGCCTCTCCAGGAGTCCCTCAGGAAAGTCGGGGTCCGCCTCGGCCTGGATCGGGATGCGCTCCAGGCGCAGACGGTTGCGAGTGTATTTGGCGGAGGCGTTGCTCGAATCGATCCGATATCCATGTCCGGCGCGATCCAGATACGAGCGAAGGTCCGCGCGGGAGAAGGGCAACAGGGGGCGCAGAATCCAGACCCCCTTCCGCGGCAACCGCTCGCGGATTCCTCGGTAGGCCCCATCCCCGCCACCGCGCGCGAGGTTCAGCAGGATGGTCTCGATCTGATCGTCGCGCTGATGCCCGGTGGCCACAACCGGGATGCCCAACTCCAGCGCGGTTTGAACGAGGAACGCATACCGGGCGTGTCTCGCCCCGGCCTGCAGGTTACGGTCCTCGCGGGGGAGGCGCTCATCGGGGTGTCGAACCCAATCCCCACGGCGGTAGGGCACCTTGAGCATCAAGGCGAGCGCGCGCACAAAGGCTTCATCCTCATCCGCCTCCTCGCCTCGCAGGTGGTGGTGAAAGTGCGCGAGGACCAGCCCCTCCAGGCACTCTCCGAGCAGGTTGTGGCAAAGCCAGGCAAGGGCCGTGGAATCCGGACCGCCCGAAGCGGCGAGCAGCAACCTTCGCGAGGCCCCTTCCGGCCAGAGTTGCTCCAGTTCACGCCGGAAGGCGCTCTCCAGCGCGGTGGGTGAACAGATTGGGTCCGCTTGTGGCATCATGGTTCCATGAAGGGCGCAAGCCTGCAAACCCCTCCCAACTCCATTCTCCTCGGCGCGGCGGGCCTCTCCATCCTGCTGGCCGTGGGGCTTGTCTATCTCGGACCCCATCCCCTCGCGCTGGCGGGAGTCGCCGGGCTGGCTGGAGGGGTCTGGTTGGCCTGCCGCCCACGATGGCTGTGGCTGCTGCTGATCGCCGCGCTCCCCTTCTCGGTGGAGATCCACGATCTGCTTGGGGCCGGGAACAATTTGGTGATCCCCACCGAACTGCTTACACCCCTCGCCGCACTGGCCGTGGTGATCGCGGTCCTGCGAATCGGCGCTATCCGCTTCACGGTCTCTCCGCTCCATCTGGCCGCCGGAATCTACATCGCGGTCCTGTGCGTCTCGCTCGCGAGGAGCGAGATTCCCTTCGTGACCCTCAAAGCGCTCGCCCGGACCGGATCGGCGTTCCTTGGCGGTTACATTCTCACCCAGATGGCGATCCGCGAACCGAGTGACTTGAAAGTTCCCTTCCGGGTGATTGTGGCAAGCACCTTGGCGTTGGCCCTGTATGGGTTCTACACCCAATTCATCGAGGGAATCGCCATCTATCAGGATATCGCCCACCCGTTCTTTGGCAATCACTGCATCTATGCCGCGTTCCTGTGCTTCCCGGCGGCCTTTGCGCTGGGCGCGCTGACTCAGCCCATCCCCGGAAGGAGCCAACTGGCCGCATATCTGGGACTGCTTGGGGTGGCGATCCTGTTCACCTTTGTCCGGGGCGCCTGGATCGGACTCGCGGTCTTGGTGCTGTTTCTCCTCTCCAGGCAGCGCGCCGGCTTGAGCGCGCGTTTCGCCCTCGCGTTTCTGGCGGTCGCTCTACTCGGAATTCTGGCCGTGGCGATGCTGGAGCTCGCTCCGCTGCTCAAGGAGCGCTGGCAAACCCTCTTCGACATCCGCTATGTCGCCAACGAGAGCCGGATCGACCGGTGGATGGCGGCGATATCGATGTGGCTCTCGGCCCCGATTCTCGGCGCGGGATATGGCTGCTACCCGGACCTGTATTTCAGCCACATCTACTACACTTTCTCATACGAAGGAAAACTTCACATGGGGGCGCACAACCTCTATCTGGAAATCCTGGCCGAACTCGGAGTGGTCGGCCTGGTCGCTTTCGGGTTTCTGGTCGCGATGTTCTTTCTGGAGACCCATCGGCTGTTCCGGCTCGCGGGGGAGGACCCCTGGCTTCGCGCCCTCGCGCTCGGTCTGGAGAGCATGATGGTTGTGTTCCTGGTCCACGCCTTTGTGAACAACCTCGGCCCGAGCGATGAGATCGACATCGCGTTCTGGAGCAGCCTTGGGCTGGCGGTCGCGCTTCGCGCCGGGGTGCAACGAGCCTCCGCGAACAGTCTCCCTTAAACTCCGCCCGCTCCTCCAGTATACTCAATGGCCGAAGGACACGCCCCCATGGTCGAGAAACTGATCGACGCCATTCCGATCTACAAGCGCGGATTCGGGCTCAAGGCCGAAGTGATCGGTGAGCTCAAAAGCGACTACGACAGCCTTCTGATCGACTTCCTGGAAGCAAACGACTATCGCATCCTGACCCCCCAGGTGGAAATCCTGCTCGCGCGCGAGTTCGGCTTCTGCTATGGAGTGGACCGCGCGGTGGATTACGCCTACGAGACCCGCAAGCGGTTTCCCGACCGTCGCCTGTTCCTGACCGCCGAGATCATTCACAACCCGCGTGTGAACCGGCGGCTGGCCGAGCTCGGAATCCGCTTCCTAACCGGCCAATACGGCGGAGAAAATCCCCTGGAGACTCTCGAGCCCGCGGATGTGGTCCTACTGCCCGCCTTTGGGGTGAGCAAGAGCTTGCTCGCGCGCCTGCAGGCAACCGGCTGCATCCTGGTGGACACCACTTGCGGCTCGGTGGCGAATGTCTGGCGACGTGTGGAGCGCTACGCCCGCGAGGGCTACACCTCGATCATCCACGGCAAATACGACCATGAGGAAACCATTGCCACGAGCTCCCGCGCGGAATCCGAGGAAGGGGCCAAATATCTGGTGGTCAAGGACATGGCGGAAGCCGAGACTGTTTGCGCCTACATCGAGGGGCGCGGAAACCGGGGATCGTTTCTCGCCACCTTCGCCAAGTCCTCCTCGAAGGGCTTCGACCCCGACCTGCACCTGGCCAAAGTCGGGGTTGCCAATCAGACCACCATGCTCAGCTCCGAATCCCTCGCCATCGCCAGACGCATTGAGGAATCCATGATCCGGAGATACGGCCAGGACGAAGCCTCCAAGCGGTTCCTCTCGTTCGACACCATCTGTTCCGCCACCCAGGAACGCCAGGATGCGGTGATTGAGCTGGCCCAGAGCGGCCTGGACTTGATGATCGTGGTCGGAGGCTTCAACAGCAGCAACACCGGGCACCTTTGCGAGATCGGCGCGGAGCACTGCCCGACCTTCCATATCGATGAGGTCTCCCGGATCGAGGGCGCCGAACGGATCCGCCACAAGCGCCCTTTCGCGGACACGCTTTCGGTGACGGAACACTGGCTGCCCGAGGGCTTCCGCCGGATCGGATTCACCGCCGGAGCTTCCACTCCCAATCAGGTCATCGGGGAGGTCATTGCCACGGTCCTCAAGCTGAAGGGGGTGGATGTGGATTCGCTGGTCCCGGCGGGGTTCGCCCCATCCCAGCTTTAGCGCGGGTTCGTGGTTCCCGCGCTTCGGACTACCAAGCGGTTCCGGGAGGCCCCACTGTCTCGCCACGAAAGTGCAGGGGACGCACCCCGGTGAGGTGGTCCGGATGGACATACCAATCGCCGCGCCCGGTGCGGTCGAAGATTCGCCCCGCCGCCGCCGAGCTTTGTCCCGCCGACATCAGGAACACCAGACTCCCGGCAATCGCGCCGCCCGTGGCATAGATCGCCTTCGCCGGGGTGTAGAGCACCGAACAGGCGCCCGCCCCCGCAACCAGCGCGACCTTTTGGCCGGTCCCCCGGTCCGCGAAAGGGACATGCGATTGCGACCACCCGGGACCCCCCTTGAGCATGCAAAGGAGTACAAGACCGATCCCGAGCGCGGATCGGAGGCCCCTTCGCAGGGCTCGCGCCGTTCGGGGGCGCGCGGTGAAGGACTCCCCGCCGCCAAACTGAAACCGCTCCACAATCATCCCGTTATTGCTCCGAGGGGTACAGGAGAAGAGTCTTGCTGATTCGCAATTCCCCCTCATCCGAGGCAACGGTAAAACCCCAGCTGGGCGCCTCGAGCGCTTGCATGGCCCGAAGGACAAGCTGAAGCATCGGGACCGCCACGGTCCCCACCTCCCCCATCATAGAGAGCATCATTCGCGCCCCTTTGATATCCTCCTCGGCTTCCTTCCAGATCTGGGAAACATCGATCAGGCTGACATCGGTGGGTTGCTTGCTCCAGATCGCGGAAAGGGCCCCCCAGTCGGGGTGCTCGGCCAGCGTGGCCGCGCGCGGGTTCTTGAGCAGGTCCACGAACTCGAGGATCTGATCGCGCGAATCGCCCGAGGTGAACATAAAGACCCGCGCCTCCTCAAGCAGAATCCAGGAAGCCTTCCCCATCAGCCCGGCATCCAGGACCGAGCAGGTCATGTCCCCCACAAAGCTCGCCGAACCAACCATGCCGCCGCTCGCGAGCAACCTCTCAAGCGCGGCCACGGTCCGCCGCGCGGCGGAAACATCTCCAATCGCAAGCGCAAGCTGGAAGCCGGAGGCCGAAAGCTGAAACGCGGGAGTCCCCTTGGGCTTGGCGCGAGTCACATACACCCCCTCCCTCCCGAACGCGGGGATCAGGTCCCGCTCGATCGAGAACTCATACTCCTTCTCGAGCTCATCGAGCGTGCGGAAGCTCTCCTCGGAATCCGGGAGCTCTTTGAGCAAGTCCACAATCAAGCGGTGGATCCGGGCAAGGTCCGGGAGGCTGAAGACGCTGACCTCCTTCCATGAGGTCGAAAGGAATCCAAGAAACCTCGACGAGAGCGGTTCACACTTGAACAGGTCCGCGTGGGCCCCGCCTGCGCGCGGTTGCCACAGGGTCGTGGATTGGACCGCGGTCCCCTGGGGCCCCAGCCCCGCCACGACACACCCCTGATCGCCGAGGATTTCCACCAGGCGACGAAGAACCTTGGCGACCCCGCTTTCCACGGTCGGGGTCATGGAATCGAAGTCCTTCTCCACCTCGCGCAGCTTCTCGAGGGTCTCCACATCCTCGGTGAAGAGCGACTCAAGGGTCGGATCGAGAATCAGAGAGGATTCCCACTTCTCCTCGGACTCAAGGAAATCGATCAGCTCGTTCAAGTGACGGGCGATCCCCGAGAGATCCACCAGGGCGGTGGCCACGCACGGTTCCGGGAGCTTTTCCCATAGGCTCCCGATGGCCGGATCGGCGCACGGACTGCTTTGCTCGGCCGTGTCGGAGGCGCCCATCGGACGAACCCACACCTGATCCTCCCGCCTGACCAGGGAGAGCAGCACGGGAGCCTTGACCTCCGATGTGGCCTCCTCGCCCTGCGCGCCCAAGGCAAGGCGGAGCGCGCCACTGTTTCCCTCGACCTTCCAGCTCAATTCGGCGGTCGCGGCCGAGGCGATGTGCGCGACCCCCCCGGCCAGGGCCGAAAACAGACGTTCTCCCTCTCCGCTTGGCGCGGAAAGGCGGAGCGTGAAGGTCGGGAGATTCTCCTTGCCGAGACTGATCCCCACGGCGATGCCGCATTTCCCAACAAACTCCCAATCCACCTTGTCCCGGAGTTCCTCCAATTTGGAGGGCAGATCTTGGATCGGACCGGTCGCCTCGGCGACCTTCAGAATCGCGGGCGCGACCTCCTCGACAAGGGTTTGGTGAAGCGTCTCCGCCAGCTTGTCCGCGCCATACAGCCGCGCGTAAGCATCCCAGCTTTCCATGGAAAAGCCGGCCAGGACACCATCCGGAAAGCCCTCGTAGGGGCATTCCCGAGCCTTCACCGACGCGGCCAGGCTGAGCATCAGACCGAAGCAGACAGGAACAAGATGGAACCCGCGATTCCGGATCATTGGGATCTCCTTCATTGGGGCTGTGGCGCGGACTTCTCTTTGGGACCGAACTCGCGGAATCATAACCCGCCGGCTTGGAACTTTCACATCCCCGCGCGGGGACCTACGGCAGGATCGATTCGGGCCAGTGCAGGGAAGCGCTCTCCTCGCCCTCGTTCACAGCCAGCGAGCGCAACTCGGTTCCGCGGTGGATGTAAAGGACCCGGTCGCCCGGAAGGCACACCGGGTCGGCCTCATACATCTGCCCCGAAACCCCCTCCACGAGGACTTGCGCCTCGGACCCCTCCGCGATGTCCTGGAAGAACACCGTGTCATTGTTGCGGTCAAAGGCGTTGCCCTGGTAGACCATGTAGCGTCCATCCGAGCTGAAGCTGGGAAGCGTCCGACTGGGCCGCATCCCGGTGATCTCCCGCAGCAGGCTGGTGCGTTCGTCCAGCTTAAGCAAACGGTCCCGGTTGCCGTCGGGAACATGGTCCACCACCAGCGCCTCATTCCCGATCCGTCCGCAGATCTCGATGCTCGGAGTCCCCTTGAGCTTGATCGCGTCGCGAATCTCCCTGAGCAGCGGCTGCGAGAACCGCTCGGATTTCGCCCCGCCCAGCTTACGGGATTGGATGGCGGTCTCGCCCACGAACAGATAGCGGTCGTTTTCGAGGAAGCAGGGGGCCCAGACATATTTCTCCTCCACTCGTTTGGGTTCGCTTCCGGGGGAAAGGGTGAGCTCGCGGCAGTCGGCGGGTCCCCAAGTGGCCACCAGATTTTTGCGATCCGGAGACAGCGCGCAGAAATCCATCCCCACTCCGACCTCGACCTCCGCGATCAGGTTGGACTCGCCGGAAGCCAGGTCGATGCGGTAAAAGCAGGTGAAGCGCCGTCGGCTCAGGTTCCCGCCGAGCTTGCGGGCGAACTTCTTGAGCAGCGGGTCGCGCCCCCCCTCGCTGTAGAACAACACCACCGTGTCGCCGAGCCACCCGAGCGGGATTCCGCCGGTGGCCGAGCCGAGGGCCTGATTGTTTCCGAGGTCGATCAGAATCGCCTCTTCGCGGGGGCTGGTGATCCCGATCCGGGCCAGGATCCAGACTCGGTTCCCCTCCGGCGAGAGCCAGGTGGAACGGTCCATTCGCACCCCGCTCACCGTGCTGGCCGAGGCCCCCTGGAGATGTGGGTTCCAGCTGGGAACGGGCGGGCTTTCCCGGAGCACCAGACCGAGAACGACAAGACCCATCAGGATGATCAATAGGACCGATGTGGCGGCGCGTGCCATCAAATCAACCTCTCCCCCCTTGACGCGGGTCTCAATCTACCAAATTTGGGCGGCGTTGTGACAGCTCTCCCCTCTGGATTTTTCACCCGCCTCTCCCGATGATGCCCAATCCATCCCAGGTGGCAACGAGGAGGCTTTCTTGAGTCGACCGGTCGGAAGTCGTTTGGTTCGCAAGGCGGTGATCCCCGCAGCGGGATTCGGGACCCGTCTCCTGCCCGCCACCAAGGCCCAACCCAAGGAAATGCTCCCCATCGTGGACCGCCCCGCCATTCAGTATGTGGTCGAGGAGGCGCTCCAGGGGGAGTTGCACGATATCCTCATCATCACCGGCAAGGGCAAGCACGCCATTGAGGACCATTTCGACCGCAACTTCGAGCTCGAGGAGGAGCTTCGCAAGAGCGGGAAGACCCATGCCCTCGCGGAGATTCGCGACCTGACCACCGCCGGGCGGATCCATTACATCCGTCAGAATGAGCTGCTCGGCCTCGGGGATGCGGTCCGCTACGCGCGCGATCATGTCGAGGCCGAACCCTTCGCGGTCCTCCTGGGAGACACCCTGCTGCGGCCCTCCGGGGAGTGTCTGCGCAAGTTGATCTCCATCCATGAACGCACCGGGGATGCGGTCCTGGCGGTCGAGGAGGTTCCGGAGGACAAGGTGGACCGCTATGGAATCCTCGAAGTGGAATCCGTGGAGGACAGTGAGTATGTGGTCAAACGGATCATCGAAAAACCGAAACGCGAGGAGGCCCCCAGCCGTCTCGCGGCGGTCGGCAGGTATGTTCTCATCCCGGAAATCTTCGAGATCATCGATGGCCTGCCGCCCGGGAAGAACAATGAAATCCAGCTCACGGACGCCCTGCATGTCCTGGCCACTCGCGGGCGCCTCCGGGCCTGCCGATTCAGCGGCAAGCGCTATGATGTCGGCAATCGCTTTGATTATGTGCTGACCACGGTGGAATACGCCCTCGATCGCCCCGACCTCGTGGGCATCCGTGAAGCTCTGATGTCGATCCTCAAGAGTTGAAAAAGCTTAAGAACGCCCTCGTCAACCTATCCCTTCTCCTGGGTTCGGTGATTCTCACCCTGCTCGCGATGGAGGGGGTTTTTCGCCTCCTCGATGTGCGCGGGACCCACGCCCCCCGGATCTACTCCTGGGACCACGCCCTGGTCCCCAAGGAGGAGCGTCTTCCGGGGGTGCAGATCCAGTTCAAGCCCCATGTCGAAATGGAGATGCGCTACGACAGCAATCCGCGCGGGGCCTTCAACGAGCACAACACGCTTGTCTTTCACACCAACAACTTCGGATTTCGCGGTCCGGACTTCACCGAAGCCAAGCCGCCGGGGACCCGGCGCGTGATTCTCCTCGGGGACTCCTTCACCTTCGCGGAGGGGGTGAACTGGGAAGACTCGTTCCCAAACCGTCTCGCCGCGCTTCTCAACCCCCCCGATTCCACCCCCACCGAGGTGCTCCCGGTCGCCACCAGCGCCTGGAACACCCTGGATGAAATCCATTACCTGGAGCATCAGGGGCTCAAGTTCCAGCCGGACCTTGTGCTGGTCATCTTCGTGGCCAATGACGCCGAATATGCCGGGGGCATGGACCTGTGGGAAAACTATTGGCGGCGTCACGAGTCCCCAATCCTCAGGTTCTCATACCTGGCGAGCAGCGTTTACAATGTCGTTCAGCGAAGGATCGATGGCCGCCGCTATATTGACGCACTGGTCAATTATGGCCTGGGGTTCAAGCCGGAGTGGGAACGCTGCCGGGATGCCCTGCTCAAGGGGCGTGATCTCGCTCAAGGCGCGGGCGCGAACTACGCCGTCGTGATCTTCCCGTTCATGTATGACCTTTCGGAGACACATCCCTTTCTGGCGGTGTACCGGATGATCGAAGAGCATTGCGAGGCCAACAGCATCCCGGTTTGGAGCCTGCTCCCCGATTTCATGGGGTGGGATTACTCCGACCTTTGGGTTCACCCGACCGACCAGCATCCGAATGAGATCGGGCATCGGATCGCCGCCGAATCGCTGGAGCGGTTTCTCCGCGAAGAGCAACTCCTTGGTCCCAGGAGGAAATCCCCATGAAACACTCCACCCCAATCAGTATTCGGCAAGCTGTCTTCCTGTTTCTTCTTTGTCCCATCCTGTGTTTGGGCTGGGAATCGGCGCGGGCCGAGAAGGAGGAAGCCCATTCCGGAACCTCCAGAGAGGCTTCCCCCGCGAAGGTTGCCTCGACCACGCTTCCGGTGGAGATGCTCGAAAAGGAGGGTCTGTCCAACCTGTTCCGAGTGGGGAAGCGAGTCCTCAGCGGCTCTCGCCCAAAGGGAAGGGACGGGCTGGCCTCCATCCGGGAGCTCGGCGTCCACCGCGTGGTGAGTGTCGAGGATGCCACGCCGGACTTTGAAGTCGCGCGCGAACTCGGTCTGGAATACATCCACCTGCCCCTCGGGAAGGAGGGGTTTCCTCCCGATCAGATCGAGTCTGTTCTCAACCTGGTGCGGAGCTCTTCCGGGCCGATTTACATCCACTGCACCAGCGGGAGGAACCGCGGCCCGGTGGCCACCGCGCTCGCGGAGATGGCGCTGGAGGGTTGGTCCCCCGAGGAGAGCCTGGCGTGGCTTGACCTGGCTGGAACCACCAGCGAGGGGCTCAGGGCCACGGTGCGGGACTACCATCCCACGCGCGTGGCGCGTCTTATGACCCGCGTGGGCTCGGCGGAATTCCATGAAGCGGATGGTCGTGTTCGCTTAACAAGCCTGGAGGTCAGAGGGAACGCCTGGATCCACCCCCAGGCGGGGGTCCCGCTCTGGACCCTCACCGTGGTCGGACGGGATGGCGAGAAGCACAAGGTCCGTTCGAGCGACACGCAGGGGGCGATCCGGGAGGCGCAAGTGGGCCAGGCCCGGTTTGTTTGGCCCAAGGCGGAGCCGGGAGGTCTCGCGGTTGAAATGACGGTCGAGGTTCGGGGGGAAGACCTGCTGCTCTCGTTGACCGCCGCGCTATCAGACCCGGCTTACTCCCTCTGGGAGGTGACCTTTCCCGAGATCGGTCCCCTTGCCCAAGCGGATTCGATTCACTCGATCTTTCCTTACGGCTGGGGGGTGTTGCACTCGAACCTCACCGCTCGCGCCGCCATCGAACGGGTCTATCCCTCGGCGGCTTGCGCGATGCCCTTTGTAGGCGTGTCGGATGGAAAGACCGGAGTCTATGTCGGGCTGGAGGATTCGGCGGGGCATGCCGCGCGTTTCTTTGTCGGCAAGAGCGGGGATGGGAACTCCCTTTCGTTGGGGATCCGGCCGGAAATCGCCGGAATGGGCAAGCTCCAGCGGTTCGAGACTCCTTACCGGATCGTGCTCACCCCCTTTGAAGGGGATTGGCACGAAGCCGGACAGATCTACAAGCGGATCGCCACAACGACCCCTTGGGGATCGGTTCCGCCTCTCGCCGAAAGGAAAGACATCCCCGAGTGGCTCCTCTCCACCGATCTCTGGTATCTCGGCGGTTGCCACGATGAACAGTCCGCGAGCGAGGTTCTCCGCTTCGCCGAATACTTCGGAGTCCCCACCGCCGCTCACATCTACAACTGGCACGAAATCCCCTTCGATGACCACTATCCCGAATACTTCCCGGCCAAACCGGGATTCAAGGCCGCAGTCGCCAAGGTTCAGCGGGCGGGGGTTCCGGTGATGCCCTACATCAACGGGCGTTTGTGGGATCCGGCCACGGAGTCCTGGAAGGCCAAGAGCGCGGAGAGCGCCTGCGCCCTCAACGAGCAGAGCAAGCGCTATGAAGAGGTGTATGGCTCCGGGGTGCCGCTCTCGCCCATGTGCCCCTCCACCGAACTCTGGAAGACCACGGTGAAGGATTTGGTGGATCGCCTCATGGGTGAGGTCGGGGTCCAGGCGGTCTACATCGATCAGATCTCCGCCGCCGAGGCCAAACGCTGTTTTTCCGAGGGGCACGGTCATCTCCCGGGTGGCGGGAATTTCTGGGTCCAGGGATACCGCGACATGCTGGAGCGCATCCGGAAAGACCTCCCGGAGGAGCGCGCGCTCACCACCGAGGAAAACGCCGACCCCTGGAACGATTTGCTGCACGCCTTTCTCCTCGTGAACACACGCGCGGATGGAGGGGAGATTGTGCCGCTATACCCCTCGGTCTACGCCGGTCGAGTGATCTCCTTTGGTTTTCAATACTTCACCGGGACCGATTTCGAAGAGCGTTTCCCGCTCCGCCTCAAGCTCGCCCAGGAATTCCTGTTCGGGGCGCAGCTCGGCTGGATCGGATCCAACCTGCTCGCCGAGGGGTATGAACAGGAGGCCGAGTTTCTCAAGACCTTGTGCACCCTGCGGCATGCGCATCGGGATGCCCTCCAATTCGGCGAGCTGCTCCCGCCTTTGTCCGTCGAAGGGGCTGCCGGAGTCACCTGGACCGAGGAGAACGGCCCGGAAAAGCGCGATGTGAGGCAAAGCTCCGTCCTGGCGGCCGCTTGGCGGTCCCCCGAGGGGAAGAACAAGGTCGCCGCGGTCAATATCTCAAACGATCCCCAGAAGGTGATCCTCTCGGAGAAGGCTCCCTCCTCGGTGGCCCACTCCGTTTACCTTCCGCCTCGAGGAGCGGTGGTTCTGGAGGCGGCCGAATAGGGGCTTTACTTTTCCGGGCAAACGTCTTTCCATCCCTCCATCGGGACCACCCTCGGCGTGTCTCCATTTTGAACCGCGGTAGGAGGAGTTCATCGTGAAGTCGAATCGTGTTTCCAGACGGTACTTTCTTATGGGGACCGGCGCCACCCTGGCCGGGGCCTTTGCCATGCCGAGTTGGGCCAAGCGCGTCCGCTCGAATAACAAGATCAACATCGCCCATGTGGGAGCGGGGGGCCGTGGCGGGAGCCATGTGAACTACTTCGGCGAGCACGAGAATCTAGTCGGTCTTTGTGATGCGGATGACAGCCGCGCGGCCTCGATCTACGCCAAGTTCCCGAGTGTCCACACCTTCCGCGACTGGCGTGAGATGTTCGATAAGCAGAAGAACATCGAGGCGGTGGTGATCGCCACCCCGGATCATGTGCACGCCCCGGTGGCCATGGCCGCGATGCAGATGGGCAAGCATGTTTACTGCGAGAAGCCCCTCACCCACTCCATTTACGAGGCGCGGGCGCTCACCAAGGCCGCCAGGAGATTTGGGGTCATGACTCAGATGGGGAACCAGGGCCACTCCGGGCATGGGGTCCGCGAGCTGTGCGAGATGATCTGGAGCGGGGCGATTGGGGATGTGAAAGAGGTCCATTGCTGGACCGACCGACCGCTTTGGCCGCAGGGGATTCCCGATCCGCTCCCGGAGGAGCCGCTGCCGAACACCCTGGATTGGGATGTCTGGATCGGACCCGCGCCGATGCGCCCCTACAATCATGAGTATCTCCCCTTCAATTGGCGCGGCTGGTGGGATTTCGGTTGCGGCGCCTTGGGAGACATGGGCTGCCACATCATGGATGCCTCCTTCTGGGCGCTGCATCTCGGCGCGCCCACGGCGGTCGAGGTGGTCGAGGTCGAGGGTCTGAATTCCCAGTCCGCGCCCAAGAAGTCCCACCTCAAGCTGGAGTTCCCCGAGCGCGCCCACGAAGGGAAAAAGCTCGCGGCGGTCACCATGCACTGGTATGACGGCGGCTACATGCCGCCGCGCCCCGAGGGGGTGCCCGAGGACGAGAAACTCGGCGACACCATCTTCATCGGGGAGAAGGGCGCGCTCACCTGCCAGACCTACGGCGAGAACCCTCGGCTCCTGCCGGCCTCCAAGATGGCGGATTACAAGAAGCCCGATCCGTTCCTTCCGCGCGTCGAGGGCGAAGACCACCGGGCCGACTGGACTCGCGCGATCCGGGATGGCAAGCGGAGCGCCTCGGACTTTTCCTACGCCGGTCCGCTCACCGAAGCGGTGTTGATCGGGAACCTCGCGCTGCGCGTGGGGGGGCGAATCGAGTGGGACAGCAAGACCATGAAGGTCACCAACCATCCGGAGGCCGATCCGTTTGTCAAACGGCAATATCGGAAAGGCTGGACCTTGTAGCCCGCGAACCGCCGGTTCAGCCCGCGAAACCGAGCCGCGACCGTAAGGGAGCGGTTGCGCGAAACATGAAAAGGGGTGGGGTGGGTTTTTCCCCCCACCCTTTTTTGTTAACCCCAAACGGCGGCGGCTGTGACTGAGGGGATCAAGAGACCTGCTTCACCCATCCGCGAACAGTGTTCTTGATTTCCTCCCAATCCACTTTCCACAGGAGTTTCGGGGAAGGTTGCGGGTCGGCGTCGCCGAAATAACTGAGGGCATACAGCAGCGCGTTCGGGTCCGCGCGATATTTCCTCTCATAGTGTTCGAGCATGACCTCCAGGGAGCAATGTTTGAGACCCAGCGCATGGAGGTCGATAAAGTCACGCTTGTAACCTCGTTGGGCGATTGCCGCGAGTTTCATGCAGGCAAGGTCATCCAGGCTTGCGACCAGGCACCCCATCTCAGGCCACGGGTCAAGCGGAGCAAGAAGCGGGTAGCGATATTCAATGAAGCTCATCTTGACCTGCTCCGCATGCCCATGAAGTGTCCCACGGGAAGTCTCCAGCGCCTCAAGCGCGCAACCTGAGGCCCTTAGCTCCGAGGCAAGGCTCAGCGGATCGGCCAGCTCCGACTCGGTGAACCAGTCAAAGTCGTGGGATTCGCGGTGCGCGAGGTGAAGCGCGATGGCGGTTCCACCCCCAAGGTAGAACCTCTTCGCGCCCAGGGTGGATCCCAGCCTTTGGAGAACCCTGGCCTGGGCCGTGGAGAGGATCTCGCCATGAAAGGAGCTCATCCCAGCCTCCGAAACCAGGGGTTCGTTTCATTGCGCTCGATCCAGGAACTGACCAGGTCCGGATCAAGCTCAAGGATCAGCTCCCAATAGCGCAGCCTGCGCTTGTCGAGCGAGTCCCCCTCGCGGCGGATCAGCCAGTCGCGCAACCCCGCGTCACCCAGGGTCCTTCGCAGCCAGCGCACGGAGTCGCCACCTCCCCTGGTCAGGATCCGCGAAACAATGATATCCCGGTGATCGGACCAGGAGAGAGAGTCAAAATCACAGTCCCAGAAGAGCTGGCGAAAGTTTTCCGGAAGGTGGAATTCCTGGTCGGAAGCAGGGTGCTCTTGGGCCATGCATGATTGTACCTTGCGCGGGGGGGTGGTGTCATTAAGCCGTTTGTTGGCGCGCGCCTTGGGGCCAAGTCGTTGAACGCATACGCGCGCTACGAAAGGGGAGGGGTGGTCCCCACGATCCGGAAACTGTCCCAGTTATACGCCGCGGTCGCCAAGGACCGCGACCTTGTCTTGACCGAGAACCACGCGCCCACAAGGTTCGCCAAACTCTCCGTCAAGGGTCCATCGCGCGGGAAAAACACCAGGGAGGGTGTAGTCCCCCGGGAAATCCAGTAAATTGTCCACGAAAGGGAACACGATGACTCATCTCAAACTCGAAAAGGCCCTCCACGAGCAGCTGGCTCATCTCCCGATCGGCCAGCAGCACAAGGTCCTTGACTTCGCCCGCTCCCTGGCTTCCACGCAGCTCAAGGGGATGCCCGGCTCCTCCTTGCTGCGGTTTGCCGGGATCATCCGGTCGGACGACCTCCAGACAATGGCTCAGGTGATCGAGGATGGCTGTGAGCAGGTGATATCGGGTGAATGGTAAGTTTCTCCTAGACACGACCTTTGTGATCGCACTCTTCGCCGAGGACCCCACGGTCACGCAGCGACTACGGCGCGTGGACGTGACCTGCTCCCCGAAAACTGTACCAGTCTGAATGAGAGAATCCGATAAATTCCCGGAAGGGGAAGGAGGATTCTCAGATGAAGAAGAGCCGGTATAGCGAGCCGCAGATCGTGAAGGTGTTGCAG
>JAJVIK010000025.1 GCA_022072055.1 bacterium | reverse complement strand
AAGCCGGGAACCATCGGGGTGACCTGCAGCCCCTTCATCCCCAAGCCGCACACCCCATGGGCCGCCTGGCCGATGGCGACTGAAAAGGGCCTCAAGCATCTGGACAAAATCCTCAAGCGCCGATTGGGGAGGATTCCCCGCGCCCGGTATCGCCCCTTCAGCGGTTGGGAAGCCCTGCTTCAGGGGTTGCTATCCCAGGGCGGACAGGGGCTTGCCCCGGTGTTGATCGCGGCGGCACGCCATCCGGAAGATGTTCGGAACTGGGTTCGTGGCGCGCTCAAGGATGGACTGGTCAATTTGCATGAACGCAGATGGACACACGACGAGCCGCCATGGGGGTTTGTGAAGCTTTAGTCTTAGTGACGCCCGTATCCCTTCAATTTCCATTTGACCGTCCCCCGGCGGGAGTCCATAGTGTTGGGGTGGTAGTGGCGATCATGGGGTTCTTGGAAATGGCTTCCAAAATGGTGAGGTTCACCGCGCGAGCGGTCCTTGCCTGCGCCCTGCTTTCGCTCCCGTCGCTCTCTCAACCGCCGGGTCAGGGGTTTGACACCTACCAGACCGAAATCCTCTTGGACCTGACCTTCGCGGGCAATCCGGCCCTGAACCTCACGGCGATCATGGGGGGCCAAGCGGTTCTCCTGCGAGCAACCCAAGAGGTCGTATCCCCTACGAAGGCCGTGATTCCGATTGATGGGTTTATTCTTGATGGAAGCGGTCCTGGAGGAATGTTCGGCGTGGATGGGATTGTGGAGTCCACGCCGACCATCGTTTGGGGGCCGCCGCCGAAACCCCCGGTCCCACCTCTCCCTCCGATTCCTGTCCCGACTCCCGACCCGAGGGCATGTTGGGAGATCTGTTGGGACCTTTACTTCGACACGGTCCGCATGGTGATCGATTTTCTGGCGCCCCGACAGAAGGGCGAGAGCGCCTCGATCCGCACCACGCTCCCACTTCACATGTGCATCCCCACGTTTGTTCAAACCCTCCCGTTCTCGACCTTTTCTCCCACTCTCTCCACGGCGAGTCCAGAACTGGTGTTTCCAAAGGTCTTGTCCTGCGAGGTCTCCGTTCCCATCGTGGATGAGGCAAGCCGGCCGGTGGGAACACTGAACGGCTGCGAGGTGACTCTTTACCCCTCCATTCAATCTTACCAATCCAGATGGAATCTCAGCTTCACCCGCCTCGATCCGCCTGGCTCTCTCGGCGCCGCCAGCATGACCGGACCGACACGCATCATCGGAGGCTGGTTCTTCCATCAAGGTTCGATGTCGCAACAGGTTCAAGCAGTCGATGTGAGCGGCGATGGGGTTTCCTTGAAGCAATCATCCGACGCCTTTTCATACGGCAAAATGGTCTCGAACACGGGTAACCTCCCGGCGTCGAGTGTTTTTGACGGTTTCTTCGAGCTGACCATCGACGGCGTGCAGGTTTTCAATAGGGTCCCAGTCCACCTGCAAACCACGCCGGAGGGTGTCACCTTGTTCCCCCTCCGAAATGTCCTGCATTCCGCAAGCAACTGCCCCATCGACCTGTTCCTCGCTTCGGATCCCGATGGGGCGCCCGCGTTTCAAATCGATTCGCTTTCCTTCGAGTGCATCGCGACAATCCCCTGGCAACTCCCAGAGTATGGTTATTCGGCCTTGTGTCATGCCCCTTCCGGCCTCCCGCTGCCGGGGATTCCAATCGCGCTCCACTCGGGGTTGGGCGTGACAGGGTCGCCCATCGCGACAATCCAGACCGGACCGGATGGAGTCGCGGGCTTTGACCACCTGCCGATCGGCGACTATTCCGCCCGAGTGGAGCCCCCTCCGGGGTATACGTTGGTCTCCGCGCCGACCCAGGATGTTCCCCTGGCGAACATTGGTTATTCCCCCGAGTATTACGGAAGCCTGCGCGACCGGGGTTTTGGTGGAGGTCCGCCCGCCCTGCCGGGCAGAGACACCTTGCAGATGACCCTGAGCTTCGATCTGGAGATCGATGGCGCGACCGAGAGACTCACTCTGAACGGTCCCATGACCTTCCAGCGAGAGGCTCCCCAAGACATCGGTTTCGGCATTCGGGCCTTTGACGCGGAAATCGTCTCGGGGCAGCTCACCACCCGCCATCCCCTTCTCGGCATTGTTCAGCTCCGCGAAAGCCCCACTCGCCCAAGCCGTGGAAGGTACACCCAGACCGACCCCGGGCGGTTCTATCCTTGCGAGGGTTATTTCGACCTCTTCCTGGAGCTTCGCTGGGCGGGGCAGGACTGGGTTGGCAACGCCACCTCGGTTCGGATTCTCAGCCCTCTCGTGGAAGGCTATCCCCCCATCGAGGAGCTGTTCCAAGGTCCCCCAACCATCACGGAACTGGACGACGGCTCGCAGCCGGCGCCACCGCGCATCAGCAAACTCGAAGGGCGGTGTGTTCCGGGATGGTGGTATGGCGGGTCCTTTATCCTCGCTCCCCCCGAACACACCCCCACTGCGACCATGACCGCCGCTCCGACTCCTTCACCCACGGCGACTGTCCGTCCGGGGGACACGACCGGAGACACGGTGCTGAACGCGGATGATGTCCTCATATTCAGCCGCTTTTTCCGCCGCGCCCCTGACCAGGCCACGCCGGGCTGCAACCCGGTTGGGGATGAAATCGTGGATGAGCGAGACCTCCTCGTTCTTATCCGGGCCTGGATCATCGACAACCAGGATTAGTGGAATCCCGGGTCCCTGAACCTTCCCCCGCGAGGCCGCTCCGCTATATTCCCCTTTTACCCCGATTCGGAGGTCGCACCGCCATGCCCGGCATGCTTACAGTTGAGGACATTGAGACCGCCATCCGAGAGGGGCGGATCGACACGGTGGTGGCCGCTTTCCCCGACCACTTGGGTCGCTTGGTCGGAAAGCGAGTCACCGGGGAATACTTCCTGGACCATGTCCTCACCCGCCCCATGCACGCCTGTGCGTATCTGCTCACGGTGGACATGGAGATGACCCCGCTGCCGGGCTTCGAGCTCACCAGCTGGGAGAAGGGGTATGGCGACTTCCGGATGATTCCGGATTTCTCCACGCTGCGCGAGGCTGATTGGCTCGAAAAGACCGCCCTGGTGCTGTGCGATGTGGAAAGCGAGGAGAGCGGACAGCCGATAGCCGAGGCGCCTCGCGCGCTCCTCAAGGAAATGCTTTCCCGCGCGGAATCCAAGGGTTTGATTCCCATGATGGGATCGGAGCTGGAGTTCTACCTCTTTGACGATGGATACCGAGAGGCGCGCGGTAAGGCCTATCGGGACCTGAAGCCCTCCTCGGACTACCTGATCGACTATCATGTCTTGGGGACCACCTATGACGAGCCGCTGATACGCGCGCTCCGGAACCATCTGAGCGCCTCCGGGATCCCGGTCGAGTTCAGCAAGGGGGAATGGGGCAACGGACAACATGAGCTCAACCTGGTCTACGCCCCGGCGGTGGAGATGGCGGACCGTCACACGCTCTACAAGAACGCCGCCAAGGAGATCGCCGCGCGGCACGGAAAAGCCATCTCTTTCATGGCCAAGCACTCACCCACGGCGGCCGGGAGCAGTTGCCATCTTCACACCAGCGTTGTATCGGCGGATTCCGGAGAGAATCTGTTCTGGGAATCCTCGAAAGAGGGGCCGACCGAGCTCTTTCGCTTCTTCCTGGGGGGACTCCTTCGCGCGGAACGGGAGATGTGCCTGCTGTTTGCCCCGACCGTGAACTCGTACAAGCGCTTCCAGGCCGGGTCGTTCGCGCCGACCGCAGTGGCTTGGGCGGTGGACAACCGCACATGCTGCCTGCGCAACATCGGGCACGGGCAATCCTTCCGGATCGAAAACCGTCTACCCGGCGCGGATGTCAATCCATACCTCGCAATGGCCGCCACCCTTGCCGCCGGACTGTGGGGAATCGAGAACAAGATCGACTGCGGAGAGCCGTGCCGCGGGGACGCCTATGTCAACCGGGATCTAGCGCGGGTCCCCCGGTCGCTGGAGGAGGCCGCAGGCCTGTTTGAGCACTCCGAAATCGCGGCTTGGGCCTTCAGCGAACGGGTTCGCAAGTTCCTGCTGCACCACGCTGAACTTGAGGTGCAAGCCTTCCGCGAAACGGTCACCGACTGGGAGAGATTTCGGTACTTTGAAAGGATCTGAACATGCCGTTCCGAAACCATCTTGCTATTCTTCTCTTGCTTCTCGCGTGCGGACAGGGGAGGACCGGGGAGATTCCGAAGACCCTGGCCTATTACGCGCAGCCAAATCCCTATTTCAACGCCCACGCCGAGGATGTGGCCAAGATCCACGATGGGTTCTTTTTTGTCATCGGGAGCTGGGACGAGGGCGTTGCCTCTTTCCTCGGAGTGGGGGACCAGCCTCCCCAGAAACCGGAGTGGCGCGATCAAGCTAGGGAGAATCTGTCGAACCTGAGAAAAGCAGGAGCGACCGAAAGCCTGCTCGCGGTCTCGTTCTCCGATTCCGCCGAATGGCCATCCGCCCCGACCCTGCTCTCGGAGGACCATCGACTGAAATTCGAGAAACACTTCGCGTCCATCGGCAAGTCCGCGAAGGAGCTTGGCTTCGCGGGGGTGAGCATTGATGTGGAGTATCCCTATCCGAGATACGACCTCACTCACTCGATCTACAACTATGAGGGATACATCGCGGAAGACCTGCTCGCCGCCGCGGCGAGACAAGGGAAGACCGCCATGGCCGCGCTCCTCGATCAGTTTCCCGAAGCGGTGATCTTCCTCCTACCCGGGGACCTGTGGGGGAGACCGATTGAGCGCGCCTTCTATTTCGCCATGCTGGAGGAGATGGCGGAGCGAGACGCCCCCGGCGGTCTCCACCTGGGATATGAGCGCGCCTATTGCCTGCTCGATCCGGTGGCTCAGGTGGCCATCCCGCGCGTGGGGGATTTTGTCGCGGACCGACTCCTTTCCGGAAAGATGCTCGAGTATTGGAAACGTCGCTGCACGGTGGCGCCCGGAGTCTGGCCGGTGCACATGGTGGAGACCGGCGGGAAGGATTACCCCAAGCGCCCCTGGCCGGAAGAGCTTGCGGAACTGCGTGAGCAGATGCGCATCCTTCGCTCGGTCGCCAAACGATACATCTGGAGCTTCTCTGGGCAGCCGCTGTGGTTTGAGTGGAGTCCGGAAATCGAAAAAGAATTCGGACTTTCCAAACCGTCGTACCCCGGGATTGAAGAAGTCGCCCCGGGATGGCATTCCATCTTGAGGGATAGGACTGTCACCGCCGATCCGGCGAGTCTTAAACTGATTGAAGCGGTGAGAGAGTATGACCATGGGAAACTCGCACGCGGGGAGCTCTGCGACCGTTTCGGAACCCCGGGGGAGTGGCTGGTCCTGGGACCGTTGGGGAATCCCTATCTGAATCCCGCTTTCTCAGCGCCGAATGCGCCACTTGGAGATATCCGGCCCGACCTCCCGCTGCACGGGCGGGATGGCGTCGTTCGCTGGTTCAAGTTTGAAGGGACCGAACCCACTGGTTCCGTGCGCATGAACGCGCTCTTCGAGTGGAGGGCCACCGACAAGGCTTCGGCCCACCTGGTCACTTGGGTGGAAGCGGATGAAGAACAAGCGGGAGTCTTGAATGTGGGATGGGATGACGGGATTGTGGTGAGAATCGGGGAGCAGACTGTCTTCGACCGAGCGAAATACCCGGAGCGCGGGCATGGCTTGCTGTTTCGGGATCGTTATGATTTCGAGGAGCAGGCCCCGGTTGTCATCCCCAAGGGAAAGACGCGAGTATCCGTCACCTCGATCAACTCCCACGGTTCCTGGGGATTCAATTTGCGATTCACGGACGAGAAAGGTCATCCCTTGGAAGGATTGCGCTTTACCGCATCCCCATGACCCTGGCTTCCCCGCGAAAGGAGCGGCTGATGCTTTCACGATCTGTCTCCCTCCTCGCCTGCCTGCCGCTGCTATGTCCTGTCGCCCTCTGCGAGGACCGTCTTCCTGGCACTCAGCCGCTGGAGCTGGGGGGAGACCTCGCGGCGGCGATGGTGGAGGGCATCAACCGTTACCTGACGCGCGAAATAGAATCCTCACCGGGACATCGAGCGACATATTGGAAACGGGATTTCACCTCGCACGAGGCCTACGTGAAATCGGTCGAACCGAATCGCAAACGTCTGAAGACCCTGATCGGCGCCGTGGACAAGCGCCTCCCTCCCAAGATGAAGATCCTCGCCGGGCCGGAAGAGACCCCGTGGATTGCGGAGGCGCTCGGAACGAACCAGACCCCGAGATTCAAAGTCCACCAAGTCCGCTGGGATGCCCTTGAGGGAGTGGATGGCGAAGGACTGCTCCTGGAGCCGGAATCCAGGCCCCTCGCAACCGTGATCGTGATTCCGGATTGCGATCAGACTCCCGAACAAGCCACGGTGGACATCGGATTGAGCGGGCTCTCCTCGATCTCCACTCCCGTCCTCTCATTGGCCGAATCCGGCGCCAGAGTCCTGATTCCGGCGCTCCTCAGCCGCAGGGACACCTGGTCGGGAAACCCAGAGATCCGGATGACCAATCAGCCCCATCGCGAGTTGGTGTACCGCGCGGCCTATGAGATGGGGCGTCACCTCATCGGGCTGGAGGTGCAGAAGATTCTCGCGGCGGTGGACTGGCTGAAGGGGAGAGCGGACGCGCCGGGCAAGGTGGGGATTCTCGGGTCTGGCGAGGGTGGCCTGATCGCCCTCTACATGGCGGCGCTCGATCCGCGGATCGATGTGGCCGCGATTTCGGGGTATTTCCAAAGACGAGAGGAGCTCTGGAAAGAGCCGATCTACCGGAATGTCTGGAGCCTGCTCACCGAATTCGGGGATGCGGAGATTGGGACTCTCGTGGCTCCGCGCCCTTTGTTCATTCAGGGCATTCCGCCCGATTCCGGAACTCCCGACACAACCGGGACTCTCTATCCGCATGTCTCCGGTCCCCCACGGAGTCCGGGAAGATCAGGAGCCGCGCCCGGAGTCTTGACTGTTCCATCACCCGCATCGGTTGAAAGCGAATTTGCCCGGATGAGGACCCTTGCCGAGCGCCTTTCCCCGCCCTGGAAGGCCAAGCTGATCACCGATGATCCCAAGCAACCTGACTCAAAAAGCTTCCAGACAGCATTCGCGGAGGAGCTAGGATTGAAGCAACCTTCCGGCGGGGGCGCCTCCACAAGACGCACGCGGAACGGAATTCCATCCGAGGATCGCGAGAAGCGTCAGCTTGACCAGCTCGTCGAATTCACCCAACGCCTGATGCGTGACAGTCCCAAATACCGAGAGGAGTTCTGGTCGAAGGCGGACCCAAGCAGCCTCGAAGCCTGGGAGGAAACCTCCAAGTGGTATCGGGATTATTTCTGGGAGGAAGTGATCGGCAAACTCCCGGACCCCACGGTCCCGGCAAACCCACGTTCTCGGTTGGTTTATGATGAGCCGACCTATCGGGGGTATGAGGTGGTCTTGGATGTTTACCCGGATGTTTTCGCGTACGGCATCCTTCTGCTTCCCAAGGATGTGAGCGAGGGCGAGAAGCGCCCGGTCGTGGTCTGCCAGCATGGCCTGGAGGGCCATCCCCAGGATGTCGCCGATCCGAAAATGGACAGCCCCTACTACCACCGTTTCGCCTGCCAGCTCGCCGAGCGCGGGTTCATCACCTTCTCGCCCCAGAACCCCTACATTGGGGAGGACAAGTTCCGCGTTCTTCAGCGCAAGGCCAACCCGCTCAAACTCTCGCTGTTTTCGTTCATTGTCCGCCAGCATGAGCGCATCCTCGAATGGCTTTCCACGCTCCCATCGGTGGATCCGTCGCGGATCGGTTTTTACGGTCTTTCGTATGGAGGCAAGACCGCGATGCGTGTCCCGGCGATTCTTCCGGAATACTGCCTGTCGATCTGCTCCGCCGATTACAACGAGTGGATTTGGAAGAATGTCTCCTTCGACAGTCGCTACAGCTATCTCTTCACCGGCGAGTATGAGATGCCGGAATTCAATCTGGGCAACACCTTCAATTACGCCGAGCTTTCCTGGTTGATCTGCCCAAGGCCCTTCATGGTCGAGCGTGGACACCACGATGGGGTGGCTCCGGATGAATGGGTGGCCTACGAGTTCGCGAAGACCTTCCGGCGCTACAGCCTCCTGGGCATCGGCGACCGAGCCGAGATCGAGTTCTTCGATGGCCCGCACTCGATCCACGGGGTCGGGACCTTCGATTTCCTCCACAGTCGGCTTGAGTGGGAGGGCAAGGAGTACCTGGAAGGGCACTGATTTCCGAAAAATGGAACTTGACAGAAGATTTCAATGGGCTGAGCTTAGGTGAATTCACTGGGAGGTTGCGTGATGTCCCGTTTGAACCGGAGGGAATTCCTCAAATCCACCACCACGGCGGCCATGGCCGCGAGTTTCGGATCGACCTTCTCAATCAATGTCCTCGGAGCGAACGAGAAGATTGTCTTCGGGGTGATGGGCATTCACGGGCGCGGGAATTACCTCGCGCACCGATTCCTTGCGCGGGAGGATGTCGAGCTCAAATACTTCGCCGAGCCGGACACCCGCCTGTTCCCCGAACGGGTGAAGGAGATCGAGGCCAAAGGTTTCAAGGCGCCGGAGTGTGTCCAGGATTTCCGGAGGATGCTCGAGGACAAGGATGTGGACGCCATCGTGATGGGAACCCCGGACCACTGGCACGCTCCCGGAACCATCTTCGCTTGCCAGGCCGGGAAACATGTCTATGTTGAAAAACCCTGCCACCACAACCTTCACGACGGCAGGCAAATGATCGAGGCGGCCAAGCGCTACAATCGCGTGGTCCAGATCGGTCATCAGAATCGGAGCGCCCCCTACATTTACCAGGCCATTGATTACATCCGGTCGGGCCGGCTCGGGGATGTCCACCTGGTTCGAGTCATGAACAGCAAGGCGCGCGGGACCATCGGCAAGGAGCCCGATGGCCCCGTGCCCGAGGGGGTTGACTACAAGATGTGGCTTGGCCCCTGCAAGGATCGCCCCTTCAACAACAATCACTTCCATTACGCCTGGCATTGGTTCTGGGAGTACTCCGGCGGGGATATCATCAACGATGGGGTCCACCAGATGGACATCGCGCGGTGGGTCTCGGGGGTGACCACCCCCAAGTCGGTCTATTCGACCGGAGGGGTCCACTTCTTCAACGATGACCAGGAAACCCCGGACACGCATGTCGCGGTGTGGGACTTCGACAAGCTCACGATGGTTTTTGAACAGGAGCTCTGGTCGCCCTACATGAAGAAGGTCCCGATGCCGATTCGGGATGGGGACAATCTCCCAACTTGGCCATTCATCGGCACCCGGATTGAGATCTCCGGGACCAAGAATTTCATGTACTTGGGACGTCACGGCGGCGGATGGGAAGTCTACGACGTGGACGGGAAACCGATCGCTAAAGGCAAGAGCGGGTTCTCCAGGATGGAGCGCGATCACATCGCCGATTTCATCGACTGCATTCGGACCGGCAAGCGGCCCAACTGCCCGGTGGAGGAAGCGCACCTTTCCGCGCTTCTGTGCCAATACGCCAACGCCTCGTACCGTTTGGGGCGGAAGCTCTTCATTGACCCGCAGACGCTCGGATTCCTCAACGACGACGAGGCCAACGCCCTGACCAAACGTCCCTACCGCGAGCCCTTCGGAGTGCCGGAGGTGGTGTAGATCCACAAGGCCGGGCTCGGCTCTTTGCCCGTGTTACCGGTTGACAGTGGAGGCTTTTGGATTTAAGGGAGAAAGAATTCGCCCTTAATCTTGAGGAGGAACCTAAAATGCCCGCGATGAATCGTAGAGACTTGCTGAAGCGGTCCGCCGCCATCGCTCTTGGATCAGGCCTATCAGACTGGACAGCTTCCAGGAGCCATGCCGCGACCGAGGCGAACACAGGGGGAGGAAGAAACTTGGCGCTCAAACCCACCGACGTGAAAATCCTCGAGGTTCGGACCGAGCTCGAGACCCATGACTACCGTTCGCCGATGAAATTCGGCGGGAATGTGGTCACCGCGGTCACGATCTTGAACGCCAAGATCCGGGTTCGAAACCGCGCCGGGAAGGAAGCCGAGGGTTCGGGGAGCATGACTCTTGGAAATGTGTGGGGTTGGCCCCCCAAGGTGGTTTCACAGGAGCAGTCCCTGGACGCCATGATTCGTCTGGCGGACTTGCTCGCCGCGCGGACCCGCGAGTGCGACCACTTCGCTCACCCACTCGAAACCATGGTTCAGCTTGAACCGATTTACATCGCCGAGCGCGATAACCTCCCGAAGCTTGCCGAACCCATGCCGATCCTCGCGCTGCTTGTGGTGGCGAGTCCCTTTGACGCCGCCCTGTTCGACGCCTTCGGCAAAGTTAACGGAATCAACTGCTACAACGGACTTTCGAGCGAATTCATTTCCGCCGACTTGTCGCATTACCTCGATTCCCAATTCGCCGGCGAATACGCCGACAAGTACACCCTCCGCGAGCCAAAGAAGCGCATGCCGCTCTATCATCTGGTCGGAGCGCTCGATCCCCTCTCCCCCGGAGACGTGAAAACCCCGCTCAATGACGGTCTCCCGGAGAGCTTGGATCAGTGGATTGCGAAGGATGAGCTCACTCACCTTAAGATCAAGCTCAACGGCGGAGACCTCGACTGGGATGTGAATCGAGTCCTTGGAGTCGAGGCGGTGGCCGCGCCCGTCATGAGCAAGCGAGGTTTATCGACCTGGTCCTATTCCCTGGATTTCAATGAGCGCGCCGGGAATGTGGAGTACCTCCTCGACTTCCTGAACCGGGTCAAGGAAAAATCCCCCCAGGCATATGATCGAGTCGCATACATCGAGCAACCCACAGCGCGCGACCTCAAGTCTCAGCCGGAGAACAAGATTCACAAGGCGGCGGCGCTCAAACCGGTGGTGATCGACGAGACCCTGGTCAATTACGAAAGCCTCCTGCTTGGTCGTGAGTGGGGCTATTCCGGGGTGGCGCTCAAAGCCTGCAAGGGAATCAGTCACAGCATCCTGATGGGGGCGGCTGCTCAGAAATTCAACATGTTCTTGTGCGTCCAAGACCTCACCTGTCCCGGAGAGTCCTTCCTGATTTCAGCCGGACTCACCGCGCGCTTCCCGACCACAACCGCCATCGAGGGGAATGCGCGCCAGTATGTCCCGGTGGCGAACAAGGGATGGGAAGACCGCCACCCGGAGGTCTTCAAGGTGGTGGATGGAACCATCGAGACTGGAGGACTCAACAAGCCGGGGTTGGGCCACTGAGGGCGCGCCACCGCCCCGCTAGATTTTCACCAAGGGGATGAAGGACGAGGGGTAGTGCTGGTAGCGGAGAGTCTTTGTCGGAATCCGTTTGGCCCGCCAGTGGGCCTCCATTCTCCGGTTGGTCTCCCGAATGCGGGATTCGATCAAATAGAGGTAGTCGGTCATCCCTTGCCGCTGTGAGCAGATGAAGCGGATGCGGTCGCCGACCACCAGGGCATCCAGCTTTCCCAGGTAGCGCGATTCCCTCCAGACCTGATCGAAGGCTCTGCGCCAAAGGGGATCCGCCTCGCCGGATAGGACCACCTGAAAGGCGTAGAGAGCCGGACTGTCGGGGAGCATCTCGACACTGGCCGAGTCGATATCCCCTGGCTCGTAGAGATAGGCGACCTCAGGATCCATCACGCTGTCTGTCCGCCTTCCCTCCGGATTCGCCGTCCGGTGGAGTCCGCCCCTGGGAGGGTTTCCTCCGCAGGAGCATCAGCTCGTTGACCCGGTCGAGCTTCAGCATCGCCACACGGTCGAATCTCTCGAGAGCATAGACGTTAAACTCCTTCAGTGAAAACAGGCCGCGAGGATTCCAGCGGTTGTTTTTCCCCGGTCGCCCCCGAACCACCAGCCACTCCACGCGCGCCTCCTCCAGACGTCGAATGAATTCCTCGGCGCTCGGAAAACCTCCCTGGAAGCGCATGTAATTGGTGTCGGCCTCGCCAAGCGCGAGCCTGGCTCCGGAAAGGAGCGCGAGGGTCGGAGCGGCCCCTGAGTCCCCGGACAAGGTCGCGTTCGGTCCTCCAATCACCGGAACCCACTCCCTGAGAACATCCACGTGACGACCCTCATGTTCCCAGTAAGTCACCTGTTCCCGGAGGAACAGGCGCCATTTGCCCGGAATCATCGGTTGCGCAAGGAGAAGCAGGCTCAGCATCAACATACCGCCGGCGACGGCATGTATCCTCGGACCTCCACCGGAGGACGCGAGGCTCGCGGCTGGGATAAGAAAACCCGCGCACAGGTATCCAACCCCTGGAAGGAACAGCAGGAAATAGAAATCGAACACCCGCTGCTGCATCCCAAGGAACGCGAGCACGCAGAGGAACAGGGTTCCCCCCACCGCGAGGAACTCGAAGGTCGGCCTGGGAAGCTGAGCGTCCGGAAAGGAGTTCTTCTCCCTTCCGCCACGCGCGGACAGGACTCCGAACGACCCCACGACCGCGCTGAGCGCCAAGATGAAGAGAGTGGCCTGGTTCCGTACGGCGACCATTCGGAAAGTCTCCGCCGGATCCGCTTCGTCCGCATCCTTGGTGAGGTGGTAGAAGAGATTCATGTCCCAATAGGCCTTCCCCCCCACAAGGGTTCCGAGCAGGGCGCAAAGAACCAGCATCCCGACTAAAACGGAGGCAAAGCGCGCGATAGCTCCCCGCTTGTTTTCCGAGAAGAGCCAGATGGCGAGCGCAACTCCGGGGAGGGCGGAAACCGCATAGGTCTTGGTGAGGAGCGCGAGGCCGAGCATCGCTCCCGACCACGCCCCCGCGCCGCGCGTCGCGGCGAGCAGGGCGCCCATCACGAAGAGGAGAGTCTCCGCGATTCCTGTCGAGTGCGTGCTCGCGCGAACGGCATCGAAGCTCCAAAGGTACAGCCACACAGGAAGGATCGCCAGCGTCCAAAGAGCTCGGCGCAGCGACAGGAAAAGAAACAGCGCCCCGCCCACATGCGCGAGGAACGGAACCATGCGGAGACCATACGCGGACCATTCGGAAAGCGATCCGCCGATCTTCAGCAGGAAGAGCAGAAGGGGAGGGTTGGCGTAAAAGAAATCCCGGTACGGAAGCCGGTCAATGGACAGGTCCCGGGCAAGGTAGTAATAGATATTCTCATCCGAAATATACCAGTGAAAGGCCCGCGACTTCAGGAGGCAGTGGATCGTTAGAGTAAGGGTACATAACCCTTCGGCCAACCAGGGGAGGCGGAGGAAAGGGGTCATTCGTTGGAATTGGCCGAAAAACCGGCAAAACGAGGCGAAATTTGTAGTGGCATTGTGGGAAACGCTTTGTTATACTGCCAGCGGGGTGTTGTGTCCATTCCAGGGTTTCGGAGTCCAGGTCTGAAAAAGGGGGGTTGGCCTCGAACATGGCGGCGGCGGATATCTTCATCATCGGAGCGGACAGCTCGACCGGCGGACAGATCGAGAGCGTCCTGGAGACCGTGGGGTACAAGGTTCAAACGTTTCAGGGAGTTCCCGAAGCGCTTGTGGACCTGGAACCGGCGGCCACCCACCTGATTTTCATCGACACCAATACGGTTGGCTTTGAGCTTGCCGAGGATCTGGAGAACATTCAGCGCCTGGCCCCGAGCATGGAGTTCATCCTGATCGCGGACTACCAGGATCCGATCCTGGAGCAAGAGGCGTCCAAGCATGGGGTCAATCGCTGGATCTACCGCCCCTTCACCGCCCCGGAGATCATCCTGCGGGTGTTTTCCGCCCTGGAGGGGGCATCCTCCGTCGGTCCGGATGGGATCGCGGAGGTCGAAGAGGGTGCGGACAATCGGGAGAAGAGCGCCCGTTAAGGTCTTCCTTTAGTAGTGCGCAAACGGCGCCTGCCAAGCGCGCTTGAAGTCTCCCACCTCCCCCATCACCAGAGGGAGGCGTTCCTTTGTGCGCACCTCAAGAACCGGTCTTTCCTCCACTTCTCCGACAAATCCATGAGGCAACCCCGCGAAGAGCCTCTCAAACTCGTCTCGGCTATCGCGCGCCACGGTCACCACAAAGCGCGAGGGGCTTTCCGAAAACAAGATGAAGTCCGGGCGTGAGATGGGGTCCGCGAGAGGAACACGATCCAGGTGGATGGTCGCGCCCAAGTCCGACGCGAAGGCTGATTCCGCGAGTGCAACTCCCAACCCGCCATCCGAACAGTCGTGGCAGGAAGCGACGAGACGGGCTTCGGTCGCGCGCGCGAGGGCCTTGTAGAGCGGCCAGGATTCCTCAACGCGGACCGTGGGGACCCGGTTTCCGATCCCCCCGAACTCAGCGAAATACTCCGAGGCTCCCAGCTCCTCGCGGGTCCAACCCAAGACATAGATGAGATCCCCCGGACGCTTGAACTCCATTGAAACCGCGCGCGCGATGTCCGGCAGAATCGCCACCGCGGTCACGAGCAGGGTCGGCGGGATGCTGATCTTGACCTCACCAATCCGGCAATCGTTCTTCATGCTGTCCTTCCCGGAGATGAGTGGAACGCCATAGGCGAGACAGATCCTTCGCAGCCCCTCGCAGGCGCGCACCAGCTGGGCCATCTTGTACTCGGCATCCGGATTGTTCGGGCCGGGAACGGGATCGGGCCAGCAAAAGTTGTCCAGGGCGGCCACTTGATCGAGAGGCGCTCCGACGGCAAGGAGGTTGCGGATCGCCTCATCGGTGGCGTTCTCGGCCATCGCCGCGGCATCGATGTCGCTGTACCTGGGGACAATTCCACAGCCGACCGCGACGCCATCCGGGCGGTCGAGCAGCGGGCGAACAATCGCGGCATCCCCGGGACCCTCATCGTGGACCCCCTGGAACGGCTTCAGAACCGAACCCCCTTGAACCTCATGGTCATACATCCGGACCAGCGGTTCCTTGCCGCACACATTGAGTCGAGAGAGAACAGACTTAAGACGTTCGGTCAGGTCCTCGGTTTGCGGAACAGCCGGTTCCGAATGATGAGGGGGAGTCCATTTCGCGGGGAGCTCCATCACCGGCCAGCCGTGATGAAGGAATTCCAGATCGAGCAGCGCCACCGGGCGCTCCCTGAAGAACACCTCAAGGAATCCACTCGCGGTGAATTCCCCCAGATCCGATGCCTCCACCGAGCGGCGCGCCGCAAGGGCTGAAAACCTCTCCGACATTTCCGGCGGGACAATCACGGTCATGCGCTCTTGAGCTTCGGAGAGGAAGATTTCCCACGGCGCAAGCCCCTCATACTTCAGGGGCGCGCGATCCAGATGAACGCGCGCGCCGCCGGAGTGGGTGGCCATTTCCCCCACCGAGGAGGAAAGCCCACCGGCTCCATTGTCGGTGAGGGTTCGATACAGCCCCAGGTCGCGCGCCTCCAGCAGGAAATCAAGGACCTTGCGCTGGGTGATCGGGTCTCCGATCTGAACGGCGGTGGCGGGGGAATCGGAATGGAGCGCCTCGGAGCTGAACGTGGCCCCGTGGATGCCGTCCTTCCCAATCCGTCCGCCCACCATGAAGATCCGGTCCCCGGGACAAACCTCCTTCGACTCCCCAGGCTCGCCGTTCACCACAGCGGGGAGCAGCCCCCCGGTCCCGCAAAACACCAGCGGTTTGCCGGAGAAGCGTTCATCGAACACCACGGCTCCATTGATGTCGGGAATCCCCGAGGTGTTCGCTCCATCCATCACGCCCCGATGGACCCCCCGCATGATCCGGCGGGGATGGAGCAGCGGTGGAGGAAGCTCCTCCTTGCGATCAGGCGGACCGAAACAGAAGACATCCGTGTTGAACAGCAGGCGGCAGCCCTTGCCGGTTCCGAGCGGGTCGCGGTTGACCCCCACGATCCCGGTGAGCGCGCCGCCGTAGGGGTCGAGCGCGCTGGGGGAGTTGTGGGTCTCGACCTTCACCGTGAGGTGATAATCCTCCGTGAAGCGGATCGCCCCGGCGTTGTCATGGAACACCGACACCAGCCAATCCCGGGTTTTGGCAAGCTCCTCGGTGGTGCGCTTGATGGTGGCCTTGAAGAGGTTCTCGATCCGCCGACTCTTCCCGGCCTCGTCGGTGTAGCCGATGTTCGCGGCGAAAATCTTGTGTTTGCAGTGCTCCGACCAGGTCTGCGCCAGGACCTCGACCTCGACATCGGTCGCGCCCACCGGAAGGCCCCTCCGATTGCGCTCCTCGCGCACCTCGGGACGCCTGAAGTAGTCCCGGATGGAATGCATCTCCGCGAGGGAAAGCGCCCAGGTATTGGCCCGCGAAAGGTCTTCGAGCTCCTTGGCTTCGAGCTCCAGATTGTAAGTCTGAACTCGGTGGTTTTCGGGGAGACGGACCTTGGGGATGCGTGGTTTGAACGGAGTCTGGGGTCCGCCATTGCGGGAGTGGATCACGACCTCCTCGATCAGGTCGTTGGCGAGCATGCCGTGCGCGAGACGCTCCACCGACTCGCGCGTGAGGGACTCCCCCCAGAGGGCATACGCGGAGGCGGTGAACACGGTCCGCTCGGCGGCGTTCGGGAGTCCGAGGAGGTCCGCGATGGCCTCGGAGGCGGTCCCGCCCACATTGTCGGTCACCCCCGGGCGAAACCCGACCTCCACCCAGTAGTCCCACCCGGAAAGGATCGGACCGGTTCCGGTTGAGCGCTCGGCGATGGGATCCGAAAGGACCTCCAGACGAACTTTCTCCAGGGTCTCGGCGTCCAATTCCAGATCGATGGAGTAAACATCCACGACTCGGGCTTGGGCAAGCTGAATTCCATGGTCTTCCCTGGCGCGGATGACAAGACTCTGGCCGCGAGGGTCCACAAGACCCTCGCGCGTGGTGACTTCAACACGGTGTGGCATGGTGGAATCAGGTAGTGTTACTGGGATGGTCCCGCGCTGGCAAGATTGACCGCTCCGGCGGTGGTTGTCGTCGCGGGAGCGGTGGTCAGGTTGGCCACGGCTTCACCGGAATCGGCCTTCCAGATACGGACTTCCCCATTCCAGGACCCCGCCATCACCAGGGAAGCGGAAGGGGCATAGCAGGCCCGATAACCCCAATCCGGAAGCTCGGAGTAGGTTGAGAGATTGGTCCCGTTGCGATCCCAACGTTTGGTTTGACGGTCCGCGCCGGTGGTGACAATTTCACCGCTCGGAGTGAACTCCACGCTGTGAACGGCGCCGGAGTGCGCGGAAAAGCGCCCAACCTGGGTGTACTGCCAGGTGTCCCACAGCTGAACCGTTCCATCCTCGCCCGCCGAAGCCAGCAGCACGGAATCCGGGCTGTAAGCCAGACAATGAACGGCCCCCTCATGACCACGCAGGTTTTCGACCGGACGTCCATTCGCGGCCTGCCAGAGCATCAGGCCGCCGCCTCGGTCGGCGGTCGCGAGCAGTTCTCCATCGGGGGTGAATTTCACCGCGTAAATCCACTCCGTGTGGGCATCCAGCATGTAAAGGGGTTTGCCATCCACCATGGAAAACACGGTCACTTTCCGGTTCGGTCCGCCCAGCGCCACCAAACGATGGTCGGGAGAGATATCCGCCGCGAGGACCACATCATAGTCCTCCTGGAAAGCGGCGACTCGCTCCCCGGTGCGGATATTCCAGATCACCACCGTTCCGTGGTCTCCCTCCCTTCCACCTCCGGCGAGCAGGAGCTCGGCGTTCACGCTGAACGAAAGGGTTTGAATATCCCCCTCCTGGAAAGGCAGCGCGCCCAGCCACTGCTGGGTTTCGAGGTTGAAGAGGAGGACCTGCTTATACCCACCCACGGCGAGTAGCGGCGAGCGCGGACTGGCCGCCAGCGCCCGCCCCACCACCCCTCGAAGGGCATCGCCACTGGCAGGCGCCAGCGGCGACTCCGGCATGGGGGGAGGCCCATCCCGGAAGGTGGCGGCCACAAAAACCGGCCCGCTCTCCGCGGTGGGACCGGAAGCGGCCACGCTCACCTTGGAATCCTTGTTTTCGGGAGCGCCAAGCTCAATCCATCTGCGGATCAGCTCAAGGGATGCCGGGTCAATCGGATCCCCGGAAGGGGGCATCTTGGGCTCTTCCTGGCCACTGATCAGACGGTACAACCGGCTCGCATTCGGTTGACCGGACACGAGCACCGGACCTGAACTTCCGCCTTCACGGATGCCGGCGACGGTTTCAAGCAGCAGTCCACTCCGGCGCTTGTCCAGGTTGTGGCAGCGCAGGCATCGCGAGGCGAAGATCGGCTTGATGTGGTCCTCGAAGTTCACCTCCGGCTCGGAGGCGAGTTGGGTGTCCGGGGCGGGGGCGGCTTCGGCCATCGCCGGTTCCGGAGAGGGCGGCGCCACGGGCGGATGGAGATGATCCATCACAGCCTGGCAGACAGCCGCAAGGCTCGCAAGCTCGCCCTTCACCGAGGAGAGGCGGTTATCCAAGGCCGCGGCTTCCGCTCGAAGACGAACCGCCTCGGCGCTCAGACCCTCCGCCTTCGCCTTCATCTCGCTGAGACGGGCCGCCAGCAATTTCGGATCGAGGAGGATCAGCTGGTCGATGGCTTGATCAATCCGGGCTGGGGCCACCTCTTGCGCATGCGCGGAAGCAAAGAGGAGAGACACGAGCAGCAATGAAGCACGGGCATGCTGGGTCCATATGATGCGTGAGGTCTTCGATCTCAGCGCACCCACGGCGCGAAATTGCATCGGCATCCGTCTCCTCATCGCGTTCTCACCCCTGCGGAGCCGGCGCGGCTGGAGGCGCGGCCTCAGCCGGGGGCGCCGCAGCGGCCTCTGGGGCGGGAGGCGACGGGGGCGCTTCCGGCGCCGGTTGTGGCGGCGCCTCGGCCGGAGGCGGAGTGGTGGTTTCGGCGGTCTGCATCTGAGCCTCCGGGGCCGGAGGCGCGCTTTCCGCCGGTGGAGGCGCGGGGGCTTCCGGAGCGGGGGCGGACGCAGGCTCCGGCGCAGCGGGCGGCGGTGGAGGAGGCTGCATCGCCGAAAGCACCGCCGCGACAAACTTCTCAATCATCTCAATCCGCAGGCGCAGCGCCTGCGCTTGCGCATCGAGCTGATCCGCCTGGGCGCGAAGACTCGCGGCGTTCGCCGCAATTGTGTCCGCCTCCTGGCGGAGTCCGGAAACTCGGTTGACCAAGGCGGTCGGATCGACCTTGGAAAGGTCCTCCAGGACTCTGTCGACATCCGGAGCGGGTGGTGGAGCCTCCTGGCCGAGCGCGATCCCCCCGCGGGCGATCAGAAACCAGGCCATCACGGCCATCGAGAGTGTGCGATAAATCATGGTTTTGCTCCTTCCAACCTCAGTGGTTGAAAACGAATTCCTTGGAATTGAAAACACTCCACATCATATCCTCGAGCGCGGCCCTGCGATCCGTGGAGCCCGCCACATAGTCGGAGAGCTGCCGGCGCTCCTCGGCCGTGGGGGGACGTGAAAACGCCGCAAGATAGAGATCCTCGCAGGCCGAGGCCGGGGGGATTTCGGGCTGAGCGAGCGCCTCCACTCTCCCCCCGGTCGCCGCCAGCGCCGCCTGAACCGTGTCGCCGTTGATCAAGTGGAGGGTCTGGGCCAAGGTCGGCTCGCCGCGACGTTCGCAGACACACACCGTGTCGCGCATGGGGCGTCCGAAGAGCGACAGGAAATAGTTCCCGCTGTTGCCATCCGCGACCTGAACCGCGCGCGCCCCCAGCGGTAGATTGGGGAACTTGAATTTGGTCATCGCCACGCTCGAGATGGCGTCCAGGAGCTGCTCCGCGGGAATCCTCCGCGCCATGGCGTGGGAGAAATTGCGGTCATCCACGATGCTCGGCTCGCGTGGCCGAGTCGTCATCTGGTAAGTGTACGAGGTGCAGATGTCCCGCACCAGCGCGCGCAGGTCATAACGATTGGCGACCAACCGCGATCCGAGCTCATCTAGAAGGCCCGGGTGGGTCGGGGGATTGGTGACGCGCGCATCGTCGGGGGGATCGACAATTCCTTTCCCAAGGAAATGCGCCCAGACACGGTTGGCGATGTTCTTCGCGAACCAGGGATTGTCCGGGGAGACCAGCCACTCCGCGAGGACCGCGCGACGGTCACGGCTGGAGACATCCGGAATTGCTCCCCCCAGGAACTTGGGCGGCATCTGCCGTCCGTCCTTGATGTTGGTCACCTCGCCGGAGCGACGGTCGAAGATCACGCTCTCCCGGGGATCGCTGGAGCCTTTACGGCCCACCTGGGCGAAGAACGCCGCGAACGAGTAGTAGTCGTCCATGGTCCAGCGCTCAAAGGGGTGGTTATGGCATTGGGCGCATTTGATCTGAATCCCGAAAAACACCTGAGCCACATTCTCCGCGATGACGATAGGCTCGGTTTCGACCACATAGAAGTTCGCCGCCGGGTTGGCGAAAGTGCCCCCCTGAGCGGTGAGCAGCTCGGTCACCATGACATCCAACGGTTTGCCGGAGGCAATCGAGCCGCGCAGCCAATCGTTGTAGCGGTGCATGGCCTTCGGCGCGAGGGCGGTTGTGGCGCGAACCCGCAAGAGGTCGGCCCACTTCATGGCCCAAAGCTCGGGGAATTCGGGCCGTTCAAGCAACCTATTGATCAACTGAGCGCGCTTATCCGGAGCCGTGTCGGAAAGGAAGGAGCGTGTCTCCTCCACGGTCGGCAGGACTCCAAGGACGTCCAGATGCGCACGCCGCACAAAGGTCTCGTCGGAACAAGGCTCGGCGGGCGGAATCCGAAGTTTCCGGAGCTTGGTGAACACATGCCGGTCGATGTAGTTGCCCTCCGGAACCTCAGGCCAGGCGAGGGCCTGGTCCCGGGCAAGCACGATGGCCTGGGAAACCACCGCGAAGGACCCATAGCGCGCGAGGACATAGACTTCACCCCGCGCGCCCCCGGTCGCCAGCCCATTATCATCCAGCTTGAGGGTCGAATCATCGCTGGTGGAGAGCAGCGCGAGACCCGTGACATCCCGGTCGGTTCCATCCGAATAAAAGGCCCGCACCACGAACTGCTGAGTGGCGCCCTCTCCTTCCAACACAACCTCCTTCGGCAGGATTTCCACGCTGTTCAAGGCTGGAGACTGCTCCGGGTGGTCCTGCGCGCCCTCCGTGATCCAATCCTCAACGGTCCTGTACAGCGGGCTGTCATGCGCGAACCGGGTCCCGCCCTCATGGTCCACATCGCCCGTGGGCTTGAGGAGCATCAAGCTCTCTTCCGGGTTGGCGGCGTTCATGCGTCTGCCGCGCACCTGGCGGGTCAGATTCACATAGTCCAGGGAGGGATCAAATCCAAACAGCGATAGACGAAAACCGTTTTTGCCTTGCGCGCTTCCATGGCAAGACCCGGCATTGCAGCCCGCGCGCATCAGCACCGGTTCGACATCATTTCGGAAGTTGATGGGGGGAGTCACCCCGGAGTTGGCCACATGGATCGGGACCGTGACGCTCTGTTCGCCGTAAGTCAGGACCAAGGAGGCGTCTCCATCCGCGTTTGGGTGGAGAAGTCCATCCTCTCCCCAATGGGCGATTCCTTCCGGCTGAAAAGCTCGCGTGGCCTGGCCGGTCACATCCTGAGTCACGCCATCCTCCCGGGTCCAAACCAGAACCACGCGCTGGGCATCCCGGGCGCTGTCGAGTTGAACCGAGGCGGGATGGACCGACAGGACGCCCGCCGCCATGACGGCGGGCGCGGCGACGACACCCCAAAGCGCCAAGGGACCGAAAAAGGTCCATCCGAGAAGGTCGATTCGCGCTGTCCTCATCCGTTCGGGAACCTGGTCTTTCGCTTGGGCTGTTCCGCTTGCGCCTCGACCGCTGGCGCGGGCGTCGGCTGCTGCTGCTGAAGCTCGGGGGGCAGCGGATCATACACCACCAATTGCCCTCCGCCGGATTGGTGGAGGATGGTTTCTCCGCTTGCCTCCAGGATCGCGCGCACGAAAAGTCCCTCATGTTTGCCGGAGGGCGCCTCCGGGGTCACCGTGATCGGGAATTGGAGAGCGGTGGTTTCACGGGTGAAATCAAGTGGAGGGACGGAGATCCCACCCGGGTATCCGAGCAGTTCCGCCTTGAAGGTCCCGGCAAAGGGGTGGGCTTGGGTCAGACTGACGGTCATCTCCACCGGCTTGCCGCGTTCGGTTTCGGCCTTCACCACCTCGAAGGTAACCCATGGCTCGGAGACCTCCAGATCGATGAAGGGGGTGGCCACGGTCCATCCCGCCGAGGACCCGGTCACCGCGAGCTTCCAAGTCCCCAGCGCGGCCCCCGACCCCGCGTCGAGATGCACGCTGGTCTCGGTGGCGCCGGCGGGGATGATTCCAGTCCCCGCCCCCACGCCGGAGGGGGTCCAGGGGACGCGAAGGTCGATGGCATCCGCGAAACCGGGCGCGCGCCGAGCTCGAACGACCAAGTCCATGGCCCCTCCGCGCACGATGGGGACCTTGGGTTGATGCATCTCGATCTCAAAGGGCGCGGGATCAGTCACCGCGAGCGCGACTCGGTCCACCCTTTGCGGAAGGAACACCACTTCGTTGTCGCCATATACAAGGACCACATCCTGCGATAGGCGCCCGGTGATGCTCGGATCGGCGGAGTGGGCCGCGGTGATGTCCACCAGCGCCCCGGCGATCTGGGCCTCGGTCGCGGCGGAGATCAGGACCGGAAGGGTGGATAGATCTTCTCGAAAGGGTTGATGCTCGGCACGGACCGCATCCGGAAGCCGCCCGAAGCCGAGGTTCAGCGCGCCGCCGAAATCGTTCCGCTGAGCGGAGAGAAGCAGCAGCGCCCGATTCCCCCTCGGGACCGCCGCTTGGACAGGTTTGTTTTCGAGGAGGGTGAGGTTCACGGTCGGACGGATTGGGTTCACCTCAACCCGGTAGCTGAACAACGGACCGCCGCGTCCCAGATGGTCGCGAACCTCGATCCGGTGGGTGGCGGTCGAGGAGGTGGTGATCCGCCCCACGCTGTCGATCCCGGCCGAATCATCATCCGAGAGAAGCGCGCCGCCATCCGGGCCGAACACGGCGAGCACACTGTCGAGCGGGGAGCCGAGCTCCCGCGCCCACACCCGGACCTCGAAGGACTGGCCGGGAATTCCTGGAAACTGGAAGAAGTCCTCATCTCCGGCTTGGGAGAGGATTCCATCAAATGCCCCCGGGATGGAACCCGGAGTGGCTTGGTCCGCTTGGTTGTTCGGTTCGGATTCGAGGATTCCGGGATAGGGTGAGGATCGAAAGCGCAACCGTGTGGGCGACTCCCCAGCTTGGCTCTTCGAGGAGACCCGCACGGTCCGTGGGATGGAAGTCTCGGGAACGGAGAGGGTTTCCGTGGAAATCCCCGGATCGCCAAGCCAAGTCACCGTCGTGGTCGCGGCGGACACGCCTCCCAGAGGGGACATGGCCAAAGGACGAGGAAATCGCCCCAGATGCAAGCGGTAGTAGTCATTCTCCGCGCCGCCATAGGCTGCCTCGCTGACCGCCACGGTGTAGCGTCCGGTGGCCTCGGCCACATGCACAAAGGCGGCATCCTGGGCGCACAGACTGGTGTCATCCTCGGCAATCAGTTCATGTCCGGCGGGACCAAAGAGGCGCAGTTTGGGGTCAAATAAGACAGTCCCCAACCGAAGCGCCTCGATTTCCACGGCCAGACGGTCCCCCGGTTTCAGCTGAACGGCGTAAAAGTCCACATCCTCCGAGGTCACTCTGCCATTCACGGTGGAGTCCAGGGGAACCTCAGGGGCGTTCTTGGGGTCATCGTTCGGCTCGGGCTCAGCCAGCTCGCGAAGGTTGCCGACACTGAAGAGCGCCAGGTTGGAGATCCCGGTCCGAGTCCGGATTCGTACCGGCTGGGGCCCGAGAGGCGTGTCCGGCGCGATCCCCAGCACGCACTTGACCTGATTCGAGTCCACCACCTCCATCTTCGCCAACGAAAGTCCTGGTTCGTGGAAAAGCAGATCGACCGCGTCTCCGAGGTTGGCGCCGTGGAAAACGACTTCGGCGGTCGCGCCACGCGCCGCCCCGCGAGGCAGGATGACCGAGAGCGTGGGACTGGCGGACCAGGACTCCGATGTCCAAAGCCCGGCCATCGCAAAAAGCAGGAAGGGGGATGATCTAAATGGGACCCGCATGGAGATGGGGTGAGGTCAGACGAGCTCCCGGATGACCTCGCCATGCCGAACAATATCGATGGGACGGTTGCCCGGACTCATCAGCTTGCGAGTGGGATCGATCCCGATCTGATGGTAAAGGGTCGCGGCCAGGGCTTCGGGGCCAACGGGTTTGTCCTTCGGCTCCGCCCCGCGCGCGTCCGTGGAGCCGTAAATCGCGCCGCCATGGATCCCGCCGCCCGCGAGGACCACGCTGAAGGCTTTGGGCCAGTGGTCACGGCCCGCGTCTTGGTTGATGCGGACTGTCCGCCCAAACTCGGTCACCATGACAATCAGGGTTCGGGCCAGGAGTCCGCGCCGGTCGAGATCGTTGATCAGCGCGCCCAGCCCACGGTCGAGCGGGGGGATCAGGCTTTCCATGCCGCTCTTGATTGTTTTGTGCAGGTCATAGCCGCCATCCATCACGGTCACGAAGCGGACCCCGGCCTCGACCAGACGGCGCGCGAGCAGGAGTCGTTGGCCGATATTCGTCCGACCATACTCCTCCTTGACCGTGTCCGGTTCGGCGGCCATGTTGAAGGCCTCCCGCGCCTCTTGGGAGCTGATCAAGCTGTATGCCCGCTGGTAATAGGTGTCCATCGCGGCCAGCGAGTCCGACTTTTCCAGGCTCGCGAAATGGGAGTCCACCGAAGCGAGAAGAGTCTTTCGGCTTTCCATTCGGGTGGGATCCACTCCACCCGGCAGGTTCAGGTCCTTGACCTGGAACGAGGCATCCGCCGGTTCCCCGCCGACGCTAAACGGGCCATAGGCTGAACTGAGATAGCCTGTCCCCAGCCAAGGGTCTCCGGCTGAGGGAACGCAGACATAGGGGGGAAGGTCTTTCCGGGGACCAAACTCGTGGGAGACCACGGACCCGAAGCTCGGGTAGGTGATCGCGGGGCTGGGACGATAGCCGGTGAGCATGTTGTGGGTTCCGCGCTCGTGGGCCGCCTCGCCGTGAGTCATGGAACGGATCACCGCGATCTTGTCGGAGATTCCGGCCAGGTTGGGGAGCAGGCTAGAGAATACATCTCCGCTCTTGGTGGCCACCGTGCCGAGCTCTCCGCGATATTCAATGGGGGCGTACGGCTTGGGATCGAAGGTGTCGAGATGGCTCATGCCGCCGCCGAGAAAGATCTGGATGACCGAATCGGCGGCGGGGGTGGGGTTTTCGGCGTGGGCCGCTCGCAGGTGGAGGAACTCCCCCAGCGAGAGGCCCAGCCCGCTGATGAACCCAACTTTCAGGAAATCACGCCGTCCCACCGGGCCGGGACACTTGGAACCCCAGTTCTTTGACATGGCGAATGTCTCCCCCTCGATCATACGCCTATCAGCTATAGGACTCCGTTCGGATGGCGTCAAGGGTGGAATTGGGAATGCGGGAGATTCACAAGAAAACCCGAGGTTTCCACCTCTTCTCAATGTGGATATAATGCCACTACGGGGATGGATATGGAGATTCGAACTCTGCTCAACACGGTTCTCATGGCTGTTCTCCTCGCGGCCACAGCCTCAGGCGCCGAAGCGTGTGAGCCTTTCGCGGCCTGGGTGATCATCGCGGGAGCAGGGTTTGTGTCGTATTCCATGGCCGGTTTGGTCACCGTGGTTCTGGCGAAATGTTTGGTATTCGCGTGGACTGAGCGGCGACTCTCTTGGAGAAAGGCGATGGGCCGCATGCTTGCTGCCAATGTCGTTAGTTCCGTCGCGGGATTTGCTTTGGCTCTCCCGTTGGCTGCTCCTGCCTCAGGCTTTGTACTGGCTTTTCCGATCCTGGTTCTACTCGGATTGAGTATCCAACCTTGCCACCGGGTGTCTCAATTCCTGAATGTGAAATACCTGGATGGCGCCGCCGCCTCTGGGGGGTTTATACTCTCTCTCGCTCTTACTGGTGTCTTGTTCTCGCTTGCCCGAGTGGCGCTGGACGAAGGGGCCATCTGGCAATACTGGCTCTTGAAGTTCAGCTACGTCGGAGTCGCCTTTGGCCTGAGCATCTTTGTTTCAACCGCCTATGAGGAATGGATTATTTCAGTCTTTTCTTCCGGAAAGGGCGGGAGCATCCATTTCTTCCCCACGGTCTTCAAGGCCAACCTCGCGGCTTTTCTTGTGGGGGGCCTGTTCGGCGCCGCAACCCTGCTGCCGGAGAGACTGAAGTCACCCAACTTCCTGGTTCGGACCTTCGAAGTCCTTTTCGGACCACTCGGCTAAGCGGACTGATTCCTATCAACGTGACCCACCCGCATTCCCAATCGATTGAATTCACTGGAGATGTAAGTCCTTCAAGGCGGTGTGTATTCGCACTGGATCGCCTTGTCCCCGCCCTCGCAGCCCTCTGGCTTCTCGGCGCGCTGCTCAAAGATCGCTGGCTCGTTTCCCGTTTCCTGTACTACATCCCGGCGCCAGGAGTGGTTGTGGTTTCGCTCCTTTGGCTCCTCGTTCGAGCGAGGTCAGCCAGCTGGAGGAATATCCTTTTGGTCGGCTTGGGCGCGTTGATCGCGCTGGCGAAAATCCTCGCGGTGGATTTCTCCTGGAATACTCCGGGGCCCACCGCTACGCCCCCCATCCGCATCGTTCATTGGAATGTCTGGCACACACGCCCGGGAATCGAGCCGGTGATCTCGACGCTCCTCCAGGACCAGGCCGACATTGTGGTCTTGAGCGAACCGCCGGAGGGGGAAGACCTGGACCGAATCGCCCGCGCAGTTCTACCCGGCGCAACACCGTATTGCGTGAATTCCGTGGCGCTCCTGTGCCGGTATCCATTTGAGGACATCGGCGGGGTGTGGTTCAGCGGGGGACGAGCTTGGTGCGCGCGAATCGACACCCCGCAAGGGCGCATGTTGTTGGTCGGATCCGACATCAAGGCCAACCCCTTCCGGGATCGCGGGGTCCCGCTCGACGGGATCGCCGAATGGGTCGAGAAGCAGGACCCAAGCACTCCCATCCTGGTGATTGGGGACTTCAACACGCCACGAGATTCCGTTCATTTCGGAGCAATGCGAAGGCGTCTTGAGAACGCCTACGAGGAGGTCGGGAGAGGTTGGCCTTACACCTGGCCGGTTCCCGTTCCGATGATTTCCATCGACCATGCCTGGTTCAATTCCAGGGTCCAGGTCCACTCGTATGAGCTCCGCTCGGCCTGGTGCAGCGACCACCGTCGGCAAGTGCTGGAGTTCTCCCTACGGTAGGAGCGATTCAGCTCTTGCCGCAATAAAGCGCCTCCATCTCTTCCACAAACCGCGCGGGCGAAAAGCGCTCGGCAACCCAGGAGAACATCTCCTCACGGTTCCTCGAGAGCGCGCTTGAAGATTCAAGGGCCGCCGCGAACTCCTCGAGCGTGTCCGCGATGGTCCAGATTGGAGGGTCCACCGAGCTCCAGAGTCCTTCACAGCCCACCGAAGTGCTCACCACGGGACACCCCAAAGCCAGCGCCTCGAGGATCTTCAGGCGGATGCCGCCACCAATTCGGAGCGGAACCACGGACAGGTCGGCGTGAAGGAGGAAGGGCCGGACATCCGGAACCGCGCCGGTCACGATCACATCGGGGGGAGCATGGAGCTTCTGGACTGCCACTGAAGGCTTTTGGCCCACAAGCCAGAGAGAATACTTGTCCCGGTTGAGCTTGGGGAGCGCCTCCGTGGCAAGCCAGACCGCTCCATCCACATTGGCCTCATACCCAAAGAAGCCGGTGAACACGATACGCTTGCGCCCATCATCCGGAAACGGGGAGGGGACCTCCTCGACGCGCGCCGCGCGGTAGTAATCCAGGTCCACGCTCGGACGGATGGTCCGCAGACGTCCCTCGAACCGACGGAGGGTCTCGGGGAACCTGGCCGCCGACGCGCGCCAAGCATCCTCATCCTGGCGGGAGATGGTCGCAATCCGGTCAAACCAGAACGGGCACTCCATTTCGAAGTGGAGCGTGCGCTTGAGCTCCAGACGCACCAAGCGGCCCAGGACCTTCTGACCCGCGGTCTCCGCCCAGCGCTCCAGCATCCGGGTCTCGAAGTTCTCCTGGTAAAGGACCTTGCGAAAGGCTTCGAGGTCGCGGGCGTAGCAGGCGGTGTAAAAGTTCTGGCAATGGATGGCGTCCGGTGGGGTTTTCTTGGCGGCCTTGGCGGCGAGCTTGGCAAGTTCGGGCTGAGTGAAACGGTGTACCTTGTAGGGGTAACGCGAGAACAGGCTCTGGCCCAGCACGGGAAGATCGAAGCGCTTCGCCCCGGGCGCCACATGGACCCCGGCGAGTTTCCGGGAGAGAAATTCCTTGCCTTCATCTTCCCCCTGTTCGCCATGGAGTAGAGAGAAGAGGTGGACCTCATGGTTCTTGGCCAACCCCTCCACCAGCGGGGCGGTGACCATTCTCCCGCCGCTACGCGGCGGGTGGGGAAGCTGGGGAAGAAACATGAAGATGCGCACTGGCCCACGCGATGGAAGCAGAGCCACCGCCCCGGGTCAAGGACACCTAACGCCAGTCGAAGACCACACCGAGAAGGTCCGCGGGCCGGTCCCGAAGGGTGGCGTAAATCTCCGGCGCTTGATCGATTGAGACTCGGTGGCTAATCAGCGGATCGATCCGGATCACACCATCCCGGATATACCGTAACAGCCCCCGCAGGTCCGCGACCGAGAAATGGCAGGAGACCTCGATGGAGCCTTCGGACATGTGGAGCATCGACCATTTGAAGACGGTGTCGGTTCGGACCGCGAGTAAGCCCACGACAACCCCATGATTGACCAAGTGTTTCTCAAACAGATCCCGGACAAAGGGGGGATGTCCGGCGCAATCGATGATGACATCGTAGGGCCCGCCCGACTTGACCTGGGCATCGTAATCCGGGTCGCTCGCGAATAACCCTCGATGGGCCCCGACCTGCTTGGCGAGCTCCAGGCGTTCCAGGTTGATGTCGGCAACCGTGACATGCCCGCCGAGCGCCCGCGCCGCCTGGGCCGCGAACTGGCCGATCAACCCTAGCCCCACCACCCAGACCTCCTGACCGGGGGAAACTCGGAAGCGCTTGGCCCCTCGCATGGAGACTCCGGCCACCCCAAGAAGGGCGTATGGCTGATAGCCTTCGGGGGTGGAATGGCCGGGGAGGGGGACCGTGAGATGATTCTCGGTCGCAAGGGCGAGCGGGCCGGCCACATCCACAACGTTCCACGCCCGGTGACCGACATAGTGTCCGAAGAAGACCCAATCCCCCTCGGAGAAGTTCTTTACCTCTTTTCCGGCCTTCTCAATCACACCCACATGCTGATAGCCATGCCGAGAGGGGAATTGCCCCCAGAGGTGCTCGGCCATCAGGGCGTGGCGTTCGGTTCCGTTGGTGATTCCGGAGAAGAGGGTGCGAATGAGGACTTCGGTGTCCTTGGGGTCTTGGGGCTTCCCAATATCGCAAAAGGTCATTTCCCCCTTGGCGGCGTACTCAATTCCGGATGTCCGCATTTCAGTTTCCGCCTTTGTATCGATCCAGGGGGGCCTTAGCGACCTGAAGGGTCGGCATGTAGCCCTCTTTCTCCATGTAGTAGTGCCCCGGTTGATGTGAACCCTCCGGGATGGTTCCGGGGAAGGGGAAGATCAGGCACTCCTCGGTGAGGATTTCGCAGCCGTGCTCCACTCCCGCCTCCACCATCCAGATGTCTCCCTCTTCGAGGATGAACTCCTCCTTCCCGCCATCGCGGGCAACCATGAAGGCCTTGCATTTCCCGCCCATGATGATCCAGGTTTCATCGTGATCGTGAAAATGCTTTTCCACCGGGTGTACTGGGGTAAACCTGCCCGGCTGAGGTTTCTTGTAGACCGGCATCGGGGACTCCTTTGGAGGATTGAAATCGGATGAATTAACGCTAATTCAGGATTATCCATCGCCTGGCGATGGAGATCAAGGGGTTTTGAGGCCGGATGGAGTGTTTCCGGGTAGAATCGAAGCCCAGTCGATCAAGGGGAATCTGGCCTTTGCGCCACGCTCATATCCGGCCCAATAGTGCATCGGGGCGGCAAAGGCCAACTTGTTCGCAAAGGAGTGGCGAGCGACCTCGGTCCATCGGTCGTGATCCTGATACTCGTAGGCGTAGGAGTGCCCGGAAGCGGGACTCGCAAGTTCCGTGATCCGGAGGGGGACAATTTGGCCATACTCCCAGACTCCGTCCGGGGAGCTCAGAATCTCTGTCTGGTAGCTTCCGTCGCTTATCAAGACAATAACACGCCGACCTCCGGAATCCTCGGTTTCCAGGTTCCCGATGAAGAACATCACGCTTGAAGCTCCTGGCTGACCACAGGGAGTGCTCTCATCCTGAGCCTGGTAGAGTCCGGGCCCCGAGCGATAGGTGGGCTCCCCAATCTCAGCGATCCCCGAATTGATTGTCACTCGCGCCTCAATGGCATCCCCCGGGCCCGCAAGGACCTCGGTCCCCGGCGGAACGAGCGGAAAGCAATCTCCCTTCCCTCCTCCACCGGCGACCGTGCATCGGATCTCCTCGGTTCCACGGTAGAGGTAATCCTGAAGGTTCCCACCTCCATTGAGGAATCCAACGATGCGCCGAGAACCCTTGTTTTCAGGGAGCCAGCCGGAGATCACGGCTCGGATCAGACCGACTCGAAAGGAGGCCATCTTGTCATTGGCCGCAAGGCGCTCAGCCTGTTCCAGATGACCGGTCATTTGGTCATACACACGGCGATTGGGGATCAGGAAGCGCGGATCGATGGAGTGGCTCGGAGCCTGCGGAGTCACGACGTTCATCGCATCCAGGGTCCGACCGTGGATGAGGTTCGGGTCGGCGAGACGTGGGTCCTCCGGAAGGAAATCCGGATCCTGCCCAAAGCGGGTCCAGGAATCCTCGGCCAGATTCCAGAAACGCTCCATAGGCTCCGCCGCGGGGCCGTGGTAGTGCCGGATGAAATCCCGCCGGAGAGCATCCGCATCCTGGTCGGGGTTCCAGGCCGCCTTCGCGTAAACGTAGTAGTTGAGCCGGTTGTTGTAAGAATACAGGCTGCTGGGGTGAAGGGAGACATTGTCCACGATTCCGGTCGCGCCCACGCTCCTGATGAAACGGAAATCGTCGGGAATCTTGCGGGCCATTGAGATCGGCAGGCCCATCATGAAGTTCCAGGCGAAGTAGTAGGACCACGCGATTGAATCCTGGTAATGGGGACCCCACAGGCGCGCGATGGGTTCGATCCGTTTCCCACATGGACAGGAATTGTCCGAGAAGGGGTGGCGGTTGCATTGGTGGTAGTCGTCGAAAGCCGAAATCACCCACCGATCGGGAAGGACGGAGGAGAGGAGCGCGCCCTCCTTGTCGGTTGGAGTATTCTCCAGATTGTAGTAGTGATTGAAGGCGATCTTCCGATCCGGCAGGGCCTTCTTCACCGCCTCGCTCACATGCCGGATCATGCGGCAGTAGGTGGCCGCACGGTCAAGCCCGCCAAACGGACTGACTCGCTCGGGATCAGGCTCCAGGGCGCGGCAGTTCTCGCATTCGCACCATCGGATGGTGTCATTACCCCAGAGAAACAGGACATCGATCCAGGGGTGATTCTGAAGGAAATGAACCACATTCTCGGAAAGGATCGAAAGGACCTCCGGATGGCTTGTGCAGAGCTGCCATCGCGCCGAGGAGTCTGTTTCCGAGCCGAGACGTTTCCCGTCTATCAGAGCAAAGTACTCCGGATGGTTCTTCCCATACCTGGATTCGGGAAACAGCAAAGGGAGGACATGTCCCCCCCAAAGGACATCCAGTCCGCGCAGCCGAATCTCCTCAATCGCGGAATCCGCCATGCCGCGAAGGTTGGGGCTCATGTCCTCGTTCGGGGTGTAGCCCTCGGGCCAGACCCCATTCAGACGAACTTTGGCCATCCAATCCACCATGGCCGGAGTAATCCCGGCAATGAGTTCCAGGGCGCGCCGGCGAAGCGATGGAACCTCCGTTGCATCCACCATGGGCAGGCCAACTTCATCTAGGGAGGGGATGGATTCTTCGCGAGGCCCAAGCCAGCGGCACCCCAATCGTTCGAGCAGGTCGTAAACGCCGTAGAGAACCGCCCGCTCGCTCCGTCCAAGAATCTCCATTCGGTCGGGAAGGACATGGATCCGGTAGACATCGTGGTCGGAGGAACCGGACAAGTCATCAAGGGGGGCCGTGGAAATGAAGAGGGCGCCGGGGCGGCAAGCGGTGGCGCCATACTCCAACTCAAGGCTGGCCCCGCTGATTTGGTGAACATACTTTCGCAGCTCCTCCACCGCAAAGACCAAAGTGCGCCCCGCCTGGGTGGGCGCGCATAGGCGAATCCGCGCCTCTCCCGAGGAGGCAAGGATCAAGGAGGGTTCGCCGCCCCTGGCGGATGAGGCGACCGCGGGGTTGGCGTGAAGATAAAGGAAGAGGGCCGCCACCGTCGTAAGGACCACCAGGGCGACCCTCTCTCTCCAAATCATGAAATGAACCCTTGAGAACTTTAGTGCACGCGCTCGGGCCGGAGTGAGCGCACCACCGCTCCGGCGCGCCACATCTCCGAATCGTGGATTTCGGTCAGCTCCTTCTTGAGCTGGTCCTGATAATCCGGACGGCTGTTGGCTTCGATGACCCGTTTGGCCTCCCGGCCTGATTTCACCGCGTCATAGAGCTCCTCGAACACCGGCTTCGAGCTATCATAAAAACGCCTGAACCAATCCAGCGCGCCGCGCTGGGCGGTGGCGGAGCAGTTGGCGTACATCCAGTCCATGCCATTCTCGCCAATCAGGGGATAGAGGCTCTGGGTGGCCTCCTCAACCGTCTCGTTGAAAGCTTCCGAGGGGGAGTGGCCATGCGCGCGCAGAACATCATACTGCGCGAGCCAGAGTCCGTAGATGGCGCCCATCAAGACACCCCGCTCGCCGGTGAGGTCGCTCCACACCTCTTTCTCGAAGGTGGTTTCAAAAAGGTACCCCGACCCGATCCCGAAACCGAGCGCGAGAGTCCGGTCAAGCGCCTTCCCGCTGGCATCCTGATGAACCGCGTAGCTGCTGTTGATTCCTCGTCCTTCGAGGAAGTGCCTCCGAACAGTGGTGCCGGAGCCTTTCGGGGCCACCATGATGACATCGATATCGGGCGGTGGGATCACCCCGGTCTGATCCTTGAAGACAATGCTGAAACCGTGGGAGAAGTAGAGCGCCTTGCCGGCTGTCATGTGCGGCTTGATCTGGTCCCAGCAGGCCTTCTGACCGGCGTCCGAGAGAAGGTACTGGACAATCGTTCCACGCTTGGCCGCCTCGGAGATGGAGAACAGTGTTTTTCCGGGCTCCCACCCATCCTCAACCGCGCGATTCCAGTCCCTCGGAAAGTCCTCCGACTGCCCCACGATGACCTTGATGCCGTTGTCCCTCAGATTGAGGGCTTGCGCCGGGCCTTGAACCCCGTAGCCGATGATCGCGATGGTCTCGTCTTTGAGTGTTTCGCGGACCTTCTCGATCGGCCAGTCGGCGCGGTCCACAACCTGTTCCTCAATGTTGCCAATGCTGATGGTTTTCATTCCTTCCTCCTCGAAGATTTCTGGTTCTGGAACCCGTAGAGGGATCGATGGAAGCCCATGGGGGAACTCCCAGGAATGCGGATGACGGCAACCCGTCACGCGCGGCGGCGCAAATCGATCTCAACCGGGAAGCTCACATTTATATCAGACATCCCGTTGGGATGGTAGGAACCGCGCCATCTCTCGGAATTCGGCCACCCTCTGGCTATTTCGTTGCTTTTTCGCAATCATAGGGGTCGAGGAACCATGGGCTGGCCCTCCGACGCCCAAGAGTCCCGGCTCTTGGGTTTTTTGTTTATACGGGATTGAACTCTGAAAGAAGGATGGTTGCGATGCCACCCAAACTCACGAACAACTACACCAGCGAGACCCGCAATCAGATCAAACAGGCGGATTTGGTTATACTGATCTGCGGCTATGACGGGATCCTAGTCCCCCATGTCCAACCCGGAGATGAGATTCACATGGCGGAGACAGTCCATGAGCACCTGGAAAAGATCTCCCAGATCCCATCGGTCCGTTTGGGGGTCATTTCCGGGCGCTCGCTGCTGGACATGCAGACCCAGCTGCCCATGCCGGGAATTCACTACTTCTGCAATCATGGACTGGAGATTCAGGGACCGGACCTGAACTTCCACCACAGCGGGGCGGAACAGCTCCGCCCGGCGGTGCACGAAGCCGCGAACACGCTTCGCATTCAGCTCCGTGTGGACCGGATCGTGGTTGAGGACCGAGGCTTGTCCGCGGCGCTGAACTACCGCGCGGTGATGGAGAACCAGATCAGCTCCCTTCTCCCCAAGGCGCGCAACCTCCTCGCCAGCCTGGTGCGGGAGCGGAAGATTCGGATCGAGGAGGGTCGTCGAACGCTGGAGATACTGCCCGCAATTGACTGGGATCGCGGCAAGGCCGTGCGCATGTTGCACCAGACCTATCGCGCGCTGTACCCGGACAGGAAGATTGTGCTGCTGTATGTCGGAGATGACGCGATGGACGAGCCGGCGTTCAAGTTTTCCCTGGAAACCGGGATTCCTTACCGGGTCACACAGACCCGTCAGACCGACGCCCGATACTACCTGAAGATGCAGACCGAGATTTCGCGGGTCCTCAAGCTGGTCCGAGAGCACGCACCCGCGCGGGAACTCGAACCCGCCAGGGAGCGGATGGTGTTGTAGACCGCCATGTACCACGCAGAGAAGTTCAAGGAAAACTGTGATGGCCAAGCAGGGAGAGGATGAGTCTGAAAAGGAGGAATTGGCGCGCTTCGAGGCGGCGATGAAACGCCCGGTTCTGGAGCGGATCGCCAAAGGGGTCCTGTATACTTACAAGCCGGTCCTGGACGACGGACCAGGCATCCGAGTGTTCGACACCATGGAGGATTACCGCAGGTGGTGTGAGACCAGCTGCCTGAATGGCTCGGGTATCGCCGGGTCACCGACGAAGAGCGGCAACGGATTGTGGATCACGCCCTGGACGATTGATTCGCCTCCCCCTCCTCCCCACGATGCCCCCGTGTCACCATCCCGGAAGGGAGAACCGCCTTGGGTTGGATCGGACGACGTGTCAAAGAGGGAGGGATCGCGGTCTCGGACAAATACGCCCGGACCGAGGCCTATTTTGACCTCACCCCTGCCGGACTGACTTTGATCCGCACTCTCGACCCCCTGATCCGAACGCATGTCCGTGGAAGAACCCTGGATGCCGGCGCCGGACGTCTAACCCACCGTGAGCGACTCGCTCGGGTAGCGGATCGCGTGGTCTCCTACGACCGCTATCGGGTCCGCGAGGGGCTGGACCTCATCGGCGACTTGGTCCGCCTGCCCTTCCCTTCCTGCTCGTTTGATTCGATCTTCTGCTCGCAGGTCCTGGAGCATGTTCCCGACCCGCAAGCGGTGCTCTTCGAATTCGCAAGGGTCCTTCGACCGGGCGGCGCGGCCGTGCTCTCGGTTCCGCAACTCGCCTATCTCCACAACGAACCGCACGATTACTTTCGGTACACGGAGTATGGTCTCAGGGAACTCTGCTCGAAGTCCGGACTGGAGGTGCACGAGGTTCGCTGGTCAGGCGGAGTGCTCTCTTTCCTCGGACATATGCCCAGCACCCTCGCGGTGAACCTCGCCTGGGGAGTCCCGCTCCTGTTTCCCATCGTGTTCCAGGTAAATCGGGTATGGACTCGCTGCATCGCCGCTCTTGAAAAGAATGACGGGAAGGCCCGACGGTTCGCCCTCAACATCGCGGTGGTCGCTCGCAAGGGGGAGTAGGTGGCCGCCCTCCCGCAGAGCGTTTTCATCGCGCTCCTCGCCGCCCTGGGAACAGCGCTCATCGGGGGCGGGGGTGGGGTCCTCGCGCATCTCGCGCGCATCAGGCCCCGCGCATGGTGGATTCTCACGGTCTTTTTCCCAATTCTGTGGCCGCCCTTCTTTACCGCGATCGGCTGGATGGTGGCCCTGGGTGAAAGCGGACTCACCCTCTTTCAGCGAAGCGGTTTTGACACGGTCGGGCTTTCACTGCTCTTTTCTCCTTGGGGGGTGGCCGCCGCGCACATCCTGTCGTACTGGCCGATCCCGGCGATTCTGGCGTGGTGGGGTCTTCGAAGCCTTGACCCGCGCTTGGCGGACCAACTGCGACTGGAGGGCGGATCCCGAGCGCGCCTATGGGCCTTGCACGCGCGCTTCGCGGCCCCCTCGATTCTTCAGGGAGCGCTCTTGGTCGCTGTGATCTCCCTGAACGACCTTGGCGCGGCCGAGATGCTTCAGGTGACCACCTTTCCGATGGTGTTGTTCACCGAGTTGAATCTGAGCCGTGACCTGGCCGCGCTTGCGGGAATGAGCTGGCCGCTGGTCGGATTTCTCTTGTTGGTCGGCGCGAGCTGGCCGTTTCTGCGAAGACTCTCCAGCGTGGAGCGTGAACCCGCGCTGGAGGTCACGCGCTCGGACCGAAGGGTCGCCGGGGGGTGGTGCGTGTTGCTTGCGGGGTTGCTGCTCTCCCTTGGTCCGGGAGTGGCGCTCCATGTCGAGGTCGGAGGATTCCTGAGTGATCTCTCCGCGGTGCACTTGGAACTGATTGGGGAGTGTGTGGAGGCCACGCTGCTCGCCGCCGGAGGGTCCATGGCGTTGGTGGTCGCCTTGTGCGCCTTGCTCAGTCTCCTTCCCCCCTCGGCCCGCGCCCGAACATTTCTCGAATCGACTCTGTTCTGCCTGTTTGCGCTCCCATCCCCGATTCTCTCGCTCGCGCTCATCGCCGCGATGAACCCCCTCCCACATTTCCTGGTCGGATGGGCGGACACCTTCTGGATACTTTCCGCGGCCTGCGCGCTCCGGTTCCTGTGGCCATCCTGGATGATCTTGAGGATCTCCGAGGAGCAGATGGATCGCGAGCTGGATAGCCTGGCGGCGATTGAGGGGCTGAGAGGAGTTCGACGGCTTGTCTGGGTCCATTTCCCGCTCCACCGAAACGCCTGGTTGGCTGGCGCGGGGCTCGCCTGGGTGTTCACGGTCGGAGAGGGGGTGATGACCCGAATTCTACAACCTCCGGGGGTCCAGACCTTGGCGGCCAGAACCATCAACTTCATGCACTGGGGGCATGATGGGATGGTCGCGGCGGGGCTTTTGGTCCTGGGCTTGCTAGAAGTTGTTCCGCTCTTGCTCGGTGTCTTGTGGCTTCAGACAAGGCGGGCGCCGGAAGCGCGGGCCTGATTGCGCGCGCTCGCGAGCTTCGGAAACAAGCGGAGCAGGTTGGACTCCATCGCCTGCGCGAATTCGAGCGGATCCTCCCCGCGCGCTCGAATCAAGAGCTCGGCGGTGTGGATCACATGGCTTGGCTCGCAGCGCTTGCCCCGGTGAGGCGCGGGGGCAAGGTAAGGGGCGTCGGTCTCGACCAGGAGATTCCGCAAGGGAGTGACCTTGGCCACACCGAGGAGGTCGGCGGCCTTCTTGAAGGTCACAATCCCGGAGAAGGAAACCAACAACCCGCGCGCCACCCCCTCGCGCATGGCCCGCTCATCCCCGGTGAAGCAGTGCAAGACACCCGGACCGGTGAACCTCGCTCGATCCAGGATCGCGAAGAACTCCGTGGCCGCCTCACGGAGGTGAAACACCACGGGGATCCCCAGTTCGTTCGCGATCTCCAGTTGGGCCGCCAGGCTTCGCTCTTGGATTTCCCTGGCAGGCTCCGGGTAGAAAAAATCCAATCCGGTCTCCCCCAATCCCACGACCCCCGGCATGCCGAGAAGTTGTCGGATTTCCTCTTCCACCGTGTCGCTCCACTCGGCCGCAAGGTGAGTGGAAACACCGACCACGGCGGCCAGGTTCGGGCTTGGACCTTGGGGCGTTCGGTTGGCCAGTTCGACCGCGCGACGACTGGAGGCGAGATCATAGCCCACGACCACGGCGTGAGTGACTCCCGCCTCGGCGGCGCGCGAAAGGACCAAGTCCCGGTCCTCGTCGAACCGTTCATCGTTAAGATGGCAATGCGAATCGATCATTCAGAGGGCTATTGGGAGGCGGCCTCGGCCTTGCGCTGTTTGAGCTTCTCGCGGATCCCCGAATCCTCTAGGGCAAGAATCTGGAGCGCGAACAGGGCGGCGTTGACCGCGCCATGTTTGCCGATGGCCATGGTGGCGACGGGGGTTCCGCGCGGCATCTGCACGGTGGCGAGCAGAGCGTCCAGACCGTTCAGCGCGCCACCTTGAATCGGGATGCCGATCACGGGCAAGGTGGTTTGGGCGGCGGTTGCTCCGGCCAGATGCGCGGCCAGCCCCGCGGCGCAGATCAACACCCGGATCCCGCGCCCCTCAGCGGCCTGGACATACTCCCGAACCTTGTCCGGATTGCGATGGGCCGAGAGGACATTCACCTCATGATCGACCCCGAAATCCTGGAGAATTCGGATCGCGTCCTCCAACTGTTCGCGGTCTCCCGCGCTCCCCATCAGAATCCCAATTCTTGGACTACCCGCGCCCCACATGCCGGCGATCACTCCTTCCGAGCCAAGCGTTCTCCGGGCGAGAGACTAGACGCGCCCTGTGTTGTTCGGCAACGATAATCCGGGAAGAGGATCGAAGGAAGGCTCCTTGAGGAAGGTTGCGGAGATGGCGCCAAGCACCGCCCCCAGAGGGCGTCGCGACTTGCACATCCAGCAGGTCGAGCACGATGGGCAGACTCTGACCCTTGTCCAGGATCCGCTCGGAATCCTGGGCGAGACCCTCTGCCTCACCGAATTCGCGGGGACATTGTTTTCGGTCCTTGATGGAGTCCGCACGGTGGAGGAGGTTGAGGCCATTTTCCGCCCCGTCGGATCCGCCTCGTTACCTCCCGGGTTTATCCGCGCGCGGATTGAGGAAATGAAGCGTTGTGGACTGCTCGAGGATGAGGTCTACTGGAGGCGCAAGCGCGAGATTCTCGAGGAATACCGCCGCGCCATGGTCCGCCCCCCATCCCACGCCGACGGCTCGACCTATCCGGCGGACCCCGAGGGGTTGCGCGATTGGCTGGAGGCCATCCTGAATAGCCCGGAGGCAACGGGGGAATGGACTGGGGACGCCCCACGCATCCTGGTCGCCCCCCACATTGATTTCCGAGTCAACACCTCGGTCTACGCCAGCGCCTACCGGACCCTCCGAGGGCACGCCTATGATCGGGTGATTCTCCTCGGCACCGGTCACTCGATCTCGGAGGGACTCTATTGCCCCACGCTCAAGGCCTATTCCTCCCCGCTTGGGGCGACGCGCACCGACACGACCGCCACCCGGCGCCTGCTCGACGCGGCCAATGGAATCGCCGCGCCGGATGATTTCCCCCATCGCGGCGAACACGCCCTGGAGTTTCAGCTGCTCTTCCTGCAGCATCTCCTCGGAGCGGACGCCTTTGAATTGATTCCGATCCTTTGCGGCTCCATGCAGGAGCTGGTCCATCGGGTTACGCGCTTGGGCAAGGCTCCCTGGGTCCGACCCTTCCTCGCGGCCCTCCGCGAGATCATTGAAGAGGAGGGAAAGCGAACTCTGGTCGTGGCCGGAGTGGATTTCTCTCACATCGGCCTCCGCTTCTCGCATGAGATTCCGGCGCTAGAGATGCTGGAAGAAACCCGGCGACATGATCGAACCTTGGTGGAGGCCCTCTCCGCCTGGGACGCCGAGGCGTTCTGGGAGACCGAACTGCGCTCCGGATCACACTTTAATGTCTGCGGTTTTTCAACTCTGTCCACGATCCTGGAATCGATGGAGACCCCGGGCGCCAGGTGTCTGGCGTATGATATCTGGGACGACTCTCCCACCGGTTCCGCGGTCACTTACGCGGCCCTGGTGGCTTGAGGAGTCGCTTCCTCTACACGGAACACAGGTCTCGAAATATACTCGACTCCGCTTTCATCGCTGTCACTCATCCTCGGATGGTCGTGAGTCGGCGCGTTCCTGGCGCTTCTGGCCGCCCCGCGCGCCACGGAAAGGACGGTTGCCATGCGTCTTTCTTTCGCCTTCCCACTGTTGTTTGCCTTCCTCACCCATGCCAACTGCGAAACGGTCGCTTCGCCGGCCCTCGCGAAGCTCAGCCCCGCGCTTCGGGACCTTTCCCGGAAGGGGGAGGCTGAGAAAGTCTTTGTCACAGTCTCGCTTTCCTCCAACAAGGTCTCGCTCGGGTCCATTCTACATGACCAACGGGTGACCTCCCCCGCCGGGATGACCCTTGCGCGCGGGTATGTCGAGGGGAGGAACCTTCAAAAGCTGGCCTCAGTCCCCGGAGTGGAGTTCATCTGGGACGCTGGACCTCGCGAGGCCCCCAAACCCCCTGATCCCGACCTCAAACCAAGACCTCGAAAGAAACTCGATCCGGAAGAGCTTCAAAAGGCCCTCAAGGCGGCGCCCCCTTACTCGAAGGCCCCCCCTCCCGTGAAACGACAGCCCGGAGCGGCCAAGAGCTGGTGGGGGAAGGACCTGCTCGGAGTCCAAGAAGCTTGGAACATGGGGGTCACCGGCGCGGGGGTGAAGATCGGCATTATGGACACCGGGGTGGACTTCGCGAATCCCGACCTCATGGGAACCCAGGCGAGAGTGGACAACCCCGGCTCCGTGCATCACGGCTGGCCGATCGTTTTCGACGGGAACTCCATGTACCGGTACTCTCTGTATGGACGCGGCGAATCGGAGGAGGGGGGAATTACCGGCTATTGCGACACGTTCGTGATTCCCGGCTCCACCATCATCAGCGCCACCATGTCGCGGTCATTCTATCACTTCATCAACGGAGGCGGCGGTCAGGAGGCGCACGAATTCACCTATCTCACGGAGAGCGTGTCCGGGAAATACCATTTCGGCCACCACCCCGACGAGTCCCTGAGGCGCGACGTGCTGAATGGGTATCGTCCCACGGTCCTGGTCGTGGATCACCCTGATGTCGCCAACCGAGGCCCCGGATACAACACGGTCTATGTGGACCTGGACAACGACGGAGATTTCACCGATGAGAAGCCCTGCTACAAGGGGAATGAAATCTCCTATCGCGACATCAACGGCGACGGTTACGCGGATGTTTCGGGGGGGATGGTGTACTTCATCGCGAACGGAGCGCGCCCCATTCCCGCCTCGGATTGGCTGTATGGCATCCCTCCCCCGGACAATGGCGATCTCGTGGCCTTCTCCATGAACGACACTCATGGAGAGGGCGGCAATCACGGCACCACCTGCGCCTCGGCGGCCGTGGCGCAAGGGATCATTAATGGAGACGCTCCACCCTACAAACCGCCCTACGGCGGCCCAGGGGATGGAATGGTCCAGGGTCCCGCGCCGGGGGCCAAGATCGTGGATATCGGGAACTATTACGCGGGTGGATTCGACATCGATTATCAGATGTTTGTGGCCTTGGGATATGACGGGGTCGCGAACACGGGAGACGAACCGAACATTGTCAGCATGAGCTTCGGGTATGGCTACACCGACAACGAAACCTGGGATGCCTTTTCACGCCTGATCGAGAGCCTGAACCGCCGGGTCGCGCCCATGACCACTTGGGTGCACTCCTCGGGGAATGGAGGTCACGGGTTTTCCACCATCACGGTTCCTTCTCCCCCGGGCGCGGTCACGGTGGGGGCCTGCACCAGCTTCGACACCTGTGACGAGTTCGACTCCATCCAATCGACCGACCAGATTCTGTCGGGCGACATCATCAGCTTCAGCGGCGCCGGGCCGGGAACCAACGGGCGGCAGGTGGTTTCGGTGGTCGCCCACGGGGCCTGGGGAAGCGGCGACATCCCAGTCAACACGACGCAGGATGGGTTTTCCGCTTGGGAGCTCTGGGGCGGAACCAGCCGCTCCTGTCCGGAGGCGGCGGGGGTCCTGGCCTTGATCTATCAGGCGCACAAGCAGAAGCACGGAGCCTTTCCCGACTCAGACACCGCCAGACAGTTGCTGATGAATTCCGCGACCGACTTGAAATACGATGTATTCCAGCAGGGGGCCGGACGGGTTCACGCGGGCCGAGCCGCCACGCTCGCCTCCGAGACCGAAGGGATCGCCGCTAGCCCCGCTTCTTGGGAGGTGGGCAATTTTCGAGGAGTCGATTACGAGGCCTATGCCCCCATCGCCCATCGCGGGCAGACCCATGCGATCACCTTCACGCTGACCAATCCCGGCCCCATGCCGGTCTCCCTCCAGGTCCGGGATGTCAACCTGGAGCAATTCGATTCGACCGATATCGCGATCCACACCATCGCCACGACCTCCGAGGAAAGAAACACGAGGAAGCCCGATTACCTGATGCCGTTTCATGTCCCAGGAACGGTCACCCATATCCCCCCGGACACGGCATTGGCAACCTTCCAGGCCTATTTTCCATTCGATGTGTTTGACGTGGACTACACACCCGGGGACCCCTCCACGATCACCCTCCCGCGCGAAAACGGCTACCGAATCATCCCGTACGACTGGACCGACAAGAACCTCGACGGAAACCTCTTCGATGACAGCGTGGGGGATGTCCCCGGCCTCGTGGAGCACGATGAGATCGATTCCGGCGAATACATGCGCTTCAACTACGGGTATGTGGACGGAACATCCCTCTTGGCGTATGTCGCCGACCCGCTGGCCAAGATGCACGACGGAATCTATATCGGCGTTCAGCACAAGTCGTATGATCCTCCAATCGCGATTTCCACCACGATTCCGATCCGCGCCCGCTATTACCGTGAGGCGGACTGCCCCTGGCTCTCGACTCAAGGTTCGATGATCACGGTCCCCGCGCAAGGCTCGGCCGAGCTTCACGCCACGGTGGATGTCCCCACGGACATGCCGTTCGGCTCCCACAGCGCCAAGATCCTCCTTGAACCGACTGGAGGAAAGTCCCTCAATCCAAGAACTGTCATCCCGGTTTCGCTGAACGTGGCGGTGGATATCTCGACAGGGGTGGCGACAATAGATTCGGCGACCGAAGGCGCGGAGCCTTATGTCAACAATCACCTGCGCGGGGGGTTCTCCTGGGGCGGGCGATCGGAATGCGGGGACACCCGGATCTTCTTCCTTGACTCCCAGTCTCCCGATCCGGGAAGTTTCCTGGTCGCGAGAACCGAATGGGAGGATCCGGCGCCGACCGACATCGACACGGTCCTCTTCGGGCCCAGCGAGGATGTTTTCACCACTCCTGGGGAAGAGGAATACCACTCAAGCTTCGGTCCCAACACGCTTGTCCCGATTGGCGGAGATCACAGCCCATCAAGACCCAACAACCTCTATCACACCTCAACCGGAACCTCGCTGGATTATTCCGTCGGGCCCCTCGCGGATGGACTGCATGCCCTGCTTGTTCACAACACCTTGTTTGGTGGGACCCGTTTCGAGGTCCCCTTCTCCATTGAGCTTGGAGAGATCAAGCTCGCCCCAAGCCCGCTCGAGATTCACACGTTGACCGCCACCCTCGTTCAGCCGGTCACCCTCACTTCAACGCTCCCGTTCACGGACTTTCAGTTCGACGCTTGGGGCCCCTCGAAGGTCGAGAAGCTGTATGGAGTAACAGTCCCCAACCAGGGCTACTACTCCGAAACCTTCACCTTGACCGACGGAGCGCTGCTGGATTTCCTCACCGCGAGCCAAGCCCCGGATATCGACCTGTACCTGCTGCGTGACGGCGCGGACGGGTCCGTTCCCAATGGCTCTTTCACCTTCGCCGAATTGGTCCGCCAATCCACATCGCTCACATCGGATGAGCGCATCCGTTTGGAGTTTCCACCGGATGGGTTCTATTTCATCGGGATTTGGGGGTACGACGTGGGCGGCGCGCAAGCGCCCGCTGATTTTGAAAAGCACGTCGTATCCGGGAAGAACGTGCAGGTGTTTTCTCCAAGCAAGGCCAATCTGGAACCCGGGGTTCCGCGCGTTTACCAGCTTTCAACCACACTCGCGGGGGGACTGGGCAGGTACGATATCATTCTGGGGATGGGGCCCGCCGGAGCGGGACGCTCGATTCAATTGGGGCTGCCGGTCTTTCACTACACTCTCGGCGACGCCGACCTGAACGGGGCCATTGAGGGCCTTGACCTGGTTGAGATGTCCCGTCTCTGGAAGCGTTCGGGGATTGTTCCCGATGTGATCGATTTTGACTCCGACAGCGCGATTGATGTGGACGACTTGATTGGGTTCCTCAACGGAGGTTTTTAGCGCAGTTCGCCCCAAGAAGCTCCATGACCTCGGCGAGGACCGTCTCCACCTCGATTTCCTGGAGGCACAAGGCGGGGGTTGAGTTAAACTTGCACTCACGCCTGTAACACGGCTGGCAGTCGCGGGGCTTCTGAATCACGCGCGCTTGGGGCGAATAGGGTCCGGTCCGAACCGGATTCGCCGGTCCGAACACCGCCACGACCGGAAGCCCAACGGAGACCGCCACGTGCATCGGACCCGTGTCGCCGGTCACGATCGCATCGAAGCCATCCATGATTGCGGCGAGTTCAAGGAGGGAGCACCTCCCCACCAGGCTTGGGACCGGATCACCGAGGTGCGACTGAATCTCTTGCTCCTCCAACCTGTCATCCGGTCCGCCGGTGAGGACTGGGGTCACCCCCTTTTCCCGGAATCCCTCCGCAAGCGCCGCGAAACGGTCGGCGCCCCATCGGTTGGCGGCTTTGCGCGCCGAGAAATTGAGCAGAACTTTGGGGGAAACATCCAAGAGGCCGAGCTCGGCGAGCAGGTCCAGCGCCGCTGCTCGGTCGTGAGGAGTGATCGGAAGGCGAAAGTCGCGCGGAAAGTCCGAACGGGATTCCGCCGCGCGGGTGGCGCACCCCAGCGCGGCCAGGAGATCGAGGTTCCGATCCACGGCGTGACGGTCCATGCTCGGCAACCGTATGGGGTCCGTGTAGAGCCAATGGGTTCGCTCGGGACTGGGCGAACACCCCGCGATCCGTTTGGCCCCCGACCAGCGCGCCACCAGCCAACTCTTCCAAAGGCCCTGAAAGTCGATGGCAAGGTCCCAGCGCACCTCCCTCAGCCGCCCCTTGAGATCCCTGATCACTCGGAGTCGCTCCCCCCAAGGCCCCCGAGCTTTCTTGCGCGGAAGAAGATACAATCGGTCGATTTCCGATAGCCCGGACAGAAGCGAGGCGTGGCCATCCTCCACCACCCATCCGATGGTCGCTCCCGGGAAGGTGGCTCGGAGCGCCCGGAGGGCGGGGAGGGTGTGAATCACATCCCCCATCGAGGAAAGCCGGATGATGAGCAGGTTCATGGAATCGGATTGTATTCTCGTTCACACGGAGGGCGAAAGACCAAGACGCTCCAACGCGGCGCGGATTGTCTCCTTCCTGACCCCGTAGAAGCGCGTGTCGAGCGGATCGAAGACCTCGTCATATCGATCCCAGGCGGCTTGATAGTGGCGCGCGATCTCCCCCTTGCCGCGCGAGCCGGAGAGTTCGTAAAGGTGTCCCAGCAAGAAGTGGCAATAGGGGTCCTCCGGGTTGAGTTCCTCGGATCGTTTCCAGGCGGAATCACGCTCCGCCGTTTTCCCCTCGAGGTGCATCCGCGCGCCGAGCGCGGAGTAATAGGCCGAATACGAGGCGAAAATCATCCGCTCAAAGGGACTCAGGTGGGGGTATTCTCCGGGCAGGCTCTTGATGGAGTAGTCCACCTTCTGAACCAGGCGATACCGTTCGAGTCCCTCCGGAATGTCTCTCTTGAGGGCGATGTAAAGAATGTTCAGGGGAAGAGTCACCGAGTCCGGGAAGAGCTCCGGAATGGGGTGGGCCGCCCCCAAGCCCACATCCCAGGCGGTCAGGACAGCCGTGGTCGGCTCCCCCGGATTCCAGCCGAAACGACTGTCCATCAGGCGCGCCTTGGCGTTTCCCTCAACATGACGGGCATACAGCAGGAGGAAAGTCTCGTTGTTGGTGAGCGGGAGCACCGCGCCCCCGGGGGGAATCGAGCGGAGGAGGTTTTGGAGATACTCCTTGGGGAGCAGATAATCGGAGCGGTCACAGGCCTTCCAATTCATGCCCACCAGGAGCATCGGGGCGCATAGCGCGAGAGCGGGGAGAAGGCGGTTCCGCGTCTGTCTTTCACGCACTCTCCGGAACAGGAAGATCAAGGTCCGCCGCCATCCGAACGCGGCGAGGGCCGCGAGGGAGGCCAGGGCCGGGAGGTAGTAGAGCCGATTGATGTATTCCGAGGTGGGAGTGAATTGCGAGCCGCCCATGAATAGGAGCAGCGGAACATTGAAGGCGACCATGCCGAAGAGCAGAAGGCTGAGGCTTCGATCCCGCCTCCACAGGGCGAGCGCGCCTGGCAGGGCGCACAACACCAGCAGCCCTCCTTGCTCCCTCGGAAGCCCGGCAAGGAATGCGCCCAGGAATTTCAGAGAGTCCACGGTCTTGCCCGAATACCAGATGCCGCCCTCCGCCTCCTTGTAGACCTTGCGGGAGACATAGTCGAGAAAATCCTGGGGTGTTTCGATTTTCCCCCACGCAATCGGGGGATTCATGGCGGCGCGGATGGGAAGGTAAAGGAACACCGCCAGCCCGATCAGCAGAGCAGGGACACAGAGCATGAGCGCCCGCATGGTTAGAGCCTTTCTCCAGGCTCCCCAAAGGGTCCATGAGAGGACCAATGGCGAGAGGAGGAGAAAGAGGTGGTGGACCCCCGCGCCGAGACCCCCCGCGAGCGCCGCGCCGGCCAGCCAGCGCGGGTCGCTGGTCCTCCGCCATCGCCCCGCGAAGAACAGGCACGCCCAAAGCAGGGTGAGATTGAGACTGTAGTTGTAGGTCACCACGGCCAAGCCCCAGACGCTCCGTGTGAAGGCGGCCGTTCCGGCGGCGGCCAGGGCCGCCTCCCAACTCCACCCTCGATCCCGGAGGAAAAGAAACAGGAACAGCGCGGCCAGGGAGACGCACAAGGCGGAGAAAAAGTTTGTGCGGGTGACAAATTCCCCGATCGGAATCTGTCCGAACAAGTGCGCCGCCAGGGTCCAGGTTGGGGAACCGGGCGGATGAGCGATTCCAAGCACCTTCGCCACGCTCGCGTATTCCGCCGAGTCCTCCAGGGTCACGGAGGGGGCCAGCGTAAGGGAATAAACCAGCAATGGGATCGCGAAGGCGAGCGCGGCCAGAGGAAGGGTTTTACTCGGGATCCGTCGCTTGCGGGGACTGTCTTCCCGCGCGCGCGAGGGACGAGTGGCTCTGGAAGGGGGTGTCACGCCAGGCTCCCGGACCGGAAACGGGTCTCTTTGAGACCGGAAAGGGGTATAATACCCGATGCGGGTCGCTTGAGGATGGGACCCATTCGAGTGAAAGGGGGTCTCCGGCCATGTCGATGGCGGTGGTGGAAGAATATCGCGAGGTGGCGAACCGCGCTCGAGAAGAGCACGAAATGCTTCAGGCGTGCACCCGACGCCTTCTTCAGACCTTGGAGGAGGCTGAACGCGCGCATCACGCCCTGGTGGAAGAGACGGACTCCTTCCGGACCGCGCTGTTGGAGCACACGCGCTTCGAGGAGGAAGGGGGGTTCATGAAGCCGGTGGTGGAGCTTCGCCCAACCCTTTCCCCCAAGGTGGAAAAACTGCGCGAGGAGCACCGCGCTCACCGGAAAATCCTGGATGATGTGCTCACGGCGCTTCGAGGGAGCGGACTGGGGCCCATGGAATCCTCCAAGGCGCCGGCGGCGTTGCGCTCCCTGATCGAGGCGCTGATCCGTCACGAGGAAGAAGAGAATTCGCTCGTGCTCGGGGTCTTCTGCGATGATGTGGGAACCAAGGATTAGAGGCAGGCTCAATTGGAGCGGTAGTTCCCAAACTTGAGTTCGACCCCCCAGTCCTCCGCGCGAAGCATCTGGATGACCTTCTGGAGTTCATCGCGGGAAGGGCCGCTCACCCGAACCTGATCGCCTTGGATCGAGACTTGCACCTTCTTCAAGCCGGCGTCCTTGATCGCCTTGGCGATTTTGCGGGTTGTGTCGGAATCCAAGCCCTGGGCCAGCTCCACCATTTGACGGGCGCGCCCGTGCGAGCCGACCTCGGGCTTGCCGCGGTGGAGGTTCTTGACCGGGACCGAGCGCTTGATCATCTTGGCGGCCAGGATTTCCCAGACCGCGCCGAGCTTGAACTCATCCGGCGCGTCGAGATGGACCTTGTTTTCCTTCCGATCCAAGGTGATTTCGACGACCAGGTTCTTGAAGTCGTAGCGCTGGCCGATTTCTTTCATCGCCTGATTGATGGCGTTGTCAACCTCCTGAAGGTCGACTCCGGTGGTGATGTCGAAAGACTCGGTCTTGGCCATGTTGGAACTCCTGCAAAAGAGTGTCTCCGCCCTTGTGCCGGGAGCCTTGGGATCGACAGTCGGGGGTCTTCGGAGGGCGGATCAATCAACAACCGATGTTGGGCCGGAACACTTGGCCTCGCATCGGAGCGAATGGTAGTTTCCGGACCGTGGGGGGTGTTGTCAACCATCGCGGGATTCGGATCAAGAACGAAGGAAGCACATGAAAAAACGACTGGTGATCACCGGCGCGTCCGGATTCGTGGCGGGAAGAATTCTCGCCGGGGTCGGAGGGGAATGGGAGGTTCACGCCCTCTCCTCGCGAAATCGCCCCGAGGCGGTTGGAGACTGCATCTGGCACTCGCTCGATCTTGGGGACAGCGAGACCCTCTCGTCCTTGTTCGGAGCCATCGTCCCGGACGCCGTGATTCACGCCGCCGCGATGGCCGACATCGATGCCTGCGAGGCCAACCCCGCTGAGGCGCGGCGTGTCAACGTGGAGCTTACCCGCTCCGTCGTCGAGCTCAGTGAGCGGCGGGGCGCGCGAATCATCCATCTCTCCACGGACACGGTTTTCGACGGCGAGCGGGGGGACTACCGCGAGACCGACCCACCCAACCCAGTCAATGTCTACGCCGAGACCAAGGTCAAGGCCGAACGATTGATTCAGTCGCTTCCGGGAAACTGGGCGATCGCGCGGTTGTCCCTGGTCCTCGGTCTCCCCGCGCTTGGGGGCGGCAATTCGTTTCTCGCCAAATGGATGCGCGAGTGGGAAGCGGGAAAGCCGGTGGGCGCGCCTCCCGATGAGATCCGGACCCCGGTGGATGTGCGGACCCTCGCGCGCGCCCTCTTGGAGCTGGCCGCCTCGGAGTGGACCGGGATCGTTCATCTCGCCGGGAGCGAGGCCCTGTCTCGTTGCGACCTGGGGCGACGGATCGCCGCGCGGCTCGGACACCCCGAGAGCTATGTGGTCCCCAAGAGCAGCGCCGATATCCCCGGCCGCGCAAGGCGGCCCCGTGACGCCTCCCTGGACAATTCGCTGGCGCGCTCGCTCCTCAAGACACCCATGAGAAATCTCGACGAGGCCTTGGATAGGGTCCTCGATCCCTCTGGAAAGGAAACACCATGAGCAGTCCCAGAATCCTGCACGACCTTGAGATCAAGTTTGGGAGCGAGTATGGAGCCGAGGAGGAGGCCGCCATCCTTGAAGTCCTCCGCAAGGGGGCGCCGACCAGCGGAAACGAGTGCATCGAATTCGAGCGGGAATTCGCGGAATACACTGGGGCGCGTCACGCGCGGGCGGTGAGCAACGGCACCGCGGCGCTGTTCCTTTCCCTGGTGGCGCTCGATCTCAAACCGGGGGACCGTGTCCTCACCACCCCAATCACCTGGATCGCCACCGCCGCCGCCGCGGTGACCCTGGGATTGGAGGTCGATTTCGTGGATGTCGATCCCGAGACCTACAACCTCGACCCGAAACTCCTCAAAGCCAAGCTCACCCCCAACACCAAGGCGGTCCTGCCGGTTCATCTGTACGGCCAATGTTGCGACATGGAGGCCCTTGGCGATCTGACTCGGAACCACGGCTTCGCCATCGTGGAGGATGCCTGCCACACGGTCGGGGGGGAGTTCCAGGGGAGGAAGGCCGGAAGCTTCGGCGCCACCGGCTGCTTCAGTTTCCACGAGCAGAAGAACATGTCCACGCTCGGAGAAGGGGGGATGATTGTCACCGATGACGACTCCCTGTTCGAGCGAATCGCTCTCTACCGTTCGCATTGCACCCGTGTCTACGGCAAGAGCACCAAGTATTGCAGCCTGGATGAGACCCGTTTCCCGATGGGCAAGCGCTTCTGGCGGCAGGACTTTGATGACTGCGGATACAACTTCCGGATGACCGACATCCAAGCGGCGGTCGGGCGCATCCAGCTCCGCAAGCTCGACGCGCTCAACCGGAAACGGATCGACCACGCGGCATTCCTCACCCAGGCGCTTGCGGATGTTCCGGGAATCGCCACGCCCAGGCTCGATCCGAGGTGCAAGCATGTCTTCCACCTCTATCCCATCCGGGTTGACCCAGAGCGCTTCGGGATGAGCAAGGTGGACTTTGTTTACGCCATGCTGCATGAGAAGGGGATCAAGCTCGGGACCCACTACAGCCCGATCCATCTGACAACGGCTTTTCGCAAGCGCGGCTTTAAGGAGGGGATGTTCCCGGTGGCGGAGAGACTCGCCGAGAGGCTGGTCACGCTCCCGATCAATCCTCGCCAGACCCCGGAAGCCTTGGATTACCTGGCGAAGAGCATTCGGGAATTGCGGGCATAGGGTGGGGTCGCCCCCACCCCATGCCCGAGGTTCTCACACAACCGACGGCACCACGAACGGGGCTCTGTAATTGCGGCTGAGCATCGCATCCGCCTCGGCATCCCCGATGAACCGCTCGGTCTTGGGATCAAACTCCAGCGACCTTCCAAGCCGGTACGAGATGTTGCCGAGGTGGCAGAGCGCGGAGGACAGGTGGCCCTCCTCGACCTCGGCGTTGAGGTCCTGGCGCTTGCCGGAGCGGAGCGCGGCGATGAAGTTGGCGAAGTGGTCGCCCGGCTCATCCCCGGAGGGACCCGGCTCCCGGTTCTTCCCGAGGAAGGTCTTGTAGCCCCCGCCATCCATCACCATGTAGCCCTCGGAGCCGAGGAAGAGGTTTCCGCAGTCGTTGAGCTCGCTCTCGTTGAGGCGGGTCTCGTGGTTGGTCATCCAGTGACGGGTCTCAAAGACCAGCATCTTTCCCTTCGGTCCATCCTCGGGGTAGAAGAAGGTGGAGATCAGGGTGTTGGGGGTCTCCTGATCGTCATCAAACATGAAGTGCGCGCCCATCGAGGAGACCTTCGCGGGAAGCCCCACTCCGAGTCCCCAGCGCGCCAAGTCCATCTGATGGACACCCTGATTGCCCATGTCGCCGTTGCCGTAATCCCAATGCCAGTGCCAGTTGTAGTGGAATCGGTTCTCGCTGAAGGGGCGCTCCGGCGCGGGTCCGAGCCAGATGTCGTAGTGCACGCCCTCCGGAACCGGGGCATCCGGCTTCTTCCCGATGGTGTCGCGCCACTTGTAGCACATGCCCTTGGCCATGTAGACCTCGCCGATCAGCCCCTCCCGGATTTTCTGCATCCCTTCGCGGATCGCGGGGGCGGTCCGGCTTTGGGTTCCATGCTGGACAATCCGGTTGTGCTTGCGCGCGGCCTCGACGAGCTGACGGCCCTCCCAGACATTGTGCGAGCAGGGTTTCTCGACATACACATGCTTGCCGGCCTGGCAGGCCCAGATTCCCGCGAGCGAATGCCAGTGGTTGGGAGTGGCGACGGACACGGCATCGATGTCCTTGTCCTCAAAAACACGGCGCATGTCGTGCTCGGTTTTGGGGACCTTCCGGCCCTTGTCGCTGAAGATGCTCTTGGCCAGGCCCGCGAACAGTCGAGTGTCCACATCGCACATGGTGGCCACCTCGACCCCATCCAGCCCGGCGAAACCGGAGAGGTGCCCGGACCCCCGTCCCCGAATGCCGATCACCGCCATCCGGACTCTGTCATTAGCTCCCGCCCAAGCGGCGGTGGATCGTTTGAGAGCGCCAAGCCCCAGCGCCGCGCCGGCGGTGAGGGTTGCGCCCTTCTTCATGAAATCGCGTCGAGTGACTTCGGTCATGTGGCTCTCCTTCCTGCTTCGGTCCTGAAACCGGTCATGGAACTGGAATGGGCTACTATACCCCACGAAGTGGAGCCAAGCCACAGCTTTTCGGTGGGGGCGGGAGCTTGCCCGGGGACAGGCAGGATGCCTGTCCTACGGGGCTTGGCGACGTGAAAAGCCGATCCACTCCCCAAACCGGGAGCGCAGGCTGTCGATGATCGCCGCGAGGATGATGACAATGCCGATGAACAGATCCGACCAGATGTCCTCCATCCCCAGGTGAACCAGGGAGTAATTGAGCACATACAAGAGGGTCGCTCCGATCAGGGTCCCCCACACCGACCCCTGCCCTCCCATCAGGCTGGTTCCCCCAATCACCACCGCGGCGATGACCTTAAGCTCATACCCCTTCGCCAAGTTTGGATCGAGGGTGTGGAGCTTGGAGGTCAGGAACACGCTCGCCAGACCGCAGAGGACTCCGGTCACGGTGTAAACAAACACCTTCATCCGGTCCACCCGAATGCCGGAAAGGCGCGCCGCCTGCTCGTTCCCGCCGATGGCATAGAGATAGGTCCCCCAAGTCGTGAAGCGGAGAAAGAGCCAGGCAACACAGATGAGCACGGCCATGGTGAGGGGCGCCAGGCGATGAATCTCATTGAACGCCTCCGCGACCGGATAGCGCGTGAGCGTGGCGGTGGTCTCCAGGGTGGCAAGCCCCCCCGGCCCGGAATTCCCAACAAAGATCGGGGCGCTTGGCCCCGCATCCACCAGAGTCCGCGCCTTAAAGGTGGTCATGGGGTGGATCATCGAAGGTTCAAATCCGGGACGGAGGAGGTACAGCGCCCCCACATTGCCGGTTGAAACCAGGGCCACCTGATCGGCATATGCGAGGAAGGTCCGGATGGGTGGTTTGGGGCTGATCCAGGCCAAATCGGCCTTGCCTTGATCGAGGACCATCAATCGGTTGGGCTTCTCTTCCCCCTCCACAAACCAGAGTCGATTCTCCGAGTCGATCTTGAGCTGTTCCACCACCGTGGCGGTGGCGCTATAGACCACCTCCGGGGATGCCCCCGGATTCATTCCGAGGATGGATCCGGGCCCCTCGGTGGCGATGAAGAGTTTCCCGGATCGGTCGAGGGCCAGGGAGGTGACCGCCTTGGATTCCCCCAAGGGAATCCTCGAAAGGACCTCGCCCTCGCGCGAAACCTGAAGCACCGCGGCCGGCTCCCGCGTGCCGACCCGGAAGCTCCCCTTGTTGTCCTGGGTGATGGCTTCAACCGCTCCCGCTCCGGTGTCACAGAAGAGCGTGGAGGCCCCTCCCACCTCAATCCGGTAGACCTTGCCGCCGGGGGAGCCCGCCGCCAGGACCGCCGCGTCCTCAATCGGAGCCAGAGCGCTTACCTCCTCAAGGTTAAGGTTAACCGAGCAGCGCGGTTCCCAGTTCGCGCCGAGAAGGGTCACACTCCCCGGAGAGGCGGCGCCCAGCCAAGCGCCCCCATCGCGCGTGGGTTGGATCGCGTCCACGCTCGCGCTTTCCCCATAGTACCTTCGCTCCACTGCGGGCTGACCGGCCACTTCCCCAGTGGGAGAGAGGATCGAGGCGCTTTCCTCGACCGCCCTGCCGAACTTGCCCAGCGAAATCTGCTTCCCTCCGGAGAGGCCGAGAGTGAGACCACTACAGGCCGACAGCATCCCCAGGGTGACAATAAAGGGGGTGACCCGCAGCTTGGTGATGATCAGACCCGAAAGGAGACCGCAGAAACCGCCCGTTCCCAGGGCAACCGCAAGCCCCACCCAGAGCGGATAGCCATCCTCGGAAATCAGGACCAGCGACATCATGTAAGCGGAGAGCGCGCACACCGAGCCGACCGAAAGGTCGATCCCGGCGGTGAGGATCACGAAGGTTTGTCCGATCGCCATCAGGGCGATCGGGGAGATGGCTTGGATGATTGAAGAAAGGTTGGAGCGTGAGGCGAACGAGGGGGTGTACAGCGAGATCGCGGTGAAAATGACGGCGAGGATGAGGAGGATTCCCACCTCCTTGATGGAAAGAATTCGAGGGACCAAGCCGGGACCCGGTTGAGCGGAGCTCTCTTTCCCCATCGCGTTCGCCGGGTCCCCCGTCTTACTTCAACTCGAAACCCTTCGACTTGGCGAACTCCTCCACATTCTCGCGGGTGACCGTGTCGGAGCCGGTATCCACATCGTCCGCGATCTCCTCCATCTTGTCCCCCGCCTTGCGGAGCTTGTCGAGGGTCATGATCGATTGATACCCGATGTCGATGGCCTTCTGCCCGACCACCCCCTCCATGAGTCCATCCTTGATGAGCTGCAATTCCACCTCGAGGGTGTCGAAACCGATCACGATGATATCCAGGTTCTTGTCGCGGCGAATGTGCGCCATGGGGATGGCGCTCCAGAGTCCAACTCCGAAAAAGCCCTTGAGATCGGGATTGGCGGCCACAAACCCTTCAATCTGTTGGGTCGCGCGGTTCATGTCGTCGTTGCAGTAGAGGATCGGCGCGAGATCGATGTTGGAGCCTTTAAGGGCGCGCTTGAAACCCTCCACCCTCTGCTGAAGATTCAACGCAGCCGGCCCCCCGCTGATCGCGAGCACCTTGCCGCCCTCCGGCAGGTATTTCCTCAGAAGCATGCCGGCCTCATAGCCCGCTTGCTCGTTGAAGGTTCCGACATAGCAGAGGCGCTCGGAGTTGGGCGAGTCGGCATCAAAGCAGATGACCGGGATCCCCTTGGCGCGCGCCTTGGCGATGACCGGGATGACGCTATCCGGGACATTCGGGGAGATCCCGATGCCATCCACCTTGCGCTCAAGCAGCGCCTCGATCCTCTGAACCTGCTGCGCGGCATCGGCCTCGATGGGGCCGACAAACTCGGCCTTGACCCCGAGCTCCTTGGCGGCTCGATCCATGCCGATCTTGACCTCATCCCAGAAGGGGTTGTTCAGAGATTTGGGGCACAAGGCGTAAAAAATCTCCTCCTCGGCGGCGAGGGGCGCGGGTCCTGTGATGAGGGCTAGAAGGATGAAGAGAAGGGCATGTAAAGCGCCGCGCATGAGGCTGATCTCCTTTCGGCCAGGGGTGTGCCGGTCCGGCTGGAGATACCTTGCGAGCTGGCGTTCAAGGTGTCAAGGCGGAGAAGGATAAGGTGGCGCTATCGTGGATGGTCGGTTCAGATGCGGTTCGCGATGGCAAGGAATCCTTGTTTTCACCCGAGCCTTGAAGGCAAGCAGTCGCTGCACTAACCTGGGGGTGGATCGGAGGGAGGAAGGACGACAATGGTGTTGATTCAGGCAAAAGTGGTCGATCCCACTCATCTGGAGCTCGTCGAGCCTCTCGTCGGACATGAGGGGCATGTCGTGCTCATCGCCGTGGCGGACCCTTCGGGTGAAGATGAAGACAGAGAGGATTGGTTTGGGTTTTCCGCCGATTCCTTACGTATGGCGTACTCCGACACCGAACCCGAATACCCTTCCTCCCTTATCAAGGAAATCAATCCGGGCTTCGTCGAATGAAGGAAGGCGACATCATCCTGACCCTTCTACCTCAGGCGGGCAATGTCTTGAAGAGGCGGCCAGCCCTCCTCCTCCGAGAGCTTCCTCCTTTCGGAGACTTTCTCGTTGCGGGCGTGAGCACCCAAACACATCAAGCCGTGCCTGGATTCGATGAAGTCATTTCCCCTGATGATCCTGACTTCGCCGAATCAGGCCTGCGGGCCGAGTCAATTGTCCGCCTCGGATTCCTGGCCGTCCTGCCTCGGAGGCGGATCATGGGCGCAATCGGTGCAATCTCCAGAGAGCGTCGCGTACGACTGATCAGAAACCTCTGTGGTCACTTGGCCGCGAATCTCAATCAAGAACACGCGGCTGATGGCGAATAGGACCGCTTTAAGCCCGGATGGTCCGACACTCACACTCAATCTTCCACTCTCAACCCTTCCCCCGTCACCCGAATGCGCTGCGCCAGGAGCGGTAGGTCCTGACGGGCGTTCATGTAAGCGCACAGGACAACATCCGGCTCGACCTCGACCAAGCACCCCATCGCCCACACCGGGTAATCAATGACTGTCCCTTCGTCCCAATTGAGGCCGCCATCCCGGCTCAGATTGACCGAATAATGCGGATAGCGGTGGGCGCATAGGATCACTCCGCTGTGGGTCCGCACCGCCGACTGCGCGTATCCCGGGAAGGTGGCGCGACTGGCCGCATCCCAAGAGGCCCCGCTGTCGGCGGACCAGCACTGCCACATGGTGGGGCTGTACACCGGGCGGATGAGGACCGTGACCGTGTTTCCAAGCGCCACTCCGGTCGGCTCGGTGAAATCGAGCGATCCGGGAATCTTGCCCCTCGGCTGGTCCACCCAGGAGGGTTGGTCGAGCTCAATCGGCGCGGACCAGCTCGCGCCGCCATCGGCGCTCCGAACCGCGAAAGCCTTGGCGTGAGTGGCGCTCCAGGTGCGCACATCGGTGAAGGTCGCGCCCTCCTCCTTCACCCCGCCGAGAAGGAAGCGCAGGAGGGTCCCTTCCTCGGTTTCGACCGGCGGCCCATAGGGGTAGAGGATCGGCGGCATTTTCGGCCATCCGTTTGCCACCTTGGAGGGAACCGGGTCCGACCAGGTGAGGCCGCTGTCCAAGGATTCGGAAATGGCGATCTCAGGGGTGGCGCTGTTCACCTGGTCTTGTCGCCGAAAGACCATCACCAGCAGCTTGCCGGAGCGGGTCTTGAACAGACTGCTGCCATAGTCCCCGACCTCCCCCAGCTTTTCCGGCAGGGATTCGGGTTGACTCCAGGTTCGACCGTGATCCTTGGAGCGGACCAACTGCGAACCCGCCGCAAGGAGCACATCCCCATTCGGGGCCACACAGCCGCTGGGCATGATTTTGCTCCCCAGGCCGACCGTGAACGAATGAACCGGAAGATCCGCATCGCCGTTCCAATCGCTTAGGGGGGTTGCGCTCCCATTGAGGCGAACATCCCGAAAGGCATACCAGCCATACCCCGCCAGCCCGACCGCGCCCTCTCGGAGGGGGACATCGCTCAGCGAAAGCGCCTTGCGCCCATCCACTTCGACCTCGATGCGCGATCCTTCGGCCACCACCCGCACTCGATACCACCGCTCGGTCTCGCTCGGCACGCCCGGGATCCAGGCCATCTTGAGGTTGCTGATGTAGCCATCTCCCTTAACGTCGGCGATGGCCGCCCAGAAATGCTTGGCGCGGAGTTGCTGCCCGCCCCACGGGAAGTAGACATAGTGAAAGTGATGCGGGTCGGTCGCGCCGAGGATCAAGCCCGCGCTGCCGGTGCCGGTCTCCCGGTAGCTCCCGTTGAACTCAAACTCCGCGAGGACCTGTTCGTAGATCTTGGCGGTGAGAAATGCCCTGCTGTGCAGGTTGGGTTTGTCGGGGGGCCGAATGACCCCTTCCGGGTCCACTGTCCATGGGTCCCCGGAGAAGGCCCAACCGTCGCCCTTGCCAATCGAAAGGAAGTCTTCCCGGCGCACATTCTCGACGGTTGCCGCGATGGGCGTGCCACCGACCTGCTTGATCCAGGTCGAGGTCCATTTCACTGTCTCGGGATCATTCTCGATGGTGAGGAAGACCACCCCTTGGATGCGTCCGGCCCGAGCCAGCTCCAGCGCGATCTCACACTGCTTTCGGAGCAGGTCGAGCGGCATCCGGCGGCCCTCTCCAAAATCGTAGAGATAGATTCCGAGCACAATGGGTTTATCGGGGAAGCGGTCCTCGCACTCGGCCACTCGCTGCTCGAGCGCGGGGATGTCCTTGGCGTGCCAGACCCAGAGCTGGAGGCCATCCAGCTCGCGGATATAGTCTTCGATCCCCGGGCGGGCCAGGTTCATGGTATAGACCACGCCCCAAACCTCAAGCGGATCCGGGCGCGGAGGAAGCTGCGCGCGAAGGGCGCGGATGTGCTCCGGTTTGAAGCCCCGATCCACGGCCACCGAGCTCATGTCATCGAGGAGCAGACCTTCGATGCTGGGATATTCGGGGAGAATCCCGGCAAGAACCTGCATCCGCTGGGTGTAAGTGAACGCCTGCTCGCCTTGTTCGGCATCCGGCATGATTTCCCAGAGCACGCGATTGTGGCCCTTGACCCCCTGCATGAGTGCGTTCGCGGCCTTGCTGTCCAAGGGGAGACCGTTGCCCGCCATCACCACATTGGGGACTCCGAGCAATCGCGCGCGTTCGGCGGGACCGGCCTGGGCGAAACTGGCGGGGTCGTGGGTTCCTTCAGTGGTCATCTCAGGATTCCCCCAGACCCAGAGGAGCTCGCGGAAGGTCTTTTCGACCGCGGCTGCGTGGGAGGGGATCGCCTCAGTAGTGAGAACCAGAAGGAGAGCCAGGAGGCATGGGAAGGAGTGGGTTTTGTCGGATCTCATAGTGGGGTGACTTTAGCAGAACGGAGCGTCACTGGATCCCGATCCTTCTTCGTCTTCCTAGTTCGTCATGGGATCCCTCGATCATTGGGACAAGTCCCGTAAGAAGGACCCTCGCCATCCCAGCTATAGCCATCCAACCTTCCTTGGGGATCGATCGACACAACAAGCGCAGCATAGGTGTATGGAACGGTACGGCAGGAGCTGAAGACCTGCCGTTCGGCCTTCAACTTGAGGATTTCAATTTGTCTCCCCCGACGCGAACCAAAGATGATGATGATCTTGCCCCCATCGGACCTTGCGAACTCGTTCCACAAAAACTGTTTGGACGGAAACAATGAACGAATGTCCGATTCCGTCGCGGTGTCTCGTATCCGTTCGAGTTCAGTAAAGGACTTGAGAAGAAAATTTCCGGCAATAAGCGGAACAAGCAAGAGGATGATTCCGATGGCGATGAGAACTCCGAAGAAGAGCCAGCAAACCCAGCTGAAGCACCGGGATGGTTTTCCCGACATTTGGGGAGTTGAGGGATTCTGTTTCATGGCTCCCCCGATAAGAGGAATGAATTCTTCGACAGGCCCCCGGCGCGAGAAGGATTCTCGCGCCAGAAAACAGTTGCGCCTCCGTTTGGGCGCCGTGCTCAACCAAAGAACCGGTATGGTCTCTCACGTCGGGCAAGGCGCAGGACCATCACCGCCAGCTCCAGTAGATGGTAGTCGCCCCACATGGAAGACTCGCCGCAAGGAACCTTGCGCCCACTCGGAACGTGATCCCAACCGTTCGGGCGATGATACACCGAATGGAGGAGTAATCCCTGGTGGGAAGGATCGGTCGAAAGGTACGGTTCCGCGAAGAGGACACTCGCCACCGCGAGGCCAGCGTCCCGGTAACGACCGTTCTTGAGATGCAGGCCGAGACGCAGCAGACCCTGGGCCGAGATCGCCGCCGCGCTGGAATCCGTCGGCTCATGGTCATTGTAGGGGTCCGCCGGGCGGTCGCGCCAATCCGGGATCCGCGCCAGCCCCGGCGCGCCATCATCCCAGTAAGGAATCCCATCCGAGGCGGTCAGCCCCTCCAAATAAAAGTCGGCGGTCACCTCCGCCATCCGCCGCAGAACCTCGCGCGTCTCCTCAACCCCTCCGAGCTCGGCGAACTCGGATTCGGCGCGACTGTCCACCCACTCCAGGAGCTCCGCAGCCCCGCACAGGATCCAGGCATGCCCACGGCTCCAGGTGGAGAAGGGGGAATAGCCCTGCTGCGAGGAGGGACAACGGTAGAGTCCATCGCTCGGATTGAAGATCGATTCATGCGCCACTCGTCCGGGACGGTCGTATGCATCCCGCCCCTTGCCGTAGTACACGCTGAACTTGGCGGTGGTCCAGACATGCTGCATCAAGCGGTCGAGCAGGGAGATCCGTTCATCATGCTCGGCGCACAGGGTGTGCCCCAGGGCATGTCCCAGGGCCAGGGAGCGCATCGAGCGCAGGGTGTCGCAGAACAGGGAGTGCGGACCGTTGAAGGAGTAGACAAAACCCTTGCCATAAGCGGTCTTGCTCCAGCGCATGGCCTGGACCGCCGCCGAGCACTTGAGCGCGGTCTCATAGGTTTGCTGTTCCCACGGGTTGTCTTCGATCTTGCCTTCCTTCAAGAGGCGCAGCAGCGCGCCATAGGTCGAGACATTGTTGAATCCGTGATCGTGAACCCCGACATGGGTGAGGTGCGCGGGCATGTGCGCAAGGGTTCGTCTTCGCCCCAGTTCGAGGAACTCCTCCTCCGCGGTGGCGTCAAAGACCAGCAGCGGAATTCCGAACTGGAAACCCTGGGTCCATTCGGTCCAGCCGCGCGCGGTGTATCGCCCTTCCACGGTGAACACCGGGGCGCCCTTGGAAGGGTCCCAGGCGCGATCCAGCGCGGTAGCCTTCCCGGCGACGAGGGAGACCACGCGCTCGGCGGCGCTTGCGACCGCGAAAAGGTCTATCGGGGCCGTCTGAATCATGGGTGTCAACTCTATCTGATCGAGTGGGAGGGAGAAAGGACCTTCACGCGCTGAAAGGACCCTACCGCGCCGTCCCCCCTCCAATCCCTTTACTCGTGGAGTATCTTTGAAAGAACTCTGATCCTACTCCGGGAGCTGCCCCCATGTCCGACACATATTCGATGGGTCTTGATTTCGGCACCAATTCAGTGCGCTGCCTGATCGCGCGAACCGCCGATGGGGAGGAAATTGGAACCGCCGTGGCCGAATACAGCCATGGGGAGGCGGGGATTCTCCTCGATCCGGATGACCCCAACCTCGCGCGGCAAGACCCTCGGGATTACGAAACCGGGGCCATCGAGGCGGTTCGCGGGGCGCTCGAGGCCGCCTCGGAAACCAGCGACTTTTCTCCCGACCGGGTGATTGGAATCGGCGTGGATGCCACCGGCTCAACCCCACTCCCGCTGGATGAGCATGGCGCTCCGCTCGCCTACCAGGAACGATTCGCCAAGAACCTCGCGGCGATGGCTTGGCTGTGGAAGGACCACACCAGCTTCGCCGAGGCCGCCGCAATCACCAAGCAAGCGTCGGAAACCCACCCCCAGTACATCGCCAAGTGCGGCGGGGTGTATTCCTCCGAGTGGTTCTTCTCGAAGATCTGGCGATGCCTCAAGAGCGCCCCGGAGGTCTTCGAGGCTGCGCACGGCTGGGCCGAGATCTCCGATTGGATCCCGGCGTTCCTCACCGGAAACCAAGCCCCCGCGCGGATGAAGCGCAATGTGTGCGCGGCGGGACACAAGGCGATGTACAGCGCCGACTGGGGCGGTCTCCCCTCGCGGGAGTTTCTCGCAAGCCTCGATCCCAAGCTCGGCGCGCTCCGCGAACGTTTGTTTGATTCCGCCGAAACTGTCGACAAAGCCGCCGGGAACCTCACCCAAGAGTGGGCCGAAAAGCTCGGTCTGCCTTCGGGAATCCCAGTCGCGGTGGGCGCGCTGGATGCGCACATGGGGGCCATCGGCTCCGGGATTTCGGCGGGAGCCATGGTCAAGATCCTCGGGACCTCCAGTTGCGACATGGCGGTGGCCCCAATGGATCGGGAACTCCCGGACATCCCCGGTCTGTGCGGAATTGTCAAAGGATCCATTCTGCCGGATTGCTATGGCTTGGAGGCCGGGCAGTCCGCCGCCGGCGACATCTTCAACTGGTGGGTGAACGAGATCGAGCCGGGAGGTCCCGAAAAAGGGAGTCACACCGAACTGACCATCCTCGCGGGGGAGCTCGCTCCCGGACAGACCGGACTGCTGGCCCTGGACTGGAACAACGGAAATCGCTGTGTGCTGGTCGATCCGCGTCTCACCGGCCTCCTGATCGGTCAAACCCTGCACACCAAGCCGCATGAGATCTACCGCGCGCTGATCGAATCCACCGCCTTTGGAGCGCGGGCAATCCTGGAGCGCTTCGCCGAATATGGGATCCGCCCCAGCGAGATCATCAACGCGGGCGGGATCGCGGAGAAAAATCCGCTCGTGATGCACATCTACGCGGATATCACCGGGCTACCCTTCCGCATCTCCCGCTCGGGTCAGACTTGCGCGCTGGGAGCGGCAATCTGCGGAGCGGTCGTGGCGGGCAAGGCCAAGGGGGGGCATGTCACCCTTGCCGAGGCGCAGCGCGCCATGACCGGACTCAAGGAGATTGTTTTCAAACCCAATCCCACCAATCAAGCCGTGTACAATCGGGTTTACAGTCTCTACCGAGACTTGCATGACGCCTTCGGGACCAAGACCTGGACCGGAAACCTCTACGCGGTGATGAAAGAGCTACTGGAGATTCGAGATAGCGTGCGCGCAAAGGGGTAGCGCGCGCCAGGGCAGATTTCCGTCACCTGTGGCAGCTGGGTGGTACACGCTCCATTCGAGTGAAGAATGCTCTACGCCGACAGATTATCGAGGATCGGGAGAACCCGTCGTTGATATCCGGGCAAAGCCTCCTGGTGGAGCTCGTCAGCTGTCCGCCAACGCAACCGCCATTCCAGCCCCTTTGAAACCGGGCGACAGCTCGGCTTCGAGAGCTTCACACGAAAGAACGTGGTCCGGATCGAGCGGAAAGTGACCGCGTGCTTGAGGGTGTGGAAAGATTCGGCACGATCCACCTTGAAGGAGAAAGCATTCGCCAGGCGGGCGAGGGTCTCCCTGAGGGAGCTTTCCGCCGGGGATCTCCAAACCCAGGGGAACTGCCACATCCCGGAATAAAGCCTCTCCTGATTCCGGTCCACCAGCAGCCAGCGTCCCTGGTGAATTCCCAGAAGGACCGCTTCCTCAACCCGCTCCGTGCGCTTGCTCCTGGTTTTCACGGGCAATTCTTCCGCCACTCCCGCGCGGAAGGCCTCGCAGGACCCGGCCAGAGGGCAGACCGAGCACTTGGGGGACTTCGGGAGACACAGGGTCGCACCGAGTTCCATGAGGGCCTGATTGAACTCGCCGGGCTGGTCTTCCGGCACCAATTCCTTGGCCAGATCCCAAATGAGTCTCCTTCCCTTGACCATGGCGAGGTCTGAGTCGATCCGGAAGACTCGCGCGAGCACGCGCTCCACATTCCCATCCACAAGCGGTTCGGGCAAACCGTGGGCGATGCTGAGGATCGCGCCCGCCGTGTAGGGACCGATGCCCGGAAGGGCCAGGACCGCTTGTTTGTCACGCGGAATCCGGCCGCCATGGGAACCCTGGACCTCGCGCGCGAGATGGTGGAGGTGGCGCGCCCGACGGTAGTATCCCAACCCGGACCAATGCCGAAGGACCTCCTCCTCGCTCGCCTCGGCGAGGCTCGCCAGTGTGGGAAATCGGGAGAGGAAGCGCTCGTAAAAGGGGATGACTGTCTGAACCTGGGTCTGCTGAAGCATGAGCTCCGACACCAGGATCGCATATGGGTCATGAGTCCCGCGCCAGGGAAGGTCCCGTCGCGCCCCGCCGAACCAAGCCAGGAGCTTGCTCCGGATGGAGGCCACCAACTCCCTCTCGATCCCAGCGTTTTCAGTCATGGCTGCGCGAGGATGGTGGGGGAGAGACATCCCGGTTGCAACATCCCTTGCTCAACGGTACTCTCGGCTCACATCCCTCATGAAACGACTGATTGTAGTCTGCCTTCTGATCTCCATCAGCGTTGGTTGCTTGGTGTTCACCTTCCGAGGAGTGGATTTCGGGGAGGTGGTCGGAACCATTCGCGGACAGGCCCATGCCTGGCCCTGGTTTCTCCTTTCAGGTCTAGTCATGATGATGAACATTGTGTTCCGCGGCTTTCGGTTTCATCGAATTGTCGCGGCCTACCCTCAGGTGAGTCTCCTGCGCAGTTGCACGATCACCTCAATCATGTTCCTGGGAAACTCGATCCTCCCACTGCGCGCCGGTGAGGCCATTCGCGTCTACCTTCCTTACCGGATGTACTCGATCCCGCTGGCGACCTCGATGGCCTTTCATGGCGCGGACCGTATCTTCGACATGCTGGCGATGCTCTTGCTTCTGGTTCTTTCGCTATGGTTCGCGGGTTCCACCATTGCCCCGGAATCCCGCGCCCGGCCGGTGGATATGTTCGGAACGCAATACACCTTTGATGGCTTGGTCGAGGTGGCGCGGCAGTCCTCGGTGGCGCTGCTCGCCGTGGCGCTGGTGGGGATTGTTCTCGTGTGCGTGGTCCCTGAACAGCTGAAGGCCTTCCTGCGCGTGTTCAGCCGTCCGCTGGGGAGCCGCTGGTCCCATTTCACCGACCGCATGGTGGATCATCTGCATGGCGGAATCGCGGTGTTCCGGAGCCCCAAGGATTTTGTCCTCGCCGGTTTTTGGACCGTGATGGTGTGGTGGATGGTGATCCTGAACGTTCAGATTCTGGGGAGCGTGTTCGGCGTGGAGCTCTCTTGGGCGCAAGCGGGGATGGTGGTTTTCCTGGTGGCCATCGCGGTTTCACTCCCGCAGGCTCCCGGCTATGTGGGGCCCTTCCACCTGGGATTTCAAATGTCGCTTTCGATTTGCTACGGAGTCGCGATCCCCATCGCCACAGCGGTCGCTTATCTCGCGCATTTCTTCCAGATTGTGCCCGTGATTCTGATCGGCTTTGTGGCGATGTCGATCGAGGGCTTGTCCTTCAGCTCCTTCTCCGAGGCGAAGCACACCCTTGAAGAGGCGGGCGAGGAGACAAAGTAGGGGCGGAGTGACTCCGCCCCTGCTTCTTTGCGGTACGTCAGCTGTTCGGGCTCCCAAACCCGGTGGTCGAACGGTAGTAGATCATCCCGATGCTCTTGGATCCGTTGGTCGGGGAATAGACATAGGGCAGACGGACCGAATTGCCATCCAGGTTCTTTTCCACCGCCGGGCCAAACCCACTGAGCGTGAACTCGTCCATCTTCAAGGGGCGGAGTTGGCCGGGAATCGGCACCGGAGGGAACGTTGTCTGGTTCCAATCGCCATCCCCCCTGTTAATCCCGGAATCCCGATCGGCGTAGAGATAGGTTTGGTTTCCGGGCAAGTTCACATGTTCGTCGTGGCCGGTGTTCCCGCTACGGAACTGTCCCGGCTCCGGCGCGAAGGGGTCACGCGGAACCTCGGTGATGTACTTGACCGGCGAGGTCAGGGGATACAACACGCAGGCCATGGAACGCTGATCCGGATGCACGATGGAGCAGGGGGGGAACCAGTGCCCGATCTTGTTGAACTTGGTGTTGATGCGGATGTTTGCCTGTGTGGTGTGGTCATCCCAGAAATCGATCAGCAAGACCCCGCGCTCCGAGCGGAGCCCCTCAATGGCGGTCGCCAGAGTCCGCATCTCAGCCTGGGATTTCGTAACTCGGGACCTCGCTTGGGCTTCGAGGAAGTTCGGCAGGGCGATGGCGATCAAGATGAGGACGATGGCGATGACAATCAGCAGCTCGATGAGGGTGAAACCGCGCTTCTTGCTTCTTTTAGGAAATAATGGATGTGACATGTCGATCCTTCTCCAAATAATGGTCCCCGCGGAGGCGGGCAGGGGGTATAGTGGACGGTTTTCAAATCCAAGTATAGCGGCTTCTTGCCCATCATTGTACACCCCATTTGCCCCTTCAAGCCCCGACGGGATTTACAGTTCCGGGCCGATTCGCCACCATGCCAGCCTCTTCCGGAGGATCCATCATGAAGATTTTGGTGACTGGCGGGGCCGGGTTTATCGGCTGTCACGCCTGTTCCACTTTTGCCCAGGCTGGGCATGAGGTCACCGCGTTCGACAACCTCTCCCGGCGCGGCAGCCGCGCCAACGCGGATTGGCTAGCCGGGAATTTCTCGGTCACCCTTTTTGAGGGGGATGTTCGCCGTTTCGGGGATTTGCGGGATTGCGTGGCCAAGCGTGGGCCGTTTGAGGCGATTCTGCACCTGGCCGCGCAGGTGGCGGTGACCACCTCGGTCTCCCACCCCCGCGAGGATTTTGAGATCAACGCCTTGGGGACTTTCAATGTTCTGGAAGTGGCGAGATCCCAGACAAGACCGCCGACACTCCTATACGCCTCCACGAACAAGGTCTATGGGGGGATGGAGGATGTGGCGGTGGTCGAGGGCGAAACCCGATACCGTTACCGTGATCTCCCGGGTGGGATACCGGCCAATCACCCCCTCGATTTCCATTCCCCCTATGGCTGCTCCAAGGGGGCGGCGGACCAGTATGTGCGCGACTATGCTCGGATTTACGGCATCCCAACCGTCGTGCTGCGTCAATCCTGCATCTACGGAACCCGACAGTTCGGGGTGGAGGATCAGGGCTGGGTGGCGTGGTTTGTGATCGCCGCCGCCTTCGGAAGGCCGATCACCATCTATGGGGATGGCAAGCAAGTCCGGGATGTCCTTTACGTGGAGGACCTTGTTGGGGCTTACAAAGCGGCGTTGGAGCGGAGCGACCAAGTTGCGGGCCGAATCTTCAATGTCGGCGGCGGGCCGGGTTACGCGATGGCGATCTGGACCGAATTCGGACCGATGCTGGAGGAGCTTCTGGGGCGCGAGATCCCGGTCACGCACGCCGAATGGCGACCTGGGGACCAGCCGGTGTACATCTCGGACATCCGCCGCGCGGAGGAGGCGCTCGATTGGCGGCCGACAATCACTCCCCGGGATGGCATCGCTCGTCTGTACGAGTGGGTTCAGGCGAACCGGGATCTGGTGGCTCGGGAGCTGGGGTTCTGACCATGCGCGCATACGGCTTCATCGGTGCGGGGAACATGGCGGCGGCGCTGATCAAGGGGCTGCTGGCCAAACAGGTCTGCACGCCTGGCGAGATTATCGCCGGCGATGTCGCGCCGGAGCGGAGGACCTTGCTTGCCTCGGAGTACGGTATCGCGGTCACGGAATCCAATGTCGAGGTGGCCCACGGCGCCAAGTGCCTCGTGCTGGCGATCAAGCCGCAGACCCTCCCGGCGGTGGCCCCGGAACTGCGCTCTGCGGTCCGGGAGGGGCAAACGGTCATCTCGATCCTGGCGGGTGTCCGAACCGCGGTCTTGCGAGAAGGGCTTGGCGGACACACCCGGGTGGTCCGAGCCATGCCCAATCTTCCGGCGACCCTGGGAAAAGGGGTCTCCGGCATCGCGGAAAGCGAAGGAACTCCCACCGAGGCTCTGGTCGAGGCGGAGGCGCTTCTCGGCACGGTGGGGGCGACCGTGCGCCTGCCGGAGAAACTCCTCGATGCGGTCACCGCGGTCAGTGGAAGCGGGCCGGGGTATGTGTTTCGGATCGCGGACATTCTGATTCGGGCCGGGGTCGAGGCCGGACTGTCCGCAGAGCAAGCGGATTTGCTTGTGCGCCAGACCCTCCTCGGCGCGGCGGAAATGCTGGCCGCTTCCCCCGAGACGGCGGAAGCGCTTTGCCGGAAGGTCTGTTCGCCGGGAGGGACCACGCTGGCTGGTCTCGAAGCGATGGAGAAGGCCGGGCTGGAGGCTGCCCTCATTGCCGGAGTCTTGGCCGCCCGCGAGCGATCGAGGGAGCTGTCTGGGGGCGCCTCCTGAGCGTCGTTACAGGGGTATGGGATGTCCGTTTAACAAGAGTGCTTCCGGACATTTGTCCGGCCCAATTGAAACAACCATCCCCAAGGAGAAACAACATGAAGAAACTAGCGGCGGTGTTGGTGCTGGCCGTGGCGGTGAGCGCCCAGGCGGCCAAGATGACCCATGTGGTGGGCCAGGAGTTCCCGGCGGTCGACACCGTGGACTTGCTCTCGGGAGCGAAGGTGAACCTCAAGGACACCCTCGCCAAGAAGGAGGTCCAAGGCGTGGTCGTGTTCTTCACCTCTTACACCTGCCCGGTGGCGCTGGCCTATGAGGAGCGGATCAACGAGCTGGCGGAGCAGCACAAGGGCAAGGTTCCCTTCATCGCGCTCAACGCCAACGCAAACGAAAACGGCGACCAGCAGACCACCCACGCCAAGGAAAAGGGCCTCAAGTTCGCGGTCGGAATCGATAAGGGTTCGGATGCCGCCAAGAAAATCGGCGCTTCCGCGACCCCCGAGTTTTATCTGATCGGCAAGGATGGCAAGGTGGTCTATCACGGTCCCCTGGATGATAGCCAGGACCCGCAGCACATCGACAAGAAGCTGCTCGCCTCGGCCATAGAGAACCACCTGGCCGGGAAAGAAATACCCGCCGATGACCGCGAGGTTCAGGCCTTCGGTTGCGGAATCAAGTTCCCGAAGTAAGTCCCGCTGATGGGAATTGGCGTCGGTCGGGGGGCTGTCTCTCCGACCGACGCCACTAGAAATAGGGCGCCTTAGCGGATCGCCCTCAAGTCCTTGACCCGCTCATTGAGTTCAAGTGAATTCGGTCATCCTCCTTCAACCACGGCGGTTTTCTCGTTACCATCGCCCCTCTTATTTCATGACGTAGAGGACCCCACACCATGACCGAATCCACTCCCCAACCCGAACGTCCCCGTCGCCCCCCGGCGAAAACCATCCCCAAGGAGCCGGGAACCTACCCTGTTCCCGGAATGCGCAAGGTGATCGCCAAACGGCTCACCAGCAGCATGCAGGAGTCCCCGCATTTCTATCTGACCGGCGAGATCGACATGGCCCCCATCGCCGCGCATCGCGAGAAGAAGAAGGGCGAGGGAACCAAGCTGAGCTTCAACGACTACATCCTCAAGGCGGTTGGAATGGCGCTGCGAGAGCACCCCCATGTGAACGCCTACTTCAAGGGGGATGAGGTCGAGATTCTCGACAAGTGCAATGTCGGGATGGCCGTGGCGCTGGATGACGGGCTGACCGTGCCGGTTCTCCGAGAGGTCGATGGCAAGACGCTTGAGCAGGTCTCCGCCGAGTCGGTTGAACTCGCCGAGAAGGCGCGCTCGGGTAAGTTGCAGCTGGCCGAGCTCCAGGGCGGCGGGATCACCGTCTCCAATCTCGGAATGTTTGATGTCGATTCCTTCACCGCGATCATCAACCCGCCGCAGAGCGCGATCCTCGCGGTGGGCTCGATCAAGAAGATTCCGGTGGTTGTGGAGGATCGGATCGAGATCGGAACACGGATGAAGCTGACCCTCTCCTCCGATCATCGGATGGTGGATGGGGTGCTCGCGGCCAAGTTCATGATGACCATCAAGGAGTTGCTTCAAAACCCCGACCGCCTGTGACCTGTCAGTGGGTGAACTCCCCCGCCTGCGAGGGCCCGGGGCGATCACAGACGGCCGGGGCGCGCGTAACCTGATTGTATCACGCCAGGCGCGGGAAGACCAAACGAACACGCGCGGAGCGCCCCCCACCCTTGACACTCGGCCCGCCGCTGATAGCCTTTGGGCTGTCTTCGTTATTCCCAGTGGCCCCATCGTCTAGCGGTTAGGACACGGCCCTCTCAAGGCTGAAGCCCGGGTTCAATTCCCGGTGGGGTCACCATTGTCATCATCCGCCTGGCCCGCGAGTCCTGTCAGGGCCTTGGCGCCTTTGGCCCGAATTGACATCGCGGGGCCAAAACCTTAGCTTACTTCCCTTCAAAAACACAGGAATTCTCCCCATTTCGGAAGAAATAGAAAGGAAGTCATCATGTCGCATTGGCGTGCCATAGAGACGGTTGAGGCGCTTGAAATCCTGGACTCGCGCGGGAATCCCACCATCGAAGTAACCGTGAAACTCCACTCCGGGGCGATGGGTCGCGCGGCTGTCCCCTCGGGAGCCTCCACGGGCGAGCACGAAGCTCTGGAACTCCGCGACAAAGACCCCAAACGTTACCTGGGGAAAGGGGTCAAGAAGGCTGTCGGCAATGTAAACGGACCCATCGCCAAGGCGGTCGCCGGCATCCCCGCCACGGATCAGGCGCTGGTGGACAACACCATGATCGCGCTGGATGGAACCCCGACCAAGGCGAAACTTGGAGCCAACGCCATCCTTGGAGTCTCGATGGCGGTGGCGCGCGCGGCGGCGGACGACCTGGAGATTCCACTCTACAAGTATCTCGGCGGCCCGATGGCGCGGAGACTGCCCGTGCCGATGATGAACATTCTCAACGGTGGCGCGCACGCCGACAACAACGCCGACATCCAGGAGTTCATGATCATGCCGGTGGGCGCGAAGATGTTCTCCGAGGCCCTTCGAATCGGGGCGGAGGTCTTTCATAACCTCAAGGCGGTGCTTAAGGCCAAGGGGCGCTCCACCTCGGTCGGCGACGAGGGTGGGTTCGCCCCGGATGTCAAATCGAACGAAGAGGCGCTCGAGCTGATCAGCGAGGCGATCAAGAAGGCGGGATACAAGGTCGGCAAGGATGTGGCTTTCGCCCTGGATGTCGCCTCCTCGGAGCTCTATGACAAGACCAAGAAGACCTACAAGTTGGCCGCCGAAAAGGGGGACAAGAGCTCCAAGGACATGGTCGCGTGGTATGAGAAACTGATCTCCTCCTACCCGATTCTTTCCATCGAGGATGGCCTCGATGAGAACGACTGGACGGGGTGGAAGGAATTGACCAAGACGCTCGGTGGCAAGGCGCAGCTTGTGGGCGATGACCTCTTCGTGACCAATGTGGAGCGCCTCTCGCGGGGCATCCAGGAAGGGATTGGGAACTCGATTCTGGTCAAGGTCAACCAGATCGGGACCCTCACCGAGACCTTCGCGGCCGTGGAGATGGCGCACCGCGCCGGCTATACCGCGGTGATTTCCCACCGCAGCGGAGAGACCGAGGACAGCACCATCGCCGACATCGCGGTGGCCACCGGCGCGGGGCAGATCAAAACCGGCTCTCTTTCGCGGACCGATCGGGTCTGCAAATACAACCAGCTGCTGCGCATCGAGAGGGAGCTGGGGAATCAGGCTGTCTTTATCGGTCGTTTTCGCTAAGATTCGGGAAAGGCTGGGTGGATCTCCGCTCGTGGAAGGGAGCTGTAAGATGAGGAACTTGGGAATCAGGCGCTTGCTTCGCGCCGGGACACTCCTTGCGGGGATGGTTCTGTGCATGGGAGGGGCCCGGGCCGGAAACGGAGACTGGTATTCGGTGCCGCAGCCGATCCACACCCGCGCCCTGCTCACCGACCCGGTGTTCACCCCCTCGAACATCGCGGATGCGTTCCACATGAACCCCACGTTCCTGTACCCGAATGATTTCCTTCGGGCGGGAGAGTTCGATTACGATTTCTCCCTGGGAACCTTCGGGACGGATGGGAGCAAGGCGGGAACCCTGATCTACCTCGATGAGGACACGGAGCACTCGGTCTATGCAAACTTGGGTTACCGCGTCGGGATCCTGAACGAAATCGGCGGGCTTCGTCTCCCGGTCGAGCTTTACGCTCAGCTGCCGGCATACATCCTGTCGGGGGACATCTCCTCGTGGGGGCGCCCCAACACCGCGGCGGGTTTCACTTTCGTGGATGAGCTCGACGAGGATGTCGCCCTCGGCAAACTGGTGACCGGGCTGCGAATCGGAATCATCCCGGAAACCGCTTACATCCCATCGCTTTCATTCCAAGGAAGCCTCGGCTGGCCGATTGATGATGATGTCGCCACAAATGGGGTCGATTCGGATATCCGCCTGCAGCTGGAGAAGCATTTCCCGAGGGGGTTCGCCGGGATCCTCTATGCCGGGCGCCTGTTTCCCCATGGCGACGCGGATGTTTTCGACCGGGTGGGAGTCGGTTCCCAGGATGATGTCCCTTACATCGGGGCGGTGATCGAGACCAACATCGAGCAGCTCATGGGAGCGCCGGACCCCGGTCACCTGTGGTTCCATTTCGGCGGGGTGTGGCGCGACCAGCTCTATGATTTCGGCAGCGAGGGACCGGACCACGCCGAGGAGGTGGTCAAACTGACCACCGGACTGTCGTTCAACATGGGCTACTGGGGTGGAGTCTTCGGCTGCCCTCAGATGATGGTTGGGCTTCAACACACCGTGGCGGGAGGCTTCGAGGAGGGCGACACCGAGCTGGTGACCCGAATCAATTTCCCTTACCGCTTTGGCCGCTAAAGGTCTCTTCGCAACCTCCGAGTGATCCGCTAGCCTAAGCCTCCACTGCTTTCCGGTGGAGGCTTTTCCATGCGCGGACTCCTGGCTCTTCTAGCTCTCTGTTACCTGAATTCAACCTCGGCGAATTCCCCGTTGGTTTCCAGCCTGAACGCCCCAATGCTCGAGCCGGAGACCACTCTCAACGAGCTGAATCGCTTTATCGCCGAGCGGATCCCCCCGCTTGAACTCCCCAAGACCGCGAAGGCTTGGGACCGCGAGGCCGCCGGAATCCGCGAGCGGGTCCTTTCGGAGGTGGTCTTCCGGAATTGTCCGGCGGAGTGGAGGGGCTGGAAGGCGCGCGCGGAATGGGGGGCGGTGATCGAATCGGGTCGAGGATACCGGATCCGCAAACTCCGCTACGAGGCGCTTCCGGGACTCTGGATTCCCGCCGTGGCGTACGAGCCGGACAGGCTCGAGGGGAAAGTTCCGGTAGTCCTCAATGTCAACGGCCATGTGGGGCCTGTCGGCAAGGCCATCGATTACGAACAGATCCGGATGATTCACCTGGCCAGGGGCGGCATTGTTTCCCTCCACCCCGAATGGCTTTCCTTTGGGGAGCTCCAGGGCAAGGGGTATGGGCACAATCGCCTGGCCTATCTGGACCTCTGTGGGCGAGCGGGACTTTCGGTGTTCTACCTCGCCATGCGTGGGGGCCTTGATGCGCTGCTCGACCACCCCCACGCGGACCCCGAACGGGTGGCCATGACCGGCCTCTCGGGGGGCGGCTGGCAGACCATCACCTTGAGCTCGCTGGACACCCGGATCACCCTTTCCGCGCCGAACGCGGGTTACATCGGACTCGCGCGCCGTCTGGACAACCAGGGGGACATCGGCGATCTGGAGCAGAACCCGGTCAATTTGATGACCGTGGCGGATTACACCCACCTCACCGGGCTCCTTGCGCCGCGCCCGACCCTGCTGCTTTACAATGACAAGGATGAGTGCTGCTTCCAGACCGAGCGCGCCAAGCCCTCGGTTTATGATCCGCTGATCCCGTTTTTCGACCTGTATGGGAAGCGAGACTCGTTCGAGTTCCACGCCAACGCCGACCCCGGGACGCACAACTACGACCTGGACAATCGACGCGCCCTGTACGCCTTCCTGAACAAGCACTTTGTCCCGGACCGACCTCTCCCACTTGAGGAGAGTCACGCCCCGGGGGAGATCCTCGCGCCCGAGACCCTTTATATGGGAGTTACCGAGTCCAATCACAATTTCACGAGCCTGGCCAAGGGATTGATGGCCGACCTTCCCGCCAATCGGCCCCCCACCGCCGGAAGTCTCGACCGCTGGCGCGCGCGCGGAAGGAAACGGCTTGAGAAGGCGATCCTGCTCGAGAGAGGCGAGGCGAAGGGGGCCCTACTGAAAGAGGAGCGGATCGGGGGGCTTGAGGCAAGGAGTTTTCAACTCCGAGTCGGCGGCGAGTGGACCCTTCCCGTCGCGGCGCTCTCCAAGGGGACCCCGAAGGGGACCACCCTGCTCCTCGCGGACAAGGGGAAGGCCACCCTCGCGGACCTCGCGGGATCGCTTGTCGACGCGGGAGAGCGAGTGGTGGCGCTCGATCCGCTGTTCATGGGGGAGTGTCTCCCAGGCAAGACCGCCGTGTGGCAGTACGCTCAGATGGTCGCTTGCGCGGGGGAACGCCCCCTTGGAATTCAGACCGGGCAAGTCCTTGCGGCGGCGGCTTGGGCGCGACGGGAGTTTTCGGACCACAGGGTTCGAATCATGGCGAATGGCCCCACCACTCAGGTGGCGGCCCTGTGCGCCAAGGCGCTTGAGCCGGGATGGATCGCGGAGGTCGAGGCGCGGGAGGGCCTCGCGAGCCTCAAGGAGCTGATCGAAAAGGAGATCGATTACAGCGAACAACCCGCGCTGTTTTGTTTCGGACTCCTGGCGGAGTTTGACATCGAGGAACTGACGGAACTTGGCCGCGAGAGCAGTGAGACTCGATCGGGTAAGAGCGTTCGGAAAGCGCCAGGGATTCCTCAGGCGCTTTTCGATTCGATCCGAAGCTCCCTGAGGGCCTGCAACCAGAAAAAGAGGTAGTAGATTTCGCGCGTGAAAATGTAGATCCCCGGCCCACGTTCGAGATCCTTGCCTACAACTCCGAGCCGTTCCATCCGGCGCAAAAAGTTGTCGAAGACCCTGGCCTCGTCCTCCGTGAGGCCTGAAACCACTTCCTTTCTGAGAAACCGGTGACCGAAGGGTGTCCGAGCGATCTTCTTCAAAATCGATTTGTATTTTTCGCTCCGCACCGCGCTCGTGATCCCCGGCTCGATGTACTTGGCGCCAACGACTTCAGCGGCGCGCACAATCCCCGAGAAGGCGTCTTTCTCATCGATATGATCGTCCTCATCCACCTGGAATACGGAATCGCCGATCTCGTGCATGAGCACCGGATATCCACCCGAATATCGGGTCATGAGGGCGAGCGCTTCCCGCTCGACTGGAACGCCAACCGCGGCGAAGAATTGAATGAAGAACTCCGAGGCCTCTTGAGCTGAGAACTTGTCGATCAGAATCAGGTCGAAGACACGGTTCAACGAAGGCTGTCGACGAATCAATTCCGTGCGTCTCTCGGCCAGGCCGACCAAGACAAGGGTCAGCGGGATCGGGTCGCGACTGGTGGCGATTTCGTCCACCATGCTCTTGAGCCAGTTCGCGAATGGGTCGGTCCCCGCCAAGCCGTTGAGATCATCCAGGACCAGGATGATTCCCTCCCGTTGTCCCCGGATTTGTTTAAGAAGATGTTTGAGGGTGGGGACAAAATCGCTCACGGCCCGCGCGAGAAACTTATCGGAGGAGTCAAGCTCCAGGGTGATTCCGAACAAACCAACCTCTTTCACATGGTCTCCGAAGATGCGCCGGACGGTCTCAAACCAGGGGCGGTCTCGGCTTTCCCGGATCAGTCGTTCGAGGATTCGTCGGATCATCTCCTCAAGGGTGTGGACCCCGCCGAGGAAGACATGAAGACCCAGGAGGTTGAGGTCCCGCTCCGCGAGAGTAAGGGCGAAGCGACACAGGGAACTCTTTCCGATCCCCCGATCGCCGGTGACAAAACAGCGCTCGATGGAGCTGCGTGAAACGGATTTCCGCGCGGCTCCGATCACGTGCTTGATTTCCTCCGTCCTTCCGATGAAGAACTCAATCGGAACCGGCACTCCAGGGCTGAACGGAGAGTATTCCTTAGGCATCTCGTTTCTCCGCGCCGGACATAATCTCCGGCAGCCGGTTGATCAGCGCCGCTTGATATCCCGCGCCGAATCCGTTGTCGATATTGACCACCGAAACCCCCGATGCGCAGCTGTTGAGCATCGCGAGCAGCGCCGCCAGTCCCCCGAAACTCGCGCCATAGCCCACGCTGGTGGGAACCGCGATCACCGGCGCGGCGACCAGACCTCCCACCACGCTCGGAAGCGCTCCCTCCATTCCCGCCACGACCACCACCACCCGCGCCTCTTTCAGCATCTCCCCCTCGGCGAGCAGGCGGTGAATCCCCGCCACTCCGGCATCGACGATCCGGTTCACCCGGGCCCCCATCAGATAAGCGGTGATCGCCGCCTCCTCGGCCACTGGCAGGTCGGAGGTTCCCGCGCAAATCACAAGGACATTCCCAGTGCGCGGCTCATCCGGCTTGCGGTCCAGCGCGAGGCACCGGGCGGTGGCGTGGTATTGCGCCTCGGCGACAGCGGCGAGGGTTCGTTCGGCGGTCTCCGCGGAGACATGCGTGGCCAGCACCCGGTCGCTCCGGCCCGCGAGACGCTCGAAGATGGTGGCGGTCTGCTCGGCTGTCTTACCCGCCGCGAATATCACCTCGGGAAAACCCTTCCGGAGGACGCGATGGTGGTCGACCCGCGCATATCCGATATCCTCGAAGGGAAGGTTTGACAGCCTTGCGAGAGCCTCCTCCTTGGTCAGGGTTCCCTCCCGGACTCGGTCCAAAAACTCGGAGAGGGCCGCGGAGTCCATGCGCTTCAGTTTGAGCCCGCATTGCGGATCGCATCCCGCAGCTGCAGGACCCCAGGGTCCTTCGGATCAATCCGGTAGGCTTGGTCGATGACCCGCGCGGCCTCGCCGAACTTGCGCTGCTTGTACAGGGCAAGCGCCTGGTCGCGGAGGCGCTTCTTGCGCTCATAGAGCTCGGCCTTGGGGTCCGATTTCTCCACTTCACGCCCGGTCGGCTCCTTTTCATCCAAGCGGCGAACCTGACGGGCGCTGGCGACTGCGCGTCCCGGAGTGGGACTGGCCGTGGGCTTGGCCTTCTTGGTCGGCTCCGGCTCGGGTTTTGCGCGCGCCTTGGTGGGCTCCTTGGAGGGGACTTTCGTCGGCTTGGGAGTGGCTTTCTCCGTGGGCTTTTCGACGGCCTTCTCAACCGCGGCCGCGGCGGGTGTTGGAGTCGGGCCGATCGGAGCAGAAAGCGCCGCGATGGTCTCCACGATCGGGACCCCTTCCGGGACCTTGGCCTGGACACTTTTCAGCTTCGCCGCCGCCTCCGCCTTGCGCCCCTCCAGGGTGTAACGGACCGCCTCCAGGACCGGGTTCAACAGCAACGAAACCTCCCGGTCGCCGGCTCCGCCCGGCGGCGCGCCCCCGCCCTGTGCCAGTTGATCCTTGAGCTGCCGGTTTTCGGCCCGGAGTTTTGTGCTGTCAGTCGCTGATAGGAGCTTGGCCGACTGCTCCTCCAAGTCCGCGACATGAGCCCGCAGGGAGGCGAGCTGCTCCTTAGTCTTGGCATGCTCCGCCTCGGTTTGCTTGTGTTGGTCGTAGAGAGACTTGTACTGCTTGTCCAAGGATTGGATTGTCTCTTCCTTCTGCCGGACTTGCAGCGCAAGCGACTGGGCTCCCGAAGCGCTTCGAATCGCTTCGATCTGAGGTTTCATTTCATCCACAATCTTGCGCGCCGCCGCGAGTTCGCTCTGAATCTTCGCGCGGACCTCTTTTTCACGATCCAGCTCCGACTTGGGAACGCTGCTTGTCTGGTATTCCTCGACCTTCTTGGTGAGCTCTCCCACTCGCGCGGCAAGCTCGGTCACCTTGGAGGCCGCCTGGACCTTTTCGGCAAGGAGCGCCTCGTGCGTTCCCATGTCCACCATCCCCTCCTGGGCGCTCGCGACTTGTTCGAGGGCATCCGCGAGTTGGGCCTTCGCGTTCCGCGCCGAACGATGGAACCAAGTGGCCGCGGCGGCGCCCGCCACCACGGCGACCGCGAGCACGGAAAGGGCCAACCAGTTCAGGCGGTTCCCCGCAACCTGAGCCCGCGCGCGCATCTTCTCGGCGGTCTCGATTCGCCTGAAAACCTCCGCGTGGTCCGGGTCGCATTCGATGGACCGCTTCCACTCCGCCACCGCCATTTCGTAAACCCCGCGCTTGGCGTACAAGGTCCCGAGAAGGTCATGATACCTGCTGTCGTCGGGGGAGATCGCGATGGCGGCCTCGATCGCCAGACAGGCGCCATCCGCATCCCCCTGCTTGGCGAGTTCAAATCCCTTGCGAAACTGCTCCTCGGCGACGGGATTCGGCCCGCTCAGACCTAATGTCTGGTTCTCCATGAAATCGGTCCTCAGATACTGAAAAAGGGTCTCTCCGAGTCAGCCCCGCATCACCCGGAAGGAAACCATTCTAGCCGGACTTCTCTCGACTTGGAACAACGCCCGAGGATATCGGGTGGGGGTTCCCCCACCTTGGCCCGCGGGGCGCTGGGGTGAGTCCCAGCCTACACCTTGGGCCACACGGACTGACAGGCAAGATGCTTGTCCTACATCCCCGTTCCCGCGCGCGCCTCCGAGCCGCGACCGTGAGGGAGCGGTCCCGCCCATGAGCGCAACTCATGGGCGAGCAAGGTAACCGAGCCGCGACCGTGAGGGAGCGGTCCCGCCCAGGAGTGCAACTCATGGGCGAGCAAGTCGTCCCTGTCGGAGTAGGGGCTTCAGCCCCGTGTGCGGCGCGACCGGTGAGGCTGAAGCCTCGACTCCGTGTCACGACCCGCCCGCTTGCTCACGCGCGCGGCTCGGACACTTCTCCCTCTCCCGCTCGCGTAAGAGGGCCGGGGTGAGGGTCCTCTCGCTACGGCCCGCTCACTTTCCGCCAATCCCGAATCAGCAGCAGCAAATCCTCCACGTCCACCTTCCCGCTCCGATTGATGTCCGTCCCCGGATGCAGGGTGGGTGCCGGGATCGGAGTTTCGGTGAGCGTCGGGGTGGGTGTGGGCATCTCCGCGATCTGAAACTCATAGGCCCCCATGTCAAAGGTCCCCTCCCCATCATGCCCGACGCCGGGGATGTCCACCGGGCGTGGATTCCCCGGCAGGTCCTCACTGGGACCGGTCCCGGACGCGGTGTCAATGCATGGGGAGGCGAGTTGCAGTCGATAGTCTCCCCCGCCCGCATCCTGAAACAACGGGTCGGCGTCGATATTCCCCTTTCCCGCCCACCCGCCTTGCACGAGGGAGTAGGTGAGGCGGAGGTTGTCCGGACCCACCCCAGCGATCTGCTCCGGCCCATTGGCGAATAGGATGCAGTTGCTCCAGTCGATCCCAAAATCAAATGGTTGATCCTCAATCCGATAGACGCCTCCGCCCTCCTCAGCGCAGTGATTATCCACAATCGTGCAGTTGACGAAGCGCGTGTCATCCCCATCTTCCTGCAGAATTCCTCCGCCAAACCCCTCAGCCGTGTTGGAGGCAATCAAACAATTTGAAACTGTCGCGCCAGGAATATCACATTCAAACGCACCGCCATCTCCATTGGAGTGGTTCGCAATTAACTGGCAGCGTTCCATCGAAAAGCTGGACCCGATGCCAAAGATGTCAAGCTGAACGGCGCCTCCGGCGACATCAGACATGTTCCGCATGAACAGGGAATCCTCCACGATACCTTCCGCAACGAAATATCCAGCCCCACCCTTCCTGGCGTGGTTTCCTTCAAAGAGACACCGCCGGATGACCCCCTCGGAACCATAGAAGTACACCGCGCCACCAAAATTGGCGAAGTTCTCGGTGAAGGTGCAGTCCTCAATCAGGACGTCGTCGGTAATGCTCACGTACACCGCGCCACCGGATCCGGCTTGGAAAACCTCAAAGCCATTCCCGACAAAGAAACAATTCTGCAGTGCTAACCTTCCGCTGGTTATAGCAACAGCACCTCCAGTCGCAAAGGCCGTGGCCAGGGAGCGGTTATTAACAAAGCAACATTTAGTGCAATTAACAATAAGTGGTGATAAAGGATCAGCCACGATGGATATGCCCGGACCATCGGAGGACCGATTAGCGTTGAAGCAGCACGAATCGACGGTAATCGATCCAGACCGTCCTTTCACAAAGAGGGAGCCTGCCACACTCTCTAAATTCGCGTTAAATGTACAATTTCTTATTTCTGCAGATGAGCTATCGAGAAACAATCCACTGCCATTCCCATAGGCCCTATTTCCCGTGAGAACAGTTGAAAACAATTGTAGATCGGAATTCCTACAGGCAATCCCACCGCCACTCTCGGAATCCGTGAATATTACATGGTTGTTGGAAATGTAGCAATTACGAATTAGAATGTTATTAGATTCCTTGATTGAGAATGCTCCACCAAACTGGTTCGGGAGGGTAGGATGGTTGTGAAAAAAGTCCACGTTCGTGGCTGTCACACCATCGACTGTTGCGAAGGAAAGATTGGCTACGTATATGAGACTCTTGCTAAGCCCAGTTCCATCAAGGATGGTCTCATTTGCTTCCCAGTCCCTCTGCCCGAACTCCGAATTAGACTCATCTCCCTCGAATCCACCGTATAGGGCAATCCCTGACTTCAGTGTCAGGGATTCATTGTACCGCCCCTGTCGCACCCAAATCTGGTCACCAGCTTGAGCGGAGTCAATCGCCGCCGTGATGGTCGCGTGAGCTCCCTCCCACGTGGCGGGATCTGTTCCATTCCCATCGGGGGAGACACGGAGAATCCCAGCGGGGAGGGGACCTGGAACAGCAAGCAGGGTGACGACCAGAAAGAAGCGCGTGGGATTGGGCATCGGACAGCCTCCGGGCATCAGAAGTGTCGGGGGCGGCGAGTTCAAGGAGAAGTATAGCAGAAATGGGGGAGATGGACAGGTAGTTTCTGATGCGTGCGGGGATGTGGGGACATTTATCCGTCCCGCGACGCAACCAACCCGCGACGCATGGGATGGCCAGGCTCGGTGGCCTCAAAGGGCGACTTATCCCAGACCGCCGCTTCCTTGTGCTATGTTTCTGTTCCAAGACCAAGATCAGGAGCCGGGACCATGATGACCCACCTTCTGTGTTCGCTTGCCCTCGCGCTCGCCGCCGACCCCGGCGCGGACCCCATCGCCCACTGGCCGCTCCACCAGGACTGCCTGGATGTGTCGGGAAACCAGCGTCACGGGGCCAATCGAGGGGTCGCCTTCGAGGAGGGCTGGGCGGTCTTTGATGGACGGCGAGCCTTTGTGGAAGTCGCCCCCGGTTCGATCCCGATGGGTACGCAAGACTTCACCCTCTCGGCCTGGATTCAATTGGACGACCGGGGCGATGATGTTCCCGGGGACATCCTGGGGGGGTTCGATCCGACCGCTCGGCGCGGATTCAACCTGCTCGTCGAGAATTTCGCCGGGGTCACCTCCTCCCAGTCCAATTGGGGAAATGTCCTATTCGGAATCGACTGGGGCTCCGAACCGATCTGGACCGACCGGGGTCGCCCTGGAAACGCCGCCTGGGTGGCCGCTTTGACCGTCTTCCAGGGGAGCCTCTTCGCCGGGACCTATGAACCGGGGCCCGAGGGGCGCGGCAAGGTGTACCGCTTCCTCGGGGGGGGCGATTGGGAGGATTGCGGGAACCCCGATGGTAGCAATTCGGTTCTTTCGCTGGCGGTCTATCAGGGGCGCCTCCATGCCGGAACCGGGAGATACCGCGCGGGCGGTTCGGCCCTTCCGGATTCCCCCAACCAAACGCCGGGTGGCCATGTGTTCCGGTATGAAGGCGGCAAGCAGTGGAGTGATTGCGGAGGCCTGGGGGAAGCCGACACGGTCTATTGCATGGGCGCCTTCGCGGGCCGGCTTTACGCCATCCCGATTTACCACCAGGGGCTTTACCGATTCGATGGTGAGAAAACTTGGACGCTTGTGGGCAGCCCTGGGAGACGTTTGATGTCGATGGGGGTTTTCAACGGGGAGTTCTTTCTGGCCGGAAATGAGGGGAACAAGCAAGGGGCGGTCCACACCTTCCGGGAACCGTCGGAATGGAGTTTCGCGGGGGGACAGGCGGGAGTGGATCAGGTGTACTCCTTCGCCGTGTACGGCGGCGAGCTCTTCGCGGGAACCTGGCCGGAAGCGGGAGTCTTCCGTTACGGAGGCGAGAGGACCTGGTGGCACGCGGGACGATTGGGGGAGGAGCTCGAGACCATGGGCATGGCGGTCTACAACGGCAAGCTCTATGCGGGCAGTCTTCCGCTCGCGGAGGTCTACCGATTCGATGGCGGAACGAAATGGACTCCGACCGGACGGCTGGATTGGACCCAGGATGTGAAATACCGTCGCGCTTGGTCGATGGCGGTTTATGACGGGAGTCTGTTCTGCGGTGTCCTACCATCAGGCCATGTTCATTCCCTGTCCGCGGGGGTCTGCGCCGGGTATGACTACGATATCGGTTCCGGCCCATGCCATGTGGTCGCGGTCCGCGATGGGAACCGGGCGCGCCTGTTCGTGAATGGGAAGCCGGCTTCCGAGCGGGAAGCCGCCCGGCCGGAACGGGTGGACCTCGCCAACAGCGCCCCCTTTTCCATCGGAAGGGGATCTCATGACTTCTTCCACGGAAAGATGCGTGACATTCGGGTTTACCCACGCGCCCTGTCCGCCGAGGAGATCCTTGATCTCCACCGACGGGAATCACGCTGAGAAGACCCATGCAATCGTCCCTGGAGGAGCGAGAGCGCACCGGAACGAATCGCCCCATGGTCAAGGACTGGGGGCTCGGTCCGTGGCTCGTTCTTGGATACGCCCTGCTCGCATGGGTCCTACTCTCGGACCAATGGCTCCCGTTCCCACATGGAGCGGATGACCAGTTGCGCGCCGCTCTCGCGGCCGGCGGAGAAGTTCTCGCGCCCCGGGACTCCTGGATTGCGGAGTTTCTTGACCCCATCGCGGCCCGTCTGTTTCCGGAAAGCCCTTACGCCATTCTCCAGGTCCTTCGGCGGACCTCGGTGACCGCCGCGCTGGTCGGCATGGTGGTTTGGATCGGTCGAGGGTTGGGGTGGGCCAAGGGTTTTTGGACCGCGCTTCTTGTCCTTTCCCTGCTCCCACCGCGTCACGCCGGCATCGCGCTTGCCCCGCAGGGTCTGGCGCTGGGACCCTTGGTTTGGGGATTTGCCCTAGTGCTGGGAAGACCGTGGTCCAAAACCGGCGGGGCGGAGATCACCGGAGGGGGGCTTCTCCTGGGAGTTTCCGCTTTCGCAGCTCCGTGGGCATGGTTGTTTGTGGCCTCGCTCCCCCTGCGGGCGGCCTTTTCGCGGGACTTGGCTCGGAGACTGGATTCGGGCTTCTGGGCGGGACTCCTCCTCGGCGCGGCTCCGGGGATAGCGTGGGCGTTCGGAGGAGATTCCGGAGTCCCCCGTGACCTTGGCCTCCGTTTGGAGACTCTGGCCCCCTCCAAGCTTCCGCAAATCTTCGAGACCTTCACCCACGGCTGGGGACGGTTTGCCTGTGTGCTCGTCCTGGTCGGGATCCTGGGCGAGAGGATCGCTCGGCCCCACGGAGGGACCAGATGGGCCATGACACTGAGCTGGCCGGTGATTCCTCTCGTTGTGTTCGGAATCGCCGATCCGGTTTGGACCTCTCTCGCGCTGCCGGGGTTGGCGCTCTATGGCCTGGAGGGGTTGAGTGTTCTAGGGAACGTGTTTGTCAGCCGGACCGAACGCCTCCTGCTTCCGACTCTGCTGGTTGGAGTTCTGGCATATCACTCCTACTTCACGGGGCTGGAATCCGTTCGCGCCTGGCAGGGATTTGCCCAGAGCGAAGCCGCGCTCGCCCGTCTGGTGCTCGAACGTGTCGGCCCGGGGCAACCGATCATCCTGTTTCGCCTGGATCCGATTCTCGAATACCTGAAAGCCCTGCAACCCTCGCTGGACTTCCCGAAGCCCACCCGGAATCCGTTTGAGACCGACTCAACCCGGTGGACAGCGAACCTGGAGCGTTTGGCAACAGACCACCCGGCGCTCTGGGTCGAGCCACGCGCCTTGGCTAGCCTGGTGGGAGACGCAGGGGAGCCTTTGGAGCAAATCAGACAGACCTTCCGGGTGGAGGTCTTTGTGGGAGACCTTGGGGTGGAGCTCTGGAAGGTCCATCTTCGCTCCATGCGGCAAAAGAACCACACCTCAATCCCGCAGCCCGGTCCTGTTCTGGGTATTTCTACCACTCCAAAGCCGGAAGATCCTGGGTCTGCTCCGTCGGGGAATCCAGGCCAAGGCGAGTAACCAACTCATGTTAAAGGAGTTAATGGTGGTGGCCCGACTTTTTTCCGCGTTGGCATCCAAGCTGCTCAATAAGAAATCAGCAAGAATTCCCCTAGTACCCGTTTCAGAGTGCGGGGCCCGACCCGCCTTGAGCAAGCGAGCCGGGCACCGCACTCCTCCTCAAGATCCTCGGCAGAGCGGAGGGCACAACAAGCCTCCGCTCTTTTTGTTTTTGCGATCATGAATTTGAAACTCGACCATGTGGCCGTGCAGGTGTCGGATCTGTCCGCCGCCATCGATTTCTACACCCGGACCCTCGGTCTGGAGCTCCTGTTCCGGGAGCTCGACCCGGTTCACCACGAGGCCTTCGCGTTCCTACGCCTGGAGGGAGGCAACCTCGAACTCCTTCAGAGGCTTTCCGAGGATAACTCACCGATTCCCCTTGAGGCGCGGATCCCCGAACCACCCTATACTCCTCATGTGGCCCTGGCCACCGAGAACATCGAGAAGATCCTCGAGGCGCTTGCCGACCGGGGCGTGCCGATTCTGAAGGGACCCTTGGAAATCCCGGGGAAGGTCAAGTGGCTCTACTTCAGCGACCCGGATGGTAACATCCTTGAATTCGTGGAGTGGCTTTGAATGGCGGGAGAAACCCAGTTGCATGAGATTCGAGACCTCTTCGGGGAAGTGGTCACCCGGATCGATTCGAAGAGCCTCGCGGCGGCCCTGGAACGAGCGCTCCTCGCGGGAATCGATCTGAGGATGACGGAGCTCGGTTCGAACGACCTCTCAGGGGTGAACCTATCCGGCGCCAACCTTGAAGGCTCCGATTTCGAGGAGAGCAACCTGTCGGGCGCGAATCTGCGGGGGGCGCGCCTGGCCGGGGTGAACTTCGCCTCCGCGAACCTTGAGAAGGCCGATCTCACGGAGGCCGATCTCAAGGGGGCAAACCTCCATCAGGCAAACCTGCGGGGCGGCAATCTGACCCGGGCCAACCTGGAGAAGGCGCTGCTCGACCGGGCCACATTGGAGGGGTGCAACCTGGAAGGGGTGCAGTTGCGCGGACTGATGATGCGAGGGGCGCATCTGGGCAAATCCGCGCTGGAATGGAAGGACCTGCGCGAGGCCAATCTGGAGGGGGCGGATTTGCGGGGAGCCAACCTCTACAAGGCCAATCTTTCCGGAACCCATTTGGAAGGAGCGGACCTTGGAGAAGCGCATTTGCTGGGAGCCGGCCTCGCGGGGGCCAAGCTCCGCGGGGCAAACCTGGAGGGGGCGCGTCTGCCAATCGGGCTGGCAATCTGGTGGAAACTGGTGGGGAAGCGCATTCACGCTCGACTGGCCTCACAAACCCCCGGGAAGATGACCCTCTCCACCACGGCCAAGCTCTTGGATGACAACCTCTACGCCGAATGGAAACGCTCGCGACGCGAGGCGCGCGAGATCGCTCGCCACTTCAAGAAACACCACAACCTGGACCTGTAAGCCCGGCTCAGCAGGGCTCTCGCACTGAGGGATTGAGTCCGGGGCAAGAATTGGTATTTTCAGTCGCGACAAGGAGATTCGGACCGAAGTGAACCTGGTTCTCGCGGGAATTCTTTTGTATGTCCTGGCGCAGCTCGCAATCGGTCTGTTCGTGGCGCGGCGAACCCACAGCGAATCGGACTACCTCCTGGCGGGAAGGAGTTTCGGGCCCGGTGTTCTCACGATGACCCTTTTCGCCACTTGGTTCGGGGCGGAAACCTGTCTGGGGTCTTCGGGAGAAGTGTACTCCCAAGGTCTTGTGGGGGCCCGTCTGGACCCCTTCGGTTACACCACTTGCCTGGTGATGATGGGCCTGTTCTTCGCGGTCCCGCTTTGGAAGCGCGGGTTCACAACCCTCGCCGACCTGTTCCGCGAGCGCTTTTCGACCGGCGTGGAGCGACTGGGAGTGATCCTGCTTGTCCCGACCTCGGTCATCTGGGCGGGCGCGCAGATCCTCGCCTTTGGGCATGTCCTCTCCGCCTCCTCGGAACTCAGCCTCTCGGTGGCCATCTTCCTGTCCGCGGCCGCCGTGATCCTGTACACGACCATGGGCGGGCTTCGGGCGGACGCGATCACGGATGTTCTCCAGGGAGGGGTCCTGATCGGTGGGCTGCTGCTTCTGCTCGGAATCGTGATCTACGGCTATAGCGGCGGGGATTATCCTCCCGTGGACCCGGTTCGGCTGAAGCCGTTCGGCGCGGAAGAGGAGGCGCCGCTCGCCCAAATGGAGGCATGGTGCATCCCTCTGATCGGGTCGGTCCTCTCGCAGGAACTGGTGGCGCGGGCGCTGGCGGCGCGGTCCGCCGGCGTGGCGCGCGCGGCGTGCTTCTCCTCGGCGGGCCTTTACCTCGCGGTTGGGATGATCCCGGTGACGCTCGGGATTCTCGGTCCCAGCCTGATGCCCAACCTCGAAAACCCGGAACATTTCCTTCCGGCCCTGGCTCAGGCGCATCTGAACAAGTTTCTCTATGTTCTGTTCGCCGGGGCGTTGGTTTCCGCGATCCTCTCCACGGTGGACAGCGCGCTGCTCGCCGCCGGATCGCTATTCTCCCATAACCTCCTGTTGCCGATCCTGAAGACGCGGGACGAGAGGATCAAGCTCCGTGTTTCACGAATCTCCGTGTTTGCGTTTGGGATCGTCGCTTATTTGCTCGCGCTCCACGGCGGGAGGGTGAGGGATTTGGTCGAGGAGGCCTCGGCTTTCGGCAGCACGGGAGTGTTCGTGGTCGTGGTTTTCGGGTTGTTCACGCGCTATGGCGGGCTGCTGGCGGCATACTCCTCGCTCTTGGTCGGGGTCACGGTCTATGTTCTCGGCTGCTACGGGATTCCGCCGTTTCCACTGGGATCCGATTCCGAGGGCGCCTCCGCGCGGCTGCTTGAGCCGATCGAGTACCCGTACCTCTTTTCGTTGGCCTCGGCTTTGGTGGCGTATGTCGCGGTTGGCGCCTTGGAGGCCGCGCTGGTTCGAAACCGACCGATTTTGATGGAACCTCGCCCGGCCGAGGAAGAAACCTGAGGAAACCGCCGGCGAGAACGCCCGCGAAAACCGATCCACGGGGAGTCACCATGTCCAAAATCTTTATCACCGGCGGGGCCGGGTTCATCGGCTCCCATCTTTCAGATTTTCTCCTCGCGCGGGGAGATGAGGTTTCGATTCTGGATGACCTTTCCACCGGCGATTACCGGAACATTTCTCACCTTGAGGGGAATCCCCGGTTTCGCTGCTTCATCGACGATCTCCGCAACGAGGCCTTGGTGGAAACGCTCATCCGCGAGGCGGATCATGTCTACCATCTGGCGGCGAGCGTGGGAGTGCGCCTGGTTATCGAGCGCCCCACTGAATGCCTGATCAACAACATCTTCGGGACCGAGATTGTCCTCAAGTTTGCCTGCCGCTACCGGCGTCCGGCGCTGATCACCTCCACCTCCGAGGTGTACGGGAAGAGCAACAAGGGGACCTTTGAGGAAAGCGATGACAGCATCATGGGGCCGACCTGCAAGTCGCGCTGGGGGTATGCGGCCTCCAAGGCGATCGATGAGTTTCTGGCCCTGGCATACCATGAGGAGAAGGCCCTCCCCACGGTGATTGTCCGATTGTTCAACACGGTCGGGCCGCGGCAGACGGGGCGTTACGGCATGGTGATCCCGAACTTTGTGAGGCAGGCGCTTCGCGGGGAGCCGCTCACCGTGTTCGGGGATGGCGGCCAGACACGTTGCTTCGCGCATGTGAGCGATGTGGTCCCCGCGCTGGTGGGGCTTCTCGAACACCCCGACGCGCGCGGCAAGGTGTTCAACGTCGGATCTCAAGAGGAGGTCTCCATCCGGGATCTGGCCGAGCGGGTCATCGCGCTCACCGGCTCCTCCTCCACAATCCGCCTTATCCCCTACGACCAAGCCTACTCAGAGGGATTCGAGGACATGCTGCGCCGGATTCCCGACCTCTCCCGCGCCAGGAGCCTGATCGGCTACCAGCCGAAGCGGAGCTTGGAGGATATCCTCAAGGATGTGACCGCCGAGATGCGGGCGAAGTCAGGGCTGTGAGCGGGCTCAATTCGAGAAGGATGTGAGATCATCGCTCGGAAGCTTGGGAAGCGGCGCGGCCTTGGGACCGCGAATCTCCCAAGAGCCATAGAAGAGCGTGTCATAGTCGAGAAAATCCAGGGTCTTGATGTCCACTCGGATTCCGAACAGAAGCACACCGAGGCCGAAGGAGAGAATCACGGCCCACTCCCAGCCCGTAAGGATCGGTCGGATGGTCAGGGGATCCTTCAAGAGGGCGTTCATGCGCGCGGTGAGTTGGAAGCGGGTGGCGTAGAGGCCGCTCAGCGCGCCTCTTCTGTGGCGCATGCGCTCCATGACCTCCAGCAGTTCCCGCGCGTATTGGCGAGCCTCGCTCTCGGATCGGACCAGCGCGCGGTCACAGGCGAGTTCCGCGTTGAACAGCCAGCGCTGAAACACCCAATGAGCCACGGGATGGAAGAACAGGAGCAGCTTGGCAAGCTGTCCGAGCGCAAGCACAAAGGCATCCCGGTGGGAGTGGTGCATCAACTCGTGCGCGAAAACATGGCGGAGCATCGGCCGGTCGGCTTCCGAAAGCCACACCGGCAGGAGGATGGTGGGCTTGAACGCCCCGAAAAGAACGGGGGATTCGACCTCCGAGCTCAGGCAAAGCCTGGGAGCGAAGGCCATCCCCCGTCGCGCCACTTCGGCCTCATAGGTCTCAAGCAGGCGCGCATCCGGCTCGGCCCCGCGCGCGATAACGCACCGGAGAGCATACCCCGCGAGCGTCCACCGCAGCGCGCCCAAGAGGATCCCCGCCACCCAAATCAGCGCGGCCCATTTGAGGAACGCGGACTCTCTGAAGACCCAGACGAATAGCGCATGGCGCTTCTCTTCGGAAAGGGGGTCTTCAACGGTGACGATCCAATCTTCCGAATTTCTCAAAATGAACTCGTTGGAGGCCGAGACATTGCGAAACTCCCCCCTGTCCCCGGCCAGCGGGAGCTCCGTGGGAACCGGCGGCGGAGTGATTTCAATCCGCGCGAGCAGCAGCGGGGACCCGATCACCAAGGTGAAAAGGGATTTCACCAAGACGAGGGCCCAAAGGGAGGCGATCAGCCTGGGGATGCGTCCCCGCAGCAGGAACTCGACTCCCCCGATCACCGCGGCCAGAAACGCGAGTTCAACCGCGGCGACCACCACGCGCAGACCCACTTCGATCTGGACATTGCTGGAGAGCAGGTGGGACAGGAAGTCACTTGGCATCCGAAGCCCTCGTCAAACTTCAATCCACCTCCGGCTCCGTCCCGTTCGATCCGGGACACCCCTTCCCCGTTTCCCGACCTTGACCGCCCGGCCTCGCGCAACCCCAAGAGCCGGGTTTCCCGCTCTTCCGCGCTCGGGTCGGATTATTTTGTTTCATCCAACTTGCGCCGAATCGTGTCCAGTTCCTTGGTGGTGATGTCGGCCTCCTCCACCAAATGGGCCACCAATTTCTCGGGGGAGCCGCCAAAAAACCGCGCCAGGAGTTCAAGCACGCTGGTGCGCGCGACCTTCTCCTTGGAAACAATCGGGCGAAACAGAAGCGAGCGCCCCAGGGAAGGGATCTGTTTGATATAACCCTTTTCCTGCAGGCGGGAAAGGATCGTAAGAACCGTTGTGTGGGCCATCGGCTTGGTTTCCTCGAGATACTCCCGGACCTCCTTCGCCGTGGAATCGCCACGCTCCCACAGGACCCCCATGATCAGGCCCTCGAGGCGGCTTAAAGGGGCGATTTTGTTTGGAGTGTTGACCACAGACTTGCACCTCCTACAGAACGAATGGGGACAGCAGCACGACTACTATCACTGTAGACCAGTTCGCTTGTGACTGTCAAGTGTCATTTTGGGGTAGAATCTGGGGAATGTCTGGACAAAAAAAAGCCGGTCAAGGGGGTGGGATGACCGGCGAGTCCTAAGAGGAGGCTTACTTAGGGTTGGTGTGGCTCCAGTTCTGGGATTTGAACTGGGAGCACTGCGTCTGTCACTCATACAAACGGGTCGGGCGGATGTGGGGTAACGGGGGCGCGGTTGCCAGGAATCGGTAAAGGAGATTGAATGGAGTCCGTGGGGGCGACGTCGCATTCCCACAGGCATGTCGTTTGGGAGGTGTCCCATCATCCGAACTCGTATCGTCTCCGGCGCTCTTGCGCTGGTCACCCTCCTCTTGTCCTGCCCCGCTCCCAGCGCGATGCCCCCCTCGCGCGCGGGCGAGGCGATGGCCTTTGATGTGTACTGGATCGATCTCTTGGTGGGGAAGCTCGCGGTCTCCAATTTGGGCGCTCGAACCCGCGGGGGCCAAGAGTGCCACCAAGTCGAGGCGCATGCCCGGACCACCGGTTCGATCGAGAACCTGTACAGCGCTCAATACAAGTTCCTGGGGTACCTTTCCCCGAGCGGCAAGCCCTGGCTCTACGAGGAATGGGAGAAGAAGAAACGCTGGGAGCTGGATGGCTGGCTCGAGATCAGCCCCAACGAGGGGCTGGTCCGTCGTTACAACCGCAAGGGCTTGCGCGGGGAGCTCGCGGTCCCGGAGGGAACCTACGATCCGGTCAGCGCGGGGGTCTGTTTTCTCCAGCGCGACCTCCGGATTGGTGAATGTTTCGAATTACCGGTGACGGACGGAAAGGATGTCTACACCGCCATCGGGGAGGTTTCGCGCGGACCCGCCCTGGAGACCCTTTTTGGAACCATGGACACCCTGGAGGTTTCGCCTCAACTCCTATGGCAGGGCAAACCGGTCGGAAAGCGGGCTTACAAGATTTGGCTGACCGCCGATGGGCGATCCATCCCGGTCAAGATTCTTGTGGACATCGAGTTTGGGAGTTTCAGCGCAAATCTGGTAAACTACCGCCCTCCCGCCGAAAACAGCGCCTTGAGATAAGGCTTTAAAGCCGACACCCGAGGCGCGCGGGGGAAAGGAGAAACTCCCATGCGGCTCCTCGCGGGCATCAGCTGGTTCATTTTGTTTGCATCCCAGTCCGTTGCGGTGACAGCGCCGACCGAGGCCGAGATGACGCGCGCCAAGGGATGGATTGAGACCCATCTCTCCGGGTCACCCGAAACCCTCCCCTTCTCGTTCATCTACAACGGAATCCCTTTCGCGGAGCAGGTTAAGAGCTGGCGTTTCGAGAAGACCTCCAAGGAGATCGACTCGAATCGAAAGCGCCACACCCTTCTTTTCACCGACCCGAAGACAGGACTTCTCGCGCGCTGCGAGGCCGTCGAATACCTCGATTTCCCCGCCGTGGAATGGACCCTGCATTTCAAGAACCAAGGCGCCTCGGAGACCCCCATCCTGGAAAAGATCGAGGCGCTTGACCTCCACCTCCAGTCCGAGGGTTCAAGCGACTTCCTCCTTCACCACTCGCTTGGGTCCCAGGCCAAGATCACGGATTACGCCCCGCAGGAGACCGCGCTGGGGCCGGGGGCCTCGAAGCGTCTCTCCGGCGCCGGGGGACGTCCCACGAACGCCGACATGTCGTACTTCAACTTGGAATGGGACGGCGGCGGGCTCATCGTGTCGGTAGGCTGGCCGGGGCAATGGGCGTCCGACATGGTCCGCGAGGGCCCGCACGGGCTTCATCTTTCCGCGGGCCAGGAGCTCACTCATTTCAAGCTGGTCCCCGGCGAGGAAGTCCGTTCGCCGCTGATTGTCCTTCAGTTCTGGAAGGGCGACTGGCTTCGCTCGCAGAACCAGTGGCGTCGGTGGATGATGGCGCACGGGATGCCGAGACCGGGCGGAAAGCTTCCCTCAAGCCTCATGTTGGCCTCTTCCTCACGCGCCTACGAGGAGATGATCAAGGCCGACACCGAGAAGCAGAAATTCTTCATCGACCGCTACCTGGAGGAGCGCCTCCCCCTCGATTACTGGTGGATGGACGCGGGCTGGTACATTCAGGAAAAGGGCTGGCCGCAGGTCGGAACCTGGGAGGTGGACCTCAAGCGGTTTCCGAAGGGGCTGAGGGAGGTCAGCGACTACGCTCACTCCAAGGGCTTTAAGGTTCTGGTTTGGTTTGAACCGGAACGCGTCGCGCCGGGGACATGGCTCGCCGAGAACCACCCCGAATGGATTCTGGGAGGCAAGGAAGGGGGCCTCCTCAACCTCGGCAATCCCGAGGCTTGGAACTGGCTGGTCGGGCACGTGGACACGATCCTGGTGGATCAAGGCATTGACCTGTATCGCCAGGATTTCAACATGGATCCGCTGGAGCACTGGCGGAAGAACGACCCGGAGGACCGCCAGGGAATCACCGAGATCAAACACGTGATGGGTTACTTGGCCTACTGGGATGAACTCCTGCGCCGTCACCCCGGCATGTTGATCGACGCCTGCGCCTCGGGTGGGAGGCGGAACGACCTGGAGACCATGCGTCGAGCGGTGCCGCTCTGGAAGAGCGACTATGCCTATGAGCCGATTGGAACCCAGGGGATGAACTATGGGATTCCGCTTTGGATTCCCTATTTCGGAACCGGGACTGTGTGCTATGCGGGCGCGCCTTACTACGGGACTGGGTTGCATCCGATCGAGCCTTATGCCTTCTGGAGCAATGCCGCCCCGGCCATCGCCTGCGGTTTTGACATGCGGGAAAAGGACCTCGACTATGAGGCGATCCGTCATCTATTCGCTCAATGGCGCGAGATCACTCCCCTTTACCTCAAGGACTATTATCCGCTCACCGGATACAGCCAGGAAAAGAATGTCTGGATCGCCTGGCAGTTCCATGACCCGGAGAAGCAGGAGGGGCTTGTGCAGGCGTTTCGGCGACCCGAGTGCCGGGAAGGCGCGATCCGTCTCAAATTGCATGACCTTGAGGTCGGCGCCAAGTATCGCGTGGCCTCAATTGAAGGCCCAGACCAAGCGACCGAAATGACGGGCAAGAACCTGGTGGAGGAGGGACTCGAGGTGAGACTGGATAGCCCCGCTTCGGCGGCGGTGATCCGGTATCACCGGGCGCGGTGAGGCGGACTTGAGGGATGCCGCGCCTGATCATCCGCCCGGGCGGTTTGGGCGACACCGTTCTGCTTGCGCCCGCGCTCGCGGCGCTGCGCGAGGCCGGAGAGAGATCGATCCACCTCGTGGGCTATCCGGAACGCCTGGAGCCGTTGCGCGCGGCCGGCTTGGTCTCGCGCACATGGTCGTTGGACAGGTGGATGAGCTCGCCGGAGGGAGTCCTGGGCGTTCTTGCCGAGCAAGGTTCGGTCGAAGACCCGGAGCGGTGCGCCATCGAATCCTTCTTCGACCGTCTTCCAGACTCGCTTCCGAAGAGGCTTGCGGTTCGTATCCATCCCCCTGCCCCCGATCCGGGTTCGGGAATCCACGTCGCCGATCATCTGGCCTTGTCACTGGGGGTCACCCTCGCCCACCCCAAGAGCGCCCCGTTGGCGATCCTCTTAGATTGGCGGCGGGATGATGTGGAGAATCGGATCTGGATGCATCCGGGTGGCGGCGGGGAGTTTAAGCGCTGGCCGTTGGAGAGGTTCTTGGCCCTCGGCGAGACACTCCGCCAGGAACAGATGGAAGTGAGGTTCTTGGTGGGGGAAGCGGAGGCGGGATGGGTGGAAACCATCGCCGCGCATGGCATCGCGGTCGATCAGCCGGATGATCCTCTGGCCCTTGCGCGGCTCTTCCGAGCGGAGAATTTGTTTGTGGGGAACGACAGCGGCCCGGGGCACTTGGCGGCGCTGATGGGGCTACGCACCCTGACAATCTTCGGACCGACTGATCCTCGCATGTGGGCCCCCTGGGGTCCCCGGGCGCGATTCCTCGCGCCCGACGAAACGGAGAGATGGCCCTCGGTGGAGAGGGCTCTCCTCGAGGCGGCCCGGATCCTCTCTATTCCTGGATAATCACCCTCGACTTCTCGCGCAGGACCGCGAAGGCCTCGATGACATCCTCGTTGGTGAGACGGACACAGCCCGCGCTGGAGGAAGTCCCGATGGTCTCCGGCTGGTTGGTGCCGTGGATGCCGAGTCCGGTGCGCGCGTTCGGATTGTTGGGCGGAGAGAGTCCCAACCAGCGCTCTCCAAGCGGGTATTCCGGGTCCTCGTACTTGAGCATCTTCCCGGTCTTGGGATCAGGCCAGGGGGGATGCTTCTGTTTGTTGGTGATGATGTATTCGCCGCGCTTGGTCTTCCACTCCTTCTCGCCGATCCCCACCTTATACTGGATCAGGAAGTGCTTATCCGAATCCCGATAGACCCGCAGCTCATAGTCCGACTTGTCCACCACCGCGAGGACCTTGCCCCAGGTGGGGACCAGGATCTGCTGGTTCTGGCGCAGACTGGTTGAGGACACGCCATTGAGCATCTCGATGATGTAAACCGTGGTTTCATAAGCGTTGGCGATCTTGAGCAGGTTTTCGCCTTTGCTGATGATGTGAACCTTCTTGAACTCGTTCGGGTTCGGGTCCTCGAAGATCATTTGACGGTGCACGGCGTTGAGGCGCTCGCGCGCCTTCCCGGCGGCCTCGGAATCCGGATACTGGACAATGATCTCCTGGTAGCGCTCGCGGATCTCCGCGGAGGGGGTTTCCTCGGGATTATCCTCCACGCGGATCATGCCCCATAGCGCCTCGGCCTTGAGATTCTGGTCCCCGGAGGCGTCCAGCACCTTGGAATAGAGAGTCTTGGCCTCTTCAGGGTTGGTGCGCAATCGGAACCCGGCGAGCTTGGCGGTGGCCTCGCCGTGACGGTCGCTCTCGGGGAATTCATTCACAATCCGCTGGTAATAATCGCGCGCGGTGTCGGGTTCGGTTTCGGCGATGTTCTGGGCGACCAGGTAGAGCGCTTCGGCCACAAAGGGCTTCCGTCCCCCCTTGGGGATCACCTCATTCCGCCAGACCGCGAGCGCCTCGGCGCGCTTGGCGGGATCTATGTCCGTGTTCTTGGGACGCTTGGTCTGGTGGTAGAGCTCGAGGGCGCGGGTGTGGGCCTGATCCACCGCCACCTTCTGCTGGTACTGAAGAAAATACAGAACGCCCCCACCGATCAGGGTGAGGAACAACAACAGCGCGAGACACCCGGCGAGTAGCCTGGAAGCCATGATCCATTCCCCCCAATGGAACGTTGCAGCTCCCGAGTGACCGGTCCCGTGCGGACCGTGGGAGCCACTCCCCGAAGGTTACCCCACTTCCGCTCCGGATGCCAATGGTTCGGACTCCTCGATTCGCAGCGGAACCTCGGTCACCTTGCCCCCCGCCTCGATCCGGAAGCCACGCACCACCGGGTTTTCGGTGGGGACCATAAGGGCAATGACTTGGACCTCCTCGATCCACATCGGCAGCCGCAGGTCCGCGTCAAAAAACGAACCGGAAATGTCCCAGCGCGAGGGGACGCATTCACCCTCCGGGTGCGAGTGACAGATGCCGAGGATCCTCTGCCCACGCCGGAGGATGGAAACCTCTGTTCGGTGGGCATGAAGCGGGTCCATCAGAAAGCGGCGTAGGTCCGGATTGATGTTGTGAATCGGGTAGAAGCGGTGCGCGAGGCCCCCCCTGCCCGCGAGAAATCCACAACCCTCGCGAGGAAGCTCCCGGCGGAAGTGCTCAAGCATCCGCTCAAGCGCCTCTCCTGTAATCCGCAGTTCGCTGAGGTCGGGATTCATCGCGTGAAGTTGGTGACCGTTCCACTGTCGGAGCCGAAGCCCTCGATGGTGGTCGAAAAGGTGGCGTTAAACATCGCGTCCGCTCCATCCCAGGTCATCTGCAGGTGCAGGTCGCCGGCCCCATCCGCGCCGTTGTAACTGACCGAGCTGCCGCCCGAGATCGTGTAAGTTCCGGAGAAGACGGCGATGGGATTGGGCTTCCCGATCTGCGCGGTGGCCTGGGTCCCGCTGGTGACTGTCCAGACCAGGTCGGTGCCGTTGAAGAGCGAGCCGTTCAGATCACCGTTCCAGGTTCCGAGGAGCTGAACCGGAGTCGGCGTGCGGGTCACGGTCCGGGTTCGAGTTCGGGTGGGGGTGGCGGAGGGCGAGGGGGTGCGAGTGAGCGTTCGGGTGGATGTAGGGGTCCGCGTGAGCGTTCCCCCGCTTGGGGTCGGCGTCGCGGTTGCGGCCAGGGTCCCGGTGGGCGTGGCCGTGGTTGTCCGTGTGGGGAAACCCACGGGATAAAGCGACAGGTTAAACAGGACAACCGGGAACTGAACCACGAAGGGGACTGTCAGGACCTGAAAGCCCTCCTTCCCCGCTCTGAGCAACGTGGAGTCGGACCGCACCATGGCCAGTTCAAAAAGGCCGTTGAGGTTGGTGGTCGCGGACGCGGTCCCGGCAAGGATCGAGGCGCCCGCGAGGACCTGGCTGTCCGAGGCGGAGGTGACAAAGCCTCGCGCCTCGACAAACGGCGGAGTTGCCGTGGGGGTCACAACCAGGAAATCCCGAATTTGCCAGACCCGAATCAGTAAGAGGATGTCATCCGGGTCGATTTGACCATCCTGGTCGAGGTCCGGATTGAACCCCAGGACAATCGGCGTTGGAGTCACGGTGGGGGTCCAAGTGGCGGTGATCGTTGCGCCCAGGGTCAGGGTGGGACTGGGGGTCTCGGTCTGCCCCATGGCGGCAAACGCGGTCGCAAGCGACAGGGTCAGAAGGGCGATCCGGACAAGGGTCTTCATGATTTCGCCGGAAAGGTATCAAAAACCGTCCGCGCGAACAGGGAAACGAATAGCCGAAGTCGGCTTCTTTTTCGATTGACGGTCCCCCCGGGAGAAGAGTATTTTATTCGACCAGATTTAGGAGGCTCCCCCCGTGTTACGGTCTCTAAGACGACTGTCCGACAAACCCGGTTTCACCCTGATCGAGCTGTTGATCGTGATCGCCATCATCCTGATCTTGATCGCGATCGCATTGCCCAATTTCCTCAGCGCGCAGCTGCGCGCCAAGGTGGCCGATGTGCGCGGCTGCCAGCGGACGATTCGAACCGCCAACGAGGCCTACCACGCCGACTTTCGCTATTACGCCCCGGATGTGGACGGAAACGAGCGTGTGCCGGGAAGTTTTTGGACCTGGAAAGACATGTGGAGACGTCTGCCTTACTTGAACCCGTGCGACAGCGAGATTTGCACCTACATGATGCTGACCACGCCAATCGCTTACATGAAGGAGTTTTGCTTCGAGCCGTTCATTGGACGCACCGACCGTTCGGCCATCCCGGGGAACAAGAAACTGGCTTTCTTCGAGTACTCAACCCCTCGCCATCAAGGGAACGGTCCCGGGAGTTTTTCCTACGAGACCGCCAAGCGGTATGGCCTTGGGTATGTGATGATCAGCATGGGGCCGGACCTCGGACCGAACTACGACTGGGAAAACGGCTGGCTGACCTTGGGTACCCGGACTTACATTCCCTCTTCGCCGATTTACAGTCCCACCAATGGGGTTCGCTCAGTGGGGGACATTGTCACCACCAACCGCGGCCCCGAAGGCTGATACACTCGCCTCGTCCCGTTCTCGGAGGTTGCCCGCCATGACTCGCGTCCTTGTCACCACCACTTCTTTTCAAGACACCCCCGGCCCCCACCATGAGCGGCTGGCCTCCCAGGGCTTTGAGATCGACCGTGAGCGCGGTCCGCTCCCCGAGGCGCGGATGCTGGAGCTGGTGGGCGAATATGACGCCATCCTGTGCGGGGATGACGCCTTCACACGCAAGGTGCTGGAGAAGTCCCTGCCGCGCCTGAAGGTTTTGTCCAAGTATGGCATTGGAGTGGACAAGATCGATCTGCAGGCCGCGACCGACCTGCGCATCCCGGTGACCTACTGCCCGGGGGTCAACCACACCACGGTCGCCGAGCATTCGTTCGGGTTGATGCTGTCTCTCTATCGTCAGATCCCTCAGCAGAACGCCTTGGTCCACCAGGGTAAGTGGAAACGAATGACCGGCCATGAGCTGCTCGGAAAGACCCTCGGCATCCTCGGCCTTGGGCGAATCGGCAAGGAAGTGGCCAAGCGGGCGCGGGCCTTTGAGATGAGGGTAATCGCCTTCGACCCCTTTTGGGACGAGGCCTTTGCCAAGCAGCATGAGGTGGAGCGGCGCGCCACCGCCGAGGAGGCGCTCCAGGAAGCGGACATCGTGGCGCTGCACATGAACCTCACCCATGATAATCGGGAATTCCTCAACGCCTCGCGGATCGCGCTGATGAAGGAAGGCGCCGTGGTCATCAACACCTCGCGCGGGGCGCTCATCCACGAGCGGGATGTGGCCGAGGCGGTCAAATCCGGCAGGCTCGGCGGGTATGGGGCGGATGTGGTCGAACCCGAACCGATCGCTCCGGACAATCCGTTGATCGGGATCGAGAATGTGGTGCTCACCCCCCACATCGGCTCCCGAACCTTTGAAAGCGTGGTCCGTCAAGCGGGCATGGCCGTGGAAAACCTGATTCGAGCGCTGAATGGGGAGCCGCCGCTCGCGCAGGCGAACACATTCAAATGAAAGCCTTCACACTCGCGCTTCTGCTTTGCGCCTCGGCGGTCGCCCAACCGGAGATTGTGAAGATGGGCACGATTGATTGCGACCTGGTTGAAACCACGCCTGTGGTTTTTAAGGGTCATCTATACCGCTTCGAGTGGGTCCGCGCGAATTACAGCGGCAACGAAATCGGAAACCACTTCCGACTGGTGGATGTTGAAAGGCAGACCGCCACTCCCCCGTTCGCCAAGGGCTACATGTTTGGGAGCGCCTTTGTCGAAAACGACACGGCTTATGTGACCGGAACCCTCAAGAGCGACAGCGGGGATCGGATCGACCTGTTCGTTTCCAGGGACCTTGAGCATTGGGAAACCCGGAGCGTGCACGGAGGCCCGGAGTGGGGGATTTTCAACACCTCGCTGTGCAAGGCCGACGGCAAGTATGTCCTCATGTTTGAGATCGATAAACCGGCGGATCAGGCGGGCGCCGCCTTCACCGCGCGATTTTTGGAATCATCCGATCTTGTCCGTTGGAACTTGACCCCGCCCGAGTGCAACTACGCCAAGGACCGTTATACCGCCCCTCACTGTCTTCGCTGGCTCGATGGGTGGTATTTTGATTTTTACTTGGAGGCCGGCCCCGGCTTCTATGAGATGCGCGTGGTCCGCTCAAAGGACCTGATCCACTGGGAAAGCAGCCCGCTGAACCCGGTTCTGCATCACTCCGAGGAAGACCGAAAGGCGGCCAATCCCAAGCTCAGTGCGGATCAGAGGGAACGGATCGCCCAGGCGGTCAACCTGAACAACTCCGACATTGACTTCTGTGAACACAACGGACGATTGGTGATCTACTATTCCTGGGGGAACCAGCAGGGGATTGAGCATCTGGCCGAAGCCTACTATCAGGGAACCGAACAGGATTTCCTCAAGGGCTGGTTTCCCAATCCATGAGCTTCCCGCCGAGCGGTCGCTTCCCTCGCAAACCGATTCCGCGCAACCGACCGAGCCTGTTCCCCAACCTGCTTGTCGTTCTCCTTCCGCTCTTGCTCTCCTTTCAAGGGGATGTGAGGGGTTTTGCTCAAGAGGCCCCCACGGCTCTGGCCAAGCCGGTCTTACTGTTCGCTTCCACTCCCGATCCGGAATCGGCGGCGGAGCTGCTCAACCCTGAACAGATCCGGCAGGCGCGGGGGGAGGGTGTCGCCGCGCTCGACATCATGGAAAGCACCGATCCCTACCAGCAGTCCGAATGGCGATTTCGGTTCAAGGAAGGGTTTCTTAAGGATTGGGACCGCTTGGTTCTGGCGATCGACCACGCGGATGAAGGAGCGGGAGTGATCCGGCCCTTGCTCCCGCGCGACAACCATCCGAGTGGCGAGTGGAGCGAGCCGACCCGGAGGGTCTCGTTCACCCGATTGAACACCCATCAGCTCCGAAGGGCGCTCTTCGAGTTTGAAGTCCCGGCCCTGGAGTGGGTCGCTCCCGGCCTGACCCACCTGAGGATTTCCGGTCTTCAAGGGTTGGTTTCCATATGGGCTTATCCTCAACTCCCCGAGGCGGAGTGGAAAGAAGCGGAGGATTCGGTTCCGATTCAGGTGGAGCCGTTGGTCCGCCTGGAGCGTCCGATGGAAATCACCTGCACGGTGGGAATCGAGGACATCGGAAATCCCCCCTCGCTCGCGAACTCTCTCGCCAATGTCCGCGAATATGTCCCCTTGGCGAGGCTCCTGGGTTTCACCTCGGTCGAATGCTTTGTGCGCTGGGACATGCTCGAACCGCGCGAGCGCGAGTTTGATTTCTCGCATTACGACCAGATTGTCGAGGCCATCCGCGCTCGTGGGCTCCGATGGTTCCCCAATCTGGTCATCACCTCGGGTTATTCGCTCCCGAGCTGGTATTACGAGAGCGCGGAGAACACCGGGCTGGTCTGTCTCGAGCATGGCCAAGCCAATGATGTGCCGAGCATTTGGAACACCGCGAACCGCCGTCATGTTTCCAGAGTCCTGGAAGCGTTTGGGAAGCGCTACGAGGGTAAGGGAATCCTGGAGGCGGTGCGTCTCGGACCGAGCGGGAATTTCGGCGAGGCGCAGTTTCCCGCCGGCGCTGGAAGCGTGCTGGGATATCAGGGAAGAAAGATGCACGCCCACATCGGTTGGTGGGCCGGAGACCCTCTTGCGCGAGAGTCGTTCGGGCGTTTCCTCGCGCGACGATACGGTTCGATCGAGCGCCTCGGCGAGGCTTGGGGCGAACCCTTCGCGTCCTTCGAGGAAATCGCGCCGCGCTTGCCGGAAACCTATCGAACGAAAAGGGCTCGACTGGACATGACCGCCTGGTACACCGACTCGATGAGCGAGTGGTGCGCGTTCTGGGCCGAGGAAGCCCGCAAGGCGCTTCCCAACACCAGGATCTATCAGTCCTCGGGGGGGTGGGGGTTCCGTGAATCCGGGACCGATTTCAGCTCCCAGGCCGAGTCCATGAAGAAGGTCTCCGGGGGTATTCGGCTCACCAATGAGACCGACAGCTTCGAGCAGAACATCTACGCCACGCGGTTGGCGGCCACGGCCGCGCGGTTGTATGACATCGCGCTGGGATCGGAACCGGCCGGATACCACAGCGCGCGCGGGACAGTCGCGCGCTTTTACAACGCCATCACCGCCAACGTGGACAACCTTTACACGCGGCACGGGGTCCTATTCAGCGATCCGCTCTCCATCCGAAACTGGCTTCGGGACTATCCCCTCCTGGACCTTCGCGCCGACCCGCTCGTGGAGGTGGCGATCTACTACCCCGAAACCTCCAATCAACTCGATGACTCCGGCTTCCGCCACTTGTACGCCTGGGGTTTCAATGCGCGCGCGGCGGAGATCCGTCGCCGGGTGGATATCGATTTTCTGGATGAACGCCTGATCCGCGCGGGGTTTCTGGATCGGTACAAGGTTCTGGTGTTCTGCTGGGGCAATATCCTGGAAGCGGATGTGTTGGAAACACTGAATCGATGGATTCATGCGGGAGGGACCGTGATCTGTCCGAGCTACCCGCGAGGAGCTTACGAGACCGTGGATGGGGAGGCGACCTTTTTCCGTTCCTGGGCGAGAGGGGACACCGGTTCGGGCGCCTTTTACCGGTTTAAGGGAGACATGGAGCCGATCTCGCTGTATGGCGATTTTGTGAAGCAAGTCCTCCTGGATGATCCTCGCTTGAGTCGGTGGACTCAAACCGCCTTACGGATCGGTCATCCGGAAAGAGTTCACCTTAGCGTGCTGGAGAACGGACGGTTGGTGATGCTCAACTATCGCGATCAAGAGGCGCAAATCGAGTTTCCCTGGAATGAGAGCGAGACACTCCCCGCTTATTCGATTCAAATGAAGCAGCTCCGGTAGAGCGGCGGGCCTTCGCGCCTCGGATTCCGGTCAGAGAGTGTTCTTCTTGGACCGCCGTTGAGCGGAGGGTCTGAGGGCCTCATTTCGCCTGGTGTTTTGTTTTCCATTCCCCGTGGGCTGCTCGAATAGCTCAGGGCAAACCCGGTGGAGGTTTGCATGGAACTGCTCGGGTGTGATTCGTTCAAAGTGGTCCTTGATTATTTCCGTTGCGCGTTTGGGAGAGGTCATGGTCCGACTCACTGCTTCCCGGGAAGGATAAGTCTAATCGAGTTTATCACGGATGGATCCCTGACCGCTCGTTGCACATGAGCCAAATCGAACAGCTCTGAATTTGAGAACGCACGATTTCCCTCGATAAAGACCGCGCGGAAAGATCGAGAACGGTAGCCTGCCCGCGCCTGAGTATCCACCGTGTCATTCAGAACTTGGCGATCTAGCCTTCTTGCGCCGAATGTCTGACCGGGTAGGACCCTCCTGCTCTCCTCAACCTCTCGGAGGAAGGGGCGGTAACACTCACGAATTGTTCCCCACCGCCCAATCTCCAGGAGGTCCATAGAGTCCTCGCGGTGGTTCTGGGGTAAGTCCGGATGACCGTTGGACGAGACATGCGCTTGGGCTATCGCAGCTTAATCCCCAACTCCCGCAGCTGCTGTTCATCCACATGGGACGGAGATTTCATCATCAGGTCTTCTCCGCGCTGCGATTTCGGAAACGCAATCGTGTCGCGCACGAACGGAAGCCCCATCAGCACCATCACCAGCCGGTCCACTCCCGGCGCCACGCCGCCGTGGGGCGGAGCGCCGGAGTCCAGCGCGCGCAGAAGATGCCCGAATTTCTCCTCCTGCTCCTCCGGTCCGATGCCCACCAGCTGCATGATTCCGGACTGGAGCCGGCGGAAGTGAATACGCTCGCTGCCGCTGCACATCTCGTAGCCGTTGCAGATCATGTCGAACTGAGTCGAAAGCGTCGGGAGCGGATCGGTCAGGACCGTGTTGATGTATTCCCGCTTGGGCATGACGAACATGTGGTGGCAGGGGTCGTAACGCTTGTTGTCCTCATCCCAGAAGAAGTATGGGAAGTCGATCACATAGGCGAACGCGAGCAGGTTCGGGTCCTGCAGGTTGGCGCGCTCGGAGATCTTCACGCGAAATCGTCCCAGACGGTCGAGCACCGTGTCATGCACCTGCCCCGCCATGAGGAACAGCGACCCCTCACCGGGCGCGGCTTCGACCCGATCCCGCAGTCGGGCGAGCAAATCCGGGGAGAGGAAGCGCTTGATCGGGGAGGAAAAGTCCTCCGCCCCGCACGAAATCCACACCAGTCCCTCAGCGCCCAGCTCCATCGCCACCCCGGTGAGCTCATCCATTTCCTTCCGGCTGAACGACGGCGGCGCGGGACACCAGAAGCCGCGGATGGTTCCACCCTTCTCAATGACCGAACGGAAAACCTGGAATTCGATTTCCGAGAACAGGTCCGTGCAGTCGCGAATCTCAAGACCGAAACGAAGGTCGGGCTTGTCGGAGCCAAAGCGGTCCATCAGCTCGCGGTAGGTGAAGCGCTGGAGAGGGTTGGAGAGGAGACGCTTTTCCGGGGTGAGCTTGGTCACCAGGCGGATGATCAATCCCTCCAGCATGTTCATGATGTCATCGCGTTGAACATAGGACATCTCGAAGTCGATCTGGGTGTGCTCCAAGAGACGGTCCGCGCGGGTGTCTTCGTCGCGAAGGCAGCGGGCGATCTGGAAATAGCGCTCCACGCCCCCGATCACCAGGAGCTGCTTGTATTGCTGGGGGGATTGCGGGAGGGCGTAGAATTTGCCTGGGAAGACGCGCGAAGGGACAAGGCAATCTCGCGCCCCCTCCGGGGTGCTCTTGGAAAGCAGCGGGGTCTCCACCTCAAGGAAGTTATTCTCGTAAAAGTACTCGCGGACCATCCGCACGAGCTCATGGCGGAAGCGCACGACCTTGGCCACGCTCTCGCGGCGGAGGGCGATGTACCGGAACTCGATGTTCTGCTGCTCGGTGATCGGGGTTTCGTCGGCGACATCGAAGGGCATGTCCGCCGCCACATTGAGGATCTCGATCCGACTGACCTCGATTTCGATCTTTCCCGTGGCGAGGGACGGGTTCTCGGTTCCCTCGGGGCGGGGCTTAATCACCCCCACCACCTGAAGGACCCATTCGGGGCGCACCTTGGCGGCGATGTCGTGGGAGTCGCCGGGGGCATCCGGGGTGATCCTCAGTTGGACCAGCCCGCGCGGATCGCGGAGGTCGATAAAGATCAACCCCCCATGGTCCCGGCAGCGATGCGCCCAACCGGCGAGTCGGACCTCAGCGCCCACGGAAAGCGCGGCCAGGTCCGAGGAATAATGGGTGCGGTAAGGCAGAAGGGGGTTCAGCGAAGGTTTGACCGTGACCGAGGTCGACATGCACATCTCTCAACTTCCAAAGGAATTGCGTCGGCTCCAGGGCGATCCAGCCGAGAGGGGAAATTGCTATCAGACCCCCCCGTGAGTTTCAAGCCCGCGAGTCCCTCGGAGCAGGGCGCGTCCTTCGGGAAGGCGGATTTCGATCCGGGCGCCGGGAGAAGCCCGAAAAACCTTCCACCGCGTGCGCTCGCCCCTGCGGAGAACGGAAAGGGAGTGTATCCCTCCCTGGACTTTGAAGACGGAGCGATGGATTTGCCCCCGGTCATCCAACTTAACCGTGGCGTCCGTTGGGAAATTCTTCACTTCGACCCGCGCCAGTCCACGTTCCGCGAGCCGCGCCCAAATCGGAGTTCTCGGCGCCCACACCGCCAAGAAACCCGCGATCCAAAGCGCGCTTAAAGCCATGGCGCGCTTGGAGCCGGTCACATACCGCGCCCCCAAGATCGCGCAGGGGAGACTCGGCAAAAGGAACAGGTCCCAGTCCAGATAGCCTGCATCCGGGTGAAACAGAGCCAGAAAGATTAACGCGCAGAGGGCAAGGCCGGCGAGCTGGAGCGCCTCCGGAGATCGCCGCGAGCTCCGGAGCCCAAGAAGCGCGAAGGGGATGGTCACATGGGTGGCCACCCACAGGAAATGAAACTTGATTGCGAGATGCTTCGCCGAGAGCAGCGGTGCGTATTCCTTGGCGGCGCTTGACCCGAGCATCGCCGGAAGAGTCTCAAACCCCGGTCCATGCCCGACTTGGAGGACATCGGTGAAGACATAAAGCCCGACCAACGCCAGCCCCGCCAAGATCCAAATTCGCGAGTCTTGGGGCAAGCGCCCGCGATGCACCCATGCGGTCACAAGAAGAGCGGGCGAGAGACACAACGCCATCGTGTGGCACCACGCCATCCCGGAAAACGCGAGCGCCGGCGCGCCCGAGGACCAGCGCCCCTGATCCGCTCGACGGATCGCAAGAACCCACACGGCCAGGAGGCAGGTCGGAAGGGCGTAAGCCTCGATATGCCCATGGAACAGGAGGGCATACCCCGAACTGAGGGTCAGGCTGAACAAGAGGACCGTCCCCTTGCTTTCCCGGCACAGTTTCCAGAGAACGATCACGGTGACCGCGCCCGCGACGCAGGAGGCGAAGGAGAGGCACAGCGCGGTCGGCCACAGGGTGACCGGCTGAAGCACGAGTCGGGAGAGCTGCATGGCCGCCACCGCCAGCGGCTCACGCTTTCGAAACCACAGACCTCCATCGATCTGACGGTCCAGGTACTCGGAATCCCCGCCGTGGAAGCCATAGGGGCGCCAGAACCACAACCACGCAAAGGAGACCGCGAAAAGCAAGAACTGAGGGGCAATGGTTCGCAGCCGGAGGAGCCCGCCGCTCATAGGACGCGCATCGAGAAGCCGCCACCGACCTCAATCACCTGGCCGGTGGAAAAATCGAGGTCGCCTCGCGCGATCGCGGCCACCGCGCGCCCCACATCCTCCGGAGTCCCCCAGCGACCTTGAGGAACCAGGCCCTCGGCGATCAGGGTGTCGTATTTTCCCTTCACCTTGGCGGTCATGTCGGTGGCGATGATCCCGGGCCGAACCTCGAACACCGGGATTCCCTCGCCGGCCAGGCGCGCCGCGAAAAGCTGCGCCAGCATCGCAAGACCGGCCTTTGAGATGCAGTATTCCCCCCGGCTGGGAGAGGCGACATAGGCGCTGATCGAGGAAATGAACACGATTCGGGGGTGGGGGACAGTTCCCCCCTTCTTCAGCTCGAGCATGCGGCGCGCGAAGGCCTGGGTGAGAAACATCGGGCCGCGCAGGTTGGTTGACATCACTTCGTCGTAGCTCTCGGGGGAAGTCTCCAGCAGGTCAAGGCGCACCCGCGGCGCGATCCCCGCGTTGTTCACCAGCAGATCGACCCGGCCAAACCCACGAGATGCGGCTTCCAGGATCCCTGGATGGTCCTCGATGCGGCTGACATCCCCCCGCACCATCCGGCACACCCGCCCGCGCTCTGTGATCTGGGCCGCGGTCGCGCGCGCGGCCTCCTCGTTTCGGGCGTAGTTCAAAACGATGTCATGTCCGCAGGAAGCCAGCGCGAGGGCGATTCCCCGCCCGATTCCTCGGCTTCCTCCGGTAACCACGGCCACGGGCGATTCTTGCATGAGGCTGCCGATCGGTCTGGGGTCAGTATCTTCTCGATTTTGGGCGATTGAGGCCATACAGAGTCACCGGACCTTCGTACGGCAAACGCTCCAGAATCTCGTATTGGGAGTGCACCACTCGCCGGCCTCCCGGCTCAATCGGACTCTGGTCCGGGTAAACCTCGAGATTGAAGTGGTCCCTGGCCCGATTGTGGAAGTAGGAGAGCTGAGAGATCTCCTCCGAGCGGACTGTGTTCATGAGCACCGCTCCCTTCCCGATCAGGCGGAACCCCCAGCGGCGAATCCCCTCCTGGTCCAATCTCCCGGCCAGCACTTCCTGACCCATCCGACGGTCCGGATCGACTTCTTCCCACCCCTTCTCGGTCTCCACCCAGATCTCCGGGTTATAGCCGCCCTGAGTCCAGAACTCCGGATGCAGCTTGACCCGGGGCGTGATCGCGGAAGAGGACTCGTTACGCATTTCCAATGTCAGATCGAGGATTGTGGCCCCCGCGGGGAGGCCCAGAGTCCGAGTGATCGCCAGTCCATTGGCCAGCTTGGTCCGCAAGCTGAGCCGAGCGCCCGAACTCTCAATGATCTCGTACGATTTCGCGACAGGGACCTCCACGGCGGGGGCCTCGGGGTCCAGGATGGTCCACTCCTGCCAGACCCAGCGCCCTTCGAGGGGGCTTTCGAAGCCCTTGAGCAAGTCGATATCTGAGCGCTTATCCCGGAACCGCTGGATCGCTCCTCCCAGGGTTGGGGTGACCCATAGTTCGTAGTTCTCATTTTCCAGACGAGCAATGGGAATCTCTTCATAGCGCGGGGGGGTCTTCCCCTCCAAGCGAGTCCGGAACTCCTCTATCGGGTAGTCGTTCAAATAGGTGACCCCCAGGCTTCTCAGGCGCTCCCAATACTCATCGAAGGTCAGACTGGGTGGGCGGCGCAGGCGGTAGCAGGTGGTGGCGACCTCGATCTTGGGCGGACAAACCAGCGCGGAGTATTGAACCGGGAGATAGGCCGAATCGACTCTCGCGCGGACTTCCGGATCCCGGACGGAGTCGAAGGCCTTGCGGAAGATCCCCTCGGCGTTCATCACCGTGTCGTAATCCATCCACTCCATCTTCGAGAAGATGGTCATCGGTTCGGGGTGCGCCTGGGCTTTCTTGGTGATCAGCTCGATGTATTCATGAATGAAGGGCGAGGCCTCCCGGTAATAGAGGGCCAGGAACTCGGTGTAGAGGCGATGCCAGTCCACCTCCGGATCCCACAGGGCGTGCGCGAGGATGTACCCCTTGAGATACTCGAAATCGGAATGCGGCGAGCTCGGGCTGGCCTGTTCAAACACGCCAGTGACTCCGTTGCTCGCCAGGAAGCTCAGATTGGGTTGGAGGACATGGAAATTCGGATGCGGTCCCTGAAAGGCATGCCAGTTTTGGGTGTAATCCCAGATCCACAGATTCTTGGCGCCTTTGGCCCACCCTTGAAGGTCCTTCCGAAAAGCGCGGTTGAGCTTGGAGGTGGAATCCTGAAAGGGGCGCGAAAAATCGCACTCGATGGAGCACAGCCGCACGATCACGTTGTCGCGGGGTTTGACCGTGTTTGGCGGACGGCGGGTGTAAGTGTACGCGAAGGTGTCAATGAAAGCGCGTGGGAACGGCTTTTCAATCGAGCGCGCCACTTCGTTGACAAAGCGGATCAGGCTCCCCGAAGGGGAGCCTTCAAGCTCATCAATCGCCTTCTGAGGCCAGGATTCGTTCCAGAAGGGCCAGTCCATCTGGGTGATGCTGACAATCCGCTCATGGGTCGCGCTGTCGGCGAGCGCCTCCGCCACCTTCCGTTTGGTGATGGCCAGGACATCCGGGTGGGTGAGGTCCAGCTGGGTTGCTTGCGGATTGGTTTGACGTTTGCCGTCGATTTCGGAGAAATACTCCGGATGGGACGCCCCGTGTTCCTCCGGCGACACAAACCAGTGGAAGGTGTGGCCGAACCCGCAGCGGGTGTAAGCGGTGTGGCCGCCCCATTCCTCCGGGATCCGGGTGGAGTTGCCGTTGAGACGGTGCGCGAGGGCGAACTTGGGGTTCTCCACGAAGGCGCGATAATTGGTGTCGCGATACGCAAAGGGAGGGACATGCCGGTAAACCATCTCATGGATGTGCTCCACCGGCTCCGGGGGGAAATAAGTGAACTCGGGAGTCAGCCAGCGGACCCCCATCGCATCCTCGAAGAATTGATGGACCGCGTAGAGCGCCCCGCGCTTTTTCCCTCCCACCAGGATCAGGTGGTTCGCGGTCATCTTGCGGGTCTCGCCCTTGGTTCGGGTCCGGATGACAACCCCATCCTCGCCGAGATCCGAGAGGTCGAGCCATTCCTGGAGTTGCGCGGGGAGTCCGGCGAGGCCGATCCAGACATTGACCGCGCCCTGGGGTCTGCCGGAGATCTCAATCTCTTTCCCGGTCGACAGTTTCCAGAGCGAGCGGAACTCCTCGGCGGCGAACTTCTCGACAGCGGTGGCCTGGTCAGACACCACCACATGGAACTGGCCGAAATCCTTGGAGGTAACCCACACCGGGCGCTCATAGGCCGCCTCCGCCGGCGACGAAATCAGCAAAAGCAAAGGAAGAAAAAATCGAGCAGGCACGGAACCAGAACCTCCCCTCGACCGAGAGGGTACAATCCCCACGCCGGCGGAGTCCACACCCGCCCGGACAGGCGCCGGACAGGCACGGAGACCTGTCCTACGCTTTCCCGCTCGCCCAGCAGTTGCACTGCTGGGCGGAACCTTGATCCCGGAATTGCACTCCGCTTCCGACTCCTTCCCGCGACCGCTCCCTTTCGGTCGCGGCTCGGTAAAGTCCTTAAGCCCCATCTTTCAACGGCCCACCAGGTCTGTGGTCCCGAGGAGGATCATCCGCTCGCTCTCCGGCACAAATCCCCCTCCCTGAAAGTCCCCCCGCACATCGGTGATCGACAGCCCGGCTTGCGCCAACATCCGACTGATCTCACTGAAGGAATAGACACGCACCGACTCGACAAACTCCCGAACCCCATCGGGCCCCTCAATGCGGATTTCCTTTTCAATCCGTTTGGTCGTTTCCACATACCGCCTCCGCTCCCGGACAACCAGGCCATCCACCTTCCGCTCGCTTGACGGCACCAGTGAATCCACGATCTGCGCCGGGACCAGGTCAAGCAGGAACTTCCCGCGCGGACGCAGGATCCGTCGAATCTCCTCCAACACGCGCCGGTTCTCGCCCTCTTCCAGGAAGTACCCGAAGCTGGTGAAGAGGGAAACGACGCTGTCGAAAGACGGACCGAACGGAAGCGCGCGCATGTCCCCGCGAACAAGGATGGGGGGGGAATCTCCACTCTCACGCGCCGCTTGGAGCAGATCCGCGGAAAGATCCATCCCGACCACCCGCTCAAAACCTCGAGCCGCGAATTGCGCCAAGTGACGCCCCGCGCCGCAGCACAGGTCGAGAACTCGGCGCCGCGGGCAAAGTTCCAACGCCTCAATCAGGTAATCCACCTCGCGCGCGGCGAGAACCGAGTCTCGGTGGGAATAGACCTTCAAATACTCGGCATTGAACCAGTCCGCGTACCACTCCGAGCGAGGGTCGTTCATGACCCCTCCGGAGGCACGCCGTTGGCTCCCTCCAAAGGCTCGGGCCGGGGGAGCTCAACCGGTTCGGTCACCTTGAGCCCGGGTGTCCAGTGTTGACATCCGACCGCGCCGATGGTGGTGCCCTGCAGCGAGACATGATCCAGGAGGCAGATTCGATCCTCCGCCTTGAGGTGCTTGCAGGTTTGGCAGACCTTGATGGCATCGGCCTTGAACACGCGGTCCCCCAGACGCTTGACCGAAGTCATGTCCAACAGCACCCGCGAAAGGTCCCTGGCGGGAGCTCGCATGGTCGGAATCGCGGCGGCTGATTCCTCACGCTCGGCGCCGGACTCCCGCCCCAGCCCCTCCAGCAGATTGACAATGAGTCGGAGATCGATACAGGCGTTCGCGGCCACCCAGAATCCAAGGCCCACGCACAGAATCCCCGCGAAGAGCGCGACCGAAAGCGGCGGGAAACCGAAGGTCACCCCCGACAGCCCCGCAAGGGTCGCAATGAAGATCAGCGCCTTGAACCAAAGAACCGCTCGAAAGGATCTCATCCGCGCAAGGCTATCCAGAATCGCCTTCTTACGGAACCACTCTTGCCCGAAAACCCTGACTTGCTCATATTCCCATTGGAACCCCTTCCAAGAAAGGCCCCCTCATGAACCCTCTTGGAGTTTGGACCTCACCCAAGGCGCCCGCCATCACGCGCGCTTCGAAAAGCGCCGCCCTGTGCGTCGCGACCCTGTTCCTTCTCCCGTGCGCGCCGGTCTCCTCGGAACCGGTCTTCCCTCAAGCCGAATGGGATCGCCGAGAGCCATCCGCTCTTGGGATGGACGCCGGTCTGCTCGATGAGCTCGCTCAAACCCTGGGAGGGAGGGGCTGCGTGATCAAGGATGGCTCCATCGTTCGGAGCTGGGGGGACCAGGCGGAGATTGGGGACTGGTACTCCTCGGCCAAACCGGTTCTGAGCACGATGCTCTTTTTCGCCATTCAGGAGGGACTGATCGAGGGCGTGGACCAACCCGTCGCGGATTTCGGCTGGGACCTGATTCCCAAGGACCGGGGAATCACCTTCCGCCACTTGGGGGCGATGACCAGCGGCTACGCCCGCCCCGAAGGGCCAGGCGAAGCCTGGGCTTACAATGACTTCGCGATCCAGCTTTATCAAATGACCCTGTTCGACAAAGTCTTCAAGGGAGACTCCAAGGAGATCGTCGAAGCCCCCAATCGACTCGGCGCCTTGGGCTTCCAAGATGGCTTGCGCTTCAACCAGAAACGCCGTCTCCACGCCTCGGTCCGGGACTTCTCGCGGATTGTGTGGTTGTGGCTCAACAAGGGGCGTTGGGGGGACCGGCAACTCTTGGATCGACGCTTCTTCGAGGAGTACATGACCCCGCAAACCCCCAAGAATATCCCCAGGACCTCCAAGGAAGAGGAGGATGACACCCTCCGGATCGGGTCCTATGGCGGCCATTCCAACCAAACCTACCACGGTCCCGGCATCTATGGTTTTAACTGGTGGTTCAACGACACCGGGCGGCTCAATCCGGACAACCTGACCTGGCCGGATGCTCCCCCCGACACGGTCATGTCGCTCGGTTTCGGCGGAAACTGTTCGGCCTTTATCCCCAGCCTCGGCTTGGCGGTGGTCTGCGCGCAAGGGGAGTGGGGCAAGGAAAAGGCGGGGGACCCCACTTCACCCATGAACCGGGTCTTGGCCCTGGCCGCACGCGCCGCGGGCTATGCAGAACCCCCGGTCCGTGTCTCGGGGGACCTCCTCAAATGGCACAGAGTGACCCTCTCGCTGGAGGGTCCCAAGGCCTCTGAGACCAGCGATCCCAACCCGTTCGCGGACTACCTCCTCGAAGTGACTTTCACTCATGGGGACCGCGCCTATCGAGTCCCCGGGTATTACGCCGGAGATGGCAATGCCGCGCACACCTCCGCCGAAGCCGGACAGGTCTGGCGCGCCCATTTCACACCCGACCGGGAGGGGGACTGGACTTATCGGATCGCCTTCCGCAAGGGACCCTCGATTGCCCCGGCAGGAGACGCTTCGAGCGGCGACCCGGTTCCGGGGGATGGTCTTCAAGGGAGACTCCGGATTGGGCCGAGCGACAAGCAGCCGCCGGATGTCCGCGCGAAAGGCGCTCTTCGGCTTGGGGGCGGTCGGTATCTTCGCTTCGCCGAGACCGGCGAGTCTTTCCTCAAGGGCGGCGCGGACAGCCCGGAAAACCTTCTCGCGTTCGCCGACATCGACTCCACTTCCCCCAGTCACCGCTACGAACCTCACGCCCGAGACTGGAACCCGGGCGATCCGAAGTGGAAGGACGGCAAGGGCAAGAATCTCATCGGCGCCTTGAATTACCTCGCCTCCAAGGGGATGAACTCGGTCTATTTCCTCACCATGAATGTGAGGGGCGACGGCAAGGATGTCTGGCCCTGGACCTCCTCAAGCGAACGGTTCCGCTTCGACTGCGGCAAGCTCGATCAGTGGGAAATTGTGTTCTCTCACATGGACAGACTCGGACTGATGCTCCATGTGGTCCTACAGGAGCAGGAGAACGACCAACTCCTGGATGGCGGCGAGCTCGGTCCCGAGCGAAAACTCTACTTCCGCGAGCTCATCGCGCGCTTCAGCCACCACCCCGCGTTGGTCTGGAATCTCGGAGAGGAGAACACCAACACGGATGCCCAGCGCAAGGCCTTCGCCGCCTTCATCCGCGATCTGGACCCCTACGATCACCCGATTGTGGTGCACACCTTCCCCAGCCAGATCGATGAGGTGTATGAGCCTCTGCTGGGGTTCCCGCTCATCGAGGGACCCTCGCTCCAACTCGGCAAGATGGAGCGAACCCATAAAGAGACGCTTAAATGGGTGAGGAAATCCCGGGAGAGCGGGCGCCCCTGGTTTGTGTGCCTGGATGAGATCGGTCCGGCTAAGGTGGGAGTCAAGGATGACGCCTCCGATCCGGAGCATGATGAGGTGCGCCGGCACGCCCTGTGGGGTAACCTGATGGCCGGAGGCTCCGGTTGCGAATGGCTGTTTGGGTACGACTTCCCGCACAACGACATCAACTGCGAGGACTGGCGTTCGAGGGACCGGATGTGGGACCTGACCCGCTATGCCCTCGAGTTCTTCCGGCATTCCCTTCCCTTCACCGAGATGGAGCCAAGGGAGAGGGTGGTGAGCGCCGGAGAGGGATGGTGCCTGGCCAAGGGAGAGGAACTGTTCGCGATCTACACACCCTCGCCGCTTGAATGCGGATGCACTCTCCCCCCCGGGACTTATTCCCTGGAGTGGTATAACCCGCGCGAGGGGGGCCCGCTCCTCCCCGGCGGGGAGCTTGAAGGACCCAAGGAGGTTCGGATCGGAACCCCGCCCAAGCATCCGGATCGGGACTGGGTGGTTCTGCTGAAGCGGAAATAAGTCGGGGCGCCCCGGGTTCTCCGACCCGCGCGCCAGAGCAAGCGGGTTGAAGCAACCGCTCCCTTAAGGTCGCGGCTCGGTGAGCTCACGGGTTGCAGGGAGCGTAATGAAAGTCATGTCATGGCCTATCCGGCCCAAAGGAGAACCTCCCTCATGACCCCCAGATTCATCCCGCTGCTTCTGCTCCTCGCCCTTTCCGCCTTCGCGGAGCAGGCGGTGTTGTTGGAGGACGGCTTTCAATCCATGAATCCCGGACCGCTCTTCGATGTGGTGGGCGCGCATGCCGAATACCATTACTACCCCATCTGCGACCCCAAAGGGGTCTGGTCGGTGGCGACATACCTCTCCGATGATCTCTCCCAGCGCGCCTGGCGCATCCTCCGCGAGGGAGGTCGAAGTGTGCTCGCGCAAACCTTTTCCAACACGAAGAGCAAGGAGTTTCATCCGATGCTTTCCGCAGGGGACAGCCTCTGGACCGATTACAGGGTCGGAACCGTCTTTGCTCCGGAGTCCAAACAAGGGCGCTGCGGGCTCGCGGTCCGCTACAAGAACAATCGTTGCTATTACTTCGCGGGAGTGGCGGGAGACCGGGCCGTGCTGCTCCTGGTCCGCGAGGGGGTGGGCTTCCGAGAGCCTTTTGAGCAGGTCCTGGCCGAGAAACCTTTCGAGTGGGAACCCAAGCAAGAGCTCACCCTGAGCGTGGAGGCAAGTGGGGACTCGATCCGGATGGACCTGAATGGCGCGGTTCGGCTCGAAGCTCACGACGCCTGCTTTCCGGAGGGGAAGATCGCGTTGGTTTCGGATGACTCCGCGCGCTTCTTCTCGGTCCGAGTGACCGCCGAGGAAGAGACGGCGAAGCGAAGCGCCGAGCGGATTCGCGCGCGCGAGTCCGAGGAGGAGGCGCTCCAGACGGCCAACCCCCTACCGATAGTGTGGAAGAAGGTCAAGACCAACGGCTTTGGCGTGGGGCGGAACATTCGCTTCGGGGACCTGAACGGCGATGGCGAGGTGGATCTTCTGATCGGCCAGGTGGTCCACCATGGCCCCAAGGACCGTAACAGCGAGCTGAGCTGCCTCACCGCGCTGACCCTGGCGGGCAAGAAGCTCTGGCAACTCGGAGAGCCGGACCCCTGGAAGTCCGAGCTGACCAACGATGTGGCCTTCCAGATTCATGATCTGGATGGGGATGGAAAGAACGAAGTCCTTTACTGCATGAACATGGAGCTGGTGGTGGCGGAGGGCGCGACCGGCGCGACCCTGCGCAAGGTTCCCACCCCCGAGACCCCGAAGAACACATTCCCCCCTTACAACAAGTTCCCGAGGATTCTTGGGGATGCGCTCTTCTTCTGCGACCTGCGCGGAGTGGGGCGGGCAACCGACATGATTCTCAAGGATCGCTACCAAACCGCTTGGGCGCTGAACAGCGACCTGGAAACCCTCTGGGTGATCCAGTGCAACACGGGGCACTACCCCTACGCCGCCGATGTGGATGGCGACGGCAAGGACGAGGTGGCCATCGGGTATTCCCTGTTGGATGACAACGGGAAGGCGCTTTGGAGTCATGATGGCGGGATCAAGGACCATGCCGATGGGGTCGCGCTGGTGAGGCTGGAGGACAAGCCGGACGCCGAGATGCGTTTCCTGTGCGCCGCGAGCGATGAGGGGTTCTTCCTTGCCGACATGGCGGGGAAGATCCTCAAGCACCACTATTTCGGCCACATCCAGAACCCCGCCGTGGCGGATTTCCGTCCCGACCTGCCGGGGCTTGAAACAGTCTCGGTGAACTATTGGGGGAACCAGGGGATTATTCGATTCTATGATTCGAGCGGGGAGCAACTTCACAGTTTTGAACCCTTTTCGCATGGCAGCCTGTGCCTCCCGGTGAACTGGACCGGCGCGCCGGGGGAGCTGGTCGCGCTGTCGGCCAATTCCGAGGATGGGGGCCTCTTCGACGGCTGGGGGAGGAGGGCGGTTCGCCTCCCCGCCGATGGGCACCCGGACAGGTGTTATGATGTGCTGGATGTCACGGGGGACTGCCGGGACGAGGTGATTGTGTGGGACCCGTATGAACTGTGGATCTACACGCAATCCGACAGTCCGAAGCCGGGCCGTCTCTACAAACCCAAACGCAATCCCCCGTGCAACAACTCGAACTATTTCACCATGGTCTCCCAGCCCGGTTGGTCGGAGATGGAAAAGTGAGTGGGGAGGGGCCTGACAAACAAGAAGACTTCCGTCGAACCACGGGCCTCGAACCTCGGAGAACGAAGTCGGAGAGTTCGGAAATGTCGGGAAATGGAGCTGGGTTTCAAGCGGTGGAATCCGAGAATTCCGGACCTTCCGAGGATTCCGTGGTTCGACACCCGATAGACCGCGAGACAGGGAGGGTCCCATGACAGATCACGCCATCGAGATTCGTCAACTCTACCGTCGCTTCAAGGGGTTCGAGCTCGGCCCTTTGGACCTTGATGTCCCCAAGGGGAGGATCACCGCGCTGATCGGTCCCAACGGTTCGGGGAAAACCACCCTGATGAACGCGCTCATGAATTTCGACCCGCGCGCGGGGGGAGCGATCCGGATTCTCGGCCTCGATTCACGCCGGGATGAGGTCGCCATCCGGCTTCGCCTCGGCTATGTCGGCGAGCGCCCTATTCTGCTCAACTTTGTGAAACTCCCCTGGCTGATCAGCTATGTTCGCGCGTTCTATCCGACCTGGGATGATGATTACTGCGTGGAACTCGCGCGGCGCTTCCAGCTCCCGGTGGACCGCAAGATCGGGAAGTTCTCCAAGGGGATGCAGGTGCGGACTTCCCTGCTGCTTGCGCTCTCGCACCGTCCCGAACTGCTTCTTTTGGATGAACCGACCTCCGGCCTGGACGCCTCGGTGCGGCGTGATGTGATCGAGGAGATGCTCAAGGTGATCGAGAGCGAGGAGCGGACCGTGTTTGTCTCCAGCCACAACCTGGCGGATGTGGAACGGGTGGCGAACAACCTTGTGTTTCTGGTGGATGGCCGGATCATCGCCGAGGGGGAGAAACTCTCGCTGATCGAGCGCCATCGCCGGATCACCTTCAGCGCCGACAGATTCCCAGTCTTCCCCGATGAGATTCTCCTTTCGCGGGATGGCGAGGGCCGCCGCCACCAGATCGAAACCACCCACTTCCCCGTCGCCCTTGAAATCCTCCAGTCCACCGGCGCGACCGACATTGAGCCGCAACCGATGACGCTGGAAGACATCTTTGTGGCCACAGTGAGAAAGGGGGAGGGGAGATGAGGGGTTTGCGCCAAGCGATCCATCCGTTCCGGCTTTCGATCCGTTCCGCGCTGAGCGAATGGACGACCTTGCTTCCGGTACTCCTTACGGTGACAATCGGCCTCATTTCTTTCTTGTTTTGGATAGCATCACAAGATTCTCGCCAGTGGCAGGACGTTCGAAGCTTCTTCATTTTCCTGGTGCTTTTCGGGTTAGTCCTCGCTGGGAGCTGTATAACCCAAATTGGGACAAGCACTGGACCGTCCCTTTTGGAAATATGGCCGCTCAGCAGGAGGACTCGTGTCCTCATCGTGCTTTTCGAGAATCTCCTTTTCTCGGTGCTGTGGGTACTTCCATTCTGTCTGCTGATCGCGGCCGCCCTTGATGGCTTATCATGGTTGTTCCCCTTGATCGCGACATGCCTTCTGATAGGAGTAGGACTCTTTGCAGTAGCGAGAATCGCAATAACACTTGTCCGTGGAATACTTCAACCCTCCTCCGAAACCATGCAAGACCTCGCACTTGTTTGGACAATGTTATTGGGGTTTCCAATCATGGTGGTCATGCTCGGAGATATTCCAACATCTCAACATGAATGGGTACACGTAATAGTTACTTGGAAGCAGCGGCTGTTCCTCCTCACTGGGATTATGATCCTTTGGGGCGCTGCCACCCTTGTGCGTCCTTTCGGGTTTCCTCAATCAATCCGACCGCATCCGAGGCGATCGGCGCCTGCTGTTGACCATCTCTCGGTTTTTCACACACAGCCGGGCTTAAGACACTATCTCAAAAGGCTGAGCCGATATAGCCGTCGAAACCAGAGCAAGGCACATGCGAGTTGAATCGCCCCGAGAAAGTTTTCGGCTTTCTTGTTATATCGGACCAGGATCCCACGCCATTT
>JAJVIK010000014.1 GCA_022072055.1 bacterium | reverse complement strand
CGCACGTTGGAGGCCACGCTCACACCGACCCCGGAGGGCGGCCAGGGCCGCGCCGAGGAGGTTTTCCATTTTCAGGGTCTCTGGCATCAGGCAATTGGGGGAAAGTCCAAGCTGAAAGGGGACAAGGAGGCGATCATCGATGCCCGGGATCTACTCGAATTGATTCAGAGGTTGGCAAATGAGGACAGGCGTTAATAGTCCATCCGAGTTTTCCGGATGGTTGGAAACGCTGGCTCCAATTAGGGGGACATTCCAAATGGCCGTGGTGAACAGGCTTGCCGCAAGAGGCGGGTGCGCTGTGTTGGTTCTTTTCCTATGTTCGATGGGATGGGCCGATACCGATATGGAGGTTACGGGAAACCTCAAGGTTACGAGTACCTCGGGGAATGGGAATGCGACTGCGAGCGGGAAGATTGGAATAGGTGTGACCACACCCGGATCAAAGCTGGAAATCAAGGGAGACACCGGTACATCCCTCGTAACATCCATCCAGAATGAAGGATCCAGCACGAGCACGCAGATTGACGTTGGTAACGCCAATAGCGCACCTGGAACATACCGAAACATCATCCGAGGCAAGGAGTCGCGTGGAACACTCTCCAGCCCGTCCGCCGTTTCAAGTGGGGACTACATCCTCTCGATTCTGGGAGGTCTTTACGCAAACTCGGCCTTTCGGGATGCAGTCGGGATCAACTTCCTTGTTGATGGAACTCCCGGAACAAATGACTATCCGACAAGAATTACCTTTGAAACAACTGCTGACGGCGGCTCTGGGCGCGTCGAGAGGATGAGAATCAGAAACAACGGGTATGTCGGAATTGGGGATTTCGAACCCGTGGAGAAACTAACCGTGGGTAGTGGTTACATCGCGATTGCAACGTACGGCGTCCCCGATTCAGACGGTGATTATGCCAAGTTTTATGTCGATCAGGGACAGATGTATGTCATGGATGACGGTGCGATGTCCACCCAGCTCACTAGCCATCGGGACCCACGCACCGTTGCTCCCGACGCCGCAACTTCCTTCGACGATCCCTCGGTGACCCTGCCCTTCAGCTTCCACCACAGCAACGCCTTCATCGGCAAAGGCGCGGTGGTGGACCTTGCCGCGCTGGTCAAGGATGTCGAGGCCGTGACGGGTAAGGCATACACGTACATCTATGACCTTTCGCCTGAAGAGGTTCTGGACTTTGAACAGTGGCGGGAGGAGCAACGAGTAAAGCGCGAACAGCGCGCCCGCGAGGAGGCGCTTGCCGCTCAGCCGGAAGTGGAAGTCAGCTTGGGGGAGTCGTATGAGGAAGTTCCCGAAATGGAGGTCGTGGAGGCCGTGGAACAGGCCAGCGAATACCGGATCAACTTCGACACGCTTCAGGTGGAGACCGTGACTGTGGATCGGAAAGTCTTTCGAGAAAACCCCACGGGACGAACCAAACGACAACTGAAGCCGGATATCCGCTTCGACCCGGAAACCGGAAAGCTCTGGAGGCGTCGCGCCTTGGAGGAGGTTCAAGTGGCGGACCTTCCCGCACCCACCCTCCCGGAGTGGGTCGCCGCGCGCGTCCCGGCTCCAGGACGGTGATGTAGGACGCGCTATCAGGAGGTTAGGCGGGTGAAGCGAAATGGTTCCAGAACCAAGCAGTCTCTCGGAAGGAACCCCGCGTTGGTATGCCTACTTGTGTGCATGGGGGGGGGTGCGTTTGGGGTCTGCACCGAGACGCTCGACTACGCTTGGTTCCTTCGGAAGCCCGGCGCTCTTGATGAGTACATTATCGCCCTGGACGAGAACGGCCACCTGATTGTCGAAGGCGAGGTCCATGAGAACAAGACCGTGGCCACCCATCTCTCAACCTACGCCGTGTCGGGCAGCGTGGTGTGGCAAGTCAAGAATAGTTCAGGCACCCAGGTCGCCGCCGTTTACCAAAACAACCAGACGGAGAAATACGACTTGGTGCTGGCGGGACCCCTCGACGAGGACGATCCAGACTTCTCGTATTATTCTGAAGCCCCGAATCACATAAGGGTCACCAAATCCGCGGTACCCCTCATGGAGCTCAAGCAAGAATACCATGATCAGGATACGGATGTCTCGGACGGTACACTCGTAATTGAGTGTACCAAGCAAGACAATCGTCCGGTGGGCTTCATCGAGGAGCGATGGGATGATCCCGAGCAGGGAGCCGCGTCATTAGCTGATCCAAACCACTTTACCTTCGTTCCCGGAACCGATCGGACGATCCTTGTAACTGAACAGGAAACTTTTAAAATCCGGATCATAGAAGATGATGGAACTCTTAGAGCCGGTGATCTTGAGGACTTGTCGGCTTTGCTCACACGACCACCCGACGAGGAGGGACAGCATGGGCTAATGGGGATTGCATGCCACCCTGACTTTGCCGCCCCCCAATCTCCGAAGCGGTTCATTTATGTTTATGGGACGGATGTGAATAGCGTAACTTTCTCAGGTGATCCCTATCGCCCAGATATTGAGGCATGGGTTAACAAGGTTTATCGTTTTGAGGTCAATTCCCAGATGACTCCTATTGCAACGCCGGCACCGGTTCCTGGCTCCCCTTTGGTCTACGCGGGCAACAGGCCCGCATCATCCATCGAGCGACTAGATCACACCGGAGGATGCTTGCGGGCTTATTCAGACGGAGCTCACGACTATTTGCTACTTTCGACGGGATGCGTTGACCATGAGAATGATTCGGGAGAAATGAGTTGTAGGCCGCAAGACGTCAGAGTTTACCCCGGGAAGCTCCTTCGATATGAGATTGAATCCGACGGAGACCTCTCAATCCCTGAGAACAACCCCTTCACCGGGTGGTTAACTGCGACACCAACCGAGGAACCGACTCCGGTCCCGACACCTGGGGAGCGTCTACCAAGAGCTGAAATCATCGCCTCGGGTCTTCGTAATCCATATACCTTTGGTCTGAGGCCGGGGGAGGATCCGGACGTGCCGAGTGAGATATGGGTTGCAGACGTTGGAGGCGTCAGCACACGAGGTTTTGAGGAGATAAATCGAATGTCCCTGTCCTTTTCAGCGACACCGAATCCCTCAGACCACAAGAATTTCGGCTTTCCCCGTGTCGAAGGAAACTCGTCAGGCTCGGTCGTATGGCCAAGCAGTGGGTATGAAATGTATACCGGGTGTGATGCTGGCTGCTCCAATGGGAACGGAGATCTCTCCGATTGCGCCAGCTTCCCAAATACTTCTTTTGCAGGCCTCTCCCCACCTGCAGTGTTTTATTTAAGACCGTACGGAACCAACCCCAAGTATGGCACAGTGACTTCTCCTGTTTTCATAACGTCAGGATTTCTACCAAGTGGATATGAGAGGGATCTTCTATTCATGGATTTCGTGACCGGTATCATTTCAAGAGTCGATGAATCGATTCTCGATGATCCGGAGCCGATCAATACCCTGACAGACAATTTTGACTGGTTCAACACAGGTCGGAATTTCTCCAATCGTGAAATGATAGAAGGTCCTGATGGTTCACTGTATATACTGTTGAACAATTCAATGCATCGAATTCGCTTTCGCACCGGACTCTGAACAATTGTGAGAATTGAGGTCAATTATGGTTTTGACCGGCATGGTTTATCACGCACGGCCCTTGGTGCTACGTGGATTGCTGCCACTTGCTCTATTCCAGGTCACTTCACATGCGGCAACCTGGTTTGTGTCCCCACAAGGCGATGATTCGGATGGCCGCTCATGGTCCTCTGCGCACTGGCGTATTTCGGATGCAATCTCATCCGCCACTTCCGAGGACGACATTTGGATCAGCGAAGGGATATATAAGGAGGCGATTGTCCTGAAGCCGGGTTTGTCACTCTATGGCGGCTTTGCTGGAGGCGAAGTTAGCGAAACCATCCATAGTCGTGATTTCGAATCCCACGAAACTATAATATCCGCCACCGATTCACCCTACTTCGACCGCATTGCAGCTTCAACAGGATTCGAAGGCCTACAACCCGCACACGAGGCTGCTGGTCTCGACCTCCCTTGCATTGTGGCGGCAACCGACACCATCATTGACGGCGTGACGGTTTCGGGAGGAGTTTCGGAAAATGGAGGTGGTATCCGATGCCTCGATGCGACACTTACTCTTCGAAACTGCAAGATAACCCGGAACCTTGCAGTCGGTGAATTTGCCCAGGGGGGCGGTATCTGGTGTGCTTCATCGACGATCCGTATAGAAAGAACGAGGATCGTGTTTAATCTCTGTTCTGGCGTTAACCCTTGGGGAGGCTCGGATTCGTTTGGTGGGGCGTTGTACGCTCGTAACTCGGTCATATCAATCGTTGACTCGTTAATCAAGGGGAACGTTACAGTATACGGATTCGAGGACTACGGGGCCGGAATTGCGGCTGACGAGAAGACGAAAATGGACTTGATCAATTGCTTGATCGCCGGAAACCAGAGAAGAGACATCGGTGTGGCGAACAACGGAAATGGAGGCGGCATTTTCCTTTTTGATTCTGTCCTTTCTGCCACACATTGCACTTTGGCGAACAATGTGGCGGGGGAAGCTGAATCGGTCGCAGTCGGTGGTATACAAGGAGTCGCCTCAGACATTTCCATCCAGGACTCCATCCTTTGGAACCATGGACATGAACTAACGACGGGGAGCGCAAGGTACTCGAGCATCCAAGGGGGTTACCCCGGCCCGGGCAACATTGACGCGGACCCGGTGTTCGTCAATCCCGAGGTGGGCGATTACCGACTCTTGCCAAACTCGCCTTGCATCGACTCCGGAACAATCACCTCGGCGACCACCGATCTGGATGGGAAACCGCGACCCGTGGATATCGTGGGGGTGGGGACCGAGGGCGCGGGCGCGTTCGACATGGGGGCCTACGAATTCCAATTCGAGGACTTCGCCACCAGAACTCCCACTGGGACGCCAACCATCACGTTGACTCCCACGGTGACTCTAACACGAACAATAACGAGGACCAAATCCTTCACTCGCACTCCGACCGTGAATGAAACCGACTTCAGCCCCACTCCCACGCTGAATGAAACCGATTTCACGGCAACCCCAACGCGCACGTTGGAGGCCACGCTCACACCGACCCCGGAGGGCGGCCAGGGCCGCGCCGAGGAGGTTTTCCATTTTCAGGGTCTCTGGCATCAGGCAATTGGGGGAAAGTCCAAGCTGAAAGGGGACAAGGAGGCGATCATCGATGCCCGGGATCTACTCGAATTGATTCAGAGGTTGGCAAATGAGGACAGGCGTTATACATTACGCCTTAAATGATTGCGCATACACTCTGGAGTTCTGTGTTTGGTTTCTGCCAAAGATGGAATTGGTCAAAGACTGCCTGGGTTAGTTCTTCAAGCTGGGCGGAGTAACGGTTGTGGGTGCACAGGTGGCGGGTCATCTTCCAAACCCGCTCCACGGGATTGAGCTCCGGGCTATATGGCGGCAGGAAATCAAGGCTGAGTACATGACGGTGTTTCCACAACCACGGTTGGAGGTTCGCGGCGTGATGATAGCGTGCATTGTCCAGAACAACCAACATTCTGCGGCCGTTATGAAGGTGCCGCAGGAGTTGCTTGAGGAAAGACTGAAACGAGGCGGCGTCGAACACTTCCGCTTGCCGTGTGACCAAGCGGCCGTCTTCCACGCGTACGGCTCCGAAGACCGCGAGGCTCTTGCGGGTTGGGGCGTGCTGGAGAATGGGGTCGCGATTTTCAGGAGGGACCCACATCGTGCAGCGTGAACCGTGCTGCTGGAAATGGCACTCGTCCTCGAACCAGAGGTCAAGGTCTTCCCTGGCGGCCAAGCGGCGCAGTTTTTTTATATGCCCGCTGGGCTTCAGGGTCAGCCTGGGCAATAACCGGCCGCGGTTTGCGGCGCCGAAATCCCAACCGCCGGAACAACCGTTGGCATTGCCGCACGCCCAGCCGGGCTCCGTACCGCTCGGCCAAGTGATGACTGAGAAGTTTTCCATCCCACAGATTCTGGGAGTACCCCCAATCACGCGGCGAGCGCCGCAGGTCTCTCCCAATCTCCTCCAGGGTTTCCTCATCCAGCGCAGGCGGACGCCCTGCTCGCAAGCCCTCCTGCAGCCCGGCGAAGCCGCTCCGCTCGAAGCGCCGAACCCAGTATTGAACCGTGCGCCGACTTTGCCCCAAGAGTTCCGCCACTTCCGAACAACTGAACCCGGAGCAAACCAGCAGAATCCCGTGCAGGCGGTGGTCATAGCGAGACTCCTCCGAGCGGAGAATCTCGTCCTGAACCGCGAGTCGCATGAACTCAGCATGTTGTACTTCCAACCTGCGCATGATGTCCCTCCCCCATTCCCTGCAGGGAGGTTAACACAACCATGAACGATGCGCAATCACTTAAGACGCCGTGTATAATAGCCCCTCCAAGGAGAAGTGCCATGCGGAACAGATGCGCTAACTCGCTTGTAGGTCTTCTGGCCCTGATGGGCGTGATACAATGGAGCTCCGCGAACTCCGCTTCCAATATTATCAAAGTCTCCTCGACAGGGAGCGGCGCCGACGGTCAATCCTGGGAATCCGCGTTCGTGACAATTGCCGACGCCATCGCCGCCGCAACGAGCGGGGATCAGATTTGGGTCCGAGAAGGGCTGTATCCCGAAACTGTACGCTTGGTCCCTGAAGTTTCGGTTTATGGTGGATTTTCCGGCACGGAGATGGACCATGAGTTCCATCGACGAGATCCGGATCTGCGGCCCTCGTCGATCCGCGCGTCCGAAGGAACGCTCTTCGCGCTTGCTTACCCGAATATCAACCTGGATGAGTTTACTGACATTTTGCTTTACGTGCAAATACCGGACGACCAAAACGCGGTGGTGGGCGCCCAGGGAGCGATGATTGACGGATTCATCATTTCGGGCGGTGTTGCGGACTCTGGAGGGGGAGTGTTGATTGAGAGCTGCACAATGACAATCCGTAATTGTCTCATCGAAGAGAATGTCGCCTTTGGATATCCTGGAGGGGGAATCCACTGCTGGCGCTCAAACGTGGTGATTGAGGATTCTCAGATTGTCCGAAACGTTGCCTTGGGCGGGAATCCATTTAATGACTCAGGTTATGGTGGAGCTATTTCGGCGATATCATCCGAAGTTCGAATGAATGACTGCGTAATTGGCGATAACACAATCAAGGGATATCACTATCAATATGGGGCAGGCGTGTACGTACGTGGGGGGTCCCGGCTTTGGATGCGAAATTGCTCCATTGTGAGGAGTCAAGATTATGCTCTGGGGACAGGGAACATCTCGTATGGCGGGGCAATTTTTCTGCAGGAGTCGGTTGTCAACCTGGCGGAAACGACCATCGCCGACAATGATGCGAGGCAGAGTTCGGCCATCGACAACTGGGGCGGCACATTCCACGCCACGAATTGTATTTTCCGAAACCCCGCGGGGGAACTCCATGCGGGGGAGGTCAGCTATTCCTTGGTGGAGGGGGGTTACCCCGGCCCCGGTAACATCGACGCCGACCCCATGTTCGTGAATCCCGACGTCGGCGATTACCGGCTCTTGCCAAACTCCCCCTGCATCGACTCCGGAACAATCACCTCGGCGACCACCGATCTGGATGGGAAACCGCGACCCGTGGACATCGTGGGAGTGGGGACCGAAGGCGCGGGCGCGTTCGACATGGGGGCCTACGAGTTCCAGTTGGAGGATTTCGCCACCCGGACTCCGACAGGGACGCCAACCATCACGTTGACTCCCACGGTGACTTTAACACGAACAATAACAAGGACAAAATCCTTCACTCGCACCCCGACCATGAATGAAACCGACTTCAGCCCCACTCCAACGCTGGATGAAACCGACTTCACGGCAACGCCAACCCGCACGTTGGAGGCCACGCTCACACCGACCCCGGAGGGCGGCCAGGGCCGCGCCGAGGAGGTTTTCCATTTTCAGGGTCTCTGGCATCAGGCAATTGGGGGAAAGTCCAAGCTGAAAGGGGACAAGGAGGCGATCATCGATGCCCGGGATCTACTCGAATTGATTCAGAGGTTGGCAAATGAGAAGAAGCGGAATTGATTTTGTCCGCGCTCCGGTGCCGGCGCGTTCAATACCGGGCGGCTCTAGAGCATTTCACACTCGGATGAAGCGTTGGAGGGACGCGCTCCGTCGCGTCCAGTGGTCCTGTAAGACCAGCCACGACCGAGCGTGGCCCTCCACCGCGCTACAAGGATAACGTTAACCGCCCTAAAACCCCGTCCCCTCCGCCTCGGTGAGCGCCCGGAAGCGCTCGATGATCCGCTTGGTCATCGGACCCGCCTTGCCGGTTCCGATCGGACGGCTGTCCACCTCCGAAACCGGAATCACCTCGGCGGCCGTGCCGGTGAGGAAACACTCGTCCGCGTTGTACACATCCGAAAGCGTGATGAACCCCTCGCTCGGAGACAGCCCCAGCTCCGGCGCGATCTCCAAGATCGCCTCGCGCGTGATCCCCGGCAAGGCCCCCAGGTGGGTCGCCGGAGTGATCAACCGCGTCCCCCGGATCAGGAAGAGGTTGTCCGCCGCCGCCTCGGCCACATACCCCTCCTTGTTGAGCATCAGCGCCTCCTCAAACCCGGAGCGGCTGGCCTCGATCGAGGCCAAGATGTTGTTCAGATAATTCAGCGTCTTGAGCTGCGGATCGAGCGCGTCAATGATGTTCCGCCGCGTGGACACGGTCAGCAGCGCCAGCCCCTTCTCGTAATATTCCGGGGGATAGATGGCGAGCTTGTCCGCGATCACAAAGATCGTCGGCTTCGGGCAAGACTTCGGTGAAAGCCCGAGCGTCCCGGCGCCTCGGGTCACCACCAAGCGGATGTAACCGTCATCAAGGCCGTTGCGACGGCAGGTCTCCAGCACAATCTCGGTCATCTCCTCCGGGGTCTTGCCGATGGCCAGGTTGATGTAGCGGGCCGAGCGAAACAGCCGCGCGAGGTGCTGCGTCAGGCGAAAGACCTTCCGGTGATAGATCCGGATCCCCTCGAAGACCCCATCGCCATACAAAAGGCCGTGATCGAAGACCGAAACCTTGGCGTTCTCTTTCTCGCAATACTCGCCGTTGATGTAGATTTGCATGGCAGCTCCGGCTCCGCTCTAGACCGCGTTCTCACCGGTTTCGCCGGTGCGGATGCGGATCACATTCTTGAGATCACTGATGAAAATCTTGCCGTCCCCGATATTCCCGGTGTGGGCGTGCTCCAGGATCGCGCGAGTGACCGTCTCCTCCATGTCGTCCGAGACCGCCACCTCGATCTTCATCTTGGGCAGAAGCTCGACCACATACTCGCTCCCCCGGAAGAGCTCCCGGTGCCCCTTCTGACGACCGAATCCGCGGACCTCGGTGATGGTCATGCCGCGCACCCCGATCCCGGCCAGGGCGTCGCGGACCGCGTCCAACTTGAAAGGTTTGATGACCGCTTCGATCTTGACCATGACAATGAACTCGCAGTCTACCGGAAAGAAAGGCCGGAGGCCAAGACCAAGCGGTCGCCGCTCCGCGCCTGTGCCTCTCGGAGAGCGCCCCGGGCAAGGCGTAGGAGTTCCTCGGCGGATTCGGCATCATCCGGCAACACCGCGATCCCCGCCGAACAGGTGAGAACGCGCCCATCCCCGACATCGATCCCCGCGCGCCTCACCTCCCCGACCACGCGGCCGATCACTCGCTCCGCCTCGGCCTTGGCGGTCATCGGCAGCAGCGCCTCGAACTCCCCTCCGGCCACTCGACAGGCCGTGTCGCTCCGCCGCAAGTCCTCGCGAAGAATCGCCGCCGCGCGCGCCAGCGCGGGGTTCCCGGCTTCTTCCCCTTGGCGCTCCAGTAGCGCCTCGAATCGGTCCAGAGACAGGGCCACCAGGGCCAGCGGGTGGTGGTGACGGAGCGAGCGGGCGATCTCCCCCGCGAGCACATTCCGGAGCCCGCGATGGTCCGGAAGCCCGGTGACCGGATCGAACAGCGAACGCGCCTCCATCTCCCCCCGAATCTTCCGGACCTCTTCCTCCAGTTCACGGTTCCTGGCGGAGAGGTTCTCCAGGAGCTCGCGGCTGCGACGGGTCAGTGCGTTGTGGTTCGCCGCGTTGCGCACCGCCCGATCCAGGCGCTCGAAATCCAGGGGCTTCTGAAGAAAATCGAAAACCCCCTGGTGCAGGGCCTCCAGGGAACTGTCCAGGGAGGCGTACCCGGTCATCACGATGACCTCGGTCTTCGCCACCTCGCGAGCGGCGCGGATCACCTCCCAACCGGAAACCGGGCTCATCCGGAGATCGGCCAGCAGGACATGAAACCGCCCCGAGCGGAGCAGGTTGCAGGCATCCGCCCCGCTAGTGGTCGCGCTCACTCGATAGCCCGCCCCGGACAGGAACTCGGTCACCACCTCAAGGACCGAGTAATCGTCATCCACCACCAGAACGGCGATGTCTTCGGGGCGCGGCAGACCTCCCAGATCGGTGCTCATGAATCATGTTAGGCTGCCTTCCTTGGTTCTTTGAAGCCTGTCTGATATGCTCATCGATCATGGGTCGATTCAGGCTGCTGATTGTGTGCACCGGGAATTCCTGCCGGAGCGCGATGGCCGAGGGGCTGCTCAGACGCATGCTCCGCGAGGGGAAGATCGAGGGGGTCCAGGTTCGCTCAGCCGGGACCATGACCGGGGGCGGCTCCCCAGCCTCCGAGGGGGCGCAAGCCGCCTGTCGCGAGGTCGAGGTGGACCTTTCCGGCCATCGCTCCACTCACCTCACCCATGAACTGATCTCTTGGGCCGACCTGATCCTGTGCATGGAGAACCACCATGTGGCCCATGTGATCGACCTGGTTCCGACCGCCAGCACCAAGACCCACCTCCTCGGCGAGTTCGGACCGCCCGAGGAGCCGCTCGAGGTCCCCGACCCCGTGGGACTCCCCCTCTCCTATTACCGCAAGTGCCGCGATCACCTCTTTGATTGCCTCAAGGGGGTCCTCAAGCAACTTCCCCAATTGCAGGAGCGTTGGGACACAATCTTCATCGGCAGCGATGACGCCGGTCTCGCGCTCAAGCAGAGAATCCTCGCGCACCTCCAAGAGAGCGGGAGAAAAGTGGTCGATTGCGGCCCAACCGGCAGCGAGGCGGTGGATGATCTGGGGGCGGTGATCGATGTCGGAAGACGGATCGGGGGTCGCCTTGCCCAGTTTGGAATCCTGATCGGAGTGACCGGCATCGGGATGTCCATCGCCGCCAATAAGATCCCCGGAGTCCGCGCGGCGCTGTGTCCGAGCGCGTGTCACGCCGCCCTTTCGCGCGAGCTCCACAACGCCAACATCCTGTGCCTCGGCGCCACCACCACCGAAGAGTCGGTCGCCCTGGAGATTGTGGACCGTTGGCTCGCCACACCCTACCAGGGGGGCGAGGATGACGCTCGGGTGGCCGTGTTCGAGAAGCTGGAATACGAGTTCTCCGGTCGTTGACCGATGGGCCGAATTGCCCCCATCGCCCTCCTCGGTTTGATTTGCCTCCAAATCGCGGAGGCCTCCAATCCGACTGAAACCCCCACCGCTGTCCCGTCCCCCTCGCCCGAGATCGCGCAAATCTTCCGGTTGATCGGCGAGAAGCGCTGGGACGAGGCCTTGACGAGACTGGGGCCGCTCGCCGCCGAGTCGCCGGATGATCCCCAGGTTCTCCTGTTCCAGGTGGCCATCTTCCAAGGGATGGGTCGCCACCCGGAATGTCACGAACGCGCCGAGCGCTATCTCCAGCTCTATCCCACCTCCCAGAATCGGGATCAGGTCCTTTTCCTGTACGCCTCCTCACTCCGTCAGACTGGGAGGAAAGAGGAGGCTGTCAAACGCCTTGAGGAGGCTGCGCGGATCACGCGAGACCCAACGCTCAAGGCGAATATCGAGACCATCCTGCGCATGATCGCAAACGAGGGCCGAATCGGGATCCACCTCGGCGGCAAAGCGCCCAGAACCGCCGAGGAGCGGATTCGCGCCGCGGCGGTCCAGAGACGGATTCTGGACCGGGCGCTGGCCGACTACCGCTCGGTCAAGGGAATTTACCCGGATCGCCTGGAGCAGCTGCAAGAGGAGAACCCACCCTTCCTCCGATCTCTCCCCGAAGACCTGGAACATCCGGGCGAAACGGTTCCCTATCGACGAGAAGGGGATGGCTATGTCTTCCCGGATCGCCCGTAGTGTCGCGCAGGGCGCGCTCTGGTTGGGGCTGCTGCTCTCGATCCCGGTCCATGCCGAACCGGTGCGGCTCGTTTATGCGACTCCTTCTGACCTGATCTCGGCCACCGGCGCGACCACCTTGGCCGGGGCGATCCGAGAGTCCGGTTGCACGGGCGTCCTGCTTCCGGCCATCATGGAGGGACAGGCGCATTATCCGAGTCGCCTGATCCCAAGCCGAGCGGATGGCGCCGGGATATCGGAAGCGCTGGATCGACTCCGAAGCGAGGGACTCCAAGTCGGAGTCGCCCTTCAGGTGTTTATTCACGGCGGAGACCTTTCCAGTCCGGATCATCTCACGCGGATTCATCCGGAGTGGCTCTCCAGCGACTGGGAGGGGAAAAGCCTCGATGCTTTCCTGCGCGCGCCAGAAGCGGGGTCCGTTGCCGCGGATGGCCTTTTCTTTGATCCCGGCGTGCCGCGCTATGCCGAGTGGTTCCAAGGGATCCTGGCGGAGGCCCTCGCCTATAGCAGGCCCGATTGGGTGGTTCTCGATCAGGTTCGGTACCCCATACCCGAAACGCTCTCTCCTGAAGTCCCACGGGGGTCCCAACCCTTTGGTTTTCATCCCGCGGCGCGCAAGAGCTTCGAGGCCGAAAACGGGGTCGATCCGATCCGGTTTGCCCGCGATGTCCCCTCCACTTCATCGACCCTCGAATCGAGCCAAGTGACCCGCCTGCGAGATGCCTGGGACTCCTGGCGACGGGCCGAACTGACTCACATGCTCCAGGAGACCCGCGCCATGCTGGAGCGAGACTTTCCCTCCACTCGCCTCGCGGTGGTGGGTTATCCCGACCCCCATTTCGCGAGAGATGTGGCGCTCCAGGACTGGCCCAGCTGGATTCGCGAAGGGATTGTGGAAGCGGTCATCCTGCCGGACAACCGATTGGCGGGAAGCTTTCCGAGACTTCTCGGGTTGCTCCCTGAGGACCTGCGCGCGAGGGTCTGGATCTCCGCTCCGCTGGAACCCGAGGCGGAGCGTCCGGCGGTGCTGGCCGAACGTCTGGGGGCTTTCGCGGGTCAACCCGGGGTGGTCCTTTTCGGCGCCACTCAGTTCCAGAGGGAGGATCTGCGACAGGTGGTGAAGGCCGCCTGGCGTCTTGCCTCCAGCCGGCATGCGGCGGTTGTTGAAGGGACAATCAAGGAACCAGGGAATGCGGACGCGGAGGCTTTGACCAAGGCGCTCTATGATTTCCAGCCGGATAGTCCGCCGTTCAAAGGGCTTTCCCCGAACCAAGCGGCTGAGAAGTTGCGATCCTATGGCTTCAACGCGGTGTTTGGCGGATCCGGTTCGGAGGCCATGCGGCGGGCTCTTAAGGTGGCGAAGATTCGACGCTTCGCTTCGGTCCCGGTTTTCGTCGGAGAGAAGCATTGGACCAGGGATCCCGAATCTCAGCCGGTGGCGCGCAATGGACGTCGAGTGAGAAAACAGGGGTGGTATGCTCCGGTCTGCCCCACCACCCCGTGGCTGCGCGAGGAGAAGCTCAACGCCCTCTCCCAGCTGGTCCGGGAACAGGAGCTTGATGGCGTCTGGCTGGACTTCATCCGCTACCCGGTGTTTTGGGAGGAGCGCGAGCCGTTCCTGGTCGACACCTGTTTCTGTCCCCGGTGCTTGGCGGCATTCGAGGCCAAGACCGGAGTCCGCCCGGCGGGCGCGGACACGGCTTCCCAGGCCGAATGGATTCTGGCGAATCAGGCGGAAGTTTGGCGGCGCTGGCGCGCGGACAACATCCTTGAGTTTGTCTCCGAGGCGGTCCGCAGGGCCAAAGCGGCTTCCCCACAAACCTTGGTGGGCGCCTTTGTGATCCCTTGGGAGAGTGGGGAGCATGAGGGCGCGCTCCACCGAATCGCCGCGCAGGACCTCAAAGGCTTCTCGGAGCGCGTGGACATCCTCTCCCCGATGCTCTATTTCCACGAGCTCGGCAAGCCGCCCACTTGGGTGCGTGACCGGGTGGCCGCGCTGGCGAGGGAGCTCGGCTCGCCCATACTTCCGATTGTTCAGTGTTTCGACCTTCCTGACCCCATTCCACCGGCAAGTTTGAAGACCGCGATCGCGGATTCTCTGGCCGCCCCCTCCAATGGGGTGATCCTTTTCAGCCAACGGCACCTCGAATCCACCTCCAAATGGGGCCTAGTGGAGGCCTCCTTGATGGGCACGCCCAGACTCTAGAGCGGTTTACGCGGCCGTGGATGGCGCACCTCGGAGGGGCACGCTCAGTCGTGGCTGGCCTTACGGTGCCATGGGGCGCGTCGAGGCGCGTCCCTCCAACGCTACATTCAAACAAACGAGAAATGCTCTAGAGTCTGGAGCGCCGGTCCACCCTTCCACCCCCCCCCGCGAGCGGATCGGGTCCGTTCCAAAATCAGGTGGTGCCGTTCGCGCGCCTTTGGAGGTACAATCACCCCGCGGTAAGACCCAGCATGGAGGCCACTGACATGCGAGTAAGTCCCATTAATGGTCGAAAGGGTTTCACCCTGATCGAACTGCTGATTGTCATCGCGATTATCCTCATCCTCATCGCGATCGCGCTCCCAAACTTCTTGGAGGCGCAGGTCCGCGCGCGCCTGGCGAACACACGCGCTTGTCTTCAAACCTATCGGACCGCCAACGAGGCCTACCAAACCGATTTCAAGATGTATCCGCCGGATGTCGATGGCGGCGAAACGGTCAAAGGGACCGGCATCCAATGGTCCACTGTCCTGCTGATGCGCCGGGGGCTCAACTGCGACAATGTGGGCGAGCTCTGCACCTTCGCGCTCCTCACTTCGCCGATCAGGTACCTCACCGAGCTCTGCTACGATCCGTTTCTCCAGCAGCAAAACGACCCCCAAGCCGGGAAGCGTTATTCCCTTCCGGAGTACACCACCTATCTGTCGGGAGGAACCTTCCGAAAGCAGTCCGGAGACCGATTCGGGCTGCGTTATGTCATCCTAAGTCGAGGGCCGGACCTGCTGCGGGATGCCGGGGACTATGAGCAATTGTGGTTCGACTTGGGGAGCCATCGGCACCATGTCACCGGCAATCCGCGGATTTACAGCCCGACCAACGGCACGAAATCGCGAGGGGACCTGGTGGTTTCCAACCGAGGTCACGAGGGTCCGTAAGCGGCTCCCCCCACTCCCACTGGCGGCGGAGGCGCGCCGCGGTGTCAACTTTCCTATTTGTCCGTGGGGAAAAGCAGCGGATGGCCAGCTTTGGCCCTTTCCGCCTCGGCGGCATCCATGTTCCTGAGCTGGGAAGAGGCCTCTGACCGCATCGAATGGATGCGTTGCCGAATCTCGTCCAAGGTCTTCTTCTTGGCGTCCTCGGCGGCTTGGTCGCGGGCGTCCTCCTCGAGGATCTTCCGCATCGCCTCTTGGTATTTCTTCATGCCTTGGGCGGTGACCAGACTCGCCACCGCCATGGTCACAATCGTTCCTCCCGCGCCGACAGCCGGGGAGATCCCCAGCGCCAGGCCGATCGAAACGCCCAGCCCCACGCTCGAAAGGACAACCGGGACAATCCACGGTTTGGGGGGGTGCTGCCGGCTGGAGCGGATCGCTCGCTTCCATTGGATTTCCCGAACAACCCCCTCTTCCTCATCGAGGGCGCGGAGGAGATTCTCCTCCAATGAGGCGAGCAGGAGATCGATCTCCTGGGTGGGCGGCGGTTCGGCCTGCCCGGTCCAATAGCGCACCTCGTCGGGGAGCTGAAAGCGCGGAATGCTCCCTTGGATCGCCAGGACCGCCATTCCGGAGCGGACCCGGTCTTCGGCCTCCGCGTGCGAGAAGAAGTCGCCGTTTGAAAGCACGTTCAGGGCATCGACGAAATTCGACACCAGATGCGAGGAGTTGGCCAAAAGCAAGGCGTCATCGTACCCCGTCTCGCGTCGGAGAACCTGGCCCGCGAGGTTAAGGACCCGCTGGAGATCTTCTTGCTGTCCCATCGTTCGGTGAATCTACTCCGAATACTCAAAAAGGTCTTCAAGTTTCTCCCCGCCAAACGCGTGGGAAAAGAGCGTGTCGAACCCCACCGGCTCCCCACCGATATCGACATACTCGATATTCACATACGGGAAGAAGAGGGTGTGCAGAACCTCCGAAAGCTGCCCGGTGATGCTCGCCCCGGCGGGGAGGGTGTCGATCATGCTGAGCGGAATGCAATAGAGGGTGATTCCGTCACGATCCCGATGGCGGACTTTCCCCAGGAATCGCTTGTCGTTCAGCAGGTGGACCTCCACCATCTTCCCGACCAACGGATCCTCTTCCTCGCCGTCCAGCCTTGAACGGAGCATTCGCGCCTCCTTGAGGGGATCCGAGGGCGCCCGCGCCACTCACCGCACCGGAGAGGCTAACATGATCTCCCACGAAGAATCGAGACGCCTGGAGGAACCCGCCCAAGCCGCCCCGGGCCCCAACCCTTCAACCGTTGCGCGTGTTTCCGTAGAATCTGAGGGACCCTGAGCCGGGGGGCTTTCCCTGCTCGGCGGATTCCATACTCTGAGGCAATTCGAAACCGGCATGGCCGCGACAGTCAAACGTGATTACTACGAGATTCTCGGCGTCGCCAGGAGCGCGACCCAAGAAGAGCTTAAGAAGGCTTACCGCAAGCTGGCGCTCCAATACCATCCCGACCGCAACTCAAACGACCCGGACGCCGAGGAAAAGTTCAAGGAGGCCACCGAGGCCTACGAGGTCTTGAGCGACCCGAAGAAGCGCGAAGCCTATGACCGTTTCGGTCATCAAGGGGTTCAGGGTGGATTTTCCGGCGGATTTAACCCGGAGACCTTCGCCGAGTTCTCGGACATCTTCGGGGATTTCTCAGACTTCTTCGAGGGGCTGTTCGGCGGGCAGCGTCGCCAGCGGCGTCCCGGAGGGGCGATGCGCGGCGAGGATCTGCGGTATGACCTGGAGCTGACCCTTGAGGAGGTGGCCCAAGGGGTTGAGAAGAAGATCGATGTTCCCCGCCATGAAACCTGCGAGACCTGCACCGGCACCGGCTGCGCTCCGGGGAGCAGTCCCACCACTTGCGGCGCCTGCAACGGGTTTGGGCAGGTCCGATTTTCCCAGGGTTTCTTCAGTGTCAGCCGCCCCTGCCCCCGCTGTGGGGGGCGTGGGTCAACCATCGACTCCCCTTGTAACGCCTGTTCCGGAGCGGGGCGGGTGCTTCGCCGCAAGAAGCTCTCCGTGAAGATCCCCGCGGGCGCGGAAACGGGTCTCCGCCTCAAGGTGACCGGAGAAGGCGAGCGCGGTTTCCGCGGAGGCCCACCGGGAGACCTCTACATTTTCATCACGGTCAAACCGCACGAGCTCTTTGAGCGGGATGGCGACGATATCGTGTGCGAGGTTCCGGTCAGCATCACCCAGTCCGCGCTCGGAGCCGAGATCGAGGTCCCCACTCTCTTCGGCAAGGCCAAGATGAAGATTCCGGCGGGCACCCAGACCCACAAGATGTTCCGTCTTCGCGGAAAGGGCCTTCCCAATATCCGTCAGCACGGCCAAGGCGATCAGTTCGTGCGAGTGGTCGTGGAAACCCCGACAAGACTCACCTCGCGCCAGAAGGAGCTCCTGGAGGAGTTTGCCCACATCTCCGGTGAGCAGCACAATCCCATCTCTCAGGGCTTTTTTGACAAGGTCAAGGACATGTTCGGAGGATAGGCGCGCGCTACCAATTCCACCGCACCAATCGAGCGCGGTCTCCGAAATAGATCCCTCGGTCGTCGATGGCGAACCCGCAACGGATGGTCCCGTCCGAGTATTCCGCGAGCGCCTCTGCCACGAAAGTCTCGGGATTGAGGGCGAACACAGTCTTCGCGGTCAGGCCATAGAGACGACCGTCTTTCCAGGCCTGAAGCGAGCAATCGAGCATCCCCGGAAACGGTAGTTTGCCTTTGTGGACATACTCCCTTTTGGAGATATCGTAAACAAAGAGGTTGTCCGCGCCCGCAACCCCGTGGATCTTCCTCCCGATAAGCGCCAGTGACCGAATCGCGCGCGTCCCCGGGAACGGCGTGTCTTCAAGAGCCAGGGCCTTCCTGCCCCAATCGAAGGCGAAGAACTTGGCGGCTGGTTCCACCGGAGTGGTCCCGCCTCCGCCTTCCGTGCTGGATCCGCCGAAAACGAGGCCTGTTTCCGGATCATGGACCAGGCTCACAATGGCTTGGTTCTGGATGAGATGGTGGAAGTTGTCCAGTAGGCGGTCCTCCTTGGGGTCCCACACCCCCAACGAGCCGCCATGCATGCCGTACTCCGGATAGCTCCCGATGAAGATGAGGTTCTCGGGTCCATGGATCATCGCCCGGGGACGAAGGTGTCCCTTGCCCAGGGGACCAAATCCTCGGGGATTGCTCTCGGGGGAGCGCCCGTAATTCCAGGGCAGGGAAGGGTTCCACTTGGACAGAAAGGAGCCGGGGTATGAGCAAGTGTAGAGAAAGCCCTGGTGGTCGAGCATCGAATAAATTTCGCCGTTGACCTCGCTCGGATTCCCCGGGTTCTCCGTTTCTCCACTGGATGGGTCATGCCAGAAGAGTTCATTCGGCATGTAGGTCCCGCCGTAGATTCTGCCACTGGGACCATTCGCCACCATGAAGATCCCCGCTCCGTCTCCCCGATAGGTGAAGGTCTTCTTTTCCACATTCCCATCCGGCGAAACCAGATCGTATGTCCCATTGAGCGTTGGGTTCTGAACCGTGCGACCATCCCGAAGGATCGCCTTCGAAACCGGCGGCGCGGGACTCTCCTCGGGGACCACACCCGCCTCGGTGACATGAAGGACAACCGGGCGCGGAACTCCACCTTCGGGTTTCTCCTCCACCGAAGTCGCCCGGATATAAACCTCCCCATCCGTCCCTCGGTATACCGAGGCGGAGGTTTGCGCGGGGTGGCGCCGATACTCTTCCGGAAGAATCGAGCGGTGAGATTTTGTTTGTGGGTTGTACTCGACCACATTGGCGCGGCCATACCCGATGCCCAGGTATACCCTTCCATTTGAGCCGACACAGATTTCGCGGGTGTACATCTGTTCGTTATCCATCCGGCCCAAGTCTTCCATCGCTCCAGTTGATGGGTCGTGGGAGATGAGCTTGGCGTTCGGGTATGTGCAGCCGTAGATCTTTCCGTCTCTCCCGAGGTCAAACATCCACAAATAGGTCTCGGTTTCCGAGGGACGCCCCACAACTTGGATCTGCTTGTCGGGCTGTCTTGGATCGAAAGCGAGGATTTGGCCTGAGTCTCCCGGATCGGGGCCCTCATGGGTCCCGAGGTAAATGCGCCCATCCGGCCCCACCATGAATCCCCACGCCCCTGTTCCCACAGGGGACTGGAACTGCTCCGAGGTTCCGCTCTCAGGGTCCACGCTCACCAGAAAGAGCTTTCCGCCATCCTGACGGAAATTGAAATAGATCCTCTCCGATCCCTCGGTGGGCCCCGGACCCACCAGGACCCCCATCAACCCCGCCTTTCGAACCGGGACGCCCAGCAGTTCAAAGGTGCCGCTCGAAGCGGGCGCCAAACTGACAATCAATCCAAGAACCAGCAGACCGCGTGTTGTGCCAGACCGCATGGTGTTGTCCTCCCGGGTCAGATAGAGTGGCCCCAAGAATAGCAGGTTGACCGTTCCTTCAAAGACACCGAAAGCCATCAATGTGACAGGTCAGTCCCATTTCTAGGGACACGTCTGTCTCAGTGGCCCAGGATAGCCCTCCGGTCTCTCGATGATTCGCGGGCGAAAGTCACCCATTCTCCGCCGAATTTGCGAAAACAAGGAGACTCACGAAAAGGTGAATCAGGAATCCGATAGCCCAATGGTTGGCATGCGGGCTGCTCAAGGAGGAGGCGCGCCATGGGGGGTGTTGCCCGGTGGCTCTAGCTGGGACACGACGTGGGGCAACCACGCGGCTGAACAGAGGGATGAAAGATGGAGGACCAGAGTCCATGAACACCAATAAGAGACGGAATCACGGCTTCACCCTGGTGGAAATCATGATCGTCTTGGCAATCATCGGCCTCATAGTCTCGATTGCCGTGCCGGCTTTTCTGAAAAACCGGCGCGACGCCCAAGGAAGCGCCTGCAATGGCGTGCTCGATTCGATCTATGGAGCCAAGGAGCAGGTTGCTTGGAAGAAAGATGTCCACGTGGGCGGGCCGATTATCGCCTTTGATGCCGATCAGATCAACAGCTACTTGCGCGGAACGGATGTAAACGACCCCTGTCCCGGGGGAGGAACCTACACGGTTGGGGACATCAATGACGCAAACGGCCTCGTGGTTGTCCCTGTCTGCTCCATGTCCGCGGATGATGGTGGCGGGGGGATCACCTACGAGCAGGAGGGGCTTCACATCCACCGCCGATCGTACAATCAGGACGCCAACGGCGACTATGTTCGGGACACCAACCACACATTCGCCAACTAACCTACAGGTGATTCCGACAGTCTAGGGGGCCAAGCCTTTCGGGGTTTGGCCTCTTTCAGTTCTTGGACCTTTTTTTCCGGCCCTTCGAGAATTGCGGTTGACTTTCAATATAAATCCATGTATCATGCGTTTGGCTATATTAAAGACGCTTGGGGAGCCTTTGATGCTGACTGCCAGTACACCCGGGTTGGACTCGCCACGAATTCTGGTGGTGGATGACGAGGTCCTGATATGCGAACTCATCCAGGAACTCCTGGAGGATGAGGGCGCGGAGGTTGTCACGCAGGTCGATGGTCGCTCGGCGCTTGAGGTTCTCGAACGCGAGCCGTTTGATCTGGTGCTCACCGACCTCAAGCTGGGAAACCAGACGGATGGCATGCAGATTCTCAGTCAGACCATCCGCTTCCACCCCGAGGTCCCTGTCATCTTGATGACCGGATTCCCCACGCTGGAGAACGCGGTCACTTCGCTGAAATCGGGCGCTTATGACTATGTCACCAAGCCGTTCACCGTGGATTCCATCCGCGCGGTGGTGAGGCGCGCTCTCGACAACCTCCGGCTCCGTCGCGAGAACGTTCAACTTCGCGAGGCGGTCAACCTCCAGCGGATCACCGAGGCGCTCAACTCCACTCTGGAGCTCAACGAAGTTCTGCAGGTGGTCCTGGAGAGCGCGCTCTCTGAGTTCCAGGCCGATTCCGGCGCGGTGCTTCTCGATTGTCGGGATCAGCGACGAGTCCGATTGGCGGCTTATCTTGGGAACGAATCCGAGCGCCCCGATCTCACCGTGTTGTATCCGCCCAAGGACCATGAGGAGTGGCGCCTCGGTTCGCGGGAGCCGGTCTTGGCCTCGGCCGGAATCGAAGCCCCCTTCCCGTGCCCGCTGTTCAGTCGCCCCACTCGCCGCTCCGCGATGAGCGTTCCCCTGCGGGCAAAGGGGGAATTCATCGGCGTGCTGCATGTCGCCCGCAACAAGAGTCCGCAGCCGTTCACCGAGGCCAACCTTCGCACCCTGGAGATGATTGCCTCACAAGCCACCTTTGCGATCGAAAACGCCAGCCTCTACGACAGCCTCCATCGCGATTACCTTGCGATCATCCGGGCGTTGGCCAACGCGGTCGAGGCTAAGGATCCCTACACGCGCGGGCATGGGGACCGGGTGGTCAAATACACCCAAGCCATCGGTTCGCAGATCGGGTTTGGCGAGGAGACCCTCGATAAACTCAAGGTGGCGGCGATCCTCCACGACATCGGCAAGATCGGGATTCGGGATGATGTGCTCCTCAAGCCGGGAAAACTCACCGATGACGAATACGCCGAAATGAAGCTGCATCCCATTATCGGCGACCGCATCCTCGGCCCCATCCGATCCCTCGAGGAGGTGCGAGTGTGGGTCTATCAGCATCATGAGCGGGTGGATGGGAAAGGCTATCCCGAGGGGATCGGAGGTTCGGACCTTGCGATTCCCAGCAGGGCGCTGATCGTCGCGGAGGTCTTTGATGCGCTCGTGACCGAGCGGTCCTACAAGCCCGCATGGCCGATTCCCAAAGTTATCGGCTTCTTGCGCGAAAACGCCGACACCCACTTCGACCGCGACATGGTGGACATCCTGGTTGGGATACTGGAGCGTGAGGGCGAATCGTTTTACAAGGAAAACGTGGTCGTGTATTGACCGGGCGGAGGCGACAAGGCACCCTACAGCATTCCACCGAGGGGGAGGGAATGGACGCCAATGCGTATCCACATCGATGGGGTCCCCGCTGATCTCGCCTCGCCCACCGGCAGCTTGGCCGAGGCGCTTTCCGCGATCACTTCCCATTGCACCCTTCAAAAGAGAGCCATTACCGCGGTCCTTCTCGATGGAGTCCCCATTGCCGTCGGCGGTGGGGCGCTCCCGAGCGCCGCGACAGTCCGCTCCGAATCCCTGCTCGAGGTCAAGACCGGATCGATGCGCGAGGTCGCGGCGGAGGTGCTTCAAGGATGCGCGGAGCATCTCTCCAAGGTGATGGATGTGTTCACTCGCGCCGCGCGGGAGCTGCGCGGGAGCGACCCGCGCGAAGGGATGGTCACCCTGGAGCAGGGGCTCCAGCTCTTCATCGAACTGGTGGAGGGGACAGGCAGCGCGATGAAGGTGTTGGGCCGCGGGTGGGATGGGGTCTTCACGACGAATGAAACCCCCGCCGAGGAGGTTGTGGCCGAACTGAATCGGCTGCTTGAGGAAACCCAGCGCGCCTTCGAGAATCGCGACACGGTAGAGCTGGGCGACATTATGGATTACGACTTTCCCCCGCTGCTGCGCGCCTATCAGGAAGTCTTGTACGACCTCGCCGCCAAGGCCCGCGCCCCGCTGCACTAATTGCTCCACCGAGCCCTCGCCTCCTTTCAAATCCCGGCCCCGGCGGGACGCCCGTGCTACGAGGGCCATGCCTGTGGTAACCTCGCGGGTCATGTTGTCCGCGCCTTCTTGGTTTGAACTGCGCCGCATCTCGAAGTCTTTCGGAGGCATCCGCGCGCTCTCGGATGTGTCCCTTGCCGTGGGAAAAGGGGAGGTCCTGGGGCTTGTCGGCGAGAACGGCGCGGGCAAGAGCACCCTCATCAATATCGCCACCGGAGTCCATCGTCCGGATTCGGGGGAATTGCTTCTCGGTGGCGCGGCGCGCCATTTCACCTCGCCTCGTCAGGCCACCGAGGCGGGCATCGCGGTGGTCCACCAGGAAGCCGAGCTCTTCGCCGATCTTTCCCTGGCCGAAAACATGCTCCTCGGCCCCGGTCTTCCCACTCGTCCCCCGGGCTGGGTGGACTGGAAGTCCACCTTCAGAACCGCCCAAGAGGCTCTTGCCGATCTCGGCGAACCGCTGCCGGTTCGAGGGCGAGCGCGGAGCCTGTCGGTGGCCCAGCGGGTCCTCGCCCAGATCGCCTCGGCGCTCCATCAGAAGGCGACAGTCCTGTTCCTTGATGAACCCACCGCCTCGCTGACTCACAAGGAATGCGAATCCCTGTTCGCGCACATCCGCCGATTGCGCGAGCGCGGCATGGCGGTGGTCTATGTGAGCCACCGGCTCGAGGAGGTGCTGAACCTCTGCGACCGGGTCATGGTTCTGCGGGATGGCGCGCATGTTTGGACACGCACGGTTCGCGAGGTCGCGCTCGAGGATATTGTCCAGGGAATGGTGGGTCGCTCGGTGACACAAGCGCGAATCGAGCGAAAGGCGGCTCCCGGAGCAACCCTTTTGGCGACCAAGGGACTGACCGACCGGGAAGCCGCATTCTCCCACGTGGACCTTGAGGTGCGCCGTGGGGAGATTGTCGGCCTTTACGGTCTTGTGGGCGCGGGAAGAAGCGAGTTCGCACAAACTGTTTTTGGGTTTCGCAAGAAGGCTTCCGGCGAGATATCTGTAAATGGCAAGTCGCTCACGGTCTGTTCCCCGGGCGCTTCCCTTCGAGCGGGAATCGCCTACCTCCCCGAGGATCGCTTGACCCAGGGGATCTTCAGGGGGCTTTCGGTCAGGGAAAACTCGGTGATGGCGGTCTTGCGGCGACTGTCGGCCTTCACCCTCGTGAAACGGCGAGGCGAGCGTGAGAGCACGGAACGCATCCTTGCGGAAAACCGTGTGAAGACAGAGAGCCCGGAGGCCTCCATCGAAACCCTCTCCGGCGGAAATCAACAAAAGGTGGTCCTTGGGCGCTGGCTGGAAACAAATCCCGACGCGCTGCTTCTGGATGAACCCACGCGCGGCGTGGATGTCGGGGCCAAGGCGGAAATTCACAAGGCGATTTCCGAGTTGGCCGACTCCGGGAAAGGGGTTCTGCTGATCTCCTCGGAACTTCCCGAGGTCATGCTGCTCAGCGACCGCGTGGCGGTCATGTCCGAAGGGCGGATTGTGGGCGAGTTCGACCCAAGACGGGACTCTCCCGAGGCGGTCGCGGCGGCCGCCTTCCCGTCGGGGGAGCAGGGGTGGAGGGACACGCTCGGTCGCGTCCCCGACGAAAAAGAAGGCTCCGCCCAGGCGCGGAAAACACGATTTGACCTCTCCCTGGTTCGCGAGGCGGGCATCGGCTTGGCGCTGCTCGCGGTGATGAGCCTCATGGCGATCTTGCGGCCGGACACCTTTCTCACCTTCTCCAACCTGTCCGATGTTCTGAGCTCCATCTCGATCCTCTCGGTGGCGGCGATCGGCGCGACCTTTGTGATCGGCGGGGGCGGAATCGACATCTCGGTCGGTTCGATGCTCGGACTGGTCGGCGCCGCGGCGGGCATGGCGGCGGTGGCGGGTGTTCCGATCCCACTGTGCCTAATCCTGGCGGTGCTGCTGGGCGCGGCGATTGGGAGCGTGAACATGGGGGTCAGCCTGCTCGGACGGGTTCATCCGATCATTGTGACTCTGGCGGGGCTTTCGATCTATCGCGGATTGATGCGTCAGCTCACCGGAGGTTACGAGGTCACCAATCTCCCCGACAGTTACCGCGCGCTGGGGGATGGGTTCCTGCTTCAAGTCCCGCGAGTGGTGTGGTTTGCGCTCGCGGTTCTGGCGCTGGCCTGGGCGCTGCTCCAAAGAACCACCATCGGTCGTCAGATTCTCGCGGTGGGAAACTCCAAGACAGCCGCCGCGCAGATCGGGCTTCCCGCCGCGCGACTCTCGATCCTCTCCTTCGCGGTAAGTGGGGCCTTCATCGGTCTGGCTTCGGTCCTGTATGGAGCCTATAACGGCAAGGTGCAGGCCAACGCGGGAGAGGGCCTGGAGCTCCAGGCCATCGCCGCGGCGGTGATCGGCGGCTGCAATATCATGGGCGGCAGCGGAACCGCCGCCGGAACCTTTCTCGGGGCTTGTTTGATCGGGGTGATCAACAACGGCTTGATCCTCCTCGACATCAGCTCTTACTGGCAGCCGGTGTTTATCGGGTTATTCATCCTGGCGACAGTCTTGATCGACAGTTGGGTGGTGAACCGCGCGGGGCGGAGTCGCGCGCGATGAAGGCCGCGCGTTTCCTTTCTCCTCACGAGTGGGGGCTGCTTCTGATGTGCATCCTCCTCTTTGCGTCTTTTGGCATGGTCACGGAGGGTTTCCTTGATCCCTGGAACCTTTCGGACCGTTCGCGGCACTTGGTCGAGGTCGGGCTGATCGCGGTGCCGATGACCTTCATCATCTGCACCGGGGGGATCGACATTTCGGTCGGTTCAATGATGGTCCTTTCGGGGATTGTGATGGGCGCCGCTTGGCGGGATTGGGGCTTGGGGATGGGGGTTGCCCTGCTGCTCTCCGTGCTCACCGGAACCGTGGCGGGCTTTTTCAACGGCTGGATGGGAAGTTTCCTCGGCATTGCGCCGCTGGTGGTGACCCTGGCCACTCGCGCGCTCTATCGGGGACTCGCGCTGGGGATCTCCTCGGCGGACCCGGTTCGGAAATTCCCGCCTGAGTTCTTGCGCATCGCCGAGCTGAATCTAGGCTATGTCCCGCACACCTTCCTCTTGCTGTTGGTGGCCATAGTCGCCGGCCACTTGGTGTTCCGGAAAAGTTGGATCGGGCGCTATGCGGTGGCCATCGGAGCTAGCGAGAGGGCGGCGGAGTTCGCGGCCGTTCCCACGCGCGCCCTCAAGACCGGTTTGTACACCTTTTCCGGATTCATGTGCGGGCTTTCCGCGCCGATCTATGTGGCGCGTTTCGCCACCGCCAATCCGGAGCATGCCCCCACCTTGGAACTGGAAGTGATCGCGGCGGTGGTGGTCGGCGGCACTCGGATCACCGGGGGCAACGGTTCGGTCCTCGGCACCGGGCTGGGAATCCTCGCGGTCGGGATCCTCCGCTATGGTCTCGACATGACCGGGTTTCCCCAGCAATGGCAGACCATCCTGATGGGCTTGGTGGTGATTGTGATGGCGGTCCTCAACGAGTGGACCACCAGGCGTTAGTGGGAATGTCACGGCTCCCCCTGATCCTCGCCTCGATCCTCCTGATTTCTCTCGTGGTTTACTCGCGCCTGGCGTACCGCTGTTCGGGTCCCGGCAGCCTCGATTCGGCGCTGTATCTGACCGGCATCAGTCAGATGGCGCATCAGTCCCCCCCTTACACACAGGTTTTCAATCAGGACACGGTGAGAGCCTTCTACCTCCATGCACACTACGAACTCTTGGACGGCGAGCACAGTCCAAAAACCTTCTTGAGGGGTCAAGTCCTGCAAAACGCGCTGGCCGGAATCCTGTCTGTCCTGATCGTCCCGCTGATCGGAAGATGCCTTGGGCTGGAAGCGTGGTCCAGCCTCTGGCTGCTCGTCGCCACCGCGCTTCTTCCAAGGTTCTGGGGGCTTTCCCTGATCGTTCAGCCGGTGGTTTTGGCGACTTTCTTCCTGCAACTGACTCTACTCTTCTTGCTGTGGCCCTCCGCGGTAAAGGCAGGCTTGTGGGCCTTCGCTTTCCTTCCCTGGACTGCCTCTCTCCTGTTTCGCGCGGATTTCGCGCTTGCTTCAGGCGCGCTATTCTTTCTCCCCACGAACCCGAAGGAAAACCTTTTCACACGGTGGCGCGGGTGGCTTGTGTTCCTTTCAGGGGCGGCCTTTTATCTCTATCTGCGGCGCCTCTCCGATCCCCTATTCGCCCCTTCCGGCGCGATGCTCACTTGGGAGAATTTTTCCTCCTACTTCACGCTCGGCTCGCTTCCGGGTCAGATTCTCAAGTACCTCCTCCACACGCTGCTCGCGGTTCACCCGATCCTCTTCGGCCTTGGGCTGTGGGGACTGGTTCGCCTTTGGAAGTCTGAAGACCGCGCCCTTGCGCGCTGGCTCACCGCGTGGCTCGCGGGCGCCTTGTTTCTCCTCCCATTCCGGGATATCGACTTCGCGCGAATCACCTGTTGGACCCATCCGGTCTGGCCGCTTGCCGCGGCGCTCGGCTTTCGAGGCATCGATGCGAAGAGGAAAGGGATCGGGGGAGCTTTCGCCCTTGCCGGGATTCCCCTCTCCTCGATCCTGCTTTCGGCGATGCTGGCCCTTCACCCGCTGGGGGAGAGCCTGAAGGAGCGCCTTGGGATGATCCGCTACACCCAGCCGATCAGCTTCCTTCCGTTGGAATGGAATACCTGGAACAAAACCTGGGAGGGGTGGCTCGAGGAAGCGGAGACCTTCGCCGCAAGCCGCCCCGGCGCGTATGAAATCTCGGGACCGGAAGAGGCGCTGTGGACCTTGGTGTGGCTGGAAAACCGGCATCATGGTCCCCTCCGAGCGGAGCGTTTGCGCCCCGAGTCCGAGGCGGTATACCAAGTCACCACACGGGAGAAATCGATCCGGGTGATTCCCGATAAGTCGCGGCCGGATGTCCGTGTGACCCGAGGTGAAGAAAAGTAGATGTCCCAAGCCCGGATCCGTGATTTCCGGCGTCCGCGGCTATGCGAATTGTTGTTTCCCTTGGAGATACGTCTTTAGTCCGGAACATTTTTTGATTCCAGCTTGCATGTATCCCAAAAGAAGAGTATACCGGTAATCTCTATCGTCAATACGCTATCATGATGACCCACGCCACCCATGTCCTGAGAGTCGTCCTGGTGGTTGCCGCCCTGGGGGTTGGAGGATTGGCCGCCCAGCGCCTCCTCAAACCCGCGAGCTTCGGGGAGGTTGGGCATTACCGGAAGGACAGCGTGTACGAGATCATGTCCCACGAACCGGTCCATCAGGGGCGGGAAGCCTGCGCCGAGTGCCACGAGGACATTCATGCGCTGCATGATAAGGACATCCACTACGGGGTTGAATGCGAAGACTGCCACGGACCCGGCAACCTGCATGTCCGCCATCACACCGAAGACACTCCCACGGTGTCCGAGGAAGAGGCCCTCATGCCGATGGAATACACCCTGGAGGGGTGCCTCTTCTGTCACCGGAAGCTCGCCGCCCGCCCCACCAACTTCCCCCAGATCGATCCGACTGAACACTACAAGTTCCTGCATGTCACCGACAACACCACGCGCTGCATCGAATGTCACAGCCCGCATGAGCCGATCTATTTGCTGGCCAAGGTGAACGAGGCGCGCATCCACCCGGTGATCCACCAGTGTGAGGATTGCCACGACGGCAAGCCTGAAAAGGATCACCGCGAGGTGGAAGGCCATCCTGTGATCTTCACCTGCCGCGACTGCCACAAGGCGATCGTGGAGGACTTTGAGACTCACGAGCACGCCTTCATGGATTGCACCGCCTGCCATCTGTTCCACGCCGAGAACGAGAACGCCGGGCGGATCTTCAAGAACGGCAACGGCAAATTCTGCCTCCTCTGCCATGAGAAGAAGCCCTTTAAGGACGGGGAGGCGGTCCCACAGATCGTGTCCTCGGAACACCTGGCCGAGATGGCCCCCGACTTGAACATGACCCCCGAGGAAATCTCCCACCACTCGCGGGCCTGCCTGGACTGCCACTTTGATTTCATCCACGACTCCGAATTGATCAAGAAGGGGGTGATTGTCGATGTCCAGTGAGGCGGAGCGGACCTCCAGCCGGCGGCGGTTCCTGCAATACGCCCTCTATGGCGCGGGCGGCCTGTGTGTCGGCTCGGTCACTGTGCTCGGCAACCCGGAGGACGTTCCCCAGGTTCCCAGCATCGAGGACCTCCACGCCTTCGAGTGGGGTTTCCTGGTGGACACCACCCGCTGCATCGGCTGCGGATCGTGCGTGCGCGCCTGCAAACTCGAAAACCATGTCCCTGAAACCTATTTCCGGACCTGGGTGGAGAGATACGAGATTGACGAGGACGAGACCATCACGGTCGATTCCCCGGATGGCGCGCTGGAGAGCTTCAAGGCGAATTCCGTTCAAACCAAGAAGGTGGTCAAGGCCTTCTTTGTCCCGAAGCTCTGCAATCATTGCGTGAATTCCGCCTGCACCCAGGTCTGTCCGGTGGGGGCCTCTTACCACACGCCCGACGGGGTGGTTCTGGTGGACCAGGATCACTGTGTCGGTTGCGGATACTGTGTTCAAGCTTGCCCTTACGGTTCCCGGTATATCGACCACGAAAAGGGGGTCGCGGACAAGTGCACGCTCTGTTACCACCGGATTCACAAAGGGCTGAGTCCGGCCTGTGTGGACGCCTGCCCGAGGGAGGCTCGTCTGCACGGCAATCTGAAGGACCCCAAGAGCCGCATCCGCGCGGTCCTGCATGAGCGGCGCTACAGCTTGCTCAAGCCCGACATGGGCACCAACCCCAAGTGCTACTACATCGGCTTGGACATGGAGGTCAAATGATGGAAGGGTTTGTCTTTCCGAATGAGACCCATGTCACCTGGTCGGTGATGATTGTGATGTACCCGTACATCACGGGCCTTGTGGCCGGCGCCTTCATTGTCTCCTCCCTCTACCATGTCTTTGGGTTCGAGCAACTCCGTCAGATCGGAAGATTTTCCTTGGTGTCGGCGTTCTTCTTCCTCCTCTTCGCGCCGGTGCCGCTCCTGAACCACCTCGGCAGGCCGGAGCGGGCCTTCAACATCATGATCACCCCGAACTTCCGCTCGGCCATGAGCGGTTTCGGTTTTGTCTACGCGATCTACACCGGGATTGTGTTCCTCGAAATCTGGTTCCATTACCGCGCCGATTTCATTGATCGCTGGAATCGCGCCAAGGGGCTGCCCCGCAAGCTGTATTATTTGCTGCTCCTTGGCGGGACCACGCGCACGCCCGAGACCGACCGGGTGGACCACGCCATTGTTAAGACCCTTGCCGGCGTGGGAATTCCCATCGCGCTCGTGCTTCATGGCTATGTCGGGTTTCTCTTCGGCTCGATCAAGGCCAACCCTTGGTGGTCGACACCGCTCATGTTCATCATCTTCATCTGCTCCGCGCTGGTTTCCGGGGTTTCGGTGCTGATCTTCCTCTTCCAGTTCGTGACTTGGCTCCGTCGCATTCCGGTCGACCAGGCCGCGCTGGACACCCTGGCGCGGTTCCTGTGGGGCTTCATGATTGTTGCGGTGAGCCTGGAGTTGATGGAGATTCTCTCCGTGGCCTACGAGCAGACCGCGCGCTGGGCGGTGCTCAAGGACCTGATCAACGGCCGCCTGTGGTTCACCTATGTCATTCTCCAAATCCTGATTTGCTCGTTGGTCCCGTTCCTCCTGCTCGCGGTGAGGAACCTGTTCCGATTGCCGACACGGGTCGGGAACTTCTTGATCTTCATCTCGGCGGGTCTCCTGCTCCTTCAGGTCCTGCTGATGCGGTGGAATGTGGTGATTGGGGGACAGCTGCTCTCCAAGAGCTATCGCGGGTTCACCTCATACCTGCCGGGGATATGGGACAAGGAGGGTCTCTTTGTGGCCGCCCTCATTCTCATCATCCCGTTTCTGCTTCTGCGGGAGTTCGACCGGCTGTTCCCCTTTTTCACCACCCCCACGCGGGAGATCACTCAGATGTAGCAAGCGATGCGAAGAATCTCCTCCAGGGATGACCCGGTTCGAGGGGAGGGAGCATGATCGACAGGCTTTCTGAACTCGAGGCTCGTTTGAACCGGTTGGGCGAGGAGGTTCGATCCCTCGCAGAGCGCCTCGACGCCCTCCAATCCGGGATGGAGCGGTCCCACGTTCCACCCGGTGATCGAGGGGACCGGGAGCAAAGCCCCTCCCTGTCCGGCGCGCTGATTCAGGGAGCAAACGGTTCGGGCCTGGCCTCCGAGGCGTTGTCTGAGTTCGCGACCATCTGCTTCTTATTGGTGGTCGCGCTCGCCCTGCGAACGCTCACGGACAACAAAGTGGTCGGTCAGGGGGCCGGGGTGTTGCTGGGGATGGGTTATTCGGCCTGCCTGATCGGTTACGGTCAATTGAGGCGCGCGCGGGGAAAGAAATCCTCGGCGCTTTTTGTGGTCTGCGGATTCCTCCTCCTGTTCTCGATAGTCCTCGAGACTCACAGGCGTTTCGGCTCCTTGCCCTCCGAGGCCGCATACCTGGTCCTCGGGTTGAGTCTTGTTTGGGCGCTTCACATCGGTCTCCGGCAGCAGGCCCGTTCCGCGCTCTCAGCCGGGTTTCTCGGCGCCTGCTCCGCCGCCCTCTGTCTGGAGTTCCCCTCCCCCTATTTCCCCTATCCTGCGGCGCTCCTCCTGTTTGCGGGTTGGGCTTCTTATCTGGTCCGGCGAAAACAAGCCATATCCTGGCTGTCTTTCGGCGTGTTCGCCCTGACAGTTGTCCTCTGGTGGCTGTGGGTCCTCAAAGTTCGGGCTTTTCTCCTCAGAGGTCAGTCAGCTCCCGCCGAGATGGCGCTCCCCTTCCTGTTTCCGATGGTCGGGATCTTCTTCGCGGGGAGTTTCTTGAGCGCCCTACTTGTGGCGAGTGAAGGGAAAACCCCCTTCCGAGCCTGGGATGGGTTCTCCCCGGCCGCGGGCAGCCTTTTGTTGCTCGCGGTGGTCCATGGCGTGGCGAGACCCTGGCGAGCGGACCCGTCCACAGTGGGGTGGACCCTCTTGGGGTGCGCCGCGGCGCAGCTGATGGCCGCTTGGTGGTTCGCCAAAGGGAGCCACCACGAAGGGCGCGCCTCTACAGCCTTTCTCCTCGCGGGAATCCTCCTGACCGCGGGGGGCGCCTCATTCCTATCGGTGTCGCCCTTCCCGACGTTGGCCGGATGTTCCCTCTTGGCCACCCTGATCTCGGCCTGGAGCCGATTCGCCCCCGTCAATGATTTCCGGGTGATCGCCAACCTGCTCCAAGCCGTTGTTTGCGCCCTCGCGGCCTGGTTGGGGAGTCTCGGGCTCCCACTCGAACCGGGAGCGGCCAAGGCATGGCCGCTGGCCTCTTTGGCCCTTTCGTGCCTGTTGCATTTCGCCCTCGCGCGAAGAGGTGTCGAGGGCTCTCGCGGCGGATTCGCGCCGGATCTGGACACGACCAATCAAACCGGGCTGCTCCCATTCGCGTGCGCCTTGATCTACTCCTTCGCGGCGCTCCGACTGGTGTGGTTTCAGGCCCTCCATCCGTTGGACATTGAAGGCGAGAATCTGTTCCTGGGCGGGCAATCGATCCTGATCAATCTGGGCGCCCTGGGGCTGATCCTCATCGGGGGCCTGAAAAGGGACTCCCGGATCGTCGGAATCGGCGCGTCGGTTGCCGCCATTGGAGCGATGCGCGTGTTCGGGCATGACCTGTGGAACCTGCAGGGTCTTCCGCTGGTCTTCAGCATGTCCTCCATCGGGGGAGCGGTCTCCGTCGGATCATGGGTCTGGAGCCGGTGGAATCAGGATTCGCCGGACCGACGTCTCCCGGACTGACACTGAATTTGCCTATCACACGGACCTATATTCCGCGCAGGATTGTTGGATCGACGAAGAAAAACCTTGACAGAGCGGAGAAGTGAGCCTTAAATAGGGATATCATCTTTCTGTCACAAAGGAGATTCGGCCATGCGTAATCTCCGTTCAAATTTCCTCGTTTACACAGTCCTATGCCTCCTCCCCCGCGCAGTGGCTTTGGATTCCGTGTGCGCCAAGGGACTCGACCCTGTGGCCAAGGACTTTGACCGCGCCGATCGAGGCGTCGCCCTGGACGGGATGCACGCCTACTTTAGCGAAGGGGATGCCCTGGTGGTGGCGGACATTTCGAATCCGACCGAACCCGTTCGGATGGGGTCAGTGGGCGCCGGTGGAATCGTTCGTTACATTCAAATCGAAGGGACTCGCGCGTACACGGCGTTTAACATTTACGACATCTCGGATCCGGGGCATCCGGCCCTGTTGGGCCACTATCAGTATCGGCTGGGTACGGCGCTTCGAACGGTCGTGAGGAGTCCCTTTGTGTTCTTCGTCGATCTCTCGGGCAACCCGTTCTACAACCTGGAACAACCGAACCTCGGTTACTACCAGCAGCTCCTCCCGCTCTCAGCCCTCGACCTCGACGCTTCGGGGATGAAAGTGTATCTCCTTGGCACGGACAAGCTTGAAATCCATGAGATTTACGTGGGTGACCCCCCGGGCGAGTACTACCGATCCCGGCTGCTGGGCGACCATGTGTTTTCAGAGGTCCGAGCGTGGCCCTATGTTCGGATGAGGGTGGCGGGGAACCACGTCTTTGTGGCGGACTATGATAACCTCCAGGTTCTCGATGTCTCCGACCCGGAATCGATCCTTTCGGTCGGCCAGGTCGGACTGCGCGGACACACGCGCGATTTGGACATCGAGGGTTCGTTCGCCTATGTCTCCGAAGGGGCCAAAGGGCTCGAAATCATCGACATCAGCGACCCACAATCTCCCACTCCCAGGGGGTATGTGGATCCCGTCGAGGAGGTGCGAACCCTCGATGTGGAGGGAGGCACAGCGATCCTCTCGTCCGCGGACGCGATCCTGATTGTGGATGTGAGCAATCCCGACATGCCTGAGCTGCTGACCTCCATCACCCCGGAACCGGTTCCCACCCCCACCGAGACCCCAGTGACACCCGAAGTCTTCGACCGCTGGCCGAATGGGGGGGATGGGGCGATCAATGCCAACGACCTGCTCCAGATCCTTTCAGAGGACAAAGGGGAGCAGGAGACTTTGTTCATGTTCGCCAAGTTCTGGCAAAGCAATTAGCGGCGGAATTCCTTTGAATGCAGTGCCCGGAGGGACACGCTCCGTCGTGTCCGGGCCCGAATCGCATCCCGAGGGGGCGCGCGCCTCCACGCTTGATTTGACGCGCCGGGGGAATCAAGCGTAGAATCCCATTCCGTCAATCGGTATACGGTGAGGAATGGGGGGCGGTGCGCCGTCGGCACACACCATGCGATTCACATCGAACCTGCTTGAGATCGAGGTCTCCAGTCGCAAGGAAACCACGGTCATCAAACTCCACGGCGTCCTGAACACCAGCACGCGCGAGGAACTGATTCGCCACTTGGAGCCGATCCGCCAGGATCCCTCGGTCCGCGAGGTCATCCTCAACATGGACGGCCTCACGCACATCGACTCTCGCGGCCTTTCCACCCTCCTGTCCTTCTACCGTCAGTTCACCGAACGCGAAGTCGGCTTCCGCCTGGTGAATGTCCACGATTATGTCCTCAAACTTCTTCAAGTCTCGAATCTGGTCAACCTGTTTGAGATCGGGCCTCCGCCGGAGAATGAGGCGGTCCGAGTCCAGAGCCGCCGCGAGGCCCTCTGGCAATCCCACGCGTTCACCACCCAGCTGATCGCCGCCCTGGGCGAGGCGGTCCTCGGATTGGACAGCGACGATAAGATTCTCTTCGCCAACCCCGCCGCCGAGCGCTTGCTTGGCTGGGATGAGGCGGAGCTGCTCGGGCGCACCCTCAAGGAAACCATCCTTCCCGGAAATGTCCCCTGGCCCCCGACCCAGGGGGATTTCGAGGAGGGCCCCGGCGCTCCCCCTGGGGACTCCCCAGTCCTCCGTTGCGAAACCACGGCGGCCAACCGCGAAGGGGAGACCCTGGAGGTCGAACTGGTCGCCACGACCATCTTCCAGTCCGGTGAAAGAATCGGAAAAGTCCTCGGCATACGCGACCTCTCCCAGCGCCGCCAGGCGCGCGAGGAACTCCGCCGACTCGCCACCGCGGTGGACCAGTCGGCCGAGATGATCCTGATCACCGATCCCGAGGGGGTCATCCAGTATGTGAACCCTTCTTTTGAACGGATCACCGGATACACCCGGGAGGAGGCGGTCGGCCATCCGGTCAGCATCCTCAAGAGCGGGGTCCACGACGCGGCCTTTTTCAATGACCTGTGGACCACGGTCCTCGCGGGGCGGGTTTGGAAGGGACGTTTCACCAACAAGCGCAAGGACGGGCGCTTTTACGAGGAAGAGGCCACCATCTCCCCGGTGCACGACGCGATGGGGAGCATCATCAACTTCGTGGCCGTGAAACGGGACATCACCGAACAGGTCATGCTCGAGCAGCAACTCCGCGAATCCCAGAAAGTGGAGGCGATCGCTCAGCTTGCCGGGGGGATCGCCCACGACTTCAACAACCTGCTCACCACCGTGATTGGGAATATCCAGCTCGCCCGGACCCGTCATGGAGTGGATATCCAAGGGTACCTCCAGCGCGCCGAGCAGGCCTGCCTGCGTGGGGCGAGCCTGGTCCAGCAGTTGCTGCTTTACAGCCGCAAGTCGGCCTCCGAGAAGGAACAGGTGAACCTCAACCTGATCATCCGCGAGGTGATTGCCCTCGCGCGCGAGACCATCGATCGCCGCATCGAGATTGTCACCGACCTGCGCGAGGAACTCCCCTCGGTGCGCGCGGATCCCGGGCAGCTCCATCAGGTTTTGCTCAACCTTGTGGTCAACGCCAGGGACGCCATCGAGGCCGCGGCGGCCGAAACCCAGCCCCGCGAAGGGGCGCCCGGCGCCGGGCGCAGAGTGCTGCGCATCACCATTCGCACGGATCGCTTCCAGCTCACCGAGGGCATCCAGTTCCCGGACAGCGAGGCCACTCCCGGCGAGTATGTGGTCCTCTCCGTGACCGACACCGGGATCGGCATGGACTCCAAAACCCAGGCGCATCTCTTCGAGCCTTTCTTCACCACTAAGGAAGTCGGCAAAGGGACCGGCTTGGGGCTCGCCACCGCCTACGGGATCATCAAGAACCATGGGGGCTGGATCGTCGTGGACAGCGAGCGCGGAGTCGGATCCACCTTTTCGATCTATCTCCCCTCGGTCCCCAGCCAGGAGCCGATTGATGAGGTTCCCGAGTCTGATTCAGCCCTTCGGGGAGGGGAAGAGACCATTTTGGTGGTGGATGACGAGGCCTCCATCTGTGACCTGGCCCGGGACACGCTCACCTCGCACGGCTATTCGGTTCTGACAGCGGCGGATGGAGAAGAGGCGGTCGAGCTCTACCTGCGGGAGTGGAATCGGATCGACTTGGTGATTCTCGACCTCTCCATGCCCAAGATGTCGGGGCGCGAGGCGCTTCGCAAGATTCGGGAAATGAACCCGGAGGCCAGAGTCATCGTTTCAAGCGGGTATCTCCGCCACGCCACCCAGACAGAGTTTGCGGATTGCACCTTTGTCCAGAAACCCTACCGTCTCGACCAGCTCCTCCGTGGAGTCCGGGAAGCCCTGGACCGAGAGCTGGGCTCCCGAGTGTGAATTGGTTAGTTCTCACCACGGTTCTGTCCAAAACTGAACAAGTCAATCTAGACCTGCTCGTCCGTTTTCGAGAGTGTGTTCCGCTGTCTCTTCTAAAGACGGAGGTCACAACCTGAATGGTTCCAAGCCAAACCGAACCACCATCCCCCCTTCGGGTCCGACTCGGAGCGGGAAGGCGGAATCGGACGCGCGTGATGGCGCGGAATCTGCTAATCCTGGCGACGTGGCGCGGATTGAACTGGTTGAACTGCTCTTGCGCCCCGAAGCGGTGGAGGAGGTCTTGAGACTCCTGGAGGCTCTGGGGATTGAGGTGTTCTCCCTGGGCCACGTGCAGGGGGCGGGTCGTCAGCGCGGTCACACGGAGATCTTCCGAGGCCGCGAATATGCTATTGAAACCCGCCCCAAGGTCCGCCTGGAAGTTCTTGTGGAATCCATTGAGCAGCGCGAGCAGCTCATTCGCCAGGTGCGGGACACGGTCTACACCGGCCATGTGGGGGATGGCAAGGTGTTTGTGATGAGCGTGGAAAACCCCAAGACGGAGCGCATGGCGGGCTCCGCGCGAGGAGATGACTAAGGGTATAACGATTCCGTTTCACCGCGGAACGAGAAACAACTGAAGGAGATCCAAATGGACGCTAAAGGGGTGTTGAAATTCATTGCTGAGAAGAATGTGAAGTTCGTGGACTTCAAGTTCATGGACTTCGTGGGGACCTGGCAGCATTTCACGGTTCCCGCGGCGGAACTCGAGGAATCGAGCTTCGAGGATGGGTTTGGGTTCGATGGTTCAAGCATCCGAGGTTGGCAGGCGATCAACGAGTCCGACATGATCATCCTGCCGGACCCCGCCACCGCCTTCCTGGATCCCTTCTACACGATCCCGACGGTGTCTTTGACCTCCACGATTCTGGACCCGATCACCAAGGAGCCTTACTCCCGCGATCCCCGCTCGATCGCGCTCAAGGCGGAGGCTTACCTGAAGAGCACCGGGATCGCCGACACGGCGTTTTTCGGCCCCGAGGCGGAGTTTTTCTGCTTCGACAACGTGCAGTACGGAAGCGCCGCGAACCACGCCTTTTACACGGTGGACTCGATAGAGGGGACCTGGAACACCGGTCGCGACGAGCGCCCCAATCTGGGTCACAAGCCGCGTCACAAGGAAGGCTATTTCCCCTGTCCGCCCTCCGATGAGCTGGCCAACTTCCGTCAGGATGTGGTCCAGACCCTGCTCGACATCGGGATCCATGTCGAGGCGCACCACCACGAGGTCGCCACGGGCGGGCAGTGCGAAATCGACCTGCGCTTTTCGCCCTTGGTGAGGATGGCCGATGCCCTCATGACCTACAAGTACACCGCCAAGAATGTGGCCAAGAAGCACGGCAAGACGGTGACCTTCATGCCCAAGCCGCTCTTCGGTGACAACGGCTCGGGAATGCACGTTCACGTTTCGCTGTGGAAGGGCGGGACTCCCCTTTTCGCGGGCAACAAATACGCCGGTCTTTCGGACATGGCCCTGCACTTCATCGGCGGTCTGCTCAAGCACGCCGCCTCGATCCTGGCTTTCGCGGCCCCGGGCACCAACTCCTACCGCCGTCTGGTCCCGGGTTATGAGGCGCCGGTGAACCTGGCCTACTCGCAGCGCAACCGCAGCGCCGCCTGCCGCATTCCGATGTACTCCCCCTCGCCCAAGGCCAAGCGCGTGGAGTTCCGTCCGCCCGACCCGAGCTGCAACCCGTACCTGACCTTCGCCGCGATGCTGATGGCGGGTCTGGATGGGGTGCAGAACAAGCTCGATCCGGGCGATCCGCTCGACAAGAACATCTACGATCTCCCGCCCGAGGAGCTCGCCGCGGTCCCGCGCGTGCCGGGTTCGCTGGGCGAGGCGCTGGATGCTCTTGAAAAGGACCATGAGTACCTGCTCAAGGGGGATGTGTTCACCCAAGACGTGATCGACACGTGGCTGGAGTACAAGCGCGAGAACGAAGTGGACCCGGTTCGCCTGCGTCCGCATCCGCATGAGTTCTTCCTGTATTTCGACGCTTGATCCCACTCGTCCGTGGCGGACGAAAACGCCCCTCCGGCTCAAGAGCCGGAGGGGCGTTTGTCTGTTCAGGGCACGGACCTTCAGGCCGATAATTCCTACTCAGAATGCGCGTTCCATTGGTTGATCTTAAGGCTCAATACGAGACCCTCGCGGCGGAGGTCCAGGCCGCCATCGCGCGCGTGATCGAGACCGCCGCCTTTATCCGCGGCCCCGAGGTGGAGGCCTTTGAGCGGGAATTCGCCGCTTGGTGCGGCGCTCCAGCATGCGCGGGCACCGCAAGTGGAACCGACGCCCTCTACCTGGCGCTCCGGGCGCTCGGGATCGGCAGGGGCGACGCGGTCCTGACCACGCCACACACCTTCATCGCCACCGCCGAAGCCATCAGTCTTTGCGGCGCGGCGATCCGCTTTGTGGACACCCTCCCCGAATCCATGAACATCGATCCGGATCAAGTCCGCGACGCGGTGGACTCCCGCACTCGCGCGATCCTCCCAGTTCATCTGAACGGCCATCCGGCCAAGATGGAAGACCTCCTCTCCATCGCCCGCAAGCATAACCTCGCGGTGGTCGAGGATGCCGCCCAAGCCCATGGCGCGAGGGTCAACGGAAAACCGGTTGGAACCTTGGGGGACGCCGGATGTTTTAGCTTCTTCCCCGGCAAGAACCTGGGAGCCTATGGAGACGCGGGCGCGGTGATCAGCGGCGACCCGGCCATCGCTCACAAGGTTCGCATGCTCTCCAATCATGGTCGAAGCGACAAATACCTCCATGAAATCGAGGGGCTGAACGCCCGCATGGATGGGCTCCAGGCGGCGATCCTTCGCGCCAAACTCCCCTACCTCAACGGCTGGATCGAGGCCCGACGGGCCAAGGCGCGGGTCTATCAAGAGCTTCTTTCCGGAATTGAGGCACTCGAACTCCCGGCGGAGGAGCCCGGCTGCGAGTCGGCTTGGCACCTGTATGTCATCCGGTTGGACCGAAGGGATGAATGCCTGGCGTTTCTCCGGGAACGGGGAATCGAGGCGGGGATCCACTACCCCGCGCCGCTCCATCTGCAACCGGCTTACTCACGGCTCGGGTACCGGAAAGGGGATTTCCCAGTCAGCGAGGCAAACGCCTTGAGGATCTTGAGCCTGCCCCTCTATCCGGAGATTCGCGAGGAACAACAGGCTTTTGTGGCCGAATCCATCCGGGAATTCGCGGAGAAATTCGGTTGATTGACGTTCCCTCAGGGGAAACATAGAATCGGGATTGAGGTCATGAATTTCATCGTTTGGGGTTTCACCCCACCTTCAACGAAGAAGGCTCGGACACTGGCGGCCTTGGTCTGCCTGGCCGCGATGGGTCTGCTTTTCGGCTGTTCCACGGCCTCCAAGAAGACCGAACCCAAGGAGCTCGCCAAACTCTCCCTGGACGCCAAGGAGGAGGCGCAGAAGCTTCGAGACGACGGCAACCTTCAGGCCGCCGCCGCCAAGTACCAGGAAGCGCTCCGCTACAGCCCAACCCCCTCGGTTCACTATGAACTCGGCGAGGTCCTGGCCAAACTCGGCAAGACTGAGGAAGCCCGCTCGCAATTCGAACTCGCCATCGCCAAGAACCCGGGAATGCCCGAAGCGCGCGAGGGCCTGGAGCGCCTCGAAGCCCAAATGTCCCTGGCCAAGCAATCTTCCTCCGGTCCCCAAGCCCTTCCCTCAACAAGATCCTCAAGCCCCTCCAGCGCCTCCTCCAAGGTCACGGACGCCAGCGGATCGACCGGGACGGGCGCTCCCTCCGGAGGATCCAAACCCGTTCCTCAAGATGTCTATGAGGAGGATCGTCTGTTCGCCGAAATGGAGAAGATTCAGCCCCCCAAGGGCGAACCGGATTCAAGCATGGGCGCAATTGAAACCGGCGACCCTCAGACCTCCGGCGCCGACCCGGCGGACACCTTGATGGCGGACACCGAAGCGCTGTATGGGCGCGGGCGAGGCTCCGAGACCTCCGGCGGCGATGGAGGCCGCTATGAGGAGGAAGGTTTCACGGTCCCCTCCGCCGGAGCGGGCGCGCGCCAGGCCTCAAAGAACCGCGCGCTTCGCGGAGGGCGCGGCTTGTTGCGCGGCGGGCCGAGCCTTCCGGCCATCGTGGTGGCCGGGCAAGGGGAGGAAGAGGAGCCATCTTCACCAAGCTTCCCGGAGTGGGGCGAGTCGGGAGATTCCGAGTCCGCCGCATCGTCGATCTCTCAAATGGATGAGCCGACCGCACGGTCAGGTCGCGCCGACCAGGTCGCCATGGTTACCGGAAAGCCTGGGGAGCGAGGGTGGGGGAGCACCCGCTCGCGGTTCCCGGAGTCCGCTCAGATTCTTGAGGAGCGAACCCGTCACACCGACCGTCAAACCCCGAAACCCAGCCTGCAATCCGGCGCCTCCTCCGCCGCTCAGACGAAATCCGCTGAAGAGGAGGAGGGATCGCGAGCCGACAAGCCGGATCGTCCCGGCCTGTTTGAAGAGGATGTGATCACCTATCCGGAGCGCTCCCAACCGAAAGGCTCCGAGCGTCTCCCTTCGCCTTATGTGAGCGATAAGGAAGAGCTTGATGTTCGACCCTTCCATCTCGAACGCCTCAAGGGTCGTCCCAAGCGCGAGCTCGATCTTCAAGTCTGCAAGGATCGCTACTACAAGGAGAAGGATCTGGAGGGGGCGGTTCGCTGCTTCACCGACAAGAAGATCGATTTCCCGGAGGAGCCGACGCTCTATTACGAGCTTGCCCTGGTTCTCGAGGATGCCGGGGATTACACGCTGGCCCGCAAGAATCTCGAACTGGCAATGCGCTATGATCCCAAGAACGCCGAGTATCCCAAGACCTTGGCTCGCCTGGAGGTCGGACGCGCCAAGAGCCTGCGAACTCAGGGCAATTACCCCGATGCGGTGGCGGTTCTGATGCCGCTGGTGGAGAAGTACCCGGACATGGTCGAGGCCCACCGGGAGCTCGGGAGGGTTTACGCCGCGGACGCCGTGGCCAAGGAGGGCGCCTTGGCGGCGGGCGCCTCGAACGCGGGTCAGTTGGAGGCCGACATCAAACGCACCTGGCTCTCCTCCGAGCGCGCCTACGATCAAGTGGTGAACCTGACCGAGGGCGATTTCAAGGACTGGTACAACCTGGGCCTGGCGATTCAGAGACAGTGGGACGACACCAAGCGCGCCGCGGCGATCAAGGCCTATGAAAAGTCCATTTCGCTCAATCCCGAATACGCGAGCGCTCATTACCACCTCGGAATCCTGTACGAAGGCTCCAATGTGACCAAGGCGCTTCAACACTATGAATTGGCGCTCGGGTTCGCGCGACGTCAGGCGGACGGTAAGGACTTGGTCAATCGCTGCCTTGCCTCGCTTGGGGAACTTAATTGGCGGATTGGGAACAAAGAGCGCGCCGCCGAGTATTTGACCGAATACATTCAGAACGCGCCCGGCGACGCCACGGTGGAGGAGATGCTGAACCAGATCACCTCCGAGCCGCTTTAGCCCCGCGCCCCGTTCCAGTTCAATCTGTCTTCAATCGCACCGACTTTCGGAGAGAACCTTTGTCCCATCCCGCGCGCGTTGTTCAGGTGGAATTGGGGGAGCGCTCCTATCCCATTCTGATCGGGAGCTCCCTGTGGAGCGCTCTGGCCGAGGAGATCGCCTCGCGCTTCGCCCCCACTCGCTTGGCGGTGATTTCCGATTCCACGGTCGGCCCCCTGTACGAACCCCAGCTCGAGGCGGCGTTCGAGGATCGACCCTGGAAGACCTCCCACCACCGCATGCCCGCCGGGGAGAGCCACAAGAACCTGGCGTCGGTCGAGGCGCTCTACCATGAAATCCTGGATGTCGGTTGTGATCGGAAGACTCCGATTCTGGCCCTGGGCGGCGGGGTCCCCGGAGACACCGCCGGGTTTGTGGCCGCCACTCTCCTACGCGGCCTCCCATTCATCCAGACTCCGACCACCCTGCTTGCAATGGTGGACAGCAGCGTGGGGGGAAAGACCGGCGTGGACATGCCTCAAGGCAAGAACCTGATTGGAGCCTTTCACCAACCCTCGCTTGTGGTCATCTCCCTGGACACCCTCAAGACCCTGCCGCAACGCGAGATCTCGGCGGGCATGGCGGAGGTGATCAAGTATGGGGTCATCTGGGATAAGGAACTCTTCGGCGCGCTCGAAGTCGGGATGGAGGGATTGTTGTCCGTGGACTCGGAAGCCCTTCCCGAGGTGATCGCCCGCTGCTGCGAGATCAAGGCCGAGGTGGTCTCCAAGGATGAACGAGAAAGCGGCCTGCGGGAAATTCTCAATTTCGGCCACACGGTCGGGCATGCCATCGAGGCGGCCACCGAGTATGGGGAATGGCTCCACGGCGAGGCGATCTCCATCGGAATGTTGGTGGAAACCGCGATTGCCGAAACGCGCGGGACACAGCTCGGAGACCTCCGCGGGCGCTTGCGCGGTCTGTTGAGTCGCGCCGCCCTCCCGACCACTCCACACAAGTGTGATCTGGATCGGATCTGGAGGCTGATGCACGCCGACAAGAAGGCCCGCGAGGGGAGAATCCGGATGGTTCTGCCCACCCGTTTGGGGCGAGTCGAGACGGTGGGTGGGATTACTCAAGCGGAATTCGAAATGGGTTGGAAGATCTGCGAGGGTGTGTAGAGCGGTTTTCAGCGCGCGCCTCCCAGTTTTTCCTGGAGCTCTCCATCCCCAAGCCCGGTCACCGACACCACCTTATTCCGCGATTTCTCCCCGGATTGAAGCGACAGTTCCGACTTGGGGACTCCCAGCTCCTTGGAAAGAACCTCAATTAATTCCTGATTCGCCTTGCCCCCTTCGGGCGGGGAATGGACCGCCACCTCGAGGATCCCATCCCGGCATCCGAGGACCCCTCTGCGGGAGGAGCGCGGCTTCACACGAACTTGAAGGGTTCCCACGGCGAACCGGAGGCGATCAGGCGGAGGCCGACACCGCCTCGGCCGGAAGGTAATCCACGGTCCAAGGCGCGAGTTCAAGGGTTTTGGAACGCAGGAAGCTTCGGATTTCGGAGGGATCAGTCATCCGCAGGGCCTCCTCCGCCACCGGAACGGCATCTTCAAGGGAGATCGATCGGATCAACCGCTTGATCGTGGGGATCGAGATCGGGCTCATCGAGACCTCATCCAGCATCAACCCCACCAGAATCAGGGTGAACTCGATCTCCCCCGCCATCTCCCCGCACATGCACACCCGTTTGCCGAAGGAGTGCGCCTTCTCCACGATCTCCTTGATGAGCCGCAGAACTCCCGGGTGGAGCGGATCGTAGAGATAGGCGGTGCGCTCGTTGCCGCGGTCCACTGCGAGCGTGTACTGAATGAGGTCGTTGGTTCCGATGGAGAAGAAATCGACCATCGGGGCGAGCCCCTCGATCACAAGCGCGGCGGAGGGGACCTCGATCATCGCCCCCACCTCCATCAACTCGTTGAACGGCTCGCCCTCGCGACGGAGCTCTTCCCGAACCCGCTCCAGAGCCTCCGAAGCCAAGGCCAGCTCCCGAATCTCGGAAATCATCGGGAACATGATTGAGAGGTTGCCGAAGGCGCTGGCCCGCAAGATCGCCCTCAACTGCGTGTGGAAGATCTCCGGCTGCTGGAGGCAGAAACGGATCGCGCGCCACCCCATGAAAGGATTCATCTCCCTCGGAGTGCGCAGCGAGGAAAGGAACTTGTCCCCGCCGATATCGAGCGTCCGCAAAGTCACCGGATCGGGGGCCACCGCCTCGACCACCGCGCGATAGGCGAGGAACTGCTCCTCTTCGTTGGGCAGGTCATCCCGATTCAGGAACAGGAATTCGCTCCGATACAGGCCGATTCCATGGCCGCCGTGCTCGATGACCGCCTCGACTTCCTCAGGCAGTTCAATGTTGGCCTGCACATGGATCACATATCCATCTCGGGTTTCCGCCTGGAGCTCGCGAAGGTGGACCTGAGCCTCCACTCGCTGCCGGGCGGCCTCGCGCAGGCGGTTGAAGCGGGAAACGGTTTCCGGGGTGGGGCGGAGAATGGCTTGCCCACGGTCGCCATCGATGATGATCAGGTCCCCCTCGGTGACATGATCGACCAGATCGGCGAGCCCGACCACCGCGGGGATCTCCAGCGAGCGCGCCATGATCGCGGTGTGCGAGGAGCGGCTCCCGCGGGTGGTGGCGAACGCCAGGACCTTGTCCTTGGGGAGGCGCACGGTCATTGAGGGGGAAAGATCCTCCGCCACCACAATCACCGGGGCCTCGATTTCGTCGAACTGGGCGGCGTCGCGCCCGACCAGGTTGCGCAGGACCTGATCGCCGATGTCCGCCACATCCTCGGAGCGCTGCAAAGGGCTCTTGCTCAGACGCTCCAAGAGTTCGTTCAGGGCTTGATGGAAGGCTGTTTCGACCGGAAGCAACTTGCCGCGAACCAGCTCCTCGACACGCGACCCGATATAGATCGGGATGTCGTTGGCGAGCATCAGGTGGATCTCAAGGATGTCGTCGAAGAGCTGCCTCTCGCCCTCCCCCTGGGATTCGCGCATCCCCTTGATCTGCTCGATCGTTGTCTCCCAGGCTTTGTCCAGACGCTCGAGCTCCCCGTCCACCTCGGAGGGGTCAATCGCCAGGGTTGGGAGGTGAAACCCCTCCTCCTGAATGACAAAGGCGGGGCCGATCTCGATCCCCAGCGAAACCGGAATCCCCCTCAGGACCTGTTCGGATGTGGATGGCTCGGTCATGGTCCGGCGCCCCGCTGATCCTCCAGAATCCGGCTGATCTCATCCACCGCCCGCTGGGCATCCGGACCGGAGGCTCGCACATTCAGCCGCGCACCCCGCTCCGCTCCCAGCATCATCACCCCCAGAATGCTCTTCCCATCCACTTCCTCGGCGGGATTGTTGGAGAGACGCACCTTGCAGTTCAGATTCCTCAGCGCCTGCACCAGCTGAGCCGCCGGACGGGCATGCAGGCCCTCCTCGTTTCCCACCACGATCTGAATACGGATCTCTTCGCTCATCCCAGATGTCCCACGCTGGCGCCGCTCAGCTGCGATCCAACCCCTCGAAATCATCTTCATCCCGGCTCGGCTTGGTGACCTTCAGCAAGCGCTTATTGAAATCCTGGGCGGAGTGGACCCCAAGCAACTTCAGGCGCTGGTCGCGCGCGCCCACCTCCACGATCGTGGAGATGTTCCGCCCCGGTTTCACCGGGATGGTTAAGTGCGGGAGCTCCACCCCCAAGATGGTATAGTATTGCTGGTCCAGCCCCAGACGCTCCACATGGGTGTCCGGCTTCCAATCCTCAAGGGTGATGACCATGTCGATCTGCTTCTCTCTCCGAACGGCACGGATGCCGTAAAGTTTCGACAAGTCCACAATCCCCAGACCCCTGACCTCGATATAATGGCGCAACAGGTGGGGGCTGCTCCCCTGAAGGACTCGTTCTCCCAGGCAGATGATCCGGACCACGTCATCCGCCACCAGCGAGTGTCCGCGCGAGACCAACTCCAGCGCGCACTCACTTTTCCCGACACCGCTGTCCCCCATCAGCAGCACGCCCATCCCGAGAATGTCCACCAGGCTGCCGTGCAGCAGGGTCGTGGGGGAGAAATAGCGTTCCAGGCACTCGAACAGGCGCTTGTAGAGGCGCGTGGTGCTCATCGCCGTCCGGAACACCGGGACTTGGTGATGTCGCCCGGCCTCGACCATCACCTCCGGGACTTTTTCATCGTTGGTTACGATCACACAGGGGATGTTCGAGGAAAACATCCGCTCGACGCTTGCCTGGGCGGCTTCCCCGGACCCGTATTTCTCCAAGAACAGGATCTCCCCACCCCCGAAGATTTGGATCCGCTCAGCATCAAAGAAGTCAAAGCAACCGGTGACCTCAAGCCCAGGGCGGTTCAAGTCCGCGGACTTGATCTCTCGGTCCAGACCCTCCTCGCCGACCAGGAGTTCCAGGCACAAGTCCTTGAATTCACTGAGGATTTCCACCTGGACCATGACCTTAGTCGAACTCCTCTTCGCGCTCGGCGATCAGCCGCACGACTTCATCGGGGTCCTCGGCGCGACGCAGGCGCAAGCGCAGCGCCTCATCATTCAGGATCCGGGAAACCCGCGCCAGCGCCTTGATATGGACCCCATGCGAACCGGCGGGGGCGATCATCAGGAAAATGATGTGAACCGGCTCTCCATCCAGCGACTCGAAATCGACCCCTTCCGCGGAGTTGCCCAACACATACTCCAGTTCCTGAACCTGATCCGAGCGCACGTGAGGAATGGCGATCCCGTTTCCGATTCCGGTGCTCCCCTTGGCCTCTCGCTCAAGAAACGCCTGCACCAGCCCCTCCAAATCGGAAACAATCCCTTTTTCCTCCACCCTTCGGAGCAGGTTGCGTATGATTTCGGCCTTGCTGGAGCCGGTAACGCCGATGACCACCCGGCCACCCTTCAAGGATTCCGCTATGCTCATGACCTTCCTCTCACCTCGTTTGAATCGGCATGATACCCGAATCGGGGGACCTGGGGAGATGGGGGAGTTTGTTTCCCACAGCTCGGCCTCCGAAAAGGCCACAAGGGTCTTCCCAAGGCCCGGAATCAGAGAGAATCTCCCCCTTCCTCCGTCCATCGGAGTCGCGAATTCACTCGTGGAGCAGAGTCTTGGCCAACCGAACCATCCACTTTGATGATTGCTTGCACGAATACCTCCTTTCGGTCTCGACCCGGGAGCCCGAACTGTTCCGCCGACTGCGCGAGGAGACCTACGCCATGCCCGAGTCCTCGATGCAGATTGCCCCTGAGCAGGGGCAGTTCATGCAACTCCTTGTGGAACTGATCGGGGCGAAAACCGCCCTCGAGGTTGGTGTGTTCACCGGCTACAGCGCGCTTTGTGTGGCTTCCGCGCTCCCGGCTGATGGCCGCCTCGTGGCCTGCGATGTCAGCGCGGAATGGACCGGGATCGCGCATGGTTACTGGAAGGAGGCTGGCCTCGACTCCAAGATCGACCTTCGGATCGGACCGGCACTGGACACACTTCAGTCGCTCAGGAACCAGAACCCACGTCCTACTTTCGATTTTGCTTTCATCGACGCCGACAAGCAGAATTATGACGCTTATTACGAGCTCGCCCTCGAACTTCTGCGCCCGGGTGGCCTGATCGCCATCGACAATGTCCTTTGGAGTGGAAAGGTGGCGGACCCCACGGAGGTTGAGCCGGATACGGTCGCGATTCGGAACTTGAACCGGAAAATCGCCGAGGATGAACGGGTGTCGATGAGCTTGGTCCCAATCGGGGATGGGCTTACCTTGGCGAGAAAACGATGATTGCCGCCACGGTCTAATAACGCCCGTGGAGCTCCACTCGCTCCATCAGGAAGCGGTAGGTCTCCCACGAAACCCCGGGCGGAACCGAATGGTCCGAATGGTAGATGTACCCTCCGCCCGCCTTGGCCACGGAGATTTTTGAGGAGACCTCCGCCTCGATCCGCTCCCGGTCATTGGTAAGCAGGATGGTGGCGTCGATGTTCCCCATCCAAGCCGCGCGGCTCCCAAACTGGACCTTCAAGTCCCGGACATCGAGGTTGGCCTTGGCCTCAAGCGGCTGGAAACAATCCACTCCGATTTCGAGCATGGCGGGAATCAGGGGTCGAAAGTCGCCATCCGTGTGGTAGATGACCGGCAACCCGCGATCCTTGAACCAAGCCACTTGGCGAGCATGCGCGCCCATCACCAGCTCGCGATACATCCGGGGCGAGCAGAACGGAGCGTGATTGTAGGCAATGTCCCCATAAATCCAGGCGCCATCAAAGCGCAACCCCTCGGATTCCAGGAGTTCCAGGCAGCGCAGGCACACTTCGGTCTCGGTGTCGAACACATCCCTGGCCCATTCGGGGTCCTCGGCCATCGCCGCGCATAGGATCTCATGTCCCAGCACATCCTTGGCGGCCTCGAAGGCCTCGATTCCGGCCCACACAAACCAACGTTTCTCCCGTTCGGCCAGCGCCATCGCGCGCTTGGCGCCCTCCAAGTCCATTCTTGAGGCCGGAGGCGCATCCAGGAGCACCCGTTTGAGCGCGCGCCAGCGCTCCGGCGTGCCGGTCTCAAAGGCGACATGCTCGGGGGTTCCACTGCGGTTCCGCCAATACCGGAGGATCGCTCCATTCCCATCCCGACGAGTGACCCACTCCTCGGATTCCTCGATCACCTCCTCAAACCCCACCCGAGCCTGATGGTTGACCCAACCCGCCCCCACAATGTCGAAGTCGAATCGGGAGCGGATCCCTGCTTCGTCCGGAGCGCCCTCTTCCCGCCATTGGGATAGGGTTTCAGGCCAATACGAGTCGCAACACGGGATCCGGTCGGCCTCCCGGTGGGAGAAGACAAGGCGAACACGTTCACGGGAGCTGATGGGCTGGGTCATGGTAGCGGCACCTCACGTAAGGCTAATCCGGATATCCAGGAATAGGAACGAGGTCTCGGGGAGCCCCCCCCGCGAAAAAAAAATGCGGCATCCTCTGCCTTTTTCTTGACATGTGATAGAATAAAGTCCGTCTTTGTCCGACACGGACCATCCTGCGCGCCTGTCAAGGGGATTCTCCATGGCCCTTTCCTCTCTCTCATTCCTGTCGAGAGCCGGATTCATTCTCCTGCCGTTGGCGGTTCTCTTTTGCGTCGTTCCCATTTCCTGGAGTCAGAATGTCACCGCCACGTTGGAGGACAACCTTCAGGTTGACAACAACATGAACTCCAACCCCGACGGCGGGGACACGCTGCGCTACACGCTGATCCTCTCGAACACCGGAGTCATGGACGCCACAGGGGTGATCGCGGATGTGACCCTGGACCTGAACACCCTGTTTGTCACGGGCTCCATCTACACCTCTCCGATAGCGCGCAAGGATGTTTACAGCACCACCGAGGACGCCATGCTGGTGGTTGCCGCAAGCGGCGTGCTCACCAACGACAACGATCTGGACGGGAGCCTGATCCAGGTCGCCACCGCCGAGATGACCAGCGCCTCCGGGGCCGTGGTGAAAGTCGGCATGGATGGCAGCCTGATGTTCACGCCCGGCGCGGTATTCCAGTTCCTCGGACCGACCCAGTCGGTCACCGACACCTTCTCCTACACGATTTCCGACGCCAGCGGGAATCTCAACTCGGCCAGTGTCTGCATTGTCGTTTCGGGAATCAACGACGCGCCCAGCTTCACCAAGGGGCCCGATGTCAACGTCTTCGAGGACGGTGGGATGCAGACCCTCCCCGGATGGGCTACGAACCTCGACCAGGGGCAAGGAGAAACCGGGCAGAATCTGACCTTCAATGTCACCGGCAACACCAACATGGGGCTGTTTTCAGTCCAACCGGCAATCTCCTCCACCGGCGATCTGACCTTCACTCCCGCGCCGAACCAGGTCGGGAGCGCCACGATTACAGCCGAACTGATGGATGACGCCGGGACCGCGAACGGGGGCTCGGACACCTCGCCGCCTCAAAGTTTCCTGATCACGATTGACCCGGTCAACGACGAGCCCAGCTTCGTGGTGGGCGCGGACCAGGCGGTCCTCGAGGACGCCGGACCCCAGACCGTAGACCCCTGGGTCACCGGGATTTCGCGCGGCCCGGCGGATGAAGCCATCCAAACAGTCACCTTCGAGGTGGTTGGGAACACGAATTCCTCCCTGTTCGCGGCGGGACCGGCGGTCTCTTCGACCGGCGTGCTGACCTTCACCACGGCGCTGAATCAGGTCGGCTCGGCCACGATCACCCTGCAGCTGGTGGATAGCGGCGGGACCGCCAACGGCGGGGACAACACCTCCGCCACCGCGAGCTTTGTCCTCAGCGTGACCCCGGTCAATGACGAACCCTCGTTCATGGCGGGCGCCAATCAGCAGGTATTGGAAGACTCCGGCCCGCACTCGGTGAGCGGTTGGGCCACCTCGATCTCCTCAGGACCCGCGGATGAGTCCGCGCAGACCGTGACATTCAACATCACGGGTAACACCAGTCCGGCTTTATTTGCCGCCGGACCCGCGGTTTCCCCCACCGGAACGCTCACTTATGAAGGGGCGATGGACGCCAGCGGCACGGCCACGATCACGGTCGAGGCGATGGACAACGGCGGAACGGCCAACGGCGGAGACGACACCTCTCCCGGCCAGATGTTCACCATCACCTTTGAGGGGGTGAATGACGCGCCCTCCTTCGCCAAGGGCCCGGATGTGGACTATGCCGGTCCCGCGCTGACCCCTCACACGGTATCCGGCTGGGCCACCAGTATCCTGGCCGGTCCGGCCAATGAGGCCGCGCAAGCGCTCATCTTCAATGTCACCAGCGCCAGTCCGGAGCTGTTCTCCACCCAACCCGCGGTGAACGCGCTGTCCGGCGATCTGACCTTCACCGCCACGGCGGAGGGGGTGACCTCGGTCACGGTCGAGCTCATGGACGATGGCGGGACCGCCAACGGAGGAGTCGATCTTTCCGGCCCGCAAGTGTTCACCATCACCACCACGTTTCAGGCTCCTCCGATGGCGGTTGATGATCCGAATTACAACGTTGTGACCGGTGGGACACTGACCGTGCCGGATGGACCGACCGATCTGCTTGCCAACGATGACCTCGGAGTCCCGCTCGCGACCCTCACCTCCTTTGGCGGCGGCAGTTTGGGCGGCGCGGTCATCGATAATGCCTCCGGAAGCATGGTCGCGCTTGCAGGCGGCACCCTGACCGTCAACTCGGATGGGAGCTTCACTCTCACCACGCCCACCACCCCGGGCGCATACACCTTCATCTATCGAATCACCAACATTGTTGCGACCAGCGACGCCACCGCGACGATCGAGGTGCGGGAGGCCCCCACGGCGGTGGATGACCCCAACTATGCCACGCTTGCGGGAGTCACCCTCACGGTGCCCGACGGACCGACGGATCTCTTGGCGAACGACGCCCTCGGGTTTCCGCCCGCGTCGTTGGTTTCCTTCGGCGCGGGCGACTTGGGCGGCACGGTCATCGATCATGCCTCCGGAAGCACGGTTGCGCTTGCGGGAGGAAATCTGACCGTCAACGCCAACGGCAGCATCACGCTCGCCACCCCGACCGTCGCCGGGACATACACCTTTGACTACCAGATTCAAAACGTGGCCGGGTCGGATGTCGGTTCAGTAACGATCCAGGTCCAAATCGCTCCAACGGCCGTGGATGATCCGACCTACTCCGTGGTTCTGGGAAATCCGCTCAACGTTTCCGCCGGGTCCGGCCTGCTCGCCAATGACGATCTCGGTCTCCCCGCCGCGACACTGGTCAACTTCGGCGGCGGTTCGATCACGGGGAGCGTGTTGGTCACCGACTTCGCGGCGGGAGCCACCACCGGCGCGGGAACCTTTGCCGGCGGAACATTGACAGTAAACAGCGACGGGAGTTTCGCGGTCGCCAACCCGACTGTTTCGGGGACCCACACGTTCCAGTATCGGATTCAAAACGTGGCCGGGTTCGACGACGCGACGGCCACGGTCATCGTGAACGCCAGCCCAACCGCCGTGGACGACATCGTGGCCTCGAATAGCGCGCCCGGGGATAAATACCACACGGGAATGGATGCTGCGTTGATGGTGGCGGACGGCACCGCGGACCTGCTCTTCAACGACGCTCTCGGGTTCCCAATCGCCGAGCTCGATTTCTTCGGCGGCCTCGATCTAGGCGGCGCGGTGACCGATAACGCCTCCGGCACAACGGCGGTCGTGGGAGCCTCGGGCTCGCTCCAAGTTAATGGCGACGGCACTTTGACCTTTATTCCCGACACAGGCTTCGTGGGCGAGTTCAGTTTCATGTATCGCCTTCGCAACGCCACCGGGATTGATGATGGGACGGTCACCCTGGCCGTCGGGAACCGCCCCGTGGCGGTGACCGACACCTATCCCCACACCCTTGTCGGCAATGTGCCGGTCAACACCGCCGCGAGCACCAACTTCAGCGTGCTCACGAATGATTCGGGAGATGCAATTACGGCGTCACTGAACAGCGACACCAACGGCACCGCCACGGTGAACTCGAACGGGACCTTCACCTTCAATCCCGATCCGGGCTACGAGGGCGCGGCGAGCTTCACCTATGACCTCACCAATGGATTCGGCACGGTCACGGGCACGGTCAACCTCATGGTCAACGAGGTGATCTGGTTCGTGGACAATGAGGCGATGGCGGGTGGCGACGGGCGTTTGAACAGCCCGTTCAACCAACTCACCGGAGCGGGCAGCTTCGACGCCGGAGCGGCGGATGAGGCCGGCGACAACATCTTTCTGTACAGCGACATCAACCCCTATTCGGGTGGGTTGACCCTCTTGAACAACCAGAAACTGATCGGGCAAGGATCCACCGTTTCGCTCGCCACCGCCGCCGGTGTCACCTTCCCGGCGGATAGCAGTCCTCCCTCGACGGGGGGGAGCAATCCGACCATCGCCAACGGCTCCGGGGTGGGAGTCACCCTCGGATCGACCAACACCATTCGAGGTCTCTCCTTCGGCGCTTGCTCCAGCCACGCCATCACCGGCGCAAATTTCGGGACCTTGACGGTCAACGAATGCGCCATCAACAACACGGATGATCAGGCGCTCAATCTGAACACCGGCACGCTTTCAGCGACCTTCTCGAGCGTGACCTCCACCAACTCGGCGGCTCAGGGAATCAACCTGGTCTCCTGCGCTGGAACCCTGACCATCAACGGCGGTTCGATTACGCTTGCCACGGGCATCCCCTTCGTGGTGAACGGGGGCACGCTGTCTTGCACCTACTCCGGCGGCATCACCCAGGCCGCCAATAATCCAATGGCAAGCATCTCCGGCGGGCACTCGACCGGGACCATCACCTTCCAAACCGGGACCCTTTCCGCCTCGATGGGAACCGGACTCCAGTTCGACAACGCCGATGGGACTTATAACTTCAACGGGACCACCACGCTGAACGGTGGTGACGCCGGCATTGATATTCTCAGCGGTTCGGCGGGGGCATTCACCTTTGGAACCGGGTGCGCAATCACCAGCCCCACGGGAATCGCCTTCAATGTGGACGGCGGCATGTCCACCAGCACCGCGGGCGTGACCTACAGCGGGGCGATCACCCAGGCCAACAACGCGGCGATGGTCAACGTCAGCAACCACAACACCGGCACGATCACGTTCCAGACCGGGACGCTTTCGGCCACCAACGGCACAGGCCTCCAGTTCAGCAACGCCGACAGCACGACCTCTTACAACTTCAACGGGACCACCACTCTCAACGGCGGCGACGCGGGAATCGATATCACCACCGGGTCCGCCGGGACATTCACGTTCGGCGCGAATGCCTCGATCAACAACCCAAGCGGCATCGCCTACCGTGAAGACACCAGCACGGCCAACGTGACCTACAACGGGACGATCACCAAGACCAACAACGCCAACCACGCGGTGGACATCAACGCCAAGACCGGCGGGACCACGGACTTCAACGGGCAGCTCAACGCGACCACGTCCACGGCCAACGCGATCGACCTGACCAACACCGGCGGCACGGTCCGGTTCGACGGCGGCATGACGGTCAGCACGACCAGCGGGGTCGGTTTCAACGCCACCGGTTCGGGCGCCACGGTGATCGTGACCGACCCGGCGGGCATGACCAATAACACGCTGACCTCGACCACGGGGACGGCGCTGAATGTGGCCAACACGACCATCGGCGCAGGCGGGCTGACGTTCGAGAGCATTTCGGCGAATGGCGCGTCCAGCGGGATCGTGCTGAACAATACCGGGTCGACCGCTGGGCTGACCGTGACCGGCACGGGCTCGGCCAATTCCGGTGGAACGATTCAGAACACCACGGGGCCCGGCATCAGTCTAACCAGTACGACCAGTCCCTCCTTCACGCGAATGAACATCCAGAGCACCTCCGGCAGCGGCGTCCAGGGGACCGGCGTGGTCAATTTCACGTTCACGAACAGCACGGTCAACAATTCCGGGACAGGGTTGGGCGTCGAGACCTCGAATATTGCCTTCAACACGGCGGCGGTGGGGAACGAGAACAACCTCTCGGGCGTGGTGACCGTCACCGGAAACACCTTGACCACCGCCTACTATCACGGGATCGACATCTTTAATTTCAACGGGACCATCAGCGACGCGAACCTCTCGAACAATACGATTACGAGCACCAACTCAACCGCGACCTCGAAGGGATCGGGAATCCGGTTTGTCGCTTTTGGGTCTGCGAGCACGGTCGCCAATGTGACCAAGGCCACCATCGATGGCAATATCGTCAGCAATTTCCCGAGCGCGAACGGAATCCAGGCGCAGGGCGGCAACGGCAACGCGGCAGGACCGGCCGGCACGTTCGGGACTTTGGGAAGCGGGACGAATATCATCGCCATCACCAACAACCGAGTGGCGGGATTCAGCGCGGCGAATCGAATCGGCACTCAAGCCATCCTGGCGGTGGTCAACGGGAAAGGACAGGGCAATTTCAACATCACCAGCAACGGAACCGTGGCCAATCCGATCACGAACGTGCTCGGGACCGCCATTTCTGTTTCCGCCCTGGGCGAAGCTGATGTAACCGCCACGGTCAATAACAATGTCATCGTCGCCAACAACGCGGTGGGGGCGCAGGGCATCGGCGCAGGAACCAGCCAGACCTTTGCAGCCTCCGACTCACCCTCACTGGAGATTACCGCCAACAACAACAATATCAGCCAGACGGACGGCAACGGGATTCTGGTAACCGCTCGCGACGCCACTGCGATAGTCAGGGCGAAAATCCAAAACAACACAGTCGCTGCTCCCTTGGGTGGAGTCCGGCCGGGAATCCGAGTGGATGCCGGCAACGCAGTCAGCGTCGATGATTCCGTTTGTTTGAACATCTCGGGTAATACCAGCGCCGGGAGCGGCGGCTCGCAGGGCATCGGGCTCCGCAAGCAAGGCACGGTCTCAACAACCAATGATTTCGGGGTGAACGGAATGGCCGCGACCAGCACCCCGGGAGTCGAGGCGTACGTTGATGGATTGAACCCAGCCGGCGGAGGAACGTTGTTGATCTCTGCGACAAGCGGATTCACCAACTGTTCATTCCCCTGATCGAATGGAGCAGGCGCAATGAAAGACGAAGGAGGAATGTCCGGTGGCTGAACCTTTTCTGTCTGAAATACGGATCATGAGCTTCGTGTTCGCCCCCAAGGGGTGGGCGCTCTGCAATGGCCAATTACTGCCTATCAATCAGAATCAAGGCTTGTTCTCACTGCTGGGGACAACCTTCGGCGGCGACGGACGTGTGAATTTTGCGCTGCCCGACTTGCGTGGAAGGACGCCGATTCATGTGGGAAGCGGTCACACTTTGGGCGAGCGAGGAGGGGAGCAGGCGCACACCGTGTCCATAGCCGAACTTCCAGAACATGTTCACGTGGTCAATGCGAGTGGCTCTCCCGCCACAACCAACACTCCAGACAGCACCCTCTATCTTGCGCAATCGACAGGGGATAACGCCTGGGGACCCGCATCCAATCTGGTGGCGATGAGCCCCTCCTCGATTCTGAACACGGGCGGCTCCCAGGCTCATCTGAACATGCAGCCGTTCCTGACCTTGAGCTTCTGCATCGCGCTGCAGGGTATTTTCCCGAGTCCGAACTGAGGAGACCTCAAATGGCGCAACCTTATGTTGGAGAGATTCGAATGTTCGCCGGGAACTTCGCCCCCGCGGGCTGGATGTTCTGCGAAGGCCAACTCCTGCCGATCAGTGAGAACGAGACCCTGTTTCAACTCATCGGCACAACATACGGAGGGGATGGAGAGAGCACGTTCGCTCTACCCGATCTTCGTGGTCGAATTCCGATCCATCAGGGCGACGGATTCATCCTTGCGGAAACAGGCGGCGCGGAGGAAATCACCCTCACGGTGAGTCAGATCCCCGCTCACTCCCATGCCGCCCTCGGTTCGACCAATACGGGGACCGGGACCGCGCCCCAAAATAATCTCTTGACAAACTTGCCATCCGCCACCAACACCGCCTACGGAACGGACGCTCCGTTGACCAACCTCCACCCGAGTAGCGTCTCCTCGGTCGGCGGCAGTCAGCCTCATACGAATTTCCAGCCGTATCTTTGCGTTGATTATATCATCTCTTTGTTCGGGATCTTCCCAAGCCCAACTTGATCGGAGGTTACCATGGCGGATCCATTTGTCGCTGAGATCAGAATCTTTCCGTTTAACTTTGCTCCCCGTGGCTGGGCATGGTGTGACGGACAGCTCCTGCCGCTTTCTCAGAACACCGCCCTGTTCTCGCTCTTGGGAACCACGTACGGTGGAAATGGAAAGAGCAACTTTGCCCTTCCGGACCTCCAGGGCCGAGCCCCCATGCATCCGGGGCAGGGACCGGGGCTGTCTCTTCATGACTTGGGTGAGACGGGAGGCAGCGAGACAGTGACGCTCCTTGAGAGCGAAATTCCCGCACACAGCCATTCCCTGAGGGCCTCTCAAGCGGATTCGCTGACGCGGGTGGTGACGGGCCAATTACCGGCGACTGGTCTGGGACTTTCTCTTTATGGCTCGACCAGCCCAATCGTCAACCTGAGCCCAAACGCCGCAACCCCCGCCGGCGGCGATCAACCCCACAACAACCTGATGCCCTTTCTCACCTTCTACTTTAACATCGCCCTCCAGGGGGTCTTCCCGCCCAGGACTTGAGATGAGAGGGAGAGCCGACCATAAACGATGACCATCGTGGACATCTTCCGCGAACGCCGGTAGATAACGCAAATCGAATCATGCCCCGCCGGATGGGATGGCTTGGGCCGGACCATGGAGAACCTGATGACGGATGCTTGGGAAGAGGAGGACGAATGGGTCGAATGGGCGCGAATGACTCCGGCGGAGAGATACTTGGAATCGGCGAAGTTATGGGCGACCTATCTCGCGCTGGGAGGAAGCCTTGATCCCGAGCCCGATTCACAAAGCCCTTTCGATTTTCCGGAGCTCCAGCGCGCGGTTTCTCCTGATGGGCGGTCAGGCGTGCATTTTATACGGCGGGGCGGAGTTCAGTCGTGATATCGACATCGCCGTGGATCCGGACGCGGAGAATCTGGAGGCGGTGCGGGAAGCGTTGGAGAGATTAGAAGCGGAACGGGTGTTTGTCCCAGACCTGGATCGCTCCGCGTTGATCCGGGGACATGCGTGCCATTTCCGAGCCAGGGCGCCGGGCGCGGAAGGAACGCGCATCGACATGATGTCCAAGATGCGAGGGTGCGGACCGTTTGAGGAACTGTGGGAGAAGCGTTCCATCGTGGATCTCCAAGGAATTGGGGAGGTTCCGGTGCTCTCGCTGAGCGACCTTGTTCGCGCCAAGAAGACTCAGCGGGAGAGAGATTGGCCCATGATCCGTCGATTGATCGAGGCTGATGTTATTCAAAACGCGGGAACTCCATCCCCCAACCGGATCGCCTTCTGGTTGCAGGAGTGCCGAACCGCTCGGCTGCTTGAGGAGTTCGCGCGGCGGCATCCCCAGGCGTGCGAAAGAGTTGCCGTGAATAGACCATTACTCAATCATGCGCTTGCCGCTGACAGGGAGTCTCTGTTGGTGGGGTTGGAGGAAGAAGAACGACGAGAGCGGGAGGCGGACGCCGAGTATTGGCGTCCTCTGCGAAAGGAATTGGAGCAAATGCTCCGCGAACGTCGCCGATCATCCGGTTCCAACCCCGAGATCAAGCGAGATAATCCCCTCGTGGGTTGAGCGCTGTGGATACGGGAGCAAGACAATGACACAAGAGAACTGCGCAGTGGTGTCACGCCGCGATTTCCTCGCCGTGGGGTCATTCACCCTTCTTTCGGCCTCGGTTGTCGCCAAGGAAGGTTGGGGGTTGGCCTTTCCACAAGGCCTTACGCGAACGGACTTGGCGCGGGTCCGGGGAGGGTTTGTGCCCTTTGAGGCCATTTCGGCTCCGAGGGCCAAGCGGCTGCTGGAGCGGATCACAACGGTGGATTCCCGCTTTCGCGGGAATGACGCGATGGACCTCGGGAATGACGCGATGACCCTCGGGAATCGCGGCGTGGATCGCAGGAATGACGACATGGTTTGTGTCCCGACTGGAACGGCCGAGGAGGAGAGGGCGGCGGATCCGATTGCGGCGATGGTGGACCCCTGCTCCTTCGAGGAAGGGGACAGCCTGTTTGTGGAGCGCGGAGTTCGTCTTTCAGTCTGGGGCGTGGTTCCGGCTGTCTTCGAGGATGTTCCGGACGTCATCGATGTGGATGTCTTGTTCGAACCGTTCCACCCCTACCCCTTCACCGCCTGGGGGTTCCGCAAGTCCCCCACGTGGACAGTTCAGGGGCCGCGTCAACTGAATGTCCCGGTGGACCCGGCAAGCGGCCTGAACCTTTCCGTCTTGATGCGCTGGGGGAACTTGCGTGACAGGGCCGGTCGAATCATCGCGGACCGGGAAGTCGCCCGGAGAGTTCATTTCGCGGTGGCCCCTGAATCCGGCGCGCCCAAACTGCTCCCGGGTGTCCACCTGATCCCGCTCTTTGAATCCGGCCGGGATGACCTCGCGCGACTCTCCCAAGGAGGCGCGATGTCCGAGGTCACCACCCCCATGCTGCTTCTTGAAACACAATATGGGAGCGAACAAGCCACGACACCCGCTTGAGGGTGTCAGCCTTCGGCGAATCGAGCCGAGTGACCTCCCGTTCCTGTCCCGCGTTTACGCCTCCACCCGCTGGGAGGAGCTCGCGCCCGTTCCTTGGACGGATGAACAGAAGCTCGCTTTCCTCGAGATGCAGTTCCAGGCGCAACACAAGTGGTACCAGGAGGTTTATGACGGCGCGGATCTCCTGGTGGTTCTTCTGGACCAAATCCCCGCCGGAAGGTTGTACCTCTTCCTTTCCTCCTCGGAGATACGGATTGTGGACATAGCTCTCCTTCCCGAATTCCGCGGTCGCGGTGTCGGGGGAGAGCTCTTGCGGCTGATCCTTGCCGAGGCGGGAGAGACTGGGAGAAAGGCCTCCATTCATGTGGAGAAGATGAACCCGGCGCGGCGACTCTACGACCGCCTCGGCTTCAGGATCACCGCGGACAAGGGGGTTTACGACTTCTGGGAATGGAACGCCTCGCAGTAGGGGATTCATCCCCATCCCGCTCAGTTGAACACCGCCTCATAGTGATAGCCATCGCTCTCCTTGCCCACGGGCACGATGAAAACCTCCAGTTCTCCGAGGGTCTCGTTCGAAAACCGATAGGTTCCTTGCGGCAGAAAGGACACCAACGGTCCCTTGAAGAGCAACGAAAAGGACTCGCGGGGGTTTAGCGGGGTCCCATCGGCCTTCATCGGACGGGGGAGCTCCCTGACCCCGAGGAGGACCAGCGGAACCGCATTCTCACCGACATGAAACACCTGCCCCACTTGGGCCGAAAACGTCGCGAGGTCAACGGGATGCGACATGGGCTCTCCTCTTGCTTCAAATGATAATGTATAGTCAGATGAAATCATGGACAAGATTTGGAGGAAATCCCTTCTTGCCGTGGAAGGGCCTCCGTGGATTGAACCAGCGCCATGAAAATCACCCATCAGACCCCCTATTCCGAATACACGCTCGCCGGTCCGAGGACTCTCTACGGAGTGGAACGCATGGGACATGTTAAGACGAGAATCATGGTCCAAAACTATTTGGACTTGGCCGCGTTCAAGGAGGGCAGTATTCCGGAAGATGCCATCCGTTCCGTGGAGGTGGAGGCGATTGTAGACACGGGCGCCACCTTCCTATGTCTTCCAGCATACTGTATCGAAGAACTCGGCCTCCACCCGGGGGATCGGCAGCGGGTTCAAACCGCTAACGGCTTTGTGGCTCGAACACTCTACGGTGTCGCCCAAATCACTCTTTTCGGACGATCCGTTCAGATGTCTGTCATGGAAACGGATGACGAGACGCCGCCCCTGATCGGGGTCTTGGTGCTTGAGGCGCTCGACTTGGTCGTTGACCCGAGGCGGGAGCGACTCATTCCCAACCCGGACTACGGGGGCCAATGGACAGTCCACGCGTTTTGAGTTCTTCCTACCACCTCCGATTCAATCTCACCTGCAGCTCCGCCAGCACACCCAGCGCGAACAGAATCAACGCCCCGAGGAGCAGGATCATGCTCGACTCGCTGATGCGGTTGGGACCGAGCGCCTTGTCGATCCAGACCGTCTTGTAGACACCCGCCGCGGCGAGCGCCGCCACCACCGGGTTGAAGAACCGCAGCGGCTTGAAGAACATGACAGTCCGAAACACGAGCCCAATGAATGCGGCGGTGTCCGCGATGGGGCGAAAAGTGGAGGAACCCGTGCGCTTGTAGTACTCGATGGGATGGTATTTAACCGTGAGCCCGCTCGCCAGGTACGCGATGGTGATCGTGCTCACCCACGAGTGCCCCTCCGGGAGGATGTTGAAATAGAGCATCGCGGTCTCCTTGCGGAACGCGCGCATGCCGGAGTTGAGGTCATAGATCTTCTTGCGTGTCAGATACGAGGCCAGCCAGCGGATCAGCCGTTTGGCGAAGGTGCGCAACGCGCGCTGAGTGCCCATCTCCACCGTGCGGTCCCCGACCACCATATCGCAGCGGTTCATGTACTCGAGGAGCTCGGGGACCTGATGAGGCGGATAGGTGTTGTCCCCATCGATCACCACCACAATCTCGGCGCGCGCCGCGCGGATGCCGGTTTTCCGGGCGGCGCCTCCGCCACGGTTGGAATAGTGGCGCAAGAGTCGCGCGCCATTCTCGACCGCCGCTTCCGCGGTGGCATCCGAGGAGCCGTCATCCACCACGAGGATCTCATACGGTCTCCCGGTGGCTTCCATGGCCGCGCGCAGGGCCTGGATATCCTTCGCCAGGGCCTTTTCCTCGTTGTAGGCCGGGATGACAATGGTCACCTCCACCGGCCCTTCGGTGAGCGAGCGGTCCCATTGGGGCATTCCGGTTGGGGGTTCGGTCTTCGCGCCTTCGGTCATGTGTGGGAAAACCCCTTGATGTAACGGACAACCTCCCCGAGCCCCTCAACCAGCGGGCGAATGGGATACCCCAGGTCGCGCGCGGCCCGGGAGCTGTCGTAGGCCCAGTGGCGTCGGTACACCTCGGCAACCCCTCGAGTCAGCTTCGGAGCCTTGCCGGTGACTTGAGCAAACCCCTCTCCAAACAGGCCAACCATCCTGAGGATTGGGATGGGAATGTTGAGTCGAGGAGTCCGGACCCGCAGGAGCTCTCCCAGAATACGGAGGGTTTCCCGCACGGTCGCTGTTGGGCCTCCCAAGATATAGCGGCTGCCCGGTCTGGCCAAGTCGGCGGCGGTCAGGTGCGCCGCAGCCACATCCTCGATGTAGGCAAAGGTCCAAACCTGGTCTCCGCTTCCAGGAACCCCAGGCAAACGTCCCCGAAGGAGATCGAGAGCCAATTGTGACACGTAATTCCCCTGGGTCATCGGTCCCGGACCATAGACCAATCCGGGATAAAGAACCACCGCATCCCGCCCTTCATCCAGAAACTGTCGGGCAATCCGGTCCGCCTCGGTCTTGGTGCGCTCATAATCGGTGCAGTACGGAAGCGTGGAGCGAACATGATCCTCTCCCACCGGCGTGGGACCGGTAGGACCCAGCGCGAAGAACGAGCTGGTGTAGATCAATCTCGCGTTCGCCTCCGCGGCGATCCGAAAGACATTCTCGGTCCCTCGGACATTGATTCGATCAAACTCGGAGCTGTCCCTAACCCAGGTCTTGACCAACGCGGCGGCATGGAAGATCCGCTCGCAACCCTCGGCCGCGCGCCGTAGGGAGTCCGGAGCGGTCACATCCCCCTCCATGAGAACCACCTCGCCGGAAAGACGAGAGACATCACTCTCGGGACGATGCAGGACCCGCACCGTGTCTCCCCGCGCCAAGAGCATGGTCACCAGCCGACCTCCGAGATACCCTGTTCCTCCGGTCACGAGCGAGATCATGGCGGGAGTGTGACAGCCGTTGCCGATGCCGGAAAGAGCTTTCCATCAGGGCTGACAGCCGTTCTGGGGTTGATATGGAACTGGGATTGGTCGAAGGGGATGTTCTCTTTGTCAAGCGCGACCGTGAACTCCGCTTCCGCAGTCCGGAACGGATGGTCGTCGCTCGGACCCTGGATGAGGTCGTTCCCCTTTTAGAAACACTTCGCTTGGAGGTGGATCGCGGCAAGTCGGTTGCGGGCTTTCTGGCGTATGAGGCCGCGCCCGCCTTCGATCCGGCGCTGGCGACTCATCCGCCGGGGGAGTTTCCGCTGGCTTGGTTTGGGGTCTATCGGGAAGGAGTTGAAGGCCAACCGACCAAGACCGTTGATTGTGATTTCAAGGTCGGAGACTGGGAAGCCCTGATCACCGAAACGGACTATCGGGCCGCGGTGGAAATGATCCGCGAGCTGATCGCCGCGGGCGACACCTATCAGGTCAACTATACGTTTCCGCTCGAGGCCGAGTTCGAGGGGAGCCCGCTCGACTGGTTTCGCGCCCTGCTGTGTGAGCAGCGAACCGAACACGCGGCTTTGGTCCACGCGGGCCGGCACATCCTGCTTTCTGTCTCACCCGAGCTGTTCTTCCATCTGGAGGGGGAAACTCTGACCACCCGTCCCATGAAGGGAACCTCGCCACGGGGTCGTTTTCCCTCCGAAGACCGAGAGCGCAAGCGTCTCCTGGAGTCCTCCTCCAAGGAGCGCGCGGAAAACCTGATGATCGTGGATCTCTTAAGGAACGATCTCGGCCGGGTGGCCCGACTCGGTTCGGTGGAGGCGCGCCAACTCTTTGAGATCGAGCGCTATGAAACAGTTTGGCAGATGACCTCCACCATCCGGGCCAAGACAGACGCGCCGGTTCCGCAAGTGATCGCCTCGCTCTTTCCCTCCGGATCGGTCACTGGCGCGCCCAAGATTCGGACCATGCGGGTCATTCGAGACCTGGAGCCGCATCCCCGAGGGGTTTATTGCGGGATGATCGGATGGTGGCTGCCCGGCAAACGAGCGAAATTCAATGTCGCGATCCGCACGGTCACTCTCGACTCCGAGACAGGCATGGCGCGCTACTCGGTGGGCGGTGGGATCACATGGGATTCCAGCACGGAACAAGAGTATGGCGAGTGTCTCCTCAAGGCCGAGGTGCTGAGGCGAAGGACGCCGGATTTTGAGCTCCTGGAAACTTTCCTCTATGAGGGCGGCTTCCATCTCCCGGACGAGCACCTCGCCCGGCTTGCGGCAAGTGCGGAATACTTTGGAATTCCGCTCGATCCCGAAAGCGTCCGGGTCTTCTTGGAGGAGCAGGCGCGCGTCTTCGGAGCCGAGCCTTTAAGGGTCCGGCTGCTCGTGGATCGAGGCGGCAAAGCGCGCCTCGAATCCGCTCCGCTTCCTCCCGCGAATCCGGTCCGCCTCGGACTTGCCCGCGAGCCGGTCGATGAGCGGGACCTGTTCCTGTTCCACAAGACCACCCACCGAGCGGTATACGAGAACGCCGGAAGACAGCGCCCGGATTGCGAGGATGTCTTGCTCTGGAACAGAAAGGGAGAACTCACCGAAAGCGCCATCGCCAATCTCGCGTTGGAGATCGAGGGCAAGCTCCTGACCCCTCCGGTCGAGTCGGGGCTACTCGCGGGGGTCTTCCGTGGATATCTCCTCGCCCGGGGCGAGATCGAGGAAAGAGTCCTCCATCGCGAGGACCTCCCTCGCGCCAAGCGAATCCTGCTCTTCAATTCGGTCCGAAAATGGATCGAGACAGAATGGATCGATTGAGTCACAATCGAACTCTGGAGGATGCATGAGCGATGAAACCCAACCTTGTGTATGTCTTTGCCGATCAATGGCGGGCCCAGGCCACCGGTTGCACCGGAGACCCCAACGCCAAGACCCCCCATGTGGATGCCCTGGCCGGGGAGTCGCTCAACTTCACCCACGCCGTCTCCGGCTGCCCGGTCTGTTCGCCCTATCGCGGAAGCCTCCTCACCGGCCAGTACTGGCTCACCCACGGCGTGTTCCTGAACGATGTCTGTCTTGGGAACGAGGCCACCTCCTTCGCGGAAGCGCTCAATGAGGACGGGTATGACACCGCATACATCGGCAAGTGGCACCTGGATGGCCACGGGCGCTCCAGCTTCATCCCGCGCGAGCGCAGGCAGGGGTTCCAGCTCTGGCGGGTGCTCGAATGCACCCACGACTACAACGACTCCCTCTACTACGGGGACGATCCGACACCGCTCAGATGGGAGGGCTACGACGCCATCGCGCAAACACGAGAGGCGGAGCGCTATCTCCGCGAACACAAGGGCGAAAAACCCTTTGCGCTGTTTCTCTCCTGGGGGCCGCCGCATGACCCCTACCTCACCGCGCCCCAGGAATATCGGGATCTGTTTGATCCGGAGAAGCTTGTGTTGCGCCCGAATGTCCCCAAGGAGATGGAAGCGGAAGCCCGGAAGATGCTTGCGGGGTACTACGCCCACTGCGCCGCGCTCGATGCCTGTGTGGGAGACCTCCTCAAGACCCTCGGTGATTTGGGCCAGGCGGACAACACCCTCTTCATCTTCACCTCCGACCACGGCGACATGCTCTACTCGCATGGCGAGAAGAACAAACAGCGGCCGTACGACGAATCGATTCGCGTTCCCTTTCTGCTGCGATTCCCCTCCCGGCTGGGTGGGACCGGCAAGGAACTGAAGACGCTCCTGAACACCCCCGATATTCTTCCCACCGTGCTGGGGCTATTGGGGATCAACCCGCCCGACACCGCCGAGGGAATCGATTTCTCCTCGGAGCTCCTTGCCGGAAGGGAACCGGTGGTGGATGCCGCGCTGTATGCCTGCCCCGCGCCCTTCGGACAGTGGACCCGCAACCAAGGGGGACGTGAGTGCCGGGGGATTCGGACCCTCCGCCACACCTACATCCGGGACCTAAACGGTCCCTGGCTGCTCTTTGACAACGAAACAGACCCCTACCAGATGGACAACCTGTGCGGGAAAGAAGAGGTTCAGGAGCTCCAGGCGCGCCTCGACCAACTCCTTGCCACCAAACTTGCCGAGCGGGATGACCGCTTCCTCCCAGCCGCCGATTACATCGCCAAATGGAATTATACGGTGGACGAAAACGGGACAGTCCCCTACTCCCGCTGATTGGTTCACCCATTCCCTTCGTAACCGTCTTGAAGTCAATGGTTTACAGACATTGACTTAATACGGCTCTTTATGTTCCTTCGGCCCGTGCCGATAACCCCCATGCCAGGGTGCGGCCTTCGGGAGGGATGCTCCCGGAGCCGCCGATTTGCCCCCTCCAATCAACCGGAGCCGCGTGCGCCAAATGCGATCCGGAGCAAGGGGCGGGGACATGCTTTGTGACGCTGCTTTGCGCGAAGGAGAAGGACCATGATGCGCTGGATTGGAATGGTGTTGGGGTTGCTTGGAACATTGTCCGGTGGGGTCAGGGCTCTGCCGATCACCGATCAGGAGCTCGCCGGGCTCGATTGGCATTACACCCAGGATCCGGGGAACGACGCCGCCTCCTCGAACGGGAACTCCTTCTTCACCTACGGCATGGGCCACGCCATCTCGGGCGGATACCTCTACGTGGTGGTCCAGACCAACTTCCCCGAAATGGGCGCGCTCGGCGGCGATTCCTACACGTACAACACTCACTTCTCGCCGGGGGACCTATACATCAATGTCGGCGGCACGTTCCAGAACGGCGGGGGGAGCATCTACGGCATCGCCACGACCTCCCACGCCAATGTGGTCCAGCAGGCCTACTCCGGCCAGGTGTGGCAGAGCATGATCGCGGGGCGGCTCTACTCCGATCCCACATTCGCCACGGGGACCTATGAGCAGTATCAACACACCCATCCCAGCTTCGCGCCGGACGATGGAGATGGAAACAACCGGATCAACTCCTATCCGACCCTCATGATGGGTGGGACGCTTGTGGATGGAGATGTTTCCGGGGTGCGCTATCGCGCCAACACGACCGACCCGTGGGCCTATGACATTTACTACAAGATTTCCCTCGCGTCCCTGGGGATCAACATGGTGGTCCCCGAAACCGCGCTGCAGCTCTTCTGGGTGATGGAATGCGGCAACGATGGGGTTCAGAACATCACGGAGCCTGTCGGGCGCGCAATTCCGGAGCCGGGAACAGTCGCGCTGTTGCTCGCGGGGGTGACCGCCCTCGCCGCGGAACGTCGCCGCCGACACGCGTAGCGCGTCCGTCATTCGTCCTACTCTCCGGACTCTTCCTGTTCCGCCGCGAAGGGATGGGCCTTGGCGTAGGCGTCCCGGCGCGCGCCGGTGACATTCCAAGACACTTCAAGTCCGGGCGCGCCGCCCGCGATCTTGAAGCGGTTCTCCCGGACCTTCTCGGCCACATGCAGGTTCGGCGCGGGTCCCCCGACCGGAGTCAGCTGATAACGGAAATCCTCGTTATACGCCTCGAAGTACTCGGGCAGCTCCACCCAGGCCTCCCCATTTTCATTCAAGACCACATTCCCGGAATACACATTCAGGCGTTCGGGGGCGGTGAGCGCGGCGTGTTGAAGAGACTTCTTTCCAGGTTCGAGGGGGTGGTCGGCCTTGCTGATGAGCGCGGCGGCGCTCACTTCGCCGTCCGCATTGGCCTTCCCGAACTCGTCCACCTCGAAAACAATGTCATCCGAGCCATTCAAGATTCGGAAAACCGCGTTTCGATTCAGGTTGTTGTCATCATCCAGGTGAATGGCGATCAGGTCATAGGTGCGCAGAAAAATCTTCGAGTCCAGATCCTCCGGTGAGGAGGAGATCACCCCACGGTCCTGGGTGTCATCATTGCGACCCAAGATGATGTCCGGGGCGGCGTCATCCCCGCTTTGGGCGTAGAGACCCGGGCCGCCCGGAGCGGCATTGATGAATCGGCCTCCGAAGGTCGTGGGGTTGATGCTGGTGGCGGTGACCCCATTGGCTCCGGCGCTCTGGACAGAGACCCCATTACCGGCAGACTCCACCACGGTCATTCCAGTGCCCGCCGAGCTGGAGACCAAGACCCCCTGGGTTCCCGCGGTCTGGATCCAAATCCCGGCCGCGGCGGCGGCCGCCAGGATCGCGTTCCCATGCGTGTTGGTCACCGATAGGGCATACGCGCCGACACTGGAGTCGAACTGCCCGAAAATGTCCAACGGATTGTTCGCGCCGACCCAAGTCTGGCCCAAATGATTGTGATCATTGGCCGCTTTGGCGGCTTGTTTCCACTGTTCCGCCACCGCCAGGCTCTCCTCGGGACCCACCACTCCATCGCCGTTCACATCCAGGACAACCTCCTGCGCGATCGAGGCTTCTGGCGCCATCGAGAGCAGCAAGGCTCCGAAAAACAGTCCCAATCGAACTCTTCGCATGATCCTCTCCTCCCCAAGGGTCTGGCCCGCGCGCCGGCAAGTCAAACACATTCTCCGGGACCCCCGTAGAGATTGTCAACAAAAACGGGCAATCTTGAGCCTCTATGCCGACCTCCAAGCTCCGCGTGGTCCTCCTGTCCGAGATGCTGCAGCCGTATCGGATTCCGGTGTTTAATCGGATCGCGGAGCGGGAAGACATCGATTTCCATGTGCTGCTCCTTTCCCTCCGGGAGCCGAATCGGAAATGGGAGCTTCCGTTGGAGACCTGCCGGTTTCGGTACGAGGTGCTTCCGTTCAAGGACATCTACATCCGCGCCCTGGACTGGGGGCTCCACCTCAATTGGGGAGTGAAGAGAAAGCTCAAGGAGCTTGCGCCGGAGGTTGTCGCGGGCACCGGTTATGTCTCTCCCGCCTATCTGGTGGCGCAGCGTTACGCCCGAAAGGCGGGCGCGGGGTATGTGCTCTGGAGCGGCAGCACCACCCAGACCTCGCGCATCGGCAAGGGGCCTCTGCGCCGGATGAAGGAGCGTTTCATTCAACGGTCGAATTCCTTCCTCGCGTATGGGAGCGAGGCCGCGCGGACCCTCATCGAGCGCGGCGCGCAGTCGGAGCGGATTGTGACCGGCTGCAATTGTGTGGACAACGAGGCCTTCGCGCGGATGGCGGAGCACGCGCGAAACGAACCGGAATTCGAGAATTGGCGCGCCCGTTTCCCCGAGCGAGTCGTGCTGTTCGTGGGACAGATGTTGGAGCGCAAGGGGGTGATGGACCTGCTCGAGGCCTTCCGTCGCGCGGCGCGGCCCAATCTTGGACTGGTGCTCGTCGGAGATGGTCCCGAATGGGAAGGCTACAAGGAAGCCTCGCGAGGAATCGACAACCTTTTTTGGGAGGGGTATGTGCAATCCGGCGCGATGGGCCGATACCTCGCTGCCGCCGATGCCCTGGTGATGCCCTCGCGGATCGAGGTATGGGGGCTTGTGGTCAATGAGGCGATGGCGGCGGGGGTTCCGGTGATGGCCACTACCTGTTCGGGGGCGACTATCGACCTGATCGAGGAGGGGCGGACCGGGCATCGCTTTGAGGCCGGGGATGTCTCTCAGCTTACGGCGCTCCTGAAGTCCGTGGCCGATGAACCGGAGCGGTGGACCCAGATGGGCGAGGACGCCCGCGCGCGCATCCGGTCCTGCTCCCCGGAGCGCTATGCCGAGGCCTTTGTCCAGGCCTGTCGCCTGTCGCTTCGGCGGTAACCCGCGACCGGAAGCCGTCTCGGCTATCGGGCGAGCGCCTCGATCTCGGCGGACCCCAGCGCTCGGTTGTACAAGCGGATGTCGTCAATCACCCCCTTGAAATATTCCCCCCACGCGCTATTCCCGCCGATCCAAATGTCCCGATGACTGTTGGGGAGAATTCCACCTACTTTCGGCGTGGTGTTCCTGAGGATCCCATCCATGTATAGGCGAAGGCTGTTTCCATCATACACACAGGCGAAGTGCCGCCACTCTCCCGCCACCAGGATCGCGGAGCCTTGAACCTGTTCGTCGGCGTCGTTGCGGCGGTCCGTGTCCCAGTCCGCTCGAAACACCGGGAAGTTCCGCGTGGGGGCGTCAATGGCGCGCGCATAGAACTGAAAATCGAACCAATTCCCCGCGAGGTTCGTGCGCTGGAGGATGGTGGACCAAGCCCGGTTCTGGTCGGTAGGCTGGATCCAGAAGGTGACCGTGAGACGGTCGATGACCGAGGAAAGACTCGGACTGTCGGGAATCACCACCCGATCGTTGGAGCCATCGAAGGATAGCGCCGCGCCGTTCCTGCCGGCCGTCCAGATCGGGCCTTGAAGGGTCCCCTGATTGCCGTTCCCCGAAATGTCGCTCGCGGTCGAACCCACCCCATCATCAAAGGGCCAATGCGCCACCAAGCCATCTAAGGGCGGCGGGGGAGGCGGTGGTGGCGGAGCCGCCGCGGTGGTGAAGGACCAGACTGGCCCTGTTGTGGTTCCATCGGCGTTGGCTTCGTCGATCCGCCAGAAGTAAACGGTGGAGTAAGCGAGGGTTCCCGGAACGAAAATGGTGGCGGTCTGGCTGCCCCGGAATTCCGCCGCGCCGGGGTTGGGGTTGGTCCCGAAATAGACACGGTGCGAATCGGCGTTGCTTCCGGCGGTCCAGGAGAGACTGGCCGAGATCAGAACTCCCGTGGCGGAATCAACCGGCGCGGGATCACTGGCCGGGCCAGGGAGGACCGGCGGGGGAGGCGGTGGGGGAGAAAGCCCCGCGAGCGTTTCGATTTCGCTCTGGGAGAGCGCCCGGTCATACACCCGGAACTCATCCAGAATTCCCTTGAAATACTCCCCCCACGCGCTGTTCCCGCCGATCCAGAGGTCGCGGTGGCTGTTGGGAAGGACACCTCCCACCTTGGGAGTGGAGCGCCTGAGAATCCCGTTCACATGGAAATCCAGCTTAGCCCCGTCGTAAGTGCAGGCGATGAAGGTCCAGGTGTTCGCGGAGAGTGGGGCATCGCTTTCCACCTGCTCGTCGGGGTCGTTGCGACGGTCGCTGTCCCAGTCGATCCGCCACACGGGGAAGTTCCGAGAGGGGGCGTCGATGGCGCGCGCGTAAAGCTGCCAATCGAACCAGTTCCCCGTGGCGTTCGTGCGCTGGAAGACCGTGGACCACGCGCGATTGGCGTCGGTCGGATAGATCCAGAAGGCCACCGAAAATCGAGTCGATAGTGCGGAGAGGCTTGGGCTGTCGGGAACCACCACTCGGTCATTCGAGCCATCAAACTCAAGCCCTCCGCCGAACTTGCCCGTGGCCCAAAGCGGTCCTTGCAGGGTTCCATGGTTTCCATTCCCCGAGGTGTCCGAAGCGACTGTTCCGGAGCCGTTGTCGAACGCCCAATAGGCCACAAGTCCACTGTTCAACGGGGGTGGGGGGGCCTCGGTGGTGAAGGTCCAGACCGGACCGACCGTGCGCCCGTCGCCGTTGACCTCATCGATCCGCCAGTAATAGGTGGTTGAAGTTTGGAGCGACCCGGGATCGAACGCGGTCGAGGATTGGCTCCCCTTGAACTCAGCCGCTCCCGGAGACGGATTTGTTCCGAAATAGACCTCATGGGAGCTTGCGTTGCTGCCGGCGGTCCAGGAGAGGTCCGCCGTGGTGAGAACTCCCGTTGCCCCGTGAGCGGGGGAGGGATTCGTGGCGGGTCCTGGAAGGACCGGAGGGGGAGGGGGCGGCTCATCCTGGGTGGTGAAGCTCCAAACCTGCCCCTGAGTGACACCCGCGCCGTTGACCTCATCAATCCGCCAGTAATAGGTGGTGGAGTAAGCCAGCGGACCGGGGTCGAAAGAGGCTTCAGTCCGCGTTCCACGCAATTCCCCCGCGCCCGGCTCCGAGACGGTTCCGAAGTAAACCTGGTGAGAGTCCGCTCCCGCGCCAGGGGTCCAGCTCAAGGTAACCTCCGGGGAAGCGGAGACCAGGCCATCCGGTGGGAAGGGGTTGAAAGCAGGCTCGGGCGGGGCGGTGGCGCAGTTCGGATAGACCCGAGCCTCGGCGATAGTGGAGAGTCCCGCGGAGTCGGTGACCTTTAGGCGCACCCTGTAATAATAGATGTTCCCATCACAGCCCAAGGGGGCAAGGACCGTGGCGGCCTCGCAGGCGGCAACGGGCGGGTCCGAGTGTTCGTGGTTGTTGTGGTGGAGGAAGGTCTGCCACTCGCAGGCAAGCTCTCCCGGTCCCTGTTCGGCGTCCGAAACCTCGGCGGTGAGGGGGAGCTGGATGTCCCCTTGATTCAGGGGATAGGTGGAGCCATCCACCGGACTGGTGATGGCGACTGTCGGCGGGGTGTTGTTGACCGAGATGATCACAACCGCGTCGGAAATCGCGTTGGCGCTGTCTCGAACCGCGAGATGGACCTGAAACTCGGTGGGAACCCCAGGGGTGGCGTCAAAGACATGAACCGGATTGGCTTCGGCGCTGCTCGGCGAACCATCCCCGAAGTCCCAATCGTAAGCCAGCGGCTGGCCCTCGGGATCGGTGGACTGATCTCCCCGGAAACGGACCGTGAGCGGGCCGGGACCATACCGAACATCGGAGGTGGCCACGGCCGTGGGGGCCTTGTTTCCGGTGGGGGCGTAGCGAATGCGACGGACCTGATAAGGCCATCCGATGTAATAAAGGCTTCCATCGGTGGGATGGGCGGTGATGAAGACCAGCGGTCCTCCGCCCGAAAGGAAATCCGCCGCCTCATAGGGTTGGTTGTTGGAATCGAATTTGAACATCTTGATCCAGCCTTGCCCATAGTCCCCGTGGAAATAGGCATTCTGGTGGGAGGGGGGGAACACACTCGAGGTGTACCAGACTCCGCCCGTGGAGCAGTTCCCGCCGAACTGCGGACCCGAAACCGGCGACCCTGGAGCCCCGATGTTGACCGTCACGGCGTCGGTCCCGCTGTAGGTCTTCGTCCGCGAGGGCCCGGAGGGGCGGCCCCAATCGATGGCGGGACGAGTGTGGACAAAGGCGTGGTTGGGGGGACTGATCTGAATGGCCGAATTGCAGGGATTCGGGAAGCTCGGGTTCGAAAGCAGGGTGTCTTGAATGAGCAGTTCCCGGAACCGGAAATAGTCGCGGTTGCAACCGGAGACTCCGAAGAGCGGATTGGGTTCGTTGTAGTTCAGGGTGTTCTTGTTGGCGAAACCGGAGTGCGCCTCCATCCCCTCAAAGATCGGCCACCCGAAGTTCTGGCCCGGCGCGCTAACCACATCGAGCTCCTCCCAGGACCCGAGGCCCACATCCCCCAAATAGAGGACACCCGGGTTCCCGTCGTTTCGGTCGTGACTGCCGGTTCCGGGACGGAGTGACATGCGGTAGGGGTTGCGAAACCCGAGCGCCCAGGTGCGTGATTGGGCGGACCGGGGGTTGGTCGGATCGAAGAACGGGTTGCTGGAAACCCCCTCCCCGGTTTCGGGATCGAGACGCAGGACCTTTCCGCACAGCGAACCGACCATTTGCGCCCGAAACGAACCGACATCCTCGGTGGCGTCGATGATCCCCTCGGCCAGCGCCTGGGTCGCATAGGCGCCTCCCACATCCCCGCCGGTGTCGAAGGCGTTGAAGGTGGCCCCATCCCCGGCGGAAGCGAGCAAGGTGCCATCCGTCCCGAAAAGGATCGTCCCGGTGCCGTGAGTCTGGTGAAGGCTCGGAATTCCGGAGCGGATGGTCTCGCCCACCAGGATCTTCCGGCTGGTGAGGTTCACGGTCGTGAAGTTGTCCGAGGCGTTCGCGGTGTAGCGCGTGATCCGCCCGATGGTGGCCATGAAGTATTCATCGGTGGTCGAGCTGTAAGTGGGGAGGCCGAAATGGACCAAGTGGTGGTGGTCCACAATGTAGTAGAGGTAGAGGTGGCCGTTGTTCTCGAAGTTCGGATGGAGCGCGACCGAAAGAAGGCCGAAATCGCGCCAACCTCCCACCTCCTCGCTGATGTCAAGCAGCGGCTGGCTGGGGCGCTGTCCCGTGGGACTGCACATCCACACCTTCCCGTTGCGTTCCCACACCACCATTCGCCCGTCCGGGGCAAAGGTCACCCCCACCACCTCATTCCATCCGCCGCTCACCACCTCCTCGATAAACCCGGAGGGAACACTGGCCGAGCGCGCGTGGGGAGCCAAGCTCAGGAGCGGCGCAAGGAGGACTAACAGAAAAGCGGGGCGGCGGTTCGACATGGGGATTTCAGGGCTCCTCCAGCGATTCAAGGAGCTGATCGGCGGTAAGGGTGTCTGCCGCGGGGTTTCCCCATCGGGCCGAAAGATCGAAGAGTCTTACAATGGAGTCGCCTCTGGAAAGGGTCAGTGTCAGGCCATAGTCCGCCGGGAGCTCGACCCCGATGTCGCGCACCACGAGGCGGTAGATTCCCGGACCAAAGACCCCGCTGAGCGAGGCCGGGCCGACAGGACTTCCGGACACCGACTCTCGCGGAGCCATTCCGGGTCTGTCCAAACGTTCCAGGCGAACCCCCACGGGGCCTTGGGAGGAAAACCCCTTGATCGTGAGAAAAGACTCTTCCGGAAGCACAAGCGAGAACCGGTCCCCCGTCGCCTCGACTTCTGTCAGCGTTCCCTCAATCGAGAGGCTGTCCGAGGACAGGTCCTCAGCGGTTTCGAAGGGGAAGCACTCGGTCTCAATCTCATAGCTTCCCTCCCCATGCTCGGCGTGAACCTCCAAGCGAAACCCCCCGGCGGGCAGGACCGCAAACGCCTCGGCCGGAACCGGCCACTGATCGAGCAAGGCTCCCCGAACCGAAAAAAGCGGGGAGTCGGCGGTGACACCGTTCGCTCCCACAAGGAACAACCTCAGTTCCACCCCCACATCGAAGGGGGTCCCTGACACACGGAGCGCGGAGGGGCGGTCCAGCGCGAGGGAATACTCAGTGGGAGCGCCCGACACCACGAAGCCGCGCACCCTCGATCCGCACAAAAGGTTTTCGCGCTCGGCTCGCGCGGGGGAGGGGTGGAACCCCGCCACTCCCAGGAGGATCGCGAGCGGCGCCGCCTTGCGCCAACCGTGCGCCATGAAACCTGAAGCCAAGAGGTCCTCTCCCACTTTCCAGCCCCTCTCAAAGGGGCATCCTGCCCGCGCGGGCTCCGTTCCGCGCGGAGAACCACCCCAACGCTTGAGGCGTTCGGGGAACTCCATCTCTAACCGCGCCATCACTCGGTAATTGCAGCGGGGGCCATCAAGCGCCCGCGCGGAGGACATCCCTCTTGGGGGAAAGAGCAAGTGGCCTCATTCTATCCGAGGACCGAGATTGCTGTCCAGCGCGGAATTGCGTATTGTCAGGGGGTTGCTCTTTGTCCGTATTCGGACAGACCGGATCGGTTCCACAGATGGCCAAAATTGTCATCCAGGAGGGAGATGTCGAGAGGCGGGAATTCCCGCTTCGGCCCGGGGCCAACACCCTCGGGCGCGAGCCGGACAACGCCATTGTGGTGGAATCCCCCGGCGTGTCCCGCCGACACGCCACCATCCGATGGGAGCCTCCCTACTGCCGGATCATCGATCACGGCAGCACCAACGGCACCTTTGTCAACGGCAAACGGGTCGAGACTTCGCCTCTGCGCCATGGAGATGTGCTTCGGACCGGACCCGTGGTTTGGAGCGTGGACCTGAACGAGACCACCCCTCCGCCCAAGGTGGCGGTGCAGGATGTGGACGCCACTGTCCTCGATGTGGTCGAGCAGCGGGAGGCTTCGGGCCTTCGCTCGGAGATCGCCAAACGAGGCCGCCCGATCCGTTCCGACAAGGACCTCCAGACTCTCTATCGCATTGTCGATTGTCTGGTGACCAATTCGCATCCGCTCCCGATGCTGCGTCAGCTGGTCGAGCTTCTCGCGCCCGCCTTTTCCGCGAGCGGCGCGGCGGCTTTCCTGGTCGAGCCGAACCGAAACGACATCGAGCTGGCCGCCGGGGCGACCCATCCGCCGCATTCCGTCCTGCCGGTGAGCAAGACCATCGTGGGCATGAGCATCAAGCGGCGCGAGTCCCTCCTGGTCCGGGATGCCGCCGCGGAGGGGCTATCGGCGGAGAGCGGGAGCATTGTGTCGCTGCGAATTCATTCCGCGCTCGCCGCCCCCCTTACCCCGCACGATCACCCGCTGGGCGCCCTGCAGCTTTCACGCTCCCCCGACCAGATGCCTTTCAGCCAGAACGATCTGAAACTGTTCTCCGTGGTGGCGGACCTGGTCAGCATGGGGTTGCTCAATTGCCGACGTCGCGAGGAGCTCGAAAGCGAGAACGTGGCTCTTGGGGAGATTGTCAAGGGCCGCTTCGCCATGCTCGGCAACAGCCCCTCGATGCGCAAGGTTTACGACACCATCGACCAAACCGCGAGAACCGACCTCACCATCCTGATTCAAGGCGAAAGCGGCACCGGCAAGGAGCTGGTGGCGCGCGCGATCCACACCCGCGGGCCGCGCCGCGCCGGCCCGTTCGTGGCGTTAAACTGCGCCGCCTTGCCCGAGTCCCTGGCCGAAAGCGAGATGTTCGGACACGAGGCCGGGTCGTTCACCGGCGCGAAAGACCGCCGGACCGGTTGTTTTGAACGCGCCAACCGGGGAACTCTGTTCCTCGATGAGATCGGCGAGCTCACTCCCGCCATCCAGGGCAAGCTCCTGCGCGTCCTCGAAAATGGCGAGCTGGTTCGCGTGGGGGGCGAATCGACCGTCCGGGTGGACACCCGCCTGGTGGCCGCCACCAACCGCGACTTGGAGGAGATGGTGCGGGCCGGAAAATTCCGCCAGGACCTCTTCTTCCGGCTGCAAGTGGTCCTCATCCACCTTCCCCCGCTTCGAGAGCGGGTCGAAGACATCCCCCTTCTCGCGGAACACTTCCTTTCGGAATACGGGGCCTCAGCCAAGCATGGTCCGTTCCGCCTGGCCCAGGACGCCATCGAACGATTGAGTCGCTACCCTTGGCCGGGAAACGTGCGGGAACTCCGAAACGCGATTGTGCGCGCGGCCGTGCTTTCGCCCTCGGATGAGCTCCACGCCGAGGATTTCTCGTTCCTGGCGACCCCCACGAACGCAAGCCCCTCACAGGTCCAGCCGGCTTCGCTAGAGGATGTCGAGCGGAACCACATTCGTTATGTCTTGGAATTCTGCGAATGGAAACGGGAAATGGCCGCGGAGATTCTTGGGATCGATCGAAAGACCCTCTTCAACAAGATTCACCGCTTTAATCTGGCTCGGCCGATTGGGCCGGGGGAATAGACGCCTCGCGGACACCCGAGAACTCCATCCCCCTTCTCCTCCAATAGCGGCGCTTGAGGATTTCCATCCGCTCAGTCACAGGCAGCGAGGGCTCTCCCGGAATCTCCTCGTTGCGCCACGGGAAGGTGGGCCAGAGCAGGGTGGTGGTGTCCGAGCTCCCGCTCGCCGCCAGACGGCCATCCGGGCTTACATCCACCGAAACCACAAACCAGGTGTGACCCCGAAGGCGAACCAGCTCACGTCCCGTTTCAATATCCCAGATCTTGACCGAATGGTCCCCGCAACCGGTGACCAACCTGCGCCCATCCGGGGTGAACGCAAGCGAGGTGATGCTAACCGGCGAATTGGAGATGACCGTGATCTGATCCCCCGTCTCCGGGTCCCACAGGCGGATTGAATTGTCCTTGCTCCCGGTGGCGAGCAAGGCTCCATCCGGGCTGAAGGCCACCGCCTCGATGTTCGAGGAGTGTCCGGTGAGGCACGCGAGTTCCTTCCCGCTTTCCGCCTCCCAGATTCGGGCGGTGTGATCCCAGCTTCCCGTGGCCAGAATCCTCCCCGACGGGTGGAACGCCACCGAGGAGACCGGCCCGGAGTGACGGCGCAGTCGATGGAGTTCCCGACCCTCCGGCGACTCCCATAAGATGAGGGTCGAATCCCGACCCCCGCTTGCCAACAAGTCCCCCGACGGGCTGTGAGCCAGCGCCATCACGAAGCCTTCGTGCCCGACCAGCGACCTCAGGATTTCGCCGGTGTGAGTGTCCCAGATCCGGATGGTCCGATCCGCGCTCCCGGTGGCCAGGCGGTCCCCTTCCGGACTCCACGAAAGACACCAGACATTTGACAGGTGTCCTCCCAGGACCCATTCCTGCCTCCCGCTGGCCACATCCCAGATTCGCGCGCTGTTATCCACTGCGGTTTCCACCGCGCTGCCCCACACGGTCTCGCCGCTCGCGGTGGCGATCCGTGAGCCATCCGGGGAAAAGCCCACCGCCCAAACATTGGAGGTGTGACCGATCAAGCGGCGGTGCTCGCGGTCTTCTCCCAAAGCCCATAGCTTCGCGGTCTTGTCAAAACTTCCGGTGAGCGCTCGGTCCCCGCGGGGACTGAAGGCGACACAGTTCACGGTCTCCCCATGCCCCTTCAGGATTTGGCTTTCCTGGGCGGAGCGCAGGTCCCATACGCGCACGGTCCGGTCCGTGCTCCCGGTGATGACCTGGTCCCCCTCCGCGCTGAACGCGACCGCGGATATGGCCCCCAAGTGGCCCTTGATCCGCTGCACCTCCTTGCCGGTTTCGACATTCCAGACCCGCGCCGTTCCATCCTGCGAGCCGGTGACCACGCTGGTCCCATCCGGACTGAACGCCGCCGCGAAAATCCCGAGGGAAGGGAAGCGCCCCTTGAGCAACGAAACCTGTTTGCCGGTCCAGACATCTCCGATCGAGGCCTCATTCGCCCAGCACCCGAGGGCAAGGCACCGCTCCGGACCGCGGAAGGAGACCAGCAGCGGGGATCGTCCCTCATAGATCGAGAGCTGTTTGCCGCTTTCGACCTCCCAGATTCTGGCCGTCTTGTCCCAACTTCCGGTGGCGAGCAGCTTCCCATCGGGGCTGAAGCTCAGGGAGTCCACCACATTGGAATGGCCGCGCAAGACTCGAGTTTGAGTTCCCGTGCGCAGGTCGAGGAGCGTGACCTCCCCCTCGGCTCCGCCGGTTGCCAGGCGCGCGCTATCGGGATGGAACAGGATCGAGTCGATCCGCGCGGGGTGGTCCTCGAACACCGCCGCCGACTCCCCCGTCGCGGTCCGCCAGATCCGGACCGCGCGGTCGCTCCCGCCGGTGGCCGCCAAGGCCCCATCCGGACTGAATGCCACCGCCGAGACCGCGCCCGCGTGCCCCGAGAAGGTGGCGAGGTCCAGATTGCAGAGATACTGCAGCCGCCCCCACTCCCAATGGCGTCTTTCCGCCGGGCAACCCGCGAGCAGATCCCGCGCCTCGCTGTAGCGCAACTCCTCGATGCACTTCGAGGCCAGATGGATGGCGTTGCAGTAAAGGGCATGCTGCTCGCGCTCCTCCTCGCGTCTCCGACGCGCCAGCGCGCTCTCGGCCGCAAGTCGGGCTTTCTCCTCCTCATCGCGCCGCACCCGGCGACGATGCTCGAGGGACCGGAGACGCTCCGCGAGCGCGCTGGCGCGCGGGAGGCGCGCGTCCAGCTTCCCCGACAAACAACTGGAGATGTCCTCGGCCAGAAGCGAATCATCCACCAGGTCGCGCCAATCGGTGATCACCGGCTGGGAAAGGTCTCCGATCACGAGCTGATAAAAGACCACGCCCAACGAATACACATCCGACTGAATGCTGGAGGGGCGCCCGGCCATCACCTCCGGGGCCATGTACACGCGCGTGCCGGTCCTCGAGGACATCTCCGTCCGTCCGAAAATCTCGGTGAATCCCTGAGTGGTGAACCCTTGCGGCAGGTGCTCCGGAGCCACCTGGCCGATCCCGAAGTCGGTCAGTTTGACCCGAATCTGGTCGGGCGCAAGGCCCGTTCCCCCCACCAGGATGTTGCTGGGTTTGATGTCCCGGTGGAGGACCCCGGCTTGATGCGCCACCTCCAGAGCCTCCGCCACCTGGATCACGATCTCCAAGCGACTCTCCATGGGGATGCGCGCCGCCCCGCCGCCGGCTTCCCACCACTTGGCGAGGTCCTTGGCCTGGAAGTGCTCCATCACGATGTAGTAAGGGGGAGCCTCGAAGTAAACGTCATGAATTCGCACGATGTTCGGATGGACTCCCACCGTCTCCCGCAGCAACCGGAAGAGGGTGACCTCGCGCTTGAGCGAGCGCACACGGTCCGCGCGGAAGCAGAACTTGAATAGGCGGTCCTCGCGCAGATTGCGGTTATGCGCCTTCCAGACCTCGCCGAATCCGCCCTCACCCAACTTTTCCGAGAGAATCCAGCCCGGCGCGGTGGGAACCTCCACCTCAAGGGCGGGATGCCAGCCGATCACGGGTTCAAAATCCGGGATGATGAAGCGTTGCGCCTTGCTGGAGTTGGGGGGGGGAGCGAGGGGCGCGAAGGACTCCTCGCCCACCTCGCAGACCTCAAAAGGCTCTTCCACCCCCTGCGCCCGGTAAAACCCATGATTCAGCCAGGCCAGGGGCTGCAAGCCCATCATCTCGACCCCGCGAAGCACCGCGCGCGCGTTGTCGAACACGCTCCGGGTCATCAGGATCTGGGTTCCCACGGCCAGGAGCATCACCCGGTTGGCGGCATCCACCTGAATTCCCAGCACATCCTTCTTGCGCGGACCCTCCATCCCGGAATCAATGAACACCTCGCCCATGTGGATCCCGATTCGGACCAGGAGCGGCCTGGGAGTGGTCGCGGAGAGCTCACGCAGGCGCGCTTGAACGATTAAGGAGAAACGGACCGCATCCGAGGGGCGGTGAAAAGTGATGAAGAAGGAGTCTCCGGCGGTGCTGATCTCCTCGGCGTCCGGGAACAATGCAAGCGCGCTCCTGATGGCCTGTTGCTGCAAGCCGATCAGCACCGCCCCGGCGGCGTCCCCAAGCTCCCGCTTGAGATCGGTGGAGGCCACCATGTCGGTGAACAGGAGCGTCAAAACCCCGGTTTTGTGACGGGCGCGGAACTCCTCGACCCGGCGACGCTGGCCTTCGGTCAGGACAATCGGCATCTCTGCCCCCTCGGGAGCCCTTTCCTCTTGAAGCGCTGGTTCTGGGATGACGGCACTCGTGGAACGCCGGGAGCCGGCGAATGACGTCGGCGGGACCTCGCCCTGGGCCACCCCAAGCCGAAATGTAGCATAGACTCGAAAAACCTCGGAAAAAAGTTCCCATTCGGCCCTTGACAAGGGCTTTTCCGTATGATGATAATAGCCTCTAGCGTATGGGGTTGCGTCAATTTATTTGATAAGGAGTGTCAAATGGCGGCGGGCACACCGGCCCCAGAGGCCCCCTCGAAATCGGGCAGCGGTCTCAAGATTGTCCTGATCGCCGTCATCGTGATCCTCTCCGTGGGAGTGGGAGTCGCGTGGATCCTATTGAAGCCCGAAACCCAGCCGGTCCTGGAATCGTTCACCTGGCCGCCGGAAGGGGGGGAGCATGGCGTTGAGGACCCGCTCAAGTTGACCGCCACCTTGCAGGATGGATCCTATCACCTGCTCGCGGATATTCGCCTGCGCACGGCGCCGGTCGACTTGACGTCCCAAGGGAGCCGGATCATCGAGGATTTCAACTCCCACAAGAGCGTGATCCTGAGCACGCTCACCGATGTGGCCAACAGTCTGGACCAGACCACGGTCCATAAGACCCGTGAGTTCAAGACCCGGGTGCTGCGAAAGCTGAACGAGGAATTCCAATCCACCGAGATCGAGGATGTCTTGATCGAAAACTGGCTGGTGCAGCCGGTCGAGTGAGCGACGATGCCCGAGATCCTTTCGCAGAACGAGATTGATGCCCTGCTCTCGGCCCTCTCCGCGGGGACGATGACCGAAACCCCCGCGCCGGCGGAAGCGGGGAAGGGCGTCAAAACCTACGATTTCAAGCATCCGGACCGATTCTCCAAGGATCAGACCCGCTCGCTTCAGATGCTCCACGAGCATTTCGCGCGGCTCTTCTCCACCTCGCTCTCGACATATCTGCGCACCATCACCGAGGTCAAACTGGTTTCGGTGGATCAGCTTTCTTATGACGAGTTCATCCGCTCGATTCCCAATCCGACCTGCATCAATCTGTTCGAGATGACCCCCCTGGAGGGCAACGCCCTGCTGGAGATCTCCCCCTCGCTCTCCTTTTCGATCATCGACCGCCTGATGGGCGGCAAGGGGCAGGCGTTCCACAAGAACCGCGAACTGACCGAGATCGAGAAGAGCATCCTGCTGCGCGTGATTGACCGGATCTTCGACTCGCTCCAGGAGGCCTGGTCGAGCGTGGTCGATCTTTCCGTGCAGCTCAAGGCGACCGAGGTCAACCCGCAGCTCTTTCTGCAGCTCTACCTCCCGACGGAAATGGTCATCCTGATGACCCTTGAGGCGCATGTTGGGGAAAGTTCCGGCACTTTCTGCGTGTGCATTCCCTATGTGGTCCTCGAACCGATCGCGGGAAGGCTCTCGTCGCGGAGTTGGTTCAGCGGGAAATCGTCCTCCAATCTCGATGCCACGCGCGCGGTGATGGAGACCCATCTGAACAAATTCAATCTGGTCCTGACCGCCTTTCTGGGCGGCGCGACCTTGAAGGTGAACGATCTGTTGACCTTGGAACGCGGGGATGTGGTGGCTTTGAATCATCGCAAGGATGAGGAAATCGAAGTCGAGGTTGCCGGCAAACCCATGTTCCTCGCGCGGCCGGGGACACACCGCAAGCACCGGGCCTTTAAGATCACCCAGGTCACCGGTGGAGAATTGGACTGGTTGGAATGACAGCCGACGCTCTCTCTCAAGAGGAAATAGACGCGCTGCTGAAAGGCTCCGCGGAAGGCCCGAGCGAGACCCACAGGATCGAGCCCCCCTCGGTCCCGGCCCGTCAGCTCGAGGCCGTCGCCAAGTATGCCCGGATGATGGCGTCGACGCTTGGCGACATGATCGGAACCTTCCTCGCAAGCCCGGCCTCGTTCACTTATGAGAAGGCCGATCCACAAACCAGCGAGGGGACCTCCGGCGTGATCAGCGGGCCGGTGGTGGTGGCCTCCTTCCGGTACACCTCCGCCCTGAACGGTCAGTCCGCGCTGATTTTCAGCGAAAAGGACGCCCGCCGCATCGGGGGGACCATGGTCGGGGACCCGGAGGCGAGCGCCTTCGCCGACATGGTTTCGGACGCCTTCAAGGAGGTGGTCAGCACCATCCTGGGGAACCTCAACACCTCCCTCGGGGCGCCGATGGGCGCGGCGGTGTCCAACGCGGCGGCCCGAGTCGATGGCGTGACCGCGAGCGCCGCCGAACTCACCTCGGCCCTGGGGGGCGAGGAGCAATTTGTCTTGATCTCCTACGACATGCGCGTGGGGGATTCGGTTCGCGGAAAGTGCTGGCAGCTCGCCTCGGTCGACCTCGTGGCCTCGATGGAACCGCTGGCGATGCCGCCTCCCAAACCCGCGCCCAAGGAGGCGCCCCAGCCGGTCAAGGCCGCGCCGGTTGAATTCGACTCGCTCACCGAGGACACAACCGCGCCGCCGGCCCCGCCCAACCTCGACCTGCTCAAGGACATCGGACTCGAGGTCCGGGTGGAGCTCGGCCGCTCCAACATGAAAATTCGCGACATCCTCAAACTCGGCGGCGGGTCGGTCGTGGAGCTCGACAAACTCGCGGGAGAGCCGGTCGATCTGCTGGTCAATGATGTCATCTTCGCCAAGGGCGAGGTGGTTGTGATCGATGAGAACTTCGGCGTTCGGATCACCGATATTTTGAGTCTTGCCGATCGAGTCAAAACGCTCGGCGAGCGCAAGGGATGAGAACCGAGGGGTAGGGGCTTCTCGGAGTTCGGGGAAAACAGTCTAGGGGAGAGCCCCACGGATGGGGTTCTTGGGGGAGATTAGGGAAGATGGGCAAGGGATGGTTCCTGAGCGCCCTGCTCGTGGCGCTTTGCGGGTGTGTGGCGTATGCGCGCGAGGATGGCGCGCCCGGCGCTGATCCGGCGGGCGCGACCGCCGCCGCGCGGGGGTCGGTGTTTCCCGCCGAGCGCCTCTCCGAGGAATTCGACCGACTTTCTCAGAAGGGAGACCGCCGCGCGGTCGCGGGGACATCCGACCCCGCCGACTCGACGCCCGATCTCGGCTCGTTCATCACCAAACTCGCGGTCTCCCTGCTGGTCATCCTGGGCGGCATCTACGCCGCTTCGCATGCTCTCAAGCGCTATGGGCGCCTTCCCCTCATGCATGCCGCGGGGCCGCTCAAGGTCCTTGCTCGCCATTCGCTGACTTCCAAGTCGTCTCTCTATGTTGTGGCCGCGCTTGACCGTTTTCTGATTATCGGCGAATCCCCTCAAGGATTGACTGTCCTTTCTCAATTCACCGACCCGGAGGAAAACCTCCGGCTGCGCGAGAAATGGGGCTGGGATTCGGTTTCATCCTCGGAAACGGGCGCGCTACGCCAGACCCGAAACGCGACCTTCGCGCCCGCGCTGCAATCGCATGTGGATGAACTCGAGCGCGAGCTTTCGCGCCTGCGGGAGGCCCATTGATGGTTCAGGCCTTCCGTCGCTTTTCGCTTCCCATCTGGGCCCTCTTGGCGCTGGTTCTCGCGGCGGCCAGCGCCTCGGCGCAGGGGGTTCCCACCCTCCGCGTGGGGGTGGACTCCAGCTCCGACCCCAAGGATGTGGCGCTGACCCTGCAGCTCCTGTTTCTGTTCACCATCCTCACTGTCGCTCCGGGCATCCTGATCCTCACCACCTCCTTTACCCGGATCATCATTGTCCTTTCGTTCATCCGCCGCGCGCTCAACCTGCAGCAAACTCCACCCAATCAGGTTCTCGTGGGTCTTTCGCTGTTTCTCACCTTCTATGTAATGGAGCCGGTGTGGCGAGAGATCGACCAGACCGCCCTGCAACCCTACCTGAACCATGAATTGGACCAGGGTGTCCGCGAGCCGGTCGATCCGGTGACCGGCGAGCTGATTCCCGCCGAGGCGCTCCCCTTCAACATCATGCTGGACCGGGCCATCCGTCCTGTCCGGAATTTCATGTGGACCCAGATCGGGACCGATGGGGTTGATGAGGTCGCTCTGATGATGGTCATGGCCGGACTCGATAAGCCCGAAAAGGAGCAGGATGTCCCGCTCCGTGTTCTGATTCCGGCCTTTGTGCTCTCGGAGCTCCAGAAGGCCTTCATCATGGGGTTCCTGCTGTTTCTACCGTTTCTGGTGATCGACATCGTGGTCGCCTCGGTGATCCTGTCGATGGGCATGTTCACATTGTCGCCGGTGCTGATCTCGTTGCCGTTCAAGATTCTGTTGTTCGTGATGGTGGATGGCTGGACCTTGGTGGTGGAATCGCTGCGCGTTTCGATCAGCGGCGCATAGTGGGAACAGGCATGATGGCGTTCGGCGCGGATGGCTTCCAGGAAAGCGCGCCGGTCTCCGAATGATTGGGGGAGGGGAGGGAACTCGAATGAACGCGGGGGATGTGGTCAATCTGGGGCGCGACTTGCTGATGCTCACGCTCTACCTGTCGGTGCCGGTCATGCTTGTGGCCATGATCATCGGGCTGGTGGTCAGCGTGTTTCAGGCCATGACCCAGATCCAGGAGCAGACCCTCACCTTCGTTCCCAAGATCATCGGGATCCTTGTGGCCATGCTGCTGCTGCTGCCCTGGAGCCTGCAGATGATTGTCGAGTACACCATCCGGCTGGTCCGCGATATGCCGAACTTCGTGAGATAATCCATGACGCTCGACTGGAATCTGCTCCAAGACCAATTTCGGGTGTTCCTGCTGGTGTTTGTCCGCCTCACCGCAATGGTGGCGGCCGCGCCGGTGTTGGGGAACACCCTGCTTCGGGTCCCGCCTCAGATGATCGCCGGGTTGGGCTCCGCGCTCTCGCTGGTGGTCATGATGAACCTCCCCTCGGCGCTCGCCGTTCCGCCGTTCGGACTGGAGTACGCCCTTCGCGCGGGCGGAGAGGCCCTGGTCGGACTGACCCTCGGCTTCACCGCCACCCTGATCCTGGCCGGGATTCAATTCGGCGGCGAGGTGATTGACCACGTGATCGGCTTCGCCATTTCCGATGTGATCGATCCGATCACCAACGAGTCCGCCTCCTTGATCGGAAACCTCAAGGGGCTCTTGGCCACGGTGCTTTTCCTGGCGCTGCACGGGCATCACCACCTGTTCCGGGGGGTGATGCGGACCTTTGATCTGGTTCCTCCCGGCGGCGCCGGTCTCTCGACCGAGGTCTGGCCGCACCTGGCCGCCCTTTCCGAGGCGGTGTTCACGGTCGGCCTCCAGGTCGCCGCCCCGGCGATCCTGGTGATGACTCTGATCTGGATCCCGGAGGGCTTTCTCGCGCGCATGGTTCCGCAACTCAATCTGCTTGTGAACGACGTGCCGATGCGGATCGGCATCGGCTTATTCGTGGTCTGGCTCGGGATCGGCCCGTTTGTGCACCTGACCGAGGGACTGATCGAATCCATCGCCGCCGCCTCGGATCGGATGGCGCTGCTCATGGCCGCAAGGGGATAAGGAATGCCGCCGCAGGACGACGCCGAGGAAAGAACGGAAGACGCAACCCCCCGGAAACGGGAGCGTGAGCGCGAGGAAGGGCGGGTCCCCAGCAGCCGCGAGGTGGGGACTCTGTTTGTCCTGACCGCCGCCGCGCTGACCCTGTACTACGCGGGCGAAGGCATGACCGCGAGAACCAAGTCGCTGTTCATCTATTTCTTTGAAAACCTCGGGTCCTTCGAGCTGACTCGGGAGGGCGCCACGCGGGTGATGGCGACAGCCTTCCTGCACGCCCTCGCGATCATCGGGCCGTTCATGCTCGCGCTGGTGCTCGCCTCCATCGCCGGGTACCTCATCCAGGTCGGCTTCCTGATCAGCCCCAAGCCGCTCCAACCGCGCCCCTCGCGCCTCAACCCCATCGAGGGGGCCAAGCGGATTTTCTCCACCCACATGCTCGCGGAAACCGTGAAATCAATCCTCAAGTTCGCCGTGGTGGTCACGGTCTCCTGGCAGGTGCTGGACTCGGTGATCTCCACTTCGAACGCGTGGATGGACAAGGATCCGGAGCAACTGATCGAGAGCCTGCTTTCCATCGGTCTCAAACTCGCGCTGATCATGCTGGTCTTCCTCGCCGCCGAGGCGCTCCTCGATTACGCCTTTCAGCGCTGGCGTTTCGAGAAGGGCATCCGGATGAGCCGCTATGAGATCAAACAGGAGCTCAAGGAGACCGAGGGAGACCCGCACATCAAGGCGCGTGTCCGCTCGATCCGCCAACAGCAGGCCCGCCAGCGGATGATGAAGGAGGTGCCGCGCGCCGAGGTGGTCATCACCAACCCGACCCACTACTCCGTGGCGCTGCGCTATGACCCTCAAGAGCGCGAGGCCCCGCACGTGGTCGCCAAGGGCAGCGGGCTGATCGCCCTGCGCATCCGTGAAATCGCGCAGGAGCATGGAGTGCCTCTCTACGAGGATGTGTGGCTCGCGCGACAGCTCTATCGGACCTGTGACATCGGCGACACCGCCCCGGTGGAACTCTGGCAGGCGGTCGCCAAGGTGCTCGCGTTCGTGCGCGCCCTGGATCGCAAGAAACTGGCGGCGGCGGTGTAAACGATGGCCAACGGCAACGGTCTCCAGCCCCCGCGCGGTCTGCTCCATCCCGAAAACCGGGCCAACCTCCTGGCCGCGATTGGGATCATCGCCATTCTGGTTGTCATGCTCGGTTCGGTTCCCTCGAGCATGCTCTCCATTCTCATCACCCTCAACATCGCGATTTCGCTGATGGTCCTGATGATCTCGTTCTATATCGGCGGCCCGCTGGAGTTCTCAACCTTCCCCAGCGTGATCCTGCTACTCACCCTCTTTCGTCTTGCGCTCAATGTCGCCAGCACCAAGCTGATCCTGCTCCCCGCCGTGGGAGAGCCGACCGAAAAGGCCGGGGCGGTGATCGAGTTCTTCGGGAAATATGTGGCCGGCAGCAACGCCGTCGTCGGGTTCGTGATCTTCCTGATCCTGGTCCTGATCCAGTTCATCGTGATCACGCGCGGCGCGAGCCGCATCGCCGAGGTGGCCGCCCGCTTCACCTTGGACGCCATGCCCGGCAAGCAGCTCTCCATCGATCAAGACCTCAACAGCGGATTGATCACCGAGGACCAGGCCCGCGCGCGCCGCGAGGAACTGGCCCGCGAGGCTGATTTCTACGGGGCCATGGACGGCGCGAGCCGCTTTGTCCGGGGGGATGCCATCGCCGGGCTGGTCATCACGCTGATCAATGTCGTCGGCGGGATCATTGTCGGGGCCACCCGCGAGAGCCTCTCGCTCGCCGAGACCCTTTCGACCTACACCCTGCTCACCATCGGGGATGGCTTGGTGTCGCAGATCCCTTCGCTCTTGGTCTCGACCGCCTCGGGCATCGTGGTCACCCGCGCGGCCTCCACGGACACGCTCGGAACCAGCGTGTCGCGGCAGCTCCTCTCCCAGCCAGCCTCGCTCGCGGTCGCCTCGGGGACCCTTGGCTTTCTGGCGCTCCTGTCCCTGGGGAGCGCCGACACGCGCGGGATTTTCCTGCCTTTTGCGATGATGGCGGGGGCGCTTGGAACGATGTGGTTCCTCGTGGGGAGACAGAAGCAGGAGGAATATGAGGTCCAGGTCCGCCACAAGCGCGAGGCCCTGGAAGGCGCCCCCAAGGAGGCCGAGCCGGTCGAGAGCTTCCTCAAGGTCGATCCGATGGAGATCATGATCGGGTATAACCTGGTCCCGCTGATGGATTCGGCCCGCGGCGGGAATTTCCTCGAACAGGTCTCGAACATCCGTCGTAGCATCGCCCTCGACCTTGGGATTGTGGTCCCGCAGATCCGGATCCGCGACAACATCCAGCTCGGTCCCAACCAGTATTCGATCCGCATCCGAGGGGTCCAGATCGGTTCGGGAGAGGTGCTTCCGGATCACTTCCTCGCGATCCATCCGGGCGAGGGGGCCGCCGAGATACCGGGCATCCGAACCACCGAACCGGCCTTCGGGGTTCCCGCCGTGTGGGTCTCGCCGCAAAACCGCAACGCCGCCGAGCTGGCCGGTTACAACGTGGTCGATCCCTCCTCGGTGCTGGCCACCCACCTCACCGAGGTCATCCGCCGTCACGCCGCCGACCTCTTGGGCCGTCAGGAAACCCAGAAGCTCATTGATGGGGTCAAGGCCGAGGCGCCGGTGGTCATCGACGAACTCCTCGAAGGCTCCCAGGCGCTTGGGGTCGGGAAGATTCAGAAGGTCCTCCAGAATCTGCTTTCCGAACGCATCTCGATTCGCAACCTGGTGCAGATTCTCGAAAGCCTCGCGGACAATCTGTCGGTCACGCGCGATCCGGACGCGCTCACCGAGTTCGCGCGCATGGCGCTCGCGCCGATGATCACCCAGTCCCTGATCGGTCCGGACGGCACGCTCTCGGTGATCCTGGCGGACCCGCAGGTCGAGAGCGAGATTCAAAACGCCGCCCGGCAGACCGCGCAAGGCTCCTACGCCGCGCTCGATCCGACCCTCTCCAAGCGGATTGTTGACGCGGTCCAGAGGCAGGCCGATGAAGCGGCCTCGCTGGGGATGCATCCGGTGATACTGACCAGTCCGCAGATCCGGCTGGTTCTCAGCCGTCTGGTGAGGCGCTACATCGCCGGAATCCATGTCCTCTCCTACAACGAGGTCACGGGAGACACAAACCTGCGGAGCATCGGGACCGTTCGGTTCGCCGAGGTGGGAGCCAGGTAACGGAAGACGCGATCAAGCTTTGATCCCGACAGGAGCCGGTCGGGTTTGAGTCCATCAAGGTTGAATTGAAATAGGGGGAAAGAGGGGGAGATGAGAATCCGCAAGTTCGCAGCAAGCACTGTTCAGCAGGCCATGGCCAGGGTCAAGGCCGAAATGGGGGAGGATGCAGTCATCCTCAACACCCGAACATTCCCGGGGAGATTCTTTGGACTACTCGGAAAACCCTGGGTTGAGGTGACCGCGGCGCTGGAGGACCAACAGCCTCATTACGCGCCGCCGAGGTCTCTTGGAAGACCCCCGCGGCCGGTCGCCCTGGGACTGTCCGAACCTGAAAGCAGGCCGGTTCAACCGCGTGAGCCGAGCTTGTCCCTGCAGGCCGCTCAGGATTTCCTCTCCCGGATCGAGGAGCTCAGGCTCTCGGATTCGGGCGCCCTTCCGCGCGCCGGCTTGGGGCCGGTCCCTGAGACCACCCCGAAACCGAGGCCGACGATGGAGCCAAACCTCCAGGAGGGGCCCGCCGCGGGCGCGCTTGAAAGCCACGGTCGAGTCGGGGCGCATCCGGCCCCAGGGGCCCCGGAATCGCTCCGCTTGGAGGCCCTTGAAGTCCGGATCGATCGTTTGGCCAACACCATGGAACGACTGCTCTCACTCGGCGGGCCGCTTGGGAGAATGGGGATTTTGACCGAGGTTCCGGTCGAATGGCATTCGGCGATGAAGCGCCTCATGGAGTCCACGCTCTCTGAGACCTTGCTCGCCAAGGTCGCGCATAAACTCAAGTCCATCCCCCACCCGGGGTGCGAGATGGAGCCTAAAATCCTCCGGGAAATCCTCGCCGGGTTTGTGATGACCACCCCCCCAATCGGGAAACCCGAATCGGGCCAGCGGGTCATCACCCTGATCGGACCCACCGGGGTCGGCAAGACAACCACTCTCGCCAAGCTCGCCTCCGGGTTGGTGGTGAATCCGATTCCGCCCACGAAGGTCGGGCTGATCACGGTCGACACCTATCGCCTCGCGGCCGAGGATCAACTCCGCAAATACGCCGAGATCCTCCGTCTGGACCTGCACGTGGTCTACGGTCCCGAGGAGTTGCCTGACGCGCTGAGGAAATGTCATGACGCCGACGTGGTGTTCATCGACACCGCCGGACGCTCCCCGCGCGACGAATCCCAGATGGGAGAGCTCAAGTCGTTCCTGGACCGTGTTCCCGACTGCGAGCGCTACTTGGTTCTCTCCTCCACCATGAACGAACGCTATGTCCAAGAGGCCGTGGACCGCTTCCGACCCATCGGGATTCACAGTCTGATCGTGACCAAGCTTGATGAGACCCTCAATTTCGCCGCGCCGCTCAACATGCTCCATCTCACCCATATCCCGGTGTCTTACATCACCACCGGGCAGAATGTTCCGGAGGACATTGAGCCGGTGAATCCCACGCGGTTGGCCGAGGAGGTCCTCGCGAGGACCCACCGCGAGGACCAGGCGCCGGGAGTCGGACTTGGCGCATTGGAGCAGGTCGGGGCGTGAGGACGGGAACATGACCGATCAGGCGCAACGACTCAGGGAATTGGTGGGGGCGGTCCATGCCCCCGCTCCGGTGATCGAGCTCCGGCCCGAGACCAGGCGGGTCCGGACCCTCGCGGTCACCAGTGGAAAAGGTGGAGTCGGCAAGTCCAACATCGTCGCCAACCTCGCCATCGCCCTCGGCCGGCGCGGGCGGAAGGTGATGGTGGTGGACGCCGACCTCTCCCTTGCCAATGTGGATGTTCTCCTCGGACTTCAGCCGCGCTTCAATCTCTCCCATGTCCTTTCGGGAGAGAAGCGCCTGGGGGAGATCGTGGTCGAGGGACCTTCCGGGATTAAGGTGGTTCCCGCCGCGAGCGGCGTGGCCGAACTCACCATGCTGCGCGAATCCGAATTGGAGGGCCTGATCGGGGAATTCACCACCTTCCTTCCGGACATGGACCTGATCCTGGTGGACACGGCCGCCGGGATGGCCGACAGCGTGCTCTCCTTTGTGCATGCCGCGGGCGAGGTGCTCCTGGTCACCACCCCGGAGCCGACCGCTTATCTCGACGCCTATCAAATGCTCAAGCACATCCATTTCCATAGCCCAGACAAGCAGGTCCACTTGACCGTGAACATGGCCGGGTCTGAAAAGGAAGCCTATCGCACCGCCGAGTTCATGGGGCAAATGGCCAAGCGGTTTCTGGACCATGAGATATCTCATCTCGGATCGGTCCTGCGGGACCCGGATGTCCCGAACGCGATCCGCCACCAAAAGGCCTTTCTCGAGGAGTCCCCGCATGGGATCGCCGCGCGGGGGATTCAGGCCATGGCCACCCGCTTGCTGAATTCCCAGCCGTCGGCCCCCGCCGAGGACCAGGACGTGGGTTCGCTTTGGAGAAAACTCTTCAAATACGCCAAGATTGGGAAAGCCTAGGATGTCCGTCACAGCCACCCTCAAGCGCCCCAAGGACCGTCTCTCCCGAATCGCGGCCCAGATCGAGCGCCTTGACTCCAGAGTCGAGGAATGGGCGCCCTTGGACCCATGGGAGGGCTTGGAGGAGTCCCTTCCAACCGAGGAGGGGCAAACCCCATTCGAGGACCCGCGCGACATCCGGGATATCGATGAGCGCCACCCCGGAGAGGGGCCGGACGGGGGTGTAACTTTCCAGTGGGAAAATGATTTGACCCGTGCTATCCTCCCATTTAGAGGGGGATCTTTCGGAAGGCTTGTGCAGGAAATGCGGGAAACATCGAAAGAGTCTTTTTCGCACAGAACCAAGCAGATTTCCGTTTTGTGTGCTTTCGTCCCGTTCTTCATCTCGGTGATGGCCGCCGCGATTCGCCATCTCCCATACATGCCCTCCATGTCGGTGTGGGCGAAGATCACCTGGTTCCTGGCCTTTCCGATGTTCCTGGCGGTGACCGGGGCCTTTGTGGGCTTCTTGATCGGGATCATGCTGGACACGGTGGAGGCGCAGGCCAAGCAGGCCGCCGCCTCGCGGCGGAATGAGGTGACCCGTTTGGAGCCGACCTTCCAAACAGTTTCACCCGGCGGGATGAAAAGCGCGGTCTGGGTGGCGGTCGAGGATCTCGAACCCAACCAGCGCGTGGCGGAAACAGTGCTCGGCGAGGATGGCACGCCGCTGCTGCTGCGCCACACCTTGCTGAAGCCAAGCCATCTGGAAATGCTTCGGAAGACGAATGTTCAGAAGGTGAAAGTGGAGGCCGTGAAATATCCGACCGAGGGAGACTTGGCATTGGCCGGATAGTCGCACCAGGGGTTGTTTTTGAATTCAGGGGATAGGGAGAATTCTTGTATGGCCGGCAACACGAGCGAAGCGGCTCCGGAGTCCAAGGTCCGGGCCACCAAAACCCAGCGGGTGAAGCCCATGCCGGACGAGGCTCAAGTCTGGCGGGAGATTGTCAACGGGAACCGGGAAGCTCGCGACCGAATGATTCGCCAGTATGTCTATCTGGTGAAATATGTCTTGAACCGTTTGGTCACCCATCCGCACTTGGACCAGGATGTCCTCGATTTCGATGATCTCTATTCCGCCGGGGTGATCGGATTGATCAACGCGGTGGACAACTTCGATCCGGGCCGAGAGGTGAAATTCATCACCTACGCCATCCCCCGGATTCGGGGCGCGATCATCGATGAACTCCGCGCCGTGGACTGGCTCCCGCGCTCGCTGCGGAAGAAGATGAACCAACTCCAGCAGGCCTACTCCCAGCTGGAGAATAAGTTCCTTCGGCCCGCCAAGGACGAGGAAGTCAGCCATTACCTGGGCCTTTCGGTGGAGGAGTTCCGGCAGCTCTTGAACTTCGCCTCGCGTTCCGTGGTCCTCAGCCTGGATGAGGAGCTGCGCCTCTCGGACGACAGCCGGACCACGCGCGGGGATCAGGCGACCCGCAACGAGAAATCGAGCCGCGACCTTGTGGCGCGCGAGGAACTGGTCCACATCCTCACGGACGCCATCGAGACCCTTCCGGAAAAAGAGCGCCTGGTTGTGGCGATGTACTACTACGACGAAATGACCTTCAAGGAGATCGGCAAGGTCCTGAACGTGACCGAGAGTCGGGTGTGCCAACTCCATACCAAGTCCATGGCGCGCTTGCGCGGGCGCCTCAAGGACCTTGAGCACGAGTTCGCGCGGGTGGTGCAGGCGCCTTGAAACGCTGAAACCGGCCTCCCGCGCACAGGAGGTGAGCGGTCGTGAGAATCGCGGATCACGCCCCGGTGTTGCAGGGTTCGCCGACCCTTCAGCAGCCCTCCAACGCCGCGCACCTCCAGCAAACCCTGGCGCCGGAGGTGGCTCGCGCGGCGGCGCATGCCGAGCTGCGACGGCAGGAGACCCAGGTAAACGACCCCGGAAAAACCGAGGGGCGGACCATTCGCGACCGAATCGGGGGAGACGGTCGCAAGAAGGCCGCCGCTCGCAATGCGCCTTCCGCCAAAACGGACAAGGAAGGCCCCAAGGATTCCTCCCCCCCCTCTCAGCCTGGGAGCGGCGACATTCTCGACATCGTGGTTTGAATGCTGGATTTCCTTCATTGGACCTTGACCCTGGCCCTTGCGCTCGCGGCGGGATGCCTGTGGCGCGAGCTGCGCGCGAGGCGTCCTCCCGAATGGCTCCTTGATCTGGACCAGGAGGACCTGGTGACTCGCGCGGAGTTGGAGCAGTTCCACCTCCGGGTGGTTCAGCTCTCACGGACCCAGCGTGACCTTCTCCAGGCCAAATTGGAGGAGACCTTTCGGATGACCCCGAGGGACCCCGAGCAAGAGAGCGCGCCTTGTCCGTCCGAACCGCCCGTTCCGCTTCCCCAGACCCCCAGATCCCATGAGGACCCGCCCTCCGAAACCTCCGTTTCCGCTCCAATCCCTCCGAGTGTGGGTTTGGCTCCCGACCCGTCTCCCGCGACCTGTTTCGAGGTGGAGGAAAGTATGGAGGCGTTCGGCGATCCGACCACGCGCGCCTTGAGCCTTTTCCGCGAGGGCAAGACCATCGATCAGATCGCCCAGGAACTCCGCATCGGACGTCAGGAGGCGCAACTCCTGATCCGCATGGCCCATCGTAAAGCCGCCACACTCGCCGGGACCTGAGCCGCCGTGCCCGATATCCGCGAGGATCAGTACGCAAAGGTCTGGGCGCTCCTTTCCGCCGATGATTCCGAGAAGCGCCTCTCCGGGATTGAGGTCCTGTCGAAGATAGATGTGGAATGGCCGGTGGCCTGGCTGGCTCTCATGCTCGCCGATACGGAGGCGCCGGTCGCCCATTCCGCCTACCAGGCCCTGCGTCGGCGCGGGCCCTCGGTTCTCCCTCTGCTGAGCCTGCAGCTCCTCTCCCCCAACGCCAGGATTCGTCAAGCCTCGATCCGCATGATCGGCGAATTCGGAGACCTCTCCGCGCTCAACGAGACCATTCCCGCGCTTTTCGACCCCGTCGTCGATGTCCGTGAGGAAGGGCGCAAGGTGATCGAGAACCTGGTCGGCCGCTCGCTCGACAAGGCCGCCAAGGACCCTCGCCACGCGGAGGTCTTGGCGGACGCCATGCGCCTGTTCGCCTCCCTTTCCGCTGTCTCTCAACGAAATGTCCGGTCGGTGATTGTCTCTAGCCTGCTTGCGCTCTCGGTGGAGGCAAAGGCGCTGTTCTGGGAGATCTATCCGGAGCTTGAGATCCACGCCACGAGCGCGATTGAGCATGACCTGCTTTCAAGGCCTAATCCGAGGCGAGTGGAGTTGCTCTATTATGGCTTGTCCGTCGCTGATGACGAACTCGCGGATGGGATCCTGCGCATCCTGGAACGGCTGCTGACCAAGGATTCGGTCAGCGACCACATCGAGAGCCTCGGGAAGATTCCTCCCGCGAAACGGACGAAAGCCCTCCTCAGGCTCTCCGAAAAGGGCCTTATAGGGTCTTATTTCGAGTATTTCCCCTGGGTGCGGCGCGACATCCGGATCCCCTTCCTCCGTTTGTTCCAGGATGATCTCGGCCAGAAATACTACAAGCACCTGCACGACCTTCTGGAGGAGGCGAATCCTCTCCTCGCCGCCACACTCATTGAGAACTTCCTGACCTTCGAGAGGGAGCTCCCTCTGCTCTCAATTCAGAAGCTCCTCAAGAACTCCTCGCCGGTGGTGCGTCGCTCGGGAATTCAATACCTGCACTTCCGAGGCGGGGCGGAGCACATTCGCCTCCTCATGGCGCAAGTTCAGGACGAGGACCCCCAGACCGCCAAACTCGCGGTGCGCGCCACCAGCCGCATCGCCCGCGATTACATCGTGGATCATTTCGGACGGATCGGAGAGCACGAACGCCGGACCATGACCCGTGTGCTCCAGAAAATCGATCCCGATTTCATCGACAGTCTGATCGACCTCATGGGGGGGCTGGACGAGGAGGATCGGATCCATTTGGCCCTGATTCTCGCGGAAGCCTCCGACCTGCCCGAAGCTTCCCGAGTTGTGGAGGACATGCTGGAGGATGTCAGCGAACGCATCCGCGCCACCGCGGTCCGAGGGCTCGAAAACATGGATCCCGAGCGCATGGACGAAGAAACCATCGCGCGCCTGTTCCGCGACCCGGATCCGAGGGTTCGAGCCAACCTGATTGAATCGCTTCCCCTTGAGCGCAAGGCCCAGTGGGTGGAGAACATCCAGGAGGCGACCCGCAGCAACACCCCCAGGGAGCGCGCCAACGCCATTCGGGCGTTGTTTGACCTGGGCCACACCGAGGCCGAAATCGCGCTCATGCAAATGCTCCGTCACCCCGACAGCTGGATGCGGACCTCGGGCCTTTGGATTCTCGGCCAGGTGGATGCCCCCCATCTTCTGGGGAAGGCCTTTGAGCTCTGCGATGACCCCCACCCTCATGTTCGAGTCCACGCCCTCCGCGCACTCGGCAAGAAAGGGACTCCCGAACTGGTCCGAAGGTTGACCCCCTACCTGAACGATCCTTCGGATGATGTCCGCGAGGCGGCCCAATTCGCCATTAAGACCCAGACCGGGTTCGATTATCGGGGATCCTGATTCTCTCTTTCCCTTGACCCGCCCCACCCGAATTGAAACAATCCCCTCCATGTCTGACCCCGGGCGCTGGCCCCGGGCTTGCGGATTCCCATTTTCCTGGAGGTTGTTTCATGTCACCGGATGCAATCACACGGCGTGAATTTCTGAAATCCGGCTCGGCCGCCGGCCTTGCCGCGGGCTTGGCCCTCCATGTTTCCGCGGGAATGGCCGCGCCGCCCGGGGATCGCAAGCTCCGTGTCGGTTGGGTTGGGACCGGCGGACGTGGGCGGCATCTGCTCGGCCATGTCCTTAAGATGGACAACCTGGAGGTCGTCGCCATCTGCGACATCACCCCCGACAACCTCGACAAGGGCCTGGAAATGGTCGAGGAGAAGACCCAGAAACGCCCCGAAGCCTCGGGCGACACCCCCTACGCCTATCGCAAACTCATCGCCCGCGATGACATTGACTGCGTGGTCATCGCCACCCCTTGTTACTGGCACACGACCATGTATATCGATTGCCTCAAGGAAGGGATGTCGGTCTACGGCGAAAAGCCGCTCGCCATCACCGCCTGGGAACTCAAGGAGATTCAAGCGGTCCGCAAGCAGCATCCGGATGTGGTTCTCCAGGTGGGAACCCAGTGGGGGTCCAACGAGCAGTTCGCCGATATCATCAAGCAGGTCCGCGAAGGGGCCATCGGCGACCTTTGGGACGGTCGCTTTCGGCGCTATGGCGATTGGGACGGGTTCAAGGGCTGGTTCACCGAGCGCGACAAGTCCGGCGACTGGATGCTGGAGCAGGCGGTCCACGAGTTTAACCTGATGTATTGGCTCACCCAGACCAATCCGGCGAAGTGCACCGCGGTCGGGCGAAGCGGGATCATTCCCGACAGGGACACGACCTCCTTTTACACCGCGCTGCTTGAGTACCCCGATCCCTTGAAGAACTTTGTCATTCGCTACACCCACACCTTCATTGAGGTCCCCGATTTTGATGAAGGGGGATGGAGCTACAAGGTGGTCGGCTCCAAGGGCGGCGCGAATCTGACCCCGCCAAGTCCGTACATCCAGCTCCGGGACAAGAGCGGTGACAACGGAGGAAAGATCGAGGCCAAGGGCAACGCGGGCGACACCTATGAGCACCTCGCCAACTTCTTCGATTGTGTCCGCGCGGGAACGCCGGACAAGGTCAACAGCGGCTTGGCCAGCGGGGTCGGCGCGACCACTATCGGACTGATGATTCGCCAGAGCGTTGAGAAAAAAGCCCCGGTCACCTACGAGGAGACCCTGGCCGACACGCGCAAGCCGCCGCTGCCGTCGGCCTAGCAGCGACGTGGTCCAGGGGATGGACATCCGGCCAAACCCGGAAGAGGGAGCCATGACTGCCAAACTTTTTCCGCGCTCGTGGATCTCTATCGCGATCCTCATGGCGACTCCCCATTCCCCTGTCTGGGGTGATGAGGGTGTTTCCCCGGAGACCCTTCCACAGGTTACTCTTGCCTCGAAAGCCGCGCCGAAAGGCGACTGCGTGGACCTCTATCTGGAGGGATATGTCTCCGACATGGGGGGACCGGGAAGGGTCCAGGGCGCCACGGTGACCCTGAACTATCTCGATGACGAAGGGGTGGGAAACATCATCTACTTCGACCACCAGAGCTATGATGGCGGTCCCCACTTCTACAATCCGAACGGTGGCGTGGAGAGCCACTGCATCACCGACGCCCAGGGGCTGATCTACATCCGGGTGGATGTCTGTCCCAACCAGGCGCTATGGAACGCCGACTTCACGATCAAGGTTGAAAAAGTCGGCTATCAAACCAAGAGCCAAGTGGTCGAGTTCACCTTTGACGACACCTCGGACACGCGTCAGATAAATCTTTTCCCCCTGGAAACGCCCACGCCCACTGAGGTTGCGACCGCCACCCCCTCCCCATCCGAAAGCCCCACCCCCACGGTTACCCCCACGACCGTTGCCCTGCCCACCGCGGTGCATCCGGAGCTGGATGTGGACCAGGATGGCGTGATCGGACCGGGGGACCTCTTGCTGCTGATCGCCGATTGGATGAGGCCAACTCAATGATGGGAAACTCAGAAAGGAGCAACCCTATGTCCTCCCTTATACGCCGTCGTACATTTCTCAAGACTGGCCTTGCCGCGGGCGCGGCGGTCGGATTCGGTGTCCGCGCCCACGCGGCCCACACCCCCCTCAACCCGGTCTGGGGAAAGCACAAGGCGGTCATCACCTTCCCGCCCAAGGAGGAGACCTTCACCGAGCTCAAGGCAGCGGGCTTCAATGGGGTCGAGGTCAACCTCTGGCACCCCAAGGAGGGCATGACCACGCTCGATGAGGCCGCCAAGGTCCGCGAACTCGCCGCCAAAATGGACATGCGCGTTCACACGGTCCTCCGCGGCTGGGCCGAGTTCAACAGCCCCGACCCGGATAAGGTCAAGACCGACAAGGAGTTCACCATCCACACCCTCCAGGCCGCGCAGGCCTATGGCGCGGACGCGATCTTGCTTGTGGGGGGACGACTCGATGGCGACAAGTTCGCCATGCCCGAACCGGATAAATGGAAGGTCAAGTTCGATCCCAAGAACGGTCATCTGCTCCAAGTGGCGGATGGAGATAACTCCGCGTACAAGGATTACATGCAGGCTCACGACCACGCCTACGACTCCTTTATCCGACATATTTCCGACCTGATCCCCGTGGCCGAGGAGACCGGCGTTGTGGTGGGGGTGGAGAATGTCTGGAACAACCTGTTCATCGGTCCGGACCATTTCGGGCACATGATTGACGCTTTCAAGAGCCCCTGGGTCCGCGCCTATTTCGACTGCGGGAATCAGGTCAAGTACCGCATCCCGCCGGAGCAGTGGATCCGAACCCTGGGCAAGCGGATCGTGAAACTCCACATCAAGGACTACAAACTGGATGTCCCCAAGGAGCAGGAGTGGCCCTCGCTCCGGGAGGGGAGTGTCAACTGGCCGAATGTCGCCAAGGCCCTCATCGAAATCGGCTATGATGGCTGGTTCACCATCGAAGGGCCATGTGGAGAGGGGCGCGCCGAGTGCAGCCGGCGCCTGGACCTCATTCTCGCGGGGATGTGAGCGCCATGACCTTCAAGAAAGCCATCATTACTCCTCCGCCGGACAAGGCGATTCTCACCGCGATTCGCGATGCCGGATTCCACGGAATCGAGGCCAATTGGATGGACGCCGCGGGGCCGGTTATCAGCCGAGCCGAGGCCGAGAGCGTGCGAGATATCGCGCGCGATCTCGGCGTGGAAATCCACTGCATGTTGCGCGGCTGGGCGGAATACACCAGTTCCGATCCCGCCAAGGTTCGGGCGGACCAAGAGTTCACCCTCGCGACCCTGCGCGCGGCTCAGGGCTATGGCGCGGGGGTGGCGCTGGTGGTGCCCGGGCGCATCGGCGGCATGCCGATGCCCGAGCGCGGCAAGTTCAAGGTCGATTTCGACTGCAAGAGCGGCCATGTGAGGAGCGTGGCGGAGGGCGACAATTCTCCGTACGCGGAATACATCGCCGCCCACAACCGCGCTTGGGACGCGATCCGGAGGGCGGTCCGCGAGCTGATTCCCGTGGCCGAGGAAACCGGGGTGGTGATCGGGCTGGAGAATGTCTGGAACAACCTGTTCATGAGTCCCGAGCACTTCGCCTGCCTGATCGATACGTTCGAAAGCCCCTGGGTCCGCGCCTACTTTGATGTCGCCAACCATCTGGTCTATGGACCGCCGCCCCAGCAGTGGATTCGGGTCCTCGGCAACCGCCTGATCCGTATCCACATCAAAGACTACCGCCTCGGAGTTCCTCCGGAGAAGGAGTGGCCCGCGCTTCTGGAGGGGAGTGTCCCATTCCCGGAGGTGATGAAGGCGCTGCGCGAGGTGGGTTACGAAGGCTGGCTCACCATCGAGGGGCCCTGCGGGGACTACCGTGAGTGCTCGCGGCGTCTGGACCGAATCCTCGCCGCTTAGAGCGGATAGCGCTATCGTGTAACGCCTTGGAGGGCCACGCTCCGTCGTGGCTGGTCTTAGGGGGTCGTTGTTGATCTTACGGGGCCACGGGACGCGACGGAGCTCGTCCCTCCCACGCTACATTCGAGTGAAAGATGCTCTAGTAGCGGCTCCTTGGGGACCTTGGAGGGCCCGCCCTTCCCAACGGGAAGCTTGCGCCTCAAACTAACGCGCGAACACGGGAACCGCGCGATGTCCCTCCCAATTCTTCTCCTCGGAGCCTCTGTCCTCATGACCCACGCCACCGGTGAACACAAGCACGCCAACCATCTTGTGCATGAAACCAGCCCTTACCTCCTGCAACACGCTCACAATCCGGTGGACTGGCATCCCTGGAGCGAGGAAGCGCTGAGTCGCGCGCGGGAGGAGGACAAACCGATCTTTCTGTCCATCGGTTACGCCGCCTGTCACTGGTGCCATGTGATGGAACGTGAAAGCTTCGAGAACGAGGCGATTGCCCGCTTCCTCAACGATCATTTCATCAACATCAAGGTGGACCGCGAGGAGCGTCCGGACATCGACGAGATCTACATGATGGCCACCCAGCTGGTCACCGGTTCAGGGGGTTGGCCGATGTCGGTGTTCCTCACACCCGACCTCCAGCCCTTTTACGCGGGGACTTATTTTCCGCCCGATGACCGCTGGGGACGACCCGGTTTTCTGCGACTGATCACCACCTTGGATGAGCACTTTCGGACCAATCGGAACAAGATCGAGGCCAGCGCGAGGGAAATCGCCACCGCAGTGGAGCGCGCCCTGGCCGCCCCTCCCGCCTCGGCGACCCTTTCCGAGGACCTGATCGGCGCGGCGGTGGAATCGATCCTCCAGCGTTTCGATCCGCTCTATGGCGGTTTCGGCGGCGCGCCCAAATTCCCGCATACGATGGACCTGCTCTTGCTTCTGCGCGACTGGCGGCGCACCCAGGACCCGGAAATCATCCACGCGGTGACCTACAGCCTGGACCGCATGGCGCGAGGCGGCATGTATGACCAACTCGCCGGCGGATTCCATCGCTACTCCGTGGATGACCGCTGGCTGATCCCGCACTTCGAGAAGATGCTTTACGACAATGCGCTCCTGGCGCGAACTTACCTTGAGGCATTTCAGGCCACCGGCGATGAATCCCTTGCGCGCATCGCCCGTGAAATCCTCGACTATGCGATTCGTGAGATGCAGTCCCCCGAGGGGGGATACTACTCCTCCACCGATGCTGACAGCGAGGGAGAGGAGGGCAAGTTCTTTGTCTGGACTCCGGAAGAGGTCGAGGCCGTGCTCGGTCCCGAGGACGCTCGAGTGGTTTGTGAGTATTACGATGTCCGTCCGGGCGGCAACTTCGAGCACACCGGCAAGAGCGCGCTCGCAATCCCGCGCATCCCCGCCGATGTCGCCGAAAAGTTGGGGATGCCGCTTGAAAGCCTGCTCGAATTGGTTGAGCGCGCGAGGCCGAAACTCCTCGCCGAACGCTCCAAGCGGGTTCCTCCCGGCCTGGATGACAAGATTCTCACCGACTGGAATGGCCTGATGATCTCGGCAATGGCCTTCGGAGGATTTGTCCTTTCCGAGGAGCGCTACCTGGAGTCGGCGAGGCGCGCGGGGGAGGCCATGCTCCGGTTTCAGTGGGATGGCGAGCGCCTTCTCCACACCCGTCGGGCGGGTAGATCCCACCTCGAAGGGATGCTCTCCGACCACGCCAACCTTGTCATGGGACTGCTGGACCTGTACGAAGCCACGCTCGAACCGCGCTGGCTCCGGTCCGCGCTCGAAATCCACGTTCGCCAACTGGAACTCTTCTGGGATGACAAGGATGGAGGCTTCTTCAACACGCTCGATCGGCAAGCGGATCTCCTGATCCGCTCGAAGTCCGCGAATGACGGTGCGACCCCTTCGGGGAACTCGGTCGCCGCGTTGAACTTAGCGCGCCTGGGGTTTCTGACGGGCGACACCAACCTGCTCGAACGCGCCAACCGGACCTTCCTCGCCTTTGGGGATTCGCTTCGTCGGGCGGGGGCGGGATTTCCGCAGATGCTGATAGGTCTTGATCTCCTTCGCGAGGGCGGAGACACGCTGGTTCTTGTGTCTCCGGGTGGAAAGGGGCTGGAGGAGTTTCTTAAGCCGCTCCGCGGGCGCTTTTCCCCATACCTGGTTTGGATCGCCTCGGACCCCGCGCTCGCGCCGTTGTCCGTTCTGCTCGCCGGGAAGACCCCAATGGGGGATGCACCGACCGCGTATGTCTGTCGAGGGACAGCCTGCCTCCCGCCGACCGCCAATCCGAGTGAGGTGTTGGAGAAGATCAGATAAGGCGGACCGGTTTGAAGATCACCGAAACCAAGGCCGCCACGGTGAGCAGGCGGGGGACACGATCCGCCTCGATGTCCAGGTCGCAAAACAGAGCTCCCAAGGCTCCACTGAAACTGAGCTTGTACCCGCGCCGAAGGATGTGCGGGAAACGGTCCTGAAGGACCTTGGCGAGTTCCAGGGTTTCTCCCGCCACATCGGCCTGATCGGCGAGCTCCACAAGTCGCCTCGGGCGCGGATCTTCGGGCGCGGAAAGGGGGACATAGCCGGGGAAGGGAGGAGTCTGCCCGGCGTGCTCGGAGATCAACTTGTCGGCGAACAGGAACACGGCGATATCCGAATTCCGATAGTAGGTTCGAATCTCCTCGAAGGCGGAAAGCGCGGCCTGGATTTCCGCCCCCCACTGTCTCGGGGTTTGGAGCAGCGCCGCGGCGAAGGCGGCATGCCAATCGGCGCCCGCCAGCAGTGACGAGCGGTAGCTGTGAACCACCTCGTTGACCGGTCCCGAGCCATCCAACGCGATCTGCACCAAGGCCCATTCGAGAACCTGAGCCTCCGCCGGGGTGAAGGTTCGCCGCCCGCAGGCGGACCCCACCAATTGCGCGATGGTTTGTGTATCGGGAAGAGTGGCGAGAATCGGGTCCATGAGCCTGTCAACACTCTAGACCGGAACGCGCTGGAGGGGGAGTCGGGTGGATGGGGATGTCTTCACCATCATCATTAGGGCCCTGTGGACATTCTCCAAGATCAGTCAGGCATCCTCCCCAGGGTGGCGCGAAAGCCACGGTCCATGGGAGTTTGGGAACTTCCGACTGTGACAGGCTGGACACTCGCAAACACTCTCCGGGTCCGAGCGCACATGCACAAGCCCATGGAGGATGCCATCGGTCGAATCAAAACTCTTCATGAGGCGCTTCGCCAAGCTGGGATCTCGACGCTCGTACAACAGCCAAATGGAATGAGCAACCAAGTCTGCAACCTGGAGCAATCTGGACTCACGCATTGGGGCAAAATATGGAATGTCCGCGAGATTGTTTATGGCCCCCCAGCGCGTTCCGCGCTGATGGAACCCACGCACCCAGATCTTCGCGCGAGCGTCAAATCGGCCTTCGGAGAATATGATGAGGCCACGCTGAGCCTCGTTCCGATGGTGATAGTGTCGTTGAAGGAATATGTCGAAGCGCCTGCAGATTTCCTCTGTTGCCTTCTCGACAGCGTCTTCCCCGTACAAGACATCACTCTTCTCCACCACTGCGGCGAAAAGCGCGCGCCCCTTGGAGGGGGACCGCTCCACCAGCGTGCACAAGTCCGCCAAAACGCGTTCTCTCGTCTCTGGCTGGACCTTGCGCCAGAAATCGCGGCCACTACGGATTTCGGAGGCATGGAAATGGACAGGCTGCCGACCGGGGAAGTGCCTTTTGTGCAGCTCTTCAATTTCGCGGGTGAGGAAGTAAGTTTGACGCTCAAAGAGTGCAATCCCGCCGAGGACAAAGCATCGGTCCTTGGGGTCGTTCTCATTCCCCGACTCATCGAGGTAAAGGAGATACATGACCCTCCCCTCCAAGCGAGATTCCTTAAAAGCATGCGGCCCACATTGAATGTGGGCCGCATGAGAAGGCAACTGGCCATGAGACGAATCGCGAAAGGCAACTCTACCAATTGCACTTAAACCATACTTGCTGGGGTCCCATCTGTCAAGGAGGTTTCCCTCTAGGCTGAGTTGCACTCGCGTTCAATGGTCTTGAACGGAGCCTTTGCGCGAACCACCCTCCTCCCCCCGCGCCTTTTCCCCCTATAATCGCCCGATGGCCTCCAAGCGACGCACCACCCGCCTGACCGGCGCGCTCCTCCGACGCTATTACCCCGATCGCCCCACCGACTTCGAGCACTTCGCGGAGAAGGTCCGCGAACATCTCGCGGGCGCAAGACGGGTGCTGGATGTCGGGGCCGGCGCGGGGATCATCGATGCCCTCGATTGGCGCGCGCCGGGTCGGAGGGTCATCGGGATCGACTTGGACCCGCGGGTTCGGTCCAACCCCAACCTGGACTCGGGTCTACTCGCGGATGCCCGCGCAATCCCGTTTCCGGACAACACCTTCGACTCCGCAGTGAGCGTGAACGTGTTCGAGCACATCCCCGATCCCGCGGCGGCCCTTCGCGAAGTGTCCCGAGTGCTGGTCCCAGGCGGGCTGTTCTGCATCAAGACCCCCAACCGTGACCACTATGTGGGTCGAATCGCGCGCATCACCCCCGACTCCTTTCACAAATGGTACAACAGCCTGAGAGGGCGCAACCCCGAGGACACCTTTCCCACCACCTACCGCTTCAACCGGTTCCCCGACATCCGCCGCGTGGCCGAGGAGGCGGGGTTCGAGGTGTTGGACTTGGATGCTTTCGAGGGGGTGCCGGAATACCTCTTGCTCTCGGCGGTTCTTTTCCTTCCTGGCCTTGCCTATGAACGTTGGGCGAACGCCAGGCCGGGGCGCGCAAAGTGGCGGGCGAACATGGAAGTCATCCTCCACAAGCCCCCGCCCCCCTGAACCGTTGCCTCAACCTTGACGCTCCCCATTTGGGAATCCTATTCTGCGACCGGTATGAGCCGTTCACGTCCCCTTCCCAAGCTCAAACGCATCGTGCTCAAGGTGGGCACCTCGCTGGTGGACTCCACAACCGAACATTTTGACCGCAAGACAGTCAGCGGGCTGGTGGAAGGAATTGTCCGATGGATGAGCGGGGGGACCGAGGTGGTTCTGGTCTCCTCCGGGGCGGTGGGATCCGGAAGGCGCCGGATGAACTGGGAGAAAGACCACGCCAGCCTGATTGACCGTCAGGCGCTGGCCGCCATCGGTCAGCCGAGGCTCATGGGGGTCTACACCGAACTGTTCGCCAAACACGATATCCAGGTGGCGCAGGTGCTACTCACCCGCCTCGGCCTGGAGGACCGTCAACGCTACCTGAACGCCAAGAACACCCTGGAGCGGCTACTGGCCTGGAAGGTCCTCCCGATTGTGAACGAGAACGACACGGTGGTCACCGAGGAGCTCCAGTTTGGGGATAATGACCGTCTCGCGGCGGTGGTGGCCGGAAAGATTCACTCCGACGTGCTGGTCCTGCTGACTGATGTGGAATCGGTGTGGGACTCGGAAAAGCGCCCGGTGCGGCGGGCTTGGGGGGTCTCCCCTGAGCTCTTCGCCGCCGCCGGGGGACCCGCCTCGGCGCGCTCGCGCGGCGGGATGAAATCGAAGCTCCGCGCGGTTCAGGAGGCGATGCTGATGGGGGTGTCCTCGGTCATCACCTCCGGGCGCCTCCCGAACATCCTGGATCGGATTATGGAGGCCTGGCCGATTGTCTCCAATCCAAGGATGGAGCCGCCCGAGGATATTCCTGGAACCTGGTTTATCGCCGGAACGGAACGCCTGGCCGGACGGAAGCGCTGGATACTGGCCTGCCAGTCCTCGGATGCCCGCATCCTGGTGGATGAAGGCGCGCGCGCGGCGCTCGAGCGCGGCGACCGGAGCTTGCTCCCCTCGGGCGTGGTGGAGATTGAGGGAACTTTCGAGGCCGGCGACCCAGTGGCGATCTGTTCCATTGACCGCAACCCCATCGCGCAGGGCCTGGCGAATCTCTCCTCGCGGGAACTGGCGCGTTTCAAGGGCAGGAGCAGCCGGGAGGTGCGGGAGGAGGTCGGGCGACGCCTCAAGAGCAGCGTGGCGGTGCACCATGATGACATGGTGTTGATCGGCGCGGCGAATGTCTCTCCGCCTCGCCTGCTGGATTGAATCATGCCCAAGGTGGTGTTTCTCCCTTGGGAGAAAGAGTGCTGGGCGGATGCGGAGGACACCTTGCTTGAAGCGGCCTTGGAGGCGGACATTCCCCTTCCGCATGCTTGCGGCGGGGATGCCTCTTGTTCCACCTGCGCGGTGGAGATCCTATCCGGCGCGGAGCGTCTGTCCCCGATGGAGCTCCTTGAACAAGAGACGCTGGGAAAGCTCCTCCCCGCGCGCGCCCCATCCACTCGCCTCTCCTGCCAAGCTCGCATCCTGGCAATCCCCGACAGGTCCATTCGAGTGAGGTCCCTGCGCGGGGAGATCGTGGTATGAACGACAGCCAATCAACCGGAAGGTGGGACTGAACATGATTCGCTTCATCTGGACGTGCAGTTTGGTGTTTGGCTTGGCGGGGGGCGTTGTCTTCGCGGACAACGCCGAGCCCGCGACGAGCGAGGGCCCGATTCATCTGTTCCAACTTTCCGGCCAAGGGGGCGCGGAGGGCTACGATGAGGCGCTTGCGGCGTCCTGCGTGCAGGGGATTCTCAACCGCGAAGGGCCGCGGGTGTATGTGCTCTCGCCCGCCAAATCAAGGCCCGCCTATTGGCTCGACCTTCAGAGCCGGGAGGGGAGCTGGCTGTCGGGAAGGGGGCGCGCCCCAGTCGCGGACTTGGATGCCCTGGTGGAGCTCGCCGGAGACCGTTTGAAGGGAGCCATTCTCTGGGACCCCGAGGTTCCCGCGTCGGTCAATGTCGCGACCACCCTCGCGGGTGTCCGGGATGCCGTGGCGCTCAGCCCCGAGCTCGCCGAGAAGGTCCTCCCCAAATGGAAGCTTCCGATCCTTGAAGACCTGCGGGGACGGTTCACCGGCGCGGAAACCGGAAGCCAGAAGAACGACGCCTATCGCTGGGCCGTTCGAGAACTCCTCGCCAAGGGGAGCTGCTCCTCTCATTTCCTCTGCCTGTTCGAGGACTCCGCCCGCGCGCGAGCGGGTGGGGACACCTCCTATGTGGTGACACGGGACTGGGCCGTGGTGAACCGCGCCTTTGTTTTCGACCTATCGCCCTGGGGGGATGAACTCCCCAAGGATGATCCCAATCAGCCGATGGGGACTGATCTCGCCACCTATCGGATGATCCTTGAGGAGACCCTCCGCCAGTCCGCGGGAAAGGGGATGACCGAACTCACCGGATTCTTTGCGTTCTGGAAGTACAGTCACATCGAGGGTCATCCGAGCAAGCACGAACCGGTTCCCACCGAGTGGGAGACTGTCTACCTGATCTCTCCCTATAACTGCTATCAGAACACCATTTCCAGCGACTGCTTCAATCAATCCTTCCATGCCCGCGCGCCCCTCGAGCCGCTTAAGCAGAGACGCCCGCCGATTCGGGACAAGGTGGAGGACAAGGCGTATGTCTGCATTCTCATGGCTGACTATGACTCGGCGACACCACTCTACGATTTCCTTCCCAACTTCTGGGAGGATCCGAATCGAGGTCGCATCCCACTTGCCTGGGGGATCAATCCCAATCTGATCGAGACCTACCCGGACATCATCGCCCACTTCTATAGGACGGCCGCCGAGAATGATTTTTTCACCAGCGACGCCAGCGCGGCGGGGTATTTCAACCCGAATCGGGTGAGGCCCGAATACCTCCCGCTCTTCGTGGAGCACAACAAGCGCTTTTTCAACCTTGCCGACATGACTATCGCGCCGATGGTTCTGGATTGGGACCAACCCACCGAGGCGGTCAAGGATACCTTCCGGGAGTTTGCCCCGGATGGTTTCGCGACCATTGTCATGGATCTGCACAACAGCGGCGGAACCACTCCCAAGCCGCATGTGTGGAAAGGGATGCCGGTCACCGAGCTGATCAACAACACCTGTAATTTCGCCAGCCCGAAACAGACCTCGGATGCCATGTTCCATGCGATCCGGGATCGCAAAAGCCGGATTCCGGGCTTCTACTTTTTCCGAATTGTCTGGACTCCACCCACATCCATCCTTGAATCGCTTGATGTCTTCCGCAAAGAGCATCCCGAAATCGATATCGAGGTGGTGGATCCGTACAACTTCTTCGCGCTTTTCAAACGCCATCAGGAGGCTTTGTCCGCGCCGCCGGCAAAGCCCGCCACGCTTTATGTTTCAGCGCTCGGAGACAACTCGGATGGGAGTTCCTGGAAGAAGGCTTTCAGGTCGGTTCAAAAGGCGCTCGACTCGGTCCCAAACGACCAAGGCGGACACCGGATTCTGATACGCCCGGACACTTACATGGAGCCCAACCTCCATCCCTCGCGGAAGGGGGCGGCGGGAGCCTATAACACCCTGGAGGCGGACTTCGACGGCTCACTCGGATCCGGAGCGACGGGGTATGCCATCATGGATTCCGGCGATCCCGAGCGTGGGCAGAAGAGCGTGGACTGGTGGGGGCCGTTCAAGTCCGACCCCCAGTTCTCGGCAATCGGATGGGACCGCTGGGTGATTCGCCACCTGTATGTGGCCGGGGGGGATGCCGGCCTGTTCTGGGATTTTCCTCCCAAGATCGCCCCGTTTTCGATTGTCGTGGAGGACAGCATCGGCATTGGGAGAGCCTTTGGCGGCGGAGCCGCGCATTTCCTGGCCCGCCCCGATGAGCCGGTTCTGTTTCGCCGCTGCAATCTCTGGTGTCTGGATTGGTGGGGGGATGCCGCCGGGGCGTATGTCCGCGCGGAGAACTCCGAGATGCCGGCCACGCCCGATGTCACCTTTGAGGACTGCGCCCTGGTCGGTCCGGACAACGCCCTGCAAGCGGGGAACCCGGGATATGGCGGCTTCTCGCGCGTGCGCCTCAAAGGCTGCCGTCTGGTGTCGCTGAACTTCTCCCAACCGCGCGGGACTCCCGGAACGGGCATCATCCACAGCACGATCGAGGGCCGGTTTCTCCAAGTGGACCTGGAGGACTGCACCCTCATGGGTTACAAAGTCTTTGGCGCCGGGAAGGGGGATATCGGCTACAGCGCCCGTGGGGATGTGAAGGCCTATGTCCAATATGAGCAGGAGGTTCCCAAGGGGATCCACCGTCTCGGGGCCTGGCCAACCGACACCTTCGCGTCGATCTTCCCCCCAACGCCTCCGAGCGCGCCGCGCGGCTTGAAGATTCAAGACTCGCCCTTGAACAACCTCTGCGAGAGCGCGCCCCTGGTCTGGAATGGAAGGCTCATCCTGATGGAGTGTGTCCGCCCAGCCGGCGGAGGGGAACTGAAGGACTACGCCATCCGCCTGGTGGACAGCGAGTCCGGAACCGAGCTCGCGCGCTTCGCCGAGGGGTACGGACTCGCCTGCGGGTTGGTGAGCGGGGACAAGTTTCATGTGTTCGCCTCGCGCCATGATCCCGCCAAGGGAACCTGGAACGACGTGACTCACTTCAGCTCATCCGACCTGAAGAAGTGGGACTCCAAGGTTGTCATCGAACAAGAGAGCGAGCACCTCTTCAACACTTCAGTGACCGCGAGTCCGGAGGGGTTTGTGATGGCCTATGAAAGCGATGATCCGACCTATCCCGCCTTCACCATCAAGTTCGCTCGTTCGACCAACCTCGAGGAGTGGACCAAGATTCCCAAGGCGCTGTTCGGGGTGGATCGCTACACCGCGTGTCCGTGTCTGCGCCATGTTGACGGCTACTATTACATGCTCTACCTGGAGCATCGCTCCCCACGGTGGTTTTTCGAGACCTATGCGGCTCGCTCCCGCGACCTCGTGGACTGGGAACTCAGCTCGAAAAACCCGGTGCTTTCACCCGGAAAGGATGAAGGGATCAACGCCTCCGATCCGGATTTGACTGAGTTTCAGGGACGGACAATCCTTTACTACAGTGTCGGCGATCAACGGACCTGGTCCCGGGGGAAAGTCGCGACTTATCCCGGGTCGCTGAGGGAGTTCTTCAGTGGATTCTTCTGATGCGCCCGCCACGGTCTCGTGTTGACCTGATCGCCAACGGAGCGTCAGGAACAGGGAATTCGTTCACCCGGCGGTCAGGCGAGGTTAAGACCTCGACGCCGTGTTGAGGACACACTCACACGGCCAAACCAACAAGGCAGTTGACCTGCCGGCCGCCGGCGAATCAACCACCCAGGCGCGAAAAGACCTGATCCAGTCGTTTGTCCTCGCCGCTGGAATGCTCCCGAGCGAAGTCCGCCAGCATGCGAGCCTCGGTGACAAATTCGGCGGCCAACATCTTCTCCGCCCCGTATGTCGCCCAGTACAGACGGTAGGCGTCGTCATGCGCCTCCGGATTCCGGAGCAACTCAATGAACCCGCTCGTGAAGGTTTCCACCTCAAACCGCGAACTTTTCGCGATCTGATTCCATTCCGGCATCTGAAGAATGTTGGTGTATTTGTACGCCGCGCGCGGGGGCATCAGCAATGCCCGGGAGAACCAGATAGCCGCTTTGTCGAAGTCCCCACGGCGCGCGCATTCGACGGCGAATTCGGTGAAAGGATGCGAGATCGCGGAGGGGTTCTTCTTCCAAGTCTGGTCCAGGAAAGTCTCCGAGCGAGACAAATACTTGTCCGCCAGGGATGCGTCTCCGGCCTCGGAAAGGGCCTTGGCCGCGCTCAAGTGGAAAAGACCTCCTGGTTCGCCGGCATTCTCGAAAGTGAGAATAATCCGCTGAAGACGGTCGATACGCCGCTGGTTGTCGGCTCTGAACTCGGGTTGGAACGCATACACGGGATAGGAGGAAACCACGAGGCGGACAAAGCCCAATTCACGCAACGCGTCCGCCGCCTTTTCCTCGTGCGAGGCTTGTCCGAAAACCACCCAGAGTCCCCGTGAGGCTCCCGCCACGTCGCGACAATGCGTCAGGAGTTGATCGGTCGCCCCCTCCGCCGAGGGATCCATTTCGACATACCGCCCTGAGTCGACCACCTCGGCCAGGATGGGGCCGCAGCGATCCTCCTTGGCGTGCAGACAGACGAGATCATTGGAAAGCGACGGGTCCGAGAACACCGCGGCCAGGAGGAGAACGGCCCGCGCGTTGAGAATCCGCTGATCACCCTCAGGGGCGTACCGGGATGCATACTCCACGAGCCGGCGAGCAGGTCCGAGTTGCCCCGCCTCGAGCATTCTGCCTGCTCCGATGGACGCCCAGTAGCCCCGAAACTCATCATCATATCTGGCGGTGTCCTTGAGTGATTTGAGGAAGCCGCGAACAAAGCCATCCATGTCGAAAAGAGGATTATCGGCAAGTTCCCTCCACTCCGCCATCTGAAGCAGACTTGTGTACTTGTGGGCCGCGTAGGGGGGGATAAGAAAGACCTTCGAATGGTAAACGGCGGCCTGATCGATGTCCCCCACTGGTAGGCATTCGTTTGCGTATCTCACGAGGGCGAAGAGGTTCTGTCTTGGATCCGTCCGCCAGATCTGATCGACAATCTCCTTGGCTTTCAGAAGGCATCGGTCAGCGTATTCGCGGTCTCCAAGATCTCTGAAAAGTCGGCTCACGTCCAGATAGAAGTGATAACCGGGCCGCTCCGTGGAATCGATGAGATCGACCATCTCTCGGAGTCTTTCACGCTTTCCATCTTCCCCGCGCTCAAACGCCGGCTGATAAATGTAGGCTGGGTACAGCAGGAGCTGGATCTTGACGAAGCCGATTTCCTGTAGTTTCGGTCCCACCGCGAGCTCATCGGCATAGTCGTACAGGACGATCCAGACGCCGCTCCCGCCCTCAATCTTGGCCTGACAAACCTCCAGCAGTTCTTTCACTCCCTCGTCGCCCTTGGCGTCCAGGAAGAGGTAACGGGACAGATCGGCGCGATAGGCCTTGAGATGGCCATAACGGTACAAATCGTTCGGATAGAAGCAGTAATAATCCTTGGAAAGCGATGGGGCGTTCAATAATCGCGCGAGCAGGAGGGTGGGCCGCTCGTTCCCGAAGTGGTTTTCGTAGCGATAGGGTCCGAGGCACTTCCAGATCAAGACGGAGAGCAGAATGGCGGTCAACGTCAATCTGATGGCGTGCGCCATGGATCGACGCGAGGGCGCGGCCCATGTGGACAAGTCGGCGAGCCGCGCGATCCCAGCCGCCACAAGCAGCGCGACGAACGGAAGGCAAGCGGAGTAGTATCGAACGGGGACATCCACGGGATTGGACCAGGCGATGTAGACAAAGGGGAAGGACGCGGGCAGAAGCGCGAACAGGCTTGCCGCGTATCCCGTTGGGAAACCGAGCAATACCCCCGCGCTTAAGAGCCCCAAGCAGTACCAAAGGACAAAACCGGTGTTGTTTATCGCGCAGACCATCGGCGCGATGGCGTTCCACAACTGAGATCCCGCGTAAACATGCGGTTTGGAGGGATCCCGCACCATCGCGTCCGGACGATTCACAATCCCACCGCCGATGAACTGAATCACCGCGAAAGCGACACAGGCCACGACGCACAATACCGCCACCGTTTTCGCCACATTCCGGAATTCAAAGGGAACGTTCGGGAGTCTTCGTGGGAAGCTCGTGGCCACCAGGGCAAGGAACAGGAAGATGCCGAAAGCCGGAAAGACCAGCGCGACCGAGGGATGCATCAAGAACGCGAGACAGAAGCCGCCGGCGCTCAAGAGAGCCCACTTGGGGCGGAACTCGATAAGTGACCGCCAGAGAAAATGGGCCGCGATCAGGATTCCCAGCATGACCCCCACATAGCCGCGCGCTTCCTGACTGTATTGAAGGTGATTCGGGTGGAAGGTCAAATAAGCCGCGGCGAGCAACCCTACGGATCGGCCGAAAAGCTGCTTGCCCAAGGAGTATATCGCAAGGATGCAAAGAAGGCCGATCAAGGCGGAAGGCAGGCGAATGGCGAGGACCGAGGGACCGAAGATCAAACAGGAAATCTTTGCCAAAATGTTATAAAGAATGTGGGGCTGATAGTTCCCATAAAACTCATTCGGGTCTTCCTTGAAGTTATAGACCCGGAAGCGGACGATGCGCATCAGCTCGGAAAGAAAGCCCTCGCCTTCCTCGTTCGGATTTACCACGGTGTTGACATTCCTGTAGGTGTCGTCCTCGTCCGACCAAGGGTAAGTCTGGTACAGGCCGGTGGACCCTGTCACCAGCCGGAGCAGGATCAGGAAGGAAAGGACAGCGGCCGGTCCGTGGCGCCGGAAGTTTCCTCGCCAGCCTCCTTGGATCGGGTCCTGAGAATGGGTCGTAACGGAAGTCGACACGGCGGGCCTCATCGAACCTTGAATCTCCCCGTGGGACTCCACGGGGAGTGGTGGTGATTGACTTGGTCATGGACCCGCACCCGCCAGTAGACATCCAGCCCCGGGGGAAACCGCTCGGCTTCCAAAGTCCAGGATGTGGAGTACGGGTCTTGGCGCAAATTGAGAATGGGAAGAAGCAGCCATCTGAAACGCTTGTCGTGGCTCAGCTGCACCTCAAAGAAGGTCGGCGCTCGAAAGAGGCGATAGGCGTTGTGAATGGTGTCGGAGCACGATCGCGGGAGGTCGCCGCTCCACCCCAGGGTGATTTTCTTTCCCCGTGAGACCTCCAATTCGGTCGATGAGACAATCTGCGGGGCGCCCCACGGAAACTCAAGGGTCTTGGGGGAATACTGAAGGGTCAGGCTTGCCCCCGCGGGTCCGTCACAGGAGAAGAGCCAATCGCCGGTTCCCAGACGGGGAAGGCTGGTGTATCCCACCGCGGCGCTGGTGTGGAGTTTGATGGATTGGAGCTCCACGCGCCCCGTTTGTCCGGCGCGCAAATTCAGATTGAGGCGATAGCTGTACGTCGCGAACCGAGCGGTTACCTCTTTCAGAAAGGGGCGGAGAAGCACTTGCTCCTCGTGGTCCCCTTCCCCTGTCCACTCCGCGATCATCTTGGCGGGGTGAACCGGGTAAACCCTTCTCTCTCCCGCCAATTCAACATGTGCGTCCCCTTTGAGCCGGAACCGAATCGCCGCCGTTGCCGAAACAATCGGGTAAGGCAGGGAAACATCCAGGCTGTATCCGCCCGTCGCGGGACCAACGAGCGCGAGCGTCCCCGTCGCAGTGCTGACCACGAGACCCGAGGTCGCGTTCCGAACCTCGGTTTCGTAGTTGTGCCGATTTGCCTGGGTCGACTCCAGCTCCCAATGTCCGCCGGGGGTGGGCAGGGAGGTGGTCAACGTGACCTTCGCGTGAGGGGCGTAAGGGATGCCGTATTCGGTCTGGTTATCCATGTACACATCGCCGCCCTCCCGTTCAAAGATCAACGATTCTCCCGCCCGCAGGGTCGGAAGTGAGCCGGGGCCGAATCCTCGCGGGCGAATGAGAGCCTTATTGTGAGACCAAGCGTGTCTGTTCCCCGTCAACACCCACTGCTCCCTCGGATAGGACTCAAAACTGGGTCCGACCGGTTTGGACCTGAAAAGCAGCTTCGGATTTGTGAGAATATCCGCCCACCCCGCAACCGTCTTGTTGTCCAGGAGAAGATAGTAAACACCCCCGTGGGGATCAAAAAGACGCCAACCTCCATCATAGAAGATCTCCACCATGGTATGCGCGGGTTCGATCGTGAATTCATTCGAGGCAAGTCCCGCCATTTCGCAGAGCGCGGCCATGGCCCGAGCCTGCGCGTCGCAATTCCCCATGCCATAGCAGTTGAACAGACGCGGCAGAAGGAAGATGTCGAAACGGGAACGGTAGGCGTCCTGATAGATGTGATCCACGACATACTGGAAAATGCTCAAGGCCAATTCTCGGTCGGTGGTCGGTTGCTTTTCCCACAAGATGGAATTGAGGATGCTGTCGGAGGTGCTCCAATCCCTGCCCTCTTCGCGTAGATGGATGTCGCTGATCCGGGCCTGACCCGGATTATCCATGCGGATCCAATCGGGTGGCGCCTCAGGCCCCGACACCCCCATTGGGATTCGATGCTCGCCTCCGACCGGGACCTCGAGCCCCCAAGCCGCGGAAAGCATGATGGATGCAGAAAACGCCAGAATGCTTATGACGCGCGCCCGAACCACGAGCGCGCAAGAGATACAGGACCCGAACGATTCCTCAAAACCACAACCTGATTCTATCTGCACCGAAAGCAAAGGATTCATGACGAGAGCATTAACGCGGTAGGCAGTATCTTGTGTCCCAATCGTGACCCTAGTCAAGGGATGAGCCGATTGATAGTCTGGACGCTCCGGAAGGACCTGACCGATCCTAATCCCGTGAATTCCACGGGGAAACCATTTTTGCTCAGGTGACTCGAAGAATGGCACTGCCTCCATCCCAGCGGCTGTCCGATAACGTCATCACGGTCACACGCCCCACCTTGCCGGACTTGGAGGAGTTTGGAAAGCAGCTGGAGGAGATCTGGGCCTCCAGGTGGTTGACCAATGACGGCCCGTTTCACAAGGAATTGGAGCACCGCCTTGCCGAGCGCCTTGGGGTGGAGAATCTCAGTCTATTCTGCAACGGCACCATCGCGCTTCTGGTGGCCCTCCAGACCCTCCGAATCAACAGCGGAGAGGTGATCACGACCCCGTTCACCTTCCCCGCCACCGCGCATGTGCTTCACTGGAATCGGGTCACGCCAGTTTTCTGTGACATCGAGGAGGAGTCCTGCAACATCGATCCGAGCCGGATCGAGGAACTGATCAGCCCCGACACGAAGGCCATCCTGGCCGTGCATGTTTACGGAACCCCCTGCGACTGCCAGGCGATCCAAGCGATCGCGGACAAGCATGGCCTCCATGTGATATACGACGCCGCGCATGCGTTTGGAGTGGAGCTCAATGGGATCCCGATTCTGAGGTACGGGGATCTGTCCGTTCTAAGCTTCCATGCCACCAAGCTCTACACCACGGTGGAGGGAGGGGCCTTGATCTCCCGCACGGAAGCTCAAAGGAAGCGAGTCAACTTCCTCCGGAATTTTGGAATTGCCGACGAAGAAACGGTGGTTGGTCCAGGGATAAACGGAAAAATGAATGAACTCCAAGCTGCCTTCGGGCTTCTTACCCTCAAGGGGGTCGAGGAGGAGATTCGCCAGAGACTCCGGATCACTGAAATGTATCGGGACAGGCTTGACGGTATTCCGGGCATTCGGTTCCTGAAACCACGATCGGATGTGCGTCCTAACGGAGCCTATTTTCCGATTTTCATCGATCCGACCCGGTATGGCGTGAGCAGGAATGACCTGCACGCCGCTTTGAAGAGACACAACATCCTCACCAGGAAGTACTTCTATCCGCTGTGCAGCCACTACTCGTGCTATTCGGCCTTGCCCTCGTCGGCCCCTTCCCGCCACCAGGTGGCGGAGAAGGTGGCGGAAAACGTCCTCTGTCTTCCCATCTATGGCACACTTGAGGAAGCCAGCGTGGAGGCGATCTGCAACCTGATTCGCGGGTTGCCTCAATCCGCGCCCTTGGGGTAAATGGATCCGATCACCCCCGCCGGCCCCGAACCCGCTTGGAGGCGGATCCCTTGGTCGTTTCTGATTCCGTTCGCCCTGATTCTCGGCCTGGCGGGCTGGTTTCGGCTTTGGGACCTTGGCGGGAAATCCTTTTGGTTGGATGAATTCTGGACCACCTTAGACTCCCGCAAGTCCCTGGGATACATCTATCACCGATCTCTCGGAAACCTCCACCCTTTTTACACGTTTATGGTGAAAGGGGCCTCGGGAGTTCTTGGCGAGTCGGATGCCGTGGCGCGACTCCCGGCCGCGATTTTCTCGCTTCTCTCGATTGCCGCCACCGCCTTGCTCCTCCGCTCTTTGGGTTACATGGTGGGAGGGCTTTGCGCGGCTGCGTTCTTGGCCACCCTCCCGGTTCATATCGAGTACGCTCGCAATGCACGCGGGTATCCCGTGTTCTTGTTCTTCACCATCGTCTCCACTTGGGCGCTCATAATTGCCGTCCGCGATAACCGGCGTCGATGGTGGTTGGGATATGGAACGCTGGGCGCGCTTACGATTTACGCTCACCTCCTTTCTGGGCTCTGTGTGGTGTTTTGCCAAGCCGCCGCCGTGCTCGGCACTCTGGCCCGCGAGCCCTTCGCGCGCGCCGCCGATGATGCGCGCCCCACGCTCTGGCGAGGGGCCTTTTGGGGCGGGCTGGTGGGCGCCGCCCTCACCGGGATGCTGTTCTTCCCCTGGGTGACCTCGGATTTCGGGCAATACACGGAGAGTCACACGGAAATGGACTTCGCCGCCGGCGCAAGTCATGTTCTCCACCACCTCAAAGCCTGGATTGGAGGGCCACACCCAGGCGCGTGCCTCTCCCTGTTCTTCCTGGCTTGGGGGCTTGGGGCCCTTGCTCTTCGGCTCCCTTTCATCCTGATGCTATTCGTGGCCGCCACGCCCATCGCCGCATGGCTGGCCGCGAGCGTGCTGGCCATTGTCAGGCAGCATGAGTCACGTTATCTCCTGTTTCTCACCTTCTCCACGGCGCTTGTGTTGGGCATCGGGATCGAGACCTTCGCCCGCTTCCTCTCGTCGCGCATTCGATTTACGAGCGAGCAGAAGCGAGCCGCTTTCGGTTATGCCATCTCGCTGGCCGTGGCCGCGCTCCTCGCGAGTCACTCGGTCGGATCCGCCCGTAACGCGCTCTTGTTCGCCGGAACCGAGGATTGGGAAGGGACGGCGAACCTGATACGGACATTCAATCCCGACAACTCGATCGTGTTCATGCAGAGCGAATCCGCGTATGAGGAGTGTTTGGAGTATTACGGGGTGAGCTTGGAGCGAATACGCGAGCTCAGCGGAGATGACCTCGCGGGGAATCTTGCGGCGGTCGAGGAGCAGATGGCCGCGAACAAGACCATCTGGATTGTCTCCCGAATCGCGTTCTCAATTCACCGGTTGGGCCTGGACCAACTGTCCGCGAGAATCGTGGAGGTGACGCTCACTCCCTTCGCCGGAATCAAGGTCTGCTGCATTTTGCCGGACATGGGGGATGAGCACGCCAATCTCCAGCAGCGAGTCCGTCTCGCGCGAGCCGCGAAGGAGTGTGAAACCTTTTGGGATCCGGTCAAGGAGATCGCGCTGGGGGTTGCCGAGTCGGGCGCGGGAAACGCCACCGAGGCGACCAAGGTCCTCACGGACGCCCGGGACAGGCTCGGAGCGATCCATGCGCGGGAGATTTACCCCTGGGAGCGCGCCCGGATGGAGTACTGGCTGGGGCAAACCTCACGTTGGCTGTTTGGTCTGCTACGTCAAGACGACAACCGGTCGGAGATTGCCTGGCGGCGCGGCCTGGAGTGGCGCGAGTGGGACCCCACCTCGCCGTATCCATCCCGCGAGATGGGTTTCTTCGCGGTGGAACTGGGCAAGGAGGAGTCCGCGGCGGAGTTCTTCCGGGGGGCCGCCGAACGCTATCGGGTTCGCGGGGTCACCGCCGAGGCGGAATACATGCGCAAGAAGGCGGAGGAGGCCGAGGCCCGCTTGCGGGGTCGGTCTTGAATGAGGATGGCCGCTCGGCAAGACTAGGCGCGGGTAGATCAAATGACCACCGACAATTACACACCTGAGGAACTGAGGCGGCTCGGAATCCGTTTCGGAGAGGATGTTTGCGTTCACCGGACAGTCCAGTTGTTCGGGGATAATGTCACCCTCGGATCGCATGTGCGGATCGATTGTTTCTCCCTCATCACCTCGCGCGAACCCGTGGTCATCGGGAGCCATGTTCACATCGCCGCCGGAGTGTACCTGTTCGGCTCGGCGGGAATCGTGATCGAGGACTACTGTGGCCTGTCCTCGCGTTGTTCGATCTACACGACCTCCGACGACTATTCCGAGGGGCATCTCACGAATCCCACCGTCCCGGATGAATTCCGAAAGGTCCTCTCGGCCCCTGTGCGGCTGGAGCGGCACGCGATCATCGGGTGTGGCAGCGTGATCATGCCGGGGGTCGTGGTGAGACGAGGCGCGGCAGTCGGCGCGCTCAGTTTTGTGAATAAGTCGGTTCCTGAATTCGCCGTGGTGACCGGCGCTCCGTTGCGGCGCATTGGTTCAAGAAACCGTGAAAGACTCGAAAGCATGGAAAGCGTGTATGAAGAAAAAGTCTGAAATTGTGGCGAAGATTCAGGAGGCTATCGAAGAGGTGAGCCTCGGCGAGATTCCGGTCTCGCGAGCCACCCCGGAGAGCCGTCTCATCGGCGACCTCGGAATGGACAGTTTGGATTACGCCTCGGTGATGCTTGCCGTGGAACGTTGGTCAGGAATCAAGATCCGGGAGGACGCCGTGGACTGGTCCGCCGTCCAAACTGTCGATCAACTGGCCGATCTGTTCATCGGTCATCAGCAATGATCCGGTTGATTTTCCAGGAAGGGTCCGAGCTGGAGCCCGACGTTCGCGAGGTGCTTGAAGCGGCGAGCGGGAATGGCTTGGTCTCCTTGATGACCTCCGGGACAACGGGAGCGCCGAAAACCATCCCGCGCGATCTCACGTCCGCGCTGGAAAAGAAGAAACCCGGAAAGGAGTCGGAGAAATGGCTTCTGACCTACCACCCGAGGCGCTGGGCGGGGATCTCGGTGATCCTCCATGTGTTGAAGGCCGGCGCGACCTTATGCGTCCCTCGCACCCTGGCTTTCACCGACATTGTGCGGGCGGGAATTGACCATCGGATCACTCACCTCAGCCTAACCCCGTCCATGTTCCGCAACCTCTTGATGAACGATCCCAGCCTGCGACTGAAGGAGATTCCAGTCGAACAACTCACGTTCGGCGGCGAGGCCGCAACCCAATCCGTCCTGGACAGCGCGCGGCGGATTTGGCCCAACGCGCGCGTCAGTCATGTTTACGCCTCCACGGAGACCGGAGACATCTGCTCGGTCTCGGACGGGCTGGAGGGGATCCCCGCCCAGAAACTCGAACGGTTCACCTTCAACGACGAAGGGGAGCTGTTCGTGGAGGGACACGCCACGGGGGACATTTGGGAGCGGCGCGGGGATCGCTATTATTTCGTGGGCCGTGTCCAGGAGATCATCAACGTAGGTGGGAACAAGGTTTCACCACTGGCGGTGGAGGAGTTCGCCATCCGCTGCGGGGTGCGCCACGCGCGCGCCTTTGCCATTCCCAGCGGCCTGATGGGTTCCCTGGTCGGGTTGGAATATGTGGGGGACATCGAAACCAAGGAACTGGTTCGAAGATTCCGCGAGGGGCTTCCAAAGTTCATGTGTCCCGCGCAGGTTACCCGTCTCGAACGGATCGAGCTGTCGGATGCCGGAAAGACAAAGAGGCTGCCATGAAGATACTGATATCGGGAGGGAGCCGAGGACTGGGGCGGGAACTGGCCGAACATCTGGCCGGACAACATGAGGTGGTCACTTTCGCGCGAGGCGAAGCGGGGACGCGCAACCCCAGAATCAAGCATTTGACGGGGGTGGACGTCGCCTCGACCGAAAGCCTCGACGGATTGGAGCCCTACCTTGAGGAGGCCGACGGCCTCGTGAACAATGTTGGGATCGCCTACGATGGGATCCTTGCGACCCAGGGAGTGGACAGCATCCGCAAGATGCTTGAAGTCAATTTGTTCTCGGTGCTCTATCTGACCAAGCTCTATCTGCGGTGTCGTCTTCGGGGACGCAAGCCGGGGAGCGTTGTCTCAATCAGCTCGATCATCGGCATACGTGGTTTCTCAGGTTTGGCGACTTATTCCGCCACCAAGGGCGCGCTGAACAGCATGACCAAGGCGCTTGCCCGCGAAATGGGCCCCAAGGGATTTCGGTTTAACGCCGTCCTTCCGGGATACTTCGAGTCCGACATGTCCAAGGGGATGGGAGAGGACCGGAAAGCCCAGATCATCCGTCGCACCCCACTGGGACGCTTGGCGACCACCGCGGACATCTGCCCGCTGGTCGAGTTCCTGCTTTCAGAGGACGCGCGGTTCATAACCGGTCAGCTGATCGCGGTGGATGGCGGGCTGACCGCGTAGTCCCAACCCGGAGGTCGATGATGGATTCCGGCAACAAGCCCGCCAACGGCAAACACCCCGAGTTCTCGGTCGTGGTGACTTGTTACTACGAGGAAAAGAGCATCGACGAATTCTTCTCTCGCCTTAAGAGGGCGATGGATTCCCTCAACCGGTCGTATGAAATCATCATGGTCAACGACGGGAGCACGGACGGGACTTGGGAGAAACTCAAGGGCTTCAGGGAATCCGACCCCAAGGTGACCGCAGTGGTGGATTTCTTCAGGAATTCCGGCCAGCAAGCGGGCCTGACCGCGGCCATGTGTCTGGCCAAGGGAGACCACTATATCTTCATGGACAGCGACCTTCAGCTCGCGCCCGAGGAAATCCCGGTCCTTGTGAGCGAGTTCGACAAGGGGTACGACCTGGTCAGCGGCTATCGCAAGGACCGCAAGGACCCTTGGGCCAGACTGCTTCCCTCCAAGCTCGCCAACATGATTATGCGCAAAGCCTCCAAGAGCGAATTTCGGGACTTCGGGTGCACCTTCAAAGTCTGCCGGGGAAGGCTCATCCGCGGGCTCGAACTGGGCCCTCATCACCTCTACAGCACCGTGGAGGCCATCGCCAACTGCGCCCGCTATACGGAGATTCCGGTCTCCCATTCACCGCGGCGGTACGGCAAGTCCGGTTGGACCTTCAAAAAACTCTGGAAATACAACATGGACAACATTCTTCACCTCTCGGACAAGCCCTTTCAGGTGATCAGCGGATTCTCCCTTTTGCTGGCCTTGCTGTTCATGGTTCGGATCCTTGTCGACCTGTTCACACCCTTCCATCTGCTGAGGGAAGTCAGCAATGGACTGATCCTGAATGTCCTGGTGATCTCAATGTTGGTCCTTTTCGCAATCCTCTGTCTGGTTGGCGAGTTTACAATCCGCTCGTTTCTGGCCGTTGAAAGGGTTCCCAAGTACATCATCCGGGAGATCCTCTAACCTCGGATGAAAACTCGCGCGAGGCTCGCTCTCGGATTTCTCGCGGGGCTCCTGCTCCTTGGACTGTTCCTGCGCGGAACGGATTGGCGCGAAGTTTTGGCGGCGCTTAAGAGGGCCGACCTCGGCTGGTTGAGCGTGTCTCAGGTCATGATCTGGCTCAGCTTCTTCGCACGGGCCAAGCGCTGGGGATATGTGGTCCACGGCACCGCCCCGCTTTCATACGGGCGCCTCTTCACCTCGGTCCAGATCGGCCAACTCGCCAACTTCACCCTGCCCCTGCGCGCCGGCGACCTGCTCCAGGCCCTCGCGCTCAGACGATTCACCGGTCAACGCGCCTCGCTTTGTGTCGCCCAGGTGGCCCTGGACCGCATCTCCGATCTGGTGGGCGTCCTGGCTGTCTTGTTCGTCGCGATCCTCTCCTTCCAACCCGACGGCCCCATCCTCATCCCCCGAGAAACCTTCGGAACCGCCTCCCCGCTCGAGATTCCCGCGACAGTCTTCCGGACTTCGGTTGTCCTGATGGCGGCAATCTTTGCGGGGTTAGCTGTGGTCTTGGCGTTGCTCTTCATTTACCGGGAACGCGCCCAGGAGACGGGCGCGCGCCTCGCGGGGCTCTTCTCCGCGCGACTCGCCCGGCGAGTCGGCGAGCAGATCGGGCATTTCACGGAGGGGCTAAGGGTGTTGAACTCCCCACGCTGCATCCTCAAATCGATGCTCTTCTCACTGCTCACCTGGGGGATTTTCGTGGGCGGCTTTGTTCCATTGATGTTGGCGTTCCACCTTCGAGTCTCTTGGAACGCGCCGTTTGTGTTGACCGGGCTGCTTGCGGCGGCGCTGAGCTTCCCAGGAACGCCAGGTTATGTTGGGCAGTACCACATTCCCGTGGTGGTGGGATTGGTGGCTCTCGATCCCGGGACACCCCTGGCCACCGCCAAGGCTCTGGCGCTCGCGGCCCATTTCCTCAATCTCGCGCATGTGCTTCTCTCCGGGCTGGTTTGCCTGGCCTTGGAGCGAAAGGCGCTGCGCGGGCTTCACCGAGAGGCCCAGCGCGCCGGGTCCGAAAAGCCCGACCAGCCCCAGCCGCTCGAGGGCGCGTGATGGACGCGCTCCATTCCCTGCTCGACCACGCCGGCCAACCGCTCGCCCGAGAACAGAGCGAATCCGGTTCACGCCCGCGGCCGGAGCGTCCATAAGGGAGGCGGCGTTCCTGTTTTGACCCCTCCATCCGCCAAAAAAATCTTTATGGTGCGAGATTTCCCCCTCCTTGGCCCCGAAGATCCGAGGTACACTGCCCCCGATGTCAGCGGGGCGGGGTCTCAAGCCGCCCCCCAGCAGTCCAGACCGCCCGTCAGCTGAAAACACGGCTGAGGAATCCGCAGACATGGAGGCAATGCTCCATGACCCCGCGCTTCGCCCTTCTCGATTGGACAATCCTGCTGGTCTATTTTGTGGTGATCGCCGGGATCGGTCCGCTTTTCGCGCGGAAGAACAAGTCCACCGAGACCTTCTTTGTCGGGAACCGCTCCTTCCCCGCGTGGCTGCTCGGCTTGGCGATGTTCGCGACATCGATCAGCTCGATCACCGTGGTGGCCTATCCGGCGGACGCGTACAAGACCGCGTACCTTCGTCTCCTCCCCGCCTTCATGCTTCCGTTTGGGATCTACATCGCCTCCAAGGTCTTCCTGCCGTTCTTCCGGAGGAACCAGTGCACCTCGGCCTTTGAGTACTTGGAGGGGCGCTTCGGACCGGGAGTGCGTTTGTACGCCGCCTGCGCGTTTCTGTTCAGTCAAGTCTTCCGGATCAGCACGATCCTGTATCTCGTCTCCCTGGTGTTTGAACAGATGACCGGGGCCTCGCCTTACATGTGCATCCTGCTTGGGGGCGCGGTCATCGGCACTTACACGGTCCTCGGGGGAATCAAGGCGATTGTGTGGACACAATTCATCCAGGCCTTTGTGCTCTGGTTCGGCGCGATCCTCTGCCTTGTCACGGTGGTTGGGAGGATCGAGGGAGGCATCGCCACGATCGTCACAACCGCCTGGGCGGATGGAAAATTCATGCTGGGAGACCTGAACCTCGCCAGCGGGGAACTGGAGCCTTCTCCCTGGATTTCTCTTCGGGATAAGGCGGTGGTGATGATGTTTATCTGTGGGCTGATGGGGTGGCTCACCGAATACAGCAGCAACCAGAATGTCATTCAGAAATATGTGAGCGCCAAGAACCCCAAGGAAGCCACGCGCGCGATCTGGATTTGCTGCCTCTGCAGCGTTCCGACCTGGACCTTCTTCATGTTTCTGGGAACCAGCATCTATGTTTACTTCAAACTCAATCCCGATCCGCGGGCGGTCGCCATCCTCACCGGCGCGGATGGAGCCAAGGCGGAGTCGATCTTGCCGTACTTCTGTGTCAGTAGCATTCCCTCGGGCCTGCTCGGACTGGTGATCGCGGGCATACTTTCGGCGGCGATGTCGGCCTCCGCCTCGAGTGTCAACGCCATCTCGGCGGTGGGAGTGACCGATGTCTACCGTCGACACATGGTCAAGGGACGCGCCGAAAGGCACTATGTTCGGGCGGCGCGGATCCTCTCGGCCGCAAGCGTGCTCATGATGATGGGTGGGGCGACCCTGTTCCTCAACTTGAGCAAGCTCACGATTCAAGACACCGGGGCCAAGATCGCGAGCATCATCGGAGGGGGCCTCCTGGGCCTATACGCCCTTGGTTTTCTGACCACTCGTGGAAACTCGCGCGCGGTCGGCGTGGCGATAGCCTGCACAATTCTCTTCTCCTCCTATTTTGCGTTCACCGAGCTCGGATGGGTCACCCAAGAGTGGTACATGGACGCTTGGGGTTTTTCGGAGGGGTTTGCGGCTTGGCTGATCACCCCGATCCACACCTACTATGTGGGCCTTTTCGCGAACCTGATCCTGTTCGTGGTGGCGTATTTCCTCGGGGGGCTATTCGAGAGGCGGCGCAAGGACCTGACCGACCTGACTGTGTGGACCCAACACATCACTCCCGCCCCGAAGTAGGGTCGCAAGGCGTGTGACGGCAAGTCCCGTCTCAGGGCGGGTCGATCATGAGTTTGGCTGGAGAGGTGCTCTCACCGCGGGGACCGCGAAGATCAAATAAACAGAGAATGGGCGTCCATTCACCTGGCGGAGAGGGGGGATTCGCTCTCGCCTCTTCCTTCCAAGTTCAGCCGGATCAGGCACTTGCCGCAACCCTTTGAGAGTCATCATCTTACACAAGAGCACCGGAGCTCCTGAAGACACTGGGTTCGCCCGAATTCTCGGTGCCGGTGTCAGACTATTGTCAGTCAATGAAATCGACTGGATTGATCCAGGGGAATTGGATATCCCCCGCGCGCTGTTCAAGCTTGGGGTCCAACTCCTTAAGGAGTCCTCGGACCTCCTTGGCGAGGCCCAGACACGCCTTCTTGGAGATGGGGGCGGTCCCATGCGCCAAAATGGATTTGTTCCGTTCGCCCAACATCTGACCGATGCGAGAACGCGGCTGCACAAGTTCACCGATTGGGTCACCAAGGTCGCGGAGCAGTTCGAATCCCTTTTGAAGGGGAATGCTCGCCTCCCGTCTTCCTCTGACAGGCCGGAAGTCGTACTTCGATCGGTGCTCTTGAGGGACCTGGTCCTCGGGGACATTCGCCGTGTCGATTCCGCGCGCCTGAAGCGCGGCCTGCGAACACATTTCGGTAAGGCGGTAAAGGCGCGCCACCGCATCATCATATTTCCCTTCCAGGACCCTGCGGAGGGCATTGTTCCATAGGTCCGCGCGGACATCCTCCGAATAGAGAGGCCGATGCTTGTCATCCTCCAAGAGGTCTTTCGCAATTCGTTCGAGGATCCCCAGACGTTCCCTGGGAATGAGGAAGGGTTTCAAGGCGCCGGTCGGGTCTTCCCACACCGACTTGGAGCATTTCTTCAAGGTTTCACAAGCTTCCCGGTGCCGGAAGAGGTCCCATGCCTGGTAAGCCTGCGCGAGTTCCGAGAGCCCTGTGGCGATTTCACGGTCTTCGAGGGGCAAGGCCTGTTCGGGAATCGGTTCGAGAGTCGCCAGGCATGCGCCGTAGCGAAGGTGACGGAGGTGGTCAATGGCCTCGCGGAGTCTGGACTGAGCCAGCACACGGACTGGGGAAAGGGTCAGGATGCGCTCCATCCCTTTTTGGACCACTCCGCTTTTTCTTTCTCCGGACACATACCGAAGCTCCCGGACTCCAGCGGCCACGGCAGCCATCACCGCGGCTGCGCTCATCGCTTTGGTGCCGCTGGTGAAATCGACCTGAAACCAATCGGGATCGCATTGGTTTTCGCGGATCAATTTGCGAATGAAGGAAAGGATCTCAGCGAAGGTTTTGTCGGCATCATCGGGGTCGCTAACCTCTAGCTCCTCGACCGCACAGGAGTCTTTCATGGAGTCCTTAAGTCGCAAGGCCAGAGGTCTGCTACCGGTGGAGAGGACCAGCCCCAGGACCTCGGGATGCGCATTGGAGATGGATTTTTTGAGCGCCCCGCAGAGTGAATCGGGGTCAGCGCCTCCGACGCCGACTGTCAGAACGAGTGCGTGTTTAGGCATGCGCTTTTTTAACAGATCGGTGCGCTCCTGTCACCCGGATACGGGCGGGCAGGTCCGCCGTCTCAATCCCCTCATCAACGGGGCAATCCTCTCAACCTGCTCACTCAGGTCCCACGCAACCCGAACAGGGGGGCGACGTCTCAATCCCCTCATCAACGGGGCAATCCTCTCAACCGAGGATGGGACCCTGACCCGCGATGAGCGGCGCCGGAGTCTCAATCCCCTCATCAACGGGGCAATCCTCTCAACTGGATGATGCGGGACAGCTATCAACTCTTCAATTTGCTCTAGTCTCAATCCCCTCATCAACGGGGCAATCCTCTCAACGCGTCAATTCCCCACCCGACCCTGCAGGAGGCGCTCAAGTCTCAATCCCCTCATCAACGGGGCAATCCTCTCAACATGGCGGATTCGTACCCGGATCCCGAACGACCCGAGAAGGGTCTCAATCCCCTCATCAACGGGGCAATCCTCTCAACTCATGCTGCATCAGATATCGGTCCGTCTCGGATTCGGTCTCAATCCCCTCATCAACGGGGCAATCCTCTCAACCGATGACCTCGGGTCTGGTCACTCGCCGCGACACAGTCTCAATCCCCTCATCAACGGGGCAATCCTCTCAACCAGGATTGTCTCCACGCTCCGATAGGCCAGGAGCTGCAACTGTCTCAATCCCCTCATCAACGGGGCAATCCTCTCAACGAAAACTCAAAGAAGAAAGGAAGAACGAACTCTTCAAAGTCTCAATCCCCTCATCAACGGGGCAATCCTCTCAACCGGATTCCAGCGGCTTGGGGTCACACGCAATGAGTTGGAGGTCTCAATCCCCTCATCAACGGGGCAATCCTCTCAACGCGCGGACCTCCGGGACGCGAACCTCCGGGACGCAGACCTCGTCTCAATCCCCTCATCAACGGGGCAATCCTCTCAACAGGTTCGAGCTGGGAGGCTCCTGTGACGAGGCGCGTCACCGTCTCAATCCCCTCATCAACGGGGCAATCCTCTCAACCTC
>JAJVIK010000005.1 GCA_022072055.1 bacterium | reverse complement strand
CGGCCTTCTCCTGGGAAGTGTAGCGCTTCCGACTCCTTGCCATAAGGGTTTCCTCCGTTCGGATAAGATTCTATGTTGCTTATCCGAACCACGGAACTGTCGGATTCCAGGTGAACCGGGACAGTTGTTGGTGGAACTGGCGTGTGAGTGGCTGTGGGGGTATCTGTCATCGTCTCCGGCAAAGTACTTGTCGATGAAGGCGTGGGAGAATGCGTGTTCGCAATCGTGGCGCTGGGGGATGGAGTTCGGGTGAGTGTTGGGGTCGGCGTTTGCGTGGGGGTGGGGGTTGGAGTGGGAACTGACACGCCTGTGTCGAGCGTCTCGCCGCTGAAGGGGCGTGTGAGTTGCCCAACGTTCAGGCTCGTGTCGAATTCGTAGATCATGTAATAGTAGGTCGTAAAAGAATCCAACCCTTCATCGTCGAACTCGGTAGTCCCCATCGGAAGCGAGGCGATCGTCGCGAATGGCCCACCCCGGGATAAGGATCTTCTTACCTCGAAACCTTGAATATTGCCGCCTGAACTCGGCGACCAGGAAATCCGCAGCCCTGTGGCGATCGGTGTGGCTATCCCGTTGTTCAGGCCGGTCTGCTCGCCGATCGCCAGCGTGTAGCCCGGTTCGGCGGGAGCGCCCGATCCGGCGTTATAGACCCGCGCATAATAACGTCCGTAAGCCGGGGCGATAAACGTGTAACTCTCGCCTTGCCCATCCAGATTGTCGTCGATCGGAAACGGCAGGACCGAGACACCCAAAGCGTCGAAGACATCGAAAGCCAGGTCGAGGTCGGATCCCACGTCGCTGGTTTCGATCAAATACGGTTTGGATTCCAGTGCGTCGAAATAAACCCAGTCCTCGTCGAGGGAGACATGAATCGTGTGACTCTGCGTGGGACCACCGATGTAAAAGGGGCTCGCTTGGGCCAGGGTGTCGTCCACTTCATAAGCATCCGGTGGATTGCCGGTCCCCTTGGTGACTGAGCCAAAGGCGGGTGTGGAGTACTGGTCGTTGGCATACCGCGCCCGGTAGAGGATGGTGTAATCGCCTTGGTCTGTAAGCCCTGTAAGGTTGGCCGACCAGCGCCAACTCGTCCCTTGCCGGGAGAGGTTGAGGTCTTGAAGACTGACCACTGGTTCGCCGGGTGTGTAGGGCACATTCGGTGGAAGGAGTTTGGCTTCGACCGCCATAGGCACCGGTCCCTCAATGAGGTCCGCCCAGATGGCGGCTGTGCTCCCATTTCCGATGTTCTGAGGACTGGCCACTCCAACGATGAAGGGAAGATCAGCCCCCTCCGGCCCCGCGAAGGCCACCGGGTATCCCCAGTAGGTCGAGGAAGCCAGCGCTCCATCATACTTGTTGGTGATCCCATCCCCGTTGTCATCCAGCCAAGGCAGCTGGTCCCAGCGGTTGAAGGTCTTGATGAAGGATTTCCCGGCGTTGTAGCTCTCCTTAACATTCTGGCCCATATAGGCCGCGCTGAAAAACTCCCAGGAGAACGAGGTGTTTTGAGGAGGCGGCAGCAGCAAGGAGGTGTCCGTGGCCGTGCTGCCAATCAGGATGCGTTCCTGGCCGAGAGTGGCTTGGCAGGCTTCCCAGAATGCCGAGGCATACGGGAAATCGGCCACGGCTGTGATGAGCAGGCTACTGCTGGATTGGAGTGCATCCAGCTCGGAGTCCAGATCAGTTCCCGAGTAGGTCTCGGAGTCCGAAAGTCTCAGGAAAGTGTCCGGGCCCACCTGCTCCGAAGGGCCAATCAGATACAGCAGCAAGCGGTCCGCATCCGACGCCCAAGTGAGAGCATCGTTCAGACTGGTCGTCGTGGGAGCCGCATACACGTCGTTGAGGCTGTCCCCATCGGCATCCTGGTTGGGCCAGGCTGAGAGATATCGGATATCCACCTTGTCCACACCTCGGCTTTGGGTTACTCGATAGGCCAGGTTGGCCAGGGCGATGGATTGCGCCGAAGCGGTGCCCGCCGCATCGCGGCCCAGCACCAGAATGGCTTTGGTCCGGTCAATCGACGAGGCCCCTACGGTCAGTGTGGAGAACACCGGTCTTGTGAGGCGTTCGTACTCGAACTTGGCCACATGCGAGACCACATAACTCCCCGGCCGGTCAAACCCGGCGTAGGTGGCCGACCAGATCCGGGGATCCGATGTGCTCCGCATGAGTTGAAGCCTGGGCAGGTCGCTGACCGGATCCCCCGCAAGAGTTTCCGGGGCGGGTGGCAGAATGCTGGCGTACACCTCCAGCGGAATCACCCCCGGCAGCATTTTGACGTAGATGGTGGATGTGCCACCCACCACCACCGGGGTGGTGGCCGGAGTCACCTCATCGAAGGAGGCTGGCTCCCAACCGCCGCCGACCCCTGCATAGGCCCAGGAACTCCCGAAGAACTGCACCGCCTCACCATTAGTGGCATCATCGATACCGGGTTCATAAACCCCATTGCCATTCGAATCGAGCCAGGGCTCTTGTCCCGAGATCTGGAAGGTCGAGAAGAAACCCCGCGCGGCGGTGAAAGCTTGTTGGATCGTGCTGCCCATATAAAGCGCACCGAGGAACTGATACGAGAACGAAGTCAAAGATGGCGGTGGGAGAAACACCGCCAGGGCATTATCGCTGGTGCTGGCCACATTCAGCCGTTTCTTCCCAGGAGGCGGCGTGCACTCCTGCACGAACCGTCCTGAGTAACAGGTGTCTACCACCAGGGTGATATCGGCTGTCTGTCTGTTTTGAAGGGCATCCATCCAGGAGTCGAGCTCGGTGCCGCTGACCATCTGGGTCGGGTTGATCTGGAAGTACATGCCATTGGAGAGGTTGTAGCCGTGGTCCACCATGTAGATGAAGAGCCGGGAGGTATCCCCAGCAAAGGTATCGAGCGCCGCCTGGAGGTTGGCGGGCGTGGCCGCCGCATCCACATCGTTGAACCCATCCCCATCGGCATCCTGATCGCCAAACGCCGAGAGGTACTGAATCTCACTCGCCGCGTACCCGCGCAGGCGGCAGATCTTGTAAGTGTACGCCGCCAGATCCTTCGTCTGTTGGGCAATCGCGTTGCCCGAAAACGGGCCGCCGCCCGCCACGATCATGGCTTTCGAAGGAAATGCCTCCCAGATGCGGGCAGTACCATCCTCGCTTCCCGTCAAGATTTTTGTACCGTCGGGGGAGAACGAAACGGACTTGACCCAAGTCCCATGCGCCAAAAAAGTCCTGATCTCGGCCCCGTTCACAGCGTCCCAGAGTTTCGCGGTCCGGTCGTCACTCCCCGTTAATACCTTCGTCCCATCGGGCGAGAACGCCACAGAGTAGACAGGTTGGGTGTGTCCAGAGAAAGTGAGGATCAAAGCACCGGACATCGAATCCCAGAGTTTCGCGGTTCGGTCGCCACTCCCCGTCAATACCTTCGTCCCATCGGGCGAGAACGCCACGGATCTGACAAAAAGAGTATGGCCCAAGGTTCGGGTCTCAGTCCCGGTAGCCGCCTCCCACAGTCTCGCAGTCTGGTCCCCCCCCGTTAGGACCTTCGTCCCATCGGGCGAGAAGGCGACGGAATCGATGTTGCCGGTGTGTCCAGAGAAGTTGCGGATTACGACCCCAGTCGCCGCATCCCAGAGCTTGGCGGTGTGGTCAGTACTCCCCGTCAGGACCTTTGTCCCGTCGGGCGAGAAGGCAACGGAGTAAACCCAACTTGTATGCCCCGAAAAGGTCCGAGTTACCACTCCGGTTGCTGCGTCCCAGAGCTTCGCCGTATTGTCGGTACTCCCCGTCAGGACGTTCGTCCCATTGGGCGAGAAGGCGACGGAATTAACACCGGCGTTGTGTCCCGATAATGAGCGGATCAGGACTCCGGTCCTTTGGTCCCAAAGCTTGGGAGCCGCGTCGACGAAACTCCCCGTCAGGACTTCCGAACCATTTGGCGAGAAAGCCACGGAGGAGATTGCGTGGATATGCCCCGAGAAGGTCCGGATTTCGGCTCCGGACTCAACATCCCAAATCCTTGCAGTCGGGTTGTAACTCGCAGTCAGGACCTTAGTTCCATCGGGTGAGAAGGCTACGGATTTTACAAAACCTGATTGGCCCACGAAGGTGCGGATCCCAGTACCGCTTTCCGTGTCCCAGAGCTCTGCTTCGTTACTTCCCGTCATTACGTTCGTCCCGTCGGCGGAGAAGGCAACTGAATGGACCCCAGAGGTATGCCCGAAAGTGTGTGTTACGGTACCGGTCACCGCATTCCAGATCTTCGCGGTGCCGTCTTGGCTTCCTGTTAGGATATTCGACGCGTCGGGTGAGAAGGCGATGGAATAGACATCAGCGGCGTGCACGAATGTGCGGAGTTCAGTTGCTGTTGCTGCGTCCCAAATCTTTGCGGTCCCATCGTTGCTGCCTGTCAAGATTCTCGTTCCATCCGCCGAGAAAGCTACAGATCTAACGCGGTCGGCATGGCCAGAGTACGTACGGATTACACTCCCACTCGCCACGTCCCAGAGTTCCACCCTGTCGTCATCAGCGCAACCTGTTATTACTGCTGTTCCATCCGGCGAGAATGCACAAGAGTAAACGGGACCGCTATTGACCTGGAACGTACGTATCTCCGCTCCGGTGGCTGTATCCCATATCTTCGCAGTGAAATCTCTACTACTTCCAGTCAGTAGCCTCTTCCCGTCGGGTGAGAACGCAACGGCGACAACATAGTGTCCGGGAGCGCTGAAAATACGAACTGGCTCACCTGTTGCCACATCCCAAAGGATTGCACCGATGCCTCCGCCCGTCGCGACATACCTGCCGTCCGGAGAGTAAGCCGCGCACTCGAGGGTTCCAAGGCCACATTTCTGCAATGCATGATCCGTCACCGGCTGCGCGGGGACCGAGGTTGGGAGGGACACCGCCAGGAAAGCCAGTGGGATCAGGCAGAAGACCCTTCGCCTTCCGGCGACACGGCGGATGGGTGCGGTCAGATTCATGCGAGTCTGCATCATGTTTCATCGCCCCTCATTAATATTGCTCCCAGTCCCCGACCGACAATGGCCCCGGTGTCGGTGTGGGCGTGGGAGTGCGAGTTGGGGTGGGCGTTCGAGTAGAAGTGGGAGTTTGGGTTGGAGTCGGGGCGGGGCCGGAGAGGGTGGTGCCACTGAAGGGACTGGTGAGCTGGCCGGAGAGGGTTGGACTACGGTTGAAGCCAGCAAGAGGAGTAGAATATGACTGCCTTTCATGCCATCACCTCCCGCCTGCAGGTTCCAATAACCGAACAGCTCGCCACTCATTCATTCTTGTATCTCCTAGGAGATACGGTGTCAAAGTGGTGACTTTATCATAGTCCCTGCCAATTGGGGGACTATTTTTGTTGGGGAGCAGGTCTGATTCTCCTATCCTTACGGCCTCGATCGACAGAAACTTACATTTTTTTTCGCCCTTGGGGGGGAGGCTTTGAAGGGCTGGGGAAGGAGAGAGACAAATCTCACGGCACCCCCATCCCACCCTCCACCGGGACCTCGCAATACGGGCACAGGATCCCGTTCTTCATCGCTTGCCGGAAATAGCGGTTGGGGATTGAGGACTTGGCGTGACGTTCCACCAGGCGCAGCAGGCGGGTCTCCCCTGGAGCGAGTGAAATCCGGATGGAGACCCGCTCTCCGGGGGCTGAGGGTTTGGGAATCTCGTAACTCGCGCCGCCAGCTGGGTCCGCGAGCGCGCCGAAGTGATCCGCCACCGCGGAGTCCACAAAACCCTCGAACTCAGTTCCCTTGGAGGGATCCGTATTCCGAAGGAGCACATGGCGTGTCCCCCGGGCGGTCTTTAGCCCCTCGACGGTGACCCCGCCACCCCCATCCACGAGCGGGCGCTCCCTCTCGGTGGAAGTGAGTTGCAGATAGAGGTCCCACGGTTTGAGCGGGACCGATTCCGGGAGAAGGATCAGCAGAAGCGTCAGAACCAGAGACACGCCACCCTCCTCACGACCCGCTTGCTCAAGCTCCCGCCCACTTGCTCCGGAGCAGGACATCCTCCGCGCGCGAGGACCAATGTCCCTTGCGAACCTCCTCGCGCACATCGACGGGGAAGGGGAGCGAATCGGCCAGTTCCGGAACCGGGGTGAGCGGAAGGTCCTTGCACTGGCTGTAGATCAGAATCTTGTTGAGCGCCTTGCTGTCACGAACCGCCATGACCGCCTCTTTGGCCCCTTCCAGACCCACCACGGCGTAAGCGCTGGAATTCGTGTCCAACTTTCCCTCCTCCACCTTGCGCAGGACCGCCTTCATGTCGTCAATCCGGCTCCCGGAGTTTCCGGTGATGGTGATCTGGTCGTAGTGAACATCCCCCATGTTGAGGATTCCCTCGCCGCGCTTGAAACCCGCGAAGAGATTGACCACACCATACTGGCGAACCCGCCGAATCGCCGCCTCGATCACCGGCGGAACCGGACAAAGCGCCACCAAAAAGTCAAACCCGCTGGGGGCGATCTCCGCCAGGCGCTGCTCATAATCGGCATGGCTCGGGTTGAGGGTCACAAAGCGGATTCCCGCTTGTTGCGCCATCCGCTGGTAACGGTTCTGCACCGAATCCAAGCGGGCGTCGCTGATGTCGGTGAGCAGCACGGTGGCGAGGTTGGGGGCCTGGCCGCTCAGCTTCACCGAGAAGGTCCGCACCAGGTGCATCTGCCCCATCGGCCCCGCGCCGCCGCAGAGCCAGGCGACTCGATCCCCCGGACCGAAATCGACTCGCGCGTAGGAGGCCTCCACACAGGCCCATGGCTCCACCAGCGCGGTTTCGGAGTACCCCGCCTCGCGCGCGCGAATCGGGATCAAGTACTCCTGGACCTCCGGCCCGAACACACCGTAATCGCAGAACCCGCCCCACACGTCATACCCCACCGCCTTGCCGTACTTGAGCAGGTCCGCCTGGACAATGAACCGGTCCCCGACCTTGAACTTGGAGGCGACATGGTTTCCGACCTCGACCACGGTGAGCGCGAGTTCATGTCCGGGAACCACCTTCCGTCCGGCGATGTCGTAATTCCTGAGGCGCGGATGCCCCTGGCCCGCGGAGATGATCTTGACATCCGAAAAACAGATCCCGTTCACATCGGTCCGGAAGGCAATTTCATCCGGTCCGGGGCGACGTCTGGGAATCTCGACCAGTTCGAGGTTTTCAAAGCCCGCCGCCGAAAGCTGCCAGCAGCGCGCGGTGTCGGGGAGGTTGTATTGAACAGACTTGTAGGCTTGAAGGTCAGGGGGCATGAATCATTTTTCTCCAGAGATTCTTGGGCGGGATCTTTCCGATATCCCAAGTGAGCCTATTTTCCGGTCTTTTGTTGGGACAAACAAGGCGTGAGGGAAGGGCGCGGGGACTCTGCATCAAGGGAGCTCTCCTCTCGCCATTCCTCCATGTCCCTGGCGGCTTGTTGTATCACGAGGAATTCGGAAGCCTCGGGACTCACGGAGAGACGGCCGGCGGGCTCTGCCCCCTTCCGGCCTGGGTCCGTTTCATCCCGACTCTTCCGCGCTTCACCCGTTGGCCGCTGTCCCTCCTCCGGTTTCGCGGCGTCGGGAGCGTGGAAATCTCTGGGTTCGACCTCAGACTCCTCCCAGTCTTGCGGCCAGCCCGCTCCCTCCCTATCCTTTCCCTTTGTGAATCCGTGTTGAGTTTGCAGACGTGAACACAGGGACAAATCCGGCCGTTCTCAGCAGTCTGGTCCAGATGGGCCTGATCCTGGTCATCCTCATCGGGGTGATCCTGGTGGCCTATTGGTGGCGACGCCGGATGGCTTCGCGAGCCTTTTCGGAACTGGATTTCCGCGAGTTCTCGCCCTGGGAGCTGGACCGTCTTAAGGAAAAGGGGTTGCTTTCGGATGAAGAGGCCAAGCGCCTGCAGGCCATCATAGCCGAGAAGGCGGTGGAATCGATGCACCGTGTCAAGTCCAAGCCCGCCGAGCGGGCTGACCTACAGAGCCTCCTGGCCGAGGCGGAGCGTCTCCGCAAGGAGCACCTCCTCAGGGAACCATCCTCTCCAAGGGGCGAATGATGATCTTCCCCCGCTGGTTTCCAAGGTTCTTTTCACGCGACCTGGGGGTGGACCTCGGCACCGCCAACACCCTGGTGTATGTCAAGGGCCAGGGGATTGTTCTTTCCGAACCCTCCGTGGTGGCCATTGAGAAAGGGACCAGCAAGGTCCGCGCAGTGGGGGCCGAGGCCAAGAAGATGATCGGCCGCACCCCGGGAAACATCGTCGCCATCCGCCCGATGAAGGATGGCGTGATCGCCGACTTCGAGATCACCGAGGCGATGCTGAACTACTTCATCAAGAAGGTTCACAATCGGAAGGGGGTTCACCGACCGCGCGTGGTGATCTGCGTTCCCTCGGGCATCACCAGCGTAGAGCGGCGCGCGGTGCGGGACAGCGCTTGGCAGGCCGGGGCCTCGCGCGTCGATCTGATCGAGGAGCCGATGGCCGCCGCCATCGGGGCGGGACTCCCGATCGAGGAGGCCAGCGGCACCATGCTGGTGGACATCGGCGGGGGAACCACCGAGGTGGCGGTGATCTCCCTGGGCGGCATCGTGGTCAGCAGCTCAATCCGAGTCGCGGGCGATGAGATGGATGAGGCCCTGGCGAACTACATCAAGCGAAACTTCAACCTGATGATCGGCGAACGGACCTCGGAACAGACCAAGATCAAGATCGGATCCGCCGTGCCCGGTCCCGAGGATGAAACCATGCAGCTCAAGGGGCGCGACTTGGTGAGCGGCCTGCCCAAGGTGATCGAGGTCACCTCCGCCCACATCCGCGAGGCGCTCGCCGAGCCGATTCATGAGGTGGTGGAAACGGTCAAAACCTCCCTGGAGGAAACCCCTCCGGAGCTCGCGGCGGACATCATGGAGCGCGGCATCACCCTCACGGGCGGCGGCTCGCTCCTGCGCGGGTTGGACAAACTCCTAAGCCAGGAAACCGGGATCAAGGTCCAGGTCTGCAAGGACCCGCTCACCGCGGTGGTGCTGGGAACCGGGAAAGCCCTTGATGAGATGGATCGGTACTCCCAGGTCCTTCGCCAATATGATTAGAGGGGCCGCCGCCCCTCCAGGGATCGGCCATGGCGAGACGTGACGACAATCTTCCCGAGGTCATCTACCGCAAGCATCCCCCCCTGCTCTCCTCCGAACCTTCACCGTGGGTCCGTCAGCCCGCGCGCCACCTCCCCCTGTTCCTTCTCCTCGCCCTTCTTTCGTGCGCGCTGATCGCGATCGACCTGAGGACCGGGTTCAGTTGGCTTCAAGTCGCCGCCGGGAAGGTTTCCGGGCCGATCATCCACATGGTGGACTTGGTGCTGGCCCCGGTCGCAAGATCGGTCACCGTCATCCGGGAAACCCTAACCGCCCGGAGCGAAAACGCCGACCTCCGGAATCGCGTGGTGGAGCTGGAAGCCAGACTCCACTCCTCGCAAACCGCGCTCGAGGAGAACATCCGTCTCAGACAACTACTCGATCTCAAGGCCGAGGTGGCCCCTGAAGCCGAAGCCGCCGAGGTGCTCCGCTACCGCAATGAGGCCGCCTCGCGGGTCATGATTCTACGGGGAGGCGGCAGCCAGGGCCTTTCCGTGGGACAGCCGGTGATCACCCGATCCGGGCAGCTCCTGGGAAGGATCACCGGGATCACCGATCTGGTCTCGACCGTGCGACTGATCACGGATCCCGGCTCCAGCATCGGAGTCACGCTCGAGAAGACCCAGTCCCAGGGGATTCTCTATAGTCGTGACGGAAACCTGTTTGTCCGCGTGGACCGAGCCGAGGAAGTCCCGGAAGAGGAGAGGGTGGTGACCTCCCATGCCGGCGAGCTCTTCCCCAAAGGGCTGTTGATTGGTTTCATTGAGGGGGAGGCCGGACCGATTGAGCGGGACCCTTTTGTCGCCGCCGATCTTGGATTGATGAAGAGCTATCGGGTCAAGACCGCCTATCCGATCGAGGATTGGGAACGAATCCGCGAGGTCCTTTGTCTTCCCGCCTGGGGAAGGGAGCTCCCGGCGGTCGCGGGGACCAGACCATGAGATCGTTCACTTATCTGGCGATAGGATTGGCGTTGGGCTTCTTTCAGGGGTCGATGGAAGTGGCCTGGAGCCTCGGGGGCCCAACCCCGGATCTGCTGCTCCTGTATGTCCTCTGGTTGGGCAGCCGACGTCAAACCGGCTGCGCCATGCTGGTGGGTTTTCTCGGGGGAATCCTTCAGGATGCGGTCGGTTTGTTTCGCCCGGTTGGGGTCCACTCCCTTTGCAAGGTGATCGCGGCCTACCTGCCGGAGGGGGCTCATTTCATCCTGGTGGCGGAGAATCGCCTCACCGGCCTGCTCCTTATCGCCGCCGCGACCCTGATCCAGCAGGCGGTCCTCTTGACCATCATTCAAACCTTCGAGCCTGGCGGGGTTTGGGGGGCCAAGGTGGTTCTGGAAGCTTTGGCCATGTTGACTTGGCACCTCATTCTGTGGTTTCTGGTCGTGGGGCGGCTTCCCGTCGCGCGCGAGCTGGAGGCGGGAGCCTGACCCATGCCTCGGCTCTCCTACCCCATCGAGCGCAGCCGCGATTCGGACCGTGTCACCGAGAGGTTGCGCGAGATCCTGGAATCCCGCGCGGCGGGGCTGCGACTCTTCATTCTGCTTCTCTTTTCGGTTCTGGCGTTTCGCCTCTACTCCCTTCAATTCATCGCCGGTGAGCGCTACGCCGGAGAAGCCCGAAGGAATGTGGAAATCCGAGTGGTCACCGACCCGGTTCGAGGACGAATCATGGACCGTTCGGGGAATATCCTGGTCTCCAATGAACCTTTCTTCAGAATTGTCTTCGACCGCTCCTGGGGGGGACGTGGCAGTGATGGCCTCTCCCAGGCCGAGGCTCGAAGGGGGATCGAGGAGTTGGCCCATCTGCTCGGATGGGATCGCGACAAGAGAGAAAGCACGCTGGCTCTGATCCCCAACATCTACCGAGGCTGGGTGGAGGAGCGCGCACGCTCCTCGGCGGGCTATGTGATTCTGGAGGATCGAGTCCGATTCGAAGACCTCGTGCGCATCGAGGAGCGTCAAAAAGATCTGCCCGGCATCCGTGTCGAGGAGCGCGAGCAGCGCAAGTACTATCGCGGGAGGATGGCCTGTCACCTGCTCGGCTACACCGGCCAGATCTCCCGAGAGGATTACGCCTCTCTCAAGGATCGCGGCTATCGAATGACCGATTGGATTGGCAGGGACGGCCTCGAACGGGCCTTCGATGAGCGCCTGAGAGGTCTGCGGGGGGTCTCGTGGCAGAGACGGTACGCGAACAATCTGGTGGAGGAGGAGATCATCGAGAGGCGCGTCCCGCCGACTCCGGGCGAGGACCTGTATCTCTCGCTCGACATCGGCTTGCAGGAGCTTGCGGAGAACATTCTTGATGGCCGCAAGGGGGGAATTGCGGCGGTGGACCCCCGCACCGGGCAGATTCTAGCCCTCGCCAGCGGCCCGGGGTTCGATTTGAATTTCTTCCGAGGGGGAATCCGAGCCGAGGATTACCGCCGCCTCCAAGCGGACCCGGGCAATGTTTTCGTGGATCGCTCCATCGGTAAGGGGGGTGGAGGCTATCCTCCCGGCTCGGTCTTCAAGATCGTGACCACCATCGCCGCCCTGGAAGAGGGGATCATTTCCCCCCAAACCACCTTTCACTGCGGAGGCAGCATCGCGGTGGGGCGAAACCGCAAACGCTGCCACCAGCGTCGCGGGCATGGCGCGCTGGACCTTTATGGCGGCTTCCGGGCCTCATGTGATGTTTACTATTACCACACCGGCGAGCGCCTTGGCCCGGAGCTCCTGGCGAAATATGCGCGCGGGCTTGGCTTGGGATCCAAAACCGGGCTGCCACCCGAGCTTCATGAGGCGCCGGGGTTGGTTCCCGACCCCGGCTGGAAGATTGTCAATTCCCGTTTCGGGTCATGGGGCCTGGGTGACACCCTCAACACCGCAATCGGCCAAGGGTTCCTGCTCGTCACCCCTCTCCAGATGGCCGCCCTCACCGCCTATGTGGCGAATGGGGGGAAACTCCTCGCCCCTCAGATCGTTTCGCACATTCGAGACGCGACCGGGGAGATCACCTGGAGACCGGATCCTACCGTACGGGATTCCATTCCGGTCTCCACTGAAACCATCGCGATTCTCCAGGAGTGCATGCGCCGAGTGGTCAACGAACCCGGTGGGACCGGTCGCGCGTCCCAGATCAAGGGAATCACCGTTGCCGGGAAGACCGGCACCGCCGAGCATTACAGGAAAGAGTCGGATGCTTGGTTCTGTTGCTACGCCCCCTTTGAGAACCCCGAAATCGCGCTGGCCGTGGCGATTGAAGGCGGAGGCCACGGCGGGGCCACCTCAGCTCCTATCGCCAAGACTCTCCTGGAATACTATTTCCGCGACCGACTCGCCCCGGATGGGGAACAGGTGGCGCTCCCTTAACCCATGAACCGAACCCTGTTGTGCGTGCCGCTGGCCGTCTCCACGACCGAGGAGGCCGTTGCGATTCTACAATCCCCCGATCGTCCCTTCGATATCGCCGAAGTGCGTCTCGATTACCTGAGCGATCCGAATCCGGAACAGATCCTCGGGGCAAAGCCTTGTCCGCTGATCTTCACCCACCGCGCCGCCCGAGATGGCGGAAACTGGTCCGGCGGCGAGGACGAGAGGTTGGACCTCCTGCGGAAAGCGGAACTGGCCGGGGCGGATTTCATCGATATCGAAGCGGATGCGCTTTCCCGTCACCATTGGCACGGTCGCGCCAAGCGCATTGTGTCCTACCATAACTTTTCAGAGACGCCCGCGAACCTCCCCGAAATGGTTCGTCAAATGGAAGAGGGACCCTGTGAAATCGTCAAGGTCGCCACCCTCGCGAGGAGCCATGCCGATGTTCTTGCGGTCCTTGGGCTTCTCAAGGCGGCGAACAAGCCCACCATCGCCCTTGCCATGGGGCCGTTGGGCGGGATTACACGGATCCTCGGTCCCAAGTTCGGAGCCTTCCTCGTGTTTGCCTCGCTGGCCACGGGTCAGGAGTCCGCGCCGGGACAGATCCCCGCGAAGGACATGGTGCAGCATTACCGGTTCGGGAGCATCAGTCCGGAGACTCGGGTCTACTTTTGGGTGGACGCCTTCGGTCACGGCCGGCGTGTGGCCGCCGCGCTCAACTCCGCCATGAAGCGCGCGAACCACAATGGCGTGGTGGTGGACCTGCCGGAGGGTGACCCGTCGGAACTCGCTCGCGTCTATACCGATCTTCCACTTGCGGGCGTGGCCTCGGCTCTCAACGCGGATCCCGCGGCGTGTTACACATCCTGGACCGGCTCGAAACCGGACCCACTTCTTCTGGATTTCTGTTCGAGTCTCGGTAAACGATGAACGACCCCCCCGCCTCTCGTCTGGGAGCCGCCAAGGCGACCTTGTTTTCACTGCTCACTCTCGCGCTGATTCTTTGCGCCGTGGAAGGCGGCTGGCGGCTGGTCTGCCTCTTGGGTTGGACCCTTCCCCCGAGCGGGGATAGAAGCCTCGACAAGGAGTGGGAGTGGGTGGCGCCACGCCTTGCCCGCGGCGCGGATGAGCCGCTCAAGAAGGGTCCGAATCAGCACGATCCCGAGCTCGGCTGGATGCTCTGGCCGGGGTACCGCGACGCCGACAACACGATTAGCGCCTCCGGCCACAGGGGGACCACCGAATGGAGAAAAGAGCGCGCCCCCGGGAAGAAACGAATCCTCTTCCTGGGCGACTCCTACACTTACGGCTGGGAGGTCAAGGACAATGAATCTTATCCCGCCGTGCTCGCCGAGCGGTTCCTGCCCGATGTCGAGATCATCAACTGGGGAATTCCCGGCTATGGCACCGACCAGATGCTCCTGCTCTGGGAAAAACATGGCGTGTCCTACTCCCCCGATGTTGTCGTGATCGGTTTTTACACCCGCGACATCGCCCGCAACCAACTGCGGTTCTACAGCTTCTTGAAACCGTGCTTCACCCTTGAGGGCGACAACCTCACCCTCGCCACCGGAACCATCCCCAGCCCGACCGAGCTGTACAGCGATTACGTATCCGGGAAGCGGCGAATCGCCACCGAGGGGTTGTTCCTCTCGGCCTATTTCAAACGTAAGCTTCAGGAGATCGAGCGGAAAGACCGAGGCCTTTCGGAGATGGAGTGGCGGGTGACCGAAAAGATACTCGACCGTCTGATAGCCGGAATCCGTGAAGCGGGCGCCGTTCCATTCGTCCTGTTCATTCCCGATGATGAAGTCCTAAAAAGGGAAGGAACCGACACGGAGGTCATCGTTTCCCGTTTGGTTGCTTGGGCGAAGCGCGCCAAGGCCGATTATCTCGACCTCTGCCCGATCCTGCGCGCCAAGGCCAAGGAATCCCCAGGTCCGCTCTACCAGGGGCATTGGACCGCGTTGGGTCATGCGGCGGTGGCGGAGGCTCTCTTTCATGCGCTTCAAGCAAGGGGGATCCCATGAGCGATCCCTCTCTTGAGGATTCCCGCAGCTCCGTCCACCTCAAGTCCACACTCGCGCGTCATGACATCCTCCTCCTTCTCCTCGTTCTGATTGCGGCTGCATTCCTTCGCGTTCCCCAGCTCGACCGGGAAAGCCTTTGGGGGGATGAGATTGTCCATGCTCGCGCGGCCAAGATGGCGACCCCCGCCGAGGTTATCCGGAACGTGCAACCGCCCCATTCAGTCGGATACCCGCTGCTTCTCCATTTTTGGATGAAGATCAGCTCGGCGGATCTCCATCTCCGCGCGCTATCCGCGCTGGCCGGAATCGCTTCCCTGGGCCTGGTTTTCATGTTTGTTCGGGAATTCGCGGGGCCGCGGGTTGGACTTTTCGCCGTTCTCCTTCTGGCGCTGTCGGCCTCTCACCTCCGCTTTTCGCGCGAAGTGGCGCCATACATGCCGCAGACCGCAACGCTCTTGGCGGCGGGGGTGGTGTGGCTCCGCGCGCTTTCCACCAACTCCTGGCGGAGCTGGATCGGTTTCGCTCTGTTGGCCGCCGGGAGCCACTACCTTCACCCGCTGGCCTCAACCACTTTCGTGGTGTGGTACACGCTGACCCTGGTCTATTGCCGAGTCGGGATTCAAACCCGGGATGGGGGTTTTCAGGCTCCTCCGAAATCCTTCACGCTCCCCCGATGTCTGAGCTCATTCGTGGGATTCTTGCTCTTGATCTCTCCACAGGTCATGGAGAATCTGGAAAGAGCCTCCTGGTATGTGGGAAGCGCCGCGGCGCCGCTCACTTTCCGAATGTACCGCGGGGAAATTCTACGGCTGTTCGGGGGGAATTGGCTCGAGTGGACCCCTTGGCTCTGGCTCCTGCTGACGCTCCTGGGTTTGATTGTCCTCCCGCGAATTTCGCTCTTCCTCACCCTTGCCGCGCTTGGCTGGTGCGCGGGAACAGTTTCGGTCTGGGTTGCGTTCAAGACCGCCCAATCCCATTTTTTTGATTACCATTACTTCATCTCCCACCTCCCCGCCTTCGCGATCCTGGCGGCTTTCGGGTTGGATCAACTCGTTAAGTGGGCTCCCTCCAAGATCGAACGACCTGTCGCAGCTGTCCTTGCGGTGGGGATCAGCCTGGGGCTCGCCCCAAGCGCGTGGCTTGAGTTTGGGCGCGACTGGCCGGATTACCGAAGCGCCGGGCGTTTTCTCAAAGATCACCTCCGTCCCGCGGACCGCTACACAATCCGCAGGGAGGACAACTTGGACTTTATGGTGAACTATTACTGTCCGGGAGTCGCGGATCGAGAGGTGGATGCACGCTTCCTCCTTAACCCGGAGGCCTGGAACAATATGGAGCGCGAAGGGGGGACTCTTTATGCGGTTACTCGTTTTCCACCGGAGACCACCTCTGAACTCAAGCTCTCCTCCTTCAATCGCGTCTTCGTCATTTGGCAAGACCCTCAACTGTACACCGAGGAGACCTTCAAGGAGCTTTTCGGGGAGGGGAAATCGACTCGCCCGGGAAACGAAAACGCAATGAATCTCCTCGAGGAGGCGCGCGTCTACGCCAAGGCGAAAGCGTGGGACCAAGCCTGCGACAGAATCATTCACGCGGCCTCAATGGCTCCCCACCTGCACGCGATCCTACGTGTCAAGGCCGAGATTCTCCTCGATGCCGGTCGGTTCGAGGAGGCCGCCGAGGCCTTTGAGGCGGCGCGGAGTCGCGTGCCGCCCAGGGAGCGCTGGTGGATGTCGGCCTCCAAGGCCAAGGCGCTTTCCCAGCTGAAACGACCGCGTGAGGCCCTTCAGGAGCTGATTCGAGCCTTGGACGACCCCCAGCCCAACGTGCTCTATCTTAACCTGCAAATCGGGGAAGCCCATTTGGTCCTCGGGGAACTCGTGGAGGCGGATCACTCCTTCCAGGCGGCGCTCAAGATTGACCCCAGGAGCGCTCACGCTCTTGTCCGAAGAGGAGATGTCGCCCTGGCCCAAGGATTTCCGGCGATTGCCTTGGGGCATTACCGGGAAGCCGCTCGGATCGATGGGCCGGACCAGGAATGGGCCAAGACTCGCCTTAAGGAGGTCGAACGGGCGCGGAACCGATGAGGCGCCCCCCTTTCCACGCGCCAACCTCAGGCCTTCCCCCTCCTCCGCAGCACATCCACATACACCGCCCCCAGAATCACCAGCCCCTTTACAATGTATTGAAGCGAGAAGTGAACTCCGGCCTGGTTCAGGCCCTTGTCGAGGATTCCGATGATCACCGCGCCCAACAGGGTGCCGTGCATGGTTCCGATCCCGCCGGTGAAGCTCGTCCCCCCGACAACCACCGCCGCGATCGCGTTGAGCTCGAAACCCGCGCCGGAGGCCGGCTCCGCCGAGTAGAGCTGCGAGGCGTGGATCAATCCCGCCACGCCCGCGAGAATCGAGCAGAGCATGTAGACCAGGGTCTCTCGATGCAGGAGCGGCACCCCGCACAGCCAGGCTGCGGTCCGGTTGCCTCCAATCGCGTACAAGTGCCTCCCAAAGAGCGTTCCATGCAGCAGCAAGGCGGTGAGGGCGAAACAAATCAACATGATCAGGACCGGAATCGGAATGCCCAACACGCGCCCGTTGCCGAGTTCGAGGAACGCCGACTGGACCTCCGGCACATGCATCGGGCGCCCCTCGTTGAAGCGGAGCGCGAGACCCCGCGCCACCTGCATGGTCGCCAAGGTGATAATGAAGGGGGGCATCCGGGTTTTCGAGGCGCAAGCTCCGCTGAAGACCCCGAACAAGGCCGCCACCCCAAGCCCAGCCCCCAGCCCGAGGAGGAGTCGCGCCAGGCTCTGGGTTTCCGGCTCCCCCCGCGCCAGCACAGCCACCGTGATGGTTCCCACCAGCGCCACCAGAGCGCCGACCGAGAGGTCGATTCCCCCAATCAGGATCGTGAGGGTCATCCCAAAGGCGATGATGGCGTTGACCGAAATCTGCTGGGCCAGATCCAGCATGTTCTCGGAACGAAGGAACCCGGGAACCCAGACGTGGAAACCGCCGAGCAGAATCGCGATCGCGGCGAGAAGCGGGAGGACCTGTCTCATGAAACGCGGAGTTGAATTCCGTGACCCTGGGCCGCCTATTTCTTTTCCAGAAAAGCGTCCGCGTTTTCCCGGGTCACCAGTTCCACCGGGATCACCACATTCTTTTCCACCGGCCGCCCCTCCAAGTGGTCGTAGGCCTTTTCCGCGGAAGTCTTGCCGATCCGCCTGGGAAACTGGGCGGAGGTGGAGTGGAGCTTCCCCGCCTTGATTGCCGCGATCCCCTCGGCGGAGCCATCCACGGTGACCACCGTCACATCGGCGAGTTTCCCCGCCGACTCCAAGGCCGAAATCGCTCCCAGCGCGCTCGGATCATTGATCGGGAACACCGCGTTCAGGTCGGGGAATCGTCCAAGCAAGTCGCGCATCACGGGGCGTCCTCCTTCGGTCGTCCCCTTGCCCTCCTGGATGTCCAGGATTCCCATGTCGGGATACTTGGCAAGCTCTTCCTTGAAACCCTCCACTCGGTCAATGCAGGCCTTGTTCACCGAAAGATGGAGGATGACCACCTTCGCGGGGCGGCGGACCTCCGCGAGCGCTCGCGCCGCGAGCCTTCCCGCCTCAAGGTTATCCGAGGCCACCTGGCAGAGCACCAGGTCCTCATCCTTAACCGGGGCGTCCACCACGATGCACGGAACATTCTTCTCCTTGGCCTGGAGCAGGCTCCCCTTGATCCCCTCCCAATTCACGGGATTGATGAAGATTGTCGCCGCGCCTTTGAGGATCAGATCCGAGATGTCGTTCCTCTGTTTCAGGCTATTGAACTGGGAATCGAGAACCAGCAGTTCATCCCCTTTGGATTCGATGACTTCCTCCAGTCCTCCGACCAATTCCACGAAGAACGGGTTGTTCATGGTCTGCAAGACCACTCCGAAAAGCCGCTTGCCGTCTCCCTCCTTCTTGGCGGTCTGAGGATTCCCGGAGCAGCCGAAGCACGCAAGGATGACCGCGGCGAGTAGGACACGCATCACGCCTGTCCGTCCCTCTCCATGCATCATGTTCTCTCCTCTCCTCTTACCTTGTCTTGATCGCGAGCTTGTTGACCTTGGCCGCGCCGCCGATCATCTCGAACCCGAGCTTTCCATCGGGGTGTTCATACGCCCTGCAGCTGAAGGGGTAGGCTTCGTTGATGAAACATTCGATCAGCGAACCTTCCACGAATGCCCTCACATGAATCGGCTTTCCGGTTTCAAATGTCACCGGCCTGGCGTACTCAAAGTTCGTCCCGCGAATTGCCGCTTCCTGTTTCCCCGGGCGCAAGGTCAGGCGATATCCGGCGTCCCCCTCGCCCGCGGCGCGAAGGACCACGCTCACCTCCGAGGCGCCCTTCATGTCAATGAAACAATCCAGCAGATAGTCGCGAGGGGTATCGTACGGCGCGTTGCCCGTGGGGTCGGTGGATTCGACATCGAGGAGCGACTTCGAGTATTGGCCGAGCACCTCCGAAACCGGCCTGAAATAGAGCTGCCCATTCGGCCCCGGATAAACCTCTCGCGGGATCGATTGGTCGCCGCCCCAGCGAAAGCCGCCGTCGTCCTTCGCGCCATCCAGGTCGCGCAGCCACCCGGTGAGAATATGTCGGTTGCCGTCAAACATGCGCTTGGCGGCGTACAGGATCGGCGTGTCAATCGCCGTGGTGGTGGGGGACTTGTAGGGGCCGCGCAGGCTCTTGGAATAACGCATGTCCGTGGTTCCCGCGCTCGGAGAGTGGATCAGATAGTAAGTGTCGCCGATCTTGAAGATGTCCGGGCATTCGGGCGTCCCCTTTCCCAGCGGCGGGTCGAGCTCGAGCGGTTCGACCTGATTCCAGTGGATCAGGTCTTTGGATTGAGCGACACCCTGAACCGGCGTCCCGGTCTTGGCGTCCCGCGCGCACAGGATCATCCGGAACTGCTTCTCGTCCCTGTCCCAGAAGACATAGGGGTCGCGGAAATCCGTGTTCTGATAGTGCTCTCCATCGGCGCGGAACTTGTGTTCGGGGTGTTTGGTCCACTGGATCAAATCCGGGCTGGTGGCGTGCATGACCCACTCGCGCCCTTCCTTGTTCCTCGGGTTCCAGCCGGTGTAGAGAATATGAAAGGTCCCGTCGTGTTCGATCACGCTGCCGGTGAACATGTGCTCGCCGTCGGGACCATCCGGGTCCCCATCGGAGACCAGCGCGGTGGGGAGCTCCTTCCAGCGAAGGAGGTCGGTGGACACAATATGCTCCCAGGGGACTTTCCCGATGTCGCCGTGCAGATAGAAGATGTGGTATTCCCCCTTCCAGAAGAAGGGAATCGTGTCGGCGAGGTTTCCGACACTCGGACGGAAGCGGAGCGGGGGGGGCTCCTCTGACTGGGCTGGAAATCCGTCAATGGTCCCGCCGATGAATAGAGTCACAAGGATTGCCCGGAGTCCGCGACGCATGAGAATGCCCCCTCGAATGAAATGAAAAACGAGCCGGAAGTACTATCTTCCAAGCGGAAGGAAGGGACAAGCCTCGGAATCGGACGGAAAAGGGCGGAAGGCTCTACCCCCCCGGGGCCCCAAACAGCTTGAAGATCTCCGCAAGCAGGCGGTCGCTCTCACGGATGTCCGGGAACTGACTCGCCGCCCGGGCCACCCAGTCCTCCGCCTCCGCGCGACGTTTGCCCAGTTGCAGCAGCACCTCCACCGCCTCGGCTCGGTAATCGGCGGCAACAGGCAGCGCCGCGAGCGGACCTTCCTCGGGCATCAGCATGAACTTGACCAGCTTTCCCTTGAGCTCGGCGATAATCCGCTTGGCGGTCGCCGGGCCGACCTCCGGCAGCCCCTTAAGGGTCGGGATATCTTCGTGCTCGATCGCGCGGGCGTATTGGGACACCGGGAGGATCATCGAGGCGAGCGCGGTCTTCACCCCGATGTTCTTAACTGTCCGGAGGAGGTGGAAGAAATCACGGTCCAGCTCGGAGATGAACCCCACCAGGCGCGGGATCGGAGTCCCGGTCATGCCCCCTTCCAGATAGTGGAAGGTGTACAACCGGACCGGCTTCTCCTGCTCGTGGTGACGGAGCTGCTGGTAGGCTCGCGAGGGAAGCAAGACCTCATAGGTTAGCCCTCCCACATCGAGCTCGACTCGGTTTTCAAGCAGCCGCCGAATGGTCCCCTCAATCTGCGAAATCATGTTCTCGGCTTCTTCCTGGATTTCTCGATGGCCTCTTGAAGCCAGTCCGGCATCGCCCCGCGCCCACGCCTCTTGGAGGTCAAATTCCCCTTGCCCATCGCGCTCGCGTGACAGAGCGCCACCGCCAGGGCATCGGCCACATCCGGGGGCGAGGGCGGCTTCTCCAGTCCGAACACGCTCTGAATCATCGACTGCATCTGACTCTTCGTGGCCGCGCCACGACCCACCAGGGCCTTTTTCACGCGCGCGGGAGGATAGGCAAACACCGGCAAACCCGCCTCCGCCGCCGCGAGGAACAGGACCCCGCGAGCGTGCGCCATCTGCAGCGCGGAGGTCGGGTGCTTGTAACTGGAGAAAAGCGCCTCCACCGCCACGCTCTCCGGCTGCCCCTCCGCCAGCACTTCACGGATGCCCGCGGCGAGCTCCGCCAGGCGCCGCTCAAGCGACGAGGCTGCGGTGCTCTTCAGGCACCCCGCCTCCAAGAGGCGCGGTCCGCCCGGACCGGTTTCGATCAGTCCATAACCGGTGATCTGAAGCCCCGGATCAATCCCCAGAATCCGCAAGGTCAGCCCTTCGCCAAACGCGCGATCTCAGCCAGCCGCGATTTCTCCGCGGCCGAGATCTTTCGTTCCGCCGCGCGAATCGCTTTGGCGTGTTTCTCCACTTCGGACCGCAGGCGCGTCAAATGCGCCTCCGCCAGACTCGGGTTGGGCGAGCCTTTGGTCGCGCGCGCCGCAAGCAGTCCCTCCGGCGACTCGAAGCGCGCGGCGGCTTTCTCATCCACCCGATAGGAGATGCCGCGCTCCTTGAGCGTCGCGTTGACTGTCCGGGCGTCAAGGCGCCCCTTCTTGCGCGCGCGGTCCACCGCCTGCCCGATGGCCGTGTAGACTTCGCGGAACGGAATCTTGGCCTCGCGCGCGATGTAGTCCGCCCACTCCGCCGCCTCAAGAAACCCGCCGCGAGTGGCCGCGCGCATCCGCTCACGGTCCAGCTCCGCCGTCTCGATCACGATCCGCAGGATCTCCGGAATCTGGAACGCCTCGCCCCAGAGATCCTGCCCGATTTGTTTGGAATACTGACTGTCGCGATGATACCCGGATGGCTGCCCCTTCCCCAGCGACAGGAGGCTTGCGAGCGCCCCGTGTGCGAGCGCGGTTTTCCCCTTGATCACCTCGGCAAAATCCGGGTTGCGCTTCTGCGGCATGATCGAGGAGCCGGTCGTGGTTTCCGGAGAAAGACACACCCAGCGGAACTCCTCCATGGAAAACAGGATCAAGTCCTGCGCCAGCGCGGAGCAGTGGGTCATCCAGAGCGCGATCCACCCGGCCACATCCGCCTCCACCTCCAAGCGGCTTGAGACCGCATCCAGCGAGTTCTCGATCAACCCCTCGAACCCTAGAAAGGACGCGAGTTGGTCGCGGTCAATCGGCCAGGAGGTCCCGAATCCGGCGGCCGCGCCGAGCGGGCAGCGATTGATCCGAGAGAAAAGCGCGAGGCCGCGCTCCACATCCCGCAGCCACGCCTCGGCATGCGCCGCGAGCAGATGCCCGAAGGTTGTGACAAAGGCGCGCTGATGGTGCGAAAACCCCGGCATTACAGTGGCCTTCTCCGCCTCCGCGCGCTGGATGAACGCTCGGATGGTCTCGATCAGGTTTCCCAGGTGGGCAAGCACACGATCCCTTTGCCACAGGCGGATATCGCAGGCGACCTGATCATTTCGGCTGCGCCCGCTATGAATTTTCCCCGCGACCTCGCCCGCGTAGGCGCGCAGGAGTTCCTCGATGTTGATGTGCACATCCTCATACCGCGGGTCGAGACGGATGTATCCCTGCTCGATTTCGCGACGCAGGTGTTGAAGCGCCGAGCAGATCTCCGCGGCCTCTTTGCGACTGAATACTCCGGCCGCGCAGAGCGCGAGCGTGGAGGCCTCGTTGGTGGCGAGGTCTTCATGCAGAAGCGCTTCGTCACAGGCGGGGAGCGGCTCCACATCCCGTCCGGCGCAGAACGCGACCAGCCGCTCGCGAATCTCCCCGGTTTCCTCAGGGGAATGCGACCAGACAGGGGCGGATACTTTGGTTTCCCGGCCGTTTGACATGCGGGTGGTTAGAGGACCCCTTTGGTGGAGGGGATTTCGTCCTGCCCGGTGAGCGCAATCGCCTGGCGCAGCGCTTGGGCAAAGGCCTTGAACGCCGCCTCGAGGATGTGGTGCTGATTCTCGCCGTAACGGAGATTCAGGTGCAGGGTGAACCTTCCGCCGCGGGAGATAGCCTGGAAAAACTCGCGCCCGAGCTCGGCGTCAAAGTCCCCCACCTTGGGCTGAGTGGTGGGCACATTATAGACCAGGTTCCCGCGCCCACAGAGGTCAATGGCGGCGTCCACCAAAGCCTCTTCCATGGGAACCGACACGGACCCATAGCGCGCGATTCCGCGGGCGTCCCCGATGGCCTCGGCGAGGAGCTGCCCCAGCACAATTCCGACATCCTCGACCGTGTGGTGAGAGTCCACCTCGAGGTCTCCCTTGGCCTTGAGCATGAGGCTGATCCCGCTGTGCTTGGAGAGGTGGTCCAACATGTGGTCGAAAAACCCGATTCCGGTGGAAATCGAGCGCTTCCCGGCGCCATCCAGCACCATTTCGGCGGTGATCTCCGTTTCGTTGGTTTTTCGGGTGGTTTTGGCGCGTCTCGGTTTCATGGTTCCTATCATCGGCAAAACCGGGTCGGTAGAAAAGGAGTGCCTCCACGGAACGGACGGGAAACAGGACCGGGGGAAGAGCGAATTCTAGGCCCGCCCAAAAAGCGCCCGAAATCGATGCGCGGGGGGTGTTTCTTGGTCGATGAAATCATCCGGTGGCGCCGGGCCTGAGCACAGATGAACACACTCTTTCGATGACGCGCGAGAGTTCCTCGCGGTTAATCGGCTTCGAGATGTAATCATCCATCCCGGACTCCAGGCACGCCTCGCGATCCCCCTGCATCGCGTGAGCGGTCATGGCCACAATCGGGATTTGACGGTCCAACACGTTGGAATCGGCGGCCCTGATCCTCCGCGTGGCTTCGAGCCCGTCAAGTTCGGGCATCTGTACATCCATCAACACCAGATCGTAAGGGGCCAGCTCAAGCGCCCCGATCGCCTCGAGTCCGTTTGCGACCGCGTCAGCACGGTATCCGATATTCTCCAGAATCTTGAGCGCGACCAGCTGATTGGTGCGGTTGTCCTCGGCAAGGAGTATCCGGAGCTTGGGACCGGTGGTTCCCTCACGGAGCGTGTGGCGCGTGATAATCGGCTTTTCCGCGAGGCTCTCCCCAGCTGCTCGGAGACTGGCGATGGTCGTCAGGCAATCGAAGAGCTGCGCGCGCTTGACCGGTTTCGTCAGGTAAGCCGCGAATCCGATCTCCTTCATCCGGGAGGCGTCCCCGCGCTGCCCGATGGAAGTCATCATGACCAGGGGGATGTCCTTGAGGTCGGGGTCCCCCTTGATTCTCCTCCCGAGCGTTTCCCCGTCCATGATCGGCATCTGCATGTCCACGATGGCGACCTCGAAGGGAGCTCCCCGCTCAACGGCCTCGCGCAGCTTGGCAAGGGCAATCTCCCCATTGGCCGCCTCCTCGGAGTCGCAACCCCAGGATTGGAGCTGACGTCGAAGCAGAAACCGGTTGGTCTCATTGTCATCGACCGCGAGCACGCGCATTCCCCGAATGTCCCGGAAATGCAATTCCGAACTGCTGCTTGACCGCGAACCGCGCTCAAACACGACCGTGAATGCAAAGGTGGAGCCGCTCCCCACCTCGCTGTGCACGCTCAGGGTTCCGCGCATCAGTTCCACAAGCTGCTTGGTGATGGAAAGCCCAAGCCCCGTCCCTCCGTATCTCCGCGTCGTGGATGAATCCGCTTGGGTGAACGGTTCAAACAGGAGTTCCACCTTCTCACTCGGGATCCCAATGCCCGTGTCGGCGACTGAGAAGCGGATTGTGACCTCTTTCTCGAAGCTCGCCTCGGATTGGACCCGAAGGGAAATCTCCCCCCTTTCGGTGAACTTGATGGCGTTTCCGATGAGGTTTGTCAGGATCTGACGAAGCCTTCCAGGATCGCCGCGGACGGCGGAGGGGACTTCAGGGTCCACCATGCAGATGAACTCCAATCCCTTTTCCTGGGCCTTCGGAGCCAGCGAGTCACCCATCTCCTCAAGCAAGTCTCGGAGATTGAAATCCAAGGTCTCCAAGTCCAGTCTTCCCGCCTCGATCTTTGAGAAGTCCAGGATGTCGTTGATGATGGTCAAAAGGGAATTCGCGCTGTTCATCGCGATCTCGGTGAAATTGCGCTGCTCAGGGGTGAGATCCGTGTCCAGGAGGAGGCCGTTCATCCCCAGAACGCCGTTCAACGGCGTGCGGATTTCATGGCTCATGGTCGCGAGGAATTGGCTCTTGGCCTGAGCGGCGGCCGTTGCGCTCCTTTCGGCGACTTTCAGTTCCTCGATCTGACGGACATTCCCGATCGCCGCGGTGGCGAGCTTCGCGAGGAGCTCCAGCGTGGCGAGCAGGCTGGGCGACAGGAACTCGCGCGAGAACATCGCAAGGACTCCGACCACCTTTCCCTCGCTCTCAAGGGGAATCCCCGCGAACGATCTCAGCCCAAGGGATGCCGCCCACTCCCGGTTGTGGACGCGCTCATCGTTCACGACATCATTCGAGATCGTCTTTCCACGTCCTTCCGCGATAAGCCCGATCTTGAAGGCTCCCAAGGGGACCCTGCGATGATCACCATCGATATGCGTGTAACGCCCCGAGCTGGAAAGCAAGTGAAGGCATTCCCTCTTGCTGGGACAGTGCGCGGCGAGCGCGCATTCGCAGCAGAGATCGGCGGGACGGCGAATCCAGAGACGGGCGAAGTGAGCTTCAAAGCTCCGAACCAGTGTGTCGGTCATGACCTTGGCCACATCCTCCACGGACCGGCATCGAAAGAGGGCCTGATGCAGCTCGTTGACCGCTCGGAGCCCGTCGTTGACCTTATTGATCTCGATGATCGCTCCGTGCAGTTCCTCCTCGGACTGCTTCAGCCTCGATATATCCCGCATGACGTGCAACGACCCCAGAAGTTGACCTGATGGGTCATGGAGCGGCGTGCAGGTCACCAAGAAATGGCTGTTCAATCGAGGCTCATAGACTTCAGCGGCGTGCTCGACGCCATCCTCCATGACCTTGCGGTGAGGGCAGATGTCCACGGGACACGAAGTGTCATGCACCAGCTCGAAGCACTTATGGCCGATGACCGCCTCCGGTTCCAAATTCAGTCGCTGGGCAAGCGCGCGATTCACCTGTCGAACCTCATGGTTCGAGTCCAAGACCATGATCAGGTCCGGCATGCTGTCGACCGCGAGAGACCAGTCTCCGACAAGACCCAAGCCGTTCACGCTGGCGCTCCGCGCGGATTGAGTTTTCCAAAAGCGAGCGACGGGCCAGGAAAGGGCCATGAGCACTCCCGCTCCGACCACGGTTTCCCACCCTCCGATCGGCGGGGCAACCCACATCAACAAGGTCAATCCGACAAGGGAGAGCGCAAAGATCAACAAGAGAAGGGTTGGCAGCCCACCCACGACCATTCCCCCGGATCGCGCGGACGGTCGAATCCGGGCGATCTTTCGGCTGAGCGGCGTCCCGGGCCCCGCCGAGAAATCCCCCGTGGCTGGTTGAGGACGAGGTTCTGTCATCCGGCTTGTCGCCTCCTCGAAGCCAGAGACAATTATAATCATTGGCGAAGCAGGGCGCCAGTCAGAATTCTTCTCCAAAGTGAAACTCTCACTCCGGCAACCTTAGATTCGGTGGGGAAGGGAGTCTACCTTGCCAAGAACCCCGTCCTCGGACCGGCAGAAGATAATGGATGAGTGACTCCGAGTAGGGTTCGGCTGGAGATGCGATTCACCCACCTGGTTTTCGCCCACGGATGATGATGCCATCCAGGCACCAATTCCCGGCTCGATACTCCCCGCCGAACCTGAGAATATCCCCGGCCGATTTGGTCCCGTTTGTGGGGGAGTAAGATTTCAGATTGGTCGAGTTCAAATACGCACAGGGGTTGTCCAACTGACTGAACGGCCAGAACTGACCACCGTATGTGGATTCATCATCAAGATTGGGACCGTAGCTGTAGAGGAAATAAGCATCGACATTGTTCGTTCGGGGCAATCCTATTGGAAGCGGGGTGGTCGATACAAGTTTGTAATTCGGGCCTCTGAAGTGGAGCGCAACCGATCCCTCAACCGGCAGTGAAAAGGGGTCGGTCGGGAGATCGGTAAGGTACGAGATCGGCGTGGTAAGCAGCCTGAGTCCATCCGTCAAGTGCGTGGCGTCCAGGGAGGCGACACTCGGGTACGGGTAGATTCTTCGGTCTTGGTAATAGGATTCCACCGCCACGGCCAAAGTGCGCATGTCCGCCTCAGCCCGAGCCACTTTCGCGCGAATCCGCGCCTCGATGAAGTTTGGTAGCGCGATGGCGATCAGGATCAGGATGATGGCGACAACGATGAGCAGTTCGAGCAGGGTGAATCCCTCACGCGCGTGGCGACGGGCAAGCCTGATCATGTCGGATTCTCCTTCCCGTGAAACCACTGGAGACCGTGCATGACGCGCAACCACCCCTGGCATGGCGCCGTCAATGACATGTCCTATTGAATTTGACCGTCCCACCCCAGCGAGAACTCGATGAGCACCTCCAGAGAATTCTCATCATCCCTGGCTGAATTCAGAATCCAAAGCAGGTCTCTCACGTTCACCATCCCATCCCCATTCGGATCGAGGCTCATCGTCCGCCCGGCGAAGGTGTTTTCCAACCGCATGCTGTTCCCTTGGTCATCCAGCAGGCAGAGGTCGTAATAGTAAACGCTGTCGGCGTGGAGTCCCATGTCGATGGCCTCGTTCGTGGAGGCGGGGACCTCTCCGATGATGGTTCCCGGGTTTTCGCCGCAGTCTCCGAGCGCGTCTCGGTGCGTGGCGCGACGGACCAGGAAGCCGAGCGTGCTCGGGTCGTCATCGCTCTCCCAGGTGATCCGCATCCGGGTCTGCGAAATCGCCTCCGCTCGCCCGTTGGCCAGTCGCGCCAGCGTGCGGCCATCAAAGGTGTTGGTGAGCTGCCGGACACCGTTTCCGTTCCCCTTGTTCAGGGAGACCTCATAGATGCGATAGAAGTAAGCCGTGTCGCTGGTCAGTCCGAGGTGGACAAAAGCATCCGCCGAGGGGCCAACCCCCGCGACGACATCATAAGGTCCGTTTGCTTGCGGGGCGCTCCCGATGATGTGCCCGGATACATCCGCGTTCCCCGATCGATCCCACTCCATCCCGAGCGCGTTGACCGCCTCGTCGGTCACTCGTCCCTCGGTGAGGTCGTTGGGGTTCTGCTTGAGGAAACGGAAGTTGTGGTTGGTGTCCGGAAGGATGGACGCCCCCGTGGCGGTCCGCGCGTCAGTGACCCGCAGCGTGTACAAGCCGTCGCTGACAAAGCTCTGAAGTTGCACGCCGCCGTACCAGGTAAAATCGTCCACCCATCCCGGCGCGGGAGTGAACCGCAGGCCGATGTTATACAGCGGCGGAGTGCCGAATGTCACGGATGGATCCCGGTCACGGTCCATCGGGTGAGAAAAGGTGAACGAGAAGATGGCGTCTCCGACCCCGATGGTGATGCTCTCATCCGGGATAACATCCACAAGGAGCGGGATACCGACCACCGTGGCGGAGGGTGTGGCCGTGGCGCTTGTGGATGGGCTTGGGGTCAGGGTCCGTGTTGCGCTTGGAGTCGGGGTCCGTGAATCCGTTGGGGTTACGGTGATTGTCGCCGTTCCGGAAATGGTCGCGGTCTCGGTGGGGGTTGAGCTGGGCGCGCCGAACTGGGTCGCGGTGGGGGTCTGGGTGATGGTCGGAGAGGGAGTCATCGACCCGGTGGGGGTCCTTGTGAGAGTGAAGGATCGAGAGGGCGTGGCGGTCCCTGTGCGTGTCACCGTGGCTGTGTTCAGGGGAGGCGTGTCCGTTCCGGAAGCCGTGGGGGAGGCGCTTGCGGTGGGTGGCAACGTGTCGGTCGTGGTTGGGGTTGGCGTGGAGGTCGGCGCTCCGATTTGGGTGTTCGTCGGCGTTTCGGTAATCGTTGAGGACGGTGTGTGTGATTCCGTCACGGTATGCGTGACCGTTTGTGTCGGCGTCTGGGTGTCCGTGCCGGTGGCGGTTTCCGTGATTGTAGGTGAACTGGTTGCGGTTGGTGTCTGCGTGCCCGAATGGGTTGGCGTCGGTGTCTTCGTGAGCGTGGCGGTCCCTGTCGGGGTCGCGCTCGGTGTATCGGTGTCAATTGGAATGGGGGTAAAGGAGCTTGTCCCGGTCGGAGTGAAAGAATGAGTTGGGATCGAGGTTGTCGTGGGCGTAAACGTGGCGCTATCCGTGGGGGTCCGAGTGGAGGTCGAAGTCCGTGAGGGGGTGTCCGTGGCGCGGGGGGTCTGCCCGACCTGATTGTGGCCGATCACGGGGATGACATACTCCGACGATTCGAGTCGCGCGCTCAAGGTTCCCTGAAACGATTTCGCTCCACTCTCCGTGATGGGCACCAGCGCCTCGAAGTCGACGAACCCATCCCCAAGCCCCGCGATGCTGGCGAGCAACCAGCGAGCCTCGCCGGAGGTCGAATTGAAGGCATTGGCCGTGGGATTGGAGGAGAGCAGCAGCCAGCCCGAGGGAAGCTGATCCGATACAATCAACCCCTTGGGCGGGGATTCGGGGCCGATCTCCAATCGGATCCGGCCGCTGACAGTCTGCCCCGGGGCGTATTGGAGCGGCAACTCCCGAATCCCGACAACTCGAGCCGGGGCAATCGTTGGGGATCGAGTGGGGGTCCGCGTTCGGGTGGGGGAGATCGTGGGGGTGTTTGTGATGGTTCGCGTGGGGGTCAAGGATGGCGGTCCCTGGGGGAGAAGGCTCTCCCCTCCCACCGCCAGGGAGTAGTCGCTGTTCGCCGCGCGGACATGCAGTGTTCCGCTGAATGCCTGCTGGCCGGACGCGGTGATCGGGGACAGGACACGGTATTCGACCACGCTGTCGGGGAGCCCCGATATGTCCATCAGAAGCCATCGGGCTTGGCTGCTCGATGAATTGAACGCATCCACTCCGGGCGTGGAATCGAGAACCAGCCAACCGGAGGGGACCGTCTCCTGGAGGATCAGGCCCTTGGCGGGTGACGCTTCGTTCAAGTTGAGGGTTACCTGAACCTCCAACGGTTCGCCGGGCAGGTAATTCGCGGGGAGATTCCGCGTTCCGATAAGTGCATTGGGGTCCAGTGTGGGGGTCCTGGTGGGTGTAGCGGTCTGCGTGTGTGTCAACGTGCGCGTGAAAGTCGGTGTTACGGTCGGCGTCGAAGTTGGCAGGGCTTTCGGAAGGTTTGTCTCTCCTCCCATCGTGATGATATATCCTGTATTCGACAGGCGGATGCTTTGTGATCCACTAAAGGTCTTGTTCCCGGTGTCAGTAATCGGAGGAAGCAGGCGGTAATCGACCGTTTGGTCAGCCACCGTGGTCATATCGACCAGCAGCCACCGCGCCTTGCCGCTATCGGAATCGAAGGCGTCCACAGCGGGCGTGGAGGCCGTGACACTCCAGCCGGCGGGCAAGGTCTCCTCAAGGATCACACCCTTAAGGGGAACCGATGCGTCGGTGTCCAAGAACACACTCACCTCCACCGGAAGCCCGGGAGAATAATCCAAGGGCAAGTCGCGGCTGCCGGAAAGCGCAAGTGGATTGAGTGTGGGGGTCACCGTCGCCGTGTTTGTGGGGGTCCCGGTTTGTGTCGGTGTCCCGGTAATGGTCTGTGTCGGCGTCGTCGTTGGCGTGGACTGAGGCAGACTTGTGTTACCACCCATGGTGACTGAAGTTTCCACATCCTCCAGTAAGTAATGGATTTGGCCAGAGAACACGCTGCTTCCGGTCTGTCCCAACGGAACAAGTACATCATATTCGAGTGTTTGCGAGTCCAGTCCACTTGCATCTGTAATCAGCCAGGCGATCTTGTTTGTTGAGGATGAGAACTTATCCTGTGTTGGCGAGGACGATGCGAGGTTCCATCCCGATGGAATCGTCTCTTCAACCACGGCTCCATACACCGGGGTGGCGCCGGTTATCGTGAGCGCGATTTCCACATGGGCCGTCGTGGCCCCCACATAGCTTCCGGGGAGACTCCGGCTTCCGGTGATATCGGCGAACGCGGGGAGAGTGAACAGGAGGAGCAGGAGCGCGCCCAAGCTGGGGGGACAGCCATCTTGCCTGTCCTTTTCCCACCCCCCGACAAGCAGGATGCCTGTCCCACGGGAAACGCGGTCGTTTCTCACCTTGCGCTCCTGTCGGCTCCGCGACCTCAGCGGCAGGTGAATCCACCAAAGCCATCGGATTTGTATCCGTTGAGGCAAGACCAGATCGCCTTGAGTTCATCCAGTTGGCCTTGGGTGATGAGGCTGTTGGCCCAATCATCCACCCAGCGGAGCATCTCGAAGTTTTCGATCACATAATTGGTGTTTGTATCGGCGGCGTGGGGGGCGTAATACTCATCCGCACCGATGTCATATCCGGCCCCATTGGGGCGCGGTTCGCCGTCGGCGTCATCGGTCGGCGCGCTGGTGGAGGACCCGGCGTCCTTGGCGGGGGAGGTGGAGGTGAGGCGGTAGTTGTCGGAGGCCTCGTCCGCGAAGATCGGATTCCCCTCGAGATTGTTGGTGTAACCGGAGGTGATGTTGAGTTGAGCGAGTGTTCCGATGGGTGTGGTTCCCTCGTCGAAGCACAGTCCGGAGGGGTTACTGTAAAGGAGATTGTAGTCGGCTGTGAAATCGAAACCAATTGCTGCCTCGTACATGGCGTAGCCAGAGTTACTCGCAATCACATTGTTCCGAACGGTTGTATTCCCTGAACTAGAGCCATAGAGGCCATGCGATCCGTTGTTTACAATTGAGTTGTTGATGATACTTGCTGATCCAATAACGTAAACTCCGTTGGTACCATTACGGGCCACTGTATTGTTCATGACTTGCGACGACCCAATATAGAGGCCCTGCAGGTCATTGCCGAGGATTTCATTTCTTATGATGCTTGGAGCCCCCGAGTAACTCCCGGAAATATAGATACCTCCTCCGGCTCGAGTCCCCTGCGAACCTAACGTGTTCGCTTTGATGAGGTTTCGTGAGATAGAACCACTGGATGAAATCAAGTATAACCCTCCCCCATAAGCATAATCCGTTGAGGAAAGGCTGTTGCTTACAATGATGTTCCTCGTGATGGAGGACCCTGGGCAACTAGAAAGATGAATTCCACCACCGTACGTCGGATTAGAATATACAGCCTGACTTGCTGAGTTTCCGATGATTGAATTGTCTGTAATAGTTGGCACCGCACCTGAGACAAACACTCCCCCGCCAAATGCAATACCATTTGAAGAAGAAGTGACTGTGGAATTGTTTCGGATGATACAACCATCAATCAGTGGTGTGTTGCTGAACCCGCCGCTAATGTATATCCCTCCCCCATACGTGGAAGAAAAAGAAGAGGAAGCCGCGTTCGATTCAATAATACAATCCTGAACCGTCATCGACGAGGAACTCATATAGATCCCACCGCCGCTATCCGATGCCTGCCCATTCTTGATTGTCAGTCCCTGCAAGACAGTTCCCGCCGCGATGCTCACCGCCTGAATGACCCGCGTCCTGGGACTCTGGTTCAGCGCGTCCAGGACAGTGACCGCGGCTCCCTGGTCGCCCACAATCGAAACACCCGTTTCCATCTGGATCGGGAAAGATTCCGATAACCCCCCGGCGTCCTGCGACTTGTCATACACCCCCGGGGCAACATGGATCGTGTGCCCCGTGCCGGAAATCTGCGCCAGCGCGTAGGTGATGTTGCGCCAGGGATTGCCGATGTTTCCATCCCCGGTCTGGTTGCTCCCGTTCTGGATATCCACGTAATACTCCGTGGCCGCAGCCGGGACCTGCAGGAGGATCAGCATCCCCAAAAGGATCACGGACTTGGTACTCATGGGTTTCCCTCCTGGTTCACACAAATTGCGCGGCGTCGGGGCGGGCGCCAACGCGAGCCCGCGCGCCCCTTGCCATCGGAGCCGGATCAAAGCGGAGCAAGGTTAGATAAAGGTAACAGAGTGATGACGGCACGACAAGCGCGGTTTTGCACACCCTTTGCCCGGCGTGTCGTTCGATTCTCGGTTTGCCTCTTGGCCTCCCGTGGTCGGACCCCTCTCTCCCCCTATTACCGAATCACCGCCCGGGAAGGTTACAATCCATTCCGATCCTTCCGTGGATTCCGGCGTTTCCGTGGGGCCGCCGTCATTCCACCGACGTGTCCCACTGAAGCGAGAATTCGATCAGGATATCCTGCGTTTCCTGACCCTTGGTCGCCGCGTCAAGGAACCACAGCAAGTCCTGAGCGTCCACCGTGCCGTCTCCATTGGGATCCATGCCGAGGGTCCTGCCGACAAATGGGTTTTCCAAGCGCGAGGTGTTCCCTTCCTGGTCCAACAAACAGATGTCATAGAAGTACACGGTGTTGGAATGAAGCCCCTCATCGGTCGCCGCTGTCACCTCGGAAGTGGCTTCCGCGATGATGCTCCCCGGATTCTCGCCGCAGTCACCGAGTGCGTTCCGGTGCGTGGCGCGACGGACCCGGAATCCGACCGTGCTCGGATTGTCATCGCTCTCCCACGAAATCCGCATCTTGTTGTAGGAGATCCCCTCGGCGCGACCGTTGGCCAAGAGCGCCAGGGTGCGGCCATCAAAGGTGTTGGTGAGCTGTCGAACCGTCGAGGCGTTCCCCTTGTTCAGGGAGACCTCATATATGCGATAGAAGTAAGCGGTGTCGCTGTTCAGGCCGAGATGGATAAAGGCATCCTGCGAGGATCCGACTCCCGCCACGACATCGTAAGGTCCGTTCGCTTGCGGCGCGCTGCCGATGATGTGCCCGGATACATCCGTGTTCCCGGAGCGATCCCACTCCATCCCGAGCGCGTTGACCGCCTCATCGGTCACACGTCCCTCGGTGAGGTCGTTCGGGTTCTGCTTGAGGAAGCGGAATTGATGGCTGGAATCCTCAGGAACAGTCGCGCCATCCAAGGTCTCCGCGTTGCGCACACGCAATGTATACAAGCCATCGGTGAGGAAATCGGGAAGTTCGGTGACCCCAACCCAAGTGAAATCATTGGTCCAGCCCGGGTCCGGAAACAGGCTTCCCAGGGCGAAGGGGAACACCCGCCCATAGGTGACCGTGGGGGCTTCCTCCCGATTCATGGGCACCGAGAACGAAAACGCGAACCGGGCCAGCCCCGGCCCCAGGGTGATGGTGTCGTCCGGGATGACATCCACAAGGCGTGGAACCTCGGTGGCCGTGGGCGAGGCGGTTGCCGTCGGCGTGGGTCCATCGAGAGTTGCGGAAGGTGTCGGCGTGGCGGTCGCGGTTGGGCTCGGTGTCAACGTTCCGGTGGTGGTCGGGCTTGCGGTTTCTGTTTGAGTTACAGAAGCGCTCGGAGAGGGGGTCTCCGAAATCGTGTCCGTGGGAGTCACTGTGGCGGTCCCGGACACGGTCGGGGTTTGAGTGGGGGTCGAGCTGGGAGCGCCGAACTGGGTTGCGGTGGGAGTTTCTGTGATCGTGGCCGAGGGGGTGTTCGTTCCGGTGGCGGTCCGGGTCGGAGTCGCCGTGCGGGTTACCGTGTTTGTGCCGGTTGCGGTTCTGGTCGATGTCGATGTGGGAGGAAGAGGCGTGTGGGTGACACTCGCGGTTGGCGTGGAGGTGTGTGTCGGAAGCGAGGTCTCGGTGTTCGTGGCGGTGGCCGTGGGCTGAGGCGTTTGTGTTTCGGTGGGCAAGGGTGTCTCGGTGTTCGTCCCCGTGCTTGTTGGGGTTGCTGTATTTGTGGCCGTGCCGGTGGAGGTTGGCAAGGAAGTGTGAGTGGAGGTGGCGGTTGGAGACGAAGTCGGGAGATTCGTCTCTGTCGGCGTGGCCGTGCGGGTGTTTGTTCCGGTCGCGGTGCGGGTGTGGGTGCCCGATGAAGTCGGGGTTTGGGTAGAGGTGGATGTCTGCGTCCCCGTTGGGGTTTGAGAAGCGGTTGCGGTCGGTAGGGGCGGAAGGACAGAGTAGAAGAGGTAAACACGCCCGGAACCCGCCGGGCCACCACCGGCGTATTCCGACCGCGCGCCCACCGCGATTTCGGCGTACCCATCGTTGTTTGCGTCCGGGACCGCCGCCACGGAGAATCCAAAGAAGCCATTGGCTCCTTCCTCAGGCGACGCCAGGGTTTGGAGCACCGCGCCGGACGCGCCGCTCAAGACATAAACCCGCCCCGCTTCGGTCGGGCTTCCTCCCGGGTCCTCCTGGTACGCGCCCGCAAGGATATCACCGAACCCATCCCCATCCAGATCGGGGATCCCCGCCAAGGCGGAACCGAAGAAACCGTTCATCTCCTCATTGGGAGAGGCGATTGCCCTTATGTGCGTTCCGGTCGCGCCGCTGAAGACATGAACACGCCCCGCCGCGGCCGGACTGGTCCCGGGGTCTTCGTCACGCGCCCCGACCACCACATCCCCCCAGCCGTCCCCATTGACATCCTCGACCCCCGCCACGGCGTATCCGAAACGGCCCCCCACCTCGCCATCCGGGTTGTCCAAGGTTTGGAGGAGGGCTCCTGTGGCACCGCTGAACAAGTAGGCCTGCCCTTCCTCGGTTACACTCCCATTGTCTCTTATCGCCCCGACCACAAAATCGGGCGCGCCATCGTTGTTTGTGTCGGGAACCGATGCCACCGCCCACCCGAAATTCCCGTCCGCGGCGGGCGCCTGAGGTTGACGGTCATGGATCACCTGATTCGCGGTCCCGCTGAAAACATAGGCTCTCCCACTGTTATTCTGTGTAATGTCCTCTTGATAGGCTCCCACAAGGATATCGCCGAAGCTGTCCCCGTTGACGCTGCCCATCCCGGCGACCGCCGCGCCGAAGTAGCCCATCCCATCCGCGCCGAGTGAGGTGAGCTCCCGGATCAAGCTCCGAGTGGACCCTTCAAAAAGGAACACTCGTCCCCGATCGCTTGGAGCGGAGCCGCCATCCCCCAGCCGGGCGCCGATCACAACGTCCCAAGTTCCGTTTCCACTTGTGTCCGGAACGCTCCCGACCGAGTATCCGAACTGGCCGCCCACTTCCGGGGAGGCGACCGCGAATTCACCCAGGACCGCGGCGGTCCCTCCATCCACCAGATAGACCTTCCCCGCAAGGGCTGGGCTATCAGCATCCGCCGCGGGCGCCCCGACAATCAGGTCCCCCTTGCCATCCCCGTTGACATCCCCGATCCCGGCCACCGAATAGCCGAAGTTCGCGTTGGTGGCCTCGGATGGCGCCTTGATCTGAACCGGCGTCCCATAGAGCGGAGTCACCGTGTTGGTTGGCGTGGCGGTTTCCGTGCCGGTCCAAGTGGGCGTCGCGGTTGGCGGGACGGGAGTCTTCGATGGCGAGGGAGTGGACGTGTCGGTTGGAGTGCTCGTGCTGGTTGCCGTAACCGTCGGCGTGTCGGTCTGTGTCGCCGTGGCGGTCGGGGTCTCGGTCGGGGCGACGGAACCGGTGATCATCACGCTCTGGATGGAGGCCGACACGACCGGAGAGAGGGAAGCGAGCTCCGCCCGCCAGCGCAAATCACTGCCGGTGGTTGGGAAAACAAACGACACTCCCGGTGTCACCTGGAACCACTGCGCGCCGCCGTTGTTGGAGAGGTAGTAGCGGATCGAGGTGTGGTCCGGTGTGGTGTCGGTGACTGTTAGGAGCGCGTCGGGGATGTTGCCGGGTTCGGTGTCGATGGTGAGGGAGGTGGCAAAGGAAGAGGACGGCCTGCAAAGAGGACAACGCCGGTAGAGGCGGTTTGCAAGCCCATTGTCTCCTGCCCCACCGCCATTCTCGTATAAGCCCGCTATGATATCGAGGTCACCATCTCCATCAACATCCGCGAACTCCACGGTTCCTCCTTTGTTGGTCGAATTACTTCCGAATGATGGATCCACAAGGATTCCCGCCACACCATTCCAGGGATCCGTGGTGCCGTCATTCAGGTATAAGCGAAGATCGTTTGGTGAATGCTCTTGGATTGCGGATAGGTCCAGGTCCCCGTCCCCGTCAAGGTCCCCGACCGCGGAGCCGTCGGTCCTGACCGCATCGACACCGACATCGACTTGAGTCCAAACGGTTCCAGTCCCGCCATTGATATGAACTCGATTGACCTGTCCAAATGTTGACAGGATTCCCTCCACGATATCGATATCGCCATCTCGGTCGACGTCCCCCACTTCCACGGACCAGCTGTCGGCATTGGGTAGCTGGATCGGCGTCGAGCTGGAGTACGGGTTCGTCGTCGAGGCGCTCCCAAGATAGACATAGGAAGGTTTGGCGGTTCCCCCAACCCCGTGAACTGCCGCCACGTCGAGGATGCCGTCCTCGTTGAAATCGGCGAGCGCAATATCGTTTGATTTGTCAGTCGCCGCGCCGATGTCGGCAGCGGCCAAACCAACAAATGGCGCGGAGGAACCGTCGTTCAGGTACAGGTGATTCGGGGACAAACTCTGTTCCGCCGTAACCACGTCGAGGTCCCCGTCGCCATCAACGTCGCCGACCGCGATCTTGCGCGTCGCATAGTCAATGGTACCTATAGTGAGCGCGGTGAGGGGAGACCATGGCGTACTGGTTCCGTTATTAAGGTAAAGCCGGTTGGGCTGGGCCACAATTCCAGACAAGACGGCTTCGCCTCCATTGGCAGTGAGTAGGTCCAGGTCTCCGTCGTTGTCGATGTCGGCGAGCCTGACATCGGTCGTGCGATACATATCCGATCCGATCGCAGTAGGGGTTTGGCCCTGATAAGGATCGGAAGTCCCATTGTTCAATGTATACAGAGGCGGACCTCCACTTCGGTCCCCTTCAACCAAGTCTATGTCGCCGTCACCGTCAACATCGCCAAACGCAAGACCGTGGGTGGCCGCCAAGCCTGGGAGTTGAGTTCCATAGAAGCCATTTGCGTTCCACGGGTGCAGCCCGCCGTTGTCCGCGGCGGTGGAGAGATAGAGTTTGGTGGTTCCCCCTTCAACACCTTGGACCAGGTCGAGGTCTCCATCGTTGTCGACATCTGCGCACACGATACTGTTACCCTGAGATACATTGGAACCGGCAATGTTAATCGAACTCACACCCTCCCATGGATTGCTCGTCCCGTTATTCAAGTGAACCCAGACTGATTCGCCGTAGTCATAGGAAAGCAAATCCAAATCGCCGTCCCCATCCACGTCACAGAGTTGCATGAGTGGACGCCCTGTGGATGTGTCGGGAATGGAAATGGGGGTCACCCCTGTGAAGGGGGAAGAGGTCCCGTTGTTTAAGTAGAGAATTGATCCTTCTAGCCCCGCGTTGGGGTCGGCCGCGATTACATCGAGGTGACCATCGCGGTCCACATCCCCGGCAGCCAGATAAGAATGGGTCCCACCCCCGCCGGGAAGGGGGAGGTTGACACCTCCTAGTGTATCAAATGGGTCACCTGTCTTGTCGTTAAGGTACAACGTTTCAGGGCCGTCGCTATTTCCCGCAATGACATCAGGCCAACCATCGCCATTAAAATCGCCAATAAGAATATCCAAAGTGGTACCCGGGTCCGTGGCGATATTGGTTCCTGTCCAGGCGAGGCCATTGCCGCTGTTCCTGTAGAGACGGTTATTGTCGGACGTGTTTGCGATAACGACATCAATATCGCCATCATTGTCAATATCACCAACTTTTATGGCCCTCGAATGGTGAGTGTCGGAAGTGATATCGACACCAGTGGCCATGTCGAAAGGGTCCCCGGCCCCGTCATTCAAGAAGAGGCGGTTCACTTGAGACTCGGCCACGCCATTTGCGAACGCTATATCGAGGCGACCATCTCCATTAAAGTCGGCAATTCCAATTCCGGCTACTCTCCGTGATTCGGAGCCGACATTGGTTCCCACGACGCCGTTGAACGGAGTGGCCGTCCCATTGTTCAAGTACAGGCGATTCCGGTGACTGGAGGCCATATTGTCATTTCCAGCAACGACATCGAGCTTCCCATCTCCGTTAATATCCGCAACTGCAATCCGGACGGTGGAGTAGGTGTCTGATCCCACATCGCTCCCGCCCACCCCATTCCACGGGTTCTCATTGGCGGGGTTGAGATAGAGGCGGTTGGCCTGGCCGTTATTCCCCGCGACGATGTCGATGTCCCCGTCGCCGTCAAAATCCCCCGCCACAAGCGCGCGGGTTACATCCGTTTCGGTCCCCAGGTTGATACCCGACACGCCACTATAGGGATCGGCGGTCCCGTTATTGAAGTAGATGCGATTGATCTCCCCCGAGCCAGCCCCTGCGTTTCCGATAATTACATCCAAGGCGCCGTCGTTATTCAGGTCCGCGATTCGGGCTGGGAACCCCCGGTTCGCGTCGGACGTGATCTGTTTCGCGGTGACGCCATTGAATGGAGTCGCAGTCCCATTATTGAGAAACAAGTAGTTGACTTCGCCTGCGGAGACGCCATCCTCATTGAAGACGACATCGACATCGCCGTCGCCATCCAAATCGCCGACTGCGACACCTTGTGCACGGTTGGTCGGCTTCGTGAATTCAAAGGCGCTGACTCCGTTAAAGGGATCGCTAGTTCCGTTGTTGAAAAATGCCCGGCTATTGCTGTTCTCCGCGGGGAAGACGATATCCAGATAACCGTCCCCGTCCAGGTCCACCACTTCTTGCGTGAAGACATTCTGCGTCGCGGTTCCAATGGCCTTCGGAGTGGCGGTGTCCCAAGGATTTCCAACCCCGTCGTTGAGGTAGAGCATGCTCGCTGCGTCGCTCAGAGTCGTCGCCAGCAGATCGAGATCCCCATCATTGTCAAAATCGGCCAATGCGACGTCGTAGGTTTTCAGGTTGTCCGAATCAATCACTATCCCCACAGCTCCCGCAAAGGGGTCGGAGGTTCCGTTATTCAAGTAAAGGCGGTTACCAGCGTTGAGGACACCGACAACGAAATCCAGGTCTCCATCATTGTCCACATCGCCAATATCTCCGCCAACGGTGTCTAGCGCGTCGGTTGTGATGTCCTTGGCTGTCACTCCGCTGAAGGGACTGGATGTGCCGCTATTGAGGAAGAGTTGGTTGACTTGGTTCTTATTGACGGCCACCAAGTCGAGATCACCGTCCCCATCCATGTCTCCAGTCGCCAAATCGGTTGTGGACATGGCACTGCTGAAAGAGAACGGCGTTACCGAGCCAAAGGCCGCCCCGTACAGCCGCTTCGCCGGCGGCGCGAGCAGCTCCCCCGCGGCCGTGTCCCAGTTCGCGGTGGTGCGGGTGGCGTCACGCAGACTCGTGGCCGAGAAATCCTCCGTGAACGGCAGACCGGGGGTGGCGGGCCAGGCGCAAGCCGACCCGAACACAAGGACTCCAGGCAAGATCAGGCAAATCAAGCGCCTCATTCAACTCTCTCCCTTGGGGGTCAAACCACCGCCGAGCTGAGTGATTCCAAGGTAGCAGAACAGCTACAAGGCGGCAATCGTGGTCTTTTTTGAACTATTCGGGTTGGCTCCAGGCCGGTTTCTCGTCTTCCGCTCGATCTTTTCGTTCCTCCCGTCTCTCTCACCCTTCTTACGAAATCACCCCCCGGAAACCTTACATCCAATTCCGACCCTTCCAGCCCTTCCGAGGGTTGCGTGGTTCAAATGGGCCAATGGCTCGGGCTGCAACCCTAGCCAAGCGTGTGGCGGACCGCTCGCTTGCGGTCGCGGCTCGGCGAGAGGTGGTGACGCGCGACCCGGGGTCTGGCCTCCTCACGCTTGACGAAACCCCTCGAAAGGGCGAAATTCCCAAGCGCGCAAGGCATCCGCGCATCCTCAAGGAGGCAGCCATGGATTCCATTCGATTTCAGAAACCCGTGACCCGCCGTTCGTTCATGTCCAAAACGGCGCAAGTCGGCGCGGCCCTCGCCCTGCCGACCATCATCCCCAGCCATGTCCTCGCCAAACCCGGACGCCCCGGGGCCAACGACCGCATCCGCATCGCCAACATCGGTGTCGGCGGCATGGGCCGAGGGCATATCTCGGAGGACACCATCGCGGTCTGCGATGTCGACAAGAACCACCTCGCCCAGGCCGTGGAACGCGCCAAGGAAAAGACCGGCGGGACCGTGGTGGACACCTATGGCGATTACCGCCGCGTCCTGGAGCGCAAGGATGTGGATGCGGTCGTGATCGCCACCCCCGACCATTGGCATGGCATCATCATGGTTCACGCCTGCCAGGCCGGAAAGGATGTGTATGTCGAAAAACCCGCCTGCCACACCCTCGAGGAAGGCAAGGCGATGATCGACGCCACCAACCGCTACGGACGAGTGGTCCAGGTCGGCAGCCAGGGGCGCTCGACTCCGGATGCCCATGCCGCCTGCACCTATGTCCGCAACGGGGCCCTCGGCGAGGTCAAGAAGGTCACCTGCTGGCATGTCCCCAACAAGGAAGGGGGATTCGAGCCGGATTGCGACCCACCGGCCGAGCTGGATTGGGATTTCTGGCTCGGACCCATGCGCTGGATTCCCTACAACCCGGAGCGCTGCCACTTCAACTTCCGCTGGTTCCTGGATTACGGCGCGGGCTACATCCGCGACCGCGGCGCGCATGTCTTCAGCGTGGTGCTCTGGTGCATGAACCAGGACCGCGACACCCCGGTGACAGTCACCGCCAAGGGCACTCCCCCGAAGTCGGGCGGCATTTTCGATGTCCCCACCGAGCTGGAGATTGTCTACAAGTTCAAGGACCCCGAGTGGGAGGTGGTCTGGGCGCAACCCGGCGACCGTGGGGGCGAATGGGACTTTGGGATGATCTTCCACGGCGCCAACGACAAACTCGTGGTCCGGGGCGGGGATGGCGGCTGCAAGACCGAGGAGAAGGCCCTCAACTACACGCCTCCCGCGGGCGGCGTCGAGGTCTTCAAGAGCCCGGGTCACAAGCAGAATTGGTATGACTGCATCCGCTCGCGCGAGAAACCCCTCATGGACATCGTCGCGGGCGTGCGGGTATCCCAGATGTGCATCATCGGGAACCTGGCCTACATCCTCAACCGACCCCTGGAATGGGATCCGGCCAAGCAGCAGTTTGTGAACGACGAAGAGGCCAACCGGTACATCAAGTCGCCGGGACGAGGCCAGTATCACCTATAATCCGATCGGAGGCCTGACCATGACATCAACCGTGAAACCAAACCCCTGGATCGTCGGCCTCATGGCCGCGGTCTTGTTCCTCAGCGCGTTCCTTCCCTCGGCGAGCGCCGAGGAGGACGTCGCGGCGTTCCTTGCGACTCTGGATAACGCCTCTGCGGAGCTGCGCTATCCGGCCTGGACCACCGCCGAAAAGTACGGCCCCGCGGTGATCGTTCCGCTGGGTGAGAAAATGGAGTCCGCCGACCGCTCCAAGGCTCAAGACCTCAAGCGCGCGATGGAACGCATCGTCCACAGCGCGGCTCGTCCCGAGGTGAAAGGCGAGGATCGCCCACCGAGACAGGAGGTCGCCGATGAGCTCTGCAAGCTGCTCACCCCGGAGCGCTCCCCCAAGGTGAAGAACGAGGTCCTCGACTTGCTCGGCTTCATCGCCACCCCCAAGAACCTCCCCAGCATCGAACCCTTGCTGGCCGATCAGGCGGTGAGCGAGGAGGCTTGCCGCGCCATCCAGCGGATTCCCGGTCGCGCCGCCACCGAGGTGTTTGAGAAGTACCTGAACGCCTCCCCGGACCCCTGCAAGCCGCGCATCTTGGCGGCCCTCGGACAGCGCAAGGACCCCAGCGCGGGTCCGGCCATCGAGAAGTTCCTGGGCGCGGCCAAGGGAGACATGAAGCTGTTGGCCCTGGGGGCGATGTCGAAGTCCGGCGCGCTCCCTCCCAAACAGCTCAAAGTCCACCTGGATTCCTTGGGCAAGGAGGTCAGCCCGGAAGTGAAGGCGAACATCCGCCTACGCTTCGCCGACAATCTGGTGGCCTACGGCGAGTACAAGCGCGCGGAGAGGATTTACACCTCCCTGGCTCAGAACAAGAAGATCGGGGAACAGATCCAAATCGCCGCCAAGAATGGCCTGGAAGCTTTGAAGGACAAGTGAACTGAAATCCGATTGTGGGAGCGATTTACGATGGGCGCTCGCGGTCAGCCGTGAGCGCCCATTCTCTTGAGGTAATCCTCGGGGGGCAGGAACCAGTGCGGGGGCGCGGCCGGCGGATCAGTCCGCTTGCGAGCAAGTCCCCGCTCCAATTCAGCGGCGGGCGTCGCGTCAATTCCTCGAATCAGCTCGGAAAACACCCCAACCGCCGGGACAAGGTCCTCCACCCGCACCTTGTCGAGGGTGTCCTCCGGATCAAACAGGTACAGCGGCCCGCTGATATGGCACAGCGAGGGGATTCCGGCGGTGAAGAACGGCGCGCTGTCACAGGGCGGCTCGGGACCAAAGATATACGGGGGCAGAATCAGGCCCCGTTCGAGGACTCCGGGTTTCAGCAATTCCGCGAGACGCGCTGAGAGGGCCTGGCTGTCGCAGAACAGCGCGCGCACCTCCGGCAATCCAGTCAGCCTGTACTTCCCGTCCGGCCCGCTTTCGACCTCGTTGGCGAAATGTTCGACTCCCAGCGCGGCCACGATCCGAGGGAGCAGATCCTCTCGATGAGTCTCCACAAAGACACGGTTCCCATCCCCGCCATGAAAGTGTCCCGAGGAGGCCACAAAAACAAGGCTGCGCTCCAGGGTTCTCGGAAAAGCCCCGAAGTGTTTCGCCAAGGCCAGCAGCACCGCAAGCCCGGAGGCATCCTCCACCGCCGAAGCGAAAGGGGCGTCATGGTGGCAGGTCACCACCACGATCTCATCACCCCTGCCCGGAACCCAGCCGACCACATTGTGGGATTCAATTCGGCGGGTTTCTCCCACGCTGAACAGGGTGAGCCTTTCTCCACAGTGCGCCGGACTCCGAAGCGTGTCCGCCTGTTCGCGTCCCACCCACACCGCCGGCAAGTCCTTGAGGAAGCCATCGTAAGGAACCCAGTACTCGCACCCGTCAATCGGCGCGTCCACAAGGATTCCGACCAAAGCGACCGCCCCCCGCGCGTGGGCCGCGTAATAGGCGCTGAAATTGGTGATCAGCCAGTTGGCCTTGTGCAGGATTCCATCCGGGATGGTGTTATCCGTGTCATGGATATGAGTGGCGTGCTGCTTGAGGAAGGCCGCGGAAAAATCGGCGAAGCGCGCCTCCACGACCACAATCTTGCCGCGAACCTCGGCGTCTGCAATCTCCTCGGGAGTCCCTGAACCGAGGAGCACACAGGGCGCCTCGATGCCCGCGGCTGGTGTCCAAGCCGTGTAAGGAACCGAACAGGCCGGAACGCGCGAGCCATCGGGAAGGGCAAGCTCCGCTCGATCCGAGCGACAGCAGTTGACCGGAACCGGCTCCTTCTCCACTCGTTCGAGCCCAAACGAGGCGTACAGCTGGGCAATGTACTCCTCGGTCCGCAGGTCCGCCGGCGAACCCGGTCGGCGGGTGCCAAAGGAGACCACCTCCTCGATCCACCGGACCATTTCGGATTGAGTGGGGAAGGTCATCGTTTCCTGAAATACTCGTGAATCTGTGATATGATGTAATCCACTTCCTCATCCGCGAGATAGGGGTGGCAGCCGACATAGAATCCGCTCTCGTTGATCCACTTGGCGACCGGATATTGATCCTCGATGTCGCCGAACAGCGCGCGGTAGACCGGCTGGCTCACCAGCGGCATCATCTCGCGCGTCTCGATGTTCCGCTCCTCGAGATAGCGCACCAGGTCCCATTTGGATTCCTCCCGGAGGACCATCGGATACATCATGTAACTGTGCGTCCGGTCCTCGCGCGGACGGGGGAGTTGGATGCGCTCGGCGAGGCTGGATAGCCCGCCGGTGTAGCGCTTTGCGAGGGTCCGACGGCGCGCAAGGAACATTTCGGCCTGTTCGAGCTGCCCCAGGCCGATGGCCGCCTCAAGCTCGGTGCACCGGAACGAATGCCCCAAGCGAACAAACTTGAAGCGACGCTCCACCACCTTGAAGAGCTGCTCGCCGGTCTTGCCCTTGTCGTCATCGATGTTGAGGTAGATCGAGTCCCGCCCGTGATTCATGCCGCTCTTGAGCAGGATTGCGAGCTCGGGATCGTTGGTCGTGGCGAATCCGCCCACTCCGGTCACCAGGATGTGGGCGACATAGGTCGAGAAGCAGCCAATGTCTCCAAGGGTTCCCACGCTCTGTTCCTTATAGCGCGCGAACATGGTTTCGGCGGAGTCCTCGAACACCACCAGATTGTGTTTCCGGGCGACCTCCCAGATCCCCTCCATGCTGGCGGGTTGCCCGAAGAGGTGAACCGGGAGAATCGCGCGCGTCCTCGGCGTGATCGCCGCCTCGATCTTGGTCGGGTCGAGATTGTAGGTGTCCCGCTCGACATCCACGAAAACCGGCTTCATGCCGTTGTGGAGCACAATGTTGGAGCTCGCTACGAAAGTGACCGCGGGCACAATCACCTCGTCTCCATCCGCCCAGCCCCCGCGCTCCTTGAGCGCCGCGAGCGCGATGTGCAGCGCGGAGGTCCCGCTGTTGCAGAACACCGCGTACCTGCAATCATGCAGCCGCGCGAATTCGGCCTCGAAGCGCTCGGTCATGGGGCCGTAGGACAAGCGGCTGCTGTCGATCACCTCTCCGAGGTATCTCCGCTCGGCCTCGCCGATCTTGAAACCGCCGACACCGATCTGCTGTTTGGGGATGAAGGTTTTTGTCATTTCCATAAAGAACTGATTTTAATGCATCTCACCTTGTTGGGAGATCTTGCTCCGATCTCCCTCCACGATTTTGCGGATATCCTCGACATCATGGTCCACCATCATGCGGACCAATTCCTCGAACCCGACCCTTGGCTCCCACTCCAATTGGCGCTTGGCCTTGCCCGGATCGCCGAGGAGCTCGTCCACCTCGGCGGGCCGGAAGTATCGCGGGTCAATTTCCACATAGTCCCGCCAATCCAAACCCTTGTAGGAAAAGGAGGCTTCCAGAAACTCCTTGACCGAATAATTCTTCCCGGTCGCGATCACATAGTCTTCGGGTTCATCCTGCTGAAGCATGAGCCACATCGCCTCCACATAGTCCCCGGCGTAACCCCAATCCCGCTTGGCGTCCAGGTTGCCGAGATAGAGCTTGTCCTGCCGCTTGTGGAGGATGTTCGCGAGCGCGCGCGTGATCTTGCGGGTGACAAAGGTCTCGCCGCGGCGCGGGGATTCATGGTTGAAGAGAATCCCATTGCTGGCGTGAAGACCATAACTCTCGCGGTAGTTGACCGTGATCCAGTATGAAAACACTTTGGCGCAGGCATAGGGGCTGCGGGGATAGAAGGGAGTTCGCTCGGTCTGGGGAATCTCCTGAACCTTGCCGTACATTTCGCTGGAGCTTGCCTGATAGAAGCGCGGCGAGATTCCCGAATCTCGAATCGCCTCCAGAAGCCGTAGAGTTCCGAGCGCCACCACATCCGCCGTGTAGTCGGGAACATCGAAGCTCACCCGAACATGGCTCTGCGCCCCGAGGTTGTAGATCTCATCCGGCCGGATGGTCCGGAGAATCTTGTTCAAGGCGCTGGCGTCGGTGAGGTCGCCGTAGATCAACCGGAGCCTCGCGCCCGGTTTCGTCGGTTCATCGAAGATATGCTGGATGCGCGCGGTGCCGAAAGTGCTCTGACGGCGAATGATGCCGAAGACCTCATAGCCTTTGGCCAGGAGGAATTCAGCCAGATACGATCCATCCTGGCCCGTAATGCCGGTAATCAAGGCCTTTTTCGCCATCGGTGGGGGGAACTCCTCTCCAAATACGCAAGAATCGCCGTACGATTGAAGGGGCAAACCATAGCATCACGTCGGTTGGGTGGCCAGACTGGTTTGGGCATCCTCCAACTCAAACTCATTGCCGAGGTGAACTCCATCATGGGCCTGCGGGATGTCGGTTGGATCTGGGAAGGGCAGGGGCTTGATCCGGGTGTGCCCCCCTCCATCTTCGGGGTCGGGGAAGGGGCGGAATACTTCGGTCTGGAGCGGGTCTGCTTCATGTTCCATCCCAACAATGATCTCGCGCTCGGGAAACTCTCCGACAAGAAAGAGGTGGTCTGCGACATCTCCAAATGGAAGTTTGAGGACTCGCCCAGCGGAGGAGCCCGGCATCTCGTGGATTGCGCGCCGGAGTCGGTGAAACGCGAGGCGGAGAATGTGAGCCGGCTCGCCGCGAAATTCCCCAACCTCACCGGCGCCATCCACGATGACATGAAGGGTTTGGTGGAGCGCGGCGGGATTCGGATCGAACAATATGGGGAGGTCTATCAGGCCCTCAAGTCGAACGCCCCAAACCTCAAGCTGTGGTCGGTGGTCTATACCCATGAGCTCGACCCGGAAGCTTGGGCGGGGTTCGTGGAGTTCATGGACATCATCAACCTCTGGGTGTGGAAATCCGCCGACATCCTCAAGCTCGATGAGGACCTTGCGCGCTGCCGCAACCTCTTTCCGGGAAAGCCCATCATCCTCGGCTGTTATCTGCGGGATTACACCCTCCGCGCCGGGGTGCCGATGGAGCTCCTCAAATTCCAATGGGAGCGCGTTGAGCGCTATGTGAACGAGGGATTGATCCAGGGATACTCGATCCTGGCCGCGGTGCTGATCGATGGTCACCAGGAGCAGGCCAACTGGGTTCGGGACTTTCTGGCCTCCAGGTAACCATGCCACGGTTTCCCACAACTGCTTTAATCGGGGCGCATGTGCGATAATCTCACGCGATGAAACATCGGATCTCAATCCTAGGCTCGACCGGCTCGATCGGGACACAAACCTTGGAAGTGGTCCGCGACCACCCGCAAGACTTCGAGGTTGTGGGCCTGTCCGCGCGCCACAACAAGGATCTCCTCGCCGCGCAGATTCATGAATTCAAACCGAGGATCGCCTCCCTGGAGTGCGGCGTGGCCCTGCCCGGGCTTCCCAATGGCTGCCGGATGGCGGGGGCCGGAAGCGAGGGCTTGTGCGAGGTCGCCACACACCCACAAGCCGACACCGTGGTCGTGGCCACCGTGGGGGCGGCGGGCCTGATTCCCACCTTGGCGGCCCTCCGCGCCGGGAAGCGGATCGCGCTCGCCAATAAAGAAGTTCTGGTGATGGGCGGGGAAATCCTCATGGGCGAGGCGCGCCGCCTGAATCGGCCGATCCTTCCCATCGACTCGGAGCACAGCGCGATTCTCCAGTGCCTTCAAGGAGAGAACCTCAGGCGCATCCGCCGGATTGTCATCACCGCCTCAGGGGGGCCCTTCCGCGAGTGGCCCCGCGAGCGGATCGAAAGCGCTTGTCCCGCGGATGCCCTTAATCATCCCACATGGTCCATGGGCAAGAAGATCACCATCGATTCCGCCACCCTGATGAACAAAGGACTGGAGGTCATCGAGGCCCACCACCTCTTTGGCCTTCCGGTGGACCGAATCGATGTCGTGATCCATCCGCAGTCGATTGTTCACTCGATGGTGGAGTTCGCGGATGGCGCGGTGATGGCCCAGATGGGGCTTCCGGACATGAAAATCCCCATCCAGTTCGCCCTCAGCTTCCCCGACCGCTTCCCGCGCCGGGATCCTCCCCTCGACCTTCCCGCGCTCGGGTCGCTTACCTTCGCCGCGCCGGACCTCGAACGGTTTCCGTGTCTCGCCATGGCCCGCGAGGCTTGTCGACTGGGCGGCGGCTACCCCGCGGTGCTCTCGGTGGCCAACGAGGAGGCGGTCGCCGCGTTCCTTGCCGAGCGGATTCGGTTCGGCGACATCAGCCGTTTGATCGAGGCCGAGCTCGAAGCCTTCTCCAATCCGTCGGCACTGGATTTTGAGACCATCCTGGAGATCGAGCGACGGACACGCGAGAGCGTGCGGGCCCGCGCGCGGGGCTAATCTCGGAATCAGGACGAGGCCGCATAAACCTCGACTTCTTTATCGATCCGTGCCCCCAGGCGGTCCTTTTCCGCCTCCAGATCGTAAAGAGATTGAAGGTTCATCCAAAACTGCTCAGTGGTTCCAAAAAAGCGCGCCAGGCGGATCGCGGTGTCTGCGCTCACTCCGCGCTTGCCATGAATGATCTCATGGATTCTTCGCGGTGACACCGAAATCCCTTTCGACAAACGAAGCTGGCTGATCCCCATGGGGACCAAGAACTCCTCCAGGAGGATCTCTCCCGGATGAATGGGGGGAATCTTTCCACTGATCATTGGACTGTCTTCCTAATGGTAATCAACCATCTCCACCGCGTACGCGTCACCGTCAATCCACTCGAAGCAGATCCGCCACTGTCGATTGATTCGAATGCTATACTGCCCCTGCCTATCTCCCGAAAGCTTTTCCAATCGGTTGGAGGTCGGAATCCTTACATCCTCAAGCGCGCCCGCCGAATCGATCATCGCGAGTTTCCGCAGGGCCAGCCGCTGAAGCTCAGCGGGGAAGCGCCGAGAGAACTCCCGCCTCCAAATCCGTTCGGTCTCCTTGCATCGGAAGCTCCGAATCATCCGGAAATGCTAATTAGAAGCGCTTTCCTCCGCAACAGAAGCGACTCGTCTGGGCTACCTCGATCCAACGCCTCAATGGCATTTGGCCTACCCGAGAACCACTCTAATCGGCAGGGTGTCGCCGCAATGGCTCCTCCCGGGAACCTGAAACAACCCAGGAGCCACGCAAGAAGAGCGGGAATCGCGCCTCTCTCTGTTCGACCCGTTCAGGTTGATGATAACGTATAGGCCCAAAAACGCGATGCCCGCTCATCCACCCTCCTCAATTGCGGTCCTGGCGCTGCTTTTCATCCTCCTGCCGCATCCGAGTGGCGGAGAAAGCCTTGACCGGACCCACCTCAACCAATCCCTGGAACAGCCCGATGGCGCCGGTTCGGGCCCGCTCGGATGGACCTACACCGGGCCTGAGGAGGCGCGCGCATCAGCCTGGACCGCCGAGACCCCCGCCGATGGGAGTCGCGCCCTGCGACTCTCCGGCCTCTCCGGCTCACAACGCTGGACCTCGCCGCCTTTTGGAGTTGAAGCGGACCGAACCTACCTCCTCGAATGGCTGGCGCGTTATCGCGGCGAAAAGGCTTGGCGCTTTCGCGCCGAGTTCTCCGGCGTTGAGATCGAGTTCTTGAACCGGTCCGGCGCAAGCTTGGGAGCTTCGAGGAGCCATACGCACTGCTGGCAGACTCATGGCTGGCGACCGGGGTGGGTGCTCTTCGATACCCCACCCGATTGTGCGTCCATCCAAGCGTCCTTCGCGTTGGTCACGCATGAGCCGTTGCCGGGTGGGTTCGATGTCGATTCGCTCCGGCTTGAACCGTACCCCGGCGAAGACCCGGTGCCCGCCGGACAACAACGTGTGCTCCTTCACAGCCGAGATGAACTGGGGCAGCCCACTGTCGCCAGGATTCACCTCGCCTCCGTGACCGATGGCGCCACTCATGGCCCGCGAAGGGGCGCGCCGCGCGGCTGCATTGCCTATGGCATGGCATCCGACTCCTTCCACCCGCCGCGGGATGGACTGATCGAACTGATCCTCCCAAAGGGGGCGCATCAAATCACTGTCACCAAGGGGTTTGAGTATGAGCCATGGACACAACGCTTTGAGGTGACCGGCAATTCGCGCGCGGGGCTCCCCATTGAGGTGAACCTCACGCGCAAATGGAACTGGCCCGCGCGCGGCTGGTTCTGCGGGGACCACCACACCCACCTCTACCGTCATGGCGGCAGCCTTTTCACCAGCCTCACCTGGAAGGACATCCTTCGGGTGGCGCGCGCGGAGGGCCTCGATTTCCTGCCCTTCATGGGCGCCGATCGCTATCCCGACGGCGTTCGCTTCCCGGATGCGGAAGGGATTGTCGCGGAGCTCTCCGAAGAAATCACCGAGGATTTCTGGGGACATGTCTGCCCCATCGGAGTTCCAGCGAACTCGCGCGACGATCCGCGCTTTGAGGACGGTCCGATGCATCTCGACCGGGATGCCGCCATTCGAGGAGAGGGTGGGGTTCTGTGTTTCGGGCATCCCTACGGTCCGCTTGAGGAGGGGCGCGAATTCGGGGCGCTGGCATCGCTTTCATCGCATCTTCCGGGACGAGAGTTCCCCATCGACCTGGCGCTAGGGGCGCGCTGCGCGGTGGACCTGCTCACTCAAGAGGGGAGCCGGAACCAGCTCGACCTCAAACTCCGCGACCTCTACCGGCTCTGGAACCTCGGCCTCCGCCCCACTCTCTCCGCCTCCACCGATTTCCATGTGGACCAGGGCCGTCAGCCCATCGGCGCCGTGCGAACCTATGTCCACCCCAAAAAGCGAGACATGCAATCCATCGCCCGCGCCTACCGCGAAGGGAAAACCTTTGTGACCAACGGCCCGCTCCTCGATCTCCGGGTGGGTGGCGAAGGGCCGGGAGCGACCGTGCCAGTCGCAGGCGGCGCGGTGGTCTCGATCACCTGCGAAGCGGCCTCGCTCGGGCCGCTGGACCGACTGGAGTTGGTCGCCAATGGACAAGTCCTCCGAGCCTTCATGGCGCATGGGGCGGATCACCTACGAGTTTCCGAGGACACCCCACTGGCAGGCAGCGCATGGATCGCGGCTCGAGTGACCGGTCCGGAATGCCCGTTCTTCGCCTCGGAGCTGGAGGGACGTCCTCTTGGTCAGGGGCAGTTCGCGCACACCTCGCCGGTTTATGTGTTGGTGGACGGCAAGGATGTCTTGGCCGCAAGCCCGGAGGACGCCGATTACTTCGTGGGCTGGTGCGATGCGGTGGAGCGCGCCTGGAATTCTCATCTCGAGGTTTCCCCCGAATCACGCGCTCAGGATGCCCTGGCGCGTGAGCGAATCGCCGCCGCACGCAAGAGATTCACCAAGCTCCAAGAGAGGGTATCCGCCCGAAAAATCCCGAAGTAAGATCAAGACGACTTGAGCGGAAGATATCCCCGATGCGCAACCTCGAAGTCCTCAAACCGTTATCCTCACTGCTGATCAAACCCACCGGAGCGGACTGCAACATCGACTGCAAGTACTGCTTCTATCTCGACCGCGCGGGGACCCCGCGCCCCGGATTCGATTCCGAAAAGGGCATGGGCCGTCAGATGGGGCGGCGGATGTCCGAGGAGGTTCAGGAGAGCCTCATCCGCCAGGCCATGCGCGGCGGGAGCAGCCAAATCTCCTTCGGTTGGCAGGGCGGGGAACCGACCCTGATGGGGGTCGAGTTCTTTCGCCGCGCGGTGAGTCTCCAACGGCAGTATGGCACGAACGGGCAGATTGTCGGCAATGGCCTTCAGACCAACGGTCTCCTGATGGATGAGGAGTGGTGCGACTTCCTCCGCGAAACCCATTGGCTGGTGGGCCTTTCGATCGATGGCCCGGCGCATGTCCATGATCACTATCGAGTGACCCGCAACGGGCAACCCACTTACGAGAAGGTCCGCGCGGCGGCGCTGCTCATGCGCGCCAAGAACGTGGAATACAACGCGCTCTCGGTGGTGAACTCCTACTCGGTCCGGTTTGCCAAGGACATCTATAATCACCACAAGGACCTCGGCATTCGCTTCATGCAGTTTATTCCCTGCGTGGAGCGCGACCCGAACGACCCGACCAAGGCGGCGGAGTTCTCGGTTTCCGCCGAGGACTACGGCAAGTTCCTGTGCGAGATCTTCGACTGCTGGAAGGGAGACTTCCGCTCCGGGAAACCGACCGTTTCGGTCCGTTATTTCGATTCGATCTTTCACACCTATGTGAATGTTCCTCCCCCGGAGTGCACCCTGCTTTCGGAATGCGGGAACTATGTGGTCGTGGAGTATAACGGGGATGTGTTCTCGTGCGACTTTTTCGTGGAGGGGGAGTGGAGGCTTGGCAATGTCCTTAACGACTCCCTGATCCACCTGCTCAACTCCCCGCGCCAAAAGGAATTCGGCGAGATGAAAGCGGACATGCCCCAGGAGTGTTACTCCTGCGACTATCTCGCGCACTGTCATGGGGGCTGCACCAAGGACCGGTTGCGCGATCCCGCCGATGGCGGCTCGAACCACTTCTGCAAGTCGTTCCTGCGCTTCTTCCGTCACGCCGACCCCGACCTCAAGCGCCTCGCCGAAGAATGGAAGCGCCAGCAGAAAGCGCTCGCACAAAGGGAGGAGTTTTTGCGGAGGATGAGCGTTCGCTGAGTACTTGGCTTTCTGAATCGTGGAGTCAAAGGAGGCTGCGGAAGGCGTGGAAAACGGATTCCAGGATCCTTCCATGCCTTCCGTGAGTTCCACGATTCAACACCGGCGCCCCTCTACTGTATCTCCAAGAAGTCCTTGTCCCCGAGCGGTGGGAAGGGCGCGGTGGGAAGAGTCTGGTACCAGTAAGCCACGGTTGCGATATCGTCCTGGAGCGGCAGATAGCGCCCCTCGCTCCTCCAGCCCAACGCCTGGATCGTCACCTTGAGATCCTTCTTGAACCGGATCGGGTCCATCACGTGCCATCGATACAGCCCAAACCGCTGGTTGGCCTTGTAGGTTCCATCGGGGCGAATCACCTGCGGCATGCCGAGGTACGGCCCGGAGTACGCCGTGTATTGTCCGTCCACGTCAAAATTGTACGACCCACCAAAATAATCCTCGGTTCCCGTGCCCGCGATGGTCGGGAATTCTTTGTCGCCGTCGAGATAGAACTTGATCTCCCCCTCGCCCCACCAGCCGTTGTTGTTCACCTGACGGGCCATGTATGTCCCGACATACTGCCCCTCTCCCTGGATGCCGTCCACGATCGTGTAGACCTCCTTGTAGGGTAGGGGGTTCACCCGGCGAAACTGGGCGTGGAAATAGGCCACGTCGTCCGGCACCCGCGTGAGCGTGTAATTGATCTGGAAGTAACATCCGATCCTCTCCTTCTTGCGGTTCTCAAGCGTCATTCGGCAATGCTTCTTGAAAGGCATCACCCAGAAACAGTTGAAACCGCTCTTCGGGTTCACGCTCACCGGAATCGAATTGATCTGAACGTAAGGTCCCCACCCGCAAGCGAAAAAGTCGGTGATCGGAACCTCCACCGAGGGCTGCTCCTGGTTGTCCCAATAGATCCGCAAGATGGTCTCGCGCGAAAGCCCGCCCGTGATCCAGATGCTCTGAATCGCTCCGGGGCCTTCGATGTCCGCCAGGGTGAAAGTCGAGGTCGGTTCGATATGCACCGCGGGCGAGACCTTCCAGCCCTGCCCCAGGTCGCGCGCGGCATGCGCGCCGAATCCCTCGGTGGCCATCCCCGCCTTGCCCTTCTCGCCCGTGAAATTCTCCGCGCTGATCGAACGCGAGGCGGCATCCGAAAGACGCGGCAGCGAGCCCAGGTTCATGTACAGTCCGTTGAAACCTCGGTCCTGGCCATTCGCCGCCAGGCAAACCAGCAGATGGAACGAAACCAATCCAGTGATTGACAGACGCATCACAAGGCTCCTCTCCGAAAGGGGATGTCCGAAAGACCACAAGGTTACCATGAGGGGCGGTCGGATACACCTAGTGGAGTGTGGCTGGAAAAAAAACGGCCGATAATGGGAGACATGCGGATGGCTTGTCGCGTTCCCGCGAATCGTTTCCAATCAGGTTCCCCATGGCCGCGAAATACCTAATTCCAGGAATCCTTTGCCTTAGCTTCGCCCTGGGTGAAGAGGCGCGCGCCCAGGCTCCCGAACGCGAGGAACTCCCGATGGTGGTTCCGCTGCGGGACCCCATCGAGCCGGTCAACCGCACGCTTGGGTTTGTGAATCACGGGATCATGATCGGCGTGATCGACCCCACCAGTCGGCTGTATCGTCTGATCATCCCCCGCCCTGTCCGGAAATGCGTCAATAATTTCAGTACGAACCTGACCTACCCAGGCCGATTGGTGAACAACGCGCTCCAGTGGCAGTGGGATGGGGCTTGGACCGAGACCCAACGATTCGGGGTCAACACGACCGTGGGAGTCTTGGGTCTTTTTGATCCGGCCACCGACTGGGATATCGGCAAGTCCGAGGAGGACACCGGCCTCACCTTCGGGGAGTGGGGCTGGAACAACCAGATGTTCCTGATGCTCCCCTTCTTCGGACCACGAAGCGAGCGCGACTCGATTGGACTGGTCGGCGACACCCTCATGAACCCCGCGACCTATCTCTTCCCGGCCTCCTTTATCCTCACCTACAACCGCCTCACGGATGACATCATCCCCTACAAGCAGCTCACCTCCTCTGAATACGACCCCTACGCGATCAGCCGCGACCTGTGGTCGCTCACTCGCTGGGGTGAGATCGAGGCCCCCATGCCACCCAGGGTGGATGAAGGCGCGGTGGAGACCCTGGGCGCGATTGATTTCGGGCTGGATGACCCCAACTTCTACATGCGCCAGAAGAAGCGCAAGGTCCTGATTCCCGCGACCGGGGAGAAGCTTCCCTACTCGTTCTGGTTGCGGCGCGACCCGGCGCGGGTGGTGTACATCCTCCCCGGTCTCGGCGCGCACCGCCAGGATGTCTTTTCCGTGGCGATGGCGGAAAAGCTCTACAACAGCGGCTTCTCGGTTGTCACCCTTTCAAGCCCGATGAACTGGGAATTCATGTTCAAAGGCTCCGCCGCCGCGGTCCCCGGGTATGCCCCCATCGATGTCCCCCAGATTCTCAAGGCGCTTGACCTGATTCATGAGGATCTCACCGCGCGCTACCCGGGGCGCGTCACCGGAAGGTCCCTGCTGGGAATCTCCCTTGGCGCCTTTCACACCCTTGTGATCGCCTCCGTGGAGGAGCGTGACGGGAACAGAGGACCCCGTTTCGAGCGCTATGCGGCCATCAATCCGCCCGTGGACCTGATCCATGGGATGCGTCAACTGGACTCCTACTACAACGCCCCCCTGGCTTGGCCCGCCTCGGAGCGCGAGGAGCGCATCAACCTGGCCCTCCGGAAAGGAGTGGTCTTGGCCAAGACCGAGCGGGGCGAGGAGGCCCCGGTTCGATTCACCAGCCAGGAAGCGCAATACCTGATCGGCCTTCGCTACCGACTGAACCTCCGCGACATCATTCACGCCGGCGAGCGCAGGAGCAACCTCGGGGTGATCCGGTCCGGCATGGGACTGATGAATCGACGCGCCGCCTACGAGGAGATCAGCGCCTATTCCTTCACCGACTATTTCGAGCGCTTCGTGGTCCCGTATCTCAACTCGCTCGGCAAGGGCGATTTCGACATGCGCCGGATCCGCCGCGCGAGCGACCTCAAATCGCGCGGGGATTCCCTCGCTTCCAATCCCCGCGTCCGAGTGCTCACCAACCGGAACGACTTTCTCCTCACCCAGGCGGATGTAAGCTGGCTGGAGGACACCTTCCCCGAGGAGCGCCTCGAGGTCCTCCCGCATGGCGGTCACCTCGGAAACCTCTCCTCCGCCGAGGTTCAAAACTGGATCCCGCGCGCCCTCCAATAATGAATTCTCCGGTTGTAATGACTTTTCTCCCTTAAAGTTACCCCGTTTTATCTCAGATTTAACTCAATCTTGTCTGCTTTCCGCCGACACTGGAATGGGGAGTTGCCCTTCACCTTTGCGATTGAGGTCCGACCACCATGCGAGGAAGGTCTTCGAAATACCATTCCATCCTGGTCCAAGTCATGGCCTGGGCCAAGGAATGCCTGGCGCTGATCACTCTCAAGAAGGCTTGGGAGAAAGGCCAGCCCCCTGCTTCCGAGCTCGCGGAAAAGGTCGAGAAGCCCGAGCACCTCAAGAAACTGGAGGAGGAGGTCTTCCGTCCGGGGCAGGCCGCCGCTCAGAGAACCTTCGACCCCAAGGCGGTCAAGATCGAGGTCTATGGCGGGTCCCCCGCGAAGAAAGCCAAAGAGGCCCCGGCCCCCTCCGATCCCGAGCCCACCCTCGATTCAAAGCCCCACCCAGAAAGCCCATCCATGGAAAAGGAAGTCGTGGTCGAGATGGAGGTGGAGCTTCCCAGTCTTGAGACCTCCGCGGCGGAGACCCTTGAAACCCGCGTTCCGTCCCCCGCCGAGGAGCCGTTGGGACCACGCAAACCCTGCATCCTGGTCATTGATGATTATGAGCCGCTGCTCCAAATGCTCTGCACCGCGCTCAAAGGCGCCGGATACGATGTCTGTGCCGCGAAGGATGGCCTGGAAGGTTTGGTTCGTCTCCATGAAAACCGAGTCAACCTGATCATCACGGATGTCCAGATGCCCAAGCTGGATGGCTTCGATCTCTCTCGGATGCTCAATGTGCGCGAGACCACTCGGGACCTGCCGATCGTCTTCCTCACCGAGGTTCTGGATGAGCAGACCAAGGCGGTGGCGCGAAGGCTCGGCGCGGCGGACACCCTGGTGAAGCCCTTCACCCTGGATTCACTCCTCGATAGCGTGCGCGCCATCCTCGCGCATCAGGAGTTCGCTCCTCACTCCGTGGAGAAACCGAAATCGCCCAAGTCCGAGCCGCTCTTTTCCGTGGTGAAGTAGGGCCCTGTCAGTCCCCCATCCGAGTGATCTGAAAGAAGGCGTCGCCGCGGATGGGGCCTGTCTGAAAAGCCAGCCCGGAATCCTCCGCTCGCGCCGGATCGAGCTCCCAAGTCTCTCCCGTGAGCGTGTCCCAGCGGACAATGCGGTAACGGCCCAGGCGAAGCCCCGGGACTCGGACCTCCGCTCCGTCAGGCAAATCTGGGTCTCCCACCAAGCCTTCCGCGCGGACACGCGTCCAGACTAGCGCCTCGCTCTCTCCTGCCATGCCGAGCGCGAGGAGCGGATCGGCAAAGCCCTCGAGCCTGAAACTCTTGAGTTCCACCCAGTCCTCTCCCCGGTTGGATAAGACCAGCGCGTGTCCCCCATCAGGGATCTCGAAAGAAAGATCCTCAAGGGGCGCCGCGTCCTCTTCGTCGGGTTTCTCGGACCTGGGGAACTCCTTGCGCGCGAGGAGATCCCCATCAAGAAGCGCCCGGAGGTCCGCGCCCCCGTTGCTTACTCGGGAAAAAGAGAGCGTGGCGCGTGTCGGAGCCTCGAGGATGAGGTCAAAAACAGGTTCGACTCGCATCTCGGGCTTGCCTGTCCCCTGGAGATAGCGCGAAAGCAGCCCCATTCCCGGCGCCCCTTCAAGGGAGCTCACCGAGATTCGCTCCACTCGACTCCTTTCCCAGCCGACTCCCGGAAAGAGGTGGAGATCTGCCCTGCGGGGGTCCCGGCTTCTCCATTCAATCTTCGAGATCCGGAAGTCTTGAGTCGCCCAGTCCACTGAATCGACCACTTTCCTGACCGGCGTGAAATGGGGATAAAGGTTGTGCTTCTCCACATGAAGGTCCCACCACCAGGTCATTGCCGTCCCCGCCACCGGAGAAACCAGGGAGGCCCAGAGCATGTCATGCAGGGGAGTCCCGCTCTCCCACTCCGGCGCCTGGTGGTCGGCGATGCCGAGCTCCCCGAAAAAGAACGGCTTCCCATGCGCGAGCATCCGTTCGGACTGGGAGCGAATCCGATCCGGCAGGTTGTCCACATAATCATGCGCCTGATTGAAATCGAACTCGGCCAGTCCCCAGGTCGCATCCTCGAATGACTCGTCCGCCACACACCCACTGGTGGTGATCAGGTGGTCGTGGGGGTCGAGCTCCCTGAGATAGGCGGCCATCTCGCGATGCCAGGCGAGCACCGCGCGTTTCTCCTCGACCGATCCCTTTCGGAGGGCGTCCGTGTTGTTGACCTCGTTCCAGAGCTCCCAGGCGAACAGATTGGGATAGGCGCCCCAGCGCGCCGCCAGGTAACGCACACGGTCCCTGTATCGTTGTTTCGCCTCGGGGTGGGTGAAGAACTCCTTAGGGTCCTTCAGGAATCCGCCGTTCTTGACATTCTCCGGATTCGAGTCCCAATTCGGGTTCACTTCGGTGGAATACTGCCCATGGTGGTTGATGACCAACTGGATGGCGATCCCCTGGGCGAGCGCCTCCTCGAAGATGCGGTCGGTCCTTGCCGCGTTTTCGAGGCTATATCCCTCCAAGCCCCGATACATCGGACCCGCGCTCGCCATCCATTCGAGAGCGGTCAGTCCCCACGAACACATCCACAATCGAATCCAGTTGGCCCCCGCGTTCCCAATCTTCCGCAGATACACCTCATAGGTCTCGCCCGCCCCCGACACCCACCCCAGGTTCTCGCCGACCGGATAGAAGGTTTGACCGTCTCGCGTCGCAAAGTAGCGCTGATTGTGGGGGTGAATGCCGATGAATCGACCCCGGGAAGCCGACCTGGCGGTGAAGACTCCCTCCTTCACCCGCCGCGCTTTTCCCCCCTTCTCGGTGACCCTCACCTCATAGCGGTGTTCTCCGGCCTCCGAGGGAGCGAAGCGAAAGCGCCAGTCGCCGTCGGAGTGGAGGAAACAGGGGAGCTCCACGGTTCCTCCGTTGGGGAGGCGTAGCTGGGCGTCAACTCGAATGTCCCGTGTGTCAAACGGGTTTCCAGCAAGGCCAGTCAAGCGAATGGACTGCTCCAAGAACGGCGGACCTGAGGGTTGCTCCCCAACCGTGGCGGTCACGGCGGAGATCAGCAGAGCGAACAGGGGAAGCGACACCGGATTCCCCGCCCGCTAGGGCGCGAACACACAAATATCCCCACGGCTGGAAGTGCCGTTCGTGGGAGCATAGCCGGGACTTTCCTGGCAAAACCCATCCGAGGTGTCCGGACCGATCGACCAGAGCATGTATCCCTGGTTGGGATACTTCAGACGCGTGGGGCGGGACTGGTAGCCCGGAAGGTTGTTGTGACGTTCATAGCGGTAGGCGATGCCGTGCCCGAACCCGCGACAATGGGCGATCTTGGTGCTGGAGTAGCGATAGATGTGGGGACGGTTTGCCGCGCTGGGGTTGCCATGTAACTGAAAGGCATCCTGGAGTTCCGCGCTGGTGATAAACTTGATCGGGGTGGTGATCACATACCCCACTGACTCAAAACTATAGTAAGGCGCCTGATTGAACACCCCATCCCGCCCCCCGCAGTCCGTGGTGGTAATCCCGGAATCCCCATCAGAGGCCGCGGGAGTCCCCGCGCTTCGGTGGTTGAACGGGTATGTGTTGTTGTAGGTCGTATAATAGGCCTCGTGAGCGGTCTGCAGCGTTCGGAGCTCCCCCTTGGCCTTGGTGACCTTGGCGCGGATCTGGGCTTCCAGGAAATTCGGCAGGGCTATCGCGATCAGGATCAGGATGATGGCGATCACGATCAAGAGCTCGATCAACGTGAACCCCCGCGCGGGTCCGGAACCTCTCAGGGCTCGAATCGACATGGGACTCAACTCCTGTTCCTCAGGTTGTTGGGCGGAACTCCGCAAGCCGTTCGACTCAAGATATCATAATGTCATAACATCTGCAAGCGCAAAAAACCAGGAACAGTGAAGGGTGCTAGGTGCATCTTGGCCGGTCCTTTGGATACACGGATCACCGAAACACCGGATTTCGGTTCGTAAGGAAGATATCCCCCAGCGATTTACTCCCGTTAGTCGGGTTGTAGCTGAAAAATGAGCCCCCGGATTTCCCTTGTTCCAGCGCTTGAATGATCTGGAAGTCGCTGGCCACGGTCTCGATCTGCCACTTACGGTCCGGCCCGATCCCAAAGACCACCCAATCCACATTGTACCGCTTGAGGATTCTCCCCGCGCTGGGGGTGCCGCGGGGATCGAGGAGCGATTTCTGTTCGTGGTAGTTGTAGGTCAGATAGGGCACCTCCGCGAGCGCCGAAGCGTTGCGGTCCTGGAAGTAATCCTGGGGAACCGCCTCCATGTATTTGTGGGGAGTGGTGAGCACCAAGAAGGAATACCAATCGGCCCCGGAGACATCCTCGCCCCCGAAGGGGTGGAGCGGACTGGGAACCTCACTGTCATCCAGGGGATAGCGCTTGAAGTCGATGTTGTAAGACTCCAGGGCGATTGTGAGAGAGCGCAGCTCGGCCTTGACCCGTGTGAGCTGAGCGCGGAGCTGCGCCTCGGTGAAGTTGGGCAGCGCGATCGCGATCAGGATCAGGATGATCGCGATCACGATCAAGAGCTCGATCAGGGTGAACCCGCTCCCCTCCTTCGGCTTTCGGTGAACCCGTCCTTGTTTTGTCATGTCCGCCCCTTAATCGTTTTATCCGAAGCCCGAAACCGCGGCCATTCTCACTCTCGGAACACGACCTTGTCAAACAGAAAATAGGATTCACAAGACGGAATTTTTCCCCCACGATCCCCCTTGGCATGTCTATCCTTCAGCACATCCTTGGAAGCATTGGGGCGCTCGCCATGATCCTGTTCCCGACCACGGCCCGATCCGAGGGGGCCTGGGACTATCCGGCGGCTCCCGTTTCGGAGGTGGTCGACAACTATCATGGGACCCTCATCCCCGATCCGTACCGACCGCTTGAAGACCCGGACTCTCAAGAGACCATCGCCTGGGTCGAAGCCCAGAACCGACTTACCGAGTCGTTCCTGAACACCCCCGAACGAGAGAAACTTCGCTCCAAGCTCACCAAGCTCTGGAATTATCCCAGATACTCCACTCCCACCAAGCGCGGAGGGCAGTATTTCTTCACCAAGAATGATGGCCTCCAGAATCAAGCGGTCCTCCACCGGGCGCGCACCCCTGGTGGGGAGGCCCAGGTCATCCTCGACCCCAACACGCTCAGTGAGGATGGGACCGTGGCGCTGACCGGATGGGCGGTCAGCGAGGATGGGAAATGGATGTCGTATGCCCTTTCCTCCAAGGGGAGCGATTCCCAAGAGGTCCATGTTCGCAGCCTCGAAACCGGCGAGGATCTCCCCGAAATCCTCCGTTGGTGCAAGTTCACCTCAATGGCCTGGAAACAGGATGCCTCCGGCTTCTTCTACAACCGCTTTCCCGAACCGGGAACCGTCCCCCCAGAGGATGAGAACAACTACTCGCGGGTTTACTGGCACGCGCTTGGGACCCCTCAATCCGAGGATCCCCTCATCCATGAGGACCCCGCCGACAAGGAACTCGGCTTCCATCCGTTCGTGACCGATGACGGCAAATACCTGACTCTTCATGTCACCCGAGGCACCGACCCAAAGAACCGCTTGTATTACCGGGAAGTCGAAGGCTCCTCCCCCTTTGTTCGTCTCCTGGATGCAGGGGATGCCAAATATGACCTGATCGACAACCTGGGTCCTGTCTTCTTAATTCACACGGACCTCGATGCCCCCCGCGGGCGAGTGATCGCCATCGACCTCGCGAGTCCGGCCCGTGAAAACTGGAAGACCATCCTGCCGCAAAGCGAGGACACCCTCGACTTTGTCCTCACCTCCGGAGGGAAGCTGGTCGCCTCTTACCTCCGCCACGCCCACCATGTGCTCCGGATCTTCTCCCTGGAGGGTTCATTCGAAAGGGAGATGGACCTCCCCGCTCTCGGATCGGTGAGCGGGATCTGGGGGAGGCGCGAGGACCCCGAAATGTTCTTCGGCCTGACTTCCTTCCTTTTCCCGACCACGATCCACCGGTACGCGTTCGACTCCGAAAAAATGGAAGTGGTTTTCAAGCCAGGGCTGCATTTCGATCCGGAGCCTTACGAGACGAGACAGGTCTTCGCGGTCTCCAAGGATGGAACGCGCTTCCCGATGTTCCTCACCCACAAGAAAGGGTTGGTTCCGGATGGGACAAATCCCACACTCCTCTATGGGTATGGCGGCTTCAACGCCACACTCACCCCCTACTTCTCCGTGGTCCGGGCCCTCTGGATGGAAGCGGGCGGGGTGTTTGCCATGGCCAACACTCGCGGCGGGGGCGAGTATGGCGAGGAATGGCACCAGGCAGGGATCCTCGGCCGGAAACAGAATGTCTTCGATGATTTCATCGCCGCCGCCGAGTGGCTCATCCAAAACAAGGTGACCAATCCCTCCCGTCTTGCCATTGAAGGGGGCAGCAACGGCGGTCTCTTGGTGGCGGCCTGCATGCTTCAGAGACCCGACCTCTTCGGCGCCGTTCTCTGCGGGGTGCCGGTGATCGACATGCTTCGCTACCACAAGTTCACAGTCGGCAGGTATTGGACCCCGGAGTATGGCAACGCCGAAGCCGACCCGGAGCATTTCAAGTTCCTGCGGGCCTACTCCCCCTTGCACAATGTCCGCGCGGGAGCCGTGTATCCGCCGATCCTGATCACTTCGGCGGACACCGATGACCGCGTGGCGCCGCTCCACTCCAAGAAATTCGCCGCCACCCTTCAAGCCAAGGCCGCGAGCAAGAATCCAATCCTCTTGAGAGTCGAAACCCGCGCGGGCCATGGCGGTGGGAAACCCACCGCGAAAGTCATCGCGGAGGTGGCCGATGAATTCGCCTTCCTGTTCAAGGTTTTTGACCTTCACCTCTCTGATTGAGCGCCGGGCGGTCCGATGAGGCTGCTGCCGCCGTGAGATACTTGGCGCTGCCGCTCCTGCTCGCGGTCTGGATCCGGTTCACGCCCGAGGAGCTCGGTTTTCCGCTGGATGACGCCTGGATCTTCTTGGTTTTTGCCGCCAACCTTCGGGAGCATGGAGAATGGGCCTTCAACCGAGGCGAGCCCAGCGCGGGGGTCACCAGCCCACTGTGGGCCGCGCTGCTGTCCTCGGCTCCCGGGATTTCCGAATCGCTTCAGGTCGACCTGGTCCGCTGGACTCGCGCCCTTGGCCTGACACTCGGCCTTCTTCCCCTGGCGGTGGTTCTCCCCTGGTTCTTTTCCAAGGGACTGACCGGTTCCTCAAGGTTCCGCCGAGAGGCCTCTTGGGCGCTTGCGGTCTTGACCGTCTGCCAAGGCGTGTTTCTCTTTCACGCCCGTTCCGGGATGGAAACTGTCGCGTTTGCCTCCTGTGGGATTGTTGCGATCCGAACCCTGTTTCTCCCCAATCCGTTCTGGTGTTCGCTCGCGCTCGCCGGCTTGGTCCTGCTCCGCCTGGAGGGGCTCCTTCTGGCCCTGCCGCTCCTGGCGTACTGTCTCTCTCGGGGGGAGCGGCTTCGCGCTGCCCTTTTCGCGCTCTTCTCCGGATCCGCCGCCGGCTTGGTCTTGTTCAACAATTGGCGCCTGTGCGGCGCGCTCTTTCCCACAACCTTCGCCGGGCGACGGTTCCTCTTCAAACTGGACCCCGACAACCTTCACCTCGAGCGGCTCGGAGAGTCATTCCACAAATTCGCCGCTCAGTGGGTCGAACGGATCCATGACTGGTGTTGGATGGACCGGTTCCTTCCCGGAGGCGAGGCGGAGCTTCCAGGTGGAGTTCGCCTGAACCCGCTCGCCGCCCTGCTGGATGGGCTCATGCTCCTTGGGGGGCTTCTCCTGCTCCTTCGGGCCCTTGAACCCAAGCGATGGGCCCGGTCCGCCCCGCTCTTTCTGCTCCTGGTCTGGACCCTCCTCCACAATCTCTTTTATGTGACTGTCCTCCCCAGCGGGGGTCACGCCGGAAGATACCAGGCGATCAACTTCCTGTGGCCGCCCTTCTTTGTCCTCTTCGCGTTCCAGGGGGCCGGGTCCTGGCTGGCAAGGGTCGCTCGCGGCGCGAACTCCTCCGGTGCTCGCGGGAAGGCCGGAACAGCCGCCCGCATCGCCCTCCTCGGTCTTCTACTGATTCCAGTGGGGGTTTCGATCCGGGTCTGGAAGCAGGTCCTCGATTCCGGAATCGAGCGGATCAACCATCTGCACCTCGGCATGGGGGAATGGGCGCGCGCGAGCCTCCCCTCGGATTCCCGCGTCGTGGCTTTCGACCTCGGCGGATTCAAGATGGCTTCCAACCTCTACGTGATCGACCAGAGCGGTCTTCTCGATGCACGCGGCCTGGAGTCGTTCCGAAAGCACAACAGCCCGGAGTTCTATCGAGCGCGAAGGGCCACTCACCTCTTCAAATTCGAGCGCGTGGAGGAACAGGATCTATCCATCGATCCGGTCTGGAAAACAACCTTCGCCTTGGAGCGCCGGATCTCCCTGGACCGGGATGAGGGGCTGGATCGCGAGGCCTGCCAGAACGCCTGGAGCCGGTGTTCCCTGTATCGAATTGAGTATCAGGAGTAAGACTGGTGGGGGGCGCGATGTCCGCGCCCCCCACCGCCTCGACCACGGGTTTTACTTGTCCTTCTTGGCTTCCGCCGGTTTGAGTTCGAACTCCTTGGCGTCCGGGAGCAGCTTCGCCATCTTTGCCTCCGGGTCCTCGAGGAATCCATCCGCGCAACCGGGACAACAGAAGTGGATGATCATTCCGTTGTATTCGATCTTGGCGGAGGGATCGACCTTTTCGCCCGACATCGGGCAAGCTTCATTCTTCAGGTCCTTCGGCTCCTTGGCCTTGCCGGTCTTGGCGTCGGTCAGGTAGAACTTCTTATAAAGGCCCTCCAGGTCCTTCTTGGCGGCCTTGACACAACCCGGGCAGCACAAATAGATGCGCCCATACACCCCTTTTTCCTTGTTCTCGTAGGTCACCGAGACATCGGAAACCACCGGCTTCCCGCTGACCGGGCAGACATGGTTGCCGTAAAGGTGGGTCGCCGCGGCTTTCTCCTCTCCGGCCAGCGCGGTCCCGGAAAGGGCCAGCGCGAGCGCCGCAAACACCAACAACGCGACCGAAGCGCGTTCGAGATTCTGAATCATGGTGGATCTCCTCATGAGTCTTGTCAGGTTCTCTCCAAGCCCCGGACCGGGATGGCCACGCCCTCACCGGACCTGGGGCGTCCTAACAAGGCTCAGGTCAACATCGGATGACCCGCTTGGCGAGATAAAGGGGAATCGAGTCCAACGCGCGCGAGATTCCGACCGCCGACGGAGGCATCTCGTAAGGCGCGAGGAAAATCGAGAGAAGATGCGTCCCGGAGGGTGGAACCGCCGACCATTGCGAAGGGGAAACCGTCCGTTCAGGGGCTTGACGAGGTCGCGGCTGGGAGGAAGGGGAGGTCGCGTTACGAGCGCAGGTGCAAAACCCGGCCGCGCAACGGCACCCCACATGACACCCGCAGGTGGACTTCCCGCGGCAGGGAGGAGTGGGACTGGAACAGCATCCAGACACGCTCTCGCCATTCGACCCGCAACAGCCAGAGCAAGTGGGCGCCTCCGGCGCGAGTGCGCCGTGCGTCTCATCCACGGCGGCGGTCCGAGCCGCATGGCAGCGGCAGGCATGGGAAGGGTATCCCGCCACCAGGGCGAATACCAGAAACCAAAGCGAGGCGCGCTTAAACCAGCCACTCATCTTGGGAGGGGTCTCTCGAAGATCTCCGCAAACACAAACAACCAACCACCACTCACTTGGAAGGATAACGGAGAGCGGCGAGGTCGGTAACCGGCCTTTTGTCCCTCCTCGAAAAAAATCGATTACCCGATGTTCTGGAGACCCTGCGGGAGAATTGTGGGCCGGTTCCGGAAGTAGGGCCATTTGCGAATGTTCCCGCTCAGGAAAAACAGTCCCTTCACGGCAATTCGCCGCAGAGGGTTCTCTCGCCTCATCCTGGTGTACACAAAGTTCATGAAGGGCAGCAGCGCGGGGTAATCCATTCCGAGGTAGACCAGATGGACCAGCTCCTGAAAGTCCTCCTTGTGGGGAGACTCCACCGGGGGCTGCTCATGGAAATTGACCGGGAAACTTTCGTAGGAGAGGTTGAGATACCCCTTCTGCTTGGCGTAGTCCCCCGCCCAAGTCCCGGGATAGGGGGTGAAGAAATAGAAATTCGCGGTGTCCACGCCCGCCGCGACATTGAGCGCGGCGGTCTCGAGCGTGATGTCCGGAGTCTCCTCCGGAAAGCCGAGGATGTTTTGACTGATCACCTCGATGCCGTTTGCCTTGAGCGCCCGGCTGGCGCGGATGATCTGCTCATTGGTGGTGAACTTGTGGAGCATCGCGGCTCTGAATTTTTCGTTCCCGTTCTCAAGCCCGAAAGCCACCGCCGAACAACCCGACTCGGCCAACAGCTCCGCCACCTCCTCATCGATGATGTCCACGATCGAATGGCAGATGTAGGGCAACCCGACCTCCTTCTTGTAGGCCGGGGCGAACTCGCGGAACCAGCGCTTGTTCATCACCAGGATGTCATCCTCGAAGATGATCGACTTGGTTCCGCAATAGGCCACGAAGTCCTTGATCTCGGCGATGGCGCGCTCCACGCCGTGCTTGCGGACAAACCGTCCCGACTGCGCGCTCTGAGCGGTTTCGTTGAAACAGTAGCTGCACTTGTACGGACAACCCCGCCCGGTCATCACCGCGTTGAGCCCGTTGCGCCAGATTTGCGGGTGAGAGCGCATCATGTCCCGATCCGGGAAGGGGAGAGCATCCATCTCCTCCTTGGTGAGATAGGGGCGGCTCTCATTCTTGACTATCTCCCCGTTCCTCTTCTTGACATGCAGGTTCAGGATCTTGCTGTAGTCCTTCCCGGCCTGGAGGGCGTCGGCGAGCTCCAGCATCGCCATCTCGCCCTCACCCTTACAGATGATGTCGAGCTCGGAGGTCTCGAGAACCTCAGGAAGAAAGCTCGGGTGGGGACCACCGAGGATCGTCGGAATATCGGGGGCGAAGCGCTTGATGGCCTGGGTGGCGTCGAGGTAAACCCGATGGAGGCCGGTTGTCGCCGAATAGGCGATCAACCCCGGGGCCTCCTTTTTGATCGTGGTCTCCAGGTCCTCGATAGCCTCCAGTTCCAGGTTGACCACCTCGTGCCCGGCCTTCTTGAGAACAGCCGAGAGGTACATTTGCCCGAGAGGCTCGACCGGGTAGGTGAAACAATGCCTGCTGGTCAGAAACAGAACTTTCATGGCTTTCTCGCCTCCACGGCCCGCATGGCTTTCTCAACCCACGCAATGAGGCCGAACCCATCCGCGCGTGGCGGGATCTTCCCGCGCCGTCGCCCGTTATATTAGGTTCGCTTGCTCCCCATGTAAAGGCCGAATTGAGGACTGGAATTGAGGACCGTTGCGCTGTCCCCCATGAAACCTCATGCGGCATGGACAAACCCCGGCCTCTTGGCATAACGTAACAGCGGAAACAGGCGCTTGGGAGAACTGGAGCCGGACCATGACACTACCCATCAAGAACGGTTGGTTCGGGAGGAAACGTCACATCCGGCTTTACATGGACCTCTCCACGACCTGTGACATCCGCTGTGTCCAGTGTTTCCGCGAGGCCATCATTCCGCCCCCCATGAAGGTGACTCGCGCTCAGCTCGAAATCCTTGAGCGCGAGGTCTTCCCCTACATCGAGCGCCTGTCCCTCTCGTGCACCGGCGAGCCGCTCTATCTTCCGATCTTTCCCGAGGCGCTCCGCGCCGCCAAGCGCGCGGGCGTCCCTTATGTCCGCATCCAGACAAACGCCACCCATCTGGATGAGGCCATGAGCGCCTTGCTCCTGGATGAGGGGCTCAGCCATCTGGGGGTCTCGCTCGACGCCGCCACCAAGGAGACCTTCGAACGCATCCGCGTGGGGGCCGATTGGGAGATGGTCACCGGCAACATCCGACGCTTTGTCGAGATGCGCAACGCACGCCGCCGCGTCGAACCCGAAGTCTCGCTCAATTTCACCCTGATGACCGACAATTGCCACGAAGCCCTTCCCCTTATCGACTTGGCCCGCGACCTCGGGGTGACCTCGATCTCGTATCACCACATGATCGTCGAGCGCCCCGAGATGAAGTCGCACAACCTCGCTTACGACCCGCCGCGCATGAACGCGCTCCTTCAGAGCCTGCGCGAACAGGCCGCGGCGCGCGGCGTGCATGTCTCGGTGCCCAAGGATCTTCCCGACACGATCACTCCTTGGGAGGGCCGCCTGCTGGAGGAGCCGGTCTACAACGGTCGCTGCATCGCCGCCGAGGATTCCTGGATGTTCCTCATACCGGATGGCCATTGCTTTCCATGCCTGAATTTGCGCGACCGTTTCACGCTTGGAAATGTCTTTACAACCCCCTTTCGGGATATCTGGTACGGCGAAAGCAATCAAGCGTTTCGGGGCGAAGCTCTTCGCAATCAGTGCGCGCGTGGATGCGACCACTGCAAGGCGGTTCTGACGGACGACACCGGCCACGAACTCGCATATCTGGCCAAGCGCCTCACCACGCGCTCCGCGACTGAAATTGACCGCCTCAAAAAGCCCACCTCCTTCCCCGCTGACCTGAGTCTCCCGACCGCTGCGGTCAATTCTCTCTAACTCCATTCCGATCAAGTCGTTAATTACGCTCTGGGGAGGCAGTGATACCTTGCTTGAAAAGGGGTGATACCGGGTTGTATCCCACTCATATCCCATGGGTTGCGGAGGATTGTCTGGACATGCGTGCGAGGGTTGGCTCGCGTTACGGTGGCTGCGTCTGAAAAAAAGAGCTTGACAGGGAATTTTTCCCCTTTCTATACTTCACACCGGACAAAACGTCTTTGTTTTCCTATCCGTTCAACTTGTGCTTCGTACCATGGAGGTTGTTTAGTGCCGATTCGCTCGGGGTTGTGGAAAGGGTGCAGCAATGCTGCGGAGAGGAATAATCCAATCCTAAAGGAGGTTAATGTTGTGCGAAGGTATAGCGGAACAGCAGTAGTGCTAGGTCTCATCGCGATCATCCTGTTGCCGGCAGCGTCGTTCGCCACGGCGCCAATCGCAAAGGAGCTTCCCGATATCCGGGGGCAGGTCAATCCCACGGGTAGCGCCGATGTGGTTCTTGATCTGGATGATTATGTCATCGACCCGGATGACAGGAATGGCGCGACGAGCGCTCAGGACCCGCTGACTTGGGCTGAGAACGGGTCCAACACGGCGGTGGTGGCGGGGAACGAACTCGAGGTCACCATTCCGGTCAGCGCTTCTCCGAGCAGCGAGAACGTGACCTTCAATGTGGCCGACGCCACCGACACGATCTTCCTTGATCCGATTCGCGTACACACGGCGGACTTCCTGGTGAACGGCCCGCTTGTGGACACTCAGATCGGTCGTGGAACCGGAAACACCATCCCTTACGGGTGGTGCCTCGAGGGTAACTCCTCGCCGACCCTTCGTATCCCGCAGGCCGTGCCCCTCGGCGGCGGCTCCGGACATCCGGATGGCGCTCCCGCGGGTCTGGTTTATGTGAACGTGACCAGCGGCCCGGGCCAAATCTGTCTGTACAACGCGAGCTCCTTGGTGGGCGATGCCACTTCGCAGTCCAACCCGCTTGCTCCGTATGACGCGGGCGTGGCGCTGCATGGCTTCGATGCTCCCAGCGGCGGCGTGGCCAAACTTGCCGGCAACGCCAATCTGTCGGTCGATGCGGGCGTGAGCCAGATGTTTGTCACGGCTCAGGCCAACTTCTCCGACTGGGTTCGTCTGACCGTCGCGCGCTCCTACGAGAGCGGCGCCGAGGACTCCTACACGGTGGCCATCGCGGACTTCCTCAACGGGCAGAACGCGTCCACCACGGGCGGAGCGCTGGATAGCTCGACGATCAGCACGGTCGCCGAGAACTACGGCTTCGAAAATGTCACCCTGACCCAGTTCCTGGGCGCGGCCTCGGCCAACACCCTGAACAGCGGGACAGCGACTGATCGCCGCAACGCGTTGCTTGCGCAAGCCACTAACTGGACGGTCTATGCCGCCGGCATGAGCGCTCAGGGTGTCTTCAGCGGTGGTGGGAACTATCCCGACATCGACATCACCAGCAACAACAAGCCGACCGCGAGCTATCCGGGCGCGACCAAGGATCGGGCGCTCAAGGTCACCTTCAACAAGAGCGGCCAGCAGGGAATTCTCATGGACCACAAGGGAATTACCCGCGCCTCGGGTCAGTACTCCGCGGGCGATGTGATCACCCTCTCGTTGAACGCTTATGTCGATCTGGCCTACAACGGCACAGCGGATGACCTGATCAACGAGCCGAGTGCTTCCTTGGCGTTCATCCTGGCCCTGAACACGTTGCCGGGAGCTCACGCGGCACAGAACCTCAACTACATCGCCTATCCGTTCCCCGACAACAGCCCAACCCGCAAGGGAGGTTCGTCTGGTGGGACGTATGGTCGCGGCACGGGCCAGATGGTCAACTTACTGGCCGCGGTGCATGGTCGTTGGGTTCGCCATGAACTCTCCTTGCGCGTACCTGAGGTCGGCCAGAACTATGATGGTCCGGTCGGCGACGGCAACATTTCAGACTCCAACGGCATTCGCGCGGAAATCTTCCTTTCCCGCATCTTTGCCCCATCCGGTCTCCCCAACCAGACCGTGTGGATTGACAACATCTGCATCACCTCATGCCCCGGGGCGCTTGCCTTGGCGCATGGCGCGAGCAATGTCCCGATGATCTCCGCGGGCTTTGGAGCGGATGCCTTCACTAACGGCGCCAATGCCGGTCCCGGCGCGTTCTTCACTGGCGCGAGCGGGTTTGGCAGCGACGTCGCCATCCCGACCGCTCTGACCCGTGGGCAAGTCGTCTACGGCAGCTTCTCGCAGGGAGGCACGGGTTCGGCGCAACCGGCGGCCGCGGTTTCGGCCTCGACCTTCTGGGGCACCGCAGCGAACGCCGGAAACGCGGGCATGCTTGATCTGGCCAAGGCGGGCTTCGTCCGTCTCGGAGCTCAGGCGGGCAAGACCTTCGACGCCGCGGTGATCGCCGCTGGCGGTCTCGATGTGGCGCTGAACTTCCCCTCTCTCCCGGATGGGAACCGCGGTCTGGTCCTCGGACCGGCCCCGGCCTCCGTCACCGGAAACGCCTTCACCACCAATGTAACGGCGGGTATTCCTGCCCTGGTGAATGGTGATCCCGCGACTGAGGGCTACAATGGCGACGCTCGTGTGAGCACAATGGGTCTCGACATGCGGCTTGCCAGCGACGCGGTGACCCCGGGCCTGCACGTGGCCGATGTCACCTTCGCGGGTGGCTCGGGCGGAAACCCCAACGGCGAAAACGGGAATCTGAATCCGAACCAGATTCTTGGGAACGTTTCGGGTGTCTTCGGCCTGCGCTTCTTCGTCCGCAGCAACGCGGCCAACGCGAGCCACAACCCCAACCTGGAGGTCTTCCTGACCAACGCGGACTTTGTGTGCGGCATCCATGCCTCGCGCGGTCCGTCTGGTCTGCCGACAGGTTCGGACCTGAATGCCCCGGCGGGCGTTTGGGTGGACGATTTCGTGAGCGGCTCGGTGATCACCTTCAACTCGTATCGCCGGTACTACGACATCCTCCTGAACAATCAGGCGGGTGGCTTGGCCGGTATCACGGGTGAGGTTCCCGCTGGCATCCTGACTGATATGGCCGCGAACAACCCGGGCGCACAGCTCGCTCAGGTGTCGATTTTCAAGGCGAACCCGATCGGTCGGACGGCGGGTATTCGCGACATCATCAACGCCGATAACTTCAACGGTTACAATGGCATCTTCGCCGCCGTTGATCCGGCTGATGTTGCCGATACCAACCCCCTGCCGGGCCGTTACGGCACGGCGTGCGTGGCGGTTGACGAAGTCAACGTGTACGGTGTCCGTGATTCGTCCAGGTTCTATGATGAGGATTTGCAGCGGTCCGACCTGCTCCCGTAAGGGACAAGGATCGGCTCTAGCCTGATTCTTCGGGGGCGGCAAGGTTAACTTGCCGCCCCCTTTTCATTTGTAACAGCCCCAATTCCAAAGGGTTGACCTCTGCAAACTAATACTTCCCATGAACTTTTGACTCTTAACCCAAAGCGTTGTATAGTCTCCCGCTATCAACCGTGGGTTTTATGGTTTGAACATCTCCGTCTTGGCTGAACTCGAGGGAAACGAATGCCCGCTCTGAATCTGGATTATCGAACCGCCACGCGCACTCTCGACTGGAAAAAACTGGCTAAAATCCACGATCCGAGGGATGTTATCGCCAAGCACGATTGGGTCACTCGCGTCCCCGCCGCCACTTGGCTCGATGGGGTCCCCCTCGGCAACGGCGACATGGCCGCCATGCACTATGGCGCCCCCAACCGGTTCACCTGGCTCCTCAATAAGAGCGACATCTGGGATCACCGGGTCCCCGGGAATGACTCGAACCTCCCCCCCGTTCCCTTCCGCCAGATCGCCAACTGTGTCCAGGAGCAGGATTGGAAAACCCTCCACAAAATCGAGGAGCGCGGGCGCAACCTCCTTCCGCGCCACTATCCCTCCCTCCAGGCCGCGGCCTGGGTGGTGGTCGAACCGATCGGCGAAAGCACCTTCCGCAACTTAGTTCAAACCCACTCCATGCTCACCGGCGAGGTGACCACCGAGTTCGACTCCGACTTTCTCGCCAGCCCCCTCAAACTGACCCACTACACTGTCCAGACTTTTCTCGCGGCGGACCAAAATGTCCTCCGGATACGGGTCGAGGCCGAGCGCCCGTTGCGCACCCTTCGGGTCAGGCTACTGCGCGAACATGCCCAGCATCTGCCTGATCCCATCTTCAAACACCGAGGCACCCTGCTCCAACTCCAATCCACCTTTCCCGACAACTTGAGCTATGTGGTCGGCCTGGAAAGCGACATTCCCTCACGGCTCGCGTCTCAGGACTCCACCGAGGCCGCGATCGTCTTCGATGACCTGGATGACACCTCGCTTGAACTGCGCGTGGTGGTGGCCTGTTCGGAAACCACCGCCTCCCCGGAGGATCGAGTCCGCGCCACCCTCAATGTCGAAAAACCTCAGCGCTACCGGGGCGCCATCCGGCGAAACCAGCAGGCGATGGAGAAGTACTGGTTCCGTTCCGGCTTTGCGTGGGCGAACCGTCCCGACATCGAAAAGCAGTGGTATCTCTCTCAATACCTTCTCGGCGCCTCCTCGGCGGTCGGGAAACAAGCCGGCGGCCTGCAGGGCCTGTGGAACGGCCATGGATTCGCCCCCTGGCATGGCGGGTATCGCACCGACCTGCACCTCCAGATGTCGGCCTGGGGGGCGTTCGGCTCCAACCGCCTCGACATGCTCGAACCCTATGTCCGCCTCTTCGCGCTCGAAATCCGGGAGCAGATGCGAACCGACACCGCTCGCCATTGGGGTTGGGGGGGAGTGAAGACCCCGCTCTCCTTCGGACCCCGCGGGCAGGAAATGGCCACTTGGCTCGCCGCCAAACTCTGGCCCGGCGGGACCGCCTGGGTGGCGATCGACTTCCTGCGCTACTGGGATTACACCAGCGACAACCTCTATCTCACCACCATCGGCTACAATTTCGCCCTGGAATGCGCGGAGTTCCTCGAAAACTGGTTGTTCCAGAACGGAACCGACAAGGTCGAGATCTTCCCCTCTTTTTGCCCGAATCTGGGGAAGGGAACCCCGCAAACCTGGGTGGACACACCCACCATTGATGTGGCCCTCTTCCGAACCCTGTTCCAAAAGCTGATCACCATCTCCAAGCACCCCGAAATCCGAGAAGACCCGCGCCGGGTTGAGCGCTGGCAATACATCCTCGACCACCTCCCCGGATATCCGGTCCAAAACGGGCGCTGGATGGATGGGCGCAACTTGGTCTCCAAGGAATCCCATCGCTACCTGTCCAAGATGATGCCGGTTTTCCCCATGTGTGAGGTCTCGCTGGCCTCGCCCAAATCGGAGCTCCAAATCGCGAGCGAGACCCTGAAGGGCCTGGAAGCCATCGGCTTCGACAAATCGGTCGGCTTCACCTGGATCTGGCTCTCACTGCTTTATTCGCGCCTCGGCAACTTCCCGCGCGCCCTTGAGTGTCTGGATGAGTTCCTGACCCGCTTCACCCGTCAGAATGGCCTCAATCGGCACTACCCGGCGGACATGGAAACCCGCGCCGACATCTTCCAGATCGACGCCAATCTCGGATTCGCCGCCGCGGTCCAGGAGCTCTGCCTGCACTGGACCAACGGAACCCTCCGAGTCTTTCCGGGCATGCCGAGGGGCGCCACCGCTCAGTTCTGGGGTTGGCGCACCCCCGGGGGGCACTTGGTCGCGGCCACCATGGAAAAGGGGAAGGTGGAGGGACTCCTCATCGAGGCGACCCGTCCGGGCGTGGTCCGCCTGGTGTCCCCTTTCGATTCCACTCGGGTCACCTACAAGCTGCGCCTCAAGTCTCGTGTGGACACCAAGATCCTCTCCAACAAGAAGGGAAAGATTCTTGAGTTCGACCTCAAGAACGGCCAGCGGATCGAGTTCGGAAAGATCGGCGAGGCCCCCCCGCGCAAGATTCGCGAGGAGATTGCCGCCCCGGGGGATTGAGGGGGGACCTCGTCGCGGGGTTTTCGCTCCGAGTTCTCTTGGCTTAGAATGAGTCGAGCTTTCTGAACACATCGAACGGGATTCGAGGTAGCGGATGAGCGCGATCACACCCAGAATCAATCCCAAGGAACATGCCCGGAAAGGGGACCTGATTTACCAAAATCAGGTGCGTCCTATGGTTGAGGCTGGACACCAGGGGAGGGTCGTCGCCATCGATGTGGATTCCTCGGACTACGAATTAGCCGACAATATGATCGACGCCGCGGATCGCCTGCTGGCCCGAAATCCGGACGCGCAAATCTGGTTTGTCCGGATTGGTCATCGAGGTGTTCATCGGATCGGAAAAAGGTCCTCAGTGGGCGCCTGATGATTCAGGGGGGTATCTCGACCAACCTGGACGCTCTCCTTCGGTTGACTCTCCTGGGTCCCGATGGCGGCGACTACCAGATCGACTCGGTGATCGACACCGGGTTTTCCGGGTATTTGACCCTTCCCCGCGCGGTCGTTTCCAAAATGAATTTCCCATGGATAGGGCGCGCGGAGGCCTTGCTTGCCGATGGCAGCGTTGCGACATTTGATATTCATCGGGGGATTGTTTCATGGGACGGAGAGATTCGCGTGGTGGAGGTCGAGGCGGTGGATACGAATTCGCTTGTGGGGATGGGTCTGCTGCTCGGATACGCTGTACGGATGGATGTCATGGTGGGCGGGGAGGTAAGAATGAGTCGGATTGGAAATGAGGCGTAGGATTCAACGAGTCACTCGACCGGTTGAGGAGTCTGGATCGTGATACGACGCGCTCTGTACATCCTTCCTGGAATTCTCGTGTATGTCCTTTCCTCGGTCGTCTCCGAGGGATCAGCGGAGGATTCCCATGCTGCTCCCAAGCCAACGCCCGGAGCGTATGGCGTCCTCGAGCCTTTCCTACGGAACTCCACGTTGATCCTGAAACCCGACAAGGAGGAGCCGGAGTGGTGGGCCGGCGCGCCCTCGGTGGTTCGGGACCCCACGGGGGTGTTCTGGATGGCTTGCCGCATGCGCACCGCCGATGCCCCTCGAGGCCTGCGCGGCTACGAGATTCGCATTCTCAGGAGCGAGGACGGCAAGTCCTTCGAGAAGGTCAAATCCATCCGGCGCGAAGAGGTTCCCATCCCCGGCTTTGAGCGCCCCGCGTTGCTCATCGATCCCCGGACCGGAAAGTTCAAGCTCTACGGCTGCGGCCCTTGGGCCGAGGACCCCTGGTGCATCGTGAAATGGGAGGATGCGGATTCCCCAGCCGATTTTGTCGCCAACACCGCGAAACCTGTCATCCGACCGCCGGAAAGGGCTTACGAAAGAGACATCGCGCCGACCGAATTCAAGGACCCGTTCATCCTTTGCACCGGCGGGGAATTTCACTGCTATGTGATCGGCTATATCCGCCGCAACGAACGCGTGTTCCATTTCACCAGCGAGGATGGCGAGCGCTGGGAGCCTGTCGGAAGCCCCTCGCTGCCGATTCTCGACCTCTCAGGCTGGCACAACTTTCATGTCCGCCCGTCTTGCGTCCTTCCGCTCGGAGTGGGCTATCTCTTCGTGTATGAGGGATCGAGCACCCAGTGGTATGATCCGGTCTACAATATTGTCACGGGACTCGCGTTCACCTTCGACCTGCACCATCTGATCGACCTCACGCCGGATGCCCCCCTGTTGGTCAGCGAGACCCCCAACCGGTTCTTCAGCACCTTCAGGTACTCCCATTGGTTGGATATGGGAAACGAGGTGTGGATCTACGCGGAAGTGGCGGCTCCCGATCAAACCCACCAAATCCGTCTTTACCGGGTTCCCAAGGATCGGCTGCCCAGACCCTAGATCAACTCGAATACAGTCACCTCCGGATCGCACAGCAGTCGAAGCGGGGGATAACAGCCGATTCCACGACTCACATAGAGCAGGCTTGGGCCCTTTCGGAATACCCCGGCGGCGTATCTCCTTCCATAGTCTGAGGGCGTGACCACCGGTCCAAACAACGGAAGTCGGAGCTGACCGCCGTGTGTGTGCCCCGAGAGCACCAAGTGGGGTTCCCGCTCGGCCAATCGAGGGAACTCATCCGGAGTGTGAGAGAGGACAACCTTCAGGCGCGTGTCCTCGGCGGGGATGTAATCGAGAGGAACCCCGGCGCGATTCCAGCGACTCTCAATCCCCGAAACCAGAAAGCGCGCGCCGCGGCGCTCCGCCTCCACGGTCCGATCTTCAAGAAGAATCATCCCAGCCGACTCGATTCGGCGCCCGATCTCTTCCGCTCCCACCCAATAGTCATGGTTGCCGCGAACGGCGAACACCCCAAGGGGCGCCTGGATTTCGGCAAGAGTCTCAAAGCACTCGTCCAGGTATTTCGCAAAATTCACAAAGTCCCCGGTCACCGCGATCAGATCGGGCGAGGTCTCCAAGACCCGATCCACCGCGTGACGCACATAACGGGCATGACACTGTTTTCCCAGATGGAAGTCGGTGAGGTGTCCGATCTTAAGGCCCACGAGTCTGGGGTCGAGGCCGGGGATGCGAACACGGACCCTTATCCGATCGAGACGGTGAATTCCATTCCACCTCGGGAGCAGTGGGCGTGGATCATCCGGGCGACTCACATAGGGCCTTGCTTCGCGGACCGTTTCGACACCCTCGACTTGTCCGGCGTTTCTCATCCAGCGCCAAAGATCGGCGGCGGTATGCAAGACAAAAGAGACCTGTCCCGCCAGGAGGTACCAGAATGTCGCCCACGGGATGACCGGTCGGCCCCCTTCCCACTCAAACAGCCGCAAGCCCCAAACCCAGGCGAGCCAGACCACAACGAGCGGGCCCAATCCCGCCACCGTGTAGAGACCCGTTTCCAGCCCGGCCTTGGCCACGCTGTCCGGCATTCGAGAACACCCCTGGCTTACCGCCGCAAGGGGGAGTAGGAACGCCCCAAGGCAAGTCGCCGCCACGGCCACCCCAAAGAGGGACTCGACGATCAAGGTCTCCACCCTTTCTTACCTCTCGACGGATCGTTATCCTTGAAACTAGTGAAAGAGAGATTCACATTCTAACGGCTTGCGAGGGCCATGCTATTCCCCCTCCGAAGGAGTCGCCGTTTTCGCCTTGAAGGAGTCTTTCCCAGTGTCGTTTCTGAACGCCATTCTGACCAAGATTTTCGGGAGTAAGAGCGAGCGCGACCGGAAGCGCCTGCTGCCGATCGTTGAGCGCATCAGCGCGTTGGAGCCTGAAATGGCGCGAATGGACGACGACCAACTCCGCGCTCAGACCGACAAGTTCAAGCGCCGCCTGGGACTGGGCGAATCCCTCGATGCGCTCCTACCCGAAGCCTTCGCCACAGTCCGCGAGGCGGCCAAGCGGGTGATCGGCATGCGCCACTTCGACTCCCAGCTCATGGGCGGCATCGCCCTTTACGAGGGCAAGATCGCGGAAATGGCCACCGGCGAGGGGAAAACCCTTGTCGCCACGCTGCCGTCCTACCTGATCGCGCTCGAGGGGAAGGGGGTCCACATTGTCACGGTCAACGATTATCTCGCCAAGCGCGACATGGAATGGATGGGCCCGATCCACCAGTTCCTGGGCCTTACCGTGGGGGCCATCCAGCACGATCAGGATCCCCAAGACAAGATTGTGGCGTACCAGGCCGACATCACCTATGGCACCAATAACGAGTTCGGTTTTGATTACCTCCGCAGTAATCTCGCGGTCGCCCCGGAGGATCGTCCGCAACGCGGTCTCCACTACGCCATTGTGGATGAGGTGGACTCCATTCTGATCGACGAAGCGCGGACTCCGCTGATCATCTCAGGCCCCGCCGACCTCTCCCCGGACACCTATTACAGGGTCAACAAGATCATCCCGAGCCTGCGAAAGGATGAGGATTTCAAGGTCGATGAGAAGGAGCGCCATATCCTCCTCACCGAGGAGGGCATGGAGCGCGCTCAACAGCTCCTCGGCCTGGACAACATGTTCTCCGAGGAGAACCTCGAAATTGTTCACCACCTCGATCAGGCCCTTCGCGCGCACCATCTCTTCAACAAGGATGTCCACTATGTGGTTCAGGATGGCCAAGTGGTCATCGTCGATGAATTCACGGGACGGCTCATGCCGGGAAGACGATGGAGCGATGGGCTGCATCAGGCGGTGGAGGCCAAGGAGGGAGTCAAGATCGAGCGCGAGAATCAAACCCTCGCCACGATCACCTTCCAGAACTATTTCCGAATGTACAAGCGCCTCGCGGGCATGACCGGAACCGCCGACACCGAGGCCGCGGAGTTCCGCGAGATCTACAACCTCGATGTGGCGGTTATCCCCACCAACCGCCCCTGCATCCGAATCGATCTGCCGGACCAGGTCTATCGGACCGAGGCCGAGAAATTCGAGGCCATCGTCGCGCAAATCATTGAGTGCCGGAAGAAGGACCAACCCGCATTGGTGGGCACGATCTCCATTGAGAAATCGGAGGTCCTCGCGGACCTGTTGCGCAATCGCGGATATTGGCGCAAGCGGGTTCAGGATTGGATTAAGAAGGTGAAGGATGCCATTCCGAGCTCCAAGATATCGAGCGATCTCGCGGGGGAAGCGAACGCCCTCTTAGGTCGCAAGCAGCCCCCCACGGTGGAGGAGGCGGATGCTCTCGCGGACACGATCGAGAAGTCGGGAGATGAGCGTCTCGCCTATTACTGCCGTCGCTTGGCGGAGACCCTGGAAACCCTTGAGGAAGTGCAAAAGGAGCTTCCCTTCAATGTGCTCAACGCCAAGTACCACGCCCAAGAGGCCGCGATCGTGGCCCAGGCGGGTCGCCCCGGGGCGATCACCATCGCCACCAATATGGCCGGTCGCGGCACCGACATCATCTTGGGCGGCAACCCGGACAAGTTGATCGACGCCGGCTTCGCCAAACTCTCCGAGGAGGTCACCGAAACCCAGCGCAAGGAGCTCGCGGAGCGGATTCGGCGCGAATGCGAGGAGGGACGTCAGAAGGTGCTGACCGCGGGCGGCCTGATGATCATCGGCACGGAACGACATGAGAGCCGTCGCATCGACAATCAGCTCCGCGGTCGCTGCGGCCGTCAAGGGGACCCTGGCCTCTCTCGCTTCTTCCTCTCGCTGGAGGATGACCTGATGCGCCTGTTTGGCGGCGAGCGAATCCAGCGCGTCGCCAACCGTTTCGGGATGGAGGACGGAGAGGTCATCGAGGCCAAGCTGGTGACCCGCTCCATCCGCAAGGCTCAGAAGAAGGTCGAGGACCGCAACTTCGAGATTCGCAAGTATGTCATCAAATATGACGATGTCATGAACCGCCAGCGCGAGGTCATCTACGGTCTCCGGAACGACCTCTTGGAGGGAGAAAACCCCGAGGAAGCCTTTCTTGGGATGGCGTTCAATGTGTTTGAAGGGGTCTGCGAGGGGTACCTCGATCCCAAGACTCCCCCCGAGGACTGGGACATGGAGGGTTTCAACAACGCCCTGTTCAACTCCTTCAACCTCAAACCTCGGGTCGAGATCCCCTCGGAGGGGAGTCTCGATAGCGCGATTGAGACACTCCAGAGGGATCTCTGGGACCAGATTCAGCACTGGTATCGACAGCGCAAGGCGGCCGCTCCCTCCGAGGAGTATTGGCTCTACCTCATGCGCTTCATCATGCTGAAGAACGTGGATGGCAAGTGGATGGACCATTTGCTGACCATGGACCACCTTAAGGATTCCATCGGGCTGCGTGGCTACGCCGGCAAGGACCCTCAACAGGAGTACCAACGGGAAGGTTTCGAGCTCTTCGAGCTGATGTACCTGAGCCTTGAGCGGGAGATTGTGTCACGCATGTTCCGCGTGGAGATTGTGGCCGAGGGCGAGCGTCCCCGCCATCAGCGTCCGCGTCAGATGCAGCTTCAGCATCACGCTCCGCCGACTTCCGCCCCCTCCGGTCCCCCGCCCGTGAACCGCGCCCAGCGCCGCCGTCAAGCCAAACAAAAAGGGAAGAAGCCGCTGTATGTGAGGAATAAGTGAGGTCACCGGCATGCCCGACCTGAAAGAGACCATCGCGGAAATTGTGGACCACTTGGCCCCCCCTCAGGCGGAGGAACTTCTGTCTTTCGCGAAGACCCTGCTTGAGAGGCAGGAGGCGCCCAACCAACTCTTCATGAAACAGAGCTGGGCGGGGGCCTTGCGCGACTTCAGGGGCCGCTACACTTCCGGGGAACTTCAAAAGCGCGCTCTTGAGTGGCGGGGGGATTGATGTCGTATCTCGTGGACACCAATGTCTGGTTGGAGCGATTGCTGGATCAGGAGCGTTCCGATGAGGCGGGGGCTTTTTTCGGCGGGATACCCTCAACCGAGCTCTTCATCACCGACTTCTCGTTCCACTCTCTCTGCCTGGTAATGATTCGTCTGGGTAAGGTGGATTCACTTCTCGTATTTGTCCGGGAAGTCTTTGGTGAGTCTGGAGTAACGCTTCTCCATCTCTATCCCTTCGATACCGGTGAGATTCTCTCCGCCATTCGTCTGTACAATCTGGATTACGACGACGCTTACCAATATGTGGCCGCGGACAAACATGGCCTCACTCTGGTGAGTTTTGATGGAGATTTCGCACGGACTCCCCGTGGGAAGAAGTCTCCGATGGAATGCTTGTCCGGGGTGCGGTAGAAATGGCGCGACTTCCACGAGCCCGGGGCAGGATCACCGTGGTCCTGGCCATGAGCGCATTCTCGTTGATGAGCCATTCAATCGCCCACTCGGCCTCGCTCCACCTCGGCGATCCCCCCATCGAGGGCCAGTTCACCCTGTACGGCGCATCACCCGGCGGCGGACTCGCCGGACTTCCGGTGGCCACTGGGGATTTTGATGGGGATGGCTTTCTCGACCTGGTCGCCACCCCGATGCGCGCGCGCGTAAGCCTGAACGGGGTGGACCGTCAGGATGCCGGGCTGGCCTATGTGGTGTTTGGCGATGGGACGATCTCAGGCTTTGTGGATATGGCCAATCGGCCTCCCCATTCGGCGGTCATCCTTGGCGCTCGCGCGGGGGACCATACCGGGGATGAGGTCTGGGCTGGGGATGTCAACGGGGACCAGCTCGACGACATCCTCCTTTGCGCGCAGGACTCCGATGGACCCGGCGGCTCCGGCAGAAACCGCGCGGGGTCCCTTTACATCATCTTTGGGAGCGCTTCCCTGCGTGGCGCGAGCATCGACCTGCTTGCCCCTCCGCCCGGAGTCACTCAAATCCATGGCGCCGAGGTGGAGGACCGCCTGGGCATCTGGGTTCGGTCTGGCGACCTGAATGGCGATCAGATTGACGACATCCTGGTCGGCGCCGATGGCGCGGATGGCCCCTCCAATTCGAAAACCAACTGTGGCAGCGCGTATATCCTCTTCGGTTCCACAACCTGGGATTCCGTGATCGACATGGCCACGCCTCCAACGGGGTCCGTCTTGTTTCATGGCGTGGACCCATCCGACCGGATGGGGGCCACGACCTCGGTGGCGGACATCAACGGGGATGGGCGCATGGATGCCCTGATCAGCGCGGGCTTCAATCGCGCGGGAGCCGCTCTTGGCGGCGGTCCCGCGGCGGGGGGTGGAGATGGTCCAGGGAACTCCCGGCAGAACTGCGGGGAAACCTATGTCTTCTTCCAGCCCCCGGAAGGGGCTTGGCCTTCCGTGGTGGATGCCGCCGCGCCGCCCGTCTCGGTTTCGATGACAATGGCCTTCGGCGAGGTCTCCAGCGACTACTGCGGGGAGGAGATCATCGGCGCGGACCTGGACAGCGATGGCGCGGATGAGTGGATCATCGGCGCGTTTCCCGCGCGGAGCCTGGCGGGCAACGCGTATGTTCTCTCAGGTGGAAAGAACCTGGAAAACCGAGTGATTGATCTCCTTTCCCCCCCCATGGATGTCCGTTTCACTCGAATTCGTGGAAACCAATCGGGAGCCATCACCGCCGACACCATCCTTGCGGGCGATATCGACCAGGATGGCTTCCTCGATCTCCTCGTGGGGAGTCCGAACTACACCATCTCCCCGGTGGACACGCCGGACATCGGGCGCGTGGATGTGTTCTTCGGATCCCCGGAGCTTTTCCCGCCGGTGATGACCTTGAACTCGATTCCATCCACGGTCCGCACGATGTACTTCATCGGCCCGGAAAGGGGCGACATCCTCGCCTATTCCATGGCGATTGGCGATTGGGACATGGATGGACATGCCGATCCCATGCCGAATGGGATGAACGGAGACGGTTTTCAGAACCAGTATGCCACCGCGGGTGACGCCTATGTGGTGAGCGGCGCGCTGCTGGCTTCGCTGGCCCCTTCCTTCACCCTCTCGCCGACCATTAGTCAAACGCCGACTATCACCGAAACACCCACGATCACCGAGACCTCGACCATCACCCCGACCCCGACCGAATCGGCCACGCTGATGGATACCGGCACGCCGACCTCGACGGCCACTCCCAGCCCCACGTTCTCGGTCACGCTCACGCCTTCCATCACCGAGACCCCGACCATTGCCCCCACGCCCACGGGCTCCGCCACCCCCACCGCCACGATCTCCGCGGATCTCAACGAGGATGGGGTCATCGACGCCAAGGACCTTCTGATCCTTCTTGACCGGTTCACGACCGAAAAAAATGATTGACAGCCTTGGGACAGGGAGTAGTATTTCTCCCGTGCTTTGGGTGTTCTGATGGTTCCTGGAGGTTGAAATAGATGTCTGAAAAGGGTGGGGAGGGGAATCCTCCTCACCCCTTTCTCCACCAGATTCTGATCCGCTCCCCGCCCCATGAACCGCGCCGCCCGCGTCCCCCTTTACCGCTGTGTGTCGAGGGTTCTCATCCTTACCCTCCTTATCTTGCCGCTCCCTGCCCGCGCACAAAACATCGGCGCCGATGCCGTGATTCAAGTGATCGAGGGCCACCAGGGCTTGTCTGTCGGTGACTTGGACGGTGACCAGGAGACGACATACATTGACCTGTTCCTTCTCAGCCTCAGCTGGCGGGGTCTGGTGACCCGCATGGACTCAACCTCGCCCCTCAAGAACGAGACGGACATCGCCATCACCCGCGAAACCATCCTCCGCTTCAGTGGTCCGCTGGACATGTCCACTGTGAACGGAGACTCGGTCTTTGCCGAGTTTGGCGGCGCGCTCCTCGGAACACGGCTGCATGTTTCCCCTGACAAGCAGACGGTCACCCTATTCTATAACGATCCGCTGCCTCCGAGCGCTCGCATTCGAGTGAAGGTGGATGGGGGCAAACTCAAGAACGAGCGGGGCCTTTTGGTGGATGTGGACCGGGATGGGTTCCCCGGCGGAGTTGAATTCATCGACTTCGACACATTGACCTTGACCACGCTACCGGGCACGGCGGTGTGTGGTCGAGTTTTTGCCTCCGAATTGGCCACTCCCAAAGGGGCAACCAATCCGCTGAACATCCCCCTCGAAGGGGTGCGGATCAGCGTGGATGGGATGGAGAATACCCTCTTTGCCGACACGGATGCCCTCGGCAACTTCCGTCTGGAACCTGCCCCGGCCGGGAAGTTCTTTGTCCATATTGATGGGCGCACAGTCACCGGGGCGCTGATCGATGGCGTGACGATCACCACCTCCTACCCCGAAGGCTATTACTACCCCTTTGTGGGCAAGGCCTGGGACTCGCTTCCGGGCCGCGAGGCAAACATTGGGAACGTTTACCTCCCGTTGGTGATTCCCGGAACGCTCCGCCCGGTGAGCGCGACCCAGGAAACCATGATTCCATTCCCAGATCAGGTTCTGGCCGAACATCCGGAGTTCGCGGGCGCTCAAGTGATTGTCCCGCCGGATTCCCTTTATGCCGACGATGGGACCCGTGGCGGCATGGTCGGCATTGCCCCCGTGCCCCCGGACCGCATGCCGGGATCCTTGCCGGACTTCATGATGCCTCCCATCTTGATCACCGTGCAGACGGATGGCGGGACAAACTTCGACACCCCGCTTCCGCTCTGTCTCCCGAACCTGCCGGACCCCCAGACAGGGCAACCCGCCGCGCCAGGCTCCAAGCGCGCCCTGTTCTCTTTCAATCACGATATCGGGGAATTCGAGAATGTGGGGTCCATGACGGTCAGCCAGGACGGCACGATGGTTTGCACCGACCCGGGAGTTGGGATCCTGGCTCCCGGCTGGCACTTTGCGCCGCCCCCACCGGATGATCCGCCACCGCCCTGTCCAAGCCCTCCGGACAACCCCACACCCAACGATGGGAAAGGGATAGCGGGCGCCGAGATCGTTTCGGTTTCCGACTTCCAACTCGCCTATCTGATGGACCTCAAAGCGGGCTACGAGCACCAATTCATCAGCCTCTGGAAGCAGGGGTTTCCCAAGGGGAATGATCCGAAACCGGATGAAAGTGAAAAGACGTGGGGGGGAGCGGCCGCCTTCGCCGCCTTGATGATGCTCATAATGTGGCTTATGTATATGAACGGCAAGCCGAAGCCCGATCCCAAAAAGGGAGGCCAGAAGGGGGATTCAGACCTAACAAAAGGGGCCTTGAGTGACCCCACACTCACCCAGTTGAATATGACCTTTCATGGAGTCGTGGACGCACTCCACCCTCTTGCGGTTGATTTCCTGGCCGGGGGCGCCACCCACATCCCCCCTCAAACCGTCTCCCTGGTCAACAACCTGATCGCTCAAATGGATTCGATCGCGGGCGGCGATGCGCTCGCATACCTGGACAGCGCCAAGACCCAGATTGAGAACGCATTTGCCGCCTCCCCGTTCTATCTTGAGGGTGGAAACGCCATTGCCGAGCGGCCATACCCGGTTTACTACATGGCCGAGATCGCTCGCCCGGCCGGAGTTCTTTATCTGCGCGGGAAAACGAAACCATTCGGGCAGTATGAAATCTTCAAACCGGCTGATGGGGAACTTGTACACCTGATATTCTACGATCCGATAACGGATGCCGTCAGTCCGATGGTCCCCAACTTTGGAAACGCAAGCCCCTATTCCCTCCCAAGGATGGCGTTTGCCACGCGCGCGGAGTTGGACGCCTCGCCACACCCCGCCGAAGACACCGATCAAGACCAGCTCATGGATTCGGCGGAGGTGGTCCTTGGAACCGAAACCGGCAATCCCGACACGGATGGCGACGGTGTCCCGGATGGCGCGGAGGTTCAACAGGGAACCAATCCCCTCGATGGTCTTCCCACCATCACCGGCATCATCGCCACCGCAGATACGCCCGGTACGGCGGTGGATGTCGCCACCGGGAACGACTTGGTGGTCATCGCCGACTCCCAGGCGGGGGTCGCTGTCTTCAATGTGTTCAACGGCATGAACCCGGTGGTCATCGCTCAAGTGAACACGCCCGGCACAGCCCAGCGGGTAGCCATCTCCGGGAATACAGCCGTGGTGGCGGATGGGAACGCCGGTCTCGCGGTGATCGACCTCTCCGACCCCCCCTCTTCCGAAATCACGGATCAGATCGTTCTCAGTGGCGTTGTCCAAGCGGTCGCCGCCGCCGGGGGCGCCGCCTACGCGGGTCTCTCCAACGGCGACGTGGTTTGGGTGGACATCCTTTCGGCTGAAGAAGTGGGACGCACACGGCTGTCCGGAGCCATCCAAGACCTCGCGGTTCAGGGGGACTACCTCTACGCCCTCACCAATGACAGGCTCTACGCCCTGGACCGTTTCGCCGAATCCATGCCGCCGTTGAATTCCGCCGCGTCCCCATTTGTTGCAACCCCCAACACCCGGCTCTTCGTGGGCGGCAACTTCGCCTACACCACCCACGGGAAAGGGTACAACACCTTCAGCTTGGTCGATCCGCAAAACCCAACCCCACTCGCGACCTCCAATAATCCTGAGTTCGGCTGGAAGCAGATTGTGGACAATGGCTCAGGCATCGGTGTGGCCGCGGTCGGCAACAATTTCTCCTTCGATGGCCCACATAACATCTCCATTTATGATGTGAGCAGTCCGACCCAGACCAACCAGTTCCTCACCACCTTCGAAACCCCTGGAATCGCGCGCGCGGTCTCCATTTACAACGGCCTGGCCTATGCCGCGGACCACAACAACGGCATGCAGGTGATCAATTACATCCCCTACGACTCCCAGGGCCAACCTCCCGTGATTCAACTCCTGGATGCCCCAAGCTTGGTCGAGGAGGGCATGCCCTACCGGGTCTCCGTGAATGTCACCGATGACATCCAGGTCCGCAATGTCGAGTTTCATGTCGATGGGAACAAACAGGCCACTGATGGGAATTTCCCCTTTGAGGTTTCGCTGATCGCGCCACGCCTGGTTGATCAGCCAACTCTTACACTCCAAGTCCGCGCCAGTGACACGGGAGGGAACTTTGTTCTTTCCGAAACGCGCGAAATCACCATCGGGACCGACATGAGTCCGCCTCGAGTCCGCTCTGTAACCCCAAGGCGTGGGGCTTTAGTGGGCCAAACCTCGGTGGTGAGCGCGCGCTTCAGCGAAGCCCTCGACCCCACAACCGTCGTTCCCGCCGCCTTTCAGCTTTTCGAGGCGGGGATGGATGGGATGCACGGCTCAGTGGATGACCTCGCGGCGCCCGGCGGGACTCTTACGTACGACGAGAATATCTTCAGGGCCACTCTCACCTTCGCCGCGCCTCTCTCTCCCGGCAACTACCAAATCGTAATCGGTCCGTCGGTCAAGGACCTTGCGGGAAACGCGATGACCGATGCCTTCACCTCCACATTCCGGTCATTCGATTTCACCGACAACGATGGAGATGGTCTGCCCGACGAACTGGAGGCGGGGCTCGGGTTGAATTCCTCCCTGGCGGACACGGATGGGGATGGAATCCTGGACGGAGACGAGGACAACGATTCCGACGGGGTCACCAATTCCCAAGAGATTCTGGTGCTTGGGACCGACCCGGCTGACAACGATTCGGACGACGATGGGGTGCTGGATGGAGATGAAGACCCCGATCTCGATGGCTTGGTCAATCGTCGCGAGTTTGAGCAAGGAACCGGTCCCCTCATCGCCGACACGGACGGCGACGACTGGAACGACGAAACCGAAGTGACCGCGGGAAGCGATCCCCTCAACCCCGGTTCCACCCCCTTCCTTCAAGTTGCCGCGCGACCTCCCGTCAGCCTCTCCTTGGGAGGGAACAACGGCGTGGTTCCCGCGGGAACTGTCGTGGCTCGTCCGCCGGTGTCCGTTTCGGTGGGTGGGAACGACGGGGAGATTTCAACAGGAATTGTGATCGCCCGTCCCCCGGTCAGTGTTTCGGTGGGTGGGAACGACGGGTTCCTCGCAACGGGCGTGGTGCTGGCGCGCCCGCCGGTGACGGTTTCGCTCATGGGGCAGGATGGGATCATCTCGAGTGGGACCGTGATCGCCAACCCGCCCGTGGATGTGGAGATAGAAAGCCAGCCCTAAGATGGGTTGATTGGGAGGAAAAATGATGTTGCGCCTCAATAAGGTTCTCATTTTCACGCTCGTTCTTATCCCGGGGGTGGCCTCTGCCCAGTTTGATTCCGGGAGCGACGGGAGCTACGGCCCCCTGGTGGTCTCGGCCAGTGATCCGACCCCGCTGGTCCTGAACCTTCCGGCGGATGGGATCATCCGTGCAACCACCGTATCCATCGCGAATAGCCACACTCTGGCTTTCAACCGAAACGCCCTCAACACACCCGTGATTATCCTGGCCACGGGGGATGTGAACATCAACGGTTTTATCTTCCTCAGCGGAGGAAACGGAAACACTTCGACAGGCGGCTTGGGCGGACCGGGCGGGTTCAACGGCGGGTCCCCGGGCGCCGAGGGGGTCCCTCCCGGCGCCGGATATGGACCGGGCGCCGGCCTGCCGGGGGATCGGAGCGTCAACCTAACGACAGCAGCCGGCGGCGCGGCCTACGGTACCAAGCCCTCCCAGAACTCGAACGTTCAAGATGGCGACATTTACGGTAGCCCGCTTCTGATCCCGCTGATCGGCGGGTCGGGCGGCGGCGGCACGGACAATGTCGGAGGCAATCCATCGGGTGGAGGCGGTGGCGGGGGCGCGCTCCTGATCGCCTCCAACACCAAAATCTCCGTTGCGTCCGGACGTGGAATCCTCGCCAACGGGGGAACCGGAAACTTTGGAAATGGCGGTTCGGGGGGCGCGGTTCGACTTGTCGCACCGGTGGTGGAGGGAAATGGATTCATCCAGCTCTATGGTCCGGGCTTTGGTGGGGATGGCGGCCTCGGACGCGGGCGCATCGACACCTTGGATCGAACCAACTTGGGCGTGACCTTTGATCCGCCCGTGTCGGGCACGGTTGGGTCCTTCATGGTGGCCATCCCGGATGTGAACCCCCGGTTGGACATCATCCAGGTGGCCGGACAGAACATCCCCCTTGGTTCGGGGCCGGTTTCGATCACGCTCCCCTTCGGAACCAACCCCTCCCAGAATGTCGTGGTTCAAGCCACGGACTTCGAGGGAATGGTGGACATTGATGTGGTCGTGACCCCGGAAAACGGAACTCGCGAGATTTTCCCGGCGACGATTGACGCCACAGGAGGGGGTACGGCGCAAGTCTCCGTCCCGGTTCAGATTCCGCTCAACACAGGGGTGCTCATTCACGCCTGGACACGGTAAAGCTCAGCCGCGTCTCCGTCCCGATCGCCTTCGGCGACCTCCGCCGTCGGGGGATTCCTCACGGGGCGCCCCGGCTTCCGCGGGCGGCTCCGGTGGCGGCGCGTGAAGGGTCTCCTGATAATAATCATCAATCAGCATCGCGATGATCGCGAGCTCGTCATCGCTTTCCCCAAGGCTCTTGGCGAGCGGGATGAATCGGCGCATCCGCTCCATCTGGATCCGATCCCGATTCCGGAGCTTGGCCTCCAGGAGCGCCACCACCCGCTCGGACACCACCGTCTGGATGGATTCCTCGGTGGGTGCCTCCCGCGCCTCCATCTCGATGCTGTAACGCTTCGCCAGCCGCCCGAGCTCGGTCTTTTCCATCAGGTCCACAATCGAGATCGCCACTCCGGCGGCCCCAGCCCTTCCGGTTCTGCCCGCGCGATGGATGTACGACTCCTGGTCCTCAGGGAAGTCGTACAAAAAGACATGCGACAGGTTCGCCACGTCGATGCCTCGCGCGGCCACATCCGTGGCCACCAGAAACCGCAGCGTTCCTTTGTAGAGCCTCTGAAGCACATTCTCCCGCGCGCGTTGGGCCAGGTCCGAGGTGAGCTGATCGGCGTCGTACCCGAACCGCTGCAACACTTGCGTCACATATCCCACCTTCGCCTTGGTGTTGCAGAAGATAATCGCCGAGGAGGGATTCTCCGCCTCGATGATCCGCACCAACACACGGTCTTTGTCCATGGCTGGGGCGACATAGAAGGCGTGACGAGTCTGCGGGACATGCACCGCTCCCTCGCTCAGACTCAGGAATTCCGGATTCCGGAGGAAATGCAACGCCAGCCGTCGAACCGACGCCGGATAGGTGGCCGAAAACATGAACCCGCTCCGCTCTCTCGGCAGAAAGCGGCGGATCTGCTCCATGTCCGGGTAAAACCCCATCGACATCATCCGGTCGGCTTCATCGAAAACAAGAATCGACACGTCATCCAACGAAAGGGAACCCTTGAGCAAGTGATCGAGAATCCGGCCCGGGGTCCCCACCACCAGATGGGCTCCCTTCCGGAACCCCTCGATCTGATTCCCATACCCCACTCCACCGTAAACCACCACGGTGCGGACCCCTGTGCCTTCCCCCAACATCTCCGCTTCCCGAGACACTTGAAGCGCGAGCTCGCGGGTGGGAACCAAGACAAGCGCCTGGCAGCGCGCGAGCGAGGGATTGACTCGCATCAGGATCGGCAAAATGAAAGCCCCGGTCTTTCCACTTCCGGTTCGGGACTGAACCATCAGGTCCCGTTCGGCGAGCATGTAGGGTATCGCCTTGGCTTGAACCGGCATCAGCGCCTTCCAGCCCGCCCGGTCCACGGCGGACTGGAGGGTTGCGGGAAGCTCGGCGAGGGTCATTTCCGGAAGGGACCGGTCTTCTGGGGGAGCTGCTTCGCTGCTTGAAAACTCGCTTGTATCCATGGTTCTCACTTGGAGTTAAGAAGTTGGCTTGACGTGGGGTACCATACCAGGATCGGCGCCTCCGATGAAGGGAAGGCCACCGGCGTTGCGACCGAAGCTTCGCTGATATAAAGTTGGAATGAGCCTGAAACGAGGCGAACCGCCTCCCGGGCTCGCAAGCCTCCAACCGGAGAAAGCCGCGGTCGGATCGAATGGACCAGGACCCATGAACGGCAAGATTTGTCAGGTGTGCCAGCAGAAGGTCGCGAAGATCCACATCACCCAGATCCACCAGGGTCAGGTCCATGAGTTTCACATTTGTCAGGAATGCGCCCGGGAGAACAACGTCAGCGGCCCCGAGATGAAGCCGGTGTTCACCCCGGAATTCTTGGGGGGAGGGATTCCAGGAGAGGAAGCGGCCCGGCCTGGAGCCGTGGAGGAGGTTAAAACCTGCCCTTCGTGCGGCCAGACCTACCGCGGGTTTCGGGAGTCCGGCCGGCTGGGGTGCTGTCGGTGCTACGACACCTTTGCCGAGGAGCTTGAGCCGCTCCTTCGCAAGGTTCAGGGCGGTGTTCGGCATATTGGAAAGACGCCCCGTCGGGAGTCGGTTCCGGAACCGAGGGATAGCACCCCCCGGATCGAGGCAATGCGCGAGAAACTCCGGCTCGCGGTGTCCGAGGAGGACTTCGAGACCGCGGCCCGCCTACGCGACGAAATCAGGAACTTGGAGGGGCGCCTGGCCTCATGATTCTGGATGATCCGGGCTTTACAACCTGCCAGTGGCTGTCCCGCCCCGGACCGTTGTGCAGCCATGTTCTCTCCTCGCGGATACGCCTCGCGCGGAACGTGGCGGGTTTCCCGTTTTCACATTGGGCCTCGACCGGCGAGCTCGCCAAGGTGGTCAGCATCTGCTCCAACGCCCTCCGCAACTGTCGCCTGCTCTCGGGAAGCGAGGAGATTCAACTGGAGACCCGCGCCGCGCTGGATCTCTCCTTCCTCATGGAGCGTCACCAGATCAGCCAGGAGATGGCCCACGGCCAAACCCAGCGCTCGGTCTTCGTTCAGTCCACTCAGACTTTGGGCGCGATGGTGGCCGAGGAGGATCACATCCGCCTCCAGGTCCTGCTTCCCGGGCTGAATCTCCATGAGGCTTGGCACATTCTGAGCGAGCTGGACGAAGAGCTCGCCAACCAGCTCAACTACGCCTACTCCGAACGGCTCGGTTTCCTCACCGCCTGCCCGACCAATGTGGGAACCGGGATGCGCTGCTCGGTCATGATTCATCTCCCCGCACTGGTCATGACGCGCCAGATCCAAAAGATGATCAACGCCGTGGCGCAGCTCGGAATGACCATCCGCGGACCGCATGGAGAAGGATCGGAGATCAAGGGGAATCTGTTTCAGATCTCCAATCAGGTGACCCTGGGGGTTTCCGAGCTCGAAACGATCGAGAAGCTTTATCACATCACCGAGCAGATTGTGGACAGCGAGAAGAAGGCCGCGGCCCAAACGATCGAAGAGGCGGAGGAGGAGATCCAAGATCGGGTCTGGCGCGCATTCGGCATCCTCTCCTCGGCACGCAAGTTGACCAGCAAGGAGACTCTGGAGCTACTCAGCCCGTTGCGCTTCGGGGTCACCAGCGGGGTGCTCAAGGAAGTGTCGCTCGACACGCTGAACGAGATCTTCCTGTGCACTCGTCCGGCCCACCTGCAAAAGCGCGCCGGAAAACCCCTGGACTCCAAGGAGCGCGACATTGTTCGCGCCCAGTTTATCAAGGAAAGGTTGAAGGGGGCGACGTGCTAAGAACTTTCCTGCGCTCCAAGATTCACCGCGCCACGGTCACCGAGGCGGAGGTTGACTATGTCGGTTCGGTCTCCATCGATGAAGAATTGATGGAGCTCGCCGGGCTTTGCGAATACGAACAGGTGGATGTGGCGGATTTGGTCAACGGCGAACGTCTCACCACCTATGTGATCCGCGCCGAACGTGGAAGCCGCACCATCGGAATCAATGGCGCCGCCGCCCTACGGATCACCAAGGGGCACAAGGTCATCATCTTTTCCTACTGTCAGCTGGCCGAATCCGAGGTCCCCGACCACTATCCGCGCCTGGTGTTTGTGGACGAGGACAACAATCCCGTTCCCGGCCCACTTAGGGAAGAGCACGCCCAAGTCTTCTGATTTGCCTGCATGGCCCACTCTCCGGCCCTCATCGCCCTGGTTGGTCCCACCGCCTCCGGCAAGACCTCGTTCGCCCTTTCGCTGGCTGAGCGCCTCCAAGCCGAAATCCTCTCCGTGGACTCGATGCAAGTCTACACCGGTATGGACATCGGCACGGCCAAGCCGACCCCCACGGAACGTTCCAGAATCCCCCACCATGGCATCGATGTGGCCGACCCCCGAGAATTTTTTTCGGTCGCGGACTACTTGGCGATATCTCGTCCCATCCTGGAGGAGTTTTTCAGCAAGGAGCGCCCGTTGATTCTGTGCGGGGGCACGGGACTCTACTTCAAAGCTCTCGTTGAGGGTCTCGCCGAGGCCCCGCCTCCCGACCTTGAATTCCGCGCCGAATTGGAGGCGAGGGCGGACCAAGAGGGAACCGGACCGCTCCATGCCATGCTCACTCGTCTCGATCCTAGCTCCGCCGCGAAGATTCATCCCCACGACCGCAAGCGAATCATTCGCGCACTGGAAATCCACCACGCAACCGGCCTCTCGAAGACCGACTTCGAATCCAGGCAGGAATCTCCCCCCTGGAAAGAAAGCGTGCTCTGGTTCGGACTGCGACGCGCCTGGGGGGACCTGGACCGCCGAATCGACCTTCGCGTGGAGGATATGTTCGCCAAAGGGTTGCTTGATGAGGTGAGAGACCTGATCGCAAGCGGCTGCGGTTGCCGTCACACCGCCATGCAGGCGCTGGGATACAAGGAGGTCCTCGACCACCTGGAGGGTCGCTCCTCCCTTGATGAGGCCGAGGCCCTAATCAAACAGAGGACTCGGCGGTTCGCGCGCCGTCAGATGTCCTGGTTCCGCCCCAACCGCTCGATCAAATGGCTTTCCCTGAGCCCCTCCCGGTCGCCCGAGAGAACCGCCAACGAGCTGAGCGAACGCATCCATGGCTTAATGGGTGATGCCACCGGTGGTCATGGGCTATTCTCCTAGTGGGTGATTGGCTTAACTTTCGCCCATCCTCAGACGAGAAGGGGAGTTCTTCCCGTGCGTATTGCGTGCCTGACAATCCTGCTTGTCGCCTCCAATCTTCCCCCAACCCGCGCGGGGTCCCTCTCGGGCTCGGTCGTCCTGGACTGGGAGCCGATTGCAACCGGCCTCAGTCGCCCCGTTTACATGACCGGGTCCAACGACCCGGTTCACCGACGCTACATTGTCGAGCAGGCGGGGGTGATTCGGGTGGTGGACCAGGCGGGGTACTTGCTCGCCACCCCCTTTCTCAACATCGGGCCGACCGGCGTGGATCGAGTCGGCGGACCCGACAATGTCTTCGATGAGCGCGGACTTCTCGGGTTGGCTTTCCATCCGGACTTCTACGACAGCGGATACTTCTACGTTCACTACACGCGCAAGTCGGATAGCGCCTCGGTCATCGCCGAATACCATGTGGAGGCGTTCAGTCCCAGTGTCGCCTCCACCCAAGAACGCCCGTTGCTCGTGGTCGAGCAGCCCGCCGCAAACCACAATGGCGGTCAGCTTGCCTTTGGTCCGGATGGATTTCTGTACATCGCCCTTGGGGATGGGGGATTTGGCGGTGATCCATTCGGAAACGGGCAGAACATCAACACTCTGCTTGGCTCACTTCTCCGCATCTCTCCCCGCTCCACCTCCCCCTATGGCATCCCCGGTGACAATCCCTTCGCGGGCGGGGCTCCTGGCCGGGATGAAATCTTCGCGCACGGCTTTCGCAATCCCTGGCGTTTTTCCTTCGACCGCATGGATGGCCGCCTGTTTGTCGCGGATGTGGGTCAGGAGTCCTTCGAGGAGGTGAACCTGGTCGAAAAGGGGGACAACTTCGGTTGGAACATCATGGAAGGGGCCCACTGCTTCCCTCAGAATCAGGGCTGCAACATGACCGGTCTGACCCTTCCCATCGATGAGTTTGGGCGCGGTGAGGCCACCGCGCTCACCGGGGGCTATGTCTACCGAGGCTCGAAGTTCCCGCGCCTCTTTGGACTGTACCTCTGCGCCGACTATGCCTCGGGTCGAATCTACGCCCTCAAGGAGACTTCTCCCGGAGATTGGGAGCACTTTCTAGTGGCGGACACTCCGTTCAGCATCAGCAGCTTCGGAGAGGATGACTTTGGCGAGCTGTACATCGTGGATCATGGAGTTTCCGCGCCCGGCGGGCTCTACCGTCTATTGGAGGTTTCCGCCGACCTGAACGGAGACAGCCTCGTGGATGCCCATGACCTGGATGAGTTCCTCCGGCAGTTCTCGGGTAATCCGGCAAGCCCCGGGGCGAAATCCGCCGACCTCGACCGGAATGGAAGGACCGATTTCGAGGACCTCTTCCGCTTGAACACTCAATGGCGACAGTCGTCGAATAAGGAGCGATAGACGGCTTACGCCCGCCGCGCCAGCGCCTCCCGGATTTCGGGCAGGGCGCGTCGCGCGGCTTCTTCCCCCGCCGCCACCACTTGGTCGTATTGGTCGAATCGCAGAAAGTCGAAGTGCTCGATGCGCGGCTTGATTTCCACATCGATGACATCGCTGTGAATCCGCGATTGGTGCAGGCCCGAGACGGTGAGTGAGCGGGAGATGATCCGGAGGATGTTCGGACCGGAGGCCAGTCCCCGAAACACGGGCAGGCTCCGGAGCACTCGGCGACGCATGGAGAGCTCCCCAGGTTCGGGTTGCTCCAGCCCCAGGTCCTTTTCAGGGGTGACATTGACCGCCAGGATCACGCTCGCCCCCCGCTCGCGCAGAACCCGGGCGGGCACCTTGTTTAACACCGCTCCATCCACAAGGAGATACTCCCCCCACTCCACCGGGCGAAAGATCCCGGGCAGGGAGCCGCTCGCGAAAATCGCCTTCCCCAGCGGGCCTCGGTCCAACACCACCTCCTTCCCGGTGATCAGATCGGTGCAGACCACATACACGGGAATATGGCACTCCTCGATGGCCACCTCCCGCATCGCCAACTCGATCATCCGCCGAATCTTCCTGCCGCGCAGCAGGGAAGTGCGCGGGAAATTGTAATCCAGGACATCCAAGAGGAAGTTCCCCATCGGCTTCCAATGGTGGCGCATGTCATCGACCAACCGCTGTGCGCCGCGTCCCACACCGTAGGCCGCCGCGACCACCGCGCCGAAGCTCGATCCGGCCAGGAGGTCAACCGGGATGCCCTCCTCCTCAAGGACCTTAATGACTCCGATGTGGGCCAGACCTCGCGCCCCGCCCCCACCCAGCGCAAGCCCCACCTGGATGCCCGCAAGGTCGCGCACAATCCGCCCGCGCGCCGTGTCGGGACGTTTGCCCCAATAGAGCGCCGTGCTCTGGCCTCTCCCGTTGGTTGAGGCATCCACGCTTTGGCCAATCGGGAGGAGATGGGTCTGGGAATCCGGAAACATCCTCCGGACGCTCGAATAGTCGAGGACCGGACGGTCGATCCGGTGACGCAGCAAGAGGTGGAAACGGCGGGTCCCCGGAAGGGTCTTCTCGAGCAACGATCCGAGATTCCTCAGTCGCTCCAGGGTCGTGGGGGTCAGAACCCAGTACCGCTCCCCGCGTTTGGGTGGATAGCGCTTCGGCTCCGGAACGTGGATTTCGTAATCCTCGTCTCGCGCGGGCTGCTGACAGTCCGGTTGGGTCAGATCCACAAAACAGGCCACGTGATCATCCGGCGGAAGCTGCGCAAGAAATCGGTCCCATGACCATCGGAATTGCACCACGAAGATCTGGGGGTAGAGCGGTTTGAGACGGGTCAGGATCTCATTGAGAGTTCTTTCGCATTCCCAGGGACGGTCCCCCCAGGGAGAACCCCACAGGAGCGCATCCAACCGGGGGCGAAGCGAACCCAGGCGATAGACGTGACCCGGGTAGTCCGGCTCCATGTCGGCGAGGGTCAGATCCAGCTCCCGCCGCGGGCAATCCCGCGCGCCCTCCGATTCTCCCGCATGCAACCGGTCAAGCCCCCAACCTCCCAGGACGGCCTCCGCCTCCCAGCTCGCCGGATCGGTTGGGATGAAGATCAGGGTTGAACCTTGAATGATCTCCCCAAGAGTTTCCGCAAGGTTCACCACCTGACGGATCAGGCCGTCACGGTCTTGGGGGCCCAGGTCAGACACAAATCGAGTCACCCTCCCAAGCCGTGACACAAATCGCTTGAGGTTCGTGTCTCGCAGCCGCCGTGACAGGGTTCGACTGATCCCGCGGTAGAGAATCGGATACCCCTCGCAGAGGTTCGTGAAGCGGTCCCCCTTGAGCGACAGGAGCTCGGTGGGAACAGTCGCGGTGACATTGGCCGAGACCGGCTCCTCGGTCAGGAGGGACATCTCGCCGAAACAGTCCCCGGGTCCGAGGTAGCCCAGCGTCTCCTCGACCCCCTCCGGACTCGTGAGCGAAACCCTCACTTGGCCCCGTCGGATGATGTGGAGACAGCTTCCCGGCTCGCCGCGGCGGCAGATGAGCTGCCCTCGGCTCACCTGCCGGGGTTCAAGAGCCTCGACCACCTCCCGCAGCAGCTCCTCGGGAGCGTCCTGGAAGACTGAAACATTTCGGAGCAGTCCGATCACGGCCACGGATCGTACCGCAAACCCCTTGCCCGCGCTACTAAATGTCCGGTTAAGCGGCGCTTCCTCGATTTGGCTCCGTTCTCAAGCACAACCCAACCGGGTTGAACCGAGTCCCTCCGTTGAATGGCGGCGAGGTCCGGTCCGGGACTCACCTCGGGGGGAGAGGCGGATCATCCTTCGTCGGTTTTCCGCTTTGGCGCTTTTCGGCGCGCTGGGGAGCCTTCTTGTCCTCCGATTTCTCGACTCGGGTGAGCGTGACCTTGGTCTCCGTTTGGATCTTCGACCGGACGCTAAAGCGCGGAATGGACTCGGTCGAAACCATCTTCCATTCGGCGGCCTCGATCAGTCCCTCGGGTAGGGTTACCCAAAACACCCCTTCGCGCTCATCCACCTGCCAGGACCTCCCCGGCTTTTGCGGAGTGATCTTGAGCGTCTCCGTGAACGCCACCTTACACTTGGAAACCTTCCCCAGCTCATCCACCGCATCGCAACGAAACTTGCGCTCCAATTCCTCCTTGACCGCGTATTCCTGCCCCCGGTCGGGAGTTACCTTGAAGGGCCATTCCTCCCTGGGCTTGGGGATCTTCCTCGGCACAAAACCGCGGAAGTCGACAAGCTCCAGGACTTGGCTGGCCTGTTGGCTGTCAATCCTCTCCGCCTCCTGTCCGGGAACTGTCCCTGAGGAAAACCCCAGCGCCCAATGGAGCCAAGTCATCGGCAATTTCTTGCCCTCAAGCGGGGAAGTTTCGCGCTTCGCCGGTTTCCCGAGCAGCTGGGTTTCATACTTGTATTGAAGGACCCACACGTTGAAGATCGCCGAGTCTTCCTCAAACTTCACGAACTCCACTCGAAATCTCCCCACATCCTGAATCCGGAGGGAGGGCTCTTTATCCCCTTCGACGCGAGTGGCGCTCTCTCGGCTCCAGGCGTAGTCGGCCGCGTTTCGCCAAGGCTCGGCGTAGGCGAGGACCTCCTCCCCTCGGACATACAGGTCGGAGGCGGCCGGCAAGACCGAGGAAGCCAGGCAAAGGGCCACAACCCCGGCCAGGCAATCACGGATTCCGAATCTATGCGGGAACGGCATCGGACAACTTGGCGATCACATAGGGGCCATGCGGCAGGACGGCCACGCGCGCGCGGGGTCCATGAGCCTCAAACGCGCGCTTCAACCCGGCGTTCAAGGATGGAATGGGGTGAACTAGGACCGAACGGAGCCAATTCGCCGACAGATTCTCGGTATAGATCAGGATTTCACCCGCGAGCAGAAGCATGTTGCAGTGGTCCTGGACCATCCACTGATCTACCTGAAGGTAATCAGGGCCCGCGATTTCCTCCAGGAACGCTTCGGGGGTCGTGAGACGGCCCATCAGGTCCTGGAAAGAGGCGCTGCCCAACCCCTCCCCCAGATGGGCCGCGAAGACGATGGTTCCCCCCGGCTTCAGAATCTCTTTGGTGGCGATGACTCCCTTGAGGCATTGGTAGAAGGTCTGGTCCAGGGGATATCCGCCTCCCGAGGTCACCACGATGTCCGCCGGTTTATCCAGTCTGTCCACCACATACTCCTCCAGCGCCGCGACTCCCGCCCGGTGAGCCCGATCGAGGTCTCCGGCGAAGACGCCCGTGATCTCGCGCTGCTCGTTCACGGTTACATTGACCAGGAAATCGACTCCGACCCGCCGCGCGAGCTTAAGGGCCGCGAGATGGAATGGGTTGTCATCCAAACGCCCGACCGTGGTCCTCTCATGCTGGATCATCCGGTAGCCGTGCATGACCTTCATGGTTTCCAGCGAACAGACTCCTGGTAGGACCCCCTTGCGCCCGCCGGAGTAACCGGCCATGAGGTGCGGCTCGATCAGGCCCGTGACTATCTTGAGATCGGCCTCCATATAGCGACGATCCACCAGAAGGGGGACCCCCTCCTCGGAGACCCCGAGGTCGACATGCGATTCCAGATTAAGGCCCTCGTGGTTTTCCACCCGATACTTACCGGCGATGGCCGGTCCCACCAGCTCAACCAATTCCGGCCCTAGATTGGAGCGATGCATCCCGGTGCCGATCAGGATAAGGATCCTTTCTCGCGGGATGCCGGAGGTTTCGAGGGTTTCCAGGATGGGTGGGAGAAGCGTGGAGTTTGGAACCGGACGGGTGATGTCCGAGATGACAATCACCGCGTTGCGACGTCCGGACGCAAGTGACGACAGGGAAGGGGATCCGATGGGGAACGCGAGCGCTCTTTCAATCTCGACTCGCGGGCGGGCCAGAGCCGCCCACGGTTTCACGCGCAGAACCTTGAGCAGATTCTCGGAAGGGATATCGACCGGGACAAAGCCCTTGCCGTAAGCGATCTCCACTCGCTCCACGGTCATCCCTTGGCGGCCTCCACCTTGTTCAGTATCCGGTCCACGGTGGACTCCGCCTCGCGGTTTCCTCCGGCCTGGAGGCCACGTTCGAGCTTGTGAAGCTCATCGGCAATGTTGATGGCGGCGAGAATCGCAAGCCGCGTGGTCGACATGCGCGGGGAGACCTTGGCGATCTCCTGAAGCTTGTCGTCCACATACGCCGCGATCATGCGCACATACTGCGGATCCTCCTCCGCCCGGAGCGTATAGTTCCGCCCCATGATGGTGACCGTGACATGTTGCTGTTCAGGCATTCAAGTGTCTCCCAAGGGTCGGGCGCTCCGGACGCCCCCAATATTATTGTGCCGCAAGGGACCTCTGTTCCAAGAGCTTGGCCTCGATCATGTCCAGGCGTCCGAGCACGGCGGTCAATCTTTCCTTGACATGATTTCGGTCCCGCTGCATCTTCTGATTGAGGGCCTCGGACTCGGCCACCTTGCGGCGGAGGTCATCGAGGGTCTTCATGAAATCCTCGCCCGGACGCGCGGCGCTGCTCTCCTCGCCCATCTTCTTCAAGCGCGCCTCGATCTTGCGGAGATCCTCCCGCAGCCCGCGGCGCTCCTCGATGAGGGCGTCAATCAGAGTCTCCAGACGCTCCAGTTTGCGATGCAGATTCTCCGGCGCGGTCACGGTTTGCCCCCTTCCGACTCCTGGCCTCGCTGGCGCGCTCCAACCTTTTCCCGAAGCTTGGCCAACAAATCGGCGTGCGTCGCGCCGACCTCCTCCTCGGTGAGCGTGCGGTCCTCCGAACGGTAGGTGAGACGGAAGGCGAGACTCTGGTGATCCGGCCCCACCTGTTCTCCGAGATACCGGTCGAACAGCTCCACCGCCTCCAGGAACGGGGCATCGCTTCCCTCGATGTGCGCAAGAACCTCCCGTGCCGATGTCGAAAGGGGAACCTCCAGCGCGATGTCGCGGCGGATCGGTGGGAACGGCGACGGGACCCGGACTTGGCGGTCGGCCGGGGAGATGGCGCCATGTAACGCGCTCAGGTCCATCTCGACAAGAATCGGGTCGCTGGGAAGATCATAATTCTTTGCCACGCGGGGATGGACCCTGCCGACCACGCCCAGCACTCGGTCACCCGCCAACCATCTCCCCGATTGCCCCGGATGAAGGAACTCGACCTCGAACGGCTCGATCTGGAATTCCAGCACGCCCAAAGCCTGGAAGAGCGCCTCGCAGGTCCCTTTGGCGTCGAAGAAATCAAAAACCTTACCCCGTGACTCCCAATGAATCGGCGCCTGCCCCAACCAGGCCAACCCCAGCGCATGCCGTTCAGCGCCCAGCAGGCCCTCCACGCCACGAGGATAGACCTTGCCGAACTCAAAGACCCGCAACGAACGCTCGCCGCGCCGCGTGTTCACCTCCAGGGTGTCCAGGAGGCTTCCGAGAAGCGTGGTTCGTAAGGTCTCGGTCTCGGCGCTGATCGGGTTTTGGACTCTAATGCCCTGACGAAAGGGGCTACTCGCGCACAAGAGCAATCGGTCCGAGCAATCCGAATGGGCGAAGCTGTAGGACTTGGTTTCAGCCCATCCACGCGGGGCCAGAAACTCCCGGATTCGCTTATTGAGGACGAAAACCGGGTGGACCTCGGTGACTCTCGTGGACATTTCGGGCGGGGTATAGGGGATATTCGTGTAACCCCAGTGCCGAGCGATTTCCTCGATCAGATCGATTTCCTTGGTGAGATCGGAGCGATACGATGGGACTGTCGCCTCGATCGTTCCGCTCTCGGCCTCCTCGACCTCGCACCCAAGACGTCGCAGGATGTCCGCCTGGGTCGACTCGGAGAGGTGCGCGCCGATGACTTCCGTGGAGCGCGCGCCGCGCACGGCGACCTTTCTGGGCTTGGGGAGGTGTTCCGGGGCGCAGGCCTCCAGGATGCCGCTGGTCGCTCTTCCTCCGGCAACCTCGAGAATCAGGGCCACGCAGCGGTTGATGACCGGCTCAAGCGCCTCGGGATCGACCCCACGCTCAAATCGGAAGCTGGAATCGCTCGACAGCCCAAGCGACTTGGAACCGCGCCGGATGCGAGGCGGGTCAAAATAGGCGCACTCGATGAACAGGTTCCGGGTGTGGTTCGTGATTTCGGTCCCCTCGCCGCCCATGATCCCCGCCAGCGCGACCGCGCCACCCTTGTCCGCGATCACCAGGTGATCCGCCTCTAGCGTATAGGTCTCATGATTGATTGCGACGAAGCTTTCACCAGGGGCGGCCTCGCGGACACAAATCTCCGGTCCCCTCAACCGATCCAAGTCGAAGGCGTGCAGCGGTTGCCCCCACTCCATGAGCACAAAATTGGTCACATCCACCACGTTGTTCACCGAGGAAAGCCCCAGATCGGCGACCGCCTTGCGCAGCCACTGAGGCGAGGGAGCGACCTGAACATCCCGAACCACTCGGCCCAGATAGCGCGGGCAGCCCTTGCGGTCCTCCAGCCGGATGGGGACACGGTCCTCGGCTGAAGAGTTGAAATGCGACAATGGGGCCCGAATCTCCGCCCCGGTGGCCGCGGCGATCTCCCTCGCAAGGCCGATCCAACCGAGCAAGTCCGGGCGATTGGGGGTGATGCTCAATTCCACCACGCACAAAAGCGGGAAGGCCGGAGCGCCGACCACGGAGTCTTCCGGGAGGAGTAGAATCCCCTCGTGCTCCTCCCCAAGTCCGATTTCTCGGGCCGAGCACATCATCCCCTCGCTCGCGATTCCGCGAACCGCGCGCTTCTCGATCCGCATGCCCCCCGCGAGTTCCTGCCCCGGAAGGGCCACCACCACCTTGGACCCGACCGAATGGTTGGTCGCGCCGCACACAATCTGTCGGGGCGCCTCCTCGCCAACCTCCACTTGGCAAAGGGTCAAGCGGTCCGCGTTCGGATGGGGGTCCCTCGCGAGGACCTCTCCGACCACCAAGCCCACGCACTCGGGGGCAGGGGCCTGGACCCCTTCCACCTCGATTCCAAGCTGGGTCAATAAATCACAGAGCTCTTCGACAGAGCCCTGCCAATCGACATACTTCCGGAGGTGCTGGAAATTGACAAGCATCCCTGCTCTGCGGCCCATTTTCGGCGGGGGTTTGGGTGAACCGAACCCTCGCGGAGTCATTCGAGCCTAAGCGGCTCACATTACTGGACTTAACCTTGGAAATCCCAGGTCTTGTCCAACAACTTCCGTTTTCTTGGATTCGATACTGTATTAAGGGCCTCCGCGCCTGTCAAGGAACCCTTGTGGATCGGCGCGGCGGGTCCTTCAGGGGGAAACCCAGACCTCGACTCGGGCGCAGTTTTCCACCGCGCGACCAGCGGGAATCGAGCGTGGGGACTTGAGCAGTGTTTCGAGAATTTCCATCTTGCCTTCGCCACAAAGGGCAAAGACCACCCGCTCGATCTTCTCAAGCAGGTTCGGGGTCACGGACACACGATCGGGAGGTTGGGGGCGAGGCACGGCGACCGCCAGTCCGCGTCTGGCGCGTTCGATGTCATCCAGGGTGAAGAGCGAGGCCGTGTGGCCATCCGTCCCCAGCCCCAGCAACCCCAGCGGGATGGAGCCGCCTCGGTTGAGAAACCCGGCCAGGCGCGCGTCGTAGTCCAGGGTCGCCGCCTCCAAGGGAAGTTCGGTCCAGACTCGAAGCACCCTTTCCTCGGGAAGCGCCAAGCCTCGAATCATCGGGCGGATCGCGCCAAGGTTGCTTTGATCGGAACTTGTCGGGACATGGCGCTCGTCGCTGAAGAATAGGTGAAGTCCAGGGGCGATTTTCGGCGGCTCCGCGCCCAAGAGCGCATAGGCCGGAAGGGGTGTGGAGCCGCCCGAGAGCATAATAGCGAAAGGAGCATCGCAACCCGCTTCCATGGTCTCGCGGAGGAGACGGGCCAGTGATTCGGTCAGGCGACCCTGGTTCTCAAAACGGAGGACTTCCATCGGTTCTCCCTGCTTCAGCGCCAGCCCGTTCCGAAACGACCCGCAAGTCCCGCGGCGGCCAAGGGGCCTTCGGCGCCGAAGGCGTACGGCTCCGGCTGGACCCTTTCCTCCTCCAGACGGTGCAATACCGGCGTGAAAATGTCCCAAGCCGCCGCAAGCTCATCCGAGCGAATGAATAAACTCTCATCTCCCTCCAGCACATCGAGCAAGAGGCATTCGTACGCATCGGGAATCTCGACACGGTAGGCGGCCTGATAGCGCAGGTTGAGCTCGCTGATCCCCAGCTTCATCTCAAGCCCCGGAGTCTTGTTCATGATCCGAAAGACAATCGCCTCATCCGGCTGGACTCGGATAACCAGCTCGTTGCGGACCGGCTCGTGCAAGGCATCGTCATATAGCTTCCCCGGGGTCTCCCGGAACACAATCCGGATCTCAGTCATGCGATCATTGAGACCCTTGCCCGCGCGGATCAGGAACGGGACCCCCTCCCAGCGCCGGTTGGCGACATGCAGGACCGCCGCGGCGTAGGTCGGCGTGACCGATCCCTTGGGGACCCCCTCTTCCTCGAGGTAGCCCGCCTTCCGAACCCCCTTCCAGACCCCCTCGGCGTATTGCCCCACCACCACATGGCGTAATTCCACCTGCGGGATGGAACGCAGCAGTTTCACCTTTTCATCCCGGATATCCTTGGCATGGAGGCTGACCGGCTCCTCCATCGCGATGAGAGCCAGGATCTGAAGGAGGTGATTCTGAATCACATCCCGGATGATCCCGTAGCCATCGAAGTAACCCGCGCGCCCCTCGACCGAAAGATCCTCCTTCCAGGAAATCTGCACATTCTCGATGTGGGCGCGGTTCCAGATCGGGTCAAAGATCAGATTGGCGAAGCGCAGCACGAGGAGGTTCTGAATCACCTCCTTGCCCAGATAATGGTCGATCCGGTAGGTCTGATTCTCCTCGAAGACCTCGGCCATGTTCCGAACCATCTCGTCGGAGGAGCTCCGATCCGACCCGAAGGGCTTTTCAATCACCGCGCGAGACCAGGGGCTCGCGCCCCCATCAGTCACCAAGCCCGCCTGCTTGAGCGAGCGCGCGACATCCAGGAAAACCGAGGGGGGAATCGCCATGTAGAACACCCGGTTTGTGGGCTCGTTGCCCTCCAGGGGGAGAAGTCGCTCCCGAAGCAGCCGGAAGGACTCTGGCGAGTTATACTGCCCCTGGAAGTAAAAACAGCGGGCGAGGAATTGCTCCATGAGCTCCCCGCAGGAATTACCGGGCGCGTAACGGCAGGTCAAGTTCTCGGTTGCCATCCCGCGGAACTCCTCGTCGCTCATCCGGCTCCGCGCAAAGCCGACCACCTGGAACTTCTCGGGCAGGAGGTTCTGGCAGTACAGCGCGAAGAGGGCAGGAATGATCTTGCGCTTGGCCAGATCGCCGGATGCGCCCAGTATGAGGATCGAAACTGGACCTTCCGGACACTTGGGCTTGTGTGATGCGCCTTCGGCGTGCATGGAGAACTCTCCCTCCCCCTGAATGGTGATTGACCGAAACACTTTCCAAGCCGAACTATGAAGCTCGAGGCCCCCGACCATTCCAAATCCCGATGTCGAGCAGGTCCGGGAGCGTGTCCACAATTCGGCTGACCCCCAGACTCTCCCATCGCTCGCGCGGAACGATGCCATAGCTGACCGCGCAAAAGGGAGACCCCGCCGCTCCCGCGAGCTCCCAGTCCGGGAGACCATCCCCGACCACCAGGCACTCCGAGGGAGGAAGGCCAAACCGTTCGAGGATACCCAGGAGCGGGGCCGGATCGGGTTTGAGGCCCACTCCCGGCTGGTGCCCCAGGGCAAGCTCCAGGCGCTCCGAAAGCCCCAGCAAATCGCAAATCCTGCCCACGACGGGATCCGCTTTGTTGCTCAATACCGCGCGAATGACCCCCTTTTCGCCAAGTGCGTCCAGGACCTCGTTCACCCCATGATATAGAGTCGAACGGTCCACGGGATGGTCCATATAAAAACTCTTCATCTCCGCGACCGCGCGGGGGTGCTCCGCTTGCAGATCCTCCGGGAGGATTTCCCGCAGCAAGTTCTCCAAGCCTCGTCCCACGCTCTGCCTCACACGCTCCGTGGCCAGCGCGGGTCGCCCCAAAAGGGCCAGCACATGGTTAACCGCCGCCGCGATGTCGGCGAAGGAATCGACCAGCGTGCCATCGAGGTCAAACACGACCAATTTCATTTGGAGACCCTTCGTAGCTCAGCCACAATGTCGGCGCTCGCCGCGCGGACCGAGCGCAGCCAGTTGGAGTCCATGAGAAAGGGACCGAATCGCGCCGTGTGGTAAAGCGCCGAGAACTCCTCGATCCGAGGGGCCGCCCCGGGGAACTTCTTGCTCACTCGGTTAAAGTAGGCCCCCGGGGTCTCACTGGAGGAGCGTGAAACCCCGCGCTTGGACCATTCCTTCTCCAGGCGCAGAAAGAACCGGGTGGCCAAATGGTCGCTCTTACGTCTCCAGGCGAACCAGGAAAAAGCCGGGAGATTGAGCGACCAGCTCTGAAAGAAAGGACTCAGATCAGGCGCCACTTCGCGGCACAGCCAGATCAGGAAAACCACAAACAGGATCGCCGCGATCATTCGTCGCGCGGCGATCAGGATTTCGCCGGTGATGAAGATCGGCTCAAGCAGGACATGCGAGGAGCGCGCGAAGGAGGCGAACAGGTCCTTCTGATCGCTCTGCGTGAAGTCCAGAATGTACTGGTTCCACTGCAATTGCAGATAGTCATAGGCGTCCAGCGCGATGGCGAGGTTCTCAAGCAACCAGCCCGGCGGAATCCTCGCCGAGGGGGTGGGGTCATAGGTGACCCATCCGCGCCCGGGATGAAAGGCCTCCACCCAGGAATGGGCGTCGCTCTGACGGACCATCTGGTAGCTCGCCACCAGGTTCTCGCGCCCGGATTGGAAGCCGGTGACCAGACGGCACGGAATCCCGTGGAGGCGCAGCATGAGCGCCATCGCGGTGGCGAAGTATTCGCAATTCCCAGCCTTCTTCTCGGTGATGAAGTCCCCCAAGTTCTTGGCGCTTTCCGGCGCGCTGAAATCCATGGTGTAGGGCTGCGAGGCTTGCAGTCCCGCGTTGATTCGTTGGGCCACATACTCGGGTTCCAGAGTCCTGGACAGGAATCCGGGGACCAGCTCCTCGGCGCGACGGTTCAGTTGCTCCAGTAGGCCCTCCGGAATCGAACCGAGACTCAGGCACTGCTCCTCGGTCTCCGGATCGAGCTGATCGCGGGGCGGCATGAATCGCTCACGCTCCGTGTCGTCCATCAAGGTCGCTTGGTATTCGAATCCCCGGAATCGTAGGTCGCCGCGCGGCTGACAGGTCCAGCCGGTGGGGTCGAAGATCACCTCGGTGAATTCCCCGCGAATGGACTGCACTTGCCAGGGCATGCGTCCATCCACCTCCGGCAGAAACACTCGCGGATCGCCCATCGAGGAGACATTGACTCTCATCCCCAAACCCTGGTTGGTGGAGGGAGCCCCCTCCCCGGTGTAGAAGGCGATCTCACGCCCTCCCAAGATTTCAAGATGGTCCCGCTTGTCATACGAGGTCCATTTCTGGCTCTCAAACCGCCAGTTTTCGAGCGTGGCCCCTCTCCATCGCCACACCCTTCTTGCGATCTCCTTGTTCGGGAAGATGATCCGAAGCGCCACTCGGTTGTCGGAATGAATCGCGCCGATCTCGCCCAGGGTCACTTCATCAGCGAAACCACTGACACTCTCCTGGCTGAGTTGAGTCGGCTGATACGAGAGGGCCTGGATCCGCGGAAGAACCGGGAAGAAGGCCATCGCGATCACAAGCGAAATCCCCGCGATCCAATAACCGATCCCACGAATTCGACGACCGATTCGCCGCTCCCAGCGGCCCAACTCCCGGCGCTCAAGGTTTCCGGTTTCGTCGGTGATCCCACCCAGGAAGTTGGCGGCCAGAAGCGCTTGGGTCAGCACTACCACATACCCTATGAAGACCAGCGGGAAGAGCACGGAAGACATGATTGTGGCCACGACCGCGAGGTGGACAAACCCCACCGCGGTGATCCAGAGAAAATGCTGGAGCTTCTTGGCACCCCAGTAATAAACCGCCTGAAAATAGATTGTGAACAGGACCAACACCAAGAATGAGGGACTGAACAGGAACAACGCCACGAACAGGATCAGCACCCCGTTCGAGGCCTCGCGAAAGTGACGTTGAATCGGGCTTTGGCTGACCATCAGGAAGACAAGCAGCGCCGCGAGACCGGCCAGCGGATGAAACACTCCGGCGAGCGAGGTGGCGAGGATTCCCAGATAAACCTGACGTCTGAACGGGGCCGCCAGGTCCTCCGGAAGAACCTGTATCAAGGGGACCGCCTCAGCCATGAGCCGCCTCCTCGAAGAGATGCTTGTGGGCGCCGGTCAGCATCCGCACCCCCGTGGAGGTCGCCTCGATCGAAATCGAATCGTTCCCCGAGGCGGTGGGCTCGGTCGGAAACACCAGCCCGCTCTTACGCTCCCACGCGATCTCCAGGAGGGCGAGGCGTGTGAGGATCTGGACCTGCTGTCCCTCTCCGAGTCCCGGCGGGATTCGCGCGGCCTCATCCATGTATCCCACCGCCACTCCGGCCTGGATCAACTTGCACACCGCCGTGGCGGCCCAGCTCACCGCCTCCTCAAAATGGTCCCCAAGGGTCTTGTTGCGCTTGTCGGGGTAGAAGGTTCGCAGACACACCGTGACCTGACGGTTCTCCGGGTGATGAAAAACCGCCACGGTCAACTTATCGGTCTTCGCGGAATTCTTCCAATGAATCCAGCGGACCGGGTCTCCCGGCTGGAAATTCCGAAAGTTGAGCAGGTCATCGCCAGTCCCAAGGCGTTTCCCGATGTACTCCCCATCCACCGCCAGATTCGCCGGCTCCTCAGGCCAGGTTTCAAAAACCCTCGGAAACACAAGCAGCCGTTTGGGCATCGCCACCCCACGGGAACGCTCCCAAAAACCAAAAGGGAAGCGGGTGACAATTTCCAGCCCATACAGGTCGAACCAGCCGCGACGGGGGGCTAGTAACGGATAGGACCGATGCGACTCCTTTCCTTTTTCAACCAACGGGAAGAATGCCTTTCCCAAGCTCTTCCCCGCGCGCGTGGACAGCTCCCGGATTTCCAGCGAGAAGGAGTCCATGATCCGGCGTCGGTTCCGGACTCGGACCTCCACCGGGCAAGGGGTATCCGCGAAGATGTAAGTGGGGTCCTTGCGCTCGACCTCCAGCCCCCGCAAGTTCGTGACTGCGACATTCCCCATCACGATGAAAACGCCGAAGAACAAGCATACGGTCAGATAGAGCAGGTTGTGCCCGCTGGAAACCGCCGCGCCGATAATCAGCGCCATCAGCAGGAAAAAGAACCACCCCGAGGTGGTCAGCCCAAACTGCGAACCGATGCGCGCTCTGCCCGATAGACGCCTGAACATCATTCAAAGTCGATGAATCCCGGATTCAAGAGTCGCTTGGGATCATGCTTCCGCTTGGCCTCGCCCAGACGGTTCCAGTCGTCTCCCCAGTGCTGCTTCCACTGTTCGCGGTTGAACCGGATCCACCCCGAAAGATAGCGCTTTCCACCCACCATCATCACCCCGGCGCTGGCCCGGTCGAGCGCCTCCAGCACCGGCTCCACCAGCTGCTTTGGAATCCCGGGGAGGATCCCGAAGCCGAGGACAAACTCCCCGGCTGGGCGCTTGAAGAGCGGAACATGCGAGGTGCCGCCCGTGCAGGGCCAAAGGAGGATGTGACCTCCCCCGAGCATCGGCGGGGGGAGCTTCTCAAGGACAGTCTTCACATAAAAAGTCGAGGTCTCCCAGGGGAGAATCGCCTCCATCCAGGGATGGGTGGAGCCCCAGTAAGGTCCGCGCTTCCAAAGCTCGAACAAGGGTTCGAGCCGGAAGGCGAACTCCAGCGAGGTTCGATCCTCCACATGAGATTTCCGATAGGCCTGAAGACCGGATAGCAGCTCGCTCTCGACCGGGGCCTTGCCCGGCTCGAACTCCTTGGTCACATGGAGCGGATAGAACCACTCCCCAAACACCCTCTTACGGCCCTCGTCGCTCTTGAACCCGACCGGAAGCGGGACGCACCAGGACTCCACGAAATCGAAGCGCCCATCACTCATCATCTTCTTTGAGTCCGCGAGGACCCCTTCCAGGTTGTCATACAGCAACATGTAGGTCCGATTCTGGGGCTGCCGCTTCCGCACCTTGACCTTGGCCCGCGTGATCACTCCAAACTGTCCAAGCCCTGAGCGCGCAAGGTCATAGATCTCCCGGTTGTCCTCGGCGCGGCACTCGACAATCTCCCCAGTCCCGGTCACAAACTGGAGTTCCTCGGCGTTGTCCCCCTGGGTTCCATAGCGAAAAGAAGCCACCCCCAAACCCGCCACGGAGAGGGTTCCGCCCATCGAGACATTCAGGTTGTTGGTGAGGACACGTGGGACCCAGCCCCGCGGATCGATGGCCTTGACCACCTCCCCCCAGATGGTCCCCGCACCGGTGGTGACCGTTTCAGCGGCCTCATCCAGGATGATCTCCCCTGCCAGCGCGCGAGTGCTGAGCACAATCCCCCCCTCGACCAGGCTCTGGCCGGTTTGGGAATGAGCCTCTCCGCGAGTGGCGACAGGAACATCCTGTTTGTTCGCGTATTGGAGGACCTTGGCAACCTCCGCCGCCGAGGTGGGACGAACCACAACCCTCGGATGCCGATGGATCAAGCGTCCGAAATCCTCGGATGCGGCAAGCAGCTCCTCCTCGCTATCCAGGACTTCCCCGGAAATCAAGGCCTTCAAATCAGCGGCAAGGGAATCGGATGACACAATCACACTCCTTCAGAATGGGCGGAGCATCCCACGCGGGCTCCTTGCTCCGAGTTTCAGGGAAAAGCGGGTCGTGGGCAAGGCGTATCAGGGTGACTGTCTCTCGCCGGGATTGGACCTGAGGACGGTATGACCTCGGGTCGCCCCCTGGAGAAGATCTCCCTCCCCCAGGGGGACTCCGGTTTCAGAATCGATAGCTGATATCGCAGGTGACTCGCTCGTCAAAAAGGTCCTCACGCTCGGTGAGGGACCATTCGTAGGCGACACCCAAACTCATGTGAGAGTTGATCTCCGAACGGAAACCCACCGCGGTGGTGACCACATCATTTCCCTTCACATCCGAGGACCCAAAACTGGTCAGATCGAAACCCTCAAAATCAAGCGGAGCGCCGAGGTCGGCGTTGCGGTCCGCGTTGCTCATGTAATGGTAGCCATTCAGTTCCACCAAGGGGATGAAGCATGGGTGCAGGCGATGATCCAGGTGGATATGGTAGTGGAACGCCCGGGTGTCCTCCGAACTGTCCTGGGGGATCTCGAAGCCCGCGGTGGCGATCAGGTGAGTGTTGCCACATCCCTTGGCAGCGGTCAGGAACACATCCCAAATCCCATCCCCATCGCCCTGGAAAACACGGGAGCTTCCCTGGGTCCACTCATAGATCCCACCCACCGAAAGGGCAAATTTGGTGAGGGGATCGGAGACCAGATTGTACTTGAGACCCGTGGCGAGGTCCGCCCAACCGGTCTCATCGGGAAGGGCGTCGGGGTTGAGGTCCACGAAACCATCCTTATCCGCGATGAGCTGGAGGCGGTCGGTCAATTTAAGCCAGATTTGGGCGGCATAGATGCGGGCATTCCCTCCGGCAAGCGCCGAATTGTCCGGAAACTCCTGATGGATGAAAACCGGGCGAAACTCATTCCAAATAAAGGGATGGTTGAAATTCAGGTTGGTGACCGGTCTAGCGAACTCCCGGGTGAAGTCACCCTGGACCGTCTCACCCATCGGCTCCAGGGCCCTCGCCTCCTCGAGCCCCCATCCGGTGGCGCAACAGACCACAGATCCACACACCCACAAAAAAACACAACACCTCCGAATCATGTTCGGCTCCTCCTAGCCATGAGAATGAATGCGTCGTGGGAACGACCATCAGAGCAGCCCGGCCTCGCAAAGGAACGCGGAGCGCGGACCGAAGGCCTGACATTAAGGCAGGGGAAGCAGATGAGTCAATTAAATATCTTGAATACCAGTTTTATTCGCCAAGAAGCGGCTCAGCATTTGGCTGCAAACCAGTCGATGGTTGCCTGGAGGGCCTGATCCAGTTCTTCCGTGGGGCCTGAAAAGGGGTGTCCGGTTCCAAAAGTGTGTCCAGCCCCGGGGATGATCTGAAGTTTTCGCAGCCCCCTTGGAGTGTTGTCGTGAAGGGCGAGCGCCTCCTCGAAAGGAACGGTCTCATCCTCGTCCCCGTGGACAACAAGGTAGGGAATCTGGAGGCGGGCAACCGTCTCCTCGATGTCATACTCCTTCTGGTGGGACTCGATATCCTCCAAGACCTTCACCGAAATCGGCATCTCCTGCCCGGTTCGCGCGTTGACCATCGGCAGATGGCCCAGAGCGCGCCACTCCCGCAAGACCTCCTCAGGCCAGCGGTTGACCGTGGCGATTCCAGCCCAGGTGGTCAACGCCCGGACATTTGCGTGCTTGGTTCCCTCCAGGATCACCGCCGCCGCACCCCGGCTGTGACCGAGTAGCCCCACCCGCTCCTTGTCCAGGCGACCCTGGTCCGGCAGACCCCCGGCCCGGATCGCGTCCAGGACCGCTCGAAGGTCTTCGAGCTCCTTGGCGAAGGTGTTGATCGCGAAAAGGTCGAGCCGGGTGAAATTCTGAAGATCCTCCGCGATGCCGTTGTGGGAGAAATTGAAACGAACCGCGGCAAGTCCCTCATTGGCCAGCCTCTCGGCCACGAACGGGAAGAACCCCCAGTCCTTAAAACCTTTGAAACCATGGCAAATCACGACCACGGGGAGTGGGGATCTGCCCGGTCGCTTGGGAAGGTGGAGATCACCCCGGATGGTGTCTCCCGAGGCGTTGTGGAGTTCAAAGGGGTGAGACATGACCCGGAATCTAGCCCGAAAAGGAGAGATCGGGCAACACCACTCCCCGCGTGGTCCGTTGTTGCGATAGATTGAGGACGCATCGGGGTGTAGCGCAGCTTGGTAGCGGGCATGCTTTGGGAGCAGGGTGTCGAAGGTTCGAATCTTTTCACCCCGAGGAGCGTTTCAGCCTATGTTTACGGGCGTTTTCTCGAATCCTCACCTCTCATTTTCGTTCAGATAAGCGGCTTGATTCCAGGTCCCGATTGACAAGATTCCGGCAAGTTGATTTGAGGGGAGCACTACGACTCGGCCTCTTCACGACCGAGCCGCAAGAGGTTGATGCCACCGAGTTCCGCTTGTTCGAGTTGCGCTGTTCCCCCCATCCCCCACAACGCTGTCGGCCTGGTGGGGGCAATACTGAAGCGAAGATGCTTCAGACGGGTAAAGGATTACGACGGCGATGGTTGAAGTTGGATGGACTCAGCCATGGCGGCACTAAGTTGCGGCAATCCGGGATTTCTTTGAAGCAGGCAGATGCTCCCGCGCACCTGTTTTCTTTCCAGCCTCTTCCACTCCCTCCAGGATTCAAGCTCAGCGTTTTTGCTCGTTCCGCTCGCAATGAAGTGTAAAGAAACCAAGTGCACAGGGTAAGAGTGTAAAAGTAAATTGCATTACGAGGTCCTGGCAAGACGGAAGCCTATGTCGTTGAACCGATACGCCGGGTCGCCCCTGCGGCGATCCGCGGAACGACAATACTCGGGAAAGTTGTCCCAGCCGCCGCCACGGCGCACCCGATAGGAAGACCATTCACCAGATTCCCAGGCACTCCCATCCGTCGGCGCGCCCACATAATTGTCGTGGTACCAGTCTTGGCACCACTCCCACACGTTTCCGTGCATGTCGTACAACCCCCAAGCGTTTGGTCGCTTCTGACCCACGGGGTGCGTCCTTCCGCCGCTGTTTTGGATGTACCACGCGAACTCCCTCAGCCTATCCGCGTCATCTCCGTAGCAGTATTCCGTCTTGCTCCCTGCGCGGCAGGCGTACTCCCATTCAGCCTCACTCGGCAGGCGATAGGATTCCCCCTCTTTCTGCGAGAGCTTCTTCAAGAACTCCTGGCATTCGTCCCACGAGACTTGCTCCACAGGGAGGCTGTCATCTCCCTTGAAGTTTGATCCGATCACCGCCTTCCACTGCCCCTGCGTCACCTCGTGGACGCCCATGTAGAAGGGCTCCTCGATGCGAACTTCGTGGACCGGCTCCTCGTCTGAACCGCCTTTCTCGGACCCCATCCTAAAGCTGCCCGGTTGGATCAGCTTCAGTTTCATCCCAATCGAATTGGTGATGATATCTTGGAGCGATTGGCCGCTTGGAGAACGGGGAGTACCAGCTGGAGGAGCTTTGACAGGGATTCCCATCTCCTTCAGCTGATCCACCTTCCGGTCCTCTTCCGCCGCAGTGACCTGGATGGCTGTCTGTTTGGCCCGTGGCGATGATGGTGTGGACAGCTGGCGGCGAACCGTCTCTATCAGGTCGAGGCATTTGGCGTAACGTCTCTCTGGTCGCGTCGCAGCCGCAGTCCGATAAACCCGGTCCCATTCCTCATCCAGTCCATCCACCAGCTCGCTCGGCATCTCGAAACCGATCTGATGGACGCCTGTCAGCAGCCGGTACAGAATCACTCCCACCGCATAGATGTCACTCTTTTCGGTCGCCTCTTCTCCGTCCTTCACCTCCGGGGCCATATAGTCCCAAGTTCCCAAGATGGACCGGGATGAACTACCCAGCGCGTCGCCGGTCGCTTCCTGTCCAATGCTCGGATCGACCGGCGTGGGAGCGAACATCGTTTTCCCTTGGCCAATGGACATCGACCGCGAGATGGATTCCTCAATCCGGCTCTGGAGAAACTCCCGGCCTACCACTCGCGCCAAGCCGAAGTCACTGACGATGGCCCGGCCTTCGTGGTTGAGGAGGATGTTGGAGGGCTTGAGGTCGCGGTGGATGACCCCTTTGCCGTGCGCATAAGATAGCGCTTCGCAGACTTCGATGAGGATCTTGCCGAGTTTCACAGGATCAAGGGGGCCCCCCGATTGAGTGGCATGGTCCGCCAAGGTCATGGGCTTACCTTCGGGACCGTCGATGTAATCCATCACCAGATAAAAGCGCCCCTGGTCTTCCCCCATTTCGCGCACCCGGACAATCCCGGGGTGCTCCAACTGATCGAGGACCGCAGCCTCGCGCTTGAACCGAAGGATGAAATCAGACTTGGTGGAGAGCTCTTGCGGCAAGACCTTGAGCGCCCGCTTCCAGCCGGTATGCCGGTTCTCCGCCAGATAGACTTCACCCATCCCGCCCCGCCCAAGGAGGCGGCGGATTTGATAAGGGCCGATGTTGGAACCGGTTGCTAAGCCAGCCATTGTTGGAGAACCTTCAACGCCCCAAAGCCTCGATCCGATCACAGATCTTGTAGTTCAGCCAGAAGGCCGCAATAACGACGAGGGCCAGCGCGGTCTGGCGACTCGCCGAAGATGCGTCAAATCCCATCAAGAAGAAAGCGAATAGAAGATCGGCAACGGTATAGCCGATCAGCATGAACAGGTTCACCGCATTTGATTCCTGAGCCACAACAATCTGTACCAGTTTGAAGGTAATGACCGGCAAGGCGATCACGAAAAAGAAGAGAAGGAGAGTCTTGAGGAGAAAGACCTTCACGCCGCCGCTCGACCCGCCTCCGAGCGCGGCTAATGTCCCAGCCTCAGAGGTCCATGTGCGACGGAGAGCGAGTCCGGATGTGGTGGTATCGATCACCGCCAGGGCGATCTCGCAGCGACGCCGATCCTGCAGATTCGATAGCTCCCGGACCTCGCCGGAGAAGACAAATCGTGCCTGCCCCGTTTCCCCCATTTTCCTTGCCTCTTCCAGACTGGCGGCGCGGCGTTCCGGCAAGTGAAGATCATTGAGAATCCGGTCCAGAGTCGGGCGGTCGAGAACTTGGTACATCCCGGTGGAATCCAGACTCGAACGGAGCATCCCGGTGACCTCGCCGGTCGGATCATTCTCCAACGGAAGGACAAGCGCTTTTTCCATTCCGTCGGTTCGCGGCAGTTCCGATGTGATCTTGTTCACCGTATCGAGCGCCAACTCCCGCCGGCTCTCATCCAGTTCCTTCTTTTCGGGCAAAAGATAGTGGAACACTCCCCAACCTGTCGCAACAATCAGGAGTGGAACAGTCGCTCGTGGGTTGAGCAGCAATGAGACGCTTTTTGAAATCAATCCCATGGGAGCACGCTTCCTTTCAGTCCTTATGAATTGCCTTGCGGTTCCGTTGGTGCGCCCGACAGCGATGAACCTTCTTGACAGTCCAACAATTGTTGCAGATATCCTTCGCGCATCCTTCCTCCATACACACTCCGATCCGATCAATCACGGTGACGAAGGGTTTGCCGCAGGCGGCGCATATCTCCGACAGCGACTCGGCGATTCGAGGCCCTGACCCGGTCAACTGTTGGTGGGAGGTGGGACCCGTGAAGGCTTCGATCCCGAATTGAGCGAGATAGACGTACGGGAGCAAGCCGTGCCCCGGGGCCTCGGGGTTTTCCGCGGCCCAATCAGGCCCCCAACTGTTCCGGACTATGAAATAACCGCCGCCGGGGACTTCTTTATCATCGACATAGCCGACAGCGCACATCGCATGTCCGCCGATAAGACTGAATCCGGGCAGTGGGACGAAAATCTTTCCGGTTCTCTCAGTTTCGGCATTGAAGAAGGATTCATGGTAAACAGGGATTCCAAACACCACGGGCATGCCCGGCTGGCCATCCTCACCGGCAAGCATGTGTTTGTAATGATCAACAAGGGTCGATTCCACAGGGCGGCAATCATGCAGTTGATATTCCTTTGCCTCGGAAAGGGCTGACATCGGCGGCGGGCCCTGTCCTTCATTCCACATATCAGGCACGGGGTTATAGGGCCATGTCAGAGCCCGACAGACTCCGTACTCGGCCAGAGCCGCCATGGCCGTGTGCAGAGTGGTTCCCTCCGATGGAACCCCATCAAGCTCCTTGCATGCCCAATAGAGGAATTGCTCCGAGAGCTGTTCCTGTCCGCCTTCCAGGTATTCCCGCAGGGCTGCTGAGGCAAAGGCGACACAGGCGCCACGTTGGCCCTGGTCTTTGACCGGCCCCAAGCCTGGCAGCAGGCGGACCTGGCCGGGAAGTTCCTTTTCGAAGGCGAACGGGGCCTTCTTCCGCTCGGGTGTTAAGGGGTTTCCCGCCTTGAGGGTTGACGTTGTTTCATCGTCAAGAATACACCCTAAAGCCCTTTTCACAGTCACTCGCTGGAGATCTCGCGCACGCCCTTCACCGATCAGGCCGGCGACAGTCCCTCGAAACCTTGTCAGGTTTTCAGCTGAAATGCCGAGAACATCGCGCCTCTTTGCATCATCGATAGCGGCGGCCAGGGAGAGGAGCTCTTCGGCGCTCTCGACCCACAATCCTGCAAGCCTCTGCTTGTCTTCGACGGAAAGGGATGAGATCCGATCGAGGGAAGTATGCCCGGGGATCTTCATGGTTTCTCCTCTCCTTTCTTGCCAAACGTGAGGCCCAGCGGTCTAATCGGAACAGGGCGGGAGAGGCGATCCGCGGCTTCTTGGCCCACTACATCCCGGAGCTGTTTGATGATGTCCGCAAGTCGCCGCTGATCGATCTCAAGCAGCCGCCGAACACCCTGCGTCCCTTCCTGTGTGGAGCACACCGAAAGGAATTGCTCCGCGGTCTCGATCCAGTGAGGCTTGAGGAGAGTGATGTATGACTTGGGAAACCCGGAAAGGGTTTCCAGCCGATGAGCGGCGCCTTCGGTTCCCATCGCGCTCTCCTTCTCGTGGATTACAGGGTTGTCCCGCATTCCGGGCAGGCTTTCCAATGCGCCTTAACCTGCGCGCCGCAATGCGGGCAGGCCAGGGCCGAGGGCTGAGCCGGCGTGGCCGAGACAATCGTCGGGCCGCTCGGTTGTTTGGCCGCCTGCATCAGATTGGCGGCTTGTTGAGTGATGTTGACCTGGTGTTCCCGCTCGGCCGCTTGCGCGGCCTGGTAAGTTTCCACATTGTGTTTGGCCGCGTTTGCCTGGGAACGCGCTTTGACCATTTCATCGGAGCTGGTGGCGTATTCCTGCTCGGTGGCCTGCTCGAGGAAGGTCTTCATCACGTCCGGAGTCACCGCCCCGGCAGAAAGGGCGTTTTTCATGATGCCTTCGATGGAGGCCATGCGCGTCTTGGTCTCATCGAGCTTCATGCGCCGTTGCTCCAGGCGCTCCTCCGTCATTTGGCGCATGGAGTTGAATTCAGCGTCGATTTCCAGCCGCTTGGCCTCGATCTCGCGGAGGTGCTTCTCCGCCTTCATCTTGATCTGGAGGTTGACCATTTGCTCCATCTCGCCCTGCTCGAGTTTCAGCTTCGCCTCGACCTCCGCCAGCCGCCGCCTCGATTCGCGCTCTTGCAGATCCAGCCGTTGATTCTGCTCGGCTCGCTGGATTTCGAGCTTGACATTGGACTCGTGCTTCTCGATTTCGAGTTGGATGCGCCGAATTTGGGCATCCACCTCGGCCACGTCGATCGCGCGCCCGCGCTTGAGGGCGTCAAGTTCGATCGCGCCTTCCAGATGCAGGCGCGCGAGTTCCTGTTCGCCCTTCTCCTGGAGGACTTTGTATTCCTGCCCGTTGACAAGGCGGGTTCGCGCGAGTTCGAGATTGCGCTCCTCCTGATTGAGCTTGAGCTGGTGCTCGAAGGCGGCGGCATCCTCGGCCAGTTTCTGTTCCCGCTGTTTGAGCGCGGCCGCCTCCTCATCGGAAAGCCCCCAGATGATCCGAAGGGTGTCGAGTTGCAGTCCCGATTCGGCATAGCGCTGAGCCACCGCAATCCGCGCCTCTGTTTCCAGTTTGGCGATGAGTTCCGTGTTCCCGCGAATCTCATCGAGACGGACCGCGGCCATCTTGGGTTGCAGGACTCTGGAAAAGAGGAGTTTGCCGACCTCCCCACAGATGCTCCAGGTCGCAATCGCCTCATGCTGCCCAAGCAGACGATCCGGGTTGGCTGATGGGGTTGTGGGGATGGAGAGGATGTATTCGCATTCCGCGATCAGCTTGGCCCCATCGAGGGTGAGCGCCTGGCGGTTGATCGTTCGGTCGCTATCCGTCTCGTTGATCCCCAGAAAGACATGTCCGGTAAAGGGCGTGGTCCGAAAGCTCACCACCTGAACCTCGGTGGGCGCCCCGAACCAGCCCTTGACCCTCTCCCAGAGGCTTGCGGTGTGGTAGGTCCCCTCCGTGAGGACTGAATCGACCTTGCCGTCCTTGTAGACCACCGCCCCTTCATTCGGTCCGAGGGTGATCTTCTTTGAGAAAAACCCCGGAAACTCCGCCTTATCCAACTTCGCCGCGAATGTGTCTTCACCGAAAACCCGCCAATTGATCGACATTGATTGCCTCCTCTGTGTGTCGGGTAGGGCCTGCCCCACCCGTGTTTATCACTTTAAACAAAGGCCATGCTGACTTGGTCCCGATACAACCGACAGCTCTTCAGACATTGCAGAACCTCCCAGACTCATTTCTAACGCGTTTTTGCTCGCTCCGCTCGCAAAGGACGGAAAAGAAACCAGTGCAAAGGGGAATAGAATAACAGTACATAGAGTCAAATAGTCCTGGCGAGGCGAAAACCGATGAAGTTGATCCTGCCATGCGGGCCGTCCCAGTCACGGCCAGCCGAACGGCAATACCCGGCGCTGTAGCCCCAGTCACCGCCACGGATCACCCGATAGGGACCTCCTTCGGACTTCCAAGCGCTTCCGTCTGTCGGAGCGCCCACATAACTGTCGTGATACCAGTCCTGGCACCACTCCCAGACGTTTCCATGCATGTCATACAAACCCCAGGAATTGGGTTGCTTCTGTCCGACAGGATGAGTTTTATATCCACTGTTACCCGAATACCAAGCAAATTGGCCCAATCTCGATTCTCCATCCCCGCAGCAATACTCAGTGGTACTCCCCGCCCGGCAGGCGTATTCCCATTCCGCCTCCGAGGGCAGCCGATATTGCACGCCTTCCTTGGCGGAGAGTTTGCGGCAATAATCAATCGCGTCATCCCAGGAAACACTTTCAACTGGCCGGCTCGAACTTTTGAAATGGGACGGATTGTTTCCAATAACAGCCTCATATTCGTCTTGGGTTACCGGGTAGACTCCCAGATAGAATGGTTTCGTAATGCGGACCTCGTGAACCGGTCTTTCATCGTTGTCACCTTTCTCGGAGCCCATCCTAAAGCTGCCCGGTTGGATCAGCTTCAGCTTCATCCCAATCGAATTGGTGATGATTTCGTCCTGGGGCCGGGCAGTGCTTGGAGAACTGGGAGAAGCCGCTGCCGGAGTGTTTACAGAGATTCCCATCTCCTTGTGCACCTCACGGGCCAGCGCCGAAGCAACTTCTCGCGGAATTCCCAACCACTCCCACATTTGGTTGAGCCTCGCCTTCTCGCTGTCGCTGATGGAGCCATCCGCCATGGCCAATCGGATGGCGTCGCGTAACTGATCCACCTTCCGGTCCTCTTCCGCCGCAGCCACCTGGAAGGCCGCTTCCCGAGCTTCCTGGGCAGGCTTCGCCGCGCCAGCCTGAACCGTTTCTGACTTCAAGAGCTTCAACGCTTCCATGGCCGTCGCGGGGCGGTTGTTCACGTCCTTCATGAGCAGTTGCAGGATGGCGGCCCGCAACGGCGCCGGGAGATGTTGCAGCTCCTCCGCCGGGACCGGCGCGTTCAGATGCTGCTCGTAGATCGGCCCGGTATGGAAGGGAGTGTGGCCGGCGGCCAGTTCAAAGAGCACAATCCCCAGCGCGTACAGATCACTCCGGCCATCCAGCTTCTTCCCCAAGAGCTGCTCCGGCGACATGTACATCAGCGTTCCGGTCGTGGACTTGTTGGACACTCGGCTCATCGTGTCACGAATCGCCTGCGAGATCCCGAAATCCATGATCTTCACCGCGCCCGCTTTGGTCAGCATGATGTTGGCGGGCTTGAGGTCTCGGTGGACAACTTTCTGGCTGTGGATGTAATCCAGGCCGGTGCAGATCCCTGTGGCCAGAGTGAGGATTTCTTCAACCGAGAAGGTCTTGCCCTCGCGTTTCCTCGTGGCGATTCGCTCGTCCAGCGTCTCGCCGTCCACATACTCCATCTTCAAAAAGCGAATGCCGCTCTCATTGCACAGGTCATACAGACGGCACAGATTCGGATGCGAGAGAGACGTGGCGAGCTGCGCCTCCTTGCGCAGATCCTCGAAGGCGGATGTGTTGGGCGTGATCTCACGCGGCAGGACTTTCAGCGCCACATCGCGCTCGAGATCCTTATCAAGAGCGAGAAAGACACGCCCCATGCCGCCTTCGCCCAGGCGCCGTTTCACCTGATAGCGGGTTCCGAGGCTGTCTCCCTCACGGACATCGCCGATGGCGAGGCGCTGTTTCTGATCGCATTCCGAGCAACGTCCGCCCAAACCGGTCTGATGCTCCTGATGGAGTTTGCGATTGCAGTCCGGGCATTTGAACCAGTCCACCCCGACCATCGGGCGATGGCAGATCCCGCAGACCTCGCCCGTCATCGTGGCCTGCTGCTTGATCGCCTCCTTGGGCAGGATCGTGATGTTATCTCCGACTTGGACATTCCCCTTGATGACCGAATCGGAGATCAAGCCTCCGGGGGTGGCGATCTCAGCCGCTCCCGCTTCGAACTGGGCCTTCATCGCCTGGAACTCTTCCAGTTCGATTTCCCCCGCAACAAACAGTTCCCGCAGCCGCTTTACCCGGTCTTCAGACATATCAGCCACCTCTGCTCACAATTGCTTCTCCAACTCTTCCAGTTCCCTCGCCACCTGCGGATCCAGATGAGTTACCGGCTTCTCCTGGCCTTCGAGGAGCGCGTTCAGTTCATCGTCCGAAATGATCCCCTCATCCACCGAAGAGCCTTCGGTGAACATGGTGTTCAGGCTTGTGTCGAGAAAGATATCCATGCGCTGTTCGAGGTTTTCCGCCCGGGACATGGCCTTCTCGAAATCCTTCTGCGTTCGGCTGAAGTCCATGGAGCCGAAGACCTCGGAGATCGACTTCGAAACAGCGGTCATGGCCTTGGCGAACGCAGAGTAAGACTCGGCCTGCCCTTTCATCTGGGCGGCTGTTTCGATGGCGAGCAGCTGGCGCTCCATCAGCATCCGCTGGCCGATGGTCCTCCGGATGGCCTTCTTGAGAAACTCCAGTTGATCCGCGGCGTTGATCCGCTTCGCGCGGCGCGCCTTCTCGATGTAGTCCTTCTCATAACGTTCCAAGTCCTTGATTTGCTTACGGATCGAGGTCAGCCCCTTACGGACCTGGAGGTCGCGCTCCATGCGGCGCTCTTCCTTGGATTTGAATAGTCCCATGTCAGTCCCTTTCCCGAGCCCATTCACGGTACCTGGCAACCACTTCGGGTCCGGTCTTGGGCTTGATATTTGAAAGCGCGCGCTCCATTTCATTGCGTGTAATTGGCCGGAGCCTGAGGGTCCTTTCCTGAAGGACCGAGGCCCGTTCGGCGGCATCACTCACAAGATCCGAATTCGCGTCCGCCAACATCTGTTCGATCGCATCCGCGCAAAGTTTCTCGATATCCCGCCCGCTATAACCCTCCGACCTCATCGAGAGGTCATCCAGGTCCATTTCGCACCGATAGCCGGACTTGGTGAGATGAATCTCGAGAATCTTCCTCCGCGTAGCCAAGTCGGGGAGAGGCACATGGATGAGTTTCCCAAAGCGGGACAGGATGGCGTCATCCATCGCCCAGGGGATGTTGGTCGCGCCTATGGTGAGCAGAAAACGCGCGTCGTTCTTCGTGGCGAGACCATCCATTTCCGCAAGCAGCGTGGAAAGCACACGCTTCGAGGCGCCGCTTGTCCCCGCCGATCGTTTGGGAGCGAGCGAATCGATTTCATCAATAAACACCACCGAGGGCGCGCGACGACGCGCCTCCTCGAACAACGCCGTGACCAGCTTCGAGGATTCCCCGAAATACTTCGAAAGCAGGCCGCTCACCTTCACATTAAAAAAGGTCGCGTCCAGCCCGTTCGAGGTGGCCGCCGCGAGCAGGGTCTTTCCGGTCCCCGGCGGACCGAAAAAGAGCAGCCCCTTGGACCGCTTCAACTTGACGCCATCGGGGACTGAGGCCATGGCGATGGCGTAGCCCGCCTGGATTTCACGTTTGGTCTGCTCCAGACCTCCGATTTCATCCCAGGACACATTGGCGCTTTGGATGAATTCGCGAGCCGCCGAGGCATAGTCGCTCTCCTCCTCGTCGCGGTTCGTGGGTTCGGGGCGCTCCGATCTTCGGGCAACCGGCGCGGGAGCCCGCCAGTCCCGCCGCTCCGACTCGGTCACCGCGACCGGACTGCCGGTTTCGATGCCCTTGGCCAGCTCCAGGTATTGACGGGCTTTCTCCAAGCGCATCTTCTGGGCCTCGGCGCTGGAGGCGGACTTGACCAGCTCCTTCATGAGGACCGCGCAGCGGCGAAACTCTTCAGCCGCCCGCCGAGGATCGCCGGACTCGTAGAGCTTGCGGGCCTTCTGTTCGGCGTCATCCAAGCGGGCGCGCAACCCCGCACTGATGTCGATTCCCATGAGGCTTACTCCGTCTCCCGGCTCGGCTTGTTGAGGATATCCTCCGCTTCGGAGAACTTCTCCTCGATATGCCCACTTTCGCCGGCCTGCTCCATCAAGCGGACCAGTTCCATGGTTTCCCGGTCCTCAGCCAGCTCCTCGCCGTAGGTGTCGTCATCCGTGAATATGCTGAGGATGCTATTGGCCCTCTCACGCTCATGCGCTTGCTTGGTTTTCTGGTCGGTGATGTAAGCATCGAGCTCGACAGGGTCCATGGACATGATCGAGCTCCAAATCCCGGTTTCCTTGAGTCGTTGTTCGTTTTGGCGAACAGTCCGCAGGCGATGAACAATGCGGAGCTGCTTGGAGATCATGCTGAGTCGGGAATTGATCTCCTTGGCCTGATCGTCCACCTCTTGGATCTTCCGCGCAAAGATGATCTTTTCCCGCTTGGCTTCCTTTCCGGAGCCCTCCTTGAAAAGCGCCGCTTTGTCGCCTTCGGCCTTGTTTAATTTCTTGATGAGGCGTTTCTCTTCCTCCTCAAGGCGGATCTTCTCCTCATCCAATTGCCGAATATCGAAGTCTTTGATGGTCTTCTTCTTTTTGCCCAACAGACTGTCCAAGAGCCCCATTGTTCAATTCCTCCTCATGAGTGTGAGTCCAACATCCTGAATCTCTTTGACCTCATAATCCGGATCCTCAACGGCCAAGGCCCTCATCGCCTCGCGCATTAAAGACTCGCTCGCTCCGACTGCCTCTGAGGCCTCCGCCACTGTAATATGCCGAAGCCCAGTCATCCGTTCCTTGAGTGCGCGCACACATCTGGCCCGGGTCTCCCCGGGCAACTCTCCGGCGAACATGGGGGCGAAGATTCTCGCGCGGGCATCTTGAGGGTTGAAATAAAGCTGGTGAATGTCCGGACCGATAAGCAGGAAGCTCGCGTAAGCGCTGGCAATCGCGGACACCGGTGTCGCGCTTTCCGGTTTAACGAGCGAAAGCGCCTCAGGGGTCCATCCAGTTGGAGAATACCAACCGACAATCCTCAGCCTCCCATCGCGCTTGCTTTGGTCCACCACCGAACCCAGCGCCGCCATCAATTCCAAATCGGTGATGGGACCGTAATCGAAGCCCTGTGTGAGGAGGCTCTCGAGTCGAATCCATACCCGAGCCTCGATCATGAAAGGCCCTTCATCCCCCAGGAGCTTTCTAGCGTCCTTCTTGAGTTCAAAGGCGACCGATCGATTGAGAGGGTAACGTTGATCCAGATCTGTGGGGTCGACCCGGCATTCCGGGAGGCGGAGGAGACCCACTCGTTGATCAGAGGTTGTGCGACGACCGAGTAAGGAGCGGACGGGAAGTTTGAGGTTTGGGTCGGTACCAGCCAGAGCCTTGATCTGTTTGACGACGGATTCGAATCGTTCGAGGAAGTTTGTTTCTCGAAATTTCGCGAGGTCCACATCGAGGGCGTCCTTCGGGGGCGGACCACCTGACGTCCCCCGTGTCCCATTGCCCGAATCCGTGGCGTTTCGGGTTCCCAGAATCGGGTTTCTGTGATGAACACAGCGGCGCCGACCAAGGATGGTCCAGCACCGAGGACAGATCTCTTCCAGGCATCCCTCTTCTTCGCAGTTTCCGCCCCCACCCCCGGCCTCCAAAGTGCGCCCGCACAGGCTGCAATGTGAGCTGGCCGGAAGCGAAATCCCCGGTGAGGGCCCGGCCCTTTCTTCCACCTCTTCCAACGCGCTCTCTTCCTGCCGACGGATCCAATCATCGATGGTTTCTTTGCGAAACCGCCAAGATCCCCCGACCCTGAAGCCGGGGAGAACCCCCTTGCGGAGGTACTTATACACCGTGACAGGCTTGAGCTTCAGATATCTCGCCAGCTCATCAACATCAAAGATTTCCATCGTCGTGTGTCCTTTCGGCAGGTGAACTTCAACCGAATCCGGAGCCTTATTCTTTTTTATTTTATACAATCGTATCCTCGTTTGTCAAGGTTTGATTTTCCTGGTCAGGAATTCTCTTGACATTTGAGGTCGCTCATGTTGAGATTTGAATTTCTTGTGGGTCCTGGTGGGAAGCATGGACCGGACCAGACCTAGGTTGCAATCGGCATCTGGCTTCGCGCAAGGTCCGTAGCGAGAGACTACCGTTGGAGGCGATCTCGATGGATTCCATTGGTGGCGAACAAACAGACTTTGGCCGCTCCAATCCCCCGGCGTCCGAGGAGAATTCGAAGAGTATCGGTGAGGTTAATACGGTTGGCGGTGGATCGCCCACAGATCCATCCTCATTTGGCGAGGTGCTTGCGAGCTCCGGGATCCTTGATTCGGGACCGGGGAAACAAGCTCGCTATACGGTTCTTGAGCCGATCGGTGAAGGAGGAATGGGGACTGTCCTCAAAGTTTACGACAAGTACTTGAAACGAACTCTCGCCATGAAACGGATTCGACCGGACTTGGCTGCCTCGGAAAGAGCGCGCGAGCGATTTCTTGCCGAGGCTCGAGCGATCGCGGCCGTGAACCATTTCAATGTCGTCCAGATCTTTGACGTCGGCTCCGACCGAGACGGCCCGTTTATCCTCATGGAGTATATCGAGAATGAGAGCCTCGCAAAGCGCATCGAGCGGGCGGGGGCTTACGAATTGAGGGAAGGTTTACACGTATTTGAGCAAATCTGCGCGGGTGTGGAAGCCGCGCACGAGAAGGGGATCATTCATCGAGATATCAAGCCCGGGAATATCCTCCTGACCAAGCGTGGCACCCCCAAAGTTGGGGACTTTGGCCTTGCACATGTTGAGAGCCGGACTGATGGCGCCACCACGCTCCATGGAACCCAGATGGGAACCCTAATCTATGCCTCGCCCGAGCAGCTTGTCAGCGGACGGCTGGTGGATGAAAGGGCTGATATCTATGCGCTGGGCGCTACGCTCTATCATATGTTGGTTGGCGAGCCACCCCGAGCCATCCGTCCGGAGAGAATCCCTGATGTTGTCCGACCGTTCTTGCTGAAGGCCTTGGAAGAGAATCCACTGCATCGCTTCTCAACTGTTGCGGAATTCAGGGAAGCGCTCGCCGTCGGCCAAACGATCGAGGATCGCCAGGTCGAGAGACCCGTACACAAAGATGTTTCCTCGCCTCTCGAATGTCATTCATGCGGGGAATTGAACAAGCCTGAAGTTCGGTTTTGCGTTAACTGTGGCGAGAGTTTGTCCTACTATTTCGAAACTTGCCCCGCTTGCAGGACCGAGGGTCGCCTTGACGTAATCCGGTTCTGCGGCGGATGCGGGTTGGATTTGCTCGGTTGGAAAAACCTCAAGGCTGCTTTCGAAACGGCCAAAACATACGCGACAAAGGGTGAGCTCGAGGACGCAATCAAGACGCTGGCCCCAACAATCGAGACATTTACATTATTACCACACACTCCGTCGTCACTGATAAAGTCGTTCTCTGACCAACTACAACAGTGGAAAGACTCTGTAGCCCTCGTTGACCAATATCGGACTCGTGGAAGGATGGCGCTGGAGAGGCGAAACCCCGAGGACGCTGAAGATGCATGGAAACTGCTCTTGAAGATTCTTCCCAGCGACGAGGAGGCTCAAGAGCGGCTGCAGCAAGTGGAGGTGTTACGATTAGACCTCAAAGTGGAACAGCTCCGCACAGAGATTCAGGAAGATCTTTCCAATGGAAGGGGAAAGTCGGCTCGCTCGAAGTGGCAAGAGCTCCTTTCACTCCGACCTGGGGACGAATGGTGCCTTGAGCGGGAAGCTGAGGTCGAGGAGGCTAGGCAAAGGGAGGAACAGCAGCAAGAGGTCTCAGCAATTGAAACTGAGATTCGCCTCGCCAGTCGGCAACGAGACCATCGAGAAGTTTTCCGGCTCGCAAAGGTCCTCCACGAGAAAGGGGCCCTTTCGGCCGAGCTTCGCGCGCTCGGAAAAGAGAGCTATGACATACTGAAGATGGCTCAAGAACTAAGGGAGCTGGGTCATCAGAGGCGTCTTGATGCGGACCTTGACGGTGCCGTCAAGGCATATGAGGAGGCGCAAGAACTTGACTCCAAGGACACTGAACATGTAGCCACGTTAGTGTCGCTTCGCGAAGCGGTAAAACTGTGTGCACGCTTGGACGCGGCCTCGTCGCGATCAGATCACAACGCGGTGAGATCAATTGGAGTGGAACTCTCGTCGCTTGGACTTGTGACTCCACGGGCAGCTTCGCTTCTTGAAGCGAGCAAGACCGCCTTTGAACGCGCCCAGTCACTTTGCGCACAAGCCATCGATGCATTCCGCGGGCGCAAGAACGTTTCAGAAGCCGCTTCGCTGATCGGCCAAGCCTATGCATTGGCCCCTTTGGATCCGGAAATCAACCGCACACGCACGCAGATTACACACGCCTCATCGGATATTTCCACCCTTTATGATGCATGGGTGGCATCCGACCTCCTCGGCGCCAGCGATGTCGCCCAGCGGCTGATTGAGATGGACCTTGTGCCGGCGGAAATGAGGAAGTTTGCGGAAAAGTCCGCGAGAGCGCCTTTCCAGAGGGACCGACGTCCTATCTTGAAAGGATTAGTTGCAGTCAGTGGCGTGGTTCTAATGCTCCTTTTCGGCATCATGGGCACGCCGAACGGTCGGCCGACAGCTTCCAACCGGAGCAATCCAGGCAACATTCCGAATACTCCTTTGCCTTCGCCTTCGCGGGGTCCATCTATGAAGATCGTGAATTCCATTGGTATGGATCTCGTCCTTGTTGTTCCGATTGAATCTGATGGTTCGGAAGGCGTGACCGAGGAGTCAGACGGAATTAATACGGGGGACACGGAAAGTGTGCGTACTGAACTGGGGGGGCCCTTCTACATCGGGGTATATGAGGTTACTCAAGCGCAATACAGGGAGGTTATGGGAGTCAATCCTTCCACGTTTGCGGGAGATGACTTTCCTGTTGAGGGTGTGACTTGGCAAGACGCGGATGATTTTTGCAGGAGGCTCACCTTGCTGGATGGGGCAGTCCATCGGCTTCCCAGGGAGGCCGAATGGGAATACGTTTGTCGCGCTGGGAAAGCCTCAGAGTTCTGGGAAATGATGAACGAGAGGCACATAAGCGAATATGCGTGGTGTGCCTCAAATAGTCAAGGGACCACGCATCCTGTGGGACAGAAGGTTCCAAACGCTTGGGGTATTTATGACATGCTCGGGAATGTGTGGGAATGGTGTTCCGCCAAATATGTCTATCGAGGCGGTGGGTGGACCAGCAGCGCAGAGTACTGTCGCCCTTCTAGTCGGATGACAGACAAACCGGAATACGCACACAGCCGAGTTGGATTCAGGGTCTTGCGGGATCTATAGTGGCTTATACGGAGCGTTCCCGCCCCAGGATGGGTTGCGGAGCGGTTGGAGGGTGGAAACAGCTGCCGAAGGCGTTCGGCGACGACAGTTCTGTGAATCGCAGCTTGAAGCGTTGGGTCCGGGACGACGTGTCCGAAATCCTCCGGCCGATTCTGATCAACGAGGGCGGTGAGTTGGCGGGTGTGGCCTGCCGTCGGGACAAGCCGCGGATGAAGGACCGTTGCTGATGGGGTCTCTGAACCGCACCTCAGGTGCATCGGAGGGGAAGAGCCGAGGGCGCACAAGGACAGCTGCCACAACGAGCGATACCCGGGGTCGAGTCGAGAACAAGCGCCTGGTTGGTGAGGTGCCGGGCCATCCGGCTGTGGTACAACAAGTACGGCGGGGAACCTCAGCTTTGCGGAACTCGTTCCTGTCGGAAGGTGCTCAAACCACTGAGAATTCCTCCTCCCTCCACTCGATCGGGAGGTGGTTGATGCCGCTGAAACAGAGCGCGATACCAGAGCGGACTTCGTGAGCTGTGTCTTCATCGGTTTTGAAAATGAAGCCTGAACCCGTGGGGAAGATTTCGGCCCCACTTTCGGTTGATGATACAGCAGGGTCCGAAAGGAACGGTTCTGTGTCCATGCGCAGACGGCGCGGGACAACAAAGTAATCATGGACTTCATGGTTCCCGATGCGGGAAAGCCGCAAAGCATCGATCAAACCGGTATCTGATCGGAAACAGGTTCCCAAGAGCGAAAGACCTCCATCAAAACCTATCGTGAACCGATTTGATGCGATCCGCCGCTCCTGGCCTTCACAAACCGGCGTGCCATCAAGTGTAAAACAAGCCTTCGCATGGAGATTGCGAATCAGGACTACTCGTTCATCAATGTATACATGGCCGAAGCGTCGAGGGATCTTCCGAGTCTTCTCAAGATTCTCCGGAAAAAGCCCTTCCGGTTTGATCGGGAGGTAGCGAAGGGTAAGATCCACATCCGGGTTCTCGCTCTTCTTGGCGCGTCCGAAAACCAAATGACGTTGATGCCAGATGAATGCTTTTCGTTCAGTTTGTCCGCCTTGGATCACCAGGAGGAGACGCCGTTCGTTGTTGCGCCGCAAGTGATCCTCGTGACAATTGAGGCAGAGGCGGCTAATGTTGTTCAGGCAGCCAAGGTCGACAGCTTGGTCGCATCCCAGGCAAAGAAAGGCATCAGGCGAAAGCCGCTTTCGGCACACAGGGCAGAATTCACCCCTTCCACCGCCCTGGTGGATATGCTGATGGACTTCGATCTTCTTGGCGACCGAGTCAGAGATATTCACTGGAGCTGTTTGAAACGGCTTGTGGTCCATCATGACCCGTCTATATTGTCTCAATCCGTAAATCCTTTGAAGCCGCTTTTTGTTCGAGGCGGTTTGTTTTTTTGCGGGCATGACCCCTGCTGAACTTGAGGGAAGTCAAGAGATTTGAACACGTAACGGAGAAGTACGCCGCATGGCGGTACCTACCGCCGGCCCGTAGCTCACAGAGGCTCCTCGGCCCCGGGAAACCGTTGACCCTCTTGAAGCGTCTTTGCTTCAGTCTTGGCCTTTCCGGGCGGACACAGTTTTAGGGGATGGGGTGAATCCCTTTGGCTCCTACAGACCGAACTCGGAGGTCAAAGAGAACGGGGAGAAAAGAAGGAGGGGACCCAGATTCGAGTCCGGAATCCCCTCGAAACATGTTGCCACTTTCTTGCCAGGGCGATCTTGGAATCACCCCCGAATCAATCGGAATCAAGCCAGATTCTGAGTGGATTGCTGATCCCGCCACAACCTTGAAAACCCCTGTTTCAAAGGGGTCTCCCGTGTATACTGCGCACATCGGGGTGTAGCGCAGCCTGGTAGCGCGCCTGCTTTGGGAGCAGGATGTCGAAGGTTCGAATCCTTTCACCCCGACCAGCCACATTCTCCAGAGCCCAAGCCCGGACAGGAATTGGTCGACATGCCCTGCGGCGTAAAGCGACTCCAGTGTTGGATTCCAGCTATTTCATCGTGGGGTCCGGGAACGAAGAGGACGAGATCCTGGCTCGCTTTGATCATCCTGACCCTAACGCGGTCCGCATCGCTCGCCGAGAGCCTCATGGACCACGAAGTGGTCCTCGATGCGGGTGGGCGGCTGATGGCCTGGACCACCTATGAGCGCATCCTCGTCGGAAGCATGAATTACATCGAGAACTGCGCCACCGAGCAGACGGTTCATGGTCAGGATCCCTGGTTTCTCATCACCTCCAAACTGAACGAGGACGGTTCCTTTCGCCGCAATCAGAACAACCAGGCGAGCAATGCCTATTACGCGGTCGAAACGTTGAGGCGTTACTATCCCTATACCGGCGATGGTCTCGCGCAGGCCCCCATACGTCTCCTCCTCGATCGAGTCCTCGAGTATCGAACTCCAGCGGACTGGAAGTGGCCGGATGTCCCTCGCACGCAGGACAACTCTCCAGATGGGGTTTATGACGACGAAACCTCCGAGGTGGACAAGATCTGCATGGTGGGCATCGCATGCCTGCGTTTTGCACGGATGACCGGAGAGGAGAAGTATGTGGAGGCGGCGAAGCGGATCGCGGAGCCCGCGCTCGCCCATGTGGACACGGGGGATGAGGAGCGGAGCCCGCTGCCGTTCCGGGTCAACCTCAAGTCCGGCGAAGTGCTCGACTCCTACACCGCGGGGATGGTGTTTTGTTCGATCTTCTTCGACGAGGTGGCCGCCCTCGGCGGCCCCCAGCGGGATCGTTGCCTTGCAGCGCGCGACACCCTTTGGGAGTGGGTCCTCCGCTACCCGATCAGCAACCAACGTTGGTCAGGATATTACGAGGATGTGAGAAACAACCGAGACAATCTCAACCAGCAGATTCCCCTTGAAACCGCGCGCCGGATGCTTGAGCGCTTTGATGACCGAAGCGAGTATGCACAGCACATTCCCGCGCTGATCGAATGGGTCCGAAATCGCTTTGGGAGGACCAAGCGGCGCGGCGCGACGAGCATTCGGGAACAGGACGGTTGCTTTGAGGAGATGAGCAGCCACACCGCTCGATACGCCTCCGTGGTGGCCGGCTGGTGGGCGTTGTGCGAGCAGCGGGGATTGTTGGACCCGGAGCGTCGCGCCGCCCTTTACGAGGAAGCGCGCTCCTCATTCGCGCTTTGCACTTATTCAACTTGGAGCAAGCACTCGATTGGGGATCGAGCGCTCAATTATGTCGGCCTCGGGTATATCGACCCCTGGTTTTCCGACTCGTATTTCGACTTCCTGCCGCACCTCTTGGATGGACTGGCGTTCCTGCCCTCGCTGAACGCTCCCGGACAAGTTCGACTGCTGCGCTCCACGGACACCATGCGGCAAGTTGAATACAAAGATGGGGGCATGACCTACGAGACCGTTTCGGATACCGGTGAGGAATGGCTCCTGTGCCCCTTCAGTCCACGTCTTGAAAGTGGCGGGGTTGAGGTTCCAAAGGACCGCTGGATCCACGGCCCCTGGCTCGGCGCGGAAAAGATCCTCCGACTTCGCCGCGCCGGAGAACGGAGCGTGACCCTCTCTCCCCGGTAGGGCACAGGTTGTTTCACACGGAAGGCCGCTCGGGCTGGATTTGGTTCGAGACCCCTACTCCGCGGTATACCTCAAATCATCCAAATAGACCTCCACATGATGGCCCCCCTGGAGGAACGAAAGCAGCCCGAAGCGGTTCAGCTCGGCGCCGCCCTCTTTGGCCCCGGGCTTGAGGTCAAGCGCCGACTTCACCCCATCCAGGGTCGCCATGATCCGTCCCAATCCCCCGTTCGCGCCAGGATCATAGTGGAGAGTCCAGGAGTGCGTGGTCGTATCGGGGCGAAGCAGCGGCCCTTCTTCCTCGCAGGCGGAATCACCCCGCGAGTTGGAGAAGACCGGGCGGAAGTAGTGGCCGACACGGCTGGGTCCCTCGATCATTACTCCGACGAGATTCGGAGGAGGCGACCCCGCGCGGGTTTCCGCGTTGAACCACCCGAGCAACACCGCGCTATCCGCCCCCGCCTTGGTCATTGCGATCCTGCCCTCAGCCTTGAGCTCGCTCTTGAGGTCGAGCGGTCCGAGGATGTCGGCGTACGACCCGGTTTGCTCCGGTGACTTGGCCTCGATCCGCCAGACCAGGCCGCCGATTTCCCCGACAGCGCCCCCCGCGATGCTCGTGTTCGAGAAACCGAAATCGTGGTGGGGGCGTATCGCGCGATCCATGAAGGTCGTTCGGTTGCCGATCCCCTCCCACCCGGGATCCTCCGAGAAATCCTCGCGCTTGCCATCGAGAACCAGATCATCAAAGTAAGCGGTCATCACGTCCCCGCTGGTCTCCATGTTGAAGATCCCGAAGCGATCAAACGCCGCGCCATCCTCCTTGTCGCCCGGCGCCGGCGCGACCTCATACTTGCGGTCATCCAGTTGGAAGCGGATCTCGCCCATGCCCCCCGCTCCATCTGGGTTGTAATCCAGACTCCAGGAATGCACGGTCCCATCCGCGCGCTCGGGAGGAGTGGTGGTCGTCTGGTACCGATCCCCCTCGAAACACCCCATTCCACCGGTCCTATAGTTCTGGGTCCCATACTCGAAGAACACCCAGTACCTTCCGCCGTTCCCATCCAATCGAAACACCAACGAATTGGGAGTCCGCCAGCCCGTGGAAGAGGAGTGGAACCACCCGAAATTGAGGGCGCTCCCGCTCTCCGCCTCGGGAACACAGAACTTCCCTGAGGCGGAAAGGGGATCGTTAAGGGTCTTCGGCTCGATCCTTTTCGCGTATCGCGCGGGGACAAGGGAGCGAGTCACTTTGCCGCCGATTTCTCCCGGCGCGCCGTTCCCGAAATGATCAGAGCGGCTGTACCCGAAATCCTGCCGGACAAGGTGGGTGATCGAGGGATCGATCCGGTTGTTGATGCCCTCCCAGCCGGGATCGCTTGAAAAGTCCCGAAAGCGCTCCCCGGCATGAGTGGCGCAAGCGTGGGCCACAAGCACAACCACCAGCGCGCGCTTGAGGGCAGATTTTCCAGCCATGGGGCGACCCCTCCAATCAAAGCTCGTTCGACTCGATCCAATCAAAAGCCCAAAGGTCGGTGTTTGTCAGGGCAAACTCCAAGGCAACCGACTTCCCCGCCAAGCTCGCCAAGTCTCCCCTCCAGACCACCCTGTGCGCTACCGAATCGCCGACAATCGACTCGCAGTCATCCCAGCCGAACCCGGGGTAGGGAAGACCCTCAGCATCGAGGAGTCGGACCCGGAGCGGGCTATAACTTCGGGAGTTGAGAGTCAGTCCGCTCGCTTGGAGAATCCTCGCGGGGGTCCGAAGGGTCGCCTGCTCGCGGTCCGCGCGGCGAGCGACATAACGGTCGCGCATCATCCGCGCGAGGCCGATCTGGCGCTCCACGAAACGGTTGACCTTGTGCCCGCGTTTGTAGCCGCCGTAATAGATGAAGATCTCGTCACCCACCGGAAGCTGGCAATCCCCCCAGACCATCGCGCGGTCCCATTCGCTGGGGCGTGGGTCACGGTCCAGAAAGGGTTCGATGTCACGGCTCCAACTTTCGCCATCGTGGCTCCAGGCGAGCACGGTGTAGCCCACCCCGGCCGCCTTGCGCGAGTCGTCGCCCATGTCCTTGGCGGAGGCGCCCGTCTCCGCGTTCAGGTCATCCCGCAACACCTTCACCAGCGCGACCAGGGTCTCTCCGCGCGCGATGGCCCCCGCCATGCAGTAGAATTGGACTTCTCCTTCCTCGCCTTGCTCCGGTTCGACCACTTTCCATGGTTCTCGCCAGTCCATTAGGTCCCGGCTCACGCTCTGATGAGGAATCCGGCGGCTTTCACTCCAACCCGGTCCCTCCTTCATCATCGACACAAAGGCCAGAAAGCGGCTTCGGATCGGATCCCACCCAAGCCAGGTGATGTCGTGGCTGTGCCTCAGGAGACCTTCGGTCATCCTCCAGGCGAGACCATCCGGCGAGACCGCGATTCGCAGCCCCCCCGCGCCATCCTTGTCGCCGTAAAAACCATAGGCAAACCGTTCCGCCGGGTTCGGGTGCTTCGGGCCGCGATCCACCACCGCGCATCCGAATTGGATCCGGGCGGGGTCCTCGAGGACACGGTGTGGGCGAACCCAGTGAATTCCATCCTCGGATTCCATGTACGCCAAGTGGGACTGATTGGAGCTTTCAGGGACCCCATACCACATCCGGAAACGTCCGGATTCCGGATCACGCAAGACTGTCAGGTACGGCTGAAAGCAGTTGTCCCCGGAGCCATCCTCCTTCCGCCCGGTCACAATCGGATCGGGTAACACGTCCGGCGGGGTGATCCGTCGCTCCAGGTTGATTGAAGCGGCGATCCAGGCGTTGTCGAGGAACAGATAGGGCCCACTCTTCCAGGCATCCTCCGGATTGGCGAATGCGGCGCTGGGAAGGAACGCGCCCAGCAGGACACTGCAAAGGCTGACAAGTCTTTTCATTGCCTCACTCCATCTGGTCTTTCCCGTCGGTGAGCCACTCGAGGGTGAAGCGCGCGAAGGTCAGATTCTCGCGGTAGTTGCTCGCGCCCCGCTCATACAGACAACCGATGGACCTGTCACCCAGAACCACGAGGTCGGAATACGCGGAGGGACCTGGCCAAAGCGCCTTCGCCACCGGCCAGGTCTTGCACTCATCGTAGCTCAGGCGGACAGTGAGGTTCTCGCGCTTCTTGCTCGCCGGATTTGAAAACAGGACTCGGTTCTTTCCTCCGCTCGTCGCGGTGCTGAGGCGCAGCACGCTCGCCTGGCAGACCGGCTCGATGAGGGTTTCGTCCTCGGTCACCGGCGCCCAGGTCTGCCCCTTGTCGCGGCTGTGCGAAATGGCGCGGCGATTCTTTCCCCGGTAGCTGCGCATGTTGTGGTAAAGCGAGCCGTCGGAGAGTTCGAGCACGGTCGATTCGTCGGTCCGCTTCTCCTCGATCCCTCCAATCTTCCAGCTCGCGCCCCCATCCTCGCTCAAGATCACATGCGAGTGCATCCAATCATCATCCGGACCATCCGAGTGGTTGCAGGGGGCGACCAGCGTTCCATCGGAAAGCTGGATGCCATGCCCCGGACCGGTGGCGTACCAACGCCAACCGGACTTGCGGACCTGCTCCGAGATCTCCACCGGAGGACTCCATGTCACCCCATCATCGTCACTCCGGGTGAGCCACACCGACCTAGGGGAGGCTTCCCCGCTGAAGATCTTGTCCTCATTCTCGGACCCTTTATTCTTGCAGAAGAGCAGCAGCAGCGCGCCGGTCCGCCGATCGAGGATCGGGCAGGGGTTCCCGCAGGTGTCGCGCCCATCATCCACGATCACGCGCGGAGCCTCCCAGGTCCGCCCGTGGTCCGCGCTTCGGCGCAGCAGGATATCGATGTTCCCGGCATCCGCCTGGCCTTCCCGGCGGCCCTCGCAGAAAGCCAGCACGGTCCCATTCGCGGTGAGCGAAACGGCCGGAATCCGGTAGGTGTGATAACCGCCCTGCCCAGCCTCAAACAAGGGCGTCTGAGTAAGTCCGGTTTCCATCTGGACCGCCTCCGCTAAAGTCGCCGCGGATGTGAGGGAGAGAAGAAACCCCACAGTTCCAGCGGTCCGAGCAAGTTTGAATGACATGGTCCACGGCCTCCTCTTTCGATGATTGCCGCGTTCTTCGTTGGCATGGCGCGCGATCCAGGCTACCACGCGCCCCGGCGCGTGAGTACAGTGTCAAAGGTCGAGAGGAGGAACACCGATGCCGCCCATTTCGAGACACGCGCTTCGCGCGGCCTGCCTGCTGGTCGCCCTCATGGGCGCATGCGCCCATGACCCGGCCCGCGCGGAACTGATCGCCATTCAGAAACAGGAGTCTTTCGACAGCGATCCCGGCTGGGATGAACACAACAATCGGGCCGGGACCGCCAACTGCCGGACCACGCGCCAGGATTTCGGGTGGAGCGCGGACAGCTCGCACGCCGGGGGGGCGCCGGGAGAAATGGGCGGATACATCCAGCCCGCCGCTGACTTGTGCTATTACGGTAAGGTCCTTCCAACCCTCACCTACGAGGATCCGCTCTCCGCCTCCGGGACTCTGTGCTTTCCCGAGGAGCACGCCCGCGGCCATTTTCAGATCGGGTTCTTCCATCATGCCGCCCAGGGTTGGCGGACCCCTCACACGATCAATCTCCGGATCATCGGACGTGGGGACCATTTCTACGCCTATATCGGGTACTTGACCGGCAAGTGGCGCGCGGGGGAAAACACCTTCGGGAGTGTGAACCCGGGAAATGAACGATTCATCGAACATCCCTTCCCGGTGGGGGGCAGGGTTTACCCCTGGTCCTTCCGGTATGACCCTCAGGGCAACCAAGGGGGCGGAACCATCATGGCGACCATGGGCGATCAGACCGCCGTGCTCAATCTCGGCGAGGGGCACAAGGCGGATGGCGCGCGCATGGACCGCTTCGGACTTCAGCCGATCATGAAATCCAACGATGACCCCGGCACGGTCTACCTTGACAACCTGACGATCAACGGGGTCAGGGAGGATTTCACGACAGACCCCGGCTGGGAGGGACACCGGAACCGTCGGACCTACGAGGACTGCATTGTCCGTCCCCGGTTCAACTTCGGTTTCAGCCCGACCGATTTCGCCGGGGGACAGCCGGGCGAGATGGGGGGACGGACCTTCCGGGGGGACTGGCGCAATCCGGAGATGCTCGCCTTTTACGGGGACCGTTTGGAGGACTTAAGCCTGGAGGGGCCGCTCCAGGCTTCCGGAAAAGTCTCCTTTCGCCTCGGATGCACGGACGCGGGGACCCTATTGGGCTTCTTTCATGCGACCCACAGCCTGGAGGATGGGAACGATTGTTGTGGCCTGCCTCAAGACTTCCTCGGAATCGGAGTGGATGGCCCGAGCAGCCAGGGTTTCTATTTCACCCCGGCGTACCGTGTGCATGCCCGCGAGCAGGGCTGGGCTTCGACCGGGCCTAGGATTTACCCGGATGGCTCGGTCCGCGACTGGACTCTGGACTATGATCCGAAGGCCGCCGAGGGGAGCGGGCGAATCACGGTGACCCTGGATGGCGAGCCGGTTTCGTTGGACCTCACCCCCCAGAACCGGGCCTTGGGCGCGCGGTTCAACCGCTTCGGGATCATCACCACCCAGATCGACGGCAACCACCACCTGATCTATTTCGACGACCTGGAGTACACCTGGAGGCAGGAGCGGCGCGGGACACGTTGAGGCTGTTGCCGTTCGGCTCTAGTACAGCCCAACGCTGTCATTCCCGCGAAGGGGTGAACAATTTGGACCCGACGAAGCGGGTCCCTCCAAGGTTTTTGATGGAGGGACGCATTCCATTGCGTCCCCCCGCGTCCCCCCGCGTCCCCAGTCGGCGCGGGCGATGACAGGTCAGACTTTGTTCTCCCCCCTCTGGGGAGTTGTACGGAAGTTCGAACCTCCGCGCCGGATGAAAAGCGCTCCACCGTCCCCTCTAGTTCAAGTTCCGTTCCCTCTCTTCCAATTCCTCAACAGTTCCAGCAGGTCGCTTGCATCCACTTCCCCATCCCCATCGATATCCGAGTTGAAGGTTGGGGTGGGGGTCTCGAATGGGGTTTCATCGAGGGTCACAGTGGGGGAGGGGGTCCAGGTCTCGGTGGCCGTTCCGGTGAGGGTGGGTGTATACGAGATCGTCGGGGTGTTGGTGATCGTCGGAGTTGCCGCGGGGGGAGGAGGGTCGACGGGGAGGATGAAATCGTGGTGCGTGGGCGAGTTGCTGGTGAGGATGTAGTCCAGCTCCACAAGATCAGTGCAAGGTCCACATTCTCCCGGCGCGCAAGCCCGGACAAGCATCTTCAGGATCGGATTTCCCAAAGGCGATATCTCGAAACCTCCCGAAATGAGGTAATCCGGGCCACACTCAAAATAGTCCGACTCTTCTTCCGGGTAACGCCCTCCCCCCAGAAGCACCATGTCCGCCACGGCGCCCGGGAACGGCGTGATGCCATCGGAATAGTAAATGGTCCCTTCAATGTATACTTCATAATAATCCTGTCCTCTCCACCCGGCTCCCGTGATAATCTCGAAGCCAACCGTGTTGCCGAAGAGGTCCATCGCCTCGACCGGCTCTCCGGGAAACAAGTGTGTTCCTCTGGTAGGTGCGAACTCCCAGTCCAGGTCGAAGCGTCCCACCCCAAACGTTCCGCTGACCGCGGTTACGGAGCAGTCGTAGTATTCACTTGTTCCCGTTGTTTCCAACACATACGGGGCGCTGTCGTTCGAGGTGAGACCGACAAGATCCGAGGGCCAGGTAATCTCGTTGAAAAGGACGCGAAAACGGATCCGAGCCAAGTCGGTGGCGTTATAGATTTCCAGACCTGTGAGCGTGCTGCGATCCTCCGACAAGAGAGCCCCTGGGAAAGCCACAATGACCTTCCCCTCACAGACTCCGGGTGGTGGAGGGGATACGCAGTCTTCTTTCGCGGCGGAGGAGCGCATGCTCAAGAAGGCCCAGATTGTAATGGCTGTGAAAATTGATCGTTGGCCACGGCTCATGGTCCCGACACTTTCCTCCAGTCCTCCATGAGAATCAGCAGGTCTTTAACATCCACCTTGGAGTCTCGGTTGATATCCGTGGCGTAGGTGGGGGTGCCGGTTGCGCGGGGAGTTGCAGTGGGCGTTGAGGTGGCAGTGACAGTCGGCGTCGGGGTCGCCGCGGGGGGAGGAGGGTCTACAGGGAGGATGAAATCATAGCGCGCGGGATCATCCAGCCCTCCCCAGGCGATCTCTTCGTATGCTGTGCATCCAGTGCAACCATCGCCGAGGCAGGCCCGCGCAATGACGATCCGTGGAGGCGCGGTGAATCCAACATCGGCGCCAGGGTAGGCGGCGACGTAAATGCCATTACTGGAAGTTTCGGACTCATTGAACCTTTCATCAAGGCGTATGCCGTCGATGGAGAACAAGCTGACAAGACCATTCAGCCCGACCGACGTGACGCCATCAGAATAGAACACTCTCCCACGGAGTACGGTCACACCGCCATCAAAATGCGAATGGAACCCTCCATCCACCGCAAGTGTTGGGTACTCTGTTCCAAGAGAATCAATCGCCGAAACCACGCCCAGTTTGACGGGCATTCCCGCCTCGTTGCACTGCGGATATGTGCCGCAACTGCAGCCAGGCCAAATCCATTCCAAGTTCAATCTGCCTTGTCCAAAGCTCAGTCCATGCGCAACGACTTGGTACGAAACTGAGTCACCAACGGGCGTTGCCTGAAGGGAATAGAGCAACGGATCGGCGTTCGCCAACTGGAAGTTAGAAAGTGACCCAACGTTCTTGTCCAGGATAGTAAAGGAGACTCGCTTGAGAGGGGTCGCATTGTAGATCTCAAAGTATGCGGATTCCCCTCCACAGGACCCAGTAAGTCCAGGTGCCGAGATAACAATGGTCGGAGGGGAAGGTGGATCGCAAACAAGGTCCGGCTGAGCGAGAGAGGGTTGAACAATGCGGAATAGAAAGATCGCCATCGTAATGATTCGTGTTGACATCACTTCCTCCTATTCGCGGCCATCAAGATTGCCTATGGGACACAACACGGTCTCGTCACCGACATCTGATTTCCCCGACTCGTTGCTCCCTGGCCCAAACCCATAGGTGTCTCCCAAAGGATAGGAGAGCGAATTCCAGTCATCTGTGTCGACTAGCGCCTCGACAGGGTCCTTCTGGCCTGACATGTTGCGAATTGCCGATACATAATCTGCACATCCATCTTCATTCCAGTCCACGGGATGGTCACATCCGCACACACCCACCGTTTCATCGAGTCGATTCTCGACGAGGTCAAGTCTGTCTCCTCGAGAATAGTCAATACAAAAGGGATCGTCGGAGTCAGCAGGATACGGTGTGTTGGGATTAAGCGAATTGTTAAGAGGTCCGAATGCGTTGCAGTCCGCATCCAGGCCCCCCGAATAGGCGTAATTCATTATGCTGTTATAGTTGAGCTTCCCATTCATAGCTTCCCCCTGAATTCCACCATGGTGAAGTCCCAGGCAGTGGCCAAACTCGTGAGCGATACCAGAAGCTTGGCTCATGGCGCTAGCGGGGTGCCTCCATTGAGTGATGATGAAGTAGCGATGTCTTCCCCGCTCCGCTTCTCCCCCATAGGCAGGGTCAGTGAGATGTTGAAACGCTAGGAAACCATAGCGGAAGAGATTCATCCTGGCTTCGAACGCAGTAGCCCAGGGTGAATGCCCGCGGATCGTCGTTCTAACGTCATCGAGGTCAGAGACGTATTGGAACGATTGAAGCTGGCCTCCCTGGAATTCGCTTCCAGTGGCGTTGAAGTTCATTGATAGTGTCGATCCGGCGTCGATGTGCAATGTGACCCCATTGAGACCATCAGGGTTCTCAACCGGACTGTCCCTGAACATGGCGACAACGCGGGCGAGGGCGGTTGGATTCGGAGGCATCGGCGGGATCGGCGTGGGTGTGGGGTTGGCTCCGGGGGGGACATTCGTCGGCGTGGCCATCCAATCCAGCTCCATCCAAAGGTCCTTGTGAAGGGGGTTGGCGCCCCATGTGTGCAGTGGAAGA
>JAJVIK010000016.1 GCA_022072055.1 bacterium | reverse complement strand
AACCCCCACGGTCACCGAAACGCCCACCGCCACGGTGACCGAAACCCCCACGATCACCGACACACCCACCGCCACGGTCACCGAAACCCCCACGATCACCGAAACGCCAACCGCAACGGTGACCGAAACCCCCACCATCACCGAAACGCCAACCGCAACGGTGACCGACACGCCAACCATTACCAACACCCCAACCGCGACGCCCTCTCATACGCCGACGATCACCAATACGCCCTCTAATACGGCCACGGCGACCTTCACCATCACCAACACGCCCAGCGCGACCGCCACGGCCACCCCCACCATCACTCAAACGCCATCGGCCACGCACTCCGCCACGCCGACCTCGACTCGGACCTTCACCGTGACTGCCACGCCCACGCGGACGGTCACCGATACGGCGACCGTGACCTCGACAGGCACGCCCACCCAGACAGTGACCGCGACCCCAAGCCACACGCCGTCGATCACCGCCACTCCGACCGCCACTCCGACCTGGTCCTCGACCATCACCGAGACCCCCTCGCCCACGGTGACACGGACCTTCACCCCCACGGTGACCGCCACCTTCAGTCCCACTGTGACCGTGACGGCGACCTTTTCGCCCACCTCGACCTTCAGTCCGACGGTGACTCACACCCGCACCGCCACCCCAACTCGCACGTTCACCAGCACTCCCACGCCCACGCATACGCCGGGACACCCCATCGAAACCCTCCCCGACCTGCTGCTTGAGCTTGAGAACGCCGAGATCTTCACCTCCATCGCGGTCGCGGAGCTCGATGGCGATCCGGGAGTGGAGCTGGTGTATGGCACCGACAGAACCGGAAATGACGACACCGGCGCCGGGGTTCACGCGATCAACCTGGATGGATCCCCGGTCGCGGGGCTCTGGCCGGTGATCCTGAACACGGATGTGCGCAGCAGCCCGGCGGTCGCCGACCTCGACCGGGATGGCCTCGATGAGGTGGTGGTTGGGACTTACGCCAAGCCCACGATCCGGATTTTTGACCACGACGGGACCCTCTTGGGGACTTCGACCTCGACCCTCGACATCATCTCCTCGCCCGCGATCGGAGATCTGGACGGCGACCTCAACCTGGAGATCGTGATCGGGAGCAGCGATGGGAAGATCCATGTGGTGAAGGCCGATGGGAGCGACTTCGGACCCTCATGGCCGCTCACCCTGCCGAGGCGCAGCCCGAGACTCCTCGCGAGGAATGACGTGGACTCCTCCCCCGCGCTCGGCGATCTAAACGGGGATGGCCGGCCCGATATCGTGGTCCTTTCGGATGAGGGGGTGATCTACGCCTATGATCATCTGGGCCAGCCGCTTCCGGGCTTCCCCTTCATCGCTCCCGCCGACACCTTCGCCACTCCGATCTCGAGCGCGGTGAACTTCGCCTCTCCGGTTCTGGCGGATGTGGACGGCGATGGAATCCTGGATGTGATCGTGGCCATGTCCAACGCACGGGTGTATGGCCTGCGCGGAGATGGAACCATGCTGCCCGGATTCCCGATTGTCCTCCCCCCTGGAGCCGCGCCGGATCTCCCCGCGCTACCGGGCGACGACATTCTCTCCACTCCCGCCCTTGGAGATGTGGATGGCGACGGCAGGCTGGAAATGGCGGTCGCCTTCTACAGCGGCGCCGACAACGCCTCCAGGCTCTATGTTTATGACCTCCCGGGCAAGGCCGACGGCGAGAGCATGGAGTGGCCCACTTTCCACCAGAACACCCTGCGCACCGGCTTCTTCGCCGGACCTCCAACGGGCGACGCCAACCGCGATGGCGTGGTGGACGGACAGGACCTGATCCAACTCCTTAAAACCTGGAAGCGCTACAACAGCATGCCGGGGTATAATCCGGTTCTCGATTTCAATTACGACTTCCACATCGACGCCCGCGACATTCCTCCGCTACTCCAGCTCATGCGCTGACGCCGCGGCGACCCGCTCGCCTGAACGATTCCTCCGCTTGGGCTATACTCCGGGCATGAAACACCTGCTTTCAAGCCTTGCCTTGTTGTCTCTGGTCCCCCTGTCCGTGTCCGCGCAGGTCACCTTCGGGACCCCTTTCACCGTGATCCAGAATCCTCCCGGCGCGGGAGTGACCGCCCCCACTCTCCGGGATGATGAACTCGAATTGTTCTTTGAATCCTCCGGAGACATTTGGCGGGCCACCCGGACCTCCTCCGATATTCCCTTCCTCAACGCCACGCGGGTTGAAGAACTCTCCACAGCCAACTCGGTGGAGGAAAACCCGTTCCTTTCGACCGACAGCCTGCGGATCTATTTCACGCGACGCAACAGCGTCACTCGGGTGCGCGAGATCTTCCGCGCCGCGCGCGCCTCGACCACAAGCCCCTTCGGCGCGGCTGTCTCTCAGGGTCCCACGGGGGGCCCCCCCTTTGTGGGAACGCTCGGCTCGGTCATCGGCGATGAGAAGAAGGTGTACCTCGAAATCATCCGCCCGGTTCCTCCCGGCTCCGGCACCCCGCTCACCGAACAAAGCGACATTGCCTGCGCGACCCGCTCCGATGTCTCCCAGAAATTCGGACCGTGGAAATTGCTCGAGGGGATGAACACCTTGGATGTGGAGCGCTCCCCCTTCGTGAGCCGGGATGACCGCGCCTTGATCTATTCCCGGGTCGGACCGCTTTCAGGCCTGCCGGGGATCCTGTTCTTTTCCTTCCGAGCCGATCCCTCCGAACCGTTTCCAAACGGCGATCCCGCGCTGGGTGTCAACGCCCCGAACACCTCCAACGATGATCCCTTCTGGATCTTCCCCGGCGCACGCCTCTACTTCCGCCGGGGAACCACTCTCTGGGCCGCCAATCGAACCATCGATGCCGCCTATCACCTGGCCGCGGTGCAGGGAATCCGCGGCAGGACTGTGTCATTCCCGGTCATGGCAACCACCGATGAGGAGGATGTGATTCGATTTGATTTCCGTCTCTTCTTCGATTCGCGGTTTCTCACTTGGAGCGACCTTGCGCTCGCCCCCGCGCTTGGGGGGCAGGTCTTGGACGCGATCCTCGAAGGTCCCGGAAGGCTCGCGGTGTCGATTCTGGGGGAGCGTCCCCTCGAACCCGGACCGACCCCGAGGGATGTGATTCACATCCGTTTCAAGGCGCTCTCCAATGCTCCGGTGGGCGGCCAAGCGACCTTTCGCTTCAGCAACGATCCCAGGATCAATCTGCTCAATGTGCCGAGACCTGCGGACGGCTCAATCCAATTCCTGGCGTCGCCCCGCCCCGCGACCAGCATGTTGAGGTTGCGATAGGATACTCCTCGTCGCGCCGCCCCTTCACTCGAAAACAACCTCACGAACCCACAGGTCCCGGTGATCCTCGCGCGAGAGTCGGATCAGTATCCCGCTCTCATCCGAGGGATGCTCCAACAGGTCCGGCAACGGGAAAGTGACTCGGATCCACCCCTCCATCCCTTCGGTTTCAAACACAGACCGCGCCGGAGCGCCTTGGCGCGTGGAGGGATACTCCGCGACCAATCGTCCGGGAGTGAGGCCGGGGAGCCATTCCACGGTCAGCGCGCGGGGCGAGTCGGTTTCCCTGGGGGCCTGAAGGTATGTCTCGTTGACACGAAACAGGAGCGCGTTCTGCCAGTCGCGGACCGAAGTGGAGGCGCACCACCCCGCTGGGGTCTCGACCAGGCGCGGCAGCGCGCCCTCACTCCCTGGGAAGAGCGCGACATGCGAATAGTGAAGCGGGGGGAACACATCCAAGCGGACCAGCTCTCCACGCCATTCGGCCTCAAGCCGCAGCGCGGCCCAGGAACGATTGGCCCGGCACGGGATCAGGAAGGTGCGCTCGCCCGCCAGCGACAGCAGCAGCGGATCCTGAGGCGGAGTTTCCCATCCTTCCCCCACGGGAAGCGCCCGAAAGCGGATATTGTCCAATCTGCCGGACAGAAGCTGACTCCGGACCCGGACCACAAGCCCCTCGGGCTCCCAACCGGCCTCTTCCAACACAAACGGTAGGTCCGGCTGAAGCGCGAGCGCGAAGCCCCATTCCAATCTCCCATCCTCCGGTCTTGGGGCCGGACGATTGGAGCGTATCCACAGCAGACGCGAGTCCGGTGGGCCCGCAAGTCGAACTCCCGAAGAGAACTCGGCGGGCGCCCCTTCCTGAAGGTCCAGGACCGTTCGCCCGCCCCAGACCACTTCATCGATCGCGCCGCTGACCAAGCGCAGACGCATGAACCCTTTGATCGTGTCGGGGATCGGGACCGGAATCCATAGCACTTCTCCCTCGGTGGATCCCGTCGCGCGCTCCAGGTCCAGGTAACCGGCATAGTGATTGAGAATGTCGAGCCAGCCTTGCTCCACCGAGTTCTCCGAATAGAAGGACGGGATGTGAAACACAAAGCTGGGATTCGGGAGCGGCTCGGTTCCGCGGACAATCCGCGCCTCGAATTCGGCGACCTCGCTGGACCCGGCCACGAACGGTCCATAAACCGGCTGCTCCCGTGAAGACCTGCTGAAAGCCGGGTGTGTCCGGATGATCGCAAGGTCGCGCTCCGCCGAGGGGATCAGGTCCCTCCATTCGGCGGTTGCCCCGAATACCTGTGGGGGGGGATGGTAAAGGCGATCGGCGCGTTCGACAAAAGCCCGCCAAGCCGCCAGTCCCCGTTCGATTTCTTGACGCGCGTTCTCGCGCAGCTTCTCCGAGTCCAGACAGAGCGCGAGGAGGAGATCATGCGCCGCGAGAATCTTGGAGCGATAGTAAACTCCGAGCAGGCGCTGAAGGGCCAGGTCCGCGGCCATGTGACGCGCCGTGAACAGCGCCTTCGAGTCCTGCGACAGCCGATCCAGCCGCCCCACGATGGCCTCCAGGCGCGCGCAGTGGCGACGGAGGATTTCCGCAACTTGGGGTGGGGTCAGGCGTTTGGGCCCTTGAGCGGGCATCCTCACCCCGGAAAGCTCGTAACCCGCCGATTCAACTATCGAAAGCTCCCGAGGGTCCGCGGTCAGGCTGAAGGCGAACTCCAGGATGGACTCGAACGGGTCCTCCCATTCCCCACGATCACGATAGATCGGACCGGTCCGGTTCCCTAGAATCCCGCGCGGACCCCCATCCCCGGGCGCCACACAAGCCTCGGGATACCAATCCTCCGAGCTGTAGCGCCAATGGAACCGCGAGACCCGCCACAGGATTTCCTCCCCGGCGGTTTCTTCCTCGATCAGGGCCGCCCCGACCTCCGGTCCAAAGCCATCCGTGAAGAAGGGCGCGAAGTCCTCAATCCCAAGGCGGGGGTCATAGCCCAGACGACCCCACAAGGCATGCCGGTACCAGTGCTTCTGATAGCCGAACTTCCAGGGAATGCGCTCCGCCACGCTCTCACGGTTCAGGGTCTCGGGCCCCAGCTCCTCTCCGCGCGGCTGAAAGAGGAAGCCCGCCGACCATGCCACGCGGTTTGCCTCCCCCATCCGTTTCACGATCTGACGCGCGCGTTCAAAGTAGGCGGATCGCATGCAGCGCACATCTTGGTCGTCCATCACCCACAGGATGCGATAATCCTGAGGCTGCTGAAGAACCCACTCTTCCTCAAGGAAAAGCGGCGCGAGACACGCCTCGGGGTGATCCCCGCACCACTTCAGGGCCACCACCGCCGGGGCGGGGAGGTGCCTTGCGATCTCAGTCTCGAACACCAGCGGATCGAAACCCGCTCCGGAGAGCAGGACCTCCGAATAGGGCCGCTCCGACAACCAGGGCGAGATGAAGCCATCAAACCACTGGTTGCAGTCTCCCACCACGCGCGCTCGGTTTTCGTCCGCGGGGCGCAGTCCGATCTGAAGATTGGGAAAAGCCCTGGCGAGTTCAATCACCGAGGCGCTCCAGGCCTCGCGTCTGCGCAGCGGCGAGTCGAGAAACTCAAGCGGGGTCTCGAGATCGGAATCCGGATCGAAGCACAAGACCACTTCGATCAGCCGCTTACGGGCCTCACGAAGCAGGTTCCGCAGCCTCCGATGGGCCCGCTCCCCAAGCGGTCCCGAGCTTTCGAGGAGCTCGGAGGCCCGCCCGCTGTAATGTAGCGCCAGCAGATTATAGCGGTTCCGAGCCAGGTGACGGGTGAACCCCCAGGGGAATGGAGCGCTGTCAAAGACCTCGCCCCCCTCCTTTCCCCCCGGCCAGTCGATCCCGAAGGCGCGGAGGTCGAGGAATGGACGCCCCTCGCGCGGGAAGATCTCCGGGTACTCCCTCCGCAACGCGATCCGCTCGGCCAGCTCCTGCGCGCCATACAGGAGCCCTCGCTCCCCGATGGCGGTCACGATCACAAAGGGGCGATCCCTCGCCTTCCGGACCAGATATCCCTCGGGATGGTTGAAGTTGAGCTCGGAGGCGCTGACCAAGCCCATCAGGCGCTCCGGAGGCGCGATCAGAATCGCGGGGCTGCCGTCCTCGGGGAGCTCCGCCGTGGTCGCGCAGATGAGCGGCTGATACTCGGCCCGGACGAGGGCCGCGGAAACCTCGGAGATGATCTCCGCGTGCGCGGTCACATCCGCAAGCGCCCATAGGGGGACAACGGGGCTTGCGGTGGGAACAAGCTCTCCGGCCGCTCTCGGCTCGCACCACCCCAATCCCCGAGCCAGCGCGATCAGCAGGAGGAGGCTCGCCGCGCGGCTACTCCTCAAACATCTGGTAGTAAGCGACACCGAGACATATCCAGGAGAACGTGATGGTGACCAGGACGCCGATGCAGCACACCAAGAAACCAGACAACCCGAAAAGCGCCAGGCCGCTCCCCAATAGGAGCGCTTCCCACACTTGGCGACGGGTCGAGAACAGCTCCAAAAGGGAGTCGATGGCGGTCTGACGTTTCCGCACCGCCAGCAGCGCCGCGACCGCGAGCACATTCCCGAGGATCGCCTCGGCCAAGATCGGAAGGAGCATCGGACCCCAAGCCAGGGAGGCCGCAAGCCTTCCGGATTCCTCCTCAAGCGCGAGTCCCGCGACGAACAAGCTCGCAAATCCGCAAACCACGCAAAGGACAATGAATGCCAGCGCGGCGGGGGCATAAATCACCAGGATTCGAGGATAAAGATGGATCCACCCCAGAAAGCTCCGGTCGGTCACTTCGTTACGCAAGAGCAGCACGGTGGCGAAGGGCACACAGAGTGTGAAGGGCAACCAGAAAAACGCACCCAGGCCGAGCAGATGCGCCGGTAGCCAGAGAATCTGCACCAGGCACGAGACCCCCAAGAGGGTCAACGGGCGGGAGAGAAAAACTCGCCAAGCCTGCGCGACCATCTTCTCGAAATCCAGCCCAAAAGTCGCGGTTCCGGTTTTTTGACTCGCCACTTCATCCCTCCCCACAAGCCGCGTTCAGCCGCAAAGGTCCACCGCTCTCCGGTACGCCGCCAAGGTCTCGACCGCCGCGCGCTCCCAACTGAAGTGGCGCGCCCGCTCCCCGGCGGCCCTTCGAAGGCGTTCGGCTTCAGAGGGATTGTCAACCAACTCGAGGATTTTATCCACCCACGGCTCGGCTCCATCAATCGGGAGCAGCAGTCCACCCTCGCCCACCACTTCGGGAAGGGAGGAGACATCCGAGGCCAGCACCACCGCCCCGCAGGCCATCGCCTCGGCGGCTTGGAGACCAAAACCCTCATAGAGCGAGGGGACCATCACCAAGGTCGAAGCGGCGTAAAGCGCGCGCAGGTCTCCGCGTTCAAGATACCCAAGGGGGCGGACCTTGTCGCCCAAGGCGGAGAGCCTTTCCCCGATTCCCGACTGAAGCCATCCCTTGCCCCCGGCCACCGCAAGGGTGGGAACCTCTTCCCTCCTCGCGTGCAGAGCCTCGTAAACATCCAGCAGAAATGAGAGGTTCTTCCTCGGCTCAAGGGTTCCCACAAATAGGAAGAAGTCGCCCGGAAGGTTGTGTTTGCGCCGAACGGACTCCACCTCTTCCGGACTGGGCGCGGAATGATAGAAAGGGTCGGCGGCCTCATGGACCACGGTCACGCGATTGGGATCGACCCGGAAGAACTCCAAAACATCGCTCCGGGTGGCCTCGGACACAGCGATCAGCAGGTCGGCGTTCCGGCAGGAGTCCTTGATCCGTTTGGTCCAGTACTTCCGATACTCGCGGGGGAGGATGTGCGGGAAGCGCAGGAACGCCACATCGTGGATCGTGGCCACGCGCGCGAATCGGGCTTTCTTCGGGACAACCGAGAGCGGGGAGTGCCACACATCGGGAGGGTGACGATGGAGCGCCCAGGGGAGGATCATGTTCTCCCACAGGCCGCGCAGACGGACCGTGTTGGCGTAGGTGAACACTCGCGGGCGAACGCGCGACGAGAAGGTATCCGCGATGGAATGGTTCAGATACAGATCGGCCGACCATTCCTCCGGGAGGGCCTCGAAGCCGCGAATCAGATGGTGGGTGTACCACCCGATCCCGGTCCTCGGCCCGACCAATCCACGTCCATCCCAGGCGATGCGGAACATGGGGGGATCAGAGAAACTCCCTTCTGTTTCAGGAGACCTGATTCTTCCGCGCGATCGGCAACTGCTCCGCCAGACGGGCCCGGATCCCCGCCCCCTCGGCCAGCCACTCGCGCAGGCCATCCGCGTTCCTCTCCGCGAGGAGCCCGCGGAGGACCGAGAGCGCCCCCTGCAGATCACCCAGCGCATCCAGAACCGGGTCCGCGTTGGTGAGGAGAATGTCGCACCAGTTCTCCACATCGGAGGCGGCGGTCCGGGTGGCGCCGAGGAACCCGGTGGAGACCATCAGGTCGCGCTTCTCGGCGTCCATCTCGCGCTCAAGCGCATGGCACAGCGCGGCGGCGGCGGAGCGGGGGATATGGCTGGTTCGGGCGGCAAGGCGGTCATGCTCAAGAGGATCCAGAATGAGCACCCGTCCTCCCACGCTTTCCCAAAGGGCGGTGATCTTCCGCACCGCTTCGGGCGGAGTCTGGGTTGTGGGAGTGACCACGCAAGTGGCGTCCTGGTAGAGGGTCGGCATGGCCGCGACAAACCCGGATTGCTCCGAACCGCACATCGGGTGCGAGCCGACAAACTCGGTTCCCGGGCGACGGATTTCCTCTTCGATCCGGCCCACAATCTCCGCCTTGGTGCTGCCCACATCGGTGAGGATCGCGCGATCCGGGGCCAGCGCGGCCATCCCCAAAACCGCGTCCGGGATTTGCCGAACGGGAAGGCAGACCACGATCACCTCGGCCCCTTCCGCGGCTTCCTTGCGGTTGATCGTGAAATCGGTGAGGATTCCGGCCTTCTTCGCTTCCTTGAGTCGCTCGTAGTGACGTCCCACCCCCCAGACGCTCTCCGCGAGGCCTCGCTCCCGGAGCGCAAGGCCCAGCGATCCCCCCATCAAGCCCACGCCGTAGATGACCACCTTCTCAAACATCACCGCTTCCACTCCCATTCGGGGATTCCGGCCTCGACAAACAGCGTCCGCAAGGTTCCAACACGCGCCACCCTCAAAGCTCGACTTCACGCGCGCGCGCGCCGGGACTTAGCTCAATCGGGTCCCGTTCAAGGTAGAGCTCAATCGCCTCCCGGATGTTCCTCAGCGCATCTTCCTCGGTAACGCCAGCTGAAACACACCCGGGCAGTTCGGGCCACCACGCCGCCCAATCGCCGGTTTCGGCATCGGGTTCCAGAATGACTCGCCAACGGATTGAACCTTCCGGCCCCCGCATCAGACAGGCCCTCCTCGATGGGATTGGGTGGGGCTGGACATAAACCGATCCTATCATAAATCATCCCATTTCGGCAAAGCCAGGATTGCCGATCGCCAGGAACGAAAAGATTCGGAAACGAGGTCCAAGACCCCCTTCATGAGCCTTCAATTCTTCAACACCCTCACCCGGCGGAAGGAACCCTTCGAGCCCATCCATCCGGGCCAGGCGCGCATGTACACCTGCGGGCCGACTGTCTACAACCACGCCCATATCGGGAACTTTCGGACCTATGTCTTCGAGGACCTCTTGCGCCGTCACCTCAAGGTCAAGGGCCACCGGGTGACCCACGTGATGAACATCACCGATGTGGAGGACAAGATCATCCGCGAGGCTTGCGCGCGCGGGATCGAGCTGGATCAGGGGGACGCGCTCAATCCGCCGGAGCGGATCCCCTTGGATGAGGTCACCGAACCGTTTCTGGCCGCCTTTCACGATGACCGGCGCGCGCTGCGGATCGAGGATGCCGAATCCTATCCCCGCGCCACCCGATACATCCCACAGATGGTGGCCCTCATCCGCAAGCTGATGGAGAAGGGGTTGTGCTACGAAAGCGAAGGCTCGATTTATTTCAGCATCCAGCGCTTCCCCCGCTATGGCTGCCTCTCCGGCCATCGTCTCGACTCGATGAAGGCCGGGGCGCGGGTGGACCAGGATGAATACGAAAAGGATGACGCCCGCGATTTCGTGCTCTGGAAGGGGCGCCGCGAGGGGGAGGCGTTCTGGAAGACCGAGCTCGGCGAGGGGCGCCCCGGCTGGCACATCGAGTGCTCCGCGATGGCGATGGAGATTCTCGGGGAGTCTTTCGACATCCATTGCGGCGGCGAGGACAACATCTTCCCGCACCATGAAAACGAGATCGCGCAGAGCGAGTGCGCCACCGGCAAGCGCTTTGTGAACTACTGGCTGCACTCGCGCCACCTGATGGTCGAGGGCAAGAAGATGGCCAAGTCGGAGGGGAACTTCTTCACACTTCGCGACCTGATCGACAAGGGGCACGACGCGATCACCATCCGTTTCGCGCTCGCGCGGCAACACTATCGGGATTCGCTGAACTTCACCTTCGAGGGGCTCAAGGCGGCGGGAGAGGAGCGCCGCCGCTGGACCGACCTGCTGCTGCGCTTGGAGGAGATCACCGCGCCGGGCGCGGTCTCGGAATCCCTCCGGGACGCGGTCGCCAACTCGGACCGGGAGATCGAGGCGGCGTTGGATGAGGACCTCAACACTCCTCAGGCGATTGCCCATCTCCATGAATTGACCACCGAGGCCAACCGACGGATCGATTCGGGGGAGATGACCGCCGCCGAGTCCGCGGCGGTGGTGGGGGTGTTCCGGAAATGGGACTCGGTGTTCGCGGTTCTGCCGGAGGGGCGCGGGTCACTGGACGCGGAAATCGAGGCGCTGATCGAGGAGCGCCTCGCGGCGCGAAAGTCGAGGAACTTCGCGCGCGCGGATCAGATTCGCAACGACCTCGCCGCGCGCGGCATCATCCTCGAGGACACGGCGCAGGGGACGAGGTGGAAGAGGGGGTGAGGGGGGTTACAGCAGGGAACCATCGAAAGGGTTTATACTCCTCGACCCAGGAAGCAACAGATCGCCAAGTATCGCCATCGTGTGCTTGCCCTTTCGGTTCAGGCGGCATCAAGAGAGACCTGATGCCCCGGGTTTTTTCGCGCGCGCTCGTGGCAACTTGCTCATGCCACGAATCGACAAGAGTGCCTTCTTTACATCCTCTGGAATGGAATCCATGGCCTCGATGATTGCCGCTTCCGACAAGCGCAATCGAAGGTTCTCTTTCTGTAACCAGTTCCTGAGACTCGACAGAATGGCTTTGGCGTCGCACCACGGGATACCGCCATCCCAGCGGGTGTTGAGGAGGGAATCCGCGCGCTCTAAGGCAGTCCCCAGTTCCAGGCGACGGTCTTGGTTTTGCAGTCTCGATGCCACATGTTGTCGGACTTGTTCACGCTGCGACGCGATGAGGCGGTCGAATTCCTCGGCAAATTCTGCCCGCTTTCCCTTCCAGGCAGACACCAGATCTTTTCCCACAGCCGTGTCGAGAGCCTTTAGAATCGCCGCTTTCTCAATGAGATAGTTCTCCAATTCGTTCCGCTTCCAGATCAAGAGTTGGAAGTCGAATCGATATGCAGGGCTCTTCGCCTTCTTTTTGTGTTCTTGGACATCCGCCTTGAGCGCTTCATCGGAGCGATAGTCCCGGTCTCCAATTGCCAGAAAACGAGCTGGTTTTGCGCCCGGCATTTTGGGGAGGCCGAGGAGATCGTTCACCTGTCGTGCGAGATTTAGGACCCTGGCGGAGACAGGTTCCTGGTATGTGTACAGGAACGAGACTTTAGACAAGGCGGCGCGAGCCTTTACCTCCCCCCAGTGTTTGGCGGCGAATCGTTCGAGAAGATCCCGATCCCCCTTGTTTTCCACAAATACCACGGCGCGATTGGAGAGCAGTGGGATGATGTCCATCCGGTCCATGGCGCCAACATCCTCCAGAATGCGGAGTTGCCCAGGTTCATGAGCAAATGGAACAAATTTGCCTCCGACGCAGACCCGCAAGGCCCCTGGAGGGGCTGCGCTCAAAACGTGGGGAGAATGCGTGGCGATGACAAACTGAAGATCCTCCTTCTCAGTCAGATCAACCAGGATCTGGGTCATTGCGGACTGGAGGCGCGCGTGGAGATGCGCGTCCGGCTCATCCAGCAAAGCGATATGGGCGCCCGGAGACAATACAGCCGCCAGAATCTGGAGGGCCTGATGGAAGCCGGACCCGGCGGAGACGATGTCGCGGTCGCGAGTCAGGATGTCGTCGTGATAGGTGGCCCGGATGAAGCGATCCACCTCCACGTCGAAATTCACGGTAACCGAACTGTCGGGGAACAATCGTTCGAGGAATCGGATGAGCAATCTCCATCTTTCCTTGGCTTTGTCCTGAAGTTCCCATAACAGATTGCGGACCATTTCCCCATGCCGTTGAAGTCGCATCCGGTCCAATCGAGCGGGGGGCGTCAGGTATTCCTCTTGCGGCAGAAAGCCGGTGAAGATGGGCACCAATCGTATGTTTCCCTTTCCGAGGTCTTCCCCGAGAGTCCCTTCGACCGTGGGACGGATGCTGAAACGGTTGTAACTGATGCTGAGTTCGAACTCCACGCTCAATCCGGAAGAGTACTCGGCTTTCAGGTGAATTGGATTCTTGGCTTTTCCCTGGGGCCAGAGGTCAGTGGGGTCGGCTACGGGGAGGGCGCCGAATTCATCCGGGCTGACTGTTCTCTTGACGAGTTCCAGACCGTTCTTCCCCCCGGATTTCGCGTTGCCGTTCGCCCCCGACCGAGTGGTCTCGACGCAGTACTGGAAGAGGTTCATGGCTTGGAGCAAAGTGGACTTGCCGGAGTTATTCGCGCCGATGAGGATTGTCACCGGCTCCAAATCGACGGCGGTCTCCTGGGTGAAACGCTTGAAATTCCGCATCACGAACTTGTGAATCATGATCATGCCCCCCGTATTACCGATTGGAATTCCGTTCTGACATTTCCCATCGCCTTCGCCTGCTCCTCCATCTCCGCCACCAGTTCTTTCATGTGCGCCCCTTCAGTCCCCTCTCCACATTCCCTCGGTAGCATATTCCTGTCCGTCTCGACGCATCAATATCGTCAATCCTCCTCGAATACCGCGCCCCCAGGGAAGCCTGGATTCGCCTCTACTCCCGAGATCCCCCTTCCATCAATCCCTCCCGCTCATATATGGCATTCAACAGGTTGCAGCCCAGCATATAGCAGTAAATGCTCGCGGGGAGGAAATCGAAGGTCACGCTTTCCTAGGCTCGAACCTCCGGGCGTTACCATCCAGTCGCTGGACCCCGCCCCCCCTGGTGAGCCCCACAATCTCCCATCGGGACCCTCTATTTCCCCTCCCCCCGCGAAGGACCTATCCCCAGCAGCAGCGTCTTCAGCGCCCGGGTCATCGCCGCCGCGTATCGATCCGCATCGAGAACCCTGAGGATGAAACGATCACTCGGCTCCGAAGCCGGTGTCCACTGTTGGACCCCGGCATTGTCCAGCACCAATCGGATCGGGTCGAATCGGAAAACCTCGCGCGCCGAGGACGCGGAACCTGAGTGCAGCAGATTTCCCTCCAGGTCGCAGGAAAGCCGTGCCATGTGCAGGAACGCCGCGGTGCACCACATTCCGCGGCGCTGCTCTCCGAAGGACCGGAGGAGCGTCGCATCGGGGGCTCGCTCCAGGACCTGCAACCATTTCGGGTCTTCGGATCGACTCAAGGCATACAGGAAGAAGTTTTGCAGTTGCCGACTCAACTCCGGAAGGATCTCGCCTTGGGTAAAAGTCCAGTAACTCCCATGGGTGGCGACTCTGAACTCGTTGGTCTCGAAACAGGGGAGCCAGTAGATCGGGCAGGGAATGTCGAAGATGGCTCGATACGCGTCCGGCGCGAGCAGCACATTCCATTCCTGGTTGGCGCCTCGGGTTGAGTCGGTCGTTCCCGTTCCGGCGTTCAGGTAGATCCCCCGGCACTTGCTCCGGAAAATTTCCGGCGCGACCTTGCCCGCGATGGCCACATCCCGACAGGAGCCGGTGATTGTGAGGGTGACCGGTTCGGGGGACATCTCCAAAGCCCGCAACAGGAATTCCAGCGCGCCGCCCTCGACACCCAACTCCGTTCGCGAGTATTCCCTGGTGGCCTCGAACGGTTGCGAGGATCCCACCGCGACCGGCACACTCCTACCGCTCAGGTGGTTCAACTGCCCCACCGCGAAGAGAGCGGGATCCCCCCAAGTCGGCGCGCCCGATCCCCGCGCCCCATTTGAGGGATGGTCGATCACCACCCCCTTGAGATCGATGTCCCCTCGCGCCATCAATCCGTACAGACTCGCCAAATCCCAATGGTCATCCGGGTCGTTGTGCGGGTGATAGAGGTCGGTGTGGTGGATCACCGGACTCGGCGGCTGTCCGGCTCCTCGCGCCGAAGGTGCTTCGTTCTCGGACCAAAGGGGGCGAGGGAAAAGGGACACTCCCAGGAGGAAAAGCCAAAGGCGCAGCAGCCCGCGATTCATGATCCCGGAGTCTCAATCTTCAACCGGCCCGGATCAAGTGTCGGAGCTGAACGGCGCGGGGAGCTTAGTCTGTGTTGTGCGTGGGGCCCAGGAATGGTGGAATTTGACTCTCCGGCCCGAAGCACATAAACGCCATACCGGTCTGTCGAGGGCGCGAAAAAAAAGTCCACGGCTCGGGCGGATGCCTGGACAACATGGCTCAATTCCTCGCACAGTAAGGCCTTGAAGGTCACCGAGGACAAGGGGTTGGCGCGAAGCCCGGCCCCCTCCCGGTTCCCAAACTGCAATGGAAAGGACCCGCCCATGAATTTGATTGATTCCCTGCTCATGGAATTCACTCACGAAGCCGGCCTCACCCGAAAAATGCTCGAGCGAGTGCCCGATGGCCACACGGATTGGAGACCCCACGAGAAATCCATGACCCTCGGACGTCTTGCCGCCCATCTGGCCGAAATCCCCGGTTGGGTTGATCCGACCTTGAACCTTCCAGGCCTGGACCTCAGCGGCTACAAGCCGACCGAGATCGGGACAGCCCGCGAGAACCTCGCCCTGTTCGACTCGAACGTGGAGCAAGCCAAGGGGGCCATGCCGGGCAAGTCCAACCAGGACCTGATGGTCCCCTGGGCGCTGTGCATGGGCAGCCGAACGATCTTCGAGATGCCGAGGATCGCGGTGATGCGCGGGTTCATCTTGAACCACAATGTGCACCACCGCGCGCAGCTCGGAGTGTATCTGCGCATGCTGGGGGTTCCGCTGCCCTCGATCTACGGGCCCTCGGCGGATGAGCAGGGTTAAGCGGGTCGGTCTGCGAGGCCGGGAAATGGGGGCGGGGCGACCCGCCCCTACACGGGCCTTGCGGTTTCCCACAAAATGAGTGGCTTTCCCATGGCCCTCGATCGATTCCGTGCATGTCTCATCGCCTTGGCCTTTCTGGCGACCTCCACCCGCGCGCAGGCCCCCAGCAAGGAGCGGTTGGCCATCGCTCCCTTTGAGAGTCAGGGGGGGGGCGCCCCCGCCGACTGTTCCGGAACCGCCATCCGAGATGGGCTTGCCGGGGAACTCGGAACACGATTCGGCTTTCAGACAACTCGCCTTCACAGCGAGGATCGTGTGATCGGACATTTCCAGGACCCCAACACGCAACTCCTTCCCCCGGCCTACCGCACGGGGGTCGGCGCCGACCTCGCCCTCACCCGTATGGAGCGGAACTGGAACGATCAGGCCAAACGAGAACGCGCGGGGGTCCTGCTCACCGGGAGCTATGAGTTCCTTGGGACAGAGCTCCGCCTGATCGCGGTGGCGCTGGATCCCTGGAACGGAAAGGAGCTGGCCGCCGCGATGGTCCAAGGGGCCACCGAGGAAAGGTTTGTTCTTGAGGGAAAGCTCGCGGAACAAATCGCCATGAGGCTTCGCCCGCCCCCCCCACAGGCGGCGGACCCGACAAGATCCCCCGCACCGGAGCCTGAGCCGGAAAAGCCCGCCGAGGAAACCGAAACCGCCGAGGGGCATTACGAGAACGGCTTCGCTCTCACTCGTCGGTTTGACCAGACCCAGGATGTGAAATACCTGGAGGGCGCCAAGGATGAATACCGCGCCGCCCTTGCCCTGGACCCAGATCACTTTCGCTCGCTGAACAATCTCGGCACGGTGCTCCACCGTTTGGGGCAATATGAGGAGGCCATCGGCTACTACCAGAAGGTCTTGGAGCTCAATCCCCGCTACGCGCGCGCCATGGAAAACGCCGCCCTGGCCTACAAGGCGCTGGGAAAGAACGCGGAGGCCGGCGAGATGTGGCGACGCGCGCTTGAACACGAAGACCGCGCCGAGGTCCGCGCGGCCATCGAGGAGACCCTCAAGCGCCTGGAAGCCGAAGGGAACTGATCACTCCGGCAGGCTCACCCGATAGAGGCTGTTGGTGGTCCGGTCGGAAAACCAGACCTTGCCATCCGGCGCGACCGCCACTCCAATCGGCTCCGCCTTGATCCCGGCAATCTCAAAATTCCGCGCGGTCTTTCCATCCGGGCTGAAAACCCGAATCTTGTTCTTCTTCGAAAGGGTGATCATGACGCTCCCATCCGGGAGGAGGTCCACGTTCGGCTCCATCCCGACTTTGTCGTCGCTCCAGCCCGGAACCCCCCAAGTGGCGGTGGAAAGACCCTCCGAGGTCAGCAGCTGGATGCGGTCATTTCCCGTGTCGCAGACATACAAGGTCCCATTCGAGGCGAAGCGAAGGCCCACCGGTTCATCCAGATCCCCCCTGCGGATGCCCTTCTGCCCGAACTGGCGTACAATCGAGCCATCCGGCTTGAAGATCGCGATCTGGCAGGGCCCCGTGTCGGCCACATAGATGTTTCCATCCGGCCCGACCTCGATCCCGCGCGGGCCATAGAACCGGTTCGCCGGGAGAGCGTCAAAACCCTCCTGGCCCCAGGCCAGCAGCCATTTCCCATCCGGCCCGAACTTGGTGACTCGGTGGCCCCAGGTGTCCGCCACATAGCTGTTGCCCTCGGAGTCGATGGCAATGGTGCTCGCGCCGCCGAAGCGCGGGTCCACGGTCAATCTCCCCTGTCCCGCCTCCGCGCCGCCATAGGAGCGGATAAAAGCCCCCGTGGCGCTGAGCACCACCACGCGCCCATTCAGGCTATCGACCACATGCAGCCGCCCCTGTTTGTCGAAACGCAACCCGCGCGGGGTTCGGAAGGGAGTCGAGTCCCCAATCGGGGCCGGAAGTCGGATGTCCGGCGAAAGGAACCGTGACGGCTCGAAGGTTCCTGGAATCGGGGCGATGGCCTCGACTGTCGGAAGCATCTCCTTCCGGATGTAGACATACCCCCACTTGGGATTGATGTCGCTCCAGCGCTCGCGGTGGAAAAAGTAATTCCAGAACAGGAGCCGGAAGGGCTTGTTCTTGAACTTCTCGTTGCGCAGATACGCCCCCACGTTGGCCCAGAAGCTCTCCCCTCCGGGGAAATCCCCCTCATCCATCGAGTTTTCCACCCAGGCCCCGCGATGGAGATACTTTCGATAGAAGAATTTCTCGCCGAGTTTGGCGCGCACCTCGGTGAAGGTCTTGTCATCCCCGAACTGGACCATGGCGTTCGGGTCCACGGTCTTCACCCGGTATTTGGTGTAGTGGCGGAAATACCACGGGAACGGCCATTCGACCTCATCCTCGCTGGCGATGGGGAACTCCTCGAACAATCCGGTTTCCGCCGCCTTGTCGTTGACCAGTTTGACCAGCGCGCGGATGTCGCGGTCGGCCTGCTGCTGCGAGACCAGCTCCGCGGTGTTGTCCGCCCAGTTGTGGTTGACCTGGATGTGGGCCTTGAGGGTGAGGAGCGCGAGCGGCCCCACGGTGAGCGCGAGCAACATCTGGAACCAGCGGTTGCGCCAGACCGATAGCCCCCACCCGAGGATCCCGCCCGCGACCGCCGCCCACGGAACCGCCTGGTGGAAGGCCAGCCACGGCCCCTTCTCATGCAGCAAGGCGTAGATCAACGTGTTGAAGAAGGCGAGCCAGATCAGCAGCGCGAAGAAGGGCGAAAACGGGCCGGGGAGCTCGATCTCCTTGGTGAGGAATTCCGCCTCCTTGACCCATTTCTTGAGGGCCACCGCCACCAGCGCCACGATCACTCCGACCGTGGCGACAATCAAGAACGCAAATTCATAGATGATCAGCCGCGCGAGGTAATACCACTTCGGTCCGAACAGGCGGTATTCGCCGAGCTGGTGGCCGAACCAATACTCGATGTAATCATAGATCCCGCGCTTCAACCCCGGCCAATCCGCGAACATCTGCGAAAAAAGGAATACATACACCAGCAGGATGACTCCGAGACAGCTCGCCAGCGCGGTCCAGGGGGCGGCGGTTCGGATCAGCATCGGCGCCCCCGGATCATCCCGGTCGAGCCGCAAAAAACGGCAGCGAACCATCTCCAGACCGATCCAGCACAACACCGCGAGCAGAAACGGAACGATCTCCCGTCCGATGAACAGGAGGGCGGCCATCAACACCCACAGCGCAGTCATGCCGATGAGCGGAATCATGCCCGGCGCGAAACCCGCGATCCCTTGCGGCGGGGAACTCTCTTGCGCATTCTTGTCGGGGGATGGCTTGGGTGGAAGGCGCTTCAATCGGAGGTATTCAAGCCCCGCGAAGAGAACCCCCGAAAGCACAAAGGAGAGGAGGATGTAAACGCTCTTGGCCCCGCCTCGGGCCTGGTCGGTGAAGAAGCGGGTCTGGGCCTCCATCTTCTTGCGCAGCTCCGGGCCCTTGAGCTCCCGCTCCTCGAAGGAAAAGGCGTTGCTCGCGATGTCGAAGAGTCCCCCAATGAACCCGTGCTCCTTGGGGTTCACCCAATAGTCCACCGCCACGAAGGTGAACACAAAGACACTGAAGCAACCATACAGAAGCAGCAGCACGATGAAGGGGTAAGGCGCGCCGAACCAACTCCGGAACTCCTCTTTCCCATATCTCAGCCAACGGTAGAGTCCCCAGGCCACCGCGAAGAAGCCCAGGGCGAAGCCATACATGTAGGAGCTCTCCTTCATGCTGTAGCCGATCACCAGGGAAAGAGCGGTGAGCACCAGATACCCGGTGCGCTTGGTCTTGAGGAACAGCGCGGCGAAGACCGGAACCGCGAAAAAGGCGGTGCCGATGTTCACATCCTCGCGCGCGAAGCGGGAGTAATAGTTGACGATGGGCGAGAGGGTGACCGCCGCGAGCATGCCGATCGCCATCGGAACCCCCACCAGCTTGCGGCACTCCCACACCAGCCAGAGCAGGAAGATTCCCATCAGCGCGAAGGGGAGCCGCGCGGTGAAGTCCGAATCGCCGAAGATGAAGAGGATCAGCGCGGAGAAATGGTACAGAAAGGGGCCGTGATAGACCGGGTTGTAGCCAAAGGTGACCTCGTTGTTGTTGGCCCCCTTAAAACGACCCTCTGTGGCCATCTCATAGGAGTAAAAGCAGTGGATCGACTCATCGTGATGGAAGGCCTTATCCCCCAGCCCCCAGAGGCGTGAGAGGATGCCCAAGGCGAAGAGCGCGCCGACGAGGTACTTTTGCCAGGTTTTCAAGGTCGATGGGTCCCCCTCGGAGGTTAGAGGCAAGAACGATAGCAATGGGGAGGTTAGGCGGTCAACGGCGGTGGGGGTGCAAAACGAGGTGACCGTGGGGTCTGTTCCGTGTAGGATAGTTGCAGGAGGTGAGGGGAATCGTGAGTTCCGCAATTTACGCCCGCATTCTGGAGGAGACCCGCGGACTGTCTTGCGAGGAGCTGGACGAGCTGATTCAGGCCTTGGAGGAACGCAAGATCCACTTAGGTTCTTCGTTGGCTGAGCGCCCGCGCTGGAAGGACCTTCGCGGTTCCGCGCCGTATCCCCTGTGTGGAGAAGATGCGCAGGAGTGGGTCACCCGAACCCGACGGGAATCCGATGAGAGGCGGGAGATCCGTTGAGCCTGGAACTGGCTTTGGAGGGAATATCGAAGGTCCTGCTTGATACCGCGCCGGTCGTCTACTATTTGGAGGGGCACCCGGATTACGCGCCCTTGATGGACCGGTTCATGGCAGTCCAGGTGGAGAGACCTATTGTCTGCGTGACTTCTCCGATCACTCTGTCGGAATGTCTCATCCTGCCATTGCGAAGGGGAGACATTTCCCTGTCGGATGCCCACCGCCAGGTGCTGACGGCGGGGGAGGGAGTGGAGTTTCACCCGCTCGGAACTCGGGAGGCTGACCTCGCTGCAAGTCTTCGTGCAAACTACAACCTGACTCTCACAGATGCCTATCAATCAGCCATGGCCATCGTGACGGGTTGCCAGGCGGTCCTTAGCAACGACCGAGTTTTCACTCGAGTCCGGGAGATCCGCACTCTTATCCTCGACGACCTGAAGGAATTGTTGTAAGACCGCACAGGACGAAGATTCGGTGAGCACCCGATCCCATGGGAACTCCAACCTTTGCCTGGAAGGCGCTTGGACCGACCATGGACCTTGTTTTCGCCGGATATCCGGCCGAGGAGACGAGCGCATGACCCCCGAACCCAAGAAGCGCGATCTCATCTTTACTCGTGTGTTTGATGTTTCAGCCGAGGCGCTGTGGAGGGCTTGGACGGAGGCGGAGCTGGTGATGCGCTGGTGGGGTCCGGCGGGCTTCACCTCGCCGAGCGCGAAAATGGATGTCCGCGAGGGGGGAACCTCGATTGTCTGCATGCGCGCGCCGGAGTGGCTCGGCGGCCAGGACATGTACAGCGCGTGGAGATATGCGCGGATCGTTCCGCTGGAGCGGATCGAGTACATCCACAATCTGTCGGACAGCAACGGGACAACCGTGGACCCCGTTCAACTCGGCATGCCCCCGGATTTCCCACGCGACGTACGCAACCTGGTGACCTTCAAGGACTTGGGCAACGGCAAGACTGAACTTGTGGTTACGGAATTCGACTGGCCGGAGGGGCAGATGATGGAGCTGTCCAAGATGGGGATGGAACAGTGTCTCGACAAGATGGCCGCGATCTTCAGTGGCAAGTAACTCGCGTCAAAAGGAATCCTCATGCCGCCCAAACCCAAGACCATCGATGAGTACCTCGACCCCCTCGACCCAGCTCAGCGCAAGGCGCTGGAGAGGTTGCGCAAGACCATCAAGGCGGCGGCTCCCGAGGCCGAGGAATGCATCAGCTACCAACTTCCCGCCTTCCGCTTGGATGGCCGGATGCTCGTGGCTTTCGGCGCGGCCAAGAGCCACTGCGCCCTTTACCCCATGAGCGCAAAAACCATCCCAGCTCACAAAAAAGACCTGACCGAATACGACGCCAGCAAGGGGACCATCCGCTTTCAGCCGGAGAAGCCTTTGCCCGTTGCGCTGGTCCGCAAGCTGATCAAGTCGCGCATCACTGAGAACAAAGAGCGCTTGAAGAGGTAGCGTGGCCGCATTCCTCGCCCCGGAGACCCATCCACCCGAGGATCTGGAATAGCCTTGACACCTCCATTCGTGGGGAGACGTGACAGCGGGCGTCAAAGCAGTGGAGAATCACGGTCTTGCTGGTGTCGCTCCCCCATGAATGCCCTCTCTTCGCATAGGACCATCCTCGGCCTGTTCGGCTTGGCTGTCCTTGCGCTCGCGGTCCGACTTCATGCCGGGCGCGAGAGCTTCTGGCTGGATGAAATGACCGCGATTGAAATCGCGGAGAAATCGATCCCGCATATTCTCCGGAGTCTCACGGTCACCCAGCACGCCCCCGCGCTCGATTACCTGATCCTCCATCTCGTCAGTCGCCTCACCGACTGGGACCCCGCCTACTGGATCCCCTCGCTGCTCTGGGGCCTGCTTGCGATTCCCGTCGGGTGGCTCGCGGTCCGCGCCTGGTTTGACGAGAAAGTGGCGTGGTGGACCGCGTTCCTGTTGTGCCTCGCCTTTCTTCCGGTCCGCTACAGCCTCGAGGCGAGGATGTATTCCCTTTGGCTGCTTGGAACCCTCGGAAGCCTCTGGGCGCTCGGAGCGTGGAGGTCCAAGCCCAGCGCAAGAAGACTGGTTGTTTGGGGCGTGTGGGCGCTGCTGGTTCTGTACACCCACAGCTTCGGACTGTTGGTTGTGGCCCTCGAAACCTCCTGGTTGCTCCTCTGGAGCATGCAACACACGGAATCCGGGGATGCTGGAAGAGGGCGGCGAGTCCTTCCCACACTGGCCGCGCTGCTCGCGGTGTCCCTCCTGTACCTTCCCCAGCTCCTGATCCTTTTGGGACGGGCCGAGGCGGACTCTCAAGTCGAATCCCCCTTCCGGTGGAGCGACCTTTCATACGGCCTGCTTTGGAATGAACTGCTCGAACCGCTCGGTCCCAAGCCGGCCATCGCGGGTTTTCTGGTCCCGGTGGCCGCGCTTGCGGGCCTTGTGAGGTTGATGTTTCAGTCGTCCACCCTGTTCTTCTTCTCACTGTCCTGGCTTGTGGTTCCCACCGCGTCGATCCTCGCGGTCCTCGCGACCAAGGAGACCTTTTTCGCGCCGCGATACTTCATCTTCGCATGCCCGGTTTACCTTGCTCTCGCGGCATCCGGGATGGAGCGCCTCTTCACTCGCCTGGATCGATCCGGAAAAGGCGCTGCGGCGCGCGCGATCGCCGCGATCGCCCTCCTCGTTCTTGTTTGGCCGACCCAGGGCCCTCCCAAGGGGGATGTGTGGCTGCCGTTGGTTCGTCCGATTCTTGAGAATCCCAACCCCTGCCCGATGCTTGTCGCCGACAATGGCCGCAACGCACCCTACCCCCGAATTGAAACCTCGTTCTATCTCCGGAACCTACCGGCGCAAGAGCGGCCGAGACTTCTGCCGCAAGATCCCGAGCTCCTCAACGAGGTCCTCGAAACGCATCCCGAGATATGGTTGATTGAAACCGAGGACAGCCGGATCAATCCCTCGGTCCGGAGGATTCTGAGCAATCGTTTCGAGTTGTATCACCGCGTGGAGGGACACTCGCTCTACCGCGCCCATGCCCACAAGCCCGAGGAGAAGACTCCCAGCCCCCTGGAGAATCCTGGATTTCAGGAAGAGGCCGCGCCCATTCCGGCGCGCGTCCCCTTTGGCGAGGACCTCACCCTACTCTCGTATGGGATCGATCCCCCCACGGTGAAGCCGGGGGATTGGGTGACCTTGAGCCTTTTCTGGGAATGCCGGCGCACTCCTGGCTTCGCGGGTTGCATCGCCGCGCGGATGGATCGATTTGAACACGGCGCGGCGGCAAGTCGCCTCTTGCTGGATCACTTCCCTTGGGGCGGCCTGAGACGGTTCACGGAATGGGCGCCTGGAGAGCGAGTTCTGGACCGCTGGACAGTTCGTTTACCGGAGGATTTCCCGCCCGGCCCCACCGAGCTCTCGGTCAAACTCGAACGTCCCGCTCGACTCGGCAGCCATCTCCGGGACCTTCCGTTCTATGAGGTCGAAAACCTGTCCGACTCCGAGGGGGCGCCGTTCACTTTCCAGGGAGTTGGGGCTGAGGTGAGTCCGGATGGCGCCTCCAGGGAGCTCCTCGAGGGTCGGGTTCCGCCGCAAGTTCCGGCCGCAATCCCCTTTCGCGAAGGGGGGAGCTGGGTGGGAGCAAGGATCACCGAGGATCACACTGTCCTGGTCCTTTGGGAGGGAACCGACCGGCGCCCCCCAGCGCGTCACTTCGAGGTTTCATTGGGCGAGCCATCCAGCGGCCACGTGATCCGACTGAAGCTCCCTTACTCCGCGTTGGGACGACCCCCCGCGACACTCGCCCCCGGAGAACGCGCCGCATACACGCTTCCGGCCAAGCTTCCCGAAACTTTTCTCGGCAAGAAATGGGTTCTGATTCTTGGTACCCTCGATCCGCGAACAGGGGAGAAGGTGGAGAGTCAGCTCCTCGGCATCCCCGCCGAGCTCACAGGAACGGGTTCCGCTCGCCGTGAATGAGGGACAGGACCTCGTGACGCGACCGTGGATCCTTGAGAAAGAACCCGCGCATCGCCGAGGTGACCATGCGCGCGCCGGGTTTGCGCACCCCGCGGATGGTCATGCAGGAGTGGGTCGCCTCGATGATCACCGCCACCCCCTTGGTCTCCAGCCGCGACTCGATGAAATCGGCGATCTGCTCGGTGAGACGCTCCTGCACTTGGGGACGCTTGGCGAAGTGGTCCACCACGCGCGCGAGCTTGGACAACCCGGCCACTCGACCATTGGGGATGTAGGCCACATGCGCCATCCCGATGAACGGGAGCAGATGGTGTTCGCACATGGAGTGCAGCGGGATGTCCTTGAGCAGGACCATCTCGTTGTATTTCTCCTCGAAGGAGGTGGCGAAGACCGCGTCCGGGTCCTGGTACAGGCCGCTGAAGACCTCGGCAAACATCTTGGCCACCCGATGGGGGGTCTTCTTAAGCCCCTCGCGGTCGGGATTCTCGCCCACCGCGATCAGGATCTCCCGCACCGCGCGCTCAATCCTCGGCAGGTCAATCGGGGTGGGGACGCCCGGATCGTCATCCGGGTCCCGGTGAGTTGGCGTGTTGGGGAAATCACCGCTCATGGAAGGCTCCAGGGTGTGGGGACTCAATGCCATTCATCCGAGATGATACCATCCTGTCCGCCATAGGGAACGGGCCGGCACCTTCCTTGGGTCTTCAGTTGTGATATCATATATGATATGAGAGCCGTCCTTGACACCAATGTGATCCTGGCAGGACTCCTCTCAAGCGCGGGAGCCTCGCATCAGATTTTGAGGGCCATCCCGATGGGTCTATTTGACATGCTTGTTTCCGTCCCTCTCCTCTTGGAATACGAGTCCGTTCTCAAGCGGAATGACACCCTTGTCGAGACGGGACTGACCCTCGATGAAGTAGACGCCTTTGTGGACGTTCTTACGAAGTTTTCCGTCCCCGTGACTCCGTTTTTCCTATGGAGGCCGATGCTTCGCGACCCAAAGGACGACATGCTCCTCGAACTTGCGGTGGCAGGGGCCGCGGACTGCATCGTCAGCTTCAACATCCGGGACTTACTTCCAGCTCGTGCGAGGTTTGGCATAGGCCTTGAGAGGCCAAAGGAATTCTGGAAGATTATACGGAGGTGAAAGTCCCCATGAGCAAGTATGCCCTTCGTCTTCCTGATTCTCTGATGAACATGGCGCGTGATATCGCCAAGGAGGAAGACACCTCGCTGAACCAGCTTTTTATCTCCGCAATCGCTGAGAAGATTTCCGCGATTAAGACAGAGGAGTATCTTGAGGAGCGAGCCAGACGTGCAAGTCTTCCTCGCTATCGAAGGATCCTCTTGAAGGTGAAGGACCGCCCTCCCCGCGAGGGAGATGAAGCGCCAAGCTGCTAACAGCTCTGTCCGTTGGCCGAGCCGGTAGGGCAGGGATCGTGACGGACCCATGGCAACCAATCGGATATAGGACCCCATCCAATGAAAACACTCCTGCTTCCCACGCTAATTCTTCTCCTCATCCCCCGCATCTCCCACGCCGAAAGCTGGGATTGCGAGGTCTTCCCCAGCGAGCGCGAGGTGGTCACCGACCCGACCTCCGGCGCGAAGCTCACCCTCATCACCGGAAACTCCGCCGAGGACCTCAACCTCTATTTCCATCAACGCTCGTGGCTCGCGGATGGCTCGCTCCTGATCTTCAGGACCCAGCGCGGCGGCGCGAGCGAGATCTTCGGATACCTGGAGGCCACCGGCGAACTGGTTCGCCTCCAGCGCCCAGGGCAGGCCATCGCGGGGGACCCTTGCGCGGGACGACGCGACAGTCGCATCTATGTGATCCATGACCAGGCGGCCTATTCCTGGAAACCGGAAATCAAGATCGGCTCCGGGGACAAACCCTCCACGGTCCGGATCGAGGAGACCCTGATCGGGAAGCTCCCGGAGCGCGCGGCGAGCTCCCTCGGCCTCAACGACAACAGCGATGGCACGGCCCTGGTCAGCGGGTTCACCCTGCGCGGCTCGAACGGTTCCGAAATTGTTCTCATGAACAAGGCAGACGGCGCGGTGAAAACACTCGCCGCCTTCGAGGTTGTTGTGACCCACCTCCAGGCCAGCTGGGAGGATCCCGACCTGGTTCTGTTCGCGCATGGGGGACGGGTGAGCGACCGCGCCAAGGATGTCCAAGCGGGCGAGGTCGCCGCGCGGATGTATCTGGTCGATTCCTCCGGGAAAGCGCCGTGGCCGATCTATCCCCAACTCGATGGCGAGCTGGTCACGCATGAGTGCTGGTGGACGGAGAACCGGGTGCTCTTCTGCAGCGGGATCAACCGGGATGGGCACGAGGAAGAGGCGCATGTCAAGGAGATCGACCTCGACACCGGGATCGCGCGGATCATCGGGGCGGGTTGTTGGTGGCCCACCGGGACCCCGGCGGAGGTCTCCAAGTACAACTGGTGGCATTGCGCGGGTTCTCCCTGCGGACGCTTCGCGGCGGCTGACAACTGGCATGGGGATATCGGCATTTTCAGTGGCAAGACCGCGCGCGCGCGGATCCTGACCCAGAACCACCGCACCTACGGCCACGGCGCCCATCCGCACGTGGGCTGGAACAAAGAGGGAAGCAAGGTGGTCTTCACCTCAACCCGTCGCGGCAACCCGGATGTGTGCGTGGCGGAGTTGCCCGAGAGCTGGTTGAGGGAGGGGTGGTGAGGGGGGGCATGGCACAATCCGAGTATCCATTAGAGTCGGGCGCTGGGCTTCTCCAAAGAAAATGGGATGAGCTTTCCGCGATCCGGAAACGGGCCGGGACTCCCGAACGGTTCTATGAGCACGAGGTCTTTCCCCTACTCCGCAATATTCACCAACAAGAGGCCAAGAATCGTCCAACTGCCAAGATCCTCTTTGTTACGATTGGCACACAGCCGTATTCACCAGCGCTGGCACTCACCGCGACTCCTCACGAGAGAGCCATCCTCCTCTACTCTTCTGAAACAGAGTTCCTTGTCCCGAAAGTTTTGGTTCTGCATGGCGAGTCCATCGGTAACACAGAGAAGGCCTTCATCGGGGATGGAACCGAATCAGTGAAGGTCATGGATGTCATTCACTCGTATTACATTGTGGCTGGCGAACCGCCGCCGCATTCGGTGGTGGTGGATGTCACCAGCGGACGCAAAGCCACGGCTGCGGCCTTAGGGGCCATTGCTGCGGCGCGGGACTTCCGGCAAGTGTATCTTGAAGGGCAGGCGCACCCGGTCCACAAACATCTGATCTTCACCACTCGATATGTTCAACTCCCCAGCGCGCTCCTGCTCTGCGGCCAGGACCTGCGAAATCAGGCGGTGGCACTTATTGCCGCTGGCGCCTGGAATAGCGCGGCGCGGACTCTCAAGAGCATCCTCGATAAGGGATTCGCCGGTCCCAAGGATCTTCAGTGTTTCTTGTCCCTCAAAGTCGTTGATGCATTGGCCACCGCCGGCTATGGGGTGGCTTTATCCCAGCTTCGCAAGCTGCTCCGAACCGAGGGGGGGGCTGACCCCCATAAGAACTTGGCTCACGGAAAAACTCTTTTGAGCTCTCCCAAAGGACGGATGGCTGTCTTGGCCACCCTCGGGGAGACCGCTCGAAGGAGCGGACAACGCGAGCTAGCTGCTCTCTGCGCGATAACAATGGCCGTGGGGCAGCGGAGACCTGCGAGCCCGAGGTTGTTCAGGATTTTCCTGTCCAACCTTCCTGATGATTTGACTAAAGAGGCAGTATGCTTCGTCCACGCCCTATTACATATTCTTGACTCCTATGAACATTGATCGATTCCGTGAGGCCATCCGAGCGGTTCAGCGCGCCTCCCTCAAGCCTTTCAAGATGGTGGTAGCCGGAGTCGAAACCGAGACATCCGCACGGATCATCCGTGCTTTCCCGAAACGAAAGGGCAGCGAGGACAACCTTCCTGATCCTCGTTATCTCGAGGGCGACTGTGTCATCAAGGATACCGCCAACAAAAAGATCCTCTTCAGCGGCCAACTTCTCCGGGTCAACGAAACCGACCAGTGCCTTGTCATCAAGAAGGCCAGCGGCAGAGACTTGGTCGTTGGCGATGAGCTGCTTGTCTTCCCGCCAGATTACCTGAAAGGTCTGCTGGAATGGTCGAAGGGGCTGCGCGGACTGCCTGTACTCTACGAGTCAGTCGGAAGGAGCACATGGCCGGATTCTTCGGCAGGACACGTTGTGATCCCGGCCCTGACCGACCATGTTGGGACTTTAAGGGAACGCCAGCGACAGGCATCTTCAGTGGCCCGAAAGCAGATCGGCCTGATCTGGGGACCACCGGGAACCGGCAAGACTTTCACAGTTGGCGCCATTGCTCTCGCCCATATTCTGGATGGACGCAAGGTACTGGCGGTGGGGCCCACTAACCGTTCAGTCGACCTCCTAGTTCTCGAAACCGACAATGCCGCGCGAAGCAGCGGCCATACTCTTCCCGAGGGAACCATCCTTCGTCTGGGGTACCCGCAGCATCCCGAGTTTGACTTTCCTGGACGCAGGCATCTTCTTCGTTTCCAAATGTGCTTGGATGAGATCGCCTGTAAGATCGACCAGAAGAAGGCGGAACGGGCTGACTTTCCAGGGGCTGCTGATCAGGACTTACCGTTCGAGTCCGATGCCGCCGCCACGAAGGTGCAGTTCCACCAGTTGGGAATTGAGCGTAACTCCCTCCTCGAGCATCTCTTGCCAGAGGCGAGACTTGCCGCCACTACTCTTGCCAGTCTTCTAGCTCGGAACACGCTTTGGGATGAAGAGTGGGACCTGGTCATTCTAGATGAAGCCTCCCTCGTTGCGCTTCCCATGATTGCATTCCTCCTGGGGCTCCAATCCAAACAGTGGCTGTTCGTGGGGGACCCCATGCAGCTGCGTCCCTTCTGCTCGGTCCCCAAATTTGCCCCCCATCAAGTGAAGGCTGATATCCGTCTCTTGTTCGAGAGGACTGTGTTTGATCTAGTGGGGATTGAAAACGAATCCGCGAATAATCGAGTACATCGGCTCTTCGATATGGGGATCATGGTGCGTCTAAACGAGCAGAGCCGTATGAATGAAAGCCTGTGCGACTTCATCGCACAGTCCTTCTACGATGGTGACCTCAATGTGGTCGGCAATCCTCCACTGCCCTGTTGGCCTCCGCCCTGGCCGGTAAAACCGCGGGTTGTTGTAAATAAGTCCAGCGCCCAACCCCCAGCGTGGATCACCCCCCCAAGCCGTCCGTTCACCATCCAAGGTTCAAAGGGAGATTTGAGGGCCGCGCGGATCACAGCGGGAATTGTGCATGGGATCCGTCCCCTGTTAGGCCACGACGAGCGCATCCTGGTCATCTCGCCCTTCCGAATGCAGTCCTACTACCTTCGCCATTTCCTAAGCGGGACACCCAGTGTGGAGGTCAGCACAGTTCATCGTTGCCAGGGCAGCGAAGCCCTTGTGGTTGTCCTGGATCCAGTTGATTCGATGGAAGGTTTCCTGACGGGAAGCAGGGATGCCTCCCGAATTTGGAATGTTGCCATCAGCCGCGCCAAGGCGCAAGTGTTCATCGTGGACCGTCCGTCGGCGATACAGTCAAACCATCATATCAGGAGATTTGCGATCGGCGCGGATGAATGGGTGCCGGAGTGGGATGGAATCGGAGTGGAAGGGTTGCTCGAAAGAGGTCAGTCTGCACTGTAGTCGATTTTCATCTTCCAGTCTAAATCGAAAGGAGAACTTCCTTCCTGGAAATCCCTCCATCGTTCCGTGTAAAGATCGTGATTGAGGATTTGAACATCGGTCTTCTTCCTCTTTGGATCTTCATCGAGTCCCCAGTCAAAACGGATCCCACCAAGTTCAGTTAGAATATATCGAGCATGGAATCCCTCGAGAATTTCTCCCTGTGCATAGTCTCGCCACCGAAAGATGCTAAGGCTTATGTTGGGTAGTAGGATCCGCCGCAAGCTCAAGCATCGCTTCTCCCACTCTAGGCCGGACTCTTCGTTGAATTGACCGTCTCTATTTCTTTTTGCTTGCACCTTTGAGTGGAGCTCGAACTTCCGTTTTGGACCATGTGCCTCGGGACAGGCGCTCAGGAAGGCGCGCAATGAAGAAAGAAACTTCTCTTCTTGGGGATCAAAGTAAGGATCTACGAAGATAATCCTTGTCGAGTGGCTGAGAAGGACACGTGCACAATCAGCAAGATTAGAAGCCGTTCGTTCGACCTTCTTTCCTGTATTGACGTACCATCCATCCGTTTCTTCAGTGATGTCATCCGCCGCGAGGACTCCACTCAAGGACTGCGGATTGCCGCAACAAACGATCAAACTGAATGGCTCTCTTTGGTGTTCATTCTCTGCGTTCTCCAACCATGATTTCTCTGAGGCATACCTTCTCCGGCTTGGGACAGTTTTTCGGCGATAGGATTTCCTCACATCTTCGATTATGGTCTTGGCTTTTACAGGTTGAAGCTGACTTGTCTTGCGAGCCTGATCAATTCGTTCCACGACCTTGGATGGCCAATCCTCAGGGAATCGCCAGATGAGCCTGCCTTTCTCCACACCACACCCTTGAAAGACAATCCGATATCCATTCCAGTCGGCGAGGACCTCTGGATCGACCGCAATCTCTTTGATCATGTCAAAAGAGTTCCCTTTCGCGCTCTGTAAAGAACCCTTCCGGCCAATCGGACTCAAAATCCCCATCCGGCGTCACGGGAAGTTGGACGACTTCCGAACCCCCCTTTCCACGTTTGACATAGAGAACAGAGAGGTCTTCCGGTCGGAGAGGATCAACTCCTTCCGGAAGTGTTCCATTTGTTGTCTCACGAATCCGTCGCAGGAGCCTCAATATCAGATGCTCACTATGGGTTTCGATGATCAGTTGATTGCCCCTTTGAGCGGAATGGATAAAGAGGTCGCCGAGGGCAGCTTGAAGGCGTGGGTGAATGTGGAGTTCAGGCTGTTCAAAGGTAAGAATCGAACAATTCCGTAGAAGACATTGAATTACGATAGGAACAATCTGGCTCAATCCATATCCGACATCAGACCAAGGGATGGGAGCCTTCCCACGGCTAAAAGTCTCAAGAACATTAATCTGGAAGAGCTCCATGGTTCGAAATTGCACTTCGTCAGCGGAAAGACGGTAGCCTGAGTCGAGCTTGTCCTTTCCAGCAAGCCACGTATTGACTTCGGAAAGGAGATCCGGCTGATGATAGAGAAGAGCTGGACATTCCTCTCCTAGAAAGCCGACAGCCTCACGCTTAACACCTTCAAAGGTATAAATCCGCTTCGGGATTGCACGAGTTGGACCAAGCGGCTCGATGCTCTTGAGTTGGCGCTTGAGGTTACTAAGGATTGCTCCTGGGACCGTTTCAATGGCGAGCAAGTCGCCAAACAACTCGGACACATAATGATAATCTGGGTCTTCTGGGGGAGCGTTTTCCCACTCAAACAATGACAGCTGAATCGGCCATTCTAGTTCGCATTCAAAGAGCGACACACTGGCTATCCAGGACTTGAGTTCACCGAAAACGCGCTTTGCGAGCCGCTCCGCAGAAATCTCACCAGTATAGAAACGTAAGGCGTCCACCACACCGGTGTGGTCAGCGAGATTCCCGTCAGGTATCCGCGTTTGAAACTGAAGGAGGTTGCGATTAGTGTTGTCAGGGACAATCTGTTGCGTTCGTTTGTCTAGTGTCTTGAGCAGACCAATAATTTCCGCCCGGCGGGCAGTGAGGCTATCAACTTGATTCTTCCAGAGGTCCGGATGGCTTGATAGATAGGACCATGCGAACTCTTGCTTGCCTCGGACAATCTCCCGTAAATGGTCCAGCGCCGAGCGTGGAACTCCATGCCCTTTCCCTGAAACGCGACACATTTCAGTCTTAATAAGAGTGAAGGTGGCGAATGGCCGAAGAAAGGAAGAGACGAACAGATCAATCCTGTCAGCAAATGGGAAGGCGCTCTCGGGTGGTAGAATGAATGAGTACTCAACTCCTAACAGGCGATCATCGAGTTTTCCGAAGAATCTCTGGAAGGGATCGGTTATTCCCTTGTCTCCAACGGATTTACGTGGTTTCGAACTTGTCCACACGACTCTGATCTTCACCTTGCGCCTTGTGTGGTGACCGAAAATGACATTCGGGAAGGCGCCAAGGTCAAAGGAACCTTGTTTATCTGCTAGAACGAGCCATCGATCATCGTCGGATGTATGCTGGGCCGATGCCCTCATCAAGTAAAGCGCGTGAAGGATCGAACTCTTCCCCGCGTTGTTCTGACCGAAGATGAGCGTGATTGGAGCACAGGGGATCTTCACCCGTCGACCAAAGGCCTTGAAGTTTTCCAGTTCCATTGAGTGGAGCATTTGCAGTCCTCCCGTGGAACGCCGATGATACAAGAGTTTATAGAATAGGCAACTCTTTCGACCACCGCGAAGAGGGATAGGAGGCAGAGGCTCGTTCCCAGCAAGTTGGTGGCCCACCGGGACCCCGGCGGAGGTCTCCAAGTACAACTGGTGGCATTGCGCGGGTTCTCCCTGCGGACGCTTCGCGGCGGCTGACAACTGGCATGGGGATATCGGCATCTTCAGCGGCAAGACCGCGCGCGCGCGGATCCTGACCCAGAACCACCGCACCTACGGCCACGGCGCCCATCCGCACGTGGGCTGGAACAATGAGGGAAGCAAGGTGGTCTTCACCTCAACCCGTCGCGGCAACCCGGATGTGTGCGTGGCGGAACTGCCGGAGGAGTGGTTGAAGGAGGAGTGGTGAGGGGGGGCTTAACCCAGGCCGCCACGTGGAACCGCCCCCTCATTCCGGACCCCGATCCGGAATCCGGGGTTGTCCTTACGCGATTCTCAAAGTCGGACGCTTCCCGACCGCTTCGGCGAACTTCTCGAGAGTGGAGAGGCGGATATCCTCGGCGTGGTTCTCGATCCGGGAGATGGCGGATTTTTTGGTGTGAAGACGTTTGGCGAGCTCCTCTTGGGAAAGCCCGGCATCCTCCCTGGCCATGCGGAGCACAACCCCCACCTTGAACCGCTCATATCCCACCTCAAAGTCTGCGGAGAACGCGGGAGAGCGCCGCTTGCGGCTTTCAATGTATTTCTCAAGGTGGTCCACGAGGTTTTCTCCGGATCAAATAGTCTGCCTTCCGTTCCTCGGCAAGGAGGATTTCACGCGTGTCATTCCGGACCCCGATCCGGAATCCAGGCTCAGCAAGATTCGCGGACCTTCCGAATGGCGTGCGAGACCTTCTCTTTCAGTCGGAGGTATTCAAGACAATCCACCAAATCAGCCAACCTATGGCAAGAAGAATGAGATGGGCCGGCAGCAGGAAAAGGAACAGAGCCAGTCTGAAAAGCAGCCAGAACATGGTTTCCTCCCAAGGGTTGAATGGCTGGGAGCCAAGCCCCCAGATACGAGTACCCTTGCTAACTCTGAGCCCCCTCCGCCTTTCGGGGTACGGCGAGATGCTGAATAGGGAACAGGTTGTATTTATCGAGGAACTCCTCGCCAGAAAAACGATGGAGCTGTGGCCTGGAGGTAAGGGCCGCTGTCACCACACAGAGGAAAAAGTCTGGGAGCGTTTCAGCGGCATTCACCTCTCGCTCGGTGATAATGAATCGGGGATCCTCGCCGGACACGCCCTTCACTTCCACGGATTCCTCCATGCCTTCTTTCTTGCAGACGAGGTCGTATCCGAGTTTTTCCGATTCCACGGAAACTACCGCCCATCCCTCGCGTGTGTACCACTCGGTGACGAATTTGACCGCAGCCTCCTCGACACGCCTGTTTTTCTCCGGTTCCCCAAATCCGGCCCCACGGGACCACTCCTCGGCTTGATCAAGTGGAATCTCGGAGCCGCTCGGCATCGCCGCTTCATCCCAGATTTTCTGCAGGAGCTCGGCGGATTCCGGGGTGAGCTCCCGCATGGTCTGCATTTGGTGGTAATCCACTCGACCGTCCTTTTCGACCGTGAAGCGATCCTTCTTGCTGTTGAATCGGAGCAGGGCCACGTTCTCTTCGAGGGGGATGTCATCCAGAGGCTCCTCGGTTCCCGGCTCGGCGATCAGGTGATAATCGGATTCCCACAGGTCGGTTGTTCCCAACCGCTCGCAGGCCCCATCGAAATCAGTGACCGCATCCACCACGATTCTTCCGCGCAAGGAAACCGCACCATCGCGATGTGTCACGATCCAAACCGTGTCCCCAGCGGCGACTCGTTTGAGTTGCTGCCCCGCGATGTGATTCAGGACCGTTCCGAGGTCCTGCTCCCAATCGGCGGTGTCAAGACTCCAGCAGTAGAGGAAGTGTCTTTCCTTCATCGTTCCCTCTCCCGTAATCGCTTCATTCACATCTCGTGCCGCGAACTACAATTCGTTGCCCTGATTCCATAAAGACAGGTTGGTCAATATAGGCCGCCCTTTGTTTCCAATACTGATCCTTGCTGAGCAAGGTTATCTCGTCCGTCTCATCACGCTTTCCTTCATCGATTCCATGGCCAAAAATCACGCCGCCCAGATTGGTGAGGATGTAACGGTTGTGCAAGCGCTGACCGGAGTCATTATTATTCAAGCGGAGGAATACCACCTCCCACCCCTTTGGAATTTTTTTCGGGAGGTCCTCCTTACACTTGCATTGGAAATACTCATCGGTACCACTCTTGTCGTAATCACACCGAACCTGGATAATTCGTGGCGCGGAGCCCCCCCTGGAGCCCTCAGCCCTCCTTAACGATTTGAGGATGGGATCACGTTTCTTTTTAGTTCCAGGGTCAAAGTAAGGGTCGATAAAATAGATCTCGTCGGCGATTCGAAGCATCGGCGAGATAGCTTCAGCTATTTCATCTGCTGTGCGCTTAACTGTAACTCCATGCTGAGTTTTCCAGAGTGGGGAATCTACAACTTCTCCGGGACTCAAGGCATTCAGCACACGGCTGCTTAACCGAGGGTTCCGCACTCCAAGAATCGCGTGAAAAGGGGACTGTAAGTCCTCCCGCTCGGTGTTCTCTAACCAAGGCAAATCATCACACCATTCCGATGCCGGACGGGCTGTAACATGTGAACCAAGCTCCTTTAGAATCTCGCCAAGCCGGGAATCGGCTAAGGTCCCGCTACCTTGTCCAAAAAAAGAATGAACTCTCTTCCTCCATCCTTTCGGGAACTGGGCCATGATACGCGCTGTCCCAAGGCCGAACTTTCCATCAAGGAAGAAGGCAGCCAGGTTCCGGTCCTTAGCCCATTCGAGAATCGCTTCCGGATCGATGGCGAATTCGTAGAGCATTGTTCAGAATAGCTCCTTTGCTCTTTCAGCAAAGAAGCCGTCTGGCCACGGCTGGGCGAAATCCCCATCCGGCGTGACCGGCAGTTGAACCACCTCCGAACCCTCCTTCCCACGTTTTACATAGAGAACAGAAAGGTCCTCCGGTTTCAAAGGCTCCGCGCCCTTCGGAAGGGTCCCCTCCGTAGTTTCCCGAATCCGTCGCAGGAGTCTGAGGATCAAGTGTTCGCTGTGGGTTTCAATGATGAACTGGTTGGCGTCTTCCTTCTTGATCGAGTGGATGAGCAGGTCACCAAGGTCGGCCTGAAGCTTCGGATGAATGTGAACCTCGGGCTGTTCGATGGTGATGATCCTTCCCGTGGCGTTCAGGCTTTCGACAAGAATTGGAAGGATCTGAGTTACCCCAAACCCAACGTCCGCCAATGCATCATTCTGTCTCGGCCGCCGCCTTGATAACCGCACCTCCACGAGGTGTAGATCTCCATCGCCGATTTGTTGTATGTCGAGAGAATAACGCATGTCAAGAACCTCTAACCACTTGTTGGTCTCACTTAAGAGTGCTGGGTTATGAAAGAGCAGATAGGGGAAATTCTCGCCATGGAGTCCAACGTGGACTGGCATAACGTCAGGAACTTGGTACCACCGCTGGGGGGTTCTTCTAAATGGCCCCATCGGGGAAACCCGATCGAGGAGCTTCCCAACGGCGTCTTGAAGGGAGTCTATCCGCCTCCACCAACCAGCATAGAGTGGGCGGCTATCGAGTGACACGTCAGCGAGTAAGGCCAAGAATAGATCGAATACTTGTGATGTGTCTTTCCGGACCTTGGAATCCAAAAGGAAACTTGACAGAGGGACCTTATAACCCCTTGCCAGCGATGATATCCAGTGCAAGGTGTTTTCTGGAGATGTAGTACAAGAGATCTCACTCTTCAACCTCCGTAGCAGCCGCAGAGCCGTCCTTCTCTTGATACGGGGAAGTGTCGGGAAGAATATTTCAGCCCCTGTATCGGATTTCGTCCGCTCGAGGTGGTCGTCGATGCATTTCTCGAATTGGCCTCTGGATTCGAAAAAGGTGCGGGCATAAGCCTCCCACTGTTGCGGAGGGGTTATGAGTGTCCTACAGTGGGCCACTAAGCCTGGGGGGCGGGAGAGTTGTTGTGTCTTACGTCGGTCCCGTTGCTTGGAGGTGCCTTGGCGAATGTCATATATGACGGTAAATGGGTGGCTTTCACCATCAACAAAGACCGTAAGGGATGAGAGTGATTCACGTGACCGACCCACAGGTACTCGGTAGGTCCATTCAAGTGCGGACGGTGAGCCATTCTCATATGTTGTCGCGAGCTTTATCCTCACCTCTCGTTGTGGTTTATGATCGTGGACCAGTTCGCGGAAGCTCCCCAAATCAACAATGCACCCCTCCCCTTGGAGAGTAAGCCCTCCAGGCTTCTCGCAATGGTCGTAAGTTTGCTTCATCAAGTGAAGTGCTTGGAGAATTGAGCTCTTGCCCGAGCTATTGGGTCCGAAGATGAGGGTGATCGGCGCACAGGGGATCTTGACGCGCGTTCCGAAAGCCTTGAAATTCTCGAGTTCGAGGGAATGCAGCATCCCACTGGGGATGGTCCTCGGAGGAGTCTCCATTGGGTTTTCGGGCCTGTCGCCAGCAGCGCTATTCGCACCTCCTCTCCTCGCGGCCCTGAGTTGACCTGCTCTTTTCTCGGGGGCCAGCTTGCGCGCCCTGCGGAGGGCCGCCGCGATTCGCTCTCCATGCGACTTAGGACGAGCCCCCGCTCGGATTTTCCCCGCTCGACTTGTTCCACCCATCTTGCCTAGCGGCCTCCAATCAAACAGTCAATTCCATCTTCATCGTTCTGATTACGGTTTACGATATGAAGCATCCGTCATGCCAGAATCTCGGTCAGGCCATACCGCCTCAGCCAATTGGTCAGTGTCTGATAGCTCGGCAACCCCACCAGCTCGGCCGCCTTGGTCTTGTTCCCCCCCGATTCTTGCATGGCTCGCTTGAGATAGTGAGTGGCCAATTCCGCCATCATTTCGGGCAGATTCAGCCCCTCCCCAAGCGGTCGGTCGAGGAGACCTCGCGGCTCCTGGCGGCCCATGGGCAGGATCGAGTCCCGGATGTCCGGCTCCTCGATCACCGCGCCCCCGGACCAGATTGAGGCCCGTCGCAAGGTGTTCAAGAGCTCCCGCACATTCCCCGGCCATTCCTGGCGGAGTAGAAGAGACCTTGCGCTAGCAGAAAGAGTCTTGTGCCGATACCCCGGCTGCCCGATGCCCTCGTTGTTCACCTGGTTGAGGAGACGGTCGATTAAGAGACCGATATCTCCCTGCCGTTCCCGAAGAGGTGGGAGCTGCAGAATAGCTACTGCCAGGCGTTGGAACAGGTCTTCCCGAAAACGGCCCGCCGGGACCTCGACAAACAGGTCGCGGTTTGTGGCGGCAATCACACGGACATCCACGGGAGTCTCGCGTGAGGCCCCGACACGAGTCACGGTCCCCGATTGAAGAACGCGCAGGAATCGAACTTGGGCATCGAGAGGTAGCTCCCCCACTTCATCCAGAAAAAGGGTTCCCTCGGATGCTTCCTCGACAAATCCTCGCTTGGCTCTGTCCGCTCCCGTGAAAGCCCCCTTTTCATGACCGAAAAACTGAGACTCGACAAGGTTTGGAGGGATTGCGCCACAATTGACCGCGATGAAGGGGCGGTCCCTGCGTGGGCTGGTGTCATGGATGGCTCGCGCCAGAAGCTCCTTCCCCGTCCCGCTCTCTCCGAGGATCAAAACCGGCACGTTGCGAGGTGCTACTCTGCGGGCGCGAGCGATCACACGGCGCATGCTCTCACACCGATGGACAATGTCGGAGAATTCGGGCGCCTCCGGAGGGAGACCCTCGGATAGGCTCCGGAGTTGCTCATCCGGCTTTCGGAGGAGGTCTGGAAGGTATTCGGCGGAGAGGTCGAAGGGGACTGAGGCAGTCCGGACCCCATGCTCCCTCGAGGATTCGATCAGCTCAGCGGGGAACCGAGTTTTGGAAAGAATGATCCAGACCGCAGCCATGGCCGGAGTTCCGGGGCTTAAGTGAAAGGTGAGCTCGAACTGTGCCCCCATTCCCTGCAAAGATTCCTGGAGCACCCCAACGGCATTCTCATAGATCTCGCCGAAGTGAGTCGGGCCGGAGAGGGTCACCCGTTGCAGGGTGATCTTGGTCTTGGTTTGGCCCGAGAGCCAGGCGACGTACGACTTTCCCTCCTTCAAGGGGTAATCGCAGAGAAGGACAATCTGATCGTAATCCCGGCCCGTGACCGCCTGGGCGATCGGCCCAAGTCCCACTTCCTTGACCCCGGAAGCCGCCCTGAGGTCGGTTGCGCCGATCCAGGCAAACAGGAGGCGCCGATTCATGGAACATGAGGATAGAAGGAACCAACTGTGAGTACAAGAATCTTTATTCATCTTCGGCGGGCCAAGACCCACGCATCCTCGCCGCGAAGGGGATCCCGGAACCCGCTCGCCGGGGTGGAGGGGGAAGGGTGTTGGGAAGGAAAATGGGCAGTGGACGCCATTCCAGGAGGAGGTAGGTTGTTGAGGTCTTGGCGAAGATGGGGTCCTATGAGCTCCAGTTTGCCAAGGCGTTCGACCGCGACTTGCGCGCGCAAAGACGGGAGGCATATCGATAATTGAGTGGGTCCTGCCTTTAGTGGCCTTCCCCCCCCATCCCCCCGGCGTTAAGCTTCAACCATGCCACCCCAGGACGACCGCGACTGGCGTTGCCGGGCGTTGGGGATCCCCGGCGGGTATCGTGGGCTGTACACACTCATCACCGAGAGTGTGAACGCACCCCAGCGTCTTGTCGCCAAAAGACTCACCGCCGCCACCCTGGCCGACCTCGGCTACACCCAGGAGGGGATGCAGCGCTTGGGATACGGTCGCGAGGCGCTTGAGCTCCTGGGGTATCTCCCGAAAAAGCCCTCTCCGGCCGGGGGACGCCCCGAACCGGAGGCGCTTCCCCGAACCCAACTGCGCCCCGCAACCCCGCCACGCCCGCGCGCCGGGGGAAAGCCCCTTGCCGAACTGATCGAAACCCTCGACGCGCAGCAGCTTCATGCCCTCGGTTATGTCATCCACCATGTGAAACAGGAGGGGATCGACGCCCGTGTCGCGGCGCGCGCGGGGTTCACCCTCCATGAGCTGGCCACCGTGTACAGCGCCTATGAGTTGAAAAACGCGGGCTTCACCATCGGAGAGCTTCGCCGCCATTTCGATGGGAGCGAGCTGCGCGCGGCCGGTTTCGCGGCCCGCGACATGCGCCGCGAGGGTTTTTCCATCCGGCAGATGCAGAGCTTCGGATATAACGATAACCAGATTCGCACGGCGGGTTACACCCAGCCCGAACTGATTGAGGCGGGGATGATGCGCCAGACAGTGGACAAGCGCGGACTCCAGAAGTGGTAGCCGCGCGCTATTCCACAAGTTTGGAGACCGGAAGCCACGCGCGCAGAGCCTCGGCAAGCTCCGAGAGGGTCATATGCCGATCCCCATCCGAATCAAACCGCTCGAGCAGCTCGGACCGGTCACGCGGATCGAAGCAGACAAATTCATACAGTTCCTCTTCGCGCAGTTTCGAGTCCCCGTCTCGATCCGAAAGCGCCATAAGCATTTCGGCAACCTTCACCGAAGCCGCGCGCGCTCTCTCGTCCGTCTGAGCGGCCAGCAGCTCCGCGTGCCGCTCCGCATAGACCGTCGACGCAATCGATTTCGGGAAGAGCTCGTTCATCGCGAAGGTCCGCTCTCCCTTGGTCAACTCCTCTTCCAGCTTGAAAGAGCGCGCTGCCGTGAAATCATGAAAATGGTAAAGGCGCATCTCTCGAGCGGCCGGATCATAGACACAGGAGTATTGGGTCGGCAGCGTTTCCTGATGAACCGCCGCGAGGATCTTCGCGACCCCGTCGGGCGAGCCTGCCTCCGGCAACTCCAATCTCTCATCCGCGAGCCGAAAGCGCTCGAAGGCCGGGGTGCCCTCGCCGAGGCCCATCGGATCGAGACGCGGGTTGGGGATGATCAAACTGACCCCTTCCCGGTGAATCGGCGGTCGCGCGGAGAGGATCACCGCCGCGCCCGTTCGATCACAAAGCAGCGCCTGGCAGCGGGCCAGGAGCGGCCAATGGTACTGCTCATGAACCGCCAGCGCCTCGGCGACTGTCCCACACTCGCGCAGAATCTTGTGGAGCAGATTCCCGACGAACACGGGTTTCCCGTTGGGCGGAGGGAGCTCCTGGGTTGGGACTTCGGCGAAATCGAAGCACAGGCCCTGATCGTTCATGCCCCCCTGCGGACCCCCGATCCGAAATCCGACATAGACCACGCCGTGCTTTCCGTTTTCGGCGGGGAGAAACTGCACCCGCGCGTTGCAGTCGAGCCAGTCCTCGTTATTCCCGAAAAGGACTCGCCCGCCTTGGATTCCGGCGAACACCGTGCAGGCCTCCGCCAACGGCGGGACACACAGGCCGATGATCAAAAAGCCCATTGCAGGGAAAATTCTCGGGGGCATGACGGGTGGGTCCTTACTTGTCTGGCGGTGGCGACAACCCCTCGGGGGTCGGTCGCGCCGGATCTTGCTTCATCTTCCCTCCGGTTGTGGAGATCCGTCGGGATCCAATCCCCCATCTTTTGAGGTTTCCAGCGGCCAAGGCGCGGGTGTATACTAGCATATCAGTACGAGATTCCCTCTGCTCGCAAGGAGGCTCCCGTGAATCTCAGACTCACCCGCATCTTCATCCCGCTGTTCCCGCTCTTCATCACGCTGTCGGCTCAGGCCGCTCAGATCTCGATCCCGTACGCCGGACTCGGCAACTGTCACCTCACTTACGAGGCCTACATCGCCAACGACCCTGCCACCCCGAACGAGGAGAAGTTCATCCAGATTCGGATTGAGGTCCAAGGCGGCGGCAGTGCACGGGTCATTCGTGAGAGTCCGGTTCCACCCGATTCCGGAATCACCTTCAACGGCCAGACCCGGGTCGATTCGCTCGCTGCAGAGGAGCACGTCTTCCGAATCGTTGCCAAGAAACAAAATGGGGGTGAACTGGTCCAGGTTCAGCAGTCCGTGATGATCCACGAAAGCCTGATCGCAGGAACCCTGCTTTTCGATGAGGTCATCCAAACGGATTCGCCCAATCCGGTCGGCTGCGGGTATGTGGTGGTCCCCGAGGGACTCTCCCTTGACCTTGGGGGGTACACCTATAGCGGGGGAGTGATTCGGGTGATGGGCGAGCTCCTTTATGAATCGGCGCGGTTCGACCGGAACGACCCGGTCCGGATTGTCTTCGCGAATCCGGTTGCGCTTTCGGCGCCCCCCGACGGCTACTACATCCTGGAGGGGGCGGGCTCGTCCATCGCCGGCGGAACCAGCATCACGGTGGTCGCCGCGGATGCGACCCTGAGCGCCATTGACCTTCTCAATCTCCACATGATCCCCCCCATGGGTAGTGTCCACATCCTGGATTCGACAGTGACCATTAACCTTTGGGATCTGCTGGATGATTCCCAGGTCTGGTTCGAGGACTGCACTCTCCCCAATGAGAACATCTATATCCGGACGGGAGATGAGCTCCGGTTTAACGACTGCATCTTCCCTTCCGGTCCGACGGTCAACATCGACAAGGATGACGGCTCCGCTCGGTTTCGCGGGTGCTTCTTCCGAGGATCGCCCCGTGTCGAGGGGATGATGAATTCGGAGTGCCTGTTTGAGGATTGCGAGTTTGCCAAAGTGGTCTGGCTCCTGGACCGCACAGGGCCGACCTTCCGGGGCAACATCTTCCTGGAGTACCTCCTCTTTGATGGCCTGGCCTGGCTGACCCAGGCGGAGCCGGCCCCAGTGATCGAAAGCAACTATTTCATGGGGCGAACCGCGATCTTTGTCCCCATTTATGGCCAGAAACCGAACGCCAAGATTCAGATCGGAGCGAATTACTACGGCGACCAAGGCGGGCCCACCCGGATCTATTGGGACACCAATCCGGAGCGGCTCTTCCTCAAGGATCGGGGCGCCTCGGTGCTCATGGGCTTCCAGGGTCAGACGCTCGGCCCGGCTGTCGAGATTGCGCCCCACGTTGAAAAGGGGCCCCCGGCGCGCAAAGACAAGGAGGTCCCGCCCTCGGTCTGGTCGGCGGGAGTGCTGCTTGGACAGAACACGATTTCTCATTCGAGCTTTCTCACGCCGATTGTCGCCGGGCGGGAATCGGTTCTGTGCGCCGATGTGGCCTGCTCCGAACCCACGCTCTCCGGCGTGAAGGTGTACCTCGAGGTAAACGGCGAGCGTGTCGAACCCACTCGTCCCTCGATGGAGCTTCATCGCGACCTTGCGGACTATGGCTCCGACTCCGACATTGTCCGCGCCGAATCCACCGTGAACTTCATCATTCCCCCTCAGTCAAGCGCCATTAGCGGGCTGCGTTTGATGGCCGACCTGGGCGGTGTCAAGGGATACTCCGCCAAGGAACCCCCGCGCATGTTGTGGGAGACCACGAACTACCCGGTGCTTCCCGCGCCGGATCGGGACTTGAACATCGTGGTGCAACCCATCCGCCTCTACCTCTATGGCTTCACCGGGACCCCCGCGCCTCCCGCGGCGGCGATGGTTCAGGAACTCTCGAACCTCATGCCCGCCATGTTTCCGATCTCGGATAGCGAGATCCACTTTGTGGCCGCGGCTCCCATCACCTATACCGGTCTGATCTCCAACTTCGCCTGGATTGGAACGTATTCGCTGACCGCGGGCCTGGCCAGCCTGCTGGCGTCCGCGCGAACGATGATGAATGTCGCGGCATGGATCGGAGACCGTCCCGAGGCAAGACTCGACTTCGTGGTGGGCGTTGTCCCGCACAATGGCCTGGGGGAGGGCATCGATGGCGCCAATGTCGCGATTGATCGCGGGATCCTCCTGGTGGATGCCGACAAGCCGACAGCCGCCATCCACGAAATGGGACACGCCATCGGGTTACACACCGGCACGGAGCAGTATGACGCCCATCCGCCCGATGGGCTCGAGGTTCGCGGGGTCACCCTGTTCAAGACAGAGGACGGCCATGTTCCGGGGTTCTCCGGGGATGTGGGGCGGATTCGCCACATGCCCGCGCAGACTCATACCTGGTTCTCGAACCAAGGCTGGATCGACGTGATGGGCGCACAGGATGTTCCGGTCTGGCCGATCTCCTCCACCCTGGACAGGTTTCGGTCGGACTTTCAAGGCCGCTTGAATGTCCCCAAACAAGCGACCGAGACGGCCAAAGGCGAACTACCGGTTGGGATGCGGACCCTTTTTGTTCGCGCCATGGTGGAGAAGATCGGCGAGGGAACCGAGGAGGTCCATTACCGGTTTGTGCCGGGCACGCTTCACGCCGCGCCGATCAACCGCGGAAACCAGGATTACTTCGAGGTGGCGGATCCCCCGCAACAGGTCTCCGGTCAATATGAGTTCCGAGGATACGCGTCCGATGGGAACCGTTACGACTTCCAGGCCTTTCAACTGATCCCGAATGTCGGCCCCACCGAGGAGCGGTACGACCTCTGGTGGGCCACCTTCGTGATCGCCAATTCCGTGGTGGACCGCTACGAGTTTGTCAGTGTCGAAACGGGCGAAAAGGTCCTGGAATACCTCCCCGGCGGAACGGTCGAAAACGGACTCGCTCAGCCCCCTCCGGGAAGCGCCTTGGGAGGGGTTGTGACTGTGTCCTGGACCGCCGGCTCCACCCCGAGTCCGCTCAAGCGCACCGGGCCCGCGCCGCCGCTCACGCATCACCTGCTGGCCAGCGAGGATGGCGGAAGCACCTGGCAGGCGGTCGCCGTGTGCATCGATGGAAGCTCCATCGAACTCTCCACCGAGTTCCTGCGAGCGGGAGAGAACATCTCCCTGCGCTTGCAGTCCACCGATGGCCTCCAGACCAGCGACTCGCGCGTGGATGGCCTGCGCCTCCCGAACCGCCCGCCTTCGGTCCGCATCCTCTCTCCTCAAACCGGCGACCAGGCGCCTCTGGGTTTCGCTTGGCCGCTTTACGGAACCGGATACGACCTCGACGATCAAGCCCTGGTGGATGGGTGGTGGACTTCCTCCGTGGATGGGTTCCTCGCGACAGGGAATCGTGTTCAAGGGGTTGTCCTGAGTCCCGGTGCTCATAATCTGGTGTTCCACGCCACGGATTCCGCTCATGCGGAAGGCACGGCCTCGGTTCATATCCTGGTGGCGACCGGTTCCCAGTTCGATTTCGCGCTGGGTGAGTCCTCGCTCCGTGTTCGAGGCCCCGGAAGCAACCCTTCGCACCCGGGGCTCGAGGCGCTCGTTCTGGGGGCGCGTCATGGGGTGGATGTGTCTGTTCGCAATGATGGCGCCCCGACTCACATGACACTGTCCCTCTATCTGGATACTCCGGCGAAAGCGGAGATTCTGCTGGCGACCCAAGCCTATTCCCTCGAGGCCTTCGAGACCGCCATCCTATCCGGCAGCTTCGAGGCGCCGGTTCCAGGAGACTATGTTCTTCGAGGCGAGATGGTCGTTTCGGGAGGCCGCGATCCGAATCCGGCCAACAACTCGCGGACATGGACCTTCCCGGCCAGGGTCCCCGAACCCACCCGAACCCCAACGCCCTCGGCCACTCCCACGCTCCCCTCCACTCCGACTCCAACCCCCACCTTGGGGCAGGAGCCTTATGACCTGGACGGGGACTCCCTGATCACCGTTTCGGACCTCTTTCTCTTCACCCACCATTGGGGGAGTGTTGAGCAGCCTCCGGGGAAACTCGTGGGGGATTTCGACGACGACAGCATCTGCAATGCGAGGGATCTGCTGCTGCTCTTGCTTGAGATGAAGTAGCCGAGGAACCCGAGATCGGAGCTCGTCCCGACAGTGTTCGCGCTCGATCCAGGCGCCCCTGGAGGACCTGAGACATGAAACCCGCGATGACCCTGCTCCTTCAACTCGTGCTCCTGGCTGCTTCTCCCTCCGCGACCGCTCAGCCAAGTCTCAAGGTCCCTTACACTTACACAATAGACTACACCGAGGGATATGTGCGCGGCGCGACACTCGCGCGGGAATGGAAAGGGGAGGCGCCCAAGCTCTTCCACGGCGGGGCCTCCATGCGGACCCTCGGGCCAACCTTCATGGCCTACATCCAAACCGGTGGAAGTCAACCGACCGGGACCTCGGATGGCCCGCACAGCGAGGACGCTCGCGGCTTGGCCGACTGGCGCGAACAGGTGCGCTTGTTCAACCGGAACCTCCATGAAGCCGGTGTGCGTTGGATTATCCCCTACTACTGCAACCAGACCATCTTTGGGGACCCGGAAAGGAGAACCGGCTTCTGGCATCTGTACGACAACTGGGAAGTGTTTGAACCCCTGGGCTTGGGGCCGAAGCCGGAGCGTGATCCCATCCTGTGGATGCAACGTGACCCCTGCGGAAGGCTGTGTTTCAACTACGAATACAATGTCCTCCTGATGCGTAAGCAAACCGACTCGATCCGCCGCTACGCTCCCTGCCTCTCCGATCCGGATTGGATTCGCTATTCCGAAGCGGAAGCTCGGATCGCCGCGTCCGATGGCTTCGACGGGCTGTTCATTGACAACTGCATCCAGCACAGCTATAGCCCCTCCGCTCAAGATGCTTTCCGAGAGTGGCTCGGGAAACGCTATTCGACGGAAGCTCAAAGGGACTTGCTGGGATTTGACTCCACCTCGGATGTCCGCCTCTATCACGAAGGCGACATCATTGAGTGGGCCTTCACCTTCAAGGAGTGGACTGCCTGGCTGGAAGCCAAATACCCCACCGTGGATCGTCCGCTGTATTTCGACACCTTCGGGCCGCTGGATGCCACCGCGGTCAATGCCGCGGGTTGGGGAATGCTTGTCGGGTTGGCGGAGGAATTCATCCGGGAGAAGGTCTTTGAGGGAGATCCAAGCATTACTTGGGAGGGTCTGCGAATGGCGAACCCGGCCTTGGCCACTCCCGAAGGGAAGCTCCGCTGGGCTGAAACCAAACGGTTTTGGGCGGACTCAGTGGGCGAATGGCTCGCCAAGGTTCAAAGCGCGGGACGTGACATCAACCCGGACTTCTTCGTGGTCCCCAACTGGGGCCTGATGCAAAGAATCATCGGCGCCATGGGGCGCGCCGAGAGCGGCAAGGATGTGGCTCGATTCAGGGCGGGAGGAATGATCGACACGATCTTCTTTGAGGAAGGCTCCGATCTCGGACAAGCCGCGCCCGGAGTGCTTTCCCACTACTCCATCCCTTTCAAGCTGGGTTTCCAAAATGGATTCAGCGTGGCCATGCTGGCCTACGACAAAGGAGGGCCGGACTCCACCGCGCTTCAGCACGCCGAAGCCGCCGCCTTTGGGGGAGTCTGCGTTCTCCATAAATCCCATGTTCACGGCCCACACCATGACATCCAAAGGCGCTATCAGAGGTTCTTCGATGAGCACGAGGAGTGGTACCAGGGCTACGAATCGGCCGCACAGGTCGGTTTGCTGTTCCTTTGGGAGCAGGTCCATTTCAACAATCAGGCGCACCTGGAGGGCGCTTACGAAATCCACGAGATGTTGGGACGCCGGCAGATCCCCTTTGACCTTGTGATCGAGGAAAACCTCGATCGGAGCCGACTGTCGCGGTACAAGGTCCTGGTCGCGCCTGGAGTCAGGTATTTATCGGACTCACAGCTCCAGGTCCTGCGAGATTATGTTGAGGAGGGCGGACGGCTCATCCTGATCATGCCGTTTGCCGATTTCGACCTGGCCGCAAGGCCCCGTCACGAGCTGCCTGAGCCTTTCAATTCCACCCAGAAGGACAAGGCGGATCGGGCAAATGGAGGCGTGCTCATCCTGGGATCCCTCTCGGAGGCCCTTCCGGATCCGGGCATTCCGTTCGAAAAGGCTCTCCAGGCCGCCCAAGGCGGCGACCTGCGGAACGCATTTCCGTCCGATAAGGTCGGGGAGGCCGCATTCTACCTGGAACTCGATCGTCGCTTCGGACTCAAGCGCCACCAGTCCCGGAATCCGGTCATCGAAGAGATTCACAAGGCATTTCAGGGTCCTGCCTCCATCCTCGATCCGGAACAAGGGGAAGACATAAGGGTTGCCCTCTATCGCCACCCGGATCGGGGAGACCTTGTTCTGCACTTGATCAACTATCGTGTTCCCATGCAGGGGCGGAAGCGGGGCCGCTGTCTGAGACCCCAGGAGAACCTTGTTGTCACCGTTTCGCTTCCAGCGCACGATCAACCTCCGCTTGTGAGGACCGCCTCTCCCGGCGGTCCGGACATCGAGATTCAAAACGTGAACCTTCAAGGCGAGACATTGACCATCACGCTCCCCATCTTGAGAGATTACGCGCTGGTCAGGATTCCGGGGTAGGCGGGACTGCGAATGGCGCCATGAACAAGGGCTTAGAGACACAGCCAATCCCTCCAATCCGATGCAATTCATTTCATGCGTTCGCCGCCGGCGCACGCTCCGATGAAGGGGTCTCCCGCCTAATCCCCGGGTTGCCGTGTTTCGGTTGACACATCCCCCCATGCCTGGAACCATCCCGGTGTCCGACATCTTCCCGAGCTCCAGCGGCGCGCGGGGATAGACATCCCCGCCCCATTGTCCTGAACGGAGGCCCGCCATGACCGAAAACCGTAAGTCCGACTTGATACACGACCTGCTTCTCCCCACCCTCCTGTTCGCCGCGCTGGGAGGGATGAGCTGGGCGGTGCGCGGGTCTTCCGGCTATGGCGGGTCTTCCGGTTGCATCTTCGCCGGAGTCCTGTGGGGCGCGGCCTGGTGGTTCATCGCTCGAGACTCAAGCCCGGTTCAGACCCGTCGCTACGCCTCGGCGTGGATCATCTTCGCGCTCACTGTCGGGATTGGGTTCTCCGGGAACCGCGGTTGGATGCAGTGGTCGAGCTTCTTCGAGGGTCGTCTCCAGACCAACTACAGCAAGGGGGAATTCCTGCCGATCTCCCCCGCCTATGGGTTTCTCTGGCTGTTCATCGCCGGGGTCCCTTGGGCCGGGCTGGGGGCCTGCCTCTTAGCTTGGTGCGGCCCCAAGCAGCCTTTCCGAGCTTGGCACTGGGTCGCGCGAATCGCCGCCGGTGTCTGCGGGGTGATCCTCGCGCGCTTTCTGTTCAACCAGCTCCCCGACCTCTTCCTTCCGCTGCATTCCAGCATCGCGGACCGCTACCAGGATTTGGAAACCAACCCCAACTTGAGGCGGCTGATCAACGACAACCGCAACGCGATCACTCACCTCGGACTGTATCTCGGCTTCCTGGGCTTCGAGCTCGCTCGGCGCGACTGGAAGAATGTTCTCCTGATTGTGACCGTGGGGGGACTCAACGGCATCGGTTGGGCCGCCTGTCAGAACTGGAAATGGGCTCCAGGAGTTTGGCCGGGTGTCAACTTCAACTGGTGGCGCTGCTGGGAGTCCTCCGGCGGTATCAGCATCGGCATCGCCTATGGCGTGGCCTTCTACCTGGTCAACCGAAGGATGTCCCCGGAGGAAGCGGCGAATCAGGCGCCCGCCTTCGTGAACACCCGTCCGAACTTGGAGCGTTTCGGGGCCTATCTGGGGCTGGTGTATGGTCTCGGCCTCTCGATCCAGAACGGCCTCAAGGGCTGGGCCAACATCTATCTGGGGAACGAGGACTACTGGGAGCGGCAGTTCTGGTTTGTGATCGGCCCGCTGATGCTTCTTGCCATCGCGGCCTTGGCCATCCGGGTTTGGAAAACTCCGCATCCGAGCGGCCACGCGGGCGATCCGCTCCCCCATTCCTTCTTCCTCGTCTGGCTGGTCCTGATTGTCCAGAACATTCTCGCCCAACTGGTCACCGGACCGCTCTCAAACCGGAACGAGCTGGTTTTCAACATCTACTATCTGGTCCTCTTCATCATCACCGGGGCGATCATCACCCACTACCACTTCCGGAAAGCCGCCGACCCCTACCATGCGGGCGGGGATTCGGCTTGATTCATTCGAGGAGACGATCCGTGAGGGTTTCAGGTTGGATCCTGCTTGAGTTGATGCTGCTTTCAGTCCCGGGGACCTTTGCCGCGGACCTCAGTCTTTCGGAGAACTTCTCGGTCCGTCACGCCGCCGAGCAGGCGCGACGTCTCCTGGATCAAGGCGGACAGTCCGAGAAGAACCGGTCCGTGGAACTCCTGAACGCGGTCCTGGATTGCCAGGAGACCCGAATCGGGGCCGCGCATCGCGGAAACTTCCTTTGGGAAAGCAACCAAAAGGCGATTCAGGATGTCAATTCGGTCGAGTTCGTTCTCACCCACCTCATCCCTCTCCTCCACGATCATGGCGAGACCTTACCGGAGGACCTCCGGAACCGCGCCAAAGAAAGCATCCGTCTCGGACTGGAGGAGATCCGCGACATGGATGTGGCTCTCACCTACACCAACATCGCCGCGATGGACTGCGCCAACTCGTGCCTGGGAGGGGAGCTCCTGGAGGACAGGGTTATAGCCGAGCGCGGTTACAAACGGTTCCGCGAGTTCTTTCGTTTGATCGCCGAGAATGGGAATGTGTTCGAGTTCAACAGCCCGACCTACACCCAGGTGACCCTCAAGGCGTTGCACCTTCTGAGACGTTATGTGAAGGACCCCGCCACCCGCTTGCTGGCCGAGCTTGCGGCCACGCGCCTCGGGCTCAGCGTGGCGCTTCACCTCCATCCGCAATCCGGGCGTCTCGCGGGACCCTACAGTCGCGCCTATTACCCCACTCTTCAGCCCAGCAGCCGCGCTTACTCCGAACTCCTCCAGACCTGGATCGAGGAGGGAATCGTACCCGATTGGATCGGAACCGTGCCGCGCCCGGAGAAGCTCCCGTTCTTCTTGGAGGAGACCGCGCATTCCGATTGGCGGATCGGGGCCTCGACCTACCTGACCCCCTCCTTCTCGATGGGGCTGGCCAGCCGCGAGGTGAGCCGTCAGACCAACCCACTGGTGATCCAGGTGTATGGCGGGGACCCTACCGGAACCGCGATGATCTTCGCGCGCTATTCGATGAACGATTCGATTGAAAAGGAGGTTCCCCCAAAGAGCGCCTTCGGCATCGATGGGTCCTTCTTCGATGATGGAAAGTTCCTCGGGGTCCAACAGGGGAACCGCGCGATTGGGGTGTATGCCCCGCGCGAGGCGGAAACCCCCGACAGCCTCGCCCCCGCGAGCCGTCACCGCTTCGCCAGCGCGCGCGCCTCCCTGGTCTGGCTCGACCGGAAGAGGGTCTCGCGAATCTGGGTGAGCGATGAAGAGGTGACCCAGCTCCCCCATCGGGTCGAGCGCGGCAAGGTCATGGTGATTGAGACTCCCCCCGCGCGGATCGCGCTGCTCCCGCTGTCGATCACCGAACTCGGATATGACTCCCCGATCCGGATCGCCGAGAAGGACGGGCGACTGTATCTGGACATGTACAACTACCTGGGGGAGGAAAAGACCTTTGGGGAGTTGGACCGAGGCAGCCGTTTCTATCGCGGCCAGCCGCAATGCGCTTTTTATGTGGAGGTCGCCGATCAAAGCGCGCACCCGGATGCCCGTTCCTTTGCGCGGGAAGTCGCCGGGGGAACTGTGCGCGATGAGGTCGCGCCGCCCTTCACCAGCTACCGTGATGACGCGCGCCGCCCGTGGGTTCTGGAATATGCCCGCGAAGGCAAGACCCTCGGCCTTGAGGTGGACCTCATGGAGTGGCGGTTGCTCCGGCGCTGGAACGAGAACGGCGATCTGGGCTGGCCAATGCTGGAAAGCCCGATGGCGCGCCAGAATTCACAGGGGCGGATCGAGCTGGCGGGCGCGACCCTTGAGTGCGGGAAGGCTCCAGCGTTGCTGTATGGCGACCCCGCCGCTGGACTTTGGGTTGCCGCTTACTATGGCGACCCCGCCCCGCTTTCCCTATCCCTCCCCGGCGGCTCGGTACGAATCGAGCGCATGGGGCCCGGGACCCTCGCCTGGAACAAAGGGGCGGTGAATGTGAACGCCCTCGACCTGGAGGGGTTCCCCCTCGTCAAGGGAGGAGTCCTCCAGTCCGCCGGAAAGACTGACGGTCAATAGGTTCTTTGACGTCCATATTCCCGCTTCGCGGATCCGCAAGGTAGTTCAGTCACGTCTACCACATGAGCCCAGTCTCCCATCACCATCCAAAGCTCACCACGACTCTTGGTGCCGTTCGTGGGGCTGTAGGGAGTCCCATCCATACAGCCATCCCCACCCCAATCGACGCTGCCTGTCCCGCGCTGCCAGTCTCCGGGAACCCTGTCAGGACCCGAGACGAAGTACGCCGAGTAGATGAGCTTCTTGGGGTCATCTCCACTCAGTCCGAGGTACCGCGAATCCATCCCCACGGGCACGGTTCCATCCGACCAAGGGTCCACCGTGGACGCGGCATCGACAAACTTGATCGGAGTGGTGAGCGGGCAGTGCACGGAGGGGGCATAGAAATTCTTCTGGAACTCGCCTGATCCTGGGAAATCAAGACCACCCTTGCTGGGCGGATTGGGCGCGGCGGTCGGACAGGGGAAATTCGGATTGTTTGTCCCTCTGTTCCGGGTCTTCAACATGACCAGGAACGGATCGAAGTAATCCGAGTAGAGGAACCCATACTGGGTCTGGAATGCGAAGACCGCGGTTTCCATGGTCCGCAGGTGCCCATTGGCCCGGGCCACGCGCGCGCGCTCCTGCGCCTCCAAAAAGTTCGGCAGGGCAATCGCAATCAGGATCAGGATGATGGCGATCACGATCAGCAGCTCGATCAGGGTGAAGGCGTGTTTCCGCCGGAATCCCGGCGAGCCGGTCTTTGGAGCGAGCCAGTCTGTTCGGTTCATGGTGGAGCCTCCCACAGCGGAATGGTAAAAGGGATGAGTGAGGATCGGATTGTTTCACCGCCCCTCTCGGGGGTCAACCAAAAAATGGGGGTGGAAGAAGAAAACCCCCAGGACCTGAACCGATCCTGGGGATTCTGAGGCTGAAGGAAAGCTCAGGCTGTTAATAGGTTTTCTGTATCCCATATTCTCGTTTCGCCGAGCCGCACGGAAGCTCCAGGGTCGTAACCAGCTGGGCCCAATCTCCCATCACCACCCAGAGCTCTCCCCGGCTGGTGGTGCCATTAGTGGGGCTATACGGAAGCCCATCCATACAACCATCCCCACCCCAGTCCACCACTCCATTTCCGCGAACCCAATCCCCAGCGCGCCGGTCCGGTCCGGAAACGAAATAGGCTGAATAGACGATGCCCTTGGGGTTGTCCCCGCCACCCCCGAACTGGATATAGCGTGAATCAAATCCCACGGGTACGGTCCCATCCGACCACGGGTCCACGGTGGATGCCGAGTCGATAAACTTCACGGGTGTGGTCAGGGGGCAATGGACGGATGGTGCATAGAAGTTCTTTTGGAATTCACCCGTCTCGAAGCTGAGCCCCCCATTGGAGGGAGGATTCGGAGCATCCACGGTGCACGGGAGGTTCGGATTGCCACTTCCACGATTGCGGGTCTTAAGCTTCACAAGGAATGGATCGTTGTAATCCGAATAGAGAAAACCGTACTGCGTCATGAAGGAGAAAACAGCGGTTTCCATCCCTCGCAGATGCGCCTTGCCGCGAGCCACGCGCGCGCGCTCCTGCGCCTCCAGAAAGTTCGGCAACGCAATCGCGATCAGAATCAGAATAATGGCAATCACTATCAACAACTCGATGAGGGTGAAACCGTGGGATGCGCTTCTCCCGGCCACTCGGCGGCCGGTGGGAGAGGGGATGGATAGGGACATGACGGGTTCTCCTGGGATTGGACGATGAAATACAGGAACAAGATTACCACTATTATCCCATGTTCCCGCGTCCCGGTCAACGGAAAAAAAGGGCATCAGTTTCGCCCCAAGACTGCCGAAAACCCCATTGCCGCCAAAAAAAGATTTTGGGGCGTAAGTTGAACAATTTAAGGGAACTGGGATCAGGCAAAGCGACAAAGACGGGGAAAAATAAAAATCATCCTCTTGACAGATTCGCGGCATACGCTAAATTACCCACAGTCAGCATGGACACCACCACGCTGAAAGGGCTTGAAGGAAGCCGACACCGCAAATCGGAGAGGCCGAAAGAAATCGAGGCAACCCCTCGCACACGTAGCGGCAGACCGAAAAGCGGACCCTCGACAGGAGGTCGAGGAAGCGGGTTCTCACAAGTCCTTCGGGCAGTATTCGCCGCAAATGAGGTCGGTTCCTGGGGGCTACTGACCACATAGAGGACCGCGCGGCGGTTCGGACTTAGCACCCATCAGTCAGGGAGGATTGATGATGGCCCTCACCAGAATCAATAACAATATCAGTGCGATCAACGCGAACCGGAACCTTTCGGTGACCTCGCGGGATTTGGCGCGTACACTCGAAAGGCTCTCCAGCGGCTTGCGGATCAATCGCGCCTCCGATGACGCGGCGGGTCTTTCGATTTCCGAAAACCTCCGCGCCCAGATCAACGGCCTCAATCGCGCGGTCGAAAACGCCAACGACGCGATCAACCTGGTGAACACCGCTGAAGGCGCGCTCACCGAAACCACCAACCGCCTCCAGCGCATTCGCACCCTCGCCATTCAAGCCGCCAACACCGGCACCAATGACAGCGTGGCGCTCCAGGCGATCCAGGACGAAATCGAAACCTCCATCGCCGAAATCACCCGGATCGGCAACGACACCCAGTACGCCACTCGGCGCCTGCTCAACGGCGAAAACTCGAACACCGCGACCATCACCGGCGGATCGAGCCTCGGCGTGGAAGTCACCGCCGGCCCCGGGCGGAGCACGCTTTCCTCCGGGATCCACTTCCTCACGGTCAACCAGACAGCCGCCGGATCGGAAACCTTTTCCGTCGGGACCGATGGAGTCAACAATAGCGGGGCGACCAACCTCACCGGCTCCACCTTCGACAGCGGAACCTATGAGCTGGTCCTGTCGAATGTCCGCGCGGCCGCGGCCAGGGTGGTCTCCACCACCGGTAGCATCAGCAACGGCTCCGGGACAATCCCGGGCTCCACCACCAACCTGATCGGCCAGATCTTCAACAACGGCTCCGGGGGAACCTTCACGCTCGGCACGGCCGATGTGATCACCTTCAGCGGCACGCGGGTGAACGGCACCAGCTACACCCAAGCGTTCACCGTGGCCTCGGGCGGCATCAACGCCTCCGGGATCCTGACCACCTTGAACACCACGCTCGGCGCGGGGCAAACGGCTTCTTACGACGCCACCACCGGGCAGTTTGTGGTCACCGCGGGCTCGACCGGCTCGAACAACCTGTCGGTTTCGCTCACGATCGACGACAACGGCGGCGGCGGCGCGGTGGAATTCACCTCGGTGAACAATGTCCGCACGGCGGGTAACGCCAACGACGGGGTCTTGACCTTCGGCGGCGGTCCGGCGGTCACCGTGGTCGCCGGCCAGACCGTCACCGCGCAAGGCCCCGCGCCCACCGATCCGCGCGAGGTTCAGCCCCAAATCACCTTCACCCTGGGGTCCACGATCACCGCCGGAACCGACCTGGTCACCATCGTGGCGCAGTCCTACACCGCCTCGCTCGATAACGGTCAGGTGGTCACCTTCCAGAACGGCGACCAGAGCGTGCGCTTCCGCAGCGGCATCGCCGCCGGAGCTCCCTCGGGCGAAACGGTCTTCCTGGACTTTGGCGCGACCATCGATCTGGCGGGCGGGACCACCCGGAACTTCCTGATCACCTCGGTCAACAATTCGCTGCATTTCCAGATCGGGGCCAACGCGGGACAGGGAACCCGGATCGCCTTCGGCGACTTGCGCGCCGACAACCTGGGCTTTGTCGATGAAACCCAGCCCAACGGGAACGCGCGAACAGTCTCGCAGATCAATGTGACCACCCTGACCGGCGCCAACCAGGCCCTGGCCATCGTGGACGAGGCCATCCGCCAGGTGAACGAACAGCGCTCCGCGCTGGGCGCGTTCACCAATCGCTTGGAGGCCACCATCGCCAACCTGGGCGTGGCGGCGGAGAACCTGACCGCCTCGGAGTCCCGGATTCGGGACGCGGACATCGCGCTGGAGACCACGCGCTTTGTGCGGAACCAGATCCTCGTGCAGGCCGGGGTTTCCGTCCTCTCGCAGGCCAACGCCCAGCCGCAGGCGGTCCTCACCCTGCTGCAAGGATAAGGAACAAGCTTCGCCGGGGGGGCGAAAGCGCCCCTCCGGTCGAAAGATTAAGCGAAAAGAAACGAGGAGGAATGAAACGGTTCGGATGAGTGGGCGAGGCTGACCACCTCAGCGAAGGCTCCGGGCCAGAACCCGTGGCGCTCCGCCGGGTCTTGAGCAACTCCCGCAAGGAGAGAGGGAACTCTCCGGGAGGCGCGAGACCCAAACCAAGCACAACGGGGCGGTCGGCTCCATTTCTTACTGGGGCCCGAACGAACAGGGAAAGCCTTTCGAGAAATTCCAGCCTCTCGAAAAGCGGTTCGAACGGGGAGGGAGAAGGAGACGGCAAGCGCGACAGTTTGCGCGGTTACATGGCGGAGAGCGGGTAACGGTCCAACCCAACAAACGACCACGGGCGACCCATCCAAGGATTGGAACGGCCCCGGGTCGGGACCCTGCCGGGACGGATCCCGGCGGCAAGAGTCAAATTCAAGGAGGAAGGACTCATGGCTCTCACGCGCATCAACAACAACATTGCAGCTGTAAACGCCAACAGGAATCTGAATCAGACCTCGAGCGCGCTGCGCATCTCCCTCGAACGGCTGTCATCCGGTCTCCGGATCAACCGCGCGGCGGACGACGCGGCGGGGCTCACGATCTCGGAGAATCTGCGCTCCCAGATCAATGGTCTGAATCAGGCCATCGACAACGCCTCCAGCGCGATCAACCTCGTGAACACCGCGGAAGGCGCCCTGACCGAAACCACCAACCGTCTGCAGAGAATCCGGACGTTGGCCGTTCAGGCCGCCAACACGGGCACCAATGACGCCGTCGCGCTCCAGGCCATCCAGGATGAGATCGAGACCTCCATCGCGGAAATCACCCGAATCGGCAATGACACCCAGTTCGCCACCCGCAGGCTGCTGAATGGGGACAACGCCAACACGCTCACCTTCCGCGATGGGAACGTCGGTCTCTCGTTGGCGAGCAACCCGACGGCCAGCACGCTCTCCAGCGGGGCGCGCTTCCTGACCGTCAACCAGACCAACGCCGGATCCGAGACCCTCTCGAACGGCACGGACGCGACCAACAACTCCGGCGCGACCACCTTCACCGGCTCGAGCTTCGATTCCGGCACCTATGACCTGGTGCTTTCGAACGTTCGCGCGGCGGCGGCTCGCGTGGTCTCCACCAGCGGCAGCATCAGCAACGGTTCGGGCACCTTCCCCGGGGCCACCACCAACCTGATCGGCCAGGTGTTCAACAACGGCGCCGGCGGGACCTTCACGCTCGGCACCGGCGATGTGATCACCTTCACCGGAACCCGCGTGGCCGGCACCGCTTACACCCAAGCGTTCACCGTGGCCTCCGGCGGCATCAACGCCTCCGGCATCCTGACCACCCTGAACACCACCTTGGGCGCGGGTCAGACCGCTTCCTATGACGCCACCACCGGCCAGTTTGTCATCACCGCGGCCTCGACCGGCTCGAACAACCTGTCGATTTCGCTCACGATCGACGACAACGGCGGCGGCGGCGCGGTGGAGTTCAGCACGGCCAACAATGTCCGGACCGCGGGGAACGCCAACGACGGAGTCTTGACTCTCGGAGGCGGAGCGGCGGTCAGCGTGGTCGCGGGACAAACCGTGACCGTGCAAGGCCCCGCCCCCTCGGACACCACCCAACCGACTCCGCAGATCACCCTCACGCTCGGGTCCACGATCACCGCGGGAACCGACATCCTCACCATCGTGGCGCAGTCCTACACGGGACGCCTTGAAGGCGGGCAGACGGTCACCTTCCAGAACGGCGACCAGAATGTCCGCTTCCGCAGCGGAACCGCGGGCGGCTTCGCCTCCGGCGAGAGCGTGTCGCTCAACTTCGACGAGGTGATCAACCTCGGCGGCGCGACCACCCGGACTTTCGTGTTGAGCGCGGTCAACAACAGCCTGGCCTTCCAGGTCGGAGCCAACCAGAACCAGCGCGTCAACGTCCAGTTCGGCGACCTTCGCGCGAGCAACCTCGGGTATGTCGGTCAGACCCAGCCGAATGGCAACGCCAGGACCGTGGCGGGCATCAATGTCACCACCCTGACCGGAGCCAATGAGGCCATCGCCATCATCGACCAGGCCATCAACCAGGTCGACACCCAGCGCTCGGCGCTCGGAGCCTTCACCAATCGTCTGGAGGCCACCATCGCCAACCTGGGCGTGGCGTCGGAAAACCTGACCGCGTCGGAGTCCCGAATCCGGGATGCGGACATCGCCTTGGAGACCACCCGGTTCACTCGGAACCAGATTCTCCTGCAGTCCGGCATCTCGATTCTGGCGCAGGCCAATGTCGCCCAGCAGAGCGTCCTCGCCCTGCTGCAGTAATCACTCAGGGAGCACCCGGGTGGGGAGGAATAACCCTCCCCACCCGGCTCTCGGGCGATAGGAAAACTGCCGCGCCACGGCAAAGGTGGCTGAGAATGCCCCGGTCGGCCCAACAAGCAACAGGGCGCAAGGCGGGAAATCGGGGCATGAACGATCGGCGGACCCCAGCAAAGGTCCGCCAGAAGGAGTCAAGACCATGATAGCGACAGGCGTTTCTTTTCAGGCCGACCCGGCCTCCATCGCCTCTATCCTGCCCCGCCAGTCCACCCCCAAACCGGCGGACTCCCCCCCACGGCGAATCGACCCGAGCGCCGCTGGAGCCGCGGAGAACCACTCCGGGTCGGCGGTGAGCCTTTCCGAGCTTACGGAGGCGGTGGAAAGCCTGCAAGCGACCGCCAACCTGGCCAATGTCGGACTGCAGTTCAAAGTCGACCAGTCCACCGACCAAGTCCAGGTTGTGGTGCTAAATAAGGACACGGAAGAGGTCATCCGGAAGATTCCCCCGGATGAGACCATCAAACTGGCCCAGAAGATCCAGGAAGCGATCGGATTGATCTTCGACACCGTGGCCTGAAACAGGGCAGATTGAACGAAAGTAGGGCCCCGATCTGGCCGATGATCGGGGAAAGGGGGTGACCCCAGTTTTCGAGGAGGGGAAAGACCATGGCGGGTTTGGCGGTCGACGGACTGATCTCCAACCTGAACACCTCTGAAATCATCGAGGCGCTGCTTTTCTCGCAGCGCGCGCCCGCGCTCCGTCTCACCACCAGGCGAGATGCGACCACGAGCAAGCTTCAGGCTGTTCAGGGGCTTAACGCGAGTGTCCTGGGGGTCCGGGTGGCCGCCGAGGGGCTGGCGAATGTCTCCAACTTCCGCGCGCGCAACGCCACCTCGACCAACACCGGGGTGGCCACGGCGACCGCCACGACCGCGGCTGAGCCGGGGGCCTTCACCCTCAGCGTGCAGCAACTCGCCGCCGCGCAACAAATCTCCTCGGACCCCGATAATGTCTTCACCGACGACAAGGTCGCCCTCAACCTCGAGGGGCAGATACGAGTCAACAACTCCACGGTCACCATCCGCGCGACCGACACCCTCCGCGACATCGCCTCTCGAATTTCCAACGCCGGCGCCGGGGTCTCCGCCAGCGTGCTGGAAACCTCCCCAGGCGAGTTCCGGCTTTCCCTGCGCTCCCTGCAGACCGGCGCGAACGGGTTCTCGCTGGCAAACGCAAGCACAACTAACATCCTGGAGGGCCTCAACCTGGTCGATCCGGGATCCGACGCCATCCGCAACGCGATCACCAACGGCGCCGCGAGCAACAACTTCAATGTCCGTGTCCTGCCGGTCGGACAACTGCTGAACCTGGGAACCGCCAATGTCCCATCGGGCACGGTCGCCATCGCCAACGGCTCCGGCTCGATCAATGTGGCCATCGACCTTTCAACCCAAAGCCTCGAAGACATCGCCGCGGCGATCAACACGGCGGCATCGGGCGCGGGAAGCGCGATCTCCGCCGCCGTGGCCGAGGTCTCACAGGGCGTCTACCGCCTCGAGATCAACAGCGGGGACGGGAGCGCTCCATCCTTCACCGATGCGGGCAATGTCCTCGAGGCCTTGGGGGTGGTTCGCTCCGCTTACACTCAGGTGGACCAGGCGGGCAGGGACGCGCTTTTCAAGGTGAACGGCATCGATGTGGTCCGCTCTACGAACACGGTCAGCGATGTGATCACCGGCGTGACATTCAGCCTGGTGTCGGACGCCGCTCCCACGGCCACCACGACCATCTCGGTCACCTCGGACAGCGAGGCGGCGGTCAACGCGGTTCAGTCTTTCGTGGACGCCTACAACACCACCAAGGGTTTCATCCAACGCTTCGCCTCGTTCAACTCGGAAAACCAGCAGGCGGGAGTGCTCCTGGGAGACTCCTCGGTCCTCGGTGTGGAAAGCGTCCTTGGGGGGTTGGTCTCGCGATCCGTTCCCACTCTCCCCACGCAATCCCTGAACACGCTCAACTCGGGGGCCGGGATCAGCCCCGGCTCGATTCAGGTCACCGACCGCGCGGGAAACATCGCCGTGATTAACCTCACGGAGGCCGAGACTGTCCAGGATGTGCTGGATGCCCTCAACCACGCGGGCGCGCTCAAGGTCGAGGCCGCCATCAATCGCGCCGGAACCGGCATCGACATCCGCGACAAGAGCGGGGGGTCCGGGACACTCTCAATCATCGAAGTGGATGGGGGAACCACCGCCGCGGAGATTGGGATCTTGGGGAGCTCTCCCGATGGGAACCTGCGCGGAAGGGCCGTGGCCACCCCGGAATTCCTATCGCTTGGACAGCTCGGGATCAGTGTGAGCACGGACGGAACCCTTCTGCTCGACTCCACCAAGCTCCAGAATGCGCTGAGCGACAACCCGGAGGCGGTGGAGGCGTTCTTCACGCAGAAGAACGGATTTGGAGAACAGGCGCGGACTGCGATCGACAGTCTCACCGATTCGCTCAGCGGAAGCCTCACCTCTCGGGCGACTTCGCTCCAGGAAACCATCGACTCATACAACGAGTCGATCAAGCGGATCGAGGACCGGCTGGTGATGGTCGAGGAGCGCCTGCGCCGTCAGTTCAGCCGTCTTGAAGAATCGCTCTCGCAGCTGCAGCAACAGGGGGACTACCTCCTGGCGCAGCTCAATCAGCTCGGCGGAAGCTCCGGCGCGAGGAAGAAGTAGCAATCACAGAAAAGGAATCCAGGCCCATGAACGCACTCGCCAATCAGGTCCACCTCCGTTACCAACGCGCTCAGGTGGAGGCCGCCAGCCCGGGGAAGCTGATCGTGATGCTCTATGACGGCGCCATTCGCAAGCTGATCCAGGCCGCCGGACACCTCGAGGAGGGCCGTCACGAGGAGTATCATGTTCAGGTGGTCAAGGTCCAAAGAATCCTCACCGAGCTGCTCAGCGCGCTGGACCACGAAAAGGGCGGGGAGATCGCCGCCAACCTCTATCGACTCTATGAATACATGATCCGCCGGCTCACCCTCGCGCTTCTCCGGAAGGATGTCGAACTGATTACTGAAACCCGCGGACTTCTGGAGGAACTCCGGGAGGCGTGGGTCGCCGCGGTGGAAAAGGTCGTGGAGCCCGACCCGGGGCGGGAAGCGGCCGCCTCGACCTTCATGGCCATGCTAGGCGCTGACCGCAACGACCCGACCACGCTCGCGGCCGCCGCCCCTCCCCAGCCGGCTCTCTCCTTGAACATCGCGGGATAGAGCATTTCTCACTCGAAGGAAGCGATGGACGGACGCGCTCCGTCGCGTCCCATGGCCCCCGTAAGGCCAGCCACGAGCGAGCGCGGCCCTCCGAGCAGCTACAGGCCAACGTTAACCGCTGTTGGAGTGGTGGACAGGGATGCAAAAACAGGAAGGGGGCGGGAGAAATCCCCGCCCCCTTGAGGCATGGTCCGCGTGAGACTAGACCACCGCGGGCACTGTGTAAGGCGCGCGGTAGTCGCGAGTGAGGAGCTTGTCGGCCTCCTCATCCCCCACAAAGCGCTCGGCGGCGGCGTCGAACTCCAAATTGCGCCCGACCCGGTACGAGATGTTCGCCAGGTGGCACAGCGCCGAGGAGAGGTGCGCCTCCTCCGGCGGGGCGGTCAGGAACTTCTTGTCGCGGGTGCGAACGGCGGCGATGAAGTTGCCGTAGTGGTCGGCCCCTTCGTAACGCGTCGGTCCCGGCTCGCGGCCCTGGCCCAGGAAGGTCTTGTAGCCCTCGTAGCTGTCCATGGTCATGATGCCTTCCGAACCGTAGAAGATGTTGCCGACCCCAACCCCGGCCTCATCGTTGGTGATCCAGGGGCGCACATCGAAGACCAGCATCTTCCCCTTCTTGCCGGCGTCCGGAAACAGCATGGTGCAGTTCATGACATTGGGGACTTCCTTGTCGTCATCCCACAGGTACTGCCCGCCCGCTGAGATGATGGTCTTGGGCAGGGTGACTCCCAAGCCCCAGCGGGCCACGTCATACTGGTGGACCCCCTGGTTGCCGATGTCGCCGTTGCCGTAATCCCAGTGCCAGTGCCAGTTGTAGTGAAGCCGGTTCTTGCTGTAGGCGCGTGTGGGGGCGGGGCCGAGCCAAATGTCGTAGTGGACCCCTTCGGGCGCCGGCTCATCCGGAGTCTTGTCGATCGAGGGCCGCCACTTGTAGCACAGTCCGCGCGCCATGTAGACCTCGCCGATCACCCCTTCCTGCAGTTTCTGGATACCCTCGATCACACCGGGGTTGCTGCGAATCTGGGTGCCGTGCTGGACCATGCGGCCATATTTATTCGCCGCCTCGACCAGTTTGCGGCCTTCCCACACGTTATGGGAGCAGGGCTTTTCGACATACACATCCTTGCCCGCCTGGCAGGCCCAGATCGCCGCCAGCGAGTGCCAGTGGTTTGGGGTGGCGATGGAGACCGCGTGGATGTCCTTGTCCTCCATGACCCGCCGAAGGTCGAATTCGGTCTTCGGCTCCTTCAGTCCCTTGGAGGTGAAGAAGTCCTTGATGCGCGGGGCGAAGAGTCTTTCGTCCACATCGCAAATCGTGGCGACCTCCACATTCTCCTGCTTGGTGAAGCCGCCGAGGTGGCTCTTGCCGCGTCCGTTGATGCCGATCACCGCCACTCGAACGCGCTCATTGGCTCCCGCCCACGAGGCCGTGGAGCGCTTCAGCGCCCCCAGTCCGACCGCCGCTCCGGCGCCGACCACCGCCGCGCCTTTCACGAAATCCCGCCTGGTTACTTCCGTCATCTCTCAAACCTCCTCTTTTTCCGCTAACAAAGACAAAGCCGTCGCCACATCCTCGTTCGGTCGAAAGCCTTACTTCGCAAGCTGATGTGTTTCCATTCTTGGTGATCTCCATTCGGACGGGAGCGGGGCGAGGAAGCGGTACACTTCGATGGAAGCTAGTTCGCCTTCCGCGGTGCGGACAACCACCTCGGCCCGGGAGTCATCTATCTCTCGAATCTCCTCGATCCATTTTTCCGCCACTTGCGGTCCAGTCAGGGACATAAATCAGCTTCCCCCAGTTCAAGGTGTTCGCTGGCTCTCGTGTTCCTTGAAGTCTTTGAAGAAAATGTAGAAAGCGTCCGCGTAAGCGGCCCCCATCGGCACATCTCGGTCAAAGTCGAAAACGCCAACAGCTCGGCTGTCCAGACACAAGTATCCAATCACGTCTTGCGATGCGAGAAAACCCCCATTGTGTTTGCGGGGGCCGGGATGCTTCTTCCGAATCGGCCACACGATGGCGGATAGATAGTTCCTCTCGTCGTTCCCCGCTCCACCGCTCTCCCAATGGGAGTTGCGGTAACCCGGCTCCCCGAGAAGGTTGTTGCTGAAAAAGCAACGCCGACCAGGCTCCCGAACCAACTGGATGAAGTCGGTGTTTTCGGTGATCCATTCCGGCCTGGAGTCATCATCCCTCGCATCCCCATCCGCACTTCGGCACCAGGTTCGGGTCTGAAGCGCCCTCATTGGGTCGGATGTGCCTCGATCCAGGACCAGCTCCTTGACACACACCCGGCAGTGGACCCCAGTCACTATCGAAAAAGCAGTGGCCAGGGACTGCAAGGAATCTCGAACGAAGTGTTGAATGGAGTCCTCGCTGTCCTCAAGATCGACCCGAAACCATGCATCCCTGAGAGAATGGAACGCTTGGTGCAAGTCTTCCAGCGCCTCCCCATATCGGAGTCTGCGGTGATCCCGAACGAAGTGAACACCGAGAAGGACCCACGAGACCATCAAGAGCAGCCCAATTGAAAGCGCGAAAGTCCTTGCCAGGATTTCATCGGGAGACGCCAAGTAAACCGAACCGAGGGCAACGATGGAACAGACGGATCCCAAGAGGTTCAGACTCCCCACGAGGGAAACCGCCTTGGCTGCCGACGCCAGTTGGGTCTTGAATATTCCGGCCCTTTTCACGATGTTTTAGAAAAGTCCAGCGATGGTATTCGAGGGAACACACCGAGTCAACTTAATTATTGAGAAGACCCCGCGCAATGATGCCTCGCGGATCACTGGAGGGTACCCATGAAGAGAAGAAGCTTCCTGAATACCACCACCACTCTGTTGGCGAGCGGGGTCCTACCAACCCCTCCGACGTGGAGCCCCCCAACCAACGCGCGCCCCAACATCCTCTTTATCCTCGCGGATGACCTCGGCTATGGCGACCTGGGTTGTTACGGTCAGAAGGAGATTGCCACCCCAAATCTGGATCGTCTCGCCTCGGAAGGCATCCGCTTCACCGATTGCTACGCCGGGAGCACGGTCTGCGCCCCCTCGCGCTGTGTGCTCATGACCGGCTTGCACACCGGGCACTGCCACATCCGAGGCAACCAACGCATTCCGCTCCGTCCGGAGGACCTCACGGTCGCCGAGCTCCTCAAGTCCGCCGGCTACCGCACCGGCCTGATCGGAAAATGGGGGCTTGGCAACGCCGGAACCACGGGAGTCCCCACGAGAAAGGGGTTCGAGGAGTTCTTCGGGTACCTCGACCAGGGGCACGCCCACAATTACTACCCGGAGCATCTCTGGCATAACGACGAGATCGTGGAGATCGAGGAAAACCTCGGCATGGGGCGCCGGGTGTATTCCCATGACCTCTTCACACAGCGCGCGCTGGAGTTCCTTCACAAGGAAGACCCGCGCCCGTTCTTCCTTTACCTGGCGTTCACCCTCCCCCACGCCAACAACGAACGCGGGCGCTTCGAGGGCAACGGCATGGAGGTCCCCGACTTCGGGCCGTACAAGGACAAGGACTGGCCCGAACCCGAAAAGGGGCGCGCCGGAATGATCGCTCGACTGGATCGAGACATCGGGAAGATCCTGGAGGAGCTCGACAAACGCGGACTCTCTCAGAACACCTTGGTGATCTTCAGCTCCGACAACGGACCCCACAAAGAGGGCGGCTCCAGCGCCGAATTCTTCAAAAGCTCCGGACCGCTGCGCGGAACCAAGCGCGACCTGTATGAGGGGGGCATTCGGGTTCCGGGCATCGCGCGCTGGCCTGGGGTGTGCAAGCCGGGCGAGACCAGTGACTTCCCCTGGGGTTTCTGGGACTTCCTTCCCACGGCCGCTGAACTGGCGGGGGTCATGGCCCCTGAGGGTCTGGATGGTCGCTCCATCCTCCCCGTCCTTCGAGGGGAGAAGGCCGCGCCCCAAGAGTTCCTGTACTGGGAGTTCCACGAGCGAGGCTTCAAACAGGCGGCGCGGATGGGGAACTGGAAAGGGGTCCGGTTCGCCGAGGGGGATCTCTTCGAGCTGTATAGCCTCGCCACGGATTTGGGCGAGACCCGGGATGTTTCCGCCGCGAATCCTCAAATTGTGGCCAGAATCCGCGAATTCTTGCGGACCGCGCGGACCGAATCGCCCCACTGGCCTGTGAGGTAAGACCTGTCCGGGTGCGTGGGTTACCGCATCGCCCTGTTCTGCTTTACAATTCGACTTGTTATGCGGGATTGGGGAGAGATTTTGGCGAGACGGATTCCACAAGGCGCGGTGGAGGAGGGTGTCCGCCTGAGCGAAAAGACCACGCTGCGAATCGGTGGACCGGCCACATGCTGCATCACCGCGCATCGGAGCGAGGACTTGGCGGCGGCCGTGCAAACCTGCCGCGAAGAGGGAATCCCCTGGTTCCTCCTCGGGGGCGGGAGCAATGTGCTCTTCAGCGACCGGGGGTTTGAAGGCGTGGTGATTGTCGCCAAGCCGGATGGAGTGGCGACGGCGCCGGGGAACAGGCTCGAAGCCGCCTCCGGGCTGGAGCTCATGGACTTGGTGCGCCTCGCGGAGGCGCGCGGGCTTTCCGGCTTTGAAAGCCTGGCGGGGATCCCGGGCAGCGTGGGCGGCGCGATTGTCGGGAACGCCGGAGCTTACGGACGCAACATCGCGGAGCTGCTCGAATCGGTCGAGCTGATCACCGAGGAGGGGGAGGTCGCCTGGGTCCCCCCGGACAGCCTCGAGTTCGATTACCGGGAATCGAGACTGAAACGCTCCTCCGAGGTGGTCCTCTCGGCGCGGTTTCGACTCGCGGAAGGGGACCGGGACTCGATTTCCAGCATCATCCGCGAGACCCTCGCCACCCGCGCGGAGAAACACCCGCCCCATGACGCCGCCACGGCGGGGAGCTTCTTCAAGAACCTCCCACCCGAGACACCCGGCGGCAGGCGAATCGCCGCGGGTCTGATCCTCGACCGCGCCGGGGCCAAGGGGATGCGGGTCGGCGACGCGTATGTGTTCGAGAAACACGCCAACATCGTGGTCAATCGGGGGCATGCCAGGGCCGCCGATGTGCTCGAACTCACCCGGGCGATGAAACAACTGGCCTTCGACCACGCCGGAGTGATCCTCGAGGAAGAGGTCCGGCGAATCGGGTTCACCCCAGAGGAGCTTTCGCGGCGCGCGGTTCAAGCGCCCGCCACGGTCTGATGTTTCGCGGCTGCTTGATGTTTGTTTTCACGCTCGTGTTCACCTCCATCTTCGCGCTGGCGGCGGGGTACTTCGTGTACACCCAGTTCGCGATGAAGAAGACGGTCATCATGCCCTCGCTCCTGCGCATGCCCTATGACGAGGCCATGGAGAAGCTCAATGACGCCGACCTTAAAGTGGCCATCGAGCGTCGCAAGGACCCCAACGCGCCCGAGGGCACGGTGGTCTACCAGAACGTGGCCCCGCTGGTGGAGGTGAAGAAGGGAAGGACGATCATCCTGCATGTGGCCGAACCGCTTGAGAAAACAACGCTTCCGGACCTGCGCGGGATCGAGGAGCGCGAGGCCACCTTCAAACTCTCCGCGGAAAAACTCCCGGTGGGCAACATCTCGCGGACCCATCATGCGAGCGTGGAGGAGGGTCGGATCATCGCGACCTCGCCCCCCTTCGGCGCCGAGGTCGCGCGCGGCACCACGGTGGACCTGCTGGTCAGCCAAGGGCCCGCTCCGCTCGCCTATGTCATGCCGGATGTGATCGGCATGACCAAGAGCTCGGCTCAATCCCAATTTGAAAAGCTGCCCAACGAAGTCGGGCTCAAGAACACCGGTCCCGGGGATCGGGTGGTGGCTCAGTCTCCACCCCCCGGAGGGAAACTCAAGAAGGAAGACCGGATCGAGCTCAGCATCGGCGCGCCCTGAGGTTTCCTGATGACAAGCCAACCCGTTGAACAAACCTTTCAAGTCCTCCCCTCGCTGCTCTCCTCGGATTTCTTTCGGCTCGGCGAGCAGGTCCGGGAGCTGGAGTCGGCCGGCTGCCGAGTCCTCCATCTGGACATCATGGATGGGCACTTTGTGCCCAACCTCACCTTCGGCCCGCCCGTGATCAAATCGCTGGCGGAGGGCACGGACCTGCTTTTCGACATCCACCTGATGGTCACCCGCCCGGATGATTGGACCGAGGCCTTCGACTTTCCCAACACCCGCTGCCTGACCATCCACGCCGAGGCGGGGTATCACCTACACCGCAGCCTCCAGAAGATCCGGGATTGCGGGAAGATGGCGGGCCTCGCGCTCAATCCCGCCACCCCGCTGGATGTCCTCGATTACCTCTGGCCGAACCTCGACCTGCTTCTGATTATGACGGTCAACCCCGGCTTCGGCGGGCAGCGCTTCATCGAGACCTCAAGACGCAAGATCGCGCGCGCCGCGGAGCTGATCCGCGAGCGCTCCGACGGGCGGGTGGTGCTCGAGATAGATGGCGGCGTTGGGGCCGACAACCTCGCGGAGCTCGCGGGCCTCGGAGCCCAGTGGACCGTGGTCGGGAACTCGCTCTACACGCATGGCGACCTGGCCGAGGGACACCGCCGCTTACAGACCCTCGGAGAGCGGGCCTGGAAGCCCAATCGCCCATGAGCCGTCCCCCACGTCGAGTTCTGGTTGTCGACGACAACCGCCTTTACCGCGAGGCCATCCGCCGCAATCTGGAATTCGTGGACTATGGCGTCACCGAAGCCGAGGACCTGCGCAGCGCCCTAGAACGGATTCGCGCCGAGCACCCCCAGGTGGTGATTACCGACCTGGACATGAGCCACCGCACCGAGGGTCTCGACCTGATCCGGGAGGTCAAGGCGCGCTACCCGCTCATTCCGGTGATTCTGGTTTCGGCGGTGGGGGGATTCGAGGAGGGCGCGATGGCGCGCGAGCTCGGCGCCACCGCGGTGATCTCCAAGAGCCGTATCGATGAGGAATTGGAGCATCTGTATGGTTGCCTCGACCAGGTTTTCGACCAGATTCGAACCCTCACCTCGCTGAAGACCCGAGTGGAGCGCTTCCTGGAGAACCCTGAGGAGCCGCAGGCCGCGACGCTCGAAGAGGAACTCAATCGACTGATCAACTCGATCCGCTTCGACAACGCGATCAAGGGGGAGCTCTTCGATTGGCTCTCCCGCATCCGGGATCTGGGGTTGGCCGCCAAATTCTCGGCCACCGTCGGCCCGAGCGCGGACTTGTCCGGCGCGGGGGACGAGGCGGGCGCGGTCCGCGCGCTCTCCGCCGAACTGGGAAACCTGGACGAGTTTGACCCGGAAACCCAGACCATGCTCCTCGCCGCGGAACGCTTGGCCGAGGTTCTGGACGCCAGCGCCGACAGCGGCATCGCCCGCAATGTCGGCTTCTCGTATTCGTTCGCGGTTGAAAACGAAGTCAAGCAGCGCACCGGCAAGAAATTCGCGCGCTTCATCGCCGCCCCGGAACTCCGCAAGCTCATCCCGCAGCTTTACGACCCCGCGCTCGACAACCTTTCTCTCGGCTTCTCACGTTACCTGCTTCTCAATCGGACCCTTTCCCAGGAGCTGACCCCCGACCTTGCCAAACAGATTCTGGAGCGGATGAACAAGCATGGCGACAAATACAAGGCGGATGGGCTCAAGGCGTTGGGGGTGATTGTGTACCTCTTCGGTCGCAATCACTCGATCACCCAGCCTAGCGGGAAGATCGAGATCAGGAACCCGCTCGGACTCCAGGGACTGGATGAGGAACAGGTCACCCGGCTGGGATTGCTGCTGGTGCGGGTTCAGCACACCCGCAACCCCTACATTCACCCCGAGTTCAGCGAGCGCGAGAAGCTCTCCGAGATGCGCAAGGTGGTGATCGAGTGCCTCAACCTGGTCAAGAAGGTGCGGGAATAGACGGAGTCCCTCACCAATAGATGTAGCGGGTCAGCGCCTCGCGGTCCGCCTTGGGCAGCGCGGAAACATCCGGAATGATGAAGCGGTTTTCATAAACGTCCAGAAGGACTTTCCCGTTCTCCCCGAAGTCCTGAGTCCGGTCGTAGCGCCAGCGCATCTGGAACTCGCGCGGGCCATGCGCGGTTTCCACCTCGAAGAACAGCAAACCGAACTTAAAGTCCACCGAGCGCACTCGGGCGATCCGCTGCTCGAAGTAATGCCGCGCCAGCGACCTCCGGATCAGGGTCTGGGCCTCCGCGGGAAAACGATTGGGATCATCGATCATCCCGATTTCCTTGTCCCGATTGTTCTCCTCGAAGAATCTCAGCGAGATGAACCGGTCCGGACAGGAGATCGGAAAGGCCATCACCGCGAAGACTCCGCGATAGAGCCGCTCGCCCTCCCAGTCGGGGGCTTCGAGCTGGACATGCAGGAGGTCGTGCGCGGCCACGAAGATCCGGGTGGTTTCCGGATCGAGAAACCGGACTCCCACCTCCGCGAGGTCTTTGCGCCTGTGGTTGTCCGTCACGTTCATGCCTCCAGGCTCGCGAGCTGGGTCTGCATCTCCACCAGGTGGAAGTAAATCCCGCCCCGCTCCATGAGCTCGCGGTGGCTCCCGCTCTCCGCCACGCGCCCGTTGTCGATGACATAGATCTTGTCGGCCCCGCGCAAGGTGGTGAGACGGTGCGCGATGGCGATGGTGGTGCGCCCCTTGCAGAGCGCCGCCAGCGCTTCCTGAATCTGGGTTTCCGATTCGGTGTCCACGCTGGAAGTCGCCTCATCCAGGATCAGGATGTCCGGGTCGCACAGCAGCGCGCGCGCGATGCTCACCCGCTGGCGCTCCCCCCCCGATAGCCCCGCCCCGCGCTCCCCCAAGCGGGTGTCGTACCCGGAAGGCAGGCGCATGATGAAATCATGGCAATTGGCCGCGCGCGAGGCGTTCAGGATTTCGATGTATTCCGCCTCCGGCTTGCCGTAAGCGATGTTGTCGGAGACTGTCGCGCGGAACAGAAACGGCTCCTGGAGCACCAGTCCCACATGACGCCGCAGGTCCTCGCGGCGCATGTCCCGCAGATCGCGCCCATCGAGGAGCACTTCGCCTTCCTGCGGATCGTAGAAGCGGCACACCAGATTGATGATGGTGGTCTTGCCGCTTCCGCTGCGCCCCACGATCCCGATGGTCGCGCCCGCCTCGATGTCGAGCGAGACATTGTGAAGGATCGGGTTGTAGGGGTCATATCCGAAGGTCACATTGCGGAATTCGATATTCCCCCGGACTCTCCCCAGCGGTTCGGCGTCCGCGCGGTCCCGCAGCGAGGGGTTGTTGTCGATCACCTCGAAGATCCGATGGCTGGAGGTCACAAAGCTCGAGACCCAGTTCGAGAACAGGGTGAGGTTCTGAAGCGGACCGTTGAGCATGGCGATATAGCCCAGATAGGCGATCAGGCTGCCGATCGTCATCGTGCCGGGAGCGGCGGAGCCGGCATCTGCGAGGATGTCCCGCCCGCCCACATACCAGACAATGAATCCGCCCATCCCGAAAATGAAGGTCATGATCGGGTTGAACGTTCCCATGTGCGAGTCGAGCGTTTTGCGGCTGTCGCGCAGGTAGGTGACATTGGCGTCGAAACGGCGCGACTCGCGCGCCTCTTGCGAGAAAGACTTCACCAGGCGGATCCCGGAGAAGACCCCATTGAGCATGGAGTTCAGCTTGGAGTTGCTGTCCCAGAGCTTGAAATAGCGCGGGTAAACCTTCTTCCAGAAATAGAGCGTGCCGGCCACCACGAACGGCATGGGGATCAGCACGAACGGGGCGAGGTGGGGGTTCAGGTAGAACAGCATCCCCAGAATCCCCACGATCATGAAGATGTTGATGAAGAACCCCTGGGCCACCTGGCTCACAAAGCCATGGAAGGACTCCACATCCCCGGTGATCCGACTCATCAGGCTCCCCACCTGGGTCCGGTCATAATAGTCCACCGTCATCTTGGTCAACTTGTCGAACATCCGACGGCGCACCTCGTAGGTCATCTGGGTGCCGACATGCGCGGAGATGCGGTTGATCGCGATTTGAATGGTTTGACGCATGAGGGCGGCGCCCACGAGCACCGACACAATCAATAGCAGGCTGTTTTTTCGGCTCGCGAGGTCCTCCGTGGAGAGGCTCCCGACACCCCGGTCGATCACATCCTGCACATTGAGCACATCATCGAGCAGGAAGCGAATCACCAGGTTGGGGATCAGGTCGAGGGTGACCCCGACAACCATGATTCCGAACAGGATCGCCACCCACCCGAAGTAAGGCCGGAGCATGGCCAGGGTCCGCGCGAAGACCGCCCCCTGGTTCAGGCATCGCCCGCAGGGCGCGTTGCGGTCGGTGAGGACCATCCCGCACTGGGCGCAGTGGTATTCATCGGGGGCGGTGAGCGCCTCGACCTGGAGGCTCTTTCCGGCCTTGAGGCGCTTGATCTGGACCAGGACTCGCTGGAAACGCTCGCGGTGGGCGTTGGTGAAGCGGATGATCTCCACATAGGCCCCCTCGATCCGGGCGCGCAGGCAGGTGCTCCCCACGGTCCCCCGCAGATCGATGTCCTCAAACTCCTCGAGCCGAAAGTGGCGCCCCTCGCCGATTTCCTCGCGGATCGGCGCGACCCACAGCGCGCGCTCGTTGGCCAGCAGCCAGATCGGCATCTCCACCCCGGAAAGGGAGAGATCGGCCTCGGCGGCGACCTGGAGACGGTCGACTCGGAAACCCTCTCTTTCAGCCCTTTGGAGGATGCTTTGTGGAATATGGGAGGTGGAGGCGAGGATGACGGGCGGCCCGCTCGATCCCGATTCCGCCCCCTCGGCGCGAATCTTGTCGATCATGGAAACCGTGGTGAGGTGAATCTACTCCAACAGGGTCTCCAGTCAAGGTTGACGGGACCCATGTGGTCGCGCGGATTCATCCCCTTGCGATCCGCTCGGCCACGCTTGCCTCCCACCCGCTGATCTTGTAGTTTCCAAGGAATCCCACGAAAACTGCCCACGGACTTCCCCCATGAGCGAGGAGATTCTCCATAGGCGCGCGGTGGCCTTGCGCTACAACCCCGGCGAAGACTCCGCCCCGAGGCTGGTGGCCAAGGGGAGAGGCCACCTGGCGGAGCGGATCATCGCCCTCGCGCGCGAGCATGGCATCCCGATCCGGGAAGACCCGGACTTGGTGGAGCTCCTGGCGGTGATCGAAGTCGGGGACCTGGTTCCCGAGGAACTCTATGGCGCGGTGGCCGAAATCCTCGCGTTCCTGTATCGCTTGAACCGCCGCGCGCGCCCCGTGCCGGTCACTTGAAGAGAGCAAGGCCGACCATGCCCCCCCGTCCCTTGGTCCGTGTCGCATTTCTATTTGCGGTCTTTCTGATTGCCTCGCGAGCCCACGCCGGTGTGATCGAGTTCCGAACCTTGCGCGAGGAAACCAACGAACCCATCAAGACCCGTGTCGTCCTCCAGGACAAAGAGGGTCGGTACATTCGGCCCGTGGTGTACGAGTCCGTTGTGGGGGCCCACTCCCATCACTTTTACTCGCGCGGGGTGATCCGTCACTACATGACTCCAGGCCGCGAGTATTCCATCGCGGTGGACCGCGGGATCCACTGGATTCCCCGCGAAAACACCTTTGTTCTGGAGGCCACCGCCGCCTCGGTGACCACGCTCCTTCGGCCCTTCGCCGACCTGCGTGTCAAGGACTGGCTCTCCGGCGACTTGGACCTGGATGTGCCCTTCCACAACGCCGACCTGGTCCTGGGATCGGCGGACCTGTATGTCGGGTGTCGCGTGTACGACGCCACCGGGCAGGTCAAAGTCCCGGAGAGCGAGCGCGGCATCCATAAGATCCCCCACGAACCGGTGGCCATCTCCGGCAACGATTGGCGTTTTCAGAACTTCAATGTCCTCCATCCACTCCCCACGATGACCTTAGATGAAACCCCATTTCGAGCGACCGAGCTTCCCCACCTCAAGCGCGCCAAGGATCTCGCCGGGTGGGTGGATGTCACCAACCCGGAGAACGTCGATGCGGTGGTTGCCGCGGGCCTGGGTTGGGTGGATTCGGTCCGTGGGATCGGCCCACACCGGGATCGGCGCGAGGCCTGGCCGGAAGAGCGCGCGCTCACGCGCTTCGAAGCCTACTATCGCCTCTTGGATTGCGGCTTCGAGATTCCCATCAGCGCCGGGAGCATGGCCGGCGAGCTCACCCTGGAACCCACAGACCGGGTCGGCTCCTCGCGGGTGTATGTGCGTCATCCGCAAAGCTTCTCCTATGGCGGCTTCTTCAAGGCCCTTAAGCGCGGAAACGCCTGGGCAACCAACGGTCCGGTGTTGATCATGGGAGTGAATGGAAAGGACACCGGGAGGCGTATCAAGGTCGGACTGGGAGGGAAGATCCGGATCTCGGTGGGGGCGCGCTCCCCGCGTCCCCTCAGCCGAATCGAGGTTCTCTACAACGGGGTCGTGGCCGCCACGGTTCCGATCTCCGCGACCGCGGACCTGTCGTTCAAGGACTTCGACCTTCCGGCCGAGCGAGGGGGGTGGCTCGCGGCGCGCTGCTTTGAGGCCAGCCCTTCCGAGGATGGACGCGCCCTATTCGCTCACACCTGTCCCACTTACATCCAGGTCGGCCCGTCCCTTCAAGTCAACCGCTCGCGAGCGGGAGAAATGGCCGCCTTGATCCGGATCCGCGAAGCGGAGATTGAGCAGGATCCATCCCTCCCGGAGGCCGAGAAAGCTTGGGTCCGCGAATGGTTCCCCCAAGCCCGCGCGCGCTACGAAACGCTCGCGACCACCGGTCATTGAGGCCCCTCCCCCCTATCCATCGGATATACCCGATACCCTTCTGATATGGGAAAGGGTCGCGCCAGACACGGATCCAAGCGGCCTTCCCTCTCGTTTCCCCTGCAATCCTTTGAGCTCTTTCAGTATCGACCCCTTTGGCATAAACACTGCGCAAGAGTGGAAATGTCGGAACGACAGCCCAAGAGTCTCCGACCCCAACATACCCCCCTGAGAGCTGCCCCAGCTCTTACCACATCTTCACTCAGCCCCCGGCCCGGTGACCTAGCCCATCACCGGGCCACCCTTTTGGGATCGACCCTTCCCTAGCCTTGACAGTCCAGGGGCCCCCCGGTAGGAATAACCGCAGTTCGGAGAGGACCAAGCCACGTATGGGTGTTCTGTGTCAATCCAACGAGGAGCTCCAGGCGCTGCTCGATCCCCACCGCCAAACCGGACGGAAGATCGTCACCACCAACGGATGTTTCGACATCATCAATTTGGCCCATGTGCGGATGTTGCGCCTGGCCAAGTCCCAGGGAGACATCCTGGTGGTCGGGATCAATAGCGACGCTTCCATCAGGGCCTTGAAAGGCCCCACCCGCCCGATACGTCCGCAGGAAGAGCGGGCCGAGATTGTGGCCTCATTTGACATGGTCGATTTCACGATCCTGTTCGACGAACGAGACTGCACCGATTTCGTGCTTCGGGTTCGCCCCAATGTGCATGTCAATGACGCCTCCTATGGAGAGAACTGCGTGGAGTCGGAGGCGGTGAGGTCCTGCGGCGGCAGGCTTTTTCTGGTGCCCAAGATGGAGTGGGAATCGAACTCGCAACTGCTGGATCGCATCCGCAAGAACCCCTGATGCCACCTCAACCGAACTACGACGTTCCGTGGACTTTTTTGGACTACGCCTTCTTCACGCTGGTTCCCGTCGGAATTGCGGCGGTCCTGCTCATGTCTCCCGCTCAGCGCAAACTCCTGGGCTACTGGGTTCCTCGGGTCCTGCTTGGGATCAGCGTGGCGCTCCTGGTGTATTTCGTTCAGCGGACCTTTCGTTTCAGCGGACGGTACGACGAGACCTTCCTCGATCCCAACAACCTTGGCTTGGTGCGCGGTCCGCTGGCGAAAGAGGAGTACTACCGTCGCGGAGAGCCGGACTATGTCGGGAAGCCGCTCTTCGATGCGACGGCTGAGCTCGAAACCGAACCGGAACTGGGAGAGCCTTCCCTTTCCGAAGCTTCCCCGGCGCTGCGCGTGAAACCCGCGAGCGACGAGGCGCCCCCGCCGGCGCCGGAGTCCGCGCCCGCCACGGCCGAATCGGTAAGCTCCGCCTCGCGGTAGCTCACAAGCCCTCAAAAAGCGCGCCGCCGATCCGCACATCGGTCGCCCCCTCCTCCACAGCCACCGGATAATCGTTGGACATCCCCATCGAGAGTCGAACCGAAGCAAGCCCGAACTCGTCGCAAAGACGCTCCCCCAATGCGCGCAGTCCGGCGAAGACCGGACGGGCCGCTTCCGGGTCTTCGGATTCCGGCGCGAGGGTCATGAGTCCCACCCAGTCCACCCGTCGAGAGGCCCGCAGGCGTTCCGCGAGACGACGCGCCTCTTCAGGAGTCACTCCGGCCTTGGCGGTTTCGCCCGACACATTCACTTGAAGGTACGCGCGAATCCGTTTCGGAAGCTGCTCTTCCGGGATCCGCTCGATGGCCTCCAGCAGATCAAGGCGGTCCAAGGAGTGGATCTCCTCGAAGCGCTCCAGCACCTTACGGGCCTTGTTGGTTTGTAGTCTTCCGATGAAATGCCAGCGGATGGGGAGGTCGGAGAGCGCCTCAAACTTTGGGGCGGCCGCTTGCAGCCGATTCTCGCCGAAATCAGGGACCCCCGCGGCGAACAATTCCCGCGCAATCAGGGAATCCACCGACTTGGTCACCGCGATCAGACGGACAGACCCCGGGTCGCGGCCCGAACGTCTCGCCGCCAAAGCGATCCGGCTCCGAACCTTCATGACATTGCCGACAACCAGCGGGATCATCATGGGCTTACAGGCGAATTCGTTTTCCTCCCACCACCATGACCGTGGCGATGAGGAGGATCAAGAGGACCCCGTAGGCCGAGCAGAGACCATAGGCTCCGGCGTGGAACTCGCCATAGATCGCCATCGAAATCGGCTTGTTTCGGGGTGTGAACAGAACCGCCGAGGCGATGAACTCTCCGAGCGCGGTCACAAAGGCGAGCATCGCGCCGGCCACCACCGCCGGAAAGATGAGCGGGAGTGAAACTGTCCCAAAGGTCCGCAACCTCCCCGATCCGAGGCTTCGCGCGGCCTCCTCAAGGTCCTCTCCCCAGCGCTCCCAGGCCGCCAGCACCGGGCGGGTCACCAATGGGATATTCCGGATGAAATAGGCGATCGGGAGCAGCCAGACGCTGTTGGCCAAGCTCGCGCCGAGGAGCAGCGGAGTGGGGTGGCTCAGAGCGCGGATCAAGTTGATCGCGATCACAGTGCCCGGAAGCGCCCACGGGAGCATCACCATCACCTCCGAAAGGGTCTTGCCGCGAACGCCGCGAGCCTTGAGCACATAGGCCGCCGCCACCCCGAAAAGCGCGTTGGCGAGAGTCGCCACTCCCGCCATCCAAAAGCTGTTGCGGACCGGTTCGAGGACCTCCGCCGCGCCCGCGCCAAGAATGCGACGGTAATTCTCAAGCGTATAAGAGGGCGGGAGCAACTGATGGGTCCAGGAGCCATCCCTGGTGAAGGACCACAGCAGGATGCCGAGGTGAGGAAGCAGCGCGAGGACAACGACCGCAACCGAAACTCCCAGCGCCGCCGCCCTCCCAAGCGGGGAGCTGATTTCATGGCGCTTCCGGGGAACCCCTTTTCCAACCGGCTGGAACTTGCGGTTGCCCCGCAGGAACCGCAGCAACAACAGCGAGGCGAGCGAGGAAAGGGTGAAGATCACCGTGGCCGTGGTGGCCTCATCCCAGAGGTTCTGGGTCTTCAGGTTGTAAATGTGGGTGCTCAGATACATCCCATCCACATCGAAGAGCAGCGGGGCCGAAAAGGAGGCCATCGAGCTCATGAAGACCATCAACGCGGCGCCGAAAAGCGCGGGGGTGAGCATCGGCAGCTCCACCCGAACCAGGGTCGCGAGCCTCCCGCACCCCATGCTCCGAGAAGCCTCCACCAGGGAGGAATCGAGCTCCCGCACCGCGTTGGAAACCAGCAGAAAGAAGAATGGAAAGAAGGAATAGCCGTGCACCGCCACAATGCCCCCCTTGCCCTCCAGAAAAAGCGGCGGGGAATCGAATCTCAAGAGATTCGCCAACAGCCGTGGGAGAATTCCGGCCTCGGAAAAGATCAGATCGAAGGAGACCACTCCCACGATCGGGGGCAAGGTGAGCGGCATGAGCAGCAGGGCGGAAAGCGGGCCGCGTCCCGGGAAGCTGTTGCGTTCCACGAAGAAGGCCAGGGGAATGCCGATCAGAGCGGCGACAAGAACGCTCGCGACCGAGATGGAAAGACTGCCATACAGCGCCTGGAGTCCGGGGGAAAACAGGCGGCTCCCCTCCCAGAAGGACCAATCGGACACCAGCGCGTCAAGGGTGGCGTTTTGGCGAAGGGTGAAGAATTGCCGATATGAAGCGAGGCTCCATTGGCCCTCCGCCTCCAGACTGGAGGAGAAGGTCACCAGGGCGGGGAGCGCCACGCTCGCCAGGAGGACGGACCAAACCACGGCCAACAGGGCGGTTCGGCCTCGATAGAACAGGCTTTGACGAAGGAATGAGGAGCGGCCGAGCAGCGTGGTCATTCGATCGGGTGGCCCCATAGGACCACGCGATTGCGACCGGCTCGCTTGGCGCGATAGAGCGATTCATCCGCGCGCTTGAGCAGCTCTTCATCCTCGGGGACCGGTTCGGAGGGGGTCACGCTGGCGATCCCGATGCTCGCGGTCGCTTGGAGCTCTTGCTTCTCCACCTTGATCCGTTTGCGCTGAAGCGCCATGCGCATCCGAATCCCCACCGCCAAGGCCCCCTCGGGACGAACCTCCGGCATCAGGACGACAAACTCCTCCCCGCCATAGCGCGCGACTATGTCGGTGGAGCGGAGCGACCTCGCGAGGGTCTTGGCGACCTCGCGCAGGACGATATCCCCGGCGGCGTGCCCATGCGTGTCGTTGATGCTCTTGAAGTGATCCAGATCGACGAAAGCCACCGCCATCCCATGGAGGTAACGACGCGCGCGGGCCATCTCTTCCTCGTAGCGGTAGTCAAAATATCTCCGGTTAAAGACTCCGGTGAGCGGGCAAGTGATCGCGAGGTCCTCCAGTTCTCGGTTGCGTTGGCGAAGGAATTCCTGGGTCTTGAGCGCCTCCGAGAGTTCCGAGAGGTCCAACATCACCGCGTACACATGCGCGGATTCCCCCTCCGGGTCGGTATAGGCCACCAGCCGCAGGAGAACCGGGATCGGTTCGCGCTTACGAGGGGAGAGGACCCCCATGTGAATGCGGACATGCCCCTCTTTCCGGGCCTTGTCGAGCGCGACCACCAAGAGGTGATGCTGATCGGTCGGAAAAAGGGATTGAAAAATCTCCCCCGCGAGCTCGCCCGGTCCCTTGTCGGTCATCTCCTCCAAACGGGCGTTCGTGAATACAATCGTGTTGTCCGGCGCGAGGAAGCACACCGCCTCCTCCATCGCATCGATCAGGTCGACTTGATGCCGCTCTTGGGTTTCCGTCATTTCAGTTTGCAGGGCGCTTGGACAACCGGGGGAACCCTATGACCGGAGCGGCCGAGGCGGTCCCGCCCCCGCGTAAAGAAGGCTATCTGTTTCAGCGGCGTGGGACAAGGCGAATGCGCCTTGATCGGTCCATTCCCGGCGGCCCGCTTCCATGTTAGGATGGATTCGAAGACGGAAGGTCTCCGCCGAGTTTCTCGGTTTCGGATTCAAAGAGCGAGCAGGTCAAATGTCCGGAGTCGCGCTGGAACGCCCCAGCGAAGGGCTGTTCTCTTTCGTGGGAGGTCTGAAAGGGAAGTTTTGGGCTCATATCGAGCGCCCGGATGCATACATCCGTGCGCTACGCGTGGCCACTCCCCTCGCTTCCCAAGAGTGGTTCTGGAACGACCGTCGTCTGCTTCACCGTTTGGATTCCCTGGAACGTTTCGCGCTATGGAAAGGCGAGGAGTGGCGCGCCGACAAGGATGTTGAAGAGACACGGCGCGCTTTTCTCAAGGGGCTGCGCGAGACTGTCGGCCCCCGCCTCAAGGAAATGCCCGATGACGGTGAACGCCGTCGCGTTAACCAGTGGCTGGCGCGCCTCGAGGCGCGCCTCGGGGTGGTGGATCCCTATTGCCGCCCGTCCCGAGCCAGGCTGGAGCTGACCGACGCCTGCAACCTCCGTTGCCGGATGTGCCCCCAATCCTTCTGGGAGTGGGACCGCAACTACGCCGAAGAGTGGATCTTGGAGCGCGCTCGAAGCTTATACCCCTGGCTCCTCCAACTCGACTACACCTCCTTCGGCGAGACCCTTCTCGCGCCGCTCTTCAAACAGGCGCTCCTTGAGGCCCCCACTCACGCTCACACCGTGCTCATCAGCAACGGTCTGCTCATCAACGATGATTGGGCCCAGTTCCTGGTCGAGAATCACCTCTCGGAGCTGCATGTGTCCATCGATGCCGCCTCTCGCGGGGCCTATCAGGCAATGCGCGGAGTGGATGCCTTCGAGCGAGTAGTGGAAAACGCCAAGCGGCTGGTCGGGGTCAAGAAGCGTCTCGGAAAGTCCAGTCCGACGCTGGTTTTCAATTTCACCCTGACCCGGAAGAACATCGATGACCTCGTTCCGCTGATCCGTCTCGCCGCCGAGATCGGCTTTCAGCGGGTCCACATGAACTATCTCATGGTCTGGATCGCCGAGAACAGCGAGGATTCGGTGTTTTGGATCCGCGACCGGGCCTGCGAGGCCGTGGATGAGGCCGATCGAGTGGCGCGGGAACTCGGAGTCGAATACTTCCATCCCCCCAAGTTGTTGCGCGAACACGAAGGAGTTGAGCGCTTCGAAACCTTCTGCCCGGAGGCCTGGGAGATCATTTACCTGCGCTCGATGGGGAAGGTCTCGGTCTGTTGCATGTCCGCGGATGAGTTTGTGCCGCCTCCCGAGATGAGTTGGGAGGAGGTCTGGGACAGCCCCGCCTACCAGGCGTTCCGGAGACGAGTGAATCTACCGGGCGACCAAGCCCCACCGCTGTGCCGGAACTGCTTCTATGGACGCGATGTGCAACCGGGCGACCCGCGCTTCCATTTCTTCAGCGAGGCCCTGGTGGAGCATCTCAAGGACACACCCAAACACCCCTATCTGACCGAGCCGCGCGAGGCCTTCAGTCCGGCTGGTCTGTAGCCCCCGCCAAAGCCGCGCGCGTTTCCTCCACCATCCGCAACGCCTCTCGATGCGCCGATTCGGCGTAGTCCGCGCCCTTTGAGGCATAGAGGATCGAACGCGAGGCGTTGATCACCGCCTTGGAAACCCCGCTTGGGTCACGCGAAAGACGGAGCGCGCCGGCGAGCTCCCCGCCCTGTGTCCCGACCCCGGGGATGAGCAGCCACCGCTCCGCGGAGGCCGCGCGCAAGACTCGCATTTCCTCGATCTGAGTGGCTCCGGCCACCCAACCCCAGCAAGCGCCGGGAAAGGTCTTCTCCAGACGGATGGCGAAATTCTCGAAAACCCGCGCCCCGCCGTGAAGACGCAGCTTCTGGATGTCCGACGATCCCGGGTTGGAAGTGATCCCGAGGACAAAGGTGAAACGGTCCTCCCGGGACAGGAACGGACCGAGCGAGTCAATCCCCAAATACGGGTTGACCGTCACCGCATCCGCCCCGAGTGTGTCGAAGGCCATCCGGGCATAGTGGCGCGCGGTGTTGCCGATATCCCCGAACTTGGCGTCAAGAATGAGCGCTCGCTTTCCGCGGCATTTCTCAATCAGGCGCCCCAGCACATTCAAGCCCTCGGCCCCGAGAGACCCGAAGAAGGCCAGGTTGGGCTTGTAGGCGCAGGTCAAATCCCAGGTGGACTCGATGATTTCCGAAAGGAACCGAAAGACCCCCTCCGGATCGCGTGGGATCCCTTCCGGGAGACTCTCCACTTCCGGATCCAATCCCACGCACAGGTGGGTGTTTCGGTCCTCGATCCCCTCCTCAAGCAAACTCAGGAATGGATTGTTCATGGCGTTGGTCTACCTCCCACTCAGAAAGATGAGATAGCACCCCAGTCCATAGAGGATGGTGATGGCTAACGTGTCCCATCCCAGTCCGAAAAAAAGCCTCCGGCTGCGTGTCACCAGGCCCGCCACCGCGATCCCCCCAAGGATCATCGAAAGCAGCGCGGGAAGAAGGTTGGAGAGCTGCAGGTCGGTGTAAAAGGGGGTCTCGAGAAAGGGAGCGGAAAACATGTGGCAGATCGGGAGGACCCAAATGTTGAACAGGTTGCTCCCAAACACATTCCCCACCGCCATGCCGAAACTTCCGCCGCGAACCGCGGCGATCCCGACCACCATCTCCGGCAGGGATGTGGAAACCGCGAGCCCCAACGAGCCGACAAAAGTCTCCCCGAGTGTCCCGAATGAGAACGGATACACCGCCAATTGATCCGCCAGATAAGCCAGGACCACTCCGGCGACCAGCACCCCAGCAGCCGCGGCTCCCAACCGTCTTAGCAGGGGCGCCCACACCTGTTCGCCGACAAGGGTCGCCTCCACCACGCCCTCGCCCTCCCCGGGGCCCGCGTTCTCGCGCGGCTGTTTGGACTCGAAGCGATAGAGCAAGGCCATCGCCGCGAAATAGGCGCCCGTGATGACGACGCTCCATTCGAGCGAAGTGAGCGGAAGCTCCGCGAATACTCCCGTGCGACTGGCCAACAGGGCGACGCAGGCCACGCAGGTCAACACCCCCCCAAGCGCCCCCGCAAGGGCATGCCGGACCCCGTACACCGTGGCCAGCGGATCGCCTCGATAGACCAGATCAAGGATCACCAGCGTGAAGATGTTGAAAGAGTTGCTTCCGAAGGTGTTGGCGACGGCCAAATCGGGTTTTCCGATCCAAGCCGAGGCGGAGATCGAAGAGACCAGCTCCGGCAGGGAAGTGATCGAGGACAGGACCACCAACCCCACCCAGGTGCGCCCGATCGGGAGACGGTCCCCCAACTCCTCTCCCGCGCGGACCAACTGCACGCCCGCCACGACCACCAAGCCGGTGGCGATCAGGAAACCCATCAAGAGGGTGGGAGGGGTCATGCGCCTGAACCATTATCGCCGTAATCCTGGCGAAATCCAGCAGCCCCCCCGCGCGGCCCCGGAGGGAAGGACTTAGAATCAAGACCGGCGCTGCCGATATTTGAGGAGCCGCTCGGAGCCTCCGCGCCGCAAGGTATCCCCGTGAAAACTCCGTTCCAGGTCCTTTTTCGCGAGTTTCTCCCCCTTGCGGGCATTCTCCTGGTCGCCCTCGCGTGCCTGCTCGGCTGCGCCCGGTGGGCGGCCAGGGACAGCGGACCCGGGATTGACGCCTGGGAGTATCGCAACCACTGCGGGGCCTGCCACAAGCTCCCAAAACCCAAGTCCAAGAGCGATGAGGAGTGGCGTCAATTCATCCTCGATCACCGTTTGGTGACCGGTCAGGACGAGGACACCGCGGAGCTCTTCGTGGACTATTTACAGCGCATGAACTGATCAGAGCGCCTCATCGCCGCGTTCACCGGTCCGAATGCGGATGCAATCCTCCAGGTTCATGATGAAGATCTTGCCGTCCCCCACTTCTCCGGTTCGGCTGGCCTTCTCGATCGCGCTGACCACGGAATCCACCTTGGAATCCGGCAGAGCGAGCTCGATGCGGACCTTGGGCAACAGATCCACCGCGTACTCCTTGCCGCGGAAGATCTCCTTGTGTCCCTTTTGACGGCCGTGGCCGCGCACCTCGGTGACAGTCAATCCCTGAATTCCAATGTCGGAAAGCGCGGCCTTCAGCTCCTCGATCTTGTTCGGTCGGATCACGGCGGCGATCAGTTTCATGGAGTTGGTTCCTTTCGAGTGTTCGGTTCGACCCGCGAGACGCGGGTGGGAAGCTCAAGGGGGTTCAGAACGTGTAACCCCCTTCTCCGTGTTGGTCCACATCCAGTCCGGAGTCCTCCGCGTCGGGGGAGACCCGCAGCCCCATGAGCGCATCCACCACCTTGAGCAGAATCAGGCTGGCCACAAAGGCGTAGAGGATGGTTACCCCCGCGCCGAGCACCTGGCGCATGATCAGCGTTCCCTTGCTGATCTCGCCGTTGAGGAACAGGGCGAGTCCCAGGGGTTGGTAGGCGAAAACCCCAGTCAGAATCGCCCCGGTGGTTCCTCCCACTCCGTGGACACCGAAGGCGTCCAGGGAGTCGTCATATCCGAAGGACTCCTTCTTGGAGACAAAGAAGTAGCAGACCAAGCTGGTGATCCCTCCCACGAAGATCGCCGAGATCGGGGTGACAAAGCCGGCGGCCGGTGTGATTCCGACCAACCCGGCGACCGCGCCGGTGGCCAGCCCCAGCATGGTGCCTTTCCCGCGAAGGATCCACTCCGCCGAGAACCAAGCCAGCGCGGCGGCCGCGGCGGCGATGTGGGTGTTGGAGAACGCCACCACCGCAAGGCCGTTGGAGGCCAAGGCCGAACCGCCGTTGAAGCCAAACCACCCGAACCAGAGGATTCCCGCCCCCAGCGCGCACCAGGGCATGCTGTGGGGAATCATCGGGGTGTGCGGGTAGCCCTTGCGCTTGCCGAGGACCAAGGCAGCGGCGAGCGCGGCGATCCCCGAGCTGATGTGCACAACCGTGCCGCCCGCGAAGTCCTGGACACCCAACCCGGCAAGCCAGCCCGAGGGGTGCCAGACCCAGTGCGCGATGGGGCTGTAGACCAGGGTGGACCAGAGCACAAGGAACACCGCGAAGCTGCTGAATTTCATTCTCTCCGCGAAAGCCCCGGAAATCAGCGCGGGCGTGATGATCGCGAACATCGCCTGATACATGCAGAACAGCAGGTGAGGAATCGTGACCCCCAGATCGCTCCGTGGGGTGTCCCAGGAAACATCTTTGAGGAAGAGGTGGTCGAACCCTCCCACCACACCGCCGAAGAGATCTTCGCCGAAAGCCAAGCTATAACCCCACAGAACCCAGACCAGAGACACGACCATCATGGCGGCGAAACTATGCATCATGGTCGAAAGGACATTCTTGGCGCGGACCAAACCACCGTAGAAGAGCGCCAAACCCGGGGTCATGAACAGCACCAACGCGGTGGAGGCCAGCACCCAGCAGGTGTCGGCCGCGTTGACCGTGGGCCCTGGCGGCTCCGGACTGGCGGCGCCGCTCCCCGCCTCCTGTGCGTGCACCCCCACAAGACCCAGTCCCATGAAAAGGCAAAGGACGGTCAGCATTCGGGCAGCTGTTCGGCTTCTCATGCGCAGAATCCTCCTATCAATCTCAATTCGGACTGCTTCCATCCGCCACGGAGAGGGCTTCTGTTCCGGACAGCCGGGTCACCAAGCGGACACCGACCCCCCGTTACAGGTTCCTTGCCAAGTGGAAGCAAACCTGGGTTGAGCCTTCCTAAGCTCTTGCGAATGAATCGGTTAATGGGAGCCCCGACTCGGGGCGCGAGGGCCGAGATGGGCTGTCCGGTGGGGGGACAGCTGAGCTTGTTCGCACTGAGGGGGTGGGAGTCTGTTCAGATTAGCGCAGAAAAACTGCCGGGCGGCGTCCCTGGTCTCAAGAGGGACGCCGCCCTGTCCGATATGCGGATGGCTCAGCAGTGAGGTTTCCGTTCGCCGGGTTCAGTCATGCAGGAGACCGCCGCGGACCGAGTCGCCCGGATAGGCCTCCATGCCCATCTCGGTGATATCGAGTCCGAGCATTTCTTCCTCCGGAGTCACTCGCAGCCCCATGAGTCCCTTGATGATCACCCAGACAATCAGGGAGATCACGAAGGTAAAGACCCCGACAGCGGCGATTCCGATGATCTGGGCGATCAGTTGAGAAGCGCCGCCCCCTAGGAGCAGCCCGTGACCCCCAGCCCCCAGCCCGGCATCCGCGAGGGATTCCTTGGTTCCAAACAAGCCCAGCGCAAGGGTTCCCCAGATTCCATTGAGGAGGTGGACCGACAAGGCCCCGACCGGGTCATCGCACTTGATCTTGTCGAAGAAAAGGACCCCGAAGACGACCAGGATTCCGGCCACAATTCCGATGATCGCGGCGGAGCCGAGGCCGACAAAGGCGCAGGGGGCGGTGATCGCCACCAAGCCCGCCAGGCATCCGTTGACCGCCATCCCCAGATCGGGCTTGCCGGAATAAAGCCAGATGGTGAGTGTTCCGGAGATGAGTCCCGTGGCCGCCGCGATGGTCGTGGTGCCCGCCACCAGCGTGATCGCCGCCGGGTCCGCCGCCATCGTGCTGCCCGGGTTGAACCCATACCAACCCAGCCACAGGATCATGCAACCCAGAAAGGCGGAGGTCATGTTGTGACCGGGGATCGGTTGGATTCCGCCATCCGCCTTGTACTTGCCCGCCCTCGGTCCGAGGATGATCACTCCCGCGAGCGCCGCCCAGCCTCCCACGGAGTGCACCACGGTCGATCCCGCGAAATCCAGGAACCCTCTGCCCGCCAGCCACCCGCCGCCCCAGATCCAGTGACCCGTGATCGGGTACAGGAAGGCGACAAGGATGAAGGAGAACACAATGAAGGTTTGATAAATGATTCGCTCCGCCACCGCGCCGGAGACAATGGTCGCGGCGGTTCCGGCGAACACCAACTGGAAGAAGAACTTGGCGAGCAGCGGAACCCCGGTCCAGTTCAGCGAAGCGAACACACCTTGATAGTCATCCCCCGTGGCGGGGCTGTTATCGGCCCCGGACAGGAAGAAGCCTTGCGTCCCAAGAAGCGAATTGCCGTCCGCGAACATGATCCCAAACCCGACCACCCAGAACGCCAGCACCGACACCGCGAACACAATGAAATTCTTGCTCAGGATGTTGACCGTGTTCTTCGACCGGCAGAATCCGGATTCGACCAAGCCAAACCCAGCGTTCATCCAGAACACCAGCATGCCGGTGATCATCACCCACAAGGTGTCGAGCATCACCTTGTGACTGCTCATCATGTCCTTCATCTCCGCCATCGGATCAACCGGAGCCTCGGCGGCTTCCTGCGCGCAGGCGCAGGCGGCAAGGAATATCGCGCCAACTAAGAGCGCGCTTGCGTTCATCTTACGAAACAACGAACCCATTTCGGGAATCCTCCTGTTCGAGATATGACCGGCGGCCGTTAGAGACCGGCCTCGCCTCGTTCGCCCGTGCGGATGCGCATCGCATCCTGAACCGGAATGACAAAGATCTTTCCATCACCCACCTGTCCGGTGGCCGCGGCCTTTGAGATGGCCTGCAGCACCGCCTCGACCTTGTCGTCCTTAACAACCGTTTCGACCTTGATCTTGGGGACCAGATCCACTCGGTACTCCACTCCGCGGTACATTTCGGTGTGTCCCTTTTGACGTCCGTGACCGCGCACCTCGGAGACCGTCATTCCCTCCACACCGAGATCCTGAAGCGCTTTCTGAACCGCCTCCCACTTCTGGGGCTTCACAATTGCCTCGACCTTGACCATGACATCCGTTCACCTTTCGTTGATGGTTCGATTTCAACCTTTCGGCGCGACCCGGCAAATGAACATGATCCTTGCCAAGTCGGATCAAACCACTCGGTGAAATCTTTAAGTGTTATGATTTGAATGAGTTGGCGAGGGACGCCGCACAAGTTGAAACAAACCGGTCGAGAAAAACTTGAAGCGCGACAGGTGAGCTTGATCGAACTGAAGGAGCCGGGATTATGTTCAGATTAGCGCAGGGAGAGCGCGCCAATCCGGTCTAATTCTTGTTGAGGATGAAGTTCCCCGTGAGCAGGGGGTCGCCGACTCCATCCCGGTACTCGATGGTTCCCTCGAGGGTGGTCGGTCCGGTGAAGGCGCCGGTGAGACGGATGCTGGCGTCCCCAGCGCCCTCCTCGTTAACAAAATTGGTGGTGAACCTGAAGCTGGACCCCGCGATGATCGGAACCGCGACAAAGCGCCGGGTGGTCTTGTAGGTCACCCGAACCGCGTTGGCGGGGAACCCCGGTTCGCTGGGATCATTGACCATGGTCAGTGTCCGGACCCCCTCGATAAAGGCTTGCCCGCTCCAATTGGTGCCGGTCAGGACCTGGTTGGTGGGGGTCGGCGTGCGCGTGATCGGCGGAGGCGTGGGGGTTCGCGTGAATGTCGGCGTGCGAGTGTCCGTGGGGGTGCGGGTTCCGGTGGGGGTCCTCGACTCGGTGGGGGTGCCGGTGTCGGTGCGCGTGGCGGTGATGGTGGGGGTGCCCGTATCGGTGGGCGTTCCGGTCACTGTGCGGGTCGAGGAGGGCGTGGGCGTCCCAGTCGGCGTCGCGGTGTCGGTCGCCGAGGGAGTGGGAGTGAACGGAAGGAGCGCGATATTCTGCTCGGTGTTCAGGCCAATCGCGAGCTGGATGGCGAAGTCCGCGTACCCGGCGGAGGTGTTGTTCCGGAGCGTGGCGGCCACTCCCACCGGAAGGCCCAGGATTTCATAGAATCCGGTGTCGTCCGTGGCGGTGTTGCGGTCCACAAACTCCGGCGGCAGGTCCAGGAAGAGCTGGTAAAAGGGGACTGTCGCGCCGGTCCCTTGGACCGAGACCACGCCAAACACTCGCCCATTGAACGCCTGTGTGGGGGTCTCCGTTGGGGTCTCCGTGATGGTTGGAGTCTCGGTCACGGTGGGGGAAGGGGTCGGTGTGGCGGTTTCCGTTCGAGTCGGGGTGGGACCCGTGGGTGAGGGCGTGGGAGTAAGGACAACTCCCTTCCAAAAACGCTGTAAGACATAGATATCCCAGAAGTCCACAATGCCGTTACCATCCAAGTCCGCGCGCGGATCGGGGGTGGGGGACTGCGCGGCGAGCGGTCCGGCCAACACAACCAACAGGGAAAGGAGTCGGAGAGTGGAGCCGCTCATGGAGTGAGTGAGCACGGGGTTTGGCCGCCATGGGGTCACGTCCGTGCTCACCCCGAATATAGGAAGGCCGCCGGGGAGCGTCAAGAAAACCGGCTGCCGCCGCTGCGAGGCGGAACATCCGGAGTCATCCGGGTCAGCCGATGGGAACTTCCCAACAGGTCGGTGGAATCGGAAACTCGGTTTCGCCGGGGAAGGTGATCTTCCACAGGAACAAGCCCTCGGGCGGCATGGTGGGGCCCGCGAGGCGGCGATCTCTGGCCGCGAGGATTTCCAGGATGCCCACGGGCTCGATCTTTCCGGTTCCTACCTGGACCAGAGTGCCGACCAGAATCCGAACCATCTGGCGCAGAAAGGCGTTTCCGGTGACCCGGAACTCCCAGTGGCCGCCTCGGTTCAACACCACCACCCGATCAACTCGTCGGATCGGATGCCGCGCGGTGCAGCCCGCCCCTCGAAAAGAGGAAAAATCCCGCTCTCCCGGAATCAAAGCGGCGGCCTCCGCCATCCGCTGGATATCCAGCGGATAGGGGGTCCATGCCGAAAAAGGGCGATAAAACAGCGGTGGCGGCGAGCCTTTCCAGAGGAAGTATCGATACTGTCTGGCTTCCACCGGGCGCGGCTGCCAGGTCGCCGAGACCTCCTGGGTCCTGAAGATGGAAATATCGGGATGGAGATAGGGGAGCACACCCTTGAGGACTGCCTCCGCCGGGAGTCGGAAAGGGGTCTTCAGGAGGGCCACCTGATGGCGGGCGTGAACCCCCGCGTCGGTCCGACCTGAACCATCCACGAACACCGGACTTCCAAGGAACCGCTCATAGGCGACACGCAGCGCCTCCTCCACCGACAATCCGTTGGGTTGCTTCTGCCAACCGTGAAAACAGGCGCCATGGTACTGGAGATCGAGACGGTAGCTTTGGGAAAAAGGGGGCGGAGAATGGGACTCCCCCTCCCGTTCCCGGGAGAGGGAGTCCACGCGATCGTTCGCGTCAGCGGGCTTCGTAAGTCTTTCCGGGCCAGTCATCGGTTCGGAACGGAGAGGCGGGGAGTCCGGCTCCATTGTAGAGGTTACAGACCGGGTTGTTGGCCCAGGCATAGCGGACCGCCACCGGTTTCGTGACCTTTTCGGAGCTCACCACCACCGTGTTCCCCTCGATCTTAGCATCCGCCCAGACAAACTGCTTGTCTTCCCCGGCGATGGCGAAGCCCTTGAGTCCGCCCTCGCCCTTGGTCTGGAGACCTCCATCCGCGTGCTTGAAGGTCACGACCGCCCGATCCTCCTTCACCTCCAGCTTCTCGAACATCGGTCCGGAATAGGGAACCTTCTTGGCGTAGTCCTTGGCCAGGGCGTTGAGGGCCAGGCGCTTGCCCACATCCTGTTTGTTGCGGGGGTGTATGTCCTTGGCCTCGCCGATATCGATGATCACCGCCATTCCGGTGTGTGGCAGCGCGAGGGTCATGGTTTGGGCCTCGCGCAGTTCCGCCCAGTCGCTCTCCGCCGGCTCGGGCAAGACCTCGGTGAAGTTGGCGAGCTGCACGAAGTGGAAAGAGAGATCCTCCTGCTTGAAGGCGGCCCGCCAACTCTGGATCATGGCCGGGAACAGGGTCCGATACTGATAGGCGCGTCCGGCGTTGGATTCCCCCTGATACCAGATCGCTCCCCGGACAGAGTAGGGAACCAGCGGGGCGATCATGCCGTTGAAAAGGCCCGAGGCGCGGTGCGGGCTGCGACGGGGGTCATCCGGAAACTTGGGAGGCTCGGGAACCGGGTTGCCCGCGGCCTCGGCAAAGTTCGAGGTCGCCCTCCAAGTGAGGAGTTGCTGGCCATAATTGTTGAGCTGCTCGATCAACCCCAACACATTCTTGTCCCACTTCTCAACGATGGGGATGAGCATAGGGTCCTTTTCGAGAAACGGGCGCTCGGTCCAGGCTTCCGCCGGTGTGCCGCCCCAACTGCTGTTGATCAGGCCGATCGGAACACCGAGCTCCTTGTGCAGCTCGCGCCCGAAGAAATAGCCGACCGCCGAAAAAGTCGGAATCGATTCCGGGGAGCACTCGCTCCAGGAGCCTTCAAGACCGGATTGCGGCTTTCCGGCGACCGTCTTCTTGACCGTGAAGAGTCGGATGTTCGGATAGTTGGCCTCCGCGATCTCCTTGTCGGCGTCATTGGACATCTTCACCGACCATTCCATGTTGGACTGCCCGGAACAGATCCAGACTTCGCCGACAAAGACATTCTTAAAGGTGAGCGAGTTGCCCTTGCCCTGGATGGTCAGTTCATGGGGTCCGCCGGCCTTGAGTTCGGGCAGAGAGAGCGACCATTTCCCCTGCTCGTCGGCTGTCACTCCGGCCTGGCTGGTCCCCAGTTTGACAGTCACCGTTTCGCCCGCGGCGGCGGTTCCCCAGACCGCGATGGGCTCCTCACGCTGAACCACCATGTTGTCGCCAAAGAGCGGCGTGACCCTCACCTCCGCCGCCGCCGGTAGGGCCGCCAGGGCCGCCAGCAGCCACGCAAATCCAAGCATTCGTTTCATCGCTCCACTCCCAAGGAAAAGGATTGACTCAGGAACTTGGGCAGGGGCCGCGGTTTCGGACCATGCCGCGAACGATTCTGGAATAAATCGGGGGGGAACTCAACAAGGCGAACCCCGCTCCGCCTGGGCGGCCCCAGGGCTACACCCCCAGCGCCGCTTGCCTGTACAATCAAGTCCGGAGCGACATCTCACGCGCAAGACTGTTACCGGATCCAGGCATGACCATTCCCCAGCATCCCGGCGCGAAGAGCCTTTCCCCCTTCCAACTGAGCGTCCGGCGCCTGTTCCGCAACCCCACGGCCATGGCGGGTCTATTGATCCTCGCGGTCCTCTATCTTCTGGCCCTTTTCGGGAGTTTCTTTTCCCTCTCCGAGCCGACTCGTTCGAATCTCGATTCTTCATACCATCCGCCGAATTGGATGCATGTGTTCGACCGAGAGGGGAATTTCCACTGGCCCCCTTTTGTCTACAAAATGGAATGTGCAGACCTTGATGAGCTCCGCTATGAGCCGCAATTTGACCGGAAATACGAGGTCCGCTTCTTCGCCGAGGGGTATCCCTACAAGCTCTGGACCCTGTTTCCCACAACCCGCCATTTCCTGGTGATTGAAGGCCCGGGCGAACTGCACCCCCTCGGTTGCGATGCCCTCGGCAGGGATGTCTGGTCGCGTCTGCTTGCGGGGGCGCAGGTGTCCCTTTCCGTGGGCCTCTTGGGCATCGCCGTGACCCTCACCTTGGGAACCTTCATGGGGGGGCTGGCCGGGTATTTCGGCGGCTGGCCGGACACCCTGCTGATGCGCTGGGTGGAACTCATCCTGTCGATCCCCGGCCTCTACCTGATCCTTGCTTTGCGCGCAGTCTTCCCCAAGCACCTCAACTCGGTGCAGGTCTACATCCTGATCGTGGTGATTCTGGGATTCATCTTTTGGGCGGGGCAGTGCCGGGTGATCCGCGGGATGGTGTTGTCCCTAAGGGAGCGCGAGCATGTCCTGGCCGCGCGGGCCTTGGGCGCCTCCAGCATGCGTGTTCTGCTACGCCATGTTCTCCCCGGAACCTTCACCTATCTGATTGTGGCCGGAACGATCATGGTGCCGGGATATATCCTGGGCGAGGTCTCGCTTTCCTTCCTCGGGGTCGGGATCGAGGAGCCGCAGGCTTCCTGGGGATTGATGCTCAAGGAAGCCCAGGATGTGCAGGTCTTGGATGACTTTCGGTGGATACTCTCGTCCGGGGTCGCCATTTTCGTTACCGTGTTCGCGTTCAACTTCCTCGGGGATGGCTTGCGGGATGCCTTCGACCCCAGGAAGGACTGAGGGAGGCGTCAATGGAAACCAGCTTATTCCAGGATCTCCTGGCCCAAGCGCAAGACACCGGGCGATTGGTGGCCATCTACACCAACAGCCCGGACCCCTATCAGAGTTGCGCGGTGGGGTATGTGGATGTCCTGAACGGTCAGGAGGTCCGCCTGCGGTCGGTGTCCCGTCACGGCGAGGACTCCGGGTATGATGTGGTCCTGATCGACGACATCTTGAGGGTGGAGGTCGATGGCGCCTATGAGCGTAAGGTGGAGTTCCTCCGCGCGCATCTTCGGGAATGGGCTCTCCCCAAGGAGCTGCCGCCCGTTCCCTACAACGAGAGCATCCTCCTCACCACCCTGCGCCAGGCCCGCGAGAACCGCCTTGTGGTCTCGCTCGACACCGAGGATGAGGAGCAGATTATCACCGGCTTTGTCCATTCGGTGGACTCGGAGTCCGTGCGGATCCTGATGGTCGACAGTTTCGGGAACGATGATGGCGAGACCGCGGTGCGAATCGCCGCGATCCGCGAGATGAGCTGCAACTCGCTCACCGACCAGGCGCTTCGCTTCCTCAACGCCCACAAGAGCTACCGCGAGGTCTGAGGCGGTGGCGCGGGGAACAGCCGAGAGCCGCATCATCTCCTGGCAGGGGAACGCGGTGGGTCTGCTGGATCAGACCCTGCTCCCGCGCGAGGAGAAGGAAATCCTTTGCGACACCCTGGAGAGCCTTTGGGAGGCGATCAAGTCGCTGCGAGTGCGGGGCGCGCCCGCCATCGGGGTGGCCGCCGCCTACGGGGTGGTCCTCGCCGGGGAACTCTCCCGGGCCGAGGACCCGGAAACCTTCGCCGAGGAGGTCCGCAAAGGCTGCGATTACCTCGCCACCTCTCGTCCCACCGCGGTCAATCTGTTCTGGGCGCTCGACCGCATGCGCGCCGCCCTGGAAGGCTCGCGTGGAAAGCCGGTGTCGGTTCAACGAGAGGCTCTGCTCGCGCAGGCGCGCGCCATCGAGGCGGAGAACAACGCGGTTTGCGAGCAGCTTTCCGCGCATGGCGCGAAACTCCTCGCGGAAGAGGCGCGCGTGATCACCCACTGCAACGCGGGGGGGCTGGCTTGTGGGAACTATTACGGCACCGCGCTGGGGGTGATCCTCAAGGCCGCCGAATCCGGCAAGCGGGTCCGTGTGTATGTGGATGAAACCCGCCCACTTCTGCAGGGGAGCCGTCTCACCGCCTATGAGCTCCTGCGCGCCGGGGTGGAGGCGACCCTGATCTGCGACAACATGGCCGGGCATGTGATGCGGACCCAAGGGGTGGATGCGGTGATCTTCGGAGCGGACCGGATCGCCGCCAACGGCGACACCGCCAACAAGATCGGGAGTTACTCGCTCGCGGTCCTGGCCAAGGCGCATGGCGCGCCTCTGTATGTCGCCGCGCCGATCTCGACCATCGATTTCAGCCTGGAGAGCGGGGCGCAGATTCCGATTGAGGAGCGCGCCCCCGCCGAGGTGACCGGCTGGCAGGGGCATCCCTCCGCTCCGGAGGGGGTCGCGGTTTACAACCCGGCCTTCGATGTCACCCCGGCGGAATACATCACCGCGATCATTTGCGAGAAGGGGGTCTGCTACCCGCCCTTCCGCGAGTCGCTCGGAAGGTTGCGGTAGGGGCCAATCACCCCGCCTTTCGGTGCAGACCAACCTCTTGCCACTCCTGCGCGTCCACTCCTACACCAACACGCCGCTAATACAGCCCCCACGCCTCCACGCCGCTTTCATTGATCCCGGCCTCCTCCCTCAGAATCTCCAGATACCTCATCCCATAGCCCTCGTACTCCAACCCCTCGGTGTATTCATTCCCCAGCGGGCTGTCGTCCGCGCTGGTGGGCGGCGCGGGCGCGACCGGCTCGATCTGAGTGTCCTCATGCCACTCGTTCCAGGAAGTGACCAGAATCAGGTTCCCGATGTCCGGGTCGGTTCGGTCCTTTGCGTCCCGCAACAGCGCGCGGAACAGCGCGCCGAACTCCGAGGCCGCGGAAAGCTTGCGCGAAACCGGCGCGTGGCCCTCCCGAACCCCCTTGTCGTTGAAACCGGGGGTCACCGAAGGGGCATAACCGACTCCCAACGCGTCGGCCAGCGCTTTCCACCCGAGTTGACGGGCCTTGTAATCATTCACCCCTTGTTGGGTGGCGTAACCGGTTCGACCCATGCTCCCATACACATCGTATTCGGTAATCGCGTCCAAGAGGCCGATGTTGCCCGGATCGCCGGGCGGAAACCCGAACACCTCATCCCCGATGATGAAGAGGTCATGTCCCTTGGAAAGCGCGGCGGCGCGCATGTCCGCGACCACCTCATCGAGTGTTCCCAGGCTCGACAGCACGCGGGTCAGGTAGACAAACAACACCGGGCGCCCCCCGATCCGGTAGTAATTGGGATGATTGAAATAAGTGTCCGCGATGTGCTCGATGTCCGCCGTGGTCCGGGTGTAGTTCGTGAACTCGCTGGTGCGTCCCGCGGTTTCATAGAACAGCGCGATCTTGAGGCTCCCCAGGTCGGGGCTCTGGAAGGTGTGATCCTTAAGGGTATTGTCCTCGCGCGAGCCGGGGCCCCACCAACTCGCGACCCATAGGTCGATCCCCGCGAAGCGCGCCCATTCGGCGTGCTGACGGATCACTTCGGAGTCCCTGTCGTTGTACTCCCCGAGCGCGGGAAGCTGCGGCGGAACGAGGCGCTCGCGGAGATAGTTCCCCCCATGAAAATCGTTGGAGTACCAGGGGTAGTAGTAGACCCCCACGGTGTAATCCGCGGCCCGCGCTCCCGCGATGGACAAGGCCAGAATCAGCGCCGAGGATGCGGCAAGTCTCATGGGGTCCCTCCAACATCCGACTGTCCCCATGAATCCTGTCGGATATCGGTTCTTGTTGCAATCCTCGAATGGCATGTAATCATTTCGCGTGGGCGAGAGGCCCATGCCATGATTCCGGTTCGCGCTCCCGAACATCGGAGGGGTTCATGCGGATTGCCTGTGTCGGCCAGCTGGTCGCGGATGTGATTGTGAAAGGGGTCACTCACCTCCCCGACCGGGGAGATGTTTGCGTGATCGATTCGGTGAACCTCAAGACCGGCGGATGCGCGCTCAACTGCGCGGTTGTGCTGGATCGACTGGGCGCCGATGTCGGCCTATTCGGCTTGGTGGGGGATGACCCCCAGGGGCGCTTCCTCCTGGATGAGATTGCTTGGACCGGGATCAAGGCCGCCGGGGTCAAGGTTCGTGGCGACACCCCCACCACCACCTCGATCATTGTGGTGAGCGAGGATGGCGAGCGCACCATCCTGTACGCCAAGGGAAGCATGGAGAGCTTTTCCCTCTCCGACCTCAACCTTGAGGACCTCGCGGGCTGGGACCTTTGGCATATCCCCGGTGTTTCCAAGCTGGACTCCTTCGACCTCCGAGCGCTGCTTATCCAGGGGCGCGAAATGGGGCGCATCCTGACCATCGACACGGATTTCGACACATCCGGACGCTGGTATGAGAATGTCGCGCCGTACCTTGAGCACCTCGATTACTTTCTCCCCTCGGAGGGCGAGGCGCGCGCGATCTCCGGGCGCGAGGATCCAAGGGGGATGGCGGAGTTCTTCCTCTCCAAGGGGGTCCGCAACGTGGTCATCAAGCTCGGAGCCAAGGGGGCCTTTTATCGAACCAAGGACCGGGAGGGGCACGCGCCCGGCTTCTCGGTCCCCTGCCGGGATGCCACCGGAGCGGGAGACAGCTTTGTGGCCGGACTTCTCTTTGGGCTTTCCGAAGGCTGGGATATCGAGCCGTGCGTGCGCTTCGGGAACGCCTGTGGAGCGCTCTCGGTCACCGAGGTCGGAGCGGGCGGCGCGGTGAGGGACCTGACCGGAGTCCTCGAATTCATGCGCGCGCAATCCACATAGAAGGAGCGTCTCGCCGATCTGGAGCCACCCATTCGGTCCGGCCCGTTGCCTCAATTCGCCGGGATATCCAGCCGATAGCGCTTGGCCAGCTCCCGAATCTCGCGCCGGCGCTCCTCGCTCTCCCCGAGTTGCAGCATGTCCGAAACCAGATTGAAGGCCTTGGCCGAGGCCCATGCCTGGGCGATGTCCGCGTTCGACTCCTTCGGCTCCGGAAGCGGCCCGCGATAAACCAACTCCTTGAGATTCCCGCGCACATTCCCGGTGAGGCGAATCGCGATCTCCTTCTCAAGGTCATAGCGCCCCGAAAACTCCAGACTCCCGCCCCGGAAGAGATCCGGCAGCGCCAGCGGAAAGGTCTGCTCCTCCACCATCCCGGATAGGTCCACCCGGATATCCACTAGGATCGGTTCCGACACCCGCTTCAGAAAATCCCCGAGCGCGCGGGCCGTGGGACGGTCTCCTTCATCGAAAGCCGAAAGCCCCTTGTTGCGGTAGGCCAGCAGACGCAGCAGATAACGGTTCAACCCCACGCCCGCCCCAAAGACATGGATGCTCGCCCGGAGACGGTTCTCGACTGAGATGGCGTTGATGATTTCCCGGCTGTCCTGCAACCCGACCGTGGCGCGCCCGTCCGAACACAGCACGATCAGGAAGGGGCGATCCCCAGGCGGCAGCGCCCGCGCGATGGACGAGAGCGAGCGGTAAATGTCGGTCTTCCCCGAAGGCTCAAGGTCGAGAACGAATTTGCGCGCCTGTTTCTCGGTCTCCTCGGTGAACGGCCAAAGCCCCTCGTTGAGCGCCACCACATCGGCGCGGAAGGCCACGATGTTGAACCGATCTCCGGGGCGAAGGATCGCCTTGAGGGAATCCGCTACCCCCGCCTTGATCCCCTCGAAAGTGGGTCCCTCCATGCTCCCGGAGGCATCCAGCGCGAAAAGCACATCCTTGGCCATGGTGAGCAGGCGAACCGAATTCTCGTTGGGGGTCACACTCACCCGGAAGAAGCCCGCTCCCTTCTCGGGGCGATAGGTCGCCACCTGGACATCCAGGAGGTCATCCCACTCTCGGAACTCCTCGCGGGTGTCCGCCGGAGCCGTGGGGTCCCCCTGTTTCGGCTCGGGTGGAGGGGCCAGGATCTCCTTGGGCAGCTCGAGTTCGGGCGCGAGCGGCGGTGGCGCGATCGGCCTTTCAAAAACCTCCGGCGCCGGGGGCAGCGGCAAAGGTGGAGGCGCCAGCGAGGCCACCGAGTCGCGCGGCGCGGGCGCCGGTACGGGGGCGGCGGCTCCCGAGCTCTCGGGCAGCGCCCTCGCGGGTTCCGGGGCCCACATGCGGGTGTCCGGAAGCGGGGCTTCCACCTTCGGCTCCGGGACCTTGATGATTTCCGCCGAAAGGCTTTCGGCCTGGAGGTCGCCGGGCAGGCTCGAAAGCTCCGCATCCGCCCGCGCGACCAGATCCTCTTCCGGAGCCTCCACCGCCAACGGCTCCGGGGCGAACCATTCCTTCTGGGGGATCTCCGGGACCAGGGGGGCCTGATCCACCTCCTGCTGCAGGGTTCGACGGAGCGCCTCCTCGCGCACCGCCGGATCCCCGCCCCACTCCTCGCGATTCATCAGCGCGGTGGTTTCCGGAACAAATCGGACCCGCATCAGGGCCTCCCGACCGCGCGCCTCCAGCATCCCGGCCGAGACCCAGGGTGTTCGGTCCATCACCACCGCAAGGACCATGTGAATCAACAGCGAAAGGATGAACGCCGCGAAGAGCGGCAGAGGACGACGGATCACCGGATCGTCTCCAAATCCTTGAGCAAGTTTCGTCCACTCTCCTCGTTGAAGTCCGGGTAGTCTCGATTGAGCTCGGCGCGCAGCGCCAGCGCCGCCTCGGGTTCGTTCATCCGTTCCTTACAGAGCGCCGACAGAAACAGCGCGCGCGGGGTGTGCTCGGGATGATGGTACAGGATGCTGGTTCGGGCATACGCCCGATAGGCCAGTGGAAATCGACCCGCGCGAAACTCGATATCCCCCTCCAGCAAGTAGAACTGCGCCTCCACCGATGGCTCGGAGACCAGGGTTTTGCGGATCAGCTCCAGCCCCGCCACCACTTCGCTCGAAGCCTCCGCCACCTCGCCCAGACGGAACGCGGTTCGTCCCAACCCCAGATGGTTGTGCAGCGCCTTGGCCCCGTTGGGGAATCTCTCAAGCGCCTCGCGGTACACCCGGCGCGCCTCCTCGGCCTTTCCAAGCTGCTCCAGCGCGAAGGCTCGGAGATGGAGACAGGTTTCCCGTTCCGCCTCGGGCAAGTCTTCCTTAAGAACGGTCTCCAGGGTCTTCAGCGCAAGCGCGTGGCTCCCGCCCCGCACCTGCGCCTCCGCCAGCCACAGCGCGAATTCCCTGTGCAATTTCCGTTTAGGGAAAAGGTCTTGAAAGCGCTGAAGGCTTGAACGCACCCCCTCGGGATTGCTCTCGGCGGAATAAGCCGCGGCGAGCTGGATCAGCCCTTCAGCGTTCCAGTCGGTCTTTGCGTAATCCTTGGCGAGACTTTCATAGGCTGAAATCTGTGCGCTTCGCTCTCCGAGCTTCCCCGCTGCTTGACCCAGGAGATACAACGCCTCCGCGCGTTGGGCGGACTTGGGGAAATCCTCGGTGAATGTTCGGAGCGCCTTCGTCGCCCCTGGGTAATCCTCTCCCCGCACCCGACACCAGCCTTCGAGATAGAGCGCCCGTTCACGCACCTCCGGGCTGGCGGTCTCCACCGTCGCCGTGGCGTAACAGGTCGCTCCCGCCAGCCACTCTGAGAGTTGACGCTTGCTGTCCCCAGCCCGAAGTAGCAGCGCGACTCGTTCGGCTCCCTTCGGGTCTCCTCCAAGCAGACGCTCGAACAGCGCCGAGGCGCGCTCCCACTCGCCCGCGCGATAGGCGCACTCGGACTCTCCAAAGAGGGCCTGCTCCTTGAGCGGGGAGCCTTCGGGAACCTTCGCATAGGCTCGGGCGGCCTCGGCATCCTTCCCCAATCCTCGGTAGGCTTCGCCCAAGAGGAATGCTTTTTCATCACTTGCGCCACCGGGGATTCCCGCCTCTTCGACGCGCGTACGAACCAACTCCCAATCCCTGAGAGCGCGCGCGCACCACCCGATCCGAACTCGGATCGGATCGCCCATCACCGGGTCCGAACCTTCGGCCAGCGGCAAACCTTCGGAATAGGCCGCGAGCGCCTTCTTCCATTCACGCGCGCGATGGAACCGATTGCCCTCCAGGATGAACCAAGCCAAAAGACTGGGGGGCGCGGCGAGGTCTTTGCGCATCCTCGCCGACAAACGGTCGAAGCGGGTCCAGTCTTCCTGCTCGAAAAAGAGCCTGCCCGCCGCGAGGAGCGCGCGGTCCTTCACGGTCGCCTCCGCGGTGAAATCAGCCAGGGCCAGGTGTCGCTCGGCGGCGGAAGTTTTTTTCCCCAAGCGCTCCTCGGCATCCGCGAGATTGGCGAGCACCGTGGGGTAGGAGGAATCCGAGGATGCCTTGGGGTCCTTGAGCCATTCCTCGAGATGAGCGGCGGCTTTCTCCCAATCCTGGAGACGAATCGACTCCAGCCCCAGTCCGAGCAGCGCGCGGCGCGAGCTTTCGCTTGCGGGAAACTCCTCGCGGTAGCGGGTCCACCACTCAATCGCCTTGCGGGAGTCTCCGGTCGCGCTGCAAGCCGCGCCGAGGCTATAGAGCACCCCTTCCCGAAACTCTTTCGGGAGCACCTCGCCCGCGAGTGGTTCAAGGAGAGTCAGCGCTTCGGCGGCCGCGCCTTGATCGAGGAGGATCTTTCCGAGACGGTACCGCCCGCGCTGGACATACTCCCCGGTGGCATCCCGGGCAAGCAGCGCGCGATAGGCTTTCGCGGACTCCTCCGGTTTCCCGGCGAGTCGGAAGGACTCCCCCGCGAAGAACGCCGCAAGGTCTCGTTTCTCGGTCCATTCCGGCCTTGAGAGATACAGGTCAAATTCCTCGGCGGCGCCCTCGTACTCCCCACGCTGAAAAAGCCCCAGCGCAAAGTCGAGCTGTCGTTTGGCGGGGGAGTCCGCCGCCGGTTGGGCTTGTCCGGCGGGAAGGGCCGTGATCAAGAGGCAGACTGGAAGCAGGATTCTTCCCACGAACATCGGTGACCCTCCGGAGCTGATGCTACCAAATCACCGGTACAAGGCCACTCCGAGTGATCTCGCCATTCCTGGTGATGACCGCGACTTCCTCCCCGCGCTCGCGGAGAACCAAGGCGGTGGCAACGATGATCCCGTCGTGAATGTTTAACTGAGGTGGAAGCTGGGCCGCGACCGGGATGTCCAAGGGATGGACGGAGACTTGGGGCGTGCTCTGTATAAAAGAGACGATCTCCTCAAAGCCAATCTGAACCCTGCGTGGCTCGCGGAGAAAGGATGCCTCCGCCAGACGAGTTGAGGGCACCACGATTCGTTCCTCGGCGAGGACCGCCTTCGCCCGGGTCCCCAAGCGGGAGCTTCCACCAAGATGCCAAATCAGCGCATGAGTGTCGGTGACGCATATCATGGGGATGGTTCGAACTTTGGAAACTTGTACTTCGCTTCCTCAATTTCTTCTTCTGTCAAGTCGGCGAACCCCTGAATCGCGCCATGGAAGTCCCCGAAGGTCTTTCGTTCCTTCTTCTCCAACTCCTCAAGGTCCGTGGCGATCGAGGCCAACTCCGCTTCCAAATGGCGAATTCTCTTTTTGATGCTTGTGATCGAGGGCATCGCGCTCACCTCCCGCCTCATTCTACGGGAATCGGGTGAAGCGAGTCAAACTCGACATCGCCCCGCCCTTGACACACCCTGGACCCGATACAATCCTTTCCCCTCGTTCACGGGGCGTCTCGTGGGTCCTTCCGGGAATGTCATTCCCCGTCCCCATCCTGATTCAGCGGAGGTTTTTGATCATGTCGGCAAGACCCTTGAATGTTGGACTCATCGGTGGAGGCGGAGGGGCGTTCATTGTCCAGCCGCACCAGCGCGCGATTCACTTCGATGGCACCCGTCGCGTGGTCGCGGGCGCGCTGCACCCCGATCCCCAGATCGCCATGCGGGAGGCCCAGAGCTGGCCCTATCCGATCAAGGGCTACGAGAGCTATGACAAGCTCATTGCCGACCAGAAGAACCTCCCCAAGGGGGAGAAACTCGATTATGTCCTGATCTGCACCCCGAACCATGTGCACTTTGACCCGGCCATGAAATGTCTCAAGGCGGGGATTCCGGTCCTGTGCGAGAAGCCGCTCTCGCTGAACATGAAGGAGGCGGTCGCTTTGGAGAAAGAGGTCAAGAAGCGCAAGATCCCCTTCTGTGTGGCCCACACCTACATCGGCCATTGGACCAGCCGCTTCTCCCGTCACATCATCACCAGCGGTCTCTTGGGCAAGGTCCGTTGGGCGGACTCCTATTACCTCCAAGGCTGGCTTTCGGTGCTGACCGAGAAGATGGGAGTCATGCAGGCCGAGTGGCGAGTGGACCCCAAACGAGCCGGGATCAGCTGCTGCGGCGGGGATATCGGCACCCATGCCCTCATGCAGCTCCGCTATGTGACCGGTCTGGATGTGGTCGCCACGCGCGGGTTCCTGGAGACCTTTCTGAAGGGGCGCGCCCTCGATGACCATTTCACCACCTACAACGAGCTCAGCAACGGCGGCAAGGCGATTGTCCGCGCCTCGCAGATCTACATCGGGCGCAAGAACGACCTTGGGATCGAGGTGGTGTGCGAAAAGGGAACCCTGATCTGGCGACAGGAGGATGGCGAGCAAGTCACCATTTGTCTTCCGGGCCAGCCGGATCGGATCTATTGGCGCAAGGAGGTCCAACCCAACGATGGGTTCCTCAAGGACCTGCCGGCGGACCTGATGGCCGAGCCGACCATTCCCTCCGGGCATGTGGAGGCGTTCCATGATGCCTTCGCGCGGCTGCATCGCTGCTTCGAGTCTGATGTTCGCGCGTACAATGCGGGCAAGGCCTGGAAGGCCGATGGCTCCAAATACGCCACCGTGGAGGATGGACGCGTCGGGATGGCCTTCATCGCCGCGGCGGTGAAGAGCAGCCAAGCCGGCGGCAAGCTGGTGCGCTGGAAGTAATTCAAGGGATTGGAGACTGGGTTGGCCGGGGCAAGTTGACCTTGCCTCGGCCAACCGGTTCAAGCCCTTCGCTGGACTGTTTCCTTTCAGGAGGTCTGATCATGCGAATCCGCCCAATCGCAATCCGAATCCTGCCGCTACTACTCCTTGTCACGGTCTTCTCAAGGCATGGCTTTTCGGGAAATGGCCATCCCGGGGACCTCACCGGCGACAATCGAGTCGATTCCAAGGACCAGATCGTTCTTTCCCAGGAGTGGTATAACCAAGGCCGGAGCAACCCGGCGGTGAGCTTTGTCGACCCCGCGCTGGAGACTGTCGCCCGCGCGCTTCTCAGGAATGTGAGCGGGGAAATCCACGCGCGCGAGCTCGGCTGCATCGAGTCCCTTCAGATCCCCGCGGGGCTTGACCTCAATTCGCTGGAGGACCTCCAGCATTTCCCCGCGCTTAAGAACCTGCTGATCCAGGACCCCCAGCCGAACGACTCCTCCCTCGATCTCGCTCCACTCGCGCAGCTCACCCAACTCGCCACTCTCCAGATCTTCCGGGTGGATGGAACGGTGCAGATGACCGTGGACCTCACCCCGCTGGGAGCCTTGGAGAATCTGACCAATTTGAACCTGGGCGGGTTCGAGATCACCGGTGCGGGGGCGCTCTCCGGCTTGAGCAACCTGATCGAGCTCGAAGTCAGCAATTGCGCGCTCGCCGACCTTTCGTTTGTCTCGGGCATGGAGCATCTGATTGCCCTGGATGTGCATGGGAACACGATCACCAACCTCGCCCCCTTGGCCGCGCTCATCGAGCTGCGCTACCTCGATCTCAGCGTGAACAACATCTCCAACATCACGCCCCTCACGCAGTTGGTGAATATCCAGTTCCTCGCCCTCGGCTGCAATGCAATCACCAACATCGCGCCGCTCGTGGACAACGCCGGTCTGGGCGCGGGGGATCGAGTTTTCCTGGCGGGTGGGGACAACGAGCTGGATGATCTTTCGGTCAACACCCTGATCCCGGCGCTCCAGGCGCGCGGGGCGGATGTCCGCTACGGAGGGCGCGTGATTTGCATCAGCTTCCCTTAGGAAGGGAGCGGTTCTCTACTCTCGTGTGGATTGAGCATATGTCGGGGAAAACTGCTGTCAGTATGGTTTCTATCCGGCGATGGGAATTTCCTTCAGGAACCCTAGCGCTGCCTCGATACTAGGAGACAGCATGAGGATACCACTAGACTCAGCCCTACTTGGGGTGCACGGATTTATTCGCCGGCACCCTTACTTTCGCCAAATTGGGATTCCCCTTTTTGTGACTGGCTGCATGGTCGTTGTCGCACTCGCCAAGTACACACCTCGTCTCGACGATCTTCTCCGTTCGCACTTCCTTCTAATCACGCTTCCGTTACTTGGATCATCATTGATACCCATAGTGGTTACGTGGCTCTATGAGGCAGGTGAGGCTGTGCGGGGGGAAAGCTCACCATCTGAAAAGGAGCTTTCTCTCCTCTTGGCCGTTATCGAAGAGGTTGTTCAGGCAAAGTCAGTCCGCTTTGAAGAATTTGCGACCACTGTTGTGCAGGCAAAGGCGGCAGGGAGTCCACCTGCAAAGGGTTGCGCCTTTGAGACAATTACGCAACCCGACGGACAGATTAAGTTGTTGGTCCAGAATCTGCGTCAGTTTTTCCTTCGCCTCATTGGAGAGTCCCCCGAAGTCCTTGTTGAGCTCGTCAAGATGGGTGAGGTTTACGTGGAAAGCCTGGTAATTCGAAGCCCCAATCCGACTGGACTTGTGGATTACGCCCCGTTCCAACGCGAAGATTGTGGGTTCTCAAGAGCCAAAGAACGTGATAACCTTGTGATTGTTGAGGATATCGAAGAAGAGTTAAAGAAACCTGCGGAAACGAGATGCTACTGCCCAGCAAGCGGAAGCCTAGGGGAAGGGTCTATGCTCGTTTACCCCATTCGTAACCATCCTTCCGGCTACTACTGTCTCAGCGTCACCGTGAGTATTCCCCGATACTTCAAACGTTCCCGTGAGGGTTTTTACCGTCGGGTGGTGAGCCCCATCGTAACCAGATTAAAGCTTGAGCTGAACCTCCGAGAGATAAGAGAAGGTACAAGATGATGGAGAACCAAAAGCTGGTGAGTCCGATGATCGAGAGTGCACCAGAGGAGGAAATTCAGGAGGGTGCAAAGCGACTTCAAGACTTGGCTGACCAAATTCTACTAGATTGGAATGAAGGACGCCAGTCTCTTGCTCATCATCCCATACTCAGAGTCTTACTCGGGGATGAGGTTTAGCTGTAGGGTGGGGATTGAAGCAGGCTGTTTGGTCGTGTCTTTCCCCGCTGCGGCGGCATCCTCTGAAAGCGATCGCGTGTTTGCTGCTCTCTGACCTCAATCCTGCTGGGCTTCTAGGCAGGGTTGGGTAGGTGCTGGCCCTCGCTCTTCCCCCCCATGAAATCCTTCATCAGGCACCTTCCGCACAAGTCGAGACTCCGATGAACCGCTCCTTTTCATTTCCCACCGCTTCCTTCTTGCTGCTCTCGTTTTTCTCCCCCCGAGTCCAAGCGGCCTGTCTGATCCCGGACCCCCTCGCGGTCGCCGAGGTCCTCGCCGGAACTCGGACCGAGGCCAACGCCGCCTGGTGGGGCTTCAACAAGGAGGATTCCACGGAGATTCTTCAGGCCGCGATCGATTCCGGGGCCAATCGGGTGGTGGTGCCCTTCATGGGCGATCCCTGGGTCATCCGTCCGATCACCTTGCGCGGAGGCCTGGAGCTCTTCTTCGAGCCGGGAGCCCTGATTCTCGCCAAGGAAGGGGAATTCAAGGGTAAGGGGGATAGCCTGTTTCGAGCAACCTCAGTGGAGGACCTCCGCCTCGTCGGGTATGGCGCGACCCTGCGAATGCGCAAGAAGGATTATCAAAGCCCCGCCTACGAAAAGGCGGAGTGGCGCATGGGCGTGGCGATTGTCGGCTGCAAGCGAGTTCATGTTGAGGGATTGCGGATCGAGAGCAGCGGCGGGGACGGGATCTACATCGGCTCCGGGGGCAAGCTGCGTTGGTGCGAGGATGTCGCCATTCGGAACTGTGTCTGCCACGACAATCACCGTCAGGGGCTTTCGGTCATCAGCGCGGAGAACCTGCTGGTGGAGAACTGTGTGTTTTCCGGCACCGATGGGACCGCGCCGGAGGCGGGGATTGATTTGGAGCCGGACAGCCCGGATGAGCGCTTGGTGAACTGCGTGATCCGGAACTGTCTGTTCGAGAACAACAGCGGGCACGCGATTCTCGTGTATCTCAAGCCGCTCACCAAGGAAAGCGAGCCGGTCTCGGTCCGCTTTGAAAATTGCCACTCGCGCATGGGGTATCACGCGGGAATGGCCCCCGAGGACTTTGATCGGGAGACTCTCCAAGGCTGGTCCGGAATGGCGGTCGGCGCGGCCAAGGATGATGGGCCCCAGGGGCTGATCGAGTTCATCAACTGCACCTCGGAGAACACCGGGCGCGAGGGCGCGAAGGTGTACGACAAGTCCGCGGGGAGCGTGAAGGTTCGTTTTGTGAATTGTAGCTGGCGGACCCCCTGGCTCTCGCTCGCGGCGGACTCAGGCGGATCGCGAGCGCCGGTGCTGCTGCACACTCGTCGCCCGAACCTGGTTCAGGATGCCGGCGGGGTGGAGTTCGTGGATTGCGCGGTGCATGACACGGTCTATCGTCCGGCCCTGCAGTTTGATGAGGACAAGGAGTTTCACGGGGTCCGCGATGTGTCCGGCGTGATCACGGTGAACAACGACACCGGCGCGTGGATGAAGCTTGGCCCGCTCGCGCGAGACTGCTCGGTGAGGATCCTGGAGGCCACTGGGGAGGCGAGGATCGAGGGGGGGATGAATTAGACCGGATCTGAGAGAGGTTCTCGCCGGAAGGCGTTCTGAGAATGTCATCTCTGCTGTTTGAGTGGGACGAGGAAAAGGCTCGTAAGAATGAAGACAAGCATGGTCTGTCTTTCGAGGAAGGAAAGACCGTGTTCAATGACCCATTTGCCCTCACCGTTCCGGATCCGTGGCATTCGGCTGGCGAGGAGCGCTGGCTCGATATTGGGCTCTCAGCTACTGGGAGAATCCTGGTGGTATGGTATGTTGAACGTGGAGATTCGATTCGGATCATTGGCTGTCGGAGAGCGACCAATGCTGAGATCAGGAGGTAATACGATGAGTGAACCAAGCCCGGAGAAGGATGAGATGCGGGAAGAATATGATTTTTCAGGCGGGGCTCGTGGAAAGCACTTCCGCGAATACCGAGCCGGGCACACCGTGCGAATTACTCGAGCGAATGGCGTGGTCGAGACCACGTACTTCAGCTTGGAGGATGGCGCGGTCATGCTGGATCCTGATCTCAAGACTCATTTTCCGGACTCAGATGCCGTTAACAAAGCCCTACGAACACTCGTCGGAACGGAATGACTACCCCGATCTGGTCGAGTCCGTTGACCTGAGTGGGGACACCGCGACCTTTTGTCTTAGCGGTTCCGCCACCAGCAAACGTGGCATGAATCGATTTGTGACACCAACCTCATAGGGAAAGCAAGTTCCATCCGCTCCCACGGATCAGAACGCTGTCCAGGCACCAGTGACCCGCTTTCCACTCCCCTCCGAAATGGTGGATGTTCCCGGTTGAAAGGGTCCCATTGGTGGGTGTGTAAGAGGTGGTGCCACATTGCAGGCTCGTCGGTGTCGGACAAGGGTGCGCCGGGCCGTTGAACGGCCACCGGTTCTCGTCCTGAAACCAGTCGAACGTGTCCGGCCCGTGGCTGTTCACCACAAAAGCGTGGATGTTTCCTTGCGGCCTGAGTCCTCCCCTGATTTGTGTGAAGGTCAGCCCAGTCGAGGCCAAGGCGAAATAAGGGGCTCGCCCATCCACCGAAGGCGTGTCACCCACGAAGACATCGAACGGCAGGGACGGCAAATACTTTAGGGGTGTGGTCAACTGCTTGAGACCCTCCGCGCCATTGAAGTCGTCGCGGGAGTCCGGGGGATAGGTGGTGAAATCGACGAAGTATGCTTCGAGCGCGGTGGCGACTGTCCGGAGATCGGCTTTCACCCGTGTCACCTTCGCCCGGATCTGGGCCTCCAAAAAATTCGGGAGCGCAATCGCGATCAGGATCAGGATGATGGCGATGACAATCAGGAGTTCGATCAGGGTAAAGCCACTCTGGCGTAAGCGACTTGGCAACAAGCAAGGTCGGGACATGGGCGGATACCCTCCATTGGGACAGCATGGGTTTGGTTCAATCTCCTGAACCGATGGGGGCAAGGTCGGTGGCAGCCGGGTCTCCACTCTACCAGAATGGGGAGTGTTTTGGTTCAGAAAATTCACTCCCCCCAAACAGGCTCTCCATGGGCCACTTAGCCCACCTGGTCCAGCTGGAATGATCAGCCCTGCTCGGCAGCCGCAGGCGTGAATTCGCGGATACTCTGGCGCAACTCACGCTAGGTACTCACTTTTCGGCTGTTGGAATGTCAATGAAATTGATCTTGACTTTCATTCTGTTCATCGTATAATTCATTCAGGCTTTATGATTATTAAAGCCAATAAGCGTTGGAGCAAGCAACCATGCGGACCTGGATCGATTCGCTGGAGGAAGAGGACCTGAGTTTCATCAAGCGCTTTGTGCTGGCCTCCGGCTCGCTCAAGGAAATGGCCCAGCTCTACGGGGTCTCCTATCCCACCATCCGGCTTCGTCTGGACCGCCTGATTGAAAAGATCAAGGCGTTTGAAGGGGCCCGGAACATCAGTGAGTTTGAGCGCGTCCTGCGGATGCGTTTCGCCGAAGGGAAGATCGACTCGGAAACGGCTCGAGCCCTTCTCGCGGCCTATCAGAAGGAACGGGAGGATCACCATGAAAACCGTCTCTCTCTTTCTTAGCGGGTTGCTTTGGGTGTGTTCGGCCTCAGGTGAGGAAACTCTCCGGGAGCTGAAGTGGAGCGAGCTTAAGAGCACGGGACAGCTCCTGGCGGGCGAGGTGGTGATGGTCACCGATGGGGAGCGGGGCGAGGCGCTCTTTGTGGAGAGCTCCGAGTCCACGCCCACCACTCTGACCTTGACTCGAATCGAGAACCCAGGGATTCGCAAGGACCAATACGCCCTGGTGGGGCAGGTTCGCTATATCGGGGTCGCGCCCGGGAGCTACTTGGAGACCTTGAATGAGATCCCCGGCCAAGGGGAGTTCTTCACACGCACCCTCTCACCGAGCGGTCCGATGGGGCTCCTGGAGGGAGAGTCGGATTGGCGACCGGTCTCTCTTCCCTTCACCCTCACAGCGGATGCGCCGCGACCCACCAAGATCACCTTGAATCTCTGCCTGAGAGGACCCGGCAAAGTCTGGCTGAGTCCCCTCAATCTGATCGAACTGGAGAACATGGAGGAAGTTCGGGCCACTCCAGGCGAGTGGTGGACCGAGCGCCGCGGTGGCTATGTGGGGGCGTTGATCGGGATCCTCGGCGGATTCTATGGGATCCTTGGCGGACTGGCCGGGTGGCTGGCGTCGAAAGGGCAAGCTCGTCCGTTCGCCTTTGCCCTGCTTGCCAGCATGGTGGCCGTGGGCGCCTTTTCGCTGCTCGCGACCCTAATCGCCCTCGGTCTCTCCCAGCCCTATCATGTCTGGTACCCGCTCGCGCTCTCAGGACTCCTCTTCACTGTGATCGGGCTGGCCATGTTTCCCACATTGCGCGGGCGATATGTCGAGGCGGAGATGCGCAAGATGAAGGCGATGGATGGGATATGAGCGACGAGTCGGAAAATGCGGCTTGGCAGTTTCCGGTCCCTATGCCTACAATTCGGTTCTGATGAGTGGGGCACGGGTGATAGGAACGGGGAGGCTGGCCTGTTGGGTGGCATCTTGCCTCGTTGCCCTCTGCCTCGGGATACCCACTTTCGCGCTCGACATCTACTCCACCGACTTCGAGCAGTCCGAGGGTTTTTCGCTCGGAGAGCTCGGCCCGGGGGGTGTCAACGGTTGGGGGGAGACCGAGGGAACCGGCGCCTCCGCGATTGTGGATACCCTGAGCTTTGCGGGAGACCAGTCGTTGGAGATCGCCGCCGGCGCCGCCGTCCAACGAGCAGTCACCGCGACAGAAAGCATCCTTTATGTTGACGGTCGATACAGTCCCCCGCTGAGCGACAATTACCCCGCGCTCCCGATTGCCTCCCCCGCCAGCGCGTTCTTCATTTTTCACGCCCAGGACGGCTTGGTCGGCCTGGATGGAGATGGCGCGGGTGGCGGAGTATGGGCGCAGGCGGGCATCGTTCTCGGCGCGGGATTCCACCGCCTTACGATCCGTCTCGATTTCACCACTCAGACCTGGGACTTGTGGATGGATGGCCAGCCGACCTTCTCCGGTTTTGGTTTCAAGGACTCCTCGGTCACCCAACTCAATGGCCTTCGGATTGACTCCTCTCAAAGCGCGCCGGGTCACCTGGACACCGTGGTGATCGGGACAGACCTCCCGGACTTTCTCGTTCCGACCCCCACGGTCACCTCCACACCCTCACCGTCGCCTTCCTTTACCGCGACACGGACCCCGACCCCAACCTCTTCCCTGACCCCGACCGCGAGTCCCAGCGCCAGCCCCTCGCCGACCTCGACCGACTCTTTCACCGCGACTCCCTCCCGCACCTCGACAAACACCCTGGCGCCGACCCAAACCCGGACACCCAGCGCGACTTCGACCGCGAGTCCGAGCGCCACACACACCGCATCCCAGACCGCCTCGCCTTCCGGGACCCCCTCGCCGAGCGTGACCGCCTCCACAACCCCCACCAGGAGCGAAACCCCGACTCAGGGCAACACTTCCACGGAGACCGAGACTCCCACAGGGACACCCACCGAAACCGTATCCGAAATCCCGACAGTCACGGAATCCCCGCAAGAGAGCGCGACTCCCACGAGCACGTCAACCGAAACCGAGTCTCCAACCGAGTCCGAGTCTCCAACCGAAACCAGCACGCTAACTGAGACTCAGTTTGGCGAGCCCACCGCAACCGAAACCCATTCGCCCACCGCCACTCGGACTCCGGTCGATCCGAACCAGGTGGACCACTTCCTGTTCCAATTCGCGATGCAGTTCCAGGAGAGCGTGGACCAAGGAAATGAGATGTTCGAGCAGCCGAACGGGGATGGCCATATCGAGGCTTCGGACCTGTTGTACTGGCTCGCGCTTTTGAAGGGCAACTGATCTTCGCTTCAGTTAATCGTCGCTCGCGGGTGGGATATATTGCCTCTCCAGACCTTGGATCGCATCACGGACCCAGTCCCCCTCTCGGGCGCCGAGAGACGCTTCAGAAAACACATCGGGCGGAATCGGTTGATTGACACTGTCGTAGGTGAACCGGAATTCTTCTTCGCGTGTTTGGGTCATCCCTTGTTGAAAGGCGATGGTGGAAACCCCACGCCGATGCGAGGGCACAAAGCACCCCGAGATCTCCTGGTACTCGAAGGAGACTTCCTCATCAAACCCATACAGCCCGCCTTCGCAGGTGTAGCGCGCAAGGTTGCCCGCCTGGGCTGAGTCCAAAACGATCTCACGCATGACTCCATTCGATCCTTCCATCCGAAGCGTCAACAGCGTTCCCTGGCTTGTGAATGTGTACGTGGCGCTCGGCGAGACGGGTTGGGCCGCCGCATCGGAGAGGAAGGATTCGATCAGCGAGGCTGTCGTCACTTCGCGGATGGCGAAGCGGGTGCGTGGGGTCAAGAGGTACAGTCGGTCCTCAGTCCGGAAGTTCTCCTCCTTGCGTGGGCGGATGCGAATCTGGGAAGGGAAATCCCCGACGTCAGTTCGACTCATTTGGATTTGCTGCGTAGACAACAGAGCCCAGCTTGGTGAAGGATTGGTGGATAGACGAGTTGCCAGGCCTTCAATGCGAATGTTATCTCCCCTAACGACCAAGGAGACTTTTTTGCCCGCCGCTTCAAAGGCGCACCTTCCACGAACCGTATAAGGCCGCTCTCGGCCAAAGCTCACCAAGGTCCTCCTCAGAGCCGCTTGGTCCTCCTGGATTCCACCAAACCCTCGAGGAGCACCTGCTTCTCCTTGCAGGATGTCATTGAAAGCTGCCGGGGACTCAGGGGAATCTGGGAAACTCTTGAGCTCGAATTCCCCCTTCCAGGATACAATTTTCGCTTGGTTCTCTCGGATCTGCTGTCCCAAGGCTCGAAGCCGGTCCATGTCCGTCTGTGTGAGCCCCTGGCCCTCGACTGCTTGCACGAGGGTGAGGGTCGGGAACAGAAACGTCGCAAGAACAAAGTCTCTCACCCGCCGCGCCATCCCTGACCCTCCTATTCCGAGTAGTCGGTTCAGCAGACTCCACCCTGTGAATCGTAGTCTATTCGCCACACATATAGGTGTCCACTCATTTTCCCGAATTCTCCCCGACCTTTCCCAGGGATGCACCCTCCGGCGCCCACATACAAATGAGGCTTTAGTCGGCAGGGTTCCCGAAACAAAAAAAAATGCCCTCAGTGGCCAAACCGAGGGCGAGAGCATGAAACGGTCTTGGTTGCGTTTGCCTTGAGGCTGTAGCGGTCCGTGTCGAGCGGGGAGCGCAGTCGGAGGGCGCGCTCCCAGTCGGCCCGGACCATTCGAGCCCGGCTCTTTATTCGAGATATTTGTCGGGGTAGATCACCGGCCCTGGCCGACGGTCACCCGAGGGTGTCCCGGCGGCGGGAGGCTCCGAAGGGCTACTCCCCCCCATGGCCATCCGGTTATCCACCGGACGGGGCGCGGCGACATTTCCCCAGCACGGGTCACAGGGCTGCGGGCAACAGCCGCAGCCGGGCATCCAGCAGCCCTGATATTGGCCGCGTCGCCAGTTCATGCACGCCGGCTCAAGGCTGACATACTCCGGACACAGCAGCGGGTCATACCCGGGCAGCGGGAAGGTCACAACCTCGAACAGCCCCACTCCGGTCCGTTCGATGGCGCGTCCCCAACCCCGGAAAAACCCGACTCCGAGCCCTTCCAGCGGGGTCACATTGCAGTTGAAGACCCCAGTGACCACATGTTTCGGAACTTCCATCCATCCGGTCAGGACATTCGAGACCCCGCGCCCGAGCTTGGTCGCGGGCGAATTCCCGCAGCACGGATCACAGACCGGGCCACAGACCGGACCGCATGGTCCCGAACCCGGGCCGTAAGATGCCTGCATGGCAACCGGACCCTGATTCAGGTAATACGGAGCTTCGTAAACTTCGCCAAAAACCTGGTGGGCGGGGAGCGCCAGAACGGCCAAGACAATCCCCCCCAGCAACAGCCAACCTCTCCTCATCGCAATTCCCCCTCTCTCGATTTCTCACGTTGCCAGGGAACCCTTCGGGTCTCGGCCACCCGTCAAGTCCCCGATGGGCTTCCTCAATCCCCTCGGGAAAGCCCCTCTTTGAGTCGCCTGCCACCTGATGACTGACTTGAGCCAGCGTCTTAGATGACCGCGAACAAGATGAATGAAACCATAGAGTTGGGTTCCAGTCAAGCAGAAACGAGAAAAAACTTTATGTATCGTCATCTATCCCAAGTATCTTGAGCCTATTGCGATCTAAAGTTCTCGTTCAACTGGTCGATAATACTCGGCCCTCCGAGGTGGTTGCCGGGGAGCGATCAAGGGATCCGCACCGTTTAGCCGGGTCTGGAGGGGGGGATGAAAGAAATTAAATACCAAAATGGTCCTTGACTCCCCTCTCGGAATCAGGCTAAATGGTTTGGTCAAAACTGCTTGGGAAATGGGGGTTTAGCAATGGCGCTGTTGTATGGAAAGCCGACGGAATACGCAATTCGTGCCCTGACATATCTGGCCGCGCGTCCGGAAAGGGAGATTGTCAGTGTCCAGGAGATCGCGAAAGTCGAGGAGATCTCCAGCCACCATCTCTCGAAGGTCATGAACCACTTGGCGCGAGGCAAAATGGTGCAGCCTCTGCGCGGGCCGGGCGGGGGATACAAGCTGATCAGAAAGCCAGAAAACATCACCCTTTGGGAGGTGATGGCGTGCCTGGGCGCGCGGGATGTTTTCGATGAATGCGCCATCGGGTGGGCCAGCTGCTCGGACAAGAACCCGTGTCCGCTGCATGACAGGTGGTTGGGGCTTCGCGGGGAGATCCAGCGATACCTGGAAAGTGTCCGGATTTCCGACCTCGCGGCGGTCGCCACCCACAAGGCGCCGAAATCGATGGGGATCAAGGTTCTACCCTGAAGCGCGGAGATCCCGCTTCAGGGTCGGGGGTTTCCGGCCGATAAGCTCCCAGGAGGAAGTGGCCCCTGCCTGAACGCCATCGATTTGTCGGGCCCGCCCCACCTGCAAGGGAATGAAACGCTCGCTTCAGGCCGAGAGCCTGCACCACAGGATTGCCGCCCTGGAAAACCTGCCAACCCTTCCGGCGGTGGCGGTGGAGCTCATCCGGCGCTGGAACGAGCCGGACCTTTCGATCCGATCGATCACCGATATTCTCTCGCGGGATCCGAGCCTGGCCGCCAAAGTCATCCAGGTCGCCAATTCTCCCACCTTTGGTCTCAAGAAACAGGTCACCTCGCTCAATCACGCCGCCGCGCTCCTGGGGATGAACGCCCTGCGCTGTGTGACCCTCGGGGTCACCGTGTTCCAATCCTTCAGCGACCATCGCTCGGAGTGGATGGAGCGGCTGGATGTGGATGAATTCTGGCGCCATTCGCTGGCGGTGGCGGTCGCGGCGGAGATGCTCGCGGTACGCTTCGGTTGGGCCAGCCCCGAGGAGGCCTTCCTCGCGGGACTGCTCCATGACATCGGAAAGATCGGACTGCTTTCAACCGACCCCGACCGATATGTCCAGGTGGTGGGACAAGCGGCCCCGGGAGATCGCGCCTTGGTGGAATATGAGGCCGACGCCCTTTCAGTGACTCACACCGAGGTCGGAAAGTGGATCGCCGAGCGTTGGGGTTTCCCGGAGCTGTTCCGGGACGCGGTCTGGCTGCACCACCAACCCCCCGGGCCGGGGCCGATCCTTCCGGGACAAATCGGCAAGCTCGTTTATCTGGCCGATCATGTCGCACGCCGGGCGCGGATCGGCGAAGCCGGCAACCGCGCCTTCGGTCATGACGATCACTGGTTGTCGGACAGGTTCGGGCTGGCCGGCGACGAGCTGGATTCCTTCACGGGCGAACTCCTGATTCGAGTTCAGGCCCTCGGCGAGCAACTGGAGCTCCCCATCCCCACCGTGCAGGTGTATCTCAAGGCGCTGGAGGAGGCCAACCGGAGCCTTTCCAGGACCGGACTCACGGGCCAACGGGAACTCGCCGCCAGCATGCGCACCGGGGACATCCTCAGGACCCTCTCCGAGATCGCAAGACTCCCGGTTCAGGAGGAACTGGAGGTCGACCTGCTCGCCCACGCCCTGGATCTGATCCGCGAACGGTTCGAGCTCCCCTGGATGGTCATCCTCACCCATGATCCGATTCTTTCGACCATAGAGGGGGTGATCTTCCGCAAGGGGATGCAGCGCCCCCGGACCTTCTACCAGTCCTTCGAGGGCGCGGAGGTGGGAGCGATCACCAAGAATGGCGGCCGCAAGGTGTTCCTCGACCTGCTCGGGGACACCGTGCTGTCGGATGGTCAGCGGGTCAATTTGCGCGAGGAGGTGCTCCAGGTCCTCGGATCGGGCCAACTGATGGCGATCCCCCTGGAGCTCGGCGGGAACTATCGCGGGGAGTGTTTTGTCGACACCTCGAACTCGAAAGTAGTCGATTCGGAGACGCGCGCCTCCCTTGAATCCGCCATTGAGGCGGCGGCCACCCTCCAAGACCGGGCGCGTCTCTACCACGACCTCCGACGCGAGGCGGAGGCCGCCCTGCAAGCCGCGCGGCGCGAATCCGAGGCGTTGCGCCAACTCTTCCACATCGAGCGCCTGGCCTCGGTTGGAAGGCTCGCGGCGGGCGCCGCGCATGAGATCAACAACCCCCTCGCGGTGATCTCCGGCAAGGCGCAACTGCTCCTCATGGATGAAAAGGAGCCCAAGCGCCTAAAAACCCTGAACGACATCGTCGAGCAATCCGAGCGCATCTCGAAAATCATCCGCGACTTGATGGGCTTTGCCCGGCCCACGCATCCCTCGGTCACCGATGTGGAACTCGCGCCGCTGATCGAGAACACCCTGCAGATGGCCAGGCACCGTCTCCCCAAGGCGCGGACCTTGTTTGAGGTGGATATTCCCGAAGATCTCCCCACCTTGCGGGTTGACGCCAAGCAAGTCGAACAGGTGCTGGTCAACCTTGTGGTCAACGCGATCCAGGCGATGGGCGGCGAAGGCAAGGTGACCCTCCGCGCGGCGCGGATCGACACCTCCGGAATGATCGGAATTCAGGTGGAGGACACCGGCCCCGGAATTCCCTCCGCCGACCTTCAGAAGATCTTCGACCCCTTCTTCACCACCAAGCGCGAAGGGGAAGGGACCGGTCTCGGATTGGCTGTTTCACAGCGGATCATCGAAACCCACGGCGGCAATATCCGCGTCTCCAGCCACCTGGGGAAGGGAACCGCCTTTTTCATCCAACTCCCCTCCGGCCAAGGCGAGGAGCAGCCCTCTCCCACTCGGCTCAAGGAGGCTCTCGCGGCTCGCAAACCGACCAAGAAGCGCCTGCTGCTGGTGGATGACGAAGCGCAGCTTTCCGACTTGATTCGGGATTATTTGCTCAGCGCCGGGTATGTCATCGATCAGGCCATCGATGGTGTCGAGGCGCTCGAACTGATGTCCACGCGCAACTACGACGCCCTGGTGATGGATATCCGCATGCCGCGGAAGGATGGACTCGAGGTCCTGGAAGAGTTGCAGGAAACCACCCCCGGCATCCCAACCCTCATCATCACCGGCTTGGCCACTCACGAGGAACTCGAGCAGGCGATCCAGTTCGGGGCCAACAAGGTCCTCCGAAAGCCATTCCAACTAGACGAGCTCCTGAGCTCGATCCGGGAAATCACCCAACAAGGGTGAAATCCTCCCCGGAGCGAGCTGATTCGGTCCGGTGCAAGTCACTCTCCGCTGTTCCGCTCGGCTTCTCGCCGCCGCGTGCTCCTCCCTCGCGGTTTTCGTTCTCTACCTTTCCACTCTTGGACAGGGGTTTTCGGAGGGGGATCACGCCGAGCTCCAGCTCATGCCCACCATCAACGGGATCGCGCATTCCCCCGGATATGGCTCCTGGGCGTTGATTGGAAAGCTGTTTCTGCTCCTTCCCGGCTTGCCTCCGGCGCAGGCAATGAACCTGATGACCGCTTGTTTCGGAGCGGCGGCGGTCTTCGTGGCGGCGTATCTGGCCTCGGTCTGGTCGGGATCCCTCGCGGCGGGGGTGTGCGCCGGGTTGGCGCTCGGAACAACACGGATCGCCTGGGAGAACTCGGTGGTGGCCGAGGTCTATGCCCCGCAGACCTTTTATGTCCTGGGCGCCTTCGCGCTGTTTGTCCTCCCGCGCCTGGAGGGTCAAGCCAACCCCTGGCCCTGGTGGCGGGCCGGAGCGCTTCTCGCGGGATGGGCCATCGGGTATCGGCCCGATTCCGCGTTGGTCTTCATCCCCTGTTTCGCCTTTGTGGTCATCGAGACCTGGAGAGAGCATCGGCTCGCGAAGCTTGTTGGGCTTCCCCTGCTCGCCCTTGTCGGAGCGCTCCCTTCGCTCCTCTATCTCGTCCTCGCCGATGTCCGCTGGAACCACCCGGCCAGTCTCTACAACTTGCTGAGACCGTACTACGAACTGGCGTATGACCGGCTTCCGGAAAGAAACAGCTTCTACGCCCGCCACAACGCCGATTCCTTGCTCCATGGGAACTGGTTCGAGCGATTCCGCTGGCTCTACGGCTGCGAAAGCGTGCGGTGGTTTTATGGGGCGACGGGCTGGGCGGATTCCTGGGGGGAACTCCGCAAGTTCGTTGGGGTCACTTTCAAACAGCTCGGCCCGGTGGTTTTGCTCCTTGCGCTCTACAGCCTGCGTGGAGGGCGTGATCAGAAACGGCTCCCCGAAGTCCTGGCCTGGGTGATCTTCGGCGCGTACCTCTACTCGTATGTCGACCTTGCGATCACGGGGCAAGAGTACTACTACCCCCCGCTGTGGGGGCTTCTGTGTTGCCTGGCCGTGGTGGGTTGGACGCGACTGCCGCGCGTTCCTTTGCCGCACCGATTGAACTTATTCGGAGACCCCCCCTTTGGAAGGACATCTCTTGGGATCGAGGCGATTCAGTGGCTGCGGACTGATTTTGTCCGCGCGCTCTGCATGGCGCTCCTCTTCCTGTTCCCTTTCACAGAGAGCGCGCGCCAGTGGGGGTCCCTCCGAGAGTTTTCCTCCGGCGAGGCGGTCCGCTATCACAACAAGGTGGTCCGCGCCCTGGCCAAGAACCTGCCGGTGGATTCTGTCGTGGTGAGCGCGTGGGGACCCGGCAACGCCCTCCTGTATGCGCTCCATGTCGAGGAGCGGCGCGGCGATGTCACGGTGGTGTGCGCCCCGGCGGAGGAAAAGCTCGAAATCTGCTCCCCAGTCGCCGCGAAATACGCTGGAAGGCCCGTGTTCCTCTATCATTGGGGAGCAACCCTTCACTACTTTGTCCCCGCTGGAAACGGAAAACCGGAGCGCTTGGTGGAGGGCGAGGTCTGGTATGTGAATTGCCCGGTGTGCCCGGAGGACGCGCGTTTTCATTAGCGCTCGGTTGCCACTGAACCCAAGGGTTGGATTGCATTGGACACCACGGTACTGGCCGTCTTTCTCTTTGTTTATCTCGGGATGATTCTGGGGGGACTTCCCGGGCTCGCGATCGACCGCACGGGGATCGCCCTGCTGGGGGCCATCGGACTGCTCGCGGCGGGAAGGATCAGCCCGGAAGAGGCGCGCGACGCCATCGATGTTCCCACTATGGGGCTTCTGTTCGGCCTGATGGTGGTTTCAGCGCAATTCCGCTTGGGTGGCTTTTACACCAAGGTGACTCGCTCGCTGGCGGCGGCGGAGGTCTCTCCGGAAAGCTTGCTCGCGGCGCTGATCGCCATTTCCGCGCCGCTTTCAGCGCTGCTCGCCAACGACATCATCTGCCTGGCCATGGCCCCGGTTCTGATCGAGGGATGTGAGCGTCGCGGGCTCAACCCGGTCCCCTTCTTGCTCGCCCTAGCGTGCGCCTCGAATGTCGGCTCGGCCGCCACGCTGATCGGGAACCCGCAGAACATGCTGATCGGGCAGAGCCTCCGACTTTCCTTTGGCGGATACCTGCTGGAGGCGGCGGTCCCCACAATCCTGGGTCTGGCGGCCACCTGGTGGGTCATCGCGCTCCAGTTTCGAGAGCGGTGGCACTTGAGCTTGCCGGTTCGGGAGGCCGAGGCTCCGCCTTTCGACCGGTGGCAGTCCGGAAAGGGGTTGGGGGTTCTGACCGCGTTGATCGTGGCCTTCTTTGCCGCCCCCTGGCCGAGAGAGGTGCTCGCGCTGGCCGCCGCGGGTCTGCTTCTCACCAGTCGAAAGATGGCCACTCGCAGCATCTTGGGGTTGGTGGACTGGCACCTACTCACCCTCTTCGCGGGACTGTTCATCGTGAACAAGGCGCTCGAAACCTCCGGACTGCTCGCGCTCCTCATGGAGCAGCTCGCCAATGCCGGCGCGGACTTAAAACACCCCGCGTGGCTCTTTGGGGCAACCGTGGTCCTGTCCAACCTGGTCTCGAATGTTCCCGCGACCATGCTGCTCCTGCCGGCGGCCACCCACCCGCTCGCGGGACCGATTCTGGCGCTATCCAGCACATTGGCTGGAAACCTGTTCATTGTCGGCAGCATCGCCAACATCATTGTGGTGGATCAAGCCGCGCGAATGGGGGTGCGGATCGGGTGGAGGGAGCACGCCCGAGTCGGCGCGCCGGTGACCGCGCTCACCCTCGCCATCGCGGCGGGGTGGCTGTGGCTCCGCTCGTTCGGTTAGATCGCCCCCCACCGTTTAAAAGCCCGGCGCGGGCAATTCCGGCGCGAGCTCTCAGTCCGAGGTCGCCCCTCGGAAGCGATGAATCGGCGGAGGCATCTCGGAGTCCGCCCCCTTGATGCTCTTCCAGAGGATCTCGTTGAGGGCATACATCGGCGCGCGGTCATAATCGGAAAGATCGATCTCCATCGATTTCTCCGCGCCCCAGGCGGTCTTGGCGTTGCGCTCATTGATGTCGATCTTGGGGGGGATGTGGGTGTACGGTTCAAGGTTCGCGGTGTCGGCGAGCGCGGCGTACATCGGGGTCGCGGCGGCGTCAAACTGGCTCATCGGCTGAAGTCCGAGCAACAGTTCGATGGTGCGCAGCATGGAGCTGGTGGTGTAAAGGGTGCTGTCCACAACCCCCAGGCGCGAATAGGGGCTGAGCACAAACCCCACCGTGCGGCGGGCATCCACATGATCGGGTCCATCCTGGGCGTCATCCTCAATCACGAAAACCGCGAGTGTCGGCCAGTAGCGACTCCGGCTCAAGCGGTCGATGATCATTCCCAGCGCGTAATCGTTGCACGCCACCGCGGCCTTGGGGGTGGGCTCGCCCGGACGGGTCCCGCGGGTGTGGTCCTCGGGTAGCGCCATCACAATGAAATTCGGGAGACGCTTCTCGGGGTCGGGGTCCTCGAAGTTCTTCTCGTACTCCTCAAACTCGCGTAGGAACTCGGCGGCGTTCTCGGTGTCGCGCGCTCCCCAGGAGAGATACTTCGGGGCGACATGGCCATGCAGCGCGACCAGCGCGGGGTGGGTCGGGGACATGTCCTCTTTCTCGCTCTGGCGGCTGGCGAACTCGCCGTAACTCCGGTAGGTCAGCCCCTTTCTCGCGCACTGGTCCCAGATATACCCGGCGGCGGGAATCATCGCGGGTGAGCGCGGCGAGTCGCTCTTGCCGCCATAGCCGGCGGGCCAGTTCTTCTCCACATAGTCGGTGGCGTAGGCCGCGTTCGACCACTGGTGCCCGTCGGCGCTCACCTCGGCGTCGCAGTAGAGGTTGTCCAACAGGACAAACTGCTCCGCGAGGGCATGGTGGTTGGGGGTCACCTCGCGCCCGAACAGGCACAGATTCGGATCGCCGTTCCCTTGGGGCAAATCCCCGAACACCTGATCGTAGGTCCGGTTCTCCTTGATGATGTAAATCACATGCTCAACCGCCGATCCCGCGCCGACCGCGGAGGGCACGACCGAAGGACCCTGCCTGGGCGGTTTCGCCGCGGCGAGGAGCTCATCGGTGTAGGGGCAATTCTCGTAGACCTGACGGGTGAGGGCGGGTAGGTTCTCGCGATTGGCCCGGATATCGACAAGGGTCACAGCGCCCTTCTGTCCGGATTTCACGGTCACCGTCTTCTCCCCTTCGGCGAGCGGCACATGCGGACCCTTGGGGGTCCCATACGAGGCCACCCCCTTGGCGTTGCCGATATAGAGCTTGCCGCTCGCTCCACTCACCGCGAGCGCCGAGGGATACCAACCCGCCGGGAGAAAACCGAGCACATCGGTCTCCTCGGATTCCTCGATATCCACCACACAGACATTGTTGTTGTCGGCGTTGGCCACATAGAGGGTCTTCTCTTCGGGATCAAGCGCGAGCGCGTTGGGGGTGGAGCCTTCCGGCGCGCGCGGATGCAGCGAGGTGACAATCCTTCCCACCGCGCGCCCCTTTTCGGTGTCGATCACATCCACCCAGTTGCTGTTCGCGCAAGCCACGAACAAACGTCCATCCCGCGCCGGCGCGAGGTCGTTGGGGTTGTCCCCCACTGCGATGATCGAGCGGGTCTTGCCGCTCTCCGTGTCGATCACGCTGACCGAGTCGCTGGCCCAGTTGGAGCCATACAGAGTCGAACCATCCGGACTGAAAACAAGATCATAAGGGGTCTTTTCGGTCGGGATCGCTCCCACAATCTTACCGCTTTCCGTGTTGAAGAGGGTGATCTCCTCGAGAATCCGATTCGCGGCGTAGAGCAACGGCTCCTTGGGATGGACCGCCACTCCGCTCCAGTAAACCTTCTCCCTCGGAATTTCCGCCTGAAGTCTCCTCAGCGGCTGCTCAGTGAGTCGGCCCTCGGAATACCCGTAGACATAGATCGGGGCGCAGGGGCTGTTCTCCGCCTTGGTGTTGCCGCCGGAGACAAACAGTTCTTTGCCGTCCGTGCTCCAGGCCATGCCGAAGAACGAGGTCGGTTGGGGAATGCGCTGGGTGACAGTGTCGGTCTGGGAGTCGATCACCACCAGTCCATGCGGGTTGTACCCGGAGGTGAGCGCGACCACCACCTTGCCGTCCGGGGAAGGGAGCAGGTTGGTGATCAGGTCCTCGGTGTGGACTGTCTTCCCGATCGGAGTGATCCGCCACCCATTCGGCAGGAGATAGCCCCCCTCGAAAGGACCCGGAAGGGTCGGCTCGGCGCAAACACAGATTGCTGTAAGCGGCAAAACGATAGTCAGGCAGAATATGGAAGTTTTCATGGCATCTCCGCCAGTGCGAGAGTGAAGAACACATTGTGGACCAGCCACGGCTCGCTGGTCCGATAGGAGGGATATTCCCGCCCTTTGGTGGAAAGGTCAAAGCCCGGCCGGTCATGGCCCCCCACATCCCGAACAAAGCCGTTCGGGATCGCCCCCGGAACCGCGCCGGTTTCATGGCCGGGAATCTTGATATAGCGGTGGTGGTAGCGCGGGGGGTTGAACGAACCCGCCCCTTCGAGCATGCACAGGTCGTAGGGGTTTTTCCCCAGGATGAAATCCAGGTGGTCCGTGGCGTACACCAGCGCCCGGGGGTCCTTGAGGAGTCGATGGAGCAGCAGCGCCGACCAGGCCCGGCAGGCGATCAGGTAATTCACTCCCAGCGCGGAGGTCGGATCGAAGTAGTACCCTTCCGGTCCCTCCTTTTGGCGGCTGATGCCGAAGGGGTTGTCCGGCCTCGAAACGAAGGGCGCGAGGTGATCTTCCAGCGTCTCGCGGATCTTCGGGGTGAGCGGATCCTCCGGGAGACGAAGCGCGAAGGTCGCCAGCGCCGCGGCGGGGATGTCCCCGCTGTCGTCATACCCACCCTTGAGCTGCCCGCTTGGATGGGTCTGGGTGAGCAGAGCCTCGGCGGTCTTCCGGGTGTAATTCAGCGCGTCGCTGTCCCGCTCCAGGGCATACAGGTCCAGAACCGAAAGCAGCACGAGGGGACCGGCGCCCCCATCCGGGCTCTCGCGTTTGTACATTTCGAGGAGACGGCGCGCGTGGTCCCTGAAGCTGTTCTCGATGGCCCTCCCCTCCAAGACTTTGGCGACACGTAGCCATCCGGAGAGCGCGAGCGGCGAGGACCCCGGCTCCGGACGCACGATCGGGTCATCGGCGGTTCCGACCACACTATCCGTGGTCTTCTCCGGCGCGACCCAGTTCATCCATGTCTTGCGGTCGGGACCTTGTTCGATGTGGCCGAGGAATCCGCCGGTCTCAGGATTCTGAACCTTGGCCAGGTATTTGGCGCCCCAGCGCGCCTCATCCTGGATGTCCGGCAAGCCATCCGAGTCGCGGTCCTTGGCCGCGAAGAAGCCCGGATTGCGCTCCGCGAGGTTGAGCAGCGAGTAGACCACTCCGCCATCGCCATATTCCCACTGAATCTTGTTGTAGTCCCCCGCGCTGTGCCACCCGCCGGTGAGATCCCGGTGGGCTCCATCGGGGAGCTTGGCGTCATCCAGATGACAGGCGGCATGCCAGCCGGGAACCTCATAGCCGCAACGCTGCACAAAGAAAAAGTCCACCATCAGGTTCGCGAGCTCGCGAAACAAGAGGTCTTTCCCGATTTCAAAGGCATGCGACTGGCCTTCGATTCCGCCGATGGTGGCCTTGGCGAGGCACACCCCTTCGGATTCCAAGTCGGTGAAATCCGCGCGCCAGAACCACCAACCCCAATCGGCGTTGTTCTGTCCGCGCATCCGCCCCGAAGAGGCGAAGTCGGTTTCAAACAGGAGCGCTCCATCCTCGGCCACAATCCGAAGGGTGCCCGTGGTCGTATCGGCGGGAAAGAAGTTGGTGGCGATCACCGCCGACTTGGGTCCTTTGGTTTCATAGCCGACTTGATTGATCCAGACCTTCACCTTCTTCTCAAGCGGCGGAAGAGTCCGGATGTCCACGTTGTCGAAGTAAACCAATCCTCCGGGTTGGTCCTTCGGCGCGGTTCGATGCGCCACCAAAACCGCGCGCAAGCAGGTCGCGCCTTCTGGGGGAGTGAGGGGTCCGGAGGTGATGGTTCTTTGCCACCCAGGCAGCATTGAGACTGCTGGGGTGCGCTCGATTTCTCCCTTGTCGACTCGAATGACATTCTGAGCGTAATCGTCGGACCAGACAGTTATGATCTGACCTGCTGGAACTGTATCGGCTGGATTCACCGGCAGATTCGAGAAGAACTTCTGGAGTTCACGGTTCCCTTTCAGGGTGTAAGGTGGGTCGGTAATTCCGCCAAGGCACTGGAATTCCGCTTTAATGGAGAAGCGGTCTGTCCAGGGTAACACCGGGTAGTTTATGGAAGAGACCGCATGCCACTCCGTGGAAGGGGAGAGGACAAGCGCCTTGTCCGGAGTTTTAGACACCTCATATGGAAGTAGCTGAAAAGGAACCATCATCTTCCCGGAACTTGTTCCCTCGAACAAATCCTTTACCGTCTCCTCGCTCCACATCGGGATTCTTCCCTTGCGGTCCAGAGAGGCCTGGAAATCCCCATTCGCCACAATCTTGGGCGAGAAGGGGAAGAGGTTGGCATCATCCAGGCGCGCCTTGCCTTTCACCCCAAAGCGCACTTCGGCGGTCTGACAGCAAGAATCCGTGGCGGATGCCACCCCGTTCTTCAATGTGGGGATGGCCTCTGTCTCCACCGCCACATACCGCCAACCTTCCCCCTCATGGACCTTCGGAGTGCTCCACTTCGCAAGAGGTTTCTGGGAATCCCCCTCGAGAATTTCCACTTCCAGCCACGCTTCGCCCTCATCCACCTCCAGCCACCCTTCCAGAACTTGCGCCTGGCTCCAATCGGTATCTTCCAGCGCTTGGCTCTTCCAGACCATGGCGGCCTCGGTGGAGCTCCCCTCCAATGCGCGGGTGCCATGACGCCCCAATTCCCCCACCCAGGCGGACCGACCGACCGAGATCCACCCTTCCGGCGCCTCAAACGAGCCGTGGAGGGATTCCCCCTCGCAGTGCGGGGTGGTGGGCGAAAGGAGGAGGAAGAGAGAAACAAGAATGAGGGGAACTGGAAGGGATGTGGACAACTTCAGCTTGTGGCTTCCCATCTCAACCTCCGTCGAGCGTCACGCCAGTCAGTCCGAGTCCAACGGGGAGAAGTGTGTCCCCATTCCCTGTGCAGGGCAAGAATCAATTCCGACCGCGCCAAATTGACCCGGCGCGCCGAAAGGGGATGTCAGCACCATAGCCCTTCCCCCGCAAGATCCCGTTCCGTTTCTGTTTGCGCCGACGAGGGTCCGAGTTGGGACATGCCAGTCCCACTAGTGAATCCATACTGGCTGGCGACCGCCCAGCAGGCCCACTTCCTGCGCCAGCTCGGGGAGAGAGATGGGGACAGTCGAAGTTGCGTAAACCCATGTTATTGACTTAAATTGCGGCCCTGTTTCGGCCAAGCAGGTCCCAATTCTGAGGGCCTTCCTCAAGTTCGCCCCAAGTTGGCCCGAAACTTGTTCTCAATCTGAGACGACAAGGGAGGTTCGAGGGGAAATGCGAAGCAAACCACTTGTCATGGGGCTGGGAGTAGCCGTCGCCCTTGCGGTCGGCGCCATCGCCTACGCGATGAAGAACACCCTGGAAGGAGCGCCCGTCGAACCAGCGCGGATTCCAATCCTGACATCGGCTTCCAGTGGGATTTGGTTTCTAATTCTCGCGGCCGCCGGTTGGCTTGCTTCTGTCCGCCAGCCAGGCCGAATGAGGGCCAAGACCCGCTAAAAAACCTCAGTACAACACAACCTCCACACCATTCGGAACACGCACATGTGTTCCTTTTTTTTTGTTCACGCACCCGCGGCTCTTTCGAGCGCGCGGAGGATTCCCGCAAATTGCTCCTCGGTGTGGTAGGCATGCGGGGCCAGCCGCAGGCGCCGGTCGCGCACCGAGGCGACAACCCCTTCCATCTTGAGACGAGCGGCCAGGTCTTCGGGTGAGCTCTTCGGATGAGTGACCGAGAGGATCCCCGACCATTCCCCCTCCAAACGTGAGCTATGGATTCGGAACCCCAGCCCCGGTAGGAACTCGGCGAGCGTGTCGGTCCGGCGCCGGATCTCCGCCTCGATCTTGTCGCGCCCAAAGGTTGTCGCCACGTTGAGCGCCGCCTCCAGCCCGGCGATCCCGGCATGGTTGGGCATGGCGTTCTCGAAGCGCCGCCCATCCGGCAGCGGTTCAAAGCGATAGTCCAGGTAATTGAACGGATCCACCATGCAGTCCGCGCCCACCCAATCGGGATGGATTTCCTCACGCAAAGAGGGAGAGACATACAACAGGGCGATCCCCGTGGGTCCGAGAAGCCACTTGTGGGAGCCGGTGGTGAGCGCGTCCACCCCCCACTCCTCACAGCGGATTGGGAACACCGAAAAGGATTGGATGGCGTCGACCACCAACCTCGCCCCGGCCTCCCGGCACAGCTGACCCATGGCCGCGAGGTCATGACGACACCCCGAGGCGAATTGGACATGCGAAACCGCCACAATCCGGGTGCGCTTGGTGACCTTCTCGGCGTAAGCCTCGACCGGAAAGCGGCCCTCGGTGTCCGGCTCGACCCAGACCAGCTTCACACCCTTGCGTTGTTGCGCCCACCAAGGATACACATTCGCGGGGTACTCCTGATTGCACAAGACAATCTCATCTCCATCCCGCCACTCCAGGCCGTTGGCGATCAGGTTGATGCCGTGCGTGGTGTTGGGGGTGATGGAGAGGTCTCTTTCGGAACAACCGAGGAGGACGCCGGCCAGCGCCTTGATGCGTCGAAAGGCCGAGTACCACTCCGCGGTGTGCAGCGCGCCATGATGGAGCGCATCCTCGATGCGCGCGCGCATGGCCTCGGCCACCCGGCTGGAGATCGGCGAAACCCCGGCGTGATTGAGCCAAGTGACCTCCAGGTGTGAGAACAGGGCCTGATACTCGCCCCAATCGGCTTGTGGAGCTCCGCTCATTTCCGGAACTCAGGGTTCACGGTAGTAATCATCGAGAACCACACCGACCTTTTCCGCGGTCCGTTCGGCGCTGAAACGAAGGAAACGCCGTGCGGGGAGGTCCTTGGGCGGATCCGACTTGAGCGTGGTCTTCCCCTCGGGACTGACTTCGATTCGGACCGGATCGGAGAGGTCGAAGTGGGAACTCTCCGGATATATCGCCTGAAGCATCGCGGTCTGGTCCCAGGAGGGGCGATCCCACTTCTCCTCCTTGAGCTCCTTGCGGAAGTAGAACTCATACCCGACACGAATCGGGTTTTCGGGTTTGAGGGCCTGCTTGAGCGCTTCCCAGCGCGAATGGACCTGAAGGCCGATCTCGAACCCACTCATGTAGACTGGGGTCGGCCATTCCTCGATCACCTGCTTGAAGGCCGGGACATTCTGAGCCACATTGAACTCGGCGTGATTGGGATCGTGGTAGTTCCCGGCCATGATCGAGAGGAACTCGACCTTCTTCTCGACCAGCGCCCTTCCCGAAAGCGGGATGCCATCCCCGCCGTGGTTGGGAGCGGAGGCGAGCAGCGCGGCGAGGTTCGTGCTGAACCCGGTGGGGACAATCCGGACGGATCTGTCGCCTTGCTCGTGGAGAACCTTGCGCATCAAGGCCACCGCGCCGGGCGCCCCTCCCGGCTGAAGGCCCGAGGTTCCGGCCATGGCCTCGGTGAAGCCGCCGTGGGCGAGGCCGGTTTCCGCCATGCACGCCCCAACCGGGACCTCCTCGCGCCCGTAATAGCGCAGAATCGCGCGGATGCCGGGAACCGCCCAGGGATTGGGGTTGCTGGAGACCACCAGCAGCGCGCGCGCCGCGCCTCGTTTCTCGGCCTCGAGCAACAGGCCGAGCGCCAGGGCGTCATCGACATCGTTGCCCATGTCGGTGTCGAAGAGGATCCCCGGCGCGGGGTCCGCGCCCTTGTCGCCTTCCGCCAAACCCATCATCGCGGCAAGGAAGAGGAGCGGGGTGAGGATGAGAGGGAAGTGGGTCGCTTGCATGACGCCTCGTTCGGAGCTAAGCTGGATGCTGTCATTGGGATGAGCGACCGGGTTGCCTCCCCGGTCCGCCCGGAAAGCATAGGGGAGGTTCCATGGACATGACAACCGCTGAGCGCCTCGAGCGCGCGATTCAGACGCGCAGGGATTTTCTCAAAGTTCTCGGGGCCGCGGGAGTGGCCGCGATGCTTCCCGCGCTCGCCGCGCGCGGCAAGGCTCCGGAGCAGGAAGCGCGCGCGCAGTTCGTGTTTACCCGCATCATTTACGAAAAGGGGGACTGGAACACCGACTCGCTCACCGAGGGGCTGCTCAACGGCTCCGAGGTCAATCTGCTCCGCAAGATGAACGACAGCCTTCAGTTCGATGCCTTCGCCGGGGAGCATTCGGTCCGCGCCGATTCGGACGAGATCTTCGAGCACCCCTTCTTATACATCACCGGACACGGGGACTGCGACTTGACCGACTTGGGGCGCAAGAACGTGAAGGAGATCCTGGAGCATGGCGGTTTTCTGTTGGCCGACAACTGCAGCGGGGCCAAGGATGTGGGCTTCGACCGCTCCTTCCGCGGGCAGCTTGCGCTGATGTTTCCCGATAGGAACCTCGAGCCGCTCCCGATGGACCACCCCGTGTTTTCCTCCTACAACAAGATCGACAAGATTCTCGGCGGTGACAAGCGTCTGGACCCGTTCATCGAGGGGATGGAACTCAATGGGCGGACCGCGGTGATTTACACGCGCAACGACCTGGGCTGCGCCTGGGAGGGGCACCCGTGCCTTCCCGGCGGCCAACAGCAGCGCATCCACGCCTTCGACATGGGGGTGAACATCATCTACTACGCGGTTTCGGGGTTGTAGCTTGGGCCCGACCCTCCCTCACGCGACTCGTCCCGCCCGGAACAGGTTGAGCAGCGACCTCCAACGCATCTGAGCAAGCGAGTCCCGCACACAACGCCCGACCCCTCGTTTCTTGTGGTCATACTTGAGCGACCAGCGCGCGATCATCACCACCGCCGCGTTGCGCCCAATCGCCGATAGCGCGAACACAAGGTGGAAATGCATCACCTCGAAATCCCCGATGTGGAACAACACATCCGGGAGGAAGGTGGTCAACACTCCCCCCATCAGCGATCCCAGCACAAAGGCCGGACCCGAGCACAGCCCGATCAGCCCGAAGGCCTGCTGCTTGTGCGCCGCGCCACAGAGCTTTTGCGGCCAACTGAAGGACACAATGTTGAAACCCGCCCAGCAAAACCCGCCGAGAAAGCAGACCGTCCAGGCCGGAAGCAAAAACCCCTCGCGCGCCGGCATCCAGATCCACACATGAACCGACACCAGAAACCCGCTGGCGATGAGGATGACACGGTCCCCCAGTTTGTCTCGCGCGGAACCCCACAGGCGGCTGCCCACAAGCGCGGTGACACTGGTGAGGGTGGAAAACAGCCCCATCTCCGCCGCCGACATCTTCAGGACCTTGACCATGTGGACCCCAAAAAAGGCCGCCCCGATCCCCAGTGAGAACTGCCACAGCGCGAAGAACCGGATGTAATCCCGAAGCAGCGGGCGCGCGCGCAGGAATTGCCCCATCTCCCGGAGCGACATCTTGGGGACCTCATCCGGGATCGGCTCGTGCTGACGGAGGATGATCCGCGCGGCCAGCGCGGCGGACAGGATCGCGGCGGTGAAGCAGATCGTGTACCCGAAGCGCCCCATCCCCGCCTCGCGGAACACGCTGAGCACATGCGAGCCGACATACAGGGTCACGATCGAGGTGACCCCCATGTAGGCGTTCCGAAGACCATAATAGGCCCCGCGAATCGCCGCCGGGATGAGATCGGTCATCCAGGAAAACCAGGCGTTGTGGGCAATCACCGCGCAGGCGTTGGAGCCGGCCAGAGTCAGAATCATCAGGCCGTGCTTGAACCACGGCGACCAATCGACATACAGCAGCAGGATCAGGACCAGCCAGGAAAGTCGATGCGCGAAGGCGAAAAACGCGGCCACCGGCTTGCGCGCGCGCAGGCGCCGGACCATCCAAGGGGCAAACAGGTGAGCGACTTGGAGCAGATACGGCAGCGATTCGACCACTCCGCACTCGAAGTTGGAGGCCCCCAGGTCAAGGACATAGTTGGTGAGAAAGATCCCCTGGGTGAGCGCCACGTGCACCGTGGCGAAAACCGCCTCGGTCGTGGAACAGTGCAGGGCCTCGCGAATGAGCTGCATCTCGCTCCGCGCGGGGCCGTTGTTACGTTTGCTTGTCCCCTCTCTGCCCATCGGAAAGATTGATTGTGGGCGATCAAGGGCAAAATGGAAGGGTTGCCTTCTGGAAGTCCCTCCTGGTCCGAGAATCAGCGCGACTCCGAACCGGGTGTCGGTACGGTGTTCTTCTCGAACCAGGCGGTGAGCTCCTCCTCCCCGATCTCCCCGGCGGCGACTCCTTCCACAACAACCACAGCCTCCTCCTCCGCGGCGCGCAGCCAGCGCCCGTTGGCGTGGAGAAACGACGATGCCACCGCAAACGCGGCCCTCTTGTTTCCATCGGCAAACGGATGGTTCCACGCCACTCCGACACAGTAGCTTGCGGCCAGCTCGAAAAGGCTCGGCGTCCCGTAGGCCATGAGGTTTCTCGGTCGCGCGAGGGCGGACTCAAGAAGCCCCCGGTCCCGAATTCCGGGAAGACCCCCATGGTCCGCCAGGAGCGCATCATGCATGGCGATGGCGGCGTTGACGCTCACCCAGCGCATCGCAAACTCCTTTCGCGACCCTTTCCGAGAAACGGGAGAAGACTCATCACTTGGCCAGCTCTCGAAACGCGTTCCGGTATTGCTTCCGCATCACCTCAAAGGATTCCATAACCGATTCGAAATCTGGGTCTGAAGGCGAAATCCGAGCACCGTCTTGATCCTCTGTGAAGAAGAGACGGTCCCCCTCGGTGACTCTCAACCGAGCCAAAATCTCCGCCGGCAAAATCACCCCCAGCGAGTTCCCGATGCGACGGACCTTGGTGGAATACATGATCGAATCACTCCTTCCTTGACGCTGACTGTTATTACAAATGTTATAACATCGGCGGGAGGATTCAAGGCCCGCTTGAGTTCTTCCGTAGGCTTTTCCCCGCCGGTAGACTTACCTGCCTCTTCTGTGCATGGGCTTCCGGGTCTCCATCGATCCAGCTTTTGTCGTTTTTCGCTTGCTTCTAATGCACGGATGATCTATTTTACGCCAAAGGACATAATTTTCTTCCTCCTTTCCTTGGACTATGACCTCGCCCTCGTCGTTCGTTCCCTCGAAAGAAAACCCCCCACCTAAACCCTCCAACGGGGAGATTTTGCCTGGGCTCGCCTGTGCAGTGTTGTGGACGCTGAGCGCCTCGGTCCTCTTCGGTTGGTGGCTGAACATCGACCGTCTGCAGCGCGTGCTCCCCGCCTCCGTGGCGATGAACCCAATGACCGCGGTGGCGTTCATCCTCTTGGGCATCGCGCTCTGGCTTTCTCTCCCCGACAAACCGCCAAAACTCCCTCGTGAAACAAAGCTCCTCACGGTCCGGGTCTGCGTGGCCATGGTCCTCCTCGTGGCTGTGGAGCGCCTGACGGGATACCTGTTCGGGTTCGAAACCCACTTGGACCGCCTGCTGTTCACCGATCGCTTGGACCTGGTGGATGGGGAAATTCCGAACCGAATGGCGCCCCACACCGCCTTCAGCTTCCTCCTTGCGGGCTCTGCCCTGCTTTTTCTCGATGCTCCAGCGCGAACCTGGCGGGTGTGTTCGCAAGCCCCCGCCCTCCTCCTGGTGCTCGCCGCATTCGTGGGTTTCGTGGGGTACACGGTCGGGGCGCCGGGCCTTTACAAACCGCTGCCGTTCATCGGCATGGCGGTTCACACCTCGTTCGGCTTCGTGGTCCTGGGAATCGGCATCCTTGCGGCGCGTCCGGACCGGGGCCTCGCGGGAATCGTCTCCAGCCCGCGACTGGGCGGCGCGATGGCGCGCGTGATGCTCCCGGTGGCGGTCCTTGCCCCGCTCTTGATCGGGTGGACCCGTCTCTTGGGGGAGCGACAGGGCCTCTACGGCACCGAATTTGGATTGGGAATCCTGATCACGGTGTGGGCGGTTTTCCTATCCGCTCTCACCCTCAAAACCGCGGCCTCCCTCAACCGACTGGACGCCGTCCAGATCAAGGCGCGAGAGGCCGCGGAGCTTTCCGCCCAACGCCTGGAGCATGCCCTTGATCTGGCCGAGTCGGCCATTCTCACCATCGATTCCGCGCAGCGAATCACTTCCTTTGATGAACGCGCGGCCCGACTTTTCGGATATGCTCCCGAGGAGGTTCTCGGAAAGCCCATCGACATCCTCTTGCCTGAACGGTTTGTCGAGATTCACCGCAAGCATGTCGCCGAATTCATTCGTTCGGGCGAAGGGGCGCGGCGGATGGGGGTGCGAAGAGAGGTCTTCGGACGGCGCAAGGACGGCTCGGAGTTCCCCGCCGAGGCGGCCATCTCCAAATCGATCGCGGAGGACCGGCTGCTCCTCACCGTGGTGATTCGGGATGTGACCGACCGAAAGCGGGTTGAACTCGAAACCCTTCGGGCCGAACGTCTCGCCGCCGCGAACCAGGAACTGGAAGCGTTTTCGTATTCCGTGTCGCACGACCTGCGCGCGCCGCTCCGGCATGTCGATGGTTTCGTCGAACTCCTCCAGAAACGAATCGCGGACACCCTCGATCCTCAGAGCCGCCGCTACCTGGACACCATTGCCGATTCCGCCAAACAGATGGCCAATCTGATCGATGCCCTGCTCTCCTTCTCACGGATGGCGCGCGCCGAGATCAACACGTCCGAGGTCAAGTTGGGCATCCTCCTCGAAGAGGTCCTTAAGGAACTCTCCCCGGAAATCTCGGCGCGTAACATCACTTGGCGCATCGACCCCCTTCCCACCGTGGAGTGCGATCCCGCGCTGATGAAACTCGTGTTCCAGAATCTGGTGGGAAACGCGCTCAAGTTCACCCGGACCCGCGAGCAGGCCCGAATCGAAATCGGAACCGAACCCGGACGCTATGGGGAGATCGTGGTCCATGTGCGCGACAATGGGGTCGGCTTTGACAAGCAGTACCAGGCCAAACTCTTCGGGGTCTTCCAAAGGCTCCACCGAAAGGAGGATTTTGAAGGGACCGGCATCGGCCTGGCCAACGTGCGCCGCATCATTCTACGGCACGGCGGCGAGGTATGGGCGGAAAGTGAGGTGGGGGCGGGAGCAACGTTCTTCTTCTCAATACCCATGCGCGAGGAGGCGACAACATGAATGGAATCAGACGAATCCTGCTGGCGGAGGATGATCCCAAGGATGTGGAGCTCACGCTCGCGGCCCTCGGCGAGCACAACCTGGCCAATGAGGTGGTCGTGGTCCGCGACGGCGCCGAGGCGCTGGACTATCTGTACCGGCGGGGAAACTTCTCGATGAGGATTCCGGGCAACCCGGTCGTGGTCCTTCTCGACCTGAAAATGCCCAAGGTTGATGGCCTGGAGGTTCTCAAGGCCATGAAATCGGACCCGAACCTCAAGGCCATCCCGGTGGTCATCCTGACCTCCTCCAGGGAGTCGAAGGACCTTGAAGATTGCTACCGGGAGGGGGTCAATGCTTACGTGGTGAAGCCGGTCAAGTTCCAGGAGTTCGTGGATTCGGTCAAGGAGCTTGGCATGTTCTGGGCCCTGATCAACGAACCCCCGCCGGGGAGCGTCACGGGGACCGCGTAACGATGCCGACGCCTCCCGCCACGCGAACCGGGGACTCCGGAACCCCTTCCGTTCGGATCCTCCATCTAGAGGACAACGTCCTGGACGCGGAGCTGCTCCAAGCTCGGCTGGAGGAAGCCGGTCTTTCTTGCCGGATGACCGTGGTGGACTCGCGCGAGGGCTACGAGTCCGCCCTGGCCGGAGGGGAATTCGACCTCATCATCAGCGATTTCTCGCTCCCGTCCTTTGACGGAGGCGCGGCGCTCGCGATTGCGCGTGAGAGGTGTCCCGAGGTTCCGTTCCTGTTCGTGTCCGGAACCATCGGGGAAGAGTCCGCGGTGAAAGCCTTGCTCTCCGGCGCGACCGACTATCTCCTCAAGTCGCGTCTGGCGCGCCTCGGCCCCGCGGTGGAGCGCGCCCTCCGCGAGGCGGAACAGAAACGTGAAGAGAGGCGTCTGCTCGAGGCCCTCCGTCGCAGCGAGGCGAAGTACCGTCAGATTGTCGAAACCACCGAGGATGGAATTTGGAGCATAGACGCCGACGGGGGGACCGTCTTTGTCAATCCCAGGATGGCCTCCATGCTCGGGCGCTCCCCGGAGGAAATGGTAGGAACCCATCCCCTCGACCATGTGTCGGAGCAAGAGCGCGAGAGAGCCGAGCAGTATTTCGCGGTCCAGCGGCTCGGGCGCCGCGAGGTCTTCGAACTGCGTTTCAGGCGCGCGGATGGAAGCGAGCTCTGGGTCACCGTGGCAACCACTCCGATGCGGGAAGAGGGACGCTGTGTGGGCGGACTCCTGATGGTCACGGACATCACCGAAAAGAAGAGCCTGGAGGGGCAATTCCTCCAGGCCCAGAAGATGGAGGCCGTGGGGCGATTGGCCGGCGGAGTGGCGCATGATTTCAACAACCTGCTCACCGCGATCCTGGGGAATTGCGGGTTTGCCCTCGATGCGCTTCCCAGCGACCACCCGGCCCACAAAGACATCCTTCAGGTGAAGGAAACCGCGCAGCGCGCCGCGAGCCTGACTCAACAGCTCCTTGCCTTCAGCCGCAAACAGGTCTTCGAGCCCGAAATCCTCGACCTCAACGTCATCGTGGCCAACATGGAGAAGCTCCTCCGCAGGCTGATCGGAGAGGATATCCGCCTCCACCTGGACCTCGCGGAGGATCTCCCTCGAGTCGAGGCGGATCCAAGTCAGGTCGAACAGGTGATCATGAACCTCGCGGTCAACGCGCGGGACGCCATGCCACGCGGCGGGACGCTCACCCTGGCCACGGCGACCGCGCGCATGGAGGATGCGCCCGGCTTTCTCCCCTCCGAAGACCGGCCCGGGCCCTGCGCCCTCCTCTCGATCAGCGACACGGGATGCGGCATGGACCCAGCGACACTGGCGAGAGTTTTCGAGCCGTTCTTTACCACCAAGGAGGTCGGCAAGGGGACCGGTTTGGGGTTGAGCACGGCCCACGAGATCATCAGGAAAAGCTCCGGCCTGATCGACGTGGAAAGTAAGGTTGGGGACGGAACCACCTTTCGCGTGCGACTCCCCGGCGTCGAGGCGCCCCCCTCCACCGTGGATAAGGAATCCTTGGACTCCTCCCTTCTCCAAGGACGGGAAACCATCCTGGTGGTCGAGGACGAGGAGGTCATTCGCGAGATCCTGAGACGAATGCTGACCCAATTCGGCTACTCGGTCCTTGTCGCCGGACGGGTCGAGGAGGCCCTCCGGCTCTACCGCGAACGAGGGGACTCCATCGACCTGGTGGTCACCGATGTGATCATGCCGGACATGAATGGCTTGGAGTTCGCCCAAGAGGTCGAGCGCCTGCGCCCCGGGGCGAAGGTCCTCTTTTTGTCGGGCTACACCGACGCCATCATCGCCAAGACCGGTGTCCTCGAACAAAGAGTCCATTTTCTCGGCAAACCGTTCACCGCCGAGGAACTGAGCGGCAAGGTCCGCGAGGTCCTGGACTCCCCGCCGAGCGCGCCTTCCGCCGTCTAATCCCCCCTGCCATCCCCTCTCGGCATCCTGCCCGCGTTCCAGTCCACGTTGCGCGTGAGATACATCACAGTCGCCAGCGCCGCGAAGAGGCCCAGCGACCCGGCCAGGAGCGCGTAGTCCTGGTTCTTGAGGACCACGAACAAGTACCCGTACAGGGTCGCCAGCACGATTCCCATCACCGAGGCGCGATGCAGGCTCGCGAGCACCGAATAACAGTATGGCGCCACCGCTCCGATCACCGCCAAGGTCGCAACCGTGTAGGCGAGCGCGAACCCGATGTGCTCGGCGAGTGAGAGCTCCAACAAATAGAACAAGCACATCGCCGATCCCACCAGCAGGTACTGCACCGGGTGAACACGAAATCCCACAAGGACCTCGAAAAGCCACAGGGTCACAAAGGTCAGAACGAAAAACAGCGGGGCATACACCACGCTGCGCAGCGCCATGCGGTATTCGTCCACGGGGGTGATCAGGTCAACGCCCACCTTGGATTCGGCCACAGCCTCATCCCACCCCCCTCCGCCGTGCCACCTCTGCGGAAAGTTCCTCCCGAGATACGATGTCTCCCACGCGGCGCTGAAACCCTCCGCTCCCAATTCCCGTTCCGAGGGGAGCCAGTTCCCATTGAAGCTGGGCGCGGCCCAGTTCCCCTCGATCTTCACCCGCGTGGCCTTCCCGAGCGCGGTGAAAAAGGCCGAGCGGCTCCCCTTGAGGGAAAGGGAAAAGGCGAAAGACGCCTCACCGGTTACAGCCTTGAGGTCCAGAGGAACATGAATGCCTCCGCCTCCGCTGGAGCTTTCTCCCAAACCGGGCTCGAAATGGAGCGGAGAACCATTCCAGCTCAACACCGCGCCGCCGTCAATTCCACGGACATCCGAAACGGACACGGTCAGGGTGGCTCGCTCCCACAGGATGTCCTCAGGGGCCACATCCCACCCTGAAAAGTCCGGCCTTTCAAAGGTCCCCGTGAATTCCGCCGTCATGCCGTAAACCGGAACCTCAAAGATCCCCCGATACCGCTCTTCGGCCGCGAGAGCCGCTCGAACTTCAAGCTTCTCGGGGAGGAAATGCGCGAAGTTAGTCTCCTTGCGAACCTTTTCTGTCCCATCCGGCTCGGTTTCCACATGAGGGACAAGATAGGGCACTTGGATTCGGGGGCCCGCCAGAATCTGACTGTCGCCCCACTTGGAAGTGATTTCCCGCACCGCCTCGTCTCGGGTATGGCCGCGCTCCTGGATAATGGCCATCACCATCCTCGTGGGAATCAACAGGAGCAAGACCAGAAACCCCAACAGCAAGACACGGAGCAGCGGCGAACCGGTCACTCGGTGAACAAGGTCCGATTCCATGAGATTGGCCATGATTGACCTCCTGAATTAATGACTGTGCATGGCAAAGTTCATGCGCTAAAAAAAATCACGCGGGCGCGAGGTCCTGTCTAAGCGGCCGCTTGGCCGCTCGGTCTTTTCCCCCCGATCCCTCATGCGCCTTGGCCGCATCCCGCAACACCTGCTCCAATTCCGCCAGATAGTCCAGGAACCGTTTCCGTCCCATAGTCGAAAGACGACAAAGGGTCTGCGGTTTCTTGTTCTTGAAGCCCTTCCACATCTCCACCAGACCCGCCTCTTCAAGCGCTTGGAGGTGGCGGCTCAAATTGCCATCGGTGAGCGAGCACAGCGACTTGAGCTCGGTGAAGAGGATCCCTTCCGGGTGCGCGAGCAGCGAGGTGAGAATCCCCAGTCGGGCTTTCTCGTGCATGATCCGGTCGAGGCCCTCATAGGCGTAACGGCCGGATTGGGTGGTCCTGTCTTTAGACATCTTGTGGCTGCCTTTCCAGCGACCAGTACAGCACCAGGGCGCCCGCCAGGTGCCCTCCCCCGAAGGTCAGTCCCATGCCCCAGGGAGATAGGCTCGCGCCACTCCCCGCAAGCCCCAAGAGGATCAATCCCGCAACCAGATACCCCAGCGCAACCCAGCCGATGCCGTGCGGCAAATACGGGCGCGTGGCGAAGTTTCCAAGGCTGAAGAGGATCGCCCAGAGACCGGGCAGGAGCTGGATCGCCGCATCCCCCGAGCGCTCCAGGATCGCGGTGAGCGCGGCCCCGGCGACCAAGCAGGGAACAAACTGTCCAACCACATGCAGGCTTCTTCGCCGCTGGAAGGGCTCGGATTCCCTGAGGAAACGGATCACTCCGCCGCCGGCCGCGATCACAAACGCCAGGACCGCCACGGCCACCCAATAGGACACAAACCCTGAGGAAGACCCGATGGGAACGACAGCACTCTGAAGCGCGGCGGCGAGCAGTCCGAGAACCCCGGCGGCCGCCACCGGAATCGAGCGCAGACCGCGGTACACCTCGGTCCTAGCCAGGTGACCGTGGATTTCGTGAATCTGGGAAAGGGCCTTCTCCACATCGGTCATGGGGAGAGTGTGGAGCTTGGACTTTGCGATGTCAAGTACTTTTCAGAAGTGGGACATCAACGGTAGATTTCGCGCCGGTGCCCCACACGAAGTACGACCACGTCTCGGTCGGCTAAATCGAAAATAACCCGATAGTTTCCAATCCGATACCGGTAAGTCCCGATTGACGAATTGGAAAGCTTTCGGGCGTGCTTCAGGGGTGTGTGTCGGAGTACTCCAGGAGCTTCGATGAGATAAGGTTCCGGATGTTTGGATCCAGGGTCTCCCAGTCTCTCTTCGCCCGGGAGGTAAAGACAACCCTATACACCGCTCAATTGCTCCAGCGGAGTAACATCTCCCCTCTTGTATTGCTCTCGAGCTTCGGCGATCGAACGGAGGAATTCGGGGCTTCCCATTGCGGTGTAATCCTCCAGCATGTCCTCGAATGACGTTCGGACTGATTCAGAAATCAGCTCTTTGAACTCCTCAATGCTCAGCTCGCTCACATGTGTTGCCATTGGTTTCTTCCTGCCTCCAATTTCTTCAAACTTCTTCCAGGCGAGATCGTGTCCGACTCGCCGTCATGGAGTTAAGGTAGTGGTCGTGGTTCATCGCCATATCCTCTGGTAGGTCTTTCACCACTCCTGAAAAACGGAGCAGCCCCTTGCCGAGAGGAGCTTTCTCGTCGGATCCTTCCTGCCCTTCCACGCGCACCCTCACTCCATCCGACAAGCCTCTAAAGATTGGACTTGCGCGCTCCTGGTGAAAAAGCTTGACTTCCATTGCCGACTGTACTAATACTACTAGTACAGACAGGACAACGGGCATGCATTTCCGGATCGACACAACCAGCCGCGAGGCGATCTACCAGCAGATCGTGGGACAGGTCCGCGAGGGGCTGGCGAGAGGGACCCTCACCCCCGGAGAGCGACTTCCCTCGGTCCGCGAACTCGCGCGCGGCCTGGTGGTCAATCCCAACACCATCGCGCGCGCCTACACCGAACTGGAGCGCGAGGGAACCCTGATCACACGCCCCGGCCTGGGGGTCTTCGTCGCCGAACCCAACCAGGAACTCACCAAGAAGTCCCGCCAGAAGCGCCTTGTGGAAACCATGGACCGTTTGCTCACCGAGGCGGTCCACCTGGGATTCACCGCCGAGGAGGTCCTGGAGCTCATCGCGGACCGCTCCCAGGAGTTCCAGTGGCCCGGCGCGGATGGAGCGGGAAAGAAACCAAGGAGTTGAATCATGGACACGGTCATCTCAACTCACAACCTGACCAAGTATTACGGCAATCGGAAGGCGGTCGATTCGCTCACCCTCATGGTCCCCAAAGGGTGTGTGTATGGCTTCCTGGGACGGAACGGCGCTGGGAAATCAACCACCATCAAGATGCTGATGGGCTTGGTCCATCCCGACCGCGGCGGAGCGGAAGTCTTGGGTGAGGATTCCTCGAAACTTTCCCCGGCCACCAAGGCGCGAGTGGCCTACATGGCCGAGGGCCACCCGCTCATCGCTCGGATGAATGTCGGTCAGCTCGCCCGGTTCCAGAAAGACTTCTATCCCACCTGGAGCCAGGCCTATTTCGAGCAACTTCTGGATTACTTCGCGCTTTCACGAAATGTGAAAGTCCGCCACCTTTCCCACGGACAGCGCGCGCAGGTTTCGCTCGCGCTCGCGGTGGCCACCGATCCCGAACTCCTGATCCTCGATGATCCCACCCTCGGTCTCGACACCGTGGTGCGACGCGAGTTCCTCGAATCCCTGATAGAAATCATCCAACGCAAGGGGCGCACCATCTTCTTCAGCTCGCACATCCTCGGGGATGTGGAGCGCGTGGCGGACCGTATCGGCATCCTGGTGGATGGGGTCCTGCGCGTGGATTGCCCCACCGAGCGCTTCAAACAAAGCCTTCGCAAGGTGGTCCTTGAGTTTCCGGGACCACCGCCTCCTTTTTCGGATTGCCGGGGACTTGTCGGGAGCCGTCGGCTTGAGAATCGCCTGGAACTGGTGATCGCCAACTACAACGGAGAGCACCATGCCCTCCTCGAAACCCTGAGCCCGAAACGCATCGAGGAGGTGGAGATGAACCTGGAGGATGCTTTCATCGAATACACGCGCGGCGACTACCGGCCGATGCCGACGCTTGCCAAGGAGGAGCGCCATGTGGTGGACCCTGTTTAGGAAAGAATTGACCGAGTCAGCCCCACTCGGCGTCGCAGCCTGCCTCGGACCGCTGACTTGGGTGAGCGTTGAGGTGTGGAGTCACTCTTTTTGGCGGAAGGAGGTCACCAGTATCCCGCTCCTGGACAAGAAGATGTACATCCCTCTGCTGCTGGCGGGGTTTGTATTGGCCCTCGGGATGGCCGCGCGGCAAGTGCTGGTTGAGGAACACCATCGCAACTTCCATCAACTCCTCACACTACCGGCGCGCCTCAAGGAAATCTTCGGAGCGAAATTGCTCGCGGGACTGCTGGTCTTCGTGGTTTCCCTCGCGCTCCCGGTTCTGGCGTACGCCCTTTGGGCGGGCGCCCCCGGAACCCATCCGGGGCCCTTCGAGTGGTCCATGCTGGCGCTCCCGGGCCAAGTGGTCTTGACCCTGCCGATCCTCTACTTCGGATTCTTCCTGACCTTTCTGCGACCCGCTCATTGGTTGGGAACCAAGCTGCTTCCCCTGCTTCCGGCGGTGGTTGTCACCGCCGCCGGGCCCGATTTCTATTGGTATTGGCCGTGGGGCCTCTTGTTCGTGATCCTCGCAGAAGCCGTCTACACGGCCAACATCCTCTGGGTCGCCGAAGCCCGTGACTACTGACAGGAGGGATTTCCCGATGCCATCAAATGAAAAGAAGCTCCAACCGCTCCTGCTTGCGTTCACCCTGGCGATCAGTCTGGCCGTGGCCTTCGGTTTCACCTGGATGGTTGCCGTGGGGATTGTGCAGGACCTCCGGCGGGACCGACAATTTGAGACCGCCAGCAGGCAGGAGGAACCGCGCTACACCCAAGACCGAGTGGTGATCGGCGCGGATGGCAAGCCGCTCATCGAGGTGCAACCGACAGGCCGGTTTTATCTGACCCCGGCGGCCCAGGTGGTGCGCTATCAGGACCTCGAAGGAAACCTGGTCAATCAGGGGGGCGCGGTCCCTGTCCAGAACAGCGTGTGGCTGGACCGTCATGATCGAAGCAACGCCTGGAAAGTCCATTGGCCGGGGCGCAATATCAATTTTTGGGTCAGCGGCTCTCCGGGAGTGCATTGGCACTTTATTCATGATGGCCGGGTGGATGGGCGCGCGTATTTCGTCGGGTACGATGATGAGACCTACCGCTGCGTTGGTTACATCGGGAAGCAGGGAAGTCGCGAAGCGCTAGCCGGGAAGCCGCCGCGCGAGGAGTGTTTCCAGGTCGTTCCGAGCGGCTGGGGTTTTTACCAGCGCCTGGTCACCACGCAATGGTTTCTCTCCAACGAACGTTACTCGGGGAAGCACGCTCCCGACTTAAGCCAGGGCCTGCATCTACCCTCCTGGCTGGTCTACCTCTCGGCGGAGGATGGTCTCTATCGCGTGGATCTCAAATCCCATGAGGTTGCTCGAACCTTTGAAGGCCCGCTCCTTGCCGTGGAGAGCCTGTGGGAGCAGCGCTCGAAGGAGGAAGGCCCGGTTTCGCACCTGGTTCTGCGCACGACGGAGAAGGTCATCCTCCTCGATCCGGATGGAACGCTTCTCCGCGAGGCCATGATCCCCGAACCGCTTCGCGACGCGAACCACCTCGTTTTTCACCAGCCGATTGGGGAAACCAACCTGCTCACCACGGAGGGATGGCTCGGCCGCCCCGGCGCGAGTGAAAGATTGGTGAAGGTGTATCGTTTTGATTCATCGGGTGAGATTTCCGAGACACAAGAAATCCGCTTGGAGGCTCCGCGCGTGGAGCGAATGAACTCATGGGATGCGGCGCCGCTGTGGCTGGTTTCATGCCCCGCGATGGCGATTGGGGTCCTGCTCGCTCCGCTTGAATCCGTGATACAGGGTGATCGAACCTTCACCGAGAGCTTCAAGCGGATGTGGGAGGAGATGGCTGAGAACGGACTCGTGGATGCGCGCGTGTTCTTTCCCTTTACTCTTCTCTTCCCGCTGCTTTGGGCGGCGATCGCCTGGCGACGGGAGTGCCGTTATGGCGCCTCGGAGGGAGGAAAGCATCTGTGGACCGCGTTTGTGTATCTCGGTGGCGTGATCGCCCTGCTCGGTTATCTCGCCCACCGCAAGTGGCCGCTTCGCGAGCGTTGCGTCAAGTGCGGGGAGCCCAGTCCGGTGGACCATGAGACCTGTATTCACTGCGGAGAGCATGGCGCGTCGCCGGAGCTTGCGGGGATTGAGGTGTTTGGGTGAATGGAGTGGCTACTGTATCGAGGTCGGATCCACAACCTCCAGGAATTCGAATCGACGGAGGTCGGAATCTCGCGTGTAGATCCGCCGGATTCCGTTTTCGCGCATCAGGATCGCTGTTTCTGCATCATGAAGAATGTTGCCTGAAAGATGTGGATACTCACGGAAAGTCTTTGCCGCCACCTCGGCATGTCGCTCCGTGGGGAGCAGGAATCCAAGTCCCGGCGATGCCATGATCGATTCGAGGAAGGACCAACCCTCCTTAAGTGTTCGCGGCCTGTTCAAGACGCGCGGATGGGTTACGACGCGAAGGAATTCATAGCAGTTCCCCCACGTCAAATACCATGCCCCCACCTCCCCGCGCCAACGGGCGATGAGTCCGTGGCAGGCAGGGTGGTGGGGGGAATCCTCGTTCATAGCGTAGACCAAGACATTCGTGTCGACCACGAACATCATCGGTCCTCAATGATCTCGTAGAGCGCCTCCCTGTTCGCCACATCCACAAGCTCATGACCGCACTTGAAGGTGGGCAGCGGAGGCAGGGGAGTGGGACTTCTCTTGGGGCGCAGGAGGGCGCGCAGGGCTGTCTCCACAAGCTCAGACATCGTGCACCCCTTGCGCGCGGCCTCCCGTTTGAGTCTGCGCATGATCCCGTCATCAATGTTGAGAGTGGTCTTCATATGGAAAACCATATTCACGCCCTGACGCGCCGTCAAGGATCGGTGCGCAAGTAGCGTGGACACGGGGTATCATGCTCAGTGTTCGCCTTGCCCTTCATCCCCCCCAAGAATAGACTGCTCAAAAGACCGGTCCATATTCGTCAATTCGGAGAAGAACCATGCCCACGGTGGGATCCCATGAGGCCAAGACAACGCTCCCCAATCTGATAGAACGAGTGCGCAAGGGAGAAACCATCACCATCACCAAGCGTGGAGTCCCGGTGGCGGAGCTGAGACCGGTTTGTGAGCGTCAGGGAACAGACCTCCAAAGGGTCACCGCGGAGATGCTCGCGGACAGGAAAGGCCGGACATTAGGCGACCTCACTCTCCGTGAGGCAGTCGCTCAGGCCAGGGCCAGATGAGCCGCTTAGTCCTGGATTGCTCGGTCACCTTGTCATGGTGCTTCGAGGACGAGCATGGCGCGTACTCCGCGGAGATTCTCCATACTCTCTCGTCACCGGGGACGCGCGCCGTGGTCCCGTCGATCTGGCCGCTCGAAGTCGCCAACGTTCTCTTGAACCAGGAGCGTCGGGGAAGAGTCGGTCGCGCCGAAGTGTCGGCCTTTCTGAAGAGACTCTCGCGTTACCCGATTGATATTGAGATTCAGCCCACGGAGACCATCTGGGGCGATGTCCTTTCACTCGCGCGGACCCACGCGCTCACCAGTTACGACGCCGCGTATCTCGAACTCGCCCTGCGCCTCAAGGTCCCGCTGGCCACCTTTGACCGGGAACTGATCCACGCGGCGCGCCGGGCCAAGCTTCCGCTGGTCCAATGACAAGGGCTAAGTGGCTTATATGATTGGCTTTAAGGTGGAAGTTGGGGATTGGCCTCGCGTGCCGGTTGACACGGGGCCTGCCTTTGCTAAGATTCCTTTTTGCCCGGTGAGAAAAATCTTCGGGCCGTTCTTTGACAACTCCAAGAGGTAAAGCCTGCAATAAGAGATGCAAGTCGCATGGAGGGCAAAAGCCCGTCTGTGACGGTTTGTATTCCCTACAAAAACACATCCAACCGAACGCAAATTCGGGTTCGTTGGATTGCCGGATCAAGTGACAACGGAGAGTTTGATCCTGGCTCAGAACGAACGCTGGCGGCGTGGATAAGGCATGCAAGTCGAACGAGCGACCCGACTTCGGTCGGGAAGCGAGTGGCGAACGGGTGAGTAACACGTGGGTAATCTGCCTCAGGGTGGGGGATAACATCGGGAAACCGGTGCTAATACCGCGTACAGTCTGGGAATCGCATGATTCCCGGAGCAAAGGCGGGGATCTTCGGACCTGCCGCCCTGAGATGAGCCCGCGGTCGATTAGCTTGTTGGCGGGGTAATGGCCCACCAAGGCTCCGATCGATAGCCGACCTGAGAGGGTGACCGGCCACACTGGGACTGAGATACGGCCCAGACTCCTACGGGGGGCAGCAGTCTAGAAGCTTCGACAATGGGGGCAACCCTGATCGAGCGACGCCGCGTGCAGGATGAAGATCTTCGGATTGTAAACTGCTTTCGCTGGGGAAGAAATGCGGCGGGGTGAATAATCCCGCGGTTAGACGGTACCCAGTAAAGAAGCCCCGGCTAAGTCCGTGCCAGCAGCCGCGGTAATACGGGCGGGGCGAGCGTTGTTCGGATTCATTGGGTGTAAAGGGTGCGAAGGCGGTCGTCTAAGTCGGGGGTGAAATGTCTACGGCTCAACCGAGGCATGGCCTCCGATACTGGGCGACTTGAGTGCGGAAGGGGAGCGTGGAATTCCTGGTGTAGCGGTGAAATGCGTAGATATCAGGAGGAACACCGGTGGCGAAGGCGACGCTCTGGTCCGCAACTGACGCTCATGCACGAAAGCCAG
>JAJVIK010000015.1 GCA_022072055.1 bacterium | reverse complement strand
CTCGCCTTCCAGCCCCTTCTCAACCCATCATACATTCCCGAGCATTCCCCATCCCTCAAAAAACTCAACCCCAAGAGTTGCTTAAATCCGACCCCCGTTTGTCGGATTCACGCTGAACCAGGACACACCAACTTTCACATTCATGCCCACTGAGACGCCGACTTATACGCATATGCCCAACCCGGGCCAGACACCCTCGAGCGTTGAGCATTGGGATCTGTATTAGGGGAGGTCTGTGGCTTGCTCTCCCGCGTGGTAAGGTTGGGCATGAGCACCGCTTGCTTACGCGCGCGGCTCGGCGGTGACTCCAGATCCTTTCACGCCGCCAGGCTCCCCTTGCGGCGCAGGATCAGGTACGCCCATCCCGCCACCAGCACCAGCATCGCCCCAAGGGTCCAGGCTGCCGGCGCCTGGTGGAGCGTCACGCCAAGTCCTCAATCCCCAACCGCTATTTCCGGCAAGCGATGAAGAACGGGATCCTGTGCCCGTATTGCGAGGTCCCGGTGGAGGGTGGGACGGGGGCGCCGTAGGGGGCACTACAACCTACCGGCCCATTCCATGCCTGGGATGGCGGAACCCAGTCAAATTCTTTGTAAGTTTTCCCCTCCCCGGGTTCGTAAAGATAGGACGAGCGGACCCGACTCGAAGAAATGCGGCACTTAATGGGAAGGACGTGTAATGCGATAGCCCCGCTGCGCCAGTCCCTCCTAGGAGGCTTAGTGCATTGGGAGCGGCTGTGACGGCGCTGGCCGCGACCTTGCATAAGGTGGATTTGCGGGGCGAGGGAGAGTCGGCTAGGAGGCGAGTCCATGAGGCGAAAACACCGGCCCGAAACCACCTTATTCAACCCACATTTCTGTCCAGCTTACCGCGAGGGGTCCAGAGTCGGTGAAGATGTGAATCAAAAGGAGAGCCATACCCATGAAACTCTTGTTTGGTGAACCTAATCCATTCGAGATGCTTGCAGGCCCGGTACTGGTTCTACTCATCCTTATCGGCCTTGTCATCGGAGTCATTCTTGGCGCTTGCATTTATTTCACCCTGCTTCGGTTACAAGGACTTAGAGTCCGATTTGCCGAGTGCATAGGCGGCATGATAACGATCTCCTGTTTTAATGTATTTCTCTCCCTCGTCATGTGTCTGGTGTTGTGGTGGTGCATGCTGTTCATATCTGTTGCGATCCGAAACCAAAGTGAGCTTTCGATGGGGTTGGCCAGCAATTTGGCTATCGCCATGCTGATCATATCCCTCTGGGGTATTTGGATACAATTCAGGTTTCAGATGGACCTCTTTAAGACATCGTTCTTCCGCATCCTCTTGGCGCAGGTGTCATACCTGATTACGATATTTGCCGCCATTGTATCCATCATTGGATTTCTCGAACTTGGGCTTACATTCATTTTCTTGGTCATACTCGTCAACTATCTTTGTCGTCCTGCTCACATGAGAATACGCCCATTATCGGCAATTGGCGATCTTTGTAGAAGAAGGCATGAAGTGCCGTCGGATCCCCAAAAACTCCTCCAGAAAGGGATCATGTTTGCCCGAGAGGGATACTATGACAAATCTGAGAAGACGTTATCCAAGATAATCAAGGAAAACCCAAAGCACATTGATGCCTTATTCTATCTGGGAGCTCTACATTACAAGATGGACCGGCATGATCAGGCCCGCAAGTACTGGGGAAAGGTCCTAAAGCTGGACCCTCTCCACGAAAAAGCCAACAAGTACATGGCAATACTCGTGCAGAATCCTCCCGCCTGATACTACAGAATTGAGCCTGGTCAGCAATTGGCTTCCCCGATTTCCCTGCATTCCCAATTCGATCGGGAATGCAGGACATTGTGCAACACGCGTCCCCAACCCCTGGAAGCGCGACTTGCGCGGAAAAGCATCCGCGATCACTCCTGGATTCCCGGTTCCGCGGGAAGGACGGGATGGTGTCAAGAATCTCTTGCACACATGATTTGCGGACGTCCAGAGTGAAAGCGGCTTGCCTTCACGGATTCTCACGCCGCCAAGCTCCCCTTGCGGCGACGAAGAATCAGGTACGCCCATCCCGCCACCAGCACCACCATCGCCCCAAGGGTCCAGGCTGCCGGCGCATACGCGGCCCGCGCGATCCCAAAAGCCTCCTTGACCGGCTCCTCCTCGACCCCCTCCTCCGGCAGCGAAAGCGCAGCCAGCGAAAGGGCCTCGCTCCAGCGCATCGGCAGGTCCACCCCGTACGAGGACACCGGGCGCAGACAGGTGCAGTTCTCAATCACCTGATCGATCTGATCGTTCAACGCCGCCGCCGATATCGCCCCCCCCATGAGCGGGTTCCTCAACCGTCCCGGCCCGAACACCACCGCGACCCAGTCCTCGGCGCGCGCTTCGGTCCCGGTGAAGGAGATCAAGATGCGCTCGTTTGGATCGTTTCGCTCCACACGAAGGATAGAAACTCCCAGCGGGCCCTGGGCACGGGACTCGACCACCTTGCGGAGTTCGGGTTCGGCCTTACCGGCGGCGGGTCCTTTCCCTGGAATATAGAGCAGGACCGCGATGCGCTTGCCGAGCTCCTCGCGCAAGGCGTCGCGCGAGGGGGAATCGACCAGCAGGCGGAGGTCGCTGCCGGTCGGCGCGGGCTCCCAGTGGTCGATGAGGAAGAAGCGCTTGTCGGCGCGGCTGGTTCCGGATAGGACCACCACCGGAAACGAAGGCGGCGCGGAGGGGATGCCGTACTCGCTCCAGGGGATGTTCGGGTCGTTTGGGTCGATGCGCCGGTACGCGACATTGAACTCGCCGCTCGCGGTCTTGGCCCAAGCGGCGAGACGTTGGTCGATTTCGTCGGCCTTGGGGTCTCCCGTCGGAGCCATCAGGGTGAGGCGATGATGGTCGCGCTTGTCGTAAAACGCCGCGCTCCGCACGGTGGCGTCATCGCAGGCGAAGGACGCGAGGGGGAATAAGAAGAGGAGGATGAACCCTTGGGTCCTGGAATGAGTGAAGCACTTTCTTGAGGAGGCCACTGAACACATCCTGTTCTCATTCCGGATTGAAATCGGCGCGACGATTTCGACACCCACGCCTAAGCTCGTGCGACGTTCGAAAACCTTCCAGCCTTGGAGGGTTGACGTGACACGGACGCCGCGTGAAATTGAATCGTGACCTCGGCGTCCAGGGCCGTGGCAACACGTTTCAGCATCCTCAGGGAGTGACCCTCGTATCCGGGTGACTCAAGCCGAGAGATCTGCTGCTGAGTCGTTCCAACTCGGCGGGCCAGCTCCTTTTGCGTGAGGCCCGCCTTTTCCCTCAGTTCGACCAGCTGGATTGCGACATCCCAAGCTCTGTCGGCCTCATCGAATTTCGCTCTGAAGTGAGGATCGCGGAGCTGATCTTCAACGTACTTATCGAAGTTTGTCTTCCTCATTTCTCAAACCTCTCAAGCCAGTCCCTCATTCGGGCGATAGCAACTTCCCTATCGCGAGCGGGAATAGACTGTGCTTTATTCCGAATGCCATGAACGGCCACGATGCGCCTTCCGCGGACAAAGAAGAAGAGGACCCGGGTGTTGAGCTTTCCAACATGCCGCAACTCGAAAAGTTGGTCTCCGATTGCCTTGGAGAGCGGAGGGCGGTGGTACCGCCGACTCCGCAGTTTCACCAAGCCGGCCACCACGGCGGCATGATCGTCGGGATCGCGCTCTCTCAGATTCTGAAGGAAATCCAGAACCGGGCTCTGACCACTCTTACTCAAATAGAATTCTACGGTGAATTCCACGGGCGGTCAACACCAAATTTAGTGTAACCTACTCTCTGGCCAAATTCACCGGTTCATTCGCGGGGTCGGTGAGACGGGCGCTGAAGGCCCACAGGTTGCCGAGCTGAAGCACCTTAAGGACCACCTTGTTGACCCCCTTCTTGCCCCGCACGGCGTACGAATCATCATCCGGACGCCAGCCGCGGCCCGCCTCGTGACGGCCCGCCTCTTCCCCATTAAACCAAACGATCACCCCATCGTTGCTCCCGACTTTGAGCAACAAATCCTGATCCTGGTCGAGGGTGACCTCCGAGTAAGCGTACACGGCCACCTGCGCGAGGGGACCATACATCCGCTCGAGATCCACCTTGCCCTTGGGGTCGCCGGTGATGACCTCGCGCCATTCGTGGGTGCTCTCTCCAATCCGGTACGGCCCGCTCACATCCAGGTTTGGGGCGTTGATGAACACCGCATCCGAGGGATTGAGCGCATCATAGGGAAACGGCCCCGCGACCTTCCAATCCACGAGGCATCCGCTTTCCAAGGCTGTCTGATTGACCTTCACCCCCAGCTGGTCAAACAGGCTGAGAACCATCTTCCGGGTTTCGGGATCGAGACCGCTCTGGATCGCCTCGTTGAGACCCGCCAGGGCGGTTTCACGGTCCTTTCCCCCGGCCTTGGCCAGTTCGCCCAGCGAGGCGACATAGGCGCGGAAGGCCTCTCCGGAGCCGTAGCACTCGAGCACCCCATCCTCGCGAAGAATCACGATGCGTCCGCTCGGATCCACCGCGAGCGAGTTGGGAGTGGCCGCGCCACCGAGCATCTGACGCCACAGCACCCCTCCATTGGTCGGGTTGAGGGCGCACAGCGACCAGGTGGGCTCCAGATTCGCGCTGTTCGGGATTTCGCACACTGCAAGCACCGCGTTCTCGGCAAGCGCGAGCGAAACCGTGTCGAAACCTGAGAGTCCCGTGGCGGTCCAAACCACCGCGGGACTTGGGGTGGTTGCCGAACTCTCCGCCGCGAGATAATTGGAGAGGGATTCACGGGACCAGCAGGTGGGAAGGGTGTGTCTCCCATTCACAAAGACAAACCAGTCCTGGTTCCAGGCGGGCGCGATCTTGCCACGGGCCAAGCTCTTCCCGGAACCGCTTTCAGGGTGATCGAGGGGGATGGCCAGGAACTCACCCGGATCGACCACATTTTCGCGCGCGGAATAAAGCAGTTTTCCGCCCAGGAGCAGGTGTTTCTCATCAAGGATGCCGATCTCCTCGCCCCGGTTGGCCTTGGGAGTTCCATCCCCGGCGTTTGCGCCCACCAGTTGCCCGGTCTTGAGATCATACGCGGCGGGGGAGATGACATTCCCGCCGGGCATCCAGAGCTTCCCATCGAGGGCGGTCAGGTGTCCCTGCGCGGAAACCCCCTTGCGAATCTTCGGGTCGAGGTGTCCGGAGGAATCATTGGCCCAAAGCGGTTTGCCGGTCACCGCGTCGAGGGCATAAACATAAGTTCCATCGTAATCGATGATTCCGGCGGCGAAGTACGCGACCCCATCCTCCACAAGAACTCCGGTGTTGATCGGCCAGAGGGAACCGATGGAGCCATAGATCAGAGTCCGGTCTTCAACCGGGGCGCCACGGAAGCGCCAAAGGGGTTTTCCGGTGGCGGCCTCCAAACAGTATGCGTAGCCATCCCCGGAGCCGACATAAACCCGGCCGTTCCACACGCTCGGCGCCTGGAGGATCGGTCCGGCGGTTCGGTGGGTCCATTTCGGCGACCCGGTGGAGGCCTGAATGCCTCGGACCTTCCCATCCTCTCCGCCGACCACGAGCAGATCGCCCGCGATCACCGGCGGGGTGAGCTTGACCGGTTGACTCGGTTTGTGGGTCCAAATCCGGGCAACGGAGGCGCCGATCTCGGCCGCGGTGCTCGCGGAGCGCGCCTTGCTCCCCCGATAGGTCGCCCAGTCGTTCGGATTCGAGGCCACGATCGCCTGTGTGTCCATCTCGGCGAAGGTCTCCAGGCGACCGCTCAGATCCTCGGGGAGGTCGAAGTTAAAGCCGCCATCCGAGCGCAGAACCACACGGCCCATGAGGGAAAGGTTGCAGTCGCACAGCCAGGGTCCGGTGTAGAGCAGGCCATTCGCGCCGATTGCGCCATCGTTGCAGGCCGGGCGCATCGCCCCGTTGAGCAGGATGTCCTTGGTGGCGCGGTCGAAGCGGGTGAAGCCTTCCGGGTTGGCGCGACAGAAGAGGGAGTCCGGGGTCGCGGTGAGACGTGAACAGGAGCGCTTGGCGAAGCCAAGGTCCTCCAGAATCTTCCCGGTGAGCGGCTCGACCACCAGGGTGCTCCCCTCCTCACCGATGCCGACGAGGAGCTTCCCATCCAGGAACATCATGTTGGGGTTGCTGCTGGTTTTCGGGAGAGTCCAAAGCAGGCTCCCATCCTTGGTGGAGACCGCGACGACGTTCATCAGGGTCTGGCCCTCGTAGAAGAGGACTTCGGGGGTGTAGAGCGCGAAGCAGGAGGTCTTGAAGCCGGGGGTGGAGGTCAACCCGACTCCCGGCTCCTCCACCAGTTCGCGGATCTTGGGGTCGGGGTTGGTCCACACGGTCTGTCCGGAGGCCGCATCCAGACACCCGATGTGGGTGTCGGCACAATAGAAGTACAAACGACCTCCGCCGATGGCCAGGCCGCGCGAATCGATCAGGCCCTCCTCATGGTGGGCCCAGAGCGCCTTGCGCTGCTTGAGGTCATAGGCCACCAGGTCATTTCCGAAGCCCCACGGGTGGGTCTCTTCATAGTAGCCTTTGGATAGGCCGGCCCAGCTCCAGTGGGTGAACTCGCTGCGGAGAATGGTGGTTTCCTTGGGGTCCTCTTTCTTCCCCACCAAACCGTACAAAACATCCCCCTCGATCGCGATCCATTTCCATTCGCCCCGAGGACGGGTGAAGCGGATTCGGTCCTTTTCCAGACCGGTTTCCGGGTCGAGGAGGACCACCCCCTCCCCATCATCCGGATGAATCAGATAGAGGGTGTCCGCCGTGGCGATCATCGCGGAGCGGTGAACGAGATAGCCATCGGGGAGCTTCCTGGTCCAGAGCATGGTTCCGTTATAGCCGTTGCAGGCCACGAGGGTGTTGAGCCAAGGCTCCTCGCGACGGTGGTGGGCGATGTGCCCCATCGCGGTGAAGATCCGCCCTCCGGCGGCCACGGATATCGCGGGCATGGCGATATAGTAGGGCGGTCCGAGGAACTGGGTCATATACGGGGCTTTGATGACTTGGTCGGTTGAGACCGGGTTGTTGTCGGGGCGGTGCTCCCAGTGGGACCATTCATCCATGCCGCTCGGCGCCGGCTTGGTAAGCTTGACCCAAGTTCCGAACTCATCCTCGATCGCCTCGGCGGACTCGATTCCCGCGGATCTCGTCCAAGCGTTCAGGTCGTTAGTCGATAGCGTGGGTTGTTCGCCTTTGCGTTGGCCAAGGATCGCGATGCCCGCCGGTCGGAGCACGCGCAGGATTTCCGTGGGAGACTCGGCCTTCAGTGCATCCGGAGTGAGATGCGAGGCGAGAACCAGGTCCAGGATGTTGTCGATATAGGGCAGACGCGAGGACATCCGCCTTTCCACCACCAAGGAGCGCCCATAACGTTCGTCAATATCTCCCTGGGTTTGGGCGGACTGAACCGCCTCGGCGCTTGGATCAAGAACATGGACGAGAAAACCGTTCGGATCCGCGAGCTCCAGCGCCAGTGTGGTGTCGGCGGCACCAAGCACCGCGCACACCCCCTTATCAAAGCCAGCGCGGTCGAGGATGGAGATCGCCAGGTTCTGATCCGAGGCGCTGTCGGCAAGGGCGATCGGCGGGGCCACCGCGAAAAGGAGAGTAAGGGGAAGCGCGCCCAAGAGGGCAAGGAGTGGCTGTTTCCGCATGGGACCAACCTCCAAGTTGGGAAGGGAATGAAACCGGAGGGGAGGATACCAGCCGGCAAGGGCGAGGGCCAGAGGAAAAAAGGGGAGACATCCCCCTGTCGTCATCCCTCCTGCCAAAGGAGGGGTGCTGTGACAGGATGTATTCCACAGTACATTAATCGTACAGCTCCCAGTTCGCATGCTGGGCGGTCGGTTGTGCAATATTTCCTAAGATGGCGAAAAATCCGCTCGAGACAATGTTTGCCATAAGTGTATTCCTGGCAGTATCCAATTGCTGAGGATTGATCTCAGTCCAGGGACCGGCCGGTGACGACGCTTGGTGCAATTCCAGGGTGCTTTCGTTAAGTCCGGCGATTTCCGATTCAAGGTACTGAAAGCGGATTTCAGCTGAAGTGTGACCTTCCCGGGCCAGATTTATCTCCCAAAGTGCCTTCGCTGTCCATGTGGTGTCTCCGTCCCCAAGACCCGAGATCGGACTGTTGGTGCGAGTCAGAGTCGCCTCGGCAACGGATGGTCCCCCAAGTCCATTATGCCCACCATCGAAGGAAAGCCATGCTCTGAGAACTGGGGAGAGCCGGCCCCCGAATCCCCTTTCAGGGGAAACACCAGTCTTAAAGGCCTCTCGACACACAGCTGTTTGACGCTCTCCTTCTCCAAACAACGCGACAACAAGACCGGCAGTATTGTCACCAGCAATATCCGGTCGGTCCCAGAAAGGCGATCCTACGATAAAATCCTCGAATCCGTCTGCGTTTAGATCACCACCTGCTTCTGTGCAAGACCCAAATTGCTCGGATGAGTTATCTCCTAGAATCTCAATATCGGGAACAAAGACACTGAGATCGAATGTGGAGCCGCGTATTCCGGGGTCACTGCGAATTGTGTAAGCCACCCCGACGCCGTCAGCGCCGGGGGTATCAGCCGTTTCCGCTCCGAGTAGCAAGTCTGACTTCCCATCACCATTGAAGTCGCATCCGGACACGGAAGCACCCAACCGGTCCGTGGCGGCCCGTCCTTGGAATCTCGTCCCGTCCACGACCCCCGGCACCTGAACAAGCTCAATTGTGGAGTTCGGCAGCGTGTCGCTTCCATAAACCACGAAGACCTCCCCCGCATTGGGACGACCGGGTGGGTCGGAATGGATCGCGCCGACGATAACGTCATCAACCCCGTCGCAATCCACATCCGCTGTGGAAACCGCCTCACCTAGGAAATCGGAGTTATTGGCACTCTGAATGCGGGTCTCACCATGGGTGCCTGCTGGAAGACTGAGGTCGATGATGGTCCCAGGCAGGGTGGAGGAACCATACACAACCACCGTGGGATCAGGTGGCGGCGCGGACAGGGTTCCAGGTGCCCCCATGACGACATCATCATAGCCGTCGCCATTGACATCTCCACAGGCGACCGATTCGCCCAGAGCGGATTCAATTTCGTCTCCAAGGACCCTGGTTTCGTTGTACGCTGAAATCGCCCCATTGGTATTCAGGTCCAGCACACTTCCTGTTCCAGTTGGTGTCCCCGGTTTGTTTGGGTGTCCGTAAATGACAAAGACCTTTCCTGCGCGCGACCTTCCCGCTGGGGTGCCGGTATACCCTCCGGTCACTATGTCATCGTACCCATCACTGTTGACGTCCCCCGATGCCACGGACCATCCCAGGATATCAAGCGGGTCATCACCAAAGATTCTGGTTTCGCCCAGTGATCCGATGGGAGCATCCAGGCTGACTTGTGTGGCGCTCCGAAAGGCTGGCCCCCCATAGAGGACGATTATCTCCCCAGCGTAAAGCCCTCCGGGGGGAGTCGAACTGTACGCACCCAGGATAAGATCATCTATCTCGTCGCCGTTGATGTCGCCGGCTGCAATTGCGAAACCCAGCCGATCCGTATTGTCTTCGCCGTAAATCCGGGTCTCCCCATACGCGCCAGAAGCAGCGGCTAAATCGAAAATCTCACCACGAAGGTGTTTTCCACCCCAAATAACGTACGCTTCCCCCGTTTCGGTCATTCCTGGAGGAGCCGCAAGCCACGAGCCTAAGATGAGATCGTCGAATCCATCTCCATCCAAGTCACCGAGCGCCGCACCATACCCTTCCTGTGAACCCAGCATGTCCCCTGCATCGTCCCCATAGATTTGGACGAGACGCTCATCGGGTCCCCCGATTATCTGGTTCAGATCGATAATTGCTGGGGATTGAGAGTGGGATGGAAGCGAATAGGGGGAGAGGAGAAAAGAGGTGAGGAAAGTGACTCTGATAGAGACAACCTTGGATCCACCACTGCGACGTTTGTGGCCACTTTCGAAAAATCGCATAACACGTACCCCCCCCCCTAGAGTCCAATATGTTAGAATACTAAAACAGTCACGCCAGGATTGTCAAGATCTTGAGAACCCAGACATTCCCCATTTTACGGGTTGAAGGGATACAGGAGCTTCCGGCCCTGGTGGATTTGGAGAGGAGGAGACTGGAGCCGTGGTCCCTGGGCGCAGGGGGTCAGTCGAGCGTCAATGCCATTGGCCAGCGCACAGTAGTGGTCATCCAGGTAGCCGAAAGAGGGTTTGGCCAAGCGGGTCACATGCTGGACCAAAACCAAACGTCTCAATCCCTCGCTCAGTCCGGTCGCAGCAAAGAACGCCACCGCCGACGCAACGGCCACCAAGTTCTTTAAGCAATCATAGTCCAATACGCGCAAGATCGCCCCCCAATCCCTCGAAGAAGCCAATCTCAAAAAGGGAGATCCAACCTAAACCGCGACCTGCACCTTGGAATAGAGGAACTCGGGGGCAAAATCCGCCCCGTTAGGCCAAACCAGGGTGTGCAGCTCGGGATGGACCAGGAATTGCCTGAAATAGCTGATGTCCCGGAGAGGATCGAAGACCTCGCCCTCAAGTTCCTTGGCAAAGTCAATGTCGGCGCTTGATCCGTCGCCAAACCAAACCCGGATCATGTAACCTTGGATGTATTCGGCCCGAACCACACGTGGCGTCATCCTCTTACTCCAGAGGAGGAATCATCTTGAGAGGCTTCTCTTTCATGGCCAAGTCCCAGTTGTCCATCAGTTCATCCTTGTGGATATCCTGCCATTCCAATACGTGACGGAGGGCGCGCTTCGGAAACCGTCCCTCCACTTCGCCTGTTTCGATCCCCACTGTGATTTCATAATCTCCGTAAGTGGCATGAAAATGAGCGGGGGCATGCTCACGGTAGAACATTCCAATCACTATTCCCAAGAATCTAGAAATCTCCGGCACCGATACAATTTAACAGGAAACGCGAATGAGGGGCAACTCCCCCGCTTTTAGGTCCTCCCTTGTGGGGGACCTGCCCGCGGTGGCATGCTAGAGAGGATCGACTCGGAAGCGTGAATCCGGTCCACAACGACCACGGGGAGAAGCGAACCGTTGCGAAAAATCATTCCCCTTTTGCTGGCCTTTCTGCCCACCCTGGCGGTCGCCCAGTTGGACCCCTTTGAGGGGATCGACCGGATGCTACGGGCGGGACGGGCTCGTGAGGCCTTTCAGACCTTGAGTTTCCTGCGTCAGGGCGGTCCCGAGGGAAGCCTCTCCAATCCTCGGTTTTTGCTGCTCGAAGCCCGCATTCTGCTCGCCAACGGCCTTGCGGAAGAGGCCAGGGCTTCCCTGGAGGCGCTTCAAGAACTCCCCAACTGGGAGGTCCAGGTGGATGAATCCGAATTCATCACCACCGAGCTGGAGGTCCTACGGGCGTTGGGGCAGTCCGCGGACGCCATCCGAATTGTGGAGGACCGCCTTCCGCCCCTGGATGAAATCGATCCGCCCTATTCCGGTTCGGTCACTCAGTTGCATCTGGCCTATGCCGACCTACTGCTTTCCGTGCTCCGGAACAGGGAAGCGGTGAGGACCCTCTATGATCTGCTCAAGAACGGCGATCCAAGAATGCGCGCAAATGTGGCGCGCAGCCTGCTGGTCGCGGCCTCCCAGGGATCTTTAAGCAAGGAGCAGTGGGCGGAGCTCCCCGGAGTTCTGAGGGAGGCGGAGATCTCCACGCTCTGGCCTCAGTTCGCGCGGGCGGCGTATGACACCGGCGAGGCTGGAGCCGCGCGAGCCATTTGGGAGGCGGGGCTTGAGCGAGACGCCCCCATGATTCGGGCTCAGCTGCCGGGGTTCTATGAAGAGTCCAAGGGAACTGAGTTTCTTGAGGCAGCATCCGTGTGGATTCTGTCGCGGACCGCCGAGCTGCCCGAAGAATCTCGCAATGACCGTCTTGCCATCGAGGCGCTCGCCCTGGAGCAGAACGGCAAGCTCGATGAGGCCATCCAAGTCATCCGGGAGAATTTGTGGAGTGATCTTTCGATGCGCATCCGGGTGGCGAGCATGGCCGCCGCGAATGGAGACATCGAGACCGCCTCGGGGATTTACACCGAGATGGAGAAGGTCTCGCCGGGGAAGTTCCTCGAGCCGTGGGGATCGATGTACGCCGACTTGGGGATGACCGAGCAGGCGCTCGCGGTCTGGTCTCGAATTCCATCCGGCGAACGCTCCCCTGAGCTCGGCTACCGTCGCTGGGGTCAACTTCTGAAGTCCAAGGGGTACCTCAAGGAGGCGGTGGAGGCCTTCAAGGAAGGGGTTTCGAAGACCAGCCAACCGGCGTTGTTCGCGCAGGACTTGCTCGATGTGTCGATCTCCCTTGGGGATGTGGAAGGGGCGCTCACCGCTTATCAGGTGCTCAAGCTCCAGACCGCGCGGGTCTCGGGGATCTGGTCCCCGGAGCGCCTGGTGGACCAGCTTCGCCGAACGCAACAAATGGACTTATTCCGGAGGCGGATGAATGAGGTGTTGGATGCCTCCCACACGGTCACCGCTCCATGGAGGGATTTCGCGGTGGAGCTTCAGACCGAGCTGGCGCTGCAGCTGAACGATCGGGAGGTCTTGGCGGGATGGCTGGCCACTCCGCCCAAGGCGGTGGCCGCCTATTGGGCCAAGGACCCAGCGCGGAGGATGAACCACATCGCCGGGATCGCGGTGGATCTTTCGCTCCAGGGGGAGAACGAGCTGGCCTCGCGGTTTTTCGCGGAAGTGGATCGGGGGTTCCTGGCCTCGCGCCCGAATGCCTTGGAGGCGGCGGCGCGCTCCGCGGGAGCGATTGGGGATTTGAGCGGGTCGCTGCAGTTCTGGCGGACATTGCGCGACCTGCCCCAAAGCCCGCTGGACCAACGCCTGCGCGCCACGCTCGCCATGGCCCGCCTGTATCTCGACGCGCACCGACCGGGGCGGGCGATTGACCTGCTTTCGAAGGTTTCCCAGGGGGCGAACCTTCCAAGTTACCAGGCCGAGCTGACCTTTCTTCAGGCGTTGTCCTACACCCAGCTCCATGAGAAATCCAAAGCGTTGCCGCTTCTTCAGGAAGTGTCGGATGGGCTTGGAAGTCATTCCGCCGAGGCGCGCTACTGGCTGGCGGAGTGGGCGCTTTGGCAGCGTGAGTGGGGCGACGCCAAACTCCTCTATGGGGAGGTGCTGACCTCTGATCCAGGGCAAGAGCTCGCCAACGACACCCTCTGGAGGCTCCGTTACCTGCGGGGCTTGGAGGAGGAGCAGCTCCCGCTGTTTTCGATGGCCACCTTCTTCGAGGGGAGTGGGGATTGGAAGGAGGCGGAGGCCAACTATCGCAACCTGGCCGCGGCCTTGGGGGGATCGGACTCCGAGCTCGTGGACTGGATTTACTATCGTGTCGGGAAGATCCTGATCCAATCGGGTCGTAAGGAGGATGGCCTGGCGCAGTGGCGGATCCTCTCCGGGCAGACGAAGAATGCAACCTTGCTTCGGCGAATCGAGTATGAGACCGCCGCGCTCGCGGAGAGCGCGGACGCCAAGGCCTATGAAACGATTGTGTTGAACAACGCCAACACGCTGATCGGCGATCTGGCGCGCGAGAAGATGCAGGAGAAACTCGCGCGAGAGAAGGCGCCGGAGGCGGAGAAAGTGATTCCGTAACGGATGGCGAGGAGGCGAAGGGCATGACTTACCGTGGCCATGTGGAAAACGGCGTGGTGATCCTGGATGAACCCGCCGAGCTGCCCGAGGGGACGGAGGTGGAAATTGCCGCCGTGGAGGCGCCCGTGAAAGACAACACGGAGAAGCAAATCCCAACGCTCGCGGAACAGTTCAAGAGTTGGATTGGGATCGCCAACGACTTGCCTTCGGACTCGGCTGCAAACCATGACCATTATCTGTATGGGACCCCCAGGAAATGAGGCGAGTCTTCGCGGACACGTTTTATTATCTCGCGATGGCCAATGAACGGGACGCCGCCCACTCGAGGGCCCGGGAGTACTCGTCGCGGGAGCGTGTTCTGACCGTTACAACGGAGTGGGTTCTCACCGAAGTGGCAAACAACATGACGGCAATCCCGTTTAGGGGGTCATTCCTTCGGATCCTACAGGATCTTGAGATCAATCCCTACTGCCGCATTATTCCGAGCACTCAAGAGCTTTTCCGAGCGGGAGTGGATTTGTTCTCTCGTCGTCCCGACAAGGAATGGTCTCTCACGGACTGCATCTCTTTCGTGGTGATGGAGAGGGAAGGTCTTTCCCAGGCGCTCACCGGGGATCATCATTTTGTCCAGGCGGGGTTCGAGGCGCTGCTGGCGTAGGCGCGGATTCGCCTCGATCCGATTTACCTTTACTGAATGGAGAAGTCAAGGCGCTCACTCAGGATCAAGACACTCGGATCAAGCCCCCTCGGAGTCAAAGAATTCTTCATCCTCTTCCATCCCATACTCTGTGAGTTTCCCAGCCTGAATGGAGGGGGCAACTCCGGAAAGTCGAGCTTGGTCCAGAGCTTCCAAGGCCGCACGAATTTGAGTCCGCACCGGAGTGTCTGGGTGTAGAGATCCAGTTGCCTTAAAAACATCCACGTCGGAACCGGGTGTCCAATCATGGGCTATGCTGTGAATCTGCACCAGCTTCTCAATCAGGCCCCTGAGGCTTGATCGCTCGATGGGAACGATCTTGAGACATTGGCTGCTGATACCAGTCTCGAAGAAGTCGGCCATCTCCCGGCGTCCGTCTTCTCCGATACGGTTTTCCGCCATTTCGGGCATTAGAGATCGGTCATCTCTACGCCTTCCACTGCCAGTGTACCAAACTTCCTGCAATGAGGTCGCCGCTGCGCCGACCGTGTAAATCTGATATGGCATGGCTCTTGTCCAGTTTAGGAGCCAGTTGAGATTGCGATAAGCGTTCAGTCGACTGACACCACCCAGGCGCGCGATGAGCTCTACCTCATCGATCAGGATTACCCACCCCTTTAAGGCACAGAGCCGGATGGTATCAGCCAATACACCAAAGTAAGCCTGCGCGTGCGTTCCCTTCCGGAACCCTCCAATAGCCCGATCTAGCACAGACTTGTCTGTGGTCTTCGCAATGGCCCGGACATCTGGAACCCGGAGAGGGTCACCGAGCAACCCCGTGTAAAGCTTATAGCGGTCCTCCTCGGTTGAAGCTTGGAGAAAAAGGTCAACCACGACGGATGGCAGCGCATGGCAATACCGGTCCGCTTTCCGAAGAGGGGACGCGTCCAGTGATTCCTTGGAGAGTTTCATGAGCTGGTTTTGTAATCCGAGCATATTGGATTTCGGAGTTCTGAGAGAGTTTGCCACTCGACCATAAAAATTGTAGAGGTTGTGACAGGAGACTTCTCGGCTAAGCGTTACTGAACTGACGGCGAAGCCGTGGTCCAGGGCCAAGTGTTCGATGCGCTTGAGTGTGTGCGACTTACCTTGCCCGTATTGGCCCCAGAGGAGCCGTCCGCGAACCACCTCGCCAGCAGTCAGCGCATTGAGATCCTCACAGATGGCCCGTGTGAAGTCCGAGCGTAGATCAGGCAGATCGCGTGTTGAGGATCGGGTCGGGACTCCGGCCCGAAGAGATTCAATAATCCGGGCGGCTGCCATGCGCTCTTCCGTAAACGTTACCATGTTCAGCCATCCCTCTTTTCTGTCATCCACGAGATTTCCCTGACCGCGCTTCTTAATAGACCGTTGCTCTTCAGTTCGGGGAGGTCCCTACTTGAAGGGGACAGACCCGCCTCCTGGAATACCTCACGGTATCTTTTCTTTACCAGCTTTGCAAATTCCTCCCCGGCGGATGCTAGGAAGTCATCCAGGCTTACAATGTCTGCGAATGGATTAAGGAAGTGGCGATTTACGAGTCCGGTCTGAAGGCGCATCCACAACGCCTCGTAGCTCTTGATACCTCGCTTGTCATCGTCCACAATTGTCATTCGTCCACTCAATATGACCAGCATGTGTTCAAGCAATTCAGCGTCATCAATGAGCTGCCGGATGAGTTCAAACGTGTCTTTAGCGGTATTGGGAGTATACCAGTACTTGCGGGTGTCAATCTGTCGTTCCGTGATAGCTTCGAGATCATCCATCAGCAGGACCAGGCCCGTGCGTCCGGACAAACGTATGAGGCGTATTAGGGAGTACAGCCACTGACGGGCGCTCACGCGGGTCAATCTCTCGTATAGGGAACACTGCCGCATTTCGTTAAAAAGGAGCTTTTCCCCGGAGAGCCACTTGAAACACAAATTGACACCCTCCTTCTCCCCTGTCATCCAACTGCGAACCACAAATGCAGCAAACGTCTTGAAGGATTGAGTCAGATCTGCTCCGTAGAAAACTCTCGAACAGTAAGTCCGTACCTCTCGTGTGGCTTCCGGCTTTGACAGTCCCTCGTCTTCCATCAGGAGGGGAAGGATACTACAAGAGCCATCATATTTTTCGGGGCCATACCCCAGTTCCACCGCCACATGTCTGGAGAGTCCTGATAGGAGATCCTCCCAATCCGTTTGCACGACGATTGTCTTGTACAATTGCGGTAGGTTGGAGAACTTCCATTCCACGTCGCGCATTGAAATGGAGACGGTCGTATATCCCAGTTCCCGAGCGCGGCTTTCTATCCAGCGGAGACAGTGGGTCTTGCCGGTACCCTCGCCCCCAACCAAGACCTTGATTTTGCTTCCTCCACCTGCGATAAAGTTCTCCAAATAGTATTCCGCAAAGGGCTTCAGCCAGGCCTCCTCGTTCACAGTAATGGCGCGGACCAAGTCTAAGTTCGATGGTGGTACGCCTGCACGGAGACTTTCCAAATCCTCGTGGCTCACAATCATCATCAAGCTCCCTGATCATGAATGGTCAGGCTAGAAACTCTGTGCTCATGCCCCTTTTCATCGGTTATAGCATAGGCCTTCTTCTGATCACGTGAGTAGCCAAGCTCGTACTTCTTCCCAGACTCCACCATGGAGCCACTTCGGCGGAAGCGTGTAAGATCGAAGATAAACTGGTTCCTCCGCTTTCCGGGGGGTTAGTTTAGCGGGGTTAAAGTAAAGACAAGCACCTGAGAACGTGATACTTACGTGTTCTTGAAAGGGAATACGGAAGGAGGTCACGAAAACAGATGCTTGTCGAAGGGATCTTACAACAGACGCTGGAACTGAGAAGTCACCGGGTGAAGCGAGTGAGAATGGAGGAGGAAGGGCTGGTGGCGGAGATCGTTCCGCGAAGGAATGGAAAGGTCCACTGCGGGTGTTGCGGAAGCCGGGCGAAGTGGGTGCATGAGACACGAAGAGTTCGGAGATGGCAGCATGTGCCGTTGTGGCGGACATCGGTGATTCTGGAGTATCGCCCTCGCCGGGTGGTGTGCGGGAAATGTGGGCTTCGGACAGAAGCCATGCCGTGGGCGCTGCCGAAGGGGAAGATGAGCAAGGGTCTGGTGGCGTTTCTGGCGTCCTGGGCGAAGGCGTTGTCGATCGCGGAGACGGCGAGGCGTTTCGGTGTTTCCTGGAACACGGTGCAGCGAGCGGTGCGCGTGGCGGTGGCGTATGGGTTGGAGCATCGTCCGAAGACGGCGGTGCGGGTGCTGGGAGTGGACGAGGTGTCGCGCCGGAAGCGTCATGTGTACCTGACGGTCACGTATGACCTGGAAAGCGGAGTGGTGGTGTGGGTGGGCGAGGGACGCGAGCGGACGACCTTGGAACGATTCTTCGAGGAATGGGGTCCTGAGCGGGCCGCCGAAGTGGAGACGGTGTGCTGCGACATGTGGGAGCCCTACATCCAGGTGCTGGAAGAGAAAGCGCCCCAAGCGAGTTTGGTGTTCGACCGGTTTCATGTGGTGAAGCATCTCAACGAGGCGGTGGACCGGGTGCGGCGGGAGGAATACCGGTCTCTGCCGGCGGAGGAGCGGAAAGAGTTGAAGCGTTCGCGTTATCTACTCCTGAAGAACCCGTGGAACCTGGAGCCGAAGGAAAAGCGCCGCCTGGGAGCGTTGCTGAACACCAACCGGAAAGTGGTCAAGGCGTATTATCTGAAGGAGGCGTTTCAACAGTTCTGGGAGTACGTTCAGCCGGGCCGCGCGGCGAAGTACCTGAATCAGTGGTTCTGGTGGGCGAGCCACAGCCGGATCGAACCGCTGAGAGATTTCGCCTGGATGCTGCGGCGTCACTGGAAAGGGGTGATGGCATGGACCACGCAGCGTATCTCAAACGCCGCCCTGGAAGGCATGAACAACAAGATCAAATCGCTGTCTCACCGCGCCTTCGGCTTCCGAAAAGCCCAGACCTTCATCGACATCATCTATCATTGCTGCGGTGGTTTACCCGAATTTATAACCCCCAGCATGTAGGAGGAGCCGATAAACTGACCCTCTGAGTACTCCTGGCGGCTGGAGCGAGATAGTGTAAGCAATTTGTATATCTCCCCGAGGGGAACGGCGTGGCCCCAGCGAACCCTTTCGCTGCGGTACGCCAAACGATTAACCACCTCGTAGGCCTTGAGCAGGTTTCCAGCAACGGTTTTTGAATCAAAGGGTCTATCCACCACCTTCCGATAACGTGTGCCGATCCAGTTGGCCAGTGCCTCAGGAGCAAGGGCCGTCGTCTTCTCGGATTTCCGTCCCATTTGGAGCTTGGCATGATCCTTCTCGGGAGAGAACTCAAGGGTAAAGGGTGGGAAGAGATAAGAGGGGTAATGTCCCTTGAGAGGAATGTTCGACGCTTTCAGAAACTTCTCGACTTGATGCGCATACTCTGGGGACCCGACGTCGGCAACATTTGACCCAAATCTTGATCCTGTTTCCCGCCGCAAGCTCGACCACTCTTGGCTGATCTGACGAATGCTCTCGTTGAGGATCAGTTCGGATTGATCGTAATTCTTCTTGTCGAGGGACTCGAACGCCTTTTGCATTTTGGCGAGGACCTTGCCTGCCTTGCGGATAAGTCCCAAGAGATTCTTGGCTTCCAACTTGACACCTCCCACTTCGTATCCAGAACCCATGTGGCTACACAGTGCATCTTGCCCCCGGTCTCACACAAAGCAGCAGATGATAGCAAAAAACAAATCTGGGTAAAGTGGTCACTACGAGGCAGAATCACTTTCCAGGTCAAAATTAGCAGGGCCCCATTACGGTATAGACTCCCATTGGAAAGTTCGGTTAGGCCCCCCCGCCTGTCCGAGGAAGATATCTGATGGGGCAGATCCGGAGGCTACCCGGAGATTGGTCTGCCCTTCTTGATGAGAAGAATTAAATGGGATCTCTTCGGTATCACAGATTCTGCACCAGCACGCCACTAGCCCAAATTGACGGAACCTGCCTATACGCTAGGCGGCCTTTCAATTCCCCAAAAATTCCTTCCTCCCGTTCGCCCTTTCCACCACCCCGTTGATTCGCAGCACATTCTCCATCACATCCTTCTCGCCCGTGTCGAGATCATCTCCGCTTGGGTAGATCAGCCTGGAGCGCGGGTCGAAGGAGGCTTCCGCGGGGACCCAGGCGCAGCGGCACAGCCACAGATGGCCGGAATCGCGCTCCAGGTTGTCTCGTCCCCCCGCTAGTCCGCCCGCATCCGAGGCCGAGGCATTGTACGCATAGCGCAGGTTCTGTTTCTTCTCCGGAAACCAGCCCGCGAGCGCCGGGCAATGAAAGGCCTCGCGGTCTTCGGTGTATTTCATTTTGAGCAGAATCCAAGGGACCCCCGCCCAGGACCCCATCGCCGCGGGACCGTTCCCCACGCAGGTCTGTCCCGGGGAAGGCTCCTCCCCGGCGCAACCATCCCCCAGCGGAAAGGTGCGGTAGTCGATCTTGTAAGCGAACAGCGCCTGCCCGAGGACGCGGAGGTTCGCGCGACAGTGAACCTCCTGGGCGCGGGCCTTGGCGGAGAGATAGTTCGGCAACGCGATGGCGATCAGGACCAGGATAATGGCGATGACAACCAGCAGTTCAATGAGGGTGAAACCGGATTTCCGTCCCACGTCTGGAAACCTCTTTTCCGAGGAGCCACCCCTCGTGGGAAGCCGGAGTCCAGCGGGCGCGCGCCTCTCGAACCCGGAGAGTCCCTCGCCGAGGGTGTGACATGGGCCGGTCTTCTGGCTTGTGGATCATCCTCCGGCCGCGCCTTCCGAGCCAATTCGGCCCGTGGCGGTTGCAGCCTTTGTCCCCACTCACAGCGGCGGGTCCGCGCGGGTCTCTCACCCGCTTCCCGTTTCATCCCCCGAAGGGGACACCCATGTTGATGAAGAGTATAGCCACAATCGCCGAGAGGTGGGAGCTGCCTTTCGGAAAATTTTGATTGACGGTTCCCCGTGGAGGTCTATCCTTAAGGGTGCTGAAGTGTCGGCCCTAGGCGGCTGAGCATCCGCCAGGCTGACCTTGTCTTTTCGAGGGGTCCTCGGTTCCCCCCTCGATGGTCCACGTTTTCTCGGGCAAAGGTTGTTGTCGCCGCCACCATTCGATAGGAGGCTTGGTCATGACGAGTCCCGCCGCCTCAACATCCAATTTCATTTTCCGCAAAGTCTCACGGTTTCCCTGGCTCTTGCTTCTGGGAGTTTTCGTTATCCCGGATGTGACATGGGGACAACCCGCCACCCCCAGCGATATCCGCACCTGGGGGCTGACCCTTTCCCGAACCAAGATCAGTTGGAAGGACAACGCCAACGACGAGACCGCCTACCACATCGAGCGAAAAACAAATGCGGGGGATTTTGTTGAAATCGGCACGGTTGGAGCGGACACGGGCGGGTATGAGGACGCCTCGGTGGATCCGATGAACAGTTACCTCTACCGAGTTCGCGCCTTTCGGATGGGTGACGGCATGTTCTCGAACTACTCCAACCAGGCCGCGGGGCCGTTGAATCTGACCGGGACCAACTTCCGTGTCTTCTATAACACGACGAACTGCCCGCCCTTCGACGGGGGTCAAGTCAACTGTGTTCCCGCCGGGACCAATGGGATGGGGCAGAATGAATACGCCGCGCGGATGCTCTCGATCTCCGAGGGCTGCCGGACGGAGTACGCCAATTTCATGTTCCTGCCGGGGTACAACCCGGTCTCGCCCGACTCCTTTCCGTTCAATCTCAAGTGGTGCGATGGCGGCGGGTGCGCCAACGGCTGCGGGTTCGGACTCGCCCCGCAGTATCTCGCGCCCTACAACCACACCACCAACACCGGCGACCCGGCGAGCCTTTTGATCCCTGTCCATGAGCTCTTTCACATGGTCCAATTCGCCTACAACGCGATTCAGACCGACCCGGACGGAAACTGGGTGATCGAGGGGCAGGCGCGCGCCATTCAGGACCTGGCCTGTGTCCAGATCGGCGGGGTCTGCCAGAATGTGGATGATGATCCCAACGGGGTGGCAAATTATGTGGGCGAAGTGAACGGGTATCTCGGCAACCCGAATCGCCCCATCACACACCTCTCTTACGGAACCGCGCTGTTCTGGGTCTACATGTGCGACCAGTACGGCAATAACCTGGCCGAACCGCAGAAGGGTCTCGACTTTTACGAGGAGTTCTGGGACGAGGCCAACGACGATGTGATGCGCGACGGCATCCAGGTGATGGACCAGACCCTTGCGAACCTGGGCGAGACGGATCGTTATGTTGACGCTTTCAAGAACTTTGTGATCGCCAATTACGCCAAGCAGATGACCGGACCGAGCATCCCGAGCAAGTACAAGTACACGGACGAAACCCAGACGCCCGGTCCCTACAATAATGTGGCGCTGTCGGTGAGCGAGGATCTGGCGCCGCTAGAGCAAGTGGGACCGTTCCTTTCGGATGTGCGCGAGTGGGCGGCGCGCTATCACGAGTACCGTCCGGAGGCGAGTGTTCCCTTCATTCAGATTGATTACTCGGTGGACTCACCTTCCCCGGCTTACTTTGTGCTGTTGCTCATCAAGGGGAACGACATCGTGATGGAGGAGCGCCATGTGGGCCTGGATTTCGAGCGCTCCATCGCCAACGACTCGTATGACAAGGTCGTGGTAATCATCGCGGGGCTGGATCAGTTGGTGAACTTCCGATATGTGATTAACGGCACGCAGCCGGTGTTGCATATCCTCGATCCGCTGACCGGCCGCAAGGCGAGCGTGGGGGACCGTAACGCCCCCGAGAAATTCCTGGCCAAGGTCGAAGTGCTCTCGCCGATGGGCGATCCGGTCACGGGGATCATGCCAAGCGCCTTCACTTTCAAGGTCGGGAACACGACTCTTGGGGCGGGGAACATTGTCACGAACGCGTATGTCCAGGGGCAGTATTGGTTTGTGATACAGGCCCCCACGCAGACCGCCAACACGGACTACAACCTGAACGTGCGCTGGTCGATCCTCTCGGCCACGGAGACCAACGCCATTCGCTATCAGCCGCGCGCGGACGCCGACAACGTGCTGGTGATCGACCGTTCCGGAAGCATGGGCGCGCCGCCCTCGAAGATCGCGGACGCAAAGGATGCCGCGAACCTGTATGTGGACAGTTGGCGCGAGGGTGACAAAGTCGGGGTGGTCAGCTTCGATTGCGCCCCGGCCGCGGTGAACCTTACGCTCCGTGATTGGGACGCCACCAGCCGCACGGACGCGCACACCGCGATCAATGCCCTGGCGGCCGGCGGCGGAACCGCGATCGGGGATGGCCTCGCCACCGGACTCAGTCAGCTCACCTCCCTCGCCAATCCGATGCACCAGTGGGCCTTGATCCTTTTAAGCGATGGCGAGAACACGTGCGACATGACCATCCAGAATTTCCGCGACACCTACCAGGCAAGGGTGGACGCCGGGCAGCAAGTTCCCCAAGTTCACACGATAGCCATCGGAGCCGACGCGAATCGTCCAGACCTCCAGGCCTTGGCGCAAGCCTGCGGGGGAACTTATCTGTTTGCCGCCGAGCCGGGACCCAAGAGTGAGGGCGAAAAGGGGCTGGGGATCGACGAATTCTTCCTCAACTTGGCGGAGATCTATCGGATCGTGGGGACCGAGGTGGCTGGACAGAACGAGGTGCTTTCCGAGCGCGGGGTAACGAATCGCGAGGAGGCCAACATCCACAACTTCTATGTGGACGCCGGCGCCTCGGAGCTGGTCGCCGCGGTCCGTTGGAGGTTTGGCAATCCCCTGATTCTCCTACGCGATCCCATCGGCGGAGTCCACACAATCCCCTTCACCGAAATCGCGGACCACCATAAGGTGTTCCGGATCGGCGCTCCCATACCGGGAATGTGGCAGTTTGAATTGATCATCAATCCGGCGGGGGGATGTACGCAGATATGCGAGTCTTATTACTTGGTGGAGGCCTCGGTCAAGAGCATCCTGACCATGGAGCTCTATCTCGCGCTCCCGCTTGAGGAGCGGATTGTGGGGACCCCGATGCCGATCCTGGTGTCCCTTACCGACACCGGGCCGATCAAGGGCGCCACGGTGCGGGCCCTGGTCACCAACCCGAACGGAGTGGAGACCCTGCGCACGCTGTATGACGACGGGGCTCACGGGGATGGGGGCCCGGATGACGGCATCTACGGCAACAAGTATTACGGAACGGGATTGGAGGGGACCTATCAGGTGGTTGCCACCGCCGAGGGAACCTCCGATGCGCTCGGCCAGTTCACTCGGCGCAGGACCAAAGCCTTTCACATGCAGGGTGGGAAGGACAGCGACGATGATCTTATGCCGGATGAGTATGAGGTTCTCTTCCCCTGTTTGAATCCCGGAGAGAATGACGCCAAGGTCGACAAGGACCAGGATGGTCTCGACAACATCACGGAATTCCAGGTCGGAACCAATCCCTGTGATCCGGACACGGATGATGGAGGCGAGTCGGACGGCTCCGAGGTGCACCGTCAGGCGGACCCGTTTGAGCCTCGCGATGACCGCTCCAAGCCGCCGCGGATTCGGGTGATCCCGGGAGTCCTCAAGATCCTGGTGCGCTTCAATATCCCCTTCATCGGGCGGGACATCGCGCCCCCGGACAAGTTCAACATCTACCGTTGCGATCCCGGTTCGGAGGATTTCAACCTGATCTTTGGCGACTGGCCCGCGGAGCCGCCCTTCCAGTTCGTGGATGAGAATATCCAGGAGGGACTCAACTACAAATACCGGATCGTGGCGCGCGGCTCGAATAACGAGGAAAGCTGCCCGAGCAATGTGGAGGACGCCACGGGGACTCGGGATCCGTACCCGCCGCACGGCTCGATTTTCATCAACATGGGGGCGATGACCACGAGCTCCCTGGATGTGGAACTCACCCTGATCGCCGAGGATAACTTTGAGCCGGAGTTTGATCTCGATCCTCGTGACGCGCACGACCCGATGGCCGAGGTGAGCGGAGTGGCGGACATGATGATCATGAACCACAGCGACGGTTCGGATGGCCTGTGGGAGCCGTTCAACCCGACGCGGCCTTGGATGATCGAACCGAACGCCATGGGGATCGCCACGGTCTTCGTCAAATACAGGGACAACGCGGGGAATGTCTCCGCGATGTACCATGCCACGATCACGGTGGTGGAGGCCCCGACTCCGACCGAAACCGAGATCGAGCCGACCGCCACCGAGACTCCGGAACCGACCGAAACCGACTCCCCGGTTCCGACTGAAACGGAAACCGAGACTCCCGCGGAGACCGCGACGCCGACCTGCAATGTTCAGGACTCCGACTTCGACTTCGACGGGATGAACGGAGTGGACGCCCGCGACCTGCTGCTCTGCCTTGCGGGCATTCAGCAGGGGTCGCCGTTCCGCGATTTCAATTGCGACGGCAAGATGGACATGGAGGATCTCTTCCTGATGGCCAGAAAGTGGAAGATCGAGCTTCCCTAAAGAGAGACCGAGAGTGTCCGTGAATGGGGCGCTGGGGGCCGCTTGGCCTCCAGCGCCTTTCTTGTCGGTGGGAACCACTTGCACTTAACAGGAGATCATCAGCAGTGTCGGACTCACCCACCAAACTCCTTCAGGACGGGGGGGCTTCCACGAGCAACTCCTGGAGAACCTCGACACGGTGATTCTGGATCGTTCGCCACCCGACTGGGACGGCTATGGTGCCGTGCCGGTGGATCGGCGGGCCTGCGAGATCGCCAGGGAAATCATTCGACTCCTGCCTGAGACCGAGACGCCGCCTGACATTGGAGCCGATCCGGATGGGGAAGTTGGCTTTGAATGGATAATCGAAACGCGGTGGAGGTTTTCCTTCTCGATTTCGGGCGAGGGTCGCTTAAGCTATGCGGGGCTGTTTGGGAGGAGCAAAGCTCATGGAGTGGATTTCTTCCACGGGGAGAATCCATGTTGCGGACCCTCGGGGAAGGAGGCTATACGGAAGGGCTGATATTGAAGTCGCTGAGATGTTCTCTCGAGGACTCCGTACACGCCTGGATGAGCCACCGCCCCAACACTGGGTTGCTGAAGGCTGGCCTTGTTGCAAGGACGAGCAGCTGGATTTGGCGCATGAGTTAGCGGCCAGCTCCCGCCTGGTTCTTCTGGGGTCGGTCCCGGCCTGATCTGCCTGACGCCTCAGCTCAGGCCCGCCCCATTCACCTGAATTGCTTCCTCTGATTCCCTGGTTTATCCTTTTCCCATGTTCCGGTGCGCATGCATCGCCGCGTGAAAGGAGAAACCACCGCCATGCCGTTCACCCTCCCACTCGGATCAAACCCTCCGGAGTTTTCCCTCCCGGCCACTGATGGCAAGAGTTATTCCTTGAAGGACTTCGCCGACGCCAAGGCGCTGGTGGTTTTCTTCACGTGCAACCATTGCCCTTATGTGATCGGGTCGGATGAGGTCACCCGCAAGACCGCCGAGAAATACATCCCCGAAGGGGTGGCGTTCGTGGGGATCAACTCGAACAGCAAAAACACCTATGCCGAGGATTCCTTCGAGGGAATGGTGAAGCGAATGGCGGAGCAGCAATTCCCTTGGAAGTACCTCCATGATGAGTCGCAGAATGTGGCGCGCGCCTACGGGGCGCTGCGAACTCCCCATTTCTATTTGTTCGACTCGAACCGCAAGCTGGTTTACTGTGGGCGCGGGGTGGACTCGCCCCGGGACACGAGCAAGATGACGGTCAATGACCTTGAGGGCGCCCTGGAGGACCTGCTCGCCGGTCGCCCGGTTCGAGTTCCTCTCACCAACCCGATCGGATGCAATGTGAAGTGGGATGGGAAGGATGCCCACTGGATGCCGGCGGAGGCGTGCGATTTGGTTTAATTTGAGTTCCCGTCTCCCCACAGGCCTTTCGGGTGCTATACTGGCGGTGAGTGCTCTTCCGCGGCTGGAAGGGAAACCGAAACAGGAGTGACCCATCATGATGAACGCTTCCTCCCCCCTCTGGAGTGGGCGGTTCTTTGCCCTCACGGTCTGCCTCGCCCTTTTCTCCATTGTTCCAGGCGCCGCAATTGCCCAATATCAGGCCGCGCCAGTCACTGTATCCCCGGATCTGGCGGGTGCATTGATCCAGGGCTGGGCCTCCGCGCTGGTGCGGAATGACCTCCAGGGGCTCGCTGTGTACTATGCGGATCCCCAAGGGGTGACTCCCTGGAAACAGCGCTTGGCGGCGCGGCGGGTGACCAAGGCCACCCTGGTTGCGGTCCATGGGATTCGTCCCGCGCCCGAAAAGAGCTGGGGCGGGGTCCCCCTATCCGGGGAGGTCCGCTTTACCATGGAGTTCTGGATTGAGGGGTATAATCAAGCCATCAATGAAACCCGAGTTTGGGGCCTGACCAACCGTAACGGCTACCTGCAAATTGCTTCGGAAATCCGCGAGGAAGCCCCGGCGGTGGCCGCCGGCCAAGCTGGCCAGTCGGCCTTCCCGCAGTTCGGAAACGATCCCGAGCCGGTGGTTCCACCGCCACCCCCGACCGAGCTGGAGCCTGTCCCGGAACCCGTGACCGAGCCGGTTCAGATCTCGGCCACATCTCCGGATGGCCCCCAAACCTACTCCAGCGGAGCACCTCTCTCACAGACTCCGCCTTCCCCGGCCCCGACTCCCGAGCGCCGACGTAAGAATCGGCCGCCCCTCCAATCCCTCAACGAAAGCCCGATTGAGAAGGCGGTCCTTGTTCAGCAGCTCTGGGACCAGCTCCTCCAGAAATGGGCCAAGGCGCATTCGATGCGTAGCGAGCAGATGTTCATCAGCCGCTTTGTCCGCACCCCCGGCGCCGCGCTCCAGGAATTCCGCAACCGTGTCCGGCAACACGGGTGGATGAAGGTGGAGAATCTGGCGATTGACGAGGACTCGGTGCGCGGGAATCAGCTGAACGCCACCTTCCGGTTCCGCTACAGCCTGTGGGGACCGGGACTTAAGCGGAATGAAATGATCGAGGTGGACGCGGCGGCCACACGGGGCGGGCCGGGAGTCAGCCCCGGCTGGAGGTTCTTCAAGTTTAACGACGAGGTCCTGATGGAGATGCCGCGCGCGCCCGGTTATTACCCGAACCCGCAGATTCTGAACGCGGCGGTCACCCCCGCGGCGCAGCCGGGGGCGCAAATCGCCACGCCGTCACGTCAGCCCCAACAGCAGAACCGCATGCCCTTCGTGATGCCCCAGCAACAGCAACAGCGTCGGGGGTTTGGTTTCTTTGGACGGTGACCCGCGCCACTAGCCGCGAGCGGGGCGTGTGCTAGGATGAGCGAAATGATCGAACCCTCGGGGGTGATGGAGACCGAATGTTTTCCGAGCTGATTCAGTGGTTTAGCCAGATCTACAATGTCGAGGCCCTGGTGACCTGGGGGGGACTCATCGGCATGACCGTGATTGTCTTCGCCGAAACCGGTCTGTTGATCGGTTTCTTTCTACCGGGGGATTCCCTCCTGGTCGCGGCGGGACTGCTCACCGCCAACGGCATGTTCGACACGCATGTGCTGCTCACCTGCACGGTGCTCTCGGTCGCTGCCATCGCCGGGGATACTGTGGGTTACTGGTTCGGGGCCAAGACCGGGCCGCTCCTCTTCACTCGCCCGAAATCGCTCTTGTTCAATCCCAAACACCTCATCCGAACACATGAGTTTTACGAGCGCCATGGCGGCAAGACCATCATCATCGCTCGCTTCATGCCGATCGTTCGGACCTTCGCTCCCATCGTGGCCGGGATCGGAACGATGAACTACTCCCGGTTTCTTTCATACAACATTTTCGGGGGCATTGGCTGGGTGTGGAGCATGGTCCTCCTGGGCTACTTTCTGGGGATCCGGTTTCCCAAGATGATCGACAGCATCGACAAGGTGATCATTGTGGTGATTGCGATCTCTCTCATGCCGATGTTCATTCATTTCCTGATGGAGCGTCGCAAAAGGCCCCAAGAAGCCCAACCGTGACCGTTCATAATCCCCCACTCGCCAGGAGCTTGGGCGCCCCGGTGCAATTCTTCACGCGCGGGCGCCGAAGGTGGCCGCGATAGCTCCATCCCGGTTCCCGAGTCGGGTTCGGATTGCACTTCCAGCGACCCTTGAAAGGATTCTTCCGGCCGGAATGGAGTGGAAAAGAAAAGGTGTCCACATGGCGGCGGGGCTGCTCATCATCCTGCTGCGCTTCCTGCCTTATTGGGCCCTGCTGTGCATGTGCCTCTTCGGAATCCTCTTCAATCTGTTCGTCCTACCGCTGCTGTTTCCCTCGATCATGCGTGGGGTCACCGGGGACCGTCGCGGAGTGGTCTTCTATCCCATCGCGGTGACCGCTCTGGTGGTTCTGTTTCCGCATGATCTCGCGGTGGTCGCCGGGGCCTGGGCGATTTTGAGTTTTGGGGATGGGATGGCGACCCTCATCGGGCGGCTGGGGCACCCCATGCCCTTGCGCTGGAATCCGAAGAAAACCAGCCAGGGGACTTTGGCCTGCTTTGTCTTCGGCGGCTGGACTTGCTTCGTCGCCATGATGGGCGTGGATCCGGGCCTGCGCGAGAATTGGGAGCTATGGGCCATCGCCTCGATCATCGCGGCCTTGTTCGCGGCCTGGATCGAGTCGCTCCCGCTTCCGATCAACGATAATCTGACCGTGCCTTTCGCCGCCGCCGGAGTGCTTTGGGCCACCTCGGTGATCGAGATCGACAACCTGGTTCGACTGAACGGCTGGTTCACCTTTGTCGCGACCTTGGCGAACGGGGCGCTGGCGATTGTTCTCACCAGCTTCCGCCTGGTGCATGGCAGCGCGACCTGGGCCGGAGTGGTCATCGGCCCGATTGTGTGGGTGTTCGGCGATTGGGACTCGTATCTGCTCCTGATCTGTTTCTTCGTGTTGGGAACTCTCGCCACCAAACATGGGTACCAGCGCAAGGTTTGGCGCGGAGTGGCGCAGGAGGATGAGGGGCGGCGCAGCGCGCGGCATGTGGTCGCCAACTGCGGGGTGCCCGCGGTGTTCGCGTTCCTGGTGACCGCCACGCCTTTTCCGCTGTGGATGAAGATCGCGGTGGCCGCCAGTCTGGCCACGGCTCTGTTCGACACCCTTTCCAGCGAGCTCGGACAGGTTTACGGGCGGCACCCGGTGCTCCCCACCACCGGGGAGGTGGTGCCGATTGGAACCGAAGGGGCGATTTCGATGGAGGGCACGCTCGGCGGTCTCCTCGGCGCGATTCTCTTCGCCCTCTTTGGATGGCTGTTGGGAACTTATCCGGCCTCCGCGATCCCGATCGTGGTCCTGGCGGCCTTTGTCGGCTCCGGCGTGGAGTCTTTTCTGGGCGCGATGGTTAAAGTGGATTTCACCTGGAAGAACGAGATTCTGAATTTCACGAACACGGCCATCGGGGGGGGGATCGGGCTTTGGATCGCCTTCTTCACTCAGCCGCCGGTCTGGCCGATCCCGTAAGGGGCGCCCGCAGGTGATCCCCATGAGCCGATCCATCCGGGTCTTGTCGGTTTTTGGAACCCGTCCGGAGGCCATCAAGATGGCCCCGGTGGTGAGATGTCTCTCGGAGGCTTCCGGGATCGAGTCCCTGGTTTGTGTCACCGCGCAGCATCGGGAGATGCTCGACCAGGTTCTGTCCGCCTTCGAGATCGTTCCGGACCGTGATCTCGACCTGATGCGCGCCGGGCAGGATCTCTTTGACCTGACCGCGCGAGTCCTCACCCACATGCGCGAAGTTCTCCGGGACCTTAGCCCCGACCTGGTTTTGGTGCATGGGGACACAACCACCACGTTCGCGGTTTCGCTGGCGGCCTTTTACGCGCGGGTGAAGGTCGGGCATGTGGAGGCCGGTTTGCGGACCCGCGACAAGGCCGCGCCTTACCCCGAAGAGCTCAACCGTCAGCTCACCAGCCGGATCGCGGACCTTCACTTCGCGCCCACGGCCACCTCGCGCGCCAACCTGCTCGCGGACGCGATCCCCGATGAGACCATCTTTGTGGTGGGCAACACGGCCATCGATGCCCTGCTGTGGATGCGCGAGCGGATTCACGCGAAAGGGGTTGACGGAATCTCGGCGGGTTTGGAGTGTGGCGAGGAGCGGATGGTGTTGATCACCGCGCATCGTCGCGAGTCATTCGGGGAGGGGTTTGAGTCGATTTGTCTGGCGCTACGTGACCTGTCCGCGCGGTTCCCCAAGGTCCGTTTTGTGTACCCGGTGCATCTCAACCCGAATGTGCAAGACCCGGTCCGGCGTCACCTGTCGAACCTCCCCAATTTCAGCCTGATCGAACCGTTGCCGTACGCCCCGTTCGTGGCGCTGATGGAGCGCGCGGATCTGATCCTCACCGATAGCGGTGGGATTCAGGAGGAAGCCCCTTCGCTTGGGAAGCCGGTGCTGGTGTTGCGGGAGATCACCGAGCGCCCGGAGGCGGTGGAGGCGGGCACGGTGCTCTTGGTGGGGACGGACCGAGAGCGAATTGTGGGCGAGGCCGCGCGACTGCTTGAGGACAAAGCCGCTTACTCGGGAATGAGCCGAAAGATCAATCCCTATGGGGACGGCCACGCGGCGAAGCGGATTGTGGATGCGATTCTCAAGAGTTTTGGGAGGGAAGCCATCCACGGGATTGAACCATTCATGTGGGTCCCCTTTTGAGAGGTTAACTCTATCGTGTGGCGCCTTGGTGGGCCACGCTCGGTTGTGGCCGGTCTTAGGGGACCACGGGACGAGAGGGTTTCCGTGGACGGATCAGTTCGGTCTCACCTCTCGGCTCCGTCACGCGGGGGTTCCCCCGGCCCCCCCCTTTTTTCGTGGCCATCCGCGCTGTCTCTCGATATAATGGTGGAAAGGTTGAAAAGAGAATTACCCTTCAGCGGATGTCGGGACAGCATGGCCATGAAACGGATCGTTGCCTTCATTCTGTATGTTCTGCTCCCTCCCACCTTTGCGTGTTCGGAGACGATTTCCGCGAGGGTTTCCGCCGTGGTGGATGGGGACACCTTGGAGATCGTGACCGGAGAGGAAGCCCCCAAGAAGGTCCGGCTTTACGGCATCGATGCACCCGAGCTGGGACAACCCTATTCGGAGGAGGCGCGCAAGTTCGCGCGAGAGGCCATCGGCGATGGCACCCTGGCGATTGAAATCAAATCCACCGACCTCAAAGGGACCGAAATCGTCTGGGCCATCCTCCCCAACGGGCACGCCTTGAACGAGGAGGTCCTCGAACAGGGGTATGCGTGGCTGCTGCCCTACATCAAGAGCGAGGACCTCAAGGTGTTGGAATCCGGGGCGCGCGCGGCCCATGTTGGTCTCTGGGCCCAAGAGAATCCCCAAGAGCCCTGGAAGTATCGGACCTCCGGGCCTCCAAAGTTGGAAGGGACTGCCTCCACAAAACGAGAGACAAAGACCGAGGAGAATCGGTATTCGGTTTCCCCGGAAGAGCTCGCCGAGCGCCGTAACGCTCGCCCGCTGCCGGCGCTGGAAGCCCCGGCTTCCTCCTATGTCGCCCCCAGTCCATCAGGTCAAGCATTGGGCGCTCCCGGTTTTGACCCGGGCGCGATGTCGGGAACGGAACCTCCCCTGGCTGGCCCGTATCGAGATAACCTCTCTCAAGTCCAGCCTTATGTGGGGGGAGCGGTCAATGACACCGCTCCCGGTTACCAGGCACGCCCCGGAGATTTCCGCTCCTCAACCCGTTACCGCCCGGGTTCGGTGGACCGTCTCATTGTCACCGGGAACACGGTGATTCAGGAGCGCCGGTTCATCCCCTACGGCGGCAAGTCCTTCGCCCCGCGCAAGCACCCGGAGGGCTGGATCGGGCCCGCTCGGACCGAGCGCCCGAAGGCCCCGGAGAGACCGGTCAATTCCCCCGCGCGGGAACAGTAGACCTACATCCGGGATCCAGGGCCGAGAGCGAGCGCGAAACAAAGGGCGCGGTCCAACTCATGGATTTTTCCCGGCGACAGGGCTCCGATATAGTTGGTGAGAATCGCTTTGGGAAGGCTGACCAACTCATCACAGTGGATGCTGCTGTCGTGCTTCAAACCCTCCCCGACCCCGACGGAGACCTGAGTGGACAACCCATGACGCGCGGAGTAAACCGGGGCGCAGATCACGCTTGAGAACTTGGAGTCGATCAGAACCTGGCGGCTGACAACGACAAAGGCGCGATGCTTCTTGGGGTCCTTCGAGCTCGGCCGCTCCACTCGATAGAGATCGCCGCGCTTCATGGGATCACTTGATACCCAAGCACATCCTCAGCCTCGCGGTTGAGACGCTCGGCCTCGCGATTCAAAATCTCCAGGTCCCTTTCCTCGCGCTCCTCCCACTCCAGACGCGCCAGCCGATCCCGTACCGCGGTTTCAATGAAGTCGGAGCGGCTCCGGTGATGCCCCGCGCGGCTGTCCACCGCCAGGAGTAGGTCCTCGGAAAGTGTGATCGAAGTCTTGACTTTCATACCACTTTTATACCACCACCCCCTAGGAGCAGTCAATTGAATCGACAGATCCGGTTTCGGTTCCGTCGGCGCGCTTGACTCGAACCAGGTTCTTGGTACGTTTTCCCCCTGGCCTCCGCCCTGGATTCGGGCCTGAGACTGTCCTTTTTTCCGGAGGGATTTCCGATGTTCAAGCTAGCGGTTCTTCCCGGTGACGGCACCGGTCCCGAGGTGGTGCGCGAGGCGCTCAAGGTTCTCAAGAAGGTGGCCCAGCTCGAGAAGATCGAGTATTCCACCCGCGAGTTCGATTACGGCGGGGATCGTTATCTCAAGGGCGGAGAGATCATCAATGACGCCCAGATTGACGAGCTGCGGGCTTACAACGCGATCCTCTTGGGGGCGATCGGGCACCCGGATGTCAAGCCCGGCATTTTGGAAAAGGGGCTGCTCCTTCGTCTCCGGTTCACACTCGACCAGTATATCAACCTCCGGCCGGTGGTGCTTTATCCCGGAGTGGACACGCCCCTTAAGGACAAGGGACCCGCGGACATCAACTTCGATGTGGTTCGCGAGAACACCGAGGACCTCTATTGCGGCAACGGGGGAATCCTCCGCAAGGGAACCCAGCAGGAGGTCGCCACTCAAGAGATGATCGCGACGCGCTTCGGGGCGGAGCGCTGTCTGCGCTACGCCTTTGATTTCTGCCGCCGGAAGAAGGAATCCGGCGAGGGCAAGGGGATGCTCACCCTGGTCCACAAGACCAATGTGCTCACCTTCTGCGGGGACCTGTGGTTCCGCGCCTTCGAGGAGATCGGGGAAAAGGACTACCCCGACATCAAGCGCGACTACAACCATGTGGACGCCTGCTGCATGTGGTTTGTAAAGAACCCGGAGTTCTACGACACGATCGTGGTGCCGAACATGTTCGGCGACATCATCACCGACCTGGGAGCGATCATCCAGGGCGGGATGGGCATCGCGGCGGGCGGCAACATCAACCCGGACAAGGGCGGAGTGAGCATGTATGAGCCCATCGGCGGCTCCGCCCCCAAGTACACGGGAATGAACATCATTAACCCGCTCGCGGCGGTTGGCGCGCTGGCGATGCTGCTGCAGAATTCGGGATTCAAGAAGGCCGGGGACCGAGTGGTGGCGGCGATCAAAGCGACCACTCCCAAGATGAAGAGCATGGCGGCGGGCAAGATGGGGTATTCCACCAGCGAGGTTGGGGATCTGGTCTGCGAGGCGCTGTAGGGTGGGTTTGCTCCACTATTGGGGGTCATCCAAACCCTTGCTCAGCGACCAGGCTTGACGGAAACAACCTCCAGCGCAACCCGATGAGGACTGCTTGCGGGAAGCAGCCCCGACAACGACTGATCAAGGGTGACCAACTTACCCTTGTGGCGGATAGCCAAGCCAAGGAGATAGGCGTCAGTAACCTGACGGTGACCGACGAGGAGCTCCGTGGGGAATGATTCCTCGTGGAGGGGTGTGTCGTCAGGCCAGAAATCATGGTGATCCAATGATGTCATCTCCTTCAGGAGGACCAGTGCCTCAATCGGTGAAACTGCCTCACGGATGATTCGAGGGTTGGAAGAGATTCTCACGAAACCGCATTGGGTCAAGGGACAGGTCGCCCAGCCATGCATTTGGTTTTCATCAAACCAAATGTGTGCTTCTCGGTGGTGAACGTGAGACGGCCAAGCCAACGCCACCAGCACGTTCACATCCAGCAAGCCGACGGTCAAATCTCATCCTCCAGCCTTCGCACGTCCTCCAGCGTGATGGGATGAGCATCCGGGGGGACTCGGAACACCGGGAACCCGCCTGGCCCACCGCTTTTTTCCACGCGAGGCGTCGCGGCCAGACCTCGTCGCGCCAAGTCGGAGAGCACACGCCCGACCGTTTCCGACCTGGTTCGCGCCAAGCTCCTCGCCGCTGAAAGAAGGTCATCATCAATAACCAAGGTGGTTCTCATGATCCCAAATTCTCGCCGCGGCGGACCCATGATGTCAAGATGTCAATGCATCATGATGCGGCGATGCGACTTACGGCGCATTCGGGTATTCCAGGCCTGCTTGGTAGAGGCGCGTCCTTTGTCCGGCGAAATGCAGTCTGAAAACATGTTGGTGGCCTCAGCAGTCTGTTCCCAAATGGGGCCGAAACGCGGGATTGGAGAGGACACACGCCCCTTGGTTGACGCCCCCTTTCTTCCCCACGTATCCTAACCCCTGTGAACCTTGAACCCCCACGACTGTTGAGCACGGTCCAGTGAGCCAGTCGCGCCTGGTGTTCGGTCTCGCCGCGCTGATCCTTTTCCTGGCCTTCTCTTTCCAAGGCACGCGCGGGATCTGGGAGCCGGATGAGGGCTTCTATATCGGCGCGGCGCGCAACATGGTCGAGACCGGGGATTGGGTGGTTCCCCAGGTCAATCTGCGCCCCTTCCTCGAGAAGCCGCCGCTCATGTATTGGGGCTCCGGGCTGGGGATGCTTCTCTTCGGTTTCAATGAATGGGGGGCGCGCCTCGCGCACGCCCTGTGGTTCTCCCTCGCCGCGCTGCTCACCGGACTGCTCGCCGCCTCGATGTGGGACAAGCGCTCCGGGGTTCTCGCGTCGCTTGTGTACGCCACAATGATCCTGCCCTTCTTCTCGGCCAACATTGTCACACCCGACACTCCGCTCGCCTTTTGGGTGACCGCCGTGGCCTTCTGCTTTTGGAAGTCGTTGGCCGCCGAGGACTCGCTTTCGCGGCATCTCTATCGCCTGGGGTTTGCTGTTTCCCTCGGCGTGGGGGTCCTGGCCAAGGGACCCGCAATTCTGGTTTTTCTGCCTCCCCTCGCGCTCTATCTGATTTTCACCAAGCAGGTTGGGAAGTTCCTCCTCCGGTGGGACTTCCCGGTTCTGGTTCTTATCGCCGCGCTGATTGGAGGCAGCTGGTACGTGATGATTTATGAGTTTGTCCCCGGCGCGCTGGCCTACGCTTGGGACAATCAGGTCATCGGACGTCTCTTCACCGACAAGTACGACCGGAACCCTGAGTTCTATAAGCCCATTGTGATCTATCTCCCGGTCCTCCTGGTGGGAACCTTGCCGTGGTCCCTCAGCTGCTATTCCCAGCTGGGATCGCTTCGGTCGCCGGGAAGGACTTGGCGGAGCCGATTGTTCGCCTCAGGACAGCGGCCCGGGTTGTTCCTGGGGCTTTGGATTATTGTCCCGGTTCTGATTTTTTGCGCCGCCCGGTCCCGTCTGATCCTCTATCTCCTGCCGGTCTTCCCTGCCCTCGCAATCCTCTGCGCTCGTTGTTGGATCGCGTGGAGGCCCGCTTGGTTCTCGGACTCCATCCCACCGAAACCTGTCGCAATTTTCGCGACTTGGTGCCTGGCGCTGCTTGCGATCAAGGCGTTTGTCGCCCACATGCCCACCGAGAGGGACACGCGCGCCTTTTGGGAGGCGATCCGGAGGGAGCTCCCCAACGCGCGCTATGAACTGGTGGTAGTCACCGGAAGGCGTCACGGCCTTTCGTTCTACAGCGGCGGGAATGTGGAGTGGGTCACCACGCATTCCGACCCGTATCCCTTCTTTCATCTGCCCGAACCTCTTGAGATGGAAATCCATGAACTCCGTACAAGCGCCGAACATCATGTTTTTCTGGCGCGGGAAAAGGATTACGGCTGGGTCAAACAAGCCATCGAAGCGACTGGGACCCCCTACGAGGAGAAGCCCGGACCCTATGAATGGCGCATGTTGATCTGTTCCCCCGCGCCCGATGACGCCCGCACGGTGCACCTCGCCGCGATGGGGGACACCCGATCCGGCGACCCTCGCCAGATTCAGCTTGGCTCCGCCTTGAATCATGTGGACGCGGCGCTGACCCTGAACGGTGTCCTTCTCTTGGGGGATAACCTCTCCTTCGATGGGGACCCGAGGTTCTTTGATGACCACATTTCGCAGCCCTACAACGCCCTGATCAAGAACGGGGTCCCCTTCTTCGCGGTGCTCGGAAACCACGACGTGGATGGGGGGTTCGCCGGGTTTCAGATCAATCACCCGTTCTTCAACATGAACGGGCGGCGATACTACTCCCGCGTCTTCGGGGACAATCTGGTGCAAGGGTTTGTCTTGGATTCCAACACGCTTCCCGGAGATGAGAAGCAGCTTGAATGGCTGCGAAAGGAATTGGGGCAGAGCTCCGCCGCCTGGAAGGTAGTGGGGTTGCATTACCCGATATACGGACGTTCCAAGGAGCACCCGGAGCCGGACGCCAAGCTGCGCGAGGCGCTCGAGCCGATCCTGGTTGATGGCGGTGTGGACATTGTGCTCGCGGGCCACTGCCATGTGTATCAGAGATTGCGACCGAAAAACGGAATCCAGTATTTCATCGCGGGGTCGGGAGGCGAGCTGGATGAGGGGAGCCTTTCCAGGGACGATCCGGACCTCATCGCGGGCAATGATGAAACCACCATCGCGCTGGTATTGACCTTCACGCCCAAAGAGTGTCGGTTCCAGGCGATCAACGGGATTGAACAAGTGATCGACGAGGGGTCCATTCCCATCGATCCGAAGGACCGAATGGGAGACGAGGCATGGGGAGATCCGGAATTCCACCTGGCCCATAAGGAGTGATCATGCGCAAAGCCCTTTTCATCCTCACGCTCATACCGACCCTTGCTCAAGGAGCGGAGATGGTGAAATCACCCCTGTACAAGCATCTCCTGGAGCAGGCGCGCGCGCGCTTGGACGAACGTCACGAGAAAATCCAAGCAATCTCCTCTCCGGAGGGCCTTCTCGCGCGCGGTGAGGAGGTCCGCGAGGCAATGGTCCTGTCCGTGGGGGGGCTGCCGGATCGGACCACGCTCAATCCCCGGACCCTGTGGACCAAGGACTTCGGGGATTACCGAGTCGAGGGAGTGATCTTCGAGTCCCGCCCCAATTTCCCGGTCACCGCCAATCTGTATCTTCCAAACAAGGGAACTCCCCCCTTCCCCGCCGTGCTGGGTCCCTGTGGGCATGGTTTGGACGCGAAGGCCCACGACACCTACCAGACCTGCTGGATCAATCTCGCGCGAAGGGGCTTCGCGGTCCTCTCGTTTGACCCGATCGGCCAAGGCGAGCGCCTTTCGTATCTCAAAGAGGACAAAAGCCCGCTGTTCTGGGGCACCACGGAGCACACTCAGCTCGGGGTGATGGCGCTGCTCCTCGGCAAGTCCTTCGCGCGCGAGATGATCTGGGATGGGATGCGCGCCATCGATTATCTCGAAACACGCCCGGAGATCGACAGGACGCGGATCGGATGTACGGGAAACTCCGGCGGAGGAACGCAGACCGCCTATCTGATGGCGCTCGATAAGAGAATCCAATGCGCGGCGGTGTCCTGTTACATCACTTCCCTCAAGAGGCTTTTCGAGACCATCGGTCCCCAGGACGCCGAACAGAATCTGATCGGTCAGGTGGCCGCGGGTTTCGATCAGGCCGATTTTGTGGAGGCTTGCCTGCCGCGACCGGTCCTACTCTGCTGTGCAACAAAGGACTTCTTTGACATTCAGGGAACCTGGGAGACCTTCCGCGAAGCGAAGGGCTTCTTCGGACGGTTTGGGATGCCGGAGCGAGTGGACATCATCGAATCGCCGGGAGAGCACGGCTACCATCAGCCGCAGCGGACCGCGATGTACCACTGGATGGCCCGTTGGCTCAAACGCGAGTTCGATGAGACGCCCGAGCCGGAAACCCCGCTGCTCCCGGCCAAGGAATTGAATTGCACGGAAAGCGGACAGGTTCTCACCTCCGTTCCCGGAGCGCGGACCATGGCCTCGATCTACGCCGAGGAGGCGGCTGAGTTGCGGGAGATCCGACAGTCGCGCGGCGTGGAGGAACGCGCTCGCTCCGCTGTCTGGGTGGCCAAAGTGGAGCGCCCAAAAGAGCTTAAGTGGACCGAGAGCGGCGGGGTCGTGCACGACACCCTGGTGGAAACCACCTTGACCGCTGAGATCGAGCCGGGTTGGGAACTCCAAGCGCGGCTCCTCGAACCCGAAGCGGGGGCGACCTCCGACCCGGTCTTGTGGCTGGCCGACCTGGCCCGCGCGGAAGGCGACGAGTCCCCCGAGACGGAGGCGCGCGCGGGACATCCGGTCCTTGTCGTCTCTCCGCGAGGTCTCGACCAGGGCGACCGGTACAAGGGGGGTGAGTTGGACAAGTTTTTTGGCGATTGGGTGGTTTCGTTTCTCGCGCTGCACCTGAACCGCCCGCTCCTCGCCCAACGGACAGAGGATGTCTTGGCCGCTTTGGACCTGCTCAAGGCTCGGTTCCCCGGAAAAGCCATCGAGGTGAACGCCTTCCGGGAGACCACTCCGGCAGCGCTCATGGCCACGACACTTGAACCCACCGTGGCAAAGCTGGTCCTGACCGAGGGGCTGATCTCGTGGGATTCGGTATTCGAGGCGCCCTACACGCTGGGGGTTCTTTCGAATGTTGCCCCCGGGATGCTCCTTGCGGCGGATATACCAGACCTGGCGCGATCCATTCTCCCGCGCAAGGTGGTATTGCGATCCGCTCTAAAGGTAACCGGGGATCGGGCGACTGAGGAAGAGGTTCGGTCCCTCTATGGACCCGAGGTTGAGGTGATCCCGTAGGACAGGCGGGGATGTCTGCCCTACTTCCATCGCTTCCCCAACAGCGCCGGTCCACGTTGTCCGGTTCTCACATACCTCAGGATTTCCTCGCGCGTGTCCGGAAAGATTTCGAGGTCGGTTATCGCCTCCACCGGCCACCAACGCATATCGCGGAGGACTCGATCCTGCCCCGGGACAAGATTTGTGGAGAGCGCGCGCCCCTCGACAATCAGATTAAGAACATGCCGGTGGAGGTCGCCGGGGATCGAGTCCACCACCCAGAGCAGGTCCCCCACTTCGATTTCGATCCCCGCCTCCTCGAAGAGTTCCCGCTTGGCGGCCTCCTCGACCGATTCGCCGAATTCCATCCCGCCACCGGGGAGCAGCCAATAGCGACGTCCCCCCTTTTCGTGCTCCGCGAGGAGGACATTGCCGTTCTCCACAATCAACACAGCCACGCGAATCCGCGTGATTCGATTTGGACTATCCTGCATGGGCTTCATCCTTGCGGGTCTCTCGGAGCTCGAGCAGAGGGTGATCGAGCAGGGTGAGTCGATAGAGGTTGTGCGCCAGGCTCTGCGGGGCTCGTGTCAGAATCAAACGTCGCGATTGGAGGAGGCGGTTCTTGATCGCGCTCACGGCGGCGGCGGTTTCGAGGTTGTCCAAGGAATCGAGCGCTGCGAGGTCCAACGCGAGGTCCGACTCGGTCGCCAGAAGGTCGAGGAAATCCTGGACGGTTTCCAATGGGAGGCAGTCGCCGGTCATGGTGTCGTATTCCAGGTCCTCAATGCTCCAGGAAGGAGAGGCGTGTCGGGTAACCGGCAACCCGAGCACTCCCGAGGTGATACAGGGCCGCCTCGCGCAACCGGAATCGCGCCGGATCGGGAATGGAAACATCCCGGATGCTCACAAGTCGGTTCTCCACCTCGGCCCCAAGAAATGAAAGTCGGAGGCGGTTGATTTGCGTGGGGACAAAATCATAGCGGATCTCGCCACCTTCCGAATCCCGGAGTGTCCGAAGCGGCTCAAGCCAGGATAGGCCTTTCCCGCCGGGCTTCTGGACTGTAACCACGGGTGGGAAAAAACTCGTGGGCAACAGATGCAGAATGAGTCGGCAAACGGTGGGCTCATGCGGAAGAGTGAGTTGCAGGTGACAGGGAGCATGCGTGGCCCAGTAGTTTGGAATCTTCTGGGTTTCGTTGAGCGACCACCGGATCTTATCGAACTTGAAGGGGAGTGACTCGTGCCCATTCGGGAAGTTGGACGCGCTGGCTTCCACGCGGAGGTTCGGGAAGAACTCAAACTTGGCGTGGTCGAGTATGCCAAAGTGGCGAAAGGCGCCCTCCAGGGTGGCCGAGCTGAGCTCGTCATAGTAAGCCGGGAAATGGATCGGGAGGGAATCCCACACGCGCAGTCGGAAGGATCCGGAGGACTTGGCTGTCCAGCCGAAAAGGCAATGGGCCAGTCCCGGGGCGGTGGTGTAGGCGGGTTTGCCGCAGGGTTTCCCAGTGGCGTCCTCGACTACCGTCGCGATGCGTCCGCGTTCGACATCAAGAGTCACATGGGCCAAATAGGTGTCGCCGATCGCGAGTTCGGGGGTGATGTCCAAGACGATTTCATCCAGGTGATTCGCCGGGGCGTGTTCGCCCCACCTCGAAACCGCTGCGTGTGAGGAGATTCGCTGGAGCAGGTCCTGTTTCCAAGATCCGGAGACCCGCCGAGCGTGGAGGAAAAGCGCGCCCACCGAAACGAGGGCGATCAAGGTCCCCACGACAACCGCCCCAAGCAGAGGGCGTGGCGAGAGCGGCGACAGCCTCCAGGCTTCGTGTTCCCTACTCGGATCCGCCAGAGGAAAAAGCCTGCAAAGGCGCGAAAGCGCGAGCGCGGCGAACGGCAGTTGGAGGACCGAGGCGGTCAGATAGTACCCAGAGTGATACACGATCACTGGGACCACGCAGAGGGCGAAATACAGATGGCCCAGGATCAGAAAGGCCGCCGACGACCAGGAGTGTCTACAGACGATGGCGATTCCCACAAGGCATAGTGAGAAAAGAGACCATGTAATGATCTTCAGCTGAGGGGCAACCACTCCAAAACCGGCCAGGATCCACCAGTCTTGTTGTCCGAACAGGACCTTCCACGTTCTCTTGGCCAGGAGATTGAGATAAAAACCCGGATTGTCGGCGACAATCATCAGTGAGCGAGCTTTCAAGATGGCGTCGTAATCCCCCTGATACGGCAGGGTCCCGCGCGCGGTTTCATCGGCGTCGATGAAGGTGGTCAAATCGGTTCGTCCGATCCCGAGAGGATTGGGGAAGTCTCCGAGTCCCGTGTGGAACGAGTGCCAGAAGGTGTGCGCGCCTCCACCCATCCAGCCGCTGATAGCGAAGAAGGCCCCATAGCCAGTCATCCAGAAGGTCAATGCCAACAGCCCCCCCTTCCTCCACCCGTCCCGACAGAGCAGCAGAAGTCCCGCCGGGACCGGGAAGAGGAGAAAGGTCACGCGAACCACCGAGGCCAACCCAGCGACCAGCCCAGCAAGCGCCATGGACACGAATTGGAGTCGATTTGAGGCGCGGGGGATAGCAAGGAGCCAGATGGCGAAGATCGCGAAATGTACGACCGCCGCCAGGTTATTCAGAAAACAACCCTCGATGATGATGGGCATGTACACGGCGTAGAGAGCGCCGACGATTAGGCCGGGGCTGGGGCCGAAGAGTCGGCGAGTGGCGTGTGAAAGCAGCACCAGCGCGAGCAGGTCGCACAGGAGGGTCCCGACCTGAATGGCGACCGCCGTGTGGACTCCGGACACCCCCCAGAAAAGGGCCACCAGCAGGGCGTATCCCGGGTCATCATGCGTGGCAACCCCACCCATTCCCCCGGTGGCGGCATCCCCCAGTATTTCGGACGCCCACTGCATGGCGCGCTCGGCGCGCGCGGGAACGGGGAAGAGCGATTCGTTGTCGAGGTAGACCTGAAAAACAGTCCATCGAAGCCAGACGGCAAGCACGACTATAGCCGCCAACACGCCCCACCAGGAAAGTCTCATCAGCGGGTTGGTCCGCGCCGCCGCTTGGGCTGGGAGTTCGGGAAGTGGCTGTACCATGGCGGAATGGAACCATATTACCAGTCCCCCCAGAAACTTCATCCTGCAACAGCCGCGTGTCCGCGGTTCATGCGTGGCCCCTCGCAGGAAGAAGTTCCGATCCCGGGATCCGAGGATTTCCCGGACTCCGGATGGGAGGATTCAGACCTCTCACAAAAGGTTGTCTGTCCTTCGGGGCGCGTGTATAATCTGAGAAAGAGAGTTGGGATCAAAGCATCGACCCCTGCCCTTCACGTGACGTCGGTCTTGTGAGGCTACAGAATCAAGAAGGGTCCTTCTTTTGGGGACCGAGCAGGCCCTCCGCGTAGAGGGAAGCCAAAAGACCCCAAATGGACCCAAAGTGTTGAGAGGTAGGTCTCAGCACAGATCGAATTCGCACGGTTGCGGCGGGGGTTGGTTTTTTTGCGCGTTTTGGGGTTGTCTTGACCTGTTCCCGCCCGCGTGTATATTCAGAACGCCATCCAGGGGCCTGTAGCTCAGCCGTGGTTAGAGCGCACGCCTGATAAGCGTGAGGTCAGAGGTTCGACTCCTCTCAGGCCCACCATTCCCCCCTCCGACTCCTATCCGGTCCACAGCGCGGAAATCGGCATTGCGATGAGGCGTTTCCCGAGCGGGATTGTCTCCGATCCCCGGTAAAGCAAGACTCCCAGGTGAAACCGATCCCCCAGGCACTCTGAGTAGGACCTCAGCCCCCGCTGGTCCTCGGGTCGGAGAGAATCCTTGGCCTTGATTTCGATGCCCACAATCCGCCCGCGGGAATCCTCCAGAACCAAGTCCACCTCTTCGCCGGAGTGGGTGCGAAAGCAAAACATCTGGGGCCGGGTTCGGCTCCAGGAGATCTGCTTAATAACCTCCATGGCGACAAAATTCTCCACGATCGGTCCAAGCAGATTGCCCTCGCGGGCGGGAGCTTCGTCGGTCACCCCGAGCAAGTGACACAACAGACCTGTATCGCAAAACAGGACCTTGGGAGCTTTCGCCAAGCGCTTTCCGAGGTCGCCGGACCAAGCCGGCAATGTCCGGATGAGAAAAGTGGCCTGGAGCAGGGCCATGTATCGCTTGAGGGTGGTTTGAGGGATTCCCAAGCTTCGTGACAGATCGGCGTGATTCAGGTGGGAAGCGACGCGGGTTGCAAGGAGGGAAAGAAGGCGGGGAACCTCGGCGAGCCCTTCAATTTGGCTCAAGTCTCGAATGTCCCGCTGAAGAAGTGTGGTGATGTACGAGTCAAACCATCGTCGCCGGCGGGTGGGATCCTCCCGTTGGACCGCTTCGGGGAATCCCCCCGCGCGGATACGCTCGAATAGGGCGGTTCTCGATTCCGTTGGGGTCGCGCTGCTTGGCGGAGTTCGCGCGAAGAGGGAGTCGACAAAGGTTTCTTTGACACCCAGGATTTCCCCTTGAGAAAGGGTTCGGAGGGGGAGTATTTCCATTCGCCCCACCAGAGTCTCCGCGAGCCGAGGGAGGAGCAGGACATTTGCCGAACCGGTAAGGAGGAATCTTCCCGGCGCCCGGTTACGGTCCACCTCGGCTTTTAGCGCGCGGAACAGCTCGGGGACCCTCTGAATTTCGTCCAGGACCACCGCCCTATCGAGGCCACGGAGGAAACCGTCCGGATCTCCTGTCGCCGAGGAGAACACTGTCGAATCATCCAAGGTCAGATACCGGACCGGATGCCCCCCCAGCTCAGGGATCGAACCAGAGTGGTCTTCCCGGTCTGACGCGCCCCATGCAGGAGCACCACGGGAGTGTCCCCAAGGGCCGCAAGGAGGGATGACTCAATGTTTCGTCGAAACATGAGAAGCGCTTACGCCGCAGCCGGCTGAAAATCAACTCCTTTGCGGATGAATGTCAACCGTTGTGCGGACGAATTTCACCCATGTGCTACCCACATACCCCACGCTCGCCGTGTCAGGGGAACCCCCAAAATTTCCGCTTCCGCCGGCTTCCATTCGGGGCTAAGATGAACGCCGCAACGCCAGGAAAGGGGGATGAGCGCCATGAACCGCCCGCATGGGTCCCTCGCCAGTCAGACCATCTTCACCATCCTCGGCCTCTCGGGATGGCTTGTCGGCTCAGCCATGGGCTCGAGCCATCGGGAGGCCCCCTTGATCTCCCAAGACCCCAGCGCCGACAACACGGATGTCTATGCCTTTGTCAGTTACGAGGGGGGGCGCTCCAATTTTGTCACGCTGATCGCCAACTGGATTCCGTTCGAGTCCCCGTACGGGGGACCGACATACCACCTGCTGAACCCCGACGCGAGATATCGAATCCATGTGGACAACGATGGGGACGCGAGAGAAGACCTCTCGTTCCAGTTCTCGTTCGAGAACGTGATCGTGGACCAGCAGGCGGTCATCGGCGGGATTCCGGTCTCGATCCCACTTTTCAATCGGGGGGCGATCTTTCCGGGATTCACCGGGAACCAGACTGTCCTGGAGCAATACCGAATCGATTTGGTCGAGGGACTGTTTGAGGCCCCGACTCGGGTCATTTCAATCACCCAAACCCTTTCCGGCTCCCAGGCGTTTCCCAAGCCGGTGGACAATATCGGGACCCAATCCATCACCAATTACGAGGATTACGCGCGAACCTTCATTCACTCAATCAACGTTCCCGGGCTGTCCACTTCGGGGAAGGTGTTTGTCGGTCAGCGTAAGGACTCCTTTTTCGCCGACATCGGCGGAATCCTGGACCTCTTGAACATTCCGAACCCCACGGGATCGGAAACTGGAAACACGAGCAACTATGAGAACGCGAGCGTGACCACCTTTGCGCTCGAGCTCCCGAAAGAATTCCTTGAAGGTCCTGGCGGAAACAAGGTGATCGGGGTTTGGGCCAGCGCCGCGGTGTCGCGGGGAAGCGCGGGAAATGGCCCCGACACGAACAGCGACGGAATTGTCGATGTGTCCGATGTCCTCAATGTCGCCGGGAGCTGGCAGAGCCCCATCACCTCCACGTTCACCGCCCCAGCCCAGGTCTCTCGGTTGGGGAACCCGCTGGTGAACATGTTGATCATCGGATTCAAGGACAAGGATCGGTGGAATAGGTCGGCACCCAGGAATGATGTGGACTTCCTGCCGTATTTCACAAATCCGGTGTTGCCGTTCCACCTCGGGTTTCTGACCGGTCAGCAGGCGCCGAATGTCTTCCCCCGCCAGGATGTGGTCGAGTTCTTCCTCTCCGGAATCCCAGGGGTTAACGACCCGCCGGGCAACACCATCGCCGACATCCTCCGCTTGAACCTGGACACGCCCCCGGTTTCCTCGGCGGGCCAGAACCGCTTGGGGGTCATCGGCGGAGACAACGCGGGCTGGCCGAACGGCAGGAGGCCGGGGGATGATGTGGTGGATATCTCCTTGCGCGCCCTGATGGGGCAGCGTCTACCGCAAGCGGATGCCCCCGCGGGGCAGCTCCCCTGGACGGATGGAGTCCTTAAGGACGCGACCTTCTTCCATAATGCGTTCCCGTATCTCACCACTCCAGACCCCGGAGGAAGCTAAGGGGCCGGTCATATTGCCCCCGGGACGAGGGGGTTTTACCGAGCGCCGGATTCTATTCGTGGGGCGCCACCCGTTCTTGGCGCGATGCCCTCAAATTCGCGTGCTCGCGCTCGCCTTAGGGCTCTTCATCAGGGGCGAGCCCGCGCGCGCGCACGATTTCTGGATCGAACCCTCAACCTTCTCCCCTTCCGCGAACAGCGTGGTCGCCCTTTCGCTCCGGGTGGGAGTGAGCTGGCGGGGAAGTCCGGTCCAACGCGCGGAATCGCGCATCCGCCGGTTTATGGTTTGGAGCAATGGGGGGGAGCGGGACATTCCGGGCCTTGAGGGCGCGGACCCGGCGGGATACATCCGCGCGGCCAGTCCGGGCCTCCAGATTGTGGCCTATGAGTCTTACCCGGAGCCGATGGAGCTTTCCGGTGAGATTTTCGAGCAGCACCTCAAGGAAGAGGGGCTGGAGGCTCTCTCGGAGCTGCGCGCGGAGCGGAACGAAACCGACCTTCCCGCCAAGGAGCGTTTCACCCGATGCGCAAAGACACTCCTCCGGGTGGGAGAGGATGCCTCGCCCGCTCCAAGCCGCGACTTTGGGATGCCGCTTGAGATCCTCGCGGAATCCAGTCCGTTCGCATTCCAGCCGACAGGTGAATTCGAGTGTCGAATCCGCTTCAGGAGGTGTGAGCCGGCGGGGGTGATGGTTCGCGCGCTCCTCCGCGGCGAGGAGGTTCCGCGGGAATCGCATCGAACGGATGAGCGCGGCCGGGTTCGGTTCCGCTTGGACTGTCCGGGGACTTGGATGATCAAGTGTGTTCACATGCCTCCGGCGGATGTGAACGCCGAGTGGGAAAGTTATTGGGCCACTTTGACCTTTGAGGTGCTGGGGGAGTCCAAGCGACCGCGCCCCGGAGGTTGAAAGACTCCCGATTCACCGCTCAATCCTGGGACCTTCATCTTGTCTTCCAGACCAAATCTGGTATTATTGTACCAGATTAAACATCCCAGGAGTGGAGCAACGAGGGGCCGACCGCGAGTCGGTCCGGAGCCGGACAGTTCCGGGAAGCGGTTTTGGGGGCTTGTCTCCTCCGCCATGCCGCTTCTCCATCCTCCTTCAAGGGGTCCGCGAATGGACCCCTTTTTTCTTATGGGGCCGGCATCAATGGGGGCAACCCTTGATGCCGGGTTGCCCCCTTCAGACCTCGAACCCTACTCGCCTTCGACGGTGGTCAGGTGGACGGCCTTATAGCCCCCGATCGATCTGAAGTAGGCGATAAGGATCAAGTAACACACCAACATGATAACCGGGAAGACGGCCACCGTGGCCAGGGCACCCTTCTTGGCTTCCCCGGCTATGGTCTTCACGACCCCTTTTTCGTCTTCGGTGGATTGCGCCAGTTTCTCCTGATCCACGGCTCGATAGTCTCCGAAGATTCCGGTCCGGTCGCTGGTGAGCTTGGCGTGCAGAGCCGCGTCGTGTGCCATGAGCTTCTTGTCGATCGCGCTGTCCTGGATGTATCCCAGGAACACGCTTCCGACAATTCCGACCCCGAGCATGCCGACGCCCGCGATGAGGTTGATCGTGAGCGCGCCGCCCTTCGGGAACTGTTCCGAGACGACGGCCAACATGGTCGGCCAGAAGAAGGTCTTGCCGAACGCATAGATGGTGGCCGCCGCCAGGATTCCGATTCCGGCGGCCTTGGAGAGGAACACCAAGCCCACGGCCGCGATGGTGGCGCTCACCGCGAGCAGCCCAAGCGGGGAAATCCGGTGGACAATGGACCCCGCGCAGAATCGGAGCACCATCATGATGAAGGAGGTGTAAACCAGAACCCAACCGGGATGGAGGCTCATTTCGGTCATGACCGGGGTCATGAGGTCGGTAATCCAGGTGTCTGTTCCCAGCTCGGTGGTGGCGAGAGGAATCATGACCAGGATCAAGAAGATGAACATGGGTCTCCCCGGAGATCGCACATAAGCCCCATAGGCTCCGATGATCACCACAATCGCGGCGATCTGACCCCAATTTGGAACGGAGAAGAAAGTGCCGACTTCACGGACCATGAGGGCCACAATCACCAAGGCGCTGATGACCCCCGCCTCCTTCAACATATCGAGGTAAGAGACTCCGGCGGCCACTCGCTCCTGCACCGGGAAATGCCTCCCGAGCATGACAAGCCCATAGCCGATGGTCGGGAGGAATATCAGCGCGACCTTATACTGCCAACTGATATCGCCCAGGTAAATCGCGAGCATTCCTCCGAAGACCAAGCCGCCCGGCCAACCCGCGTGAAGGATGCTCAGCCACTTGGTCTTCTCCCGCGGAAACATCGTGGCCACAACCGGATTGATGACCGCCTCCACCGTCCCATTGCCGAGCGCCACGATGAAGGTTCCCCAGTAGAGCATGTCATAGTTCTTGGCGGTGATGGTCATGATGGCGGAGGTAATGTGACAGATAAACGCGAAGACCATCGCCTTGCCGTAACCCACTTTGTCAATGATCAAACTGAAGAGGACAATGCTGACCGCGAACGGCCACAATCCGACTCCGAGAATGTGGCCCTTTTCGGTTTCGGAAAGGTTGAACTGCACTTCCCAATCGCCGATGATTTGCGAACGAATGACAAACCCAAAAGCGGTCGCGATCAGCGCGAGAAAACACCCCCAGAACAGGATCGTTTCATTGAGGCCGTGATCCGGGTGCAGGGCCCCACGATGGTTGCCACGAGCATTCTCGGCCATTCCCATAAACCTCCTCGGATTTCGTGAGAGTCAAAGCGAGAGGAAGCCCCCTCGGAAAAAAGAAAGCGGGGGTACCTTAACTTGATTCCCACGCTTTTTCCATCAGAACTTGATCCGTTGCGGGGGCTGGGAGTCTTTGACCTTTCCCCGGAGATTCCCCTATGATCCCCCGGAGGGGGATGGCAAGGGTGGAAGCATGGGCTCCACGTTCGGGCGCCGAATTGACCGCCGACAGGGATCGGATCGGGACGGGTTGGGACCTCGACCGTTTCACCTGGAAGTGTGCGTCCCTGACTTCTTCCCTGGTTCTCCTGGCCCTGCTTGCGCGCCTGATCGCGGTCCACCTGCTCCCTGTCGCTCCCACAAGCGAGCGTGAACTCCTGTACGCGCAACTCGCGGACGAATGGCGGACCAGCCTCGATTTCTCGTTGGATGGGCGCCCGACCGCGGTGGTCATGCCGCTCTATCCAATCGCCCTCGGGGTCTTGCGGTGGTTCAACCCGGAATCGTGGAGAAGCGTCCTTGTCCTCCAGGCGATCTTCGGGGCGCTGACCTGCTGGCTGGCTTTCCGCGTGGCGTGGCGTGTCAGCCGGAACGCGGTGGTGGCCTGGAGCACCCTGGCTCTCTGCGCCCTCTATCCGCCCTTGGTTCTGGCCTGCCTCAAGCTCGAGCCGCTCGTGGCTTATGGTTTTCTCCTGGTGTTGGGGCTATGGCTGCTGACTTTTGTGCTCGGGGATTCGTTCCACATCGGGTTTTACTTGGCCGCGGGGATCCTGTTCATCATGGGACTGTACCTGACACCCCGCCTGTTGGTCCTGGTCCCCCTGCTGGCCCTGTGGGCGGGGCTGCGAGCCTACGACCGTCTCTCCGGAACCTTGGGAGCGGTTGCGCTGATGCTCGCCTGCATCCTTTCCCTGATGCCCTGGGTGGGGAGGAACTTCCTGGTCGTTGGCGGTTTCATTCCCTTCACCACCGGATCGGCGCATGCCCTGGTGGAGAGTCTATCGGAAGCTGGAGCCCAGCCTCTCGGCGAGACCGAGGGATCGGCGGGCCAGGATGAGGCCTTCCAATACAGCGCCGCGGTCAAATCCACCTTGCACCAGATCGGGGAGCTGGAGGCGCGGGGGTGGCTGCGGATCGGTGTCCGAGCATTTCCCTATTGGGTGAGCAGCTATCCCGGTCTTTTGGGTGGAGTCGGAGAAGGGGATGGCCGCGGTTCTCGGATCGAGGCCTCGATGGTTTACCGGGCTTTCCTCTTGTCTCTCACCCTGACCTTGGTGAGCCTCGCGGTCCTGGGTTTCTTTTCGGCGTTTTTTCGGGTGGATGCTTGGGTGATGGCGGGAGTGCTGGTCTCGGCCACGGGCGCGGATGTCCTTTTCAACAACCCGCCGCCTGATCATTTGGCATACTGGCCGCTCTTCGCGGTGTTCGTCTCCTGGGGGGGGTGGACCGCCGGAAAGTGGCTCTTTCGACCAAGGAAGCCCAAACCCAGAAAGACCCTCAACGGGTCTGGAGGCGGCTCCCCCTGGCCGGATCAGCTCGAGTTGGGCGCCACGCCGCTGGAGCCGATTCGAGGAACCCGAACGATTCCTCCCCTTGGGGGCAAGGAGGATCGCGAGGACGAGCCTCCTCGGCTCGATCCGATTTTCTGAAGAACCCACCGACGGCCATCCGCGATGGGGCGAACCCGCGAGTGGAGCTAACGCCTCTTTCGCGCTTGCGCGGTGTAAATCGAGGTCTCGAATTTTGTCCGCTCGCCTGCTTCGGTCGCAACCAGCGAAAGCCCATAGAGGGCGCTTACTCCTCCCTGCATGCTGGCCCCCAGGTATTCGTTGAAACCCGGATCGAGGAAATCCACGACAAACCCGAGATCAAGCAGAGCCTCTTGGGTGGCGCGTTGGAGGCTGGGGGGCGAGACCGGGACCGCGAGAGCCGCTTTCCGAGCGCCATTCGGATCGAGCGCCAAGCAGCCCCGCTCAAGGAACAGCCTCACCCCGGCGGGGGTGTAAGGCGGGTCGGTGAAAAAGAAGTCAAAGGCGCCAGTCAGCGGTTTGGGAAGCGGTTCTCGCAGGTCGGTCGGAACCACGGCGAGCGGAAGGTCCTCTCCCAAGGCGATCTCCTGGATGAATTCGACGAGTCGAGGGTCCACCTCGGCCACCGCCGCCGCGCAGCCGCGCAGCGCCTCTTCCCCCAAGTCTCTCCGAATCACCAGCAAGGTGACCAGCGAGGTGAGGTCATCATCCCCCAGAAAGAGGACACGCTTGCCGGTCACCCAACCGTGCTCAAGAAAGAGCTCCGCCCGTCGAAGAACAGTCTCCAGGGTGGCGTGGGACTGATCGAGCCTGGGATCGGCCTCCGGGCGCTCCTCCAAAATCTCATCGAGCAATTCAAGGAACGGATCGGATGCGGAGTTTCCGGATTCGGCGGACAATTTGAGGGGGATGTAATCCAGATCGGGTGAGGATTCGTCCTCGACTTCCTCTTCACTCCCCAGACCCTCCGCCTCCTCATCCGGAGGAATCGTTTGCGCCGGAACCTCCTCGCATGGCGAAGCCGGGGCGCCCCATCGGGCGGAGGCCGCGGGGAGGCCCTCGTTCGATAGGAGCATTCCCCCCTTGCGGACCAGCCAGCCGCGCCTTTCGAGTTCGCGGCGGATCGCGGAGACAATCGGGATCGCCACCCCCAAGGAGCGCGCCACTTCCTTGGGCGAAATCGGTCCCTCGCGGTGGACCACTCGGAGAAGCGCCTCGACTCCCGGCGGTCCTTCCTCCAACCGGGTGGCTTCGGCCACCTCTCGGCAAACATTGTCCAGCGAGAAATCGGGGGTCATTGCCATGAAAAAGGCCCGCCAAGGAAATCCCCGGCGGGCCTTAGCGTTCCGGTCCGATGGGTTCTCAATTGGTTTCGGGGGCCACCGAGATGAAGCGACGGTCACGCCCGCGACGCCCGAACTGAACGACTCCATCAATCTTGGCAAACAAGGTGTCGTCCCCACCCTTGCCGACATTCTCGCCGGGATGGAAATGGGTGCCCCTTTGGCGAACCAGGATCGAACCCGCGCTGACCCACTGGCCCGAGGACGCTTTCACTCCCAGCCGCTGGGCGTTACTATCGCGCCCGTTCTTGAGTTTACCACCACCGCTCTTTACATGCGCCATTTGCTCTTCTCCACTGGTCAGACATCAAGTTTTCCTGGAAAATCCGGCAACTAGTCACCATACCTTACAGAAGGCGCGAACTCAAGCCCCATCCATGTCCGCTTCCATCCTGATCGCTGACGACGAAAAGAACGCCCGCGAGGGGTGCGCCCAGTTCCTCGAAACCGCGTTCGGATCCGGGACACTGGTGGTGGACACCGCCGAGGACGGCTTGGTCGCGCTCCGGAAGATGAGCGAGTCGGCCTTTGACCTGGTCATCACCGACATTCGCATGCCGCACATCGACGGGATGGAGCTCCTGCGGCGCTGCAAGGAGAAGCAACCCACGACCGAGATCGTTGTGCTCACCGGTCATGGGACCATCGAGATGGCGGTCGAGGCGATGCGTCTCGGCGCCATCGATTACCTCCAGAAGCCGGTCAACCTGGATGAACTCGAACTCGTGGTCCGCCGGGTGTTGGAGCAGCGGAAACTGCTCTCCGAGAACGAATACCTGCGCGCCAAGCTGCGCGAGAGGGATGGTTTCCGGGAGCTGATCGGGGCCTCGGAGTCGATGAAGCGCCTGTTTGAGGAGGCGCGGAGAATCGCCCCGACCAAGGCCACGGTCCTGATCACCGGGGAGAGCGGAACCGGCAAGGAGCTCATCGCCGAGGCGATCCACCACCTCTCCACACGCCGCGAGGAGCCGCTGATCAAGGTCAACTGCAGCGCGCTCAATGAAAACCTGCTGGAGAGCGAGCTCTTCGGGCATGAGCGCGGATCGTTCACCGGGGCGATTCGCCAAAGGAAGGGGCGTTTCGAGCTGGCCGACAAGGGCACGCTGTTTCTCGACGAGATCGGCGAGCTGTCCCTGGACATTCAGGTGAAGCTCCTTCGGATCCTGGAGCAGAAAGAATTCGAGCGGGTCGGCGGCAATCGCACGATCCGCGTGGATGTTCGCCTGATCTTCGCCACCAACGCGGACCTTCGGAGGAAGGTGGAGGAAGGAACCTTCCGGGAGGATTTCTATTTCCGGCTCAAGGTGGTGACCCTGCATATCCCGCCGCTGCGCGAACGCCGCGAGGATGTCCAGCCGCTTACGGAATACTTCATACGGGAGTTCTCTCAGGAGATCGGGAAGGCGCCGGTCCTGCCCACCCCCGAGGCGCTTGACCTCCTGCGGGCCTACGATTGGCCGGGGAATGTGCGCGAATTGCGCAACCTCATCCAACATCTGGTGATCATGAACCAGGGGCGCCCGATTCGTCCGGAGGACTTGCGCGACCACACCCACCTGGATTCGGGGGATCGGGCGGTCCTCATCCCGCTCGGAACTCCCCTGGCCGATGTGGAGAAGGAGTACATTCTCCGGACCCTGGATTCCTTCGGAGGCAACCGCACGCACGCCGCGCAGGCGCTAGGGATCGGACGGCGCACTCTGATCCGAAAGTTGAATGAATATGGGGTCCGGGGCGAGGAGAATTAGCCGCGGGGCAAGTCGGATTCCGATCCAGAAGGTCCCCGGAGAACCGAAGGTGGAACTCCAAGCGGCGTGTTCGTGGTACAATACTTGTCGGCGCCATGACACTCCGAATCAAACCCGCCAACTTCGCCGACCGCTTTTACCCCGGGTCCCGTAAGGCTCTGGAGAAGGCTCTCGCGTCCTTTGAGGAGGATGCCGCCGAGGGTCGTAAGCGTGTCCCCGGCGAGATCGTGGGGATTGTGGTCCCGCACGCCGGGTATGTTTATTCCGGGTCCACCGCGGCGCAGTCCTTTCACGCGGCCAGAAACACCGATCCGGAGACTGTGGTGGCGTTGGGTCTCTCCCATCGGACTCGAATTGAAGGGGTTTCGATTCTCGATGCCGAAGGGTGCGAGACCCCTTTGGGATCCATCCCTTGCGACCGTGAGTTTCAAGAGCTGCTTTCGAAGAAGATTCTCTTCGCGGGATTTGACATCGAGGCGCACCTTTCCGAACACTCGGTGGAGACCCAGCTTCCGTTCGTCAAGCGCACCTTCCCGGAGGCCAGGGTGGTGGAGATCCTGACCCAGGATGATGAGTCTCCACTCCCTGAGACCGTGGGGAAGGCGATCTTTGAGGTCGCGCGCAAACTGGATCGGCGCATTCTGGTGGTGGCCTCCACCGACCTTTCGCATTACCCCACGATGGAGGTGGCTGAGAGGGTGGACCACGAGGCTCTTGAGTGGATTCTGTCGCTCAATCTCCACAAGGCTCAGCACGAGATCCGCCGTTTGGAGCAGAAGGGGTTGCCCGGGGTGCATTGCGCGGTGTGCAGCAAGGCGGCGGTGTTTTCGGGAATGGCCACCGCAATCCACTTGGGGGCGGATGGGGCCTCGCTGCTCGGTTACACCAACAGCGGGCGCGGGCCGCACGGGGACCCGCACCGGGTGGTGGGTTACGGCGCGGTGGCGTGGACCAAGGGGTAAGGGGAGCTTCTTCTTGGGTTGGTTCTGGTGAATGCAGGAGTGTATTTCCATCGAGGCATGAAGCCATCCGATCAGCCTGAAGTGGCGGCGCGTGGGTTTCGCTGTCGGTTTCTGTATTTCTCTTCAACCTTCCGCCAGAAATCAATTTGCTCCTCCACGGTTTTTCCCTTGAGCTGCTCGTAAATGCGTTGTCCCGCCTTGTGCTTCATCTCAACGCAATCGAATGTCTTAGTCTTCATCGGCAATCACCTCCAGGGGGGTGTGGATTCCGATCTCCGAATACCCCATCAGCCTGTTAACAGCATTGTAGAGCGGAATCTTCTGGAAATGGACGATGTGCCTGAAGTTCCAGCTCACGATCACACGGCAAGCAAGGATTGTGGCCAGCGCCACTTGCAGCGCGTCCGCTCACTTCTTGGTCGGGGTGACCTCGAACACCCCAAGGTCCAGCGGCTCATCGCTTCGGCCACCCTCTATGGGAGGGACTGTGATCTCTGTCCTGAGGGTCCCCATTGCCTTCCCCATCATCTGGTCGGGAGAGGTTGGGTCGAGAACAGTGAAGATGAGATTGTAAGTTCCCTCTGGGATATCCTCAAACCGGAAACTCCCCTCCGGTTCCGCCTTGGCCTGGAACCCTTTTCGCTGTCGCGGGGGTTCCTTGGGTTTGGTGTTGAGGAGCGCGGAGAGGATTCCCCTGGATTGCGAAACCTCGAAGAGGTTTCCCTGCGCCAAGGCCCACTGAACCTTGGCCGCGTCTGGAAACCCTTGAGAGAATTTGAGCTTCCCGATCAGCGGACGCCCTGTTCCTCCGACCTGAACGGTCGCGGTCTCGCCGGATCGAACCTCCACCGGGGTCGTGTGAGTGTTCGCCGTCCTCATCCCGCTTCCGGTTGAGGCAAGGGTAAACTGTCGCGCCGCGCTGGCCTCGCCCGGGAAGACATACTCAAAGGCAAACCGTCCTTCGCCGTCGGTGGTGGTCCGATAGTCGAGGTAGCAGCGCGGCTCGCGCTCCCCACCATCCGGAAACGAGAGAACCACCGGTTCGGATGCGGCGGGCTTGGCGCCGATGAACACCCGCCCCTCAACTCGTCCCCACGGTTGAAGGCGGATCAAGCGGTCTTTGGGAAATTCGGTGTGGGACGCCACTGCATGGCCTTTCTCGTGAACACAGACCATCTTGAACACCGCGGCAGGTTCCTCGAAGGCGAACTTCCCCTCGGAATCGGTGGTGACCGGTTTCCCCGAGCCATTGGATAAGTCCAAGCCGTTGCGGATATACCCTCCCGCCGCGGTGGTGCAAAGGATCACGGCGGCCCCCGCCAGCGGCTTCCCCTCCAAGTCCAGAACTTGCCCGCCGGGTCCGGCGCCTTTCAGCAGCACAAAATCCTGCTCAAATTCGCGGGGAGCGTCCCGCGGAATGATCGGGGATTCGGCGGGAAGATACCCCCTGGCCTTCACCTGCAGGGCCATCCCGAGATAGCCCTCGGTGAGCTCGAACTCATAGGCTCCATCCCGAAAATCCTTGGCCCACCCCGAACTCTCCTGCCAAGTGACCCGCTTATCCTCGGCGCGCCATTGGATTCCAGGGATGATTTGGAACTCCTTGATTGGCTCCAGGGTTGTGGCGTCGAGCACCCGACCGAAAACACGGATCGGGGGGTTCAAGGTGATGAGGTGTTCCTTTTCACCCGGCGCGAGCGGGAGCTGGCGAATCCCCTGTAGGCCTTTCTTGGTGATCGAGTAACTCAAGGTTCGGGATGGGGAGTTGACCCACTCAAACCGACCGTCCGAGTCGGTTTCCAGCCTCTCATCCAGCATGTCCGAGAGGGTTTCAAACCCACTTCGGTCAAGAGAGATCCACGCCCCGGGGATGGGGGCGCCGGCCTCATCCTGGACTCGGCCGCGTAGGGGGACCCCAGCCTTCAGCTCCACCTGGAACTGTGCGCCCTTCCCGGTGGGCGCGACCTGCACAACGGTGGGGGCATAATTGTCGGCGGTCACCAATAAGGTGGTCGAGTGCCCTGGGACATGGTCGAGGACAAAGATTCCCTCGGAGTCGGTCTTGCTTTCCTTGGCGCCGCTGAATTGCCCGGTCCTAGCTGTCGCCCCCTCGATCGGCCTTCCGAGGTCATCGACCACCCGTCCCGAAAGGGAGGCCCCCCTCCGGAGGGTTACGACTTGATTGCCTTCGCGGAGACGGCTGACCTCCGCCGAGCCGGCGGAATTCCAGGCTCTTTCCAGCATGTAGTCCGGATGGGAGTACGAAAGGCTGAGGTTGTAGCCGACGAGAGATTCGGGAAGCTTCGCGCAAGACCAGCGCCCTTCGGAATCGGTGGTTTCGGCAAGTCCCGAGAGGTTTGGGCGTACCGGATCCGGGTCGGTGTCCTTCTCCTGGCGATAGATCGAAATCTCGACCTCCGCACCCGAAACCGGATTCCCGGCTTCATCCTTCACGATCCCGCCGATGCGGGTTCCCTTCTCCAATTCCAGGAGGATAAATCCCGGGAGTCTTGCGAATCTGGGTTCGATCTCTCGAAACCACATGCCGTGCAGCGGGACATATCCCGGAACCGAGGCGCGAAAGCCGAAGGCCACGGGGTTGGCGGCGGTGCTGACGAGGGTCGCCTCGCCCACGGGTCCGGTCCGAATGGGAGTGTCGATATAGTTGTTGCAGCCGCCGCTCACATTGACGCGCATCTCAACGGTGGTGTCGGGGAGAATCGCCTGGGTGGCCTTGTCCACCAGGCGAATGCGAAGAGTGGGAGCGGACTTGGAGACTTGGCTCTTGTCCGGCGGAGTGGCGGGTCTTGGGCTTTCAGCGGCGGCTTCGGAATCGGGTTGGTCAGACGCCGGTTCGGCGCGGACGAAATCCAGGGCCGCGACGAAAAGGAGTGAAACGCTCCCCAGCGCCAACGCGCCCGCAATCTTCCTTCGAGCAAGCGGAGTGACAGGAACCAAGCGCTTGAGGGCATCGAGCCTCCGGCTCACGGTCGAGACCCGCGCCATCGCAATCCCGCATGCCGCGGGCGCCGAGGAGTGAAGCGCGTAGGCAACCCGCGCCAGGACTCTCGAGTAACTCTCCGAGGAGCCGATGTATCGAGCCGCCACCGAGTCGCAGACCTCCTCGCAGGCGGTCATGTGGACCTTGCGCGCCCTCCACAGGAGCGGATGCGGCCAGAGCGCGATCCCGATCAAATGGAATATCCAACCCCAGGCAAGATCGTTCGTGCGCACATGGCTGAGCTCATGCGCGAGCACCGCGGACAAGTCCCCGGAGAATTCCGGTTCGGTCATCTCAACCGGCAACAACAGAACAGGACGGAAGACCCCGGTGAGGAACGGGGTTCGCAGTGACAAGGAAACTCGGGTCTCTACTCGGTCCGACACTCCCAAGTCGCGGGCCACTTCTCGGACTCGGGTGACAACGGCGATGGGGACCGGACGGGATCCCCGGACAAAGGCGCGGACTCGCCTGTGTGACCAGAACAAGCGGAGAACCAGGAGTAGGGCGCCAATTCCCCACACCCAAGTCCGGATTCCAGGACCCTCGTTCGCTTGCTCCACCGATTTCCCAAGGAAGATTCGGGGCGGCGACACGGCGGCCGCGGGATCCGGCTGAGTTCGCAAATAGAGGGGGATGTTGAAGAAGGGACCGGAGGCCACGGGAGGAAATCCTTCCCAGGGGTGTGGCAACGGCTTGAGGGGCCCGGCGGAGCCGGGCGGCAGGACTTGCGCGGAAGGCGCGGCGATGACCGACGGTCCCGGCAAGTCTTTCTCCACCGGTCCCGCGACCACCAGCGAAACCTTGGGGGCCAACCAGGAAACCACGGGCAACAGCACCAGGCTCGCGACGACACAGCGCCAGAGCAGCACCCTCCAGTGCGGGTTTCGCCCGCGAAGCATCAGCGCGGTAAACCACCCCACGAGGAGCAGGGCGGTGGCTTTCAGCAGGAAGTCCGGCAGAGGCGAAAGGTCGGCGGCCCAATCCAGCCAGCCGAGAATCGGTTGCGGGGTTGTCATGATTTGTTCTTTCCCTTTCCCTCAGGATTCCTCTCGCCGAGGCGCTTCAGGTTGAGCAGCTCGGCCTCAGAGAGGTTTTCGCGTTCGATCAGGTGCGCGAGGAAGGCTTCCGTGGAGCCTCGGAAGAAGGCATCCACCAGACGGCGGTATGCGGTGGTGAAGGCCGACTCCGGTCGAGTCTTGGCCTTGTAGAGGAAGGCTTTGCCGACCTTGCGGCGGGAGAGGTGGCCCTTATCCAGGAGGATGGTGAGGATGGAGCGGATTGAGGAGTTGGTGATGGGACGCGCCAGGTGCTCCTCGATTTGCGTGGCGCTGAGCTCCCCTTCTCGCCAGAGGATTTCGATTACTTCAAGTTCAGCGGCCGTGAATTTCGCCATGCGTGGGTCCTCCCATGACTCTCATCTGCGGAAAATACCGCAGTTGGAAACGCCTGTCAAGGCTGTTCTGCGGAAACTTCCACAGATAGCGGGGGGGGTGGAGCACGGGCAAGCATCTCGACCTTGGCCCTATTTCCGTGAGATAATTCCAATTCGTTCAGCCGCGAGTATACCGTGGCGCTTTTCTCAGCCATCGAAAGGGATCTTTCTTTGAACCATGTCCGATGAACTTCTGAACGCCACGCTGGTTTCACGCACCGACCTCAACCCGGAGTTGGCCGTTTTCAGGGTGCGCCCCAATAGCGGTCCCGCGCCGGAATTTGAGCCGGGCCAGTTCATCATGATCGGACTTCCCCCGGACCCCTCCGAGGAGCCGCGCGGGGATGCCGAAGGGGGTGACCCCAAGAAGCCCAAGCTCATCAAGCGCGCGATGTCGATCGCCTCGCCCGCCACGCAACGCGACAGCCTGAATTTCTATATTGTGTTGATCACCGATGGGCAGCTCACTCCCAAGCTCTGGAAGGTTCCGGAAGGCGGGAAGCTGTGGATGGACACCGCGCCCAAGGGCAAGTTCACGCTCAAGGATGTTCCCCCGGACAAGGATCTGGTGATGGTGGGGACCGGAACCGGCCTGGCCCCCTATATCTCCATGCTCCACACCTATCGGAATGCGCCCAACCGCTGGCGGAGGTTTGTCATCATCCACGGTGTCCGCTACGCCCCGGACCTGGGGTATCGCGCGGAACTCGAGCAGATGGCCAAGGAAGACCCGCGCCTGGTGTACATCCCACTGGTGACCCGCGAGCCGGAGAACTCGGATTACAAGGGGATGCGCGGGAGAATCTACAAGGCCTTCGAGGGGGACGCCTACGAGAAGATTGTGGGCGCGCCTCTCGATCCGGAGCAGTGCCATGTGTTCCTGTGCGGCAACCCGGACATGGTCAAGACCATGAAATCGAACCTGCTTGAACGCGGCTTTAAGATGCCCGCGAACAAGGTGCCGGGGAACATCCACATCGAGCAGTATTGGTGAGGTTCAGGGGCTGTATTCCAGGGTGAGCGCGTTGGGGGGGAGCTCCCTCCCCATCGTGTTCACCGCGCGCGCCTGGAGTCGGTTCACGCCGGGTTTGAGGTTCCAGTCGAACTCGGCGGGGCTGTCGCGCCACGCATCATCCTCCGACCGCTTCAACTGGAAGGTCCTCAAGTTGGGGATCGGTCCGGAAAGGCGCACTCGGAGCGCTCCCGCTGTTTCCGTGTCCTCCAGGTCGATCAGAGTCTTGTTCAGTGTCCAATAGAAATCCTCCGGTCGGTTGCTCTGCAGCGAGAATTCGGGATATTCGGGGTCCAGGCTGTCGGTCCACCACAGGAATCCATCCCAGCGATACTGGTCGCGCCCGTGACGAAGCTCCTGCGGCTCGGGAACATACAAGTGGTCGTTCCGTAAAGGGATCGCGAAGCGGGTGTAGAGGTCCCCAAAGCGATTCCAGAATTCGGGCAAGGGAGCATTCGGCGGCGGAGAGGAGGTGACCGAGGCGATGGTCCCGGCGAGATAGCGACGGTGCAGCTCCAGGGCGTTCAGCGGGACTCCATTCTCGAAATACAGGAGCGATTCCGGATAGTTCGGAAGCAGCCCGACATCCACCACCACCCACTTGCCATACTCATCCGACCACGCCTCCGCGAGGCAGTGGTAATCGAGGATCACCTCGCGGGCCGGATAGCCCAACGCGGCGGCGGCTTGTACGAACACCACCGCATAGTGGGCGCACATGCAGTGTCCCAATTTCCGCGCGCCCCAATCGAGGATCTCCAGGGCATCCCACTGCGGCGAGTAACCGTAGACTCCATCATCCCACCCTTCCCACCGGCCGCGCGCCCATCGGGCGAGGAGATGCAACTTCTCCAGGTCGGTCTTTCCGGCCTCGACCACCTTGGCGAGCTCGTGCCTGTCGCGCAGCAGTTTCATTTTGGGGTGGTTCGGTTCGGCGTGGGCGAAAGGATAGGAGGACACCGCGACTTCCTGGTCGGGTGGCTCGACCACCTTCACGGCGGAGCGATTCACGCCCAAGCGGTGAGTTTCCCCCTCCAATCGGATCCCAAACACGCGCGGGGTGACAAGGCAATCCTCGGTCCGCATCGTCGCGCGCCACTGAAAGAACCGATGCCCTCGCGGCATCGAGCGAACCACCTCAAGGGGACGCCAAGGGGACCAATGCTCCGGAGCGCCATCGCGAGCGGCGCCGGTGCGGGCCTCGAAAACCACCGAGGCTCGAGGCGGAACCTCAACCTTGGGGGTCAGGAACAAAGTCTGGGTTTCGAGAATCGGCGCGGGCCCGGCTGGGAACCCCTCCACCAGGAGCTCCCAAAGGTCCTGGATCTCTGAGGTGACCACCCCCTCCCGAGGGAAACCTTTCACGCGGACACGGAGGAGGAGTTCGCCGCGCAGGTTCTTGTCGTTGCCGAGGGTGTCGGAGCGCCACTCGCCATCCCGGGTCAGACGCTTGAAGGTGTTTCCACCCGGAGCATCGGTGTCGAGAAACAGAGTTCCGGTCCCGCCAAGCACGATCTCATTGGCTCCGGACCGAAGCAGGTTGCCCGGGAGAGTGACCCGGTCCCAGCCGCCGCGACGCATCTTGGCGGGGTCCCGGACATGCGGGATGGGATGCCCGTTCAGGGTGACCTCCATCGGAATCGGCCGCTTGTCCCAATTGACATAGAACAGGGCCTCGGCGGATGTCGGCCGAGAGTCCAGGTGGAAGACCTTCTTGAGCCTCACCTCCGGGCTGAGCGGCTCGGGGTGGGTTGCTGTCCTTCCCATGCAGTCGGAAAGCAAGTGTGTGGGGGCGAGGGTGAAACAGAGCTCTTGGGCGTTCCATTCGACATGCGCGTCCCTCAGGGAGTCCGCCACCGCCTCGCCGGTAAGTTCGTGATTCCAGCGAAAGGAGTCCGCGGCCGCGGCCCTGTGGGGAGGGAGCGCCGAGAAAATGAGGCCCAGGACGGCGAAAGCGGTTCGTTTCATGGGATCCCGCGAAGCGTGATTGGACAATCCTAGGCGCGGGCCGGGAAGCAAGCAACCGTTGATTCACGAAAAAGTCCGAAGGGGGTCGAGGGAGGATCATGGCAAACGACAAGGTTGCCGACAGGTCGTGGTCTTTTCCGGAAGGGCGTGTCGGTTTATCCTCCATCCTTCCACAAAGCGCGGACGCGCGCTGTGGAAAAGTATCCATCCATCCGCCCTCGGAAAGGTGTCCATGAACTTTGCCGCCGCCAAGGCCGGCTGGCCGGGAGTCATTGAGCGGTATCGCGATTTCCTGCCTCTGTCGGACTCAGGTCCCGTTGTCACTCTGCTGGAGGGGAACACCCCACTGGTCGAGGCGCCGTGTCTGGCCGAGCGGATCGATCCCAAGGTCCGCCTGTTTCTCAAGTGTGAGGGCTTGAATCCGACCGGATCGTTCAAGGACCGTGGGATGACGGTGGCCATTTCCCGCGCGGTGGAGGAGGGATATCGGACCGTGATCTGCGCCTCCACCGGCAACACCTCGGCCTCCGCCGCGGCCTATGCCGCGCGCGCCGGGCTGGGATGCGCGGTCCTGCTCCCTGAGGGGGCCATCGCGATGGGCAAGCTCGCCCAAGCCTGCATGCATGGGGCCCGTGTGATCGCGATCCGGGGGAATTTTGATGACGCCCTCCGTTTGGTCCGTGAGATCACCGAGTCGATCCCGACAGTGGCTTTGGTCAACTCAGTGAACCCTTTCCGCCTGGAGGGCCAGAAGTCCGCGGCCTTTGAAATCTGCGACAGCCTCGGGCAAGCCCCGGACTATCACGCCATCCCGGTCGGAAACGCCGGGAACATCACCGCCTATTGGATGGGATTCCGCCAATACCGGGATCGGGGCTTGGTAAGCGGGGTCCCAAGGATGCTTGGGTTCCAGGCGGCGGGCGCGGCGCCCATTGTGCACGGGCATCCGATCGAAAGCCCGGAGACCGTGGCGACCGCCATCCGCATCGGAAATCCCGCGAGCTGGTCGAAGGCCGAGGCGGCGCGGGATGAATCGGGGGGGCTGATCGAGGCGGTGAGCGATGAGGAGATCCTTGCCGCGCAGCGCCTGCTCGCGTTGGAAGGGGTTTTCGTGGAGCCGGCTTCCGCCGCCTCCTTGGCCGGGTTGATTCGCCTCGGCATGCGCGGGTATTTCCGCGAGGCGGACCGGGAGGTCACGGTGACCGCCACGTTGACCGGGCATGGCCTCAAGGATCCGAACACCGCCATTGAACAGTCCGAGCGCCCGATTTCGGTCGATCCGGACTTGAAACAGGTTGCGCGACACATTGAAGAATTGAGTGGGGGGGGCGGAGGATGAACTTGACCGATTACCTCACCGAGGATCAGGTCCTCTTGGAGCTGAAGGCCGCCACCAAGGCGGAGGTTTTGAAGGAGATCGCTGACCGCGCCTTCGAGTTGGGCCTGGTGCCCACATCCGAGGGATTCCTCAAGGGGCTCACCGACCGGGAGAACCTGATCAGCACCGGAATCGGGGATGGGATCGCGATTCCGCACACGCGCTACGAGGGTCCCGAAAAGATTTCGATCCTCTTCGCGCGGAGTAAGGCTGGGGTGGACTTCGATGCCCTTGATGGCGACTCGGTCCACATCTTCATCACCATTGTCGGGCCGGAAACCGCCGACAAGGAGCAGCTCAAGATCCTTTCGCGGACCGCGCGTCTGCTCAAGCAGGCGGAGTTTCGGGACCGGCTGCTATCGATGGAAACTCCCGCGGATGTGATCCGTTGCATCCGGGATGAGGAAGCCCTGATCTAGTCGCCCGCGCGCGAAGCGATCCGACACGAGGTTGTTTTGGACATGCACCTGTTGATCGTGGTCCTGAACCATACCGAGCGCCTTGAGGAGCTCCTGGAGGGGTTTATCGAGCATGATATCCCCGGGGCGACAGTCATCGACTCGGTGGGAATGGGGAGCATCTTGGGGCGCGATGTCCCGCTATTCGCCGGCTTTCGATCGGTTTTCGCGGGGAGCCAGCCGAGCAGCAAGGTGCTCTTGTGCCTGATTGACGGAGAATCGAAGCTCGAAGAGGCGCTCGACTTCATCGACCGATTGATGAACAAGCCGGATCGCCCCGCCGGGGCCTTCTCGGTCGCGGTCCCGGTAAGTCATGTGCGCGGGTCCCGCATTCGCTATCCTTAAACAGCGGGAGCGACCGCGCAGGTCCCCCCCGCTCCAGTCGCGCCATGATCTCAACCGAAGATCTCAGCCGTTTTCCCGCCGAACCCGGGGTCTACCTCATGAAGGACTCCGAAGGTGAAATCCTGTACATCGGCAAGGCCATCAACATCCAAAATCGTCTGCGCTCGCATTTCTCCTCCGGGCATGCTCCCTCCAAGCTTTACCGGCTGGTCGACGATATCGACTATGTGGTCACCAAGAACGAAATCGAGGCGTTGTTGCTGGAGATTTCGCTGATCAAGGAGAAACGCCCGAAATACAACGCGCGTCTCAAGGACGACAAGCGTTACCCTTACCTGAAGCTGACCTTGGATGAGCGCTTCCCGAGGCTGCATCTCACCCGAACCCTGCCCAAGAAGGGCGAGGGGCACAAGAGTCGCGCCGGTCACAAGGCGAGATACTTCGGTCCTTTTCCCCAAGTTCGGGAGGCGCGCCAAGTGACTGAGACCCTCCAGGAGATTTTCCCGTTGCGGAGCTGCCGGATTCCCTCCGAGGAGCTCGCGCTGGATCGTCCATGCCTCGAATTCGAGATGCACCGTTGCTTGGCCCCCTGCGTGGAGAATATCTGTGGAGCGGAGGAGTATCGCGCGGTCGCGCTCCAGGTGAATCGATTCCTCGAGGGAGACCACAAGGCGGTGGCGAGGGAAATGGAGGACCGAATGAACCGGGCCGCCGAGGATCTCTCCTATGAGAAAGCGGCGATCTACCGCGATGGCCTCAAGGCGCTGGAGACTTTTTCCCAGCGGCAGTCCGTGTCGATGATCGAGGAGGACTCCGAGGACATCCTCGCCTGCGCGCGGCTTGGGGATGTGAACTGCGTGGTGGCGCTCAGGAGGCGCGGCGGATCGATTCGGGGGAGCGAGCATTACTTCCTGGAGGCCGAGCCGGATACGGAGACCTCGGAGCTTTTCTCGGCCTTCATCGAACAGCATTACGAGGCCGCGCCGGAGGTTCCGCGACGACTTTTGTGTTCGGCGCTTCCGAGCTTGCCCGAGGCGCTGGAGGCCTGGCTCACCAGCCTGATCGGCAAGCGGGTGGAAATCCGCAAACCCCATCGGGGTCCGAGGCTGCGCCTGATCGCCCTCGCGGAGCGGAACGCCGAATTCCATGCCGCCGAACAGTATCGCAAGCGGCACGGGGCCAAGCGCCGCATCCACGAATCGGTCCTTCGTCTCGGCGCGGACCTCGCGCTCCCGAGGATGCCGATCCGTATCGAGGGCTTCGACATTTCCCACCATCGCGGCGAGGAGCCGGTGGCCTCGATGGTGGTCTTCGAGAACGGGGCAGCCAAGAAATCCGACTATCGCAAGTTCAAGATCAAGACCGCCGCGGGTGGGGATGATTTCCGGAGCATGGCGGAGGTGATCGGCAGGCGGTTTTTGCACAACGAACCGGAGTTTGGAGTCCTGCCCGACCTTGTGCTCATCGATGGCGGGCCGCTGCAGCTCGAATTCGCGCGCAAGGCGTTACTTGAGGTCGCGGAGCGAATGGAGGAGGCGATGCGCGCCCGGCTCCATGAGCAGCCGATGGTCAGCCTGGCCAAACGGGAGGAGGAGGTCTTCCTTCCGGACCACGCGGCCCCGGTTCGATTCGATCTTCACCATGTGGGTTTGAAGCTTCTTCAGCAGGTCCGGGATGAGGCGCACCGATTCGCGATTGGGTTCCACCGCAAGCGGAAGGGCGGGCTTCGTCAGACCTCGTCGCTGGCCTCGATTCCCGGAATCGGCCCCGCGCGTCTGGAGAAGGTGCTGATTCGATTCGGCTCGATGGAACAACTCGCCAGGACCGATCCGGCGGAGGTGGCCACGGTTCCGGGGATCACGCTGGAGATGGCGAGGGAGATCGTGAGGGTCTGTGGGGGCTTGTAGGACAGGCGGGGAGGCCTGTCCTACAAGGTTCGGTCGTTCGTGCGGAACTCCAGGCTCGCCACATCCGCGCGCCTTGCGGCGGAAACCTGGATCAATAGAATGACGGCATGGAAATGGTCAACTACATTTACTGGAATGATGGGGATTTCTGGGTCGGATACCTGGAGGAGTACCCTGATTATCTTACACAAGGCGAGTCCATCGAAGATCTTCAACGCCACTTGAAGGACCTTTACGAAGATCTCAAGAGCGGCGAGATCCCTGGAGTTCGGAGGCTTGCCCGGCTTCAAGTCTCATGAAGCGCGTGGAGCTGATACGGGAGATCGAGAAAGAGGGCTGCCTTCTTATTCGTCGGGGAGGGAAGCACGACTGGTATCAAAACCCGGCCACGAGGGTCTCTCAGCCAGTCCCAAGACACCGAGAGATCAATGAGCGCCTGGCCAATCATATTTTGAAGATGCTGGCGAATCCCTGACCTGCTTGTCAGGGTAACCAAACGAATCACCAGGGGTATATCATTCTCAGTCGTATGTCGCCCCACCCGGCAGGCAATCGCGGGCCACAAGCGGGTCGATTCCCTTGGACTTGTCCACGATATACTTGATGTAACCGACCACCCGTCGCTCGAACTCAGGGTGACGACGCGGCGGGGGGTTGTAATGCGTGCGACCGCGCATGACCCACAGGCGCTTCGGCTCCTTGGCCTGCTGATACAAGCGTTCGCTCATGGTGTAGGGCACAAGTTGGTCGCTGTCGCCATGAACAAAGAAGATCGGTCGCGGGGAAATCTTGTCCACAGTGTCGATGGGGTCCCAGCCGCTGGAGACCAATACCGGCGCGAGGATCACCAGGGGCCAGGTGCGCCAGCGTTCGCGCACGACTTTGCGTCCGATCTCGCGATACGAGGTAAACCCTGATTCCGCTATCACCCCGGCGACATCGCTCCTTTCGGAGGCGGTGACAATTGCGATGGCGCTGCCGAGGGAGTAGCCATACAGAACCACTGGGTTCTTGGCCACCAGCGGGTCGGCCTTGGCGAAATCAATCGCGGCGTGGGCGTCGTCGATGGTTCCTCGTCGATCGGGCCTTCCCTCCGAGGCGCCATAGCCCCGGTAGTCGAAGAGGAAGAGGTCGTAACCGTGACGGGGGAGGAACTCGACCGCCTCGTAGTAGTCCTCGATGTTCGAGTCGGCCCCATGACAATAGACCACCAACCCCTGGGCCTGTTCGGCCTGGGCGGGCATGACCCAACCCTGGAGTCGGGTCCCATCCTTGCTGGCGAAATGGCGAATCTGAAGCCCGTGGTAGTCTTTCGGGAGCGGGGGCCTGGACTTGGGCCAATAGAAATAGCTGTTGCAGCCCGAAAGAGCGGGGAGCAGCAACACGAGGAAGAGATGCGGGAAAAACCTCAGATGACGATTCACTGCCCCATCCCCACGCGCGCCCGTTGAATTCCGAGAAAGGCGCGAACACCGACATTGTAACGTATTTCCGGGCGGTTGGAGTCCCATCGGGTTGCCCTGGAATCCGTGGGATCCAAAGTCGCTGTGGGTTGGACGAGGATCGGCGGGGGTTCATTCACAATTCCAGGGGGAATGTGTGGACAGTCTCCAGTCTTACACTACCGGGGAGAGAAGAACGGGGTGGTATTTAAGGGGTGTGCCGGTGGGGAGGGGGATCTTACGTGGGCTTTCTTTGGTGTCAGCGGATGACGGCGAAGACGCTAATGGCGAATGAGTCAGGAGATTCCTCCTTAACCTAGCAGCTTGTCGTATTCACTATGGTGGCCGATCCAAAACCAGACCAGCCCTTCCGCTCTGTCTCGCGCCAATGCGCGGTAGTGCAACCCCACCCGGGCCGACCAAAACGATCCGACTTTCTTCAGTCGCAGCGAAAGGTGATGTGGGTTTTGGCGAAGCAACTCGAAGTGCTTGTCCGCCAGCTCGCACACTTCGGCCGGTAAGCGACGATAGCAATGCCAGAAATCCGGCGTGGCAAAATGGTTTAAAGCGGCTTGCACCGCCCCGCCTCGAAATCGGCATCCGCTTGGCGACCGACCTGGTCTAGTCGTCCCGCCTGGATGTCCGCTTCGATTCGCCGGTCCCAAGCGTCGGCCAGATATTCCTCGAACCACCGCGCAAACGCGGCCAATTCCGCGGCAGGTAAGTCGGTTACGGCGGTTTCCAATTCGTGCAGGCCCACAACCACCTCCCAGAAAGCAGGCGAATATTGATAGTATCCCACGCCAGCCACCAACCGGCAAGAGAAATGGGGGCCCTATAGTTCTCAACCTTTGCTCCAGACTCCGGACTACAGACTCCAGACTCGCCATGCCGGGGAGAGGAGAACGGGGTGGTATATAAAAGGTGCGCCGGTGGGGAGGTCTTACGGCATTTCTCTGGTGTCAGCGGATGACGGCAAGACACTAACGTCACTCCTCAGGCGCGGCCTTTAGGACGTCGCCTGCAGGAGTTCGTTCTGCCCATTCCGTTTCTTCGAGTTCCACCACATCTGCAGAAAAGAGGACTGTGGTGGTTCCATTGTCCATGCTCCGAACCGGTCCGGCATCGTCTGCGTGATGAGTAAGAACGCACGCGATGCCGCCGTCGTCCTTGGAGAAGGCGAGCTCGAATATGTCAGCACCTATGAACTTGAGCAATCCGTCTGTCATCCGGGCTTCCTTGGCCCGGATGACGATTGATCTCCGGCGGGGTTGATTCGGCCAGTCGTAGTTGTAGTGGTGGATAACGAGTTCCACGGAGTTCGTATTCAGGAGGCAGAGACCGGCGGCTTGGAGTTCCTCCTCGTTGGTTGGGAACTGCCGTTGTTCCTCCCACGGCATGTCTGTCAGAAACTCGTTATCGCTTGTGACGCGGATCTGCTTGATGAAGCCGTCGTGGAAGTGGTTGAACTTCCCATTGACGGCATCAGCATGCTCTTTCGTTTCGATCTTCATCTCTTTGGCAGAACGCTCCGGTTCAGCGGCGGCGCGGAGCGCCGTCCGCTGCATGCCGTTGTTAGACCGCTTGTCGGCAGAGGTCACGTTCGACGTCGCGACACAATCGGTGCTGCGCGGACAAACACATTCGCCGCGGCCTCCTCTAGCATCCATCGACCCATGGCTTCGTACGAGACGGGCAACCATGAGTTCAGAGCCCCATCCCAGTCCACCGAGGCGACGGGAGGCTCGTTCTTACCGCGAGAGTTGAGTCCGGCCCGGACAAGCGTCCACCGAAGCGACGAGAACGCGCCCCGACCGAGGGCATCTACTACCGCTTGTTGCTCAGAAGCCCCGCGGCCGACGGATCCCGGCATCCATGAGAAGAAGCGCATGATCCACCGCGCGGGCTTCCCCGGTTGTGAGGCGATCAGTGTGTTGATCACGATGACGCGGTCAACACCTGCCGCGAGCATTGCCTCCTCAACGGTGGCCATGTTCGCCGAGAGCAGGGCTGAACGATCGTAGCTTTTGGACGTCACTCCTAGGGCGGTGAGAACGGCATCTGCGCCGGAAAAGGCGCCCGTGAGGGCGGCCCGATCGGCGAGAGACTGGACAACGGCAACGCGCGAGCGGGCCGGCACCACGGTGATGCGCTCTGGTCGGGAGCGGACAATGGCAGTGAACCCGATTCCCTCTGCTCGGCAGACGCGGAGGATGCCTTGACCAAGACCACCCGCAGCTCCGAGTACGGCGACGTGATGAGGTAGTGGGCGAGATCTGCTATCGGTGGTCGTCGTCATGGTTGCGGGTGCCCCGAGCCTTCATGTAAACGCGCTCCCGGCGCCCTAACAACGGTTATGTCGTTTCTTCATAACACCTTTGGGCCGCGACATCGCGGCACAAGAACCCTCCAGCAATGTTTGCATAAAGCCTTTATTTCCAGAGCGCTAAATCAAGCTCTGCAATGTGCGCATGGGGATATATGGTTTCTGTATAAAACACCCTCATTGCTCCTCTACAGATCGTCCACGGGGCTCTTGACACCCTTGCCGCCCCTGTTCAACACATGGGTGTAGATCATCCTTACCCTGTCTCAATCGCCCGAAGCCGCAACTTTCATAGGAAAGGATACCATGTATTTTGGAGGGGGCAATCACGACTTTGGACCGGAATCCCGTCACATGGGCGAGTCCTCTCCCTTGGACGGGATTGGGACGGTTTCATTCATCCCATGCGGGAACTCCCATCTCTGGGCAAATGGAGTTGGCCTGGGGGAGCAAGGATGGGGGTCATTTCAGGATTTGGGTGGTTTGTCTCTGTACTTTCCGAGCCAGATTGAGACAAGCCATGCAGATTTCTGTATCAGGTATGAAATCTGGGAGCACACTGAAAGTGGGATACTTGGAGGGAAGATATACCGAATCAAGAAGCTCCCTTTCCTCCACGGTCAGGTCAATCTGAACTCCCTTCTTTTCAAGAATCCGACAGAGGTCTTCGATGCCGTGGATCCTCTTAAGCGGAAGGTCGAAGGCCAAGAGGAGCGCCTTAAGGTTCTTCTCAATTGATTGCTGTGAATTCTGGAGGGATGGATTCAGGAGACCGCTCTCAAGTAGGATTTCGGCGGAGTGAAGGTTCTCTTCAGCATAGGTCAGCCACACCCGGACCTCATCCTTCATAGAGAACTTCCCCCCGCTCGATTTCCGCCAGCAACAGTCCTCCCTTTGCGCCGGGTCGGATAGGGAAGATGTCGACTGGAATTTCCCGGGTCACCGCGCGGATTCGTTGCCTGTATTTCAGGGCCAATGGGAGATAGGTCTCCGAACTGTCCTGGAAGACGGCGACATCCAGGTCGTTTGGATCAGGTCTTTCGAGGAACGACCCAAAAACAACAATCTTCTTGATCTCCGGTTCACCCTGGAGGCAGGACACGAGTCTGCGCTTGATTGATTCCTTGTGGTCGGTTGTCAACATGGATCCGTCGGATGTCCAATTTGATCTTCCATCATGATAGACGCACGTTCCGGGAAATCCAACTCACGCCAGACTCACCAGCACCACCTCCGGCGGGGCGCAGAAGCGGACCGGCGGGTAGATCGTGGCCACTCCGCGAGTGACATACACCTGGGTGACCGGAGTCTTCACCAGGCCATGGAGGTACTTCTGCCCATACGCGGAAGGAACCAACGGAGCGCCGTAGAACGGGAGCACCACCTGCCCTCCATGCGTGTGACCGGAGAGAATCAGACCCACTCGTTTGTCCTCCACGATCTCGGTGTAATCCGGGTTGTGTGAAAGGAGTATACAGGCGTCTTCTTCGGTGGCCTCTCCAAGGGCCGCCTCCAGGTCCTGCTTGTCCTCCCAGAGGTCTCCCACCCCCGCAAGGCGGAACCGGGCGCCGTCCTTTTCAATCCAGCGACCGCCGTTCGTGAGGTCGGTGAATCCGCACTCCTTGATGCGCCCATGTGTCCGAACAGGGTCTGTCCAGTGGTCATGGTTCCCGAGAACCGCAAAGACCCCATGAGGGGCGTTGAGGGCCTTGAGGGCATCGAAACAGGGATCGATGAAAACCTTGCCGGCGAGAACATAGTCCCCCCCAAGCGCGATCAGGTCCGCGCCCAATGCGTTGACTGATCGAACGGTCTTCCGGATAAACCCGATTCCCGTGACAGGCCCATGATGGAGGTCGGCGGCGAAGGCAATCTTGAAACCCTTGAAAGGATCGGGGAGATTGGGCACGCGCAAGGTCACATGAACCTTGCGTAGCCAACAGGCTTCCACAAACGGGTAAGCCATCCCGGCAACTGGAAAGCACAGCTTCAGGAATTTGCGGCGAGTGAGACGAAGGTTCATGCCCAGGCTCCGTCTGAATTCCTGTTCTAGCGTAACAAAATCGCTCCTAGCCGTCAGCGATCCCCGCTCCACTCGCCCGATCCCTTCGCTATAGTTCACGCCATGTCCCAACCCTGCAAGTCCCCTTACCTCCGCCGGTCGCTGGCAGGTTTCGCCGCCTACACCCCCGGCGAACAGCCGCCGTCGAGCGACCGTCTGGTCAAACTCAACACCAACGAGAACCCATACCCCCCCTCTCCCAAGGTGATCGAGGCGATGCGAGGTTTCGATCCCGACGCCCTGCGCCGATACCCCGATCCGACCTTCACCGCCCTTCGGCAGGCGGCTGGAAACCTCCTCGGTGTCCCCCCCGAATGGGTGATTGCCGGGAACGGCTCCGATGAGCTGCTTGCGATGGTGCTGCGCGCCTTTGTCGATCCGGGGGAGGTGGTGGCCTATCCGGTCCCGACCTACTCGCTTTACCCGGTGCTCGCCGAGATCGAGGGCGCGCGGGTTTGTGAGTGTCCCGCGCCGATGGGTGGCCCCAAGATCGAGGCGGTGCTAGAGGTCCCCGCCAAGGTTACCTTCGTGGCCACTCCCAACGCCCCCGATGGATACCTGGTGAGCGCGGAGGAGATCGCGCGCCTGTGCGCAGCTCGCCGGGGAAACGGTGTCGTCGTGGCGGATGAGGCCTATGTGGACTTCTCCGATGGCGGCGCGGTGGGGCTGGTTGGAGAATTCGAGAACCTCCTGGTCACCCGCACCTTGTCGAAGTCTTTTTCCCTGGCGGGGCTGCGTCTCGGCATCGCCGTGGGACAGCCTTCCCTGCTTGAACCCCTTTGGGCGGTGAAGGACAGCTATAACTTGGGAGCGCTGCCGCAGGCGTTGGCGACCGCGGCCTTGCAGGATGCCGAGTGGATGTGCGCGAACGCCAGGAAGATAGTGACCACGCGCGAGCGGACATCCGAGGACCTGCGTAAGCGGGGCTGGCGGGTCTATCCTTCCCACGCCAATTTCATTTTTGCCGAACCTCCGGGAGGAAATGCCCGGGATCTCTATGCGGCGTTGGCCGAGAGGGGGGTCTTCGTGCGCTATTTCTCGACCCCGCCGCTCGTAGGGGGGCTGCGGATTTCCATCGGATCACCCGAACAGATGGGCCGGCTGCTTGAGGAAATCGATTCGATCACCCCGGAATAACGCCAAGGATTTCGCCCCCGGGAAAACGGCGGTTGATCCCAGGGCCAAGGGAACATGGAGGAGGAAGGCGTTCATGCGCATCAACCGGATTCCATCCAGTCGAACGGAAGAGGAGGCGGGGCGAAAGCTGGGCCTTTTCGATGATGGCTTTGTGGAGGGCCTGCCTGAGGATGTGCTCCACGCGGGCCTTTCGATCTGCCGCGCCTTTAAGGAGTTCCACGAGCTGAACACTCCCGAGGAGACCGAGAAGGAGTACCGGAAGTATCTGTACGCCTTCGGCCTGTTTAAGTCCTACGCCGCCCAATACAACCAAGCCTACGAGTTTCCGGAGCTGCGCGAGGGGGTGCGCGCCAACATCGCGCAGATTGTCAACTTCTTCCAGACGGCGCGAACCTGGATCGAGCACGCGATCCATGTCCGCGACACGCGCATGGTCATCCAGGAGGTGGAGCGCGCGCTCAGTGTCCGCTTCAAACGCTCGCTGGCCTACCGTTTGTCCGGCGAGGAACTGGACCGGATCAAGACTTTGCTTGTGGAGCTGCGCGAGCTTTTCACCAATGAACCGCGGCTTGACCCTCAGCGCAAGTTGCGTCTGCTACGCCGCCTCGACCGAATCGGAGCGGACCTGGCGCCGCGGATGCCGGATTTCGACCTCTTCTGGGGGCTGTTCGTGGACACCGGCATCGATTTTGGACAGTCGCCGGAGGATTCCAGGGCGGTCCTGGCGCGGGTTCGCGAGCTCTTTCAAATTGTGTGGGCCTCGAAGCTCAGCTCGGAAGGTCTGCCGAATGACACGGAGCTCCGCGTGCCGCCCCCCGAGACTCCCTCGGCGACTTGAAATCCGATATGGCGCGGGGTCGCCCATCGGGGTAGACTCGCCCGGCTGAATCGCATGCTCATGCCTGGAACGAACCCGCGACCGCTGCCGATTGCCCTCCTTGCCGCGCTTGTGACCGCCCTTGCGGCGTGCGGCCCCGCCTCGGGAGAGACAGTCCTGCGCGTCTGGTACAGCTGGCTGCCCGAGGAGATGCCGGGGAAGCTCGCGGCGGTCGCGGAGTTTGAGAGGACTCACCCCGGGGTCCAGGTGCGGATCACCCGCATCACCGGTCTTACGCATTACAATCCGCAGGACCAGAAGTTGCTCTGCTCCATCGCGGGTGGCGATCCCCCGGAGGTGGTGCTCCAGGATCGTTTCACCATCGGGGGGTGGGCGGCGCGAGACGCCTTTCTGCCCCTGGATGACTTGATCGAACGCGATTGGAAGGCGGGCGCGCCGCACGCGGTCACCGCCTCTCACTACTACCCCGCCTGCTGGCTGGAGGGGGAGTATATGGACAAGGTCTACGCGGTCCCCGCCGACACCGATTGCCGCCTGATGTTCTGGAACAAGGACCTGATCGAGGCGGCCGCGGGCCACCCGGATTGGAAGCTGTTCGATGACCAAGGCAAGCCGCGTCCCCCGCTCACCTGGGAGGAGATGAAAACCCACAACCGTCTGCTGCTGCGCCGCGATAGCCGTGGGAACCTCACCTCGGTGGGATACCTGCCGGACCAGGGGAACTGCTTCCTCTACATGTACGGCTGGCAGATGGGCGGGGAGTTCATGGACCTCGTCCGAAACCGATGCACGCTGAACGATCCAAGAGTCCTCGCGGCCTTGGAGTACATGTGCGGAATTTACGCCGACTACTCCAAGAACGGGAAAGACCGGATCGAGGGGAAACAGGTCGCGGCGCGCTTCGCGCAATCCTTTCAAGGGGGAATCAATCAACCTTTCCTGGAGGGACTCAACAGTCTCTGGATTGACGTGGATGGGTTCATCACGGTCATCGCGCGCTACAAGCCCGAGTTTCGCTTCGGGGTGATTCCGGTTCCCTACCCCGCGGACAAGCAGCCGATTACCTGGTCGGGCGGATTCGCGCTGGTGATTCCGCGCGGGGTGCGCGAGGACAAGATCGAGCTCGCCTGGGATTTCATCAAATGGATGAGCTCGCCCGAGGCCTACTTCCTCTCATGCCGTCACCAGCGCGACTACAACCGCAGCAAGGGGCGCATCGCGATCCCGAAGATGAGCGCCAATCGGATCGCCAACGAGCGGGTCTTTGACGATGTCATCCAGGATGACCCGGACATCCCCACGAATCTGAAGACCGAGCTGCGCAAGTTCTATGACATGCTCCCGAACGCCCGCTTCAGACCGGTCACCCCCGTGGGACAGTTCCTTTGGAACAAACAGGTGGACGCGCTGGATCAGGCCGCCTTCGGAAACGCCGAGCCCAAGGAGATCCTGGACCGTTACAGCGCCGAGGTAAACGCCGAGCTGGACCGCTTGGCGGAGGCCAATCCCCCCATCGATCCCCGTGCGCCGTATGGGGTGGCCGTCGCGTTGGGGATTGCGCTGTTCCTGGCGTTTCTGGCCTATCTGAAAGTTCATGGCCCGAAGGGCGCCGCGGGCCGCGAGGAGATGGCCTGGGGCTACTTGTTCATCTCGCCTTGGCTGGTCGGTTTCATTGTATTTATGGCCGGGCCGATCCTGGCCTCGCTGTTCTTGTCGTTCACCCGGTACGATGTCCTTCACCCCCCGAGTTGGGTCGGATTTCGGAATTACACCGAGCTCGTGGGGATTCAGGTTGAGGTGACCTCCTGGCTCCCCTGGAACTGGAAATGGACCGCGAACGATCCGCTGTTCTGGAAATCGATGGCCAACACGGTCTTCATGATGCTCTCGATTCCGCTCACTTTGGCGGTGGGGCTGGGAATCGCGCTCCTCCTTCAGCAGGAAGTCCGTGGGATGGCCACCTACCGGACTCTCTTCTATCTCCCCTCGATTGTCCCCTTTGTCGCGAGCTCGGTGCTGTGGTTCTTCATGCTCAAGCCGGAGAGCGGCCTCCTCAATGTCTGCCTGGAAGCGCTCCTGCCCTTTGAGGGGCCGGATTGGCTTGCGGGGCAGGAGACCGCCAAGCCCGCGATCATCCTGATGCTGGCCTGGGGCGCCGGCGGGAGCATGATTGTGTGGCTGGCGGGGCTTAAGGGCATCGGACGGCACTACTACGAGTCCGCCGAGATCGATGGCGCCGGGTTCTTCCGAAAGCTTTTTTCGATCACGCTCCCCCTCCTCACCCCGTATCTCCTTTACAACCTGATCATGAGCACCATCGGCATTTTGCAGATCTTCACTCAGGCGATGGTGATGACCTATGGGGGTCCGGCGAACGCCACCTTGTTCTATGCCTACTATCTGTTCAACAACGCTTTCTTTTGGTTCCGAATGGGGATCGCCTCCGCGATGGCCTGGATTCTCCTGGTCATCACGCTGATCCTCACGGTGATTCAGCTCCGCTCCTCGCGCAACTGGGTTCACTATGAGGGGGGCGAGCCATGAGCGCGAACCGCCGTTCTGTCACGCTCCTCCATCATGGGCTATTGGCATTTCTGTCGCTGGTCTTTTCGCTCCCATTCCTTTGGATGCTCTCAACCTCGATGAAGGCGGACGATGAGATCATTCATGATCCCATGGTGTGGTTCCCGGAGATTCCAAACCGGGTGAGGCATTCCCCTTACCTGGATGTCGAGGCGCATCCGCCGCGCTGGCGGCGCCCCTCGACATTCCCCGAGAGCCGTGACTGGGATGGCTTTGTCAGGCAGCTCCGAGAGGAGACCTGGACAAGGGCCAAAACCCTATTCACCGATCCGAGCTGGCCCCAGGCGCGCGGGCCCGAGGAGCCCGCGTTCTTCACCAAGGCGCGCAAGGATATTGAGGATTTCCTGTGGATGGCGGTCCACAATCGGGTTCCCGAGGGGGACTGGGCCGGGCCGGAGGCCGCTCGCCTCTTTGTCGAACGCATCACTCAGGAGGATGTCGCCAAGGCCTGGCTCCGGGTTTACCGGGGAATCGAGATCGGGGGCTTTTACTTCCGAAACGCATCGGCCAGGGACATCGGACGGGGCGAGGGATCGATGGGACGAAAGGTCCCCTACACCATTCGCGGTTCGGAACAGCCCGTGGAAATCGCTAGAGCCGACATCGGGATTGTTTCACCCTCGGAAAAACTTGAGCAGATCATGGTCCGGATCAAGGGGGATGCCTCGTACCATCGGCTCTCCGCGACTCTGCTCTATCGGGGGTCCGGCTATCGCACCGAAGCCCCAACCTTGCTCAGTCTTGGGGAGTACCAGGATGTGTTCTGGACTTTCAATCCACAGCGGAAATATGAGGTCGAGCACCTGACCCTCACCCCGGACCCGAACCTGAGGAACGATCTCCCCGACCACATGGCGCGGATGATCCTCTATCTGCTTCCCACCCCCTACTGGCGCGTGGTCTGGGAGCGCCTCACGGAGAATTGTCAGGAGGTCTTTCGCTGGGTCCCATACGCAACCTACACGTGGGTTACGGTCAAGATCACCTTCTGGAACATCCTCGGCCAGCTCCTGGCCTGCTCCCTGGTGGGATTCGCGTTCGCGCGACTGAGCTTCCCCGGAAGGGACCTGCTGTTTGTTCTCATGCTCGCCACGATGATGCTTCCGCCCCAGGTGACCATGGTCCCGCAGTTTGTGCTGTTCTCGAAGCTTGGGATGTACAACACCCTCTTTCCGCTCACGATCATGTCCTTCACCGGCGCCCCTTTCTTCATCTTCTTGATGCGCCAGTTCTACATGGGAATCCCACAGGATCTGACAGACGCCGCCAAGATTGACGGGTGCGGATACTTCACGATCTATTGGCGGATCCTGCTGCCGCTGGTGAAGCCCGCGCTGGCCGCCATCGCCATCTTCCAGTTCCAGAACACATGGAACGAGTTTCTCCAGCCTCTGATCTACATCACGGATGAGGACAAGACTCCGATGTCCGTGGGGCTTTTCATCTTCCGACAGACCCAAGCGCAGGGGGGACAATGGGCGGAGCTGATGGCGGCGGCATCCATGATGACCTTTCCGATTATCTTCCTGTTTTTCTTCACCCAGCGTTACTTCATCCAGGGAGTGACCCTCACCGGGCTTAAGGGGTAGAGCCGAGCCAGCGCGCGACGGATCGTCCAAACTCCGCGCGCACTCGCGCCTCCACCGTGTCCATGCCCGCGCCCCTTCCCCGCGCGATCTCCTCGGCCGCACTCGACCAGTCGTCCGCGAAGATCTCGGCCAGGCAGTCCCGGAGGACTCGCGAGAGGATGGGAGCGGCCGCCGAAGAGGTGACCGAGATCCCGAGGATGCCTCTTCTCAGAAAAGCCGAGGGATAAAGATCGGTTTCTTCTTCGACTGTGCAGCTGCTCACCCAGACGCCGTGGGACCTTGCCGCCCGGACCACGGAGCGATTCACCTCCGGATCGTTGGTGCAGGCCAGCGCGAGCCGAGCCGATTCGACATCCGAATCCTGAAACTCCCGGTTGATCCATTCGACCTTGCCGCTTGTGATCCAGCTCTTGAATTCCGGCAGGCGCCGCGGGGAAACCACCCGAACAGCGGCTTCGGCCTCGAGAAGGGCGGTGGTTCTTCGCAGCGCAACTCGGCCCGCCCCGACTACCAGGACCGGAGCATTTCGCAGGTCAAGCCAAGCTGGGTAAAGGATTCGACCGGTTTTCATGAGACCACCGAGAGGGGCCGGGGGGAATCAGCGCTTTTCGAAGGAGCGGCGCTTTTCGGCCTCCTCCAGCCACTTGGCCAAGCAAGCGCGAAGGTCGCCCATGTCAAAGGGTTTCTCGAGGTAATCGGTCGCGCCGCGGTGCATGGCTTCCACAGCGTTCTGCACGCTTCCGTACGCGGTGATGATGATCACGGGGAGATGGGGGCCGTGCAGCTTGCGCGCTGCCTCGGTGACTTCGAGTCCGCCCGCCTCGGGCATGTTCATGTCGGTGATGACGGCATCCACGGGGGTGGAGGAAAGCGCCTCGATGGCCTGTTTGCCGTCGTGCACGGTGACGACCTCATATCCGGCGGCCTTGAGATTGGCCTCCAGGAGAAGCAGGATCCGCTCCTCGTCATCCGCCACCAAGATGCGCAGCTGCTCGCCCACCTGATTTTCCCCCTTGAGTCGCGCCCCGGCGGGGAATTCCACGGAAACTGGCGGTCAGCCGTCGTGCAAAACCCCTCCCGCCGGATTATCGGCCTGTACGGCCTCGTCTTGACCCGCCTCGGCGGCCCCCTCGGGGGCCAAGCGAACGGTCAAGATGAAGCAGGCGCCGGTCGCGGCGGGAGTGACGGCGTCAATGGTGGCGTTATTGCGAGTGACCAAATGTTTGACAATCGCGAGACCCAATCCGGTCCCGTTCTCCTTGTTGCTGAAGAAGGGTTCAAAGATCATCGGTAGGTCGGCCTCGGGAATCCCAGGTCCGTCATCGGTGATCCGAATTTGGAGGTTTCCGTCCCCGGTGGCGCGACTCTCGACCAGGATGGCGCCCTGTCCCCTGCAGGCATCCCGCGCGTTCCGGAAGAGGTTTGTGAACACCTGGACCAGCTGGTCGCGGTTGAACCAGATCAAGTCGTGCGCCGGATCGAGCTGCGGAACGAGGGTCATCTTGGGGGCTTGCTTGAGCGAGCGCTCACGCGAGTCCTCGATGGCCTGTTTGAGGCTGGTCGGGTCGCGGCTGGGGGCGAGCCTCGGTTTCACCAGGCCGAGAAGGTCTTGGACCATGTTGTTGAGGCGATCCACCTCGTCAATGATGTAGCGCGAGAGTTTGCGGGGGGGATCGTTCTCATCGGTGGTCTCCTCGATGGTTTGCGCCGACCCGCGAATGATGAACAGCGGATTGCGGATTTCGTGGGCGAGATACGAGGCCATTTTGCCCAAGTTGGAGAGGCGCTCCTGTTCGCGTAGTTGACGGCCCTGCCGCTCGATGGTGTTGAAGGCGCTCTTGAACAGGCTGAAGAGGATGATGAAGGTGAGCAGAGTGACCACGACCACGCGCTTCCAGATCGATTTCACGGTCCCGACGGCGTTATCCAGGATGTCGCGGGCGTTCCGATGGAGTTCAAGGACCCCCGGAATGATCTGAGCCCCTTCGGGCGCCTCGCTGATCAGCTTTTTTAGGGACTCGGACTTGAGCTTGGCTGAGGCCAGGACGGCCTGCTCCTTGGAAAAGCGGATCGGGATCAGGATGCGGACATAGCTGGAGGCGTCATTGACGATCCGGTCCCCGTGCGCGATGGCGTCCCACATCCAGGAGAGGCGTGAGAGGGAGCTGACCAGCTCGGCCCGGTCAAGACCGCTGAAAGCCTCGCTCAGGAGGGGATCGACCTCCAGGGGGGTCCCGATCAGATTCCTCCGATTGGACCAGATGGCTCGGTCTCGGCCCCAGAGGATTTGTACTCGGTATTCGGAGGGTTTCAGGATGCCGGAGACCTGTTTTTCGATGGATTTGGTCTTATCCTCGGCACCCGGGTCGGTCGGAGGAATGTCGAAATCATCGAGCAGGATGCGGCGGTTGACATCCAGCTGAAGGGCATCCGCGAGGTCGACGCTCTGCAGGCGGGTGACAGTCTTGATCAGCTCATCGGAGAACCAGTAGCCGAAGTAAATCCCCATTCCCGCCAGCCAAAACAGGTTCAGGAAGACAAAGCGCTGGATGAGGTTAAAGCGGACTTTCATGTTCCCATGGAGCAGCTATCCGCGGGCAGGGAGTAGAGTTCGATGGCAATGGGGAGATCCACGCCGAGAGGCGGGAGGTCTTCGATGATCTGGGCGAGCCAATCGTGATTCTCGGCGGCCATGTTCAGGAAAGTCTCCAAGCCCATCCGAGCTTCATGGTCCAGGGTGAACTGGAGCGAATGGGTCAGGTATCGGACACAGATGTCCTGCTCGATTCCGAGCCGTGAGGAAGCCTGTTCGGCGAGGGCCGGGATGGACTTGCCGCATCGGGCAGGGGCGGACATGAGGAAGTCCGCAAGTGGTCCCAGGTCGGCCCCTTTCCGAACAATCCAGGGGGCGTATACAAAGGGGTGCCCGACCCACTCTTCCCAGGCCGCGCCGAGGTCGAGCTGGTATGGTCTGGCCCCGCACCGTCCAAGGCCGGTGTCTCCAATCGCGAGCTGGGCATCGCATCGCAGGGCTTCCGGGCTATCGACGGGGTGACGGGAGAAGGTCGGGTTCCGGCGGAGCCGCAAACGGTACCAAAGGGCGGTCATGACACAGGAGGTGAGCGAGGAAGGATCGAGGTTGACCGTCTCCGCCTCCTCGATTGGCGCATCCCCCGTGAGGAGGACACTGTTGACCGCGCCGCGCGAGACAATCGCCACCTCGGGCAGGATTTCATAGGTCCCGCGCAGGTATTCGACCGAGGAGACCAGGGCGGCATCGAGTTCCCCGCGCGCGAGCCGGACCGCGAGTTCGGAAGGGGGGAGGAAACTGAATTCGGCGAGGTCTCCCCAGACTTCGCACCCCTCCACGAGGGGCTTGGCGTTCAGGTAGGGAACCACTCCGATACGGACTGGGATATTCATGGGGTTTGGGGAGACCTCCAACTCGGGAGGAGCATATCAGCAGAGCGCGGAGCCGGAAAGCCGCGCGGGATGCGGTTCAGTCTTCATCGTCCTCCTCGAAGGGGACGCGCTCCTCATCTTTGGCGCCGGCCCGCAGGAGGATTTCGACCTTCTTTTCGATGGAATCCAGATGCTCGGAGCACAGGCCGGCGAGTCGGACTCCTTCCTCAAAAAGGGCGGTGCGTTCGGTCAGCGTTCCTTCCCCCGCCTCGAGCTTCCCCACGACCTCCGTAAGACGGGCATAGGACTCCTCGAAAGTCGGTTCGGTTGCTTTTTCTCCAGCGCGTTTGGATGGCATGGGGACACCGCCACTCCCTTCTAGAGCGTTTCTCACTCGAATGTAGCGTTGGAGGGATGCTCTTCGTCGCATCCCGTGGCCCCGCAAGACCAGCCACGACTGAGCGTGGCCCCCCAAGGCGCTACACGATAAGGTCAACGGCCATGGAGAGGATAGTGGGGAATCCTCGGCGGTGGGAATAGTGGCGTCCCCCCCGCCGCTATTGCAGGAAATCGATCAAGGAGGGAAGCAGGACCCGGGACCCGGAGGCCAGAGCGGCGTTGAGGACATTGGTCTGTGTGGACAGCTGGGTGACTGTTTCCGCGAGATCGGCATCCTCATTCTCGGAAAGGAGCTGGGTGAGAAAGACCTCGAAGGCTTGGAACCGATCCAACGCGGATTCCGTGCGGTTCATTCGCGCGCCGACAATCGAGCGATTGGTCTGAATCGTGGTCAGGTCCGTGTCGAAAGCTTCCAAGACCGAGTCGAAATCGGAGGATGCGGGGTTGTCCGACCGGAGAACCTGAACCAAGTCTGAAAGCGAACGAAAGATGTTGCGCCCCTGAGTCTCATCCACCGTTCCGGAATTGGTGACCGCGAAATCACTGGCGTTGTCCTCTGAGCGGGTCTGCGCGAATCCGAGCACGGCGGCGATGTTCGAGGGACCGACATCCGCCGCTGAGAGCGAACCGCTGAGGAAAGCGGATTCAAGGTCAAGTCCGGTCCCATCGGCGTTGATCGAGGCAGTCACCCCGTTGACCTGGGAGTTGATCGCCGACAGGACCTGTCCGACCGTGGCGGCGCCCGAGAGATCGACTTCGGTCAGCGCGCCATCATTGGTGATCTGAAGGATTCCGGGATTCAGGATCCCCAGCGAAGCCAAGGTGGTGTCGGCGGTCACCGCGCCGGGAGCAAGCGCGGTGGACCCGAAAACCTTCCGGAGCGAGGTAATCTCGAGCGAATCGACCGTGCGCGTGGCGCTGAAGGTGAGGCCTGTCCCGGCGCCGTTGATGAATGCCTCCACGGGCGCCCCGGAGGAATTGATGGCGGTGAGAACATCGCCCACCGTGGTCGCCCCGGCCAGGTCCACCTCAAATTCCTCATCCCCCACCGCGATCCGCAGAGCATCGCCGGTGATTCCGAGCGAGGCGAGAGTGGTGGCGGGAGTGATCCCCGCGCCAATCGCGCCTCCCTCCACGCGATGGTAGAGGCCCAGAACCTCAAGGACATTAGAGGTCCCGTTGGCCAGTTCCACATCGTTGCTGGTGAGCGAGCGAATGACCAAGCGGCCACTCGAATCAATGCTCGCCTCGGCGGTGTCGACTTCCCGGTTGATCGAGTCCCGGAGGTTCTCAAGGGTGTCCGTGGCGGGATCGAAGCTGATGGCGACCCCGTTCACGGTGAAGGTTCCCGCGCCGGCGGCGAGGGGCGGATCGACCGCGGCCAACTGCGGCGCGAGCGGAGTGCTCGCGGTCACCGCCACCCGGCTCCGAATCTCATTGAGCGAGGTGAAGAAGGCCCCCGGTCCGGTGAGATTGATCGGCAGGAACTCGCCCTGGTTGATCTCGACCAATCGATCCCCGAAGTCCCCTCGGTAAACCACCCCCAGGGAAGAACCTCCCGACGAGATGGCCTCGAAGGGTTTTCGGAGGGTTTCATCCCCGGCGAACAGGAAACGCCCCTCGAAGTTGGAGTTCGCCTGTTCGATCACGTTGGAAAGAATTTGCTCAATCTCGTTGGCGATGGCGTTACGCGCCTCGCCGGAAAGAGTCTCATTCGCGCCTTGGATGGCGAGCTGGCGGGCGCGCTGGAGACGGTCATTCACATTCGCCAGGGTGGATTCGGTCAGTTCCAGGTTGGTGGTTCCCAGGCTGATGTTGCGCTGATAGCGGCGATTCTCCGCGATTTCCTGGCGGAGATTCAGGGACTCGGTGAAGGCAATCGGGTTCTGTTCCGGGAACTGGAACTGACGCCCCGTGGAAAGGACATTCTGGAGGCTTGCCACCGACTGGAAGTTCCGCTGGAGGTTGGACAACACCTGCCGTGAAATCATGTTATTGGTGATTCGCATCGCTCCCCTCCCTCTACCTGGTCACACCCATGCCGTTGACCACGCGGTCGATGAGGGAGTCGACCGTGGTGATGTAACGCGCGGCGGCGTTAAAGGCTTGCTGGAAACGGATCAGGTTGACCGCCTCCTCATCCAATGAGACCCCTGAAACCGATTCGACCTGGTCTCGAAGGCCGTTCAGAGTCCGTTCGGAGGCGTCGATCCGGCTCGCGTTCCTTTGCGCCCGGACTCCGAGCTCCGCGATGGTTTGGCGGTAGAAATCCCCGATGGTGGTGGAGCCGCTTCCGGCCACAAGCGCGTTCTGGAGTCCCGCGAAGGTCAAGGCCCCGCCGTTGTCTCCCGGCGCGCCGGTGGCGGAGGCCGCGATTCGACGGAGCCCCTCGGTGGGGTCGAGGATGAAATCGCTCACCGCGATGTCCGAACCGTCACTCCCCGAGAAGAAGGTGTTCAAGCCAAGCGAGGCCAGCGCTCCGCTGGTGTCGCCCTGGAAAGTGAATTCCAGACCGCCGTTCGCGGTGATGGAAAGACGGTTATCCGTCGTGACCGAGGCGGAAATCGATCCCCCGCCAGGTCCCGCGACCCCATCGATGGCGTCAATCCGGGCGGCCAGATCGGCCAAGCTGTCCACCGCGGGATCGAAGTTGATGGAGTACAGGTTCTGAACCACGCCCTCGGAGTTGACCACGCGCAGGGTGAAGCTCCCCGCCTGGGGCGGAAACGGCAGTCCCAACGAGTCGAAGACCGTGGCCGGATTTGCCACGTCCTGGGAGCCGGTGAGCGAGGTGAAGCCCTCCAAGCCGATGGACCCCGAGTGCGCGCGATTGACCTCGCGGATCACGGTCGCCGCGAGCGTGTCGATCTGATTGATGAAATCCGGAACCAGATCATCCCGGGCATGGATGAGCGCCCCAAGTCTCCCGCCCTCCAGGTCGTTGGTGAGGACCCTTGAACGCTCCAGGGAGTTGACAATCTGATAGTCCCCACTCGAATCCCCAGGGGCGATCAGGGCCTCGAAGGGGGAAACCCGATTGCCGATCACCGCCCCGGTTCCAAGCACGCGCACATCCACGGAGCCATTGGCTTGCGGGGTGACCGTGATCGGGACCAACTCCGAAAGCTGCGTGAGGGCTTGGTCGCGCAGGTCGCGCAGGTCGTTGGCGCTGTTTCCGGAGACCGCCTCGATTCGGGCAATGTCCTCGTTCAGGGTTCCGATGCGCTCAAGCAGCGAGTTCACCCCGCTCACCGTGTCTCGTATCCGATTGTTCAGCGTTTCCCGAAGGTCGCTCAGGTTCCCGCGCACCGTGCTGATTCCCTCGGCGAGGGAAATCGCGGTCTCGCGGACCGTGGCGCGCACCGCGATGCTTTCCGGATTCGCGGCAAGTTCCTGGAAGGCCCCGAAGAACCGTGAAAGAAGGCCGTTCAAGCCCGATTCGGCGGGGCTGTTCTCCAGGGTGTCGGCCAGTGGGTTGAGCGGGTCCTGCAGGATCGTCTGGAGCTCCAGAAAGATGTCCGAGTTCGCGTCCAGAAACCCGTTCTCGGTGGTGGCCTCGCGGAGCTGGAAATCCAGAAACTCATCGCGGAGTCGCTGGATCGACTCCACTCGAACTCCGGTGCCGACCGAACCGGGGGTGACATTAAGAGGGTAGGAGGTCGCGAGGTTGACCCGCTGGCGCGAGAAACCCTCGGTGTTGGCGTTGGCGATATTGTGGCCAGTGACATTCAGGCCCTGCTGCTGGGCCAGAAGCCCCCGCGCCCCCACCTCAAACGCGCCGAATAGGGTGACCATCTCGTTGCTCCCTTATCAGATCTTTCTGTCGACAAACCCCGGGACCGCTTCCTTGCCGGAATAGAATGTCCCCGTGGGTCCGTAGACCGCCGCCCGGGCTTGCGCCCGGCGCAGGAGGGTCTCCATGAAGTCGTGGAGGTAGTCGATGGAACGCCGAATCAAGCCCGAATTCGAGATCTGCGCCTTCCCGATATCCACGCACACGGCCGAGAGAGCGCGCGCCGATTGGATCACGCGCCGACGGATGTCCGGGGAGAGATAGGGGGCGATTTCCCGCAACGAAGGCTCATGGTCCCAAGGACCATGCCCCGCGCTGAGACGCAGCACGATGTCGCGCCGCTCCTGCTCCAGTCGCATGGCCTCCTCCACCAAGCGTTCCTGCTTGGCGGTGGATGCCTCGATCTCAACTGAAGACAACACCAAGAGGGCGCGCGCCTCGTCGTCCTTGACCCCGCGAAGATCCTCGTAAAGGTGAGTTTCCCTTTCCAAGATCTCCGCCAGGCGCTCCTCGTGCCTTCGCATGACCTCCCACTCCTTTGGTCGGTTAGAAGGAGTATAATCTGACTTAAACATGTTTGTCCACTCTCTTGATTAAATTTTCTTTTTGCTGAATTGCCTTATAATCCAAGGTTTCCCGTCCTAGGGGGCGAAAAACCGAGGCAGTCTCAGAGGGAACGACCTGGGATTGCTGCCGGCGGAGCTCCTCCACAATGGTTTCGGCGATCCCGGTTTGTCCTCCTTGCGAGACTGTTTCCGCGATGTGTTGGTCAAAGAGGTCCTCGTAGATGTCCTTGGCCGAGGAGTCCCCAAAGAGTCCGCTATCGGGGATGGAGCGCCGCATGGTGGTGAGGAGCTGGTGAAGTAGGAGCGACTCGAATTGACGGCCCACTTCCTGGATTTCCGACTCGGAGAGCTGTTTGCCGTTCTTGCTCCGTTCGGCAATCAACTGGAGTTTTTCAAGCCCTCCCCCACCGGTGGGCGGCGCGGTTCGAGCGGCGGAAAACGAAAGGGCTGATCCGTTCATCGCTTAGTCCTCCACGAAGATCAGCTGGGCATGCAGGGCGCCCATGCGGTCGAGCGCCTGGAGGATCGCGATGATGTCGCGAGGGGAGGCCCCCACCTCGCTCGCGCTGATCGCGCGGATCATGTTCCCGACCGTGTCGCCTTCCTTGAGTTGGACAAGGGTCTTGTCCCCCTCCACCACTTGGGTTCGTCCGGGACGGGCTCCCACGCGCTGCACCTGCTGGGTGGGGGGCTGAACCATGGCGCCGGTCGGATCCACGACCGGGGGCTGGGCTTGAATATGAACTTCCTCGGGGACCCCCGGCTCGACCACGATCCGGAGCTCGCCCTGCACGATTTCGACCGCGGAGAGTTTGGCCTCGCCGCCCGCAATCACGACCCCGGTTCGCTCGCTCACCACCACGCGCGCGGGCAGGTCGGTCTGGAGAGTGAGCTCTTCGATTTCACTGATCACCTCCATGGGCGTGCTGTACTCGTAGCGCGCCATGAGCATCGACAGGTCCACCTCGACCGTTCCCGGATCGAGGGCGCGCGCGGCCTTGACCAAGCTGAAACTCTCGTTGATGGATTTCTGAAGGTTGCGGGCCTGGATGTAGTCCGGGTTCTTGAGGATCAGGTTGACCCGTCCGCTGTTGAGTCGGGCGCGGTCATGCTCCCGGAGGAAATTAGCGTTTTCCTCGACCAGCGCGCCGTTAGCGATGGTTCCGACGGTGGGGTGATTTTTCTGCGCGCCGCCGCCGGCGCCGCCTTGGGAGAACCCACCCACGGAGACCGGCCCCTGGGCGACCGCGTAGATCTTGCCGTCCATGCCGAAGAGCGGGGTGGCAAGGAGTGTCCCGCCGACCAGGCTCTTGGCGTCAAACTGAGAGCTGATGGTGATGTCAAGCCGCGCCCCGGCCCGGACATAGGGCGGGAGCTCGGCGGTGACCACCACCAAGGCGCTGTTCTTGGCCTCGGCGCGGGAAAAGTCGATGTCCAAACCGCGTCCCTGCCGGGAAAGAAGCGCGAGATAATTGCGGATCGCCCGCGCGCTCTCCGCGTTGGTCGAGTCATCCCCGGTTCCGTTGAGGCCGACCACAAGCCCATAACCCATGAGCTGGTTGCCGCGCTCCAGTTCAACCCGCGCGATGTCCTTGACCCGCACCTGGGCCGCCTCCGAGATGGACCCCAGGATCAGCCCACCCGCGAAGATCAGGAAGCCCGCAAACCATTTCAGGATTGTCAGCATGGGTGAAGTCGGCACGCTCGGTTCTCCTTGCCTGTTTAGAACAGTGGGATGTAATCCAGGATTCGGTGGATCAGCCCGGGATTGGCGGTGTTCTCGCCGGGTCCCTTGCCTTCCCACTTGAGCTGACTGTCAGCCACTCGGGTGCTGGCCACGGTGCGGGAGACCGGGTCCACGTCCTCCGGGCGCACCACGCCGCTAAACACGCGGACCTTCTTGTCGCGCCCGATGACCCGCGCCTGGCGACCCTCGATCAGCAGCCCCCCCTCCGTGGTGAACTTGGTCACCGTGCAGGGAATGTCGATGGTGAGTTGGCTTTGACGGCGCCCGCGAGACTCGGCGTCGTAGTCATCCGTGCCGGTGATCCCGGTGTTGGGGTAATCCGTCGCTCCTCCCTCGGTTCCGAAAATCTTCGGGTCCAACGCCTTGTTCCAGAAGCTGGCCACATTGAAGGTCACCTCGGATTCGGTCTCGTTTTGGAGGCGGATCTCCTCGCGCGAGCGGAAGTTTTCATTGACCTTCACCACGATGACATCGCCGATCTCGAAATCCGGGGCCGGAAGGTCCCCGAAGGGGTTGTTGAATCGGCAACTTTCTCCCCACAGAGAGCCGGTCGAGTAATTGGCCCCCCCGCTCACGCGCTCGGTCATCCCGAAGGCGTCCGCGTACGGATCCGGTTTCACATCCCGTGGGGTTGGCAGGTCACTCTCCATCACAACGGGACGGGCGGAGGGTTGATGCGTGTGTGGCATGTCCCACTGCCCATAGAGCGCCGAGGCCCAGGAAGTCAGGACCACAAAGGCGGCAAAGCCCCAAAAAACAGTCTTGCGTAACATACCGTTCGACTCCTGAGTCCGGCTCACATTCATGGAAGCACCACCAATCCCTCCGAGATGGCCTTGCCGACCGAATCCTTTCGATTCTTCTTGAGACGCACTTTGACTTCCTGGCCGACAAAGAGCAGGTCCTCGGCCAGGGTCCCGCGCATCGACACGCGCACATCCCCCACATTCTTCAGGAGGTCGATCTCATCGCCCCGCTTGGCGAGCGGCTCCCACTCGATGTCCCGAAGCGAAATGGGTCTTCCCGCCGCGATCCGGCGCTTCACGGATGCGCCCATCAGGGTCGCTCGATCCGAGGGGAGATCGGCCTTGGTGCTGCTCTTCGGCAGCGGAAAGTAACCCTCCATCAGGTCGCGATCGGTCAGGGTCGCGCCGGGTTCGAGGTCGCGCGCGGCCAGAAGCGCGGGGACGCTTTCGGTGACGCGCACGCTCACCGCATGGGTGTCGATCAGATTCCCATCCACCCAATACTTGAGCAGGACATTGCGGATGCCGCTCCCCGGTCGATCCAGGTCCGCCACCTCCAGGTCGAGTTTCCCCGACGGCAGGTGAATGGGGGTGGGGCGACGGAGCAAGCGGACCTCGATGGGCGCTCCACCTTGATCGGATCGGCGCGCCTCAAAGGCGGCCTGGATCGCCTCCTCGATCTCCTCCAGGGCAACCTCCCGGCCCTGATTCTCGACCGCGACCCGATTGGGTCCCTCGATCACAAAGTCCCCATGCCCCAACCCCAACCGCCGGAGCGCCGATTCGACCCGTCGCGGGTAGACATAGGTCATTTGGCCGCGCGCGGGGGTCGCGCCGAGGTCGATAGCCTCGATGTCCGCCAGGAGCTTCGGGTCCTCGCATTCGAGGTCGGCCACATCCCGGAGTCGGATTTGGCCCGTGGGGACACTCTCCGGTTTCCGCATCCGCACGGTCACCTTGGGAGCGGAGGGCTTTGCGGGGTGGATGGGTTCCTTCGCGGGTTGTTCCTCGAGGGCAGGCGCTTCCTGGAGCTCCAGGCTCGGCGCCTCGGGGGTCTTGTCGGCGAGGAGCTCCTCCGGGAGGATGATCACCGCGGACGTGGTTGACGCAGTCAGGAGCAGGGCGCATCCAAGAAAGAGGCGCAGGAGGCTCTTGGCCTTCTTCCCTAAGATTGTCATTCTCGCGTTCCGGGTCATCGCTTCCGCTCAATCAGTCGGTTATTGCTTCACGTTGTTCGCGGTCTGGAGCATCTCATCCGAGGTCTGAACGACCTTGGCGTTCACCTCATAGGCCCGCTGCCCGATGATGAGTTGCACGAGCTCCTCCACCACGCTCACGTTCGAGGATTCGAGGAACCCGCTGCTGATCTCTCCAAGGCCTTCTTGGCCCGGAGTGGATTCGATCGGAGGCCCGGAGGCGGTGGTTTCGGTGAAGAGGTTTTGCCCGATGGCCTTGAGCCCCGCCGGGTTGATGAAATCGGTGAGAAGAATCTGTCCGACATCCTGCGAATCGGTCTGACCGGCGACTTTCACCGACACCGTGCCGTCTCGACCGACCGCGATTTCGGTGGCGTCCTCCGGGATGGTGATGTTCGGCTGAACCAGGTAACCGTCCGAATTGACCAGCTGACCGTTCTCATCCAGGGTGAAGGAGCCATCGCGGGTGTAGACATCGGTGCCGTCGGCGAGCTGCAAACGGAAGAAGCCGTCTCCCTCGATCACCAGGTCGAGCGGGTTTTCGGTCAAGCGGAAGTTGCCCTGGGTGTAGATGCGCTGGGTGTCCGCCACGCGCGAGCCATGCCCGACCTGGATGCCGCTGGGCACGCGAGTGTTCTGGTCGGTGCTGCTCCCCGCCGGACGGATGGTCTGGTAGAGCAGATCCTGGAAATCGACTCGGACTTTCTTGAAGCCGTTGGTGTTCACATTTGCCAGGTTGTTGGCGATGACATCGATGAAGAACTGCTGCCCGTTCATGCCGGACGCCGCGGTGAAGAGGCTGCGAATCATCTCAAATTCTCCTTACGAACCACCGTTTCATGCCCGGCGGGACACCCCGCCCGGATGTCTTGCTTTAGGTTCCCGCGATCTGGTTCACCGCGAGTCCGAGACTCCGGTCCAGCACGCTGACCACCTTGGCAGCGGACTCATAGTTCCGGAAGGATTCGATCATCCGGACCATTTCGAGCACCGTGTTCACATTGCTTTTCTCCAGGGTTCCCTGTCGGACCACGGAGCGCTCGGCGGGATGGACTTGGTCCCGCCATCGGTCCTCCACCTGAAAGAGCGAGCTGGATTCCTGAAGGAGGACATTGCGGTCCTCAAGTTCGACCACTCGGACGCGGTCGGCGGGAAGGCCATCGAGCAGGACATTCCCGGCTTGGTCCACCTCAAAGTCCTGGTCCACCGGAACCTGGATCGGGCCGTTTGCCCCAAGGAGCGGGTAACCATCCGCGGTTGTGATCGTGGCGAGTCCGGTTTGGGAATCGGGAACGAGCTTGAAGGTCCCGTTGCGGGTGTATCGTTCTCCGCGCGGGGTTCGGACCGCGAAGAACCCCTCCCCTTCAATGGCGAGGTCGGTGGGCACTCCGGTGGTGACCAGCGGTCCCGATTCAAAGTTCAGGTAGGCCCAATCCACGCCCACGCCGGTTCCGACCCGGCCGATGGTTCGGTTGGCGCGGTTTCCCTCCGGGGTGGCGGGGGTGGCCTGGGTGAAGAGGAGTTCGGGGAAGCTGCGGAAGGCCAAAGCCTTGGCCTTATGCCCATTCACCCCGGCGTTGGCGATGTTGGAGGCGATGGCGTCCTGCTGTCGAATCGCCGCGTCCATGTTGGTTGATGCCGAATACAGCCCCGCGATCATTGACCTTCCCCTGGTATGGCGGGGCCATCAGCAAATCACCGCCGCCATGCATACCCTATCCCCCACCCGCAAAGCAGCGCCCGTGCCAGGGGATTTTGCCGCTGTCACTCGCGGCTGGCGCTCCGGGGCACCGGTTCATAATCCACTGATAACCCGTGACTTAGAGAGAACATTAAGGGGGCGGCCCGTGGGGTGACCGGTTTGAACGCGAGAGGGCAGAATATGCCCCTGAAAGAAGAAACTGCCTTGGGGAGGGGGGCTTCAGTGATGCGGGGTTTCGCTGACCGCGTTGCGGTTCCAGCCGGGGATCGAAACGGTCACATCGCCGGTTCCGAGGAGGCGCGACTGGCAGCCGAGACGGGATTTCATGGTCACTCCGGGGGCCTGATCAAGCATGTCGGCCTCCCCTTCCTCATCAAACTCCGAGAGATGCTCCATCCCCTCAAGCACATGGATATGGCAGGTGGAGCAGGCGCATACCCCCCCGCAGGCGTGTTCCAGGTCAATCCCGTGGTGCAGGGCGACATCGAGAATCGAGCCCGGTTCGCCATGGTCCCCGTAGGGAAGGTCCTCCATGTTCACCGTGACCGTTCGGCCTTCCGGTAAGAAGGTCACCGACACCACGCCAGCGGTCTTTGCGGCTTCCAAGGTTTGCGTCTTTCCCGGCATCGCGAACTCTTTCGATGGAATTGAATCTCCGACCGGCTTCAGGTTTAAGTTTACCCCAAGCGGCCTCCCAAGGGTATCCATGACGAACACACCCCACTCCGGACACGACAACGCGTGCCCCTCCGTCCGATCCGGAGTGGTGGGGCGGGTCCTGAGACGCCTCCGCGCTCCGGACCGGGTGGGTCCCTACCGGCCCAGCCAATACTGAATCAGGAGGAGCAAGTCGTGATGATCGATCCGATCATCCTGGCTCGGATTGCAGTTCGGGTCGGCCTCCTCGGAGGGAAGTTTCCAATCCTGGACGAAATAGAACAGGTCGTCCTTGTTCGTCATCCCATCGCCGTTCGTGTCTCCGGGAACCGGGGTGGCGGTCGGGGTTGGGGCGGCGGTAAATGAGGCGGTCGGCGCGGCGGTGGCGGTCCATGTCGGCGTGGCAACGCCCGTGGGGGACTCGGTCCAGGTTGCCGTGGCGGTTGGCGTGTCCTCCTCCGTCGCGGTCACGGTTGGTGTCTCGGTTTCGGTCGGCGTGGGCGTATCGGCGGGACCCGTGCTCACGACCGACTGGAAGAGCTCATCACCGCTCCAATAGAGGTACGTGATCCCATCCGTGGCGCGGGTCGAGCCTTCGAGATGGAATCGATAGGCGCAATTTTGCCAGGGAACCGGGTCCCCCATTTCGTTCACCGGTCGAAGGGGGTCGAGTTGGTGGCTGAGAACGCCTTGCCAAAACGGCGGCGCGCCATCATGCGCCCCGACATACTGGTCGTAAACAAACCGGCCTCCATAGCGGTTGTTGCCCCACCAGCAATTGAGCAGGAAATAGCGGAGAAAACCCTCGGGGTGCCAGGCGGTCAAGGTGAAGACCAGACGGTCATCGCCGCCATGCGGGAGGGTGATCTTCTCGCACTCCGCAATCGACAGGTGGTCCGAGTAAGCCACATCCTCGATCATCATCTGGGGCGCGGTGTTGTTGATCAGAATGGTGAAGTGGTCCAGATCATTGCGAGGCAAGGGAACCTCCATCACGGTCCCGCCGCCCATGTCTCGGAATGCTCGATAAGACACCGAGTACTTTCCGGAAAGGCCGCTTGTGTTCCAGATGTAGCGAAGGTCCGTGAAGGTCCAGTACCCGGTCTTGTTCAGCAGATACAGATTGTCCACGCCACCGATTGAAAGGGGTCCCATCTGGTGTCGGGTCCAGGTCAGGGTTCCATCCGGATTGATGGTGAAGCGGTATTTGGTCAAGGGGGCGTTGAGGGTGGTGGTGGCCGAGGTTCCGTATGTGGCGGCGAGGATTTGGTAGTAATCCACTCCGTCCATGGCTCCGAAAAGGCCATGCAGCCAAAGCGTGCCGCCAAGTGGGGAATCGGTGTACCTGGGGATGTGGAAGTCCTGTGCGGCCACCTCGGAGACCTTTAAGAGGCCATGCGAGGGGTCAAGTGGATCCGCCACGATCTCGGTGAGCGGAACATTGCCGATGGAGGTGAAAAGGAAACCCGAGCCGGGATGGGAGGACTCGCCGGAGTCCATGCGTTGGCCGCCGAAGGCGCCCATGTCGTTGCGCGAGCCGTCGATGTCATTGTACACGGGGCTTGGATCCCCGGCGTCGATGCATGGCGAGGATGGATTCAGTCGGAAATTGCCGTGAGCGGTGTCCACGAAATCGGGATCCGAGGTGATGGAGCCGACCAGCCCGGAGACTTCGTGCCAGGTGGTTCCATCGTGGACCGCGAAGTAGGAGCCGCCACCGGTGACATTCGCGGGATCGAAGACATTGTTGTATTCCACCAGCGGCACGGCGGGCAGCCTCCACAGCACTCCCCCCACCGGCGCGCTGTTTCCGCGCGCCACAATGTTGTTCCGGATTGCCGGGGAGACAGGACCGATGTTCAGCGCGGCGAAGGAGATCCCGGCGTAGTAGCCATAGTCGAAGATCGTGTTGTTCACAATCGCCGGAGAGCTGTTTCCTTGTCCGCGGACGCCCATGCCGCCGACATGGTGAATCACATTGTTGGCGATGGCGGGAGAGGAGTCATCCAGGCGAATCCCATCCGCCGCCAAGGAGGCATAATCCATGTCGGTGATGACATTCTCGCGAATCTGGAGCGAGGAATTCAGGCAGTACACGCCGGTCCTCGCGTTGGTAATCTGAAACCCCACGAGCAATGTGTCCGCCCCGATTCCGATACATGAGATTGCGGTGGCGGGTGTCGCGGGTTCAATGGTGGTCGAGTCCGCGCCGGATCCGATCAGGCTGACCTGATCGCGCATTGTCACGGTCTCGCCATAGTGACCGGGAAGGACCCGGACTACTTGGGATCCGGGCGTGGCCGCGAGAATCCCCTCGCCGATGGTGTTATAGGGATGGATCTCGGTTCCATCCTCCGTGCCCGACACATTGTCATCATCCACCCAGACCGTGTCGCCGGGGGGAGCTTTGACACTAGCCCCTTTCTGGGCGACCGGAGCCGCGGCTGCCAAGATTGTCTCGGGCGCCGAGAGGATATTGCCGCCGGCCGGATCGACGGGAGGAGGACAGTTGGCGCATGGGCCCATGGGGGTCTCTCCGCCATCTTTGTTCAGCAGGTTCTCCACGGCGTGCATCGAGGTGAACGAAGTGGCCTGCAAGTATTGGAAGCCATCCGTCACCCTCGACCCGGCGGAAAGGGTGAACCCGTAGGCGCAGTCCTCCCAAGCGACCGGATTGCCCATTCCATCGCGCGGTAAGAGCGCGGGGAGCTCCAGATTCAAGACTCCCGTCCAGATGGGCGGCGGGAAATTGTGGACCCCGGCATAGTGGTCGGAGGTGAAGTTGCCGCCGTAATGATTGTGCCCCCAGGCGCAGTCCAGCGAGTACGAATTGAGGAAGCCGCCCGGGTGAAACGCGGTGATGTTGAAGATCAATTCGTTGCTTGCTCCATGCGGAAGCGCGATTTCCTCGCACTCGGCGATTGGGGTGTGGTCGGCGAAGAGGATCTCGTTGATGCGCACCTCCAGCGGCGAGCTGTCCAGCCAGAGGGTGAGGTGGTCTCCGGAGACGGACGGAAGAAGCACTTGGGCGACTGTATCGGTTCCGGTTTGGATGTAGGGCTGACAGGTCAGAGTGAAACGCCCGCTCAATCCCGAGGTGTTCCAAACCATCCGCAGGTCTTCGTGGCTCCAATAGCCTTCCTTGTTGAGCTGGTAGAGATTGGGCACTCCCCCGATGGTTTGGGGTCCGAGGTGAACCGTTGTGTGAACAACCGTCCCGCCGGGGAGGATGGTGTAGCGAACCTTGGAAAGCGGATCATCAAGGGCGATGGGCGTGGTGGCGCCTTCGGGCAAGGCAAACAGTTGATAGTAGTCAACCGAATCGGCGACCCCGAAAAGACCGCGAATCCACAGACTCCCGCCGAATGGCGAATCCAGGTATTGGGGGATTTGAAAATCCATCGCCGCGGTCGGCGAGACCACCGCGAGACCGAAGGTCAGGCTCAGTGGGTCTTGGACAATCTCGGTGATGGGGATCTTTCCCACCGAGGTGAAGATGAAGCCGCTGCCGAGGAACCCGCTGCCACCCGGATCGGATGGATGGCCGCCGTAGGCCCCGATGTCGTTCCGGGAACCGTCCGTGTCCAGGTACTCCGGGTCCGGGTGCCCCGCGTTCACGCAAGGGGAGCTCGGGCGCAGATGGAAGTCACCGTGCGATTCGTCCACGAACTGGGGATTTTCGGAGATCGCTCCGGGGCCGCCCGAGGCTTCCTGCCATGTGGTTCCATCGTGATAGGCATAGTACGATCCCCCGCCGGTCACATTGGCGGGATCGAAGACATCGTTGTATCCGAGGATGGGCGAGGCGGGGAGCTTCCAGAGGATTCCCCCGACCGGTTCGGAGTTCCCGCGCATCACAATATTGTTGAAGATCACCGGAGTGACAGAGCCGATGTTGAGCGCCGCGAAGGAGATTCCGGCGTAATAGCCGTAGTCGTAAATGGTGTTGTTGACAATTCTCGGTTCGCTGTTTCCCTGTGCGCGGATACCCATCCCGCCGACATGGTAAATGACATTGTTGTGGATATTCGGCGAGGAATCGGTGAGTCGGATTCCATCTCCTCCCAGGTTTCCCGGAGCGATGTCGAAGATGATGTTGTCTCGGAGGGTGGGAGAGGCGGACTGGCAGACAATGCCCTGGGAGGCGCCGGTGATGGAAAAACCGGCCACAACTGTTTCGGGTCCGACCCCGGTGCAGCTCACGCCGGGACTGTTTCCATCCAGGATGGTTCCCAAGGGGCCGGACCCGAGGAGTTTGACTCCATCCCTCATGAGCACCGATTCCCGATAAGTCCCCGGTCGAACCTGAATGGTGTGGGTGATCGCCAGGGCCATGGCCTCGGCGATGGTGTTAAACGGGTGCTCATGGGAACCGTCCTCGGTCCCCGATTGGTTGTCGTCATCCACCCAAATGGGGTCAGGGAGAATCTCGGCGGGCGAGCGCCTCACGATGAGGGTGTCGAAGATCACATGGGTGGGCGCGCCCTGGGGGCCATAGGATGAGTATTCCACCCAGGCGATGGAGTCGGTCTGAGTGGAGACCCGCAGCCACAGATGAGCGGCGCCGGGGGTTGAGGAGCGCGAATCCTCGGCGATCAATCCCCCAGCGGCGTTGTAAGCCCGAAGATAGGGGTGTCCGATCTGATTCATGGGGATCACCGCGACAATCACCTGGCGGGCGGGAGGCTGAAACGTCGCGCGGATCCGCCCCAGATTGTCGTTGAAGTCCGTGGCCAGGGGGGCCTTGAAGAGGGACTGGACATTCGGGGGAGTGTCCGGCGTGGCCGAGGCGGTGTAATTCCGCGCATAGACATTCCCATCCGAGTAGGACCCGCTGGAGGACAGAGCCACTCCCCATGGGGAGTAGACGCTGTTCGCCATCTGATCATCGGCTATCGTGTTGCCGAGGGTGTCGCGGTCAAAATCAACAACCGCCTGGGGGGGAACCAGGGCGTGCGCGACAACCGCCAACTGCAGCATTAGAGCCGCGCTCATGGCCAGCCCTCGCCTCGAGCGGGAGATTGCGCCCAATCCCTCGGCTTGAGGGTTCCGCCTGACAGAATCCATTTGAGGAAGAGACATGACTGCCTCCTTTCCATCCTCGAAGGGATGATCCGTGTGGTCAGTTTTGTGACCAGATTCCCATCAGTAGCAGCAAGTCTCGTTGGTCAATCAACTCGTCCGTGTGTATGTTGCAATTTGGGTCAGCCTCCTCGGAGGGAAGCCGCCACTCATGACAGAAGTGGAACAGATCGTTGGCGTCGATCAGGCCATCCCCGTTGGTGTCCCCCGGAACCGGAGTCGAGGTTGGCGTGGGGACCGGAGTCCAGGAAGGCGAGGGGGTGGAGGTGATCGTGGCGACCTCGGTTGGGGTCCATGTGGGCGCGAGGGATTCGGTGGCAGTTGGGGTCGCGGTCGGGTCCTCCACCCGATAGAGACCGTCAAAAACCTGCATGAGCGGAATGACCTCGCCATCCATCCGCGCCAGGAGAACCGAGGACAGGATCAACCGGGATTCGCCGTACGAGTCCGCGTGCAAAGTCATCGTGGCGAGGGTGGCCGTTCCGCTCGGCCCGATCTTGTCTCCGGTGGCGAAGGCCCCGACTCGACTGCCTTCGAGATACGCCAGGGGCCCGAGATTTGTCTGGTTGTTGCCGGTGCTCTCCAACGCCGTGGTGACCTGGAGTGGAACTTGGGTGGAGAACGCGGCGCCGGTCACCGCACCGACAAGTTCATATCCGCCGAGGTTGTTCAGCCCCTCGGCCACAATCTCAATCGGCAGGCTTCCACCCGGAGGCACCGAGGCGCGGTCGGGAATTGGACGGAGGATGACGCCGTTCGCGCCGATTGGCATGGTGAGGGTCACCGAGGAGACCGCGCCTTGGAGCTCCAGTCCCCAACGGTTCTCCACTTCGGACTCATCGAGGAGGTCGATTACCCCATCCTCGTTCAAGTCGTGGCGACCGTCATACGCCAGGGTGTCCACGATCGCGCCCGCCGAGTCTTGAACCGAGAGGATTTCCTGCACGTCCACTCTCCGGTTTCCGTTGTAATCGACCCCCTTAAAGCGCGCGGACACGCCGGATTTGGGGTTGGTCGGTCCAAGGCTCCCGAACACAAAGGCATCCAGGGAGGTCTGCGGCGGCGAGCGCCAGACAAACTCGAATCGCCCGCCACTAGAGGCCACTTGAGGGCCATCGGCCAGCGGATCCATGTCCGGTGAGGTGATGACCCCGGTCCAGTTCAAGAGGGTCATGAGCGTGCCGTCCGGAACGACCAAGCCATCCTCCTCGACCACATCGCTGGTAACCGTGATGGAGGTGATTCCGTCCGCCACGCAGACCGGTGGATTCGCGGTCATGGTGAATCCCTCGTCATCGACCACGAACCAGCGTCCGCCGAGCGTGGAGGGGCCGTTGGTTCGCGAGGCCGTGGAAACCAGTCCATACACGCCGCGCGGCTCCGCGGCGGTCACGATAAACGAGGTGGAGAAGTAAGGCGCGAACGCATGCTCGGTGAGTGGAGGGGCGAACGTGCTGAAATTAGGGCGGAGAACCAGGAGGTTGACCTCATCGGCCGTGCCGATGTTATGGCCCTCCTCATTATAGAGGTTGGCGGTGGCCATGATTTTGTCACCGCGATTGAACACATCCTTGGGCATCCACCAGCCCATCCTCATGCCGTAAAGGGTTCCGAAGATTCGGCTTTCCAGCGGAGTGACCCCCTCCTCGTACTGGACCCAGCCCTTGAATTGATAGCGTCCCTCGGGGAGGCCGGTGGTGTTCCAGGTGTCCGAGCACACATGGACATTCCCGGGGGTAAGGCCGGCGATGCCGCACTCCCATTCGCGGATCAGCAAGTTGTCGCTCTCGCGGCGGATCTGCAGGTGGGTGGTGGCGTTGACCGGGACATCCCCCGTGTTCTTGGCGTCGAGGCCGAGCACAATGTCCTCATTGTTCCGAACGTAGTACACCATGGAGTTGTTGAAGTAGAAACCATCGACCACGATCTCCGGCCTGCCGACACGAAACTGGGCGTAGCCCACATCGCGCTCATCGCCGCTCGCCGCATTGGTAACCCTCACGGTCGCCAAGTAACCCGTTGCCGGTTGCCCCGCCGGGTTCCAGACCACCGAACGCGAAACAGTCGCGCCGGGATCGATGGCGATGTTGTTCACCGTGAACAAAGCCGCGGAATCGCTTGTCCCCATGTCGGAGATGTCCACCGTCATGTTCACGGTCTCGGCGGCGCCGCCCCCGTTATGGAGGGTCACCTCAAGGGTCTGGTCGCCGCCGATGGGAACCGCTTCATAAGTGGGAGTGATGGTGAGGATGGAGACATTTGAAGCAGTCCAATCCAGGTTGAAGGTGAAGTTCTGGTAATAGGTGGCGTCTTGAGTCTCCGCGTTGTAAAGGAAGGGGTGGGCGGTCAGGACCACCTCCAAAGCGCCGTCGGGCCGCTCGATGCTGGTCCAATGGAAAGCATCCGGGGGAAAGACCCCCGGAGAGGGGACATCGCCCGGTCCGTGGAGCTGTTTCTCGCTTCCCCACGCGGTGGGAAGCTCAAGACCCGGGAAATTCGTGAGCCCGCCTCGGGAGGCGAGCGTGATGTCGTTGACTCGGACTCCCGGCTCATAGGTGGCCGTCCAACGGAAGATCGGGACAATCGGCTCATTGATCGAGTTGAGCAGGTCGCCACCGGCATCGGGTATGGTGGGATGATCGAGTCCATCCAGGCCGGTTGTGATCTCAACCATGGGGAGCGCGAGGAGGATCGGACTCGCGGGGGTGTCGTAGGTGACCTTGTCGGGCTGCACGGCCTTGGTCCTGCCGCCGCGCGCGGGCTCCCCGTACAGGTTGTACATCAGGATTTCCTTCTTGATCTGCATGTCGTTGTAGCAGATCGTGTACCAATGGATGTCGCCGGCGAGGTCGCGTTTGGCGAGGCGAAACGCGTTCCCAATCGTGTGTCCGTCGCGGTGCCGCGCGGTGATCTTGTCGCCGAGGCTGTTGTTCTCGCTGCGCGGGGAGACTTCCGTGGCTCCGATGAACACGGCGGCGGAGCGCGCGAGGAATTCCTCCGCGAGGTTATTGTTGGTTTGAATCTGTCCGGTGAGGCAGGCGTTGGAATAGATGATCGGGAATTTCCCTCCGAAGGACATGCTCGCCACGTTGCCTGTCCAGAACTCATCCCAACCATCCACGCTCCCGTGGTCGCGGTAGTAGAGGAAGTCGGTGTTGGTGTCGTTGTCGAGATACACATCCTGCCGGTCCGGCTGCGCGAAGTTGCTCAGCCGGAAGTAGTCGGCGGTGGTGTAGCGGGCGTCGAGACGAGTCCGCGCGGCCTGTGCGTTGTCCGCGAAGCACCCCTCGCCATCCCCGGTGCCCGAGATGCACAGCGCCTTGTCGTAGGCTGGGGCGGTCAGGGCGCGAGAGAAGAGCGACCGGAAGTGGTCGGGATGGTCGCCGGTGATCCGCCCGATGCAGAGCTCGGGGGTGAAGTGTCCATCCTCATCCAAGTTGGCGTAACTGTTGTCGCTCATCCACAAATCGAAAGAGCCGCCGAAGGTGCAGTTCAGGTGCCACCCGAAGGTGGGCATGGCGGCGGCGCAACCGACAAGCAGGAGATAACCGCCGTCCCGCCAGGAGTTGGGAACCTTGCCGTGGAACCGCCCCTGGATGTAGTCCTGGATCACATAGGGGTCGCCGGAGGCGATATAGGCGAGCGCGGCCTCTCGCTCGTTGGCGAAAGAGGCCATCTCGCGCGGCATGGCTTGTGAGGAGGCGGCGGCGGCGTTGTGAATCGAATAGAACCGGCCGGGATTGGCGAGGATCACATAGTTGGCCGCCGCGTATGTCCCCTCGACCTCCGAGTCGTTCCAGTCGTGAGTGACCGCCGGATGGGTGAAGTGGTAACCGTGGCCCCAATCGTCCTCGGCGTCCGTGGTGACATTGGCCATCCGGTAGTTCAGGGGGCCGTTTTCGCTGAGGAACGGCTTGACATCCAGCACGGGGTAAGCCCACCCGTCGGGATAGATCTGATCGATGGGAATCGAGGGATGGATCAGGTCCGTGGAGATGTGTTGATAAGAGGAGTCGACCCCATCGCTGAAGGGCTGCATGCCATACAGGTTGCATCTCAAGATGACATCATTGGCGTTTCCGGCGCCCGTGTTGTGGACCCTGAAGTGCATCGAATAATAGGAGCCGTTATCGACCACGTTGTTCAGCTCGACCTCCAGACTGGGCGCGTCCTTTTCGACCCGCACGACATAATAGGCCCCGTTGTTGTCATCCGTGGTCGTGGCGCCGGACTGATCGGTGGACTCGACATAGAAGGTGACATTGGCCGCCTCGGTCAGGTAATCAATGTCGATGGAGCGCTGGTGCTCCGTCCGATATCCGCTTTCGCCATTCTCAACCCAACCGCCCGCGCCGACTCGATAGATGAGCTTGGAGGTGGCGAGCTCGTCGGTCAGCCAGCGGACGATAATCTGGGAATCCGAGGTTCGCGGGTAGCGCGGGGTCCAGTAAACCCCCGCGATGACCGGCGGATAGGGGGTGGAGCCGGACACGTTGCGAGTGAGGGGAACATAAGTTGCCCCCGCGCCCTTCCACACGCACACGGTTACATCGTGGTTCGCGCGGACCCTCCAGGTCCCGGCGCCCGGATTGGCGTTCATGACCTGCCCCTGGTTCAGGGTCTGAGTGAACTGGAGCGTGTTGCTCGCGGCGTCCCGGACCTCGACCAGGGTGTTGTTCTCGAGTCCGGTGACATAGAGAAACCCACCCGCGTGAGTCGGGGTGATGAAGTCGGTCCCCTGCATGTTCCCGACCGGATCAAGGACAAAGGCCATGTAGTTGTCCTCATCGGCGGCGCCACCGCCAAGAACCGAGACGGAGGCTTGCCCCTTGGTGGTCTGCACACGGACCACCCGGGCAAACGGGAGCGGCGCGCCGGCACGGGTGTGGGTCTCGCCCTCGTCCAGGGTTCCACTCCAGATGCTGGTGGGAGGAATGGTTTGGAGATTGAGGATGTTGACCGTGGTGCCATCCGCGAAGCTGTGGACATTCAGGTTGTCGTCGTCGCCCTGGTAGGTGTAGAAATAAGAATGGCTGGAAGTCTCGGTGGAGTAGGGGGGAACGAAATACCCTCCATCATCGCGCGAGAGAAGCATCACCGGTCCGCCGGAGGTGGCTTCCAGGAAACCGTGGGTGTCACCCGGCGTGAAATGGAAGAAGTCGTCGGAGTCGTTTATTGTGAACGGCGATCCGACCTTCTCAAGACAGATTGTGCTGCCACAGTAATATCCCTCGGCCGGACCCGAGGGACTGAACACATAGGCCGAATTGTCACAGCCATTGGTGGTGCGGTAGTACCAGGGATCGGCGATGGCTCTGTCGCCGTAGGCCTCGCCCGTTGAGCGATACTGGTAGTACCCGTTGCACTCGGTCAGGCTCGAAGCGCCGACCAGAACCCCCGCATCGCTGCTCACCGAGATGTAGTAGAACCCAGCCGGAACCGTGGTCTCCCAATACTTGCTTCCAAGATCCACGCTCCCGCTGTCCGCCGGGGGATCGGGATGGTCCGGGTTACGGACCACCACCACGCACGGCAGGTTGTAACCGAACACAAGGATCGGGCCGGGGGTATAGAAGTAACCCTCGTTGATCGCCTTTCCCTTGAGTTCGTCTGGGACCTGAACCGAATAGGACTCGCCATAACCAAGGGCTACGGGTCCCCCCGCCACACATTCCGCGGAGGGGAAACCGAGAGTAAGGACCGCAATAAGCAAAAGGATGCCCCGCATAATGCTCCTCCTTTGACTCAAGCGAGCGACCTGTCCCCAAAGCGGCGGTCCGCGGGGGATGCAATCACGAGGGAATCACTGGGCGGAACGAGGATGAGGAATGAACGTGGGGCGGAACCGAAAAAGAACCTGCAATATAGTAGAAGAATACCATACTGGGCCGGGCGATGCCACCTCTATTTTGCCCCCTTGCGGGGAATCGCGGTTGGTTTTTAGGGAATGGAAACCACCGGGCGGACTTTGATTCCCAGGCCGGCGGGACTACCCTCGCGGGATTCCTGACACCTTCTTGAGGGAGAGCCCAGCGCCATGCGTCGTACGATCTTCTCGTTGCTGATTCTGGTCGCCATCCTGTTCACCCAGGCCGCCTCGGCCCAAACCGCCAAGAACATCGAAAAGGGGTTCGAAATCGGGGACGGGAATATCCCCTACAACACCCCATACAACCCGAAGTCGGTTCGGGAGGTTACCTTTGTTTCGCCGACGGCCGCCCACCCGTACTACGAGATCGCGATTCCCCTAGGGGACTGGACCGAGGGGACCGCGGCGACCGTGAAGTCGGTCTCTGTCAATGGGGTTTCGAGCGATTCCTACTATGTGTTCGTGGATGGCTTCTCCCATGTCCAATCCGGCTGGATCACGAACAAGAAACCGGAGGCGAGGAATGTCCTGCTCGTGACCCGCTCCCTGTGGCATGACAACGAGGAGGTCTCGATTCGGGTCGAAATCAGCGCCACGGCGGAAGATGGGAGCGCCAAGACCGTGGAGAAGAACTTCACCGCCAAGTCCCCCAAGAGCGGAGGTGGACCGGTGGGCTGGAGGCGTTACCAGTCGTTCGTGGCTAGAGAGAAGGCAGGGATCGAGCGGAGGAATGAGCCGGTTGAATTCTCGGTCACTGTTCGGGCGGAGGATTGCGCGGACCTGGGGAAGGAGCTTCGTCTTTGCGAGGTCCGCGGGAAGAGCGGCGAACTCAAGGAGATTCCGTTCCAGGTTTTTAACGCGCACGAGTATCCAGGCACCCCGCCCGGGACCCATGAGAAAGACTATCTGCAGCACCCCTCGCGCTCGGTTGAGGTGGCCTTCCTGGCTTCGGTCCCCGCTAAAGGCTCCACGGTGTACGCGGTGTTCCATGACAACCCCGAGGCTGGGGCCCTGGCTCCGCCTGAAACCGACTTGCGGGTGTCCGGTCCCGCGCTGGGGGCCACCGTGGAGACCGATCTGTTCCGAGTCCTCTTGAGCGAGAAGAGCGGGCAGATCGCGGCCTTTGAGCTCAAGAAGAAGGAGGCTCCGAGGCTCACCAACTCGCTTTCCCGGGCGGTTCACTGGAACCCGGATTCCTTCTCGGATCGCGGCTATTGGGGGCACACTTTTTCCTGGGACCCGCCGGACCACACCGAGGTGACCACGCGGGGGCCGATCCTGTTCCGGATCACCAACCGCGGGCGGATGCCGGAGTACACCCCGGAGGTGGATGCCTCGGTCACCTACTCGATCTTCGCCGGTTCCCAGTACGTGCTCGCCACGAGCGTGATGGAAGTCCGCGACCCGCTGAACGCCTCAGCCATTCGGAACGGCGAGGTGGTCCTGGATTCCCATCTGATCACGCACTTTGTCTGGAAGGAAAAGGATGGCGGGATCGAGACTATCCGCACGCTGCATGGCCCCAACTGGCAGGATGAATGGGCCTATCGGGTGGACCACGATGTCCCCTGGATCGCGATGACCAACGAGCTGGACGGCTTTGGGGTGGGCGCGGTGGTGGTGAACTCGTTCGCTTACAACCCACTGCACGGCAACGCGACCGAACACCGCCCGGCGTATTACCTCTACTACCACCACTTCTGGAGTCTTCCGCTGACCTACTTCACGCGCGGGTGGGTGTACCCGTTTTCCGACTATCAGCGCGGTCCGATCCTCACGGTGAAGGAAGGTTCGACCTACATTGACCGGACCGCGTTCATGCCTTTCGCGCTCGGGAAGGGACGGGACCGCTATCGTGAAATCGATGAGGTGAGTCGGACGCTCGCGAATCCGCTCGAGATCCGTTGGGGGAGATAGCCTAGGCCCCGATTTGGAGAATTCCCCAGGCCAGGGAGATCAGGAAGGCCACGGTCAGCCAAGCCAGGACAAAGCCGACCAGGTCCTCTCGGTAACGGTGGAAGAAACCGCTCCAACGCTCCGCGGTGAACCAGCCGGGCAAGTCGAGAAGGATCAGGTCCTGGCCGCGCTCGGCGGCGAGCGGCTTGGGCGCTCCGCTGGGAAGGTTCTCCTCGTCCGTGGTGCGCCGCATGTTGTCGAAGAAGCTCTCGATCCGCGCGCTGTCCTCCGGCTTGGTCAGGAGGCTGAAAACGATCAGGGATAGAAACCCGGCAAGCATCGCCCACGCAAAGGGTTCCGCCTGCCACTTGTAAACCAGTTTGAGTTCTTCCTGGGCCAGGTAATTCAGCCTGTAATAGACCGCGAACGTGGAGATCGTGGCCATCCAGGCCCCGGCCCGATTGGCTCGTTTCCAGAGCAACCCTCCCAGAAACATGATGCCCATGAAGGCCGCGATGGTCTCGGTGAACAGGAAAGCGTCCAGGACACGCTCCACGGTCAACGCGAACAGCACTCCCAGCAAGGTGAGGCACAGTCCGGAGAGGCGCCCCACGAGGAGAAGTCTGCGATCCGGGGCTTGAGGGTCGACATATTGGAGGTAGAGGTTCCGGGTGAAGAGCGCGCCGGTGTTGACCATGAAATTCGAGCAAGTGGACATGTTGGCGGCGAGCACGCACGCGACCATCAGGCCGGTGAATCCGGGGGCGAGGAAGTGACGGCACGCAAAACCGAAGGCCGCCTCCCGATCCTCCAGATGGAGACCCTGCTGGACCACCAAGGCGGCGACAATCAGGCCCGTAAGGGCCCAACCGATGGTGCACAGACGCTTCACGAAATTCCCATAGGTCTGGCCGACCCGACCCGCGCGCTCAGTGTTTCCGGTGGCCTGCATCGAGAGGATATGAGGCTGCGCCACGATCCCAACCAACCCGTTGAGCGTGAGCATCGCGATGGTGAAGGCATCGAGACCGGAAGCTTCGTTGTAGATCTGGAAGAAGTTTTCGGGGAGGCTGTCGTGCATCCCCGCGAAACCCCCGACCTGCGCGAGTCCGGTGGGAATCAGTAGGAAGGAGAGGACAAGGATCAGAAAGGACTGGGCGAAGTCGGTGTAGGCCGAGGCCACCAAGCCGCCGAAGAAGCTGTACACAATGAAGGCGGCGGTCATGGCAACCACCACGCCGTTGGCTGAGATGACCTCCTCTCCGGCGGCGATGGAAATCACCTTCCCGGCCCCTTTCAGCATCGCGCCCTGGTTGAACACAAAGAACGCGATGGCGAAGAGGGTGTAGACAAAGGCGAGATGCCTGCCGTACCGATCCTCGATGATCTCGCCGATGGTGGTTCGCTCGCTGCGCCGGTACCACGGCGCCATCAGCCAGTAATAGGGCGTGATGAGCATGTTCTTCCATTGGTACCAAATGGTCCCGAAGCCAAGCTCAAAGGAGGCTCCGGTTTGGGCCACGGGTTGCTCGGCATGGGTGCCGGTTCCGAAGGCCTGGCCCATCATGATCCACCAGCGGAGTTTTCGGTCGCCGAGGAAGTAGCCCCCGCTGGTCTTAACCTTGCGCGCCACCCACAGACCCATCCCGGTGACTCCGAGGAAGTAGACCACCAAGACCACGCCATCAAGCAGGGTGAAGGGGGCGCCCGAATCGGTCATGGTTTGCGCGCGGGTGAGAGGGCGTCCGCTCCGGAAAGAATCTGGAAGAGCGGGCTATCGGTGGAGAGAATCAGACGGTCCTCGCTGGAAATCGAGGCGCGCAGGGCCTCCAGGCGGCGGGTGAAGTGGAAGAAGTCCGGGTCGGAGTTGAACCCGTTGATCTGGCGGGCCTCGCCTGTCGGAAGTTTCTCGAGAAACCCGTTGGCGTAAATGTCGGCGGCTTGGGCATCCGCGCGCCCCCGGATTTCGAGATCGGTCTTCTGCGCCTCGGCCAGAATGACCTTCACCTTGCGGTCGGTTTCGGCGCGGATCTTGGTTGCCTCGCGCTTGCCCTCCTCCTCGAAACGGGTGGCGATGCGCTGACGTTCCGCCTTCATGCGCTCGAAGACCGAGCTTGCGTTTTCGGGCGGAAGGTCGGCGCGCTTGACACGGACATCGAGGATCTGGATGCCGTATTCGCGGGCTTTCTGATCGCACATTTCGGTGATCTTGGCCATCATCGCCTCGCGCCCGAGCCGGACCGGCGGATGGTAAGTCTGCATCTCCTCGGCATCCTCGAACTCGGCGGCGCTGTATACAATTTCGCGGGTGGTGGAGCGGATCAGTTCGTTGAAAGGGTGCCGCCCGATTTCGTTGCGAAGCGCGGAGCGGATCAAGTCGCGCAGACGCCCGTGGGCGAGATCCTCGCGCTGGATGCTCAGATAGAACAACAGCGGATTGCGCACTCGCCAGCGGGCGTAGCTGTCGATGCGCGGTTTGATCTTCTCCAGGGTGACCACATCGCTGGGCTCCTCATCGAAGGTGAGCAATCGGGCATCGAAGCGGCGCACGCCCTGAAGGAACGGGACCTTCATGTATAGCCCCGCGCCCCTTGAGACCCGGACCCGTTTCCCTCCCATCCCGGAGATCTCTTCCCGAATCTTCTCGAACTCCTCATCACTCACCCGGTTGACAATGACACGCACCGGACGCTCGAACTGGAGCACGACCCCCTGTTCGCTCTCGCTGATGGTGTAGAAAGTCGAGGGCGCGAGGAACAGAAACAGGAAAACAAAAAGGCCGATCAGGAAGGCGCGCATGGTCAGGGTTGCCCTCCCCGATAGGGGGCATCGTTGGGATTGGTCTCGAGGGATTCCTCAACCGGGTTGGAAATCCCCAGCGATTCGGGGTTGTTGAGGTGCAGCAACGGAAGCAGGCTGGGGGTGTTCTTGTCGATCACGGTGGCCTCCACCTTGCCGAGCACCTCTTCCAGAGTCTCCAGGTAAAGGCGGTTTTGGGTGACCTCCGGCGCCTTGCGGTATTCGGCGAGGAGCGCGGAGAAGCGGGAGACCTCGCCCTGCGCCTTAAGGACTCGCTCGCGCGCATAAGCGGAGGCTTGGTTGATCACGCCTGCGGCCATGCCCTCGGCTCGTGGGATTTCTCCGTTCTGGTAGCCGAGCGACTCGTTGATGTATTTCTGTTTGTTTTCCTTGGCGGTCACGACCCCCTTGAAGGCGGGTTGGACCTCCGGCGGGGCCTGGACATCCTGCAGATTCGCCAGAGTGATCGAAAGCCCCAGCCCATAGTGGTCGGCGAGCTCTTGCGCCTCGATCTGAATTTCATCCTCGATGGCGGCCTTGCCTCCGGTGAGCGGGGCATCCACGCCATAGTCGCCAACCACCCGCCGCAAGGTGGACTCGCACAGGCTCTTGAGCGCCTCCTCCGGCTCGTTGGCGTTGAACAGATACGCGACCGGGTCCTTGATCCGGTACTGGATCGAAAGCTGGACCATCAGGATGTTGAGATCACCGGTGAGCATCAGCGATTCGTTCATCCCATCCGATTCGTCGCGTCGGTTCCAGGTGGACTGGCCGGGGTAGGCGCCCTCCTCCACCCCGCGAAAGCCGATGGTGATGCGTCGGATGCGCTGGACATCGGGGGTGAGGACGGTCTCAATGGGCCAGGGGAACTTGGGATGAAGCCCGGGCGGGGTGGTGCGGACATGCTTGCCGAAACGGAGGACCACCCCTTGCTCCATCGAGCCGACCGTGTAGAAGGGGCGTCCGGCGATGGCGAGGAACAGGACCAGGAGGATTGCGGCGATCCCCAGACCGGACCGCAAGGTCCGATTCAGGTCGCGTCGCCAGTCCTCGGCGCTCTTTCCCAGGATGATGACATTGTCCGGCATGCGCGCGCCCTAGGGGTCCCTCTTTCCCAGCCGAGACGGTTATACCTGAAACCGGTCCCCTTGAGAACCGCTGCATTTTTTCGATTGACCGAATCCCGTGGGGGACTGTAATCTGGAAGGGGAAATGGGAAGAGGAAGAGCCACGGCTTCATCTCGAAGGAGGTTGCCCCAGTGACGCGCAAAGGTTTCACGCTGATCGAGTTGTTGATTGTCATCGCCATTATTCTGATCCTGATCGCCATCGCCCTGCCGAACTTCCTGGAGGCCCAGATCCGGGCCAAGGTGACCAACGCCCAGGCGGAGATGCGCTCGATTGAGCCGGCCATCGCCTCCTATCTTCAAGACTGGAAGCGCTACCCGCCGGATGGGTTCGAGCTGCCATCCTTTCCCAACACTTATCCGGAGGAGAACCCACGCATTTGGGTGCAGCTCACCTCCCCTGTGAAGTATCTCCCGGCCATCCCGGTGGATGAGTTTCATGTGGCTCTGCGGGACACGAACGGGAATCTGCGGAGTGACAAGAATCAGACCTACCGTTACTACGCCGCGCATTGGCGCTGCCTCGCGCTGGGGGGATCCCCGACTCCAAGGTCGGAGCGTTGTAGCACGCGCAACGCGGATACTATGTTCAAGGGGAAATGGGTGATTTATTCGCCCGGGCCGGACACGCTCCACAATTACGGCGAGTGGGCCATGCACCGGGATTACTTCATCGCGAAGCCGCAGGTGTATTCCCCGACCAACGGGACAAAGAGCGTGGGGGATTTGGTTTATTGGGGGAATTGAGCGCCCTTCTTCAGCTCCCCCTCAATATCCTCCCCCTCGAAGAACCAGAGTCGTCCCTTGACGCTCACCCGCTCGCCGGGACCGGCGTCCGGGAAGACAGGGTCGGAGTGGATGCAGGGGACCGGAGGGTTTTCCCACACGCGTCCGCAGTGATCGAAGGCCACCAGGATCCAGCGGTCGGCCTCGGCGGATTTCACCGCCGCCACCGGGCTGGCGAGTGTCTTCCGGTCGCGGGTCTGCTCATTGAAACCCTTCGCCCCCTTAAGCATGACACAGACCTGGGTGCGCAGACCGGTGAGAACCTCGAACGTGCCATTCTCCAGCCACATCTCCATCTCCACTTCGCCCGGCTTCGGAACCATCTTCGAGCCGAATCGGACCCCATTCGGGAGCTCGCGTCTGAAGGTCAGCGAGCCATCCTCATGGCGAGTCCAGTCCACGTTCTCAATCTTCACCCCTTGCTTGTCCCAGATCGTGGGCACATGGGTATGGGCAAGAAACAGGAGACCGAGGTTGGAGAAGATCGCTTCGGGAAGGTCCACCACCACATAATCGCCGTCGCCCCAGGGGAGGAAGACGCTCGCCTTGGTGCCGCGCTGGGGTTCCACCGCGCCATTCAGGAAGCCGATGCGCGGGTGCCTTCCGCCGGGGTATGGGAGAACTTTTAGGGGTTTGTCGAAGCCGGTTGGCTCAAGGGGGGCCTCGGAGGGCTTAACATCCAACACCGCCAGGGAGTCCTGGAGCTCCGCCACGCTCTTCCCACAGACCGGGGCCGCCTCTTCCAGCGAGAAACGGTGGAAGTTCAGCATGTTGTCCAGCCAATAGGCCAGATCAGCGCGGGTGGCGCGCACTTCCAAGGGGAGTTCTCCTTCCGCCGAGAGGGGGCCTGGATAAAGCCACACAAGGAGGGGGAGGAGGAGATAAAGAGGGTGACTGGACGGGGCGGGACGACGCGCGCCCGCCCCGATGGGCTCCATCACCGGCCCGTTGCGGGCTTCTTGCCGTGGTTGGCTTTCTTGGAGCGCCACCTCAGCTTCCTCGCGACTTTGCGTTTTCCGGTTGCCATGACAATGGCTCCTTCTCTTAAGGTGAACAAAGGGGGGAGAATAGCGGTCTGACCGGGGGAGTCAACTCGGATGTAGGACAGGCAGGGATAACTTTCCTATGCGGCGGAAAAGACCGGGTTCGAGAGCACCCCCACCCCTTCCACCTCCACCTCGATGATGTCCCCATCCTTGAGAAACACCGGCGGGTTTCGGTGCACCCCCACCCCGCTTGGAGTTCCGGTCAGGATCAAGGTCCCCGGCAAGAGAGTGAACTGGCGCGAGAGATAACTCACCAGATATCGGCAACTGAAGATCAGGTCATTGGTGTTCGAGTCCTGCATCACCTGGCCGTTGAGGCGCGAGACCACCCTCGCGTTATCCGGGTCCCCCTCGGTCTGGATGTAGGGTCCGATCGGGCAGAATGAATCAAACGACTTCCCGCGCGCCCACTGCTTGTCGAGCTTCATCTGGCAATCCCGCGCGCTCACATCGTTGGCGGCGGTGTATCCAAGGACATACTCGAGGGCCTTGTCCTCGGAAACCTCAAACGCGGTCTTGCCGATGATCAGGGCGAGCTCGGCCTCATAGTCCACCTCGTTGGGAGCGGGCTTGGGGAGGATGATGGGGCGATCCCTGCCGCTGATCGAGGTTGTGGCCTTGAGGAACACCACGGGATGATCGGGGATCGGCGCGCCCCCCTCGGCGGCGTGACCCCGGTAGTTGAGTCCGATGGCGATGATGTTGGGCGGATCGACCGGATGGAGGATGCGGGTCACTTCCTCAAGCGGAATCCGGGTCTCGGAGATGGCCCAGACCCCAAACAGGTCCCCGGCGATCACGCGCACTCCGACCTCATCCTCCCAGACTCCGTACATCGGCTTGCCGGCCTTGGTCATGAAGCGGACGATTTTCATGGGACTTCTCCGTAAAGTATCGATTCAAGTCAAGGCGCCGGCTTCATTCAGGTGTTCACTGAGCGCCTCTCGCCAGTCGCGCATGACATCGAGATCCTGACCGCGCAGGAAAAAATTGTCCAGGACCGAGTACCGTGGCCGCGGGGCCTTCTGGACAAGCGCCTCCGAGGTCACCGGGATGACCCGCTCAGTCGGGAGTCCGGCCAGGCGCAGCGCCTCGCAGGCCCATTCATATCGGCTGCACTCGCCACCGCCGGTGGCGTGGTACAACCCTCTGCCGTCTTCATCGAGTAGGCGCGCGACCTGACGCACCACATCTCCGGTCCAGGTTGGGGTTCCGATCTGATCGGTCACGACCCGCATCTCTTTTCCCTGTCGGGCTTGGTCCACCACCCAGTCCGTGAAGTTCCACCCTCCCGGGCCATACACCCAGGCGAGCCGCAAGACCATGCCGCGGCCGCAGTTCTGGAGCGCTTCCCGCTCTCCGGTCAGCTTGGATTTTCCGTAGACCGAGAGCGGATTGGGGGTGTCGTACTCCCGGTAAGGAGGACCGCTTCGCTCCCCATCGAAGACAAAATCGGTGGAAAAATGGACCAGCCGCGCCCCCACCGAATCCGCCGCGACGGCCAAGTTACGGACCCCAACGGCATTGGCCCGATAGGCGGCGTCGATCTCATCCTCGCAGCGGTCCACAGCGGTGAAGGCGGCGGCATTGATGATCGCATCCGGCTTGATCTCACGAGCCGTCTGATAAACCGGATCCAGGCGCTCAATATCCAGATCGGCATAGCAAAAGGCTCGCACATCGTTCCGGGGGCCGAGGTCCCGAGCGAGACGTTGGCCCAGTTTGCCATCCGCGCCGCAAATCATGATCTTCATGGGTCGTTCCATGGTCGCGATGGTAGCCTACTCAGCCCTTGCTCTGAATCCGGCTCGGCGAGAGCCACGACGAGACATGAACCGCAAGGAACACCCACACAAAGGGATCCACCACAAACCGAAATCGTTGATTCTCGCCGAACTCGGTGAGATTCCCGACGAGGAAGACATAGACCAGGTTTCCTCCCATCCAGCCCAGGGTGATCCTATCGGCGAGCGCGCGACGAGAGCCGCGCCCGCTTCTCCGCCATATCCGCCAGGCCCAGCGGATGGACATGCTGTAGGCGACCATCCAAAGCAGACCGAGACTGAAGACCATCCGCGCGAGATACCCGGAGGACTCGTGGGTATCGAGGTCGAAGTTCGGGGGCTGGTTCAGGATTTGCCCGAGAACCACGAAGTCATAAAGCCTCGGCCAGCCTCCGAGGCGGCGACGGTTTTCGGCAACCTGGTCATAGTCATCCGAGGGACGGAAGAACAGAAGGAATGAATTCCGGATCCCCCTCGCGTACGCGCTCGGATGGCGAGTGACCAAGGAGAGGGCATCACGGGCGTATCCGCGAGAGATCTCGATGTAGGCCAGGTGATGGAGGTTGTCCGCGCCGCTCTTCTTGCGCTCGCGATCGAGAAGCGGCAGACCCGTGTGGGGAGGCTTTTCGATCAGCTCCTCATAGGCGCGGAGGGGGCTGAAAGGGTGAATCATGGCGAGTGGGGTGAGCTCCCCCGAATCCACAAGCGCCTGACGCTCGGGCTTCGGGATCTGAATTGTGGCGATCCGGGCGAAATTCATGCCCATCCAGGCGCTGGCGGAAAACTGGCCATGCATCACGAGGTTCTTTCCATACCACAGGCACGCCAGCAGCAGTGGCGCGAGGGCGGCCAGGACCAGTTTCCGACGGGCGCTTCTCAACACGCCGACAAGGAGGACGAGCGAGGCCAGGAGCCACAACAGATGGAAGAAACTCCAAGTGAGCGACACACAGGCTGTAACCAGGAAAAAGAACAGGGCATCTAAAGCGGCTCGGTGAAGAAGGAAGCGGTGCAAACACAGCGCGGCGGCCACAAGGAGAAAGGCGACCGGAATCGGATAGAACAGCCAGTTCTCATACAGGATGTTCGCGGGGGAGATGGCGAACATTCCGGCCGCCAGGGTCGCCGCTCGAGTGGAGGCCCCCAGACGAATCATGAGAGCGTAGCCTCCAAGTGTCACCAAGAGGCCGAGGACACGGAAAGCGCCCGAAAACGCGAGCTCTTCCCGACCCGGAAATACCTTCAAAACAACCCCGAGGAAGAGGTTGAAGAGAGGCGGTTGACCATGGAGATGGGCCAGCGAGCGGAGCAGGTCCTCCCGAAGAAGGTCCGGCTCGATGTACTGCCAATAAAATGGGAGTGGCGTGGGGTCAAAACGGACTCCGGCAAGGAAACAGAGCGCGCGGGAAAGGAGAAAGACGATCAGGACCGCGACGGCTCCCTTCCGAACCGGTGTCATTCCACCTTGTTCGCCCCCGTTTGATAAACCAGGTTGCTGACCTCGATCAGCGACTCAAAGGATTCCCCGGCATCCCCCCACCAGCCATCGAGGACCGTGTAAGTCATCTCTCCACGCTCGATGTAGGCGTTGTTGACATCGGTGATTTCCAGTTCCCCGCGCCCCGAGGGTTTGAGAGTCTTGATGATGTCAAACACCTGGCTGTCGTAGAAATAGATCCCGATCACGGCAAGGTTGGATTTGGGGTGCTCCGGTTTCTCCTCGATCCCGAGGACCTTTCCGCCGCTCACCTCGGCGACGCCGTACGGGCGGGGGTTTTCCACCTCCTTGAGGAGGATCTTGGCTCCCTTGGGCTGGGCCTCGAATTCCTCTTTGGCCCTACGGAAATTCTTCTCGACAATGTTGTCGCCGAGCATGACCGCCACCTTTTGACCCGCGATGAAGTATTCCGCCAACCCAAGCGCCTCGGCGATGCCTCCTTCCCCTTCCTGGTAAGTGTAGTTGAGGTGCTTGAGGCCGAACTCTTTGCCGTTGCCGAGGAGGCGCAGGAACTCGCCCGCGTGGTTGCCGCCGCAGACGATCAGGATGTCCTCGATGCCGGCGTTGATCATGGCCTGGATCGGGTAGTAGATCATGGGACGGTCGTAGATCGGCAGGAGGTGCTTATTGGTGATCTTGGTGAGCGGGCGGAGGCGAGTGCCCAATCCGCCGGCGAGGATGACGCCTTTCATGTGGGATTCTCCGAATGATTGGTTTGAACCGAGGCGTGGCGCGAGAACCGAATCCGCGCGGACCCGCTCCCGTCCCTCTTCCCCGGCAGATCCAGGAAAGCCTTCAGCTCTTGAGGGAGAATCTAGGGAGCGGAGCGATGGGGGTCAAGATCGGGGAGGAACAACAAGTCCCTGGCCGGCAAGGTTGGTGGGGCGTTGGTAGGTCACCCCATAAGTTGATCACGCTTTCTTTTTCCACGGGAGCCAACGCCCCTCCATGTCTGGATCCGACCCACAATCTCCTCAACGTCCCCTTTGGGTAGGAAGGCGTGTCGATCCATGGTGTAGTCCCCGTGCCCGAGAGAGAAATCCTGGATGAACCGGAAAAGCCCGGAGGGACCAAGTTCGCGGGCAATCGCCCCATAAGCCGCCCGACGTATCTCCGCCGGTGTCATCTTGCCGGTGTCCTTGCCCTGTCTCATGACGTGTCCCCAATCCAGTTCAGCGGGTTCTCAACCCTGATCGCGATCTTATTATGGAACCTGGTCGCTTTGCGGAGAAGCCTATCGTCGACAGTGAGGAAGACCCGGGTATTCCCTGCTTTGGCCGAGGCAAGATGAAGGGAGTCCATCGGCGAAAGCCCCAGTCGTTCAAATCGTTTCGCCTCAGAGACCACCTCCGCGCCAAGTTTCACATACTCATCCGCCCATCCGAGGATCGACCGGATAAGGTTCCGATGGTCGTAGTTCGGATTCTGGTCAATCTCGAAAGCGAGAACCTCGCTTGTCACCCATTTCAGTCGCCCGATCTCGATCAGTCTGAAGACCAACCTGACGGCCTCCGCCTCCAGGCGAATTCGCTCTTGGGGGCAATTGTCGAGTGGTCGATTCAAACAGCACGTGTCCATGTAAATCCGCATGAGTACTCGGACGAGTTTCCCATGCGCCCGCAGGAATGAGAAGACGGATAGACCACAAGAGTATGGGTGGCGCCTCGCGGGAAAGCACGAGCACCGAACGGATGATCCCCCACGGGACGGAATCTAATCGAGACCATCCAGGCTTGACTCGATCCCCGATGGAAACCAAGATCGGGCAAGCTCATGAGCCCTCAAGCCTGGGTGCCGAGCCGACTCGTCGGGAATCCGGCGTGGCTACTGTCGGCTTTGTGTTCGACCGCGCTTGTTTTGGTCGGGCCCACGGCCCTCGCGCGCGTGGTCCTCAACGAAATCCATTACGAACCCGAAGAGAATATCGATCCCGAGGAGTTCATCGAACTCCACAACCCTGACTTGACCGAAGTGAACCTCTCCGGCTGGAGATTCACGGATGCGATTGACTACCAGTTTCCAGCAGGGACCGTGCTGGAAGGCGGCGGCTATCTGGTGGTCGCGGAGGACCCCGCCTTCTTCCAGTCCCGGTTCGGGTTCCTCCCGCTTGGTCCATACTCAGGATCCTTGTCCAACGAGGGAGAACGTGTCGAGCTTTCGGATTCGGGCGGGGGTGTGGAGGATGAAGTCGATTATCGAGTTGCATTCCCCTGGCCGCTCGATTCGGCCGGACAAGGCAGCTCGATGGAGCTGGTCCATCCGTTCTTGAACAATGGTCTAGGCGCGAGTTGGCGACCCTCGACAGGGCCGCCAACGCCCGGAGATCTCAACTCGGTGTACGCTGAAAACCCGCCCCCGCAAATCCGCGAAGTCCACCACTCCCCCAAACAACCCCTCTCAGGTCAGCCCACGCTGATCAACGCCAAGGTGACCGACCCCGATGGAATCCAATCGGTCATCCTCCTTTATCAGTTTGTCTCGCCGGGGAACTACATTCCCGCGGAGTTTCCGCTCGGAATTGCCCAGCTCCTGGCGAATCCCGAGCAGCCCCGCGCTCCCAACCCGCTCTTTCACTCCGATGCGTACTGGAACGCGCTCCCGATGAGAGATGATGGGATCGAGGGAGACTCGATCCCTGGCGATCATGTTTTCACCGCCACAATCCCCGGGCAGGGAAACCGAACGCTTGTCCGCTACCGCATCGCTGCAACCGACAAGCAATCCCCCAGCTCCTCGATCCGCGCGCCGTTCGCGGATGACCCCTCCTTGAACTTTGCCTATTATGTGTATGACGGCGTTCCGCCCTACACCCCCACCATCCGGACGGTGCATCCCAACGGCTTGGGACACTCTTACAGTCCGGAGACGCTCACCACCCTACCGGTGTACACGCTGATCACTCGGGCCGGGGACATGCAGACCTGCATCGCCTACGAACCCGCTTTCCAGATCCCCCGAACCAACCGGGGGGCGCGCAGCTCCTTCAATTGGGAGGGGGCTTTTGTCCATGACGGCGTGGTGTACGACCACATGCACTACCGTCTGCGCGGCCACAACCAACGCTATCAACTCCAGCAGAAGCGAAACATGCGCTTCAAGTTCAACCGCGGGCGGTACTTCCAGGCGCGCGACCAGAAGGGCGCGCCCTATCCCACCCAATGGAGGACCATGCTGTTCGCCAAGATGTTCGGTCCGAGGAACGTCGGGAACTTCGGGGTCACGGAGTCGATCAACAACATCCTTTTCAATCTGGTCGGAGTCCCGGCTCCGCTCACACATTGGATTCATTTCCGGGTTCCGGACGGTGTAGAGGAGGCTCCGATGACCCCCAATGGGCAGTACGAGGGGGATTTCTGGGGGATGTTCCTCGCCATGGAGGACTATGATTCGCGGTTCCTCGACTCGCATGGGATGCCCAAGGGCAACCTTTACAAACTCACCGATGGAGTGACTGACGGGAAAGAGCAGCAGAGATACCAGGCCAGAGGGGCTGTCTCCAACGCCGAGGATTACAACAACATTGTCGCCAATCTCCATCCCGCGGCCTCGCTGGAGTGGCTGAAAGCGAATGTGGATTACGAGTTCTGGCGACGCTATGAGACCGTGCAGCAGGCCATCCGCCACTATGATCTGGGGGTCTACCCCGAACAGGAAAACGCATTCCCGCCGGTGGACACTCCCGCGCTCAAGAACATCGGCTGGTTTTTCCATCCCGCGCCCGGCAATCCGCTCGGCAAGCTTCAACCTCTGCCCTGGGATCACGAGCAATCCTGGGGAGAGAATGGGGCGCATCAGGGATGGGATGAACCGCTCTACGCGATGATTGATCCCCAGATCACGGATGGCCGGGCGAAGGTCAATTACACCGGGGGGCCGAGACAGAAGGAGGAGCTGTACATCGAGTATCGGAACTTCATCCGCGAGTTTCGCGATCTGATTTGGAACGAAGAAGCGCTTCCGCCGATGATTGACCGTCTGGCGACGGTCATAACCGATTTTGTTCCCGCCGACAGGGATCGCTGGAAGGACCACCCATTGACCGGCGCGGCCATCAGCGACTTTGGGACTCTCGAAAACAAGGTCGCGGACATGAAGGTTTACGCCTTTGTCGGAGGAACGCACTGGCCGGTCCTGGATCGGCCGCTCACTTCGATGGTGGCCCCCGGAGGCCGCGCGGTGGAACTGGACGAACGCTCCAATTACGGGGGAGACGCCGCCGCGATACCTGACAAAACCACCGTGACCTATGTCGGTCCCCCCGGCTTTCCCCCAACAAGTCTGATCTTTGAAACCTCCCCGTTCAGCGACCCACAAGGTCCCGGCGATTTCGCGGCCCTCAAGTGGCGACTGGGTGAGATCACCAATCCCAATGCCCCCTTCCTGGATTCCAAGGGGGATCCGATCCTGGAGTGGAATGAGGTGTGGACCAGCGGCGAGCTCTCCTCCTTCTCAAGCCAGATCCAAATCCCACCCGGCGCGGTTCAAGGCGGCCACACTTATCGTGCGCGGAGTCGCCTGAAGGATGTCACGGGCCGCTGGGGACATTGGTCCGACCCGGTGGAATTCACTGTTGCGCCACAGCAAAGCCATTCGGCGGGCGATGTCATCATTTCCGAGGTCCAGGGCAATGTGACCGGAAACGACGACGACAAGGAGTGGATCGAGCTCTTCAACACCACAAACCAGGACATCGACTTGCGCGGGTGGGCGCTCGCGGACAACGAAACCGACATTCACGCCATTTCAGGAGCCGACCCAGTCACCATTCCGGCCAAGGGATACCTGGTTCTTGGGGAGTCCACGAATCCCGCGATCAACGGCGGAGCGCCGGTGGATTACTCCTTCGCGAACGACATCACGATGGGCAACAATGGGGATGAATTGATCCTTCTGGATGGCGCGACGGTCATCCATTCAATCGGATACGGCAACTTTGTCCCCTCTCCGCACCCGATCCAATCGGCGTTCCCCAGCGCCCCGATCCAGGGGCAGTCCTACGGGATGGGGCTGGATTACTGCAATGGACCGAACTCACAGTGGACCCCGCAAACCAGCCCCTACGGGACGAACGGTGACCTCGGCACACCCGGCGCTGATAACGATGGGGTGACTGTGTGCTCCATGGACACGGAGCCGCCCCAGTTGGTGGAGGCTGCTTTCGGAAGACGCGACCTTGTGGTCCTTAAGTTCGACGAACCCCTCGATGTCACAAGTGTTCTGTCGGTCTCCAACTACACGCTTGACCACGGAGCGGGGAATCCGCTCTCGGCAAGTCCCGAAAACCCGGACACCGTGGTCCTTCAGTTTGGCTCGCCGCTGCAGGCCGACACGCTCTACACAATCAGCGTGGAGAACATCGCGGACACGGGCTGGAATGCGATCACTTCGCCGCAAACCGCGCAACTCCAATATTCGATTCCCCCCGTGTTGATCTCCGAGATCATGTACAACAATCGGGGCGCGGATGTGGAATGGATCGAACTCTTGAACACAACCGCCTCTTTCATCGACGTTTCGGGCTGGTATCTGACCGACGATGATGTGTATCCGGCGGCCGGTGAGGGCAACGTCACCCTTCCCCCGGGCGCGGTGCTCCAGCCTGGGGAGCATGTGATCGTGAACCTATGGGGCAATTCCGGGTTCGCCCTGTGGCAAATGCCTCCCGGGATTCGCGTGATTGAAGCGGTTCCCGGATCCGTTGGCGCGCTGTCGAATGAAGGAGACAATCTGGCTCTGTTCAATGCGGCAAGCGGCGGAGGTCTGGTCGATGGATCCCTTTCCACGAGCTACCCGCCCCTTTCAATTGATGGAGCCTCGCTGGAGAAGATCGACGAGGCGTTCCCCTGGGTGGATGGCATCGCGGTGGCTTACAACTTCCGGAGTTCCACCACTCCCATCGGATTCGAGACTGGGCTGAACGAGGATGGCGAGTTCCTGAGTTCCTTTGCCAGTCCTGGGAGAGGCAACGGAACCGCGCCGCCGCCCACGCCATCCCCCACGACGACCACCTCCTCGACGCCGACCGGGACTGGGACCAACACGCCGACATCGACCGTGACCGCGACGTTTACGGGAATCCACACGAGCACGTCCACCCCCACATCGACCGAAACCCCCACGGTCACCGCCGCTCTCCCCTCGCCAACCGGAACTCCATCACCCAGCGAGACGCTCACGGTCACGGCCACGCGGGACTATGATGTGGCGCCCGCTCCCGATGGCGACGGACGTATCGATCCGAAGGACCTTCTTGTCTTTCTAACCGAGATTTCGGGGGCCACCGAGGAAGCGGCCTTGCTCTTTGATTTCTCGCGTTTCTGGACAAAGGGGGGGCGCTGAGTCGTCCGAACGGGAGATCCCGTGGCAGGTCCCCTTGACGCTTCCCCGCGCGGCACGCAAATTCATGCCATCATGAGATACTCCATCTGCAATGAGGTCTTCGGAGAAACCCCCTTTGAGGAAGCCTGCCGGATTGTGGCCGAGATAGGTTACGACGGAATCGAGATCGCCCCATTCACCCTGGCTGAGGACGCGCGCACACTGGACTCCGCGGCGCGCGCCCGAATCCGAAAAGCCGCCGAAAACAACGGGCTTGAGGTTGTCGGACTCCATTGGCTGTTGGTTTCCCCCAAGGGGTTCCATCTCACCACTGAGGACGCCTCGGTCCGCGAGGCCACCCTCGGATTCCTTGAGGCGCTGATGGACCTGTGCCGCGACCTCGGTGGGAGAGTCCTGATCCTCGGATCGCCCATGCAGCGGAACCTCGAGCCGACCCAAGACCGAGCCACGGTGGAGGAGCGAACGCTGGCCGGGTTTCAGCGGCTTGGGGAGTATGCCGAAAAGGTGGGGGTCACCCTGTGCCTGGAGCCGCTGGATTCGGCGCAAACCAATTTCATTCAAACCCCTTCGGAGGCGCTTGACTGGGTCCGAAGAGTCAACCGTCCGGGATTCCAGATGATGGTGGACGCGCGAGCGAGCTTCGAGATGGGACTCGAACCGGCCGAGGAGCTGCGTCGCTGCCTCCCGGCGGTGAAGCATGTCCACCTGAACGACCGGAACAAGCTCGGACCGGGGATGGGGAACTGCAATTTTGAGCCGCTCTTCCGGGCCGGGAAGGAAGTGGGGTTCGAGGGGTATTACTCGGTGGAGGTCTTCGACTTCACCCCCGGGGCCGAAAAAATCGCGAGAGAGAGCTTTGATGCGATACGTCGGCTGGATCAGTGTGTATAATCTCCGTTTGAACACCCACCACCGCTAGTTCGGGCGGAAGGGGGCCTCATCCTCGGAAGGAGGTCCAACATATGGAATGCCCGAAATGCAAACGCCCCGTTCTTGTTGGGGCGAAAAACTGTGTCTATTGCGGGCAGGACCTTTCCGCGATTCAATCCCTCCACTGGCTCAAGGATGACCTGAAACAGGCCAAACAGAGCGCACAGGTTCTCACGGGGAGCCTGCAGGATATCGACCGCAGATTGAGCGAACTCGAGAAAGGGTTTCTGAATTGGGTCGCCGCCTCGACCGCGACTGCACCTCCCGGCCCGTTGGATGTTCCCCAGAAGGGGGAATCGGCAAGCCCTGAACCAGCCGTATCCGCGCATGCCTTGAACCTGACCGAGGCTGTCTTTCGGGAGGGCGGCGCGAAGGCGGCCCCGCTGGCGGCTCGCCTCGGTGTGGGAAGGGGGTTTGGCCCCGCTCCGCACGCGCATGAGGCGGAGACCTCGGATGGCTCCTCAAGCGGCGAAGCCGAAGTCCGCTTCGGCCAGAAGTGGATGTTGATCGCCGGATTGGCGGTCACTGTTCTCGGAATCGCGTACTTCCTCAAGTACTCCTTCGACAGGAACTGGATTACTCCCGCCGGGAGGGTCGCCATGGCCTATCTGTGCGGTCTTGGGTGCCTTGCGGCGGGGGAGGTGTTTCGGCGCAAGCAGTTCGCAATGTTCGGCCTGTATGTTTTCGGCGCGGGGATCGCCACCCTCTACGCCGCCACTTTCGCCGCATTTCAGGTCTATCAACTCCTGCATCAGGCGGTCGCTTTCGCGCTGATGGTCGCGGTGACTGGTCTTGCCGGAGGGGCGGCGCTGTGGTTCGACACGATGTGGCTGGCGGTCCTCGGCCTGGTCGGCGGGTTCGCCACTCCGGTGGTGCTGAGCAGTGGAACGGCGGATCAAGTCGCGCTGATGACCTATATGGTCATCCTGAACCTGGGCGTGCTGTCCATCGCCCTGCTCAAGCGTTGGAAGGTCTTGAACCAGCTCGGTTTTGTGTTCACCTGGCTGCTGTTCACCGTCTGGATGATTCGTTACTACGAGCCCGAACACTTCTGGCCGACTCTCATCTACCTCAACCTCTTCTATCTCACTTACGCCCTCGCGCCTTTCGCCCCTTATTTCTGGGGACAGGCCGCCGCGAAGACCTCCGAGTTTGTGTTCTCCGCGCCCAATTCGATCATCGCTTTGGCTTACTCGATAGGACTTATTCAGGAACACTTCTCGCGGCGAGCGGTGAGTGTCGCCACGCTTGCCTACTCGGCCCTGTTCGGCGCGCTTGCGTTTCTGATGTACAAACGGTTTCCGGCGAACCGCAAACCGCTCGCCCTGTTGATCGCCAAGGCCGGCTTCTTCCTGGTGGTTTCCGTGCCGCTGCTTTTCACCGGGCACTGGATCACGATCTGCTGGGCGGTTCAGGCGGTGGCCCTGGCCTGGGCGGCGACTCGACTGGCCGACCGCCGTCTCTTTGCCTCTTCCATCCTGCTCCTTTGCTTGGCACTGTGGAAACAATACTTCTTCGACTATCCGGAGGTTTACAGGCTGGAGCTCGATCCGGTGAGATATGCGGACGGTTACCACACCCAAGCGGTTCCACGCTTTGTCTCCGAGGTGGTGACGCTGCTCAGCGTGCTGTCCTATTCTCGATTTCTTGCCGCCCTCGGGGCCGGGCTTGGCAAGTTCGCGCAAGATTTGGGGACAGCCACGGCGGCGTTGTTTGGCGTGCTGTTGTTTGGAACGCTCACGGTGGAGGTGGGGGCGTTTTGCCACGACCATGCTCCCTCCAGCGCGCCGGCGGCGATTTCGGTCACGTGGGCGCTCTATTCGCTCGCGCTGATGGGCGTCGGATTCGCGCTCAACCTGCACGCCGCGCGGATCACGTCGATGTGGCTCTTCGGATTGACTTCCCTCAAGGTCCTGCTCATCGACATGGCGGATGCCTCCACCCCGCACCGGATCATTTCGCTGATCGTGCTGGGGCTGCTCATGGTGGGGAGTTCATTCCTGTATCACCGATTCGCCCGGCGGATTCAAGGAGCGTCGGTCCCGAATCCGGACGCTTTAGAAGATGGGCCTCTTGACCTCTCCCGAGACTAGACTAGACTAGACTAAGTCTAGTCCATATTGAAGGATATCGGCCATGCGAGTCACCAACGTTCATGAAGCCAAGACCCATCTTTCCCGCTTGCTGGACCAAGTTTCCAATGGGGAGGAGGTTGTGATCGGCAAGGCAGGCAAGCCGATTGCGCGATTGGTCCCCTACCAACCGCCGAAGAAAGAGAGGCGACTCGGGCTTCTTCGCGGACAGATTTGGATGGCTGAGGATTTCGACGAGCTCCCGGAAGATATTCTTAAGACCTTTTACGGAGAATCCGAATGAGACTCCTTCTCGATACTCATGTCCTCCTGTGGAGTCTGTTTGACGAATCCTTGTTGTCACCAGCCACCATCCGGCTGCTGAAGGACCCGGATTCCCTCGTCATGGTGAGCGCGGTCAGCGCATGGGAGATATCCATAAAGCAATCCATTGGAAAACTCCGAATTCCGCAGCACTGGTACGAGGTGGTCGAGGAGATCGGATACACACCCCTAACCATCCGGGTTGACCACGCGCTCGAGGTCGGAAATCTCCCCAACCTCCATAAGGACCCTTTTGATCGCATGCTTGTGGCGCAAGCAAGGGTTGAGGGACTCAAGATTGTCACTCGGGATGAGCGCCTCAGACGCTATAGCGTGGACATCTTGGCCGCATAAACCCTGAGGGGGGGGCGGCGAGTGGTGGGAAATCGGTTCCCGCCTTACCTCCCCCCAAAACCCCACGACGAGTAGCGGCGGCGCTGGTGTCCCGGGTGGGGCGTGGAGCTCGACTCCTTCCCCATGAGCTCCTTGACCCCCAGCGCGGCGAGGCTCCACTTGTCGCGGTATTCCCTCCCGAGGAGTCGATTGGCGCGGAGGCTTCCCACGAAGCGCTCTCTTTCGGCGTCCCACGCGAGGCGCTCACCCACCCGGTTGGCGATGTTCCCGATCAGCGGCAGCGTGGTGACACGATGGGCGTATTCGATGTCGCAACTGGTCCGTTTCCGGGCGCGGATCCCATCCAGGAATTCCCGTTTGTGGGCCACCCCAGCGGCGCCCAGCGCGCCCTCCTCGCCCTTGTGCTCCTGAACCAGTGTTCCCCCCCGGTCATAATGCTGGAAGGAGCCGTAATCCATGATCAGAGTCCCCTCGGAGCCGCAGAACTTGATTCCCTGCCCGCGACCCTCCAGGCCGTGACTGTTGGCCTCGGTGTGTGACCAGATCAGCAGAAACGGATTGGACTGCCCCGGCGGGGGAGCGAACTCCCAAACCACGTTCTGGGTGTCGGGAGTCTCGGCGTTATCATCAATCAGATACCGCCCCCCATGCGAGCTCACCGCGAGCGGCGCCCCTGGATTGATTGCCCAGATCACCGGATCGATGATGTGACAACCGAAGTCGCTGAGCTTTCCTCCGCCGTAATCCCAGAAGTATCGCCAACTGAAGTGCGACCGATTCGGGTTGTAGGGACGGGTCGGAGCGGGGCCGAGCCAGGCGTCGTAGTCCAGACCCTCAGGGGCCGGCCCGTCCGCCGGTTTGCCGATCCCTGCCGGCGCGGAATTGGATGAATTCCAGACCCGCACTTGGGTGATGGCTCCAAGCGCGCCGGATTGCACCACCTCGACCGCCTTGTGGTAGTTCGGGGTGGCGTGAACCTGGGTTCCAAGTTGGGTGATGCGACCGTTTGCGAGCGCTGCCTCCACGGCCAGCCTTCCCTCGCGCACATTGTGGGTCAGCGGCTTTTCCACATACACATCCTTCCCATTCTGGCAGGCGAGGATGGTGATCGGGCCGTGCCAATGGTCGGGGGTGGCGATGAGGACAGCGTCAATGTCCTCGCGCGCGAGCAGCTCGCTGAAGTCGTGGTGGAGGTCCGGCTGCTTGTTTCGCTTTTCCTTGACCATCGCGGAAGCCTGCTCCAGGTGGGCTCGGTCCACATCGCAGAGTGCCGCCACCTCCACGTCATCGTGGGCGAGGAAGTCGGAGAGGTCTCCGCGCCCCATGCCGCCCAGCCCGATGGCGCCGAGCTGAATCCGGTTGTTGGGAGAGGAGTTGGCGGCCACCCTGTGAGAGTACGCGGCGGCGAGCGCCCCCGCGGCCGTGCTTCGGATAAATTCTCTGCGATTCATGGCGTGTTGGTCCTCCGTCTAAAGTTGAACCTCGATGGTCACGATCTTCTTCTTGCCGACTTTAAGGGGCAGCGTGTTGCCTTTAGGCTCAAGCGCTTCCCGGCGGTCCTCGTTCATGTTGGTGAGCCAGGCCCGCTTGATCGGCTTGAAGAAGACCACCTTGCCGCTGGTTGCCTTGGCTGTCGGGTTAAACAGGCGGATCACATAGCTGCCCTTGCGATCCTCGGCGCGCTTGAGGGCGGTCAGCTGGAGGCTGTCCCCCTTGATCTCCAAGAAGCTCAGGCTCTTGGGGAGCTTTCCTTTGTGCGGTCCCACCTGCGCGGCCTCAAGGGGGAGGTTTAGGTCCTCCGCCTGCCGGTGGACCGAATTGGTCCAATCTCCGGCATGGGGAAACAGCGAATAGGTCCACTCGAAGTCCCCCAGGCACTGGGTTCCCTCCATCTCGGGGTAGACCTCATATCGTCCGAAGATCGGGCAATTGCGGTAGGTGAAGGCTCGCAGCAGAGTGATCGCGAGGGGCCGCTCGGCGGTGTCCATCGCCTCGTATTCGCGCAGACCACAGTTGTTCAGCACCGCGAAGCCCACCTTGCCATCGGTCATGTCCACGAAACGGTGCATCGGATACTGGGGGTTGGGTCGGCCGAAGTAGGCGTTTCCCTCCTTGACATGGATATCGCGCGAGATGACATCGAAGCTTGCCTCGGAATCGGTCCGGTCGCACTTGAGCCGAGTCGGGAAGACCACCCGGAGACGATGGTTCTTGCAGGCGTTGGTGAACGAGGTGGTCACATCCAGGCGCTCCGATCCGGCGCGGAGAGTGAAGCGACTGGTCACCTTGAGCTCGCGACGCTCCCGGGTCCGGCTGGTATGGTTCATCCGGTCCTCGCGGAACTCGGCGGTCATTTCCTGCTCGATCCCCACCGGGATGTGCAGGTGGTAATCCACGCGCATCCGGGCCAGCAGCGGTCCGGCCTCCTCCAAGGTGATCGCGCACGGGAAACCGTGTGAGGTGAGGGTTTCGTTGTTGTCCGGCTCCATGTGGATCCAGGAATGGCCGGTCTCGCCGGTGTCCTCCAGGTAATGCAGCCCGCTGAAGACTCGCCCGGACTCCTTGTGGGTCAGATCCAGCGTTCCATCGCCGTTGAAAACCACCCGGAGGAATTCGTTCTCCAGGACATTCGCCTCGGGGACCAGCGAACCGGGGACAAAGTCGAAGCGCTCCTCGCGCGCGATGTGATAGGTGCGGTAGCCGTAGGCGGGGATGTCCTCCACATCAAAGTGGCAGCGGACGCGTTTGGAGTTGAGCTCGATGGAGATGTCTTGAAGGTTCCGGACCAGCGCCGAGGAGTCAAACTGCTCCCTGATCTGGAGGCGGCTGTTGCTCTTCCCGTCCGGAGTCCGGATGCTGAAGGCCTCGTAATCCATGCCGTTCGGGAGATCGATGTAGCAGGAGAGCACGCCGCTCCGAGGGAACGGGCAGGGGTTGAAGACAGTGAGAACCGAGTCGCGGGGAGAGAGGTCCGAGTTGTCGATTTCGCGCTGGATCGCCTCCAGACCTCGGCGGGTCAAGCCCTCGCTGATGATGTTGATCTGATCGAAGCGGTAGAGCGAGTCCTTTTCCATCTGGTCGATGCCCGCGCCGGTGATGGTGTCGTGCGGATGGTTCCGGAGCAGAAGTTTCCAGCAGCGCTCCAGGGCGGTCTTGAGGTACTCGCCCCCGACCATCGAGCCGATCGCGCTCCACGGTTCCGCGAGGCGTTGCAGGTTGACCTCGGCCAGGTGATTGGCCTTCTTAAGCCTCGGGCGGGCGCTGATGACATCCCCCATCAGGTGGGTCCACTTGCCGGTTGAGCCGGGGTCGCGGCTTTCGCCGGTGAGCACGGTCGGATTGTGGACTTCCTTGCGCATGGCGTTCATGAAGTCATCGAGATTCGAGAGCTTGATCTCGTGTTCGGGGAGGAGTTTCCGGCATAGTTTGATGATGTCGGTCTCGCGCGGGTCCGGATTGGAGGTGTCAAAACCCTGCATGCAGCAGATGTGGCGCGTGGTGAAGTGCTCGGATTCGTCCCGGACAAGCTTGAGGAGCTGTTCGCGGATCGGGCCGTTGTTCCACTGCTTCTTGGTGTCGTCGAGTATGTAGTAGTGCGCGCGCGGGTTGCGGTCGGTGGCGAGTCGGAAGGGCGCCGCGCCGCGATCCCAATCGTAGCGCGCGAACACATCATCCGAACCGTAGCGCAGAACCCGGTAGATGTAGATGTAGTAGCTGAACCGGCTCATGCACCCGAAGCGGTTCCCCAGAAGGCGCGACCCATCCGGGCCTTCCAGGATGAATTCGCTCTTGGGGGTGTTGATCCCTCGATAGAAGAGGATCGTGTCGATGTCAAACCCCTGGTAAATCTGAGGAATCTGGGAGGTTTGTCCGTAGCTGAAGGGGGTGTAGCCGACCTTGGAGACCCTGCCGAAGGCCTGCGCGACACGGTGGCCCACCACCAGATTGCGGACCAGCGATTCGCCGTTGATCAGGTATTCCTCGGGCAGGGAGCACCACGGTCCGATGATCAGTCTCCCGGAGCGAACATGTTTCTTGACCGTGTCGGTTTTCTCCGGGCGGAACTCCAGGTAATCCTCAAGCGCGAGGGTCTGGGAGTCCAGGGTGAAGGAATGGAATTCCGGGTCCTTATCGAGCAGATCGAGAAGCTCGTCCATGAACTTGAGCAGCAGCAGACGAGTTTCCTCGAAGGGATAGACCCACTCACGGTCCCAGTGGGAGTTGCTGACAACATGGATGATCTTGCGCTCCGATTTCACTTGGTCACGGCTCCTTACAGTTCGACAATGGGAAAGCGCGGAGTGTACCACCATGAACCATGTCTGAAAACTTGCCTCGTGGGCGGGCTTCTTGTGGGAGGGTCTCGCCGGTAAGATCGCGTGCTTGGGCGCGAGGAGGCCATCCCGCGCCGGAAGGGGAGCCTGTTTATCATGTCGGCAAGAATCATCGATGGGAAAAAGTGGGCCGGTGTGGTCCATGAAGAGGCGCGCGCGCGGGTGGCGGAGCTGGTCAAGCGGTTCCGCGCCCCGGGTTTGGGGGTCATCCTCGTGGGGGACAACCCGGCCTCGCGGATCTATGTGAGCAATAAGGAAAAGGCCTGCGAGGCGGTCGGCATTCGGAGCGTGGAGGTCACCATGCCCGCCACGGTCACGACGGAGGACGTGTTGGCCGAGGTTCGGAAGCTGAACGCTGATCCGGCCATTGACGGCATCCTCGTGCAACTCCCGCTCCCGGATCAGGTGGATGAGGAGCGCGTGCTGCTCGCGGTTTCGCCCGAGAAGGATGTGGATGGGTTCCATCCGGAGAATGTGGGATTGCTTTCCATCGGCAAGCCGCGGTTTGTGTCCTGCACCCCGGCGGGAATCCTCGACCTATTGGATCGCGAGGGGGTGGAGCTCAAGGGCAAGCGCGCGGTGGTGGTGGGGCGCAGCAACATTGTCGGGAAGCCGGTGGCGATGCTGCTGCTCGCGCGTCACGCCACGGTCACCATCTGCCATTCGCGGACCGAGTTGTTGCAGGTCGTGTGTCATTCCGCCGACATCCTGGTGGCGGCGGTGGGCAAGGCGGAGATGGTGCGAGGCTCATGGGTGAAGCCGGGAGCGACCGTGATCGATGTGGGGATCAACCGGATCGATCGCGGCGAGGGCCAGAAGGCCAAGTTGGTGGGGGATGTCTGCTTTGAGGAGGCGGCGGGGCACGCGGGCCTGATCACACCCGTGCCGGGCGGAGTGGGCCCGATGACCATCGCGATGCTTTTGAAGAACACGCTGCTCTCGGCGGAGAGGAAGGGGTGAAGAGGGAGTGGCTTACCACCCCTGAAGCATCAAGCGCGCAACCGCCGCAAAATGCTTGTCGCGCGTCACAACGATATGGTCCTACTGCATTGCCAACGCGGCAATCCAAAGGTCTGCCTCGGGGATGGGAGTTCCAGCCTTCTTAAGCCAATAGCGAATTGCCGCGTAGGTCTCGATCGTCGCGGAGCTTGGAAACAAGATTGAAAACCCGGAAAGGAGATCTCTTAACTTTCGGATGTTCTCCGTCGGCCTGGCTGAGTTGAAGGCTCCATAATAGAGCTCCCCCGCCGCCACGAAGGGTACGGAAACCTCCGAAGCCGCTTCAATTCGGCGAAGCAGCGATTCCTCGCCACGAGAGAGCGCAATCAATGCGTTGGTGTCAAGAAGGTAACGCTCACCAGCCATCCGGCTCGACCTTGCGGCAATCACGGATGGCTTCTTCTATTGCATCCAAATCCTCCGGAGTAAAAAGGCCGACCAAGTCGCGCACCGAGGCTCGCTTGGATGCCCTTACTTGTTCCCCCTCCATGTTTTCGAGGTCAACGGAAACCAGCGCTCCCTCCGGGAGAGGAACATCCCCTTCCAAGACAATGACACCATCCTTGACGTGGCCGAGATAGGACATTCTTCTAAACTCCACTTCACCCAAAGTCTCTTCCGTTCCAGAGTTTCTTACTCACCAGAGGTTAGCGCAAAAGGACCGTTCTCGCTACAACCCCATCTCCCTCTCCGCGAAGGCGGGCAAGTGGAACGCCGCGCGGTGGACATTCGGGGAGTAGTATCGAAGCCCCTTGGCGACATCCTCCGGCAAGACGTGGACCGGCGAGCTGAAATCCGGACCCAGCGAACAGACCATCTGCCCGATCATCCCCGACGGATAAGTCGGAACCAGGGTGTTCATGTACTGCAGGCGCGGGAACAGGTCGCGCACCGCGCTGATGAAGTTCTTGATCAGCGGCAGGAAGAAGAAGATCGTCTCGCACTGGCACAGCGCCGCGCCGCCCTCCTTGAGCGCCCCCTTGACCCCCTCGTAAAAGGCCCGTTTGTAGAGCACCTCCGCCGGGCCGATAGGATCCGAGGAGTCGATCAAGATGAGGTCGTACTCGCGCTTGTGGTTCTCGATGAACACCGCGCCGTCCTCCACATAGAGCGTGACCCTCGGATCCGAAAGTCCCGAGGAGGTGAACGGGAGATGCTCCTTGGAGAGTTCGATCACATCGCCGTCGATCTCGCACATGTCGATCCGCTCAAGTCCGGGATACTTCACGAGCTCGCGGACCATGCCGCCATCGCCGCCCCCGACCACCAGCACGCTCTTCGGGCTCGGGTGCGAGTTCATGGGGACATGGACAAACATCTCGTGGTACGAGAACTCATCGAACTCGGTGAGCTGGATCACGCCGTCGAGGACCAGCATCCGGCCGAGATCCACGGTGTCGTACATCTCGATGGTCTGGAAGGCCGAGCGTTTCTCGACAATCTTCCGGACGATCTTCACACCGAGGGAGGTCCCCCTGTCGAAGGGGGTCTTTTCATAAAACCAAGTTGTCTGTTCGGGCATTGGTTACTTTCTGAGGGCCACCTTCATGGTCTGGCTGCGCCCGTTGAAATAACGGCGCGTGAAATCCGCCGCGGCCTGCGGGTCATAGTATTTGCAGCTGAAGATGTCAATGTACACGGCGTTGGTGGCGTTGGCGAAGTGCCCCGAAACCAGCGAAGTTTCGATCAGTTGCACCAGACTGAAGCCCGCCACGCGCTCATCTTCCCCGAAGTGGACCACGACCGTGTCGCCATAGCGCTTCATGTTGATGTGCTCGCAGAGGTCCACCGCGAAGCGCTTGATGTAGTCGGCGTCACGGATCAGGTCGGGATCGCAGTCCTGGACATCCACGGAAGTGAGAATGCCCCAGGCCTCCTCGCGCTCGAACTTCTCGCGCCAGGAAAGGACAGCCTCGACCTGGTTGATCGAGACCGCGCTCGCGCGCTCCAGGCCGTTGTGGCTGACCACGCCGCGATTGAGGTCGCCCGCGAGGATCACCTCCTCGGTCTCCAGGCGGTCACGGAAGACCTCCATGGCCCGGTCGACATCGATGCTCTCGCCGCAAGTGAAAACATCCACGGCGGCATAGCGATGCTCCGGCCAGGAGTGGACACTGAAGTGGCTTTCGGCGATGACCACCACGCCGCTCACGCCCTGCGGTTCAAACGAGTGGAAATGCGAGCCGACAATGGTGGCCCCCGCCTTTTGGGCGGCTTCGAGAAAGATTTCTTCCAAACGTTCGGGACTGTTGATGACATGTGGGTTGCACTCGTAGCACTCGATGATCCAGTGCTTTCCGAGCGAGACCATGAGGGGAGCGGCGGCTGTGATCATTCCTTTACCGACCTCCTAGTGTGATGACGCCGGAATTGGGGAACGGATTGGATGCGGAGCTTGGACAGAGGTCGGCGCCGGCGCCTGGATTGGCCACACGGCAGCTAACCGTAGTAGCCCTGGCGTCGGGTTATCCTGGAACCGAGGTTTCGGTTTCCGAGCCTCATAAACAAACCCGCAATCCTTTCCCTTTCTCCGGGGACAGATTTTCTGGGGCGCTTTAACCGCTAACCCCGACAACGGAACCCATCGTATTTCAAGCCGAACCGAATGTAAATCCTTTTTGTCCCCTCAATCGCAGATCGAAAGCAGATCGAGCTCCTCATCGAGCTGGGGCGGATGGGCGCGCTGTTTAGTCACCACGCGCGCGGTGGCGTCCGCCACGAGGTCCACTTGCTCCGCGGTGGTGCGCCTTCCCAGCGAGAAGCGCACCGCGCCCTGCGCAAGGTCCGGTTCCATTCCCATCGCCAAGAGGACATGGGAAGGCTCGGACTTGTTGGCGCTGCACGCCGATCCGCTGGAGACAGCGACACCCTCCTCGGCCAGGTCGAGGACGACGTAGGTGCCGAAGACCCCCTCGAAGCAGGCGCACAGGGTGCCTGGAAGCCGCTCGGCCTCGGCCGCGCAGACATAAAACCCTTCGATCTCGCGCTTGAGTCGGGCTTCGAGACGAGCGCGCAGGTCCATCAGGCGCGCGCGCTCGGCCTCCAGTTCGATTCGAGAAAGCTCCGCCGCCGCGCCGAAACCCACTATCCCGGCGACATTCTCGGTTCCGGAGCGGAGCTTCATCTCCTGTCCCCCACCGGAAAGGAGCGGAACGACTCGCTCCCGGTCGCGAAAATAAAGCGCGCCGATCCCTTTGGGACCGTAAAGCTTGTGCGCGGAGAAGGAGGCGAAATCCAGACCCATCTCTCCCAGATCGAAGGGGACCTTGCCGAGCGCCTGGATCGTGTCGGTGTGCATCAGGATGCCATGCTTGGCGGCAATCCGCGCCACCTCTTTGACCGGTTGGACCGCGCCGGTTTCATTGTTGGCGTACATCAAGGAGAAGAGGCGGGTGTTGGGACCGATGGCCTCCTCGAAGGCGCGCGGGTCCACCGCGCCGGAGGGGTCCGGGTCCAGATAGGTGGTCTCGACCAAACCCTCGGATTCCAAGCGCGCGAGACAACGATAGATGGCCGGGTGCTCGATGGAGCTGGTGACCATGTGACACCCCTGTCCGGCGAATTTCCGGGCCACCGAGAGGAGGACCGTGTTGTTGGCCTCCGTGCCGCCGCTGGTGAAGACAAGGTTATCCTCGGATGCCCCGACCAGCTTGGCGAGCCGAGCGCGGGCCTTTTCCACCCCGTAACGGGCCTCTTGCCCCCACTCATGGACACTGGAGGGATTACCCCACTGCTCCTTGAAATACGGGAGCATTTCATCCAGCACGCGCGGATCGAGCGGCGTGGTGGCGTTGTGATCAAAGTAGGCTTTCTTCATTTCGGCTCGAAAAGATTCATTCAGCAGACAATCCACGTCCGTGTCAAGGGAGAAAGAGAGAGGGGAGTGGAATCCCGCGGATTCCACTCCCCTGGTCTTGGCTGTTTCCGTCATTCAGTCCCGGATCAAGGCCCCGCTTCGGTGAACCCGAAGAGCTCGATCGCGACCGCGTTCTGGGTGGCGATGTAGGGCAATGCCCAGGCCGGGAAGATGCTGTCCGGCGCGTTCCTGGCCTCACCGAAGACGAACACGCCGCCGAACTTGTCGAGCGTGTAGAAACCCATTTCGCAGCCCGCCGAGAACTCGAAGTCGGTGAAGATCGAGTACACGTCCGCGCCGTACTGGACCGGATCGCTCTCATCCTGTCCGAGCGTCTCCGGATCGTCGAACCCGGCCACGATGTACGGCATGCCGACCGTGGTAATCAGGGTTCCCGGATTCATCGGGTCTTCGTTGCGGGTGAAGAACACCGGGTTGGCCGGGTCGTTGACCGGAATCGGGTGGATGCCGCCCCAGCCATCGAAGACCACGATGCCGTTCTTGGCTGTCGGGAAGAGCTCGGCGTCGCGCGCGATGTCGATGCCCGGGAAGAACGGCCAGACATAGCCGCCCTGGTTCGGGTCAGGTTCGAGCAATCGCTCGGGCGAATTGACCGGCGAACCGGAGAAGGTTCCGGGCGCGACCAGACCGCCATCCGGGCCGAACTGATAGTGACCGCCTTGGCTGTCCATCACGATGAAGCCTTCGGGGTCATCGAGCGGCGCGGCGGCGTCAAGCGCGATCATGGCCACGGCCCTCAGGGTGGCGTCCGGCGGGAAGCCGGGACGGCGCATCGCCCCGAAGGGGATATCCGCGCCCAGTCCGATCATGTCGGTTCCGGGCACGAGGACCGGGTCACCTCCCTGGCGAGCGTCTCCGGCGCGATAGATGCCGCCGAAGTCGGTCAGCACCCAGAAGCCATCGCCGGTGGTGGTCATCTGGAGGTCCACCGCGCGCCCGGTTGGGAAGTTCATGTCCGGCGGGAACACCGCGGACACATCCGGGGCCACATCATCCACGGGATGCTCCACGAAATGGGCGATGCCGGAGCCATCCAGCACCACCAAATCGGTCGTGGGCGGACCCGAGTTCGACAGGCCGCGCTCCAGATCCTTGGCGAAGTCAGGAATCGGGAAGTTGAACTCGCCATTGATCAAGAACGGATGGCCCACGCGCTCGATTTCGCCTGTGGAGATCAGCATGTACAGGCCGCTCTCACACCCCGGCGTCGGGGTGATGGTCGGCGACTCGGTGACCGTCGGGGTCTCCGTGGGAACCGTCTCCGTCGGAGTCGGCGTGGAGGTCGGGGCCGGGCAAAGGGCATCGAGGCAAACCAATCCGATGCCGTTCACAAAGCCGCTGAAGTCGGTTTCCTCGTTGCCGCTGACGCCATCGCCCAGGTTGTAGAGCGGGCAGTTATCGAGCGGCCAGCGGAAGCCCGCCGCGGCGCAGTTCAGTCCCGGAATCTCGTTCGAGCACAGGCAGCAGTGGAACGAGGATTCGCCTTGGATATAGATGGTTCCGAGCGGCTGGCCATCGGTCGAGGCCACCAGGGAACCTCCCGACTGCGCGCTGATGCAGGCCAGGACCTGACTCACAATCGAGCTCAGGGCCTCGTCGCAATCAAACGGGGTCTGATCGAGGGGATCGGGATCCGCCAGCGCCGCCAGATCGATGAAGCACTCCACGAAGGGGGTCTCGTCGCAGCGGCTGATCGCGCACTGTGTCGCGGTGGAAACCCCTTGAGCGATCTTGAGGATGATCGGCTCCGCGTTCGGAGAAATCTCTCCGGCGCACTCGAAGACCACGTTGGCCGCCTGGACGCACATGAAGGGCGGTTCGGTCGGGGTTTCGGTCGGAGTCGCGGGTGTCGCCGAGGGTGTCGGAGTTCCCTCGACCACGTTCTCCACCTCGAAGCCGAGCCCGCAGGTCAGGTCGTCATCGCTCTGGTTGAACGGATCGCCATCGCAGATGTTGTAGAGCGGGCGAGTGCTGAGCGGGTAGCAAACCTCGTTGTTGCAGTCGAGGTTCAGCTCCTGCGAGCACAGCCCGATGTAGAACGGCTGGGTGCTCTGAATCCCGATGACACCCGGGTCGCCCGCGACGGTCACTCCGACGACCACTCCCGCCGCCTGGGTGTTGATGCAGTTGATGATCTGGCGGGTGACATTCCCGAGAACCACATCGCAACCGAATCCGGTCTCGGCGGAGCAATCGATCTGGCAGTCGACCAGCGAGTTGAAGACCTCGCAGGAAACCGCAGGCGGATCGGCCTCCGGCAGAGTCCCGCCTACGATCCGGATATGGAACGGATCCGGTCCGCCATAGATTCCGATGGTGCAGGAGCAGGAAATGGTGAGCGTCGCCGCTTGGACCACCGGACCGAAGGTGTTGGTCGGGGTGGGCGAGGGGACCTCGGTTTCGGTGCTCGTGGGAATCTCCGTTTCGGTGGAAGTCGCGGTCGGCGGCACGGGGGTTTCCGTCGCGGTGGGCGGAAGTGGGGTCTCGGTCTGTGTCGGAACCGAGGTTTCGGTCTCGGTCGGAGCGAGCTGGTTGAGGATGTTCACATCCTCCATGTTGGAATAAACGATGGGCTGGAGGGAGTCGACCTGGATGGTCCCGTTCGGCAATGGGAAGACCCCCTTGGAGACCATGACGGACTGACCTTGGGCGTCCACGTTGAGGGTGTCGCCGGTGACATGGCCGAAGCCATCCAGGTCGATGAACAAATCGGCGGAGGCGGTCACGTCAAAGATGTCGTCGCCGCCAAGGCCGTTGACATCCAAGGTCTCCGAAGTGCCGATGTCGAGGGTGAAGGGAATCAGGTTGATCCGATCAAAGTCGAATCGCATGCCATTGGGACGCATCTTGAAGTGGTCCCCGGCCGCCGGGGCGCCGTTCACCAGGACCACGTCGTCGCCGGGTCCACCCTCCATCAGGTCGGTGTTGTCGCCGTTATTCCAGATCAGGGTGTCGTTGTCTTCCTCGCCGAAGATCTGGTCGTTCCCACGGCTTCCGACCAGGGTGTCGTTGCCCGGCCCGCCCAGAATGATGTCGGCGTCAAAGGTGCCGGTGACGCTATCCACGCCAGGACCGGCGTTCACGGTTAAGGTGGCGGAGGTCGCGATAGCCCCTTGGCCGTTCACGATGTCATCGCCTTCCCCCGTGAGGATCTGGAAATCCACCAGGTTGGAGGCGACCAGACCGGCCGGATCAATCACCACCACATCATTCGGCGCGGTGACATCATTGAAACCCGTGTCGAGGATGAAGGTGGTCACGTCGTAGAATGTCAACGCCTCAAAAGGAACGCCGCCGTTGGAGGTTCCGGACACCCGGTTCTGGCCGGCGCCGGGGCTATCCACCAGGATGTCGTCCTCGTTGGCGGGGGTCTCGAAGTCGATTACGCCGATGCCGCTCATGGTCACCGGTTCAAGCCCGGTGAAAACGATGGTGCCACCGTTCAGCAATATGCCGCCGCTGCCGCTCATGCCGTCGCTGACATGGTATTCGGCCGCCGGGTAGCCCGCGCCGATGAACTCGAGGCTGTCGTTGCCGCCATCGCCACCGAGGAAATTCACGCTGATATTACCGAACGCGGCGTTGCTGTAATCGATGATCAGCATGTCATCCTGATCCGCAACTCCGGTGATGGTGATCGGGTTCACAAGGGCCGCCGGAATGCTGAAAAGTGGGGTCCCCGTGGGCTCTTGGATGAGCTCGAGGTTTGACCCATTGAGTTGGAGCCTCGAAACGGTTCCCGAGGAGGAAGGGGGGAGGTTAAACGAGTACGGGAGCGCTTGGCCAGCTTCGATAAAGTCCACGCTGAAGGTGATGTCCTGCGGGTGCCCGGCCACATTCATCCCGATGGTCTGCACGAAATCCGTGTTTCCCACATTCCCCAGCGGGGCGTAAAAGGAATAGAGCGTCCCATCCGGGGTGAAGGACTGGTCGGGTCCCAAAACGGAGTAGGTGAAGCCGTTGGTGGTTTGAAGGAAGAACTGGAGATTCACCGGGCTGATGGTCTTGACCACGCCCTCGTCGCCGGAAATCGCCCAGTGGATGTAGTCGTAATTGCTGAGGTCGGTGGGGCGCCCGTTAAAGCCGGTGTTGAATCCGTTGAAGATCGAAATTGCCCCTCCCGGGCCGCCGCCGAGGTCCAACCACTGCAGGCTGCCGCCCACAACCGAAAGGCCCGAATTGTTCTGGCCGGAGTTCCCTTGGACCCCCGCTCCATCAAAATTCACAATGGCGCTGTTGAACTCACCATCCGGGGTCCCCGGTTCAAAGGTTGCAAACTGGCGGGAAAAAAGAGGAGTCCCGGAGGACGATACAAAGCCGAGGCTGAAATTGGCGTCGGCGGAATGTGAGCGGATGTTGATCCCCCAGGTGCGGATATAGGCGATCTGCTCCGGGGTGAGCCCGGAGAGCGGGGCGCTGAAAATCAGGTTCTTGGCTCCCGCGCTTACGGTCTGGTCGGGACCCAAGGCCACATAGGTGCTGCTTGGGCTGGCCTGGACAAAGAACTGCACATCAATCGTGGGATCGGACCCGGTGTAGCCCAAGTGGAAATTCAGGCTGGACATGCCGGTCAGGTCCACTCCTCCCGCATTCGGCTGGAAAAGCGCGTTCGTGTTGTTGAAGCTGTCGGAGATGGCGCCGCTTGTGCCGCCCGGACTCACCCAGGTGAGCAACCCGCCCGACGCCGAGACGATGTTGATTGTGCCGAAGTTTTGGAACCACCCTTCTGTTCCGGAATCGAAGTTGTTCAGAAGTTGGGGCGACTGCGCGGACGCCCCCCCAAGAAACGCGCAAAGAACCGCCGTGAACAGACACGCTTTTCTCATGGGTTTTACCTCTCCTCGGTCAAAAAATTACAGCACCGTTGGTGTCAAGTTCCGCTGATTTGTCAGCGAGTCTAGCACGATCTCTACATGGCGATGAAGGGGGTTTACAACCCTCTTTGGGTTGATTTTCCGGTCCGTCCGGACCCACTTTATGGTGTAAGCAGATCACGATTAAGTGGAAGGAAATGAGTCGGAAGCGATTATCGGCATCCGGAACCGGGAGGTTGAATTGTTTTTCGCCGTCTTCCATCCGTTTCGGAGGCGCGTAGGATTCCGCCAATTCCGACAGACCTAGGAGGGCAACGGTCGTGCAAGGTGTTCATCGACGCGAATTCATGCTTTCAATGCTTGGCGCGGCCGCTCTGGGCGCGCAAGGACAGAGATCCGAGGCCTCCACGCCCAGGATTCTCAAGACGTCCACCGTGGGGGCCAACGACAGGATCCGCTTCGCGGCAATCGGCACCGGCGGGATGGGGAAGGGGGACATGATGACCTTCCTCAAGTTCGAGGATGTGGACTGCGTGGCGGTTTGCGATGTGGACTCCGGCCGCATGGCCGAAGCCGCCAAGATGGTTGAGGACGCCCGCGGCCAACGCCCCGATGAGGTCAAGGATTTTCGGCGCATCATCGACAGGAAAGACATCGACGCGGTCATGGTGGCGACCCCGGACCACTGGCACGCTCTGCCGACAATCTATGCCTGTCAGGCCGGGAAGGATGTGTACTGCGAAAAGCCTCTGGCCACAAGCATCGGCGAGGGACGAGCGATGCTGAACGCCGCTCGCCACAACAACCGAATCGTGCAGATGGGCACCCAATGGCGCAGCTCGCCCACTCTGGCCGAGGCGGCGGCTTATGTTCAGTCGGGCAAGCTCGGCAAGATCCGTCAGGTGCGCTGCTTCGCCTTCCTCACCTGGATCAAGAGCCCGGGCAAGACCGAGGATGGGGCTGTCCCGGAGGGGGTGGATTTTGACTTCTGGCTTGGTCCCGCGAAAAAGCGTCCTTTCAATTCCGGGCGATTCCATTTCAACTTCCGGTGGTATTGGGATTACGCCGGAGGGCTGATGACCGATTGGGGGGTCCACCTTTTGAACCTCGCGCTCTGGGCGATGAAAGCCCCTTCACCGCTCCGAGTGGACTCAGTCGGCGGGAAGTATGTCTGGGATGACCTCACCGAGACCCCCGACACGCAAACCGCGGTCTACCAGTTCCCCGAATTCAATCTCTCTTGGGAGCACCAGGCCACGGCTTCGGGATTCGGTCCGGAGGGCCGTGAGCACGGCGTCGTGTTTTACGGCACCGAGGCGAAACTGACCCTTTGGGGCAATGGCTGGAAGGTGGAGCCGAAGGAGGGCAGCTCGCTGGAGGCCGAGGAGCACACCACCGATGAGGACTCTCGCGCGATTCATGTGAGGAACTTTCTGGACTGCATGCGCTCGCGGGAATTGCCGGTGGAGGATGTGGAGGTGGGTCACTTTGTGAGCACGGTGGCTCACCTGGGAAACCTCGCGCTGCTTTCGGGAGAATCGATCGAATGGGACGGGAAAAATGAGAGAGTCAGAGGCAACGCCACGGCGAATCACTTGATCACTTATCCCTACCGGGCGCCATGGAGGTTGCCGAAGGGGTGAGGTTGTCATGGGACAGGCATGTTGCCTGTCTTGGAGCCGCTTACCCCAACGCCATTTCGTAGCTTTCCAGGATCGAATCCACCATCTTCTCGATCCCAAACTCGTTCACCACTCTCCTTCGGGCGTTCGCGCCGAATCGCGCCCGGAAACTCGGGTCGGCGAGCATCCGGCAGATCGCCCCTGCGAGCTTGTCGGGATCCTTGGGGGGGACCACAAAGCCGGTGACCCCATCCTGGTTCACAAACGAGGTGCCCGTGCCGAGCTCCGTGGTGACCGCCGGAACCCCCGCTCGGAAGGCCTCCAGCAGCACATACCCAAACGCCTCGGCTCGATGGGTGGATGGGAGACAAAAGACATCCGTGGCCGCAAGCAGCGGGGTGAGGTCCCTGACTGTTCCGAGGAAACGGATTCGCTGGGGATGGCGAATCGCGGCCGCTTGCGCGCGTACGAGCCGTTCCTGCCGTTCCGTGCCGGACCCGACCACAAGCAAGACCCCATCCACCTGGTTCATGGCTTCGATCAGAACATGCAGCCCCTTGTACCAGCGGAACCTGCCCACAAACAGGATGATCGGCTTGCCGTCATGCTCGGCGCGGATTCGGGCGGCCTCACCGCGGTCCGCCTCGGATGGCTCTTCCGGTGAGATCCCCAGCGGAACCACCTTGCACTTGCCTTTGAAATGGGAGAGCGCCCTGGAACTTTCAAGTAGGTTCGGGGAGGAGACAAAGATCTCCGTGACCCGCGAGAAGAACTTCGACTCGAAGGGGGAGTAGAGCGCGCCGGTGAGTCGTTGGCGGACAATGTCGCTCTGGTGCGACACGAACCAGGGGGTCCCTCTTTTCGCGGCATACAGCGCCGCGATCACCGCGGTTGGACAGGGCAGGTGGAGGTGCAGGACATCATAGCGGGTCTCGCGAAGGACCTTGAGAAACCCCGGAGCAAGCGGGTTAGACAGAATCCGGCCCCACTCCCCAACAGGGAGGAGTTCAACCCCGCTTTCCCTACCCCACTCTGGATCGACCGGACCCGAGACCGCGACCGCAACCTCCCAACCGCGCCGGACCTGGTGCGCGGCGAGCTTTCCGAGGACCACCTCGATGCCGCCATAGATCGGGGGAAAGACATCCTTATAGAGGTGAAGAACTTTGGGCATCGGGAGACTTTAAGCTTGACGGGCGCGCGATGGATAGTGGCGTAAGCCGTGGGGACCGTGGAACAGGAATCCTGCCTGCCAGTCCGAGCCGCGCGCATCAGAAACTACCTGTCCACCTCCCCGATATTTGCTATACTTCTCCATCGAATCCGCCACTCCGACACCCCAGGCCGAGGAGGCTGTCTAATGGCCGCTCCAAGCCCGACCCCAGTGCCTCCCGATCCCGACACGTGTGTCCACGATAACCACGAGTGCAATCCGTTCTGCGACATCCACAACTTCGAGGGCGGGGAGCTGTGGAGGAAGATCGATACCACTGGATTCAAGAACGTGGTGGTGGAGTTTGACCTGAAGGCCGAGGGGCTGAGCGAGATTCCCCACGGTTACAGACCGCGCGGATCGACCTGGGGGTATGAAATCCGCGACCCCGAATATCGCCAGGACTATGTGTCATACTTGCCATGGAGCAACTGTCAAAACGTCCTTACTGGGTTCCAAAGCTGCGTGGACTGTTGGCTGATCGAGGAGCTCGTGGCCGTCTTCTTCACGACGGACTATGGACAAGAATTGTACGACGGTCGGCAGCCACGATTCTCATCTGGCAATCCCCTCCAAGCTGACGGAATCGACCGATGTAAGGTGGCAAAGATTATCCCTCGATCCGTCCTTCAGAGCCAGGGCTATGATTTAGGTCGGCGTGTTCGGTTGGATTTCTCGATGCAGGACGATACAGATGACAACTCCAGCTTTGGGATCTGGATTCGCGCTCAGGTTGATTCCGACACGGATGTGATTACCATTGATAACCTTACAGTCAAGGGGCAATAGCCATGATTTGTGACACGATCGTTGACGGCCAACGGCTTATCCTCGGAGTTTGTGGTTCTGCACTGAGGCGTGTGGTTCTTTTCACGAGCATTGCCATTGCATGTTTGCCAGCGGACTCTCGGATTCTACGCGTATCGCCGGATGGAAACGGAAGTGACGGAGTGACTTGGTCTACCGCCTTCAAGAGAATCTCCGATGCACTTGCCGTTGCGGATTACGACGATGAACTGTGGGTCAAAGGTGCAGTTTACGGTGACCATGTTGAGGTTGTGACTAATACAATCACAATTCTTGGTGGGTTTGTGGGTACGGAAACAGATCAAGAAAGGCATCTCAGGAACTGGACGCTTAACCCAACCGTAGTCAATTCGGAGCACCAGATGAATCCACAGGGTCTTACATATTCGGCGATATACTGCCTTCGTGATGCGGTGATTGACGGAATCACGTTCACGACGGGTCGGAAGGCCAATGGGGGCGCCATTATTGGTGCGAGTGCGACCTTCAGGAATTGCATAATCAAAGAGAACGAGAACCGATACGTGGGCGGGATGCTAGTGCGAGACGGGAGCGCGGAGTTCGTGAATTGCGTGATCCGAGGCAACCGGTCGATTACCAGCGGCGGCGGTCTATACATTGAGGATTCCAATGTGACTCTAAGAGGATGTGATATCAGTCACAATCATGCGACCAACGGTGGTGGAATTGTGTTAGCTCGGTCATTTGGATATATCACCAACTGCACGATCAGCAACAATGTGGCAGAATACGGGGATTCCTCGGCGGTCGGCGGTATTGCCGTTGGGACCAAGAATTGCATATTCGTGAACTGCCTTATTTCCGACAACAAAGCGGACACTGAGGCACAAATGAATATAAACCAATGCGAATACGCCGCATTGACAAACTGCACGATCGTTGGCGGCCCGGCTGAATTGCTCATTGATCGATGTACGCCAATCTTTGAGAACTGCATCCTTTGGGGATCAAGCAACCTGCTGTCGATCTCCTTGGGGCAGGCGCTGATCACCTCCTCCTGTATCCAAGGCGGCTACCCCGGCGAGGGCAACATCAGCGATGACCCCCTCTTTATTGACGCTACCATCGGAAACTTCCACCTTCAACCCGGCTCCCCCTGCATCGACACGGCGGGAACCTCCGGTCCGAGCGATGACCTCGACGGCAACCCGCGCCCGGCGGATGTGTTCGGTCTGGGGCGTGAAGGAACCGGGGATGAGTACGACATGGGGGCGTATGAGTTTCAACCGCCGGTTCCGACACCAACCCCCACGGAGACTTTGCTGCCCACTCCCACCATGAACCCCGCCTCGGACATCAATCAGAGCGGCAAGGTGGACACGGAGGACCTGCTGCTGTTGATCGCCGACTGGGCCCGAGGGGCCACGCCATGAACTTCTGAACCACGGAGGGGTCGGAAGGACCGGAAGGATATGGAAAACGGAAAGCGTCATTCCCTTGGAAACGGGAATCCATGAAGACCGCACGTCGTTTGGCGCCTGGAGGGACACGTTCCATCGTGTCCGGGCGCGCGGGACCGCGCCCCTCCGAAAACGAGCGCTGCTTCCAAATGGGAAGCGGTCCGAGGTGTCGGGAGGGAGGAACTTGTTACTTGACGGAATCGAGATGGAATCGAGTTACTCGGTGAACGGAAACGAGGTGGTGTTCACCCTCGACAGCCTTCCGGCTCAGGATGGGGACAAGGCCACCTTGGCCTCTGAGAGCCGCTACCATCGTCTCTCGGTGCTCTACGAGGAAGGCAAGCTGGGAGAGCAGTTCTCCGGCCTGGGTCAGAGTGGCCTGGTGGAGAGCGCCTATGTGTTCATTCCGATACTGGTCGGAACGGATGACGCCCAGACGCCGGACGTGAACGAGGCGGATGATTACACGCTGATTGAGAGTTGGGATTTTAGTTCGGATCCGTTTTCCGGAAGTCCGGCCCCGTGGAAGCGCTTCTCCTTCAAGTCCGTCGATGTGACCAACGATCCTGGGAATTTGATCACGCATTCCTCAGGTAAGGTGGTCATCACCGGGACCGGCGCGGTGGGAGCTTGCTCGTATGTCAAGTGCTGCGCCAATGATGCTTGCTGTGACAACGTGGCCAGCGACCAGATTCCGTGCAATCCGACTCCGACTCCACTCCCAGCGAATGACGCCTCGACGACCCCGACCCCAGTGCCTCCCGATCCCGACACGTGTGTCCACGATAACCACGAGTGCAATCCGTTCTGCGACATCCACAACTTCGAGGGCGGGGAGCTGTGGAGAAAGATCGATACGGGGAATTACAAGAACTTGGTCGTGGAATTCGACCTAGAGGCGGACCTTGGGGGTTCAGAGCCGCACGGATACCGACCGCAGGGTGTGGATTACAAAGCAGGCCGGGAGTCGTTGGCTGGCTACAAAGCAGCCTCATACCTGCCGTGGGGAAACTGCCAGAACCTTATTGATGCCAAGAGTTGTGTTGATTGCTGGTTGATCGAGGAGCTCGTGGCGGTCTTCTTCACGGACAATTACCACAACGAGACAGACTTCGGGTTGTACAAGGCAGATCGCACACCGCGATTCGATGACGGGCTCGGACATTCCGATGGCATTGACCGATGGAGAGTCGCCAAGGTCATTCCTCGATCAGTCCTCAAGAGTCAAGGATACGCATGGGGACAGCGCGTACGCCTCGACTTTTCGATGCAGGATGATACAGACATCCAGAAGGAAGGTGACCCGCCGGAGACCCCCAAGTATTTCGGAATCTGGATTCGAGCTCAGCTGGATTCTTCCGAAGACACGATCACGATTGACAATATGACGGTCAAGGGACAAGTCGGTCCATAGGTCCTCAGGAGCGTACGACATGAAGCCTCGAACCAAGCCCAGTTCTTTGTTCTTATACCTTATATGGTTACTGTTATTCTTCCGTCCTTGTGGCGTAGCGGATTGTAGAATTATTCGGGTGTCACCAGACGGGAATGGGAGTGACGGATCGACCTGGGGTAGTGCTTTCCAGCAAGTATCGGATGCGGTGGCGGTATCGAGTGGCACCGACGAAATCTGGATTAAGGAGGGAATATACAAAGAATACATCTGGGTTGAAGAGACGAGGGAGGTGCTATTGGGTGGCTTTTCTGGAAATGAAACTGATGATGAAAGAGACCACCGCGATGCGAGTAAGCATCCTGTGTTGGTTGACGGGTCTGGGATAGATCTTCCCGTACTTGTGGTCATGGGAGAAGCTGAAATCGATGGGTTGCGGTTCGAGAAGGGTCCCTTAAAGGGTTTCTCAATCCTATCTGGAAGGGCACGCCTCTTCAATTGTACAATTGCGAACAACGACTCAGTTACCGATGGAGGTGGTGGTTTGATCCGCAACGCTACAGTCGAATTTGTAAACTGTGTGATCAATAATAACCGAACCGATCGCAGCGGGGGTGGACTCAAAGTCGAGGATTCGAATATAACGCTGGTGAACTGCGACATCAGTGGGAATCATGCGACGAATGGAGGAGGGGTGGTACTGTCAGACTCGCCAGCGGTTATTACGAATTGTACAATCAGTAACAATGTCGCTGAGTTTGGTGATGCGTCTGGAACAGGAGGCATATACATCGGCAATAAGGAGTGCGTGCTAACGAATTGCGTTATCTTTGGAAATGAGGCCGATATTGAGGATCAAATCTGGGTAACTGAAAATGAGTCTGCGATTTTCACCAACTGCACCATTGTGGGAGATGCCGCCGAGGTTGTTATTGATCGATCTGCACCGGTTTTCGATAACTGTATTCTGTGGGGTTCGAGCAGCCTTCTTTCGATTTCCTTGAGTCAGCCAGAAATTGCACACTCAGCAATCCAGGGCGGCTACACCGGCATCGGCAACATCAGTGACGACCCGCTCTTCATTGACGCTACCATCGGAAACTTCCACCTTCAACCCGGCTCCCCCTGCATCGACACGGCGGGAACCTCCGGTCCCAGCGATGACCTCGACGGCAACCCGCGTCCGGCGGATGTGGCTGGACTCGGGCGCGATGGAACCGGGGATGAGTACGACATGGGGGCGTATGAGTTTCAACCGCCGGTTCCGACGCCAACCCCCACCGAAACCCTACTCCCCACTCCCACCATGAACCCCGCCTCGGACATCAACCAGAGCGGCAAGGTGGACACGGAGGATTTGCTGCTGCTGATTTTGGATTGGCGGAAGGTGAGCGGGCCGTAGCGAGAGGACCCTCACCCCGGCCCTCTCCCGCGAGCGGGAGAGGGAGAAGTTGTCCGTACCGCGCGCGTGAGCAAGCGGGTGGAGGCAAAGGACCGCTCCCTTACGGTCGCGGCTCGGACGGTCGCGGCACGGTTGGTCGCGGCTCGGTGGCATCGCGCGGCACGGAGTTGAGGCTTCGGCCTCGCTGGCCGGGTCCGGTCGGGGACAGCCGAAAATTCCCTTGTCACTTGGTTTCACTACGGCTATAGTGCTTGTCGGATGGGATTGGAGTTAGGGGACATCGCCTGAGCTGAGCACCCGCGCCATCTATCAGTCTGTCCGGATTTGAGGTCGTTGCACATGCGCGCTTTCCGCGGGGCCTGTTTTCTGGCCGCACTTGCCCTGTGTTTCCAGGGTGTCTCCTGGGGCCAATTCCAGAACCAGAAGCCGAGCCTTCTTCAGCCGCGAACCAGCCAGCAGGTGGTGGTGCCCGCCGCTCCGCTCTCCGGCTTTGATTTCGACTGGACCGATGTCCCCGGCGCCACCCATTACGAATTGATGGTGACCCGTCTTTCCATGGGAAACCCGGTCGGGACGGTGACCGCCACGATCTCCCACGCCCTCTATGATTCGGTGGACAACCCGCTGGAGGCGGGGACCGAAGCCGACCCGACCCAGTACAGTTGGCAAGTGGTCGCCTACCAGGGCGAAACCGCCAGCATGCCCAGCGATGTCTTCACCTTCGGCCTGATCGGCGGCACCACCCTGGTGCCCCCGAAACCCGGGATCGGCTCTAATCCGCTCCCCGCCCCGAACGGTCTCTCGCCCATCTCGGGGGTCCAGTACACCCCCTCGGTGATCAACCTCGAGACCCTGATCATGCGCTGGAATCCGGTCGGGAACGCGGTGGGGTATGAGGTCCAACTGGTCCGCTCGAAGAACGAAAACGGCGACAATGTCAACTCGCTGCATTACCGTCTGGATGTGGTCAGCCCACAGGCGGTGGTCAGCAACATCACCCTGCTCGGTGAGTACCGCTATGAGGTCCGTCCGATCAAGGCGGATGGCTCGCGCGGCGAGGAGGCCTCCGAGACTTTCAACGTGGTCGGGGCGCTCGCCTCCGACATCTATCCGGACACGCCCGACCTCAAGATCGACGAGTTTGACCTGTTCACCCTGGCGCGGAATTGGCATTACATGCGCGAGAATGCCCCGAACCCGCGCGCCGACATTGTTTCCGCCGACCGGATCATCGAGCAAGCGGACCTGATCGCGTTCCTGATCCAGTTCCACAACGCCCCGCTGCGGTTCCCGCCGCCTCGTCCGACACCCACCCCCCAGCCGCTCGCGCCCGCGCAGCTCAATCAGCCCGAACCCCAGGCGATGCTGGCCCTGAACACCCCCGCCGATTTCATCAACTTTTCTTGGGATCCGGTTCCAAACGCCGCCGAATACACACTGGTCCTGCGCAACGAAACCACCAGCCAATCGGAGTTCTTCTTCCCCACGACCAACACCGAGCAATCGGTGACCGGGAGCCAGTTCCTTTCCCTCTTGGGCGGGAGCGGGAACTACACCTGGGAGATCCTGGCGGACGCCCCCGGGTTCATCCAATCGCAGAGCGGCCAGCGCCCCTTTTCCCTGGTCCTGAATTTCTCCAAGTCCGGCAAGGCCCCATCCAAGCAGAAATCCGGATGGATAAAATGGATGGGGGAGGCGCTCCTCGGTTCAAGCGCCGAGGCGGGGACGGTTCCCAAGGGGGACATCGGGACACCTATGCCGGTCTTTCCTTTCTCGCGCCAGTGCATGGACTCGACCTCCGCCTTTCCCTTGATCTGGACCGAGGTCGAGGGAGCCACCTCGTACGCCCTGGAGATCACCCTCAGCACGCTTTTTCTGACCACCTTCCAGGGGCAGCTGGACGAAGAAAAACTCAACATCATCGTGGATGACGTGGTCGGGGATGGGTATGTTTCGGCGCTGTTCTTCTTCACCTTTCCGAGCGACAACTATAACTTCCGGGTCCAGGCGCGCATCGATGGCGCGCGCGGGGCGTTTTCCCAGCAGCGCCGTTTCGAGATCCGCTCGGTGTGCGACCGGCCATTCATCGACATCGACTACAATGACGACGGCGTGATCGATATCCGGGATTTCTACGCCTACTCTCGCTTCTGGGGAACGAACAAATCCAGCTTCTTGTTCGATCCGCTAGCCGACCTTGGGCCGGCCAAACCCGACAATCGAGTCAATGGGATCGACATGCCGGTGTTCCTGGGAGTCTTCCAGACCCGTGCGGACATTCCGGTTTCCATTCCGCTGCCGCCGCCGAACCTGCTCGAACCTCCCACCGGGACCTTCTACGGACCGGAGGTGATCGGCGTGCCGCTGCATTTCACCTGGGAGGCGGTCGACCACGAGTTCTCCGACCCATTGGTCTATGAGCTGGAGCTGACTCAACCGGCCACCCCACCCGCCACTCCGGTGGTGAAACGGTTCATCGTCAATGTCCTTGAGCTGACCACTCAGTCATTGCTTCAAGGCGAATATAATTGGCGAGTCCGCGCCATCGCGCAGGACGGCACCCGTGGCTACTGGTCGGAAACCCGAACCTTCTTTATCGAGATCGATGAATACCAGCCGGACCTGCCGGTCCCCATGAGTCCCATAGAGGATCTGCAGGTGAACGCGGGGGAGGTCGAGTTCGAGTACAGTCGGGTCACTCGAATCGGGCCTTACGCGGTCTTCGACCGTCTGGAGATTCAGAACGTAGGCGGCGGGCCGATTGTCGGACTGGACATCTACCATAAGCGGAGCGAGGAGTCTCAGCCTACGGTGCGAGTCAAGGTCCCGCTCGCCCCGAACTTCGGTCCCGATTTCCGCTGGCGGGTGAGGACTTACTATGTCATCCGCGACTCCTTTTTCCGTCTGTATTTCAACGGACCGGTGACAGTTCCCGAGTGGAGCGAGTTCACCCTTACCGGGGACAAGACCAAGGTGACCGGGCTTGGGGCCTGGAACCCGGATGTCAACCGGAATGGCAAGGTGGACGCCGGGGACGGCGGGGCGTTTCAGGACAGTTGGCGGCGAGAGCGGAACGGTTCCCCCGAGTACAACCAGGAGGTGGACTTCGACCTGAACGGCAAGGTGGACATCAAAGACCTTCTGCTCTTTGTCCAATCGGGGACGGGAAACCGGCGCGCGTTTTTGGACAACGGCGGTCCTGTTCAGCCGCTCAACCTGATCGAAACCCCTGGAGTCACCCCGCCCACGATTCCACCCCCTCAGCGGGGCCTTTCGGTCAGTTGGGCGGAGACCCACGGTTACACCCGGTATTTGCTGGAGTGGATGGACGCGCAGAACCGGATGTTCGCCCTTTACGCCGACAAGTTGATCGCCCCCGATCTGGTTTCCCCGATCGGTGGGACGATGGTCTCCTTGCCGGGGGTGAATCCGGTTCTGAACCTGACCTGGAAGACGGTTCCGGACGCGCACACCTACTCCTGTGTGCTGTTTAATCTAAGCAACGGGCGAGTGGCGGAGTTTTTCATGGATGCCGGGGAACCCGCGGCGGAGGAATTCACCTTCAGTCTGACCGGCCAGCAGATTGTGGATAACTTGGGTGGCGGCGGGAACTACGAATGGCGGGTCTGGCCGCTCGCCCCGGGACACTGGGCCGACACCAGCGCGCACGAGACCTTTTCGCTTTCGTTCAGTAAGGATGGTTCGGATTATTACGACCACGCTCAAGCGATCGCCAAGGTGAGACCCGGAGTGGACCTGCCCGGCTCCGCGCTCCTCCCGACCCTCTCCTACTTCGGCTTGCACTCCTGGCGGATCATGGGGATCTCCGAGAGTGGAGTCATATCCAAGCCGAGCAATTGGAGTCGTTTCGGGATCCAGTGCCTTGGCCCGGCCTACGGTTTCGAGCCGTTTTGCGGTCAAACCCCACCGCCGATCACTGATTTCTGAGACTTTTGCCTCTCCTACCCGTTCATCTCGTGGAGGGGCTATTCCATCTCCCTCGGGATTGGTCGATAATTGAATTCCGGGAAACGGGGTGACGTCCCTGCTTTCCGTGGTGATGCTCCTGGAGTGGGAGGCTTTCCGATGATGACTTTGGCGCGCTTTTCGGTGGTCGCGTGTCTGGGAGTCTTCCTTGTGGGTTGCGCGACATTTGACAATGTGCGCGACCGCTTCGGTCTTGGGGGCGGAGCGGATTCGGCGGATGTCGCCTCCGCGGATCCGGCCACCTCGCCGATGCCCAATGAGACCCCCGCCCCTTCAGCCCCCGCCGCGCAGAGTCCCGTGTATCAGTCCGAATCGCTCCGTCCAGCCGGCGCCGACAGCGCGGGGTCATCGGGAGGGCCGAGCTGGAATGTGCCCGAACCCTCCC
>JAJVIK010000020.1 GCA_022072055.1 bacterium | reverse complement strand
GTTCTCCAATCCGAGAAATATCCCTCGAACACATGCCCGTGAGGGGTGTGAACCACCGGAAGCTGGAACAGCTTCTTCCCAATCCACCGACCCAACAGACCGGCCTTGGATTGGTGGGTGTGCAACAAGTCCGGACGCGCCCGGCTGAGGGCCTCTCGAATCTCCCGCGCGGCCGCTAGGTCGGCAAGCGGGTGAATTTCCCGTTGGAGGTGGGGGAGTGTTTGAAGGGCGACCCCCGCCGAACGGGCCTGCTCGATCAGCTCACGCTCGGGTGACTCCGATGGCCCGGACAGAAGGCTCACCCGAAACCCGCGACGAACAAGCCCCAAGCCGCTCAGCAGGGCATTCCGCGCGGCCCCGCCGCGTCCGAGATGAGTGATGAGATGGACAATATGGGGGAGGGAACTCACTCGGAGCTTTCCTGCCCTGTCTTGACCGGCGCAACCTGCGCGGCCGCGGGCTTCTTCGGCTCCTCGCCCGGACAGGGGTGCTTTTCCCAATGGGCGCCGTCGGTCACCATCACATCCTTGGAGTTGATGAACCAGCGCGCCTGATGATAGCCGCGAACATCCACATGGAGATTCGGGGTTTGGGGAAGCCGGTCGGGCACATCATGTTCGCCGTAGGTCCCGCAAGCTCCGGCGAGGCCGTTCTTTTCATCCTTGGCTTGGCAATCCACAGCGTCCACAATCCGGTCGCGGATCCACATCGCGTCCTTCTGGTCCGAGACCCCATCGCCGTTCATGTCGTCCATGACCCCATCGCCATCGCGATCCACGAAGAAATCCGCCGCCGCGCCGTACATGTGGGTGGAGTATCCCTTAGTGTATTTGCCGCCGACCCCGCCTTGTTTCTTCTTCCATTCGTTATATGCCGGGCTGCGGAACCCAGCGAGAAGCCCCAATGTTTCCACCTCGATCCCTTTCTCCGCGAGACCGTCGATGATCTGTTCGAGCTTGGCGACCAGTTCGGGGTAGAGCGCGATGTATTGGGGGAATTGATTGATCGCCGGGGATTCGGGCGTGGTGTAGTCGAAATGGAGGTCGAAGTCCCCCAAGCGGAAATGCGGGGAGATCCTCCAGCCCTCGTTCTCCGGGGTGATGTGATAGAGATGCGAGGGGCGCTTGTAGAACGAGGCCGGGGTTTGGAAACTGTCCTTAACATGCGGATAGTTTCCGATCCGCTTGCTGACCTCAGCGGGGAGTTTCTCCCAAGGCACGGGGCAAACCAGCCGAATCGCGGTTTCTCCGCTCAAATTCGCTCCGGCGCCCCCTCCGACCTTGAGCGTTCCTCGGAAGGCGAGCCGTACATCCCCTCCGAATTCCGGCGGTGTAAACTCATAACGCCCCTCGCCGACATGCTGGAGCGTTCCCCCTCCATCCGACTTCCACGCCATCTCGACCTTCTCCTCAAGGTCGGGATGGGTGTCCACATAGGCCCGCACGCTTGTCGGGGCGTTGCCGGGAAGGTCGAGGGTCGGGCGCAGCGTGAAGAGAAACTTCTCACCTCCTTTCACGAGTGTCGCCTCGCCCGCGACCACGGCGTTGGTCTTGATCCGGAAGCGAACTGCGTCGGGCAGATCCACGGGTCCGCGTTGCGGCGCGGCCAGCGCCTCGGATTGGCTTCCGGTGGGAAGGGAAGGCAGCTCCGCTCCGCGCAGGAGCAGGACCACCGCGGCCCCCGCGGCAATCAGCGCCGTCATGAGAAGCAGATTGAGGACCAGCCAAACCTTCTTCATCCTCACAGCACCATGCGCAGAACCATGTAGCCCTCGGCGGCTTCGGTCGAAATCTCACGTCCGCGGGTCAACGCCAGATTGCGGACATTCTCCGGACTGGAATGATGAATCGAGGGGCGCATCTGCGAGCGATGCATTCGCAGGGCCTCGATCTTGGTGTCGAGGAACTCGGAGATGTCCACATAGAGGTTGGGGTGGAACTTCTCGCGCTCCAACGACCAGAACAGGGCGGTGTTGTCATAACTCAGCACAATCGGTTGAAAGTGTTTCCAGGACGGAACCCCGGGTCGGCACGCGGTCAACGCCGCCCGGAACACCGCCTCATGGTCTTGATTGTACGAAATCGCGGGGATGGCCACGAGGGTGGGCTTGACCTTGTCCATCGCGAGACGGCCATCCCGTTCGAATTTCTCGATCAGCTCGCGCCGAGGCAGCGTGTCGATGCGCTCATGCACCTCGCTGGAGCGATACAGGATGTCGTAATCATCCACCGCGAGAAAGCGCATCGCGGCCTCCAGCTCGGCGGCGCGAGTGGAGGCAGTGACCAGCCCCTCCCGACCATCATAATGATTGAGATCCCCCACGGACACCACGACCACATAGACTTCACCCCCAAGCGATTTGATCCGCGCGATGGTTCCGGCGCAGCCGAAGGCTTCATCATCGGCGTGCGGCGCGATGACCAGCATTCGCTGCGCGGCGAGAAAATCATGGGTGACTTCGGTGTAGGCTCTCATCCCCTCGATGGCCGCAGTTGGACGAAATCCCCTCCGCCCACGGTCGGACGCCGATAATTGCGCAATACGTGTAATTTCTCCCCCGAGAAATCAAGCCCATCCTGCCATATTCCCATCCGGTTGGGAAGGCTGCCGCGCTGACTGTCTTCTCCCCCGTTCCACTGTTGTATAATACCGGCGTTAAGGGTTACCTCTTGAACCGTTGTCCGTTTAATCGGGTGAACGTGGGAAGGAGTGACATCATGGGATTCTTCAAACGCTGGCACGAACCCCACCATCTTCTCGGGCTGGTGATTGGCACGGTCGGAGTGCTGACCGGAGTCGGTCTCTTCGCCTACAGCTACCGCTGGTTTGAAACCTCCGTGGGCGGAGGGGTCAACCTGGGCGAGCTCGGAGGCATCGCCTTCCTGAGCGCCCTGGTGATCGGCGGTTTCCTGATGGTCGCCGCCGCCGTGTACAAAGAACCGGCCTGAGGTTGGGGACTCGAAGTGATTTGAGCAGGTTGGGACCCGCCACCGCCGGGGCGCGGAGCACTATCAAGAAGCGCTCGGCGCGAGTCCCTCCACGACCCGTTCGATGCGGAACTTTTTTTGAAACTCCAGGTCCGGGTTGAGCTTCAGCATTTTGAACTGTCCATCCGGCGCGCCTTGCGCCACGCGCCCCGCGCGGTAGCGGTAGTATTCCCCCTTTTCAACCACCTTCACCACCGGCGCCGCCAGACGCATGGACTTGCGCTTGGTCTGATATTCCTCATTCTCCTCCTGAAGCCCGCGATCGATTCGCGCAATCCAATCTTGCCACCTCGCGTCCGGAAAACGATCCACATCCTCCTCGACCAGGAAGATATAGCGAGGCGGGTCTCCCCATTCGGGAGTCGCGACAATGAACTCATAACCTCCGGGCAGGATTTCACGCGCCTTTCCGACCGCCGTGCAGACCTGGGATTCATAGAGCTTCTCCCCGGTCAGCGAGCTCACCCCCTTGCCCTTCTGGATGAACTCAATGATCGGCGTCTTCTCATGGAATCCGGAAACTCGGATCAAATCGTTCATCTCATAGCGATAGAGGCCCCCGGTGGTCGTGGGATAGATGAAATACCGCTTGCCCTCCTCGAGCTGATCGGCGGTCAGGAAGGTGGGATTCGGGGAATCCGAGTCGGACTCATGGACAAACTCGAAGAAGTTGGTTTCAAGCGAGAGCACCCCGCCAAAGCCCTGATCCCAGAGCGGGATGGAGCCTCGAACCTCGCTCGCGAGGTATCCCCAATCCCGGATCGGGACCGACGGATCGAACAGCCCGGAAAACTCCTTCAAATAAAGGCCGACACTCCCCCCCTTCCAGCACCCGATCAGGGCAAGGTTCGGCCAGACATCCTTGGGAAGAAGCCGGTCGGTCTTCTCCGCGAGCCGCTCCAGTTCCCGCGCGCGCTCCGGCTTGGGCGAGAACAGCGCCTCGATCTGGGATCGGGTTTCGGGGGGAATATTCAGGCCCGCCTCCAGGGTCCCGGCATGGATATCGCGGATGATCCGCTCCTGGTATTCCTGGAGTTTTCTTGTGAGGAGCAGGATGGTGCTGGGATTGCAGGTTCCGATCGAGGTGATGTTGCGCTCGGCGGCGATGCGCAGGATCGTGTAATACTTGGCCTCATAATCCTTGAGCGCGAAGACCTCATAGGGAATCGCGTACACGCTCCGCATGATCGTGGGCATGTTGCGATAGGCGTGGCCGGATTCCGCGCCGTAGGGGATCCCGCTCTCTGTGTGGCCTTCGATCTCGGGGGACACCACCGCGAGGATCTGGCCATCGAACATCTTCGGATGGGTGGTCGCGGCGTGGTACATCCAAAGTCGCATGGCCATGGACTTGTCGCGCCGGGAGGTCGCGGTGATCGGGATGAATTTCGGAGTCCCGGTGGTGCCGCTGGTCGTGGCGAAAAGGGCGGGGGGATCGGAGGTAAGCTGACGTTTTTCCCCCTTGGTCTCGCGGAGAATGTACGGCTCGTGGGTCTCGTAGGAGGAGGGCGGGACTCGCTTTTGGTAATCCTCGACGGTCCGGATCGAGGAAAAACCATGCTCCTTGCCGAAAACCGTTCCGGCGTTCACCTCCAGGGCGCGCCGAAGCAGGGCGGCCTGAGCGGCGCGCGGGTCGCGACACATCTGGTCGAAGGCGCGCGCGTGGCGGTACCCCGTGACCCCAAGGACGATCTGAATGAAATTCATGGTTAGCCCTCGACCGCATGGCGCTTGCGGACATGCGGATCGATCCGTTCCTCCAGCACGTTGACTCCCAGTCCGGGGCCCGGCAGCGGACGCCCAATCCCTCCCCTTCGGAAGGTCAGGTTTTCCCTGGCCACATCCTGCTCCAGGAGGTGGGTGCCGAATGATCCCTCAAAGTACTTTAGCCCCGCCACCCCCAGCGCGAAATGCCTCCCGGCCGCGGACAGGATCGCGGTCTCTCCGACCTGGCATCCGAGCTGACACCCCTTGTCGTGGTTCCGCGCGAACTCCGCGAGCTCAAGACTAGCGAAAAGCCCGCCACACTTGGACAGGCGGATGTTGAAGTAGTCGCAGGCGTCCATCGCCACCAGCTTCTTGGCGTCGCCGAGCGAGCAAAGCGACTCGTCCACCATGATCGGGGTGGTGACCGCGGCGGTGACCGCCTGCAATCCCGCGAGGTCCCCTGCGGCCACCGGCTGTTCGACCGAGCTCACTCCGAATTGCTTGAAGACCTGGATCTTCCCTATGGCGTCCGAGACATTCCAGGCGGCGTTGGCGTCCACCCGCAAATCCACGCTCGGGCCCACCATCGAACGAATCCACTGAAGTTTCTCGCGGTCATCCTTTCCACCGACCTTGACCTTGATCTGGCGGAGCGCTCCGAGGCGCATCTTGAGCGCGGTCTTGATCACTTTCCAGCGGGAGTCGCTGCTGATCACACCGCTGTATTCCACCCATTCCCGCTTGCGCTGACCGAAGATCTCGGCCACTGACCGCCGGAAGTGCTTCCCGGCCAGGTCGAGGAAGGCCAGCTCGATGGCGCAACGCGAGGCTCCGATTCGTTCGGGCAGCTCGGGGTTGCGCGCGCGCGCCTCCTTCTCCAGGTGGGCGGCGTGTTCGAGGCTCTCCTCCCAGGTCGAGTGGCTCACTTCAAGCACCCCCGGCAGGAAGGAATCCCGGATGGTTTCGACAACGCTCTCCCCGGTTTCCCCGGTCACATAATCCCGGGGCAGGGACTCCCCCCACCCAACATCCCCCGTGTCTGAAGTGAGCTTGACCAGGATGGAATTCGACTCGGAGCGCTCATGCAGCGAGTGCTTGAATGTCAGCTTGAATGGAATATCGACTTCGAGCAATTCACAGCGGACCACCCTCATGCGTTTCCCCTCTCCCCGTGGGTGGCGTCGGAATGGGACCCAAGGGGGCCCCTTTCGCGGCTAGACGCTGAAGCGGATGTTCAGGATGTCGCCATCCTTGACAATGTAATCCTTCCCCTCCAAGCGCAAGGTGCCGTGCTTACGGCACTCCGCGAGACTGCCTGCCCGAATGAAGTCATCATAGCCCACCACCTCGGCTCGGATAAATCCCTTTTCGAGATCCGAGTGGATCACCCCCGCCGCGGCGGGGGCCGGGCAATCTCGCGGGATTGTCCAGGCGCGGACTTCATCCTCCCCGGCGGTGAGGAATGAGACCAGGCCCAGGCTGGCATAGGCGTGCCGGATCATCTCCTTGCGACTGGAGCTTTCAAGCCCCACCTCGTGGAAGTACTCCAGCGCCTCCTCACCCTCCAGATTCTCCCCGCCGACCATCTCGCGGAGCTCCAGCTCCAGTCGCGCGTTGACCGCGAAAGGTTCGGGGAGGCCCCAGGCCGCGCATTTCCGATTCCACCCCTCCGATTCCTGTTTGAGCGCCGCCAAGCGCTCCGTTTCCTCGGTGGAATTCAGATCACCGCTGTTGACCACCAGGATGATCTTCTTCCCGGTGAGAAACCCAAAACCTCGATACATCGCGCGCTGCTGCGGGGTGAGCTCCACCGAAAGGACCGGTCGCTCCTCTTCGATGGCGTGTTTGATGGCGAGCAGCCCCGCCTTCTCCACCTCCAGGTCATCCTTCTTCTTTCCCGCGCCCCCTTTGCGGAGGTCTCCCTCGATCCGCTCGAGACGTTTCTCCGCCACGGCAAGGTCGGCGAGCAGGCATTCTCCCAGAAAGAGCGACAGGTCTTCGCCCGGTGAAATCCGGTTCAGCGGGTGCGCGACCGCGTCCGAGGTGAACAAACGAATCACCAGCACCAGCAGGTCCATGTCGCGGAGGTGCCCGATTTGCGCCGGGGTGAAAAGCTCCCCCTTCTTGAGGGGACCGTGCGCGCCCACCAAGTCCGTGAATTGGATCGTGGCATGGGTCGTCTTCTTGGGCTTGAAAATCTCCGAGAGTCGCTCGACTCGCTCGTCGGGAATCGGGATCACCCCGCGATGGACCTCGCCCGGGGCCCCGCTATGAGGCATGTGGGTTCCTGTCAGGGCCGCCAGAAGGGAGCTCTTCCCGGATTGGGGCAGACCAACAATGCCGACTTCGGTCATGGAGATTCCTCAGGGGTTGATCTGTGCAACAACGGGGATCGTATCACCGTGGCGCGGGGGAACAAGTTCCACCGCATCGTGGGACAGGGATCCTTGCCTGTCCGCATCAGGTCACATGCGGTGACACCTGAGGCAGGAGTCTTCCGGAAGCGGACCGTGACGGCGCAACGGGGCGACCGGCGAGGTGGGGCTATGACACGAGAGACAGGGCGCGCCGGCGTTGTGGAACGGCTGCGGAGTGAGCCGTGGCGCCGAGCCCACATGGCAGGACTCGCAGTAGTCTTGCTTGTGGCATACCAGGCAGCGCTCACGGTTCCAGGAGGCGATCTTACCGTGACTCCGGGTCCGGAAAAAGTTGGTGTGATCGCGCGGCATTTCGGTGTTGTGGCAGGACCGGCACGACTGCTCGGTGTGACACATCATGCAGGCCTTTTCATCGAACATCCCGACCTTGCCGTGCGAGTGACGCCACTCAGGACGCTGGTGGGATTTGGGCTGGGTTTGCTGGTGGCAGCTCCGGCACTGCTGCTCGGTGTGGCAGATCGCGCAATCCCCATTGTTGATCCGCTGGGTTTCGCGCCCATGGACTTCCTGGAAGTCCGGGCGACGATGCCAATCAGGCGGTGTCTGACGGTTCAAGGTGGCGTGGCAGATCGCGCAGTTGTCCGTGCTCATGCCCCGCTTCCGGATCTCGGGGAACAGGGTCGCGTGATTGCCGCCGATGGAATCCGTGGTGAGGGTGCTGGTGGTCGCGGTCTTGTGGCAACCCACGCAGCTGTCGGCGTCCGCCGCGAACGCCGTGTGATCAAATTGGAAGGTGTCGGCCTTCTTGGGGTGCTCCACCGAAATATCGGCCCATGCCTGGGCCTGCTTCTGCTGCTCGGAGAGCACATGGCACAGGGCGCAGTCCTCATTGGGCTCGTCGATGTTGATCTCATGGCAGGTGGAGCAGACATCGTGATCCGGCATCCCTGGTTTGCCGCCGGATCCGATGGCGTGGCAGTCGGTGCAGGCGATGCCCTGTTCCACGGCGTGCTGTTGGTGATTGACGCGCAGAAACCCGGGGGTTTCCGGGCTTTGACTCGCTTTGAGTGAGGGCGGGCTGTCGAGCAGGGTGGCGCCGATGCTGTGCGTGGCGGAGGGCTGAGCGGGCGCGCAGTATTCCTGCTGAACTTTCGGGAGCTGGCAGCCCGAAAGCCCGACCAGGGCCAATCCCAGCGCCAGCGCAAGGCCCATGAAAGAGGCCCGCCCGAGGAACCCATGCCGAAGAGCGCGTCCGTTGACCCGGCGCATCAGAAGGTCTGCCCCCATTTCACCCGCAGGGTGTAATAATCGTTGTCTTGATCGTCATCTTCGATCTCGAAATTCACTCTTAGATCATTGCACTCGTTCACCTTCCAGCGCAGACCCGTGTAATAGGTCTTCACAAATGGGGTCTCCCGGTAGAGCACCGCCGGGAAGTTCGGATTGGGGAACGCGCGCTCCTCTTCATAGCGGAAGACATAGCTCGTATAGCTCGTGCCGAGGGTCCAGTCGATGCACTTCGTGGGGGAATACCCGACCTCGCCGGACATCCCGTAGGAGCTGCTCTCGGGATCGGTGTTCCACCACTCGCCGGATACCGAGTAGCGCCAAACCCGGGACGGATAGTAGCTTAAAGTCACATTGCCGTGCTCATAGTCCCGGTCGCCGTAATCCTGACTGTGGTCTCCCACGCGCTGGATGTCGAGTCCGCCGGAGAGCCCGAAGTTGCAGGGAAGAGCCTTGTCGAAGCCGACCGAGAAGTAGTTGTGGGCGTTCTGTTCGAGCAACCCGGAGCGATACAGCGGGCTGTCCTGTCTCGATTCGTCCTCAAGGTTCGTGAACAGCCTCCTGTAGTTGAGGAAAAGAGTCAGGTCCATGGGCGCGATGTACTGGGAGACATCCAGCCACAGGTCCCGGGCCTCTCCATCCAGCCCCCGGAAGCGCGCGTGGAAGAAGGCCCCCTCCCACAGACGTTGCCAGACTTCAGCCTTCCAACTGTCGTTGTCGGCGATGTCGTCCTCGTAGCGATGGATCTCGAACAACCACCGCGACCCAATGCTGGGTTTGAGTTCGAGTCCGATCCCACCGGACCAATCATCGGTGTGACCCGAATAATAGGAAACCGCCTGACCGAAATACCCGAGGACCTTGGCCCAACTGGTGACCGGGAGGTTGACACTCACCCCATCCACCTGGATCCAGTCGAACTCGGACATGTACTGGCGCCCGATCCGGAGATAACCGTTGGCGGGACTGCCGTTATAGAGGTCCACGTACCCGGTGTAGAGGTCCACGTACTCCTCGTCCCGGGAGTCATCCACCGAGTAGAAGGGGTCGCGGTCGAAGATATACTCGCCCAAGCCCGGGGCGTGATCCACTCGCCCATTGATGTCGGTGTTCAACCGAAGTGAAAAGGCCCCGCGCGCGTGGCCGGGAACCAGCTCTTCCATTTCAACATCCCAATACTGGTAAAGGTCCTGGTCGCTCTCTCCCTCCGACCAACGGGAGCGATAGACCGTGTCCACATAACCGTGAGCGTAACGGGAGGCCGAGCCGGGATAGATCTGGGCTGGAGAAGCGGGCAAAAAAGAAACCGCGGCGGCCACCATCGCGGCCACCCGCGGAAAGATGCGTCGAGCAAACGCAACACCCACCGTTTAGCCCCCAAAGCGCCTCGGCATGCACCCTTGCGGGCGGAGGCGCCGTTCAGTATTCACCATCGCGGACAAGTTCCCCAAGGGAATCCGCGCAATCCAGATTGTGGTAAGTTAGCCTTTTCAGACCAATCTGTCCACCCGGAAAGGAAAAGGGCCGGGACTGGCTTTCTCAGCCAGCCCGGCCCCCTCCTCCGATTGAATCGGTCTCTCTCAAGCGGCAGGTCCTAATCCTGATCGAAGTGAACCACGTCCACCGACCACCGCTCCGCCGGCCCGTGGCACTCGACGCAGGTCTCGATTCCATTCGAAAGCGCGATCATGGACTCCATATGGACCGCGGCCTCATCGTTGTCGTGACACGAGATGCAGGTGGCGTTGATCGGCTGGAAGTCGGTCACGCCGCCGATGATGGCCACATTCGCCAGCCCCTCGGGCAGCGGCAGATCATACGTGCCCGGGCGGTGACAGCTCTCGCAGTCCCTCCGGTTGCCGGGGAACAGGACCTCGGTGTAATCGTGCGGCGTGTTGCCGAACCCATACACCGTGTAGGGTTTCTCCAGCTCTTCACCGGAGTGGATCTTGTGGATCATCACCCGGAAGTCGATGGTCTCCTCGGGCAGCGTTCCCGCCGGGCGACGCGAGATATCGGTGCCGTTGGGACGGTGACACATCACACAGAACATGTATTCGTTCCGGTTGTCGCCGTGCAGCGAGAGCACATCGTGGCATTTGAGGCACTTGTTCCAGTCGATGACCTCGCGGCGAGGATGAACCGCCTTGGCCAGTTCGACATACACGACCGGATTCTGAGCCGCCGCGCGGACCGACTCCCCGCCGATCGTCACGGCGTTCCCGCGCGCCTCCATCGCGAATCCCAGCGTTCCGGTCACGTCGGACGGAACAGGGGAAGTGAAGCTGTAACTGCGCGTCCCGTTTCCGTTGTCCACCGAATTCGCGTTGGTGACACTCTGACGGATATTGAAGTTATAGTCGGTCGTGGGACCCGCCATGGTGACCGCCACGCTGTTCAGATCACCGGGGTTGATCGTGCTGGTCACATTGTTGATCACAGAGGAGAGCTTAAAGGTGACAGTCGGGGTGGCTCCCGGAGCCACATTGGCCACGTTAAGGATTTCCGCGATGATCTTCGGCAAGCTGGCCGACTTCTTCGGAACGACATGCGCGCCGGGGATCGAAAGATCAAACTCACTCACCTGGACCGAGGTGTGGCAGAAGGCGCAAGCAGTGTCCGGAAACGCTCCCGGCGCATGGTTTACGCCCGTGTTGGCGTTGGTCTTGTCGTGGCACCCGCTGCACGCCCGCTGCGAGGGAACCGTCTTGTAGTAGTTCTCCTGGATTCCCTTGAGCTCCGCGCCCGTGTGGCATGTCTCGCAATTGCGGACATCTTGCGGGAAGACCACGTGTTCGTAATTGTGGATCGAACCTTGATTTCCAACGATGACATAGGGCGTCCCGCTGTTGATCCCATCCGTGGCCCCGGCCACATTATTGGCCCCCTGAAACGCCGAGCCGAGGTGAATCTGGTGCACGAGATAAGCCATGTCCACCGTCTCTCCGGTGTCCGGATCGATCACGCCCGGGTTGTGGCACAGGATGCAAAGACCGTATTCACGCCTCCCGCCCCCATGCAAAGCCAGCACATTGTGGCACTCATTGCAGGTCTCGGTCGAGGAGAGCTCCCGCACCACGGTCACCGGATTGCCGTCGGGACGGAAATTGAAGAGTGGGTTTGCGTACGAGTCCGTGGTTCCATCGCGGTCAAAATCGTGGTCCAACTGCCCGCCGACCGTGTGAGTAAGGGCGGGGTTGGTGATGGCGATGGCCACGCTGAATTTGAACTTGAACACGCCGCCCCCCAGGTCCACCAGATTGCCGATGCCGCCTCCGTCATTGGTGGTCGGCTGGCCGCTGTTGTTTAGGATATAGTTCACATAGTGGGTTCGGTTCTGCGGAAGGTTGTCTTCCTCGATCCGCGCGAACAGAAACCGCGCGCGTCGAATTCGGTTGAGGGGGATCGGATTGCCGTTCCCATCAGTGAAGGTGAAGGTCACCTCCGGCTTGTTGTCCCCTGGAATCACCACCCCCGTGATCTGGGAGTTTGCCTGGGCTGCAGGGTTGTCCGGAACCGGAACAAACCCGCTCGTGTGCCACTGCTCATTGAGCAGCAGCAGGTCCTCGGAATCCACCATCCCGCTCCGGTTCAAGTCGGCGGAGTTTTGCGCCAACACCCCAGTGGGCGCGAGCGCCAGAGCCACAACGAACAACACTACTGCCAGCCAGCCCGATTTTGAAAACAGGAATGGGACTGGAGAGGACGGATCTCGCATGACTGATGCCTCCTTACGCGTAATCCTCAACCGGGGATAACCCCCATCCCCAGACCGAGGGACCCCCTCGGATCAGGGTAATACTGGTATTCTAGTACAGATAATTCGCGCAAGGAAGCCTAAATCACGCATCCGGATGCAGTTTTAGGCCCGCACCTCTCAATTTGCCGTTACCACAAACGAATCAATGGGTTATCGAAGGGGCCTCGACACCCGGAGTCAAGGGTTGGGGTTTGGCGTGAAGACCGGAACCCCATCCCGCCTTTCACCTCGATGGGTTCTACGCTAAGCTCCGCCCACCATGAGGCCCCGAATACTCACCCTTTTGATTGCCGTTTCCCTTGTTTCCTCGGCGATTGCGCTCCAGGGCTGCTCCCGAAAGGCAACGAAACCCACCCCCAAGGCTGACCTGGAAATCATGGATGAGGGGCTGGATGGCCCCCAATCGATTTCCTCCAGCGGCGGAAAGCTGGACGAGATCACCGAGGAGGAGCCTGGCGCTTCATCCCCCTCACGATCTACCGCAAGCTCCGGCGGTGGCGCCTCCGCCCACACCGCATCGAAGGCTTCGGCTCCATCTCGTTCTCTCGAAGACCCGACACAGATCCTGAGGATCGCGGCTGGCGAAATCAGCCGGGAACTGGCGGATGAACAAGAGGACTTCTTCCTCAAGCGCGCCGATTCGACAGAAGCCCGCTATCGGCCGGAGGGACAACTACTCATCCCAACCAAGAGCCTCGACCGGATGAGGAAGATGCTGAGTTCAAAGTATCCCGTGAAGCTCGAAGTCCACCCGGAATCGTTTGAGGTCAACCTTCCGAAGAATACGAGCGTTTCGGCGAGCTCCGGTTTCACCGAGGTGACCATCGCCGGCAAGCCCGTGGAAGGAGTCCTAGATCGTTCCGACACCTCCTCCGATCTGACCGCCACGCTCAAGGCCCGGTTTCACTACAGCCTGGATGCCGGAGAAGGCTCCAAGCAAAGTTCTGACTTTGCGGTCAATCGAACCATCCGTTACCGGTTGAGTCCCAAGGGAGAATGGCGGCGAATCGGGGTGGATGAGAAAGCGGCTTCGGGCGCCTCCCGATAGCCGCTCGAGCGATGGTGGGGGGAACAAGCGAAGGTGGAGGTTCATCCACGGGTCGCATTCCTGGTCGCCGCCTTCAACGCCGCGAAAACCTTGCCGCGTTGCCTCGAAGGCATCCGCGCCCAAAACCCCTCCCAGATTGTGGTTGTGGATGACGGATCCACCGATCAGACCCCATCCCTGAGGGATCAGCACCCCGATGTGGACTGGGTGCGTCTCGAAACGAACCAAGGGGTGGGCGCGGCCAGAAACGCCGCGCTGGAACAGGTCCGCGACGTGGACCTGATCGCCTTTGTCGATAGCGACATCGTGCTCGGCGAGGCGTGGCTGGAGAACCTTCTCAAGAAATGCGATTGGGACACTTACTCGGTGGCCTGCGGGAGGGTCCGTGCCGCCGAGGCGGGAACGCACTGGGCGGCCACTCTCGATGAGCAAGTCTCCGCGAGAACCTTCGGCCCGAAAAGCCGCGAGATCGGAGTCCCCTGGCGCGAAGTCATGTACTTCAACCATGTCTTCAAGCGCGAGGTCTTTCAATTTCTCGGCGGCTTTGATCCTGCCTTTCGCACCAACGCGGAGGATTCGGATTTCTTTTACCGCTGCGCCGGGCACGACCTGAAATTCTTCTATGTCGCGAGCGCCGAGGCGATCCACATTTACCCGCCCCCCACCTTCGAGACCTACCTCCGCCGTCTCCGCCGCAACGGCTTCTACACCATCCGGTTTCATTTGAAGCATGCCACCCCCTTGATGGGCTTGAAGATCTGCAAGGCGCTGGGGCTTGTCGGCGCGATGCCGCTGATCTTCCTCGTTTCTCTTTTCTCGCTCTCGTTAAGGCCGATCCTGCTCCTCCTTCTCGCCTTCTTTCTGGCGGGTCTCCATCAATCCGCTCGTCTGGGGTTTCACCCATGGTTTGGCGGTTGGATTTGGCTTTCCGGGTGGGTCGCGCGCGGTTTCGGGGAGGTGGAGGGGCTGCGGAAATGGATGAGGCTCACAAGTCGGCGTTGACCGGCCACGACCGGGGACGTACAGTATGATGTGATGTTGGAGAGAAAAGCCATGAAAAGCACCCCTCAAGAGCTTGCGGGCGCCAGTGATCGCGGATGTATCCAGCGGGAAGCAGAAAGTCACTCCTTTTCAAATGCTGGGACATCGACGCGGGTCCCCATATGGGTAGTCCTGGCCAAAGTTGGCTCTTCTGTGCCGATTGAGGAATGGCGCAAGTTGCCACCCGACTTCTCGACGAATCTGGATTATTACCTATATGGCCCCGACTCCAACCAGGAATGAGAACTCTCTTTGTTGACACCGCCTATTGGTTGGGGCTCTTGAACCCGGAAGGTCCCATCAAGGAAAAGTGCCTTCGCGGTTCCCAGGGACTCGTGGACGCGAGGTTTGTCACGAGCCAGATGGTTCTCGTTGAATTGCTCAATGCTCTGTCCAGGAAGGGGACATTCCTCAGGAAAGCTGGAGTGCAAGCGGTCGAGTTAATGGAATCAGATCCGAGAATTGAGGTCGTTCCGCAGAATGCGGCCTTATTTCAGTTGGCAATTGAGCGATACAGGGATCGATCTGACAAATCTTGGAGCCTTACCGATTGTGCTTCGTTTGTCATTATGGAAAATGAAAGAATCGCTGAAGCACTCACCTACGACCACCACTTTCAACAGGCTGGTTTCCAGCCACTGCTACGGGACGACTGAAGTGTTTGTGTTCGGTCTTCCCTTGCTACTAATCTTTACGCCTTTGGTCTCCCGCGCCGAGCCGCTCCCTCTCGCCCCCGGCCTTCGCCGGCTGTTCTTCGATGACCTCATCCTCGAGTCCTCCTCCGGTTTCACGCGGACTGTCCATCAACCCATCAAATACCCGGACAATCCGGTCCTGGTTCGGGAACACCCCTGGGAGGGCAATCGCGTTCAGGTCTATGGAACCCTTCTCTATGACCCCGCCGAACGTCTCTTCAAGGCCTGGTACATGAACATCCCCAAGTCCGCCAAGGAGAAGATCACGGTCCAAGGGCAGCGTCGCCCCGGGCACGCCACGCTGCTTTCGTACGCCACCTCCCGCGATGGAATTCATTGGGACAAACCGGTTCTCAACCTGGTCGATTTTGAAGGCTCGACCGAAAACAACATGATCGCGCCCGACCTCTATAATCCGGAAGGCTTTTCGGTTCTGCATGAACCGCACGACCCGAACCCGGAACGGCGCTACAAGGCCTTTTATTGGGATCACGGCTTCGGGCCTCTGATGATGTACGAGGGGCTGGAGATCTATGGCGAGGGCGAACGCGATGGCATCCATGTGGCCTTCTCCCCGGATGGCATCCATTGGAGGCCCTACGAGGGGAACCCGGTGATGAAATACGGCAGCGACACCGGCCAGGTGGTGTTGTTCGATCCGGCGCTCGAGAAGTATGTGGCCTTCGGACGGTTCGGCGCGGGCGGACGCAAAGTGGCGCGAAGCGAATCCTCCGACTTCATCCATTGGTCCACTCCCGAACTTGTCCTGGCCCCGGATGAGCGCGATGGACCCAACACTCAGTTCTATGGAATCAGCATCGACCTCTACGAGGGGGTTTATGTCGGAATGCTGTGGATGTTCTATATCGAGTCCAAGAGCGTCGGGCGAATCGACATGCAACTCTGCCACTCCCGCGATGGCCGCCACTGGGTCCGTGACCCGGAACGTCGGGTCTTCATCCCCAATGGCCCGCCGGGTTCATGGGATTTCGGCGACATGCGCGGGGCCTGCCGCTCGGTCATTCTCGAGGACCGCATCCTGATCTACTACGCGGGTTCGCAGGCCCCCCATGGGCGCGGCTCGGAACTCGGGTTGGGGATGGATATCGGATTCGCCACCCTCCGTCGGGATGGTTGGGTTTCGCTCGACGCCGGGGAGGGGGAGGCGACGTTGGTCACCAAGCCCTTTGCCCATCCGGGCGGTGAGCTCCACATCAATGCGGAAGCGGACACAGGCTGGGTGAAAGCGGAAATCCTGGATGAAGACGGGAAGATTCTCCTGTCATCAAGAGCGCTCTCGGAGAACACGCTGGATTCCCCCTTGGATCTCGGATCAGAGGGTCTTGCCGCGCTCCGTGGCAAGACAGTCCGCCTCAATCTCGCCGCCAAAAACGCGAGGGTTTACTCGTTCTGGTTTGGGGAGTGAGCGAGCGGCCGAAAGTGTCACGCCTCGGGCAACGGGTTCCCGCCTTTTCCAGCGACCGCGATGGCTTTCCCGATGTCCTTTGGAGTTGCCCCAGTTGCGAGCATCGCCCGAACAAGCAATTCAATCGAGACCGAGGCATCCCCACACTCCGCGCGCGCCACTCGGGGCTGACTCGACTTGAGCTTCTCCGCAAGCTGAGCTTGTGTCATCCGTTTCTGACGACGCTTTCTTAATGAGTCGGCGAGCGCAAGCTTGATCTCGATCAGCAACACCTCCTCCGGTGAAAGATTCAAGAAATCCACAGCGTTTCCAACTTTCCAGCCTTTGGATTCCAGACGTTCCCTCTTTGCTGAATCCATGATTTGACTCCTGATTCTAAGTGTCATAGTTCTTCAATCGATCTTGACAGATGCGGATGACATTCCCCGGGGTCGCGCGGGTGGTCTTCTGGTAAACGCCGACAACCACGATGGCGTCTTCGTCGAGCCGGTAAAGGATCCGCCAGTTTCGACTCTCGTCGCGGATGCGCAATTCATGGCACCGTGGCCCTATTCCGGGCATCGGACGTGAGTGAGGCAATCCTAAACGTTCGCCTCGTTGCAACCGTCTGAGGAGCATGCCTGCCTCCAGCCGCGCGGAGGTGGAGAATGGCGGAGTCTTTACCTCACTCTTGAGCCAAACCAGCGGTTTATCAGGAGTGGTCATCGCTTAAGCGATTATATCAAATTCGATATGCAAGAGAATCCCCCTTCGGAAGGACCCGCGCGGGTCCCCAATCCAAGGCGAATGATCTCGGATATGTACCGTTCCACCTGGTCATGCGATAATCGTTTGTTCAGACTGAGAACCACTCCAGACGGGAGCCGTATCCGAAAATGCCTCTTCGCATCGCCATTGTCGGCATGGGCAACATCGGGAATGTCCATGCCAAAGTTTACCAGGAACTCCCTGAAACCGAGATTGTCGCGGTCTGCGACATCCTTCGCGAGAAGGCCGACAAGGCCGCCGCGGATTACGGCGCCCGGGCCTTCTACAGTGTCCGGGAAATGCTGGAGAGCGGGCCTGCCCTCGATGCCGCCAGCATGTGCACGGCGGGGGTCGAAAACGGCGGTGACCACCACACTCCGACAATGGAATTGCTCGCCGCGGGCATTCCTACCCTCGGGGAGAAGCCGATCTCGAACGAGATCCCCAAGGCCGAGGAAATGGTGGCGCTCGCGCGCGACCGGGGCATCCCCTATGCGGTCAACCTGAACCACCGTTTTACCCCCGCCGCGTTGCGCGCCAAGGAGTGGGTGGGGAACGGTAGGCTGGGGCAGCTCCACATGATCAACATGCGCATGTGGATCCCCAATCCGAACGAGTCCTCGCCCTGGTTTCATCTCCGCGCCCTGCATCCACACTCCATCGATGTGATGCGATACTTCTGTGGCGACATCAAGGCCGTGTGCGCGTTTCTTTCCAGGGGGAAGGGAAGAACCATCTGGTCCAACGCGCAGATTGGGATGGAGTTCGAGAGCGGGGTGATCGGGAACCTGGTCGGCAGCTATGACGCGGGCGGAAGCTTCGGCCTGGAGTCCTGTGATGTGGCGGGATCGGATGGGCGCTTTGTTCTCGAGGACGCCTGCGAGCATCTGACTTTTTATCCTCGCCAAAGCCGTGAGGTGGAGCGCTATGATTACCTGGGCGGGATGATGAGCTTCGGCGAGACTTTCAAGAGCCGGATCGCGTACTGGGTCAAACAGCTCCTGGAAAAGACTCCTCCCGACCGAATTGAAGCCTCCGGCCTGGAGGCTCTCAAGGCTCAACGGGTGATTGAGGCTGCGATCCGGTCGTTTCATTCGCGGAAGGTGGAGGAGGTGTAATTATTATGATCCACCTCGGCGCGAACTCAGTCCTCTTCGCCAACCTTGAACTCGAAACCGCTTTCCAGCACATCGCCTGGGCGGGATATGACGGCATCGAGATCTCCGCGATCCAAGGCATGTGCGAGCATCTTGTCCTTGATGACTGGAAGCCGCAGATCGACCAGATCAAGGAGCTCTCCGAGAAGTACAACCTCAAACTCCTTTCCATGGAGGAAGCGGCCCTCGATGAGGATCGTCTGATCAAAGCCTTCGAGGCTGGACAGGCGATCGGCATCCCCATTGTCAACATCGGTCCGGGCGGGAAGAGCGGCAGCGAGGAAGACTTCGCGCGCCAGACTGACCTCATCGCCAAGTTGGCGGAGAAGGCCGAGACGTACGGGGTGACCCTCTGTGTGAAAGCTCATGTGGGCTGCTGCATCGACAACACGCCGACGACCTTGCGCGCCTTGGAAAGGATTAAGTCTCCCGGCTTCGGGATTGACATGGACCCGAGCCACATCCACCGCGCGGGTGAAAAGCCGGAGGAGGCGCTTCCACCGGTCCTATCGAGGACCAGGCACATTCATATCCGCGACTGCAAGGGACCCGGACCCAGCCCCGGAGACGCCCGCCTGCAGGCCTGCGGACGCGGCGACATCAACCTGCACGCCTACTGCAAGGCCCTGGTCGATGGCGGCTATAGCGGTCCGGTGTGCCTGGAGGTCATCGGCGCGGGCGAATATGATCTCTCCCGGAGGGCCATGATCGCGGCCGAGAGCTACGGTTACCTGAACGCGATCCTGAAGGGGCTGGGAGCGAGATGATCAGCCTCTTTGAGGAACTACGCCTCATCACAAGAGCGCTTGAGGGGGCGGGTATTCCGTACGCGATTGTTGGCGGGCTTGCCTATAACCTGTGGGTCGAGGCCCGGGCGACAGAGGATATCGACCTTTTGATCAGGCCCGAGGATTGGAATTCTATTCCTCCGCTGCTTCATTCACATGGTTACCTGGACCTTTCGGCTCCTATGGATTTCCTGGACGTCCGAATCCGGCGGCTTGTGAAAATCCAAGGAGAGGCGGTGATGATCGCTGATTTTCTCCTTGCGGACCAAGAGGAATTTCGTCGGGGAATCGAAACAGCCGCCATCCTCAAGTACAATGAAGACCAGTATAGAGTCGCTAGACCGGAGGTGGTCATTGCCCTCAAACGAGGGCGCATGTCGGGTAAGGATCGGATCGATATAGAGGGTTTAAGCAAACTTATTGGCGGCGAGGCAGAGAAATGATTTCCGCGGAAGAATATGTTCGGCGACTTAGGTCCATTTCCGGAATGAGAGACCTTATTCTTGCCCTCAAGCGCTCTGGAATTACTTCGTTTGAGGAAAGACAGATCCCTTACAAGCCGGCCCTCGATATCCGCAGCGATTACAAATATTGGCGCAAGCTCGCCGAGGAGAAGGGATACAAGGTGGAGGACAAGGCCGAACAACCATGAAATGGTCCTTTCGCATCGGCTCCATCGCGGGGATTGAGGTTTACCTCCACGCCACCTTCCTGATCTTGTTGCTGTTTGTGGGGATGGCCCATCTCGCGGCGGGTGGGAACGCCGCCGCGGCCATCACTGGCGTTGTGTTCCTGTGCGCGCTGTTCGGGTGTGTGTTCCTGCATGAGCTGGGGCATGCCCTTGCCGCCCGGAGCTTTGGAATCGCCACCCGGGACATCACCTTGCTCCCGATCGGTGGACTCGCCCGTCTCGAGCGCATGCCGGAAAAGCCCCTCCAGGAGCTCTGGGTGGCGGTGGCGGGACCTCTGGTCAATGTGGCCATCGCCATCGCGCTCTTTGTTTGGCTCAGTCTGACCGGCGCGCCGGCCCCGCTCGCCGACTTCGATTTCACGCAGGGGTCGTTGCTCCAGCGCCTGATGGTGGTCAATCTGTTCTTGGTCCTGTTCAACCTTCTTCCGGCCTTCCCGATGGACGGAGGACGAGTCCTGCGCGCCATGCTGGCCACCCGCATGGATTACACTCAAGCCACCCAGATCGCCGCCTCCATCGGCCAGGCGATGGCTTTTCTGTTCGGCTTCGTTGGGTTGTTCACAAGCCCGTTCCTGTTGTTCATCGCGCTGTTTGTCTGGATCGGCGCGGCGCAGGAATCCAGCATGGTGCAGCTCAAATCCTCGCTCTCGGGGATTCCGGTGGCGCGCGCGATGCTGACCGAGTTTCACACCCTGGCCCCCGCCGACAGCCTTGCGGAGGCGGTCCGTCTCACCCTTCAAGGCTGGCAGCAGGATTTCCCGGTGGTTCAGAGCGGGGAGGTTGTGGGCATCCTGACCCAGGGCGACCTGGTGGCGGGGCTTCAGTCGAGCGGTCCCAGCGCGTTGGTGGCCGAGGCCATGCGCCGGGAGTTTGTGAAGGTGGACCCGGGCGAGATGCTCGAGAATGTGTTCTTGCGTCTCCAGGAGTCCCAGTGCCACACCGCGCCCGCGATCCGCAACGGGCGGATCGTGGGCCTGCTCACCCTAAGCAATCTCGGCGAGTTCCTTGTGTTTCAGGCGGCCCTAAAGGGGGGGCCCTCCCGCCCCCTACCGACTCCCGGATCATCTGTGGGATGATCGATCAAGTCCACAATTGGTTTGAATTCTCCGAAGAAGGAACATCTTCATGCCCCGTAAACCCAACTTGATCCTGATCGGCATCGATAGCCTGCGCGCCGATCACATGAGCCTGTATGGCTATCATCGCCTGACCACCCCGCATATCGACAAGTGGGCGAAGGGGGGGACGGTCTTTGAACACACCTTCAGTCCGCATATCCCAACCACCTCGGCCTACAGCAACATGTTCACCGGGTTGGATGCCTTCGGAACCAACATCGTCGCGCTGCGTCACAAGGGGACCTTCGCTCCCGGCGTGGCGACCCTCGCGGAGATACTCAAGAAGGAAGGCTATCGGACCACCTGTGTCGGTTTCGACGGCAACCCGGCCTCCAGGGGATTCGACAAGCACCTCAGCTATGAGGGTTGGGGGAGCTGGGAGCAGGGGCGCAGTCCCAAGGCCGAGAATTTGAACGCCCAGGCGCTGCCGGAGCTGAAGGCGCTCGCCAAGACCGGAAAACCCTTCTTCCTGTTTCTCCGTCACATGGACCCGCACTCCCCCTACCTCCCGCCGCGCCCGTTCGAGCGCTTGTTTTACGATGGCGACGAGTTTGATCCCAAGAACAAGTCCATGGAGCCCGTGTTCGCCTTCAAGCCGTTCCGCGATTTCTTCGCCTGCTGGATGCCGCCCGGGGTGCGCGACAAGGATTATATTATTGCCCAATATGACGGCGCGGTGGCCTACATGGACGCCTGCATCCAAAACATCTTCGCCACGATCACCGCGCTGGGATTGGATGAGAACTCCCTCGTCGTGTTGGACAGCGATCACGGTGAAACTCTCTATGATCATGATTGTTATTTCGATCACCACGGTCTCTATGAACCCACGCTCAAGGTGCCGCTGGTGTTCCGCATGCCGGGCAAGGTCCCCGAGGGTCTCCGACTCCCGGGCTACTGCACACTCAAGAGTGTAACCCCCACCATCCTCGATATCCTCGGCGTGAAACCCAAGATCAAGTTCGATGGCGCAAGTCTGCTTGGAGAAATGCGAGGGAAACGACGAAAACCGGAAACCGAGTTCTACATCACCGAATGCACCTGGATGCGCAAGCATGGTTGGCGCACACCGGAGTGGAAGCTGATCCACGCCCTGGAGCCCGATTTTCATTTCAAGCCGGAAGTGGAGCTGTACAACCTGATCGAGGATCCGGAGGAGAACCACAACCTGGCAAGGAAGGAGAAGAAGGTGGCGGCGATGCTCGAGGAGCGCATGCGCGACTGGATCGCGCGCCGCGAGAAGGAAACCGGACGCCCGAACTCCATGGTCACCAACCTGCTGTGGCACGGCTATGACCACATCGGCGGCCCGTTCAAGACCTCGCAGCAGGCTTACGACACCCTGCACATCGGCGACCCGGCGATGGCCAAGCGCCTTCAAGCGCGCGCGACGAAGAGGTAGACTCCCCAGAGGTAAGGAGGGCTGAAAAGGATGCTCCTCAAGGTGGAAGCTCATCATGCCACGGTTGCCGCCGATTAGCGGCAGGGAGCCGGCAGCTCTGCTCGAATCCCTGGGGTACGCCCTTCAACGGCAACGGGGGAGCCACGCTCGCTACTCGCGAAAGCCTCCTGTCGGGACACATTCCGTTACTGTTCCCATGCATGAAACCATCGCCAAGGGAACCCTGAACGATATTCTGTCTCGAGTGAGCCTCTGGACAGGCATCCCAAAGGATGAGCTGATCGATCGACTCTAAGGGGCGGCTCGATGAAAGACGGCGCGCCTGCATGCGAATGACGCAGGGGACACAGCTCATCACCATCATCGGACGCGGCCATTCCGGCACTCGCGCCATTTCCCAAACCCTGGCCGAGAGCGGCGTCTACATGGGCGAACCGCTCAACGAATCCTGGGACCTCATCCCACCCGAGGAGATGTACGAAGCCTGCCGGATCCTCGGAACGCGGGTGAAGTGGAAAGGCGACTTGGAGTGGGATTGGAGCGATCTCCTCGACCGTCCCATCGACCCCGAGTTCACTCGCCTGATTCATTCGTTCCTGCGCACTGTCCTCGAAAGCAAGGCGGCTTACAGAGGTTGGAAGATTCCGGAAACCACGCTCGCGTATCCTTGGATTGTCCGCATGTTCCCGGACGCCAAATACATCTTCTGGGTCCGTAACCCGCGCGATAGCATTCTGGGTGCGCATGTCACGGATGACCTTCATGACTTCAACATCCAATACCCCGACACGCAGGATATCCGCTTAAGGCGGGCCATTTCCTGGAAATACCAGTATGATCTGGTCCACGCGATTCCCCGACCGGAAAACCGGATTGAGGTTCGCTTCGAGGATTTTGTCCTCTATCAGGAAGAGGCGCTTTCCCGCTTGGAGGCCTTCCTCGGCTTTCCGCTTGCGCGAGTCCCCGTCAATCCCGATCCGGTCGGACGTTACAAGAAAGATGAGGGGGAGAACTATTTTGACTTTCTGGAGACGGCGATGCGGGAGTATGGGTATGAGACGCCTTGAGGTGATCCTGATTCTGTCTGTGCTTCTGGCCAAAGCCGCCGGGGGGGTGAGCGTCAACGATTCCCCACCCCCACCCGGAACCTGGGGCTTTCGACCCTCCGAGGACCAGCCCGCCGAAGTTAACCCACCGAGCTTCACTTGGAGACCGCTTGAGGAGGCTTCGGGGTATGCGCTCCAGGTTTCCGATGCGTCCGAGTTCTCCAACCTCATCTATGAAGTCACTCGAACACCCTGGTCGGCGCACTGTCCCTCCATCTTGTTTCCGGTCGATAAGACACTCTACTGGCGCTACTCCGCCTTCGACCCGGAGGGGAATCGCTCCGGTTGGAGCGAGACCCGCCGCTTCACCCTGGCTCCCGATGCCCCCGCTTGCCCTCAACCGACTCTTTCCGACTTGAGAAAGCGCATCCCCAAGGAACACCCGCGCCTGCTCCTGCGGCCGGAAGAGGTGGCGGGCTTAAGAGGGCTCGCGAACGGCCCACAGGCGGGGCGCTGGGCCGCGCTTCTCAAGCAATGCGATGAATGGCTGAAGCGCCCCCCCGACACCTCACCACCCCCGCTCTATCCGGAAGGGATCGAAAGAAAGGGGGAGGAATGGAAGAAGATCTGGTGGGGCAACCGGGATCGCTCAATGAATCTGGGGGAAGCCGCCTCCACGCTCGCCTTTGTGGGCCTGATCTCAGGTGAGGACAAGTACAGCCGCGCCGCGCGGGATCTCCTCATGGCCATGTGCGAGTGGGATCCCGAGGGGGCGAGCGAGTACTCTTACAACGATGAAGCCGCCATGCCGCTGCTGTATCTCCCCTCGCGCGCATATTCGTGGGCATACTCCGCGCTCTCCGAATCCGACCGTTCGCGCGTTTGTGAGATCATGCGCGTCCGGGGTCGTCAATGCTTCGACCACCTCGGGGGAAACCAGCACCTCTGGGAGCCTTACGAAAGCCACCGGAACCGCGCCTGGCATTTCCTCGGTGAACTCGCGCTCGCGTTCCTCGATGAGATCCCCGAAGCTGAGACCTGGCTGGAGTTCTCACTCACGGTCTTCCATGGCTGTTACCCGGTTTGGGGCGACCGGGATGGCGGTTGGCATGAAGGGGTTCCCTATTGGAAGAGTTATCTTGAACGTTTCGGATTCTGGACTCTGCTCATGGATTCGGCTTTTGGGATCGATGTGTTCGAAAGACCCTTCTTCAAACGAACGGGGTATTTCGCCCTCTACATGGCCCCGCCGGGGACCCGTCACACCGCCTTCGGGGACATGTCCTCAGGGGTCCAGACTCCATCCGCCTGCGGGCCGCTCATGGCCATGCTGGCCGCGGGCGCGGGGAACCCGCACTGGAAGTGGTATGCGGATCAAGTTCGGGGGGATTTCCGTGAGGATCCGATCGGCTTCCTGCAAGCGGCCCGGGCGCGGGTCGGCGAAGGAATGCCTCCCACCGACCTCCCCCGCTCGACTTGCTTCCAGGGTGTCGGGGTGGCGGTCATGAACACCAACCTGACGGATGCCTCCGACAACATCCAGCTGTTCTTCAAGAGCAGCCCCATGGGGAGCGTGAGCCACGGCTTCAACGCCAACAACACGTTCCACCTGAACATCGGCGGAGAGCCGGCGCTGCTCAACACCGGCCGTCGCGACATTCACGGCAGCCCCCACCACCGGCGTTGGATGTGGAACACTCGCTCACAGAACGCCATTCTCGTGGATGGCGAGGGCCAGCGCGCCCACAGCCCCCTTGCGCTGGGTCGGATCACTCACTTCGAGACTCACCCATCCTTCGACATCGTGGTCGGGGAAGCGGGTGAGTCCTACGAAAACCTCCGTCGTTGGACACGCGCCCTGATCTTTCTGAAGCCGGACACGGTGGTGATCCACGATGTTCTCGAAGCCCCCTACGAGGTCCCGTTCGACTGGCTGCTCCATGCCCCCAGCCAGTTCGAGCTCCATCCCGATTCCTCCCCGCCGCGCGCGCTCTGGTCGGGAGCGAAGGGCTCCGTCGAGGTTCGGTTCCTCGCGCCCGAGGGCCTGGCCCTTTCCCAGCGGGATGGGTATGACCCCCCTCCCGCAAACTGGGCCGGATTCGATCTCAGCGAGTGGCACCTCACCGCCAAGCCGCGCGGCTCTTCCAAGAAGCAGGAGTTCGTGACCCTCATTCGGGTGAATCCGGATTCGGCCACCCATGATTACGATTGGACCACCAAAGGGCAAACGCTATCGATCAGCCGGAACGGATCGCGGGCCAAGGTGGAGCTCGCGCCGGACTGCCTTCGGGTGCGCGGGGAAGGGACTGAGGCGGTTGCGCTCTACTAGTGGGAAGAGTTTGTGTGTTGGATCCCCTGCGATTATTGGAGCTTCATCCACCTTCGGCTTGCGTCGAAGAGATCTCGGAAATCCGCATCACCCGTGTGCATTCGGCTAAGCAGCACTAGGAGACCGGTTGCATCAAGTCCGGTTTCGGAAGTCTCCCACATCACTTGGTCCACCCACCCCGCATCACTGTTGAGAGAGCGACTCCCATCTTTCGCATACACCCACTCAAAGAGATGGCTGCCCGCAGGCGCCGCAAACACCTTCCGTATCCACCCACTCAGGCCCGAGATGGAATCCTGAACTTGCCCGTCGATCCGAAAGCGTAGAGTGTCAAAACCCGGTTCCGAGGACACCGACCACCAGAAAGTGAGTGTTCCTTGGCCGATCACACTGGCGGCGAGGATGGTGGTTTGTCCGTGCCCAATGCGTCCGCTTTGGGCGGCGTCAACCCCATCGTGAGTAACGACAGACTGACGGAACCATCCCGCGTTCCCCATGGAACTCCAATGAATCTGCGTGGCGTCCACGGCGTCGGCCACATCGAGATTGGATGTTGACGTTGGTGTCGCGGAGGGAGTGTGGGACTGAGTAAGAGTCGGGGAGATAGAATTCGTGGGCGTTGAGGTGTGTGTCAGCAAGGGGCTTTCGGTCTCCGAGGAGGTGGGGGTTTCGGTCTCCGTGGGTTCAGGTGTTCGGGTGAGTGTGGAGGTGAGCACAGGGGTTTCTGTAAACGTCTCTGTTTGGGAAGGAGTTTCAGTCCGCGTGCCAGTCTCCGTGTGGGTCGGGGTTATTGTGGGCGTGCCCGTTTCGGTCGGAGTCTCGGTGATGGTCTGCGTGTCTGATTGAGTGACGGTGGGTGTGGCGGTCGGCGTTAGGGTGGAAGAGGATGTGGCCGTGGGGATTGGTGTTGGGATATCCCCGTCGTAAAAGACATAAGCTCGTCCCACACCCTCCGGACTGAATCCGGGGTCTTCTTCCGGCGCGCCCACGACAATATCCCCCCGACCGTCACCGTTTACGTCCGGAACGCCCGACACCGCCACCCCGAACTGGCCAAAACCCTCAGCGTTTGGTGACACCAGCGATTGCAGCAGACCACCTGTGGAGCCGTCGAAAACATAAGCCCCTTCGATATTGACTGGGTGGCCTACGGTATCCATCCCAAGCGTGCCCACGACGACATCCCCCAGACCATCACCATTGATGTCGGCAACACCCCCCACGGACTCACCGAAGCCTCCGAATTCCCCCTCATCGGGCGAAGCAAGCGTGCGGAGGAGATTTCCGGTGGCTCCATTGAAGATGTGGGCGCGGCCGGAATTGGCGGGACTGGCGCCGGTTTCCTCTCGCGGGGCCCCCACCACAACGTCTCCTCGTCCATCGCCGCTTAGATCCGGTACGCCCGAGACGGACTCTCCGAATCTCCCGTAGAATTCGGGAGCCGGTGAAGTCAAGGATCGGAGTAGGTTCCCACTGGCCCCACTGAAAATATACGCCCGCCCAGATATCGTTGCTGTCAAATCATCCTCCTCGACAGCGCTCACCACGACATCCCCCCGTCCATCGCCGTTGACATCTGGAATCCCAGATACGGAGTAACCAAAATGACCGCCAAATGAGGCGTTTGGAGAGACAAGTGTGTGCAGCAGGTTCCCGGTGACACCATCAAAGATATATGCCCGTCCGGCTAATCCGACCGACTGAAAGGTCTCCACTTCCTCGGAATCAGCGCCCACGACGACGTCACCACGACCATCTCCATTGACATCGGGAACACCTGAGACACAGGACCCGAACCGACCAACGCTTATTTCGTTCGGCGAGACCAAAGTGTAGATTAGTAAGCCACTGGTTCCATCGAAGATATAAGCGCGGCCGGCTCTCTCGGGACTGGAATCGGGATCTTCTTCGGGAGCGCCCACGATGACGTTTCCTTGACCGTTCGCGTTGGCATCAGGGATTCCTGCGACGGATGCGCCAAATAAACCGAACGGCTCATTTCCCGGAGACCTCAGCGTCCTAAGCCAAATGCCGTTTGCTCCATCGAACACATATGCACGGCCAGCCACGACAGAGACTACATCCTCGAAGGGCGCACCGACCACAACATCTCCCCGGGCATCTCCGTTGACGTCGGGGATTCCCGACACGGAATAGCCAAAGTTGCCATCTTTTTGGCCGTGGCGCGAGGTCAGCACCACAGTGGCGCTATGCGCCTGAAGGTTGATAAGCGCCGTGAGCACGCAGATGACCGCAATCACGCCCCGACGCTCGGAGGTCCCCGCTCCATCTTTCGTGATGAAGAGCTGGCCATGATCCGGTTCCCGTGATCCTGGAGTCCATGGCCTGATCGATGAATGTGAGATGAGCCCCTCCATCCTGCCCCCGTTCCGAGCTGGTTTATTCACCTGGATCCTCTGGACTCTCCTTGAAAAGGAGCCAGGGTTCGCGATGTCTCCTTTTCCTTCCCCAGCGCCACCGCGCGCATTCGCTCCACCGCGCGGGAAAGACCGTTCCCCTCCGCCCACACCCGTAAATCACGCATCCACCGAATCGGATCGTCCGTCGGGTTAAACGGAATCACCCAGGCGCGTCCGGTTTCCGCCTCCAGAATTGTCACCTTTCCGCCGCGCGGGTTGAATTGCACCCTGGCGTGGATCTCCGGCATCTCAATGATCTTTGAAACCGGCCAGAATTCTGGGTGCGGGGTCGGCGGGGGAGAGTAGGTCGCCCCCGCGTGCGCTTGAAGCTGAAGGATACGGACAATTTTCTCGCGCTTGGAAAGGCCTGAGTCCTCAAAGATCAGCGCGAGCGGGGTTTTCGAGGCGGCGGTGATCTCACCGCTGGCGGCTTCGATCCAACTCGTTTCAAAAGCCTTCCGCCAGGAAAGGAAGTTTTCCGCCGCCGCCAAATACTGGTTTCCCCGGATATCGAGCTTGTATCGAGCGCTTTGAACAATTCGAACCCCTTTCCTGGGGGTCTCCTCGGGTCGGGATTCGCGCTCCACCCCCACATCGATGGTCTGCGGTTCCATCTGGGACCCAGCCGATCCCGGGGGGAACATCCGCCGAGCCAGCGCCGGAATGAGGTCTTTCAGGAACAGAGCATCCTGATCCGGGGCGCTTGGGGACACCTCGGTCCGGAAGCTCTCCAGGTCGAGGCGCACTCGACTCTGTCCCCAACCGGTCCCTGGTTGGGTCGCGCACGCCAGCAGCGCCGGGAGGATCCATATCTGATATCGGAGAATAGTCCGCATTTTCGCCGAACGCCCCTCGTGCCGCGCGGCGCGCCCGGCGAGGGAAGGGATTGCCCTTGGAATTTGTGTCCCGTGGGTTACTATCCGCTCCAATCCTACCAAAACCCGGACAGGCTGTGTATTGACCGTGGCGGATCCCCAAAACTCATCGGTGTCGGGAAGCGAGCAAAAGCCGCTTCTCTCCGTGCGTAACCTCAAGATGCACTTCCCGATTCGTTCGGGGGTGTTTTCGCGGGTCACCGGTCATGTCCGCGCCGTCGATGGCGTGTCCTTCGAGATCCACCCCGGGGAGACCCTGGGGCTCGCGGGCGAAAGCGGCTGCGGCAAGACCACTGTCGGGCGCGCCCTTCTGCGACTTCTCGATGGGGCCGAGGGGGAGGCTCGCTTCGAGAACTCTCCCAACCTGCTCACCCTTTCGCAGCGCGAAATGCGCCCCTACCGCAAGCACCTTCAAATCATCTTCCAAGACCCGTTCTCCTCGCTCAATCCGCGGCTCACTGTCGCCGGCGCCCTGATGGAGCCGCTCAAGATTTTCGGGATCTGCAAGAACCGCAAGGAGCGCCGCGACCGGGTGGTCGGCTTGCTGGAGGAGGTCGGACTCTCCTCGACCCACCTCGACCGTTACCCGCACGAGTTCAGCGGCGGACAACGCCAGCGGATCGGGATTGCCCGCGCGCTCACGGTCGAGCCGAAACTGATCATCTGCGATGAGGCGGTGAGCGCGTTGGATGTCTCGGTCCAGGCCCAGGTCATCAACCTGCTCATGGACCTCCGGAGAAAGCGCGGGCTTTCGTACTTGTTCATCTCGCACGCCCTATCCGTCGTGGAGCACATCAGCAACCGGGTGGCGATCATGTACCTTGGGAAGCTGGTCGAGGTGGCCGACAAGGACGAAATCTACAAACGCCCACTGCACCCCTACACCGAGGCGCTGCTGGAGGCCGCCCCGATCCCAGACCCTTCCGTCCGGCGCGAGCGCCAATTGCTTGAGGGGGATGTGCCCAGCCCGATCAATCCTCCGCCGGGTTGCTCCTTTCACCCGCGCTGCAAATACTGTTTCGACCCTTGCCGGACCGAAACCCCGCCGCTCACCGATGTGGGCGGAGGCCACCAAGTGGCCTGTCACCTCGTGACCCATCCGGACTCCCCCCGTAAGACCTGCCACGACTGAGCCTGGCCCTCCCAGGCGCCACACGATAACGTTAACCGCTCTAGTCCACGTTCTTGCCCCACTGCCGCGCGAAATCAAATAGGATCTGCCTGAAATACTCATCGTTCAGAATCCGGATCAGCAACGCCAAGAGGTCTTGGGCGTTGATCTTCTGGTCATCCACCTCGTCGAAATCCTGGGTGGGAGAAGGGGTCGGTTCAGGCTCCCCATACTCGAACCCATTCTCAAGAGTCCCCGCCAGGTTGGTCAGCACCACCACGGACACATTCACCGCTCCCGGACCCCCGGGAGGGGAAACACATTGGATGGTGTTTTCATCCACAATGGCCACCCCCGTGGCAGCCGTGTTTCCGAATCGAACACGGGCGCCGGTTCCGAAGTGGGCCCCGTGCACGGTGACCGGGGTTCCCCCCAAAGGGGACCCCATCGCGGGCTCCACTTGGGTGACCACCGGTTGGTGCGCGAACCAGAGGGCCAGGGTCCAGTCCTGCCTTGGCGCGCCCAGAAACGAAAAGTCGAGCGCGCTGAACGAGGCCGGCCCGGAAAGAGTGAAGTGTCCCGCGCCCGCCCCGGCGGCATCCACAATCTGCGTCGAGTTGCAGATCACCGGCCCGTAGAGATAGGTCAGGCTCGTGCAAAAGACATTCGTGGGAGCCACCTGAGCGTCGCCGCGCACAAACCCACGGACCGCGCTGCTGTCATTGAACGCCTCGAAATTGTGGGGGTCGCCCGGAGGCCCGAAGACCGGATTGAGGATGGGGAGAAAGGCCCATGCCTCCCAGCGGAGCTGACCCGGGCCGGGGATCGAGAAGTCGAATTCGGCGAACTGCTGATGGCCATCGAACACAAAGCTCCGCTGCGCGGGAAAGACCCCGGAATAGGTGGTCTGCAACTCCTCGACCTCTAGCGCGGGCGGCGGCCCCGGACTCACATAGGTGAAACCGCCCGGGAGTTCCCCGAAAAGCCCATAGGGTCGCCCGAAGTTCCAGGGTGCCAGTTCGGGGTCCGGATTCAACACCAAGACATCCGTCGCGCCAGGCACCCCCGCGGGGACCCTGCAGAGGATCTCCTGAGCGCTCACTCGGATCGTTTCGGTGGCGGCGGTCCCACCGAACAGCACCACCGCGTTTTCGGCGAAGTAATCTCCTCTCACAGTGACCGGATCCCAACCCGCCGCGGACCCGGTGTTGGGCTCCACTTGGGTCACATCCGGCCCCGGCTGGAACAGCACTTGGAGCGTGTAGTTCTGGGCGACATGCCCCACAAACTCACCGAAGATGTTGTAGACCGCCGGTCCCAGCAGTTCCACGGTGAGACTTCCTCCCGTGGGGGGATCCCAGATCGAGGAGCAGATCGCCGGGTTGCTCCCGGGCGGATTGCAGTCCGGGTAATCCGGGCGCAGGGAGATCTGCTGCCCGTTGAAGCTGATTGTCTGGACCGTGGAGTCATGACGCTCGAGGTTCTCCACCTCCTGACGGATGTTGGGAGTGGAGGTGACAATGAAGCGGAGACGTCCGGAGCGGGGTACCGCGATCGGACCATAATTCACAACCTGGCGGGACCCCCCGGAGAACTGGTGTGATTGTTCGGGGATCGTGGAGCTGATTTCCAGAAGGGTCTGGACCGCTTGCGCCCAGGCCGGGTTCGGCCCCGGCAGTCCGCACAGTATCAAGAGTAGAACGGACCGGATGGCAAGACGCACCTTGGGACAGGCGATTTCCTGGTGCAGAGGGGTGGGGAGTATGGTGGACACCGCTGAATCTCCTTTCAGTCAGGGCGGGGGACTACAAGTCCACGGCTCCATAGCTGGAGATCAGACCTCCCTCATCATAGCCCTCCATTCTCCTTGGAGGAACATGGGGCAACAGCCGCTCCGAATCCTCGCCGCGGCTCGGAATCTATATCCCTCTCACGCTATCTCTGCTACCATTCTTGGACCTACCCGCCCACTCCGAAAGAAAGGGGATTCGGACATGCGCTCCCGCCTTCTCTCTCTCGCTTGCGGCCTTACCCTGGTTCTCCCGTTCGCTTGCCAGGCGCGAACCATCCATGTCGCGAAATCAGGGAACAACACGGACGGCGCCACCTGGGGCCGAGCCTTCAGGACCGTTCAGGCGGCGGTGGACTCCGCCACGCATGAGGACCATATCTGGGTCAAGCAAGGGACATACGTGGAGTCCGTAGATGTCAACGCCCACTGCATGTTGTTCGGTGGATTCGCTGGAAACGAAGGCCTCGATGAGTTTGACCAACGCGACTGGGGGAACAGGGTCACGACGATCCAATGCGCCGACCCTGAGCCGTTCGAGGGAGATGAGGATTTTACGGTCGCAATGGACCACTTGGGAACGGTAGATGGCTTTACGATACGGGGGGGGACGCTAGGTGGCTTGCTGATGTATGCAGTCAACTCTGTTTTTACAGCCTGTGTGAGGAATTGTGCCATTGTTGACAATATTAACTCATCCAGTTCTGCTACAGCAGGTGTTTTTGTGACGGGTAATGCTGAAATCCGGAACTGCCTGATTGCCAGAAATGAAGACTATTTCCCCCCCACCGTGGCCGGAGCCGCCCTCTACCATCAGGGTGATGTCTTGATTCTGGAGAACTGTACGATCATGGACAACGTCACTCACACACAATACGGTGTTGATGGAGTAAAAGCCCTTGCCAAGCAACGATGCGAGGTGAGAAACTGCATCCTTTGGGATGAGAGCGACCTGGATTATCTGAGCGTCCCGGTTGTGGAGTACAGCTATGTGTACCCGTTCTATCCAGGGACTGGAAACATCACTTCTGGTCCTAGATTCATCCCTGGAACCTACCGCCTGTCGTCGAATTCCCCTTGTGTGGACAGCGCGACAGTCGGGGCGAGCCTCGATCTCGCCCACAACCCTCGTCCGGTGGATATCCCCGGCGTGGGTCGGGATGGTGAGAACGCCTATGACATGGGGGCCTTCGAACTGCAACTCGACCAAATTCCCACCCCCACGCGAACCCGGACGCTGACCAAGACTCCCAACAAATCCCCCACCCCCTCGGCGACTTCGACTCCGACAGTCTCCGAGACCCCAACTGAGACGCCAACCTCGATTCCCACTCCGACCGCCACCCCTGGCCGGAGTGCAGACCTCAACGACGACGGCCGCGTGGACGCCAAGGACCTGCTGCTGTTCCAACAGGACTGGGGAAAGGAGTAAATCCACGGAGCGGCAGGCAAGGAAGCCTGTCCCACGCGGCGTTTGCGCTGTCCGGCAGACCCGACCCAACAGAGAATCGTCATGCCCCCGGCGATTCATCGCGGACTAATATCCCCTCGATATCTTGTGCCGAGTGCAGGACACGGACAACCTCGATGGCGCTCTCGGTCACACGGTAGAAGATCAGGTATTTCTCAAATCGCTCAATTGCGAACATACGGAGATCTCTCATCTGAGGGTGATCCTTGTACCTTTGTACCTTAACACCCCGATTTCCGGAAACCCGCGAATTCCTTCCGCTGATGACCAGAAGCTGTCCAGGAATCTGAGGGCGGCGCTTGGACGGTCAGCGCGGATGTAATCAAAGATATCATCGATATCCGCGTCCGCCGCGGGCCGTACGATGAGAGCACGCTTCACTTGTGCCCCGCCGGTGCTCGGAGACGTTCCGCCAAGGCATCTTTCTTCTTCCTCCAGGATTCCTCCGTGTACTCAATCGGCGGCCCGCTCTCCAACCCTTCCAGCAGCAACTCCTCCAGACGCTCTTCCGCGCTCCGTTTCCGTTCTTCGCGAAGCAGAGAAAGAACATATTCCTCGGGGGTCTTGTACTCACTCCCTTCGAGACGGCTCTCCAGCCATTTCTGGATCGGCTCGGGGATGTCGATGGTCAATGCACCCATGCTCCATGGCGCCTCCTTGCGCGAGATCATTTTGGCGGCTCAAGCACGCCGCTTCAATTGGGCGATTTTTTCGGCAAGATCACCCGCGACCTGGAATTTTCCCTTGACAACCAAACGGAAAGTGCATATACATGCACTATGTCCGCGTCGATTGAGATCCTCTCCCGTTTCGGGTTCCCCAAGGGCATCCTCGAAGCCCTCAAGGCCGATGGGGTCACCGAACTGCTCGAGCCGCAGGTCGAGGCGGTCCTGCGCTGCAACCTCCTCGGTGAAGAGGACCTGCTGGTCTCCCTCCCCACCTCTTGCGGCAAGACCCTCATCGGCGAGCTGGCCGGGGTCGGAGCGGCGCTGCTCGGCAAGCGCGCGGTCTTTTCCGTTCCCCTCAAGGCCCTCGCCCGCGAGAAGTTCGAGCTCTTCAGTCGCCGCTACGCCAAATACGGTCTCCGAATCCGCCTCGCCACCGGCGAGTATTCCGAGCATCTCTCGGACCTGGAGCGCGGGGACTACGACATTGCGGTTCTGATCCACGAGAAGCTCAAACACCTCGCGCTGCGTGAACCGACCTTCCTTCGCGGGATCGGCGTGGCGGTGGTGGATGAACTCCAGGGGGTGGAGGACCAGGCGCGCGGCCCGGACCTTGAATTCCTGCTCGCCTTGCTCAAGCGCGGGGTCCCTCGCGTGCGGCGGATCGGCCTGCTCGGCGTGATCGCCCCGGATGACCCGCTGATCGACGACTTTGGGGGGCGGATCCTCACCGCGCGGCGACGGCCCATCGATCTGCGCCAAGGAATTGTCCTCGCGGATGGGGAACTCGCGCGAACGGCGCTGGAGGAATATGGCGTCCAACGCCCCCCAAGCGTGGCCAACATCTGGGTCTCCATCTATCGCTCCCACAACACCGGCTTGGTGGAGGCCGAGGCGCTGCCGATCTCCGATCCCGAAGGGGGAGTCGAGGGAGACCTGCTCCGTCTTGCGGTCGGGCTTTCCAACGAGGATGGTTCGGTGCTCCTGTTCCTCCCCACCCGGCGCGAGGCCGAGCAAGCCGCGCGACTGCTCGCCGAAGCGGCCCCCTTTCTGGGTTCGGTGGGTCAACTCCCCGAGGGAGCCGAGGATCTCGAGGATGAATCCCTTCAGTTCTGCCTTTCCGAGGGGGTCGCTTTCCACCACGCGGACTGTTCGCCCCGAAGCCGTGCGCTGGTGGAGGAGGCTTTTCGCTCCGGGGCGGTGCGGATCCTGTGTTGCACCTCCACCCTCGCCATGGGGGTCAACCTCCCCGCCCGGAGCGTGCTGATTCACCCCTTTGTCTGGAATCGGAGCGGGCAGGCCGGGGACCTATCGCTGCTCCCGGAGGCTCTTGTCCGAAACATGGCCGGTCGCGCCGGGCGGCTCGGCCTGGGTGAGGCGCATGGTCGCGCGCTGCTGGTCGCGCGGAACCAGCGGGAGTGGGACCTCTACCGGAGATTCTATTGGACCGACCTGGCCCCAAGGCTGCGCCCCACACTCCTGGCTGGCGATCTGGGACCACACCTGCTCGCCGGGGTGGCCTTGGGACAAGACACCTCGAAAAAACTCCTCGACTTGCTCGCGGGTCTCCTCTCCTCCAAGGCGATTCCCCTGCCGCATCTCGAACAGCGCTTGGCGGAAGGGATCGAGCGCGCGAGGAGCCTCGGCTTGCTCGAAGCGCTGCCCACACCCGATGCGGAGGGGGAGCGCTTCGAGCTCTCGCCGCTGGGGCGGGTCGTGGCGCTGCGCGGGTTCTCCTTCGAGACCGCTCGGACCTTCGCCGAGTGGGTTCAACGCTTCGAGGGGAATGTCCCCTCCGACCTTCTCGCCCTCTTGGTGATCGCGGGCGCCGAGGAGACCCAGGAATGGTCCTGGCCGCGCGAAATCCAGCCCGAGGCGCGCGCGCGGTGGGTCGAGCAGGCGCGCGAGCGCCTGGGTTGGGAGAGCCTGCATTCGCTGGGGGGACGCTGGACCGAGGAAGGCTCGGTCTCAAGGCGCGCCGAGGATGCCGCCAAGCTCGCTAGCGCACTCCATGCTTGGGCCTCGGGCGAGCCTGTCCCGCGCCTTCGGGAGCGTCTCGGATTCTCGCCGGGGAGCCTGCACGCGGTTGGCGAAGGGGCGCGCTGGCTGCTGGAGGCGCTCGCGGACATCTGGCGCGCGCGCGGGCGCTCCGCGGAGGGATGCGCGGCGCTGCGCGGACTCGCGCGCCGGGTCGGGTGCGGACTTCCGGAAGAGGCCTTGGCCTGGGAGCTGATTCCCTCGGATCTCCTCGAACGGGACCGCAAGATCCTCCTTGCCCGCGAACTCCATCACCCGCGTGACCTGCTTACCGCGAATCCCGCGGACTTCCCTCGAATCCTTTCGCCCTCGCGGTTCGGGCGCGTGCGCGCCTTTGTGGAGGAGATTCTCTCGCGCGGGAACGGAAGGAAATCTCAAAGGTCAAGCGGCCATCCCCCAAATCCCCCATCGAACTCAGCCCAAGCCCCCACCTCCAGCCCCTCCCGTCTCCCCAAGAACGGGGAGGCGGCGAGGGGCGCCCGTCCCGCGCTCCTGTGCGTGGACTTCGAGACTCGCGGGGCTTACTTCCTGGCCAGGACTTGGAAGCAAGAGGCGCTCATGGGGATGCGTGGGGCGGAGCTCCTGCTGCGCTTGGTTCGCGGAAGGTTCAATGGGGACAGCGAAGGTTGGGTTCCCAAGAAGGCGCTGGGGGTCGATCCCGAGCACCTCTCGCAGCGGATCAGCGACCTGCGCGCGCGCCTGGGGCCGCCTCCCCCAGGCCATTCGGCCTGGATCGAAAGCGACCGCGCGGGCCACTACCGACTGGCAATTCCCTCGGAGTCCCTGATCTGGACCGCCGAGGCCACCCCGGAACCGCTCCAGGCGCTTCTTCGGTAGTCGCTCGAACCCGCTTACCGTTTCGATTCCGGGACCGCGCCCAGCCCTTTCTCGAACTCCGTCATCTCACCCGCGAGACGAGCCGCGATCTCCGGTTGTTTGTCCGCGAGGTTGGTGGTTTCGGAAAGGTCCGCCTCCAGGTTGAAGAGCATCTCCGGGTGTTCGAGCTCCTTCTCCTTCACCGTCTCCTTGAAGGGCCTGTAATACTTCCAAGGTCCGGAGCGATGCGCCCTTAGCTCCGAACCGTGATAGAAGAAGAACTCCTGGTCCGCGCGTTTGCCGGTTCCGAAGAAGACCGGGCTGATGTCCTTGCCGTCCGGCGCACGGTCCCCCGTCACTGTCCCCCCGGCGAGCGCGACAAAGGTCGGGAACAGGTCCACATTCATCGCGGCTTCATGCGTGACTGTCCCGGCTTTGATCTTTCCGGGCCATCGAACCACGCACGGCTCCCGCACGCCCCCCTCAAAGACTGTTCCCTTGCCGTTTCGGAGCGGGCCGGCGACGCCACCATGCTCCTTCTTGATCAACCAGGGACCGTTGTCGCTGGTGAAGATCACCAGCGTGTTTTCCTCAAGCCCCAGTTCCCTGAGGGCCGTGAGAATCCGCCCCACGCTCCAATCGACCTCCTCCACGGCGTCCCCATACAGCCCGCGCTTGGATTTCCCGGCGAACTCCGGGGAGACATGGAGCGGCACATGAACCATCGTGTGCGGGAGGTAGAGAAAGAAGGGGCGATCCCTGTTCTCGGTGATGAATCGGATGGACTCCTCGGTGTAGCGCCGGGTCAAGGTGTCCTGGTCTGCTGGCTGCTCGATGATCTCGGTCCCGCGCATCAGCGGAAGCGGGGGATCGCCGCGTTCGGCGACATGCATGTCGTTGCTGTAGGGGATGCCGTAATACTGGTCGAAGCCGTGCTGGGTCGGGAGAAACTCGGGCAGATGTCCGAGGTGCCACTTGCCCACGCACGCGGTCGCATAGCCTTTCTCCTTGAGCGCCTCCGCGAGGGTGATCTCGGAGTCCTCGATTCCCGTCTTCGAGTAGGGGAAGAGCACATGGGTGAGTCCGCTTCGGATCGGATAGCGGCCGGTGAGCAACCCGGCGCGGGAGGGCGTGCAAACCGGGGAGCACGAATAGAAGCTGGTGAAGCGCAACCCCTCCGCCGCCATGCGGTCCAGGTTCGGGGTGGCGATCTCGGTGTTGCCATAGCAGCCCAGGTCGCCATAGCCGAGGTCATCCGCGTAGATGAGGATGAAATTCGGTGGGCGATGTTCGGTGGCTGTGGCCTCGACATCGGCAAACGCGGCCGCCAGTGCAATCAGGATTCCCAGGAACCGTGTCGCCATCGAGTCCATTTTCCCACCTCCGGTCATCGGCTCAAATCTCGTACTCCGGCTCCTGTCTTCTTCCAAAAGGGAGGTATGTCCACATTCTTTCGTGAGCATAGTACGCAAAGATTTTGGCCAGAGTGTCCGCCGCCCCGATGGTCGCGGCGGTGGATGTGCTCTCGGTCACCGCGTAGGCCACCCCGAGCGTGACCACAAACCCCATCACCCGATAGGTCAGAGCCTTGGCGATGCTTCTCCGGTGGGAATCCATCACTTTCACTTTCGAGTCTCCATCCATGATTCAGATGTAATACATCAGCGCCGCGCCTTCCTCGCGGCTTTGCCACTCGGCGCGCCGGAGGGCGTCCGCCAGGGTGGTGCTGTCCAAAATCCTCGCGGTGGCGTCGCGCACTTCCTTCATGACCACGCGAATCCCGCAGGTCAGTTCATCCCGACATTCCTCGCACGGGCGGTAGGCCATCTGGCTCACGCACGGGATCGGCGCTAGCGGCCCCTCGAGAATCCGGATCACGCTCCCAAAGGTAATCTCCGTCGGACTCTTCCCCAAGGCATACCCCCCGCCCTTGCCCTTCTTGCTCTGGAGAATCCCCCCGTTCTTCAGGTCCAGGAGAATCAGCTCCAGGAATTTTCGGGGAATCCTTTCCTGATCCGCCAAGTCGGAAATCAAGACCGGGCCCTGGCCGTGACGGCGCGCGAGGTGCAGGAGGGCCTGGAGGGCGTACTTGGACTTCTTGGTGAGCATGATTACTCTATCTTTCCGATGGAGAAAAGGGAGTCTATCGGGTAAACTCGAAAAGTCAAGCGGCTGAGTTTCCTGGCCGAGCTGCTAAGATGGAGCGCTCATGGTCCGACTGATCGAACGTATTTGGCGGGGTGAGGCCGGCTTTTTGGGGAGACTGCTGGAGCTCCCGCTTGCCGTGGCCGAGCTCGGATACCGCGCCGGACTCCGTTGGGATCAGCGGCGTAAACTGGCTCGGCGGGAAACCCTCCCACGGCCCGTGATCTCAGTCGGGAATCTGACCGTGGGCGGGTCGGGGAAGACCCCCTTAGTCCAGTGGATTTCCCAGTGGGCGGAACGGGAAGGCCTTGTCCCATGCGTCCTCTCGCGGGGTTATGGGGTTTCCATCCAATCCCCCGCGCGGGTGACCAAGGGGCCGAGCGATTGGAGGTTCTTCGGAGATGAACCGACTCTGCTGGCGCAAGGACTCCGAAGCGGCTGTGTTTATGTGGGCCGGGACCGCGCCCAAGCTGGGCGCTTGGCGCTTGAACGGGAGCCGTGGATCGATTTCTTCATCCTCGATGATGGCTTTCAGCATCTGGCGCTGGCGCGCGATCTGGATCTCGTGCTGGTGGATGCCGCGATAGGGCTGGGGAATGGAAGGCTCCTCCCGCGAGGTCCGCTTCGGGAGCCTCCCGCCGCTCTTGATCGCGCGGATGCCATCGGCCTGGCGCGACGCGCGGGATTGTCCGTATCCCCGCTGGGACCCCATTTGCCGACCCCTGATTTTGAGATTGATTTGGAACCGACCGCTTGGCGTCCGCTGGCGGATGAGGATTGGCTGCCGCTGGAGACCCTTCCGAGGGACCGTCCCGCGAGGCTCCTTTCCGGGATCGCCTCGCCCTCGGGTTTCGAGGCCACCGCGCGCGCCGTGGGGCTGCACGTGCACTCCCATTCCATCTTTCGCGACCACCATGCCTTCACGCGAGAAGAGGCTGAAGCGGAGCGACGGCTCGCGCGGGAACGAGGGCTCCGGTTGGTGACCACGGCCAAGGATGCGGTCCGACTGGCGGAGTTCACAACGGGGTGGACTGCGGAGGAGGTTCCGATTATGATTGAACTTGGCTTGAAAGATGGAGTTGGGCTAGAATATCTCAAGGAAACTCTGAAGTTGACATGGAGTCGCGCGGATATCGCGCCTGTTTCGCGTGGGTGAGACCTTGCCGGAGGGGAATCGTTCCGTTGGGAATGCTCCGGACGCGAAATAACCGAGGGGAGGCAGTTTCCATGCAGATCGGCGCCACGCGGGTCCTTTCGCGCCTGCTCGCCTTACCGTTTTTGTTCGGCTGGGCATCCACCGTCATGTCCGCGTCGGAATATCGCGCGATTTGGCTCGACTCCTGGAATCCGGGTTTTCTGGATGAGGCAACCTGTCGTCTCACCTTCGAACGCCTGCGTCAACACAACTTCAACCTGGTTTTTGTCGAAGCCGTAAAGACCATGGACGCTCACCACCGTAGCCAATGGCTCCCCCGGGCCACCTCCCTGACAGACCCGAACTATGACCCTCTCGGAACCGCGCTGCGCTTCGCCAAAACGAGGAATTCAAAGCTCCGCCCCTTGGAAGTCCACGCCTGGATGGTCGCCCTCAGGGCTTGGAAGGAGAAACCCTTCCCGCCCAAGGACCAGAAACCGCAACATGTGACTCATGCCCACCCGGAGTGGCTTTCGAAGACCCACAAGGGGGGCAAGCAGGATGCCGAAAGCAACCATTTTCTGGACCCGGGCCATCCCGAGGTTCAGGATTTCGTGGTCAATGTGGCCAAGGAGTTGGTCACCAACTATCCCGTCGATGGCCTGCATCTGGATTACATCCGCTACCCGACCGCGGACTGGGGATACAACCCGGCGGCCTTGTTTCGGTTTCAGAAGGAAACCGGACGGAAGGATGTCCCCGCCCCGTCCGATCCCCAATGGTCGGCTTGGCGTCGCGAGCAGGTCACCGCGATCGTGCGCCGGATCTCCGGCGAGATTCGAGATATTCGTCCCGGGATCGCCCTCTCAGCCGCCACCATCACTTGGGGCGGGATTCCGGATGGGGATTTCACTAAGACCCGCGCCTACAAGGATGCCCTGCAAGACTGGGTCGGTTGGGTCCGGGAGGGGCTGATCGACATCAATGTGCCGATGGACTACAAGCGCGCCAATGACCCCGGACAGTCCCAGGATTTCGTGGACTGGGTGAAACTGGCGCGCGCGACCAACACCGACCGTCACCTGATTGTAGGCTTGGGGGCGTGGCTGAACCCGCTTGAAGGCACCAAACGTCAAGCCGAGGTCGCGGAACGCCTGGGCGCGGATGGGGTGGCGCTGTTCAGTTACAATCAGGCCGAGTCGAGCGAGCGGGAGCCCCAGTATGTATTGCGTGAGATCTCCGGGTCATTGTTCCAGGACCCGGCTCCGGTCCCCTCCCCGGGCTGGCTCAATCGTCCCACCACGGGGATCGTGGCGGGGCGCGACCCCCAGCATCGCGGGGGTTTTCCGGTTCTACTTCTGGATGGGGACCGCCGCAAGCTCGCGGAAACCCGAACCGACGCCAATGGCCGGTTTTACTTCCATCGGGTGAAGCCTGGAACCTATCAGGCTCAAGTGGGCCGGGCCTCGCTGCTCTCCAAGCCGTTCCGGCTTGTGGCGGGCAAGGTGGAACGGGTTACTTTTTGAGCGCTCAACCCGGTTGCTTCTGGAATACCCGCAGCTCGAACGACAACCGAGCCGCGCTTGGTTCAGCGTGGCGCTAGACCCTGTACAGACAGCCCCCGAACGGGCAGACTGTGGAATGGACAGACATGCGGCGTGGGGGAAGGCGCCGTCTCGAGATGTTCCCGGATTCCATCCCAATTGTTGATGAGTTGAGGAGTGAGCTGGAATGGGCCATAGGTTTGAATTCCTGAAGAGGCTTGGTGAGCGGGGGCCACTCGCTTTTCATCTGATTGCGCTGGCTGGGATACTGTTCCTGGCGGGCTGCGGCGAAAACCCAGCGGCGCTGAACCAGGCCGCGCTGGAGTGTGTGCAAAAGGAGGATCTCGCGGGCGCGGACAGACTCCTGCGACAGGCCCTTGCGGCGGCGCCGACCAACAAGACCCTCCTTGCCAACCTGATCGAAGTCTATTTCCGAGAGAAGAAGTGGGAGGAGGCGGTTCAGCTCCTGAAAAAGGTTCAGACAGTCGAAGGTTTGGGTGATGACCCCGACTTCCAGAAGCGGCTTGCCGAGGCCTATGTGATGAAGGGGGATTCCGGGCAGGCGTTCGCGGTGCTCAAGACCCTGCTGGAACGGGACCCCGAAAACGAGTATCTGCTTTTCCTCCAAGGGATCGCGGCCATCTCCCCGGAACCGGCGGTGGAGGCGCTCAACAAGGCGCTTCGTCTGAACCCCGACCGCAAGGAAACCTATCTGGCCCTGGCCCGTGCCCAGTCCTGGCAGGGGGACCTGATCGGGGCTCGATCCACCCTCACAGTCTGGAATCAACGCACGGGGAACAATCTGGACACCTTCCTGATCGATGTGGCCCTCTATCTTCGGGACAACGATCTGCAGACCGCCCGGAAGACCCTTTCGGAGGCTCCGGCTGAACTCGCGGACAACCCGTTGGTGCGCCTCTATGGGGCCTACATTGACCTTACCGAACGAGCCATCGCCACCGCTCAAGCCACTTTTGAGGGGCTCGCCGATGAACCTACGGTGGCGACCCGCGCGAAGCTCGGCGCGGCCCTCTGCTACCTGATGGGGGATGACCCCAATCGCGCCATCGAGACCTGCGAGGAGGTGATCGCGGACAGCCCCGCCGAGGCCGCCGCGTTTTGCCTCAAGGGGCTGGGGGAGCTCAAGCGCCTCCAACGTTTCCTCGCCAAGAAGAGTTTTGAGCAGTCTCTCGCGCTTAACCCGGACCAGCCCACAATCCGCGCCCTGGTGGACCGCTTGGGTGGGCGATGAAGGCTTGATTCGGGGAGATGGACGGGATTCGGAGGAAAGGTGTTGACAATCCCGATGAAGAGGCTGTTCAATCTGCCTGGTGACTCCCCAGCCCGTTTAGGGGAGAGGCGTGTGGAAAGGCGCGAGCCTTTTCCAATCAGGTGTGGCGGAAGCTTGCGACTGGAGGTCTGTTGCGGTTAGGAGCAAGGCCATTCGGCGGCTGGGTATGCGGTCCGCTCGGGAAAGGCCGGTGGCGCTCGCGCCGTCGGAAAACTCGGTCGGATAGCCTGAACCTTGATATCTGATCATACCATCCGTAGTTGATCCCAGAGTCAAATCCCAACTGACTGAAATGGAATTGGCCCCTGTCCGCCGCATCGGCGAAGCCGACCGGGTGGGTGGGTGGAGAGCGCCTTCGGGGGGACCGAGGGCGGGACAAACTGAGGACGATCATGAGCGAAAAGAGGAATTCACATGGCTGAGGACATGCACGCCGACCGGCTGCCCGTGGAGGAACCCACGACGGAGAGCGCGGGGGGAGGGGAGGGGGCTGGCCCCGACCCCGCTCCTGATGGACCCGTTCAGGCCCCCGACCCGGTCGACACCCTCCCCCTGGAGGATGAGGATCTGCTCGATGAGGACCGCGAGGAGGAGCAGGATGCCGAAATGGCGGCCATGCTCGCCAGCACTTTCGAGATGCCGGAGCAAGGCTCGCTGATCCAGGGGACTGTTCTCTCCATCACCAACGATGATGTCATGGTGGCCATCGGGGGGAAATCCGAGGCCGTGATTCCGCTTGCCGAGTTCCGCGGGGAGTCGGACGCCAAACCGCTGAAGACCGGGGAGACCTATGAGCTGGTTTTCAAGGGGATCCGCAACGGCCAGCCGGTTCTATCCCGTATCGAGGCGCGCCGTCGAGTGGCGGATTCCAAAATCAAAGAAGCCTTCGAGAAGGGGATTCCGGTGATGACCAAGGTTCTCCGCCGGACCAAGGGGGGCCTCAAGGTTGAGGCGGATGGCCTGCCGGGATTCATGCCCTTCTCCCACAGCGGCGTCCGCCGCGGGCAGGAGGCCGAGATCGAAGCCCTGGTGGGCCAGACCTTCCCCGCGATCATTGTCGAGCCGCCCACTGAAAAGAACATGGTCTTGTCGCGCCGTATCTGGTTGGAGCGCGAGGCCGAACACAATCGCAAGGCCGCCCTGGAGCGGGTGCAGGCCGGGCGGGTTGTCACCGGAAAGGTCAAACACCTCACCCATTTCGGGGCTTTCATCGACCTGGGTGGAATCGATGGCCTGCTGCATGTCAAGGACATGTCCTGGGGCCATGTCGCCAAACCCGAGGATGTGGTCCAACTCGGCCAGGAGATCGAAGTGGTTGTGCTCTCGGTCGAGGGGGACAAAATCGCGCTCGGCCTTAAACAGAAGATGGCCGACCCGTGGGAGAATTTCTCCGAGAGTCACCCCATCGGAACTCGCTGCGAAGGAGCGGTGACCTCGCTTGCGACCTATGGCGCCTTTGTGCTTTTGGATGCCGGGGTCGAGGGGCTGATCCACATCAGCGAGCTTTCCTGGACCCGCCGGGTCCGTCACCCCTCCGAGATTCTCAAGGTGGGGGACCGCGTTCAGGTGGCCGTCCTCGGTTTCGACAAGGATAAGCGGCGGGTCTCCTTGGGCTTCAAGCAAACCACCGAAGACCCTTGGGAGCGGATCCTTCGGGACCACCCGGAGGGGAGCACCATCACCGGGAAAGTGGTCTCGATGACCAACTACGGGGCCTTTGTGAATCTGGCGGATGGCGTCGATGGGATGATCCATGTCTCCGACATTGTCTGGGGCAAGAAGATCAATCACCCCTCTGAGGCGCTCAGGGAAGGGGACTTGGTCGAGACCAAGATCCTTAAGATCGACCGTGAGAACCGTAAGATCTCCCTCGGCATGAAGCAGGTTCGCCCTGATCCCTGGTCCAACATCGGGGCCAAGTACGCGGAGGGGGACACGGTCTCCGCCACGGTCAACCGTCTGGCGGAATTCGGGGCGTTCGCGGAGATCGAGCCGGGGTTGGATGGGCTGATCCATGTTTCTGAAATCAGCGACCGACGCATCTCGCACCCCTCTGAGGCGCTCACCGTCGGCCAGAAGGTGAAGGCCACGATCGTCAAAATCGACCCGGCCAAACGCAAGGTTGGCCTGTCGATTCGCACCTACGAGGAACGGGGCGAGAAGGGTGGCTCCGCACGGCTCCACGAGGAGGTCCCCGAAAGCATGTCGGATTTCGGAAGCCTGCTCAACTCCGCCCTCGAAAAGGACCGCGCCAGCCGGGAGAACCCCTGAGGCGCAACGAGGATATCCGGTTCGGCATCCGGGCCCACGCAAGGCAGGCCTCGAACCCGGTCAGGCCTTAACGGGAGCAGCCGTAAGGGACACCGCCTGTGCCGTGGTCAACCCGGGTGTCGAACCGGATATCCATGCTTGGCCCTCCTCCGGGGGGTGTTTACGGTGAGGAAGACAATCAGGCGCCCCGGGGTTCGGGGTTTGGAATAATTGACATGGGCGTCGCGCTCCCTATACTCGGACAGTTCGACCTGGGCGCCGTCCTGAGGCCCTTTTTTCCGTTTGGAGGCTTTCGCTGAGATGCAATCGGTCCCGCTCTGGAAGTGGTTGGTCATTGTGTTTGCCGTGCTTTTCGCGGCGTATTACCTCTACCCTTCCGCGGTCTGGTACCGGCTGCCCGCCGAGATTCGCAACGCCGCCGACCCGAGGACCCCGGAGATCGAGGAAATCGACAAGAACCTGGCGGAAATCCGCGCGGCCACGGGCGAAGCGCGGAGCGACAGCGAGATTCTCCGCCTGGAAGAGGAGCGTCAGGCCATCGTCGATGGCCTTCACAAGCTGCGCCGCAACGCCGCCCAGCTCGGCCTGGACCTCGCCGGCGGCATGCACGTGGTCCTCGAGATCAAAGAAGCCACGGGAGTCTCCCGTTTGCCGGGGGATGAACAGGGCATGCAGACTCTCCTGGAACAGGCCCTTACCGTGTACCAGGCGCGCATCGACAAGCTCGGCCTCACCGAGCCGGTGGTTGAGAAACAGCCACCCAACCGTATCCTGATCCAGATTCCCGGCGCGAAGAATCCGGATGATGTGCTCGACATCCTGCGCGCCACCGCGCGCCTTCAGTTCCATTTGGCGGCTCCCGGAACCGACCTGGTGCGGACCGTGGACGCGATCAAGCGGGCCAACCCGGCCCTGGAGGGCCGTTTGGAGGCGCACCCGGATTCCCCCGCCGCGCGGGTCGCGGAGGCGGATGTCGAGAATGTCAGCCGCTCGCTGAACCTGGTCAAACTCGAAATCCCGGAACGCCACATGTTCATGTGGGGACCGTTGGAGGTGGATCCCCAGAACGGCGACCGCTACAAGAACCTTTATCTGCTTGAGGATCGACCCAAGATGGGCGGCGAGACCCTGACTCGCGCCTATGTCACCTTCCAGACTGCGATGGTCACTCAGCCGATTGTCTCGATGGCCTTCAATAAGGAGGGCACCAAGCAGTTCGCGCGGATCACCACCGAGAATGTCAACCGCAACCTCGCGATTGTCCTCGATGGCGTGGTCTACTCGGCGCCCAACATCCGCCAACCGATCCGCCAGGGACAAGCCATCATCGAAGGCAATTTCACAACCGAGGAGGCCTCCAAGCTCGCGGTGGTTCTGGAGGCCGGCGCGCTCAAGACCGATGTCCGCATCATCGAGAATCGGACCATCGGCCCAAGCCTCGGACTCGACTCGATCAAGCAGGGCTTCACCGCCGCGCTTTACGGCCTGGTGGTCACCATCGCATTCATGACCCTCTACTACGCCCTTTCGGGGGTCTTCGCCAACATCGCGCTGATGCTCAACCTGGTTCTGCTGCTCGCGTCGCTGGCGATGCTCCACGCGAGCCTCACGCTGCCCGGCATCGCCGGCATCATCCTCACCATCGGCATGTCGGTGGACGCTAACGTGCTGGTGTTCGAGCGCATCCGCGAGGAGGTCAAGGGGAAGGGGAGCGGCAACGCCATCGCCGCCATCGAGCGCGGTTACTCCAAGGCGCTTTCGGCGATCCTTGACGGCAACATCACGACGATCCTCACCGCGATCATCCTGATGTCCTTCGGAACCGGCCCGATCAAGGGTTTCGCGGTTTCGCTCACCGTGGGTCTTGTGATCTCGCTTTTCACCGCGCTGTTTGTCACCCGTGTGTTCCAGGATTGGCAGGCGGTCGGGCGCAAGAACGAAGACCTTTCGCTCGGCGCCCTTCGCTTCATGGAGAACAAACAGATCGACTTCATCAAGATCGCGCCCCCCTTCGTGGTCGCCTCGATCATCGTGATCGTCGTGACCATGGGCTACACCCTCGCCAACTGGTCCAACATACGCGGCCTGGAGCTCACCGGCGGCACGATGGCTCGGCTCGAGTTCGAGAAGCCGGTGAACATCGAAACCATCCGCTCGCAATTGGGCAACGACCTTCGCCTGGAGTCGTTCCAGCTTCAGGAAATCGGCTCGACCTCCAAGGAATTCATCGTCCGCCTCAAGAAAGGGGTGGGGATCCCGGCGGGCCAACAGGTGGTCCAGGTGCTGCCCGATGACGGCACGGTGGAGCGTCGCACCGGCGAGGGCGTGATCTACACGCGCGCCGACGAGCCCGAGGTGGACCTCGGCAACTTTATCCTCGCCGGATTGGCCAAACTCAACGCGGACAACCCGGTCCAGCAGCGCGGGCTGGAGTCCTTCGCCGCCTCCTTCGGCGGGGAGCTCGCGCGCAAGGGCCTGATCATTGTCGTTCTTTCCTGGCTCATGATCCTGATCTATGTCGGCATCCGCTTTCAGTTCGCGTACGCCTTCGCGGCCATTGTGGCGCTGGTGCATGACGTGCTTGTCGCGCTTGGGGCCCTCGGCTTCTGCCATGTCTTCGGCGTGCAGCGCGAGGTGAACCTCTCGGTGATCGCGGCGCTCTTGACCATCATCGGATTCTCGGTCAACGACACGATCGTCATCTTCGACCGCATCCGCGAGAATCTGCGGGGCGGGCGGGAGTCGCTGCGCGACATCATCAACAAGAGCGTGAACCAGACCCTTTCACGCACAATCATCACTTCGCTGACCGTATTGATGGTCGTGCTCTTGCTGTTCCTGTTCGGCGGGGATGTGATCAACGATTTCGCGTTCGTGCTCCTGGTGGGCGTGGTTGCGGGGTCTTATTCGACGATCTTCATCGCGGGTTACATCCTGTACCACTGGCAGGGTCGCAAGCAGACGCTCCGCGCCAAGGCGTGAGGGCGCGGCGTGGCATGGGCGTCTCGCCCATGCCTGGGAATCAGGCGTTCTCCCCTCCCGGCTGACTCTCCTCGAGTGAGAATAGCGGCTCGAAGGTTGTCGCCTTCCCAAAGAGCTCGGCCCACACCCGGCTGCGCTCGCGGTCAATCTGCTCGTCTGTCGCGCCCAATTGTCGGAGAATAAACTCGGTCATCGTCAGCGCCACCTCTCCCTCGCTCGCAAAAACCGCGTCCGCGCCGGAGAGTCGCAAGGCCGGGACTTCATGGAGGTAGGTCGCGCGAGCGAACACTCGAATCTTGGAATTGGCTTCCCGCGCCAGGCGAATGGCGTCCTTGCTGCCCTGGCTATCCGAGGCGCTGAGAATCAACGCCACAGCTCGCTCCACTCCGGCTGCCCTCAGGATTTCTTTGTCGGCGGAGTCGCCGTAAACTCCGCGAATCCCCTGTTCGCGCAGGTGACGGATAGTGTCTGGGTTCAATTCGATGACCGTGGGTTCCACGCCGTTTTCGGTCAACAGTCGAACCAGCGTCCGTCCCACGGGTCCGTAACCGACCACGATCGCCCTGTACCGTAGGGCCGCATCCTTGCTGGTTTCCTCCTCCGATTCCAACCGGGGTTCCGCGTGGCGGCCATCCCGGAGCCGGTGGGAGCGCCTCAGCTGAGCCTCAAACGCTTTGACCACTCGGTACACAATCGGGTTGATGCTTATCGACACCAAGGCGGCCGCAATCAAGGTGCTGACCGCACTTTGGGTCAGGATGTCGAGATCCCTTCCGAGCGAGGCCAGGATAAAAGAGAACTCGCCGATCTGGGAAAGAGCGGCGGCGACCGCCAAGGCAACTCCCCGGGAATACCCCATCAATGCCACGATGGCCATTGCAGCGAGTGGTTTTCCAGCCAGGATGATCGCGAGCGTCCCGGCTAACATTCCCGGCGCCTCCAACACGCTCATGGGATCGAAGAGCATCCCGACGGAAACGAAGAACAATACCGCGAAGGCGTCCCGCATCGGCAGCGCCTCGGATCCGGCCCGGGCGCTGAAATCGGATTGACCTACCACCATTCCAGCCAGGAACGCCCCAAGGGCCATGGATACTCCAAAGATCTTGGCCGCACCCACCGCGATCCCCATCGCCAACACGAGGACAGTAAGGGTGAATAGCTCTCTCGAATGAGTCGCCGCCACTCGGGTCAGAATCCATGGAATCAGGCGGCCCCCAACCAGGAACACGAAAACGATCAGGAGCCCGATCTTCACCAGAGACCAAACCAGCGCCAAGGCCATGCCCCCCCCACCGGATGCCTCCGTGGCGAAAACAAGAGGCAGTAAGACAAGCACGAAAACGGTGAAGAGGTCCTCCACAATCAGCCAGCCGACCGCGATGTGACCGGTGGGGGTGTGCAGGTCGTTGTTATCGGCCAGGACCCGAATGAGCACTACCGTGCTGGCGACAGAAATCGCCAAACCGAAAACCAATCCGGCGGCCAAGGTCCACCCGATGCTCACCGCCAGAAGGCAGCCCAGAACCGTGGAGGCAAGGCTCTGCCCTACCGCGCCTGGAATCGCCACGCGACGCACGGCCAAGAGTTCCTGGAGGTGGAAGTGGAGGCCAACTCCGAACATCAGGAGAATCACACCGATCTCGGCGGTCTGGTTTGCGAGCTCGGCGTTCGCCACGAACCCCGGCGTGGAGGGACCGACCGCAACCCCGGCGAGAAGGTACCCAACAATCGGTGAAAGGCCCAGGCGATGGGTGATAAACCCGAACAAGAGGGCGGCTGTAAGGCCCCCCGTGATAGTAAAGATCAGGTCAGGGTCGTGCATCGGCCAAGGATGTCCGTGTGCTCAGATTTGTTCAGTTCCCTTGGGAGCCGCCGGGAGAGACCCCGATCTCCTTCTCCAGCGTCGCAAGCGCGGCATCGATCTGGACCAGCGCGTCGGGGTCCTGTGTGACCCCTCGCGCCTTGACCAGCGCGTCATAGGCCTCGCGCGGCTTTCTACGATCACGGAGAATCCCGGCGTACGCGGTCTGGTACCTCCAGGTCTTCGGCTCCAGCTCCACCGCGCGCTTCACATAGGTCTCACGTTCATCCAGTCGATAACTCGGATCCTTCTTCTGGGTCGCGATCACCGCCATGATGCTCGCGACCGAAAACTGGTACTTCCCGTTCGAGGGCTCCTTCTCCGCGGCGATCAGGACCTTCTCGAGGGCGTCCTCATACTTCCCGCGCATGAGCTGCTCCTGACCGTCCGTGTAGGCGATCAGCGCCTCGGTCTGGGGCAGGCGAACCTCCGGAGAAGCTTGATAGATCGCATCCAGGGCCTCCTGCGCCTGCTCGCGGAACTTGGCCGCCATCGCCAACCGATCCGGCACGGACTTCATCTTGCCGAGACGGGTGAGGCCCGAGGCCATCTCCAGAAAAAGGGCCGACATCTCGGCTTGGATCGTCGGGTTGTTCGGGGACTTGTAGTTCTGCGCGCGCAAGGATTCGAGCATCCTCGCATGCCCCATGAATTCGCGCGTGGCCTGCTTGGAGTCCAACGCGCGCTTCCGCCACTCCGGGCTGGACTCATCCGCGCTCACCGCGTCGTAGAACTGGATCGCCCGGTTGAAATTCTGGGTCTTGAATTCGACATCCGCGAGAAAAAAGGCGGCCTCCTGCCACGCGAGCCGCAAGTCGCCGGCGGCGGCCTGGAGGTCCTCCGCGCGGAGACGGAACTTCCGTCCCGACATCATGTCGTACGCGCTCCGATAGTTGAGCGTCGCAGAATTCTCATCCTCGCGCGCGAGTCCGATCCGGCCCAGGAGAAGATAAGCCGGCGCGTAATCCTCCTGTTGCGCGAGAGTCCGGCGCGCGAATCTCTCAGCCTGGTCGTAATCCTTCTTCGAGAAGGCCTCGAGGGCTTGATTGAAATCGGCCTTCGGGCTGGAGCCGCAGCCCACAAGGAGCATGGTCGCCGCGGCGAGGGGTGCAATAAGTCTTCTAATAGGCGTTTTCACGGACAAACCCTGTCTTTGCCAAGATCTTGAGATCGAGCCAGAAGCTCCAATTCTCGATGTACCACATATCATATCGCGTTCGCTCCTCGATAGAGGTGTCTCCACGGAAACCGTTCACCTGCGCCCAACCGGTGATCCCGCACTTGACCATGTGACGACGCAAGTATCGCGGCACATCGGTCTTGAATCGGTTGACAAAGAAGGGGCGCTCCGGACGCGGCCCCACCAGAGACATCTCGCCCCGGAATACATTGATGAACTGCGGGGTCTCATCGATGTTCCAGCGCCTCATCCAAGCCCCCAGGCGTGTTCGGCGGGGGTCCCCCGCGCGCGCCCAGACCGGCCCGCTCTCCGACTCCGCGTCCATCCGCATCGATCGAAACTTGAATATCCGGAAGGAGCGTCCATCCGACCCGATCCGCTCCTGCCGGTAGAAGACCGGCCCGCGGGATTCGAGCTTAATCAACGCCGCCAGGATCGCCCAGAACGGAACGCAGACCAGGATCAGACACGCCGAAACCGCAAGGTCAAAGGTCCGCTTCACCACCACCGAGGATCCCGACAGCGGCGTGACCCCTCGAACCAAGACCGGAAGGTAAAGGTCCCCGCCCAGCGGCACTTCCGCGAGCACGCGCTCGAAAAGCGCGGGGTCCACATAGAAATCGATCCCGAAGGCATCGCAAAGAGCCGCCGCCTCGCGCGCCTCCGCGGTGCTTTGGGGGGAAAGCTGGATCAATACCGTGTCATACAGCCCGGAAGCCAGCGCCCGTCGCAAGTCCAGCAACGTTCCCACCACCGAGGTCTTGCTCCCCCAACCTCCATCCGGTGGGCCTTCCGCTTGCGTCCCCAAGAGAACTCCGACCACATGAAACTCCGTTCCGTGATCTCGAACCAAGACCCGAACCACCTCCTCGGTCCGGGCAAGGTCATCCAGAACCAAGAGCAGGCGACGGTAGCCGACTCCTTGACGCAGCATGCGCGAGTGCGCGTGCTTGAGGGTGTAATGGGCGAGCGCCGCGAGCGGCACGGTCAGACTGAAGGCCACCAGCCTTGTGCCCCTCGAAAGCGGGGTGTCCGCCAACGAGAGGATTCCCTCCAGGATCATGTTGGCGATCAGAACGCCCGCGAAGATGCGAAGCAGATGAATCCGACGGTCGGTTCCGATGCGCCCCTGGTAGAACCCCAACCGCTCAAAGGCGACAACCCCCACCACCGCCGCGAGCAGCCCGAAGCGGAAGAACTCCGAGAAGGGGGGCGCCACCCACCCCGGTTGAAGCGGAAAGAGGCTCGCGAGCGGAGAGAAAAATCGGATCGGATAGGCCAGCCAAACCGCGCCCGCGAACACCAGGGCATCAGCGCCGGCCAGCAGGACAAGCGGGAGAAGGTAGGGGTCATCCCCCAAACGGAGGAGCCGAGCGCGGGGAGCCTCCATCGGCGTCGCTCGCGGTGGGTTTTCCATCTGCTTTTTCGCCTCCTTTCGGCATTCTTCCGAAACTGCCGGAGGTGTCCAGCCCATGCCGCCGAAAATGCCCTAGGTCGCGTGGCTAAAGTGGGTCTCCAGATGGCAAAAACCTCGAAATTTTCCCAGTAAACCTTGACCTTTCAGGCGGTTAGCATTAACCTTATTTGAGAGTGAGGGACCCACGAGGGGGAGCAGTCCGTGGGTTCTTCGTGATCCTCTCGAGTCACCCTGAGAATGGTTGAGTAAAGACCTTGACCCAGACCACCGAACAACCGGTTGCGTCCGCGGAATCCAATGCTTATGGAGCCGATAGCATCGTCGTCCTCGAAGGGCTCGACGCGGTCCGGAAACGCCCCGGAATGTACATCGGGCAGACCGGAAGCCAAGGCCTCCACCACTTGGTGTTTGAGGTCGTGGACAACAGCGTGGATGAAGCCATCGCGGGCTACTGCGATAAGATCGAGGTCATCCTCCATTACGACAACAGCATCACTGTCAGCGACAACGGTCGGGGCATACCGGTTGACCGTCACCCCGCGTTCCCCGACAAGTCGGCGCTTGAGGTGGTCCTGACCACGCTCCACGCCGGCGGGAAGTTCGACAACAAATCTTACAAGGCCTCCGGCGGCCTGCACGGGGTCGGAGTGTCCGTGGTCAACGCCCTCTCGGAATACTTCGATGTGGATGTGTATCGGAACGGGATCCACTACCACCAGCGTTACGAGGCCAGTGTCCCCGCCGGGGACGTGGAAGAGATCGGCCCCACCACCCTGCGAGGAACGCGCCAGAAGTTCCGCCCCGACTTCCGTTTCTTTGAGGTCAGCGAATTCTCTTACGAGGTCCTTGCCGCGCGCTTCCGCGAGATGGCCTTTCTCAATCGCGGCATCCGCATCAAGCTTTCGGACGAACGCACCGGGCGCGAGGACACCTTCCACTACGAAGGGGGAGTGGCGGAGTTTGTCCAGTACCTCAACCAGGGGAAGGAAGTCATTCCGGCGCGGCCGATCCTGATCGAGCGCGAATGCGACCCGGAGAGCGGCGGGGGCTCATACTGGAAGGTGGAACTCGCGCTGCAATACAACGACGCCTACCACGAGAACATTTTCTGCTTCGCGAACACGATCAACACGACCAGCGGGGGCTCGCACCTGGAGGGTTTCAAATCCGCCCTCACCCGCGTGCTGAATCGCTACGGCAAGCAGAACAAGCTCTTCAAGCAAGAGGATTTCTCGCTCCAGGGCGAGGATGTCCGCGAGGGACTTGCCGCGGTGATCAGCGTGAAGCTTTCCGACCCTCAATTCGAGGCCCAAACCAAGGTCAAGCTCCTGAACAGCGACATCCGCGGCGTCGTGGATTCCGCGCTCAATGACGGTCTCTCGATGTATCTGGACGAGAACCCCTCGGCGGCCAAGGCGATCGTGACCAAGGCGTTGAACGCCGCCCTGGCGCGCGAGGCCGCCAGGAAAGCCAAGAACCTCGCGCGACGCAAGGGGATTCTCGAGGGCGGCTCGCTGCCGGGAAAACTCGCCGACTGCTCCGAGCGCGACCCCGATAAGTCCGAGATCTTCCTGGTCGAGGGAGACTCCGCCGGCGGGTCCGCCAAGCAGGGCCGTGACCGCCGCTTCCAGGCGATCCTCCCCCTCAAGGGCAAGATCATCAATGTCGAGAAGGCGCGCCTCGACAAGGTGCTTTCCAACGAGGAGATTCAAACCATCATCACCGCGCTTGGAACCGGAGTCGGGGTGGAGGATTTCCGGATCGAGAGACTGCGCTACCACAAGGTCATCCTGATGACCGACGCGGATGTCGATGGGGCGCACATCCGCACCTTGCTTCTCACCTTCATCTTCCGCCAGTTCCGCCCCCTGATCGACGCGGGCCATGTCTACATCGCCCAGCCCCCGCTCTTCCTGATCAAGAAGGGCAAGAAGCAACGCTATATCCAGACCGAGGATGAACTCAATCGGGAGCTGGTCGGGATCGGTTGCGAGGAAGCGGCCTTCCGTTTCGCCCCCGCTGAGTCCGAGGAAGCTCCTTCGCCGCTGGAGGGCGACACCCTCCGCAAGCTGGTCGACCACATCCTGGTCATCGGAAAGATCGCGCGGGTCCTCGAGCGCAAGGGGATCGACTTCAACGAATACCTGACCTTGATCGCCAAGGGGCAAGTTCCCATCGCCCTCTTCCTGAGGGGGCATGAGAAACACTGGGCCCTCAACGAGGGGCACGCCGAGGAGCTCCGCCGGACCTTGATCGGCCACGCCGAGGAGCAAGCGGCGGGTGAGAACGGCTCGGCCAAGCCGACAAGCGGCGCGGATGGCGAGGCGTCATGGATTGAAATCGAAATCCCGGAGTCCAAAGACCTGAACATTCGCCTTGTCGATCTGATCGAGTGGGGCTTCCCCCTCGACCGCTATCGCACCCAGCCCTATGAGCACCTGCACCAGCCTCCCATCGGGTTCTTTGTTCGCGGCAAGGAGGAGTTCCCGATCTACAGCCTGGAGGGGCTCTTCAACGCCATCAAGGAAGTCAGCCAGAAGGGAATGACTGTCCAGCGCTTCAAGGGCCTCGGCGAAATGAACGCCGAGCAACTCTGGGAAACCACCATGGACCCCATGCAGCGGACTCTCCTTCAGGTCCGGATCGAGGATGAGGCCGAAACCGAGAAGGTGTTCTCAACCCTGATGGGCGACCAGGTGGAGCCGCGCCGCGAGTTCATTCAGCGTCACGCCATGAATGTCCGCGTGCTGGATGTGTGAAAGACAACCCATGAACCCCGAAGAACGCATCAGGCCCCACGGCATCGAGGAACAGATGCAGGACAGCTACATCGATTACGCCATGAGCGTGATCGTGGCGCGCGCCCTGCCCGATGTTCGGGATGGCTTCAAGCCGGTCCACCGGCGGATCCTCTACGCCATGCACTCCTCCGGGTTGGGACCCACTCGACCCTATTCCAAGTGCGCCAAGGTGGTCGGCGAGGTGCTCGGCAACTATCACCCGCACGGCGACCTTCCGGTCTATGAGGCCCTGGTGCGCATGGCCCAGGAGTGGAATCTGCGCTATCCCCTGGTGGATGGCCAAGGGAATTTCGGCTCGATCGATGGGGATTCGCCGGCGGCTTACCGTTACACCGAGTGCCGTCTCGCGCCGGTTTCGGTGGAGTTCCTGGATGACCTCGACAAGGACACGGTCGATTTTGTCCCGACCTTTGATGAGAAAGGGACCGAACCGACCGTTCTCCCCGCGCATGTTCCCAATCTCCTGGTAAACGGTTCGGCGGGGATCGCGGTGGGGATGGCCACCAACATTCCGCCTCACAACCTGCGCGAGGTGGTGGATGCCTGCACCGCGCTGATCGACAACCCCAGCCTTTCGGTCGAGGAGCTCATGCGCTACATCCCCGGACCGGACTTCCCGACCGGGGGCACGATCCTGGGGCGCGCGGGCATCCGCGAGGCTTACCTCACCGGTCGCGGGCGCGCCGTGGTGCGCGCGGTTTCGCACACCGAGGAGCTCAAGGGCGCGCGCGAGGCCATCATTGTCACCGAGATTCCCTATCAGGTGAACAAAGGCAAGCTCCTCGAGGAAATCGGCGCGCTGGTGCGCGAGAAGAAGGTCGAGGGGCTTTCGGATGTGCGCGATGAGAGCGACCGCAAGGGAATGCGGATTGTTCTCGAACTCAAGCGCGGCGAAAACGGCGACGTGGTGATGAACCAGCTCTACAAGCATTCGCGCCTGCAGACCACCTTCGGGATTATCCTCCTCGCCCTGGTGGAGAATCGTCCGGTCTACCTGACGCTCCCTCAACTCATCCTGCACTTCCTCGACCATCGCACCGATGTCATCACCCGGCGCACGCGCTTTCTGCTTGATAAAGCCACCAAGCGCGCCCACATTGTCGAGGGCCTTCTCAAGGCTCTCGACATCATCGATCAGATCATCGCCACCATCCGCGCCTCGCGCGATGGCGAGGAGGCCTCGGCGCGATTGATCGGCGAGTACGGTTTCACCGAGGTACAGGCCAAGGCCATTCTCGACATGCGCCTCCAGCGCCTCACCGGGCTGGAGCGCGAGCAGCTCGAAGAGGAGATGCGCGAGCTCCAGGCCGCCATCGAGGACTACCGCGAGATCCTCGCCAACCCGGCCCGGGTGAAGCAGATCATGAAGGATGAGCTCGCCGGGATTCGCGCCAAGTATGGCGATGAGCGGCGCACGCGGATCATCGACGCCGACAGCGACCTCGACATGGAGGACCTGATCGCCGAGGAGCAGATGGTGATCTCGGTCTCGCACGCCGGGTACATCAAGCGCACCCCGCCCGACACCTACCGCTCCCAGTCGCGCGGTGGGCGCGGGGTCTCCGCGATGACCACCAAGGAGGATGACTATGTCGAACATCTCTTTGTCACCTCCACCCATGACTACCTCCTGCTCTTCTCGGACCGGGGCAAGGTTTACTGGCTCAAGTGCTACGCCATCCCGGAGGGGACAAGGACCTCGCGCGGCAAACCGGTGATCAACTGCATCGACATCCAGACGGACGAGAAGGTCACCGCCTTTGTCCCGGTGCATGAGTTCACCGAGGGGCACTATCTGGTGATGATCACCGCCAAGGGGATCATCAAAAAGGTCGATCTCGCGGCGTTCTCGAACCCGCGCAAGGCCGGGATCATCGCGATCGACCTTCCGGATGAGGATCAGCTGGTCAACGTGCTTCACACCACCGGCAAGGACGACATCCTGATCGCCACTCGCGAGGGCAAGGCGGTCCGCTTCTCCGAGGAGGATGTGCGCCCGATGGGGCGCACCGCGCGCGGGGTCAAGGCCGCGACCCTCCGCGAGGGGGACGAGGTGGTCAGCGCGGACATGGCCGATCCGGACTCCTTCCTGCTCACGGTCACCGAGAACGGGTATGGCAAGCGCTCGGCCATCGCCGACTATCGCCATATCCGCCGCGGCGGCCAGGGGGTGATCAACATCATCACCTCCGAGCGCAACGGCAAGGTGATCGGCGCGGTGGAGGTGAAGGGGGATGACGAGGAGATCATGATCATCACCCAAGCGGGGGTCATGATCCGCCAGAGCGTGGCCGACATCCGGGTGACCGGTAGGAACGCTCAGGGGGTGCGGCTGATCCGCCTGGATGAGGGCGACCGCGTGGCCGCGGTCACCAACATGGTGGTCGAGGAATCCGAGGAGGGCGATGGCGCTCCGGACACAACCGAACCGAGCGAGTAAGGTCCCGCTCGCGACCCTCGCGCGTGACCAAGCGGCATTATTGCGTTCCCAACCGCTCCCTCACGGTCGCGGTTCGGTCTTGTCGAACTAAAGAATCAGCATCGCGTCGCCATAGCTGTAAAAGCGGTATCTTTCTCGAATCGCCTCTTCATACACCCGCTTCCGCAGCTCGTTCCCCATGAACGCCGAGACCAGCATCAGCAGCGTGCTCTTGGGGAGATGAAAGTTGGTGAGCAGAGCCTGGGTGGCCTGGAAGGAATCCCCCGGCTTGAGGAACAAGTCGGTTCGGAGCGGCCCTTCGGGCCAGCCTGCCCGCGCGTAGCTCTCCAGAGTCCGGCAGGCGGTGGTTCCCACCGCCACAACTCGACCGCTCCCCGATTCGAGTTTCTCCACAATCCTGTTCAACGAATCCGGTGGGATGTCACACCACTCGCTCTTCATGACATGGTCCTCCACCCTTTCCACGGTCACCGGGGAAAAGGTGTCCAGGCCCACATGCAACACAATCGGGGCGCTCTCGATCCCCCCGCGCTTGAGGGCTTCAAGAACCGACTCGTCAAAATGCAGTCCGGCCGTGGGCGCCGCCGCCGAGCCGGGCTCAACCGCGTAACGGGTCTGATAGCGCTCCTTGTCCAGACTCTCAAGGGCGGCGCGCTCCGCTTCAGGAAGAGTCTCCCGCTTCTTGAGGATATAAGGCGGCAAGGGGGTGGAGCCGTGGCGGGCGAGGAATTCCTCCCAGGTCCCCCCGATCTGAAACTCCAAGACGAAGCGCCCTTCTCCGAGCGCCTCGCGGACCACGCACACATCTCTCTCCGAGAACGCAATCACGGTCCCCGCCGAGAGGCGGATAGCCCTCTGAGCGATGCACTCCCAGAGCAGCTCCTTTCTCCTCTCTAGGAGCAGGATTTCGATCCGCGCGCCGCCCCCGCGCTTGGTCCCGAGGAGCCGAGCGGGAATGACCTTCGACCGATTGATCACCAGAAGGTCATTTCGATACAGAATCTCCGGAAGGTCCCTGAAAACCCGGTGCTCAAGGGTTGCCGTGGCGCGAGACACCACCAGGAGACGGGATTCGGACCGAGCCGGGACCGGACGGTCCGCGATCAGCTCCAGCGGGAGGGGATAATCGAATTCATCGAGATTCATGGGAGAAAGAGGGCAAAACGGAAATCGGGGGGCAACGAGCGTTTCCAGCCGAGCTTCGGCTTACGCCGCGCCCGCGCTCATTGGCCCCCCAACCTCATCTTCCTCGTCGGGCGAGAATCATTCAACCGTTCCTGGGCGGAACCCCGTCCAGAGGTCCAGAAGTCGATTTACAGGACTCGTGCCAACCTTCGGCGATTCTTCAAGCGCCAGACGTAAATCAATTGATCTAAGCAGGTTAAGATCTGGTACGGGAGGGCGCACCAAACCCCTCCGCGCCCTCAAGAGACGGAAAAAAATTCTTACCGAGACGCTCCCATTCAGCCGCGGGGTCTGGCCTCGGAATGGTTTTTAAGAAACAGTGGGGGAGAGGGATTACGGATATGACGGAAAACATTGTGTATGAAATGGCCCACCAGCCCCCACCAATCTGAAGCATATCACCTTCAATCTCGGGTGAACAGGTTATTCCTCGTCCGCGCTACCGCGCGATTTTCCACCTCAAATACGCCTTGATGAACGGCTCCAGGTCCCCATCCATCACCGCCTGAATGTTGCTCGTCTCATATCCGCTGCGCAGGTCCTTCACCATCTGGTAGGGGTGGAACACATATGAACGAATCTGATGGCCCCAGGCGATGTCCTTCTTCACATCGGTCGCCGCGGCGAGCTTTTCCTCCTGCTCCTTCTGTTGGAGCTCATAGAGCCGCGACTTGAGCACTTTCATCGCGGTGGCGCGATTCTTGTGTTGGGAGCGCTCGTTCTGGCAGCACACCACCAACCCGGTCGGCAGGTGGGTGATCCGCACCGCCGAGTCCGTGGTGTTGACATGCTGCCCTCCGGCGCCGCTCGAACGGTAGGTGTCGATCCGCAGGTCTTTTTCGTCGATCTCCACCTCGAGCTCATCGTCGATCTCCGGGGCCACGGAGACCGAGGTGAAGGAGGTGTGACGGCGGCTCTGGGAGTCGAACGGGGAGATTCGCACAAGGCGATGGATTCCATGCTCGGCCTTGAGGCGCCCGAAAGCATAATCCCCCTTGACCCATAAGGTGGCGTTGCGGATTCCCGCCTCATCCCCCTCCTGAATGTCAATCACTTCGGTGCCATAGCCCTCCCGCTCGAAAAAGCGGGTGTACATCCGCAGGAGCATCTCCGCCCAGTCGCAGGACTCGGTCCCGCCCGCCCCGGGATGGATGGTTACATAACAGTTCTTGGGATCATGCTCGCCGGAAAGGGTGCATTCCAACTCGTAGTCATCCACCAGCCGGGTGATTTCATCCAAGTCCTGTGCGATCCCGGGAAGCTCCGATTCGGCCTCTTCCTCCTCGGAGAGCTCGATCAGGGTGAGGGCATCCTCCACCCGGCGCTCCAAGTCCCGCTGTCGCCGGATTTCATCGCGGAGGCGCTTGACACTCCTGCCGATCTCCTGAGCGCGCGTCGGGTTGCTCCAAATGTCCGGTTTCTCGAGCTCCGGCTCGAGCGTGGCCAGCGAGGCTTCCTTGCCGCCGACGTCAAAGACGACCTCCGAGTTCGGTCACCCGAGATCGAAGGCCAATGGCCTGGTTCTTCTGTTCCTCAAACACTGAGTGTTCCCTCCAATTCGCCTAACCCTGTTTTCATCCTGTCGGGAAACTGGTCTTGCGGCAAGGCGTGACTTATAGTTTGCCCCATGACGATTGAAAAGGGGATGCGCCTTTTGGCGATCACCTGCCTCGTGGTCGCTATCTCCCAAGCGGCCGTTTCCTTTTCCGCCCCACTCCCAGGATCGTGTTTCGAGGGATGCCGCGACTACACCTTCATGTGGTGGGCGGATGGCTGGCGCGCGGAACGAAAGGCCTTTTGCATTCAAACCAGCCGCTATGGCCTTCTGTTCAACCTCTCCACGCTCTCGCTCGAACGCCTCGGGGCGTTCGAGTCCCCGATGTCCGAAGAAGAATCCCTGCTCGCGGGGAATGAGCTCATCGAGAACCTTCCGCCGGCATCGTTGGAGTGCCGGCTCGAGCTGGACGGGAAGGTCTACACGCTCTCCTCTTCCGGCAAAGAGGAGGACTGCGAGCTCATCGAGAGTGGGCATTGGTTCCAGCGCCGGGTGATCCGCTCTCTCGCCGCCAAGGAGGCACCGCTCCCCGCCACGGCCTCGCTGGAGATCTCCGCCTGGCCGGACCGCGTAACGTTTCTCCTGCATGCCGTTCCCTTGGTTAGGGATCAGACTTGCGTGGTGGAGTTGAAGATTCAGCTCTCCGAATTGAGCGGCCTGGAGCTCCACGAGGTCGCTTCCGAAAGCGATGGGGCGCGTGTGGCGGGGGTCGTGGTCTCTGAGCCGCGACCGCGAGGGAGCGGTCCCGCACCCGCTTTGAATCTCGAGGCCAAGCAGTTCCTCCCCCTTGAGAAACCTCTGAACGTCGCTTACGACCCCGCGCTCGGCGCCCATCGGGTGGCCCTCCGCAATGATCCCCAAGGTGAGGGCTTCCATGAGAACGACCGGATCGAGCGGGTCAGGATGAAGGTCGCCAATCCGACCCAAGGTCCTCAAACTCTCCGCCTGCTTTTCGCCAAGGATGACACGGTTGTGGGAATCACCGGCCTCTCCGCCATGATCCGGGATAACGATGGTTTTCCCACCGGGATCCCGGTTCAGATCTCCAAGAATTGGCACCATCGCAAAGAGCTCTCAGACCCCTTCCAAGGCCCCTGGTACCACGGTTTCACATCCCTGACCATTCCGCCCGAGGCCACGATGGAGTTCGAGTATACGAGTGTCAACGGCCACTGGGGCGGCCTGCCCGCCGTGTCTCACGCGCAACTCTGCCTGGTGGGCTGGGGAACCAACCAGCTCTGGGATCAAGCCGCGCTCGGCTCATGGGGCGAAACGATCTGCTTTGACCCGGATGTCAATCTCCAGCGCTCCATGATCGATGATGTCCGACCCCTGATGGTCTGGTCCATGAACAACAACTTCCCGCGCAAGTGGGCTTGGACCAACAATGTCGGCGGCGGGGATTTCCTGGTCTACCACGACCCGGCGGGGAAGAAACAGTGGAACAGCCGGATGAAAACCTCCTATCGGAGGATCGGCCCCAACCTATCCGAAGTGACCTACGCCGGAACCACCGCCAAGGAGAAGATCGACCTGTCCTGCACCGCGCAACTCATGCGCTCGGATGATTATGTCCGGATCCTTTACCACCTCCGCTACGATGTCCGACAGGAAGCGGAGTATAGCCGCCTGGCGTTCTTCCAGCTCGGCGCGGACCGGTACAACGATCACACCTTTGGCCTTATCGCGCGCGGCAACGCAAAGGGGCTGATTGAGGAGTGGGAGCCGGAAAGGGGAGGGAAGCGCTACAGCCGGACCGGCATCGAGTGTGTCGGGCAGGCCCCGTGGTTTTCACTCCATGAAGGTCATTCGCGCGATGAATCGAACTCCGGCGCCTGGGCCAACCGGGGCCTTGTCATCCGTTCCTGGCGCGCGCGACTCGGCGGGCGGGAATCGCATGTCCCATTTGTCTCGGTGTACGGAACTGAGAACGGCTCCTACAAGAGCGCGAACGTGGAGCTTGCGCCGCCCCCTGGACTTGTCCGCCTGCTTCCCGGGGATTTCGTCGAAGCCACCCTTGTCCAGCTCACCCTCCCTCAGTTCGCCGAGGATTATTACGGTCCGAACAGAGGCCTTCAGGAGGTCCTCCCGGAGATGGAGAACAGCTGGCGCTTGGTGCACCGGGAGGCAGCCGGGAATGCGCCACGGGTCACGGTCAGCGTGGGAAACCTCGAGTCCGAGCATCCGATTCGGATTCGCGCCCAAGGCGACCGCGCGGAGTTTGCCCTTGAAGGGGGGCTTGCGCATGCGCCAGTGACCCTAAGCGGCCTTTCGACCTATCGCGAACCGGTCCTGGAACAGGAGTCTGAAGCCGTCTGGAAAGGTCTCGATCAAGCCGTTCATGGCCGCGATTTCTGGCAGACCGATTTCGACCCCATAACCAAGACCTGGGAAATCACCTGGAATGTGGGGCTCGACTCCCTGGAACCAGGGGGCGCGGAGAACCGGTTTCGCTTTCGGATGGAGCCATAGTCTCCATGCGTGCCGCCATCGCGGGGTTCCTCCATGAGTCCAACACCTTTTCCTCCGAGGCGACCACGCTCCGCCAATTTGAGGAGGCGAGCCTTCACCGTGGTCAATCTCTGATCCCGGTTTGGGAGGAGGCTCACCATGAGCTCGGCGGATTCATCCAGGGGTGCCGGGACCATGACTTCGAGATCGTCCCGATCCTGGCTGCTTGGGCCACCCCCGCCGGGCCGGTCGCCCGAAACACTTATGAGGAAATCGTTGGAGACATGCTCTCCGGGGTCGCGCGCTCCGGGAGGATCGACGGTCTGCTACTCGCCCTGCATGGCGCGATGGTGGCGGAAGGCTTCCCGGACGCGGACGGCGAGACGCTCGGGCGTCTTCGCGCCGCGCTGGGTCCGGAGTTGCCGATCATCCTGTCCCTGGACATGCACGCCAACATCTCCGAACGGATGATCGAAAACGCCACCGCCACGGTTGTCTACCGGACCTATCCGCACCTCGACCAACGCGAGCGCGGGCTCGAATGCGCACGGATTCTCGACCGGGTCTTACGCTGCGGCGGAAGGCCGGTTCAGGCCCTCCGCAAACCACCGATGCTGATCCACATCGTTCGGCAATACACCGGGTCGGGGGCCATGGCGGAACTGATGGAGGACGTTGCGCGTGTCGGGGAGGCCGATGGAATTCTGAGCGCTTCATTCGCGCCCGGCTACATCTACGCGGATGTCCCTGAAATGGGGTGCTCCGCCGTGGTTGTGGCCAACGGCGACTGCTCTCTCGCGGACCGGATGGCGGACCGACTTGAGCGGTTTGCCTGGGACCGGAGGGAACCCCTCAACGCGCGCCTGCCGGACCCTGCCACCGCGGTCCGGATCGCCGCGGAGACCCCGGGCCTGGTGAGCCTGATGGACTGCGGAGACAACATCGGAGGCGGCGGCCCGGGGGACTCGACCCACCTCTTCGCGGAAATCCTGCGCCAAGAGCTTTCTCCTGCCCTGGTGGTCCTGTATGACCCCACCTCCGCGGCCCAGTGCCGAGCCAAAGGGGTGGGGGCGATGGTGGAGCCGGTGGTCGGAGGCAAGACCGATGACCGACACGGTCAGCCCATTCCGATTCGCGGGATGGTCCGCCTCCTCGCGGAGGGTCGATTCACGGAGCCGGAGCCTCGTCATGGCGGCCTCAAGTTTTTCGACCAAGGACTCACCGCGGTGGTGGACACCGAGGCGGGCCACACACTTGTCCTGAACAGCTTGCGGGTGATGCCCACCAGTCTTCAGCAATTGCTCAGCCTGGGAATCGATCCGGGATTGTACAATGTGGTGGTGGTCAAGGGGGCGACCGCTCCCCGCGCCGCCTACGAGCCGATTTCCGCGCGGGTGATTCCGGTCGACACCCCTGGGATTACCCAGGCCGGGCCGGAGTCATTCGTCTATCACAACCGCCGCAAGCCGCTGTACCCGCTGGAGAGGGATTCGTGAACCACGGCAAGATTCGGAAGCCCGTGTCGGCAAACACGCCCTTCACCGCTTCGGCATCCCGTACAAGTAATGGTCGTGGTTCACGGCCGCATCCGGGGGAAGACCTTTGGCCGTGCCGATGACATCCCTGTAATGCTCGAACAACTCAGATGGCTTGGACCTTCCCTCTTCCTCCACAGCCTCCACTTCCGCCTCCGCCCCTTCTAGCCGAAATCAAAGACCTTGGGACTGCCGCGCCGAAAGCTCTAAAGAAAGTCCTTCTTTACCCACAACCCTTTAATCGCTCCGTGCGCGGTCCCCGCCGCCAGGACAAAGGTTCGCAGGAAGAGTACCAGCGGGGTGACGAGCGCGAGCGGCAGGCTGTGTCGCGCTACCCAGCAGGTGAAAGGAACCGAGAGCAGGAGGATTGCCAGAAGGGTGAGCACGGGCGCGAACGACCAGGGCAAGCCCACGAACAAACCCGCCAGGCTCGCCGGGAAAACCAATCCGAGCAGGGTTTGAAGCTTCAAGGTGTTGGGCGTGTAGGAGTCCTTCCACATCTTGGAGAGGTGACGGCGATAGATCAGGTTCCGCCAATAGGCGCGCCAGTATTTCTGGCGGAGGTATTTCCCCAATGTGGTGGGGTGAACATGGTAAACCACCGCTTCGGGGTTGAAGACCATCCGCAGTCCGCGGTCGGAAAGCCGGAAGGAAAAATCGGCGTCCTCGCCACTCGCCATCGGGAAGCGGGTGTCGAAGGCCCCCTGCTCCTGAAAAACGGTCCGTCGATACGCCGCGGCGTAGGTTCCGATAAAGTCAATGGAATCCGCGCGGAGCATCCGCCGGTAGCGCTCTTCGATCTCAAGTTGGCTGAACCGGGCGATCCACTCTTCCTGATCGCAGCGATAGGCCCCCTGGACCCCCACCACTCCAGGGTCCTCGAAGGGAGCCAGCATCTTCTCCAGCCAGTCCGCCTCCGGCAGGCAATCACTATCGATGAACACCAGGATTTCGCCTTTACACAGGGCCGCTCCGTGGTTGCGGGCGGCGGCGGGGCCTTGATTAGGCTGACGGTGGACCTTCCAGGGAGTCTCGGGATGGTCGCTCGCCCAACGCTCGGCCGTTTCCGCGGACCCATCCGTGGAGCCGTCATCCACAATCACCACCTCTTTGGGTGCATGGGATTGCCCTCGAATCGCTTCCAATAAGGGAACAAGCCTTTCCCCGGCGTTGTGGACAGGGATCACCACCGATGAGGCCAATACTTGGGGGCTTGTGGACAAACCGTTGCGCGCCTTTCGTGGAATCGGTTCCCGCGGATCAAGAGCGATTCTCACGATCCCCCGGGGTAGCGTCAAGAATCAAGGACCGCATGCCCCGCTTGCGTCGGATTCTGGCCTGCCTGCATGGATCGGGGTATATTGGCTGGCTTTTCCGAGGAGGACTGAATGTCGAAGGGGGAACACGCGTGTCCAAAGTTCCCGCGAAGGACAGCGCTGGGGATCCTGATCGCCTTGGTCCTGGCGGCTTATGGCCCTTCTCTTCTCGGCGGTTTCCTCTGGGATGACGCCGCGTACCTGACCCATAACCCGGCGGTTCAAGATCCGCGTGGGCTCGCGAGAATCTGGCTCGAGGCCGACTCCTGTCCCTATTATCACCCGGTCCTTTTCTCCGTGTTCTGGCTGGAGGACCGCCTGTGGGACAGCCGTCCCTTCCCCTGCCGCGCGGTCAATTTGGCCCTGCACGTTCTGAACGCTTGCCTGGTGGTCCGGATTCTTCGCCCCCTCTTGGGTGAGGCCGCGTGGGGGGCGGGCTTCCTCTACGCTCTCCACCCGGTTCAGGTGGCCACCGTGGCTTGGATCACCGAGCTGAAGAACGTTCTATCCGGAACCTTCGCGCTGTTGACCGCCTGGCTGTGGACCTCTCAGTCCCCCCAGAACCGTTTCCGAAACACATCCCTGGGGCTGGTCTGTTTTGTGGCCGGTCTCCTCACCAAACCGATGATCTGCACCCTCCCCGCCGCGCTTGTCCTCTGGGTTTGGTGGAGGGATTCGGTGGAAGCCGGCTCGCGCGGCGAACGCGCCCCCTCTCTGCTTGCGGCCTTGTGGGGCACGCGCCTGTCGTTGCTCCCATTCTGGGGGGCCGGCCTGATTGCCGCGCTCCTGATGATCCGCCATGTCCAGAATCCCCAGGGAATGGTGGACGCGAACTTCGACTTCACGCTCCTTGAGCGCTGGGTTTTGGCGGGTCAAATCGCCTCCCACTATGCGTGGGATCTCATCTGGCCTGACCGCCTCACGCCGGTCTATGGGAAGTGGGATGTGAACGCCGCTTCGCCTTGGCCACACCTGTTTCCCCTCGCTTGGGTGGGATTGGTGGCCCTCTGCTGGGGTTTACGACGCCGTCTCGGAACAGGGCCGCTGGTGGCCATCCTCTATTACCTGCTCATGCTGTCGCCGGTCTTGGGAATTCTCGACTATGGCGGCATGGCTTACTGCTTTGTGTTCGACCATCATCAGTACCACGCCGTCATCGGACCCGCCGCGCTCCTCGCCGGGATCCTGCTTGGAACGGACTGGCTTAGTCCACGCCTTGGCGCGCGCCTTCGTCGCGCCATGCTCCTTGCCGTGATCGTGGTTCTGACCGTCCTTTCAAACCGGACTTCCCACCTCTATGCGGACGAGTTGGAGCTTTGGCAATACACTGTCCGGACAGTCCCAAGGTCCGCGAAGGCCGCGGGTTTCCTGGCCGCCAAGCTGATGGAGAAAGGGCGCGCTGAAGAGGCGCTGCAGGTCACCGAGCGCGCGCTGGCGGATAATCCCGGAGACGCCGAGGCGCATTTCGCGCTTGCCGGGGTGCTCGCACACCTCGGTCGAAACGCAGAGGCGCTCCAGAGTCTCCAGGAAGCGGTTCGGCTGAACCCCTCCTTCGCCACCGCGCGGTTCAACCTGGCCCTGGGTCTGATTCGCGAAGGGCAAGCGCGCCAAGCCGCCGAGCAGCTCCGCGAACTCCTTCGGCGTAGACCGGGGTGTCGGGAGGCCTATGTCCCGCTCGCGGATGCCTTGATTCTGATCGGGGAAAGCGACGAGGCGGAAAGGGTCCTCCGCGCCGCGCTTGAGCTCGATCCGCCATCGACCGAGGCCCGTGAACGTCTCGACCGGCTCAACCGGAGCGGAATTCCAAGTCCATCGCGCTGAGAGCGCGAGACACGCTTCTACTCCAGGGAATGGTGCCACCAGAACCGGCTCGGGTACCACTCAACTCTTCCCGGAAAGAACTCTTCTCTGAAGGATTCGAGGTGAAGAGCCAGAATCCACGCGCGCGCCTCACGGTCAGCCTCGGCCAGCCCCTCCCGAAACTCGGTCACGGGGAACAGGTCCCCCAATCCCGCGAGCAGAAACTCAAGCAGATCGCGTTCATCCAGGAAATCGTCGAAATTCCAGCCGATGTCGGGATGGTCCCCAGGGGTGTATCCTCCACGGTACGCCGCCAGCAGAATCGGGAGGGCCACTTCGAGCTCCTCGGAGATCCGGTTCCACTCTTCGGAGAGCCACTCCTCAAGCTCCGCGTCGGTGGCGCGAATCAACGCCTCCGTGTGGGGCGACACCCATTGCGGATGGTCCTTCAGAAGGGCGCGCAAGACCTCCACCCGGCCTCTGCCCGCGAATACCATGAGGGTGGCTCGCCAGGGCTCTCTTTCCCCCTGGGGGGTGTCGATCTCCTCCACTTCGTCGCGCGCCCAGCTTAGGAAACCGCTGTACCCCGCCGCCGATTCATCCAGTTTTTCCGCGATTTCAGCGAGCTCCGCGGGTGAGAGGCCAGTCCTCATTCCAAGTCTCCGGCCCATCGGTCTGGGCCGATTCGGACTGTAGCCCGACCATCACCCCGCCGGGAGGGGGGCCGCCCGTGCCCGACTCGGTTCAAATTTCCGCATTCTGGGCAAAAATGGTCCTTGACAACCCTCTCAACCTCTGCTTATAGTGTTCAACCTGCGAGGGAAGGAGGCGCGGGCCGCATGGCGGTCGGCGCACCCTCATCCGTGATCTTAATGGAGGTGAATCTTGGGATGTTGAGGAAAATAAAAGGTTTCACTCTGATCGAACTCCTGATCGTTATCGCTATCATCCTTATCCTGATTGCCATCGCTCTTCCGAACTTCTTGGAGGCCCAGATTCGTGCGCGCGTCACGAAGGCCAACGGCGAAATGCGGTCTCTGGCGACTGCTCTCTTCGATTACAACACCGCGTTGATCAGCGCGAGCAAAGAGGGCATCTTCCCGCCGGCGGGTAATGTGGCCCAGGCCGGCTGGACCGCGTGGACCAACACCGCCGGTGGCATGAGCCCGAACTCGTCCGACAACAACCTGCATGCGTGCTCGATCATCTGGGTGACCGGATCGTTCTATGATGACGCCAATGATGGGTCAGCGGCGCAGGCCGCCACCCCTCCGACCGCGTCCATCCACTACGACCTGCGCGTCATGACCTCCCCGATCGAAGCGGTCACCTCGGTTCCGCTGGATCCGTTCAAGAACGATGGCGGCTTCAACTCCCAATACGATTACTTCGGCTTGAACCTGCGCGACACCTTCGTGCTCCGCAGCCTTGGGCCGGATGGAATCGCGGCGGTGGGTTGCGGTCAGAACGGTTTCCGCTGCAACTGCAGCCGCGGCGCCGCGGTGGGCGGTCCCTTCCCGGCCTGCTTGGCGTTCGGCGGGGGCGAGAAGGATGGCCCGACCCTGCACCAGACCTCGACCAACATCGGAACCGAGTTCTGCGACAGCGGTTGCCGTTCGGTCTCCGAGGCTCTGCGCATTGGGAAGTGCGTGTACTCGCCCACCAATGGCACCAAGTCCCCGGGCGACCTGTGGCGCTTCCAGCAGTAAGTTCGTACCAGCGAAACGACTCAAGGACGGAGGGCATCCGGAAACGGATGCCCTCTTTTTTTGAGGCATTCAGGTTTGACGCTCGCTCCGTTTTTTGACACACTATCGGCGTGTAGGACTGGAGGAAACCCACCCTACCCCGATCGAGGAGCCCATGCCATGATCTTGAGGATTTGCCTCCCCCTGCTTGTGGGGATTGCGCTGAGCCTGCCGAGGACTGCCGTTGCCCAAGAGAATCCCCCCGCCGAGGGGGAGTCCGCCGCCGTCCCCAGCGATCTCGCCGAGTCGATCCCTTCCTTCCTGACCGAGGCCGACTATTCGGTGGATGAAGGGGTCTGGAGCGATGAGTTTGAGGATGGCAAGCCGGGGAACGCCTGGTTCGCCTACGACATCAATTACTTCGCCAACCCGGACACCGCCGCCAAGCAGGACCCCCGCGTTCCGCACGAGCAGGCCACCATATACGATGACCCGATCAAGGCCCAGGAGAAAGAGGGCGTCCTGCTCGTTTCCGGAGGGATTCCCATGCAGGTCGGGGGTGGGGAAGCGACCACCCGATTCGCCCCCACCGAGCTGAAGCGCTACAAGGTCATCACCCCGGACCCCATCCAGGGTGGCTTTCGGGCAGAAATCAAGATTGCGATCCGCGGGCGGACTTTTCAGGCCGCGAATGTCCTGTTCTTCGTTCGCGAGCACGACTGGAAGTTTGATGGGGCCCGCGAAGGCAGAGTGAACATCGCGATCCAATACCCTTCTCCAGACCCCTCCGAACCCGCCGCGGTCCGCTACGCGGGCGACTGGCAACAGCTGGAGCACTTCACCGCCCAGGATCGTATCGATGACCTCCGCGCGGAAGACTCGCTCACGGTCGAGCTTCGTCGCGCCGAGGGCGACAATCAGATCACCTGGTGGACCGCCGAGGATGAGGCCGATCTGGAGCTCCGCGGCACGCTGGGACCCACCATCGACACGGACTTCGTGGACATCCTTCTCGGCATTCAGACCGATCCTATCCCCGGCCAGGAGGGTAGCGCCCTGGCCATCGACTCCTTCACCATCCGAGGCCCGCAGGTGCCTGATGTGGACGAGGGAACCGAAGACCAGACCCTCCGGGACTACCGCGAGACCGCCCGCTCGGAATATGAGCTCGACGCCCAAGGGCGGTTCGACTACTCCGAGGCCGCCCTGCTCGCCAATCGGGCCTACACTTGGATGCATTTCTTCGGCTACAACCAGCAATACCCGCCCGGGACTCTTCAAGCCCGTCAGCAGGTTCAGCAGCAGCCCGGGGCCCCGGGCCAGCCTTTCGTTCCCCCACCCCAATTCCCGGGCCAGCCGGGCTTCCCCGGCCAGTTCCCTCAACCAGGAGCCGCGGTGGGTCCGGTGCAACCGGGAAGCGAGCAGGAGAAACAGCTTCATGGCACTCTCGATCTTCAGGGGTATCCGCGCGGCAACCGGACCTACCTGGATGAGGCCGAGAAGGTCTACAAGCTGGCCGGCGAGAAGGACCCGGTCTACCAGACCATCCATCGGCAGATCGAGTGGGTGCGGACCGTGGCCTATGACCGCATTTTACGTCTCATGCATGTCTTCCGCGCGCGCACCGCGGACAGCATCTTCACCGGGCCGACAGAGCTGCGCGGCACTCAGTCCGTCCTGAAAGGATTGGATGAGCTGGTGGGCGATGAAACCTCCAGGAACCCCTATGATTCGAGAATCCGCATCTTCGAGGGAAAACTCTCGCCCGAAGTGAAGACACAGGTTTTGAACTATCCCGAGGCGGCGGCGGTGGCGCTCATCTACCAATACCTGGGCGTGGAGTCGGAAATCCAGCGACCGGTGGACTTTATCGGTCGGATTCCGTTCCTGTTCACCGAGGAGTGGATGACAGTCCCGCTCACCCTCTATGTGCCGGATATCAGCCAAGAGGTCCTGGGCCGAATTATCTCGTCCAACCCCTCGTTGCTGCTTCCGCGTGGGGCCGCGGCCAGCCAGTCCTTGGGGGCGGCTGCCTTTGGCGGCCTCGGAGGAGGCTTGGGCGGCGGCCTGGGTCAGTTTGGCGGCGGTCAGTTTGGAGGGGGTCAGTTTGGAGGGGGTCAGTTTGGAGGGGGTCAGTTTGGAGGGGGTCAGTTTGGAGGGGGTCAGTTTGGCGGGGGTCAGTTTGGCGGCGGTCAGTTTGGAGGGGGATTCCCGGGTGGCCAATTCGGCGGAGGCTTCCCCGGGGGCCAGATCGGCGGAGGTTTTCCGGGTGGCGGGCTGGCGGGCGCGGGACTTGGTGGCCAGTTTGGAGGATTGGGAGGCCAGTTCGGAGGCGTCGGCGGTCAGCTTGGCGGATTGGGTGGACAGTTTGGGGGAGGGCTTGGTGGCGGTGGGCTCGGGGGAGCCGGCCTGGGTGGCTCTTCCTTCGGAAGCGCCGCTGAATCCGAGGACCCGACCACTTTCAGTCCGGTGGACACGTTGGTGCTTCAGATGGGACGCGGTTATTCGGTCGTGGAGTACTATGGCGCCAGTTATCTGGTCAGCGACCAGATTGTCTATGATGACCGCGGGCGGGTGAAGCCCAAGGAAACCGCGGAGCGCTCCTTCCCCTGGCTCAGGGATTTCCCGGGTCTGACCGACATTATTGCCGAGATCATCGATCCGGATGGGCATGGTTCCATCTTGATCGAATGGGATTTCGACCTGGAAGCCCTGCAGCTGATCGCGGATGTCCCCCGGAGCGATATCAAGCCTGAGGGCGGACTTGCGCCCCCGGAGAATCTCTATGACGAGACCGAGATTCCCTTGCTTGTGAACTCGGACAACCCGAGCGTTCCTCGGAGATTCACCCTGGCCGATTACTATGGGTGGGTTTTGGGGCCGGAAGCGACCTTCCGGGAGCCGGGCGACCCCAATCACCTGGGCGCGTTCGACTCCCCATCGCTCCCGATCACTTCGATCAGTTTTTAGCGGATTGTCCCGGATAACTCGCAATCGACTCCTTTTCCTCGGAACCGGCACCTCCACGGGGGTGCCGGTGGTCGGGTGCGCCTGCCCGGTCTGCGCCTCGCCCGATCCGCGCGACAAACGCACCCGCGCCTCGGTCCTGCTCAAAACCCGCTCCTCGGAATCGGAGGACTGGGAATACCTGTTGATCGACACCTCGATCGACCTTCGCCAACAACTCCTGCGCGAAGGCGCCCCACCTGTCTTTCGAGTGGTGTACACCCATTCCCATGTCGATCATTTCTTCGGGCTGGATGAACTGCGGGCTGTGCAGTTCGTGGTGAAACGCCCGATTGAAGTGTTCGGATCGGCGGAAATCCATGAGCGTGTCCGCGCTGTCTACACCCACCTCTTCGATCCGAACGCCCAATCCGGAGGCGGAATCCTCTCCGTCCGCCTCCACCCCGCCGAGGGGAGGTTCACGGCGGGCGGTTTCGGCCTGCAAACCCTACAGGTCCTGCACGGCAAACTCCCGGTTCAGGGCTACCGCTGGGGTTCACTGGCCTATATCACCGATTGCAGCGCCATTCCCGAACAGACCTGGAAGCTGCTTGCGGGGGTTGACACACTCGTCCTCGATGCGCTCCGTAAGCGCCCGCACGAAACTCATTTCAACATCGACCAAGCCCTTGAAGTGGTCGCGCGGCTCGGACCCAGGCGGACTTATTTCATCCATATGACCCATGACCTCCTCCACGCCGAGACCAACGCCGAACTTCCCGAGGGCGTGGAGCTGGCGTATGACGGCTTGGAGTTGGAGCTCCCATCCTTTGACCCGTTGAATTGGGAAATGGGGTGACCCCTCCACCCTCCCGCAAGAAAGCCCCCGTTTTCGCGTGACCTTTGACAACCTAAAACGTTTGAGGCGAAGATAGCCACCGGGAGGCTGATTCCACGACCATGCCGCGAACCGTCCTTTTTTCCATTATCCTTGGCCTGACCTTCGCCCCTTATTCCGAGGCCGCCGGGGAACGAATCTTGCCGGATTTCGAGTGGACTGACCTGGAGGGCAAATCCCACCGACTCTCCGAGCCGGCCGGGTCGAAAATCACGGTGTTTGCCTTCTCCGGAATCGGCTGCCCGATGGTGAACCTCTATGCCCCCAAGCTCGAACGCCTCCATCAGGGTTACTCCCCCAAGGGGGTTCGCTTTTTCTGGATCAACTCGAACGCATTGGACACCCGCGAGGAGATGGCCGGGGAGGTCAAGAAGTTCGGAATCTCCTTCCCGGCGGTGAAGGATGAAGGCGGGCGTATCGCCGACATCCTCGGAGCCGAGCGCACGACCGATGTGTTCGTGGTGGATTCCCAGCGGGCGCTCCGGTATCAGGGACGAATCGACACGCAGTATGGGATCGGCTACCACCGCGAGGAGGCCACCGAGAATTTCCTCACGGACGCTCTCGATGCGCTTTTGGCGGGCGACCCGGTCAAGGTGGTCCGGACCGACCCGCAAGGCTGCATCATCGCGCGCGACCTGGACCTCAAGGACCCCAGCTCGGTCACCTACGCCAAGCACATCTCCCGAATTCTGCAACGCAACTGCATCTCCTGCCACCGTCCCGGAGAGGTCGCCCCCTTCAGTCTTCTGGATTACACCTCCGCCAAACGTCGCGCCGAGATGCTCGCCGAGGTGATCAACGACCGGCGCATGCCCCCCTGGCACGCCGATGAGTCGCACGGGGTCTTCGCCAACAAGCGCGCGCTGTCGCGAACCGAGGTGGAGCTGGTCAACAAGTGGGTTGAGAACGGCGCTCCCGAGGGGGACCCCAAGGATCTCCCCGATGCGCCCGAATTCACCGAGGGATGGGCCATCGGGACCCCGGATATGATCTTGGAAATGCCGGTGGAGTGCCGTGTCCCCGCCGAGGGATTGATGGACTACCAGTATTTCGGGGTCAAGACCGAACTGCCCGAGGACAAGTGGGTCAAGGCGATCGAGGTCCGCCCAGGAAACCCCTCGGTGGTTCACCATGTCCTGGTATTCATCCTTTACCCCAAGGACCGCAAGGGGGAGCAACCCGATTTCAAGAATGGCCTAAACGGTTTCTTCGCCTCGATGGTTCCCGGCGATGCCCCCGCGGTCTACACGGATGGCTGCGCCAAGCTCCTTCCCAAGGGGGCGACGCTCATCTTCCAGATGCACTACACGCCGAATGGGACCGCCGCGAAAGACCGCTCCCGAATCGGCCTGGTCTTCGCGGACGGACCGGTCAAGAAGGAGGTCCACACCCGGGGAATCGCCAACACCAAGCTCCGGATTCCCCCTCATGCCCCCGATCATGTGGAATTCGCGCACGAAAAGTTCGAGCGGGACGCTTACCTCCTGGCCATGCTCCCGCACATGCACTTGCGCGGGAAATCCTTCAAATACACCGCCTTCTATCCTGATGGGAGCAGCGAAATCCTGCTGTCCGTGCCCAAGTGGGATTTCGGTTGGCAGAACGCCTATCGTCTCGCCGAGCCGAAGCGGATCCCCAAGGGAACTCGGATCGAGTGCGAGGCTCACTGGGACAACTCCGCCGCCAATCCCGCGAATCCGGATCCCAACGCGGAGGTCCGTTTCGACGAACAAACCAACGATGAAATGTTAATCGGTTACTATGACTTCTATTGGGCGGATGAGGACCGGACACGGGTGTCGGAGGCCTCCTCGGAGAGATCCGTCCCGGGTGAGCCAGAAGTGGCGCGCGTGAAGTAGGGGATCACCCACGCCTCGGGCAAGCCGCGCTTCCCTGTCCCGACTCTCCGCTGTATCCTTTCCTCCTTTCCCGAAACCGCCCCGTTCGGGAACAGTGAAGGAACCACCATGCCCAAATCCAGACGCGCCATCGAAATCATGGACACCACTCTCCGGGATGGAGAGCAAACCCGAGGGGTCTCCCTCTCTCCCGAGGAGAAACTGACCATCGCGCAACTCCTGCTCGATGGGCTGCGCGTGGACCGGATCGAGGTCGCCAGCGCGAAGGTTTCCCCCGGAGAGCAACAGGCTGTCGCCACGATCATGCGTTGGGCGGATTCGGTCGGCAAAGGCGGTCGGGTCGAGTGTCTCGGGTTCACCGACCACAAGGCCTCGGTGGACTGGCTGCTTGCCGCCGGATGCCGCGCCATGAACCTGCTCACCAAAGGCTCGCTGCGTCACCTGGAAGGGCAACTCCGCAAGACTCCTCACAAGCACATGGCCGACATCGCCGCCACGGTCGAGTACGCCACCCAGCAAGGAGTCGAAGTGAATGTCTATTTTGAGGACTGGTCCAACGGCGCGCTTCAGTCCCCCGAATATGTCGATTTCCTGTACCGTGAGTGCTCCCAGCTTCCCTTCACCCGCCTGCTGCTCCCGGACACCTTAGGGGTCTTGAACCCGGAACAGGTCCACCGGCTTGTCTCCGAGGCGCGCGCGAAGGTCACCAACAAACGTCTCGACTTCCACGGCCACAACGACTACGGGCTCGCCACGGCGAACTCTCTGTTCGCGGTGAAGGCCGGGGCGGATGGGCTCCACTGCACCCTGAATGGTCTCGGCGAGCGCGCGGGCAACACCTCGCTGGATGAGGTCGCGGTGGTCCTGGAGGATCACACCGAATTCAAGACCCACATTGATGTGAAGCGCCTCAAGGAGGTGAGCCGTCTGCTCGAATTGTTCACCGGCCTGCGCATCTCCTCCAACAAGCCGATCACCGGGGAGAATGTCTTCACCCAGACCGCCGGCATCCACGCCGATGGGGACAAGAAGCAGAACCTCTATGAAAGCGCGCTCACTCCGCGGCGCTTCGGACGCGACCGCGAGTACGCCCTGGGAAAGATGTCCGGCAAGGCCAGCATCGAGATGAATCTGCGGCAGCTCGGTCTTGAGCTCCCGGAGGAAGTCAAGAAACAGCTCCTCGACAAGGTGATCGAGCTCGGCGAGAACAAGGAGTTGGTAACCGCCGAGGACATCCCGTACCTGCTGCTCGACCTGATGGAAACTCCGGAGGGCAAGTCCTTCCAGGTGGTCAACTCGGTGGTGGTGTCCACCACCGGCATGTCGGCCACCGCCGCGGTGAAGTTCCGGTTTCGGGGCGAGGAGTTTGACGCTTACGGGAAGGGGAACGGCGGTTATGACGCTTTCATGAAGGCGCTGCGCTCGGTGGCGGATCGCTTTCCGTTCGAGATTCCCCTGCTGGAGGACTATGTGGTCCACATCCCGCCCGGTGGGCGCTCCGACGCGCTAGTCGAGACGGTCATCACCTGGAAGAACGGCCTCAAGACTCGCGGCGTGGACTCCGACCAGGTCATGGCCGCCGTGGAAGCCACCGAGCACATGATGAACCTCCTCGACCTCCAGGCCAAAGGACACGGGAAGAGGAAGAAGGGGTGAAGGGGAGGCTCAAGCCTCACTCCCCCATCACCCTCTCCGCCGCCTTCCTTCCGATCTCCACCGCGTAGTTCGTCCCCCGGTCCCACGGGTACACATGGCTCATGCTCGCCCAATAGATGCCGGGGATGGGAGTCTCGATGCTGGGCAGGTTCTGGGAATGATTCACCATCGGCACCGGCTGCGCGTAAGCGGTCCGGAAGAGCCAACTCCCCTTCACCGAGGCGAGGGTGAGCGCCGGGTTGATCCGCGCCAGGGCAGGGAAGAACTCCGCCACCAATTCCTCCTTGCTCATCGAGAGATAGCGGTGCCCCTCCGGCACATAATCCCCGCAATACACCAGATGGTCCCCACCGAAATGCTCCGGGGAAAGGAAGGCCGTGTGCTCCACCAGGCATAGGAACGGAAATCCCTCCTTCTTGGGCAGGTTATACCAATAGATCCCCGGTCCAAGCGGACGATCCAGCGCAAGGGTCAGCACCACCGCGCCGAGCGACCTGAGCGCGCGGACCTTGGCGAGATACTCGCTCGGAAGGTCGGGAACCATCCGTGCAAGAACTTGCGGTGAGCTCGTTGCGAGGACCCGGTCGAAGAGTTCGCTCGCGCCCTGAGACTCCACGACAAGACGTCCATCTTCGGCTCGCGCGACGCGTTCGACCGGACTCTTAAGGCGAATCTCGCCCCCCTTTCTCCGGATCCCCTCGGCGAGCGTGTCCATGAACGCCTGAAACCCCCCCTGGAAGGTCCCCAGACACTGGGTGCGAGCGTGAATCCGCGCCCAAAACCAAGCCATGTTGACCTGTTTGTAGTATTCGGCCCCAAACTTCCCTTCGAGCATCGGCTCCCAGAGGACCTCGTAAGCGCGCGGTCCCAGTCGACGTCTCAGCCATTCGTGTGCGGTGTGCTGCTCCAGAGTCTTCCAACTCCGCGAAAAGCGAAGATAAGCCCCCACGAATCCGAACCGCAGGCGGTCAAGAAAGGGAATTCCCGGGAATTTAAGGACCGCGATGGGACTGTCGAAAGCATAAAACTTGCCCTGGTGGTACAGCGCGGTGACCGGCTTGGGGAAGAGCAGTTTGTCTTTGACCCCGAGTTCCTCCGCCAAACGCAGGATGTCCGAATCCGATTGGAACCAGTGGTGGTAATACTGCTCCACCGACCAATCCCAATGCTCGGCCTTGAAACCCGCCGCGAGTCCCCCGACTTGCTCGGCGGTTTCGTGGCAGACCACCTGATGCCCGGCGCGAACGAAATCCCAGGCCGCCGCGAGTCCCGCCGGCCCCGCTCCGATTACCGCGATTCGCATGCCTCAAGCCCTCCCCCAATCCTTAGAATCCGGCGCCATTCGGACCTCACCGCGCATCTCCCGCGTGGACAGGCTTGTCCCCATCGCGACGGGGGTGTCCGCCTTCAAGGTGACCACGAGACGCGCGATTTGCTCCTTGGCGTGGAAACGAGGCCAGCACACGGACTCGGACAAGGATACCTCAAAGGGTTGATGGGATGCGAAGGTCCCATGAAGCGTCTTCCGTCCTTTGGTCGCACTCCAACGGGCGGTGAAAACATCGCCCCGGTCCACCCGATTGACCGCCTCGCCAACCTCCACCCGGACCCCTGGCCCAAAATGGAATGGAATCTCGATGCGGCGGGCCCCTCCCGCTCCGATCCGGTCGGTGATCCCGAAGACACCGGTATCGAGGCGCACAACCCGACGTTCGATAACCGGCATTCCGGGACGTGACCAGCGAGCGGCGACTCCCTCACCCTCGGGCAACCTCTCCAAGTCACCGCCCTCCGCGTGCCACCTTTTGCCCACCCGAAATGAGGCCCAGGTCTCGGCTTGGGAAAGCCCATCCACCGAGGGGGTGTTGTGCGCCTTGATCGCGCGGCACTCTTCGCGCCGCGGCCCCATCGTGTACTCATACACCCCTCGATCCACAATGAAACGATCCGGCCCCCAGGACAGCTCGAAGGAGAGCGAGTCGTTGTGGACATGCCCCATGAGTTCATCCGGACCCAGCCGGCCATGGTCGAAGACGAGACACAGCCCCCCCGAACGGAAGCGGGTGTAGCCCGTGTCGGGGAAGTGATCCACTCCATCCCCCGCTGCTTCAACCGCAAAGTTCTCCGCCAAGAGTCCCGAACCCTCAAGACGTTGGAACATTTCGGAGGGACAGGGCGCCTGTCCGAGGACACTGTCGTTGAACAGGGGGATTTCCCCATCGCCATGAACGACGCCAACGAGAAAGCGCGCCATGCGCCCGAGCGGTTCGAGGAGTTCTGACTTCACCCAGCTGCCGTCCCTCGTGGAAAGAGCGAGCGCAGCGTCCAGCAGATCGCCCATGACCAAGATGTGATACATCGGGGAGCGCTCATAATGCCCGCCATCGGGAAGGACCTGAATTCCAATCTGTCGAGGCAATTCCTTGCGGACCACCGCGAGCCAGCGGTCCGCCGTGGGGCCGCGAAAGAGACCCGCCAGCATCGCCAGCGCGGAAAGATCCTTGACTAGATGGTTCCCGCCAAGATGTCGCTCCAGGTTGGCCTCGAGAAACAGGCCATGTTGAAAGAGGTCGCGACGCAGCCCCTCCGCCAACAACAGGGAGCGCTCGAGCGGCGTCTTGAGAAGCAAGGTGTGCAAGCGCAGCCCGCACTGCGCCCGGTAGGCGACCGTGAAGGGCTGCCAAGCCACGGGGTGGCCCGGTGGGAAACGTTCACGCCAACCGCAGAGGACCGATTCGATCACTTCGAGGACTTTCTCGCCTTGTTCGGGGTCGAGGAGCGACCCAAAATCGACAAGGAACTCCTGGTAATGCAGGGTCTCTCGCGCCAGCGGCGGGAGGTCCGAGCGTTCGACCAAATCCCAAAACCGATCGGGCTCAAACAACTCAACCCGATTGAGAACCTCGATCCTCCCCGCGCGGAACTCCTCAAGCCGCCTGATCGCCTCCCCTTCCGGAAGAGAGCGTATCTGAACTCGGGTGTCTTGGCTCCAACTTGAGGAAAACCACTCCTTTCTGAACCGTTTACGCAGGGGAGGCTGGCATGAAAATGGAAACTTTCCTCGAGTCAGCGAGCGCAGACGGTGTCGGAGCAGTTGCAGGATTTGCGCGGGCGGGATGTGACTCAAAGTGGCCACGAGCCTTCCGACTCCGGCAAAGGCGCGACTCCCTCGCGTCGAAGAGGTTTCCATCTACATCGGTTGGGCGGCCCGGAGGCGGTGATACTGGTCGGTGAGCAGATACCAGCCGCAGGCGATCAGGCACGCGAGGAAACCGGCCAGGAGCACAATCAGAGAGCGTCTGGGCGCCACTTTTCGCTTCGGTGGCGCGGGGGGCGAAAGCAGGCTCACTCGCAGCGCGTTGCTGTAGTTCGTGCTGAGCGCCTCCACGCCGCCGATCTGCTCCAACGTGAAATTGTGCATCTTGGTCAGTTTGTCTCGCTCAAGTTCGAGGTTGGCCTTGCGCGCCAGAATGTCCAACACATCGGCGTTCAACATGTCCGCGCGACGTTCTCTACGTTCAATCGAGCGCTCGATGGCGCGAAGCTTGTCACGGTTGTTCTGATGAACCTTGGAGAGCTTGCTGAGCGCCACCACCTGCTCGATGTAATAGGTCTTGCGCTCGTCGAGGAGAGCCTCCGCGAGCTTTCGCTGGGACTCCAGGCGACCGATCAGGAGCTTCGCGGCGGCCAGGCCATCCTCCGCCTTGGCGCGCTTGACGGCCAGGTCTTGGATGTACTCCCTCAGTCTCAAGATCTCCGGGCTGTTCTCGGTGATCCCGGGCTGTCCCAAGAGCACGCTCTCCGAGCGGGTCGCGGCATCGAGACGTTCGGTGTAGACCTTCAGGTCCGCCTCCAACTGCTCGATCTGATTCGACTTCCTCGCGGCATACAACTCCGCTTCGCTTTCAATCAGCCTGCGCTTGGCTGAAAGGGTTTTCTGGAAGGCTTCCTGACGGTCCAACACCGCCTGGAGAAGCGACAGGGTCTTGCGCACGCCCGTGGAAAACTCCTTGGCGGCGGTTAGGCTGGAGATATCGGCCGCTGAAATCCTAATGTCGGCGGTCGTGGAACCGATAAAGCCCCGGTTGGCCGTCCAAGTCCCCCGCATCAGATCGGCGATTCCGTGGACATGCTCCGGCGGGAACGGTGGCTCCCAGACAACATCCGGGGATTTTTCCGCGGACAGGATCGAGAGACGGAGGGGAGTGTTGAAAGCGTCCAGCTCGCCCAGCCGTTGGCGGTTCGCTCTAAGGAGATCGACATCCGCGACTTCCCTCTTCTCATCCGATTGAGTGATCTCGCGGATCACCGCCTCGCCAAGCCCGCCAACCCAAGCCCCTTTCCATTCAAGGTCCCCCACGAGCGCGCGCAGGTTGGCGAGTTGCTCCACCGTGGCGACAATCTCCCGCTCAAGGTCGTCGCGCTGTGAAAGCAGGGAGGGGACATCGCTCCAGCCGGTGTATAAGTCCTTGAGTGTGGCGTCGCGTTCCTGGGTCTTGATGGCAAGCAGCTCCTTGGCCTCCAACTCCTGGAGCTTGCTGACCGCGTCCTTGAGCTGGTCACCGGTTTCGACAACCTGCCGCAGGCGCTGGGCCTGGTCGGCCAAGACCGGTTCGGTGATGTCCCGCTTCACCGCCCGAAGGAGGATCTTTGCCCAGCAGTGCGAAAGGACCGCGGCGGTTCGTTCCGTGTCCCATTCGGCGGAGAGAGTCAACAAGGGCTGGTACTCGGTCGTGGTGTTTGTTTCCACCGAGGTCTTGATCATGGCCTCCAGCGCCCGAATGAGAACAAGCGGATCGACGCGCGCGAATGCGTCCTCCTCGAACTCGAGATACCCCGGCAATAGATAGTCGGGGGGAAGGTCCTCCCAGGCGGTCTTGAACTCCTCATTGAAATCTTGTCCGAGCAGGCTCGCCGCGGCGGTGGCGTCCATTGCCCCGATCTTGGACCAAGCCTGGTCGCCCAGTTTCTCTTTGGCGCGCGCCACCAAATCACGTTGTTTCTCCACGAGGGGAGGAATTGCCTGTAAAATGGTGGTGGAGGTCGCCAAAGTATGAACCGTGGTCATGTCCACCGGCGGAGGCGGGAGCTTGAGGTTCTCCACATAGCGCGGGAGGGCCACAAGAATAGTGCAGCTGGCCCGGTATGTCTTGGGAAGAAGCAGGGCAACCACCACGGCCACCACCATGGTCCCGAGGGTCGCGCTGAGGATCGATCTCCAGTTGTCCAGCAGAACCAGTATGGTCCGTCCTCCCGGCTGCGCCCAAGGGGGACGGTTGTTCGATATCATTTCCGACAAAGCGACACTCTCCTCCGGAGGTTCTCTTCCGCTGGACCTCTTGGAAGTATCTGGAACGACCGTTCAAGCGTCAAGCCATCCTTCCCCATGCCGATATTCTCCGATACGGGGCGGGTGGCGGGCATCTACCCTCAAAGCGCCCCCTAGGAGCAACCTCAAACTCCCATGAAAACCTCCTGGAAGGGGCGGAATCGGGCTTGGATCGAGGAGGCCATGCGGCAAGCTTCCCGCTTGAACCGTCGCCGCCTGACCCTGATCGATATCGACCCCGGCGCGGTTACCCGGCTGTTGGACCCTTACTTTCCAATCCGACAGAACTGGAAGACGCGCCTCCTCGCGCCTCTCGACCGAGGCCTCCGCTCGTTGGGGCGGTTTCCCGTGGTTTGCCACGAGGTCCACGAAATCCGCCAGGTTTTCGCCCCTCTCGATCCCGCGCACCTCTACGTCCTGTATGCCGACCCGGATGTGGCACATGCCGTTCCGGAGGATGACCTGGTCATCATGAATCCCACCGACATCCGCCATGACTCCTTGCTTGAACTTGGAGATGTGGTTTTTTGCTACAATACGCTGATGACCGCCGAAGACCCCAAGCGGATCCTTGATAATCTCCTGAGCTCGGTGAAGGTTGGAGGCCTCTTGTCGACCGACGCGGGGACCGATTGGAGCCTGAGCCCGAGCACCAACCCCATGTTCATTCCCCTTTCGGAGCATCTGTTCCTCAAAGAATTCTGAAAGTGAGAACCTGAACAGTGTTTCTTCTGGGAGACTTGGTCTCCGCGGCGCTCCTGATCCGGCTTGGGGTCGCCTCGCTCCTTTGGGTTCTCTTGCACCTTCTGATCCGCTTCCATCCTCGCGGGATCGAGATTGTGGGCGGGGTGCTTTTTCTGCTCGGATTCCTCTGGTGGATCATCGCGCCGAAACAGAATCCCCCCTATGGTCCGGGTCTGCTTGTCCTCGGCTTCCTTGTCCACGCGATGGGGAGGTTCCTGTATTGGATTCGCAAGCCTTAGAGCAACCTCCCGATGGCGCTCTCGTACTCCGGGAAGTACCTCTGAATTACCTTGAGATCAAAGGATCGCAGAATGGACTCCTTCGGCTCGCGCGCGAGAAGGAACTCGAAGGACTTTTCGACAACCCTTGCGCCGTCCGCCCCTTCCCCCGCGATTCGGACAAGATAATCCGGCGCCACGGTGACCCGATGGTTGCTGGACCCACCCCTTTCCTTCACTTGGACCTCAAACACCCCCTCCTCAACCTCTCGGACCCTGATCATGGCATGCCTCCCGCACTCGGCTGGTTTGGCTCAAGCAACGATCAAAAAAAAGGGCTTGTCAATCGGTCCCGAGGCGGTTATAGTGCATTTATATTCACTTCCAGGGAGAGAGAGCCATGAACCATGCCCTTTCTCAACTCCGGCGATACTGGGGGTACTCCACATTCCTCCCGCGTCAGGCCGAGGCGGTCCGCGCCGCGCTTGAGCGCCGCGACTCGCTGACGGTGCTCCCAACCGGCGGCGGCAAGTCGGTCTGCTTCCAGGTTCCCGCTTTGTGCCTCCCGGGCCTCGCCGTGGTGGTTTCCCCCCTGATCGCGCTGATGAAGGACCAGGTGGACACCCTTCGCGCGAAAGGCATCCCCGCCGGGCAGCTCACCAGCGCAAGCAGCATCGAGGAGCGCAAGTGGATCGCGCGGGGCGTCCGCGAGGGAAGGCTCAAGTTGCTCTATGTCGCGCCCGAGCGGCTTCTCTCCAAACTTTTCCTCGATTCCCTGGCCAAGTTTCAAATCTCTTTCTTCGCGGTGGATGAGGCCCATTGCATCAGCACCTGGGGGCACGAGTTCCGGCCCGAGTATCGCGATCTTCGCCTCCTCCGGGAGCGCTTTCCGGATGTCCCGATCCACGCCTTCACCGCCACCGCGTCCCCCTCGGTGCGGGAGGATGTCTGCCGCGAGCTTGGTTTGCGAAACCCGGTCAAGGTGATTGGCTCCTTTGACAGGCCAAACCTGCTCTATCGCTGCACTCCACGACCGCGCGGCGATGCCCACCTGGCCGCGGCGCTTGAGCGTTTCCCGGACCAATCGGGGATCATCTACTGCATTTCGCGCAGGCAAACCGAGCGAATCGCGCTGGTTCTTGAGGACTATGGTTTCAGCGCCAAGCCTTACCATGCCGGGATGTCGGATGAGGACCGCAAACGCAACCAGGAGTTGTTCCTCTCGGGCGAGGTCAAAACCCTCGTGGCCACGGTCGCGTTCGGCATGGGAATCGACAAGCCGGATATTCGCTATGTGATTCACGCCTCCCTGCCGAAGAACCTGGAGGCGTACCAGCAGGAAACCGGGCGCGCGGGCAGGGATGGCCTCCGATCCGAATGCCTTCTGTTCCATTCCCAGTCCGATGTGATCGCCTGGGAAAAGCTCCTGGGTCCGCCCAGCAACGAGGTCACCCGAAAGGCTCGCGCCGGGCTGCTCCGGATGCACGCCTTTGCGCTGGCCGCGGGGTGTCGAAGAAAGGCCGTGCTCGCCCACTTCGGGGAGATTTATTCGCGCGCGGATTGCGGCGCGTGCGACCGTTGCCTTCGGTTACCCCCCGCGGAGCTCCGTCCCAGACAAGCTCGCGCGGGGAACGGCAAACCGCGCCTCACTCTCTCCAAGTCACGCGAGGCCGCCTTTGAGCTTTTCCGGATCGGCCTTCCGATCACCGCCGTGGCCCGACAAGTCCAGCGCGCTGAGACGACGGTGATCGGCTACCTGGAGGAATTCATCGCCCACTCCCGTCGAACCGATCCGGGACCCTGGATCTCCCCCAAGGAATTCGACCGGATACGCGAGGCGGCAAGAGCGGTCGGCGTGCAGAGGCTTCGACCGGCTTTCGAGCGTCTCGGCGGCGTGGTTCCGTACGAACAGATCCGCATCGCTTACGCCTGCCTTCGCAATGCTCGGTCAGCCTGAATAGAGCCGTCCCTTCAGTGCCCGAACCGGATGTGCAAAGATCAGCGGCGACTGATGAGCCTTGCTGTCCAACCCATGACCTCCCCCGAACGGCGCGAACCGGACCCGGCCCCACTTCGACTTCACCTTGGAGTCAAGGCTGACCCGATTGAGTACCGCTTCAGCTACGATTGGCTCTTCCGAATTCTCGCCGAGGAACGGGTCCGATTTGTCCAGCTCGGGACCTTCTTCGAGATATACCAACTCCCGGATGCGTTCTTCCTCGAACTCCGGAGCAAGGCCGATGACTTCGGGCTCCGGATTTCCAGCATCTTCACCGCCCACCGGGAGCTCGGCGGTTTTTTTCGGACCGAACCCGGTTTTGTCGAAGTCGCGCGGAGGAACTTCGAACGACTGATCGAGGTGGGGAGGCTCGTCGGCGCGGACTCGGTCGGCTCCAATCCGGGCGCGGTCCCGCGAGATCAGATGGGACTCAAGGCGCGCGGAACACGCTGCTACATCGACCACATGAAGGGGCTGATGCGCCATGCCGGCAATTGCGGCGTGAGCTTTCTTGGAATCGAACCGATGTCGTGCCTGGCCGAACCGCCCACGCTGCCCGAGGAGATGCGGGAGATGGCCGAGGAGCTCCTCGATTACCACCGCCTCAATCCGGATTCGACCTCGCGCGTCGGGTACTGCCTCGATGTCGCGCACGGTTACGCCAACCGCGAGCGTGTGATCATCCATGACAACCTCGCGCTCATGCTCGCGGCTCTGCCTTACACCCATGAGCTGCATCTCAAGAACACCGATTCCCTGTTCAACTCCACCTTTGGGTTCACCGCCGAACAGCGCGCGCGCGGGATCGTGGACATCTCCGCGATCCGAGCCTTGCTCCTTGAAAAGGCAAGCCTGATTCCTGTTCCGGATCTGATCGGGTATCTCGAAATCGGCGGCCCCAAGACCGGGCGGGATTACACGGACCACCTCTTGGAGGAGGAATTGAGGGAATCGATCCGGCACCTGCGCGAGGCGTTTGTGCAAGGACCGGAGTGCAACTCCGCGCCGGCGCCCTGGGCAACTCCTGGCCCACTCACTCCTCTGCCCACGAATGCCGGCCCGGAGTGGCACTCCGGGCCAGAACACGTTCGGGTCCGCCTGGCCCCCTCCCTGATGTGCGCGGATCCGTGCCACTTGGAGGAAGAGGTTCGGCGTCTTGAGGCCTTGGGAATCGAGCTCCTTCACATGGACATCATGGACGCCCACTTCGTCCCCAACATGCCGCTGGGATTGGAAACCCTTCGACGGCTTCGCCCCAAGACCGCGCTCCCTTTCGATGTCCACCTGATGGTCGAGAACAACGATTTTTTTATCCGCGAGATGGCCGAGATCGGGGTCGAGATGCTCTCCATCCATGCCGAAAGCAGCACTCATCTGGATCGCTCGGTCGCGCTGATTCGCGATCACGGAATCCGAGCGGGGGTCGCGCTGAACCCCGCGACGCCGCTTTCGGCGCTGGAGTTTGTCCTCGACAAACTCGACTTTGTTTTGCTGATGACGGTCAATCCGGGTTACTCCGGCCAGGCGCTGGTCCCTTCGACTCTCGCCAAGATCGGCGACTGCCGGAGGCTCCTGGATTCGCGCGGCCTCTCGATCCCCATCGAGGTGGATGGCAATGTGAGCTTTGAGAACATCCCCAAAATGGTTGCCGCGGGCGCGGAGATTCTGGTGGCGGGGACCAGCAGCCTGTTTCGTCCCGGTGGATCCCTCTCGCGCAACCACGCCGAGTCCCTCCGCGCGATCCGAACCGGATTGGACCTTTATGAGCGAGAGAAGCGCTCCAACACAACCGCCTTGGCCTGAAGGAAGAGACTGATGCTCGCCGCTGTCCTCGAGGAACTCGAAAAACTGACTCTCATGGAAATCCCCACACCCGATGCGGATGACGATTCCGCCTTGATGAAGGTGGAGACTGTCTGCATCTGCGGTTCGGATGTGCGCATCCTCCATCATGGCAACCCGCGCGTGAAACCGCCCACCGTGATTGGACATGAGACCAGTGGAGTGGTGGTCAAGGTCGGAAACCATGTCACCCGCGTGAAGGAAGGGGACCGCGTGGCCATCGGGGCGGATGTGCCTTGCGGCCAATGCCGTTGGTGCCGGAACGGACTCGGCAACAACTGCGCGGTCAACTACGCGGTCGGCTATCAGATTCCCGGCGCCTTCGCGGAGTTCATGAAGCTTCCCAAACTCCTCCTGGATGAAGGTCCCGTGACCCCCTTCTCGGAGAGTCTGAGCTTTGACCATGCCTCGCTCGCCGAGCCGCTCGCCTGCGCGATCAATGGGCTGGAACTTGTGAACATGAGCCTCGGGAAGAGCGTGGTCATCATCGGACTCGGCCCCATCGGGTGTATGATGATCGACCTTGCCCGCGCGATGGGCGCCGCCAAGGTGATCGCCGTTCAGCGGAGCCGGAAGCGCATGGAAATCGCCAGGTTCTACGAGGCGGACGCTTACATCTGCACGGAGGAGGAGGATGTGGTTTCGCGCTGCCGGGAGGAAACCGGCGGCGAAGGACCGGACATCGTGGTGACCACCAGCGGTTCGGTGGAGGCCCATGAACAAGCCATCGAGATGGTGGCTCACCGGGGGTTTGTGAACCTCTTCGGGGGGCTTCCGAAAGGAACCCGTCCGATGAATGTCCTCTCAAACACAATTCACTACAAGGAGTGCTTTGTGACCGGCTCGCACGGGTGCGTGCCTCGGCACCATGAGCTCGCGGTGCGCCTGCTTGAGAAGGGAATGGTTCGCACCGAGCCGCTGATCACCCACCACTTCCCTCTCTCCCGGATTCAAGAGGCCTTCAATGCCATGGAGTCGCGCGAGGGGATGAAGATCGCGGTGCATCCCCACGGGTGGTGACGGCAAACCGAACCGCGACCGCAAGGGAGCGGGTCGGAACGAACCAACCGCTTGCTCACGCGCGCGGCTTGGGCGTTCCCCCCTGCAACATCTTCCCACACTGACAGGAATTGCCGATTTCAGCCACCGCGATCGGCTTGGAAGAATTTCGATAAGGCCCTCATATCACTTGAGTTAGGTCGAGATTCCGAAGATTCGCCAGGATGGCATGGAACCTGTTTTTGGGGAGGGCGTGGCGGTCCCCAGCCGCCGACCTCAACAAGGCGTGTGAGAACCCTTGGATTTTGCCACTCTCGCCAAAGAGGGTCCTGGGGGGGAGGCGGAGCTTCCTCCCCGGCAAAATCACCTCCCCCCAATTCCCTCCAGCCCCTATGGCGGGGGCATCTCCCCGCAAACCGTGCCCATCTCATCCGGACAGGGGTTGATGGTGACCGCATCCGCCCAGTCGCCGCCCGTGGCGGTTGGTTGATTGTTCGCGGCGCCGCCCTCCACCGACAGGCTTCCGCCATATTGGAGACGCTGTTCGCGGTCGGTCCCTTCGTTCAGGAGCACATAGACATTCCAGCCCACGGTCCGTGTGGGAGGTTCGGGATCTCCCGGGGCGTGGTCTCGGAAGTAATGCACACGGACCTTGTAATCGCCTCGCAACACACGTCCCCCCGAAGCCGCGCTGATAAAGTAATTCTCAGGCCCGAATCCGCTGGTGTTGTCGACGTCCAGACGGCCCCCGTTGTTGGTGTTGAAATTGTTGTACCAGGCCGCTTGGCCATCCGGCTCAATCACATACAGGTCCACGTCACACTGCCCCAGGCTCCAGGTGAGAGTCACCGAAATCGTGGTTTGCGGCGTGGTGGATTCGACCCGCCGGATCGTGCATCCGAATCGTCCGAGCGCATCCTCCACATAGATGAAGATGTCGTTCATCCCGCTCTTGAGGATGACCACCACATCGAAATTGCCGCCTCCATCCACATTGAAGTTCTGCGGGTCACCGTTCACCTGGAGCTCCGCATAGGTCACATTCCCCACCGGCGCTCCGGAGGCGTCGGTCACTTGCCCGGCGACATGGATCACGCGCTGCGTGGTGGTCGGCTGGCTGGGCTGCGAAATGGTGATCCGAAGCGGGTTGTCCGGGTGGTCCGGGACACACACCTTCGGGGTCTCAGTCGGGGTCGGAGTGTCGGTGCCCGTCTCGGTCGGCGTCTCGGTGACCGTGTCGGTTGGAGTCTCCGTGGGGGTTTCGGTCGGAGTTTCGGTGTCCTCCATGAACAAGGTGTCGGTTGGGGTCGGCTCCTCGGTGTCCGTTGGGGTCTCATGCAACGTGTCGGTGGGAGTCACCTCCTCCGTTTCCGTCGGAGTCGGGACCTGCCACCGGTCGATCACATCCAGCAGGCACTCGATGGGGATCAATCCCAACCGGAAGAGGCGGATGAGGTAGATCACGTCATCCACGGTCACCTCGGTGAACACGGGGCAAGTGGGAGTCGGAGAGATGGTCGGCGTTGGAAACTCCTCGAACCCGGTGGTGAACGACCAGATCGGGCCTTCGGTTTCCCCGCAGATGTTGCGGGCCACGATCTGCCAGCAGTAGGTGGTTCCATGTTCAAGGGTCGGAAGCAGCCAGCAGGTCTTTTCCGTCGTTCCGATATACACCATCCCCTGTTCGCACTTCCCGAAATACACATCGTACTCGGTCACCGGCGGGACCAGATGCTCGAAAAGGTTTGTGCGCGTGACAGACTCCCCGGAGCACCCGTTGTCCGCGCATTGCACCGAGCGACGGCACCCGAAGATCGGATCGGTCGTGTAATCGGTGTCGCCGCGGACCAGAATCCCCTCGACCATCCGTGTGTGTCCGCTGAACACCGCCGAGCCGGAGTTGCCGGTGTAAGTGTCCAGGTTGGCGGTGAAGAAGACCTGATTCGAGTTATCTCGGACCTGCGCGCCGCCCGCAACCTTGGTCGGCAGCCCCCTCGGATGGCCGATGACAAAGACATGCTGGTTATCGGGAATCTTGCCCTTCCGGCGGATATCCAGCGGTTGATGGCAGATCACCGGTCGATCCAGACGGATCACCGCCCAATCCTCGCCCGTCCCGCTGTCCAAGCGCCGACCCACAATCCCATCGCAGAAGAACACGTCATGCGCGGGCACGATCAGCTTAGGCGTGTCGAAATCGAGCATGTCGAAGCCGAAGACCACCACCGTGTTGGAACAGTCTGCGGCGTCGGTTACGCAGTGCCCGGCCGTCGCGACAAGGTCATCGCCTACCAGGAACCCGCTGCAATGACCGGGAGCGGGCTGGTCCAGGTAAGGCTCATCCAGGCAGCCGTTATTCCCGAGCTTGTCATCGAGCGTGGGGAAGTCATCAATCGTATAGGTTCCATCCCCGTTATCGGTGATCTTGTCCGGACGCAGGAAGACCACCGTGCTGTCCGCCAGGGTCAGTTCATCCGGGTCAAAGACCTCGTAGATATCGAGACGGTCATCCGCGCCGTAGATCGGTTTTTCACCGGGAATTGTGTCGTTCCAGCCGAGGTCCACCTCGGTGGAAACCCCGAACTCCCCATCCAGCGGGTAGGGGTTCCAAGGCGTCGGGGGCGGATCGCAGGGCGGGTCGCACGGTTCCGGAGTCACCGTCACCGTGGGGGTGTTGGTGACCGTCCCAGTGTCGGTTGGGGTGAACGTCCTCGTGAAGGTTCGGGTCGGTCCGAATTCGGTGTTCGTCGGGGTCGGCGTGTCCGTCTGCGTTCCGGTCAGCGTGGATGTGGGTCGAGTCCCGGTGTTTGTGACCGTGAAGGTCCGCGTCCGAGTCGGAGTGGTCATGGTCCCAGTGGTTGAGGGAGTGAATGTTCGAGTCCGGGTAAATGTCCGTGTCGGCTGGGTTCCCGTGAAAGTTCGAGTCGGCGTCCGGGTGGTCGAGAAAGTCGGGGTTGGGGTGCGAGAGGGCGGCACGCCCGTGAAGGTGGCCGAGGGGGTGCGCGAGATGGTCGGAGTGCGCGTCGGGACCGTGCCGGTCGGGGTGGGGGGCATCGGGCAAAGCAGAGTGATGATCAAGTCATCCGCGCGCTGTCCGCCGATCAGCCCCCGATTGTCGAGGGAATTAAAGGATACTCCAGCCGCCCCATTGTTGGAGCCTTCCGTAGGCGGGAGGATTACGGTCGTGACAGGGTTCCCCCCCTGGTTGAAGGTCTGGATGAACCCATCCAGATGGACTTCCAGCGCCTCCCCCTGAACCCAAACATCCAGGGTGTGGGTGGCGTTCGCGTTGAAGAATCCCGCGCCGATGCTTCGCGCGATCTCCTCCAGCGGATTGATTCCGAGAACGATGACTTCGCCCACGCTGGTAAGCTGGACCCAATAGCCGCCGTTCTGTCCGCCGAGGAGTTCGTCTCCGGTGGCCGCCGAGCGGGCTCGGAAGAAGGGGCCGCCGCGAGAGATGTTGCCGGAACCATCCGCCGGAAGAAGCAGGTCCATGTGAATACGGAGGTCTTGCCCGATGTTCTCCCCCAGGTTGGCGCTGCTGCCGCACGGGAATTGGGACTGCGTAATCTCCACTCCCCCGAAGTCCGCACCGTTGTTTTGAAGGTGGTTGCCCGTAATGTTCGCGCCGACCGGGTTGAACGATCCTCCCACTCCCGGCCATAGCGGCAGATAGAAATGGGTTCCACCTCCACCGAACTCAAGGTCCATGAGTCCCAGGCTGCACCGGTCGGCGTCGGGACGGTCGTACGAATCGGAGAGCAGGACAGTGGTGCAGACCGCTTGATTCACGCACAGCGTGTACCCGCCGGTGTCCGGCTCGAAGGAGTTCGCGCGGATGGTGTAGATGCCGGGCGCGGCCGCCGGAATGAACAGCGATTCCGGCTTGAGGCCGCTGACAGGGTCATCCACGTCCGTTCGATCGCCGCTCGGGAATCCGGGCGGCTCATACACGATCAGATAGGCGTCAAACTCGGACGATCGCAGCGCGATCAGCAGATCCCCTCCCGGCCAATCGAGGAAGTATTCATCGAAGAAGGTGCCGTCGCCGAACATGCGGTCCCCGGTGTCGAGACGTTGCTCGATGCACTCGCCCGGCCCGATGGGGGGTGTCGCGGAGTTGACCGGCGTGTTGGTCGCGGTGGGTTGCACCCCGAATGGGAGAATGCAGATCATGTAATCGCCCTGGCCTCCCGGAAAGGTCGTGGCGAGCACTCGATAGTTGGCGGCGGGAGCGTTGTTGAAAATGAACTCTTCCTGAGCGGTCGTTGAATCATTGACCAGGACTTCGAATCCAGGCGGGCCCGCGATAACCATGGCCTCATCGAAAGCCTGCGAACTCATCGCAAAGCGCAGGGTCCCTCCGCCCCAAGAGAAGGTGTAAACATCCGCGAATCCGCCGGTCAGGCCGGAGGTGCCGTCGGTCTCAGTGAGCGACCGGTCCGCGCACTGACCGGCCTGAAAGGGTATATCTTCCGCGAAAACCCCGGAAAAAGGGATGAGCGAAGCGCTGCAGCACCAGGCGAGAACTCGAAGCCGAACGGACATAACAACCTCCTTTTGAGGAGGAGACGATGGAACAGAGCGGATTTTCCAAAGAAGCAATAGCGGGGATTGTGAGGATACTCAGCCCGCTGTCAACAATTATTTTCTCTTGAAGACCGGGGCGGACCACTCTCCGCCCCGGTCAAGGTCATGAACCGCTCAGGGTTCCCTACCCGCATAGAGCGATTTGTCCGGACCCTTCCCGTACAAGTCCGGATGGAGGAACCGCCCCTTCTCCTCCTCCGCCTTGTCTTCTTCGGCGCTCAAGGGATGGGCCTTCACATAAGGGTCCTGGCGGACTCCGGTCACCTCCCAGGAGACTTTCATACCGGGTTTCCCCCCCCCGATTCTGAACCGCCCGTCCCGGATCTCCTCAGCCACAAACACGGGTGCAAATCCCCCGATGCAGGTGAGCTGGTAACGATAGTCCGTGTTGTACGCCTCGAAATACGGGGGGAGATCCACAACCGCTTCCCCCTCTTCATCCAGTGTCACATTGCCGTTGTAGAGGTTGAGGACCTGCGGCGAATCGACAGAGAAGTGATTGAGGTACTTTCCGGAAGGGTCGAGTGGGTGGTCCACACGGGTAGTCTTCAGGGTGCTCTGGTACTGCCCGGCGATGTTCATATTGCCGGCCTCATCAAGCTGGCACACAACCGTGTCGGCGCCGTTTCTTACGCGGAAGAAGCTCGCGTCGTTGTTGTCGGCATCCAGTTCGATCTCGAGAAGATCTTTGCTAATGAAGACAAGGTCCGAATTGACGTCGTCCAAATCGCTTGCGAGGACTCCATTGTCGTCGACATTGAACGATCCCCCCAGCATGACATCGGGCTGGCTGTCGCCACCGCCTTTCGCCCAAACGCCGATCCCCCCCTGGCTGCTGACAAAAGCCCCGAAAGCGGCTGACTGGGAGCGCACATCAATTCCATAACCACCCGTGTTGGTCACATCAAAAGCGCCGGTGGTGGAAGAGCCGCTGATAGTCAGGGGGTTATTGTTCAGGCTCCAAAACTGCCCCAGATGGTCATGATCCGCCGCGCCCTTGGCCTGTCGCCGCCATTGATCCGAGATCTCCAGCGCCTCCTCCGGGCCAACGATCCCGTCTCCGTTCACATCGAGAACCTCCGCGCCCACGGCGCCGGAAAACAACAATACAGCCAGAACGGTACGAAAAAACCACTTTGACATTGAAAACCCTCCTTGGAATTTACATGGATGCAGACCGAACACGGCTTCCCCGCATGGCAGGCATCCTGCCTGCCATGCGGGGAAGCGGTCCGATTGGCGGTCCGGACCGCTCGGCGCTCAACCGGCCTCGACCAGCTCCGCCTCGTCGGAGGGCTGGGACTCTTCTCCGGGCTCGTCCGAAGCCAGGATGACTTCGCCGTGCTCATCCACCTCGATGTTCGCGGAAAGGGCCGAGTCATAGTCCCGGACAGGGAGGGGATCATCATCCACCTCCGGCAAGGGCGCGAGGTTGTAATCGGAGCGACTTTCAAACTCCATCGACATGACGGTCGAGATTCCCGGCTTGTCCATGGTGACTCCGTAGAGACGGTCCGCCACCGCCATGGTGTGCTTGTTGTGGGTGACAATGATGAACTGAGTCTGGTCGCGGTAATCGATCAGCAGTCGCGCGAAACGATCCACGTTGGCGTCATCCAGCGCGGCGTCCACCTCATCCAGAAAACAGAAGGGGCTGGCCTTGACCTGGTAGATGGCGAAGAGCAGCGCGATCGCGGTGAGGCTCTTCTCTCCGCCGCTCATCAACGTGATCGATTGGAGCTTCTTCCCCGGAGGCTGCGCCACAATCTCCACCCCGGTCTGAAGGACATCCACCTCATCGAGCAAAATCAGGTCCGCGCGCCCACCGCCAAAGACCCGACGGAAGGTTCGGTTAAAATTCTGGCGGACCTGCTCAAAGGTCTCAAGGAACTGCTTCCGCGCGGAGCGCTTAACTTCGGAAAGGGTCCGCATCAGGGAGGTCCGCGCCTTTTCCAGGTCCTCCTTCTGCGAGGTGAGGAAATCCAGGCGCTGGCTCTGCTCGGCGTATTCCTCCACCGCGAGCGGGTTGATCTCGCCCATCTTCCCGATCCGCTCACGCAGCGCGGCGATATTTCCGGACAACTCCTCCAGGTCGGTTGGCGCGCCTTCCCATTCGGCCAGGGTCCTCTCACAAGCTTCCCAACTCGATTGAAGCTCCTCGGTGAGGCGGCGCTCCAGGTTTTCCATCTCGATACGCGCGCGATGCAGGTCCATCTCGGCGCGCTGCGCCTCCTCGGTCCGAGCATGCAACATCTCGCGCACCTGCGCGGCTTGCTCCTCCACTCCGCGAAGACGCTCCCCGGCCTGCGCCAGGTTGGCCTCCTGCTCGGACAGGTCCTGCTCAACCCGGTCGACCTTCTCGAAGAGCTCCTTGAGCGCGGCCTCGGCCTGGTTCTTGCGGTCCAAGGTCTCCCAGACCTTGCGCTCGCGCTCCTCATCCTCGGCGCGGAGCTGGGTGATCCGGGCCTCGAGTTGCGCGCAACGCTCCCGTGTGCTCGCCGACTCGGAGAGGCAACGCTCATGGTCCTTGGTCAAGGCGATCAGGGTTTCCCGGTGACGGCGATGGCCGGCCTGGAGATCCGCCAAGGCCTGCTCGATCCGGCGCAGTTCCGATTGCGCGCGCGCGCTCGCCTCGCGACTTTCCTCAAGGCCGCCGGCGAGCTCCTCGCGACGTTGCTCCAGCTCGATACGCTTCTCCACCAGGGCCGCGCGCTGCTCCGCGAGGACTTCCATCTGGCGGCGCATGGATTCCAGCCCCTTCTCGACCTTTTGACGAAGTTGGGCGAGGCCCTGGAGCTCCTCGCGGCGCGCGGCGATGCGGATCACCAGGTCGTGAATCTCGGTCTCTCGCGCCTTGAGCTCATCCGCCGTCTGCTTGCGAATCCCGCGCAAACGCGCGAGCTCGTTCTCGGTCTCCTGCCACTCCGCTCCCAACGATTCCAGTTTGCGGTCGTTTTCCTCAATCTCACTCTGACGTTTGAGGTAACCGGTTGAAACAGCGCGACCCCCGGCGATCACCCCGGGGAAGAGGGCGACCTCGCCCTGCTGCGTCACCACCACCCAGCCGTCATCGATGCGATCCAGGATGGTTTCGAGTTGCGGGAGGTCTCGAACGATCAAGGTCCTCGCCAAGACCGGACGGAGCACGGCTTCGTATTCAGGCTGAACCTGAACCACATGGGAGGCGGGGGTCACTCCTTCAAGCCCGCCCCAATCCGGCGCCGCCCGCAGGGCCCCATCCGAAAGTTGAGCGGCTCGTGTCGCGCAGTGATCGAAGGGGAGGCAGCTCACTCGCCCACCCCCCTCCGCCCGCAGGGCCCGGAGGATCTCGAAGGCATCCCTCTTGGTCCGGCACACCACGCTCCCCAGCCAGGCCGAAAGCGCGCTTTCCACGGCATCCTCATAGCCCGGCTCCACCCGCACCTTCTCGATCAGCACACCCTCGATTCGATCAAACGGCCCCTCGCCCTTGTCGCGCCGCGCGAACGCCTGACGCACGCCCTCGGTTTGGCCCTCATGCTGGAGCTGCAGCTCGCGGAGAGACTCCTGGCGATGATTCAAGCGGCTTCGCTCCGCGCGCAGGCGCTCGTTCTCGGTCCGCACCGCTTCGATCCGCCGCTCGATCTCCTGAACCGCTTGGGAAAGGGCAAGACGCGACTGCTCCTTCTCGGACAGGTTGTTCTGAGTGTCGGCGTGGGCCGCGGTCGCGGCGGAGAACTTGGCGTCGATCTCCTCCACCTCGGCTTCGGCCTCCTCGGCCTCAAGCGCCAGCCGACGCTCGCGCTCCTCAATCGCGGAAACCTCCCGGTTGAGGGATTCCAACTCCCGCGCGGCGGCCTCCATCGAGCGCTCGGAAAGGGTGTGCTTCTGATGGGCCTCCTCGGCGTCGGCCCTGGCGCGTTCGAACTCGACACGCCCCTCGTTCTCCTGCGAGTCGAGCAGGCTCTCCTCAACCTCCAGCTCCACCAACTCCTGCTTGAGTCGGGTCTCAAGGCGCCCCTTTTCCTCGAGGGCGTTCTCGGCTTCCTCGCGCTCCGCGGAAAGCGTGCGCTCCAACTCCCGAGTCCGCTCCCCCTGGTGGGCAAGCTCCGACTCCATCGCCCGACAATGCGCGAGCTGGTCGTCATGACGGCGAATCTCCGAGTCGAGCTCCGCCTTGCGCGCCTGAAACGATTGAAGCTCGCGCTTGGCCTCCTCCACTTGTGTCCGAGCCTGGCCCAGTTCCCCGCTCCCAGAGGCGAGTCGCTGCTCCAACGAAGCCTTGAGCTCGACCAGCTTGCGGAGCTCCTCGGCTCCCCTCTCGATTCGCGCCACCAGATCCGAGCGCTGACGGCCCACGCGCGCGAGCTCCAAGCGGTGCAACTCCAAGTGAAGCGCGTTGTATCGAGTCGCCTTACCCGCCTGGACCTTGAGCGAGCGGACCTGCCGCGCGAGCTCCCCTTCGATGTCGTTGATGCGCTGGAGGTCCTGGCTGGTGCGCTTGAGCTTGCGCAGCGCCTCATCCTGACGAATCCGGAACTTGGTGATTCCTGAGGCCTCCTCGAAGATTTCACGGCGCTCCGAGGGCTTGGCCTTGAGCAGTCCGTCCACTCGCCCCTGCTCCAGCAGCGAGTAACTGTCGGTTCCGATGCCAGTGTTGGCGAACAGGTCGGAGACATCCTTGAGACGCACCGGCTGTTTGTTGATGAAGTACTCGCTCTCGCCGGAGCGGTAGAGCCGCCGCGAGACCTCGATTTCCGAGAAGGGCAAGCCGATCACGCCATCCTCGTTGTCCAGCAACAACCGAACCTCCGCCATCCCTTCCGCCTTGCGCGCGTTGGTTCCCGCGAAAATCAGGTCCTGCATCCGATTGGCGCGCAGGTCGCGCGGATTCTGCTCCCCCAAGACCCACCGGACCGCGTCGGAAACATTGCTCTTCCCGCAGCCGTTCGGCCCCACAATACAGGTGACCCCGCTCCCGAACTCGAGTCCGAGGCGGTCCGCAAACGATTTGAAACCACTGATGGAAATACGCTTGAGCTTCATGAAGATCCCCCCGTCGGCCCACTCGCCGACCCCAAGTCCATCATGGACAGATTCTGTCGGAATTCAACCGGCCTTCCCTCCGGGAATGGGTTCCCACCGGGCCGTAATGGACTCCATGGTGAGTCGAAGGTCCCCCCCTTGTCAAGCGCATATATGGACTACGGTAGGGACTGTCACCACAACATATTGAGGTTTGGTCACTTGCCGCGACCCCCCTCAAGCCGCCCTCACCCCTCTCCAAATTCGTGGAAATCCTGTGAGATTCAACCCTTCGATTTGTGGATAAACTGTTTATAATCCGACTGGGGAAATCTCAATGGGCCAGACCGGGGCGCCCTGTTGGGGAGACAAAGGGGAGATCCTAGGCACTTCGAGGGGCAAAGAAAAATCATCGGCAAGAAATCTTCCCACTTGACAACTGAATTGGAAATCCCATACTCTCCCACGTTAGAACTGGGCTGATGTGATTGATTCCACGGTAGACCCACAAAAGCCCACGTATAGGTGAGAGGCTCTCAATGGCGGGTCTGTTGGGTTTCTACCAGAGATCACTTGACGACAAGGGAAGATTAGTTCTTCCTCCCGAACTCCGTAACCGCCTTGATCCTCAAGTGGTCATGTCACGATGGTATGACAACAGTCTGGCTTTGTTCAGAGAGGCGGAGTACTCGCGGTTCGCCGCAAGCCTCCACCGACTGGGTTCCAGTGATCCGAAGATTCGGACCGCGAGGCGGGAGATCTTTGGTGGGGCTTGTTTGGTGGGAATTGATGCGCAGGGAAGGATGAGTGTTCCGGAGCGGCTCCTTGAGGGGGTCCTGATGGACAGGGAGAAAGACCGGGATCTGGTCCTTTTGGGAGACTGGAACAAGGTTTTGATCCATTCCGGATTGCGCTACACCGACATGGCCCGGAAGGACCAGGTGAACCTGGATGAGGCTCTGTCCAGTGTGGAAATGAGCGCTCGGGAGGGGTTGCCTCCCGAGGACAACGAGGAGGAAATCGTCACTGTTTCAGGTTGAAGGCGGCCAAAGCTCCCACCCAATGGGATAGTCTCGAAAGATGGGGATCTTCGAGGCTGTTCGGGCGTGGCGCTCAAGGTCGCGCTGGATGGGCGTAGGCCGACGGACTGCTGGGGGGATCTCAGGGGGAGATTACAAGCAGCACACCCGCGCATTCCGCGGCCAAGCCCGACCTGCTTGCAGGCATGGGACTGGGCCGCGTCCTCGCGGCCCGGCCCCACGCCTGGAGGTCTGGCCGCCCAATCCACACCCTTACAATGATGGCGAATGAGGCAGGTCCGAGCAGAGGTCCGCGCGCCCACCTGCCGGTCATGATTGAGGAAGTTCTCCGCTGCCTGGACCCAAGGCCAGGAGAGACCTTCCTGGATGCGACCGTCGGGTATGGCGGGCATGCCGAGCAGATTGCGGCCCGGCTCGGCCCGGAGGGGCGACTGATCGGAATCGACCTTGACACCGAGGCGATTTTGGCCACCCGCCAGGCCGCGGAAAATTGGCCGTGCCGAACCGAGTTCGAGCACGCCGGTTATGATGAAATGCCCGATGTCCTGGACCGACTGGGCATTGGAAAAGTGGATGGTTTGTTGGCCGATCTGGGAGTTTCTTCCCCCCAGCTCGACCGACCCGAGCGGGGGTTCAGCTTCCAAGGCGATGGCCCCCTCGACATGCGGATGGATCCCGAGGGCTACCCCACCGCCGCCGAATGGCTGGCCGCGGCGGAGGAACGGGAGATTCGCCGAGCGCTATGGGAATTCGGGGAAGAAAAGCGGGCCGCGGCCATTGCCAAGGCCCTGGTTCGGGAACGCCGGAAGAGGCCGATCGACACCACCGGGGATCTCACCCGGATTGTCCTTTCCTGCTTCCCAGACCGTGACCGCGCCGGGCGGGTGCACCCCGCCACCAGGACCTATCAGGCCCTCCGGATCGTGGTCAACCATGAACTTGAGCGGCTGGAGAGATTGCTCTCCTTCCTTCCCGACCGCCTTGGACCCGGCGGACGGGTGGTCATTCTGGCCTATCACAGCCTTGAGGATCGGTTGGTGAAGCGGGCGTTTCAGGAGTGGTCGGGGAAATCGGACCCGGTGCTGTCCCGGATTCCGATCCGGGGCGAGATCCCTGGTCGAGCGATCATCCTGACCCCCAAAGCGTTGCGGCCCTCTCCGGCCGAAGTCGCGCGCAATCCACGTTCGCGGAGCGCGCGGCTTCGAGCGGCGAAGAGGACTTCCCTCGCTTAAGCGCGGGAATTCCAGGGGGGAGCTCAGGGGGAGCCCGGAAACCGCATGGCGGTTTCCTTGCCAACGCGTACAGGTATCGGAAACACGGACAAGACCTTGAGCGCAAATCGCACCTCGGACAACGCGAGCTCGGGGCTGGCGCCATGGATTCGATTCTATGCCCTGGCCCTCCTGATCTTCTTCGAGGTCGTGGCGTATGTCTTCCAAAACATCGAGAAGAAGCGTCTCGGCTATGAGCTCAGTGTTCTGGTGCGACACAAGGTCCGTCTGACCGAGGCCAGGGAAAAACAGCGCGCGGCGCTCCTCGAATGGGAAAGCCTGGATCAACTGGCCGGGGTGGTGCGTTCGGCTTCGCTCGAACTCGAGCCCAACCGCTGGCCGGTGGCTTGGATTGAACGCCATGACTGAATCCTTCCATGTCCTGGTTTCCCGGCGACTCAAGGGGGCGGCGCTATTGAGCCTCCTGGGGGCCGGATTGCTCGTGTGGCGCCTGTTCGACCTTCAGGTCATCCGGCACCAGGCCATGGCCGACTCGGGTCGCGCCGAGAAGACCCGCAACATCACCTGGAAACCCAAGCGAGGCCTGATCTTGGACCGTAACCAGCGCCTCCTGGTCTGGAACACCGAGCAAACCACCCTTGTGGCCGGCCCGAAGAGGATCAACCGCAAACCCGCCGAACTGGCCGCTCTGCTCGCGCCGATCCTTTCGGTTTCCGAGGAAACCCTCCGAGCCCGGCTCGAATCGGACCAAGTGGAAGTGACCCTGAAGCGCTCCATTTCCGAGGAAGTCGCCGCCCGTGTGGAGGCTGAGATCGCCTCCCGGTCCCTCCTCGGTCTTGATTTTCGGAAAGAACCCAACCGTCATTATGTAAAGGGGCAGCTCGCGGGCCAGGTCTTGGGTTTTGTCAATATCGACAACCAAGGGCAAGCCGGAATCGAGAAAGCGGAGGAAAGCCACCTCGCGGGCAAGGAGATTCAAGTCCATGCCCGGCGCTACAACGACAAGAAGGTGATTCTCGACCTGGATTACATGCGCGAAGTCCCCTTGCGAGGGGCGGATGTGGTCTTGACCATCGATGAGACCATCCAGTGGATCGCCGAGCGAGCCCTTGGGGAACTCTGCGCGGAGCAGAACGCCAAGGCGGGAATGGCGATTGTCATCGAGCCGAACACCGGGGAGGTGTTGGCTCTGGCCAACTACCCCTTTTTCGATCCGGAGCGCCTCGGCGAATACGCCGCCTCCGGGGAGATGGAGCGGGCCAAGAACCAGTGTATCACCAACATCTATGAGCCCGGTTCGACGATGAAACCCTTCGTGGTGGCGGCGGGGCTGGACTGCGGCGCGATCGCCCCCGACTCGATCATCGACTGCGAGGGGGGGCGACGTTATCTCCCTCCTGGATTGCGAAGCAAGCCGATCCTGGATGAACACGCGATGGGTCGTGTCCCGGTAACCGAGGTCCTGGTGTTCTCGAGCAATGTGGGGGCGGGGAAGATCGCCGAGAAAATTGTGAACCTGGACCCCGAATCCCCAAGCAAAACACGTTTCGTGGACTATCTGCACGCTTTCGGTTTCGGGACTCGGACCGGGATCGAACTGCCCGGAGAGACCAAGGGGCTCCTGACCGGGTGGGAGCGCTGGAATCTGAACGACCTTCTTGTGACCGCCTTCGGAACCGGGCCGGTGATGATTTCTCCCGTGGGTCTCGCCGCCGCGTACTGCATCCTCGCGAATGGCGGACGGGAGGTTCAGCCGCACGTGGTCAAGGGATACCTCGCGAACCGCAACTCGAACCTCTATCCCACGCAAGTCGGGACCGGGCGCGCGGTGGTCAACAGGGAAAGCGCGCGACTTGTGCGCGAGATGCTCGTACAGGTGGTTGAGCGCGGAACCGGGACCCGCGCCAAGAGCGATTGGTACAAAGTGGGGGGCAAAACCGGGACCGCCAAGAAGGTGGTCAACCGGGTCTACTCCGCCAGTCACCGCGCCTTGAGCTTCGCAGGCTTTGCCCCTGCGGACCCGCCCCGGATCGTGGTCGTGGTGGTCATCGATGAGCCGGATGAGCTCCGTTTCGGCGGTTTGGCCGCGGCGCCGGTGTTCCGCAAGATCGTGGATGAGACCCTCGCCTATCTGCATGTCACTCCGGATTTCTCCGGACCGGCGCCGACCCCGGATGGTAAGAACGTCAAACCCGGAAAACGACCCGCCGGAAGGCAGCCGCTTTTCCCACCACCCACCCCCGATGGGGACCAGACCCCGACCCCCGACAAGGAATCGCCGGAAGAGGCGGCGCGCGTGGCCGCGCTCGAGAATCCGGACTTCGCTCTTGGGCGGACCGCTCCCTCCAGGGAGACCGCTCCGGAAGGCGATAGGAGGGAGCAGTGGTGATGCAATTCTCCCAACTGATCCGGGACCTCCCGACCGTCGCGACCGGGGGAAACCTGGAAAACGATGTCCGTGGAATCGCCTACGACTCGCGCCGAGTGAGTCCGGGCGACCTTTTTGTGGCGCTGCGCGGCGAACACACCGACGGGCACCGCTACATCTCCCAGGCTTTTGAGCGCGGCGCGGTGGCCGCGCTGGTGGAGGAGCCGGTGGAGGCCCCCTGCTGGGCGCAGGTGGAGGACACCCTTCGCGCCCTTGCGATCACGGCCAAAAGGCTTCATGGGGACCCGGCCGCCGACCTTTCCCTGGTGGGGGTGACCGGAACCAACGGCAAGACAACCACCACCTACATCATCGAGCAGATCGCCGCCGCGGCGGGAGTGAAGATGGGACTGCTTGGGACCATCGAATACCGCTGGCCCGGACACCGCGAGAACGCCCCCCACACCACTCCGTTCAGCTCGGATCTGCACGGCAAACTCGCGGACATGCGCAAATCAGGAGTGACCTCCGCCGTGCTCGAGGTCTCCTCGCACGCCCTTGACCTCCATCGAGTGGACACCTTGCGCTTCGATGTCGGGGTGTTCACCAACCTCACCCGCGATCACTTGGATTTTCATGGCACGATGGAGAACTACGCCGCCTCGAAGCTGCGTCTCTTCACGGATTACCTGAAACCCGGCGGGCGAGCGGTTCTCAACATGGATGATGAGTGGGGGCGGCGGTACCTGCACCACCTCGACCGTCACCAGGTCATCACCTTCGGCTTCAGCGCCGAGGCCCAGGTCCGCCCCGAGGGGGATTTCGAGCCGGACCCCACGGGGATCAATCAGGTCCTCTGGACTCCGGCGGGGCACCTGCTTGTGGACAGCAACCTGATCGGGCGCCACAACCTGATGAATATCATGGCGGCGGTGGCGGCCTGCCTGGGACTCCGCATGGAGCCGAGCCGGATCGAGGCGGGCCTCCAGCAGCCGATGCGCGTGCCCGGGCGACTCGAGCGTGTCGACGCCGGCCAGCCGTTCACCGTGGTGGTGGACTACGCCCACACCCCGGATGGAGTCGAGAAGGTCATCAGCGCCCTCAGCGAGTTTCGCCCGCCCCATCTCATCACCGTGGTCGGTTGCGGCGGCGACCGGGACCGCAAGAAACGCCCGATGATGGCGGGTATCGCCCAGAACCTCTCGAGCCTGGTGATTCTGACCAGCGACAACCCGCGAACCGAGGACCCGGAGAGGATCCTGGACGAGATGGAGGCCGGAATGCTGGGTAACCGCGGCGCGAGCTATCTTCGCCTCGCGGACCGCCGCGAGGCCATCCACAAGGCCATCGCCGCCGCCGGCAAGGGAGACATTGTGCTGATCGCGGGGAAGGGGCACGAGACCTATCAAGAGATACAAGGGGTTCGACACCCCTTCGATGACCGGGAAGTTGCCTTGGAGGCCCTGGCCGCGCGTGGATATGCACGGGGGAAGGCCTGATGGCCGAGGAATCATGTTTCCGACGACCTTGGGGGAGGTTACTCGCGCGGTGGAGGGCGTGCTGTCGGGCGTCGATCCGAGCACGCGCCTCGCGCGGATCAGCACCGACACTCGCACAATCCGGCCGGGCGACCTCTTCTGGGCTCTGGTGGGGGAGAACTTTGATGGTCACGCCTATTGCGCGGAGGCTTGCGCCAAAGGGGGAATCGCCGCGGTGATTCAGAAGGGGAAGCTTCCTGGAATTGAGATCCCCCGAATCGAGGTTCCCGACACCCTCTGGGCGCTTGGGGAGCTTGCGAATTTTCTGCGCTCACGGTCCAAGGCGCGGGTGGTGGGGATCACCGGGAGCGTCGGCAAAACCTCCACCAAGGAGTTCCTCCGCGCGGCGGTGGCGCGGCTCAAGAAGACCAAGGTGACCGAGGGGAACCTGAACAACCTGGTTGGATTGCCCAAGACCCTTTTCGAGGTGGAGCCGGATGACGAGTGGGTGGTGCTGGAGATGGGCACGGACCGCCCGGGGGAAATCAAGCGCCTCACCCAGATCGCCCAGCCGGAGGTTGGGGTGATCACCGCCATCGGCGAGGCCCATCTGGATCGACTTGGGGATGTGGAAGGTGTGCTGGCTGAAAAGAGCGATCTCCTCCGGGGGCTTCCGGAAAACGGCACGGCGGTGGTCCCCAGGGACTCCCCCTTTCGAGAGGATCTGGTGACAGCCTCCAGCGCTCCGGTGGTGACCTTCGGAACCGACAAGGGGTCTGATTATCTGGCGGTCGATCCGACTGTGAGAACCCGCGGCTGTTACGGGTTCCTGCTGGAAACACCGGTGGGGCGGGAGGAAGTGACCCTTCAGGTTCCCGGTTTTCATCAGGTCTTGGCGGCGACCGCCGCCGCGGCCGTGGCCGTGAGCTCGGGACTCCCCTTGGCGGGAGTCATCGAAGGACTCAAGTCATTCACCGGCCTGCCCGGTCGCTGCGAGATTGTGGAGCTCGGACAGGGCATCACGGTGATCGCGGACCACTACAACGCCAATCCGGTCTCGATGGGCGCGGCGCTCCGGGTGCTCGAGACTTTCCTGGAACGTCGCCGGGTAATGGTCGCGGGAGAGATGTGGGACCTCGGAAGGCGCGGCGCCGACCTCCATGAGATGGTCGGCGGAGTGATCGGCTCCGGCTCCATCGATCTCCTGGTCGCCGTCGGGCCCCTGACCCGCCACCTGATCCGCGGGGCGCGCAAGGCGGGGATGCCGCACCAGCTGATTCGCTGGTTTGAGAATACTGAAACTGCCGCGCGCGAGCTGCCGCGGATGCTGGAACCCTCGGATGTGGTGCTGGTGAAGGGGTCCAGGGGAATGAAGCTGGAGGGCGCCGTGGATTCCCTGGTCCGTCATTTTGGCCGTAGGGCCGTTCAGGGGGGGATGTCATGTTGATCTTGTTTGCGGATAGCCCGGAGGACCTCGAGCGCGAACTCGAACTGGAGGAGAACGAGGAGGAGGCATTGACCGCTTCCCAACTTCGCGCGGAGAAACGAGTGGAGGTTGAGGCCGCATAGCGCCGGCGACAATTCCGACCATGTTGTACTTGCTCTATTACTTCGGTTACCAGGCGCCGGATGAGACTCTCGGAGAGGGGAATCCCTTGTTCCGGATCTTCGGCTATCTGACCGTGCGCGCGGCGCTTGCCCTCGCGGTGGCGCTGCTTGCCGGGATTCTGACCGGACCGATCTTCATCCGCCTGCTCCGCCGCAAGAAGATCGGTCAACAGATCCGGGGCAACGGCATCCCGGATCTTTACGAACGCCACAAGAACAAGGCGGAGACCCCCACCATGGGTGGCATTCTGATCCTCGCGGCGTTCTTCTTCGCGCTTCTGGTGTGCGGCAACCCCACCAGTCCGTTGGTGTGGCTGACCCTCTTCGCGGCCTTCGGATTCGGCGCGGTTGGGGCGATGGATGACTGGGCCAAGCTCTCCAAGCGCAACCACAAGGGGATTTCCGCCCGCGCGAAACTCCTCGGCCAGGGGATCGTGGCCTCGATCATCGCGTGCTGGATCTACAACTTCCCGCCCGAGACCCTGTTTCGGGCGAGCCTTGACGCCTCCGTGGTGGAGGCGCCTCACTCGATCACCACGATCTTCTTCAAGTGGCTGATTCCCCTGGGGCTGGCTTATATCCCCTGGGTCATTCTGGTTCTGGTGACCACCTCGAACGCGGTCAATCTGACCGATGGCCTGGATGGTCTCGCCATCGGATGCGTTCTGTTCGTGGCCTCGGCCTACGCCCTGGTGGCGTACCTCGCGGGGCGTTACGACTTCGCCAACGGTTACCTCTGGATCGTGTATGTGCGCGGGGCCGGGGAGCTCGCGGTCTGCTGCGCCGCCCTTGCCGGGGCCTCGCTCGCGTTCCTCTGGTACAACTGTCATCCCGCCGAGGTCTTCATGGGCGACACCGGCTCGCTTGCGCTCGGCGGAACCATCGCCACCATCGCGGTGCTTATCCATCAGGAGTTCATGCTCATGGTGGTGGGCGGGATCTTCGTGGCCGAGGCGCTCTCGGTGGTGATCCAGGTTTCCTCCTTCAAGATGACCGGAAAAAGAATCTTCCGGATGACTCCGCTGCACCATCACTTCGAGCAGCTCGGCTGGCACGAATCCAAGATCATCACTCGCTTTTGGATTATCGCCGCGCTGCTGGCCATGATGGGGCTGTTGACTCTCAAGACGAGATGAGACCGTGACCGCGAAGAAAAGCAGGAAGACATTGGTGGTCGGATTGGGGCTGAGCGGAGCCGCCGCCGCCGCTTTCCTGGCGCGCCGAGGACACTCGGTCCTTGCGGTCGATCAAGCGGACACCCCCGCCTTGCGCGGTCGCGCCGCGGAGCTCGCGGATCTGGGGGTGGAGGTCCGGTTGGGAATCCCGGAGCTCCCCACGGAAGTGGATCAGGTGGTGACCAGCCCCGGCGTTCCCCCGGAGCGCCTGGAGGTCTATCGGGAGAGGAAGATTCCGGTCCTCGGCGAGCTTGAAATCGGTTGCCGTGAGATCCGCGCTCCCATCGTCGCGGTCACCGGAACCAACGGCAAATCCACGGTGGTCACCAACATCGCCAAGGGGCTTGCGGACGCCGGGAAGCGCGCGGTCGCCATCGGCAATCTCGGAACCCCCATCACCGAGTGGGTGGACCGAGAGGAGGCGGCCGATTGCGTGGTCCTGGAGGTCAGCAGCTACCAGCTCGAGACCATTGTGGAATTCAGGCCGCATGTCGGAGTCGTTCTGAACATCGCCCCGGACCATCTCTCCCACCATGGAACCATGGAGGCCTATGTTACAGCCAAGTCCCGCATCTCGATGAACCAAAGCATCGATGATGTCCTCCTGCTGCACCGGGATCTTTCCGAGCACCAGGCTCTGCAGAAGACCCGGGGGCGGCTCTACTGGTACGGACAGGGGCTTCCCCCCTCGCGCGATGGCCTGTCGCTTGCCGGGGGGGTCTTGCGTTGGCATGGGGGCGAGGCGGATTGGAGCCGCGAGATCAAGACCGAGACCCTCCTGACCCACGAGATCGACAATCTGCTCGCCTGCGTGGCCACCCTCCATCTGCTTGGAGTTTCAGCCGACAGCGCGGTACGTCTGTTTCGGGACTGGATCCGCCTGCCGCACCGGATCGAACGAGTGGCGGAAGTGGGCGGGGTCACCTACATCAATGACTCGAAGGCCACCAATGCTCATGCCGCCATCGCCGCCCTGAGGGCCATTCCGGGAGGACTGGTGTGGCTGGTGGGCGGGGAAGGGAAGGGCGAGGACCTTTCAGACTTGGTGGTGGCGGCTCGGGGCGCCTCGATCTCAAGCGTGATCTGCTTCGGGCGCGACCGGGAAGTGTTTCGCGCCGCCTTTTCCGAGGACTTGAAGGTCGAGGTCCGCGACACGCTCCGGGAGGCCTTTGATCTCGCCGCCGCGGTCGCGCGCCCCGGGGAGACAGTCCTGCTTTCTCCGGCCTGCGCCTCCTTCGATGAATTCAACTCCTTCGAGGACCGAGGCGACCAATTCCGCGGCTGGGTCGCGGCGCTCCAGGAGGCGCGCTCATGATCCGCTGGATTGACCGGATGGTTCCGCACATGCTCTTTTGCCTGACCACTCTCCTAGTCCTATTCGGCCTGGTCATGGTCTACTCCAGCAGCGCCTTCCGCGACTATCGGCGCGACAGCCAGAAGAAATGGGAGGAGGCGGTCGAACTGGCCGTGGTTCGAGCCACCGAACGCCCGGGCCACTCCGGGGCCTCCGATCCCAACGAGTCCATTGACACCCTGCGCGAACAGGATGCGATTCGCCGCGCCAGCATGCTCAACACCTTCCTGAAGCAGATCGTGTGGGTGCTGCTCGGTTTTGTCGCGTTGGCCTTCGCGGCCTCGGTGGATTATCCCCTGTGGGGCAAGCGCATCGGTTGGCTGATGCTTCTGGTGCTCGGGCTTCAGGCCGCCCTGTTCATCATCCCCGCGAACACCGGGCTTCCGGTTCAATCGCGCCTCATCAACGGGTCGCGGAGCTGGCTCGAGATTCTGAAATTCCGCCTTCAACCATCGGAAACCGCGAAGATCGGCTTGATCCTGTTTTCCTCCTGGTACCTCGCGCGAAGGGTTCAGAAGGGCAGCCTGACCCTGGTCTCGACCCTGCCGGCTCTGCCGGTCTTGGCGCTTTCGGTAGGCTTGATTCTGTGCGAGTCGGACAAGGGCGTGGCGGTTCACCTGTGTCTGTCTCTGCTACTGCTCTGGCTCCTGGCGGCGGGAGGTCTTGCCCAGGTGTTGCTGCTCGGCGGGCTTTCCACAGCCGCGATCGGCGCGGTCGTGGCCACCAGCGAGGAGGCGCGCAGTCGCATCATTCACTATTTCACCGAAGATTCCTTCCAGATGCTCCACGCCAAGGAGGCGTTTTCGAGGGGCGGTTTCCTCGGAAAGGGGTTGGGGGATGGAGATGCCGCGCTTTCGGCGTACCTGTTCGGTGCCCACAACGATTTCATCTTCGCGGTCGTGGGAGAGGAGCTGGGCTTCATCACCACCTCCCTGCTCGTGGCCGGGTACCTCGCGCTGGTCCTGCTCGGCCTCAAGGTGGCCGCCGGTTGCACCGACCCCTTCGGGACCTTCCTCGCGCTCGGAATCACCATTCTGATCGGCGCCCAGGCCTTTCTGAACATGGCGATTGTCACCGGCCTCGCGCCCACCACCGGATTCACTCTCCCATTGGTTTCGTATGGGGGTTCATCCCTCACCTGGACCATGATCGCGATGGGAATCCTGATCAACATCAGCATGTCCACCCACAACCACCTGCTGCGTGGAGTCAACCGAGTGAAACCCGAACCCTTCGGCGGGGGGAGGATGGTGCTATGAGAGTGGCCATCACGGCGGGCGGAACCGGCGGACATGTCTATCCCGCGGTGGCGGTGGCCACGGCTCTGCTCGCGCGCGGGGATCAGGTCCATTGGATCGGAAGACCCGACAGCCTGGAGGAGTCCGAGGCAAGGGCCTTGGGGGCCGATTTCAGCCCCATTCGTCTCTTGGGGCTGAAGCGCCGATGGTCCTGGGAGAATGTGCGCGCCCTGATCTGCTTTGTTCGGGGACGCCGCCTGGCGCGGGAGATCCTTCAGAGAATCCGGGCGGAGGTCTTGTTTGCCCTGGGGAGCTATGTGAGCGCCCCCGCGATCTCGGCCGCGCTCTCGCTCCGGTTGCCGGTGCTGGTCCATGAGCAGAATGTGGTCCCCGGTCTGGTGGTTCGCGCCTATGCCCGCAAGGTGGCGATGGTCCTGCTCGCCAAGCCGCTCGCTGGGAAGGGAATCGAGGGGCGCGCGCGCGTGGTTGGGATGCCGCTCAGGCCGGGCATTGTCCTCGATCGTCGCGAAGAGTGGTACCTCGACTTGGGGCTTTCTCCCTCGCGAAAGACCCTTTTCATCTTCGGCGGGAGCCAGGGCGCGAGGTCGCTTTGCACGGTCGGCCTTGAACTCGCGCGGAACTGGAACGCGAACCGTCCTGATTGGCAGATTCTGCTCCAGACCGGGCGCGCCAACCTTGAATGGGTGCAACAGCGCGGGGCAAGCAACAACCTGGTCCCTGTGGCTCATCTGCACGAGATGGGAAAGGCTTACGCCTGCGCGGATGTCGTGGTGGCGCGGAGCGGAGCCGTTTCATGCGCGGAACTGGAGGCGGTCGGCAAGCCCGCGGTGCTGGTGCCGTTCCCCTCGGCCACACAGGACCACCAGCGTCTCAACGCGGAGGAGTTTCTCAAGGCGCACGCCGGAATCCTGCTAGCGGAAGACCAACTGGATGTTTCGAGCCTGGATCGGGCCGTGATGGAACTTGCCCAGAAGCAGCCTCTGACTGGGATCGTACAGAACGGGGCCGACCCGGTCGGGCGGATTGTGAGTGCCATCGATGAAATTGCGCGGGGGAGGAAACCATGAACGGAGCGGCGGTGGGATGGGCGGACCGAACGGATGCCATCATGAGAAAACATGAACTCGAACCTGGAATCCCGGTGATCGGTCCGGGAGTGTCGATCCATTTCATCGGGGTCGGCGGAATCGGCATGAGTGGGCTGGCCCGAGTGTGCCTGGAGCGCGGCTGCCGGGTCACCGGCGCGGATGCCCGCTTGAACCGTCAGACCGAGCTGCTCTCCGAGGGCGGCGCCACCATCCGCGTGGGAGCGCAACCGGACCTTGTGGTGGGCAGCGACCTGGTGGTCTATTCAAGCGCGGTGAGGGCCGAACACCCGGAGCGCCTTCGCGCGGCCGAGCTGGGAATCCCCGCCATTCGACGTGGATCGCTGCTCGCCCACCTCACCCGCGACCTGGCGCTCCTCGGAGTCGCCGGAACGCACGGGAAAACCACCACCAGCGCCATGCTTTCGCTGGCGGTTCGCGCGGCGGGACTGGATCCCACGATCCTGCTGGGCGGCGAGCTGCCGAACATCGGCGGAAACGCGCTCCTGGGAAGCGATCGGTATTGTGTGGCGGAGACCGATGAGAGCGACGGCTCGTTCCTCGAACTCGATCCCCACCTCGCGATTGTCACCAATGTCGAGGATGACCACTTGGAGCATTACGGCGACATCCTTTCCCTGCGCGAGGCCTTTCGCGATTTCATCGGATGCGTGGAGGCTCCCGAGCGGCGGATTCTTTGCGCGGATTGCCCCAACCTGTACGCGCTCGCCCGGCGGAATTTCGGGACTGATTTTGTCCCCTATGGCTTCTCCGAGGCGGGCGACATTCGAGGGGTCGAAATCGATCTGGCGCGCGACAGATCGGCCTGCCGAGTCCTGATTCACGGCAAACCCGCCGCGCGATTGGAAATCCGGGTCCCCGGGATGCACATGCTGCTCAACGCCTTGGGCGCCTTCGCGGCGGGGCTATCCCTCGGCCTTTCCGCCGACAGTCTGCTCAAAGGCCTCGCGGAGTACCACGGAACGCGCCGTCGCTTCGAGGTTCTCGGCGATTGGCGCGGGGCCACCCTGATCGACGATTACGGTCACCATCCCACCGAGATCGAGGCCACGCTGCGGGCGCTCCGGCAGTACTCCGAGGGGCGTTGCCTTGTGGTTTTCCAGCCTCACCGATACAGCCGCACCGACCAGCTCTTCGATGAGTTCGCGGGAGCTTTCGGGGGCGTCGATCTCCTGATCCTCTCGGAGATTTATTCGGCGGGCGAGGAGCCGCGCGAAGGGGTCACCGCGAAGCGCTTGCTTTCACGCATCCATGGGGTGGCGAGCGTGGTTTACGCTCCCACTCTGGGGGATGTCGAGGAGGCGCTGCGCGAGCAGGTCCAAGCGGGAGACACGGTCCTTTTTCTCGGCGCGGGGGACATTAACCGTGTGGCCTATCGCCTGCTGGAGCGGGGAATCTGAGACAAAATGGCAAGGAAACGCAAACAACAATCGGAAAGCAAACCGGGCTGGCGCGACACCCTGCGACGTGCCCGGCGCTGGACCTTGGCGCTGGTCGCGCTCGCGGTCTTGGGCTACGCCGCGCTCGACCTGGCCGATTATGTCCTGCGCTCGGACCTTTTCATGATCCGGGACGTGGAAGTCGAGGGGAACTGCCTGGTGAGCGAGGATGAAATCCTGGAAAGGCTCGACATCCCCGCGGTGGTCCGCCTCTGGCAAGTCGATCCGGAGGCGCTCAAGGCCCGGCTCGCCGACCTTCCGCCGATCAAGAGCGTGGAGGTCCGGCGGCTGCTCCCGCAGACCCTCTCGATCACGATCGAGGAGCGCGCCCCCCTCGCAATCTGCGAGGATGCTCGCAGTGGCCGACGCTTCGCGGTGGATGATGAGGGCTATCTGATCGCGGATGCCGAGGAGGTGGCCCCTCCGCCCGGGGACTCCGAGAGCCGGGACGCGCGCCCCGCGCCGTTTCCGGTCCTCGCCGGTCTTTCACGGTCCGGCTGGAAAGCCGGCGAGCGGATTGAGGAAGAGCGCGCCCCCGAAGTCCTGCGGGCCTTGGGACTCGCGCTCGCCCGCGAGGAGGAATGGACCCGCGACCTCTTGGAGATCCGCGCCTCGCGGGATGCCCGCGGGTGGGTCCTGAAACGACGCTCGATGAATGCCGAGATCATTCTCGGGGACCGTCATTTCGTGGAGCGCATCGGGCGGATCGAGCCGGTCCTGCGCTTCCTGTCCAAGGAGCAAATCGAGGTGGCGTATGTGGACCTGCGCTTCGATGAGCAGGGGATTCTGATTCGCCCACGCCACCTGGACCCGGTCGCATGGGTCGAAAAGGTGGCGAGGCGCTCGCCATCGCGCGAGAAGCAAGGACCGGTTTGAGGGTTGTTTGAACAGCGTTCCCTGTGAGGGGAACAGGGATGCTTTGGATTAAGTCTGATGTGGGGAGAATGAGATGCAGGCCGACGAACACTTGCTGGCGATAGACCTGGGCACCACCAAGGTCTGCGCGGTCATCGCGCGCGTCATCGCGGGGGATGACCTCGAGGTGATCGGAATCGGGACCCACCCCTCCGAGGGGATGCAGAACGGGGCCGTGATCGATCTGGAGCGAACCACCCGGTCCATCGAAGCCGCCGCGCAAAAGGCGCTCGCCACCGCCGGGGTCGAGGTGTCCCGCGCCTGGGTGGGCATTGCCGCGAGCTTCATTCAGAGCTACAACAGTCGCGGCTCGGTCGCGGTCCTCCAGGGTCAGCGTGGGATCACAAAGGCCGACATGAAGTCCGCGATTCGAGCGGCGGTGGACATGAAGATCCCGCCCGAAATGCAGGTCCTGCATGTCATCCCGCGCGGGTTCCGGGTGGATGACCGCACCGGGGTGCGCGACCCCGAGGGGATGGTCGGGAACCTGCTTGAGGTGGATGTTCACCTGGTCTGCGGGCGCAAGAACGACATCGCCAACATCGAGCGCGCCGCCCAGGCCGCCGGGTTTCGGATCGAGGGGGTCATCCTTCAACCCATCGCCTCCTCCATGTCGGTGCTCTCCCCGGCGGAGATGATGGCCGGCGTCGCCATGGTGGACATCGGCGGCGGAACCACCGACATCGCCATTTACAGGGATGGTCACATCCTCCAGAGCAAGATTGTGTTGATCGGCGGCGACCTGATCACCCGTGACATCGCCGCCTATTTCGCCGCTCCGGTGGAGCACGCCGAGGCGCTCAAGCGCAGCTTTGGCTGGGCCCTGACCCAACCCGCGGATGAGGCCGAGACCATCGAGGTGCAAAGGATTCGCCCGCGCCCGCCCAGGCAGGTTCCACGCTCCGACCTCAATTTTGTGATCGAGGCCCGGGTCGAGCAGATCATTCAGCAGGTCGAGCGAACCATCGACCAGGCGCTCCCGCGCGAGGACCTGGTCGCGGGGATCGTGCTCACCGGCGGCTCCTCGCTGCTCGGAGGGCTTGCCGAGAAGTTCCAGAAGGAACTGGGAGTCGACACCGGGCTCGGCATCCCGGGCGGGGTCACCGGATTCACCGACATTGTCAAAAGCCCCACCTGCGCCACCGCCATCGGCATGCTCCAGTACGCCCTCAAGGAGCGCCGCAGGCTTCAGGCCGAGGTCGGGCGCGGGATTCCAAAGGTTGTCAGGAGGTTCACCAACTTCCTGTCGAAGTATTTCTAGGCCGCGCATGGCCGGGGAAAGCATGAGGGGAGATAAGGCTTATGGGAGGAATGGAAACAACAAGAGGACTCGAACCGAGGGGGATTGAAACGAAGTCAAGCGTTAGGGGACGTTCGAAATTGAAGGAGGAAGGAGAATGATCTACATGTTGGATGAACCAGTGAACAAACCGAGGATCGTGGTGGTCGGCGTGGGGGGCGCCGGCACGAACGCAGTGGAAAGCATGGAATCGACCTCGCTCAAGGGGGTCGAGTTCGTGGCGGTGAACACCGACGTGCAGTCGCTCGCCTCCACCCAAACCGAGCGGACCCTCCACATCGGCGCCAAGGTCACCCAAGGATTGGGGACCGGGGCCAACCCGCTGCTGGGAGAGCAAGCCGCCGAGGAGGACCGCGCGCTCATCGCGGAGACCCTCGAAGGCGCCGACCTGGTCTTCATCTGTTGCGGGCTGGGGGGCGGGACCGGCACCGGCGCCTCGCCGGTGATCGCCGATGTCGCCCGCGAGATGGGCGCGCTGGTGGTCGCGCTGTGCACCAAGCCCTTCGACTTCGAGGGGAGCGTGCGGCATCGCATCGCCGAGCGCGGGCAGCGCGAGCTCCGGGAGAAGGTGGACACGCTCATCACCATCCCGAACCAGCGCCTGCTGACCCTCGTGGACGACCGCACCACGCTGGTCGAGGCCTTCAAGATCTCGGACAGCATGCTGATGCAGTGCGTGCAATCCATCGCCGACCTGATCACCAAGCCGGGCCAGATCAACGCCGACTTCGCCGACATCCGCGCAATTATGAACCAGCAGGGCGGCGCGGTGATGGGCGTGGGGCACGGCGAGGGTCCGGATCGGGCCCTGATGGCCTTCCAGCAGGCCTCCTCCAACCCGCTCATGGAGGAGGTTGTGATCGAAGGGGCCAAGGGGCTGCTGATCAATGTGACCACCGGTTATGACGTGACCCTGCACGAGCTCAATCGCGCCATCGAGGAGCAGATTCATCCCAAGGCCGATCCGGACGCCAACATCATCTTCGGTGTGGTGCTGGAGGAGAACCTGACCAACCGGATGCATGTGACCATCCTGGCGACCGGGTTCGACCGCGATTCGCGGGAGAAGGACCTGTCCGAACCGGCGCGCGAGCAGACCCGCTCGTATTCCGGGGATGACCTTGGCTACGAGCGCCCGGCCTATCTGGCCAAGTCGGAGAAGGCGCGCGGTTATGTCGATGACAGTGACCGCGAGCTGGAGCCGGTCGCGGCGGCCCCGGAGAAGGAGCCGGCGCGCGACTTCCGTCGAGGCCGAGTGGGACGCGGGTCGGATATCCTGCCCGCGATCTTCGGCAGCGGCGGCGGCCTGTAATTGAGTGCCTGAAACCCTCCCTCCCCTCAAGGGATGAGGGGAGGGAGGGGTACCTACCGGTTGGCGGGATTGACCGACACATGCGAGCTTCTCGATGAGGGCAGTTTGGCAGTCCTGGCAGACACCAGGTCGCCGTCCGGGATGATACTCGGGACAAGATACTGTATCTTGTCTAGCAGGAAGGTCTTTGAACTCGATGCCGCCACTTGAACCCGAGCGAATGCAGCTGCAGTTTGATTTTGAAGATCGACCTGATGCGCTGCTGACTTGTGACGAGATTTACGGCAAGGCGGACGAGGAGCTCCTCCGCAGGCTGGGTGAAGATCGGCGTCTTGAGAAGAAGTCAATAGGTGTCCACGGGAAGGCATTGGGAGAGTACTTCTCCATGTGGGCCAACACGTCACCCGAAGGTGGAGTCATCGTCGTGGGCATCAGGAACGATGCCACCATTGAAGGTTGTTCGCGCGCCGGCCAGGATAGGGTAAACCAAATCGAGAAAGCGGGAGCCACCTATTGCCCAGACGCTCAGGTTGCGGTCAAGCAGGTTCAAGTTCACAGAGACCACGATGGGAAACTCGATTTTGTGCTCGTTTTCCGTGTCAAGTATCACTCTTCAAAGGTCGTTCGCACCGTCGATGGTCGTGCTTTCATACGTCGTGGCGATTCGAAAATGGAGCTTGGGTCCCCCGAAGAGATCCGGCAGCTGCAAACTGACAAGGGAGAGATTCGATTTGAGACTGAGCCATGCGGTCTCACTTATCCACAAGACTTCCACCAGGAGTCAATCCGTGAGTTCGTGGAGTCTGTCCGCGAGAGGAAAGGCTGGAGTTCCTCGCATGAAGCGCCCGATATCCTCGAGCTAATGCACTTGGGGACTCGGAGGGCTAACGCCTTTATTGCCAACATGGCTTGCGCCCTACTGTTTGCGCGCGATCCAAGGGCGGTCTTGCCCGGATGCCGCATTCGTTTCCTGCGATTTGAAGGGGAGCAAGAGCGAGTGGGCGGAGAATGGAATGCGGTGAAAGATGAGTTTGTGGATGGCACGATCCCCGAACAAATACAGCGTGTCGCGGTGACCCTTAAGTCCCAACTTCGGAGCTTCTCGCGTTTGGGAGCGGGAGGCAAGTTCTTTACCTCCCCGGAGTATCCCGACTTCACCTGGTATGAGGCGATTGTCAACGCATGTGCCCACAGGGCATATGGCAACGGTATGAGTAACATGCCGATTTTTGTTAAGATGTTCGACGATAAACTTATAGTGGAAAGTCCGGGGGCATTTCCGCCGTTCGTGAATCCAAAGAATATCTATGACGTGCACGCCCCTCGGAATCCGTACCTGATGGATGCGATGTATTACCTCAAGTTCGTCAAGTGCGCTCATGAAGGAACAAGGCGAATTCGGGAGGAAATGCGGCGGCTCGAACTACCTGAGCCGGAGTTCAAGCAGGATGAGACCGGTTTTGCCATCGTGAGGGTGACCCTTCGAAATAACATCAAACAGCGAAAAGTCTGGGTCGATTCGGATGTTGCCGAGATTCTTGGAACTCAGCTGGCGCACACTCTTACGGAAGACCAGAAGCGCTGCATCAATTTTGTTGCCGAACACGGCGAGATCAGCGTAAGTGATGCCCAGCGACTAACAGGAAAGACCTGGCAAACTGCTAGGAGAGCCCTTTCGACACTTGTCGATAGGGGAATTCTGCTCCATGAGCATCGAAAGGATCTTGAGCGGGATCCGAAGGCGCGGTTCAAACTCAGAGGTTCTTCCAAGGATTAGTGTTGGATGCCTTCTGGGTGCATCGCCCAATCTCTCAAGGTCTTTGGTGCGAGCGCTTCTAAGCACACCCAACTCCTCATCTCCCTACCGCATGGTCATGTACCAAAACCGCCCGAAGTCAAACAGCACTTCCCCCGGATCGGCGCCGACCAGAACACGGCGCGCCCATTCGGCCAGGTCTTGCGGGTCGATCCGGCCATCCAATGGGTTGGGTTTTACATCATAGCTGACACATAGCGTCGAGGTGAAGCTTCCAATGTCGGCCATCTGCACCGCCGGCAACATCATCCCGTCTTCGTCCCCCTCGATCCCGATCTTCATGATGTCGAAGAGGGCCGTGTTGACCACGGATGTGTACAGAGTGCCGCCGCCGGTGAACTGAGTGAGGTCGTGCAGCGTGATGCCCGTGGTGTTGTCATCCACCACCGCGATTCGGAAGAAAATGTCTTCCACGCCCAGATTCTCCATGTCGTGGACCGAGCACGGATTGTTCTCGTCGAAAATCCCCTCGGCGATCAACTGGGGAAGGGCGTTGCCATAGGTGGTGCGCCACAGCATGCGGAGCTTGTCGAACATCTCCTGACGATTCCTCTCGGCGTCGGGCGGGACCATCTCGGTCTCCATGTCGGCGGGGTAATGGCGGGTGATCTTGGTCGGGCCGGTGATCCCCGGCAGAACCGGCTCGCCGATGATGTCCACCCCGGCGGGCAAGTCTCCCCCCTTGGCCGCCATTCGCGGTTGGATTGAGAACTTGTACCCGTGGTCCATCGCATTGAACAGATTCTCCTGTTCGATGTATGGAAGGATCTGGGAAAAGTCGCCCGGAAAAACTCCGGGATGGTCCACCTCGTAGTTGTGGACCGCGATGGCCAGTTGACGGAGGTTATTCTGACACATGGACCGCGCGGCGGCCTCGCGCACCTTCTGGACCGCCGGGAGCAGCAGTCCGATCAGGACCGCGATGATGGCGATCACCACCAGAAGTTCGATGAGGGTGAAACCTTGATTGGATTTGACTGCACTTGAATCCTTCGGGGCGGAACGGGTGAACATGGGCGGATCTCCCGGGCATGGAGCTGAAAGACCCTCCGAACTTGAAGGACCTTCCGACAGGGGACCGCGCGCGGCGTCCCTGTCATCGGGATTATCTTAACACAAGGCGAAGAGAGCTTCACCCACTGGCTGGGGCTGATCGAAAAGGAGAATTGACCATTCTCGCGCACAGTCAGGATTGCCCCACTGAGAAGGTCGCGCCCCTACAAGAATCTGTGGATCATCGGGTCAACCTGGGGGGGCAAGCTACCGTCGAGGCAGGGCATGGGAGAAGAAACCAAGGTCGACGGGTGAATTAAATCGCTGGTGGTAATTATGTTGTCATACACCCATTTCCTTGGTACCCTGTTTCTGTCGGATCGGATCAGTTCGACGGGATGGGTTAGAAGATGCTCGAACCCTTTGCGGTTGATTCTCCACAACCCCTCCATCCTTCCGAGTCTATCCGTCAGGAGGATCCCGGGCGCCGCCTCCACGAGGCCCTGAGCGCCATTCAGGGCGGCAAGGCCGAGGAAGGCATCGGGAAGCTCCGGGCCCTGGCTCGGGACCACCCCGATTGCCTGAACGCATGGGGAAACCTGGGGTATGTGCTTTACACGCTCGGCCGAACGCGAGAGGCCATCCCCTGCCTGGAAAAGGCGATTGAAATCCAGCCCGGTTTAGAGGAAGCGCTCAAACTTCTGGGGGACTGCTACTGGAGTCTCGGCGAGCGGAAGAAGGCGCACCTTGCCTATCGTCAAATCGAGGCCATTCTCCCCGAATGTCCCCCCTCCCTTTCTCAGCGAATCAGCGCGACCGAGCCGTTGAGGAAGCGGCTGATCCGGAGAGGCGGAGAGCTGGGAGGCGCCTTCATCAGGCGGCTCCCGAACCGCGATTTCATCGGCGGCCTGAGCCGCGAGCTGCTGCGGACTCGAAGATCCCTGCCGGGAATTCGGGCATCCGGGCTGAGCGCATTTCTGACATACCTCGCTCGTCAATACCTGACCGAAGTCGAGCAGCATTTCCCGATGGCTCCATGTGATCTGTGCGGCGGGAGCGCCTTCACGGCCACCTTCTTCTTCCTGAACCAGAAGAATGTCCGATGTGACCGTTGCGGACTGGAGTTTGTGGAGCGCAAGCCGCCCGAAAGCCTTGATGTGCTGGGCGATTGGTACAACCAGGACAGCTCCATCGCGTTCATGGAAAAGAACTGGCACAACCGGTCATTCTTCCAGCATCGAATCGGGCTCATGCGAGAGGTGTTTGAAGCCTCCGGGCGCCCCTTTCCCAGCGAAGGCCAATCGGCCTTTGAAATCGGATGCGCGGAGGGGCACGTGCTGAAATTCCTGAGCGATCTGGGACTGCGCGTGCGGGGAATCGAAACCGGGCAAAAGCTGGTCGATTACTGTCGTGACCATTTCAACCTGGATGTTCACAAGAGCACGGTTCGAGAGTGGATGCCGCGGCCGGAGCAGTATGATTATGTCTTCGCCTACCACGTGCTCGAGCACCTTGAGAAACCCTCGGAGCTTCTCGGGAAAGCCTGGCAGGCGCTAAAGCCCGGCGGCGTCATTCTGGTCGAGGTTCCAATACCCGATCTCCCCAGCCTTTCGATTTCCGAGCAGCTCGATGATCTCCACGGCTACGGCAACTTGGGACACCTCCATTACTTCACGGCGGAAACGATGCCCCCGTATTTCTCCAAACATGGATTCGAATTGATCGGGACTTACCGATACTTTGTGAACACGCTCCCCTCGGGCGGGTTCCTGGGGGCCAAACCGAGCACCTGTTAACTCCCCTAACAGCCCGTTGAATGAAATGATATAAGAGTTGCTACTCGTAATGAGAAACCGCAATCACTGTGAACACCGAAGCAGCAATCGTTGAGTCGGCGCAGCTCCGGCGGACCGAGGGGCGGTTGTACACGGGGATGGCAATCCCTGTTCTTGGAATCCTCTCCGAGAGGTGGAAGGTTGTGAGTCAAGTGGGAAAGGAGCGCGCCTGATCAGGGGCTTCATGCCACGTGTCTCGCCATCCATGGATTCGATTGTCTTCGCCGGCCGCGATTTCATCGCGCCTCGCGGCGTTTGCTCTCGCGCTGGCGCTGGCCGCCGTGGGTGGCGCGCGCGCGGGACAACCGGTTCTTGACAGCCCCCGACTCCGCCTCGCCTTCCACCCCAAGACCGGCGCGCTGAGCGAGTTTTCGCTCAAGACCCCCAGCCATGAGTTTCTCTCGGATGGCTCCCCGACAACCCTTTGGCAAATCTCCCCCATGCACGGTCCGCCGCTGAGAGCGGAGCGCGCGGCGTCTTTTAGCGCGCGGCGCGATCTCGCCAAGGAGGACACGCTGGAGCTTATCTGGAGTGGATTCGGACACCCGGAGGCCCCCGACTTGAGAGTGGTCGCGCGAGTGACCCTTGACCCCGAACACCCGACCGTGTGCTGGCGAATCCGCCTGGAGCGATTGGCGGGGATGAAAGTCCGCGCGGTCCATTTTCCTCGAATTGGAGGAATCAAGCCCCAAGCGGGAGAAAGCCTGGCGGTTCCGGAATGGATGGGGAAAGAGACCCACCGCGCGCGCTCTCTCCTGAGTCCGGAAGGGGAAGCCGCGAAACGGCGCGAATGGGAGTATCCCGGCCTGCTCTCGATGCAGTGCCTGGCGTGGTGCGGAGGCGAGGGTCCGGGTCTCCTGCTCTCCACCCAGGATCCCTCCGCCCTGAGAAAGCAGTTCGCCGTGTTCGGCGAGGATCAAGGGGGCATCGGCCTGGAAGTGATCCATCAGCCACCGGTGGAAAACAAGCCGATTGAGCTCTATGAACCCCCTTACGACACCCTCCTCAGCGCCTTCTCGGGAAGCTGGTACGAAGCCGCGCGGGAATACAGCCGTTGGGCGCGCGGGCAGGCCTGGGTCCACGAGAGCCGCCGCAAAAAGGGACTGACTCCGGAGTGGGCCACCGACACCGGCTTATGGGTCTGGAACCGGGGACGCTCCCAAGGGGTCCTTGTTCCGGCCGCGAAGCTCCAAGAGGAAGCGCGTATCCCGGTCAGTGTGTTCTGGCATTGGTGGCACGGCTGCGCGTATGACGCGGGCTTTCCGGAGTACCTCCCGCCGAGGGAAGGGAACGAGTCTTTCCGGAGCGCGCTCGCGCTTGCCCGCGAACAAGGCGTCCGTTCCCTGGTGTACATGAATCAGAGGCTATGGGGGATGACCACCGGGAGCTGGTCGGAGGAAGGCGCGGAGCGCTTCGCGGTCAAGGGGCCGGATGGAAAGGTCGCGCCCGAAGTCTACAACACCTTCATGAAGGTCCCCTGCGCCTCGATGTGCATGGGGACTCCCTTCTGGCGGGAGAAATACCGCTCTCTCGCGGTGGCGGCTTTCGACCTGGGCGTGGATGGGATCTATATGGACCAGGCCTGTTCGAGCCTGTCCTGCTATGACCCAGCGCACGGTCATCCGCTCGGTGGCGGGTCTTACTGGATGGAGGGATTCCGCGCGCTTGCCGCGAGCATCCGTGAAGGCTCCACGGGGGACCGCCGGATCACGCTCGCCGGAGAGGGATGCGGCGAGGCCTGGCTTCCGCACCTCGACCTGATGCTCAGCCTGCAGGTGAGCATGGAACGCTATGCCGCGCCCGGCGATTGGGAGCCGATCCCGTTCTTCCAATCGGTCTACCATGACTGCGCGCTGCTGTATGGGAATTACTCCTCACTCACTCATCCACCCTATGACGACCTCTGGCCCGCGGAGTTCGCCCCTCGGGAACCGCTTGCGCTACTCGACCGGAAGTTCGCCGCCCAATTCCGTCTGGAGCAGGCGCGCGCGTTGGTGTGGGGCCAACAGCTAACCCTCGCCAACTTCACTCCCAGGCTGCTTGAGGAACGCCGTGAGGAGATGGACTTCTTCCTGGCGCTCGCTCGCCTCCACGCCAAGACCCGAGCGTACTTGCGCGATGGAACGATGCTCAAGCCGCCGGTCGACACGCTCCCGTCGGCCCAGATCCCGGTTTCCCGTCTTTCGATCTATGCCGGTCAGCAGGGAGCGGTGAAGGAATATGTCGCGACCGTGCCGATGGTCCTTGCCGGGGCGTGGCTCGCGGAGGATGGACGGATCGGAGTGGCGCTGGTGAATATCTCGGACCAACCCCAGCGCGCCTTGCTCTCGCTCCGACAGAGCGACTATCCGATCTCCGTCTCCGGGACAATTCGCCGGATCGAGGCCGATGCCGAGAAAGACCTCGGCCGCTACGCGGATGGGAAGGTGGAACTTGAGGAGCATCTCGACCCTGCTTCCGCCTGCTTGATCGAGGTCGCCCCGGACACGGCGCCACTCCACCCGCATTGAAGCGCTTCAATCCGCCTGCTATCCTAAGTGCATCATAATTGGGGAGCTGTGTCCTTCTAATGCCGATTCTTGTCCACAAATACGGCGGAACCTCGATGGGGACCACGGAGAGGATCCTTTCCAACGCCCATCGAATCGCCGCCGATATCCGTAGAGGCTACAATGTCGCCGTGGTGGTCAGCGCCATGGCGGGGGAGACCAACCGCCTGTTGGGCTTGGCGGACGCCATCGACCCGAAAAGCTCCGGGCGTGAGCGAGATGTGCTCGCCTCCGCGGGCGAACAGGTCAGCATCGCGCTCATGGCCATTGCTTTGCACAAGGTGGGGATTGAGGCGGTTTCCTTCACCGCCTCTCAGGCCGGGATTGTCACCGACCCGTTCCACACCCGGGCCAAGATCAAGTCGATTGACGCCGGCCGGTTGCGCTCCGTGTTGGAAAAGGGCGGGGTCCCGGTGGTGGCCGGGTTCCAAGGAGTCACGGATGACATGGAGGTGACCACGCTGGGTCGCGGGGCCTCGGACACCTCCGCCGCCGCCATCGCCGCCGCCCTTGGGGCCGAGCGCTGCGACATCTACACCGATGTGGATGGGGTTTACGCCGCCGATCCGAGGATTGTCCGCGGGGCCAGGAAGCTCGCGCGGATTTCCTACGACGAGATGCTCGAAATGGCCGGGTCGGGCTCCAAGGTGCTCCAGACCCGCTCCGTGGTGTTCGCCAAGAAATACCGAGTGCCGCTTCAGGTGCTCACCAGTTTTGAAGACAAGCCCGGGACCCTGATCTCGGAGGAGGTTGAAGGCATGGAAGAGATTCTCGTTACAGGGATCTGCTCCGACAAGACCGAGGCGCGCATCAGCGTGTATGGCATTCCCGACCAACCGGGGATCGCCGCGCAGGTCTTTGAGCAGCTCGCCTCACAAGGCCTCTCGGTGGACATGATCGTTCAAGGCAAGGGGGAAGATGGCCTGGCCAACATGTCGTTCACGGTGACCAAGAGCGACCTGAACGACGCCGTCAAGGCGACCGAGGTCGTGGCCAAGAAACTGAAGGCCCGCCAGGTCAGCGTGGACGAAAAAATCGCCAAGGTAAGCATTGTCGGTGTCGGGATGAAGTCGCATGGCGGTGTTGCCGCTAAGATGTTCCGGGCGTTGGCCGATAAAGGAATAAACATTTACATGATCAGCACCTCGGAAATCCGGATTTCTGTGGTCATTGACGAGGATTACACCGAGCTTGCGGTGAGGACCTTGGCCAAGGACTTCGACCTGATCGAGGAGGATGAAGGGGTTGTGAGTGCCTGAGGAAAGGCCCGGCCCCCGGCTCGCGACTCGGAACGGCGCGGCGTTCCTGATTGTTGATTTCCAGGAGAGATTCCGCCCGGTGATTCCGAACTGGGGGGAAATCCTGGAGAACCTGATTCGCATCGCCCGCGCCGCACAGGTCTTGCGCGCGCCGCTGATTGTGACCGAGCAGTATCCCCAGGGTCTGGGGAGGACCGTGCCGGAACTCGAAGAGCATCTGGAGGGCGCGGTCCGGTTGGAGAAGGTGGCTTTCGGCTGCTTCCGGGAGCCGAAGTTTGTGGGGAAGCTCAAGGGCTTGGGTGTGGAGACACTCCTCATTGCCGGGATTGAAGCGCATGTTTGTGTGGCGCAGACCGCGCTCCAGGCCCTGGATGAAGGATATCGGACCCATCTCCTGGCCGATGCGGTCGGTTCCCGCAACGGGGAGCATGTGAAGATTGCGATGGACCGCCTGAGGGGGGCGGGGGCTGTGATTTCCTGTACGGAAATGGCCTTGTTTGAACTGCTGGAGCGCGCTGGAACCCCTGAATTCAAGGCAATCCAGCGCCTTGTCAAGTAAGAGCCGGCGCGGAAAGGTTCGTCTCGATGAAGCGGATTCCGTCCCCCTTGTTGGTCAGTTTCCTCGCGTGCTTGGCCCTCGCGCCTTGGGGAATCCCCGGGTTTCAAGGGCAGGCGGCGCAGGCGGCTCCACCTCCCAAAGGACTGGCCACCGACAACTCCACCGTGGTGGTGCTCGACCTGTTCAACCTTTCGGCGGAGGCCAAATTCGATTCCTGGGAATCGCTCTGGGGGCGTGGCCTGCGCCGCGCGGTTTTCGAGCGCAAGAAGGTCCAGGTGGTCCCCTTCCCGCGGATCCATTCCGCGCTTCAGGAACTCCACATCGATTCCTACTATATCGCGCCGGAACAAGTCCCGGCGATTGGAAAGAAACTCGAAGCCGACCTCGTGGTTCTGGGGTCGTTTATCGTGGCCGATGGGGTGATCTCCGCCTCGCTCAAGGTGGTGGATGGGAAAACCGGGCGACTGCTGCGCGAGGAGACTCGGTTCGGGAACGAGACCGAGCCTGAAGCGTTCATGGGGGAGATGACCGGGACCCTCCTCAAGATGCTGTTCGGGGAAGAGACCCCGCCCACCCCCGTTCCCCTGCCCACCGAGGCTCCGACTCCCGAGCCGACCCCCACGACCGTTCCGCCGCCACCGCCTCCTCCGGCCCCCTCCGGGGAGGGATCCTCCACCTCGGCGCTTCCTTTTTCGGGTGAAATCCCACTGGACCGATCCTCCGCGCCGGTCGAGAGCGCCATGAACAGAGCCTGGCAGCGGACCCAGATGAGTCCTCGCGGTCCCGCGCCGGAGTCCCCGCCCGTGGCCCAACCGTTCGCCGCTCCCCGTGCCGAGCCGCTTCCCCCTGGGCCGACGGAGGATGCCGTGCTTGCGCCCATTGAGGCCGAAATCCCCGCGCTTCCGAGCGCCGGGACAAGCCGTGATTTGAGTCCCCAGTCCCCCTTCCAGCCGATGCCCGTAATTCCCGCCCCTCCCCCGCCGAGGAGACCGATGCCCTCCGCCCCGATGGGACCGGGCCTACCCGGAGGAGTGTCCCCACAGTTTGGCGCGGCCCCGCAACCCCAATTCCAGCAAGGGATGCAACCCCCGATGCAGCAACCCATTCCCCAGCAACAGCCTCAGGAATCGGGATGGCGTCGGTTCTGGTCCGCGGTCTCACGGCCCTTCCGTCCCGCCCCCTCAGTGACCGAGCCTCAGCAGCCCCAGTCCCCGCAGCCGTTCCCGCAAGCTTCCTCGCAGCCCCCGGCGGGTAACCTTCAGCCCCCTCCCGCGCCACTTCCCACTCCCCCGGAAGGCGGGAACGCGGTGACACGCTTCTTCCGTCGCGTGTTCGGTAGGAATCAGTCCTCCAACTGACCGTCCCCGTTCTCCCCCGAGTTGCCCTCCGCCCATCGTTCGAGCCGGCGCGCCGAGAACTCGGACCATTCCCCTTCCTCGATGGCCTTGCGGCAGGCTCGCATGAGATCTTGGTAGAAGTGCAGGTTGTGGATGGTGCACAGCACGCTCGCATTGATTTCGCGCGCCTTGTCCAAGTGCCTGAGGTACGCGAGGGAGTAATTCCGGCAAGTGTAGCAGCCGCAGCTCTCATCAATCGGGCCGGTGGCCAGGCGATACTGGTTTCGGCGAATATGCAGACGACCCGCCCAACTGAAGAGCACCCCGTTTCTCCCCGCGCGGGTGGGAAAGACACAGTCAAATATATCCAGACCACATCCGATGGCGAAAACCAAGTCTTCGGGCGTACCCACGCCCATCAGGTAGCGCGGGCGGTCCACGGGCATTCGGGGGGCGATCTCGGCCATAACCCGGCGCATGACCGCCTTGTCCTCCCCCACCGAAAAGCCCCCGAGGGCGTAGCCGGGGAGGTCGAATTCAACGGTGCGCGCGAGGCTCCGGGCCCGGAGGTCGGCGTGCATCCCTCCCTGGATGATTCCGAACAGGTTTTGGTGTCCACGAAGTGGAGTTTGCCTGCAGCGCTCGAGCCAACGCAGGGTGAGCTCCAGCGCGCGCTCGACCGTGCTTCGGTCCGCTTCACCCGGGGGGCACTCATCCAGGGCCATCACAATGTCCGCGCCCAGGGCCGCCTGAACCTCAATCGACTTCTCCGGGGAGAGAAGGTGCATGGAGCCATCAATGTGAGACTGAAACCGGACCCCTTCCTCGGTCAGCTTCCGAAGCGGGGCGAGCGAAAAGACCTGAAAACCCCCGCTGTCGGTCAGAATGGGTCCGTTCCAATTCATGAAACGGTGCAAGCCGCCGAAGCGCTCAATGACCTCGGTCCCAGGGCGCAAATACAGATGATAGGTGTTGGAGAGAACGATCTCCGCCCCGAGCTCGCGAAGTTGCTCGGGCAGAACCCCTTTCACCGATCCTTGAGTCCCGACCGGCATGAACGCCGGGGTCTGGAAGTCCCCATGCGCCGTGGTGACCTGTCCGCGACGCGCCGGTCCATCGCGGGAAAGCAGACTGAATGCCAGGCTCACGAGCTCTCCTGCATGTCGAAAAGCATCGCGAAGAGCAGGAACTGGACTCCGAGGATCAGGAACAGCGCGCACAGAATCCCGGTGAGGACAGTCACCCCGCCGCCCGCCACCACGAACTTGATCCACAAAATCTTCAAGGCCAGCAATCCCCCAAGCGGAAGCAGCAGCAACCCCATCAGGTAGAAGAAGATCACCGGGTGAAAGTCGCGCAGGATATACTTCACAAACAGTCGTCTGAAGAATCCGCGGGTGATCATTGGGGTCACTCGGAGGGCGTAACGGATCCCCTTGATCTGGCTTTGACGCTCCCCAGGGAGGTAGATCGCGGTCCTTGGAATGTCCCGAACCTTGCAGCCGTAGGTGTTCAACCGGATCAGAAAGTCCATGGGGTACCCGTATCCCCCCCAAGCTTTCTCCCAGGGAACCAGGCGGAGCGCGCGTTTTCCAATCGCGGTGTAGCCGTCCACCACATCGAAACACTTGTAATAGCCGGAGGCGATCTTGGTCATGAATGAAATCAGCGTGTTCCCGAACAGACGAATCGCGGGCATGTCCTCGAAGGCGTTTCCCCCCTGCATGAAGCGATTGCCCTTGGTGTAATCCACCCCCTGGTCGAGGATCGGGTCAAGGAACCGCTCCACCTCCGACAGGTCCATCTGATTGTCGCCCCCCACCACGACCGCCAAGTCGATGTCCTCCGCGATGCAGGCGCGGTAGCCGCTGATGATGCCCGCGCCGGGTCCCTTCTTGCGCTCATGGCAAATCAGCCGGACCCGTGAGTCCGCCTGGGCGCGCGACCTCGCCACCTCCGAGGTTCGGTCTGTGCTCGCGTCATCCACCACATACACGCGGTCCACGAGCTCCGGAATCCCCGCAAGCGTGGCGGGCAGCAGACGTTCTTCATTGTGCGCGGGAATCACCAACCCCACCTTGTGGTTTCGATACATGGGTCGCGGATGTCCTTTCAGCCGGGAAAGCACAGGTATACCAATCCAAAGGGGAGGCGAAAAGAGGAGGGTCACCCTCGGCGGTCGAGGGCTTGTCTCACCGAATGGGCAAGATCGAAATGATGGTAAGGCTTGTGGAGGACCCCGATTTGGCCGATCCCCGCGATGGTCCGTTCAACCTCCGAGTCAATGAATCCGCCGGCAAGGATCAAGTGGACATCGGGACGGAGGGCGAGAATCTCCCGGCAACACTCCAGCCCATCCATGCCGGGCATCTGCAGGTCCAGGAGAACGAGATCGATTTCGTTGTGCATTCTCCGGAAGAGCTCCCAAGCCCCACGCCCGCTCGAGGCCGAGAGGACCACATATCCCAAGCTTTCCAGGATGCGCGCCGCTTGCGCCAGGATCAACGGATCATCATCCGCGATCAGCACCGTCTCAACCCCACGCGGGAGGTCCTTGTCGCCGAGAGGTTCGGGTTCGGGACTCGCCGCCGAGTTCCCCGCGGGGAGATAAACCGTGAAGCAAGCGCCGCGACCGACCTTGGATTCGCACTGAATCCGCCCGCCGTGACGGTCCACGATGCCATAGCAGGTGGACAGGCCGAGGCCGGTTCCCTTGCCGGGCTCCTTGGTGGTGAAAAACGGATCAAAGATGCGGGGAAGGTCTTCTTGGGGAATCCCGCAGCCCGTGTCCAGAAACCGCAGGATCAAGTGCTTCCCACGGCGGGGCGCGGCGCCGGCCGCGCGCCCGCCCCCTTCGGAATCCATGGCGCGGACCGAAATATCGAGACGCCCCCCGTTCGGCATCGCATCCCTGGCGTTGATGGCGAGATTGAGGAGCACCTGCTGGATCTGCGTCGGGTCTCCATGCACCAGCGGGAGGTTTCGTTCGAGCTCACAGGAGATGGAAATCGAGGGGGGGAAGGTTCTCTCCAGCAGCGCGACCATGTCGCGAACCAGCGGGCGGACATCGAAGTCCGCCGATTCGAGCTTGTTTCTCCGGCTGAAGGTCAAGAGTTGCTTGGTGAGGTCCGCCGCGCGGTGCGCCGCCTCCAGCACCCGCGCGATGTCCGAAAGCCCGCGCGACCCCGGCTCGAACTCCGCCTGCGCGAACTGCGAATAGGAGATGATGGTTTGGAGGAGGTTGTTGAAATCGTGCGCGATCCCGCCCGCGAGAATTCCCACCGCCTCCATTTTCTGGGACTGGTGGAGCTGCATTTCGAGCTCGCGCTCGCGGGTGACATCCCGTAGGATGCTGCGATACCCCAATATCCCTCCGTCCTTGCCCTTCCACAAGTTTGAGGAGGCGAGGCATTCCACAATCCGCCCATCCGAACGTCGAATTCGGACCTCGAGGTTTCCCTGTCCGCCCGCCGCTTCGATTGCGGTCACAAACCGCTCGCGTTCCATGGGATCGGCGTAGACTTGAAGCGTGGACTTGCCGATCAGCTCTTGTCGCGAACGCCCGAAGAGCTCCGCGGCGGCCTCGTTCAAGTCCACAAACAACCCATCCCGCGATGTGATGACAAAGGCGTCCCGGGATTCCTCGAAGAACTTCCGATAGGAATCCTCCTCACCCCTGAAAACCGGGATCTTACGGATTGGGAAAGGAATGGGAGCCGCAACCCCGCCGGGCTCTCGCTCCGATGGGCCGGAATTGGAGTTCTTTGCTCTTGTGCGCTGGGGCATGGTCATGCCGCTCTCCGATGAGTTCAGGCGGATTCCTCCCGGGTCATCGAGCCCGCCCCGGCCCTCACTCACCTGACAGACAACTATCCAACTTAACCCCGTCCTTCAAATTGCCCTGAAGACAAGACTCAGTAAGGAAAAGACTCAATATAACTAACAGACAGTATGCCGCATCGGCTCGCCTGAGTCAACTCAAAACTTTCGTCCACAAAAGTTGGCTCGAGGTCGCCGGTGAGTCTGAAGCTGAAGGTGGGAGAAGAGGATGGAGCAGGAGACGGGACTCGAACCCGCGACAACCACGTTGGCAACGTGGAGCTCTACCAACTGAGCTACTCCTGCCCCGAATGTGTTCCATTCTTACTCTCGGTCGATCCGCTGTCAAGATTTCCGAGTGGCTTTCAACAGGGATCATTCCACGAGGGCCTTGGCGCACAGGTCCCGATACTCATCCTGTTTTCCGGCGCGGCTCGGACCCCCAGCTCCCAGTTCCCATGCCTTCCGCGCCTCCGAGGTTCTTCCGAGCTCCGACAGGGCCTTGCCTCTCCAATAAAGCGCCTCGGCCTCCTCCGGCTCGGCGGGGCGACCGACTCCAAGATTCTCCGGATAGGTCAGCGCGCTCTCAAAGTCCGCAAGCGCCGCCTCGGTCCGTTTGGCCTCAAGCATCCCCCTGCCGCGTTCGATCCGCGCGGTGGCCCACAGCTCCCGCGAAGACTTCTGCCCCTCCCAGTTCGAGAAGGAGACCCCCTCCAAGAGGCGGATGGTGTCCTCAAACCGGCGCTCCGTGTTGTATGCCTTCGCGAGAGTCTCGATCACATCGTTCCTCCGAACCCCGCCCGCCGGAAGGCTCTCCATCAAGGCGATGGCATCGGGAGCTCGCTCGGCCTCCAGCAGAATCTTCCCGAGGTCGCGGTAAAGCACCTGATCCGAAAGCCGCGCCCGGATCGCTTTCCGATAATACCCTTCGGCCTTGGCGAGGTCGGATTCCCGCTTCCAGGCGTGAAGGCCGAGGTTCCGGAAAGCGACACTCTGAGAAGGATCCGACCTGGCCGCCTCCTCCCAACGAGGGACTGCCTCCTCGATTCGGAGCAACCCGGCGAGCAAATTCCCCAGGCGCAATTGGGCGGTGGCATCGGCGGGAGAATCCGCCAAGGCGCGCGTGAAGACCTCAAGCTCCTCCGGGCGGGAGGGGAAGGGTTGTTCCAAGGGACTGAATCGCTTGAGGATCGCTTGTCCCTCCTCTGCGAGTCCGGCCTCCACAAGCGCATGCGCGGCCTCGGTCAGGGTGAACGCATCTTCCCCCGCCCAGGTCACCACCTCCTCGATCCATCCATCCCCCTCGTTTCCCTCGAGCCGGAAAAGGACAAGATGCGGTATGACCGTGGTGGGATCCTGGCGGATGCGCTCCCGGGCGAAAGTCCCGGGTTCCTCCCTTGCACCCGTAAGCCAGAGCGCGAGGAGCAGATGATCCGCCGCGCGATCATCCTCAGGGTTCCTCTCTAGGGCGGACCGGAAGGCGGAGATCGCTTCCCCATTTTGGCCTGACCTCATTCGCAGCCGTCCCACAAGGTCCGAGCCTCTTGAGGACTTCGGGAGCAGCTCCGCGGCTTTCTCGGCGCAGCGGAGGGATTCCTCGTTTTCCCCTTGCTTGAGAAGCGCCGCGCCGAGAAAGTGCCAGGCCGCGCCATCGCCCGGCTCGACTTCAAGCGCCTTCCGCAGACCCGCTTCAGCCGCTTCATAGAGTCCCGCTTCGAGGTCCAGGACCGCCAGCGCCTTGAGCGATGCGGCGTGCGTGGGATCCTTGGAGAGCGCCCTTTCGTAACCGGCGCGCGCCTGGACCCGTTTCGTGGCTTGGTCGGCCACAAGAGCGGACTGGTACTCCTCCTCCGCGCTCGGCTCGGCCTTCTCTCGCGGCTTTTCGGTCTCCTCCGGCGGCTCGACCTTGGGGATCGGGAGCGGAGTGACAAAGGAGGCCAGCACAGATCCTTCCCGACTCTTGATCTCCACCTGGAGAGGGGGAGGATGCCCTGCCGCAAGATCGAGGTGGACGGGCTTCCTCGGAGAGAGGTCCGCAAGCCGGACATCTGTCCCGCCGACCGCATCCGGCGACCCCATCGGCCTCGTTTCAATTTGGGCGGAGGGGAATTCCGAAGTGGCCAAGAGGGAAAGACGGAGTTTCTTAGATCCCTCCTCGCGAGCGGTCTGTACGGCGAGGTCGCGGGTGGCGAACTCGAAACCGTCTCCAAGACCATGGACCGGGTACCACCACTCCTCCCATCCCACCCCCTCGTGGGGTTCGAGCAGCCCATAGTCCGATTGCGTGAGCAGCGGGCCGCTCTGGACCTCGATGTACTCGCTCCCGTCATCGGTGAGCGCACGCTGGCTCATCCTCCCATCCTCCGACTGCCCCCAGGTCCAGGCCTTCTTCCCTCGGAGCGCGCGATGGTCGGCGTATTGCACAACCCCCTGGTCGAGGTCGACATCGTAGGCCCCGAAGAAATCCTGAGTGCACTCGTAGGCGAAGATGGAAGAGGGCTTGTCATAGTTCTTGAGCCAGGTCAGATCGACCCCCTCGTGGATCGGCCAATGGAAGAACGCCTTGCCGTCGTGGTCGGTTCCAAGGGTCATCGGAAAAATAAAGCGAGTGCCGGGGAGGCAGGGGAAGGCGGTGCAGTTCCAGAAGTAGTAGGGGTGAACGCCATCCGTGGGGTTGTCGATGCGGATGCGCTCGTGGAGGTAAGCCTTGCCCGGATAGAGGGTCACCCGCACCGTCCAGCGGGTCCGGAAGATCTTCTCCGTGTTGGAGATGAACAGGCTCGCGGAGCCATCCCCATCCTCGCGCGCGAGGGCGTCCACGGGTGAAACCGCGGTGACCGTGTGCCCATGCGGGCCGGTGTTCCATTCGACTCCTCCGGAGATCCACGCCCCGCGCATGGCGATCAGACCCGGCTTGATCACCTCGTTGGTGTCAAACATCTCCCGCCCCGTGGTCTTGTCCAGGACCGAATGGATGCGCCCGCCAAGGTCCGGCAGGCAGGTGACCTTGAGGTATTCATTCTCGAGGAAAAGGGCCCCGTGGTCTTGGTCCGACTTGTCCGGGGAAAGGTAGTCCTGCATGGGGTAAGGGTAGATGATCGCGTCATCCATCTGCTCGAAGCGCGGATTGATGTCCTCAGGCCCCAAGGGGTAGGTCGGGATGGTGAGGGTTCCCTCCCAGGCGCGCGCGCGTTCAGGCCCATCCGCCGCGTGCGTCGCGGCTCCCAAGATCAGGGCCATGGCCCACGGGAAAGCGAGGAGAAGTCTCATCGGCGTGGTCCTCCGGGCGCTCATGGTATCGCCCCATCGGCGGTTCACAAGGCGTGTCCCCGCCCGCAGCCGTAAGATGAGTTAAGAGTACCACTTTGCCTGAAGGACGGCTAAACTACGTCACTGGGGCGGCTGTGCCTCAACGTCTCAAGATCGAGTCGAGGCCTCATGGGCATCGGGAGAAGTGGATGAAAGGCATTCGTCCGCTACGCATCCTGTTCGTCGAAGACAACCCGCGAGACGCGGAGCTCGCCGAAGCCGCACTTGCGAGGGAGGGGCTCTCCTTCACCGCGAGGCGAGTGGACACCCAAGACAGCCTCCTGCAAACCCTAACGGAATTCCAGCCCGATCTGATCATCTCCGATTACGCCATGCCGGACTTTGACGGCATGCAGGCGCTCGCTGTTTCGCTTGCGCATGATCCGAACATCCCCTTCATCATCCTGACCGGCTCCATGAATGAGGAAACCGCCGTGGCCTGCCTCCGGGGGGGAGTCTGGGACTATGTCCTCAAGGAGAACCTATCCCGGCTGGCGCACGCGGTGAAGGAGGCTTTGGCCCACCGGGACGCGCGAGTGGCGCGGGCCGAGGCGGAGGAAGCGTCGCGGATGACCGAGCGGCGCCTGCGCGCGCTGATCGAAAATGGACTCGACAGTATCTCCTTGTTGAGCGCGGACGGGACCCTGCTTTGGGAGAGCCCGGCGGTTGTTCGAAACTTGGAGTACGACGAGAACCAGTTTCTCGGTCGCAACATCTTCGAGATCGTTCACCCGGATGACCTCGTGTGGACCCAAGGGCGGTTTGCCCGGATCGCGCAAACGCCCGGAGCTCGTGACACCGGCCAATTCCGCCTCCTACGCCGGAGCGGTGAGTGGCGGTGGATCGAGGCCATTGTCACGAATTTGCTGGATGAACCGAGCGTCGGCGCGATTGTCATCAACTATCGGGATATCACCGACCGTAAACAGGCCGAGGAGGCGCTCAGGGAGAGTGAATCTCGCCTGAGTTTGGCCCTCGACGCCGCCCACATGGGCACCTTTGACTGGGATATCCCCAACAACCGGATTACCTGGTCGCGCTGGCATGAGGAACTCTGGGGATACACCCCCGGCGAGTTCGTCGGGACCTATGAGGCTTTCTCCGAGAGGGTTCATCCGGAGGACCTACCCCTCATTAACGCGGAGATTCAACGCTGCATGGCCTCTCGAGAGCCGTACGCGCGAGAGTATCGAGTGGTCTGGCCCGACGGGAGCATGCACTGGATCCAGGGGCGCGGCGAGTTCACCTTCGATGAGAATGGGCGGCCCCAGCGAATGCGAGGGGTGGTCACGGAAACCACCGACCGAAAACAGGCCGAAGACCAAGTTCGGCTCAGTCGCGACACCCTGTTGGCGGAGCTCCAGGTCTTGGCCGGGATCATCCGGAGCGAGGCATTCTCCGGGTCGGACACCGAGCAAACCATCCGGAGCCTCCTGGAGGCGGACGCGCGACAACAACTTGTGGAGCGTGTCAGCCTCTGGTTGTTTGTTCAGGAAGGGACCGCGATCCGGTGCTTTGACCTCTATGAGCTTCCTCAGGACCGGCACACCTCCGGGATGGGTATTGAGAAACAGGATTACCCCGCCTATTTCGAGGCGCTCCTGTCCGAGGAGGCCATTGTGGCGGATGACGCCCATTCGCACTCCGCCACCCGGGAGTTTTCCGCGTCGTATCTGACTCCGCTCGGCATATCCTCCATGCTTGATGTGCCAATCCATATCCACGGCAAGCTCGCGGGAGTCCTCTGCCACGAGCGCGTGGGCAGCCCCATTGTCTGGTCGCCCGAACAAAGGCTCTTCGCCATCTCCATCGCCAATCTGGTGTCCCTCGCGCTGGAGCAAGGGGAGCGAAATCGAGTCGAGGAGGAGCGCAATAAGCTCCAGGACCAGCTCTTGCAGGTCCAGAAGATGGACGCGATCGGACGCCTGGCGGGCGGCGTGGCCCACGATTTCAATAACATGCTTCAGGCCATATTGGGGCATGTGGACATCGCCCTGCGCGCCGATTTGCCCGAATCCTCCTTAAAAGGAGACCTGCTGGCGATTCGGCAAGCCGCCATGCACTCCGCCGACCTCACCCGGCAGCTCCTGGCCTTCGCGCGGAAACAGACCATCGATCCCAAGGTCCTCGACTTGAACGACACCGTTTCAAGCATGCTCAGAATGCTTCAACGGCTCATCGGCGAGAATATCCAATTGATTTGGACCCCGGGGTACCGCCTGTGGCGCGTGAGGATCGATCCCACCCAGGTCAATCAAATCCTGGCCAACCTCACGGTCAACGCGCGCGACGCGATCTCGGGGGTAGGGCGGCTGACCATCGAAACCTCCAACGCCACTCTGGACGAGGCATATTGCGAGGAGCGCGTGGGATTTGTCCCCGGAGAGTATGTCCGCCTCTCGGTGAGCGACAACGGGTGCGGGATGAGCAAGGAGACGGTGGAGCAAATCTTCGAGCCGTTCTTCACCACCAAGGGCATCGGGGAGGGAACCGGCCTCGGTTTGGCCACGGTTTACGGCATCGTTAAGCAAAACGAGGGTTTCATCCAAGTTCAAAGCGAGACTGGAAAGGGCACAACCTTTCAAATCTTCTTCCCCCGCTGCGGTTCCGACCTGGCCGACCAAACGCCGGAGGTCGAAACCGAAATGCCGCGAGGCGGGACCGAAACGATTCTGCTGGTTGAGGACGAACCCGCCATCCTCTTGATCGGACGAAGAATCCTGGAGGAGCTCGGCTACACCGTCCTCGCGGCTTCAGGCCCGGCGGAAGCGATTCGACTGGCCAGTGAGCACCCCGGGGGAATCCACCTGCTGATTACGGACGTGATCATGCCGGAGATGGACGGTAGAGAGCTCGGGAATCGCCTTCATGCCGCCAGACCGTCAATGAAACTCCTCTTCATGTCCGGTTACACCGCCAACATAATCGCGCATCGGGGAATTCTGGAGGCCGGCATCCGGTTCATCCAAAAACCCTTCAACATCACTGATCTGGGCAAAAAGGTTCGTGAAGCCCTGGACAGCTAGAGGTCCCTGGCGGACCGCGCGCTTAGAACAGCGTGTAGATGAACGGCGCGACCGGCGAGCTCTGGGCGAACACCAGGAGCAGCCCCAGCATCATCATGATGACCACGATCGGAAGAAGCCAGAACTTCTTTCGATACTTGAGGAACTCCCAGTATTCGGTGAGGATCGATTTCTTACTCATGGTCTCTCTTCTCGATTGAAAACTGCCTTTCGTAATGATCCGAGGATAGCGGGTGGGGCCTTTCGTGCCAATAGGTGCTCGCGTTGCGGTGACGGCGAACGCCCAGCGGGTCGAATCCTACGATCCGCATGATGAGCGCCACGGGGGTGAACAAGACCCAGTAAATCACCGCGAAGAACACCATCCCCACATAGTGGCCGACATACTTCGCCAGGAACCCCGAGAGTTTCCACCAAAAACGATTGAACCCGGCAAGCTGCGAGGGCCAGAGGGCACCGAACCCGACAAGGTAAACGCCCAATGCTCCCGCCACCAGCGCAACCGGGTGGGTCCACCCCTTGCGCCAAGCGAAGAGCAGGCACACGGCAAGGAAGATTCCGCCGATCTGGAATCCGAATTTCCGAAGCTCGGCGGGGGTTTGGGCCAGCGGCGGCGCGGGAGCAGTCATCAGTCGAGCTCAAACTCCTTACGCCAGTCGCCCTCTTCTTTCCAGGGCGGCTGCCCCTCCTTGTCGAGGATGAAAGGGCCGACCGCGAGGCTGTCCATCTCGGTCCGCATGAAACAGCGGTAGGCGTCCGCCGGGCTTTCCACGATCGGTTCGCCTCGCACATTGAAACTGGTGTTGACCAGCAGCGGGCAACCGGTCCGATCGTGAAACTTGGCGATTAGGTCGTAATAGAATCCGTTGCGCTCCCGAGTGACTGTTTGGACGCGAGCCGAGTAATCCACGTGAGTGATCGCGGGCACATCCGAGCGGGGGACATTGAGCTTGTCGATTCCGAAGAGACGCTCCTGCTCCTCGGTCATCGGAATTCGGCGCTCCTCCCGGACCGGCGCGACCATCAGCATGTAGGGGGACTCGGCCTCCATCTCGAACACCTCCGCGCAACGCTCGGCGAGCACCGAGGGGGCAAACGGGCGGAAGCTCTCCCGGTATTTGATCTTGAGGTTCATCACACTCTGCATCCGGCGCGAGCGCGGGTCCCCGATGATGCTGCGACCCCCCAGGGCGCGCGGGCCGAACTCCATCCGGCCCTGGAACCAGCCCACCACCTTCTCCTCGGCCAGCCGATCCACGACCGAATGGAGATATCGGTCGCCATCAATCTCGGCGTATTTCGCCCCGAAGCGATCCAACGTCTCCTTGATCTGGTCCCGGTTGTAACATGGACCCAAATAGGAACCGTGCATGGAGTCCACGGGCAACGGTTTTCGGGCGTGATTCTTGTACCGATAGTGGACCGCGAGCGCCGCTCCCACGGCGCCGCCGGCATCCCCCGCCGCGGGTTGCACCCAGATGTTCTTGAAGATCCCATCCCGAAGCAGCAGCCCGTTGGCCACACAATTCAGCGCCACTCCGCCGGCCATGCAGAGGTTCTCTTTTCCGGTGATCTCGCGGGCGTGATGGGCAAGCTTCCGCATCGCCATTTCCGTGACCACCTGAACCGAGCGGGCCAGGTCCATCTCTCGCTGAGCGAGCGGGGTCTCGGGCTGTCGAGGCGGTCCCCCGAAGAGGGTGTCAAACCGGCTGTTGGTCATCCGCAGGCCGGTCACATACCCGAAGTAATCCATGTTCATCGAGAGCGAGCCATCCTCTTTGAGGTCCAGGAGCTCGGAAAGGATCGCGTCGACATATTTGGGCTCGCCATAGGGCGCGAGTCCCATCACCTTGTATTCCGCCGAGTTGACCTTAAACCCGGTGTAATAGGTGAAGGCGGAGTAAAGCAGTCCGAGCGAATGCGGGAAATGGAGCTCCTTGAGGATCCGCAGGTCGTTCCCCTCGCCCACCCCAATCGTGGTGGTGGACCATTCGCCGACCCCATCCACGGTGAGGACCGCCGCCTCCGTGTAAGGGCTGGGATAGAAGGCGCTCGCGGCGTGAGATTCGTGGTGCTCGGCGTAAAGAACCTCCCCTTCATACCCGAGCTCCTGCGCGATGTCGTCGTGCATCCACAGCCGCTTGGTGAGCCACAGCGGCAGCGCCTGGAGGTATTGCGTGAGGCCCCTCGGAGAAATCGAGAGGAAGGTCTCAAGAATCCGCTCGAACTTGATAAACGGCTTTTCGTAGAAAACCACATGGGTGAGGTCATTTGGCCCGATCCCCGCCTCGCGAAGGCAGTATTCCACTGCCCTTCGGGGGAACCCGGAGTCGTGCTTCTTACGGGTGAAGCGCTCTTCCTGCGCCGCGGCAAAAATGTCGCCATCCTTGAGCAGGCACGCCGCGCTATCGTGGTAGTACGCGGAAATCCCGAGGATCCATTCCGTCATGGTTTGTTCGATTATACAAGATTCATGCCGGGATCAAAGGATTCTCAAGAACCCCAGAGGGCATGGAAGGTTCCGGCAATCAGATTGAACACCCCCTGGACCGAGGTTCCAGCGAAGAGCCAGGCGAAGGGAGTCGAAAGGAGAAACACCCATTTGCTCACAATCGGCCCGCCCATGAGGATCAAGAGCAGCAGCATCATCGGGCCGAACTGGCGGAGGGACTCGTACTGGATGGCCTGGCGATAGGGCAGCAGCCCGACCACAATCTTCTCTCCATCGAGGGGAAACACCGGGATCAAGTTGAAGAAGCAGAGCGCCAGGTTCAGGAACAGCGACCAGGAAAACAGAAACAGTAGAAACAGAATGATTCGGTCCAAGGCGCCATCGTCGCCGGATTCGGCCAAGGGGAGCAGGAGGCGAATGGCGATTCCCGAGATTGCCGCGAGGATCAGGTTGGAAGCGGGACCCGCCGCCGCGATCAGCATGGCGTCCCACTTCGGGTTCCGCAGGTTCCGCTCCACATAGGGCACCGGCTTTCCCCACCCGAAAAAGAAGAAAATCAGGCCGATGGAGCCGATCGGATCGAGGTGGGCCAAGGGGTTGAGCGTGATTCTGCCCATGCGCGCGGCGGTGTCATCGCCGCACTTGAGCGCCATCCAGGCGTGCGCGGCCTCATGAAAGGAAAGCGCGAAGATGATCGCGGGCAAGCGTCCCAGCGACATCAGCAGAAAAGAGATCGGATCTTCAAACAGGGTCATCGCGAGTCTATTCCCATTCAATCGTGCTGGGAGGCTTGGAGCTGATGTCGTAGACCACCCGATTGATTCCCTTCACCTCGTTCACAATCCGGTTGGAGATTCGCCGCAAGAGCTCGCCGGGCAGGTCCACCCAGTCCGCAGTCATGCCATCCTGGCTCTCCACCACCCGAATCGCCACCGCGCTGTCGTAGGTCCGTTCGTCTCCCATCACCCCCACCGAGCGCACCGGGAGGAGCACCGCGAAGGACTGCCAGACCTTGCGGTACCAGCCGGAGGACTTGAACTCCTCGATCACAATCTTGTCGGCCTTCCGGAGCAGGTCGCAGCGCTCGCGGGTCACCTCGCCAAGCACCCGGACCGCGAGTCCCGGGCCGGGGAAAGGTTGACGGAACACCAGTTCCTCATCCAGGCCGAGGACCAAGCCCACCTGACGGACCTCATCCTTGAACAGTTCACGGAGCGGTTCGATCAACTGAAGGCGCATCTTCTCCGGCAGCCCGCCCACATTGTGGTGAGACTTGATCGTTGCCGATGGACCCGCCACCGAAACCGATTCAATGACATCGGGATAGAGCGTGCCCTGAACCAGATAGTCCACCTTGCCGAGCTTGGCGGCCTCCTCCTCGAACACCTCGATAAAGGTGCGACCGATGATTTTCCGTTTCTGTTCCGGGTCGGTGACTCCCGCAAGGCGCTCCAGGAAGAGGCGGGAAGCATCCACGAAGATGAGGTTGATCCCCAAACGATCCCTGAGCGCGGACTGGACCCGCTCCCCCTCGCCATGACGCAGCAGGCCGTTGTCCACGAAAACACAGGTCAGCTTGTCCCCCACGGCGCGCGCCACCAACGCCGCCGCCACCGAGGAGTCCACCCCTCCGCTGGCCGCGCACAGGACCTTTCCGTCCCCGACCTTGGCGCGGATCTCCTTCACCGAGGAGTCCACAAAGGAACCCATGGTCCACCCACCCCCGCACCCGCAGATATGGTGGACAAAATTCCCAAGGATCTGGCTTCCATCCGGGGTGTGGACCACCTCAGGGTGAAACTGGACCCCGTAGCGCTTCCGAGTCTCGTCGGCCACCGCCGCATAGGGAGAGTGGGCCGACACGCCGATGGTCTTGAACCCTTCGGGGAGAAGGTTTACGCGGTCCCCGTGGCTCATCCACACTTGGAAACAGTGATCCAGACCCTCGAAGAGCGGAGATTCCTCGGTGTTTTGTTCGACTGTGGCGTGACCGTACTCCCGTTCCGAGGAAGGATCGACACGGCCCCCCAAGAGGTGCGCGGTCACCTGAAGGCCGTAGCAGATTCCCAGGATCGGGACCCCGAGATCGAAAATCTTCGCATCCGGGATTGGCGCGCCGGGGCTGGTGACACTACTCGGCCCGCCCGAGAGGATCAGCCCCTTGGGCGCCATCCGCGCGATCTCCTCCGCGGAGACATGGAAGGGGAAAATGCGACAATACACTCCCTGCTCGCGGACTCTCCGCGCGATCAGTTGGTTGTATTGCGAGCCAAAATCCAGAATGATGATTTCTTCACGCGCCTGCATGATGGCGAACACTAGCCGATGGCGATATCAAGTCAATCCGAGGGGGAACCGTGTTGAGCAGGGCGTCCATCCTTCCCTCGGGACTGACCCCCGCGGAGGCCATTGCCCTCCAGAAAGCCCTTGCCGCCGAAGTTCGGAGTGCCCGGCCTCCGCTCCCCCAAAAGGGGATGCTGGTCGCCGGCGCGGATTGCTCCTACGAAAAGCGAGCCACGACCGGATATGCCGCCATCGTGGTCTGTCGCTGGCCGGAAATGGAGGTCATCGACATTGGGCGCGCCACACTAAGCGTGCCGTTCCCCTATGTGCCGGGCCTGCTCTCCTTTCGGGAGCTTCCACTGCTCGATCAGGCTTGGCTGGCTCTTTCGATCCGCCCGGATGTGATCCTGATCGATGGTCATGGGTGCGCCCATCCGCGACGGTTCGGCTTGGCTTGCCATGCCGGGCTTCTGTGGGACTGTCCGACCGTCGGCTCGGCGAAGTCGCTGCTGATCGGCGAACATGGGCCGGTGGGTGAGCGAGTCGGCTCCCGCGCGCCCTTGCGAGACCGTGGAGAGGTGATCGGCGCGGCCCTCAGAACCCGCGAAGCGGTCAAACCGGTCTATGTGTCGACCGGAAACCGCGTGAACCTTCCCGGGGCGGTCCGCTGGGTCCTTGCGTCGGTGCGATCCTATCGAGTTCCCGTCCCGATTCGCCTGGCTCACCTGGAGGTCAATCGGATGCGACGGTCCGACACTGCCTCAGCTTGATCCCTTTTCCCCTGTAAGTCTCGCAAAGAACTCCACCACTCGATTCTCCGCCCAGCGATAATCGGGGTCCTCCGGTTTGCCGTAGCCCACAAACCCCAAGTGACCTCCGTGTTTCGGAGCAAGGACCGATCTTGAGTCCTCAAGCCCCCGGAAGGACTCGAACGGAACAATCGGGTCATCCATCGAGGTGATGATCAGCCAGGGGCATTCGATCCTCGAGAGCAGATTCTTGGGGGAGCAAACCTCGTAGTAATGGTCCAAGCTTTCAAAGCCTCCATGAGGGACCGTGAAGGCGGCGTCGAACATGGCCACGGTCATGCGTTTGGACAAATTGTACCTTGGACCGTGCGGAAAGCGCTTCTGGTGGCGCTCCACCCGTTCAACCATGCTGATGACAAACCGCGTTTGGTAGGGACCGTTGGACCAGTGTTCAATAGCCCGAGCGCTGCGGTGCGGCTCAAGCGGAGGACAGACCGCCACCACCCCAGAGAGCCCCTCAATCTCCCCCTCGCCCGCGGCTTTGAGGACCAGGTTTCCTCCGAGAGAGAATCCCGCCAGGTATATCGGGCTGCCAGGGAATCGTTCCCGGAGCCAGCGCGCCATCGCCGTGACATCCTTGGACTGAGCGCCGTTATAGAACTTCGCGGAAAGCCCCTCGGCGTCGCCACAGCAGCGCATGTTCATGCGCGCTGTGCGGACCCCCAGTGAGGCGGCTTTGCGGGCGATTCGGATCATGTAAGCGCGGCTGGCATCCCCCTCCAGGCCGTGGAGGAGGATCAGGGTCGGGAGGGCGCCCGGATGGTCGGAGGGGGAATGGATGTGGGCCGTGGTGAAATCCCCGTCGCCGAGGGGAACCTCGACCACCGTGGTCCCAGGGATGGGAATCTCCTTCCGGGTCAGCCAGCCCGCCATGGTTTGAAGGTGCGGGCCCCTGAGAAACGGGAGCGGGACGAAGTCGGTCTGGTGCATGGAAAGGGCGGATTCCACTTGGGTCGCGGTTTCAGGTATCTTAAAGAATGCCCCATGAGGGCCACAAGGTTCAAGTCAAGGTAAACGGGAGGATCTGAGGGATGCGGGGGAAGAATGTGTCGATGTTGCTGGTTCTTGCATGGGGTGTGACCACACTCTTCGGGAACCTCTCCGGCGTCGCGGCGGGAGATGATCCCATCGCGGAGGCGGAGTCTCCGGTCCCAACTCCCCACCCGAACGGCAAGGCGCGCATCGAGGCACTCGCGTCGGTCCATGATTTCGGGGTCTTACGGGCATCGGAAATCAAACCGATCACCGTGGTTTTCGAGTTTCAGAATGTGGGAACCGAGCCTCTCAAACTCCTCCGCGTCCACCCTTCCTGTGAGTGTTCGGCGGCCGTGCCTTCCGCGTCGGATTTCGCCCCGGGAGCGAAGGGAACCCTCACCGCCCATGTGGAGCCCAAGGGCATATCCGGAAGACAGGACATCAGCATCTTGGTTTACACCAATGACCCCACCCGCCCCGTCGAAGAGTTCAAGGTCACCGGGACCGCGCTCGCGGATTGGCGGGTCATTCCGCTCGTTCTGAACTTCGGCAAGGTGGGCAAGGGGGAGACCTCGACCAAGGACATCTCGGTGAGTTCGCATTATCGTGAGAAGGACACGGTCCATCGGATCACCCGTCTGGTGGTGGAGGGGGCGGGGATTCGCGCGGCGACCTCCGAGCCGGTTTTGAATGAGCATCCGCCGGAGATCGAGGGGGCCTATGAAATCGAGCGCCCGGTGGAAGTCACCCTCTCGGTGGGAGACAAGCAGGGGGAGGGGAAGGGGCGCCTGCTCATCGCCACCGATGACCCGAAAAACCCGACCCATGTGGTCGAGATCGAGTGGACGGTGGAAGGAGATTTGGCGTCTTCCCCTGAAAAGCTCTTCCTTGCGCGGACCGCAAAGCGCGCCGTGTCGCGCGATATGGCCATCGAGTCCCGAGCCGGGACCCCCTTTGAGATTCTCGGAATCGAAGTTTCGGGGACCAAGGGAAGCAGCGACCTGGAGATTACAGAGAAGGAAATCACTCCAGCTCGCAAGGTGTATTCCGTCTCGGCGAACTTCCTTCCGGCATCCGGGGATGAAAAGCGGACCGGAACGGTTCGATTCAAGACCAACCGGAAAGACCAGCCGGTTGTGGAGATTCCCTACACGGCCACCGCGAGAAGGTGAGGGAAGAGGATGCTGGAAAACCGTTCCAACATCCCGCAGTTACTGTTTTTTTGAGGCCCGTGGTGCTTCCAGGGTTGTTTCAGTCACCGGTTCATGAACCAAGAGCTCCGGGTGACGCGTCTGAAGCTGCATGTAGTGGTCCACCAAGCGACGCGGGTCTCGTCCAACGCTGTCCCAAATGGCTTTCCTTACAGTCCGAATCCCGTCAATGGTCGGATCAGGTCTCATGGTGGTGGCTCCTCATCGCCGAGCAGTTCCAATGGGGTGACCAGAGATGGGCTGAAGAGCCCAAGAATCCCGTTAATCCTGCGAATGTTGTCAAATTTGTTCGCGTTTGCCAAATGAGCACAATTCCATGTTAACAGGAAATCGCATCGGTAGTAGGATGCCACCGCAAGATGGAGCGCGTCCCCACCGGGGTCTTGCGGCATAACTCCGTGACGCAAATACACCTCAACAATCTCATCGATCGGTGGACGGATTTCGAGGAGAGGAATGTTTTTCACAAGAGATAGCGCCTCATTCCTGCCTGGAAAATCCCCCGCCTGAATCTCTTCGACAACGGCTTCGCTGGTGAATAAATTGAAAGCAGTGGAACGCTCATTCCACCAAATCCGAGTCCATTCCTTTCGTGCTATCATTGAGGCTTCGGTTCGGGACTCGTAATAGAAACTCGGTATGGTGGTTTCAACGTAAACTGTTGGTTTCATGCCGGTTTGATCGAGTGTGGCGAGGGAGGTCTCAATACCCCCCGCTCCTCCTGTAATACGGCAGCCCCTGGTAGGTCGGCTCGTTTCCGTACTCCCTCTCGCCGACCGAGTAACGCCGTGGGCCTTGGAACTGGTAGCTGTAGTCCCGCTGGATGAAGTCGCCGGGAGAGGTTGCATGGAACCGCCGGGAAATCGGCTGCCTCGCCCCGGGGGTTGTGAGCGTGGGGCCAAACAATGGCGCGCCGCCCGCGCCGGGCTGTTGGGAGGCCAATCCCCCCTGGCTCGGAAGCCGTCCGCTCTGAATCCCTCCCACGCCAGTCCCCCCGGCTCCCATCCCGGTCTTGGCCTTGTCGGCGTTGTAAGCTTCGATCTTCTCGATCAGCCTCTGAGTTTTCGCCTCCGAGCGATCGCCCGCGCCGGGGGGAACCAAGCCAGTCGTGGATTCGGCCCGAACCGCTCCGCGACTGGAAAGCTTCGAGGAGGCCATTTCCTCCGCGCGGGGCGGGAGTTGCCAGGCGGATGGGAGTCTTTCTGGCTGACCGGCCAGCCGCTCACTCTGGATCTCCCGTTGGCTGGGAAGCGCTCCCTGGGACCGCCCCGTGGGAGCGCCGAAATCCGAAATCCGGTGAGAAGGGGCGACTCCAGCATCCTTCAAGGGTGGAGTGGCCGAAACGGGCAAGAGGAGCGCTTGAACCGGATCAAGCGGCATGAGGCCGTTCCGGATGAGTAGGTCGAGGCCCACTGGGCGGCTCAAGCTCCTGGTGGAGTCTCTCGCGGAGGACTTTCCCGACGATGCTGACGCACGACGCCGAGGGGGTCTCCCTTCCACTGAGTTCGTGCCGGTTGCCCCTCCAATCGGACTCACGGAGACTCCATGTCGAATCCGCTCGTGCACGGATCCGACATCCTCAACCGAGGTTTCGCCCTCGAGGTCGAGTGCATCCGAAGCGCTCCTCAGGTCCGCCCGCGACTGATCGAGGAGCAGACTGTCGTCCCCATAGGGTGACCAAGAAGGATCGAGCGCGGGATCGGCTGACAGGTCGAGCTGCGCCCAAACCAGCGGGCGCCCCATGCAGAAGACCAGCACGGCAAGGCCAATTCTCAGTAATCCCTGCATCGGTCGCTTCTCCCAATATCGGCGGACCCATCCACTTCTATACTCTACCCCTGGCGTGCGAGCCGTACAACGGACGCGTCAAAGGGTCAGTTGGGAGCTGGATTCAAAGGTCCTTTCAAGGGGGCGTTCCGCCACTGACGCAGAAATTCCAGCAGATCCTCGGCGTTCACGAGGTTGTCTCCATTCAGATCCGCCGAGCCGGGCGTGTTTGTCGGAGTGGGGGACGCGAGCGCTTGGGTCGGCGTTTGGCTCGGGGTGGGCGAGGAATCCGGAGTTTCCGTGGGGGTCGCGGTCAACTCCTGGGTGGGAGTTGGCGTGAAGGTTGATTCTGGCGTGTCCGTGGATGTCGAGGTGGGGGCCAATGTCTGAGTGAAGCTTGGCGTCCGGGTTCGTGTCGGAGTGGTTGTTTGAGTCCGAGTGACCGTGGGCGTGGCGGTCGGCCCGTTAGTCCCCCCCGTTACATCGAAATCCCCGCGCATGGTGGAGAGGTGAACCGCGCAGCGGTAGCCGGGGTGCCGTCCTCCCACTTGCATAGCCTCAAAGAGGGCCTGGGTCAGCGTGAAGGTCGCCACCCCCCCGGTCCCATCCGACCAAGCCACTCCGGCATCCGCCTCGAAGGAACCGTTCCTCCCCGTCCCGGTTCCCTGGGAAAGCAGCACCATGTCGTTCGCGGAACTCGCCCCCTTGGCGAGGATTTGCAGGGGATGGGTGGAGGCGTTCATGACCGTCACCTGATAGCGCCTCCCGACCACCAGATTAAGCGTGGGATCATCCGCGGGAAGTTGCCCGGAGAAAATCTCCGAGGAAGACACCACTGTCAGGCGATAGTCGTTTGAAAAGTCCTGGCTGAATGTCCAGGACCCATCCACCGGCTGCGCTTGGGAGGTAAAAGGGACCGTCGCAATGAAAGAGCAAAGCGCGATCCAAGCTGATCGGGATTGACCCATCCGCATCTTTCAACCTCCCCAAGCTAGCTCAAGGTTCAAGTGTCTCCTGCCATTGCAGGACAAACTCCGCGACGTTCGCCAACCCGGCTGGGTTCTGATGTAACTCCTCCAGCAGACACAGGAGGTCTTTGGAGTCGATCTTCCCGCTACCGTCACAGTCGTAGTTTGGCCCCATCACTGTAGGGGTTTCGGTCGGCGCCTCCATCCGAGTGTCCGTTGGGGTGGCCACCTCGGATTGCGTATTAGTCGGTGTCGGCTCCGCTTGTGTATTCGTTGGTGTGGGAGTTTCCTCGGGGGTATCCGTCGGTGTCTCGGTTGAAATCTCCGTGTCGGTCTCCGAGGGAGTGGGTTCCGGGGCGGGCGCGCCTTGTACTCCCGGCCAGAAGCCGTCTTCCAGCGAGTACGGGCCGTTCGCAATCATCCCGACTCCGCCGGCCTGCCCCACAGAGGAGGATACCGAGTAAGGGCCATTCGCGGACGTGAGTCCTCCAGCGTTAATGGTGAGCGGGCGGATGGAATAGGAGCCATTGGAGAGGGCCTGAGCTGAGGCGCCGGCCACCATGGAAAGCGACAGAAAAAGGACTTGGCCCCATGCGGTTGGATTCATCCCGGGGCAAATCCCCTCAGATTTCCTCATTCGCGGTCGCCTCTCAATCTTTCTGATGAACATAGTTGACCGGCGAAGGGGAAAACTCTTGGTTATTGTCGGATGACCCCACGTTGTCGCCGGCGCCGCCAATGACATAGACCTTCCCAAGAGATCCCGCGCCGGAGGCGTAATACCGGGTTTTCGGAATCGGAATGTGCTCCGACCATGTGTCCGAAACAGGATCATACTCTTGGACTGTTCCCACAATTTGAAACGAGACCTGGCTTATCCCGGAGATCAAGAACATCCTCCCCGCAATTTCGGCGAAGGAGTAGTAAGCGCGCACATGGCCGGGGGCGGGAGCCTTTGCTGTCCACATGTCGGTCGCCGGATCATATTCATGAGGGACTTCGGCGGCGAACACATACATCTTGCCCCCCACAACGGCGCCATGGTAGGACCCGGAGTAGGCGGCTGAATAAACATCGATCAGGCCAGCCGCTGTGGACCACGTGTTCAACTCGGGATCGAAGACCTGGTGGTTGGGAATCGGATTGAAAACGCCGTTATACGTGTATCCCGAGACGACATGAATCTTTCCGTCAATGACCCCCACCGCGGAGCGGGCGCTGGGCTGGGGCATCGACGCCATTGGAGCCCAACTATCCATCGCGGGGTCGTAGACCTCATTGACATCCGTTGTGGCCCCCACACGACCACCGATCACGTAGATCTTGCCGTTTACCGCCGCGGCGGCGGCCTCGAATCTGGGGGTTGGATAATTGGTCAGAGTGGTCCAACTGTCCGTGACGGGGTCATACGCCCGGTGTCCGCCCGCGAACACATGGATCTGGTCGTTCAGCGTGACAGCGGATGAACCGGAAGTCATTTCGGGCATCGGAGCCTTGGGACGCCATGTCCCTCCGGCTGAATCGATTCGCTGACCCGTAAACGTAAACCCCACTGGTGGGGTTGCGGACTCGCCGAGGACCCTCAAGCCGGAGGGGAGATGGTCCAGGGATGTCGTGGCCACATCGGCCGACTCCGAGCGCGCGGCATGAAAGGCATACGGCGCGCTTGTCAGAGGTTGATCCGGCTCGAGACGCAGCGCTCCATTCACTCCGTCGTCAAACCACACCCGAAGTCTCAGATTGTCCGTGTCGAACACGGTGCTCGGCAGTGGGACCATGTTCGTCAGCGTGGCATCGCCCAGACCGACCGAGTAGAGGCCGTTGGTCACGGGGACCTCCACCGCGTTGGTGGGCATGTTCGCGGCGCCATCGGTGGAGCCGTCGTTGGTCCAAAGATTGAGACCGGAGATGGGATCGATCAGGGCGAAGCGGAACAGCCCCGTCCCGGTGAACGGCGCGCCATTCACCGTGACCACGCCCTGGTGATTGACAGTCAGGGGAATCGCGGACCACGCGCCGGATGACCCTAGAAAGAATAGAGCAAGAGGCAACCTCCACGCCCTACCAGCGGGAATCATATTCTCTCCCCATCCCGTCAGATTTGCCTTTCAATCCTTGCTGTAAAGAAAGTATGAAGTGGGCGGAGTGAATTCCTCGGTGGTCAGAGGGTACCCGACCCCAAGGAAATCGTACCCCGTCGCCGCAAAGATCCCGCCGTTAATCGCGCCCAGCGCAAGAAGTCCACGACCATTGAGCATGGAAGGCCGGGTATGCCATCTGTCGGCCACGGGGTCATATTCCTCACAGATATCCGTCGCGTTGGATGAGCCGGCGAGCAGCCCGCCAATCACGAAGATTCGGTCATCCAGCGCCACGGCGCCGTAGCTCCAACGCGCGATGTTTGACATCTTGGCCTTCTCGGTCCACATATTTCCCCCGGGATCAAATTCAAACGTCCGGTCCCCCTGAAAGGCGTAAATCTTTTCGTTCACGGCGACGCCCGCCGTGCCGTCATGCACAACGGGAATGGGAGCCGCCTTGGACCATGTGTTCGTTTCGGTGTCATAAACCTCATGAGCGTCGGTGGCCGCGAAAAGAGCTATTCCTCCAATGGCATGGATCTTCCCATTAAGAGGAACTGACGCGAACCGATACCGACCGGTTGGCATCGGCGCGAGCGGCAACCAGAGGGCCATGCTGGCATCGTAAACTTCATTGTGGTCGAAAACCTGAGGAGTCCCGAGGCTCTCGCGACCTCCCATTACATAGACCTTGCCATCCACGGTCGCCGCGCCCGGATCGGCTTTGGCGACTGGCAAAGGCCCCAGTTGAGACCACATGTCAGTCACCGGATCATAAACCTGGTGGTAGGGTCTTTCGTCGCCGGCATCGATCCCTCCGACGACATGAAGCCGGCCGTTCAACACGGTCGATCCGGGCGCGGCGAGTGGAAAGTCGATATTCCTCCTCCTTGTCCATGCGCCGTCGTTGGAAAAGAGTCTCAGTCCGGATGAGGAGTAGCCGGAAGGGGGCGTAGGGTTCGAGCCGAGGATCAGGGATCCCGGAGGAATGCCCGCGTTCAACGCCGTTGTCGCAACCCCAGCGATTCCCGCCGTTTCGGCATGAGTTGCCGTCGCGGCCGCGGAGGCGGTTCCCGCGGATTCCGCATAGTCGGCGGACAAGGCGTTGACTGACGTGTCCGCCACGCCCGCGTGGAACGCGTATGGCACGCTCGTTAAGGGGTGATCCGGCGCGAGCTGCAAAACCCCACTCACTCCGTCATCAAACCACACCCGAAGCCTCACGCTGTCTGAGTCAAACACGGCGCTTGGCAAAGGGACCATGTTCGTCAGCGTGGCATCCCCCAATCGAACCGAGTAAAGCCCATTGACGACCGGGATTTCAACCGCGCTGGTGGGCATGCCGGGAGTCCCGTCAGTGGAGCCGTCGTTGGTCCAGAGATTGAGACCGGAGATGGGATCGATCAGCGCAAAGCGGAACAGCCCCGTCCCGGTGAACGGCGCGCCATTCACCGATACCACGCCCTGGTGGTTGATTTGGAGGGGAATGCCGGCACATAACGGCGCGCACCCGGCGATCAAACAGGCGGCGGCGAGGGTTGGGCGGAGAATCATCGGATGCCTCGCGGAAGAGTCGCGTGCAGGGCCAAGCCCGTGGTCCCTTACGTTACACGACGGCGAAGGAACTGTCAGCAGATATTTCGTCCGGAGGGTCCCCGGTCAGTTTGTCCCGATCGATTGAGGGCGAGCGGATTCGGTCTCGCGCAGCTGCTGGATCCTCCGCGCGCGCGCTTCCATGATTCCGGCCTGAGTCTCCAGGCTGTTCTTCCGGAGGAAGGCGGCGTAATTCTCAAGTGGGGCGGCGAGATCGGGGTGGTTGGCGGGTAGCTTCGACTCGAGAATCGCGAGCGAGCGCTGAAACAGCGGCCCCGCGTCCGCATACAAACCCTCGGCGCTCAAGACCAGCGCGAGGTTCCCCAGCGCACCGGCGGTCTCTGGATAATCCGCCCCAAGAGTCTCGCTGAAAACCTCCACCGCGCGGCGATGAAGGTATTCCGCTTGAGCGTAATCACCCTTCCGATAAAAGACCTTCCCGAGACTGTTCCAGGAAGCGGCGGTCTCCGGATGATGGTCGCCGAGTGTCTCGCGCCGAATTCCCAGCGCGCGCGTGAGGTCCGATTCAGCGGTCTCCTCACGTCGCAACTCCCCACACGCCACGCCATGGTTGTGCAGGAACAACGCGAGCCTTGAACGCTCAATCAGTGGAGACGCTTCCGCGCGCGACACGGCTTCAGCGAAAAGGGCCTCAGCTTCTTCCAGGCGCCCCTGGCTGTAGCGCACACGTCCCAAGTTATTCAGACCAGTTGCGAACGCCGGATCATCAGGACGAAGAATCTTGGCGTTCACCTTCTGCGACTCGACGTAATACTTCTCCGCCAGCACGTACCGTCCGAGGGCCGCGAAGGTCAACCCCAGGTTGTTCAGGCAGGCCGCGGTCTCACGGCTCTCTCCACGAAACCTTTCAGAGGCGGCCAGCGCCCGCAAGTAGACCCCCTCAGCCTGTTCGAGGCTCCCTTCGGCGCGGAGCAGATTCCCAAGATCGGTCAGGCAAGCGACCAGCGCGCCGCCATCCGTGTTCGGATTCGACTCCCGGATGGCCGCCGCCCGGAGATAAAGAGGCTTGGCCTCGGCGGCATGCCCGCGCTCGCCGTAGAACTCCGCGAAATCGGAAAGGGTCTGGGCGAGGCGTGGATCCCGCTTCCCGAACCGACTCGCGCGCTCCACGGCGCTCCGGAACAGGTCCTCGGCCTCGGCCGGGCGACCGTCATCAGCCGCCGCGCGAGCCGTCTCAAGTGTCCTTGCCCACTGGGCTTGATCCCACACCGGGCGCGCCTTGGCCGCGAGTAGCAGCGCGAGGACAAACATCAAAGCAGCGAAGCGGGCAAATCTAAGCATGGTCATGCCGATCCTTGTTCGGACTGGGTCCGTGTTTCCATCCTCGGTCAAGCGGAAGAGAAAGAAAAACCGCGCGCGACAAGGTCGAGGCAACGGTCGGCAAAGCAGTAGAGGGGCAAGCAGTCAGCCCATCAATCGGACCCTATCAGACCCAAGACCCGCGCGTCAATGGGAAAGTTCCCACTGGGCCTGCGTCACAGAAATGGGTTTAGCGGAGTCTCTTTTATTTTTGGGCGGGTGCATGTAGTAGTATATACTACATGACATGGAGGGGGAGAATCATGACGACCATGGAGAGACTTGAAGAACAGC
>JAJVIK010000023.1 GCA_022072055.1 bacterium | reverse complement strand
GCCGCCACGGCCCCGGTCGCCGCCGCGGCCACGATCGCCTCCGCGATCGCCACGGTCCCCGCCGCCGGAGCCTCGCACTCCCTTGCGCGCGATCTCCTCCATCAGCTGGGTGGTGTCCTCGCCCGCAAGTTCGGCGTCCGCGATCTTCTTGCTCAGGTTGATGCGACCCTGATCATCGATCTCCACGACCTTGACATGGATCGTGTCGCCGACCCGAACGACATCCTCAACGGTCTCCACCCTATAAGGTGCGAGCTGCGAGATGTGGACCAGCCCCTCGCGCGAGGGGAGCACCTCCACGAAGGCCCCGAAGGTCATGATCCGGACCACCTTGCCCTCGTAGATCTTGCCGATCTCCACGTCGCTGGTCAGATACTCGACCATCTCGCGGGCCTTGCGGAGCGCCGCGCCGTCGGGGCTGGCGATCACCACCTGCCCGGTGTCGTCCACATCGATCTTGACTCCCGTCTCGGCGATGATCCCGCGAATGGTCTTGCCTCCCGGCCCGATGACGTCGCGGATCTTTTCGACATCGATCTGCATCATCTCGATCCGTGGGGCGTGCGGCTTGAGCTCCGGACGCGGAGCGGCCAGCGCCTCGGCCATCTTTCCGAGGATATGGAGTCGTCCCTGTCGGGCCTGTTCCAGCGCCTGACCCATGATCTCGCGCGAGATCCCGCCGATCTTGATGTCCATCTGCAGGGCGGTAATGCCCCCGCGGGTACCGGTCACCTTAAAATCCATGTCCCCGAGGTGGTCCTCCAGGCCGAGGATGTCGGAGAGAATCGCGAAGCGGTCCCCCTCCTTGACCAGGCCCATGGCGATCCCGGCCACCGGTTCGGAGATCGGCACGCCCGCGTCCATGAGCGAAAGACACCCCGCGCAGACCGTTGCCATCGATGAGGAGCCGTTGGATTCCAGGACCTCGGAGACAATCCGGATGGTGTAAGGAAACTTCTCCTTGTCCGGAAGGATCGGTTGAATGGCGCGCTCGGCAAGCGCCCCATGCCCGATTTCACGCCGTCCCGGTCCACGGATCGGTTTCACCTCCCCGGTGCTGTACGGCGGGAAGTTGTAGTGGAGGTAATAGGCGCGACGATATTCGGGGAGCAGGGTGTCGATAATCAGCTCATCCGAACTGGTGCCGAGGGTGGTGACCCCGAGCGCCTGGGTCTCTCCGCGGGTGAACAGTGAGGAACCGTGGGCGCGGGGAATGGTCCCGACATCGACGCTGATTGGGCGGATGTCCTTGGTTCCGCGTCCATCGGCGCGCAGCCCTTCCTCAAGCACCAGCCGACGCATCTCCTCGCCTTCAAGGTCATGGAAAATGATCCCGAGCTTCTTGAGCGTGTCGGCATGGGTCGGGTCGGCCGGATCAGGCAGGAGGGGGGTCGCGCCTTCGAGGAACAGCGCTTCCAGCGCCTCGCTTCGGGCGGCTTTACCCTGCGTGAGGATCGCCGCCTTGAGCTTCGGGCGAACATTGGCAAGCAGGCGATCATGCAGCTCGGCCTCCTTTGGGGGAGCCGCAACCGCCAGCTTGGGCTTTCCGGCCAGCGACTTGAGCTCCGCCACCAGATCAGCCACCTCTCCGATGACTTGGTGCGCGGTCTCCAGCGCGGAGATCATCTCCTCCTCGGAAATCATCTTTGCGCCGCTCTCGACCATCATGATGGCGTCTTTGGTGCCTGCGACAGTCAGATTGAGGCGGGACTCCTCCAGCTCGGCGTGCGTCGGATTGATCACCTGCCGCGAGCCGATCAGACCCATGCGCACCGCGCCCAGGCACTGGTCAAAGGGGATATCCGAGATCGCCAGCGCGGCGAAAGCGCCGACCATCGAGGGAATGTCGGGGTCGTTATGCTCGTCCGCCGAAAGCACGGTCACCATGACCTGGGTCTCGTAATTGAAGCCTTCGGCGAAAAGGGGCCTCATGGGGCGGTCTATCAAACGGGAGGTCAGCGTCTCCTTTTCCGACGGACGCGCCTCACGCTTGAAGAACCCGCCCGGGATCTTCCCGGAGGCGTAGTGTTTCTCGCGGTAGTCCACGGTCAGCGGGAAGAAATCAATCCCTTCCCGGGGTTTGGAATCCATTACCGCGCAGGCCAACACCATCGTGTCGCCATAGCGAACGGTGACGGACCCATTGGCTTGTTTGGCCATCAGGCCGGTTTCGATCACCAGGTTTCGTCCGGCGATCTCCTTTTCAACGGAAACTCTCATCAGTGCAACTCAGTCCGCCATCCCGGCAGGAAACATCGACCGGAGCCTCCACTTCGCAACGGAGACTGTGAGCCCCTTCGCGAGGGGTTCATAGGCCCCATTTTGAGGAGACCACGGCCATGCTGCTGGGATGGCTTTTCAAAGGTTAGGGCAAGAGGGAAACAGGAAGGATTTAAGAAGCCCCACGGGGGGCTGGGATCGCTTCTGGGAAGAATTTGGTAGGACACTCACCCTGCATCGTCCCGCTCCACATCGGATGAGGCGATGGAAGGTATTTGTCCTACTTCTTTTCTTCCCCGTTTCCCCCTAAAACCGCCACCCCGCCAAGCGGGGTATGCGGAATCTTTCCCTTACTCCAAAATCAACGACTCCCTCGGGGGGCTTGCCACCACCTTAGTGGCGAAGCCCCAGTTTCTCTGTAATCTCCCGGTAACGGGCGAGATTCTTGTCCCGCAGGTACCCCAAAAGCCGACGGCGCTGGCCGACCAGCATCAGGAGTCCACGGCGTGAATGGTGGTCCTTCTTATGAATCTTAAAGTGCTCGGTCAGGTTCTTGATCCGCTCGGACAGAATCGCAATCTGCACCTCCGCGGAACCGGTGTCCTTCTCGTGCACTCGAAATTCCTTGATGACTTCCACCTTGCGGCCATCCGTGATACTCAAACCTCTTCACCTCCTTTCTCAAAGGGCTATGCTTGGCAGGCATCATCCCATAAGATTTTGGAACGTCAAGACCCCGCGTGAATGGGCGCCGGGGATGGAACTGATCCGGCCTCGAAGCTTGAGGTTAGGGAGGTTGGCCTAAAAAAAATCGGTCCCAGGCCGATAAGACTGATTGACAAGGTGTGTCTCGACATGAAATACTCTTACTGGGAATTCTGGAGGCGTCGCTTCGGTCTTGCTCAAGGATAGTTTCGGAACGACGTCGGAGCTGGGAGTGAAACGGGAATGAAAATGCTTGCTCTACTCATATTGACTCTCTTTCTGGCCGCAAGTCCGGTCCTCGCGGAGGTGACCGGAGAGCCTGCCTTCCAAGAGGACATTGAACTCAAGCTGAATGTCCAGGCGCCCCCCGAGCTTGCCGTGCCGGCCGCCACCCCCGCTCCAGAGGCGGAGAGCGGCGCGGGAGTGATTGGCTTCCTCGGCGAAACCATGGGCAGCGCCTTCAAGCTCGGCAAGAAGATGTTTGGCGCGCCGGTTCACATGATCGGGAGAATCATCGGGCGAGATGAGAAAGACATGCTCCGGCCTGCCGCCGAGAGCGCGCCGAAAGTGAGTACGGCGGATCACCTGGAAAAGGATGTTGAGGAGTCCCCCGCGCTTCACCTTGCATCCCAGCAGGAGCGCCTGACGCGGCTGGAGCAGCTCCAATCGGTTCGTGTGGCGGGCGGCATCGATGAGGAGCAGCGCAAGCCAACAAGGCGCGAGAAGATCAAGGTCCAGCTCCTGCTTCAAGACATTCTCTCAAGTAAAGAGAAGTAATCCAACCAGAAAATGACCGGAATCAAGGGCCAGGGATGGAAGCATCCCTGGCTCTTTTCATTTCCGGGGAGAGGAAACCCCGTGACCGCCGAGGAGATCATCCGGAAACTGGGGCTGGTCCCGCACCCTGAGGAGGGGGGGTACTATCGGGAGACTTACCGCTCCACTGAGCGGATCCTCGATGCCGCGCTACCCAAGCGCTACCCCAGCTCGCGCGCCTTCGGCACCGCGATTTACTACCTCCTCACCCGGGCCGGTTTTTCGGAGCTGCATCGGCTCCCAACCGATGAGATTTTCCATTTCTACCTTGGAGATCCGGTGGAAATGCTGCTCCTCCATCCGGATGGGACCTCGGAAACGAGTAGGCTTGGACCCGATTTCGCTTCGGGTGAGTTCCCGCAGCTGGTGGTACACATGGGGACTTGGTTCGGGTCCCGAGTCGCGCCCGGAGGGGAGTTTGCCCTCCTCGGAACCACCATGGCCCCGGGATTCGAGTTCGCGGATTACGAGCGCGGAAAGGCCGCCGAGCTGATTCGGCTCTACCCGGATCGTGAAGAGCAAATCCGCGGTCTCACGCGCGAGTAGGCGAAACGCGCCCTTATTGCCCAACAAGGGCGGGATGGCCTGAATACGCTTCAATCCCCAAAATGGTCACCGGGACCATGGAGCCATGGGCCGGAGCCTCGAGGGTTTCGCCGACCCCATGTCCCCATAGCGTCTTCCCGAGAGGGCTTTCGTAGGACAGCACATCCTCATCCGGATCCGATTCCCAAGGACCGAGGATCGCCACGCTTCTCTCCTTGTCCCCAAACCGAATCTGGACACGTGACCCGAAGCCGACGGAATCCGTGGCGAAGTCCTCCTCACGGATGGCCGTCGCGCGCGCGATCTCCTCCTGCAGCTGCCCGACCAACGCGAGGAGAACCCCTTGGCGCTCCTTGGCGGCGTGATACTCGGCGTTTTCGCGCAGATCACCAAGGGCGCGGGCCGATTCGATCTCCCGACTGTTTTGCGGAATTTCCACCTCCTTGAGGCGCTTGAGCTGCTCGCGCTTGGCCTCCAAGCTCTCCAAGAGACAGAGCAGACGCGAAGGGGACGGGGTTGGAGAAGCCTCGGCGGACCGCGACTCTTCCCCGCCGGATTGGATTTCAGGGAAGTGGGCGAGGAGGTAGCCGGTGATCTCCTTGCGGAGACGGTCCTCGATGCCCACGGCGTGGTCGGCGGCCTTCCAGAGGTGCCGCGCCTCGGTGGCGTCGGTCTCGGTCAGAATCTCGCGCAGGCGCTTAAACCCGGAGCGCTTGAGGATTTGGCGGATATCCGCCATGTTGGCGCGCAAGGGAGCGGAATTATCCTTCTTGCTGGTCCGGACACGGTAGCCCAACACTTCGTGCAAGCCGATCAGGTGCTCGATCAACGTGGGCCGGGTGATCCCCGCGGCCTCCGCGGACTCGCGGCTGTTCAGCAGTCTGCGCGCGAACCACACAAACAGGCCCGGTTCGTCACGGTACACGCCTCGGACCTTTCGGAACAGGCTTGGGAGGACATCCTCTTCATGGGTTTTGGCAACATGTTCGGCCACCAGATCGCGGATCGAATCCGGTCCGTCAAACAGCAAGCGCTCGTAAGCCTCCGCCAACTGGTTCTTCAGGTGCTCCTCCATGAGGGCGAAGAATCGGGATTGAAGTTGAACCGATTTCAGACCCTCCAGCGCGCCGACCGCGCGATCCAGGGAGTGAAGGATGGGGAAGAGGATCTGGTCCAAGTGCTCCTGCTTGACGGACGACGCGGAACTCAGGTCATGGATGACAAACACGGTTTCGGCGGCCTCGCTGTCGGACTTGGTGATGGAGGCTTTTGACACCAAGTCATGGGCCATCTGGTTGAGCAAGTCGGGGCGGCAACTGTCTCCGAGGTGGCCGCGATAGTCGCCGAGGATGTCGAGCCGCCCCCGCAGGGTTCGGCATTCCCGGAACCGGCGCGCATACTCATCATCGGGGCCTTCCGGTTCGTCGCGCAAAGTGTAGGTTTTTAAGGAAGCGCCGGTCACCTCGACAAAGTGATCATCCTTGATCTTCTTGTTGAAGGCGGTCCACCACTTCTGCCAATCCACCTCGGAGATCGGGCAATTCAGCAAGGCGTCCTTGAGCTCCTTGGCGTTGGCCTTGCCGCCGAGCGAGATCAGGGCCGATTTGACCAGGGCCACGGGGTTCTGGCGCGCCAGCTCGCGGACCTTGTCCTCATCCTCCAGCCACATCGCGCGGAGGTCGCCGGCTGGGATGGGGGTCAGCGACTTGTCGGCCATCTCCAAGGTCAGCATGTGCTCCTTCTTCTTGGCGAAATCAATGTACACACGCTGCTGGCCCGGATCGATGCGCCGGATTTTCCCGGCCCCCCAACCGTTGTGGTAGAAGTACTGGCCCTCGCCGAACTTGAGGTATCGGTCGAGCTGAATGACCGCCTCGGGAAGGGACTCGGCGAAAGTGATATTGGAAAGGTCGATGAGCTTGGAGAGATCAGGACGGTTGGAGTACACGGCGCGGAAGGCTTCCACCAGGGGCTCCCGGAATTCTGACTGGCGGTCCGGCAGGTAATCCACCACGGCCCGGAAACAGGCCAGGCGGTCTGTCGGTTCCAGGCTGGCCGATTCCACGTAGATGAGGAGCAGCTCCCCGGCGCGCTGCTTTTCCCGTCGACCTGCGAGCCGCGCGGCATAGTCCAGGAAGAAGGACGGCCTGAGGGTGGGGAGCTCCATCAACTCCAGCCAAATCTCCTCCACCTCGCTCATCACCTTTCGGTCAATTGCCACGGTCAACGCCTGCTCGAGATAGGTGCGCGCGGCGGAATCCCCCTTGGCCTTCAGCGCGAGTCCTAAACGGCGCGCGAAGGGGGTGATCTCGTGGTGGCGGTCCACCAGGATCCTCCAGATTTCAATGGTCTTCTCAGTCTGATCAGTTCGGTCATAGGCCTCGGCGAGGCTTCGGAGGGCGGGGATGTCACCGGGGTCTTTGGAGAGGATTTCTTGGGCCAGGGGGATCATCTCCTCCCATTCGGCCTTTTGACGGTGGAGGTTGATGGCGTCCTTCAGTGAGTGTGTCATTGGTTTCCAATCTCAAGAACTCTCCGGGGCCGGTCCACCTAGACAGGTTTCGCCCGGATTCCCCGCTTGCCCAGCCCCCCATTTGACCGGCAATGCGACGCACCGGCGTCTCTCCTGGTGGAGAGCGCCCGAGATCGGGCAAAGACCTGGCCAATGGCTTGGACCCGGATGGCGGGAAGGGTAATCTACCCAATTCGCGCCTTGATGACAACCGATGCGGGTCCTGGCCTTGCCCTTATATCCCAACGAATTCAGCAGCCGGATTCGGGTGGATTTCTTCATCCCCCATTTGGCCGCCGAGGGGATCGAGGTCGATTCCTTCCCGCCCCTATCCCGCAGCGTCTTCGAGAAGTGCTACCGGGGGGATCGCCGCGAACGGGTTCGCTACCACCTCGCGGAGTTGTCGGGCAGATTCCGCTCCTTTCTTCGAGCGGGAGCCTATGACCTGGTCTGGGTCCAGAAAGGATACGCGCTTTTCCCGTGGAGGGGCTTCGAGGCCCTCCGGCGTCTCTTTTCGGGCCGGATGGTGTATGACATCGATGACGATGTTCTGAACTTGGCGCCGATTGAGGTCCCACGGTGGGCGCGGGCGTTTGCCGATGAACGGCAGGTCCGCAAGATCCACCAAGCCGCCGACCTGGTGCTATGCGGGAACCAAACGCTTCTTACGGATGCCGAACGGATGGGCAGGAACGCGCGACTTCTCCCCAGCACCATCCCACTCAGCCACTATCCGCTTGAGGCGGTGGGGGAAGAGCGCGCGCCCACCCTGGTGTGGGTCGGGACCGCCTCCAATGTCCATTACCTTGAACCGCTCGCTCAAGTCCTGAACCGGCTGGCCTCCTCCTTTTACGGTCTCCGCTTGCTTCTCATCACAGACAGCGTGTCGGGCCTTTCCCTGGAGGCGTTTGGGAACTGCCGGATCGATGTGGAAGTCTGGGATCGGAACCGTGAAGCGGAGCAGATCCGAAGGGGCTGGGTGGGGATCATGCCGCTCCCCGATGACCCATGGACGCGCCGCAAGAGCGGCTACAAGATACTCCAGTACTACGCCTGTCGGCTGCCGGTGGTCGCCTCCCCGGTCGGAGGGAATCGCGATCTGGTGATAGAGGGCAAGACCGGGTATCTGGCGGCCACCCTCGAAGATTGGGAAACAGCGCTGCGTCGCCTGCTCTCGGACCGTAACCATCGCGCGGAACTCGGAGCAAAGGGACGCAAGGAGCTCGAAGCCACCTTGTCCACCGAGGCGTGGGCGAAACCCCTTGCCGGGTGGTTTCGCGAACTTGGCCCCAGGGAGAGACCCAGATGAACCGTTTGCGGGATCGTGTTGCGTTGATCACCGGCGCCAGCCGTGGGATCGGAAGGGAAATCGCGCTCGCCTTCGCGCGGGAGGGGGCCAAGGTCGCCCTGGCCGCGAAGAGCCTTCACCCCAATCCGAAGCTGCCGGGGACGCTCGGTGAGGTGGCCGCCGAGGTCGAGGCGCTCGGGGCCGAGTGCCTCGTGTGCCCCTGTGATATCCGCGAGGCCGAGCAGATTGAGCAGACTGTTTCGGCGGTTCTGTCGCGCTTCGGGAAGGTGGATATCCTCATCAACAACGCCGGGGCGCTGTGGTGGCGACCGGTGATCGAGACCCCCCTCAAGCGCTTCGACCTGGTGATGCAGGTCAACGCTCGGGCGGCCTTCCTGATGAGCCAGGCGGTTCTCCCCTCGATGATTGAGAATCGATGGGGTCACATTGTGAACATGTCCCCTCCCATCGACCTCTCCGGGGTTTCCGGGTTTGTGGCCTATTTCATCTCCAAGTATGGGATGACCCTGCTCTCGCTCGGGCTGGCCGAGGAGGTTCGCGCGCACAACATCGGAGTGAACTCGCTCTGGCCGGTGACCGCGATTGACACGGCGGCGGTGCGGAATTACGGCGTGGGGACCCCCGAACAGTGGCGTAAACCCGCAATTGTCGCGGACGCCACCCTGGAATTGGTTTGCAGGTCCCCCTTGGAGATCACCGGGAAGGCGCTCCTGGACGAAGAGATTCTCCGCTCAGTGGGTGTCACTGACTTCACCCAGTACGCGGTGGTCCCGGGAACGAATCCCGCCCCAATCGAGTGGATCAACGGCGGCCTGCGGTCCTGAGTCGCCCGCGGACTGAGGTTATTTGTCTTCCTCCCGAATCCAGTCCTCGTTGATGGTGTCGTGGCGGATGCTTTTCTTGTTGTCCTGGGTGTGGCTGTAGGAGACATGGATACGTCCATCCGCGCCTTCCAGGATGCACGGATACGCGAACCACTCCTTCTCGGAATCCCCCAGGTATCGCTCCCATTTCCAGGTGGCGCCTTCATCCTCGGAGAGCGCGACACGCAGGTTGTAGCGTTTCTCCTCGGCGTTGTTGTGGACCATCACCCAGCGCCCGTTCCGGAGGGTAAGCACATCCACGCTGGAGCCGGGATTGGGGATTTCGGTGTCGATGGCGGGGGACCAGGTCATCCCCTGGTCACTCGATTCGCTGCGAAGGATCCGTTTCGGCGCGGGGCCGGAGTCTCGGAGATAGGCCACCAAGGTTCCATCATTCTTGATCGCCACGGCGGGTTGGATCGGTCCGAGGCCGACAATCGGAAGGCTGGGTCGCCAGGTTTCCCCCGCATCATCGCTGAGGGCCATGAGAGAGAGCTTGAAACCATCCGAGTAAAGCGGAAGCAGGATTCTTCCACTGTCGAGAACTCGGGGGCGGATGCGGGTCATCCAGCCGGTCTGGCGCTTGAGCTTGTCGCTCGCGGCGGTGACAAGCGCCTCGGAGTATTTGGGGACATAATTGGCGGCCGGCTCGCTGAGGTTCAACGACTGGAACGCCTGCTTGACGGTTTCGGGGAACTCCTCGCCGGGGGTTAGGATCAGCGCATCCTGCCAGGTCCATGTCGGAGGGCCTGACTTCTGGTAATCGGTGGAGATCAGGGTCCGCAGCAGGGAATGCTGCCACTCGTTGGCGATCACTGCGATGCGGAACAGCCACAGGCGCTCCTTGGGATCGATGAACAACACCGGGTTGCAGTCGGGGAGATTGGGGGTGTCGGCGAGGGTGAAGGGGGGATCCCAGGCGCTCTGCCCGTTCCTCAATCGGGACCCCAGGACCACGCTGTTGTTGTCGCCGCGTTCCCCGACTCCATGAAACCAGCACGCGAGCAGGTCCCCATTGGGGCATTCGACCAGGCTGCTGCTGTGATTGTGAAAGTCCTCATAGGGGAAAATGGCGCGACGCTCAAAGAGGGGCTCGGCGACCGCCCCCCCGGCTGTAAGCGCAAAGCCCAATGCGAGAAGGGTGAAACGATGCATGACTAGAACCTCCATTTCGGAAGCCAAAGCAACCAATCACGCCAAGCATGAGTCAGGGGGGTGTTTGTGAGAAGGATTGAAACGAACTGGACTTCATCTGGTTCAGGGTTCTCTCATATACCGGCCAGAATTCGGAATCGGCCCATCGGAGCTCTCCCGACTGCTCTCGGCTATATGCAAAGCTCTTCGCCCGGTCTCCCGAGAAGGAGATGACGCCGATAAGAACGGATGAGGAATCGATTGGCTCAATTCGGATCACCTCACCCGCGCGGCTATAGACACCCTCCGGCTGGAGATCCCATTTTTGCTCCACTAGCTTTTCCACGATCCGAGAGGATAGCGGTCCGGTCGCCTCCGACACTTCATCACTGGCTTTAAAGATTCCACAAGTAACGTCAGAAGACGCAAAGACCCCTTCAACCCTGAGCCCCCCGGCATACAGTCCCGGACACATCAGCTCAAAATCCCCTTTGTCCGGCGTGTAACTGTCAAAGTTCGGCAGGAGGCCTGTACGGAAGCCGACATGTACGAGGGCAAGCGCTACCAGTAGACCAAGGATCAGCTTGACCCAACCCATGCTGCCTTCTCGCATCAGAAAGGAAAGAAACATCCCTCACCTCTCACTTCAACTGTTGTCCCACTCATCCGGGCGCGCCTCATGCGTGATGAACTCCTGGAAAGTCAGACCGCCGTCGCCGATCATTCCCACCTCCCGCCCCTACGCCAGCACCTTCTCCACAACTTTCCCAAAAACATCGGTCAAGCGATAGTCACGGCCCTGAAAGCGGAAAGTGAGCTTGGTGTGGTCCAGGCCGAGGCAGTGGAGGATTGTGGCCTGCAAATCATGCACATGAACCGGATCCTCGACCACGTTCATCCCGATGTCATCGGTCTTGCCCAGCTCGAACCCTTTCTTGATCCCTCCGCCCGCGAGCCAGATGGTGAACGCGCTGATCAAATGGTCGCGTCCGAGGTTCTCCGGCGTGTATTCCCCTTGGATCATCGGTGTCCTCCCGAACTCGCCACCCCAGATCACCAGCGTGGTGTCGAGCAGCCCGCGCTCCTTCAGGTCCTTCACCAGCGCCGCGCCCCCCTGATCGACCTGCTTGCAACGCTCGGGGAGGTTGGTGACCAGGTTCTGATCGCCGCCGCCGTGATGGTCCCACCCGCCGTGCGTGACATGCACAAACCGGACTCCCCGTTCGATAAGCCGCCGAGCAAGAAGACAATTGTTGGAAAAGGACACCCTGCCCCGCTCGGTTCCGTAAAGCTGATGGACCGACTCCGGCTCCTTGGAGATATCCATCAGCTCGGGCACGCTGGTCTGCATCTTGTACGCCATCTCGAAGGACTCGATGCGGGTGTTGATCTCCGGATCGCCAAAGGTTGCGAGCGCGCCTTGGTTGAGGGTCCGCAGGGTGTCCAGGGAGGCGCGCCGGAGCTCCTCCCCCATGCCGGGGGGGTTGGAGAGGAATAGGACCGGGTCCCCCTGCGCGCGGAATTGAACCCCCTGGTACATCGAGGGGAGAAACCCGCTTCCCCAGCAGGAGGAGCCGCAACGGCCCGCCTTTCCGCTCGCGAGCACCACAAAGGCGGGCAGGTCCGAGCATTCGCTCCCAAGCCCATAGGTCACCCACGAACCCATCGAAGGCCGCCCTTGACGGTTCGAGCCGGTGTTGAGGAGCAGCTCGGCGGGGACATGGTTGATCTCGTTGGTCTGCATCGACTTGATGAAGGCGATCTCATTCACGATCTCGGCGGTGTGCGGGAGCTGATCACAAACCCAGGCCCCGCACCGGCCATGCTGGTTGAACTCATACTGAGGACCCAGCAGGTTCGGAACCCCACGCAGGAAAGCAAAGCGTCGCCCCTCGAGAAACGACTCCGGGATCGCCGTGCCGTTCAGCCGCTTGAGCTCCGGCTTGTAATCGAACAGGTCAATGGTCGAGGGCCCGCCGGTCATGGACAGATAAATGATCTGCTTGGCGCGCGGAGCAAAATGCGGAGGCTTCGGCGCGAAAGGGCCCCCTGTTGTGGCCGCCTCCGCCAGGAGGTCGGGCTTAAGGAGCGAAGCTAAGGCAATCGAGCCGATTCCCGAGGTCCCGCGAAGCAGGAAATCGCGACGGGTCAACGTCTTGGCCAGGTTCCGGTCCGTCATCTCGCTCACCCCTTGGTGATGGTTTCGTCCAGATTGAGGAGCACGTTCGAGACCACGATCCACGCGGCAAACTCCGCCGAATCAAGACCCTCAGAGCTCTGACGCGTGCTCGCGATCAGTCTTTGCGCGTCCTCGGTTGCTTCCGCGAACTTCGCCAGCGAGCGCCCGAAAAGGGCCGCTTGCGCGGTCACCTCGGAAGGCTCGGGGGGTCTCGCCAGCACCACGCGATAGGCGTGCGTGAGCCGTTTCTGGAGGGTATCGCCGCCCTCGGCCAGGATTCGACGCGCGAGCCCTCCAGCCGCCTCCACAAAGGCCGGATCATTCAGGGTCGCTAGTGCCTGAAGAGGGGTGTTGGTCCGCTTACGGTCGATGGTGCAAACCTCGCGGTTGGGGGCATCGAACATCAGCAGGGTGGGATAGGCCGCGGTCCGCCGGATGAACGTGTAGAGGCCGCGACGATGGCGCTGGTTGTCAGTGGCCTCGGTCCAGCGATTCTTGGTGTCGTGGATGGTAAAACTGTTATCCCAGATCCCCTCCGGCTGAGGCGGAAAGACGCTCGGCCCCCCGATCTGGGGGTTCAGGAGCTTCGCCACGGCCAGGGCGTTGTCCCGGACCATCTCGGCCTCCATTCGGAAACGTGGCCCGTGGGCGTACAGGCGGTTCTGAGGGTCGCGCTCCAGGAGCTCCTTGGAGACTCGCGAAGATTGACGATAGGTCGCGGAGGTCACGATCAGCTTATGGAAGGCTTTCATGTCCCAGCCTCGGTCCATGAACTCGACCGCCAGCCAATCCAGCAACTCCGGGTGTGTCGGGGGATCCCCTTGTGTCCCGAAGTCCTCCGGGGTCTCGACTAGGCCGCGCCCAAAAAGGACCGACCAGATCCGATTGGCCATCACCCGCGCGGTGAGTGGGTTTCGCTTGTCCACCAGCCACTGGGCCAACCCGAGACGGTTGGCGGGCGCCTTTTCGGGAAGGGGAGATATCACTTCCGGGACTCCGGGAGAAACCTCCTCCTTCGGCGCAAGGAAGTTCCCACGGTCCAAGACATGGGTCTTCCTCGGCTCGATGAGGTCCTCCAGGATCATGGAGGTCGCCACCGGGAGCTTCTCGCGCTCCTCGCGGGCGGCGGCGAGTCGAGCGCGGACATCCGCGAGCAGGGGAGTGGTGGCGCGGAAGTGCTCGGCAAGCTTCGCGGTCTGAGTGGAGTCTCGATTTTCCCGCGCAACCCCGAGCGCCTCTCGAACATCCGCGGGGAGCAGAAAGGTCCCCAGCGGGTGCTTGGAATCGGTGACCGATAGGCGGAACCGTCCCAGATTATGCCCACGCCCATATTTGTGGGTGAGGGTGAAGGTCACGGTGGCCCCTATAGATGTCTCGCTGGCGCTCGCCACCACCAGGATGGCCATGCGATCCACTCGCTGGCCTTCGCTGGAGGAGTCTGTGGCCCATCCGGGGCCGGGGTCCGTAAGGATCAGATTTCTCACATCAAAGTTCTTCTGGGCGTAGTCCGCGTGCGCCTCGGTGAACCGGAGCGGCTTCGAGGCGCTTTCGGGAGCATCCGAGGCCACGACCGCCGACACCTGGCTCAGGACAAACCCGGCGTTTCCCGCGCGCCCGGGGCCCTTGAGCGGGAGGGTTTCATGGGTGAGGGCCTCAAGGCGCACGGCGGTGACTCCGGAACGCGGGAGCCGCGCGGCAACCTGGTACACATCGTTGTCCGGGTTTGGCCCCACGGCCAGCAGGGATTGATCGGGGAGAAGGGTCAGAATGGAGCCTTGGGTGGAGTGATACTCGTTCGGCTCAAGCGGAATCCATTGGGGTGGGTTCTCGACCAAATCCCTCTCCCACTCGAGCTGGGCGGCAACGAGATCGGGCGTGGATTGTGTCAATTGGCTATCAAGGTCCCGGATTTCGCCGTCGAGTCGCGCAAGCGTTCCTTCCTGCTCGGGTGTCGGAAGGCGGATCACCGGATTCTCGCCGACCCCCATATCCTTGGTGCTGTTGAAGAAGGCCGCGAAGCGATAGTAGTCGGCCTGGGTGAAGGGATCGAACTTGTGTTCGTGACACTGCGCGCAGGCGAGCGTGGTTCCCAGCCACACCGCCGCCGTGGTGTCCACGCGATCCTTGACCGCCACGATCCGAAACTCCTCGGGATCGATGCCACCTTCATCGTTGAGCATGGTGTTGCGGTGGAACCCTGTGGCCACAAGCTGCTCGCGCGCGGCGTTGGGGAGCAGGTCGCCCGCGAGCTGCTCGATGGTGAATTGGTCGAACGGAAGGTTCCGATTGAATGCCTGAATGACCCAGTCTCGCCAGGGCCACATCGAGCGGACCAGATCCTTCTCGTAGCCGTTCGTGTCGGCGTAACGGGCAAGGTCGAGCCAGACCCTGGCCCAGCGCTCGCCGTAATGCGGGGAGGCGAGCAGGCGATCCACCAGCTGCTCGTAAGCATCGACGCTCGGGTCGGACAGGAAAGCATCCACCTCCTCGACCGTGGGGGGCAGGCCGATCAGGTCGAGAGAGAGGCGGCGGATCAAGGTCTCCTTGGGGGCCTCCGGCGAGGGGGAAAGCCCCTCATGCTCCAGGCGCGCAAGAACAAAGGAATCAACCGGGTTTCGGACCCACTGCTCCGTCTGGGATTGTGGGATATCAGGCCGAACCGGGGGCTTGTAGGCCCAGTGCTTCTCATCCGCGGAGATTTGGGCGCCGACCTCTTCCGGCCACCGCGCGCCCTGGTCGATCCAGGCGCGGATCTGCCCCATCTGCTCGCCGGAGAGTTTCTTTTCGGTGGGGGGCATCTGCTCCTCTTCGCCAAGCCCGGCCACTCGCTTGAAGAGCAAGCTCCCTTCTCCATCCCCCGGCACAATCGGCGGACCCGATTTCCCCCCCTTGAAGGCCACCTGTTTCCCGTCCAAACGAAGGTGAGCCCGTTGGCGCTCGGGACCGTGACACTCGAAGCAGGAGCTCTGAAGAATCGGAAAGACCTCGGTCTGAAAGTCCACCGGGCGGTCCATCACGGGAATGGCCACACCGTTCGCGGCGGCGGCGGTCCGCTCCCGCCGCGCCGTGTTTCCGCCTTCGAGGCCATTTAACTCCGATTGGAGGCGGCTGAGCTCCGTCTCCAACACCTGAAGGTCCATCTCCGCCCGTTTGCGCTCGGACTGAAGCCACTCGGAGGCCGAGCGGAGGTTGGCGGGATCGGCGCGCAGGGCCTCGAGGCTCCGGAGGATGGTCGCCACCGGATCCTTGAGCGTGTCGCTGGGTTGCGGCTCCCCTTCCGCGGGATAGGAGAGCAGGAGCAAACACGGAAGCAAGGCGACCGGTAGCGCGAGCGCGGCCCTTCGGAACCTCACTGGAACCTCCTCCTTAAGGAAAACGATCGAATCAGCCGAGGGTTCTTGGCCTCATTGGGCCTAGAATACACTGTCCGGGGGGATTGAGGTAAGGGAGAAATCGCAAGAGCGCCCCTTCAACCTTGCCATCCCACTCGCCCCTCTCCATAATCGCCGTTCAGTTGAAATCTTCCACTATCCTACTGGTTGTTCTCGGAGGCGAACCATGCGTTTCGGGCTGATTGGGGTGGGCATGATCGCCGACTTTCACCGTCGCGCGATCCAGAATGTCGAGGGCGCCGAGGTCGTGGGGGTGACCGACAAGTTTCCGGAGGCCGCCAGGAAGTTCGGCGAGCAGCATGGCATTCCGGTTTTCGAGAGCATCGAGAAGCTGGTCAAGGAGGGCGGCGCGGAGATTGTCACCATCGGCACTCCGAGCGGATTCCATCTGGAACCGACCCTTGAGGCGGCCAAGGCGGGGGCCCATGTCCTCTCCGAAAAACCGATGGAGATCACCACGGAGCGGATCGACCGGATGACCGCGGCCTGTCGCGAGGCTGGAGTCAAACTCGGGGGCATTCTTCAGTTCCGGACCTTCGATGGTCCCAAGAAGGCCAAGCAGGTCCTTTCCGAGGGGAAGCTTGGGCGGATCCTCATCGCGGATGCCTACATCAAGTATTACCGGACACAGGATTACTACAATTCGGCCGCATGGCGCGGGACTTGGGCGCTGGATGGCGGCGGAGCCACGATGAACCAGGGGGTCCATTGGGTGGATTGCATCCAGTGGCTGGTGGGGGAGCCGGAGTGGGTCCAAGGGCTTGCCTCGACCCTCGATCACCAGATTGAGGTGGAAGATGCCTGCCACGCGATCGTGCGCTGGAAGTCAGGCGGACAGGGGGTGATCGAAGCAACCACTTGCGCCAAGCCGGGCTTTGAGACCCGCATTGAGATACACGGCGAGAAAGGGAGCATCCTCCTGGAGGACACGCGCATAAAGCGTCTGGTGATCGATGACGAAGAGGAGGTTGTCGAGCAGGTCGCCGAAAAGGGTGGCGGCTATGGGGACCCCAAGGCGATCTCCACGGCGGGCCATGAATACCACATTCGCGACATGATCGAGGCGGTGAAGAACAACCGCGACCCGGTGGTAACCGGGGCTGAAGCGCGCAAATCGGTGCGCCTGATCACCGCGATTTATGAGAGCAGTCGAGGGGGGAAGCGGGTCCATTTTTAGCGCAGCTTTCCAACGAACCCCATAGATCCAGGAGGCCATCCCATGACTCGGCATATTTCGTTTCTCACTCTGCTCCTGTTTGTCTCGTTTCCATCGGTCGCCGCGCCCTACGAGGCCAACTGGGAGTCCATCGACTCCCGCCCGCTTCCGGCGTGGTTTGATGAAGCCAAGTTCGGCATTTTCATCCACTGGGGGGTGTACTCGGTTCCCTCCTGGGGACCCAAGGGGAAATACGCCGAGTGGTATTGGCATGACATGCTGAACCCTGAAGGCGAGACCTGGAAGTTTCATGCGAAGACCTACGGAGAAGAGTTCAAGTACCAGGACTTCGCGCCGCTCTTCAAGGCCGAGCTGTTTGATCCGGCGCAGTGGGCCGATATCTTCGCGCGTTCGGGGGCCAAGTATGTGGTCCTCACCTCGAAGCACCATGAGGGCTTCTGTCTCTGGCCCAGCCCGGATTCCTGGAACTGGAACAGTGTCGATATCGGCCCGCACCGCGACCTGTGCGGGGACCTTACCGCCGCGGTGCGGGACCGAGGACTCAAAATGGGGTTCTATTACTCGCTGTATGAGTGGTTCAACCCGATCTACAAGAGCGATGTGAAACGCTATGTCGATGAGCACATGCTCCCACAGATTAAGGACCTTGTGGTGAAGTATTCCCCATCCCTGATCTTCTCGGATGGGGAATGGGATCACCCCAGCGATGTCTGGCGGAGCACCGAGTTCCTGGCGTGGCTCTACAACGAATCCCCCTGCAAGGAGGATGTGGTTGTGGATGACCGCTGGGGGAAGGACACGCGCGGGCATCATGGCGGCTATTACACCACCGAATACGGCAACATCTATGAGGCTCCGGCGGATGCCTTCAACAAGAAGAAGTGGGAGGAGTGCCGTGGCATGGGCGCTTCCTTCGGGTACAGCCGGAATGAGACCATTGACGAATACAAGCCCGCGCGCGAGCACATTCACCTGTTGATCGAGCTGGTCTCCAAGGGGGGCAACCTGTTGCTCGACATCGGTCCGACGGCGGATGGCCGCATCCCGGTGATCATGCAGCAGCGACTCCTAGAAATCGGCGAGTGGCTGGCGCTGAACGGCGAGGCGATCTATGGCACCAAGCAGTGGCGGCAGTCCGCGGAGGGCGACTTGGTGCGCTACACCGCCAAGGATGGGGCGGTGTATGCGATCTGCCTCAAGTGGCCGGGGAAGGAGTTCATCCTTGAGGCGCCCAAGGCAGGCGCCGGGCTTGCCGCTTCCCTCTTGGGACATGAAGGCAACCTGAAGTGCGCCTCAAAGGATGGCAAGATCAAGGTGGAGATGCCGGACCTCGGGGTGGATGGCGCGCCATGCAAGCACGCTTATGTGGTGAAGCTGGTGGGGGTGGAGTAGGACGGGGACCTTGCCTGTCAGCATGCGGTTTGTCCTCCACGACTTTCTTGCCGGACACTCCTCAAGTTTAGAAATGGAGTGCGGATCGTCATCCATTTTCGCCCTCGAGCGCACTCAGCAGCGCTTCAACGCCTCGTTTCAGAGGCGGAAGGTCTCGTTTGGCAGCCACCCAGACCTCCTCGGAGTCAATACCGAAGTAATCATGAACCAGGACATTTCGCATCGCTATAATCTGAGGCCAGGGTATTTCCGGATGGGTCTCATGGAACTCGCGGCCGATTCTTGCGGCTGCCTCACCGACAATCTGAAGGTGATGGACAATCCAAGTCTGCACGAGTTCACTGTTATCGAATTCTTCTCGACCGCGCGCAACATACCTTTCGATTCGCTCGACCGCCTCAAGAATATCCCTGAGTTTCTCTCGAGGGTCATTCACAGTGGCACCGCTTCCCGGATGACCCTTTCGCGGATTCTAGGCTTGATACCGCGTTCACTCACGACATCGACATTACATCCCAGAAGTTCCTGAACCTCAAGCCAAAGGGCGGCATGGTCCAAGAGGCTTCGACCCGGTTGCATGTCCACGAGAAGGTCGATATCACTACCCTCGCGCGCGTCCCCACGCGCCACTGAACCAAAGACACGAACCCCACGCGCGCCATGCTTGGACGCAATTCGTAGGATCTCCGAGCGCTTTGATCTCAAAAGACCCATCAAATCTGGCCGCGGTGGGCACGAAGGTTCTTCGTGAAGGATCTCGATCATAATGCGGTATTATACGTGGATCTGATGAAAGCGGAATGGAAAATTTCAGGATACCGGAAAGCCGGGAACACACAGGGGGACAACGGCGAAAAGCGCGGGGGGCGGATTCCGCCCCCCGCGCTGGGGTTTGTCAACTTTACGGCGTACGCCTTAGGCGTCCGACCGGCTCACGTTAACCGCCTTCGGCCCCTTGTCCCCGCGCGACGTCTCGAACGAGACCTTCGCGCCCTCGGCCAGGGACTTGAAACCCGCGCCCTGGATGTCAGTGTGGTGGACAAACAGGTCCTCCCCACCGTTGTCTGGGGTGATGAAGCCGAACCCCTTTGCGTCGTTGAACCACTTCACGGTTCCGTTGCTCATGCTGGTACTCCTTCTCTGTTTGGAATTGGATTCGAGGATTCAGAAACGACCTGGGAGAGTTCAGCGGCAAGAGAGGGCGAAAAACTGGAAGGTCTTCTTGGTCTTGCGGAGGGAAACGAGTTCCAACGATGTTCTCTATTCGGTGCAAATTTGAATCATCAACCACTTGATGATGACACTATACCCCCCTTTTTCTCCTTGTCAAGGGACGACGGAAAATAATCTCGGGACAGGCAAGCATGCCTTTCTTAGGGGTGACCTTCTCCCTCCATCATCTTGAAGGCGTGCAGCAATGCGGGGAGCAGGGCATCAAGGCCCTCCTCAACAGCCTTGCGCGAACCGGGAAGGTTTACAATCAGAGTCTTGCCGCGAGTTCCGGCGCGCCCCCGCGAGAGCATCGCGCGCGGTGTGTGTTCGCGTCCGAAGGCGCGCACGGCCTCCGCCACCCCCGGCAGCTCCCGCTCGATCAACCGATCCATCGCCTCGGGGGTCACATCCCTCGGCCCCAAACCCGTGCCGCCCGTGGTCACCACCAGATCCAGTTGGCGCTCCTCAGAATACTCCCGAAGGGCGGACACAATCTTTTCCAGATCATCGGGCACCACCCGGTAGTCCTCCATGACCAGTCCCTCGGCAACAAGACGCTCCGAAATCGCCTTACCCGCTGTGTCCTGTTTCCTTCCGCTCGAGACCGTGTCGGACATGACCAACACCGCCGCGCGGAGCGGGGTGGCGAAGGCATCCCGGAAATCCCCCTTCCCACCACTCTTCTTGACCAATCGGACGGACTCGATCTCCATCGCCCCATCAAACATCTTCATCATGTCGTAGAGAGTCAGCGCGGCCACCGAGGCGGCGGTCAGCGCCTCGATCTCGACCCCGGTCTTATAGAGGGTCTTGACCGTGACGGTCGTAGTGATAGCGCGCTCCGAGAGCTCGAAGTCCACGCTCACATGGTCGATGGGGAGCGGATGGCAGTAAGGGATGAGCCGGCTGGTGTCCTTGGCGGCCATGATCGCGGCCACCTTGGCCACCGGGAGCGGGTCCCCCTTGGGGACAGTCCCTTCGCGGATTCGCTCAAGTGTGCTGGGGGAAACGCGCAGGACCGATTGCGCGGTCGCGGCGCGAAGGCTCTTCTGCTTGCGGGAAATATCGAACATCGGTCAGCCGCCGATGGCGATCATCGGATTGTTTTCGAGACGGATCAACTCCTCGAGCTCCTCGTGCTTCTCCAGCTTGGCCGAGACACAGCGCCGGATCAGCCCCTCGACCTCATCATCCGAGGTCCCGCGACGCAGGGCAGCGCGGAGGTTCTCCTCCGGCGGGTGGAACAGGCAGGACTTGAGGCTCCCATCCGCGAGCAGTCGGATGCGGTTGCAGTCCTTGCAGAAATCCTCGGTCATCGAGGTGATGAACCCGATGGTCCCCTCAAAGCCGGGGATCGCGAACTCCTTGGTGACATCGGCGGGCCCATCCGGAATGAAGAGCGGGATCAAGTCGTATTGCTCCTCGATTCGACGTCTCATTTCGGCGTAGGAGACAAGGGTCCCTTGATCCCAACCGTTGGACTTGAACGGCATAAATTCCAGAAACCGGACCTGAATCGGGCGGTGACGAGCCAGTTCCACGAAATCGAGGAGTTCATCGTCATTGACCCCGCCCATCACCACCATGTTGAGCTTGATCGGATCGAAACCGGACCGGATCGCGGCCTCGATGCCCGCCAGCGCCTCGCGCAGATTGGCGCGCCGTGAGATGGCCTCGAACCGGTCCGCCCGAAGGGTGTCCAGGCTGATATTGAGGTGCGAGAGTCCGGCCCGTTTGAGAGATTCGGCCTGCTCGGCGAGCAGGACCGCGTTGGTGGTCATGGCGACAGTCTCAATTCCCGGAGTGGCGACGATTCCGGCGATCAGGTTTGCCAGGCCCTTGCGGACAAGCGGTTCCCCTCCGGTGACACGAACCTTGTGGATTCCAATCTCCGCCATGAGCCGAACCACGCGGAGGATTTCCTCGTAAGTGAGGATCTCATCCCGCTCGACATGCTCAAAGCCCTCGGAGGGCATGCAGTAGACGCAGCGGAGGTTGCAGCGGTCGGTCACCGACACGCGGAGATAGGTGTGGACCCGTCCAAAACGGTCAACGAGCGGTTCGCGGATGGGCATGGTCATGCGCGTGATTGTGATGGCGGTGGGCATGCGCCGCGCAACGCGGGCAGTTCACCCACTCCGATTCCCCGTCGGTGTAGTATTCCTTCTTCCAGATCGGAACGCGAGCCTTGACCTCATCGATGATATAGCGGCAGGCATCAAAGGCGGCATCCCGGTGCTCAGCCGTGACCGCCACGATCACCGCCACATTCCCCACCTCGAGGCGACCCAATCGATGCGCGCATTGGGCCGAGAGAACCTCAAAGCGGTCTAGCGCCTCGCAAAGGATGGCGTTCCCCTCCTTGACCGCCAGCGCCTCGTAGGCTTCATATTCCAGCGAGAGGACCTCACGGCCCTCGTTGTGGTCGCGGACCCACCCTTCGAAAGTGACATAAGCCCCGGCGCGAGGGGTCGCGGCCTCCGCCAGAAGGGTCTCCGCGAAGAGGGGCTTCTCGCTAAGGGTGAACCGATTCATCCGCCCGCCACGGGTGGTATGAAAACCACCTTGTCCCCTTCCGCCAGGATCGAGTCCCAATCCCGGAACTCATCGTTGACCGCTACGCGCAGGTTTTCCGGGTCCAGACTGAAGCCATGCTCCCCGGCGAGTTCTCGGTACAGATCGAGGGGCGAGGCCGCCCCGGTCTCCCGGGACTCCTCTCCACACCCGCGCTGCTCGCGGAGGATGCCGAAATACTGAACGCGCACGTTCCGGGTCATGGCTTTGGATTTGATTCTAAAGGATACCACAGTTCTTGAAATATGCAAGTGAAATACCCATTATTTTCTCTTCTGACCCTCTTGCGGGCAGGTCGGGCTTGGTAGAATTGGGATTAATCCGGGCTTCAGGTCCCGGGAAGACCCCCGTAAAAACTCTGGAAAGGGATTCTTGAAGAGTGACGGCCATGCCCGCTGCCATCGTCTCCCCTCATGCCCGGTTTGCCGGCCTTTTTGTTCTGCTTGCCGCCTGCCCCCAAGTCTCGATTGTGGGAACTGCCTCGGCCAAGCCGGTTGCAGTCCCGGAGATCCTCGCCTCTTACACCGACACGCACGCCAGTCCCATCGTGGTGGATGGGGTCACCACGGATTGGACCGAGCAGGCGCTTGCACATTCCATTGAGTTCTTTCCAGGAGATGGTCGGGGAGGGGCTCCGGAGTCTCCCGGCACCACGGTGGTCTGGAAGATGGACGGGAAGGAAGATGGGCATGTCCGGGTGACGCTCACCCACGATGGGGATTCCATTTATTTGCTGGCGGTGATCCGAGATGACCACTTGGAACAACGCCCGGCGGATAAGAACACCAATCCGGCATTTCTAGAGGATGGGCTGCATGTCTATTTCGACAGCGCCAACGCCCGAGTGGACAAGGCCGGGGACACTCCGCTGCGAGATCAGCCGGGATTTGAGCAGTTTGGAGTGAGCACCGATTACAGTTGCACCGGAGAGGGGTGCGATTTCACCACGGACACCGGCCCGGAGGGGTGGGCGCGACCCGGCGCGCAACCGGACCAGAAACACTGGCTGGTGGGGATCGGAATACGCGGCTCCGGACCGTACACGTATGTCTTCGAGGAGCGTTTCCCCATGCGCGAGGTTCCGGGACACAACCTCAAGACCATGCTTCCAGGCCGGTCGTATGGGTTCAACCTCGAGTTTGTGGACAGCGACCGGGGGAATTATCTGGAGGGGTATCTGTTCTGGTCGAGCGATGGGAATTCGGATGCGTTTATCGATCTCGACCTTTACGGCCGACTGAAATTGGAGGCGCTTCCGCCGTCACACCCGAAGAGCTGAGGGAGCCGCGATACATCGGATTAAGGACTCTCCACCTTGACCCCTGTGGCGCCCCAGACTCGCGCGAAGGTGAAATAGGTTTGCGGGTCCATCGGGGGGTTGCCGAGGAGGAGCAGCAGGTCCTTGGCGTTGATGACTCCATCATCCTCCAAATCGAACTCCGAGTTCCCTCCCCCGCCCACCTCAATTACCGCCAGCAGTTGGAAATCATGCGGAATCCCATCCAGGTTAAAGAACTGGATGAAGAAATCCGAGGGGGAGAGCGGCACCCGACTGTCGGGGGTCACCAGCACGTGACTCCGGCGCCCGCCAAGGCCCACAAAGTCATCCAAAGTCTGTCCGATCGGTTGCCCCTTGCGAACCTGAACAACCAGTTTGCCGCCTGGGGTCGGCGTTTCATGCACGCGCACGAAGAGCTCCTTAGCCCCCGCCGGGATTGTGATTTTGAAATGCGGGCTGGAGGCGCCCTGCCCCGCTTGTGGATTTCCAGCCGGGATCGTTCCGTTGACCGGGACCCCGCTGGTGAGAACCGTGGCGCCATCCGAGGGAATCGGCGTGGGTGTGGGCGGCGCGGCGGTGCCCGGGGTGAGGAGGAGACTGTAATCACCCTGAGTCACCGGCCCGAGGGCGGTCACCGCCGCCTGGACCACGATCAGGTAATTGTCGTTGGCGGGGAGCGTGAAACCGGAGATCAGCGCGTTCTGGCTCCCCCCGGAGTTGTCATCAAAGGCAATCAACTGCCCAACCGAGTTTCCGAGGAGAACCAGCGGATCGAGAGTCATCGCCCCCGTGCGGTTCACCGCGATATCCACCGCCTGCCCCGCTGATCCGGAGAAAAAGTACGCATCGCGCTCCGTGGTGGTCGATATCGTTCCGTTCACCAGTTGGTTGAACTGGATCTGCTGAACCTGGCCGCCCGCGCCCGCGACCGTGGCCATCAGGCCGACCGTGGAGAATTGGAAATCCGGAGCGAAATCGGCCACCTCAATCAGCCACACGTCATCCTGCGAGAGCGGAACCGGCGAGGCGTTGGTCACCACAATCTGTTCGTCAATGAATGAAAGGTCCGACGTATAGATCTGCTCGGGCCCGGTGTAGTTCCGAGGGGCCACGCGCAGGATCACATCCCCTTGCGGGGGTTGGAACGGAGCGAAGGTCTGAACGGTCAGGCTGGTGGATCCGGCGGGGATGCGGATGAAGAAGTCCGCGAAGGCGCCGTTGGCCAGACTCCCCACGACCGGAACTCCGTTCTGCAGCTCCTGAAACCCCGCCACCCCCTTCTCCCCGACCTCGGCGAGGTTGAGCCGCTCCGTTTGACGATCCTCCGCCTGTTTGAAGGTGCTGGTTTCGGTGATCCCATGCATGCCATAGGCGGTCCGAAGGTTGGCCACATTGGCGCCGCCGCGATTCATGTCGCCTTGGACAAACGCGATCAGGATGTCCTTGAACTGGACGTTTGTCATGGGAATGAAGGGAATGCCGGCGATCATCACCCGCGCCATCTCATCCCGCGCGGCCTGATTCACCGCTCCCCCGCCGCGCAGTTTCATGAAGTCCCAATTCGCCCCGCCGTAGATCTCCCCATCGAGGTGCTCCTCGTTCACCAGGTCGTTGGGAAAGCGCTTGGCGTTGTCGATGGTGCGCAGGAAGGGTTTTCCCGGGACCGAGGACTCGCCGACATTCGGATCACCGTTGATGATCGCCGCAACCGTGTCGCCGCAGGCCTCCCCCCAGGCCCTTCGCGGAGAATGCAGCGGAGTCGGCTGGGACACTGTCAGCGAAAAATCGAAAAAGTGACCGAACTCGTGAGAGGCGACATCAAAATCCTGAGCCAGATTGGCGAACACCGAGCCATCCCCATTCCCAAAGACAAATCCGCGCGGGTTGTGGTTGTAGAAGGCGTTATTGAACTCCCCGCCGGTTTGAGAGTCCCTGGCATCGACCACCGTGGGGATATCCCCCGCGGCAATGTCATTGAAACCAAGCGCGCGCATGCGTTTGCGAGTCTCGGTGAGGTAGTAGTACACCGAGGCCTGTCGGAACCCAGGGGTGTCGGGGGAAAAGTTGAAGGTCCGGGGACCGGACACGACTCTGTCATTCTCCTCATCGATCACATTGAGGAGCGGCCCGCGCAACTTCCCGGAGTCATCAAGGTCGGTGAGGGTCCGCTGTACGAGTCCCGATTGGGCGGAATTCGGGTCGTAAACCATCGCGGTCCCATCCAAGTAAGCGCCAGTCGGGAAGAACGCGAGAATCTCGCCGCTGATCGCATCCGCGAAAAGCAGGCGGTGCGATTCCACCCCTCCCGCCAGCAGGCTGAAGCGGTACGCCAGCAGGTTGGAGTCCTTGGCGGGGGAGCGGGAATAGAGGCACAGTTCCGGCTCCTCAATCGCCTTATAAGCGCTGCCCAGTCTCCCGAAAGGTCTCAGCGCCTTGCGGAGCGCCTCCTCGGCGAACAAAACTTCGTTTGGCGATCCGTTCGCGGGATGCAAGTCGGGCAAGTAATCGCCATTCACCATCGAGACTCGCTCTTCCGGATCGAAATGAACCGATAGCCCCGCGCCATATACACGCAACCCGTCGTATTTCTGGCTGAAATCGACATGGGAGGACCCGAAGGAATCCCGCCGAACACCTTCCAGGGAAAGGTCGCCGGCATCCTTCCCCTTGAGGAAGAGCGCGCTGTTTTCAAGGAGAAAGTTTCTGGCTTTGTCCTCCAAACTCTTGCCCTCCACCTCGGCCTTGAGGTAGGCGACGGTGTGCGGTAGCCCGGTCGCGGGACTGAAATCAACCAACCCTTGGTCGTTCCCCTTCGCCGCTTTGAGGCGCTCCCACGCGGCAAGCGTCTCGGCGCTCGCCTGCTTGGCGGCGGTGGAGGACGTGGAGCGGAGCGCCGCATCTCCAAACTGTTGGTTTGGGAGCACGGAAACCGGCTGGGGTGGACCGACCACCGCCCCGGCGGGGAAGGTCTGGATGATGAAAAGCGTGAGAATCCAACCTTGGGCGGGAAGGCGAGTGAACATTCGGCATCCTCCTCGGATGTCCTCATGTTAGCGCTGTCCGGCAAAGGAGGGAATCGAAATTTTTGGAGGATTGGTCCGCTTAGGGTCCGACCACCGCGATAACGGGGGAATGAAGCGACTGCTCGGCCACTTCACGCACTCGCTCGACGGTCACGGCATCGAGCATGCGGGGGTAACGGTCAATGAAATCAATCCCCAAACCGAGCGAATGGTAGCGCGCAAGCAGGTGAGCCTGATCGGCATTGCGCTCCTGGGACATCAAGAAGGTCCCCTTAAGATAAGTCTTGGCGCGGGCGAGCTCCTCCTCTTCCGGGAGGACCTCGCGCAGTTTCCGGATCTCAACTTCAAGTTGTCCCAGAATGCGATCATGGTTCTGGCGGGTGGAGATCAGGCTGATGGCGAAAAAGCTGGACCATTCCAGCGCGGGGTAGCTCGACCCGATCTGGTAAACCAAGCCGAGCTTTTCGCGAATCTCGGCGAAGAGGCGGGAGTCCATCGATCCACCGGTGATCGAATCCAAGACCTTCCAGGTTGCGTAGTCCGGATCGCGAAATCCGGGAGCGTGAAAACCTTGGATCAGGCATTCTGCTTCGGTCGCGCGCGGTTCATGCACCGCCACCCCCTTAGCGGTATCCGCGGGCGGGCCCGGGTTCCGAGTCTCAAACGGCTCTCCATCGGGGAGGTCCTCCACCAAGCGAGAAAGCCCGGCGAGGGCCCGGTCGGGATCGACATTCCCGACGAGCCCCAAGGTAAGCGGGGCGGATGAAAACCGCCTCCGGTAGTAGTCGCGGGCTTCCGAGAGGTGGATGCCGGCGAGGGTCTCCTCGGTTCCCTGGGCGGAGTGCGCGTACGGACGGCCCGCGAAGATGGTCTTCTGGAAGAGGCGAAACGCGGCGGTGTATGGGGAATCCAGATCCTCGCGGATTTCGCTCCGTAGAATCTCCTTCTCAACCTCGAACTCCTGTTCCGGGAAGGTCGGTTCCACCAGCATCTCGCGCGCGAGATCAAGGGTTCGCTCCCACTGGAGGGTCGTGGTTTGGACCGTGACAAACGCGCGGTCTTTTTGGACATCGGTCCCCACTGAGGCCCCAATCGATTCGAGCGCCACCGCCAAATCGTAATCCGAATGGCGCGCGGCGCCCCGCGAGAGCATCCGCAGCGCGAGGGTGGAAAGGCCCGCCTTCTCCGGCGGCTCCTCGCGCGACCCCATCGGCGCGGCGATCACCAGCGAGACAATGTCGTTCGGGCATCCGCCCCGGAACAGAAGCGAACCCGCTCGCGGAAGGGGATAGTTCCGGGTCTCCGAAACCAAGCGCGTGGAGGCCTCGGCCACGCTCATCGGGTCTTCTCCGGACGAACATACCCGGTCACAAACCCATCCGGGGGGCAAAGACGGTTGACGATCTCTTGGGCTTCCTCCCCGGATAGAGACCGCACTCGCTCCTCGTAAGCCACCACCTCCTCCAAACGGTCGGTCATCGAATTCCTTCCGAGCACCCCCGCCATGGAGGAATTCTTCTCAAGCCCCAGGGCATGCCCGGTCAGCAGCTGGGTCTTTGCCTTTTCGATCTCCTCATCGGGGATCGCTTCGGTCCGGACCCGTTGAAACTCCTCCTCCAGGATGCTCAGGACTTCATGCTCATCCTCGCCTTGGTAGCACGCCTCCACTCCAAAGAGGCCGATCCGGTCCAGTGTCCAGGCAAAGGCCGAAACGCTGGAGCAAAGCCCCTCGCGCTCCATCAGGCGATAGACCAAACGGCTGCTGCGCCCCTCCCCAAGCAGAGCGGCAATCAGGTCAAGACCGATCTCCTCGGGGGTTCCGAGGACCGCCGGGGTGCGGACCCCAAGACAGAGGTAAGTTTGCTGGACATCCTTGGCGATCTCAAACTCCGCGCGCTTCAGTTCCTCGGCGCCATCCAACGATTCGGGTCTGGAGGGCTCGGACGGCGAAAGATCCCCAAGCAGTTCCGCCAGGCGATCCGAAACGCTCTTCGGGTGAATGTCCCCGGCCACGGCCACATGGAGGTTCCCGGGACCATAGAAACGATTCCGATAGTCCACGAATCGGTCCCGGTCGATCCCGGCGAGACTCTCGGGGGTCCCCAGAATCGGGCGCTCATAGGGGGTTCCGGCAAAGGCCAGTTTGAGGAACTCGTCATAGAGCTTCCCGAGCGGAGAGTCATCCTTGCGCGCGATCTCCTCGAGGATTACGTGCCGTTCGCGCTCGATCTCCTCGGTCGGCAACGACATGTTGAGGAGAGCATCGGTGAGAATCTCCAGAGCCAGATTCACATGCTCGGAGGGGAGAACCACATAATAGTGGGTGAAGTCGTAGGAGGTGGCGGCGTTGTTGTACCCGCCGAGCGCCTTGACCTGGCGATCCATGACTCCCACCGGGCGGGTCGGGGTGCCCTTGAAAAACAGGTGCTCGAGGAAATGGGAGATCCCACCCTCGTCCTCTCGCTCAAGGGCCGCTCCGGCGGCCACCCACAAGTCAACCGCCGCGAGTGGAACGGAGTGGTTCTCCTTGAGCAGGAGAGTGGCTCCACAGGGAAGGGTCTCCCTGTGGAATGGAAGCAAGGGGGACTGCTTCGGGCGAATCACGCCGGAAGTGGGGCCTTACTGGCCACCTCCGGAAGAGCTGGGGGCCGCCGGCGGAGCTTCCCCTCCCGAGGGAATGGCTTCATCCCGCTCAATCGAAGGAGCGCTTGCTCCAGCGCCCTCGCCGCCGGGGCTCGTTCCCCCAGTGGCCGCGCCGCCGGACTGCTCGGCGGTTCCACCTTGCGGGGCAAGCGGGGCATCCACACTCACCGTGGAGACATCCGCGCCCCTGCGCGCCGGAGGGATAAAGTCGCGCACCACGGCCAGCAGAATGAAGGCAATGGCGAGCCAAGTGGTCCAGCGGACAATCTCTTTGTTCTGGATGGCCCCCAGGAAGGTGTCGCTCCCTCCCATCCCGAAGGCGCCCGCAAGGCCGCCGCCGCGCGCGCGCTGGACCAGCACCACGATGATGAGAAGAATGCAAATCGCCCAGAAGATCAGCGAGAGAAGAATCTGCATGGTTCATCAGTCCCGGTCGGTCAGAGACGAAAGCCCGGGAAGGACCTTTCCTTCAAGAAGTTCCAGGGAGGCGCCGCCTCCGGTTGAGATGTGGGCCACCTGATCGGCCAACTCAAACTGTTGGATGGCGGCCACCGAGTCCCCGCCGCCGATAATGCTGACGGAGTCCGAGGCCGCGATGGCATCCGCCACGGCCCGCGTTCCGGCATCGAAGGGGGGCATCTCGAACACCCCCATCGGCCCGTTCCAAAGCACGGTTTTCGCCGAAGCAATCCGATCACAGTAGGTTTTCGTGGTTTCCGGCCCGATGTCAAGGCCCATCTTGCCATCCGGAATCTCGATCCGGGCCACCTCGTGGGGCGCGCCCGCCTCGCATTTCTCCGCCACAACATGGTCCTTGGGCAGAAGCAGCTCGCAGGAACGGGACTCTTCGGCGTCGATCAGGATCTCCGAGGCCAGGTCGAGCTTGTCATCCTCCACCCGCGAGCTGCCCACCTTGATCCCCTTGCTCTTGAGCAGGGTGTAGGCCATCGCGCCGCCGATCAGGAGGGTGTCCACCCGCTTGAGCAGGCTCTGGATCACGCCGATCTTGTCCGAGACCTTGGCGCCTCCCAGGATCGCGACAAAGGGCCGCTCGGGCTTTGCGGTCTTGTTGACCAGGTACTCGATTTCCTTTTCCAGGAGAAACCCGGCCACGGCTGGTTGGAGAAACTCGGTCACCCCCGAGACCGAGGCGTGCGGGCGATGCGCGGAGCCGAAGGCGTCATTGACAAACAGGTCGCCCCACTCGGACAACTGTTTGGCGAACTCGGCGCAGACCGCCTTGTCCTTGGAGGTCTCCGCCTTGTGAAAGCGGACATTCTCGAGCAGCAGGATTTCTCCCGGCTTGAGCGCGTTCACCTGTTTTCGGGTCTCCTCTCCCACGCAATCCTCGGAGAACCGAACCGGTCTCCCGATGAGCTTGGAGAGCTCGGCGGCCACCGGGCGGAGGCTCGCGGCCGGATCCCGCTGCCCATCCGGGCGCCCCAAGTGGGACATCAAGACAAGCGAGCCTCCATCCTCCAGGATGTGGTTGAGGGTCGGCAGCGCGGCGCGGATGCGGGTGTCGTCCGCAACCGCGCCGCCCTTGAGCGGAACATTGAAATCCACGCGCACGAGAGCGCGTTTGCCTTTGAACGAGACATCGCGGATGGTTTTCTTTTTCATGTTCTTGTTCCCCCCAATGGGGCTCTCTCATCGCTTTCTTCGGAGGGCCGCTATTTCCTCCGAAAATGACAGTAGACAAAACTCTGGGTTGTGCCAAATGGGGTCTGATGCGCCTCCCATTCGGTTTCAACCAGTTCCACCTCGGAACCCAACTCGCTCCACAGCGATTCCGGGCTGTACCTGACAACTTCCAGTCCGCTGCATCGTAGCGGACCGTCCGTCGCAAATGTCGAAATGAGAACATGCCCTCCCGGGCATACCGAGTCCTTCAGCACTTTGACATACTTGCGTCGATCCGCGGGATCGGTCAGGAAATGGAACACCGCGCGATCATGCCACAGGTCAAACCCACCCTTCGGCAGGCTGACGTCCGTGATGTCCCCCTGGACCCATGTCACTCTTTCGCCAAGGGGACCCAGCCGCTTCCTCGAGCAGTCAAGCGCCGCGGCGGATATGTCCAGGACGGTCATCCTCGAAAACCCTCTCCCGAGGAGCGCATCCACCAGTGTGGAGGCGCCGCCCCCGACATCAATCACCTGTGCCTCACAACCCAAACCCATGCGCCCAATCAGATCGAGGGACACCCGAGGACTCGACTGGTGCCAGCTGACCTGATCGGGCTGTTTGGTTGTGTAGATGTTCTCCCAGTGCCGCCGCCTTTCCATGGGAATGGTCCGGTCGAGCGCGGGGCCGGCTCACTCGCCTCCTAAACGCCCTTCTTCACGATCAGGTCGATCAGGTCCACGACTCGGTTCGAGAAGCCCCATTCGTTGTCGTACCACGAAAACACCTTGACCATCTTGCTCTTGTCCTCAAGAACCTTGGTGTTCCCGGCATCAAAGATGGAGGAAGCCGGGTTACGGAGGAAGTCGATGGAAACCAGAGGCTCATCGCAGTATTCCAGAATCCCCTTCAGCGGGCCCTCGGCGGCGGCATTCACGGCGGCGTTGATCTCGGCGGCGCTCGCCTCGGTCTTGAGCTCGGCCACCAGGTCCACCAGCGAGACATCGAAGGTCGGGACACGCACCGCGCCTCCGGTGAGCTTGCCCTTGAGGTTCGGAAGCACCAAGCCCACCGCTTCGGCCGCGCCGGTCTTGGTGGGGATCATCGAAAGCATGGTGGCGCGGGCGCGACGCAGATCCTCGTGCGGCAGATCGAGAATTCTCTGATCGTTGGTGTAGGCGTGGATGGTGGTCATCAGCCCATGCGCGATTCCGAACTTCTCATCCAGGACCTTGGCCACCGGGGCAAGGCAGTTGGTGGTGCAGGAGGCGTTGCTGAGGATTTTGTCCTTGGCCGGGTCGTAGGTGTTGTCGTTCACTCCCATCACGATGGTCTTCACCTCGCCCTTGGCTGGGGCGGAGATGATCACCCGCTTGGCCCCGGCATCCAGGTGCGCCTTGGCTTTGTCCGAGGAAGTAAACAGACCGGTGGATTCGATGGCGATGTCCACGCCGAGGTCCTTCCAGGGGAGCTCGGCGGGGTTGCGGATCGCGGTCACCTTGGTGGCCTTGCCGTTGATCACAATCGAGTCCTCGGTGGCCTTGACCTCGCCTTTGAAGCGTCCATGCACGGAGTCGTACTTAAAGAGGTGAGCCAGAGTCTTGGTGCTGGTGATATCGTTGACCGCCACGAACTCGATGTCTGCGCCTTGCTCAATCGCGGCACGCACCACCAAACGCCCGATACGGCCAAAGCCGTTAATCCCTACCTTCACACCCATGATGAATTCCTCCTAGAATTCGGTTCCCCGCTCGGTGAGAGGGGACCGGAGATTTCGCGACTGCCTGAAGTGACACCGGGCCGACCACGCCGGATGGGGCGGGAGCGCTGCCGAGGTTCAGGAACCAACAAATAGAGTAGAATTATACTTTTTCGCTTCGCACGGCGTCAATATGCGCCGGTTCACCGGGGTCCCATCCAGGGCAGTTCAAGTCGATTGGCAGGTTCCTGACGGGATCGATTGAGGGTATCCTCTTTCAATGCCGGGTTTTCGGGGACCTGTTGGGGAGATTCCATGAGGCTGACGCTTTCCGAGATACGTCAGAACGCCACGGCCTTCGCGGCGGAGTGGCGGGAGGTGTCCAGCGAGCGCGCGGAGGCGCAGAGTTTCTGGACCGAGTTCTTCGGGGTCTTCGGCATTCGCAGGCGAAGCGTGGCGAGCTTCGAGGAAAAGGTTCGGAACCTCAAGGGAACTTACGACCGCATCGACGTCTTCTACAGCGGGGTGATGCTCGGCGAACACAAGTCGTTGGACGCGGACCTCTCCAAGGCCGCTTCTCAGGCCTTCGACTATGTCCAGTCGCTCACGCGCGAGGGGAGAATCGACGAGGCTCCCCGTTACATCGTGGTCTCCGATTTTGCCCGAATTGTGCTGTACGACCTCGAATCCGAAGATTCATCCATCCCCATCGCTTCGTTCCCCACAGCCAAACTCCACGAGAACATCCGCCATTTCGGATTCTTGTCCGGCTACCAGGTCCAGCCGGTGGACCCTGAGGATCCGGTCAACATCCGCGCGGTGGAAATCCTGGGAGAGCTCCATGACGCGCTTGAGCGCGGCGGGTACTCCGGACACAGATTGGAGCGCTTCCTGGTCCGAGTGCTGTTCTGCCTCTTTGCGGATGACACCGGCATTTTCGAGCTGGACTCCTTCAAGACTTTAGTTAAATCCACGCGCTCGGATGGAAGCGACCTCGGGCCGTTGCTCGCGCGCTTGTTCAGCGTGCTGGACACCGAGGAGATCGAGCGTTCGCCGATGCTTCCGGAGGAGCTCCGGGAGCTCCCTTATGTCAACGGCGAGTTGTTTCACGAGGAACTCGGGTTCGCCGAGTTCAACGCCGAGATGCGCGCCGCGCTGGTCAAGTGCTGCGACTTCAACTGGGCGCGGATCAGTCCGGCGGTTTTCGGTTCGCTCTTCCAGTCGATCATGGCCACCGAGGAGGGCAGGCGGAAACGTCGCCAGATCGGCGCGCATTACACCAGCGAACGGGACATTCTGAAGCTGGTCCGGAGTCTGTTCTTGGACAACCTCAAGACCGAATTGGCGCGTTGCGGAAGTAGTGAGCGAAGGCTCAAAGCCTTCCATGAAAGGCTCGCCTCGCTCCGGTTCCTCGATCCGGCCTGTGGCTGCGGAAACTTCCTGGTGGTGGCATACCGGGAACTGCGCCTGCTTGAACTGGAGGTCCTCAGGGCGCTCTACAACGGCAACCATCATCAGGAACGTCTGGTCCTCGACACCCTACTCAAGGTGGATGTGGACCAGATGTACGGGATTGAGATCGAGGAGTGGCCCGCGCGGATCGCCGAGGTGGCGATGTGGCTGATCGACCACCAGATGAACGAGCGTGTGGGGGAGGTCTTTGGCTCGCCGGTGCTTCGTCTGCCGCTCAAGAAGAGCGCGAAGATTGTGATCGGCAACGCCCTCCGGATCGATTGGAACGAAGTGCTTCCCGCCGCGATGTGCAGCTATGTGATGGGGAACCCGCCGTTTGTGGGAGGCAAGTTCCAGACCGAGGCGCAACGCGACGACTTGGGTCTTGTATGCAAGGAGATCAAGAACGCGGGACTCCTGGATTATGTTAGCGGATGGTACCTGCGGGCCTCCGAGTACCTCCACGGGACCGAAATCCGCGCGGCCTTTGTCTCGACCAACTCCATCACGCAAGGGGAGCAGGTGGGGGTCCTCTGGCCGGAGCTGTTTCGCCGCGGGATCAAGATCCATTTCGCGCACCGCACGTTCAGTTGGATGAGCGAGGCGCGCGGCAAGGCGCATGTACATGTGGTCATCATCGGCTTCGGGGCCTTCGACCGCGCGGATAAGGTCATTTATGACTATTCCAAGGCAAATGGCGAGCCGATCCCGGTGGCCGCGACCAACATCGGGCCGTATCTCGTGGCCGGTCCGGACTTGGCAGTCACCAACCGGTCCACTCCGCTCTGCAAGGTTCCGGAGATTCGCTTTGGGAATCAACCCATTGATGGGGGCCACCTCATACTCAGCAAGGAAGAACGCAAGGCGCTTCTAAAGGAATGCCCCCAAGCGGCTCCGTTTGTGCGCCCCTATCTCGGATCCGATGAGTTCATCAACGGGATTCCCCGGTACTGTCTATGGCTCCAAGATGCTTCGCCAAAGGAGCTCCGACAAATGCCGGCGGTGATGGCGCGCCTTAAGGCGGTCAAAGCGTTCCGCCTTGCGAGCAAGCGCCCCGCCACGCGCGAGTTGGCGGGAACACCGGCACGCTTCGCCTTTGTCAGCCACCCGGAGCGACCCTACCTCTTCATTCCCTCTGTGTCCTCCGAACGCCGGGACATCATCCCGATGGCCTTCATGCGGAGAAACACCATTGCCAGCAACTTGGCTCTCCTAATCCCCGGCGCCACCCAATACCATTTCGGGGTCCTCACCAGCGCCATGCACATGGCTTGGACTCGTCAGGTTTGTGGACGACTCAAGTCTGATTTTCGCTACTCGGCCAAGCTGGTCTACAACAATTTTCCCTGGCCGCAAGACCCGACTCCGAAGCAAGTGGCGGATGTCGAGAAGGCGGCGCAGCGCGTGCTGGATGTCCGCGCACAATTCAAGGGGAACACCCTTGCGGACCTCTATGATCCCGAGACCATGCCCAAACCCCTCCGCGACGCCCACAAACGTCTCGACCGCGCGGTGGACCGGTGCTATCGCTCCGCTCCCTTTAACGGCGAGCGCTCGCGGGTCGAGTATCTGTTTGCCCTCTACCAGCAACTCACAACCCCGCTGCTTCCCACCCAAGAAGGGGGGCGGCGCAAAAGGAGAGCATCACCCACCGGGCGTTTGTGAGAACGCTCACTCGTACGTTGGAGCGTTGATGGATAGACGCACAAACTCCTCCAGTCTAAGTTCCTCCGCCCGTTTGGCTCCTGAGATGCCGGCCCGCTCGAGAACTTCGCGAGTCGGCTCCCTTCCCCACACCCGCGCCAAATTGTTCGCCAACGTCTTCCGCCGCTCCCCGAAGCAGATCGCGGTAAGGCGGGAGACCGCCTCGGGCGTGACCCCCTCGGGGGGTGATTTGACGATGAGTGTGCACCAGGCGGATATCACTTCAGGGCGCGGGACGAAGAGGTGCGCGCGGACCTTGCGCGCCTTTTTCGGTGTCGCAAAGAGTTGCGTCAGGATGGAAAGACGACCATAGGCCGGGGTGGAGGGACGCGCGACCAAACGATCCGCGACCTCCTCCTGCAAGAGAATCCCGGCTCGCTTCCAAAGGCCCCACCAGGATTCAAAGAAGCGCGCGAGAATCTGGCTGGAGCAGTAGTAGGGCAGGTTGCCGCACGGAACGACCTCGCCGCCCCGCGACCAAGTCTCCAGGTCCTCGCGCCCAAGTTCCAGGATGTCACCTGTCCGTGGAGTCAGCCGGTCTGGGCTTCCCAACCGCGCGAAAAGAGTCTCGCCCAACACCGGGTCCTTCTCCACGGCGAGAACCTCGGCTCCGGCATCCAGGAGAGCTCTTGTCAGGTGGCCCAGCCCCGGCCCGATCTCGACCACCCTGTCCCCTTCCCCAATTCCCAGGTCGCGCGCGAAGGAGTCCAGCAGTTGACGGTCCAGCAGAAAACTCTGGCCCAGGTGTTGTTTCGGGGTCTGCCCCAGGGCGGCGAGCTCTTCATAGACCCGACTTGGAGTGGTCAGAAGGTCAATGGGACGATTCCGAAGGGAGCTCATCGAAATGGTGAGGGAGAGCGGACCGGAGGTCCGCGCTCCCAGGGTCAACGATGCCTTTCGATCTGCTCGCGGGCGAGTTCATCGCAGCGGTTGTTCATCTCGTCCTCGGCGTGACCGCGAGTCCAGGCCCATTCGATCTTGTGGGACTTCGAAAGCGCCAGAAGCTCCTCCCAGAGCTCCCGGTTCTTGACCGGCTCCTTGGAGGCGGTCAGCCACCCCTTGCGAATCCAGTTGTCTATCCACTTCTTGGTGAAGGCGTGCTGGATGTACTTTGAGTCGGTCACCACGCGCACCGGGATCGACTTCTTCTTGAGGCACTTGAGCGCCTCGATCACGGCGCGGAGCTCCATCCGATTGTTGGTGGAGTGGGCCTCGAAGCCGGAGATCTCCTTGGTGTGGTGGTTCCAGCGGAGAATCGCGGCCCACCCCCCAGGGCCGGGATTCCCGGAGCAGGCCCCATCGGTGTAAATGACAATCTCGCCCTTCACGCCCATCTGCGCCTGCCCTGTTTCCCTTCCCAAAGGAGATCGTGGGCTTCGCGGAGAAGGGTTGGGATCGGAAGGTGAAGGGGGCAGCGCGGAAGACAATCCCCGCAGTCGGTGCAAGCGGTGGCGCGCCTGCCCGGATACCAGTCACCCGCGTTCTCAAACATCTTGTAGCGATACCTTCCGTATTCGACCATGTCCAGCGCCTTGGTGAGGTTCCGCAGGCGCAGCATCTCAGGGATGTTGATTTCCTCCGGACAGGGGAGGCAGTCGCCGCACACCGAGCAGTAGGTGTCGCCGAGAAGATTGTATTGCGCCATCCAGCGTTCCACCGCCGCGGCCTCCTCCTCGGTGAGCGGCCCATCCCGCTCGCCCACCACCAAGTGGTCATCCCATTCGTTGGGATAGGTGCACCCCACGGTCAGGGTGGTGATTTCCGGATGCGCAAGCAGCCAGCGGTGGTTGAGCTCGATGGCGGTGAACGGCCTGCTGAGTTCGCGCAGCGTGTCCGAGGGACGATAGAGCAGGCCGCCCTTGTCGCTTGGGGAGATGATCAGAATGCCCATGTCGAGTTCGGCGGCGCGCTTGATCGCCGGGAGGTTGCGCTGGAACAGAGTGTAGTAGTGCAGATTGACCGATTCGAACTCGCCCGTGTTAATCGTGGCGAGGATCACCTCGCAGGGGGCATGCCCCGAGAACCCGATGTGGCCGATCACCTTTTGGTCGATGGCCTCGCGGATCGCCGCAAGGCACCCGCCCTTGCGCATGGTCAGATCGAGCGCTTCCCAGGTGTTGATCCCGTGGATGTCCAGGTTCTCCACATAGGTCATTTGGAGCCGCTTCAGGGATTTCTCGATCCTCTTCCACATCTCCTCGCGGGTGGCGGTGGGTCCGATCTTGGTGGTGATGATCAGATCCTCGCGGCGGTAGTCCTTGAGGATTCGTCCCAGGCGCTCCTCGCTGGTTCCGTAGCCCTGGGCGGTCTCGATATGGTTGATCCCAGATTGGATGGCGCGCCGGGTGGTCTCGGCGGCCACGGCCTCATCCTCCGGAACCGGAACCTGCATGGCCCCAAAGGTGAGGATCGGAAGTTCTAGTTCGGTTTTCCCGAAACGGCGTCTTTTCATTCTAGAGCGGGACTCACTCGCGGTGTTTGCGGCCTGGGGTAGATTCCAGCGCCAGCCCCCCAAGCCTAGAATGGGGGCCTCATGAAGCGCAAGGAGTGGCGATTTCTTCTGTATGGGGTTTGGCTCTTGGTGGTCGGGCTCTCGGTGGGTTTGGCGCTGGTCCGAACCACGGAGGAGACACTCGTCGACTCCGTGCTGGTGGTGCTGCTTGCGGTGGGGATGCTCACCTTCTTCTTGCTGGAGGTGGTCTCATCGCGGCTTCGGTCTCAAGGGATCAAGGCCGGGCTGCAAGACTTCGGGATGGTTCTGCTGCTCTGGGCGCCGATCCTGATGCTCGCGCGGATGCTGGTGGGTCTGGTTCAGTCCGGGTCGTGGCTGCCCGCGCTGATCGTGGCGTGGTTTGAGTACATTCTGATCTCGGTGTTCTTCGCGTACCTGGAAAAGCGCAAGGGGGAGAATCCCTGAGCGGTTTGCGATCTCTCACACCGAAATCTCAACTCGTTCCCCCCTCTCGCTGCTCTCCACCGCCGCCAGAACCATCGCCAGGCTCCAGATGTTGTCCTCACAAGTCGTTTCCGGCGTTGCTCCCGCGCGAACACAGTCGAGAAACTCCCGGACAACCCCAATGTGCCCACCCGCCTTGTCCGCGATGAGGGTTTCGGGCATCTGAACCTGCTCCAGTTCCGAATGAAATCCGTTCGCGGACAGAACCCGCTGCATGACCAGGAGGTCGCCCCCATCCCAGCGCGCGCAGCCCTTTGAAGTTTGAATCCTCCAATCGGATTCCCAGGTGGTGTTCAGCCCTTCGCAACACCAGCTCCCGCGGTAGGTGTAGATGATCCCGTTGCTCATCTCGAAGATGGCCACGGCGGAGGCATCGTGGTCGTACCAAGACCCGCGCGGGTTCCAATCCTTGCAGTACACCGCGAGCGGATCGGCCCCCATCAGGAAGCGGGCGGCATCAAAGGTGTGTATCGCCATGTCGAGCAAGAGGACATGCTCCATGCGGTCGCGGAACCCGCCGAAGTGCGCGCCGATATAGAAGTCGTTGTTGACCGTGGTGATGTCGCCAAGTTCCCCGGATTGGAGGTAAGCGCGCAGGCGACGGATGCGTGAATCATAGCGGCGATTCTGGGTCACCGCGTAGATTCTCCCCGCGCGCCTAGCGGCTTCGATCATCCGTCGGGCGTTTTCAAGGCTGTCCGCCATCGGTTTCTCGCCAAGGACATGGCAGCCGTGTTCGAGCGCGGTGATTGTCACATCGGCGTGGGCCTCGGGGACCGTGATGTCGAAAACGACATCAGGCTTGGTGGAATCGAGCGCCTTGGAGAGGTTCGAACCGACAAAGACTCCCTCAAGCCCCGACTCCTCGGCGCGCGCGCGCGCGCTGGCCTCGACAATGTCCACCAGGCCGACAATTTCGACATCCTCCATCGGCTGAAGGAACTTCAGCCATTCCCGGCTCATCCCACCACAGCCGACCATCACCGCGCGCAGTTTCGATCCCATCATCCGCACCTCCGTTGGCGTTGGAGCCACCGTGGGGATTATCCCATGGAACTGGCCTCTTGCCGCTCCCCCTCCGGGTTTTCATACTGGGCGCATGCAGAGAAAGCGGGTTCTTGCGGACATCGGCGAGCGCGGCTGGCTGGAACATCTGGCCGAGCGGCTTTCAGGGGCTCCGAGAGATTGTCTCCAAGTGCCGATCGGCGATGACGCCGCCGTGCTGGCGCCACCCCAAGGGAAATCGCTGGTGTTGACCTCGGACGCCTTCATCGAGGGAACGCACTTCAGGCGCTCCTGGCTGGGTTGGAGCGGGCTGGCGCGCCGCGCGGTGCTTGCCGCCGCGAGCGATGTCACCGCCATGGGGGGGCGCCCGGTTGGGTTCCTGGTCAGCATCGGAATCCCCTCGCGGGTCCGCATCGATCACTTGGAGGCCTTCACGGATGGGTTGGTCGAGGTGTCCACCGAGTTCGGTCTGATCCCGCTGGGAGGCGACACGGTCCGAAGCCCGCGTGTCATGCTCGATGTCATGGTCGTCGGCGAGGTTAAACGAGAGGAGGTCCTCCTTCAGACAGGGGCCTCTCCCGGGGATGCGCTCTGGGTAAGCGCGGCGCTCGGGCGCTGCCAAGCGCTGGTGGAGCTCAAATCGGCAAGACCACGTGGATTTCCCAATCTCGACCACCCGCTGTGGAATCCACGCGCGCGCTGGCCGCTGCTCCCCGCCCTGCGGAAGGCGCTTCCGGTTCGAGCCTTGACTGATCTTTCAGATGGGCTTGCGGTGGACTTGACCAAGGTCCTCCGGCGCTCCGGCCTCGGCGCGGTGATTCACCTGGACCGATTGCCGATTGACCCATTCGTGATCGAGCAGGCCAAGGAGCTTGACCTTAAGCCCCATGAATATGCCTTCCTCGGCGGGGAGGACTTTGAGCTCTTGGTGGTCGAAGCCGGAGATAGCCAGTCGGCCGACAGGATCGACCTCGATGGGGTCCCACTCACCCGAATCGGCAAGGTCACATCCTCCGCGAAGGGTGTCGAAACCCACCTCCACGGGAAGCAGAAGCGGATTCGCTCAAAAGGGTTTGTGCACTTCGCCTGAGATCCCTATTTCTTCGGCTCCTTGTGCCCGCTGACCGCGCCGGAGACCCCCTCATCGAAGGGCATGGTGAGGATCGGCATCACCCAGGTTTCCGGAGTGCGCGCGTCCGTTCCCATCCACTCGTGAACGAGAAGCGGCTCGGTGAGCTCCTTGCGCAAGGTCACGATCTCGGCGAAGGGATCGTTTTCCTCCGCGAAGCGGAACGGAACCCAGGCGTTCCTCTCATAGTAGAGGCTGCCCGCCCGCACCGGCATCATGCGCGTGAAGTTCAACCCGCCGAACGGATAGACAAGACCCCGCGACCAGTAAATCCACGGCCCGTTTTGAACATAAATGTAGGGCTGGGCCTCGCTGGCGATGTCCCCGAATTCGTTGGTGTTGAGATATTCCAACTGGATCGAGGCGAACCCGACCTTCCGTTCACGGTTGATGAACGCCATCCAGGGGGTGTCGGGAGGGATTTCAAGCCCGTGGGTGGGGTGCTTCCGCGCGCTCTCGATGGGCAGGCTCTTCACCACGCCGGACGGATCATGCCACACAAACTCGTTGAGCACGGCGTGATTGAAAACAATCTCGGAATTGCGGGAAGCCTGCACAAAAATGTTTTCATGGACCTTCATCAGGGAGGACATGAGGATATACGGCTGCCCGGCGTAGAATGAGTACGACACATGCGCGGAGACATTGTTCATGTGGGGGAGCAGGGCATGCACTCGGTTACGGTGGAGGATTGGCCCAGAAACAGCCCGCTTGTCGGCCCCTTCCCAATCGCTCACATGCACCCAAGGGGTCGGGGGGGAGTAGCAGTCCGGATTCCAGTGGACCGCGCCGTTGGTTTCGAGTTTGTGCTCCAGAAGGACCGGATCGCCCTTGCCCAGGATGGTGACCCCCTCAATCGCCCCGCTGTTGGTGGAAGTCCCGATCCGATAGTTCGCGGTCTCGATCACCTCGCCCAGCCCCTTGGTCGGGGAGACCTTGAGGTCGGTCTCTAAGGTCTCCCGTTTGGCATTCGGGTTCCCATACAGTACCTGATAGATCTTCTCTTCATACGGGAGGACATCCGCGAGGAAAACCAGCTCCACGGTGACCGTGGGGTCATAGCGATGGACCTTCTCGCCGGTGTGGGAGTCTTTCTCCTCGATGGCGAGGACCTTTTCGTCGCGCCAGAGCGTGGTGGAGAGAATCTGGTGAGGCGCGACGACATAGCCATCGGCCCCTGCCTTGGGGGAGCGGTGGTCGTAGGTCACCACCCGGATTTCATCGGTGGGGTTGGCCACATCATCCGCGAATAGGCCGAGCATCAGGTGAACCGGCTCCCCCTGTCGAATCACCCCGGCGGTTTCGCGCAGGGTGATCGAGACAGACTTCGGCCATTCCGCGTTCCAGTAACCGCCGGATCCCGGGGCGCCCGAATCGGATTCAAAGACCTTCGTGGCGCCCGAATCGGTGGTGAGGGTCACCGCGACCCGGTGCTTCCCGCCGTTGGTCCAATTGCAGGGGACATACACCCGCAGGTCCTTGCCCCCGCCAATCGAGCGCCGCGAGTAACTCTCAAATTCGGTGGAAAGCGCCCCATGCTCGAGGAGCTTGTCGGTGGGGCCCAGATTGAAGACCCGGATATCCCGGTTGCGGACTCCATCCACCTCGACAAGGGTCACCGTGCCCGCTTCCACATCCTCCCCGGCCACATTCACAATCGCATGATGGTAGGGAAACTCCACCAGCGGCTTTCCAAACGAGAGCGAGACCCCAGGGCCGGTCTTGGCGGGCGAATCCGCTTGGGCAACAAGGAGCACGGAATCACCGGAGGGGGTCTCCCCCGCCACCCGAAACTCGTATTTCTCTCCCGGTTTCCAGCCAGAGTTCACCGAGAGAGCGAGGTCCTCGGAGCCGTGCGCACGCCGATTCAGGTTATAGACACTCCCGTTGGAGACCAGGAATTGCGAACGAGCCTGGCCGTTGACTTCCACGGTCCGGACCTCGAAGGCGGGGACCTCGCTTCCGGGGAAATGGAGGACCGTGTCATAGACCATTCCGGCCTGTTCCTGGGGGCGGCTGAAATCGACGCGTTTGTCGCCATGGGCGCCCGGCTCCACATTCCCGGCGGGTCGTGGGTGACGGAAGTCGAAACCGCCTTTCGGGCCCCTTTCGGCGGCGCTAGCCAAGGTTAGTCCCAGCAAGAGAATCAAGCTTCCGATCAAGCCCGCGCGCAACTTCATGGCTCCATCCTCCATCCGTTAAATCACCGAATCGCTTCTTTCATGGACGAGCCGTCCATGCCACCACTCTACTCGAGCAGCGCGTTCCACGCCTTAAACAGCGCGAAGCTCGAGGCCACCGCGATGAGGGTCATGCCCGTTGCAAGCGGGACCATTCCATAAATCCAGTACCCGGTGGCGAACAGGGCGCTGTAGACCCCCGCGCAGCCGAGAACCATGCAGAGGATCCCCTGGGGAACCTTCCAGGCGGTTGCCGGATCATCCCCAGCCGGCCCCTCCAGCTCAACCTTTGCGCGAATCCGCCTCCAGCCTGGCCCTCCGGGGGTGACCTTGCGGTAGAAGCTGATCAGTTTCGCCTCATCCGTGGCTGGGGAGATGAACGCCACCAAGACCCATCCCACGGTGGAAACGGCAACCCCCACCAAGAGCTGCTCCCACGGGCGTAGGCCGCTCTCGGGGTTAATCTGGGCAAAGTAATAGGCAATCGCGAACGAGATCAGCATCGCCGCGATTTCGCTCACGGCGTTTATCCGCCACCAGAACCAGCGCAGAATGAAGAGCAGTCCCGTGCCCGCTCCCACCTGGAGGATAATCTGAAAGGTCTTGTAGGCGTCCACCAAGAAAAGCGCGATGAACCCCGAGGCCGCCATGAGCAGCACGGTGGTGATTCTGCCGACCTGAACGAGATGCTTTTCCGTGCTCTCGGGGTGGATGAAGCGCTGGTAGAAATCATGGGTTACATACGAGGAGCCGAGATTCAGCAGAGTGGAGATCGTGGACATGTAAGCCGCGATGAGAGAGGCCACCACCAAGCCCATCAAACCGGGGGGCAGGAAGGTGAGCATCGCGGAGTAGCCCATGTCATGGTCCACGACATTCGCCGCGTTTGGGAAAGCGGCCCTCAGGGAATCCAGATCGGGGAAGACCACGATGGAGCAGAGCGCAACCAGGATCCAGGGCCAGGGGCGTAGCGCATAGTGGGCGGCGTTGAACAGGAAGGTCGCGCCGATGGCGTTGCGGTGATCCTTGGCCGCGAGCATCCGTTGAGCGATGAAGGCCCCTCCTCCCGGCTCCGAGCCGGGATACCAGACGCTCCACCATTGCACGGCGATCGGGATGATGAACACGGCAAGAGCCTGATCCGTGTTGCTGAAATCCGGAAACAGGTTCAGGCGGTCGCGAACCGACTCGTGGGAGAGGAGGCCCGAAAGACCCCCCACCGAGGGGTGATTGAGCGCCACATAAGCGGCCCCGACCGAGCCGATCATGGCCAGAATGAACTGGAAGAAATCCGTGATCAGGACCCCCCGAAGGCCCCCGAGCGAGCTGTAGACGGCGGTCACCACTCCGGCGATGAGAATGGTCTGAATCGGGGTGAGATTGAGCATCACCGCTCCGATCTTGATCGCGGCGAGGGTCACCGAGGCCATGATCAGAACATTAAAGATCACCCCCAGATAGATCGCGCGAAAGCCGCGGAGGAACGCGGCGGCCTTGCCGCTATAGCGAAGCTCATAAAACTCGATGTCGGTGAGGACCCCGGAGCGCTGCCACAGGGCGGCGTACACGAAGACTGTCAGCATTCCGGTGAGCAGGAAGGCCCACCAGGCCCAGTTTCCCGCGACCCCTTCGTTCCGGACAATGCTGGTGACCAGGTTCGGGGTGTCGGTCGAGAAGGTGGTGGCCACCATCGAGGTGCCGAGCAACCACCAGGGCATCTTCCGCCCCGCCGCGAAATATTCGACCGAATCGATTCCTGACTTCCGGGCGACCGAAAGCCCAACCAGCAGAGAGACCACGAAGAAGACAACAATGCTCGCCCAATCAATCGGCGTGAGAACCATAGCGGATACCGCCCCCGGCGATGGGTCATGGGGCCAGTCGGCCCACTGATTCCAAAGTGCGACGGGCGATAGTCCCCCAAGCGGGTGCGCCTTTCAAGCGGGGGCCGACTCGCACATTGCTAGCGCGAGTTCTCCGGGGCAAGCCAATCCATCCGGGTCCGCCAGTCGCGGAGGTATGCCTCGCGCCATCGGTTGACCGTCTTTGCGCCGGGGTACTTCCCTTCCCTCAACGCCGGATCCTGACTGTCGGTCCAGTAACGCGGGCCATGTCCGCTGGGAACAAATCGGCCCCCCCAGTGGTCGCTCTCGGGGTTGTCCGGATCGCCGGCGAGGAGATAGAGAACGGATGGGGTGTCGCCCATCTTGATCGCGGGGAGCTTCTCCACAAGTAGATCGCCGAGCGCGCCATGCCCTCGGACATGCTCATCGAGAAAGGTCTTGTTCCCCAGGTCACCCTCCTGGTTCCCGCCCACATACATCCCGCGGAAGGTGGTGTCCGATTCGATCCACCACAGGTCCGAGTGGCACCCGTGGAGGTAATCGCGCGAAGCGCGGTCCATGGCCCGATTCCAGGAGCTGATGAAATGGACTCTCAGCTTGGCCTTTATGTCAGGAGCATCGTGGACCGCCTGGGCCACATCCGTAATGCTGCCCCACACGAGCGCATACAGCGGTCGAGGATCATCCGCTCGCGCTCTCTCCACAATCCAGCGGGACCCCTCCGTGGGTTCGGAGAAGCCCTGCTCCGGCGCGGGCTCGACGGCCCCTTGCTTCACCAACGCCCGAAGTCTGTCCGGGTGGGGGAAGTTCTCCGAGTGACGGATCAGCTTCGGATGGTCTATCGCGTAGGCGTCGATGACCTCGTGGATGTGCCCCGCGCGCCCGGCGCCGGGAGGTGAGGAAAGAAGCCCCTCGATGTCAAACAGATCGGCATACAGAAGGAAGTGGACCATCGATTGGAAGTCATCGTTGTCGGAGCCGCCGATGTCTGTTGAAACGATCACGCGATACCGTTCCCCGGCCAAAGCGCCGCGCTCCCGCGGATCCTCGCCCTGAACAGGTGTCATTGTGGAAAGGAGGAGAACAGCCGACACAGACAGTCCGAGAGACAAATAGTTCATGCGACTCTCCCTTCGGGATCCCCGACTGGATGGATTCCCTTGGGGTAGACTTATAGGCCATCCACGCATCAAAGCCGACCCCCTCGCAGGAGAGGAGGTCCCTTTTGGAGTCGATTCGGATGGCGGTTCTATTGGTCTTCCATCACCCACGCTCCCGCGGTTTCCCCCGCCCATGAAAGAATCCCCAGGCGCCGGTGAATACCGCCTTGACCCCCCGAAACGATGCTCTACCCTCTCCGCACCATGAGAAAGCGCATCCTCCTCAGCCTCACCCTCGCCGTTGTCGCTCTTGCCCCTCCCGCAATTGCTCAGGAAAAGACCCTGGTTCGCAAGCCCACGGGAGGCGCCGACGATTATCCCTATCACGAAGTCTTGCCGCTGGAGAAACGCGCGCGCTTGATCGAGGAGGGCATCGAGACCGGGAACATCAGTCACGGCATCCCCATGCCGAGGGTCCTGCTCCCACCGGAAGGCAACGCGGACAACTCCACCGCGCACCAGGAGGATGGAACCAACCGGATCGGGCCGCTGATGGCCCTGTATTGCTACCGTTACAAGGCAACCGGAGACCCAGTGGCTTTGGAGCGCGCCATCCGGACCGCGCACACGATGGAGAAGCTGGAGCGGGTCACGGGCGTGGATGGCTGCATCGCGCGCTCCTTCAACCTCACCGACAAACCCCAGCGTCACGAACAGTGGTTCTTCTTTCCCGCCGAGTGGCGCTGGTCGCCCCGATTCGAGAACACGCGCTGGGTGGGAGACCCAAGCTCGGATTCCTTAACCCGCTTTCTGTACGGCAACGCCCTGTATTACGACTTGATTGCGGACGCCACTGAAAAGGTCCGTGTAAGCGCGCTCGTGGACCGAGTCGTGACCCGCTTCGTGGACCACAACTTTCAGATCGTGGACGCGGACGGCAAGATGACTCTGTGGGGGAACTACTGCCCAGACCTGCCGCATCAACCGCTCAATTCCCTGCTATGCCTCGCGGCCCTCAAGATCGCCTCGCACATCACCGAGGACCCAAAGTTTGAGAAAGCGTACTGGCGGCTGATCCGCGAGCACGGTTACCACGAGGACTCGATCATCGCGGACTCGACCAACAATTGCGACCCGCCGGTTCCCTGGGATCATGACCTGGGGATGCTCGGACTGTTTCACCTCTTCGAATATGAAACCGATCCGTGGCTGCTGGGGTTCTATCGCGCCGCGTTGGAGCGGTTTCATCGGACCGATCTTGCCCGCCCGACCCGGTTTCCCTACTACGATTTCATTTGGAAGGCGTGTGTGAAGGACAGGACTCCCGCCGAGCCGGCCACGCTCCACGGTCTGGTGAACATGCGCCGCGCCTGGAAGGAGTTTCGGGAGGAGGAGCTCCGCGAGGAGGGCGGCCCGGTTGTGGTCAAGGGGGTCTGGCAGGAGTGTGGGGAGAATTTTCCAAAAACCTACTGGATGGGCCGCTACTACGGCTATCTCCCGGCGGAGGACCCCCCGCTCGTTAAGGCCATCGCGGATGGAACGGTCCGGGACGACGAGCTCGCTCCGATCAAGCCGACCCAACCGGAAATGGTCCTGGTTCCGGCGGGGGAGTTCATCATGGGTTCCGCGACCGGCGAGGATGACGAGCGCCCGGAGCGGCGCATCCAACTCCCCGCCTTCTATATCGACCGTTGCGAAGTGACCAACGCCCAGTTCAAGAAGTTCAAGCCGAGCCATTCCTACCCGGAGGGAGAGGATCACCACTCGGTTTCGGGTGTGACCTGGGAGGAGGCGCGGGAGTACGCGAAATCAGTCGGCAAGCGCCTTCCCACCGAAGCCGAATGGGAGAAGGCCGCGCGTGGAAATGATGGGCGCATCTTCCCATGGGGCAACCGCTGGCTTCCGGGGATGATTCCCAATTATGGGGCGGGCCCGGCGGATGATTTTCCGCAGGGGGCCAGCCCCTACGGGGCTCTCCAAATGGCCGCGAATGTGTGGGAATGGGTGGAGGATTGGTACCAGCCCTATCCCGGAAACACGATCCCCAGTGAGGCCTACGGCGAGAAGTGCAAGGTCATTCGCGGTGGGGCCGACTTCAACGAGATGGCGCGCCTGCGAACCTGCTGCCGGTACTATTGCGATCCCAAGACTCGAATCAGCGGCCTGGTGATCGGTTTCCGCTGCGCCAGGGACGTCGAATAGGGGATCGCCGCCGATGGCGAAGGCCGAAAAGCAGCGGGCGCTCGAGATTGTCCGCCTCCTCGCGGATCTGTATCCCGACGCGAAGTGCGCGCTCCGCCACCGAAATCCCTTTCAATTGCTGATCGCCACGATCCTTTCCGCCCAATGCACGGACGCGCGGGTGAACGAAGTCACCCGGACCCTATTCAAGAAATACCCCGATCCGGGGAGCCTCGCGGAGGCAAGCCTGGAGGAGATCGAGGAGGACATCCGCCCCACGGGGTTTTTCCGCAACAAAGCCAAGAACATCCAGGCTTGCTGCCGCGCCTTGGTTGAGGGACACCGGGGGAGTGTCCCCGCCGGAATGGAGGAGCTCACCCGGCTCGCGGGTGTGGGACGCAAGACCGCCAATGTGATTCTCGGAAACTGTTTCGGAATCCCTGGGATTGTGGTGGACACCCATGTTCAGCGCCTCTCCCAGCGTCTTGCACTCACTCGGAACACCACGCCGGAGAAGATCGAAATGGATTTGACGGCGCTCATCCCCGCCGAGGAGCAGGTGAATTTCTGCCACCGGATGATCGAGCACGGCAGACAAGTATGCGCCGCCCGAAAGCCGCTGTGCTCGATCTGCGGTCTGGAGCGGGTGTGTCCCCAGAAGGGGGTTAAGGGGAAGGGGTAGAAGCCAAACCGAGCGCGGATTCGAGTTGAGCGATGCGGGAGTGAAGCGCGGGGTCCCCGGGTTTAATCTTCCCGGCTTCACGGAGTTGAACCAAAGCTTCCTTGGCGCGTCCCGCGCGGACCAGGAGATCGGCGAGCGCCTCACGGTTGGTCGCGGCATCCGGGGCCAGCGGCGCAACCTCCAACGACCGTTCATATTGCCCGACCGCTTCCTCGATGCGCCCCACCGCGGCAAGCAAGCTGGCGTAGCTGTTGTGGAAGCGCGCCTCGCCGGGTCTTGCGGCGATGGCTTTCTCAAAGTGTTCGACTGAGCGCGCCACCTCGGCCTGGCGACCCAACGCGAGCGCCAGATTGTAATGGTATTCAGGATCCTCCGGCGTAAGTTCCAGCGCGCGCTCGAAGTTCGGAATCGCCTCCCGCGGCCGCCCCTGTTTGCTCAGCCAGATCCCAAGGTTGTTGTAAGCCATTGAGGCGCTTGGGTTCTTGGCGATGACATCGAGCCAGAGGGTCTCCTCGTTACGATAGATGGGGCACTGGCTCCAAGTCTTGGCGCCCAGGACCAGGGCCAGAATCCCAACCCCCACCGGACCGACGAACCTCCCAAGGCCGCTCCCGGGCCAAAACCTGGCGCACCCATGGGCAAGCAGGGCCATTGGCCCGATGCAGGCCAAGTATTGAAAATGGTCGGCCACATACGAGTACACGGTGAAGTAAATGTTGAAAAAACCAAGGACCGGAAAGAGGGTGACCGCGAAGTAACCCAAGGCGATGAGACACGGCCCCCCCCAGGAGCGCCTCCACCGCATCAGGATGCCCACAAGAACAAGGCAAGCAAACGGCGCGAGGTAAGACGACCAAACACCCGGATCAACTGTCCATTTGGGATAAATGAAACTGAGGGGATGCGGCCAGAGGAGTTTCCCCAGGTAGAAAAGGACTATCCTGGGCGCGTTGAGGAGGCGCTCCAGGAAGGTCTCGTCCCAAGGCGCGCCTTGGGCCATGGAGTGGTGTTTTTGCTCCCAGATAGTCCACAGCGAGGCCGCGAGGGAGAGGAGAAAGAACGGCGCGGTCTGAAGGAAGGGTCGCAAGGAGATTCGGCCTTCGCTCCAAAGGAGATACGCGAGGAGGATGACGGGAAGCATCACGGTCGAGGGCTTGCTCAGGAGCGCCAGAGTGGATAGGACCAAGGCCACCCCGTACCACGCCGTTTCATTCCGTCCATCGATCCCTTCATCCCCTGGGTGATTGCCCTTGGAGCGTTGAAACGAAAGAAAGGCGTGCAAGGCGAGGAGATAAAACAGACCGGATAGGGTGTTCTTGAGTTCGGTGACCCAGGCCACCGATTCCACCTGCACTGGGTGCAAGGCGAAGATCAGCGCCGCAAGGAATCCCCCCCGAAGACCGAAGCGGGCGAGCAGCCCCCAGAGAAGCAGCGCATTCGCGGCATGCAGGAGGATGTTGGTCAGGTGGTATGGATATGGCGCCAACCCCCAAATCTGATTCATCCCCCAGAAGGTGGTGAGAACCAGCGGGTAGTAAAAGGCTTCGGGACTGGTCCAGATCTTCCGGAGACCGTCCGGGCCTGTGACCAAGGGGTTTTCGGTCAGGTGGTGGTCGTCATCCCAGATGAACCCGTTGGTGAGTGCCGGCGAATATGCGGCAAGAGTGGCGGCGAGCAGGAGCAATCCCAGAACTGCTTGGGATTTCATCGTTTCCCGCTGGATGCCATGGTGGCGGTGCGGACATCGAAGTCCCGAAACATCGGTTGTCCGGGAAACACCTCGCCCTTGTCGTTCTTGAAACTTTTGAAGTCGAGGGTGAGGGTCTCCCCGCCCTTCACCACGCCCGGGTAGTTGTAGCGGTATGCGGCGTTGATCGAAAACGTGGGTTGCGGCCAGTCGAAGTTGTTGGTGTTCAAAACAGTCATTCCCGGACTGCTCGGCCCCGGCTGCCCGCTGGGTTCGGGGATTATCCGGGCATCGAAGCGGATGTCGTACTTGATCGGTGGCGGGGTGTTTTCCTTCACATCCTTGAAGAAGCCCCTGAAAAGGGCATACAGCACAAAGAGGATGATGGCGCCGGTGATCAAACGACCAAAGTTCATGGGTTCCCTCCGGCGCGTCGGCGAGCCAATCTATTGGCTGCCGATCGGTCGGCTCTCGTACTGCAGCTGGCGACGGACCTCCGCGCGATAGATGCTGAGCTTGGGGATGTTCGGATCGAGGGCCTCGGCGGCGGCATAGGAGCGGTCGGCGGCCTCCCAATCTCGGTTCACATGGTGGATGCGCCCCAGGACGAAGTGCAGGGTCGGGCTGTTGGGGTTGAACTGCTCAGCCTTACGGAGCATCTCCTCGGCCCCCACAAAGTAGGAGTGGTCGTAATATTTGAAGGCGAGTTGCGCGTAGGTCTCGGCGAGCTCGCGGGTGATCGTGCGCTTGAGCTCCTCCTTGGGCGCTGTGGGAAGGAGTTCTTCATACACGCGAACCGACTCTCCCAGGTCGCCATCGCGGGCGAGTTGCCGGGCGGAATCGATTCCCTCCTGGCAGCGGGTGATCCGCTCCGAAAGGAGCACGAGGTCAATGCGGGCTTGGATGTCCGGATCGCCGGGCTTAAGCCTCAGCGCCTCTTGGTAAATCTCCAAGGCGCGACCAGGCTCTTTGCGCTCCTCCAGGAAATAGTCCCCGCGCTTGACCACGTAGGCCACGAACGGCTCGGCCTTGGTGCCTCGGATGTCCTGGTTTTCAACCGTGAGCGTGCTTCCGGTCAGAAGCTTGAGATTGGTGGCGTCGCGGCCTCTGCGGACAACGTGTCCATCCAGGCGACGGTCCCCCCCGAAATAAAGCACATCCCCGAAGGCCGGGGCGACAAGGGCCAGTAAACAGCAGGTTATGGTGGCGGCTTTTCCGAACACTCGACCCCTCCTCATGTGGAAATCCCCTATACCTGCATTAAATCATAGCCCTCCGGCCCGCAAAAGGGGTGGTCTAGATCGAGTAGTCCACCAGGACATGCTGGCTGGTCAGCGCCTCCACGACCCGCCTGACCGCGGAAGGGATGTCCGGCTGCGGGTCGAGTTGAACATCCGCCCACACCTTGCTGAGGCCTGTTTCCCCGATATTCACAAGGAAAACCTCGTTGGGGTGGTTCAGCTTCCGGAGTTTTTCGAGGTCAAAGTCATCGATGTTGGCGATGGTGGTGATGATCAAGAGCCCGGCGTCGGTGAGAATCCGGGTGAGTTTCCCGAGCATGTCGATATGTTGGTCATGGGTGAGCGCCCCCGCCCCGCCCTCCGAATCAAGGTCCTCGAAGTGGTTGGCGATCCCAAAGTAGTAGGTGTTACAGCCTCGCTCGAACAGGACCCTTTCAACCTGCTTTGCAAGGGCCCGCTTACCGCTCCCCGGGGAGCCGTTGAAGAGGATGAACTTGCCGGCGTGACTGAAGCGCCGCTCGCGTTCGATGGGGGCCACATCCCCCTTTTCCCAGGAATACTCGCGCTCGCGAATCTCGTTGTCGATGACCGAGTTCCGGTCGGTGGCGGGTTCCAGCACAATCCCCGCGCCCGCGATTTCGTAGTCATCGACGATCACAAAGCGCCCGGTCGGCTCGTTGTCGTTGCGTCGGTCGAAGGCGACGGGACGGAGAGTCTCGAGGACCACCTCGCCCACATCATGCCGGTCGATCTGCTGCTTGTGCTCCTCCGTGCGCAACTCGGAGGCATCCAGGACTCGTTGGATCTCCGCCAAGACCGCGCCGACCTTCATGGCCCCGATCCGCAGAATGTACTGCTTGCCCTTGATCATGGGGGCGCGCCCCATCCAGAACAGGTTGGCCCGCAGTCGCCGCCCCACGTGCGGAGGCGGATCCCCGGCCTTGCACATGAGTTCGCCGGCTTTGATGTAGATTTCGGTGGAGAGAGTGAAGCCGGTGGCCTCGCCGGGACGGACCTCATCGCGCGGCTCGATCATGAAACCTTCAATGGTCCTGATCGTCGAGCGCTTCCCCGATGGGTGGAACACGACCTCATCCCCCACTCGAACGCGTCCCGATTCGACGGTTCCCGCGACAATTCTGCGGTCATCGTTTTCGGCGGTGAACTTGTAGATGTCCTGGACCGGCATCCGGAAGGAAAGCTCGAAGTCCTCCTCGGCCTTCTCGAAGGAGTCGATCTGTTCCAGAACCGTGGGCCCGTCATACCAATCCATGTTCCGAGAGCGAGTGGCGATATTGTCACCCTCGCGCGCGGCCACCGGGATGAACCGAAGCGGGTGGACCCCGAGGTTCTCGAGGAACGTGGTGTATTCCTCGGCGGTTCTCTCGAACACTTCCCGGTTGTATTGAACAAGGTCCATCTTGTTGACCAGGACCACAAGCTGCTTGATCCCGACCATGGAGACCATGTAACCGTGCCGCTTGCTGTTCTCCTGAATCCCCTCGTGGGCGTCGATCACGAGCAGGGCCGCCTCCGCGCGTGCCGCTCCGGTGATCATGTTCTTAAGGAACTCCACATGCCCGGGGGCGTCATTGATGATGTAATGCCGCTTGCGGGTCTTGAAGAAGCAGCGGGCGGTGTCGATGGTGATTCCCTGGGCCTGCTCGTTCTTGAGGGCGTCGAGCAGGAACGCGTACTCAAAGGGGCGGGCGTTGCGCTCGCACATGGCCTTGACCTGGGCGAGCTTGCCTTGGGGCAGGCTTCCGGTGTCGGCCAGGAGCCTCCCGATGACCGTGCTCTTGCCGTGGTCCACATGGCCCACGACGACCAGATTCATGCGCTCTTCCAACACGGGCGTGGCGACTGTCATGAACGTTCCTCACATGTATCCGTCACGGCGAAGCGTTTCGAGGGTGTTTCCGTCTTCGGCGTCTTGCGCGCGCCCCGAGCGCTCCGCGATGTTCGCGAATTTCCCGGAGCGGAGCTCGGCGACGATCTGCGATACCGAAATGGCGTTCGACTCCACCGGATTGGTGCAAGGCTCGCAGCCGAGCGAGCGATAGCGCTTGCCCTCGCCCCGGTCGAAATACAGACCGACGATCGGAATGTTTTCCCGCTCGATGTACTCCCACAGATTGAGCTCGGTCCAGTCGAGGAGCGGGTGCACCCGCAAGTGAGTGCCGGGGGCAAAGTCGGTCTTGTAGTAGTTCCAAAGCTCAGGCGGCTGGTCATCCACATCCCAGTCGTTCTGCTTATCCCGTGGGGAGAAATAGCGCTCCTTGGAGCGGCTCCCCTCCTCGTCCGCGCGCACCCCCACAATCACCCCGGTGAAGGGTTCGCGGTTTTCGTCCACCTCATACTTGCCGGTCGAGTGATTGAGGCGCATGCGCGGCCACTCGCCCGAAAGGGTGTGTTTGAGGGCCTCGCTCTTAAGCGCCCGGCAGCACTCGATCCGGCTCAGCGCGCCATCCGGAAAGGTCCGTTTGGCGCGGATGGCCTCGACATTTTGTCCCACCACCATGTTCAGGCGCCATTCCAGCGCGAGGCGATCCCGGTAAGCGATCATCTCCGGAATCTTGTAGCTCGTGTCGATATGCACCAGCGGGAAGGGGACATGCCCGAAGAACGCCTTGCGGGTCAGCCACAGCAGGACCGTGGAATCCTTGCCGATCGACCAGAGCATGCAGAGGCTCTTGAACTCACGGTACGCCTCGCGAAGGATGTGGATGCTCTTGTTCTCGAGCTGCTGAATCTGATCCATGATGTTCTAGTTTCCTCTCATGACCACGGTCTCCGCGGTCCGCTCGCGTAAGGGCGCCAGGTATCCCCGCTCTTCCAGATAGGCGAGGATCTTCCCCGCGCTCTCCTCAAGGGTTTCCTCCTGGGTGTGACAGACCACCTCCGGGTCGAGGGGCGGCTCGTAGGGATCGGAAACCCCGGTGAATTCGCCGATCTCTCCCGCGAGGGCCTTTCGGTAAAGCCCTTTCACATCGCGCTCGATGCAGGTGTCCAGCGGGGTGGCCACATGGACCTCGATGAAATCTCCGATCAGGCGGCGGGCGTAATCACGGGTCTCCCGGTAAGGAGAAATGGCCGCCGCGATGGTCGGAACGCCGTTGCGGGTGAGAAGGTGGCACACAAAGGCGATGCGGCGGATATTGATGTCGCGGTCCTCCTTGCTGAAGGTGAGGCCCTTGCTCAGGTTTTCACGGACCACATCCCCATCGAGGATTTCCACGTTGGGAACCCCTCTGGCCCTCAGTTGACGATCCAGCTCGTGCGCGAGCGTGCTCTTCCCAGCCCCGGAAAGCCCGGTGAACCAGATTGTGAATCCCTTGCGAACAGGCGTCTTCGACATCTTCCGTTCCTTTAGATGTGATACATCTCCGATTCCGGCGCGTGAATCCTATCGGCGAGGTCGGCGAGAGTGTAAGCGTCCACCTCGCCGCGCACCCGTTCCCGAAGTTCCTCCCAGAATCCATCCAGCGCCCGCCAGCTCTCCGGACGGTGTGTCGGTTCGGGGCGCTCCTCCAGAGGCCCAGGAAGAATCCGTCCCTCGACACTCTCGATGATCTCCGCCAGCGTGATCCGATGAGGCGGACGCGTGAGCTGGAATCCCCCGTGCACCCCCCGCTTCGACCGAACCAGACCCGCGCGTTTAAGGGCCTGAAAGATTTGGAGGAGGAAATTCTCCGGAATCGAATGCCGCTCGGTCATCTCCTCCAGCCTCACCAAACCTCCGTTCTGGTCTTTTCCGGCCATGCTGGCCAGAGCCAGCATCGCGTAATAACCCCGGAGTGTGATCTTCATGGCCCATTCCTCATAATCCTGATTGTTTTTCTAATGTATACAATCCCAGCGGAGAAGTCAAGGGGGGGCGGATTCTTAGCTTTTCATCCCTGTCATCGAGATCCCCTCGATGAAGGTCTTCTGGGCGAGGAAAAACAGAACGATCACCGGGGTGGCGACCAGTGTCGAGGCGGCCATCAGTTGGTGCCAATCGGTTCCCCCATGCTGACTCTGAAAGAACTGAAGCCCCAACGCTAGGGTAAACTGCTTTTGGTCCATGAGGTAGATGAAGGGTCCCAGAAAGTCGTTCCAGGTTTCGATGAACTGGAAGATGGCGACCACGGTGAGCGCCGATGTGGAGAGCGGACAGATCACGCTCCAGAAGATCCTCAACTCCCTGCAGCCGTCAATCCGGGCGGCGTCGGTGAGGTCCTGTGGGATCGAGCGGAAGAACTGGCGCAGCAGAAAGATGAAAAACGCGTTGCCGAAGAAGGCGGGGAGCCAAAGCGGAGCCATCGTGCCGATCAGGCCGAGTTGCTTGAAAAGGGAATAGAGCGGAACCATGGTGACCGGAAATGGGATCATCATGGTGGCCAGCACAATGAGAAACACAATGTCGCGCCCCGGCCACTGGATCCGAGAGAAGCCATAGGCCACGATCGCGCTGCTGGTTGTCACCCCAATCACGCACAGGGCGCACAACCAAAGGGTGTTGCGGGCATACAGCCAGAAGGGAATCTTGCTCACCGCCTCGGCGTAGTTGCGCCAGCGGAAATGAATCGCGCGCCCTTCGGGCTGCACGGCCGACTTCGGAACGGGTCGAAAGGCGGTGGAGGAGCCGCGTGGACGGACCCAAGCGACCTCCAACCCTCTCGGCAGGCTTGCCCCCAGGGGAGCAATCTGACTCGGAGTGCTCCAGGACACCTCGGCGTTGGCGATCTTGCGCCCATCCACCACCGCGGAATAAATCGTGGTGCGGGGAATCCACTCGGGGGTGGGGCGGATGGTCTCGGAAAGCTCCTTGAGGCTCGTGGACACGGTCCAGGCAAAGGGCGCGCCGAAGACCACGGACAGGAGCACCAGGGCGATTCCCCGCCACACGGCGCCGGAGTTGATCGGGCGCGGGCCCCTTGTGGTCATCCTCGCCACCTCACTCTTCCGCCATGTAGTAGATGCGTTTGGCGGTGGCCCATGTGGCCAACAGGGTCAGTCCCAAGATGATCACAAAGAGAATCCAGGCCATCGCGCAGGCGTACCCCATCCGCAAGTAGCGGAACGCCGTGTCATAGAGGTATTGGACATAGAACAGTGTGGAGCGCGAGGGACCCCCCTCGGTCATGATGTAGGGAACCACGAAGACCTGCAGTAGGCCGATGATGGTCATGATCAGGTTGAAGTAAATGACAGGGGAGATGACCGGCAGGGTGACATGCCAGAACTGACGCCAATAGGAGGCCCCATCCAGCTTCGCCGCCTCATAGAGGTGAACGGGAACATCCTGAAGGCTGGCGAGATAAATCACCATCGCCCCGCCGATTCCCCACGCCGCGGGCAGGACCATCGAAACCTTCGACCAGCGCACGCTCCCCAGCCAATCCACGGGTGGAATCTCGAACCAACCGAGGAAGTGGTTGATCAGGCCATGATCGACATTGAGGAGCCACTTCCAAAGGATCGCCATGGCCACCAGGGGCACCAGCGAGGGCAGGAAAAAGACCGTGCGAAAAACCCCTCTGCCCGGAAAGGGAGCGTGCAACAGGAGCGCGAGCGCGAGCGACAGGACCATGGTCACCGGCAACGCCATCGCGCCATAGATCAGGGTGTTGGAGAGGGCCTGCAGGAAGACATCATCTCGCGCCAGGGTTGTGTAGTTGTGAAGCCCGGTGAACACCGGGGTCGAGAGAACCGAGTAATCGCACAGCGAGTAGTAGAGCGAGGCGCCCAGGGGATAGAGCATGAACGCCCCGAAACCCATGATCCAGGGGCTGATGAACAGCAGACCCACCCGGAGGTCGCGGCGTTCCACCGGGGTCATTGGAGGGGCACCCCCTTGCGGCTCTTCTCGATGAAAGCGTCCCACTCGGCATGTCGCGCCCGCGACACCAGCCGCCAACGCTCCAGCTCCTGCTCCAGCCGGGCCTGAAGGCGATCCTGAGCCTTCGCCAGCGCCCTGGCGGGGGGAATCTGATGGAGCCACGCCTGGGAGAGAACCACCTGCATCTCATCCAGCATTTCGTACCAGATCGAGACCTTGGGCGCATAGTGGGCCTTGTCGCCGCGCGCGAGGGCGTCAAACTGTTCTATGTTCGGGTTGGGGTGATTCCGCATGAACTCCTCGCTGCGAACCGCGCGCGGGTTCACCGAGCGCATCCCGGTGCAGAACAGCTCGGTCCCCCTTTGCGAGGCGACAAACTTGATGAACTCGAAACTCGCGTCCGGGTCCTTGGTCCCGGCGGGGATGAAGATGACATCTCCTTCCACCACCGTGGTTCCGTACAAGTCCTGAGTCTTAGTCGGCATGGGAGCGACTCCGAATTCCAATCCGGGAGCGTACTTCTCCACGAAACTCGCCATCCAGGACCCTTGGAAGAGACACGAAAGCTTCCCGGAAAGGAAGGGGTTCTGGGATGACGCGAACAGGTTCCCGAAGCTTGCGCGCAGGGGTTGGATTCGCGCGGCCCCCAATCGTTTGGGGAAGCTCGCGACCCACTCGTAGGCTTCCACGCATTCCGGGCTGGTCAGGGTCAGCTTGTCTTTCCCGTCCCAGAGCTCCCCGCCGAAGAACCAGGGCCAACAGTAGGGCCACCAATCCGGGTCCTGGGAACTTGGAATGAACGCCAGCCGTTCGATCCGGTTGCCGCTGAAGCGGTTGAGCTTGGGCTCAATGGCCTCCAGCTCGGCCAGGGTTTTGGGAGGATTTCCCGGATCGAGACCCGCCTCGCGGAAATGGGCCTTGTTGTAATGGAAGGCGATGCAGGAGCCGTTAATCGGGAGCCCCCACACACGGTTGTCAAAGAGGCATTGATCCCAAAACACAGGGATGTAATCCTCGCGCTTAATCCCCGCGCGCTCCAAGTAGCCATCCAGGGGAAGAATGGCGTTTTTCTGCGCGTAATCGACAACCCACTCATATCCGAGGCTGAAGATATCGGGAGGATTGCCTCCGGCGGTGGCGACCAGCAGCTTGCGTTCAAGGAAGCTGATGGACAGCAGATCGACATGAATTCTGTCTTGCGAGCGATTGAAGAGGTCCACCACCGAGCGCATGGCCTCCAGCTCAAAGCCGTTCCACACCGCCCAATACTTCAGGTGGATTTTGCCGTCGGTGGCCGGGGCCTTTGAGCAGCCCGACAGCGGGACGGTAAGCGCGAGGAGGAGAACCGGAACAACCAATCTCACCAGCCGTACCGCTCCGGTCCCCAGGTCCCCTTGCGCAAGGTCTGCTCGACAAAAACGGAGGTGTTGTTGGGAATGTCTTCGTTCAGGACCACGCCGGATCCGACCAGGGAATAAGGGCCGACCTTGACCCCCGGCATGAGGATCGCGTTCACTCCGGTCCGAACATAATCGCCCAAATAAGTGGCGTTGGAGTTGCATCGAGGGATTTCCTTGCGGCCTTTGACCCGATGGACAGTCTCGCCATCGTCAAACCGGAGCGTCCCGCACACCGTGGCGGCGCCCAGGTCGCAGCATTTCCCAAGTATCCCCCAGTACTCGCCATAGTGGTAGCTGTACGCCTCATCCAAGATCAGCCCCTCCACCTCCGCGCCGTGCCCCACCACGCAGCGGCGCCCGATCACGGTCCTCGACCCGACCAATCCCCCCCGCCAAATCTTACAGTCATCCCCGATGATCGAGTTCTCGCCGATAAACGCCCCATCCGTGATCGTCGTGTTGCTCCCCACCACCAGGTTCCCATAGACGATCACGCCGGTTCCGATACGACTGCCCGAACCGAGCCGGACATGGCCATCGATCCGCGCGGTCGGATCGATGGAGGCTCCCTTGGCGAGCTCATTCCTTTTCAGGGTGGAGGTCTCGCGGACCGCCGCGATCATGTTCGCCTCGAGGAAATCCCACGGTCGGTCGATGTCCACCACCTGTTCGGAGGCCTCCACACACGCGGATTTCCCCCCGGCGCGGAGGTGCTGATGGACAGCCTCGAAGATCTCGGTCTCCGCCGGGGGCATGCCGCCGATCTCGACACAGGTGGGAATCTCCGGGATCGTCTCCAGGTGGCGGATGAAACCCGCGGGGAGGACGTGCGCCCCGGTCAGCACTCGGCGCGAGGGGCTGGCCCAACGGCTGTGGGCATGGATCGAAACCAGTTTCCCATCGGCGGTCTCGGCCAGGACAAAGTCCTGGGAATACCCTTCGGGGATTGGAGCAACCAAGGACGCGAGCGCATCGCCGCCGGCTCTCGTAAGCAGGCTATGCAGATCCGCTTTGTGAACGAATAGGTCTCCCGGAAGGATTGCCACGGGGGCTTGTGGGTCTTTCAGTCGGGAAATGGCGGCAAACGCGGCGGGGGCGGAGCCCGCCTTGGAGGGCTGAAGAATGTACTCGATATTCAATCCGCCTGTGTGGGAGCCAAGCCATGCCGCGCAGGCGTTCCGGACCATGCCGTCCAGAAATCCGACAACCACGCTCACCGACTTGATCCCGGCTTCCGCCAGGGCGTCGAGCTGCCAGTGGATCAGCGGTCGATTCGCAATCGGGAGCGCGGCCTTGGCGTTGGTGTCGCCATAGGGCCAAAGGCGAGTGCCGCGCCCGGCGGCGAGGATGACGGCATGGGTGGTTTTGGTTTTGGGCATTGGAAGACCTCGTCTCGCGAGGGATCGATCAGGCGAACATCAGTCGCCCTTTGGGAGCGGGGATCGAACGGCCCAGGTCTCGGGCTGTTTCAATCCATTCGCCGATTACAACCTCGAGATTTGCAAGCGCCTCCTGGTAGGTCGCCCCATCCGCGGCACAGCCAGGAAGCTCAGGCGCTTCCGCAATGAAAGCCTCATCCGCGGGGATCCAGTATAGGTAAACGCCATATCGAATCATTTGGAAGCTCCATCTTGGCAGGCCCGAATCCTCGGGGCGAGAAACTTCGCCTCCTCATCCCCGATGATGTGGTAACCGGCGAGGTTGGGGTGACGGTCGGCGGTCCAGCCCGGGACATCCATGAGGTGGGCATCCAGTCGGTTGTCCATCACCACAATCTCCCCTTCCTTCCAAGGTTTCGGCAAGAGCGCGTGAAACTTGCCGGGAATCTTGTCCAGCGCGATCCGACGGTAGGTCAGGCAGCTGTTCCCGGTCTCGATTTCGCGGGCCATGCGGGCGTAGATGTCGAGCAGCGGAACCCCCGCTTGCTCGGCGGCCTTGCGAATCCGCGAGTTCACTTCCTCGCTCTTCGTGGCCTCGAAATACACGCACACGGTCTCCAGGATGATGTCGGCCTTGGGGTTATCCTTGCGGAGACGGTCGATCAGGCCGACCAGATCGGAGGTGAAGTTGTCCATAAAACCTTCGCGTTTGCCGTAATCGTTGAGACCGTAGCGGATGGTGATGAAATCGGCCTTCTTGATTTCCTCGAGGAGTGACTCGTACCGTTTTTCGACCAGCCCCTGAACAAACTCCCCGCCGCGCCCGGCGTTAACGACGCGGACCGGTGGCAGGTCCCCCTCGGAGTCCAGAAGCTTCCGCACCACATCCTCGAGCTGGTCCGCTTCGGGTTCGACCTCGCGGGTGACGGAGCCTTCGACGGTGCTGTCTCCAAGCAGGAGGATCGATATGGGGGTGACCCCTTCCTTGGGCGGGCTTTCGGAAATGGGGAGGGCGGCGCTCTGAAACGCGGCAAAAAATAGAAGGACCGAAAGGACCGCAAACGACCGAAGAATAGAGGGACGGCCAAACGCAGTTGTCACTTTTGAAAACCTCCTGTAAATCCAGCCGGAGCCGAGTTGCAGCGCGCGCTATTGCCTCAAACCGCTCCCCTACGGTCGCGGCTCGGTTGCCCTATCGGGGTCTAGAACTCCCCGCGTTCCGCGATTTCCACCGCGCGGAGCATCGCTCGGCTCTTGTTTAGGGCTTCCTGGAACTCATTCTCCGGAAGGCTATCATAAACCAAGCCGCCACCCGCCTGGATATAGGCCATTCGCCCTTTCATCACGATGGTCCGAATGGTGATGCAGGTGTCCAGATTTCCCCCGAAGCCCAGATACCCCACACAGCCCCCATAGGGACCGCGCTTGGTCGGCTCCAACTCCTCGATAATCTCCATCGCCCGGATCTTCGGCGCGCCGGAGAGGGTCCCCGCCGGGAACACCGCGCGGAGAAGGTCGAAGGGGGTCTTGCCGGGAGAAAGGGTCCCAACCACCTTCGAGACTATGTGCATGACATGCGAGTAGCGCTCGACCACCATGAGATCGGTCACCCGCACGCTATTGAACACGCAGACTCTGCCCACATCATTCCGCCCCAGATCCACAAGCATGATGTGTTCGGCCCGCTCCTTCGGATCGGCCAAGAGCTCCTCCTCCAGGCGTGAATCCTCCTCAGGGGTCGCGCCGCGCGGACGGGTTCCCGCGATGGGGCGATACTGAACCTTGTCCCCGACCAGCTTGACCAGGGTCTCCGGGGAGCTGCCGATCAGGGTGCATTCCTCATTCTCAAGCAGGAACATGTAGGGCGATGGGTTCAGCCGCCGCAATGCGCGGTAGAGGTCCAGCGCGGTGCTGTTCACCTCGGTCTGACGACGCAACGAGAGGACAATCTGAAAGGCATCCCCGGCGCGGATGTATTCCAGCGCCTTCTCCACCGCCGCGCAGTAGTCCTCCTTGGTGCGATTGAGTGTCACCGCGAGCGGCCGCGTTCGACCGGCGCCGAACGGAGGCGGCTCGAAGGGGGCGCGGAGCCGAGTCTCCAGCTCCTCGATGCGCGCGACAGCCCGCTCATACGCCGACTTGGGATCCCCCTCCACGAAGGCGTTCGCCACCAACAGGATGGTGTGCTTGACCTGATCGAAAACCACCAGCGAATCGGCGAGGACAAAGACGCAGTCCGGAACCCCCATGTCATCCGGATTCCGCAGGTCCAGGTCCTCGAAAAACCCAACCACGTCATGCCCGATGTACCCCACGAAACCGCCATAGAAAGGAGGGAGGTCCCGGTCACCAACCGGCTTGTAGCGGGCCATCGCGGCGCGGATCAGCTCCAGCGGGTCCAGGCCGGCGCCCAACGCAAGCGGCGTGGCCCGCCCGTCCTCAAGGAGCGTCGCTTCCTTGCCGGAAGTCACCAACACCCAGCGCGGCTCGGTCCCGATGAAGGAGAAGCGACCGAGGGTTTCGCCCCCTTCCACGCTCTCCAGCAGAAACGCGCGGGAGCCGCGCTTGACCTTGCAGTAGGCGGACACCGGGGTTTCAAGGTCCGCCAGGATTTCCTTGTAGACAGGGATCAAGTTGCCGCGTTCCGCGCGGCGGAGAAATTCCTCGTAATCGGGCGCAATCATGGACGGGAGTCCTTTCGCGAATGGCGTGCCGGGGGAGCTTCGCTCCCGATCTGGGAGGAAGGGTTATTGGGAATAGACCTCGCTTGGGTCAAAGACTTTTTCCCCTTCCTCCACCCATTCCTGGGTTTCGGGACGCCATCGGCGGTAAAAGCAGGACTTGTATCCGGTGTGGCAGGCCGCCACGCTCTGGGTGGCGCGGATAAGCACGGTATCGGCATCGCAGTCGATGTGGATCGCCTTGACATGCTGGACATGCCCGCTGGACTCCCCCTTGAGCCACAGCTTGTTGCGCGAGCGGGAATAGAAGTGGGTCTTGCCGGTCTCCTCGGTGAGCCGCAGCGATTCGGCGTTCATGTAGCCCATCATGAGCACCTCGCCGGTGTCCCAGTCCTGAACTATCGCCGGGACCAGGCCATGCGAGTCGAATTTCACTTTGTCGGTCAATGAGGCGGACATCGGATTCCATTCCTTGAGTAATGACGAGGGATTCTATTCCAAGTTCGGCCCCGGACAAGTCCACCGGGGAATGTCCGCGCGGAGGGCGCAATCCCCCCCCGCCGGGCCGCCTCCGAACTCCGTGGACCAGCGAAAAAGACGGCAGTTCATCCGCCGCCCGGTTCGTTCTACCATGGAGCCCGGCGCGAGCATGGCACCCGTGCTCCGTTCCGAACCTCTTTATCTTTATGCGCGAGGTGACCCTGATGTTTAAGCAACACATGGCCCGCGGCTTCACTTTGATCGAGCTTCTGATTGTCATCGCCATCATCCTGATCCTGATCGCCATTGCGCTGCCCAATTTCCTGGAAGCGCAAATTCGCTCGAAGATCGCGCATGTGCGCCAGGAGATGAGGACGCTGACCACCGCCACCGAATCCTACCGGGTCCAGTGGAATATGCGCGAACCCAAGACCGACATGCCGGGGCTTTCCATCGCGGGGACCTATTCCGAGTGGTGGGGATTCGCCAGCCACCTTCTCACCACCCCGATCCGCTTCCTCACCGAGCTCCCCTTCGAGCCGTTTACCGATGACTACACCATCGGGTTCTGGCGGGCGCTTTCCGGGGCCGAGTCCGATCCGCCCTACACGGTGATCCGCAACACCGCCATCGCGGCCTCTTGGCCCATCGGCTCGGTGGTCACCAACAACCCCGAGGTCCAGCAAAAAGCGGGCGGGCCGGTGCCGATCAGCGAGCTCTGGAACACCTCCGCCAAGCACTCGGCCTTCATTTACTACAGCTCCGGCGCTGACCGCGTCGATTCCACGGTTTGGGGGACCCCACAATTTTACAGCCCGACCAACGGGACGGTGTCGTTCGGCGACATCTACGAGTTCGGATCGGGAAGTCCGATCTACGATCCCTCGAAACCTCCCCCGATGAACCTCCATCGGGAGGACTTCAATTACTGATTCGGGTCCATGCCCGCCCCGCTTCGCTTCGGTTTGATCGGTTGCGGCGGCCTCGGTCGAGTCCACGCCGAGTGCCTGAAGCGCATTCCGGAGGCCCACTTCGTGGCCTACTGCGATATCGTGGAGGATGCCGCGAAAGAATTGCTGGAGGACTTCGGCGGGGAGTATGCCACCACGGAGCCTGGCCGCGTGCTTGAGGACCGGTCCCTCCAGGCGGTCTATATTGTGACCCGCCATGACTCCCATGCCCCGCTCGCCATCGACGCCGCGCGCGCGGGAAAACATATCCTGATCGAGAAGCCGCTCGCGCTTGGGATCGAAGACTGCGAGACGGTCGCGCGCGAGGTGGAGAAAGCCGGAGTCCACCTCATGCCCGCCTTCAAGATGCGCTACTACCCGCTGGTCCGCATGGCGCGCGAGTTCATCCCCGAGCCGTTGGTGATGGTCGGGCAGATGATGGACAGGCGCTGGGCGGATGACAGTTGGGCGCAGGACCCGGTGACCGGCGGCGCCAATGTTCATAGCCAGGGGTGCCACACGACCGATATTCTGAGGTATTTCTCAGGCAGTGAACCGGAGGCGATCTGGGCGGCAGGCGGAACCTTCACCCATCCGCGGCATGCATGCATCGACCAGTGCGTGGCCTCGATCCGTTTCGCGAATGGTCATGTGGCGGCCTGGATCCAGGGGGATGCCGGTCTGCCGCCTTTCACCGGCAAGTTCTACTTTGAGCTGTTTGGGAATGGCGGAAGGTCGGTGCAGCTGTATGATCGGCTCAAGAAGGCGACCTTCTCCGATGGCGAGCGAACCTGGACCGAGGAGCGCCCGGAGGAGGAGGGTTTCCATCTGGAGAATGTGGAGTTCGTTCGGGCGCTGCTGGAGGATCGCGAGCCGGAGCTGAACGCGAGGGATGGAATCCAGGCCACCCGGATGGTGCTGGCGTCGGATCGGGCCATCCGAACAGGGGAGGTTCAACGCTTGTGAGGGAAGCGCGAGTTTCCATAGTCAACACCGCGAAGGTCGCCCTCCGCGAGGATCGTGACACCCTCCTCGCGCGGGCTCGTGAGCGGATCGATCTGGTCTCGCGGGACCGGCCCGATGTGATTCTTCTCACCGAACAGTTCGCCAATTGTCCGACCGACAACAACGAGTGCGGGACTCAGAAGACCGCGGAGGACTTCAAGGGTCCGATTACCGAGGAGCTTTCTGCGCTGGCTCGCAAGCATGGCTGCTATATCGCCTATGGGTTGCTGCGGAAGGATGGCGACAAGGCTCATAACAGCATGGCGCTGCTGGATCGCGGGGGAAAGCCGGTCTGGATCTACGATAAGTTCACCCCGGTGCCCTATGAGATGGAGCAGTGCGGGGTCATTCCGGGCGGGGAGCCTATGGCGTTCGATGCCGACTTCGGACGTCTGGGCGCGGCGATCTGTTTCGATATCAACTTCAACGAGTTGGCGGAGATGTGGTTCAAGCAGGATATCGAGCTGCTTCTCTTCCCTTCCGCCTTTCCCGCGGGACGTTTGCTGGATTCCTGGGTGGTGCGTTATGGCTTTGCCCTCGCGGCGAGCACCTGGTATGACCACAACCGGATTCTCGATTGCACCGGCGCGGTCCTTGCGCGCACCAGCGACTATTGCCCCTACACAACCGGGGTTCTCAACCTGAATCGGCGCGTGGTGCACATGGATGGAAACATGGGCGCGCTCGATCGGATGCGAACGAAGTACGCCGGGGATGTGATCGTGGAGGACATGCGCGACGAGGCAGTGGTGGTCATCACCAGCTTGAAGAAGGGTCTGGAGGTGAAGGACCTTATCCGGGAATTCGGAGTCGAGACGCTGTACGATTACTTCAAGCGCAGCCGCCGCGTGAGGAAGGAGCATGGCGGCGTGTAGGACAGTGCCCTGATTGTCGGCTTTTGAACCACGGAAGATTCGGAAGCGCACGGAAAGTTCGGAAATCGGAATGTTCCGCTCCACGTCGGATTCCGATCCTTCCAACTGTTCCGAGATTTCCGTGGTTCAAAAGAAGGGACCGGAGTGCAATTTCTGGACGAGCACAGAGAACAAACGTAATGACCATTAACCTCTTCCGTCTCGCCGTTACGTCTGTTCCCCGCCAAGGGTGTGAGGAAGCCGCGGTCGCGGCCATCCATGAAGCCGGGGAGCGCGGCGCGGACCTGGTGCTCCTTCCGGAGGAGCCGGAGGTGGTGGCGGGAAAGACCGCCGGGGAGCACTGCCTGGAGGAGCACCCTCTGTTTGTTTCTTACCAGGAGGCGTCACGGCAATCCCGCGTCGGGGTGGTTGGGTCCGTCTCGGCCAAAGCGGGTGGAGGCTATGCCAACACGGGGTTCCTGTTGAATCGCAAGGGGGAGCTGGTCGGGACCTATTTTAAGAAACACCCCGCGCCCTCCGAGGAGGCAATCATCACCGAGGAGCCCAACGGCGACCCCTTTCCGCTCTTCGACTTTGAAGGGGTCAAACTCGGAATCGCGATCTGCATGGACATTCACTTCCCTGAGATGTTCCGCATCTACGGTCTCAAGGGGGCGGACCTGGTGTGTGTGCCGACGATGTACCTGGATTACACCGGGGACATGCTCGAAAGCCTCGAAAAGGCGCGCGCCGTCGACAGCCAGATGTATTTCGCCCTGTCGCGCTATTTCGATGCCCCCTTTCTCGCGGGCAAGAACATGGGGTACGCCAAGGTGATCGCCCCGGATGGTCGAGTGATCGCCTCCACCGGCCACCAAGCCGGGGTGGCCATCGCTGAGTTTGACCCCAAATGGCGGATGCCCTTCTGGAACGAAGGATACGAAGCGACCCTGCGCGAGATGTTCGACGGCAGGCGCAAGCCGCGCTACTATGCGGCGCTTGTGGAGGAGAAACCCTGATCCATGTGGAAGAACGGGAAACGTTGGGTGTACTCGATCACGTACGATGAGGGCTGCGCGGCGCTGCTCGATCACGCCCTTCCGGTTCATCGGAAATACGGCATCCCCGGCCACCTGGCGCTGGTGGCGAGCCAGATCGGGGTCCCCCGGAATGTCCCCGGCAGCAGCTACGATGGGATGATGATCCTCACCAAGCAGCAGATTCATGCCCTGGCCAAGGAGGGCTGGGGGGTTTCCTGTCACAGCCTGACCCACGCCACTTTCACCGATGAGAACGCCCATCGCGAGGTGGTTGAGAGCAGGCGTGTCCTGGAGGCGGCGATTGACATGCCGGTCACCCTGTTCTGTGTGCCCGGCGACAACACCAACTACCCGCATACGCTCGCGCTGGCGGGAGAGGCCGGGTACACCTCGATCCTCACCATCTACGACCAAGTGAACACGATCCACACCGACCTGCTGCGGTTGGGGCGCTGCCCCCTGCACACCGAGTATCCGCCCCCGTTCTATTCGGTCTTCGACCCCTACAAGCGCATCCACCAAGCCATCGACCAGGGCGGCTGGATCATCGACTACTGTCACTGCCCCATGCCCGGAAAGCCGATCCACCCCGCCAAGGATTGCACGGTCGAGGAGCTGGAGGAACGTTTCGCCACGGTGTGCCGAGTCGGCGGCGACGATGTCTGGTTGGCCGAACCGAACGAGGTGGTGGACTTTCTGCTCACGGAAAAGAGGAAATGATTGTGGCCATTCAGCGCGCAAAGTTCGGTGCGGCGGCCCATCGGGATGAGGTCGGGGTTCTCCCCACCCCCTTCCCGAGAACCTTGGGTCCGAACGCCCTCAAGTACCTGGAGGAGGTGGTCCAAAGCGGTCTCCTGGCCGATATGACCCACCGCTTCGAGAGCGCTTTCGCCGAGGAACTGGGGGTCAAACACTGCATCGCGACTCCCGGTTGCACTCCGGCGTTGGCCGCGCTCGCCGCCGCCTTTCCCTTCGAGCCGGGAGACGAAATCATTGTCAGCCCGATCACCGATTACGGCACCCTGCAGGGGCTGATCCGCGAGAATTACATCCCGGTTTTCGCCGACACCGAGCCGGGCGATGTCAACTTGAGCGCGCGCACGATTGAGCCGTGCATCACCGACCGCACCCGCGCGGTCCTGGTGGTCCACTTCACCGGTCTGGTGTGCGACATGGCCCCGATCAACGCGCTCGCGGCCAAACACAACTTGATTGTGTATGAGGATGCCTGCCAGGCGGTCTTCAGCGAGTACCAGGGGAGGCTCGCGGGAACCCTCGGGTTCGCGGCGGGGTTCTCCTTCGATTCGGAAAAAACCATGGGCTCGGATGTGGGCGGGTGCGTGGTGACCCAAGATGATGAGCTCGCGGAGCGGGTCCGCTTCATCGGGCAAAGCCGCGGCGGGGTGATGAAACCCCATTACGGGAGGCTCCACGCCGAACCGGGGTACGCCTACCGGATGCCGCTTTGCACCGCCGCGATCTCGCTGGCGCAACTCGAGATCATCCGCGAACAGGTTGTCCGACGCGACCGCATGATTCGGTTGCTCACCGAGCTCCTCGACGAAATCCCCGGAGTCACCCCGCTCGGGATTCCCGAATTCGTGAATGTCTATTCCTGCTGGATGACCGGATTCAGGATCGACCCGAGCGCCTTCCGCTGTGATGCCGAGGAGTTCGCGCGGCAACTCGCCGAGGCGGGCATCCCCGGCGCGGGACAAGGGAAGTATTACCTCATGCCCGAAGCCCTCACCTTCCTTGCCGAGAACGCGGAACGGAAGGCTTACCCCTACTCGACACCCCCGGCCTCGCGCGAGTATCGCTACGGTCCCGACTCATGTCCCAACGCCAAGGCGTTCCTGGAGCATTTCATTCGCTGGTCCACCTTCTGCGAGAAATACACCGAGGAGCACTGCCATCTGGCCGCCGAGATTGTGGCCGAGGTGGCGGAGAGGAACCGGGTGTGAAATTCATCCCCGGTTTCCTGGTCCTCCTTTCTGTCACTTCTCTCGCCGCCCCCGGAGACTGGCCCGAACCGAGACAAAACCCTCATCTTACCGGGATCCAGCCGGTTCCCGCGGGGATGAAGTCCCCACCCAGGATCCTGGGTCGATTTGACCTTGGGCGAACCCAGCCCTCGATCCATGTTGTCCCGGAACGAGAGGGTCAGTCGCCGCTCGCCCTCTCGGTGGTGGCCGGCGAGTTGCTTTGCCACGACGACTCCGGGACCAGCCTCTGGAAAACACACCCGCCGGGATTGAATTTCACTCAGGTGGTGACCATTGAAGACCTCGACGGGGATGGGACCTTCGAGGCCCTGCTAAGCGCCGGGCGCCCCACCCAACCCTATGGGGCCGCGGCGCTGGTTTCCATCGCGGATGGGCATTTGCTCTGGCGCTATGATGTCGAGCCGATGTCCTACTCCTGGAATGTCTCCGCCGACGATTACCTTGAAACCGCGGGGCGTAAACAGCTCATTGTGCTCATGCACGCTTACCCCCCGGATGAAAAGAACGGCTACATTGTGTTGTTCGACTTCCCCAAGCCGGGAGCGCCCCCGGAGCAGGTGTGGCGGTATGACTTTGACTCTTACACCTGCTTCCCGTCCCTGCTCCGAACCGACCTTGACGGCGACGGCAGACGGGAGGTGGTGGTCGAGACTCACAGCAAGATGTGGGTGTTTGACGCTCCCACGGGGAAGGTGAAGCAATTTTTGGAATGGGATGTCAGCCCGGCCAATGTTCGCAGCTACGGCCATGTGGAGTTTGTCGATCTGAACGGCGATGGGCGCGAGGACTTTTTATGCATCGCAACCTTCGCGCAACACCATGAGGTCCTCCTGAATCGGGGAGGTTTGTTGGAAAAGGCCTGGCATTACGGTTGGGATGAGAGTGTCACCATCGGCAAGGTGGCGAGCCTCTGGCCCGATCCGCCCTACGCCGATGTGGATGGAGACGGGAACCTCGAAGTGGTGGTTTCGATGTTCAACTCGGAGGGGGAATCGGCCTGGCTCATTCGGGTCTATGACGCGGAGTCAGGGAGGATGAAATATCGCCGGCCGGGGATGTTGGCCACCGGGCTTGAGGACTTGGATGGCAACGGGAAAGCCGAGATCGCCGCCAATCGCTGCGCCGACCCCACACGCACCGATCTTGAAGGCGCGGTTGTCCTGGAGGCGGCCACCCCGGAGTTTCGCCTTCTCTGGGAAGACACCCACGCCGTGTTTCCGGAGACCACCGGTCGAGGGAAGCGCGGGAAACAGGCCGCGCTCAACAAACCGGCTTCCGAAGATGCTTTTCCGCTCCAGCGCGAAGGGTCTCGATTGCAGGTGACCTGGCGGAGCGGACAAGGGTATGTCGTCGGGGCGGAGCCGGAGAGGCAGCCCAAACCCAAGGATGCCTTCAGCGCGCGTCCGGCTATCGCGGGAGGGCCCGTTCCCGAACTTCTTGCCGGGGACCTTATCGGGGATGATCGCAACGAAATTCTGATCTTCCGCGATCCGAACTACGAGATTCTCAGCGTGACCCCATCCGGTGAGATTGTTTCGGTCACCGGCGGGGTTTCGAGCGGCCTGCCGCTGATTGTCGATCTGGATGGGGATGGCGCTCAGGAACTGGTCACCGGGCAGGTGGACCCGGTTGCCACCCCGATCCTCGTGGCGCGCACGCCCTCGAAGGGGAACCGCCTGCTCTGGCGCTCGGTGTTCCCATCCCCCGACCGTCCCGGGCTACCCGCCCCCAGGAAGCTCTACATGCGATCCGTCCACTTCACGGGCAAGCCCACGCCCGACCTGTATGTTTGGGCCTCCACCCCGATTGTTCGGAGCGTGGGGGTGGATGGACTCTCCGGCAAGTTGCTTTGGGACAAGGGCGAGGCGGAGGGCATCGAGCGCTATTGGGGGGCCAGCGTGGACCTGGCCTCTGCGTTTGATTTCAACCGGGATGGGAACGAGGACCTGATCTTCACCAATCCGGACTATTACTGTGTGGCCGATGGCCCCACTGGGGGATCGCTGCTCGGCCCGCTCTATCCACCGAACATCTTCAAGCAACCGAGCCAGGGGCTGTACACCTTCCCCGCGATTCTTGATTCGCCTTCCGGCGACCCGACGGTCGCCCTGGTCTCCGGGCACTACTTCCAGGCCGCGATGTCCCTGCGCGCCGCGCCGTATTGGTACAAACTGCCGCTGTGTGGAGAGGCCCCTTCGGCTGTTGAAACCTTTCTTCAATTGCCCTCGGGTGAATGGTTGATGGGTTTCGGGCGTCAGGACGGAAAGTTCGTCTGCCTCAATGTGAAGGATGGAAGCCGGCGCTGGGAACTCGATGTTCAAGGAACCTGTTCGGATCCCGCGACACTCGATGTCGATGGCGACGGCATCCAGGAGTTTGTGTTCGGAACCAGTCACAAAGCGCTGTATGCGGTGGGAGAGGGTGGAAGCGTATCGAGGGTTGTATGGAAAGCCGAGCTTTCCGCCGGAGTAGGAAACCTGATCGCGGCGGATGTCACCGGGGATGGGCGATGCGAGATCCTCGCGCCGACCACGGATGGGTTCCTGAATGTGCTGAGCGAGCAGTAAGACAGGCAGCGATGCCTGTCTTACGGGGCTGAATACACACTCCTCGGCAGGGCCCGGAGATCCTCCATGAATTTGCGCGCCCCCTCTTCGGGGGTCATTCGCCGGAAGATGACCTCTTGGAGGTAGGTGATCCCGCTCTTTTCCATCCAGCGTGTGAATTCGACACGCAGCTTCAGGTAGTTCTCCAGATCGGGGGTTTCGGAGCCGAGCGGCGGTTCGGCCAGTGGAATGTCCGAGTTGAAAACCTCTTCATAAAAGCGCACCCACTTGTCCTCCGGGTCCACCATCTCCGGAAACATCCGGCTGAAACGAACCGGGTCGGCGGGGAGATGGCGGAATCTGCGGAATTGGGAACGGACCAGATGCACCGGGTGGGTGATGAAGAGCGCCACCCGGATGGCGTTGTGGGTGTGTTCATCTCCCTTGTAGGGGGTCTGCCTCATGACATTGAAGCCATACAGGCCCGACCTTGGGACGGGACGGTCCCCGGCCTTGAGAGTCGGCATCCACACCACGGTCAGGTCTGGGCGCGGGTTCTCATGCACCACGCCCTGCTTCTCCTCCAGGTCCCACATATCGAGGCGGGTCTTCGGAACCCAAGGCATTTCCCCGAAGGCCATGGCCAACCTGCGCTTGCCGATCAGCTCCTCGTTGATCTCGTTCCAGTTCATCCCGAAGTAGGCCGGGTTCCAAACCTTGTCCTCGTTGATCAGGTCATCGAAGAGGGCGAACACAATCCGGATCTGCTCCTCGGTGAGCGCGGAGTGGACATCCCAGCGCTGTTTCGCTTGATCCCAAGCCATCAGTGAACGCCGGTGAACCTCCTTGCCCCACACCGCCGGGCCGAATTCATGGAGGAAGAGCTGGTTGAGGTGGACCAGCGCCGCGCCGAAAGCCCAGATGTCCGGGGTCCCATCCCCGTTCGTGTCGCGCGTCATCTTCCGGCAGGCATCCCGGAACTGCTCAAAGGTCCAGCCGTTCCGTCGGATCTCCTCATCATCGCACCCCGCTTCAAGGAGCATCGCTCGGTTGGCCAGGATGAAACCGCCATAGGAGTAGCGGTAGACCGGGAACGTGGTTGGGCGGCCATCGCGGAGGATCAGGGTTTCGACCACCGGACCCAGTTCCTTGACACGAGACCTTGGAAAGAACTCCTCGGGGATGGTCACAGCTAGGTCTTCAGCCTTGCCGGTGTAACGCAGGTTCTCCAGGCTTTCGAGTCCCCCCAGGCAGACATCCGGCGGTTGACCGGAAGCCAGAGCAATCCGCAGCTTGCTCTCGTAGCCGGAGTGCGCCATGACCGTCATCTTCACTTTGACACCCGGATGGGTCTGGTTCCACAGGTCGGCGAGCTCGTAGTAGTAGGATTCCTCCGGCGAACCGATGAGTTCATCCACCCAGACCTGAACAAGGTCCGAGTGTTCTCCGCCCGCCTCGCGGGCCGACCCTCCAGCCGGCTCCTTCAGGTGCAACCAGTGGACCAAGAGAGTGAGGGCAAGGGCGAGCGAGAGGGTGGCGATGAGGAGGTTTTTCATGGCTCACCCTTTCACCGCGCCGAGGGTCAACCCGCGCACGAAGTATTTCTGAAGCGACACAAACAGCACGATCACCGGTAGACTGGCGATCAAGGCCCCGGCGAGGATCGCGCCCATGTCGTGCGGCAGGATGAATCCCTGATCGACCCCGATCAGGGAAATCAGTCCGACCTGGAGGGTCAGCAGACCGCGGGAGTTGGTCACCAGGTATGGCCAGAAGTAATCGCTCCAACCCGCCACGAAATCGAGCAGGAACATCACCGCCAGCACCGGAGTCGCGAGCGGCAGGACAATCCGTAGGAAGATGGTCGCCTCCGAGGCACCATCCATCCGCGCCGCCTCCATCAAATCACCCGGCAGGGTCTGGGTGAACTGTTTGAACAGGAAGATCCCGCCCAACCCCGCCATCCTGGGCACCAGCAGCGCGAAATAGGTGTCGAACCATCCGAACCGAAACATCATCTGATACATCGGAATCAGGGTGACAAAGGCGGGGATCGCCATCACCGCGATGATGGTCCAGAAGATGAATTGCCGGCCCGGGAAATCGAGCTTGGCCAGGGCGTACCCGGCCATCGCCGAGAAAAACAGGTTGAACACGGTCGGAAGGAACGCGACCAGGAAGCTGTTCCGGAACCAGATCGGGGCCGCGCCCCCGGTGATCTCGAGGAAGGTGGCGAAGTTCTCCCAAGCCCAGTCCTTGGGGTACCAGTGGAGGTCCGAGAGCTCGAGGGTGGTCCCGATTCGGGAAAGGCTTCCCACGACCAGGAGGTAGAGCGAAAGCAGCGACATCGCGGTGTAAAAAGCCAGGACCATGAAGCTGAAGGTCCGCCCCCAAAAGGCGACTCCCCGGCTTTCACGCGCGCTCATCCTTCAGTACTCCACATCCGTGGCGAGCCAACGGTAGTTGACCAATGAAAGCGCCACGATCATCAGCATGAGCATCACCGCCATGGCCGAAGCCAGCCCGAAATGGTTCTCATAGTAGAAGGTCCTGTAGATGTGGTAATTGAGGAAGTAAGTTGAGCGCAGAGGTCCCCCTCCGGTGATGAGGAGCGCGGGGGCGAAGACTTGAAAACCGGCGATCAAACTGGTGATCGAAACAAACACGGTGGTCGGCTTGACCAGGGGCCAGGTGACCGCTCGGAAGGTCTGAAGGCTTGTGGCCCCATCGATGCGCGCCACCTCGTAATAGGTGGAGGGGATGTTGCCGAGCGCGGCGGCATACACAATCACTCCCACTCCGTTGGCGGAAAGCCAGCTCATCGCCACGAGCACCGGCATCGCCAGCGAAGGGTCCCCAAACCAGTTCCTCGGCGCCATGCCCAGGGACTGCAGGACCCCGTTGGCGAAGCCATCCCCGCTGTGAAAGATCCATTTCATCACGGTCGCCCCCACCACGAAGCTGATCACTCCAGGGAGGTAAAGGGCGGCCTTGAAGAAGGTCTGCAGCCCGGGCGGCTGCTTGAGGATTTGAAGCGCGAGAAACAGGCTGATCAAGACCCCCGCCGGCACGGTGGCGGCCATGTACGCCAGAGTGATCCAGACCGTATGCCACCAGAACGGGTCGGAAAGGGTTTCGGAGTAGTTTCGCAAGCCGACCCAGTGGGTCTGGGTGACATGGGTGAGGCTGAAATCGGTGAGGCTTTGAAGGATGGCCTGCGCGAGTGGATAGAACAGGAACAGGCTGGACCACGCCAACGAAACGGCCAGGAAAACATAGGCCCAGAACCATTGTTGGTGACGGAGCGAGAGGCGCCGCCTCCCGGAACGAACCAGGTCCGCGCCAACAAGGATGGCCGGGGGAGCCAGCATCCAGGTCCCCACCAAGCCCGCGAGAAGCCAGAGCGGATCAGCCAAACCGAAGCCCCCTCTTCAGAATCGGGGAAGCGTACCGGTCTTGGGGAGGGGTCACAAGGAGTGGAGGAGCCTTGAATGTTTGTGGCGGAGCCTATAGGGTTTTCCCAGTGGCGGAGTGGTGGAACTGGTAGACGCGCCGGACTCAAAATCCGGTCCTGGCAACAGGGTGGGGGTTCGAGTCCCCCTCCGCTACCATTCTTGACCCCCTTTGTGGTCTCCAGGCAATGCTGGATTTAACCGCCTTGAATCCGCTCAAGAGGCGTGCCCCCTTCGGGACAAGAGTTTGAACATGCTGACGCGCCTATTCATCCGCAATCTGAAGATGTTTGGTGAAGCCGAGGTGGAGCTGGGAAGCCCCGTTGTGTTTATCGGTCCCAACAATTCCGGCAAGACCACGGCGCTCCAGGCGCTCGCCCTCTGGAAAATCGGACTCGATCAGTGGCAAGCGAAGCGAGGAGGCAAGGCCTCTCCCGAAAAGCGACCGGGGGTGACCATCAATCGGAGGGACCTAACCTCGATCCCCGTGCCCTCCGCCAACTTGCTGTGGCGAAGGACAGAAGTGCGTAGGGGGCTTCGGGGAATCGGGGAGAACAAGACGCAGAACATCCGTATTGAAATCAAAGTGGAGGGAATCTCGACGGATAGGGCTTGGGCTTGTGGGTTGGAGTTCGACTTCAGTAACGAAGAGTCCTTTGTTTGTCGCCCGGCGCGCCTCCCCGGATTTGAAGACAAGAAGGTCCAAGAGGCCAAATTTAGCGAGATCCCCGATGAGGCACTCAGGGTTCAGTTGGCGTATCTCCCCCCGATGTCGGGGCTTACAACCTCCGAACCCAAGTGGGAGCTGGGACGGATAAGAGTCCTCATCGGCGAGGGACAGACCGCCCAGGTCATTCGCAACCTTTGTTTTCATGTCCACGAGGCCATGCCCTCGAATTGGGAGAGGATCTGTGGCCACATGGATTCCCTGTTTCGAGTCCGTCTGCTCCCACCCAAGTACATCGCCGAGCGAGGTGAAATCACCATGGAGTACAAGGACGCAAGCGGATCGACCCTCGATCTCGCGTCAGCCGGAAGAGGGCTACTCCAAACCTTGCTGCTCTTGTCTCATCTTCACGCGAATCCAGGTTCGGTTCTCTTGTTGGATGAACCGGACGCGCATCTTGAAATCCTGCGTCAGAGGCAGACTTTTCGGTTGATTTCCGACCTGGCAGAAACCCAAGGCTCGCAGATTATCGCGGCCAGTCACTCCGAGATTGTGCTCAACGAGGCGGCGGGCTGTGGCACGGTCGTGGCCTTTGTTGGAAAGCCCCACCGGATCAACGACAAGGGCAGCCAGTTGATGAAGGCGCTCTCTGAGATTGGGTTTGATCAGTACCTTCAGGCTGAACAAACCGGATGGGTGCTGTATGTGGAGAGTGCCGGCGACTTGGCGATCCTCCAGGCATTCGCGGAATCCCTCAACCATCCAGCCAAAGAGATACTACGGAATCCATTCGTTCATTATGTGTCAACAAACCTTCCGCAGCGCGCTCGGGACCACTTTTTCGGACTGCAGGAAGCAAAGCGAGACCTCGTGGGCATCGGCATTTTCGATAACCTGGATAAGGTGCTCCAGAATAACGAATGGTTACTGGAGACCATGTGGTCACGCCGTGAAATCGAAAACTATTTTTGCACTGAGGAGGTGTTGATGGCGTTCGCCCGAAATGACCTCCCCACGGACCTCTTCGGTCTGGCCGAAAAGGGCCATCGCGAACGGGTCATGAGAGAGACGATCCGGGAGGTGAGTGTTGCCCTCGCGACTCTTGGTCACCCCTCTCCATGGGACCCGAAGATTAAGGCTTCCGATGAATTTCTTGATCCGCTGTTCAAGAAGTTCTTCGCGAAGCTGAGGTTGCCGCTGGCTTTCCGGAAATCCGACTATCACAACCTTGCTCGTCTCTTACCGAAGAGAGGGATTGATTCGGAAGTGGTGGAGAAGCTGGATTTAATTGTCACAACCGCGAGGAGGGCCACACCGAGAGTCAGCTAGCGTAATGGCGCTAAGCCTCCCCCAAGCCCGTCATTCCCTTTAGACCGCCTTTACTTCCTGGAGATTTCAAGCCACTGTCTCTCATGAAAAACCTGATCCTCTTCCTCTTGCTGATCCCCCTTGGGCTGATTCCCGGATGGGGCGAAGTCGGTCCCATCAAGAATGTCACCATCTACCTCGAGCCCGGTCGGTTCGGGGGTTGGCCCGCCAACAATGGGATCTGGTCGTGGGGAGATGAGATCGTGGTCGGATTCACTCGCGGCTACTTCAAGGACACCGGCGGGGAGGGGCACCCGATCGATCGCAACCGCCCTTCCTTCCCCCAACAGGCGCGGAGCCTGGATGGCGGCGAGACCTGGACCATCGAGCACCCCTCGTTCCTGGATTCGGATGGCGAGGAGAGACCCTTTGAAACCCTCTCCGCGCCCATCGATTTCACCCACCCGGACTTCGCGCTCCGTTTCCGCCAGGACCGGTTCTATTACTCGCTCGACCGCTGCAAGACCTGGCGGGGTCCTTTCAAGCTCCCCGACTTCGGGCGCAAGGGATTGCTTGCTCGGACCGATTACATTGTCAACGGCAAGCAGGATCTCCACGCCTTCATCGCCACCGAGAAGGACAGTGGCGGGGAGGGGTGGCCCTGCTCGATCCGGACCAGGGATGGCGGGCTGACCTGGGAGTTTCTCGGCTGGATTGGAGAGCAACCCGGCCAAGGGGGGTACTCGATCATGCCCTCAACCCTTCGACTCTCGGAAAACGCCCTGCTCTCGATCATTCGCCGACGGGATCTCATTGACGGAGAAAAGAAGTTCTGGATCGAGGGGCACCTCTCCCCGGACGATGGGCGCACTTGGTACAAGCTGGCCGAGCCAACCATCGAGACCCACGGCAACCCGGCTCACATGATCCGGCTCAAGGATGGCCGCATCGCCCTCGTCTATGGCTTTCGGGAAGAACCCTACGGAATCCGGGCGCGGATCAGCGCCGACCGGGGAGTCACCTGGGGCGAGGAGATCCACCTCCGGGATGATGGGGCTTCCTGGGACCTCGGGTATCCGCGCACGGTCCAACGCGCGGATGGCAAGTGTGTGACCGCCTACTACTTCCACGACTCCAAACAGGTTGAAAGGTACATCGCCTGCACAATCTGGGATCCGGGGAAACCTGAGTAATCCGCAACAACGATGGCCTGAAAGGCGCCTCGAACGGGCGCGGGTTCACTCCCCTTCGTAACCGATCACTCCCGTTGTACGATCATCCTTGGATACTGAAAGGTCAAAGGCGGGGCACAGATTTCATGTTCAACATGAGTCCGTTTGAAATGGTGGTCATCGGGGTTGTGGCGCTCCTGGTGCTCGGCCCAAAGGGCCTTCCGGAGATGGGCCGTCAGGTTGGACGCTGGATGAAGATGTTCCGGGAGGCCGCCGATGAGATGCGGCGGGGGCTATATTTCGAGGAGGACTACCGTCCTTACACTCCTCCCCGAAAAATTGAGCCTCCCGCGCCCGCCGTTGCGACCTCAACGACGGAAACAACCGATTCCGGCCCTGCCGCGGTTGAGCAACCTTCCGCAGCCGCGCAAGAACCCGAGCCGGTCGCGGCCACCAAGGAACCCACCATCCCTCGGTATGAAACCGACGGCGAAGACTGATGCCAGACGTCGAGATGACCTTCCTGGAACACCTCGAGGAGCTGCGTCGCAGGCTTCTCTACTGCATCTACGCCATCTTCCCGGCGGTCATGATCGCCTTCATGTTCGCCGAGCCGCTGCTCGAACTTCTCACGATGCACGCGCGGGCGGTCCCACATGGGAAATCCGCCGCGGGCCTCAAGATCGGTTTCAGCCCCGTCATCGGCCCGTTCATCCTGTTTGATCCCAGGGAGGCGACCTCCATCTTGGTGGGCCTTTCCCCCACCGAATTGGTCATGAGCTACATGAAGGTGGCCTTCGTGGCCGCCATTTTCGGGGTGTTCCCGTTTGTGATGTATCAGCTCTGGCGCTTTGTGGAGCCGGGACTCAAGGAAAACGAGAAGAAGTTCCTCGTACCCTTCATCCTGTCCTCCTGGTTCACCTTCATCCTCGGAGGGCTTTTCGCCTACACGGTGATGCTCAAGATCGCGGTCCCGTTCTTGGCGAGCTTCGGGCAAGACATCGCCTCGAACATGTGGTCGGTTTCGAGCTATGTGAGTTTCACTCTGATGATGATGCTGGTGTTCGGGGTCACCTTCGAGCTGCCGGTGCTGTCGGCCCTGCTCTCGATGCTGGGGATTGTGACCCCTCAGCTCCTGTCCAAGTACCGGCGTCACGCCATCGTGGCGGTCTTCATCGTGGCGGCGATCTTGACCCCTCCCGACCCGGTCACGCAGACCCTCCTGGCGGTTCCCTTGATCCTCCTCTATGAACTATCAATCGTGGTCTCACGCTTCTTCCAGCGCCCCACCGAGACATCCTTGGTGAAGGTGTCCGAGCTGTAAATCCGGGTCGTCACCGCAGATACCCGAAGCTCATTGGAGGAGCCTCAAACCCTCCGGATTCAAGCGCGATAAGGGTTCCCGATTCGCGGTCCCCGCTCAGGGTGGCCTCCGTGTGTATCCGGACCTCCTTGGCGGGGAATCCATCGATTCGCGCGCGCGCCGGTTGCTCGCTAAGATTGACCCAGAACAGTGCTCCCCCCACCCGCGCCGCCTTGAAGTGGCGGGGATGGGAGGACTCGACAACATGCACGGGGTCTCCCGGCTCGGTGAGACGGGTGAAGCTCGCCCAGGCGTGGTACACGGGACGGATCTTCCAGTCGCTGTCCTTGAAATCCCAGAGACCGTAGTTCATGAACCCGCCTCCCGGATAATAGACCTCGTGCAGACACCAGATCGAAAACCCGGAAACACCCCGATTGAGCCCCTCGATCACAAAATCGGCGGTCCACAGCGCATAGGGAAAAGTCTCCATGATCGGGTTTTCCATGGTGCCCGACTTTCCGTCCTGAAAGCCGAATTCACCGATCACAAAGTCCTTGAGCGGCTTGATGTGGTTGAGCGGGGAAAGACGACTTTCGAGAAAGCCAGGAATTAGCGGGCGTTCCGGAAACTGGAAGTACCGGTGTGAGACAAACAGGTCCGTCAGGTCATGATAATCCGGACTCCCTACGCACGCTTTGAACCAGGGCAGGGACTGCGCGTCGTCGCTCCCGATGATCTCGATGTTAATGCCCCTTTGCTTGAACTCTTCGCGGGCCAGACTGTGTATCTCAACAAAACGTTCGAACGAGTATCCCGTTGCCGCGAACCACCCATTCGGTTCATTGGTGAGGGTCCACTGGCGGATGCACGTGAATCCCTTGATCTTGATCAGGTGTTCCAACAATTCCCCCAGTGCGTGCACAAAGCCCGCGGGGTCGCCATAGGGGTCCTTCATGCCCCACTCCACTCCGACCACGTTCACGGCGGCTCCGAGCTCCTGATAGAGCGAGAGGGTTCGGTAGTGGCTCTCCATGTTGGGGCTGTCAAAGGTGAAGGTCTTCCAGTCCTCGGAAGGACACCAGTCCCGATGCCAGAAGAACATGCGCTGCCAGTCCGGGTCCATCCAACGAATCCGGTCCTCGCGAATCCTCCAATCCGCCTCGGTGACTCCCTTTTCGGCGTTGGTCGGATTGTAGAACCAACCGTCATCCTCCGCGCCGAAGCCCCGGAAGCGCCCACAAGATCTGCGGTCCGTCACCGTCAGAACCACCTCGCCAGTCATTGGAGGGAGCGGCTCGCCGGGTTCGCTCTCCAGGATCACGTCATCCAAGAACGACTCCCCATGGCCGTTGAGATTGAACGAAAACCGCACCCGGACCGCGCCCGGAGGCGCGACCCCCTCAACCGAAAGCTCCCGCCAGGTTCCTTGTTCGATCAGCATCGCCCCCTGGCTGAACGAGATACGCTTGCCATCGGGACCCAAATAATTGAACGAGAAATACGCCCCCGCGCCATCCCGAATGTCCTTCCCCAAAACACGTCCGGACGCCTTGAGGATGTCCCCCTCGTTCACCTCGAATTCCTGGAAAAATTGCGGCCAGCCGACCGTGGCGGTTGACGGTACAATCATCCTCGCGGCGCGGCCGCTCTCCCTTTCCACCACTTCAAAGCGCGCCTCGTTTCCCTCGGTCCTCCAACCATCGAGACCCTTTTCAAAGTCCGGGTTCACCAGGAGGTTGGCTGAAACCAGCGCAAGAAACACGGGGGAAATGCTCATCGGAGACTCCTCAAACGATTGTGACGCGGGCTTACTCCCGCGGGCTTGTTTCCCTCAGCAAGGTCGCAAGCAGGTCGACATGGTCGGTCATGATGATGTCCGCTCCCGCCTCGATGGCGGCTTTCATCTTGAACTCGGTGTCGTGGCGGCCATGGGTGTTGACCACCGCCTTCTTTCCAGCCACGTGGATCTTGCGGATCAGGCCCTCCGTGAAATCCCCCCATTCCACATTGACCAGGGGTGGGTCGAATTCGGATAGGACCGAGGCGAGTCCGAGTTCCCCATTGCGGACCGTGTGACGGACGCGCAATCGTGGCTCCAGTTCGACGACTCGGCGCCGCAGTTCGAGATTGCTGCAATACAACCCCGAATTCTCGAAGAGGTCTGGAGTCTTTTCCCGTTCGGCGCGAAGCGCGGCGACAAACACCTCGGGCGAAGCGGACTTCAAATCAAAGTCCGGATAGGCATTGCCTCGTAGTTCATCAAAGACTTCCTCCAGAGTGGGAATCCGTTCTCCCTGGAACTCGGGACCGAACCAGGATCCCGCGTCCAATTCCTTGAGTTCCTCCAAGGTCTTGTCCCTGACAGTTCCTTGGCCGTTCGTGGTCTTTTCCAGGGTGGCGTTGTGCATCAGAACGAGACGTCCATCCTTGGTCTGGCGGATGTCGATCTCGACCAGATCGGCGCCGAATTCCACCGCCTTGCGAATTGCGGCCAGAGTGTTCTCGGGCGCCGCTCGGTTGGCTCCGCGATGGGCCGCCACCAACACTCTGTCGAGACGTTCCGGCTGTTTCCCCTTCTCAACCTTAATGAGCACTCGACCGGTTTCGGCGTTGACATACCCGCCCGCCTCTCCCGCCTCGGTCTTTCCCTCGACCTCGTATAGGGGCATGCCGGACTCATCCAAGGGCTTCACCGAAGTGACCTCAAATCCGGGAAGCACCCGCTCCATCAGGTGAGCCGCTTCAAGCGCCGTGATGGAGCCCCCTTTGCGCGCGAGTGGAGAAGTTTCGGGCAGGTTTGCGGTTCTCTCCTCCAAGGAGGGAAAAGCCGGAAGCGGCCGGCTGGGGATCGGCTCGTACCAGAAGGCGGCCGTGCTCCAATCGTCTTGACGGTCCGCGTAACTCTCGGGGACCCAGGCGAGCTGCTGGATTGTCACCCGACAATCCTGGTTCCAGTAAACGGGATCAGGGAGGTGCCAGCGGTACATTGAAATGTATCCGCCCTCGTTGAGGCTACAACCGTTGTGGCGATAGGCCGCGTTCTGGACCCCCCAGGAAAGCCCGACATAGTCCTCCGAGCCGGTCCCGCAGATCGTCGGGAACTCGCGGTCCCCATCCAGATAGATCTTCACCTCCCCCTCACCCCACCAATCGTGGACATTCAAGGATCGAATCCCCAACACGCACCCGAGATAGCGCCCCTTTCCGCTCCGCTTGGGCAAGATTTCAAAGTCCTGCTTGAGTGTGGTCGGGTTCTCGCGGCGGAAGAGGACATGCAGACATCCGAAGTCCACATCGGGAGCCGCCTCCAGCGTATAGTCGATCTGGTAGAACAGCCGGCTGCCTCGATGCGGCATCTCGTTGGTGAGGGTCATCCGCGCGCGCCTCGAAAAGGGCATCGGCAGCCACAGATTCATTCCCGCGCGAGGGCCAACCGAATGGACAGCGGACTCGTAGCCCGTCACTCTCCCATGGGCAAACCCCATCAAGTCCCCTACCGGGCACTCGATGGAAGGGTGCTCCTGGTCCTCCCAGTAGGCCCGCACCACCAACCCTCGCAGGTTTTCGGGATCCTCTCTCGTGGTCATCCAGATGTGGCGAATGACGCCCGGCCCCTCGATGTCGCAGAGTTCGACCATCTCGCCGGGAGCAAGGTTTTTCGCGGGCGCGCCCTTGCGTCCGACTCCGAGGTTGCTCGCGGCCTTTCCACCCGCTCCCTTCCCGCCTGCTGGATTCTCAAACGAAATGGATCGACTATCCCGATCCGCGCGTAAGATGTACGGAGCGCTGATGGGATCTTCCCCCGCTGAGAGACCATCGCTCGAATAGAGGAGCGCAAGGCACAATAAAGAGATGAAACGGCTCATCCGGTCCAACCTCCCGTGGTGAAGTCACTGGACCCAAGGGGGGCATTCTAATCGATTTTACTCTTGTGGGGGATGTTGTCGGACAGGCATCGCGGACGGACAAGGATGCCTGTCCCAGGGGGGGGCGCGGAAGGGTGCGGGGCCGCCCGGTTAATGGTAGGATCAAGGTCGGCGGGCCGGAAGCGGACCATCGCCGCCCATCCACCCATCGTGGTGAGCTGGGGGGAGGAAAGTCCGGACTGCGACAGGCCGGGTGCTGGGTAACTCCCAGGGACGTTGGGCCAAAGCCCAGCGTTACGGAAAGCGCCACAGAAAAGACACCGCCGGTTTTCCGGTAAGGGTGAAATGGCGTCGGTAAGAGCGCACCAGCGCCGGGGTGACCCGGCGGCTCGGCAAGCCCCACCCGCAGCAAGACCAAATAGGGGACCATGGGAGGCCTGTCCCGTTACGAGTCCCGGGTTGGTCGCTTGAGCCGGCCGGAAACGGTCGGCCTAGAGGAATGATGGTCACGGTCCCCCGCGCGGGGAGCGGACAGAATCCGGCTTACAGCTTCCGGCCCGCCGCTTTGAGCTTTCCCGACTGTCCCAAGTCCCGGGTTTGATAATCCGACTTCTTGGAAACTCCAACCTTTAGGGGGCTGTCACTGCATTCTCCGGCTCCATCAGGATTTCCCTGAGTCCGAGAAGCATCGAGATGGCGTGCTGGACATAGTCGATACGCACCTCCCAGTTGGTGAGCGAGGCGCGGAAACCCCCAAGCGCGCGGCCAGGGTCCGGCAGACACATGCCGTTCAGCTCATTGATCTGACAACGGAGGACATACTGGGACATGCTCTTGAGCGACTCGAGGTAGTCGTTCTCCACGGCGCCCGCGACATGGGTGAGGTAGTACGCCGCGACCAAACCCTCCCCGCGTGTGGAGGTCGGGGTGCAGCGTGGGGGAACATAGAAGGACCCCATCCAATCCGGCGGTTCCGGGTCGCGGCGCATCGCCTTCACGATTTCATCCGCGATGCGCCCGCCGTGGCGGAGGTAGAGCTCGGTGCGCGTGAGGGCGTAAAGCTCGTTGAGAGCCATCAGCAGCCAGTGGTCGTGGGGGAGGTCGGAGTCCGCCTTTCCGGCATCCCGGGTCTCGATCAACCAGCGCGCGCCCTCCTCCGCGGCCTGGAGCCACCGCTTGTCGCCATCGGTTTGGTGCAGACGAACCAAGGCGAGGACAGCTTCTCCCGGATAGTAGATCGAATCGGACTGGACGCCCGGAGGGTCGGTGTAGAAATACTTTGAAAGGAAATGACCGCTTTCCTCCTGCTGGTGGAGAAGGAATCGCCCCAGCGCGCGAGCCTTGGGGAGCCAGGTTTGATCACCGGTGGCAAGGACATATTCGTTCACCGCGAGCGCGGCTAAAGCGGAGCCTCCGAGATTCCCTTCCCTCCCCTCACTCGTGGCGACGCAAAGGAAGTCCTTGGCCTCTTCATCCTCGCGTGGACCTTTGGCGCGAGCGAGGAGCGATTCGATGCCTCGCTTTGCTCCGAGGAGATAGCGGACATCCTCAGTGACCTGATAGAGAAGCAAGAGGGAGTAACATGTTCCCGCGTGACGCAGGAGGTTGTACCCCTTGCCGTATGAGTCCAGCTGTGGAAGGTATCGGTAGCCGAAATCCCCGCCGGCCTCCTGATGACGGATCAAGTAATCCCCGCCCCGGCGACTGGCGGCCAGAAGCGACTCCGGCGTCACCCTCTCCGGCAATGGGTTGCCCCGATAAAGGGAAACCGGTGTTGCTCCCTGAATCGAGGCGAAGCTCTCGAATTTGAGGCGCTGGAAGGACTCCCCGGCAAGCGCCGGGACGCGATTCGGCAAGTCCAAGCGGCGCCCGGAGGCCAGGTAATCGGAGACCTCTTTCGGGCGCGGCCTGCCGTTGTCATCGAGAAGGCCCTGGGAAAGGAGTTCATCCGCGGAGAGCGCCAAAGACGGATCCGGAAACCACAACCCCTCAACCCCGGGATCCAGACCTCGTACACCGAGCGTCTCAGGCCCCTCCAGGGTTCCGATCTCCACTGAGACCTCCACCTTGACCGTTTCGGTGGAGCCGACTGGAGGCGGCCCATCCGCGCGGAAAGGGCGCGCGGCTTGCTCAAGGGCTCCCAGTAGACCCTCCCCCGAACCGGAGGCAATCCGCGCGGCTCCTAGCCCCTCACGCCTGTAAAGAAACACAAAGTGCTGTCCGATCCGGTTCGGACACAGGTCGGCTCCAATGGTTTCCCCACGAATGAGCGCTTGAGCGGCGCGAATCATTTGCGCCCTCTCGGATAGGTCGAATTGGGCCCCGGATTCCCTCTCCGCCCGGCATCCGGGAACGGCTTGGAGGCAAATGAATCCGGCGAGTGGGAGCAGGCGGCGAAGGCGCGGCGGCATGCGTGGAGGGCTTTCCTTGTGGATGAGACCTTCCCAGTATAACCCAACCCAGGGAATCCATCTCCCCCAAGTTCGGGGAACGGGGGATCTCGGTTCCGGACTCGGCCCGAGGGGGTAAGTTTCGCATTGAAAAAACACCCCGAGAGGCTATGATGATCCTTGGGTCCGTAGGATCAAAAGAGATGCGCCGAGATCGAGCCCCCTTTGCTCCCATCCGAGACTTCCTCAGAAAGGCTGTCGGAATCAACTACCTGGTCCGAGTGGCATCGGTCCTGATCGCCTTTCTGCTCCTTTTCGAGGTGACAGTTTTCATCGGAGCGCGATGGGCCTTCGAGGGGGCGCCGTACGGCTCCAAGGTGCTGGTTTTTCATGGGGTCTTCACGTTTGTCGCGCTGCTCCTGCTGCGCTACTGGGCTTGGCCGAGGATTCGACGCCCGCTGTCCATGGAGAGGATGGCGCACCGCCTGGAGTCCGCCGATCCGAACCTACACGAGTGCCTGACCTCCACCCTCCAGTTTTCCACCCCCGACCCGGTTCTGGAACAGTGTCTGGAGCCCTCGCGCCAATTGCTCAGCGGGTTCTACGAAGACGCCACTCTCCGAATTCACGCCAAGAAGCGCTGGCGTTGGATTGTCCCGGTCTATTTCTGGCCGCTCTCCATCGTGATGGCGGTGAGCCTGCTGCTCTGGTTGTTCATCGACCATTTTGTGCCTTTCACCGCTCGGGACGCCTGGAATCTGTATCAACGAAACTTCCTGTCCAATCCCTATCGCCCCATGCACCAGTTGGTGGTCAAGCCCGGCTTTTCGGAGGCCCTTAAGGGGGACCCGCTCACCGTGCAGGCCAATCTCCTCGGCCCGGGCTTTTGGACCGCGAGCATCACCTACAACATGGCGATGTTTCCCGAGCAGACAGCCGAGATGAAGACCCGGGAGGGTCTTCCCAACAGCTTCGAGTTTGAATTCAAGAATCTGCAGGGGGACCTTCGCTACAAGGTTCAGGCGGGCCCGCTCGAATCGGTGGAATACCTGGTTCAGGTCAAACCGCCCGCCGAGCTCACCGAGATTCAGTTGACTTACTATTACCCCGAGTTCATGGCGCGGGGGCATGAACCACAGCCGACCGGCCAAGGGGCCGCGATGGCGCCGATCGGATCGACGGTGGAGGTGACGACGCGCTGGAGCCGACCGATGAAGGAGGTGAACATCGCCGTGAATGGGGAGGCCCCCATTCCCTGCAGACAGACCGATCCCTACTGGCGGGGAGCCTTTCGGATCGAGAGCGCGGGTTCATACATCCTCAGCGGATCGAGCGTGGACGGAGTCCCCTTGCGCGGCAATCTGGAGTTTCCGCTCCAGGTGCTGGTCGATCTTCCGCCCACGGTGGAGTGGATCTTCCCCAAGGAGGACATCGACTTCAGCGAGAAGAAACCCAAGGGGAAGATCCCGCTGCGCTTTCGGATCGAGGACGATGTCGGCATTCAGAGCGTGTTCCTCTATTCGGGATCGCCCGGCGCGGTGACACAGACACACCAGATAGCGCAGCTGGATGGCAAGTCGAAGGCGCTGGAGAGCACGTTCCTCTTCGATTGGCGACCCTGGATGAATCGCCCCGTGTGCCGCCTGTACCTTGAGGCGCTGGACAACCATCCGCAGATCCCGGGACGCAAACGGAACGAAACGCGGCGCCTGTACTTCCAGCCCCCCGGGTCCTTCGAGGAGATCGACTCGACCACTCCGGAAGAGGAGGTGATCGAGGATCCGTATGAGCTCACCGCGATCCGACTCTTCTTCCTGTTGCGGAAGCAGATGTCCCAGAACTCCTTCGTCGCCGAGAACGAATCCAAGTCACCCGACCTGGGCGACTGGAAGAAGACCCAGCGTCGAACCATGCAGCTGGCGGCGCAGACCGCCTTTTCGGCTTGGAATTCGGCGCAGGATCTCAAACGTGGGCCGGGAGCTCCCGCGGGCGTTCCCGCCGGGGCGACTCCAGCCAAGGAAGCTTCACCGAAAGTGGCCCTTCCCGAGCGTCCCCCTGACCTTCCCATCCGTCTGGAAATGGTGACCCAACGCCTGGGGGGCGTGGAGATCTCCATCGATGACCTCCTGGCCGCCCCACCGGCGACAGGGGAGGCGGTGGTTCATCGTCAAGCTCGCCAATACGACGCCGCGGACAAGTCTTATCTGCGGCGATCCTGGGAGGAAGGAGAGCGGGCGGCGCGCGAGATTGCCAAGGCTTACAAGGATCTGACCGGACGAGAACCGCCGATTTCGGCGGAGAGGGTGGAAAACACCATCGCCGAGGAGACCCGCAAGGCCGAAGGAGAAGAAGCGGAGCAGCAGGCCAAGGCGGAACAAGCGGCCAAGGATCAGCTTCGCTTGGGCGGTGACCAGGAAAGCGAGGATGGCCCCAGCGCGGCCGGTGTCACCGGCGACTCCAATGACAAGGAAAAGGACAAGCAGGAGAAGCGTCAGGGGGAAAGCGCCGCCTCCGCCCCAACGAGCAAGTACGCCCCCAGCGAGTACACGCTCGATCCGGACACGGTCACGCTAACGACCCCGCAGGTCCAGCTCATGCAGAACGCCCTTTCAGGCACCCTGGCGGAGGACAAGGCGCGTGAATTCCTCCAGCGGCCAGTTCCTCCCGAATACAAAGAGGCCGTGGCGGAGTACAACCGGATTCTCCTGGGTGAATGATTCCGGCGACCGGCCTCCTGCTGACCAATCGGGAGTCGCTAACCGACGCTTGACCGGAGACTTTGATCTTCCGATCCCCGACGGGGTTGCGCCCCGGTTCAAAAGCGTTTTAACTTTCGTGGGTTGTGCCGCATTGCCTGACATTGTTTCTGGTTGAGAAAACCGGGGATAACTGGTGCAACCCGAGAGCATCCTTGTTAGTATTGCGCGAGACCCGGAACACCTGATGTGGAGGAGTGCGGCGAGTGGGCGGAATCCTGAAGTTTCAAGGGAGGTGGCGGATCCTTGCCGCTCCTCTCCTCGGGTGCCTGCCCCACCTGGTGTTCGCCGGTTCGATTTCCCTGGATGGGGATTGGCGGATTCACCCGATCCGTCCAGAAATCGCCTCACGATTCTCAGACACCCAGCTGGTCGAGCGGTATAGCGCGGCGGACCTCCCGGATGCTTCGTGGACGGTGATCAAGGTCCCGGGTTATTGGGACACCCCCTCCGAGGACTCCCCGTGGATGGACCCTTCGCGTTCCCCGGCGCTTTTTCCCGGCCACAACGGGGAAGCTTGGCTCCGCGCGCATTTCCAGGTTCCAGAGACTCTATTCCCGGAGGGTGGCGCCACTGATGCCCTCAAGCAGAGCCTGGTTGGGGTGCTCCGATTTGAAGCCGTCTCCGCGCGCGCCTCGGTCTGGCTGAACGGGACCTTCGTGGGAAAACATCTCGGCGCCTTTGATCCTTTTGAACTGGAGTTCGCGGCGAGCCTTTTGACCGGCGGAGATAATGTCCTCGCGGTCCGCGTGGCGGACAAGTCGGTCCTCAAGCGAAGCGCCGGAGGGGAGAAGGGCAACCTTGCGAGCGAAATCCCCCTTGGCCTTGAAACCGAGGCCGGCGGGATCTATCGCTCGGTGTCCCTCGCGATCCACTCCAAGGAGCGGATCCTGGATGTCTTCGTGAATCCCAAGCTGCAAAGCTTATCGCTGGATGTCTCTGTTTCCGAGGCCGCCATCGGAAACAGCACATTGGAGATGCTGATCGAGGAGAAGGCCACCGGCAAAGTGGTCCACGGTCCGCGCAAGGAAAAGGTCCAGTTCGACAGCCGAAAGTATCGCCATCAAACCTTCTCCATCCCTAACCTTCCCGGGGTGAAGGCTTGGTCGCCCGAGACCCCTAACCTGCACCGTCTCACACTCAAGTTGCTCGTCGGCGCGCGGGAGGCGGATTCCCGAGTGGTGGACTTCGGCTTCCGCACGTTCCAGTCAGGTCGCGGCGTTTTCCTGCTGAATGGGCGCCGTTATTTTCTGTTCGGGGCGGGGTCGCCGCCGCACGAGGAGAATGTGTCGGACGAGTTGGCGCGCGCGCACCTTACGGCGCTTAAGGAGGCCGGAGTCCGCGCGGTGAGATTCGCGAATGAACCTCCGTCCTCGAAGTGGCTGAGCCTTTGCGATGAACTCGGGCTGCTCGCCTGGGTGGAGGGTCCCCTTCTCGCGCACGAAGGCCCATACAACTTCTCGCGCGCCGACTTTGTAAACCAAGCCGCCACGGAGCTCCTTGAGGCGGCCAGGAGCCTTAGGAACCACCCCAGTCTGGTCGTGTGGTCAAACGGCGCGAGCAATCAAACCGTCATCACTCGGAAGAATGTGGACGCCTACGAGGTGGCGGGAAAGGTTCTGTCGGACCTCGCCGGTCGCATCCACAAGTCGGTGTTCGGATTGGGGAGAATCGCGATTCCCGAATCAGACAACCGAGGCGCCGGGTCGCCTTTGATCGAGGATTGGCATGCCCATGACGGCTGGTATTCCGGTCGAATCGCGGATTGGGGAGTGTTCCTCCAGCAGCTCTCGATCTACCGGGAAGGGATCGCCGGGGGCACGGCTCCCTGGGTCTGCTCCGAGTTGAGCGCCGGTTTCTCTTCGGATGGCCAGGGACAAGTCCTGACCGACCCGCGTGAGGAGGCGGCCTCTCGAATGCGGATCGGCGCGCCCGGTGATGACGCCTCCGCGCTCATGGAATACCAGTCCAATCGAATCGAGAGATTCATCGAGGAGGCCCGCGCCCTCCGCAACCCGGCATCCAACCGCATCGCGGGAATCTTCCCCTATTCGTGCGCCAATTGGTTCTTCAACCCGCTCACCGATGGAGCCTCCGTCCCGAAACCCATACTCGCCGCAGTTCGACGCGCCTATCGCCCGGTCGTCGTTGCGGCGCGGAGCTTGCGCGCGCACTATTACTCCGGGGAAATCCTGGATGCCACTCTCACCGTGGCAAACGATGACATTCGTTCGGGGACGGTGGGCGCGGGACTGCTCATCTGCGAGGTCTTCGGGCCGGGGGATCAAACCTCACCCGCGGCGCGAGGAGAGGTGCCGATCGGAGCCGTTCCCTATTACACCAGCCTGAGCCGCTCGATCCCCCTGCGCCTCCCGGACATCGAGGGCCTTCAGACCGCCAAGGTCCGCGTGCGACTGGTTTCCGGCGCGAACGAAATTGTCACCACGGACCGTTCCATCCGGATCGCCTCGCATGCCTTCGCCGACCCCATCCCGAAGGATGTCGCGGACGGCCTCGCGCTCCATGACGTGAAAGGAACGCTCGCCGAGCTGCTCAAGACCCACAAGATCGAAATCCCAGCCTTCAACGATCTCGGGCAGCTGAAGTCGACCGAGGAGCAAAAGCCGATCTCCGGACTGATTGTCGGGCCCGGGAGCTTTGACTCCTACATCGACCGCGCCTGGCCTTCGCTTCGAGTCTGGGTCGAGGCGGGTGGGAGGATGCTGGTTCTGGATCAAGACCCGCCAAGGGGGCGATGGGAGTATTCAGGCCCATTGCCGGGAGGTCGTTCCCTCCTGAGGCCGACGGGGTGGCCCACCGGGATCGATCGAGTGAATCCACGCCTCGCCGAGCACCCGCTCTTTGATGGGGTCCGACGGGAGGATCTCGCGGAGTGGGGAGCCGATGGGGTTGTGGCCACGACAGTCTGTCAGCCCGGCGACGACACCTCCGGGAAACCGCGTTCGACCGTGCTCGCCGATGTGGTTCCCGACAGCGACACGCTTTCCTGGAAGGAAGTGGTCACTGAAATCGAACAAGGGGAGGGGCGCATCCTACTCTGCCAATTGAAACTGGTCGAAAAGGCCGCGCTGGATCCGGTGGCTTCCCGCATCCTGAAGAACGCGCTGGTGTGGGTCGGGGGCGCGCGACGTCCTGTCCTGGCCAATTATCCACCGAACGAGATCCCATTCCTGGCGCCTTTCGTCGCCACGGATCGGGTCTTTGCCGAGGAGTCCGGAACCAGCACTCATGAACCGATACTGGCCATCAAGGACACGGGCTGCGATTACACCGTCGAAGCCACAACGGACCAAAGCGGAGTGACTTTCACCGGGATTATTCCGAATCCGAAGACCCCCCAGGTGTATTACGACATCGATGATCGATTCTGGGGAAAGAAATCGGGCCCCGCTGAGATTCAGGTGCAGGTTTATGGAAAGACCCCCTCGGAAATCCGCCTGGATTATGATTCCTCGGACTCAGACCTCCTTTCGGAGAGCGCCTACAAGAAGACCGCCCCGCGTCCGTTGCTCGAGGTCAATGCGTGGAAAATCTTGGTGTTTTCCGTGCCGGACGCGCGCTTTGAGAACCGTCAATTCGGAAACTGCGACTTCCGTTTGACAGTCAGCCAGGGAGAGGCGGTGTTCGGTCCGATCGAGGTCCGCAAAGGCGGGGCCACCCCCTGATCCCAGGCCCCATTGCTGGGACCTTCCCGGCCTCCCGGGTTTTCGCTCACCCTCTTCCCGTTCATCCCACCATGCCTGAAGATGTCCCCATAGGTTGACGGTCGGAACCGTGGGACAGGCTTCCCCGCCTGTTCCGAGGATCGAGGGGGAAACATGGGGGCAGTCCTGGATCCGCCGGGCGCGCGGGTCTTGCCATCCGATTGGGACAGGTTGCGTGAACTGGGAGAGGCCTGCCTTTCCCAAGGGCGGCTAGTCGAGGCGCAAGGCCGTTTCGAGGCGGCGCTTGTGGAGGCGGCGCGGTTCGGCATGGACGATCCCCGACTCGCTGAGGCCCTTTGCGACCTGGCGCGCGTGCACCGAATCTTGGGCAGGTACTCCAAGGCCGAAGGCCTCCTTGAGCAAGCCCTCGGGATCAGCGAGGAGTGCCTTGGACCTTTTCACCCGCAAGTCTCCACAAGTCTTCACGACCTGGCGCGGTGTCGGGCCACGTTGGGTCGCTATTCGAACGCCGCGGAAGATTACAGGCGCGCCCTGTCGATCCTGGAGCGGCGCGGAATGGACTCGACGGTCGTCGCCGCTCAGATCCTCCATGAACTCGCGGGCCTTCTGAGGCTGCGCGGGAATATCGAGGAGGCGGAGCTCCTCCATGCCCGCGCGCGGATTCTCTGGAGCCGACTGACCGGCCCCTGCGACCCCCGCACCGCGTTTGTCCTGATCGGACTTGCGCTCCTTCACCAGGAGCAAGGGCGCTTGGCCGAGGCTGAGTTGCAGTTCAAGCAGGCCCTTTCGATTCTCGAGACCGCGGATCCCCCGCTGCCTTTGGAAACCGCCTCCGCTCGCCACAATCTGGCGAGACTGCTGTACGCGCGGGGAAAGCGCGCTTCCGCCGAGACCCTGTTCAGGGAGGTCCTCGCGGTTCGGGCGGAGATCCTGGGCGAGGAGCATCCGCGGACCGCGGCCGCGATGCTCGGCCTTGCGGCCGTGCGCCACGCGGAAGGCAAGAGCGACCAGGCCGAGTCCATGTTTCGCAAGGTCCTCGACATCCAAGAGCGGTCATTGGGACCGGATCATCCCGATGTGGCCATCACCCTGGACAACCTCGCGGGAGTCTGTTTCTCGCGGGGCGACCACGCGTCCGCCGAGGAGTTGCTCGCGCGCGCGCTTAGAATCCTCGAACAGGCTTTCGGCCCCAACCACCCGCATGTCGCGCTCTCTCTGAGCAACCTGGGGCGCTTGTACGCCGCGCAGGGGATGAACGAAGAGGCGGAGAGACTTCTCCGTCTGTCTTTGGAGTTGCTTGAGGCTTCACGGGGCGCGCTCCACCCCGATCTGGTTCCGGCGCTTGTTGAGCTCGCCGACCTGCGCGTGAATCGAGGCGATCCCGAGGGGGCTGAGGGGTGTCTGCGCGCGGCGCACCGTGCCTGCGGCGCGTCGTTCGGTGAATTCCACTCGGAAACCCGGAGAGTCCGGGATGCCTGGGCCGGTTTGCTCGCGAAGTTGGGCAGGTTTGGAGAAGCGGGGGCTTTGCGCCGCCGGAGCCGGCGCGCGGGCCCCTCCGGGATCAGAAAGGAACTCCATCCTCCACGTCCGGCCCGAGGTACTCTTCGACATCCTCAGGGGAACGGATCTCCTCGGGTGCATCGAAGCTCGCCAAGTTATTGAACGAGGCGTAGCGCGAGATGAACGCCACAGGCACGCTTCCGACCGGACCGTTACGCTGCTTCCCGATGATGATTTCGGCGGCGATATCCTCCTCGGCCTCCTCGCTATCCTTGCGGGGGCGCTTGCGGTGAATGAACAGAACCACGTCGGCATCCTGCTCGATCGCGCCCGATTCCCGCAGGTCGGAAAGCCGCGGTAACTGATCCTCGCGGCTTTCCACGCCACGGGAGAGCTGCGACAGGGCCAGCACCGGCACTCCCAGTTCGCGCGCGAGGCCCTTCAGTCCGCGTGAGATGGCGGAAACCTCCTCCTGACGGTTCCGTTGGCCGCCTCGCGCGTGACCCGCCTCCATGAGTTGGAGGTAATCCACCACGATCAGCGCCAGGTTCGGCTCCTTGTGCTTGAGACGCAACGCTTTGGCTCGCACGGCCGCGATGGTCTGTCCCGCCGTGTCGTCGATGTAAACCGGAAGCGGGTAAAGGCTCGCCAGGGTCTGAAACACCTGCGCGCTTTCGCGTCTTGAGAGGTGTCCGGTCCGAAGACGTTTGAGGTCCACCTTGGCCATCGAGCAGATCAGCCTCTGGATGACCTGAACAGCGCTCATTTCCAGGCTGAAAATCCCCACCGGGAGTTTCGACTTCGTGGCGATATTCTCCACGATATTGAGCGCGAGAGAGGTCTTGCCCACGGAGGGCCGCGCGGCGAGGATGATCAAGTCGGTCTTCTGAAGCCCGGAGGTCATCTTGTCGAGTTCGGTGAAATTCGTGGGAACCCCGGTGACCATCCCCTTTTTGCGGTAGGCCTCCAGCAGGTTCTCTTCCACCGAGGCCAGCATGTCGCCGATGCGGACAAACGAGCCGGACTGACGGCTATCCGAAATCGCGTGGAGCTCCCGCTCGGCTTGATCGAGGATGGTTTCCGCGTCCGCCTGATCCTGGTAGGCGCGCTCGAGGACATCTTGAGAGGAAAAGATTAGCCTGCGCTTGAGGTATTTCTCCTTGACAATTTCGGCATAGTCCCGAACTCCGGCCCCGGTCGCGGCGGCTGAGACAATCTCCAGAATGCCCGAAGCCCCTCCCACCCGGTCCAAAACCCCACCCGCGCGCGCCTCCTCGATCAGAGTGGTGAAATCGGGAGCGCGCCCTCGGTTCTCCAGATCGGAGATCAGGTCAAAGAGGATCTGATGAGGGGAGTGGTGGAAGAGGGTGACCGTGGGCTGCGAATCCTTACCCTTGGCTCCGCGACGAGAGGCGCTCTCGCGCTTGGCCATTTCATCCAGCTCGCGAAGGACCTCAAGGCCCGCGAGCAGGGCGGCCCCATCGTGGAGCATGGCCGCAAGGACAGCCTTTTCGGCCTCCAGGCTGAAAGGCAGATTGCGAGCGGCGATCACCTCAGCCATGACTCGCTCGTGAACGCATAGTGTAGTGTGTCGTGTTCAAGGTTGCATGTCCGGCGGGCCATCGCGGGCGCGCCCAGAAAAACAAAATGCTTCACAAGGGGAATGTCGAGGATCTCCCCCCCGGCCCCTGTTCGGCGAAGAGTCTCCACCCGCGAAGCCCGCCCGGTCAAGCTCCAACCGAGGGGGGTCGGCTGTTTTCTTCAGGAATAACAGCATACCCACAGCCGAGCTTTGTGGATATTTCGCATCTTCAGGAAGTCGAACGGCTTGCGAGAGGGCCGGGAGCTCCAATTGCGACCGGAGGGGAAGGCTGGTAGAGTCCGCTCAGTTGAAACCGGGGGGGTGGGTGTCCAACAAGACCATGATCCGATTTTTTCTCCTAAGCCTTGCCTTTCTGACCCAGGGCGCCTGGGCCTTCATGCCTCCGCCCGGCGGCGGCCAAGGCGGAGGCGGCGACCTCTTTCAAGTCCTCATCATGATCACGGTCTTCATGGGGATTTTTTATTTCATCGTGATCCGCCCCCAGCACATCGAGCAACGGAAACACCAGGAGCGGATCAACAACCTGCAGAAGGGGGATCGCGTGGTCACCAGCGGCGGAATCCATGGCGTGGTGCGCGCGACCAAGGAAAAGACTCTTGTTCTCGAGGTCGCCGAAGGGGTCAAGGTCACTCTCAATCGCTCGGCGGTCGCCACGGTCCTTGAAGGCTCCGCGCCCAAGTCCAGGCCGGGGGGCGACGAGGATGAGGAAGAATAGGAAACCACGTCGATGAACGGACCCAGCGAGGTGTTGGCCGGCGCCGCCCAGGTGGAAGCCGCGGTGCGCTCCCTGGCGGAGGCGATTGACGCGAGAACCTCGCGCCCGGAACGAGTGGCGTTTGTGGGGATTCACACGCACGGGGTCCCGCTCGCGGATCGTCTCAAAGAGATTTTCGACCGCCGCCACGGGGTGAACGCGCCCTCCGGGACCGTGGACATCACCCTGTATCGGGATGACTACGACCTGCGGGGGGTGAAACCACGACTCCAGAGCAGCCGGATCCGGTTTCCGGTGGACGACATGGAGCTGGTCCTGGTGGACGATGTGCTTTTCACCGGTCGGACCATCCGCGCGGCGATTGAATCGCTTGGGGACTACGGGCGCCCAGCCTCGATCCGCCTCGCCGTCCTGGTGGATCGCGGGCACCGCGAACTCCCGATTCAGCCGGATGCGGCAGGGATCGTGGTCGAAACCCGGAAAGACGACAGGGTTCGGGTGAGAATGAAGGAGCTGGACGGGTTGGACGAGGTCACATTAGTGCGCGGGTAAACCGGGTGGGGGCCGGAACGCCATGGATCGAAAAGACCTTCTTGACATCGAATCTCTATCCGCCGAGGAGATTCACGAGATACTCGACACGGCGGCGCCATTCAAGGAAATCTTCATGCGCTCGGTCAAGCGCGTCCCTTCCTTGCGCGGGAAGACCGTGGTCAACATCTTCTTCGAACCGAGCACTCGGACTCGAACCTCCTTCGAGCTCGCGGCCAAGCGCCTTTCCGCCGATGTGATCAACATCGCCTCGGAGCGCAGCAGTTTCGTGAAGGGGGAGTCCCTGATCGACACCTTTCACACGCTTCTGGCGATGAAGGCCGACCTGTTTGTCATGCGTCATTCCTTCGCCGGAGCCTGCCATTTTCTCGCGGAGCGGATACCCGTGCCGATCATCAACGCGGGGGATGGCGCGCACGCCCATCCGACTCAGGCCCTGCTGGACCTCTTCACCATCCGGGAGAACAAGGGGACCCTGGCCGGGCTGGAGGTCGCGATCATCGGGGACATCACCTTCAGCCGAGTGGCGCGCTCGAACATCTGGGCGCTGACCAAGATGGGGGCCAATGTGCGAGTCACCGGTCCGGCCACGCTTGTCCCAAGGGGAATCGAGGAGATGGGCGCGCGTGTGTGCCGCCGCTTGGAGGAGGCGCTTGATGGCGCGGATGTCGTGTACATGCTCCGAATCCAGAAGGAGCGCCAGGGGTCGCATTTCTTCCCCACCATCCGCGAGTACTATCACCTGTTCGGGTTGACTCCGGACCGTCTGGCGCTGGCCAAGCCGGATGCCATCGTGATGCACCCGGGTCCGATGAATCGAGGGGTGGAGATCAACGATTACGTGGCCGATGGTCCCGCCGCCCGCATCCACGATCAGGTGACCAACGGCGTGGCGGTTCGCATGGCGGTGTTGTTCCTGCTGGCCACTCCGCAACGGCGGGATGTGGCCGAGGAGCTCGCCGCCGCGGGGGAGTAGGGGATGGATAGAGATCCCTTGCCCCTCCCTCCCCCCTCTTCCCCCCTTCCCCTCTCCCACCATCTCCTCTCCCTCCCGAACGGCGCCCGCACGCTCCTGTACCGAAACGAATTGGGTCAACAGGGCATCCTCAATCACATCGAGGATCCGGAACGGCGCGCCGAGCAGTGGTGGAGGGAGCGGTGGAATTCGGATACCCCGCTGTGCGTGTTCCACGGGCTTGGCTTGGGTTATCACCTCCCCCACATCCTGGAGCGCGCCGAACGGGGAACACGCTTCCTGCTGGTCGAGTCCGATCCCTGGACCTTCTCTCTGTGCCTGGCCACGACGGACGCCCGCCCAGTCCTTGACCACCCCAATGTGGAGGTTCTCGTCACCGAATCCCCCCGAGAAGCGTCCGAACGGACCCACGCGTGGCTGAGGCGATTGGGGGGCCCTGAGCTTCAACTGCGCTTCATGGTCGATCCTCCCTCTCTCTTCCCGAAGCCCACCTTCCTCCGCGATTGGTTCGAGGCGCTCGCGGCCGTGGCGCCCGAGCTGGCCTCGTTCCTCCTCCGCTCGCTGCTCGACTACTACCCCAAGCCCGCCAACTTGGGGGTGAACTGGCCGATCATTCAGAACCGTCCGGGAATCCGCCGCCTTTTCGGCAGGCTCAGGGGCGCGCCCATCGTGGCGGTGGGGGCTGGTCCCGGTCTCGAGGAGCTTCTGCCGATTCTGCGAGTCGCCCAAGACCGCGTTCTCACCGTGGCCTGCGATACGGCGGTGGCGGCTCTAGCGCGCGCGGGAATTCGTGTGGACATCGCGGTGGCGATGGATTCGGGGGAGAGGAACCGCGATCACTTCCTGAGGGCGCGAGGAGTCGAATTCCTCCCGGTGTTTTATGGCGGGGTCTTTCCTCCCCTTCTGCGCGATTACCAAGAAACAGCATGGATTGCGAGCGCCTCCCCGTTCCCGACCGCGGAACTCCTGGAACTCGAAATGCACCCGACTCGTTACTTCAGCTCCAAGGGAGCATTGGTGCTGAACCAGACTGTCGGTTCCACCGCGCTCGATCTCGCGCTCAAGCTTGGCGGGTCGCCGGTTTTCCTCGCCGGCATCGATCTGGCCTACTGCGGGGGCCGTCACCACGCCTCCGGGACGATATACGATGGATCGGACCAATTCTCGCGGTCCCAACCGGGCGTTTTCGAGGTCCCCTCCGTGGAAGGCGGCGCGGTGGCCACCTGCACAGCCTTCCTGATCAGTCTCCTCGGCATCACGCATCAAGTTCGTCTCGCCTCAGTCCCGGTGTATAACCTCTCTCGTCAGGGCGCGATCATCGAGGGCGCCATGGGGCGCTCGGAAGGGCTTCTCGTGCTCGAGGAATTGACCGGATCCGCATCCGAAGCGCCCGCCCACAGGTTGCAGGGCGAAGCCGATCTTGCTCTCCGCGAGCTCTGTCAACCGCCCCGGGAACGGCGCGCCGGACGGCGCGCCTCGGATTCGGTCGGTCCGGATGGCGTCGGTCGATGGAGAGGGGAGCTCGCACCCTCCACGCGGTTGAGCATGGCCCAGGCAAACCTTGAAGTGCTCGCCGGTAGGTGGCCGGAGCCGGCCAAGGCGCTCGCGGGAAGACTGTCGATCCTTCAGGAGGGTGTCCTGGAACGCGGAGAGCGCTGCGAGTGGTCGCGCGATGAGGAGGGTTATCCTCGGATGCTCATCATGGATCGGAACGGTCACACCCTGGCGGAAACCCCCGCCGTGGCGAACCCTTGGCGGGAGGTGAGGGAATGGACCTCCGCGCCAAGCGGGGACCGCCAAGGCCTTCCGACAGTTCTCGGTGTCGGACTCGGGTTTCACCTGAGGGGCTTCCTCGAAAGGCCAGGGTTAAATGTCCTGTGGGTCTGGGAACCCTACTTGGACCGTCTCCTGATCGGCCTGGGAGCATCCGATTTCAAAACTGTTTTCAACGACCCTCGACTCCACCTTTCAGTGAGTCCATCCGCTGGAGAGTTCTTTGTCCAGGTGAGCTCCAAGATGCCGGAACTGCTCGCGCACAATCCTCTCCGCCATCGCCCTTGGGTCCTGCCTGGTTTTCGAGCTTGGGTCTCGCGCGAGAAATCCGAATACCTTGAAACATGGGTCCATCTCTTCCAGGAAATCCATCGCGCCACACCGGCATCCCCACAAGGATAGGCAGGAGAGCGATCCGGATGGTAAAGTAAGCCCCGCTTGGTTCTTAAGCCGATCCAATCCTCCATTCTGTTAGAAAGGGACTGGTTCACCGCCCATGAACTCTCATCCTTGTTCCGCGTGGAACCCTCGCCGGGGGTTCGGTTTCACCTTGATCGAGCTCCTGATTGTCATCGCCATTGTTCTGATTCTGATTGCCATCGCGATCCCGAACATGCTGGCGGCGATGACTCGCGCCAAGGTCACCCGCGCCTCCGCCGACCTGCGCACGGTTGCGACCGCGCTCGAGGAATATCAGATCGACTACCGCAAGTACCCGACCATGATTGAGCCAGGTTTCACGGGAGGGATCGCCCCGCTTGCCGGATCCGACCTCAAGTGGTGGTATGTCCCCGATTCTCTCACCACCCCGATCAAGTACTTGGAAAGCGCGAGCCTCTATTGCCCTTTCGGTGGAAACTACGCCCGTCACCTTGAGTTTCCCGAGGAGCTCTGGAGACGATACAGCTACGAGAACATCATCGAGCTCCGCGAGAAGTCGGCGAGTTTCCCGATTCTGGTGAATCGCTATGGCAACCCGAACACTTTGGTTTGGAGTGGGTCATGGCGCCTCAACTGTGTCGGGCCGGACCGAGAATGGAACCCGAACCTCCCTTACAGTCCCACCAATGGCCTGGTGACCGCTGGGGATATCATCCGGACTCAAAAATCCCCGCTCGGGAATGTGAATGATGATTACAGCCCTTATCGGGCTGGGGTCTGAGGTCTGATGAAATTGAGGTAAAGGAGGTGTAGAATACCCACTGATTCGAGCCGCCCACGCCTTGCTGAGTCGAAGGGAGGCTCGCCATGCACTTTTCCCACTGCCTCACCCCCGCCCGCATCCTTCTGCGAGCCATCCTGATCGGAATTCTGCTTGCACTCTGGGCTGTCGCCGTGGCCGCCGAATGGCGCTTCCACTCCCCGCTACCTCAGGGGAACACCCTGCACGCCGCCTGGGCGATGGGCCCGGACAATGTCTATTTCGGGGGAGAGGGTGGAACCCTGCTTCACTGGAACGGGAATGCCTGGAACCAGGAAGTTGTCCCCACCCAGCGAACCATCTTCTCGATTCATGGAACCTCGGCCACCGACATCTGGGCGGTGGGTGGCGATGCCTACGCGTCCGATCAGCACGCGCGCAGCCTGGTGCTCCACTTCGACGGATCGACGTGGAGCGATGTGCCTCCCCCGATGTTCTTGGATTACACCTATGTCCTCGGGTCCGTCTTCGCCATCGCGCCCGACAACGCCTGGGCGACCAACGATGGAGGGCCCTCGCTGGTTCATTGGGATGGAGCAACGTGGAGCTTTGACCTCCTTCCCTCGGCCTTGGAGGGACGTTTCCTCGCTGTCTTTGCGCTTGGTCCGGACCATGTTTTCGCGGCGGGGACCCACGGTCAGATTGTCCATCGCGATCATGGGGTCTGGCAGCTGGAACAGAAGCTGGAGACAGGCTCCTTCTCCACCAATCTGCTGATGGACCTGTGGGGGTCCGATCTGGATCATTTGTACGCGACGGGTAACCACGGTCAGGTCTACAAGCGCAACGCCAATGGGACTTGGAGCGAAATTGTTCTTCCTCAGGCGCCTGGCGAAGACGACACCATCAACGCGATTTGGGGGGCTTCAGCAACCGAGATCTATCTGATGGGGAACCACCATATCCGGGTCTGGGATGGGACCGGCAACCCGGTCCGACACGAGTTTTTCGGCAAAATCCGAAACCAGTGGTTCACGGGGACCGGCGCGCCGGGACGCTTGTACCTCGCCGGCCCCGGGGGAGTCACCCATGAGTTTCTGCCAAGCGGCGGAGTCCTGTCTCCGCTGTCCGCGGGGGAGACCGCCTCCGCCCTGGTCAGCCAAGTCCGCGCCACAGGGTGCGGTCCGCATGGGTTCCTCCTGTATGGGATGACGGAGCTCACCCAGGACTACCCGATTCAGTACTTCGACGGCGGAAAACTGATGCGTTTCCCGGTCCTCCCGGCTGGAATGAACACGCAAACCTGGGTCCGGGCCATGCTGGCGAGCGACTTCGATGACATCGTGGTCAACTGGTCCGCCATGAGTGATTTCAGCCATGGGACCTACCATTGGAATGGAGCCACATGGGAATCCCTGGGAACCTCGAATTACGGGTCCACTCCATTCAGCGTTAAGGAATTCTGGCGCTCGCCGACGGGTGTCTTGTACGCCTGTGAGACGGTTCGGGTCCAACGGTATGACGGTCCCGAGTGGAGCACGATATTTCCATTCGAGCAGGTTCCGGTGGGGGTGGGTTTCACCTGTATCTGGGGCCGTTCGGATACCGAAATCTTCATCGCCTCCGACCAGGGAAGAATCTGGCGGTACAACGGAAACACCTGGAGCGAGGAAACCACGCCGGGCGCGGTGGCTCTCGCGGGGATCTCGGGTTTCGGTCCGGATGTCTACGCGGTGGGGGTGGACGGCAGCGCGTGGCGAAGGTCTGGGACGAACTGGCAGCAGATGACGGGAGTCGAAATCCGCCCAGGGGATGATTTCCTCGCAATCGTCGCGGGGCCGGATGGGGTCTACGCCGCGCAGACCACCCCCGGCATCTATATCGGCGGGGGACTCGGACGGCTTTGGAAGTTCTCAGGGGCCGGCGCGACAAGAGTCCTCGCCGGCTTGTCGAGTTCGATCGAAGCGCTCGCGACCGCTTCCACGGGAACCCTGTTTGGCGTGGGAGTGGGAAGCAGTGGATTCAGCATCTTGAGAGAAGGACCGGGCGCGCCCACTCAGGAGTTACACCGTGTGGATCTCTCCTCCGCCACCTGGACTTCCTTCGGCGTGAGCGGCGTGGAGGTTCAATCGGGCGTGGTTCAACCCGGGAAACCCCTGGTCGCGGCCTGGAGCCTCGATCACGCCCCTGCTCTGTTTCGAGTTGGGGGGGCAACGGACCTTGCGGTGGCCGACCAATACTGGATGTTGCTCCAGGACACTTTCATGTCCGGGAGCGCTCTGCCCCCTTCCCTGCTCCGAGTGAACTACGATCCGGCCGCCCTTCCGGGAGACTTCCCCCTGGACCACGCGCTGCTGCACCGGTACGGCAATCTGGGATGGAGCAAGGCTGCCACATGGGTGGATTCAGTGGCCCACACCGCGACCATCCAGTCGGCCACTCAGCTTTCCCCTTGGGCTTTCGCGGAAGCGCTGGAAATCCCCACCCCCGGCCCGACCCCCACGGTCACCCAGACCCCCACGCTCACGCTCAGCCCCACGCCCTTCCCCACGGAGACTCCGACAGCCAGCGCGACATCCCCCCCGACGGTCACCCCGACCGCGCCCCCGCTCCCCGATCTTGCCTTGCTCTCAACCTATGGGATCAGCACGGATCCGACCGACGCCCCGCTGAACGCCGCCTTCCACTTCTCGGTCTTTGTGACCTACACGGGAGAGCCGAGGAGCCAAACGGTTTTGATCCAATTGAGCGTGAACTCCATGGACAGCGCCACCTTTCACGCGTCCGGGCTTGGAGCCTACGTGGACTTGTCGCAAGGCTCCTTTTCTCGATGGGTTCCATTCGAGGCCGAATTCGATCCCGCGGGGCTTTCAGGGAGTTACAGCCTGACCGCGGAGGTGGACCCCGGCCACACAGTGGCGGAGAGCAACGAGAACAATAATCAGTCGTGGTCCTACCTGAAACTTTCCGGCTCCCCTCCTTCTGACCCGAACGCCCCCACCGGAACGGTGACCATCAACGGCGGGGCGAAACTGGTGAATGGAGACTCGATCTGGATTTCCTATTCCGCCGGTGACGATTCCGGGGTCGTCGAGTCGCTGTATGTCCGCGAATGGTGGTTGAACGACTCCGGGAGGTGGGTCCAGACTTGGGACACCGGGTGGATCCCTTACCATGTCATCGACCCCGCTTACCGCATCCTCTGGAGCGGATCGTACTACCTGGAAGTGTATTACTCTGACCCCTCTGGGAATGTCTCACTCCCCGTCTATGCGAGCGTGGCGGTCGCGAAGCCCTTTGACACACTGCTCTCGGGTCAAGTGACCTGGCTTCTGATTCCCCTCAACAGTGGCCAGCTCCTCGACTTTGTGTTTGACCCGCTGTTTGGGGATTGTGATCTCGCGGCTTGGTTTCCGGGAAATCAGTCGCCGAATCCCGACTTATCCAGCACAAACATCGGCGAGGTAATCGATCAGATCAACTTCTCGGCCTTGACATCCGGCGGCTACTGGATTGGCCTGGCTTGTTTCGAAGACTCCGCGTTCGATCTCAGCGCCTCGTCGACCAAAGGGCTGTCCCCACTCCCGCAAGGGAAGGACTTTCGCAAACTGCGGACACCGGATTGGCCCGCTCCACCAGTCGTTTCGACTCCCGTGTCAAGGATGTTCAGTGGGCCGGACGTTTCCCTATCGAGCTCGGATTGGGTCCATTTGACGGCACGGACTTGGAGGCTCTCCATCGGGGATGAGGGGTATGACGGACGCTGCGACCTGGATGCAGCGGAACACCGCATCGACGCCAGGGACCTCGTCCAGCTGCTTAAGCCCGGCACCCCGCCGCCGCGCCCCTCGAGCGAGCGCCCATAGAAAAGGGGGCGGACAAAAAGATGGAAGGCGGATTCGCCAGGGCGAATCCGCCTTCCCTTGGGTGGTCAGCGATGTAACAGGGGGCGTCTGGACGCTACCAGAGCGTTCCCATGATGTGCAAAGCGAGGCTGTGAACGACCTGGCACCAGGGCAATCGACGCCCAAACACCCCCTTCACCTTGTTGTTAACCCAACTTCTTCGAGTGGCAACCCCGACAGGGGAAGGGGACATTGCGCTTTCCTTGATCCCGAGGAGGCTTTCCGAAAACCCAACTGCCCCCTCCCCCTTTCGGGGTCTTCTTGACACTCGGTTAACAACCGCTAATGAAAGAATCGCGCCAACCGAACACGGACGTCCTAAGGAGAGCCTAACTCAAACAATCCTTAGGAAAAAAGGGGGTTGGCCCCGTCCTCGGCGCCCAACCTGTCCGGAGGCACAGAAACCGCGTCGGGGAACTTTTCCCAAGCCGTTCGGGGAATTTTTCCCCCTCAGCATCTTTTCCCCTTATCCTTGATTCTCGCGGTATTCCTCCAGCCAAGCCATCTGGATCGCCTCCAGTTTGGCTTCGTTGGAGCGGTGGATGTCATCCTCCCAACCTGGAAGTTGGGAAATCATTTCGCGGAGGTCCACGAAATGGACGCCAAGCGGATCGATGTCCGGATGCTGCTCTTGGAGGCCTATGGCAATGTCTTCAATATCGGTCCACTTCAGTCCCATGCTCGCACACCTCCGAGTGGCGTTTCTTCTATTGTTCGCTTGTTCGGGCCTCTGTCTAGTGGATTGTCCCGCGGGCTTCCCTTAGAATTCCATTCCCCGCCTCGGCCTCCCCTCGAAACGGAAGGCAAGGGGGACGGAGCACGGGGCCATGGGAGGAGTGAGAGAATGAATGCGCCATTGGACAGGACGGACCTCATCCTGAGCCGTCGCGGCTTCCTCCGCGGGGCCGGCGCCGTGGGAGTTGGAGCGGCGCTCGCGGACCGGGGTTCCGCCGTGGAGCCTTCCTCCGACAAGAAGGTCCGGATCGGCATCGCCGGGGGAAGATTTGGCTGCGCCTTCCAATGGCACGAGCATCCGAACTGTGTGGTGGCCGCGGTGGCCGATCCACGCCCGGATCGCCTCCAGGCCCTGGTGGAGACCTACGGCTGCAAGCAGACTTTTCCGACCCTTGAGGAGATGGTTTTGGCGGATGACCTCGAAGCCATTGGGGTTTTCACTCCCGCCCCGGACCATGTCCGCCACTGCACTCTCGCTCTTGAACACGGCAAACATGTGATCTCCGCCGTGCCCGCGGCGATGACGCTCGAAGAGTGTCAGAAGCTTGTCGACACAGTCCGCAAGACCGGTCTCACCTACATGATGGCCGAAACCAGCTACTACCAACAGGCGACCATCTCCGCCCGCAAGTTCTTTCGTGAGGGGGCCTTCGGAAACATCTTCTACACCGAATCCCAGTATCACCACGCGGGCTTGGAGGAGCTCTGGTTCGAGGATGGAAAGTGGACATGGCGGCACGGGCTTCCTCCGATGCACTACCCCACGCACTGCACGGCGCACCTGATCGGGGTGACCGGCGAGAGATTGGTCGAGGTGAGCTGCCTCGGGTGGGCGCGCGACGATGAAGTCATCCGGGGCAACCCTTACAACAACCCGTTTTGGAATGAGACCGCGTTCTTCAAGACAGACGCCGGCAACGCCTTCCGGGTGGCGGTCTATTGGCGGGGCGCGCACCGAGGCACGGAGCGCGCGCAGTGGTATGGGGACAAGATGAGCTTCTTCTTTCCGGATCCCAACGGGATCGGACCTGTGGTTGTCCGCCAGGGGGATCTCGCCGAGATCGACAGCGGAGGGTTCAAGCGCGCGGCCAACATCCTGGAGCCGTACGAGCAACCCGAGTGGTGGAAAACCAACCTGCTCCCGGAACCGCTCCGTCACAACAGCGGACACGAAGGCTCCCACACTTTTCTGACTCATGAATTCATCGACGCCCTGGTCCACGGCCGTCGTCCCACCGTGGATGTTTATGAAGCGGTGGCCTACACCGCCCCGGGAATTGTCGCGCACCAATCGGCACTCAAGGGCGGAGAGCAAATGAAGATTCCGGATTTCGGTAGGGCCTCGTAAGAGATGAACCCGGCAAGAAGGATGAGAGCCAGTGAGGGAAGGGCCTCAACCGTCGCGCCATCCAAACTTCACTAAGAAAGGATTCCCCATGAACCGTTTGTCTTCATTCCTCCTTGCAGCTCTTGCTGTCTTCATCCATCACAGCTCGGCCGCGCCGCTCAAATCGGAGCGCACGGTCCGGCTCAACCAGGTCCGCGCGGAAGTCGCCACGAAATTCACCGAGGCGGAGGGGCTTCCCTCCGCGGATGTCCGCTGGATCGAGATCTCCGAAGGGGTCGTGGCCCACACCATGATGGGAAGTGTTCGCTGGGATGGTTCCAGATGGACTCCATCAGAAGCCATACCCCCCGAGTCGGCTCCAAATCTTGGACTGCTGGATGAAACGGCGCTTGAGCTGGTCGGCGGGAAGGGGGCTGTCCGCCAAGTCGCGTCCGGCAAGGATGGCGCCCTGGCGGTGGCCTCCGAAAGCGGGCTTTTTCTGAAGTCCAATGGAGAATGGAGCAAAGTCTACCCCGGTGAGGGAGCGCGGAGCTGGAGCGCCGCCGACTGTCGCTGCGCGGCCTTTGACTCCAAGGGCGCGCTATGGGTCGGTTGCCCGCAAGGACTCGGGAAGCTGGAGGCCGGGAAATGGACGCTCTACACCGGCGACGATGGCCTGCCCTATGCGGATTTCACCTGCATGGCGGTTTCTCAGGATGGCTCGCTGTGGCTGGGAACAAGGATCGGGGCGATCCGTTTTGATGGCGAGGTCTGGGAGTACCGTCAGGGCAAACGCTGGCTTCCCGGCGACGAAATTCGCCAGATCGCCATCGCGGAGGATGGAACCGCTTGGTTCGCCACCGACGGAGGCGTGGGAAAGATCGAAAAGAAGCCCATGAGCCTGTATGAAAAGGCTCGATTCTTGGAGGATGAAATCGACAAGTATCACCGCCGCACTCCCTTCGGGTATGTCCTCGGGGTCCGCCTCGAAAAGCCGGGTGATAAATCGAAGTGGCACAACAGCGACAGCGACAACGATGGGCTCTGGACCTCGATGTATGGGGCGGGCGAGTGCTACGCCTATGCGGCCACCGGGGACTCCTTCCACAAGGAGCGCGCCAAGAAGGCCTTCGAGGCCTTGCGGTTTCTGAGCGTGGTGACCCAGGGCGGAGAGAAACCGGCCCCGAAAGGCTTCCCCGCGCGCTCGATCCTCCCCACATCCGGCTGGAATCCGAACGCCGAACATTACACCTTGGAGAAGGACCAGAGAGAAAAGGAGCAGGGAGACTCTCTCTGGAAGGTCATGCACCCGCGCTGGCCCAAGAGCGCGGATGGGGAATGGTATTGGAAGTGCGACACCAGCTCGGATGAACTCGATGGGCATTATTTCTTCAACGCGATCTATTACGACCTGGCGGCGGACACCGAGGAGGAGAAGGCCCGAGTCCGCGAGGTGGTCCTCAACACGACCGACCACCTCATCGAGCACGATTTCACGCTGGTGGATTGGGACGGGAAGCCCACTCGCTGGGCCCAGTTCGGGCCCAAGCAGCTCAATCACGACCCCATGTGGTGGGAGGAGCGGGGTCTCAATTCCCTCAGCATGCTGGCTTACCTCGCGGTCGCCGAACACATGAGCGGCGCCGGCAAGTACGCCGCCGCGGCCAAGGAGCTTGTCGAGAAGCACAGCTACGCGATCAATCTGATGGTGCCCAAGATTCACGCCGGTCCCGGCACGGGGAACCACTCGGATGATGAGATGGCCTTCATGGGGTTCTACAATCTGATCAAGTATGAGAAGGACCCGGAGGTGAAAGCGCTCGCGCTCGGATCGTTCCAGCGCTACTGGATGTTGGAGCGCCCGGAGCTCAACCCGCTTTTCAACTACATGTACGCCGCTGTGGCCGACGGCGGGACCGCCTCGCCGGCCTTTGATGGTCCAAGCGATGTCTCCCCGCCGCAAGCGGCCTTCGAGGAGGCCGCCGACTCGCTCGTCCGATTCCCCGCGGATCGCTTCCATTGGGAGCTTCGCAACAGCCACCGTCTGGACATCAAACCGATCACGAGGGGCATCCGCGGGCGTGGACGAAGCGGCTGTCGAAAGGTCAGCGGGCAAGTTCTCCCCATCGACGAGCGCTTCGTGGGGCACTGGAATCACAACCCATACACCTTGGATTACGGCGGGAACGGCATGGAGCTCGCCGATGGCGCGGTTTACCTTTTGCCATACTACATGGGCTTGTATTACGGGTATGTGGCTGAAGAGTAATCCGGTCGATCACTCCTCGCATGCCCGCCCGTTTTGTCGGTTCGATTGACCAAGGGACCACCGGGACCCGCTTCATGGTCTTTGACCAAGCGGGTCTCCCGGTCTCCTCCGCCTACCGTGAGCACCGTCAGGTCTTTCCCGAACCTGGCTGGGTCGAGCATGATCCGCTGGAGATTTGGCGGAACACCCTGGACGCCATGGCCGAGGCGCTGGAGACAGCCCGCCTGTCCCTGGAGGACCTTGCGGCGGTTGGGGTTACAAACCAACGCGAGACCACCGTGGTCTGGGAGGCGGCAAGCGGCCTCCCGGTGCGCAACGCGATTGTCTGGCAGGACCGTCGGACTTCCACCCGGTGCTCCAACCTTGTGGAGGAGGGCCTGAAACCCTTCCTCCACGAGCGGACCGGACTGCCTCCGGATCCTTATTTCTCGGCGACCAAGCTGGAGTGGTTGCTGGACCATGTGGAGGGGCTTCGCGAACGCGGCGAGCGCGGCGAAGTCCTGTTTGGAACGATTGATTGTTGGCTGATCTGGAATCTCACCGGAGTCCATGCAACGGACCCGACCAACGCGTCGCGAACGCTGCTGTTCAACTTGAAGAGCCGCGAGTGGGACGAGGAGCTCCTGACTCTCTTCCGAATACCAAGGGCCATGCTCCCGAAAGTCCTGCCAAGCGTGGGGAGATTCGGCGAGATTTCCGTTTCGGATCCACGCTTGACCGGGAGCCCTCCGATTTTGGGGAACTTGGGGGACCAGCAGGCCGCGCTCTTTGGGCAGGCGGGATTTTCGGCCGGGGAGATGAAGTGCACGCACGGCACCGGCTCTTTCCTGCTGTCGCATGTCGGCTCGGACCCGGTCTGGAGCGGGATGGGTCTCCTTTCCACAATCGCCCATGATCTCGGGCGGGACCGAGTGGCCTATGCGCTGGAAGGGTCGGTGTTTGTCACGGGCGCGGCGGTTCAGTGGCTCCGAGATGGGCTGGGGATCATACGCTCGGCGGAAGAGATCGAAGCGCTCGCCGGATCGGTCTCCGATACCGGTGGCCTCGCGCTCGTACCCGCCTTCGCCGGACTGGGGACGCCGCATTGGAACTCGCGCGCGCGGGGAACCTTGGTGGGGGTCACGCGCGGAACCACTTCGGCGCATCTGGCGCGGGCCGCGCTGGAGTCCATTGCCCTTCAAACTCGCGATGTCCTGGAGGCGGCGGCGGCCGATCTCGGGGGCGGCACACTCCAATCCCGCTTCCCGGCCCTTAAGGTCGATGGCGGAGCGGTGAGGAACAACCTCTTGTGCCAAATCCAAAGCGATATCTTGGGAATCCCGGTTGTTCGCCCAAGGGTCAACGAGACCACGGCCTTGGGGGCCGCTTACGCGGCCGGGCTTTCAGCGGGGTGTTGGGCGGACTTGGAGGGGCTGCGGCGGATGTGGAAGGTGGATCGAGTCTTCGAGCCGAGATGGGATGAGCAGCGCCGCCAGGCCGCCTACTCGCAGTGGAAGCGGGCGGTCGGCTGCGCCCTCACGTGGGCGAGCGGGGAGTGAGGGGGGGCATCTGACTCCACCTTCCCACGAATCAGGAAAATCCGATGACCGCCACTGAACGCCTCTTGCTAGGAGAGTTTCCGCAGCCCTTCAGACGGTCAAGCTCACGCATGGTCTCGGCTGTAAAACAGCTCTCCCCGCCATGGCGACAAAGGACAATCGGGATGTTTTCGATGACAGTTAAGTCCTCGCCGCAACCATATGTCCGGGTCACCCGTTTGACCGTGGCCGCGCCCCTCCCGCAATTGTCACAAATCAATTTCTGATCCATCGGTCTCGGTCTACTCGATAGACGGTAGTCACGACGACCTTTCCGGTCACACCGATCTTGGCCAATACCTCGGCAACTCCACCTTCAGCCGTGGAGTCGCGAATCCTGTATTGCCACTCGGTGGACTTTCGGTCCCTCTGACGCTCCAGGACTTCACCTGTCAGGAAACAGCGCTCGAATTCGGAAAGCCTAATCTCCTCATCCGCCATTACCTCTTCGGCGTGAAGGGTAACGACATACTCACCCGCCCGGATCGGGTCCGGCATTCTCCTCAAGGCGCCGGCAGACATCAGGGAGTCTCAATCTCCCCAAATCAACCGATCCAGCCCCACGACAAGGCCCTTGAGGTCCTTCACCTTCTTGCACGCGAGGATCACGCCCGGCATGAAGCAGGAGCGATCAATGGAATCATGCCGAATGGTGAGGGTTTGCCCCGCCGCGCCCAGGATCACCTCCTGGTTGGCCAACATTCCCGGCATTCGGACCGCGTGAAGGCGAATGCCGCGGAGGCTCCCTCCTCGCGTTCCGGGAATCAGATTGGTCGCGGCTTCCGGGCCCTCGAACTCGGGCAGCCCCGCGTCGACGCGCGCCTCAGCCATCATCTGGGCGGTCTTGTGCGCGGTCCCGGAGGGCGCATCCGCCTTCCCCGGATGGTGGAGCTCGATGATCTCCGCGCGCTCCATGTGTTTCGCGGCCTCGGCTGCGAAACGCATCATCAGCACGGCCCCAATCGCGAAGTTGGGCGCGACGAAAAACCCCTGCCGGGAATCCGCGCAACGCTCCCGGAGGTTGTCGATCTGCTCCTCGGTGAACCCCGTGGTTCCGATCACTCCATGACACCCCGCCTCCAGAATGGTCATCGCGTTGGGATACACGGAGGAAGGATGGGTGAAATCCACGACCACGGTCCCACGCCTCCCGGCAAGTTCTCTCGCCAGGTCGTCCCCCAGGTCCAGAGCTCCCACGAGTTCCAGCCCCTCGGCCGCCCGGACCGCCTTCACGGTCTCCTGTCCCATCCGTCCCTTGGCGCCATTCACGATCACTTGGATCATTTCACCCCTCCTGAGTTCCGATCCCCTTCCCTGGCTTCCCACCCCTTGGAAATGGGGAGTTTCTCGGTATGCTTAGAGAAATCGTGTTATACACGCGATTCCCCACGGGGGGGAACCCATCTCGGGGAAATCCGGCTGATCCCAGGTCTTGACGCTTGCGTGACACCGGCGCGTTGCGAACGTGAATGTCTTTGCGCGGATAATCTCCAAGAATATGTCCATTGCCCGTTTGTTCATCCCGCTGTTTCTGGCATTTGCGTGCCCGGTTCTCGCCGAGGGAGATTCCGATCCCGCCAACGCGTGGGTGGATATGATCGAAGGGTATCCGGTCGGGCAGACCGACCCCTTCATCCATGAGCTTCACCGAATGCAGTCCCTGCGTCTGACCTCGTTGGATCTCGAATCGCTGGCCAAGGATTTTCCGGAGTGGGGAAATGATCCCGCCCTATTCGTGGACCTCTTCCCGCATGTCTACCAGTCCCTCCAGCTGAAATTCGATCCGCACTCCTTCGAGGAGCGCCAAGTGTTTGTGTTCAACAGGAATTTCGAGCCGCATCCCCTAGAGGGCCTTGAACCGAAAGGGGCGGCCCGGACATACTCGATTCACATCGACCGCTACGCCGATCCGCGCTATGAGGGGAAATACTCCGGAGCGATTCTACTGGTGCCGGGAACGGGATCCTATGGCGGGAACTACATCAAGTTCGCCTTGGCCATGGCCTGTCTTAAGGGCTACATCGTTTATGTTCCGGACTTGATGTACCACGGTCGAAGTCACGGTCATAAGGTGATTGCCCGCAATTTGGAGGGCAAGGGCACGGGGGTGTTTCTGAAGAAGGCGATTTCGGGAGACGGGCAGTGGAGATTCGAGAACGCCTTGGAGGACGGATGGGAGGAGCGTGAACCTTGCCCGCTCAAGATGGGATACAATGTTACGGTCATCCAGTCCATCGGCAGGCGCATCGCCCAGTTCGAGCGTGAGAATCTGAAACACCTGGACTCCGAAATCCTCACCAAGCCCACGGAGCAGCGCGATGAGGTCTGGTACGGGAAGCCGGCCAACGCGCTCACCCATGTCACCCTGATCGGCACAAGCCAGGGGGGAGAAACCGCCTTCTGGGCCGCGGACCCGCGTGGGACCGGACAGGGGGGCCAAGCCGCTTTCGGCATTTTTCTCCCCTTCGACAGTGTCATCTGCCATGACATCTACAACACCGCGGAGACCGCGCCGCAATCGAAGATGCGCTGGTTGCGCTCCGGTTTTCCGGGAGGACTGATCGCGGGCTGGATGGAGGGGCGCGACAGCCTGTGGGCAAACACCGACTGGCGCAACTATTACGATGGAGTCGCGCTCTTTCTACGCGCCTGCGACCGATGGGTTCGTTGGCGCTATGACATGGAGGCTTACCGCGACCTCCTGCGCTACGGGCAAGATCACCAGGACACCCTTCCACAGATGAAAGTCCCGATCCTGGTCGCCATCGGCAGGAACGACCTGCTCTATTCCAACGACAAGCGAGCCAAGGCGCTGGTGGCGGACCTTTTCGAGGACCTCCACCGCGATCCGTCCGGGGAATCTCTCTGGCACCTGCAGTTCCACACTCCCGAAAACACCAACGGTCACCAGCTTCTGGTCCACCATTCCCTGCCTTTCGTGGAGATGGCGGACGCCTGGATTCGGTTCCGTCGCGGAGGGCCTGGAAGTTCTTTCCAATACTCCTCGGGGGAATGGAAACGGATCCAGTAAAGGCTTATTCCGGGGGGTCGAGAATCCCGCGCAGGATCCCCGCTGCCTGGGAATAGATTCCGGGCTGGGAGGACTCGCGCGGTCCGGCCACATTCAGCTTTCGAATATCCTTCGCCTCAATCCATTCCCGGATGGAGGTCAGATCCGGTTCCAGGTCGGGATCCGCCACAAGGCAGGGTTTTCCAAGGCGCCGGGCCAGGCTTTCTGTGAGCGCGGTTCCGCCCGTGAGCGTTCCGCGCGCGATGATCAGGGTTCCATCGCTGTCGCGCACATTCCACTCCGTTCGTTGGGAATAGTCCGCGGACTCAGTCTCACGCAGCGGATAGCGGTCCGGCAGGACCCCATCCTCGGCGAGTCGCCCCAGCGGGCACCACCCGCCACAGGAAATGCCGAGTTCGAGCGCAACATCCAGGGCGGCCCGGTCCACGCCGGTCTGCCCGCCCGAGACAATCATCGGCGCGGCGCCTCACTTGGGGGGAGGCGGGAGCTTCGCGGGATCGAAATAAGGTGGGAACTCATCCACGAAGACAAAGATCAATAAATACAGAACCACCACGATGGCCACGGAAATCAGGAGCGGCCATTTGTGGAAAGACCATCCAAACTCCTCCACTTCCGGGTCGTAAAGGGGATCTTCAAGATTTGCGGATTGCCCGTTTTCCGAGGTCATTCACATTCTCCTTCCCGGAAGGAGTATAGAGTCGGCCATTCCTTCGATTCCAGGGGAGACGCGAGGGGGCGCGGACATGCGCGCGCCCCTACTTGCCCTCGGCCGCGAAACGAGCGAACACCGGATAGTGATCCGAAGGGAGTTGCCCGAGGAACTCCCCGGTGAGGATCTTATACCCAATCGGCGCCAGCCCTCGAAACAGGATCCAGTCAATCGGGGCTTCATCTCGCGCCTTGCCGCTGAAACCATGAAAAGTTCCTTGAGGCGGGACCGAGAGGGTCGCCTGGGTGTCAGCAAGACCGGCTTCCTGGAGCAGGACCGTGTGCGGCGGCGAACCGGGTCGGCAGTTAAAATCCCCCATGACCATCACGGGGATTTCCGGGGGCGCAAGGTCCTTGAGTCGGTCCCGAATCAGCCGCGCGCTGAGGAGCCGCGCATTCTCCGAGTTGTGCGCAAAATGAGTGTTCAGCACCAGAATCCTCAGGGCTCCGTCGCGCTGGATGAGATCGACCCAGGTCACAATCCGCGGGAGGTCCGCCCATGTCATGCTCCCCGCGATGTCGGGAGTGTCCGAAAGCCAGAAACGACCGGCGCGCGCAAGAAAGAACCGGTCCGCCCGATAGAGGATCGAGGCGTATTCGCCCCGCGTTCCACCCTCGCGCCCTTCGCCCACGAAGGCATACCGAGGGGCCAGTTGATCGAGAAGGAAATGGTTCTGAAAGTCGAGCGCTTCCTGGAGCCCGACCACGTCCGGCGAGGAGTCCCGGATGACCGCAAGGACCGATTCCTTGCGCTTCTCCCACTCGTGCCCCTCGTCCTTGGCGGTTCCGTAACGGATGTTGAAGGTCAAGGCCGCGAATTCCGAGGCGGCGTCCACCGGCGCGACCGCGAGCGCCAGAAAGACCGTGGCCGACAGGACAGATTTCACTCGCGTCCTCACCCCGCCAGGCGCAGGAGCTCGCTGAATCGGCCGGCGCGCTTGATGATTTCCGCCTGGACCGCTTTGATGGTCTTGTCGTCTACGCCGAGCGAGGCAAAGGTGGGGTGATCGGTCCGTCGCGGTTTGAAGTTCCCGCCGTGCCCCGCCTTGGATTCATAGGCGATGGCATCCGCAAGCGCGAGAAGGCCGATGGGTTTCTCGGCGCGGTCCCAGGGACCGGTTTTGGAGTGGTGCTCGCGGAGCACCCAGGTGATGACCTCGGGCAAATCCCATGCGTCCGCGACCCAGCCCCCGACGCGCGCGTGATCCACGCCCAGTTCCTCCTCCTCGACCAGCGAAATCGGAAGCTTCCCCTCGCGGGCCTTGCCGAAAACCTCCATGTAGTTCGCGCCGAAATGCTCCTTGAAGATGACCTTGCCGATGTCATGCACCAGCCCAGAGCAGTACGCGAGAGAGGGGGAGATTTCGCTGGCGACCTCCTTGGCCAACATCGACGCCGCGGTCGCGGTGGCCATCGAATGCACCCAGAGGTCCTCCAGGAACTTGCGTTCGGCCGGTGTCCCCTTCTTGAAGGCGTCCGCCACGGCCAGGCTCATGGCCACGTTCTTCACGCCATCCAGGCCGATGATGACGATGGCCTCGCGGATGGTCTTCACTTGGCGGCTGAAACCGTAATAAGCCGAGTTCGCGAGCTTGAGCAACTTGAGCGAGCAGGACATATCCCGCTCGACAATGTTCTCCACTTCCTTGGCGCCGGAGCGGGGGTTTTCCACCACCAGAAGGATCTCCTGCAGGATGCTGGGTGGACACTTGACCGCCTCGATCCCTTGAAGCTCGGCCCGTAGAGTGTCCAAATCGATTCGCTTGGAGTTAGTCCCAATCATGTCTCAATGAGTGAACCCGAACTTTCCTTTCCGGAGCCGAGTGTTTCCATCAGGATGGCGTTGTCGCACCAAAAACCGGCAACCCTTTAGAGGTTCCCGGAAAAGGGGAGCGACGGAAATCCATGCCCCCCGTTCCATTCTCAAGACGGCAAGAACAGGCCCCTCCCCGCCTGCCGCTCATCGGGAATATACACGCTTGAACTGGGGTTGTCATTCACGTCAACGACGGAATGTGAACATTTCGGGCTCTTTTGAAGGTACCTTCCACCTGTCACGCGGTTTCCCGGAGATCGTGCCGGGGGAGTGTTTACGCGGGGGTTTTCTTTGCCCTAGACTTAAAGTCAAGAAAGTTGGAACCGAATATTCAAGGATTGGGGGACCGCATGCGGCTTGGTTTGTTGGGTGGCACCTTTGACCCGGTTCATCATGGCCACCTCCGCTTCGCCGAAGAAGCCGCAGATGCGTTCGAGTTGGACCGGGTTCTCCTAGTCCTATCGGCGGCGCCGCCCCACAAGGGGATCGAGGGGATGACTCCCGCGCCCATTCGATGGCGGATGCTCCAGCTCGCCTGTGAGGGAAACCCGCGCCTGATCCCCTCGCCGTTGGAAATGGAACGAACAGGCCCTTCATTCACCGTGGACACCTTGATCCAAATCAGGAAGGAACTGAGCGTGGAGGATGAGATTTTTCTTCTGATCGGCGCGGACTCCGCGGAGGAGCTTCCCACCTGGAAGTCACACCGCAGAATCCTCGAAATCGCGCGGGTCGTGGTCGCGCCGCGTTCATCCTCGCCCACCTTGGCCCTCGCCCCGGATGTGCGCGAAAGAGTCCGGTTCCTCGAGGCCCCCAAGCTGGAGATATCCTCCACGCGAATCCGAGAGTTCGTACGCGCCGGGAAGAGCATCCGGTACTTGGTCCCGGAATCGGTCTTCGAGGTGATCCGGGAGAAGAGCCTGTACTCCGGGGACAGCCCGAGGGGTCGCGCGCGCGCCGAATGCTCCCGTCGTGAGGCGACCGCATGACACCCAAGGGACAGAAACTCCTGGATGCGGTCTGCCTCCAACTCGATCCGGAGGTCGCGCTCAAGAAGATCGGGTTCCGAGTGGACAAGGTGCAGCGCTTCGGAGCTCAGCTGCGCTCCTTCTGCCCGATCCATCGGGACGAGGTCATCCGAACCCTCACCATCGATGTGTCCAAGAGGACTTTCCGGTGCTCCTACGGCCAATGCCCGGGACACAAGGGGGGAAATCTGGTGGAGTTGTATGCCCAGGCGCGGAAGATCCCCCTTTCGGAGGCCGCGCTGGGCTGGGCCCAGGAACTCAAGATTCCCACCACAGGCATTCATCCGGACGACCTATCGACCCCGGGAGGGACGGTTCAGGAGGCCGCGCCCGAGGAGTCCTCGCCCGTGGACCTTTCCTCGCTCCTTGAGGGGTACGCCCCGACGGAAACGGCCCCAACGGCGGAGCCGACTCCCACTCCCTCCAACGTGGTCGCGCTGCAATCGTCCGCGCACCCGGCCCCGATCACTCGCGAAGCCGACCAGGCCGCCTCGGAGGTCGCCGAAAGCACCGCCAAAGTGGTCGCTCTCCAGGTCGCTCAAGCGATCAGCGAGAAGACCGCCGCCGAAATCGCGGAGAAGACCGCCGAGGAAACCGCCTCGAAGACCGCGACCCTCGCCGCGCGCGAGATCGCCGGCAAGACCGCCGAGGAGAGCGCGCGGGAGATCGCCGAACGCACCGCCGCGGAGGTGGCGCGCTCGGTTTCCAACGCCATCAGCGAGGCGACCGCGCGCGAGGTGGCCCAGAAGACCGCCGAGGAGACCGCTCAGCGCGTGGCCGCGCGGGTCGCGGAGATCGCGGCTCGAGAGATCGCCACCGCGCTGGCGGAGGAGTCCGCGCGCGAAACCACCCAGGGGGTCGCGGAATTCCAAGCCCGAAAGACCGCCTCCGAAGTGGCTGGCGTCCTATCCGAGGAGATCGCCGCGCGAGTCGCGGGCGATGTCGCGCGGAAGGTCGCCGAGGAGACCGCTTTTGGCGTTGCCGAGGGAGTGGCGGCCAAGGAAGCGGGACAAATCGCTCGAACCCACGCCGCCGAGGTGGCCCGCGAGACCGCCGAGCAGGTGGCGGGAGGGGTCGCGCGCTCGGTCGCGGACAAGGCCGCCCAGCGCGTCGCCGAAGCCATCGCGAGGGAAGTGGCCGACAAGGCGGCGGTGGAAAAAACCAAAGAGATCGCGCCCGCCCTTGCCTCGGCGGTGGCCGAGCAAGTCGCTGTAGAGGCGGCCCGCGAGGCCACCGAGGCCGCGGCCAGGCGGATCGCCGAGGAGGTGGTGCGCGGGATCGCCGAGGAAGCGGTCCGTGAGGCGGCCACGGCCGCGGCGCATGAAGTGGTGATTCGGGTCGCGGGCGAAACGGCGCGCGATGTTTCGGCGCGGGCGGCTCAAGCGCGAGCAACTGAAATCGCCGAACTGGAAGCAGTCGAGGTGGCCACGCGAACCGCCGAGCAGGTTGCGGGAGAAACCGCCCGCGCGGTGGCGGCGGAGGTTGCCGGAGGCGCCTCGGAAGGGATCGCACGAGAGATCGCGCACAAGGTCGCGATCTCAGCGGCCACGAATGTGGCCGGACGCATCGCCGAGAAATCCGCCGCCGAGGTGGCTGAGGCGGTCGCGGTGGACACCGCCAAGCGCGTCGCCGCCGAGGCGGCGGTGGCGGCGGTGGAAGAGGTGGCCGCATCAGTGGCGCGAGAGACCGCGAATCGTGTCGCCACCGACACCGCGGCGGAGGCGGCGCGAGAGATCGCCACCGAAACCGCGCGCAAGATGTCGCGCGAGGTCACCGAGAGGGTAGCGCATGAGGCGGCCAGGGAATTGACCGAACAAGTGGCCGCCGAGGTGGCGCGCGAGGCGGCGATGGCCGCCGCCGAGGAAATCGCGCGCAAGGGGGCCGCCAATGTGGCGCGCAAGGTGGCCCGGACCACCGCTGAGCAGGTCGCGGAGACAGTCGCTCGCGAGCTCGCGGAGCAAGTGGCGACTGAAAGCGCGCGCGCCGCCGCCGAGGAAGCGGTTCGAGGGATCGCTTCAAGCCAAGCCGCCGAGTTGGCCCGAACCCTTTCAGAGGAAGCGGCCCGCCCGTTGGTTCAGGAAGCCGCGATCAAGGCGATTGAGGCGGTTGCTCGCGAGCGCGCCGGAGGGATCGCCGAGGAAGTCGCGCGCCTGACCGCCGATGAGGTTGTGGAAAAGGCTTCCGCCCGCATTTCCCAGTATGTCGCGGAGGAGCTGGTCGGTGAAATGGTGGACCGCCACACCGAGGCGATTGCCCGCGAGGTGGCGGGCCAGGTGGTTGAGGAAACGGTCCGCGCCACCGCGCGCGGCATCGCCGAGGAAGCGGCCCGGGAGTTTGCCCGGGACGCCGTCCGCGAGGCCGCCACGCGCAAGGCCCGCGAGGTCGCGCGCGAGGTGGGCAAACAGGCGGCTGAACAGGTGGCCGAAGCCTCCGCCGCCGAGGTGGCGCGCGCCACCGCCGAGGAGCAGGCCCGGACTTTTTCGGTGGAGGTGGCTCGGAAGGCCGCGACGGAGGCGGCCCATGAGGTGGTCGCTCTCGCGGCCTCGGACACCGCGCGGGAGGTGGCGATGCAGGTGGCGCGCGAGGTCGCCGAACAGATGGCCGCGGAGGCCGCGCGCGAAATGGCGCGGAGTGTCGCCGAACAGGCCGCGCGCGCCGCCGCCGAGGAAGTCGTCGCCCATTCCGCCGAGGCGGTCGCGCGCAAGACCGCGATCCAGGCCGCCCAGATGGTCGTGACCGAAATCGCGCAGATTGTCGCCGAGCAAGTGGCGCGTCAGGTGGCCGAGGAGGCGGTGACCGGAGTGGTCCGGGAATCCGCCCGACAAGCGGCCACTCACGCCTTGGGGACCGCCGAGGATTATTTCGCGGTCTTGAGTGAAAAGGTCGAGCCTCCTTCGGCGACCAAGTCCGAGCCTCCCAGCCAAGAGATTCCGGCGGGGCCGCGACCGGTTGAAATCAAGCGCTCCGAGGGCATGCTTGAGAAATCTCGCGAAGCCGAGATCCCGCCGGCGTCCGAGGCGATCGTGGCGATCGGCGGGAATGGCGGCCAGCGCGCGCCGGACGCCCGTCAGGCCATCGCCCTTGGGAATGAGGCCTTCGAGCGCAATGGATACGACGAAGCCATTCCCCACTTCCGGTTCGCCTGCGAGGCGGACATCCCCTCAGAGGACAAGGGCTACGCCTCGTTAATGCTCGCGCAGTGCCTCATGGAGAAGAATTGCTCCGCTGAGGCGCTTTCAGTCCTGGAGGCCGCAAGCCATCTCCCCGGACTTTCCGGCGAAATGCGGCGGGACCTTCTGTATTACAAGGGGATTCTTTCCACTGTCCATGGGTGAACTATCCGAGCTCGACGCGTTCCTCTACTTCAGCCCGCTGGTGGTTACGTCCCTTGCCGTCCTGGCGGGGATCGCCCTGTCAAGGGCGCGCCCTCTTCCGGAGATGGACCAGGTCGGCTTGGCTTGGTTGTCCAACAGCGCGTTGATCGGCTTGTTCTTCGCTTGGTCCTGGACCGAGGCGGATGATTGGAAATGGGGCCTGCGCGTGGCCGCCTCGATCCTCATGGCGTTCTTTCTGCCGGGGCAAGCGTGGCTTGGCGCCCGACGTTGGCGCTCCGGCTCAAGGGGATGGGTCACTCTGGTCCTTTTGGGAGCGCTCCTGTGCTTCCAGCTTCCGATCCTGGTGGTCCTCCTCTTTCGCGTTTTCGATTCCGGCCCCATCCGTTGAGTTCGATTCCACCACCCGCTTAGCCACCCTGCGGGCGTGGTAATGAATTCGCTTGAAGGCATCCGCCACCCCGAGTTCGAAGGTTTGCTCGCGGGGATCGGGATCGGATTGGCCCCCAAAGCGCGCAAGCTGAATGCGTTTGAACTCCAGATCCAGCTCGTTGATCAAGGTTTTCTGATCCACGACCTCCCGCGCGAGGGCGGGATTGTTCTGGACAAACGCCTCGACGGCCTTTTCGACCGCCTCTCGCACGGGGGCTCGGAAACGCTCCAATTCGGCAACCATCGCCTCCCTGGGGCGGATCCCGTTGCGGTTGCCGGTCTCCACCAGATGGGAGAAGTTGGTTTCAATGACATCCCCGATGGACTCCAGGTTGCCGATGGCGCTCATGGCCCGGATCACATCTCGGGACTGAGACGCTGAAAGTTCGGAGCGCCCGATGTGGCCCAGGTATTCCACGAGCCGCGCGTGAAGGCTGTCCACATCCGTGTCCATGTCGCGGACTCGCTCCATCTTCTCCGAATCGAGGCCGTAAACCGCCCGGGCTCCCTCATCGAACATCCGGAGCAAAGCGGCGCCCATCCTTCGCGAGGCCTTACGGACCAGTTCGAGCGCCAGGGAGGGGACCTGAATCAGACCTCGGTCCAGAGCGATCTCGGTTTCGGCCAAGTCGGAAAGCTCTCGCTCCCTTTCGGGAAGAAGCCGCGCCAGGAATTCGGCGAAGAGCCGTGAAAAGGGGAGGAACCCGAAAGCGATTCCGACATTGAAGAGGGTGTGGGCGTTGGCGATCTGTCTCGGGACCAGTTTCGCGCGCGCCTCGAGTTCCGAAAGTCCCGGAGGGACCAGAGGCGAGAGGTAGCCGACAAGCTCGGCAAACTGGGGGATGAAGGGGAGCACCAGCAGCGTTCCGATCACCTTGAAGAGCACATGCGCAATCGCCGCGCGAACTGCGTTGCGGGTCCTCCCGATCGCGGCCAGCCCCGCGGTCGCGCAGGTGCCGATGTTGGCCCCGAGGAGAATCGCCACGCCGGTCTCGATGGTGACCAAGCCCTGGGAGGCGAGCGCGATGGCGACTCCGATGGTCGCGGAGCTGGCCTGTATGAGAGCGGTGAACGCCGCCGAGCACACAACCGCGAGGAGCGGAGATTCCAGGGCGGCCATGAACTGGGTGAAGGATACCTCCCCCCGCAGCGGACTCATCGCCTGGCTCATCAGCCCCATGCCGTAAAAAATCAAGCCAGTGCCCATCAGCGAGGCTCCATACAGTCGCGGAGCCCCACGCCCGGAGAAGAACGAAAACCCGAATCCGATCGCGACCAGGAGGAGCGCGTAGCGGGTGACATCAAAGGCGATCAGCTGCGCGGTGATGGTCGTTCCGATATCCGCGCCGAGAATCACTCCCATCGCTTGAGGCAGACTCATTGCCCCGGCGCTGACAAAGCCAACCACCAGGACCGTGGTGACCGAGCTGGACTGGATCGCGGCGGTCACCACAGCGCCGGTGATGAGGCCGCGCAGACGGTTCCTGGTGAGGGTGGCGAGAATCGCCTTGATCCGTTCCCCGGCGATCTGCTTGAGCGCCTCCGCCATGCGCTCCATCCCGAACAGGAACAGCGCCAGCCCGCCGAGGAGGCCGGAGAGGATTTCAACCAAGTCGAGAGTCACCGGCCAGTTCTCCATCGCGGCCAAGCGCGATTGCGCGCTTGAAAGATCAGGATGCCGGGCTATCATACCGAATGGCGCCGTGGCGAGGAACAGCCGGAATTCCCTTGGGGTCAACCGGGTCCGAAGTCCACACGAGCGCCGCGGGGCCGGGATAGCTCAGCTGGTAGAGCAACTGATTTGTAATCAGTTGGTCCGGGGTTCGAGTCCCCGTCTCGGCTCCATTGATTTTACTGGACTTACGGTTTTGCACCCTCCTCAAAAATTACACCATTTGGCTTGGGAGTTGTAATTTTTGAAACACTTAGGCGAAGAATCCCCTCAATCTGAGGGACTACCTTCTCCCGGAAGGGTTTTGTGGAATCGGCGGCGAAACATCGATCCCGGCCCGAGCGGCGGGATCATTCAAATCTCTCCCGCTCTCACTCCCTCCAAGGAAGAATCCACCATTTCATTCGTAGCGATCCCACTCCGTGACACTCGAGGAGCCCTCCGTCGGCGTGGCCGTCGGAGTTGCGGCAAACGGAAGGAAATCCGGGACGACACTAACCTCCGTCGTGAATTTGAACGGATACGGGGTTCCACTCGAAAACTCGAGTTCCACAAAGAAGGCGGTCCAACCATGGGCAGGTGGGGGAACGCTTCCAATATAGGAGCCTCCACCTTGATCGGTGAGCAGACTGCTTGTCCAAGTCGGTCCGATTGTGTCCAGACGGAAGTTACGCTCATTGGGGTTGGTGGCCCGCCATAGGCGGACGGTGGTGGGGGTTGTGATTGTTTGCACGCTCAGAGATCCATCCGCCTCTTTTGTCCACGAGTAGGCTGGCCGGGGGATGCTGTTGAGGTAGGAGTAATAGTAGACCAGAAAGTTCTGAGCCGCCTCGGCGTTCAAACCATGATCCGTGTTGGGCATGTAGCGAAGGTGCTTTTCCCCCGCGAGTTGGTCGAAATAGAACTGGGATGAGTCCGGAAGGAAAAACTGGTCGCCCGCCGAATTCACGATGAACTTTGGCATGGTCAGGCGGTCGCGGTATGAATATGGATCAACGATCTCGAACATCGCTCGGCTCTGGGGAGTGCGGAGCCAGTCCGTTATACCCACATCGACATAATCGCCGATGGCATCCGCCCAATAGCCATAGGCCTCCCAGTGATGTCGCATGCTCTCGTCAACATTCAGCACATCGATCACATGGGGGACGATCGCCTCCACCCGGGGATCAACCGCGGCGGTTGTCCAAGTTGTCCAACCGCGTTTTGAAGCGCCCGCCACCATGAACCCTGTAACCGTCGGGTGCTCCGCTTGGACCGTGTCCATCGCGCGAACGACGGCCTTGGTCATGGGGAGGCGCGGAAGCCATTCGGGGTCTTCGTGGCCCGCATCCAAACTCTTCTTGTACTTGTCCCAGCAATACGCGATCAACTGGTCCTCTCGACGCCCATTGGAGAGGTAGCGCGGGTCGGTCTCGTCAGAGAACTTGATGAGCTGGTTGGGGATCATTCTCACTTCGGCCACGATGGAGTTGGTCAACAAGGCTCCCGAAAGCAAACCGGAGTCGAGATTCCCCGGGACCGCGCCTCCATTGTCCCCCGCTCCAATCCACAGGAGGGCCTTGGTGTGAACAACGGTATTCGGGACGATGACGAGAAGCCAGTGTTTCCAAAGAGTCCGGTCCACTTCTGAGGGATCACGCCAGGTTTGGGAAGTCATTTCCCAAATCCTGGCCGTGTAGCCCGGTCCGCTCAGGGAGTTGGCGAGGGTATAGGAGTAATTCGGGTCGGGTGTCGCAACATAGTCATCAAGGGGCGTTGTGGCGCCCCCGAGAACCCATCCGAGAATCAGACCCGCGGCAATTAGAGTCCGCAATTCCATCGCGTCTTTTCCCCTTGGGGTCTTCGAGGCAATTGAACCCAGCCCATCCGCGCGGGTCTTTGCTCACCCGGCCAAACGTCCGTCGAGGTTTTTTCCACTCGTTGGGATTGATGTGCTCATGTACAATTGAGAATGCTTGAATTCTACGGGAGCCCGGATGAGGGATCAAGAACGAGTGTTCGGTCACGGCACTGAGATTGTCCCCTTCTTCCGCGCGGTTCATTCTGGCATGATCCTCCGTTAGCTCGCCTTCGGGCCTTGAGCCGCACTCATCTAGGAGGAACTGTATTCAATGTCCGGAAAGAACAGCCCCACCCGCTATCGCTTCTCCTTCGGTCCCTGGAACATCCATGAAGGAGCGGATCCCTTCGGCCCTCCGGTCCGCGCGCCCTTCACCTTCGACGAAAAGATCAAGACCTACCGCAAGCTCGGTTTCGAGGGGGTCCAATTCCACGATGATGACGTGGCGGACGCCTCCCTGCCCCACTCGGCCGCCATGAAACGGGCCAAGGAGGTCAAGAAGATTCTGGATGGAGAGGGGCTGGTCACGGAATTCGTGGCGGCGCGTCTCTGGGAGGATTCGCGCGGAATCGATGGGGCGTTCACCTCCAACAATCCCGCCTCGCGCAAATGGGCCGTGGATCGATGGAAGCGCTCCATCGACATCGGCAACGCGATGGGCTGCCATGAGGCGGTGTATTGGCCGGCCCGCGAGGGAACCTACATCCGCGAATCCAAGGACGCCATTGTGGCGGTGGACCGGATTGTTGAATGCCTCAACAAGTTGCTCGAATACGACAAGAAGATCCGGATCATGATCGAGCCGAAGCCGAACGAGCCGATGGATCTTTCTTATTGCCCCACCATCGGCCACGCCATTGGCATCGCTTACCGCACGGTGGACCCGAAGCGGATCGGAGCCTTGGTTGAGTCCGCCCACGCGATCCTGGCGAACCTCGATCCCTCCGACGAGATGGCCTACGCCCTTTCCCACAAGAAGCTGTGGAGCGTCCACCTGAACGACCAGAACAGCCTCAAGTACGACCAGGACAAGGCGTTCGGTTCCGCGAATCTCCGCCGGGCGTTCAACCAGGTTCAGGTCCTGGAGAACGGCGGATTTGGAAAGAAGGGCGAATTCGTCGGGCTGGATGTCAAGGTGATGCGGACACAGAAGCGGGAGAGATCCTTCGAGCACCTGAGGAACAGCCGGGAGATTTTCATGCGCCTGGTAAAGGTCGCTCGGAGCATCAACCAGAAGGAAGTCGAACGTCTCCGCGCCGAACGGGATTACGAGACTCTGGACCGGATGATCCTCGACCACTTGATGGGGATGAAGTGAGCGGGGTTTCGACCGAACACACGATCGGTGGGGCCAGGGCGGCCCGCCTCAATTCAAAAGCGGGCCGTCCACCAGGCCGTTCTTGACAGCGTAAAAAGTCAGTTCGGCGTTGGTGCGCATGCGCATCTTGGCCAGGATTCGGGCGCGGTAGGTGCTCACGGTCTTGACGCTCAGCGAGAGTTCCACGGCAATTGCGGAAACGCCTTTCCCCGCGGCGATCATCCGGAAGACCTCGTACTCGCGCCCCGACAGTCGCGCGTGGGGAGGGGTGTCCGAGTCTTCCTCCAGGTTGAACGCGAGCTTTTCGGCGAGCCCCTGAGTGACATACTTTCCACCGGTCACCACCTTGCGGATTGCGTCAATCAGCTCATCCGGAGTGCTTTCCTTGGTGAGGTATCCGGCCGCGCCAAGCTTGAGCGCTTGGATTGCGTACTGGTCCTCGGGGTGGATGCTGAGCACTAGAATCGTCGACCGATTGGCGTGGGACCGGAGTTCCCGGAGGATTTCGAGTCCGCTCCTTCCAGGCATCGAGAGATCGAGCAGGATGACATCCCACCGCTCGGAGCTCACTTTCTCAAGCACCTCCGCCGCGTTGCAGGCCTCGCCCCCGATGATGATTTCCGGGTAGTCCGACAGGATTTGCCTCAGTCCGGCCCGAACCACCGCGTGATCATCGGCGATGAGGATCTTGATGGGTCTCAGCAGCGATTGATTCATGGCATCCGAACGGGAAGCCGCACGGTCAGTGTGGTTCCCATTTTCCCGTTGATCATGACACTTCCCCCCAGTTCAACGGCCCTCTCGCGCATGCACGTGATCCCAAAGGAATCCGGCGCTGTAACCTCCCTTTCGGTGATCCCGCGTCCGTTGTCCGCAACTCGCATCATCAAATTGCCGTTGTCCCACCTCAAGCTGATCCGCACGCGGGTCGCGTTGGCGTGTCTGGCCACATTGGTGAGCGCTTCCTGGCAGATTCGGAAAAGCGCGGTGGCGGGATAGCCTTTGAGGGGAATCCGGCGGGGTCGAGCGCTCACCCGGCACTCGATCCCAGTCCGGGCCACAAACTCCTGGGACATCCACTCAATCGCGTCCAGCAACCCCAGGTCGTCAAGGATCGCGGGGCGAAGTTCGACGCAGATTCGCTGGAGGCTCAGAATCGAGGAGTCCACGATCCCGATCACCGATTGGACTTTTCGAGCAAGCGCCTCCTTGTCGGAGTCCAGATTCTCCCGCAGCCAGGAAAGCTGCAGCTTGATGCCGGTCAAGGATTGTCCGAGCTCATCGTGGATCTCGCGCGCTATCCTTGTCTTCTCCTGCTCCCTCAGGGTTCGGAGGTGCATGGACAGCTTATGGAATTTCTCCTCGGAATGGAGACGGGCGCAGAGGTGGCCGAGCACGGAGGCGTAGAGCTTGAGGATCCGACGCATGGGTGGAGTGATCGGCTTCCCGCTGAGGAGATTGTCGGCGTGCAGGACTCCGATCACGTTTTCCCCGTCCCAGATCGCCGCCGCCACATGGTCGCCCTTGCCCACGATTTTCCCCGTACAGTCCCGTAGGTCGCTTCGCCGCTCGTACACGAATCCCCGCTTCCGTTTGAAGGTCTGCTCGTGCGTGCTTCCCGGATGTATGGGCGAACGGATTGCGCGCTCATCCCGAACCTGCCCGTCCTCATCCACTCCGTACATTCCTTTCAAGGACTCGCCATTGTTGTCCACGCACCAGATGGATAGACGACTAAAACCCAGCTCCCGCTGCCCCAACTCCACGGCCAAGCGCGCCAAATCATCCGTGGACCCGACCCTGGACAGACGGTTGGTCACATCCACAAGCACTGTCAATTGTTTTCGGAACTGACGCTCAGTCTCCTCGCGGACTCGAAGTCCGTCCTCCAGTCGTCGCCTGTCGCTGATATCCCTCCCAACCCCCTCGATCGCGGTCAGACTGCGCTTACCGTCGTACAGGAATCTGACATGGTGCTCGGTCCAGACCACCCGGCCATCCTTGCGAACCAGGCGTAGGCCGAAAAGGTCAGGAACCTCCACCCGTCCCCTCCAAATTCGCAGGAAGAAAAGGCGGTCGCCGGGATGGATGACCTTGAACGCAAGATTCGGATCGGCGTAGTGCTCTTCCTCAGTGTATCCGAGAACCTCGGTCACGGCCGGGCTGACATAACGTAGCCTCGGTTCAGGCAGGAACTCATAGCGATAGATGATGTCGCGTGCGTTTTCGATCAGCGTTCGGAAACGCCGCTCGTTTTCATTCGGCATGTCCCAAGTGAGGCTAGCTGGGGCCGGTTCGACTTCCATGCGGGTCGCGCGTGGAGTGGATGGCCCGCGGGCCCCGGTTTCAAGAAACCCGGGGCGGACATCCGGCTTGGCGCGCGCGCGCATTTCCTCGGTCCATCCCCCCCGCGCCCGGGTGAGCGTTCGAGCCCGCGACATCAGCGTTCAGCTCAAGGCCCTACCGATTGCGTCGAGGACGCGATCGGGCTGGAAAGGTTTGACGATGAAGTCCTTGGCCCCCGCGAGGATCGCGTCCTTGACCATCTTTTCCTGCCCCAAAGCGCTGACCACGATGACTCTCGCGTTCGGATCCGAGGCCACGATTTCCTTGGTGGCCTGGATGCCATCTTTTTCCGGCATGGTGATGTCCATGGTAACCACGTCGGGCCGGACTTCACCGTATCGTGAAACAGCTTCAACCCCGTTTGTCGCTTCCTCCACCTGATATCCGGCCGGCTCAAGGACCTTCTTCAAGGTCACGCGCATGAACGCGGCATCATCAACAACGAGAACTTTTGGCATGGCACATCTCCCTTAAACCGCTAGGTTGTGTTGACTATTTGTTTCTCCAATCGAAGGTTTCAAGGGGCAATCTCACCTAATCTATGCATCTTATGGTTATTATGGAATCGAAGCCGCGCGCGAAAACTCAAGATCTCCCCATGCGCTAATTCCTTCACCGTCATCACTACAATCCTCCAGGCGTACATATAACCCAATCCATAGCCGGCCCATGAATCAGCTCTTGGCCTCCTCTAGACACACCCAAACCACCATTTCCCCCACTTCTGTTACAATGGGAACAACAAGTGCGCGGTGGAGCGGCCACCCAACCGTGACCCCCTGTCCGATCATAACCGTGGGAGGGGATATATTCATGCTGATGGAAAGCTTTTCAAACCGGGAAGTCGCGTTTCCCGCCATCATGTTGCCGAGTTCGGCGACCGCGCTGCGCGAGAGCTCATCCATTTCCTTGACTTCGGCCCCGCCCATCATCTTCCCCGCGATTCCGAGCGCGGAGGTCATCGAAACTCCATAGATCACCTGTCCCTTGAGGTCTCCGATGATTCCCAAAACCACACAAACCTGAGGAGCATTGAAATCTCCATCATCCACTCTCGGTTTCCCCCTCGTCACCTCCATCCCGGTGGTGGCGCGGAGGATTTCAGTGGCCGCTTCGATGAACGGATTGATGTATTCGACTTTCATGACTGGAACAAACCCCCTTGCGGAAACATACACTAACCGAAAAGGAGATGGATCAAAAGCCCAAAGTCCTAATCCGATCAAAATTCAAGAATCCTAACTCGAATCTCACGAGACAATCTCAGGAAAATCCTCAGGAATCGCCCGGATCCTCACGATATTCCCCCGAATGTCAGTCTTTGTCCTACACGAAATTCGGCATTTCGCTTACGCGATTCACGGTTGAAAATCTGAAATGTCTTGCGTAGACTTCAGACTTGTGTTTTTGTCGTTTTGACGTCAGATGCATAGGTTAACGGCTCCCCCTCGGTCGGCTCTTGCGAGGGCGCCGAAATACAGCTTGCACAGGCTCGCCTCATGATCGTTGGAGTATCGCCGGCCGCCGAAAGACATGTCGGGCGCCTCCGAGTGTTGTCCAAGCTTGCAAGTATCACGGTCTTCCTTTTTGGGATTGTGGGGATCGTGACTTGGCTTCCTTTATTCCATTCTCCCCGGTGGGTTGCAGGCCTTGGGATAACCCCCTCGGAGGCTTTCTGCTTTGTCCAATCGGGCCTTTCCCTTTGGCTCCTTCAAGGAAGGCGCTGTCCGAAGTGGAAAAGGACTCTCGCGGTGACGCTCGCGCTAATGGTGGCCGGGGGCGGCGCCTGCATGCTGCTCAGCGGCCTCGCCGGCTGGGGGAGCTTGGATCGGGTCGTGGTTCCGGCATTCCGCTCGGAGGGCCCTTTCCATGAACCTTGCCTTCCGGGGTTCGCCTTCCTCGTTCTCGGTCTCGGTCTTGCGGTTGCGGAGAAATTCCCCCGGGTCTCTCAGGCGTTGGCCTTGGGCGCCGGACTGCCGGCCTTTATCAGCTTCGTGGGCTCTCTTTACGGGGTCCAGCCGGATTTCGGAATCGAACCCCACCTGTGGATCCCGCTCCCGGTCGCGCTGCCGTTCTTCGCTCTCTTTCTGGGCACCCTGACAGCGCGACCGGACAAGGGGTTTGTCCAAATCATCACGGATGACGGGGTCGGAGGGCTGGCCCTGCGGCGACTGATCCCCGCCGCGGTTCTCCTGCCGGTTGGCATTGGCGGACTCCGATTGCAGGCCGAACGACTGGGTTTCTTCGATACGGCCTTCGGTCTCACTCTCTTCGCGGTTTCCAACGTGGTGACCTTCCACTTTCTGATCTGCTGGAACGCAAGATCCTTGTTTCAGTTGGACGCCCGCCGCAAACAGGCCCACGCGCAGCTCAACAAGGCGAATCGCGCGCTCAAAGCGGTCTCGGAATGCAATCTGGCGTTGGTGCGGGCTAGTGACGAACGCGAGCTCCTCCGTGAGATATGCCGCGCGATTGTCGAATACGGCGGGTATCGCTTCGCGTGGATCGGACTGAATGGAAGAGAAGGTGGACGGGACATGAGCCCGGTTGTCTCGCGTGGAAGCGGGGAGATCTTTTACCGGTCTCAGGCTATCGCGGAGCTACCGAGTGTCTGGGGGCAGTGCCCGATCCTTGAAACGGCTCAGACCGGAGTGTCCCATTTCATCCAGGACATCCAATCCGAGCCTTCCTGCGCGGTCTGCCGGGGGCGAGCGGCGGACTGCGGACTTTCCTCCCTGATCACGTTTCCCCTTAAGGTGGAGGAGGAGGTGCTTGGGGTCCTGATCATCTACGAGGCGAAGAAAAGCGCATTGGACCCCGAGGAAATCCACTTGCTACGGGAGTTGATGGACGACCTGGCCTACGGCATCAAGGCTCTCCGCACCAAGATTGCCCACCACGAAGCCGAAACGCTCCTGCGCAAGCGGGAGGCCACGCTGGCAAAGGCGCAGGAAATCGCCCGCCTCGGAAGTTGGGAGTGGGACCCGGTGTCGGATGTCCTCGCTTGGTCGGATGAAGTCTACCGAATCTTTGGAGTCTCCCCCCAGGAGTTCTTTCCGTCCTACAGGCGATTCCTGGAGCTCATTCATCCGGATGACCGCGCCAAGGTGATCGCCGCGGTGGATCGCACCATCGAGCACGGCATTCCTTACCGGATCGAGCACCGAATCGTCGTGCCGAGCGGCGAAGTCCGGATTGTCCTTGAGCAGGCGGAGGTCACGATGGACGAATCGGGGCGTCCGATCCGGTTCTTCGGGACAGTCATGGACATCACCGAGCGCAAGCACTTGGAGCAGCAGCTCTTCCAGTCCCAGAAGATGGAGGCGCTCGGTCAACTGGCGGCGGGTATCGCCCACGACTTCAACAACACCCTCCAGGCGATCCTGAACTATGGGCAGTTTGTCCAGGAGGAGCTCCCGGCGGATTCCAGGTCGTCCGAAGACCTTCGGGAGGTGATCAAGGCGGCTCACCGCGCGGGCGAACTGTCTCGGCAGCTCCTCTCCTTCAGCCGTCAGACCGAGCTCTCCATCGTCCCGCTTGATCCCCGTCTCCTGGTCAAGGAGATCGTCCGCCTGATGCAGAGGACTGTCCCCCCCAGCATTGCGATCACCCATGAAGCGCCCGAGAACCTCCCGCGCATCATGGGGGATGTGGCGCACCTGCACCAGGTGCTCCTGAATCTGTGCGTCAACGCCAAGGACGCCATGCCGGAAGGCGGGAGCCTTGCGCTCGCGGCTCGCCCCTTTGTGCTGTCCCCGGACGCCGCGCGTTTCCGCCACAATGTGAACCCCGGCGTCTATGTGATGTTGTCGGTCCGGGACACCGGCGAGGGGATCGCGCCCGAGGACCTCCCAAGAATCTACGAGCCGTTCTTCACCACCAAGGAGCGTGGGAAAGGCACGGGTCTTGGGCTGGCGACCACGTACAATATCGTTCGGCAGCACGGTGGGTTTATTGAGTGCGAGAGTCGCCAGGGCGAAGGGACCACCTTTCGGGTTTACCTTCCCGCCTGGGAGGGCGATGAACCCAAGATTGGGGAGGCGGACCAGCGCTCCAGCCTGCCGGGAGGAAGCGAGCAGATTCTGGTGGTGGATGACCAGGAGCCGGTCCGCACCCTCCTGCAAAGGACCCTGGAAAAGCTCGGCTACCGGGTGCTGGTGGCCGAGGATGGCGAGCAGGCGCTTGCGATCTTTTCCGAAAGGAAGGAGCTCATCGACTTGGTTTTGCTTGATCTGCAAATGCCCCGCATGGATGGACTCGCGTGCTGCCAGGCGATCCTGAGAACCCGTCCCGACGCCCGTGTGATCCTTTCAAGCGGATACTACAACTCGGAAATCCATGAGACCGCCATGGGCTACGGAGTCCAGGCGTTCCTGCGTAAGCCGTACCAAATGCAGGAGCTCGCCAGTCAGATCCGGCGGGTGTTGAATAACTGATTCCATGGGGAGCGCAGATGGCTGAGGTCCTGGTAATAGACGACGACCGCCAAGTGGGAGAGTCGCTCGCAAGACGGTTCACCAGCATGGGACACCGGACCATGTTGGCGCTCACGCTTGCGGAGGGACTCCGTTTGGCGCGCCAATTCGCGCCCGATGTGGTGTTCCTCGATGTTCACATGCCCGACGGGAACGGGCTTCAGGCCCTCCCGAGCCTCCGGGAAGGTTCAGATCCGCCCGAGGTGATCATCTTCACCGGCCAGGGTGATCCCGATGGGGCGGAAATCGCCATCAAGAGCGGGGCTTGGGATTACGTGGAAAAGGGCTCCTCCCTCAATGAAATCGTGCTCCCGTTCATCCGCGCGCTCCAGTACCGGGAGCAACGGCTGGCGGCGCGTTCGGCCACGGAAATCAAGCGAGCCGGGATCATCGGAGATAGTCCGCCCCTGCGAGAGTGCTTGGACATGGTGGCCCAGTCCGCGCAATCGAACAGCAATGTCCTCATCCTCGGAGAAACCGGCACCGGAAAGGAGCTGTTCGCGCGCGCCATTCACGCCAACAGCCGCCGGGCTTCAAGGAATTTCGTGGTGGTGGATTGCACTGTCCTCCCCGAAACCCTGGTCGAAAGCATGCTTTTCGGGCATGAAAAGGGGGCCTTTACCGGAGCGGAGAGCAGCCGTGAAGGGCTTGTGGGACAGGCGGACGGAGGGACTCTGTTTCTCGATGAGATCGGGGAACTTCCTCTCCCCCTCCAGAAGAGTTTTCTCCGAGTTCTTCAAGAGCGCCGGTTTCGTCCCATCGGATCCAGGAATGAGGTCGAGAGCGATTTCCGGCTCGTGGCGGCGACCAACAGGAACCTCGATCAGATGGTCCGGGAAGGAACCTTGCGCGAGGATCTGCTCTTCCGCTTGCGGGCTTTCACCCTGGAACTTCCTCCCCTGCGCGCGAGGAAAGGGGACATCCCGGAGCTGGCGACCTTCCACACCATGCGCATCTGCAACCAGTTTGACATCGAGCCAAAGGAGTTCTCTCCGGAGTTTCTCGAAGCCCTCAAGAATTACGCTTGGCCCGGAAATATCCGCGAGCTGGTCAACACCCTCGAACGGTCAATCGCGGCCGCCGGACCGGAAGGCGTCCTCTTCCCCCAGCATCTTCCGGTGCATGTCCGAGTGGAACTGGCCCGGGCCGGATTGTCCGCCAGGGGGCTTGCGCATAGGGCGGAACTGAACTTTGGGGTTCCCCCCCACACCCTTCCGCGCTGGGAGGAGTTTCGCGAGGCCGCATTGGCTCAGGCCGAACAACAGTATCTTCGGGCGCTCTTGGCTCAAAATCGAGGGGATATCCGGCTCGCCTGCGCGCGGTCCGGTCTTTCACGTTCACGCCTTTACGCTCTGCTGAAGCAACACGGCTTTACCCGAGCAGAAACTCCCCCCTCCCCGGCCCTCCAGTCCTGAACCACAGGAATCCGTCCTGTTCCGTGGGACACATTTCCATCTTTGCGGTACTGTAATACATCCACTTCCCTCCATTTTTCTCATGTTTTAATGACTTCACTCATATCCATTATTTCATGCGTTTTTGGCACGTCAATTGTTATTGACCCAGATCGCCCGGGAAACGACTCCGGGTGAAAAGGGACGCGAACACACCAGAACGATGAAACTGCTCCTCTATCTGCCAACCGAATCCGGACCCGGAGCGCGCCTCCAACAGGTCCTCGCTCAAATAGAAGCCGCGCACACACTGGAAATCTTTCGAACCCTAAAGACCCTGTCTTGCAGGTTGCGCCAGCCCCATTACGACTGCGACTTGGCGATCTTCCTCGCTGCGACCCCACGGGACCTCCTGGATCTTTGCGCTGTCAGCCATCTCTTTCAGGACCTGCGCACGATCCTGATCCTGCCGGACCGGAGCGACGACAGCATTACCAGGGCCCACGCCCTCTATCCGAGAGTCATCAGCTATATCGACGGCGATTTCATGGAAATCGCGGCGGTGCTGGAGCGGCTTTCCCATGAAACGGAAAACATCGGATGGCGCCGAGGCGCGATGGCCGTCCCCCGATGAGGACCACAAGGAACAGAGTTCGGAAGGCAAACCCAATCTCAACGAGAGAGACGATCGTGACCAAGAAAGACACTCGCCCCACCGACATTGCCCCCAAGGAAGACCGAAGCGCATCCGGCGAAGGACGATGGCGGGTCACCCTTCACCATGTGGAGAACCTGCCGATGTTGAACCTCCGCGCGCTGCTCACGCTCCAGCGATTGGCGCAGATTGGAACGATTGAAGAGGCGGTTCCCGATGTGCGCGCGGACGGGAGCCTTGAGGATGGCGCCCCGCTGGTCGTGCGCCTCGCGAGCGACAAGCTCCCCCACGAGATTCAGGCCATTGCCTCCAGCCTGGAAGTCGTGAGCGTGGAGGTTGAAAGTTGGGAGGCCTCCGAAAAAGGGGCGAGCGACAGGGACCCGGGCTGTTCTTGCCGGGAGCTCGGAGAGTGGGTGGAAAGCCTCTCTTCGTGCTACGTCCTGGCTGACCCCGGCCGCCAGGAGGACCTTCGGGAGCTGCTTTTGTTGGCCCAGCGAGTCAAAAGCGGGGCCGTTGAAACCTGCGACTACCGCGGCGGTGAGATCGTGTTCGAGCTGGTGGAGCTCCTGGAAATCCTGGTCGATCCCCAAACCGACTCCCCCAAGGATGCCTGGGAGCGGGTGGGAAAGGGGATCTCGGCGCTCCAGGCAATCTCACGCGAGGTCCAACATCGTTGCGGGCCACGCTCCGAAAAGGCCGAGGGCGAGCCGGCCGACTCCGGCGTCGGACCGGGGCCCGTTATGGATTCGCGCCCGCGCGCTTCCCTCCCAACCTTCGATCCGGCGTTTGTGATCGATGCCAGTCCGGAGATGATGAGCTGCTTTATCACGGAGTCGAATGAGCACCTGGAAAACGCCAATGTTCACCTGTTGACCATCGAGACCGACCCGGAGAACGCCGAATCACTGAACGCGGTCTTCCGGGCCTTCCACACCATCAAAGGCTCCGCCGGAATGTTGGGGCATCGTCAGATCGCCGAGCTCGCCCATGAAGCGGAGAACCTGCTCGGGCTGGCGCGCGACGGGAAGCTGGCTTTGGCCGAGGATGCCATCGATGTGATTTTCGACACGGTGGACATGCTCAAGGGCCTGATCGAGGACGCGAACAACGCCTTCGCGAGCGGCGCGCCGATTTCAATCGAACCCGATCTGCCGAGTCTGATTGAGAAGATCCGTAGAATCGCCTCGGGGGAACCCCAGCGTGCCTCGTCCCCAATCGAGTCCGAGACCCCCGGTCCGAACAAGCGCCTTGGGGACACTCTGATCGAAAATGGAATCGTGACCGAGGAGGCGGTCGCCGAGGCGCTGAAAGCCCAGCGGCACCCGCCGGCGCGTAAGAAAATTGGGGAGATTCTGATCGAGGCCAACGCGGTCTCGGGGCGCAAGGTGAACGCGGCCCTTGAGATTCAACGCGAACACGCCCCCGATCGGAAGCTTGGAGAAATCCTTGTCGAGGGGGGAGAGATATCCCCCGAGGATCTCGAGCGCGCCCTCGATAGACAGGAGCTTCCCCCAGTCAGACCCAAGCTGGGTGAAATCCTGGTTCGGGAAAAGCAGGTGGATGCGCGGGATGTCGCGCGCGGCATCCGCGGCCAGAAGGTCGCGGGGGCTCAGCCCTCCATGCAGATCGCCGAGCCGGTCAAGGTGGACGCCGCGCGGTTGGATCGCCTGATCGACACCATCGGGGAATTGGTGATCGCCGAATCGATGGTCAGCCAATCCTCGGAGCTCCGCCAGGTCGCTTCCCCGCAGCTGATCCGGCACCTCACCCAACTCAACAAGATCACCCGCGAGCTCCAGGAAATGGGAACCTCCCTGCGCATGGTGCCGGTCCGGGCCACCTTCCAGCGCATGGCGCGCCTGGTTCGTGATCTCGGCAAGAAGTCGGGCAAGCGGGTGGAGCTGGTCATGACCGGCGAGGACACGGAATTGGACAAGACGGTCGTGGACCGAATCGGGGATCCGCTCGTGCACATGATCCGGAATTCGGTCGATCACGGGATCGAGGCCCACGCGGCGGATCGACTCGCGGGCGGAAAACCGGAAACCGGCCGTGTGGAACTGCGCGCTTTTCACAAGGGGGGAAACATCTACATCGAGGTCCAGGACGATGGCCGCGGACTCGACCGGGACGCCATTCTGACCAAGGCCATCGAGAAGGGATTGGTTCGCGAGGGGGAAAGTCTTTCGGATCGCGAAATCTTCAACTTGATCTTCCAACCCGGCTTCTCCACCGCCAAGAAGGTCACCGATGTCTCCGGCCGGGGCGTGGGCATGGATGTGGTCAAACGCAACATCGAGTCGCTGCGGGGACAGATCGAGATCCTGTCTGAGCCGGGCATGGGCACGATCTTCAGCATCAGTCTTCCGCTGACCTTGGCGATCATCGACGGCATGGTGGTGCGCGTGGCCGGCGAGCGCTACATCATCCCGACCCTTTCCATCATCCAATCCATACGCCCCGCCCCGAGCGACATTTCCACGGTGTTGCGAAAGGGGGAAATGCTCAAGGTCCAAGGGAACCTGATCCCGCTCTTCCGACTGGATCGGCTCTTCCGTGTTCACGGCGCCGAGCAGGCTCCCTCTCAGGCCACGGTGGTGGTTGTGGAGAACGAGGGCAAGCGGATCGGGATTCTTGTCGACCAGCTCCTGGGTCAGCAGCAGATTGTCATCAAGCCGCTGGGCGAGACCTTCCGCGGAATGGTGGGACTCTCCGGTGGGGCGATCATGCCGGACGGTCGGGTCGGGTTGATCCTGGACGTGGCCGGTTTGGTCCGGCTCGCCGGCGGCTGCAACGTCCCCGCGCGCGGACTTGACCAGGGGGACCCCCTTGAATGGATCGAAGAGATCCTCCTCCCCGAGGAGGCGCTTTGCTCATGAACAACGACAGGAGAGGAGACACACACGAAATGGCCGAACAATCCAATTCCAGGACCGGCCCCGCGGTCTTGGAGCGCCCTTCGGTAAGGGGAGGCAAGTTCCTGACCTTCCACCTCGATCGCGAGGAGTATGGGCTCGAGATCCTCAAGGTTCAGGAAATCATCGGTTTGATGCCCATCACTCGCGTTCCGAGGACGCCCAACTTCATTCGAGGGGTGATCAATCTGCGAGGGAAGGTCATCCCGGTTCTGGACCTGCGCCTCAAATTCGGCATGGAGCGCCAGGCCGACACGGAGCGCACTTGCATCATCGTGGTGCAGATCAACGCGCCCGGCGGGCCGGTGGTGATGGGCCTTCTGGTGGATGAGGTCTCCGAAGTCCTCAATATTGTCGGCGATCAGATCGAGCCTCCCCCCTCGTTCGGCTGTGATGTTCACACCGAATTCATCACCGGGATCGGCAAGGTGGGCAATCGGAGCGTGATGGTGATCGACTGCGATCTGCTCCTGACCACCAAGGAAGTCGCGGACTCAAACCAAGCTGTTGTGGAATCCCAGGACGAGGACTGAAATCAGCCTCCTCGAAAACAATCAAGGAGAGAATCGATGTCAACTCGCCGTCAGCTCAAACTCGGAACCAAGCTCCTCCTGTCGTTTCTCGCGGTGGGGCTCATTCCCTTCACGGTTGTCGGGGTCATTTCGCTGAACAAGGCTTCCTCTTCCCTTTCGGAGCAGGTCTATGGGCAGCTGGAAAGCGTGCGGGAAATCAAGAAGAGCCAACTTGAAAAATATTTCGGTGAACGCCGTGGGGACATGCAGGTCCTGGTGGAAACCGTGGGGACCCTAAGGGAAGAGGCGATCCACAAGCTGACTTCCATCCGCGAGGCGCGCAAGGCCCAGATCACTCGATACCTCTCCGAGCGACTGGCGCTGATGACCGATGTGCAGAAAAACCTCCGATTCGTGGAAGGGCTGCCCGCGTTCTCCGAGGCCTTCGCCAAGGGGCTGGATAGCCCGGAGTACAAGTCTGTCTACGAGAAACGACTCGCGGGCCTCAAGATCTTCTGCGACATCTTCGGATTCTATGATGTGATGTTGATTGATGGCGCCGGGAATGTCGTGTTCACCGTGGCCAAGGAGGGAGATTGGGGAACGAACCTGGAGACCGGCCCCTTAAAGGACAGCGTGCTGGCCCAGGCGTTCCGTCAGGGACGCGGCGGCACGACCTTTGTGGACCTGGCTTGGTACGAACCCTCCAAGGCTCCGGCGGCCTTCGTGGCGACTCCCCTCGCCGACTCTTCGGGCGCTGTCGCCGGCGTGGCCGCCTTCCAGATCTCCTTGAAGCAAATCACCGAGATCATGCAGGAGCGAACCGGCATGGGGGAAACCGGCGAGGCGTACCTGGTGGGGCGGGATTTCCTCATGCGCTCCGACTCGCTGATGGACCCCGAGAACAGGAGCGTCCAAGCCTCCTTCCAGAAGCCCGAACTGGGCAAGGTTGAGACCGAGTCGGTCAGACTGGCTTTGGCTGGAGACTCCGGAGCCGGGGTGCATGCCAACTACAAGGGGAATCCGGTTGTGACCGCCTACACTCCGATCACCACCGGCGATGTGACCTGGGCGCTCATCGCGGATATCGATGTCTCGGAGGCCTTTTGCCCCAAGGACGAGGACGGCAAGTTCTATTTCGAGAAATACACCAACCTTTACGGCTACTACGATCTCTTCCTGATCAATCCCGACGGCTACTGCTTCTACACGGTCGCCAAGGAGCCGGACTATCAAACCAATTTCGTGAACGGCAAGTGGGCCGATTCCAACATGGGGTCCCTGGTGCGGAAGGTCGTTCAGTCCAAGGAGTTCGGGTTCGCGGATTTCGCCCCCTACTCCCCCAGCAATGGCATCCCAGCGGCGTTCATCGCCCAGCCGGTGGTCAATCCCAAAACCTCCAAGGTCGAACTCGTGGTCGGCCTGCAGCTCTCCCTGGACTCGATCAACCAGGTCGTGCAAAGCCGGGAGGGAATGGGCGAGAGCGGGGAGACCTTCCTGGTTGGCCCGGACCATCACATGCGCGCGGATTCGCCCCTGGACAGCGAGAATTTCTCGGTGGCGAACACCTTCGCCAAGGGAATCAAGTGCCAGAGCAGCATGATCGATGCGGCCCTGACCGGCGAAACCGGGGCGGCCGTCGGAACCGCCTACACCAAGGCCGTGACCGGGGTGGAAACACCGGTTCTGACCGCTTACGCCCCCGTGAAGGCTTTCGATGTGAACTGGGCGCTTGGAGTGCGCAAGGATGAGGCCGAGGCGTTCGCGGCGGTCACCCTGCTGCGCTCGATGATGTTGATCGTGGCCGCGGTCGGAGTCGCCGCGATCATCCTCATCGCCTTCCTGGTGACACGTTCGATCACCGGCCCAATCAATCGCGTGATCGAGGGCTTGAACCAGGGGGCGGATCAGGTCGCCGCCGCCTCCGGGGAGATTTCGTCCTCCAGTCAGTCCATGGCCGAGGGAGCAAGCGAACAGGCCAGCTCCCTGGAGGAGATTTCCAGCAGCCTGGAGGAGACCTCCTCGATGACGCGCCAGAACGCCGACAACGCTCGCCAGGCGAATGTGATGGCCACGGAGGCGCGCCGCGCCGCCGAGAAAGGGACCGGCGCGATGGATCGCATGTCCGAGGTGATGGCCAAAATCAAGACCTCCTCGGACGAGACCGCGAAGATCATCAAGACCATCGACGAAATCGCGTTCCAGACCAATCTGCTTGCTCTTAACGCGGCGGTCGAGGCGGCGCGGGCGGGCGAGGCCGGGAAGGGCTTTGCGGTGGTGGCCGAGGAGGTCCGCAACCTGGCCCAGCGCAGCTCCGAGGCGGCCAAAAACACATCCAACTTGATCGAAGGCTCTCAGAAAAACGCCGAGGAGGGGGTGGCCGCCAGCCAGGAGGTGGGCGGAATCCTCCGGGAGATCGTCGAGGGCGTTCAGCGCGTGGCGCATCTGATCGGCGAGGTCACCGCCGCAAGCCAGGAGCAGGCCCAGGGGATCGAGCAGATCAACACCGCGGTGGCGCAGCTCGACAAGGTGACTCAGTCCAACGCGGCGACCGCGGAGGAATCCGCCTCGGCCAGCGAGGAGCTCAACGCCCAAGCCGAGGAGCTCAAGCAAATGGTCAGCGTCCTGGTTGCGATCATCGGTGGAAACAAGGCGCGTTCAAACGGTGTCCCGACATCCTCCGAGGGGCGGAAGAAGATCCGCAAGGTCAGCGACTTGAAGGTCGCGGAGGGTCACGCCGGCAGTCGGATTCACTCGATCCTGCATCACGATTCACCCGCTGAGGTTGGCGCGATGAAGCCGGCAGGAAACGGCCGTTCCAGGCGGACCCCGGCGCTCGTGGGAGAGAGTCTTGGCTCCGGCGAGCAAGCCTTCCCGCTGGATGAAGAGGATTTCAAGGACTTCTAAGAAAACTGGGCATGGGGACTGTGCGCCAGGCGGCGCCGACTCTCGAACTCCTTGGGCGGAGGGGCAGTGAGCCGGAAGCCTTGAATAAGCCGTTCAGATGAACGGATAAGACAAGGAGTTGAGCGGAGGACCACCACAGTGTTGGGAACGAGAAGCCAGTCACTCAGGAGCAAGATTCTGACAGTCGGTTTGTTGTTGCCCGCGGGGCTCGTGCTGGTGTTGTTCGCCATGTATCGGGCGGATGTCAGGAAGCAGGCGGTGCAGTCGTACGTGGAAAAGGCGCGGGCGATCTGCCTGACCGCCGAATCCACGCGAGAGGGCATGGAAGACAAGTGGCGGCAGGGAGTCTTCACCCCCGAGATGATTCGGAAGTGGGCCGAGGAGGGAGAGCGGGCCAAGATGTTGGATGCGATTCCGGTGGTGACCGCCTGGAAGGCCGCGATGAACAAGGCCAAGGAGGGCGGCTATGAGTTCAAGGTTCCGAAATTCCAGCCTCGGAACCCCAAGAATGAACCGGATGAGCTTGAGGCCCGGGCTCTCAAGGCCCTGGAGGAGCAGAACCAGGCGGAGTATTTCGAGGTGGACAAACAGAAGAACGCGGTCCGGTATTTCCGTCCGGTGAAGCTCTCCAAGACCTGTCTGCTCTGCCATGGCGACCCGGCCACCTCAAAGGAGCTCTGGGGCAACCCCGAGGGGATCGACCCGACCGGCCAACCGATGGAGGGTTGGAAGGAGGGGGAGATTCACGGCGCCTTTGAGGTGGTGCAGTCGCTGGACGAGGCGGATCAACGCATCGCCGCCGCCACTTGGATGGCGGGCGGGACCGTGGGCGGGGGGCTTCTGGTCATGGGGCTGGTGTTCGCGCTGGTCATCGTCCGGAGCGTGGAGCGTCCGGTTTCCCGCATCGCCGAGGCGCTCCTGAACGGCGCCAACGAAGTGACCGCGGCTTCCGGTCAGCTCTCCGGCTCAGGCCAACAGATGGCGGAGGGCGCCAGTGTGCAGGCCAGCGCGCTTGAGGAGATCTCAAGCAGTTTGGAGGAGACCGCTTCCATGACCCGCCAGAACGCGGACAACGCCCGTCTCGCCAACGAAATGGCCACCAGCGCCCAATCCGCCGCCGAGAAGGGTGGACAGGCGGTCACCCGGATGTCCCAGGTCATGTCGCGCATCAAGAGCTCCTCGGATGAGACAGCCCGGATTGTCAAAACGATCGATGAGATCGCCTTCCAAACCAACTTGCTGGCTCTGAACGCGGCGGTGGAGGCGGCGCGCGCGGGCGAGGCGGGAAAAGGGTTCGCGGTGGTGGCCGAGGAGGTCCGGAATCTCGCCCAACGCAGCGCGGAAGCGGCAAAGAACACCTCCTCGCTCATCGAAGAGTCCCAGCGAAACGCCGAGAATGGGGTCTCGGCCTCTGGCGAGGTCGAGGCGATCCTGAATGAGATTGTCGCGGGGATCCGCAAGGTGGCGCAGCTGATCGGGGAGGTGACCTCGGCGAGTCAGGAGCAAGCTCAGGGCATCGATCAGATCAACAGCGCGGTAGCTCAGATGGACAAGGTCACCCAGTCCAACGCCTCCAACGCCGAGGAGTCGGCCTCGGCGAGCGAGGAGCTCTCGGCCCAGGCCGAGGAACTGAAGCAGATCGTGGAGGGCTTGATCGCCGTGGTCCGCGGGGACTCCGCCGCGCGCGAGAATCGAGTGGACTTGGCCGCGCACTCTGCCAGGAAGGAAACACAAAAGGCGGTGGCGGACCACTCCCACCCACGGACCGAATCTCACATCCGATCGGTCGCGCCCCGTTTCAACCGTCTGAACGGAAACGGCTCATTGGGCGTCTTGGCTCAGGCGGGAGTGAGGGATCATCATGTTCGCGGCGATGAGGTGATTCCGCTGGAGGACAACGACTTCAAGGACTTCTAATGGGAGGTCGCGAAGGCGTAATGAGAGGGCGAGGGCGTGTCCCTCGCCCTCTCCGGTCAACTCCCGGTCGGTTGCGTTTGAGTGAAAGGAATGACGAGGAAGACGACCATGCTGGACAAGGCCACATTCAACTCATTCCGAATGATCGCCTATGAGAAGGGCGGCATCGCTCTCGGAGACAATAAGGAGGCGCTGGTCAACACTCGCGTCTCCAAACGGATGAGGGAACTACGCATCGAGGATCCCCGGGTCTATCTGGATCTGCTCATGCGGGATGCATCCGGAAACGAGCTGGTCAAATTCCTCGACTGCATCACCACCAATCTGACCAGTTTCTTCCGCGAGGCGCACCACTTTGATCTGCTGCGGGACCATGCGCGCGAGTGCCTCCAGCGGGGACAGAAGAGATTTCGATTCTGGTCGGCGGCCTGCTCCAGCGGTGAAGAGCCGTACAGCATGGCAATCACCCTCGCCGAGGCTCTCGACGGCGCCGGAGCGGATGTGCGCATCCTGGCGACCGATCTGTCCACCAAGGTCTTGGATCGGGCGCGGGCGGGGATTTACGCCTCCGAGCAGGTCGACAAGGTTCCCAAGAGCATGCGCAACCGTCTGTTTGAACCGACGCCGGACGGAAGACTCCAGGTGCGCCAGGGGTTGAAATCCGTTGTGGCATTCAAGCGGCTCAACCTTGCCACGCCGCCCTACCCGATGAGCGGCCCGCTGGACGTGATCTTCTGCCGGAACGTGTTGATCTATTTCGACAACCTGATCCGCGCGCGGCTGCTCGCCGACATGTACCGGCTGCTCAAACCGGGCGGACTCCTGCTCGTCGGTCACGCCGAGGGGCTGACCGGCATGGTCAGCGATTTCAAGAGCGTCAAACCAACCGTTTACAGGAAGCCATCATGACGGCCGCCGCTGACCGCATGGGAACCGTGACCGAGGCCCGGCTTGTCACCGTGGGGGTGTCGGACATGAAGGTCTCCGACAACCAGGGGGACACGCTTATCACCTACTCTCTCGGATCCTGCCTGGGGCTGTCGCTCTATGACCCCAGGACTCGAACCGGCGGACTGCTCCACTCGATGCTCCCGTTCTCGAAGATCGCCCCCGAAAAGTGCCGTGAGAACCCGTTCATGTTCACGGATGCCGGTGTTCAGGCGTTTCTCCAGGAGCTGTTCGACCGTGGGGCCAAGCGCGGCAACCTGGTCGCCAAGGTGGCGGGTTGCGCGCAACTCCAGGATGAAAAGGGGTTCTTTCGGATCGGCGAGAGAAACTACGCGGTGTTGAGAAAAGTTCTTTGGAAAAACGACATCCTGATTGCCGCCGAGGACATCGGCGGATCGATCTCGAGAACCGTTTCCCTGGAGATTGCCACGGGGCGAACGCGGATCCGCAGCGGAACAGTCCGGCGGGAGCTTTGAGACCGGTCGCCAGGCGACTTCGGAAGAAGGAGGTGCGACTCATGGCGTTCAACATACTGGTGGTGGACGATTCAGGGACCGTGCGCGATTTCTTCGCGAAGACCCTCAGGCTGGCCCAAGTTCCGGTCGGAACCCTGTTCCAGGCGCGCAATGGGGCCGAGGCGCTATCGATCCTGAGCGACCATTGGGTCGATCTCATGTTCACGGACATCAATATGCCGGTCATGGATGGCCTTGAGCTGGTTCGGAGAATGAAGGGGGATGAGCTGCTTGACCGAATTCCTGTCGTGGTCGTTTCAGCCGAACAGGATCAACAGGGGATCGAGGAGCTGATGAATCTGGGCGCGCGCGCTTATGTGCGCAAGCCGTTCACACCGGAGCGGATCCGGGAAATCGTGGAGGAACAAATGGGGGTGAGCGATGCGCGATGAACAGGCGGGCCTCGTGATCCAAACCTTCCGCGAGGTGGTCCGGAAGCAGGTCTTCATGCTGGCGGAACCCATCGACAAGTCGCTCCTCCCGGCTCCCGGGGAGGATTTCCGGTGCGCGCGGGTGGCGATCACGGGCGACCTTTCCGGCGCGGTCTCGCTGGTGGTCCCCTCGGAGTTGTGCCGGGAAATCGCCGCCAACATGCTGGGCGTGGTTTCCAAGGAGCATCTGGCCTCGTTCCGAGCGGAGGACTCTTTCTTGGAGCTCGCGAATGTCTTCACCGGTCACTTGAGAGGCGCGCTGGTCGGACAGGGCGCCCGAGTCCGGGCCATGCTCCCGGAACTCTCCACAATGGACTTGACGGAATGGCGGGCCTACTTGGCGAGTCCGGACTGCCAGGGGTTCCTTGTGGATGAAACACCCGTCCTGGTCAAGGTCACCACGGAGGCGTTGGCATCATGAGGAAAACACGGGTCCTGATTGTGGATGACTCGGCGGTGGTGCGCGAGATTCTCTCCCGCGAGCTGGCCAAGGACCCCGACATTGAGGTCGTGGGGACCGCTCCCGATCCCTATGTGGCCCGCGACCGGATTCTCGAACTTTCGCCGGATGTGCTAACCCTGGACATCGAAATGCCGCGCATGGACGGCATCACCTTTCTCCGGAAGCTGATGCGCCACCATCCCCTGCCCGTTGTGATCGTCTCCTCGCTCACTCCTCAAGGGGGGGAATTGGCGATGGAGGCGCTGAGCGCGGGGGCGGTGGATGTCATGTGCAAGCCCGGAGCCGCCTATGTCATCGGGGACCTGTCGGTTCAATTGATCGACAAGGTCAAGGCCGCAGCGCTGGTGAAGGTCAGGAAACAGGCGAACGGACAGCTTCCGACCCCCTCCGCCCCGCGCCGACTCTCCATGACCCGCACCACTCATCGGATTGTGGCCATCGGCGCATCCACGGGGGGCACTCAGGCGCTCCAGGAAGTCCTCACCGCTTTGCCGGCGAATTCACCGGGGATTGTGATTGTCCAGCACATGCCTGAGCGATTCACTCGCTCCTTCGCCGACCGCCTGAACGGTCTTTGCGCGATCGAGGTGAAAGAGGCGGAGGACGGGGACACGGTGACCCCCGGCAGGGCCCTCGTCGCGCCGGGGAACATGCACATGTTGCTTCGACGCTCCGGGGCGGTGTACCGGGTCCAGGTCAAGACCGGACCGCTGGTCTGCCGCCAACGTCCCTCGGTGGATGTCCTGTTCCGCTCGGTGGCGCAATACGCGGGAGCCAACGCGGTCGGAGTGATTTTGACCGGGATGGGCAAGGATGGGGCCCTGGGACTCAAGGAAATGAAAGAGCATGGGGCCGACACGGTCGCCCAAGATGAGAAGAGTTGCGTGGTGTTCGGAATGCCCAAGGAGGCGATCGCGATCGGCGCGGCGGACACCATCGCTCCCCTTGGGGACATGCCTCAGTTGATTCTGTCGCTCGCGCAGGAAACGCGAAGGTCGACTTCCGGCCAGGTGGTCTAGATGCCCGTCCTTGACCAGGAAACACGCAAGGGGAAGGTCGGCTCGATTGAGTGGCGGGTCAGCGTGGATTCGCTCGCCCTGCTGTGCCGCGGCGTTCCGGACCCCGAGCCTTCCCCCACCGGTGATGAGATTATCGAGGCTCTTCGCGCCGCGGGAATAACGGCTCAGGTGGACCGGGAAATCCTGGAAACGGCACTCCAAGGACTTCAATCCGATTGGGTTGTTGTGGCGAGGGGGGTCCCGCCCGGTCCGCCGGCCCACGGTTATCTCGAATACTATGTCGATCCGCTCAAATTGGATGGTCGCGCATGGGTAACCGAGAACGGAGGGGTGGATCACAAGCGCCTCAACCTGATCTTGAATGTCTCCAAGGGTCAACAACTGGTCCGCAAGCATGATCCCATTCCGGGTGAACCTGGAACGGATGTTTTCGGGAACCCGGTCCCTCCGGAGGATGGCCACGAGGTTTCCATTCCGGTGGGATCCGGGATAGAGCTCCTTGAGGACGGGCGCCTCGCCGTCGCGACCGAGGACGGAGCGCTGGTTTCAGGGCGAGATGGATTCACCCTCTCCAAGTTGTACTCCATCGCGGGCGATGTGTGCTACAAGACCGGGAACATAGATTTCTGTGGAAGCGTCGACGTGGGGGGGAATGTCCTCTCGGGTTTTGAGCTCAGGGCGGAGGGGGACATCTTGGTCCGCGCCGCGGTGGAAGCCGCGAGGATCGAAGCCACTGGAAATGTCACCATCCTCGGAGGGATCCAAGGGGGTGGGAAGGCCTTCATCCGCGCGGGTGGAAATGTGAGCGCGAAGTTCGCGAGCGAGGCCGACATCGAGGCGAGCGGGGATGTCTTGATCCACACGCAGCTTGTGAACTGCCGGGTGTGCGCCCAGGGAGAGGTGGTGGTTGAGGGAACTCCGGGCGCCATGGTCGGGGGTGAGGTCCGATCCGGACAGAATGTCCGGGCCAAGTCCGTGGGAAGCTCCAGCGGAGTCAAGACCTTGGTTCAGATTGGTCTGGACAGCGACCTGCTCAGGAAGATCACGGCCTTGGACGAAGACTTCAAGGACCTGGAGGTCAAGGCGGGGGACATCCATCGAATCTTGGGGGGGCTGGAGCATCTCCGAGGCGAGACCGGAGCGCTACCTCCCGACAAGGAGGCAATCCGAGTCAAAGTGATCCGAGAGAAGTTTAACCTCAAGGGTCGGATGAGCGCGCTTGCGGCAAACCTGGCCGCCATGCGGAAGGACCTGGATCAGGCTCGCAAGGGAACGATCCGCGCGGATGACACAATCTTCGGCGGGGTGACTCTGCGGATCGGTTCCGACACCTTGAACATCGGGCACGCCATGCGGCATGCAACCTTCTATTACGAGCGAGGGGAGATCCGTTCCAGCGCGGAGTGAGTCCCATCCATTCGTCGCGGTTTTCTCGTGTGTTTCCGGTCGAAACCGACCCATCCCTTGACAGGCGCCATGCGGCTCCGTAATGTCCACTCAGTTGATTCGAGGCCCGAATAGCTCAGTCGGTAGAGCGCGTCCTTGGTAAGGACGAGGTCACCGGTTCGATCCCGGTTTCGGGCTCCATCTTTCCTTCCTCCGATTCGATGCCAAGCCTCCTGATTGTCGAGGATGAAGCCAAGCTCCTGAGGCTCCTCGCGCGAGCCTTCGAGGATCAGGCTCAGTGGCAAGTCCGGTGCGTGGATAGCGCCGAGTCGGGCTTGGACTCCGCGAACGAATCTTGCCCGGATGTGGTCCTAACCGACCTCCGCTTGCCGGGCATGAGCGGCCTCGATCTGATGGCCGCCCTCAAGAAGACCGAGTCCCCCCCGAAGGTGGTCGTGATGACCGCGTACGCCACGGTGGGCAGCGCGGTGGAGGCGCTCAGGTCCGGGGCGGTGGATTATCTGATCAAGCCTTTTCCCAACGAAGAGTTGATGCATGTGATGGGTCGGATCGAAAACGAGATCCGTCTTGCGACCGAGAACGCCGCCCTACGCGAGCGCCTGGAGGTTTACGAGGGACCGAGCGGACTGGTCGGATCCTCCGAGGCGATGGCGAAGCTACGGCGACTGATCGCTAAGGCGGCCCCGACTCAGAGCACCGTTCTGATTCGCGGGGAAAGCGGAACGGGGAAGGAGCTGATCGCGCGCGCCATCCATGAGGCGAGCGGTCGTTCGGCGCTCCCCCTGGTGCGGGTCAATTGCGGAGCGATCCCCGAGAACCTCCTCGAAAGCGAGCTCTTCGGCCATGTGAAGGGCGCCTTCACCGGCGCCACCGAGCGTCGTGTCGGACGCTTCGAGATGGCCGGCGAGGGAACCCTGTTCCTGGATGAAATCTCCGAGCTGCCACCGCCTCTTCAGGTCAAACTTCTGCGAGTCCTCCAGGAGCGGGAGTATGAGCCCGTGGGGAGCTCTCAGACCAAGATGACCCGAGCGCGAATCATCGCCGCGAGCAACCGGAACTTGGAGGAGGCGACCCAAAACGGGAAGTTCCGAGAAGATCTTTTCTATCGCCTCAACGTTGTGAATCTGGTCGCCCCCCCGCTGCGTGAACACCTCGAAGACCTTGAGGACTTGGTCGAGCATTTCGTGCGCCGAGTGGCCCGTCGGGAAGGCTTTCCCCTCAAGGCGGCGACCCCTGAATTCCTGGCGGCGCTCCGAAAGTGGCGCTGGCCGGGAAATGTTCGCGAGTTGGAGAACACCATTGAGGCCGCGCTGATCATGGGGGAAGGAGACAGTCTGGAATCCAACGACCTCCCTGGTTACATCCGCGCCGGCTTTGGTCAAGACTTGTCTCGAGGAGTGACCGACTCCACAAGTGTGGGAGAGATCGATCTGGCGCACGCCACGCTGGATGACGTGGAACGTCACCTGCTCATGAAGGCCCTCCACGAGAGTGGCGGGAACCAGAGCGAGGCCGCGCGTCGCCTCGGAATCACGCGCAGGACGCTTGGATATCGGAGGGAGAAGTATGGAATTTAGGGGTGGAATCGAAGACCGCGCGGCTCATCCGCATTGGAGTTCCCGATGAAAAAGGCAAATCGGGCAAGCGGTGCCGCAACCGGGGCAAAGAGCGCGTCACACGGACGATGAGCTTCCGCTGACCGCCACTGTCCACCACCCCCATCCGGAGGGCACCCAAGAATATGCAAATCCTCCCCTCACCGGTCGCATCCGCCGCGCCTTGCGACTCCACTTCCCATATCGAGAATCCCATCCGACTCCGAGAAGACCTTGAGGAGCGTGGATATGTCTTCGTGCGCGGACTCCTGCCGGAGGCGCTCCTTCGGGAGGTTCGGGCGGACATCGCGAACGTGCTCGCGCGCGCCGGATGGCTCGACCCGCGCTTCGATCCGCTTGAAGCGCGCGCGAATCCGGGAGTCGGCCCGTTCGTGGAATCGGTCTCCCCGGAATACGCCCCGGTCTATGACCGCATCCTCCATCTCGAGTCGTTCCATTCCCTGCCCCACCACCCGCGGCTTGTCCGGCTCTTCCGGGATCTTTTCGATGAGGAGCCGCTACTTCATCCGCGCCATATCGCCCGGATCGTGTTTCCAAACGCCACCGAGGAAACCACTCCGCCGCACCAGGACTACATTCACATCCGGGGGAGCAAGAACACCCTCACCGCTTGGTTTCCGTTGGGAGACTGCCCCAGGGACCTCGGCGGCTTGATGGCGCTCGAAGGCTCACATCATCTTGGGTTGCTCCCCTTTGTCGAGGCTCGCGGCGCGGGGAACAAGGGGATTGTGATCAAGGATTTTAAGGGCCGCTGGGTCGGGACCGACTACCGCGCCGGGGATGTGATGGTCTTCAACTCGCTGACAGTCCATTCGGGCTCCCCCAACCAGACCGGGAACTGCTTACGACTGTCCATGGATGTCCGCGCCACTCCGCTCTCGGAGCCGGTGCACCCCTCCTCCCTGCTCCCGCACATGCAAAGAGTGACCTGGGAGCAGATCTATTCCGGTTGGAAAAGCGCGTCCAACCAGCGCTATTGGGAGAAATTGAATCTGGTGCTCGCGGAGGATGAGCGCACGGCGGTCAAGGGATATTGAGCGCCCCTTGCCGTTTCACGAGTGCGGGGTCAAATTCGCGGCCACATCCGTGGAATAGGCCTTGAAAGCGGGGACCACGCCCGCGAGCGCGCCCACCACGATCATCACGATCGGGGCCAAATACAGAACCTGATGGCCGCTGAAGACATCCAGCACCACGCCGGTCTGCGCCCGCACGACCAGCGCCGCTCCCGCGAGAATCCCGGCATAGACGAGGTACCCCGCGAGCACGCCGAGCGCGGAAATGGTCGAAGCCTCGAGGACAATCGCGCTGAACACCGTCCGCCGCCTCGCGCCAAGCGCCCGCAGAATCGCAAACTCCCGCCTTCTCTCGTTCATGGTGTTGTAGATGCTGGCGAGAATCGACCCGGCCGCCACCAAGACCACCAGGTAGGCCACGAGAATCAGGACTCGGTTGACCCATCCCATCTTGTCGAAAAGGCTGGCCATGATCGACCCAATGGGAAACGCCAGCGTGGCCACCTTCCCCTGTTTGTTGATGGTCTGATCCAGCGCGAACCCGGCTTGCGGGTTCTTGAATTTGAGCATCACCGCGCTGACTTCCTTATGGTCATCGGGGATTTCCTTGCCCGCCTCCGCCTGGAACTCCTCTCCGGATCCGCGCAGGACATGCCCCTCCATCCGGAAGATGCCCTCGATGGGGATCCAGATCACCCGGTCGGAGGGGGTGTTGGTCGGTTTGAGAATTCCCACCACCACATATTCCTCCGGGTGACGCATGGTTTCATCGAAGGTGAGGCCGTGGTAGGGATTGAACGTGGAATTGAGGCGCAACCCGGTCCGCTGAGCCACGAAACTCCCGATCACCGCCTCGCGTCGCTTGGCGTCGAACGGGCGCCCCTTGCCCTGGAACTCGAACCTCTTCCCGGGTTGGTATTCCAGACGACCGAAGATGTCCTCGGTGGTGCCGACAATCCGGAACCCCCGGTAGTTGTCCCCCACGGCATAGGGCACCGCGAGATCCACTCGCGGATCCTCGCGAATGGTCTGGTAGAGCTTCCACGGAATATTCCCCGGCGAGGTTTCGAGGTGATAGACCGTGTTGAGCACCAGCTGGAGCGGGCTGCCGCGCGCGCCGAGGATGGCGTCGTAGCCGATCTTGCCGCCGGTAAAGGCGGTCCTTGTCTGATCGGCGATGCTGAACACCGCCATCACCAGACCGCTCGCGAGCGCGACCGAGGCCGCGGTCACCGTGGTGGAGAGCGCGTGACGGCGCAGGCTTCTCCGGACGATGAGATACAGACCGGCAAGAAAAGGTGAGTGGGTCGTGGCGCTCATCGGTCAGGGGGCGGCGGCTTCCGCGAACGCTTGGGCCGCCAGGTTGATCTCGTCGAGCTTCCGAACCTGGTCGAACTTTCCCAAAACATGATAATCGTGGCTGACCAGGAGGAGGGCGGCGCCGTTCTCTCCGCAAATCTGACGGATCAGCGCGATCGCTTCGTCGGTGTGGCGACGGTCCAGATTGCCGGTCGGCTCATCTGCGAGAACGAGGTTGGGATGGTTGGCGAGCGCGCGCGCGAGCGCCACTCGCTGTTGCTGCCCCACCGAAAGCTGCGAGGGGCGATAGCGCATCCGCTCCCTCAGCCCGACGCGCTCCAGCAGGTGCGCGGCGAATTCCTTGTCCACCCCCGGACCGAACATCATCCCCAGCTCGACATTCTCCAGGGCGGAGTATCCGTGCAAGAGGTTGAAAGTCTGGAACACATACCCGATGTGCTCCGCGCGCCAACGATCGCGGACCGATTCGGGCAGGAGGGCGATGTCTTTCCCGGCCACCCGGATTTGCCCTCGATCAGGGGTGAGGATTCCCGCGATCAGATTGAGGAGAGTTGTCTTTCCGGAACCGCTGCTGCCCTCCAGGGCGATCTGCTCGCCGGGCTCCAGGGTGAAGTTCGGAATATCGAGAATGGTAGTCCGTTCCCCATCCGGCGCGGTGTAGGTCTTGACCAGGTTGTGGATTTCGAGGATGGGCATATATGAGCGGATTTTGAGAACGGATTCGGCGGAGGTCAAGGGTGAGACACGCACGCGCGGCTTATGGGATGTTGTTTTTGTCCAGCGGAGCATAGTCTACCTCCACCATGAGACGCCGCAGCCGACAACGCGAGGCGATCCGCGAAGTCTTCGCGGAGAATGATCGCCCCCTATGCCCGGGCGAGGTCCTCGATCAGGCTGGGTTGCCAAAACCCGGTCTGGGCATCGCCACGGTCTATCGCACGCTCAAGTCGCTCCTCGAGGAGGGCTCGGTGGTCGCCGTGG
>JAJVIK010000021.1 GCA_022072055.1 bacterium | reverse complement strand
GGCGGCGACCGCGGGAGTGGGGACCGCGGCGGTCGGAGATAGTCGGATTCCGTCGGGGGCGGGCTTCCGGGCCCGCCCCCAATGTGATTCCGCCCTCGGCGTGAAGGGTGGGGAGGTCGATGCATGGGTTCCGCCCCATTGAGGGTGTACGTGGACACATCCGTCTTTGGCGGCGTGTTCGATGAGGAATTTGCACGACCGAGCGCGGAGTTTTTCGGCGCGGTCCGAACCGGAATTCATTCCCTTGTTGTTTCGGACATTGTAAAGAAAGAAATCGCCGATGCCCCAGCTGCCGTCCAGGATCTCTTTCAAGAATTCCTGCCTCTTGCCGAGATTGTCGATGTCACATACACGGCTCTGTGGTTGAGAGAGACATACATCAACGCAGGGATCGTTTCCTTGAAGCGAGGCGACGACGCGTTGCATGTTGCCCTGGCGACAGTCAGTGGCTGTTCCATGATCGTCAGCTGGAATTTCAAGCATATTGTGCACTTCCAAAAGGGTTCCACTCTATAATGAGACAAATGCGAAACATCATTTCGGGAGCATTGGTATCCATTCGCCCTTGGAGGTCCTAGACTATGGTGAGGAAGAAGATGTTTGACTGTGTCGAGATGAAGCACCGGGGCGCGGAAAAGGTTCAGGCCGTCATTCAGGGGATGACACGGGACCAAGAACTGGAGTTTTGGCGTGCAGGTACAACAGCTCTGCGGGAAGAACAGCGAAGGCTGTTGGAAAAGCTGGGGCAAACAAGGGTAACGTGAGCCGTATGCGAAGGTTCCCCTGCTCACCCTCCGCCGCTTTGCCTCAACAACCTAAGCCCGTTCAAACAAACCAGCAGAGTGCTCCCTTCATGCCCCACCACTCCCAGCGGCAAGGGAAGGGTGAAAAAGAAAACCCCCATCACCAGGAAGGCAATCACCGCGAGCGAGAAAGCCAGGTTCTGCCGGATCACCCGCACCGCGCGGCGACTCAAGTCCAGCGCGCGGGGTACATTCACCAGGCGATCCCCCATCAAGACACAGTGCGCGCTCTCCAGGGCCACATCGGTGCCGGCGGCGCCCATCGCCACCCCAATCGCGGCGTGCGCCAACGCGGGGGCGTCATTCACCCCATCCCCAATCATCATCGCCTCGCCATACTCCGCCTGAAGGTCTGTTAGCGCCTCCACTTTATCCTCGGGAAGGAGATTGGCGCGAAACTCGGTGATGCCCGCCTGAGAGGCGATGGTCCGAGCCACATTCTCGTTGTCCCCGGTGAGCATGACCGTTCGCTCAATGCCGAGTCGTCGGAACATCCGCACGGCTTCCGGAGCATCCTCACGGAGCGTGTCGGATAGCGCGATCATCCCAAGCCAACCTCCGGTTTCCTCGTGGGTCCCGATGTTCCCGCGCCGTTCGAGTTCCCGATGAAGGATCAGGGCGCTCTTCCCCTCGGCCTCGAAACGGTTTTTGGCTTGGAGCAGGTCGTCCGGGATGGTCTCTCCGTGCTCCTCATAGAGACGGTTGGAGCCGATCCAGACCAGATAACCGGAAAGCGTGGCGCGCACCCCACGTCCGGGGAGGGCGATGAAATCAGTCATTTCCGGGAGTTTGAGATTCTTCTCATTCGCCGCGCGGACTATCTCCTTTGCCAAGGTGTGCTCGGAGCGCGACTCCAGCGCGGCGGCGTAAGCGAGCAACTCCGATTCCGTGAATCCGGAGGGCGCCTCCCGGGCGAGGACCACATCGGTCACTCCCGGCTTCCCGGTCGTGAGGGTCCCGGTCTTGTCGAAGACCACCACGCGCACTTCGGCCATCTTTTCGAGATACGCTCCCCCCTTGAACAAGATGCCCTGGCGAGCGCCGGCGGCGATGGCCGAGAGGATGGCGGCTGGAGTCGAGATGACCAGCGCGCAGGGCGAGGCCACCACGAGGAGAACCATCGCCCGGTAGAAGCTCGTCCGAAAATCCTGTCCGAGCATCCAGGGCAAGAGCGCCGCCGCCAGAACTCCGAAGAGAATCGAGAGGGCGTAAATGTTCTCGAAGCGCTCCAGGAAGCGCTGCGTGCGCGCTTTGTGGGTCTGCGCGCTTTCCACCATCTTCACAATCCGCGCGAGGGTGGAATCGTTGGCGTGGCGAGTGACCACCACATCGAGCGTTCCGGTTCCATTCATGGCCCCGGCATAGACAGGGTCTCCCGGACCTTTGGAAACCGGACGAGATTCCCCGGTGATGCTCGATTCATCCATCTCCGACAGTCCCTCATGGACCACGCCGTCCGTGGGAACCATCTGCCCGGGGCGAACCAGGAGCACATCCCCCACACGGATCTCCTCGATGCTCACCATCACCTCGATTCCATCGCGTCGGATGGCGGCTTGGTTGGGTCGCTCTCCGATCAGGCTGTCTATGGCCCTCTTGGAACGTTCCATCGCGAAGGATTGGAGCGTGTTGGAGAGGGAGAAGAGGAACAGGAGGGTGATGCCCTCGTGGCGGTGCCCGATGGTGGCCGCGCCGAGGGCGGCCACAAGCATCAGAAAATCCACATCGAGCTCGCCCCGAAACAGGCGCGGGATTGTCGCCTTGGCGGCGAAGAATCCGCCGGTGAAGTAGGCGAGCAGGTCCAGCGTGAGGTGGATGGACATCGGCATGCCCAACCGGGAGCCGATGGCGCTGGTGAGAAGGAGGACCAGAGTGGCCGTCGTGAAGGCTACTTCCCAGCGGCGGGTTTCCATCCCTGATCCCTCTCGAAGAACATCACATGCTGCCACGGCAGCCCGTCGAATTGGCCCACCAGCTTGAAACCGTTGGGGTTCAGTTCCTTCAGGATCTGCTCCTTGCTCATCTTGTGCTCCGGTTTGATCGGCACATTCGGATCCTCGGCGCGGAACTCAACCTGCGCCAGGCGACCGTTGGGTTTGAGGCTCCGTCGAATGGCCCGCAGCATGTGCTCCGGATGGGAGAACTCGTGGTAGACATCAATCAGCAGGATGAGGTCAAACTCGTTTTCCGGCACCTTGGGATCGACCACCGTGCCCAGAATCGGGACAAAGTGGGTGATGTTCTCGATCTCCGCGCGCTCCGCGAGGAGGTCCAGCATCTCGGGTTGAATATCCACGGCGTACACCTTGCCGCCCGGACCCACCGCCTTGGCCACCCGCAGCGTGTAGAACCCATTCCCGCAACCGAGGTCGCACACCGTCATCCCCGGTTTCAGGTCCAGCACCCTGAGCAGGGTCTTGCAGTCTTCCTCACGGTCCCTGGCTTCCCGAACCAGCCAGGGCGCGCCGCTGTAGTGCATGGTCTGGGCGATTTCCCGCCCCATGTAATGCGTGAGCGGCGGGGGAATCGTTTCGGTGACCGAAACAGGGATTGAGGCGGTCGTTGAGTTCGGGGTGGAAGAAATCCCTTGGGCGGCGGAGCCGACCTCAAACAGGAGGACAAGGAAAGCCCCCCAGGCGGGGGAAAAAGCAAGTTTCCCGATCATGGGGGTATTCTGCCCGCGCGGGGCACGAAAGGAAACCGCGCAAGACCTCCCTCCCACCCTCTCCACGAGCGGAAAGGCGCGGCAAGTGACCTCACGCTCAATGACGACAAATGACCGGTTTTCGAGTGGAACGAACCCGTACTCAAGGGGAGCTTTCGGTGAGGTCTTCCAGCTTGATCCAATCGAGGCCAACTCCCTCGGGAATCGGCCCACGGCACCTGAGCCACACGGTTATCGAACTCACCCCTTCCGGAAGCGTCAGATCGGAAATCGCCCTTCCGGGGGCATCGCCGCCGGTTGAGCACTCCATCCAATTCCCCCGCGTTGATGTGCTCGGTCCGAGCCCAACAATACGCCCGGCTTGAGGTCCCGACTCTCCATCGGGCAACGGGGCCATCCCACTGAGCTGGGCGGTGGTCAAGTCCCTTCCCGAAGGATCGTTGTGGGCCGCGTGGACAGACGCTGTCCAGTCTCCCTGGTTGTCGCTCATGCCCAGTGCGCTGACTCGAAGGTGCACCCGATACCTGTGTCCCGAGGCGAGGCCGACAAACTTCCTCCAGACTCCGGCATTGGATTCAGGTTTGTGTGTCTTGACAACCTGAAAGAACCGCTTTTCGCCGGGAGTGCCGGGGTAGGGATACAGCCGTTTCCCCTCGGCCACGACGTCGCCACGGTCGCCCATTTCGAGGCTGACCGCTGACCCGTCTTGAACCGCGCTCAGACTGCCCTCATCCGACCACGCCGACCAATTGGGGGCGACGTTCAGGGAGAATGGCGTGTTGATCATCTCTTCCTGGGAGGACCGATCCACCGTGATGGCGCCCGCATTGGAGGGAACATCTTTCCGGTAGCCGACCACCAAGATGTCCATGGTCCCGCCCATATCGGGGTCGGGGATCATGGGGATGGCGCAGCTGGTTGATTGACCTGGTTGCGACGTGGGGAAAATGCCGTTTGTTACCAGCGCGATGGAATCGTACCCCCCCGGCGGATTTACCCAGTTGACCAGGACCTGATCCTTCGTGGGATCGTATGAGGCGCTTAACGAAACCGGCGGGGGCGGAATGCCCAGGCCGGTCTCCGTTCCACCCAAGACCCACCCGCCTCCATTGCGGCGCCCTGGCAAATCAAGAATTGTCGATCCACGCACGTTAACTCGCTGCTCAGCGGCCGTATGGACTGAAGGCCCCCACCACCGGAAGGGGTCGGCCGCGCTGATGGCGTCGGCCAGCCGCCGTGCCACCGAGGCGGCTGATTCGCCGGCCGTCGTTTGAATCGCAATGTACTTCGCGTCTCTGTTTATCGGATGTGCCAAGGTCAGTGTTCCACCGGAGGCTTGGCCGGAGAACGCGATCGGCGAAGTTGCCACCGTCGATACCCCTTCTTCTCCCACCGCTGGAGCTAAGGCGGCGAGGATGGAGAAGCAGAACACGATGAGGATTTTCTTTCGATCGAATCTCAGGCTTAAGGATTGCACGTTAACTCTCCTTTGGACCGCCAGCGTGATTACGGGCACGCGCTGGGGTCACCAGTTATGCCGCTGTTCATTGTGTCGTGCTCGAGGCACTTTGGGTAACCCGAAACCCACGCGCCACCGATACAGTCGTACCAGTAGACCTTCCAGTCGTATTTATTCTTCGTTCCTTCATCAAGGCTGCTGCCATCGTGGTCCGGATCCATGGTTTCGCTATACGTGCTGTGAAAGCGCTTTCCGTTGGCTGTCATCTTGTAGTACCAAACGTTCTGCCCATTATCGTAAATGCAGACATGAACGACGGTCCCATTGTATTTTAGCTTGTACGCCGCCGCCCCCGCCGGTTCGCACCATAATTCAAGCTTGTTTCCGCAATCATCCGTTTTCTCCCAGAGTTTTGCCGCCGGGTTTTGATTGAGTGGGCAATCAGGGACCGCGGGGATAGCCTGCCAGTTTCCTGGGGTGGTGTCATCGCAGGGATCCGTTGGCGTTGGTGTCGGCGTGAAAGTCGGAGTGTTGGTCCGCGTCGGCGTGTTGGTCTTGGTCCGGGTGGGGGTGGGGATCGGTGTGTTGGTCTTGGTCCGAGTGGGCGTTGGAACCGGCGTTGAAGTCTTGCTTGGAGTGGCGGAGGGCACTGGCGGATTGTTCGCAAGGGCCGGCGCGATCAGGATCCGGTCGGCCCGCGGACTCGAGTCTTCCTGCCGCCAAACGAGATCCCTCACCCCCGAAAGGGCCGCAATCCCGACCAGCCCTCCAAGAAGCGCAGTCAGGACCCGCAAGCGTGAAGTCGAAGCGGCCATCAGTTGCCTCCTCCGTTCGGGGTTTGCGGCGTTGCTTGAAGCTCCTCATATTGCTTCACGATGCTTGCGCGCAATTGAGACGAGGTCTCGCCCGACTTGACCCGCTCCTGGGAGAAGTCGTGAGGCAGTCCCTTCGTGGTGGAAGCATCCGCGCGGCTGACATCCAGGGTGAGGGCGATCGTAAGGGTGTCGCGAGCCTCCTCCAGGCGCCCTTGAGCCTTGAGCGCATACCCAAGCCACCCGTAGACATCCACCACCCGTCCCGAGAACTCGGCGAAGGGGACATGCAGGAGAATCTTGCGAAACTCACTCTCCGCTTCCTGGAGCCGTCCCAGGCGCGCAAGGGCCGCCGCGTGAACATAATTCACCCAGACTCCAACCTCTTTCGTTTGGACATCGGTCCAGGTCCCATACTCCGAAATCGGGAACCGCCGCGCCCACGGGTCAAGCCTGTCCAAGGCCTTCTGGAACTCACCATTCGCGAAATCAATGGTGGTTGCCTCTTCGTCCATTGCCATCAACATCACCGGGTCGCCCGCCAAAGCCCGTTCGACCTCGCGGAGAAGAGTCTGGGCGCGTTCGTATCGGTCCTGTTCAAAAGGCAGCTCGGGTCGGACCGTCAGCGTGGGGAAAAGCGCCTGGAGCTCACGAACCCGACTCCCCAACTCCTCCGAGGCCCCCTGGGACCAGAGGTAGTAGATCCAATTCTCAAGGGCCCACGCGCGCTCCAGGGCATAGTCGGAGTCCAAGCACTCTGATGCGTATTTCAGAATCAAATTGAGGCGCCCTGCGTCGAGAAGGTCCGACAGGAACAGATGCCGAACCCGAAACCGGGTTGCGGGATCGATCTGAGCGGACCGAACGGCGAGTTCGTACTCAGCGGTGGCCGCCTCAACTTGTCCCTGATACAGGAGGGAGCGACCGTGGTAGGCGTGAACAAAGGGGTTCAAGCTCAGCCCCGCATCCTTGAGAGATTCTCGGAAACAGGCGGACGCCGCGGGAAAGTCCTCCAGCGTCATTCCCAGAACCGCAAGATGCAGCCACGCGATGCAGTCGGGAGTCTGGCTGACCAACGCCCGACGCCCCTCGAACTCCTGGCGGACCCGCTCTTTTGGAAGCCAGGCGTAACTCTCCTCAATTTTCTTAACGATGGAGGGAAAGTCCGGGTAATCCTTCCATGAGTACAGGGAGGAAACTGAGCGTAGCCAAGCGCCGGCCAAGTCACCGTCGGTGACCGCCGTTTGAATCAGCCCCTGGTCTCTCTCCAGAGCCTGCAAGGTCGGATTCGCTTGCGCCCACCCTGGGTGTAGCGCGCAGGCTAGGCCGAATACAACCCCCAAGCACCGCTTCGTTCCACATCCCCGCCTTGCCATCATGACCTCCCGAAACGTTTCCCAGTGCCCTCCCACACGCAAGGAGATGTCGCGCTGCTTACCCGTTTCGCGGTTATGGTAGCAATAACTCAAGGTGAAATGCAACTGGTATGTCTAGCTCTCATCCATTTTGTTGGGACTGATTGGTAAATCAAAGGCTTTGAGAGAGTTAGAAAATCGATTTTAATCGAAACATCTTCGCGGACCAAGCCACACGAGCCCGAGGCCAGAGGTGACGTGGAATCAATACCGTGGTCGATCTCCCTGCATCACGCGGCTAGCATCTTGAGACAACGCTACGCTCGCTACTCTTCAACTAGCCTATCGATATGAACGGAGATGGTGTCGGTGGTTTGAGACAACGAGACCTTCCCGCGCGCGGGAGGAGGCTGGAGGGACACGACGAAGCGTGTCCCTCCTATTTGCCGCGGTCAAAGCATGCTCGTCCTACAGCGCCACCCACACGCTCTTGGTTTCAAGGTAATTGGCCAAGGCGTGCTTTCCGAGTTCGCGCCCGATGCCGCTCTCCTTATACCCGCCGAAGGGCGAGGCGGCGTCAAACACATTGTACGTGTTCACCCACACCACCCCCGCGCGGAGCTTCCGGGCGATGTTGTGAGCCTTCTTAACATCACTGGTCCAGACCGCCGCGGAAAGACCGTAGCTGGTCCGGTTCCCCCGCTGGATGGCATCCCCCGTTTCGGAGAAACGGATCGCGGAGACCACCGGCCCGAAAATCTCCTCCCGGGCGATCTTCATGCTGTCCTTGACCTCCGCGAAGATGGTCGGCTTCATGAAGTAGCCGCTGCCCGCGGCGGTGTTTCGCTCACCTCCGGTGAGGACCTTGGCCCCATCCTTCTTGCCGCTCTCGCAGTAGCCCAGAATCCGTTCCAGTTGCTCCTCCGAAACTTGGGCGCCCATCTGGGTGTTGGGATCGAGCGGATTCCCCACTTGAATGCTCTCGGCGTGCTTCTTGAGGCGGTTCAGGAACTCATCATGGATTGAGTCCTCGACAAACAGACGAGAGCCGGCGCAACACACCTCGCCCTGATTAAAGAAGATCCCGGTGACCGCGCCCTTGACCGCGGCGTCAAGATCGGCGTCCGGCAGGACAATGTTGGGGGCCTTGCCCCCCAGTTCGAGGGTCACCTTCTTGAGGTTGCTCTTGGCGGCCATCTCCATGATCAGCCGTCCGATCTCGGTGGAGCCGGTGAAGGCCACCTTGTCCACATCCATGTGCGAGGCGAGAGCAGCCCCGGCGGTGGGACCATATCCGGGCAGGATGTTGACCACCCCAGGAGGAAATCCCGCCTCGCACAGGAGCTCGCCCAGACGCAGCGCGCTGAGCGGGGTCTGCTCGGCGGGCTTCAGGACCACCGTGCAGCCGGTGGCCAGCGCGGGACCAAGCTTCCAGGCCGCCATCAGAAGCGGGAAGTTCCAGGGAATGATCTGCCCGACCACACCCACAGGCTCCTTGAGCGTGTAATTCAGGAAGGGGCCCGAGACCGGGATGGTTTCGCCTTCGATCTTGTCAGCCCACCCGGCGTAATACTCCAGACAGTCGATCACAAGCGGGAGGTCCACATTCTTGGTCTCGCGGATCGGCTTACCGTTATCGAGCGTGTCCAGGGTGGCAAGCTCCTCGGCGTTCTCGGCAACCAGCTCGGCAAAGCGATGGAGCAACCTTCCGCGCGCCCGCGCGTTCATGCCGCTCCAAGGGCCTTCCTCAAAGGCTTTCCGCGCCGCCTTGACCGCGCGGTCCACATCCTCCTTGTCGGCCTCAGCCACCACCGCAAGGGTCTCGCCTGTGGCTGGGTTGGGGGTTTCAAAGGTCTTTCCCGAGGCGGCATCGACAAACTCGCCGTTGATGAGCAATTTCGCCTGCTTGGGCAGGACGCTTTCGGGGGTCAAAACCGCTGTGGCCATGTGGGTTCTCCTTGTTGTCTCGTATCGGAATTGAATCGGAGGCGAAATCCTACGGCACCCGGCATTCCAGGTCAAACCAAAGTTTTCTACTCAGGTGGTCCCACAATTTCCCGAAGGAGCAGCAACAGATCGGCGCCATCCACTCGGCCGTTCCCGTCAAAATCCGCCGAGCGGGTGGGGGTGAGAGTCGGGCTTTCCGAGGGGGTCTCTGACATCATTGCGGTTCCTGTCTCGGTCGGGGAGGGGGTCTGAGTGAGAGAGTCCGTGACGGTTTCGGTGGCAGTGGCGGTGGCCGTCTCCGAGGGGGAAGGCGTGGGAGTGGAGGAAGGTTGCCCGGTGGAGGTCACCGTGGGGGAAAGGGAAGCCGTCGCGGTCGGCGTGACCGAGGGAGTGACAGAAAGGGTGGGGCTGGCGGATGGGCTGGCAGTCTCTGTCGGAGTGGTTGTTGCGGTCCGAGTATTCGATGGCGTGGAGGAAGGGGTCCCGCTCGCGGTCGGGGTCTCCGTTTCGCTCGGAGTGGGGGGGGCTGTCAGGGTCGAGGTGCTTGTCGCGGTTGGCGTGTGAGACTCGGTTGGAGTCTCTGTTTCGGTTTCGGTCACGGTTTGGGTCGGCGTCTCGGTTCGGGTGGCGGTCCCGGTTCGGGTGGGGGTGAGGGTCCGCGTGGCGGTCGCGGTGGGAGGGGGTCCCTCGGTGGGGGTTTCGGTGACCGTGAATGTGGGCGCCAGCGCGGAGAGCAGCGCGCCGCTCACAATCTGAACATCCCCGGAAAGCGGGAACCGGTTCCCGGCGCCCCGTGCCCCCATGGCGTTGGGGATCGGATCCCCATAGCCGTCCTTGTCCCAGTCCCCCGCCGCCCCGGAATAGGCCAGGATGTCATTGGCCTCCGGCCCCACAATCGCCGCCATGCGAGTGGTGTTGGGCGGATTCAGGAGATCAATCAGGGCGGGGAACGGTTCGGAGCGGCCGAAGAGGATGTCCACTCTACCGATCTCCATCGCGGAGCCCTCGTCATAGAGCGGGCTCCCCATCAGCAGGTCTTCGAAGCCATCCCCGTCCACATCCGCGTCCACCATCGTGTCGGCGAAGATGTCGGCGTTGCGCCTTCCCACGATTTCGGTCACGGGCACATCCATCGGAGGCAGAAGCAAATCGATACTCCTCCCCTCCAAGCGCTTGCCACCTGGAAGGATATACCCCGCGCCGCAGGCGCTTCGTCCAAACCGGGAAGCGACCAGCGCCCCGAGCACGAGCTCATCCGAACCATCGGCGTTCATGTCCAGCGCGACAATCTCCTCGCCGAGATACTCCCCGGAGAATTTCCCGTACACCACGGTCATCGAGACCGATGCGGGGGGCGCGCCGGACTGAACCAGAGCCGGCCACATTCCCGGATTGAAGAACACCGTGGCCTCGCCCGCGAACAGACGGTTGTTGTCGGGGCCATCTCCCGCGCCCGCGCCGGGACCACCCTCCAGCGAGGCTCCCGCGCGATTCAATCCCGCGCCGATGATCACATCATTCTTCCCATCGCCGTTGATGTCCCCGATGTTGAGGGTGCTCCCGAAGCGGTCGTGTCCATCTCGCCCCAGGAACTTTGTGACCGTGACTTGAGTGGGGGACTTGAGATCGATACCGGCGGGCCAGTCTTCGGTGGAGCCGTGAATCAGGTAAGCCGCCCCGGCGTTGAGCGCGGCTTCGTCGTCCCCATCCGCGCCCACCAGGACATCGTCAATGCCATCTCCGGTCGCATCTCCGGCCCTCATCCAAATGCCGAGGCGATCCTCACTGTGCTCGCCGTGAATCTGGGTCACGTAACCGGGTGGAGTGAGCAGATCAATCGTTCCGCTAAGACCTGCATGTCCAAACAGGATATACAACGAGCCCGCGCCGATACGGTTCCCAGCAGGGCCGTCCGTGTCTTGCGCGCCGATCAGAAGATCATCAAAACCATCACCGTTGATGTCCCCCGACCAGAGTTCATCCCCCAGAATATCCCCCGCCGCCGCGCCCAGAATGACCAGGATGCCCGCCGAGGGGCTTGCCAAGTCCACGCTCCCCGCGAGATTCCCATCGCCGAAGTAGACATGCACCATTCCCGCCGAGTCCCGAAGCGGTCCGTGCCCAGTGACATCCGCCACCATCCGGGAACTCGCGCAATCCAGGAACGTGTCTCCGTTGAAGTCCCCGACCGCGACCGGGATTCCAACGTTCTGATCGATCTCAACAGCGCCATAGAGTGTCATCTGACCCGCAATGGGGGGATCTTCCAGACGGAACGTGGGAATGATGGCGAAAGCGGGAGAAGTGATCAGGGAAAGCAGTGCAGCCGGCAAGCCGAGGGCGAAGGACCGGCCGAAAAAGAAGGATCTGAAATCAGCGCGATCCGCGAGTGGGCGGTCACGGACCCTTCTCAAAACAGGACGGATGGCTCGCATGGAATCCCGAATGTGTTCCAATCTCCCCTCAAGATAGCCTGATGGGGAGGATGAGTCACCACGAAGAGCGGGAAATCAGCCGAGGATTCGCTTCCAGATACGGTAAGGGAGCTTCTGGCGCAGGGCGCGGAAGGACTCCGCGTCCGTTTCCGCGAGACGAGTCCGCTCCCTGAGGGCGGAGAGATCCTCGACCATCGCCTTGTGTTCGATCCGCAGGCGGTGCAATTCCTCCTCCTGCTCGCGGAAGGTGTCGGTGGCATGTTGGAGGAGAGAGGGCTCCTTTTCCCTTCGAGCAAGGGAGGCGAGGAGGTCCCCCAGAGACGGATGCGCGTTTGGCCAGGCATGCTTCTGGAGAGCAAGTCTCCTCGCGGCCACGGAACGCTCCTCAACCTCGGAGGGGTTGCGCGAGAGATCGTCAATCAGATCCACAACCGACTCCCAATCCTCCAAGACCCAGCCCGCCTTCGCATCCTGGATTTCCTTGGCGATGGCCAGGTGCGGTCGGACAATCACCGGAACCCCGCACCAAAGGCAGGTGACAAGGCGGAGCGTTGAAGCCACCTCGCGCTCGAAGTGCGTGGGGCTCCACTCGATGGCAAGTGGGGTTGCCCGGAGGGTCTCGACAAGGGCATCCCAATTCACCAGCGGGCTTGCCTGAACGCGAGGGTGGGAAAGAAGCCTTGGATCGAGAGGTTCAAACACGCCCGGCGCTTCGGGATGGTTCGGATGCTTGCCCTGGTACAGGAGGATGCGCCCGATTCCGCGCTCCTCCAGCGCATCCGCCAGGCGAAGGACCCATGACGAGGAGTCATGCCAGGCCCAGGAAACTCCCCCGACAAAGATCTGGAATTCACCGGAACCGGGAGCCTTGCGCGCGGGCGGATTCGGACCGAGCGCGATGGGAGCCTCCACCAAACTGTCAAACTGGTCCGGCTTCCATCCCGCGAGGGCCAGGAATCCGCCCAGATAAAAGCGCATCGGCGCGTTGGAGTACAGCACGGCATCCGCGCGGGCAAGCGCGCGCAACTTGTGAAAGAGAAGGGTCCGGTGATCGTCTCGATCCCCGGCGCGGGCCTCGAGGAGGAGCGGTCCGGGACAGTCAGCCGCATACAGACGTTGATCATCGAAGCGCAAGTGGGTGAGCGGCTCCCACCCCTCGGTTAGCACCAGGTCCGGATCGGCTTGTTCAATGAGTCCATCGAGATACTCCACGCGGTACAGGAAACGAGTGGCCCAATCGGGGAGGTTTCTCCCCTCCGCGGAAGAGCGCGCGAGGGCGAGGTCAATCTGGAATCCGAGGCTCTTCAGGTAGTCATGGAGTTGTTGGGCGCGCACTCCGCCCCCGGCGGTGGGATACCCAAACGCGGGGAAGAGCTCGGAGGTGACAAGGAGGACCTTGGGAGGCGTGCTCACGCTTGTTTTCTTCGCAGCGCTACCAGAGTGACATCGTCGTGGAATGGCTCGGTTCGGACAAACGCGTGAAGGCTACGCCAGATCTCCTCCACCAGAACCTTGGGGTTCTCCGAGCCATATCGCCCGACCAGCTGAGCCAGGGCCTCCTCCCCAAACATGTCTTGCTCGGGGCCGAACGCCTCGGTCAGGCCATCGGTGTAGACCAGCAATTGGTCGCCCTCCTCCAGAAGCAGGTCCGCCTCCTCATAGCGGACATCGGGGAGGATTTTGAGCGGCACGCCTCCCGTGTTCTGAATATCCTTGACCACTCCGGAGGAGGACTTGAACAACATCGGGGGATTGTGCCCCGCGCTGGAATACACCAGGCGATTGGACTTGAGATTGAGGATTCCGTAGAAAGCGGTGGCGAACTGGTCGGTGGGAACATGCTGCACCAGCACATTGTTCACCACGGTGAGCGCCCCGCCCGGCGACAGGAGGTCCTGCACAAAGGCGCGCATGACCACGCGCATGATCGCCATGACCATCGAGGCCGCCGCGCCATGCCCGGAGACATCCGCCACCAGAATTCCCATGTGCAGGTTCGACAGGCGGATGAAATCGTAGTAGTCCCCGCTGGCGCGCAAGGATGGGGAATAATGCGAGGCGAACTCGTACTCCCCAAGGGTGGTCAGCGGGTCCGGGAGCAGACTGCGTTGAAGATCGGCGAGAATTCGAAACTCGTTGTCCAGGTTCAGGTATGCCTTGGAAAGCTCCTGCTGCACACCGCGTAGTCGCAGGCCGGAACGCACGCGCGCGATCAGCTCCGCCCCCTGGAAGGGCTTGGTCATGTAGTCGTCGGCTCCGACCTCAAGACCCAGCGCCTTGTCCTCCACTCGGTCCTTGGCGGTGAGGAGGATGTAATAGATGTCCTTGAGCTCATCCCGTTGACGGACCCAGCGGCACAAGTCGAGCCCATCCACCTCCGGCATCATCCAATCCGAGATGATGATGTCGGGACGGAGGCTCTCCAGGAGTTCCATCGCGTGCCGCCCGTCATTGGCGGCTTCCATTCGGAAGCCGACACGGGAAAGGTATCGCTGCATGATCTGCCGGATGAACTTGTCATCGTCCACAAGCAGTATCAGCGGCTCCGCGGAGCCGTTTGAACGCCACGTCACAGTGTTCGTCATTGGATCCCTGAGGCGGGGAGGGTTCCCGCCGGATTGCGTTGGTTATCGGCCAATCAGCGCGCGGAGTGTATCACTTCCGGTCAGGCTCCGGGATGGGCACGACCTTCATCAGGCGTTGCACGAGATCATCCACGGTCAGCCCCTCGGATTCAGCCTCAAACGACAGCTTGATCCGGTGGCGCATGATCGGCAAGGCCACCGCTTGGATGTCCTCCACCGAGGTATGGAGCCTTTCACGAATGATGGCATGGGCTTTGGCGGCCAGCACCAAACTTTGCGAGGCGCGCGGTCCGGCTCCCCAGGTTATGTACTGACGCACGAAATCGAGCGCGTGCTCGGCCCGTGGGCGAGTGGCCGCCACCAAGCTCACCGCGTACCGCGCCACGTGACGCGCCACCGGAAGCTTTGCCACCAGCTTCTGGTAGTTCAGAATCTCCGCCGAGTCGAACACCGGTTCCAAGTTCACCGCGCGCTCGACAGTGGTCATCAGAACGATGTTTTCCTCCTGGTCCGCGGTGGGATAGTCCAGCTTGATGTTCATCAAGAAGCGGTCCATCTGAGCTTCGGGGAGCGGATAGGTCCCCTCCTGTTCAATCGGATTCTGAGTGGCCATCACAAAGAACGGAGGTTTGAGCTTCCGCGAGACCCCACCGACTGTCACGGTCTTCTCCTGCATTGCCTCCAGCAAGGCCGACTGAGTCTTCGGAGGGGTCCGGTTGATCTCGTCCGCGAGCAGAATCTGGCAGAAGATCGGCCCCTGGATGAACTTGAAATTACGGCTCCCGGTGTCCGGATCCTCCTCGATGATCTCAGTCCCGATGATATCGGTGGGCATCAAATCGGGAGTGAACTGGATCCGGTTGAACTCCAACGACATCAGTTCGCCCAGGGTCTTCACAAGCAGAGTCTTGGCCAGCCCAGGCACTCCCTCCAAGAGAACATGCCCACGCGACAACAGGCTCAAGATGGTTTCGAGGATGACACGGTCCTGCCCCACGATCACGGTGTGGAGCCTTTCGACCAGCAGGCGCAGCTTCTTCCTCAACGCCTGAACTTCACGCAGGTCATCGTTTAACGAGGCTTCATCAAACAGTTCAACCATGATCCAGTCGCCCCCAAGTTGAGCGGCCTGCTCGTCCGTAGCGCGTGAAGGCCGCTGAAATCGAACGCCCGAAGGGAGGATTATTCATAGTTTGTGTGGGAGGTCGAGACCCATTTGATAAGGAACTACCAAGCCCCCAGGAAACCCCGGAGGGGGTCTCCGATGGATTTTTCGAGGTGGTTTGCTTTACGATCACGGTTTGCCGCCAGACTCACCTGAAGGAGCCACCCATGTCGATGGAAATGATTTCCCAACTCGCCGTTACGGGGGACACCAAGCTGGCGCTGCTTGTGTTCGATGGGCTTGGGGGGTTGGATTCTGAAGGGCGCGGGACAGCCCTTGAGGCCGCGCGAGTCCCCAACCTGGATGCCCTGGCCAAGGAATCGGTCACCGGCTTTCACACCCCGATTGCCCAAGGAGTGACACCGGGGAGCGGGCCCGCTCACCTCTCTCTGTTCGGGTATGATCCGATCAAACACACCATCGGCCGCGGCGTGCTCGAGGCTCTGGGTGTCGATTTCCCCCTCAGGAAGGGAGATGTCCCGGCGCGGATCAATTTCTGCACTATCGGCCCGGATGGGCTGATCACGGACCGTCGCGCGGGGAGGATCCCCAGCGAAGAGGGGGCCAGGGTCGTGGCCAAGCTCGCCGCCGCCATCAAGCTCCCGGGAGTCGAGTGCGAGATCCGGCATGTGAAGGAATACCGCGCGGCGGTGGTCTTGCGTGGCGAGGGGCTTGGTGGAGAAATCGCCGACACCGACCCCCAGGTGACCGGGAAGCCGCCGCTTGAGCCGGCTCCAACCCGTGACACTCCGCAAAACCGCAAGACCGCCGCGCTGCTTGCCGAGTTCGCCCAACAGGCCAAGGCCATCCTCGCGGACGAACCCAAGGCCAACATGCTAACCTTGCGCGGGATCGACCTCTTCGAGCCGCTCCCCTCCTTCCAGGATCTCTACCATCTCAATCCGACCTCCATCGCGGTTTATCCCATGTACAAGGGAGTGTCCCGACTGGCGGGGATGACCGTTCAGGAGCACGGGCAAGAGACCCCCGCGGATGAGTTTGCCATTCTGGAAAAGGTGTGGAACAACTTCGACTACTTCTTCATTCACATCAAGAAAACCGACTCGTACGGCGAGGATGGGAATTTCGAGGGTCGGGTCCATGTCCTTGAAGAAGTCGATGCCCTCATCCCGAGGCTCCGCGCCCTTAACCCGGATGTCATCGCGGTCACCGGGGACCATTCGACCCCCTCTCCGCTCAAGAGCCACTCCTGGCACCCGGTCCCGCTCATGATCTATTCCAAGCACTGCCGCGCCGACCGGGTCGAGGGGTTCAATGAGACCGCGCTGCTCGCGGGAGGGCTGGGAACCATCCACGGGACCTCGATCCTTCCGCTCATGCTCGCAAACGGGAAGCGCCTCGCCAAGTTCGGGGCGTGATGGCCGAAGAACGTTCATTCGGATCGGGAGGATGTCCGATGGTTGAGGATCTCTCGCTGCACTCTTCTCCCCTGGGGGCCTTGTTCGAGTCCCCCACGCGCAAAGAGGACTGGGACCATTACCGGCTCGGCGACGAACAGGTCGAGTTCTATCAGAAAAACGGTTATCTGCCGGGAGTGCGTGTCCTCACCGACGATCAGGTCGAAATCCTTCGAGAAGAGCTCAGCGGGCTGATCGACCCGGCCCATCCCGGCCACCGCCTGTTCTACGAGTTTCACTCCAACGAATCGACGGACAAGTCAAAGGTGCTGTTTCATGCGCTCGGAGCCTGGAGGATCACGCCGGGTTTCCACGACATCCTTTGGCATCCGGCGTTCGTGGTTCCCGCCGCGCAACTCCTCGCGGGATCGGTGCGCTTCTGGCATGACCAGCTCTTCTGCAAGCCGGCTCGGCATGGAGGAGTGGTGGCGTGGCATCAGGATTACTCGTACTGGACCCGCACCATTCCGATGGCGCATCTCACCTGTTGGATCGGACTGGATGACTCCACGGTGGACAATGGGTGTGTCCACTACATTCCCGGCAGTCACCGCTGGCCACTGCTTCCGATTACCGGCCTGGCCGGGGACATGCACGCGATTCGCGAGGCGCTCACCGAGGAGCAGTGGGCCGCCTGGAAACCGATTCCGGTGGAGCTCAAGAAAGGGGAATGCACCTTCCATCACCCGCTGATGGTTCACGGCTCGTTCGAGAATCGGACAGAGGTTCCGCGTCGCGCCACGGTCATCAATGTGTTTCGGGATGGGGTGATCTCCGACAAGGACGAACCGATGCTCGAAGGGGTCCCGGTCATCCCTAAAGGGACCAAGATGGAGGGCAGGTTCTTTCCGCTGCTACATCGGGTGGACTAGGGAAGGGTCACATCCATTTGCGCGTTCGCGCGGAGGCCTCCGCTAGAGCCACAGCCTTCAGAATCTCCTGCCTTTCCTCTGTATAGTTCCCCCGCCCTCGTTCTAGGAGAAGCATGAAACGCGTGACGCCGGCAACTCCGAACTTCTCGACTTGGGCCTGAAATCCGGCGCGGTAAAGCTCGATCGGTGTGAATTCGGCTGGATCTTTCATTTCCGTTTCTCTTCGAGCACGAAATGCGCCGGGGACATCACGCGACACCGTACTGGGGTCCTTAAATGTCATCAACAAGTCGTGAACACGCGTCATCCGGTCGAGATCACCCTCACGTTCCACTATCAGACTTGGAAGGCGCAAGATCTCCGGGCGACCTATCCCAAATTCACGAAGGACCAAGTAAATGGTCTCGGTTTCCGCCCGAACTCTCTCTTCCGCTTGGTCGTCGAACGGTCGCTTGAGGCAACAGCGATCCGGAAAACCCGTTTCATCGTTCCGATGCCGGACCGAGCTTGCTCACTTCTTGAACCACCCCGCAGGGGATTTCAGCGCCGAAACCACTTTCTTGAAGTCCTCGTAGGTCTCGGAATCGGTTGCCGCCTTGAGAATCTTCTTGACCAGGGTGACATCCATCATGCTGGAGGTGTAGCGCCAGAAATCCTGGCGCGAGAGCGGCGGATACCCGACCACCTTGCTGTCCGCCGGAACCTCCCCGGCGATCTTCACCCCCGCCATCAACACGACCCGGTCGCCGATGTGGGTGTGGTCCGCGATCCCCGCCTGACCCGCGGCGATCACGTTCTTTCCGGTTGTGATGCTCCCCGAAAATCCCACCTGCCCGATCACGATGTTGTGGGGTCCGATCCGACAGTTGTGCCCGATTTGAACCAGATTATCGATCTTGGTTCCACGCCCGATGACCGTGGCTTGCAGCAGTCCTCGGTCGATGCACACATTCGAGCCGATCTCGACATCATCCTCGACCACCACGATGCCCGCATGCGGAACCTTGAGACTCTCCCAAGTGGTCGGGTCCCCTTCCACCGGCTTCTGAACATACCCGAAACCATCGGTCCCGAGGACAGTGCAACTGTGCACCACCACCCGATTGCCGAGTCGAGTGCCCCAATGCAGAACCGAGTTGTGGCCCACCACGCAGTCCTCCCCGATCTCGCAGCCTTGGCCGATCACCGCTCCCGCGAGAATCCGGCTGCGCGCGCCGATCCGAACCTCCCCCCGGATCACCGCGCGTGGATCGATTCGGGCCTCGGGGTGAATCTCGCAGGTTTCCGGGGCATCGGTCTCCTCGGGAATGAACTCGGCCAAGAGCATCCCGAAAACCAGCTTGGGGAGCGGGTGAAAGAGGGCGGGGAAGGCTCCGACCTCGGCCTTGGGGGGGACAATCGCGGCGGCGGCGCGGGACTCAAAGAGACCGGACTGCGCCTCCTTGCTTTCCGCCCAGACAAGATCCCCCTCTTCCGCCGCCTCGGCGGTGTTAATCCCCGTGATGGCGAGGTCTTCATGAGCCGGGCTGCCAAGTCGGGACCCTGTGGTTCGCGCCAGGTCCCCCAGTTGTTTGGGTTGTTTGAATTTCATGTCCTTGGGGTCTCCATCCCCCGCGCATCCTCCCAGTGATCGGAATTCCCCGCAAGGTGGTCGCGTTTCCCGCGAGCAAACCGCGCCGCGACTATCCGAGCCGCGACCGTGAGGGGGCGGTGCTTGTCCACCCCTCCGCTTGCTCGCGCGCCCGGCTCGGACACCCCCTCCTCGTCATCCCTGGGAAAGCCAGTGATGCATAAAAAAAGCCGCTCAATCCGTCTTGTAGTCGGAGGTGTTCGCGCCGTATACAACTGATCCGAAAGAGTAGGGGTGGGATCAACAGCCAATTGTTTGGAGGAACATGTGTCCTTTCAGGGTAAGGTCGACGAGTTCTATCGGTCGAACCGGCAGGCTCTCTTCACCTGCGCGCTGTCGATCACGCGGAGCGTAGAGGCGGCCGAGGACGCTATCCAAGAGGCCTTCTATCGGATTTACCGTTACGATTCGTGGAAGGTTCGGAACCTCAAGACCTTCGTTTTCCAGTGCGTTAGAAACGCGGCCATCGATCAATTGCGTAAAAAACCGGCGACGGAGAGTCTTGATGATGTCTCCCTCTTCGACCTCAATCATCACCCGAGGCGCGTGGCCGAAGGGAGGGAAAGAGAAAAAGCGCTGGCGGCGGCTTTGGAAAGTCTCGACCCCGATGAACGTCAAACGATTGTCGAACACCTTTGTGGTGGGCTCAAGTTTCGAGAAATCGCCGACATCCGCGGAATTCCCCAAGGAACTGTCTCGGCCTGGTACTACCGTGGACTTGCTAAGATGAAGGCGCGACTGGAGGAGCAGCCATGAAAGAATTGGAGTCGGAGATTGAGAATCTCCCACCGCGAAGGCCCTCGGTCCATCTCGACGACCGCGTGTACTCGCAAAAGCCCCCGCAAAGGTCGGAGCATTGGGGATTTTGGACGCCGAAAAAAGCCGCATGGGGCGTCGCATGGGGTTTGTCTTTGCTTCTGATCGGTTTCGTTCTCGGAAGGTGCTCGTCGCCGAACATGGCTCCACGTGAAAACACCCCGCCAACACGCTTGGCCGTCGCCATCACACTCTCACCGAATCAGAATCCCTTCGATGCGACTCTCCCGGAGAAATCCGCCGGGTTTCAGGATTGGGTTGTTACTACATTGGAAAAGGAGACAGAAAGATGAGGGTGAGTTGGATCAGAGTTTTCACGGTCGCGCTGTCTTTGGCCTTGAGTGCAAACGCCGTCGGTTCAACGCAGGCAGACCACTATCGCCTTGAATGCACTTTCTATCGCGTGATTGGAAACTTCGATGGCGAAACCTCTTTGACGGACCCAATCTGGGTGGGGATTGGTGACCCCGCCGCGGAATCTGACCCAGCGAAATGGATCCGCCGGCTTAACGAAGATGAGGGAGTGTCGTTCTTCAACATTGCCGATTTAATCGATTTGGGAGGGGCCCATTTTGTCGCAGACGCGACCGGATGGACCTGGAATGGAGCCTCCGAGCCTCCGAAGTCGGGCGGGATTCCAAGAGTCGAGATGCTTGTCGCCCCGAAGGTCATCAACCGGTTTGGCCAGGATTTTGTGGTCGCGATCGGTCCGAGCGAGTCTCTCGAGTACTTCGAAAAGGAAGCCGATGGTCTGTATCGAGTCCGGAAAAGCGATCTGAGCACCGGCGTTAAGATCGGCGCGGGTGCGGTTGAACGAGGTCCTTCCGAACGAGTCATCCTTCGCGATTTTGAGGTGTCGGTTTCCACCGTCGAGGATCGGGAAGAGCTTCCTGGGACAACCCTGGACGTTGGCAAGCCGATTGGGATGACTCAGACTTTCAAGAGAACTTTTTCCGTTCAACCGGGCTTGAACTATGGAATCAGGATTCAATTCGACAATTACGGGACACTACTCGTCCGGCTCAGGGTAGGCCTGGAGTGAAGATACTGATCAAAAGGGCGGTCGACATACCGCCCAAGGACAGCCTGGGATGCCTATCCGCGAATCGCATGGCGAGATCGAGCAGTTTTACTTTGTCCTCCTCCAGCATTAACCTTCAACCCATGATGGCGCCTAAATGGCGTGCCTGTTCGAGCGGCGCGCTGGGGATTCATTCGGTGGGTCTCCTCCTGGTAGCTGGTCTGGTCGGAGGCGGTATCTGTGCCACTGCACAGGCGCCGGCGGGTTCCTTCCTTGGCTCCAAGGCCGGGGATGAGTGTGAGGTCGAGGGCGTCGAACTTTGCTGGTGCCCGGCCGGCAAATTTGTCATGGGGAGCCCGCCCGATGAGCCGGAACGGCGTCCGGGAGAGGATCAGGTCGAGGTGACATTCTCCAAGGGTTTTTGGATCGGCAAGTACGAGAGTACTCAAGGGGATTGGAAACGGGTTGTCGGGAAGTTGCCGGGAGAGCTAACGGCGGAATTGCCCGAAGGAGATGACTATCCGGTTGGCAACGTCAACTTTGCCGAAGCAGAATCCTTCTGCCACAGACTCACTGAACTCGGCCGAGAGTCAGGCGTCCTCCCGGCGGATTGGGAGTTTCGACTGCCCACTGAAGCACAGTGGGAATACGCTTGCCGTGCGGGGACGGCGACGGCCACCTCTTTTGGAAATCAGCTCAGCAGCAAACAGGCGAACTTCAAGGGGAAGCCGTACAACGGAGCCGAACCAGGGCCTTCGCTCAACCGGGCCGCCAAAGTCGGGAGTTACCCCCCCAATCCGTGGGGCCTCCACGATATGCACGGGAACATTTACGAATGGTGCCGGGACTGGTATCACAGGAAACTGCCGGGCGGCGCGGATCCCGACTTGTACTTGTCTGGGAGTTCGGCAACGAAAAGCGAACATGGAGATGTGTCCCGGGTGCGACGGGGCGGGTGTTGGGCTGATGAGGGCTGGCCTTGCCGGTCGGCCTTTCGCCTGCGGTTCGAGCCCGAGCGGCGTTACGACCACATCGGCTTCAGAGTCGTGGTTGTGCAGCCGTAAGTGGAGCCTCGCACGGCTGCTTGACGAGTCGCAGCGGCTTCGCCAAGTGGTGGATCGCAGAAGTCGGCTGCCAGGCTGCCCGGCAGGGATGCAGGTGGTCAGCGCCCCCCTGAAGGAGACCTAAGGCCAAGCCGGTGCGCGAAATCGATCGGGAGTACCCTGGGGAAGAGGACAAGCCAGTCCCTGCCGCCTTGCGGGGTGCTGGTTCTGAGTGACGATCCGAAATGGACTGGCCTTGCGTTGATGCCACCGTGACAATCGTGTAGCTTCGCCTCATGAAACTCCCATCCCTGCTCCTCCTCACTTGCCTCGTTCTCCAATCCGCCCATGAGGCCGGTTCCCATCAGGCCACAGGGGTTAAGGTGGGCGAGGTGTCAGAGACTTCGGCTATCGTGTCGGTGCGCCTGACAGCCAATGAAGTTCGCCGCGCCGGCGGGATCGTCGTGGAGGGAATCCCTGGCGAGGGCAAGCCCTTTTCCGCTCCCCCCACCTTCAGGCTCGGAGGCCCCAAAAGCGATACACTCCTTTTCCCCCCATTCCTCAACCCCTCTCAAACCCTGGTACAAAACCCGCACCTCCAACCCCAGCCTCCGCAATTCACGCTTCCTCAGACACCCAACCTTCACCTCCGGACTGGATACCATGTACCGTGCCTGACCGGCTCACAGATCCAATTGCCTTGAAGCCAGTCCCGGTCATCGTCTAGACTTCCACCTCCATTTCCTGAAAAAAGGTTCTTCATGAAAATCCACGAATATCAGGCCAAGGAAATCTTCACGCGGTTCCATGTTCCCATCCCCAAGGGCGAGGTGGCCGAAACCCCCCACCAAGCCCGCCAAATCGCCGAATCCATCGGCGGCTCCGCTTGGGTGGTGAAGGCGCAGATTCACGCCGGAGGACGGGGCAAAGGGGGCGGGGTCAAACTCGCCAAATCCCTTGATGAGGTCGAAAGCCTGGCCAAGGCCATCCTTGGCATGAACCTGGTCACTCCTCAGACCGGCCCCGAGGGGAGAGTGGTCCGCAAGGTGTTGGTGGGAGAAGCCTCCAAAATCAAGCAGGAACTCTATGCGGCGATCCTGTTTGACCGAACCATCTCCAATCCGGTTCTGATCGCGAGCGCCGCGGGGGGAGTGGACATCGAGGAGGTTGCGGCAAGAACACCGGGAAAAATCATCCGGACCCCGATCGATATCCGCTTCGGCCTGGGCGGCCACGCCGCGCGGAGGACCGCCTTCGCGCTCGGCCTCTCCGGCAAGACCGCCCTTAAGGCCGCTGCGCTGCTCACTGCTCTGTATGAGACCTTTGTGAAGACCGACGCCACCCTTGTGGAGGTCAATCCGCTGGTGGTGACCGAGGATGGGGATGTGCTTGCGCTCGACGCCAAGATGACCTTTGACGACAACGCGCTCTTCCGGCATCCCGAGATCGCGGAGTATCGCGATCTGCACGAGGAGGAGGAACTGGAGATCGAAGCCTCCAAGCATGACCTGAACTACATCAAGCTGGATGGGAATGTGGGCTGCATGGTCAACGGCGCGGGGCTGGCGATGGCGACCATGGACATCATCAAATTGGCGGGCGGGGAGCCGGCGAATTTTCTGGATGTGGGCGGCGGGGCGAGTGTTGAGCGAGTGTCGGCGGCTTTCCGCATCCTGATGAGTGACCCCAATGTGAAAGCGGTGCTGATCAACATCTTCGGAGGAATTGTCCGCTGCGATCGGGTGGCCGGAGGCGTGATCCAGGCCTTGGAGCAGGTGAAAGTGGATGTCCCGGTGGTGGTGCGCTTGGAGGGCACCAACGCCGCCGAGGGGGCCAGGATGCTGGAGGAGGCGCCGATCAAATTCGGAGTGGCGCGCGGACTCGCCGAGGCGGCGGAGAAGGTGACCGCGGCGCTGAAGTAGATTCCCCGCGAAGAGGATGCGCGCCATCATGTCTCGCCCAAGGGGCGGCTCTCGCGCCTTCACCCTCATCGAGATGCTTGTGGTGATTGTCATCATCTTGATCCTGGCCTCGGCGGCGTTCTTTCTGAGCCGGAAAGCGATTGACCGCGCCAAGGAAGCCAGCCGTCAAGCGGGGGTTCGCGCCGAGCAGACCAATCGATTCATCCCGGGGTATCGGTCGCCAACGCCGACTCCCACGGAACCGTGACGCGTGGGTTCAATCCCACCGAATTGAGGATAAGGACAATGAGCATACTGCTGGATGAAGAATCGCGCGTGGTGGTGCAAGGCCTGACCGGAAAGGAAGGCTCGTTTCACGCCGAGCAGTGTATCGCGTATGGGACCCGGATCGTGGCCGGAGTGACCCCCGGCAAGGGTGGAACCACCCACCTCGACCGGCCCGTGTTTGACACAGTCCACGAGGCGGTGGCCAAGGAAGGGGCGAATGTGTCGCTCCTGTTCGTGCCCGCCTCGGTCGCCGCGGACGCGATCCTGGAGGCCCATGACGCCGGAGTTCCCCTGGCGATTGTGATCACCGAGGGGATCCCGACCCTGGACATGGCCCGTGTGCAGGCGGTTTACCGGGAGACCCCAGGAAGGCGCTGGGTCGGCCCGAACTGCCCAGGGGTGATCTCTCCCGGCAAGGCCAAGGCTGGGATCATGCCGGGCTTCATCCACCAGCCCGGAAGCATTGGGGTCATTTCCAGGAGCGGGACATTGACCTATGAGGCTGTCAAGCAGCTCACCGATCTGGGCCTCGGGCAATCCACCTGTATCGGGATCGGCGGCGATCCGGTGATCGGGACCCGCTTCCTGGATGCCCTCCGGCTCTTCGCTGAAGACTCGGATACCGAAGCGATTGTGATGATTGGGGAGATTGGTGGTGAGGATGAGGAAAATGCCGCGGCCTGGATTCGGGAGAACGGGTTCTCCAAGCCCGTCGTGGGATTCATCGCCGGTCGGACAGCTCCTCCCGGGCGACGCATGGGGCATGCCGGCGCGATCATCTCGGGGGGGAAGGGAACCGCCGCGGCCAAGATGGAGGCCATGCGCTCGGCTGGAATCCATGTCTGCGATTCCCCCGCTGAAATCGGAGCGACCATGAAACGAGTGCTGGGGAGATAGACCGAGCTCCTTCACCCCATTCCAGCCCATCCTGTATACTGGAAGCGGTTGAACCAAACACACGCATGCCCCAAGTCAAAACGCCTGTTTACCAGTTTCCCGAGCGTTCCGGCCCGAAAGAACTCGGCACCCCCTTTAAGCGGATCGTTGTCGTCCAAGTGGTTCCGCCCAACCTTCCCGCCGAGGAGGGAGAGGATCAGTTTGAGGAGATTTCGCGGCTGGTGGAGACTCTCGACGGCCAAGTCGTGGGACATGTGGTTCAACGCCGACCCGCGCCGCATCGGGAGTACTTTGTGGGGCCCGGCAAGGCGGACCAGATCGGGACACTCTGCGATGAGCGACTGGCGGACACGGTCCTCATCGATGGCCGCCTTTCCCCCAATCAGATCGCGCACCTGGAGCACGAGACCGGGTCGCACGTGATGGACCGCACCGAGCTGATCCTTGAGATTTTCGCGCGCCGCGCCAAGACCGCCGAGGCCAAGCTCCAGGTCGAACTCGCCTATCTGAACTACTTCAACCCGAAGATGGACAGGAGCACCACCACCCGCGCCTATCGCGGTGGCCTGCGCGGTTTCGGCGAGTCAGCCCTCGGCAAGAAAGCTCAGGCGATGCGCGCCCGCGCCGACCTCTTGCGTGAAAAGATCGAGAAACTCAAGAAGCAGGGCGAATCCCGGGTCCGCAATCGCGCCGGGCAGTGGACGGTCGCGTTGGTGGGCTACACCAACGCCGGGAAAAGCACGCTTCTGAACGCCCTCAGCGGCGAATCGGTTTACGCCGACGACCGTCTGTTCGCCACGCTCGACACCACCACCCGCCGTGTTCACCTCAAGGATTCCCGAATCGCCCTGTTCAGCGACACGGTCGGGTTCATCCGGCGTTTGCCGCACGAGCTGGTCGCCAGTTTTCACTCCACCCTCTCCGAGGCCCTCGCGGCCAACCTGCTGGTCCATGTCGCGGATGCCTCCTCGCCCACCCTTCGGGCGCAGATGGAGACAGTCGAGAAGACCTTGGAGGAACTTGGCGCGGAGGATCAGCGGGTCCTGCTCGCCTTCAACAAAATCGACGCCGCGGACAGCGAAACCCTCGACCACCTGCGGGGTCGCTTTCCGGAGGCGGTGTTTCTATCCGCGCGCAGCCGCGAGGGTCTCCCCGAACTCCGCCAAGCGGTTTACGATTCCCTTTCCACAAGGGGGTCGGACGGTCGCGGGGGTCGTGAATTCCCCGCAACCGCCTGACCCTCTCTTACTGAAAGTCGAATATGAACGAACGTCATCGGATTGTCCAAATTCTTTCCCAAGGGCTTGGTGTCGGCACGGAGGAAATCGACACACTCCTGGAGATCCCCTCCGACCGGAGCCGTGGAGATCTGGCGTTGCCCTGTTTCCGGCTCGCGGGGGTTCTCAAGCGCCCACCCGCGGACATCGCCAAGCAGGCGGCCGCGGACCTTTCGGAGAAGGCGGTGGCGGGGCTTGCCTCGGTTGAGGCGGTGGGCGGGTACCTCAACATCCGTTTTGACCCCGCGGTCCAAGCCAAGAAGGTTCTCCAAGCCATCCTGGACCAGGGGGAGCGATATGGTTCGAACGAAGTCGGGGCGGGGAAGACAGTCGTCTTGGACTATTCCTCCCCGAACATCGCCAAGCCCTTCAGCGTGGGGCACCTCCGCTCCACCGTGATCGGCGCCTCGGTCGGGAACTTGCTGGCCTTCCAGGGATACCGCTGTGTCCGGATCAATCACTTGGGGGATTGGGGAACCCAGTTCGGGAAGCTGATCGTGGCCTACAGGAAGTGGGGCGAAGAGGTGGACCTTGAGGGCCCCTCGCCGATCAAGGCCCTGCTCAAACTTTATGTTCGCTTCCACGATGAGGCCGAGGCCGATCCGAGCCTGGAGGACCAAGGACGGGAATGGTTCAAGCGCCTGGAAGACGGTGACCCCGAGGCGACCTCCATCTGGGAGCGTTTCAAGAGCCTGTCGCTTGTCGAGTTCCAGAGGATGTATGACCGGCTTGGGGTCGAGTTTGACACTTACTCCGGGGAGTCCTTCTACAACGACAAGATGCAGCCGGTAATCGACCGTCTCCAGGAAAAAGGGCTGCTGGTCGAGTCACGCGGCGCGAAGATTGTCGACCTCGAACCGCATGGCCTCACCCCCATCATCATCCAACGCAGCGATGACGCCTCCCTCTATGCCACACGTGACCTCGCGGCGGCTTGCTACCGCCACGAAACCTACGCCTTCGACAAGAACCTCTATTTTGTCGCCACCCAGCAAAATGAGCATTTCAAGCAGGTCTTCAAGACCCTGGAGCTTCTCGGCGAGCCGTGGGCCAAGGACTGTGTTCATGTCGCCTTCGGCCTGATCAGCTTCGCGGAAGGGGTGATGAGCAGCCGCAAAGGGAAGGTGATCTTCCTTGAGGATGTGCTCGACCAAGCGGTCGAGCGAGTGGACCGAATCATCGCCGAGAAGAACCCGGAGCTCCCCAACCGAACGGAGGTGGCGGAACAAGTTGGGGTGGGCGCGATCCGCTTCTACGACCTCTCCCGCCGTCGCATCAAGGATTGGGTCTTCGATTGGGCGCGGATCCTGAATTTTGATGGGGACACCGGGCCGTATGTGATGTACACCCACGCTCGTCTCTCCAGCATCCTCCGCAAGGGGGTCGAACGGGGGATGTCCCCTTTGCGGGAGGCCGCGAGCATCGAGTTTTCGGCCTTGGACAACCCGGAGGCCATCGAAATCCTTAAAGATCTCGAGAATTTTCCACGCGCCATTTCGCGCGCCGCCGAGGAGTACGAGCCCTCGATTCTGGCCCAGACCCTTGTGGATATCGCCGATCACGCCAATCGTTTCTACAATGCGCACCATGTGCTGGTCGAGCAACCAAGCGTGGCGGGGACCCGCCTGCTCCTGGTCGCCTGTGTCCGGACCCTGCTACGGACCGGTCTTGGGCTTCTTGGGATTGCCGCCCCGGAAGAGATGTGAGCGAGTGGAAGCCCTGATTGCCTCCCCCCCACGCGATGAGGATAATAAGACCGTGATGTCCAGATTCCTGTTTGCGCTCCTGTTTCTATCCGTTCTCTTGGCCGGGTGCTCGGGGGTCCGCACCAAGAGTGATGACCACGACCACGGCGACTTTGCCCAGTCCTCCGGTCCGCTGGTCGATCCTCCTTTCCTCCGCCGGGAATCCGCCAAGGAGCGCTGGGAGCGCTCCAAGCGCCCCCTTCCCCCGCTCCCGGAAAGGAAGCAGATCGAAATACCGGCCCCGGAACCTGTAACCTCGGAGGCGGAGGTGATGGGCGCCTCAGTCTCAGACTCAGGATCCTCTCTGGAAACGGGTGAGGTCCCCTCGATGGTTGCCGCTCCACCCTCGGAATCCGCTCCATCCCCGAGCCTTGCGATCGAAACGGACGCTCCGGCGGGTGGTGAGCTGATTCCCGCGAACGAACCCCCATCCGGATGGCCTTCTGAAACGACCCCCCCCTCCGCCACGGCCCCCCACGGTCATCCTCTCGATCAAATCACCCCGGAAGGGATTCTGGAGTTGGTCAAGTTCCACAAGGGAAGAATCCTCCTGGTCAATATGTGGGGGATTGAGTGCGGTCCCTGTGTGGAGGAGCTTCCTCACCTCGAGAAGATCCACCGCGCCTTCCGGGATAGGGGACTATCCGTGGTCGGGGTGAACACTGATGTCGAGGCGCGCCGCAAGGATGTGGAGGCCTTTGTTCCCAAAATGGGGCTGACCTTCGACAATTACCTCAAGGCGCCCGGTCCGGATGTTCGGTTCAGGACTGGGATTGATCCGGATTACACGGCGGATCCCTTCACTCTGATCTTCAACCGGGAAGGGAAGAAGATCGCCACCATCGCCGATGCTCTTTCCCTGGAGAATTGGACAGCGATCGCACAGGCCCTGGTGGATGGGAAGCCGATCCCCATAACAAAGCCGGATGTGATCCGTTTGTTTAACTAATTCACCATGTCGAGGAAGGCTTCGTTCGGTTTCCGTTCCCTCACAGCCGCAGCCGGAATCGCGGTCCTCCTGGGCTTGCTTTCGCCCGCGCCGGCGCAAGTTCCATCCCAACTTGGAAAAGAAGTTTCCCCCCAGACCTGGCCGGAGGTTGTGGCCGGCTTCAAGGGGCAGGCCACGCTGGTGACTTTCTGGGAGGTCACCTGTGAGCCGTGCGTGGAGGAGCTCCCGGACTTGATCGAGGTCCACCGAGAGCTGGGACCCAAGGGTCTCCGGATCGCCTCCGTGAACACCGATCCCGAGGCGCGATTCGAGGCGGCGGCGCGCCTGACTGAAAGGCTGCAACTCCCCTTTGTGAAGTACTATAAGAAACCCGGCTCCGATGTGGCCTTCCGTCGCGCCATCGACCCGGAGTATGCCGCCAATCCCTTCGCGATCATCTTCAGCGCCACCGGGGAGAAGGTCCGGACCCTCGGTGAGGCTCATTCCAAGGAGGAGTGGCATGCCATTCTAAGCCCCCTCCTGGAGGTCGAGACACCTCAATCGGAGGCGCGGGGTGAATCCGCTTCGCCATTTGAGGACCCCTTCGGGGTTCTCTCGCTTCCGGGGCTTGAGCCTGCATCGGGATCAAAGCAGCAAGTGGGAAGTCCTTCCGGCTCGAGGAGCCCTTTCCGGATGGAGTCTCCTCAATGGATGGCTGGGAGCCCGGATTCGGGAACGCTCAGCCTGAAAGTCACCGCCGGGGAAGCGGCGCACCTGGTGCTCTCAACTCTCGCCGTCGAGAAGATCAAGGGAAAGGGGCTCCATGTCGGCGCGGCGCTGGCGCCCGCGCGGGAGCTCCACTACATGGAAATCCGGGATGAAACCGAGGCGATTCTCCGAACTCCGGGGGAGCTCCGGATCCCCGTGCGTTGGATCACCGGCGAGGAGCAGGGGAAGGACTTGCAGGTCCTGCTGACCTTCTCCGGCTGCACCGATGGGCCCAAAGGGGTCTGCTTCCCACCGGAGACTCATTCCATCTCGACTCGGCTCGCCAAGAGCAATGCGGGACTCTCCATGGCGGAGGTCCGAACCGAGAGGCTAGATCCCCGCGCATCATGGCCTGAGCCTGAGGAACCTGTTGAAACAACAGCCTCCCCGGCGACCGCGAGCGGCGACTCGATCCTCTCGCGCCAGGCTCTCAAGGACACCGGTTTCTTTGAGCGCACGGTGACTCGGAACCTGTGGGTGGCGTTTCTGCTCGCCTTCATCGGAGGCATTCTGACCAGCTTCACACCCTGTGTTTACCCGATGATCCCCGCCACGGTGGCGATTTTCGGGGCTAAGGAGGTGAGGTCTCGCGTTCAGGCCTGCTCCCTTGCCGGGACCTATATTCTGGGAGTGGCGCTTTCCTATGCCTCGCTGGGAGTGGTCGCGGCGGCGCTCGGAACGGTCTTTGGGACCATGATGGAGAACCCCTGGTTGATCGGTGTGGTGGCGCTTTTCTATGTGGTCCTCGCCCTTTCGATGCTCGATGTGTTTGTGTTCTACCTGCCATCCTCATGGGTGAGCGCGGCCTCCAGGGTCAATCGCAAAGGTTACATGGGCGCCTTCTCGATGGGGCTGGTGAGCAGCATTGTGTTCGCCCCCTGCGGTGAGCCGATCCTCCTTGGCATTCTCACCTGGGTGGCCAAGACCCAGAGCTTCTTCCTCGGCTTCTGGCTCTTGTTCATCTACGCCTGGGGAATCGGCGTTCTGTTCTTCGTGATCGCCACCTTCTCGAGCTCCATCCGGTACCTTCCGAAGGCCGGGGCCTGGATGGTGGCGGTCAAGGACTTCTTCGGCCTGCTTCTTCTCGGGCTGGCGCTGTATTGGGTCCACTTTGTCATTCCCGAAAGCTGGCTGTGGGGGCTGACCACCGCGTACTTCCTTGGGGTGGCCACGTTTGTGAGCATTAAGAATCAAGGGACCGAGGGGCTTTCCCGCGCCGTTCTGTCGTTCGCCACGATGGCGGCGCTGCTTGCGGCCTCCCTGCCGCTGCAACGATTCGCGGCGCTCCAAGGCTGGGTCCCGGGAGTAGGGATGACCGCCCCAGCGGATAAGCCGGCGGACCACGCCGAGACCGTGGGCATCGCTTGGTTGAGTGGAGCTCCCCTTGCCGATCTCGATAGGGCGCGCGCCTCCGGGAAGAGCGTGATCGTCAAATACCGCACGAATGTTTGCGAGAAGTGCGATGAGCTCGATCACAAGGTTTTCTCCGACCCGAAAGTTCAAAGGGCCCTGGAGCGTTTTGTGGCGATCAAGGTCAATCTTTCCGAGAGTCGCTCCAACAAGGAAGTCAGCGACCTCCAGGTTCGACAAGGGGTTTTCGCGGTGCCGGTGATTGAGTTCTACGACTCCCAAGGCCGCTTTCTGCCACACAAGCGGATCGCCGATGTGATTTCAGTGGAAGAGTTCTTGGATCTGATCAAGGACATCGTCTGACCGGTCTTCCTCAAGCGGCAAACACTGAAACCAACCAGGAAAGCAGGGCGGCCACCGCGCATCCCGCCGCAAGCTCCCCATTTCCCACCAGCGTAAAGGCCACCGCGAGTAGTCCAGCTCCCAGAAACAGCGCGAACAGACCCCCGCCAAAGACCGTGGCCCCCCGGTTCATTTGAGGCAAGCCGGGGACCAGGAGGCTCCAGCCGGGGGAAGCCGCCACGGAGACCTGGGCGCGAGGCTGTGGGGCGTGCTCCTCGATGACCGTCTCCAAACGCGAGTCTTCCATTTGGGGGGCGCGATCCTCGGACACCAGCGAGTGGAGACCCTGGACACGCTCAATATCCTTTTCCAGGGCGCCGGGCAGGTTTTCGTATAACCTCAATTTTCCTTGCCTCTCGAGGAACTCCAGGATGGTCGGATCGGGTCCGGTCCCCGCACTGGTGGGCAGACATTCCATCCCAAAGGTGTTGGCGATCTCATCCGCCACCGCCACCACGCACGCCCACTCCTTTTGGACACATTCCTCGATTGGACCATGCGAGTAATAGATGGCCTCTCGGACCCCCAGGGGGAGGTTCCAGGTCGAGGCCAGCCAAGCCCCAAGCTCCGCATGAGTGAACCCCAGGATTTCGAGTTCGGCCTCGAGAAGGGTCCCCACCTCACAGTCGTCTTCCCGGGTGGTGGAGGCGCGGCGCAGATACTCGTTGCGCATGTCCCGCGCGATGCTTTGTTGGTCCACCGCCAGCACACTCTTGCCGATATCGTGCAGCAGACCCGCCGTTTCCGCCTCGCCCGCTCCAAGCATCTGAAAGCCAAAGTGTTTCGCGAGCTTGCCCGCGAGCTGGGCCACGGCCAGGGAATGAGCCGCGAAGCTGCGAGGTTCGAAGATCCGCGCCTTGCCCTTGGCTGTCGAAGTCGCCTCGGAAAAACAAAATGCCTGCACCAGGGTTCTGACTTGCTCCACTCCCAGAAGCGACACCGCGTGGTTGAGCGTGGAGATCTTGTTGGGGATGCCATAATAGGGCGAATTGGCGACTCGCAGCACTCGCGCGGTGATGGCCGGGTTGTTGACAATCACCTTGGAAAGGTCCCGCGCCGACAAGTCGAGGCGATTGAGCTTCCGAAGCAGCTCCATGTGCCCGGTTGAAAACAGGTTATGGGGGTCGGTCTGAGTCGCGAACTGGACCAGGGACTTTGAGAACTCGAGTTCCTTCATCGGCGGACCGCGCGTCCTTTCGGCTCTCCCAGTCACAAACCGGCTGGGGCGGGGGTTGCGGGATAAGAAGGCTCCCGTAAGATTCCAGACTATGACATCCGATGCGAGCCAAGAGACGGCCGGCCTTGCGGCGGCGCGCCGTGAAATCCCGACACTGTTTCCCTATCTCAAGCAATACCGCCGCACCTTGGTGATCGGAGTGGCCTGCGTGCTCATCACCGCCGCCACGGCCAGTGTCTTGCCGCTGCTGGTCAGCCGAACACTGAAGCACATCACCCAACATCTGGCGGGCTCCGAGGGGCTCGGGGAACAACGGCTTATCCTGTATTTCTTGGCCATCCTCGGGTTTGCCCTCCTGAGCGCCGTTTTTCGCTTTTACCAGCGCTGGATCCTGATTGGGATCAGTCGGAAGGTGGAATACGACCTGCGCAACGACTTGTTTGCGCATCTCCTTCGCCTGCCGCCCGCTTATTTTGACAGAATGACGACAGGAGATATTATCGCCCGCGCCACCAATGACTTGAACCAAGTTCGCTCCATGCTGGGGCCGGGGCTGATGTACCCCATTAACGCCTTTTTCACAATGGCATGCGTCCTTGCAGGAATGTGCTACCTATCCCCTGTCTTGACCCTTGTGGCCCTCTTTCCTCCGCTCTTGATGGCCTTTGGGACCAATCGTTTGGTCAAGGTGGTCGAAGAGCGTTTCACCCTGGTTCAGGAGCAATTCTCCAAGATTTCCACTTATGTCCAGGAGAACCTGACCGGAATCCGTGTGGTCAAGGCCTATGTACGTGAGGATGCCGAGGTCGAGGCCATCCGCGACCTCAATCGGGATTATCTCGAAAAGAACCTCAGCTACTTCCGAGCCGAGGGGGCGCTTTACCCATTCTTTGCCTTCAGCCACAACTTGGGACGATTCGTGGTCCTCGGTTTCGGGAGCTTCCTGATGATGAGTCCGAGGTGGGGCTTCGACGTTGGGGATTTCGCCGCCTTCCTGATCTATCTGAACATGCTGCTGTTTCCGATGATCTCCATCGGCTGGGTGCTGAACGTGATTCAACGCGGGGTGGTGTCCCTCCAGCGCATCAACGAGGTGATGGACACGGAGCCTTCCATCAAGGACCCGGCGGATCCCTGTGCGCCCCCCCCAACGCGCGGGGAGATCGTGTTCCGGGATGTCACCTTTGAGTACATCCCCGGTCGCCCGGTTCTGCGTTCGCTCAACTTGGAAATCCCCGCCGGAGCGACCGTGGGAATTGTGGGGGCCACCGGCTCCGGCAAGTCCACGCTCGCCCACCTTGTTCCACGTCTCCAGGACCCGGTCCGGGGAGAGATTCTGATTGATGGAGTCCCAGCCCGGAACTACCGGCTGAAGGACCTGCGCAAGGCCATCGGGTTGGTGTCTCAGGATCATTTCATGTTTTCCGCCACTGTTCGCAAGAACATTGCCTTCGGCCTGTCACCCGAGGAGTTCCTTGCCGATGGCGTGGTCGAGGAAGCCAGCCGCCTGGCGGCACTGCATGATAATGTGATCGAGTTTCCGCAGGGGTACGAAACCCTGGTCGGCGAACGGGGAATCACTCTTTCCGGCGGGCAGCGTCAACGCGCCGCCATCGCCCGCGCCGTGGCCATCGATCCGAAGATCCTGATTCTGGATGACGCCCTCTCCGCGGTGGACACCCACACGGAGGAAAAGATCCTGGAGGGGCTGCGTGGAGTGATGGCGGGCCGCACGACCCTGCTTATCTCCCACCGGATTTCCACTGTCCGGAACGCCGACTGGATCATTGTGCTCGAGGATGGCGCGGTTGCCGAGCGTGGAACGCATGAAGATCTCCTGGAGCTGGGGGGGCTATACGCCACCCTTCATTCTCACCAGCTCCTGGAGGCCCAAATCGAGGAGATGATCGCGTGAGCGGACAACATCCCCATGAGGAAGAAGCGCTGGGGAAGGCCTATGACGCCCGTCTCGCGCGGCGTCTGCTGACTTACTTGCGCCCCTATCGGGCGCGAGTCGCGCTCGCGGTCGCCCTCTCGCTCTTGGTGGCTTCGTTCTCGCTCATCCAGCCGCTCTTTGTCCGCTGGGCCATCGACCACACCATCCCGAACGGGGACCACCGCGAGCTCGCGCTGCTCCTTGGGGCTTTTCTCGGCGCGGTGACCATCGAGTACGCGATCCAGTTCCTTTACATCCTCGCGGTCAACAGCACGGGCCAGTACGCCATGTTTGATTTGCGGATCGAACTCTTCGACCACCTGCAGCGGCTGTCCCTCTCCTTTTTCGACAAGACCCCCGTGGGACGACTCATGACCCGAGTGACCGGCGACATCGAGGTTCTGAACGAACTGTTCTCCGAGGGGATCACCCACATCTTCGGCGCGTTGTTCCTGCTGATTGGAATCCTCGGAATCTTGCTGTGGATGAGTGTCCCGCTGACCCTGCTCGCTCTGTCGGTGTTGCCGCTGATGCTGATCATCTCTCGGTATTTCCGCGTTTGGTCGCGCGAGGGGTTTCGCGCGGTGCGCACACGGATCGCCCGGCTCAACTCCTTTCTCCAGGAGAATGTCACCGGCCTCCAGACCGTTCAGGCTTTTGTCCGCGAAGAGCGCAACCTCGAAAAGTTCAAACGACTGAACAAAGACCACTACGACGCCAACATTCAGACCATCCTGGCCTACGCGGTCTTCTTTCCCGCGGTTGAGGTGGTCTCCGCCCTGGGCATGGGCGCGGTGCTGTGGTACGGGGGAATCCAGGTTCTCTCGGGCGCGCTGACCCTCGGCACGCTGGTCGCCTTCATGGAGTACCTGTTCAAGTTCTTCCAACCGATCCGCGAGCTCTCGGCCCAGTACGGCACCCTGCAATCGGCGATGGCCTCCTCCGAGCGCATCTTCAAACTCCTGGATGAACCCATCTCCATCGCCGGCCCCGAATCCCCTCATCCGATCGTCTCGGCGCGCGGGCGTGTGGTCTTCGACCAAGTGGATTTCGAGTATCGCACCGGCGAGCCGGTCCTGCACCAAGTCAGCTTCGTGGCCGAACCGGGCGAACGGATCGCCTTTGTGGGGGCCACCGGCTCGGGCAAGAGCACGGTGATGAGTCTGCTGTGCCGGTTTTACGATGTGATCGGCGGTCGCATCCTGATCGATGGAGTGGACTTGCGGGACTGGAACCTGGCGAACCTGCGAGCCAATTTCGGAATTGTGCTCCAGGATGTGTTTCTCTTCTCGGGGACTGTCCTGGACAACATCACCCTGCGCGATCCGCGGATTTCCCGCGCGGATGCCGAACGGGTGATCCGGGAACTCGGGATGGAGGCCTTGGTCTCCAAACTCCCCCAAGGGCTGGACTCCCCCTTGGGCGAACGCGGTCGAAGCCTCTCCGTGGGCGAGCGTCAACTGGTCAGCTTCGCGCGCGCGCTTGCCCACGATCCGCGAATCCTGGTGTTGGACGAGGCCACCTCGAGCGTGGACACCGAAACCGAGCGAACCATCCAGCGCGCGCTGGCTCGGTTGACCGAGGGACGAACCAGCCTGATTGTCGCGCACCGTCTCTCCACCATCCACAATTGCGACCGCATCCTGGTCATGAGCAAGGGGCGCGTGGCGGAGATGGGAACCCATGAGGAACTCCTCGCCGCGCGTGGTCTCTACCATCGCCTCTATGAGCTCCAATACAAAACTCAGGAAGCCCTGGCGTGAATGATCAGGCGCGGGCTATGGTCTTCGCCAAACTCCCCGCGGTGGGGTGTGTGAAGACTCGTTTGGCTCGGGAGGTTGGCGAGCTCGCCGCCGCGAGGCTCTACGAGGCTTGGGTCCCCCCCTTTGTCGCCACGCTGACCAGTATGGCTCCCGCCGTTTCCGTCGAGGTTTGCCTTGCGGTGGAGCCTGGCGTGGACCACGCGCACGCCGCGGAGCAGGCTCGACAATGGCTCTCGACCGAGGCGGAAGTTGCCTTCCAGTGCGGAGAGGACTTGGGCCTGCGGCTCAAGCATGCGTTTGACCGACAGTTCGATAGGGGTTGGAAGCAGGTGCTGGCTATCGGCTCGGATTCCCCCCAGCTTTCGGCGGATATCGTTCGGGAGAACCTGCGCTTATTCGAGAATTCGGATATAATTCTGGGACCGGCATCGGATGGAGGATACTATCTCCTCGGACTTTCCCGCCCCCCGGAGGATATGTTCGAGACAGTCCGCTGGTCCTGCTCCACCACCTTCGAGGACACGCTTCGCGCGGCGAAGCGGAAGGGTTGGAGAGCGGGAATCGGTCCCGAAAGTTACGATATTGATACTCTCGCGGACCTGGAACGTTTATTGGGGGAAGGGGAAGGCGACTGGTCCTTCCTCCGGAGATTTCTTGAAGAGTCCGAAGGACCGAAGAAAGCGCCTTGATCCGGCGGAACGAAGGGCGCCGGACCGCACTATCGAACAGGAATGGAATCCATCTTTCTCGTTCTGTATTTCAGCCTTCTGATTGGGCTGTCGCTCCACGGTCTCCATATCCCCTGGTTGATCTATCAACGCCTTCGACATGCGCCGATTCCGGACCCGCCGCCGGCCGATCCGGAGAACGCGACCCTTCCCTCGGTTACTGTTCAGCTCCCGATCTACAATGAACGGGCGGTTGTGGAGCGACTGCTCCGCGCCGCACTAGCGCTCCGCTATCCCAGGGACCGGATCGAGTTTCAAGTCCTTGATGATTCAACGGATGAAACCTCACGGATCGCCGAGCGCCTTGTCCGTGAAATCCGGGCCGAGGGATTCCGAATCGCCCACCACCATCGGCGCGAGAGGTCGGGATTCAAGGCCGGGGCGCTGAAGGAAGGAACCGCGCGCGCGAGGGGGGAACTGATCGCCATCTTTGACGCGGACTTCGTTCCGCCCCCGGACTTCCTTTTGCGCGTGGTTCCCTGTTTCTCCGAGCCTTCAGTCGGGATGGTCCAGACCCGTTGGGGCCACCTGAACGAGAATGCCTCGTTTCTTACCCGGATGCAGGCCCTGTTTCTCGATGGTCATTTCGTGATGGAAAGCCAGACCCGGGATCGAGCCGGGCTTTTCCTCAATTTCAACGGCACCGCCGGGGTATGGCGCAAGCGCTGCATTGAAGAGGCCGGAGGCTGGCATTCCGACACCCTCACCGAGGACCTCGACCTTTCCTACCGCGCGCAGCTTGCGGGATGGAAGTTCCGTTACCTCAACGCGGTGGTCACCCCGGCGGAGCTCCCCAAGGAGGTCAACGCCTTCAAGTCGCAACAGTACCGCTGGACGCGCGGGGCGGTGGAAACCCTTCGGAAGCTCGGTCCGGAGGTCCTTGCGGCGCGGGTTCCGGTCCGGATCAAGGCCGAATTCCTTTTTCACCTGACCAGCCACCTGGTTTTTCCGGCCTTGGTGCTCCTGGCCTTGTGCGCTTATCCCGCGCTGGACATCCGACTCACGGACTCCCCGTGGAAACTCGCAGTGGTTGATCTACCGTTATACATCCTGGGGATCTTCTCGGTGAATGTGTTCTATCTCTGGGGCCAGTGGGTGGCGCACCCGGAGGACCGTCGCCGACTGTTTCGCATCCCCGGCCTGCTATTCTTGGGGACCGGCTTGGCGGTTTCCAACAGCATCGCTGTGTGGGAAGGGTACCGTGGCGGCGAGCATGACTTTGTGCGAACTCCAAAGGATGGCGGCGCGAGTCGAAGTCCTTACCGCGCCCCAAGCAGCCGTTCGGCTTGGTTTGAGCTCCTGCTCGCGGGTTATCTGGCCCTCTGCATTCTCCACGCGGCCTCACGGGGGCACTACGCCTCGATTCCGTTTCTTCTCGTGTTTGGCCTCGGATTTGGAGGAATGGGGGTGATGTCGGTGAGGGAACAATTGCGCCAGGTGGCATAGACCCGATCGTTTCTCCGCAAGTCGTTAGAGCAAATCTCCGTTGGCTGTAGCACCCGGAGGGACACGCTCTGGTGTGTCCGGGCGCGAGTGACCGCGCCCCTCTGAAAATGAGCGCTACATCCAAATGAAAAGGGCTCCAACGGAGCAGCCTTAGGCGTCGAAGGTCGTCCTCACACCATCTCGCCTGGGTCTCGATGATGCTCCGTAGCGTTTGAAGGGGGAACGTGTCAGAGCTGTGATGGAAGGTGAGCGTGACTCTCCTTCCATTCTGGTGATAAAGCCGACGGTGGCTGCCCCGTTGTCTCCTCAATGTGAAACCGTCCTCCAGGAGCGCCGCCATGAGTTGGCGGGAAGTCAAGGAGCGAAGTCTTGAGTAGTCCACTCTCAAACCGTCACGGCAAGCACTGGTCTCTCGGATTCAGTAACGCTGTTAGGAAGGGGCGCCCCGTCCTCGATAAGCTCCTCAATCACGATCTGGGCCACTTCCCGAATGTTCTCGAGCGCTTCTTCTCTTGTCTTTCCCCAAGTCGCAGCTCCAAGGGACTCCAGATCGGGAACAAAAGCACGCCACTGATCCTCGTCCGGTTCCACCACGATAGGGAGAATATAAGATTTCATCCACGAACCTCCGTGCTGGGCCCACTTTCGATACAAAGTCCCTCATGGCTATGCGAGGGCCAATGCTTACCGCTAAATTACCATACGATGACGCGACTGTGGAAGGATCTTTCTCGGAGAGTTTTTGGAGCGCTTGAGGGCAGATCCCTTAAGTGATCCAAGTTTGTCTATATCCTCCCGCCATGAGCCTCCTCACCCTCATCCGTCATGCCCAAGGCTCCTTCCATGGAGAAGACTATGACCGTCTATCCGAGGTCGGGGACATTCAAGCGCGCAAATTGGGGGAATACCTGATCCGCCGCGGGGTTCGTTTTGACCGGGTGTTCTCAGGCCCTCGAACCCGGCACGTTCGAACCGCCGAGATTGTCGCTGGGGTTTACAGGAGCGCGGGGGTGGCCTTCCCCGACCCGTTCATCCTTCCCGAACTTGATGAATACACCACGCGGCTTTTTTCCGAGGATTACCTCGCGTCGGCGGCGGAGGCGCACCCCCATCTTCACCTGCTGGAGCGCGCCTATCGCGAATCGCTCGACCCAGATCAACGGTTGCGAACCTTCAAGGCGCTTTTCGAGGCCGCCATGGAACTCTGGGTGGAGGGGGCGCTTAACGGCGAACCGATCGAATCCTGGGACTCCTTTGCCGCGCGAGTGGAGCGGGGAATTGCCCTGATGACTTCAGGAGAGGGGAGGGGACTACACGTGGGCGCCTTCACCTCCGCGGGTCCAACCTCAGTGGCGACTCGACTCGCGCTGGGAATTTCCCCACGCAAGACCTTGCACCTTTCCTATGTGATTCACAACGCCGCGCTCACCAGTTTTCTGTTCACGGTCGGGCGTTTTTCACTGAACGGGTTCAATTCCACCCCTCATCTGGATCAACCCGAACTCTTGACCCTTTGGTAGAAAGGAGCCGCCGGTGGACTTTTCCATCCCACAGCAAACACTCGAATTGCTCGCGCGCGTTCGCGCCTTTATCAACGAGGAGGCGATCCCCCTGGAGCACGCCTTTCTGAACGAGGGCTTCGGGGCGGTGCTGCCCGGACTTGAAAGATTGAGAGGCCGTGTTAAGGACCTTGGGCTGTGGCTCCCGCAAATCCCGAAGGAATACGGCGGCATGGGGTTGTCCTTGGTGGATCATGGGCTTGTGAGCGCCGAGCTCGGACGCTGCCCGCTGGGACACTACCTCTTCAATTGCCAGGCGCCGGACGCCGGTAACATGGAGATCCTCATTGAGCATGGGACCCAAGCGCAAAAGCAGCGCTTTCTCATGCCACTGCTCGAAGGCAAGACCCGAAGCTGCTTCTCCATGACCGAGCCGGAGCATGCCGGGTCGAACCCGGTCTGGATGAGCACCACCGCGGTCCGCGAGGGGGACCAGTATGTCATCAACGGGCACAAGTGGTTTACCTCCGGAGCGGATGGGTCCGCGTTCGCCGTGGTCATGGCGGTCACCGATCCCAGCGCCCCTCCCCACGCGAGGACCAGCCAGATTCTCGTTCCCGCCGACACACCGGGGTTTGAGATTGTGTGCAACACCTCGGTGATGGGCCACCGCGGCGAGGGTTGGGCCAGTCACGCCGAGGTGCGCTATACAAACTGCCGGGTCCCGGTCGAGAACCTTCTCGGCAAGGAGGGAGAGGGGTTCGCCATCGCGCAAGATCGCCTCGGTCCCGGGCGCATCCACCATTGCATGCGTTGGATCGGCATCTGCGAGCGAGCCTTCGAATTGATCTGCAACTACGCGGTTCACCGCGAGGTCGCTCCCGGTGAACCGCTTGGCTCCAAGCAGTTTGTCCAGGACTGGATCGCGAAGAGCCGAGCCGAAATCAACGCCGCGCGCTGGATGGTCCTCCATGCCGCCTGGGCCATCGAGAAGCACGGCGCCAAGGCCGCGCGCGAGGAGATCTCTCTCATCAAGTTCCATGTCGCCGGGGTGCTGATGGATGTGCTCGACCGGGGCATCCAGATTCATGGGGGCCTGGGGATGACCGATGACACCCCGCTCGCGTTCTGGTTCCGCAACGAGCGCGCCTCCAGGATATATGATGGTCCGGATGAGGTCCACAAGCTGGTTGTGGCCAAACGGATCCTCAAAGAGGTGGCCGGAGGAATGCGATGACCGCCCTGCTGGATGCGACCGCCCCGGTCCGGGAGGGCGAGACCCTCGATCAAGCTGCGTTGGAATCTTACCTGATGGAGAACCTCCCCGATTTGAAGGGAGCCCTCCGGATCGAACAGTTCCCCAGCGGCCACTCAAACCTGACTTACCTCCTTCGAGTTGGGGATCGGGACCTGGTCCTCCGCCGTCCCCCCTTTGGGAGCAAGGTCAAAAGCGCCCATGACATGGGGCGTGAGTTCACGGTCCTCTCGGCTCTCCACCCGATCTACCCCCCCGCGCCGAAGCCGCTTCTGTACTGCGAGGACGAGTCGGTGATCGGCGCGAAGTTCTATGTCATGGAGCGGATCCAGGGGGTCATTCTCCGAGCGCGGGCTCCGAAGGGTTGGGTGGCTTCCTCGCAGGATGCGAGGGAAATCTGCCTTTCGTTTGTGTCGAATCTGGTCCGCATGCACAACCTCGACTGGGAGAGCGCGGGGCTCGGTAAGATGCGCCGCGAGGGGCAATACACCGACCGTCAGGTGCGCGGGTGGGTGGAGCGCTACGCCGGCTCCCGGACCGATGACATCCCCGATATTGAATCGGTCTCAGGTTGGCTGCTGGAACGGATTCCTCCGGATTCCGGGGCCGCGCTGATCCACAACGACTACAAGTTCGACAACATCGTGCTCGACCCGACTGACTTATCCCGGATCGTTGGGGTTCTGGATTGGGAAATGACGACCATCGGCGACCCGCTGATGGACCTGGGGACCACCCTCGGTTATTGGGCGGAGCCGGAGGACGCCGAAGACCTCAAGGTGGTGCAGTGTTTTCTCACCACGCTGCCCGGGAGCCTTTCCCGGATGGAGGTCGCGCGGGAATATGAGCGCCTCTCCGGAAGGAAGCTGGGGGACCTGACCTTTTACTATGTGTTCGCGCTTCTCAAGCTCGCGGTGATTGTCCAGCAGATCTACTACCGCTATGTCCAGGGGCTGACCCGCGACGCCCGATTCGCCACGATGATCGAAATGGTTCGGACCCTTGGTCGCAAGGCCGCGGGAGTGATCGAGACGGGACGGATCGGGCGCTGAGGGATTCAGGAGGCCTTTCGCTTCCGCGCCTTGGAAGCGGTTAAGTCAGTTGAAGACATACTCGGCTTGGGGAGTTCGATCACGAAATCCGCGGATGTCTCCGAACCTCTCCTTTTCAAACGAGGGGGTGTCAATTCACACCCGAGCGCGCGGGCGATTCGGACCAGTGTGCGGGCTGTCAGGTTCACATCCGCACCGAGGATCTTGGTCACATAAGATTTCGACACTCCGAGTCGCCGTGACAGCTCAACCCGGCTGATCTTCTGCTGTTCCATTTCCTTGTGGATGTCTTCAGTGATTTGAAAAAGGAACCCTTCGAGCCAGTACTCGTCGGTTTGCCGCACATCCTCAAGCAGCTCATCGAACTCTCTCCGGATGTTTCGCGACGCCCTAATCCTTTCGGTCACGGAAGTACTCCTCTCGGAACTTGTTGGCAAGCGCGATCTCGACTTGTAGCCTCTTGGGGTTCGGTTTCAGGAAGGCGTGGGTGCACACGATGCTTCTCTCTCCGGAGAAGAACCAGGCAACCCTCAGCCCTCCAGCCTTAATCTCATGAATGCCCTGTCCGAGCGAGCGAAATTTCTGCTCGTTCTTCATATAGGGTGTGTCGGCGATCATCTCGACACGCTTCAGGAGTTTGCGAAGATCGGGGTGGCCAGTCCTCCTGAGTTCCTGCATGAAATCAACAACCGGGCACCTGCCATGGTCATCTCGAAGACACAGGAGTGTCCACTCGCTTCCCTCGATCAGAACCTCTGCAAACATGATCAGTTAACCTAAAGGTGAACTCTTTGTCAATCCAATCTGATGGAGGCTAGATTGGGAGAAGGGGGAAAAAAGCTTGGTCCGACTCACCCCATCGTTGCTCCCTCTGTTCGCTTTGGTTCAATCCCCCGATGGAATAGCCACTCTCTGACCTTGCCAGAAACTCGCTGGCCACGATGATTCAGGCCCGTCCCGGTTACTTGTGATTCCTGGCATAAGTCATGCTTCATGCATCTGCCGAATGTCCAAACCACATTGCTTGCTACAAGGAGGTGCCGCCATGGTACGGACAAGAACGGAGTTCGCCGGCTTCACTTTTGGAGCCATCGTCAAGGTCAGGAAAGGTCTCTCCCGGAAGCCCTGGGAATGGATCGGCAATATCCAACTGATATCCGGAGATATGGCCGAGATATTGTGGCGCGTGATCCCTCCGGGGGGCGATGGAAAGCACCCGGTGTCGAGAAGGAGGATGGTCGAACTGGAGCTGGTGGGATGCGAACCCGTCTCCGGCGCGCTGCCCGGCTGGTCCGCCAGCATCGAAAGATAAGCCTCGCGCCATCCCCAACAGATGGGGTATCGTACCCGTCCGCTTTGGCGGGAGCGATCCAAGAGGAGACCCTCGGGAGGGGACGGCATGACGGAGCGAGCGCGGGTGGTGGTGGTGGGTGGGGGAATCGTGGGGTGTAGCATTGCCTATCACCTGGGGAAACTCGGGTGGCGGGATGTGCTGCTGCTCGAGAAAAACGAGCTTACCAGCGGGGCGACCTGGCACGCCGCGGGACTTGTCGGCCAGCTTCGCTCCTCACGGAATCTCACCCGCATGCTGAGCTACAGTGTGGAGCTGTACCGTCGCCTGGAGACCGAGACCGGTCAGTCCACGGGCTGGGCGGGAGTCGGCAGCCTGCGCATCGCCGCCTCGAAGGAGCGCATGACCGAAATCAGGCGCACCGCCACCCAAGCGCGCAGCTTCGGACTCGAGCTCCATCTGCTCGGCCCCAAGGAGGTTCTGGACCTCTTCCCGATCATGAATCCGGAGGGGGTTGTCGGTGGGGCCTTCATCCCCAGCGATGGTTACGCCGATCCGGCCAGTTTGGCCCATGCCCTGGCCAAGGGCGCGCGCCAGTTCGGAATCACCATTCGCCGAAAGACAACGGTCACCGGGTTTGCCGTGAGGAACCGTCGAATCACCCATGTCCACACGGACCAGGGGGACATCGAGTGCGAGGCGGTGGTCAACGCGGGCGGGATGTGGGCCCGTGAGGTCGGACGAATGGCGGGAGTGAGTGTGCCGGTCTGCTCGATGGAGCACCAGTATCTGGTCACTGAGGCGATTCCGGGTCTCCCCTCGAACCTGCCGACAGTCCGCGATCCCGATGGCCTCATCTATTACAAGCCGGAGGTCGATGGACTGGTGATGGGGGGGTTTGAACCGAATCCAGTCCCTTGGGGGGTGAAGGGGATCCCTACGGGCTTCCACCAACAGCTTCTGGAGCCGAACTTTGAACAGTTCGAAATCCTTTCCGAAGCCGCGATCCACCGGACCCCGTGCCTCAAGGAGGCCGGAATCCGGAAGCTGATCAATGGCCCCGATGGATACTCGCCGGATGGGAACTACATCTTGGGGAAGGCCCCCGAGCTCGCGAATTTCTTTGTCGCTGCCGGGATGAATTGCTTCGGCATCGCGGGAGGCGGCGGTGTGGGCAAGGCGCTGGCCGAGTGGATTGTTGGGGGCGCTCCAGAGTATGACCTCTGGCCGCTCGATATCCGCCGGTTCTCCAAGCACGCCTCCTCCACCCGCTACATTGTTGAGCGCACGGCCGAGCATTACACCAGGCACTACACCATCCATTGGCCGGGGGAGGAGAGCGAGTCGTGCCGGAAGATCCGCTGCAGTCCGCTTTATCCCCTGCTGGCCGCCAAGCGGGCTGTGTTCGGCGAGAAGGCCGGATGGGAGCGGGCAAGTTGGTTCGCCCCCGAAGGGATGGAGCCGGTGGAGACCTTGTCCTTCGACTATCCCAATTGGTTTGAGCCGGTGGGAAACGAACATCGAGCTGTTCGAGAGCGAGTCGGGATCATCGACATGAGCTCCTTCGGCAAGATCGAAGCGCGCGGTCCGCGCGCTTTCGAGTCCCTCCAATACCTTGTGGCCGGTGACTTGAACAAGCCGGTGGGGAGCCTGACGTACACCCAACTCCTGAACGAGCGGGGCGGAATCGAGTGCGATCTCACCGTGGCGCGGATCGCGGAGGATCATTTCTACCTGGTCACGGGCACGGCCTTCCTGACCCATGACCTCGACTGGATCCGGGACCACCTTCCCTCGGAAGAGTCGGTCTTAGTCCAAGATGTCACCTCCGCGCGCGCGGTGATCGGGCTGTGGGGACCGGATGCGCGACGGGTCCTTGAAAAGGTCACCGATCAGGATGTTTCCAACGGCTCCTTTCCCTTTGCACAGTGCCGGGAGCTCACCATTGGGTGCGCGCCGGTTCTCGCGCTGCGAGTCACGTATGTGGGAGAGCTCGGGTGGGAGCTCCATGTTCCGATGGAGAGCGCGGTGGAGGTCTACGAGGAGCTTCGCGGCGCGGGCGAGGAGTTTGGGATGATCGATTTCGGATACCGCGCGCTCGACTCCATGCGTTTGGAGAAGGGCTACCGCTACTGGAGCGCGGACATCACGCCGGAATACAATCCTTATGAGGCCGGACTGGGGTTTTGCGTGGCCCTGAACAAGGGGGATTTCCTTGGACGGGAAGCGCTGGTTCGGGCCAAGGCCGCGGGGATTCAGCGAAGGCTGTGCCTCTTCACCATCGACACGCCGTTGCGTCTCCAGGGCGGCGAGACCATCTTTCGCGAGGGCAAGGTCCTGGGGACAGTCACCTCCGGCGGCTACGGGTATTCGATCGAGAAAACCATCGCTTACGGCTATCTCCCTCTCGCCGAGGCTGGGCACAGCGAGTATCAGATCGAGGCCTACTGCGAGCCCCACCCTGCCGTGCGCCATGACCGCGTGCTCTATGATCCGGAGAGGCGGAAGGTTCTTGCCTGAGGGGGGGATTTTCAGCAGGAACTGTACTGTGTCTGCTTACCTCATCCCCAACCACCTCAACAGATGCTTGGCGCCCGTGCGGGTCTCCGGGTCGGCGGTTCCACAACGGGCATCGTAACCTGCCTCTCCCGGGGTCTTCCCCCACTGCCTCGAGAAATAAAACAGATCCTGGGAATCGATCATTCGGTCCAGGTTCAGGTCCAAGCCCACCGGAGGGACATGCGCGCCGCTTGGAAGCAGGCCCGAATTCCAAACGTTTTCCAACTCCGGTCCACGGCGATCGCCGAGCGGAAGCGGAGCCGGAGATGTGGCGTTGCTCCCCTTGAACGACCCCGATCCGCTACACAACACGCGATACACCGAGAAGTCGTAACCGTACACCAAGGCCCAGTGGACCCCCTCCTCGAAAGTGGTGAAGGCGATGTTTTCCGAGGTTCCGCCATCATGAACGCTCGACCACTGGGAGAACCCGCTTGGGGTCGATGGGGCAAGAATGTACAGATCGGTGTCTCCGGCCTCATGCTGAACCGTCACGGTCACATTCGCGCCCGATGGAAGGTACATCGGATAGTAGAGCACCTCGTCCCACCACACATAATCCGGAAACTCGACCGGGTAGTAATTGACCACTCCCCAATACGTGTCCGAGATGTTCTCGTCCAGATCGGCGTAATTGACCGAGATGGCGTTGATGTCCCCGCTGAACACCAGGGCGAGCGGTAAGCTTGCGTAAGAGGTGTAAGGAACCCAACCTGAATCGAAGTAGGGGTAGAGTCCGCCACTGTATGGGTCCAGCTCCCAGGCGGTCACCCACATGTACGCCACGCCGGAGCCGGCATCCGTGGCGTTGAAATGGACACCTACTTCCCAGTTTGAGGTGAACAGCCCTCCCCCCAGCACCTCGATTGAACCGCTGGGGGACGTTGAATCCGCCCCGATCTGGCGGGCATAAAAGGAAACGGTCGCCAGGTTGTCGGACTCGTCATACTCCATGATTTGGTTTTGCTCATCCGCAACCGCCTCCACGTAATAGGTTCCCGGAGAGGGAGCCACAAAGGAGCCGGCGCTCGGGACCTCCACACGAGAGCGCTGTGGAAGCGAGGGAATCACCCTGTTTGCGAAGTGAGTGCGGGGAGCCGTGTCGCTTCGCCAATAGAAATCAAGCGGCACGTTGCTGAGGTTGGTCGTCGAGTTGTTGAACACCACAACACCCACGGAAACCGACTGCCCGCTCCCGGGAGTAGAGGGACTCATCCAAAACAGTTCCTCGGTCACTCCAGCGTTGGCCGAGATTGGGAGAGTCGAAGTGGGCGTGGGGTGAGGCGGAAAACCCGGAGGGGGAGTGTAGGTCGGGGTGACATACACGGTTGGAGCAGGGGTCTGGCTCCGAGTGGGAGTGGGAGTCAGCGTGGGGAGCGGCTCGTGGAGCTGCGCGTAATACACCCCTTCCACCGCCGCGAAGAGCGTTCCCATTTCTCGGTCGGTAAGGGCGAGCTCGCCTCCCGCCGGGAAATCGGTGTAATGGGAGGCAAGGCGAGTCCAATGCTGTCCCTCATCCTCGGTCCCATAGATGCCGGTTCCAAACATCGAGGTGTAGTAATGCCCGCTCCGCGCGCGGTCCACGACCGTGCTGATCGAATCGCCGTAGGTTCCATAGTTCTGATTCAGTCCGGTGTTCACCGGATTCCAGCCGACCCCATTGTTTAGGGAAAAAACCATCCCGCCGCCGCTGAAGCCACCCATGATCCGACCCGATTGGCTCCAGTCCGCCGCCAGGGAGCGCAGGCCGCCGACGGACTCGCTGAATGTCCAGCTCGCCCCCTGCGTGTCGCTGATAAAAATCCCGCCTTGAGTGTTGAAGGTCGCTGCTTGCGAGGCAAACAGACGTCCCCCGCTTTCCTCCGCGATGTCATTGATATTCGAGTATTGGGGAAACTCCGGGAGCTTGTTCCAAGTGTTCCCGCCGTTGGTGCTTCTCCAGACTCCATCGCCCAAGGTCCCGATGAGGACCGTGGAGGGAGCTCCGCGCAAGAAGTGAATCTTGTGCGCGATGGCGGTGGGAGCGCTCGGGATCATGGTCCATGTCCCGCCTCCATCGAGAGTCTGGTGCACCTTGGCCGGGTCCCCTCCACGCGGTTCGGTTCCCGTGAGGAGGTGATTTGGATTGGACGGATCAACGGCCAAGGAGCGGATGCTGCGGTTGTAGGCAATCTCGGAGGCGATTCCGTCGCTTCGCTCCTCCCAAGTCCGGCCACCGTCCTGAGTCCGCCAGACCCCCTCCTGCGCCAAGCCCACATAGAGAGTGGAAGCCGAACTCGGAACCGCCGCAATCGCCTGAACCTGACCCGAGCTGTGCATCCCGGACGAGGAGTACTCCCAGGTTTGCCCGGAATTCTCCGAGCGCCAAATCCCCCGCGAGGTGTTTCCAAGGAGAAGGGCGCCGGGAGTCTTGGATAGTGGAAGGGCAAAGTAATTCACCGCGATGGGACGGCTCCACAGGGTGGTCCATGTCATCGCCGCCGGATCAAGTCGATAGGTGGCGGTGACCCCCATCACGGTGGGTTTGCCATACAGCCACGCGCCCTTGTCGGGGGTCGAAGGAGGCGGTCCGGCGGGGGTGGACCAGTTCTCGCCCCGGTCGTTGCTGTAGTAGGGCGGATGCCCGGAGAAGACCAGAAGCAGTTCATCCGCGTTGTGTGGGTTGGGCCGGATCATCCCCCCGGTCAGCGCCACGCAAGGCAGTCCCGGCTTGCAGACAAAGGTGGTGTACGTGGAATAGTCCGGCTCGATCCGGTAGACAGTCCCCGTCGAAAAACCCGTGTTGACATACAAACTCCCATCCCGGGCCGATTCAACCATTTGAGGCAAGTCGCCACTGTTCCGAAGGGGAACCTTCCGCCACAAATCCCCCTTGTTGTCCGAATAATACAGCCCCGTGGAACATCCGAGGAAAACACGGGTCGCGGTGGGTGACACCACGGAGAGGTCATAGCATTGACGACCATAGGGGGGCTGGGGGGGATCGATACCTGTCTCAACCGTGTCCCAGCTTGTGGTCCTTGCGTTCCAGCGCAGAACCTTGCCGGAGTCCGTGCAGATCAGGATGACTGGCGTTGTGGCGTCCAGAACCACCGCGCCGCGGGCCGTGTCGTTGGCCTGAAGATCTTGAAGGCTTTCCCAGAACATGCCTCCATCGGAGCTGCGGTAGACATGGTTCTTCGCCGTGGCGATCACGGTTGTCGGGGTCGAATCCGAAACCAGAGCGGTGAGGGCGCCGCCAGGGGGTCCGTACTCCCGCCATTCAAGCGCGCGGGATGGGTTGGAACATGCAAGCAGGATTAGCAGAGGCAGGATGCGGGGAAGCATGGCCTTCTCCCGTCGGAAAACCTCGGACTCCGGAGGTGTCGCGGCCCGGCAATCGCCATTCCGGTCGTCTTCGGGCGGTTTCGAGGTTGACTCGGCAGAATAATAGCATACAAATGCATATATTTCATTGGGGTTTCAACCGACCTGATTCGGCCATGCCGCATCCGGTAGGCTTGGCTTCCTTCCCAGGCTGGGATATGGGATTCTTTCAAGACCAGACCGGAGGTCGAACCGAAACAGACTTCCCGGGGGAATCGGATTTCCGGTCCGGATTGATTGCTTGTTCATGAGCCACGAACCCATTCGTCTCCTACGCCTCATCGCGCGCCTGAATGTGGGCGGCCCCGCGATTCACACGACTCTACTCACGCACTACATGAAGGAGCGCGGCTACGACACACGCTTGGTCGCCGGAGTGGAGGAGCGCCGCGAGGGCAACATGCTGTACCTTGCCAAGGAGAAAGGGGTGGAGCCGATCATCCTTCCCGAGCTGGGCCGCGAGATTCGTCCTCGCCGGGATTGGATCGCCTACAAGAAGATCTGCCGGATCATCGAGGAGTTCAGACCGCACATCCTCCACACCCACACCGCCAAGGCCGGCGCGCTTGGGCGATTGGCCGCCGGGAAATACGGCATCCCGGTCGTTGTTCACACCTTTCACGGGCATGTCCTCAAGGGGGAGTTCGGGCCGATCAAATCGGAAGTTTTCCGGAGGATCGAGAGATATCTGGCCAAGTGGACCGACAAGCTGATCTTCATCAGCGAAACCGGCCGCGATGAACTCGTGGCGATGCGGGTCGCGCCGCCGGAGAAATTCGCGGTGGTTTATGTGGGACTGGAGCTCGAAAAATTCCGGGATGCCAAGAAGAGCCGGGGTAAAATCCGCGCCGAACTCGGACTTGCCGAGGAGGATTTCCTGGTTGGGATGGTGGCGCGATTGGCTTCGATTAAGAACCACCATGAATTCCTGGAGGCAGCCCGGCGCATCCTTCCTGAGTATCCCAAGATTCACTTCGCGCTCATCGGGGATGGACCCGCGCGCGACACGATTGTCGCCAAAGCGGCGGAGATGGGCATTGGTCCGCGCCTCCATTTCCTCGGCATGCGTGAGGACATGGTCCAGGTCCATGCCGATCTTGACCTCTGTGTGTTGACCAGCAAGAACGAGGGGCTTCCCGTGGCTTTCCTTGAGGCGCTTTCCTCCGGAACCCCGATTCTCGGTTCCGATGTGGGCGCAACCCGCGAACTTCGCAAACCCGGTTTCCCGGTCGGTCTGTATGCCCTTGGGAACGTGGATGAGCTTGTCGTGGGAATTATCGACGCCTACGAGGGTCGTGAGCAATACTCCACCAGCGGGCGCGAATCCAAGGATGAGATCATCCGTCGCTTCAGCATCCATCGGCTGGTGGATGATCTCGACCGGCTCTATCGCGCGCTCCTTGCGGAGAAGGGGGTTTCCCTCTGAGGAGCGCCGCCTTTCTCCTCATCCTGGCCCTTTGGAGTGGAATGGGTCCGCTCCAAGCGGCGGACATCGGCCCCACCGTCCTGTTGGTCTCCCTGGATGGCTTTCGGTGGGATTACTTTGGACGAGCGGATACTCCGAACCTCGACCGTTTGATCCATGAGGGAACTCGCGCCAAGGCGCTGATCCCCGTGTTTCCCTCGGAGACCTTTCCCAACCATTACTCCCAAGTCACCGGCCTCTATCCGGAACATCACGGGATCGTTTCCAATGTCATGTACGATCCCGAGTTTGACGACACCTTCAAACTCGGAAAGAACGAGGCGGTGACCGATGGACGCTGGTGGGGGGGGGAACCGATCTGGGTCACCGCCGCCAAGCAAGGGATGAAGTCGGCGACTTACTTCTGGCCCGGATCGGAGGCGGAAATCGCCGGTCACCGTCCAACTTACTGGAAGCCCTACAACAACGATGTCCCTCTCTCCCAACGGGTGAAGCAGATTCTGGACTGGCTGGATCTCCCCCAGGAGGAGCGTCCCGCTTTGCTGACCCTTTACTTCTCCCTGGTGGATTCCGCGGGGCACAACTTCGGCCCCGATTCACCTCAGGTGAATGAGGCGATCGCCAAGGCGGATCACGCGCTCGGGACCTTGATCGCGGGGTTGGAAAGACGCGGATTGCTGGGGAGAATTCACCTCCTTGTGGTCTCGGATCACGGCATGACTCCCCTCAGCCCCGACCGAGTCATTTATCTGGACGATTACATCGATCTTTCCACGGTTCAAGTTGTGGACTGGTCGCCGAACCTCGCGCTTCGGCCCAAACCGGGACGGGAGGAAGAAGTCCATTCCGCGCTCAAGAACGCCCATCCCCACCTCAAGGTTTACAGGCGAGAAGAGATTCCCGAACGCTTGCATTACCGCGCCCATCGACGCATCGCCCCGATCTTGGGGCTCGCGGATGAGGGCTGGCAGATTCGCCGCAAGGGATTGATCGACAAGGCGCTCATTCAGGCCAAGAAGGGATCGCACGGCTATGACACCGCCTTTCCCTCGATGAACGGGATCTTCATTGGCCATGGTCCCCGGTTTGAGAAGGGGAGGAGTGTTGATGCTTTTGAGTGCGTCCACCTGTATAATCTGATGTGCCTGATCCTTGGTTTGGAGGCCGCTCCCAATGATGGGGATGTTGGGATGGCGCAGTCCATTCTGAAGGCGGATTGAATCTCACTTGATATCGCGGATCCGCCCTCCGCAAGGAGCAAGGCCCATGTATTTGATTCTCAATCCATTTCCCGGCCGCGTCCGGCGGTGGCTTGCTCTCGCGCCCTTGCTGGTCAATCTCGGCAATCTTAACGCCCACTCCCAAACCATTTCCCACCATGAGGCGGTCTACGACGAGCATGGGACTCTTCTCCCCTGGGCGCCCTGGACTGAGATCCTCGAAAAGGAGATGACTTGGTATCTGAACTGTCCGGTCGAGAACGGGTACCCACGGTTTGTCTTCATGACCTTCATGACCGGCGACTACACAAAACGGCCCGACCGGGATGACTTTATCCCTTCAACCCAGAACGGCATGGGGATCATTTCTTACTTGAAATACCACGCCTACACCGGAAAGAAGAACCCCAAGGTTCTTGAGTTCGCCCGCGCGATGGGGAATTACCTGTGCAAGGAAGCCCTCACCCCCGATGAGGGGAAGTATCCCCGCTTCACGCGCTCCACCGGCATCGCCGCCCGCTTCCCGCAACCGCCCAACTGCGGCACTCAGGCGGATCGCCCGTATGAAATCCAGCCGGATAAGGGCGGCATCGCGGGGTACGCCCTCGCGCTCCTTTACAAAGAGACCCGAGACGAGCTCTATCTCAACCAGGCGCTCCAGAACGCGCGTTGCCTGATGAACAACATGCGGGTCTTTAACGTCTCCCGCTCCCCCTGGCCCTTCCGCGCCGATTACCGGACCGGCGAGGCGCGCGGCGAGGTGACTTCCAATCTGGCCTATATTCTCCGTCTCTTTGACGAGCTCATCGCGCTGGGCCACACTGAGTTTCGCCCCTCGCTGGAGCTTGCTCTGGAGTACATCGAGGAGTATCAGATTCCCAACCTTTCCGGCGAGGGTTCGCTTTGGGTTCAGTTCTTCGAGGACTACGAGCTTCCGGACAACCGCAACGCCTGGGCCCCGCTGAACCTGGCGAGATATCTCCTGGAGAGGCGGGAGGGGGTCACCGACAAGTGGCGCGAGTATTCACTCGCGCTGATCGAATTCGTGAACCGGAACTTCACCAGCATCTCGGATGGAATCCTGGTTTGCGGCGAGCAGGATGGAGACAAAAAACCGTGGGGCGGGGTTCTTTCCACTTACGCGGCGGTGCTCGCGATGTATTCCAAGGCCACCGGAGACAATCGCTTCAAGGGGCTTGCGCGTGAGGCGATGAACTACTGCCTGTACGCCGTTGATGAAGATGGGTGCCCGGGGCAGCTGGCCAGTGAAAGAAAGCGCGGAGGCTGGCAGGAGGACGCCCACACGGACAAGATTCACAACCTGCTGGATGCCCTTTCCGCATACCCGGAATGGGGGAATGCCGCTCGCTGAGTTTCAGCGCCCCCCGGATGCCAGAATCCCGCTCAACGTGGCCCGAAGCGCCTTGGGCGTGACCGGCTTCTGAAGCAGGGTTACCCCCTCCTCGAATTCGGACTGCTCATTGTGGTAACCGGTGCAGAGGACCACCGGGATGCGCAATCCGTATCGTCGCAGATGCTCGAGCACCCGTTTCCCACCCATCCTCGGCATGATCATGTCCAGGAGGGCCAGATCAATGCTGGCGGATTGGGCCCGGGCCAGCTCAATGGCTTCCTGTCCATCGCAGGCGACCAGAACTCGATAGCCCTCATGCTCCAGGATACGGACCATCAGGTCCCGGACATCGGCGTCATCCTCCGCGAGCAGCACGGTTCCTCCGTGGGCCTGGGGCGCGCCGGTGAGCGGGGGTTCGGCGAAGTCTTCCGGTTCCGAGTCGATTGCCGGGAGGTAGACCTCGAACGTGGAGCCGGTTCCCGGGCGGCTCTCCACCTCGATGGCGCCGTGGTGCTGAACCACGATCCCGTAGACCGTGGCTAACCCCAATCCGGTGCCCTTTCCCACCCCTTTGGTGGTGAAGAAAGGCTCGAAAATGCGCTCCTTGACGTCCGCGCTCATTCCCACCCCGGTGTCCGACACCGAGAGCAGGACAGACTCCTGTCCGAGCGCCCGGCCCCGTCCGGACCGAGAAACAGTCTCCGGCCCCACGTTTGCGGTGCGGATGACAATCTTGCCCCCATCGGGCATCGCGTCCCGGGCGTTGACACACAGATTGATCAGAATCTGTTCCATTTGAGAGGGATCGGCATTCACCCGTCTGAGGTCCGACCCCTCCAGGACCTCCAAGTCGATATGCTCCCCGATCAGGCGGCGAATCATCTTCAGCACGCCACGGAGGACATCATTCAGGTCGAGGGGCTTCGGATGCAGGATTTCGCGGCGACTGAACGCCAGGAGCTGGCGCACAAGCGTGGTACCCCGGTCGGCGCACTTGAGGACTTGCCGAAGTCCCTCGGAGACCTCGTGATCCGCCCCCAGTTCCTCAATCGAGAGCTCGGCGTGAGAGAGAATCACCTGAAGCAGGTTGTTGAAATCGTGCGCGACCCCCCCCGCGAGCTGGCCGACCGCCTCGAGCTTCTGGGCGTGACGGAGCTGGGTCTCCATCCGCTCCTGTTCGGTGATATCCCGCTGCACCATCACCGCGCACGCTTGAGCGTGGTCCACCGGTGCGACGGCAAAGAGGGTCGATTGGCCCAGATAGAGGGACCCATCCTTGCGAATGCATTGGACCCGTTCCGTCCAGGCGTCCCCGCGCAGTCCCACCTCCCGGAAGCGGTCTTCCATGCGCTTACGCTCCTGAGGGGCGAACAGGTCAAACAGACGTCTCCCGGTGAAATCGGTCCTTGAATGACCGGTCAGGGTCTCAAACGCGGGGTTGACATACTGGACCTTGCCGGCCAGGTCCACGATCAGGATGGCGTCCACCGAATTCTCAACCGTGGCGGCCAGCCTCCGTCGCTCCTGTTCGCCGCGATCTCGTTCAATCGCCACCCGCGCGAGGTTCCTGGCGACCGCGAGAACCTCGTGGTTGAAGGGGTCCGGCTCCTTGCCGAATGTGTAGTAGGCCGCCACCGTGCCCAAGAGCGCGCCCGAGTCGTCGTGGAACGGGAGTGAAATGGAGGATGTGATGGAAAACCTGCGCGCGAAGGTCCGCAGACGGGACCATCGCGGATCGGAGAGGCAATCTCCCACCGATACCGGCACCCCGAGCAGCGCGGCGTTGCCGCACGAACCGGTTTCATGGCTTGGCTCAAGATCATCGATCCCATCGTTGCAATTGAGGATGAATTCGGGAGCGGTCAGAAGCTTGAGGCGCCCCGATGCGGGGTCATGAGCAAACGCGATATGGAGGCTTCCCGGCAAGGCGGCCTCGACCAAGTCCCGCAATCTGGCGAAGACCTCCCCCAGCGTCGCGTTTCGCGCGATCAGGTCCAACACGGTGGTTTCGATGAGGAGCAGGTCGGAGCTGTGCTTCTGTTCGGTGAGGTCGCGAGTGATCACCATCGCGTGAGTGATTTCAGTCCCCTCCTCGCGATAGGGGTAGTAGCTCACCTCCCAAAACCTTCGGCCGGTCATCGGGAAATCAAACCACGCTTGGTAGTGGACGACATTCCCCGCGAAACAGTGGTCCAGGTTGGGGCGAATCACCTCCTCGAAGGTTTCCTGCCCCCAGATATCCGGGACGGACTTGTTGAGCAGGTCCGAGACCGTGAAGTGGTGCGCCGCGGCGTGCGCGGCGTTCACATGCGCATAGCGATATTCGAGAGAGATGAGGCTAACAAATTCGCCGATTGGACAAGGGCGGACGGACGGATGAACCTCAAGTCCGCCTTGGGGGGTGGAGGGGACCTCATTTCCCGCAGCTTCGGCTCCGTGTGGACTGTCCATCTTCTGCCCCCACTCGGACCTAGCCGTTGAAAACATCCAGCGGCGGTCAAATATATCCGATTCGTCAAGTGGACGATAACACAAAAGTCACTCGGTGACAAGAAAAAAATGCAGACCTATCGAGGCAATCGCTCGATTAGGGGAGCAGGGGAGTTCTGATGGCCGAGGATTGCCCTCAGTGGAATGGTCCGCTGAGTCGGTCCCTCAGAGGTGGGACCAGGGAATCGAGCCTGGGGCAGCCCTCCCATGTCGAGCTGCCCCAGGCCGGCTTCGATCCGGGATCTGGTTGCAGGGATTCGTCCTACTCACCCTCTCCCTGGTAGCGGACAACTCCGCTGCCTGTTTCCCGGAAGACTTGTCCGCGGCGCCACTCACCGACTGTCTTGTAAATATCCCCATTGCTGTTGGTTCCATTGGTTGGATTGTAAATGCCAAACGTGGTGCCGTAGGGGAAATCATCATTGCCGCCAGTGGTGTCGTTGTGATCCGGGCCAATGCTGAAGGTCATGTAAGCGTGAATGCAGGTGGCCGCGGCCCATTTCCGACGCGCCTGACTCTGGTAAATCATGTAACGATTTCCGGCCAAGCTCCCGCAGCGGGTCAGGTCGTCGGAACCCGATCCCCCCTCATAGTAAAGCGCTCGGTTTCGATAAGCGCCCCCACCGATCGTTCCGCCCGTGTCCACACTCTCGCCGAACGGATCGCGCGGAAGCTCGGTCAGGTACTTGATGGGACTGGTCAGCTGGGTGTATCCGTCCTGGTCGCCCGCGACCGGATTGGGCCAAGCGGAATCGTGGTCTCGGGGATAGCCCCCGTTGTCGATTCGGTACGACTCAAGGGCGGTGGCGTAAGTCCGAATCTCCCCCTTGGCTTTGGCGACACGCGCCCGAACCTGAGCCTCAAGGAAATTGGGCAGCGCGATGGCAATCAGAATAAGGACGATGGCGATGACGATCAGTAACTCGATAAGGGTGAAACCACCAGCGCGCTTTACTCGTAAACTTCCCACTCTCTTCATTGGAATGACTCCCTCATTATGAATGACTGGGTGGGGCGGACCGATTCTCGGTCCGCCCCACCCCTTACCCTCGGAAGCCCGCGCGGGGCTTTATTCGTACAGGTTCCAATCGTCCACACTCGAACCTTCGCCAGGTCCAACCTCCGAGTACACACAGAAGTTGTCGATGGCCCAGAACCAGTCGTTGCTGGCGGTGAAGTAGCGCCAGTTCACGACCATGTTGGAGTTGGCCGGCTGAGCGGGGACATTCAGCACGATGCCCGCGTTCTGGACATCGACGCCGGCATTGTCTCCGGTCACGGGGTCCCCCTCGCAGCAATAGTACAGAATCTGCTGGGTGGGTCCGCCATCGAACGACACGGTCACCTCGGCCTGCTGGGGGTTCTCCTGACGGTAATGGCTGTCGAAGGTGATCAGGATCGGCTCATTCGCGGGAATCGCGATCGGCGGCGAGGAAAGTGTGGTGTAATAGGCGGCATCCACGGTGTTATCCGGACCCGCCGCGCCGTTGCAGTCGTCATACTCGTCCGCGTCCGCAATTGCGAGCACGCCCAGGGACTTGGTGAACGCGGAGCGATCCTGATCGTCGGCGTCCACCCAAAACTCCAGCGTGGCAAACGACCACCCATACCACTCCAGTGTGCCGTTGTTGGTCCGGAGCTCGCTGTTGTCCACGTTCCAGCCCGCGGGCGGGGTGTGGGTCCAGCCGAGCAGAAAGAGGTCGGCGATTCCGCCCGCGCACTGGCCGACCGCCTCCGAGGCCGCCGGGAGCAGGGAACCGGCCAGGGAGTCGAAATCCTCACAGTAGCGCTGGACCGTGAACTGGGGTCCCCCCACCGTGAAGGCCAAGTCCGGGCCGTAAAGTCCGGCAACCTGGTCCTGAAGGGAGACGTGACGCGCGCGCACCACGTAATTGCCGGGGGACTCCACGCCGTTGATCCGGATTGCGGTCAGGTCTCCGGTTGTGGTCGAGCCGCTCGCCACGGGGGTGGTGCCGCCCACACGCAAAACCTGCCAGTCGGTGCGCCCATGAGTCCCGGTGCCCGAAGTGCTGTAGGCGGTGGTGTTGAAGCCCGTGAGGCCCTGGCTGCTCACCGCCTGGTTCAAGGTGAACGTCGGATTCGCGTGGCTGATTGTGGGGGCGTCGGGCGCCGTGTCGCCGTTCCGACCGGTCACCAACACATTGTCAACCGCCCAATAGAGCTCGTCCCCCGCGGTCTGGAACAGGAATCGGAACTTGACTTGGGCTTGATTGGCCGCCAACGCAACTGGAACCACATGGTGGGTGTAGGTTGAATCTTCGTCGTTGTCCCCGTAATTGTTGTATGTCCACACGGGCGCCGGGTCAAAAGTTGTCCCGTTGTCGATGCTGACCAGCACGTTGGCGACTTCATTCTTCGGGGCGATTTCCGAGTCAAAGTGCAGGAAGATCTGGTTGAAAGACCCGCAATTGATCGTTGGGGTTGTGAGGGTCTCATTATCCGCGCCGTCCCCAGTCACGCCGAATCCATCCTCGCCGGACTCAAAGGTCGCGTAAGTGGTGTCCAAGCGGTTGATCGACTGCCCGATAATCCCCGCGACAACGGTCGTGTGGCGGTTCAAGTACCCAACCTGCCACTGGTTCCCGGCGCCGTGGGCGGTGGTTCTGGCCCATCCGGCCGGGATTGTGTCCGCCGCCCCGGCGAAGCCCTCCGGACCGAACAAGGTGGTCGCGTTGTTGAAGCCGTAGTTGATGTCATCGACCACGATGTCATCCACGGTCACCCACCAACCATCGCTGTTGGCCCTGGAGGTGAAGCGAACCTTGACCTGGGCGTTCCCCGCCGCGTGCGCGGTGATATCAATATCCACCACGCCATGGATGCCATCCGCGTTCGCGGTGGTCGATAGCGGCGAACCGGGGGAAACCCGCTGGAGGACCAGGTTCCATGTGGCGCCGTTGTTTCCTGACACATAGACCTCGAAGACCGCGGTGTCATTGTCATTCAGGATCGCGCCGATGGAGCAGTGAAGATAAACCGACCCAGCCGCGCTGGAGCAGTTGAAGGCGGGAGAGGTGATGGCATAGCCGGCGTCCGGGTTGCCGCCGTCGCTGATCGGCGCGTTATCCGAATCGCTGATGATGTACTTGCCGCCGGTGGTGCCGCCATTCCGATCCGGCGGATTGATCCGGCCGCCCTGTGGGAATTGGGGATCCCCTTTCAGACCCCATTTGGCTCCCTCGTTGTGCGGCTGCCCGTTTGTGCCCTGAACATCTCCGTTGTCAAACAGTTCCTGGAAGTTCCGTGAAACCCATCCCGCGGAAAACATCCCCGAGTTGTCCGAATAAGAGTCAAAGCTCTCGCTGAAATAAGTCGCCGCCGGTGAAGGCGTGACGCCGAAAAGGCATAAGGCCCCGATGCTCAGCACAAACAACCCTCGAACAAAGATTCGTTTTCTCATTGCAACACTTCCTCCTTCTTTGGACCATAATCGATTTGACTGCAAACCCCATGTTGGGGAGAAGGTCTGACGATAATCCTCGAACAAGGCCCCGTCAACAAAAAAATGTTAGAAATCTGTTAGAGGCAACCTAGGGGAATCCCCGAGGGTCCTCCCAACTCCGTCTCCTCCGCAAGTCCGAACCGGGGCAGGCGTTTCTTGCTTGCCAAGACCCTCTTGCGAGCCTAAATTGGAGGGGTCTTCCGTTAGACCAGCTTTCGCCCAAGGTTAGAAATTCATGCGTCGATCCTCGCAAAGGCCTCAGTCCATACCGCTCCCTGGATGGTCATTCCTGGGTCTCCTTTTGGCTTTTTCCCTCACCATCCTCCCGGTTTGCATGGGGGGCCCCATCCCGATCCGCGATCTCGATCCGGATGAGGCGGGGAAGGTGAGTTTTTCTCGCGACATCCGCCCCATCCTCGACCACAAATGCCTGGGGTGCCACTCGGGGAAGAAGCCCAAGGGGATGTTTGACGTGACCTCGGTGGAGAACCTCCTGAAGGAGGGGGGATCCGCCGGGCCGGGTGTAATCCCGGGGAAGCCGGACCAGAGCGCGGTGGTCCTGTATGTCAGCGGCTTGCTTGAGCCCCAGATGCCCAAGGATGAGCCTCCACTTTCCGAGGAGGAGGTCGATTTGATCCGCCTCTGGATTCTCGGCGGCGCGAGAGATGACACGGGGCTGGAGGCGGAGGAAGCCGCCGACGCGAACTCGGTTCCCGACCGCCACATCAGCGAGGGACCAAGCCCGGAGGAGATTCAAGAGATTCTATTCGTGGCGGACCCCGCCGAGCAGCTGATCCGCAAGCGGAACCTCCGTCTCGCGTATCTTCCACCAGCCCCGACTCCCCCGGAGGTGAAGGCCCCGGTCTATAACCCCATTGATCGTTTCATTGCCGCGAGGTGGGAGTCTCAGGAGGATCCCGAGCTGAGCCGATTCGTGCCCGAGGTTTGTGATGATGCGACCTTTGTCCGCCGGGTTTTTCTCGACTTGGTGGGGCGGATCCCATCCGTTGAGGAGGCTCAGGCTTTTCTTGGTGATTCCGAACCCCAAAAGCGGGAACGGTTGGTGGACAGCCTGCTCGCGCGCAACGAGGAGTATGCCGCACACTGGACGCCATTTTGGGAAGATGCCCTGTGCAGCAACGGCAATCACCAGGGCGGGGTGGGGACCCACGGAAACTACCGGGATTGGGCGTACGACAGTTTCCTCCGAAACAAGCCCTACGATGTCATGGTCGCGGAGCTGATCGACACAGGGATGCCCAATCATCCTCCAAAATACATCCTGAACAGTGACACCAAGAAGACCACTCAAAGCGCCGCCAATGCCGCGCAGGTGTTTCTCGGCACCTCGATGAAATGCGCGAGCTGCCACAACCATTTCGAAAACAAGGAGTGGACACAAACCCGCTTCTATGCCTTCGCCGGATATTTCAGCGAAGGGAATCTGGAGCTCATCCGTTGCGAGGAGCCCACGGGGCAGTTCATTGAGACCGCATTCATGTTCGATATCCCCGGCGCGCCGAAGGATGTCCCATCGGATATGAACGGGCGACTCCGCCGCGTGGCGCAGCTCCTCGTGGACCCGACCAACCCACGTTTCGCCAAGGCCATTGTGAACCGGCTTTGGAAGCGGCACATGGGCCTGGGATTGTTCGAGCCGGCGGATGATTTCCGACTGGATCGCCCCCCAAGCCACCCGGAGCTGCTGGAGTGGCTCGCGGATGATTTCATGCGCCACGGATATGACCTCAAGCACACCATCCGAATGATCCTGACCAGCCGGACCTATCAGCTGCGCCATGATCCCCGATACGAGGACCAGTATGATATCGCCAAGCCGGACCTGCCGCGCTATTTCAGATCTCCGTCCTTGAGGCGGCTCACCGCCGAGCAGATCCTCGATAGTCTGATGTTGGTGGTCGGAATGAGCGAGTGGCGGGGGAAGGCGAAGACCTATCAGGATGATGAATCCACGCCCCTCACCCGCGCTCTGGGACGTCCCTCCACTCGCAACGAGGTGAGCACGGCGAGGCCGGATGACGTGGCCGTGGTTCAGGCCCTCGAACTCCTGAACGGGACCGAATTCCACGAGCGGATCTACACCGGGCCCGCGCTCGCGGAGATGGTCAAAACGGGGGATGCGGAGAGGATAGTGACAGACCTTCATCTCCGCGCTCTTTCGAGGCCCCCAAGCCCGGAAGCGCTCCGCGCCGGCGTCGAGTTCTTTGAGGCCGGCCTGGCGTTTTCCGAACCTCCCGGCGCCTCGGATGAGGAGGAATCGCCCGACCCCAAGGTTGCCGCCGTGGGAGACATGCTCTGGGCGTTTGTGAGCAGCCCGATGTTTCAGTATATTGACTGAGTAAGACTCGGAGGAGGCAATGCAGCGTCGTGAATTCCTGAAGAGCAGTCTGGCTGTGGGAGCGGGGGTGTCCCTCGCCTCGCCGCTTTTCGGACAACCCAAGGAGCCGGCCCCCAAACCGAGGGGGTCCGCCGACGCCATGATCCTGATCTGGCTGCCGGGCGGCATCGGGCAAACCGACACTTGGGACCCCAAGAAGCACACCCCCTATAGCCCCGGCATGAAGGGGAGCGAGATCCTCGGGACATGCCCCTCCATCCCAACCGCCGCTGATGGGATCTTTCTGGGAGAGGGCCTCGATACCATCGCCTCGGTGATGGACAAGGGCGCGATCCTGCGAACGCTGACCAACCAGACCAAGTTTGGAGCGGTCCACCTCAAGGCGCAGTATTACATGAAAACAGGTTATCTGTTCCCGGCGGGATTCAAGGCCCCCAGTATGGGGTCGGTCGTTTCGAGGGTCCTTGGGCGGCGTGATCCGAATGTTCCGGCCTACATCGACATCGGACGCGATATCAACACCAGTAACGAGGAGTTCCTTTTCATCAACGAATACAGCGGTCCCGGTTTCTATGGGGTCAACCACGCCCCCTTCATGATTCCCGAGCCGAAAGAGGGCTTGCCGACGCTGAACGCGGTGGCGGGGTTGAAGGTGGACCGTCTCGACCGCCGCCAGCGCTACCTGGAAACCATCACCGGACTCGCCGGCAAGGAACTCCAGGAGGCCAACAAGGTCCGGGATTACATGAAGGTGATGGAAGACGCCCGCGCGATGATGGATTCGCCGGTCAAGAAGGCCTTCGACTTCACCCGGGATGAGAAGCCGGAAGTCCTCGCGGCTTATGATGTCGGGCACCGCTTTGGCGAGGGGTGCCTGCTCGCGCGAAGACTGATCGAGGTGGGGGCGCGTTTTGTCGAGGTGGAATACCAGTACGCCCCATTCAAGGGTTTCGACATGCACGAGAATGGGCGACAGCGCATGGTGGACATGAAGAAGCAGATCGACCGTCCCATCGGAACCCTCCTCCGCGAACTCCACGAGCGGGGCCTGTTGGAGCGCACCCTGGTGGTGGTCGCCACGGAATTCGGGCGCACCATCGCCGACAAGCCCGCCGCCGGACAGGAACCGGATGGATTCACCGAAACCGCCACCGGCGAGGGCCTTGTGATCGAGAACGAAAGCATGTACGGATTCCACGGCCATTTCAGCAGCTGCAACTGCATGCTTTTCTTCGGTGGAGGGATCAAAGGAGGGTCTGTTTACGGCAAGACTGCCGAAGAGCATCCGATGCTCCCGGTTGAGAATCCGGTTCAGCTGATCGATGTGTATGCCACCATTTACTCTGCCCTTGGAATCCCTGCCGATAAGTTCTATATTACCGAGGGTCGGCCAGTCTATGTGACCAACCTGGGGCAGGGGCGACCGATTGAAGCCCTGTTCGCCTGACGAAGGAGAAGCGAGGCAGGATTTTGAACTGTGTAAAGCAACCCTCGAACGCTCCCGAGCGCTTGATGGAGCTGCTGGCGGTTTCCTTGTTTTTCATCGTTGTACGCGGCCTCCAGTACCCGTCTCACCCGTTCTTCATGGGGTCCCTGCATGGGATGCACTTCCTGGATGTGCAAGTCCTGAGGGAGGACCTCTTGAGGGGAATCCTGTGCCTGCACTCCCAGCCCCCCCTTTTCAACCTCTTTCTTGGGGGGATGGTCAAAGCCTTTCCCGATCCGGTTCTTCCGACCGCGTTCGAGTGGGCGTACCTCCTTTGTGGGTGGATGGTTGCTCTTCTGACCTACGGGCTCCTGAAGGCTCTGGCGGTTCCGACATGGGGGCGAGTCGGAGCGCTCGCCCTGCTGCTTCTACATCCCCCGCTACTCAATGCGGAGCGCGCGGTGGTCTACACCCTTCCCATGGCGGTTCTGCTCCTTGCCGCCGGAAACCTTTTGCTCTGGTGGATGAGATCCGGATCGAGATTACTCTTCATCTTGTTAACGACGACTCTAGCATTCATTGTTCTGACTTGGAGTTTCTTCAATATATTTGCCTGGTTTGTTCCGGTAATCATGGCGCTCTTCGTGTTGGCGAAACGAGCAGGGCGGACTATCGGCCCGGGCATGATCGGGGTGTCCCTTGCGTCGTTCCTGATTGCCGGGTCGGTTTACATCAAGAACCAAGTCCTGTTCGGATCATTCACCTCAAGCACATGGTTGGGGATGAACGTGTCGGTGATGACAGCCTATGTCGAGAAGGACCAGTTGGAGCGGCTGGTCCGAGAGGGAAGGGTGACTCCCATCCAACGGATCAAGCGCTTTTCCCCTCCCGAGGTTTACCTGGAATACTACCAGGCTCCAAATCCGGAAGGGCATCCCGCCCTCACGGCCCTCGGTAAGAGGACCGGAAGGCCGAATCACAATCATCTTGTCTGCATCCAAGCCTCAAGGGAGTATCTCTCCAACACAGTGACTCTCATTTTTTTGAACCCGATTGAATACCTAATGGCGGTGCTCAATCAGCTTGGCATTTTCTTCAGCTTCTTGCCTGGATCGGTGTACACTCCAGGGAGCCCGGCGAGACCGGTCCTAGAGGCCGCCCTCTCCACGGGTGATTCTTTCTTCAGCGTGTTTGTGCGGCCGGCGCTGTTCCTCGCGTGCTTTGTCACTGTTGTGTGGGTTCAGATCCGCGCGGCTTTCGGCGCCCTGCGGGGAAGCAAGGACCCTATCGTGCTCTCGCGAGGGAGTTTCCTCCTCTTCAGCTCTCTAAACATGCTCTATGTCGTCTCTGTCGCCTGCCTCTTGGAGCTGGGGGAGGGATGCTTCATGCGAATCCCCACTGACCCGTTCATCATGATCGGGGCGGGGTACACGGTGACCTTGCTCGCGCGGAGATTTCGGCGACTTGATCCCGGCCGAGCGTGGATTCGACTTATCCGGTGGTGGAGTCTGCCCTCAGGCTCAAGGCCCCGCCGGAGCCTCCCAGAACCGGGAGAAATCAAAGAGAGATCGCTCCTGCAACCCGCCCGTCCCGATCTGGCTCAAGACCTCCAACAGGTCGTTGGGAGTGATCTGCCCGTCCGGCGAACCGATGGGATGAAGGTCGAAGTTCGGCGTGAACGTGGGCGTGGGATTCAGGTCCATCGTGGGGGTCGGGCTTTCAACGGGGGTTTGGGTCGGAGTGAGAGTGATTGAGATCGCCGAGCCGCTGACATTCCGATCCAGGTTCCCGCCGTTGGATGTCACCCGGAAAATGTCAAAGAGGGTCGGTGAAAGAACGGTCGGCCAGAACCGAACCGTGATTGTCCTGGACTGAGCGGGGGCCAGGTTCAGGTTCATCTGATTGACCGGGGCCCCGTTCACAGTGATGCGGAAATACACCCCGTCCTGGAAACGCGCGCTTCCGGTGAGCGTTTGACCGCCGACATTCCGGATGACAAATTGCCGGTCTTGAAAGGTGTTCAAGAGAACCGGTCCGAAGTTGATACCCTCGGATAGCTGAAGCACGGGGGTGTTCGGAGCGACCACCAGGGTCACTGGCCCGATGACCTGCCCCCCGGATGGGGTCAGCTCCGCCCCGATTTCAGATAGGTCAACCGGCGCGCCGTTGTAAGACGCCGAGGGGATGTAGCTCCGCCCGACCTCAAGGACCGTTTCCGGATCCGAAACCGGGGCTTGCTCCAGCGGGATGGAGAGCGCGAAGGTATTGCCATCCGGGTATGGGGCCAGCGAGGCGGCCCCAAGGGCCATGCCGTCCCCATCAGCCTCGGAGAAGGTGAAATTCAGATTCCCCGATGAGATCGGGTCCCCAGCGTTGGTCTCCAGCACTCCAAAGATGGTGAGCGGCGGGTGGGCGATCCCCGCTTCCGTGAAATCGGTGTCAATGCTGACTCCGAGGATGACCGCCAGCGTGGCGAGGATAAGGGACACAGGCTTCATGGATTCTCTCCCGTGAAGGTTTCGGTTGGTCTTAATCATGGCAATATCTCCCTGGCCCCTTGTGTCACTCGCCACCAAGGTTGACTTCCAAGGTTCCGTCCTTCTTGGATCCCGAGTACTGGAAGGTTTCGAAAGCCAAGCGGATGTCGGTGACCCCACCGTTGCCGTCGGCTCCCTCGATGAACCGCCGGATTCCCTCGCGCGGGTCCCCCTGCAGCAGGAATCGTCCGGGGATGATGAGCAACCAGCGGGTGTTCCACACCGACCGGCCGACCAGGGTGGTGGTGACCAGGAACTGGGTCTCATCGATGTCCCCGAGGTCTTCTCCCGAGTCGCTGTAGGCGCGGATCGAGGCGTGGCGGCGCAGGCGGGGTTGAAGGAGCTGTCCGGGCAGCTGGTCGGATGGGAGCCAGCCGTTCAGGCGCGGGGCGAACAGGCCCTCCCCGAGGTCAATGGGCGGTGGGATGACCTGATCCACGACATTCCACTCGCGCACCTTGCGAAGACTGCCGAGCGATTGCGCCTCCGGGACCCGGGTGACATCCGCCCCGACCGGGATCAGATAGCAGCGCGGAGTGGAGGTCAGCCCGCCCGTGTCGGTGGAGTAATTGCTGAACCACACGCCGATTCCGCGAACCTTGATCGAGAAGTGGTCGGAGGGGAAGAAGCTCTCTCCGCCGTCTGTCGATCCGGCGCGGTTAAACACATTCGCGTCGGCCTGGATTGTGGTCGGGAACTCGACAACGATGGCGGGCTCCCCGGTGGTAGTGGGATTGGCCCGATTGAATTGCCGATAGGGATCGAAAGAGCTCAAGAGTTGGTTGAACTCCGGAACTTCGGTCCGCAGGTCGTCGATGACCGCCATCCGAAGAGTCTCGCGCCAGTTCTCCGTCCCATCCTCGTCGGGCGAGATGCGGTAATACTCCCGGCGCAGCGAGAACTTGTCCGTTGAAATGGTCGGATTGTTGAAACCGAGCACCCCCTTGAGCGCGCGGAAGTTGGCGTCGAGCTCCGCCATCACGCCCGATAGGCCGGGGCCGGAGCGGAAGGGCAAGCCTCCGGCGGTCGCGGGGACATCCTCAAACTCGCCGATGTTTCTCTCGCGGACAATCCGCTCAAGAAGTTGCTCCCCGGAGAGGGCCGAGAACTCCAGGAGGTTGGTCTCGTAGCCGTACGCCTTGGCCGCGAGATAGACAAACTTGGCCGCGAGGTCGAACTGCCCCCGGTATTTCTGAAGGGCGTCGTTTCGGAAGATACGGAAAGCCATGTCCTTATAGCGCGCGTCGCTCACCGAGGCCGCGGTCCGAACCCGGAACTGAGTCCGCTCCTCGATCAGGCGCAGGCCTTGCGCGATCACCTGGAGATAGCGGCCCGAGGCCTGGCGCATGGCCTCCTGGAGTCCGTAAATCTCGATCTCCTTGGCCTTGAGGTCACGGACCATCTGACGGAGCTCAAAGACCTTTTCCTTGATCTCCAGCAGGTTCTCCTTAAGCTGAATGTCGATCTCCGTTCCCTTGTCCGCCAATTCCTTGGCCTGCTCGATTCCGAGCTGGATGGTTTCCTGGACTTCGGCGACCGTGGTCAAGGCGTTGGCTGCCGCCTTGCCGGTGAGCATCAAGGCTCCACGCAGCGGGGCGGTGATGTCGTTGGCCAGTCCCACAACTCGGGGCAGCGACTCGGAGGCCCCGAAGGTCATGTCTTTCACCTGGGTGGCCGCGGCGGTGAAGACGCTCTGGGTGATGCGCGACGCGATGATCAGTGCGTTAAGACCCGTGGTGACCCCGATGTTGACATACAGAAGACCGATCTGATCGGACCGTATGCCGGTGAGATCGGTAATGAACTGAGCGAAAGCCTCGATGTTCTTGACCTGCGTGTCGTACTCCTCGAGCGCCTGCTTGAAGGCCCAGTAGGCTTGGATGAGGTCCGATCGGGCGAGCTGGATCTCGCCCGGTGCCCGGCGCTCAAGGGTGAATTCCACTGGCTTCACGAAACCGAACCCCGGTACAATGTTGTAGCTGACATTGACTGTCGTGCTCTGGTTTTGGGGGGTCTCCAGCACACCCTGGTCGTTGACCGTCCGGTTGAAAACAGGCACCGTGACCGACTGGCCGGCGGGAAGGGTCAGGCCGACCAAGTCTCCGGTGTCCACATACATCCAGTGGTACAGGTCGGGCCCGCGGAAATTTGGCCCATAGGTGTTGCCGGTGACCGGATCACGGTCCTGCGGGTAGGGGTAACCGAAGACCTCGATCAGGCGCCCCTCGTAGTCGAATTCGGCATCCTCCACATTGTCCTCGAACTCCTGTGTCTCGTCCTGGTTTTGACGCAGGCTTTGGCCGATTTGACTGGCGAAACGGAACACTTGGACCGCGTTCACCACCGCCGGGGACGCGCGGTCGAAAACTTGCTCAAAATGGGTCCGACCGGCCTCATCGAAGGGCTGAAGGTCAAATGGGACCACATTCTTGGGGAGGCCGAGCGGGTTCAGCCCGGCATCCGCCTCATCCATCTTTCCTTGGATAATGTCCGCCTGCGCGGTGATCTCCTTGAGGTCGTAGACCGTGGTGCGGTCGATCTGCTTGACCGTCCCGACATGGTCCGGGTCGTCATCCACCGCCGGCAGGTTCGCGTTGGTGGTGGCCCAATCGAAATAGGTCCCCAGGAATGAGCGATGGCCCCAATCCTGAAGTCCCCAGTGACGGTCGGCCACCGGATCGGGGTAGCCCTGAGTTTGGATGGAAGGCTCCTCAGAATAGCGCTCGCGGTAGGCCAGGTCCATGATTGCGGCTCCGGCCTTGGCGCGGGCGGCGGCGGCGCGTGCCATCTTGCGTTCATGGGCGTAGCCGACCTGAACCGGCACTTGGTTCACAAGCACCGCCTCGGACCTCACCTGCCAGGTGAATGAGGGGTTCCTGAGAAGTTCATAGTAGTACTTGATCGCGGTGAGATAGTGCCCCCAGGCGTCCCCATGCCCCTGCGGGAACATCACCGCGGCGTCCTCCACGTTGATGAACCCGTCTCCCCGCGATCCATCCGGGTTGAGCGGAGCGCGATCCAGGATGTTGTAGTTGTTCCGATAGGCGATCTGCCCGTCGCCGCTGGTGAAGTTCCAGTACAGGCGATTGTAAACCGGGAAGCGGTCCACCGGCGTGCCGCTGCGGCCGTCCAAACCCCGCAGGAGCGTGAGCTCCTCATAGAGGAGTGAATTCTCGCTGGAGGGCAGTTGGTCCTGGAAGGAAAAAAGGGAGGTGGCCTGCTCTTGGATCTCGTCGGTGATGATCAGCGTGGGATCAAGCGAATCGCCATAAGCCTCGTTTCCGAGGAGCATGTAGAAGTCGGCGATGGCGCCCGCCATAAGGAGTAAGGCCTGATTGGCGGGACCGTAATCGATCCCCATGTCGATCGTGAACGACCGGCCTCGGAAGAGGACCCCTTGGTAGAGTTCGATCAGACCGAGCTTATTGAGAGTTTCGGCGTCGCAGGTGAGCCCCACCCGATCAGTGTAGGGGGTGCCGAGCTGCTCGATCATGCTGACATAGGTGGCGATGCGCGCCTCGGTGAAGCTTTTGACCCGCTGGTCAAACGGATTGAGCTGGCGTTTGACCCGCTTGATCCATCCCTCGGCGAGTTGGTTGTCGGTGTATTCGCTTTCCGTTCCCGGCGGGCAGGCGAACTCGCTCGGATTGGCGTCGGGCGGGATGCGGACCTTCACTCGGAACCAGTTGTCGGTGAGGACGAACAGGGGGTTCGCGCTCTGACCGCTGATGACAATCTCGTTCTTGCCCTTGACCCACCCGGAACTGCCGTCGTCATGGATCCACAAGTTCCAGGGGTTGAACGCCGGTGGGTCGTCCGGGTTGGCGTTCGGATCGATGTCCTCATAGTCGCTGGGGTTGTCCCCCACCGCGAATTCCCACATGAATTCGAGGTCCTGGCAGTCGCCGCCGCAATCGCCCGACCAACGGATGGTGAGTTGTTCGTCAAACACGCAGTCCGGGTAGACCACGATGAGCTCTCCGGGTTTGGGCGGACAGCCGACGTTGAAGACCTCGACATCCGGCGGTTCCGTGATCAGGTTGTCGCCGTTGTAGCCCAGGACAACCCAACCCTGCTGGGTGGCCTTCCCGGCGGAAAGCGCGATGCCCCAGGCGGGGTTGTCGGGCCCTACAATCGTCCCCACCGCGTTTGAGCCGGGTTGCTGGGATTCGTCATAGAGGTCATCGACCGCGTTGCGGAAGGCGGCGTGGTCGCCTGTGTTGAACACTTCCTTGATCTTGTCCCGCTCCTGAACGGACATGATCCCGAGCAACTTCTGGTCCGGAACCGCTCCCCAGATCAAAAGCTGGTTGACATCGTCGTAGGATAGGCGGGCTTGAATGTGCGGTGGCAGCATCCGCCGGAAGACCAACCAATCCGAGGGGAAATTGGAGTTGGAGAGCGGCACGAAGGCCGGCTTCCAAGGACGAATCAGAACCGCGTCCGACTCGTTATACAGGATTTCGGCCTGTCGCACCCCATTGCTCAGGTCACGGATGCGAGTCTCGCCGAAGCCCAAGTCGATATACACATCCTTGATGGGAACGCCCCCGCCGCCGGGTGGCAGGGAGCTCTGCGGTACCTTCGGCCAGTTCACATTCCAGGTCACATCCTGGGGAATCCCGGTGCCGTCATCGAGCCAAGGAGTGCAGGTCCCTTCCCAGCGCTCGAAATAGCGCGCGATGGTGCTGATGCCTCCGCGCCGATACCAGTAACCTCCCCGGTCGTCAAACCAGGTGTAGGTCGGGTCGATGATCGTGTTTTCCGAGCACAGCGGAACATGAGTGGGAAGCGAAAGCGGAATCAGCGGCTGGAGAATCGACCCGGCGGTGACCGGATAGATGAAGTCGCATGGGAACTGGTCACACATGCAAGTTCCCGGAGAGCTTGTCCCCGTCCGGCGGACTTGGATCACGTCCATGTCCCAAGGGTCTCCTTCCGAGAAATGGTCCTGGTATTTGAGGAGGACATATGGCTGTGAGCGACCAAACAGGACATTCAAGTCATCCCGCGCGGCGTAGAGCTTTCCGCCTGGAGTTGTTTCCCACTCCGCGTGCTCCTCATTGGGGTTGTAACCCACCACAGTCGGATCGCTGTCCTCGGTCCCGATGGAGTAGATCGAGGGATCCTGATACTTGGTGAGGTTGAAGGGTCCGATTCCCTTTTGATTTGAGATGGTCAGGCAGTAATCTGGGGTTGCGGGCCAGACGCAGTTGTAAACATACGGCAGGTACGGCCAGCAGACATCTTGTGATTTCTGATAGTGCCAAACCTCCAATTCGCCTGTGTTGATGGGGATGATTGTGCTGGCGGCTGCCTTAAAGCTGTAGATCGTCGGATCGTAATTGGTTCCGAGGCGGATGAAGCTGGAGGAATAGCAGCTCAGGTCGTGCTCCGGACTCTCGATGCGGTCCCCGATGTTCCAATCCTCAAGACGCGGAAACTCCTGGTTGCCGTCCCGGCTATCGACCGTTTTCACCACCTCGAGGGAGACCTCACGGCCGGTGTCAACTTGGTTGGAATAGAGCAGCGTGGCCATTCCGGGCGCGCTGGTGGAGTAAGCCTTATCCGCGACTTGCGCGTGGCTGACCGGGAACTGGTAGAGGATCTGCGCGAGGAAATGGGCCGAGAGATCGACCTTGGGATCCTCGGACTGAAGATTGATCTGCGGGTCGAAGGGCCAGATCGCCGTGTAGCGCGTGAGTTCACACGGCCAGCAGACCCCGCCGTATCCCCCCTTCAGCCAATACACCTCGAAATTGGAGGGGTTGTCGTTCGGACGGATGGCGTAGACATTCCCCTTGGTGGGGCCGTCGTCAGTCTGCTGGTAGGCGTAAACATTAAACCCGCGTGTGACACTCGGCATGCATCCGGGCGTGTGGTTTTCGGGGTCAACAGGGAAAACTTGGGACCCTACTTCGACATCATTCACGATCAGCGGAACCCTGTTTCTCGCGCGGAGAACCTCGAACGCCAGGAGCTCTTGGGTTTGCTCGTTCCGGTATTCGAGGAGCACCGTTCCTGCCTTCTGGGCATGGAGGTGTTTTGTCGTGTCTTGGAAGATGTCCGCGTTGAGCAGCGGATCCGCGGGATTGGGGTCGGGGTGAATCTGGGTGTTGTAGTGAACGATGACTTGCCCGATGGGGTTCCCATCGATGATCGGCGACAGGTCCACAGGGGGACCGTTATTGGGCTGGTCGGTCCGGTACATACAGACCGTGGGAGTGGCCTCAAGGACAAAGAATTGAGTCGTGGAGACCGCGGGCACGCCACCCGCCGACCAGGACACATTCACCAGGCCGAAGTCGTACCCGAAAACCCGATTGTCAAAAGGATGGATAAAGGCCGCAGAGGCGTTGTCCACGAGCGGAGGACTCGCGACGGGATCGTCCACGCCAACTGGAGGCTCCAATTCCTCGCCCCAGAAGCGAATGTTGGCCGTGGGCAGCTCATACGCCCCCATGTCGACCGTTCCACCATGATTGAACACCGTGATGTCCTTGACCCTGGGAAACCCATCCGCGTCCAGCGGGAGGGGTTCCAGGACATCCCCGTCGTCGTCAATGTCCCCGGTGTCCGGCGGCAGGGTCGAGGCGTCCAAGGCGTCAAGCGCGGGGGAATTGGGAGGGAATCTCAGGTTGCCGTAATCGTCATTCCCGTTGCCGAAACCATCGCCGCCGTCATCCGGGAGGCGAATGAAGAGGGGATCGTCGTCGATATTCCCATTCAAGAGAGGTGTTAGGAATTGGAAATCGCTTCGGGACACCGTGAGCGAGTTGGAGCCGGAGGTTGAGTTGAACACTTGAGATTCAAAATCGGTGATCCCGCCGCCGTGCGAGTTCAGCCAGACAATGGAGTTCTCAATGGTGACGCTGCTGTTGTCGGTGTTATAGAAGCCGCCGCCGGTGGTGTCGGCCACATTCCCGGCGACCGTGCAATGGACCAGCGAGACCTCGCTGCTGTCGTTGTAGAAGGCCCCGCCGAAGGCTTCGGGGAAGGGCGCCAGGAGCTTTCCGTGGTTTCCGCTGAACACGCAGTTCACATAGCTGGAGATGCTGGAGAAGTTCCCCGCGCCACCCCCCGCGATCGAGTAGTTGCCCTCGAACACACAGCTCACCACGAGGGGGCCGCTGGAGAATCCGAGCGAGTCGATTCCCCCGCCCCTCAAGACGCCTCGATTCTCACGGAAGGTGCAAGCGAGGATTCGCGGGCTGCTGCCGGTGACCGAAATTCCTCCGCCGAGGACTCCTGAGTTGTTCTCGAACAGACTGCCCCGAACCAATGCCGCGCCGCCATCGATTCGGATGCCTCCGCCTCCTCCCCCCAGTGTGTTATTTGAGGTGTTCCCCTGGAAGGTCCCGTCCACCACGGTCAGGTTTGTGTTTTCAGCGTGGATTCCGCCTCCGAACCCGGGCGCGTCGTTGGTTATGAACATGCAAGCGGTGAACTCCGGCGAGCCTCCGGTGACATACGCGCCCGCGCCGCCGCCCGCGCCGAAACCATCGTTCGACACATTTTCGCTGAAAACACAAGAGGTGACCGAGGGGGAAGCCCCACTCGAAAACAGGCCGCCTCCGGAGATCCAAGCGAAGTTCCGATGGAATTTGAGGTTGGCGAGCGTGGGGCCGCCGCCGATGATGTAGATTCCGGCTCCACGACCGACATCAGGTCCAGGAATGCCGCTGTGCGCATGACCGCCCGTGATCGTAAAGCCGTCCAGCACGGCTGTCGAACCAAGTCCGATGGCGCTGACGATGTGGTTTGTGTTCTCAATGAAAGTCGGGTCGAACTGGCCGCCGGACGGGTTGTCGTCACCCAACAAGTCTCCGGAGAGGATCGTGACATTGGCCACTGGGTTGCGTTCCTCGCGCTGTGTCTCGGTTCCCGCGAACCCGCCATAGACCCCGACCCCCTCGACCAAGTCAAAGCTCCTCGATGGGTCTACCAAGCCCAAGTCGGGGCGATAGGTTCCCGCCGCGACCCAGATTTCCTCCACTGTCGCGGAGAAAACCTCGGCGGTGCAGAGGGCGGACTTAAGGCTTGTGAAGGCGTCGGCCCAGCTCGATCCGTCGTTAGCCCCCGCCGCGTTGACATCCACGTAGACAATCGGACCGGGGACCACTACTTGGAGCTCATAAGCTCCGATGTCGACCAAGCCGATGGCGGCGGGGCTGATGCGCGGATTGCCATCCGCGTCGAGCGGGGTTGGCTCCCCCACATCGGCGTCCGCGTCCAGGTCGGCGACATCCGCCGGGAGAGCGGCGGAGGAGCCGGCGCCCAAAGCCGGGGAGCAATGGATCAAACGCAGGTTGTCGTCGGCCGTTCCCGGCATGTTGTCGGGACCCTCTTCGTCCACGAACAGCGGATTCCCGCTCACATTTCCCGGGCCGCTGAACAGGCCCCCGCCGGTCAGTCCGTCCACCAGGTTGTGGTCGAAGGGTTGTGTGGAAGTCCCCGCCGCGCGCGCGAATTGCGAGCCTTCATCGACTCCGCTCGAATCGCTGTTCTGCCAGAAGATGCAGTTGCTGATGGAAATCGAGCCGCTGTCCTGGAAGACTCCGCCGCCGCCGAAGTTGAGGTTTGTGCTGTTCCGGCTGAAGGTGTTGTTGACCAGTTTGACCGGGCCCGCCTGCATCCAAAGGCCGCCACCCGTGACAGGAGCATGATTCCCGCTGAACACGGAGTTCGCCACAAGCAGGTCCGAGGTGATCAGGCAGCCGATGCCACCCCCGCGCTCGAAGCAATCGTTCTCAAAAAACTCGCAGCTGATGACTTGCGCGGTCTGCCCGAAGATGGAGACGCCGCCACCGTCAAAATCGGCAAGGTTGTCCACGAAGCGGCACCGAACAAGCCTCAGATTCCCGGTAAGAATCCCTGGCGGGGAATTGAAGGCGATGCCGCCCCCGCGCCCGCCGATTCCGACATTCTCAGTGAAAAGGCAGTCCTCGATGGTGGGGAAGCCGTATGAAAAGAAAGCCCCTCCGCCCCCTTGCTGCGCCACATTCGAGTCAAACCAGCAATTCCGAATCGTGGGCGAGCCTTGACTGGCAAACAGACCCGCCCCATTGCGATCAGGAAACCCCACGGTTCCCGCCACCTCGGCGAAACCAAGGGAAATCTTAAAACCGTCGAGAATTGCCGTGGCGTCCACATTGCTCGCAATCACGATGGTGCGGCTGTTGTCGTTGAAATCGCCGATGACTCCGATTTCGCCCGAGAGGACAGTCCCGTTGGAAGTGGGATCGGTGTTCCTCTGGTCCCGGCTGGTTTCGGGTCCTCCGGGGCGGTCGTTGCCCTGGAACCCGCCATAGACCGCGACTCCGCTTGCGAGGACAAAGGCGGCGTTGCGGTCTCCTGTTCCACGGTCCGGAGCGTATGCGCCGTTGGCGACCCAAATCTCCGGATTGGGAGCCACGCTGTTCTGAGCGGCGCATAGGGCGGTGTTCAGGTCGGTGAAGGCGTTCGCCCATGTCTCGCCCGTGTTGGCGCCGGCGGCGCTTTTGTCCACGTAAAAGATCGGGCCGGGCGTGGCGCGAACCGCCTCATGAACCCCCATGTCCACGATTCCGCAGCTTTCATAGGTCACGCGTGGATTGCCGAAGAGGTCGATGGGGAGGGTCTCCGCGGTATTCCCATCACGGTCCAAATCGGCGCTATCGGCGGGCAAGTGCCCATTTGACCCGGCGTCGATGGCGGGGGATCCGAGATTCAGGTGGAGATCGTCATCGCCAGTCCCCGAGGTGTTGTCCGCGCCGTCGGGATCGACGAATTGCGGGTCCGCATTGAGGTTTCCGGTTCCCGCGAACCCCCCTTGAACGATCGAGTGGGAGACTTGGGCCGCCCCAAGCGAACCGCCAATCTGGGCGTTGGTTCCAGCGCTGTTTCCCCAAAGAATGCAGTTGCGGATCGGGGCCGCCGTCCCCCCCGCGAGATAGATGCCGCCGCCATTGCCAAGAGCAGGAAGGTCGGAACTGGAGAGGTTGTTGCTGAACGCACAGTTGATCACGGTCGGGTCGGTGGCGCTCAACCCCGCGCCATTCCCGTCCTCTCGAATCCGGTTCCCACTGAAAAGGCAGTTGACCACGGTCGGGCCGGCTCCCGCGAACAAACCCGCCCCGGCTGCGCCGGAGGTGTCGATAAAATTTCCGAGGAACTTACAATTTACCAGGATGCTCGCGCCGACCCAGGCTCCCGCGCCATCGCTGATCGAGCGGTTTGCAAGGAAGGTGCAGTTGGAGATGGTCAGATTGGCGCTGGAGGTCTTGAGGCCCGCGCCGCGATCCTCATCGTTCGCGCTGTCCCCATCGGCGTCGCCGCCCGTGATGATGAAGCCGTCAAGGACCGTGCTGAGGGTGACCCCGTTGTCTTGGTGCGGAGAGACCACGTGCCATTTCTGGCTGTTGCCGCTCAGAATCGTGGGATTCGCCTCGGGGTTCCGGTCATTGCGATTCGTTTCGTTCCCAACAAACCCCCCGAGGAGCATGAAGTTCGGTCCCTTGAGGATGAAGGTGGCCTCATTTCCGTTGGTCGAGTTTCCGAATCGATCACGAGTTGGAATGTATGTTCCTTGCGCGACCCAGATCTCGTTCCCGGATCCGGTGGCGTTAAGCGCGTCGGAGAGAGCCGTCGATCCCCGATATGCGTCGGCCCAGCTCGCCCCGTTGTTGGCGCCGGTGGCGAGCGATCCGTTCACGAAGACTGTCGCGCTCCGCGCCTGCGAGGCCAATAGCGCTGTTCCGATCAGCAGAAGGATCAGTTTCCCTGTCGGTCGGATTGTGTGCATCATATTCTCCCTTTCGGTGACTTCCGAGCCTGGAATTCTCAGCGCCTCGCGGGGCGGCGTGCGTGTCATCGAGTGATGTCCTTAAGTCCTTGTTTCACATTCCATCGTTGAGCTGGTCAACTGTGGAGGCGCGCGACAGCCGAAACGCCCCCTCAGTCACCACTGGGGGAACCGAACCGCCGACTCTCCTTAGACCGGTGAGGACTTCGCGGTAGGTCCCGACAACCTCGCTATCCCCCAGCCCGGCGGTTTGTCCGCCTGCTGGGTCGGCGGCGAGGAAAGTGAGGGTCACCTCGCGCGCGATGGTGAAATCGGAAGACGGATACACGGTCTCTCCGGGTTCGGGATAACGGTGTTCCGGGTGGTACTGATGGTGGAATGGGTTCACCGGATCAGTGTTCTCCTCGACCATGGTGATGCTCAAGGTGCTCCCCGGAGTCCCGAAGGTTCCGTTGAGGGTCATCTGGGGGGTCTCGGGATTGCCGTTGGCGTCATGGAGCGGATACATGAGCGAGGTGACCCGGCTGGAAAAAGGACGCCCGTCGCGCAAGGCGCCCGGTTTGATCGTGTTTCCGATCTCGTTCAGAAGCGCCTGCGGGGCCGTGGGGGTCACCAGGATGTATCTTCCCGGTTCGACGATCGTGGTCTGCCCGGACACCGGATCCGTGGTTGTGGTTCCTTCCCGCCAATAGAGGTTCACGGAGTTGAGGAGGCGAACCACTCCGTCCCTGTCCACATGGCACAGGAACCGAAAATTGAAATGCGAGGGGGTTTCGGTCAAAACCACGGGGCTGATGTTCGGTTCGCTCACCTTGCTGAGTTCGACCGCTCCGACCCACAGGCCCGCTTGCGGTGAAGCCGGCGCTCCCCCTTTGTTCCGATTGTATTTCCCCGGGTTGTTCGGGCCTTCGGCGAGAACCCCCACATACCGTCGGAACCCCGCTCCGTTCGTGACCACCAGGAGACTCTGGTGGACCGCTTCGGGCGGAGCCGGGACCATCTGCATACGGTCCACGGCAAGCTCCAAATCCCGCGCGGCGGTTTGCCCCGCGGCGAAATCAACCATGGCTGGAAGAGGAACATAATTGAAATACCCGGTTCCCCCCTGAATCAGGGACCGGTAGGAAAGCGGAACATCTCCCGCCAGCTGGAATACCTCCGAGGAGGGGTCCTCTGGGACCACGGTGGGCGCAGGCTCGGATGGGATGATCCCGACAGTCACTTGGCGCGCCCCCACTCGTAGGTCGTCCAGGGTCAGGCTTTGCGAGGTGAGCAGCCTTGGGAAGTCGAGGACAAACCCGGTCGGTATTTGAATCCGCACGGGGCCTTGGAAGGTCGAGGAGCCGTTGGAGTAGACCCAATAAGCCACCCCGGATTGAATCGGAGCAACATTTGGGTTTCCAACCTGCTCCCAGACCCCCGAGTCGTTGAGACGCCAGACATCGAGGGGAGTGTGGGCGGGGGACCCCGCGAACCATGCGCCGAGCGTGGCGGGGGAGTTGGGGTCCACATAAAAGCCGACAAGGTTATAGGAGTTCGGGAGCCAGCTTTGTTCGGTCAGAAGCGCGCGTCCGGTGAGAGTCAAATCGGTCTCGGCGGAGGCTTCGATCAGATAGGCTTTGCCCGCGTTGAGGGTGAAGAGGTTGGTGAGAAATGATCTCGGCTGCCCGGGCGGATAGAAGACTCGAAACGCGGGTGTCTCGGGGATGAGTTCGCTCGGGTTCTGGATGAATTGGACGGGGGAAAGGTTGGGGTCCCAGGTCCAGACGCTCCGAATCGGCTGACCCGCGAGGAGCAGGTCACATCGGCTTGGGTATGGGTCCACCTCGAGATACACCGAGTTCCATCCCGCCCGGAGGTGGATGTCTTGGGAGACCCACTGCGCGGACGCTTGTCCGGACAACAGCGACACGACTCCCATCGACGCGAGAAAGCGAAGCGCTTTGCTCATGAAAGCAGACTCCTTTCATTCGGACCCGAAAGGCTTCGGCCCGAACCCTGTCATTTGCGGTTGGATACCGACCGGCTCTACTCGATTGAGCGAATCCGAGGAGGCAAGAGGCCTGAAGTATACGAGGCGCCCACCGACGAGAGGCCTCCACATGCCTTCGGGCCTGAACAAAAAGAATCCAGTGTGGAGGGCGGCATCCGGGGCGAAACATACACGCTTCGATCCGGTAGGGTCAACTGGATTAGAAGAATTAATTGTTAGATTGCTTAGGAGATCGATTATTCCGGATTGCCATCATTTAAATTACCCGCTTGATAACAGGAAAGTGGTATGCCCCACGTCCATATTTCCCGATCATTGGGGGAGGCTCCGCTCAATGCCGGGAGCGAGTGGAACTGTTATTAGGATATGACATTTCCATCATTATTCCGCATTCCTACTATCCGGCGGCAAAAAGCCGTCGAATCTCCCGCTTCAATATCTTCCCCGTCGGACCTTTGGGCAATTCGGCCACAAACTCGATCTTCCGCGGATACTTGTATGCCGCCACGTGCTGCTTGCAGTACGCCACAAGCTCCGCTTCCGTCAGCGAGGCCCCGTCTCGGAGGGCGACCACCGCTTTGACCTCCTCGCCATAATGACTGTCCGGTACGCCGATGACACTTGCCTCGACAACATCCGGGTGGGCGTAAAGGACCTCCTCGACCTCGCGTGGATAAACGTTAAAGCCGCCGCGGATAATCATGTCTTTCTTCCGGTCCACAATGTAGAAGTCGCCATCCTCGTCCGTCTTCCCGATGTCTCCGGAATGGAACCACCCGGAGCGCATGACCTGCTCGGTGGCCTCGGGGTAGTTCAGGTACCCCTTCATGATGTTGCGGCCGCGGATCACCACCTCGCCCTCAACGCCGGGAGGCAGCTCACGGTCGTTGTCGTCGAAGATCCTCATCTCCACTCCGGGGACCGGTTGACCGATGCTGCCTGTCTTGATCGGCCTCCACCGGGCCTGGGCGCAAGCAACCGGCGAGGTCTCGGTGAGGCCATAGCCTTCAAGAATCGGCATCCGGTAACGCTCCTCGAAAGCCTTGCGGACCTCGATGGGAAGGGCGGCGCCACCGCTGATGCCGAAGGAGAGCGTGCGGAGCTTTTCAGGCGGAATTTCCTCCGAACTGATCAGGGCGTTATAGATGGTCGGGACCGCGTCCAGGATCGTGACTTTGTCGCGCTCAATGATGTCGGCGAGCTTGATGGCGTCAAAGCGGGGCAGGTAAGTGATCGCGCCGCCGTTAAACAAGAGGGCGTTCTGCACACAGGTCTGGCCGAAGGAGTGGAAAAGGGGCAGGACCGCCACCGCGACATGTCCCGGTCCAAGCGGCAGGATTTCATCCTCCCTTTCCCCGAAGGTGCGCTCCGAGACAATCCTGGCGTTCTCCCAAAGGTTGAAATGGGTGAGTTCGGCCCCCTTGGGGCGTCCCGTGGTGCCGGAGGTGTACATCACCACGGCGGTGTCATCCGGGCGAGTCTGCACATACGATTCCAGTGGGGCGTTCGCGCGAATAGCCTCACCAAGACTGGGTCTGGAGGGATCGGCGCGCCGCGCCTCTTCGCAATCCAGAGCGGCGATCAGGATCCACTTGCAGCATCCGGTTCGCTGAACCGCGTCCCGAACCTGGGGGTAAGAGTCCAAATCGCAGATCACGCCCACGGAATCGGAGTTCTCCACTTGGTAGACAATCTCATCCGCGACCAAGAGGTTATTGAGCGTCACCACGGTCGCTCCCGCGGCGAGCGCCCCGTAATAGGAGATGGTGAATTCCGGACGGTTGGGGCACATGAGGGCCAGCCGGGTTCCGCGATCCACTCCGAGCCCTTGGAGATACGCGGCCGTGGAGAGCATCAGTTCACGCAGCTGCCTGTAGGTGTAGCGGGTCTCATCCATGATCAGCGCGGTCTGATCCGGGAGCCGTCGGGCGGTTTCGGTCACGATCGAGGCGAGGGACAGGGACAAGACAGCTCCTCCTCCGGTTTTCTATGGGGGCGGCCGAGAAAAGTACGGCGAATTCGTTTTGGAATCGAAGGTTGGTGAACTCAACCGGCCAAGTTGATGATAGGACACCCCGGCGCTTGAGGGAAGCGCGCGCGGTCGATATTTTCAGGCGCTTGAAACGCTTAATGTCCCGGGGCGGAGCCGGTAGACTGACGCAGGACCAATTGCCCTGTCATGTCCCGAACCTCGTCTCGACGCGGCGCGGTCCCGTCTTCGACACAGCGTATCAGGTACTGGATCGCGTCCCGACCGATCTCCTCCAGCGGGGGACGATAGGTTGAAAGAGCGGGGGCGAAATCGGTGCACAGAGGGGAGTCGCCGTACCCGATCACGGACAAATCGCGCGGAACCTGAATCCCCGCCTCGCGCAGCGCGGTGACCGCGCGAACCGCCTCCCCATCATACAGGATGATCATCGCGCTCGGTCGCTTCTTCAAATACGCGTCCACGAAGGAGCCGATCCGATCCCAGCGCGGAACCTCGAACACGCACCCCGGATCGAACGATAGACCTCGTCGAGCCAGGGCGCGCTCGATGACCGCGACGGTGGATCTGGAGCGCAAGTCGATGTGCCGCGCGCCGAAACCGATTTGCTCATGCCCCCGACGGACAAAGTGATCGATACACTCCTCCACGGCGTTCTGGTGGTTCACCCGGAAGCCCGGGGCCCCTTCAGGATCGAAGGTGAACTGGACCGATACCACCGGGATCGAGGTGGACAACCATTTGCCCACGTCAAACACCTTCTCGTCCCGTCCCACATCGATCAGGAGAATCAGCCCCTCCAAGCACATCTCTCGCGCGTCCTGGAGCACGCGAACGTGGTCCTCGCTGTTGCGGGTGATATCTTCCAGGAACACGAAGTGGTAGCCGCGCTCGCGAGCGCCGCGCACAAATCCGCTCAGCACTCGAGAGCCGAACTGGGTGTCGAAGAGCTCGCGGGAAAGCGCCGAGACCACCCCGACCATTCGGCTCCTTCCGGTGACCACGGCGCTGGCCATTCTGTTAGGGGTGTACTGCAGCTTCTCGATGGCGTTGTAGACCGCCTGCTGGGTGGCCTCGGTGATTCCGGCGTCCCCCGCCTTGCCGTTCACCACGAGCGAGACTGTCGCGGTGGAGACCCCGGCATATTCGGCGACCTCCCTCAATGTCGATCGTTTCCTTCTTACAGTCGTCATGTGTGACTCGATCACCCGATCCGTTTCTGGAATCTGAGAGAGCTGGCGACCACCAGCACCACCGCGAACACGGCAAGGATGAGTGTCTGCGGCCAGAGCGCCCAGAAGCCCGCTCCGCGGAGTATGATGCCACGAAGGATTTGCACGTAGTAGGTGACCGGGATGAGGAATGTCAAGAGATAGATCGGACCCGGCATGGTCTCGCGTGGAAAGGCGAATCCCGACAGCAGGATCGAGGGAAGCATGATCAGCATTCCCATCTGCATGGCCTGGGCCTGGTTGCTCGACACGGTCGAAACCAGGATCCCCATCGCCAGCGCGGGGAGCAAGAACAGCGCGGAGAGGGACAGCAGCAGGAACACATCCCCCTCGACCGGAACCCCGAAGACCCAGCGCATGAGCAGCAAGACAAACAGGGTCTGCACCATCCCGATCACGCAGTAGGGGACCAGCTTCCCTAGGATGAGCGCGCCCTTTGAAACCGGGGTCACGACCAGCTGCTCAAGGGTCCCGCGCTCGCGTTCCCGGACAATCGCGAAGGCGGTCAGGAACACGGTGACCACTTGAAGGATGATTCCGATCAAGCCGGGCACATAAAAGTGGGAGCTCTCCAAGTCGGGATTGAAGAGCACGCGCGGGCGAACCTCGATTGAGGCGGTCTCCGGAGTCACCCCGGCTCGCTGCAGGGCCTGGAGGTAACCCACCCCGAGCGCGGTCTGGACCGCGTTGGTGGCGACCGAGCTGTCCGAGCCATCCACCAACACCTGGACCGTGGCCTTTTCTCCCCGCAGGATCTTGGCGCTGAAGTCCGGGGGGACAATCACCCCCACGCGCGCGGTTCCGGCGACAATCCGCCGGTGAACCTCCAGGTCGCCGTGGACCTCCTCCACCACGTCGAACGTCTGTGTGTTCGCCAGGCTTTCCACCAGGCGACGGCTCTCCGCGCTTCGATCCATGTCATGCACGATGGTCCGGATGTGTTGGATGTCCATGTCGATCGCGTAGCCGAAGATGATGGTCTGAATCACCGGAATCAGGAACACAAAGCGGGTGCTCGGGTCCCGGCGGATCTGAACCGTCTCCTTGTACATGATCGCGGAGAGCCCTCGCAGGATCATGGGGGGCTTCCCCGGCTTCCCTTGTTCATCCTTCGCTGTTCCTCCGGGTCAGCATCACGAAAACATCCTCCAACGAGGGTTCGATGGGCCGGATCGCCTTACATTCGGACCCGCCGCTTTCGATTGACCGGCGAATCGTCTCGGGGGCGAGCGCGGAATCGGCGAGCAGGTGGATTGCCTGTCCGAAAAGGGTGGCGTCCTCAACCCCTTCGAGGGCGCGTAGTCTTTCGAGCATGGCCGTGGGGTGCGTGCACTCGATCTCCATCCGAACCATGCCCTTGGGCGTGACCTCCTCCATCGCCTTCAATGTTTCGGGTTCCCCACAGACCATCAGCTTGGAATGGTGAATGTACCCCACCTTGGTGCAGCGCTCAGCTTCGTCCATATAGTGGGTCGTGACAAACAGAGTTGTCCCCTGGCCCGAGAGCAGGAACAGCAGGTCCCACAAGTCACGGCGAGCGACCGGATCGATTCCGGCGGTGGGCTCATCGAGAAACAGGATTCTGGGTTCATGCAGGAGCGCGCAGGCCACGGCGAGACGCTGTTTCCATCCGCCCGAGAGTTTACCCGCGAGACGCGGGGTGTAGGGTCCCAACCCGAGTAGGGCAAGGACCGCCTCGCGGCGATTCTTCAAACGCGTCCCCGAAAGGCCATAGATCCGCCCGAAGAAACGGATATTTTCATCCACCGTCAGGTCCTCGTATAGGCTGAACCTTTGCGAGGTATAGCCGATCCGCTCCTTGATCGCCTCCGGTCGGCGGGTGACATCGATTCCATCGAGCACCGCGTTTCCGGCGGTCGGCTCCAAAAGCCCGCAAAGCATCCGGATCACCGTGGACTTGCCTGAGCCGTTCGGACCGAGAAAACCGAAGATGGCCCCCTGCTCGATGTCGAAGCTGACCGAATCGACCGCGGTGAACTTGCCGAAGCGGCGGGTCAGGCCACGAACGGAAATGGTGGTTTGGGAAGAAGGGGAGGGTGGGAGGTCGGCGGGGGAGACTGTCATCGCGGGTCAAGGGGAGGGATTCAGAACTCCCGGAAAGCGGTTGTCCACTTCCGTTTCGATATTCGCCACGGGGTCGCGCAGTTCCAGCGTCGTGGATTCGACCCAGCGTGGGAGCGCCGGCTCGGCGCGTTCCGGACGACGGAGGTGGATTGAGGTGTCCGCCGGAGGGGAGAAGAGGGAGATCGTTTCGGGCGAGGGCGTGAGCGGGACCAGCTTCGATTCGACTTCCTCTCCTCGAAACAAGAAGTAGAGCGCCACAAGGAGGATCACCAACGCCACGGCAGCCACCAGGATCTTGGGAAGGCGCGAAGGCTCTCCGGCGCGGATCAGGCGATCCAGGGCCTCGAGTTGAAATTCGGGAGATGGGTCCCAGCGACCGATCTGGCGCAGCTCGTTGATGATTTCAAGCACTCGCTCGGAATCCGTGCGGGCGTCCAAATCGCTCCGAGTAAGTTCTTCCACCGCCTGATGCTTTTCCGGCGGCAGGTGGCCGTGATGGTAATCCCAAAGGACCAAGAGCCAGTCCTTGCGGGGCAGTTCCTTCAACCGGTAATCCATACGCGCCGGCATGTTACAGCGGGGGAGGGGAGGGCACAATCAGGGGTGCTCGCGCGCGCCTGGGGTTGACGGATGATTGAGCGCTCGGAGCGAGCGGATTATCTCATCCCCATCCTCTCCCGCCCGAACGCGAAGCCATCGAACGCGGCCTTGTTGGAAGAGCGGCTCAGTCATGGGGGAGGCGCGGAATCGGTCGGTCCGCCAGCCGCGCTCTTCAGGTTTGATCATCCAGGCTGTCACCGGCTGAAACTCGAGGGATTCGGTTGCGGCTTCGATTCGAAAGGTGTCGGTCTCATCCCCCTCGCTGAAATAATCGACTTCCAGCCACACGGGCTGAGAGGCCGAAATCGGGAACCCCGAGGGCGCCACCCGGTAATCCAGGCTCCCACAACCGCCGAGGAAATCCGTGCTCCAACCCCAGGTCTCCTCGCGCCTCACCGCGAAGGTCCCGCTCCCTAATGAGGCGCTCCCATCCAGGAGCAACGGATCACCGCGTCCCGGGAGAAGCGCGAAAGCCTCCGAGACCCTCGCTCCTCCGGTGTGTTCAGCGAGGTTGACCTTCACCAACCCGCTTTCAGCCGGTCCTTCTCGAAGGGCCTCCAGGGCAACCACGGTCTCACCGGTTTCCGCCTCAATTGTCGCCGAGGCGGATGGGCAATCCGCGCACCCCGGCAAGGTCGCGGAGAGGAGGGTCTTTGCGGAAAGGTGAGGGGAAGTCCAGCGCGTCGTCGCGCGTATCTCGATCCCCTCCGTGGTCTGACGGATCCTGGAAACCTCGGCCCGTGGACTCGGGGCAACCGGAACGCTCGCCGAAAAAGCGAACGGAAGATCGAGACAGCGGAAGGAAACAGAAAACTCGGCCGTGGTCGGCAGGGGCTGGTCGGTTGGGAAGGCTGGAGTCTCGAATTCAAACCGTGCCTCGGAGCTGCTCGCGCGTATCTGATCCTCGGCGCTCCAGTCCCCCAAGTGGAGCCTTCCCCTGAGCTCCGACACCAATTGGCTCCCGCGATTCGAGAGGCCAAAGCGAACCGGGTTGGCCTGACCGGGCGTGATTTCCAGTCGCCAGCGAACATAGATCAAATCCGGCAAGCGAAGTCCGAGTCCGGCCTCGTGCGCGAACGCGTTCTTGAAACGTTCGAGCCAAGGCGCGGCCAGCGGGTCTGTGAGTTTGGAGAGCATCTGGAGATACCCCCCCATGAACGCCAGGAGCTGGAAGCGGAAAGCGTTCTCGGTTTCCATCCCTTCCGGCGCCGCGACGACGGGCATGCCAGCCTCGAGACGTCGCTCGATCTCCACCCGCGCGGCATCCTCGAAGTTGGCGATGTCGGTGACAAAGCGGGTCAGGGTCATGGTCAGCTCGCCTCGCCCATCGCAGACCCTCCTGATGGCTTCCTTCAAGCCCGCGGAAGGCGATGACTCCGCGGCCCAGGCAACCGGGCGCGCGTCGGCCTCGGTGGCCTCAGTGATCCTCCCATCCGCGATCCGCACATGGGCCGACTTGGGTCTTCCCAGGCTGGCCCCGCCGACCGGCAAATAGCTGGTTGCAGGGAGCGGATCAGAGACCGGACCCGGCGCCTCCGTGAGGAGGGCGATCAATCGGGTGAGGGAATCCGATAGCAATGTTCGAGCAGAGGCAATCCGTAGCACCCTCATCCGTGTGAGGAGGGAATCCTCTCGGACTCGGGAGTCGAGGATCGTGATTGGGATTGTAGAGGAAAGCACCGCGTGGGCCGCGCCGGGGTCGTGCGTCCAGCCCCCGACGGCGTCCACCCCGGGCGGTTCGGCCACCAGATAGAGCTGTGCAAGCCGCATTGGGAACCCGGGGTCCTCGCGGATTGTCTCCGCCAGGTTCGTCAAGGGCCCGCTCGCGAGATAAAACAAACTGGAGTAGTAAAGGTGCGACTGATCGATCAGGAACTCGGTCACCGAGAGCGGCGTGGAGGCGGTCCACTTGGTGTCCGCCGCCCACTGGCGTGGAATTGCGGACTTGGCCGCGCTCGGGACCCCCGGGAGAACGGGAACATCGGGACGTCCCGCCAACTTGAGAATCTTGGCGGCGGTCCTGGCGTCGGCGCGAGGGCTGTCCGAGGAGATCAGCACACCGACCAGTCCGATACCCGGGGTCCTCGCGGCATGGACGATTGTGAGGATGTCGGACAAACCGCGCTCGAAGGCGGTGTCGATCAGGATCGGGATTCCCGGCTCCATCTCGGAGGCCGCGGCTCCGGCGCCACCGTCCGCCAGGATAAGAACCGTGAATAGAAAGACGCGGGCTCGTCGGCCGGCGCCCCCACCAACAAGAGGACGCGCCTTGTGCGAGTCATGGCCGGGCATGTTCATTCGTGATCAATGTCGTTGAAGAAGTCCTCGATATTCTCGCGACGGGAGTAATCCGGGTCGAGCTCATCCTCGTCGAAATTGGAGAACTCGCCGTACGGACGAATCGGGCCTTCCTCCTCCTCCTCCAGCTCCTCCTCGTCCTCGTCGAAGTCATACCCCTCCTCCTCATCGACCTCCTCTTCTTCTTCCTCAGCGAGCAGATCTTCTTCGTCGAACTCTTCGATCACTTCATCGTTGGGTTCGATTTCAAGGGCGGTGAGATCGACATCCTCGTCGTCCTCTTCCTCCTCGTCGTCTTCTTCTTCTTCCTCCTCCTCCTCGTACTCGTCCTCGAGCTCCTCTTCCTCGTCGTCGTAATACTCGTCAAAGTCCTTGGCCGGAACCATGTCGATTACCTCCCTTGGAATCCAGTCTTAGCTTCTTCCCAGAGCGCGTCCATCTCGGCCAAGTCCGCCTCATGAACGCTTGAGCCTTTGGCCTGAAGCGAAGTTTCAATGTGTTGGAACCGGCGAACAAACTTCCGGTTGCAGTCCTGCAGCGCCTTTTCGGGATCCACGCCGAGGAACCTGGCCCAATTGACCAACGCGAAAAGCAGGTCGCCGAACTCCTCATGAACGCGCTGTGAGCCTTCGGACTTGGCGTGTTCAAGCTCCCGAAATTCTTCGCGCACCTTGTCCTCGACTTGAGCGATATTTTCCCAGTCGAAGCCCACCTTGGAGGCCCTCCCCTGGAGGCGCGACGCCTTCTGTAGCGCGGGCAACTGTCGGGGGATGCCCTCCAAAAGGGACGCGCCGTCCCCGCGCTCCTGGTGCTTGAGTTTCTCCCATTGCCGCAAGACCGCCTCGCTGTCCTCGGCTTTGGCCTCGGCGAACACGTGCGGATGGCGCTTCACCATCTTCTCGCAAATGGACTCGACCACATCCTCAATCGTGAACCGGCCCGTCTCCGCGGCGATTTCAGCGTGGAACACCACTTGCAGCAGAACATCGCCAAGCTCCTTCACAAGCTCGGCCTCATCGCCATCCTCGACCGCTTCCGCGAGTTCGTAAGTTTCTTCGATGAGATACTTCACCAAGGAGGAGTGGGTTTGTTCACGATCCCACGGGCAGCCGCCAGGGGCGCGCAGGCGGTGCATGATGCTGCAAAGACGCTCGAATTTCTCCCCTCTGCCGGTCATTCCCTCAACTCCCACGCGCGCTCTGCGCGCCGGGACCTCCCCCTCATTCTTCTTCAATGAAACAGGCCCTGGGTCCCCAGGGATTCGAACCCTGGACCAATCGATTATGAGTCGACTGCTCTAACCGCTGAGCTAGGGACCCGACGGCCTGTACTTAACAAAGAGAATTCCCCTCTGTCAACCCTTTTTTAGTTCCACTGCTCCCGCTTGTCCATTGACGATCCTGCTCGCGCGCGGGACACTGATTCCAGTGTATTCCGCACCCGGTATTCTAATGGCATCCAGAGCAAAGAGAAGAACTCACAAGGGGCGCACCTTCCGTCACTCTCCCCCTGGCGCGCCTCCCGGCACGCTCGCTGTGGACCCAGAGGCCCCTCGACCGAGGATTCGGACTTTGGCGTATGGTCCATCGACTGTCGAGGAAGCGGAGCTGGGGAGCATCCATGAAATCAAGGCGATCCGCGGAAAGCATCCGGTGACCTGGATCAGCGTTCAGGGACTCGGAGATGTGGCCACCCTTAGGGCCATCGCCGACCTGCTCGACCTCCACCCGTTGGCGCTGGAGGATGTGGTCAACGTTCACCAACGCGCGAAGGCGGACTATTACGAAAACCGCCTCTTCCTGGTGGCGCGAGTGGCTTTCCTGGGCGAGGAGCTCGAGAGCGAGCAGGTGAGCTTTTTCCTGGGGGAGGATTTTGTCCTGTCCTTTCAGGAAGGGGACCGTGATGGCCTCGAGGTGATCCGCGAGCGGATTCGTCAGGGGCGGGGAAGAGTCAGAAACCAGGGCGCGGACTATCTGGCCTACTGCCTCCTGGACGCCATCGTGGATGGTTACTATCGACCGCTGGAAGCGTTTGGAGAGCGTCTGGAGGCCTTGGAGGATGAGGTCCTGGCAAGGCCTACTCGAAAGGCGGTCACCGAAATTCACCGGATCAAGCGGGATCTCCTGAACCTCCGGAGAGTGGTGTGGCCGCTTCGTGAGATGACCAATGACCTGCTTCGAGATCCCATTCCGCTGATCACTCCCGACACCCGACTGTACCTCAAGGATTGTTACGACCACGTGGTCCAGATCATTGACCTCCTCGAAACCGATCGAGAGGTCGGCTCCGACCTGATGGATGCCTATCTCACCGCCTCAAGCAACAAGATGAACGAGATCATGAAGGTCCTTGCCATCATCACCACGGTCTTCATGCCGATGTCCCTGGTGGCGGGGATCTATGGAATGAACTTCGACCCGGCGAAATCCCCTTGGAACATGCCGGAACTGCTCTGGCATTGGGGATATCCCTTCGCGCTGGGGCTGATGGCGGCGGTCGGAATCGGGTTGCTCGCGCTATTCCGTTGGCGCGGGTGGCTCGAACCCCTCGCGCCCTTGTCCGGAAAGGAATGAACCATGGAGCAGTCCGAGGAATCTCCCCCGTATGGGAAACCCGATGGCAAGCAACCATTTCTCACCAAGGACGGAGTGTACCTTGGAAAGCGGAGGTTCCAGTCAGAGATCGCGGCCACTCGAAGGCGCTCCTTCCTGGGGAGGAGGGGAGAACGGCTCACCCAGTGGGCATTCGACCAGGTGAAAACTCTGGTTGGGGAGGGGTATGTCCTCGATCTGGCTTGCGGGAACGGGCGGCATCTTCCCGGCTTGCTTGCGGTCACCCCGCGCGTGCTCGCCGCGGACATTTCGCTCCCGATGCTGCTCTCCGCCAAGTCCCTCCCCGGCGCGTCCTCCCAGGCGCTCGGTTTCTTCCGCCTCGATGCCGAAAAGCTCCCCTTTCGAGACAATGCCTTTGACGTTGTTTTCTGCGCGCGTTTCTTCCACCACCTTCCGAGCGCCCCCCTTCGCGCGGCGATCCTTGCCGAGATGTTTCGAGTGGCCTCGCGAGGCGTGGTCTTGACCTTCAAATCAAAACACAGCTACGAGGGGATGACAAAACGCCTCAAGTCGCGGCTCTTTGGCAGGCCACTTGCGTGGTACTACATTGATTCGCGTGAAACCGCGCGCACTGCCCTGGCCCATGGCTGGAGAGTCACCCGAGAGATGGCCTCGGCGCCGATTGTGGGCTCGAACCGGGTGGTGGTGATGGAGCCAAACAGATAGCAGGGTTCGCCCGAAAAGAACTCAAAGACTGACTCGCCCGGTTGGACAGCGCTTGCCCGAGAATGGTCGCAGTCGGCTGATCGATCCTGGGGCTTGAATAGACCCTCAGGGGGATGGATGATCCCCCGCTTTGTCGATTGCGGGACCCGTCGGAGGGGGCCCGCTATTTTTTAGGTGGGGGTCCTAAATGCGTGTCCAGTGTGGGTCCCGGTGGGGTCTTCTTGCCATTTGCGTAACGGCGATTGTGGGGGGAAGTTCAGTCCGTGCCGAGCCAGACGGGTCTACGAGCTCTCCAGCTCCCTCGTCAGGTTGGCAATTTGAGTTAACCCCGTACGCTTGGCTTCCGGGCATGGAAGGGTTCGCCGAGAAGAACGGCCGAGGGTCTGATTACGATCTCTCCAACGCCAAGGTTTTCGACCTCCTGGATGAAGCCGAGTTCATGGCGATGGTGGACATGAGGGCAAGAAAAGGAAGAGTCTCGTTCGATGTGGACATGATTTACCTGAAATTCGAGAACCTCACGCTTGGCGACCTTGCGGCGCGCAATCCGCTTCCCCGCGCGAATATCGACCTGGACATGGAACTGGAGCAACTGGTGGTCCGCTTTGGCGGCGGCTACACCATCTGCGAGGGCCTGACCCCCTTTACGGGAAGGGAATACCGATTGGACCTCCAGGCCGGCGGGCGTTACATGTACCTGGATGGGAGCGGGGTCCTGAGCGGTCCCCGGAGGGAGATCGGGTTTGACGGCAACGAGAACTTCATCGAGCCGTGGATCGGCGCCGAAACCCAGGTGGAAGTTTGCGACCGGGTCAGTCTGGTCCTGGGCGGGAATGTGGGAGGCTTCGGCGTTCGAAACTCCCCGGAGCAGAACTGGGAGGTGTATGGAAATCTCCTCTACCAGGTCACCCCCAGGGTTTCGCTCAACCTGGGGTACCGGCATCTGGATGTCACCTATGAGGAAGGCTCCAGCACCGGCGCCCGGAAGATCAACATGGAGCTGGATGGCCCGGTGGCGGGGATGACGTTCCGGTTTTGAGAGTCGGGGGATGGCGGCGCGGCAGGTCGCCGGTCAACAGCCTGTCCTTGGATCACGCCCTCACGTCAAGGCCGGCGGCGGGGGTGGTGGGCGCAGCTTGATGGAGGTTGGCTTCTTGGTCATCCGGCGCGATCTGAATCAGCGGAAATCGAAAGGAAACTGTGACGTGAAACCACCTTCTCCAAGAGCCTTGACATTGGCGATCCTTCTAGCGGCGCTGGGCTTTGTTTCGGCCACATTCGGACAGGAAAACCGATCCCCGGCCGCCAAGCCCAACATCGTCCACATCGTGGCCGACGATCTTGGCTGGAAGGATGTCGGTTTCAACGGCTGCACGGACATCAAGACCCCGAACCTTGATTCGTTGGCCGCCAGTGGGGCCACCTTCAGACAGTTCTACGTTCAACCCATGTGCACGCCGACGCGCGCGGCCCTCATGACCGGGCGTTATCCCTTCCGCTACGGCCTGCAGACCGCGGTTATCCCCTCGGTGTCGGCTTACGGCCTGGACACCACCGAATGGCTCATGCCGCAGTGCCTCAAGGAGGCGGGCTACAAGACCGCGATCATCGGCAAGTGGCATCTCGGCCATGCCGACAAGAAATATTGGCCGAGGCAGCGCGGGTTTGATTACCAATACGGCGCGATGATCGGCGAGCTGGACTACTTCACTCACGATGAAGAGGGCGTGCTGGACTGGTTCCGCGACAATGAGCCGGTGAGGGAGGAAGGCTACACGACCACTCTGATCGGGAAGGACGCGGCGCGGTTGATCGAAGAGCACGATGCCTCGACTCCGCTCTACCTCTATCTCGCCTTTAATGCCCCACACACGCCCTATCAGGCGCCAAAGGAATACATCGACCGATACCCCGATATCGAGGATCCCACGCGACGAACCTACGCGGGCATGGTCGCGTGCCTCGACGACGAAATCGGACGCGTGATCGCCGCGCTCGACAAGAGGAAAATGCGGGAGAACACGCTCATCCTTTTTCACAGCGACAACGGCGGCACCCGCAACGCGATGTTCGCCGGAGTGATGGCCGACATGTCGAAGGTGAAGCTTCCCTGCGACAACGGACCGTATCGCGAGGGCAAGGGCACGCTCTATGAAGGGGGCGCGCGAGTCTGTGCGCTGGCCAACTGGCCGGGTCGCGTCAAAGCCGGCGTGGTGGATGGGCTCATCCACGCCGTGGACATCTATCCCACGTTTGCGGGTCTCGCCGGGGCCTCCACTTCCAAGTGCAAACCATTGGACGGTTTGAACGTCTGGAACACGATAGCGGAGGGCAAGCCTTCGCCGCGCACCGAGGTGGTTTATAATGTCGAGCCGTTCCGAGCCGCTCTGCGCCAGGGGGATTGGAAGTTGATCTGGCGCACTTTACTTCCGTCGAGCGTGGATCTCTACAACATCGAACAAGACCCGAGCGAGAAGAACAACCTCGCGGCGCAACATCCGGAGAAAGTTGCCGAGTTCCAGGAGCGCCTCAATGCATTAGCCAAGGAAAGCGTGAAGCCGCTCTTCCTGGTAGACCAATTCAAGGTGGTCCTGGAAGGTCTACATGGCGAGCCGATCCTTCCGATCGACGACGAGTTCTCCGGGGTCGAGACCCCATGAGTCTGGGGAAATCGCAACGTGTAGGGGCGGTTGATTTCCAGCGTGAATGACGGAATTGACAGAGCCAATCGCGAAAACCTCATGCTTCACCGTGTTTGCGGCGGTGCTGGTCTCGGCTGGAGTGGTCGGCGCGCAGTTCATCGGACCCCAAACGGCCGCAAGGCCCCATTCCACCGAAGCGGCGCCAGTCGGCCAGATCCCCTACATCGGCTCCTCCAGCTGCCGCGAGTGTCATGAAGGGTTCTACCAGAAGTGGGCCACCTCGCATCATGGCCTCGCCATGCAGCCCTATACCGATGAACTCGCGTCGAAGGAACTCACCCCGCCGACCGGCGAGATCGAAATCCTTGGCGCGCGCTACCTGGTTGAGATTAACAAGGGAGAGGGGTGGGTTCTCGAAAGAGACCCCAGTGGGGAAAAGAAATACCCCATCGCTCACGCCATGGGCGGCAAGAATGTCTACTACTTTCTCACCCCGCTGGAGCGGGGACGTCTCCAGGTTCTTCCCCTCGCCTTCGATGTCCGACACAAGCGATGGATCGACACCACGGGAAGCGCGGTCCGGCACTTCGGAGATCAACGCGATGAGCCGCTGGATTGGAGAGACCCGGCCTTAACTTTCAACACCTCCTGCCACAGCTGCCATGTGAGTCAACTCTCCACCAACTACGATCTTGAGACGGACACCTACCACACCGAATGGACCGAGCCGGGAATCAACTGCGAGACCTGTCACGGCAGCGCGGTGGAGCATGTGAAGCTCTTCCGGTCGCTCCCCAAGGAGGAATCCCCCAGCGACATTCGGATTCTCAGCACCCGGAAGTTCTCCGTGGAGCAGATGAACGCCCTGTGCGCTCCGTGCCACGCCAAGATGGCCCCCTTGTCCTCTTCGTTCCCGCCCGGGAGTCCTTTTTTTGACCACTTTGATCTGATCACGCTGGAGGATGACGACTTTCACCCGGATGGGCGCGACCTGGGAGAGAACTACACGCTAACCTCTTGGTTGATGAGCCCCTGCGTTAAGTCCGGGGAGCTGAGCTGCATGCACTGCCACACCTCAAGCGGGCGCATGCGTTTTACGGGATCGGAGAGCAACAACCTCTGCCTCCCCTGCCATGAGGAGAGAGTGAGGAACGCCACCGAGCACACCCATCATCCCGCCGACAGTCCCGGTAACCTGTGCATTTCCTGCCACATGCCATCCACCGACTTTGCCCGCATGCGGCGAAGCGACCACTCGATGCGTCCCCCGATGCCCTCCGCGAGCATGGCATTCGGGTCCCCCAATGCCTGTAACCTGTGCCACTCGGACAAGGACGCGGCGTGGGCGGACAAACTTGTGCGCGAGTGGAGAACAAGGGATTACCAGGCTCCGGTGCTGCAACTGGGACACTGGATCAGCGCGGCAAGGCAAGATGATTGGAAGCAGCTTCCGGAAATGCTCGCGTATTTGGGGAATGAGGATCGGGATGAGATCTTCGCCAACTCATTGGTCAGGCTGCTGCGAGGGTGCGAGGATCCGAGAAAGTGGCCGGCGGTTCTGAATGCCCTTCAAGATCGCTCGCCGCTCATCCGGGGTAGCGCGGCTGAAAGCCTTCAAGGATATCTGACTCAAACATCGGTGCGCGCGCTCCTCGATGCCACCCGGGATCCCGTGCGCTTGGTGCGCGTGCGCGCGGCGGCGTCCCTTGCCGGCATCCCGGAAGATCGTCTCCAAGACTCCGACCGGGAATCCCTTTCTCGGGCCACAAAGGATTATCTGGACATTCTCCACGCCCGTTCGGATGACTCGCTTTCCCATTACAATCTCGGAATCCATCATGCGCGCAAGGGCGAGTTTGAGCGCGCCATTGAGTGCTACGAGACCGCGCTGCGATTTCAGCCGGATAGCATTCCCCCGATGGTGAACGCCTCCATTGCGTACAATCAAATCGGCGCGAATGACAAGGCGGAGGCGATCTTGCGCCGCGCCCTGGCGGAGGATCCGACGAACTCCGCGGCGAACCTCAATCTCGGACTGCTTCTCGGCGAACTGGGAAGACTCTCGGAGGCCGAGAGGGCCTTCAGAGCCGCGTTTGCGAGCGATCCGAAATCCGCCGTGGCCGCCTACAACCTGGCCGTGCTGGTCTCATCCGACCGCCCGGATGAGGCCATCAGCTGGTGTGAAACCGCGCGAACCTTGGCGCCGGACGAACCGAAGTACACGGTCACGCTCGCCTTCTATTTCAGGCGGAACGGCCAGATCGCGCAGGCGATTTCCACGCTCCGAGGGGCCACCGCGGCGAGTGTCCCTTATCCCGATGCCTACACTCTCCTCGGTCAGATCCTCGAGGAGGCCGGCCAACACGGGGAGGCCGCCGAGGTCTATCGAGCCGCGATTGCCAACGATCAGCTTCCGAGCGAGGTCCGATCAATGTTTCGCGTTCGTCTGGAGTCCATGAAGGGACCGTGACATCTCCCGCATGGGGTTGGTCGATCCAGCGCCGAATGTCGATCAATCCAGGAGCGGCACGGTCCGCTTTTCTTTCGCGCTCCGAACCGCCGAATCCACAATCTGTTGTCCGATCCGGCAAATCGCGGGAGAAAGCGGTCCTTCCACCGGCGATCCGGTTTCCAGGCAGTGGATCAGGTATTGAATCGGGTTTTGGAAGGGAGCTTGAAGTTCATCTGCGGGCAGGTCTCTCCCCGCCGGGTGGTCCGAATCCTGGAGGCGGACCGTCGGTTCATAATCGTAGCTGCTGATGGTTCCCTTGTCCCCTTTGAGAACAAACCCGCACTTCGGCTGCGGCTGGTGCGTCCAAGGGTCGGTGAAGGCGCCCCAGCGGGTCTCGAATTTGGAGAGTCCCTTGGCATATCGAGCCACCGTGATACTGTGCTCGTCCACTTCAAGGCCAGGGGTCTGATCCACCACCGTGGTCACTTCAATGGGAACATCGCCCCCGTGGAACCAGGTTCCGAGGGTCACCCCATAGCCGAGGTAATCCTGCAGCGATCCGCCTCCTTGGGCTTTTTGATAGAACCAGCTTTCACTCTTCCGGCTCCTGTATTCGACGTCGGTTTCCACCTTGTCGGCCACATGGTAAAGCGGCCCGCGGTTGCCGTCGTAATAGTGGACCTCGATGAGCTTGCCGATGGCGCCCTCATCGAGGAGCCGCTTGGCGGTGACATGGCAGGGATACCAGCGCAACGGCCAATTGATCGCGAGCAATTTCCCGGTCTTGTGGACCGCCTCGATCATCGAGTCCGCCTCCGCGAGGCTGTCGGCAAAGGGTTTTTCCACCAGGATATGGGCGCCGAAGGGGGCGATCTTGCGGGTCCATTCCCCATGCAGACCCGTGGCGGAACAAAGAATGACCACATCCGGTTGGGTTTGTTCGAGACATTTCCGGTAGTCGGAGAAAACGCGGCCCTCGGGGATTGAGAAGTTGCGGATCGAGGCTTCCATCGGCTCGGCTCGATGGTCGCAGATCCCGGCGATTTCCGCTTGGGGATGCTCATGGACCATGCGCAACAGATCCCCCATGTGCATGTGATCGAAACTGATCCCGGCGAAGGTCCAAGTCTTCATGGTGTCTCCTTCTTAGTCGAGATAATTGCATTCCTCGCCGCCCCGAGCGCGCCCGCGTAAGAGCCGAGCTTGGCCGGAAGCACCCGGACTCGGTGACCGCCCGGACGCCATTCGACTCGGTTGAGAAGGTCATCCAGCGGCTCGAAAAGGTCAGCGCCCGCCGCCGAGATTCCACCACCGATCACCACCGCCTCGGGATCGAGGATATTCACCAGGGATGTGACTCCGCACGCCAGGCAGTAGATCGAGGCGAGCCACACCACGGTCGCCTCTTGGTCTCCCGCGCGGTGCGCCTCCACCAGCGCCTGGGTTGATGAGAATCGCCCGTGCGTGCGCGTCTCCACCGTGCACTCGCCGATGGCGTCCTCCAGGCTCCCCGGAGTGCCGGTGACATCGGGTGGCCCCAGCGGATTGAGGCACAGATGTCCGTGGTGCCCGGCCCGTCCGATGCACCCCTTGAGGAGCCTGCCTCCCTCCATCGCCGCGCCGCCGACTCCGGTTCCGAGGGTGAGCAGGACAACATGCTTGAGTCCCTTGGCGGCCCCCTTCCAGACTTCGCCCAGAAGCGCGGCGTGCGCGTCGTTAAGGACCGGAACGAGATTGTCGCTTTCCAGGAAATCGGTCCAATCGAGCCCCTCGAGTCCCGCCAATCTCCCCGGCATGTGGGCAATGGAGCGGGAATCGGTGGCCGCCAAACCGGGCGCGGCGATTCCCACCGCGCTGGGCGGCTCTCCGGCCTTGTCGGCGTACTCGTTGAGGTGGTCGCGGATGGCCCCGGCCCAGAGGGCGAAGGTGGGCGCCCTGCGATGGGAGGGATCATCCTTGGTGGTGAAGGTTCCCTTGTTGAGCAGCCGCCCCTTGGGGGTCACCGCCACCCACTTCACGTGGGTCCCGCCAAGATCGAAACCGAGGGCGTAGCTCACGCCGTCGCCGCTCCCTGCATCTCCTCCCACTCCCTCAAGGCCACCTCTAGAACCTTGGCGTCATCGCACCTCTCCAGATACGAGTAGCAGGGATGGTGGTGGACCTTGTAGGGGTTGTTGTGGGCGGTGTTATAGCAGCAGATCAGCGCCCAGCGCGGATTCGGACTCCGGTTGGCATCCGAGCGGTGAAGCAGGTTGGCATGAAAAAACAAAGCGCTCCCCGGTCCCAGCTCCGCGTATAGGAGAGGAAGGCGTTCCAAAACCTTCTCGACCCTTTCCACATCAGCGCCGGTCTGGGAGCCGGTTTTGCCGTGATCGATCCTCCCCAAGAGGTGGGACCCCGGAATGACCTGCAGGCACCCGTTTTCCTTGGTGGCGCGGTCCACCGCGATCATCACGCTCGCCATGTCCGGGTAAAGACAGCCGTTGTTGTACCAATACCCGTAATCCTGATGCCACTCCCAGGCCCCGCCCACGAACGGCTCCTTCATGGTCATCTTGTGATGGTAGTGGTAGACCTCGTCGCCCAGCAGGCGCTCCGTCGTGTCCACCAAGCGCCGGCAGCGAACCACCGCGCTGTAGACATCATCCGAAAGCTCGTTTCTCAGAGAGAGCCGCGTGGCGCGCCCCTCCCCATCCCGCGCGTCATGCGCGTCCGTGACCAATTTGTGGTCCGCCTTGGCGATCTTCCGCAAAAGCTCGACTTCCTCCGCGCCAAACATGCCCTCCACCAGGAGATACCCCTCCCGGCGAAACTTCTCCACCTCCGCATCCGACACCTGATACCCAATCATGGTCTGCTCTCCACTTCACTCCGCTGGGGAAACCGGCGCTTGCTTGTCCGGCTCGGATGGCTCCTCATCCGCGAGGATTTTCTGTAGAGCCTCGAAGCTCTCGACATCCTCAAGCTTGATCCCTTTCTTCTCAAGTCTCTCCGAGAGTTTTCTGTCGAACTCGGACAGCTTGGGACGAGGCCGGAGTTGAAGCTTGAGCGAAGCGGCGGATGTGCCCGAGCGGATCGCATGGCGCCCGGTTGGGGATTCCCCAAGTTTCATCGCCTCGGCCTCTCGATCCCGTCGGAGCGCCGCCTCGATTTCCGCTGCGGTCGGCTTGCGAGGTTTCGGTTTCTTGTTGAGTTCGGACGTGGGCGACACGGCGGCCTTCTTCTGGGGAATCGGCTCCTCAATGGGCTTGAGCACAACCCTCCGCAAATCCATCACCGCGAGTCCAGGTTTGGTGATGGGCTTGACCGAAAGGGTGAAGTGGCCTTCCTTGGGGACCGTGAGCGAACCGAGGGTCACACTGGTGAAATTCAGGAAATCCCCGGTCTCGGCCACTGTGGCTGTCAGCGAGGCGCCGCCAATCGACACGGCGTAACGACTTCCACCCGAACCCACGCCGCACGACATCGCGAGCTCCACCGCATAGTGCCCCGGTTTGGGCAGCCGGATGTCCCAACTGATCCAATCCGAGGCGTCGGTCCAGAACCCGATGCAGTCCTTCTTCTCCTGGTGCTCATAGCGAACAGTCTTGCCATGGATATCCGCATCCTCGGCCTCCAGGGTCAAGCTGCCGTCTGGGCCTGGCCGAATCGAGTTGTCCACCTTGGGCGCGCCATCGAGTTCGAGGACCACCACGGAGTCAACCGGGTCGGGGGCGGCGCTGGGAAGAGTGATCAGAAGGTCCCCACCCTCTGTTTGGATCGGCAGTGCGGCTCGAGAAGGATCGGCCAGGAGGTAGGCTTTGGTCACCATGGCCTCAAACCCCGGGACCACCAGCGGTCCGGAGGGCCAGTCGAACACATGGAGGTAAAGCTGTCCGGCCTTGGCGGTCGCCCGTCCCCAGGGCAAGCGCCGGAATGGGCTGGCCTGGGTTCCATAGACACTTTCCCCGTTGGTCCGGATCCATTCGCCGATGGCGGCCAGACGTTCGATGCTCGGATCCGGGATCAGGCCCTCGGCGGTCGGACCGACATTGAGGAGGAAGTTCCCCCCTTTGCTTACAATATCCACGAGCTTGCGGAGCAGGTCCTCGGTGGATTTCCAGTTTTGGTCATCGCGCTTAAAGCCCCAAGTGTCGTTCATGGTCATGCAGACTTCCCAGTCCCGCCCGGGGATCCCCGTGGCCGGGATGTATTGCTCGGGAGTATCGAAGTCCTGGGGGATTTGAATCCGATTGTTGATGATCGTGTTGGGTTGAAGGGCGCGGATCATCCCGACCACTTCGCTCGAGTGGAGCTCCTCCGGGGTGTGCTCCCAGCCGCCATCAAACCAGACCACGGCGATATCCCCATAGTTGGTGAGAAGCTCGCGGAGCTGGCCCTTCATGTACTCCAGATACCGGTTGAAGTCGGCTTGATCCGTGGGGCGTTTGTCCCAGGGACGATGCTTTTCATCGCCGCGCGGCAGGTAATCCGGGTGATGCCAGTCCAGGATGGAGTGGTACCAGCCGATCTTAAGGTCCGCCTTGCGCGCCTCCTCGGCCAGTGGTTTGAGCAGATCACGCTTAATCGGCGCGCTCATGACATCGTAATCGGTGAGCTTGCTGTCAAACAGGCAGAAACCGTCGTGATGCTTGGAGGTGATCACGATATACTTCATCCCGGCGTCCTTGGCGATCCGTACCCACTCGGCCGGGTCATACCGGGTGGGATTGAAGCGCCGGACAAACGGCTCGTATTCAACAACCGGTATTTGGGCGTTGAACATGATCCATTCGCCCGCGTCTCGGACGGGATTCCCGCGCCAGTTCCCGGCGTGAATCGCGTATAGCCCCCAATGGATGAACATCCCGAACTTGGCCTCCCGCCACCAAGCCATGCGCTGGTCGCGCTCCGCGGGGGACTCCCCAGCCGCGAGGGTGGAGAGGGGAGCCATGCACAGCATGGCCGCGAGCAGGGTGAGAGATGATCCGATGCGGGTGCGTGCGATGGGTGACATGAGACTGCTCCTTCCCTTGCGCCGAACTCTGCTTGAGGACTCCTTGTTTGCCAGGATGAGCAGGATAGCATCCTTACTCGGGAGACAGGAACAGGCTGGCCAACGGATGCCCTACAGGTCGATTCTTGCCGAAGTGTACATATTCCTCCTTCTTGTGTGGATGGGATGGCTGTGCCTGACCCTGGAGGGAACCGCGCTTCAATGGGCCTTCAACGAAAAGGGGGTGATCGAGCGGGTCCAAGCGGTTCAGCTCTTCGTGGCGGGGCTTGCCTGCTTTGCCGCGTTCCTGGTGGGGAGCATCGCGGAGGAGCGGTGGGTGTCGATTCTTTTCGCGTTCGCGCTCCTGTGGGGATCGAACAGAGAACGGGACTCTCGCTGGGAGGACCTGGAGCTCGATTGGGCGTTTGACACGTTGCGTGTGGTCATCGCCGCGCCGATAGCCGCGATTGTCCTGTGCCGTCACTCGGAGTGTCTTACCGGCTGGAGGAATGGGGTGGGAAGGATGTCCCACAGGCTCTTTGTCGGTGGGGTCTGCTTCTATTTGGCCGGGCAGGGGATGGGGCGCCTGATGAAGGAGTTGGGCGCGACAAGACCCCTCAAGAGGCTGAGCGAGGAGGGCCTGGAGCTGCTCGGCGGGGCCTTCCTGGCGCTCGCGGCGGTCGAACTGCTGTTCGAGGTTCTCGCCGCCCGGAAAGCGGGGCGTCGAACAGGAATGCCCGGGGGCTAACCCCTCGCAAGTCCGGCGGGATGCAGCGCCACGGGGCAGTGTGTAAAGCCTCTCACGGACTCGGCGATTCCGGCCGCATCGAGACCCAATCTCCCCAACATCACCTCCCGCGCGCCATGCTCGACGAACGCGTCCTGGATTCCCAAGCGAAGCATGCGAGTCGGCGGCAAGCCCTCTTCCTCCCAGGCCTCCATCACCGCCGCGCCGAACCCGCCCGCGAGGACATGCTCTTCAAGGGTCACGATGTCGGTCTTCAGTTCGGCCAGTCGTCGTAGGAGCGAGCGGTCAAGCGGTTTGACCGAACGCATGTCTATCACCCACGGCATGAGGCCGTTCGCCATGAGTCTTTCGGCCGCCCCAAGGGCCTCGCCGACCATTGTTCCGACCGCCAAGAGCGCGACACCGCTCCCTTCGCGGAGGATGGCGGCTTGTCCGATCGGGGCCGGAGGGGTTTCCAGCCAGTCCTCGTGCTCGCCGGTGATCGCCACTCTCGGATAGCGCACCGCGATGGGACCGCCGTGGGCCAGGGCGGTTTTCAGCATCCCAGCCAGTTCGGCCTCGTTGGAGGGGCACAGAACGGTCATGTTGGGGATCATTCGGAGATACGTCATGTCGAAAACGCCCTGGTGGGTGGCTCCGTCCGCGCCCACCAGGCCCGCGCGGTCCACCGCGAATACAACCGGCAGATTCTGCAGGGCCACATCATGCACAATCTGGTCGAAAGCGCGCTGCAGAAAGGTCGAGTAAATGGCCACCACCGGCTTGAGTCCGCCTCGCGCCATGCCCGCGGCCACCGTGACCGCGTGCTGTTCGGCGATGCCGGCATCGAAGAAGCGTTCGGGAAACTCCTCGGCGAACTTGACCAGCCCGGTCCCGGTGGCCATCGCGGCGGTGATCGCGCAGACCCGATCATCCTCGCGGGCTTCGGATACCAAGGTCTCGGCAAACACATCGGTGTAGGCGATTTCGGGGCTCTTCTTGTGCGGTTTGCCGACCACCTTATCGAAGGGGGTGGCGCCGTGCCACTTGAGCGGGGCCTCCTCAGCCGGAGAATATCCCTTGCCCTTCTTGGTGATGCAGTGCAGGAAGATCGGACCTTGAAGCTTCTTGATGCTCTCGAGCGTGTCCACGAGCTTGAGCAGGTCGTGCCCATCCACGGGACCAAAGTAGCGGAATCCGAGCTCCTCGAACCAGGTTCCCGGAACAATCATGCCCTTAAGGTGCTCCTCGGCGGCGTGCATCATCTTGACCATGCTCCCGCCGACCGAGGGCAGGCTCCCGATCAAGCTCTCTAAATCGGCTTTGGCGCGATTGTAAAACTGGCCGGTGATGATCCGGTTGAGGTAATCCGCCATCGCGCCGACATTCTTGCTGATCGACCAGGAGTTGTCGTTCAGAATCACCAGAAAATCCCTGCCGAGTTGACCGGCGTGGTTGAGCGCCTCGAAGGCCATCCCGGCGGTCAGGCCCCCGTCCCCGACAATGGCCACCACGCGACGGTTCTCGTGTAGCAGGTCGCGCGCGAGCGCGGCTCCAAGCGCGGCGCTACAGGCCGTGCCCGCATGCCCCGCCCCGAACACATCATGCTCGCTCTCGAAGATGCTCAAGAAGCCGGAAAGCCCATCCGTCTGGCGGAGCGTGTCGAAGCGGTGCGCGCGCCCAGTGAGGATTTTATGCGGATAGGCTTGGTGCCCCACATCCCACACAAGCCTGTCGGTGGGGGAATGAAACACCCGGTGCAGGGCCACCGCGAGTTCCACCGTTCCGAGGTTTGAGGAGAGATGACCGCCGGTCACGGAGACCGAATCCACAATCTTCTCGCGAACCTCTTCCGCAAGAGCGAGCAGTTGTTCCCGCTCCAAGCCGGCAATATCTTCAGGTAGGTTCAGCGTTTGCAGCAGGGTTCCCATGATCATCCTTCAAGTGGAAATGCCGGAAACGGAGGCTCAGGACCGGTCCGGATAGGAGGGTGATCGAGCACATTTCCGTCTCTATTCCAGCATGAAAAGCATCCCATGAACAGGGCGCTTCCCTTATGCGCTTTAGGTATTCTTGCCCCCCATGGCCGTGGGATCGCTTTCGGGGTTCAGCCGCTCTCATTCAGGGAAGAGCTCCATCAAGGCCTCCGCGAAAAGGGCATGGCCGCGGGCATCCGGATGGTTGATGGAATTGGCCTCCAGGGTGACATAGGGGATCCCCTGCCGCCACAGCTCGCACCAGCGGCGGCTGCCATCCGCGAGCGCCACGCCGTTTTCCTTCGCGAAGCGATAGAGCCCTTTCACATACGGGCGCGGGTCTTCATCAAATTTCATCGTGGTCACCGCCATCCAGTCCGGTCGAACCAAGTGTGGGGTGATCAAAATGATCTCGGAACCATTGGCTTCCAGGATATCCTTGATCTTCCGGTAGTGCCCTTGGGTTTGTTCCTCGCTCAGATAGGCGTCGTTGACAAACTCGATGGTCACCAGATCGGGTTTGGGTTCGAGCACATCCCGCGCGAAGACCTTGGCGCCCTCGGGTGGAGCCTCCATGTACCCCCTGCTGTGTTGGCCCCCCCATCCGGCGGTGAGCATCCGGATGGCGGCCTTGGGGAAACGCTCCTGGAGCGCCTTGGCGAACTGGTTTTGGTATCGAAGCTCCGGGTTTTTCTCGACCCCTCCGCCATCCGTGACACTGTCTCCCCAGGCCACGATGGTGACCTCATTCCCCGCGCGGAGCTTCTCAAGTGTCTTCGGCAGGAGGCGTTCGGCGACTGGGGCGACCGGGGGCGACTCCACTCGCTCGATGGGGAACAGGTTCTCGGCGGTCAGCTTTGGGATGGGGCCGGGAATCCATAGGTTCGCAATTGCGGTTTCCCCCGGCGCGAGCCTCGGTGGCTCGATGCTCCCCACTCCCGGGGTCCCGCGCACAAGCGACACCTTCCCCTCCGGTCCGACCACCACGCTATCCAGCCGACAGGGGGTGTAGTCGTAGTCGATCCGGACGGGAATGCCTTCTCCGATCCTCCCCCCTTCGAGGCGACCGATGGTTCCCCAGAACTCGTCCATCTCATAATCGGAACCCCTCGATAGAACCGGACCCTCGCTCGCTTGGGCCTTGACTCGGACGGTTTCGGGGAGGAGGAGACCCGTGGCGGTGCACTCCACAGTAATCAACTTCTCAAGGCGCGAGCCTTTGAGCCAACCACCGGCCTTGGGTCTGAACAAGGGGAGTGCAGGATGCGCCTCATCCCGAATCGAGCGACGCTCCGGAGGCTCCACCACGAGAGTCTCGCCCCTGGCGAGAGTGATTTCCCGTCCATCGAGAGTGACCGTGCCGGGACCGACCTCCACGCTCCAATCGGCCACGGTTCGGATGGGGATGCCTCCCGCCTGTGGGGGGGATCCGAGGATTTGAACTCCGAGGGCGATCAAGAGGGTCATCATGGTGAGACCGATCTTACTCCCGCCGGACCTTGAAGTCAGTCAGAAGGGCAAATCGCGGATGCGACCGTGTTCGGATTCGCTTGACCCGGCTTGAGCGGGCTTTCTAAGATCGAGCCATGACCTTGGATGTTTCCGCCTATCAGCAGAACGGTTTTCTCGTTCTAGAGGGCTTGATCTCGCCCGAAGAGCTCGAGGAGCTGCGCCGGGATGCCATCCGGATCTGTCGCGGCGAATACCCGTGTGAGCAGATCGAACCGCTCCCGGCGGACCTTACGGACGAGGAGGCGATCTCCAGGTTTCTGTGCATCCACCAGCCCCACAAGCTGAGCCCCGTCATGCGCCGCGCGGTCGCCCATCCCCGGATCGCCGAGGTCCTCTCCCGGCTCATCGGCCCCAACGTGAAGTGCATGCAGTCGATGCTCTTCATCAAACCCCCGCGCCACCCCGGGCAGGCCTGGCACCAGGATGAGTTCTATATTCCCACGCGGGACCGGAGCCTGACCGGGGGTTGGATCGCCCTGGATGAGGCCACCATCGAGAACGGCTGCCTTTGGGTGATTCCCGGCTCACACCGAACGGGTTACCTCTGGCCTCAGCGTGACCACGGCAACCCGAGGGAGTTTGACTGGGCCGGAGAATCCCACGGTTTTGATGAAGGGACCGCCCTTCCGGTGGAATGCCCCGCCGGGACTGTGGTCTTCTTCAACGGGTACTTGCTCCATCGCTCGCTCAAGAACCGCTCAAAACGCTTCCGCCGCGTCCTGGTCAACCACTACATGAACGCCTTTTCGCTACTTCCCTGGCACGCCCGCACCGAGGATGGAGTCCATTGCGCCGCGGCGGATTTTCGGGATGTGGTCCTGGTGGCCGGGCAGGACCCCTACGGGTGGAAAGGGGTGGAGGAGAAAATGGACATCTTTATCCGACCCTTTGATCCGAGCGCGCTGATGGAGGATTGAGCCTCGGTTGGACTTGGGTTCCCCGCGCGATTTTGTCGTTGACACGGATGGGGGTCCGTGGCAGCTTAAAAGCACTATGTGGCAGTTTTCTTGCCTGTCTTGTCTCACTCTGTTACCACCCCTTAATTTGAGCGAGGTCCAACCATGTTCAGCAAAAAGTCCGTCCGTGCATTCACCCTGATCGAGTTGTTGATTGTCATCGCGATCATCCTCATTCTGATCGCCATCGCGTTGCCCAACTTCCTGGAAGCCCAGGAACGGGCCCGAATCACCAAGGCCAAGGCCGTGCTTCGCACCAACGAAACCGGAGCCATGGCCTTCTTCACCGACAACCAGTTCTTCTATTCCGACTTCAACGATCCACCCAAGCGGAAGACTCGTAACAGAGGCAGTTCGGTCCTCAATGTTCCGTGTCCGTTGAACGAGCCGCCTCCGGGCTCGGTAAGGAGCAAAGGGGGGCTTGAGTTTATCAACGACGCTGGCGGGCTCCCCGGCGAGTACCAACTGAAATACAACGGCCCGGGGCTCCATTGTCCTCTGACCTCCCCGGTGCGCTATGTCGAATTGGACGCCACTCGAGAACCCTGGTCGGACGGTTCGGTTTCGATGGGGTATGACACTCTGTATTTCGGTGATAATTCACCCGAGGATATTCGCGGTATTCGACTGGGAGTCTATTTCGCCTCCGGTCCCGACAAGATCACGGGGCACCGCGAGGGGAACTGTCCCGCCTGGAAGGGATGCCCCCCGTGCGATCCGGGCAAGGCGATGGTCTTCAATCCGACCAACGGGACAAAGAGCTGCGGGGATCTGTGGGTGGTGGTGACCACCAACACGGCCCAGGCCAAGCTGACCTACAATCCCCTGCGAACGTTCTAGAGCAGTTCTCGCTTGAATGTAGCGTTGGAGGGGCGCGCTCCGTCGCGTCCCGTGGCCCCGCAAGACCGGCCACGACCGAGCGTGTCCCTCCTCCAGACTTGTCCGCCTTCCGCCCCTGGAGGGCTATGATACCCTTGGTGGCGAATCATGGCCCTTTCCCCCCATTCCCGACGTGATTTCCTCAATCCCAAGACCCTCGGTCGCCTCGCCGCGACTCTCACCGGGGGGGAACTGGCCCCCCCGCAATCCGAAGGCGCGGGCGAGGGGTGGCTGTACAAGTTCCGTCGCGAGGCCATGGCCACCCGCTTCGAGATCCTGATCGAGGTGATCGACGCCGACCTTGCGCCCGTTGCGCGGGCGGGCCTCGATCGGATCGACCGGCTCGAAGCCCAGCTCACGGTCTATCGCGACACCAGTGAAGTCTGCGGGCTTAACCGCTCCGCCTTTGAGGGTGAAGTAGCAGTCGAGGCCGAACTTTTTGAATTGCTTGGGCTGAGTCGCGCCCTGTGGGAGGAGACCGAGGGCTGCTTTGATGTGGCGGTCCATCCGCTCCTCGTCGCATGGGGGGTCTTCAAGGGGCCGCGACGAACCCCCTCGCCGGAAGAAATCGCGGCGGCGCTTGAGGTCTCCGGGATGGACAAGGTCGTGCTGAACCCCGAGCGCCGCTCGGTCCGTTTTTCTCGGCCGGGGGTGGGGATCAACTTTGGGGCCATCGGCAAGGGCTATGCCTTGGACCGAGTGGCCGAGGAGGTCCGCGCCGGGGGACTGGAGCATTTTCTCCTGCATGGCGGTCACAGCAGTGTCCTGGCGCGCGGGTCCTCCACCTGGGAAGCGGGCTGGCTGGTGACCGTGGTGGACCCCACCAACTGGGACCGTCCCATCGCCAAGGTCCGCCTTTCCAACGAGGCGCTTTCGACCTCTTCGGAGCGCCTGGAGACGCTGTTGGCGGGTGAGACTTCCCATGTGCTCGATCCCCGGACAGGGCGCCCTCTCGAAGGGGACCTGCTCTCGGTGACCGTCAAGACCCCCTCCGCCGCGCGCGCCGAGGGGCTTTCCACCGCCTTCCTGGTCATGGGACTGGACAAAACCCTGGAATACTGCAAAAAACATCCCGACGTGGGAGTCCTTGCGGTCCGCCGTTCCCCCCAAACGGATGGAATTGAAATGGTCCACGCCGGAATTCCTGAGCACTCGCTGGAGGCGCTACTTTGACATCCCCCAAAGGACATGACTTATCGGGCACCCAGAGGTTTTGCCTGGTGACCCTCAGGCTAGCCATCGGCTGGCACCTCCTCTCGGAGGGGATCGGTAAATTCAACTCCATGACCTGGAGCTCCGCCGGATACCTGTCCGGCTCCCTGGGACCTTTCGCGGGAATTTTTCGGATGATGGCCACGGAAGGCAACGAGTGGATGCTGCGTGTGGCCGACACCTGCGTGATGTACGGCCTGATCGTGGCGGGCGCCTTGCTCCTACTCGGGCTCTTCACTCGCGCCGGGGCGGTGATCGGAATTGCGCTGCTCACCCTGTTCTATCTTTCGATGCCCCCTTGGGGTTGGGTTCCTCAGCCGCAAACCGAGAGCAATTACCTGATCGTGAACAAGAACCTGGTTGAGGGTCTCGCGCTGATCGTGGTGCTGGTGTTCCCGACCGGTCGGTTTGCCGGGTTGGATGCCCTCCTGTTTCCTCTCGTGGGGAAACATTTCCCCGAATGGCTGGTGGGGCGAAGGTCTCAGGAGGCTTGAGCGCGCAGACCCAGGCATTCGCGCCCGCGGGATCGCGCATGCGCCGTGACTGACTCCGCGCTTCCACCTTCCTGTTTTACCGGGGCGCGTCTGGCCTCGGTCTCCCAAATGCTCGCGGAGTGCCGCAATCCGGAGATTTCGTGTGTCCGGCTGGGACGGATTCTCCAGGCCGAATCCACCCATCCTTGGGTGGAACGGGCGCTGTTTGAGGCTGACAAGCCCAAACCGCTTCTCGGGATCCTTTGTAGGACCCTGTCACAGAGCGAATTCCTGACCTTCATCCTCGAACGTGAGCCGGGACTGCTCACCAGTTTTGAATCGGACCATGATTTCAGCCTTTCAAGCAGCCGAGAGGTTTATGAAAAAGAGCTCCATCAGCATCTCGCCTCCCTTGGGCCGAGCGAACCGTTTCGCCTCGGTCTGGCGCGCTTCCGCCTCCATGAAGTTTTCCGGATCGCTGTCCGCGACATCACCCGGAAAGCCTCCATTGAAATCCTGTCGCGCGAGCTCTCGGATCTCGCGGATGTGATCCTCCAAGCGGCATACGAACGCGCCTACGCCGATACCCTGATGGCCCTCGGCGCCCCACGTTTTCACAATGGGGATTTCGCCGAACTGGCGATCCTCAGCCTTGGGAAGCATGGCAGCCGCGAGCTCAATTTCAGCAGCGACTTGGACCTGATTTTTCTCGCGCCCGCCGAGGGGCGAACCGAGCTCGAAAACCGACAGGCCACTTACTCCGAGTGGCTCGCTCAGCATCCCTATGCCCGCTATAAGGCGGAGAGCCATCCCTCGGCCAGGACACGCGGAACCGAGTTCGAGACCTTCTTCACCGAGGTCGGGACCCGTTTGATCGAGCTGATATCCGAGCCGGGAGGCTTGGGGATTGTCTATCGAATCGACATGCGCCTGCGTCCCGAAGGGGCCGCCGGGCCGCTGGTGCGCACGGTCGATTCGGCGCTGCAGTACTACCAGAACTGGGGGCAACGCTGGGAGCGTCAGGCCCTCACCCGCGCCCGGGTCTCCGCCGGGGGGCGTGACGTGGGTGAGGCGTTCCTGGGGGAGGTCGAAGATTTCATCTTCAGGAAATATGTGGACACCATCGAGGTGGAGGAAACCCTGCGCGACATGCGCAACCTCCGGATGCGCTCCATCACCCAAGCGGGTTCGGATGCCGCCTCGCGTCGTCGCAATGTGAAGAACGGTCCGGGCGGAATCCGAGACATCGAGTTCCTGGTGCAGGCTGTCCAGGTTCTCTATGGCGGCCAGTTTCCGGAACTCCGTCGCGGCGCCCTCTTCGAGATTATTCGCCGCATTCACCAAAGCGGTCTGATGGGAGAAAAGGACTACACGCTTCTTTCCGAGGCTTACAGCTTCCTGCGAAAAGTCGAGCATCGCGTCCAGATGGATGACATGCAGAAATACCACCTGCCCCCGCCGGGACCCAAACTGGAGGTTCTCGCCGCGAGTCTTGGCTATTCAAACGGAGCCGCGCTGGAGGAAGACCTATTCTCCACAATGGATCAGGTTCACGCCATTTTCCGGACTGTCTTTCGGGCCGATGAGGAAGAGGAAGCGGTGGGCAAGATTCTTGACCAGCCGACCCTGAGCGCTCAAGCGGCCGAAAGCCTTCGCTCCTTTGGTTTCCGGGACCCGGAAGCGATTTTCCGCTCCCTTCAGGGTCTTGCCGAAGACCCCGAGGCCCCCCACTTGAACAGCAAGCTGAGGCGGTTGCTCAAGGCGATCTTACCGAGGTTGCTTTCGGCCCTGCGGGACACCCCCTCGCCGGAGCAGGGTTGGCGGGCCTTCGAGGCGACCTGCCATGCCACCCCCGCGCGCTCGACCTTCCTGTCCATCGCCGAGGAAAACCCGCAGCTGATCTCTTTCTTGGTGACCGTGGGGGCCGCCAGCCCATACCTTTCCAGTCTGCTCTCCTCCGCGCTTCCCTTGGGGGAGGAGCTCGTGTCGCTTGCCACCACCGCGCCCCCCACATCCCGCCAAGAGGCGGCTGAATCGTTCAGGTCCTGGAGCGCCAACGCCAATCATGTCGCCTCGGACCTTTCGCTGCTCCGGACCTGGCGAGTGCGCGCGGACGCCCAGATCGCCTCGCGCTTTGTGCTCGGCCTTTCAGACATCAGCCAGACCTCCATGGACATCACGACCTTGGCCGAGTTTTGCCTCGACCGGTGTATTGACCTCACTTGGGAACAGGGCAGGGAGGGGATGCTGGTTTTCGGATTGGGGAAGCTCGGGGGTGGGGAACTCGGGTTCGCCTCGGACCTTGACCTGATGATCTTGTATGACAGCGAGCGGATTCCGGATTCCGAGCCGGCGCAACGTCTGGCCTCGGATTTGACCGTGGCGATGGGCGCCAGACTACCCGAAGGAAGGTTATTCCCGGTCGATGTTCGCCTGCGCCCGCACGGCAAGAGCGCGCCGCTGGTCCCATCCGTCGATGGGGCGCTGGGCTATTACCGCGAAGAAGGTCAGACCTGGGAGCGCCTCGCGCTCTCGCGGCTGCGGCCGATTTGGGGGGATCCCCAGCTGGTGAACCGGATCCGGGATGAACTCTTGGCCTGGGTGTTTTCCAGTCCCGCCGATGAGGCGGTTCTCGCGGAAGTGAAGGGGATGCGTCTCCGAATCGGCAAGGAAAAACATGAACAGATTCTGAAGGCGGGACCGGGAGGGCTGCTGGATGTCGAGTTCATCGCACAGGCGGGGCAACTCCGTTGGGGGACGGACCACCCGGAGATTCGGACCCCCAACGCGATCCGGTCGCTGGAAGCGCTTCGCGACCTGGATGTCCTCACTCACACCCAGGCGCACGCGCTCATGGACGGGTATCTGTTCCTCCGCGAGATCGAAAACCGCCTGCATCTTCTCGATAAGTCCGGCTCGCGCGGACTGCCCCAAGAGGCGGAAACCCTTGAACATCTGGTTGGGTGCCTCAACACCGCCGCCAAGCGCTCCACGGACACCCTTCGGGAGACCCTTTCGGTCGAGTCGCTGCTTCAGCGAGACTCCGCCCATCGCGCCAGAATCCGAGCGATCTTCGATGAGACGTTCGAGCGCGGGTTTGAAAAGGTCTAAGCCAACCTGTCTCGAAGTCGTTCAAGCGCCGCCTCCCATTCGCGCTCCGCCTCCCGGAAGACACTGTTTTCCTCCCGCCAACGGCGGTGGCGGAAGTCCATATGGACCCCCCCCGCCTCTTGAGAAAGGCGAAAGACGATATCGGTTCCGATCCAATCGTCCGGCCCGCCGACACAGCGCCATGTGGTCGCCCGGGGCGCTTCCATTTCAGCCACCACCACATCCAGGGGCAACGCGCCCAGGCTGAATTTGAGTCGCACCCCAAGACGCGGCTCCCCTTCCACCTTGGAGGCGAGCCAGCCCTCCAACCCCACCTGGGTGGAAAGCTCGGCGAAAACGCGCGCGAGGTCCGTGGGGATGGCCAGTCGCCGGGCTATCTCAGGCATGGCCCGGTCCATACGCCGCGCGCTCCGCGCAAGGCGTTCCGCTCTCCCTCAGTTGCATTCCGCCAGGAGCGGACCCGCGAGCTCCTCATAGAAGAACAAGCGACCGGCAAGGGTCGGCATGAAGGTGCTCGGAATCCACGGCGTCGGCTCGTGGTGCAAGGTCATCCACAGCGACATCCCCTGCCACATCATTCCACGTCCGAGCGCCCCATCGCACCCGCCGATGATCTTGTTGGCCTTGAGAAAGAGGCCCGGCCCAATCGTGTTGGCGTAGGCTGGAACCAGCGTGGTCCGGCTCTTGAAGCTGGTGATTGCGTTTTGCTCGATGGTCATCGGGTGAAGCCGCGCCCCCAGACGATGGGTGTCGGCCTTCCACAGATCGACCGTGGCGTATTCCCTCGCGAAGTGCGGCTCCCAAAAAGCAATGTGACAAGCGCGCCCGATGCCGAAGACCACATGAAGGGTCCCGCCACGCTTGCGGATTTCAGCGATCTGCCCGGCGAACTTGGGAAGGGAGTTCTTGGTGGCGAAATGCCGCTGCTTCTTGGGGACCGTACAATTTCCAAGCGGACCGTAGAACGCCTGCTCCATGGCGTCCTGGAAGGCGCCGGGGGCATCCGGGGGGAGCGTGTTTCCCCGCGCGTCGCTCCACTCATCCATGTTGAACCCATGCACATGGTTGCATTTCACTCCCCATTCCTTAAGGAAATAAACCGTCCAGCGATACATTCCCATCGGGCCGACCGGGAAGATGAAGGCAATCTCACGGCCCGCCTCGCGGGCGCGCGCGATGTCGCGCGCGATCTCGTGCCCCATCAGCACCGGAAAATCCTCGGGGGTGCAGGGAACCGGCTCGAACTTCTTGTGCCACCAGGTTTCGCGGTTGAGGATCGCCTCCGGTGGGTTGGAGCAGATTTTGTCTATCTTGGCCAGATTCCAGCCGGAGGGGAAATAACCCTCCAGCATGGACCCCTTGAGGGTGGTAACAAGATTCAGGTTCGCGCTCTTCTTCGCCATGATCCGGCAGGCCTCCCATTCATTGTGGTTTTGATCGGCAAAGCATCCCTATTTGGTCATCTTCACCCAGCGGTCCAAAACTTCAGACGCGGCCCCTGACTTTAGCAGGGCGCGCGCGCGCGCCAACCCTTCACGCGGAGTTTCCGTCGCCTCGGCCACGAAGAGGGCCACCCCGGCGTTCAGCGCGACCGCTTCGGAAATCGGAGAGGACTTCCCGGAAAGGACCTCGCGCGCAAGCGCCGCGTTCGTTGCCGCGTCCCCTCCCTTCAACGCCGCGAGCGGCGGCGGCTCCATCCCGACCTCGGATGGATCAAGCACTCGCTCGCGAAGCTCTCCATCCGAAAGCTCAGTCACTCGCGTGGGACCACAAGGGGAAACTTCATCCATCCAAACTCCTTCGCCCGCCCAGCCGGAGACAATCCAGGTCCGCCTGCAGCCCAGAAGGCTGAAGGCCTCCGCGAGGGGGCGGCGATGGCGGTCATCGAAGACCCCCACCAGTTGATGCGTGGGTCGCACGGGATTGGTCAGCGGCCCAAGGAGATTGAAGAGGGTCGCGACCCCTTCCTCGCGGAGTTTAAGCCGCAGAGGCTGGACATTCTTGGTGGCGGTGTGGAAAAGCGGGGCGAAGAGAAAGGCGATCCGGTTCTTGTTCAAGAGCTCTGCCACCTGTTCCGGAGTTTCCTCGATCCGGACACCGAGCGCGGTGAGGATGTCCGCCGATCCGCACCCGGAGGTGATTGCTCGGTTCCCATGCTTGGCGACCGGGACACCCGCGGCGGCCACCACCAGGGCCGCCAGGGTCGAGAAATTGAATAGCCCCAAACGGTCCCCGCCGGTTCCGCAACAGTCAAAGACCACCTTGGCGGAAAAAGGGATGCCGGGGGCGAGCTCCCGCAACACCGCCGCCGCCGCCGCGAGCATCTCCCCCGTGGCGCGCTCCGGGGCAAGCTCCCGCAGGAACGCCAAGCGATCCTCCTCGGTGGGGGTGGCTCCCACCAACAAACGCATGGCCTGGGCGGTGTCGTGCCAGGAGAGCTTCCCCTCCAATTCGAGCAATTCGGTGAACGCCGCCAAGGCGTGCGCCGGAGGGACTCGCGTATCGGCGAGGAGCGGCCTGATCTGGTCGACAAAGGACATGCAATCAAAATCCTCCCGTTCCGAGGCAGCTGAAGCGGGAGGATTATAAACCGATCCGCTCTGAGCGTGGGAGGGCCGGAGCCACGAAATCAGTGGTAGTGGAAGCTGAATCCCGGAACACTGATTCCGAAGGAATCATGGCCATTGTGGTGTCCGTAGTAGAACCCACCCCCGCCATAGACCGGAGGATGGGTGAAGGTGTAGGCCCGATAGTACGGGTATGGGTCGTATGTGTAGCAATTGCCATAGACCGGCCCGGGGTAGTAGCCGTAGCTGTAGTGGTGGTATGGCACATACCGGCGGTGGGCGTCCGCCGAGCTCGCGGTGAGCGCCACCCCCACCAGGACAAACACCGCCAGAACCGCGATGGTTAACGCCTTATTCCTCATAATCCTCATCCTCCCTTTCAAGGGTCCCCTTTGAGATGGTCCCCAATATCCGCGTTGGACGCGGCGCGCGACACCCTTATTCAAGCAGGGAATCCGATTTTGTCCAATGGGGAAAGGGTGTTCCCGGAAAGTCGCCTGGGGGGTATCGTGGTGGCGAGGCTGGCGGGGATCCGCCCTTGATTGGAGGGAAACACGATGGGCCGTTGCCTTTCACGTCGAGGTTTTCTGAAGTCCGCGGGGGCGGCCGCCCCGGCAATCCTCTCCATGAAAGCCTGGAGCGAGGCCGCTCCGGCGGTGGTGACTCGGGGAAAGACAGGACCTGAGTGGTTCAATGTGCTCGTGGTCAAGTCGGACGAACACAATCCCTTCTTCTCCAGTCTGTCCAGGCATTCCTTCGTGGAGACCCCGAACATGCGTCGATTGGCTGAGCGAGGCGTGGTGTTCGAGAACACCTACTGCCCCTCTCCGCTGTGCAGTCCCTGCCGATCCTCGTTCGCCTCGGGACTGCGCGTCCACCGGATTCAGCGCTACAACAATTGCACGATTCCCTTCGCCAATCACCCATGCTACGGCCGCATCCTGGCGGAGAATGGAGTCCACTCAGTCCATGCCGGCAAGGCGGATTTCTACAACAAGACCGCGACGCTGGGATTCAGTGAGATGCTCTCGCCCGGAGACCGGGGTGGGTGCGACGGCTCGATTTCGCGCAACCCGCTCGCGATCCGCGAGGATGGCGCCAGTCGCGCCTCCGGATTCGGGGTCCGCGAAGAGAACTTGGCCCATGACACCAAGCGAACCGACGAGGCCCTCGCCTGGCTCCGAGAAACGGGGGCGAAGCTCGATCGGCCCTGGACCCTGGACCTGAACCTGGTCAAACCGCACTTCCCCCACTTTGTCTCCCAAGAACTCTGGGACCATTACGCCGACCACGAGGACCTGCCCCAATACGGTCGTGAGGTGGAAACCGCCCAACACCCCTTCGCCCAAGATCTGCGCGCACACTTCCAGACCGACCAATTCACCGAGTCGCAGACCCGCGGACTTCGCAGGGGATACTATGGCTGTGTCGCCTTTATCGACCGACAGCTCGGACGGGTCCTGGATGGCCTTGAGGAAACCGGCCTTTCCGAGCGGACCATCGTGGCCTACACCTCGGACCATGGCGAAATGCTGGGGAAGTTCGGCATGTGGTGGAAATGCTCGCTGTATGAGGACTCGGCGCGCGTTCCCCTGATTGTCGCGGGTCCGGGCTTCAGACGGGGGAAGACGGTTCAAACTCCGGTGGACCTGCTCGATCTCCAGGCGACCTTCTTCCGGGCCACGGGGCGCGACTCGGCGCGTCCTCCGGAATGGGTGGGGAGCCCGCTCCAGGACATCCCGGACAACGACCCCTCGCGGGCGGTGTTCTCGGAGTACCATGGTCATGGCACGCGCGCGAGCGGATACCTGATCCGCAAAGGGGACTGGAAGCTTCTCTACAACATCGACGCCCCGCGCCAGCTCTTCAACTTGCGCGACGACCCGGATGAGCTCGACAACCGAGCCGACAAGCGACCCGACAAAGTGGCTGAACTCGAAGCCGGATTGCGCGCGATCTGTGATCCGGAGCGGGAGAACCGTCGCGCGGATGAGTACATCCTCCGTCAGCTCGCGGAGATCAAGGTCGAGGGCGTGCGGAGCCGCGCCGGCGAGGGGTGAGCGATGGCCTGGAGCCAAACCGCGATCCAACCCGCGCTGGCCTGGGGGACTCGGCTCTTGGAGTCCGTGCAGCCTCGCGCCGATCCGAGCTGGAGCCTCCCCGCGCGGCAGTGGGCCAATCCGAAATGGGCCCTGATCTGCGCGTTGGCCTTGTTCGCAACATGCATCCATCCCCCGCAGGGCATGCCCATGCGCCTCTGCGCGATTCGTCTCGCGCTCGGAGTGGACTGCCCGGGTTGCGGGATGACTCGCGGACTGAGTCATCTTTGGAGGGGGCATTGGGCCGAGTCTCTGGCTCAGCATCCCCTCGCCCCGGTCACCTTCGGTTACCTTGCGTTCCAGTCCTCGTTTCTCATCCTTGGCGGCAGGGCCAGGCTCCGTGTGGTCGGGCTGCTCAATCGCGCCGATGGCGCCCTCGCGGGCCTTTTTTGGGTGGGACTGATTGCCTTCATGACCTTTGGCTTGATTCGGATGTGGCTGGAGCTCTTGGGCCTTGCCCCCTGATGGGTCGGGTCTCAAGTCTTTCCACCTCTCCCCCGGGTTGTTAGGATTCCCCCGGTATTCTGACTGGAACTTTACAGATGAATCTTCTACAGGCTATTTCGGTTTTTAAGTCCTACAAGGGAAAAACCGTTGTCAACGATGTCAGCGTGGAAGTCCGACCGGGGGAGATTGTGGGTCTCCTTGGCCCAAACGGGGCGGGGAAAACCACCACCTTCCGGATGATGGTGGGGCTTGTTCGCCCGGACTCGGGGCGGATCATCATCGACGGCAAGGAAGTGACCCGCTGGCCGATGTACAAGCGCTGCCGCGCCGGGCTGGGTTACTTGTCTCAGGAGCCTTCCATCTTCCGTGGCCTGACTGTCCGCGAGAATGTCCGCGCGGTTCTTCAGGTGCGAGGGGTGAACGGGTATTACGCCCGTGTCCGGACCACGGAGCTCCTGGAGCAGCTCGGGATCGAGCACCTGGGGGACCAGCTCGCCTACAGTCTTTCAGGGGGCGAAAAGCGCAGACTGGAGATGGCTCGCGCCATGGCGAGCGAACCTTCCTTTATCCTCCTCGATGAGCCTTTCGCCGGGGTGGACCCGATCGCCGTGGAGGACATCCAGGGACGGGTGCGAGACCTGCGTGACCAAGCGGGGCTGGGCATCCTGGTGACCGATCACACCGTCCGCGAAACCCTGGCGATCACCGACCGCGCCTACATCATCAACGAGGGGAAAATCGGGGCGGCGGGAACCCCCGAGGAACTCATCAACAACGAGTGGGTCCGCCAGATTTACCTCGGGGAGAAGTTCTACATGCACCTCCCCGATTCCGATAACGGATCCCGCAAGACCGGGTAGTCACTTCCGTTTCTGAATCTGGCGGTCATGCACTTGGTGGTATCCCTCCATGTCCTCCAGCCGTAACAGGATCAGGTAAACCATCCCAAACGAATACTTCTTAGCCGCGAGAGCGCGTCGGTTTGAGGGCAGCCCCCGCCCCTCGAAGCGCAGGGAATGAGGTCCCGCCGCAAGGTCATGGAGATCGAAGCTGGTCCAGACCGGGTCGCGCCCATCGGCCACCAGCTCCAACGGTCTTCCGACAGGCGCGCCATCCAGGAATGTCTGATAAACCCCCGAATCCAACGATTCCCAAAGAAGCGCGTTGATCTGGTGCCTCCCCCCCTTGGCCGCCTCAAATCGGAACTCCAAAATCCCATCACTCGCGCCCGGAGTGAAATCCACCATCGGCCCCTGCTTGCTGATCGCGTCCATCGGGGTGGCGGAGTGGAGAATCGTCGAGGCCTGAAGCACCTGATAAGGAGCCAGACGACTCTCCGCCGGCGGGAGCGGGCCGAATGCCGGCGCCAAAGGGCGCTGGTACCAATAGGCGACCGAGCTGAGCCAATCGGGGCGTTCCGGCGATCCTCCCAAGCTGTCTCCGGCATCCGTGTAGACACTCCCTCGGTGCTCAATGCTCACTTTGAGCGATTTGGTGAAGGGGATCGGATCGAGGATGTGCCAGCGGTAAGCGCTCACTCGATCCCCCGCGAAGTAACCCTCCCAGATCGGGACCCCAAAGAAAGGCGTTGAGAACGCATGAAACCCCCAGGCATGCCCGAAGTAGTCCTCCGTCCCGGTCCCGCGCAGCGAGGGGAGCTCCTCGCCATCGATGTAAAACCACTCGTCCCCTTCTCCAAACCAGCCGGTCTCCACCTGATGGACGGAATGAACAGTCCCCACATAGTGGCCTGACCCGGTGGTGTCCAGGATCAAGTAGTTCCCGGGCTCGGCGGGCATCGCCTGACGGTAGCGGGCATGGAAATAGAGGGTGTCCTCGGGCAGCTCCGGAAGGCTCCTCCAGTCGATGTGATAGTAGAACGAGTTTGTGTCGAAAACCTTCGACTCATTGGTCACCGTGATCCTCGCGCGCTTGCGGAAGGGCATCCTCCAAAAACAATTCCGCGCCCGCCCATGCGAGGAGGCGGTGGAAACCATCGAGGTGTAGTCTCCGTTCGCGCCATGGCCAAGACCGAAGAAATCCCCAATCGGGGCTTCCACGCTCGGATGCTCGGCGCCATCCCAGTACATCCGGAGAATCAGTGAGCGACCATAAAACGGGTCGAAGGAACCGACCGTGGTCCAGATGTGAGTGATCTCCCCGGGGCCTTCAAGCTCCGCGAGAACCAGGGTCCCTCCCGGTTCAACGCTTCGCATGTCGCCATTGCTCGCGAGGTCGGGGTTCGAGCTGCTCTCACGGCGCGCGGTGTGGTCTTGAGGTCGGGTGAGAGCGGCGAGCGGATCTCCCATGAGGGGCATCGATTGCCCAGTGGCGCCGAATCCGCAAAAGATGGAAATCAGGACCGGAATCCACACATGGGATGCCTTCATGACGGGAGCCTCCGATGGGATGGACAGCTGCCGGGCGGGGAAGCCTGAGCTCCCCCGCCCGGTCCAAGACTTGGTTCGCCGCGCTTGTGGATCAAAGCAGGCCGTTCTTGTCCATCAGGAAAATGCGCGTGCACTTGGAATAGGTTTCCCCGATCGGGCTGGGGAAAAAGGCTTCCAGGTACACCGCCTTGTATCCTTCGGACGGCAGGTCGATCTTGAGGGTGGCCGCGCGCGGGTTGTCGGAGTCCACCGAATCGCTGTTCCATTTGGCGTCGCGGAAATCGCGGTCGGTCTGTTCGGCTGTCCAGATCCTCCCGGCAACCGCGTCCATGTTGGCGGAAGCCTTGAGGGTCAGGTTGCCGTCAGCCACCGAGATCTCCCAATTGAGCTGCGGGTGTTTCCTGCCGGAGGCCACCGTGGCGAAATAGGCGGCGAGGTTTTTCACCGCTTCGCTGCCGTCATCGCTCCCGCGCAGGTTGTGTCCCGCGTTGGCCACATAGTGAATGGATTTCTCCCCCTTGAGGTCGTCGTAGTAGAACTTGACCGCGTCCACGACCCAGTAGGGATCGTTGGTTCCCATGAACAGCATCTTGGGCATGGTCAGCGTGTCGAGATAGGAGTACGGGTCCACGATGCTGTTGAGGAGCTTGCCCTCTTCCCCGGCCATTTTTTCCTGCAAGCCGAGCCTTGTGTAGTCCTCGATTTGTTCGCTGTAGCGACCCCAGGATTCAAGTTGGTAGGGCATCTGCTTCGCGAAATTCAGCGTGTCGATCACCATCGGGGCAATCGCGGCCACACGGGTGTCCACAGCGCCCGTGAGCCAAGTGGTCCAGCCGCGCTTTGAGCCGCCGGAGACCACGAACTTGTCGACCAGGATGTCCTTCTCCTTGCAGAACTCCTGCACCGCGGTCATTCCCTTGACCGCGCTCTTGGTCATCGGTTGGAGAAGCGGCCAGGTCTTATCGCCTGACTTGAGGAACTGGTCGTAGGTGTAGGAGATCAGGTCGTCCTCCACCTTGTCGCCGTATAGGGGCTGATTCGGAACCTGACGGAGGATGGCCACCGGAGAGCCGGTCAGGGCGGCGATTCTCCCGATCTGGGCCACTTCACCGTCGCGTTTCCCTCCCATTTTCGGCATGCCATCCTTCAGGCCGCCTCCCGTGATGAACAGCAGGGCGTGCTTGGTGTCCTTGGACTTGTCCGGAACGATGATGCTGAGGTGATGCCTCCAGGGGATATCCCGCCAGGTTTGCGAGGTGAGCAGGATGCTGTACACAGTGACCCCTTCGTGGGTCGCGGAATCCACAAGTTCCCACTTATAGGATGAGTCCGGTTGTTCGACAAACTGCTTGAGGATGGGTTCCGCCGCCAGCGGAGTCGCCAGGACCATCAGGGCGATGGCCAGTGAAGAGAGAAAACGAGACCATGTGCAACCGATCATGAGCTGGGGTTCCTTCCTTTCCCTTGATTAGGATGGGTAGAATAGCAGAATTCCACCATCAGGCAAGTGCTTAAACGTTTTAGATGTCGCCCTGGGTGCAATTCGACTTTTTCCATTCCAATAATACGATTCAGCGGGACCAAAGTTACAGTCGGATGCGATTCGGATGCGCCCAAGTCTCCGAAAAGGACCGGACTTCTGGCCTCTGGCTTCCGCTTCATGTAGGGTTTCGGGAAAACCATGATCGAGATTCAAGACCTGAGCCTGGCGTACAGCGCCCAAGTGCTTTTTGAGGAAGTCAACTGGAAGGTGAATCCCGGAGAAAGGGTTGCCCTGGTGGGCAAGAATGGGGCTGGAAAGTCCACTCTCATGAAGATCCTGGCGGGAGAGATTGCCCCCGATTCGGGGCGCGTGGTGCGCGCCGGGAACATCTCGGTGGGGTACCTCGCCCAGGATGTCATGCTGATTCGGGGGAGGACGGTCTGGGAGGAGGCGCTCGAGGGAAAGGATGAAATTCTCGCCCTGGAGCGGGAGCTGCGACGCTATGAGCACCTGATCTCCGAGCTCGACCCCGATTCCCCGGACATGCAGCGTCGCCTCAACCGCTATGCCCGCCTTCAGGAGGAGTTCGAGGAGAAGGGGGGGTACCTTGCCGAGAGCGACGCCGCCGCGGTGCTCTCCGGTCTGGGTTTTCCCAAGGATCGCTGGGAGGAGCCGACCGAGAACTTCAGCGGCGGGTGGCAGGTCCGCCTTCACCTCGCCAAACTGCTGATCAGGCGGCCCGATGTGCTCCTGCTTGACGAGCCGACCAATTACCTGGACCTGGAAAACATCCTTTGGATCGAATCGGTCATTCGTGACTATCCCGGCGCGGTGGTGATGGTCTCCCACGACCGCGCGCTCCTGAACCGGGCGGTGAACCGGGTGGCCGAGGTCGGGAACAAGACCATCGGGGATTATCGCGGGAATTACGACTACTACCTGGAGGAGCGCGAGCGACGTTACGAAATCCTCGAAAATGCCTTCAAGAACCAGCAGCGAGAGATCCGTCAGACCGAGCGCTTTATCGAGCGCTTCAAGGCCAAGTCCACCAAGGCGGCGCAGGCCAAGAGCCGCATGAAGGCGCTCGAGAAGATGGAGGTCATCGAGCTTCCGCGCGAGGATGCGACCGTGCGGGTGACCTTGCCGACCGCGCCGCGCAGCGGCAAGGAGGTCATCCGGGTCTCGGACCTCACGCGCGCCTACAATGGGCGCGTGATCTTCGCCCCGGTGAACCTGAACATCTACCGTGGGGATCGAGTCGCCCTTTTGGGTCCCAATGGGGCGGGGAAATCGACATTGATGCGTCTGATCGCGGGCCAAGATCAGCCAACCGCCGGAAAGGTGGAAATCGGGATGTCGGTGACTCCGCGCTACTTTGCCCAGGACCAGGTCAGCACTCTCCTCCCGGACCGAACTGTCCTCGCGGAGGCGGAGCAGGACGCGCCGGATGAATGGCGCGCGAGGGTCCGAGACCTGCTAGCGGCGTTCCTGTTTCGAGGGGACGAGGTTTTCAAGAAAGCCGGAGTTCTTTCCGGTGGAGAAAAGAGCCGCCTGTGTCTCGCGAAAATCCTCTGCGGGACTGCGAATCTCCTGCTCCTCGATGAACCCACCAACCACCTCGACTTGGTCACCAAGGAGCGCCTGCTACAGGCGCTCTTGAAATACCAGGGTACGATTGTGTTTGTCTCCCACGACCGTCACTTTCTCAAGGGCCTCGCCACCCGGGTGCTCGAAATCGAAAACGGGGTGGTCAACGATTATCCCTGGGGCTACGAGGACTATCTGTGGTGGAAGGAAGAATCTCAGCGGAAATGAGCGCTTCGCGGCGCCTCGATCTCGGCGGGACGACCCTGACCCTGATCAGCGGAGGGATCAACCATATCGACGGGGGTGGGATGCTGGGCATAGTCCCGAAGACCCTCTGGGAGCAGTGGTATCCCGCCGACCACGAAAACCGCATCACCCTCGACACCCATTGCGCGCTGGTGGAGTCGAAGGGTGGAACAATCCTGATCGAGACCGGATGCGGGAATAAGCTCACCCCGCTGGAGCGGCGCTTCTATGGAGGGAGCGAATCCGACTGGTTGCTCCCTAATTTTCTGGCCGCCGGATTGGATCCGAGGATGGTCGAGCGGGTGGTGGTCACCCACCTTCACACGGATCACGTGGGCGGACTTCTGATGAACGACCCCGACGGACGGGTCGTTCCCACTTTTCCGAACGCCGACTTTGTGGTTGGCGCTCAAGAATTCGAGGATGCCGAGGCGGGACGCGGGATCACCCCCAACGCCTATGTCCCGCTCAACTACCGCGCGTTGGTTGAAGAAAGGCGCCTTGATCCGGCGCCTCCGGACACTGAGATCATCCCAGGGGTTCGGTTTCTGGCCACGCCGGGGCACACCTTCGGCCACCAGTCGGTCCTGATCGAAGGGACGAGCCGCGCGGCGGTGTTCACTGGGGATGTGCTCGCGCTTTACCGTCACGCCCCAACGCACTACACCATGGCCTATGATGTGGAACCGCTCCGCAAGGGGGAAACCAAGAGGGCCTTGTTGGAGCGGGCGGCGCGGGAGGAGTGGCTCTTGATCCTGAGCCATGAACCCAGATTCCCCATCTGCCGCGCCATTTACCAGGAAAGGCGGAACCGGTATGATCTGGAAGAGTACGCCAGCGAGTGAGGGGCAGTGCGCGATTCCGACCTGAATAAACGAAAAAGGGCCGGAGTCCACCGGGGAGAAACGAAGAAACATGGGCTCGGAGAATTTGAGAGGGACCGGTTGGCCGCCGGATTCCGAGGGAGACCTCGGCTTCTGGGGCGGACCTGATCCGGGACAGGAAGGGCAGGCCGCCGGCGATCTCCGACCGCCTCAACCACCGCCTCGCGTTCGACGGCCTGGAGCCGATCCGGTCAGTACGTTGCGGTATCTCCTCTCCTATCTGTATGTCGGATGTCTCCTCACCGCCTCGGTCATGGTCTTCTTCGCCATCGGATTTGGTTGGCCCTGGCTTGAGGACCACATCAGTCATCTTCCCGGCATTGAGCTGGTGAATGATTACCGCCCGGACCTGAGCTCCCAGCTTCTGTCGTCCGATGGCTCGGTGGTGGCCGAATTCTTTGTTGAGCGCAGGCGCAAGCGCCTCGCGCGCTTTGATGACCTTCCCAAGAATCTGGTGAATGCCCTGATCGCCACCGAGGATCAGCAATTCTGGAAGCATCACGGCATCAATCCGGTCCGATTCGCCAAGGCGGTTTTCAGATACCTGTCCACCGGTTCCCGAAGCGGGGGGGGGGGCAGCACCATCACGCAGCAGCTTTGCAAGGACCTCTTCACCAAGTGGGAAATGACTCCCGACCGGAAGATTCGGGAAGCGCTCTATGCCCTCAAGATCGAGCAGGAGCTCTCCAAGGAGGAGATTCTCACCATCTACCTGAACCAGGTTCACTTCGGCCACAACTGGTCGGGAATCTGGGCCGCCTCCGAGGGGTATTTCGGGAAGACCCCGATGGAGCTCAACCTCGCCGAGTGCGCCACCCTGGTGGGGCTGCTCAAGGCCAACACGCGCTATTCCCCGATCCTCGATCCGGCGCGTTCCAAAACCCGACGGGGGGTGATCCTCAAGGCGATGCTGGAGGAAGGCTACATCACCGAGGAAGAATACAAGCAAGCCTTGGATGAAGAGCTGCTTCTCCGAAACAAACACACCGAGACCCCCGAGCGCGTGAATCGCTACCCCTATTGGCGATCCTACTTCGAGGAGCGGGTGTTCCGCCCCTCCAGCGGGCTGAGCGGCGTGCTCCCGACCAATGACCAGATCGGCGCCTCCGAACGCGAATCCATCCGGACCAATGGGTTCAAGATCAAGACCACGCTCGATCCGGTCCTGCAGGAGTGGGCCGAGGAGTCCCTTCGGAAAGCCCTGGTTGGAGTTGAAAAGCAGCGTCGCAAGTCACGCCCGGGCGCGGAGCTCCCCGCCACGGAGCGTCCCCACTTCGCCGACAAGATCCACCCCAACGCGACCCTGCTGGGGAAGATCACCGGGTTTGTGGAGCCGAATTGGCTGACCGTGCAGTTGGAGAACTCGGCGGGAAACTCGCTTGCCGTCGTGGCCGTTCCGCACCCCGGCCCGGATGACTGGCGCGCGCGTTTCGAGGTGCTCGCCCCGCCCTATTTTGTCCAGGTCAAGGCGCTGGAACGTGTCGAAGGGGAAATCCCCGAACAAGACATCATCGACCGCGGCTTGGTTTCCAAACAGAAGCTTCGCTTCGCGCTCATCGATGAAGATGCGGATCCGCACGCGCAAGGCGCGATGGTGACCCTGGAGGTGGGCACCGGAAGAGTGCTCTCGTGGGTCGGCGGCTACGATTGGAGCGAGGAGGCGGTGGGAAGGCAGCGCATTCGATGCATCGAGGGTCACCAACCCGGTTCTTCGTTCAAACCGATTGTGTTCGCCTCGGCGTTCGAACGTGGTTACACCCCAGCCACTCGAGTGAGCAACGCCCCCTATGAGATCTGGCTTCCGAGCGGCCTCTGGCGGCCCAAGAACTATGAAAAGGGGAACATTGGAGGTGTCTTTTCCATCCGCGATATCATCAAGCAGTCCCTGAACATTCCGACTGTCCGAGTGTTCGAGACTCTGATTGGTCAAGCCTACGAGTTCGACCCAATGACCCAGCAACAGACCCTTGCCATGGCGCGCCGTCTTGGAATCCACTCACCGATTCCGAGGGAGCTCTCGGCGGCGCTTGGAACCGCCGATATCACTCCATTGGAGATGGCCACCGCCTTTTCGGTCTTCGCCAACGATGGGGTCCTCGTGGAGCCTTACGCCATCGAATCGATTGAAACGCGAGATGGACAGCTCGCCTACAAGCATCTGCAAACCGGAAACCCCTCGGCCCTGGATAAGGACACCACCTTCCTCATCACCGATTGCCTGGTGGCGGTGATGCGGGAACAAAGCGGGACCGGTTACACCCGCGCCAAAGATTTCCCGTTTCCCATCGCCGGAAAGACCGGCACCACCAACCTGTATTACGACGCTTGGTTCGTGGGCTTCTCCAAGAACCTCTGCACGGCCGTGTGGATCGGGCATGACCGGAGGCGGAGCCTGGGGCATGGGATGGCGGGTGGCGCGGTCGCGCTTCCACCGTGGCTTTCGTTCATGCGAAAGGCTATTCCCCACCATCTCGAGAAATACCGTGACTGGACCGCCGAGCGGATCGCGTCGGCCAGCGGCGGAGCGACGCTGCCATCGCACCCGCTTGCGTTCGGAACCCCCAGCAAGGAGTTCCAGCGCGTGGAAATCTGCGCCTACTCGAAGAACAAGCCCAACTCTTTCTGCAACACGGTGTGGATGTGGGTGAAGAAGGGAGAAGGGCCGAGCATGGTCTGCCGGGATTGCGGAATCCGCTACACGGACGCCCCGGTCCTGGCAGCCTCGGCCACCTACTCGGCCAGCGGCGCCTCCACTGCGGTTCTCCGCCCCATCCCGAGGCCCGCCGCCGGGGCCTCATCCCCCCAAAGGCCCATGCAAACCCGTCGGTTGAGAGACCTACCGGGGGGCGGTTCCGTCCTGGTTCCGGTTGGACCTCAGGTGGAGCTCAACGATTCCGACCGGGGGTTTGTTCCTGATTCCCGTGAGGGAATGGAAGAGGCTCCGCCCCTTCCACCCCCCGCGATTCCACGTCCCGCCCCGAGGGGCGAACGATCTCGGATTTAGAACCGATTTGCCCGGACCCTGGTCGTCCCGGCGATCACAGCGTATACGGAACCCCGCCGCCGGTGACCGTGTCTACCCGGACCGCCTTGGGAGCCTCAAAACCCTTGGCCGCGCCCTCGGCCACGTTTTCGTCTTCCTCAACTCCATCTCCGCTCACGCCCACTCCGCCCACAAGGAGCCCGTCCTTGTAGAGAGGCAGGCCTCCCGGGAACTCGATGATCCCATCCCCGGCGTTGCTGTTGCCGATTCGCCAGAGCGGCCCTCCGGGCTGGGATAGCGCGCCGATGGAGCGACTGGAGAGCGCGTTTTCGTTGCTGCTGAAGGCCAGCGCGGTGAAGGCCTTCGCGCGCGCGATGTGGATGCTTCCGAGCCAAGCGTCCTCCATGGAGCGCTGGCCGAGTATCCGGCCCGAGCGATCCACGACCACGATGTGCATCTTGGTGCGCTGCTTTTTTCCTTCCGCGTTCACGCGGAGCAGAGAGACCTGCTTCTTCGCCGCCGCCTCGCCTTGGTCCAGAATCTTCTTGATATCGGCCGATGTAAGGGACATCCTCCGAAGCCTCCTCGGGGGGGATTTCACGCGCGTCGCGCGCGTGGGGGTTAGATTATCGGAGGTTGCTCAGTGACGGAAGTGGCGGATGCCGGTGAAGACCATGGCGATGTCCGCCTCATCCGCCGCGGCAATGGCCTCGTCATCCCGCTTGGAGCCGCCGGGCTGGATGATGCAGCGCACTCCAGCCTTGGCCGCGGCGTCCACCCCATCCCTAAACGGAAAGAAGGCGTCCGAACCCAGCGCCGAGCCGACCGCTCGCTCTCCGGCGTTTCCGACCGCGATCCGGACCGATTCGAGACGGTTCATCTGCCCCGCGCCGACACCGACTGTCCGCCTTCCCTGCACCAGCACGATCGCGTTCGACTTAACATGCTTTACCGCGCGAAACGCGAACAGGAGAGAATCACGCTCCGCCTGGCTCGGCGCGCGCTTGGTGACCACGTTCCACTCGTACTCACCATCCGCCACGACATCCCGATCCTGAACCAGCGCGCCCCCCTCGAACATGCGGATGTCCATTCCACCCTTGGCAGGCGGGGCCTCCATCCCCGAAAGTTCAAGGAAGCGACGAGTGGCCTTGCTGGTGAGCAGTTCCAGCACCCCTTCGGCATACCCCGGCGCGATCACCGCCTCGACAAACGGACTTTCGTGAATCTTCTCGGCGGTCGCGCGGTCCACCACGCGGTTCAGCCCGATGATGCTTCCGTAGGCCGAGACCGGGTCCGAATCGTAGGCGTCTTGATATGCCTGGGCCAAGGAGGACCCGGAGGCCAACCCGCACGGGTTGTTGTGCTTGAGAATCGCGACGGTGGGATCCGGGAAATCGCGCGCGATCCGCACCGCCGCCTCAAGGTCCAGAATGTTGTTGTACGAGAGCTCCTTGCCCGACAGGACCTTGGCCTTGGATAACACACTGCCGGGGGCATGGGGAAGGGAATACCAAGCCGCGCGCTGGTGCGGATTCTCCCCATACCGCAGCGATCCGATCTTGATAAGCGGAAGCCCGATCCGCTCCGGGAAATCCGCGTCCGGCGAGGTCGCCTTGGAGAGATACGAGGAGATGGCAAGGTCATACTCGGCGGTGCGCGCGAAGGCCTTGGCCGCCAGACGGCGCCGGGTCTCGGCGGTCACCGAGCCGGAGTGGGTATTCATCTCCTCGCGGACCACCTCGTAGTCGGCGGGGTCGGCGACCACGGTCACAAAGTCCGCGTTTTTCGCCGCCGAACGGAGCATCGAAGGACCACCGATGTCGATGTTCTCGATGGCATCCTCAAGGGGACAATCCGCGCGGGCCGCCACGCTCTCGAAGGGGTACAGGTTCACCGCCACCAAATCGATCGGGGAGATGCCATGCGCCTCCATCTGGCGGCGATGCTCCTCCAGGTCGCGTCGCGCCAGGATGCCCCCATGAACCTTCGGATGAAGGGTCTTGACCCGGCCATCCAGGATTTCCGGGCTCCCGGTGTGATCCGAGACCTGGACCGCCGGAACGCCGGATTCGAGAAGCGACTTGAGAGTCCCTCCTGTGGAAAGAATCCGAACATTCTTCTCGGCGAGAAACTTGGCGAATTCGACAATACCCGTCTTGTCCGACACGCTGATCAGCGCGACGCGGATGGGATAATCCATGATGAAGCCCCTCGGTTCAAAGCAGGCGGACGGAATCAGTCCGCGGAATCAAACAGCACATCCGAAACATCCACCACCCCATCCCCATTCGTGTCCGCGGCGCCCACGGTCTGACTCTTCCGCACCTCTGGGGTCGCCGGAACGCTGAAGGCTCCCGCGGCGCTCGCGCTCGCCGCGGCCCCTTGCTTTCCAAGCAGGGAAAGCAGGTCATTCGGATCCAGGACTCCATCCCCGGAAAGGTCCGCAAGCGAGCGGGTCAGGGGATCGTGCTTGGAGATCAGGACCGAATAGGAGAAGAGGTCGAGTTCATTGCTCGCGCGGTCCAGGTTCACATCGGCGATGCGACGCGCAACCGGCGGATAGGTTATGGTGAAGACCAGGACATTGTCTCCATCTTGATTGGCCACGGCGAGGTCATTGGCTTGGGTGTCATCCAGCCTGGCGAGCGCGATGGCAATCGGATGGGCGGCCTGCGGGAAGTGATCGAAGTCGGGGTCGATACCGACACCGTTGTTGTAGGCGATGGTCACATCCCCCGGAATCGGCGGGTCGGCGTGCGGCGCGGGTATTCCTTGGTTGGCCACCGCGATATCCGTGTCCCCATCGCCGTCGAAATCAAGCGGGACCGCGGCCGTGGGCCCGGTGCCCGGCGAGAAGGTCAGCGGGCCCGTGAAGGCCCCACCCCCTTGGTTGATGAAGAGCTGGACATTCCCGGGAATCGGCGCCGGCAATTGAGGTGCGCCCTGATTAACCGCGATGATGTCATCCGGAGCGATTCCGTCGAGATCGGCGACCGCCACGGTGCGCGTGTTGATCCCGGAGTCGAGGACAATCGCGTCTTGGAAGGTTCCGTCCCCATTCCCGAGCAGGACCGAAACCGTTCCATCCTCAAAGTTGGGGGTTACCAGATCGATATTCATGTCCGCGTTTAAGTGGCCGCCGACGATGTAGGTCGGGAGCCTTCCGAGCACGGCGGTCCCGATCGGGATGTTCCGGCTTGTGGAGGCCGGATCGAGGATTCCGCCCGGCCCGGCAAGGATCACGGTCACGCTGTCGGATTCCGTGTTGGCGATCGCCAGATCGACGCGGTCATCGCCGTTCAGGAAACCGGCGAAGGCCGAGAAGGGGCTATCGGCGGCGTGCGGGAACAGGGCGGGGCTCAAAGCGAAGTTCCCGGCACCGTCATTCAGGAGGACCAACAGTTGATCCGTGCCGGCGGCAACAACCAGCAGGTCCTCATCCGAATCGTTGTCGATATCGACGAAGGTGACAAAGCTGGGCTTGCTTCCCACTCCGGTGGGGATGGTGGTGGCCGGACCCGGGAAGTGGCCGGTTCCATCGTTGCGCAGAATCGAAATGCTATCCCCCTTGCGGTTGGCCACCGCAAGGTCTTGGAACGGTTGAGTGACTCCCTTGGCGCCGGGGGTGGTCCTTCCAGACGACACGAAGACTGGCCCATCTCCCACGCCGGCAGCTTCGACCACGCGGCTGACCTTGGGCGTGTTGGTCGGAGTGGGGGTGAACGAAAGCGTGGGCGTGTTGGTGATGGTCGGAGTCTTGGTGATGGTCGGAGTCCGCGTGATGGTGGGGGTGAGGGTTTTGGTCAAGGTCGGGGTGCGCGTGAAGGAGGGAGTCCGTGTCTTGGTGGGACGGAGGATCGGGCCACCTCCCTCGTCGGTGGTTTCTATCGCCGAAAAAGCATCTACGAGTCCATCGCCCGCGAGGGGATCAGGACCATCCGCCTCCGCGTCGATCGCCGTCTCCCGCAACACATCGTATATATCCTGCGGGGACAGACCCCCGTTACGATCCAACAGGAGCGCGGCCACCGCGGCCACATGCGGCGCAGCCGCCGAGGTTCCGAAGAAATTGGGGAAGTCTGTGTCATCGCTGTCAAAGCCCCCGAAGAAGGTAGTGTCTGTCCCATCCGGACCCGTGATTTCCGGTTTGAACCGAAGCTGAGCGGTTGTGAATCTGGGAGTCCCGGTGTCGGGGAACCAGAACGGAAGCTGACCTCCCAAAGACGAAAACGGTTCTACATCCAGCTGCCCTGCAGGAGATTCAAAACTCCCACTCAGGTCGATCTCCCGATAGTCCATGGCCGCCACGCCCATGGCTTTCTCCGCGGCGGAGTGTCCGGAAACGGTTCTGTCACCAAGAAGCGCTGTGTCTGTCAGATTGCCGGAAGCAAGAATCCACAATTGGAGGTTGACTCCTTCACGACCTTGAACGTGGTCCACAACGAGATGGACTTCTTGAGTATCCGTGACGAAAATGGCGGTTGAGATGATTTCATACGGCTCCCCCCGCGGATTTGTGGAAGTCCCCTGGATATCGACGCTCTCAGCCAGAATATTTCCCGACTCTCCCTCCGTGAGTGGAACGCTGGTGTCGCTGACGAGGTAAAGATCCAGGTCGGCACCGGCCCCTGGACCCGCGCCGAAAACACCGCCGAAGGGTTCATCCCATTTGAGGATTGCTTGAAAAACCGCCCCGGGGGCTTCCACCGTAAAGGTCAGGTGCGTGTCCGAGGCAAGGCCTTTGGCCAGCCCGAAATCATGGAAATCGTTTCCGGTGGGCGGACGAGTGGTGTCATCAGTCGTTGCATTCGCGTCGAAATAAGGGTGTTCATGCGCCTCGTCCGCGCTATTTCCACAGGCCGAGAAATACGGAACGCCGTTATCGTAGGCCTCATTCGCGGCAATCGCGATCGGCCCGTTCTGGTAGAGAGGTTCCACGAACCAGAAGACATCATCCACCAGGACATGGGCTGGCGCCTGGTCATCATCCCAAAGGTTCTTGATATTCTCGGCGAATTCAAAATACCCCGTAAAAGCGGAACCGAAGGAGATATCGCACCCTGGGGCAAGATCGTAGATCAACTGCGCCATCCCGTTTCCTTCATCGCTGCCGTCCCCCGGCCCCGGATCTACCACACGGATCGATGCCGGAAGGTCCCCGGATTGCTGGTCGCGGTTCCCGGTCAAAAAGCCCGACTGGATGGTTCCACCCCTCGAATCCGTGATGCTGTCGCTCAACACACCCACCCGGACGCCTGTCCCATCCACGCCGAATCGACGCCTCGCCGCCGCTGCTCCGATGGAAAAATCCGCCTGGCTTGTCACTCTCCCAACTCGCAAGGATCGCGGGGATTCCGTCGCAATCCCTCGAACCTCCGACCTCCGAACCACCGCCTCAAGCTGGCGCGGGTCGGTGCACCGCACCACAATCGTGTTCAGACCCGGGTATGTGTGTGTCCCACGGATTTCAAGGCCGGCGTCGCGACAGGCCTGAAGGAGGTCCCCGGTGAGCGCGTTTACGCCAATCACACACTGAAGTTTCCCCTCACGCAGGGCGTATTCGGCGTGCTTCTCCATCGCGGCCTTCGCGGTCGATTTCCCCGAATTCAGATCGTTGCGCATCTTCAGGAGGTTGGACCCCATCTTGGCGAGCGCAGGGTCGCCATCGCAAAGGTCCTTGATCTTTGGATTGTCTTGCGCGAACGCCGCCGAAAAAGGGCCCGCCAAGACAAGCAAAATGGGGAGAACGAGAGGCATTGCGGCCATGTACGGGAAACGGGACGACATCCTCCAAGACCTCCTTCGGCCAATCCGCAGTATCGACAGGTGTCGAAGAATCAAGGAACAATTTCCGAGCATTCTAAACCTTTTCCAGCGACTGTGAAAAGATGAACCACCCCCCGGCGTCTGGCCCGATCCGGACTTTTCCAGGCACTTCCAGAATCAGTAGGATAGCCCCAAATACGCCCACTTGTCTCCCCTTTTTCGACGGATTCCCCCAAGAAGTTCTTGTCTTTATCCCTGGAGACCCCCATGATACCCCGCCTCGTGAAAGGGAGACGACTTCTTGCCGCCGAGCAGCACCCCTGATCTTTCCATGACACGCCGTCTCCAAGTCGTTCTCCCAAGCTTCAACGAGGAAATCGCCCTTTCTCGGCTCTTTCCCCAATTCGAGGAGCTGGCCGCGCGCCTCAAGGATCAGTTGTCCCTGCTGGTGGTGGACGATGGGAGCTCGGATGACACCGCGCGCGTGGCCGAGGAGTGGGAGGGCAAGGTCCCCGTCGGCCTGGTCCGTTTCCCCCGAAATCGAGGCTATGGCGCGGCGCTGGAGACCGGAGTCACGGAAAGCGCGCGGGAACTGGCTTGCAGCGACCTGATTGCCACCATGGACGCCGATGACACCCATCCCCCTCGATACCTTGCCAACATGGTCAAAGCCCTGGATGAGGAGGGTTTGGAGGTGGTGATCGCCTCCCGCTACGCGCCCGGAGCAAGGGAGGAAGGGGTTTCCTGGGACCGGCGGCTGCTTTCGCGCGGCGCGAGTTTCTTCTACCAATGGGCCTTTCATCTCCCGCATGTGCGCGATTATTCCTGCGGTTACCGCCTGTTCAAGGCTGGGCTGATCCAAGATGCGCTCCGTGGTGGAATCGGGGGGCTCGGACTGGATACCGGTTTCCATGCCACCGGTCAGCTCCTTCTCCGTCTTCGGGAACAAACTTCGCGGATCGGCGAGGTTCCCTTCGAGCTCCACTATGAGCGCAAACCCACCCCCAGCAAGATGAGGAAACTCCAGACCGTCCTGGGGACCCTGAAATACTTGAGGGAGGTTCGGAGGACGGTGGCGAAGCTGCCGAAGTGAGAGAATCCCGAGATGACGCGAGGCCCCCCACCTCAGCGCTCTCGATTCTCTTCCCGCATTTCCTTCGCCTCCCGAATCGCCGCCACCATCCGCTTGGCGGCTTCACGGGGATCCGGCGCACCCATCACCTCCGAAACCACCGCCACCCGATCGGCGCCCGCGAGCACCACGTCGGCGACATTCTCCAAATGAATCCCGCCCATCGTGGTGAACGGCACCTTGAGCACGGGCGCCATCTCACGGACAAGCTCCACGCTCACGGGGGTCACGGGGACACCCTTGGTTTCGGTCGGAAAGAGAGGCCCCAGATTGATGTATCCCGCGCCGCCCGCCTCCGCCGAGAGGGCCTGTTCCTTGTTGTGCGTGGAAATCCCGATCAGGAGGCGCCCCCCCGCAAGCCTGCGCGCCACCTCCAGCGGCAGGTCCTCCTGACCGAGATGAACGCCATCGGCCTCGACCTCCAGCGCCACTTCGAGGAAGTCGTTGATGATGAAGGTCACCCCCTCCTCGCGCGTCAACCTCCGAAGCTCGCCCGCGAGCGCGAGGAAAGCGCGGATATCCGCGCTCTTTTCCCGCAGTTGGATGCAACCCGCGCCGCCTCGGATGGCCTCGCGGACAACCCAGGCCAGCGTGCGGTCCCCGGCGATCTTCCGGTCGGTCACCACATAGAGATCGAAGTTCATCTTTCCACGATGCGACCTGGCGAGAAGGGCCGGGAAGACTGCCTTCTCAAGATCGTAAAGACGGTACCTCAAGTTCTCGGAGATCCTGGCTTTGGGGAGGTCGGTGAGACGATACGTCTCCTCGATGGAGCGGAGACCCTCTTGGACCCGACGGCAGTTGGCCTCGAACAGATCGAGCTCATCCCGGTAAGCCCCATGATGGGAGGTTGATTCCGAGGGGCGACCGACATCCGCCTGGCTGTCGCGAGCTTCGAGCCATGCGGCGGCCGAGGCGCCGGTTGGGGCAATCTCTCGTATCAGCTCGTGTCGAAGGGCCTTCAATCGAGCGGCGGCATCGCCATCGTCATGACCATAGCGGAAAAGGTCCATGAGCGCGCGCAGCCCCTCGGCCACGCGGTTGAGAGAGGCATCCAGGTTACGCTCCACGAAGTGACGCATGGGGAAGACTAAACCGCCGCCAGCTCAGTGGCGATAGGCGGCCTGAACCGACTCGGTCCGTTCCTCCGGCTCTCGCGCAAGGACCTCGATCCGCAGGCGGGCATGGTCCGCCAATCCTCGTATTTCGGTTGATTCGGCGATGGTCCGATAGAGCCTCAGGGCATCCCCCTTGTGTCCGGCCTGCTCGAAGATCCACGCGATTTCGTTCAGCACCGGGGGGTCCTTGGCCTCCAACAGCTCCTCGCGGTACAGGCGGACCGCTTCCTCGCGCTCGCCGGTCAACCACAACCCTCGCGCGAGGTGCAGGCGCATATACTTGACCTGTTCCGGCTCGATATCGAGCGCCGACTGGAGGTGTTCGACCCCTTCCTCGTATTCACCCATCGAATAGGCGGCCATGGCCGCCTCATAATGCTCGATGGCGGGGGCCTTCTTGCTACGGAAGGCCGGGAAAGTCTGGGGAGGCTCCCCATCGCCGCTCACCGGGTCCACCAAGCGGGGGTCATTTCCGGCTCGCCCCAGGTGGCTCACCGGCATGAGCAGCGGGCTTTCGGAAAGTAGAATGCGGCGGGACTCCAGATAGTCCCGATGCTTCTGGGCGGATTCGAGGTTGCGATCCGCCAGGGCGCGGCGGATCCCGGCTTCATGCCCGTCGATCTCCCAGCTCCCCCGAACCAGGTAAACCTGTGCGATGTTCGGTTCCCAGGGGTCCGGCCAGCGTTCATGGAGGTAAGCCCGCCAGCGCTCATTCAAGCCGGTTTGATCAAACCCATAGACATCGGTCATCACCCGGTCCAGGTCCGCTTCGTCTCGGAGGCCATCGAGCAAAGCGCGCATCTTTTTCCAGCCATGCACATCCACCAGATATTCGACCAGTGAGGCCGAGATGGCGTATATCTGGTTGGCGTCCGAGGTGTTGAACTTCCGCCAATATCCGATGAAGGTGCGCGGCGAGAGCTCGGTGGGCGAGCGCAGGGTCTCATGCCGCAGGGCATCCCGAACCTCCCAGTCGGAGTAAGACCACAACCCGCGACTCGTGTCGTTCAAGTAGATCCGCGAGTCGCGCTTGGGGCGCCTGTCGGCCTTGGCGAGAACCACCTGCATCCCCTGTTCCGAGCCGATGTCCGGGGGAAGCACCTTCTCCTCCATGTAGAGCAAGCGGAAGTATTCCCCAAGTCCCTCCTGGAGCCAGGAGTACTGGAAATAGTGACGACCGGTCACCTGGCGGAACATGACATGGCAATACTCATGCGGGAAAGTGCTGACCCACAGGCGGGAGACGTTTCCGGAGGGGGTGGTGAAGAGTCGCCCATGCACCTCGCCCCCGAGAACATAGGCGAGCGGGGTGCGGCGGGGGACAAAAAAGCCGAGCGGGAGCCCCACGCTGATGTTGCGCAGGTTTTGTTCGGTGCGGTAGAGATTGCAGACCACCTTGTCGTCGGAGTAATAGTTCAGGGCCCGCCCCACCCGCTCGCGCGCGAACTCAAGGGCGTCCAGGACCTCGGTTCCGACCGTATTGGGGATCTCGTCATCCAGGAAGATCACAAAGTGCTCGCTCTCATTAGGGAGCTGCTCGACTCGCTCCCAACGTTTCATGAGACCAGGAGTGGCGCACCCGGCCGCCACGGCGAGGAGCGCAAGTGAAGCGGCAAGGGGCCTGGCTCGAACACGCGGAATGCGGAGATCGATCATCGACGGAGAGTCTCCAGGGACGCGGGCGCGGTTCCATCAGAACACTGCGGCGGGTCGAGGAATGTGGCCCCAACGGTGACTTCACCTCCGGAGGGACAGCGCTCCTCGGGGTGAAACCGCCAGGGGGTTTGAAGGGTGATTGCCGCGATTCGATCCACATGGAGGGGATTGAGCGGGTCGGTGATTCGCAATCGCTGCTGGGGGGGGAGCAGGCGGTTCATGTCCTCGAAGACCTCGCGCTTGGCGTCTTGAATCACGGCCAGGCGAATCGAGCACTCCCGGGCCTGAGCGTCCCTCCGGGAGGAAAGGACGGCGGGGATCGCCATTCCCACCGCCGAGGTGAAAAGGATCAGTATCAGCAGGAGCTCCAAGACAGAAACTCCCCGCCGATCCGAGAAGACGGCTTCACCTGGACCGGTTTCCCGGCCGCACTCACCTCTGCCCATGACAACCCTTGCCCCAGAACGGCTCAGAATGCCGGTCCCCGCCGAAACGATTATCGGAGGGACTTTGGCCGGACTGTAGGATTGGGACCCACTTTGCCGTGTTCCTGGTCGGAGTATACCTTCTCTCGCAACTGCCGAAAGGTTCCCCGATTTCCCTCCTTCCCAATCCCTTTTTCGGACCCAATAATGCCCCCCATGTCCGAAACCTACGAGACTCACGCCAAAGGCATCCGCATCCTTCCGGGAGCGTGGCGGCCGCATTACCCCTGGGAGCACATCGCATGGGTCAGCCCGCCGTGGCCTTCACAGGATTACATCTGGCTGGATTTCCCCGAGGCGGTCTTTACCGGCCAGGGACTCCTGTTCCTCAGCCATGTCAATCCTCCCATCCCGACTGTGTTCACCGACCAGCCCAAGGTCGAGTGGTTCCAGATCACTAACGGGATCGCCTTTGACCGGACGCTTCCGAACGGGGTCTCTTTCGGCGGGAGCTTGGTGAAGAAAGGGGAGACCGAGGTGGGCCTGGAGCTTCACATCCAAAACGGCTCCGGCAAGCCTCTGGAAAAGATCACGCTCCAGACCTGCGCGTTCCTCCGGGCCATCAAGGAGTTCGCCGCTTACACCATGGACAACAAGTTTGTCCATGTGCCCGACAAAGGGTGGATTCCCTATCTGGAGGCCAAGAACCTCACCGAGGAGAAGGGAACCGTGAAGCTGGGTTGGCGCTCCGGGAAGGCGGTCGCGGACCTCCCGGCGATGGCCACCAGGTCCGATGCCGCCGAGCGCTATGTGGTGATGACCTGGTATGGCTCGACCCTTTCCCTGGTGGGAAACTATCGCCACCCCTGCATGCACGCCGATCCCAAGTTCAAGGACTTGACGGCGGGCGAGGGGGCCTCGATCTCGGGGGCGCTGCTGTTCCACGAAGGCCCGTTGGATCAGTTCAAGCTGATCTAGGGCCGGCGGTCCCAAAAACGCTGCATCAGGAAGATGTCCCGGTAGTCGATACCGCCATCAAGGTTAAGGTCCGCGCGACCGACTCCCTCCGGCGGCTCCGCGCCCTTGGCCTGACGGAGAAAGTGTTGTAGGTCGGTTCCATCCACCGAAAAGTCCGAGTTCAGGTCGCAGGTTGTGAGATCCACAAGTTGAAGGACCTCCCCCTTGAAGTAGTCCGCGAAATAGATTTCTCCGTTCTCGTCCTCGCCGAAGGTCGCGATGCTCCAAGGGGATTGCCACAGGTTCAAACGCCGCCAGGCATGGCCGGGTTCCTCCAGCAGCCCCCAAATCCAGCCGGCGTAGAAGTCCGCGAAGAGATAGAGGCCTTCCAGTTGGGGATTCAGCCGTCCGCGATAGACATGCCCTCCGGTGACACAGCTTCCGATGGTGTGGGGGTAGGCGTGGATCGGGGTCGTGTAGGCTCCCTCGGGGTTGCAGCCCCCAACCGTGTTGGGGAAGCAGCCGTTGCCCTCCATCACCCGCCAACCGTAGTTTCCGCCCTTGACCACCAAGTCTATCTCCTCTTGCTCCAGGTGCCCCACATCCGCCGCGAAGAGTCTTCCGGTGGCGCGGTCGAACGAGATTCGCCATGGGTTTCGGAAGCCCATCGCGAAGATCTCGTCGGCCCCATCGGTCCCGACAAAGGGATTGGTCGCGGGGATGGCGTAGGGCCGCGCCGAGTCCACATCGATCCGCAGGATTTTTCCGAGGAGCGAGTTCTTGTTTTGAGCGTTGTTATAGAAATCCTGAACAGTCTGGAACCCGCCATCTCCGAGCGACAGATAGAGGTATCCGTCGGGGCCAAAGGCGATCTGGCCGCCGTTGTGATTCAGGAACGGCTGGGGAATGGTCAAGATCGGCGTTTCAGTCGGGTCGGCCTGGTTCGGATTGGAGGAGACCCGATACTCGGCAAGCACCGTGGCCCCATCCTCAAGGCGGTTGTAGTAGACAAAGAACCTCCCGTTGAGGATGTAGTCCGGATGGAACTCCACATGAAGCAGTCCGTATTCGGAGCCATGCAGGATGCGATTCAGCCCGCCTTGCCCCAAGTGGAGGAAATCCTCCGGTAGGGTCAAGCCGTTTGAGTCGATCACACGGATGCGCCCGCCGAGCTCGCCAATGAAGAATCTTCCGGAGCCATCCCTCGGCCGCGCGATCGCGGTGGGCTCGCTGAACCCCCCGGCGACCAGGCGCGCGCCGAGTTTGATCTGAGCCTCGGCGGCCAACGGACAAAGAAGACACAGACAGACTGGGAGAAAGCGAGCCGCTCCCGGACCAATCATTGAATCCACCTCGAAATGATTCCCCACGGACCAAGCGAGCGCCGGTCGAGGCTTGCACAGTATCAAGAGGTTATAGGTCCAATCGGAAAATCCGGCAACCCTTAGACGCGCTTGCGCATCGAGGTGGGAAGGATACCCATGATGTCGCGGTACTTGGCGACTGTCCGGCGGGCGACATTGATCCCGCGCGCCTTGAGAAGCTCCGAGATCTTCTGGTCGGAAAGCGGTTTCTTCGGATCTTCGTTGTCCACCAGCTCCTTGACCATGGCCATCACGCTCTTGGAGGAGGCGTCCTCTCCGCTGTCGGACTCCAGGCCGCTGGAGAAGAAATACTTGAGCTCGAAAAGCCCTTGCGGGGTGTCCACGTACTTTCCATTCACCACCCGGCAGACAGTGGTCTCGTGCACGCCGACCACATCGGCCACATCGCGCAGGCGCATCGGCTTGAGGTGGGTCACTCCGCTCTCCAAGAACTCGGTCTGCTGGTTCACGATCTCCTTGGTCACCCGGTAGAGGGTCTGTTTGCGCTGTTCGATGTTCTTGATGAGATCCACCGCCGAATGCAGACGGCCCTTGAGATAGCGGACCGTGTCCCTGTCCAGCTCCTCTTTCTTTTCAAGCATGTGGAGGTAGCGCGGGGAGATCCGCAGCGGCGCGATGCCGTCATCATTGACACGCACCTGCCAGTCGCCATCCACCTTCTCCACGAAGACATCCGGGGTGATGTATTCGTTCTCGGTGGGGGTGAGCGTGCGGCCGGGGCGAGGCTCGAACTTGGCGACCTCATCCGCGAGAGCCTGGACCTCGCTGATGGGGAGTTTGAGCGCGCGCGCGATATTCTGGTAGCGCTTGCGCTCCAGGTCCTCGATGTGGTTGCGGATCACCTCAAGCAGCGCGGGATCGTTCATGCCGCGCGCGTGGTATTGAATCTCCAGACATTCGGAGAGGCTGCGCGCGGCGATCCCGGCCGGCTCGAAGCCGTGGATGACTTTGAGGACTCGCTCCACATCCTCAGCGGGCGCCCCGGTCTGATCGGCGAGCTCCTCCAAGGTGGCCGGGAGATAACCATCCTCATCCAGGGAATTCAGAATGGCGCGACCGATTTCGCGTTCGAACTCAAGGTCCACCGCGATATCGAGCTGGCGCTCCAGCTCCTGGCGAAGGGATACCGCATCCGGAATGACCCGGTCAAATTCATCATCGGAGGACTCGACTCCGCCGGACGGGAGCGAACTGTAGACATCCATGCCCCCATCCTCGAAAAACTTCTCCCAGTCATCGGTGAGTTCAATCCGCCCCTCGGTGAGGTTTTCCCCCTCGGTCTTCCGCGGGGCCTCCTCCACCGAGGAGACCCAGTCCTCGGCGGCGCGGTCTTCCCCCAAACTCTCACCCAAGTTCAACTCGTCCAGACTGCTTGAACCGATGGACTCCTGGGTCTCCGCCGACTGGAGGTCATCCACCGGGATCTCCTCCAGAAGCGGGTTCTCCAGCAGCTCGGCCTCCACCAATGCTTCCAGCTCGATGGAGGGCATCTGCAGCATCTTGATGGCTTGCTGCATGCGAGGGGTCATCACCATGCGCTGGCTCAGACGTTGCTCAAGAAACATCCGTTGTTCCATGATCCGACCCTTCTTGATCTAATTTGCAAACGTGCGATTTCGCTTGCTCATGCAATCGCCATGCCCAAGTTGATTATACACGCGAAGCCAGCGTGGACGTCAAGGGAAAAGTTTCATCTGGAACAAAGGTGGATGTGGCTAGGTCAACCTACAGCGAAGATTCGACTTCGAGGCAGGAGGGGCATCTCGCGGCGATGTCGAGCTCCTCCCACCATTCGAGGTCGAAGGAAAGCGCGGATCCGAAATGCTTCCGGGAGCCCTCCTCCTCCCCCAAAAGCCCAAGCGCGCGCCCCAGGTGGTAGTGGATCGTACCCGCCGAATCGGGATCCTCAAAAAGCAGCGCCCGCTCCAGAAGGGGAACCGCATTCTCCGGGCGGTTCAGCTTCACCAACACCCACCCGAGCGTGTCGAGATTCTCCGCCGTGGGGGATAGGGAAACCGCAATCGTGGCCTCCTTCGAGGCTTGGCGCACATCTCCCCCAAGTTCCGCGCGAACATAGGCCCGGTGATTCAGGACCATCGCCTCGCGCCACCTTGCCTCATTGGAAAGCTCTTTGGAGACCCGATTGCTCGCGGGCGCGAATTGCTCGACAGCGGCCATCAGTTTGGTTCTCACGGTCGCCAGTTCATCGCTGGCCCCTTGAAGCCGGGCCACATGCCCACGGTCCCACAGCAGGCGAAGACTGTCCGTGTCGTAATTGGAGGAGAAACCCGAGTGTCTCCAGGGCAATAAGGTTTTCGAGTCGCGTCGATTGAGACGAAAGGCCCGGAGCCTGCGGAGCGCCTCCGCGCGAAGGTGGGTCTTATTGCCCTTCTTGGCCTCCGTCGCGCGGGAAAGGTTCTCCAGAAGGTCGCGAGCCTGGGGATAGCTTCCGGTTTCGGCATGGGCCACCGCGATCCGCTTCTGAAGGAATGCATCCTCCGGTTTGAGGGTGAGGAGCCCCTCCGCGATCCGGAAAGCGTCTGCATCCCCCCGGCGAAGCTGGGGTTCAATGCGCCAGAGAGTCCAGTCCACGCGGGTCGCCCTCCTCCACTCATACCCGCCATATCCGACCAAAAGAACCATCCAGGCGGCGGGCAGAGCCAACTTCCAACCGCCCCCCCTTGAAACTGGGATCTCCTCCCCGTGGGGATCCTCCTCATCCTCACCCATGCGGCGCTCGGATATGGAGTGAAGCGGCAGGGTCATGGCGAATCCGGTGACCCCCGCGAGGGCAAGGGCGAGGGGAGTGGGGCTGATTTCCGTCATGCCTGAGTAGATCGAGGACTGGGCCAAAAGCACCGCACCCTCGGTGCTGATCCAGGCGAGTCCGCCGAGGAGCAGGAGGCTCATCCAGGCGCTGGTCGGAATCGAGGTGGGCTCCACTCCTTTCTCCCTGGAATCGCTCATCCGAATCGCGACCACAGCGCCCCCAGCCGCGAAAACCATACCCAACCCTCCGGCGGTCGGGGTTGGAGAGGTCAGGAAATCGAAGGTGAGAGTGATACCCCCCCCCAGTAAATACACCGCAAGGGCATGGATCCGCGAAAGACGCTCCTCCAGGACCTTGGCGAAAGGAAGAAAGGCGATCAGAGAGAAGGCGAACCACCCCAGACTGGGGGGGAGCGCCACGCCCGCGATCAGGCGCCACCACTCCCCGCTCCAAACCACCTCGCGCAGGGGGTACCCGAGAAAGATCACACTTGCTTCGTCGAATAACCCGAGAAAACTCGCCGGGAATTCGACAAACTCTTCCGGAACCTGACCACGCGGCTCGCCGACCCAAAACAAACCGAACGCCATGGCGCCCTGGATGAGAGCCAGTCGGATCGCCAGGAACGGTTCCGCTTCGTTCAGTCGTTTGAAGTGGCCCCAGACGGCAAGCTCGGAGGATGGATGTGCGGTTCCCATACGGCGGCAGCGGGACCGTACCACGAATCGCCCTCCTGTCCCAAGAGGTTTTCCCCACCACTCCCCTCGCGCCAGGCGGACCGCTATCCTTCCTCCCTGTCATGCCCTCGCGCGCTCCCAAATGGTTTGTTCCCCACGATCTCGATGGATTCTTCGGCCTGGCGGTTGATAACCTGGTCCAGTTGATTGTGATTGTCGGTCTGTGCACCTCGGTTTGCGGAATGCCCCGCGAACTGGTCTTTGGGCGCATCCTCCCGGGGGCGGCGATTTCGATTGTAGTCGGGAACCTCTTCTACGCCTGGCAGGCTCGTCAACTGATGCTTCGCACGGGTCGGACGGATGTCACGGCGCTCCCTTACGGCATCAACACCCCGAGCGTCTTTGCCTATATCTTCCTGGTCATCGCCCCGGTCTTTCGCGCCACGGGTGATGCCGAGTTCGCCTGGAAGGTCGGGTTGATCGCCTGCCTGGGGAGTGGAACCATCGAGTTTGCCGGCGCATTCGTGGCGGAATGGATTCGCAAGCGCACCCCACGCGCGGCCCTGCTCTCCACCCTGGCCGGGATCGCGGTCACCTTCATTTCGATGGAGTTCGCGCTGCAGATCTTCGAGCGTCCCCTGATCGCGTTTGTCCCTCTGGGGATCCTGCTCCTCCAATATCTGACCGGCCTGCGCTACCCGCTCGGGATTCCCGGCGGTCTGCTCGCGGTTCTCGCGGGAACCTTGTTGGCGTGGCTCTCGGGCTGGTTTGGGCAGCCGATCATGGACTCCGCCAAGATTGGCCCGGCGGCGGCCCAACTCAGCCCCCACATGCCCGACCTCTCGGTTGGGAGCTGGCGCGAAGCCTTCGCGGAGGGGTGGAGCTACTTCAGCGTGATCCTCCCGATGGGCCTCTTCAACGTGGTCGGGTCGCTTCAAAACATCGAAAGCGCCGAGGCGGCGGGCGATTCCTACTCCGCGCGCTCCTCGCTCGCGGTGAATGGGATCGGAACCCTGCTCGCGGCGGCCTATGGGAGCTGCTTTCCAACCACCATCTACATCGGACATCCCGGCTGGAAGCGCATGGGCGCGCGCGCGGGCTATTCGATCTACAACGCGGTCTTCATCAGCCTGATCTGCTTCCTTGGAGCCATGCCGCTGGTCCTGGCGCTCGTTCCCATCGAGGCTGGGGTCGCGGTGGTGCTCTGGATTGGAATCATCATCACCGCGCAGGCCTTTCAGTCCACTCCCCGCGAGCACGCCCCCGCGGTGGCCATCGGCCTGTTTCCCGCCGTGGCCGCCTGGGGATATCTGGTGATCGGAAACACGCTGAACGTGGCCGGAAAAACCCTGGGGGAGATGATCCCCGCCTTCGAGGCCGGCGGGATGCATGTCTTGGGTTTGATCGCCCTCAATCAAGGGTTTATCCTGAGCTGCATGATCTGGGCTGCGGCGGCGGTCGCGCTGATTGAGAGAACCTTTTTCGCGGCCGCGATCTGGATGCTCACCGCCGCGGTTCTTTCGGCGGTGGGGTTGATCCATTCCCACCGGATGCTCAACGGTTTCGTGGCCAATCACTTTGGGTTGTGGACCGCGCCCCAGTTCACGGTCGCATACCTCCTGGTGGCCGTCCTTTTCACGTGCTTCGGCGCCTGGCTGAACAAGCATCCACAGGAGTCCGACGGACCCTTGGAGTAAACCATTCAAGATTTCAGGGAAGGGAAGGGACCGTGATACCACACCGATTCACCATTTGCTCCGCGTTCATGCTCGTTTTCGCCATCGCTTCACCCGTCTCGCTTGCAGCGGGACTGCCCCTGGAGCAGGGAAGCCCGCTCCAGCGCGCCTCGGACTCCTACATGGGTGATTGGCAAGGGGCCAAGGGTTCCAGCTTGTGCGCCCAAGTGATCGCCCTGGGAGGCGGCGCCTACCAGGCCAACATCCTCTCGCGTTTCGACACTCGCGAGCCGGTTCTGGCGGTTCTCGCGGGGAAACTCGCGGAAGGGAAGGTCGTGTTTGAGGGGAAGGGAGAAATGGGAGCGCTGGAAGGGACCGCTTGGCGCGCGGAGATCTCGGACAACGCCTTCACGGGGAGCTTTACCGGGAAGACCCCCGGCAGCTTCAAGATGGCCCATGTGGAACGACTCTCCCCGACACTCGGCGCGAAGCCGCCCGAGGACGCGGTGATTCTCTTCGACGGAACCCACACCGACGAGTGGGAACACACCAAGGGGGATCCGCGAACGGTCAACTTCGGGAGGGTCTATGGCGGCAACGATCGCCTGGCTTATCTGCGCACGCTGCTTTGGTCGCCTGAAGACCGCGAAGCGGCGCTCTGGTTGGGCAGCGATGATGGGATCAAGGCCTGGCTGAACGGAACCCAGGTCCATGCGTTCATGACCACGCGCGGAACCGAACCCGGAGACGACAAGGTGAAGGTGCATCTCAAAGCCGGATGGAACGACCTTCTCCTCAAGATTGTGCAGATCTCCGGGGGGTGGGGCGCGGTGGCGGAGGTTCATCGGCCGGATGGCGAGGTGATGGGGGACATCCGGTTCACAAATGATTTTGACTCCACTGGGAAACCGGGGAACAGCGAGGGGGTTCCCCTGTCGGACACGGAGGGCTTTGTCTTCCAATGGCAAGCCAGTGGTCCCTACTTGGTGGAGGGAAAGGGTGGGTCCGACCTGTTTGAAGCCGCCTTCGCCCCTGAAAAAGGGGGAGAAGCGGACTGGAAACCCTTGGACCTCGCGGACAAGACCTCCGAGCCTTGTCGCTGGTTGATCCTCGAGCCCGGTGTCATGGAGGTCCGGCAAGGGAGTATTCTGTCCAAGAAGAAGTTCCGCGACCACCGGATTCACCTCGAGTTTCGCCTCCCGTTCATGCCCGAGGCCCGCGAACAGGCGCGCGCCAACAGTGGGGTCTATGTCCAGGAGCGATACGAGATTCAGATCCTCGACAGTTATGGACTTGAGGGGCTGGACAATGAGTGCGGCGGGCTTTACACAGTGGCGAATCCGCGCGTGAACATGTGCGCCCCCCCGCTCCAGTGGCAGACCTACGACATTGAATATCACGCCCCCAAATTCAGTTCCAAAGGCGCGCTCGTTGAGAACGCCCGGATCACGGTCGACCACAACGGGGTCCGCATCCACGACAACTTTGAATTGCCGGAGAGGACCCCCGGAGGGACCACTCTCAATGACAACGAACCGCGCGGGCTGCAATTGCAGGACCATGGCGACCCGGTGTGGTATCGCAACATCTGGGTTCAAGAACTGAACTGAAGGTTTCATTCCAACGCGCGGAGGCGATCGGTGAACCGGGAACCAAAGGATGATCGGACTAAGGGAGAAGCGCCGAGCTTGAACAAGCGCGCGGGGAGTCTCGCCTTGAACAGGCGAGGGTTCCTCTCCGCCTCGGCGGTGGCCGCCGCTGGGGCGCTCGCGAGTGGAACGCCCGCCGGCGCGGAGTCCGGCAAGACCGCCTCCGAAACCGGACAGGTCCCAGCCTCACCCGGGTCCCAGGCCAAGGCGCCCCATGTCGCCCCCAACAAGAATCTGGGAAGTGAACGCGATCAACGGATCGATCCGAAGACCGGGATCAAGGTCATCCAGCTCACCAGCTACCCCCTGCCTCACGCGCACTTCCTCTATGACTGGCCCAGTGTCACTCCGGACAACCAGCGTGTCGTCTTTTTCGGGCAGCGCTATGCCTCGCGAGAAGCCCCCTGGGATCTCTTTCGCTGCGACACGGATGGCTTGGGCCTGATTCAACTGACCAAGCGAACCGAGGAAGCCTCCAAGGATGGGTACTACGGATGCCCGACCGCGATCCTGGCGCTGGATGGGAAGACCATCTACGTGGTCTGGAACCGTGTCCTCTGCGCGGTGGAGGTCGAGACCGGAAAGACCGAAGACCTCTTGGACCTGAGCAAAGTCTGTCCGGAGGGTGGTTTCAATCGCGCCGCGTTTGCCTCAAATGGGGACCTTTTCCTCGCTCATCTCAGCCCGGTTCCGGGCGCGGCGCGCGTGATCTTGAGCACCGGCCAGGTGGAGTGGGTGGAGACCCAAGGTCACCTGATGGGGTGCTTCCAAAAGGAGCCGCGCCTTCTAGTCCAACGCGGCGAGGTCCTTTGGGGAACCGCCGCCGGGCCGGATGGGACACGGATCATTGTGAACCAGGGTGAGGAGCTCGGCCTTTGGAGCACCGACGAAAAGGGTGGGGACGCGCGCTTTGTCTGCCCCGCGATGTTCGCTCACATGACTCTCCTCGGAAGGGAAACGGTCCTCCAAGGCTGCGGGAAACGTCCCCACACCTGCATCTGGCTGGCGGAGGAAAACAGGGAGCCTCGGAAACTGGTGGAGGGGCCCTACTTCTGGCACTCCGGGGCCTCCTATGACGGCGAGTGGATTCTGGCCGACACCAACAATCCTGATGAAGGGCTTCAATTGGTCCATGTCCCCAGCGCCCGTTTCAAGGCGCTGTGCTTCGCCGAGGCGACACAGGACCACTTCCACTTCGGCCACCCGCACCCCGCGCTGAGCCAGGATGGCCGGATCGGAGTCTTCCGCTCGGACCGCCGGCATGTCCCGCACATCTATGTGGCCCACATCACGGAGGAGTTTCGTGAATCGGTGAAGGCCGGGGGGGCTGGCAAGGAAGGGTAGAGTGGTCTCCGGGGCTTGGGCTCTTTCCCGCCCGAAGGCGAACCCCTTCCCTTTCCCCGAAAGCGCCCTTATTTTTCCGATTTTGGTGTCTCCCAAGTTTCGACTGCCTGTTGAAATCTGAATGACTGTGAAGGTAGGGAACCGATGGCGGAAGCCGCTAAGAGTGCGTTTTTGAAGAAGTTGGAGTCCGGGGAATTCGTGGGGGGAGTGGTCGGTTTGGGGTATGTCGGATTGCCTCTCGCAATGCTCTTCAGCGAATCGGGGTTCCGTTCCCTCGGATTCGATGTGGACGAAAGGAAGACCCGCAAGCTCGCCAAGCACCAGAGCTACATCAATTACATTCCGGGGGAACAGATCAAGCAAGCCGCCCGGAAGGGTTTCGAGGCGACCACCGATTTCAGCCGGCTGCCGGAGGCGGATTCGATCAGCATCTGTGTTCCCACGCCACTAAACGAGCACCGGGAGCCGGACCTTCAGTATGTCGAGCAAACGGCGCAAGTGATTTCAAGGCATCTCCGTCGAGGGCAGCTGATCATCCTGGAGAGCACCACCTATCCGGGAACCACCGATGAGCTGGTGCTCCCGATCCTTGAGTCTTCCGGGCTTAGGGTCGGCAAGGACTTTTTCCTGGCCTATTCCCCGGAGCGAGAGGACCCCAACAACACCGATTTCTCCGGGCGTGACATCCCCAAGGTGATCGGGGGGCAGACGCCCGCGTGCAGGGAGGCCGTGGCCGCTTTCTACGGTCGCGTTTACCGGCAAGTCATCACTGTTTCGAGTCCGCGCGTGGCGGAGATGTCCAAGCTCCTCGAGAACATCTATCGCTCGGTCAACATCGCCCTGGTCAACGAGCTCAAGATGGTCACCGAGGCGATGGACATCAACATCTGGGAGGTGATCGAGGCCGCAAGGACCAAACCCTTTGGTTTCAATGCGTTCTATCCGGGACCGGGGCTTGGGGGACACTGTATCCCCATCGACCCCTTTTACCTCACCTGGAAAGCGCGCGAGTATGGTTTCAACACCCGTTTCATCGAACTGGCCGGCGAGATCAACACCGGCATGCCGGACTATGTGATCAATAAGGTCATCCATGCCCTGAACGAGGAGCGCAAGTCGCTCTCCGGCTCGAAGGTTCTGGTCCTTGGAGTGGCCTACAAGCGCGATGTGGATGATGTCCGTGAGTCTCCGGCCCTGGAGATCATTCGCAAGCTTCGTGAGCTCGGGGCCGAAGTCTCCTATCACGACCCCTATGTTCCCGTGTACCCCGCCGGTCGCAAAGGCGACCTCGGGATGAAATCGGTTCCTCTCAGCGAGCAGATGCTCCGAAAGGCCGATGCGGTTTTGATCGTGACCGACCACCGCAATGTCTCTTACGACCTGGTCGGAAAAGAGGCGCGCCTTGTGATCGACACCCGCAACGCCATGGCCAAGGTCAAGAAGCCCAAGGCTCGGGTCGTGAGGTCCTGATGGCTGTCCACCAGCGGACCCGCCAATCGGAGGCCCAGCTCCTCCAGCCCAAGGTTCGCAAGGTCGTGGATTTGGCGCGAAGGTTATACCTCCTTGAGTTGGAGGGTTTTCCGGAGACCTTCCGTCCGAAGCCCGGCCAGTTCCTCCATCTTCGCCCCACGAAGGAGGATTATCCCCTTCTGCGCAGGCCGATCAGCCTCCAATCCTACCGCGATGGGGTCGCCACGCTGCTGATCCGCGAGGTCGGAATCGGCACGGAACTCCTCCATCGCGCGCGCCCGGGGGATTGTTTGGATGCCTTGGGACCCCTGGGGACCGCATACTCGCCGGTGCGCTCCGGGGAATCCGTGCTGATGGTCGGTGGCGGCGTGGGGGTCGCCCCTTTGGTCGCCGCCGCCCTCGAAGCGGAACCCGGCGCGCTTGTGGATTTCTGCTACGGTGTCGCGACAGCCGGGGAAATTCAGTCCTTGGACTTTTTAAGTGGACGGGAGAATGAAATTCGGATTCATGTCTCCACCGATGACGGCAGCTCCGGCCATCACGGATTCTGCACCGAGGTCGCCGAGCGACTCCTTGAGGAGCGGAGGTACGCCAAGATCTTCACTTGCGGGCCCTGGGTGATGATGCGCAAGGCCTTCCGGCTCGGGAGCGAGCGGAAGGTTCCGGTGGAGGCATCGCTCGAGGTTCAAATGGGCTGTGGTCTCGGAGCCTGCCTGGGTTGTGTCTACGAAACTCCCGACGGGGACTTCATCCGCTCTTGCATTGATGGACCGGTTGTGGATGGGTATGGAGTGTCATGGGAGAACCACTAAACCCACCATCGCTGGAGGTCCGGGTGGGCTCCCTCACGCTCGCCAATCCGGTCATGCCCGCCTCCGGGACCTTCGGGTACGGCGAGGAGTTCGCGGGGCTTTTCGACCTTAACCGCCTGGGCGCGCTGGTCAGCAAGGCGGTCTCCACGCTCCCGCGTCATGGAAACCCGCCTCCCCGACTGGTGGAGCTCAAGAGCGCCCTTCTCAACTCCATCGGACTTCAGAATGTCGGGACCCAGGGCTTCATCGAAAAGAAGCTCCCATTTCTCCATGACTACTCGCCGCCGCTGATCGTCAATGTGGTGGGGGACTCGGTCGAGGAATACCGTGAGGTGGTCGAAGCGCTTGACCCTCATGAGAGGGTGTCGGGATTCGAGATCAACCTCTCTTGCCCGAATGTGAAGAAGGGGCTTGAGTATGGGACCACTTGCGCGGGAGTCGAGCGAATCACAAGCGCGCTAAGAGCCGGCACGCGAAAGCCGTTGTGGATCAAGCTTTCGCCGAATGTCTCGAACCCGGCGGAGCTTGGCAAGGCCGCCGAGGGCGCCGGAGCGGACGCGATTGTCGCCATCAACACCCTTGGGGGCATGGTGATTGATATCGAGAAGCGGCGCCCGGTCCTCGGCGCGAGGTTCGGAGGGGTCTCGGGTCCGGCGATCAAGGCGGTGGCCATGAAGGTTGTCTGGCAGCTCCATGAAGCGGTCGCCGTACCGATCATCGGCGTGGGAGGAATCACTCGGACGGAAGACGCCATCGAGTTTCTGATGGCGGGCGCCACTGCCGTTCAAGTGGGAACCGCGAACTTCGTGAACCCGCTCACGATGATCGAGGTGATCGAGGGGATGAGGGAGTGGATGGGGGAGCGGGGGATAAAGAAGATACGAGAAATCGTGGGAGCCGCGCATGGGTGAGGCTACTTCTCGCGCCTTGGACCAGTTTTTTGTCGAGTGTCCTTGACGGACGAACGACCCACCCCCGAGCGAATCAGCGATTCTTGCTGACCGTGACCCTGATGTAATTGTCTTGAACCTCAAAAACCGGCTCAGGGTTGCCGTTTTCGCGAAGAGACCGTCTTGCAATCTGGATTCCAAAGCCAAATCGTTGAACAAAACCAAGGTTTCGCATCACCTCAGCGATGTTTGGATTGCGATAGTCCGTGACCCCTGGAAGACCGAAATTGTCTCGTGTCACTTGCCCGTATGGTCCACCCGGGCTCAGTATTTCGACACGGTCCGAGAACCAAGTCAATCGAACGGGGGCATTGGAGAGGGCATACTCCCGGTGCATGACCGCGTTGCGGACAATCTGTTGGAGAGCATCCAGGGGATAATCCGGATAGCGTCTTTCCACAAGGCAGGACCGGATGTCCGTGGCAATGTGAATGTTGGCCGAGAGGATTTCGTCTACACGCCGCAAGGAATCCGGTAGAGCTCCCTGAACTTCCTTCTGGTCCGCGATGGGGTCTGCCCAACGCGTCCTATCAATTCGGAGGAATTGAATGTAAGCCCCTGGGATAAAGCTCGAGGGGGACCGCCCAACGGCCAGTAGACCGACCACTGTTGGAAGAATGGGTTCTCCCGCCGTGATGAACCGGAGGGAGGCCACCTGCTCCGAGATGGTCCGTTGGTTTTCCGCTAGAACTTCGGGCGCCACCGCGGAAGGAAGATAAGTCAGCTGGAAAAGCGGGAGGTCCAGATCCTCGATTGAAGCCGATCCGACCGGCTGCAGATCGTAAGGCAAGTCCTTTGATTTGCGTTTTTCAGCGAGCCAATGCTCTTCCTCGGGTGTTGCTATAGCCCTTCGCGGACCCACGCGAATCCACACACGGCCCTTGTACCGAACGGGCGGGAACTCCGAGGGCATGACCTCGATCACCACCATCTCGCACCCCCGCAGAGTCTTCTTTTGAATGGTTAATGAGGGGAGCGGGAGAATATTACCGTCATCACGGATGGCGGACAGGTTCCGCAGCATCTCGTCGGTGATTTTCAGGTTCGCGCATTCTCCGCGGTCACTCACCCCAACAAAAAGAACCCCTGGCCCGCCGTGACAAGGCATGTCGTTTGAGAAGGCGCAAATGGCCTGTCGGAGCTTCTCAACATCCGATGGGCTTTCCTTCCGTTCGACCCGATCAGATTCGAGATCTACCAGAAGGCTTTCCAGTTCGAAGTCATTCATTGGAATTCGTTCTCGGTTGTTCTATGCCTCAATCAACATCCTCGCGGGATCCTCCACCGTCTCCTTGATCCGCCTGAGGAAGGTCACCGCCTCGCGTCCATCGATGATCCGATGGTCATAGGACAGGGCCACGTACATCATCGGGCGGATGACCACTTGGCCGTCCCGCGCGACCGGTCGATCCTGGATCGCGTGCAGGCCGAGGATCGCGCTTTGCGGCGGGTTCACCAGCGGGGTTGAGAGCAGCGAGCCGAAGATGCCCCCATTGCTGATGGTGAAGGTCCCTCCCTCCAGCTCATCCAGGCCGATCTTGTTCTCCCCCGCCCTGCGCGCGAAATCCGCGATGCCGATCTCGATCTCGGAGAAACTCATTCGTTCGGCGTTCCGAAGCACCGGCACCACCAGCCCCTTGCCCCCGCTCACCGCGATCCCGATGTCCTGGTAGTTGTGGTACACGATGCTCTGATCCCGGATTTCCGCGTTGACTTGTGGAATGCTCTTGAGCGCATCCACGACGGCCTTCACAAAAAACGACATGAAACCCAGCTTGATGTTGTATCTCTTCAGGAAGGCATCCTGAAACTTCTTCCGCAGCGCCATGACTTCGGACATGTCGATCTCGTTGAAGGTGGTGAGCAGGGCCGCGCTCTTCTGGGCCTCGACAAGACGCGCCGCGATGGTTCGGCGCATCGGGCTGAGTGGCACAACCTCAACCTCGCGCCCGTTCCCGGAGATGGAGGGAAACTCGGTCTTAAGGCCCGCCCCTCCGTTGTCCGGAGCGGTTCCGGGAGTGTGCGCGAGGGCATCCTCCTTGAGGATTCTTCCTCCCGGTCCGGTCCCGCTCACCTCCGAGACCTCGATCCCACGCTCCGCCAGGACCCGCGCGGCGGCGGGCATCACCCGCGGGCCCTCCTTTGGTTTAGATGTGGACTGAGAGGTTGTCGCGGCGACGGGCGCGGGTGTCTCCACTTGGGCCGGGACAGTCGCCGGAACTCGCTCCTCCATCAGTCCGATCACCTCTCCTATGGCGGCGGTTTCAGTCTGTTTCTTCCGGATCCGGGACAAGACTCCCGACACCGGAGCGGGGAGCTCCAAGGTCGCCTTGTCCGATTCGAGCTCCACAAGCGGCTCATCCTTGTGGACAAACTCCCCCTCGGATTTGAGCCATTTCCCGATAAACACCTCGGTGATGGATTCCCCGATGGACGGCACGACAAGTTGAACCGACATGACCCAGCTCCTGATGGGAGGTTATTTGGCAAGGCCCTTGAACGCGGCCTCGATCAGTTTTCGCTGTTCGCGCTTATGACTGTTGGCCGAACCGGTGGCAGGGCTGGCCGAGATCGGGCGAGATATCCCCGAAAAGGGATTCTTGCCAAACAGCTCAGTTCCAAAGCGCGCGCGAAGATACCGCCAAGCGCCCATGTTTTCAGGCTCCTCCTGGACCCATTGAATTTCGGTTCGCGGCGGGTACTTTGAAAGCATCGAGTCGAGGACCTCCTCCCAGAACGGGTAAAGCTGCTCGATCCGGAGGATCGCCACATTCTTAAGCCCCAGACGCCCACGCTCCTCAAGCAGCTCGTAATAGAGCTTGCCGGAACAGAGGAGTATCCGCTCGATCCCCGCTGTCTCCCCGATTTCATCGGGAAGGAAGCGGTGGAAAAAACCCTGCGACAGATCCTCGAGTGGCGAAACCACCTTGGGGTGACGCAGCAGCCCCTTTGGGGTCAGCGCGACAAGCGGCTTGCGCCAACGGCGGAGCACTTGACGGCGCAGGAGGTGAAAGTACTGCGCGGGAGTGGTCGGGCATGCGATCTGGAAATTGTTCTGCGAGGCAAGGGTGAGGAAGCGCTCCAGCCGCGCGCTGGAGTGTTCCGGCCCCTGCCCCTCTAGGCCGTGAGGCAACAGCAGGACCAGGCCGGAAAGACGATGCCACTTGTCCTCCGCGCTGGCGATGAACTGGTCAATGATCACCTGCGCCACATTGCAGAAGTCTCCGAACTGCGCCTCCCACAAAACCAAGCCATCCGGCCAGTCCAGGCTGAATCCGTATTCAAATCCGAGGACCCCAATCTCCGAAAGCGGACTGTTGAAGATCTCCACCGGAGACTGATCCGGTCGCAGATGTTGAAGCGGAAAGAACTTCTCGCCGGTTTCGTAATCATGCAGCACCGAGTGCCGTTGGCTGAAGGTTCCGCGCTCGCAATCCTGACCGGAAAGTCGCACACGGTAACCTTCAACCGCCAGACTCGCGAACGCCAGCGCCTCGGCGGCGGCCCAATCCAAAGCCCGTTCACCCCGCGCCATCTCGCGCCGCGCCTCCAGGAAGCGGACCAGCTTCGGATGAGGTCGAAAGCCCTCAGGCAGACGGGTGAGGGTCTCGAGCAGTTCCGCGAGACGCTCGGTCGGGACCCCCGTGTCGGCGTCGGGCGCGGCCCGCTCCAGTCCCCCATGATAGCCACGCCAGATCCCGGCCGGCGATTGAACCGGATGGACATAGTCCTCGCGACGCGCAGCGGTGAGTTCGCTCTCCAAGTGCGCGTTACGCTCCTCCGCGATCCGGTTCGCCTCTTCGCGGGTCACGCCCCCCAACGCAAGCAGGTGGTCAAGATATCCCTCGCGCACCGATTTGCGCTTCTCGATCGCGCGATAGAGCAATGGCTGGGTGAAGCTCGGTTCATCCCCCTCGTTGTGGCCATGGCGACGATAGCCATACATCTCAACCACCACATCCCGTTTGAAGGTCATGCGGAAGTCGAGGGCGAGCCGGACCACCTGGGCCACCGCCTCGGGGTCCTCGCCATTGACATGGAAAATGGGGATTTGAAGCATCTTGGCCACCGCCGTGGCGTAGGGGGTGGAGCGCGCCTCCTCGGGCGGAGTGGTGAATCCGATCTGGTTGTTCAGGATAACGTGGAGGGTCCCACCGGTCGTGTACCCCTCCAGCTCGCTCATGTTGAGGGTTTCCTGAATGACCCCCTCGCCCGCGTGCGCGGCATCCCCGTGGATCAAGAGGGTCAGCCCTTTCGCCCTGGCCTGATCGCTCGCTCGGTCCTGCTTCGCCCGCATCCGTCCCAAGGCCACCGGATTCACGAACTCCAGGTGGCTCGGATTGAAGCACAGCGACAGGTGAACCTTCTTGCCCGAGGCGGTGGTCCAGTCGCTGCTGTGGCCCAGGTGATACTTGACATCCCCGCGCCCCTCGTGAAGGTCCGGGTCGGCGTCATCGAATTCGCGGAAGATCCGCTGCGGACCTTTCCCGAGGATGTTGACCAACACGTTCAATCGCCCTCGGTGGGCCATCGCCAGGACAATCTCCGCCACGCCGAGCTCCCCCGCGCGTTCGATGGCGAGGTCCAGAAGAGGGATCAAGCTCTCCGAACCGGAAAGGGAAAAGGACTTGGCCCCCGTGTATTTCTTGCGGATGAACTCTTCCAGAATGACCGCGTCGGTCAGGCGAGTCAGAATCCGAAGCTGTTCCGCGCGGGAGAGCTCCAGGCGGTTTTCGGTTCCCTCCATGCGTTCCTGCAACCACTCCCGGACCGAAAGATCATCGATGTGCATGAACTGAACGCCAATCGAGCGACAGTAGGTGTTTTTGAGCTTTTCGAGGAGGACGCCGAGAGTCATCTGCCTCGCGCCCGCCACGGTGAGGGTCGACACCGGACGGCCCATGTCCGCTTCGCTGAAGCCGTAATACTCCGGGCGGAGCTCCGGGGGTTCGGGGCGAGGGATCCCGAGCGGATCGAGGTCGGCGATGATATGACCACGGACCCGGAAGTTGCGGATCAGTTGGTCGACCTTGTGCTGGATCGCCGCCATCTCCGCTTCGCGGGTGGACACGGCGCCGTTGGTCGGGGCCCCCGGTGGATTGAACAGGCTGCTCGCCTTGAAGGAGGGACCGAACCGTTTGGCGGCGCAGGAGCCGTCTTGACGGGCGATTTGCTCGAAATGAACCCTCCACTCGCTCGGGACAGAGTTCGGGTCGCTTAGATAGTCCTCGAAGAGCCCTTCCAGATAGGCAAGGTTCAGACTGTTCAACGAACTCGCGGAATCCATTTCGTAACCTTTGGAGCTGTTTCCGGGGACTTGGGAAGCCGACGGGGGGAATCCCCTGATACCTTCTCCCCAGGCCGATTGAGTTTACTCCAGGCGGAAAGCGAAAGTCCACCGACGTCAAGCCACTTGCTCCACCTTGGATCACCCCCCTCCCCCCGCTATAGTCCCCTTTTGGTATGACTTGTCTCTCCGAATCCACCCTCACCCCCAAGGACCTGCTGGTTTTCGAGGCTTTCGCGGAACGAATTGCCCGCGAGGCCGGGCGGATCACACTCGAGTTCTTCCGGGGGGACTTCCATGTCGAAACCAAGGCGGATCACTCTCCGGTCACCATCGCCGACAGAAGCGCGGAAGAGGCCCTGCGCACCCAGATTGAACAGGAGTTTCCCGAGCACGGCATTCTCGGAGAGGAGTTCGGAGAAACCCGTCCCGGCGCGGAGTATCGCTGGGTGCTCGATCCGATTGACGGCACCCGCGCCTTTGTCGCGGGCGTGCCCCAGTACACGGTCTTGGTGGCGTTGGAACATGAGCGACGCAGCCTGGTCGGGGCCATCTACAATCCGGGCTTGGACCGCATGCTTCTCGCCAGCCGCGGAAACGGCGCGCGCTTAAACGGATCACCGGTCCGGGTGTCCTCGACTCCGACCCTTTCATCCGCCACGGTCCTTTGTTCGAGCTACTCCTGGTTGTTCCATGAGCACCCGGAGCGTACCTCCAGACTTCTCGGAATGTGCCGCTACGCGCCCGGTTGGGGGGATGGGTTCGGCTACATGCTGGTCGCGGAGGGCAAGGCCGATGTCATGCTGGATTGGGGCTGGAATGTGTGGGATGCCGCTCCGGTCCAGGTCTGCATCGAAGAAGCGGGCGGGGTGTTCACCGACTGGGAGGGATCCCCGACCATCCACGGCAAGAGCGGGCTGGCGGCCAATCCGACTCTTCACCGGGAGGTCCTGCGCATTCTCGGAGGAACAGCCTCATGAAGCGACTGCTTATTTGCGGCGGCACGGTGGTGGATCCCTCGCAGGGACTCGAAGGACCTCGGGACATCCTGATTGAGGACGGAAAGATCCTCGCGCTCGCGCCGAACCTCGATGTTTCGGATGCGGAGACCTGGGACGCCAAGGGACTGCATGCGCTGCCGGGCCTGATCGACATGCATGTCCACTTCCGGGAGCCCGGCCAGGAGCACAAGGAGACCTATGCCTCCGGAACACGCAGCGCGGCGCTCGGCGGTGTGACCTCTGTGGTCCCCATGGCCAACACCAACCCGATCGTGGAGAAGCAGGCCGACCTCAAGTACGCCTCTTATCTCGCGCAAGATCAGGCGATTGTGAATGTCTTCCCGGTGGCGGCGGCCACGGTGGGCCAGAAGGGCGAGGAACTGACCGAGTACGCCGACCTCAAGGAGAACGGCGCGATCGCGCTTTCCGATGATGGCCGCCCGATCATGAACGGCGCGGTGATGCGCCGCGTGTTGGAGTATTCCGCGATGGTCGGCCTGCCGCTGCTGTTGCACGAGGAAGACACGAACCTCTCCGCGCACGGCTCCATGCACGAGGGATACTGGTCCACTTACCTGGGGTTGCCGGGGATCCCCCCCGCCGCCGAGGAGGTCATGATCGCGCGGGACCTGATCCTCGCGGATGAGACCCGCGGGTCGATTCACATCCAGCATGTCAGCACCTCGCGCGCGGTGGACCTGATCCGGATCGGCAAGTCGCGCGGGATCCGGGTCACCGCCGAGGCCACGCCGCATCACTTCACGCTCACCGACGAGGCGGTGCGGGGCTACCGCACGAGCGCCAAGATGAACCCGCCGCTGCGGACCGCGAGGGACCGCGAGGCGGTGATCGAGGGGCTGCGGGATGGGACGCTCGATCTGATCGCCACCGACCACGCCCCGCACACGCGACATGAGAAAGAGCAGGAATTCGACTTGGCCCCCTTCGGGATCATCGGTCTTGAGACCCTGTTTCCGCTGACCTACACCCAACTGGTGCTGGCCGGACACCTGTCGCTCTCGGAGGCGATCCGCAAACTGACCATCGAACCCGCGCGGGTGCTGGGCCTGGAGAAGGGGAGCCTGCGGCCCGGCGCGGACGCCGACCTGACCCTGGTGGACCTCTCCCTCCGGCGGGTTTACACCGAGGCGGAGATTCAGTCCAAGAGCCGCAACACCCCCTTCATCGGGACGGAGCTCCAAGGCTGGCCGGTCGGGACCATCGTGGGGGGCAAGGTGGTGATGCGGGAGAGAAGCGTGGTGGGGTAACAGTCAGTTCAACCCAGGTTCGGCATAGAACTTTCACCCCCCCCTTCCGGACCGCTCTTCCTCAGGCAAGAATAAGCCCCACACCCAGGACAACGCTTGCTCGAAAGACAGTACGGGCGGGCGCGGAGCAGCCACGCTTGGACTCAATCATAGGGGGTAACTCGCCATGTCCCGTTCTCTGCCGCCCAGGGAACCCCGTGTTCTCATCCGTGTCTTCCTTTGTCTGTCCTTAACCCACCAGGCCTCTCTTGGAGCCACCCTTACGGTTACAAGTCCGGACAATTCAGGCCCCGGGTCTCTCCGTCAGGCCATCCTCGATTCCAATCAGAGCGCCGGGGTTTTCGATACAATCGCCTTCAACATCCCGACTCCGGCCAAGGGCGCCGGTGGCCTGGAAGAGACCGAAAAGGTTCTGCCCGGAGGCGTCGCCACCATCAGCCCCACTTCCGCGCTGCCGACAATCACCGACCCTGTCCTGATCGACGGCCACACACAGGTTGGCTCGGCCGTGAACACCAACGCCACGGGACCAATCAACGCGCAAATCAAGGTCGAGCTGAACGGATCCAATGCCGGCGCTTCCAACGGCCTGACAATCACCGCCGGAGGCAGCACGGTTCGAGGGCTGGCGATCAACCGCTTCGCACGAGTGGGAATTCAGCTGGAGGGCTTGGGCGGCAACTCAATCGAGGGCAACTTCATCGGAACCGATGTTACGGGAATGGCGGTGCAACAGAATGGCTTTTCGGGCCTGTTCATCGCATCACCCAACAACACCATCGGAGGGAATACCCCCGCCGCGCGCAATCTGAGCTCGGGGAATGTCTTTCATGGCCTTGAGATCAGTGGCGGGGCCGCCACGGGGAACAAGGTGATGGGAAACATCATCGGCGCCAACGCCGCCGGAACCGCGAGCCTGACAGGGCCTGAGTCGTTTGGAGTCTTGATCGACGGGGGCGGCGGGAATGTGATCGGCGGGACAACGGTCGGAGCGGGCAACGTGATCTCCGGCAATGTTTCCCACGGGATTGAAGTTTTCAGCTCATCCGGCAA
>JAJVIK010000019.1 GCA_022072055.1 bacterium | reverse complement strand
GACCTCGGCGATCCGCTCCACCAACTCCGCGACCGCCTCCGACTCATGGTGGAACACGCGCTCGAAATAGCTTTCCTCGTCCCCGGAGTCCGCCAGCCAATCCGGGAGGCGGAGCTCCGCCCCCGGCCGGTCGGTGGAGCTTCCGTAAAACTCGGGGGCCACAATCCCGCACACGAAGTACATCTTGAGACGCGGCATCCCGAGCTCGCTTGCTCGCGCCGCCACCTGGAGCAGGTGATCGTTGCTAATGCGCTTGCCCAGCCGAAACCTCTCCGCCTCAATGCCACGCTCCGGCGCGAGCGTGAGAGTCCGCTGGGATTGAGCGAGGAGGTCCAGGATCCCCTCGGTCACCTTGTCGATCTCAATCGCCGAGGCGGTGATTTCCCACCCCTTCTCGCGCAGGAGTCGGCACACCTCCTCAAAATCCGGATGGGAGGCCACCGCCGCGCCCACGAGACCGACCTTGGGACGGACCGTTTCCTTAGTTCCGATTCCGGGAACCTCCCTTGGCAGGGACTCGACGCTTTCCAAAATACGCTGCACGGAGACCGCGCGGAGAGGCTTTTGCGAAAGGCGGATCATGCAGAACCGGCACCCGCACGGGCATCCGCGGCTGATCTCGAACAAAAAGGTGTTGTCAAATTCGGTTTCCGGGGTGAGCCAAGCAGAGCAGGGTGGAAAGGCATCCATGTCCTCCACCCGGGCATACTGGATTGGCGCGGGGCGCGGTCCATGAATCGCGGGAACATACGCGCCGGGAAGGGAAGTGCATGCCTCCAAGAGGGAAAGGCGCGAGTAGCCCCGGTCTTGAAGGTCCGCGATCCGGTCGAGAGCGGGTGGGAGTGAAGCCTCTCCCTCTCCCAAGAGAAAGAGATCCACGAAGGGCGCCATCACCGCCGGGTTGGCCGCCGCCGCGATGCCCCCCATCAGGACCAGCGGGTCCCCCTCTTTTCGCTCGGCGGCCAACAGGGGAACACCGCTCTCATCCAGAGCCCGGACCACATTGAGGTAGCCGAGCTCAAAGGGAACGGTGAAGGCGAGGAGGTCGAACTCTTCCAGGGGGCGTCCTCGTTCGAGGGTCCGGACCGGCGCGCCCGGTTCGACACAGGCGCGCTCGCAGGAGAACCTCGGGTGCTGGCCGAGAAGACGATAGATCTGGTGGAAGGCAAGGTTGGAACTCGCGACGGAGTACGGCTCCGGGAACACCAGAACCGCCCGGAAATCCTTCCCGAAGGGGGACACTGAGACCAGTTGAAATTCCCGATGCGCCTCGGTTCTCGGCATGGCGGGGTTAGTCTAGTCCCGCGGAAGCGACTTGTGCAGATCTGTGTGTTTCCGCGGCTTGTCGCCTCACTTCCCCCTCCTCCCCGTTTCCGGTTTAATTCTCTGTATGATCAAGAGACTCCATCGCATGCGGCTTCCAGCCGCCCTCGTGGTCGCGTGGGCCCTCGCGGGCCCCGGCCAGGCCCAGTTCTCGCTCATCCCCATGGACGAGACCCAATCCGATCATCTCAAGGCATACGGCATCGCCTATTGGGCGCTCCAGGAGCCGCGCGCCTGGGTGGTCGAATGGTTGCTCAACTATCGTCACGGCTCCTTCCTCATCTACGACACCGAGGAGACCCGCAGGAAATGCCTGCTCGCCGGGGTGACCGTGGAGCCGCTCTCCGCCGAGGGACGGGACCGCATCCTTCGCGAGATTGATGGCGGCAACATGGAATTGGTCACCCTGGAGAAGGCCCCCACCGTCGCGGTGTATGTCCCACCCAATTTCGATCCCTGGGATGACGCGGTCACCTTGGCGCTCGAATACGCGGAGATTCCTTACGAGAAGATCTGGGATCCGGATGTCCTCTCCAATCGGATTCAGGACTTCGATTGGATTCACCTCCACCACGAGGATTTCAGCGGCCAGTATGGGAAGTTCTATGGGCAGTTCCGCAACGCCCCCTGGTATCTGGAGAAGGAGCGCCTGTTCAAGGCCGCCGCGCGCGAGGCCGGGTTCCCCTCGGTGGCGGCCCACAAGCGCGCCGTCGCCCTTTCCCTCGCGAACTATGTCAGCCAGGGGGGCTTCCTCTTCGCGATGTGCTCCGCCTGCGACACCTTGGACATCGCTCTCGCAGCCGAAAACGTGGACATTATCCGCCAGGAGATCGATGGCACCCCGCTGACCCCAAACCACCAGGACAAATTGCGTTTCGAGAACTGCATGGTCTTTCAGAACTTCACCCTCTTTCCCGACCCCTATGTCTATGAGTTCAGCAATATCGACTGCGGTCCCAGCCATGTATTTCCGGCCAGCTACCAGAATCCTCGCTTCACTCTCGTGAATTTCAGCCCGAAACAAGACCCGGTCCCCTGCATGCTCACTCAATGTCATGTCAACGAGGTCCACGAGTTCCGTGGCCAAACCTCCGCCTTCAGAAAGGAACTTCTCAAGCCGGAGGTTCAGGTCATGGGGGAGTTCAAGGGGGAGGGAGCGGTCAAATACCTCCACCGGAACCTCGGCGAGGGAACAATCACCTTCCTCGCGGGGCATGACCCGGAGGATTACGAACACATCGTGGGCGAGGGCAACACCGAGCTCTCCCTTCACAAGAACTCGCCCGGGTATCGTCTGATCCTCAACAATGTCCTATTCCCCGCCGCCAAGAAGCGGCAAAGGGAAACCTGAGGCGGTAAATGGCCATGCGCGCGCTCCTGCTCGGACTTGCCGAAGCCTGCCTCGCGGTGCTCGCCAACAAGTTTCGGACCGCGCTCACCATGTTGGGGGTCACCATCGGGGTGATGGCGATTGTCGCCGTCGTGTCGGTGGGCGACAGCGGCAAGAAGCGCGTGCTCGACGAGATCGAGAAGGTGGCGCAGCCCACCATGTTCTGGGTTTATCCGGACTGGGAATATATCCAGAAGATGGAGGAGGAAAACCGTCCGATTCGCTACCTCAAGTACGAGGAGTTTGAGCACCTCAAGGAGGTTTGCCGCGCCTATGGGGACCTGTTCGCGCGCCTTTCAAGTCGGGCGCGAATCCGCTTTAAGGACCGCGAGATTTCCTCCTCGGTCTCCGGCGTGAATCGGGAATACTTCAGCGCCATGGGTCTGAGCATCGGCGATGGGCGGATGTTCGGCGAGCAGGATGAGGAGGCGCACAGCCGAGTCTGCATCATCGGCAACGAGGTCAAGGACACCCTTTTTCCGTTTGAATCGGCCCTTGGAAAGGTGGTGCGCGCCGGGGACCAGCGCTACACCGTGATCGGGGTCCTTGCCAAGCGCGGGACCTCGTATTTCGACTTCCGGAATTACGACGACAATGTTTATGTTCCCTACAGCACCATGCAGCACCGCGAGCCGCAAAAGCGCGATTTGATGTGGTTCTCCGGGATGGCCAGGAGTCCCGAATTGCTCGATGTCATGCGCGGGCGGATCCACCAGACCTTTGTCGAACTCGGCTTGCCTCGAGAGCAGATGGGCAGCCGGACCATGGCCGAGGACCTGGAGGGATTCGAGATGGTCTCCCTGATCCTCAAGGTGATGGTCTCCGGGGTCTCCGCGATCAGCCTTTTTGTGGGGGGGCTCGGGATCATGAACATCATGCTGGTCACCGTGAAGGAGCGCACCCGCGAGATCGGCTTGCGCAAGGCCCTCGGAGCGAATTCCGGCGCCATCCGTTTCCAGTTTTTCGTTGAATCCACCCTTATGAGCACCCTCGGTGGCGCCCTTGGGGCGGTCTTGGGAGTGCTCATCACCCATGGGGTGAACAAGTTCACCGGATTCCCATCGCTGATTTCGCACGGCGCCATTTTCTGGGGGATGTTCTTCGCGTTCCTGGTCGGCATCCTGTTTGGGATCTACCCCGCGCATAAGGCCGCTTCGCTCGATCCCGCCGAAGCCCTCCGGTATGAGTGAAGACTCCCGGTCGACTCCCGCGAACCTTTTCGAGGCCGATGATTCCCTCTGGAGCCGGCTGGAGCGGCATGTCTCAACGAGGTCGGTCGCTTCGGATGACTCCCCGGAGCCCGGCGCCCGACCTGAACCCTTTCAACCCCCCATGGGGCTTTCACCCGCCGTGGAAGTCCGGGACCTGACCAAGGTCTTTGGGGAGAAAGTCGCGGTCGATCGAATCACGTTCCAAGTGGGACGTGGAGAGTTTTTCGGGTTCCTTGGACCGAATGGGGCGGGGAAGAGCACGACCATCCGCATGCTCTGCGGCCTGGTGCCCCCGACGGAAGGCACGGCCAGGGTGGCGGGATATGATGTTTGCGAGCACCCCCTTGAAGTGAAACGCCGGATCGGAATTCTGCCCGAGGAGATCCACACCTACGAACGTCTCTCCGGACTGGAGCTCCTCACCTTCGTGGGGAGGCTCTTCAACATGCGGGATGAGGAGATTTCCAGACGGGCGCTGGACCTCTTCCGAGTGCTGGATTTCTCCCCCGAGGAGGCCGACAAGCTGATCATTGATTACTCCATGGGCATGAAGAAGAAGATCGCGCTGGCGACCGCCCTGATCCACGGTCCCGAGGTCTTATTCCTGGATGAACCCTTTAACGGCATCGACGCGGTCACCTCGCGCTCCATCCGGCTGATTCTCCAAAACGCGGCCCGCTCGGGGGTGACCATCTTCTTCTCCTCGCACATCCTTGAGGTGGTGGAGCGCCTGTGCACTCGCCTGGCGATCATCCATGAGGGGAAGCTGGTGGCCATCGGAACGCTTTCCGAGATCAGGGAGCGCGCGGCGGCTTCCCGAACCACGGGTCTGGATGACCTTTTTGTCCGGTTGGTGGGGGGTGAGCGGGAGACAGTGGAACTGGACTGGCTTCACTCCGCTCCGGTCGGATGAGGCATGTTTCCCTTGTTATGATGCCTGGACTTCCCTAGAGTTTTCCCACCATGGCCACCGAGCGCGAAGCCTCTTTTCCCGGCGCGGGGCTTGCTCCGCTCGAAAGAGTGCGCGCCATGGTCCGCTTCGACCGGGAGCAAGGGGCCGAGTTGGTCGTGGGACTGGACGAGGCGGGGAGAGGCCCCTGGGCCGGCCCGGTCACCGCCGCCGCAGTCTGTTTCCCCCCGGGTTTTGACCCCACCCCACTGCCGGCCCTGGATGACTCCAAGAAGCTTACCCCCCATCGACGCGAGCAGCTCGCGGAGGCGATCCCCCGATTCGCCCTTGCCGTGGGCGTGGGTACCGCCTCCCCGAAGGAGATCGACGAGCTCGATATCGAAAAGGCCACCTTCCTCGCGATGCGTCGCGCCTTGCTGGATTGTGGGCTGATTCCGGATCTTGCGCTCGTGGATGGGCGCCGGGATCCGGGCCTGGGTCTGCCGACACGTTGTTTCGTTCGGGGTGACAGCCGGAGCGCCGCCATCGCCGCCGCCTCCATTGTGGCCAAGACCACTCGGGATCGTCACATGGAGCTCCTCGGCGGCGAAGAGGACCGCTGGGGCTTCGCCAAACACAAGGGGTACGGGACCCTCCACCATCAGCGCGCGCTGGCCGTGTTTGGAGTCTCGGAGCACCATCGGATCACGTTCAAGCCGGTGGCTCGGCGAATCCATCAACCGCCTCCCTCCGATGCCTTCCTCGAACTGTGGACCGGGCTGATCCGGTCCGAGGACATAGATCTACTCGAAGCGGCAATCATCCGAGCAAGGTCGGGAGGACCCCTCCTCGACACTCAGGAGGCCTGGCTCTTGGCGCGCAAGGTGGAAGAGGTTTCGGCGCGCCTCGCCAAGGCTCCGATAGAGGCGACCGCGCGCGGGGTGGGCGCCCTCTTCGAGGACATGGTCCGGCGCTACCTGACCGGCAAGGGGCTCGCCATCCTGGAGCAGAATTTTCACACCCCGAGGGGGGAGATCGATCTGATCGCGAGGGACGAAGCCACCCTGGTCTTCATCGAGGTCAAAATGCGCCGAGGAAACGCGCATGGGGCCCCCGCCGAGGCCGTGGATGGACGCAAGCGTCGGCGGATGCTGCTGGCGGCCCTGGAGTATCTCAGCGGATTCCCGGATTCCTGCGATTGCCGGTTCGATGTCATCGCCCTGGCAGTGGACCCCCAAGGGCTCGCGCGCCTGGATCACTTCCCCAACGCCTTCGAGGCCACCGGCGAGGACCTTCCATGAGGATCGCGGTCATCAGCGACATTCACGGCAACCTGGAGGCCCTTCAAGCGGTGCTCACGGATATCCGCGAGCGGGGCTTTGATCGCGTGGTTTGCCTGGGGGATGTCGTGGGGTATGGCGCGGATCCCGAGGAGTGCGTGCGGCTGGTCCGAGAGGAGGTCTGGCGGGACGCCGAGCGGGAGGCCGTTGTGCGCGGAAACCACGATGACGCCGCGGCGGGCGCGGATGACCGCTATTTCAATCCCGACGCCAAGCTCGCGGTGAGATGGACTCGCGAGAATCTGTCGCCCGAATCAATCGCCTGGCTCTCGAACCTCCCCCACGAGATCGAGTACGAGCACTGTCTGCTGGTTCACTCCTCACCGTTCCAGCCCAAGGAGTGGAACTATGTCACCACGCTCACCGAGGCCTGGAACGCCTTTCAGTGTTTCACCCGTCCCGTGGCGTTTATCGGACATTCCCATGTGCCCTTCACGGTCTCCCTTGGGGAAAATGAGTCGCACCTTCAGGTGGAGCCGGACATCTGCGTGTCCATGAGAGCCCGGTGGCGCTATCTGACCAATGTGGGGAGCGTGGGGCAACCCCGCGATGGAGATCCGCGCGCCTGCTATGTGGCCTTCGATCCGGACGAGGGGGTGATCGAGCGTGTGCGCGTGGAGTATCCCATGGAGCGCGCGGCCGAGAAAATCCGCCAGGCGGGGCTTCCCGATTTCCTCGCCGACAGGCTGCTCAAGGGGCGATGAACGCCTCGATGTCCTCTTGCGCGCGCGCGCGGGCTTGTTGGCCTCTTGCCGTGATCCTCGCGCCGATTGCTCTTGCCCGCCTTGTCGGCCTCGACGAGGAAAGTTTCTGGCTCGATGAGGCCAAGGGGGTCACCCTTGCGTTCGCTCCGCTGGAGGGGTGGTGGCGGGAACTTCCGAACCATCACGCCCCGCCGGGCCACTTCATCCTCCTGCGCTGGGTTGGCGCGCTCTCCGTGGAGGACTTTGCCCTCCGGCTTCCCTCGGCCCTATCCGGGGTTCTGGCGCTTCTTCTGTTCTGGAGACTGACCTCGCGCCTTGCGCAAGGGGGGGTGGCGCTGACCGCGCTCGCTTGGCTTGTGTTCTCCCCGTTGCTCTTCCATTACTCGCGGGAGGCCCGCCCCTATGCCCTCTGGGTCCTGGCGGAGCTCGCGGTCACCCAGGCCCTGTTCCTTCAGGATCCGAGGAATCCCCGACCGGAGCGCTTGACCCTTCTCGGCCTGCTGCTCCCCTTGCCTCTGCTTCTTCATTACCAGGCGCTCTGGTTCCTGGTGGGGAGACTCCCGGCGCTGGCCTGCCTGACGAAGGCCTGGCGGCGAGAACAGTGCAAAGCCTTCGGTCCCGCGCTTCTTTTCTCCGCGGCCCTGGCCGCCCCTTGGCTTGGGCGCCAGATCGCCTCGATGCCTCCTCCCAACCCGCGCGTTCTGGCATCCGCCGCCGACTGGTCCCTGACCTCGATCCAACGGCATTTGGAAGAGTTCTTTGGACTTCCTCACCCCTATGGGGCGGGGACTTGGGTCCTTTTGGGGCTTGCGGTGGTGGGACTTTCCGCGAGGAACGGGACGCGGGGCCAGGGGCGCGCTTGGTTCCCTCGATCCGTTTGGATTCTCAGTCTCGTGATTCCGCCGATTGGAATCGTTGCATCGGTCCTGATCGAGGAGCGGTACATCGCCACTCGCCATTTCCTGCCCTTGCTGCCGATGCTGCTTCTGGAGGCCGCAAAGGGGCTTCATTTCCTTGTCGAAAAGTTTGTCCCAGTGACTTCCTCAGCACCGCGAAGGGGAAGGCGGATCAGGTCGGTGTATGGAATGGCCGGCGCCGTGCCGTGCCTCCTCTGGGGAGGGATTCTCCTTGGGGACTATCGGCGGATTGACCATCCCCCCTGCCGGGAGATCGCGCGCTTTCTCGCGGAGGAGCATCTTCCAGGGAGAGCCTTCGTTGCCGTGGGAGACAACGTGTCCGTTTTGGACTATTACCGACGAACCCGCCATCTGACCTATCCCCTGTTTCTCCACACGGTTACCGAAGAGTCGCCCGCTCCACGGGATGGAACAGGCGAGGTGGGGCCGATTAAGGGACACCCGCCCACGGAGAAGGCGGATGTGGAGATTCAGGGAATCGTGGTGGCGGGAGTGGAGAGCGGGGGAAGGGAGTGGCGCGAGACATTGGCGCGGAGGGAGATTCGCCCATCCCGGTCCTGGGCGAGTCGGACGATCTCGCCGGTGGAATACTACCCGCTTCCGCCCGGGGGGGGCCGCTTACTGGTAGAGGGCATGGAGCAGGAGGTTCGTTCCCATCCGTAGGGCTTCCAGACGTTTCTCTTCGGGATCGTTGTGAACACGCCGGTCCTCCCAGCCGTTTCCGATATCGCTGTTCCAGGCGTAGAACACCGCGAGACGGCGCTCCAGGTAGATGCCGAACGCGCGCGGGGGCTGGGTCTCATCGTGACGGTGAATCTGGGGTATGCCTTCCGAGAAGTCGAAGAAGCAGTGGAACACGGGATGATCGGGAGGGAGCTCGACCAGCGCGTGGTCAGGCAAGACCTTGGCGATTTCTCGTCGGAAAGCCAGGTCGATCGAGTTCCCCGTTCTGGCCGGGCCATTGTCATTGACCAACAGGAATCCCCCTTTCTCGAGGTAACTCCGAAGCGCGCTGGTCTCGTCCCCCTTGAGCTGCATCTCTCCATGTCCGGTCAGATAGAGCACGGGATAACGGTTCAGGTTTGGGTCAAGCAGGGAGATCGAGCCATCCAGCGCGGTCCAAGTCTGGCCGGTCTTATCGGATGCGAACGCGGCCAGATTGGGGAGCGAGGTGGGATCGGTGTAATAATCGCCGCCATAGTACTGAACACGGGCGATCACCAGCTCGCTTTCCTTGCGTGGTTGCGCGGCCAGCAGGACCGGGACCGCGAGCAGTGAGAAGAGGGCCGCTTGGAGGCCCTTCATCGGTGACCCTCCTGAGGCTTGCGGCAGACCGCCACCAAGGCGTGCTCATTGATGTGCAGGAGGGTCTCGCCCGGCAGGTCCGAAAGCTGCGAGCATTCCTCGTCAATAAGGAACCCCGCGTGGGTGACATAGCTGCGCGCCTCCACCGGAGTGTGGAACCGGGTCCGACTGATCAGATTCCTGCCGCGCCCGTCGCAGTGTTTCTCCACCGTGTGTTCAAATTCGGCGAATCCTTGCGGGTGAAGCAGGTTGAAGAACTGGAAATACGCTCGCCCTCCGGGTTTGAGCACTCGGTAAGTTTCGAGCATGTAGCGGTAGCTGTCCTCGCGGTCCATGTGCCCCATGACCGCCTCGAAGAGCACCCCATCGAAGTGGTTGTCGGGAAACTCCCGGAGATCGCACCGCGCGAGGTGGTGGAAGCTTGTCCCCGCGATCCCTTCGAGACGTTTGCGGGCGTGCTCCAGCATGGAGGCCGAGATGTCCGCGAGCGCATAACTCTTGACCTTGGGCGCGATGCTCACCGCGAGGGAACCGGTCCCGCTTCCCACCTCCAGGACCCTGGAATCCGGAGTGAGATGGAGGACCCGATGGATCATATCGGCCACATCCTCGCTGATAAAGGTGTCGGTCTCCTCGTCGATGATCATCTGACGGGTGACCATCAGCGCGCCCTCGCGGGTCTTGGCCACATCCCCCCAGAAGGAGCCATAGTCCTCCCCGCGGCTTGGGTCGAGCACCGGCTTGCCGTCCGGGAGCACATCGATCCCTTTCCAAGTCTGGCCCCAATAGTATTTGCCGCTTTTCTCAACCCGCTCCTTCATGCGGTCGAGAAGCGGGTTCTTCGGGGAAGGCTCTGATTGGGGATTGGGGTTGGACATGAGCCAGCGGGTGAGCAGGGATTTCAGGGGCACTCGTGGGTCTCCTTCGTTCCGGCTTAGATAAACGCCCCTCTCCCTCCCTGTCAAGGCTGTGTCCCGCCAAGGCGGAACTCGTCCCGCTTTCACCGCTTTGACCACAGAAACACCCGGCGGTGCAGGCCGTTGTGCTGAGTGGCCTCCAAGCGGTTGGCCTGGACCAGGATGGCAATGTGGTTCGACTCCCGTGGGCGAATCCATTTCGAGACATCCAGATCGAGTGGTTTGAAATGGTGGATGCGACCCGAAGGGACCTCGATTAGGTTCCCGTTGATCCAGACCCACAGCGCGCGGCTGTCGTTGCGCTCTCTGTCCGTGGCCACTCCCCCCAGGGTGAGGGCGAGGGTTTTTCCCGCCGCTTCCGAGGGAACCGGAAACGTTGTCCGATACCAAGCCTTGCCCCAATACCCTCGTCCTTCCTTGTCCCGCTCGCCCTGGTTCTCCCAGTAGTCCGTGACATCGATTTTTCTCCAGCCTCCCCCAGTTCCGGGCAGATACCATTGATAGATCACGCCTTCGTCGTGCGGATCGGTGTGGAACTCCCACTCGCGCGGGAGCATTGTCACAAGCGAACCCTGGGTCCCGTCGGTCCGCGCGGTCAGGTCCGCGCAAACCTCCCGCCATGTGGTCAAGCTGAATTCGTGCCCGGTGACCAGCTCATTCTCAGGTGGAAGAAGGCCGTGCTGGGCGCCATCAATCGCCTTGCGAAGTTCGGCCATCCGCTCGACCTCTTGTCCCGCGTCCGCGAATCGCCCCTCGGCCAGCGCGCGTTCCATTCCCGCATAGGCCCTCAGGTGGTCATGCACATCGCGAAAGACTTGGACACGCGCCCTTTCGGGGTCCTCCTTCGCCAAAGCCTCCGCGCGCTTGACCAGCGCGTTGAGGCGCGCTTCCGATTTCTCAAGCACATGCATCCAAGGGATCGGGCGGCTCCACCAGGCATGAGCGCCGTTCTCCTCGAGGGAGTCCTCGACCAGCCACAGGTACTCCTCCACCGGTCTCGCCGCGGGGCCATAAAACTTCTCGCTGAAATCCCGCACCACGGCCTTCACATCGGAGTCCACACCCCACATCAGCTTCGAGCGGACATAGTAGTTCAGCTGGGTCACCATCCAGATGTTCTGGCCCTCGGTCCAGAATCCCCACACCCCTCGCTCATGCAGCCGGCGCAGGTCATGTTCCAGGAGGCGCAGGGAGGTGAAGGGGGTCCCATCCAGCGACTTGCCCGGATCGTAGTCATACACGAACACACATTTCAGGCTGTCGGTCCAACGTTTCAGGATTTGGGCGTAGATCCGGCGCTGCATGCAGGCCGGATCGTCAATTCGATGGAGCGTGCAGGTGGAGAGCATCGCCGACTGGATCCCCAGATTGGGACTCAGCGGACCGACTCCCTCAGGAGGACGGACCCGGTTGGCATATCCGTTGGTCAGAATCCAGCGATCGGGGAACTCCCGATAGACCTCCTCGGCCACCCGATTGGCGAAGATGAACCACAGGTCGCTCAGGCTCGGGTCCCCAAACCCTTTCCCTGTAAAACCCTGAATGGCAGCCTCGCAGCGTGGGCAGTAACAGCGCGGATTCCCATCCGGGGGGCCGAATCCGAAAGAGATCGCCTCTGGGTTTTCCCGAAAATGCGTTTTGATGGTCTCCGCCGCGATCCGCACCGCCTCCGGTTCGGTGGGACAGACCATTTCCCGCTCCCGCTCTCCGGTCTTCCCCACCGCGAAGACTTCGGGATGGCTGTCGAAATACTTGTCGGGGGGGACTAGGCGGACCACCGAGCCATCGCCGGGAAGGCTGAGCGCGGAGAGGGAGTTGAGGCGGTTGCGCTCGCTCCATTCCCCAAACCAGCGGGCATCCTCCTCGTTTACAGGCATCCAACCGGAGTACCAGATGTTCCGGAACCGGAAGCTGGGTCTTTCCTCGCGGTCTGTCATGGGAAACACGAGCGTCTGGTTCTTCGGGATCACCTCGCCGAAAGGGCCCGGGAAGAACCAGCGGCATCCCAGCGTCTCCAGCGCGTCGTACACGGCGTACAAGGTCCCCTGGTACATCCGCTCCTCATTCCCCGCGAGGACCAGGGAGTCTCCGTCCGTCCGGATCACATACCCTTCCTCCTTCATCTCGTGGGTGAACCCGGAGGGGACCGTGACCCCCAAGCCGTCCACCGCGCGGCCCCTCCCGATCAGAACCTTGGGCCCGGGCCTCGCGGCGCTCTCTAGGGTGATGGGGATACTCGCGCCGCTGATGCGCTCGATGAAGGCCTGGAACACCTGAGCCGCGCGCACCGCTTGGGGGCTTGGAGAATCGGCCAACACAATCCGGGCGGCTGGAGCGCCCTCGCGGACTAGCGGGACGCCTTTCGATGCCGCGGGTGAGCGGTCGGCGCGGGTCGCCACAAACAAGGTCAACCCAAGGATGAGTGGAAGATATGAGGATCGCATGGGGGAATCTCCGTCCGCGTAAGTGTGGACTTGCTCGGACCGCAAGCAAAGCAAGGGGCGGCTCCATGTCCGATGCCGATCCGGAGAGTACCGACTGGACTTGAGGCGGTCAAACCCGCTGTCTTTCCCAAGAGTTTCGGATAGCTTGCTCCCTGCTCCAGCGCCAGTCCGAGATTCACCATGACCCGAACTCCCCGCTTTCTGATCTCCTTTCGCGCGCTGCTCACGGCTGTCGTGGTGGGCCTCCTCGCGGCGTCGTTTGCCGTGACCGCCCTGCTGACCTTTTTCAACAACCGCGCAAACAGCCTGGAGCATCTCACCGCGCGTTTTGAGACCGCTTCGCATCTCATCAACGAAAGGATCAACCGCTTTCTGGCGCCCGCGTACCAGCAGAGCCGGATTACTCTTGGGCTGGTCGGATCAGGTCGCTTCAGTTGGAGTGATTTCGGAGGGATTGCCGGATACTGGTTGGAGATCCTTCGAGCGTACCCGAACCTGGAGTACCTCTCGGCGGGGTTTGAGGAAACCGGGGAGTATTTCCATGTCACGCGCTCCACCAAAGGGGAGCAGCTTGCGATTCGGGAACTTCGGCGAAACCCGGAAACCGGAAAGCTCGGATTCAGGGACTACCATCCCGAGGATTTTCCCGAGCGCCCCTTCGCCGAGGACCCGGACCACGAGGCGGGGGACCCGCGCGGGCGACCTTGGTATCAATCCGCCAAGGCGGCCGGGACCCCGGTCTGGACGGATGCGTACATCTTTCTCGGGGAGGAGGGAGTGCCCGACATCCCGGGCTTCACCTACGCCACGCCGTTTCATGACAGCGGGGGGAAGTTCCAGGGCGTCATGAGCGTGGACTTCTCGCTCACCTCCCTGTGCCAGTTCCTCAAGACCATTCAGATTCCGGGTAGCGGATTCTTCTTCATCGTGGAGATTCGGGATGAGGCCCCCGATCGGGTGATCGCCCACCCGGACCGGGAGGCGATCCTCAGGCCCATTCCGGGACAGGGTTCCCATTTCGAGTTGGTTCCGGAATCGGAGGTCGAGGAGCCGATCATGCGCGGGTTCCTCGATGCCCTGCCGGATCAAATCGGCCTGATTTCCACAACGCTCAGGGGGCCGGTTCGGTTTAAGACCGGAGGTCGGAATTTCCTGGGAGGCTACATGCGTCTGGAGGATCCCACCGGACCGCGTTGGGTGATTTGTGGGGTGGTGGACGAGGAGTTCATCATGGGCCATATCCACCGCAACAACCTGATCCTGGCGGCGACCGGCCTCGCGAGCTTCCTGATTGCGGTCCTTGTGGCGCTGATCCAATCGGCGCGCATCTCGCGCCCGCTGCGAGTCCTGGCGGAGGAAGCCGGAATCGTGGGGCAGGGAAGGTTCGACCCGATCCCCGACCGCCGCTCCGCGATCCTTGAAATCGACCGCCTTTACACTGCCGCCGAGGAGATGAAGTCCGGGCTTCGCTCTTTTCAGAAGTATATCCCTCGGGAGCTGGTGTTGGACCTGATTTCCTCGGGAGAGGACGCCCTCCTCGGAGGGGAGCGCAAGCGGCTGGCCGTGTTCTTCTCGGATGTGGAGGGTTTCACCAGCCTCTCCGAGGGGATGCCTCCGGAGGAGGTGGTGCGCTTTCTGACCGAGGTCCACCAGACCTTGAGCGAGGAGGTGGTGGGGGAGGGAGGAACCATCGATAAATTCATCGGGGATGCCCTGATGGCTTTTTGGGGCGCCCCAAGGGAGGTGAAGAACCCTTCCGTTCACGCCTGCCGGGCGGCCCTTGCCTGCCGCGAGCGTTTCCGCCGTCTCAAGGACCGTTGGCGGTCCGAGGGGCGCCCGTCACCCGGATGCCGAATCGGCATTCACACCGGTGAGGTGGTCGTGGGAAACATGGGGACGATCAATCGGATGGACTACACGGTCATCGGGGATGGAGTCAACCTGGCCAGTCGATTGGAGGGGCTGAACAAGCACTATGGGACCGTGATCCTCCTCTCGGAGGACACTTATCGGGATGTTTCCGATGAGTTCCTCGCGCGCCCCATCGACAGAGTGTCGGTGAAAGGAAGAAGCCGTTCGACCATTGTTTATGAGCTCCTGGCGGCGCGCGGGGAGTCATCGGACCCGGACCTGGCGCGCATTGCCGACCTCCATGCGGAGGCGCTCGGCGCCTATTTCCGTGGCGAGTGGGAGGAAGCCATCCGAGGGTTTGGGGAAGTCCTCGGGATTTCCCCCGAAGACCCGCCCGCGCGTGTGCTGCTTGAGCGTTGCCGAGAGTATCTTCGGGATTCTCCTCCGGACAACTGGGACGGGATCCATCACATGGAGATGAAATGAGCGGCCAGGGGTGGGCGGCGTCCCCTGGCTCTCGGCTTAACTCCCATACAGGATTTCCTCAAGCGCCTCGACATGCTCCTCGAAAGCGGCGCGCCCCTTGCTGGTCGCGCTGATGAACGACTTGGGCTTCCGTCCCACAAAGGTCTTGTCCACCTGGATGTACCCCGCCTCCTCCAGCTTGAGGAGGTGCGCCCCAAGGTTGCCGTCGGTCAGCTTCAGAACCTCACGGAGGTGAGTGAAGTCGACTTTCTCCTTTGGGGCCAGTGACATCAGGGAGGCCATCAGACCAAGTCGCACCGGTTGGTGGATGACTGGATCGAGATCTTTCATGGCCGTCGCATCCTCAGTCGCGCTTGGATTCCGCTTCCCAAGAGGGTGACGCCGCCAGTCAGAGCCATCCAAAGGTAGTAGTAGGGTTGGAGCAGGAAGTAGCCCACAAGTACAAAGAAGGTGATCGCTCCTCCCAGCGCGATGAGGCCCTTGCTGTCCACCCACAGCCCGAGAACCACATACGCCAGCATGATCTGCAGGCAGATGAACGCGTTGACTTGGATGCTCTCGATCGGTTGGATGACCGCGATTTCCAGGAACACAAAGAGGAACAGGGAATACCAGAAATACCCGATCCTCGAAGAGTCCTCGGACTGAACTCGCTCCGCCATTCGCAGATTCACGAGCACTGTTCCGAGAATGCCGACCGAGACCCCGATCATCCAGAATGCCCACGCCATCTCCGGGAGGAAGTGATTTCCCAGAAAAGCGAAGATCCAGACCGCTCCCCAGACCATCAGGATCACATCCGACCAGCCCCAATCCCGCGCCAGGCGGGTTCGGTTGACCGCCTGCTCAATCACGCGCATGGATTCTTGTGCCGTTTCTCGTGAGATCTCCATCTCGTCTCTCCTTTCGTCTGTAAAGATTCAGAGTACTCTGTATAGTAGAGTACTCTTCGTTTGGCCCGATGTCAACCCTTTTTTTTGGTGATTGCGCCTGCGGGAGCCGGATCTCGGGGAATGGAGTGGGCGCACGGCGAACTGATAGCTCCTACACGGTTCAACTCGGTGGGTTTCCCCGCTATGGTGGTTCACCTTTTCGGGATCGGAGCGCGAGGCCATGAACGCAATCGAGACAATCCTAGCCCTGTTGCTGGTTTCCAGCCCGGATTCCTCGGGGGTGAAACCGAGGGATGCCAAGCATGTGGTGGTCTACAAGGAAGAGGGCCGTTTCGGCGGTTGGCCGGCCAACCACGGGATCTGGATCTGGGGCGACGAAATCCTGGTCGGGTTCAGCCGTGGCTGGTACAAGGACCTGGGGGACCGTCACCACATCGACCGCGAGAAACCCGAGGAGCACCTGCTCGCGCGAAGCAAGGATGGAGGGGAAACCTGGACCATCGAGAACCCCGCGGAAAAGGGGGACCTGATCCCCGAAGGCTCCTCCCTCCATGGCATCCAACCGCCCTGGCTCAAGACCAAACCCTGGACCGACTGCCCTGGCGGGATTGATTTCACCCACACCGATTTCGCGATGACTGTACGAATGACCGATGTGGATAAGGGGCCTTCACGCTTCTACATCTCCACTAATCGAGGCCACGATTGGGATGGCCCCTACCGTCTGCCCGATTTGGTCCCCGGAGGGTTCGCCGCGCGCACCGACTACATTGTCAACGGCCCCCACGACTGCATGCTGTTCCTGACCGGCGCCAAGTCGAACGGCGAAGAGGGGCGCCCCTGCATGATCCGCACCGCCGATGGGGGCAAGACCTGGAAGTTTGTGTCTTGGATCATGGACGAACCGATTGGCTTTGGGATCATGCCTTCCACCGTGCGACTCTCCGAAACAACCCTGGTCTCCGCGATTCGCCGCCGCGAGGACAAGAGCGAGACCGAAAAACACCGCTGGAACGATGTTTATATCTCGGAGGACAACGGCTCCACCTGGCGCTATCTGAGCACCCCGATTGAGGACTTGGGGGAAGGGAATCCGCCCAGCATGATTCGTTTGGCCGACGGGAGGATCTGCACCACCTATGGGGTGCGGAAGAAACCGTTCGGCATTCATGCCCGAATCAGCGCGGATGGGGGCAAGAGTTGGGGACCGGAAATCATCCTCCGGGATGATGGCGGCGGTCGGGACATCGGCTATCCGCGCACGGTCCAGCGTCCCGATGGAAAGATCGTGACTGTCTACTACTTCTGCGATGACACGAAAGAGGAGCGCTACATTGGCGCGACCATCTGGAGCGCGGAAGGACTCTGAGCAGAGCGCTTCGCGCGCTAGGCGTGTTTGTGCTTGCCGTTCGCGCCGGAGGTCATCTCACCCGGCCTGGAGCGCCGAGCCACCGTTTCCGAGGCGCGCGCCAGAATCTCAAGGATTGTGTCCAACCGCTCCAGCTCGGAGCACAGCTCGAGGATTCTTTGGCGGTCCTCCAGGTCGAAGCCCATCTTGTCGGCGATGATGTAAGAGGCGCAGCCGCGCCCCATGTCCACCTCTTTGCGGAGCTTCTCCACGGCATCCGCCCTTCTCACCAGGACGCCCAGGATGGCGAAGATCTCGTCAATCTTCGCATCGATGATGTCGCTGGTTTCGCCCGCCTCAGTCGAGGGCGAGTCTTCAATGTACCGCACGAACGCTTGCAGGTACGCCTTCTCGTTCACAACCTCCTCGATTTCGAAGCGGCGCACCCCGACGGAGAGGATGTCGAATTCCCCGTTGGGGTGCTCTTTGACCACCTTGAGAACCGCGGCGCTGCAACCAACCGAGGCGATCGACTCCTCCCGCGCGAGGGTTACCCCGAACTCCGTGGCGGTCTCGAGGCAAAACCCGATCATCTCCCGATAGCGGGCCTCGAAAACGTGCAACGGCAAGTGCATGTCGGGATACAGCACCACCGGGAGCGGAAAGAGGGGGAGAAGGTCTTCTTGGAGTTCTTGGGTCATGATCCCGTTTCACGGAGGGAAGTTGTCCACTGAAACAATGAGACGCCCACAGGCCTAAACCTGGATCGACTCGAAAGCCACTCGGACTGACTCCCTCGTTTCCCCCAGGAAGTTCAGCTTTTCGAACCCGATGACCTTCCCCGATCTATCCTTCATAAGAATGACTTCCTCGCCGGTTTCTTCGCAAATAAACTCCTCTTTCGGATCTCCAAACCACACCGTAAGAGTGTTTCCCAACCTGTCATGAAAGACTTTCACTTCTTCCACAGGAGTTCTCCTTCCTTTATCCGATCCGTTGGGTAAGCCGTAATCAAGAAACCCTCCCCATCAAGTCGCTTGGCCACCGCGCAGAGCCAGCGATTTGTGTCAGTCCGACGGTAGAAGAGATGAACGCTTTCGTCTCCCTTACTCAATCTGATTTCATCGGGGGAAGCCAGAGTCCACATGACCTCATCCTCTTTCCCAGTCATGAGTGGATGCTTGACTGAGCAGATGATTCGCCAATATCTTGCAAGAGTTCTTACCGAGAATTCGAGCGGAGTGCGAACCTCAAAAAGCGTTTCTTGGTCTTCCATTCGAGTCGGCGCCAACCTTTAGGGGTTCAGAAACCATGAGGTCCGACCCCCCCACCCCCCACCACGCACGCGCTGCGGCACATCTCAATGAACGGTTCGCGCGCCGCGGCCATGGTCTTCTCCGGTCCGACTCCCTTGAGGAACCAGGGACCGCTCGGGGTCTCAATGATGCTGCCAAGCAAGCGCCAACCCGCGCGCTCGGGTGTGGCAACCGCGCCGGGCATCGAGGACGCCAACATCGTCCCCGAAAGATCCAACAACTTGAACTTGTGGTGCTCGCCCTCCAGGTCCTCAATTTTCGCCTTCGCCTTGGAATCGGAGCCGTCCGGCTGGCTGAATTGTCCGATCCAGCGATCCAGGTTATCTTGAGCGCTCCCCCCAATCGAGGCAAAGAAGGCGATTTCCCCGGCTTGCTCATCCCCCGAAGCTGGGGGAATGCTGACCTGCAGCGCGCGCATCATGGTCGCGGGCTTGGTTTCGCTCCAATTCTCGGGGATCCGAAAATGAATGGTCCCGCTGCCGCCTCTGTCGGTTCCCTTGGCCACTCGATAACCCTCCTTGGGTCGGACCGGAGACTCGCCGGTTTCCGCCGCCGCGGACTGAGCCGGAGCGCCCTCTTTCTTCTCCAATTCCGCTTCTTGCTGGTGGCTCGATCCGACCATCCCCGCATCCCCGCCGTGAGGGTTTGTCACCGCGGGACGGCTTGGGGGAGCGACCACTTCCTTCTCGACCTGTGGGTCGGTGGAGCAGCCCAATATGAGGAACACAACGACGGAAAGCGCGAAAAAGGCTCGCATGGCTTTAAGAGACATGGAATTCCCTCAATTTCGATGGATTGTTTTTCGCGGGCGTGAGATCGCGCCCGCGCAGCCTTCATTCTAGGAGAGACCCGCGGGATGTCCAGCGGAGCAAGGCGCGCTACGCGGTGAATCGCCGCCCCTCGTCCAGCATCCACAAATAATGGTCGAGCGGGATGTAATTCGCCACGCTGTTTCCTGTTCCAAGGCAATATCCGCCTCCCGGCAGGCACGCCTCCAAGGTCTCGCGGACTCGCCCTCGGATCGCCGACTCATCCGCCCGGCACAGGAAGTCCACATCGATCCCGCCGAGCAGTGCGATCCGATCCCCATATCTCGTCTTGGCGTCGATCACCGATTCAATGGTGTCCTCGAAGGAATGCTTGGCGTCGATTCCCACATCCTCAATCAGGTCCTCCATGATCAGGTCGATCTTACCGCAGCAGTGCAGGAGGTATGGCCTCCCCACCGCGTGCGACATTGCCGCCAACATTTTGTGTCCAGGGAGCACGAATTCGCGCAGGTCATCCGGACTGATCAGGGTGGAGGTCCGAAACCCCATGTCGTCGCTGCCCCAGATGATCCGGACACAGTCGAAGGCGAGCATCCGCGAAAGGACCACGCGGTACATCTCGAGCAGCTTCCGGCTGATCGCCGCCACCAAATCCCGATCATCATAGAGCGCCAGGCAAAGAGTCTCGTAACCCATGAGCCAGGTCAGATACTCGGCGAAATGCGCGAACCCTCCGCTGCCGATGACGCACATCTCCTCCGGCAGGCGCTCCTCATACCATTCCAGGGCGCGCGTGGAGGCGCGCTCGGGATCGGGCCAGGGGTATCGCTCGAACTCCTCCCAGCTCGTGATCGGGCCGGCGTGCTCATCGACAAAGGAGCGTCCACCCATCCGGGAGAGCTCGGCGGTGTCCGGAGTCTCCTCGCGCCGCAAGGGCATGGCGAGTCCCTCCAGCCCGCACCGCACGGAGTCGTAACCGAGAAAGGTCTGGATCGCGACCTGACGTTTCTCCCCGAAAAAAGGGTCGCCCGGATCCAGACCCGAGAGCAGATCGAATCGTTCGCAAACCGCCTCCTGAACCTCCGGGTCCAGAAAGAGCTCGATGAAGTGAGTCCGCGCGGGGGTCCCCTCGCGGCGGATATTCCGGAGCAACCCCTCGCAATCAGGCGAGACCGGAACCTCAAGCAGCCCGCTCACCGGATTCGGATCGGAGTGGCCGAGAGGATCAGTTCGCTCTTCTTGAGCTCCTCGATCACCTCGGTCGGAACAGGCTTGTTCACATTGATGATCTCAAGCGCGACCGGACGGTCCCGGTTGGGGCCGAGAGACATGCCGTTGATGTTGATGCCGTTGCGCGAAAGCACGGTGCCCACATGCCCGACCACGCCCGGCAGGTCCTTGTTGCGGATGAGCAAAAGGTCGCCTATCGGTCGGGCCTCCACTTGGTAGTCGTCGATCAGAACGATCCTCGGAACATCCTGACCCTTGAAGATGGTCCCGGCGACCGTGATCGAGGCCTTGTTCGTTGTGATCGTGAGTGACACAAGGCTGGTAAAGCCCGTGGCCTCGCTGCTCTCGAGCGATTCCACCGAAAGCCCGCGCATCTTGGCCAGGAAGCCGGCGTTCACATAGTTGACCGTCTCCGGCATCAGGATGGAGATGGCCCCGCGCAGCGCGCCCGTGGTGACCGGCGCGGTGTCCACCGCCGTGATCTCCCCCTGGCAGTGAACGAGGATCTTTTCCATCGTCCCCTCGGTGATTTGAGCGGCGAACTGTCCGAGCTTGTCGGCCATTTGGATGAAGGGCCCGAGCACGCGGCGCGATTCCGGGTCCAGGCGCGGCATGTTCACCGCGTTGCGAATCTCGCGGTCCAGCAAGGCGTCAACCACCTGAGTGGCGGCCGAGATCGCGACATTGACCTGCGCCTCGTTGGTGCTCGCGCCCAGGTGCGGGGTGGTGATGACATTCGGCAAACCGATGAAGGGGGTGTCCTTGGGCGGTTCGACCGGGTAGACATCCAAGGCCGCGCCGGCCAGCTGCCCGGACTTGAGCGCCTCGGCAAGGTCCTCCTCGACCACGAGCTGGCCCCGCGCGGTGTTCACCACGAAAGCCCCGCGTTTCATCTTCGCGACCGTCTCCCTGTTGATCAGCCCTCGGGTGTCCTCGGTGAGGGGGGTGTGCAGGGTCACAATGTCCGCCGTTTGGAAAAGAGTCTCCAAATCGACCAGTTCGATCCCGTCGGCCGCCGCGGATTCCGGGGAAGAGAAGGGGTCGTAGCCGATGGTCTTCATCTCGAAAGCTTGCGCGCGCTTGGCCACCTGGCGGCCGATGCGGCCAAGCCCCACGATTCCGAGGACCTTTCCATAGGCCTCGCGACCGACAAACTTGGAGCGATCCCACCCCCCCGCGCGCATGGTGGCGTCGGCCTGGGGAACATTGCGAAGCAGCGCCAGCATCAGCGCCATGGTGTGCTCCGCCGCGGAGGTTGTGTTTCCCTCAGGGGTGTTCATCACCACAATCCCCCGGCGAGTGGCGGCCTCGGTGTCCACATTGTCGATTCCCACTCCGGCGCGCGCGACGACCTTGAGGTTCTTGCCCGCCTCGATGGCTTCGGCGTCAATCTGCGAGGCGCTGCGCACAATCACGGCGTCCGCGGTCCCGATCTCTTTAAGCAGATCCTCCCGAGAGATCGACTTTCTCGCGTCCACCTCAAAACCCGGCTCGCGTTGGAGGATTGCCAACCCCTCCTTGTCCATCCCGTCGCAAATCAGAATTCTGAATTTCATTTCGCTCATTTCCGTTCCTTTCGCTTTTCGAGGAGCATCCCCGCGAGCAGCAGGTCGAATGGCTCATCGACATCAATGGAACGTTCGGGAGGCATGCGATACAGCGCGATCCTTCCCCCCAATCGATTCCCCTGTTCGCGATAGACGCTCGATTTCGTGATATAGATGGCCCCGTTCTCGATCAGGTCCGGGGCGAGTTCCTGACGGCGCGGGCGATTCCGAATGTCCCATTTCGGATTTCCGAGCCCCTCCCGCTCTTCCCAATGGAATTCCCTGCGCTCCACGACCGAAAGCAGGCAGTCCGCCTCCGCGCGGTCGTATATTGTAAAGGCTTGCTCGATATCAGTGGAGTCCCTCAGGGGCGAGGTGGGCTGAAGGAGAACCACAATTGCCGGGTCCTCCCCGTTCCGTTCCAACCACCAGTCCATGGCGTGCAGGATGCACGGTTCGGTGGGCGAGCTGTCCTGGGCTAGTTGCGCGGGACGCGGAACCACCAACGCCCCCTCGCGTTCCGCGACCGAGGCGATCTCCTTGTCCTCGGTCGAGACCAGGACCGAATCAACTCGCGCGCACCCCTTGGCCGCGCGGATCGTGTGGGCGATCAAAGGGACCCCCGCCAGGGGTTGAAGGTTCTTTCTGGGAATGCCCTTGGAGCCGCCGCGCGCAGGGATGATCGCGACATGAGCCCCTCGGCGCGAAGTCTCAGACGTCGTCGATCACCACCTCGCCGATTTCATCCGCGCCCCCGCTGTCGTAGAGGTAGCGGCCGATCAGGTTCACATAATCCGTCCACTTCCGCCCGGCGATCCGAGCCTTGAGAATCTCGCGCGTGAAGGCGTTCATCTGGGCGTCCAAATCATCGGCCCGCGAAAGGATCAATGCCTCGCGGGTTTGCGGTTGGCGGGCGGCGTCGGGGCTTTCCCCATGGTGAGACAGCACCAAGTGGCGCAGCTCCAGGAGCAGTTCCTGGGGAAAACCATCGATCCGCCCGGCATACTCACAGAGCTTGTGATCTCCGAGAATCTGGTGCCCCACCAAGCGCCCCACGTCGCTGTAATCGATCACTGTGGAGTAAACAAACTCAAGGACCTTCCCGAGATCATGGAAAATCGCCCCCACGATCAGCACATCCCGCTTGACAACCGGGTAGCGGTCCGCCAGGACCACGCAATTTCGGACCACCCCCAGGGTGTGCTCCGCGAGGCCGCCGAGATACCCATGATGCCACTGCTTGCCTCCCGGCGCGCGAAGGAATCCCTCCAGAAAGGGGGTGTCCTTGAAAAACATCCCCAGGAGCTCCAGAAGGTGGGGATCCTGCACGGTCCGAGCGATGGTTTTGAGCTCATCGATGAGCTGCTCGGAATTCAGGTTGATCGTGGGGACAAAATCGTTCGGGTCGAGATGCTCCACATTCTCCAGGCGCTCCAGTCGCCGGATCACGAGCTGCGGTTTCTCCCGGTAAGTTTCGACCGCCCCCTGGACCCGCACAATGTCGCCAACCTGCAGGCTGGGGTAGAGCGCCTCCGCCCCATTCCAAAGGACCGCCGCGATCCGACCGGTGCGATCCCCCAGCTTGGCCTGGAGAAACTTTCCACCCGCGTAGGTCTTGAGCGCAAGGTGGGTCAGCGCGAAGGGCGCATCCACGGTCTGACCGGGACGGAGGTCGCGGACAAACGCACGCTGGGTCGATTGAAACAGGTCTTGCTGTTCGATGGCCACCACGGACTCCTCAATCCCCTCGCCAGGAATCGCAAGCATAAGGTTCCCCCTTCCTCGATTGAAGGGGAGACCTTCCTGCCTCCACCCGAATCGGGTAGCTTGTCTACATGAGATTCCGGTTCCTTCCGGCGTTGTTCGCTTTCGAGCTACTCCTTGGCCCGTGCCATCACACCGCCTTCGGTCAGGCCGATCCGGTGATCCCCAGACCGGTGGAGCGACGTCCGATTCAAGGGCCCGGCTCGGTTCGCCCCGAGGTCGAGGCTTATCGGCGTCTCCCGAACACCGGATCGTTCCGAGACCGGATCGCGGCTCGTCAGGCCTTTGTGGACCAGTTCCCCGGGGCGCAGCTCAGCCTCCGGGTGATGCAGGACATGGCGCAGTTATTCCTACTGATGGAAAAGCCGGGCGAATCGATTCTTCTCCCCGAATACGCACGGTGGCTGGAGGCGCGGCTCGGCTCCCCCGAGTACGGATGGGAGTGGTATCGGACCTCCTCCGACAGCGTGCTCCTGGAGCGGATCGAGGTTCAACTCGCATATGCCCGGATCCTCTCGTTCACCAAGAACGGCTATGACCGCGCCCTTTCCGCCCTCGCCGAGGCGCTGGTGGAGGGACAAAGCCGGCCGAGCCTGTGGTCCAATCGCCCGGACCTCAAGGAACAGATCGACTTCGCGCGCTGCTGGTGTTTTCATGGGAAAGGAGATTACGGCGTGGCCGCGCAGGCCTACCAGCGATTCGTGGAGGACTATCCAACCTCCGACTACATTCCGGCGGCGCTCCGGAACGCCGTGGTCTGCCTGCGGAACCATAGCCCCGAACTCGGCGCCGAGATCATGGCTCGCTACATCACACGCCTCCAGGAAGAGTATCCACGAAGCGCCGAAGCGGCGGACCGCGACATCGCCAAGATCGCCCAAAGCCTTGGTCTCCAGTAGTCCTGAAGCGCCGTCCATGCCGCGCTCCCACCGGCTTCCGTTTCACTTTCCCCTGCTGTTCAAGGTCTCCCTTGCGATCTTGGGGATCACGATCCCACCCGGTCCCGCTTGCCGGGCCGCCTCGGGGGATGGATTGCGAGTGGTGGCCTACACCGACCTTTCTCCCACCCAGCCCTACACCTTCTCCCTTCAGTTGGCCTTCTGGCGCGACCCCGACACGGCCCTCCTCCTGGAGCGACATGACGCCGACACCCTGGTGGAGAAGCTCAATCAATTCGCCGGGAGGCTCCGGGAAGAGCTCGGTGACAATCTGGCCCAGGCGGGCATCGGTGAATTCTCGATTTCGCTGATCGAGGACTACAACCGCCTGATGGACGAGCGCACCACCGGGACCATCGACCTGCTGATGTGCGAGCCTGGGGTTTTTGTTCTCGGTCGGAATTATCTGCAGGGGGTGGTGATCGAGGACTTGTACGAGGTTCTCCTGGAGGAGGCCCCGGCGGGAAGGCGGGCGCCCGCCGAAGCCGCGATCTGGACTCGGAACGATTCCGAGATCAGGGCCCTCAAGGACTTGGAGGGCCGTCACGTGGCCCTGGTCCACCCGGCGGCGCTCCTCGGCGGGGCGCTCCAGCGCGCCGCGCTCGCTGGAAACCAGAACCTGAGGCTTCACCCGGGTTCGGATGAATCCGGAGGGAATTACCAGGTCACTGCGTGTGGCTCGGTTTCGGACGCCGTTTTCCGGCTGATCACCGGGCTGGCCACGGACCGCCCGATTGAGGCCGCCTTCTTGCCGTTCTCCGCTCCCGGATTTCTGCTGGCCCTCACCGAAATGGGTCTGGAAACCGAGGCGGACCTCCCGATCCGAGCGCTGGAGACTTTCAAGGCGGAAGAGGCTCCCGGCTCCGCGCTCCTGCTTAACCGGATCCTAGCTCGGCGCTCCCCTGACCTTGTGGCCCGAATCTCCGATGTTCTGATCGCGGAGCATGGTCCTTTCCGATGGAGGCGACCCGACTGGAAGGCTTGGGACAGACTCCGGGAGACCCTGGCCCCCCAAACTCCTCCCCTTGAACCGAGGCCATGAGACTCCTCAACCGTCCGAGCGCGATAGGAATTGGCCTCACCCTGGTCTGGGCGGTTGGGACCTGTCTGGTTTTCATCGAACTTCAGCGGCGATCCATCCGGGAAATCGAGCGCCTGGCGGATGCCTGGGCGAGCCGCTTCGATGTCACCTGGGTCTCCCGTCCGGACGAGGACCCGCACCTCTTCCGAACCATGAGACGTGAATACTTCGAGGATCTCGCGAGGGGAGGGCAGCCCTTTCAACGGGTTTTCCTGAGCTGGCTCCGTCCGGATTCCCGGAAGGAGACCCTCCTGTATCCTCCCGAATGGATCGGAGACCCGGTGGAGGAACATGTCACCAAGGACACCTTGCGCAAGGAGCTCCGGGACGACTTTCGACATCCCCCGGCCCCCTCCGGGTACCTCTACTTTCAGCTCGACCCATGGCAGAAGCGGGCCACCCCGATCACCTTCCTGCTCGCGGCCATCAATGTCCTGCTCCTGCTCCTCATGCTCCTGTACTGGCTTGCTCGGCTGAGTAGTCGCTATCAAGCCTCGGTCTCCGAGCTGGAAAAAAAGAAACAGGAATTGATCCGCCTGGAACAATTGGCGCTGGCCGGCAAACTCTCCGCGGGACTCCTGCATGATCTCAAGAAGCCGGTTCTCCACATCCGCGAGGAGTGCCGTGAGGCCCCATCGGAGCAGGTGCTCGCGGATGTCCGCGAGCAGAGCGAGCTGTTCCTTGCGATGCTGCGAGACTCGGGTTTGGAGGATTTCGCCCGCCGTTCGACCACGGAACCCGAGTGCTGCGACCTGGTGGATATTCTCGAACGCTCCCTGCGCCTGGTGGAATACGAGCGCAATGATGTCGAGGTGAGGTTCGAGGTCGGACAGGAGATCCCGCTGATCTGGGCTCACCCGACACGCCTGATGCAGGTCTTCTCCAATATCGCCCTCAATGCCTATCAGGCGATGCGAGGGCGAGGAACCCTTCATGTTTCGGTCCGATGCGACGAGCGGGCCTCGGAGCGCTTCGCGGTGGTGGAAATCCGTGACAACGGACCGGGGATCCCCCCGGAGCATGCCCCGCATGTCTTTGACCCCTTTTTCACCGCCGGCAAGGATGGCAGCGGCCTGGGCTTATACATCTCGAAAACCATCATTGAGGACCTTGGAGGCGGCATCGCGCTCCTTCCGGGGAAGGACTCCGGGGCCGGGTTCCGAATCACCCTTCCGGAGAGAATCGAAGGCGGGCGCAGGGGGTGAGTCCCCACGGTTTTGGCTTGTTGGCTTCCCCGATAATCCGATATATTTCCCGCAAGGGGGGAGATTGGACACGCCCTCCGGGGAAGGTGTCATTTGGGATGCGATACGGCTCGGTCCTCGGCCTGCTTGCGGTGCTCCTCCGCGCTTCAATCGGTTTTTCCGAGCCCCCGGCGGCGACCGAGCTGTTTGATTTTGCCCGGATGTGGACAGCCGAGGGTTATCGCGCCCCCGATCTGCTCCAGCTCTTTGCCGGGCAGTTCTCCACTCCCACCCCCAGTGTGACCGGCACCCAGGCGACACGGACTCCGACCCGCACGGGAACCATCACCCCCACCCGGACTAGGACCCCCTCGATCACTCGGACTCTACGCCCGACTCAGACGGAGACGCGCACCATCACCAAGACCCCAACGGTGACCGCCACTCCGACTCCCTCGCGGACCTTCACCATCACAAACACCCCCACCGCCACTCGGACCTGGACACCGTTCTTCACTCGGACCCCCACCATCAGCCCCACGCCAACATCCACGCGCACGATCACCCAGACCCCCACGATCACTCCAACCTTCGTGTGCATTGATGGGGCGACCATCCGGTTTGTCTGCGCGGGGAACCAGGGACTCTCCGGTCAACCGGAGGTCTTCAGCTTGCGGATCTATCAGGGCCTGCCGGATGGGGCCGCTTGCGGCACGGTCAAACCGCTGGCCGGAACCTTGATCATGGCCTGTGACCTGGATTGTTCCGATCTTGTCGGTCCGACAGCCCCCCCCTGCGATCAGGCCGTGGACATCCTGACACACCGCGTGGCGCTATGTCTCGCCCAGCAGGCGGGGAGCGATTTCCAATTCGTTCTCAACACCGGCATCCCCGGCGAACTGATTCTCCGCAGCCGGTCTCCGTTCTACTGCGCCTTGTGCTCCTCGGAAATCGGACTCGAATGCGGAGGACCCGAGGTGTTCAATTTGAGCGAATGCGCTCTCTATAACCTAGCGGATGGCGCGGTGGGGAACGAGTCCCTCAGCATGCTCACCTCCGGGTTCGGTGTCTCCTGCGACGACACCAATTGTGACCCGATCCCGCCCACGGTGACCCCCACCGCCACTCGGAACGAGTCCCCCACCCCATCCCGAACCCGCACCCCCACGCCGACCCTCCCTTACCAGTGTGTTCAGGCCGCGCGCCTGGAGTTCGCCTGCAAGGGGGGAATCGGCCAGTCGGGAGCCCCCGGTCCGCTCCGCTTCCGGATCCATGTCGGCTCCTATCCGAGCGCCAACTGCGCTGCCTTCAAGACCAACGAGCTTCAACCCCTGGTGGACTGCGAACTTGATTGTTCAGGTTTTGTTTCCTCGGGGACTGAAACCTGCGGCGCGCTTCTCGATGCGCTTGTGGCTCAGGTTTCCACCTGCATTGCCGAGCAGGCTCCGGGGGCCTTTGAATGGGCGCCTGTTCCGGGAAGCCCAGGGGCTTTGATCATCCGCTGCTCGGTTCCTTTCGTGTGCTCCCTGTGCGCCGAGGAGATCTCCCTCTCTTGCGCGGGTGAGAACGGGCATCCGTTGGGGATCTGCCCGCTTTACAACCTCTGCGATGGCCTGGCGGGGAACGAAAACAGCGTAACCCATTCCATCGGGCTTGGGATTCAGTGCCTGAACGCCTCCTGTCCGCCGTAACGCAAAGTTACGCGGGGATTGCGCTCCGAAACACCCGAAAGCCGGTTCCGCGACAGATGTCGTAGGTTTGGCTCCCACTTTGGACATGATGTCAAGGTTTCGCTCATTCTCTTTGTTAAACATAATGGTACCAGTGGGTTAAGAATGGAAAGGAACCCATCTGAAGGGTCGAGAGCGGGCCTCTCCTGAGGTCTTTGCCGAGATTCTTACCGGTTTACCGTTCCCTCCCGCCTTCCGGACCGTTCTCAAGTTGAGAGGACAGTTTGCCGAGGAATTTCTACAATTGGAGCAGAGCCGCAAGGCTGCGGGGAGGGAGACATGGTTAAGCCCATTGAACGCGAGGAGGCCCTTCGAAGTCCGGAAGAGGTCGGGTTTGACTTCGATGGAGACTGGGGCTCCAGCGAGGGCGTGGACCTGATCACGACTTGGCTGCGGGAATCCGGGCGCGCCCCCCTGCTCACCAAGGATGATGAGATCGAGCTCTCCGCCAAGATGGAGGAGGCGCGCCGTGGGATCATTTCTCAGGTGGCCATCACCCGTCCGGCGGTCGAGCGCTTCCGTGAGATTGCCCACCGACCGGTGATCGAGAGCGAGGAAGAGGACGACCTCGGCGAGGATGTTCTCCCCACCGCCTCGGTCCCGATGACCGAGGAGACTCGCCAGCGGATGTCGCAACTGGCCCGTCGCCTGGAGCGCTTGCGGCGCGACCTGGTCCGGGCGGAGGACATGGACTCCGGGAAGTCTCCGAGCAGCGAGCAGCAGGTGATCCTGTCCAAGGTCGAGGACTACATCCGGTCCCACCCGGTCCACCACACCTGGATCGGAGACATTCCGGAACGACTGATTCAGGTCCAGGCCCGATTGGGTGAAGTTGCCCAGCGTCGCGCGGGCATCCTGAGGCGGCTTCGCGCGCGGAAAATCGCCGAGAAGACCTTTCTGAATCAGACCGGAAAGGCGGTCGAAACCGGGCGCGGATGGCCGGCGCTGGAGCGCCGGTTGGGGCTCAAGCGGGATTCCCTCGCCGAGCTTTACCGGAGCCTCGTGGAGGTCGGAGATAGCGAAGAGACTCTCCGGAAGGAAGTCGGCGTTCCGCTTCGGATTCTGCGGCGCATCTGCGAGCGGGTGGAGGAGCTGCAGGCTCAGCTGATCCGCACCAAGCAGCGCTTCGCCGAGGCGAATCTGCGACTGGTGATTTCGGTGGCCAAGCGCTACCGGGACCGGGGGTTGCCGTTCCTGGATCTGATCCAGGAGGGGAACCTGGGGCTGTTGCGGGCCATCGAGAAATTCGACCACCACCGCGGCTTCAAGTTCTCGACTTACGCCACCTACTGGATTCGGCAGAGCATCTCGCGCTCCATCGGGGACCGTTCACGGACAGTCCGGCTGCCGGTCCACTTGCAGGACAACCTGCGGCGGATTCAGCGCGCCAAGGATGACCTCATGGCGGACCTGGGGCGCGAGCCGAGCATCGAGGAGCTCGCGGAGCGCGTCGGCGACACGGTGGAGCGGACACGGGCGATGGAAAACCTCTCGCTCTCGTTCGTTTCGCTGGACACGCCGATTGACGACGAGGGGAAGCTGGACCTGTCCGAGGTGATCGCCGATCAGGGGCACTCTTCGCCCTACCAGTCGTTGGAGGAGACCACCGCGCTGGAGGATATCGAGGAGGCCCTGAACCACCTCTCCGAGCGCGAGCGGGAGATCGTGCGTCTCCGCTACGGTCTCAAGGACGGCAAGGCTTACACGTTGGAGGAGCTCGGTCACATGCTCGGGGTCACTCGCGAGCGTGTCCGCCAGCTCGAAATGAAGGCCTTGCGGGTCCTCCGCCACCCGATGGTGGGGAGGCGTCTGCTCGACCATATCGGCAACTGAGGAGAAAGGGCGCGGCGCACGGCGCGCCGCGCCCCTACCTCCCTCTCATCTTCCGGAGAATCGTTTCCCTGTTTGCGGCAAATCGAGAGTCTCCGGGCTTGGCCTCAATCGCCTTGGAAAGATGGTGAAGCGCCTGCTCATCTCGGCCCATTTGATGAAGCACGAGCGCCAGATTGTTGTGAGCCTCGGCGTAATTGGGGGCAAGCCGTAGCGCCTCGCCGTAGGATTCCACCGCCGCTTCTCGCTGTCCGAGGAGAGCCAGCGCTGCAGCGAGGTTATAACAAGCCTGTGCCGAATTCGGCTCGAGTTCCCGCGCCCGCCGGAAATGCTCCACCGCCTCCAGCCCGTTTCCCTCCCGAAGCGCCACCGCGCCGAGCGCCGTGTAAACCCCCCAGGCATTCGGATTGTAGGCCAGGTTGTGGGTGAACAATGTCCGGTCATCCTTGAATCGGACGGCATGGCTTCCAGTGATCGCCAGAAGCGGGATGGCAACCGCCAGCGAGATCCCGAACAACCCCAGTCGGGAGAGTCGGAAACGGTCCGCGCCCGCTTGAAGAGCGCCGCCGAGAAGGACCGCCGGACCGGCTGAAGCGAGATACTGGAAATGGTCGGCCACGAACGCATACCTGTTGAATGCCTGGGAAATGAAACCCAAGGCCGGTGCGAGCATGAGTAGGAAGATGAGATGCGCGCAGATCGGCCCACGTCCGAGCCTCCCGCGCGCGAACCATAGCGCAACGGTGAGAAGGGCCGCGGAGATTGGCAATAACCAGCCGAAAATGCTTCCGGGGTCGAGCGGCCAGCGCGGGTAGATCGGCATGAGCGGATTCGGCCAGAAGAGCTTCCCTGCATAGAACCAAAAAGCGCGACCCGCGATATAGAGCCGCTCCTGAAAAGAGAACCCGACCGCCGCCTGGGCCACATCGATGTTGGCCTTTTCCAACAAGACATGTCCAAGCCCCGCCGCCAGGGACAGTCCGAAGAACGGGCCCGCGAGGGTCCAGTCGCGTCTCTCCAGACGCCCCCTCTCCCAGTAGGCCCAAACCAGCAAGACCAGGGGGAGCGGCGCCACCGCGGTCTTGGCCAGCAGCGCTCCCGCGAACAGCAGGATGGAGGCAGTGTGGTCCCTCGACCGTCCGTTCCTTCGGTAGGCTTCCCAAGCCAGGAGACTGAGGAACACCAGCGCGCCCGAGAGGACATCCTTGCGCTCGGATATCCAAGCCACGGATTCCACCTTCATGGGATGAATCCCCCACAATATCGCGACGAAGCCCGGTTGCGGCGCCCCGACTCGCGAGAGAAGGAGCCATAACAGGACACTCCCTATGGAATGAAGGATGAGATTGTCGAGGTGATACCCGAGCGGACTCAAGCCGAAGAGACGGTGCTCAAGCCAGAATGTCGTGAAGGTCAACGGATAGTACTGGGGGGAGGCGCCGGGCTCGAACCAGATTCGGAAGAGTCCGCGAGTGTCGGAGAGGGTCGGGTTATGGAGGATGTACTGGGTGTCATCCCACACAAATCCGCCCAGGAGAGCGGGGGAGTGCGCCAGAAAAACGACCAGGAAGACAGACGCCGGGTGGAGCAAACTCGGTTTCGGTCGCGGCATGCGCGATTCTGACCCGAAGACCCCCTGTTGTCAGCCGCCAGAATCAGGGGTTCTTGTGTTCCTCCCCCTCGGGATGATCGTGTTCATGGTCGTGCTCATGCGCGTTGCCGGGCCCTTCCGAATCAAAATCCTCATGGTCGGGCAAGGTCATGTGAAGGGCGTCCAGGAAGGCGTGAAAGCCATCCTCGGACACGAACTCCACCGCCTGCGCGAAACCCACCTTGGAGAGAAAGTCGGCGGGTTGTCTTTCGAGGAAGCGGGTGCGGATCTCGATGCGGATTTTGGACCCGTCGCGAGAAACCTGGATGTCATCCTCGGGACTTGGTCCGATGTGGATGTCATGCTCCGCCATGTGTCTGGCGTATGGGAGTTCCCAGGGATTGGCCGGCGGCGCCTCTTGAGTCGGCTCGGTCGCCTTGGGGGGGCCGACCAGGAACACGACGAGGAGTCCCGCCGCGACAAGGGCAATCAGCGCGACTGCTTTGGGGTTCATGAGGGCAGAGATTATCCTTCCTTAACCTGACGAGGCCTTTTCCCCTTGAGGTGGGGCCTTCAGCTCCGCCTCCAATTCCTGAATCTCGGTCTGGAGGATCGGATCGGGTCCATACTTTTCCTCGAGGTCCCGCGCGCGCGACAACGCCTCCTCGTTCCTCCCGAGACGGCGCAGGAAGAAGATCTCATAGTGCATGCAGCCGATGAAAGAATCTTCCATTTCCGCCGGACGACCCTTGCCTTGCCAGCCCCCGCGGGGTCGCGCCTCGGCGCCGAACTCCACCCCCCGGCGCGCGTACTCCAAACCCTCCTTGAGCAACGCCAGGCTTTTCTCGTCGGAACCATTCGGCTTCTCTCGTTGAAGGTCCATCAGATCGTGTTGGATCAGACGGACCACCATGAACTGGAGTTCGTGGCTCTTCGGATTGTTCCGGATTCCCTCCATGAGGAACTCTCTCGCCTGCCGTGTGGAATCCGCGTCTCCGCTGGTCATCAGGATGAAGGTCCCGATCCGATATCCACGAATGCGATGAGGGTTGACCAGGGTCATCAGACGAAACCAGGGCAAGAGCTCCGCTCCACGGGTGTGCTGGGCGTGAGTCTTGGGATCCAGCCAGGGCTTGATGCTCCGTTCGATGTCGCCAATGAAACCGCGCCAATCCTGGTCCGGGGGACGGATCAAGGTCCCCACATCCTTGGCGTTGAAGGTCTTCTCGTCCTGAATATGAGGCTGATAGGCGATTCCGCTGTGGAGGTACCGCTCGGTCTTGAGAAACATGATGTCGCTCATCGAGGTGCGGAACTCTCCGAAAAGGCGCGCGACCGCGCTGGTGTTGCGGCTGCTTTGCGCCTCGGAGGAGTACCCGATCTCCGGCTCATAGTCTCCCGGATCAATGTTCCTCACCCACGCGGGCGATAGGATGTACGTGATCAGAGCCGCGACGGTAAGGGAGCGGTTCATCTCAGATCACCCTCCGCTCAAAGGCCCTCGCGGCGAGCGTAAGGAGCAGGAATGTGGTCAGGAGGGCATGCAGCAGGAGCGCTCCGAAATCCGACCACGGAAGCGCGGAGGCCCCATCGGTGAAACGCTGGAACAGACAAAGCTTTGAGAAATGGGGGATGTAATTCAGCGTCCAGTCGATCCCACTCGCGAGGCTCGAGCTCCCCACCGCGGACCGCAGGACATTGAGCGCCGAGGTCCCGGCGAAGTACAGGAACCCAGCTACAAGCATGGCCGGCGCCTTGGGCGCGAGCAGGGACAGAAGCATCGCGAGCGACCCGAGCAGGGCGAGCGCCGCGGCTTGGAGGATGAAGGCCTGCGCGAACAGGAGCATGTCCTGGCCGGGCATGGGGAACTCCGCCGCCCAGGTGAGGGAGGTGAGCGCGGTGAACACCAGGAGACACAAACACCCCGCGCTCGAAACGGCAAGGAATTTTCCCAGGACCACCTCCCCACGAGTCACCGGTTTGGCCAGAAGCGGATAGAGGGTGCGAGCCTCGATCTCGGCTGGAATCAGTCGCACGGAGGTCACCAGAGTGAGCAGGGCCGACAGGGTCGCGCTGAACCACAAGCCCATATTGAGCATGAGCGCCACCGCCTCCGGCTGGGTGTTTCCGACCAGACGCGCCCCGATGGCGAACACCAGGTAAAGTCCCATCAGGATCAGCAGGGCGAAGTATTCCTCGCGGCGGCTGATTTCCAGCCACACGGTCCGCGCGATCAGGTTCGCGGGCGACCGGGGATGATCCGAAGCCGCGTTCGCCGCGCCCATTAAAGCGGCCTCCGCATGAACATCAGGTGAGCCAGCCCGAGATACAGGAGCACGAACGCCCCCGAATAAAGTGTCAGCGCCCCCAAGACCCACGGCTCCACCCCCTGCCAGCGGGTGATCTCGGCCAATCCCGAGGCGGTGTTCGAGATGTCGGTCGCGTGGACCACCTTCCCGGAGAGATCAAACAGGCTGAGCTGGGGGATCCCGAAGTTGAGCGCGCGCATGAACAAATCGCCGATCGATAGGGTCTCGGTGACGCGCCCGAAATCCTTGACATGGTCGTGGATGTAGTCGATCGCGGAGCTCACCGTGCCCCCCAGCGCGAAGATCAGCACCGACACCGTGATCGCGGCATCGATGTTGAACAAGAGCGACAGCATGAACGAAAGCGAGGCGATCACCAGCAGCGCGAGGACCTGAAGATACACCCCTTCCAGGAAGAGAACCCAAGAGAGGCTGATTTCGAGGTGCCACATCCCCGCGAGAAAAAGGATCACGAACATCGAGTAGCAGAACAGCCCCGCGAGCATCACCCCCAGGAACTTGCCCGCGAGGAAGGGAAGACGACCCACCGGCTTGGCCAGCAACGGATAGATGGTCCGGTTCTCAAACTCGCGCGGAAGTTGGCGGGCCGCGAGGACCACCACGGCTAGCGCGGTGGCCAGGTTCATGATCTTGAGCGAGATCTCGCGGTAGAATTTGCTCATCCCCTGGTAACCGAAGAACTTGACCATGCCGGTGAGAAGGATCACCGAGACCGCCACCAGGACAATCACGTAGATTTCCTTGCGGCGGATGGCCTCGATCAAGACACTCTTGGCGATGAGCCAGATCGAGCGCATGGCGGGAGCTAGGATTCAGAGTGGGCCGCGATATGGCCCGTCGCCCCATCGCGGGACTGAATCAGATTCATGAAGTATTTTTCGAGCGAAACCTGTTCGCTGCGCGCCTCATGGATTGTGGCGCCGGCGGTGGTCAGGTTCTTGAGGATTGTGGCGTATTCCTCCGCGCCCACAATCTCGCAGCGGAAGCGACTGTCTCCTTCTTGAGTGAAGGCGGTTGTCTCCGCGAGATCCTCGGGAGCCCTCCCCGATGGGAGCGAGAAGCGGATGGTGAAGCGGTTCAGCGGGTGGAGCAGTTCTCCGATTTCCTTTTCCTCGATACAGCGCCCTTTGTGGACAATCAGGACTCGGTCGCACAGATCCTCAACCTCGGTGAGCTCATGAGAGGAGAAAAAGATGGTGCGTCCCTTGGCCTTGAGCTTAAGCAGCACCTGACGGAGGTCATAGCGTCCAATCGGATCGAGACCCGAGGAGAGCTCATCAAAGATCAACAGTTCGGGATCGGAGATGATCGCTTGGGCAATCCCGAGGCGTTGTTGCATGCCCTTGGAGAAGTTGCGGAGGAGAACCTCTTCCTTCCCGCCCAGTCCGACCTCCGCGAGCAATTCCGGAATCCGCGTCGCGAGCGACGCGCGCCCCATCTTGTGCAACCCGCCGTAGAGCTCGAGGAGCTCCCGCGCCTTCATGAAGGGGTAGTAAAGAGCGACTTCAGGGAGGTACCCGATCCGCTCGCGGGAGGCGACTGTCCCCGCCGCCTCCCCGAAAACAGTCACGGTTCCCGAGGTCGGAAACAAGAACCCCATGATGGCCTTGATGGTGGTGGATTTGCCCGCGCCGTTGGGGCCCACAAACCCAACGCATTCCCCCTCGCGGACCTCGAAGGCCATCCCATCGACCGCGCGAGTTTTCCTCGCGCCCCGCCCATAGTCCACAACCAAGTCGTGGACCGAAAGGACAACCGGTGTGTTGCTAGCCGTCTTGGGTTCGGACATACGCTTCCATCATCGGCCAGGGGATGGAATGGCTTAAACTGGAGAATCAGAGCGGTGGTGGGCGACCGCGAAGTCGCCCACCACCGCACCGCACATGCCGGTCTAGGCCTTCCCGAGCGTCTGATCCCCTTTGCCCTTCCAGCTGGCGGGGCAGAGCTCCCCGGTCTGGAGCGCGGATAGAACCCGGAGAATCTCATCCACATTCCGTCCCACGCCAAGGTCATGGACCACTTGGTAGCGGAGGATTCCCTCCGGATCGATCAGGAACGCGCCCCGCAGGGTGATCCCTTTGTCCTCGATCAGGATGCCGTAGTCGCGTCCGATGGCGTGCGTGATGTCCGAGAGGACCGGGTACTTGAGGGAGCTTAGACGCTCGTCCGCCTTGGTCCAGCCCAAGTGGCTGAACACGCTGTCGGTGCTGCCCCCGATGACCTCGCAATTGAGCGCCCTGAATCGGTCATGGGCGTTATTGAATTCGACTATCTCGGTTGGGCAGACAAAGGTGAAATCCAGGGGATAAAAGTACAGGCACACCCATTTCCCTTTGTAGTCCTCCAGACTGAGGGTCTTGAATTCGCTCCCGACTAGGGCTTGGGCCTTGAACGACGGCGCGGGTTTTCCCACCTGAAGCATCGCGGTGATCTCCTTTCGGTGTTGGATCGACATCCCCGCTTGGGCGGGGCATGAGAGTCGTTGTGCAAGTGGAACGATTCAGTATGCCGGGAGTCGCTGTTTGTCAAGGGAAGATCCGGCCGCGCACCGGCGCGGAGCGGGGAGGGGCCTTGAGATCGAAAGCGGGAGTTGGTATGGTGAGAGTGTGTGCGGGGCGTAGCGCAGCTTGGTAGCGCGTTCGGTTCGGGACCGAGAGGTCGCTGGTTCAAGTCCAGTCGCCCCGACCATGAAAAACAGGATTAGCGCCGGATGTATCGGACGCGCAGCCGCTTCAGTCGGGTTCTCTCACTTCAATCAGCACCTCGTTACGTCTTAGGAGCGATGGCATAAACGGGGGATTGTAGCGCGCAAAGATGGGGGGACCGACCGACACAAGCCCTTTTTTCCGGATGGCCTCCATGAGGTTCTTTTCTTTCTCCTGATATTTCTCGCGGTCCCACGATCCGCTGTACCTCTTCGCCGCCACCAGTCTGCCAGGGACCTCCCGGATGGTGACTCTGTCATCCTTGGGCTTCGGGAGGGTCTGGAGCGTATATTTCGAAGGCATTACAAAACTCAGAACATAAGTCCCTGAAGAGTCCCCGACCTTCGCAGGGGTTTGACTGACCGGCGCGGTCATCTCGATTTTCTCGCTCCGGCCTTCGGCGCCCGTGGGACGCTGATTGACCGGCGCGGTCATTTCAATCTCTTCTGCTCTGACATTCTCCCCTTGGATGTATCCCGCCAGAATCTGGAAGGCCTCGTTGCCGACTTCATCGAAGGTCCCCGAAACCGTTGTCTCCGCGATCAAGGTCGGAGCATACCGGCGCAGCTCACACCCCTCAAACTCTTTGACAACCTCGTATTTCGGCTCCTCGATGGCCAACGCCGCGCCCCCGACAAGGAGCATCCATGCACGGACAAGGGACAGTCTCACGGTTCAGATCCTTTCTTTGCCGCCAGATTCTTGAGTTGTTCGAAATCCGCATCGTTCCTCCCGGGATCAAACTCGAGTGCGGACTCCTCCTCAATCAGAGACTTGCGCTCGGAGTCGATGGAAGAACGTAAACCCACATTCAAAGAGGCGATATAGACAGCCACTCCGGATGCTTGATCGCGGATCACCACACGCCCGCCGCCCTCGCTCGACCAATCCACGGTGTAGGCCCCCTCCCCGTCGACACGGAATACGTCGGAAATGCCGGCGAGGTAGTCGGGCAAGCGAAATGTCCACTGAGCAGTGCGGGGTGGACCAAACTTGAAGACCTTTTCCTCGCGATCCGGGGTGTAGTCCAGATCGAGGGCAAACAGGAGCGCCGCGTCCGGGCCGCAGACCGAGGAAACATCCCAATCCAACTTCCCTTCCGGAGTGGAGAGACGCTCGAAACCGTACGCGTCCCCCTCGAGAAGGAAATCGTCCAGAAGCCGGATCTCGCGTCCGATTTGCTCCAGTTGCGGCAGCGTGTCCCTCCACCGGACCAACGACTCCAGACTCAGGTTGAACCAATACAGCGAGGTGATGCGGGTCGAGAGAGCGTGGTACGCCTGGAGGCGAATCTCATCGGGCGTGGGAGAGGTGCGCTCCCGTCCTCCGTAGACTTCCCACCCGGAATGCGGCCCCTGCGACCACACGGCGCAGGGCAGGGGACGGCTGAGCTCACGGAGGGAGCGGCACATATCCCCGATGGTTTCCAGCGGAGCGCCCCAACCAATGCGAATACCCCCCCAGCGGCCATATTTCCGCCAGGCATCCGCCGAAGGGGCCGTTACCCGATATGCGTCGTAATGCGGATAGTCACTCAGCCCGGCGTAATCCCGCCACACCCGCTCCTCGCTGTTGGTGAGTGTTGTCGGCAATCGGGTGGTGGAGTAAGGGTGCAGCTTTTCCCACACAGTCTGAGGAGGAACCGGATGACCGCCTCCATACTGTGGCTCTCCGAGAAATTCGACGGCGTGGATGCGGCGCAGCATGTCATCGGTGTCGTAGACCTCCACCGGCGTCAGGGCTCCAAAATACTTGAGTGGATAGCGCTCAAGAAGCTCGGTGTCGCTGTAACCCGGGGTGATCCCTAGGTGTGCGGTGTTCACGTGGAAACGCTTGAGTGTCTTGAGGAAAACCTCGTTGGACACACTGTTGCGGCCATCATTAACCCACCCTCCCGAGATATCGAAGCGCTCGACTTTGATCCGCAAATAGCACCAGATTGAAAAGGAATCCTGCCCGGGTGGGCCGACCTGAACCTGGAGGGCAGTGTAGGTGAGAGGGAGTGGGGGGGCTTTTACCCGCATGCCGCCTCGATCGTGAGACGGTATCGTGGAATGTCCGTTGAAGAATTCCAACTCGGTCGTAGCGGGCTGGGGAACCAATATGCGTGGAGTCTTGGCGCCCGCCGGAAGCCAGAGCCGGCAGGATCGAACCTCCAACGCCGTTTCAGTTTCATTGGCGATGTGAATCACGATCGTGTCCGGCCGGATTGCCCCGTCCGGACCGAGAAAGGTCACCGCGGACAACCAGCACTTGGGGGAGTCGATCTGGAGGTTCTGGTCCAGCCACGGTTGATCAGCTGGGCCAATCTCGAGGGGAAAGCTTCCACCCGGTCCGAATGGACTCTTCCTCCCATTGAAAGTCCAGATTGTCAACGCGCCGGGAGGAAGTTCCGCCCGTTCGAGAGGGGTTGCGGAAGGGGTGTCATGCCACGCCCATTCCTCTCGTTTCAACAGTTCCCGTGGAGCGCGGCCATCGAAGAGCGTCCGGAGGGTGACATCCAGTGGCAGCGGTTTGGAATTCGGCGCGCCGCTGTTGAGCAGAAAGAGTTGCACTCGCGCGCCCTGCGCGGGCTCGGGTTCACGCCGGTATTGCATGGAATCGGCCAGGACATGGGGAGTGACCGAGATGCCCGCTAACTCCAGTGATGCCGAGGGCGCTGAAGAAACCCAAGGCCCGGCGAGGGCCACCAGCGCCCAAATCCACAAGTCGGATCCGCCACGGCGTTTGCTCATCTCCCCCGCAAGCCTCCTGGAACACCCGTCCACGGGCGCCTCCGGACCACGATGGGTTACTATGACATCTCCCGACGAAAGTCAAAGTCCCCTATAGTTTCTCGCGATTCAATGCCTTTGCCCGCGAAATCGTCCTGGTTCCTCATTTCCCAAGCGCTTTTTCTCGGATTCCTCTCCGAGCCCGCGCCAGGCGCGCCGGTTGAGTCCTGGACCACCTCGTTGGATATGAGTCGGACTCTTTCCAGGGGTGAGCCACTTGCTTTCGGAGCTCCCGAGGTTGGTGAAACCGTCGACATCCGAATCGACTCTGCAAAGCCCCACCAGACCCTGCTTGGACTCGGATCCTCTTTGGAGCACACCACCTGCTGGAACCTGTGGCGACTCAGCCCGGAGCGGCGCGCGGAGGCGCTTGAGCGGCTGGTCTCGCGGGAGAATGGAATCGGGATGAACCTGATGAGGATCTGCATCGGCACTCCGGATTTCACCGGGGAGCCGTGGTACAGCTACGATGACATGCCACCCGGCGAAACCGATGAGGCGCTTGAGCATTTCTCCATTGAGAAGGACCTCGCCTATGTCATCCCGGTTCTCAAACTGGCGCTGGAAAAGAACCCGGACCTCTTGTTCTATGCCTCGCCCTGGAGTCCTCCCGGGTGGATGAAAACATCGGATGACCTGATCGGTGGCCATCTTTATCCCAAATATTACGGAGTCTACGCGAGGTATTTCCTCAAGTTCATCCGGGCCTATGAGGCTCAGGGGATTCCCATCCACGCGGTCACAATCCAAAACGAACCGGGAGTCAACACACGGGACCACCCCAAGAGTTGGTGGTATCCTTCCTGCCAGTGGTCGCTTGTGGTGGATGAAGACACCTGGTTTCCCCCTTCGTTGGATATCATGGGACATCCTGAGCGCGACTTCATCCGCGACCACCTGGGCCCGCTTTTCAAAGAGCAGGGAGTTAAGACCCGCATTTGGTGTTACGACCACAACCTCAACAACCTTTGGTATCCAAGGGCCATCCTGAGTGATCCCATTGCGGGGCGGTATGTGGATGGGACGGCGTTCCATCCGTATTCCGGGGCGCCAAGTGACATGGGGGCCTTCTGGAAGGAATTCCCGGATAAGAAGGTGTATCTATCCGAAGGGTCCATGTTTGGGATCGAGGGTGCTGTATCCATCATCGAGTACCTGAGAAACGGCGCGAGCAGCTACAATGCCTGGGTCACTCTGATTGACTCCGAGGGCAAACCGAACAACGGCCCGTTCAAGGCCTCAAAAACTTGCGTGATGCTCGACTCGGGCACCTTGGAGGTCACCCATGGGTTTGAGTACTACATGTACGGCCAGTTCATGAAGTTCATCCATCGCGGTGCGGTTCGGATCGACTCCGGCGAGTCCGGCTCGGAGTTCGCGCACGTGGCGTTCCTGAATCCGGACGGGAGCCTTGTCCTGGTGGTTGCCAACCCCCTTTCGAGGTCGCGGGACTTTCGAGTGGGGTGGGAGGGATCAACCTTTAGAGGCGCAATCGGGCCCGAATCCGTGGCAACTTACCGGTGGCGGGCAAACTGAGGGCAGACGCTTCGCGCCCTTCCCCCCGGGAGTTCCCCAGTCCGCGCGGTCTGGCCTAGGCTTTTCTCGCACCCTTGGAAAAACTCACAACAAATTGGTACTGTCTGTCGTAATGTACAATAGAGGGGAATCGAGAAGGGGAACTGTGGAAGGCGAATTGGCGAACCGACTTGCGGGCCTGGTCTCAGGGACCCTGGATGCTCAAGAGCGATCCTCCCTGGCCGAGGCGTTGGCCAGGGAACCCGAATCCAGGGACGTGCTCGCCCTGCTCAAGGGGATTGGAGCGGAGGCGATGCTGGCGTGTTCCCCCCCCTTCCCCATCGCAAGGTGGGTGACCCTCGAGGTGGGGGAAGAGAGCCTCTTTCCCTACATCCTCGATGGAATCGGACTGGTGGGACTCGACTCGGATGTCCGGGAAAGAGTGGCCCGCATTTCCGGAGGAAGGCTACCCGCTTGGTTCAAAGGTCGCCTGAGCCTGTCCGTTCCGCTTGGGCCGCCCCTCTCAGCCCTCCATCTCAATGTTTCCTGCCGGGGGGATGGGGTTTCGGTCCAAGTCGAAGATTCGCCGCGCCCCGGAGCGAATCTGGAGGTTTGGAAGGATGATGTTCTCATGCGCCGCGCGCCCACGGAGGCGTTCGCGAAGCGGCCTGTTTCCGGCATCCCGGTCGGCTCTGCGCTTGCCTTTCGCACGGGGGAAGATGACGAGGGCTTCCTGATTCACTTCAGGAAGGTGGAATTGGAGCGGACCGATCGCTGGGGACTCTGCTTGGTCAGTGTTCTCCGAGGTCATTTTGCCGAGGCGATCGCCGCGCTCCGAACCTCGGCCACGGATGAGGACCCCGGGGTCCGCTCGGGCCTGTTCACCGGGATTCAAATCGTTTCGGAGCTGTTTCAGTCGGTCCGCCTTGAACTTCAACCGGCGCCGACACTACGCGGGAGCACCGCCAGCAGCGCGCTCCAAGACTTGGCCGTTTCGCTGATCAGGGATGGGATCAAGCGCGCTTGGCCGGAGCATCCCGTGGACTCCACCAGCCCGGCGCCATCGGATGTCCAGGCGTTGACTGCCGCCGCGAGCGCGCACCCCTCAACCTGGTCGTCCGATCAGTTGTTTTCGACTCGGTCTTCCGATCCGCGTGTTCAGGAAGCGCACGCGGCGCTTCGGGGGTGGGGGTTCCTTCTGCGCGGGGACTCGGAAGCGGCCGCTGTCGCCTTCGGCTCCATCCATCCCGCCGATTACGACCCCTTCAACCTTCAATTCGCCCTGGCGGTCGCCCGGCGCCTCGCGCAAGGCGGCGAGGGCTCGCGGGAGGACGCGGGTTCCGTTTCCACCGAGCAGATTTGGAGCGCCCTCTTTTCCCGATTAGTGGATTCACTTTGAGTTCTTTCAGCCGCTTTTTTGTTGGACCGCCATCCTCCCTCACGGTATAGTCGTCGGCTACCGCCAGGCGGACCCCGACAATGCCGCAGAGCGCCCATCTTGTTGCTCGAATTACAGTTACGCACGCCGAGGATGGTTTGAGATTCTCCTGTGGAATCTCCCCGAACGGAGAAGAATTGGAATGTGCTTCTCATTCCGTGGACCTCCGGAAAACCCGACAGGAGGCTCTGGCGGTGGAGGAGGCGCTGTCTCTGGCCCACCAGGGGGGCGCCTGCGGAGAAGCGCTCAGGCGGATGGAGTCCGTGGGCAGGCGACTCTTTGATCAGGTCCTTCCCGGTGACCTGAGAGGATGGGTCCGGCGCCTGGAAGCGACCTTCTTGTCGCTTGAACTGGATCAAGCGCTGTGCGATCTCCCTTGGGAGCTGTTCCACGATGGCACGGACTTTCTCGGGTGCCGATTTGCCGTTGGACGACGAGTGCGGGAGTGGGAGTCTCATCCCGAAAAGACGACCCCACCGCCCGTTGCTGGGTTTTCCTTCCTGCTTCTATCGGATCCCACCTCCGACCTCCCCCAGGCGCGGAAGGAAACCGAATCCCTCTTTCATTTGCTGCGATCGGATGACCGGATTGCTCCGGACTGGTTGAATGGATCGGTTTCACGCGCCCAAGCCACGGATTGGCTTGGACAATTCCACGCCATTCACTATTCCGGCCATGGAGAGGCCCCATCCCTCGACCACCCGGGTGGAGGCTGGCGACTTTCAGATGGATCCCTTACGGCCTCCGAGATTGCCTCAGTTCTTGACGCTCAAGGCGCGGCTCCCCGCCTGGTCTTTAGCAATGCCTGCCACTCCGGCGCGATCTCCGAACGGGTTCCTCCGGCTGTGTCCCAACGACCTTCGGACCCTTGCGGTCTCGCCGAGGTTTTTCTGAAGGCGGGATGCGGGCATTTCATCGGGGTCCTTTTCAAGACGCCGGATGTCGGCAGCTCGGATTTCGCGCGAGCGTTCTATCAACACGTGCTCGACGGAAGCCCGATGGGGCGGGCGCTCCTGCACGCCCGCCTGGAAGTCCGCGCTCAGGGACACGACCCCAACCTGACCTGGGCCCGGTATCTGCTCTATGGGGACCCGACGGCCGGCTTGTTTGGAGACGTTCTGCTGCTGCCTGAGTTTCAGACCTTGGTGCTTGCGGAGCCCCGCTCGGAAAGAGTGGAGGCCTCCCTGGGTCGCACCCTCGGAAAGGAAGCCGTTTCCCTCCTGGAGGCTTTTCCCGGCGGGCGCAAAGTGGAGAACCGCGAGGATCCGCTCTTGTTTGCCTTCCCAAGACCCTCGGACGCTGTCCGCTTCGCGGTTCTCCTCCAGGAATGCGCCCGGGCATCTTCGGATCAAGCAAGCGCCTTCGCCTTCGGCATTCACGGCGGAGAGGTTCTGCTAGGTCGAGATGAAGCCACAAACGCGATCCTCACCCTGGAGGGTGAGGTGTACCACACTCTCGCAACCCTTTGCCGGATGGCCACTCCCGGCCAGATCCTGGTTTCCCGTCCCGTGTTCGATTCCGCGCGGGCTGTCTTGCGCGGCCGAGAGCTCCCCAGCCCCGGGATTGTCAGGTGGCTGGATCATGGCGCGTACCGCCTTCTCGACAGCGGCGAGATCCTGGGTGTCTGCGAGCTGGGTTTCGAGGGGAGGTCGCCGCTGGTTTCGCCGGCGGACTCCGACCTGGCCAAACGGCACGCCTTTCAGGACCAGGACCCGGTCCTTGGTTGGCGGCCCGCCCTCGAGGAGGAGATCCCGACAGCGCGCGAATGGGTTCTCATGGAGAAGCTCGGCGAGGGTGGGTTCGGTGAGGTTTGGCGGGCCGCGCACCGCGACTCCGGAGAGACCCGGGTGTTCAAGTTCTGTTTCCGCGCGGAAAAGGTGCGCTCGCTCAAACGGGAAGCCACCCTGGTCCGCCTGCTGCAAGAGCAGATCGTCCAATCCGATTTGATTGTTCGAGTCAACGGCTTCTACTTTGACGAGCCTCCTTTCTACATCGAGATGGAGGATGTTCCCGGACTCGATCTGGCCAAATGGTGGAAGCGTCACGGCGACGGGACCGAGGTCCCGATGGAACTCAGGCTGGAGCTGGTCGCGCGAGTCGCCGACGCGCTTCAGATCGCGCACGATGCCGGGGTGATTCATCGAGATGTCAAACCCTCCAACATCCTGGTTGTGGGAGAGCCATCCGACCCTGAAAACCTCTTGGTCAAACTCACCGATTTCGGAATCGGCCAGGTGGTGTCGAAGGACTACATTACAGACTTCGGTCTGGGGGGATTCACCGAAACCTTCAGCGCGACAGAGATCGCAAGCCATTCCGGGAGCCGTCTCTACACCGCGCCCGAGGTTCAAGTGGGACGCGGTTCGTCGATCCGCTCGGACATTTATTCGCTCGGTGTGGTCTTGTTTCAGGTCTTGGTCGGCGACCTCGGGCGTCCCCTCACCACGGATTGGCGCGCGGAGATTGCCGATCCGATTCTTCAGGAGGACCTGGACAAATGTTTGGCCGGTAATCCCATATTTCGCCACTCAAGCGCCGCGGACCTGGCGGATTCGCTTCGGCGCCTGGAGGAGCGTCGCGGAGAGCGAGGTCTGCGACTTGAAAGCGAGCGAAAGGCCCACCGACGGCGTCGCCTCACGGTGGCAATGGCCGCCGTGGGGGGGATCCTGGCCGCCATTGCCGTGGCCCTGAGTTACGGCCTGATCCAAGCCAATCGCGCAACCCGGCAAGCCCAACGTGAAGTGTATTACTCCAAGATTGCCTTGGCTCAGGAAGCGGTGGACGAGGGGAGTCTTTCGGTCGCGCGGAATCTCCTTCTCGATAGCCCGCCGCAATTCCGCCACTGGGAATGGGCTTGGCTCCTATCACGCTGCAATTTGGATCAAATGGCCTTGCGAGGGCACACCGCTCCCACGAGCTTTGTGGCGGTCAGCAATGACGGTGTCAGAGTCGCGATGAGCAGTTTGGACGGGGAAATCAGCATTTGGGATTTGAAAACAGGGGCAATGAGCGGCCGTTTGGAGTCCCTTCCCGGGACTGCCGTGGGCATATCCTTTGGGCCGGGGGACAAACATTTGGCCGTGGCCACCCGAGACCTGCTCCGAATCCACGCCCTGGAATCAGGCGCCGCAATCCACGACATCACGGATGATCGAGGGTTCTTCGGTCGGATTGCGTTTAACCCGGTCACCGGCATCCTCGCCGCCGCTAATGGCAGGCGAGTCATCCGGCTCATCGACCCCGAGACCGGCAAGGATGTGGGTTCCCTGACCGGACACACGGAGTGGATCACGGACCTCGCGTTCAGCCCGGACGGCAAGCTCTTGGCTTCCTCCGCCATGGACACAACGGTCCGCGTGTGGGACCTCGAATCGGGAACCGAGGTTGAAGTCATCCGGACAAACAACAGGACCGAGAGCGCCGTGGCCTTCAGCCCGGACGGAGAGCTGCTTGCCACGGCCGGAGCCCACTATGGGATCAATCTTCGTAAACGAAAGAGCCTCCAACAGATTCACAAGAATCTCCCTGTCGGCCAGTTCTGGAGCCATCTCCAATTCAGCCCGAGCGGAGAGCAACTGCTGGGAAATGATGGGCAAACTTGGATCTTGGAAGTGGATACTGGAAGAACCCTGTTGAGGTTTCCGAGTGGGATCGGGTGGTTTTGCCTGGGAGGAAAAGGGGTCGTTTCAGCAGAGGGGGAGCAGGGGGTCAAAGTATGGAGGACCGATCTTCACGCGAGCGAGGTGATGCTTGCCGCATCGCCCCCCCCTTACAGCCCCATGTGTGTGGCTTTCAGCCCGGATGGAAGTCAAGTCGCCGGCGGCGGAAGAGACTTTGTCGCCACAATCTATGATCGACGCACCGGGAGGGCGATTCACAATCTCCCGCACGACTCCGAGGTTTACCCATTGAGATACACCCCAGATGGAAATCAACTATTGACGGGGTGTTTCGATGGAACGATTGTTTCTTGGAGGGTCTCGGACGGCGCGCGTCTCAGGGTGACCCCTTGCCATGGGAATGACATAAAGGCCATCGCGGTCAGCCCCCGCGGAGACGCCTTTGCGACCGGTGGGGATTTGACCGTGGGGATCTGGGACGTCCGAACCCATGAGTTGATTCATCGATTCGAACCCGCCTCGGGACCCGTGACCGCCGTGGCTTACTCCCCCGATGGTTCAGCTCTCCTGACAGGAACGGACAGCGGAATGATCGGGATCTGGGATGTGGAGGCAGGGCGGTTGAAGAAGCGATTCGACCACCGCTTCGGGACGGTCAAGTCCCTTGCTTGGGGTCCCGAAAGCTCCTGGGCTATCACCTTGAGTGGAGATGGAGTCGTGGCTCGGTGGAACACGGAAACAGGGGAGAATCTCCATGCCCGCGTGGGCGGCGAAACGCTCGTGCTGTCTCCGGACGGAAAACGACTGTTCGTGGACTCGGTGATCCTGGACCCAGAGGACTTGCGAGTTATCGGGCGACTCAAGGACATCTTCCCCCCTGTCGCGCTCAGCCCCGACTTTGAGGCCTTCGTCGGACTTACCCACGGGGAGACCCTTGTCGTCAGACCGTGTTTCCTGTGGAGCCTCCGTGGCGCCATGACGGATGACCGCCAAGCCATGGAGGACCGGATCGAACAGACCAAGCGGGCCTTCTGGAGGGATATACTGGATAGGGGCGGCTTTCCGATCCCCCCATCTCCGCCCGAGGAGACGAAGGGAATCACCGGACAGTGGGACTTCGACCGAGGCGATCTGGCGGCGACTGTCGGGAGGGATCTCGAATACTTCGATTACGATCAGCGTGGAACCACCAAGGCGAAGACCCGCTTTGGGACCACCACCTCCTTCGGATTGCCGGACATCGATGGCCGACCCGCCGCGGTCATGAAATTCCCCGCCTGTGAAGCCCTGGAAGGATACAAGATGTTCACCAACGCCGGATCCAACGGCGGCGGAGCGCTAACCAACGAGTACAGCATCCTGTTTGATCTGCTGATTCCCTCAACTTCACAACCAAAGGCGCGAGCGCTTTTCAACAAGAATCCCCGAAACCAGGAGCCTGCGGATTTCCTGGTTTCCGCCACCGGTGGGATCGGAGTGGAGGGTCGGTTTGATGGCGCGCTCAAGCCGGACGCCTGGCGTCGAGTGGTGTGTGTCGTTAAGGCTTCCGCTCCCCCGCGTGGTTGGATGGCGAAATACATCGATGGCGTCCTGGTGGGAGCGCATCAGCTGGCCTCGGGTCTCGACGCCCGTTGGGCTTTGGATCGCGGAACCCGTGGTCAGTGGGCGCTGCTTTTTTCCGACCGGGATGGACAGACAGGGGAGGGGTATGTCAACAGCATCCAGTTTCGGAATTACGCGATGAGCGCGGAGGAAGTGGCTCTCTTGGGCGGTCCCACCGCCATGGGGATTCCGAATCCACTCGGCGCCCCCGGCGGCCTCGCATCCCCTGCCGTCTCCCTCGCGGGTCCCCGCTCGATTCAGGAGGCCGGCTCGCATCCCTTGCAGAAGGAATTGGGGGGCCAGCGCGTTTCGGGCCAGTGGGATTTCGATCATGGGGACCTGCGCGCCACCCACGGAAGGGACCTGGAGTTTTACGACGCCGACGGCGACGGCTCGACCGAGAAGAAGGTCGAATTCGGCGCATGCGCCTCTTTCGGACTCCCCCCTCAAGGCAGCGGAGGCGAGGGGGTGATGAGGATCTCCGGTTTCGACCCGGGCGAGGGGTTGAAGCTTTTCAGCGGCGCGATTCCGAACCATGGTTGGGGTAGGGTCAACCACTACGCGATCGTCATGGATATCCTGTTTCCCTCGGAGTCCCTTGGAAAAGCGAAACCGCTCTTCAACACCACCCCGCGGAACACGGATCCGGCGGAGCTTGTGGTCTCGGAAACCAACTCGTTGTGTATCGATGGGGATTGCCATGCCACTTTCCAGCCGGATGTCTGGCACAGATTGGGGATCGTGGTGAGAATGGACACTGACACCGCGCCCAAGCTGACAACTTACATTAACAGGGACCACGCGTGGACCTATGACCTCAATCAGGGAACCGATGGGCGCTGGTCCGCCCCTGACGGAACTTGGGACCAATGGATGCTTCTGTTCACCCACGACCAGGGGGCTACGGGGGCGATCTATGTCGACTGCATCCAGTTCCGGAATTATGCGCTCTCTCCGGGCGAGCTGGATCAACTGGGACATGCGGCCGTGGATCCCATCCCCAGCATCGGTCCACTCCCGCCAATCGCCCCCTGGACCGGATTCCGACAATAACAGACGGGACACTCTCACCCTTGTTTCATCAACCCTATCGCCTCCCTAATCCTCTTCTCTTGTGCTTCAATCGATAACGCTCATGCCGCACCCCTCTGCCCAATCCGACACGGAGCTCATCGCGCAAATCCTCTCATCCCCCGATGAGGGAATGAAGGCGCTCTTTGCCAAGCATGGCCCCCTGGTCCGCGCCTTGATCCGCCGTCACGGTTTTCTCCCGGAGGACTGCGAGGAAATCTTTCAGGAATTGTCGCTCCGATTGGTCAAGGATGATTTCAAACTCTTGCGAGACTGGGACCCAGCCAAGTGTCCGCTCAAGGGTTACCTCGCGGTTGTTGCTGAGAGCGCCTGCGTGAGTTTCTTCCGCTCCGCCTTTCACCGTTACACACAAAGGAAGCGGGACGGGGCTGAGTTCGAGGGAGACGCGAGCTCGATTCTCAGCCTATCCGACTCGCGCGCGCGCTCACCGCTGGAGCATCTCATGCGGCTCCACGACCTTGGACGGGTGCGCCACCATCTCGAAGCTTCCCTTTCGGCGGGGAAGGTGAACGATCAGGACCGGGCTATTTTCGAGCTTCGAGTCGGGGGATTGAGCTGGGAGGAAATCGGAGAGAGCGTGGGGGTCAGTCCCCAAGTCGCGCGCAATCGCATGCAGCGGCTCAAGGGGGTTCTCCGCCAAGGGCTTCACCGCGACGGAAGCGTGATCTAGGGAACTGTCAAGGCTCTGTCACCCTCGCGTGTCCCGCAGGAGTTCCTCCACAACCGCCTCAGCGCTTGGCCTGCACTCCAATTGGCCGCCGTGCTCGAGGCGGCGAAACCAACAGAAGAATTCCTGATTCCCCTTTCGCCCCTTGATCACCGAAGGGGCGAGTCCCCAACACCGGAAGCCGTTCTCGCCGAGATGCTCCAGATGCGCCTGGAGGACCTCAAGGAGGATCCTCGGCTCGCGGACTATGCCCCCTTTTCCCACTTGGCCCTTCCCCGCCTCGAACTGCGGCTTCACCAAGGCGACACAATCCGCGTCGGGCGCGCTGATTCGGCGCACGGCGGGAAGGATCAACGACAGCCCGATAAAGGAAAGGTCCATGACCACGATCTCGGCGGGATCCATTTCATCCCCCGATAACCCCCGCACATTGACTCGCTCGTGCAGCGCCACTCGTGAATCACTTCTCAAGCGCTCGTGCAGCAGCCCATACCCCACATCGAAAGCGTGGACCTCGCGAGCGCCGCGCTCCAACAGGACTTGGGTAAACCCGCCGGTGGAGGCCCCCAAGTCCGCCGCGAGCCGGCCCTCGATGGGAAACGCGAACCGATCCAACGCGCCGCGCAACTTCGCCGCGCCACGGCTGACATCCACGCTCCGAATCGCGAGACGAACCTCGGTTGCGAGGGGGATCAATAATCCCGGTTTGTCCAGGCGCCTCTCCCCCGCGAAAACCTCACCAGCGCGAATCAGCGCCTGGGCTTTGGCTCTGGACTCCGCATAGCCGTGGTCGAAGAGGAACTGATCGAGGCGGACTTTCTCCCCTCGTTCACGCATGACTCCTCCCTATGGGCGCGACAACCCGGTATTGGGGGAGGCGTAACCCCAACTCGTGGAGGGGAACTCGGACTCAACCGGGAGTGGACCCCCCGCGGACGCGCGCGGGATCAGCCGTCTCGGCTTGGCCACCTGTCCCGCCGGGGGTTCGGTGGGTTCAGGAGTGATCAAGCGTTGCTTGAAACGAGCCACCGGCTGGAGACGTCGAACTCTCCCCGCCTCGCCGGGCTCCTCGAATGGCTTGTCGCTCTTCGCGAGTGCCGCGGATGCCTTGATCGGAGGGCCTGTCTTCGGCGATACGGTCTTGGGGGGGGGCGCCTTCGGCGCGCCGACCACCGCCTTTTCGGTGGCGGTTGCGTCGAGCGGCGGCGCGGCGGTGGTCTGGGTTTCAATCTGGGGGACCTCCGCCTCGGCGGTTGAGGGGACAGGTGCGGCGACCTCCGCGACTGCTGGCGGAACCGCTTTTTCCACCTGATCACTCGTGTCCACCGGGTTCACTTCCATCTGAGCCACACCTCCCTGAGCCGGGGAGGGAATCCGGACCTCCGCGACTGTGGTTGGAACGGGCTCATCCGAAGGGGGTGGCGAATCTACCGGATCCTCTGGAGCGGCATCCTCGACAGCGGCCTGTGGGGATTCAGCCACCACGCGAACCTCAAGGGACTCGGGCTTTGGCGGGAGATTTCCGCCCTGTGCGGGGCTTTGGGGCGCGGGAACCGCCTGAACCTCCACGGTCGTGGGAGCGGGGGGCGTCTCACTTCCCCCCAAACTGACCGCGCCGCCCATGCCGGGCGGGTTTTCGGCCTTGGCGACCTCAACTATCTCCGGAGAGGCCACAACGGCGGCGAGAGGCTGGATCGGGGAGGTGGCGGAGGCGATCAATGCCGGAGCCGCCTGCGGGCGGTCAAACAGGGCGGACACGGTCTCGAAGGCAAACCCCTTTTCCCGGATCGCGCTGATGATTCCCGGCAGCGCGCCGACCGTGTAACGGGAATGCTCATGAAACAGGATCACATCCCCGTTCTTGATTCCCTTGAGCGCGGAGTTCTGAACCTCCGCCTCGCTCTGCGCCTTCCAATCGCGGGTGTCTATCGACCAGAACACCGCCGAAAGCGAAAGATGCGACAGCGCGGCGAGCGTGGTCATGTTGGCCGCGCCATAGGGCGCGCGAAACAGAGTGGGCTTGAATCCGAGCGTCTCGGCGATGGCATCCTGGCAGCGATTGAGCTCCCGGATCACCTCGCCGCTTCCGAGTTTGGTCAGGTTGCGGTGGGTCTGGGAGTGGTTGCCGATATCATGCCCCTCCAGCGCGACTTGGCGCGCGAGATCGGGGCTGGCCTGCACGCGCTCCCCGACCATGAAGAAGGTGGCCTTGATCCCCTGCTCGCGCAGAATCGCCAGGACCGCGTCGGTCTTGCCCGGGATCGGTCCGTCATCAAAGGTCAGCGCCACCGCTTGCTTCTGAGGCGATCCGGCCCAGAGCAGCGAGGTCCCCCGTATGTCCAAGTCCAGCGGGGGCGGGACCATCTCCTCGGCGTAATCTTGACCCCGCGCAAGCGCGGGCCACAGCAACAGCAGGAATAGAATGGAGCGGCAAGGACGGTTCATGAGCTCTCGAACCTTGGTTGAGAATCGGCCTCAGGGGCCTCGCCCGGATTCGGGCGCTCCTTTCTCTGAGGAGCGATGGCGAAAACAGAACCCGAAAGAGACGACCCTTGCTCAAAGTATACGAATCCACTGAGCGGGTCGAAAGGAACACTCCCCCCTCTTTCGAGCCGGTCTCCCCTCCGGCACGACACCACTCTCCCCGGTCACTCCCCTCAGAGACACTCGGGAAACGGCCATCAACTTCAAGCACTCTTGCATGTATGGCACTCAATGTCTAGAGGAAACAAGCTATTAGGTGATACTCTTCCAAGCCGGAACAGGCCCTCCCAATAGGCTCTGGGGTTGGCCAGAGGTAGAATACGCATTCGGGCTTACCATCATGTGGGAATATCCGGATTGGAATGTCCCCCGCCTCGGTGGGGGGATGGTGATCGCCGCCATCGCCACCATCCATGTCCTGGTCGCGCACTTTTCAGTCGGAGCGGGGTTCCTGCTCGCCATCGGCGAGGGCCGCGCCCGAAAGACCCAGGATGCGGTCCTGCTCGATTTCCTCCGTCTCTTCTCCAAGGTGCTGCTCCTGGCCGGATTCGTTTTCGGCGCGATCACCGGTGTGGGCATCTGGTTCTCGATTTCGATTGCCTCCACCCGGGCCACCTCCATGCTGATCCATACCTTTGTCTGGTTCTGGGCGATGGAATGGGTCTTTTTTCTGGTGGAGATTGTCGCGGGATACGCCTACTACACCACCTGGGACAAGGTTCCGGGTACGGTTCATCGAGCGCTTGGATGGACATACGCCGCCGCGGCCTGGATGAGCTTGTTCCTGATCAGCGGGATTCTCTCATTCATGCTCACTCCAGGGGAATGGACCGAAACGCGGGATGTGTGGGACGCCTTCCTGAATCCCACCTTTCCACCGACCGTGGCGCTGCGCACGGTCTCCTGTCTCGCCATCGCCGGACTGGTCGCCATGCTGGTCGCCAATCTGAGTCGATCCCTGGATCGCGAGGGCAAGACCCGCGTGATCAACTTCTCCGCTTGGTTCCTTTCCCCCCTGGTCTTGATGCTCCCCTTCGCCGCCTGGTATTTCGCGGAACTCCCCCAACTCGCCAAGGATCTGATCACCGGCGGCGCGGTGGCGATGATGATGTTCTTTTTGTTTGGGATTGTGGCCTCCACCCTGGTGGGACTCTACGCTTATTTTGGCCTGATCCGCGCGCGACGTTACATCAACCTCGAGACCTCGCTGCTGCTTCTTTCCATCGCCATGATCGCCACCGTCTCGATGGAATTTGTGCGCGAGGGGGTCCGCAAGCCTTACCTGATCTACGATCACCTGTATTCCAACGGACTGGTGAAATCGGAGATCGAGAAAGTGAATCGGGAAGGGGTCCTGCCCAATGCCCCTTGGGCAACGCTCGCGACTCGCGCCGAGGCCGGAGGGGGGCCGCGCACGGGGGAAATCCTCTTCAATCTACAGTGTTCGCAATGCCATGTCCTCGGCGGTTTCAATGACCTTGTTCCCCTCATCCGCCCCTGGAGCCGCGAGCTGCTGGTCTACAACCTCGACCGAATCCATGAGTTGAAACCGTTCATGCCCCCCTTGGTGGGAACCCCGGAGGAGCGCCGCGCGCTCGCCGACACCTTGTGGGAGTTGAAGGAAGGCTCGGGAGATCGGGGAGAGGAGGCCGCGGGAAATGACCAACCTGGTTCCGGGTCCTGATCCGCTCGGGCTCCCCGCCCCGGTCTGGCTCCTGGTCACCCTGCTCGTGGTGACCCATGCCCTCCACATGGTCTTCATGAACTTCGCGCTGGCCGGATCCTGGGTGCTGTGCGCTTTGATGGTCGGGCGCGAGAGCGAATGGAAGAAGATGCTCTACGAGCGGATGATGGCGGTTCTGCCGGTGGCGATCTCGCTCGCGATCACTTTCGGGATCGCGCCGCTTCTGTTTGTCCAGGTCCTGTATGGTCAGTTCTTCTATGTCGCCAATGTGTTGCTCGGCTTCTTCTGGCTGGCGATTCTGGCCCTGCTCATGGTGGGCTTTTACACGGTTTATGCCCTCAAAGCCCGGCGCCCCGAAGGAGGAGAGAAGCGCATCGCCGCGCGACCATTGCGCCTTCTTCTGCACTTGGGAGTTGCATCGGCCTTCACCGCGATTGCCTTCCTGTTCACCACCAACGCCGCCCTTTCCCAGCATCCGGAGCTTTGGCCACTCGCGCGCGCGGGCTCTCCGGTCGGTTCGGTGTGGCGGGAAGCGGGACTGGCGGTCCCGCGATTTCTCCACAACCTCGTCGGTTCGTTCGGGATCGGGGGACTTTGGTTGGTGTGGATCGCCCTCTTTCGCGGATCGGACGAGGAGGCGGAGAAAGGAGCGCGCCTTGGCGCGATGGTTTCGCTCGTGGCCACCGCGATTCAGATCGTGATCGGGTTCTGGTACTTGCTCTCGCTTCCGGAGGGAGTCCTGAAACGCTTCCTGACCTTCGCGACCCCGGGTTCGTTCAGCCTGATTCTTGGAATTCTGCTCGCGGTGGGGCTGTTTCTCGCCCTGTTCTTTCTCTCACAGGCTCCGAGTCACGCGCGTCTTCGCTGGATTGCCTCGGCCCTGGCCGCTGCGGTTCTGCTGCTGATGTCCGCCACCAACGAGGCCCTTCGCGAGGAGCTCCTCCGGGAGCACTTCACCCTCCCGGAGTGGACCGTTCGGACTCAGTGGGGACCGATCCTTGTGTTTCTGGCCGTGTTTGTGGCCGGACTCGCGGTTGTGGCCTGGCTCGCGAGGGTGGCGTGGCGCGCGCACAACCCGCGCGGAGCGGAACCCTCCTCTTAGGGGATGTGCACGGGATAGTGCCCCGCCACAAGCTGCCAACTGTCGATGCAGTACCGCCCGGCGCGGTGTTCTCCCCCCACCCGCATGAGGTCCCCGGCCGAGTTGGTCCCATTGGTTGGATTGTAATTGGTCCAACCTTGGTTGGAGGGGCAGGTCAGGGTCCTCCCGCAGAAGGGCCATTCCCTGTTGCAGATGAAGTTATCCCCGCGCGCGCTCCCGAAACTGACCCCGCTGGCCACATCCGGACCTTGGCTCGCCAGCGCGTAGGCGTTGACCTTGCAGTTGTCCTGAGTGGCTCGGAAGCGGACCATGATCGGGGCGTTGCCGGTGGAGGCCATCTCCCAGCCGATTTCCTGGGTGCGCGGATCAAGCATCCCGGTGTTGGTGGAGAAAGGGTCCTCCGGCAGCGTGGGGAGGTACTTGATGGGAGAGGTCAGCTGATTGAGCCCTCGGTCGTTCCCATCGGGTTCGTGATCGGTGGGGTAGATCTTGAAATCGAGCAGGTAAGACTCCAGCGCGATGCTGATGGTGCGCATGTCTCCCATCGCCCGGCTCACCTTGGCGCGGACCTGGGCCTCCAGGAAATTCGGCAGCGCGATGGCGATCAGGATGAGGACAATCGCGATCACGATCAGCAGCTCGATCAGGGTGAACGCGCGTAGGGAGGGGCGAGAGGTTTTCATGAGGGTCCGCCTTTGTTTCATGTATGAAGCGCAGGGATCATACCCCGAAGCAAGCGGGGAAAACATGCCCTCCCTCCTCTGGGCGAGTCAAATAGGATGCATGTCCCCCTGATGCTTCGTCTGGCGCGAGAAAGGATTCGCGCGCGCGGTTCAAGGGATGATGACGCGCTCAAGGAAAGGGCGGGCTGTCTTCTCCCCGCGTCCACTTGCGCGAGCGCGCGCCTCTCCACCACAATGCCGCGCGTCGGCGGCGCGAAATCGGCGCCGGGAACGGAAAGCACGAGGACTCTCGAAGTGTGTGGACAGGACAATTCAGCGGCCGGGCCCTCGACGGTCGGCATGGACCCCGTGAGGCGCGCCGAACTTGCCGCCGACCTTGTCCACTTCGGGAAAGTGGAGGAGGCCATCGCCGAACTCAAACGCTGCACCGAGGATTATCCGGGATTTGCCAAGGCGTGGGGAGATCTAGGTTATCTTCACGAACTTCGCGGCGAATCGGAGCGAGCCATCGAGTGCTATCAGAAATACGGCGAGCTCGCCCCGGAGGATCCGGCCTCATTCGAGAAAATCGGGGACTGCTTTCTGGCGATGCGGATGCGCGCGCGCGCATACCAGGCCTATCTTCGAGCCGCGGCGCTCCATTCCGACCCTCCCCTTTCGCTCCTCGAAAAGAGAGCGCGGGCGGAGTCCGTCCTCTCCAAACTCCGGCGTCGAGGAGCGCCCCTGTGCGCGCGTCTCTGTAAGCGCTTGTTGAGCCCCACCTTCCTCGCGGCGTTCGCGCGGGAGCTGGCCTCGCTGCCACGGTCGATCGCGGCGATTCGTGCCTCGGGGGTCGCCCAATTCCTGGGCTATCTGAACCGACACTATCTGGAAGGGGACTGGCGCCGACACCCGGCTCTTCCCTGTGACCTGTGCGGAAGCCGGAGGTTCAAACCTGTATTCTACTATGGCATGCAGAAGAATGTCCGCTGCGGGAACTGCGGCCTTGAGTTTGTTCTGAAGAAACCGCCCGAAAGTCAGGATGTGTTCCTGAATTCCTACGATGGGGAGGAGATTCTCCAGCATTTTGAGAAGGAGTGGGCGATCCCCCAAATCAACGAGCATCGCCTCCAGGCGGTTCGGGGACTGTTTGACCAAGCAAACTTACCCTTTCCAGGAAAGGGCGCGAAGGCCCTGGAGGTCGGATGCGGTCGTGGAAACTTCCTGGTCTTGCTCCGGGAACTTGGGCTTGAGGTCGAAGGGATCGAGACCGGACGGCGCTTGGTCGAGGAGTGTGTAAGGGACCGGGGGCTGCTTGTCCATCATGACACGGTTCGGAGCCTGGAGCGTCCGGATGCGTCTTACGACCTCATCTTTGCGTTTCATGTACTGGAGCACCTGGAAAGACCCTCGGAATTCTTCGAGAAGGCGCTCCGACTCTTGCGGCCCGGCGGCTTTCTGGTGGTTGAGGTTCCCACTCCGGACCTGTCGAAGGCGAGCCACCTTCAGAAGATGCACCCTCACCATGGCTACGCCAATATCGGCCACCTCCATTATTTCACCCCGATCACCATGCCGAAGTATTTTGAACGGTTCGGGTTTGAACTAATCGCCTCCTACGAATACCGGACCGATGCGCTCCCATCCGGGGGATTCCTGGGGCGCAAGCCCGAGGAGACTCGCCTTTGAAGCGGCCTGACTGGCTGAATCTCCCCGTTTCTTCCTCTTCTTTCGGCGGTAACCCACTGATTTCATGCATGTTAAGGGAGATTCTCGCTTCGGGGGCTGAAATGGTTTGTGGTGCAGACCGGTTTGTGACATGATTCCGGCAGGTGCGAAAGGAGGAACTTCACATGACCCACCAAGACACCTCAAAGGACACCTTGGAAGACCTCAAAGCCATCCCCAAGTGGACACGGCGATATGCCCAGAACCGGACCCTTCCGTTTCTGCTCTTCATGCTCATCTATCTGCTCCTCTCAGCTGCGATCGGAGGGGGTTCGTACCTGGGAGGCAAAGCCTACCGCGCGGGGAACCTGCCGATGTTTTGGGCTTCGATGGCGGTTGCGGGGGCGGGGGTCGGATTCTGTTTCTGGTTCGCCAATCCCTGGTGGGGAGGAAAGTGGCTGGAGAAAGTCGCCGCGCGGATGTACTCGCGTGAAGGTCATGTGTCGCTCGGCTCCAGTGTCCCCACAACCGACAGGGGGAAGGCCTGGGTGGCCTTCGCGGTCAGCCTCTTCATGGTTTGTATCCTGGCGTCCGTGGCTCTCGGCATGGCGGGCTTCATCCCGATCCGCTACATGCAGCCGGTCTCCGCCCTTTATGTCGCGCCCTTCCTGGTCTTCCTTTCGGTTTGGCTGCGACCGGTGGCAGGGTGGATTCCCTTTCTCTGGCCGGGCCTCTACACCCTGCACGCGATCCTTGTCATTGCCGGGGTCCCGATTCAGTCTGAGGACTGGCCTTCCCTCAACATGTTGATCCCGACCGTGGGCTACGGGACCCTGTGTGGTCTGATCGGGCACTTCCAGGGCCGCCATGCCCTCAAGCGCCTGCGGGAAATCGCGCGCGCCGAGGAGTGACCCATGAGCGAGACCCCCACTGGTTTGGATCGAGTCATCCACGAACCCGCCAGGCTCCGTCTCCTGATGGTCCTCTCCGGGGTGGATGAGGCGGATTTCAAGTTTCTCCTTTCGGCTCTCGGGATGACCAAGGGAAACCTCTCGTCGCATGTGGACCGCTTGGCGCAGGCGGGGTATGTCCAGGTGCTCAAGGGTTTCAACGGCAAAGTGACTCGCACATGTTACCGGCTCACCGAGAGGGGCAGGGAAGCCATCGCCGAGTATTGGAGGGAGTTGGATGCGATTCGGAGCATGAGGGGGAAATGAGGCAAGGCGCGAGAAAGGATTCACGCGCCGGCAAGCTCCCAGCGCGGCCTACCCCACTTCCATGTCCGAGGTTTCCTCCTCGGTGAGCGCGAGGAAGATTTCCTCCAGGCGCGAGTCCCGCTTGCGCGAGGTTTCACGCAGCTCTTCCTTGTTGCCGACCGCCACCAAACGGCCCGAGGAGATAATTCCGATCCGGTCGCAGATCTCCTCGGCCAGATCGAGACTGTGGGTGGAGATGAACAGGGTTGTTCCGCGTTCGCGCGCGAGGCGGACGAACAGATCCTTCACAATCCGGGCCGCGCGGGGATCCAGCCCCACCATCGGCTCGTCCACGATCAGATATTCGGGGCGATGGAGCAGCGCCGCGGACATAACCACCTTCTGACGCATCCCATGGGAGTACCCCTCAATGGGCTGATCCGCCACCGAGCGAAGGTTGAACAGATCGATGAAGGCATCGATCTCGGCCTCAAGCGGCCTCCGGGGAACCTTGTACAATTCCCCGACAAAGCGAAGGTGTTCCCTGCCGGTGAGCTTCTCGTAGAGAAAAGGGGCGTCCGGAACGTACCCGAGCTGCCTGCGGGCGGCGAGGCTGTCGACGCGGATATCCAGCGCGCGCCCATCCTCCCCGAATAGGATGGTCCCCTCCGAGGGGGCAAGCAGCCCCACCATCATGCGGATCGTGGTGGTCTTCCCGGCGCCGTTGGGACCGAGGAATCCGAAGATTCCCCCCTTCCCGATCGTCAGATCGAGGCTGTTAACCGCGATTGTCCGGCCGAATCGCCGGGTGAGTTGCTTGATCCGGATCATCCGTTTCGATCTCGAGAATGGTCGCGCGAATTTTTCCAATCAGGCCGGTGATGTAGCTCTGCTCGGAAACCCCGCCTTCGCCGAACTTGATGTGGGTGGCGTCGGCGATGGTCTGGCGGAGCGTGGCGTCCATCGGAATCCACCGCTCCGGGGCCACACCGACCAGGACCTCATTCCAGGCGTGGTAGTAGAATGCCCCGCGCTGGTAAACCAGCCCTGACACGATCCGAGCGGGAACCCCCGCCGCTCGCGCCAGCGCCGCGAAGAGGTGCGCTTGCTCGTTGCAGTCCCCCTTGGCGGTGTGCAGCACCTCAATGGCTGAGGGCATGGTGATCCGAAACTCGGTTCGGATGTTCTTCCCCATCCAGGCGTGAATCGCGAGCGCCTTGTCCCATGGGTCCGAAATCCCACGAACAATTTCGGCGGCGCGGGCCTGGATTTCCGCATGCCCGACCTGAACCATCGCCTCCGGCTCCAGGTGGTGGCGCAACTTCGCGGGCAGATCCGAGGCAAGTCTCGCCCCCGATGTCTCGACTGGCGGAGTGGCCTGAATCACCTCCAGACGAAAAGCCGAGGGGCGATCGGGGGTTTGGCTTGGGTTTCCCGGGAGCTTTCTCTGATACTCATCGAAGGGGAAGGGGCGTTCCAGGTCAAACTCGTAGAGATCCACCACCATTCGGCGGACCGCCCCGGGATCCGAGATCGCGCGCCCGGCCTCAACCGAGGTGGAATACATCAGGTCCGGATCGCGCTCCCCTTCGATCGTGGCGCCGAGGGAAACATCCGGATGGACATAATCGAGATTGAGCGCCTGTTCGCGACTCTCGGAGAAGGAGAGATACCCGACACGCTCCCCCAGCGGGGCCCATTCCTTCCAGACCCATCCCGAGGAGTCAAACCAAGTCAAAGGTTTGAATCCGCCCGTGTCCTGTTCGACCCGATAGGTGGTCAGTGAGCGTCCGCCCACATCGAGCAGCTCGGTCCCCTCCAGACGAACCCCCCATTCGGCCACCGAAAGCTGGTGCGGCTCGAAAACCGGATACTCGCCCTCGATATCCTGGCCCTCGGAGAGGAGCGCCGCCAACCGCGCCGGGAGCGCCTCGGCCAGGTAGACTCGGCCCAGCTCGAGCGGGAGGACCTGATGCCGGGTGTCGCCGGAGGATTCCACCTCAACCTCCAGCCCCCGAGTGGTCACCCGCGCGCGAATATCGGTCCGGGAATCGTCGCTTTCCATCCGGAACGCGAGCCGTGAAAGGGAAAAATCAGCCTTGAGCGCCGCCGCCACCATCCAAGCCAGTGGCTTGCGCTTGCCATAAGCCTTGATCCCAATCTCAGACTCGGCGAACAGCTGCTTTCCACCCGGCTCATCCGCTCCCTCCGGCGGGGCCAGTTTTCCCTTGATTTCGGACGGGAAGCGCTCGGTCGGCTCAAGCACGAGCACACTGTGCCCGATCTTGGAATGGTTCAAATAGGCTCCCATCCAGTTCTCCCGGTGGGAGGTTGCCCCAATCGATGCGGGGGTCAGGAGCAACAGGGTCAAGATCAGCGTCTTCGAGGGGATCAATTCAGGGTCACCTTTTCTCATACTCTTTGAGGAACCCCTTGAACTGGATCAGGTGCCCCTCCTCATCCGCCAGGGTGCGAATGCACAGGTCCTGCGAGACATAATCATCTTCCTGTTCACAGGCCTTGATGCACTTCTTGTAGTTGTCGATGGCCGCTTGCTCGGCGGCGATCACTCCCTTGATGACACCGGTGACATCCGTGGTGTCCTTGGGGGGTTGGAGGACCTTCTGGCCGAAATCCAGGCTAAGCGAGCCGGGCACTCGTCCTCCCACCTGCTTAATCCGCTTGGCGAGCTCGGTGGCGTGGGTGAGCTCCTCGGCGACATCGGCGGCGAGGCTGGACTTGATCTCCTCGGCGCGGACCCCATCCAGCATGACTGAGTTGGCGAGATAGTTGAGGATGGTCTCGCATTCCATTGTGTAAGCCTGGATCAGGTGTTCCAGGACCTTCCCCTTCTTGGGCTTAGCCATGATGCGCGCCTCCCAGCAAGAATTTCCGAAACTTCAGACCTTCTCAATCTTAAGGGGAGATTCGCACCCTGTCCATCGGCCCAGGCTGGTGTGATTTAACTTGTGTGGTTTACTAAAGTTAGGGCGGTCAGGCTCAATAATCGCTTGACATGGGCGAAGGGAGCGGTTTAGTATCCTCGGCGAGGCGACCCGCAGCCGTTTTGCCTGAGTGTCGAGGGCGCCTTACAAGCCGGGAAAAGGGACCCGGTGGTTTGAATGGATCACGGTTCCGGGGTGGGCTCTTGGATTCTTCCGGGATCGTTATCGACCGATGCGGGGAAAACTGTTGGGTCAACCGGCAGTGAGGGGAAAAGGGGGAGAACGCTGTGCCGACGCCTGTCGATTATTCCAGCCAAGAACCGCAGCGTGATGTCTTCACGCTGGATCAAAGCGACCCGCTCTTTCGACAACGGATCCACGACAAGCCCACGCCGAGAAACCCGGCGCCGACCCCGCCGCCCAAGCCCGCGCTCAAACCCCAGGCGGTGGAGCTCCCGGCCTCGTTCTATGAGGCCAACAGCGAGAGTTACCTCCGCGCCAGACGCGTGGCTGAGATGAAGTTCAACACCATCAAGCTGCTGATCGCCTATGTCCTGGTCTCCGGCGCCCTGGTCGCGCTGAATGTGTTCCTGTACCCCGGGGTGTGGTGGTGCTATTGGCCGATCGGGTTCTGGGCCGTGGTGATGGCATTCCCGGTCATCAAGTGTTTCCTGTTTCGCGGCCGGGATATTCGATCCGTGATTGAGATGCGCCTGCACAAGATGGCGTTGCGAGAGGTCGAGCGCTTCGACACCGACCTCTGAGCGCGGGGGATCCGCGCGGGCATGAACCGAAGCGACGTGATTCACCGGCCCTTCCAGGGGACGCATGTGGGGACATGCGAGAGGGGTTCGGATCATTCTAAGGGGGAGAATCGAAATGATTGGGGCTTTGCGCCGAAATTCACCGGCGCGCCACGCGCGCGCGATCCTGGCAATTTCCGCTTGTGTTCTGCTGGGGGGGTGTTACACCCGCCAGATCGAGGGGATTCAGAAGGACCTCGACACCCTGGACCGGAAAATCCACTCCCTCAATTTGAAGAATAAGGAGACCCAGTCCGCCAAGGGGGCGCCCTCCGGCGCGGCCCTCCAACTGGAGGACCGTCTCAATGAAGTGACCCTCAAGCAGGCGGATATGGCCGAGGAGCTTTCGAGCCTGCGTCAGAACTACGCGGATGTCAAAACCGGCGCCGGCGCCTCGGTCTCGATGGCCCCTGGGGAGCGGAGTTCGGTGGCCGCCCTGGAGCGCAAGGTGACCGAGAACTCGCGTGAGACCCAGGCTCTGGGCCGCAAGGTGGAGAATCTCGAAAAGACCTTCGATTCGCTCCGCGCTGAAACCAAGAATGTCATCCAGGTCCTGATGGAGGAGTTTGGCGAGGAAGGCTCGGCCCCGTCAGCCTCAACCCACGGTTCCCCTTCAAGCGGCGCCCCCACGACCAAGTCCTCCGCCTCGTCGACCACCGTGGAAGGCCCGACCGCCGGCGTGTCCACCGACACCGCAGGGTCGTTTGTGCCGGACACGCTTCCTCCCATGCCGGGGGAAACCAAGACCAAGGTGGCTAAAGCCTCGCGCACCTACAAGGTCCGTCCGGGGGACACCCTCTCGACCATTGCGAAACGCTTCAGCGTTTCCCAAGATGAGATCCAGGAACTCAATGGACTCACCGACCCCAGCGGTCTCAGGATGGGCCAATCCCTGGCAATTCCGTAAGGGAATCGGCGTATGACCCATCCTGGAGTTGAATCGTGGGCGCTCCCGGCCGCGACCGCGCGGTCTGGGGCACGTTTCGTTTAGAGACCCCGAGGGGAAGCAGGGGCTCATTCTTCAGAACCTCGCGCGGAGTCCCTCAGGGCATTTCTCCGGGGAGGGCGCGAGGGAGTTGAGCAGGTGCCATGGGAACGCTTGTTTCAGGTTATTTGGATTCCAGCTGGGCGGGACGAGTTATCGTTCTCGCCATCATTTGCGCCTCGATTTTCTCCTGGGCGATCATCCTGTTCAAGGCGCGCCAGTTCCGGCGCGGGGAGCGTGAACTTGAGCAGTTTCGCCAGCTTTTCGACCATCTGGGGGGTAATCTCGACGCCCTTTACGAGCAGACTGTTCACTCCAGGGGTAACCCGGCCAGCAAGCTCTTCCAAGCCTGCTACCGGGAGATTCACCTTCTGGCCCCGCGTGGGGACTCGAACATGGCGGTGATTCGCGCCGAGGTGGTCGAAGGCGTGGAGCGCGCCTCGGAACGCGCCATCACCGAAACCGAAATCCTGCTTCAAAGGGGCCTGTCGGTCCTGACCATGACCGCTTCGATCAGTCCGCTGATGGGGTTGCTCGGCACTGTCTGGGGGATTCTGGAGGTGTTCCAGGCCATGGACCGCGCGGCGGCCCCCTCGATTAAGGACATTGCCCCCGGCATTTCCGCCGCGCTGGTCACCACTGTCTTCGGCCTTTTGGCCGCCATGCCGGCCGCCGCGGCCTACAACCTCTTCCTGGTTCGGGTGAATCGGATGCTGGCGATGCTGGAGAACTTCGCGGGCATGATCAGCAACATCCTGGTCCGCCACCAGCTGCGTCAGGCGAAGTGACACGGCGGCCATGATTCGCGCTTCACGAGGCAGGAGAGTTTATCCCACCGCGGAGATCAACATCACCAATCTGGTGGATGTCACCATGACCTTGCTGGTGGTGTTCATGATCGTGGCCCCGATGCTCAAGCAAGGGCTGATCATCGAGCTTCCCAAATCCCCGGTCGTGGAAACCATCACCACGGATGACAAGGCGATTCTGGTGGAGTGCGACAAGGAGGGCACCCTCCAGGTGAATAATTCGCTGATTGTGTTGTCAGAACTGGAAACGACGATCAAGGCCCTGGTGGACCAATATGGCAAGGTTCCCGTGCACGTTCGCGCGGACAGAAACCTTTCCTACGGATTCATGATGGGGGTGATGGGCCAGATTCGCGCCGCCGGGGTGGAGACCATCGCTCCCGAGCTGGAGCCGATTGAGAACTGACGTGGGGATGACTGGGTGCGCCGGGATGGCTGTGGGGAACCATGAAACGATATGTGCTTCTGTCGGCGGCCTTGCACCTCTTGGTGTTTCTGGCCTTTTATCTGCCGACCCTCCTCTGGGTGCGGGACACCCCTCCGCCGATGGCCCTCGAACTGGTCTTGCCGCCGCCGATGATCGAGCCGGAGGAAGAGGACCCGACACCGGAGGAAACCCCCAAAAAGTCGCCCACTCCCGATTTGACTCAGGCCAAGTCCTTGGTGGGGGATCTCCTACCGACTCCCACCCCCTCCTTGTCGCCGACTGCGACCCGAACCGACAAGCCGACCTCCACCCCGAGCCTCACACCCACCGAGGTGGAGCCGACCAAGACTCCGACCGAAACCGCCACCGCGAAACCGGCCACGAACACGCCGACCGCCAAGGCCACCGACACCAAGAAGCCGACTCCCAAACCCACGGACACCAAGAAACCGACTCCGAAGCCGACAAACACAAAGAAACCCACGCCCAAGCCGACCAACACTCCCGGTCCAACGGCTTCGCCCACGCCCAACAAGACCGCGACGGTTGTCGCGCAAGCGGTCAAGAACCTCAAGGATGCGATCGTGACCGCCGAGAAGGCGATTCCCAGCACAAACTACTCCGCCGGAGCCGGAACGGGCATGAGCCTCTCGCGGGCCTTCGGAGACGGGGCCTATCTTGGAAGGCTCCGCGAGGAGCTTCAGGCCAACTTCGCTCCGCCGCACTCGATGCGTCAGGGCGAGCGTGTGGTCACGGTTTATTTCAAGATTCTTCGCAGCGGCGAGATTGTCGATATCGCGGTGCGGGATACATCCGGCAATCGCCGGATTGACGAAGCGGCTAAGCGCGCGGTGGAGGCGGTGACTCCCTTCGAGCCGCTTCCGCCCGGAACCAGTGATTTGGGGGTGACCTGTGAGTTCGTTGTGGAGTAAATCCTTCCTTTTGGCCCAAGCGGCCATCGTCGCGCTGGCGGCGAACGCGGTTGTCCTATCCGTCCAGGCTCAGGCGGCCCGCGGGGGTATCCGGAGTTTCCGAGATTCCGAGACCTCCGCCACCGGCCAGCTTCGAGTCACCGGAGTGGGCCGGACTTCCTCGCTGCGAGTGGCGGTCACCGACATCGAACTGCCGCGCGGGCAGGATTCCGACCTCCAGGTCCAATACGACAAGACCATTCGCTATGACCTGGATTTCTCCGACTATTTCAATCCGCTCCCAAACTCGACCGAGATGGTCGCTCAAAACCGCAAGGACCAGGCCGGACGTCAGATCAACTATGGCGCGTGGCAGCAGCTCGGCGCGGATGTCATCGTCAAGGGGGAATTCGAGAACCAAGGCAACTCCGGGAACATTCGCCTCTATGCTTACGATGTGGGCGAGCAGGAAACCATTTCGGCGCTTGAGTTCACGCTTCAATTTGATGGCCCCGAAAAGAAGATCCGGGAGGTTCGCCGAGCCATCCACAACTTTGTGGATGGCATGGTTCAGAAATACGATCCCGATGGCTTTCCGGGGTGCGCCCACACATACATCGCCTTTGTGAACGCACAGTGGCGCGCGGACTCCGGCGGAAAGAAGATGAAAGTCCACGAGATCTACATCATGGACTACGACGGCCGGAATATCCGTCCGATCACCCAAGACCGTAATCTGTGCCTGTCCCCGGCTTGGTCGCCCGATGGCCGTAAGCTGGTCTACACCTCCTATCGCCAGGCCAACCCCGACCTGTATGTCTACAACCTGGACACGGGGAGAATCCGGGTGCTCGCGGCCTTCCCGGGGATGAACAGCGCGGCTTCATGGCACCCCAACGGGGGGAGCCTTGCGATCACCCTTTCGCGGGACGGCAACCCGGAGATCTACCGCATCAACGCGGATGGGAGCAATCCGGTTCGGCTCACCCGCTCGCGGGATGTGGACACCTCGCCGGTCTACACCCCGGATGGGTCCGCGATCTATTTCATTTCGGACCGCTATGGCGCTCCACAAATCATGCGGATGGCCGCTTCCGGGGGGCAGCCCAGCGCGGTGGTCCGGTCGGGCCAGAACGACGACCCGGCCGTCAGCCCGAAGGGGGACAAAATCGCTTACACCTCCAGCGCTGGGGGGGGAGGCTTCAATATCTGGGTGGCGGACTTGAACGGGGGCAACGCCCGGAATCTGACCGGTGATCTTGGCGGCAACTGTGAACACCCCAGTTGGGCGCCTGATGGCAGGCACTTGGTGTTCACCCATCGAGGGCAGATTGTGGTGATGGACGCCGATGGGAGCGACCGGCGCTACATCACCAGCTCCGACCGCCTGCCCGGCGAGAACTCGTCGCCCGCATGGGGGCCTTGAGTTCGATCCGGACCTCGGAGGCCCTCGATCACGGACGGAAATGCAACGTAACAGCCTCAATTTTAGGGGTTTCCTGAAAAAACGTTCAGTCGGGTTATAATTTTTCTCTTGAAATTGACGATACTTCCTGCTAGTGTTCAGTTTATGAACATTTACCTCGAATTAACGGGAGACTAGGGGGAAGAAAATGTTCAATACCAATGGCTTGGGACAAAGGGCATCGGTTTTCATCGTCATCCTGGCGGTGGCGGCGCTCCTCGGCGGGTGCTGCGGCGTTGGCTACCGCTGCGGGAGTCCCTGCGGACAGTGCAACTCGTGCGGACATTGTGGCTCTGGCTGCGGACCGTGGCCAAACGGCTACTTGGAGATGGGATTCAAGCCGAGCTTCGGGTGCAACAGCGGGTGCTGCTATGACCCCTGTTACCCGTTTGGGGGTAAAGTAACCAGTGGAAGCGCGAGCAGGTCTGGCAATCAAGATTCCGGCTACCTGAGCGACTCTGATTCGGGAGGATCAGGGACCGGCTATTACTGAGGAAACACCAATCGGTTCTGAGGGGGAGAAACATGCAGGCGACAATGAGGAAGGGGACATTCCAGGTCCAAGTGAGGGGAATTGTGGCGCTGGCTCTGCTGGCGACCCAGTTGGTCGGATGCGGATGGTATCTGCGTCCCGGAAGGAACTGCTACAGCGGACCCTTTGGTCCCGGGGCATACGGCAACGGTTCGGGCTATGGTCAGAATGGCGGCGGGGGCTATGGTCCCGGCGGCGAATGGGGCGATGGCGCCGGAAAGACTCGTTTTGACGGCGAACCGAAGTACATGCTCGACACCGTTTACTTCGACTTCGACCAATCGTATATCCGCGAGGATCAGACGGCTGCGTTGGAGCGGAACCTGGCGTGGATGCGCCAGAACCCGAACGCTCCGATTCGGATCGAGGGGCATTGCGACGAGCGCGGAACCGAGGAATACAATCTGGCCCTCGGGGACCGTCGCGCGGACGCCGTGCGCAGCTGGATGATCGACCACGGCGTGGACGCCTCGCGGATGCAGAGCGTGTCCAAGGGCGAGGTCGAGCCGGCGGATCCGGGCCATGATGAGTCCGCGTGGGCCAAGAATCGCCGCGCCGAGTTCCTGGTGCTGGAGTAACAAAGCGGTCCAGTGGGGATCCGCTTAAGGTAAAGGGTTTCCGGATACGGAAGGGGAATTCTGAGGATCCGGGAGAAGGGATGCGATCATGAGAAAGCTCAAAGTGCTGATTATCGCCATTTCGGGGGTGTTGCTCGTGGCCTGCTCTCCGCGAGTCAACCAACCGCCCCCGCTCTCGGAGGGGTTCTCTTCCACCGAGGAGGGCATCGACGACTATACCGGGTCGGGGCCGAGTGATTTCGGCGATCCGAACGCCGGAAATCTGAACACGGACTGGGAGCGGACCGGGGACGAGGCGCTCACCCGCCGCCCCGGCTCCGGCGATTGGTCCTCCGACTCGAATCTGGAGACGGTTTACTTCGCGTATGACCGTTATGATCTGTCCGAGGAAGCGCGTCGAACCCTGCTGAACAACGCCGAGTATTTGCGGAGCAATCCGCGCATGCGGGTCCTTATCGAGGGGAACTGCGATGAGCGCGGCACCGAGGAATACAACCAGGCGCTGGGCGAGAACCGGGCGCTGGCGGTGCGGGAATACCTGATCCAGCTCGGCATCAACCCCTCGCGGATCGACATCATCTCTTACGGAGAGCTCCGTCCGGCCGTGCCCGGCACGGATGAATCCTCTCGCATGATGAATCGCCGCGCGGAGTTCAAGGTCGCGGGCTGATCGGCGCGGGGTCTACAGAATTAGGACCATGATCCGGGGTGGCTCCGCTTGGGGCCACCCCGGTCTTGCTTCTTATCGACTTGTGTCCTTGACTCTTCCGTATTGTTGACAAGAATCCCAAAATCAACCCACAAGAGAAACTCAAGGACCCTCAATGAAGAAGCTCCGCATCCGATACCTCGGCGACCCCATCCTCCGCAAGAAGGCGCGCAGGGTTGAGAAGATCACCTCCTCCACCCTCCAAACCATCGAGGGGATGTGGACGGCCATGTATGAATCCAAGGGGATTGGTCTCGCGGCCCCGCAGGTCGGGCTTTCCCAGCGCATCATTCTGGTGGACACGCGCGAGCCGGGGGAGAAGACCGCCCTGATCAATCCCGAGATCGTTTGGGTCGGCGATGAACTGGCTTCACTCTCCGAGGGCTGTCTCTCCATTCCCGGGGTCGAAGGCGAAGTGGTCCGCCCGACGCGGATCAAGGTCATAGGTCTGACCGTGGATGGAAAACAGGTTCAGATCCACGCTTCCGGCCTGTTTGCCCGTGTGTTCCAGCACGAAATCGATCACCTGGAAGGGGTGCTGTTCATCGACCGGGTCTCCCCCGAAGAGCTCGAACGGCTGCGGGGCGCGCTTGAGAAGTTTGAGGCTTGCACGCCCGCCTGAGTCCAACCATCTCCGCCGTCGGAGCTCATTCCCCCATCACCTTGATGACCGCCCGCTTCTTCCGCTGGCCGTCGAACTCGGCATAGTACACCTGCTGCCAGGGGCCGAGGTCGAGCTTGCCGTTGGTGATCGGCAGAATCACCTGGTGGTGAATCAGGAGATTTTTAAGGTGCGCGTCGCCGTTGTCCTCGCCCGTGCGGTGGTGACGGTAGTCCGGACCGGTGGGGGCAAGCTTCTCCAGCCAATCGTCGATGTCCTGAATCAGACCGGACTCGGCATCATTGACATACACGGCGGCGGTGATGTGCATGGCCGAAACCAGAACCATGCCTTCAAGAACCTCGCTCTTGCGAACCGCCTCTTCCACCTTGTCGGTGATGTTGATGTACTCGCGATGGCTGCGAGTGTTGAACCAGAGGTATTCGGTGTGAAATCTCATGGAACGCCGCCTTCCTTTCCCAATTGGCCTGGAGCATCATAGACGAACCGAGCGTCATGTAGGACAGGCATCCCGCCTGTCCACCGGCGAAGGGAGAAGACCGTGCTGAGCCAGTGCCTTAGAGCCGCGATGACGAGAGCGCGCTACGAGATTCTGCAGGATGACCGGTCGTTCTACGGCGAGATTCCAGGGTTCCAAGGGGTCTACGCCAACGCACCGACGGTTGAGGGGTGTCGCGAGGAGCGGGAGGAGGTTTTGGAGGAGTGGTTGCTTTCTCGGATTTCAAGGAGTCTGCGAGTTCCAAATTGGAGTGTCTGATCATGTCCAAAGTCATCCATTTTGAAATCCACGCGACGGACCCTGAGCGCGCCATCAGGTTCTACACCGAAGCGCTCGGTTGGCGGTTTACCAAGTGGGATGGTCCGATCGAATACTGGACCATCCGCGCCGGGGAAGACGGGGAACCCGGAGTCAATGGCGGGCTCATTCGACGAATGGGCGCCGCCCCTTCCGAACACGCTGCCGTGAACGCCTTTGTCTGCACCATCGGAACCGATTCGCTCGACTCCACCCTGGAGCGTATCGAGAAGGCCGGGGGAATTATCGCTGTCCCGAAAATGCCCATCCCCACTGTCGGCCTCCTGGCCTACTTCAAGGACACCGAAGGGAACGTGTTTGGCGTCCTGCAGCCCGAAAGGGAAGAGTGCTGATCGACCGGTAGGTCTCCTGGGACCATTCATTTCGGCGGATTCCCAGTCTTCATACACACCCTGCGCGTCCGATCCCTCTAACAGGCGTGTTTACTTGGCGCGACAAGTGAGCATAATGTGGTACTGTTATGCGTGTATATGGGGAAAGCCTCCCTTCGGCGCGCATCCGAATGAGCGTGCAAGCCTATGTCCCAAGCAAGCCTGGCCTGCGCGTTGGAACGGGGGGACGATCCGCTTTCACCCTGATCGAGCTCTTGATCGTCATCGCAATAATCCTCATTCTGATCGCCATCGCCCTCCCGAACTTCCTCGAGACCCAGATTCGAGCGAAGCTGGTCCGGGTCAAGTCAGAGTTCCAATCCCTGGCCACCGCGCTTGAGGCCTACCGGCTCGATTTCCAGAAATACCCGTACTACGACGCCTGGGGCGGGGGAGGGAGCTACAGCCCGATCATTTACCGCCTGATCCCTTTGACCACTCCGACGTGCTACATCAACAACGTGAGCTTTCGTGACCCCTTCCTCGCCTTCGAGGCGGGAGGGTACGGGGACGATCTCACTCGGTACTATTACAATTACCGCAACCACGAGTGCTTCCGGACGGCGGATTTCCCAGGCTTCACGGTTCCAGTCTGGATTCTGAACAGCATGGGGCCGGATGGCGCGAAGAATCAGGGGTTGATGACCGAGATCTGGGCCCGAGGGATGGTTCCCTTCGGGCAAGTGATCATTTACAGCCCGACCAACGGCACGAGAAGCGCTGGGGACATCCCCAAGACCGGGGGGATGACACGGTATCGGGGGTAGGGCGGATTCCTTTTCCCTGCTGACACGAGGGGGCAGTCACCCGATGACAGAGTGTGTGTCCAGGAGGAGATGGTTCACTCTTGGGCATCTCGAGAAGGCTCTCCCCACATTTCGCGGCGAAGGTCCTTGAATTCCTCAAAGGAGATGTCGAAGTCGAGGTGGGATAGGACTCCATCCGGTGGATGGACCGATTCCACTCCTCCTTTGTCTGAAAGAAGCGACTCGGCATATGCCCGGACCCGCACCGCCTTCTCGGGAGGCAAATCCTTCACAACCTCGTGTATCTGTTCTTCCACCGTCATTGCTCCGCTCCTCCCTTGCCCTCGGTTTACCGCTTTCCCCATCCCCCTTGAAACCCCCCGAAATTTCCCCAAAGTCCTTAGAGTATGAACAAGACCAAAATCGGTGTGTTCGGGGTCGGGCACCTGGGCAAGCACCACGCGCGCATTCTCAACGCACTCCCCAGCACCGAACTTGTGGGGGTCCACGATGTGGACCGGCAGCGCGGCGAGGAGATCGCCGAACGGGAAGGGGTCCCCTATTTTCAACGCTGGGAGGACCTCCTCGATCGTTGCGAGGCCGTGGATGTGGTCACCCCCACCACCTACCACCACGCCCTGGCCGCTCCCGCGCTTTCAGCCGGAAAGCATGTTTTTGTCGAGAAACCGATGACCAAGACGGTGGCCGAGGCCGATGACCTGATCGACCTAGCCGCGCGAAACAACCTCGTCCTTCAGGTCGGCCACATCGAGCGTTTCAACTCCGCGGTGATGGAGATCAAGCGCGTCCTGGACCGCCCGCGCTACATCGAGGCCAGCCGCCTCACTCTCTACAGCCCCCGAGTCAAGGATATCGGAGTGGTGGTGGACCTGATGATCCATGACCTCGATCTGATCCTCTCCTTGGTCCCCTCCAAAGTGGCTCGCTTTGACGCCGTGGGAGTCCCGGTGCTTACCCAACACGAGGACATCGCCAGTGCGCGGATCACCTTCGAGGACGGCTGTGTGGCCAATCTCACCGCCAGCCGGGTGTCACTCGAGCCGCAGAGACGCATCCGCATCTTTCAGCGCGACAGCTACTTCTCGCTGGACTACCAGAAACAGGAGATCGCGGTTTTCCGGAAACTTGCTCAAAATGAGGAGCGGATGATGGGGGACCCCCTGCCGGGGATCAACCATTACACTTTGCACATGAACCGCGAGGAGGATGCCCTCACCACGGAGCTCTCCGATTTCATCCGCTGTGTCCAGGAGGGGAAACCCCCGGTGGTTTCGGGCGAGGATGGACGTCGCGCGCTTGAGCTCGCGATCCAGGTCACGGAGGAGGCGCGACGCCAGTCTGAAACGGAGCTAGCTCATCAGCTGTGAGCGCGCTTTTCCGGATGGGAAGGGAGAAACACTCGATGACCCGGCGCGATGATTGGAACCGGTTTCTGCATTGGACCCTGGCCTGCTGGCTTGGGGCGCTCACGGTATTCTCAAGCCTTGCCGGGAAAGCCCGCGCGGACGCCTTGATCGATTCACAGGACCGCCTGATCACCGGCACAATCCTCTCGATGGACAAGGGTAACCTCTCCATCGACACCGAAGGCGGCCTCCAGGTCCTGCCCCTCGACAAGGTCAAGAGTTTCAAGATCGATCGCAAGCCGGACGCCGAGCCGACTCCGTTTCCGTTTGAGGAGATCATGACGAACCAGCAGCGCCTGGCCGAGCGTCTGGATAACCTGATGATGGTCATATCCAACATCGAAAAACAGCTCGGAGGAGTGCAGGTCGCTCAGGAGCGGCAGGCCCAAAGGTTGGTGGAGCGGACCCTCGATCTGAACGCCCAGGCGCGCATGGCGATCTCAAACTCCCAAATCAGCCACCAGGGCGGAAAGACCGTGGTGACCGGACAGGTCCTCAACCAAGCCGAAGTCGGGGTGTTCAACGTTCAGGTCGAGGTCACCCTCTATGGCGACACCGGGAAGATCCGGAATGAGGGTGGGAAGAAGAGCAAGACCGTCAAGGTGACCCCGGACCTGCTTCCCCCCGGAGGAACAGGGACCTTCACCGCGCAGTTTGACGGACCCCTCGATGTGCGGAATTTCGAGGTCCAGCCGCGTGGCTATAATCCAACCGGGTACAACACGCGTTTTCGGGATCAGGCCGCGAGAAATCCCAATCCAATCCCAGGAAGCCAATAAACCGAAGCCATGGCCACCTTTCATCAACCGCTCCCAGCCCCTCCGCCGAGGACCCCCAGGGGCCATTCGCCCCTCGCCGTGGTTTTCGTTATCGTGCTGCTTGTGTTCATCGCGCTGATGGTCGCGCTGTTTTCGCTGGTCTTCGCCGACCACGAGGATGGCCTCCGAGTGTTCCGGCACAGGGTGGCTGTTGTCGAGATATTCGGCACGATCTTCGAGGCCTCCGACTGGGTGGAACTCCTCGAGGACTGCGCGGAGGACAATGGGATTTCCGCGGTGGTCCTCCACATCGATTCCCCCGGTGGAGCCATCTCCCCGACCCAGGAAATCTATGAGGCCGCCCGAAAGATCGCCGGGGAGGGGAAGCCGGTTATCGCTTATATGGCCTCGGTGGCGGCGAGCGGGGGTTACTACGCCGCCTGTGGGGCGGATGAGATCATGGGCATGTCGGGCACGCTGACCGGCAGCATCGGGGTCTACATGCAGATGATGAATCTCTCCGACCTGCTCGGAAAGCTCGGGGTCGAATTTGACACGGTCAAGAAGGGCGCGTTCAAGACCGCGGGGGATTTCTCACGAGAGATGAAAGGGCACGAACGCGCCATGTTTCAGTCGGTAATCGATGATTACTACCGCCAATTCCTGGATGCCGTGGCGGACTCGCGGACTCGCAACAAGGTGTCGCTCGCGCGGGGTTGGAACAAGGAGCTTCCGGGAGGAGTGGTTGAGGGTGAAACCGAGGTCGCGGGACTTGGGGGTGTGATCTATCCCTCTCCAGCGTGGTCCAGCCTGGGCCTGTCCGCGCCCAACATCCTTGCCGCCACGGGATCGCCGGAGGGCGCGACCGCGGAAGGAGTTGTGGCCCCAAGCCAGACCGCAACGGCCACGCCCACCGCCTCGATTCCCGCCGCGCCGGCCTCGGAGGTGAATGAGAAGCTCACGAAGATGTTCGCGGATGGACTTACCCGGGACGCGATCCGCAAACGGGTCGAAGCGCTCGCGGAGGGAAGAATCTACACGGGCCGCCAAGCGCTGGAGGTCGGGTTGATCGATTCCCTCGGGACGCTTCAGGATGCTATTGACCGAGCCGGGGAGCTCGCGGGACTGGGGGAGGATCCTCCCACCACCACCCGCAAGAAAAAGGAGCCGAGGGGTCTTTTCGGGGTCCGGCTCTCCGCCGATTTCCTCAAGACCGGCTCGCGCTTCCTGTACCTGTGCCCGTACGGGATTTGACGGCGAGTCGGCCTGCGTGCGATTCAATAAGAGCCATCACCTCCTCCAGCACCACAGCGCCGCCCATGCGGACTTCCTCGGAAAGCCCCGCGCCTGCCGCGAATTCCCGCCCCTCGATCCCATAGAGTAGAACCACCTCGGGCAGCGCCCCCAGCGCGCGGGAGAGTTCCACGGCCTCCGCGACACTGAACGCATGACTGCTGGCGTGGAAGAATCTCGAGGGGATTGCTTCTCGGGAGGCATCCAGTCGGTGGATGGTTCCCGGAGGGGAACCGGACCGGACCGCATCCAGGATGATCACCGCATCATGACCGACCCATTCCTCCATGAGGCCGGCCCCCTCACCACTGTGCTCCTTCACCTCCACCCCGGGGGGGGCGCGCTCCCGAAGACGACGCGCGAGCAACACCCCGATAGCGTCATCCCCACGCCATTCGTTACCGACTCCAAGGATCAGGACAGCGGACGGCGGCATGGGGGGCGGCTCCTCCGGAAGGCTCCTCAGGTGACTTGCTCCACGGTGAGCTTGAGGAAGTGAGTGGCGCAGGAGATGCAGGGATCGTAGTTCCGGATCGCCTGCTCGCACAGCCAAGTGAGCTTCTCCTGGGGCAGCGCCAGCTTCGTTGAGACCAGGTCGAGAAGGTCCTCCTCAATGGTGACCTGATTCTGCGAGGTGGGTGGAATAATCCGCGCGTCCCGGATAATCCCCTTGGAGTCGATCCGGTAGCGGTGGAAGCAGATTCCGCGAGGGGCTTCGGTGCAGCCATGGCCGACCCCCTCGCGCGGTTGCACTCTGACCGCGGGAGTTTCCGGCGGCTGGTAGCCCTCGATGATCCGGACAGCCTCCTCCACGGCCTGGAGGGTTTCCACGCTCCGGACGATGATGCTTTGGAACGGATTCCGACATGTCTCCGCAAGCCCCGCATCCCGCGCGGCCTGTTGGACCGAGGGAAACAGTCGGTCGAAATTCAGGTTGTACCGCGCGAGCGGCCCCACATGGTACGCCCCCCTTGCCTTGAGCACGGACTGCAGGGCGTTGGAGTGCGACACATGGCGCTCCTCAAAGTGATCGAAATACTCCGAAAGGGGAATGTCCAACCCCTTGTTGGAAACCAGACGACCCTCGTTCATGGGGTATTCGTCCCCGTGGCGCAGCGACACAAACTCATAGTCCCGCTCGAACTTGGGGAACTCGAGATGGGAAACCAAGCGGATGGTTTCCAGGGCAGCCTCGCGCGCCCATTCAAGCTCCGGGAGAAAGGTCTCAAACTCCTTCCGCGATGGGGTTCGGTAAAACCCCCCGACCCGCATGTTGATCGGGTGGATCTCACGACCTCCAAGCACTCTCACCAAGTCGTTGCCGAGTTTCTTGAGCCGTAGTCCGCGCTTGACCGCATCCGGGTGATCTTTAGCCAGGCGAATCGCGTCCTCATACCCCAGGAAATCGGGAAGGTGGAGCATGTAGACATGCAAAACATGGCTTTCGATCCATTCCCCGCAGTAGATCAGTCGGCGCAAATCCCGGAGCGGGCCGGCGACCTTAACCCCACAGATCTCCTCCATCGCCTGAACCGAGCTGCTCTGGTAAGCGATGGGGCAAATCCCACAGATGCGGGCGGTGATGTCCGGGGCCTCCTCGAACCTTCGCCCGCGCAGAAAGGCCTCGAAAAACCTGGGAGGCTCGAAGATTCTGAATTTCGAGTCCACCACGCGGTTGTCTTTCACCTTGATGTGGAAGGCGCCCTCCCCCTCGACCCGCGCGAGATAGTCCACTCGAACCGTTCTAGTCCTCATGGGCTTCGCTCTCCTTCCGGAAATCCTCCGCGTAGGCGTTGAAGGAACGGAAGAGACGAACCAAGTCGTCTTCCTCCATCCCAATCGGGGAGGCGAGCCGCGCGGCAAGCGAACGGGTGTTTGAGTCCTCCTTCGGCCCAAAGCATCCATAGCATCCCCGCTGATAGGTGGGACAAAGTCCGCCGCACCCGGCGTGCGTGACCGGCCCCAGGCAGGGGATACCCTTGGCCACCATCACGCACACATTCCCGGCCAGTTTGCACTCGATGCACGTTGAATGGGGACGAATCGCGGGTTTCCTGCCCCACAAATAGGCGTTCAGGACCTCCACCAGTTGCCCCTTGTCGATGGGACACCCACGCAGCTCGAAATCCACGAAGACATGCTCCGAGATCGGAGTGGACTTGTTCAAGGTCTCGATATAGGAGGGCTGGGCGTACACGAGGGGGATGAAAGTCTTGACATCCTTGAAGTTTCGGAGCGCCTGAATTCCTCCCGCCGTGGCGCAGGCGCCGATGGTGACCAATGTCCGCGAGGAGCGCCGAATCTTGTGAATCCGTTCGGCGTCGTGCGGCGTGGTGATCGAGCCTTCCACCAGGGAAAGATCATAGGGGCCCTTGACCTCGGCGCGGGTGGCCTCCGGGAAATAGCAGATATCCACCATCCCGGTGATCGCGAGGAGCTCCTCCTCGCAGTCGAGGAGCGAGAGCTGGCAGCCATCGCAGGAAGCGAACTTCCAGACCGCGAGTTTGGGTTTGGGCTTGGCGACCATGCTAGAGCTCCCGCTTGTCCAGCAGCTTTTCCAGGCGCGGATATCCGAACACCGGCCCATCCCGGCACACAAACAGCGGTCCGATTTGGCAGTGTCCGCAGAACCCCACCGCGCACTTCATGTTTCGCTCCATCGACAGATGGATCGAGTCCTTCTCAACCCCTCTCTTGAGCAGGGCGAGGATTGTGTAACGCATCATGATCTCCGGCCCGCACACGAAGGCGGTGGCGTGATAGGGATCGAAGGGGGCCTTGGGGATCAGGGAGGTCACCACCCCCACATTTCCGCGCCACTTCCCGGTCGCGCGGTCCACGGTCACATGGACATCCAGGTCAAACTGGGAGCGCCACTTCTGGATCTCGGTGCGATAAAGGATGTCCTCGGGGCTTCGCGTTCCATACAGGAGAACCACTCGACCGTACCGTTCGCGATGATTGAGGAGCGAATACAAGGCCGGCCGAAGGGGAGCCAGGCCGATTCCACCCGCGACGATGACCACGTCCCGATCATGAGCCTCCGCCACCGGCCACTCCGTTCCATACGGGCCCCGAACACCGAGCTGGTCCCCGGGTCGCATCTTCTTCATCGCGGCGGTGACCGCGCCCACCGCGCGGGTGGTGTGCACAAGAGTTTCCGGAGTCGCGGGATCCCCGCTGATGGAGATCGGGACCTCACCCACTCCGAACACATACAGCATGTTGAACTGTCCGGGCCGAAACGCGGGACACTTGCGCCCGCAGGAGGGCGCGAGGGCAAGGGTGAAGGTGTCCGAGGTCTCCTGGGTCACTTTCTGAATGCGGTGCAGGTTGGGGACCATGGGGTCCGCGGCGGCGATCACGAGAGCTTCCTCCCTCCGCCCTTCATACTCGTTCCGTACATGTCGAGCAATTGCATGCGCGTGGCCTCCAGCCGTTGGGCCATCACCTGGCTGAATTTCTTCAGAAGCTGAAACCCTAAGGCATTGTCCCCCTCGCACTTGCCGCGCAGACAGTTCCCATCCAACGCAACGGCCCGAGTCAGCTCCACCGCGCGCGCGTCGAATCTCCACTCGTACGGAGGCACGAGCCACGACCAGCCCAGAACCTCACCTTCTCCGAGGGTCTGGATCGACATGTTCCCCAATCCAGGGGCGTAGACATCAATCGCCACTTTCCCGTGACGGATGATGTAGAAGTACTCCGCCGGCTCCCCCTCGCGGAAGATCTGTCTTCCCGCCTCGAAGACCACGTTCTTTCCGCACCCGGCCACCAGGTCCAAGTGGGTCGGCGACAAGCTCTCGAAGAAGGGATGTTCCGCCAACAGATTACGCATTTCCTTCATGACTCGATCCTCCCGATCCGGATCCTGTTCTTTCCCTCGCGCGCAGGGCTTCGACCTCCGCGGTGATGTCGATTCCGACCGGACACCAGGTGATGCATCGGCCACAGCCCACGCACCCCGAGGTTCCGAACTGCTCGATCCAGTTCGCCAGCTTGTGGGTGATCCATTGGCGGTACCTGGAATACCCGGACGGTCTGACACTCCCCCCGTGGATGTAGGTGAAATCCTTGGTGAAACAGGAATCCCAGATCCTTGTCCGAGTGGCCTCCGCTCCGGCCAGGTCGGAGGACTCCACCACCGTGGTGCAGAAGCAAGTGGGGCAGACCATCGTGCAGTTGGCGCAGCCCAGGCACCTCCGCGCGACATCATCCCACTGTGGGCTCTCAAAACTCCGGTCAAACAGACCCTGGATTCCCTCGGTGTCCAGACTCCTCTCAACCCTCTGTTCGGCCTCCTCAAGGGTCTTCCGGACAGCCTCGAGGTCCTTCTCGGTGGCTTCCCGGCGCTGGAGGTCGGCGAGGATTAACCCTCCGGTCTCGCTGCCGACCTCGACCACGAGCTCGGCCTCCCCATTCGGGTGGATTTCGGTCAAACACAGGTCAAAGCCGGTGGCGGCGCGTGGGCCTGTCTTCATGGAGACGCAGAAACAGGATTTCGAGGGGTGGGAACAGTTGAGGGCCACCACGAACATTTCCTTCCGGGCGGCCGCGTAGAAGGAATCCACGAACGGACCCTCCAGAAAGACCCGGTCTTGGATGGCAATGGCCGCCAGCTCGCACGGTCTTGCGCCGAATAGCGCCACCTTGCCCTCGGCGGTCGGTTCCTCCTTCAGATGGAGGCCCTTCTGATCCTTCGTGGCGCGCCACAAGGTTACCGAGGGCTTGTGAAGGAATTTCTTCCAGGTGTGCGCCCCAGGGGAGTAGGAGAACAAGTCGCCATTGCCGGAGCCGGTTAGTCGATAGTTCCCCGGTTCCTGTTCATCCAACCACGCGAGAGCAAGGTCTTCAATCGAGCCAAGGTCCTCGTAACAGATCGCCCCGTCTCGGACCACCGGACCGACCACGCGATACCCTCTGTTCCTGAGGGCCTCGAGCAAATCTCCCAAACCTCGCGGCTGGATGGTCCACATATAGAACCTCCACGGTGGCCGCCGAAACGGCGGCATAAGACAGTATTATGGTACCGGATTAATGTGCTTTTGTCCATTGCGCCGGGCCCGTTAGTCACGAACGAAGCGTGGGGCGGTGTTCCGAAGCGGAATCTCAGATACAATGGAACCGGGGGGTTAGGCTCCCTGCTTTGGGGGGGGGAGATATCCGATGTTTTCAGATCGGGCCTGACAGGATCCGCATGTCGACTTTCCGCGTTGCATTGGCGCTGGCGGCGTTGACGCTCGCCTTGGCTTTGGCATTCCAGGGAACCCGTGGGGTCTGGGAGCCGGACGAGGGGTATTACATTGGCGCCGCGCGCTCGATGGTTGAGAGCGGGGACTGGACTGTCCCGCAGGTCAACCTGCGCCCGTTCCTGGAGAAGCCTCCTCTTGTCTATTGGGGGTCGGCTTCTGGGATGGTCCTCTTTGGCTTTAATGAATGGGCGGCTCGCCTCGGCAATGCGCTGTGGCTTTCGCTCACTGTCCTGGTGGTGGGGCTTCTTGGACGGAGTCTTGGGGGGAACCGTCTCGGCGCGGTTTCAGCGCTTTGTTACCTCACCATGCCGGTCCCCTTTGTGGCCGCCAACATGGTGACCCCCGACACGCCACTGGCGATATGGACCACCGCCTCCATGGCCTCCTTCTGGATGGCGGTGTCCGCTCCAAAGAGGGGTTCGGAGGTCCTTTGGAAATTCTCCCTCGGTCTCTGCCTGGGATTGGGGATCCTGGCCAAAGGACCAGCCATCCTGGTGCTTCTGGGGCCGATGGGTCTGTATCTCCTGCTCACCGGTCAGGTGGCGCGCTTCCTCGCGCGCTGGGAGACCCTCCCGGCGCTCACCGCCGCCGCCGCGATCGGAGGGAGTTGGTATGTTCTGATCCACCAGGTTGTCCCGGGCGCGCTGGCCTATGCTTGGGACAATCAGATCATGGGACGGTTGTTCACCGAGAAATATGACCGTAATCCCGAGTTCTACAAACCGTTCGTCATCTATCTCCCGATTCTGGTGGTCGGATCGCTACCCTGGTCCGTGGCGTGGTTCGCGAAGATTGGCGCGATGCGAGAGTCTTTCGCCGAATGGCGGCGGGATCTTAGAAGCGGGGCCAACCAGCCGACCCTTTTCTTGGCGCTCTGGGTCCTTGTTCCGCTGGCGGTGTTCTTTGTCGCCAAGTCGCGCTTGGTTTTGTACATCCTTCCCCTTTTCGCCCCGGTCGCGATTCTCTCGGCTCGATGTTGGCTGTCCTGGAAGCCCGCGTGGTTTGAACCGCGGTGGAACGGCGCGCGCGCGGGGGCGCTCGCTGTCTGGTGTCTGGTCCTCGTGATTTCCCGGCTGACCATGGCCCACTGGCCCACCGACAAGGACACCCGGGCGTTCTGGAACAGCCTCAAGGACTTGATCCCCGAAGGGCGGCGCGAGCTGGTTGTTGTGAACGGAATTCGTCATGGCCTGAGCTTCTACAGCGGGGGCAATGTCGAGTGGGTCACGACTCGAACCGACCCCTACCCCACCTTTTTCATGCCGGAAACCTTCGAGAGCGAAGTCCATGAACTCCCGACCAGCCGGGAATACCATGTCTTCCTGGTCCGTGATCCGAGGGACTATACACCCGTGCTCGAACGTCTCTCCCGGACCGGCTTTCCATTCGAGGACAAACCTGGCCCCAGCGGTCACCGGCTCCTGATTTGCCCTCCGGCCCCCGAGGACCGTCACTCGGTCAGCCTGGCCGCGATGGGGGACACGCGCTCCGGGGACAGCCTTCAGATTCAGCTTGGTTCGGCGCTCTACCATGTGGATGAAGAGCGGACCCTGAATGGGGTGATCCTGCTGGGGGACAACCTCGCCTTCGAGGGGGACCCGCGATACTTCGAGGAGCATTTCGAGCGCCCTTACAATCCACTGCTGCGCAACGGGGTGCGGTTTTTCGCGGTCCTCGGGAACCAGGATGTCAGCGGCGGTTTCGCGGGCTTCCAGATCAACCATCCGCTTCTGGGGATGAGGGGGCGGCGATACTACTCGCGCGTCTTCGGGGATGGGTTTGTCGAGGTTTTTTTCCTGGATTCCACCACCCTGGCCGCGGACCGAGCTCAGCGCTCCTGGCTCGCGCGCGAGCTCGCCACCAGCCCGGCATCCTGGAAGGTGGTGGCCATGCATCACCCGCTCTATGGCTCAAGCCTCAAGCGCGAGACCCCGCTCCCCAACCTTCGCGAGCAGATCGAGCCGATCCTGATCGAAGGCGGGGCGGACATCGTGCTTTCCGGGCACCATCACTTCTATCAACGGATCCGGCCTCAACATGGGATACACTATTTCATCGCCGGCTCGGGAGGGAAGGTAGCGCCCGGGACGCTCAACCGCGCAGCCTCCGAATTCCTCGCGGGCGAGGATCAGACCACCATCGCGCTCCTCTTGGAGTTCACCGCCGACTCGTGCCGGTTCGAAGCGATTGATTCGATGGAGCGCGTGGTGGACAAGGGGACCCTCCCCGCCGATCCCGCGGAACTCGCGTCGCGAACCGGCCCCGCTTCAGGCGACCACCCCAATGGTCAATAGAATGTTGGCGTACAGCCGTTGATCGCCCGTCGCCGCCAGCAGGCACACATCGGGGTCCCCCACGGCGTCATAGAATGCAAACCGTTCCAGGCGATGGAACGGGATCTTCTTTCCGACCAGCTTCTGAAACTCCTTGAAAATGGGAGCGTCCTTTCCATCCGCGGGTTGCATGACCTCCACGGCTTCCACCGGAACCACCGAAAGGATCGCCTCCAGCGTCTCGGTGACCAGCACCCTTCCGGGAGAAAGATTCAGATACACCAGTGCCGTTCCCGGCGCGGCCTTGGTGGAATGCGGGAAATTTCCATCCGCGATCAGGACCTTGGAGCCATGCCCCGCGCCGGCCAGCGCCGCGAGGATTTCCGGATGGAGCAGCTTGCCCTTGAGCATCTCAGTCTCCTTCCACGTTGTGGAGTTTTCGGTAACCTCTCCAAGGGTATTCCAAGAACAGCCCCCATCAAGGGGGGATCGCAAAGGGGATTCCAAGCATGTGTCCAGCCCGCTTCAAACTCATGAACCACTTCCTGGCGGTTCTCTTCCTATTCGTCCATCAAGCCCTATCCCAAGCGGACGAGGTCCGCAAGTTCGCGCGCGTTGAGGTGGGAGGCAAGGTCTCCTTCGGAATTGTCGAAGGGGATCGGATTCGGCTACTGGAAGGAGACCTCTTCGGAGAGTGGAACCCGACCGAAAACCTGGTGTCCCGCTCCGAGATTCGATTGCTTGCGCCATGCGCTCCCTCGAAGGTGTTTGGAGCGGCGGGCAATTATCGTTCCGCGGACAAGCCGGACGCGCCCAAGCCGCCCCATCCTCAGCTTTTCTTCAAGTCCCCCACTGGAGTGATTGGTCCCGAGGAGGCCATTCAGATCCCACGCGACCTCGCGCGCCCCCTTTACGAAGCCGAACTTGTGGCGGTGATCGGCAAGCGCGCCAAGGATGTCCCGGTCGAAAAGGCCCCGGCGCATGTCCTTGGATACACTTGCGGGAACGATGTGAGCGGCGGGGATTGGAGCCAGGATGTCCAATGGTTGCGAGTGAAAGGGTGCGACACCTTCGCCCCCTGCGGCCCCTACATTGTGTCGGGCCTCGATCCGGGCGATTTGGACATTCAATTGCGGGTGAACGGCCAGGTGAAGCAGAAAGGCAACACGCGCGATTACAACTTCACAGTCGCGGAGACCGTGAGCTTCCTGAGCCGCTACATCACCCTCGAGCCCGGCGACCTGATCTTCATGGGCACCCCTCCGCCGGTTGATTCGTTCAACCCTGGGGATGTGCTCGAAGTTGAGATCGAAGGGATTGGGGTGTTGCGAAACCCATCCAAGCGCCTGGAGTGAGATGGGCGATCACGCTGTTTACGGTCCATCCTGTCGCGTGCGCTAGGGCAGAAACTCCGCCCGTCTCTTCTCAAACACCTCTTGCGCGGTCTGGAAGTCATCCAGCCTGCCGATGTCGAGCCAGAAGCAGTCCGGATGGTGGCAGCGCACCACAGTCCCCGAGTCGAGCAAGCGACGGATCAGGTCGGGGAAATCCAATCGCTCCCCTATTCCGAGGTGTGGAGCCACAAGGCTCTTGCGCATGGCATAAACCCCCATGCTCACGGTGAAAGTGTAAGTGGGCTTCTCGATATAGTTCACCAGGCGGCCCTCAGAGTCCGGCTCCAGGACCCCAAAATCGATCAGCGAGGAGCGCTCGTGAGCGGCGAGCGTCGCCGCGCAGCCCTGCTCGCGGTGAAACTCGAAGAAGCGACGGTAATCCAGGGTGGTCAGCAGGTCTCCGTTCATGACCAGGAAGTCCTCCTCCAGGTCATCGACCAGGGAGGCGATGGGGCCCGCGGTGCCGAGCGGCTCCTCCTCGAGGGCGTAGCGGATTTTGAGGCCGAGACGCTCCCCCTCCGCGAACACCGCGCGGAAGAGCGGCAGGGCCCTCCCCACGGTAAGGAACACGGTCCGACATCCGGCCTTGGCGAGCTGCCGCAGGATGATTTCCAGGATCGGCATGTCCCCCACCGGCATGAGCGGCTTGGGCAGCACGGTGGTGTATGGTTGGAGGCGGCTCCCTTTCCCTCCGGCGAGGATCACTGCCTGCATGATGGGCTCCTATAGGGCATACTCCGTCGGGCGATAAAGGTCGAGATGATTTGAAACAAATTCGATTGTGCGTCGCAGGCCCTCCTCCAGGGGAACGTTCGGTCTCCATCCGATCAGATTCCTTGCGCGGCTTGCGTCGCAGATCAGCCGGGTCACCTCGCTCTCTTCAGGTCGTTTGCGGGATTCCTCCTGGACCATCTCCACCTGGCCCTTCCCCATCTGCGTGAGCAGGGTCCGCGCGAGGTCTCCGATGGAGGTTCCGCGTCCCGTTCCGATGTGTACTGTTTCCCCCACGGCCTCCTCGGACTCCGCCATCCGCAGGAACCCCTGAACCGTGTCCTCGACAAAGAGCAGGTCTCGGACGGGGGTGAGCGAGCCGACCCGGACACGTTCTCCGGAAAGCGCTTGGGAGATGATTGTCGGGATTACCGCGCGCGCGGATTGGCGCGGGCCATAGGTGTTGAAGGGGCGGAGGATCGACACCGGAAGGTTAAAGGAAAGGTGATAGCTCCGCGCGAGCTGGTCCGCGCCGATCTTGCCGGCCGCGTAAGGGGATTGGGCCTGAAGGGGGTGGTCTTCGGTCATCGGAGTGAACCGGGCCGACCCGTAGACCTCGGAGGTGGAGGTGTGGATCACGCGCCGGACTCCGTGGCGACGCGCCGCTTCCAGGATATTGAGAGTCCCCTCCACATTTGTGCGGATGTAGCTCCTTGGCGCGGTGTAGGAGTAGGGGATGCCGATCAGCGCGGCGAGATGGAAGACGACCGCGTGGCCCGCCGCCGCGCGATCCACGAAATCGGAATCCTCGATGTTCCCGGCCAACACCCGAAGGGAGCCTTTCCTGTCCGAGGGAAGGCGCTCCAGGTTCCCCCAATCGCCCCGGGAGGTGTACCGGATCATGGCGGTCACCTCAGCCCCGGCCGTGAGGAGCGCCTCGGCAAGGTGGCTCCCGATGAAGCCTCCCGCGCCGGTGACCAAAACCTTTGTTCCCGTCCAGTTCATGGAAAAGTGGAGCATTCCCCTTGCAGCCCGGCGATTTCAAGCGTACAAGCCCACGAACAGTCGGGCAATCCCACGCGCCTGAACCTGAACCAAGCTATCTGCTATAATCCTTTCGGCAAGAAAGGTGACGGTCCGGGGCGCTCCCCGGCTCAATGAAAACGGAGGATACCGCCATGAATGACGAAACTGCCCACTCCGAAGCGCCGGAAAAGCCACTGGTCGAGGTCTTCAACCCCGAGGATGAAATTGAGGCGGCAATTGTCCAGGAGGCCCTGTCGGACGCCGGGATCCACTTTGTCTTTTTGTCCGACCAGGATCGGATTCTCCTCGGAATCCAGGATGGGCGCCATGACTTCGGGGTGATCCAAGTCCTTGAGGAAGATGCCGACCGAGCCATCGAGGTCATCCAGACTGTTCTTCCGGGTGAAACCGAGGTTGAATTCGTGGAAGAGGAAGAGGAGTCCTAGCGAGCGGGCTTGCCTTGACAAGGGGGACCGGTTTCGATACCTGTTTGCGCTCCTTGACCGAGGCGACGTGGCCAAGTGGTAAGGCAGGGGCCTGCAAAGCCCTTATCCCCGGTTCGAATCCGGGCGTCGCCTCCAACCTTCCCGCTCAGTTCCCAGTCGGTTGTTTTCTCATTTTGAACCGGAGGGTTCCGCCCCCCCGAATGGCGTCGTGCGTGAAGCGGTGCTCTTCCAGCGGGACATCGTTCAGGTGGACCGCCTCCACATAAACATTATCGGGCCCCGTGTTCTCCACGATCACCTCAAGGATCCTAAGGGCTCCCATGTCGATCTCCGCGCGCTCGAACAGCGGCGAGCCGATCTCATAGCGAGTGGTCCCCGCGATGGGGTAGAACCCGAGGGCGCTGAAAACATACCAGGCGGAAAGAGTGCCGCCGTCATCATTTCCGTCCAGCCCCACCGGGCCATCGCTGTACTTGGCTTCCAGAAGCGCTCGAACCCACTTCTGGGTGAGGTCCGGGCGCCCCGCGGCGTTGAACAGATACACCGCATGGAGGTCCGGCTCGTTCCCATGCCAATAGTGCGATCCGGGGTGCCACCACCCCACCCAGCGGCGCGATCCCTCGAAGAATGCGTTCAACTCGTTGACAAAATACTCCTTGCTCTTGAAGAGAGTGACCAGGTCTTCCGGGTCCCAAGGGACCCCCCAACGCCACTGCAGCGCGCTCCCCTCCACATAGTCATCGGTGTATTTCCTGCCGGAGTCCGTGTAACTCAATGCGAGAGGACGGAACTCCGCGAAGAATCTGCCTTGGCTGTCCCGGGGTTGGAAGTACTGGGTTTCCGGGTTCCACAAGTGGCGATAGGAACGGGAGTTCTCCTCAAACCGCGCGGCATCCTCCTCCTCGCCCAACTCGCGCGCCAGCAGCGAGAGCGAGTGGTCCGCGTAGGCGTACTCCAGGTCCTTGGAAACCGCCTCCGACATCTTGTCCGAAGGGCAGTACCCCAACTTGAGGCGCCAATCCAGACCTTCTCGTCCGGAGAACCGCGAACCCTCCGGACGACCGACCAGGGCGGTGTGGCGCATCCTGTCGTAAGCCGCGCGGACATCGAAATCCCGAATCCCCTTGAGATACGCCTCGGTGACCGCCATGTCCGCCGGGGTCCCCATCATGCAGTTGGTGTATCCGCACCCGGCGGGCCAGCGCGGGAGGCCGCCTCCCGCGCTGGCCATCTCCACCAGTGAAACCATCATGTCGCGGGCGTCCTCGCGCGCGATCAGGTTGTACAGCGGATGCACGGTTCGAAAGGTGTCCCACAGGGAAAAGTCGGTGTAGTACTGAAAACCCTCCGCGCGGTGGACTTGCTTGTCGAAACCCCGGTATTCCCCGTTCACATCCGTGAAGGTGGTCGGCATCTGAAATGCCCGGTAGAGCGCGGTGTGGAAGATGCGCCGCTCGCGCTCGGTTCCGCCCTCGACGCGAATCCTGGCGAGTCGGTCCTCCCAGGCATCACGCGCCGCCATGAAAACCTCCTCGAAGGGTTCTGCCCCCCCGGCCTCCGCCTCCAGGTTCGCTCGCGCGTTCTCCACCGAGACATACGAAAGCGCGACTCTCGCCTCAACCACGCGCGAGGTCCCTTCCCATGCGAAACACAGGTCTGCGCCCACCCGCGCCCCTTGCCCCTCGGTCTGGTCGCGCGAGAACCGGTCTCCGGTCCAAACCCCATGGTCGGCAAAAGGCCGGTCGAACCGCGCCACGAAATAGACATCCAGGCCGCCATAGCGACGAGCGAACGATCCGAAGGTTCGCACCGAACCTTCAATCTCCCGCGCCTCCGGAAGGATCCGCAGCGTTCCGCTTTCAGTCCGGACATCCCCCAGCGAGCTGGTGACATCAAGCAAGAGATGCGGCCGCTCTTTTCCGCCGAAGGTGTAACGGTGAACGCCGACCCGGGTCGTGGCGGTGAGCTCCACCAGGATCTCCTCGTCGGGCAGACGGACTGCGTAGTAGCCTGGGAAGGCGGTCTCCTCCCGATGCGAGAAGCGCGCGAAACGCTCCTTCCGACAGGCCGACTCCACTCCCGATTCCATCGCGGGGGTGATCCGGAAGTGTCCCCCCTCCAAGGCATCCGCGCCCAGGAGGCGGGTGTGGCTGAAGCCCACGATCTTGTTATCCCCGAAATAGTACCCGGCGGCGCTCAGGCACTGTTGGTCGACCAGGATCGAGGCGGTGTCCGGCGCGAGACGAACCATCCCGAAGGGCAGGGTTGCCCCCGGGCTGTTGTAGGCGCAGACCCATGGGACTCCGCCCGTGCCGATGAAGGGATTCACAAGAGCCCCGCGCTCGCCCGCCTTAATGGCGGTTCCAAGGCCCCCCGGCGACACTCGGACCACATTCCAATAGACCCCGACGACAAACAAAATTCCGAGAATGACCAGGAGAACCGGGATGCCCAGGACCAACAGGATGGTCTTGAGGAGAGTCCGGAAAAACGACCGGGCGCGGCGTGTCTCGCCGGATGGCTCTCCCCCTCGCGATTCGCGCTCAACGGTCGGGATGTCGGAGGCGTTCATGTTCGGAGCACAGGATGACAGATCGAGCCGGGTTTGTGGACATGTTTCCGGTGACGCCACTCCTCTCCCCATTCGACCCGGACTTCCCTACGATAGGCCTCGGCTGGGAGGGGAGCGATTTTCGTTTCAGGGAGATGGATGCCATGAGACTGCTGATCCGGATGCGCCTTGTGCTTGCGGTTGGGGGAATTCTGTGTCTTGAGGGGTTCAGCCCGTCGGACGCGGCCCTGCCACCCAAGGCCGGGATGTCCGCGCCCCCGATTGTTGTGGAAGGCTCCCCGCGCGGGTTCGATCCCACCTGGGTGAACCACCGGGGCCAGGTGATGTTGCTCCTTTATGTGGGGCGGAACACCGAGGTCCCCTTTGAAACCGTTCAGCGGGTAAATGAATGGCAGCAGCGCCTTGGTCCGCGCGGCCTTCAAGTGGTGGTGGTCACCGAGGACGCCAACGCTCCCGTGGGGCTGGTTCCCGAAATCCTGGTCGCGCGCGACTCCAAGGGGCAGACCCGTTCGCGATACCAGATCGTGGAGGACCGCGAATATTTCCTGGTGGACCGCTACGGGCGCCTGCGCCGTCAGCGAATCAACGAAGAGGTCGTTCAGAAAGCGCTCTCGGAATACTTTGATCCCACATGGGTCGGTTACTCCGGGGCCTGGAACCAGACCTATTTTGTCTTCCGGGGAGACACGCTTTTTTACCTCGCGGACAGTGTGCCCGACACCATCCGTCCGGGTGAATCCTTCGATGTTCGCCTGGTGGCCCTGCCGACCTTTTCCACCGCGCGTCCAGGAGCTCGATTCCACAGTCCGATTCAACTTGAGGTCAAAACCGAGGGTGGGTTTGAGGAGTCGGTCTATCGCGCCGAGCTGAACGAGGAGGTTTCGGTCTCCACGGAGATGCTCCTCGCGGTTCAGGCCCGGAGTGACATCGAGCCGGGGCTGCATGTCCTGTGGGTCAAGGTCCGGCACCGTCACTGCGGTTTCGGCAATTGCGCGGGCTACCAGCAGTCGATTCCCGTCCCCATCTGGGTGGAGTAAGGGGCTACGGGTTCGTTCCGGCCCAGCTCATCGAAAAACGGAAGAGGTCCGCGGCGTCAAACACGCCGTTGCCGGAGAGGTCGGTCTTGCCCTGACCCTCGCCCGGCGCGTGACGGCCCTCCAGGATCAAGAGAAGGTCCTCCGCGTTGACCCATCCGTTCCCGTCCAGATCGGCGGTATTCGGTTCCACCGTTCCTCCGGTGAAGGTGATTCGGAAGAGATAATCCGCTCCGGTGTGTGAACGCTCTCCCTCGGAGAGTCCTGCCTGGGACCCTTCAGCGGGCCAGGAATAAGCCTTCACCCGCGCCGTGAAATACCCCTCGCGCGGAATCCGATGCCGGAAGATCGGAGGATCGAGGAAGTAGTCGCGGTGCGCCGAGTCCGCGATGGGGACCAGTTCGTCATCCAGACGTCTTACCGGAACCTCAAAGCCGGGCTGATGAATCTCAATGACCGCGTCCAGGTTTGACAGGCCGGTCTTGTCGTCCGAGCCGCCGTTGGCGTCCAAGTCGATTGTGACCCATTCCCCCGGCGCTCCCTCCACCCGATACCAATACTCTTTCCCCGGTCTGTCGAGGGCCCCGCTCTCTTCCACCGGCGCAAGGCCCAAAGAAACTGCTTTCAGGACCGGAGCGGAGACCTTCGCGGCCACGGCGGCCTGTCGCGCCTGTTCGACCTGGCGCGGCGGGCGAACACGCTGAGCCTCCGGAAGCTGAGCGGGATCGCGGTCCCAGACCACCCGCACCCCAAACGTGTAATGACGGAACCCCTGGCAACCATCGTGGCCACGTGAACGTCCACGCTGGCTTCCGGTTCCCTCAAAGGCCGGATCGAAGCCTCCGCCCCGATTCACCTTGACCCCCCAGGCCACGCAGGCCCCTTGTTGACGTTCGCTGTCGGGCGTGGTGATCCGTCCCCCGCACCGCGACTCATGGAAGGTGTAAGAGCGATCGCTAAACCAATCCTCGGTCCACTCGAAAACATTGCCCGCCATGTCGAAACAGCCGAAGGGACTCCTTCCCTCGGGATACATCCCCACCGGGCAGGTCTGCACCCCCCGATACTTGGGATCGTCTCCGCTGTTTCCGAACACATCCTCCGTCGGAAAGGTGAACAGGTTGCCCCAAGGGTACTGCATCGGACGGTTTGTTTCGGGATTCCAGGTCGCCGCCACCTCCCACTCCACCTCCTTGGGCAACCGTCCCCCGACAAACCGACAGTACGCCTCCGCCTCAAACCAGGAGATGCTCATCGCCGGATGGTCATCGGGCGGGGACGACCACGCTCCATTCTCCGCCCAAGGCCCTTTCCAGAGCACGAACTGCTCGGTCCCCAGCTTCGGTCGCGACAGTCCGAGCAGAACGGGGCGTTCGACCGGGATTCCCGGTCCGCCGTTTTCCGAGTTGGGATGCAGTCGGTACCTCCACCCCTCCTCGGTCCACCAGGAGGGGCGTGGCCCGGTGGGATCCCCATACCCGCCGAGCTCCATGAAGCGCTTGTACTCGCCCCAAGTCACCTCGAACTTCCCGATCCAGAACGGATCGAGGCACACCGGATGCTGGGGGCTCTCCGCAGGCGAAGCCCCCGTGTCCACCGGCATCCCAGTCGTGTGCCCCACCAGATACTCTCCACCGGGGATGAACACGGCCTCGCCCGGCTCGCCCTGGCGGGTCACGGGCGGTGGAGGGGCTTTGGCTCGGACATCCCACGCCACTCGGAAACCGAGAACCTGGTTCCGGAAGAACTCATTGACATTGAAACGCGTGGCCGAGCGGAATGGGGCGAGGATGTTCGTGCCCATGCCCCAGTGCGCGCCGCGAATGCAGAAGGCGATCGGCGGCTGCCCTCCCACCGCGTCCACATGGTCGAAGCGGCGCGCCTGGAAATTGAACGGGTTCAGCCAAGTCTCCACAAGGGCGGGACCCTGAAGATAGAACTCCGGATCCCACATGTCGGCGACCCATTCCTGGACATTCCCTCCCAGACCGCGAACGCCGTAAGCGCTTTGATCCCCGGAGTATCGAGGCAGATCAACCGAAGCGATGGAGGAGTGCCCTTCGCTCGCCTCATACCCGTTGCAGGGAAGGGGAAGGGTGGAGGACTCCCCCCACGGAAAAGTCCGGGGTGCGGTGAAATCGGGTCCCCAAACGGCGGCCTTTTCCCACTCCGCCTCGGTCGGCAATCGTCCCCCCACAAAGCGGCAATAGGCTTCCGCCTCCCAGTATGAGACCCCAACCACGGGATCGTTGGGGTTGGGTGGCCAGTGACCCGCTTGGGCGAATTCCGGCGGACCACTCCCGCCGGGAGTCCAGGCCGGGGCCTCCAGCTTTTGTCGCGGCTGCCCGTCGACCCACCACAGCTGAACCTCCGCGAGAGCGGCTCCGCGACGGCTCCAGTACCCGTTGTTTGCTCGATCCTGGTACCCTCCAGCGTCGATAAAGCGCTGAAACTGGTCCCAGGTGACCTCGAATTTGCCGATTTCGTAGGCATCAGTCCACACGGGGTGACGTGGAGCCTCCGGGGCAGTGGGGTCTTCATCCCGGCCCATGAGGAATTCCCCGGCGGGGATGAGCATCTTTTCTCCCACTTCCGCCTCGATCGCGGCCACCGGGGGGTCTGAATAGGGTCCCCCGGCATGGGCGGTTAATGCGGCGATAAGGGCGCACAGGGGCCCCATCCGAAAAAGAATCGGTCCGACTTGTCTCATTTCTATCACGCCTTGTCCCCCATGCCCGGCAAGGCTGATTGGGAAAGTGCGAGAATCGTGCCAGGAAGAGCATCTGTCAGCATGTTGATGCAAGCCGCGACTACACCGAGCCGCGACCGTGAGGGAGCGGTCCTCTCCCCCCCACCCAACCCCATCCCTCCCCTCAGTGGCTCCTTCTATGAGTCCATTAGGCGGCGCGCGCCTCCATCGGACCACCCTTGCGCCCCAAAATGTGTGGAGTTAGCGTCCTTCCGCTGATTCGTGAATTCGGGCAGCTCATTCTCAAGGAGATCCCATTCTCATGGCCAAGAAACTGTTCATCAACGGCAAGTTTGTCGAAGGGAGCGCCGGTAAAGTCATCCAGGTCACCGATCCCCACACCAACAAGGTCTTTGAGGAGGTGTCCGAAGGCTCGGTGGAAGATGTCAGGACCATGGTGGAGGCGGCGGAAAAGGCCTTCCGCGGCGGGTGGGGAACCTCGCTCCCCCATGAGCGCGCCGCGTTTCTCAGAAGGATCGCCGCCGGGATTCGCGATCGGTTGGAGGAGATCAGTCGGCTTGAGTCGATGAATGTGGGCAAACCGATCGGGGACTCGCGCTGGGAGGTCAACGCGGGCGCGGAGCTCTTTGATTACTACGCCGGAGCGGTGGCGATCTTCGGGGGAGAGACACTCCCGGTGTCGCGTCCGGGCGTCGATCTGACCTTTCGTCAGCCGATTGGAGTGGCGGCTTGCATCACCCCCTGGAATTACCCCTTCATGATGGCCTGCTCGAAGGTGGCCCCCGCGCTGGCGGCCGGGAACTCGGTGATCCTCAAGCCGGCAAGCTACACCCCGCTCAGCGCCCTCGCGCTCGCGGAAATCGTCGAGAAAGCTGAACTCCCCGCCGGAGTCCTTCAGGTGGTCTGCGGACCCGGCTCCACTGTGGGCAATGCCCTCGTGGAGCACCCCTTGGTCGGGAAGATCTCCTTCACCGGGGAAACCACCACCGGAGCGGAGCTGCTGCGAAAATCCTCGGATCGGATCGCACGGCTCTCCCTGGAGCTCGGCGGCAAGTCCCCGAACATCATCTGCGAGGACGCCGACCTGGAGCGCGCCGCGAGCACCTCCCCGCTGGCGGTGTTCGGCAACACCGGGCAGGACTGCTGCGCGCGCAGCCGCGCCTTCGTCCACGAAAAAGTTCTCGATGAGTTTGTGGAGCGCTTTGTGGCCGCCACCAAGAAGTTGGTGATCGGATACCCGTTGGACGACAAGACCGAGGTGGGGCCGATGGTCTCCCGCTCGCAGCGCCAGATCAGTCTCGATTATATCCAACTGGGCGAAAAGGAGGGGGCTAAGCGGGTCCACGGCGGCGAGGTCATCGACACGCCCGAGCTTAAGGACGGAAACTATCTGACTCCGGCGGTCTTGGTGAATGTGCGCAACGAGATGCGGGTGGCCCAGGAGGAGATCTTCGGACCGGTTCTATGCGTGATTCCATACAAGGACGAGGCCGAGATGATCCGGCAGGCGAACCACTGCAAGTATGGCCTCTCCGGTTCGATCTGGACACGGGATGTGGCTCGGGCGCTGCGCATCGCCAAGGCGGTTGAAAGCGGCGTGCTCAGTGTCAACTGCAACAACAGCGTGTTCAACGAGGCCCCCTTCGGAGGCTTCAAACAGAGCGGAATCGGGCGCGAGCGCGGCCTCTACGCGCTGGAGGCGTTCACGGAGGTGAAGAACGTTTTCATCTGGGTGGGTTCATGAGCGACCTTCGGACCCTGGTGTCCTCGGCCTACGAAACCGCCCGCCGGGGGTACTATCGGGACGCCCTCGAGGAGTTTCACCTGATTCTGGAACACAATCCCGGAAACCCGGATGCCTTGTATGGCGCCTCGGCCTGTCTCCTGCGCCTGGAACGGCTTGAAGAGGCGGCGCGGGTTCTTGAAACGCTGCTCCGGATCGCCCCCGTGAACGCGGCCGCGCGGCAGCTGGAGGAAGAGATCCGGCGTGAGCAGTTGGCCCTTGCGAGCCTCCCCTCGCGCGAGGAGCCGTTCCTGCTGCCCGGCGAAGAGGAGGACCCGTTCGGAACCGGCGCGGCCGAGCGCTCCCGCGAGATCATTCCGGAGTGGGCGCCGCCGATGCCGGCGCGGCCCACTTTCGCGGAGCGTGTGCGCGCGGGCGAGAAGTTGGACCCGGGTGTGTTGCGCCTGGGGGCGGTGTGGCGAACCGCGCGGAGCGTCTATCGCGGTTCGTTCCGGAAACTCTACCTCAGCGGCCTGATCGCCCTGGTGGCCCAGGTCGGGGTGATCAGTCTGTTCCTCTCCTGGGTGATCCCCCTCGCGGGCTCCTCTCCCTTCATCGCCACTCTATTGGCCCTGGTTGGAGGATTGCTCTCCAACTCCCTCTTGGGGATGCACGCTCTTTACTGCCATCGAGTCCTCACCGAGACGGATCCGCCGATGCGTCGGATGGGGCGCGAGGCCCTGGAACAGGTGTTCGGCATGTGCGCCGCGAACGGCTTGATGCTGCTTCCGCTCCTGCTCCGATTGGCGTGGGGGATGCTCGGCTCGCATGAAATGCTGTGGTGGGACAGCGGGCTGTTGGCGGCCCAGGGGCTGATTGTCGCGCGCTGCTGGTTTTTGAATTTGGTGACAGGGATCGAGGAGCTCCATCCGGCCGAGGCGGTCGCGAAGGCCCTGCGAGGAACTGGAAGGAACTGGTTCGGGGTCTTTGTCTTGATCGCCGGGCAGCTGATCCTCTTCCTGCCCGCCGTGCTCTTTCTCGGCCTCGGATATCCTCTCCTCAATTTGGTCCAGGCGGAGGCTTACCGTCAGATTTACCGCTCGGGAGAGGAGTAAGAAGGTCAGGGGTTTGAGGACTGTCGCTTCCCGGTGGGTGAATCCTCCGCGTCCTTTGTCCCCTTGAGGCTTTCAGTCCTCTTGAGTTTCTCGATGGCCGTTTCGCTCTTGGGGTTGCCCTCGGCGGCTCGTTGCCACATCTCGCGCGCCTCCGGGAGCTTGCCCAGTTTTTCGTGGGCGTCGCCGAGGTGCTCGAAAATCACGGAGGAACCGGCCTCGAAATCCTCGGTGAGCAGCGAGACCGCCTTCTCGAGAGCCTCGGTCGCCTTGGAATAGTCCCCCATCTTGAAGTAGATCCACCCAAGAGTGTCGGTGATGTTCGGGTTGGAGGGTTCGAGGCGGAGCGCGGTTTCGACCAGTTCCAGGGCCCGCTCCAGCTTGATGTCACGTTCGGCGTACATGTACGCCAGGAAGTTGTACCCCTCGGCGTAGTCGGGATCGGCGCGCATGGCGGCCTGGGCGGCCTCCTCCGCGGCCGGGACATCGTTGAGCTTGTCGCAGACAATGCCCAGCTGAATCTGCAGCGTGGCATCATTCGGCTCTTGGGCCACCGCGCGTTGGAAAGCGTCCCGAGCCTCCTCGTAACGCTCCTGGTCGCTCATCAAGTGCGCCAGGCCCTTAAGGGCCGAAGGGTTCGCGGGCCAGGTGTCGAGAGCCTGACGGTAGAATCTCTCGGCCTCCGCGGTCGCGCCCCGCACCACCGAGAGATAGGCCTTGATGGTGTCCGCCTGGGAGCGGAGGTTGGACTCCTTCGAGTCCCTGGAGATCACATCGAAATAAGGAAACGCCTCTTCGGAGGAGCCGGCCCGAAGCAGCGCCATGCCAATCTCATAGCGCAGGCGCTGATTGTTCGGATTGAAGGTCAGTGCGCGGTCCCAGTATTCAACCTTCTCGCGGAGCATCTCCCGTTCGTGGTAGAGGTTTCCAACCTCCAGGCAACGGAGCCCCTTGAGCGAGTCGGAGGCTGATCCAATGGCCACTTCGAAGGCTTCCCGAGCCCGTTCCAGCGAAGCGGATTGGAGATAGGCCGAGCCGATCAGGATTTCGATCTCGTCGCGCTGTTTCGGGAGGTAATCGAGCGCGCGCTTGGCGCAGTCCACCGCCTCCCCATAGCGCTCGCGCCCAAAGGCAATCCGCGCGCGCAGCAGCGCAATCTCCCCATCCTTGCCGATCAGACGCTCGTATTCGGCCAGCTCCGGCTCGAGCGATTCCCATTTCCGAGCCTGGACCAGGTAATCGAGATACTGTCGGCGGATGGGCAAGGACTCGGTGGCGGAGGTGGTCAGGAGATGGGCCTTGTACAGCTCCTCGATCCGCCCTTCGTTGGCGGGATTGCCCTCCAGCATCAGCGAACGCAGGAGGAGGAACTTGGCCTCCTTGTCCTCGGGAAACTTCCCCAGATACTCATCAAGATACTGGACCGCGGCCTGGGGCAGGCCCACTTCGAGGGCGAGTCGGCCGGCGGTCAGATACTGATCCGGTCGGGCGCGATAGGCGGAGTTCTTGAGCAGGAGGGTGAGCTCCTCCAGCGCGCGCGCCTGATAATTGAGGCGCATTTCGCCGGTGGCGGATTCCGCCTGGATCAAGGCGATGCGCGCCACGCTCTCGTTGGCCATCGGGTTGCCCCGAATCCGGCTCAGGTAATCGAGCGCCTCCTCGTATTTCCCGAGTTCCTGTTTGCAGAGTCCCACATAGTAGGCGGCCTGCGCCCCGAGCGGGGTTCCGATCACCGGTTCGAGGTGCTTGAGGGCGCGTTCATACTCCTTGAGATGGTAATAGCAGCGCCCAATGTAAAAACTCAGGAAGAGCGCCTGCTGCGGGATGGCCTGTTGGAGAATCATGTAATCGTCGATGGCCATCCGCAACGATTCCGGCGAGTTGGTCTGCCCTTGGAGAAAGTCCGCGCGGAGCTTGCGGGCCAGGGACTGTCCCGGGGAGAGTTCCAGGCAGCGGTTGAGGGAGGCCAGCATGGCCTCGAACTTGCCACCCTTCTGGTGAACTTGGGCTTGAATCAGGTGCAGCCGGTAGTAGTCCGGATCGACCTGGGACGCGCGGTCCAGGTAGGCCTGTGCTCGGGGGGTGTCATCCCGGAAGCACAGCTCCGCAAGCTGCACCAGGACCACCGAGGAGTTGGGATTGGCCTCCAGGGAGGCTTCCAAGGTCTTCATCGCCTCCGCGAATTTCCCCTCGCGGATCTCCAGAAGCCCTTGGGCGAGGAGCTGGCGGTGCCTGAGTCGGGCCTGATCGGTGGCGGTGAGGACCTGATCGACCACCTTGGGGCGCTCGCCCAAGCCCTCGACATAGTACTCCGTGGTTGCCGCCTGGGGGGATGCGGAGGTCCCCTCGTCCGGAACGCACCAAGCGCCGGATGAAATGACGAAGAAACAGAGGAAAGGTGTGAATTTCATGGGTCCCTTACGTTAATCAAAAGCGGGCGCGACTAGAATAGGTCCTCTTCCCCGGCCTTGGGGGCGCTCAAGTCCAACTCCCCATTGAGGAAGGCAATCACCCGCTTCAAATCCTCCCAACAGTCCTTCTTGGCCGGGGGATTTCGGAGTAGGTATGCGGGGTGCAGCGTGGGCATGACCGGAATCCCCTTGAACGCGCGCCAATTCCCCCGCAGCCGAGTGATCCCCGTGGAATCCTTGAGCAGCGCCTTGGCCGGGATGGCGCCCAGCGTCACAATCACCTTGGGCTGGATGATCTCGATCTGCCGGATCAGATTGGGGAGGCAGGCTTCCATCTCGTCCGGCTGAGGGGCCCGGTTTTCCGGGGGACGGCACTTCACCACATTGGCGATATAGACATCCTCGCGCCGCACTCGCAACCCCTTGGTGATCATCTCGGTGAGGAGCTGCCCGGCGCGCCCCACGAAAGGCTCACCCTGAAGGTCCTCATCCCGTCCGGGCCCCTCCCCGATGAACATGAGAGCGGTGTCCGGGTTGCCCACCCCATAGACCAAATGGGTCCTTCCGGAGCACAGACGGCACGCCTCGCAGGTGCGGAGCGGCTCCTCCAGGGCGCACAGACGAGCCGCCTTGTCGGCAACTCGCGTTGGGTCTGGTCTGGGGAAATCACGAACAAACGGCTGCGGGACGGCGGGTTTGGCCGCGAGGGGCGAAGCGGTCTTTGCCATGGGTGGTTCCTTTCGATGAAGCGCGGAGTGGGCCGCCTCCGAGAGGTACAGGCGCTCTACTCCCAGCCTTCGAAGGGAGGCCGCCAGCTCCGCCAATTCCGCCGGGGCGGCCATCAACCGATCAACCCGGTGCCATCGCCGGATGACAGCCCGCCGCGCAGCATCCGCTCAAAGGCAGGGATGTTGTCCACATAACGCAGGGCCTCTTCCTTCGTCACCGTTCCGGCCTCGAGCAGCTCCAGGAGGTGCTGATTGAAGGTCTGCATTCCCCCCTCGCGGTTCTGGACAGCCGCCTTGAGGTCTTTAAGGCGGCCCTCATAGATGAGCTTTTGGACAATCGGCGTTCCGACCATGATTTCGAGCGCCGGGACTCGCCCCTTTCCGTCCGCGCGCCGGAGAAGGCGCTGGGAAATGACCCCTCGGAGGTTGTTGGAAAGCTGCTGCAACACCAACTCATGCTCGTCGGCGTCGAAATGCTTCAGGATACGCTCGACCGTGGTGGCGGTGTCGCCGGTGTGGAGGGTGCTGAACACCAAGTGGCCGGTCTCGGCGGAGGTGATCGCCGCGCGGATCGTGGTTCGGTCGCGCATCTCACCCACCAGGATGATGTCAGGATCCTGGCGCAGAACCCGCTTCATCGCATCCTCAAAGGACTCGAAATCGATCCCCAGCTCCATCTGGTTGATGATGCATTTCTCGTCCCGGTAGAGGAACTCAATCGGGTCCTCGATGGTGACAATGTGGGCGTTGCGGGTCTTGTTGATCCGGTTCAGGATCGCGGCCAGGGTGGTGGATTTGCCGCTGCCGGTGACCCCGGTGACCAGAATGATCCCGCGCTCGTAGTCGGCGAACTTCTCAATCACCGGCGGGAGATTGATGTCCTCGAACTTGGGGAGCTCGATGTTGACCTTGCGGATGACCAGGCTGATGTTGCCGCGTTGGTGAAAAACGTTGACGCGATAGCGGGCCACTCCTGGGATGGCGTAGGAGAAATCCAGCGATCCGATGGGGGGAATCTCAGTCACTCGCGCGGGGGCCAGTTCCTTGGCCATCCCGAGAGTGTCATCGGGCATCAAGGGTGGCGTGTTGGCCTTCTTGAGAACGCCGTTAATCCGGAAACAGGGCGGACTGCCGCACTTGAGGTGCAGATCGGAGGCGTTAAACCGGACCATTTCCTCAAGCAGGACCTTGATATTCACCTTGCGGGGGTCCTTGGCGGGACCCTCGCTCGCAATCGGCGGAACTGGGGGAGTGAGAACCGCTTCAGACATTGAGCCAACCTCCATGTCACATTAAGAGCCGACTGATTGTACGGAAAACGGTGGGGGGTGTGTAGAGCGCATCCGGGAGGCCTCCGCTTCTCCTCTTCGGGTGTGGTAGACTATCGGGCTTTCCATTTCCATGACACTTGGCGCCACCAAACCCGCCCCAAAAGCTGAGCTCGAGGCCCAACGCAACTTCCGCTGGAACTACGCCCTTCATTCAATTGAGGGCGGTTTCTACATGGGAGGAATCGCCTTCGTGGCCCCCAACACGGTCTTACCGCCGATGGTCGAATCCCTTGGCGGGCCGCCCTGGCTGGTCGCCCTGATGCCGATCATGATGACCCTTGGGTTTGTCTGGCCCCCGCTGTTTACCGCCCACCGGATCGAGGAGCGCCGCAGGGTGAAACCCCCGCTGCTCCTTTCCGGGGTCTTCCAGCGGCTCCCCTATCTGATCACGGGCCTGTTTCTGGTGTTCCTCTCCTCGAGGCACCCGACCGGCGCGCTGGTGTCCGTGGCCCTGGCTCCGTTTGTCTCCGGGATGATCGGGGGGTTGACCATGACCGCGTGGCTGGAGCTGGTGGCCAAGACCATCCCGGAGCATCGCCGCTCCTCGGTCTGGGCTTATCGGTACATCCTCTCATCCCTGGTTGGGATCGGCGCGGGGTGGGTGATCGCGGAAGTCTTGGAACGACACCCCGGCGCGGTCGGATATGGCTTGCTCCATCTGATGGCCTTCGCTCTGGTTGCCGTCTCATACATCCTCTTCGCGATGGTGCGGGAGAACAATCCGCCCCACCCCGTGGAAGAGGCCCCGCCGCTGCTCGAAAACCTGCGCGCGATTCCAGGCTTAATCGCGGAGGATCCACGACTTCGCCATTACCTTGTCGCGCGCGCCCTCTTGCACGGCATTTTCATCCTCACCCCATTTCTTTCCATTCACGCCCTGCATGTGCTGAACCGTCCGGAAAGCTACCTGGGGCGCCTGGTCACCGCGCAGATGATCGGTGGGATCGCCGGGAACCTGGTCGCGGGTTTCCTTGGGGATCGGCGCGGGGGGAAGATCGCGATGGAGCTGAGCGGAGGGATTTTCCTGGCCATCGCGGTCTGGTGCGCGTTTGCGCGAACCGAGTGGGAGTTCCTGGGGATCATGTTCCTTTTTGGGGTGGGCTTTTTCGCCAATCAAATCGGGATCACCACTCTCGGCATTGAAATCTCTCCACCGCGCCGGCGCGCGACATACCTTGCGATGATGGCCACACTCACCATGCCGACCATGCTGCTGGCCTCTTGGGGGAGCAGCCGGCTGTGGACCTGGAGCGGGGAAAGCATGACCAGTCTCGCCGTTCCCACCGCGCTGGCCATGATCGCGGCAATGATCTTCACCCGCTGGATCGAGGAGCCGCGCGGAAAAGGTGAAACAATCCGGCCTCGTTGACAGGCCAAGGCGGCGCGAACCACAATGCCGGTTCCGCGCGAAGGAGAATCCCATCATGAGTGAAGAAGCCAGTCCCGGAGTCGAGCCGGGAGAAGAACAGGAAGCGCCGCATGGCATTTCCTTCATGGAGCTGGTGAGCGTCTTTTTCAACCAGGGGGCCATGGCCCTCGGGGCCATGCCGCACCCGATGACCGGTCAGGTGTATGTGAGTTTCGAGGCCGCTCAGGAGAGCATCTCAATCCTGGAGCTTCTCAAGGAAAAGACTCGCGGCAACTTGGATGATCAGGAGGATCGGGCCCTTACCGCCCTGATTGATGAGCTCAAGATCGCCTTTGTTCATGCCGTCCGTGATCCGCGAGCGCGAGAGCTGGCCCAGCGAACCGCGCAAGCCTCCCACGAGGAGGAGCCGAGCCGAATCCTCACTCCGGATGGGCGACCCGCCTCCTCGGCTGAGTCCCAGCCGCGCATCATCATTCCCTGAAGCGCTTGCCGTGCGAGCGGTCATTCAGAGGGTCCGCGAGGCCCGTGTCCGGGTCGAGGGGCGGGTTGTGGGGGAGATTGGACCGGGAATCTGCCTGTTACTCGGAGTCCATCAATCGGACACGCTTGAGGAGGTGGAGTGGCTGGCGCTGAAGACCGCGCAGTTGCGGATCTTCGAGGACTCCGAGGGAAAGATGAACTTTTCCCTTCAGGAGATCGGAGGATCGGCGCTCGTGGTGTCCCAGTTCACCCTCTATGCCGACTGTCGGAAAGGTCGTCGCCCCAGTTTCGTGGAGGCGGCCCGCCCGGAGGTCGCTGTTCCGTTGTACGAGTCGTTCTGTAAGCGACTCCGGCTCGAAGGGGTTCCCGTCGAAACCGGGGTCTTTGGGGCGAAGATGGAGGTAGAGATTGTCAATGACGGACCGGTGACAGTGATCCTGGAGTCTCCCCCTGGAGCATTTAACGCCATCGTGTAGCGCCTTGGAGTGCCACGCTCAGTCGTGGCCGGTCTTGGGGGGGGCATGGGACGCAACGGCGCGCGTCCCTCCAACGCCAGATTCGAATGAGAAATGCTCTAGACCCTGAAGCGTGGATGGGGGGCTACCGAGACTGTTCCCCGGTCTCTTCCTCCACTGTCCCCATGTCTTGAACCTGCGACTCCTGAACCGCGCCGGACACGGGCGGCAGGGACATGACCCTCGGACCGGATGGAGTTTCGGCGGAGGCATGCACCCCATCCACGTGAACATTCACCTCATCCACAATGATCCCGGTGATGCGTTCCACCTGACTTTTCACCTTGAGCTGGAGTTCCGTGGCGATGGCGGGAATGGCGACGCCGAATTCCACACGGATGGAAACATCCACCTTCTTGTGCTGGTCATCGGGACCGTTGGTGATGCGGATGCCCTTGGGGAAGTCGGTCGAGCGGAGCATCTTGAAGGCCCCGTTGATCAGGCTCTCCTCGGAAACCGAGGCCACCCCCGGGACTTCTTGGGAGCAAATGTGGACAATGGAGCGGATCACCTCATCGGAGACCTGGATCACGCCGATTTCCTGGCTCATCCCCCCGTGGCCTCCAATCGCTTGGGTTTGACGACCGACACGGCGGATTCCTCGGCCCCGTTCACAATGTCTTTCATGAACTTCCCGGCCTTGAACTGAATGATCCGTCGCGCGGGGACATCCGCCACCTCGCGGGTCACCGGGTTGCGACCGATACGCGCGGGAGTGTCTTTCACCTTGAAAACTCCGAAATTCCGAATCTCGATCCGCCCCTCGCTGGCGAGGATCTCCATGAAAACATCGAGCACGGACTCCACAATCGCTCGGGTGTGAGCCTTCTTGGTGGTCGTCTTTTCCGACACTTCCTCAATGATCTCTTTTTTGGTCACGAGACTCGCTCACCCTTGATGACGGAACGGAATCTGGAATGACGATGGGGATTGGATGCGGGGATGGGATTTGAACCCATGACCTCCGGGTTATGAGCCCGACGAGCTACCACTGCTCCACCCCGCGTCCGAAAACTTGGCAAGCCGGCAGTGCTTACACCTTGAATCAATAGCAAATTGCCGCACGGTGTCAAGCCACCCGGAATCCGCCTCCATTCTCAGCCGTTATCCTTCCCAAGTCCGAAGGGGTCTTCCTCGTCGAGAACATCCGGCGGTGGAGGCGCGGGAGAGGGGCGCGGCTCCTCCTCGAACACACTCCCCTGGATCAGCCCGAACGGGTCCTCGACATCAAACCCAAGGTCGTCCGACCCCCCGCCCGGGGCGTGGGCGGGGCCAGGGCTTGGCGCAGCCTCGAGTTCGTGTGGGAGAAGGGTTTCGGGATCGGTTTCGTACCCGAACGGATCCAGCAAGAGGAGATCCTCATCCTCCTCCCCGGCGGCCACAAGCGACAAGTCCGGCTCGGGCGCTGGGGGCGCCGACTCGGCCACGGGGGGTGGGGGAGTCTCCGCCACCGGTGGCGGTGGCGCTGCGGGCTCAGGGGGTCGGGCTGGAGGCGGCGGTTCAGGAATCTCGGTCACCGGTTCGGAGCCGAACCCAAAGGGATCCTCCTCGGGCGGCTTGATGGCCGTTTGAACTTGCGACGGAGTCGGCGCGGGGGCTGGTGGCGCGGCAACCGGCGCGAAGTCTTCCAGGGGTTCGGGGCCGAACCCGAAGGGGTCCTCCTCGGCAGATGTCTTCTTGGCCTCGAGCTCCTTCTCCACTGGTTTGGGCGGCTCCGGTTTGTGAGCGGAGGCCAAGATCGACTCCACCGGCGTGTCTCCGAAGCCAAAGGGATCCGCCTCTTTCGCCGCGGAGGATGGTGGGGTGGGCGCGACCGGTTCGGGTTCGACCTTCGGTTCCTGAACCGTGGGGGGAGCGGTGGCAAAAACTTCATCCACCACGGCGAACGGGTCTTCCTCTTTGGGGACCTTTGGTGACACGGTGACCGGCGCGGCTGGAGGGCTATCCGGCTGAGCCGGAGCGTGCATCGCTTCGGCTGTGACTGACGTGCCGGGCCCGAAGCCAAAGACATCTTCCTCAGGTTTCTTCGGCGCCACCGGTTCGGGCCTGGAAGCCGCGACCACCGCGGCCAAGGGAGCAGAGGCCGCCACTGGGGACACAGCAGGCCCGAAGAGCTCGTCATCCTCCGTCGCTGTTGACGCTCTCCGGGAGACCCGGGCGAGTTCAGGCGACTCGGAGCGGACCGCCGCCGCCTTCTTGCGCCGCGCGGGAACCAGCACGCGCTTGGGCGTGACCAAGAGGACTGCAAGCACGCCATTCCAGAACCAAAGGTTGGAGAGGTGAGGCCGAAGGGATTCGGGGACATACGCCAGCACCTGGGATACCAAGTCCCCCGGCTTCCCAGCACTCTGAGGTTCAGCAGAAGCGGGAGCAGGCTCTTGCACTGCGCCGGTCACCGCGGCGGTGGCCGGTTGGGGAGGCTCGGCGGGCAGGGCGGAGAAATGCTGGGACACCTCCTCCAGCAATGCCACCAGCTCCTCCGAGGTCGGAGCGGAGAGCGCCGCGGCAGCCTCTCGCGCGTCCTCAAGCCGAGCCGAAAAACCGGCCAAGTCACGCTGGGAAGCCGCCTTGCCGACATTTTCCTGGAGTTCCTGAATGGTCGCGCGGGCCGCCTTTTCCGCTCGCGTTCGAGCAAGCCTCTCTAAGGACGAGGCCACGAATGTTTCGGTCCTCGCAATCAGGGATTCCAGCTCCGCGCGACGGTCGGCCTCCGGCACCTTGATCGCGTATCGCCTCATCTCCTTGATCAGGAGCGTGGCGCGCGCCTCGGTCAACTCTCCCTTGACGAGGGCGGCCTGCAACTCATCGTTCAGCTTCGCCACTCGGTCCGCGGAAGCTTGCGCCCCCTTGGCGAGATCCAGTCGAATGTCCCGCCTCAGCCCCACCAGGCGGTCCACGATGTCCTTGCGGATCACGGGATAGGGGATGAGGTTGGCCTGCTCCAGCGCGACATTGAAAGACTCCTCCCAGGTGGCATCCAGCGGGATGCTGCCCCGCGCCATCTTCTCCAGTCGGTCCCCTTCTCCTTGAAGCGTCTGGACCGCATCCAGCGTGGATTGAACATCGGAGAGGGCTTGGTTCAGCGAGGTAAGGGTTGGAGACGCGGCCGGAATCAACCAGGCGAACCGGGAGGCGACTCCGGAAAGGGCCTTGGATTGCCGATCCAGACGACCGACGAGGGCCTCGAAGCGACCGAGATCTTGCGATTCAACCTCCGCCAGGGTTCGGCTGGCCTCTTCCAATAGAGCCTCAGCCTCGGCGTTCCTAGCGCTCTTGACTTGCGCGCGGGAGAACTGAAGGCGCACCCCCTCCTTGCGGACCTCCACGGTCTCCCCTTCCACCCGGACCAGTTCGAAGACGCTCGGCGCGCCGTTGATCGGAGTCAGGATAATCTGCGGTCCGGTGGGCCGGGGCGTGGGGGTGGCCGCGCCGAGGAGGAAGAGGCACGCGACAGGAAACATCGGAAAAAGGCGTTGGGTCATTGGATGTAAGGTCCTGGATCCGAAACGGAGTGAGATATCGGCGTGTTATTCCTCCGAACAAGGGACGAACATGACTTTCAAATCGTTCATTTCCTCCAAATCTTCCTCTATCTCAGCCAAGTTCTCGTAGAAGGGAAAAAGACGAGCCGGTTCGGGGTCCGCCACCACCGGATTATACCACCAATCCCCGTCTCGCCGACCACTTCCACGCATGAGGCGAACCGTGCCGCTTGAGTCGGGGTGTGCATGGCTCAGCTTAGGTTGGACAAGGTTGAGGACTTCGATTACTCCCATTTCAGGTCCCTTCCATCAGTCCGTCGTTAACACTTCACCCGCCTATTCCTTCACGGATTCTCCGAATATTATCACCATATCATGCCCCCCACCCCCTCGCAACATCGACTTGAGCGCCTGATCGAGGTCAACCGCTTGATCAGCAGCACGCTGGACACCTCCGAGCTGCTTTCGACCATATTGAGCACGATCCGGGATCTGTTTGACGTGGAGGGGTGCAGCCTCCTCACGGTCGAGCCGGAGACCGGGGACATCCTGTTTCACACCATCGAGGGGGGGAGCGACAACCTCAAACAAGTCCGTCTCAAGCCCGGCCAGGGGATTGTCGGGTGGGTGGTCAGCAACCGCCAGTCGGTCCTGGTCAATGAGGTGGCCAAAGACCCTCGGTTTTATTCCGACCTCGACCGCCAGGTCGGATTCCAGACCCAATCGATCCTCTGCGCCCCGATGGAGTTTCGGGGTCGAGTGGTCGGAGCCATCGAGGCCATTAATTCCCGAAACTCATCTGGGTTTCAGGCGGAGGACCTCCGCCTGCTGGAGGCGCTCGCCTCGCAAGCCGCGGTTGCTCTTCGGAACGCGCAGACCCTGGCCAATGTGCAGCTCGAAAAGGAGGCGTACCGTCAAGAGCTGGGCAACCAGTTTCGAGCGATTGTCGGCGAGTCAAAGTCGCTCAAGGAAGTGATCGACATCGCCCAGCGCGCCGCCCGGACCAAGTCCACGGTCCTCATCCGGGGCGAAAGCGGGACCGGCAAGGAGATATTCGCGCGCGCCATCCATAAGTGGAGCCCGCGCGCGGAACAGCCCCTCATGGTGGTCAACACGGTGGCGCTCTCCCCGGAACTGCTGGAGAGCGAGCTGTTCGGCCATGAAAAAGGGGCCTTCACCGGAGCCATCGCCCAAAAGAAAGGGAAGTTTGAGCTCGCGGAGGGCGGGAGCGTTTTCCTGGATGAGATCGGCGATATCGGTCCGGACATTCAGACCAAGCTGCTGCGCGTTCTCCAGGAGCATGAATTCCAGCGTGTCGGCGGAACCAAGGACATCTCCGCCGACATCCGGGTGATCGCCGCGACGAACAGGCCGCTTGAAAAGGCGGTGGCGGAGGGCAAGTTCCGCGAGGACCTTTATTATCGCCTGAATGTAGTTTCGATCCACCTCCCGCCGCTGCGTGAACGCAGAGACGATGTCACTCCGCTGGCGCGTCACTTTATCCGCAAGACCTGCCGCGATCTCGGGGTCCCTGAGATCGAGATCAGCGATGGAGCGCTCAAGAAACTGCAAGGGTATGAGTGGCCGGGGAATGTGCGCCAGCTCGCCAATCTGATCGAGCGAGCGGTGGTCCTGGCTCGCGGGGAGGTCCTTGTCGAGGAGGATTTCCCCATTGAGGTCGGGGGAGCCTCGGTGGGCGCCGAGGACCCGCTGGAAAACCTCCCGCTATCGGAGGCCGTGGATGAGTTCAAGGCTCGGCTGGTGCGCCGTGCGTTGATGCTGGAGCGTGGAAACCAGACTCGCGCGGCGAAGCGCCTGGGGCTGCGTCAACCCAACCTCTCTCGCCTGATGCGCACGCTAGGGATCGCCTCCACCGAAAAGGGGTCGAACAGCGGTGAGGATTGAGGGTGCTCTCGGATGCCTGCTCCTTGCCGCCTTACTCCCAGTATCCGCCGTCTCCTCGACCGATTCGAGCCTCGCCGCCGACCGTTTTGTCCTTGCCTCCACCGGCGCCTATCAGGTCTGGACAGACCGCCGGGAACTGATCGTGATGTCCCACCCTTGGGTTCCCTCATGCACCGGTTCCTTCGCTGAAGCCCGCGCGACCATTGAATTTCCACAAGGCGCGCCGGCCCCACAACGGCTGTCCTTCTCGGTCAGTGATGACTACTTCAACGACTTCTGGCGGGCGAGAAACGACAGTTGGCTGGGCGGCGATGGCTTCTTGGGGCACCGCTATAAACAGGTCTGGGTCAATCGAACCCTGGCATGGGAGTCGGATGTGGCCGACCCGAACCCACCCTCGGTCTCCGGAACATACGTGGTTCCGCTCCCAAGTCTTTTCAAGCCGGAAGACGGAATCGAAATCGCCTTCCGTGTGGCGGACAGGGTGGCCTCAAATATCCGGCTTGCCTCCGACACTCAGCACATCGGGACCACGGAAACCGCCGCGGAAGCTCCGGGCGATCCGCCACGCTTCATGACCCATGTGTATTGGGGAAACATCCACCTCCTTGGCGAGGATGAGGCACTCCCTCCCCTTGCACCGCCGATCCACCGAAAGGTCGAGGAAATCCACAAGACAGGCTGGCCGATTCGCTCGGAGAGCGATCCGGACTTGACCCGGCCCCTTTCTTTCCGATTGGAGACCGTGGCCCCGATTCCGGCGAGCGGTTTTCCGGTTCACTGTGGGGTTCCGCTGCCGGAGGGGAGGACCACCAAGGTCTCGGACCTTGCGCTCCGTGGACCGGAAGGCGAGCTCGTTCCAGCCGGCTTCACGCGCATGTCCACCTGGCCGGACGGTTCGGTCCGCTGGGCGGTGGTCCGGTTCACGACTCAGCGCGGACAGGAGGGGCGGACCTTTGAGGTCGGAATCTCTCCGGAGCAGACCCAGATGGACACCGCAATCCCCGCAATCTCCTCGGAACTCACCCCGGATCGAAAGGGGTTTCGAACGGATCAGCTGGTGTTCCGGGCCGTGGCAACGCTCTCGGATGAAACCGAGTGGTCCACCGCTCTTGAGGGAGTCCGGACTGAACCGGATGGGTTCTCCGGGAAGGCCGCCGCAATGGGGCTGCTCCGCAGGGAGGACGGCGAGTCGTTGCCGTGCCGTGTTGAGTTGTCCGTCGTGGGTTTCGTGGCATGCGCGATTCACCAAGTCGAACTCCGGGTCTTCTTTGAGGATGTTTTTCCAAGTCCGCTCGCGGAGCTGCGCGTCGAGGCGCAGCTCCCCAAGGGAAGTGCGGACGGGTCGGGGAAAACCCACTCCCTCTTGGATGACCGGGGGCGTCACTGGATCGGGGATTCGACATCCGAGCGCGAGTTCAGCGGTTGGCTTCTTTCGGAGGGCGCGCCCCGGCGCCTCGCGGGGGTCCGTCACGCCCGAGCCACCGGGCAGGCGGGGATCGAGATTCGAGAGACCTCCCGCGAGACTCGAGTTTCCTGGCTGGCCTTCACCAACGTCCACTCCACTCGCGGTTATCCCTTCACTCCCGGCGAGGCCAAGACCTTTCAGATGCTCCTGGCGACCTTGTCGGACAAGGCGGGTCAGGAGGAGGCCCGACACATCGCGGAGAATTTTGAGCGCCCACCCCTGCTGGTCAACGCCACAAACCTGTGCCGGTCCGGGGCGTTCGGGCTGGCGCGTCCGGCGGACGAGGAATCGAACCGAGAACTCTCCCGTTTCCTGGAGGAAAGATACCCCGATCCGTTGGGAGCAAGCCTCGGATGGGGCAAAGGCCCCCGCGACTTTGGCGACCTTATCTACACCGCCACGGATTCATGGCGCAACGGATACTATGACCTTCGGCAGGGTTTCATCGCCGCCTATCTGCTGACCGGTAACCGGGTGTGGGCCGATGCGCTGGAGCAGACTGTCCGGCACACGATCGATGTGGACTGGATTCATTCTTGTCCAGACCATCCCGAATGGGTTGGGCTCCCGCATGGGTATGGAACCAACCACACCAGCATGGAGCCATGGAACCCGATTCTACGGATGAACGGGATTCTGGGAGCGGCTCACATCTGGGGTAACCATGAGTTTCACGCTCGCGCGCTCTCGATGGCGCGACGCTTGGTCGAGACAAGCCGCGCGCTGGGCGCGGGCTCCGTGCGCGATCACGCCGGAGTGCTGATGTCCCTAGTGAGCGCCTACCGCGAAACCCGTGAACCGATCTTTCGGGAGGGCGCGGAACGATTGATCCGAGATATCGCCGCAAACCGAATCGATCCGCTTCGAGGGTGTTACCCGGAGGTGCATGGCAACTGGAACTACCGCGGGAATGTGCCCTGGATGGTGGCTCAACTCATCGAGCCGCTTTATCTGTTCTATCGGGCAACGGGCGACTTGGCGGCGGCGAAAATCGCGGCGGGTTTGGCGGAGTCCATCCTCTGTGAGAATCAAACGCGCGGGGTTCCGGGGGACATTTTCGGATACTCCCACAATCCGCATTTCAAGAAGAACAGCAGCTACCATGTGCTGATCGCGCCGTGCCTCTTTTTCTCCCATGATCTAACGCGAGATGAGGAATTCCGGAATGCCGCGCTTGCGGCATGGAAACAGACCGTGGTCGAGGGAACGCTCAACGATGTGTTGAACTGTTTCTGGAACACTCCCGCGCTGGCCTATTACCTGGGCCGATAGAGGCCCCCCAAATCATCGGGCTGAGCGGCGCTAATACAGCCTCCAATTGGAGACATGACTCTCGGAGGGGATTTGAGCCGAGCGCCACTTGAGCGCTCGAATCCCCGGTGTCCGCCCGTCAATCCAGATCAGGTCCACGAAATGGTCGCTCAGCCAGACATGGGAAAAGGTCTGATAGTGGATTCCCTGCATGTCGACTGGGATCGCGCGTAGGGTGTAGGAGGCTCCATTGCCCTCCGAAAGCGCGAATCCCACCTCCTTGATTTCATCCTGTTGGGGTCCCCCTGGAACCGCTGAGTACTCGTAGGAAACCCCCACCATTCCTCGGTTGTTGGGAACCACGCGGGGAAACCTTCCGTAGTCTCCGAGCGGCTGGGGAGGGTCGAAAGCCGCCTCCCCGGGGCGTCGCCGGAGGAAGCGAATCTCGCCGCCTCCGAGGAAGAAGCCCACAAGAACGGTTCCATCGGCGGTCCGACAGACGGATGGGTCAAAGGCCGAACTGGTCGAGCTCGTGAGCGAGGAGACATTGAGCGTCGGCCCGTTCAGCTCCGCGAATCGGATCACCCATTTTTCCGAGGCGCTCGAATCGAAATCGGTCCTCCAGGCAAAAAGCGGCCAAGCGCCGCGCGCCCAGACACACGGGAAGGCCGATTGGGTGTAGCCCGGATCGCAGTCCACGCCCGCGCTCCAGGTTTCGGCGTTCGGGTCACGAACCGAGTAGCGGACCGAAGTCGCTCCCGAGGCGCCGGAAAACCAAGTCAGATAGCCGACGCCATCCGCCGCGAAGCTCATCGAGGGGGAGGATGCGGGCGAACCGGCGTTGGGTATGGTGACTTCAGGTCCGAAGGAGCGACCCGCGTCCGTGGAGGCGCGGACATGGACCCCGGCTGGGGAACTATAGGCGGCGTAAAGTGTTCCGTCGGGGGAGTCCTCGAAGGTAAGGCCCCCGGCGTTGGGGAGGCTGGCGATGGCTTGGGAATGGACCAGGGTCGCATTCTCGATCACGGCCGCGTGAAGGCCCGAGTCGGTCTCGTACCCCACAAAGACCGACTGTTCGTCCCTCGAACGGATCATGGGTTGGGCGTTGTTGAAGGCGGTGATGAGAAAGGTGGAGGCCTCGAGGATGACCTCATCGCTCCAGTTCAAATCGCCCCCTTGCGCGGGGCTGAGTCCGAAGACCAGGCTCAGGGCATACATGAGCGGAATCGCGGCGCTCGGCCATTGGGCGGTAGGGTTCATGGGCAGCTCCGAGTTCGCCCGGCTCGCGCCCGGTCAGGGGATGGGTTCACCCTTGCGGGCCCCCTTCGCGCGGTGTGTCGGGCAATGATTGATCAACATATCCGGGTCCCCGGTCCATGGTCAACTGATTCTTTCATCCGCTCCCTTCAAGGAGGATTCCGAGTTCCTCCAGCACCCGAGGAACGGTGAGGGATTTCATGCACTCTCGGTTGAGGGGACAGTCGCGAAGGAAGCAGGGGTTGCAGGCGACCTCGGCCTGGAGAACTCGATGACAAGAATCGGTCGGACCAGTCCAGGTCGAGTCGGTGGACCCGAAGAGCGCGACCGTTGGAGTTCCGAGAGCATCCGCAAGGTGCATCGGCCCGCTGTCGTTGGTGAGCAGGGCGCGGCATGCGGAAATGAGCGCCATAAGCTCGCGCAGAGTGGTTTCCCCGGCCAGGTTGGCTCCTCCACCCGCTCCAATCCCCGATAGGATCCGATCGCCGATCTCGCGTTCCGCTTCGGTTCCCAACACGACTGGGTGGACCCCGCGCCGAGAGAGGGCCGAGGCGACCTCCTCAAAGCGCTCCGGGTCCCACTGTTTGGCCGAGCCGAAGGCCGCCCCTGGGGCGATCCCCACGATGGGATCCGAGGAGCCTCCCGCCAGGCCGGTCAGTTTTTCGGCGGCCCAACCCCGCTCAGTCTCCGAAAGGTGCAGTCGCGGCTGGGCATCGACAGGTCCGGACCTCCAATCCGGGGGAAGCAATCGGAGATAGAAATCGCGCATGTGCAGCGCGCGGACACGCGGGCCGCACCACACCGCGCGGGTGAGCAACGGACCGCGAAAATCGCGTCGATAGCCGATTCGATTGGGAATCCCAAGGTCGCGCGCGGCCTTGGCCGTGGAATGGGAATTGGTGAGCAACCAGACATGGGTGAATTCCTCGCGGCGAATCTCTTCCAGGCGCGCCCGCTCATTCTTCTCATCCGGCTCGAAGACCCGGTCGATTCCCGGATATGAGTGGAACAGCGCGGCGGTCTTGGAGGGCCCCCACACCGCGCTTCGGTCGGGCCCTGACTTGGAAAGGATGATCCGAATCGCCGGGGTCGCCATGACCGCGTCGCCGATCCAATTCGGAAGACGGATGAGAACCTTCATGAGAGCATGGAAAGAGTCGGGGAAGGGTCGGTCGATTCGCCCTCCGAGGAAAGCGGGAGCCGGACCTCCATCACCGCCCCGGTTCCGTCCAGTCGATTCGAGGGGATCAGCATCCCCCCATGAATCTCCGTGACTATGCTTTTGACCCAGGCGAGTCCCAGGCCGCCCTGACGGCGTTTGGTGGTGAAATCGAACTGGAAGATCTGTTGGAGTTCAACCCCCTCAAGGCGCTCCCCCAGACGGTTCTGAAATCCGGTGCCGTTATCCGACACGCGCAGAATCGCCCAGCCTTCCTGCTCCGCGCACGAAATTTCCACCTTGCCGGGAGGCTCCGGATCCACGACCTGACGCTCCACAATGGCATGAGTGGCGTTCGCGAGCAGATTGAACAAGACCAGTTTGAGAAGCCTGCAATCCGCCTGGGCGCGAACCGGTTCGATTCCATCCGAGAGATCGAATTCCACCTTGCGGGAAGTGGAGTGACGGTACAAGTCGATCACTTCCGACGCCAGCGCGTTCAGTTCGACCTTTTCAAAGCGCGGTTCGCGGGTGAAGCTGAAGGCGCGATAGACATTCACGACCTCCTGAAGCAGGACCGTGGTCTTCCGCAGTCCCTCCAATGCCGCAAGGACCGGCTCTTTCTTCTCCTCGGGGACCTCGATAATCCCTCGCCGGAAGGCGGCGCGGAGGGTTTCGAGTTCCAGTTTCCCGGTCGCGAGAATGTTGGTCAGGTCGTGTCCCATGCTGGCGGAGAGGTCGATGCTGACCTCATAGCGATCCCGGTCGAGAGCCTCCATGCGCTCAAGCGTGCGGGTCAGGATCAGGGAGATCTGTCCGATCGTGGCCCGGAAATAGGGGAGGTCGATTTCGGGGGAAAGATGGGAGGATTCCGGCTCGGCCAAGAGGATCCCCTGAGCCTGCCCGCGGCACTGGACTGTGCCCGCAAACCAAGCTCCGCAAGGCTCCCACTCCCTTCGGCGGGAGAGCCGCCCTCCCGCCCGCGATTGGTACAGAACCTCTCCCTCGCCGGAAACGATCATCTGCAAGTCAGTCCATGCTGGAGCCGTTTGGCTCTCCGATTCCGATGCCAGAATGGGGAGACAGTTCTCCAATTCGGACGGTTGAGGGAGCCAGACCACGCAGCGATACCCCATGCCCCTTAAGATGATCCCAACCGCCACGGTCCAGAACTCGCGGCTCTGGACAATGCCTTCGGGACCGCCTCGGCTTTCGGCGAGGTCGGATAGCCCGAAATTGACGCTCGTGAGGCGCGTGGCGCGCGCCAGGGTGTTGTAGGCGTGCTCGACCGTGTGGCGGGGACGTGGGACTATCGGGGGCAGCTCTCCTGGAGGGAACTCCAGAGCCTGGGCAATGCGCGCAAGCGGGCGTATCGCGCCCGAGTACAGCAGGAACGACACGAGAAGGTTTGAGAGGGTGAAGATCACCGCGTATGAACGATAGCTCAGGACCAACTGGCGCACCTCCGGGATGCCCGGGTAACTCACGAAATGAACGCGAAACTCATATGGAGGGACGGTGCCGCGAGTGATGAATTCGAAATCCCGGGTGAAAAGCGAGTTCTCCCAAGTGTTCAGGTGGCGACGCTTCACCTCGGCGTTGGCGGGGGAATCGCGGTAGAGGATTTCCCCGGTGGCGTTGGCAATCTCCAGCTCCACCGCCGGGAAATCCTCCTCGCTGATCAGGGCCATCACTTCTCGGAATGCGCGCTGGACACGAACAGTGGTGGCCTCCCCCGCAAGGGCCCCGGGCGCGCGGATTTCCCGGAGCGCCTGGGGGTCGATCTGTTTGGTGCGCTCCAGGATCTCCATGATCGGTTTCTTGAGGTCGTAAGTGATCTCCTTCTTCCGGAGTTTGAAGTTCCCCTCCAAGAGCGCCAGCACGAGGATCTCAATCAGGAGAACCGCCGCCGCCAGAGACAGGGTGAGAAACCGAAAACGGTACCTTCCGGCGGAAGCGCTTTGCATGATCACGCCCACGCCCGATGGGTATAGAGCCACCACTCCAGAACGAGAAAAGCGAGCGCGGCGAAAGCCGCCCAACGCCAAATCTCGCGGTTCTGGGGACGGGGCGCGAGGCTGGCCTGGATTTCCTCCTTGCCGAACTTGAGGCTCCCGCGAGGGGAAAGAAGGGTCTCCTCGGAGCGGAGCACATTGAAGTACTCGCGCAGGGCGCTCGCCCCGCCGAAATCCGCCGTGTAGGTCCCCGCGAGGTGGGTTTCCGAGAAAAAGCTGCGTTGCCCGGGACGTAAGGGGACCTCGGTGATCTCACCCGAAGGACCGGTCAAGGAGGCTTTCTCCTCACCATCCATCGGTGGAATCTCCAACGCCTCGCCGGTCCGACGAACCTCCGCCACCGCAAGCGAATGTGTCTTCCCGGAAAGCCAGCGGATCGCGTTGGTGAGGGTGATGGGGAAGGAGTAGAGGCGCGCCCAGTTCGAGTCGAAGTAAGCAAACGAGGTGGCCAGAAACCGCCGCTCTCCCCTCTCCAGGGCATAGAGCAGCGCGGTCTCGCGGGCCTCGATGAGGACCTCCGCTTCGGCCGGGAGCTTGGGAGCCTTGGCCTTGGCGATTTGAAGGTTTCGGTACTCGGCCCCCCGGGTGGCCGGGTGATTCCGGTCCCAGTCCAGAACCGCCGGGTGGCTGACCTCGGTGGCGCTTCCCACCCCGAATCCCTCCGGGAGACTCCCTCCGAGAAGCAGCGCCCCGCGAGCCGAGGCTGGAATCTCAGGCGGCGAGATCGCGTCAAAGACGACCACATCCGCCTCCACGGTGGCGGAGAGAGCCTGAGGAGCCGAGAGAGTGACAACCGTTTCAGGTATCAGATTCAAGACCCTCGCCAGGGTCTCGGGGCTGTTGCTCACAAGATGAACTCGGATCGGTTCGGGTGGAGCGAGATAAACGCCCGCGCGGTTGTCCGAGGCCAGCAGGTCCTCCAGGTCGAGGGTCGCCGTGAGGAGGCCGCGATCGAGGTTGGGAACACTGAAAAGTCGAACCACCGGACCGGGCTCGCTCCACTCGATCGTTTGCGCGTCCAAGAGATTGCCGTCCCAGGCAATAGAAAGCGTTGCATTCCCCGGGTTTTCGGAATCCACGGTGACTTCCACGAAGACATTGAGACGGGAGCTGGAATCGGGGTCGGAGTCCACCGAGAAACGAGTGATCCCCAGATTTGCGCCGCCCTGACCCACTTGGATGAAGGAGCTTTGCACGGCGGGTGGGAGCAGGTTCTCCGTGTCGGGGATGTTTCCGTCGGAGTAGAGGAACACGCGGCTCCGCTCCAGCGCTTCGCCGATGGAAGCCTTGAGGATGGTCACCGCCTCGGCAAGGCTCGCCCCGGTCTCACGGACTCGCAGGCGCTCCAGGGCGGAGAGGAGCAGGCCTTTGTCTCCGGTGAGCGGCGCGGCCACTCCGGCGTTTTCGGCGAAGGTCACGAGCATCATCCGGTCCCCCTCGCCCATCGCGCGAATCTGATCGCGGATCAAACCCTTGGCGTGGTCGAGACGTGTCGGTGACAGGTCCGTCGCCCCCATGCTTGCCGAACAATCAAGGAGAATGTAGGAATCGATTCCCGCCGGGGACTCCAGGTGCAGCACCGGGCGCATGAGCGCGAGGGTCAGGAGCAAAAGAACCAGGAGTTGAAGGAACAGCAGGGGGTTGGCCCGTAGCCGCTGGAACGGTGAGTTCGCGGTCAGATCCTCAAGGCTCCGGCGCCAGAGTAGGATCGAGGGGACCTTGAGCGGCTTGCGCTTGAGCTTCAGCAGGTAGAGCACAATGACCGCCGGAAGCGAGAGGGCGAAGAGGGCCGACAAGGGTGAAAGGAACGCCGAGCCGAGCCACTCCATCAGCGCACAAACCCCACTCGACGAAGGTATTCCAGCATCAGCTTTTCGATTTCGAAGTCGGTTCGGGAGGTCAGGTGATAGATTCCTCGCGCGGCGCAGTGGGAGCGCAGGGAATCGACATACGCCGCGACTTTCCTCCTGTACACGGACCGAAGCGATTCGGTAAGGGTGATTTCGACCTCCTCTCCGGTCTCGCTGTCGAAGAGGCGAAGGTGCCCACGGAAACCCGGATCGATCTCCTCGGGGGAAAGGATTTGGATCGCGAAGATTTCGTGACGGCGCCCCAAGAGGGTCGCGAGCGCTGTCTCGTACCCCGAAGGATCCATGAAGTCAGAGAGCAGGATGACAATTCCACGGCGGGGGTTTCGGATCACGAAATCCTTGCAGCGGGTTGGGAGGTCCGTAAGCCCCTCGCACTCCAGCTCTTCGAGAAAGCGAAACAGCTTCCAGACCTGGTTCTTGGAGCGGATCGGATCGAGGGACCTACCCGCTTCGGCGTGGAAGGCGCTCACCGCCAGGCGGTCGTGGTTGACCAGGGCAAGGTATCCAAAGGCCGCGGCGAGTTTGCGAGCATAGTCGAACTTGGTGATTTCCCCGAAATCCATCGAGGCGCTGATATCGATCAGGAGGTAGACATTCAAGTCCTCCTCCTCCTGATAGAGTTTGAGGAACAGGCGGTCGAGCCGTCCGAAGATGTTCCAGTCCACAAAGCGGAGATCATCGCGCGGGACATAGGCGCGGTAGTCGGCGAAATCGACGCTGATCCCTTTCTTCCGGCTCCGGCGTTCGCCGCGCATTTTGCCGGTAACCAACTTGCGGGCGACAAGGGAGAGGCGGTCGAGCTTGCGAAGGAACTCGGGCTCAAGCAGGGTGAAACGATTGGGCGCGGGTTGAACCATCACCCTAAAGGATAGGCGGGCCGGGGGGAGAGTGGAATAGAGTTCCCCCACCGGACCGTGGGATCGGATGGGGGGTGCGGGCTATTTCCCCCAACGCACCAAGTCGCCGTGGCTCACAGTCCCATTGGTGGGGGAGTAGGTCCGTGGATGACCCCCGTTCACCACTCCGCGCGCCATGGCCCATTCCCCATAGCTGTGGCTGCTGTCCGGTCCCGGCGAGAGGAAAATCCAGTTCCCCAGGAACTCCACCTCGGGGTTGAAAAGGGTCGGGTTAAGACATTTCTTGCCGGAAAGGGTTCCGCCCGCCGCGGCGCATTTCCAGCCGGTGGAATAGAAGCGGTAGTGGACCAAGCGCTGGTCGCGCGCGCCCGCGCCCGCCCCGGCGCTGTCGGCGGCGCGATCCGCCACCTGGAATTCATCCACCGGGATCGGATTGACATAGGCCACAGGGGTCGTGAGCTGCCTGTAAATCGCGTTGCTCCCTTCACCCCCGGTCGGATAGCCGTCGCTGGGGTCAAACCCCATGATCTGCATCTCCCATCCATCCGCCATGAGGCGCCCGCGCTGGGTGGAATAGGAGGTGAGCGCGGTCTCCAGGGTTCGCAGCTCGGCGTTGGCGTTGGTCACCTTGGCGCGGACCTGGGCTTCCAGGAAATTGGGCAGCGCGATGGCGATAAGGATCAGGATGATGGCGATGACGATGAGGAGCTCGATGAGAGTGAAACCGCGTCCGGTCATGCTCGGGCCTCCGCCTTGAGGAAATGATCGGTGAGAAGGTTGAACCTTGTTCCCTCTTCCATGATGAGCCTTGGAAAAAAGGGTGTCAACAAAGAAATTCGGAAGAAACCTCCTCATTCCTTCCATGGCTTTGCCCCCTTATCCAAGGGGTCATAGCCGTACTTCTCCCGCGTGAAACGGGCCGCGTTCCCCACCACCAGAAAGCGCGCGTCCTCGTTCTTGAGACGGTCAAACTCGGCTGGGGCGATCCAGTCATGGAACTCAACGGGAGCATCGGGGTTTCTCAATACCCCGTTCTCGACCACCCAGTCGGGGCGCAGACAGGCCAGAGTGGCCCAGTCGAATCCGACAATCAGAATTGTCTTTTTGGCCGCGATTTCCATGAGCAGCCTTTGCGCGCGGCGCATTTGGACAAAGCGCTGATGGAGCTCCTCCACCAAGGGGCCGGCCACCGGGCGGAGGTCCATGCGAACCGCCTGCGCCGGATGGGATGGAATCACGGGGACCGAAACCAATCCCCACAAAGCAATCGCCGGAAAGCAAGCGGCGATCGCGATCCGAGGGACAAGGAACGCCGGAAACGCCATCAGGAAGGGTATGACGGGCGTCAAATACCCCGGCTCCCTCGGAAGGATGGCGAATAGGATCCCAAAGACACTGATCACCCCCGTTCCCGCGAGGAGGAGAACACGCTCGCCATCGCGGAGGTCGGACCACCTTCCGGGAAGTTTGAAGACGCAAAGGATGAGGAGAAACAGGGTGGGAGGGTTGAACACCAGCCGGACGAGCCGATACATCACCACCCTGGTGTCGGGATGATCCGGATAAAAGCGGAAGGATGAGGTCCCATAGTTCGCGAGCACGGGCGCCTCGGCCAGGAGGAACGGAATCGCGGCCCCGACCAGAAGTAGCATCGCGGGACCGGCGCGACGGCCCTCCGCATCCCCAATGGCAACCACCAGAGCGACCCAAATCGGAAGCACCGCAAGGCTCGAGAGACGGAACCCGGCGGCAAACCCCACGCAAGCCCCGGCGGCGACCACCCACCACAGCGTGGGGACCACCGAATCATCCAGGAACCGGACCAGCAGCACCGCCGAGGCGGAAATCAGGAGGGTCTGCCAGATGTAGTCCAAACCGGTTCCACAGGCCAGGAGAAAAAGGGGCTGGAGGAGAACCCCCACGGCAATCCGACGCCGTTTGAATCCGGGGATGCTCTCCGGAAGGAACATCCACACACCACACGCCGCCACTCCCGCGCACAGGTTGGCGGCGAACAGGAACGCCCACCCGCCCCAGGGAACCAAGATCGAGGCGAGTTGCTCGAAAAGCGGAAACCCCGGCGGTCGACTCATCCAGTACCGACCCGTGTCGGCGATCCTCTGCCCGGTGAACGCCACGGACCATGCGTCCGGATCCCAGCCGTAACCGAGGAACCCGAAGGGGGCCAGGACCGGGAGGACCGCAATCAAAGAGACCAGGACCCTCGGCCCCGGTTTCCCCGAAACAAGTTCGTAAAGCCCCCATGAAAGGAAACAGACCCCGAACCAAAGAAGCCCCCAGCGGATCAGCAAGAGCTGAAAGGCCTCCCCGGGTTCGAGGGCATGGCCGAGAAGGGTTTCCGCCACACCCTGGAACGCGAGAGCCGAAATCCCCAGAAACCCGAGACCCAGGAGAAAGGTGAGGAACCCCGCCCCGAAGGTGGAAACAGGCGAGTGGTCCTCGTCGGCCTCAAAGGTCGAGCGGAATAGGGTCACGGTGGAACAATCCCAGGCTTGCTCGGTGAACGCGGATGAACATCAATCCCCGCTTGCATCTTCCCTGAATTCGAGAATCCATTCCAGGTTAAGCAGGAACCCGGCGGTGACCCAGTCGGGGCGACGCCTCCCCGCGCGCACTGAGTCCAACCATTGGGGATTGATCCAGTCCAGCCGCGCCAAGCGCGGAATCAGGTCCCCAAACCCTCCGCCTCCCCGGAGCAGATTGTCGAAAAGGGTTTCGGCTCCAACCGGAGCGCGACCAAGGCCGGTTGCACGCTGCCAAATCTTGCGAGCCCCTTTGCGAAGGAACTCCACTTGTTTGCGCGCGCGGACCCAAGGGGCGCGCGCAAGAAGGTCGTGCGGGGAGAAGCCGGTGTCCAGCGGAATCCTCGCCAAACCCGGATCCAGTCGAGCGATCACTTCCGAGGCGATCTTCCCCCCACCTTTGAGCGCCGGGGGAACCGAGCGCGCCCAGGTGATAAAGCCCGGATGAAAGAATGGCGCCTGAATGTTCCGTGGAGGGCAGGCCGAGGAGTAATCCAGTCCCACCCAGCGCTGCATTCGTCCCTCCAGGTAGAATTCGTCTGTACTGTCCAGCCAGGGGGCGCCATAGGATCCAAGCATGCGCTTGAGCTGGGACAGCACATCCTCGGTCACATGGCTCCTCTCCGGCTCTCGGAACACCGCAAGGTCCACGGCTTGGTTCACACAGATTCGCCAGCGCGCGAGCGATTCCACCAGCTCCTTGGTGACACTTGGGGCATCCGGCTGCCCGGCGTAATAGAAACCGCGGGCAAACTCTCCATTCTGGCCGGAGAACCGAGGAACTCGTTCGATCCGCGCATTAACCCAATCCAAGACTCCCCGTGAAAACGGGTTGGCGCAATGGTCTGAGGCAAGAGAGGAGGACCGAATCAGCGTCAACGTCTCTTCAGGGGACAGATCGGCCAGCGGGGACAGATCGATAACCTCATGGTTGAGCCGCTGTTCTCGGGCGAGGCGTTTGGCGATGGCCACATCGGGACTATCCGGGACACCCAAGGTAAAGGCGCGCCGCCCTCTTCGGAGATCAGGAGGGATCGCGGCCAGGATCAGGCGGCTGTCGAGACCCCCGGAAAGCTCCAGAGAGACATCCGAATAGGCTTTCAGGCAGGCTTGAACCGAACGGGTCAGGACAGCAACCCCTTCCTCAATCAGCCGTTCACGAGTCGAGTCCTGCTCACGGGGCGCCCGATCCAAGGAATCCTGCTCGAAAAGCATCTTTCCGGCCTGCAAGCGACAGGTCCTTCTCCGTTCAAGTTTACGAATACCCAGGAATGGCGTTCCTTCACCGAGATAGTTCCCGACTCTTCCGTGGATGCCCAACGATTGGGTGTCGAGTTCGGCGTTCACGAAATGGGCGAGGAGGAGGCAGGAGGAAGAGGCGGCTGAATAGGATTCACCCTCCCAAAGGTAAAGGTGTGCGAGGCCGCATGAGTCGGTCAGCAGATTGATGCTTTCGGTCTGGCGCGAGCCGATACAGCCGCCGAAGGGGGGAGCGATTCGATCCAAGGCGCGCCTGCCCTCTGAACTCCACAAACTCAGGAGCGCGGCGGCATCCGCGCGCGCCCCGGAGTCAATGTTCAAGGACGGTCCGGTGGCGAGCAGGCAGAAGTTTTTTTCGTGTGTTTGGTGGAGCTGTCCGTCTCTTGGCGCGGCCATATAAAGAAGCATGGTGGGTCCGAGGGAAAACTGGTGAACCAGATCAAAACCGAGACGTTTGAACGACCGTGGGACGCGCCCGAGCAGTCGAGCGGATTGCTCGGACCCCTGGAAATCCGGCGAAAGGGAAAGCGCGAGGAAGGGGGTCATCGCAGGTCGCGGAGACCGGCGGCCGGAAAGGGGAGCGATTCCAGTTCCACCGGACCGCCGCCGTTTGCGATGGAGCGAGAGACCGCCTCCAGCGCCTGCACAACGCGAACCCCGCCGCGCCCATCGCTTCTCGGTCTCTCGCGGGTTTCCACACAATGGACAAAGTGCCTGCATTCCGCGAAAAGCGGTTCGGTCATGGGGAGCTGAGGAATCAGGATGTCTCCGGCATGGAGTTTGGTGTGATAGAGGCCGTACTGATCGGGGGATTCCGACGGAATCGCTTTCTTGTCGTAAATCCGAAGGCGGGCATCGGCGTCCATGTCGTCGAACACAACCATCTTCTCGGCCCCAACCAGGGTCATCTTTCGCTCCTTGCTGGGATCAAGCCAACTGACATGGATATGGGCCAGGATGTTGCCGGGATACTCGAGCGTGGCGAAGACCACATCCGCCAGCGCCGGGTTGAGGTGATGCGAGCCTTGACCCCACACTCGAATCGGAGAGGCCTGAAAAAGGAAATTGAAGATCGAGATGTCGTGAGGGGCCAGGTTCCACCAGGCGTCAATGTCATCCCGGATTCGCCCCAGGTTGAGACGTTGGGTATAGCCGTAAAACACGGCGCCGAGCGTCCCGGTCTCCAGTAGGACTCGGATCTTCTCGACCGCCGGGTTGTATTCGTAGGTGTGGCCGACCATGAGAACCCGCTCCAGATCGTCGGCGAGAAGGGTGAGCCGAAAGGCATCCTCGACGGAGAGGGCGAGGGGCTTTTCGACCAGGATATCCAGTCCGGCCTGGAGCGCTTCCTCGGCCAACCGGGCGTGAGTTTCGGCGGGAGCGGCAATGACAAGGGCGTCAAAGCGCTGGGAATCGAGAGTCTCCTCCCACGAGGAAAGGACCGCGGTTCCGGGATGGCGCTTGGCGGCCAGTTCGCGTTTCCCCGGATCGGGATCAAAGATTCCGGCGAGCTCGGCCCGCTCGACCTGGCCGATGTTCCTCGCCAGATTCGGACCCCAGTAGCCATACCCCGCCAGCGCAACGCGTGTCGCCAAAGGCGCCCCCTCCAATCATTGAGCGATCATAGTAGACAGCCCATTGTTGGGGGACAACACCCCATGTTCTGGCGCGGGAGAAAACTGGTGCCCGGCCCTTCGTCGTTCCTCGTTCTTGAACCGCGCCTAGGGGGCAGTGTCGGGGCGGCTCTCTCACGGTCGCGGCTCGGTTGCCTCTCCGTTGGGTTGCGGTCCGCGCGCGCGCCGGTTGGCCTTAGGGGGAAATGGACCTGGTCGATCGACCTTCCAAATCAACCGTCGGTGGGGACTCGTTTCGAGCAGCAGAATCGATGGTGCTCCCCTTGAATCCATTCCGGGTCCAGCTCCACGTTCAACTTGCCCGCCTTCTCTCGCGCCTCATCGGGGGTTGCATCGGACCCTTCGCTACGCAGCTCCCACCAGCACTTCCCAAAATGGTTGTGCTCGTGATCGATGGTGAACCCGGCCTTCTCCGCCACCGGTCCGATCCAGCCCATGCAGTGTTCGCAGTAATCCGAATGAGCGCACAGATTGTGTTTGAGCAGGAACCCCTTTGAGGGGCACTCATGCATGTCGATTCGGAAGACTTTGTCGGTTCGCGTGATGGCGTAACCCGCCTCCTCGGCTGTCAGCGTGTGACCCCAATACTCTTCCATCCCATCAAACCCTTTGTTGGAAATGAGCTGCGCGGCATGCGATTGAGAATCGAAAGCGATGGCCTGTGTCCAGTATTGTCGCAGCGCCTCCTCCCCGTGCTGCCTTCGGATGTATTCAAAAGTCCAATCGTAATGGCCGCAGAAATCCTGAACGCCGATCATGCTCGCCTCTCCGCGCTTTGCCGGAAGGTCTGATGGCAGCTACCGCCGCCTCCCTGCAAGGCAAAGGTGAATCCGGAGTCCTCGGCGATGGCGCGATTCACATGGTGACAGTGCAGGCAATAACAGGGGACAACCTCTCGTCCGGCCGCGCGCAACCATCCGATGGCGGGGCACTCGTGAACCTCGATCTCCACCCGATCTCCCTCTTGCCGAACCTCAACCAGGCCACCCGGCTCGGCCTTGAAGAAATCGCGCCAATACCGCTCCACCTCCGCCAGGCCCCCTTCACGAAACCTCTGGGAGAGCGGCGCGAAGTAATCCTTGCCCATCGCGCGCCAATACTCCACAAGCGCCTCCTCGCCGAAGCGTTCAAGGAGGAATCGAAAGGTGGCGTTAATCGCGAAGTAAAAGTCACCGGCCGGCATCGGATCGATCCTGCACCCATGGTAATCGGAAAACCGCCTGGGCGCGAGATTGTGTTTTTTCCCTGGATTCCGGTCCTTCCGCATCCCAGAGCGCATCCGTTGGCCCGCTCCCGCGATGGCCGGACCCGGAGTCGCCATGCTTGAAGGTTGGCCTGCAACCTCTGGACGCCCCTAAGGGAAGGGGGTATATTTCCAAGGTTTGGCCCGTTTGGGCATAAAGCCAATCGAATGGAACAATCATGCCGGCAATTGTGGTGGTGGGCATTCAATGGGGCGATGAAGGCAAGGGCAAGGTGGTCGACTTTGTCGCCGAGGAGTCCGATGTCGTGGTCCGCCATCAGGGCGGAAACAACGCCGGACACACGGTTTGGGTGGAAGGGATCAAGCACATCCTGCACCTCCTCCCCACCGGAGTCATTCGCCGAAAAACGTGCGCAATCGGTTCCGGGGTGGTTGTCGATCCGCGCGTGCTCCTCTCGGAAATCGAGGAGTGCCGCGCCAAGGGGATTGAGCTCCATCCCGGCAACTTGAAGATCAGCCGCAATTGTCACGCGATATTTCCGTACCACATCCGGATCGACACGCTCCTTGAGAAGCGCCGCGGGAGCTCCGCCATCGGCACGACCTCTCGCGGGATCGGTCCGGCCTACCGCGACAAGATCGACCGCGTGGGAATCCGACTCGGAGACCTCGCGACTCCCGCTCGCTTCGAGGCTCGCTTACGGGAGCACCTGGGCTACATCAACGATTTTCTGACCTCCTTCTACAAGGAGCCGGCGATTCCGTTCGAGGAGATCTATGAGCCTTATCGGGAGCACGGCAAGCGAATTGAGCCGTTCCTCGCCGATGTCCCGAAATTCCTTTCGGAAGCCTCGGACCTCGGGCGCAAGATCCTGTTCGAGGGCGCGCAGGGGGCGCTGCTGGATGTGGATGCGGGCACGTTCCCGTATGTCACCTCCAGCAACACCGGGACAGGCGGAGCTTGCACGGGCGCCGGATTCCCGCCTCAGCGCATCAATGGTTGCCTCGGCATTGTCAAGGCTTACACGACTCGTGTTGGCGCGGGTCCTTTCCCAACCGAGCTCGAGGGCGAGGCCGCCGACCGGATACGCAACGCCGGACCCGCCGGCGAGTTCGGCGCCACCACGGGCCGTCCTCGACGATGCGGCTGGTTCGATGGCCCGCTGGTGAAGCGGACCGTGATGGTCAATGGAGCTTCCTGTCTCGCGGTCACCCGCCTGGATGTCCTTTCCGAGTTCGACTCCATTCCCATCGCGGTGAAATACAGGATCGGCGGCGAGGTCACCGAGATTGCCCCCGAGGACCTGACCGTTCTGTCGGAGGTTGAGGTGGTCTACGAGGAGTTGCCGGGGTGGAAGGTCGATATCTCCAAGGTCAAACGCTGGGAGGATCTTCCAAGCCAGGCCCAAGGGTACATCCGGAGAATTGAGGATATCTCCGGCGCGCGGGTCGTGCTGATTTCGGTCGGCCCCAATCGCGATGAAACCATTCTCCGCGCCCCAAGCGTCTTCGGGGCATTTCAGGATGGTCGCTAGCGGTGGCTTATCCGAGGGTCTCCACGTTCAAGACCGCCACCCAGTTTCGAAACCGTCTCGCGGAACTGGGGGTCGATCTGCCGTGTGATGACGCGATCCTGACCGCCCCTGAATCTCCCCTCTCCCGTCCAGCCCGACATGGTGAACGAACCATCGAAAACCGCTGGGCCATCCAACCGATGGAGGGTTGGGATGGCACCTCCGAGGGTCTTCCGTCCGACTACACCCTTCGTCGCTGGCGACGATTCGGCGAAAGCGGCGCCAAGCTGATCTGGGGCGGGGAAGCGGTGGCGGTCCGTCATGATGGCCGCGCCAACCCCAACCAACTCCTCATCAACGAGGAAAACCTTCCGGGTTTCGAGCGGCTTCTCGGCGAACTCAAGGCGGCGCACAGGGAAAAGACCGGTTCATGCAACGGGCTTTATATTGGACTGCAGCTCACGCATTCCGGAAGATACTGCCGCCCGAACCGGAAGGTCCTGCCCGAACCCCGGATCCTTTACCGGCATCCGATCCTCGACCGTCGCGTGGGGATCGAAGACGACTCAACGCTCCTCACGGATGACGATATCGACCGTTTGATTGAGGACTTCATCCAGGCCGCGAAGAAGGTGGCCAAGGTCGGTTTCGATTTCGTGGATTTGAAACACTGCCACGGCTACCTGGGGCATGAGTTTCTCAGCGCTCACACCCGTCCGGGGCGGTATGGAGGGAGCCTGGAGAATCGGACCCGTTTTCTCAGGAATCTGGTCGCGGGGATTCGGTCCGAGGTTCCCGGTCTTGAAATTGGAGTTCGAGTGAGCTTGTTCGATTTTGTCCCCTTTCGGCCCGATCCGTCGACCACAACCGCGAGTCAAATGGGCGAGGGAATTCCCGAACCGAGCGAGGGGCCTTACCGTTTTGGTTTTGGAGTTCGCGCCGACAACCCCACGCACCCCGATTTCACGGAGAGCCTGGAATTCCTCGCCGTGCTCCGCGAACTTGGCATCCGGCTCGTCAATGTCACCTGCGGCTCGCCTTACTACAATCCACACATCCAGCGTCCCGCGCTGTTTCCTCCCTCGGATGGTTATCAACCCCCGGAGGACCCACTCGTGGGGGTGGGCCGTCTGCTCGATGCCGCTCGACGCGCCAAGCAGGCTTTCCCGGAAGCCCTGGTGGTCGGGACCGGATTCACTTACCTCCAGGAGTTCCTTCCCCTCGTGGGGCAAGCGGTTGTTCGAGAAGGCTGGATGGACTTTGTGGGGATCGGACGGATGGCTTTGGTTTATCCCGACATCGCTTACGACTCTCTGGTGAAAGGCGAGTTGGATCGCAAGCGGCTGTGTCGGACCTTCAGCGATTGCACCACCGCCCCCCGCAAGGGCCTCATCTCCGGCTGCTTCCCCCTTGACCCCTTCTACAAGAATTCGGAGGTGGGCGCCCAATTGCGGGAGCTCAAGGGGGAAAACTGAATCCCTCTCCCGTGCCACCAAACGGTATTATTCCATGCAACGGTGGAATTGATCCGACTCGTCGCCTAGAATCCCCGTGAAGGTGAACCATGTATATCAGCCGAATTAAGGTCCAGAATTGGAAGAACTTCCCCGCTGTTGATGTCCACCTCACCCATCGGACATTTCTCATCGGTCCCAACGCGTCCGGAAAGTCCAACTTCCTGGATGTTTTCAAGTTTTTGCGGGACATCTGCGCCGTCCGTGGCGGTGGACTCGCTCAAGCGGTGGATCGATACAGGGGAGGTGTTTCCGCAATCCGCTGTCTGTCCGCCAGAAGATACTCGGATATATCCATTGAGGCGGATTTGACAGAGGAGGGAGATGACAGTCCCCGTTGGACATATCACCTGACATTTAACCAAGACAAGCAAAAAGTCCCCACCATTCGGAAAGAGGTTGTCGTGCGGGACGGACAGACCATCCTTCAGAGACCTGACAAGGATGATACCCGAGACAGTGTTCGGCTGACTGAGACCGCGCTCGAGCAAACTCTGGCCAACCAGCCGTTTAGGGAGATCGCAAATTTTTTCCGCAGGATCAGCTACCGGCACCTTCTCCCACAGTTGATCCGGGATCCAAACAGCTTTTCGCCCAGCGTGATCCGTGACGATCCGTTCGGGAGGGATTTTCTCCAGACAGTCGCGACCACGCCGGAAAGGACCAAGAAATCACGCCTCAAGAAGATTGTCGGCGCATTGAAGGTGGCGACCCCCCAACTCGAATCGCTTGATGTCGGGAGGGATGAAGACACCGGCATCCCGCACTTGGTCGGCAACTTCAAGAATTGGCGACCTTATGCCGCAAAACAGAACGAAGGCCAGCTCTCCGATGGGACTCTTCGACTCTTTGGACTCCTCTGGTCCCTGTTTGAAGGGGATGGGTTGCTGCTCATGGAGGAACCCGAGCTCTCGCTCCATTCCGAGATTGTTCGCCTGCTCCCACAGCTTATCGAGCGCGTGAATCGGCACCGGAAGGTCAGGAGGCAGATTGCGATCAGCACTCACTCCAAGGAAATGCTCGCCGATCCTGGTATCGGAGCGGAGGAGGTTCTTCGGTTCCAGTCGGATCCGCAGGGCACTAGGATTGTCCCGTGCTCCCGCGAGGAGGCGGTTCGCCTGCAGCTCGACAGCGGTTTGACCGTGGCCGAAGCGGTATTTCCTCGATCGGCTCCCTCAAACGCTCAGCAAATGCTCTTCCTTTTCGATTGATGAAAACCATCAACCTCTTGGTGGAAGGGTATGTGGATGAAACAGTGGCCGCCCGCTTGGTGGAATTATCAGGACATCAGGTGGGCTCGAGCCTGGGAAAACAAGGAATTGGGTACATCCGGAAGCGACTTGCCGCATTCAACCGAGCGGCAAGGGGGGGTGTCTATCTGGCATTGGTGGACTTCATGGACACCGGCATGGCCTGCCCACCGCAAGTGGTCCAGTCGTGGCTTCCGGACCGACACCCAAACATGATCCTTCGACTCGCCGTGCGCGAGGTGGAGAGCTGGCTGCTTGCGGATCGAGAAGGCGCCGCCCGGTTCTTGGCCATTCCCATCCGCGAGATCCCCGGTGATCCTGAGGGAATCGCCGATCCGAAGAGGTTCCTTGTGGAACTTGCGCGGAAATCAAAGAAGCGGGGGGTCGCGGAGGCGCTTGCGCCCGCTGGGGGATCAAGCGCCCAAGTGGGGAAGTTGTATTCCTCGGAGCTATCGCTGTTCGCCCAAGAATCATGGGATCCGAGGCGAGCCCGCGAACGCTCCCCGAGCCTGGATGCATGCCTCAAGGCGCTGGAATCCCTCGAACACGCGCAAGACTTCTTGGTGTGAACAGGCTCAGTGGGATTAAGGGGCGAATTGCCTCTCCCATCTCCCCACCCTCTCTTCGCTCAAGCCCAATCGTTTCGCCAGCGCCTTGAGGTAGTTCCTCTCGGCCTCGCTGTCCACCTCAATCGCCACCAGGGAGACCGCGTAAACCTGTTCCGCAAGCTCCGGGGTGGTGGCCCGCGACGCGATTTCAGCCATGCTCAAAGGATGGTCCAGCTCCGCATGGATCGCCCCGAGCTCCTCCTCGGTGAGTCCGCATTCCCTTGCCCGTCCCAGGATGGCCTGGCGCTCCTCCGCTGAAATGTCATGGTCGGCGTTGGCGGCCGCAATCATCGCGCGAACCAACAGCATCGCTGCCGACGCGCGGTTGTCGGGCGGGCCTCCTTGCGGCATGGGGCCCTGGGGAGGAGGCGGAGGCGGAGTGGAGGGGGGCGGGGGCGGTGGACCCGCATACGCCGTGGATCCCTGGTCCGATACCGGACCGGCTCCCGACCCTCGATTCTGCTGGAAGTGCTCGTAAGCCGCGAAGGCAAGGCCCAGAAGCCCCATGCCGATGGCCGCCTTTTGCGGGTGGGCGAGTCCGCCCAAGACCCCTTGCCCCTTCATCAGCTTCTTGGCTGACTTCGCCCCCTTCTTGAAGCCCTTCTCCAACCCGGTGGTCAGCAGCCCACCCAACAGTCTTTCCGGGTCAATCATGGCCCATGCTCCTTTTGAAGAGTTTGGAGACTATCCTACTTGAACAGACAGTGGGGTTTCCAGTTTCTCCATGTCCGTTGAGGCGATTGGAGGATTGAGGCAATGCACGAGATGCTCATGGACAAACTCGCGTTGGTGACCGGTGGGAGTCGGGGAATCGGGAGGCATATCGCCGCCGCCCTCCATTCGGCGGGATGCAAGGTAGTCATCACCGGCCGACATCCCCAGACCCTGGAGGCGGCTGCCAAGGAAATTGGAACGAACTGTGTTCCCATCCCCTGCGACCAACGGGACGCCGGGCGGATCGACGCCATGGCCCAATCGGTTCTCACGAGCCATGGACCCCCCGACATCCTGGTCAACAACGCGGGGCTGTATCGCGGCTCCCCCGTGGCGGACATGACCCTCGAAGCCTGGAACGAGGTTATCGAAACCAATCTCACGGGGGTTTTTCTCACCACACGAGCCTTTCTCCCCGGGATGATCGCGCGAGGCCGAGGCGACATCTTCATGATCAGCTCCATGAGCGGAAAGAAAGGGGACCCGGGAACCTCGGCCTACAACGCCAGCAAGTTCGGGCTTCAGGGTTTCTCGCAGGCGCTACTCTATGAAGTCCGCCGGCATAATATCCGAGTGATGGTGCTCAACCCGAGCAGTGTCGACACCGGACCGGATCAGGGCCCGAAACACGGCAAGGGGCTCCACCTCCACGCCGCCGACCTGGCCGCGCTGGTGGTTCACCTGGCCTGCATGCCGGGACGCACTCTGCCGAGGGATATGGACATCTGGGGGACGAACCCGTGAGCAGGGAGTGACACATTGCCGGGGACACGGTTGTTTTCAGGGGTGGATGAACCGCTTCGTTACCGCTTGGAGCGATCCCCAATGCCCAACAGCAGCCCCTCCACCGAGATATCTTCATCCGGATCGTCCCAATGGATTCCCCCGCCGCCACCTGTCATGGAGAACTTGCGCCGCTCATCGGGGGGGCGCCTTGAGCAGCCGAGGAAAATAAGCGAATGGGACGGCTAGACGGCGTCCATCTTAAGCTTACGTCGCCTCGTTCAGCGTTGCCAGGAACTCCTGATTGTCGCGCGTCTTCTTCATGTGGTTTGTGATCTTCTCCATCACCTCTCCCGGCGGCATATCGGCGATCACCTTGCGGAGCAGCCAGATGCGCTCCAGCTCATCCTGCTCCTGAAGCAGCTCCTCCTTGCGCGTGCTGGAGCGGCTGATGTCGATGGCCGGATAGATGCGACGCTCGGAGATCTTGCGGTCCAGGTGAAGCTCCATGTTGCCGGTCCCTTTGAACTCCTCATAGATCACCTCATCCATGCGGCTGCCTGTGTCGATCAGGGCGGTGGCGATGATTGTCAGACTCCCGCCCTCCTCGATGTTGCGCGCGGCGCCGAAAAAGCGCTTGGGGCGCTGGAGGGCGGCGCTGTCCACGCCACCCGTGAGAATCTTGCCGCTGTGGGGAACGACTTGGTTGTGCGCGCGCGCGAGACGGGTGATGCTGTCCAGCATGATGACCACATCCCGCCCCATCTCGGTCATGCGCTTGGCTTTCTCGATCACCATCTCGGCCACTTGCACGTGACGCTCGGGGGGTTCGTCGAAGGTGGAGCTGACCACCTCGCCCTTCACGCTCCGCTCCATGTCGGTCACCTCCTCCGGGCGCTCGTCGATGAGCAGCACGATCAAGGTGATGTTCGGGTAGTTGGTGGTCAGCGCGGTGGCAAGCTCCTTGAGGAGCATGGTTTTTCCGGCCTTTGGGGGCGAAACCACCAACCCGCGCTGACCCTTTCCGATCGGGCAGATCAGATCCACCAGTCGCGAGGAGATCCGGTGCGGGTCATGCTCCAGCTTGTAGCGCGCGTCCGGATGCAGTGGAGTCAGGTTCTCAAAGAGAGGGCGGGTTCGGGCGACCTCGACCGACTCGTGATTGATGGCCCGGACTTTGAGCAGGGCGAAGTAACGTTCGCCCTCCTTCGGGCGGCGAATCTCGCCGGTGACCGTGTCGCCCTTTCGCAGGTCAAAGCGCCGAATCTGGGAAGGGGACACATAAATGTCGTCCGGCCCCGGAAGGTAATTGTAGTCGGCGCTTCGGAGGAACCCGAAGCCATCCGGCAGGACCTCAAGGACCCCCTCGCCCAGCAGAATCCCCGCGGTTTCCGCCTGATTCTGGAGGATCTTGTAGATCATCTCCGACTTGCGCAGTCCGGAGAAGCGCTCGATTCCGAGACGCTCCCCCAGCTCCATCAGCTCGGAGATGGACTTGTGTTTGAGTTCCTCGATCTCGATCGTCTCAGAGGTCGAGGGCGCGGCTCCGTTGTCGGGTTGATGCCGCCGCGGGGGGCGCCCGTGGTGACGGGTTTCCTCCTCGCCGCTCCCGTTCTCAACCGCCGTGCCCTCGCTGAAACTGCTCGAATTCGATCTCGATTCGTCGTCGAAATTCTTCCTGCGACCTCTCATTTTCGATAACCCTCGTGGCTTTCGCCGATTTCCTTTCCGGCGCGAATTGCGCTTTGCGAATCTTCCAATATAACTCCGGGTCCCGCTTCCAACGCGCAAGCGCCCTGGCGTCGGAACACCGTATGCACCAAACCTCGTCAAACCAGTCCTCGATGCCCCATTCGGGGATCAAGGCGGCTTCCACCACCACGACCCGCTGTTCGTCCGCGAGAGCCTCCAGGTTCTCGCGGAGCCTGGCGAGCAGGCGGGGGTGGATGATCTTGTCGTACCCCTCGCGCCTCGCGGGGGCGGAAAACACAACCTCCCCGATCCGCTTTCGATCCAAGCCGCCTCCCGGGGCGAGAACCGAATCCCCGAGCAGCGCCGTCACCTCGGCTTGAACCTCCGCCTCGAGGAGCAGCGCGTGCCCGATCCGGTCCGCCCAGATCGCCACCGCGCCGAGCTCGCGCAGAATCTCCACCGCGAGGCTCTTCCCGCTCCCAACGGTCCCCGCGAGGCCGATTGAGGGGGAATGGACCGGCATGCTCGCTCGCTTTCAACCGAGGGCCGCCCAGGACTTTCCGACCCGGACGTCCACCTCAACCGGAACCGAGAGGGGAACCGCGCTCGTCATCACGCGAGGAAGGAGTTCACGAACCTCTTCCACCTCCGCCTCCGGAGTCTCGAGGATGATTTCATCATGAACGGTGAGGACCATCGCGGCTCGGAGCTGTCGCGCCTCAAGCTCGCTTCCAAGGTCCACCATCGCCTTCTTAAGGATGTCGGCGGCGGACCCCTGAATGGGGGCGTTGAGGGCCACGCGCGCCTCCGCGCCGGTCCCGCTTCGCGGCCTCTGAACCTCGATTCGTCTTCCCACCAATGTGGTCACATACCCATCCCGCTCCGCCGCCTCAAGCAGGGAGTCGAAGTATCGACGGATGCTTGGGTAACGCGCGAAATAACGGTCCATGAAAACCTTCGCCTCGGAGCGACCGATCCCGAGGCGCGAAGCCAGCCCGAAGGAACTCATCCCGTAGTTCAATCCGAAATTGATCTCCTTGGCCTTGCGGCGCATGTCCTTGGTAACCTCGCCGATCGGAACATCGAAAACCTGCGAGGCGGTGAAGGCGTGGATGTCTTGGCCCTCGTTGAACGCCTGGATGAAACCGGGGTCGCGGGAGAAATGCGCCAACACCCGGAGTTCGATCTGCGAATAATCCGCGGCCACGAACACATGGCCCTCCTCGGCGATAAACGCCTCGCGCACCCGCCGGCCCAAGTCGGTTCGGATCGGGATGTTCTGTAAGTTCGGGCTGCTGCTCGAAATCCTCCCCGTATTGGCCACAGTGCTGTTATAGGAGGTGTGAACGCGACCATCGCAGGGATCGATCAACTGCGGAAGCGCATCCAGATAGGTCCCCTTCAGTTTGGCGGCCTGTCGAAACTCAATGATCTTCTCAGCCAGCGGTTCGCCCGCGCGGGCAAGGTCCTCAAGGACCTCCTGCCGGGTGGAGCGGTTCTTCCCGGCGGGGACCCCACGCTCGTCGAACAGGATCTTGGCCAGTTGCTGAGTGGAATTGGGATTAAACTCCCGTCCCGCGATGGAGAAGACCTCGGCCCTCAAACCCTCAATGATCTTTTCGACTTCGCCGGCCTGAACCTTGAGCACCTTCGGATCGATCTTGACTCCCTTCGCCTCCATCCGCATCAGGATTTCAGCCAGGGGCAGCTCCGCGTTCCGGTACCAGTCCTTTACCCCCTGCGCGTCAAGTTCCGGCGCGAGGGCATTGTGGAGGGCCACGGTCACCTCGGCGTCCTCGGCCCCGTAAACCCCCACTCGCTCGGACGACACCAAGTCCATCGTGATCTGCTCGCCCTTTTTCTCGCCGATCAGATCGCCGATAGGGATCATCCGCCTACCGATGATCGACATGGCCAGGTCATCCAGCTTGAGCGACTCCATGCGCGTGTGCAGCAGGTGCGCGAGAACCATCGTGTCTCCCACCCAACCCTTCACCGGAAGGCCATGGCGCTCCAGGATTCGGGCGTCATACTTGAGATGGTGCCCGATCTTTCCCACCTCCCGGTCGGCCAGGATCGGACCGAGGATTTCCCGGACCAGCGCCAAGTCCAGGTTGGCTCCCTCCCGGTGCGCGATGGGAAGATACCAGCCCCTTCCCCGGGTCAGCCCGATGCAGATCCCCACCAAGCCCGCCGAGTGCGGGTCCACCCCGGTGGTTTCGGTGTCCAGCCCGAAGGGGTGCTCGCTCCTCAAGAGGGTTGCGAGCTCCTCGAGTTCCCTTTGCCCACTGACCAAGCGGTAGTCGGTGGTTGGTGAAGATCTCGCCTCGGACGTCTCTTCCGCGAGGAAGGGCATCGCCGCCTGACTGGAGATCTCGTCCCCGCTTGGCGTGCGGCCCGTCTGAAGCAGCCTCTCCTCCGCCTCTAGCGTGGCTCGACGAAACCCGAACTGGCGAAATAGCCGCGCGGCGTTGGCCCAATCCGGCTCCACCGGCCTCAAGTCCTCCACTTGGACCTCCAAGTCGAGGTTGGTATTCAATGTGGCAAGGTCACGCGAAAGCAGGGCCTGCTCTCGGTGGGCAAGGAGGCTTTCACGCAGCTTCGGTTTCTTAATCTTGTCCGCGCTTTCAAGAACCTTGTTCAGGCTGCCGTGCTCCGCGAGCAGCGCCGCCGCGGTTTTCTCCCCGATACCGGGAACTCCCGGAATGTTGTCCACGCTGTCCCCCATCAACCCCAAGAGATCGGGGAAGAGCTCCGGCGGGCAACCGTAACGCTCGCGCACCGCCTCCGCGTCGTAAATCTTGGTGTTGTTGCCGTGACGTCGGATGACCCGGATCCGATCCTCGACCACCTGGAGCATGTCCTTGTCCGGGGAATGGATGAAGACCTCCATCCCCTTGCCAGCGGCCTCACGAGCGATGACCGCGAGAATGTCATCCGCCTCGATCCCTTCCCGGGAAAGGACGCTGACCCCAAGGGTGGTCATCAGCTCCTCGATCATGGGGAGCTGCTCCAGCAAGTCCGTGGGGGTGGGCGCGCGTCCCGCCTTGTAGTCCGCGAACGCTTCGGTTCGCTCAACCGGGGTCCCAGGGTCCATCACCACCGCCAGGAACTCCGGTCTGTACTCCTCGCGCAAGCTCTGGATGGTCTGGTAAAAACCGAACACCGCGCCCGTGGGTTGCCCCGCGGGGTTACGGAGGTTCTGGAGGGCAAAGAACGATTGGTAGGCCAAGGCGGTCCCATCCACGAGCAGCAGGAGAGGCGCGGTTTGCGCCTTGCCCCGGGGTGGAGCTGCTGTTGATTCTTGTTCAAGTAGAGTTGCCGTGCTCATGGAACCATCAACACTGAATCGGGAGTGCCGGTTTCCGGGCCAATTTCGCCGCCGGCATGAGTTCTTTCAGGATTTGGGTTGTTTTCTCGGGAAACCCAAGGGTTTCAACTCAATGCGCTCAACGGATCGGACGGAACAATCGGGGGCCCAACGCCCAGGGAGGTCTCTGTCCCTCAAGCCCGCCGGAGCCTTCCGGCGGAGAATATTCCGCTTCCTTCGCCTATCCCCTTTTCGACCAGATTTCGTGTCTCAACCGGAAAATCGCGGATAACGACAGGAAAAGGGGTACAACCGGCTTTTGGAGAGAATCCCTACTGGATGTGCTGGATCAGGACTTCCAATCCGCTGTTATGGTAGGCGCGCGCTAGGGGCTTTGTCAAGGCTTTTTTCGGGGAGAGCAAAGCCATCCCGGCCCTCGTCCGCGACCCAACCGAGCCGCGACCGTGAGGGAGCGGTTCATTTTCCACGCCGCACCGGAGTGCAACTCCGGCGCGAGCGGGTGGTGGTTCCGCATCCACCTCCCCCGCCCGCTTGCTCACGCGCGCGGCTCGGACACCTTCTCCCTCTCCCGCGCGCGGGAGAGGGTCGGGGTGAGGGTGTCTCCCCGGACGGCTCCCCGAGCCGCCGGATTGCGCCGGCGGGAAGGGGTGATAAGCTTTCCGGGAGCATGGGAAGGGAGGTTTCGGGATGGGGTTCCTTAGAATTGTTCATGGGCCGGCTATCGCGCTCGCCGTGATGGGCTGGATCGGCGACATTCATGCGGAGGAGGGCAAGAAAATGACCATCAAAGTCACCAGTTCGGCCTTCAAGGAAGGGGACATGATCCCGCGAAAATACACCTGCCAAGGCCCGGATGTCTCACCGCCCCTGGCTTTCGACTCCATCCCCGAGGGGGCCAAGAGCCTCGCGCTGATCTGTGATGATCCCGATGCCCCCGTGGGGACCTGGGTCCACTGGGTGCTGTTTGACCTGCCCGGGAACACCAAGGAACTGGAGGAGAAGGTCCCGCCCAACAAGACCCTCGAGAATGGCGCGGTCCATGGTCTCAATGACTTCAAGAAGCTGGGGTATGGGGGGCCCTGTCCTCCCAGTGGAACGCACCGTTACTTCTTCAAGGTCCATGCTCTGGATCGCAAGCTGGGCCTGCCCAGCGGCGCCACCAAAAAGGATGTGGAGAAGGCCATGGAGGGGCATGTGTTGGCCATGGGGCAGCTCATGGGAAAGTACAAGAAGTCCTGAGCCGACCGGATCCGGGTTGGGGAAGTGGCCTGGACTTCGTGGGCCGGGTTATCGCGCCACCTGTTGGAGCAGCTCCTCCGCTACCTTGAGCCCACCCTCGCTCGGCTCGGTTCCCATCATCCGCGCGAGCTCCTCGGTCTTGCCGGCTCCGTCGAGGGCGGAGATGAAGACCGAGGTGGTCTGCCCATCGGACTGTTTCACAATCCGCAGGTGATGGTCCGCGCGCGAGGCGATCGGCGCGAGGTGGGTGATGCAGAGCACCTGGCGTTCCGCCGCGAGGTTCTTGATTTTGCCACCGACCACGTGCGCGGTCTTGCCGCCGATTCCCTGATCGATTTCGTCGAACACCAGTACATCCACGGCATCCACGCGAGACAAGACTGCCTTGATCGCCAGCATGATGCGTGAGATTTCACCCCCCGAGGCCACTTGGCGCAGGGACTTGAGCGGCTCGCCCGGATTGGTGGAAATCCGGAAGTGGACATAGTCCCAGCCCGATGCGGTGATCGGGGATTCGTCATCTTGGGGGTAGTTCAGTCGCAACACGTTCGGCATGAGGGCCGTGTCGATCAGGGCCACCTCGGCCTCGAACCGACCCGCCTCCATTCCGAGCTGACGCATCTCAAGCGTAACCTCGCCCGAAAGCTGCTTGGCCACCTTGCGGCGCCGTTTGGAGAGCTCCGTGGCCTGTCTGCCGAGTTTCTGGGTGAGCTGCTGGAAGACTTTCTCCAGGTTCGCGCGCTCTTCCTCGTAGTTCTCAAGACGACCGCGCTCTTCCTTCGAGCGGACAAGGAAGGCCAGGATTTCCTCTATGGTGGAGCCGTACTTCCGCTTCAGGTTGGCGATCAGGTGAAGGCGCGACTCGATCTCATCCAGCCGTCCCGGCTGCGCCTCCAGTTGTTCATGGTAAGCGCGGACAGTCCGGGCCAGATCCTCCAGAGCATACGCCGCGTTTTCGGCCAGGTTTCGAGCCGAGGCAAGGTCCGGATCGCGTTGCGCCATCTCCTCGATCCGCGACTGAATCTGTCCCAGGGAATCGAGAGCCCCCGGGCCATCCCCCTCGCCCCCATCCAGCAGGAGTAGAATCGCCGCCGAGTGTTCGTTGAGGGATTCAAAGTTCCTGAGGCGGCGACGTTCCGCTTGGAGTTCCTCCTCCTCCCCGGGGCGCGGCTGAGTCTCCTCGATTTCCGCGATCTGAAAGCGCAGGTTGTCCAGAATCCGATTCCGCTCGCGCTCCTGGTTGATCAATTCCTGATGGCGGTCATGGGCCTCGCGCCACTCGATGTATGTTCCTCGAAGTTCCTCCGCGGCTTCCTCGAGTCCCCCGAATGCGTCCAAAATGCCGACATAGTTCTTCGGGTTGAGCAATGTCTGGTGATCATGTTGTCCATGCAGATCGACCAGTAGCTCCCCAAGCCCATTCAACGTTCCCAGCGTGGTGGTCGAGTTGTTCACCAGGCAGCGATGCCTTCCCGACCGGGACAGGATCCGCTTGAGGATCAGCGTGTCCTCAAACTCCAAACCGGATTCCTCCATGAAAGCGGCCAGTCGCCTATACCCCGGACTGCCACGATCCAGCTCGAAGACCGCCTCGACAGTGGCCTGCTCGCAGCCGGTGCGGATGCAATCCCCCGAGGCCCGTTCTCCAAGCACCATGGAAAGCGCCTCCATGACGATCGACTTCCCGGCGCCGGTTTCACCCGTGAGGACATTCAGACCCCTCTCAAACCGGATGTTGGCGGAGTCAATGAGGGCGAAATTCCTGATCGACAAATCGGTCAACATGACTGTCCTCCGGGGGGTAGGAATAAGGGATCGGGTCGAGCGTGTCCCATCATGGTAATCCTAAACATGATAAATCTAGTGCATTTTATATCGGTTGTCAATTTGACTTTTATGACATTTTGCGCCGACTTCCAGGTTGCAAGCCGACTCGCCTTTGAGTAGTCTCCCAAAGGAAATGCCATTCATCCCTCTCATTTTCGCTTTTTTTCTATCAGCCCCGGCAATCACCCAGGCCGAAACGGTCCCCTTCAGCCTTAATTGTAGGGATTTGGGGGCAAAAGGCGACGGCCAGGCGGATGACACCGCCGCGATCCAGTCTGCCCTGGACCAGGCGGGCGCCGCTGGCGGGGGCGTGGTACTTCTCCCCGCCGGGTACTACCGGGTCGAGGGCAACCTTCGCGTCCCGCCGGGTGTGACCCTTCAGGGGATTTGGGACACACCCCACCATGAGGATCAGACCTGGGGGAGCGCGCTCTTCGCGGTGGCCGGGAAGGGGGACCCGGAGGGTCCGGCCCTGATCCAGCTTTCCCCGAGCAGCGCGGTGCGCGGACTCAAGATTTTCTACCCTGAACAGGATCTTTCCGCGATCAGCCCCTACCCCTACGCCATCCGAGGCTCCGGGATGGAGTATGCCGTGGAGAATGTGACCCTGGTGAACGCCTATCAGGGGATTGACTGCGCGCCCAGCCATGAGCTCCACACCCTCCGAAATGTCCGCGGATGCGTGCTCAAGCAAGGCATCCGCGTGGACCGCTGCACCGACATCGGCCGCATCGAAAACGTCCATTTCAACCCGCACTTCTGGCAACGCGCCAAGGCGGCGCCGGGGTATTCCGGGTTCCCGGCGGATGGCTGGTCGAAGCTCGTCGAGTATGTGAACGCGAACCTGGACGTTTTCATCTTTGCCCGCTCCGACTGGGAGTATGTCCTCAACACCTTCGCGTGGGGTTTCAAGACCTGCTACAAGTTCATCGAATCGGAGGGGGGGGCCTGCAACGGGAACTTCCTCGGAATCGGCGCGGATGGGGGACAACACTGCCTGTGGGTGGAGCAGACCCAGCCCCCGGGGCTGCTCATCACCAACGGCCAGTTTGTGGCCTTCGCGGGTGAGAACCCCATCGAAATTGTCACAACGCCGTCCTTCAAGGGGGTGGTTCAGCTCTCGAACTGTTCGTTCTGGGGACCGACCGTGCAGTGTGTCCGCCAAGAGGGCAAGGGAGTGCTCAGCCTCTCGCAATGCAATTTCCGGGAGTGGGGCCGCAAGGACAAGTCCATCCCCGCGATTGAGGTTCTCGGAGGAGAGTTGACCGTTCTTGGCTGTGTTTTCGCCCAGGATCGCATGCACATCCGGATCGGACCGGAGGCGGGTGTCCCAATCCTCGACCACAACCGGTTCAAGGGCGAGCCGCAAATCGAAGACCTCAGGAAGCAACCATGAAATTGACCTTGGGTCACAGCCCGGACCCCGATGACGCTTTCATGTTCTATGGTTTGGCGAAGGACAAGCTCGACACCCGGGGCTACGAGTTCGAGCACATTCTCCAGGATATCGAAACCTTGAACCGTCGCGCCCTGCGCGGCGAGCTCGACATCACCGCGATTTCGGTTCACGCCTACGCCAGCGTGCTGGACAAGTATGCCCTCCTTCCCAGCGGCTCCAGCATGGGGGATGGCTATGGACCGATGGTGGTTTCGACACGGCCGCTTTCGCTCGCGGATCTCCCGCGCGTGAAGATCGCGGTTCCGGGGACCCTCACCACCGCGTTTCTCGCGCTCGGCATCTGCATCGGGAAGTTCGAATACGAGGTTGTGCCCTTTGACCGGATCTTCGAGCATGTCGAATCCGGGAAGGCGGATGCCGGTCTGATCATCCATGAAGGACAGCTGACCTGGGCGGATCGGGGGCTTCATTTGGTGGTGGACCTGGGGGTGTGGTGGCAGGAACAGACTGGGCTGCCGCTCCCGCTTGGGGCCAACGCGATCCGCAAGGGCCTGGGGGAGGAGGTCATGCTGGAGGTGTCCGATCTGCTCACTGATTCGATCCGCTACAGCCTGGATCACCGCGAGGAAGCGGTTCGTCACGCCATGCAATGGGCGCGGGACATGGACATTCCGCTGGCGGACAAGTTCGTGGGGATGTATGTGAATCATTGGACCTTGGACTATGGGGAGCGGGGTCGGGAAGCGATCCGGACATTGCTCCGGGTGGGATACGAGAAGGGGCTGATCCCGAATCCGGTGGAGCTCGAGTTCGTGGGCGAGTCCGGGAGGGTTTCGGCGTGAGTGAACGCTTGGATGGTCGTGGCCCACGCGAGCTTCGACCGGTGGTGATTCGGACCGGGTTCCTGGAGACCGCCGAAGGCTCCTGTTGGATCGAATTCGGCAAAACCAAGGTGCTGTGCACGGCGAGTTTTCAGGATTCTCCGCCCAGTTGGAAGACGGATGAGTCCGGGTGGGTGACCGCCGAATACGGGATGCTTCCGAAATCCTCCAAGACCCGCATCCCGCGCGATGGGGGCCGTCCCAAGGGAAGGACCGCCGAGATTCAGCGCCTGATCGGGCGCTCGCTGCGCGCGGTGGCCGATTTTGACGCGCTCGGGAGCCGCATGGTGAGCATCGATTGCGATGTGATCCAGGCCGATGGTGGGACTCGCACCGCGGCGGTGACTGGCGCGATGGTCGCCTTTTGGGAGGCGTGCCACCTGATGGCGGTCGCGGGCGCTTTCAAGTCCTGGCCGATCAGGGGGATGGTTGCCGCGGTGAGTGTCGGGAAGGTGCGGGGTGAAGCCTTGCTCGATCTTTGCTACGCCGAGGACAGCACCGCCGAGGTGGACATGAACGTCGTGATGACCGCCGCCGGGCAACTGGTGGAGGTGCAGGGCACCGCGGAAACAAAGCCGTTCTCCCGCGAGGACCTGAACGACATGCTGAACCTGGCCGAGGAGGGCATTCGGCGGCTCTTTTCCCTCCAAGAGCAGGCGCTCGCACCTTTCCAACCTCCGCTTGCCCCACGACAATGACAGTCCACGGAGTGGACGAAACAGTCCAGCGCCGGCCGTAAGACCGGCGCGTTGAGAGTGCGCTTGCCGCGATGCCCAACGTCATCCAAACCCTTTCCGAGCGCGGCTTCATCGACCGCGTGACCGACCCCGCGCTGGAGGCCCTTTCCGAGCGCGAGCGGCTGGTGGTGTACTGCGGCTTCGACCCGACCGCCGACAGCCTGCACGCCGGGAATCTCGTCGCGATTCAGGCCCTTTCCCATTTCCAGCGCGCGGGGCATTCGGTTATCGCGGTGGTCGGAGGCGCCACCGGGCTGATTGGAGACCCAAGCGGGAAAAAGGATGAACGCTCGCTGCTCACTCGCGAACAGGTTGAGCGCAATGTCGAAGGTATCCGAGGAGTTCTTTCGAAGTTCCTTCGGTTCGAGGGTGAGAACCCCGCGCGAATCCTCAACAACTTCGAGTGGATGGGGCCGATCAGTTTCCTGGATTTCATCCGCGATGTCGGCAAGCACGTGCGGGTCACCGAGATGCTCGCGCGCGATTCGGTGAAAGGCAGGCTGGAGTCCGGCGCGGGCATGTCCTTCACCGAGTTCTCCTATCAACTCCTGCAGGCCTATGACTTCTACTGGCTGCACACTCATCACGGCTGCAACCTTCAGATCGGCGGCAGCGACCAATGGGGCAACATCACCGCGGGCACGGACTTGATTCGACGTTTGGGCGGGGATCAGACCTATGGTCTGGTCTGCCCGCTGCTTACCACCGCGAGCGGTCAGAAGTTCGGCAAGTCGGAGCAGGGGGCGATCTGGCTGACAGCGGACCGGACCAGCCCGTACCAGTTCTATCAGTACTGGATTCGGACCGAAGACCGTGACGTGGGGAGGTTTCTCAGGCTCTTCACTGTCCTGCCGATGGAGGAGATCGCGCGCCTCGAACGGCTGGTCGAATCAGAACCCGAGAAACGCGAAGCGCAAAAGAAATTGGCGTGGGAGGCCACCGCGCTGGTGCATGGGGAAGGCGGAGCTCTCGCGGCGGTTAAGGCCAGTGAAGCCCTTTTCGGTGGCGACCTTCAGGATTTGGGTTCGAGCATGATTTTGGAAATCTTTTCCGAGGTGCCATCCTTTCAGATTCTGCAAACCAGGATCGATGAGGGTTTCAGCATTGTTGACGCCCTGGTGGAGAGCGATCTGGCGTCATCCAAGGGTGAGGCGCGTCGCCTACTCAAAGGCGGCGGGATCTATCTTAACAACCGCAAGATCGAGGCCGAAGACAAGAGGATACTTGGAGAGGATCTCCTTGATGGAGGGTTATTCGTCCTCAGAGTTGGGAAGAAGAAGTACTCCCTGGGAAAAGTTGAGGGATTGAGCTAATCCCCCCCTTGGGTAGGATTGACTCCCCCCATCCCCTAGAATCCCCTACCCGTGGCTCCGGCCTCCGATTCATCCTTGCCGGGCGGGAGGTTTTACATGAAGACCCTGCGCCAGTTTACCGTGGTACCCGCGCTTCCCGAGCGCCTCGAACGTCTCAAGGACATCGCCTACAACCTGTGGTGGACCTGGGACAGCGAGGCCCTCGAGCTCTGGAGGCGCATGGACCTCGACCTGTGGGATGAGATCTACCACAACCCCATCAAGCTGCTTGGAGAAGTCCCCCAAGAGCGCCTTAAGGCCCTATCCGAGGATGACAGCTTCCTGGCCCACCTGGATCGCGTGGCCGAGAAGCTCGACTCCTATCTCGCCGCCACCACTTGGTTCGACGCCCAGTTCAGCGACCGCGAGGAGAAGACCATCGCCTATTTCTCTTTTGAGTATGGGTTGGCCGAGAGCCTTCCGATCTACTCCGGCGGCCTCGGAATCCTCTCCGGGGACCACCTCAAGTCCGCCAGCGAGCTCGGCTTGCCCCTGGTCGGCGTCGGCCTTCTCTATCGTAAGGGGTATTTCCGCCAATACCTCAACTCGGATGGCTGGCAGCAGGAGTACCTTCCAACCGTGGAGCTCGAAACCCTCCCCATCGAGCTTCAGGTGGACGCCAAGGGTCGCCCGATTCTGGTCGAGGTGAACTTCGGTAAGCACCCGGTCGTTATCCAGATCTGGAAGATCAAGGTGGGCCGTGTCGCGCTGTACCTCCTCGACACCAATCTCTCGGCCAATCAGGCCGATGATCGCGAGATCACCGCGCAGCTCTACGGCGGCGACACGGACCTTCGCATCCGCCAGGAGATCGTTCTGGGAATCGGCGGGTACCGCGCCATCCGCAAAATGGGGATCAACCCAAGCGTGTGCCACATGAACGAGGGGCATGCGGCCTTCCTCACGCTCGAGCGGATTCGGGAGGCCATGCACGACCACCGACTGACCTTCGAGGAGGCCAAGGTCGCCACCGCCGCCGGGAACGTGTTCACCACGCACACCCCCGTTCCCGCGGGCAATGACCGCTTCGCTCCGGAGCGGATTGAGCATTACCTGGCCGAGGAGGCCTACAAGGACCTGGGGCTCACCGCCGAGCGCTTCCTGGCTCTCGGACGCGAAAACGAACAAGACCCCGCCGAATGGTTCTGCATGACCGTGCTTGCCCTTAAGCTTTCCTCCCACTCGAATGGGGTGAGCAAGCTGCACGGGGATGTCTCCAGGAACCTCTGGAAGCGCATCTGGCCCGAAACCCCCCACTCCGAGGTGCCGATCAACTCGATCACCAATGGGATCCATATCCGCACCTGGCTCTCGGGCGACATGGCCTCCCTGTTCGACCGTTACCTGGGCGTGCGTTGGTGGAGCAACCCGGTGGACACCGCCGTGTGGGAGCGTGTCGAGCAGATTCCGGACGCCGAGCTCTGGCGCACCCACCAAAGACGCACCGATCGTCTCGTTTCGTTTATCCGCAAGCGCCTTAAGAAACAGCTGACTCGTCGGGGTCTCCCAACCTCCGAGGTCAATCTTGCCGATGAAGTTCTGGATCCGGATAGTCTGACCATCGGCTTCGCGCGACGGTTTGCCTCCTACAAGAGGGGAACTCTGCTGTTCCGCAACCCCGAGCGCTTGGCCAAGATCCTGAACAACCCGGAGCGACCCGTGCAGATTGTCTACGCCGGAAAGGCGCACCCCGCCGACAATCCCGGCAAGGAGATCATCCGCCAACTCGCCCATTTCTGCCGTCAACCCGAGTTCCGCCATAATGTCGTGTTCATCGAGGACTACGACATGAATGTCGCCCGGTACATGCTCCAGGGGGTGGACATTTGGCTGAACACCCCGCGACGGCCGCTTGAGGCCAGCGGGACCAGCGGGATGAAGGCCGCCGCCAACGCGGTTCTGAACCTATCGATCCTGGATGGCTGGTGGTGCGAGGCCTATCAGGGTGACAACGGATGGGCCATCGGATCAGGCGAGGATTATTCCGATCCGAACTATCAGGACCAGATCGAGAGCGAGACTCTCTATGAGATGCTCGAAAAGGACATCGTTCCACTGTTTTACGAGCGTGGCCGCGATGACCTGCCGCGCGGCTGGATCAAGCGGATGAAGCGTTGCCTGATCACAATCTGCCCGGTCTTCAACACCAACCGGATGCTTCGGGAGTATTCGGAGCGGTTCTATTTCCCGGCGGCGGAGCATTCCCTGCGGCTTGTCGCGGATGATTTCGCCGCGGCGCGTCAAGCCGCCCAATGGGAAGCCCGCGTCCTCGCCGCGTGGAAGTCGGTTGAGATCACCCAGGTCCGTTGCGATGTCGAAAATCAGGTGGTTCGCGTGGGGCAGAAGGCCCCCATCCAAATCGAGGTTTCCCTCAAGGACCTCGATCCCTCCGACATCGCGGTCGAGGTTTACTATGGGCGCCTCAACTCCGATGGCGAATTGGTGGATGGACGACCCAAGCGGCTGGAGTTTCAGCGCAAGACCTCGAAGGGGGACGCGGTTTTCGGGGGCGAGATCCCCTGCCACACCAGCGGACGGTTCGGGTTTTCTGCGCGTGTGATCCTGGCCCATCCCGACATTCCGGCGGTGGACCGCTTGCGCAGCATTAAGTGGGCATGAGCTGAGCGGGCGCAAGGCATGGCTCATGGGGCGCGTCACCATCGAATTCGACCCGCTGACCCTGTTTGGCCCGCTGGACCGCTCCAAGGAACAGATCGTTCCCGGCCATGACTCCAACTATTGGTTGGAGTTCCACTTGGCCTTCTATCGCTACGCCGAGCCGCGCGCGCGTGGAGATGTTTTGGATCTTGGCTGTGGGTATGGTTACGGGTCCGAGCTTCTCTCACGGAAAGCGAAGTCGGTCACCGGGCTCGACTATCACCACCCTGCGATTGAGTACAACCGCTCCCATTATTCCGCACCCAACCTTCGCTTCGTGGAGCACGACGCGAACACCCCGCTGCCCTTTCCGGACTCCTCTTTTGACCTCGTGGTCTCAAGCGAGGTCTTGGAGCATATCGACCGACGTCACGATCTCCTCCGGGAAATCGCGCGCGTGGGACGACGCGGCGGACACCTGATCCTGAAAACCCCCAACGCGGCATCCGCGGCCCCCGAATCCAATCCGCACCACCACCACACCTACTCCCTGGAGGAGTTCCAGGATGAGATCAGGGGTGTGTTCCCAAATGCCGAGATTTACCGTTGGGTCCCACGGACCGAGGTGAAACAGCAGGTCGTCGACTTCCCAGTCAAACGGGAGACCGGCGCCTTCGGAGAGCCGTTTCCCTCCGAAAAGGCGCTGCTGGTCTATTTTCTGACCACCCCTTTGGTGGTTCCGGTGGGAGAGGGGGACTTGGTGGGGGACCTTCTTGCGGTGTGCCCGATTCGGCAGTGACCGCGATGGTCTTGTCCAAGCCCATGAGTGTTCGCCCCCCCGGGCGACCGCTTCGTTCCGGCGGGGGAATCCCACCGCGCGGCGGCGCTGGAAGGCGAGGTTTATTGCCCACCTCGGCGCTCTGAGCTACTATCCCGTTTGATGCCACTTCAACAGGAGTGACCGATGAAAGCCGAAACCCTGCTCGCCCAGCTCAATGAACTCCGCAAGGACGCCTCAGTGGATGAGGAAGACATCGAGTATTTGGCCCTCCACCATGCGTTTTGCTTTATCTCATATAAGATCGCGGACTTCCAACAGTATCTGAACGAAGCGTTCAAGGATCAGGAATGAAAAGGAGTCTTCCCGTGGAGCGGAAATATGTTCTCAGCGCGGTGGGTCCGGACCAGCCTGGGATTGTGGACCGACTCGCCGGATTCCTGAGCGACGAGGGTTTCAACCTGGAGGATTCCCGGATGGCGGTCTTGGGGGGCGAATTCGCGTTGATCCTGCTCGTGACCGCAACCTCGGAGGCCGCGAAGGACCTCGGGGCGCTTGCCCCTCGGATCGAATCCCTCACGGGCCTATCGGTGACCGTCAAAGCGACTGCGGCCCCCTCGCGGGGCCATGCCGGGGTTCCCTTCATTGTCAGGGGTTACGCCATGGACCACCCCGGAATTGTGCATGCCTTGGCGCATGAGGTCGCGGAGCTTGGGGCGAATATCGAGGAGATGGAAACCGTGGCCCGCCCCGCGCCGGTGAGCGGAACCCCTCTTTTCGATGTCCGCATGCGGATTTCGCTCCCAGCCGGCGTGCCGGTTCAGACCCTTCGTCGCCGCCTTTCCGAGGTGGCCGAGACGCGCAACATGGACATCAGCGTTGAACCGTCGCCTATCTAAGTCATCGTGTTCGGCTTGGATTCGCCATGCCGAACCTCTATTCTACCCGTGTTCTTGGAGGGGGCTGTTTTCTCTGAATGTCGTCCGTGAGGCGCGCGAGGCTCTCGCGCCGCGCTCGGCGGAAGGGGGAATGAACTTGCGATGAAATACTGGAAGATCGCCGTCATGAGGAATGCCGGCCGCAATGTGGTGAGCTCCCACCGTGGATTGACCCGCCTTTTCTACAACGCGATGGGGGGGCTGTACGACACCCTCTATCATCGACTCATTCGGGGATATGTGGATTCCGCGCAGACCTTGATGGAGGACCTGGTCCGGGAAGGGGACTGGGTCCTGGATGTCGGTTGCGGAACCGGTCTCTTGTCCTATCTGGCCGCGCCGCGCGCGGGGCGAGTGGTGGGGGTGGACCTCTCCGTCGGCATGCTGCAGAAGGCCCGCCGCAAGCGGCGCTCGGAGCAGCCGGTGTTTTTCGTGAATGGCGATGCCCTACGTCTCCCAATCGAAGCCAAGTTCGATTGCTGTGTGAGCGCCTTCATGCTGGTGATGCTCCCGCGCGAATTGCGCTGGAAGACCATCGCCGAGATGGAACGGTTGCTCAAGCCCGGCGGGCGAATCGCCTTTCTCACCAGCCGCGAGGAGTTCGGCGCGCAGTGGGAATCGGCGGAGGAGTGGCGCGAGGGGCTGAAGAGTCTCGGGTTCACCCAGGTCCGAGTGATCGAAAAAGGCGATGTGTTCCTGAATGTGGTCGCGCTCAAGCCCGCCGAGGGCGGGGTCGAGTCCAGGTTCATGTCCACAGCCTCTTTGGTTCACGAGGACGAGGAGGACCTCTCCGCCTTGGGGGAGGGAGTTCCGGCGCTTGTCTCCTGACACGGACTGCCCATGGAAACCAACATCCTGATTGGCGTTGTCCTGATCCTGGTCGGGCTGTCCGATGCCGTTCTCGGAGTGCTGATCGTCGGTCCTCGAGTGCCCGAACAGAACCGCAAGATGGTCACCGGGGCGCTCCTCGGCGGCGCGGTGGCGTGCATCGCGCTCGGGTTCGCGTTCATCGGGGGGCTGCTGTAGGTCGAATCACCACACTTCCAATAGCATCAGCAAGTCCACCCCATCCACCTTCTGGTCCGAATTCACATTGCAGCGCGGATCACAGACCTCCGAAGGCCTGCGCCAGTTCAGACTGAAGTAGAACAGGTCAAGCGAATCCACAAGATGGTCGCCGTTGGTGTCTCCAGGCGCCAAGGTGGCGCTCGCGCTCGGGCTTGAAGTCGGGGTTTCGTCTGAGACCGTCGGGGTCTGAGTGGCGGTGGCGGTTGCCGAAAGTGTCGAGGTCACGGAAGCCGAAGGGGTTGGCGTGAGGCTGAGGCTTGGGGTGCGAGTCCCAGTCGAAGTGGATGTGAAACTAGAGGTCTGAGTTGAAGTGCGCGTGGCGCTCGAGGTCTGTGTTTCGGTTGGGGTTATCGTGGGGGAAGCGGTTTCCGTTGCGGTCGCGGTCGCGGTGGAAGGGAAGGTCTCGGTGGGGGAGGGAGACAGACTTGGAGTCGGTGTCTCCGTGGGGGGAATGGGGATATCCCAAAGCAGGGCGGTGTAGTCCATGCTTCCGGTCAGGACCTGGTTTCCGTCCGGAGAGAAATCCGCTCCGAACACATACTCGTTGGGACCATGCCCAGTGTAGGTTCCAATCAGCCCCCCCGATTCGGCGTTCCAAAGCTTGGCCACCCCATCACTTGCGCCTGTAAGGGCAAGACTTCCGTCCGGCGAAAAGGCGACCGCGGAGATGTCCCCCAGATGCCCGCTGAGGGTTCGGAGCTCGATCCCGCTGGAAGCGTCCCAAATCTTCGCCGAGTTGTCGTCGCTCCCGGTCAGGATGCGCGACCCATCGGGAGAATACGCCACCGCGGTCACAGGCCCCGTGTGCCCGACAAAAGACTGAACAAGTTGTCCGCTGCTCCAGTCCCGGATTTCAGCCGTATGGGTCGGTCCCCCTCCGGTCAGAATCCTGGTTCCGTCCGGAGAGAAATCGATGCCGTAGAACCCGAGTGGAGTGTTGGGAATGGTCTGGAGCAAGGTCCCCGTGCTCGCATCCCAAATGGTGGCGGCCATTGGGCCATGCGTGCTGGCCACCGCGACCAAACCTCCATCCTCCGAAAAGCAGGCGGAACGCGCCATGCAATTCTGAACCGTGCAGAGGGTCAGCACATGCAGCGGATTCCCCGTGAGCGCATCCCAAATCCGGACCTTCCGGTCATTGCCCGCCGAGAGCATCCGGGAACCGTCGGGGGAAACATCCACATCGTTTACAAAGGCGTTATGACCTTCCAAGAGGAGAATCTGATTGCCAGTCGCCCTGTTCCACACCCTGGCGGTTCCATCCTTGCTTCCGGTGAGGACCCTTTGCCCGTCCGGAAAAAATGCCACCGATGTCACAAAGTTGGAGTGGCTGTGCAATTGACGAAACAAGGTCCGTGTCGGGATGTCCCACTCCAAGACCGTGCAGAAGTCACTACCGGTGAGCGCTTTTCTCGCATCGGGGGAGAATGCAACCGAATACACCGGAGGGTGCGGGTGAATGAAAGTCCCCGACTGGACCCCAGAGGTTGCCGACCACAGCCTCACGGCCGCTTCCACTCCGCCCGAAAGGAACCGCAACCCATCCGGTGAATAGGCCACCGAACGGATCGCCGCTCCCGCGGTGACCGTGAGGACGGTCGCGCGCGAGGCCGTGTCCCACAATCGCGCGGTCTTGTCCGCGCTGCCGGTCAGGATGATACCGCCGGTGGGCGAGAACACCGCGTCGTTGACACTTCCGGCGTGTCCCTCAAACGGAGCCCCGACAGCTCCCGTGGCGACCTCCCAGAGCCGCGCCCGGGTGTCCCCACAAGCCAAGAGCACCTGGCTTCCGTCGGGCGAGAACTCCGCGGAGTGGACATCATGGAACTGGTAGTAGGCGCGGATCTGCGCGCCCGTCGCGCCGTTCCAGAGACGCGCCCGCTTGTCATCGCCGCTGGTCACCACCAGATCGGCGTTGGGCGAGAAATCGGCCGAGTTGGGCTGGAGGGTGTGTCCGACAAAGGTCTGAAGCAGTTCCCCCGTGGCCGCATTCCACATCTTCACCTGGCAGTCGGGGTTGGCCCCACCCGTGAGAATTCGCGCGCTATCCGTGGAGAAGGCGATGCAGGAGGCGTTCTCCGAATGGCCGATGAAGCAGCGGATATAGGCCCCGGTCGTTGCGTCCAGGATCGTGGCGCGCCGACCTCCGATCAGGATGCGGGACCCATCGGGTGAATAGGCCACTTCGGAAACAAGTCCGAAGCCGTACTGGCAAACCGGCTCGGAAAAGCGATCCGCGGCGGCGGGGGAGATGAGGATGAGAAAGAGGGACCCAAACCAAGGGATGAAGCAGCGTGCACGCATGAATGGAGCCTCCTCAAGACAACCTGGCTATCCGGAGGGGCGGCTCTGGCCTCGACCATGACGGTCTCGCGGCGATGACAGAATCACAATGGTACCATAATACCCCTGCTCTCACACCCCCGGCTTTGGAATCCAGTACTCAATCAGGATAGCGAGCATGTTCAGGCTCACGGAATAGGCCACCAACGGCTTCCAGATTCTTGGGGAGACCCTGCACGCCCCAAGCCCCAGCATGGGGAGCATCAACGGGATGAAATCCAGGGAAAAGCGCTGGGTGTTGGTTTGGACCCAACCGTTGTTGTAGTAGAGCAAGAAGCAGGCGAGGATGAGCGTGATCGACAGCCACGCGGCGGTCAGAATCCTCCTTGGCCACCTGGCCCAAAGGGACACGAAGAGGAACGGACTGGCGAACGTGATCGAGGTCCCATAGGTGGAGGTCCCGCTGACATGAAGCATGTTTTCCCCGCCGAACCACACCTGGAATCCTTGCAGGAAGAAATGAATGAAGTTGAAGAGGAAGTACGCGGGACTGAACAAGCCATGGGCCTCGACTCTCGACTTGAGCACGCCGGAGAGCGGGATCAGACGGTACCCGGACTCCAAGGGATCCTCAAAGCGAGCCTCGTTGAACAGAAGGTAGACCCCAACCCCGACGCTCACGCACCCCAGAAAGCCTGCGATCTGAAAAGCAGCGGCCTTCTCCCTCTCCCGCGCGCGCTTGTGGATCAGAAGGAGGAGGAAAGGGGCGGAGAGGACTGTGAGCTGACGGGAGAGAAGCGCCATTGCCAGAAGACCGCCGACAAGCCACCCGCGCCCGCTCCCAAGCGCCTCCGCCAGTGAAAGAAGCAGGGCGGTGAAGGCCACGATATGCGCGAAGGCCCACACTCCCGCGCTTGCGATTGCGACCGTCCAGTAACCGGTTCCAAGGAGGAACCCGGCGCAAAGCCACGCTCGTTTCTCCCCCTCGATTCCCAAGAGGCCGAGAATCCGCCGACAAGTCCACAGGTTCAGCGCGGTGAGCAACAAAGTGATCAGGACCACTCGGGTTTCATTCACTCCAAACACCTTCACGAACGGCATCAGGAGCAGTGTGGGAAAGGGTGGAAAGGGGACATACTTCTTTCCCTCGTGGGTCACCACATCGGTCATGTCCGCCTGAATGTCCAATCGCCCCTCCAACCAGGCCTGCGCCTGATAGGCGTACAGATTCTCGGTGGCGGACTCGAACACGCGCGGGAGCGCGCCGAGCGCGAACAACAGAAAGAGGATGACAAAAGCAGCGTGCTCGGTGGATGCCGACCGGGTCATGTCGCCGGAGCCGGGATCGGGAGCCAAACTCATGATGGGAACCAATCTCCCCCTCAGTGCGGGATCCCGAGTTGGTGCATCCGCCGGTGGATGGCCTGGATGGCCTCCCGAAACGGCTCGTCGAGAAAAGCCAAGTGGTCTTCCCGGCCGTGGTGGTGGGTGACCGTGCCCGGTCTCCATTGCGAGGAGCGCGTATGGATGTAATCGATACACCCATGGATCAGAGTGAGCATGTAGTTCGCGGTCCCAAGATCGAACATCCACCAATCCTCGCCCACGGCAAGGTAGACCGGCGAGGTGTGCGCCATGATCCCGCGCCGCCAGCTGTCGTGATGCTGCCGGGCTTGGTACCCCGGCCCGGAGCACCGCGCCGCCACCCAGCTGTGTTTGGAGACCTGGATTCTCGACTTCAGGGAGAGCGCTCTTATTCCGCCGGCCTCCTCGGTTCGGTCCACCACCTCGCCGTTCACCACAATCTCCAGGCAGTGGAAGGGAAGCACGCCGATCGCTGAAGCCTCAACTTCCACGTGGCCGCCTCCCTTCGGAAGACGAATGGTCGAACCGATGGGCTGCCCCTCGACCTTGAAGCGCAGCAGCGGGCCGCCCGACAGAAAGGTGTTTCCGCCTTTGAGCGCCTTGCACCAAGCGTCATAGGTGAAGGGTTGATCCTCGGGGATGTGAACATAGGTCCGGTAGATTCCCACCGGGACGCCCGAATCCATCTTATCGGTGCCACCCACGAGCGGGAGACGGTACCCGCAGTTCAGATAGCGGTAGTACTCATTGTGCATGTACCGGCCATAGACCAGGAACTCGACCGCGTCGACCCGACCGGTGGCAATCAAGGCGGCGGGCTCGCCGTTGGGCGTCGGAATATGCGGAAGGACCACTGTCCCCCCCTGGGCGTGGCAAGCATCCGCCCAGCGGGAAAGCGTCACCTCCAGGTTGCCCCCCATCTCCGCCTCGTCGGGACCTCCCGAGCACCACGGCATGATCGGCTCCTTGACCCCCAGCAGGGTGAGGTGGCCGAGGATATGCTGACGGTTCTCCTGAGTGGCGTAGACAATGGTTTCGCCTCGATTGCCGATGGTCGGCTCGCCGATGAACTCCTCCGTGTTGGTGAACAAATGACCCCACTGCGATTGGAGGAGATTGACCACGTTCACCCCCTCGCCCGCCGCCTCCAGGTGCGCCCCTTGAGTGGAGAGGAAGTGGACATGCGTGTCTCCGCTGAAGTAACGCTCGGCGTTCAGGTCCACAATCCGCTTCAGGCGCAGCTCGAGCCTCTGTTGCCCCGGGTCGATCCGGACCTTGGTCCGCAGCGGCTCATATTCGTACCCCCGCGCCACATCCACGATCACTTCTCCGCGCGGCAGCCACCCCTCGCACTTGCCGTTGATGTAGGCGTAGGTGAGGTCCCCCAGGCGGACATCCCCGCCCACATCGATGTGCCACGTGACATTGTTGGAGTTCACATGCGGGTGGTGGCCATGGGGCGCGAACGGAACCCCATCGATCGAGCGAAAATGGACCCGGCACGGGATCGGTTTGCCCGTGGAGTCATCCACCACGGTGGTGTGAACCCAATTCCGCCCCGGATCGACCAGCTCCACGCGGACCCGGTCGTCCACCTCGACCTTGCCGCGCTCCTCCACCTCGCCCCAACGCACCGAAGCGAGCCGTGTCTCCCCATGCTTGATGGTGAGCGTGGCGGAGGGGTTGGCGGCCACTTCGACATACACGGGGCTGGCGTGCGGGTTGACCTCCTCGCCCCAACCCTTCATGGGATCCTCGAGGAACTGCTCCGGGGCGGCCTTCGAAAGCGGATAGGGATAGGTGGCGACTCCGCGATCCACATCGACCGTGGGTGGGCCGGGAAGGTTCGCCTCGTCCTCGCGGAGCAGGGTGATCCGGGTTGGACGTTTGGCGGAGAGGGGAAACGGGGGCTCATTCGCCTGGCTGGCGGTGATCCCCCCTAGAACGAATCGCGGTCCCTTCGGTTCGATGATCACCGATTCGACAGCACGCTCGGGAAGTGGGTTCGCCCAATAAGTCAGGTAGAAGTGATTGGCTCCCCCCGCGCGAGCTTCAGTCTGACGAACACCTGCTTCGTCCCAGCGACCTTCATATCGCGGCATGAGGAAGCTTTTATCGTCCGGGCGCGCGAGCAGAGGCCAAAGCCCCCAGTCGCTGGGGATCACCGCGATCTCGAAGCGGTCTCGGATCGGAATTCGCTCCTCGCCGCCATCCGAGTAACGGACCACATACTCCGCGCAAGGAATCCCCGCCGCGGCTCCAGGCTCCTTCACCTCCGAATCGATCAGACGGTGCGCGAAGACCAGGTGAGTGACCTTCTTCCCCACCGGGATGGATACCGCCTCCATCCGCACACCTTCCCCGAATCCGGCCACCTTCCCGGCTCCATCCCCGATTTCAAAGGGAAGTCCATGATATCTTTTCGGACCGGTGGGAAAGTCCCGGTCCTGGCCGAGGATGCGGTTGTCCACATTGCAGTGGGCGGCAATGGAGATGGGCATGTAATCCGGCATGATCGTTGACTCTCCTCTTGTCCGTGGAACCTTGTCGCGAGGCTATCTCAAACCTCGGAGCCGATACAGACGCCGACGTCTCCGGGGGGTGTTTCTTGGCCTTCCCCCCCGCCGTTGACTCTCTCCCCGATCCGAATACCCTACCCGAAATCACACAGAATCGATTTGAATCATCTCAGGAGGATCCGGTCATGGCCGCGAGCTATCAACCAAGCAAGTCGGACAAATTCACCTTCGGTTTGTGGACCATCGGGAACCCCGGGCGAGACCCTTTCGGCGAGCCGGTTCGACCTCCCCTCAAACCCCATGAGATTGTGAAGATTGTCGGCGAGCTCGGGGGCTATGGGGTCAATTTTCATGATAACGATCTGATTCCCATCGACGCCTCCGCTTCCGAGCGCGACTCGATCCTACGCGATTTCAAAAAGGCCCTGGACGACCATGGCGTGTGCGTTCCGATGGCCACTACGAACCTCTTCAGCGACCCGATCTTCCGCGATGGGGCTTTCACCTCGAACGACGCCAGGGTCCGCGCTTACGCACTTCAGAAGACCATGAACGCGATGGATTTGGGCGCGAGCCTGGGGGCCAAGACCTATGTCTTCTGGGGTGGACGAGAGGGGACCGAAGTGGATGCCTCCAAGGACCCGCGCGATGGGATCAAGCATTTCCGGGATGCCCTCAACTTCCTTTGCGAGTACTCGAATGACCAGGGTTACGGTCTCCGGTTCGCGCTGGAGGCCAAACCCAACGAGCCGCGCGGCGACATCTATTTCGCCACCACCGGGAACTACCTGGGATTCATCGAAACCCTGGATCACCCCGAAATGGTCGGGGTGAACCCAGAGGTCGCGCACGAAACCATGGCGGGCCTCAACTTCTTCCATGCCGTCGGGCAGGCGCTGGAGGCGGGGAAACTCTTCCACATCGACCTCAATGACCAGCGACCAGGGCGCTATGACCAGGATTTCCGCTTCGGCTCCGAAAGCTTCAAGATCTGCTTCTTCCTGGTGAAGCTATTGGAAGACAGCGGGTATGAGGGGCCGCGTCACTTCGACGCCCACGCCTACCGGACCGAGGACTTGGAGGGGGTCAAGGCGTTCGCCGCGGGTTGCATGCGGACCTACCTGATCCTCAAGGAGAAGGCGGAGCGTTGGAACGCCGATAAGGAGATTCAGGATCTTTTGGCCGCGATCAAGCGGGAAGATCCGGAGCTGGAAAGCCTCTGCCGGGGGTACAGTGCGGAAAAGGCCAAGGCGCTCAAGGCGCGCGCCTTTGACCGCAAGGAGATTTGCCGCCATCCGCTTCAGTACGAGCGGCTGGATCAGCTAACCTGCGAAGTCATTTACGGAGTGCGGTAAGATCGCCCTCCCCAAGGGCATCTCCACTCCACGAAATCCCGCGCAGCGGGTGAAAGAGGGGCAGTCCCGCCCGTGAGCGCGGGACTGCATGTGCGCTCGGAGACCCATCATGTCCCATCTCGCCCAACGGGAGTGTGTCCCCTGCAAGGCCGGAACGCCTCCACTTGAGAGCCCGCGGATCGCCGAGCTGCTTGGCGAACTCGGCAACGAATGGAAGGTGGTCGAAGAGCACCACCTGGAGAAGGAATACAAGTTTCCGAATTTCCTCCAGGCGCTGGCCTTTGTGAACCGTGTCGGAGGCTTGGCCGAGGCGGTCGGGCATCACCCGGATGTTTACCTTGCGTGGGGCAAAGTGCGGCTCACCCTCTGGACCCACAGCGTGAACGGCCTCACCGAGTCCGACTTCGTGTTTGCCGCCAAGGCGGACGCTGTTCTCTAGTTCGAGAATCATGCCGTCCGCCACGATGAAGCTCTCAGCCGAGTCATCCGAACCTTGAAAAAACTTCTTTTCACCCTTGTCACCCTTCTCCTCCTGCTCTTGATCCTCGCCGGAGGCGCGGAACTGGTCCTTCGCTCGATTGGTTGGGCTCCATCCAAGGATCGCTGGGATTATTCGCATCCGTTCATCCGGAGGAAAGTCCGCGCCAACGCCGACATGCCCTACCGCGCCGATCCGATCACCGGATATCAAGGGGAGTTCCGGTTCCAGGGCGGTCCCATCGGCTACCGCACCCGGACTGTCACCACGCGGGAGAAGCCTGAGCGCGCCTATCGGATCTTCTTCCTGGGGGAATCCACCACGGCCTGCAGCTATCTCCCGCACGAGCTGACCTTTGCCCAGAAGGTCGAGGATGCCCTCAACGCGAACGCCACGGGGGAGCAGCGCTATGAGTGCGCCAACGCCGGCGTGGATGGGAGCGGAGCCTCCGACAGCTTGGCTATGTTCCTCCATGACGTGGTCTTCGCGAACCCGGATTGCGTGGTGGTCATGCACGCGGTCAATGACCTTGTGGCGGGGCTGTATCCCAAGTATGTCCCCGATGGCTCTGATCCGCGCAGCGCCAAGGCCAAGGCCAGAAACACCTATCTGGAATGGTTCGGGGACTCTCGGCCCCTGATCTACCACTTCTATAAGTCGCTTCGCCCCCAGCAATCGGAACGCTTTACCCTCGGGCACATCCGGAAAGAGCGGGAAGCCTTCGCCGATTTTCCGGAGCAGGAGATCACCGACTTCCCGAATGTTCGTCACTACAGCCGTGTCCTTCAAACCCTGGTGGGCGCCTGTCGGGCGGCGGGGGTCCGACCGGTGCTGATGACCGAGCCTTCCCTCTATCAGGAGAACCTCTCCGAAGAGGCCAAGGCGCGGCTGTGGTGCGGGTTTCAGCCGAGGGAAGGGATCAACCCCAGCGTGCTCTCCCTGATGCGCGGGATGAATGTTTATTGCGAGGCGGTTCGTTCGTTGGGGAGCGAACTGGGGGTGGAGGTGATCGACTTGGAGCGTGAGATTCCCAAGTCCCTCGAGTTCCTCTTCGATGATGTCCACTTCACCGTCAAAGGCTGTGAACGGGCAAGCGCGGTGATCGCCCCTCGTCTTAAGGCTGGGCGACCCTCGGAGTAGCGGGGGTACCCTTGCTCTTCAGGAAGCCCGCTTCGAGCAGGGATTGGTGAAGCGCCTCGGCGGCGATTTCATGGCCTCTCGCTGTCCAGTGGCCGTTATACAACGGCCCTTTCTCTCGCGGGGCCTTCTCCCGAAAGATCGGTCCCAGATCCAAACACGCGAGGCCACTGGCGCGCGCCTTGTTTACGAGCAGGCCGGCCACCACGGTGGAGCGGCTCTCCTTCTCCTCCAGGATTTCGCTGTAAGGGATGATCAGCAGGAACGGATGAGTCCCTTCCGCCTCGGCGCGCTCCCGGAAACGGTCGAGCATCCCCTCGGTGATCTTCCACACCGAGGAGGTCTCATCGATCTTCCGCGTAGTTGCTTTCCGGAAGAGGTCGAGAAACTCCTCCGCGAGATAAGGATAACGCGGCGCGATCTTTCGGCTGCCCGCGCGGTATTCCGCGAGGAGTTCCGTCGGGCTGGGGATGCGCGCGCCCGAGGGCTGAACTTCCTCTCCCACAAGTTCAAAGCGCGGTTTGGCGTAATACTTGAAGCCCGCGGCGCAGCGCGAGATGCCGTGCACAAAGAACCCAAGCACCACAATGTCCGGCTTGTACTTCACCCCCTCCCGTTCATAGAACAGGATCGCCTGATCGGGACCATACCCGGAAATCCCCAGGTTGATGACCTCGCCTTCGGGAAGGTAGCGCTTGGCGAGCAGCGAGCTGTAGGTTTCCTCATCGTTCACCTGCGCGCCGAAGGTGTAGGAGTCCCCGACCAGGAGCACTCGAGGACTCCTGTCAGTTCGCTCCACCGGGACCACCTCGCTTCCGCGCTGCCCAAGGCGGTTGACCGTGGCCCCCGGGCGGGAGCTGTTGGGAAGAGGAATCCAGCCGAGTTCCGGGTCAAACTGTGCCTGGGCGATGTTGAGGGGATTCTTCCCGGATTCCAGATGGCGAGTCACCCACAGCCATTCCTCCCGCAGGTCTCGATCCCCAGTGGGGGGAAGGACCAGACCGGCCAGGGCAAGCGCCCGCCAAGCCCCTTCCACAAGAAGGAGCAGCCCGATCAGTGAGACTCCGGCGAACAGGGCGGATTTCGAAGCCGAAGGCCGCGGGTGGGACGGAGCTTCGCTCACGCCCGCGCCGCCGCCCGAAGCCCATACTGGAGGCTTCGGAACCCGCGCCAGGGATGCCGCCAAAACCGCTTCATGTAGCGAGGGGTGAGAAGCGCCCGGCGCAGCTTATGCCACTCCCAGCTCCGGTAGGCTTTTCGGAGGTAGTAGTCGAGGTCTTCCGGCCCGAGCGCCTCGGTTCGAACCACCGAGGTCGAGTTACCGTCAAACTTGCTCCAATCCTTGCTCATCAGGTGCCCCTTGCCATCCAGCTCCTTGTAGAACTTGCTGCCGGGGAATGGGGTCATGATCGAATACTGGAGCGAATCCGGGTTCAGCTTTTGAGACCATTTGATGGTCTTCATGGCGGTTTCGTGGGTCTCCCCCGGCAGTCCGAAGGAGAAGGTCAGATGGATGCGAATGCCGAGATCCTGGGTGTATCGCACCATCTCCTCGACCTTGTCGAGGTCCAGGCTCTTATCGGCGTTGTCCACCAGCTCCTGGCTTGCCGACTCGACGCCGTATTTCACCGCGAAGAGGCCCGACTTCTTGAGCTCCCGCAAGGTCTCCTTATCACAAGTGTCCGCCCGGCACATCGCCGCCCAGGGAATCCCCAGGTTGCGCTTGCCGATTTCCTCGCCGAGCTTGAGCAGACGGCGTTTGCCGATGTTGAAGGTGTCATCGTCAAAGTAAAACGACTTGAAACCCCAGCGCTTCACACAGTACTCCACCTCATCCACGACATCCACCGGATTGCGCGTGTTGTACTGGTTCCCCTCATACATGATCTGGGGCCACACACAGAAGATGCAGCGGAAGGGGCAACCCCGGCTCGACCACATCTGGAGGCTCGGTCCGGGAATCCCGCCCGGATGGTCGTGGTAGTTGTACAGCGGATACATCTCGCGCGAGGGCCAGGGGAGCGAATCCAGGTCCTTGATCACCGGGCGGCGCTCATTCTGGCGGGTGGCCCCCGTGGTTTCATCCAAGAAGCTCAGGCCGGTCACGGAGGCGAGGTCGCCGCCGGAATTCAGAACCCGCGCGAGTTCCAGCGCGGTGTAGTCGTATTCTCCCCGGAGAGTGAAATCCACGAAACGGTGTCCCGCGAGGAAGTCTTCCCCCTGTTCGAGCATGTGGAGACCCGCAAAGGCCATTTTCGCGTTCGGACACCGGTCGCGGATGGCGCGCGCCTGACGCAGGTCGGTGTCCATCGAGGGGGTCGAGACCTCCAGGATCACCAAGTCGGGCTGGAACCGGCACGCCCGATCGATATAATCCTCCTCGGTGGTCCGCTCGGCGATGCCATCGATGGTCAGAACCTCGAAGCCATCGCGCTGGAGCAGCGCCGTGGCATAAGCCATGTAAAAGGGGAAGGGCATGTAGGGGCTGCCCTCGGTTTCGTAATGCGGCCAGCGCGAACCGGCGCGCACTCCGTAGTAGCCGGACCGATACCAGGGTCCATTCCCCAAGAAAACGCGCATGCTCTTCTCCCTTCCTCGAAATTCTCCGGTCCCACGGAGATTCATGTTACCCCCCCCTCGTTCGTCCCGCAAGCGGGTTCCTCTTGCCCCACTGCGATCGTGGCTCGCGGGATTGCGGGGATTGAGAGCGAATCTCACAATCCCTCCCATGCGACACTTCCTGATCTTTGTGGTTCCCGTGCTCCTGGTGCGCCCATCCTCTGCGGGGGATCCACCCTCCAAGCCGGAGGTCCTGGCGGCCATGCGCAAAGCGGTCGCCTTCATGCGCGAGGAAGTTTCCAACCGGGGGGGGTACCTGAGCCTCTACACCGAAGATCTGTCCGAGCAATGGGGAGAAATCCCCGCGCGCAAATCGATGATCTGGGTCCAGGATCCCAGCACGGTGGGTGTGGGAAGGGTCCTTCTTGAGGCTTACCGGGTGACCGGCGCGACAGAATTTCTCAGCGCCTCCCAAGACGCCGCGGATGCACTCCTCGCGGGCCAACACCCCTCCGGCGGCTGGCACTACTTCATCGACTTCGATCCGGCGGGGACTCGCGAGTGGCATGAGCGGGTTGGCTCTCGATGTTGGGGTTGGGAGGAGTTCTATTATCTGTGCGGAAACTGCACCTTCGATGACCATGTGATGGTCGGAGCCGGCGAGTTCCTCCTCGATATGGCCGAGGTGACCCGGGAGGACAAATACGAAACCGCGCTCCACAAGGCGCTGGAGTTTTTCTTGGACTCGCAGTATCCGAACGGCTCCTGGCCCCAGCGCTATCCGCCGTGTCAAAGCGAGGGGGACCGCCCCAAACCGGATTACACCGCCCACGCCACTTTCAATGATGGCGTGATCCTTGGAAACATCGAGTTCCTCTGGCGGGCATCCGAACGCCTGGGCGACAGCCGCTTGCAGGGGGCCGCGCTTCGAGGAATGGCCTTTGTGAAGGCCGCCCAGCTCGCGCCGCCCCAAGCCGGTTGGGCGCAACAGTACACCGAGACAACGCGCCCCGCCGCCGCTCGCTCCTACGAACCCGCCGCAATCTCGACCATCGACACTCTCCAAGCCATCGAGGCGTTGGAAACCTACTTCAAATGGACCGGCGACAGAGCCTACTTGGAGGGAATTCCCAAGGCGCTGGACTGGCTGCGGAACACCTCTCTCCCGGAAGGCCAGCGGGAGGGTGTTTACACTCACGGGGTCTTCCACGAGCTTGGAACCAACCTCCCCCTATACGCCCATCGGGAGGGGACCACCAAGGAAACCGGACGTTATTGGATCGACACCAACCCCGAGAACATGCTTCGAGGCTACGGGTTCAAGCTCGCCATCGATGTGGAGGCGCTCGAGCGGGAGTTCCAGCGCCTCTCCGCGCTCACCCCGAAAGAGGCGCGCCTGGAAGGGGAGGCCGACGAGAGAAAGAGGAAGAAGCCGGAAACGGTTTCCGCCGACAAGGCGCGGAAGATCTTGGAGTCGTTGGACGAGCGCGGGGCATGGGTCGAGGAGACCTCCTTTCCCGACACCGCCGATTACATGAACAACCCCCCGCGCCGCTTCCGGGGAATCCGGACTGACACCTTCATCGCGAACATTCAAACATGGGTGGATTGGTTGAAAACCGACTGATTCGAGACCCAGGATATTGCGCCTCGACCCTCCGGGTCGCCCCTGCTAATCTTGTTCCCTTGGAGGTTTGCGCATGAATCCCGAACAAAAGCGGGCCGGACGCCCGATCGAGGATCAGATCCTCGAACTGCTTGAGCAGAACGCCCGAATTTCCGACCAACGACTCGCCGACCTGCTTGGGGTCAGCCCCGCCGAGGTCTCGGCCGCGATCAAAAGCCTGGAGGAGGACAAGGTCATCCTCGGATACCGCGCCGTCACCGACCCCGCGCGCCGCCGGGACGGCAAGGTCACCTGCATGATCGAGGTTCGAGTGACCCCCCAACGCGGGGTCGGCTTCGACAAAATCGCCGAAAGAATCTATCGGTTCCCCGAGGTGCGCTCATTGTATCTTGTCTCCGGAACTTATGACCTCCTGGTGGTTCTGGAGGGTGACAGCATCCAGGACATCTCCTACTTCGTGTTCGAGAAACTCGCCACCCTTGACCACATCCAATCCACCACCACCCACTTCATGCTGAAGAAATACAAGGACAACGGGATCATCTTGGGGCAGATGGAGGAAGTCCCCCGTCTCCCCGTGTCACCCTGAAGAAGGAGGAGCATCATGGCATTGAGGAAGTTTGTGTGCACGGTCCTATTGGGGGCCGCGATTCTTGGAAAGAGCACGGCTCCCAGCCTTGCGGAGGACCCCAAGCCCAAGAAATTGCTTGTTCTGACCTTCTGCGGAGGCTTCAAGCATTCGTGCCTGGAGATCGCCGAAAAGACCATCGCTCAGATCGGGAGGGACTCCGGAGTCTTTGAGGCGGAAGCCCTCAACCTCTGGCAGCTTCGTCCCGACCTGATCAACCTTTCATTCCTGACCCCGGAATACATGAACCGCTATGATGGCTTTCTGTTCTTCACCACAACCGGCGACAATGTGAAGGCCACCGAGGAGCAGAAGCAGGGGATACTGAACGCCATCAAGGACGGGAAGGCGCTGATCGGAACGCACACGACCACCGACTCCTTTTACAACTGGCCGGAGTGGGGTGAGATGGTCGGGGCGTATTTCGACGGTCACCCGTGGAACGCGGGCGATCCGCCGGTGACCCTCAAAGTCGAGGATAAGAATCATCCCGCCACCGCGATGCTCGGCGATGAGTGGGTAATCCAGGATGAGATCTATCAGTTCAGGGAGCCTTATTCCCGCGAGAAACTCCATGTCCTCCTCAGCCTGGACAACTCCAAGACCGACATGGAGAAGGGGGATCGGATTCACCGGGGGAAAGATGGCGACTACGCCGTCGCCTGGTGCCGGGAATACGGCAAGGGGAAGGTCTTCTACACCGCACTCGGCCACCGCGAGGATGTGTGGACCAACCCGACCTTTCAGGCCCATCTCCTTGGAGGGATCAAGTGGGCCTTCGGATTGGCCGAGGGGGATGCCACCCCCAGCGCAAAACTGAAATAGGGGCGGCCGGCGGCCGCCCCGGGATTCAAGGGGCGTGGGGCGAGATCTCTCTCGCCCCACGCTCGCCCCTCGCGGCGTCGCGCGCCTTACTGGTCCTCGCGGGGTTCCAGCTTGATGATTTGAAACTCCTCCGTCTTTTCACTCGATGAGGGGACATAGGTGATCATCACGCGGATCTCGCGCTTGTCCGAGCGGTCGGAGTAAATCTTGTCGAGAACGTTCTTCACATCCTCGACCGAGGCGACCTTGTTCTGCTCGATGGCGGTGATCAGCGAGCCTTTGGGGATTTTTCCGGCGAGCGGACCGGACGGGTCGATCTCGCCCACGATCACCCCCTTGAAACCGGCCTCCTCGTAATACTTGGCCTCATCCTCGCTCGGATCGCGCAGACTCGCGCCCAGCTCGGAAAGCTCGCCCTGGGCGCGACGGACCACCTTGGCCGGCTCATCCGGCTGCGGCTCGATGGGAACCGCAAGCTTCACCTTGTCCTTGCCGCGCAGAACCTCGACTTCGGCGGTGTGATTCACTTCCGCCGCCGCCACCAGCTCCTGCAAGTGCGTGGTCCCAAGAACCGGCTTTCCGTTGAAGGTCAGGATGATGTCGTTCTTCTTGATTCCGCCCTTGGCCGCGGGCGTGTTGTCGATGACATCCATCACCTTGGCCCCGGTCTTGGGCTTCAGATTGAAATACTCGCTGGCGTCCAGGTCCGGCGCCTGGATTTTCACGCCCAGATATCCTCGGACCACCTTGCCGTGGGCCATCAGCGCGTCCGCCACGGTCTTCGCCCGATTCGAGGGGATCGCGAACCCGATCCCGATGAATCCGTTCGACAACCCGCCCGCGGTCTGGATGGCCACGTCAATGCCGACCATCCGGCCATCCACATCGATCAGCGGGCCGCCGCTGTTGCCGACATTGATGAACGCGGTGGTCTGGAGGAACCCCTCGTAGCGAATCTCCTCCTCGTTCAGGCCAGGCAGCACATTCCCCCGGTCCTTGGCGCTGATGATCCCCTGACTGAAGGTCTGCTCGCGGTCGAGCGGGGACCCCAAGGTGAACACAATCTGCCCGACCCGCAGGGCATCCGAATCCCCGAACTCGATCGGGGTGAGCTTCCTCTCTCCGACAACCTCAGGGGTCAGGTGAATCAGGGCCAGGTCGGTTTTCTCATCCAGGAAGGTGTTTCGGTTCTCCGTGTCCATGTCGGAGACGACCTCAAGCGAGGTGATCGGATACTCATCTCGGAAGGCGATATCCACCTTCTCGGCGTCCCCGACCACATGGTTGTTGGTGAGAATCCAGGCTCCATCCGAATCCACACGGATCACGGTTCCGGAACCCACGCCGCTGATTGAAAAGCGCTCCTTGGGCTTCGGCTCCTGGCCCTCGGATTCCTCCTTGTTATTGTCCTTGTCCCGTTGGCCGTGAGGGTTTTGGAAGTAGAACTCATAGGGGGAACCCTCCCAAAATTCGGGATTCTTGAAGAACCAAGGAAGGGAATCCTTCAATTCCTCCATGCTGGGCATGGTGGCGCTCCGCGAGTTGCGGGTGACAATCCGGACCACCGAGGGGCCGACCTTGTCATAGAGCGCCGCCTGGGCGTTTGAGATCTGGTGGAGGATTGTGTTGTCGTCTTGGGCCCTTGCCGCGAGAGGGGCAATGAGCGCCAAAACGAGAGTGAAGACCGCGATTTTCGTCAGTTTTTGCATCAGTTTCTCCTGTTTCCAAGACTGCTTTCTCCCCGCTCCGAGCAGTCGGAGATGGGGGTGGCGTCCAACGCCTATCCTATGCCGAAAGAACGGAGATCGGAATCGCTTTGTAACGGAAGGGCTGAAACCAAGGGGCCCCCGAGGTCAAAAGACAAAGGCCCCCCCTTCGCTCGGAAGGGAGGGCCATCCATTTCCAACGAGTCTTGGCGATGGGCCGGAATTACTTCTTGTTCCCGCCGACCACCGCGTCCTTGCAGGCCTTGGCGACTCGGAACTTCACCACGGTCTTGGCGGGAATCTTGATCTCCTGCCCGGTGGCCGGGTTGCGCCCGATGCGGGCTTTCCTCTTCACCAAGACCAGCTTGCCGATCCCCGGCACAGTGAACCCGACCTTGGCTTCCTTGTAAGCGACCGCGGCCAGATCCTCAAGGATCGTCTTCACCGCCGCCTTGGAGGCGCCGCTCTTCTCCGCCAAGCGCGTGATCAGCTGCGACTTCGTCATTGCCTTCTTCTCTGCCATTTTTCAAATTCCCCCTGAATATGTTCCGACGTGTTCCCGGCGCTCCGAATGCACGGAGACAACCGCACGTTCAAGCGGGGGATACTGACAGAATTCACCGAGAGCGGGAAGGGGAGTCGCGCGGGGCGACGCGGCGCGCGGCCCCATTCCCTCGCGGCGCGGCGCGCTCAGACCCTCCGGAACGCCGCGCAATAGAATGTCAGATCCTTGAAGAGTCGCCTCGGGCGCCTCCCCCGCAGAAGGTCGCGCATGGCGGACATCCAGGGATGCCTCCAGGGTCGGGTCGCCAACCCGCTGTCCCGAATGAAGGCGGTCGTGACCACATCATCGGAAAGAGACTCGCGCGCGCCGGGACAGGGTTCACAAGGTTCAAAGTGGAACTTGAGGAGCGCGAGAAGCGATTCCGCCACATCCACCGGCACCCGCGCTTCGCCATCGAGAGAGATGTCGAAGGTCACCACCAGCAGGCCGCCGGGTTTGAGAACCCTTCGGAATTCCCGAATCACCCGCTCATGGTCCTCGGTGTGCTCCAGCACGGAGATGCAGTAGACCGAGTCGAAGGCTCCGTCCCCTTCCGCCATGCTTTGAATCCCGCCGGTCCTGAAACAGACCCGCCCCCGAGATGGCTCCACAATCCGGGCGTGCGCGAACTCGAGGCGTCTGTCCATGTCCAGGCAGACCAGTTCCGCTTTCGGAAAACGGTCCGCGAGAAAATATGGGAAGAAGGTGACCCCCGACCCCGCATCCAGGATACGCGCCTCCCCTTGGGAGGCCGCATGGAGCGCCCAATCCAACCATTGGAGGACAAAAGGGTATTCCCACTGGCGGCTCCAGTGGTGCAGGGGATCGGAAGACCACCTTCGCGAATAGCCCTTAAGCGCCGCCCGATTCCGGAGTAGGAAACCCCGCGAAAAAGTCTCCAGGTCCTTGAAGTCCGGGGACTCAAGCAGGTCGCGATAGCGCGCCTGTGTGGGAACACCACATGCGAGTCTTACCGGATCAGTCATCGAGGGGACATTCCTCCAAAGCTGTCCGGAATGCTACCGGCGCGGCTGCCTCCACCTCGCCAAGTCAATCCGGACGAGAACCATCTTATCGGAGAGCGGGTCGGATTCCTCGTCGATCTTGGCCCGCGCGACCTCCACTCCACCATACGCCTCCCAGACCAAGCTGGTGGCCGGCCCCGGGGCGGGACGCCCGTGGTCCTCCGCGGAAGAGAGCATCAGATCGCGAGGGTAAGGGCCTGAGCGCCTTCTTTCAGGGGGGCCGAACTTGAGCGCGATCCGGTCGAAAAGCGGGTACTTGAGGCGGAAAACAGCCGCCTGATGGGGACTCTCAGTCAGCAGCTTCGCAAGATTGGAAAAGCGCCGCTCCTTCTCCCCGAGCGAAATCTCCACCCCCCTCGAAAGCGCCTTCACCGCTGAGCGGCGACCTCCGCGCGCCTCAAACAGAATGCTCGCGGTTCGGTCGGACGCTTCGAATAGGAATTCCAGAAGCCGTTCCTCGATGGAGGCTCGGTTGGAATCCACCCGGGGATTGCGAGGAGAGTCGCGATGCTCCGCCGATGAGGAATCTGATGTCCCCCCCTCCCGCGCGACAGTGTCGCGCCGAAGAGGCCCCGACCCCCCGGATGGCGAAGCCTGCTTGCCCCCCCGGAGCGTGGGAAGCGGGGGCAACCGCGCTCCCGCGGGAGGCCAGCGATATATCGGGAGACCCCGGTTGTCGTTGAAGAGGATCCCCGCGTGCATCGCCTTCTCCTCCCCAAGCAGCTGAACGAATTCCCGCACAATCGCCTGCCGGTCCTTGGGGTTCTCGAAGGTCTGATATCGGGACCGAACCGCCCGATCCCACTCTTCGACCAAGCGATACTCCCGCTCATCCAGGATCCAGTCGTCATTCTCATAAAGGGTGTGTCGAAGACTCCAGGCAAATTCTCTTCCCGAGGCATGGGCTCCGACACGCTCCCGCTCCGGAACCAATTGAATCTCATAGCGCGGGGGTGTCGGTTCAGGAGCTGCGGGAGCCTCCTCGACCAGGGCGTTTGAGGGAAGCGGGCTTTCCGTCGGGCGAGTCGGCGTGGGTGAGGGTGACGGGGCGCTTGGGGCGGAAAGTCCCCCGGAGGTCCGCGGCACGGGAGGGACGAATGGAATGAAACTCAGGCGAACATCCGCCAGTATGGGGATGGTCTTCCGGTCCTGCCAGCCCGGCCCGATGAAGCCATCCTCCAGCGCGCCGGCGAGCATTCCCTCGACTCGACACGCGGCCTGAGTCAAGCGACCACGGAACTCATCCGGGTTTTCCGAGGCCACGATTCCACCCGCTTCAATCGCGAACCAAGACCCGCCCGCATCCCGCACCGGCAGGATCGCGATGACGTTAGCGCCCTCATGGTTCTGCTGAAGGACTTGAAAGGGGGAACACTCCACAAAGACCCAGGCCACTCGTTTCCCCTCCAGGGCCGGCAACTGAGCCTCTTGGATTGCCGTGCAGGCTTCCTCAACGGTCAGGGAACTCAACGCCTCCGGCTCGGTTTCGTTCCGGATCATTGTCGGTGAAGCCGTGGAAACTTGACTCGGAGTGGGTTGAACCGCCGGGGCCATCGTGAATGTGGGCTCCGGGTGCGGAAGCCAGGCGGATGATTGCGGAGGTTGGGGGCGACCTCCCCCAAAATAGGCCTTGGGGTGTTGCCAGATGTCGAGCGCCAGCCCGGCGACCGAAAGGAAGGCCAGGATAAGAAGGACTCTGCGAAGCATGGCTGTGGATCCCGGGTCCCCCACGGGCGAGGGTCCCTTGCCCCAAGCTAAGCGGGGAAGTGCAAGGGATGTCAACGAAATGTGAGGGTGGAAAAAGACCCCCGGGCCGGAAAGGAAGCCCGACCCGGGGGAGAAAGGGTCTCGTTTGATTTCAGGCCGGGACCACCCGTTTTCTCTCGGGGTTCCAGGTCATGTACTTCTTGCGCTTGTAGCTTTCATTGGCGAGATCCACCGCGAGGATCCCATAGTAGCCGATCTCCGGGGGGCACTTGAGCAGGCTGGGATCGTTCGCGCGCATCGCGGCGTGATGATTCTTATGGTGCAGGGCCTGGCTCTCCTGTCCTGTCTTGGTGTGGGTGTACATCACCTTGCCCTTTTCGACCTTGACCACATCCCCTTCCTTGACATCCTTGTTTGAGTAGACATTGAATCCCGGCCCCTCAAACACAAGGGTGGCGTCATACCCCCGGATCAGGTGTTGAATCGGGGTTTCGTTGCCCATCGTGCCGAGGCAGTACACGGTCGGCCCACCGGGGTACTCCAGAATCATCTCGAAGGTGTCCGGGACCTCGCGCCCGTCATCCCATTTGAAAATTCCGCCCATGCCAATGCCTCGGATCGGCTCCTTCAGTCCGCAGGCCTTGATGATGCGGGTGATCCGGTGAACGAACAGGTCGGTGGAAACGCCGCCGGAATAGTCCCAGTAGCAGCGCCAGTCAAAGTACCGACGAGCATCCCAGGGGCGCTTCCAGGCCGGTCCCAGGAAGGCGTCCCAATCGAGGTCCGCCGGCTTCGGTTCATCCGAGGCGCGGCCGGAGCGCCAGGGACCCGCGTCCGCTTCGTAGCGTCGGACATAGTCGATCTGGCATTGCATCACCTCGCCCAGCATCCCCTGTTTGATGACCTCGTACGCGGCCTCGTAGGAGTCATCCTCGGTCCCCTGCACTCCGACCTGAACGATCGCGCCGGTCTCCTTGACCACATCGAGCACTCGCAGCGCCTCGGTGGCGTTGTGGGTCATCGGCTTCTCGCAGTAGACAAAGTGCTTGGCCCGGCAGGCGTCGATCAACATCCGCTCGTGCCAGTGCTCCGGCGTGGCGATCAGGACCTTGTCCACGTTCGGATCCGCCAGGAGCTCATGATAATCGTGATACTTCTTCGGCTCCTCGCCAAAGCTCTTCTTGACCGCCTGGGAATACTCATTGAGGCGGGTTTCCCAGATGTCGCAGCAGGCCACGATCGCGCAATTCTCCTCGTCCTTGATCTCGGAGAGCTTGCGGCCATGACTGGTGGCGATCGAGCCGCAGCCGATCACGCCGATGTTGATGCGGTCGTTGGCTCCCGCGACCCCGATGCTCGGAGCGCTGGTCCAGGTTGAGATCGCGGCCGCGCCTGCCGCCGCGGTCTGAATGAAATCGCGGCGTGAAACCAAATTCTTCTTGGGCATGAACTTCCTCCTTGGTGTTTTCGAGCCTTCAAGTCGGCCAGGGTCCGCGGAGCTGAGGCTCGAATCGGGATTTTGGACCATTTCCACCGGCAACTCAACACGGCATTCGAGCGGGATGGGCCCCGCGCCCGGATCGGTCCAATTTCGTTGTATCCGAGATGCCGCCATCTGTGTTAGCCTTGCCAAGACCTGCCGCCACCACCCTTGCCAAGGAGCCCCCCCCATCGATGGACCTACGCCGACAGTTGATGGAGTCTTTCCCCGATTTTCCGTTCCTCGAGCCGAATAGCCCGGATTCGGCGGAAGCCTGCCTCCGGAAGGTCGGTTGGCTGAAGCCGGGCGAAAGGGTCTTGGGTGTCGAACGAGCGGGCGAGGGGAACATGAACCTCACGTTGCGAGTCCGAACCGAGCAAGGGACCTTCATTGTCAAGCAGGCGCGGCCTTGGGTCGAGAAATACGATCACATTCCGGCGCCCTGGGAGCGCTCAACCTACGAGCGGCGCTTCTATGAGACAGTGGCGCGCGTTCCCTCGGTGGCCGCTCGCATGCCCAAGCTCCTCTTTGCCGACGACAAGGCGCACCTCCTGGTTATCGAAGATTTCCCGGGGGCCACGGACTGCTCGGATGTCTATGCGGGGCGCTCGCTGGCCAAGGATCACCTGGCCATGCTCGGGCGGTTTCTGCGCGTCCTTCACAACTCCACGGAATCCGACCCGAATCCCGATTTCTCCAATCGGGACCTGCGCCTGCTCAATCACATGCACCTCTTCGTGGTGCCGCTCGCGGAAGACAACGGACTCGACCTGGATCGCTTCGAGCCGGGGCTCTCGCAGGCCGCCGCGGAGCTTCAGGCCGACACGGCCTATCGGGCCGAAGTCCTCGAATTGGGCAAGAGGTACTTGAGCGATGGCCGGTTCCTTTTGCACGGCGATTTCTATCCCGGAAGCTGGCTGTCCACAAGCCAAGGGCTGCGGATCATCGATCCGGAGTTCTGTTTCCAGGGGGACCGGGAATATGACCTCGGCGTTCCGCTCGCCCACTTGGCGCTGTCGCGCCACCCTCCCGAGGCGGCGCGGATGCTGCTCGACTCGTATGCCACTCCACCGACACCGAGCCCCGTGGCGCGGAGGAACTGGGATCCTGAACTTGTCGCCCGATACGCCGGAGTGGAGATGATGCGTCGGTTGATCGGCGTGGCGCAACTTCCGATCCCCCCTAGCGATGGCTTCCGCAAGGACCTCCTGGCGCGCTCCCGGGAGGCGGTCCTCTCGGGCAGCTTGGAGCCGATTGTGAGGCTGGAGGCGCGGACTCCGTAGCGCCATGGCGCATGCGCGCGCGCATGGTAGAATGAGGTCATGGTCGAAGCGGATCGGGACCTCTACCAGGTCCTATCGGACGGTCGAGTCAGGTGCAATGTCTGCGAGGTTCGCTGTGTCCTCAAGGAAGGGGACCGAGGCTTCTGCAAGACACGCCTGAACCGCGCGGGGAGACTCTATTCCCTGATCTACGGCGTCACCTCGGGGGTCTGCGCGGATCCCATTGAGAAGAAGCCGCTCAACCACTTCCATCCCGGCTCCTATGTTCTCTCCGCGGGCACCCGGGGCTGCAACTTCCATTGCCCCGGCTGCCAGAACTGGCACATCTCGCACGACACACCCGAGGAAGACTCCGCGAACCTGATGGATTTCTCCCCGGAACAAATGGTTCGCGCGACTCTCGAAAACGGATGCCAAGGGATCGCCTGGACCTACAATGATCCCTCCATCTGGTTCGAGCACACCTACGACACCGCGGTGCTCGCTAAGGAGCATGGTCTCTACACGGTTTATGTGACCAACGGCTACTCGACCCCGGAGGCTCTGGAGAAAATCGCCCCATATCTCGATGCTTTCCGGGTCGATATCAAGGGCTTCTCGCGAAAGACCTACCGGAGGATTTCAGGGCTTGGGAAATGGGAAACCATTCCGAAGCTGGCCGAGCATGCCAAGAAGGACCTTGGGATGCATGTGGAGCTGGTGACCAATGTCACTCCAACCATCAATGATGATCCCGGCGAGCTGCGTGAGATGGCCTCTTGGATCCGCGAGTCGATGGGTCCGGAGACCCCTTGGCATGTCACCCGCTTTCACCCCTATCTCGACCTGGCGCACCTTCCCTCCACCCCGATGGAGACCTTGGAGCGGACCTTTGAGATCGGGAAGGAAGCGGGCCTGCATTATGTTTACCTTGGAAATGTCCCCGGACACAAAGGGCAAGACACGCTTTGCCCGTCGTGCGGGGCCACGGTCATCCGGCGTCATGGCTTTGGCGTGGTGAGTTCCGGGCTGGCGGATGGTTGTTGCGCGACTTGCGGCAAGGCGATCGCGGGGGTTTGGGGAGAGCGGATCACCGCCAGCAGCGGGCAGCTTTATCGGATTCGAATCTGAGCGGGGAAATCCGCCCCTTGCTAATTCCCGATGAGACCCTTCAGCGCCTGTCGCTTCTGATCCAGTTTCCGTTCAAGTCCGTTCCGGCTCATGGGCTGGTCCTCAAGGCGCAGCAGCGGCTCCGGGGCGGTGAACAAGAGGTCGGTCCAACGCTCCATGTTGGCGAGTTCATCCCGGTAGAGCGGGAGGAAGGCCTGCCTCCAAGGCGCGGCCTCGGCGCTCTGTCCCTCCGGAATCCACTTCAACAGATTCAGGCACCGAACCACATTGTGCTGGGTCTCCAGGGTCTGGAGGTAAAAGCCCGACCAAAAAACCCCATCGCGCAGGTTCTTGGCGATGGAGTATGTGGCCCCCTCGGTGGAATCCTGCGTTCGCTGAAGGCGCTCCAAACCCTCGCGCCACAGTCGAATGGCCTTCGGGTAGCCTTCGAGGAGGAACGGAACTCCATCGCCAAGGGAAAGGCCCCATTCATTCCTGACAACCTTGGCGGGGACCGGCGCGCCGGTGGTGAGGTCCGCTCCGTTGCGAGTGAAGGCTTCCCCCCCCTGCGCGCGGCACACCAGCGGCAAGGCGGCCGCCGCCTGGTCAAAAAGGCTCCAGGCGGCAAGGACTTCCTCGGCGGCGCCGCCGAAATCACGGCCCGCGATCCGACCGAGGGTTTCCTCGCTTGATTCCCCCGCCTTCCACATCAGTTCGCGAAAGACCTCGGCATTGGGGGAATACACCCAAGGATGAATTCCACCCATCGCCAAGGCGACATTCCGACACTTCAGCTCTTGGAGGCGCCGAATCTTCGCGTGCGCGGCGCCTGGAAGCGCCATCCCCACCGCGGGCGAGAACAAGCGGTCGGTGTCTCCGGCGGCGACCGCCACCATGCACTCCTCGGGGCGCGAGCTGAGGATTCCCTCAAGCGTTCGTTGCTGTTCCGCGTCCCAATCCAGGCTCGCCAGGCTCGGTTCATATCCCCCCGAAGGCGAATCGAGAATCGACACCGAGGGCTCCTCGAAATACAGCCCAACTCCCTTCGGGAGCGCCCCGGCGATCGCTCGAACCTCTTCCGCCGAAAAACCGCGCGTGGAGGCGTATAGGGTCACATCCTCGGAAATCCTCTTGAGGATCCCATTCAGGGTCTCAAGGAACGCCACCACACGCTCTGGGCGCTTCAACTTCGGGTAACACTCCTCGCCGGGAATGGCCCCTCCCTCGGTGAACTGAAGCACAATCTTGGCGAGGGTCTTGTGGTCGAAAACCACCTTGTCCAGCCAATCGACATAGGCCTTCTTCCCAAACTCGGTCGCGGGGCAGGGGGCCCAGAGCGTCACGCTTTCGGCTGAGGCTCGCGGATCCTCGGCGGGCTTGATTTCCCCAGGATTGCTCGCGCGCCACTCCCGGAGTGTCGATGCCGCAAAGGGGGTGCTCGGGAAGAACAGAACCTTGCGGATCCCCCAAGCCTTGAGGGCCTCATCCGGAACCACCTGACCTTGCACCACCCCGGGAGTGAAGTTGACCCCCGCATGCGCAAGGTCTCGGGCATAGGTCTCCCAGTCGTAATCGGAGGGCTTGGGCTGCGCGAAGTCTCGTGTCATGTCCTCGCCGCCCGCTCCCCCAATCCGCTCCTGAAAAACAGGGGCCTGGTCCAGATGCTCCCCATCCGCCGATAGAGGCGGCAAGTCCGACTCGGTCCACAGCCGCTGAATCCGGATCGAGGCATACGCGGCTCCCCGCTGCCCACCGCCCAGAAGGTAGCGGATTCCTCCCACGTTGGTGGCCACAAACCCCTCAGCCCCGCTGCTGTCGAGAAACGCCCGATTCGCGGGTGTTAAGACCCTCTCAATCGCCTCTGTCCGGTCTCGCGAAACCGAAGCGAGCACCCAGTCCCCTTGGGCGAAGGTCGGGTTGACTCCCGCCAGCTCCGCCGGGATTCTTTCCTCTGTCTGTTCGGTCAGGAACGCGGCCAGATCGCCCGCCGGGACGCGGAGGTCCGGTGACGTGAACCACACAGTCTCGCCCCATGCACTCAAGCAAAACGGGGCGATGGAGGCGAAAAGCCCGACAAGGATCGGCCTGGCAATGCTGGATTGGCGACTTTTCATGAGTATGAACCTCGAACAGGAGCAATCATGTAAGAATCTATCCCGGACCCGCTCAGGTTTCAAACAAAATCCTCTCTCGGGCGCCTCGCCGAGGCCAGCAGGGAACTGCTCCAGACCTGTCCGCCGCGGACCGCCCCCACGCTGCGCAGCGCCCTTTCCAGAATCCGAAGAGGCAATCCCTGGTGCGGAACTCCGGCCGGAATAACCTCCACCTGATCGAATCCAGCGGTCCTGAGCGCTTGACAAAGCCCCTCGGGGGTGAATAGCCACTCGTTTAGCGGCGAAAAACCCCACCGCACCCACCACTCCGAAAGGGTCCGGACCCTTGAAAACCCCCGCAGAAGCGGCCCGTGCAGGGCGCCGTTCGGGACACGGATCCAGATCTTACCACCTTCAATCAGAAATCTTCGCACCGTCGCCAGCTCTTCGGTAGGGGTCTTCAGCGAATCCAGGACATTCAAATAGGTGATTACATTGTAAGCGTGGCCATTGAATGGAAGTTCCCGAATCGGAGTCGGCCTCACATTCAACCCTTTCGCCAAGCAGGCCTCTCGCATCGTCGGGTTGATCTCGACACCCTCTACCTCCCAGCCCCGCTCCCGGGCCAGGAGCGCGAAGTCCCCGAATCCGCACCCCACATCCAGCAGCCTTCTTGGAGGGTTCCTCCCACGCCCGCCTTCGCCCAGGTCGGCCTCAATCCGGTCGAGCAGCAAAGGCCACAGCGGGCGTCGTCCCCGCGCGGCCTCCCGGACTTCTTTTCGGCTGCCATAGCGGTCGCTGTATTCGATGGAATGCAGGCGCGAGACCTCGGCGGTCTCGCGGCGGTGAGAGCGGCACCCGGAGCAGCGACGGTAAGCGGATCGATGCAGCGTGATTATTCCTGGCTCAAGAGCAGAACCGCACAATGGACAGAGGAGGGACTCAGACATCGATAATGGATGCATCAGGCGGGCGTGGAGAGATCATTCCACACGGGTTGCTCGACTCACTCGGAGGTTACCTCATCCCCCACCCTTCCCGCGGGTTGATCCCGGCCTGGAGGGGCGCTTTGCCCCTCCAGTGAAAGCGCCTGGAGCGGTCTGGCGCCCACTGAGGGTAGGTTCACTCGAGCCTCGGAGCGAGAAAGCGCGGCAACTCCGCTCACCGCCGGTTCATGGGCAAAGGCGTGTATTCGGATTGAATAGAGGTATTCAATCCGATCAATTCGGTCGGAAAGCGGCATCGAGGCGCGGGCCACCCTCCGCATCTCATCGCAGGCCACCTCATCGTAAACCGAGAGAGAAGAGAACAGGTGAGTGGCCGGGGAGATTCCATACCGCTGGATCAGGTCGCGCGCCACCCCTTCCTCGGGCTTCCCGAGCAGTCCGGCCTGCTCAAGGCGCTTCTCCAGATCGGATTCGCTCTCCTGGATCAGGCGACGCCGGTAAAGCGCGCGAACAAAAAAAACCACGACTCCGAGAAAAACGAACGCGAGGATGAACCAGTACAGGTTCTCCACCGTCGGTTCAATCCAGAAAACCTTCCCCGAGAGTGGAGTGTTCATGACCGGTGCGCCTCCGTGCGGATGACCTCCACGCGGGAAGTCACCCCGCGTGGGTCAGTTGGTGACCTCGGCCACGACTTCGACCGAATGCTCGGCCACCTGCTCCGCCAGTGAAACCTCGCCGGAGGGCGCCGAGGCTGATATCCCTCCCACGCCGGTGGTGGGGATCTTCAGCTCCTGTCCGACTCGTATCAGGTCCGAGCGAAGTCCATTCGCGCGTCGAAGACTCCGTTCATCCACCCCGAACCTCGCGGCAATCGAGGTGAGCGTGTCACCCGAGCGAACCCGATAGACCTGGGGTTGGGGAGAGGGGACGGGATCGGCGAGCGTTACTTGGCTTTCAACGGTGGAGGAGCCTCCCGCGCCCGACCAGATACGATCCAGATTCTGGAGCGTTGAGGCCGTCTTGTTCTCCGGACCGGAGCTCGTGGGAGCGCTCTCCAGGGAGGAGGTCTGGGCGCTCTTTGTGGACCCGGGACGGGTGGGAATCCTCAATCGATCCCCCGGGTAAATGATCCTCCTTTTGGACGGAAGGCCGGAAGCGGCAAGGATGTCGTCGGTGTCCACATTGTAAACCCGGGCCAGGAGGCTCAGGTTGTCCCCGCGCTTGACCACATATTCGAAGGTCTCTCCGGAGTAGGTTCGAGAGTCCTCCGAATTCGCGCCGGCGGCGATATAGGTCGGGGGTGGCGCCGGAAGCGGGGTGGTGTGGAGCGGACCGCGTTTCCTCGATTCGTAATACTCCTCGATCCCACGAGCGATGGCCAGGGCGAGCTTCTCGCGGAACCAGGCCTTTTCGAGGCGACGCGAGTCGGAGAGATTCGAAAGGAACCCAATCTCCAAAAGGACCGAGGGGCAGTAGTAATGACGGAGCACTTTGAGGTTCTCGTGCTTGATCCCCCGGTTGTCGAAATTGGGGTCCACTCGACTCATTTCCCGGTCGATCGAAAACAGCAGGGTCTCCGCCGCCACCCCGGTCTGCTCCTCCACGAATCTGGCCTGCCGGGTAATGACCAGGTTCTGCTTGGAGATCGGGTGCTTGGCGAGCTGGGAGCGCCAGCCATATTTGAGAATCCGGCGCGCCTCCGAATCGACATCGCGGCGGCCCGACTCAAGGACCCAGGCCGCGAATCCGCTCGCCGAACGATTCCCCGGGGCCGAATCGGCATGGATCGAGACCAGGAGTCCGGCCCCGGAGGAGCCGACCAGATCCACTCTCTCATCCAGGGTCGGGTAGCAGTCCCCCCCCGAGTCATCACCGGATAGACCTTCCGGTTCTTCCTGAGGTTTCGGACAACCAGACGGCTGACATCCAGGACCACATCCTTTTCATGAAGCGAGGAGCGCAGTTTGG
>JAJVIK010000017.1 GCA_022072055.1 bacterium | reverse complement strand
TCCTCGCCTTCCAGCCCCTTCTCAACCCATCATACATTCCCGAGCATTCCCCATCCCTCAAAAAACTCAACCCCAAGAGTTGCTTAAATCCGACCCCCGTTTGTCGGATTCACGCTGAACCAGGACAAAACCACCACGCGGCGTTTGGGGGAGTTTACGGAAACGAGCAGATCGTCCCGCTCATCGGCGGTTCGGGAGGCGACGGTGTCCCACCAAGCGGAGATCCTTTCCAAGAGCAGCACACTTACAGTGGCGCCGGCGGCGGGGCGCTGCTCATCGCCTCCGAGTCCTTGATCGTCGTGAACGGAGCAATTGACGTGGAGGGAGGCGTCGGGCCTGAGAGCGGAAGTGGAGGCGCGATTCGTCTCATCGCTGACAACATCTCAGGCAGTGGGCGGCTCCATGTCCCAGGTGGCGAAAGATTGGCTGGCGCGGGGCGCGTGAGGATTGAAGCTCACTCTAGCAGTCTCGCAGGGATGGGCGAGCTTGTCGGACGATCCACTGGATCTTCCGATAGCTGGGTCTCCCTCCAAGCTCCAGCCAATCCGGCCACGATCTTCCCCGGTGACGCCGACCCACGCATTGATGCCGTGTCTCTGGGTGGACAGCCTGTCCCGTCCGATCCTCGCCCGGACGAGGAACTGCTGGCAGACCTCGTTTTCACTAGTTCCGGGACAAAGACGCTTGTCCTGTCCACCCACAACATTGATCCGATCTCTTCATCCGTCCGTGTACGAGCTGTGGAGTTTGGTGAGCAAGTCATTTCCGCAACGCATGTGGCGGGCAATGTGAATGCCTCCACTTGGGAAGCGGAGGTCAACCTCGGCCAAGTCCGCATATCGAGCCGGCGTCTCGTGATCCAAGCGGCAGCTCTTGTTGGAGGTGGAGAAGGTTACGCCTCGCGGGAGTTCTCCGTCGATGTGGTGGAAGCCACGCCAACTCCCACACCGACCGTAACGACCACACCCTCAGCGACGAATACAGCAACGGTAACAGAAACACCGTCGCATACCCCTGAGCCCACGGTAACTGAGACGCCAACTCAAACACCATTCCTGGTGGCTGTCTCCGCAAACGAACAGTTCCCGCTCCCGCTGGGGAACTCGGTCTTCGACTTCGATTTCTCCGTGGGTATGGACGTAAACGAAAATCCGTCCCTGTTGGCCGTTCAGGAAATCCCACAATCCGCCAGCCTGACCTTCTCAGCTTCTCCGGGTTGGATAAGTTCAAACCGATGGAAAGGTGTTACTGTTGTTACGCCGCAAACCCCAGATGGGCCCTATCGCATCCGGGTAACGCGAGCTGAAACTTCGGAGGGCTTCGTAATCACGGGGGATACCGTCCACCACCTTCGCATCAACAAAGAGCTTGTCGATACGACCGGGGAAGTTCTCTACTCCACCACCACCTCTCTTTTGATCAAATGGGACTTTCCAATTGTTCCCGATCGCGGTACCACAACGTCCTTTCTTGGTTCCAGAGTCTTTCGTTCAACCTCAATGGAGGGACCGTTCGAATCAATTGCGTTTGTTCCCTGGCCCAAGGCCAATTACCTTGATGAAGGCCTTTCAGAGGACACGACTTATTACTACCACGTGGTGGTCATCAACCTGCTTCACGAAGAGGTGTCAAGAACTCAAGCATTTGAGGGAGCCACAGTCAGACAGTTGCTGAATTTCAGATTGGAGGTGTTGTCTTCCACAGAAATCCGACTCCACTGGACAGGTTCAAATACAGAAGAAGTCCTCGGGTACCGAATTGAGAGAGCACTCTCAAGAGGTGGGCTCTATGAAATGTGGACTGAGGTCACGGTCGGGCCCTTGGAGAGTTATCAGATAACCGACGCCGCTCTCACCCCCGCTTCGACCTACTGCTACCGTGTGATTGAGGTCAGCGATGACCTAAATGAGACCCTTCTTGGTCCTCAATGTGGTCAGACTCTTGAGATTGAGCCGGTTTTTAGTCTTTCTCCCGAATCCCTGCTTCGCCTGCTGCAATCGATTAGGAATCGCACCGCCCTCAATTCGGATCTTGTCGAATCAGCGATGCATTGGGCGAAACAATAGTAACCGACAAGTCCTATAGGAGGGTTGCCACGCCGCTACGGCAACACTGTTCTCTCGATCAATCAACTGAATCTACAGGGGGTCTGCTGGCGCAATCCTCGGTAAAGCAGAACCAACCCCACCCCATTCCCCAATACCAGGAGCGTGGCCAGGTCGAACGGCAGAACGAACTGGAGCGGGAGCTTCACCGCCTTCCAGTAATAGAAGTTCGGGAGTAGCGCCAGCAAAAGGAGGACCAGCAGAAGCCGCGCTGTCCGCGCGTCCGAGCTCGCGGAAACAGGTTTGCCGAAGGGGGCTGGGAACGCGCAGTTCGCGATCAAGCGCCGAACCCCTTCCAGCGCGGGCAAGAGCGCAAGGGCGTAGTGATGCTCCACCTCCCCGGCGAAAAGCGGCGGCAGAAAACACGCGAGCAGCAAGGTGTCCGCCGCTGAGAACGTTCGCCGGTTCCGGAAAAACCCGATCAAAACCCCCGCGAAGAGCGCGCACGAAAGCGAAACCCCCGCCAGTTCCGCGACCCGATGCCAGACCCCCTCCCACCCTTCCGGCGCGGGGACCGAGTCGAGCAGGCGAACCAGGACAATATGCACCGAGGGGCAGCGGCGCATCCCCGCGAAATCCGCCATGGTCGGCAACACTTGGATGAAGTATTGCCAACTCAAGAACGGACCGGATACAAGCAGCGCCCCCACCGCGCCCAAAACCATTCCCGCCGCCACGGTCCACAGTCCGGTCACGATCAAGACCGGGAAGATTAGTAGTGGAGTCAGCTTAATCATCGCGCCGACCCCGATCAGAATCCCCGCGAGCCCATGCCGCCGGTTCCGCCACCTGTCTTCCGGACCCGCGACTTCGGTATCGGAGGCCGAAGGGCGGAATAGGAGTCTGATCGCCACCGCGGTGAGAAACAGCGGAATGAAATCCGATTGGCCTTGACGAAAGGTCTGGATCACCGGTCCCCAGCCGAAAAAGAGCGCGTACCCCCCCCATAACTGCGCGCGCCCCTTGTAGCCGGTCCCATCGCGCGGAAACAACAGCCAGAAAAGGACGCCCAGACAAAGCAGGAGGTAGACCTTTTTGGCCCAGAACGGATCCAAAGAGGTGAGCGGAACAAGCAACCGAGCAAACAGCGGCGGATAGATGTAGTTCCCCCAGGCTTGCCCGATGGCCTCCAACGGGTCTGTCTCCAGGACCCTCTTCGGATAGGGATTCTTGCCCTCGGAAAGCTTCCGCGCGGCCTGGTGAAAGATTTCAAAATCCCCTCCGATATAATCGGAGGTTTCCCACCACCCGTACTTGAGAAACGGCGGGACCACGAGGAGAAGAACGATGATCCCCAGGTAGCGGATCAGGCGCTTCGCCCTGTCTTCGCTCAAGGGGGCCGCGGCGGCGATGTCAGACAACAGAGGGATGAGTCCTTTCGTTTTGGGTCGTCGCAAGGCTCCCGTTCTGAAGGACAAGATAGAGGAAGACCCCCATCCCCAGCAGGTTCGCCAACACCAACTGGTCCGGCGGAACAATCTCCTTGGACCCCTCAAGAGCGTGGAGAAGGGCGTTCACGGGGGGAAGATAGTAGAAATTGGGCAGCAGGGCGAACAGCTCCGCCAGGGACAGCACCAGCAATCTGTTCCGGGAGATCGGAGACTGTTCTCCAGCGGCGATCTCCCTATCGGGGAATGGCGTTCGGACCCATTGGGAGGCAAGCGCGCGGGCTGTAAACAAGGAGGGGATCAGGACCGCGGTGTAATGATGGGACCAGCGCCCGACAAGTATCGCTTGGAGATAGCAACCGAGCAGGAGCAGAGTGGAGGCGCTCAGCTGTTTTCGTCGAAGGAACACAATCGCTCCAACGGCAATAAAGAACGCAGCGGAAACCCCACCCGCGATGAGCACATCGAAGTTCAGGATCTCCCCCGAGACCCAGCCGCCAGCAAGGAGACGATCCAGACCCCGCAGGACCAGCGCGTTCAGGGAATGCGAGCGTCTCAAGTCGGGGAAATCCCCAAGGGTGGGAAAAACTCGGGTGAAATAAACCCAACTTTGCCCGGGATCACAAACCGCCAAAAGGCCGATGGACCCGACCGCGATCCCGAGGAGCAGCCACACCCTTCCCGCAACCGCGAGCAGAGGCGCGACCACCAGTGGAACCAGCTTCACCATCGCGCCGATTCCGAAGAAGAAGCCCGCGCCAAACTCCCGCGCGCGCTTGCGCGGACACACCCCGCTCTCCACCCGTTCAAGGTTCACCAGCGCGAGCATCAAAAGCAACAGGGGAATCAGATTGGTTTGGCCCTTGCGCAGGGTCTCAATGGCGGGACCCCAGAGAAACAGCAGCGCAAGCGATACCCAGCGCTCCGCCGAGGCGGAAGCGCCTCTTGCCCTCCAGGGGACCAGCACGACCAAGTAGAGGATGAAATTCAGGGCGACAAACAGGCGGTACGCGATCCACGGCGAGAACGCGGTGAAGGGGATGAACAGACGCGCAAAAGCGGGGGGGTATAGATACCGGTTCCAGGCCCTCGCGGCCGGCTCCTCGAGGCTCGAATTCACAATCTCTTCGGGATAGGGAGACCGGCCCGCTTGGAGGTCCTCAGCCGCCCTGTAAAAGAGGACAAAGTCGAACTCCAGGTGGTGGCTGTCAAAACCCAGATCCGACCACATGTCGATGAAGACCCGTTGGACAAACGGCTCCGCGATCACCAGGGCGAACAGCGTCACGGCGAGCAGCCGCGCGAGAAGGGGGGAGACTCCGAGCATGGGGCGTTCCTATCACCCTCCGGCGCGCCTCTCAAGGGTGGGACCTCCCCCTTCCCTTCCCCGCGTGGTTTGGCCTTGTGGGGCTCCGCTTCCAGGAGGTTGTGGGTGCATAAAGAGGCCTCGCCGCCGCAAACCGCGCCATAGGTTGCCACCACCGTCCCGCGGGCATATCCTCATGCCCTGGAGTTTGCGATTCAAAGGTGTTACGCGGATGAATTTCTGGAGCCGCTTTGTCTTCGGATTCTTGCTTGCTCAGGTGCTGCCGGGCATCCTGTGCACCTTCTTTCTCTTTTTCATCTCGGTCGGGGCCAAGATCATTGAGAACAACAAGCCCATGGGGTTCGCGGATTATCTCGCGGTCCACGCCCAGAACATGGCGCGCGTGCCGATCTGGCTGGGCTGCTTCCTGGTCGGCGCCACCTGTCTCGGTATTGTGCTCCACTGGCTCTCCTGGATGATGCTCGCGCGTCTGGAGCAGCGAGTGGAGCAGGAGCGGCTTCCCGGTCTGGAGAAGCTCCCTTGGCATGATCGCCCGCTCCTCCTCCAGATCATTCTGTGGCCCATCGACCTGATTCGCGAGTACGGGTATCTGTTCCTGGCGACTCCGAGTTTCGAGAAGGTCCTCCGGCGGGAGAAGTTGGTTCAGGCCCCCCCCGAGAAGTTCGCGCAGCTTTCCTGGATCGAGGATTTTTACCTCCCCTTCGCCCAGTTTCTCGCGAACCTTCACCTCGCCCTGATGCCCGCCCTGGTGGCGGTGATTGTGGTCTTCAACCACGCCGGCTACACCACGCGGCGGCTCCTATTCCTGCTCCTCACCTATCTTGTCATCGGCCTCACCCGCGTGCTCTCTCGTCAGCAACTGATCTCGCTGAGTCGCGCCGAGCGCGATCTGGTGGGGGAGTCTCCAAAACCCTCAAACTCTGGAAAGAAGTAATCGGTCTCCGCGAAACGCGGAGCCTTCGGCGCAAGATCCCCGATGCGAGAATACCTCCGTGGATCCCTTCCAACAGGCGCTTGATCGAATCCGTGAATTGGGCCGTGAGGGGCGCTCCGATGAGGCCCTGGGCTTGTGCGACAAGCTGATCCGTCACGCCCCCGACAACCCCGAGGTTCTGTTTCTCGCCGGAGCCTTGCATCACTCCCTCGGCCGGCCCGAAGAGGCCATCGGGTTCTGGCGGAAGGCCCTCGCGATCGATCCCAACCACGAGCGCGCCTCGGAATGGCTCGCGAAGCTGGAGTTTGATCTGACTCCCGCGGAGACCGAACCGCGCGAGAAGCTTCCGGACTCCGAGGAACTGTTTGATGAGGAGGACGAAGAGGAGGAGCCCCTGGATCCGCGTTGCCTCTTCCAGCGCGCGGGGGCGTTTCTGATCGACTCGGTCCTGCTCGCGGCGGCGGGGGTGTACGTCGCGATGTATCTCCATCCGGCGGCGGCGTTCTTCCTTGCCTGGCTGTACTTCGCGGGCTTCGAGGCCAGCGGCGCGGGGGCCACCCCCGGAAAGCGACTCATGGGCATCGCGGTGGTCTATGAAGATGGCGGCGGACTCTCTCCGGTGGGGGGCGCCGCGCGTTTCCTGGGGAAGGTGGTCTCCACCCTCTTCTTCCTGCTCGGCCACCTGCTCGCGCTGTTCACCCGAAAGCGCCAGACCTTCCACGATCGCCTGGCGGGGACCTTGGTGGTTCGAAGGGGAGCGGAGCACCCCTTGCAGGCGGCGCTGGTCACCCTGGGGGGGGCCTCGGCGATCTGGCTTGGGATCAGCCTCGGATTGGTCGAAGCGCCGAAACCGGCGGTCAGAGTGGGGCAAGCCAGGCCTGGCGCGGAGGTTGTCACCCCCCCCAAGCAGGTCGGCGCCACGGTTCAAGCCGGACTCTTCCAGATGCGGGATGAGGGGTCAGCCTATGTCTTCACCATGCCCCTGCCCGGCGCGGATGTCTCCTCCATCAACTCGCAGTGGACAAACGGCCAAGTGATGGTCTCCGGGAGGATCATCGGCGCGACCCAGGATTTCCACTACGCGGTCCCCATGTCGGCTTCCGCGGACCCCGAGGGGGTCCAGCACTCCTATCTGGATGGAGTTCTGACTGTCACCGTGCCGAAGTCATTCTGAGGGTTTATCCCGCGCCTCGGGGCACACCTCCTCCACCACGGCAAGCTCAAGAATCCGCTTTCGCGCGCCCGGATGGCGCTCCTCAAGAAAGGCCACCACCGCATCCAGCGTGATCCCCTTGGCCCCTTGCCCCCGCGCGGCGGTCGCGCCCGGATCCGGGTCGAGAATCTTCCGGATGCTCTCGCGCAACCGCTCGCGGTCCACCGGTTTCATGATGATGTCGGCGAAACCCAGCGACGCCAGCCCCTCCAGGTCCTTCTCGGTCCGCTCCGAGAAGGCCGAAAGCAGGATGAACGGGGGACAGTGGAACGGTTGTCCCTCCTGCGTGGGTCGGATGTTCCTCGCCGCGGCGAAAAACTCCTTGCCGTCCATCCCCGGCATGTTCAGGTCGGTGATGACCAGGCTGAAATCCTGCTTCTTCAAGAGCTCGAGCGCATGGGCCGGGTCGGATGCCGTTTCGACCGCGTAACCCTCCTTCTCCAGGGTCTTGGCCAGGATCAGCAGGCTGTAGCGGACATCATCCACCACCAGAATCGGATTCATCCCAGGCCTCACTCCACGAACACATGGTCATACTGCCGCGGATCATGCCAGCGGTGCTCCGGAAGAACCTTGGCGATCACCACGATGCCGTCATCGGTGACATAGTATCTCTGACGGTCCTTTTCGAGGTCGTAGCCGATGGTTTCCCCCTCGGGAATCTTCACATACTTGTCGATGATCGCCTTGCGGATGCGCGCTCCGCGCCCGATCTCCACATCGTGCATGACAATCGAATCGTGGACCTCGGTGTAGCTGTGAATGAACACTCCCGGGGAAAGGATGCTGCTTCGCACCAGCGCGCCCGAAATGATGCAGCCGGAGGAGATCAGCGAATCGTACGCCACTCCGCGCCGCATCTCCCATTCCCAGTCGAAAACGAATTTCGCGGGGGGATTGTGGTAGTTGGCCGTCCGGATCGGCCAGTGACGGTTGTACAGGTCGAAGATCGGATGCACAGAGCGGAGATCCATGTTCGACTCGTAATAAGAAGTGATGGTCCCGACATCGCGCCAATACCCCTGCTCGCGCGGGTGCTGCCCGGCCACCGCGTTGGTCGAAAAATCGTAGGCGTACACGGAGTGCGAGCGGATCATCTTCGGGATGATGTCCTTGCCGAAGTCATGCGAACTGGAGGAGTCGATGTGGTCCTCCTCGAGCGCCTCGATCAGCGGCGTGGTCTCGAAGATGTAGTTCCCCATCGACGCCAGCGCCATTGAGGGGTTCCCCGGAATCGGCTTGGGACTGGATGGTTTCTCCTCCCATCCGATGATGCGCCCGTCGTCATTGACCTCGATCACGCCGAACTGGTCGGCCTTCTCGATGGGAACGGGGATCGCGGAGATGGTCAGGTCGGCCTGCTTCTCGCAGTGCCGGGCTACCATCTGTCGGATGTCCATCTTGTAGATGTGATCGCCCCCGAACACGCACAATCTGACCGGGTCTTCATCATAGACCAGGTTAAGGTTCTGGTAGATCGCGTCCGCGGTCCCCTGGAACCAAACCTCGCCGGTCGCCATCTGCGCCGGCACCGGGTCGATGTAATGACCGAAAGCCCGGTTCATGTACCAGGCGTCATACAGATGCTTGTTCAGGGAGTTGGACTTGAACTGAGTGAGAACCTTGATCTTGAAAAGGCCCGAATTGACCAGGTTCGAGAGCACGAAATCGATGATGCGATACTTGCCGCCGAAGGTCACCGCGGGCTTGGCGCGGATGCTGGTGAGTGGCTCCAGACGACTCCCCTTGCCGCCCGCCAAGACCATCACCAGGGTGCGATCCAGGTTGAGGGCCATGGGCCCCTCCTCTCATGGAAACCAATGCCTTCCGGGACGCCCCGTGCCGGGGGTGATGACGCACAGGGAAGAGAGCGGAGGAATCAACTCCACCTCGTTCTTTCCCGCCGGACTGCCGATGAAGAAGGATAAGGTCTCTCCGCCCACGGTTTCAAGAACACTCCAGGAAAGCGCGGCCTCAAAGACGCTCTCTTCCGCCGCATCGGCCTCCTCGCGCGGGACCTCCTCCCATTCCCTCGGACTTCCGTCTCCCGCGGCTTGCCTCTCGATCCGAAAGCCCTCACCGCGTGGAGTGAACCGGAAGCGCAAGGGGGTGGGCGCGGCGATTCGCAGCTCCCAGCGCCAGTCCACCTTGCCGCTCCGCTTGGGACGGCTGGGATCCACCCGTAAATAGAACCGCTCCTTGTCGACCCCGAAGTACACCAGCTCCACCCCGGTTCTCGAAACCTGCTGCATGGCCCCGCCGGATCGAACCGGGTCAAAGCGCGCCGCCGCGCGCCATTCGTAGTAGTGGGTTTCGCTCCCATCGATGGTCGGCGGGCACGGCAACTGCGGATCGGCCACCGGGAATCCATCCCCCTTGCGGGACTCTATCGGCGCGAGCAGGGCGCGCGGCGGAGTCCGTCCGATCAGCTCATGGACACGCAGCAGGTGCAGCCGGAAAAGCTCATCAAACAGGGCATCCTGCCCCGACTGCTGCGACTCCCCGAACCACCAGAACCAGTCGCTCCCCTCGGCGACATAGAGCTCCTCCCAGGCCTCACGCAAACGCTCCGGGGGCAGATCTCCGCGCTCCCCGACTTCCACAAGGGCCTGGCGGGTCTCCTCCAGGACCGTCCAGGCGCGACGGTCCGCCTCCTCCCCCATCCAGATGTAAAAGTCCCCATTGATCCAAGAGCCCGCCGAGAGCCGCGCCAGCGGCGTGGGCTCGCGCTCCGCGAGGGCCTCGGAGACCGTGAGGCAGCGAATCGCGGGATGGTCCTGAATCCGCCCGTGGAGGCTGTCCAGAAACGGCCCGCCATCTTGAACGTAATACTCCCAGCAGTTCTCCCCATCCAGGATGATTGAAATCAGCGGGCGCTGAGGTCCGCTCCATCGATCCCGGATCGCGAGGATCTCCTCCACCAGATTGGCCGCCGCCTCCTCCGGATCCCAAGAGGAGTACTGAAACCCGATCAGGTCGGAAAGACGGTGATCGCGGAAAATGACCGCCGGTCCGGCGCCTTCGAGCGACCGATAGGGCTGGTAGAGCTCCGCCGCGGCGATCCGACCCTCGCCATGGCGAATCGGAATTCCAAGGGAGCGACCCAGAATCGCCTCATCCGTGGCGAACCAGCCCACTCCCAATTCGCCGAGCAGCGCGGCCGTTTCCTCGCTCACCGATCCCTCGGAGGGCCACACCCCGCGGGGCGGGCGACCGAATCGCTGCTCGTAAAACTCGATGGCCGACGAAAGCTGCGCCCGCGCGTCTTCCGGGTGACGCCCGTGGCGGTCCGGTAGCGGACAGTCCGGCATCGCCTCCAAGACCGACGCGGGGTCCGCGAGGAGCGGCAGGATCGGGTGATAGAAGGGCGACACCGAAACCTCGATCAAGCCGGCGTCCTGCATGCGCCGGTAAATCCCCAACGACTCTCCCAGCCAATGCTTGCACCTCTCCAGGAGAACCTCCTTCTGCGCTTCATCAAAATTCTGACCCTGTCGAAAGAGGTCCTCGAGGACCGGGTCCTGGTGGCGGATGAACGGATCGATCCAGGCCAGTTGTCGCCAGAATTGGAGGTCCCTCCACTCCTGCACCGACCAGCGGGTGAGCAAGTCCTCGGGATTGCGCAGACGCGAGTCGCGCAGCAGCGCGGCGTAGCGCGGATAGGGCCGTATCAGGCGCTCCTCGGGACAGAGGAAAAAAGAATGCAGGATCGAATGCTTCTCCTCGGCGGTCAGGTCCTCGGCCCTCCGGGAGAACAGCAGGAGTTCATCCTCGTGCCAGGAATCCGAGAGATAGCTCTCAATCTGCGCGATCAGCGAGGGAACCAGGTTGAAGGTTTGATGGACGCCCTCGAACTTGGCGAGCCGGGCGGGCATGTCGTAATAATCCTTGAGCGCGTGCAGACGCGCCCAGGGCATGAGGATCCTCCGTCGGGCGTGGTCCCGGTAATCCGGTTGGTGCATGTGCCAGACAAAGAGGACATCTATTCCATCCGAATGCGGCTTCAAATCGAGCCCTCCAGGACCCTTTGGTAGAGATTCTCGTATTTCTCGGCGGAGCGGGTCCATGAGAAGTCGCGGGCCATGGCGCGGCGTTGGAGCGCGGTCCAGGCGGTCTTGTCCCGGTACAGCGCCAACGCCCGGCCGATCGCCTGCATGAAATCCTTCGGCTCCATCTGGCTGAACACAAAGCCGTGACCGTCACGTTGGGCGTCGTTGTAGTCGCGCACCGTGTCGGCCAAGCCGCCCGCCTGGCGCACAACCGGCGGAGTCCCATATTTCATCGCGTGGAGCTGCGCAAGGCCGCACGGCTCATAGCGTGAGGGCATCAGGAAGATGTCGGCGCCCGCCTGGATGCGATGCGCCTTTTCCTCGTCATAGGCCACGAACACTCCCACCTGACGCGGGAAACGGCTCCGCATCTCGGTGAACATCCGCTCCAGTTCGGGTTTCCCCTCGCCCAGGATGACAAATTGGATTTCGCCATCGAGGAGCAGCAGGTCCAGCGCCTCATGGATCAGGTCCAGTCCCTTGTGGTCGTCGAAGCGGCTCACTGTCCCCAGCAGCGGAGTGTTCGCGCTCACCGGGAGCCCGAACTCCGCCTGGAGCGCGGCCTTGCAGGCCGCTTTCCCCGAAAGGTCCTCGGAGGTGTAGCGCTCAGGGAGATAGGCATCGGTCGAGGGGTTCCAGACATCGTAATCGGCGCCGTTGAGGATTCCCACGATGCGGTGACGGTTGGCGTGGACTATCGACTCCATCCCGCACCCATATTCAGGCGTCATCATCTCCGCCGCGTAGCGCTCGCTCACCGTGGTGATGAAATCGGAGTAGATGATTCCCCCCTTGAGCAGGTTCAGGTCCCCGTAAAACTCGAGCTCCTCCGGATTGAAGTGGCCCCAGGGCAGCCCGGTGACCATGAACTGATCGCGCGGGAAGAAGCCCTGGTAGGCCAGATTGTGAATCGTGAAAACCGTCTTGAGGCGATCCAGCTCCGGGTCTCCGCGGTCAACGGTCTTGAGGTATGTGGGCACCAGCGCGGTCTGCCAGTCGTGGCAATGCACGATCTCGGGCATGAACTCGTCCGAACGAAGCAGCTGGATCACCGCGCGGCAGAAGAAAGTGAAGCGCGCGAGGTTGTCGGGGTAATCCTTGCCGTTCTCGTGGTAGATTCCGTTGCGGTTGTAATAGTGGTCGTTGACTACGAAATAGGCCCCGACCTCCGAACCGGGAAACTGGGCTCGATGAATCCACCCCGTGCGCTCCTCGTTGTCGATTCGGAACAGGAGCGGCAGATCAATCGGTTCGGTCCGATGGCCCGCGCGATCCACCATCAGATACTTCGGAAGAACCACCGCGACCTCGTGGCCGCGAAGGGTGAGCGCCTTGGCCAGTGAGGCGGTCACATCGCCCAGGCCGCCGGTTTTCGCGAAAGGGGAAGCTTCCGCCGCCACAAAGAGGATTCTCAAGGGTTCCCTCCCAAGCTCCGAATCGGAGGTGGGCGCGTCGGCATTCGCCCCCGCGCGCGCCGTTACGAAATGACGCGCCGTAGGATAGCACCAGCGGAAGGCGTGCGGGAGGGAATCAACCGCGCCCGACTCCCGGACCCCAGCGCCGCCCCCATCCCGGTAGAGAGCAAGGAAAACTCAGCGCGTGTAATCGAGGTACGATGACTAACCTCCGCCTATGGGGTCCTTATCCGGTGCCGAAACGAATCCTTTATCCTCCCGCTTCACGCCATTGTAAACGTGAACGCATTCCCGATGGAGGATCGAGCCGGAAAAGAACTTGCGCCACCCCGCAAAAGCGACCACTCCCCTCCCCTTTGGGAACACGGGAAGGTCCGACGGCGCGGGTCGGACAGCGCTCAACAAAGCGCTCTCGGATCGAAGCGCGACAAACGCACCTCACCCCCACCCAGCTTGGCCGGTGGAAGGGAGCGTGTGCGACCCTGTCGGGCGCGCAGCGTGAGGGAAACGATGCGCGCCCGCTCTCTCGTAATCGGGTCTCAGCGGCTGGAGCCGGTCTTGGGAAGGATGTCTTCCGACACGATCCCGCGGAGGTAACCCTTAAGGCCCTCCAGATGATCGGCCTTGAGACGGCACACCGCCTCGAGGATCGTGCTCAGCTCGCGATCCTCGAGCCGCCAACCCGCGGCCTCAAGGGCCAAGCGCTGCTCCAGCAAAACACGGCCCGCGCCGCTGGGACGCAGGTGTGCATCGCGGGAGATCCGCTCCACGGTTTCCGCAACAGGCACTTCCAACGTGAGGTTCAACTGACATGTGGCCTTTGGCATTGACAAGAACTCCTCTCCTTAGTGGCGCTACGAAGATTACGGATGCATTATGCCCCAACAAATCACGGAAAGCAATACCTGCTAAATACTTTGAAGGTAAAAAATCAACCCCCTTCAAGCCCCCTTGGACCCCCCCTACCTGCCAAAACTCTCGGGTATCGGCGGGGTCCACTGCTCCAGTCCTCGCGAGTCGATCCGGATCGGAAGCACCTGCACCCCCTCCACCTTCCGGAGGGCGCGCTTGAGACGGTGTGTGTCGTGCGGCCCACAGATAAACACCAGGCAACCCCCGCCTCCCGCCCCGCAAGCCTTCCCACCCGTGGCGCCGTAGGCCTGCGCGAGCTCGAAAAGACTATCGATCTGGGCGTTGGTCACATCCGGGTGCAGCGCCTTCTGACATTCCCAGTTGCGACTCATCAAGGGACCGATCGCGTCGAGGTCCCCGAGAATCAACGACTCCTTCATCTCCACCGCGACACGCTTCATTTCCTCGATGGCGTCGTGCGTCGCGCCTCGACCCGAATGATACGCCTCGCTCACGCGCTGATGGATATCGCCGGAGAGACGGGACTTCCCGGTGTAGATCAACACCAGATTGCTCTCGAGCTCGCGCAATGCGCTTCGAGAGGTGACCAGTCGCGCGGGTTTCACATCGTGCCCGCGGAATTCCATGAACTCAAGGCCGCCCAAGGCGCTCGCGTAGTGATCCTGTTTGCCGCCGCGAATCCCCAAACGGTTGCGCTCGATGGAGCTCGCAAGCTCCGCGAGCTCGGCGGGAAGGAACGGCTTTCCCGCATAATTGGCGAGCGCGCCGAGGAGCGCGACTCCGAGCGAGGCGCTGGTGCCGAGTCCGCTTCCCGGCGGCGCGGTGCTTTCCGTGATCAGGGTGAACCCGCCGGGGAGCTCCATCTCCATGATCGCCGCCTTCACCAAGTCGATGTTGCCGTCGTATTCCAGGTCGGCGACCCGCTTGGCCTCGATCGAGATGTCGAAATCGGCGGAATAGATCTCGACCGACTGATCCTCAAGACGTCGCCGAAAGGTCCATCCAAACTCGCCTCTCTGGACCTCCGTGGCGCGGGCCAGAACCGTGACCGTGGAGGCCAAATCAATCGCCACGTTGACCACCGCGCCGGGCGTCTTCCCGCAAAACTCGGCGACATCGGTCCAGCCCCCGGCCAGATCAATCCGCACCGGCGCGCGGGAGCGCACAAGGAACGGCAGCTCCTTCTTCACCCGCGTGACCTCCCCGTTGGCCTGACCGATTTCATGGCGCGAATATCGTTCCCCCGGAGAAATCGGTCAAGGCGTTTCGATCAACTCGATGGAGTCGATTCCAAGATTGAACCCCTGGCGGTCCGACCCCTTGAACTTGGAGGCGGAGTTTGATCCGAGACACTTGAAATGCAGCTGGTGCGGACCGCTAGAGAGCTCGCTCACCGGGAACTTGACCGCGCGGTTCTTGATCGAAGCCGAATAGAAATCATGCGGACCGCTCGCGGCGCCGTCATCCAGACGGACCTCGTAGGTCCCGTAATCCCAGGAGGTGGTGAGGTCCACCCGCAAGATGCCCTTGGCGGCTTTTTCAACCACAAAGGGGAGGGAGAGGGTGGCATCCGAGGTCCCCGCCACGAACAAGACCTGCTTGCCGCCGCTGTAGTCCCCCTCCTGGACCTGTATCTCGCCGGTGGAGTGAACGATGCCGGCGCGGCTCGCCTCGGCCTCGAACAGTTGAGTGGGGCGGACTCGCTCCGAAAGCGGAGGAAGGGGCGCGAACCGTTTCGGCAACCCCTCCTGATACCAGAACGCCACCGAGGCGTAGTCATCCGCGCGCTCGATGAAACCCGACACAAACGTGCCGTCCGGATTGACCCGAGCCCCCATGTGCTCGATCTCAAAGCGAATCGATTTCGAGAAGCGGATCGGATCTTGAATGTGCCAGCGGTAGGCGGTTCCACGGTCTCCCGCGTCATACCCCTCCCAGATGGTCACCCCATGATTGAGCTGCTGGAACTCCCGGAATCCCCAAGCGTCGCAGAAGTAATCCTCCGTGCCGGTCCCCTTGAGAGTCGGCTCGGCGGCGCCATCGATGTAGATGAAGTCATCCCCCTCGCCGAACCAGGAGGCTTCGGAATGCAGCACGGAGAGGACTGTCCCCACATAGTGCCCGCGGCCCTCCGTGTCCAAAATCAAGTAGCGCTCGCCCGCGCGGCAGGGTCTTTCCTGGCGGTACTGCGCGTGGAAGTAGGCCGTGCCATGCGGCAGCGAAGGGAGCGCGACCCAGTCGATGTACGAGTACAGGCAGCGCACCGGCCGGTCGGACTCGTTGGTCATCTCGATCCGAATGCGCTTCCCGAACGGCATCCTCCAAAAGCAATTGAGCGCGCGACCTTCCGAGGAGATTTCCAGCGGCAGGCTTTGATAGTCCTTACGCAGCCCATGCCCCACTCCGAAGAAGTCTCCGAGCGGCGACTCCACCCCCGGTTCGGCGCGGTCATCGTAGTAGACACGAAGCACCATCGAGCGCGGATAGAATTCATCCTCGGCGCTCACCGTAAACCAGATGTGACGGACCTCACCAGGGCCTTCCAGGTCCGCCAACACCAGGGTCTCGCCAGGGGGAATCGGTCGGCAGTCTCCATTCGATGTCTGCCAGGGCTCTCCCGAACTGGAAGCGCGCCATGAGGTCTCATTTCGCAGTCGGGTGAGATCATCAAGCGGACCGGCACAGACACGGTGAATCCCCCAGGAAACCAACAGCACGCCCCCCAAACACACCCTACGGAACAAGTCCCAAGACATGGAACCCTCCTTTCATGCGGCTAGCAAATCGGGGGAGTTTCAACCCGGAGCTCTCCAGTTTCAAGGCTTTTTCCTGAGAATTATTTCTGTGTTGCCGACCCCTTGACATGCATGCCGCATGACTGTATGGTATACCTAACAGATGCGGCATATGGGCCGCGTGAGCAAGTCGATTGGAACTGAAAGTCCAAAGGAGAAGGAATACCGTGATTCACAAGGACCGCCCCCACACCGGGTTCACCCTCATCGAGCTCTTGATTGTGATTGCCATCATTCTGATCCTGATCGCCATCGCGCTTCCTAACTTTCTTTCGGCGCAGATTCGGGCCAAAGTGGCCCGAGCCGAAGCGGAGATGCGCGAGCTGGCCACAGCCATCGAATTCTTCCGGACCGAACATTCCCACTATCCGATTGGAACCGATGATCCGGCGGCGGTCCCGGTCGAGGTCAAGACTCATTTCGAGCAGGCCGGAGCCTACGGGTTCTATACCTTCCGGACTGTTTTCTCGGGGAGTTCGGCGGAGACACTCGGGTTCTACAATCTGCCCGCCGGGACTCCGGTGGGAGTCGTTCCGGGCCTGACCTCCCCGGTCCAATACCTCACACGGGTTCCCACCGATCCCTTCACCACGCTCCCGGATTTCCTGACCTATTCCTATCGTGAGGATCGCGCCAAGCCGCTGCACGGCTGGATTCTATCGAGCTTCGGACCGGATATGGATGAGTTTCAGAATGTCGGAAAGACCGGGTCGGCGACTCCGCGCACCGCGCTGCTTCCGAAGCTGGATGCCGGGGTGGGCGGAAGGCATGGCGACATCAACGAGCGCGCGGCGCACCCCGGTTCGGATGACACCGGGTTTCCCGGCGAGGCGCCACGGTCGCTGATTGCCCAGGAGCTTCGTTTCCTGGCTTACAGCCCCACCAATGGGATCAAGAGCGAGGGGGACATTTACCGACTGGGACCGTGAGAGGAGCTTTCTCGTTTCAAGCCGCATAGAGGAGAATGGCCGAGGAGTCCGCGGACTTCTTGAAATAGCGATTCCTGATGGCGGACTCCATGACCAAATCCACCTGTCTCCCAAAGAGGGCCTCAAGGTCCTCTTTCAGTCCGAAAAATGCATCCGCGCTTGTCCCCAGTCCCAAAGGCTCGAAAGCCACGAGGAAGTCGAGGTCGCTTGTGCTGGGGTCAAAAGACTCACCGTTTGCCGAACCAAACAAACGCAGTCGTTTGACTCCACGCCGAGCGCAGATCTCCGCCATTCTCTCACGCTTATCCTGGATGTCCTTGAGCATGGTCGCCTCGTTGCCATTGTAACAAACGAGAGGTCGGTTGAGCAGCCCACATTCGGGGCTTACCCTTCCCGCCCCGGCGGGCGCGTTGTACTGTCTCTCCGGTCTTGAGACAGGGACCGATCATTCTTCCGGGCAGCGCCGAAAGGAGAACAACCGTGCCGAGCGGAGCGAAGATTCGGGTGGGATTGGCCGGCATCGGCTTCATGGGGGTGACTCACTTCAACGCCTACAAGGCGATTCGCGGCGCGAAGGTTGAGGCCATCGCCGAAGAGGACCCGATCAAACGAACCGGGGACTGGTCCGGGGTCCGAGGGAACTTCGGATCCGGGGGCGGCCAAGTGGATGTGAGCAAACTCCGAGTCTACGCCGACTACGCCGACATGGCCCGCGACCCCGACCTCGACCTCATCGACATCTGTCTCCCCACCCCCGCGCACGCCAAAGCGGCCATCACCTGCCTCCAAGCCGGCAAGCATGTGCTGCTTGAGAAACCGATCGCGCTCTCCCTTGCGGATGCCGATTCGATGCTCCAAGCCGCGAAAAAGGCCAAGCGTCACCTCTTTGTTGGGCATGTCCTGCGCTACTTCCCCCAATACCGTTACCTCAAACAAGTCTGCTCCTCCGGGCGGCTTGGGAAACTCCTGGCCGCGCGCTTCAGGCGCATCATCGCCCGTCCAAACTGGCCCACCGGAGGGCTGAACTGGTTCAACGATCCCAAGAAGAGCGGCGGCGCGGTGATCGACCTGCACATCCACGACGCCGACTATGTCCTGCACCTCCTCGGCAAACCCAAAGCGGTGGACTCGCGCGGGGTGCCCGCCCGCGCGGGAACCTTCGACTACATCACCACGCAGTACGATTTCGGGCGCAATGGCCCGGCGGTGACCTCGGAAGGGGGCTGGATCGCGGCTCAGGGCCTGCCCTTCGAGCAATCCTTCGAGGCTTACTTTGAGAAGGGGACCATCCTCTACAACTCCAGCGACCGTCCCTTGACCCTGCTCGATCACAAGGGCGGTAAGGTCGAGCCGAAACTCCCGACCGAGGATGGTTTCGTGGCCGAAATCAAAGCCGTGATCCAACCTCTTGCGGAAGGGGTCCAGCCGGGCAACTTGCTGGGCGCGGCGGGACAAGCCTCCCTGGCCCTGTGTCTCGCGGAGCAGGAATCGGCGCGAACTGGCAAGCGGGTGGTTTTGCGATAGATTTAAGGGGAGATCCCCCTCACCCCAACCCTCTCCCACGAGGGAGAGGGAGGAGTGGGCGCATTCCGGATCGAAGGAGCGGCCCATGTCCATCCGATTCTCGCTTCCCATCCTCTTGGGTTTGATCGCCCTGACCTCCGGGGCGCCTCTATGGGCGGTCACCAAGGTGGTCTCCCAAGGTGAAGTCCTCCTGGTTCGGGATGAGAAGGGGACCCAGTATGGGGCCCTGCGGGTGGAGATCATCGAACCCAAGAAGGATCGTCTGGTGTACCGCTGGCTCCTCCCGGCGGAGAAAGCCAAGAGCCTGGCCACTCCCGATGTTCGCGGCGGGACCATGGAGGTGCGCCAGATTCGCGGTCGGGCGTTGGTGGCCTTCGGCCCCTTTGTCCTGGAATGGCATGGAGGGGCGGGGAAGAAGGGCCTCTTCAGCGCGCATGGCAACCTTGGCATCCAGCCGATGTATGTGGCCACCTCGGCCATTCGGGAGCCGACACGCATCACCGACATGGTTTCCGGGTATGCCTATGAGGTGGCGACCAACCGCGAGGCTCCCACTCCCCTTGGACTCGTGGAGACCTTGGGGGACCTGCCCAAGGCGCGTTTGGGGCTCGCGGTGGAGGAGACCCTCCTCCTCGATGAAAATGGGATTGAGATCCCCAGCATTCGGATCAGCCGCGTGGATGAGGAGTCCAACGCCTTTTCAGCCGGGATTCGCGAAGGACAGGAGCTGGTCGCCATCAACGACCGCGAAATCTACTCCGCCGCCGACTTCCGCGGCATGATCTCGGGGATCCAAGTCGGGGAGCAGGTGACCCTTTCGGTGGTCGAGAATGGGGAGCCGAAGAAGATTCGGTTCGAGGCCGCCGCGCGGATCGCCTCTCCGGGTACGAGACCCGCGCGTGAAATCGATCCCAACCTTTCCCCGGAGGAGCGCGCGCGCCTGGAGAAGAATCAGGATGTGTTCGAAATCATGCTCGAATCGGTGGAGGCTCTGCGCGCGATCGGGTATGATTGACCCCTCATGCGCCCCTGGGCCCTTCTCGCGATCCTCCTCCTGGCCCTCCTTCTCCGGCTGATTGGGCTTGAATCCAACCCGCCCGGCTTCTTCCGGGATGAGGCGCGCAAGGCTTATTCGACCTACTCGCTCCTGAAGACCGGGAAAGACCTCACCGGTCGCGACTGGCCGCTGCAGATCAAGGAGTTCAACGCCTACACCACCCCGATCTATCACTGGCTCTCGCTTCCGATCTTGGGAACCCTGGGGATGAGCGTGTTTGCCGCGCGTCTATCGGCGGCGCTGGCGGGGACTCTGGCTTGCTGGGGGGTGTACCTTCTCGGCCGGGACTGGGTGAGCCGGAACGCGGGGCTGTGGGCCGCCGCGCTGCTCGCGGTCTCTCCTTGGCACCTGCTGTTCAGCCGCTGGGCCAATCAGGGCATCCTGATGACCGCCTTTATTCCGCTCGCGCTCTGGCTTACTTGGCGCGCGCTGGAAGGCGGACAAAGCCCGTGCTGGAGGTGGGCGATTCCCTCGGCTGTTTTCTGGGCGCTCTCGTGGATCGCCTATGAACCCGCGCGGGTCTTTGTCCCGGCGTTGCTGTTCACACTGATTTTCCTGTCCCTTTTTCGAGAGGGTTGGCGCTCTCGGCAAGCGCTCGTGGTGTTCGGGATTGGAATGGGAACCCTGCTGCTGATCTCCCCCTTTGTCGTGGCGATCCTCCGTGACTGGGAGCTCGCCCGCGCGCGCCTTGAAACCATTTCCGGCCAGGAGACGCTCACCCCGCTTCTCCTCCTCAAGAACTACCTCCTGCATTGGAACCCGCTGTACTTGCTGTGGTCGGGGGATGCGAATCCACGCCACCATGTGAGCGGGCAAGGGCAGCTGGCTCCCTTGGAGGGGCTGGCTTGCCTGGCGGGGGTCTACGCGCTGTGGAAGACAAAGGGCGCGTGGCGGGGAATGCTCCTCGCGTGGCTGCTGCTTTCTCCGCTGCCCGGCTCGATCACCCAGGAGGGTCTCCCGCACTCCCTCCGGACCCTCATGATCGTTCCGGCCTTCGCCCTGCTGGGGGGGATCGCTCTCGCCGAGGCCGCCAAGTGCGCTCCGAATCTCCCGAAGCAAGTCGTGGCCGCCGCTCTGATCGCGGCGTGGGGAATCCAGGCGTGCGTGAGTCTCTATCTCTTCCGCACGGTCTATGCCGAGAAGTCAGCCCCGTATTGGGAGGCCGGGTATTTGGAGGCGATCCGGAGCGTGGAGGCCAACCGCAAGGAGGGGGAGGTCTGCGCGGTTTCAGGGCTGATCGAGTTTCCGGAGGCGATGGTCGAGTTTGTCACCCTGCCGGACCCCACCGACATCCAGTCCGGGAAACCGCTTGGCGGCTATCGCTTTGAGAAGACCGGAACGCCCCTCAATCCATTGGCCTATTCCGACTGCAAGCTGTTTCTGATCCGGCCCGGAGAAATCCGTCGCCCGCCGTGGTGGAAAGAGCTTTCGCCCGCGCCGGAGAACGAGGAGATGCTCTCCGCGTGGCGACTCTACCGCTCGGAGAAGTAGGGCGTTTTTTCCGTTTGCCTCTCACTGCTCGAGGCGGAGTTGAACTCCGCCTCGAACGCGGACCGCTCCATGGCAACAAGCCCTTGGGGGAGTGCAACTCATGGGCGAGCGGGAGCCCTCAGCTCGCGGCCATCGGACGTTTGCGCGCGAGGATACCCTCGGCGTACTCCCGCAGCACGCTCACCACTTCCTCGACCGAATCCATCCGATTCATCTTCTCGCGCACAAACTTGTTGTCCGGCATCGACTTGAGATAGCAGGCAAGGTGTTTGCGGAACTCCACCGCGCCGCGATGGTCGCCCTTGTCCTGCCCGAGCAGGCGCAGATGCTCGATCGCAACCTCAATCCGGGTTTCGTAATCCGGATCGATGAACGTGGGGTCTTCGAGCTTCCGGAAGATCCAGGGTTGCCCAAGCGCCGAGCGCCCCACCATCACCGCATCGCAGCGGGTGGACTCCAGCATCCGCAGCATGTCCTCGCGGGTCCTCACATCGCCGTTGCCGATCACCGGGACCGAAACCGCCTCCTTGACACGCGCGATGACCTCCCAGTTGGCGGCGCCTTTGAAAGCTTGCGCGCGCGTTCGGGGATGAACCGTGATGGCTTTCGCCCCCTCGCCTTCGGCAATGCGCGCGATATCGACCGCGTTGCGGCAGTTGTCATCCCAGCCGGCGCGCATTTTAACACTGACCGGTTTGGAGATGCGCGCGGTCATCGCGTGGACCAAGGCGGCGACCGTTTCCGGCTCGCGCATCAGGGCGGAGCCTCCGCCGCCGCGGACAATCTGTCGCGCGGGGCAACCCAGGTTGATGTCCACCGCGTCCGCGCCCATCTCCACACACATCTCGGCGGCCTCGGCCATCACCTCCGGACTATTCCCCAAAAGCTGCGCCACGGTCGGGATCGGGGCATCCAGCCCACGAATCCGCCCCTGGGCCTTGTCGTTCCCGCGCGCGAGCGCCTCGGAGCTGGTCATCTCGGCGTACACAAAGCGGCACCCCGAACGGCGGCAGACCTCGCGAAAGGCGGCATCCGTGATGCCCGAAAGAGGCGCGAGGACCACCGGCGACTGCCGGCGCAGGTCCTCGAACACATTGGCGGAGGGAACACTCATGGGGGTGGGTTCTAACGTCTTCGATAGGTCCCGGTGGAGCGGGGTGCGGCGCCGGCCCGTGGCGCGGGCGCGACCTTCTCCGGGATGACCAGGTCAGGGGCGGGGGTCGAGGTCCGGCGGCTCGGAGTGGGAATTGAACCGGCCTTCCAGGCGTACAGGCGAATGCTGTCGGCGGGCAAGCCGGGAAGCCCCCCACTCCGCACCGAGTCCAGATGCGCCTGGAGCGCGCCGGGAACCGCAAGGCTCGCCAGGGTCACATACCCGCGCGATTGGCCCTCGCGCGAAAGGCGGGTGATCCCTCGGAGCGGACTCAGGCGCAGGGTGTACAGTCCGCGAGTGGAAAGGTCCTTGGCGGTGACCGCGTAAAAGGTGAAATCCTGAGTCCCCGCGCGCGCCTGAAAGCGGAGCGGGAAGACAATCTCCGGAGTCGGAAACACCAGATGCGTGGGACCCAGTGTCCCTGAAAGCCCGGGCGTTTCGACAGTCCCAATGGCGAAGGTCCAGCCGCGCCGGGCGTAATCCCGCGCGCTCTCCGTGTCCAATCCCTGCATCCCGTTGGATGAACACCACTCCACCAGGGAGGTCAGCGCGGCCTCGCCGCTGGTGGGGAACACCATCCACGCCGGAGCATGCCCGCGCGGGGCCGCCGCTGCCGCCGGGCTGAAGAGGCTTCCGCCGAAACGGCTGAACGCGGTGGGGCGCCCGGTGCGAAGACCATAGTTGGCCTTGATCGAGGGATGGAGCCAGTCGTAGAGCTCCTCGAAGAGCGTGTCGCTGGGGGCATCCAGGCTGGCGCAGCCGGGCGGAACCGGCAGCACCCACACCAGCTTGTCGGGGGGTTGGAGCTCCACTTGCGGTTCGCGCGGGGCGCGCGCGCGGTAAGCTTGCGTGGTCCTCGGACGTTGGGGGGTCACAAACTCGTAGCGAGCTTCCAGCACCAGGGACTGTTTGCCATCATGCTGGATCGCCAGAGCCTCCTGGTGCGCCAACCGGCACTGGCCGGGATAGCCTTGGGGGGTGAGGATCTGGGCCGTGGCCACTCCTCCCACGCACAAGGCGAGCGCCGTCACTGCCCGCGCAACCGCGCGCGAAACGTGTCGGATGGAGTTTTTGGAGAGCAGGATTGAGAGTGGAAACAAGATGAGGTTCCTCCCACGATTTGGCTTCTGGGCGCGCTTGGGGCGGATTCTGCCCCCGGCTTGCTTGCTCTTGATTGTGGCGTGCCCGGCGCGCGCGGAGAAGACCCTTCCCCCCGCTCCCTGGCTCGCCTGTCTCGCCAAACAGCGCGAGGCCCTGGCTCGCTTTGAGCTTGAACTGAAGACCAGTCGCTATGATGTTCAAGGCGGGACCACCTCGGCAAGCTATGAGCAAGGGGAACAGCTCCTCCAGGAAACCGCGGCTCTGTTCGCCGAGGCGCGTCTATCGGGCGCGAGCATCGAGACCCTCGCCCACGTGGTGGAGCGGAAAGCCCGGGTGGTCTTTGGCGGGGCGTTTTCACTGGTGGAGGACCGCTCGGAATTGCATCAGCGCGCCGCCGATCTGGGACTCTATCGGGTTTGGAACCGTCGCGAGGGCGAACTCTCGATCTTCGACAGGAAGGGGAGCTGGCACCAGGACGCCAACGAGATCTCTCTCGGTCCCGTGGTTTCGACCGGCGAGATTGAGACCTATCTGGCGCGTCTCGGGCTGCTGCTCCCCTCGGAGGCCGCGCCGGAGAGTGTCCCGGAGTCCACCGATCAGACCGAGGGGGAAGCGATGCGATGGATCCTCGACCTGGGAGAATCCCGCTTCCGCTTCGGGTGCCGACCTTGGGCGGGCGCCGGCCTTGCCGACACCATCCAAGAGGTGGCGCTTTGGGATGGCAAGGAACAGGGAGTGCTGGAGAAACGCGCCTGGTTTCGAGTCCTTCCGTTTGGTCCGCTTCCGAACGAGGAGCCGTATCCCGCCATTCCCGCGTTCGGGATCGAATTGCGTTACCATCCGAACACCAACTTGGCGACCCTCGCTCTCCATGTGATCGTTTCATTCCAAACAGACCCATCCCGCTGGCTGGATTTCCCTCGCGAGCGGCCTCCGTTCGGATGGCCGGTGCTGGATTATCGGTTCAAGCCGGAACAGGAATACCGCTTCGGCGGCGGATGACACCCGCGCGATAGAGATAGGCCTCAGAATGAGGAAGGAGAAACAGCGCATGCCTGTCGGGAGAATGCTTCGAGTTGTGATGGTCCCCATCCTCTGGGGGACCGCTCTTGCCCAAAACCCCACTCCCAGCGCGGACCTGAACGGAAATGGGTCCATCGGTCCGGAGGACTTGGTCCTGTTGCAGGCCGCCTGGGGTTCGGTGAACCAGCCTACCGCTCAGATCTCGTTCACCCAGGTCCCCGAAATCGGCTCGTTCGAGGACCTCCAGGGCAAGGTCGAGCAGGCCGATCCCGCATCCCATGTCGTCGCGGTCTACATTCTGGTCGGGGATGGGTGGTGGTCCAAACCCAGCGCGGAGCTGCCCACAGTCCCGATCCAGCCGGATGGAACCTGGACCGCCGACATCACCACCGGGGGAATTGATGAACTTGCGACCGAAATCCTGGCGTTTGTGATCCCTTCGGAGAGTTCCCCGCCGATCTGCGCTCCCTGCTTTGAGCGGCCCGCGCCGCTTTCGGCGGCGGCTTTTATCCATGTGGATCGAGAGCGCATCCTCCGCTTCGATGGAAGGGACTGGCGGGTGAAGCGTCGCGACACCCCTTCCGGGCCCGGGCCGAACTATTTCTCCGACCGCCAACAGGATGTCTTTGTGGATAGTGAAGGGTTGCACCTCACTGTCACTCAGCGGGATGAGAAGTGGTATTGCACCGAGGTGGTCCTCACCGAGAGCCTGGGTTATGGGACTTATGTGTTTGGAACCGGCGGGAGATTGGATGTTCAGGATCCGAACCTGGTGGCGGGCCTCTTCACCTATGAGATGGACTCCCCGATTCCCGGAGACCGGGAACTCGATATCGAGTTCACCCGCTGGGGAGACCCCCTAAACCCCGACAACGCCCAGTTTGTGATCCAGCCCTGCGGCATGTGCCCCGGCTGCGGCGCGGAGCGCTGCGACCGTTTCCTGGCGACCCTATCCGAAGAGGCGAGCGAGATGACCCATTTCATGGAGTGGGCCCCAGGGACAGTGACCTTTCGCTCGTATCTGGGGAAACACCTCGACTCCGCGCCCCCCGTGGAACAGTTGATCCACGAAAAGACCTACACCGGCGCGCAAGTTCCCGAACCGGACCGCGAGAAAGTCCGTGTCAATTATTGGCTGCACCTCGGACACTCGCCCACCAATGGAACGGATGCTGAATTTGTGCTGACCGGATTTCGGTTCACCCCGGAAAGGTGAGGAAAGGCGCGATCACTCGCGCCCGGCGTTGTTAGCCGTTTTTCCGGAATCTCTTGCGAGAGAGGCCCTTACGTTCCAGCTCAGCATCGATCATCCTGTAAAGCGCCCATTCCTCCACATATCCCTGGATGTAGATCCCATTCAGGAGGGTTCCGGGGAGGCCCGCGAGGCCCAGGGCTTTGGCGATCCGGAAATCCAGTTCCAGCCCCTCCTGGGTCTTGCTCCGGCGCCAGATCTCATGGAAGTCATCCTCCACCAGGCCCTCTTGCATTCCGAAGCCCACCAACACCTCCTCGCTGAAACCCTGCCCGGCCCAATACAGATTGTCGCTGATCCTCCAGAAGGCCTCGGGGCCTTTCTTCTGGAGCACGAACTTGGCGAGCTGGGCGGCCTTGCAGGCGAAGGGGTGATTCGTATTGTTGGCGCTCATCGGATTGCAGTCCGAGTTCATCGGATGCGCCACCGAGGTGAAGCGAACAAGGTCCGGGTATTCCTCCATGACCTTGTTCCAGGTGTATTTCATCATCCCGCAGAAGGGGCATTCATAATCCCCGAACATGACCACCTGGATCGGGGCGTTTTCGGGACCCTTGGTCGGGAAACGAGTGGCCCAGGGGGTGTCCAGACGTTCCACCTCCCCCGACAGGACCTGATTGAAACCGCGCTTGAAAAGGTAATACCAGTGCTCCACCCGAACCACCATGAATCCCAGGATTACCAGCAGAACCACCATCAAAAGGGTCCGACCGGCATCCTTGGCGGTGCCGAACATCGAACGGATGTCCCAGCGCAGCAGGGAGAGGTAAGGGGGGCGGAGCTTCCAGCAGGCGCGCCACACCACCACCATGGCGGCGAGGTTGATGAGGTAGTCGGTGACACACAGGACACACAAGGTCTTGACCTGGAAGAAAAGCGCCCAGCCGAAGTAGAGCGTGGCGATCAGCAGCGGGATGGACAGCAGCGCGAGGTGGAACAGCGAGGCGAGCACATACGGCCCACCATTGAGCAGGCCCACCAGCGCAATGGCCGCCACAAGGAAGTAGGCCACCCCGCCATAGAGCGCGATGGGACGGCCGAAAAGGGTCGAATACTCGCTCTGGAAGGCTTTTTCACAGCTGGAGATCTCCCCGAACGAGCACCAGGTTCCTTCCCCCGCGAGCGCGCTGTGAAACTGACGGTAAGATTCGACCGCGAGAACCAGTCCAAGCAGCCCCAGCGCGGCGGCAACCCACAATGCTCGTCGCCCGATCTTACGCTTCATCATGGTGGCGGGACGCGGGCGTGGGATTCTCAGCCGAGGTGCAGAAACGGGTTGGTCCGCTTCTCATGGCCGATGGTGGTCGAGGGGCCATGCCCGGGGTAGACCACGGTCTCTTCCGGCAGGGACAGGAGCTGCTCCCGGATGCTGGTCTGAAGGGTGATCAGGTCGCAGCGCGGGAAATCGGTTCGCCCAATCGAGCCTTGGAAGAGCACATCTCCGGAAATGACCCAACCGTCCCCATGAAAGCTCACCGAGCCGGGGCTGTGACCCGGCGTGTGGAGAATCTCGACCGGGGGTCCCTCCCAATCCACTTGCGATCCCGGTTCGAGCAGAATGTCCGCGGGAGGAGAGGTCACCGGCTCGAAATACGCGCTCAGATTCACGAAGGGGTCGAGCAGGCAGTCGGCGTCCTCGGGATGAATCGCCAGGGGAACATTGAACCATTCCTTGAGAGGCCCGTTCGCGCCGATGTGGTCGCCATGGCCGTGGGTGTTGAGGATCAAACGGACCTCGGCGCGGTGAAGCGCGCACCACTCGAAAATCCGCTCCGCCTGCGCCCCCGGATCGACCAGCAGCGCCTTGCGCGTGGCGGGATCGACCACCAGGTAACAGTTCACCTCCAGCGGCCCGACCGGGAGTCCGTAGATTTCAACTGAAGTGGCCTGTTCGGATCCGTTCATGGAAGGGTGAACCGGTGCGCCCCGGAGCCGATGTTGCCTTTCTCATCCTTGGCGCGGACCACCAGCGAATGCTCGCCGGAGACCAGCCCCTCGACATGAATCTTGTAGGTTTCCTCGTTCGTGTCGGCGATGCCATCCTTGGGCACGAGCGGAATCGGCTTGTCCTCATCCCCATCCAGGATCGCCTCGGCCCCCACCAATCGCGAGGTGGCATCCACCACTCGCGCCTCGACATCGTAGGTCCCCGCGCCGGCGGTGGGGGTGAGCCATTCCACGACTTCCGGAGCGGTCTTGTCCACACGGATCGGCTCCGAGCGCCAGCGGTCGCTTGCGGCCTGATCGGGCGGGTTGGCCAGCCGGTCCGAGGCGATCAAGCGAACCTCGTAGTCCCCATCCGGCAGCGCCAGGACATTCCAAGGGTGCTTGGCGGTCTTGAGATCGGTTTCGATCTCCTTCCACAGATTCTCGGAGACACGGCGATAGTGGAGGTCATAGATCAGGGTGTCGCCGTTCGGATCGGTGGCCTGCCAGGAAAGCTGAACCAGATTGGGATTGGCGGCGGTCGAGCCGCCCTCGCTCTGCGCGGACTTGGAGGAGGAGGTCTTTGCCCCGGCGCTGTCCGATTTGGCGGCTTGCGCGCCCGCGGCCCCGCCGTTCCCGCTGGTCGCGGACTGATCTCCAAACTGGACCGACTCGATCCGCGGCGGTTGATTGAGGCTCTGGTGGATGATCTCGACCTCTTCCACCGTGGCCGATTTCCCGTCCGGAGAGCCGCCGAACTTGGCCCGCCACTGGAGGAAACGCGCCACCGGGCTGCTCGCTTTGCCGGGCGCGTTCAGCGGCTCCGACCAATCGCTCCAGGTGTCATCCGGCTCCTTGGTGTTGCCCGAGCGGGTCTCGAAGGCCAATGTCACCCCTTCGGGAATCGAGGCCACCCAGCTCATCCGCCCCCACTGGCTGGGAGTTTCCGCATCCAGCGCCTTGGAGGCGTACACCCCCCCCTTGTTGGTTCCCATCGGGAAGGCGATCACCGATCCCGGATTGCCCGTGCCGATCCAGAGTCCCCCGGCCTTGCGCGGAATAATCGCGAGCAGGTCGTTTTTCTCGAAGTCGGCCACCAGGTCGAGGTCCTCGCGGAACCCGATCTGAAAGAGTTTGCCTTCATCCCCGGTCCCGACCAGGATGCCGAACGGTCCGGCGTTCAGGGTATTGATCGCGGCGTTGGCGGTTTTCCCGAGGGAGCGCGCCAGGCCATTCGGGGAAATCTTCACCAGCTCCGAGGACTTGTCGGTTTTCGGACCCCCGCCGCCCTGGGGAGGCTGAGGGACATCTCGTTTCTGCTCAACCTGAAGCGAGGGGATTATCCCGGCGTAGAGGCTCCCCTCGGAGTCGAGGGCGAGCGCCTTGACCTCGCTGAGCTCGGAGTCGTGCAACACCCGGAAATCCTTCTGGTTCTCCAGCACCCCGACCCAACCGTTGGGGGCGGTTCCGAAGTAAATCTTGCCCGTGGGATCGGCCGCGAGCGAAAGGATGTGTTTCTCCTCGGTCTTGACCAGGGTCTTGGTCTTGCCCTCCAGGGTCATCTTCTTGATCAGCCCCTTGCCGCCGGTGGCCAGGATCAAGTCCCCGGTGGCATCGAAGACCATCGCCCAGATGTAGTCCTCATCGCTCTCGCCGATCAATGTGACCGAACCATCCGGGGCGATCTTGAAGACCTTCCCCTCCGGGGACACCCCGGCGTAAAGCTCCCCCTGCTTGCCCGGCAGCAGGGTGTAGACCGCGTTGCCGTCGAGATCGGCGAAGAGCTTGGCCTCGGCGGTTGCGGAGGATCCCCCGGTCGCCACCTTATAGACCTTGGCGGAATTCCCGGTGCCTACATACAACGTGCTCCCATCGGGCGACTCCGCGAGGCTCCACACCGAGGGATCGCGGATCACGGAGAAGACTTGGTGCGAGGGCGACAGGCGAATCTCGCCCGGGTTCACAATCGACACTCGCTCGCTCTCGCCTTGTGAGAAATCCGAGTAGGAGCTGATCCGCCAGGACTCGGGGGAGACCGCGAAGGCGACTCCGGGAAGCATCAGCCCGGCGAGCAAGAGGGCGAAGACCGCCCTCCGGACCCCCTGCTGAGGAAAAGCGGTTGCGGCGCAAGATGGGTTCATCGAGAACACCCCATTTCAATGAGTTCTTAGTTGATGCGGCGGTCCTGGCGGGGCTGGACATTCACCAGGATGGGAAATCTTCCGGTAAGCGGGTTGTCAAAGTCGATCCGGCTCTCCACGACGGGCTGCAGGAGCACAAACATCCCGGTTCCACGCTCCGAGGAGTCCGCCATCACCCGCAAGACCGAGGTCGGCAGGTCCGGCATCTCCTTGCCGTTGAACGAGGCCCCCGGCGCAATCGAGGAAAGGGAGAAGTACAGCTGATCGTTGCGATAGACCTCGTTCATCAGCGAGATCATGTGCTCCAGCCCGCGGCTGCGGTAACGGTCGGGATTGCGTCCGAGCAGCTCGAAGATGTACCCCTGAGCGTCTGTGACCACCAGCTGATGCATGCCGGACTCCATCTCCTTGGGGAGCTTGAGGGAATGACGGACCACCTGGAGCTCCCCAAGGAAGGGCTGGATCCCCACGCTGACCTGGAGGGTGTCGCCGGGGCGCACATCCGGATTGTCCACCCGCACCCATTCAAGGGTTCCCTGTCGAAGAAGGTCCACGACTTCGACCTCCAGGCGGATGCTCTCCACCTGCACCGTCTTATAGGGATTCCGAAGGAGTAGATCGAGCACCGCCGAAAGGGTCATGGCCAGGTCGAAGGAGTTGCCCATCGCGGAGGAAACCTCATCCCGGACCACCACCTCGGGGAGCCCCTTCAGTTTCACGCTCAGTGTGTAGTTGGCCGTGGAGTCCCTGAACGAACGCGCGGACACATCAAAGGCATCCAGCACGCACAGCATCCCAAACCGCGAGGTGAAGAAACGGTGGTGCGCGAGCTCATAGTGGAACTGGCGGTCGATCCCGGCCGCGGGGTTCCAGATGCGCACGTTGAACGGGACAGTCGCCGGCTTTCCCCCGATCAGCCCGCCCACCGCCGGTTGACGGTCCTGTTCGAGGGCGCCCACGATGTCGATAAACCCCCCGACCTTGGTGGAAAGACGGCTGGAGGGGAGGATTGTGTTGATGTAGGCGGTGGTGAGCGGGAGGTCGGTGGGACCATCCATGAACATCGGGTGGCCGAATCCGATCACCCGATCCCCATCCGTGTAAGTGACCGTGCCGATACCGGTCAGGTTCAAATCCCCGGTGACCATCGCCACCCCCAGGGCCGCGCCCGGCTCGAGTTTGGCCTGAATCCCCGCCTCGGCGCCCGGCGCCCCCCCCACCACCGGGGCAAAGCCCATCGGCGCAAGCCACCCCGAAAGCCGCTCGCTCACCATCCCGGGCGCGCCGCTCATCGAAAGCGGGATTGTCAGCGGACTCCAACCCCCCAGCGATCCGATCCGGAGCGGGCCGCCGAGCGGCTCACTCCACCACTCGGTCCAGACCTCATCGGGGCGAAGAACCCGCGCGCCTTCCGGATGGGAGGCTTTCACCGAGGCTCCGCTAAGCGCCCCGAGGTAATCTTTCCGCACAAAGGAGGCGAACCGTTCGGACCAGTCGGCGGGAGTGGAGTTGGTCTCCGGAGAGGCCGACGCCCCAAGCGACCCACCGCCCAGGGTGGCGCTCGGCGCGCGCTCCGAGGCCGGGTAGTCCATCACCGGGAGCATGTTTTCAATCGGAGTGATCCCCGCGATGGCCTCGGTCGAGTACGGCCAAGCGTAGGCCAGCGCTCCCACCAACTTGTTGTCGATGTAGATCGGGCTGCCGCTCATCCCGGCGATCACCCCGGTCTTGGCCAAAGGGCCGCCGGAGCATTTGGCCAGAACCAAGTCGGTTTCGGAGTATTCGTTCCTCAGCACGCCCAGGACCTGAATCTCGAATTTCTCGATCTGGACCCCTTGAAAAACAGTCAGCCCATATCCGGTCATGCCCTCCTTGAGATCGGCGGAGCGCCAGAACTTGGCCGGGTCAAATCGGGGCGAGGGGACCTTCTCCGCGCCGGAAAAGGCGGGACACGCCAGGATCAGCGCAAGCCCGCACACGCCACTCAGGACGGGGCGGGCAAGGGTGCGGTTTTTCGCGAGGGTCTGGGTTGTTCCCGAGGTGAATAAAGGGGGTACAGATCGGATCATGTCGTTACCTTATGGGAGGGCAGAATGGCTGTCAATAATCGGAATGGCCCGGTTTAAGAGTCCTCGACCACGGATTCGATCTCCAGCGCTTCAGCCTCCGCGCTCTCCAGCCCCTTGTCCACTCGCAGGGCATCGAGCTTGTCCAGGGGCCGCTCCAGCTGACGGCGCCTTGTGGTCACCAGGGCTTCATACTCCTTGCGCGCATCCTCGATCCGTTTGCCCATGGTCTCCAGTTTCTTCACAAACTCCAACCACTGCTTCTTGAACGCCCCAAGCAGGGACAGGATCTGGTTGGAAGTCTGCTCCAGCGCGAAGCTCTCCACCGCCTGACGGATCACCGCGAGGATCGCGAAAAGGGTCAGCGGCGAACAGAAAATCACATGGCTGCGCAGTCCTTCATCCAGGATGCTCGGATCATTCTCGTGGATGAAGGCGTACAGCGGTTCGTTGGGAATGAACAGCAGCACGCAATCGACCGTGTTGTCCTCCGGATTGATATAATCGCGCCCGCTGACCTCCTTGATCTGCCTGCGGACATCCTTGAGGAACTGGTCGCGAAACCCCTTCCGGTCGGCTTCCGAGGGGGATTCCAGGTAGCGGATGTAGTTCTCCAGCGGGAATTTGACATCCATGTGGAGCTTGAGGCCCTTGGGAAGCGGGAAGGTGAAATCGGGGCGACGGCCCGCGCCGGGAATGGTCTGCTGCTTGAAGTAGTTCACCGCCTCCTGGAACCCCGCCGCGCGCAGCACATCCTCAGCCATGCGCTCGCCCCATTGCCCGCGCGCCCGGGTGCTTGCGAGCGCCTCGCGTAGGGCGTTGGTCGTGGCGATCAGCCCGGCGGTCTGCTCCACCGAATGAGAAAGCTGCTGGGTGAGCTTGCCGAACTTGGCCTCACGGTCCTTCTCGAGCTCCTTGACCAATTTGCCGACATTCTCCAGCTCGGAACGCATGCGCTCGAGCTGTTGGTCGATGAGCTCCTTCTTGGTCTCGAGCTCACGCCCCGTGGCGGCCCGCTGCCCCTCGAAACGCTCGTGCGCGAGCTTCAGAAACTCCTCGGTGGAGCGCGAGAGGGCATCCAGCGAGAGATTCCCAAAGGTCGCCTTCAGCTCGCTAAGGACACTTTCCACCTGGGCTCGTCGGCGCTCCTCGCTCTCCCGGAAGAGCTCCTCGGCCAGCTCCCGCCCCGCGCGGGCATGCAAGATTCGCAGAAGCCAAGCCGCTCCGAATCCAAGACAGAATCCAAACGCCAGCGCCAGCGCAAGTCCGACCGGCTCCATCGCGCGCGACAACTCCTTCCTTCGATGATTCCATGGGAGCGTAGGCCAAACGAAATCAGTCGGACAGGCGTGCCGACCCCGGAAGCTAGTCCACCAACGTGGTCGATTTGGGTTGGGTCACCCCCAAGAGACGCAGCGCCGCGCCCGCCCGGAGACGAAGGTCCCCCCACGAGCGGAGACGGCCCAGCTCCTTGAGGATGCGCTTGGGACGCAGATAAACACTCCGTGTGGCGCGCCGTTGCGCCTGCATGGCCGCCTCCGGCGATAGCAGCGAGGTCCGCATCACCGCCGATCCCATCTCTTCATACCGTTCCCAGTCCTCATGGACCAGCCAGCCGTTCTTCTTGGCCTGCTCATACAACTCGGTCCCAGGGAAGGGGGTCGCCACATGGAAATTGCAGTAGTCGGGATCCAGCTCCCGGGCGAAGCGGATCGTGTCCTCAATGGTCTCCTCGGTCTCCCCCGGCAACCCGATGATGAAATAGGCGAAGGTGAGAATCCCCGCGCGCTTGGTGGCCGCGATCCCCTCGCGGATCTGATCGAGGGTGATCCCCTTTTTGGAGCTTTCAAGAATCCTCTGGTTCCCGGATTCCACCCCAAACGAAATCAGCTCGCACCCGGAGGCCTTCATCTCGCGGGCCAAATCATAATCGATGGTGTCCACGCGCGAATTGCACACCCAGCGGAAACCGTGCGGGCGCATCCCCTGCATCACCTGTTTGACCCACGAGCGCCGCAGGGTGAAGGTGTCGGTCATGAAGGCGAAGAAGTTGATTCCGAGCTTCTCGCGCATCTGGAGCAGCTCGCCGAGCAGGTTGTCCACCGAGCGGGTGCGGATTCCGGTGCCCCACACGGTCCCCGCGCGACAGAAGGTGCAAGGGTACGGGCACCCGCGCGAGGGGATGACCGTGGCGAACGGCTCCCCTCGGCTGAACGGCATCTTGTAGAGCTGGTAAGGAGTGAGGTGACGGGCCGGGTAGGGCAGGTCATCCAGGTTCTTGACCAGCTCGGTGGGCGGCCCCAAGACCGCTTCCCCCGCGACATTGACGCACGCTCCCGGGACCTCGCTCCACTCCGAGCGGGGACGGGAGAGCAACCGCCGGATGGTGAGCTCGGCCTCGGCCACCAGCACAAAATCGGCTTCCGCCTCGGTCAGGGACTCCTTCGGCAGCGCGGTGACATGGGTTCCGGTAAAGCCGATGGTGTAGCCGTGACGAGCCTTCAAGCCCTTCAGATAGGCCGCATCCTGACGGAAGGTCGGGGTGGTGGTTCCGGCGATCACCCAGTCCGGTTTCCAGGCGCCGATGCGCGCCTCGGTCTGGGCCTGGGTGAGCCCCTCGGCCATCCCATCCACAATCGCGGCCTCATGTCCCTCCGCGAGAACCACCGCGGCCAAATACGACAGCCCGGTTTGCGGCCAGGTCTCCCCCCCTACGCTCCGTCGCCCACAGCGGCCGAGCTCTTTCATGTAGATGTCCCCATCGGGAAGGGGAGGATTGAGGAACAGGACGCGCATGGTTTTCGTGTGAGGCGGCTCTCGCCGTGTGCGCCCTTATGCTAGAGGAGCGCGCCCCCGAAAGCAATTGCGCCTTGATTTTCGACGACATTTGTATGAGATTTGTCCTCCACCAGCTAGGAGGTCCATGATGGATGACCTTGCAGCTCGCCGGGAACAGGCCAGAGCCCTCGCCCGGGGCGGGAATCACAGGGAAGCCTTGGCCCTCTTTGACCGGATCCTCTCCGACAGCCCCTCCGATGTCGAATCCCTTTTCATGCGCGGCGGGTGCCACTACAAGCTGGGGAGCCTCGATCAGGCGCGCGCGGACTTTCTCAAGGTCCGCGAGCTCGCCCCGAACCACCCCCACTTGGACAAGTATCTCGCGCAAGTGACCCCCGCCGCGCCCGCGGCGGACCCCCTGTTCTCCGGGGAAACCGTGACCCCGGGCGCGGAGGCCGCGCCGACACGCTCCAGGCGCAAAGCCCCCCCGAAAAACCTCTACCGCGCCATCGCGGCGGTGGCGGCGCTGGGGCTTGCGGCCCTGGGCTTCGACATGGTCTCCAACCCGAATTCCTATCCTTTTCTCCGCAAGGAGATGGTCTCCTTTGAGTGGGAATGGAAAGCGGGGGAGGTTTCCAAGTATCGACTGAACCTCTCCGGAGAGGGCAAAGTGGAAATGGCGATGGCGGCCCCTCCGGGGGGGCCATCCGCGCCGCCGGGCGGACCGCCTCCCATGTCCGGTAACGCCCGCGGCTCGGCGGTGTTCCGCGAGACTGTCAAGGAAGTGGACGCGGAGGGAACCGCCACTCTGGAGCTCGCCGTCGAGTCCTATGAGTTTCAATTCAATGGTCCCCCGCCGATGCAGACCTCGTTCTCCTCCACCGCCGCCGCGCCCGGCGCGCCGGACCTTTCCACCAAGCCCCTTACGGTCCGAGTGGATAAACATGGCCAGGTCCGGGAGGTGAAAGGGATGGAGGCGCTTCTGGAGGACATCGCGAAGGACACCCCGCCCGGCGCGCCGCCGGGAGGACTCGGCTCGGAGCTTAAGCAGGAGGACCTTCGGAAGCTTCTGGAGCCCCTCTATGGCGGACTGCCCACCGCCCCGGTGGCGGTGGATGGAAGCTGGGAGACCGCCACCGAGCAACCCATCCCCGGTTTCGGAAAGGTGTCCACCCGGACCACGAGCGGCGTGGGGCCGAGCGAGAATGTGGGCGGGGTGGATTGCCTTCAGATTGTCTCGAGTTCCGAGCACCATCTCACTCTTGCGCCCAGCGGACCGGGCGCGGGACCGATGCCGATCCCGAAGGATCTCAAACTGAATGTGGAAAAGTCTCAAGGGACCGGGAAGCTGCTCTTCTCCAAGGACCCGGGGCATCTCTTGTCGAACACCCAAGACTACGACCTGAGCTTTTCCACCGAGCTCGACATGGCGGCGATGATGGGTGGCGGCGCTCCCCCGCCCGGCATGCCCGCGCTTCCGAAGATGAACCTGAAGGCTTCGGTGAGAATTCAGAGCAAGCTGGAGCGATTGTAGACCGCGTGGTCTTTCCCAGTTCGCCTGCTGCGCGATGGGCCGAAATGGGTTACCCTCCCCGCTTCGAGCGGGCTGGGAGGCCCGCTCTTCGCCTTTCCACGGAGGTCCAGATGGACAACAACCCATTCACCCCCACTCGCCGCGCCTTCCTGGCCGGAGCCGCCGGCGCGGCGCTCGCCCTATCCCGCCCCAGCCGCGCGGAGGAGCCTGTCGCGTCCGCTCCCCCCAAGCGAGACATCCCGCTTGGGTTCGACAACTTTTCGATCCGCTCGCTGGGGTGGAATGCCGAGCAGCTCCTCGATTACGCCGGACAAGTGGGGGTCGATGTGCTGATGCTTTCGAACCTGGGGGTCTACACCAGCTTTGAGGAGAGCTATCTGGCGGGCCTCAAGGAGAAGGCGGACCGCCTCGGGGTCCAGATCATCCCCGGTACCAACAGCATTTGCCCCACCTCCGGCGCCTGGGACCCGAAATATGGCTCACCCCAAGAGCTGCTCACCCTGGGGTTGCGTATCGCCAAGACTTTGGGCGCGAAGGCCTTCCGCTGTTACCTCGGGCACCGTGGCGACCGCAAGTCGGAGGGGAACATATACCCGCACATCGAGGAGACCGTGAAGGTCTGCCGCGGCGTGCGCTCGGTGGCGCTGGAGACTGGGGTCAAGATCGCCATCGAGAACCACGCGGGCGACATGCAGGCATGGGAGCTCGCGGGCTTGGTCGAAGCCGCCGGAAAGGATTTTGTCGGGGTCACCCTGGACTCCGGCAACGCCACCTGGACGGTCGAGGACCCGCTGGCGAGCCTGGAGATCCTCGGTCCCCTCGCGGCGGCCTCCGGGATGCGCGACAGCGCGGTGTGGGAAATCGAAACAGGCGCGGCGGTCCAATGGACCAACATGGGGGATGGGGCAGTGGATTGGGAGGTCTATGTGAACCGGTTCGCCGAGCTTTGCCCGGGAATCCCCTTCATCTTGGAGATCATTTCGGGTGGTCCGCAGGAATTCCATTATCTGGAACCCGCATTCTGGGACACCTACCCTCGAGGGCGCGCCGCGGACCTTGCGCGCTTTGTGGCCCTCGCCAAGCGCGGGAGACCGGCGGTCGCCCCCCCCGGCAGGCCCAGCGGCGAAGGTCCGGAGGTCCAGAAACAGCAGCAACTCTTCGACCTGGAGCAGAGCATCCGCTTCTGCAAGGAGAAATTGGGATTGGGCTTGAAAGCGTAGCGCCCCTCCGGCGCGACTGTGGCATTCGCCCTACCCCGCGAGCAGACGCGCCGCCGTGGTCCGGGCATGCACCACACAGTCATTCACGGAAACCCCGTGGAGATAGTTCCCAACCAGGTGAAGGCCGGGATACTCGCGCTCAAGCAAGCCCTCGACCTCCGCGATGCGCTCAAAATGGCCCGGCTTCATCTGCGGAACCGAATCGGGCCACTTGGAGACCGCAAGCGCGCGCGGCTTGGCTTTGATCGGTAGAAAGCGCGCGAGTTCGGCGAGCGCGCGCTCGACCAGCTCCTCATCCCCAAACCGGACCCACCCCGGTGAGCGAGTCCCGCCGATGAAGATGCGGATCGAGTGGCAGCCTTCCGGCGCCTGATGCGGAAAAACCGAAGAGGCGAACAGCGCTCCAAGGATCGAAACCCCTTTTTCGACCTTCGGGACCAGGAATCCGAACCCCTCCGGGGCCGTGGGAAAAGCCTCCGGCCCGAATCCGGCGTTGACCACCGCGAGCGACACGCTCTCAATCGGCTCGAGCAGCTCCGCCACCGGGCGCGCCCAGGGGGAAAGCAGCCCGCGCGCCGCTGGAAGGTCGGTTCCAAGAATGAGCCTTGCGGTGCGGATCTCCCCGCTCTCGCCGTGACTGGAGCGGACATTCACCCGATAGCCCCCCTCGATCCGCTCGATGGACTCCACCCCGGTGTTGAGATGAAGCCTCTCCCCCAAGACTGAGGCCATGGCCCGACAAAAGCCGCCCACTCCATCCCGGAAGGAGATCATCCCCTTCCATTTCCGGCGTGGATTTTTGCGGGACTGAAACCCTTTCCGGATCAGCCCCAGGATCAGGCTGGAAGATGATTGGTCCACCTCCCAAAGGAGCGGAAAGCAGGACCTGGCGCTGAGCTGGTCCAGGTCCCCGCCGAAAACTCCCGCGACCACCGCGCTCACCACACGATCCGCGATGCCGTTCCCAAAGCGACGCCGAATCAGGTCGCCGAGAGTCGGGTCCGCGGAGGTGGGGCGATGTCCCAGAAGCGGCTCCGCGAGCGCGCGCAGCTTCTGGGCGGGAGAGAGCAGCGGGGTGGCTAAGGCATCCGGGAGCGACATCGGGACCTTGCGACGCATGCCGCCGAGAAGAATCTCACGCCGCTTGGCGCTCGGACTGGGTGGGACCACCTCCACGCGGTCATTGAGGTCTCCGAGAAGGCTCTCAAAAAGCGGGTTTCGGACCAGCAGGTTGAAGGGTCCACGCTCGAACAGAAACCCGGATTCCGAGTGGGTGCGGGCGCACCCTCCCGGCTCCGAGCCTTTCTCAAGGACCAGCGCCTCCAGCCCCGCTCGATGGAGGTCATGCGCCAGCGCGAGGCCGCTGACTCCGGCGCCGATCACCACCGCCTCATGCGTGGCGTTCAGGGACATAGCGAGAGCCTCGGGTCGGCCTCGAGTTCCATCGGCGACCAACTCTCGCGCGGGAGGGCCCGGAAAGCGGCGGCGCCGATCATCGCCGCGTTGTCCCCGCAATACTTGAGCGGGCAGACTCCATGGGCCCAGCCACGGCGCTTGGCGAGCGCCCGGACCGACTCGCGCAGCGCGCCATTCGCGGCCACCCCGCCCACCAATGCGATTCGGTTTCTTCCGGCCATGTCGGCGGCCGCCTGGAGCTTGTCGGTGAGCGCCTCCACCGCCGCTTGCTGGAAGGAGGCGGCCCAACGGGAAGTGTCCCCATTGGCCGGCAAGCCCCCTTCGGCTTGAACCGCGAGCAGCACGGCGGTCTTGAGCCCGCTGAAACTGATGTCGCACCCCTCGCGCCCCTTCATGGGACGTGGGAACGGGTGAAGCCCTCCCGAGTATTCCCGCGCCGCCTTCTCAATCGCCGGACCGCCGGGGTAGCCGAGTTCGAGGATCGAGGCAACCTTGTCGAAGGCCTCCCCGGCGGCGTCATCATGGGTTCCGCCCAGGTAACGAATGCTCCAGTCCTCCGAGACATCGAGGTATTCCGTGTGCCCGCCGGAGACAAGCAGCGCCACATACGGAGGATCAAAGGGCGGGTCGGCCAGATCGAGCGAGGCAAGATGGCCTTCGAGGTGGTTGATTCCGATCCAGGGGATCCCCCAGCCCAAGGAAAGCGCCTTGGCGAAGGAGACCCCCACAAGCAGCGCCCCAATCAGACCGGGGCCGCGGGTCACCGCGATTCCATCCAAATCGGATGGCTCTCGCCCGCTTTCCAGCAGGGCGCGCTTGACCAGCAGGGGCAGCCACTCCTGATGAGCGCGCGAGGCCACCTCCGGCACCACCCCGCCGAATGGACGGTGCAGGTGGACCTGGGAATTGACATACGAGACCTCCACTCGCCCACGATCCTGGATGAGCGCCACCGCAGTCTCATCACAGGAGGTCTCAATCGCGAGCAGCCGCACCTTACTTCTTCGCGCCGCTTTTGGCGTCCGCCGTGGCCGCGGCAGCGCCGGCTTCCTGGTCGGAAAGCTTGGCGTGCAGGAGTTGCGCCGCGAGGAACAACTGCTTGTCATAGAGGTCCTTGGTCTGGTCCTCCTTGGAGGGTTTGCCAAGCAGCTCCTCGACCGTCACATCGGTGTTCTTACCATCCGGCTCCTGGGTGTGCTGGCTGCGGAGCATCTTCGGCTTGAGGTATCCGACCTTGTCCGCCTGACGAAGGTTCAGCCAATACTCCCAATTCACATCCGACCAGGCGTTGGGGGTGATCCCGTTCTTGTGAATCTTCTGGCGGCTCGGGGTGAACCACAGCGCGGTGGTGAGCTTGAGCCCGGAGCCGTCCTCCATCTTGATCACGGTCTGCACCGACCCTTTGCCGTAAGTGTTCACTCCCGGCTCCGGCCCCACAATCAGCCCGCGGTCGTGATCCTGAATGCAGCCGGCCACAATCTCCGAGGCGCTGGCGGAGTTGTTGTTGACCAACACCGCGAGCGGGATATCGGTGAGCGGGTCCTCGCGCGAGTAGTAAGTCTCATCGTCGCGGTCGTTCCGGGAATCGACATACAGCACCACTTCCCCGCGTTTGACGAACATCTCGCAGATCTCAATCGCCACCGGCAGCAGCCCCCCGGTGTTGTCGCGCAGGTCGAAGATCAGCCCCTTCATCCCCTGCCCCTTGAGGTTCTTGATCGCGGCCTCCATGGCCTCGTGCGCGTGGCTGGTGAAATCCTTCAGCCAGATATAGCCGAGGTCATCATCGATCATCTTGATGTCGTCATCCTCGATCGGGGGCACCGAGATCAAACCGCGCTCAATGGTGAAATCGAGCAGGACCGCGTTGCCCTCCGGCAGACGGCGCGCGATCTGGATGGTGACCGTGGTTCCCGGCGGCCCCTTGAGTTTATCGACCGCTTGGTCTTGGGACATCGCGCGGGTGGATTCCGGTCCGATCTTCACAATCCGGTCATCCGGCTGCAAACCGACATACTCCTTGCCGTCCAAAACCGCCTTGCAGCGAGTGGAGGGGGTGTTCTTGATCGGCTCGACCACCGAAAGCCAACCGGGCAGCCAGATGGCATCCGGGCGCGCGAGGTTGATGCGAATCCCCAGCCCGCCGAACTCTCCCTGGGTGGCCTCGTTGAATTTCTTGTATTCCTGGGGAGGGAAGTACTGGCTGTAGGGATCCAGGGTCTGGAGCATCCCGAAGATCGCGCCTTCCATCAGGCTGGAGGGGGTGGCCTCCTTGACCTCGACATAGTTCTTCAGGACCTCATCGTAAACATGGATGAATTGGCGCATCTCCTCGTTGGAGTTGCGCAGATGGTCCAGGGCGTAGACCGATTTCTGGACACCGAGGGTGATGCTCAGGCAACTGGCCATGAGCAGCCCGGTCACCAGGAAGAAGCGGAAGATTGTCTTCATCAATCCCTCCAGCGGGAAATGGTTCGGGTTTGGGGCGCTCCGGGAGGGTCGTGGGGTCCCGCAAGAGCCACAGGCTGATCATATCGGGAGGTCCCCTCCCTGTCTACGGAAGCCCTCAGCGGTTCAGGGTTCCGGCGGACCTCCAGGTGATGTTTCCGTTGCTCCGCGTGCCGTTGGTCGGGCTGTAGGGAACCCCTCGGAAACCGTTCTGGACAACTTGTCCGTCGGGACCGGAGCCAATCAGCGCGAACTCTCCATCGGCCAGGCGACGCACCTGGGAGATGGCGGTGTTGGCGGCGTGATACCCCTGGATATTGTGGTCATCCGGCCAGGAGTTCTTGCCCACCCCCGCTTTGCCGTCGGCCACATCCGGGATCGCCGGGTCCCGGTCGAAGTAAGTGTAGGTGTCGAGCTGCCCGGTCCAGGTCTCGCTGGTGGCGACTGTCTTGGGATCTTTCAGGAACGGGTCTTGGGGAATCGAGACGATGTATTTCACCGGAGTGGTGAGCGGGGCCATCACATCGCGCTGGAGGCGCGTGGCCTTGTTGGTGTTGGCGATCCCGCCGAAGAATTGGAGCAGCCGCTGGACTCCCAGAACCGAATCATCATCCCAGATGTCGATCAAGAGGGTGTTGCGGTCCACGCGCAACGATTCCACCGCAAGGCCAAGCGAGCGGGACTCGCCCGCCGAGCGGACCGCCTTGGCGCGAATCTGCGCCTCAAGGAAGTTCGGCAGGGCGATGGCGATCAGGATCAGGATGATCGCGATCACGATCAGCAGCTCAATGAGCGTGAATCCGGACGCGCCGCGGCGCGGGGTTTGGGACTTGAGGCTCATGGGGAGAACCTCCTCGACTGGGAATTGTCTTTGATCCGCGGAAGGGTACACCGTCTCGGCCAATGCGCGAAGGCGGTTTCTCACTCCATGCTGTACCGCGACCGTGAGGGAGCGAGTGTGTCGGCCCGGGGCTATCTCCCAGACTGAGGTCGAGTCGCCCTGGGGTGGAATTTCGCGTTCTGCGATCGATGGGACTCGAATTCAGTGAATACACGGATGCGGTCTGGGGTAGAGGAAACTCCAATGGGCGCCCATTTCCCCCGTCCTTCATCAGCTCCTGGATTTCGCTACAGGCGCGCAACCGCCTCTTCTTGACTCCCCGAATTAATGTTACCACAATAAATCTAATGGCCAAGCCCATTTTCTGGGACGAAACGAAGCGGCAAGCCAACCTCGACAAGCACGGGTTGGACTTCATTGACGCAGTGATGGTGCTCGAAAGCCCGTATCGTCTGGACGTTGAGAGTGTGCGGGACGAAGAGAAGCGGACGCAGTTGTTCGCCTACGTGTTTGATGTGCTGGCAGTGCTGACGGTTGTGCATGTAACCCGTGACGAAACCCTGCGGATCGTTAGCTTCCGGCCAGCAAGCGAAGACGAAAGGAGCGCCTACCATGGCTGGCTCGAAAATGACTTTAACGACCACTGACAAAATGAGCGCCGCGCGCAAGCGCGGCGAGAGTCGGACGGATGTGGCGAAAGTACGCGCCAACGCACCGTATGTTTGGGACGGAAAGACCGAGGATGAACGGCCGCTGACACGCGAGGAAATGCAGGCAGGAGTTGAGGCGTACCGGAAGCAACGCGGGCGCCCTGCGGGAAGCGACAAAGAGTCAACCACGATTCGATTCGACCGCGATATTCTCGCGGCCTTCCGTGCGGCTGGCCCAGGCTGGCAAACGCGAATGAACGCGGCGCTACGCGATTGGCTCAAGACCCACCCCCCGGCGTAATGTCTGCGGAATCACGCTTGAAGTCAGTGGACGGAGAAGTGCGCAGCACTTTGACGGTCCGCGCTGGAGTGAGTTGTGCGCTCCGCTTGTCGCATCCCCCACCCGTATCCCTCACGGTCGCTTCCAGATTGAGGAGCTCATGGTTTACTCAACAGGCTCAACTGGCCTCCCCCCCTATGCCACACTCCCCCATGCTCCGTTCCTGGTTCCATCGCATGCGCTCGCGCGCCGACCGGCTCAACCGGGAGCAGATCCTCGAACTCCTCGAACCCAATTCCAACGCCGCCCTGCTCGATCTCGGCTGCGACAATGGAGACTGGACCCTTGCATTGGGGAAGCGGATCGGGACCGCGGACCTTCACGGCCTGGATGTGGTCGGGGAACGTCTTGAAGAGGCCGCGCGGCGCGGGATCCAAACGCATCAAGGCGACCTGAATGGAATCCTCCCCTTCGCGGACTCAAGCTTCGATGGGGTCCACACCAACCAGGTGATCGAGCACCTCGCCGACACGGACCGTTTCCTGGCCGAGATCGTGCGCATCCTCAAGCCCGGCGGATACTGTGTGCTCTCCACCGAGAACCTGGCGAGCTGGTGCAACCTCGCTTCCCTCGCGCTCGGTTGGCAGCCTTTCAGCCTCACCAATGTGAGCGCCTCCCGGTTGGGCATCGGCAATCCGCTCGCAATCAACCGAGGGCAATCAACCCAATACACGAGCTGGCTGCACCTACGCGTGTTTGCCTATCGCGGGTTGGTGGAGCTCTTGGAGGGCCATGGCCTGCGAGTGGAGCGAGTGCTCGGGTCCGGGTACTTCCCGCTCCCCGCGCCCCTTGGAAGGTTCGATCCTCGCCATGCGCATTTCCTCGCGCTCAAAGCCCGAAGACCTTTCTGAGCGCCTCTCATGGGGTTGCGGCGTTCGTCGTTGGAAGGACGCGGTCCCTCGCGCCCGGACACGACCAAGCGTTTCCCTCCAGGTGCGTTAAGCTTGCGTGGGGTTGCACGGTGTGGTAGGAACAAGGGTCGTTCAAGACCTTTCCGTGACCCCTTCGTCTAGACGGCCTAGGACAGCGGATTTTCATTCCGCCAACACGGGTTCGAATCCCGTAGGGGTCACTTTGCATTTCTCGGAAACCGCCCTCGCCGCCCTTCCCAAGGGCGTTTCCGGCCCGAATCTGAAAACTTGCCTGACGGCGAGGGCAACGCCATGACCAGTTCCGCGCCAAAGCACCCCCCCGTGATCGCGCTCAGCGACCTCAAACCCCCCCGTTTGCCCTTGAAACTGGGGGTGATTGACCTCGGCTCCAATAGTGTCCACCTGATGATCTTCCAGGTTTGGGAGGATGGTTCGTACACGGTCCTCCATCAGGAGCGAACTCAGGTGCGACTGGGCGCCCCGGTTTTTGAGAAGGGGGTCATCGACCCGCACACGGAATCCATCGCGCTCGCGGCGTTGCAGAAATTCATCGCGATTTGCCGCAATCAAGCCGCCGACCGCATCCTCCTGGTCGGAACCAGCCCGCTTCGTGAAGCCGCGAACGCCGCCGAGGTGGTCGACCGGATCAAGGCCGAGACCGGCCTGGAGGTGTATGTCATCCCCGGACGCGAGGAGGCGCGCCTCACCGCCCGCGCGGCCACCGATTCGGTTGGAATCCGCTCCGGCAAGGTGCTGGTGATCGATGTCGGCGGAGGGACCACCGAACTTGCCTGGCTTGAGGACGACGCGCCGGTCCATCTGTGGAGCCTGCAGCATGCCCCCGTGCGGCTCCTCGGCCAAGTGTCCCTCACGGACCCGCCGGGCGACTCGGGCCTGGAGGAGCTCCGCGTGCTCACTCGAAAGGCCATCGGTCCGGTCCTGCGAGCCAAGCTCGGAGTTCCCGACTGGACCCTGGCCACGAGCGGGACCGCCGTGTGCCTGGGCGAGCTTTGCGGCACGCGCGACCGCGCGGCCACCGCCCTGGAGATCCGAGTGGTCTTCCGCGCCGCGCTCAAGAACCTGCTGGAGCGCCTGGCCGAGATGGACCTCGCGCGACGCCGCGAGTGGCTGGGCGCTTTCGCGGAGCGCGCCGACACCATCCTCTCCGGCGGCGCGATCTTCCTCACCGTCCTCGAGGAACTCGGCATCGAGCGCATGATCACCGGCTGCAAGGCCCTCCGTACGGGCATTGTGCTCGATTATATCGAGCATAGCATTCGCTCAACCCCGCGCGACCACAGCCAACGTCTGGTGCAACTCTCGCGCAACCCCGCGCTTTCTGAAACCATTCCGGATATCCGCGCTCATAATATTGTAAAGCTCGCGCGGCGCTATGGTTATGATCAGGACCACTGCAATCGCGTGATGGAGCTCGCGGACTTGTTGTTTGAAGGGCTTGAGTCGCTTTACCTGCTGGGCGAGGAGGACCGCTTTTACCTCCAAGCCGCGGCGCTGTTGCACGACATCGGTTATTACATCAACTCAACCCGTCACCACCACCATTCTCAATACCTGATCCTTCACAGCGAGATGGAAGGGTTCCACCAGATGGAAATCCGCGCGATCGCCTGCCTCGCGCGCTATCACAGTCGCGAGCTTCCCGGAGCGCAGGATTCCGAGTACATGGCCCTTCCGGAGGGGATGCGACGCAAAGTTGATTTGATGGCGGGGATTCTGCGCATCGCCGACGCCCTCGATTTCACGCATCAGGGCCTGGTGAGCGATGTCGAGGTGGAAACCGATCCCGAGCGGGTGAGGCTGCGCCTTTCGGCCCGCGGATCAATTCACCTGGAGGTCCAGGAGGCCAACCTCAAGGGCAACTTGCTGGCCAAGGCTCTCGGACGGCGCCTGGAGATCGAGGTTCAAGGCGGGTAGGACATGGGCGCGCCGCCCCGCACTACGGCGTGGTGATGAATAGCTCCAACCGATAGGTTCGGCGCTCCCCGGGTTGGAGGACAGCCAGGCGACCCGCCTTGCGCTCCTCCACTCGCCCCATCACCAGCGCGTTCCCCGGCTCCAGACCGCACACATACTCAGTCTTTCCGAGCATCTTCCACTGAGTGAAGTAGGGCAGCTCCTCCAAACGATAACGCATGTTCAGGGTCACTCCGCCGAAGAGCTCCGGGTTGCGGAGCCGGATCAGGACCGAACCCTTGCGATCCGCCTTCAGATGATGGAAATAGACTTTTTCACGATACCCGGCGCGCGGGGGATCGAAACAGCAAGCGCGCTCAAGCCCCGCCGCGGCCTCCGAGTCGCGCGGTTCGATGCGCTTGCTTGATGTTATGAGTTCCGAGGCCTCCGAGAGAAGCGGATACCCGAAATTACAGTGATACAGAATCATGTGCGGAGAGGGGCGCGGTCCCTCGTTGGTCACCACATCGGTGAGAATGAGTCCGGGAAAACCGAGACGGGCCTCGATGGTTCGATGAAGAACCAGGTTCTCCCCGAACAAGACCGCCTCGCGCATCTCGCCCGACAGGCGCATCACATACTCATCCCCCTCCCAGGCGCACGACTCCGACAGGCGACCGGCCGGGAGGCTGGTGTAGCGCCCGTGGATCCCCAGCTCCTCGTTTCCGTCGCGGCACGCGGCCCCGGTCTGGGTGAGACCACAAGTTGTGATGAGGCCCGCCGGAAAGGTGCGCAGCCACCCGATCCCCTTGTCATCAAAGCGCGCTGGGTGCGCGTAGCCGGCGGGCGAGAGCCAGACCAAGCTCGCGCCACGGTAGCTCGCCGCGCCCACATCCATCCCACGATCCAAGAGAACATCAAAGCTGAATCCGGAGCCGGTTTCAAGGCGCGCGATTCCACTCCCCTTCCCGGGTCCATCGGTCTGTTCGAGGCGACGGATGCCCCCCAGCTGGCGCATGTCCGACACACGCTCCAGCAGCGCCCTGCGTGTTTGCCTCCGACCGAAGATGTCCACCATGTTCCCTCACCTCACAATTCGATATCGAGGCACTCCAAGAGACGGTCCAGGTCCTCGTGGTTGAAGAAAGAGACCTCAATCACCCCCGAACCATCCGCTCCCCGGCGCACATGAACCTTGGTGCGCAGTCGCTCCTGAAGGGCCTCTTCAATGGCTGTCCAATGGGGATCGGCGCCCGCGGCGGGATCCGTGGCCTTTCGGGCGCTCGCCTTGGCCTTAGGTGGGGCGCCGGCTCGGCTGGCCTTCTTGACAAAACCCTCCAGCGCCCGGACCGAGGCCTGCTCGCGAACCGCATACTCCCACGCGCTTTGGAGCAGTTCCGGTGATAGCCCGGCAAGCACCTTCCCATGCCCCTGCGAGAGACGGCCAGCCTGGATGCTGGCTTGGACATTCTCCGGTAAGTCCAGCAATCTCAGGAGGTTCGCAATGGCCGGACGGCTCTTCCCTACCCTTTCCGCCAGGTCTTCCTGGGTGATCGGGACCGCGCCCGGAAGGCTCCCATCCAGGATCATCCGGTAGCCTTTGGCTTCCTCAATCGGATTCAGATTCTCGCGCTGGACATTCTCCACCAGGGCGATTTCCAGCATTTCCGCCTCGGAGGCTTCCCGGACCTGGGCCGGAACTTGCCCGAGACCCGCAATCTGCGAGGCCCGTAGGCGACGTTCTCCGGCAATCAACTGGTATTGTCCGGAAACCGTGGGATGGGTGCGCACCAGAAGGGGTTCCAGCAGCCCCTGTTGGCGGATGGACTGCGCGAGCTCCTCCAGTTGTGCCGGATCCATTTCGAGCCGCGGTTGAAACGGATTCGATTCAATTGCCCCGACTGGAATCTCCACCAGCCCCCGACCGGCGGGGACAAAGGGGGCTTCGGGGTGGGGAAGTCCTGTCGAATTCTCGATTTCCTCGCCCTCAACGGGGGATCGGTCGCCCAGCAGGGTCGAAAGGCCACGCCCAAGTCCCTTACGCACCATGATTGAGAATCTCCTTTGTGAGTTCCATATACGCCTTCGCGCCGCGCGACCAGAGGTCATACAGGATGATCGGCATCCCATGACTGGGGGCCTCACTGAGGCGGACATTGCGTGGGACGGTGGTCCGAAAGACCTTGTTTCCGTAGTGTTTGCGGAGTTCGGTCTCCACCTCTTGGGAGAGATTGGTGCGGATGTCCACCATGGTCAGAACCAGCCCTAAGAGGGTCAGTTCCGAATTCGTGTTTTCGCGCGCAAATTGAAACGATTCAAGGATATCCGTAAGCCCCTCCAGTGCGAAATACTCGGCCTGAACAGGAACGAGGAGGTGGGTCGCCGCGGAAAGGGCGTTGAGGGTGAGAAGGTTCAGGGAAGGGGGGCAGTCCAGGAAGATGTACGAATAGCCCTCCCCCTCGCGGGGAAGCCTCTGGAGCAGACGCGCCACCGAATGGGCCGGATCGGGCCTTGACGAGAGGACTTTTTCAGAGGCAACCAGTTCAGGGCACCCGGTCAGAAGCTCCAAACCGGGGATGGTGGGGTGGGGAATCGGATTCGGTGTCAGCTGGGGGTCCAGAAGCTGCTCCAAGAGGGTCGGGTTTTCCTGGGGTTCGAACCCAATCCCGCTGGTGGCGTTGCACTGCGGATCAATGTCCACAATCAGGGTGGATTTGTGGGATGCGGCCAGGCAGGCGGCGAGGTTAATGACCGTGGTGGTCTTCCCCACTCCCCCCTTTTGGTTGGCGACCGCGATGACCCGCGTCCCACCCGCCAGACCCCGATGCGCCGTGCCCTCGGTCAACTCGCCCCCCTCCCAGTGGGGCGTACGATAGTCGTCTTGAGGAGTGATTTCAAGCCGGATGTTCCACGTGGAACATCGGACACAAGCGCGCCATCCCGCTCACGAACCGGTGGGTTTCTCGAAAAAGCGGTCTTCCTCAAGGCCCGTGCGGATGTTGTCGAGCCTATCGAACAGGATTCCCGCCTCCTTGGGGTTGGTCTTCACCATCGCATCCAGGATGGCGGCGCGTTGACGGTCCGGGGTGCGATGAAGGATCTCGACCACAAGCTCCAACCCCTCCAGATCTTGCCCAACCGGAAGGGCCGGAGGCGCGCCCCCCGCAAGATTCGGAAACGCCACCGCAATGAGCAGCTTTGCCGCCCCCTTCTCGGTCATCGACTTGATCGATTCCATCAAGTCCGTCAGCTTCGCCTCCCGCTCCGCGCCCATTTCCTGCTTGCGCCGAGCCTCAATCGCCTTGAGCTCCTCCAGCTGCTCCCCGATCCTCCGCAGAAGATTGTTGTTCCGGGTCACCTCCCGCTTGAACTCATCTTCCGCAACCCTCAGCATGCTCTCCCGCGAATCCAGGTCCTCTTCCTTCTTCTTGAGCGCTTCTTCACGCTGACGGATCAACTGGGCGGTCCTTCGATATCCCTCATCTTCCTTGGTTCCCGCCAGCGCCGCCGCTTCGGGACCCCCCGCTTGAAGGAACCGCTCCTCTCGCTTGGCCCTCCTGGCACGCTGTTGATCCTCGTATCGCGTGATCTCTTGCTCCACGTGACGCTGCGCCATCTGGTCAAACGGCTTCCTCAGGATCGGGAATGGGACACCCCCCCCCGACAGCCACCCGCTCCACACCAGATAACACCCCACACCGCCCGCCAGGCAAAGAACCAGGAGCAAGATGAGCAATGCGGCTCTCCCACTTTCGGAAGACCCTCCCGCTCTCCGGGTCTGGCCCACTTCATCGAGTTCCAGCTGGCTTTCTCGCTCCCGATCCCCACGCCAGTGCTCCAGGCGACGGTCCCGCAGCCTCTCCAGGACCTTCCGGTCCCGTGAACGCTCAATCAGGGACTGCCGCTTGCGGACCAGCTCTTGGGTCTCATCCTGGACAGCCTTCCCAGCTGAAGAACACTCCTGGTTGAGCCTTAAGAGGTACCGGTAGCGCTCGTGCTGCTCGATTCCCTTCCACTGTCGCCCGACTTCTGGAGACAAGTCTTCACGGATCTGATCATGGATGCCATACAAACGGTCACGGAATCCCATGGTCTCCTCCAACTTGCGCCGCTGCTCCTCGGCCTCGATTCGTTGAAGGTCCTCGAGGTGCTCCCGAAATCGCAAGAGCTTCTCCAGCCGAAAGCGAAAGGCCCTCATCCGCTTCCCTCGTTTACGGCCCCCGCCAGGGCCAGGAGCTGCGACCGGGTTTGCTCGAACTCGTAGCCGCGCTCGATCTCCTGGCGTAAAAACCGCTCCGTTTCCGGGCGCTTTTCGATCGCCAGGTCCACTTCGGCATTCGCGCCTTTGCGGTAGGCCCCAAGGTTGATCAGGTCTTCCATCTCTTCGTAGGTAGCCATTCTTCCCCTCACGATTGCCGCGGCCGCGCGTTGCCGTGCATCCACGATATCGCTCATGACACGTGAAACACTCCGCAGCGGATCCACCGCCGGATACTGGTTGCGGTCCGCGAACCGCCGCGAAAGAACAATGTGCCCATCCAAAATCCCTCGCACCGCATCGCTGATCGGCTCGTTCAGGTCGTCCCCCTCCACCAAGACCGAGATCAGCCCGGTGATGCTGCCTCTACCCGCTGAAGTCCCGCAGCGCTCCAGAAACCGGGGAAGGAGAGTGAACACGGAAGGGGTGAAACCCCGCGAGGTTGGGGGTTCTCCCACTGAAAGGCCGATCTCCCGTTGCGCCAGCGCCAGCCGTGTGACTGAGTCCATCATGTACATCACGCGCCGGCCCTGATCGCGAAACCACTCGGCTATGGTCATCGAGAGCAACGCCGCGCGGATGCGAACCAGCGCGGGACGGTCGCTGGTGGCGATCACAAGCACGCTCCGCGCCAGCCCCGCCTCTCCCAAATCCCGTTCAATGAATTCTCGCACCTCTCTCGAGCGCTCCCCCACCAGCGCGACCACGTTCACATCCGCCGTGCAGTACCGCGCAATCATCCCAAGCAGGGTGCTCTTCCCAACTCCGCTGCCGGCGAAGATCCCCACGCGTTGCCCCTCGCCGAGCGTGATCAGTCCATCGATCGACTTGATTCCGGTCGCCAGCGCCTGCTCCACGCGCCGACGGGCCATCGCATCCGTCGGTTCACGGTGCAACGGCGCGCGCGCGCTGAAGAGGATCGGGCCCTTGCCATCCATCGGCTTGCCCAACCCATCAATCACTCGCCCCAAAAGCCCCGGACCAACCGCCGCCTGGTTCTCGCTCCCGAGCGAGATCACCTCATCGCCAGGGGCCACTCCGGCTAGCATTCCGAGCGGCATGAGCAAGGTCCTGCCCTTCCGGAACCCCACAATCTCCACTCGCACCGGCTCCGCGAGACGCTCCGAGCGGATCTCGCAAACATCCCCGATGCTCCCGCCCGGACCATGCGCGGCAATCACCAGTCCAATGACCTCCTCCACGCGCCCGGCCTCGCGAATCGGCTCACATTCCGAGGCGCGCTTTTGGTAGTAACCCCATTCCACCTCGGGCACATCGATGACCGGCGGCATACGCTCCCCTCTCGGCCTCAGCCGATCTCTCCCCCGCGCACATCCGGGGCCACCGCTCGAATGATCTCCTCGATTTGGGTCTCGATGCGCGCATCCACAAACCCGGAAGGGGTTTCAATCCAGACCCCCCCGCGCGCGATGCGCTCATCCGTTTCGATCTTGAGGCGCTCCAGCGAGCCGAAACGCGCGAGCAGGTCCTCCTCAAACTCGCGCAGAATCGCTATGTCGCTGGGATGGATCCGCAGCGCCAGCGAAGAGCGGTCACGCGCCAGGCGAATCGCGGCTTCGGCGGTCCGAACAACCAACGCGGCATCCTCCTCCGAAACCCGGCGGACCACTTTCCGCGCAATCCCCAAGGCGAGGCCCACAATTTCCCCTTTGTGATGCTCCAGGCACTCGTTGAAGGCTCGTTCCGCGTCGCGCACAACGGTTTCGAACGCGCTCACCGCTTCCTCGATCCGCGGACGGAACTCCGCCATCACCTCGGCCCGGGCCTGCTCGCGCGCCTCTTCCCGCGCAGCCGAGAAGACCGCCTCCCGCTGCATTTCAGCCTCGCGGGCGATCCTCTGCGCCTCAAGACGGGCCCCATGCCGCTCACGCTCCGCGGCCTGAACCGCGCTTCGACGAAGTCGCTCGCTGGCTTCCTCGGCCTCGGACAGAAGCCGATCCGCCTCCTCTCGCGCCAGCAACGCGCGCCGCTCCCCCGAACGAACCAGGACAGGGCTTTCCTCGAGGACCACCTTGAACACCTTTCCGCTTGTCGCTGTCATGCCGTTCACCGCTCAGGCGATCAGGTCTTCCTCGGAGCGCGAAATGGTGATCTCTCCGGCCTCTTCGAGTCGGCGGATCACCGCCACAAAGCGTTGCTGCGCCTCCTCCACCTGGCGCACGCGCACCGGGCCCATGAACTCCATGTCCTCCTTCACGATTTCGGCGGCGCGCTGCGACATGTTCGAGAGTATCTTCGACTTGACCTGATCCGAGGCCCCCTTGAGAAGCATCGCCAGCTCGCGCTGGTCGATCTCCTTGAGCACTTGCTGAATCGCGCGATCATCGAGCAGCACAATATCCTCGAACACAAACATCAGCTTCTTGACCGCGTCCGCGAGCTCCGCGTTCTCGGCCTCCAGGGTCTCCATGATCGCGCGCTCGGTGCTGCGGTCCACTCGGTTAAGCAGCTCCGCGAGGGCCTCCACGCCGCCCACCATGGTGAATTCCTGCGAGAGCACGGTCGCGATCTTGCGCTCCAGCACGCGCTCGACCTCGCGGGTGATTTCCGGAGTGGTCTGGTCCATGGTGGCGATGCGGAGCGCGACCTCGGCTTGGTGATCCGGGGGCAGGGAACTGATGATCGGGGCGGCCTGTTCGGGCGACAGGTGCGAGAGGATCAACGCGATGGTCTGCGGATGCTCTCCCTGGATGAAGGAGAGCAAGTGCTCCGGCTCGACCCGCTTCACGAAATCAAAGGGACTGACCTGGAGGACTCCCTGCAACCGGCTCATGACCTCCACCGCGCGCTTCGATCCCAGCGCCTTTTCCAGAATCGATCGGGCGGCGTCAATGCCTCCGGTGTTCAGGAACTGTTGGGCCAGCGCGGTGTGATAGAACTCCTCGAGCACCGAGTTGATGGCATCCGGACTCAGGTTCCCCAGGCTCGCGATCTCCACGGTGACCTGCTCGATCTCCTGGTCGCTCAGGTTGCGGTAGATCTCGGCGGCGATTTCCGGTCCGAGGGAAACCAGCAGGATCGCCGCCTTGCGGCGCCCGGTGAGCTCCGAGGGTCCCTCCGTCTTGGCTCTCCTGACCATGGTCTCCTACTCCGCCAGCCAGTTCTTAAGGATGCCCGCGAACTTCGAGGCGTCGCCCTTGGCGTAGGACTCGATCTGCTCGCGAATCATTCTAATCTTCTGCTCCTCGGGCGAAAGACCGGCCACATCGCCGATGGTCTTCAATCCGAGCTCACGTAACCCGAGCTGATGCAGGACCTCCATGGGACGCTCCTCCTCCAGCTCCGGTTCCGGCTCGCGCTCCGGAGTGGGCGCGGTGAACACTTTCCTCAGGAAGTACAGGAACACGATAATGGAAAACAGCGCGGCGATGAGAAAAGCGGCGCTCTCCACATTCTGGCGGATCGCCCGAGTGCGCACGGTCTCCTCGGCGCGCACCGCCACGCTGATGTCGAACGGGGCCTGGGTGAGGACAAAGTGGTGGCTCCCATCCTCTATGTGCGCCACCGCGGGCTTGAGCAGGTTGGCCATCTCGGTCATTTCCTGCTCCGTGCGCGCCTGATAGGTTCGCTTTCCTCCTTCATCCGAGGGAATCTGGTTCACCACGATGGAGATCCACTGTTCCTCCAGCTTCCCGAGGGCCACCTCGGTGTGGGTCTCCCGCAGCGTTCCCGGCTCGTACTTGCGCCGTTGGCTTTCACTGGTGTTGGTGGTTGCTTGGCCTTTGGAGGCCTCGCCCTGGATCTGGTTGTCATCCGGGTTGTTGCTCGGCGTCCCGGGGATTCCACCGGATTCCTTGGATTCCTCGTTGGTTTCCTCGGACTCCTGCTCCACCAGGAACGGGCTGTTGGAGTCCCGGAAGGTCTCCTTGATCTCCTTGCGGTCGAAGTTAAGCTTCACGATCGCCGAGACCCGGAAATTCCCTTCACCCACCCAAGGGGTCAGGATCTCGTTGACCGCTTGCAGACGTTTCTCGCGCTCGCGGACCTCGGCCTTCTGCTTTTCCGTGGAAAGCTGCTCTTCCTCGGTCAATTCCACGAAACCGGCCAGAATCCGGCTGTTTTGGTCGGTGACCACCACATCCGCCGGTTTCAGGCTGGGCACCGCGCTGGCCACCACGCTCTGAATCCCCATCACCACTTCCGGGGGGAGCTCCTTGGCCACCACGCCGACTTTCACCGAGGCGGTGGGCTTCTTGTCGGTCGAGCGGAACAGCCCTTCCTTCCCCTCGGTGATGTGGACCCGCGCCCAGTCCACCAGGTCGGAGCGAGCTTGGATCGTGTCCGCGAGCTCCTCCTCCAGCGCGCGCATGCGCAGCTCGTTGAATTCCGCGTTGGTCCGGCTGAGACTGAATTCCTTGAGGTACCGTCTGCCCCCCAGCGGCTTGTCGCTGTGGGCGATGGAGTAGTCCATGAGCACCTTGTCACGGTCCTCATAGACATAGATGTCGCTGTCGCGAACCGAATAGCGGACCCCGTTTCCCTTGAGGAAACGCACCGCCTCCCGGATTTCGGATTCTGTCAGGTCCGTGAAGAGCAGTTGCCCGGAGGGGACAAAATAGACCGAGATGGCGACCCCCACCAGGCCCGCGATCAAGGCCCCGGTGATCCCCCCGACCAGCCATTTCTGGGCGGCTGAAAGCTGTTCCCAAACTCGACCGAGGTCTCCTCCTAGGCGCGAAAACCAATCGGGCATGGTTGGTTCAATGAAGCCGTCCTTTCACCCTCTTCCAAGGGCCATCGCAAACCAAAGCCACCGCATCCAACGTGGGGTGGATTCTCCCCACGCACGCATGGAGCCTTTACGGCTCACTCAAAAAGGACAGGCCGGCCGCGCCTGTTTGAGACTAATCTCGCCTCGCGATCCGAGTCCGGCCCTCGCCGCCTGAGCCATACGCCGGCCCCGGCCGCCAATCGGCGCCCACCACAGCGATATTCTTGAGCGGCAGCCCGCTCACAGTCTCCGCCACCAGCAACTTCGCCTCCTCGGCAGCGCTCTTCGATAGTCCGCGTGCTAGGATGAAGGCAATCGGCTCGGCATCCGGCTGCTTGTCCCGAATGTAATCCGGGAACGCTAGGCAAACCCTCGGATCCTCAACCTTCGGCCAGCGGCGGCGGAACTCCTTTTCCAGTCGGCGCTCCAGGAGGCCCCGGCGCGCGATTGTATCAATCGGGCGGACCTTCTGGGCCTTCTCCAGAATCCCAATGGGCTCCGCCGTGACATAAAAGGTGCGCGTCCTGGCGTCCAACCGGTAGGGCACCCCCTCTTCAGCGAGAAACTTCGCCAAGTATGGCTGGAATTCGCTCGGCACCCCGACCACCAGAATCCGCTCCTCCGGTTCGCTGAACCAGAACGCCTCCGAGCGCCCGGAAACCCCCGCTAGAATCCCAAACCCCATCAGGCACCCGATAATCCCTACAACCCCCTCTGTGGTGAACCTCCGCATGCTTTCTCCCCTTTGAGTGTGAATTGGGGCAGGCGCGTCTTGGACACACCGCGAAACTCACACACGAGGGGCTTTCACGAGGAGAAGAAGTCCGGCGCCGGTCAGTTGACGTTCCCGCTGGCGCGGGAACCCCGAACACGAAACCAGTGGTGGTTTTCTGACGGTCTGCTCAACGCGCTGCACTCCCCCTCGCTCACGGACGGATTCCCCTCTCCGACCGCGAACCATCCCCTCTTTCTCACTTGGGAAAGGCGCTTGGATCAGACCTGAAGACGAGAGATTTCCTGGTAGGCTTCGACAATCTTATTGCGCATTTGGAGGGTGAATTGGAACGCGAGGTTGGCTTCCTCGACCGCCACCATCACCTCCCGCAGGTCCGTCACTTCCCCGGTGGCGAACTTGCGGATCTTCTCCTCAGCGACCGACTGCAGATCGTTGATTTCCCCCAGCGACTTCTCGAGCAGGTCTCGAAACGACGCTTTCCCCGCCGACTCAGGGGTCCCCAACCCCCGTGTCGTCTGGTTATCCGTACTCACTGTCCCGACTTGAGTTAGCGAAACCGGATTAACCATTGCTCGATCCTATCCCAACGCGAGAAACATTTCCAGGGGTAATCTTCACCCGACAGCATTTTTTTTTCGGGACATGCCGCTAGGCGGTCCGCCCGATCTCAAGGGTCTTGTTGTTGATCTGGCGGGTGGTGTTGAGGGCGGTGATATTTGCCTCATAGGCCCGCGAGGCGTCAATCAGGTTCACCATCTCATCCACCACGCGGATGTTCGGTTTCCGGACAATCCCCTCGGAATCGGCGTCCGGATTCGTGGGGTCATAGACCTCAATAAAGGCTTCAGGGCCTTGGGCCTCGACAATTCGCGCCACACGGACCCCTGAACCCGCCACGCGGTCCATTTCCGCCGACTCCAGCATCCGTCGAAAACGGTTCCCACCCCCACCGACCGCCTCGAAAACCACCGCGCGACGCCGGTACGGCCCGCCATCCTCGGTTCGCGTGCTCTGGGCGTTGGCGATGTTGTTGGCGATCACATCCATGCGGATGCGTTGCGCTTCAAGGGCTGACGCCGAAACCTCAAAACTCATGGTCGATTCCCTCAACTCCTGCCGTTAATCGCGGCCTTGAGATCCCTGTAGTTGCGTATCAAGAGCTCGGTCATCTGTGTGATCTTCGAGGCATTCTGGGACAGATCCGCCATCTCGCGTTCAATGCTCACATTGCTTCCATCGGCTCGGAGCGGACGCGACATGTCCATTTCCATCGTGGGGACCACTCCGGCAAAGGCCGGCACGCGATCCACGCCACGGGCGAGCTGCTCACTCGCTTTCTGGAGCTGCTCCTCAAAGTCCACCCGGATTCTGCGGTAGCCCGGGGTGTCGACATTGGCGATGTTGTGGACTAATGCGCGTTGACGGATCCCGTGCGCATCCAGGGAGGCCTGGAGGATCCTGTTGCTCTTGCTGCTGTCGAAGAATGGGTTGACGATCACGGTTTGAGTCCACTCCTACTGGAGTGCTCCTAAAGCAGCGGCTGTACCAACCTCATTCTCCCTATTGGCCTGGAGCTAATCTCTTAGTTTTCAGTAGGTTATGATGGGTTTCTTGAAAGTGAGCAGGGTCCCGCGCGCGGGTAAAGTTTGCCGCTTCGACTGATTTCTTCCGCTTGACGAGGCTCCCCTCCGGCAAAAATGACTTCGTTCCGGAGCCGCTCTCTGGTATGCTGCAACCGGCTTTTCTTCAAGTCTGTAAAGAGAGAAATCCGATGCCCCCAAAATTCCGTGGATGTTCCCTGGGAATCGATGTCGGCGGCACCAAGATTTATTCTCTGATCTTGGACGAGAACAACGTCATCTTGGGTCGAGGAAAGAAAAAAACCGGCGATGGCAGCCCGGAATCTCTCCTTGGCCGGATGATGGCCTCGGTGGGCCAGGCGCTTGATGAGGCCGGGGTGGATCGGAAGAACCTCCGCTGCGCGGGAATCGGCTTTCCCGGTCCGCTTGACCCTAAGACCGGTATCATCCTCCAGGCCACCAACCTCCCTGCCTGGAACCAGTTCCCACTCGCCGATGAGGCCTCCCAGTTTCTCGGGTGCCCTGTGTTCATAGATAATGATGTAAACCTGGGAACTTTTGGCGAGGCAGTCCTCGGCGCGGGGAAGGGGTCTGATAATGTTGTGGGGATGTTTCTCGGCACCGGGGTCGGCGGCGGAATCATCCTGAACGGGCATATCTATCACGGTACCACAGGGACAGCCGGAGAACTTGGCCATGTGATTATCCAACATGGCGGCCCACCAGGACCCTTTAATCTGCGTGGCTCTGTCGAGGGTCTGACCAGTCGAACCGCAATTGTCAACCGGATCAAAAAAGAAATTAAAAAAGGAAAAAAATGCGCGCTTGAGGAGCTTCTCAAGTCCGGAAAGCGAATCCGCAGCTCTGATCTGGCGGACGCCTACCATGCGGGCGATTCCGTGGTTCGGAAGACTTTTGAACAAACGGCTGAATTTGTTGGCGTTACAATTGGCTCATTGATCAACCTCCTCGCTCCCGATGTCGTTGTTCTTGGGGGTGGAGTAATGGAAGCCATGCCTGAAGCAATCTATCCGACAGCCAAACGCGTTGCGATGGAAATCGCCCTTGAATCCAATCGCAATCACTCCCGTATTGAGGTCGCCTCTCTTGGGGACGATGCCGGGGCGCTCGGGGGGGCGCTGTATGCCCGCCAGCGCCTGATCGAAAACGGCGGTCGTTAGAGCGCTTCTCACGCGAATGCGGAATGGGAGGGGCGTGCTCCGTCGCGTCCCATGACCCTGTAATACTGGCCATGACGGAGCGTGGCCCATTGCGGCGCTATACGCTAGGGTCAACCCTTCTAGACACTCGGAAAAGAGTAGTGAGAGTATGAGGAGTATATTCTTCTTATTACTCTTATTATTATTCCTGGGGAAAAGGCTCAAATGTACTTCAACCCCCTGACTCTCCTTCAGTTAGGAGCCTGAAAAACCTGTGGGAAACGTGCCGGATCCTTTCACCTTTTCAGGTATGATGTGGCTGGCGGGACGGCGGTTGTGGACACGTGGAGAATTCGGTGACTTTTCCAACAACGGTTTCACAGCCTTCAGTAGGGGCGGGAGTTTCTGGCCTGCGGTGGACCCGATGATGTGTTTTTTCGAGATACTCTCCCTTGACTCGATGCAAGAGGGGCGGGATGTTGGCGGAGTATCTTCCGAGGATGGGGAAGGAGGATCTGAGTGAACCGACGCCGATTTCTTGCCGCTGGTGCGGGTGGGACTCTTGTTGCGAGCGCCGGTGTGTCGGCTGCTCCCGCGCAGGGTGAAGTCGCCGGTCAATCCGGCTCCCAGCGATTGACCTTGGAACAACTTCAGAGGTGGGAATCCCTGGAGTATGGCATGTTCATCCACTTTGGGATGAGCACCTTTGATGGCGATGAGCTTTCCAAAGGGAATTCGCCCGCGTCGCTCTACGCTCCCGATCAGTTGAATGTGGATCAATGGATTCAGGTTGCTCGAGACGCTGGGATGAGGTACGCGGTCCTGACCACAAAGCATGTGGCGGGGCACTGCCTCTGGCCCAGCGCGTTCAGCGACTATACCGTGGCTCGGAGTGGGAATAAGACTGATGTGGTCGAGGCCTTTGTCCGCGCGTGTGAGAAGCATGGAATCCTCCCCGGCTTCTACTATTGCTCCTGGGACAACCACAACCGCTTCGGAAGCAGGACACCCTCAGACCCCAAGGGAGATCTTCCCGCCTTCACCAGTTCCATTTACCAGACCTTCCAGACCAACCAGATCACGGAGCTCTTGACCCACTATGGACCGATCGCCGAGGTGTGGATCGACACCCCGGGAATTCTAGGGCGCGGCTATCGGAGCTTCCTCTATGACCATGTCGCGTCTCTACAGCCCAGCACAATCATCATGATGAACAGCGGGATTGCCACCGGAGAGAGTTACGACATCGAGTACGCTTGGCCTTCGGACTTGATTGCCATTGAGCGACGTCTCCCACCCGATAGCGGTCATAAAAAATGGCGCTCCATTGAGGGTAAGGACTACTACATGCCGGGCGAGGTGTGTGATCCCATTGGCAAAGACTGGTTCTGGGTCGAGGCTGATCAACCTCGTTCCGACGAGGAGCTTTTGAGTATCTTCACAGCTTGCCGGCAGCGGCGAGTAAACCTGCTCCTCGATGTACCGCCCGATCAACATGGACTCATCCCCAAGCAGACCGTAGAGGCCCTGATGCGCCTTCGAAAGAACGCCAACCTATAAGCCCCCCAGGGAAGGAGAACCGTCTTGAAACTCACCCGCAGGACCCTGCTCAAGACCGGCGCTTCCGCACCGATGCTGCTGTCTGGCGCAATCGGGCTTGACGCGCTGGCCCAGTTTCCCTCTCCCAAGGGAAAAGGCCTCCAGGCGGATGTGGCGGTAATCGGTGGGGGCCTCGGAGGCTGCGCCGCTGCGCTGGCCGCGCTGCGGTCTGGCCAGCGCGTGGTCCTTTCGGAACCAACGGACTGGATCGGCGGCCAATCCACCTCGCAAGCGGTTCCGTTCGACGAGCACAAGTGGATTGAGAAAGTGGTCAACCCTTCCTATGCCCGCTTGGTCGAAAACATCCGGGGATACTATCGCAGGAACTACCCGCTCACCGAGGCCGCCGCAGGTAATCCCACGCTGAATCCGGGATTTGGATCGGTGTCGCGAATCTGCGCGGAGCCGAGAGTGGTGCTCGCGGCGCTTGAGGAGATGCTTGCGCCGTATCGAAGCGCCGGACGGCTTGTGGTTCTTCTTGGGCACCGTCCCACGCGCGCAAACATGGAGGGCGACCGAATCCGCTCCGTGCTTCTGGAGGATACTCTGGAGGGAGGCGCGCGCGAAGTGGCGTCGGATTACTTCTTGGATGCCACCGAGCTGGGCGATCTCCTTCCCTTGGCCGGAGTCGAACATGTAACCGGGGCGGAGTCCAAGGCGGAAACCGGCGAACTTCACGCCCCCGACAAGGCGCTTCCGGACAACCATCAGGCTTTCACGGTCTGTTTCGCGATGGACCATCTTCCGGGCGAGGACCACTCGATAGACCGTCCCTCCGATTATGACTTCTGGCGGGCTTACATTCCGGAGTTGACCCCGCCCTGGACCGGACCACAACTGGCCCTACGCGCAACACACCCGGTCACTCTCCAGCCGCGCGATTATGTTTTCGATCCTCCGCGCGAAAGCAAGAACGAGATCGCCGGGCTTTGGCGGTACCGCCGCATCTTCTTCGCCGGACATCATCGGGAGGGGTTCGCGCAATCCGACATCTGCCTGGTGAACTGGCCGATGAACGATTACTGGTTGGGGAACTTGATTGGGAATTCGCCGGAACAGGCCGCCGAGCACCTTCGGCGCGGGAAGCAGCTCAGCCTTTCCCTCCTCTACTGGCTCCAGACCGAGGCGCCGCGCGCGGATGGGGGTCTGGGCTGGAAAGGCTTGCGGCCGCGCGGCGACATTGTCGGGACCGAGGATGGGCTGGCGAAACACCCCTACATCCGGGAATCGAGGAGAATACGCGCGCTGGTGACCGTGCGGGAACAGGATGTCGGCAAGGAGGCGCGCGCGAAGGCGACCGGCGCCGCCCCGGATCAGGTCACGGCCGCCGATTTCGAGGATTCCATCGGCGTGGGGTATTACCGCATCGACCTGCATCCCAGCAGCGGCGGAGACAACTACATCGACATCGACTCGCTTCGTTTCCAAATCCCGCTCGGAGCCTTGATCCCTGTCCGAGCGCGCAACCTGCTCGCCGCCTGCAAGAACATCGGGACCACCCACATCACCAACGGTTGCTATAGGCTCCATCCGGTGGAGTGGAACATCGGCGAGGCGGCGGGGCTGCTCGCCTCCTGGTGCCGGACCCGCGGCTTGGACCCTCAGCAAGTCCATTCCGACAAGGAGCAACTCAAGGAGTTTCAGTCCCAAATCGCGAAAGAGGGGATCCCGATTTGCTGGCCGGAGGTGTGAGGGCCGCTCCCGGAATCCGCCCGCGAGCTCGTGGGGACCGTGCCGGTTGAGTTACCCGCGCGGTTGCCTCACAATCCCCGGTCCATTTTTGCTTTGAAGGAGAAACGCAGTGCCTGAATCGATTCAAAGAACTCTCATCTTGGTCAAGCCGGATGGCGTCCGACGCGCGCTGGTGGGCGAGGTGATTCACCGCTTCGAGATGAAGGGATACCAGATCCGCGGCCTCAAGATGATGAAGCTCACCCGTGAAAAGGCGGAGCGCCACTACGCGGTCCACAAAGGGAAGGCCTTCTATGACGAGCTGATTGAATTCATCACCTCCGGGCCGTTGGTGGCGATGGTCTTGGAGGGACCGGGGGCGGTGGCGATCGCGCGGAAAGTGATGGGCGCGACCCGTCCGCATGACGCCGAAATCGGAACGATCCGCGGCGATTTCGCCAATCAGACCCGCCAGAACATTGTCCACGGCAGCGACAGCGTGGAGTCGGCGCAATACGAGATCCCAATCTACTTCGAGGAGTCCGATTTGGTCTAGTGCCGGGCGAGCTAAAGGCGCCCGCGCAGACGCTCCGCCAGGGGTGATTTCGCTTGCAGCCAGGCGGGCCAGCTGTCGATCCGCGCCCCGCTCCAAAGGGTTCGGGCCAACGCCCGCGATTCATGGACATCCGGGCACTCCTCCAGGTCATAAAGGCCGACCAGAGTGGAAAGCGAGCGGGCCAGTTCCATGCAGGCCTCGTTGGGGGCGCTTTCCTGAATCTCGGAAATGCGTTGGTCGAGTTTGTCGCGAACCCCCTCGCTGAGCAGCGCGGAGTGCGCCTCGGCAAACCCGCGAACCCCTCGCGGGCAGTCGCGTCGCAGCCATCGCTCTAGGTCGGCGAGCAAAGTCGCCGCCGCCTCGGCGCCGCTGTCGAACTGAGCTTCCAGGATCCGCCGCGCCTCCGGCTCGGAAACCTCCGCCTCCCCTGACCACATGGCCCTGGCCGCGAGGGAGTACGCGAATCCGGCGCGTTCGAGGAACGAGCGGGCATCGACCCGCGCGAGTGAAAGCCCCGCGCCGGCGCACCCAACCTGACCCGCCAGCGCGATTCGTCGCACAAGCACTCGCCACAGCGCCGGTGAAATGGGGTTCCCAAGAGACACATCCCAGCCCAGCGGATCGAGCAGAAGATAAACCTCCCGGCCCGATATCCCTTTCAGCCCCTCCAGGAGCCGCGCTTCATCGTCCTCGCGCTCGGCGAGCGGGGAGAGTCCCCTGTCGGAAAGATGAAACAAGGTTCGCCCGGCACAAGGCTCCGGAATGGAAACGTTCACGCCTGTTTCCACGAGCAATTCCGGAACGGCCTCCAGCGCGCCGGCCAGGATGCGCGCCACCGGCTCGATTTCGCTGTCTTCGGCCCAGATGGAAAGCCTCGGAGAGGGTTCGCCCATCTCACGCCACAGCTCCAGAATGGCCTCCAGCGCCCGCTTGGTCTTACGCTTGGGGAGCGTATCCCACGTAAGGCTTTCGTCCCCCAGTGGCCCGAGGAGCCACCGCGCGGAATCTCCGCCGGCAATCAGGTCGAACCCCAGAGTCTCCGCCATCGCCAAGCTCTCCGGCGGAAACTGGGACTCGGGATCTTCAAAACGGGCGGGGTTGCTGGGAAAGAGCGTGTTGAGGCGAAGGCGCGAGAGCCAGCGGATCAGCGCGGGGGTGATCTCCACCTGTTCGGCGAAAAAGACACGGTGCTTGAGAGCCGGGGCATGCTTTTCGATTCGGATGGGAAAGGTCCACTCGCGCGCCTCCGGCTCGCGCTCGATCTGAGGGGTGGGCCAGGCCCAGCCCAAGCGTTCCAAGAATTCCCACACCGCGAACGAAAGCCCGCGGGGACCTCCCCCCACGAGACGAACGCCCGCGGCGCTCCAGTCCAATTCGAAACCATCTGCGACCGGCGGCTTGGAAGCCTTCTCGGAAGAGGTCGGCGGCAATCCCAAGGCAAGGAACGCGGAATCGCTCGGAAGGGAGGGATCGAGTCGCGTGTCGCACGCGAAACCCACGTCGTTCAGCGCCTGACGAAGGTCCGAAAGCGGAGCGCCCGGGGCCAGACAACCACGCTCCGGAACCCACAACACCAAGCTGTCCCCAGCGCTGAGACTCAGGGTGGACATGCGGCAATTCTAAGGAACCGGCTGGGGTGGGGGAAGCTGGAACTCAGGCCTTCCGGTAATTCGGAATTCGCCGCAAGGCGAAGTATTCGCGCAGGATCTTTCGCAACGATTGGATCTCACGGTCCGTGTGGCTCCCGGTGACCGTGAGGTTGCTATGGACCGCATAAAGACGGCGCGCGAGAGAGAGAAGCTCATGCCGGAAGGTGATCGCCTCCTCGCCTACTTCAATCGCGTGGCCAAGGGTGACATTCAGAGCGTTGAGAAAGCGTTGAACACGAGGGGTGAGCTCCGCCTGGGTGTGGGTGCGAGAGAGAACCTGATGGAGTCTCCGCGCGGCGGTGTCAAGATTCGCGCAGTCCACATGGTACTGTCCCCGTCGCAAGAGCAGGGCGTGCTGGAGTTTGCCCTGCTCCTCGCTCCAGGCTTGGTGACGACGAACCACCCCGTCGTAGTCGCCGGGGCGAGTGGGTGAGTTGACGATAACCGGCATGGCGCGGCGAGGCGCGGAGTCTGTCCACTCTCACGCCTTCTCACTCAGTATACGGCGAGCGCGTTCACTCGCCAATCCCTGCATGCCGGTCCGGGCGCTCAATTCCCCGCGCCGCGATGCCAGCCCGGCCCGGCAAGGCCCAGCAGGTTCTCCACTCCGATCCGTTTTTCGGGGGAATCGCTCGGCTCGAAGAACGCCGGGCGGTAGCGGATGGGAATCTCGCTCTGGGTGTTCAGCCAGAAGGAGCGCATCAGGAGCAGGTCGCTCGCACCCACTTGGTTGTCTCCGTCGATGTCGGGCAGGATGAAGGTCACATAGGTGTCCGTGTCGCTCACATCCTTCTCGGGATCGAAGAGGCTCTTTCCGTGGAGCGCGGCTTGGGCCGCCAGTTCGTTTTCAAAGTCCACAAAGGTCACATCCACTCGCCAATACTCGGCGGCCTGGGTGTAGAGCGCGGAGATCTCCGGCTGTCCGGGGTAGAAGTTGGGGAACAGGCTGCCGGAGAGTTCGGGACGCCGAATCCACGCCGAGGCGTTGACCGACTGATACCAGCTGAAGAGCGGCAGGATCACATCCCCATCCGGGTCCACCGGATCGGGGTTTTCCAGGAGGACCGCGAGGCCATCATCGGGGGTCGGGTTTTCGGGCAGGATGCGGACTTCGGGTCTGGGCGGCGGCGTGTTGAGGATCACCACGGAGTCGCTTGTGGGGGTGGAGAAGGTGACCCCATCGGTGGCGCGGACAGTGCAGCGGATGGCATCCCCGCGGGAGGTGTAGAGGTGGCTGAGGGTGGGGCCGGTGACCGAGTTGAGGCCATCTCCGGTGATCAGGACATCATCGCGGTACCATTTGTACTCATAGGTCACGCTTGCCCCTTCGGGGTCCGTGCTCCCCGCCGCGGCGCAGAGGAGGTTGTCAAGTGTGAATGGGGATTCGGGGCTGAGTGTGACCGTGGGGGGATTGGGGGGGAAGTTGGCGGGTCGGAAAAGATAAGCCGCGCCCGCGTTTGAACCAGCGGTATTGTCTCTCGGAGAACCGATGAGGACACTTGTTCCAACGATGTCGAGTCGGTTGCCAAACCCGTCCAGTGTACCAGGAGTTGGGTTCTGGAAAGTAAAGATGTGTTGTCCCGACACTGCATCAAAGAGATATGCGGCCCCTTCGCTTTGCGGTCCATCCCCGGGTGCTCCGATAAGAAGGCGGCCATCGGAGGCGGAGACAGTTCCGAAGAATCCATCCGAACTGGGAGACGGGCTATAAAGAGAATGGATAAGCTCCCCAGTTTCCGTGTTAAAGAGAAATGCCGCGCCGGCGTCCCTCCCCCTGGTGTCATCGGACATCGCTCCCACGAGGGCGAACCCAGGCAGACCGGCAACAGTAATCCCGAAATCATCTCCCCGATTAGGGGAGGGATTGTGAAGAATCTTCTGGAGCGCGCCCGTGTCCGCGTCAAACAGGAACGCCGCGCCAGCATCCGTTTCATCAAGGTCATCCCCACGCGCCCCGACCAAAACATAATCCCCAGCGGCCGCCACCCAATAACCAAAAGAGTCTCCCTGATTCGGGAAAGGATTATGGTATTCGCGCACCACCTGACCTAAAAGAGGGTCAAAACGGTATGCCGCACCTCCTGACACGCCATTCACTCGGTCCCCGGGCGCGCCCACCAGGACATGGTTCCCATAGGGTGCCATCATCTGGGAGAAATTCCCCGAACTGGTTGGGTGCGGACTCGTAAGCGTTCTCAAATACTGTCGGGTGCCGAGGTCGTAGACATACGCGGCGCCTCCAGAGGAGGCCGCAGTGCTATCGTTAAGACTCCCGATAACGATCAGACTGCCAACCGCAACAGTCGAAATTCCAAACCGATCACCCGTATGTGCGTTTGGGCTAAAAAAAGTGTGCTTGTAGTCGAAGGTTGCCCCATCGTAGAGGTAGACCCCTCCACTCGTCTGCCCGCTGCTCTCTTCAAATATTGAGCCGATGGCGATGTCATCCCCGATGACGAAGGGACGCGCACCGAAGTTGGCGATGGACGAGCGCGGATTGATGAAGGCATGTTGAAGGGTGAATACCTGCGCCGTTGCTTGAAATCCCAACACCATCGGGATCAAAGGGAGGTACACGGCCCATGACCACCCGTGCTTCCAATTTGGTTTTCTTTGACAGTAGAAAGTGTGCATCTGGTTGGCCGTCCTTTCCACAAGGAATCCGTGGGAAGTCATTTCGCCTACTCTGACAGATGACGAATGTTAGAGCTTCCCCGAGGAGAAAGCAACCGATGAAAGGTAAACCATTCCACTGAGGGCCCAAAGGTAGAACAGCCAGTCCAACGTAGGCCGGATAACCATCCCCTAGTGTTAAACCCGCAGCCCAAATCGATCAAGACCATGCCGGTGGAAACAAATGGTTCGCTGAAGCCAATCTCCACATCAACCCGCTCCCCCTCCTTTCCCCCCGCCGTGTGCTAAACTCTTGGGTCCATGTTTGACCTTGCCGATTATTCCGCCCGCGTGAAGGACCAGGTGGAGGCCTTCCTCGACCGGCGGCTGTCCGCCTCCGGCGGGGGCGCGCCGCGCCTGGTGGAGGCCATGCGCTACAGCCTCTTCAGCGGCGGCAAGCGCATCCGTCCGCTGCTGGTCTATGCCGCCGCCGAGGCCGTGCGCGGCCGGCGCGGACTCCCCGCGCCCACGCTACTGCCCGCCCCCGAAACCCTGGTCGCCGCGGCGGTCGAGTGCATCCACACCTACTCCCTGGTCCATGATGACCTGCCCGCCATGGATAACGATGACCTGCGTCGCGGCAAACCAACCTGTCACAAAGCGTTCGATGAGGCCACGGCGATCCTGGCCGGGGATGCGCTCCTCAACCTGGGCTTCCAGATCCTGATCGAGAATATCGAGCTGCATGGCCTCCCCAGCGCTCGCGCCGCGCGGGTGATCGGGGATGCCACGGGTCTGGGCGGGATGGTTACCGGGCAAGTGCTCGACCTTGAGTCGGTCTCCCGGGACCCCACGCCCGAGCGGGTCGAAACCATCCACCGCAACAAGACCGGGGCCTTTCTACGCGCCTGTGTCCTGGCCGGGGGCTTGGCCGCCGACGCGGACCAAGAACAGGAGCGCGCGCTGTCCTCCTTCGGCGCCGATATGGGGTTGGCCTTCCAGATCGTGGATGACCTCCTCGACCTCGAACAAACCACCGAGCAGCTCGGCAAGCGCTCGCATAAGGATGCCGAGCAGAACAAGATGACCTACCCGGCGGCCTTCGGAATCGAGGAGTCGCGCCGCAAGGCGATGGAGCTCACCGAGCGCGCCGAGGCCAGCTTGGGGCTCTTCGGCCCTTCGGCGGAGGCGCTGCGCGGCGTGGCGGACCTGATCCTCAAGCGCGACCACTAGAGCATTTCTCACTCGAATGAGTAGCGTTGGAGGGACGCGCTTCGTCGCGTCCCGTGGCCCCGCCGACCCGGCCACGACTGAGCGTGGCCCCGCCGACCCGGCCACGACTGAGCGTGGCCCTCCAGCGCGCTTCGCGACCACGTTAATCCCTCTAGCCTTTCGGAGCTTCCGCCGCTTCACTCCGCAGTGCTACCATCCATCGGCAATCTCGCCCACAAGGACCCCACAAGCGTGGCCCTCGCCCGTCTGCTCCGTCTGGCTTCCCGCGTCCTATGCCTCGCCGCGCCACCCATGGCGGTGTTCGCCTTCTATGACGCTTACTTCTTCCCGCTGGTCATCAAGGAGATGTTCATCGAGGCCACCGGGCTGCTCGCCTTCCTGTGCTGGTGGGCCTCGCGCGGGGTCGTCGCGCGCCCGGGGCAACCGGACCGGAGCTTGCCAAACCCACTCGCACGCCCGCTGTTCTACCTCTGCCTGTACTGCCTGCTGTCGATCCTGTGGACACTCGGGAAGGAGCTGGCCTTTCAGAACTGGGTGGTGTTGCTCTCGTTGCTGCTGTTCTTCCCGCCGCTGTTCGATTTCGGCAAGGCCGCCCATTTCCGCGCCGCTTACCGCAACATGGCGCTCGTGGTGGCCACGATCCTGCTGGCGCTCGCCGCCTTTCAAATCAATGGGGTTTCGCTGGATGGCCTGCTGCGCGTTCGCGGAGGCAACCCGCGCACACGGCTGAGCCTCACCATCGGGCACAACAACGGGGTCGCGCCGACCGTGCTGGTCACCTCGTTTCTCGCGCTATCGGCCCTGGCGGCCTCGAAGGTTCGCTCGATGCGCCTCGCATATGCCGCCTTCGCGGTGGCGATGTGGGTGCTGATCCTGTTCTTCTTCCTCACCCGCTCCACCATGCTGGGGCTGATCTTCGGGGGGATGACCCTGATCCTGCTCAATCTCTGGCCGCTGCTTTCGCGCCGGAGACAGGCCGCCGAGCGGGCCTTGCGCGCGAGCGCGAAATGGGCGCTGGCCTTGGGGCTTGCCGCCCTGGTCGGATTGGTGGTGGCGGGTTCGGTGATGGCCCTGCGCGGCGGCTCCATCGCGGGGGAATACAACCCCAACCTGGCGCGCAACATCGTGGACCGACTGCGCACCTTCAACCCCCAATTCCTGATGGTGGACACCCGCGCGCGCCTTTGGACCCTGGGCCTGGTGATGATGAAACACCATCCGCTCCTCGGGCTGGGATTCTGCTCCGCGCACATGAACTACCCCTATTACCAGGCGGCCTTTTACGAGTATCACCCGGACTTCCCATCGCGCCCGACCCTGAACCACACCGAAGGGTCGCACAACGATTACCTCCAGTTCGCCATCGAGGGGGGGATGATCGGTCTGTTGCTGCTGCTCTGGTGCGCGGGGGTCTTCCTCAGGACCGCGCTGATCTGGCTTCGCGCGGAGCGCGCCAAGAGCGGCGCGCGACGACTGTCCGAATCCGCGATCCTGGTGGCCTGCGTGGCGCTGTTCATGGACGCTCTCTTCAGCTTCCCGGCGCACATCGCGCCCATCGCGGTCTTTCTACCGGGACTGCTGATGCTCTGGATGGGGTGCGTGTATTCCGGGAAGACCAGGCGCCTGGATCCGTCCCTCCCGGTCCGACTCGGTCCGAAACCTCGGCTGGCGCTGGCGCTGGCGCTCTGGGTGTTGGTGGAGATCCCTTATGGAACCGCGAAGGATGGGGTTCCGCTCCTCACCCGCGCGGGGGTCTGGTCGCCCCTCGGCGCGCGCCTCATCGGCCACACCTGGCACGCGCGCCTGCACTCGATCCGCCTGGAATTCACCCGCCAGCTGGATGCTCTGCGCGAACGGGTCGCAAGGGGAATCCATGTTCCCCCCGAGGAAATCACCGAGGTGACCCGCAACACCCAGGCCTTCCGCGAGCGCAGCCTTCGTTTCGCCCGCTTGATCCCTTACTTCGGAGAGGCGGTCTTTGATGCCGCCGATGCCCATTACGACATCTACCGCTACTACAAATCGACTCGGGACCATGTCACCGGGATGCTCGCGCAGGCGGGCGGCGCGCCTTCCAAGGCGATCGGCGAGGAATACGCCAAGGCCCCGGAGATTCTGGTCACCGCCGAACAGCTCTACCGCCTCACCGAACGCAACTACCGCTACCACTCCCTGCACTGGCTTCTCGGACTCGCGCAGTGGGATCTGCTCACCTCCATGCCGGTCAAACCCGAGGAGGTGCTCCCCAGGATTCAGTCCATGCTCAAGGACCTGGAGACCGCGCGACGGATTTACTTCATGCCCGACCGTCTGATGTTCGAAATCGAAACCCGTCTCACCACGGTCGGTGGGCAGCGCGTGGGGGACCCCGAGGAAACCTCCAAGCTGGTCAAACTGCTTCTTGACACCTCCGAGGATTATCTGATCAACCAGTATCTGCCGCTGATTCCGCAGAAGCGGGTCATCCCCGGGCGCGGGGCGCTCGATCCGCGCACGAAGGAGTTCTTCCGAGTCCTCTTCCCGCATCTCACCGCCAAGAACATGCGCCTGATCATCGAGGCCCTGCCGTTGCTTGACCGCGGCAAGGCCACCGATGTGGCGAAGCTGTACGCGGAGGCGCTCGACACCTTCTCGAAGCAGCCCGTGCCGCCGGTCTTCTGGAGGTTTCGACTGCTCACTCCGCCCAAGGACAACGCCGATTTCAGCCGGCTCCTCAAGATGCATCTGACCGAGGCGATGGGCGACCCGACCGTCTCGCCGCTGATGAGCGCGTTGTTTCTTTCGGATATGCAGCGCTTCGCCCCGCCGGGAACCGATTTCGGGGAGTGGCGGAGTTCCGTGCTGGCGCTCGATGGGGCCACCACGGATGTGGTGACCCGAGTTCTCACTCGGCATCTTCTCGCGCAGGATGAGTATTCGAGGGGGGACCTGATGGGGGCCTGGCGGGAGAATCTCCTCGCCCATTCGCGACACAGCGCGCCCTTTCAGCCCTATGTGACCGGTCGTCGCCCGGGCGTGGTGGACTCGGCCCTATGGGGGATCACCTGGCCGTTCTTGGGGAACTAGCTGGGGCAAGCGCCCCTTTCGCGGGGAGCTTACTTCGGCTTCCAGGGTTGCCCCGCGCGGATCGCTTCCAGTTGCTTCAAGTGGTGGAGTGTGTGGTCGGCGGCGATCTTCGCGATCCCGAGCGCGCTGAGCTCCCCGCGTTCAGGGTGGCGACCGCTGCGCGCGAGGACCTCATCCGAGAGACTCCTCAAGCAGTGCGCCAGGACCTGTCGCGCGCCAAGACTGAGCTCGACTGAGAGCCTCACGGGCCGGCTTGCGGCATCCGGTTCGGCCACCCAGCGGTCCTGATCGAAGGGAACAATCGGGCTGCCCGGCTCCGCCACGGTCTTGAAGAAACGGTACAGGAGGACTGTGTCGGTTTGCGCGAGGTGGAAAAGGACTTGCACACCGGTCCACTTCCCCGGCGCGTAGGGTTTCGAGAGGGTTTCCGGGGCAAGGCCGGCGTACTCGGCGAGTCGCGCCGAGCCTTCCTCGATCCGTTTCAGGATTTGGTCCTTTTCACTCGGTGACATTTCCAGGTCCTCCATTCCGGCCGGCGACCATCGCGCCGAGATGATCCGGCGTGGCGCAAGGGCATCCGAGCTGGTATGATCATTTGATCATGCCCTGCAAGCTTGAGATGGATCCTAGGCTCTTGGAGTCTTTCTGTCAAAAGTGGAGGATCATCCGCCGATCCATCGAACGAAGCCCAAACTGGATTCGACGAAGAGCGATACTCGAGTCCGCAACGCCGATTTATGTCCAGTGGGCATGAATACAACCTCACCCACGGCGCGCTTTCGCCGGTGGACATCCTGGCCATCGGGCCGCACCCGGATGACATTGAGATCGGCGTGGGCGGCTCGCTGATCCGCTGGATCGAAACCGGCTATCGGGTGGGGCTGTTGGACCTCACGCGCGGCGAACTCGGCACCAAGGGGAACGCGGAGACTCGACGAGCCGAAGCCGCGGAGGCCGCCGAACGCATGGGGGCGTTGTTCCGGCTCAACCTCGGTCTCCCGGATGGCGGGGTCGAGGACAGCCCGGCCGCCAGAGGCCGCCTGGTTCCGATCCTGCGCGAATGCCGACCGGAATGGGTCCTGTGCAATCTCGAGGATTCGCGCCATCCCGACCATGCCGCCGCGGCCCGGCTTGTCCGCTCCGCGTTCTTCCTCTCGCGGCTCCCCAAGCACCTCCCGGAACATCGCGCCCATTCCCCCGCGCTGCTTGCCTTCTACCTGATCCATGAATCGGCGCAACCCTCCTTTCTGGTCGATATCAGCGCGACCCTGGAGGCCAAGCTGGAAGTCCTCCGGGCCTACGGGAGCCAATTCGTGGACCCCGTGGTCCCGGAGGGGTATCGTTATGCCGGGCTTTCGGATTACCTGAAGAATGTCCGCGCTCTCGCGGAGACCTGGGGGGCGCTCTCAGGTCGGGCGCGCGCCGCGGAGGCTTTTGTCACCGATTCCCCGCTGCTCCTGCGAGACATCGGTCAATGGGTCTCGCGGTCCGAGTAGGACCGGACTAAGGTTTTCACTGGAGCCGCGTTATTGGATTGAAGGCCAACCCCCTTTTGACGGAAGGAGAATCCCATCATGACGGCCATTCTTCGAGCAGTGCCCCTCTTGGCGATTTCACTCATCCTTGCCCTGGAAACCCCCGCGCAAGTGAAGGATGCCACCGAAGGGCTCCAGATCACGGTCTACAACAGCGATCTCGCGGTGGTGAAAGACCGCCGCAAAATGGCGGTCCCCACCGGGGTGGGGGAGCTCAAGTTCACCGATGTGGCCACTCGGATTGACCCCACCTCGGTCCACTTCGAGAGCCTCTCGGACCCCGAGGGAACGACCGTGCTGGAGCAGAACTATGAATATGACCTGGTCAACCCCACCAAGCTCCTGGACAAGTATCTCGACCAACGTGTCCGCCTGTATGTCCAGGAAGGCGAGGTTCACGAGGGCATGCTCCTTTCCCAAGCGGAGGGGCGAGTCATCCTGAAGGATGATTCCGGGCAGATCCAGGTGGTCTCCGGCGGCGAGAACCTCCTGCGGGTGGAGCTCCCGAACCTCCCCGAAGGACTGATCACCCGCCCGACCTTGGTGTGGCAAACCTGGTCCAAGACCGGAGGCGAACAGCTCGCGCAGGTGACCTACATGACCGGCGGAATCAACTGGAAGGCGGATTATGTGATGGTGGTCGCCCCGGACGAAAAGACGGTCGATCTCACGGGCTGGGTCACTCTCGACAACCAGTCCGGGGCCACCTACAGGGATGCCCGCCTCAAGCTGATCGCCGGGGATGTGAATCGGGTCCAGCCGCCCCAGGAGGTGTATGGCAAGCGCGCGATGGTCCCCGAGGCGGCGATGCTCGCGGCGGATGCCCCCGGAGGATTTGAGGAGAAAGCCTTTTTCGAGTATCACCTCTATACCCTCCAGCGCCCCACCACGATCAAGAACGCCCAGACCAAGCAGGTCGAGCTTCTCGCCGCCCAGGATGCTCCGGCCAAGAAAATCTACCTCTATGACGGTCAAAAGAGCGGCAAGAAGGTGGAAGTGAAGATGGAGTTCCGCAACTCCAAGGAGAACCGCATGGGCATGCCGCTCCCCAAGGGCACTGTCCGCGCCTTCAAGGCCGACACGGATGGCTCGCTGGAGTTTGTGGGCGAGGATCAGATCGATCACACCCCCAAGGATGAGGACCTGCGCATCCTCCTCGGAAACGCCTTCGACATTGTGGGCGAGCGAACCCAGCTCGAGGCCCGCGAGGTCTCTCGCGCGGTGCGGGAGGAGACCTGGCAGATCAAGCTCCGCAACCACAAGGAGGCGGCGGTCCTGGTGACCGTGGTCGAACATCGTTGGGGGGATTGGAAGGTCATCCGGAGCAGTCAGGAGTCGCGCAAAAAGGACGCGCAAACCCTGGAGTTCGATGTGGAGGTCGCGCCGGACCAGGAGCAAGTGGTGACCTTCACCGTGCAAACGAGGTTCTTCTGAGTGACCGAATTGGCTGAGCGCCCGGCGCGGATCGGCTTACCGATCCGCTGGCGGAAGGAATTTGTGCTTTTTCTCCCGGCGGTGGGGGTTGTCACCCTGGGGGTGTTTCTCCTGTCCGGGTCCGAGCCGGATTACTTGGGGGGGCTTCGTTTGTGGCAGAAACAGGCGCTCTGGGCTTGCCTCGGGGTCGCGGCGGCGCTGGGGGCTTCCCTGGTTCCCACCCGGTTTCTGTTCGCCCTGGCGCCATTCCTGTATGCCCTCAACCTGCTGGCGCTCCTAGCACTACGCTTCGCCGGAACCGAAAAAGGGGGCGCGGTCTCCTGGTTCGACCTGGGACCGATGCGCTTCCAGCCCGCCGAGACCATGAAGATTGTTTCGATCCTCGCCCTGGCGAGGGCGCTCAATCCTCCCAAGGGGGCCGTGCCGGGTTTCCGCCAGTTTCTCCTGGCCACTCTGCTTGCCGCGGTCCCCTCAGCCCTGATTGCGCTTCAACCGGACCTTGGAACCGCGTTGGTTTTCCCCGGCATCCTTGTGGCCATGTTGTATGGATCACGGATTCAGCGGCGCTACCTCAGCCTGATTGCCATCCCGATCTGGGCGGTGGTCGCGCTCCCCAATGAGGTCTTGCCCTGGATGGTGTGGGGGTCCGGAGTCGGGCTTTGGTTGCTGCTGCTTTCCTGGAAGGGCGAGCGCGCCGGGCGACTTGCGCTGTTTGGCCTGGCTCATGCCCTTTCGGTCGTGGTGGTGGTCCAGGGGATCAAACCGTTGTGGACCGAGGTTCTCAAACCCCACCAGCGGGACCGCATAGCGGGCTTTGTTCAAGGGGTCGAGGGAGATGTGCGCGAGCTTTCCCCCGCCGCCTATCACCTGAGGCAATCGCTGATTGCGATCTCATCGGGAGGGCTGGCCGGACAGGGGCTGGGGCAGGGGCTGCAGAGCAGTCATGGTTTCATCCCGATGATGCGAACCGACTTCATCTTCGCGGTTTTGGCGGAGGAACTCGGCTTCCTTGGGTCAAGCCTCTTGTTTCTGCTTCTGGCGTTGCTGCTGCTCGCGTCGGTCGGCGCCGCGGGGGGGGCGTCAACCTGGAGGGAAAGCAGCCTGGTCTTTGGGGTGGTGGGGATGTGGGGGGTCCACATCTTTGTCAACTTGGGCATGACGATGGGGCTGATGCCGATCACGGGGATTCCGCTCCCGTTCTTTTCCTACGGCGGGAGTTCTCTTCTGGCCAATTTTGTGGCGCTCGGCTTGGTCGGTGCGGTCCAGCGCGCCGCCAAAGCCCCGGAAGAGCCCTTCAAGGTGGCCTTCTAGGGCCTGAAGAGCTCGCCTCGCAGGGGCCCGGTCCCTCGCGTCCGACGGTCCGCCCGAATAGATCTCAACCAACTCGTTTCAGTAGAGATAGAGTCTGTCAGTTGACAGAGTGTCTCAAGTTCTCTAAGGTGTGGGCCGATACCTTACCCGTGCAGTTCATGTGATGGAGCCACGGTCTTCCCGGTTGCGGACAAAAAAGAAAGGGGGTCGGCGCCATGTCACCGACTCTGATGTCCTTTCCGACTGTCCGGATCGCTATTTCGGCAGCCCTCTTGTTGATTCCTTTCCTGTGCGCGGCGGAGGGTAAGCGTCGCGGCGGGGACTATTACACCAGCGACCTGATCAGCGCGCGGATTGCGGTCGGAACGGTGGTGGATGCCCGCAAGGTCTCCCCGGATGAGATTGTCAATCGCCGTGTCGCGCTCACTCCCGAGGACATCCAGCGGGAACTGGCCGAGGGGATCTCCGAGATTCACCGCGGCGCCTCGCTGACTCGTGTCGGTGGGCGTGGAGTGGACCGCGCCCTGCAACTTGCGCGGGAGAAGGGGGCCCAGCTCCTGCTCGTCCCGACCATCGAGCAGTTCACCATCGATCCCGCGGGGAAGAACGGACTCGATCCGGTCGCCAAAATCGTGGATGTGGTTCTCTTTCCGGTGACCCTGGCCGAGGCGGCGATCTATCGGGGCGAACGCGCGGGACTGGGCGCGCAATACATCCCTCTGCATGACCTCCTGATCACCATGAAGATGACCATCGACTACCACCGGGTCTCGGATGGGGCGCGACTGCTCCATCAGGACGCGGCGCGAACCCTCGACGCCAAGGTCAACAAGGACAACATCGAAGGGGCGCGCTTTGAGGCCTTTGATGATTGGATCGATGTCGGCAAGAAGCAGGGGGCGTTTCTGGTGCGCGAGTATGGACGGGAAATCGCCCGGTACGAAATCGCCGAAATCCTGGGACAGGGGGGCGAGTCCCGCTAAGAAACTTCGACTCGGTCGGCCCAGATGGGCCGCTCGATGCGAGTCGACTTCTCCTCACACCGGGCCCGGCCTCCTCCCCTCGGGGGTCGGGCCCACTTTCCTTAAAGGGTCTCTCCGCGCGCTCCGATTCCGCAGACCACGCATCCGGGTTTGACTCAGGAACTCGCGGCGCGCAACGCTGCAACGTACACTACGCTCATCGGGGCCCCCGCCCTTTCAGCGGCGACCTTGACCGCCGCCGCCTCCGGCGCCGCCTTTCCCGCGATTCCCTTGCCCACCTTGACCGGGATGGGCCCGTACTCGGTCTCGACGATCAAGACCTCGCGCTCCAGAACCGTTCGGTCGCACAAGACCCGTCGCACCCCCAAGGTGGTGGTGTGTTCAAGGAGGAGACGCTCGCATTCAAAACGTTGAGGGTCGCGCGCCAGAAGAGTGACCAGGGTCCCCGGTCGCCCTTTTTTCATCTGGACCGGAGTGAGATACAGGTCAAGCGCGCCCCGCTCAAAGGCGAGAGTCCAGAGCGGCTCGAAAAACTCGGGGAGCATGTCATCCACCTCGCACTCCAGCACCCATACCCGGTCGCCTGACAGCCCCTCGGCGACATGCCCCAGGATGAGTCGAAGGACATTGGGGAGCTCGCCCCCCTCCTTGGTTCCGGCGCCCCAGCCGCTCCGCTCAAGGGTCATCGCGGGCCAATCGCCAAACTCCGAGGCGAGACTCACCGCGAGCGCCGCCCCGGTCGGAGTCACATTCTCGAACGGGACCTCGATTCCATAAGTCGGCGCGCCGGAGAGGATCTCGACCGTGGCGGGGGCGGGGATCGGCAGGACCCCATGGGCCATCGCGGCTTTCCCGCGCGCGAGCGGGATCGGCGAGCTGATCACTTGGGAAACGCCGAGCTCAAACACCCCCAAGTGAGTCCCCACGATGTCGAGGATCGAGTCCACCGCGCCAACCTCATGGAAATGGACCTGCTCCGGCGCGATCCCATGAATCCGTCCCTCGGCCTCCGCGATCAGCCGGAAGGTTCGCATCGATCCTTCAATCACCCCCTTGGGGAGATCGGAGGCGGCCAGGATGGCCTCGATGTCCGGCAGGTGACGGTGGCTGTGCTCGCGCGGCGCGCCGATGGCCACTTGCCTGGCGGCGATGCCGGAGCAAACCAGGGTCCGGATCGACAGGGTCGCCTTGGGGAACCCAAGACGTTTCGGCAAGCCCTCGAAAAGCTCTCGCGGGAGGCCCAGATCGGCCAGCGCCCCGAGGAACATGTCTCCGGAAAGCCCCGCGAAGGCATCGATATAGAGCAGACGGTCCGAAACGCTCATGAGCGGCAGTATAACCAGGGGAGTCCGGGGATTCATGCCCCAGGAGCTCGGGGGCAAAAACGAAAGCGGGGGAGAGTTTCAGTCTCCCCCGCCTTGGCTTTGCTCAAGATTGGGTGTGCGCGCGCGTTACTGAGCCATCGCCACGCCACCGCCCATGCCGCCACAGCACGGCGAGGGCGCGCAGCAGGGGGTGCAGCACCCCAGGCAGGAAAGAACCCCGGCAACCATGCCGCAAGCGCAGTCCAGAACCCCGCCGACCATGCCGAGAGCGCCCGATACAATCGGGGTCACAAAGCAGCAGGGGTTGCAGGCCAGACCGCAAATCCCGCCGCCGCAAGGCGCGCCACAACCGGCGCCGACCGCGGTTCCGCAGGGACCACAACCCACCGGCCCGCAGGGCGGGCAGACAGGGGCCCCATCCGGACAACCGTACGGCAGACAAGTGCAGTAAGTGCACTCGCCCGGCTGCGGCTCAATCGGGGTGTAAGTCACCTTGACTTCATAAGGCGCCACCGCGCAACACGAGGTGTTACAGCAACAGTTCCCGAACAGAAACGCATGCCCGGGAGGCGCGATCAGACCCAAAGCAAGAACGCCAAGAACTACCAGAACGACCCGTTTCATGCTCCTTCAGTCCTCCTATCGGTGATACGAGCCCACACTCGGGCATTTCATGGAGGTTATCGGCCTGGGCAAGAATGAACCTTACGGGAAAATTTGGCCGGGTAGGGGGACCAGGCGGAAGGGCAAAAATAAAAAGGGGAGGACCGAGCGATCCTCCCCTTAGAGAGCAATGTTCAGAAGTGCGACAGTGCTTACTGGGCCATCGCCGCGCCCGCCGGAGCGCCGCAGCCGGCGCCACAGGGGTTGCAGCAGCCGAGGCAGCCGAGAACGCCCGAAACGATACCACAGGCGCAATCGAGGACGCCGCCAACCAGACCGCAAGCGCCACTCACAACGGGGCCGACAACGCAGCACGGGGTGCTAAGAATCCCGCACAGGTTGATGCCACAGGGGCCGCAAGCCGCGGGGGCGGCGCAACCAACACCAACGCCACACCCAGGACCACACGGCGGACAACCGCTGACGCACGGAGCGCCATCGGGGCAGCCATACGGCAAGCAAGTGCAGTAAGTGCACTCGCCCGGCTGCGGCTCGATCGGAGTATAGGTCACTTTCACCTCATACGGCGCAACCGCGCAGCACGAAGTATTGCAGCAGCAGTTCCCAAACAGGAACGCGTGACCCGGGGTCGCAACGACACCCAAAGCAAGAACCACAACAAGACCCACAACTACCCGTTTCATGCTCATCAAATCCTCCTATTGAATTTTCAAGCCCGCTGCGCGGGACCATCCCTCCGCTTCAGTGAGCACGCAGGGACTATACCCAGTCTTCGGAGGGATTACAATCCACCCCTTCAGTCAACTCTGGCTCGGCACCATTCGACTGAAGGTCGTGGCAACTACCCCATCGACCGGTTGGGTATTTCTAGCATTTTTCCCACAATTTTGTCAAGGCTTTCTCTCACAGTTCTAAGTCTTGGATTCTTCAAGGGTTAGCGCCGATTCCAGGGCCTTCCTGTGGCGACGATACACCCAGCGGAACTGGTGATACGACAACCCCAGCGCCTCCGCCGCCTTGCGCTGATTCTGTCCAGTTTCGGCAAGGGCCCTTTGCAGCAACTCCATCTCCAACTCCATCAACGCCTCCTCAAACCGAATCGGTTTGCGCGCGCGCTTATCCACAGGCTCCTCCGAAACCTGCACGCGCGCATCCGGCAAGGGACGCTCCTCAAGGGTCGCGAAGGGATTGAACACAATCTCTCCAATCACGTTGGAGTCCGAGCGATACACCGCGCGCTCGGCCACGTTCTTGAGCTCGCGCACATTGCCCGGCCATGAGTAAGTCATCAACGCGCGTTGCGCGCTCGCAGCGAACGTGGGCATCTCGCTCCTCCCGAGCTCAAACGCCATCCGGTTTGCGAAGTGCGCGGCGAGCAGAAGAATGTCGCCTCCCCGCTCTCGCAACGGGGGCAGGGTCAGAACCTCGAACGACAGACGATCCAGAAGATCCCTCTTGAAGCGACCCTCCTCGCACAGGCGCGTGAGATCCACGTTCGTGGCCCCGAGGATGCGAACATCCACTTGCACCTGGCGGGTTCCGCCCACTCGCTCGAAACGACCATACTCCACCACGCGCAGAATCTTCTCCTGCGCCTCCATCGGGATGTTTCCGATCTCATCCAGGAACAGGGTTCCCTGATGCGCCATCTCGAAGCGCCCCTGACGTCGCCGCGAAGCGCCGGTGAAAGCTCCCTCCTCATGCCCGAAGAGCTCGGACTCGATCAGAGTGGGCGAAAGCGCGGCGCAGTTGAGCTCCACCATCGGGCCCTGCCAGCGCGCCGAGAGGGCGTGCAAACGCGCCGCGGCGAGTTCCTTCCCCGTCCCTCTCTCACCGATCAAGAGCACCGGACGCTCCACACGGGCCACCCGCGACAAGCGCTCCTGAAACTCCAGGAAGGCCTCGGATTCTCCCAGCGCCTCGGGAAGGAAAAGATGGTGTTCTCCACCACCACGTGGCGTGATCTCTCTCATTCGTGAGGCGTAGTTTAGCACTCCCAGCCCGTGGGTCAATCCATAACCCCTTGAAATTGCTGCCCTTAATCTGAGATTGCGGGGCTGGCATTGTTCCTGTTTTAGGACCCAGGCAGATGAGGGATCGGGGCGCATCTCCCGGATCCTGAAAGAGAGAGAGGATGGGTCCGATGAGGTACTGGCTGAATGCATCGAGTGGGGAGTGGGGCATCCTGCGGGATGGGGGCGCGAGCGAAGTGACCCTGAGCCGTCCGATCAGCGCCTTGGCCTTCCCGAGCTCCGCCAAGCAGAACCGCGAGCATCCGAACCGCGACCGTGAGGGAGCGGTCCCAAAGAGCAAGGAGCGGGAATCCGAGGTGTTGGTGCTGGAGCGCGAGGTTTTCCTCCGTCTCTATGCCGCGCTGGAGCGTCTCGCAATCACCCCGGTTTATTCGCCGATTCGCCCGTATCAACCGAACTGAGAATCGTGGGGTGGGGGAGAACCCCTCCCCGTGGGAATTAAGGAGGAACAGGAAAATGGGAATCTTCACACGAGTGCGAGACATCATCAGCTCCAACATCAACGCGATGTTGGACAAGGCCGAGGACCCCGAGAAAATGGTTCGTCTGATGATCCAGGAGATGGAGGACACGCTGGTCGAGGTCCGCGCCTCCTGCGCCGGGGCGATGGCGGCCCGGAAGAAAACCCAGCGTCAGCTGGATGAGTGCAAGACCCGCGCGGCCCGTTGGGAGGAGAAAGCCCAGCTCGCGGTGGCCAAGGGGCGCGACGAGTTGGCGCGCGAGGCGCTTCACGAGAAGAAGCGCTACCGCGACCGCGCGGCCTCCCTGGAGGAGGAGATGCGTCACTGCGACCAAATCGTGGAGCAGTACCAGGAAGACATGCGCCAGCTGGAGGATAAGCTCTCCTCGGCTCGCGAGCGTCAGCGACTCCTGGTCCAGCGCCACATTCGCGCCCGCAGCAAGAAGGAGGCCCAGGAGCGGATCCGCAAGGTGGACACCTCGGATGCCTTTGTGCGCTTCGAGAAGTTCGAGAACCGAATCGAGCGCATGGAGGCCGAGGCCGACCTGGTGAACTTCGCCCGCAAGCCGACCCTTGAGGATGAATTCGCCAAGCTCCAGGAGGACGAGGAGATCGAGAAGGAGCTGGTTGCCCTTAAGGACAGCGTGCGCCAGAAGGCCGGAACTTCGCAAACGACATAGCCCGGGCCGGGTGGTAGAATCACCCCGACAGGCAGATCAGTCCGGCACGAGTCGGGTGCAACCCAGGCGGCGAGCGTGGCTCCGAGCGGGAGGGGGCAATGCGATGCGGTTGATCCTCAAGCTGATCTTGTTGGCGGCGGCGGTCATGCTCGCCCTGCCGATTGTGCTGGCGGGGGTCGGACTGCTCACCGCCCTTGCGGTGGTGCTCCTGGTGGTGCTCGCGCCGGTGGCGGTGCTGGGGGTGGTGTGTTGGGGGCTTTACGCCCTCCTGCGGGGCGCCTCCGGGCGACCCGTGCGCAAGCGGGGCGAGGATTGGAGCCGGGATGAGACCCGGCTTATCCAGGAGATTCACAACAGTCTCGCCGGGATGGAACGGCGGATCGAGACGCTCGAGACCATTCTTCTGGACCGCGCCTCGACCTACGAAGAACCGTGAGGAGGAAGTCCATGAGGCTCGTCGGAATCCTAGTTGGCGTGGTGGTGGTCATCCTGTTGATCCAGATCGGGTTGGTCGGGGTCGCGATCTTCCTGCCCTCCCTCGCCCGCGCCCGTCTGCAAGGCGGGGACCTGGTTCAAGGTCTCTCCACCGGTCCCGGAATCGACGCGGATACAGTGGCCATTGTCTGCGTGGCCACGGTGATCACGATCAGCTTGCTCGTTAAAGGCGCCCTCAAGGCCTATGAAATCCGTGCCGGGAAGGATTCCCAAGATCGGAATCTGGAGGAGACCCAGCTTATTCAGGAAATCCACCGCTCGATGACTCGCATGGAGGAGCGGATCGAGGCGCTGGAAACCCTCTGGATGGAAAAGTCTCGCGAGGATTCGTTCCTCCACAAACTTTAGGACCGAGGAGCAGGCGATTATGCGCGCACTGGGTTGCATTCTGATCGGATTTGTCCTCTTCCTGGCGCTTCCGCTGGGGTATTGGGGAGTGAGACTTGTCGCCTACCAGGACCTTTCGGCGCCGACAGCGATGCTGGAGGGAGGGACCCCGCAGGGGGCATCCAGGACGATACGATTGGCGATGACGCCGACTCTGCTCTTGCTGGGATCAACCTTCCTGATCGGCTTGTTCCTCCTGATCAGGGGGGACAAGCGAGCTGATCGGGGCGGGGAAGAGGAGAGTCGGATTCTTCAGGAGGTCCACCAGGGGTTGTCCGGCCTGGAGCGCCGGGTGGAGTCGCTGGAGACCCTGCTGATGTACAACACGCGAAACCTGAGCGGTGAGGAATCCCGACCGGATTCGGCGAACTGAAAGGAGCTGCCTCGATGGGAGTGGACATACTCGCGGTCATCATGGTGTTCAGCATCCCCCTGGTCGCGATTCTATGCGGCTTTGGGATCACCGCCCTCAAGATTCTCAAGGGCAAGGATGGCTCCGGCTCGGTCGGCGGAGCGGGCGCGAGCAAGGAGGATGTGCAAACCATCCAGGAGCTCAACCGCATCGCCGTCCGGATGGAGAAACGAATCGAAGCCCTGGAGACCCTGCTGCTGGATCGGGTCCGCGAAGCGGATCGGACAGTCGGGGATCGGGAATAAGGAGGCGCCGCCGATGTTGCATGTGCTGGGTTCCATCTTGTTGCTTCCATTTAAGCTCGCGCTGCTTCTGATCGAGCTCTTGGGGCGGACCGTGGCGCTGGTCTTGGGATTGATATTCTTCGGGATCGGAGCGCTGATGTGTCTGGTTCCGCCGTTGATCCTGATCGGAGCCCCGCTTTGCTTGTTAAGTGGGATCATTGTGGTGAAGGCGCTTTGACGACCCCCACCTAACCTCCCCCTTTCAAGGGGGAGGAAACGGCTCCCCTCCCGCACGCGGGAGGGGCTGGGGGAGGGTGATACAGAAAGTGGAAAGGTGAATGACCATGAACCGTCACTACCATGAAGAAACCAAGACCCTTTACCGCGCGCGGGATGGGGCCATCTTCGGGGTCTGCAAGGGGATTGCGGAATACCTCGACTTCCCGGTGTTCTGGATGCGCGTGATCACGGTGATCGCCTGCATCATGACCGGAATCTGGCCGCTCCTGATCGCCTACATTGTCGGCGCGCTGGTGATGAAACCCGAACCGGTAATCCCGTTCGAGAGCGAGGATGACCGCGAGTTTTACAACTCGTACGTCTCCTCGCGCAGCATGGCCCTGCATCGCCTCAAGCGGACCTTCGACAGCCTCGACCGGCGCATCCGCCGGATGGAGGACATTGTCACCGCCCGCGATTACGACTGGGAGAGCCGGTTGCACGAGTAGGACAGGCGTCCCGCCTGTCCCAAGTCGGCGAAAGGAGAACACGCTCATGGGGACGCATGTGAAGCTTCTTGGAGTCCTGTTCCTCGCGTATGGCCTGTACAAGGGGTTTTTCGCGCTGCTGTTTCTTCTCGCGCTGGCGGGGGTGGGTTTCATCCCCGGTTTCCTCGTGGCGGGACCGCTGGGGGGGATCGGCGCCGGGACCGTGCTCTCGGTGATCGGGTTCTTCCTGGTGCTCTATTCCGCCTTGCTGGCCCTGTTCCTTGCCGTCGCGGGGTATGGGCTTCTGCAGCGCAAGCGCTGGGCGCGCGTGCTTGGGATTGTCGCCGGGGCCTTGAGCTTGATCCATTTCCCGCTGGGAACCCTGCTCGGGATCTACACCCTGTGGGCGCTGCTCAAGGAGGAAACCGCGCGTCTGTTCGAGCGTCCCTGGGATCGCTGGGACCCGGATGATCTGAGCGACATCGAGGGACCGTCTCGCGACTACCGTTCCTCGAGCCTGTAACAAAGATCGGATTCAAGCGTCTTCTTATTTGAACGAACCGAAGATCTCAGGACACGAGCGAAAGAGTTGGATAACGCCATGCGAATTCCATTCACCGGTCGAGCGGTTGGAGCATCACGCGGGGACTCACAGGGGCTCAAAGTGATCATGCTCCTGGTGGGACTGGCGGTGTGCCTGAACCTGATGATCGATCCGGACAGCATCGAGGGACAGCCCGCGATCCACGAGGAATACGAGCGCATCCGGTTGCGCACCACGGGGGATGTGAAGGTCCTGCGAGAGGTGAATTTCACCCGCGGGACCCTATTCGACAGCCCGCTGTTTGACCGCTTTTCGGATGGCTTCCATATCTGGGGACACCAGCAGCAAATAGCGATCCTCGGAGAGATGGGCTTCGTGACCTACATCGAGTTTCGAACCGAGGAGGAGGCCCAGGCCGCGCGGGACCGAGCCGAGTGTTTGAGGGACACCGTTCCCACTGAGGTGGCCTTTGATCGCATGGGACCGTTTCTGATCCTCATTCAACGCGGAACCCAACTCGGCGCGCAGACCTGGTTTGAAGACACGGTGGTCGCCGAGTTCCAAAAGATTCGGGAAGGCGGAAACCGCGAGGCCAGGCGCGCCGCGAACTCAAACCGCCTCAATCTCCTTCCGCCAACGATCCAATCGTTCGCCGAGCGCCTTTCGCAGGCGCGTGTGTTCGGGTGATCCGCTGAGGTCCTGAAGCTCGAAGGGATCCGCCTCCAACTCAAAGAGTTCCTCGCGCCCGGTCTTCAAGTGACGGACAAGCTTGTGGCTTGGGGTGCGGACCATCCGGAAGTAATCCTCATAGTGGCAAAAGATCGAGTCTCGAACCTCCTCCTTCTCTCCGGCCAGGAGCGGCCGTAGGGAATGCCCTTGAACCTCGGCGGGAATCGGCGCTCCGGCGAAATCGAGAAAGGTCGGGAAAAGGTCCATCAGGTCCACGAGCGCGTCACAAACCCTCCCCGCCGGGATTCCCGGCCCGCGCATAATCAGCGGAACCCGCACCCCCTCCTCATAAAGGGTCTGTTTCCCGAGCAATCCGTGCGCGCCCAGGGTCAGCCCGTTGTCCGAGGCGAACACAATCACGGACCTCTCCAACTGCCCGGACTTCTCCAGGTGGTCGAGCAGCCGTCCCACCTGGGAATCCAAATGGGAGATCAGACCGTAATACTTGCCGGTCTCGCGGCGGATGAGCTCGGGGTCGAAGGGGCGTGGGTGGAGCAGTTCGTCGCGAATGTGAAGAGTGAGCGGGTCGAAGCGCGGCTCGCGCATGAAGTTTGGCGGGAGGGTGATCTTCTCCGGGGGATACATGGCCTCATACTCGGGAGGGGGGTTTCGCGGGTCATGCGGCGCCTTGTGGCACACAAACAGGCAGTAGGGTTCCTGGAGGGAGCCTTGCAGGAGTTCCAGCGCGGCATCCGTGAAGACCGTGGAGGGCTGCCCCGTGAGGATGCTCGGTTTGTCGTCCGCGTGCTCGACCACCGGGATATCGTCATAGCCATGCATGCCGCCGAGGAACACATGACGCATATGCTGAAAACCGTGCTGATTCGGGCGCGAATTGTTGTGCCATTTGCCGGTGTATCCGGTGTGGTATCCGGCTTCGTTGAGGAGTCTCGGCAGGCGCGGCGAGTCTTCGCGGATCGGCATCCCGAAAAAGGTCACCCCGTTCCGGCAGCCATACTGCCCGGTGAGGATGGTGGCGCGGCTGGGGGTGCAGATCGGGTTGGAGACATGGCAGCGGGTGAAACGAGTTCCCTCGCGCGCGAGTCGGTCCAGATTAGGGGTCTCGATCTCGCTGTTTCCGGCGCAGCCCATGGCGCGAAAGACCATGTCATCCGCGAGGATGAAGAGGATGTTGGGAGGCTCCGGCGCGGCTGAAGCGCGACGGATCACCGAGGGAAATGCTGCCGCGCCGAGAATCGCGGCAGTGGCCGCGCGCCGGGAAATCTTGCCTGTCATCAGTACTCCTTGAATGTCTTATTCATCCAGCAGTTGCTTTCTCGCCGAGGCCAGAATGTCATCCAGCGCCCTGTCGGAGGTCGCCTCGCAATAGATTCGGAGCAACGGTTCGGTGCCGGAGGCGCGCACCAACAGCCAGCTTCCATCCTGGAGGTGCGCCTTATAGCCATCCAGGCGCGAAACCTCCCGGACTCGGATGCCCCCGAAGCTGTCGGGCGGGGTCTCGCGGGCGCGGCGCAGCGCCTCCTCCTTCTTCTCCTGGGTGGTGTGGACATCCTCGCGCCGGAAGGCGTGATAGCCCACCTGCTCCATCAGGTCGTTCACCAATTCGCTCATCTTCTTCCCGCGCTGGACCATCATCTCGATCAGGAGCAGCGCGCACAGCACCCCATCCCGCTCCGGGAGGTGCCCCTTGATCCCATACCCGCCGCTTTCCTCCCCGCCGATCAGGGAGTCGTGCTCGATCATGTAGGCGCAGACATCCTTGAAGCCCACCGGGGTCTCCACGAACTTGAGCCCGTATTGCGAACAGAGCAGCGGGAGCATGATGCTGGAGGAGCAGGCCGCGACCACATCCCCGGTCATTTTCCGGTCCTCATAAAGATGCTGGAGGAGCAGGGGGAAGACCTCCTGCGTGGTGACAAACCGACCGGTTTCGTCCACAACCCCCAAACGGTCGGCATCCCCATCGGTGGCGAGTCCCAGCCCGGCCCCGGAGCTCCGGACCAGATCGATGAGGGGACGGAGGTTGGCGGTGATCGGCTCCGGGTTCACTCCCCCGAATCCCGGATTGAAATCGGAGCGGATCTCCACCGCCTCGATCCCCATGTCGGCCAGGAGCGCCTTGAGGTATCCGGCGCCGGAGCCATACATGCAATCAAGGACCACCTTGAACTTGGCGGAGGCGATCACATTCTTGTCGACATGATTCTTCACCTCGGCGAGGTAATCGGAGGTGGCGTCAATCTCGGTGATCGCTCCCGTGCCAAGCGCCTCCTCCCAATCCATGCGCGACGGGTTGAAGCCGCTCTCCTCCAGTTCGGTGGCGCGAGCCTGGACCGGTTTGGTTTGTTCGGGGGTGGCCGGGCCGCCGTGCGGGCCTTTGAGCTTGAAGCCGTTCCAGATCGCCGGGTTGTGCGAGGCGGTGAGCATCGGCGAAAGCGGAGTCTTTTCGCGGCGCGCCACGAAGGAAGTGCAGGGGGTGGAGCAGAACTGTTTCGAGAGCAGCACTCGGATGCCCTGAGCCGCGAGAACCTTGGCGACCTCGACCCCGAACTCGCGCGAGAGGAAGCGACGGTCATAGCCCACCATCGCGGTGGGTTTCGCATCCTTTTCGAGGGCGACTTGTCCCGCCGCGGCGGCGGCGACCGCGACCCGGTCGAAGGTGAAATCGCGCGCGATCACTCCACGCCATCCATCGGTTCCGAATTTGATCAAGCCCATTGAGACAGCCCACCTCCTTGCGCGCGGAAAGAGCGAAACTAGAACGCTTGGAGGGCGATGGTAAGGCGAAGGAGTGGAACTGGGAAAGGGGAAAGAGCGCTCAATACAACCGCCAGCCCGAGACCGAGGATACCCCCTGGATGAATTGGATGCCGGAAAGATCATAGCTCTCCCCAAAGACCGGGGTCGGATCGGCCTCGAACCACGCCTCCAACACCTCCGAATAGACCGCGCGGAAATCGACCGTGTATTTCAGGTTACCCTTGATCAAGTCTGTCAAATCCGGTTGGCCGCCATAGACTCCCCCCGCCACCCTTCCGCCCAGAGCCATCAGGCAATTGCCCGCGCCGTGGTCGCACCCGAGGCTTCCGTTTCCCGCAACGCGTCGACCGAATTCGCTGAAGGTGAGCATCAGCACGCGGTCCAGGTTCCCCGAGGTCTGCATCTCAAACAGGAAAGCGTCCAGCGCCTGATCGAAGGCATCCAGCAATTCCTGGTGATCCCCGGTGTTCACAGGGTCGGGTCCGACCTGGTTGGCGTGGGTGTCGTAACCGTTCTGGCTGACATAGAAGATCCGAGTGGGAAACCCGGCGCGGATTACCTGGGAGGCGAGCTTGAGACCCTCTCCGAAGGTCCCCGCCGGGTAGTTTCCCAAGACCGCCACCGAGGCGGCCGCGGCGATATCCTCCGCCGAGGCCTCGGCGGTGCTTTCGCTGCGTTGGAGGAAGTCGATCCGTGGGTCGGTCGTGGCGATGGAGTTCAGCGCCGCGATGGCGTCGCGGCGCAAGGCGGCGTCGGAATCAGTGGTCAGCGCGTAGGTCGAGGCTTGCAGGATCGCGGGCGTGGTGTAACCCGTGGTTCCCTCAAGCGAGTCCGGCACATCCGAGAGCCCCGAGGCCATCATCTGAAGCGCGTACGGGTCCGGCATCCCCGCGCAGGTGTTGTCATAAAAGCGCGCCACCCACCCTTGTGTGGGGAGCGGAACCCCCGGAACCGAGCCGCGCTCCCAATAGTCGGTCGAGGTGAAATGTGACAGGTTCGGGTTGGGGTATCCCACGTTTTGCACGATCGCGAGATGCCCGTTCTGATACCAGTTAGCGAGTCTCGCGAGTTTCGGGTGGAACCCATTCAGCCCATCCAGGTTGATTTCCATCCCGGCTGGAATGATCAGACTGCCGCGCGTGTTGGGGTCATAATAGACCGGATCGGTCCGCGGGATCACCGTGTTGAGGCCGTCGTTTCCCCCGGCCTGCTGCACAATGACCAGAATCCGATTCTCCCCGCCCGGATTGGGAATCGCCTCGGCGGAGCGGATGATCCAGTTCGGCGTGGTCCGCTCCGTGGTGAAATAGGCCAAGCTTCCGAGCCCCAGTTGGATCATATCGCGGCGTTTCATGGGAGCGCTCCTTACTTGAGTTGGTATTGCGGCAGGGTCATGAACAGGTGCGCGAGGCCGCGAATTTTTCTTCGGTATTTTTGCGTGGCTGTTCCGGCGGAGTTCTCAACCCCCGTAAGGAAATCCTGAAGGATCGTGACCTCCTCCGGTCGGAGCGCGGTCTGGATCAAGCGCGCGCGGAAGTATTCGATCATCCCCGCGTGGTCCTGCTCATCGGCCACAAGCGAGGGGATCAGGCCGTCACAGTAGGCGTCGGTGAGGATGGATGATTTCGAGACCCGGTCGGCGTAATTGAAACGGTTGATCAGGTTGCCGGAGGTGATCCACGCGGTCCCGTGGTTCCAACCCGCGACATTGGGGGGATTGAAGAGGGTCATGCCCATCCCCGCCACGCGCTGCGCGCCGCCGGGATTGTTGCTGCTTTCGCGCGTGTAATCGCTGTCGTTCGCCCCGAGTGTCCGCAGGGCCATCGCCACATAGTCGGCGGGATGCTTGTACATCGTGTAACGGTGCGCGGGGTCAAAGAAGAAAGAGGACTTGAGGAGCTTCCGCATCGCTTCTCGGAAATCATAGTTGTAGCCGTTTGTCGAACTATCGTTGGCGAGGAAGTCGGCGAGCTCCAGGACCGCGGGGTCGGTGATGGAAATGTCCTCGTTCACAAACCAGGTGACCAGCTTCCACGCCAGGAAGATCGAGGCGGCGGGCAGGGAGGCGTGCGGCGGATTCACGCTGACCTTCGAGAGGATCAGGTCGATCACATGGTCGGTGTCCTGGCCCGGTCCGGGGAGGTTGAAGACATCCGCGAAAACAGTCTTCGCGTTTGTGTCGTGACGGTTGCCCTGGAACTCATAGGCGTAAGGCCAATCATCGGCGCAATCCTGGTCGAGACCCTCCCCGGTGAAGGCGCGGGCGACCTCGCGCACATCATCCTCGCTGTAGTTCCCCACCCCCATGGAGAAGAGCTCCATGATCTCACGGGCATAGTTCTCTTGTGGACGGTTCTTGACATTCTGGCGGTTGTCCAAATAGATCAGCATCGCCGGATCGCGGGTGATGGAGCGGAGCGTGTCGCGGTAGCGGAGGTGCCCGCCGGTCCGGAAGAGGTTGTTCTGGTCACGCATCATCCGGACCAGGATCGCGCGCTTGCGATTGGGATCCGGGGGAAGAGTTCCGGTGGCGCAGACCTGGTTGGCCGGGTCGCTGCCGTCGTTTCCGGCGTTGACATTGTTGGTGATTCCGGACTGAACCTTGGTGTATTCGGAGACCAGCATGTTGTGAAGGAACAGGGTGAACTGTTCCTGAAGCGGTTGGGTGGAATGCACCATCCGGTACAGCCACCAGCCCCCAAGGTGGCTGATTCGAGTCGGGTTCTTGATGTTGTTGAAATCGGTGGTGGAGGGGAGCGCGAGGATTTCGGCCTCAAGCGCGGCATCGACCGGATCGTAATCGATCAGCGAATCGACCGCCGCCTCCATGTCGGTGGCGGCTCCTCCACCCACAAGGGCGGTGATCTCGGAGGGAGAGGCGCCAAAGCCGGCGCGGCGCGCCAAGTGGGCGGCCTCGGACTCGGTCCAGGGGCCCGTGTACGGGTCGAGCAGGGGCATGGGGCGCATGTCCTCCTTGCAATGGTGTCAGACTTTGTCGCTTCGGTTCGCGCGAGCCTCCCATCGACTGGACTGTCCGTGGAGACACGGCTACCGTCACATACCGTGACCCTTCGCCCGGCGCACCCCTGAACCGTGCCTGAAGGGACTTGAAACCGAGATGAAACGCCGTCTTTCCGCCCTGGTTTCGACCTCTCATGCAAGAGGTTATCGCGCGATTCTCGCCACTGTCATGGTTTTCTTGCTCCAGTCCAAGGTTCCGACCACGGCTGAGATTGTGGTCTTGGAAGAGGGTCTCGATGGCTACACGGGGACCGAAGACACAACCCTATATTCTGAGAGCGAGAACTCCAACGGTGGCGGCAAATACCTCTTCTCCGATCGCACCGCGCAGCTTCGTGACCGGCGCGCTCTCATTCGCTTTGACCTCTCTGGGTTCCCGGCCAATGGCGCCGTGCAGCGGGCCACGCTTTCGCTCTACGTCTCCCTCAACGCCGGGAATTTCGGAAATGTGACTCACACCTTGCATCGCCTGCGCATGTCTTGGGGCGAAGGGGAGGTGGTGGCGGAACGGCCTCCGCCCAACGAAAGTCCAGGGGGCGCGGGCGCCCCCGCCGCGCCGGGTGACGCCACCTGGAGATCCAATCTCTTCGGAACCTCCCTTTGGAACCAACCCGGGGGAGACTATGAGGCGGTGGCCAGCGCGACCGCCGAGGTGGGGAGGCTCGACACGCTCGCGGTCTGGTCCGGGCCGCGACTCGCGGAGGACATCGCATTGTGGCTCGACTCGCCGGAGTCCAATCACGGTTGGCTGCTGCGCGGCGAGGAGGATGTGGGACAACGCGCCAAACGGTATACCTCCTCAGAGAACTCCGATCCGGGAGCGCGGAGACCCAGGCTTGAGATCGAATACGCCGCGCTGCCCGGCCCGTTCTCAGGCTGGATGTTGAAGTGAAACGGTTGTCCGTATCTCAAGCTTGACACGGGGAACACTCTCCCCGAACAATGCCCCGTTCATCTCTTCGATCCCGATCCTAGGGGGTGTCTTTCATGGCGTTTATCACAAGCGGGTCCTCGGACCAGCCGAGCTCGGGTCAAGGCGGCCTTTTCGAGGGGGTCACCACCTATCACTGGCTCGTCCTTATCATTGCCACCATGGGCTGGATGTTCGACTGCATGGACCAGCGGATCTTCATCCTGGCTCGCGGCTCCGCGATCAAGGAATTGCTGGATGGATCCGATGGCGCATCCAAGGAGGTGCTGGACGCCTACGGGCGCTGGGCGACCATGGCGATGATTCTCGGTTGGGCCACTGGGGGCATCTTCTTCGGGATGATGAGCGACAAGGTGGGGCGGGTCAAAACCATGGTCGCCACCCTGCTGGTTTATTCGGGTTTCACCGGCCTTTCGGCGGTGTCCGTATCGTACTGGGATTTCCTCCTCTATCGCTTCCTGGTGGGGCTTGGTGTGGGGGGAATGTTCGGGGCCGCCGCCGCGCTGGTGGCCGAGAGCGTGCCGGGTCGGGTTCGGTCCCTCGCGCTTGGCTCCCTTCAGGCGCTTTCGGCGGTGGGGAATATCACAGGCTCGCTGATCAGCTACTGGATCGCGCCGGGCCTGCCGGCGACCCTCCTGGGCTGGGAAATCGACGGATGGAGGGCGCTCTTCCTGGTCGGAATCCTCCCCTCGCTTCTGGTGATCCCGATTGTCCTCTTCTTGCGCGAACCGGACGCCTGGAAGCACGCCAAGGAAGCCGCCGATCGGGGTGATGTCGGCAAACAGTTGGGAACCATACCCGACCTTTTCCGACACCCACGCTGGCGGCACAACACCCTGGTCGGCCTGGGGCTTGGCGTATCAGGCATGATCGGGCTTTGGGGAATCGGGTTTTTCACTCCCGAGCTGATCGACCGCGCGCTCGCCGACCTCCCCAAGGAGCAGGTGGCCGAAACCAAGTCCCTCTGCACCGCGCTCCAAGATGTCGGGGCATTTCTTGGGATGTGCGTGTTCACTGTCCTGGCCACCTATTGGGGCAGGCGATGGGCGTTCTTATGCGCCTTCATCATCCCGCTCTTCACGGTGAGCTACACCTTCTTCTTCCTGAACTCGGTGTCGGACGCCTACTGGATGCTGCCGCTCGTCGGGTTCGGCACGCTGATGCCGTTCGGGGGGTATTCGATCTACTTCCCCGAGCTCTATCCCACACGCCTTCGGGGAGTGGGGATCGGCTTCTGTTACAACGTGGGACGCTACGCCACCGCCGCCTTCCTCCTGGTTTCGGGCTACTTCACCATCTGGCTGGCGGAATCGGGAGTGGATCAGCCGTTCCGGGTGGGGGCCGTGATCTTCTGTTCGATATTCTTCCTTGGCATGCTGACCTTGATCTGGGCCCCGGAAACCAAGGGGCAGCCGTTGCCGGAGGATAACTGAGAGGTTTCGCCGGGGACCGCGCGCCGTTCGCGGTCCCCGGCTCATCAGCTCCACACCGTGAACTCAGGGCATTCGCCTCGTTTCGCGCGCCTCGTTCGGGAGAGCGTGTTCCTTCAAGCCGCCTTCGTCTTTGTCGTCGCCTTGGCGCTCCTCGTTTGTCTGGGACGCGGCTTCGGCCCGTACTGGGATTCGTGGAACTTCTTCTTCCCGACCGAGAAATTCAGCCTCTGGATTTCCTCCTGGTGGGATGGCAATCCCGCCCCTCCGATCACCGAGTGGCGCCACTACTTCCCCGAGGAGCCGAGACATCCGCCGCTGATGGAGTGGGGCGCGGCGCTCTGTCACGCCCTCTTCAAGCGGGAACTTGGAGATCTGGGGTCGTGCCGCCTCTTTATCTCGATCTTCGCCGCGCTGTGGTGCGCCGCGATGTATCTCTTCACCGCGCCGAGAGTCGGAAAGGGAGCGGCCCTACTCGGACTTGCCCTGCTCGCCGGTAGCCCGCGCTTTTGGGTGGACGCGGTCATCCTCAACATCGATGGTCTCATGGCGGCGACGTATGGCCTCGCGCTCCTGGCGTTCCTCAAGTGGGACAAGGGCGCGCGGGGCAAGCTCCTTGTTTTTGGCGCCCTGGTCCTCGCGCTGCTTACCAAACTCCAGGGACTTTTCCTGATCCCGATCCTGTTCGCCTGGGCCGCTTCGCGCGGGGTTGGCGCCGGACCAAGGATCCGGCAAGCCGGAATGGCCTGCTCGGTCGCGATTGCCGCATTGGCCGGTGTCTTCCTGATCTGGCCCGCGATGTGGATCGACTTCCCCAGCGACCTGCTCCGATACCTGCGCTTCATCACCCGTCACAGCAATGTGCCCGTGCTCTATTTCGGAACCCTCTACAAGGGCGACTCGGTTCCGCCTTGGCACTACCCCTGGGTCTTCACCGCCATCGCGCTCCCGCTCGCGTTCTGGGTCCCGAGTCTTGTTCGAGGGATCCGAATCCTAGTGGGACGGGGGTTTCGTCCAGGCAACTTTCAAGGCGCTGATGAAGCCCTCTTGTGGGTCGGGATGCTCTTCCCGCTCTTGGTGAGTTCGATGCCGCAAGCGCCCAAGTATGATGGGGTCCGCCTGCTGCTTCCGGCGTATGCCCCCATGGCCATCCTCTCAACCCTGGAGGTCGCAGCCTGGTGGAAAGCCATCGAGGCCAGGGGGCTTCAGCGCATCTCTTCGGGCTTGCGGAAGGCCCTGCCGGCGACTGTCGGGCTGCTGCTCGCGCTCCCAACCGTGCGCATCTACCCGTACAACCTGGTGTACTATTCCCCCCTGGTGGGAGGGGTCACCGGCGCCCGAAAGCTCGGATTCGAGCTCGATTTCCTCGGAGTCTCCATGCACCAACTCAACCCCAAGCTCCAGGAGGTGGCGCGCGCAGGCGACATCCTCCTGCTCGCGGGCTGCAACGCCCTGGTGGCGGAGAGCGGACCGGAGGGTTGGCCCGCTGTTCCGCGCGGAATTCGGAGCATCGATTTCAAACTGGTCCGGGAGGTTCCCTACAAGGGGCGTTCGGTGTTCGCGATACTCAGCAGTCGCTACGGGGATCTGACCCCGGAGGCATGGCTTGTTTTGGAAAAGGTCCCGCCCCTCGCCACGGTGACCTATCGCGGCGAACGGTTGTTCTCTCTGCATCGGATCACGGAAGAGTTTGTTCGGAGTCTGCCTCCACCCTCGGACCCATTTCCGGTCGGGGGCCCTTCCGCTCCCCCATCCAAAGACACAGCAGGATCCCCGCCAGCCCCATAGCGGATAGAGCCTGGAAGAGAGTCCAGTTCGTGGGTTGGAACTCCCAGGTGACCCGATTTCTCCCCGCCGGAACCGGGATCGCCTGGAAGGCGTGAAAGGCGCGCTCGGGTGTCAGGCGTTGCCCGGCGAGAGTGGCGGTCCATCCGGGAAACCAGGTCTCGGAAAAAACCAGAAGAGCCGCCGACTCCCATTCGGTCTCCACCTCGATTCGATTGGGGCTCGAGGAAAGAACTCGTGTCGCGCCGTGCGGTCCCTCCACCGGCTCAAGACCCCAGCGGTTCTCCGCCTTGCGGGCCGGAAAACAGCGCGGGAGCGCCTCGGGGTTCTCGTACAGGATGATCCCCGTGTCGAAGCGCTCCACCGGCTTGAAGGGTGGCGGCGCGGGTTCGTAGTGGAGCAGCGCGCGGACCCCCATCACTCGGAGCGCCAAGCGGTCGAACTGGGAAGGGTCACCCAGGAACAGGAATCCGCCCGGCGGGGTTTCCGGGGGTCGGTTCTGCGCGAGGTTGATGAATTCGTTGAAGTGCTTGAGGATCGAGGGGCTGTAGCCGCGGACTGTCCGCACCCCAAAGAGCATCGGGGCGTTGGGAAAGAGCTCGCGGTGAAGTTCCTGACGCATCCAATGAAGTCCCATGTCGGTTACCAGGAGCCGTCCACCCTGGAATTCCTCCCGTTGAACCGCGCGGATCGCGGGGGATTCGGGACAGTACTCCTTGCGCCACTCGTCCGCGGTCCGGATGCGGAGAAATGGGTGCGCGGCGATCAGCAAGTCCGCCGCGGTGACCAGGAGGATCCCCTGCGCGAAGCCACGCCCCTGCCGTGGGAATCGCGCCCATAGACCCAAAGTGACCGTAAAGAGGCCGACCAGTCCCGCGCCGATCCACAGCGCGCGGGTGATCCCCTCAAACCTTCCCAGGAACTGGTCGGGGGTGAAGCCGGGGGCGGATTCGCCGATCTCAAGAAAGGCTCGCTCGGACGCCGATTTGGCGAACAGATTGAGGATCCGATCCTGGTAGGCTTGAACCAGGATCGCGGTGAAGATCAGCGCGACCAGATAAACCACCACCGGGAACGCCATCCGTCGGAGGGCGCGGGCCGCCTGGGTTGTGTCCAAACGAAGCAATTGATCGACCGCGCCGCCCGCAAGCAGCGCCAGCCCCATGGTCGTGAGGAGCAGCGCTCGTCCCGGGTTCCGAAACCGGTCCCAGCCCGGAACGAGCTCGTAAAAGAGACGGTGCAACGGGGTGTGCGAGCCGAGCGCGAGCAGCAACCCCAGCGCCGCCGCCGAGCTCCACAACCAGACAAAGCGCTTCCTTGGAAGGAGCAGCGCACAAAGGGCCAGCAAGAGGCCGAAGGTGGAGAGATACGAGGCCGCCTCCATGAAAGGACTCGGAGAGGCCCAGAACGTATCCTTCGAGGGGCCGCGAAAGAGGTAAGGGAAGGCCAACAACAGCAGCAACCTCGGCGAAAGACTCCCCTCCGCCGCGAAATCATAGGAGGCCCCCCCGGCGCGCGTGGCTGAAAAACCCGCGAACTCCACAAACGGCCCCACCTGAACCGCCACCGCGAGCAGTCCCAGCGCCCCGCCGGCGACAAGCCAGGCAACCGGGGCAAGCGCGCTTGTCCATTTGGCCCCGGCGCGAACCCGGTGAGCCGCCTCAAAGACCAGCCAGCCGACGAACAGATGCGCGGCCAGGAACGGAAGATGCGGGTGGCCGGAGAGGACCAGCATGGCCACCCCCAAGGCCAACAGCCCCATCCGTCGCGGCGAGGGTTGCTCGTACAGGCGGATCCCGAAATGGAAGCAGACCGGGATCCAGGAGTAAGCCTGGGTGACAGTCGGCTCCCCCTCGAACAGACGCGAGAGGATGAAACCGGATCCCATGTAGAGCAAAGCCGAATAGAGCCGCGCCGGACGCTCCGTGCAGAATCTTCCCGCCAGCCAGTAGAAGCCCACGCCCGACCAGAAGACGTGCAGGCAGAACGAAAACCCAAACGACCAGGGCATGGGAAGCGCGAAGTGGATCAGGTCGGGAGGATAAAGGGTGGCGGTCTGCGGATCGTGAAAAAAGGGGGTCCCACAGAAGGGATACGGGTTCCAGAAGGGGAACACCCCTTCTCGAATCGAACGAACAAAGAAATCCTTCCAGATGTAGTACTGGTAGTTCAGATCCCCTCCCGCGAGCAGCATCCCTCGGAAGAGAACATCCCGGAAAAGGATCACGCAGAAAGACAGCAGGAAGAGCAACGGACCCCAAGCGCCGATCAGGGCCTTCCGGACACGAGCCATGGGATGGCGCCCTTCGCTCACAGCTCCGAATTCATGCGCTGCAAGCGGTGATAGAGTGAAACCAACCCCGAGGAGTGATGCTCCAACATCGGGCGCCCGAACTCCTCGGCCACCTGGCGCAACCGCAGCACCCCCGGCTCATGAGTCGCGCGCCCGAACACGACCACCACATGGCAATCCTTCACATTCCGCTTGAGCCCCTGCTTCTCCAAATGAATCACGCTGGGGTAGTAAAACAGGTCGGCCTCGACCATGCCGAACAGATGCTGGTAATCGGAAAGGAAACGTTCATCGCCGCCCACCAGCAGCACGGTCTTGGCACGGAAGTGATCCATGCGCGCCCCGGTGATTTCCGGATAGGGGAAATCGAGAGTCTTGGAGGGGGCCTCCGCCGGCGGCTCGGTCCGCGCGGCATCCGAGGGAAAGGTCGCGGGGAGGAGCGCCTCGATTGGAGCGGCGATCTCCGGAAGTGGATCCGGGGAAACCTCTCCGGTCTCGGCGAGACTCCGGGGGGCCTCCAGCGGCTCCATGTCCGCCGGTTCGAGCGAAGGCTCAGTGACCAAACCGCTGGCCTCCAACTCGCCAAACTCCGCGCCCTTGGTAAAACTCTCGAACAGCAAGTCATCCTCGCGCAGGGCCAGGGAGTCAATCGCGGGTGGTGCGCTGGGGGTTTGGAAGGCCTCCAGCTCATCGAATCTCCGAGGGTCCACGGATCCGAGGAGCTCGGATTCGAGCGCGCGCGAGGACTCATCCCGCAGGGTCTCGGGCCAAGGGGCTTCCGAGATCGCGTCCGCCTCGACCGGAAGGTCTTCCGCGGGCCCGCTCTCCACGGGGATTCCTGGAGAGACTTCTTCCTCTAGTGGCGCGTCTACACGAATGCAGGGAAGCTCCGGGGAGACAGGACGAGCCGCGAGCTCCGCGCGCGCTGCCTGAAGCTCGGCAAGGGCCTGTTCCAGGCGCTCCTCCAGCTCCCGGTTCCGCGCCTCGGAAAGGCGCAGCGGCTCTTCGATCTCGCGCTCGCGCGATTGGGCCGCGGAGAGCAGGTCCTGAGCCTCGGAAAGGTCCCTTCTGGCGGCTTCCATTTCCGCCTCCAGACGACCGATGGTTTCGATGTGGTAGCCTTCCTGAACCGCCTGGACCCGACGCTCCTCCTCGATGGCGTCCATGCGCTTGCGCAGGTCTTCGTGATCTCCCACGGGCACACTCGTCTCCAGGGCAATCCCGGCCAGTCGCTCCAGGTCCCGGGAACGCAGCTCCGCTGCTTGGAGCGCGGCCTGAAACTCCGCGGCGCGCGCCCGAAAGCCTTGGAGCTCGGTCTCGAGCGCTTGGACTCGACCACGGGCCGCATGGAGCGCGGCCTCTTTCTCTTCAAGGCTCCGCTCCAGTTCTCCCTTTTCATGCCGCCAGCCGTCGGCGCCTTGGCTCAAAGACCCGAGCTCCACCTCCAGCGCGCCGATCCGCTCGCGCAGCTCCCGTCCCTCCGAGACCAGCTCCTCGGTGCGACTTCGAGCTCGGTCGAGCTCCGCCTCGCGGTCGGACAAGGCTCCCCGCAGGGCGGAAAGCTCGCCATCCAGCTCGACATTGCGCTTGCGCGCGGCGGCGGCCACCGCCTCCATCTCAACCCCCTTGGAGCGCGCGGCTTGGAGATCGCTCTCCAAAGCTTCCGCGCGCGTCTTCCAGGAGTTGAGCTCGCGTTCGAGCGATTCGAGTTGGCGGTGAAGGTTTTCCTGCTGGTTTTCCACCGAGGCGAGACGCTCGGCCACCAGCCGGTGACGGGACTCGGCCTCGGAAAGGCCGGATTCCACCACCGACCGCGCCGCGAGCGCGGTTTCCTTTTCTTCCTTGGCTCGCGCGAGTTCGGCGGCCAGGCGATCCAGGTCCCGCTCGCGCTCGCCCACGCGCTGTTCCAGGGTGAGCGAAAGCGACTGAGCCGCGCGGAGTTTCTCCTCCAGCGCGGCTTGGGCGCGGTCGGCCTCCTGGAGACGGCCCTCCAGGCGCGCGAGCTGCTCCTCGGCCGCCCTTCGCGCGTTCGCCGCGGCCGCGAGTTCGCGCTCGAAGTATCCGAAACGCTCGTTGGCCTCGCCCTGCGCCCGGCCCAGCAACATCACTTGTTCGGAGAATCGAGCCAGTTCGGTCTCCCGGGCCGTTCGCTCCGAACGCAGCGAGTCGATCTCCAACCTCGCCTCCAAGAGGCTGCGGCAGGTCTCAAAAAACTGGGCGTGAAGGGTGAGCAGGGAATCCCCGAAATGCTTCGCCGGCGGGACATCAACCTCGGAAGGGAGAGCCTCACTCTCCGGGGCGGGGGGGTAGAGTCGCTCCGCGATGGCGTTCCACTCCTCCGAAAGCGCGCGATTCTTATCCGAGAGCTTCGAGAAGAGCTCGCGACATTCATCGATGACTTGCTTGAGATCGGAGCGTGGACCGGGCTGCTCGCTCATGCGGGCATCTTACTCTTTTTCCCTCCGGTTGCGAAATGCCCCACCGTGGCGGGCAAGGTCAGCAGCCACACCAGGATGCCCTCGAAGACCGCGACTCCCACCTGGAGGAGGATTTCCTCGCGCGACATCTGGATGGCGCTTGGAAACGCCAGAAAGGCGAGCGAGTGGACAAGCCAGGCGCACAGATCAAACGCGAGCAGCCCCACAAGCGCCTTTCGCGCCCACTCCCGGAACGCAAGGCCATGATAGGAGAGGATTAGAAAGGCCAAGGCGATCGCGTGGCGGTAAACCAAGTACACCACCCCCGGAGCTCCGCTCGGCGAGCCGCGCAGCCACGGGACCGCGTCACGCGCCGCGCTCGAATCGCCAACCGCGCGGAAGGTCGAGACATGGTAGGCGGTCTCCAAGAGGTGCGTTCCGGAAAGGACCATCCAGACCACGAGCAGGAGGAAAATCAGCGCCTTGGGAGGACTCGGCGGGTCCCCGAGGATCTTCATGGCAAATGGAAGCTCCGCTCGCGCCCCTCGGTGTTGCTAGAGCATTTCTCACTCGAATGCCACGCTGGCGGGACGCGCTTCGTCGCGTCCCGCGGCCCCGCAAGTCCAGCCACGACGGAGCGCGGCCCTCCAAGGGAGCGACACGGTGACCTTAACCGCTCCAGCGGGCGTCGCGGCCTCGATCAGGCGGGCGAGGGAGCAGGGGCGCCCAGGCCCGGAAGGTCGGATTCCTGCCGCTTCTCCTCGAGCTTCGGGGGCGGGGATTCCTCGGAAGCCTTGACCGTTTCCGGCTCGCTCCCGAAGGGCGGAAGAGTGCCCTCGAAGAGCATCTCCACCTGCTGTTTATCCAGGACCTCGCGCTCCAAGAGCGCCTCGGCGAGCTTGTCGAGCTGATCCCGGTGAGTCTCCAGCAGGTTGCGCGAGCGGGCGTAGCACTCGTCCACAATCCGGCGGATTTCCTTGTCGATCTCGAACGCGATTTCCTCGCTGTAACCTCGGTCCTTGGCGATGTCGCGCCCAAGAAACACATTCGTTTCGCCCTTGCCGAAGGTCAGCGGTCCGAGGCGATGGCTCATGCCCCACTCGCACACGATCCGGTGGGCGAGCTCGGTGGCGCGCTCCAAGTCGTTGCTCGCCCCCGTGGTGATCTCGCCGAGCGCGATCTCCTCGGCCACGCGTCCCCCCAAGAGCGCGGTGATGGTTCCGAGAAGTTCCCCTTTGCTGGTGAGGAATTTGTCGTCTGTCGGCAAGTGCATGGTGTAGCCGAGCGCGCGCCCGCGCGGCAGGATCGAAACCTTGTGAAGCGGATCGAGCTCATCCAGGTGATGGTACATCAGGGCGTGCCCGGCCTCATGGAACGCGACAATCCGTTTTTCCTTCTCGGACATCGCCTTGGACTTCTTCTCGGGTCCGGCCATCACCCGGTCGATGGCGTCCTCGAAATCCTTGTGATCCACGCGATCCTTGTTGCGTCGCGCGGCCAGCAGGGCGGCCTCGTTCACCGAGTTGGCGAGATCGGCGCCGGAAAAACCGGGCGTGCGACGGGCCAAGACCTTGAGGTCCACCGACTTGTCGAGCACCACATTGCGGGTGTGGACTCGCAGGATCTCCTCGCGTCCCTTGACATCGGGGGGATCGACCGAAATCTGCCGGTCAAAACGGCCCGGACGAAGCAAGGCGGGATCGAGCACATCCGGTCGGTTGGTGGCCGCGATCAGGATCACCTCCTCGGTGGCGGTGAACCCATCCATCTCCACCAGCAACTGGTTGAGGGTCTGCTCGCGCTCATCATGGCCACCGCCCAACCCCGCGAATCGCTGCCTGCCGACCGCGTCGATTTCATCGATGAAGATGATGCACGGCGCGTTCTTCTTGCCCTGCTCGAAAAGATCGCGCACCCGCGCGGCGCCCACGCCCACGAACATCTCCACGAAATCAGAGCCGCTGATGCTGAAGAAGGGCACATTGGCCTCGCCAGCGACCGCCTTGGCGAGAAGGGTCTTGCCCGTTCCCGGAGCGCCGAACAGCAGCACCCCCTTGGGGATCTTGGCCCCGAGGCGCTGGAACTTCTGCGGGTCCTTGAGGAACTCGACCACTTCCTTGAGCTCCTCCTTGGCCTCATCGCAGCCCGCCACGTTCTCGAAGGTGACTTTGTTTTCCCCTTCGCTGTTGAGACGCGCGCGGCTCTTCCCGAAGGACATCGCGTTCCGCCCCCCGGCCTGCATCTGGCGCAGGAAAAAGACCCACAAGCCCACGATCAGAAGGATCGGAAACACGGTCGAAAGCGCGGTGAGGATCCACCCGCTCTGCGGGTTCTCCTCGAGCTGGATCAGGGGTTTGCCGCCCTCGCGACGGCTCTTGTTCATCTCATTGATGCGCGTGGCCACATCCTTGGCGGTGACCGTGAGGTTCGGGCAAACAAACTCGGGGGACTGGTTGAGCGCGCCCGTGGTGCGCTTGAGCTCATTGCGAGTCTTTGGGGAAAGAAGCGCCGCCACGGAGTCGAGCTGGTCCAGCTCCAGCGACCCCTTGGCTTGAGTTTCCGAAAGACGGACCTCGCGGATCTTGTCGGCCTCCAGCAGCGTTACAAAATCAGTCGTGGAGAGCTGGATGGTCTGCTGGCGGCGAAAACCGACCACCACCAACATCAGCACGACCAGGAGGATGATCCAGAAAAGGCTTGTGCGTAGTACCGAGCTCAATCAAGCGCTCCTTGCGGGGTCCGCGTATCTCAGACCGTATCAGTATAGCAACGAAACGAGCCGAAGTCCCGTAACCCTTGCGGTGGGCGGGCCGGGCGGGGCGGGAACTCCTGTTTCCGGTCGGTCTGGCGCGATCTTTGTCCCAGTCTACCTTGAGGGGGCTCTGAGTCAAGCGCGCTAGACCTCTCGAAACGCGCGCTCGGCGGCCTCCAGGGTCTTTCGGATATGCATGTCGGCATGCGCTCCGGAGATGAACCAGGCTTCGAATTGAGAAGGGGGAATCAGCACTCCGCCGTTCAGCATCGCGCCGAAGAAACGCCCGAATGCCTCCGTGTCCGAGGTCTTGGCGGTGTCGAAATCCACGACCTCCTGATCGGTGAAGAACGCGGTCAGCATGCTCCCCACCCGGTTGATCCGGCAGGGGACTCCGGCCTTGGCGGCGCGCTCATTGAGTCCCGTCTCCAGCTCTGCGCCCAAATTCTCCAGGGTTTCGTAGATCCCGCTGACTCGAAGCATCTGCAGGGTCTTCAGCCCGGCGGCGGTGGCCATCGGGTTCCCGGATAGGGTCCCCGCCTGATAGATAGGACCCGAAGGGGCAAGCTGCTCCATCAAGTCGCGACGTCCCCCCACCGCTCCGACCGGTAACCCACCCCCAAGAATCTTTCCCAGAGTCGTGAGGTCCGGCTTGACCCCATACTTCTCTTGCGCGCCTCCGCGTGACACTCGAAAACCGGTCATGACCTCATCGAAGATCAGCAGCGCGCCATTCTCAGCGCACAGGGCCTTTAAGCCCTCAAGGAACCCGGGAGCCGGTGGCGCCACTCCCATGTTGCCGGCCACCGGCTCCACGATCAACGCCGCGACTTCGTTGGGAAATTCCTCGAAGATGCGCTCCACGGACCGGAGGTCGTTGAAACGCGCCACCTCGGTGAGGTTGGCGAGACGCTCCGGCACCCCGGGGCTGTTGGGGACTCCAAAGGTGGCCGCGCCGGATCCGGCCTCCACCAGAAGCGAATCCACATGCCCATGATAGCAACCCGCGAACTTGATGATCCGGTCGCGGCCGGTGGCGCCGCGCGCGAGGCGCAGCGCGGTCATGGTCGCCTCGGTTCCGGAGTTCACCAAGCGCAGCATTTCCACCGAGGGGAACAGCTCGCGGACCGCCTCGGCGAGCTCGCACTCCGCTCCGGTCGGCAACCCATACGAGGTGCCCAGCTTGACCTGCTCCATCAAGACCTGAACCACCTCGTTGTTGGCGTGGCCCAGGATCATCGGCCCCCACGAGCCGAGATAATCGATATACGCCTTGCCCTCGACATCAAAAACCTGGCAACCCTTGGCGTGGGAAATATAAATCGGGGACTTTCCAACCGACTGGAAGGAGCGGACAGGGCTGTTCACCCCTCCGGGGATGACTTCGCGGCTCGCGCGGTACAGGTCCAGGGAGGTTCGGATCGAATACTTCATGGTGTTCCGGACCCGAAACTACCAGAGGGGGCAGGCCTGTCAAGCAGAGGTTTCGCTCTTTGTCCGCCCCAGCCGGTTGCCGGGCGTTTCCCCGGCCTGCTATGATCGCCGATATGGGTGTGTCGAAGTCCCTCGGCGCGAGGGTTTTCTTGGGGGGATTGTTCCTGGTTCTTCTCGGCGTGGAATCCTGGGGCGCAGGGGCCTTGGAGGGCCTGCTCGTGCGCGTTCCGGCGGACAACCGAGCCGATGATTCCAACATTTACTCCCTGACCGACATCCAGACCGCCCTGGGCGCCGACCTCAAGTGGAACGCTCTGCTACGCCGCGCGGTCCTGATCGATTCCAGGGGAGGGGTCAATGTCTCCCTGATTGTCGGGTCCAACTTGGGGCGGTGCGGCTCCGACCTGGTCGAGTGGCCCGAACCTCCATCCTTCCGACGCGGGGAGATCTATGTCTCGCGCGCCCTGCTCGAAACCGTCTTTTCCCATTACCCCGACTACCAGCTACCGGACCAACCCGAGGAAACCGCCTCCCCCACCCCTTTCGAGAGCGGGGAGATTGCCGAAGGCGAACCGGAAGAGCCGCCCGCGCCACCCGAGGCCGGTGAATTGAACCTCCGAACCCTCTTGGTGGTCACCTTGCCCGCATCCGGCCTGCCCGAGGGAGCCACCGCGGTGGAATCCCTCCTTTCGGAATGGACCAAGACGCTCAAGGAGAATGGCATCCGGGTGGTCTCCGCCTCCTGGAATCCCGCCTCGCCCGATTCCTCCTACCTGGAGGCCGATGCGATGATCGCGATCCAACTCCGGGTCGGAGATCCACCCCCAAGGTCCTCATTCTTTTTCTATGATTCCAGCCCCTCGCCGGGAGGGAGGGATGAGGCCAGCCTGGTCGAATGGAGCCGGGTCAGCCAGTCCTACAAGCGCGATAGTCGCGCCATCGCCGAGCTTCTTTACCGGAATTTCGTGAGCGCGTTCGGGTCCGCGAGGGCCACGGGCCTCCGCGGCGGGCCGCTCCAGGTTCTCCAGGGGCGCAAGCTCCCCTCGGTGTTGGTTCAATTCGGCGTCTCGGTCGAGGACCTCACCAAGGAAATCAAGAAGATGACCGAGGTCGTGGGGGCTTCCCTGGCTCAGGTTCGGAAGGAATAGAGTGGAACGCAACGACTTCATTCTCGCTTGGCTGGTGGTGGTGACCCTCCTGCTCATCCTGATCATGGGGGTGACAGTCGCCTTTGTGTGGAAGTCCGGCCTGCTTTCCGGAGGCGCCCCCCTGGTGGAGACAACGGGTGAGACCGCCGCGCCTGTCGTCGGAGACCCCTCCGCCTCGCCCGGAGTGGAACCCACACGATTCTTCAACCCGGTTCCCGCCAAGGTCTTCTGCGTGGATGCCTCCTCCGGGTACCTGGTCCCTGAAGAGCGCACGATCGAAGGCTCGCTCAGCCTCACCGCGATGATCCGCGCCGCGCTGGAAGCGCTTCGTCAAACCCCCACCAACCCGGCCCTTCGCCCCGCGGTTCCGCCGGAGATTCAGTTTCGCTCCGTGTTCTTCGACCCCGAGGAGAAGGTGGTTTATGTGGACTTGGTCAAGGTCGCGGAGTCCTGGCGGGATGGAGATCCGCTCCAGATCGGACTCTCCCTGTTTGCCGTCACCCACACCGTGGCGGGACTGCGCCCCGACTTTCAAACAGTCCGCTTTCTGGTGGATGGGAAGGAATCGGAGGAGGCCCCGGGGGGGTACTTGCTCTCCGAGCCCTACGCCCCGCTTGAGGAGTGGCTTGGGTCTGGGAAGGCGGAGAGAGCTCCGTGAGCGCCTCTCGGAGCTCCCCGCTTGTTCCACTCGATCCCTGTCGCCCGCTGGGGGTCTTCGATTCCGGTCTGGGCGGGCTGACCGTGGTGCGCGCCTTGCGGCGAAGGCTCCCGAGTGAGTCGATCCTGTATTTCGGAGACACCGCGCGCGTTCCCTATGGACCGAAGTCACCCGAGACCATCCGCAGGTTCACCCGCGAAATCACACGCTTCCTCACCCGCCAAGGGGTCAAGATGATCGTGGCGGCCTGCAACACCTGCAGCGCGACCTCTTTGGATTGTGTTCAGATGGAGTTTGAGGGACCGGTGCTGGGTGTGATCGAGCCGGGAGTCGAGGCGGCGGCTGCCGCGACCCGCAATCGTCGAATTGGAGTGATCGGGACCCAGGCCACCATCCACAGCGGGGCCTACGAGCGTTTTCTTCGCGAGCGTCTCCCCGACTCCAAGGTTTACAGCACCGCCTGCCCGCTGTTTGTCCCCCTCGCCGAGGAGCGTCTTGAAAATCACCCCGCCACCCGCCTGATCGCCGAGGATTACTTGAAGCCCTTGCTGGAGCAGGACATCGACACCCTGATCCTGGGCTGCACCCACTACCCGCTCCTCCGCGATGCCATCCAAGCCACTGTCGGAAACAAGGTGACCGTGGTGGACAGCGCGGAGGCGACCGCCGAGCGTGCGGCGCGCCGGCTCTCGGAACTCGACCTGGCCGCGCCCGAGGGCGAGTCCGCCTCCTTCCGCTACTTCGTTTCAGATGATCCGGGGGGACTCGAACGTTTTTTCCAGCGGCTCATGCCGGGCGACCCGCGCTGGATCGGCACCGCTCGACCCGATGAGGTCGATGAGCCGGTCCTTCGCGGCTGAGCGCCGTAACGATGCGCGGATTCCCCGCCCCCGCGAGATGGCTGCTCCTCCTAGTCCTGATCGCTCTCCTCGGCCGGTATGCTTGGGAGCATCGGGAAGATTTCCCGCGACTCGCTCAAGTTTCCCCGGTCCATGTCGGGGTGATTTGGATCGGGGAGACCCTGTTCATTCTCTCAAACGCGATCATCTTGCGGTTGCTCTTGAATGCGTGCGGAACCAGGCTGCCCTTGGCGAACGCCTTTGCCCTCACCGCCGCTTCGGGGTTGGTGAACTATGTCGCGCCGCTTCAGGCAGGCCTGGCGGTTCGTGCTTACTATCTTCGGGATGTTCACGCTTTCCCGATGGTCACCTTCGCCGCGATCTCGGCGGTGGCGGTGCTGATGAACCTGGTGATCTTGGGGAGCGCGGGATTGATCTGCCTGGCGGTCACCGGTCAGCAGGCTCCCGTTTCGATGCTGGGGGTCCTCGCGCTCGCGGCGCTCGGGGGGGCGCTTGTCTTGATCCTTGCGAGAGGAAAGGGGGAGGGCGAGGCCACAACCCCGCTGGAGCGCGTGTTCTTCGGGTTTCGCGGGCTCCGGCGGGCCCCACGGTCGCTCGGGCTGATCGCGATGTTCCTGTTTTTCAATAGCCTGATCCTGACCTCGGAGCTTTGGGTGGCCTACCGCGCGCTGGGGCATCCCGTGCCCTTCGAGACCGTGTTCCTGATGAACTCGATGCGGGTGTTGACCATCCTGGTAACCCTCACCCCCGGAAACCTCGGGGTGGTGGAAGGGGTCCTGGCCGCGGCGGGGAGTGGTGTGGGGCATTCCTTCCCGGTGAGTCTCGCGGCGGCGGGACTGCTTCGTTTGGCCAACTTCGCCGCGCTCCTGATTTGGGGAGGGCTTTCGCTTTTTCGCTGGACCTTCTATAGAAGGCGCGAATCCTAGGAACCGGGAGGACCTTCCCCATCATGCGTTTACAGGACCTTTGCGTTGCGCCCATCCCGCCGGGGTTCTCGCTGCCGGAGGAAGTGTTTATCCATCCCGGCGCGGGAGACAGGCTTGGTGAGGTCGCGTCGCGCTACCTGAATCCGCCGCTGCTGGTCCTCTCGGATGAAAACACCCGCAAGGCCGCGCTCGGTCCGATGGAGAAGTTCAGCCGAGCTTTTTCAGGACAGTGGCGCGAGATGGTCCTCTCCGGCCATGCCCACACCGATGATCCGACCATTGCCGAGGTGATGACCGAGGGCCGGGGGATCGGTGGCATCCTCGCCGTGGGAAGCGGCACCATCAACGACATCGCCAAGGCCGCCGCCACTCGGCTTGGGGTTCCCTACCTCGCGCTCGGGACCGCCGCCAGCATGAACGGTTATGCCAGCGGGATCGTGGCGGTCACCAGCAATGGCCTCAAGACCACCCTTGCCGCCACTCCCCCGCGCGCGATCCTCCTCGACACCGAAATCCTTTGTGCGGCGCCGCTGGAACTGACCCAGGCGGGACTCGGGGACCTTCTGAGCAAGCCGGTGAGTCTGGCCGATTGGTGGCTCAGCCACCAGGTGGAGGGCGCGGCTTATTCCGAGCTCCCCGGAAGGATTGTGAGCGAGGCGATCGACTCGATCCTGGCGGAGGCGGCGGGGATTCCCGCGCGGTCCCCCTCGGCGCTGGAGACCCTCGCGCGCGCGGTGGTCCTCAGCGGAGTTTCGATGGTGGTGGCCGGGAGCAGCGGCCCCGCAAGCGGAGGGGAGCACCTGATTAGCCATCTCTGGGACATGCAAGCGCTCGCGGCGGGAAGACCGCTGCGCCTGCATGGCGCGCAGGTGGGGGTCGCCACTTTGATCACCTCGGCGCTGTATCAGCGGGTGCTTTCGATCCGGTCTCCTGAATTCGTTCCGCCGCGGCTGTGGGAAGCGGAGGCGGAGCGGATCGGCGCCGAGCATGGGCCGCTAGCCGCGACAGTCCTCCCGGAGGCGGAACAGAAACACAGGCTCGCCGCAAAACGCCTGGAGTTCTTAAGAAGGGAATGGGCGGGTATCCGCGAGAGGTTGGTTTCCTTCGGGATCCCCAGCCCCGACCGGCTGCGCAAGCCGCTGCTCGAGGCGGGCGCGCCGCACACCCTGGCCGAGCTCGGGGTCTCGCGCGAGGAGGCGAGACAGACTCTCCTCAATGCCCGCGACATCCGCAGTCGCTACACAGTCCTCGATCTCGCCTACGAACTCGGGGTCCTGCCATACTCGGCGGAAGAGGTGCTTGGGGAATCCGGGGTCTAAACCAACCCCTTCATGATCTCCAAGTATTTCGGGACCGCCTCGCGGGGGTTCTCCTTGGCCTCATACTCAAGGGCCACATAACCCCGATAGCCTGACCTTTTGATGATCTCCATCACGCGCGGGATGTCCGCCGGAACCTTTCCCTTGCCGCCCGGATTGATCTCCACCTTGAGTTGCACCGTGACCGAATACGGGGCCATCTTTTCCAGGTCCGCGTAGGGGTCCTCGGAGGTGAAGTTGCCGGTGTCGAGGTTGACCCCAAACCAATCCGATTTCACCGCCTTCACAATCGGCATCATGTTGTCGGCGGTGTCCACAATCCCGCCGTGGTTTTCCAGGGCGAGGAACACCCCCTTGGATCCGGCGTAATCGCAGGCCTCTTCCAGGCATTCGATGCAATTCTTGCGGGCTTCCTCCAGGGTGCTCCCCTCTTGAATCTTCCCGGCGAAGACACGGATCGAGGGGGCGGTGAGCAGGGCGGCGTAATCGATCCACTGACGGGCCTTGGCCAATTCGGCCTCACGCGCCGGACCGCGCGGGTGGGTGAAAACATTCCCAATGGCGGTTCCGGAGATATCGAGCCCATGCAGAAAGGCGCGCCGCTTGAGGGCCAGCAGATACTCCGGGGTCACCGGTTCGGGGAAGTAATAGGAGGTCGGCTCGATGGCCTCGATCCCCTGTTCGGCGGCGAAGTCCACGAAGCCCTCAAGGAGAGTCATGGTGGGGGGAGTGGCCTTGAGTTCATCTCGAAACGAATAAGCCGCGAGGCTGAGTTTGATCTGCTTGCCTCCGGTCCGTTTCACCGGTTCCATGGCCGCGGCCCCTCCGATCATTCCAATGCCCGCCAGCGCGGCCCCTTTCAGCCAGCTGCGTCGCGCCATGCCCACCCCCATCATGTTTCTCCTTTCAGCGAGTCCCGGATAGAGCGGGAGTATTCCCCTTCCCGGTGCGAAAAAGAAGGGCCGATTGAATATGTGATTGAAATCACCGGCAATATGCCCTACAAGTGAGGCGAACACTCAGCAGGGAGATTTCGCCTCATGCCGACGACAAGTAGCCGGGAACGATCCGAGCGCCTCGAAGCCCGCACCACCCGCTCTCAGAAAGCCCTTTTCAAACACGCCGCGGACCTGCAAGGGAGAACTCTTTCCGACTTCATCGTCCAGGCCGCTTCCGATGCCGCAACCCGTGTGGTGGAGCAGCACCAGATCATCACCCTCGCCGCTGGGGAGCAGGAGGGTTTTGTAAAGGCGTTGCTCAACCCACCCAAACCCGGACCGCGTCTGCGCGCCGCCGTGCGCCGCTATCGCAAGGTCATGGGTCCGTAGATGTCCGCCCCCCCAAAGACCCCCGTTGCGATCCGGCCGCTGGGGGTCCCGATTGCCCACACCACCGGCGCGTGAATCCCTTCTCGCGCCAGCGGGACCATGAATGCAACTCATGGGCGAGCACGGTCCCGTTGACCATCTGCATGGAGGTTCAATCCTCCACCTTGTCATGTACATCGTGGAATTGATTCCTCGCCCCCCTTGCCTTAGGCTGAAGGTCATGCGCGCCAGCCCACTCGCCGTGTTTCTCCTCACCGTGCTCCTTTCAAGCGCCCCGTGCCACGCCGAGGGGAGCGCGGACTTGGATGGCGATGGAGATATCGACAGGGACGACCTCTATCTGTTCATGCGCCAGTGGGATCAATCCCAAGGGCCGACTCCGATCCCCACTTTCACCGCCAGCCCCACCGAAACCCCGCCGCCACCCACTCCAACCGCCACACCGACCCAACCGCCCGGTCCGCAAGTCGGATGGTCGGCGGATTTGGTCGCGCTCCCGGCAAGGTTCCAGACCTACGGCGCCACCGGCACCGCGGTCATCACCGCAACCGACACCCTCCAACTCCGGAATTTCTCTTACAAGAACAACGGCCCGGATGTGCATGTCTATCTGATCCACGCCGCCGGTCCCGGAGGCTTCACCGGGGCGGAGGGAGACGCCGGAACCTCCATCCACCAGTTCTCCAACAACCCCGGCGAACCGTTTAGCAACGCCACTCTCGACATCCACCTCCCGGAAGGGGTCGCCTTTCAGGATTTCACCCATGTCTCAATCTGGTGCGCCGCGTTCAGCGTGGACTTCGCCTCCGGACGGTTCCAGCCAGCCAAGGCCAGGCCGATTCCCCCAAAGGTCCCATGACCGCGCCGCCTTCCACGGAAACCGAGAGACTCCGGCGGATCGCCGATTCCATCGGTGTCCCTCAAGCCCGGCGCCACATCTTCCTCTGCTGTGAACAGACCAACCCCAAGTGCTCGGGGAAAGAAGAGTCGCTGCTCGCATGGGAGCACCTCAAGAAGCGTCTCAAGGAGCTTGGTCTTTCCGAACAGGGCGGGATTCTGCGAAGCAAGGCCAACTGTTTGCGGATTTGTGAGGGGGGACCGATTGCGGTGGTCTATCCCGAGGGGACCTGGTACCGCGGGTGCACCCCGGAGGTGTTGGAACGCATCATCCAAGAGCATCTCATCGGCGGGCGCGTGGTGGAGGAAAACCTCATCGAGGTTCACCCCCTCGAATTCATCCCCGCCCCCGATTAGCTTCATCTAAGACATTAGCCGACGGCTCCAAAGGGCGAGCAGCGCTCCCCGGAACCCAAAGGCCCACAAAAGTCCCGTGTAAATCAACGCGCCGATAAGCGCCCGCGCAAGCACCGGCGCCATCCCAAGCGGCGCGAGTAGGACCGCCATCAACACGGACAGCGCGAGAATCATCCCCATGCGGTTTTCTCGGATCCAGCCGGAGTCCACACGCCGCAAGTGAATATACAGCAGGGCGCAGTAGACCCCCTGCGAGAGAGTGGTGGCCAACGCGGCGCCGGCCGGTCCGAACGGGGGAATGAACGCCAGATTCAGGGCAATGGACACGACCAGAAAAACCACTCCCGAGCGGAGGTTCCAGTGTTCGCGGTCCAGGGCGTTCAACGCGGTTCCAAACAGATAGTTTCCACAAATGAACGGCAATCCCAGAAGCAACAGACGAAGGCTCGCGCTTTCGGCGAGGTTCCCCGCGCGGGAATCCCCTCCAAGAAGAGAATCCAGGGTCAAGGGACCCGGCGGCGCGAGGTTGGCTCCGAACAGAAAGTCCATCAACGGTCCCGCGAGCGCCATCCCGCCGGTCACAATCGGCAACGCGATCAGCATGAGGGCCTGCAGGGAACGCCTGGAGACATGGAGACGCTCCTCGCGATGGTCTCGCAGCCTGCAAAGGATCGGGTAGAGCGCGATGCTCACCATCTGCGGGAAGAGGAGCGCAGCGAGCACCAGGCGCAGGCCGCGCGAGTAGCTCGCCACCCAGGTCTCGCTCCAAAAGGAAAGCATGATCCGATCCAGGTTGAACGCCAGCGAAACACAGACCGCGTTCAGGGCGAAGGGAAGGGCCGCGCGGAGAACCGCCCACGAAGGCGTTTCTCGCGGCGGTAGCCCCACACGGAGCGCGGGCTCGGTCTTTCTCACGGCGGCAAGCGCATAGGCCGCGCCCAATGCGCTCCCGGCGGCAAAGGCCCCCAGGACCCCCGCGAGCGCCCCTCCGAGGAAAAGCGCGGCCACGCCAAGGCCAAGTGTTGCGGCCTTCTCCACCACCCCCATCAACCCCTCGACTTCCATTCGATGGCGCGCCCGCGCGATCCCACGCAGGTAAGACTGCGCGGAAAGCGACGAGAGCAGCACGGCGGAGCCGAGCATCACGGTCCACGCTCGCTCGCCGAGAAGTCCCTGCCAGATCAACAGCAACGCGCACGCCGCCAGAGTGAGGGCGACCTTGACAGCCGCCTCGCGCGGCAGCCACTGTGAGGCCGTGTCAGGGTCCCGCGACAGCTTCCGGATCGTGTGGGTTTCAAGACCCAGGTCCGCGAACAGCAGGAACACATTCACGAGCGCGAACAGGGCTTCGAGAGCGCCATAGGCGCGCTCCTCAAACAGGGCCCGGTTGCCTATCAGGATGAAAAAGACCGCCAGCAGCGCCTTGCTCGCGAATTGGAACAGGGTGAGGGTCGCCGCGCCTCGGGCCACCCGCCCCAGCGACGAATCTGTCGAAGCGGTGGATTCGGACATCGGCTGCACGGTCGAGGCACTCAATCCCGTAGGGCTCGCGACAGCAGCGAGTTGACACTCACCGGGGGCTGCGTGGGGCGGTAACCGAGCGAGAAGGTGGAGAGGGAGAATTCGATGGAAAGCTTCCGAAACTCCTCGGTGGAGAGGGTGTTCGGGTCACCCCCCGTAGGGTGTTCATGGAGGACAAGGTCCCGGAACCGGGGGAGTTTGGAGCGCAGCTCGGATTCGGAGAGGAAGCTCCCGGTGCGCGGATCGCTTCCCGCGCGACAGACTCCGTGCAAGAGTCGGCCCGAGGGGTCAAATCGAATGATGAAACGAATCCCTCCCTCGGCCGCATCCCACTCGGCCTCAATGACTCGACCCACCACTTTCGGGGTGAAACCGGGGAGAAGGTCGGAGAAGCGCATGGGCTCCGACGCGCCGCTCAGGGGGTGGGCGGTTTGATCAAAGCGCCCCCCGCCTCCTCGGCGCCCTTGTAACTGTCGAGTCCGCCTTGGGCGATAATCGCGCTGGTTTCCATGGTCACCTGTTCCACATCCGGCACGAGGTCATCTCCGCTCACCACCCCATCCGGACCCAGCGAGGAGAGCTTGAAACCGGGCAGGCCGTTGGGGAAAGGCGTGGGAACATAGTGGACCTTTCGGCCCCACTGATCGAGCAGCAAGATGTCGCGGGCGAAGGGCTCCTTCTTGGTTCCATCCGGCGCGGGTGGCGGATTGAGAAGGATGGCAAGCCCCTCCTCCGCGGTCGGGTAACGCTTGTAGACAGTGTAGAAATACAAGAGCGCGAAGGACACAAACCGAAGGATGACCGTGGTGCGCTCGTCCGGGGGCATTTCATTGAGTGTCTGTTCGATATTCTCGGCCCCCATCAGGTCCCCGGGGTTGGCTCCCCCGCTGACAAACGAGGATCCCTCTTGGGGAACCGCGCTCGTGGACTTGGAATCCCCCTTGGCGGAAGGCTGCTCATCCGGGGAGGCGACGTTGGGGGAACAGCCCGCGAGCAGGAGGGCCGGGATCAGGATCATGGACAAGAAGCGGATACTCCGATGAGCGCGCCCTCTGATCATCGCCTTGGGTGCTCCTTTCCGGTTTGTGACAATGAGTGTAGCGCAAAGCAAGCTGGGGAGAAAATACGGGGATCAAAATTTGTTTCCAACCCTATGCGCCATCCCCTCAGGCGGCTCAGGGCGCCTGCTCAATCCCGCGAGGGGGCCGGATGGTCACCCCCAAGTCAACAAGTCGATAGCTCAGATTATGCGTGGGGATCAGGAAGGAAGTGACCAGATTCCCCACGCGGAACAGGAGAAACGCCAGTCCGGTCTGTCTGTGGAAGGGAACCGCAACGCCGCGAGCCTTAAGGATCCCCGACCCGATCTGCACCAGATAAAGCGCGAGGGTGAGAATCGAGCAGGCGAGATGGACTTTCATCAGGGGCGAGGTGGGCCCCATCGCCTGCCGGACCGCCTCCCGGCTCCCCTCGATGTAGGCCACGATGCTCATGTCGATGACAAACGCGGAGAGCATCACCGGGATGTGGACACGAGGCTCGCGACGCCTCGCGTAGCCGTAGAGGATCAGGAGAACCACGCCGACCGAAAGGGCCTTCAGTCCCATTTCGCGTTCAGTAGGTGTTCTTTTCCTTGAACTCCATCTCCTTCATCTGCTCGAGAGTCCTCCCATACGGCGTGGTGGTGGGAGGGTTATCCTCGGAGATCGGAGGGAAGCGGAACTCGCAGGCCGTGGCGTCATAGACCACCTCATAGCCGAGCGAGTCGGCCTTGGGCGGCTCGATTCCCCGGTCGGCGGTGAACGCGGCGGCATCCGGCGGACACTGCCCGTTGTGGTCCTTCTTGTAAGCTTCAAGGTCTCCTCGAACGGTGTCAAGCAACGCCTCCCGCTCCGTCTCGACAACCCCGGTCCCCATCAGGCGGTGCTCGGTCACCAATTGATCATTCTTGTAATCCTTGATCGGCAGAATGACATACTTTCCGCCGAAGGGGTCAATCGGTTGCTGCGGCTCCACCGCCTCCACAATCTCCGGGGGCTCCTCGGGTTGCAGGTTCACGTTCATCAGGTTGGGGAAGAGGCGGGTCGCGGTCCCGCCGGGGAACCATTTGCGGCTCATTTCCCGGTATCGGAACGCGGCCTCCTTCAGGATCGGAACAGTCATCAACTCGCTCAAGCGCGTGGGGGTCGCGCCGTTGATCTCGCGGTAGTAGGCCTGCGCGCCATCCCAGTATGCCTTGTGCTGTTCGGCCACGATCCGCCGGATGTGTTCGATATTGAGCGCGCGGAGCGCGGGATTCTTGACCGAGACCGCCTGATGGGCGAGCTCCATCAGGTGCGGCATCGGATCGGGTTCGATCTCCTTGCACGCGAAATAGACCAAGCGATTGATGAATTCGGGGCAATCCTCCGAGCGCAGCGCGAGACGGTAAGCCTTGCAGCCCCATTCCGGGGTCTCGCTGTGGAGCTCATAGTGGGCCACATACCCGGCCTCCTTGGCGAGCTTCCAGACCGTGGGAAGGATGGCGTGGAAGTACTCATCCGTTGCGGTCTGGTTTTCGGCCCCACGCATCAGGAAGCGGTACGAGTCGACCTTGCCGCGCTTGGCCGAGGTCAGCGCGAAACCCCAGAACTTGTACCCCTCGGTGTGACGAGGGTCGAGCTGCTCCATAGTGTTCCCGAGCGACACGAATTGCTCGTATTGCACCGGGTGCTTGTCGAACAGCGGGTAGTTCATGCCGTAAAACTGAATCCCGCGAATCAACGCGAGGTCCGCGAGCAGGGCGTCATGACCACACGCCAGAAGCGCGCGGAGCTTCGGCGAGGTGTACTCGTACATGTAATTGTAAACATAGTCGTACTTCTGCTCCTGCCAGGACATGTATTGTCCGGCGAGGTAAAGAACCACGACCAGAATGCCCGAGAGAATGAAACCCGGTCTCATCTTCACGCGCCTTCCTCAGAAGTCCCTCTTGGAAAACGCCAGGCAGGCGATGAACAGCACGATGGCCGAGTAGGAAAACCCATGGAACATGGCCACCGCGAACGGGAACGCGGTTTGGTCGAGCGGGAGCAGCTCGAAGTGAACCGCGAGCTTCTTGAGGTTCAGCAAGTCCAGGTGCGGGCACAGGTACCAGATGAAGGTGAGGAACCCGGTGAAGATCGTGTTGCCGTGCTTCTCGGACTCCAGGCGGATGTAATCCCAGAAATCGTTGGTCATGTTCCCGATCACATAGACCATCAGGGTCATTACCGCGGATAGAATCGGGGTGGAAAAGGAGGAGAAGAGAATCGCCACGCTCACAATGATCAGCATCTCGAAGAGCTGCATGAAGATCGCCGCCGGAATCCAGAAAAAGGTGGCGTCCGAAAGGGTCATGATCGGGTGCGCGAATCCGCCCATGATCGAGAACAGGATGATCAGCAGCAGCACCGCCATCAGCAACATGTTGGCGTACACGGTGAGCACCAAGCCGAGGAACTTGCCGAGGACAAACTGCCAGCGTCGCACGCCCTGAGAAATGATCGTGTAGATGGTCTTGCTCTCGACCTCCTGGGGGATCAGATTGACCCCGATGAACATGGCCACAAGCAGTCCGAAGACATTGATTGAGGTCAAACCCAGGTTCTTGATCACTCGAAGCCCGGCGTCCAGCGCCAAGGTCGACAGGAATAGCGAGCTCCCGATCAGGAGAACCGCGAACAACAGGATCAGATACAGAACACGGTTGCGAATGGCCTCGCGGAACGTGTTCAGTCCGATTGCGATGATTTCAATCATGATGGGCCTGGAACACCTCGCCGATTAGGATCAAGTTTCAAGGGCGAACTTCGGATCGGTCGCCCGGATGGTCTCAACGAAAAGGTCCTCGAGGCTGCGCCGCTCGGGAACCACCGAAAGGATCTGGACCCCCTTGCCGCGCAGGTCGAAGAGCCGCTGGTTGGTCTCCTCCGTGTTGGAGAAAACAGTCCTCAGGACCCCGTCGTGGAAGTCGCCCGAAAGCCCATAATCGGCGGGTTTGCCTTGCTCCGGCACGCGCAGTTGCACGCGGACCTTGGATTTCTCGGAGCCGAGCAGGTCATCAAGGCTCCCGAGCTTGAGGAGCTTGCCGCGATGCAGAATCGCCACCCGGCTGCAGATGTCCTGGACATCGGAAAGAATGTGGCTGCAGAAGAAGATGGTCCGTCCCTGGTCCTTCATCGAGTAAATCAGGTCGCGGATCTCCTTGCGCCCGATCGGGTCCAAGCCGGACATGGGCTCATCGAGGAGCACGAGCTTGGGATCATGCATCAAGGCCTGAGCAAGCCCGATGCGCTGGGTCATCCCCTTGGAATACTCCTTAAGGGGCACATGACGGGCATGGGTCATCCCAACCATTTCAAGCAGGTGGTCGATTCGTCGTTGACGGTCCTTGGAGGGGACCCGGTTCAGGCGGGCGTAGAATTTGAGGAACTCCTCGCCGGTCAGGAACCGATAGAAATACGGGTTCTCCGGCATGTAGCCCACATGGAAGCGGGTCGGATCGGCTTGGAGATCTGCCCCCAATACAAAGGCGTTTCCCGCCGTGGGGGAGAGCAACCGCAGGAGAATCTTGATGGTGGTGGTTTTCCCGGCCCCATTCGGTCCGAGAAATCCGAAGATTTCACCCTCGTGAACCTCGATCGAGAGGTTATCGAGGGCTGTGAACTTCCCACGCCTCCAGCTGCGCCGGAAGACCTTGGTCAGGTTTTCGGTCTTGAGAACGGCCATTTTTCACCTGGCGAATAAGGGGTATCGACAACGGCGGAGCCCAAACAGCCCGCTGTATCTTTAGAAAACGGGGAAAGTCTGTCAAGGTTAACCCATCCGGCGGCGATCCGCCTCGGTAGGATGCTTGAACCCACACCCCACCCAGCTGGAGCCCTTTTTACCGCCTTGCTTTCTCGGAATCACGGCCCCTGCGTGAGTTCCGAACCGGGCGACATCGGGGTATCCGAATCGTTTCCAACGGACCTGCTCCCGGTCGTGGGATTCGACCGAAATCAGCCTTTTCGCCGCGCGCTCGGGCATTTCTCCCCGGGACTTTCCATCCAATACCGGGATCCCGCCGTCATCTACCATATGGGGGCGGGCTGTCGGGTCACTCGGTTTGCCTCGGTGGAGAAGTGGCTGGTGGAGAGCGAACGCCTTTTTCCAGGGGTGGGGAGCCGGAACTTCTGGGAGAGAATCTGGAATCTGGCGGTGACCACATGGGACTGGATCGACACCCTCGGCGGAGAGCCCTGGAGACCTCCATCCCCCTTCCATCCGTTCCTGCCGCCAAGCGCGTGGAGACCCTTCAAATGGAATCGGCTGCTGTTTTCCTCGGCTCTCGATTTCGTTCGGGAACACGCAAACGGGTCGTCCGAATTCATCTCCTTCGCGGATTCCCTGGTCCGGTTTCAGTTCGGTCGCGGACTGGAGGAGCTCCCCTTGGGGATGGCTTCGCTCGCGCTGAATGCCCCCTCGGAGTCTTACCGAATCATGGGGCGTCTCTTCCCTCCAAATGAAGTTGCCGCTCCTCCGGAGGGCGCGCCCGCGACCACGGCGTGGACGGCCACCCTTGAAACGCGTGGCGGCCTCGCCCCGGATCCCGTTCCGGTCCACCAAGTCTTTCTGGAGGAAACGATTGCGGGGCTGGGGTCGCGCGCAGTGGTGCTGGCGCGCGGGGAGGGAGAAAGCGGAGTTCTATTTGTGCGAACCGTCGCGCCCACTTCGGAGCCGCCTCGCGAGTTGGCGAAGGGCGTGGCGGATCAGCTGGTCTCGATGGGAGCTCTCAAGGGAGTGAGGCTTGGCGAGATCAGGCCGAGCGGATCCATCTTACGGAGGGACTGCTCTGGGTGGAAGCCGATTGCCCATGAACTGGAATGGCCGTGGCTGGGTCCGGTGAGAGGGTGGGTGGGACTAATGAGGGAGTAGGGGCTGGACTCTTCGGACCGGGATTCCAACTTTCCCCAAGAGTCTTTCATCAGCGGTCCACAACATCCCACCTTCCGTGAAGGCCGTGGCGAGAATGATGGAATCCGGTAGCTTCAATCCAGTTTGCCTTCTAATCCGTATGGCCTCATGTTTCACTTCTTCGGTAAGCCCAACCACCTGTACTCGAAACAAGAACTTTCGGATGATCTCCCCTTCATCGTCGGAAAGGAGTGGGTATGATAGGAGCTCCATTTCAGTAACAACCGAAATCCCCGAACCTCGCTCAGGTGGATTTTCAGCGATCCTGCCCGCCAAGTGGTACAGGACCACGTTGGTATCCAGAATGATTTCTAGTCCCACTCTCCCCTCATTCTCTTCTGGAATTCCACCGGGTCTTCGGTCAAGGTGATCGTCCCTTTGAGACTCTCTAGGGAATCGGCATCTCGGTCCCGGTCGCCGAGGTCCAGGAGGCGCTCGATTTCCACCCATTCCGAGTAAGGAATCTGAACGGCAACGGGGTGATTCGACTCATCCATCACCACTTGCTTCTTTATGGCTATCACGATCCTTGTCCTCTGATCTCTCCATGTAACCTTAGGCCCTTCTAGGGATGATGCCTCAGCGTCCAACAAAGTTCAACAATTCCGCATTCTCGCGCGAGATGCTTGAAGGATCGCCCTTTGACCTTGGGCGCTCTCCCTCCTAACCTAGTCTTGCCATGAAACGTCACCCTTCCCTCTTTCGCCTTTCCCACCATCACCAGCATGTGCTGGTTCAGGCCAAACGTCTGGGGCGAGCGCGAGGGGAAGAACCTGACAAGGCGAGCGCCATCGCCTCTGAGTTTCTCGCCCTTTGGGAGAGTCGTGGAGCGGATCATTTCCGCGAGGAGGAGGAGATTCTGCTCCCGATGCTGGCGAGGCACGCCCGGGTCCGCCGCGAGGAGATCTCCGAGATGCTCTTTCAGCACGCCGAGATCCGGTCGCTGATTGACCGAATCGCGGAGGCGCTGGACGGAGAAGGGCCGCTCCCTGTCTCTCTCCTCGTCGAGCTGGGGGAATCCTTGGAGCGACATGTGCGCCTGGAGGAGCAGGTGATCTTCCCACTGGTGGAGGCCACCCTCCCTCAAGACGAAATGGATCGTTTGCGCGAGAGGCTGGAGCAGGCCGGCTAGACCTGGAAAGGAGGGTGGCGGATGCGTGTGTTCATCACCGGAGCGACAGGGCTGGTCGGGCGCGCGCTCATCCGGCGCTTGATTGAACGCGGAGACACCGCCATCGCGCTTTCACGCAACGCCGAGGGCGCCCGAAAACGATCCGACGCGCGCGTGGAATGGGTCGAGGGGGATCCGAGCCGGCTGGGTGAGTGGAGGAAGCGCCTCGAGGGCTGCGAGGCCGTGGTAAACCTCGCCGGTGAGCCGGTTGTGGGCCGGCGCTGGAATGAGGCTCTCAAAGATTCCATCCGAACCAGCCGGGTCGACGCCACGCGAAACCTGGCCCAGGCCATTCGAGACTCGAGCCCTCCTGCGAGGGTGTTTGTGTCCTCTTCCGCGGTCGGCTATTACGGTCCCCTGGATTTCAACACGGAGGTCGAGGAGACACACGGGCCGGGGACTGATTTTCTCGCCGATGTCTGTAAGCAATGGGAAGCCGCAACCGACCTCGGTCCCGCGCAGGGAACGGTCCGAAAGGTGATCCTCCGGATCGCGGTGGTCCTCGCCGCCGAGGGCGGCGCGCTGGCCAAGATGCTCACCCCGTTCAAACTCGGACTCGGCGGTAGGGTCGGAAGCGGAGCGCAACCGTTCCCCTGGATTCATCTCCACGACCTGGTCGAGCTGATCCTCTGGTCGCTCGACAGCCCCAAAGTGAACGGGGTTTTCAATGCGGGGGCGCCGCAAGGAGTCACCAACCGGGAGTTCACCCGAGTTCTTGCGAGGGTTCTTGGCCGTCCGGCGTTCTTCCCGGTCCCGGCATTCGCCCTCAGGCTGCTTTTCGGGGATGGCGCTTACATCCTCCTCACCGGGCAGCGGATTGTCCCCAAGCGCGCGCGGGAGCTCGGGTTCGCCTTCCAGTTTCCGGAGCTCGAAGCGGCCTTGAGGGATGTGCTCGCCTCATGAGCGGATAGGGGTCTTGAGCAGGAGCGCGGAATAGGAGGCATCGCTCCCCGGAGCTTCGGAAGGGACCGCCGGGATCTCACCCGGCGCGAGCCAGGGCGGAAAGTATCCGGAGCGGATCAGGCGCCACTCATGGGAGTGACCCTCGAGAAAACCCGCAATCACCGCTTCGTTCTCTTGCGCGCTTAAGGTGCAGGTGGAATAGACCAGTCGGCCCCCAGGGCGGACCAGTCGCGCGGCGTTGCCAAGGAGCTGAGCGGCCCTCTCGGCGAGTTCGGCGAAATCGTTCGGCGTGATGCGGTAGCGCAAATCCACGCGTCGCCTCAAGGTCCCCAATCCGGAGCAGGGCGCATCCAGCAGGAGCGCGTCCGCGCGGCCCTCCCAGTCCCCCCATGGCTCAAGGAGGTCGCGGCGGAGCACCTCGACCGACGGAAACCCGCAGCGCTCCAGGTTCTCTCTCACTCGGACAAGCCTGTCGGCGCTGGAATCCACCGCCACGAGCTCCCCCAGTCCGCGCATTTTGTCGGCGATCTGAAGAGTCTTGCCTCCCGGCGCGCAGCACAGGTCGAGGACCTTTTCGCCCGGTTGGGGGTCAAGCAGCTTGACCGCCTCGCGCGCGGCGGGATCCTGGATTTCGGCCAGCCCCTCTCGGAAGGCGGGGAGGTCGCCGGGGATCGTTCCGGCCGGGAGCACAACCGCCTCGCCTTCCGGAGAGAGCTCTCCGATTCCGAGTCGTTCCACAAGGCGTTTGGCCGCCGATCGGCCCTTCTCCTCGGGAGCGCGCTCCAACTCCTCGGACTTGAGCAGGCGCGAGGAAAGCGGCCACAGAAAGCTGCTGGGGATTTCATTGTTGGCGTTCAGCCAGAGAGCTGACTTCACCAAACCCCAGCGGTCGGCGGCCCAGTCCACAAGCCAGTCGGGATGGGAGGTTTCAATTCCCAACCGGTTGGGCAGGAGCTCGAGGTGCTTCTCGAGCTCCGCGCGCTTTCGCGAGAAATTCCGGAGGGTCGCGTTGACCACCCCCTTAAGACCGCTCACTCCCGCCTGTGAGCACTGAGCGACCGCCTCATGGACCACGGCATGCGCGGGGATTCGTTCGAGGAAGGCGAGTTGAAAGAGGGCGATTCGCTCGATGTCCGCGACCGGGGCCGGGAGGGAGGCCAGCCCCTTGGAGGAAAGGGAGTCGATCCAGAAGTCCAGGAGGCGCAAGCGGCGGGTCACGCCATACGCCAGCGCTTGCGCGAGTCTCCGGTCCTCGCGGGAAAGCGCCGCGCGCTCGGCTTTCCCCTCAAGCAGGTCCTCGAGGAATTCCTGCCCCTCGCGCCAACTCGAGAGAGTCGAGTAAGCGACTCGCCGCGCGGGGGAGACTCCTTCAGACACCCGGGCGGACCCTTTGGAGCAGGAGGCGGACCTTGTCGAGTGTGTGCGGCGGGTAGTCCCGCGTGTCGGTGAGCAGCGCGGTGTCGAGGGCGGTGTGCGTGAACGAGGGTCCGAGCTGCCCGACTCGGGCGGCGACATGTCGGACCGCCCGGGCGCCCGCCTCGGCGTTGGCGCGAAGGTGCCCAACCACCATTTCGACCGTGACCTCCTCCTCGGAGTGGTGCCAGCAATCGTAATCGGTGGCGAAACAGAAGGCGGCATAGGCGATTTCCGCCTCGCGCGCGAGCTTGGCCTCCGGCAGCGCGGTCATCCCGATCACCGAGGCCCCCCACGAGCGATACAGGTTGGATTCCGCGCGGGAGCTGAACAGCGGCCCCTCCATGCAGACATAGGTCCCGCCTCGGTGGGTGGTGATCCCGGCAGTTTCGGCGGCCTCCGCGAGCAGTCCGGAAAGGACCGGACAGTAGGGGTCCGCGAAGCCCACATGCACCGCGACCGGATCGAAGAAACTGTTCGGGCGGTGTTTGGTCCGATCGATGATCTGGTCCGGGATGACCACATGCCTCGGCGCGATCTCCTCGCGGAGGCTCCCGACCGCGCTCACCGAAACCAGCCACTTCACGCCCAGGCTCTTGAGCGCCCAGAGGTTGGCGAGATAGGGCACATGGGTGGGGTTAAACTGATGGGATCGTCCATGCCGCGCGAGGAAGGCGACCTCGCGCCCCTCGAGTCTGCCGATCACCACCTTGTCGGAGGGCGCCCCAAAGGGGGTTTCGATGAACCGCTCCTCCAGAATCTCCAGCCCTTCCATCCGGTAAAAACCGGAACCGCCGAGCACGCCAAGTTCGCAGGTCATGGAAATCGAACCTCTCCTGTCGTCGCCTTTTCATGGATCATTTTCATCAAATCTCGCGCCTCCTCCAACGTCGGATCGAGGCGGAGCGCCTCGCTCGCACAGCGGATCGCGCCCGCTTCGGAACCGGACTCGAGATACGCCCGCGCGAGACCATATCGAGCGCGACCGTTCCTTTCATCGAGCTCGGCGGCCACCTTGAAGCGCTCCGCCGCCTCGCTCGGATCTCCCTCATCCAGGAGCAGGTTCCCCCAGGCGATCTGAACCTCCGGCATGTAAGGCTCGATGAACGCCGCCTGACGCACCGCCTCGCGCCGCGCATCCTCCCGCCCGGCCTGCTCGGCGAGGGCGGCGAGCTCCAGGTATCCTTGCACATCGGTCGGGTTCATCGCGAGACGGGTGGAAAGAGTTTCGATCAGCTCGCCGGAGCGCCTGCGCTCGCGATAGATCTTTTCCGCCTCGAGGATCGGACTGCCGGGCCCCACGTAACGGGGACGGAGACGATACGCCGCGAGGAAATGCTCCGCCGCGCGATCCCACTTGCGATTGTCACGGTCCAGCCAGCCGAGCACCTGATGCGCGACGAACGAAGGGCGGCTCGCGGCGAGGATCGACTCGGCGGTCTTGCGCGCCTGGCGACGCTCCTCGGTTCGGTAGGAGGCGAGCGCCTTCCCTTCAAGGAACAGCCAGTCGTTTGGATGAGCCGAGAGCCATGTCTCGGCGCTGGCCAATAGAATCTTCCAGGCATGCGACTGGACAGCCCGATTGAGGCCCTCGATGGCCGCTTCTCGGGCGCTGTCTTCCGCTCGGGTGGGGTCTCGAACCCAATCCTCGAAAGTCTGAAGCGGTTGCCCGGAGGAAACCCGCGCCTCCACCCGAGCCTGAACCTCCCGGTCAATCTCGCCGAGGGGAAGACCGGTGACTTGTGGGACCACCTCCCCTGTCGGAGCCCCGGAGGCGAATCCCTCAAGGAGCTTCAGGTTGACGGCGAATCCCAACCGCTCAGTGAGAACATGCACGACCTCTCCGGCCTGGGCATAAGCGGCGGCGAAGTCCATGGGGGTTCGAGGACGATGGAACGCGAGATCCAGATCCCCCACGGAAACCAGATCCCCCTCGGATAGGCGCTGCGCAAGGAGCGGATCGGCGGCGGTTCCGGGGTCCCATTCCTCGCGCACGGAGAGCCCCTCGGTGAACCAACGCGGCAGGCGATGCTCCGAAAGCGCGAGGCTGAAGGTGTGGGTGAGCTCATGCCGGAGGACATTGCCCCAGTTGATCCCTGAGAGTCGGGATCGATGCGGCGCGCGCAGGATGACCGTATCGCCAAAGCAAACTCCCGCGAGCCCCGCCCCCGGCAACCCCGCGATCCGGATCGAAAAATCCTCGGGGTCATCATAGAGCTCGATCAGGACTTTGGATGGGTGGCGATGCTGGAATTTCTCGCTCAGTTCGGCGTAGGCGGTCTCCAGGGTCTCCAGCGCGAGTTTTCCATACACCCGCGCGGCCCCTTTGGGCATGCGCAGATTGAAGTTCTCGGAAGAGAGCAGCTCAAACTCGGCGCGCTCGACGAACAGGTTCCGAGTGTTGTAAAGGCGGATGTGAAAGGGATCGGCCTTGAAGGCGTCGGCCAAGGACTCCAGGGCGTTTTCCGCCGAGGCGGCCGAGATTCGCCCCGCCAGCATGGCGCGCGCCGCGATGGCCCGTTTGTGGGTCGGCTCTGTTTTCAGCGCTCGGGTGAGAAAGCGGTCGGCGTCCTCAAAGAGGTAGTTCCGCTCCAAGCATTCCGCCAGCTCCAGATAAACCTCGGAGGGATTCGGGTAGAGAGTTTCGATCCGCGCGCGGAGTTCATCCGCCCGCTCGGTCAGTTTCCTCTTGATCGCATAAGCGAGGTCCGCGGCCAGCAGGGAGGGATGCACGGGGTTGGTGGCATACCCACGATCCAGGCAGCGTTGGCCCTCCTCAAACTGCTGGTCGTAGAAGGAGATATCGGCGAGCAGCGCGAGCGCGAGCGGGTGCCTGGGGTTCAAAAAGAGCGCCTGGTCAAGGGTCTTCTTGCAGGCGGCCAAGTCCCCGCGCTCACGGTGCGCGGAGGCCAAGCCCAAGAGGGTGGGGAGAGACTCGCGATTGGCGGTGTGGGCCTCGGTGTAGATCCGGATCGCGGCGGGTTCATCATAGCGGTCGAGCCACAGGTCGGCCTTGGCCACCAGGATCGCCTCGCGCTCGGCGGAGGCATCCAGGGCATCCTGATAGGCTTTCTGGGCTCCGTCCCATTCGTACTTTTCCAGACGAAGGCAGGCGCGCCCGATCCACTCCAAGTCGTTGGGCGCAATCGGCTGCTTGGAGCGGAAGCGCTTTTCAAACCACTGATAGGGGGCCTTGGGATCCCGTTGGGCCTGGGACCGCTCCAGTTCCGCGAGACGGTAGCGGGCCTGCATGGCCTCGGAATCGAGTTCCAGCGCGCGACTCCAGAGGGACCGTGCATCCTTCAGCCTCCCGCGATAGTGCATGTACTCCCCGGCGCGGGTGAGCAGGCCGGGGTTGGAGGGAAAGGTCGTTGTCGCGGCCTCGATGGTTTTCTCGGCGAGCGGGTGGTCGCCATAGCGCAGGGCCACTCCGAGAAGTCCGGAAAGGGCGCGGACATGGACTTCGCTTGAGGCTTCGGGAACCGTGCTCGCGGATGTGATTTCGCGGATGAGGGACCTGTAGATCTTCTCGGCGGCATGCCCGTTGCCGGTGTGGAAGAGCTGCTCGGCCTGTTCGAGACGGGTGGCTGCCTCGCTCGAATCGAACGCCAACGCAAACCCAATCAAGAAAAGCGAGGAAAGCTGCCAGGCAGATCGCGGAACCATGTTGAGGTTGATCCTAATGGATTTCGCGTCAATGTGCAGGGCGAAGGAGTGGGGCAAAAAAACCTGAGGGGGTTGGCCGTCGCCAACCCCCTCCTCGTGAATGCTCTCGGTTTCAGCGCTTACGCGGTGCGGCGGCGACGCACGGCGAGGGCCGAAACTCCCGCGAGCAAGAGGCCAATCGTGGTCGGCTCGGGGATCACCGGGTTGCCAATGATCTGCTGGACCCCGTCATTGCCGCACTCCATCGTCCAGAAGGCCTGGATGGACTCCCCGCCGATCAGACCCAACGCCGCCAGGGACACCTTGTAGAAGATGTCGAAATCCCAGGCGTCCGTCGTGTTGTTCCGGAAGCGCAGCCCCGACACATCGCCCGCCACCAAGTTCCCCGAACGAAGCAGGGTCGGATAAGAGTTCAAACGATTGTTCCCATCGCCGTCATTCGGGTCGAAACTCGGGTTATTGCGCTGATACTGCTCGTAAGTCCCGGTCGCGAAGCCGGCGTTGCTGTACAAGCTCCCCGCGACCACATTGATCCAGGTCTCGCCCATGTACGCCTGCTGCACCACATTGGCGTGGTTGGTCGTGCCGACACCGTAGACCGATCCCCCGCCGTTCTGGAAAGTCCCGCCGACATTCAGATAGAGATCCCCAGGCGAAAAGTGGGTGGTGCCGGTGTACGAGTCGTTACCCATCGCCCCAGACTGCGGGAAGTTGGTCTGGATGACAACATAAAGGAACCCGTTCGCAATCGCTGTCCCCATTCCGAAAACCTGGAAGGTTCGGCTTCCGGCTGTGTCGGTGAGCGAATCGTTCGTGTAAGTGAAGCTCAATCCCGACAGCTCACTGTCGCTGATGGAAAGGGCATTCCCCTCAACCGCGAACAGCATCGAAGCAAAGATTGTGATGGCCGCAACTAGATTCCTCATGATCGCTTCCTTTCGGTTGGTTCGCCCCTCGAGGGAACCGTTGTGGTCGAGACCCGCGCCGCGCTTTCAGGTGTCTGTCGACCTTGGCCCCACATAGAGCAGAGCTTGTGCCATCTTGAGGTATGGGGAGAAGACGGTGGAATCCCTGCCTTTTTCGGCCCTTTCTCACCACCGGCGGGAATCTAAAATTTCGCCTAGGACAATAAATCTTCAGACGTGACAATTAGTCAATCGGGGGTGGGACCCCCATCCACCGAGTTGGCACGAGAATTGGCTTATGGATTAGGGAGCAGCCACTGGTTCCCGTTCTGCGCTCGGAGGAACGCCATCAGATCCAGAAGCTCCTCCTGCGTGAGGCCCCCATCCAGACCCGAGGGCATCACCGAGACCGTCGAAGGGGTCATGCGGATGACCTGATCGCGCGGAATCCGGACCTGGCTGTCCGCGCCGGTCTTGAGCACCAACACCTCGGCGGTCTGCAGGCCGATGACCCCGGTAAGCAGCTCCTCATCGGTCTCCACCTGGAACGGCTCGTAGTCCGGAACGAAGCTCGCGTTGGGGAACAGGACCGCCTCCAGAAGGTCGCGCCCCGAGCGGATCGCCCCGATGCTGGTGAGATCCGGACCGAGATCTCCGCCCTCGTTGCCGATCGCGTGACAGGTGAAGCAGGCCGCTTTCTGATTGAAGAAAACCTGACGGCCGCGAGTGACATCCCCCTTCGCGAGCAACGGTTCGAGCTCCTGGATGCGTCGCGCCGTTTCCGCCTCCAGCTCGCGCATGCGGGCATACAGCGGCTCCAAGGCCGCCCGGACCGACTCCGGATAAGTGGACAGCAAATCTCGCAGCGACCCCTCGGTGAGTAGCGACTGGTTTTCGGAGGAAGCCAAGAGCGCCGCCACCAAAGACTGCCCGGCTTGTTCATCGCTCCCTTTGCGGAAAGCCTCCAATATCGAAGGCAGGATGACCCCATCCGCCTTGGGAACCACCTCTTCGGCGAGACGTTTCAATCGCGCGGGGGTCATGCGCGCGCGACCGAGAGTTTGAGCGGCATCCAGGCGCAGCGTGGGGTCCACCGAGGGATCCAGTTGGCGGATCAACAGATCGATTCCGGCCTCGCCCACCTCGGAAGCGCGCTTGATCAGCGCCCCATAAGCTGCCACCCGCAGGGCATCGGACTCGTTCGGACTGACAGATAAGGCGGCCAGATCCGCATCAAAGTCGGCGAGGCCGCGGGCGCGGATCAGAGCCAGAGTCTCCCAGCGCAGCTCCGCGTTCGTTCCCGCGAGTAAGGCGCGAAGGGCTTCGATCCAGGTTGGAGGGAGCGAGGGCAGCTTCGAGTCCTGGATCGTGCCGAGCAGGAAGCTCTTCCGCTCCACGGAGGTTGAGGCGTCCGCGAGCAATTCGGCCACCAACGCTTGAATCCCCGGATCGGCGGCAAACGCGAGGAGCGCTTCTCGAACCGATCCGCCTTCCGTCTCGGACCAAGCCTCCCCAGAGAGACGCTCCCGCAGGAACGCCGCGACCCCATCGCCCGAATCCGGGTGGCGCGAACAGACCCACATCGACGCCTTACGGAGGTTGGCGTCCGGGTCCCCCAACATCGAAGTGGCGGACTCCATGGAAAGCTGTCCGCCCCCCAATTGGTCCAGTGTGATCATCGCCGCCTTGCGCACGGTGGGATCCGAGTGCGCGAGCGCCGAAGCGACCGCCGGGGAGCCGCCCAAGCGGATCAGAGCGTAAGTCGCGGCATGTTCGAGGAAGGGGTCATGGACCCCCTCCAGTGACTTGAGGATGGAGGGGATCGCTTGCTTCTTGCCGAGCCTTCCGAGCGCCTCCACCACCTGCCGTCGCACCGCCAGGCTTCCATGTCCGGAAAGGGCCTGGATCTCCTTGAGGGCGGAGACATCCCGGGACAGCCCCAGGCTCATCAAGGCGGCAACAACCACATCCGGGCTGGAATCGCCAAGGGCTTGTCGAAGCGCCTTGCGCGCCTTGGGGGTTCCGATGCGATGAAGCGCCCAGACCACCCGGCAGCGGGTGTCGGTGGCCTTCGCGATCTGCAATCCCGCCACAAGGGCGCTAATCGCCGACTCCCCGCGCGCCACAAGTTCCTCTTGGACACGGCACTGGAGCGCGGGACGAGGGTCCTCCATCAATCCCACCAACTGCTTGGGGGTCTGTTTGGCAAGGTCGATGCGGAGTCCGCGCGGGTCCTCAACGCGCGGAGCATCCGTGTGGCGCACACGGTAGATGGCCCCCTTGAGCTCCGGCTTGGAGATCCGCGACAAGGGGCAGGCGTGGACATACCACGCGCCCGTGTCCACGACCAAGAGGCTCCCATCCGCATCCTGCTCCACATCACTGGGATGAAAGTCGGGGTCGCTCGAGGTCAGAAAATCGCTGTCGCGTGTCCGGAAGGATCCCCCCTCGCGATACAGGACATGGCGCTGAATGCGGTGGGGATTGAAGTGCGCCGAAAACAGGTTGCCCTTGTATTCGGGACCGAAGGAATCGCTCCGGTAGCGGATGAAACCGCAGGGGGCGACCCGCGCGAAGTGGGTTACGGACGGTAGCAGCTCCCCGGTTCGAGTGAACTCCTGAATCACCTCATGCGGTTTCGGGTAGACACCCCCCTCGATCCAATGGTTGAGCGCATCCCGCTGGCCATTACGCGGATCGGTGAAATAGGTCATGGTCCCGAGCATCTCGCCCGCCGAGGTCCAATCCAACTCCACCGGGTTGTCGAAGCCGCCCCCGCATACCCGCTCAAGGCCGGACCCATCCGGTCGGCAACGCCAGATTCGCGCCGCCTGACCCTGGAGGAGCTCCCCTTCCTTGGTGGTGATTTTATAGCCGTGACGGCCATGCGTGAGATACATCCACCCATCCGGGCCGAAATAGGGACCATGCAGGCTGGCGGTGTTCAGCACATTCCAGCGGGTCAGGACCACATGCTCCCGGTCCGCGACCCCATCCCCATCGGTGTCGTCAAAACGGAGGAAATCGGGTGGGGAAGCGACATACAGGCTTCCCTCGCGCCACAGCAGACCCATCGGAAGGGTGAGCTTGTCGGCGAACACCTGGCTCTTGTCGAACACGCCATCCCCATCGCTGTCCTCAAGCACCCGAATCCGGCACTTGGGGTTGGCGCTCATCTCAAGCCCGGAGACATTGAGGCCGGAGGACTCCGCGATATACAACCGCCCGTGATCATCGAAGGTCACCACCATCGGGTATTCGGTGAGATCGTTCCCGGCGACCTTTTCCACCACAAAACCCTCGGGGACCGTGATCGCCTCCAGCCCGGTCTTGGGCGGGGAGTCCTGCCCCCAGGCGGAACCCCAAAAACAAAGGCAAAGCGCGCCGAAGTTGGCCAATAGGGCCGGAGCGGGCGAGGAAAACCGAAACGTCATGAATCGGACTCCTTCAGGGTGTGTGTTGAGGCGCGCCGACCTGATAGAGGTCGCCATCGCTGATGGTCCCGTTGGTGGGGGAATACTTGAGGTCGCCCGGTTCCCGGTCGGTGTCGGGACCATAGCTGAAGATGATCCAAACCTCGCCGAGCAAGGCGTCGTTCAGATAGTGGAGGTACGCCCCATCGACTCCAAAGGGGCCGCCCTGGGTCGGGTCGCCCGGCGGCGGGACAAAGGTGTCCGAGGGAATGTCGCGGATGTATTGGATCGGAGTGGTGACGCGCCAGGTTTCGGCGATGGCGGTGGGATCCCCAAAGGCCTGCGCGATCGGGCTGGGGGGATAGGTCTGGTTGTTTCCGCGCGCGTCCGGCGAGTTGTTGTAATGGTCGATGCCGTAAGCCTCCACGGCCAGGGCGAGAGTGCGCATGTCTCCCCGGACACGAGTGACCTTGGCGCGGACCTGAGCCTCGAGGAAATTGGGGAGCGCGATGGCGATCAGGATCAGGATGATGGCGATAACGATCAGGAGTTCGATCAGGGTGAAGGCGCGGGTGGGTTTCACGGTTTCTGTTCCTTCAAGAGTTTGGCGATATCCTCTCGCAGATGGGCGACTCCGGACTCCTCCAACCCATCATAGTAGCCGCGGATAGTACCCTGTCCGTCAACCAGTGCGAAGCGGGTGCTGTGAGGAATTTCATCCTGGCGCGAGGCGGGGGCCGGTTGCTCATCCTCGAATTCCCAGATCTCGCCTGAAGGCGCCTGGGCCGCTGGAGCCTCATCAGCCGCCTTCGGGGCTTCCCTGCGGAGGCCCGTTCCGAGTTTGAAATGGTTTTCCGCCAAGTCGATCACGGTCTTTGTGGCGCCGGTGACAAAGTGCCACACTCCGGGTTTCGCCCCGACCATGTCGGAGTACCACTTGAGCCGTTCGACCGTGTCCCGCGCGGGATCGACCGAGATCGAGACCAGGGCGGCCTCGGTCCCCTCAATGGTCTTCTGGAGGCCCGCCATCTGGCTCGCCATCATCGGGCAGGTTCCATCGCAGTGGGTGAAAAAGAGAGTGGCCACCCACACCCGACCCTTCAAGTCTCCGGGCGAAAAGGGGTTGCCATGAGCATCGGTGAGTCGCGCATCCGGAACCGCGCCGAGCGCCGGGAGCGGCTTCAGGGAATCAGTCGCTCTCGGATGCGCCAGAAGGAATTGGGTGAGTGTCAGGGCAAGAAACAGTGCCAAGACCAGCCCTCCAAAGGGGAGCGCCCAGCGACGTTCCCAGCGCAGGCTGGTGTCCTGGTTGGCCACGATCTCGGTCATGGCGTCTCCTCCTCGAACTCATACTCCCCGGCGGCCGCCTCCGCCGCGAGAAACTCCTGCTCCTTACGCATCCAGTCCTCATAGCCTTCGGGGGTGTGAACCACCAGGGTGCGGACCATGCTGTAGTGCGCGACCCCGCAGAGCTGTGCGCAGGCGATCTGGAAATTGACCATCGCCGGATCGGTTCCCTCCGATAGCCCCTCGGCCTGTTTGCGAGCGCGAAACTCCTCGGTGGTCAGCGCGGGGGTGAACCAGATGGGGATTTCGGAGCCTGGGATGACATCCTGCTTGACCCGCATCTCCGGAAGGTAGAGGCAGTGGATCACATCCATGCTGGTGAGTTTGAGGATCGCGGGTTTGCCGACCGGGAGGTGGAGCTGCTCGATCACCACGTCATCCTTGCCCGCGCCGCCCCGGTCCAGGCCGATGGTGTTGGCGGCGTCGATCAAGGAGGGGTCGCGCGCGCCGAACTGCCCATCCGGTCCGGCATAGTGGCAGATCCAGGCGAACTGTTTGGCGATCACATGCACCACGGTGGCGTCCTTCTCATCCGGGAAATCCTCCACCCGCTGCGACCAGATCGGGATCGAGAACCCAATCAGGATCGTGGCCATCACCGCCGCCACGGCAAACTCGGCGTACGTGGAGAGGTGACTCCGGGCGCCCATTGTGTTGGGAATGGGGTTGCGCGAGCGCCGATAGCGGTAGAGGCAGTAGAGATAAAAGGCCGCCCAGCCGAGGAACAGCGCCGCCATCAGGGCATGGATGAGGGCAAGGGTGAGATCGATCCTCGCGCCCTGCTCGGAGGCGAGGATCGGAAGGCCGAGAAGTTCCCTCATGCGAGCGGTTCCTCGGCGTCCTCGAACCGGCGCGCGGAGCGATAGCCCAAGACCGCCGCGAACGCCGCAAAGGCCAGGAGCACCACAAGGAGCACCCCCAGCATGACAAAGATCGCGGCGTTCATGCCCTCCACCTGTCTCGACCCCTTGGCCCCGAAACACACCGCGCAGGGGAAGGCGGGGGAAGCGCTCAACAGGAGAGAGGTGAGTATGAAAACGATGGTGCGCATGGATTTGGCGATGGGCATGGCGTCAACTCGACCTGGAGGGGGAGTGTATGGATGGGAGGTGCAAGGGGCAAGCGGGAAAGGGACATTTCTGATATTCACACGGGCCCCTATGAATCCTCAAAGAGCAACTTGCTTGGGCTTGGAGGCACGATCCGAATTCCCAAAACCCTGCTGAGACTCTCCAGTTGATTGTCAAAGGTGTGAATCTCCTCAACATCCACGCTCCTTGCCGTTGCCAAATGGAGCGCGTCCATTGGGGTCAGTTTCTTCTTCGCGGAGAGGCATTTGCGGATCAACGATTGCGCTTCTGAAGCTATCCCTGAATGAACCTCAACGAGCTTGACCGGAGATTCAACATGCCAAAATCTCTGAATCCGCCTCGCTATCTGAGCGTCCAGTCTTCCTTTGTCCTTTTCTTGTTTTGCATACGCGACTTCGGCAATGGTCACGACAGACGTGAATATCTCAAACTTCCCGTTCTCACAATCCTCCAGGAGGGTCTCGAGGATCCTTCCTCTTTCCACAGTGTTCTCAAGAAGATCGATGAAGAGGCAACTGTCCCAATAGATCCGCCTTCTTCCGGATTCACCCGGCATCTCTGCCAATCCTCACCGCTGTTTCAGAACTTGCGCCGGAAATCTTGGCTGGAGCTATCCCAACAATTCCACGCCATGCTCCGGGAGTTCTTTCCCTTTGAGTCTTGAGTGAAGTGATTTCGCGCACGCTGAACGCTTTCCCCGTGCGAGTGTCCCGGCGAATGACACCATGGACGACGGCGACCTTGCCCCAAGACGCGCGGAGGAGATCCTCGCTTCCCGGTTTAAGGTAGCAACCGATCGCATGGTCATCGTTCATATCGTAAAGGGTGAAGCGGAGCGAGCCACGGTTCGAAATGCTCTGAATCCGACCTCGAATGGCCCCATGGACTTTGACGAAAGACTTGGGAGGCAGCCCCCCTTCCACCAAGCCGGATGGCGTGGTAGCAACCGGCTTTTCCACTTGCGCATCAAAATCCGAAGTCTCAAACCGAACCGATTTCACCTTTCCGTTAAGGATGCCGCTGATGGCCAACGCGGGGGCGCTTACACTTTCGCTGAAAGGGATCTTTCTCCCTTCCTGGAGACATGTGGCAACCTCCTCGTACCCCGCGATAACCTTTCCAATAGTCCTTTTTCCCGCTTTGGTGCGAGGGAGCCCCCGGATCGTGGCCGTCGCGCTCCCCGCGCTCAAGTCCTGAATGATCCAGTCCACCGAATCAGGGCTGGAGATTTCCTGGGTCAGGGATTCAATCATTAGGGAGAGGTTTCTTACCGCCTCGGAGAAAGCCTGAAGAGGAATTTCCCCCTCCAACGCCAAGGTCAGAGTGTCCTTTGTCAATCGTTCCGTTGTTGGCGCCTGTCGCTTCTTCATGGGACCACCTCACGACACAGTCCATTTCCCAAGACTATCCTACACCTTTTTGCAGGAATTCTCGACGGGAGTATATACTCTACGCAACCCCCGCAGATCTCCGCACTCTCAGCCAGCTGAGCATTTAGCCTCTAGGCCTTTTTCCTCTTCGCCTTCGCCTTTGGTGGCTTGTCGGGCCAGCCCCCTTTAGGGCGCTTGGCCTTCAATGCCTCCGCCATTGCGGATTCCCAATCGCCTTCGATTTTAACAGCTTCCGCCTTTGGACCCGATGGTCTCTTAAGCACTGCATGCACGGGTTTTTTTCCAGAACCCAAATCTAAGCCTCGCAAGGAAAGCCCCTTGACTTAGGCTTAGTGATCGGCTTTACTAAGCCTAAGCCCATCCCGGGCGAAGGGGAAATGGAAATGCATTCAGAAACTATCCGCCTCCTAAACGCCCAGATTTCGAAGGCCAAGAAGAAAATTGCCGAGGGGCAGGAGGAGGAGCGCGTTCTCTCACGCCTGCTTGCCGAAATCAGCGACTCGCGTTCGGAACCCCAATCGATCCAGACAACCACCCCGCGCGCGCGACTCAGGCGTAAGGGCAAAGGGTCGCACACCGGACTTCGGGAGACTATTTTGAGTGTCGTTGGTTCTTCGCGCAACGGTTTGAAGCGAGAGGAAATCTTCGAGGCAGTTGAATCGAGAGGGTTTAAGGCTTCTGGGAAAACCCCATTGCGGCAAGTCATTTCTTCTGAGCTGTGGCGATTGAAGGATGCGGGTTTGATAAGCATGGGGGGTGACAATTTGTACCGCACAGCGGAAGGAGGAACATCGTGAGAAGATGAGGATGGTTGGCTAGGCGACCGATACCCAAAGGGGCGTTCCGATGAGACCTGCGGCAAACAGTAAATCATCGGAACGCCCACCCTAGACTACACGGGGTAGTGGTGAAACTGGCAAACACGCCCGACCTGGAATCGGGTGGCGTGATGCCCACGCCTTGCGGGTTCGATCCCCGCCTACCCCACTCTTTCATTATCGACAGCTTAGCTCGATTCTCCTTGGATTTCAAGTCGGATTCTTTGGCTGGCCGGTCAGGCACGGTACATGGTTCCCAATTCGGTTGGGGCATCTCCCAATGTGATGTAGGATTAGGGTGCGTATGACCTCGTCCAAACCTTCACTCTACAAGAGGCTAGCGGGGGAATCCCCATTTCTGTTTAGTCTTCTCATGGCTGTGGCAATCGTAGGCGGCTGTTCTCCCGCGATCATTGGCGCAATCGCTTTCCTCCTCGTGAGAGAGTCTCCTCGGGCTCTTGAAGACAGATTGGTCGGTGGAACCACTTTCCCGCTTGAGGTGTCAGGGATCGATCTGTCTGACATTGACCATTTGATTGAGGAGCGAGCCACGCCTGAGGTTCGAACCATCGAAATAGATGGAATGCCATACAAGACGGAGGTCCTTGTATGTCGTAAAGACATCGACCGCGATGGGATAGCTGATGCCTGGTGCTGCGATCCCGGCGACACAGTCATGCGCATTTTTTACGGGAACAACGACGGCAGGGTTTTCAAGAGGCGGTCCATCGGTGGTGTCCCCGCTTGGTCCAAGGGCGCCTTTCATGATGTCGATGGAGACGGAGACCTTGATATCGTGCTGAAGATTGAAGAACCAGGAAGGTTCACATGTTTCGCCTGGATTCCATTGGGGAAAACCGACGTTCCGGAATGAGGAGCATGGAAGATCCATTCCGTGTGGGCAGCTCATAGGCAAGAGCGAGCCAATAGACCTGGCTCGCTCTTCCACCTCACCCTTGACGGCATGGTTTCCTGAGCAGTTCCTCCTGCTCGCGTTTGGCCTCTTCGTTCCGCCGTCGCCAGAACTCCAACCGTTCTTGCTCTGATAACGGCTCCAAGCGCTCCTTCAATCTCCTCTGTCCCTCGTGCATCATCTCGACACAATCGAAAACTTTATCCTTCATCACCGATCACCTCCAACGGTGAGTATATCCCAATTGCTTTGTAGCCGCTGGCAAGGTTCACCCTGTTGTACATCGGAATCCTGCGGTAATTCACGATGTGCCTGAAATTCCAGCTGACGGTTATATCGCACTTGGAGACAGTTGCAATCGCAACGTGGAGGGCGTCTAAATCACATTTCGGGGTTACCACCCCTGCATTCAGGTAAGCACGCTGAAGGTTGGTGGCCTCCGGTGTAACGGAAACCAGTTCCACGTAGGGCATGATGCCTTTCCAAACATCTTTGACTCTGCTCGGCGCGGCATCTAACTCATCTCGCACAGAAGTCGAGACCACAAGCGAAAAGACCCCTGCTCTGCAGAGGTCCAAGAACCTCTGGCTGGCAGCATCAAACTCGATATCCCAGACTCCTCCGAGGACCGATGTGTCGGCATACACCCTCAAGTCTCCATGCCCCCCGACTCTTCGATTTGAGATGATCTCTCCCTCACACCACCGGCAGCTCATACCCCTCCCGGTAGGTCCGTCCGAGCATCGAGTCCGCTTCTGGGTCATCCAGGATCCGGCAGGTTTCCGGATCGAGGCGCAGACGGCGGCCCACTCGGACCCCGATGTTCCCAAGATGCGAAAGGATTGTTGAAAGCGCGCCTTCCGAAATCGGGGCATTCAACCCCGCCGGGTTGTTGTCACGTGCGCAAACCAAGAAATTCCGAATGTTCTCGGTGAAGTCCGAGCCGCCGCCAAGCGGCTCCGGCTCTTTCCCGATCCGGGTCACAATGCACCCCTTACGGCCGAACTCCACAATCCCACCATCCCCATAGAAGATCACCCCGTTGTCATGACCCTCCAGCGGGTAATCGGTCCACAAGCGCATCTCGTAGACCAGATAGCAGTCATCGTATTCGTAAGTCACGATCTGCGTGTCGGGAGTTTCGTGGTCATCGTCATAGAACAGCTGCCCCCCGCTGGCGGTGACCGCCTTCGGGAGCCCCACCCCCAGACCCCAGCGCGCCTGATCGACCTGATGAACTCCATCATTCCCAATGTCCCCTGTGCCGGTGTCCCACCACCAATGCCAGTTATAGTGCCAGCGGTTCTTCGAGAACGGGCGCTTGGGAGCCGGGCCGAGCCAAAGGTCGTAGTTCACCCCCGGCGGGGGATCGGAGTCCGGTTCGCGCCCGATGGGCTCGCGGAACTGGTGGTTGATCGCCTTGGCGAGGCGGACCTTGCCGATCCCACCCTCGCGCAGGAATTTCACCCCGTCGATGAAACCCTTTCCACTTCGGCCTTGGGTTCCATGCTGAACACACTTGCCGGTCTTCTTGGCGGCTTCGGCTAAGAGGAGCGCCTCGCGCGCATTGTGGCTGCACGGTTTTTCGACATACACATGCTTCCGGGCCTGAAGGGCATGAAGCGCCACCGGGGTATGCCAGTGGTCGGGTGTGGCCACGGTCACCGAATCGATGGAAGGATCTTCGAGGAGTTTCCGGAAATCCTCATACACCTGGATGGGAGCGCGCTCGGAAAGGACCTTCGCGGCCCTCTCCCGGCGCTCGGGATCCACATCCGCGATGGCCACAATCTCGCAGAGGTCGGTCATCTTCGACAGGGTCTTGGCATGGTTGGTCCCTTGCCCGCCCACGCCGATGATCGCGTGACGGAGCCGTCGGGTCGGGTCGGATGCCGCCTCCCTGCTCCAGACAGTCGCCGCCAAAGTGGCGCTTGAACCAATCAGGAATTCACGTCGGGAAAGGTCGGACACTTGAGCACCTCCTGGGGAAACCGTGCGGCCATGTCCCTTGAGGCATGGGCCGGTTCCAGTGTAGGAGGGGTGTCGGGAAGAAGAAAGCGGGAAAAAGGAGGGCCTCTCAGGCGATCACATCAAGGAGCTCGCCGACCCCCTCGGGGTTCGCGCCGGCTCCGCCGCTTGCCGCGATCTGGAGGTTCAGCAGGGCCAAGTCGGTGGCTTGCTCCAGGGTCTGCGAGACCAGGGAGGCGAGGAGCTGGGAAACCAGCTGAGCGGATGCCTGGACAGGGTTGACCGAGGTCATGACATTCCTCCTCCTTTGCTTTCAAGGCAATCTATACTCATCCGAATGAATTGGCAATCCCTATTTCTCCCCCATTCCTTCTCCTGCTCGCAGCGGGAAAGCGCCAGCTGGCTGCCGTGAGCTAGACTGTGAGTGAACGGGTACTGTATCGTGGCTGCTAACGGCTTGGAATTTGCCGGTGACTTGTGTTGACGCGTGGTGGGCCGAAAAAATCGCCTCCCCGATGTCAGGAGGAATGCGGAGTTGTGGGATGAGGTGAACAGATTGAACGACGACCTCAACCGGTTTCTTTCTGTGCTGTGTTGCCCTCGCTGCGGGACCTCACTGGGGCTTCATGCGATTCCCAAGGAAACAGAAGAGTTTTCTTGCCTCACCTGTCGCGAAGCGTATCTCCACCACGATGGCGTACTGGGACTTTTCTACGCTGATTCAACTTGGTTCTGGGCGTTACACGAAGTCCTGGCTTTACAGGACCTTGCGGTAAAGGCCCTAACCGACCGAATCGAGAGAGACCGGAGGGAAGTCCTCGTTCCTTGCCTGCAAGGTTTCATGGATGCCACAACTGCAATGAGCGATCAGGCCATCGCTACATTGCCATCCACTAAGGGCGAGATCCTGTTGGAGCCGGGGGCAGGTTCCTGCACCCACGCCAAGAAATTGTCGGACATGGGATACTCGGTGATAGCCGTCGACCTGAATCCACTGGAGTTGTTGGCCCCCAGAAACCGCTTGGAATTGCGTGATTTGAGCCGGTTTCATGCAAGCTATTTTGAGGAGCATGACCATTTCAAAAAGGAAGAGATTCGATTCCTCCGGGTAGTCGCGGATCTGAGCAATCTGCCATTCCAGAGCGGGACAATCGGATTGGTTTATTCCCGCTCAGTTCTCCACCACATCGAACCGCTTGTGGAGGCCATTTCTGAGGTTGGGCGCGTGATGAGGCCGGGGGGAACCTGGGCCGCAGCAGGGGAGCCAACCGCCTCGATACTAGACTTGGACCCCTGGACCGATGTGGAGTGGTCGATAGATTACGAGGAAGGTCTCCATGAACGAATGCCACGAATCCTGGATTACCTCAGAGGTTTTCGTGCCGGTCATCTAAAGCTTCAGGGTTTTACCGGTTGGCATGGAGGACTACGGATCGCGTTGGGTTCACGTGGGAATCGCGGAAAGGGATATCGCTACTCCGGGCCAAATCAGTTTCCCGATGGGCCATGGGATGTCCCGCTCCATCGATTGCTGTGGATGAATTGCATCGGCAATTTCAAACTCCGGCGTAAGGCGCACCCGTGGCGGCGGAATCGCCAGCTCGATCCAGGCCGAAAACGCTTCCTTAAACCGGAGTGGCTGTTCTTCCCCGACAAGTATCGAGCAGAACTGAACTCTGCGTTACGCCGAATGTTCCCGATTGGCAAGCTAATGGCACCGGCGGAGTTAGTGAAGCTCCCCTTTCCGGAGATACAAATCAAAGGGTTCCGTGCCTCCGAATGGGCTGAGGGGCGCCCCGTGAGGTATACGACTCGTTCCGCATCGGTATTCCTTCCCCCCCCGCGCTCCGATGGCAAGAAGATTCGAATTGACTATTTCCAGCCCACATATCAACCCAACCAAGCCCTCAGGGCGAGATTGCAGGTCAACGAAATTGAAGTGGGAATTCTGGAAACTCCTGGCCCAGGCCCACGCTCAGCGGAATTTGAAGTCCCGTTCCACCATTCAGCGGACATCGAGGCGGTGGAGGTGCGGTTGACCACGGAGGGATCGTGGTGGGACTCGGCCGGGCGTGAACTTGGTTTGGCGGTTGAAAGAGTCTCGTATTCGCCTGGTTGTCCAGCCAACCGCTAGATGCACCGCGACGGGTAGGAACCCATGGGCCATTTCCCACTGGAAGAGGCAAGGCCATGCCCGCAACGGTTCCGCAAGTTCCTGTAGCTCCATGGCCTAACGCCAGTTTTTCGAGGCGTGAAGCTCACCCATTCCCCGGAAGGCGACCCTGTAGTCTTCAGGGAGGGGTAATGAGCCGTCCATCATACGGTATCTATACGATAAGGCAGCCTAGGGGTGTGTTTCTGCGTTATCGGCCACGCCTTCCCGAAGACCAGGGGCGATACCTCCTAGAGGCGAGCACCCTATTCCAGCAGGGGTCGTTGCCGAAGGCTGCTTCCCAGGTTCTCCGCAACACCCGGGGAAGGCTCAAGCGCAGGCGGGCCACCTGTCAGAGGCACGAGTCTCCATATGTGGCGCGGACAGGGAACGGGAATGACTGGCCCGGACAAATCCCAAGCCCCTGAGGGATCGAGCCCCCCAATGATTGGATGGCTACAAGAAGATCGAAAGCCTGCTGAAGGTGCTGTCCGAGGAAACACGGAACAAGCCGGCAGGTCAATCCCCCCCTGCCTGTTGCACCCAAGCTTCCCCCTCGATATGATTTGTGCGCTTCAAAGGCCGATTTCGCCCGCGACTTTCGGCCCGATCCGCCGTTGTCTTATTGTGTTTCGAGTCTTTGTGGTTTCCTCACCTTCCTGATCGCACGAAAGGAGCAACACCATGACTGAGCAGTCCCGACGCGAATTCCTGTCCACCGGAACGGCGAGCGCCCTGGCCGCCGGACTTGCCATCGGAGCCTTGGCCCGACCCGCCACCGCCGAGGAGGGCGGCGCCGGGCATCCGCCCCACAGCGAGCTGATGAGAGCGGTGGTTCCGGGCGCGGTGGACGCCGAGGGGAACTATGTCCTCCCTCCGCTGCCCTACGAGTACAACGCGCTGGAGGAGGTTATCGACGAACGAACCATGAAGCTCCACCACGACAAGCACCATGACGCTTATGTCAAGGGCCTGATCAAGGCCAACGATGACCTGGCCAAGGCGCGTAAGTCGGGGGACTTCGGGAATATCCAAGCGCTTTCCCGTCAGGTTGCCTTCCATGGCGGCGGGCATGCTCTGCATTGCATCTTCTGGGCCTCGATGGCGGCGCCGGGGCAGGGCGGGGAGCCGAGCGCCAAGCTCGCGGCGGCAATTGAACGGGATTTCGGCGGGCTTGACTCGATGCTGGCGCATCTGAAGGCCGCTTCCAAGGCGGTGGAAGGCTCCGGCTGGGGGTTGCTCACCTACTCCATCGCCTCCGGGCGCCTCAATATTCTCCAAGCCCAGAACCAGCAGATGCTCACTCAGTGGGCCACCGTGCCGCTGCTCGGCATCGATGTCTGGGAGCACGCTTACTACCTCAAGTATCAAAACAATCGCGCGGCGTATGTGGACGCCTTCCCCAAGATCATCAACTGGGCGGATGTCTCCAAGCGTTTCGAGATGCTGGCGGGGTAAGCCCTTGATTTGGGCGCGGTTTTCGGGACTATTACGCCGGGCGGCGCGGGACACGCGCCGCCCGTTTTGTCGTCTTTCCTTATCAAGCAGAGGGGGCTTTTCCGATGGGCGCGAAACCCGATCACTGGATTCGCAAAATGGCGCTCGAACATCGCATGATCGAGCCGTTTGTGGACCGACTCGAAAGGAACAACGTCATCAGCTACGGGCTGTCCTCCTACGGCTACGACATCCGTGTGAGCGATGAGTTCCTGATCTTCACCAATGTCAACAACAGCCTGGTGGATCCCAAGCAGGTGGATGAGCGCTCGATGGTGCGCTTCAAGGGAGACATCGCAATCATCCCGCCGAACTCCTTCGCGCTCGCCAAGACTGTCGAGTACTTCCGGATCCCGCGCGATGTGATCACCATCTGTGTGGGCAAGTCCACCTACGCCCGCTGCGGGATCATCACCAACGTGACCCCGTTCGAGCCGGAGTGGGAGGGCACGGCCACCCTGGAGATCAGCAACACCACCACGCTGCCCGCGAAGATCTACGCCAACGAGGGGATCGCGCAGGTGATTTTCCTTTCCGCCGATGGTCTGTGCGAGGTTTCCTACGGCGACCGCAAAGGGAAGTATCAGGGACAGGTTGAGATCACCTTGCCGAAGGTGTGAGGGTTGGGGGTTCAACCTTACGGTGGCGACTGGCACGCCGAGGCATGGACTCGGAACGGATCGCTCACTCCCCCGCATGCAGCGAGTAGACCCGCGCGTTTTTAAGGGTCAGCCGCAGCCGAACCTCTTGACCCGGCGGGGGCGAGCCCCCGCCCTTCCAAGCCACCGGCAGATCGATCCCATCCGCGCCCGATAGCGCGGCGCGAATTCCCTCAAGGCCGGGGAGCGGAAGGCCCCGGGCATCCACCACCTCGATCTCAATCGATCCCTCTTGGCACTCGGCGTTGAGACGCAGCGTTCCCGAAGGGACAGTAAACGGATGGGTCAGAAAGCTTCCGGCATCGTGGGCCCCGCAGGACACATATCCCCCGCTCCGGATTGGGAAAACGCACAGCCCCGCCTTGTCGTAGGCCGCCACCCAGGTCTTTCCCTGGTAATCAAACGGGTCCGCGTAGGTCCAGGTTCCGGCATCGGTTTCCCTGTAGGGCCGTTGCCAAGCAAGCCCATCTCGGCTCACCACCAGCTCGTACCGATAGAGAGCGCTGTGCTTCTTCGGGTTCAGGGGATCGCCGTAATACTTCATCAAGAGCCCCAGATAATGGCCCGCGAAGGGGAACACCTTCATCAGATAAAACTCGCAGGTGGGAGCATCCTGGGCATCCGGGACCAGAATGGGCTCCTGTGCGCTCCAGGTCACCAGATCCTTGCTGTGGCGGATCGAGATCGCGCGGCGCCACTTGGGCAAGTTGTCCTCCACCGGCTTGTCCGGCCAATCCTCCAGGAAGGTCTGATAAAGGAGGTATTCCTTGAGTTCCTGAGAGTAGACCAAGGAGAAAGCATCGTTGTGCTCGGTGAACACGGCGCGCGTTTCATCCCGCTTCCTCCAGGAAAGCCCATCCGTGGAGTCGGCGACCATCCCTCCCGCCTCCCCCTGCTCGGGCTGATCCCAGTAGAGCATGCGATAGAGAACCGGCCCCTCCTGGAGAATCTGGAACACATTGAAGCCGCCCCAGGTGGGCTTGTGAGGAGAACGCTGGAGGACCGTGTTCCCAGGCCCGCCCCACGAATGCGAATAGAGGGAGAGATCGGGAAGCGCGAATTCGAAGTCGGGCTTGAGGATCCCCACACACAGCGCGCGCTGATCGGCATAAGGTTCGAGGGTCTTGTCGATTCGTTGGTAATAAAGGCGAACCCCCTCTTCGGAAGGGATGGCCGCGACCGGCGCGAACCACAAGCTGGGGCGCGAAGGGTCGGATGGGAGCAGCACCCGGCCGGCCTCGCGCACAAAGCCATGCGCGGCCAAGCGGACTCCGCGCGCCTCGCACAGATCGCTCTCCTCCAGGAACGCCATCCGGAACGGCGCCGCCGAGGCCAGTGTCGCGCCAGACCAGAGAATCACCGCTAAACAGCGGAGAGGCTTCATGGGAATCATTCCTCCTCAAAGGACTCTTCGATGTCGTTCAGATGAAGCCCCGGTTTGGCGACCACTCGGACACGAGCGTCCAACTTCCGCGCCAGCGCCTCCAAACGATCCGAGCGGTTGGAGTTGATCTCCTCGGCGAGTGCGGGGTGGACATGCAAGGTGATGTTGTCCCGCGGGTCCTCCAGGATGAGTTCCTCAAGACGGCGCATGATCCGGGTGACCATGGTCTCTTCCGAAAGGATGATTCCCTCCCCCTTGCAGTAGGGGCAGAGGCGCGAAAGGCTCTTGGGAACCGATTTCCGGACCCGCTTGCGGGTGAGCTGCACCAGGCCGAGTTCGGTCATGGAGAAGAGCGTGGGATGCGAGCGATCCCGCGCGAGCGCCGAGCGGAACTGGTCCAGCAGCGCTTTCTGATTGAGCGGCGAAAGCATGTCGATGAAATCCACCACCAGGATGCCGCCGATGTCACGGAGACGAAGCTGGCGGGCGATCTCGGCGGTGGCCTCCAGGTTGGTGGCGAAGGCGGTTTCCTCCAGGCTGCCCCTGCCAAGGTCCCGTCCCGTGTTGACATCGATCACGGTGAGCGCCTCGGCCTCATCGATCACCAGATACCCGCCGCTCTTGAGCCACACCCGTCGCTGGAGCAATCGCTCGATCTCGGCGTCGATGCCCCGCGCGCGGAAGAGCGGGATCAGCTCCAGGTAAAGGTGAACGCGCGGGGCGAGGCTTGGAAGAATCTGGGAGATGTACCCTTTCACTCGCTTGTGAATATCCGCCCCCTCGACCAGGATTTCCTCGGTTCCGGCGACGCAGAAATCCCGAACCACCTGATAGAGCAGTCCCTCCTCTTCATACACCAGCGAGGGCGCGGAGGCCTTTTCGGAGTCGGCGACCACCCCCTCCCAACGTCTCCGGAGCAGGTCGAACTCACGCGCAAGGTCCTCCTCCGGCGCCGCTTCGGCGGCGGTGCGCAGGATGACTCCATACTGCTCGCCCGCCAGCCGTCTGCCGATTTCGGCCAAACGCTCCCGTTCGGCCGGGTCGGCGATGCGGCGCGAAATGGCCACATGATTCGAGGTCGGAAAGAAAACCAGAAAACGTCCGGGCAGCGAGATGTGCGCGGTTACCCGGCAGCCCTTCTGGCCGAGCGGCTCCTTTTCCATCTGCACCAGGATCGACTGCCCCTCGTTGAGGTAATCGCGAATCCGGATCGGTTCCGGGGCCGGGCGAGTGGGTCGCCGCGCGGAAGGCTCCAACACCTCCGTCTCGCCATCCAGGTCCTCTTCCTCGCCCGAGGAATTCTCAAGGTCCCAGGCGTGATTGGGCTTGGGCGCGAAGTCATGGACATGAAGAAAGGCGTTTCTGCCGATCCCGATGTCCACGAAGGCCGCTTCAAGCCCCGGGATGACCGAGGTCACCTGCCCCTTGTAGATGTTGCCGATCAGGCTCTTCTGTCCGGAAGGCAGAATGAAGATCTCGACCAGTTGCTCGCTCTCGAAGACCGCGACGCGGGTCTCGTAGGGGTCCTCAGAGATCAGAATGCGGACTGTCGGCATGGGCGGATCGCTTGATTCTTCTCAGGCTCCGAGATCCACACAGCCCCGGAAGGAGCGCTTGAGGGTCGGATAGAGCGTGGTGAAATGCCGATAGACCTCGTCGTAGCGATCGGCGTTCTTTCGGTTGGGGCTGACCCGGGCGCGAATCTTGATCATCGCCTCGCAGGCTTCCCCGACACTTGCATATTCCCCCGCGCCGACCGAGGCTAGAATCGCGCCACCAAGCGCCGGCCCCTCCTCGGAGGCCAGAACCGCGATTTCGGTTTGAAAGACATCGGCGAGGATCCGCAGCCAGATCGGAGAGCGCGCCCCGCCGCCCGTGGCGCGAATTTCGGTCAGCTTCACCCCTCGTTCCCGGATCACCTCCAGGCAGTCCCGCAGCGCGAAGGTCACCCCCTCCAAGATCGAGCGGACCATGTGCCCCCGAGTGCTCCGCACCGAAAGCCCCACGAAAGCGCCGCGGGCATGGGGGTCCTTGTGCGGCGAGCGTTCGCCGGTGAGGTACGGGAGGAAAAACAGGCCCTCGCTTCCGATCGGGACCTGGGAAGCCTGCTTCATCAGGAGGGTGTAGACATCCTCCTTCAGCCTTCTCGCCAGGGCGCGCTCCGTGTCGGCGAAGGTGTTGCGATACCAGGCGAGGCTTCCCCCCGCCGAGAGGATGCAGCCCATCAGATACCAGGTGTCGGGGACCGCGTGATTGAAGGTGTGGAGCCTCTCCCGCGGGTCGGCTTCGGGCTTCGAGGTGGCCGCGAAGACCACCCCGGAGGTCCCCAGGGAGCACATCACCTGCCCCTCGCGAATCACCCCAGTGCCGACCGCTCCAGCGGGCTGATCGGCGGCGCCGCCCATCACCGCGGTCCCCACCGCAAGCCCGGTGGTTTTCGAGGCCTCCTCGGTGATCGCGCCGCAGATTTGCTCCGAGCCGCGCACCTCCGGGAGCCACTCCGAGGGGATTGAAAGCGCCTCCAGCAGCGGACGGCTCCAGCAGCTCTCGCGGACATCGTACATGAGGGTCCCGGCGGCATCCGAGATCTCGGTCAGCGCCTCGCCGGTGAGGCGCATGCGGACATAATCCTTGGGAAGCAGGATATGGCGGACCCGCTTGAATCGTGCGGGCTCCTTGTGTTGCAGCCAGACCACCTTGGGGAGGGTGAAGCCGGTGAGAACCGGATTGGCCACCCACTGGTGAAGCATCTTCTCCCCGATCCGGTGGGTGATCTCCTCGCAGACCTCCGCGGTTCGCCCATCGTTCCACAACAGACAGGGCCGGACCACGTTGCGGTTCTTGTCCAGAAACACCGAGCCGTGCATCTGTCCGGAGAACCCAATCCCCCTGACCTCCTTGGGCTTGATCTTGGAGGTCTTGAGGACCGTGGCGATGGATTTGCGAGTGGCGGTCCACCAATCCTCGGGGTTCTGTTCGGTCCAGCCGGGTTTGGGGGTGAGTAGAGGGTAGTTCTCGGTGGCGGAGGCGATCACCTTGCCCCGCGCGTTGACCAGGATGGTCTTGGTTCCGGTGGTTCCGACATCGATTCCCAGGAAAAACTTCGGCACGGCGGCGGCCCTCCTTCCAGCTGGCGGGGCGCATCATCCGGAGCGCCCAAGGAGGGCTATTATGGTCTCATCCGTGGAATGAATGAAGAAGGAAGGAAGGTGATTTGGCGGGAGAAGTCTGCATCCGAAGGAGAGGGGCGAGCATGACACCCGCCCCTCTCCGAGAGACAAGGTCAGAAGCTGTACGCCAGGGATAAGCTCGTCCACCACTCGTCATCCGGATTGACCGTGTCGGTCATCGAAACCTGATACCAAACCCCGGGGGTGAGAGTGAGGTCGCAGGGCAACGGGAGGGCGACGCTGCCGCCGAAGATCGCGTGCGACCAGCCGGTGTCGACCCCGTTCACGAACGCACCGCCGTTGTACCAGACATCCGCCGCGAGGTTCAGTTCGAGCGGGTCGGGACCACACAGCGGCAGGCAACCCAGCTCCACGGCGTGGCTGCCGCCCAGGCAGGTCATCCAGCCTTCGCCACCCACCGAGTCATGCACCGGGAAGTCATAGAAAAAGTACGCGTGCGGGGAAAGCGGCATCTTGGAGAGGGTCACCTTTCCGAAGGCCTCCCAGAAATCGAGGTCATCGTTCGAGTACCCGATAATGTCGTAATAAACCCCACCGACACTCATGTCGATGCAACCATCGAGATAGGAGTTGGTGTAGTAAAGAGTGTAATCGAACTCGTCCAAATCCTCCGTGGTCAGCGCGCCCGCGACGGCCGTGTCGTTGTGCCTGCCCGCGGTGGCCAGCGAGGCCCACCAGTTGAAGTGGATCCCGGTGTCCCAGAAACCGATGTCCACGCTGGGCTGGTAAGCCCCGCGGTCATCATAGATGTCGAACCCACGGAACATGTACTTCGAGACCCAGTCGTTGAGGACCGTGATCTCCAAACCCGAGGGGCCATCACCCTCGGCGGCCGGTTCGGCTGGAACCTCCTTGTGCAGCGGGGCCTGAGCATCCACCGCCGGAGCCGCCTCCTCACCTTGCGCGACCCACAACTTCTGCTCCGGCTCGGCCAAGGCGAGCGTGGAGGAGTTGTAAGTCGCGGGTTGATTCGGCGTCCAACTCGAACCCCCTTGCCAGGGCGCCGACGAGATATCCGCAACCGGCTCCGCGAGCGCCAAACCCCCATTCCAGAAACAACAGATTGCGAGCGCAATCACCAACAACCAAGCCTGTTTCCTGCCCATTTCAGAATCCTCCTCAAGGATATGCGGCTCCCCAACCAACACCTGCCGCTGGTGGCCACCGGGCGGGGCAACCCGGTCCAGCGTGCGAGAGAAAAACACAATCTTTCCCCCGCATCAAGTCTGGCTATTTTGACTTGAGCAGCGACTTTCCCACACCCGGAACGAGACTACCGCTCTCCGGTCTTGAGTTCAATCCGAATCTGCCTCACGCGCCGCCGGGACAAGCATCACCCACCCCAAAATCAGCGCCGCTCCCCCGAAAGGGGTGATCCCCCCAAAGGTGCGGACCCCAGTGAGAGCGAGTAGGTACAAGCTTCCAGAAAAGACCCCGACTCCGAGTAAGAAGGCCCAGCCGGCACGGTTCAGCCAGACGTTCCCGGGATCTCGCAAGGCGAGCAAGGCAACTCCTAGGAGCGCCACCGCATGGATCAGGTGATAGCGCGCCCCGGTATCGAAGATGGCGAGCAGGTCCGGCTCAAGCGTTTCCTTGAGGGCATGCGCGCCGAAAGCCCCGGCGATCACTCCGGTGGCTCCGGCAACTCCCGCGACCCCAAGCCAGCGCGGACCATTCATGCGGCGAGAGTAGCACGCGGAGCCTGGGGACTCCTCCCCCCTTCTCATTCCGGCCCGCTGCTCCACAATCGCCCAACGAGAGCCTTTCTCGCTTGAATACGGCGCTGGAGGGACGCGCTCCGTCGCGTTCGCTGTCGCCGTAAGCCCGGCCACGACAGAGCGTGGCCCTCCAAAGCGCTACACAATCGGGTAAACCGCTCTAAGATCAGGAGCCTTCTCATGCGTTTCCACACGATCCGTGCTAGTTTCTTCCTGCTGTTGAGCACCGTGCTTCTCATGACCGCGAGCGTCGCCGAGATCCCCCGACCTGAGCATCCTCGCCCGGACTTCATGCGCCCGGCTTGGCTCAACCTCAATGGGGAATGGGAATTCGCCGAAACCGATGATGAGAAAGAGGACTTCCGGGTGAAACCCCTCCCCGACCGGATCGTGGTTCCTTTCTGTCGAGAAAGCAAACTCTCCGGGCTGGAGCGCAAGGGCTTTGTGAAGCAAGTCTGGTATCGAAAGTCGTTTGAGATTCCCGCCGAATGGGCCGGGAAACGAGTCCTGCTCCACATCGGCGCCTGTGATTGGGAAACCACCGCCTGGTTGAACGGGAGCGAGCTCGGAACCCATCGGGGAGGCTCGACCCCCTTCACCTTTGAGCTCACCCATGCCCTCGCGCCGGGGTCCAACACGCTGGTCCTGAAGGTTTATGACGATCACCGCACCGGCTGCCAGGCGAGCGGGAAACAGTCCGACCGCGTGGAGAGCTATGGTTGCATGTACACCCGCACCACGGGAATCTGGCAAACAGTCTGGTTGGAGGCGGTCCCGGAGACTTATCTGGAGAACCACTCGGTGGTGACCGACCCCGAAAGCGGAAGCCTCTCGGTGACTGTCCGCGTCAACGGCCCCTGGGCGGGGATTCAGCTCGCGGCGGAGGCCTTCGCCGAGGGGAAGTCGGTTGGACGCGCCCAGACCGCGCTCGAATGGGGAGTGACCCAGCTGACAGGAACCATCGCCTTCAAACGCTCCTGGTCTCCGAAGGACCCGTTCCTGTATGACCTCAAGCTTTGGCTCCTCAAGGACGGCAAGGTGTTGGATGAGGTCAGCTCGTATTTCGGGTTCCGCAAGGTGGAGGTCCGCGGGCGCGCGATCCTGCTGAGCGGCGAGCCGCTGTTCCAACGCCTGGTGCTCGACCAAGGCTTTTACCCCGATGGGATCTGGACCGCGCCGAGCGACCAAGCTCTGGAGCGGGACATCCGCCTCTCGATGGCGGCCGGGTTCAACGGCGCGCGTCTCCATCAGAAAGTCTTCGAACCGCGATTTCTGTATCACGCGGACCGTCTGGGATACCTGGTGTGGGGCGAATATCCGAACTGGGGGCTGAACTATTCCGATCCCCGCATCGATGAGCCGGTGATTCGGGAATGGACCGAAATCCTTTCGCGTGACTTCAACCACCCGGCCATTGTGGGGTGGTGCCCGTTCAACGAGACCTCCCAGCAGGCCGCTCGCATCCAAAACATCGTGGTCGCCCTGACCCGTCAAATCGACCCGACGCGCCCGGTGCTCGACACCAGCGGGTGGACCCACACCAGCCCGGCGGCCGACCTTTCGGACGCTCACGATTATGATCAAAGCCCGGAGAGTTACCGCGCGCGCTGGGATGCTTTCTTCGACCCCAGGCGAGCGCTTCCCGCGCGCTATGGGATCCTCTCCGGCGTGACCTTGGAGAAGCCGTTCTTTGTCAGCGAGTTCGGCGGGATCGGTTGGAATGTCGAGGGGGGTTGGGGCTACGGCAACGCCCCCAAGACACTGGATGAGTTCCATGCCCGCTTCGAGGGCTTGGTGAACGCCAACCTCGAGAACCCGAACGTGTTCGGTTACTGTTACACCCAACTCACCGATGTGGAGCAGGAGCGCAACGGCATCTACACCTACAACCGCGAGGCGAAGTTCGACAACGCGCGCCTGCGAGCGGTTCAAACCATGACTGCCGCTTATGAATCTAATCCGCCCACCGCTCCTCCCTCGTCCCCCATCCGAGACTGGAAGACCCTTATCCCCACGGCGCATGAGCGCGCGCCCGGCGACGAATGGACCTACGCCACGGAGGACCCCGGCGCGGGTTGGGAGGCTCCGGGCTTTGATGATTCCAAATGGCCCAAGGGCTTGCCGGGATTCGGAAGTCAGGAAGGTCCGCTGCGGGGCACGGAATGGACCGGCAAGGACATTTGGATCCGGCGGGAGTTCCGGCACGATGGCTCCGGCTTTGATGTGGCGTTGCTGCTCCTGTGGTATGACAACGGCACGGAGGTTTACTTGAACGGGAAGGAGATCGGGCGCTTCAGCGGCTACAATCACCGTCACGAGGCGTTCGAGCTCACCGATACAATCCGCGCGACCCTGGAGACCGGGAGGAATGTATTGGCGATCCACACCCATCAGGACGATGGCGGGCAGGTCATCGACGCCGGTCTCTTGCTTGGAAGGGAGCAGCCCTGATGGAAAATCGAGAACTCAGCGAACTTGAGCGGTGGGAGGGCCGCTACGCGGCCAACGACACGCCCTGGGACAGCGGCGAGCCTTCGAGGGAACTTCAACGCATCCTGGCCGAGGAGTGGTTCGGGCTGGGACGGGTGCTGGAGCTCGGCTGCGGAACCGGGACCAACGCGGTCTTCCTCGCCACGCTCGGCTTCGAGGTGACCGCGACCGACCTTTCTCCGCTGGCGGTCGAGCGCGCGCGGGAAAAGGCGGAGCGCGAGGGGGTCTCGGTCCGGTTTGAGACGGCGGATGCGCTTTCTCTGCCCGACCTGGGCGGTCCCTTCCCCTTTGTCTTCGACCGGGGACTCTATCACGTGGTCCGGCGCGTGGATCTCGCTGGGTTTCTGACCACGCTGGAGCGGGTGGTGGCCCCCGGCGGGCACTATCTCACTCTCGCGGGAAACGCCAACGACCCCGAACCGGCTGATGGCGGCCCGCCGCGAGTCCATGCCCATGACCTTTGCAGCGAGCTTTCGCCGTTGTTTGACCTGGTCCAGCTCCGCGAGTTCCGTTTCGATGGGGTGATCACGAACGGACGCGCGCTGACCCCGCTGGCGTGGTCGGGTCTGTTCCGGAGACGATAAGGGCAAGCCCAATCCGCTCTAGCGAATCAGCTTGAGGAGGGCCTGGCCGGAGGGGTTCAGTCCCCAGAGCAGGACCTCCTCGCCCTCAAGGGCCAGGCCCGACACCGAGGCGAAACCTTCGGAGTCCAACTCAAAATCCCAGAGTTCCGCTCCCGAATTCACCCCAAGAACGACCACCCGCGAGCCTCCCTCCGATCCGCCGAGCGTGAGCGCGACCTTCCCATGGCCCGCCGCCACCGCTCCCGGTGACTTGCCGCCGAGGGGATAGTTCCAGCGCGGCGAGAGGTCTTCCGCCTCAAGGAAAGTCGCCTCCACGTCCGAAACCACCAGGAATCCATCCTCAAGCGATTCGATCCGGGCATGCTCCATGGCCTCGAAATGGGTGTCCGGTCCGGGAAGCCCCTCTCCGGAGCGCCGGCTTTGCGCGGCCCATGAACCCTCCGAGTCCAGCCCAATGGATGCCAAAACCTCCCCCCAGCCGGCCAGGGCGACAGGCTTTTCCATGGACGGGAGCGGGATATCCAGAACCGCCGTCCCGCTCAGGGGATCCAGGAGCCGGAGCCCGCTCGGACTTACAAGGACCGCAATCCGCTCCCCGGCGCGAACCGGGGAGGTAAGGATGGCTTCACCCTGCATCTCACGTTCCCAGGAACCCGTGACCCCCACGGAGCTCCCGGACCGTGCGAATCTCCGGCATGCGATCCGATCTCCGGTCCAGCAAAGCCCCAGCAGTTCCCCAGAAACATCCATCCACCCTCCCCTCAGGTGTGTGGAGTCGAAAGGTGTCGGAACATGACAGCGCTCCTCCAAATCGCATCCCACGCGCGCGAAGGCTCGAGATCCATCCGGATGAACCGACCAGAGGACCCCGTCATGAATGGTCAGGCCGAAAGTCTTCGCCACCGCGACCTCGGCCACCGCGAGCGCCTCATCCGGGCCGGCCTCAAAGTCCAGAAGCGCGATGAAGCTCGCGCTCCCACCCTCGGTGGTTCCCACAAGGCCCAGACGTCCTCCAATTCGCACAAGCCCGGTTGGGACCACATCCGGAATCACCATTCCCTCGGTCAGTCTTGCCTCCAGCTCCTCCGAGGCGATCAGCGCGCTCCTTTCCGTCGGCTCGCAGGCCTCGGGGAGTTCTTCCTCCGCGCCGATCTCGAAGAGTGGCTCGAAATCCGCAGCAACCGTGGGCCGCTCATCGGCTGGCGCCCCTTGAACAGGCGCCTCTCGGATCGATTCCCGAACCTCCGCGAGGGTCTCATCGATCAATGGGACCCCTTCTTGCGTCTCGGCAGGCTCTTCAGGGACCTCCTCCTCAAGAATCACCGGCGGTTCCAGTGGTTCCGGCTCCTTGGCCGCCGGATGAAACGCCTCTTGCGGAAAGGCCGGTTCAAAGTGGGGGGATGGAGGGGTTGGCCCGGGAGAAGCAGGAGTTTCCTCCGGAGGTTGGGTTTGAGTCGGCGGGGTGAAGGGGCGGACCAGGGGTTTCCCCTTGACCTTCGGCGCGGTCCTCCTGGATCGAAGGGAGAAAAACGCCAGCACTCCGGTGATGCCGATGGCCGCAACGCCGAACGAGATCCAGATCGCCTGGCGGGTTCGTTCACGGAGCGCGGCGTTTCCCTGTGTCAGCTCCGAGGTGGCGCGAGGGGGGATGGCGGGGCTTGCCTCTAGGACAACATCGGGGGACATTTCGGCTTGCATTGGAGCCGATTCAGTCGGAGTGGGAACAGGAGCCGCTCCCGACGGCGGATCCTGGCGCGCCGGTTGGGCTGCCTGCCGCGCTTCCGCCTCGAGCGCTTGTTTTTCGGCGGACTTGATCTTACCGCCAAGCTCAATTCCAAGCGCGGTGAACGGAACCTTGGGAAGCTCCAGGGCGCACCCTTCCAAGGTCTTGCGCCAGTTCTGGGGAGGTCCCTGACCTTGCGCGAGGGGTTTCTCAATCCTCTCCAGGCCGAGGGTCACTTGGCGCGCGGCCTCCCGGACCACTCGGAGGGTCTGCTGAAGCGCCGCCAGTTCCAGGAGCGCCGGGGTGGTCTGGGGGATCAGCCAACCGTAGACCAAGCGGGCCGAATCGAGCGCGGCATGGGTCTTCCCCACTCGGGTCTCCAGCTCCGCAAGTCCGGCGAGCGAAACCGCGGGGGCCTCCCGGACAAGCGCCCTCGATTCCTCCAGGCGAGCGCTCACCTCCTTGCTTGAGGCCTTGCGGATTTCCCTGGCGGTGAGGGTGACCCTCTTGCCTCCACTGTCCAGGAGGATCACCCGATCCGGATAAAGACGCTGTATCTCGTAGGTTTGGATGCCGCTCTCCAGGGTAATCTCAACACTCATCCGGGGAGCATTCTGGGCGGTCGCGAGGATGGTCGCGAACAGGAGGGCGAACCGAGCGCTCGAAGTCAATCGGTGATGTCTCTTCATGCGTTCCAAAAACCACCTCCCGGCGGCCATTCTACTTCTCATTCCCCGTCTCATGCCACTACTGAGTGAAAGCGGGCTAACCTCGCGCAACAAGGAATCCCGGGGGACACGGTTCACACGCCTGTCCGAGCAACGTTTCCGGGTGCTACCATTGCCTCCATGAACCCGAACGCGCCGGAAACCGCCACCCTGCTCATGTCGTGCCCCGACCAGAAGGGTTTGGTCGCCAAGGTGGCCCAATTCCTCTATCAGCACGGGGCCAACATTGTTCACGCCGACCATCATGTGGACCGCGAGGCGGGGACCTTCTTCATGCGAGTGGAATGGGAGCAGGAGGGATTCGGTCTCGGCTCGGAGGAGCTCCGCCGGGAGTTCGGGGAGTATGTCGCCCCGCTCGCGATGGAGTGGACCCTGCATTATTCCACCCAGATTCCGCGCATCGCCATCTTTGTCTCCAAGCAGGACCATTGCCTGATGGACCTGCTGTGGCGCTACAAGGCCGGGGAGTTCCGGGCCGAGATTCCGCTGCTGATCTCCAACCACATGGAGTATGGGATGGTGGCGCGTGAGTATGGAATGGACTTTCGCTATTTCCCGATCACCCCGGAGACCAAGCACTCGCAGGAGTCCAAGGAGATCGCGCTCCTCCGGGAGGCGGAGATTGATCTGGTGGTGCTGGCGCGCTACATGCAGATCCTCTCGCCCCAGATCGTGCAGGCGTTTCCGAGAAGGATCATCAACATCCATCATTCGTTCCTTCCGGCGTTCATCGGGAGCAACCCTTACCGGAAGGCCTATGAGCGCGGCGTCAAACTGGTGGGGGCGACCAGCCACTATGTGACCGAGGACTTGGATCAGGGGCCGATCATCGACCAGGATGTGGTCCGGGTGAGCCACCGCGACACGCTGGATGATCTGATCCGGAAGGGGCGTGACCTGGAGAAGCAGGTTCTGGCGCGCGCGGTCCGCGCCCACCTGCTGCATAATGTGCTTTGCTACGCCAACAAGACGGTGGTGTTTGGGTGAAGGACTCTCACCAGCTTGGTTCTTTGGAGCACTTCTCGATGGGGGTCTTCATGCCCTTCCGGATGGACTCCCGCATGCCGGGAATCGAAAGGAGGCGCAGAGTCTCTTGGATTGCCCGCCAGTCCTCGTACGGGAGGATCGTCAAAACCGGTTTCCCGGCGCGGCGAACCGTGATCGAGCGGTGCTTGCGCTTCCTGGCGAGAATCTCCGGGAGCTTCCCGAGCTGGGCTTTGGCCTCGGCCATTGTCAGACTTGTCGGCATGGTTCTTCTCCTGCGGGGGTGTGTACTAAGCGTGAGTGTAAGAGCTGGGGAAACAGGGAACAAGCTTGGGGTGGAGAAAGCCCCCCTCTCCCGCGCCGGGAGAGGGGGGAGTGAAGCGAAGTCTTACGCCGCCTTGGAAACCATGCCGTGGGGGTCGATCACGAACTTCCGGGCGGCGCCCTTGTCGAAGTCCTTGTACCCCTGCGGGGAGTCATCGAGCGAAATCACGGTCACATTGGTGGCCTTGGCGATCTGAATCTTGTCGTAAAGGATGCAGTTCATCAGCGCGCGATTGTAGCGCATCACCGGGCACTGGCCGGTGGTGAAGTAATGCGACTTGGCCCAGCCCAGCCCGATACGGATGCCGAGCATGCCGATCTTGGCGTTGTCGTCGATCCCGCCCGGATCGCCGGTGACATACAGCCCCGGAATGCCGAGCGCGCCGCCCGCGCGGGTGATCTCCATGATCGAGTTGAGCACGGTGGCGGGTTGCTCCTTGACCGCGTTGGCGCCATGCCCGCGCGCCTCGAAACCCACGCAGTCCACCGCGGCATCGACCTCCGGCACGCCGAGGATCTGATCGAGCTGTTCGGCCAGGTTGGCACTCTTCTTGAGGTCGATGGTTTCGCACCCGAAACTCCGCGCCTGCGCCAGGCGCTCATCGATCATGTCGCCGACAATCACGCAGGCCGCGCCGAGCAGATGGCACGAGGCCGCGCAGGCCAATCCCACCGGACCCGCGCCCGCGACATACACGGTCGAGCCGGGCCCCACACCCGCGGTCACCGCGCCGTGATACCCGGTGGGGAAGATGTCGGAGAGCAGGGTGAGGTCGCGGATCTTGGCCAGCGCCTGGTCCTTGTCCGGAAACTTGAGCAGGTTGAAGTCGGCGTAAGGCACCAGTACATACTCGGCCTGGCCGCCGACCCAGCCGCCCATGTCCACATACCCGTAGGCCGCGCCGGGCCGCGCCGGGTTCACATTCAGGCAGATGCCGGTCTTGCCCTCCTTGCAGTTGCGGCAGCGCCCACAGGCGATGTTGAACGGAACGGAAACCAGATCCCCCTTCTTGATGAACTCGACATCCCGGCCGCACTCCAACACCTCGCCGGTGATCTCGTGCCCCAGGATCAGCCCTTCGGGGGCGGTGGTCCTGCCGCGGACCATGTGCTGATCGCTGCCGCAAATGTTGGTTGAGACAATCTTGAGAATCACGCCGTGCTCGCACTTGCGGTCGCCCAGCGCCAGCTTGGGGAAATCGATACTCTGGACCTCGACCACCCCGGGTTTGATGTACGCCACACCACGATTGCTTGCCATCACACTACCTCCAAGCCAGTGTTGTCTGCTGCTGAGGGCCTCAGTCTAGGCTTGGGATGGCAAAGGGTCAACCGAAAAAATTCGTCTTACACTCTCGCGAAGATCGTCCTCAAATCAATCTCCAACCCCTCCGCGATGCCCTCGGCGCGGACCACCTCGTCCCCCTCGACACGAACCCGACGGCCATCGCGATGGATAAACTCGATCGAACGCGCCTCGGGATCGACAATCCAGACCTGCTCGCTTCCCGCCTGAAGGTAAAGCGCGGTCTTGTGCGCGATCTCCGCGGGCGTGTTGCTTGGGGAGAGGACTTCCACCGCGATCTCCGGGGCGAACTCCAGCCAAGGCCCCTCGCCTTCAGGTCGCCTTCGATACAAGGAGGCGTCGGGAGAAACAAGAACATCCGGTTCCCTCTGGAGAAGGAACCCATCATTGTAGCCCCCGAAATCCAAATCAGATTGATCGCGGCAAAAGAGATCGAATAGGTCCTCAAATCTATGGGCGATGCGGTTGTGGAACTTCCCCGCGGGCGTCATGGTCACCAACTCTCCATCGATGATTTCGACGAACTTCTCCGGCATGCCGGGGGCGAGGAGGTCCTCGGCGCGGAAGCTTCCATGAGAACGGACCTGGACAGTCATGCGAATCCCTCCCGTCGTCGACCTCCCTGAGTCTAAATCAATTTTCGTTGAAGCGCCAACGCGGCTACCTCAACACGACCGCGTCGATGTCGAGCGCCTCGCAAACCGCCTGGAGTTCCCCGATGTGGTTCCCGATCACGGCGTGAATGTGGTTCGAGGAGAAGTGCTGCGCGAGGGTCTGCATCGAGATATCGAACTTGGCCCACACATGCGGCCAGGTGTAGTTGGTCATCGCGCCGAGTTTTTCGCTCTTGGCGAAGGAATACTCCACCCAACTCCCGGTGAACATGTGCATCACAAAACGCCCGCGATCCCGGGTGATCCGGGCGTAGGTGACCTCCTTGGCCGGGGCGGCGTAGAAATGCACCGAGGCCCCGCCGCCTCGGAAATAGAAGCTCTCCGAGGGGTAGAGGGTGACCTCTTTCCAGTTCCTTCGGAAATCCTTGGAACGTTTGGCGAACCAGGGAGCATGCTGTCCGGAGTTCACCAGGTCATAGATCTTGAGATCGGCGTGATAGTGGCGCAGATCGGCGAAGAGCGCCGGCGTGCCGGTGAGCATGTGCAGGATCTGCATGGTCAGGGCGCCGTTGGAGTCGCACTCGGTGGCGCAGATGATCGGCTTCTTGTCGCTCTCCTCCCAGTCCGCGGTGTCGTTGAGGAGCGCCTCCTGAACATCCGCGATGCACAGGTCGGACCACTCGGTCATGTCGAGCTGCCCGGTGAGTCCGCAGAAGTCGATCCCCTCCTCCTTGCAGAAATCCTTCATCGCCAGATACATCCGCACCTGACGCGCGAGGGTCCCATCCACTCCGGGGGTGAGGGTCGTGCCGTTGTACTTGATGTCCTTGCAGTAGCGCTCCAGCCATTTGAGGCCCGCCTCGACCCGCTCTTTCTTGATCCGCTTGGCCATCTCCCAGAGGTGCAGCTGGCCGCGGTGGTACACATGGACCCCGAACTGCTCCATCCACTGGCTCTGATCCACATGCCCGGTGTACATCCCCATCGAGGGTCCGTCGAATTCGCCGTAGCGCATGCCGTGGAGCTCGTAAGCCACCTGCTCGCCGCGCGCGCGCACATCCGGGTTGTGCTCGCGGAGCCAACGGTTGATCTCCTCCTGAACCGGCTTTTCGGAGACATCGCCAAGAACGCGCCCGAAGGGGACTCCGAGTTCCTTCATGGTTCCCGCCGAGGCGAAGAACGCCACCCAGCCGGGGAACCCCGGATTGATGTTGCCCACGAACAGGATCGGGCAGCTCATCCGGATCGCGACCTGCGCGGTGAGGTCGGGGTAGGACCAGACACAGAAATTGAAGATGCACACATCCACCCCGGCGCCGGCCACCTGCTCGGAGGCCTTTCGGGCGGTTTCCCAATTCCAAACCACTGTCTTGGAACCGACAACCTGATGCTTCTGCTTGGTGAGCCAGTCGGCGATCTTTTTTTGAAATCCGAGACAGTTTTCCTTGGTGGCCTTGGCGACTCGCTCGCGGCCATCGGTGAAGGTGATGATTCCAATCTTCATGGGACTCCCTCCTCGTGGATGGTTATTGGCATTTTGGAAAGGCAAATTGTAACACGTTGGCCGGGACAATCCATCGGACCAACTTCCCAGCGAATGCAGTCTCAGGGAAGCGGGTACAGGTCCAGCCTTCGGAAGAAGATCTCGGCGCCCTCGGATTGGAGGATTATCTTTCCCGCGCTCGGAGTCGCGTCGACCCCCTCCAGGGTCAAGTGGCCGTTCACGGTCACCCGAACCTTGCCCCCCTCGCAGAGCAGTTCGATGGTGTTCCACTCTCCATGTGGGTTTTCGATTTCATTGGGACCACGGAAACCGAGTTCATCCTTCCAGGGGTTGCGGCCCGGACGGTCGAAGCGCGCGGTCTTGCCTTCCAGGCGCTGTCCTCCCACGGTCAATCCCGCGCCCTCGACCACCAGGATGTCTCCGGTTCCCCCCTCGATGATCTGGCACTCGATCGACTTCATCCAAACCTTGTCCGGGCCGACACAATGAACCAGCACCCCGCTGTCGCGCGCGTTCTTCTCACGCGGCGCCCAAGTCTTGTCACCCCACTTGAACTCGACCAGGAGGCGATAGTTCGAGTACTCCGCCTTGGTCGCCAGATACCCATAATGCTGCCCGGAAATCCGGAGGGTTCCCTCCTCGAGCGAGAAGACCTTGTCCGGATCGCTGTCCACCCCGAAATCGGTGAGGAAGGTGTAGAAGCTCGAGAGGTCCTTGCCGTTCAGGAGGTGGACAACCTCCCCAACGGGTTTGCCGAAGCATGCTCCCGAGAGGAGCATCAGGGTAAGCACGGCTGCAATGGGTCGAAGGCACAGGGTCACGGGTCACTCCTTGGTTGGGGGTAAATCTTCCGGACTGATCTCGCCGGGGCGCCAGGGTCTACGCTCCACTTCCTTGCGCTTGTTGGGTTTGACCTTGGTGGGCGGAGGCATCGGGCGGCGAACCTTTTGGATGGGATGCTTGTCTCTCCTAGCCATGCTTGCCCTCGCAACCCAAGGGACCATTCTCGACTTCCACGGGGAAAACGACTCCTTCCGGTTGTTTCCGGGAAACCCCTCGAATATCATCCTCGCCTATGTTGGAGGGCCTACAATGATGCCCATTCGGCTGTCCCACCATGGCCGTGTCCGGTTTCTCTCAGTAAGCGCTTTGGCAATTCTCGGCATTCTGACCGCGGGGTGCCAAGAGGAAAAGACCCCAGCGACAACCGGCGGATCTCCTTCCGGTCCCGCGCCCGCCGTGGTGGTCGCGGAGGTCACCCGGCAGACTGTCCCGCTTGTGCGCGAATTCACGGGTAGGATTGACGCGAGCGCGTCCGTGGACCTTCGCGCCAGGGTCGAGGGAATCCTGGAGGAGCAGCTCTTCGAGGAGGGCAAGCTTGTCAAGAAGGGGCAAGTTCTGTTCGGGATCGACCGACTGCCGTTCGAGGCCACGCTGGAGTCGGTGAAGGCCAAGCACCAGAAGGCGCTGGCTGATCTCGCCTATGCCCAGCAGCAGGTCTCGGTCCGAGCGGCGGAGGCGGAATTGCTGCAAGCCCAAGCGCGGAATGTCCGTGAACAGAAAGAGCTGGAGCGCACCCAGGCGCTGGTCAAGCAGGGGGTGCAAACCCCGCAAGACCTGGACACCGCCGTGGCGCGCGCCGAAGCCGCCAGCGCCGAGGTGGAGACGCGCCGGGCGCAGCTCACCAACGCCAAACTGACCGAGGACGCCAACATCAAGCAGGCCTCGGCGGCGGTGGTGATGGCCAAGGCCGACATCACCCAGGCGGAATTGAATCTGGGCTACTGCACCATCTCCGCGCCGTTCGATGGCTTGATCGGTCTCTCGCAGGTGGATGTCGGCAACCTGGTGGGGCGTGGCGAGCCGACTCTGCTCGCCACGGTTTCCGCGCTGGATCCCATCCGGGTTCACACCGCGGTCAGTGAATCGGATTACCTTCAGCTCGCGCGCAGGCGGGGAGCCGCACAAGCTTCGCCTGAGTTTGAAATGGCGCTGGGAGATGGGTCGTTGTTCCCCCACAAGGGCAAGTTCCTGATGGCGGAAAGGGCGGTGGACCTCAAGACCGGCACCTTGAGCGTGGTCGCCGAGTTTCCCAATCCGGGCAACTTCCTCCGTCCCGGACTGTTCTGCCGGGTCCGCGTGGCAATCGATCGCGTGGAAAACGCGGTGCTCGTTCCCCAACGCGCTGTCTTCGAGCAGCAGAGCGCCAAGGTGGTCTATGTGGTCGGACCGGACAACAAGGTCGCCTTCCGCACCGTGGTGGTGGGAGAGCGCCATGAGGACCTTTATATTGTGACCGAGGGGCTCCAGCCCGGCGAAAAGGTGATTGTCGAAGGGCAACTCAAGGTCAGACCCGGCGCCGTGGTCACGCCGTCCGACAAGCCGATCACCCAAGAAAAACCGTCCGGCGCGGCGGCGGGGCACTGAGCCATGGCCCGCTTTTTCATCCATCGGCCCGTTTTCGCCATTGTCATCTCTCTGATTATTTTGCTTGCGGGGGGGATCAGCATCGGAGTCCTGCCCATCGCGCAGTACCCGCAAATCTCTCCTCCCACGGTCGAGGTGGAGATCAATTATCCCGGGGCGAACGCCGAGACGGTCGAACAGTCCATCGCCACCAACGTGGAGGCCGAGGTCAACGGCGCGGAGAACATGATCTACATGTCCTCGAAGTCCACCAGCGACGGCCGCTACGTGCTGCAATGCACCTTCAAGGTCGGCACGAACCTCGACTTGGCGAACGTGGACATCAACAACCGGGTCAACAAGGCGCAGCCGAAGCTGCCCAAGGAGGCGGTCTCGGCGGGCATCTCGGTCAAGAAGAAGTCGCCCGACATGCTCCTGGTGATTTCGCTCTATTCCCCCGACAAGACTTACGACGAAACCTTTCTGTCCAATTACGCCTCGATCAATCTGGTGGACGCCATCGCGAGAACCTCCGGCGTGGGCTCCACGATGATCGTGGGGCAGCGCGATTACGCCATGCGCTTCTGGGTTCGCCCCGACAAGCTCGCCAAGCTCGGAATCACCGGCTCCGACATCGCGGATGTGATCCAGGAGCAGAATCTGGTGGCCGCCGCCGGACAGGTGGGCCAGCCGCCCGCCGAGGCGGGCACTCAGTTCCAGTATTCGGTCAATGTCAAAGGCCGTCTCACCGACGCCGAGGAATTCGAGAACATGATTGTCCGCACGTTGCCGGACGGATCGATTTTGCGGATGAAGGATGTTTCGCGCGCGGAGCTCTCGGGAAAGAGCTACACCAGTTTCGGACGCAAGGATGGCATCCCCTCCACCCTCGTCATCGTCTATCAGCTGCCCGGCGCCAACGCGATCCAGACCGCGGACGCGGTCCGCAAGCTGCTCGAGGAAACCGCCCGGAACTTTCCTCCGGGTCTGGCGTATCGCGTTTCCCTCGACACCACCGAATTTGTCAAAGTCGCCATCCACGAGGTGTTTCTCGCGCTGCGCGACGCGATCATCCTGGTCCTCATCGTGGTGTTTGTGTTTTTGGGAAACCTTCGCGCCACCTTCATTCCGATGCTCGCGGTTCCCGTCTCGCTGGTGGGAACCTTCGCGGCCTTCGCCGCGCTCGGTTTCTCGATCAACACCCTCACCATGCTGGCGATTGTGCTCGCGGTGGGGATTGTGGTGGATGACGCCATCGTGGTTGTGGAGGCCGTGGAGCATCACATCCAGCATGGCCTTTCCCCGCTTGCGGCCACCGAGAAGGCGATGGAAGAGGTCAGCGGCCCGGTGGTGGCCATTGCTCTTGTCCTTTGCGCGGTGTTTGTCCCGGTGTCCTTCATGGGCGGCATCGTCGGGCAACTCTATCGCCAGTTCGCGATCACCCTTTCGATCTCAGTCCTGCTTTCAGCCCTGGTCGCCTTGACCCTGACTCCGGCGCTGTGCCGGATACTGCTGCGACCGCGCAAGCGGATGCGCGGGCCCATCGGCTGGTTTCTCAACGGGTTCAACTATGTCTTCGACAAGACCACCAGCGGCTATCTGTTCGGGGTCCGCTTCCTTGCCCGGCGGACCTTGATCGCGCTGGCCGCGCTCACGGGGCTTTGGTATGGCGCTGGGGCGTTCATGGGAATGCTGCCGACCGGGTTTGTTCCGGATGAGGACCAGGGGTATTTCTTCGTCGCCTTTAACCTGCCGGATGGGGCCTCGATGGAGCGCACGGACGCCCTGATGCGGCGCGCCGAGGAGGATCTCAAGTCCATTCATGGGGTGGGTGAAGTCCTCACCATGGGCGGACTCAACCTTTTGACCAATGCATACACCTCCAACAACGCCACCATCATTGTGATGCTCAAACCGTGGGAAGAGCGGCACACGCCGGAAGAGCAGATCAAGCCCATCATGGCGAAGGTCAAGGGGATGTTCGCCGCCTACCCCGAGGCCGTTAGCATTGTGTTCGCGCCTCCGCCGATTCCGGGACTCGGAAACGCCGGGGGATTTCAGTATGAACTGCAGGATCGCGCGGGCGCCCAGCCCGCGGACCTGGCCGCAACCGCTCAACGCTTCATCCAAGCCGCCGCCCAGCGCCCCGAGGTCACCAACCTATACACCGGTTTCCGGACGACGGTCCCGCAAATCAAACTCGACATTGACCGCGACAAGGCGCGGACCCTGGGGATTCCCATCAACCAGGTCTTTGAGGGGCTCCAAATCTATTTGGGGGGTCTCCAAGTCAACGATTTCAATCTCTTTGGTCGGACCTACAAGGTGATGGTTCAAGCCGAGCAGGAATTCCGGCGGACCCCGGAAAACATCCGAGACATTTATGTGCGTTCGGCGGACGACTCAATGGTCCCCTTGTCCACGTTGAGCAACGTGGAAATGATGACCGGCCCGGACATTTTGCAGCGGTTCAACATGTTTCGAACCGCTGAAATCAGCGGCGCGAACGCCGCGGCGTTCTCCTCCGGGGACGCGCTCGCGGCGATGGAGTCGGTCTCCGCCGCGGAGCTGCCTCAGGGGTACGGCTTCCAGTGGTCCGGCGTGGCCTACCAGGAGAAGGAGGCGGGCGGCTCCCAAGGGATCATCTTCGGCATGGCGCTGATCTTTGTGTTCCTTGTGCTCGCCGCGCAATATGAAAGCTGGGCGGTTCCGTTTTCGGTCCTGTTCGGACTCCCCATTGGGGTCCTCGGGGCGTTCTTTTTTGTCTGGTTGCGCGGGTTCATCAACGATGTCTATGTCCAGATCGGGATTGTGACCCTTATGGGGCTGGCGGCCAAGAACGCGATTCTGATTGTCGAGTTCGCCAAGGAGAAGCATGAACGCGAGGGCATGGGCCTGTTCGAGGCGGCGGTGGAGGGCGCGAAGCTCCGCTTCCGCCCCATCATGATGACCGCCTTCGCCTTTATCCTCGGCGTGGTTCCCCTGGTGAAGGCGCATGGGGCCGGGGCCAACGCCCGCGCGAGCATCGGTTCCGCGGTCTTCGGCGGCATGCTCATGGCCTCGGTGGTCGGAATCTTCTTCATCCCGATGCTGTATGTGGTGGTGCAGGGCCTCGCGGAGCGTGTCTCCGGCGCGAAAGCTCCGGAGGCAACCCCGGAACCCGGACCCGAACCCGTGGAAGGTTGATCGGGTTCCTACGGCAGGAACGCCTTGGTGTTCGCCAGTTTCTCCGGGAGATAAGTCTCGAGCACGAAATTGTACCCGTGCTTGGCGAAGGCCTGCTGCTCCACGCGCACACCCATCTTGATCATCTTCTCCAGCGCCTTCTGCCAGGGTTTGTGACGGAGCACGAAGGGATCGTTCTTGAGGGCGTCCTTGGCGCGCTTGATGTCCACATCCTTAAGGGGGTGCGTGTCGAGATCGTATTTGGTGATGTCCTCCGGAGTCACGCCCAGGAAGCGCGCCTTGGGGACACAGAAGAACTCGTTGATGTGCGCGGCGTTGCCGGAGCCGACCTTAAGCGTCCGGTAGATGTTCATGTAACCGTAAGGGTCGCCGTCGGTGAAGGCGTACACCGGGATCTTGATCTCGTCCGAAAGACGGCGGATGAAGCGTCGGCAGGCGCGAGTCGGAACTCCCCCCATTGAGATGATGATGCAGTTCGCGGTCTCCGCGAAATTGTGTTTCACCAGGCGCTGAAAGGCCCCGGCGGTTTCGACCACCAGGACAAACTTGGCCTTGGTCCTGAATCGCAGGTGCTCCACCGTGGTCGGGATGCTGTAGGCCCCGGTGCCGAACTTCATGCAGTCGATGGCGATGTCCTTTCCGGTGGAGGGATTCTGATCGATGATCACAAGCTGCCCCATCACCTCGCCGCCCTTCTCCTCGGGCATGAAGCGGAGCTGCTCGCGATTGACCCCGAAGAAGGCCTCGACATCATCCATCACCGTGTCGGACTCGGTCTGCTCATCGAACTTGGCCGCGCCCCACCCCTTGGCGACATAGTAAACCTCTCGCTTGCTGGCGATGTCGTCGGTGAGGATCAGCTTCTTGCTCTCGCTGACCATGCGCAGGGTCTGCGCAAAAGTCTTAACCGTGTTGAACGAAAGGGTCCGTGTCTTGACCCGGTCGCCGATCTGGAAAAACCCCCTCTTCTCGTCGTACTCGACATTCAGCAAGGCGCGAATGGGGAAATCCATCCTGGGGAGTTCTCGTTCGACCGCTTTCTTCTGAACTTCCCTGGCGAGACCCTCGATCTTCTTGACCATCGGCGGCTGCGACTTCGCGCTCATGTGTCTTCCCCCTTGAACCGCCCCCTTTGGCGGCCCCTGTTTTTAACCGCGCCGAGCGAGCTGGGCAAGCCCTTCCGCACGGGCTCCCAGACAGTCTTAGTCAAGGTCCCGGTAGAAATCCGCCAAGCGTCGCCTCGGAAACTCCTCGAAATGGGTGACCCGCTCGCGTCTCGCAATCTCCCGGATCCGCGCCAGGGTTCCATCCTGTTTCCCCTTTTGAGGGTCGCGCATGTGACGCAGATACAGGAGTGGAAGGCGGGCGAGCTCGACTCGGTGTAAGAACTCCTCGCCATCGGCGGCCTCCTCGGCCAGATCGAGGAGACGCTCGCCCTCGCGGATGAAGGAGTCGCTGTACATCGAGTCGGTCGGCTGGACCCGGATGTGAATGTGCGTGTCGGGTCCCGCGAGGCCCTGGACCAGGTCGAAATAGGCTCGGATATGCTCCCCGGCGTGACCGTAATAACCGTACATGAAGTCGCTTATGATTCGCTCGGCATCCGCGTCCGGATTCCAGAGCAACTTGGCCAACAGGTTCATCTTGAGTTCCGCGAAATCCCCGCCGCGGCTGGAATAAGCGCCTTGCTCCATGATTCCGATCACCTTGTGGTCCCGGAGGATCCGAATGTTCCTTTGAAGCGCCTTGAAGTTGGGATAGGGCATCACATAGTGATCAAAATCCACGACGTAATCCCAGATGTAGAGGTGCGGAGAAATCGCCGACCAACCCCGCAGATAGCCCATGAACTTCTCGTTGCGCGGACAGGAGTCGAAGGGGTGCGAGAAACAGCAGTCGTGGCTGCACAGACGGACCACCACATTGGCGCGAGGACGGACTGTCTTGGGCGGGTCGAGGGTGAAGTGATAGGCGAGGGTCCCGACATATTTGTCCGGGAACTCCGCCTCCACGCGCTCCGCCACCTGGTTGACGAATCCGATGTAAAGCCCGGATTCGCCGCCCTCGGCGCGCGCGATGCGCGCGCACTCCTCGCATTCGCAGGTCCCGGCGCGGTGGTCATTCTGAGAGACATCGTAGATCAGATACTCCGGCTCCGCGCGCATCCGCTCAAGCAGGCGTTCGCCGACAATCCGCAGCACATCCGGGTTGGTGAGACAGAGTTGCGCCCGGTGCGCCGAACGTTTCCCCTCGATCACCGGGAAGTATTCCGGATGGCTTTCAAAGAACTCCTCGGGTGGAACAAAGCGTTCAAAGGTGTGCACTCCCCAGTAACCTTCAACTCCCCCGATCTGCTCGCGGTGGAACATGGCGCCGTTGACCCTGTTACGCGCCGCCCAGACAGGGTCAAAGGCCTCGAAGTAGAAAACATTCCGAACGGAGATTCCGGGAGATTCCCGGTGTTCCAGATTGTCGAACTCATAGGCTTCGCGCTTGGGGCGGACAGTCACGCTAGGGGTGTAGAAACGGCAGCCAAGCTCGCGCTCCAGGAAGCTGAACACGCCGTAGAGCGTTCCACGCTCCGCGCCGCCCCAGATCACCAGGGAGGGGCCGATGGAGCGATAGGCAAAGGATTCGTCTTGGGGATCGGGAGACGGCTCCTCGGGCAACAATTGGGCCGCCCGCCGGTTCCAACCGAGCACAATCTCCCTGTCCCGCCTCTCGGTGGTGTCATCCACGACCGGCAGCTCCATGCCGCCGATCTCCTTGAGCGCGCGGCGCAGCTCCTCGGCGGCCCAGCGCTCGGATTCGGACGCGGAGGCGGCAAGGACGATTTGATACGGCGAGAGGCCGCGGGAGAAAAGGGCGTGGGGCATTACACCCCCACCTCCTCCAAGACCTCGCCCACGGAGAAATACCTTGCCTCCGGATGATGGAACACCAGCGCGCTGACCGAGGCTTCCGGCTCCATCATGCAACCCTCGGTGAGCTCCACTCCGATCTCGTCGGGCCGCAACAGGTCCCAGAGAACACGCTGGTCCTCGAGGTTCGGACAAGCCGGGTATCCGAACGAAACCCGGATGCCGCGGTAGTGCGCGCGGAGCTTATCCCTGAGGGTGAGCTCGGGTGGATCGACAATTCCCCACATCCGCCGAATCCGTTCATGCAGGAACTCCGCGAGCGCCTCGGCGGTTTCCACCGCCAGCGCCTGGATGGCGTGACTGCGCAAATACTCCCCCCCCTCGCGCCAATCCTGATAGAGCTCGCGCACCCCTTCCCCGCAGGAGACCACGAAGAGAGCGACCGAATCGAGCTCGCCCATCTCCGCCGGACGGACAAAATCGGCGAGGCATAGCCTGTCGCCGAACTCCTGACGCGGGAACACAAAGCGCCTGATCTCGTTCTTGCCGGAGCCATCGAGCAACACCAGGGCCTCTCCCTCCGACACCGCGCGGAAGAACTGATACACCCCACGCGGCGGGAGCCACCGGTTGGCAAGGGCTTCGTCCTGAAGAGAGGTGACCTGGGCGCGGAGCTTGAGCGCGGTTTCATCCCCCTGCTCGATCAGCTTCTCCACGACCCCGCGTAGCCCCAAGTGCTTGCCGTAGAGCATTTGGAGGTTGAGATACGGAAAAACCTCATCCAGCGAAACCGTTTGAAGGACATGGCGCTTGAGGTCCGGAGGAATCGGCAGCGGGAAATCGTGCGAGATCCGCCGGATTTCCTCCGGGGCCTTGCGACGGGACGGCGCGGTGACCGGATGAACCTTTTCGATTCCCTCGCGGACCGCTCGGCGCTGTTCGCGGATGGCCGGATAGCGCTCCTCGGACACAATCCGATTGGCGAGATCAAGCCCCTCCATCGCATCCTTGGCGTAAAGCACCGGCTCGTCATATTCGGGCTGAATGCGGGTGTCGGCGAACTTCCTTGAGAGCGCCGCTCCGCCGACCAGGATTGGGAGCCTAATTCCGGCGGCTTGGAGGTCCGCCGCGGTCACCACCATCTGTTGGGCGCTTTTCACCAGCAGGCCCGAGAGGCCGATGATGCGCGGATTGTGTTCCCGGACCGCCGCGATCAGGCGCTCGGGGGGAACCTTGATCCCCAAGTCGATCACCTGATAGCCGTTGTTGGAGAGGATGATCTGAACCAGGTTCTTGCCGATGTCATGGACATCCCCCTTGACCGTGGCGAGCAGCACCCGCCCGCGCGTCTCGACCTCGGCCTTGTCCATGAACCTCTCCAGGTGCGACACGGCGGCCTTCATCGCCTCGGCGGACTGGAGCACCTCGGCCACGATGAGTTGGTTGTCGTTGAACAGCCGCCCGACCTCGTCCATGCCGGCCATCAGCGGCCCATTGATGATCTCCAGCGGGGTGGCTTCCCGGAGCTTCAGGTCGAGGTCCTCGATGAGGCCATCCTTGCTGCCCTCCAGGATGTACAGCGAGAGGCGCTCATCCACCGACTCCGGACGCTCGTGAACCTTGGCGCGCGAGGCCCGGTCGCGGAACTGCGCGGCGAAGGCGGCCACCGGGTCCTCGGTCCGATTGAAGAGCAGGTCTTCCGCGAGAGTCAGCTCCTCCTCCGGAATCTGAGAGAATCGAACCAGCTTCTCGCTGTTGACAATCGCCATCGAAAGGCCCGCTTCCATGCAGCGGTGGAGGAAAACCGAGTTGAGCACCTCCCGCCCCGCCTCGGGGAGTCCGAAGGAGACATTGCTGATCCCGAGCACGATGCCGCAGCGCGGAAAGCGTTCGCGGATCAGGCGCACTCCCTCGATGGTCTCGGCGGCCGAGCCGATGTAGTTCGCATCGCCGGTGGCGCATGGGAACACCAGCGGATCGAAGACCAGGTCTTCCTCGGGGACCCCGTATTTCCCGGTGAGCAGGTTGTGACTCCGCTCGGCGACGGACAGCTTTCGATGCCGCGTGACCGCCATGCCTTGCTGGGGGTCTTCGTCGATGCAGCCGACAACCAGCGCCGCGCCATAGGCTCGCGCGAGCGGGACCACCCGCTCGAAACGCTCCTCGCCATCCTCCAGATTGACCGAGTTGATGATCGCCTTGCCCTGGATGCGCTTGAGCCCCTCCTCGATCACCACCGGATCGGTGGAATCGATCATGATCGGGACCTTAACCTTCTTGACCGCCAGGTCGAGCAGCCGCTTCATGCTTTCAAGCTCATCTCCGTCCGGGTCGGCGGTGCAGATGTCGATGAGGTGCGCGCCGGAGCGGACCTGGCGGCGCGCGATTTCCGAGGCCTGATCGAAGTCCCCCTCGCGGATGAGACGTTTGAAGGCCCGTGAGCCGATCACATTGGTGCGCTCGCCGACAATCAGGAGGCCGGCCGTGGGATCATCGAGCGGCAAGACCTCGGTCCCCGAAAGACGCGCGGGGCGAATCCGGGGCGGACGGCGCGGCGGGAGGCGCTCGAGCTCCGCGCGGATCGCGCGGATGTATTCGGGCGTGGTGCCGCAACAGCCGCCCACGATGTTCAACCAACCCTCCTCGACAAAGCGACGCAGCTCCGAGGCGATCATCTCCGGGGTTTCGTTGTAATGGCCGTCCACATCCGGCAGCCCCGCGTTGGGGTAACAGGAGACATGCCGCGCGGACCCCATCGAAAGGGTCCGGATATGATCGGTCATGAAGGTCGGGCCGGTGGCGCAGTTGAGACCGATGGAAAGCAGATCGACATGATCCAGCGAGGCCAGCAGCGCCTCGACCCCCTGCCCCGCGAGCATGGTTCCCATCGGCTCGATGGTCGCGGAGACCATGATCGGAAGACGGACGCCGGCCTCGCGCATGGCGCGATGACAGCCGAAAATCGCCGCCTTGATGTTGAGCGTGTCCTGCGCGGTTTCCAGCAGGAGGGTGTCCACTCCGCCATCGATCAGCCCCTTGGCTTGGAGTCCGAAGGAGTCCGCCAGTTGGTCAAAGGTGGCGCCGCCGGTCACCGACAGGGGTTTGGTGGTCGGACCCATCGAGCCGGCCACAAAGCGCGGCCAATCGGCGCTGCTGAATTCGTCCGCCGCCTGGCGGGCCAGCTCGGCGGCGCGCTTGCTGATGGCGTAGGCCTGCTCGGCGATCCCGAACTCGGCGAGCACGGTGGGGGTGGACCCGAAACTGTTGGTCTCCACCATGTCCGCGCCCGCGGCGAGGTAGTTCCGATGGATCTGGAGGATCCACTCGGGACGAGTGAGCGCCAGGTGCTCGGAACAGTTTTCGAAGCGCGCTCCGCCCCAATCCTCATCGGTGGGGTGCAGCAACATGATCTGAGTCCCCATCGCGCCATCGAGAAACAGCAGACGTGTCTCCAGGAGCTCCTGGAGGCGCTTGTGCGAGTCTTTCAATCGAAGGGCGTTAAGGCGGTTTGGGTCCATATCAGTCCGTTGAGTTTGGCGTGAAACAACGCCGATGAGAAGGGCGCGGGGAGTCGGCTTGTCACGCGAATGCTTGCGGGGCTACTGGAATTCCGTCGCGCTGCTAAGCTTCCCTCGAAAAGGGAGGGGAACAACATGACCAAGCCCACTAGCCCATCCGAGCCTGCGGTGGATCGAGACCTCCTGAGGGACCTTGAGAACAGCTTCGGCCCCCGAACCCGTGAGCGCATCGCGACAGCTGTCGAGCGGGTGGTGAAGGCCAAGCGGTCCGGCGGAAAAGTGTCGGTGGTCACCGGGAGCGGCCCCAATCTGCATGAAGGGGTCACCACCCTGATCGCGGAGTTGATCCGAGTGGGGGTGATCGATGGGGTGACCACCAGTTCCGCGGTGGTGGGGCATGAGATGGGAGGGACCCTGGACCGGGTCAAGCGGGTTTCCGGGGAGACGCTTGGAATCGAGCAGCGGCTGCTTCCCCACGGCGGCCATTTTGAGCTCACCCAACTGGAGGATTCCAGCTTGGCGGAGCTTGACTCCGAGACCTCGCTGGACTGGGAGCTCATCCACAAGCTTCAAAACGCGCCCGGGGTTGAGATCATCAAAGCGGCGGGGAACCTGGGCTATCCGATGGGGCTATACCTGGAACGTCTCAGCACGGAGATCCTCGCCATCGCGCGAGAGACCGGAAAGCCCTTCGAGGAGGTGGCGGGATGGGGCGCGGATGAGCGGACCATGATCGGGGCCGGTTCCAGGCGGGGAATCCCGGTGATCGTGACCATTCCCCAACTGGTGGGGAGCGGTCGTGTGGGGCTTGCGATCGGCGACAGCCTCTCGGTCACCGAGCGAGCGAGGCGAGTTGCGGGGATTCTCGAGGAATCCGAGGTCATCATCGAGTCGGGCGTGGCCCTCGCGCAGGAAATCCATGACGGCCCCTTTGAGACCCACACCGGGCATGGGCTGTGGGCGGCTTGGGACGGCGAACCGACCTATTCGCTCCAGGGCAAGAGTCTCATCCGCATCGACCTCGACCCGAACCTGGAGAAGGTCTGGGAGGCCGAGCGAAAAGGTGGCGAGGTCCAAGGGGCGATCAACCAGGGACTTCCCAAGACCAAGCTTTTCGATGTCCCCTTCCGGATGGAGATGTCGGGCTTTGCGCGTCTCTCCGGGAGCCTGCCGATCATCGGGGACCTCGGGGCGGTGTGGCCGATTCTGGCGCTGAAGGTCGCGGATGCCCTCGATTTGGAGCTCGGTTTCCTCTCCTATCCCCAAGACACCGCGCGCGGGAAGGCGATGCGGGAGTGGATCGCGGACCATGTCGCCCCCATTTCGCGCCGTAAAATGATGGAGCAGTCCGCGCGGACGGAGTGCGCGGTGTAACGCGAGTTCGCCCCAAGGTGGATCACCGATCGAATTCCTCCCGCCGCGACAGGCTGATGGCCCCCGCCGCGAGAGCAGCCAGCGCCACGGCAAGCGAAAGCAGGAGCCAGTTCAGCTGCAGGGCGCCGGAGGGGCCCGCGAGGTTGGAAAAGTTCCAGACCTCCCACCGCCACACCCGGTCCCCCAGCGCCTCCATCGCGGGACGCGCCAGCAGGAAGATGTAGAGGAACGAAAAGGCCAGCGCGGTGAGCATGTAGAGGATTCCTCCCGGTCCCAGTGAGATCTCCAGGTGGTGCTCATAGCGAAACTTGGGAAGCAGAGCCCCGAAGCCCACCGCCAGCCCCGACAAGAGGATCGTGGTGGCCAGCGCCATCGCCAGCGAGGGCGCGAGAAGCTCCCCGGGGAAACCGAGGATATAGAAGGAGAGCGCGGTCAGCGCCACGGTCCCCACCAGCAGCGGCGCGGAGAGGAACAGGAACTTCACCGCCACCAGCCGCCACACCGAATAGGGCGAAACCCGCACAAGCCACAGCGCCGGGCCTTCCCAACTGATCGCCGGAAAGAGGTAGCGCGCGCCGATGGCCGCCTGGATGAACGCGATCATGAAGAGGTTGAGGAGGTAGTAGATCTCCCGAAACTGGTCCCGAAACGGCAGCAGATGCATGTTGAGCAGATAGAAACCGACCAGCGGGATCATCATCACGATCTGGCTCCAACGGGACAGGTCGCGAGTGAAGACCTTGATCTCCTTGAGGATCATCGCGGAGTCCCCTCGCGTCAGCCCCGGAACCACAAACCTCCCAAAGCGAAGCCCGGTTTCGCTCGCCATGTTTTTTCGCGCCACCCCGAAGGAGCGTGACCAGGTGACTCGCAGCAGCGCGGCCCCGATGAGCACGGATAGGACCACCGCGAGGATTGAACCGACAACGAGTCGGCCCACCCACTCCCCGGCCCCCTCCAAGGAGGGGGACTCGACCAGCGAATCGATCGCGTGAACCAGCCAGGAGTTCGGCAACCAAGGCCAATCCGGGAGGCGAAAGGTGGAGGCCCACTGAATCAACTGGTCGGCGGTGCCCGCCTTCTGGAACATGTCCTCCACTCGCAGGAGACGAAACGCGAACAGTCCGAGGGTGGTCGCCACCAGCCCCAAGGCGATCAAGCCTTGCTGGAGACGGCGAGTTGGGAACACGCGCGCGAGCAGGAGCATCACCGGAACAGCGATCGCCGAGGGAATAATCAGGAACAGGCCCACAAGAACCGGGAACACCACATAGTACGCCGCGCCAACGCCGCGAGCCGCTCCATATGTCGCCAGCGCGGGCATGACAAACAGCGCCAGCACCGCCGAAGACCGAACCAGGGTTTCAACGAATTTGTGCAAATAAAGCCACGACGAGCGTATCGGCCAGATCAGAAGCGGCTTCATGTCGTTGGAGGCGAGGAACACCGAGATCGAGGTGATCAGGTTGGAATAAACCAGCATCGCCCCGAACACAAGGAAGATCATCTGCAGGAGGTGAAGCGAAAGCGCGCGGGAAATCATGTGCAGCGAGGGGTCCACGCGATGGAAAAGGAAATAGAAGATTCTGTGGAACAGATAGGTCTCAAAGGCGAGAAAGAGCGCGCCGGCGACCCCGAAGAGGATCGCCTTGAGCAGACCCTTCCGCGCGAGCGAGACCAGCCCCGCCCTCCAGAGCAACAGACGCAGATGCAACAGGGGAAAACGCGCGAGCATCTCGGAGCTCAGGGTAGCGCGATCCGGCCCTGTCGGCGAGGTTTTTCCGCCCGGTGGGGGCTGGAGGGGATTCGATCCGAGCCTGGGTTTGGAGGTGGCGGACCGGGCGGGGCTTCCTTCTCATTGACGCCCGCAGACCCGTTCGGTACCATACTTCCATGCGTGATTCCGGGCTTATTTGGGGGCTCTGCCTGTCGTTGCTCATGGGGACAGTTCCCGCCGCGTGTCTTTGCTCCGGGCATCTGGCGCGATGCTGCCAGGGAGCCCATGCGGAGCCTGCCTGTTGTTGTCATGGCGCGCATGCCGAAGGAGCGGTGTCCCCCTGCTGCCGGGGTTATGCGGCCGTGCCGACCTGCTCCTGCCCACCCTCGGGATCACAACCCCTCGGTGGATCGGGCTGTGGGTGTTGTGTGAATTGCCAGACCACGGGGCGAGAGGCCACTCCGCCAACCACCGGATCCAAGGATCGTAGCAACTGGGTGCGCGGCGCGGGGATGCCTTCATTCCTTGCCCCCTCACACGCCGGGGTCCTTGCCCCCACGGCCCTGCGCGCCCGTCCCGATTTGGAGCTCTCCGCCGGCCGCGGCGGCTCCGTTCCCGTTTTCCTTCTTGACCTTTCCCTTCGGTGTTGAACCTCCTCGATCAGGCGCGTTGAGAGGCGATTCCGTGTGACGCTCGGAGTCACCCTGGGTCTGCCCATTCGCGCGCGCCTATCAACCCGAATAGTCCCCATCCATCCCATCCTTCAATGGGCGGCTGCCGCCGATCCCTTGGATCGACGCCGGATTGGGACTTGAAACACACATCGAATCGAGAAGGAGTTATTCGCTCATGAACTCAAACAGTTCCACGCGGCGGAGGCGGGTTCCGATCCTGGCCCTGCTCGCGGGCGGCCTGACTTTCGTTCCGGTTTCCGCGGCTCCCGCGCAACGTGAGAATGTCTGGCTCTGCCAGGTCGCGCCCAATCCGGACATGACCTACATGCTCCAACCCAACAGTTCCTTTGTCACCTTCGGAGTCCCGTTCCGCACCAATGAACTGGGATTTCGGGATGGCCCGATCCGTGAAAAGACCCCCTCCACGCTTCGGATCATGTGTGTGGGGGACTCGGTCACATTCGGGACCGGGGTGACCAATGAACAGACCTTCCCGAATGTCTTGGAGAGTAGGCTCCAGGCCTTGGCCAGTCCGGGAACGGTCATCGATGTCATCAACGCGGGGGTGAGCGCCTACAACGCTCGCAATATCCGCGGCCTTATGGAAACACACCTCCCGAGCCTGCGCCCGGATGTGGTGGTGTACACCTTTGTGGAAAACGACATGGATGATTCCCTTTCAGTCGGTCCGGGGGGCTGGCTGATCACCCTGGACCCCACACAGCCTCCGGATGCCCCCTTCATGATGGATGATTTTCCGGGACTCTGGCTGATTCAGCGGAAACGCATGGACACCTCGGGGTTCCTCTCGCGGATCAAAGGGCTTTTCGACACTCAGTTCAACGAGGTCTGCGCCACCCCACCCCCACTTCTGCTCGGGAACCATCCGGAAACCCTTCGCCGCTGGGGGATGTTCGCCGCCGAGCTGGACCGGATGAAAGCCCTCTGCGACCAAGCCGGGGTCCCGCTCCTGATCTATGCCTTCGGACTGCGAGGGAACGCCGAACCGATCGTGACCCGCCTCAAGGGCTTGTGCGACGAGCGCGGGCTTCCCCTGGCAACCACTCTCCCGATCTTCGAGTACTCCACCTACACCGACACCCACTCCCTCGGCTATGACTCGCACTGCAACCCGCTGGGCAACGAGCTCATGGCGGATCGGCTTCAGTCCTTCCTGGTCGAGCAGGGGGTCCTACCAGGGGACTTCTTTGCGCGCCCGATCCCGGTCCAACCGTACGACGAGCGCTTCGATCCGGCTCTAAGCGCGAGTCTGGAGGCGAAAGCGCTGTCAGCCCCTTCGGAGATCGACATCACCGGGGGGTCGGGGATCATCGGGGTGCTGGCTGGGATTGAAGCCAACGGGATGATGGCCCGAACCGGCCTGGTGCGCCTCGGCGGTCCCGGCGACACCATCCAGGTCGAGGTCTCCGCCCCGCTCTCCTCCCCCGAGGCTCCTCAATGGCTCTCCGCGAAGATCGAAGGGGTCGCGGTGGAGGGAACCACCGAGGCGGTGGCCGGAAGGGGGCTGTGCTCCTTTCCGATTCCGGATGGGCTTCACCAGGCCACGGTGGAAGTGGAGTTCACCGCGCACGGCCCCGCGCGGATCCCGCGCCCGGAGGACCGTGTCCGCGGCGCGGCGACCCAGACAGTCCAGATTCACCGGATCGCCCGGATCGAGCGGGCCGAAGGGATATAGAGAATCGGACCGGAAGAGCAAGCGGGGCGCGACCCATCGGTTCGCGCCCCGCTTGAAGCAGGTTTTTCGTTCTTGGCCCGGCTATTCGGCCAACTTGAATTCCGCGGATAGGGTCTGTTTGCCCCAGCTCAGGGTGAAGGTTGCGGTCCCTTCCTTCTCCGCAAGGGCGATGGTTAACAGCTTGGCCTCTTCCTCGATCTCGCCCAGTTTGAGTGGAATCGTGGCCACATAACCATCCTTGGGGACCGGGGTGCCCCAACCCTCGGCCTTGGGGTGAACCAACAGGTCCCAGCCATCCTTGGTTTTCTTGGCCGCAAGACGGTATTTCCCGGCTTTGACCACGGCATCGCCGAATTTGAGGTCGGCCTCACTCTCCAGGCGCGTGGCCTCGTTCTTGCCCATGCGCCACAAGGTTCCCTCGGCGATCCCTTTCTCCAGGGAGTGGTAACCCTTTCCCTCGGTGGATGGGCGCCCATAGTCCACGCTGATCTTCTCCCCGCCGAGGACCAGCTCGGCCTTGCCTCGGTCTTCCTCGGCCGCGCGCGCAAGCCCGGAAAAAACCACCACCACCAACAACCCCACCACGCTCGATCCCAACCGCTTGCCACAGGTGCTCATGTTCGGCTCCTCCTTCAGAGTGGGAATGGCTTCATTTTGAAAGCGAAAGGGGGAAACGGGAAGGGTCATCCACGGTCTTTGCCGAAAACTCAGCCATCCGAGATTCATCCCTCCCACGGACGCGGGATCCCCTCCCAGCCGCCTGATCGGGCGCTAGGATGCGGGAAGACGGATCGTGGCTGCGGGGTCCGGTTGCCCTTCGGGTCGTTTCAGGGTCTCGGCCAAGGATGGGGGCAGTTCCACCTCCAAGGCATAGTCCACAATCCGAATCACATCCCCTTCATTGAGCAGGGTGCTTCCCGAGACTTTTTGGTCATTGACATGGGTGGCATTGCTGCTGTCGAGGTCCTCGATGGTCAGCTTCTCGCCGCTCCACTCCAACTTGCAGTGATGCCGCGACACCAATTGCGAAGTGAGCACCAGCTTGTTGTCGGGCGCGCGACCGATGGTGAACACGCCTTCGGGGACCGTCACGCGATTGGGCAGCCCCCCAGTCAAGCCGATCAGGTGCGGGGTATTTCGCGAAGGGACAATCGCCTGATCTCCGGCTCCGGATTTGAGCAGTTCGACCGAGACCGCGCGGGCCATGAGCGGGGGCTCACCCTGAGGTCGAGGTTCGGCAACCGATTGGGGGCTTGGAGACTCGGCAGCCTGCGGCAGGGGCCCGCCGCGCCCCCAACCGAGAATGTAAACGGTCATCAGAAACGCGGGGATGAACCCGACCGGAATGAGCGTGTACCCGAACGCCACGCATAAGTCCGGGTTAAGAAAGGAATAAACCGTGGGGCTGCCGGCCATGTCCAGCCCGATGAAGGCCAGGAAAATCCCCAGGAACAAGAGAATCGCAAGGATCAGGAGCTGGATCGGGGGCGACACCTCTGGGCAACCTCCATCCCGGATCCAACCATGGCCCCTCCGGAAGGGTCTGGCCTGTCCCCGGCGCGCGCGCGGGGGTAAACTTTACTCCGGTTGCGGAAGGGAGTTGAAGCCCCTAACCTCCCCATTTCCATTTTCAACCGTCACATTTCAGATCGGGGCCGGTCCCTTGGGGTCGCGCCATAAGGAGAGTGTTCATGAAGTCGGTCAAGAAGGTTGTGCTCGCTTATTCCGGGGGGTTGGACACCTCCGTGATTATCCCTTGGCTGCGCGAGACTTACGGGTGCGAGGTGGTCGCCTACGCCGCGGACCTGGGTCAGGGCGAGGAACTCGATGGCCTCCATGACAAGGCGATCAAGTCCGGGGCCTCGAAACTGGTTGTCGAGGACCTGCGCGAGGAGCTTGTCCGGGATTTCATCCTCCCGGTCCTACGCGCGGACGCGGTGTATGAGCACAGGTATCTCCTGGCCACCTCGCTCGCGCGCCCCCTGATCGCCAAGAAGCAGGTGGAGATCGCGCACAAGGAGGGTGCGGACGCGGTCTCCCATGGCGCCACCGGGAAGGGCAACGACCAGGTCCGTTTCGAGCTCACCTACAAGGCGCTCGATCCCGCGCTCAAGGTGATCGCCTGTTGGCGCGAGCCGGAATGGACCCTTACCTCGCGGGAGGAGGCCATCGAATACGCCAAGGCGCGCGACATCCCGGTCCCGGTGACCGCCGCCAAGCCCTACAGCATGGATCGCAACCTTTGGCATCTCTCCTTCGAGGGTGGAATTCTTGAGGATCCGGCCAACGCCCCGGACCCGGACATGTTCATTCTCACCGTCGACCCGATGAAGGCTCCGGACAAGCCCCAAGTGGTCGAGATCGGATTTGAGCAGGGCAACCCCGTGTCGGTGGATGGCAGGCGCATGGGCGGTTTTGACCTGATCCGCCACCTCAACCAAGTCGCGGGCGAGCACGGGGTCGGGCGCGTGGACATTGTCGAGGACCGCCTGGTGGGGATGAAGTCTCGCGGGGTCTATGAATGCCCGGCGGCCACCATGCTCTATGCCGCGCATCGCGAGCTGATGCACCTTACCCATGACCGCCGCACGCTTTTCTTCCGCGCGCAGGTCGCCCCGCTATACGCCGAGCTCGTGTATAACGGAGAGTGGTTCACCCCGCTCAAGGAAGCCCTGGACGCCTTCGTGAACTCGTGCGAGAAGGTGGTCACCGGAAAGGTCCGGGTTCAGCTTTACAAGGGCAACTGCACGCCTATCGGCAGCGAGTCACCGATGAGCCTTTACAGCACCAAGGTGGCCACCTTCGGCGACAGTGGGGAGCTGTACAGCCACGCGGAGGCCACTGGGTTCATGAAGCTCTTCGGTCTGCCGATTGAGATGCGGTCGCGGCTTTTGGGGGGCAAGTAGCTGAGGCAAACCGGCGAGCTTTGCGACCCTCGGCATTTCATCCCAGGTTCGCCCCTCGAGTAGCCGCCCGGGGCTGACCTTTGTGCAGTCGGTCAGGGGGTTCCAGGTGGATTCGGTCCATTCGATGGGGGAGAGGGTGGACAGGGCTTTTACCCTCCCTTCGCCCTTTCCAGCACCCCCGCCACCTTGTGCCACACATCGCGCGGGAGCATGCCCTCCGCCGCGGGGACAATGCTCTCGATATGCTCCGGAGTCTTGATCCCCACAATCGCGCTCGTGATCGCCGGGTGGGTGAGCACCCAACGGATCGCGAGTTGCGAAACGGTCAGCCCCAGCTCACGCGCGATGGGACCGATCTCATCCAACCCGTCCAGGATTCGCTGGAACTTCTCGCCGGTGAAGAGCTCCAGCTTCCCGCGGTGGTCCTCGAATTCCTGGTCGCGCGAATACGTCCCGGCGAGCAACCCGCGATACAACGGCGAATACGGGATCACCCCGATCCGGCTCTCCAAACAGTAGGGAAGCTCGCGCGCCTCGATGTCCCGAAACAACAGGTTGTAATGCGGCTGCAACGAGGCCACCTCAAAATGCTTCCCATACAGCCGAATCTGCTCCAGATTCTGATTGCTCACTCCAAACCAACGGACTTTCCCTTCCTTCTTGAGCCTCCCGAACGCGGCGGCCACCTCCTCCGGTCGAGTCAGCGGATCCCAGGCGTGAATCTGGTACAGATCGATCCGATCGGTCTTGAGACGGCGGAGCGAATCCTCACAGGCGCGCAAGATGTAATCGTGGGTTGTGTTCGGCACTCGCGGCGAGACCGTGAAATCCCAGAAGAACTTGGTGGCCACGATGAACCGGTCGCGCAGCCCCTCCTTGTGCAAAAACTCTCCCAGGCTGCTTTCGGCGTATCCATCCCCATAGGCGTCCGCCGTGTCGATGAAATTCACCCCCAGGTCCAGCGCCTTCTTGAGGGCGGCATGCCAAGGCTCCAAGGGAATCTTCCCCCAGAAGGATGGCGAAAGCTGCCAACAGCCGAAACAGATCCGGGACACAACCAAGTCGGTTTTCCCGAGTTGCGCGAAATGCATGGGAGGACTCCTTTATACTTGCTCTATGACACAGTTTCCTGTCTATTCAAGCGGTTGCGCGGCCCTGTACAATAACGCGCCGCCGGAGCCGCGGACAGCCAGGGAGACTCGCGCGGGATAACGGAATGAAGGGTCCCACGAACGGCCAGATCAACGGAATCGAGTGGCGGATCAGCGAGGACCGTCTCGAAGTCCTCTGTCGGGCCACGGAATCGTACGCGAAGGGCGCGGCTCCCGATCAGTTCCAAGCCGCCTTGGCCGAAGCCGGGATCAAAGCCCAGATGGATCCCAGCGCCTTGGAGAGCCTTCTCTCCGAGGGAACAACCGAATGGGTCCCAGTGGCCAGGGGAACCCCCGCAACCCCCCCAGTCCCACCCCGCCTGGAGTACTATGTCGATCCCTTCCACATCGTCCGGACCGGCGCGGTCTCCCAGGATGGACGCATGGATTACAAGCATCTCAACCTTGTGTTGAATGTCAAAAAGGGACAGGAGCTGGTCCGCAGGCACGATGGAACCCCCGGGGCCCCCGGAGTGGATGTCACCGGGGAGCCCATCGAACCCCCCGCGGTCCCAACCCTGTCGATTCCCGCCGGCGAGGGGATCGAGATTGTTGAGAACGGATATCTCGCGGTCGCGGCGGCGGATGGGGCCCTCACCACCCGCGGCAACGGCATCGCGATCATGCACCTCTACACGGTCTCCAGCGATGTCGCTTATAAGACCGGCAACATCGAGTTCAATGGAACAGTGGATGTGGGGAAGAGCGTCCTTTCCGGTTTCTCGGTGAAATCCGAAGGGGACATCATTGTGCGAGGGATGGTCGAGGCGGCGGAGCTTGAAGCGGGGGGGAGCATCACGATTTTCGGGGGAATTCAAGGCGGAGGTCGCGCGGTTCTCAGGGCCAAGGGGGGAATCACCGCGAAATTCATCTGCGACGCCACGGTGATCGCTGGGGATGGGGTCACGGTCAACTCACAGATTGTCAACTCGAACGTCGAGGCCGGCGGCGCGGTGCTGGTCGCGGGCGGGGGTGGAACGATTGTGGGGGGTGAAATCCGCGCCGGCGAAAAAGTCTCCACCACCTTCCTGGGGAGTCAAATCGGAGTCAAAACCCTGGTTCAAATCGGCCTCGACAGCGATCTGTTGCGCAAGATCCAACACGCCGAGCCGGAACTGGCCACGCTCGAGGCCCGCGCCGAGGATCTGGAAACCCTCCTGAAGCGCCTGGATAAAGTAAGGGAACAACACAAGAACCTGACACCCGCTCAGGAGGTCATCCGGATCAAGGCGATCAAGGAAAAGTTCCTGCTCAAGGGACACATTGAAACGCTTTCCAAGAGCGTGCAGGCGATGCGGGAAGAGCTGGCCAAGGCCCGCAAGGGGACTGTCGAGGCCACGGACACCGTGTTCGGAGGGGTCACCGTTCGCATCGGCGGCGACATCTATCCGGTGGGGCATGACCTTCGGCACACAACCTTCTACTATGAACAGGGCGAGATCCGGACACGCACCAACTGATCCGGCGCAACTCCCCCAAGGAAACACCATGCGACTCTGCCTTTGCCTGCTCATCGCGCTCCAGACCCTCGGCTGCGCCTCCCTCTGGTCGAAGAAGCCCTCCGAGCCTCCCGTGGTTCAGGAACCCGGGGAGATCACCCTGCGCTGGAACGGTCAACCGGACCTCGCCGGCTTCAATATTTACCGCCGCACCGAAAACGGCACGGATGTGAAGGTCAACACCTCCCCCGTGCGTCCCCTTGTCCAACATCCCGGCAACCGCGGCCTCATCCCCTATCAGTTCGTGGATCGGGGCGTGGTCACCGGCGAGGAGTACTACTACACCTTTGAACAGATCGAGAAAAACGGCGCCACCTACCGCTGGGAGACCCCTCGCTTAATGACCGCGAGCCCCCTCGCGCGCCCTTCGACAAGCGGCTGATCCCTTGCCCATGACCGCCTCCACTCCGCGCCTTGTCATGCGGAACATCGGGAAGTCCTTCGGCTCCACGCACGCGGTGGATGGAGTCAACCTGGAGGTGCGCGCGGGTGAAGTCTTGGCCCTGGTGGGAGAGAACGGAGCCGGGAAAAGCACCCTCCTCAAAATTCTCTCCGGAGCGCACCCGCCGGACAGGGGTAGCCTTGAGATGGATGGGCGCCCGTTTACCCCCGGCTCCCCGCATCATGCGCGAATCGAAGGGGTGGCGATGATCTACCAGGAGCTATCGCTGGCCCCGCACCTTTCCGTTCTTGAGAACATCCTCCTTGGCCGCGAAGCCACAAACCTCGGAGTTATGAGGAAGAGCCGGGAGCGCGAGGTTGCCGCCAACGCCCTCAGACGGGCCGGGAGGCCGGATTTGCCCCTCGACGCGAAGGTCTCCTCGCTCTCCTCGGCGGAACGTCAGATCGTGGAGATTGCGCGCGCGCTCGCGGGTGAGGCCCGGCTCCTGATCATGGATGAACCGACCAGTTCTCTCACCGCGCATGATGCCCGCAATCTGTTTCGGACCATCCGCGAACTTCGCGAGAGCGGAGTCTCGATCCTTTATGTGAGTCACTTTCTGGAGGAGGTGGCCGAGGTCGCCGACCGCGTGGTGGTCATGCGCGACGGGCATAAGGTGGGCGAGGGGCGCATGGAGGAGCTCTCCATCGAAGAGATCATCCGTCTGATGGTCGGGCGCGAAATCGGGGAACTCTTCCCGAAGGTGGCCCATAGGCGCGGCGAGGAGCTCCTCGAGGTCAAGGATTTGCAGGGAGTCAAGCTCCCCAAGGGGGTTTCCTTCAATGTGCATCGCGGAGAGGTGTTGGGGATCGGAGGGTTGGTCGGGGCCGGTAGGTCGGAGCTCCTGCGCGCGCTTTTCGGACTCGACCCGATCCGTTCCGGGTCGGTGAGGGTGAGCCTCCTGGAGCGAGAGTTCTCGCGTGAATCCGGCCCGGGCGAGCGTTGGCGCGCGGGGGCGGGGATGGTGGCCGAGGACCGGAAGAGCGAGGGGCTCGCCACGCAGCTTTCCATCGCCGACAACCTGACTCTCACCCATCTCTCTCCTTACACACGATGGGGGGTGTATCTCCCCTGGAAATGTCGCGCGGCTTCCGGCAAGTGGGCGGTGAACCTCGGACTTGTGTGCCGCTCGGTCGATCAGCCGGTCGCCTCGCTCTCCGGGGGGAACCAGCAGAAGGTCGCCTTTGGAAGACTCCTCCACCATGATGTGGACCTGTTTCTTCTGGATGAACCCACTCGCGGGATCGATGTCGGCTCGAAATCGCATCTCTACCGTCTGATCGGCGAGGCCGCGTCCAGAGGCAAAGCGGTGGTCATGGTGAGCTCGTATCTTCCGGAGCTGTTTGGGGTCTGCGACCGTCTCGCGGTGATGCGAAAAGGAGTGCTCTCCGAACCGCGCCCGGTTGAAGATTGGACCGAAGAGGAAATGATGCGCTGGGCGGTGGCGGAGGGGAGCTGACCCCGGCGAACCGATGCTCTCTCAAGGCCCGCTTGTCCGCGATCCCACGAGTATCCGCCTGGCCATGCTCGGCATGGTCGAGGGGAACGGACACCCCTACAGCTGGAGCGCCATTTTCAACGGCTATGATCCGGTGGCGATGGCCGAATGCCCCTACCCGGTGATCCCGCGCTATCTGGGGAACGAGCCGCCCGAGGCTTTCGGCTTTCCCGGCGCGCGAGTCACCCATGTGTGGTGCGATCAGCGCCGGGATTCCGAGCAGGTCGCCCGCGCCGCGCGCATTCCCAAGGTGGTCGCCAGGCCGGAAGAGGTGATCGGTGAAGTGGACGCGGTCCTGATCGCGACCGACATCGGCTCGGAGCATGTGGCCCGCGCGCGCCCTTTCCTGGAAGCCGGAATACCAGTCTTCATCGACAAACCGCTCTGCGATTCGGTCGAGGACCTTCGCTGGTTCCTCGATCATCACCGCAAGGGCCGCCGGTTCCTGTCCTCCAGCTGCCTGCGTTACTGCCGGGAGTACTCCGTTCTATCCCGCAATCTCTCCGAGCTGGGGGATCTTCGGCTGATCACCATGACCATGTCCAAGACTTGGGAGCGCTATGGGATTCACGCCCTGGAGGGGGTTTACCCTATCCTTCCACCCGGTGGCTGGCTCGACTTGGTCAACACGGGAGAGGGCGGATCGAACATGGTCCATGTCCGTCACGGGAGTGGCGTGGAGGTTCACATCGCGGCGATCCATGATCTCCAAGGGGCCTTTGGCTGCCTGAATCTGCATGGAACGCGGGGTTCGACCGGGGCGACCTTCGGTGATACCTTCGCGGCGTTCAAGGCGCAACTGTCGGCCTTTGTCGACTATTTGAGGGATGGAAAGCCCCCCTTTCCGTTCGAGGAGACAGTTGAGCTCATCACGCTGCTTATCGCCGGAATTCGGAGTCGAAACCAGGGAGGGCGAAGAGTGTCACTTTCGGAAATACATGAGGAACTAAGACCATGATTGAAATGCGCAAGAGCCGTGTGCTCGCCAAGATGCGCGCGGGAGAGACCGCGCTGTCGGTGGCGCTCAAGATCTCCGACCCCATCGCCGCCGAGCTGGCCGCCCTCGCGGGGTTTGATTGCATCTGGATCGACGTGGAACACACTCCCAACAACCCGCGCGAGATTCAGAATCACATCCGCGCGGCCAAGATGCACGACATGGACACGATTGTGCGCGTCCGTCGCGGAAGTTACAGCGACCTGGTCTATCCGCTGGAGATGGATGCCGCCGGGATCATGGTCCCGCACCTGATGAGCGCCGAGGACGCCCGCGCCGTGGCGCGCTCCACCAAATTCCATCCGGTGGGACGTCGCCCGCTGGATGGGGGTTATTCCGATGGCGCCTTCTGCCTGATCCCCATCGAGGAGTACATGCGCCAAGCCAATGACCAGCGTTTTGTGATCGTGCAGATCGAGGACCCCGAGCCGCTTGCGGAACTGGAGGAGATCGCCGCCACTCCCGGAATCGACATGCTTCTCTTCGGCCCAGGGGATTTCAGCCAGGGGATCGGGGTCCCGGGGAAGTTCGATGATCCCCGCATCGCCGACGCTCGCAGGAGAATTCCGGAGGCCGCGCACCGTCACGGCAAATTCGCGGGGACAGTCGGCTCCCCCGGGACTCTCCGGGAATTGGTCGGGATGGGTTATGACTTTGTCAATCTCGGAGCGGATGTCATCGGGCTTCATCAGTTCTTTTCCGGCCTCATGAAGCAAGCGCGGCCATGAACGTGATCGATTCGTTCCGTTTGAAAGGGAAGGTGGCGCTGGTCACCGGGGGGGCGGGCCTTTTCGGGCGGCAGATTGTGGAGGCGCTGGCCGAGGCCGGAGCGAAAGCCTACACGGCCTCGCGCGACCTGGTGAAACTCAGACTTCAAGCGGAGCAACTTCGCGCGCAAGGGCTGGAGGTGGAGGCCCTCGAGCTCGATCAAGGCTCGGAGGACTCGATCCGACAAATCCGCGCGCGGATGGACGCCGACCATGGCGGCGTCGACATCCTGGTGAACAACGCGGTGGCGCGTCCGATGCGGGACTGGAGCTCTCCAGCCGCCGACTTCGAGACAAGCCTGAGGGTCAACGCGGTCGGCTTGTTCCTGATGATCCGCGAGTTCGGCGAACGGATGACCGAACGTGGGGGTGGGTCGATTCTTAACATCGGTTCGATTCAGGGGATGGTGGGACCCGACAGGGCCCTTTACGAGGGGCTCGATTGGGGCATCCCGCCGGACTACTTCTTCCACAAGGGAGGGCTGCTTCAGCTGACCCGTTACGCCGCCGCGATCCTGGGACCGCGCGGTGTTCGGGTGAACGCGATCTCTCCCGGCGGATTCTTCAACAATCAGGACCCGACTTTTGTCAAACGGTACGAGGCGCGGACCTTTCTTGGTCGAATGGCGGGGGAGACCGACCTCAAGGGCGCGGTGGTGTTCCTGGCCTCGGAAGCCTCCGCGTATGTCACCGGCGCCAACCTGGTGGTGGATGGGGGGTATACGGGGAAGTGAATAGGCCTTCAGCCTTCTTGGATTGGGTCTGTCAGGGGTGCAAGCGATGAAAAAACTGCGAATCTATGTCGACGCCTCCGTGGTCGGAGGCTGTGAGGATATGGAGTTTTCCGCCGACAGCCTCGCACTATGGAGCCGATTCGAGAGGGGTGACCATATAGCCGTCTTTTCAGCACACACTTTGAGAGAGCTTGAAGGAGCTCCGGAGCCAGTCAGGGATCAGTTGCTCAGGATTCCGCCCCTCCACGTGGTCATCCTCGGCGATTCAGAGGAGGCCTCCGAACTGGCCGGGGCCTATTTGGCTCATGGCGTCGTGGGACCCGGATCAACGTCCGACGCCCTACACGTTGCCCTCGCAACCATGAGTCATGCCGATGTCCTTGTAAGCTGGAACTTCAAGCACATTGTCAACCTCGGGCGCATCCGACAATTCAATGCCGTTAACCTGGAGATGGGTTATGGTATACTGGAAATCAGAACCCCAAAGGAGGTGCTGAGCTATGAATAGGCCATTTGACGCCGTGGCTTTCATGCGGAGGCGTCGGGAGGAAATTGATCGGGAGGACGAAGGTTTGACCTGGGAGGAGAAAAGCCGGCGTACAATTGCACTCCTTGGAGAGGATCCCCTCTGGACGAGGTTCGAGGGTCGCGTGGTTTCACCCGATCCGCTTCCCACCGGACCAATCCCCTCAAATTCGAGGCGCGACGCCCTATAGCCCGAACCGCTCACCCCGGCAGCTCCCCGATCTGCTGCACGCTCAAGCCGCCGTCAATGATCAATGTCTGCCCGGTGATGTAAGCCGCGGCCTCCGAGGCCAGGAACACCGCCGCGCCCGCGCAATCGCGCGGGTCGCCGATCCGTTTCATCGGAATGGTCCGCTCATAGTGGCGCACAAGAGCTAGGTCCTTCCGCATCCACCCCTCGGTAAGCGGAGTGCGGATCAAACCCGGCGCGATGCCATTGACTCGAATCCCATGCCCGGCGAGCTCCAGCGCGGCGGCGCGAACCAGGGAAACAAGTCCCCCCTTGGAAATGTCATAGGCGGAGGACGCCAATTCCGCCTGGAACGCATTGGTGGAGGAAACCACCACCACCGAACCGGTACGTCCTTCCGAAACAAGACGCCTTGCGAAAGCCCGGACCAGGAAATAGGCCGCGCGCAGGTTCAAGTTGATCGTGGACCCCCATCGGTCAAGCGTCATTTCCAGAAACGGCAGATCGAAATAGCTCCCCGCGTTGCTGACCAGGATGTCAAGCTTGGGCCTCAGGCGAAAGGCCTCTTCGATCAACCCTTCCGGAGCGCCCATTTCCGACAAATCGACCTGGAGATTCGGGGCGCTCGCCGGCAGGTCCGAAGGGCGCTCTTCAAGCGAGTGAAAGACCACCTCCGCGCCCGCCTCGCGCATCCCCTCCGCGATGGCCCTCCCGATTCCTGTCGAGGAGCCGGTCACCAGCGCGCACCGACCGCTGAGCGCGCCCGCGCTCATGGTTTGGTCCCGAGAAAGGCGAGGGTGTTGGTCTCCGATACCTGTTTCCTGAGATTCTCGGGAAGGTCCAAGAGCCGGCGGGTTTCATCCTCGTAACTGGAGCGGAGACTGAAAAACTTCCCGCCGGAACGTCCGACAAAACTGTAATAAGGTGAATCCGATCCCCATAGAAACTTGTCCGGATACGCCTCCGCCAGATCGCGCAAGACCCTTCCAGGGTCGGTGTAATCGCTGTCGAAACGCCGCTCCGCCTGGGCCACATTGGGATCCTCGGCGGCGGCAAGCCGGCAATGGATTCCATGCGCGGAGCAGTCGAACCAGGCGTTGGGAAGGCTCCTCAATCGGTCGAGAGAGACTCGGTCGAAGCGGCAGGAATGCGCGAGACAAAAACGGACCTTCGGTGTTTGTTCAACTATATCGAGAATATCCTCGGCTTGCGCCCAGACATCCGAGGGCAGCACGCTCGAATGGATCAACATCGGCAGATTCCACTCCTCGGCCAGTTCGAGAAACACCCTTCCCTCCGACAGAAGCTTTTTCACCCGCGCCTGGATCATGGTGGTCTGGAGCTTGATCCCATCAAAACGATACTCCTGGCGGAGTGCGCGCAAGGCGGCCACCTGACCCTCGATTCCGCGCTCCGGGTCCACCATCACGAATGGCCAGACCCGCGCCCCTTCCGTGGGAAAGAGCTCATGAACCTCCTCAAGCAGGCGACGATTCTCAAAGGCGTAAGGGACCCGTTCAAGCGGGCTTTCGAGCTGGATGACCCCGCTTCGGAGCGCCGCGAGATCGAGCGCGAGGTAAGTTACCATCGGGAAGACAACCCAGCGGTCAATCCCGAGCGCTCCCCCCTCGGCCACCATGGTCGCCAAGTGTTGGCTATAGGGGAACTCTCCACGCAGATAAGCCGAGAGCTCCACTCCGACATGGTTGTGGCAATCGATGAGCATTTTGGCTTGGACAGGCCCCTCCCTCTTCGATAGTATCAACCGCCCTCGGCCCTGTCCAATCCGGGGTCGTGTCCGACATGTCGAGAACCCCGGAACTGCTCCTCAACCTCCACTGTGAACTCGCGGAGAACCCTCTGTGGGACTCCGAGCGCGAGTTGCTGTATTGGACGGATATCCCCAAGGGACGAGTCCACTGGTGCGACCCTAAGACAAGAGCGCACGGGATTCTGCATGAGGGGGAACCGGTGGGCGGATTTACCCTTGAAGCGGATGGCGCGCTCCTCCTGTTTCAAAAGGATCGCATCGCGCGCGTGGGCCTTGATGGACAGGCGCGAACTCTCGTGGAGGATATCGATCCCGGCATGACCCGGTTTAACGATGTGATCGCCGACCCCGAGGGGCGAGTGTTTGCCGGAACGATCGCGGAGCATCCCGAGAACGGAGGTCTTTTCCGAGTGGACCCCGGCGGACCGATTCGGAGCCTCCTCCGGGGCACCTGCTGCTCCAATGGGATCGCCTTCTCCCCCGACCTCGAATTCCTCTATTGGACCTGCTCCACCCGAGGGCGGATCTATCGCTTCCGGTACAATCGCCGCGCCGGGGAGCTCTCCGATGAAACAGTCCTGGTTGAGGTCCCGCCCGAGGAAGGGATTCCCGATGGCCTGACGGCGGACGAGACCGGATGCCTGTGGTCGGCGCTTTGGGGAGGGCATTCCCTCCGGCGCCTCTCACCGGACGGACAGGCGCTTGATCGAATCGATATGCCGGTCGCGAACGTGACCTCGCTCACGTTTGGCGGGAGCGACTTGGACACTCTCTTCATCACCACCGCCAAGGGGGACACGAAGACTCACCCTGAGGACGGCGCGATCTACTTCGTACGCCCCGGAGCGCGGGGTCGGACCGAATTCCGGTCGCGGATCGGAATGATCCCGCTTCAGTCGGCGCCCCGCCACGGAGGTTGATATGGAAAACCCGGATGGCTCCGTATCCTTCGGCGCCTTGAACACCGTGGTGCTCATCCTCTACCTGGTGTCCGTGGTGGGGGTCGGTTTCTTCTTCGCTGGCCGCCAGAAAACCGCCGAAGATTTCTTCCTGGCCGGAAGGAACATGCCCTGGCTCGCCGTGGCGGTCAGTGTGTTCGCTTCGATCACCAGCGCGGTCTCCTACATGGGGGTGCCGGGGCTTGCGTTTCGGGAGAACATTTCCTTCCTTGCGGGCATCTGCATGATGCCCCTCGCCGCGCCGGTCATCATCCGAGTGTTTCTCCCCTTCTACCAGAGGCTTCGAGTCACCACTTCATACGATTACATCCATCAACGCTTCGGCGCGGGCGCGCGCGTCTTGGCGGCGGGACTTTTCTTCCTCACACGCTTGGGGTGGCTCGGGACAGTGATCTACGCCCCCGCGCTCGCGCTTTCGGTGGTGACCGGAATGGATATCCGCCTCGCCATCCTGATCATGGGAGGGCTGGGAACCTTGTACACGGTCCTCGGCGAACTCGCGGCGGTGATTTGCACCGATGTGATTCAGTTCGTGATCCTTTCAGGAGGGGCCCTCTGGGTTTGCCTGCAGCTGATCGCGGATGTTCCCGGCGGAATCGCCGAAATCCTGCGAGTGGGTCAAGAATCCGGGCGAATCAATCTGGCGAACTGGAGACCCAGCTGGGTGGAAATGACCCTCGGCGGCGTGGTCGTGGGCTACTTCCTTCAGTTCTTGCATGACTATGGTGTGGACCAGGTGACCGTGCAGCGCCTCATGGCCACCCGCACCCCGCGCGACATGGCCAAAGCGACCTTCCTCAACTCACTGGTCACCGTGGTGTTCTTCGTCCTCCTGGCCCTTATCGGGCTGGGACTCTTCGCCTACTCCCAATCCCATCCGCGGGCTTTTCCCCCCAATCTGGAGGGAGACAAGATCTTCGCCTGGTACGCCGTCCACGCCCTTCCGCCCGGAGTCTCCGGACTTGTCATCGCCGGAATCTTCGCCGCCGCGATGTCCAGCCTCGATTCGGGGATCAATTCCCTCGCCACCGTGGTGGTCAACGATTTCCTCAGGCCGTTCAGGGCGCGAACCATGACCGACACGGCTCAGGTCCGGCTCGCACGTGTCCTAACCCTTGTGTTTGGAGTCTTCGCCACCGGCGCCGGGTTCATCGCCTCGCGGATCGGGGCTTTGATCGAGGCGTCCCAAACCTTCATCGGGCTTTTCTCCGGCCCCGTTCTGGCGTTGTTCCTGCTTGGGATTTTTTCCCAACGCGCGGTGTTCGCGGGGTGGCTTTGCGGAGTGGCGGCGGCGATTCCCGCCACGCTCTATCTGAAGAGCTCCGGCGCGGTCCACTTCATCTATTATTTCCCCATCAGCTTCTCGGTCGCCTTCTCGGTGGGATATCTGGCGAGCCGCGCTTTCCCCGCGCGAGAGGTCGGGAAGGGTCTTACGATCAAGGGTTGAACGGTTGGATTTCCACCCACTCGCCTCGGTCCGCCGATTCGAGAATCGCGAGGGTCGCCGCGAGAGTTTGCGCGCCCTCCGCGAGGGTGCAGAGCGGCGGGCGCTTCCCCTCCAGCAGTTCGAGGAAGGCGTTTTCCTGACAAATGAACCATTCGTCCCGTTCCAGCGGCGGGAGGTGCTCATCTTCCCAGGACGGTCCATTTCTTGTCATCTTCCGAATGCGATTGGAGTGCAGCTCCCAGCGCAGGGTTCCACGTTCGCAGTTCACAGTGACCGTGGTCTCGTTGGGGGCCTGGTGCTGATTGAGGGTGTAAGCGGCGAGAAGATCGCCGTGACGGGCCAGTACATGGACTGTGTCCTCCACTTCCACTCCTTCCAGACCAAGACGGGCCGTGTCGGCGGCCACGCGAGTGAGCGGGCCGAGCAGCCATTCCCCCAGATTGATGAGATGGGTGAGAGCATCCTGAACCGCGCCGCCGCCGGTTTCACGGCGCGCGTAGTAGATCTCCCGGTATGCCGGACGATAGGTTGGAAAATGTTGCCCCGAAGTCACCAGGAGCTCCACCGGCCTTCCAAGCGCTCCCGCCATAAGCAGTTGACGGAAGCGCTGGGCTCCCGGATGCGCCCGGTACACATAGGCCATCGACGCCTTGACTCGGCGGTCACGGATCGCCAAGGCCAACTCAGAGACACCCTCAAATGAAGTCGAAAGCGGCTTCTCGATCAGCAGGTGGATCCCGCGCTCCGCGAGCACGAGCGCCTGGCGAACATGACGATGCGCGGGGGTCGCGACCACCGCGGCATCCCAAGCCTCCGCGAGGGCCTCCTCCAAGGAGGTCCAGCCTGTTCCAAGGTGATACCGTTCGGCGACCTCCCGAAGGCGCTCCGGATCGGTCTCGCAGATTCCCACTTCCGCGCGACCCGTGGCGAGCAGGCAGCGGGCGTGACGCTCCCCGATGGAACCCGCGCCAATAACCAGGAGTGTGTGCATGGTCTGTTCCTCGATCCCTCTTGCGGACCATCATAGTGGAGCGGCCATGGATTTGCAGAATGGACTCTTTGAAGTGAACCAGGATGATCTTCGCGCCGAGTATCGTCGAGAGGATCTTGGGAGAGGCGTCCGCGGAAAACACGATCACGCCTATCGAGAGGGTACAAATCTCGTTCTGCTCAAGCCGGAGGTCGCGGCGGTTTTCCCCACGGAAGAGGCGGTCAATGATGCGCTGGGTTCGCTGACTGAGGTTGCGCGGCGCCTGGGAGCGAGAAATGGGGGACGCCACCGAGTTGATTCGGGAGTAACCCAGGGTATAATTGGTTTTCATGAAGACCGCGATTTCCATTCCGGATCCCATCTTTAGGTCGGCCGAAGAGCTTGCGGCTCGGCTTGGACTCTCCAGGAGTGAGCTTTATTCCAGGGCGCTGGCCGCCATGCTCTGCCAACACAGCGAGGGTTCCATTACCTCACGGCTGAATGAAGTTTATGGACTCGATGGGGAGGAACCCTGTCTCGATCCCGCGCTGAGTTTGCTCCAAACCCGATCAATTCCTCCTGAGGAACAGTAGTGCGACGCGGGGAAGTCTGGTGGGGGTCTCTTCCTGAACCCGCCGGATCCATGCCTGGGTTCAGGCGGCCCCTCTTAGTGGTGTCCTCTGATGCGTTCAACGAAAGCAGAATCGGGACTATTGTCGTTGTCGCCATTACCTCAAACCTCCGACTCGGAAATGCGCCCGGGAATGTGTATCTCCCCACCGAAGGGACAGGCCTCAAGACTCCATCCATTGCCAATGTGTCCCAAGTTCTCACGGTTGATAAGAGATTCTTGACCGAGCGCATTGGACGGATCAGCTCGCAGTATCTATCCCTAGTTGATCGAGGGCTCCGAATGGTCCTTTCTCTTTGAGGAGGGCAAGAGTCGGTGAGCATTCTCGATGGGTGAATGAAACGGATTCATATTTCCACTATCCTCCCCGCATGACCGACATCTCTGTGGTGATTCCCGCCAAGGATGAACGCGAGGGGCTGTCCGCCTTGCTACCGGAGCTCCGCGCCGTGATGGATCGCCACGGCGAACCCTATGAGGTGATCGTGGTGGATGATGGGAGCCGCGACGGGACCTTCGAGCAGATCGAAGCTCTCGCCGATGAGTGGCCTCAACTTGTCGGGGTTCGCCTGCGCAAGTCCATGGGGCAGACCGGCGCGCTTCAAGCCGGATTCGACCACTCGCGGGGCAGGGTCGTGGTTACCCTCGACGGCGATGGTCAGAACGACCCGGCGGATATCCCCAAGCTCCTCGACAAACTCAGGGAGGGCTTCGACCTTGTGAGCGGTCGTCGCGAGGCGCGCCAGGACCCCGCTTTCTCGAAACGACTCCCCTCGGTGGTCGCCAA
>JAJVIK010000009.1 GCA_022072055.1 bacterium | reverse complement strand
GTAGGCGCGTTTGCCGAGCTCTGCGCCGAGCGCGCCGGGGCGGTGGCTGTTCACCTCCACATGCCGCCAAGCAGTCTCGCCCGCCTCGATCACCCCATCGCCGTCCGTGTCCACCCGCTGATCCACGCGCAACAGGTTGAGGCCGTCGTACTCGTAGCGCCGCTCCTGAACGATGTTCCCGGACTGGCTCGTGCTGTACTCCCGCCGCTTGGAGAGCGCCCCATCGCAGGACAGGCAGTACTCGTACTCGACCTTGCCCGCGTAGGTGTCGGAGGTCCCGGTGAACTTCTCCGCCTTGCTCATCTGATCCCTCGGATTCCAGGAATACACCCACTTCTCCTGCTTCACGCTCGCGCCGTTCTGTTTCTCGGCCATGGTCAAGTTGCCGTTCGTGTCATAAGTGTACAGCCACTCGGTCTGGCATGAAAGCCAGTACAGGTACGTGCGCAATCAACGCTCGGTCAGCCGGGCGGAGAGACCTACTCTCGCCTCCCCGGATGTGAAATAACCCTGCCCGAACAGCCATGGAGATTTGTGTTCGGGAGGCACGGCGCGAGGACATCGCGGCCATTGTGCGTTTCAATGCACTGCTCGCGCATGAGACCGAGGGCCGGACACTCGACGAGCGGGTGCTCCGCGGGGGCGTGGAGAACGCCCTGGCGAACCCTGATTTGTGCCGCTACTTTGTCGCGACCTTGGGAGACACGGTTGTGGGACAGTGCATGGTCACCCATGAGTGGAGCGACTGGCGGAACGGCCGCATCTGGTGGCTTCAGAGCGTGTATGTGGAGGAGGGGAGCCGCGAGCGGGGAGTCTTCCGGGCCTTGTTCGAGCATGTCGAAAAAGCGGCCCGCGAAGGAGGCGAGGCGGTGGCCCTGCGGCTGTATGTGGAGCGCGAGAACCAGCGCGCCATGAAGGTCTATGAACGGATGGGGATGACGAAGCGGGGATACGCCTTCTATGAGAAAGACTGGACCCTGGCCGATACGGAACCATGATTCGCGCGCTGATTTTTGATTTTGATGGAACCATCCTCGACACCGAGACCCCGGATTACGAAACCTGGGTGGAGGTGTACCGCGAGCACGGCCACCCCCTTTCTATCGAGGAGTGGGCCAACACGCTCGGAACCGCGCACTCGCCCCTCGACCTGATCGAGCACCTGATCGAAAAGACGGACGGGAGGCTTTCGCGCGAATCGATCCGCGCCAGGAAGAGGGAGCTCTTCCACGCGCGGGTTTTCGCGGAACCGATCCGACCCGGCGTTCGAGAGTATTTCCGCGACGGCGAAGGGCTGGGGCTCCGAATCGGAATCGCCTCCAGCGCGGATCACTCCTGGGTCAGTGGGCACCTGGAACGTCTGGGGTTGCTCCAAATGGTCCATTCGATCCGAACCGCCGAGGATGTCCATCTCACCAAACCGGACCCCGCGCTCTTCGTTCAGGCCCTGGCGGCTCTTGGGGTCCGACCCGAAGAGGCCATCGCGATTGAGGATTCCCCGAATGGCGTGCACGCGGCGATGGCGGCGGGCATTTTCTGCGTGGCGGTGGACAATCCGATCACAAGCCGCCTGGACCTTGACGGGGCCGATCTGCGAGTGAGGTCCTTGGCCGAGCTTCCCCTTCTCCGTCTCCTCGAACACGCCGCCCAATCGCGCTAGAATCCCCGCTCGGAGACTTCGATATGGATTCGCGCGAACGGGTTCGGAGGACACTTGAGTTCGATCATCCCGACCGGATTCCGCGCGATCTGTGGGTCCTGCCTTGGGCGCGGCTAAACCATCCCAGCGAGCTCGCCGCGATTGAGCGGGATTTCCCGTGGGACACGGTCTGCCCGCCGGTGGAGTACTCCAAGCCGCCACGGTCGGAGGGGGACCGTCACGCCGCCGGAACCTCTCGGGACGAGTGGGGCTGCGCCTTCACCAGCATTCAGGATGGGGCCATCGGCGAGGTGAAGGACCCGCTGATCAAGGACTGGGAAACGGACGGTGCGGAATACAAGTTCCCGGTTGAGCTGCTCACTTTCGACCGGGAATTGGTCAACCGCTTTTGTCGCGTCAACACCCTCCATGTTCGCGCCGGTTTCGCGGCTCACCCCTTTGAGCGGTTGCAGTACCTGCGCGGAAGCGAAAACCTGTATCTGGACCTCGCCGCCCGCGCCGAGGGGTTTTTGCCGTTTCTTGCGAGGCTGCACGCCTTCAATTGCGAGCTGCTGGAGGAGTGGGCCAAGACCGAGGTGGATGCGCTTTCGATGCTGGATGACTGGGGCGCTCAGAACGCGCTGCTCATTTCCCCGAAGACCTGGCGCGAGCTGTTCAAACCGCTTTACCGCGACTATGTCGCCATTGCTCACGATCACGGCAAGCAGATGTTCATGCACAGCGATGGGTATATCGTGGACATCTACGAGGACCTGATCGAGATCGGGGTGGATGCCCTGAACTCGCAGGTCTTCTGCATGGGATGGGAGAATCTCGAGCGCTTTCGCGGGCGAATCACGTTCTGGGGCGAGATGGACCGTCAACATCTTCTGCCCCACGCCACGGTTGAGGAGATCCGAGCGGCGGTGGCCTCCTTCAATCGCCACCTTTACCAAAACGGCGGAGTGATCGCGCAATGCGAGTTCGGGTTGCTCGCGAGGCCGGAGAATGTGCGCGCGGCCCTTGAGGCTTGGGATGAGGGGTTAGGGACTGTCGGCGACCAGCAGTGAGATGCTCACTCGCGGCAGGTCCGCCGCGGAAATTCCCTTGAGTTCCGGCCGCTTCAGCATCACGCCCGCGAGGGGGCAGATTGGGCGCTCGCCCGGCGGAACGGTTGCGAGGGGAACCTCGCGGTAGCCCGGATGGCGAATCAGCCAAGCGTGCATTCTTCGGAAGGGCTCATTTTGGGTGGCGCGTTCCAGCCATGCCTCGGCATCCAGGAGCCCGCTGGGGTTCGATTCGGCAAGTTCGCGCATGGCGTCAAGCCCCTCCTCCGCCGGGAGGCAAAAGATGAAGCCGCGGACCAGGTTAAACACATTACCCTCCAGGGTCCCGCGATGGACCCAAATCCAGTCTGCGCCGAGCCTCCTCAAGCTTTCGCTCATCGCCTCCACGCTTGAGGCCTCGCGGGCAATTGAGGCCAGTAAAGGTCCATCAAAATAATCGTTCCCACGCACGGGCGAGTCGAAATAGTAAGACTGCTCCTGGCCCAGGAGCAGAAGGGAAGGTTTGCCCCCCGGGTGAGCGGAGCGCATTCGCTCAACTTCCCGGATTGTCGCCACTTGGGGGATCCGATCCGGGCGGGTGAGGTGCGCATCGGGTGTTTTGCGAAGGAGGATCGCCGAGGAGAATCTCCCGACTCGGGAAAAGAGCTCCTCGCATTGCATCAGCGACCATAGAACAATCAATAGGCTCAGGAATGAACTAGCATGGTGGTGGAACCGGGGGGATTCTCTTGCTGGGGCTTGCTTGGAGAGCCCGAGGCCGATTCCCATCGCGAGGATCCCCCACAGGGGAAGGGCAAAGCGCGGGTCGCGATAGGTCAGCGCCCAGAGCAGATACACCCCGGCGGCGATGGCCGCGACAAACCCGACTCCGCGCGAGCGCGGAAAGGGAGGATCGGCGAATCTTGCAGTGCCGCCAAGCAGCGCCGCCGGAAACAGCGCGAGGAGCAGCCCTCCCAGCGGGTTGTTCTCAAATCTCTCGGGGAAGAACACGGCCCGAAACGGAAGCAAGACCAGGTCCAGGGCTTTTTCCCACCAGGGGAGCCGGCGAAACAGATTCAAGTCTCCCTTCATCCCCGCATGCCAATCGTAAAAAGCCTTCTGGACCGGATCGAAGCCCCCTCCAAAGACCGACGAGAGGAGGGGCGCGAAGGGGTTTCCGGTGGTCCAAGCGTTGTGGAGGAGCCAAGGAGAAACACACAGCCCGGGGAGAATCAGCATGCATATCATGGCGGGATGAAGGCGTCGTCGCTGTAAAGACACTGCAAGTAGAACCAGAAGGAGCAGCGCCCACCAGGCCAGACTGGTGTATTTCACCGCGAGGCTCCAGCCCACCGCCAAGGCCGCGAGGATGGAGTTCTTCCGGTCTGGCCCTCCGCATTGCTTCTCGGAACTCTCCGAAGACAGGGCCCGCCACAGGAAGTAGGCCGAGGCCAGCCAACCGAAAGCCGCACCGAATTCGACAAAGGCCCAGGCCCCCAGAACCGGCGCGAAGGGGATCGAGGCCAACACAAGCAGCCCCGCCAAGCCGGATTGCGGGTGATCTCCTTCCCCCTCCGTCTCGCGCCGGTCCGCCACCAAGCGCTCCCGGGTCCAGACCCGGAGAAGGATGAGCGTGAGAACAAAGTACCAAAGGTGAACGATCTTGACCCCACAGCTCCATCCCATCCGCGCCTCGTCCGCGCGGAGAAGATCGAGTGAAAGGGGAAGCGCGAAAAGGACCTCCAGCCCGAGGGGAAAATGGGCGAAATTCTGGCCGGGAATCTCGACCGCCCCGCCATGCTCCAGATAGCGCTTGGGGATGGAGAGGTGGTAGCGCAGTTCATCGGAATCATCCGGAGGGAGTGTGGCCAGTTGGAACGAGGCCTGGAGGATCAAACAGAGCGCGCCCGCCATCGCCGCCTCGCGCCAATCGAAGCGGGAAGACTTCCCGCTTGAGTCGGCCTCCCCACTTTCATCCGTTGATTGGAAGAGGACGATTCGACCGCGTTCGCGAAAGAGGAAGAGGAGGCCCGCGACCAGGACCAGGAGACACCCGCCCCAGAGTACGACGGGGAGCCATAGTCGGAGTAAAGCGGCAAGATAGAGCCCCACGGCCAGCGCAAGGGAACCCAGAAGGTTCGTCACGAGGAGGAAGTGGAGGAAGGGAACCTCGGTGTGATCCGATTGCTTCGGGAGGAGACCTGAGAGGCGCCCCACGAGGACTCCGGCGCAAAGCAGCAGGAGCGGAAAACCGGCTCCGATCAGCGCCGGTTCCAGACACAACAACCAGTCCGCCTCCGGGTAAGCCGATGCGAACCGGATCGCCCCCGCAAGCAGGCCCGATGCGGGAACCCAGCCGACGAGTACAAGTTCGAGCATGGGAATCCTTCTCGCGGCGGGGAGCAACTTGCGCATAATGAGGATCAGCCCAAAGACCAAGGTTCCACAGAGACCGGCCTGAACCAGCCCCTGGACCACCGTGGCGGCGCGTGTCCCAAGCAGGAAAGGCGCGCCAAGGCCGACAGTCGGGAACACTTGGACTCCCAGTATCCGAAAACCGGAGGCAAGGAGTAGGAGAGTCCAGAAGAGTAGAACCAGAAAAAAACGGACGTGTTGGGTCATGATGAACGAGCGCGCTCAACCTTGTTCCTGTCCGGCGGCGCCGCGCGCGAGACGCGCCGCGAGGTTGGCGGCGGCGAAGAAGCTCGAAGGGGAGGCGATCCCCTTCCAGGCGATATCGAAGGCGGTGCCGTGATCGGGGCTGGTTCGATGGATCGGAAGCCCCATCGTGACATTCACACCTTCCTCAAAGGCGAGCATCTTGAACGGGATCGATCCTTGATCGTGGTACATGGCCACATACACATCGAAACGCGCCCGTGCATGTTCGGTGAAGGCGGCATCCGGGACCAACGGCCCTTCGGCATGGATGCCCTTGCTCCGGAGTTCTTCAAGGGCCGGTCGTATCCGACTGAGTTCCTCATTCCCCATGAGTCCGCCCTCTCCGGCGTGGGGATTAAGGGCAAGCACTCCGACACGGGCCGGGCGACCTCGCAGCCGGCCCAGCCATTCCGCCGCGAGGCGCCCCGCGCGAACAATCTCCACTTGGCGAAGCGACTTTGCCGCCTCGGCAATCGAAACATGGAGGGTGGCGAAGGTCACGGATATTTTTTCGCTGGTGAGCAGCATGGCTTCCCTGCCCCGGACCCCAAGAAGATCGGCGATCATCTCGGTGTGACCGGGGTAATCGAAGCCGCCCTGGTGGAGAGACTCCTTGTGTATTGGGGCGGTAACCATCGCCGCGAACTCGCCGGAGCGACACCCTTCGACTGCGGCGCGGATGAACTCTCCCGCGGCTCGTCCACACTCGGCCTGGATCTTCCCCGGCTCCACCCGCGCCGAGTTCAGGTTGCGAAGGTCTCGCACATGCCGCTCGGCCAGGGGGATCCTGGTCGCCTTGGAGACTCGCTCAAGGAGGCCGAGGTCGCCAAGAACCACCGGGCGGTAAGGGAGGATTCCCCTATCGGCCTCCTGGAGCAGACGCAGGCAGAGTTCGGGACCAACGCCGGCCGGGTCGCCCAGGGTGACCGCGACGGAAGGCTTGGATGGGGAATTCCTCATTGATGGACTCCGAGCTTGCCGGTTATGATGGGAATTGGACAGGAAAACGGCTGAGGAATCCATCCGGCTTGGGGTGGAAGGAGGAAGCCGTACAAGGATAGGCATGGGCCACGCGGTTATTCCTTGACCGGCATAAACAAGCAGTTTATGGTTCTTAATGATTCGGTCCTTCGCCTCTCCCGAGACAAGGCGGTTCTTTGTCACGGGGAGGTCACGGCGTTTCCCTTCAGAAGTGTGGAGGCGCGCGGCGATGCGTCTGATCCAGCTTGACTCCGCGGTAAGCATCGAGGACCTGAGATTCCCTCCATCGAATCGCTTGGAGCAACTAACTCGAGACCGGAAAGGGCAATGGAGTATCCGGATCAACGACAAATGGCGAGTCTGCTTTCGGTTCGAGGGGGGTCACGCCTTTGAGGTCGAGATTGTAGACTATCATTGAGGAGTGACACACATGCTCGGTAGAAGCGGCCTCCCCGCGATCCATCCCGGGGAGTTTCTCAGGGAAGCTCTCGATGAATTGGGGATAACCCAGGCTGGATTTGCGCGCGCGCTCGGGGTCTCACCGATGCGAATTTCGCATGTGTTGGGAAGGAGACGTCCGGTAACACCCGAACTCGCCCTCCTTTTCGGTCGAGCCTTCGGACAAACTCCGCAATATTGGCTCAACCTACAGGCGGCGTATGATCTAAAGCTCGCCGAGCGCTCCATGCAGGGAAGGCTCCGGGCGATCCATCCGTTGGTTCATGTCTGATCACCAGGACAGGGGTCCGGCGTGAAACGGTTGCATGAGTGAACATCTCCCACGATTGTGATTGAGACTCGGACGCGTTCCCTATTCGCGCGGAGAAGGAAACCGACGGGCTCGGGCCGCGCCGACTCGGAGCTCGCATGGGCGGCCTTTCAGCAGTTGGATGATCCGGTGCGGGTGCTGACCGAGGACCTTTCCGTGGCGTTCACGAACACTGATGTGGCCAAGTGCCCTGGGGTTCCCCCTGCGGATGCCGCCGGGCGCTGCTGCGGAGAGGTTGTCCCGGGCAGAAAAGGGTCCTGCGACGAGTGCATTGTCCGGGCCACTTTCACGGATGGGGAGCCGCGCCGCAAGGAGGTCTGGGGAATCGACGGCAACGGCGACCGTTGGGTGACCGAAATTCAGACCAAACCGCTCCGGGACTCCAAGGGACGAGTCCGTCATGTGGTGGAAATCTTCCGCGACCGCTCGAATGAAAAACGCCTGGAGCGGCAGCTCCTTCAATCCGCCAAGCTGATCACCATCGGCGAGGTCGCCGCGGGAATCGCGCACGAAATCCGCAATCCTCTCGCGGGCATCCGCTTGGGTCTCGATGCGCTCGATCCGAATTCCCTCTCGGACCCGGCCGCCAAGGATATCCTGGATGACATCACGCGCGACATCGGGCGTCTGGATCGAGTGGTCTCTGATCTGCTCAATTTCACCAAGGCCAAGGCCAGCCAGCCGGAATGGTTCCAGCTCAGCGCGCTCTTTAATCAGGTCTGCCGGTACATTCGCGGAACCGCGGTCCAGCAGGGGGTGGCGCTCAAGGTCGAGGTTGATCCGCCCGACCTCAAGATTTGGGCCGACCGGAATCAGCTTCACCAGGTCCTGCTCAATCTCCTGGTCAACTCGCTCCAGGCGATGCCCGGCGGGGGGACCCTGGAGTTGCAGGGACGCTACTCGAAGTCGATCAACTGGTCGAACGAAAAGAAGGAATGCGCGGGGTATCGCCTGATTGTCCGCGATACGGGGTGTGGTATCCCGGAGGAGCACGTTCACCGCCTGTTCGACCCGTTCTTCACCACGAAGCCCAACGGAACCGGCCTCGGGCTGGCCACTTCCCTGTCCATTGTTCGCCGTCACGACGGCGAAATCCGCATCAACTCCACTCCCGGAGAGGGGGCCACCGCGCAGGTGCTCCTGCCCGAAGGGCCCAAACGAAGATGACAAGGCCGCGCCAGGTTCTGATTGTGGATGACGAGGAAAACATCCGGAAGTTCCTGGGGAAGTCCCTGGAGCGGGCCGGGTATGAACCGCGTTTGGCCAAAAGCGGCGCGGAGGCGTTCGCGCAAATCGACCGGGAGCGCCCCGATCTGATCGTCCTGGATGTCCGTCTTCCCGACGCCAACGGCATGGAGATGCTCAAGGACATCCGCCGCCGCGACCCGGATCTGCCGATCATCATCATCACCGCGCATGGCGAGATCCGCATGGCGGTGGAGGCGATGCGCGATGGCGCCTTCGACTTCGTGGCCAAGCCGTTCGATTTCAACACCCTCAACCGGAGCATCGAGAAGGCCCTCCAGATTGTCTCGATGCGCGAGGAACTGACCGCGCTCAAGTCGGTGTGGGATCGCGGGATGTACATGGGCTTGATCGGGCAAAGCCCGGTGATGCACAAGCTCTTCCGGACCATTGAGCGCATCGGGGCGAGCGCCAGCACCACGGTCCTGATCACCGGCGAAACCGGTTCCGGGAAGGAGGTGGTGGCGCGGACCATCCATGAGAAGAGCGATCGCGCCTCCGCGCCCTTTGTGGCGGTGAACTGCGCCACGCTCGACGGACACCTCTTGGAAAGCGAGCTCTTCGGCCACACCCGCGGGGCCTTCACCGACGCCAAGACCAACAAGCCGGGACTCTTCGAGGTGGCGGATGGAGGGACCATGTTCCTCGATGAGATCGGCGAAATGGACCTGCGACTTCAGGCCAAGCTCCTTCGCGTGCTGGAGGACAAGACCTTCCGGCGGGTCGGGGGAACTCGGGACATCCGGGTCGATGTGCGGGTTCTGGCGGCGACCAATGTTTCGCTGGAGGGAAGGGTTCGGGATGGTCGCTTTCGGGAGGACCTGTTCTACCGTTTGTCCGTGATTCCGGTTCGAGTCCCGCCGCTGCGCGAGCGCGGAGAGGACATCCTGCTCCTCGCGGACACCTTTCTCAGGCGCTACAACCATGAATTCTCCCGGAATGTGATGGGGTTCTCCGGCGCGGCGAGGGAGGCCCTCATGGCCTATCGCTGGCCGGGGAATGTGCGCGAACTCCGGAATGTGGTCGAGAGGACCGTGCTCCTTGAAACCAAGGATTTGATCGAGCCGGACAGCCTTCCCACCGCGATTGTCCGCGCTCGCCCCCCGAAGGTGCTCGGCGAGGAGGGCGCGCCGCTGGAACCCTTCCATTCGGCCAAGGGCAAGATGGTGGAATCGTTTGAGAAAGAGTACCTTGAGCGGCTCCTTCGCGCGTGCGAGGGGAATGTGACTCAAGCCGCTCTGATCGCCGAAATGGACCGTAGCAGTCTCCAACGGCTTTTCCGCAAGCACGGGCTGGTCTCCAGGACCTATCGCTCCGCGCCGGAGACCGCGGCTACTCCTTAAGGTCCCCGAGCAGCCGCAAGACCTCCGCGGAGATCTTCGCGGCCGCGCCCACTTCCAGAAAGCTTGATTTGGCCCGCCAAGTCTCATAGCCGCCGAGCCGGTGGTGCTCCTCAGTTGGAAGATACCCGTAGTAACCGTTGGCGAGCTCGATGGTGAAAGTCGGTTTGAAGGGGCTCCTGGCCTTGAGCTCCAGCCCGATTTCGACAAACACCTCGCAGGGGATCGCGCAGATCCCGAGATCCCCCAATCGCAGCGCCTGAAGTGGAACCGTTACCCGCGCCGGATAGGCGCTCAAGTCAACCGTCTCCTTGGCGTAGATTTCCGGCAAGGTTCGCATCTGGGGCCCCTCGACCTTGGCCATCACGGTTCGCGCGGCCTCGACTTCCTCGGGCTTGGGAAGCCGCGCTCCAAGTTCGATTTCGCTCGCGCGCGCCTTGAGCGGAACCCAGCTATTGTATTCGATCCCCTTTGCCGCCCGCGCGGCCTCCTCCGCCACTAGGCGCGCCACCAGATGGATTTGCTCGTAAGGCTTTCTCGGCTCCGGGGGCTTCTTGAAATCAATGTTGTTGATGTTCCCACTTGTTCCATTCGAAAGCATGCCGACAAAGGGCGGGTCAAGGTGGTCCGCGCCGAGAAGCCCCTCGATCCGGGAGGCGAAGGCCCCAAAGTAATCCGCGGACACATGCCCGCTCCCCACTCCACCGACATAATGGAGCGAGTAGTTCGCGAGGAGCGCGATGGGACGGCCCTCTTGGGATTGAACCGAAACCACCGAAACCTCGGGATCGGTGGGACCCGCGCTTTCAAGCAGGTCCTCCGAGGCGCGCGGCGGGTTCATCTGCACCTTGTCGCCGGTGTTTCCGAACGGGTCCGGCGGGATGGTTCCGGCCTTCTTCCGCCAGCGGCGGTTGAAAACCTGACTCGGCTCGCTTCCCGCCCCCCAGCCAATCCGCGCCGGCTCCAGGTTGTTCACCGCCCGTTGAACCCCATCGGCCACGCGCCGGATCAGGAACTCGGCGTATTCCGGGTCCGGCGAGCTTTGAAAGATTGGTGTGGCGGCGGGAGCGGAATGAGTGTGGGTGGCGGCGATCAGGACATTCTCAGGGGGAATCCCTGTCTTTCCTCGGATCAGGTTCTTCGCGGAATCGAGTATATCGCGCGGAACCATGCAGCTGTCGACGAGGACAATCGCCAGGCGAGTTTCCCCATTGTCCAGCGCGAGGCACCGGGCGAAGAGCTCATCATGAATATGCGATCCGGTGGAGTCGTGCATGTTTCCGGCGATGGAAAGGCCGAGCGGAGGGGTGATGTTGGAGGCGGCCGCTCCGGCGCGGAAGGCTCTTTCCGGCTCCTGGCACCACCCCGAGCCCGCTCCCGACCGGAGCGAAACGACAAGACTCAGGAACAGCGCCGCCTTCGCGGTTGACGCTCCCCATGTGGACCTTTGATAATTGCGGCGCATCGGCATGGACTCCTCCACGCGAACCTTCTTCTAGTTGGGATGGAAAGGGCGGTTGAATGTATCTGAAACCCAGATGGTCGGCAATCAAGAGATTTGCCCTCGCGGGCCTGGCGGTCACGCTTCAAGCCGAAGCGGCTATCGTGGGGCCGGTAACCGCGGAGGATTCCATCGGGCTGATTCGGACCGCTCCCGGAACCCGGGTGGAACTGGCGGCCGCCGAGCCCGATGTCTTCGATCCCGTGGCGCTGGCGTTTGATGAGCATGGACGCCTCTACGTGATCGAGAACCGGGGGTATCCGATCGGGCCGGGAGAGGGCAAGCCGCCGGCTGGGACTGTGGCGGTCTTGGAGGACCCCGATGGAGACGGTCGATACCAACGTCGCGCGACCTTCGCGGAGGGGTTGGCCTTCCCCAATGGGGTCCTGCCCTGGAAAGGGGGAATCCTGGTCACCTGCGCGCCGGATGTCCTTTACCTCGCGGACACGGATGGGGACTCCCGGGCGGACATCCGCGAAGTGTTGCTCACGGGCTTTTCGGAGGGCGGCTCCACTCAACTCCAGGTCAGCCATCCGCTTTTCGGCCCGGATGGCTGGATCTATTTCACCAATGGTCTCTCCGGCGGAAAGGTCTTCTGCCCGAAGAAAGAAGCATCCGAGCCGGTGGACATCGGCGCGAATGACTGCCGGTTTCATCCCGAGACTCTGGCCGTCGAACCGGTCTCCGGGCAAGCTCAGTTCGGCCAGACATTCGACCGGTATGGGAGACGGTTTGTCTGCAGCAACCGTCGTCCCATCGATCACTGCGTTTTTCCGCTCGCCCATCTGTCGCTGAATCCGCATTTCGCCTTCACCGAGAGGGTTCAGAACCTCTACGGCGGAAACGACCCGGTTCGCCTTTTCCCGATCAGCGAGAACATCACCACCGCCGTTTCGCACGCCGGGACCTTCACCGCGGCCTGCGGGCTGTGTGTGTATGGCGGGACCGCGCTGCCCCGCGATTTTCAGGATCACGCCTTTGTGTGCGATCCGACAGGGAACCTGATTCACTGCGCCGAGCTCGTTCCCGATGGCGTATCCTTTCGCGCGCGGCGCCACGCCGAGGGCATGGAGTTCGCGGCCTCCACCGATAACTGGTTTCGCCCCGTGTTTTGCGCCAACGGTCCGGATGGGGCCTTGTATGTGTGCGACATGTACCGCAAGACCATCGAGCACCCGGTCTACCTGCCGGAAGCGATTCGTAAGATCACCGACTTCGAGAGCGGCAAGGATCGCGGAAGGATCTACCGCTTCATTTTTTCCGCCCCACGCCCCCCGGACCCGCGCGCTTCTGACAGCGGGTTTCCCGCCGAACGCGCCGACCTTTGCGCGCTGCTTGATCATTCCGATTCCTGGCGGCGAGAGACCGCCCAGCGGCTGCTTCTTGAGCGCCCCATGACCGAGGACGTTCCCACACTGGCCGAGTTCGCGCGGTCCGGAAAAACCGGACCGGGACGGGTGCTGGCGCTGCGGAGTCTGGAGGCGCTCCATGCGCTTTCCAAGGAAACCCTTCTGGCCGGGCTGGCGGACAGCGAACCAGGGGTGAGAGAAAACGCGCTGGAGCTCAGCGCGGAGAAAGCGAGAGGATCCGCCCTGCTTCGCGAGCGGATCCTCCGGATGTCGGGTGATCCGGATCCGCGTGTCCGATACCGTTGCGCGTTGGCCATGGGACTCTTCGAACAGGATGGAAAGGCGGAAGCTTTGGCAGAGATTGCCCTTGCGGGACTTCCCGAACGTTGGACACGCGCGGCGGTTCTCTCTTCCACGGACGATGGAGCCCGGTTGCTCCACCTCCTCGCCGAAAAAAGGGTCTTTGAAGCTTCGGGAGCGGGGGAGCTGCTTCGCCCCTTGGCGCGGATGATCGCAAGGCAGGAACCGGCTGACACAGCCAAGAGAGTGGTGGGCGCGCTGCTGGCCCCACCGGGCGAGATTGGTGGATCCCACCTTGCCCTGACAGTCGGGGTCTGCGAGGGACTGCCCGAGGGAAGTGAGGGTCTCCCGCAACAAGAGGCCTTCGGGCGGGTTTTCGCTCAGGCCAAGGAGAGGGCGGTCCGCGAGGGGGAGCCGCTTTCCGCGCGGACTGTCTCCATCGAGCTGCTGGGGTACACCCTGGCGGATTTCGCCGAGGAGATCCTCCGGAAACTGATCGATCCGCGTGAGCCTCGAGAGGTCCAGACTTCGGCGATTCGGGCGCTTGGAAGACTGACCGACTCCCATGTCGGGGGGTTCCTGGTGGAGAAGGAGCGTTGGGAAGGCTTCACCCCCACCGTGCGTTCGACCGCGCTGTCCACCCTTCTTTCTCGAGCCGAACACATCCCGGCCCTGCTTGATGCACTGGAAGGAGGCCAGGTTGCGATCTGGACCATTGATCCCAATTCACGACTCCAGCTCTTGCGGCATTCCGACCCCGCGATCCGCGAGCGCGCTGGAAGGGTATTTGAGGCCGTGGAAACAGGGGATCGGAGGAAGGTGTTCGAGGATTACTTGTCTGTCCTTTCCCTCTCGCGCGACCGGGAGCACGGGCAGGAAGTTTTCAAGACACACTGCGCGCAGTGCCACCTGATCGAGGGCGAGGGGAAAGAGGTGGGGCCCGATCTCACCGGAGTGCGAACCCAGCCGGATGAGGCGCTCCTGCTGCATATCCTTGTTCCGAACCATGAGATCGTGCCGGGGTTCACCAACTACTTGGTCGAGACCGTGGAGGGGGACCTCCTTTCAGGTCTGATCGCGGCGGAAACCCCCACGAGCCTGACCTTGCGTCAGGCGGGCGGCGAGGAGCAGACTGTCCTCCGCTCCGAGATTTCCTCGATCCGGTCCACCAGTCTTTCGCTCATGCCGCAGGAGATGGAAAGGACCATGACGCGAAAGGACCTGGCGGATCTGATTGGATTCCTGAAGGGGAATTGACTCAGGGGCCGCCGGGTTTTCTGTTGAACCTGCAATCTGGCGGTCCGGGGAGCGATCTGGTATAAAGAATCGGTTTCCAAAGGAATCAACCCGGGAGAGGTGGCCGAGCGGTTGAAGGCACCCGCCTCGAAAGCGGGCAGGGGCGAAAGTCCCTCGGGGGTTCGAATCCCCCCCTCTCCGCCAGCATTTTTTTCCTCCAGAATCAAGCCACTCTTTCCAGAGTCGGTTAACCTTGAACAGACAGCTCGTTCGAGCTCTTGACCTGTTTCAGTGCGTCCAAAAAGGTGTGTGTCATTCGACTATCGGATTCCGGGCGTGAACCTGAGGCATTGACCTCGAAAGACACCGCGCCGGAGTCTCCACGCCGGACATCGCTCTCAAGGGCTTCCTCGAAGAGTACGAAGAGACTGTTCAACCCAATTCTCGCCCCAAGTCCAGGATCCGCTACCGGGAGATCATCTATCACTTCCGTGACAACGGGGGAGACGGATACTTCTGGCTCATGATCGCTGAGGTCCGCGCCAAGGACGCCCAAGGAACGAACCATTCGCTCAACGGGACAGCCACGGCAAGCAGCACTCAGCACGCTGGAGTTCCAGCCTCAAATGTCAGGGACAACAGCACCGACACGGTGTGGATCAGCCAGAGGCGCTACACGGCCACCGGGAATACAGATTGGGTTTGTGTGGATTTTCAGTCCCCCAAGTCCATCAATGAGCTGGAGGTTCGCTGGAGGAATTACAACATGTATGTTCCGGTCCACTGGAAGTTCCAAGTTGCGACGGCTTCAGTGGGGCCGTGGCTGGACGTGAAGGATTTCAATAACTATACCCCGCCTACGTACCCGACTCAGCATGAGACCGTGGACATGGCGCAGTCGGCCACGTGGGGAAGTGGGGTCTCGTGGTCGAGTAATTCGGGGGACACCGGTGTCGGGAGTTACGAGCGGGAGTACACGTACGACAAGGTGGGGAATCGGACGAAGATGCACCTGTTCGCCGAGAACGGTTCGACCATCGAGAATGTGACCTGGACGATGGAGTACAACGGTCTCAATCAACTCACCAAGCGCTACAGCGGGGCCTCTTGGAGCGGGGTTTCGGGGGACACTCGCTTGGAGTACACTTATGACGCGAATGGGAATCTGTCCGGGGTCAAGACGGAGACCAAGAGCGGTTCGACCTGGAGCCAGGCGGAGCGCTGGGCGTACACGTGGACGCCGAGGGATCAGATGAGGTACGCGACCAAGTACAACGCGGCGGACGCTTTCTCCGGGCGGGTGGAGTACAAGTACTGCCTGTCCTGCGATGGCGCGCTCTCGGAGCGGCTGGAATACAACACCGCCGGGACCTTGGCGTCGCACCGGCGCTACGAGTACGACGGCCTCAACCTGGTGCGTTTGGACGAGCGCTATGACGCGGACACGCCGCCGGACGGGATCGACGCGGGGGACCCCTGGCGGACGTTGGAGGCGGCCACCCACAAGCCCGGCGCGCTCGGATCGCTGCTCCACAAGCGGGTCTACACCCACGCCAACGCCGACGCCACTCCAGAGGCCACGGCGGACTTCACCTACGCTTACGACGCGGTGGGGAATGTGTACTGTGCGTGGGACGGCGACGGCAACGAGGTGTTCTATTTCGCGCAGGACGCTTTCGGGAACGAACTGCCGGTGGACCTGCTCGGGCAAGACAGCTGGAGTACGGCGCGCGCCGCCGGGATCACGGAACACCAGACCGGCAAGTGGCTCGACCCGTTTACGGGCCTGTACTACTTCCAGGCCCGCTATTATGACCCGCTAGTGGGGAGGTTTGTGGGGCGGGATCCGGTGCAATGGCAGCAGGATTACAAATTTGTAGACAACGCCCCACTGGACACCGTGGATCCCACTGGACTTGTCTGTGATATTGTCGTCAAGCGCGCGACTAAGAATTTCTTGAATCCGCTGAAACCAAAGCAGTTCGGCCACGAATGGCTTCAGTGGGGTCCCACTGGTGCAGATTCGATGGGATTCTGGCCAGCAAATAGCGAAGGAATAACATGGCAACAGTTCCTTGCGGGTGTTGTGGTTCCTGGTACAGTTCTAACTCCTGATGACCATGGCGGACCTCATCCGAATGCTTACGATGAGATTTGGAGAACACGAAAGCGATGCAGCGGAAGGATGGAATATGGAAGCGCCAAAGGGACCCCCTGCGATGACATATCTGTAACCGATTGCGGAGCATTCTTTGGCTGTATTTCAGAATACTCTTCATCCGTGTGGAACCATCCATATAGCATTCGATTCAATTGCAGGACGTTTTCCAAGACTACTCTGAAATCCTGTTGTCTAAAGAAAAACTGACGCAACCTTATGACTCCAAATATTGCTCACAGCGCGGAATGCGCTGACATCGGTCGTAACGTAGCTGCGATACTCACGGAGAACGTGTTTGCATATGTTCACCTTCTGATACTCGCATTCATTACAATGGAGGGGAGCTCAGCCTTGGCAATCAATGAAATAATTTCGTGGAATGGCCCCACACTTTACACGATTGATCTATCACATTCATCAGTTGTGGCCGTCTATTCCACACCTGGAAACCTTTGGATTAAATATGCTTTTCATCTATCAGAAGAGGGAGGTGGATTTGGAATTGTAGCGCGTACGCCAGGAGAACGGCTGGACTGCATTCTCCTGCTAGATGATAACTACAACTTAATTCGGAAGCAAACGGGGGGGTATGATATTCGTGGGGCTGCGTGGTCACCCAAGAATCAGTCAGTACTCTTGATTGGTTCACTGAATGCTGAAGATGCTAACCTTGCGTTGCTAGAACTACGCAGTTCTGATGGTCACATCCGCGTACTGGCGTCTGACGTGTTTTCGAGGCAGGACAGCAGCTCTGTAATCGCACCTGTTGTCTACGAGGATCGAGTGTTCCTTGCGTCGAGGTACACTGGACTTCTCAGGTTCAACACGAATGAGTGGTCTGTAAAGAACATAGGACACGGCTTCGCTCCATTTAGAATCGACACGAACGAGATAGGCTATTGGAATGAAACGCATGGGGAGTCGTTTGAACTCTGTGTACAAGATGTTTTCTCTAATGCAAGGCAAACGATTGCGCGACTATCGAATTATTCTCCTCTGACCTACTTCCATGACCAATTCAGATCTTTCATCCTCCTTCTTCCGCCAGCGAGAAAGGGTTGGTTTCCAACGAAGCAGATGAGAACGCTACACCGTCTCCCGTGGGGGACTACTACCCCAGCAGATACAGGCATACGTGCATTTACATGCTGTGCTGGACGATAGGGCGCTCGCAACGCGGTGTCGGCAGTTACGAGCGGGAGTACACGTACGACAAGGTGGGCAACCGGACGCGGATGCGCCTCTTCGCCGAGAACGGTTCAACCATCGAGGATGTGACCTGGACGATGGAGTACAACGGTCTCAATCAACTGACCAAGCGCTACAGCGGGGCCTCCTGGAGCGGGGTTTCGGGGGACATCCGGTTCGAGTACACTTATGACGCGAATGGGAATCTGACCGGGGTCAAGAACGAGACCAAGAGCGGTTCGACCTGGAGCCAGGCCGAGCGCTGGGCGTACACGTGGACGCCGAGGGATCAGATGAGGTACGCGACCAAGTACAACGCGGCGGACGCTTTCTCCGGGCGGGTGGAGTACAAGTACTGCCTGTCGTGCGATGGGGCGCTCTCGGAGCGGATCGAGTACAACCCCTCCTGGACCGTGGTCTCGCACCGGCGCTACGAGTACGACGGCCTCAACCTGGTACGCCTCGACGAGCGCTATGACGCGGACACGCCGCCGGATGGGATCGACGCGGGCGACCCCTGGCGGACGTTGGAGGCGACCACCCACAAACCCGGGGCGCTCGCTTCGCTGCTCCACAAGCGGGTCTACACGCACGCGAACAACGACGCCACTCCTGAGGCCGCGGCGGACTTCACCTACGCTTACGACGCGGTGGGGAATGTTTACTGTGTGTGGGATGGGGACGGCAACGAGGTCTTTTATTTCGCGCAGGATGCTTTCGGGAACGAGTTGCCGGTGGACCTGCTCGGACAAGACAGCTGGAGCACGGCCCGCGCCGCCGGGATGACGCTGAACCCAGACACAAGATGTACACGATAGTGGAAAGGGTGAAAAAGGAGATCCGTGATGTCGCAAGAGAGAGGCGATACCCCTACGCGTTCCCCTCTCCTGGCCCCCGAACTCGATGCAGAGATCAAGAAGGTTCTCGCGGAAAGGGAGTTCTCCAGCCTCGAGGAGCTAAACCGAGTGGTTGGCTCAATCGTGGAACGGTACAACCGGAAACCCCAAGCCGACTTGGGCGGGCTTTCTCCAGTCCAGGTGTCACGGCTGGTCCACTCGGATTGGGTATCGCAAGACAGCGCGATCCGCCTCAACTCAAAGCTCACACTCGAAGAACTCGAAGGAGCCAGGATTCTTGTTAACGCCCGGTTGTTCCTTGCGGCCGTGTTGGAGGAAAGTGGGATCAAAGCGACTGCAACGGGCAACCTCACCAGAAAGTTTGTAGAGGTGATGCTGGATCGAATTGCCCTGCCGGATGGGTACGCGGAATCCGTTCGCGCCGTCAACAAGGTCATTAACGAAGAGGATCTGTTTCCCCTTCACGTGCTTCGGATTCTGCTCGTGATGGCGGGACTTGTGCGAAGGACGAAGGGAGTCTTCCGAGTCACCAAGATCGGAAAGGACCTCCTATCGGATTCAAAAGCAGGTGAACTTTTCGCACTCCTGTTCTTCACCAAGTTCCGCAAGTTCAACCTGGCTTACATGTCCTGGGGAGGCGAACAAGGCGGAGTCCAGGAAACCGCCGCATTCGCCCTCTACCGACTTTCCAGATTGGCAAACTCATGGCAGAACGCGGAGACCCTCGCGGAACACCTTCTCCTCCCAGCGGTTGTGGAGCGCCTGGATCCACCCGAATACCCAGGCCGCATCCTCTCCCTTTGCGAGTCGCGCATCTTCACTCCGCTGGCGGAATTCGGCCTCATTGAGCGCCGGGAACTGCCGAGCGAGAAAAAATGGCATAAGGCATTCGAGGTAAGGAAGACGCAGTTGTTTGATCGGTTCTTGAGGTTTTGCGAAGGGGGTTGATTGGAAGCCGTGTGGATTGACGGGGGGATTCAGTTATAGGTAGACAACGGTGCTTCTTTCGCGGCATTATTCCTCCCCTGATCTGCACGACTTAACTTTAGAGGGCCACCATGACCGCCTCAGCTGGAAGTCCCTCAACGATTACCATCAACCCACCCGAGCCGGGGCAATTGGCGGATGTGCGTCAACGCCGCTTCATCGTCTCCGACACGAACCAGTGCGAACTCCCATCCGACCGATTCACAGGCGCTTCAATCAAATCCTCCCAGACATTGGTGCAGCTTTCTTGCATCGAGGATGATGCGCTCGGCGAGGAGCTGCAGGTTGTGTGGGAACTTGAGCCAGGGGCCACGGTCCATGAGCGAATGGTGGTCCCCAAACCCACTGGCTTTGATGATCCCCACCGCCTGGACGCCTTTCTTGATGCAGTTCGGTGGGGAGCGATCTCGAAGGCCGACTTCAAAGCGATCCAGTCGCCCTTCCGCAGTGGGATCGATATCGAGGACTATCAGCTTGATCCGGTTATCCGCGCCGTACAGATGCCGCGCGTCAACCTTCTACTGGCCGACGACGTGGGTCTCGGGAAAACGATCGAAGCGGGGTTGGTTCTTCAAGAGCTCATTCTCCGCCATCGAACGCGCAAGATTCTGATCATCTGTCCGGCCTCCCTTCAGATCCAATGGCGGGACCAGATGCGCGACAAGTTCGGCTTGGAGTTCAGAATCGTAGACACGGAGATGATGCGCGATCTCAGGAGGTCCCGCGGCATCCACGCCAATCCATGGTCATCCTTTCCGCGCCTCATTACTTCCATTGACTTCATCAAACGCGAGAAGCCTCTCCGTCTCTTTCGCGAATTGCTGCCCAGCCAGACCGAATCGATGTATCCCCGCCGCTTCGATATGCTCGTGGTGGATGAAGCCCACAATGTCGCGCCCTCGGGCCGAGGACACTACGCCATCGATTCGCAACGCACATCGGCGATCAGGGAGTTGTCGCCCCATTTCGAGCACCGACTCTTCCTGACCGCCACTCCGCACAATGGATACAGCGAATCCTTCACGGCGTTTCTCGAGTTGCTGGATAGCCAACGCTTCGCGCGAGGGATCGAGCCGGACCACAAGCAGATTCATGCTATCATGGTCCGAAGGATGAAGTCTGAATTTAAGGACTGGGCGGGCGAGAGAAAGTTTCCGAAGCGTGTTCTCGAACCCATTGAGGTGGGGTACACCGATGAAGAGAGGGAGATTCACAAGACTCTTCAGGAGTATACGCGCCTGCGCTGCCGGGATGTCTCCGACAACACTGAAAAGACCGCCGTGGAGTTTGTCCTCAAGCTCCTGAAGAAACGCCTCTTCTCATCGCCTGAAGCCTTCGCTCTGACTTTGGCGAAGCACGAGGAGGCCCTTGCCCATGCCAAACGCAGGGACCGTCGCGCCGGCGCGAAGCCGACCGTCGGCATCCTTCGCCAGCGTATTGAGGGGGCTGAGGAAGACCTGCCCGATGATGAAGAACGCGAGTCCAGTTCCGGCGAAGTCATCGGCCTCGCAACGACCCTTTTCCGATCCTCGACCCCCGAAGAGGAAGGCCTCTTGTCAAAGATGCGCAGTTGGGGGGAGAGGGCATCGGCCCGGGCGGATTCCAAGACTGAGGAATTGATCCGTTGGCTGAAGCAGACGCTGAAGCCCGGCGGCAAATGGTCGGATGAGCGGGTCATCATCTTCACGGAATATCGCGCCACCCAGAAATGGCTTCATGGCATCCTGGCCGCCGAGAAGCTTGCGGAAGCCGGACGGCTTGAAACCCTTTACGGTGGCATGCGAGACGAGGACCGGGAAAAGATCAAGGCCGCCTTCCAGCATGATCCGAAGGAAAGCCCGGTCCGCATCCTTCTCGCCACCGATGCAGCCTCGGAGGGCATCGACCTTCAGAATCACTGCCACCGTCTGATCCACTTCGAGATACCCTGGAATCCCAACCGCCTGGAACAGCGCAACGGCCGTGTGGACCGCCATGGTCAGAAGGCCCCTGAGGTCCGCATCTATCACTTTGTGGGAAAAGGCTACGAGGAGCGTGTGCGCGCTTTTGACCAGGGACACATTGAAAAGATTCGTCCCGGCGATTTCCAGGGCGACATCGAGTTCCTGATGATCGCGGCTCGCAAGGTGGAAAACATCCGCGCGGATCTTGGCAAGGTGGGACCGGTCATCGCCGAACAGGTGGAGGACGCCATGCTCGGGCGACGGCGAAACCTCGACACACGCGATGCGGAGGAACAGGCCAAACCCATCAGCCGGATTCTCCGCTTCGAAAGAGATGTCCGCCGCGAGATCGAACGCTTCAGCGAACAACTGGACGAGACTCGCCGAGAGCTCCGTTTCACTCCGGAAAACATCAAGTCCATTGTGGATGTGGCCCTCGAATTGGCCAAGCAGCCTGCTCTGGTTAACGCCGCTTTAGATGGCGTTTGGCCGGATCACTCGGGACGCTTCAAGGCATGCCCGGTTTTCAAACTCCCGCCGCTCCGCGGCAGTTGGGCCAAGTGCGCCGAAGGCTTGGAGCACCCGCACACCCGCGCGCTGCGTCCGATCACCTTTGATCATCAAGTGGCTGCCGAGGTGGGGGACAAAGTGGTGCTCTGCCACCTCAACCACCGTCTGGTGCAAATGGCGCTTCACCTCCTCCGCGCCGAGGTCTGGGCCCCGGAGGGGCGCAAAGGACTGCATCGTGTGACAGCCCGCACAGTCCCCAATCACATCCTGGACACGCCGGTGGTCATTGCTCACGCCCGCTTGGTTGTGATCGGTGGGGATCATCAGCGTCTCCACGAAGAAATCATCACCGCCGGAGGGGAAATCAAGGAAGGCCGCCTTTCGCGCACAACTCAAGTGAAGATTGAAGAATCGCTCGCCTCTGCCACCACGGATCAGCCCGTCGAGAAGGTAAAGCAACGATTCCAAGGAATCTGGAGCGAAGTGGAATCCGGGTTGGTTCAAATGCTCGAAACCCGCGTGAAGGAACGGACGCGCAACCTTGAAGACAAAATGCTGGAGCGGGCGGAGAAGGAGGCGGACGACCTCAAGTCCGTTCTTATTGAACTTCAACGCAACATCCAGAATGAACTCGACAAGGCGGCCCCGCGCATCCAACAAGCGAAGTTCACCTTTGCCGAGGAGGAGTTGTCACAGCTCGAGCGCAACATGGATGCTCTGAAGGCAAGACTGGCCCGAATTCCTTCCGAGATCGAGAAGGAGACGGAGCTGATCCTCAATCGTTACGCGAACCCGCAGCCGCGTTTGTTCCCGGTGACGGTGACCTTCCTGGTTCCGGAGAAGCTGGCCCATGGTTAGACGCGCGCGCCTTCAGTTCGGCGGTTCCATGGCCCGCCACCACAATGACTGGCTCCAGCTCATCGAGGTGTCGGGCCCGTTCCTCTCCATGCCGGTCCTGCTGGATGTCTTCCCGCAAGGACTGGAGGCGCATGATCCGGAACAGTTCGCGCGGCTTCGTCTGGCCTATGAGGAATGGCAAGCCGCCGACGGGCAGGACCAAGTCTTGCACCGCGCGTGGATTCACTTTGTCCTCGAGGAGATTCTTGGATACTCGGACAAGGTGCTCGATCAAGGCCAAGCCTGCGCCAACTTCAAAGCAACTGTTTCCGAGCACAACGAGATCCTTCGACCGGATGCGGTGGTTCTCTTTCCCGAAGGGCATCCCGACGGGGGCAAGCCCTGCCTGCTGATTTGCGTTTACCCCGCTGATCAACCGCTTTCAAAGCCTCTCCATGGTTCGCATTGGAAAGCCTCTCCCGACACGCGGATGATGGAACTCCTCCATGCCACGGACCTGCCACTGGGGCTGGTCACCAACGGCGAGCAGTGGATGCTGGTGAATGCGCCGCGCGGTGAAACGACCGGATATGCCTCCTGGTACGCCGGGCTGTGGCTCGATGAGAAGATCACCCTTCAGGCCTTCCGCACTCTTCTAGGAGTCCAGCGGCTTGTCGGCGTCGCCGAAGAAGTGCGTCTCGGGGCGCTGCTCGAGAGAAGCGCTCAGGACCAGCAGGAAGTCACCGATCAGCTCGGCTACCAGGTCCGCCGGGCGGTCGAGATGCTTGTGCAGGGGCTGGATCAAGTGGATCTCGACCATGATCGCAAACTGCTGGAGGGGGTCGCTCCTGAGGAGGTCTATGAAGCCGCGCTGGCGGTCATGATGCGCCTCGTGTTCCTGTTCTGCGCGGAGGAACGCAAGCTCCTGCTCTTGGGGGAGGCCGCTTATGACGACAACTACGCGGTCTCCACGCTTCAGGCCCAGCTGCGCGAGGCGGCCAACCTGCTTGGGGAAGAGGTCCTCGAGCGCCGTCATGACGCCTGGTGCCGCCTGCTGGCCACTTTTCGCGCCGTCCATGATGGGGTCCAGCATGACCTCCTGCGCATCCCGGCCTATGGCGGTCATCTTTTCGACCCGGATCGCTATCCGTTCCTCGAGGGGCGTCCGCGGGGCTCTCGTTGGAAGACCACTCCTGCGCATCCTGTCCCGATCAACAACCGCGCCGTGCTGCACCTGCTCGAGTCGCTTCAATTCCTGGAGGTGCGCGTTCCCGGCGGCGAGACCCAGAAGCGGCGGCTCTCTTTCCGCGCACTGGATATCGAACAGATCGGCCATGTCTATGAAGGTCTGCTCGATCACACCGCCAAGCGCGCCGAAGGGGTGGTCCTTTCGCTCAAGGCCAAACAAGGAGAAGAGCCGGAGGTGGCGCTTGCCGATTTGGAGGCCCAGTGGCAAGCAGTCGAAGCAGGGAGGAAGGCCGAAGGAGATTTCCTCGACTGGCTGAACGCACAAACCGGCCGCGCCCAGAAGACCATCTGGAAAGACCTCAAGGAACCCGCCGAAGAGATCCAATTCCGACTGCGCGCGGCCTGCCGCAATGAGGATGCGATCTACCAGCGTGTCCTGCCCTTCGCCGGGATCCTCCGCGCCGATTCCTTTGGCGATCCGGTGGTCATTCATGACGGCAGTTTCTATGTCACCACCGGGGTCGAGCGCCGCCAATCCGGCACGCACTACACCCCGCGCTCCCTCACCGAGCCGATTGTCCAATTCACCCTGGAGCCCTTGGTCTATGATGGCCCCGCCGAGGGTTGCCCGCGCGAGGAATGGAAACTGCGCTCAGCCGCCGAACTCCTCTCTCTCAAGATCTGCGACATGGCGTGCGGCAGCGGGGCCTTTCTGGTGCAAGCCTGCCGGTATCTTTCGGAACGGTTGGTGGAGGCGTGGGAGGAGGTGGAGGAGGGCCTCCGCATCACCCCCTACGGCCAGCCCGCCACCGGCGCGCCCGATGAAATGATCCTCCCTGATGACGAAGAGGAGCGCCTGGTGATGGCGCGGCGGCTCATCGCGGAGCGCTGCCTGTATGGGGTGGACAAGAACCCGATGGCGGTGGAGATGGCCAAGCTTTCGTTGTGGCTGACCACCCTGGACCGCGGGCGCGCCTTCACCTTCCTCGATCATGCCATCAAGAGCGGCGATTCGCTGCTCGGTGTGGATCTCGATCAGTTGCGCACCTGGTCTTTGGACCGCCAGGGGGAGGGCGCCGGGTTCCCGGAGCAGGAGATCGAAAAGGCGATTGGGGAGGCGCTGGCCGCGCGCGACAAGCTGCGTGAGTTTTCAGTGAACACCATCGAGGATGTGGAGCGCAAAGAGCATCTGCTCGCGGAAGCCGATGCCGCCATGCGGAAACTCAAACTGGGCGGCGACCTGCTCCTCGGCTCCTTCTTCTCCGCCCCCACTGTCCGCGCCCGCGCCGAAAACGAACAGAACACCCGTGGCCGGTTCTATGCCTTCCTGCATGGCCGCATCAGCGAGTCGCAACTGGCGGAGGAAGCCAAAAACGCCATCGGCGACCGCAGGCCCTTCCATTGGGCGCTGGAATTCCCGGAGGTGTTTCTCTCAACCTCACCCCCGGCCCCTCTCCCACGGGGAGAGGGGGGAGATGGTTCCCCCCTTCGCCCTGTGGGAGAAGGGGGGTTAGGGGGGATGAGGTCCGGCTTCGCCGCCATCATCGGCAATCCCCCCTTCATGGGCGGGCAGAAAATCACCGGCGCGATCGGGACCGATTACCGTGACTATCTGGTGGAACATCTGGCCGGGGGCAAACGCGGCAGCGCGGACCTGTGTTCCTACTTCTTCCTTCGCGCCGGAAACCTGCTCAGACAGGGCGGCTGCTTTGGACTGCTTGCCACCAACACCATCGCACAGGGCGATACCCGCGAGGTGGGACTCGACCAACTCTCTGGGACCGCGGGCGTCTCGCCCGCTTTCTCCCTCTACCGGGCGGTCCCCAGCCGCAAATGGCCGGGAGTGGCGAATCTTGAGGTTGCGCATGTCTGGGCGCATAAAGGAGCCTGGAAGGGTCCCCACCACCTCGATGAGATCCTCACCACCGGCATCACCCCGTACCTCTCCAAACCCGGCGCGGTTTCGGGCGACCCGTACCGCCTCGCCGCCAACGCTGGTAGATCATTCAAGGGCTCCTGTGTCCTCGGCATGGGGTTTGTGTTGACTCCTGATGAAGCCCAGGCCCTGATCGCCAAGGACCCACGCAACAAGGATGTCCTCTTCCCATACTTGAACGGGGAAGACCTCAACTCTCGTTTTGATCAATCCCCGAGTCGCTGGGTCATCAATTTCTTCGACTGGCCCATTGGGCGGGCGATGGAGTATCCCGACTGCTTTCGGATAGTCGAGGAAAAGGTTAAACCGGAGAGAGAGCTCCTCATTGGCCGAAATACAATCGGAACAAAGCGTGGCACTTACTGGTGGCAGCATGGTGGCGAAGCGAAGACACTTTGGATATCCATCGCGAGACAAGAGCGGGTGTTGGTGCGGAGCCAAACGAGCAAGACTCAGGCATCTGTTTTTGTCGAGAACCAGTACGTCTATGATCAGAAGTTGGTTGTCTTTGCGACTGATAGTTTGGGCGGATACGCGGTGATGGACTCATCGCTTCATTACTGGTGGATTCTGAAGTACGGCTCTTCACTGCGTACCGATGCGGTCTATACACCGAGCGATTGCTTCGAGACCTTCCCATTCCCAACCGACCTGACCAGTCTCGAATCCATCGGCGAAAGGTACCATGAGTTCCGCCGACAGATCATGCTGTCGCGGCAAGAGGGTCTGACGAAGACCTACAACCGCTTCCACAACCGGGCCGAGAAGGCCAGCGACATCGCCGAGCTGCGGCGGTTGCATGTCGAGATGGATCAGGCTGTGGCCGCCGCCTATGGCTGGACCGGCCTCGACCTCGGCCATGGTTTCCACGAAACCAAACAAGGCATCCGTTACACCCTCTCCGAACCCGCCCGCCGCGAAGTCCTCGACCGCCTCCTCGCCCTCAACCACGAACGCTACGCCGAAGAGGTCCGCCTAGGCCTGCATGACAAGAAGGCAAAAAAGGGCGGCGCCAAAGGGGGGAGGAAGAAGGCGGGGACAGATCAGAAAGGTCTGAGGGGGATGTGGTGATGAACATCATGCCATTAAGAAACACCGGACAGTCAGATAACAACGCGGTCCAACGCATCGGTTGGTGGCCGTTCGTCATTGCACTCTTCTTGACGGTTCCAATTGCAGGAGCATCTTATTGGTGCTTCAAAGAGGAGTTTGTCTTCCGTAGCCCAGGAATTCATTGAATACATCAGGCTGAAGGAGTGAGGGCGCCATGAGCCGTGAGACGGGCAGATTGAAACGAGATGGTCTGAGAGGAGGGTGGAATGGATTCGGCATGACCGGCTTCGGTTCAGGTTATCTGTCAGGGGCGCGGACATTTACGCAAGCGATTAACGCTATCGTGTAGCGCCTTGGAGGGCCACGCTCAGTCGTGGCCGGTCTCGCGCAGCCATGGGACGCGACGAAGCGCGTCCCTCCAACGCTACATTCGAGTGGGAAATGCTCTAGAATGGCGATTTAAAGGAGAGAGCCATGGCGAGTTTCAAGACCATTGTGACCGTTCAGAAGACCGGACAGATCACCCTTGATTCCGTGCCGTTCCAGGCAGGCGATCAAGTCGAGGTCATTGTGAAAACCGCCCCAGACGGGTCGCGCACCCAAGGCCGATTCCCGCTCCGTGGGACACCCTACCGGTATGACCGCCCCTTCGACCCCGCCCTCCCGGCACAATGGTGTGAAGGTTTGTGGTAAGGTAGACCCCGAACGATGGAGGAAGATCGTCCAATGACAAAGACTTTCACCGCCTACATGGAGTACGATTCCGAGACCGGCCTGTATGTCGGCAACATCCCCTCAGTGCCTGGCGCCCACACCCAGGCGGCAAGCCTCGATGAACTTCAATCCAACCTGCGCGAAGTTGTCGAACTCTGCCTGGAGGAGATGGAAGCCCACGGCGATGCAGTGGCGGAAGACACCTTCGTTGGAATCCAAAAGATTGCGGTGAATCTTTGACCCGCCCCCTCATGCGCGAAATCCTCCGTGAGATCGAAATGACGCCGGAGGAGTTTCAAAGAGTGCTTGACGAACTTTGAGTGTGGGCAGAACCCATGAACGAGAAGACTCCCCTCCTCGCTGAAAGAACCAAGTCCCACTCCGAGCTCCGGTCTGAGCTCGAAGAGATGGTCATCAAAGACCTCCTCGGTCCCGCTGGCGGGCTGACGGAAGAGATCGCCGAGCGGAGCGTTCGAGACCGTTACCTGGTGGGCATGCTCGCCCCGCGCAAAGGCAGAGAAAACGAGGACGGGGTTGATGTCATACCAGGGAGAGAAGCCGGAGAGGAAATCTTTCCCCCTGTCGTGTATGATGCGCTTGGGACCAGCGAAGGCGACTCTTCCGAAGAGGGACACACAGAGCCCGAACTCACCCAGGGAAGCAACCTTTTCGCCTCTTCCTTCGGCCTGACATTCTGCGTGGACCCTTCCGCCAAGGACATCCAGGTCACCGCCCGATGGGGCCGCTACCGCCGAGAGGTCAGTGAAATCCTGGTCGATGAGAAGGGCGAACCCAAACGGGTTTGGAAACGCTCCCCGATAGAAGGGACTTCCCCCCCGATCCGGCTTGCAGAGGGCCCCTTGCCCGCCTGGATACCCTCGAACCAGCAACCTGACGTGATCGTTACGGGGCGAGTCCGAAAGAGAGATGACTCCTGGACAGTCACCCTCTTCCTGGTCAACAACCAACAGCCGAAGAAGCGCAACAGCGATGAGGTTTGGCTGTTCCAGCCGGAGCTGGCGGTCGAGTCGCCGGATGGCCAACCCATCTTTCGCAAGAAAGCCCCTCCACTGCATCTCCTCAAACTCCTTGATAGCGTTGAGGACCAGCGCAATGAAATGCTCTATCGCCGCCATGTCGAGTTCGCTGTCGGCCATGGAGTCAGCGTGCACGCCGACCTTCCGGAAAGAGAAACACAGCGGGCGCTACGCATCCGCACCGCTGTCATCCCCGCTTATGAAGTTCCGTTTACCGATCAGCCCACAGTCGCCGATATTCCCGGACTCAACAGTTTGGTCTTGGACATGGAGACTCTCTCGAGGATCGAGAAGAAAGATGTCAGAGCCTGCCTCGATCCGCTGACAGCGGCCTATCGCGAATGGATCGAGACCGAAAGGAAGAAGATCAAGGACCCATCAGAAGGGCTTGCGGACTACCGAACTCCGGCTCAACTGGCGCTGGAAGCTTGCGAGCTGGCTTTGAAGCGCATCGAGGCGGGTATTGAGACTCTCTGCCGGGAGGATGAGAAACCTTTAGAGGCTTTCCGGTTCATGAACCGGGCCATGGCCCTCCAGCGCGTCCATTCCCTGTTCTCCGAACAGATTCGCCGTGGAAATAGGGTTGCGTTGGAGAGCATCGACGTTCCGGCAAACCGCTCGTGGCGTCCTTTCCAGCTCGCCTTCATTCTGTTGAACATCCCCTCGCTCTCGGATCCCCTCCATGAGGACCGAGACAAAGTCGCCGATCTCCTCTGGTTTCCCACCGGAGGCGGCAAGACCGAGGCGTACCTGGGTCTGACCGCTTTCGCCATGGCCATCCGCCGCCTCCAAGGTTTGATGGGAGGGCTTGATGGAGAGCACGGGGTCGCGGTCTTGATGCGCTACACGCTCAGGCTCCTGACTCTCCAACAGTTTCAACGCGCATCCGCGTTGATGTGCGCCTGCGAGATGATCCGCAGAGAGGCGCTAAGCAACGGCGATGAGCGGTGGGGCAGGACGCCCTTCCGTATCGGCCTGTGGGTGGGATACCGGACCACGCCCAACACCACCGAGCAAAGTGATGAGGCGGTCAAACTCCATCGGGGCCAAGGGCCGGTTGGCGGAATGGGTGCCCCCGCGCAGCTGACCAACTGCCCTTGGTGTGGGCATGAGATCAAACCGGAGCGAGACATCACGGTGGAGCCATTCAACGCTGGACGCGGAAGGACTCTAATCTATTGTGGAGACCAGCTCGGGAGCTGTCCTTTCAGCCGATTGAATTCGCCCGACGAAGGCCTTCCAGTGCTGGTCGTGGATGAAGAAATCTACCGCCTCTTGCCTGCCCTCCTGATCGCCACCGTGGATAAGTTCGCCCAGCTCCCATGGAAGGGCGAAACCCAGATGCTTTTTGGCCAGGTCAACGGTTACTGCGAGCGCCATGGCTTCCGGTCCCCCGAGATCGAAGATTCAAACTCCCACCCCGCCAAGGGAAGGCTTCCATCAGCGAAGACAATTCCTGCATCACCCCTTCGTCCTCCCGACCTGATTATCCAGGATGAGCTGCATCTCATCAGCGGCCCTTTGGGGAGCCTCGTGGGACTCTATGAGACCGCTATTGACTCTCTTTGCGAATGGGATCTGGAAGGAAAGAAGGTCCAGCCGAAGGTGATCGCATCGACAGCCACCATCCGGCGCGCTCTCGACCAGGTAAACGCTCTGTTTTCCAGGTCTGTACAGATCTTTCCCCCAACCGGACTGGGCATAGAGAATAACTTCTTCGCTCTCCAGCGTCCCCCCGGCGAGCAACACCCTGGGCGGCGATACATCGGCGTCTGCGCCCCGGGGAGAAGAATCAAAGCGGCTCTGATTCGTGTCTTTGTCGCGCATCTCGCCGCGGCCCAGAAGCTGTTTGAGCAGTTCGGCGAGAGGGCTGATCCGTGGATGACACTGGTAGGTTACTTCAACTCGCTGCGAGACCTCGGAGGCGCCCGGAGGTTGGTCCTTGATGACATGCGATCCCGCCTGCGCGATACGAAGGATCGTGGGCTTGCAGACCGGACTATCACCGAGTTTACCCTTGAAGAGCTGACCTCCCGGATCAGGGCGACAGACATTCCTACCATACTGGATCGCCTGGAGCTTGCATTCCCAGCCTCGGGCTCAAAACCGATCGATGTTCTCCTGGCGACGAACATGGTTTCTGTAGGGGTGGACGTGAAACGCTTGGGCCTGATGGTGGTTTCCAGCCAGCCGAAAACCTCCGCCGAGTACATCCAGGCTACCAGCCGCGTAGGTCGTAGCTTTCCGGGGCTCGTGTGCACCGTCTATAATTGGGCCCGGCCGCGAGACCTCTCGCACTATGAGACTTTCGAGCACTACCACGCCACGTTCTATAAGCATGTCGAAGCGCTTTCCGTTACTCCTTTTTCCGAAGGGGCTATTCAGCGTGGTTTGAGCGGCGTGCTCGTCGGGTACATCAGGAATCATGGGCTGGACTTCAACGCAAACAACAGATGTGAGTCCCTCAAACGACCTCACGACAACATCTCAAGATGTTTGGAAATGATACCGGACCGCGCGCACTCGATCTTGGGAGGGGCTGACGTCAAAACAGCCATCAGAGATCAAATCAATAAGAAGCTGGACGAATGGGAAAACCGCGCTCATAAGGCCAAGGAAGGCCACTCCGCCTTGGGCTACGAGCCAGTCAAGGATTCACGGACCATCGGACTTCTATCCAGGCCCGAAACCCGGCCGTGGGATGAATTCACCTGCCTGACCTCCCTCAGAGAAGTTGAGCCTCCCGTGAATCTGGTTTTAGTTGATGAGGGAGGAGGCGATGCGGAGTAACTCGGCTAGGCGGGGGAGCAGCAGATTCGCCAAGAAGGTTGGGGAGATCCGCCCAACCCAGCTTCTGCATTCTTCAGGGGTCGGCGCCCTCATCGACCTGCCGAACCTTTCGGTGATGGTGATGGGGCTCGATGAGTGGGACCTGACTCATTCCACAGTGCTCACTGAACAGCGGCTCTTGGCGCAAGTTAAGCGGAGGCTGGGCGACCAAGTCGAGCAGCTCCTGATGCCACCTGCCGTCCAAGAAGGAAATGGGTTTGGGAACGATGCTCTGGGGTACGAGAACCTTGTCGGCGTCCCATGCTCCCCCTTCCCACGTTGGATGGTCTGCCCAGTCTGCAAAACCCTTGCGCCGCTTTCGTCGGGTCTATTTAATCTCGACCCGAAACCCTTTGCTCCCGAAAGAAGCAGATTCGTCCATACAAACTGCCGCGCAAAGAAGCCCCCGGCCGTTCTCCCTGTCCGTTTCATGGTTGCCTGTGAGGCAGGACACCTGGACGATTTCCCGTGGGTGGATTTTGTTCACCGGGGGGAGAAATGCGAGAGACCCCAGCTTCGTTTGGAGGAGTTCGGCGTCTCGGGAGAGGCTGCTGACGTTCAGGTCAAGTGCACCAATTGCGGATCAAGTCGAAGAATGTCGGCGGCGTTTGGCGAGCAGGGCAAGCAGTTCCTCCCCTACTGCAAAGGACGCCATCCCCACCTGCGAAGCACCCAGGAAGAAGGTTGCACCGGCGACAATGGCGGTCCCCACCAATTGAAGACCCTCCTATTGGGCGCCTCGAACGCGTGGTTCCCGGCGGTGGTTTCAGCTATCTCGATTCCACAAACGATCTCCGAGATTGGCGAGATCATCGCTCTTAACTGGGCCGATCTGAACGAAGTGGAACAGCTCATCGAGATAAAGCACATCAAGAAATCCATCCCTCTCCTCAAGAAGTTCGAAGACCATGAAGTTCTGAAGGCCATTCAAGACTACCGTGCACGACTCGGAGACCAAGGCTTCTCTGATGCAGACATCAAGGCGCCTGAATGGGAGGTCCTTTCGAATCCGGGCAAGGTTAGATCTACTCGAGATTTTGTTCTTTCTCAGGTTGCTGTTCCCGGAGGTTTTGAGGGCCTCATAGAGAAAGTCGTCCTCGTGGAGAAGATGCGGGAAGTGCGGTCCATCATAGGCTTTTCACGAATCGATTCACTGGAGGATTTCGCTCTCTACGAAGAAGGCGAAATACAGCGGCTAGCTCCGCTCTCAAGAACCAATCCGAAGTGGGTTCCCGCAACCGAGGTTCGAGGAGAGGGAATCTTCATCCAATTCTCGGAAACGAGGCTCCATGACTGGCTCCAGAAGAAGGCCGTGAGAGAGCTCTCGGAGGAAATCTTCCAGGGCCACTGCCGCTGGCGTCGGACTCGAAATATCGACCACCCGGAAGCCGGCTTTCGGGGAATGCGATTCGTCCTGCTCCACTCTTTCGCCCACGCCCTGATGCGCCAATTCTCGTTGGAGTGCGGATACACCTCAGCCAGCATCCGAGAGAGAATCTACTCGGCAGAATCAACGGAGCCATCGGGTCCGATGGCGGGTGTGCTGATTTACACGGTAGCCTCAGACAGCGAGGGGACTCTCGGCGGACTGGTCAGTCTGGGCAGGGCCGCAAGCTTGATCCTTCATCTGTCCCAAGCCCTTGAAAGAGCGCGATTGTGTTCGTCTGACCCGCTCTGTTCAGAGCACCATCCGGCCTCTGACCGATACACTATCCATGCCGCTGCGTGTCATGCGTGCCTCTTCCTGTCCGAGACATCCTGCGAATGCGGCAACCGGTATCTTGATCGATCTGTTCTCGCTGAGACTCTTAATCGCTCGGAGACGGCCTTCTTCAGCGGTGGGGAATTGTGATGGGATGCAACTCTGGAGCTTACAATGAAGTCATCCAAGCCGCCTTGGCTTTGGCTCGACACCTCCATCCCAAAGTCCTGGATGGTCTTTCCGATCGGATTGCGGAATTCGATACGGGTGATTGGCAAACAAGCCGGTCGAGGATTCTATCGGTCATCCCCTATGCGGCGGGGAGAGATTTGCTGGACGATTTCCTGGAAGAATGGAGAGAGTACCGGGATACTCTCTCGCCCGAGTCCATCGCCTTTGGACTGAGAGCGCTGAGCTTGACCGGGATGGGACACGAAGACTCACAGACAACAGAGATTGTCTGGACCGGGCCGCACGCATCAGAAACCTCTTTCCGCCGAACTCGACAAGTCCTGCTCCAGCTGATTCATTCAGCCAGGGAGAGACTTACGGTGGTTTGCTTCGCAGTCTACAAGGTGGACTCCATCCGGGAGGCGCTGATTCAGGCAGCCAATCGAGGTGTGCAAATCCGGATCATCCTTGAATCGGCTGATGCAAGCGGAGGAAAGACAACCTTTGACATGATTGAAGGTCTCGGAGAAGAGATCTCTCGGGCCTGTACGGTTCTTGTCTGGCCTGCTGATATGCGGGAGAAGGATCCTGAGGGCAAGCACGGTTCGCTGCACGCAAAGGCCGTGATCGCCGATAATCACACGCTCTATGTATCGAGCGCGAACCTGACTGAATTTGCATTAGACCTGAACATTGAACTGGGCGTGGTCATATCGGGGGGAGAGCTCCCCAAGCGAGTCGATGAGCATTTCTCTTTTCTGATCCGAGACGGAACCCTTGTTCCCGTTTGGAACGCCTAGAAGACCATTCATCCTCGAAGTCCGACCTTCCCAGGGCAACGCCAACCCTGGACGCAAACGGATCATGCTCGGAGAATTGCCGTTCACATTTCTTTCACATTTTGCACCTCAGGACCCCCTTCTGGGGGTGTTTGAACGTGGCCTGAGCCCCCCTTGAGTTTGAAAGACCCCTGAAAAACCGAGATTCTTCACGGTTCGACAGGCTACCTGCGGTGCCTTTGGAGCAGGAGTTTCCAGGTTCGAGTCCTGGCTCCCCAGCCATTCAAAAAGCCCAAATGTGATTGGTTTTCGCCAATGCAATGAGCGGGGCAGTGTTGACCACCCAGCTCCTACTCACGCGCGAATTCCTCGGCCAATTCCTCGGGCTTGGTCTGAAAGGGGGAGACCCCCAGACGCGAGCAAGCCAACATGAATTCCTGACGACTCAGGTCGGCGATCTCAGCCGCTTTCCCTTGAGAGATCATCCCAAGTTCGTAGCATCTCACCGCGGCCGCGAGACGCATCTCACGGGCGAAATTCTCAGGGTTGGTTCGGAGTGCCGAAAAGGCGTCTTCGGGCATCTCAAGGGCAACGTGAACACTCATTCAAGCCTTGCCTCCAATCTTCACATTGCATCCTATCCCAGTTCCATCCGATTGGGTGTGTCCAGACTGGCGCGAAGCACACACTTTTGGGACAGAGGCGGACATAGTCCCTGAATTCGTGTCCGATGGCTCGTACGTTCAACCTTGACGGCGCACCATTTCGTTGATCCAGATCGGGGCGAAGGGAGAGGTGCAGCCCTTGGAAACCGGGTAGTCGCGGTAGACTCCCAGTCTCTCTCCAATCGCGATGGCGCGCTTGCGATGCTTTGGGAAGTGAATCCCGATGCCCGCAAGACAGAAGTTCATTGTCCACTGCACCTCCGGCGCGGCACTGCCCATCTCAGCCTCGATACGGTCGAGCAGCCCCGGAAGATCAAGTCCCTCCGGATTCTTCCCGATTCGCTCGGAAGTCAGGCTCCATCCGGCGCGGGCGGCCCAAGGGTCCTTGTCCTCCATCCAGGATTGTCGAAGAGACTCCTTGTCGGGATGGCTCTTGACCACATAAGACATCAGCCAATCCGCAACCTGCGCAACGCCGGCGGTCCGCGCCATCCGGTCCATCTCGTCGCGAGACAGTTCCGCGGGTTTGATCAGAAGGGTCGCGAGGAGCCGGGCATCGAGGTTCCCGGCGCCCCAAAGAGCGATCGCCAAGGGGTGATTGATCTTGATCTTGGCGGCCAGCTTGCGGATGTCCCCGAGGCGGACCCCGAACTGATTGTCCCCAGCGCCATGTTTCCTGTTGTGCGCGCGGACCTTCTCATCGCCGAGCGCCTCGAGCTGCTTGAGCGTGTCCTTGAGGGTCAGGGTTGCCTTCGCCATCGGGTCTCCTCGTCGGCCTAGATCTCGCTTGGATGGATTCCGGACAAGCCAGGTCAGGGACTTTCCGCCACATAATACACGTATCTGAAGTCACTGCAACCTATCAATTCCACAGGACATTCCGCGATTCACGGCATGCGGGGGAAGGGACTCCCCGAGCGTGGTGGGAACGAGAAGGATTCTCGTTCCAGCAGGCATGGAGGGACCCGCTCAGTCGGGTCACGGTTTCAGTCGGGACGCAATGGAATGCGTCCCTCCAAGGGGCCGTGAATTCTACAACTCCTTGCCCCGGGTTGACAGGCCGCGTAGGGGCGGACGGACCCGGTGGTGGTAGGGGTCATCGGTCACCCTCTCGCAGTGGTAAATCTCCACCAGGCGGGTCAGGGCAGCCTGCGCCGCCGGGGTTTCCAGCCCGCCTCCGGCGAAGCGTTCACGGTCCAGCAGCGCCCGCAGATGGAGGATCTCCCAGCGCCAGTTACGTCTGGCCCACTCCGGAAGACGACCCCGGATTCCCTCCGCCAGCTCGAACGCGCGTTCGGCCTCCCGTGCATCGACCGGCTGCTTCATGTAAGACAATCCCGCCGCGGTTTCGAGCATCCCCACCAGTGCGTGGCAATCCTCCGCGACACCCGGCCCGAATTCGTAGGTGATATACTCATCGAGAATCGAGCGCGCGGAGCGGTCCGGGTCCCAATAAAACTGAACCACAACCGCCTTGTTCATGTCCTCGTAGATGCCCTCGCTGTAGGGGAAGCCTCCGCGCACCGCCTGCTTGACATCCCTCCACAGGCGCTCGAAGCGCGCCGGCAGCGGGTTCGCGCCCACCCCACCCCAGGGCCAGTTCCCCCACATGCTGATCTCAGGGAAATTGAGCAGGGGGAGGTTCCCCGGAACCCCGGACTCTAAGGGGTATCGCGGGAACTCCTCATGCGAGTCCGCCAGGATGTAATCCGCCCATCCGGGGTCCTTGGCCAGAGCCTCAGATAGACCCCGCCACTCCCCTTCCGGAGGGGTGTCGAACATCCAGGTGCTGAGGATCAACTTGAGTTTGGGAAAATGCTCCCGTCCGAGCACGGTCACGTCCCGCGACAGTCGCAAGAAGCCATTGCTGCCCCAGGGCAGGCACTTCTCGCAGGCGCATCCGCCTTCGTCATAGGGCCAGGAAACCACAAAATCGAGGCCGGGCTCGGCGAGTTCCTGGAACAACCGTCGGGTGTTCTCCAGGATGTACGTTCGACCCTCGGGAATGTTGGGGCAGATCGGGTGGCCGCTGTTCCCTCGCCTGCGAGTCGGATCGGGTAAGCGAGTGGCTCGGATGGACTCCGGAGCGCCGGTGAAGAGGGTGTTGCCGACTCCGATGCCGAACTGGAGTCCCAGGTCTTTTGCCAAGCGCGCATATTTGCGCGTCATCGCAAGAGCCACCTCGGTCCCCGGGTCCTCCCAATCCCGCAGGGTGATGAACGGAAAACAGACCATGAGGGCGTTCACACCCCAGAGCGCGACATCCTCCATGTAACGAGCGAGTTCCGCCTCGGGCGCCACCTGGTACCAGTTGTGGAAATGGGTGGCGAAATACATCCCACGCAGCGACCCGTGCGGCGCGGAAGTCCCGCGCCAGGAAGAGGCCTGGAATGAACCCTCAAAGCGGCAGGTGCGGAGGAACTTCCCGACCCCATGGAGCAACCCTCGCGTCGAGCCGCCGGCCACACGAACCGCTGTTCCAGCCTCCTCGATTCGAAAGCCCTCGGGGGGAAGACTGTCATCCGCGGTCAAGAGGATCCGCGCATCGGAATCCGTTTCGGCCACGCGCGAGGGGCAGCGCCGCTCGATCCGGTCCTTGAGGATCGCCACAACCCTGGCAAGGAGCGGATCCGGGGTCGCTTCCACACGCAGCCCGATAGTCTCCCCGCCTGTCGTTTGGCTCCCGTAGGCTCCCCGCGATGCGCCTCCCAGGCGGGTCTCGGCGAACAACGGCACGGCCGGAAGGGTTTTGAGGAAAGTTCTCCGTTTCATCTCAACCCCCAGCATAGCCTTGATCCGACCGGAAAAGCCACCATGGAAGGCCGGGTTTCGCGGGCATCCGAAGCAAGGCGGAATTCCCCCGTTCAGTCCTTCAACTCCAGGCCGAAAATGGAGTGATAAGGGGAATTCCCGGATGGGAAATCGGCGCGTCCGAGCCGGGGCGCGGGGAGCCCATCCACCCCTCCCCTTTTGCCTATTGAGAGAGCATGAGCCGGAAAGCGCCGAAAAAGAACCGGGAGCAGATCTCCTACCGGGAGCCGCTCCCCATCCAGCAGGTCTGGGAGGGGATGGAGGACCAGCGCAAGCGCGAGGTCCTGGGGATCCTCTTTACAGCCGCCTCCCTGGCCACTTTCTTGTCCCTGATTTCGTACCCGATTGGGAACACCGAGAACTGGCGGACCCTCATACAAGACACCAGCGCCAACTGGATGGGGAATCCCGGAAGCCTGTTGGCCTGGATGCTGTTCTTCCTCACCGGAATCTGCGCCTATCTGGTGCCGCCGCTTCTTGTGGTGTGTGCGTGGCATGCCCTGTTCCGGCGGGAAAACACCAGGAACCGTCTGCACCACTTCCTCCCGATGCTTCGTCTGATCGGAGGCTTGATCCTCCTGGCGTGCTGCTGCGCCCTGGTGTCGCTCGCGCTGCATGGCCACCAAACCGCGAGTTGGATCGCGGGGGGCTTGGTGGGATCGTGGCTGTCGCACGCGATGCTCTTTTTCGGGCGAGTGGGGGCCTACATTGTGCTCTCGACCGTGGCGGCGCTGACCCTTCTCGTGACGACCAACTTCCTGTTTGCCGATCTGTTCTATTGGCTTCGGGACAAGGGCAGGAGCCTCAAGGAGTGGAGGGAGAGCCGCGCCTGGGAGGCGGACTTCGAGGAGATTTCGGATATTTTCGAGCCGGCGCCGATCCGGCCAAGCCGGTCGCGTCGGAGGGGGCTGAGCTTGGAGGATGAGGACAGCGGAATCCTCCCCGCTTTGGGGCTGAAGGAGGGCGACAGTGAGGTTCCGGTGTTCGAGGTGGATGACGACCTGTTTCCCGGCGCGGAGGAGGTCGAATCCGAGGAGGACCTTGCGGAAGAAGAAGAGGAGTGCGACGAACCCCGCCCCGAGCCGAAGATTTTCACCCCCGATCATTACGCCCTCAAGGATCTGGAGAAACAGAAAACAGTCGCCAAGCGAGCCGAGGCGGTGGTTCAGTTCGGTGAGGAAAAGCGCCCGTATCGGCTCCCCTCCCTCGATCTGCTCGACCTCCCAACACAGGCCTTCAATGGCCCGGACAAGGACGAAATCCACACCAACCGCCAGATCTTGGAGATGACCCTGGATCAGTTCAACATCTCCGCGCGGGTGGTGGAGGTGCATTGCGGTCCGGTAGTGACTCGTTATGACCTCAAGCCCGCGCCGGGGGTCAAGGTGCGAGGGATCACCAACCTTCAGGATGACCTGGCGCTCGCGCTGCAAGCTTATTCGGTCCGCATCATCGCTCCGGTTCCGGGCAAGAATGTGGTCGGGATCGAGATACCCAACCGGATGCGTCAGGATGTGCTGCTGCGCGAGGTGTTGGCCTCGCAACAGTATCGGCTGCTGGATTCAAGGCTCACTTTCGCGTTGGGGAAGACCATTTCCGGGGAACCGTTCGTGGCCGATTTGGCGAAGATGCCGCACCTCCTGGTGGCGGGCGCGACCGGTTCGGGGAAATCGGTTGGGGTCAATTGCCTGATCGCCTCGTTCCTGTTCAACGCCACCCCGCAGGAGGTGCGCTTCCTGATGGTGGACCCGAAACGGGTGGAGCTCTCGCTCTATCAGGACATCCCGCACCTGCTCGCGCCGGTGGTGCATGACCCCAAGCAGGCGGCGGTGGCGCTCAAGTGGGCCGTCGAGGAGATGGAGACCCGCTATCGGTATCTCTCCAAGGCCGGGGTGCGTGACATCCGCGAATACAATGAGCGGATGCGCAAATGGAGTCAGCGTTCGCTGGAGGAGGGCAAGAAAGAGGAGCTGACCCTTCCCGGTTTTCTGCCGTACATCGTGATCATCATCGATGAGCTCGCGGACCTGATGATGGTCGCCAAGGCGGAGGTCGAGACCAACATCGCGCGGCTCGCGCAGATGGCGCGCGCGGTGGGGATGCACCTGGTCCTGGCCACCCAGCGTCCCTCGGTCAACATCCTCACAGGGGTGATCAAGGCGAACTTCCCGGCGCGGATTGCCTTCAAGGTGGCGCAGATCAACGACTCGCGGGTGATTATCGATCAGAAGGGGGCGGAATCCCTGATCGGGATGGGGGACATGCTCTTCGATCCGGGGGGGGCCGGGAAGCCGGTGCGCCTGCAGGGGTGCTATGTGTCCACGCACGAGATCGAGCGCCTTGTCTCGGTGATCAAGGAGCAGCAGCCCCCGAATTATCTGGACATTGATTTCTCGCCCGAGGAGGACGGCGGCGAGGGGGGCGGCTATGACGAGAGCGAGATGGACGACATGTATCTTCAGGCGGTGGACATTGTGATGGAGGCCGGACAAGCCTCGACCTCGCTGCTCCAACGGCGCCTGAAGATCGGCTATGGGCGCGCCGCGCGCATCCTGGACATCATGCACGACCGGGGATTGATCGGACCTTCGCGCGGGAGCAAGCCGAGGGAAGTGATTGTTTGAGTTTGTGGAGGAGTTGGTGCCGGAGAGAGGACTCGAACCTCCACGGAGTTTCCTCCACACGGACCTGAACCGTGCGCGTCTGCCAGTTCCACCACTCCGGCGCCTGGATTCTCAATATAACCGCACCGGCCACTGTGTCAATTCCCGCCGGCGGGGAACGCGTGTATCCTCCTCGGAATCTCCATGAAAGCCATGAGTCCATTGCCCGCGACGACCACGCACAGGTTCCAGGAAAAGGACCCCGGCCGGGATTCCCGCTGATTCCGAGATGGGTTCGCTCCCCTCCTTTATCCTGGCCAGCGCCTCACCGAGAAGGCGCGAACTCCTTCGTGAGGCGGGGATCGCGTTCGAGGGGATCCCGGCGCGGGTGGATGAGTCGCTTTCTCAAGGGGAGGCGCCACTCGACTATGCTCTTCGTCTCGCCAAAGAAAAAGCCTGGCAGGTGGCTGAACTCCATCCCGGTCGGTGGGTGCTGGGCGCGGACACGATCGTGGTCTTGACTCAGGATAACGGGATCGAGCGGATCCTGGGTAAGCCGGAGAGTAAGGAAGAGGCGGCGAGAATCCTCAGCGCCCTTTCGGGGAAACGGCATTGGGTCACCACCGCCTGTGCCCTGGTGATGACCCAGGGGGAAAGTCCACACCCGGTTCGGATCGAGACTTTCCATGTCACCAGCGAGGTGTGGTTCCGGAAGCTCTCTGAGGCGGAGATTTGGGCCTATGTTCGGACGGGGGAGCCGATGGACAAGGCGGGGGCCTATGCGATTCAAGGGGGAGCCGCGAATTTTGTCGAGAAATTTCATGGATCCTGGAGTAACATCGTGGGGTTGCCGATGGAGGAGCTTCAGGCCCACCTTGCCCGAGTGATGTGACGGAAACCCTTTGTGCTCACCGGGTTCCATGCTATGGTTCCCATGAGATCCCATCCTAGGGGTTGTCACGGCGCAGACCGTGGCGCGCCGCAGGTGCAGGTTTTGTCTGGGACCGCTCTTCCCCGGAAAGCGAATGCTTGCCTACCAGACTGCCGGATGAGGTGGTCTCCGGAGAGGGATCTTGTGTTCACCGAAATCGGGTGGCTTCTAGCCGAGGAAGGATGCAGGAATGGCCGAGTGGATTGATCTGATCATACGCAAACGCGAGGGCGAGGCCCTTGAGCCCGAGGAGATCTCCGGGTTTGTCGAGGCGGTCCAACGCGAGGAGGTCCCCGTGGAGCAGGCGGCGGCCTTTCTGATGGCGGTGGTCATCCGGGGGTTGGATGAGCAGGAAACCACCTCCTTCGCGCGCGCCTTCCTCAGTTCGGGTCAGACCCTGCGCTTCAACGAATTCACTTACCCCCCGATCGACCTTGGCGAGACCGGCGGGCTCGGCGGCAAAGCGGCGATCATCGCGCTGCCCACCGCGGCGGTGTATGGGGTGAAGCTGCCGGTGGTGGCCGACCGCTCGCTTCGTCACAACGGCGGACTGCTGGACAAGTTCGAGGCGGTGCCCGGATTCCGGACCGACCTGTCCCTGGCCGAGTTCCAGGAATCCGTGCGCTCGACCGGAATCGCGGTGATCGGGCAGACCATGGACTTGGCTCCCGCGGAGATCCGGGTGAACCAACTGCGCGCCAACACCGGGTCCTTGGGCGGGGTTTCGCTCACCGTGGCGGGACTGCTGGCGCGCAAGGCGGCTGCGGGAACCCGGGGGTTGGTGGTGGAGATCGCCTGCGGCTCCGGGGGACTGGCCAAGAACCTCGCCGAGGCCCACAGCCTGGCGGATGATCTCTTCGCTGTGGGGGAAAATCTCGGTATCCGCATCGGGGGCTGTATCACCGAGCGGGACAATCCACTGGGGCACGCCATCGGTGACAGCCTGGAAATGCAGGAGGCCATCGCGGTGCTGAAGGGGGAAGGGCCCGCGGATGTGAAGGAAGTCGCGGTCAATCTGGCGGCTTCGCTCTTGGTGATCGGGCAGCTGGTCGCGGATCACGCCCAGGGGAGAAACCTGGCCCAGGAGGCCATTGCCGATGGGCGCGCCTTGGCCAAGCTGAAGGAGTTCGTGACCAACCAAGGGGGGGATGGCCAAGCGTTGGACAACCCCGAACAGCTTCCCCGCGGGCAGGGCAGGCGCGATGTGGTCACCCAGCGCTCCGGATATCTGAAAGCCATTGATGGCGCCGCGCTGGGGGATTCCTGGCTCGCGCTCGGCGGCAGCAGGATCCGTCGCGGGGATAGCACCGATCACCGTGTCGGCCTGTGGGTCCACAAGAAGATCGGCGACAAGGTCGAGCGCGGGGACACCTTGGTGACCCTGCATACCAGCGAGAAATCGAAAGTCGATGCCGCCATTGAGTCCGCCGAAGAGGCCTTTCTGATCTCCCCGGAACCCGCGGACAAGCGGAGACTGATCCTCGAGAATTTCGGGCGGGTCCGGTAATCCTCGGGGGGGGTGGAGCGGTCTCGGAACCGCACCAGGGTCCTCAAAAAAAGATCGGCAAATCCTCCGGAGGTCTTCGTTGCCTGGGTGGGAACAGCGGTTCCGCCCAACAAAACGAAGACAAATCGGAGGATACGATCATGACAAACACACTGAAGACCCTGGTTCTGATGGCGGCGATGGTGGTCCTTACGGTCACTGCAAACGCTCAAGGCTTTTACAACCCGTACACCCTGGCTTCCGGCGGGTACTACAACGCCCAGAGCCAGAGTTCAAGCAACGGTTACTCCAACACCTACTCGATCCCCGGCGGCTACGGTCAGTCCTGGGGGTCCTCCTCGCAGAGCAGCTACTCCGCCAATTGGGGTTCCTACGCTCAGCCGGTGGCCCAGCAACCGTTCGTTTGCGGCACCCGCGGCGGGTATCGCAACGGCGGGTACTACAACGCCCAATCCGCGCAGCGCTCCTCGGGTTACAACAACAACTACGCGATTCCGGGCGGTTACGGCCAGAGCTGGGGGAGCGCCTCGCAGAGCAGCTACTCGGCCAACTGGGGGAATTACGGCGGCTACACCGAACCTCTGGTGTGCATCTGGTAGCGGATTCAAGTCAACCGAAACGGCACTCAAGGCCCCCGGGGAGAACCTCCGGGGGCTTTTCCATTTCGGCGGCGCTGAAGACTAACCTGGGAGCTCCTCCTCGCTTTCCCCAACCCCATTTCGCCGAGCTTCGAGGATCGCGTGGCGCGCCGGTTCGGATTGGCCGAGGCGCTTGTAGATTCTTCCCAATTCAAGCCAGCCATCCGCGAAGGTGGGGCGCTCCCTGACCAGGTCGAGGAGATAGAGCAGAGCGGTGTCGAGTTTGTCGCGTTCGCGCATCCCCTGGGCGGCGTGATAGAGCGCCACCGGATTGGCGCGCTCGACCTTGAGCGCGGAAAGGCACAGGTCCAGGGATTCATCGGTCACCCTTCCGTTTCTCGATTCCTCCCAGACCTGGAGACAGCTGTGAATCCAGCCCTCGAAGCTGTTGGCCGCGAGGGAGGTCAGGGCGACTTTTTGGAAGGACTCCGCGAATTGGGGTGCAAGACGCTTGAAGGGGTCAATGAAGCTCTCCTCGACCTCATAGACCCCCACCGGCGCGACCATCCCCTTGAGCGCCACGCCCACGCGCGGACCGATCAGGAGGTTGCGGAGCAGCCTCCCGATGCGTTTGTAGGCGGCATCACTGAGGTAGATCTGGAAATGCTTTCCCTCGCGGGAGACCGATTCGATGCGCTTGGCGAGATGGATGGCGTATCCCCATTTGTCGTAGCCGGATTCCCGGCGCGCCACCCAGATCGGACCGGCATGAACTCCGCAGGCGATGTTGGTGGTCCCTTGGCCGCAGGCCACGCGCTCGACATTGGTCTGGGTTCCCAGCCACGCGCACTTGAGCGAAATCGCCAGGCACACCAGTTGGTAGACATCGTTGGCGGGGCGCCCCGAATGAAGGTACACAACCAGCTCATCCCCCAAGAAGCGGACCTCGTAGTCAAGTCCCTTGCGGTACTTTCCGGCATGGAGGGTTTCAAAGAAGAATTCGCATTGCTGAAGACAGATCCGCTCAAAATCGATCAAGTAGCCGGCGTACTTTTCCAAGCCCAAAACACTCGCGAACTCAGTGGAACTGATCACATCCGTGAACAGGATCGCAACGTCCAGCGGACCCTTCTCGCCGATCTTGTATGGGGGGTTCGAGGTTTGTGCGTTCATCGCGGACGCCTATTCGCACGGAGACTGTATCTCTTTTGCGCGTGGATATGGAGCAGTGGACCCTCGCCGGAAACGGCAGCGGCAAATTCGCCGCCCCGGGTCGTCAGGAAAGTGGAAGGGTGAAACAATTCCGCGAGAGGTGCGATCCGATGAAACCCTCGGCCCTTGTCGTCGCAGTTTTCCTCCTGCTCTTGAACTTCCCCGCGGTTGCGGACCGGAAAGCGCTGGTGGTGGGGATTGATGAATTCCAGAATCCCAAGGTCCGGCCGCTGGCTTGTTGTGTGAATGACGCCGGGGCATACCGCGACCTCCTCATTGGCGGTTTCGGTTTCCGCTCGGAGGAGATCCGGTTCCTGACCAATGGGGAAGCCACGCGTGAGGGAATCCTGGCGTCCCTGAACGCGCTGGCGGAGGGCGCCGGGGAGGGGGACATCCGGGTTTTCATTTTCGCGGGGCATGGGACCCGTGTTCGCGACAAGAGTGGGGACGAAGCCGACGGGGATGGGCTGGATGAGGCCCTGGTTCCCAATGATGCGCTGGCCATGAACGCACTGATTCTGGACGATGAAATCCAGGCGGCTTTGGAAAAGGCCCCGCGCGCCGAGTGGACCGTGCTGCTGGATTGTTGTCATGCGGGCACCGCCACCAAGGACCTGCTGCCGGACGCCAAGGTCCGGAGCCGTTTCACTCCAGCCACGGCGTTCGAGGAGGGGAATGTGGAGCCCTCCGGAACAGCCGGCACTCGCGGTGATTGGCGAGAAACCGGGATTGGCGAGGAGGGGGGCGCGGATGGCGCCACGCTCGATCCGGTTTCGGGCGCGACACGGGAAAACGTGACGGAAGAGGCGCTGGTTGTCGTGTTCGCCGCCTGTCAACCCGAGGAGAAAGCGCTCGAGGATTCGGATTCGGGGCATGGACGGTTTACTCGTCACCTGCTCAAGGGGTTTGAGGAGGGCGCGCTTCAGCCGGGCGCTTCGGTGTTCTCGGAGGTGGCGGAGTATTTCAAGGTGACCTTCGAGGGGGAGGAGGCGGGCAAGCCGGTCCGCCAGAACCCCTTCATCGAACTCCCGCCCGCGATGGAGGGCAAGGCGTTCATTGCCTCCGCCACCCCAGGCCAAGCCCCTCCGATAAGAGTGTCCACTCCGAGCGGCAAGAAAGCCTCGTCGCGAAACCTGGTGTTCAGCGGGGGCGAGGAGCCACCGGTATCGGACTTCGAGGTCCGTCTCTATCTCCCTGCCGGGCGGGTCCTCACCGAGGGGGACCTCCTGGATGTGGTGGTCAAGTCGGAGGCCCCAGGTTACCTGACCCTCTTGAGCTGGTGGTCGGACGGCACGGTGACGCAGCTCTTTCCGAACCAGTTTCAGCCGGACAATCGGATACCGGAGGATGTGGAGGTTCGGATTCCAAAACCGGGCCAGTTTCGGCTTCGGATCACCCCTCCTTTCGGGTTGGAGTGGATCGAGGCGGTGGTGACCGACTCGCCCTGGCAGCCGGAAGCGTTTGGGGCGACTGAGTTCAAAGGCGGGATCAAGACCCTACCCGCCGAGAAGCTGAAAGGCCTGCCCAAGGAGATTGAGGAAATCCGAGCGAACCAGCGCATCGCGCACGCTCTGGTGGGCTTTGAGACACGCCCGAGGGTGGGGCAATGAATCTGGGGGGATGCCTACCGTTTCACCCGATCGGAGATGAAGGGGGTTTTGGTCTTCCTCGCGGGAACGCGACGGTTGCGGATCACCACCTCCAGTGTGTCGGTGACGCTTCCCTTTTCCACGCGCGCGAGACCAAACCCTTCCGGCAACCGTGAGGTGAGCCCTCCGCTGGTCACCACTCCCACTTCGCGGCCGCTCGCCTCCACCCGGCACTCCGCGCGTGGAATCGCCTTCTCGATACACACAAAACCAATCAGATCGTGACGTGGCGAGTAGCTCTCCAGCGCTTCCTTCCCGATGAACGGATTTCGCTTGGAGAGGGTCCAACCCAGCCCGACATCACTGGGCCTCGTTTCCCGATTGAGTTCGTGACCGTAAAGGGAGTAGGCCACCTCCAGACGGAGCATGTCGCGCGCTCCAAGCCCACACGGCTTCGCGCCCTTCGACAGAAGCCTGCGCCAGAGCTCCAGGCCCGCTTCAACCGGGATCACGACCTCGAAGCCATCCTCGCCGGTGTATCCGCTCCGGCTCGCGAGGAATGGCGCCCCATCGAAGAGTCCATCCATCACATCCAGGAAGCGAGTCCCCTCCGTGCTCACTCCCGTGGCATCCTGGAAGACACGCTCGGCTTCCGGCCCTTGAACCGCGATCATGAGGGTCTGATCGGAGCGATCCACGAGGCGAATATGCTCGGGGAGATGCGAGGAAATCCAGCCCCAATCGGCCTGCCTGTTTCCGGCGTTGACCACCAGCAAGAACTCCTGTTCGGCGACCCGCGCCACCATGAGGTCATCGATAATGCCGCCATCCTCCTGGAGCAACAGGCTGTAACGCTGCCGTCCCGGCTCAAGGGTGGTGAGGTCGCGGCTCAGAACCCAGTCGAGCGCGGTCTGGGCGTCCTCCCCGGAGGCGAAGAAGCGGCCCATGTGGGAGACATCGAAAATCCCGCAGCCGCCTCGGACCGCTTCGATCTCCTCGACAATCGAGGCGTACATCACCGGCAGATCCCAGCCGCCGAAATCGACAAAGCGCGCGCCAAGCGACTCCTGCAGTGGGGCGAGGGGGGTCTTTCTGTTGGGTGTCGGGTTCATGACAAAAAGGGGGGTGGGGAACGTGAAACCCGCTCCCCACCCGACGTTATGGAGATTAGCATCGAATCGGAAGGTTTGACTAACCCTCCCGCGCCGGAGTTCTACTTGCCGGCCCCTGCTCGGACCTCCTCGATCTCGAGGTCATCAAAGGCGGTCGCGGCGTCCGCCTTGGTCCAGAGGCCGATCGTTCCGGCGTTCGGGAGCGTGTCATCCTCGATCGTGATGTATTTCTTCCCATCGAATTCGGCGACAATCTTGTTTCCCGACATGGTGATTTCAATCTCGTGCCAGGCTTGGGGATCGGCCACGATATCGACGCCGCCCAATTGCTTGCGCTCGCCGCCGCTCACGGAATACACCCGAAAGTTGTTCTCAAGCGGATTCCAGCGCGCGAGGTAGTAGTTGTTCTCGTCCTTCAAGCGCCAGACAAGCCCGCCTCCCTGGTCTTCCTGGCCGGAGATCGCCTTGAGTTTCACGCTCAATTCGAGGTCTTTCACCGTGCCACCATCGGCATAGGCCAGATTGAAGGTTTCACCCGAATTCTTGGTTTCCACCACCGCGAACACGCGCTTGCCGCTGGGCGCGCCCTCCATTTCGATCACTTCCCACTTGGCCTTGGTTCCCTTGCCGTGGGTTTCGGCGATCCGGCAGCCTTCGGTGATCTTGCCGAGGGACATGCGGTCGAAGGTGAGTTTGAATTCGCCTTCCTCGTCCCCCTCCTCCTCGTCATCCCCTTCCTCGTCCTCATCCTCCTCGTCACCCGCCTCCTTGGCCAGGAGGGTTCCATCCTCTGCCACCTCGACCTCAAAGGCCTTGCCGTCCTTGGTGAATTCGGCCTCGTAGATGGTCTTCCCATCCTCGATTTCCTTGACCAACTCGGTAATGGTTCCACCGGCGGTCTCCTTCTCAATGGTCTGCTTGACCGCGGCGGGGAGCTGATCAAGGGTGACCGCCACCTCTTCCTCCTCCGCCGCCATGCAGGCAATGGGAGGGAACGCGCACATACACAGGGAGAGGGCAACTGACAGAAGCAGGAACACGGCAAAGCCGTGTCGGATGGTTGGGATTCTGAACGCCATCGGACCGATCTCCTTTCACTTCGTTTTGAACGGGAGCCTCTCGCGAGGTCCCGGAGCACTCAAAACTTGGGCAGGAAGAAACCGATGCTGCTGGTGAAGCCGTGGACAAAGCTCTTGCCGCCGACCGGGCCGATTTCACCAGCGCAGAAGAAACCCGCGGAGGGGATCGGTCCCATCGAGCCATGGATCGTGGAGATGTCATGGTTGCGGTCGGGGAAGAGTCGAAGTCCTCGTCCATTGCAGTTGAAGACGGCGGCCGCCACCGGATCGCGGTTTCCCCAGGAGCCGCGGCTGGCCTCCAAGAGGCATTCCAGATCCTCCGCCGCCGAGGCGGCGTCACGGACTTGAAACTGGATGGTCTGCCCGACCGAAACCCGGTCATTGATGACAATCATTCCCGAGTTCGGGTCGGCTCCGAGCAGGTTCCGGATCAGGAAATCCCCGCGCTGGAAATCGTTCTTGTACTCGTCGATCACCACGCCCACGAGCAAGGCCCGTTGGGCCAAGCGACGGTCGGCCTCGGGGAGGGAGGTCACCAGTTCCTGGAGGGCCTCAAGCGCCGGCAGCGCTCCGAGTTGAAGAATGGCGTTTTCCTCGGCGGCCGTGACCAGAAGGGGCGCGCCGATGGGGCGGCAGCCCTGGGAGACAAGCGGCGCGATCTCGACCGCGCCGGTGAGCGAAACACCCACGGCCCCGGAGAGGTAAACGTTGCCGTTCAGATAGAGGCGATTCGATCCCGGCTGAAAACCGGCGCTCGCCATCCCGCCGAGCTTGACTGATGCCGGGTAAGACCGATCGAGAAGCGACAGCAGGCGATATCCGTTGATTGAGAACGGGTCCGGCAGAAGGAAGAAGGAGGGATTCTCCGCCGGGGTCACCTCGAACCGGGTGATGACGTCTTCATCGGTTTCCAGCCCCTCCAAGTCCTCTTGGGTGAGGTAAATCGGTCGGACATTCACGCCTTCGAGAGCGCCGACCAGGAGGGAGATCGCGGCTTGGTCCTCATACTCCTGGTCCGACCCGATGATCCCGCCGCCGGTGCAACCCACAAGGACGCGCGGCGAGAGACGCTCCCGGATCTTCCGGCTGATCTCGAAACAGGAGTCGATATAAGCATCCGTGGTGAAGAGGATGGCGAGATCGGGGTGGACACCCTCCATCGCGGGCTCGATCTGCGCGAAAATGGAATCGAGCGCCCGATCCAATTCGAGGGCGTTGGACACGCCGGACGCGAATCGGAGGGCCATCGCCGTGGGTCAACGTCTCACCGGCAGCGAGAGACGGCGTGTGTCCAGAGTCGGCAAGACCGATTCCCCCATCAGGTGGAGGTCCACTCCGCGCGCCGCCTCACGCCCTTCCGCGATGGCCCAAACAACCAGCGACTGGCCCCGACGGCTATCCCCGCAGGCAAAGATTCCGGGGACGCTGGACATGTAGTTCTCGTCGGCCACGACATTTCCGCGCTCGTCCAGCTCCACCCCCAGCTCCGCGATCATCCCCTCTTTCTCAGGACCTAGAAAACCGAGGGCGAGAAGGACGAGGTCGGCCTTGAGTTCGAATTCGTCCACCTCGCGCGAGGCCAGGCGCCCCGACTCATCGGTGTAGTACTCAAGACGAGCGCAGCGCAAGCCCACGAGCTTTCCATCGCGACCGATGAACTCCTTGGTCAGCACGCTCCAATCCCGGAGCACGCCTTCCTGGTGGGAGGACTCGACGCGCAGGGTCATGGGGTAGTAGGGCCAGGGCATGGTTTCGGTGCGATCCTCCGGGGGGCGCGGGAAGATCTCGATGTTGGTCACCGAGGCGGCGCCCTGGCGGATGGAGGTGCCGATGCAATCCGCGCCGGTGTCGCCCCCGCCGATCACAATCACGTGCTTGCCGGTGGCAAGAATCGACTCCGCGTCCGGCACGACATCCCCGGCGCAACGTTTGTTCTGCTGCGGCAGGAAATCCATCGCGAGGTGAATCCCATTGAGGTTTCTGCCCGGAATCGGCAGGTCACGCGACCAAGTCGCGCCAACCGCGATCACGACTGCATCGAATTCGCGGAGCTTCTCCGTGGGATAGTTCTTCCCCACCCAGGCGTTGGTCTGGAATTGAACCCCTTCCTTCCTCATCAGGTCCACGCGCCGGTTGACAATCTGCTTTTCGAGTTTGAAGTCGGGGATGCCGTACATCAGCAGCCCGCCGATTCGATCCGAGCGTTCGAACACGGTGACCGTGTGGCCGGCATAGTTGAGCTGCGCCGCGCAGGCCAGTCCAGCCGGTCCGGATCCGATCACCGCGACCGTCTTCCCGGTGCGAACCTCCGGGGGACGCGCCTCGACCAAACCGGCGCTGAAGGCGTGCTCGATAATCCCCACCTCGACCTGTTTGATGGCCACCGGCGGCTCGTTGATCCCCAGCACGCAGGCCTTCTCACAAGGGGCTGGGCAAACCCGACCGGTAAACTCGGGAAAATTGTTGGTGAAATGGAGGCGCTCCAGCGCTTCCGCCCATCTCCCCCTGTAAACCAGGTCGTTCCAGTCCGGAATGATGTTTCCGAGCGGGCAACCGGTGTGGCAGAAGGGGATGCCGCAATCCATGCAGCGCGCCCCTTGAATCTGGAGCTTGTCATCCGGAAGGCGCAGCGGGACCTCGCGGTAATCGCGGACGCGCTCCTCGACAGGCCGGTACGGCGCGGTTTCGCGCGGGAAATCCATGAAGCCGGTGATCTTACCCACGCGCGGCCACCTCCAAGAGTTCCCCCGTCTCCTCGGAAATCGCGCTCTCCCTCTCGCGCTCGCGCTCCCGCTCCAGTTCGGCCAGGGCGCGCTTGTACTCGATCGGCATGACCTTCACGAAATGGGGGAGGAGCTCCTCAAACTGAGCCAGGACTCCCGCCGCAACCGCGCTCCCGGTGTAACGGTGGTGTTTCTCAATCATGTCGCGCAGGAGCTCGATGTCGGTCGGGTTTTCGAGCTCCTCCAGTTCAACCATGTCCTTGTTGCATCGCTTCGGGAACGTGCCATCGCGATCCAGGACATAGGCGATGCCTCCGCTCATGCCCGCCGCGAAGTTCCGTCCGGTTCGACCGAGGATCACCGCGACCCCGCCGGTCATGTACTCGCAACCATGATCGCCGACCCCCTCGACCACCGCCCGGATCCCGCTGTTGCGCACGCAGAAGCGCTCCCCCGCGACTCCTCGGACATAGGCCTCGCCGCTGGTCGCGCCATAGAAGGCCACGTTGCCGATCAGGATGTTCTCCTCCGGGACGAAGGTGGCTTGACGGTCCGGGAAGATGATCATTTTCGAGCCGGAGCAGCCTTTCCCGAAGTAATCGTTGGCGTCCCCTTCCACGATGAAAGCGATCCCTTGAACCGAAAACGCTCCGAAGCTTTGGCCCGCCGATCCCCGGAAGCGCAGCGTGACCGTGTCCTCCTCCAGGGAGTCGGGTCCGAAACGCCGTGTGATTTCGCTGGAAAGCATGGTCCCGACGGTGCGGTTGATGTTGCGGATCGGAAGCTCCAGCGAGACCTTTTCGCCGCGCTCCAGCGATGGAATGACCCGCTCAATCAGTTCGTTGTCGAGAGCCTTCTCAAGTCCGTGATCCTGGGCCTGGCCGCAGTAAGTCCCGAAGGTTGGCGGCACATTGGGCTTGGTCAGGAGCGGGGTGAGATCCAGCCCCTTGGCCTTCCAATGGTCGATGGCCTTTTCGACATCCAGGCATTCGACATGCCCGACCATTTCGTTCACGGTCCGGAAGCCGAGCTCGGCCATGATCGCGCGCAAGTCCTCGGCGATGAAGGTGAAGAAATTCACCAAGTGTTCGGGCTTGCCGGTGTATTTCGCGCGCAGGCGCGGGTCCTGGGTGGCGATGCCCACCGGGCAGGTGTTCAGATGGCACTTGCGCATCATCACGCAGCCCTGGGTGATGAGGGCGCTGGTGGCGAAACCGAACTCCTCCGCGCCGAGGAGGATCGCGATGGCCACATCCTTGGCGGTTTTGAGCTGACCATCAGTCTCGATCACGATCCGGCTGCGCAGGTCATTGGCGAGCAGGGTTTGGTGGGTTTCCGCCAGGCCGAGTTCCCACGGAAGCCCGGCGTGTTTGATTGAGGTTTGAGGGCTTGCGCCCGTGCCGCCATCCTGCCCGCTGATCAGGACCACATCCGACTTGCCCTTGGCGACTCCGGCGGCGACCGTGCCGACCCCAACCTCCGCCACAAGTTTCACGCTGATCCGGGCGTGACGGTTGGCGTTCTTGAGATCGTGGATCAGCTGGGCCAGATCCTCGATGGAGTAGATGTCGTGGTGCGGCGGGGGCGAAATCAGCTGCACCCCCGGGGTCGAATAGCGTGTCTTGGCGATGACCTTGTCGACCTTGTGGCCGGGCAGCTGACCGCCCTCGCCGGGCTTGGCCCCTTGCGCCATCTTGATCTGAAGCTCATCCGCGTTGACCAAGTAGTTGTTGGTTACTCCGAAACGGCCGGAGGCGACCTGCTTGATCGCGCTGCGCCGCCAATCCCCGTTGGGATCCGGTGTGAAGCGCGCGGGATCCTCGCCCCCTTCCCCGGTGTTGCTCTTCCCGCCGATCCGATTCATGGCGATGGCCAGGGTCTCGTGCGCCTCCTTGCTGATCGAGCCGAACGACATCGCGCCGGTCTTGAAACGTTTGAAGATGGACTCGATCGGCTCCACCTCCTCAAGCGGCACGGGCGGGCGCTCTTTCCTGAAAGTCAGCAGGCGGCGCAGGGTGGCGAGGTTGTATTTGGGATTGTCCGCCAGGTCGCGGAACTCCTCCCAGGTGGGACGATGGTTGCGCCGCACGGCCTCCTGCAACTTGGCGATGGTGAGCGGATTGTATTGGTGGTATTCGCCATCGCGTCGCCACTGGTAAACACCGCCGGAGATGAGCGGGCGGTATTCCTGGACATCATGACTGGGGAAAGCATACCGGAAGCGCTCCAGGCTCTCCTTGAAGATCTGCTCGATCCCCACTCCCTCGATGCGCGAGGGGGTGCCGGTGAGGTAGCGCTCGATGAACTCGCTGTTCAGGCCCACGGCCTCGAAGATCTGCGCCCCGCGATAGCTCTGGAGGGTGGAGATGCCCATCTTGGACATCACCTTGAGAAGCCCCTTGTTGATGGACTTGATGTATTTCTTGAGCGCTGTTTCCGCGGTCACTCCGTTGAGCTCGCCCGATTCGATCAGCGATTCGAGGGTCGCGAAGGCCACATACGGGTTGATCGCGCCCGCGCCATAGCCGACGAGGAGGCAGAAATGGTGCACCTCGCGCGGCTCTCCGCTTTCGACCACGATCCCCACTCGGGTCCGGGCCCCTTCTCTCACCAAGTGATGGTGGAGTCCGGCGGTGGCGAGCAGGCTGGGGATCGGCATGTTCTCGCGGTCCAGCCCGCGATCCGAAAGGATCAGGATGGTGACCCCCTCTTCAATCGCGCGGCTGGCCTCGGCGAAAACCTCCTCCAGGCGTCTCTTCATCCCCTCGGCGCCCTCGGCCACCGGGAAAAGCATGGACAAGACCCGGGACCGCAGTCCGGGACGGTCCAGCTCCTTGATTTGCGCGACCTGCTCGTTGGTCAGAATCGGCTGGGGCAGGAACAGCAATCGACACTGTTCCGGGGTTTCGGCGAACAGGTTGCTCTCCGACCCGATGGTGGACGCGAGGGAAGTCACCAGTTCCTCGCGGATCGCGTCAAGCGGCGGATTGGTCACTTGCGCGAAGAGCTGTTTGAAATAGCCATACAACAGCGGGGCTTTCTCGGACAGAACCGCGAGGGGGATGTCGTTGCCCATCGAACCGACCGGCTCCAACCCATCCGAGGCCATCGGAGTCATCAAAACCCTCAGGTCCTCTCTTGAGTATCCATAGACATGCTGGGCCGATTCCAGCTCGCCCGGGTCCAGCCCCCGGGGTTCGACGGAACACTTCGGAAGGCCGGCGAGCGAGACCTGGTTCTCCTGGAGCCAGCGACGATAGGGGCGGCGCTCGATGAGGCGCTGTTTGAGCTCCTCATCCGCGATGATTCGGCCCTGTTCGGGGTCCACGAAGAACATTCGCCCAGGCTGGAGACGTCCTTTGTAAAGGACATTGGAGGGCTCGATCGGGAGCACCCCGGTTTCCGAGGCCATCACCACCATGTCATCCCGGGTCACGGTGTAGCGCGAGGGTCGCAGGCCATTGCGATCCAGTACCGCGCCGATCCGAACCCCATCGGTGAAGGCGATGGAGGCCGGGCCATCCCACGGCTCCATCAGGCAGGCGTGATATTCATAAAACGCCTTGCGTTCATCCGCCATCGACTCGTGCCCATCCCATGGCTCGGGGATCAGCATCATCATGGCGTGATCGAGGGACCGTCCCCCAAGGACGAGGAGCTCGAGGACATTGTCGAGAACCGCCGAGTCGCTTCCGCCCGCGACCGCGATGGGAAACAGCTTTTCGAGGTCCTCCCCAAACAGGGTCGACTCAAGAAGTGTTTCGCGGGCGTGCATCCAATTGATGTTCCCGCGGAGGGTGTTGATTTCCCCGTTGTGCGCGAGATACCGGAAGGGGTGGGCGAGGTCCCAAGTGGGAAAGGTGTTCGTGCTGTAGCGCTGGTGGACCAGCGCGAGCGCGGAGACCATCGACTCATCCAAGAGGTCGGTGAAGTATCGCGAGACCTGGTCCGCCAGCAGGAGTCCCTTGTAGATGAAGGTCTTCATCGAGAGGCTGGGGATGTAGAAGTGCTTCTTCTGGCGAATCCCTGAGCCCCGGACCAGGTTCTCGACCCGCTTGCGAATCACATAGAGCTTGCGTTCAAAGGAAAGGGAATCGGTTTCGGGGACAGTTCCCTTGCCGATGAAAACCTGGCGGACCACGGGTTCGGCCTTGCGCGCGACCTCGCCGATCAAGGAATTGTCGGTTGGAACCTGGCGCCAGCCCAGCAGGGACTGCCCCTCCTCGGCGACGATCCGCTCAAGCGCGCCGAGGCAAAAGGCCGCCTCATCCCGCGCCGTGGGGAGGAAAACCAACCCGGTTCCATAGTCCCCGGCCGAAGGGAGTTTCACGCTCGCCGAGTCCGCCGCTTTTGCGAAGAAATCATGGGGAGTCTGGAGGAGAATGCCCGCTCCATCGCCGGTAAGAGCATCGCACCCGCACGCCCCGCGATGCTCCAGGTTCCGAAGAATCTGGAGAGCGTCGGAAATGATTCCGTGGGATTTCCTCCCCTTGAGGTCCGCGATAAAGCCCACGCCACAACTGTCGTGTTCGTAGGCCGGATCATAGAGACCATTCTTTGGGGGGGGACCCATCCGTGTTGTTTCCAAACTTTTATCCTCCGCTGCAAGTCCGCCAAATGGGTTCGCCGGGATACAACGCTACCGCCCCTTCCCCCGAGGTCGAACGGAACGAGATTGGATAGTCTCCAGCTGATCGCCTGGGGTGACAAACTCCCCGTTTGATGCCCAGCCCGGGGAAGGGTGCACCATACCGCCACTTGGCCCTATTCACCATAGCGATTGCCCAGTCCACAGGCAAGCCCTACTTGGGCTCCAGTCAAACTGACTCCCGGTCCGCGCAAGACCCTATCAATCTACCCGCCCATTCCTCAAGCCGACCCTCATCCGAGGAGGGCGGAGCCAATGGCTCGAAGGGATCGGGAGGACTCCCCTCGCCCAAGTCCGAAAATGCGAAGCGGCGACGGAATCCCAGGGTCTCCAGCCGCTCCCGCTCCCCCTCGGATTCGCCATCCGCGAGCCGAGCGATCAACTCTTCCCGAACCATCAGGGAGCAGGTGGTGATCTCGCGCGCCCCAAACTCCAAGAGGCGTGTTCGAGTCTCGACCAAATCTCGCTTGAGGGGATGGATGAAGCGCCACCCGGTTGCGCCTGCCCCTGGGCCGGATTCGCCGATTGGGACAGTGAGCAAGACATGCGCGCGCGCCGAGTCCAGTCTGCAAAGGACCTCAAAAGCCCTTGCCGGCCACCCTCCCCACTCGTTCGGATGCGGCAGAATCTGGTTGAGGCTCGCCCGGCAAACCGGTTTCACCCCGAGCAGGATGTCGGGCATGAAGATGGCCCTCGGGCGGAAATCCCGTGGGAATCCGACAACGGCGTGCAAGACAATTTCGCGGAACCTCGAAGCCATCGGACCTCTCTCGGTTCCATCATAGACAAGCTCGCCGCCCTTGGGGACCCTTCCCCTGGCCTTCCTGTGACACGCGAGTACCATTCCCCTCGGCGCAAGGGGACGCCTGATCCGATTCCTTCAGATTTCCATCGTGGCATTCAGCGGGAACGATAAACACACCAGCCTTCTCGGCGCGGGCGCCGCCACTGCGCTGGCCACCCTTATCAGTCGAGTGGTTGGGCTAGCGCGCGACGCCTCCCTTGCGGCCATGTACCCCAAGGAGATCACGGACATCTTCTGGGCGGCCTTCCGAGTTCCGAACACCTTCCGGAATTTGTTCGGGGAGGGGGCCTCCTCGGTGGCTTTCATCCCGACCTTCACTCGAGTTCGCAAGGAGCGCGGCGAGGAGCAAGCCCGCGCGCTGTTGAACGCGGTCTTGCGCGCGGTGGCCCTCGCGACAGGCGCGGTCACCCTTGCCGGAGTCCTGCTCGCGCCATGGATTGTGCGGGCGCTGCTTGATTTTCCGCCGCAACTCGACTCCGAGAGCCTCCACCAGGATGCGGTCCATCTGGTCCGCTGGATGTTCCCCTACCTGATCCTGGCGTGTCTCGCGGCGGTGATCGGGGGGGCGCTCAACGCCACCGGACGGTTCTTCGCGCCCGCGATGACCTCGACCTACTTCAATCTGTCGATTGTCCTCTTCTCGTTCTTGGCGGTCACCACGACGGCGGTCCATCCGGCCTGGCTTGCAGTGGGGGTGCTTGTGGGCGGGGCGCTTCAAGTGGCCACCCAGCTCCCTTCCCTGTGGCGCGCGGGTTTTCCGCTCGGTCGCTTGAGGGGGTGGTGGACCACTCCGGGTTTGGGCGATGTCTTCACCTTGTTTTTCCCCGCCACGCTCAGCCTTGGGGTCAAACAGATCAACACCTTGGTGAATACCAATCTGGCCTCCGCGCTTGGAACCGGACCGATTTCTTACCTCTTTTACGCCGACCGAGTGGCCGAACTTCCACTCGGGATCTTTGGTTTCGCGATCGCCACCGCGGCCTTTCCCCGCTTCTCTCAGGAAGCGCTGGAGAAGGCCGAGGAGGCCATCCGGAAACCGCTGATCCAAAGCCTCAAGGGAATTCTCTTGGTGATGGTTCCCTCGACAGTCGGGTTGTGGATCCTGGGCGGCCCGATTCTGGACACCCTCTTCAATCGGGGTCGGTTCGCCGCCCAAGGCGGCCTTGAGCCCACGCTGCTCGCTCTGCGGGTTTTCGTATTGGGGTTGGTTCCCTTCGCGAGCGTGAAACTGATCGGCAATCTGAGTTACTCGCTGGGCAACGGGCGCGCGCCGGTGGTAGCGGGGCTGGCCTCGGCCGGGGTCAACCTGGTTTTGGCGTACTCGCTCCGATACACCGCTTTGGGGCACGCTGGACTTGCGCTCGCGGTGGTGTGCGCTTCGGTGGTCAACATGGGGGGCTTGCTGGTCTGCCTGAGGACTCGAGTGCGGCCCGCTTGGTTCCTGGACCTGGTCCCGCTGGCTCTCCGCGCGCTGGCCGCCTCCGCCGGAATGGGAGTCACGCTGCTCGCCTGGATTCACTGGAGCCATGCGTTGCCATCCTGGAGTGTGGCCGCGCTCGGGACAGTTCTCGGCGGGACGGTTTACTGCGCGCTGGGCGCGCTGCTATTCCGCGAGCAGCTCGCGCGGGTGATCCGCCGGAGGGGCTGAAGTCTCTCCCGCTTCAGGCCGCCTCCCGCTCCCGGTGGAACATCTTCCGGTCCAGGGTCCGGTATTGGATCGCCTCGCAGATGTGCTCCTCGGCGATGACCTCCGAGGCGGCGAGATCGGCGATGGTCCGCGCGACCTTAAGGATTCGGTCGTAGGCCCGCGCCGAAAGGCCAAGCTGCTCGATGGCCGCGCGCAGGAGACGTTTCCCGGAGTCGCTCGTGGGAGTGAGCCGCTCCACATCCGAGGGGGCCATGTGGGCGTTGCAGTAGACCTTCGACCCGGTGTAGCGCGCGCGTTGGATCTTTCGGCACTCGGTGACTCGCGCCCGGATGGTCTCCGAGGATTCCCCCGAGGCGCTCGCGGTCATCTCATCATAGGGGACCGAGGGCACTTCCACGTGCAAATCAATCCGGTCCAGCAGGGGACCGGAGAGCTTGCCCAAGTAACGCTGAACATCCCGAGCGGAGCAGAGGCAAGCCTTTTGCGGATCCCCATGGTGGCCGCACGGACACGGATTGCACGCCGCCGCGAGCATGAACCGCGCCGGAAACATCAGGGAGGAGTGCACGCGGGAGATGGTGACCGATCCGGATTCAAGCGGCTCGCGAAGAACCTCCAGGACATTTCGATTGAACTCGGGCATCTCATCGAGGAACAGGACACCGTTGTGAGCCAAACTCACCTCTCCCGGGCTGGGAATCCTTCCTCCGCCCACCAGGCCGGCATCGGAGATCGTGTGATGTGGGGCGCGAAAGGGCCTTGTGCGCACCAGCGATTTCCCCTTGGGCAGCAAGCCGGCGATGGAATGGACCTTGGTGGTTTCGAGGGATTCCTCAAGTGAGAGGTCGGGGAGGATGGTGGGGATGCGCTTGGCGAGCATGGTCTTCCCGGACCCCGGCGGGCCGACCAGGAGGATGTTATGTCCTCCCGCGGCCGCGACCTCCAAGGCGCGCTTGACATGCGCCTGCCCTTTGACATCCCGGAAATCCAGCGGGTAGCGGTGGCTCTGACGGAAGACCTTTTCGATGTCCACCCGGTGAGGCTCGATCCCGCCGCCATCATTCAGGAAGCGAACGACCTCCATCAAATGCGAAGCCGGGTAGACCGGCAAGCCGCTCACCACCGCCGCCTCTCCGGCGTTTTCCGCCGGGACAATGAAGCCGCTGAGGTCTTTGGCGCTTCGGGCGGATGCCGCCATCGAGAGGACCCCCTTGGTGGGACGAATCGCGCCATCCAGCGCGAGCTCTCCCACCACGAGAAACTTGGAGACGGCATCCTGCGGTATCTGACCGCTCCCTCCCAAGAGGCCGAGGGCGATGGGAAGGTCGAAGGAGGCCCCTTCCTTGGGAATGTCAGCCGGGGCCAAGTTGACGGTGATATGCTTCTGCGGGTAGATGCAGTCGTTGTTCTTGAGCGCCGCCTTGACTCGGTCACGGCTCTCCTTGACCGCTTGGTCGGGCAGCCCCACCATCATGAAACCGGGAAGGCCACGGGCCAGATCCACCTCGACAAGGACGGTGTAGGCATCGACGCCTTGGACTGCGGAAGAATGGACACGGGTGAACATGAGGGGCCTCCTGGGAGTGTATATATATGCACTATATCCTCCCTCCCCCGCATTGTCCACCCCTTTTTTTGCTGAGGAAATCTGAACCCGTGGTGGCACTCGGCGATCAAATCAGGAAACGGAACGCGCTCGGGAGCAATGGATTGTGAGTGCTTTTTCCCCGGATCGATCCGTTTTCCCCTTCACCTCTCCGCGGCAGGCGGTGGTCCTGATCTCGCTCGCCACGGTCCTCGCCTACCTCCCGGCGCTGCGAGGTGGGTTTGTTTTTGATGATGGAATCTATGTCACCGAGAACGAAAAGCTGCGGACTTGGGAGGGGCTGCCCCGTCTTTGGACCGAACCCACCGCGGCGGCGTACCATCCCCTGGTGATGACAACCTTTTGGGTTGAATACCAGCTTTGGGGGTATCAGCCCTTTGGTTATCATTTGAACAACCTGCTCTTGCACCTGGCCTGCTCGCTGTGGGTTGGACGTCTGCTCACCCGCCTGGAGGCGCCCGGCGGGGCGCTTGCCGCCGCGCTGTTCGCCTTGCACCCAGTCCATGTGGAATCCGTGGCGTGGGTGACCGAGCGCAAGGATGTCCTCTCGGGCCTCCTGTTCCTCCTCAGTCTGAGCGCGTGGCTCGCCTTCGAGGCGAAACGGAACGTCGGGTCTTACCTCCTGGTTGTGCTCCTCTTCGCGCTTTCCCTGCTCGCCAAGTCTTCAACCTGCATGTTTCCGGTGGTTGTTCTCCTGATCGCTTGGTGGAAGCGGGGCAGGGTGACCGTGCTGGAGGCTTTGCTGACCATTCCCTTGTTCCTGATCGCGGCGCTTATCGGATCGGTGTACTGGTGGGTGGAGTACCATGTGGCCACGCCGATTGGGCCGGCTTATGAGTTCTCGCTCCTCGAACGCTGTCTGATCGCCGGTCGAGCCCTCTGCTTTTACCTGGGAAAGTTGGCCTGGCCCTATCCCTTGATGCCGATTTACCCGCGCTGGGAAATCGACGCGCGGGTTTGGTGGCAGTTCCTCTATCCCGCCGGGTTCATCGGACTTTGGGTCGCGCTGCTTGCCGCTCGGAGTCGCATCGGCGCCGGCGCGGTGACCGGCCTGTCCTTTTTCACCGTGATGCTCCTGCCCGCGCTCGGCTTCATCAGCTATTCATACCAGCGGTTCTCATTCGTGGGAGACCATTTCCAATACCTCGCGAGCATCGGCCCCATCGCGCCGGCATCCGCGGCGTGGGTGACCGGGACCGCGCGTGTGGAGGGCCGCGCGAGAAATCTGAGTGTGGCCATGATGGCGCTGGCGTGCGCGGTTCTCGCGGGAGCCACCTGGCGCCAATGTGGGATTTACAGGGACAATGTGACCTACTGGGAATACAACGTGGAACAGAACCCAAATTCCAAGTTTTCGTATGACCATCTCGGTCAATGCCTGTTCAATTACAGGCGGTTTGAGGAGGCCGAGCGGGTGTACCGCGCGGGACTGGAGCGTTTGCCGGAGGAGGCGGATCTCTTGTTCGGACTGGCCAGGGTGATCGCCCAGGAGGGCCGAGGGGAAGAGGCGGTTCAGCATCTTCGGGAGGCGATCCGAATGGAGCCGACCCACGCGGGGGCGCATCGCAATCTCGCCATTGCCCTGGCGGCGCGGGGGGAGACCAAGGAAGCCGAAGCACATTTCCGCGCGGCCCTTGAAGTCAATAAGAAACCCGCCGAAACCTGGAATGACCTTGGGATACTCCTGCGTGGGCAGGGCCGGTTCCTTGAGGCTGTCGAGTGCTTTCAAGAGGGGCTTCGCGCAGACCCTAAATTTGCCCCCCTTTGGTTCAATCTGGGGCTGTCGCTGGCGGACCTCGGGAGAATCCCCGAGGCCGACCGCGCCTTCGAGCGCTCCCTTGAGTGCTCCCCGGAGGATTCTCAACGGATCCGGCAAGCCTGGGCAGAGATCCATCATCAAGAGGGCTGTGAACTGCGTGACGGAGACCGACTTGAGGAGGCGCTCCGGGAATTCGAGCGCGCGGTGGAACTCTGGCCGCGGTCCGGCGATTACCAACGAGACCTGCAAGTGACTCGAGAGAGTCTGAAGGAGCGGACGGGGCCGAAGAACTAATCCGAGTCTTTTCGGGAAGCGGACGCTTCGCAGTCGAACTCCTGGGAGTAGGAGAACACCGCCAGAAGCCCGAGGTTGGCGAACACCTGACACACATGTTCGCGGGCCTGAACAACCCGCAGTTCACCTTTTTCGGCGGTGCAGGCCTTCAGGAGGGACATCAGACCCGCGATTCCACTGGAGTTCACGTAGCCCACCTCCTGAAAGTCCAGGATAACCACCCTCGCGCCCCCGCGAATCTCCGCCAGGATCGCGTGCCCGAGCTCCTCGAAACCGCTGCCGCGGCTGAGCGTTCCCGAGAGTTGGAAGCACACCGATTCCTCCGACAGGGACTTTTGGCGGAAGGAAAGCAGCGGGGCCCGCGCGCCCGCGCGTCCAAGCGGGGCGCTCTCCACGGATTCCTCCTGGCACGGCTGCGAAATCCCTCCTTGGATGTCGCCGACCCCGCCGCAAGTTCGGATAATCTGGAGGAACCGGTCACGGTTCAGGTCCTTGGAGATGACATACACAAACCCTTGGGCCAGGGCATTGCGGATCAGCTCGGCCTCCGCCTGTTCGGAGGACAAGATGAAGGTGGGCTTCGATCCCGGGCCGACTCCCTCCACATAGCCCATCGACTGGGCCAATCGCAGGAAGTCCACTCCAGGCATTTCGGTCAAGGATTGGCTGATGATCGCAAGATCAAAGGCGCCGCCGGAGAGGAAGTTGAGGGCCTCCATGCAGCTCTTGGCCTCGGTGACCGCAAAGCCCCCCTCGGAAAGATACCGGCTGGCCCGGATCCTCGAGAACCCTCGGTCGTCCAGCACAAGGACGCTTTTCTCCCCCATAGCTCCTCCCTCTGGCCAAACGCGAGGGGGTCTCCTCCGAAGGACTCGGCGGCCGTTCCACCTCCGGCCTGTCAAGGAATTCTCCCCCGTTCCCTTTGCCCCTTTCGGACCTCATACTAACACGCCGCTTCGAGGGGGGAAGAGGGCAGTCCGCGAGTGGAGGCGCTTCTCTTGGTGGGGCCGATGGCGAAAGCGCCGGGAGCTTGTCTGCTCTTGGTGGGGGGGATGCTGGTCGCGGTGTGCGGTCCGCGGGCCTGGGCCCTTCGGATGGAGGGATCGCTGCGTTCGCACCTGTACCTCCGGGAGGAGCGCCTGCGCGACCCCCACGAGGAATTCTACGCCCCGCTTCGGCAGTACATGACCCTGCATGTCACTGAGTTCAACACGCCGGGTTGGTCCTTTCATGGAGCGGGCTGGTTTCGCCAGGATTTCGGGGAGGAGTCCAATTATCCTTATCCCGACGCCGATGATCCGTTCGAGTCCGAGCTTTTGACCGGCTATCTGGAATGGCGCGACCCTCGTCAGCCCAACACGTACGCGCGGTTCGGAAGGCAGTTTCTATTCGAGGGAACGCTCTATGAGCGCTTCGATGGAGTTTCGTTCTCCAAGCAGTTCCACGGCGGGCATGGGTTTTCCCTTTTCGGAGGCGCCCCTGTCATCTCCGATTACGGCGGAAGGAGCGAGGACCGTGTGGGCGGCGGGCGACTCTGGATACGTCCTTGGAGCGGCGCCGAGCTCGGCGGCTCGTATGTCCGCCGAACCGATAATCGAGAGCTGGACCGTGAGACCTTCAGCCAGGATTTCTTCTGGCGTCCCTTCCACTGGGTGGAATTCTCGGAGCAGGCGACCTACGACACGATCACCGATGAGATCGTGGATCTCAGTCTGTTCTCGGCCTTCAAGTTCCACCCCAGGGCCAAATTCACTCTCAGTTACGACGAGTCCATCCCCTCCGCGCTCCTGCCGCAGACCTCGGTGCTTTCGGTGTTCTCAAACGACAAGATCGAGGAGCTCGCCGCGAGCCTGGAGTTCTCCCCGGACCGGGATTGGCGTCTCTGGGGAACGCTTGTTCGATACGATTCCGAAAGCCCCGGAGGGGCCAACCCACTCTTTCATGTGGAAGGGAAACCCTATTGGGAGTATCGCCTTGGAACGCGCTACCACTACTCCGATGACGGTCACCTGTCTCTGGAGCTCCGACATCTCGAACCGCCCGAGCAAGGAATTCGTTTCATCGAGGGGGACGAGCGCCACGAATCCATCGACAACGGTTTTGACCGAATCCGAATCACGAACCACCACTGGGTCAACAACTGGTTCTGGGTCTCGACGGACGCAGCCGCCACCTATTACCGCGACGAGGTGAACGGCTCCCCCCACAGCTTTTCAGTGGGCCAGACGCTTGGGTATCGCCCCACCAAAAGGGTCGAGGCGGTCGCCACCCTTCGATACATCGACAGCGCGGTGGACAACACCGAGTTCGAGGCGCTTTTCTCTGTGACCTATTGGTTCGACAGGCGGATTCTCGGATGCGGATCGCAAGACCTGCCGGCCGATCCTCCGGGGTATGGCGGACGCTGGCTGCCACACAGCGAGATTCCCGCGCCCGCGGTCTATAGGGGGCCAAACCCATGATCAGCAAGCTCCGATTCTTGAAAGTTCGGACAGTGGGAGGGCTCCTGCTTCAAGGGTTGCCGCTCGCCGCCATCGGTTCGTTGCTCTTGCTCGCGGGCTGCACCATGCTGATGCGCTCCGGGTGGCTCCCGCCGCGCCCGACCCCGTACGAGACCCATATCCACAGTCACGCCCTCCACCTCGGTCCCAAGGTCGGCTTGGACTGTGATTTCTGCCACCACTCGGTCCGGGAATCGGTGGATGAATCCGGCAAGCACACGCCCCCGATGAAGACCTGCCTCAAGTGCCATCAGAAATGGTTCAACGACGACCAGTGCGCGAAGTGCCATTTGATCCCGGAGGCAGAGGTCCCGCCGGTGGTCACCGCTCTCCACTTCTCCCACAAACAGCACCTTGGGATTCCAGGGATGGAGAACGCCTGCGAGATGTGCCACACAACGAACCGCGAGAGCCACCGCATGGCCGACCGGAACATCCCGGTCATGCAGGTGTGCCTCAACTGCCACCACCATGAAAAGCAGTATCAGGATCTACGCTGCGATGTGTGTCACAAGGACCTCTATTCGGTCGGACTCAAACCGATGTCTCGCTTCAGCCACGAGGGGGACTTCCTGCGTGACCACCAGCACTACACCTGGTCCCAGACCAAGGTCTGCGCGCAGTGTCACACTCAGGATGACTGCATGGAGTGCCACGCCAACCAGAGCGATGAGCTCGACGCCAACATGAAGCACCATGGTCGAACGGACCGTGATTTTGTCCACCAGGCGGATTACCTCTCGCGCCACTTCATCGAGGCCCGCAATGATCCCGCGCTGTGTGTCACCTGCCACCGCCCGAGCTTCTGCCGGAACTGCCATGAGCAGCACGGGATCTCCGACATCACGGGGCAAAGCCAGTTCGGCACCCCCTTCTCGCCGCACCCCGAGGACTTCGGCGATCCGGGTTCGCCGAACTTCCACGGGTACATGGCCCGCCGCGAGATCTTCACCTGCGCGGCTTGCCACGACCAGGGCAAAGACACAAACTGCATCAAGTGCCATTCGGTCTTCACCGACGCTTTCAATCCGCACCCGAAGGGTTGGTCGAGCGACAAGGACATGTTCCGCGACCGGCCCTGCATTTACTGCCATGTTGATTCGGGCGCCAAGGGGGGGCGTGGACGGGGGCGCTGAAGGAGGGCGAGATGAAGTCGAGCCGGCATCCGGATGAGAAACCCGCCGTGGTGGGTGGTCCGCCCGCCAAGCGAACCCCGTTTCCGCCGCGCAAGCGTCACGGCGACCTCGAAAAGCGCCTCCTCGTCGAGGTCATCGACTCCGACATTCTGTTCTATTTCCCCGGAACCAAGGTGTACGAGTTCCAAAATCGCTTCGCGGGTATGCTCGGAGAGAAACACTGCATCGCCTGCTCCTCGGGCACCGCGGCGATGCACATCGCGGTTGGAGCGCTGCAGCTCCCCCCCGGCTCCGAGATCATCACCAGCGCGATCACCGACATGGGCACTGTCACCGGGATGCTCTACCAGGGGCTTGTCCCGGTTTTCGCGGATGTGGATCCGGAAACCCTCAACCTTTCGCCGGACTCGGTTGAAGAGCATTTGAGCGAGCGCACCACAGCGGTTGTCGTGGTCCACCACTCGGGCCTCGCCGCGGACCTCGAGCCGATCCTCGAGATCGCCGACGCGCGCGGGATCCCGGTCATCGAGGATTGCGCGCAGGCCTATGGCTGCGAATATCGGGGCAGGCCGGTGGGCACATTTGGGAGGATCGCCGCCTTCTCCCTCAACCATTTCAAACATATCACCTGCGGGTCGGGTGGGATGGTGGTGACAAACGATGACCGACTTCGGTACATCGCCTCCCTGTTCGTGGACAAGTGTTTCCAACGGGAGGAGAAGATTCGCAACCCGTTCTTCCTTGCCCCGAACTATCAGATGACCGAACTGCAAGGGGCGGTGGCGTTGGCGCAGCTGGAGAAGGTGACCGAGATCACCGCCGCGCGGAACCGCCTGGGGACGCTCCTGAGCGAGCTCCTCGCCGATGCGCCGGGGATCAGCCCGCAGCGGATTCCGGAGGGGAGCCGTCACACCTATTTCCTGTACCCGTTTCGGCTTGATTTGGAGCAGCTCGGCTGCACGGCGCGCGAGTTCTCAGAAGCGCTGGCGGCGGAGGGAATCCCCAATGAGGCGCGCCAGATCACCGGCGGGCGTCCTCTTTATCTCTATGACATCTTTCAAAATCGGAGCGCCTTCCCGGGGAGTGAGGCCCCGTTTGTCTCGGCGGAGACCGGATCCAACCGAGTTTACGGGCCAGGTGATTGTCCGGTGGCCGAGGAGGCCTATTGTCGCTGGCTGATCCTGAACATCTACGAGCATTACCGGGAGCTCGACATTGAAGAGATCGCGTGGGGGATTCGGAAAGTGGCGAGATGGCTGAAATCCCGATCTTGAGAATGGTATGCTGGATAGTTGATATGCAGGGTCCGGGGTAAGAGGAGGGAGGCTTCAAAGATGGTGATCGGCGAATCTCCGCTTGAGGAAATTGTGGATTCTATTGTCCGTCAACTGAATCCTGAGCGGATTTATCTCTTTGGTTCTCGAGCCAAGGGAACGATGACTTCTCAGAGCGATTTTGACCTGCTGATCGTTCGTGAAACCACTCTACTAAGGCATGTGCGATCCGCTGAGGTAAGCCGGCTATTCCCCGATAGGCGCTTCTCTCTCGATGTGATCGTGGATACACCTGACGAGTTTGAGCGGAGGAAGCGAATTCCAAATACCATACAACGCGTGGTGGCCGAGGAGGGGGTGCTCCTTTATGAACGAAGTCCAGAGAGAGGCTGAAAAGTGGATGAAAAAGGCGGGCAACGATCTGAGGACCGCCAGCGCGGCCCTTGCTCTTGAGGACCCTCCCACCGACACGGCATGTTTTCACTGCCAACAGTGCGCCGAGAAATGCCTCAAGGCATTTTTGACCCACCAAGGGCGCCACGTTGAAAGGACTCATGACCTCCCGCGCCTTTTGAAAGAATGCTCGGATTTCGATGTTGATTTTGACAATTTCCACGAGGCCGCCCACCAGATGAACAGCTATGCCGTAGCAATCCGGTACCCGGATGAAGAAATGACGATCGGTTTCGGTGAAGCCGAAGAAGCCTTTAAGACAGCAAGAGACCTGTTCAGTTTTGTTAAAGCGAGACTGGCAGACCCAACATCTTAGGGGAGTTCACTGGATTTCCTGATTTAACTCACCTCGGCGGTTGCGCCGCTCCGCTCCCGCTCGTGACCGCCTCCGCCGGAGGGGTTCCTCCCCCCAAGAGCCCATCCAGCTCCGCGCGCAGTATCTCTTGGATGTTCGGCGCGAGCCCCACATGCACGTTGGCCACCTTCCCATCCCTGCCGATGATCACGCTCTGGGGAATGCCGCTCACATAGTATTGCATGCCCGCGCGGCCTTCCTCATCCACCGCAATCGTGATGTCCACCGGGCGCTTCTCCAGGAAGGCGCTGATGGTCTCCGGACTGTCGCCTTGGTTCACCGCGACAAACACGACCCCTTTGTTCCGGTATTCCTTGGCCACTTCCGCGATCAGCGGCAGAGCCATCACACACGGGCCGCACCAAGTGGCCCAGAAATCCAGCACCACGACATTCCTGCCCCGATGATCCTCCAGATTGAACTCGCCGCCGGAGTGGAGCGCGGCCTTGAAGGCGGGCGCGGCCTTGCCGATCAGCTCGGTCGGCTGATGGGGTTGGGCCATTTCCTTGAAGGACTCCTTCTCCACGGCGTCTGCGGGCGGAGTGAACCGGAAAAGGTCATCCGCGAGCGCGGAATCGAGCTCCCAGCCATGGAGTTGGACTGTGGCAGTCAGCGAAAGGTCCGGCATCTTCATGCCCAGCGCGAGCCGTTTGGCCATCATCGAGGTGTCTGGGACAAACTGTCTGGGGAAGGGGCGATCCCCGGCTTCGAACCAGACATCCACATTGGAGGGGAGCTTGGCGAAGCGAATGCGGTCGCAGGCGACTCCATCCAGGGTCTCTTGTCCGAGATAGGTCACCTTGGAGGCTCCGCGAATCGAAGCGGCATACGGGTCCTCCATGAGCGGGAAGTAGGCGAAACGGGAGTCATCGATGACCGCCGCCTGGGTGGCCAGGTATTTGGTCACCAGCCCCTCCAAATTCGGCAGGGAGGGACGCTTCAGGTAGGCGTTGAGCGGGGGGACATAGGAGAACATCGTCGAGCCATCCGAAATGTTGTCCACCGCCACATTGCCGCGGCGGACATCGAAGCGAACCAGATTGGGCCGTCGCGCGCTCACCGTGGTGCGGGTCACGGTGTCTTTCTGAAGGGTCTTGGAGACCACGCTGACAGTCCCGGTGGAGGAATAGCGAAGGCTTCTCGCGCCTTGGAAAAGGGCGCTCATCTTCCTGAGGATCCCCTCCGCCTGTGGATCAATCACCGGCTGGGGGAGTTGCCCGAACGCGGGTCCCCCGATGGCCAGGATCACTGAAACAGCAATAACTCGCCGCATGACATGTCCGGAATTCATCTAGTTTGTTCGCCTTTCCACATGGCTGGAATGCCGCCTGGAGTGAGTCCAGCGTAGCCACAGCACCATGAAAATGGAACGGTAGATCTCCTTGGTGCTGATTTTTGACTTTCCCCTCAAACGATCCATGAAGACAATCGGTATCTCGGAAATCCTCGCGCCCGCGAGAAACGCGCGATAGAGAACCTCGACCAGGAAAGAATACCCCTCGGAACGGATTGTATCCAGGTCCAAGTTCTCGACTATCTCCCTCCGGTAGCAACGGAACCCGGAGGTGGCATCATGACAGGGGATTCCCAGGATCAATTGGACATATCGATTCGCGGTCCGTGAGAGAAGCATGCGATAGAGGGGCCAGTTGATGGTTCCGCCGTTCGGGCAGTAGCGAGAGCCGACCACGACATCGGCCTGTTCGGCCTGGCGGAGCAGTTCGGGAATCCGAGCGGGATCATGGGAGAAGTCGCTGTCCATCCCAAGGATCAGGTCCGCCCCTTGGGCGAGGGCCTCCTTATAGCCGGCGACCACCGCGCCGCCATAGCCCCGAACCCCCTTGCGGACCAAAACGGACACGCGTTCTCCCCCCGTCCTTCGCGCCGCCTCGGCGGTCCCATCCGGGGAGTCATCATCCACCACGATCACTCGCAGAAGCGGATCGAGGGTCAGAATCCGCCGCAACAGCTCGGGGATGTTTTCCGCCTCGTTGTAGGTTGGAATGACAACGATGGCTGACAAAGGGCCCATCCCCGTGGTTTTCTCCGAATCGAAGGGCATCGGCAGCAGGGTGTTCGCGAGGCGCGATCCACCCGCTATTTGTCTTCGCGGTTGATGCCGCAATAGAGGTGGGTCACCGGCTGCTCGAGCTGTTCGCGGATGTGCCGCCAGCGACCCGCGCGGGAATCCTCGCCGGGAAGCACGGGGGTGGTGCAGGTGGCGCAGCCGATACTCGGGTAGGCTTGGAAGTGGAGCGGGTGCACGGGGACATCGTGGCGAAGGTTGTATTCGTCGAGCTGCTCCTCGCTCCAATTGGCCAGGGGATAGATTTTGTACGCCTCCACGCGATCATCCACCGCGAGGATTTCAATCTCCGCGCGTTTCCCCCCCTCGGAGCGCATCAACCCACCGATCACGGCGTCATATCGTCCCCGGGCCCAGTTCACGAACGGAATCTCCTTGCGTAGTTCGCAGCAAAGCTGGTAATCCCCCTCGCGCAGGTGCAGTTCGCGCCCATACTCCAGGCGCTGCTCCTCGAATGTTTTTTCCGGGTAGAGGGTGAGGGTGTGGAGGCCGTACGTCTCGGTCAAGCGGTCCCTGGTCTCCAGGGTTTCGGGGAAATGAACCCCGGTGTCGACAAACAAAACATCCACCTTCATGCCCAAGGAATAGATCATGTGGGACAGGGCGCTCGCGGATTTCTGCATGCTGCTCTGGAGCGCGACTCGCGCTCCGAAGGTCCGGTGGACCCACTCCAGGATGGCGGTCGGCTCCAGCCGCTCCAGCTCGCGGTTGGTTTGTTGGAGATCCAGTTTCGGCTCCAGCGGCACGGATCGGTGACTCCTCTCATGAAGTTGTCGGGCTTCCCCGACCTCTCGAACCCTCAGCATAGCAGGCGCCCCGCATGAGGATAAGGGCGTGGTCCTAGTCCCCGCCCTCCGCCCAGAGGCGCGACAGTTCACATCCGCCATACAGGGGAATGGGGGAGAGCTCGGGGGTTTCGCCTTCACCCTCCACTCCGAGGTTGAGCACCTGCCAGTCCCGGCTGCCGTCGCGGTAGACGGTGATCCCCTTGCAGCCGAGCTCATGCGCGAGCAGGAAGGCGTCGGCGACATCCTCACGGGTGGCCCGCTGTGGGAAGTTGATGGTCTTGGAGACCGCGTTGTCGGTGTGTTTCTGGAAGGCGGCCTGCATGCGCACATGGTGTTCCGGGCGGAGCTCATGAGCGCTCACGAACAGGTCGGCGATTTCGCGGGGAACCTCCGGCAGGCGCGAAAGGGGGACCCCCTCAGCGATCTTGCGCATCAGGGTCTCGGAGTAGAAGCCCTCCTCAAGCGCCCGCGCCTTGAAGATCGGATGGACTTCCACCAAGCGGTCATGGTCCATCACATTCCGCCAGAGGCAGATTCCGAAGAGCGGTTCGATCCCGCTGGAGCAGCCCGCGATGATGCTGATGGTCCCGGTCGGGGCCACCGTGGTGGTCGTGGCGTTGCGCAAGGGGGGATAGCCGAGGCTTGCCCAGCGGCTCTGGGCGAAGCTCGCGAACGGCCCGCGCTCCTCGGCGAGCTTGGCGCTGGCCTCCTTGCTCCGCTTCTGGAGGAAGCCCATCAGGGATTCCGCCTCCTCCAGCGCCTCGGGGGCATCGTAGGGAATCCCTCGAAGGATGAGGAAGTCCGCGAAACCCATCAGGCCCAGCCCGATCTTGCGGTTGCGCTCGGTGATTTCTTGGATCTGGGGGAGCGGGTAGTTGTTCTGGGTGATCACATTGTCCAGGAAGCGAACCGCGCCCTCCACGCACTCCCCCAAGCGCTCCCAGTCCACCTCGCGCGTCGTGGGGCGCACAAAGCGGGACACGTTGATCGAGCCCAGGTTGCAGGACTCGAAGGGGAGCAGCGGCTGTTCGCCGCAGGGGTTGGTGCTTTCGTATTCGCCGATGTCGGGGGTGGGGTTGTCGCGGTTCATGCGATCGAGAAACACCACACCGGGATCGCCGTTGCGCCACGCCCCCTCGACCAGTTTCCAGAACACATCGCGCGCGGGGAGCGAGCCGATCCGTTCGCCGGTGTGCGGCGCGATCAGACCGTATTCCCCACCCTCGCGGACCGCGCGCATGAACTCTTCGGTCACCGCCACGGAGATGTTGAAGTTGTTGAGACGGTCCCCTTGCTCCTTGCAGGCGATGAAGTCGAGGATGTCCGGGTGATCGACGCGCAGGATGCCCATGTTCGCGCCGCGACGGGTCCCGCCCTGTTTAATGGTGTCGGTGGCGGCATCGAAAACAGTCATGAACGAGATCGGCCCGCTGGAGACCCCCTTGGTGGTGCGCACCCGACTCGAACGCGGGCGCAGTCGTGAGAAGGAAAACCCGGTGCCTCCACCGGACTTGTGAATCAGCGCGGCCTGTTTGACCGCCTCGAAAATCTCCTCGAGCGAGTCGCCCACCGGGAGCACGAAACAGGCGGCGAGCTGCCCCAGGTCTCGGCCCGCGTTCATCAGAGTCGGCGAGTTCGGGAGGAACTCGAGCGCGGCCATCATCGAGTAGAATCGTTCGGTCCATTCCGTCACGCTCTGTCCGGTTCCAAGTCGCTCCTCGGCGGCGGCGATCACCTCAGCCACGCGCTCGAAAAGCTGTTCGGGGGTCTCAAGAACACGGCCTTGATCGTCGCGCCGCAGATAGCGCCGTTCGAGGACCTTGCGCGCGTTCTCGTTGAGATTCGGGGTGGATCGAGTGGGGATACCCATTTTGTTTGCGACCTCCCAAGACGGCTGGCTTTGCTGCTATGATGCAAGAGCTCCGATTCTCCGGACCGTGGTGTCATTCTCACGCAAGGGTTTGGGGGAAGCAAGAGGGGAAGTGCCCATAAATGCACCAAGGAGGCTTTGATGTTTACCGTCCTTCACGGAATCCACCTGCTGGCAATGGTGGCCGCCATCGGGGGTACGATTGTGCTCCGGTTTGTGGTCTGCCCGAAGATCCCCAGCGATGAACAGGGCGCGGCGATCCGGGAGGCTATTCTTGGGCGCTGGCGGACGATTGTCTGGGCGCTCATCGGTCTGATCCTCTTTTCAGGTTTGGCGAACGCGCACCAGGCCTATATGCGAGTGGGACCGAATCTTCTCTATTGGATGGTCTTCGCGGTGAAATTCCTGCTCGCCCTTGGGGTCTTTGGGATCGCCCTTTTGCTCACTCTCCCTGGGGAAGGGTTCCGGAAATTCAAGGAAGAGCGGGACAAGTGGATGCACATGATTGTCGCGCTGGGGACCTTGGTCATATTCCTTTCGGCCTATCTGCGCATGAACTTCCCAACCGCCCAGCCGCCGGCCCCATGAGAGTGAACCTGGCGGTGGAGGCCGAGCCGGGGATCCTGTACCGGATCTTGGTGGATCCGGTGGCGTTGTCGCGCTGGCTGGACCTTCCGAGTATGACCACGGGAGAGGACCCCTTTCATGTTTTCGAGCTCGAGGACTGGCAGGGAGCCTCGCCGTGGAAGGTGCGGGGAACGCTGATGGAGAAAGTCCCGGGCTCGCGGCTCCTGGTTGAGATCGAATCGGCGCGCAAGGGATCGGCCGGGTGGTTTTCCTTCACCCTCCACGAAACCGGGAGCGGCTCGCTGCTGGTGATTGAGGGGGAGGGGGAGAGCGCGGCGCGCGTGGGGGAGGTCTTCAGCCTCGCGGGCCAGTCGCATCGTCTCGCCGAGATTCTGAACGACCGGCCCGGCCCTTCTCGGGGCTGGTGGACGCTCACCAAGTGATTCTCCCGGGGAAGTATCCACCCAACACGCGCGCGATGTCTTCCGGGGGGCGGTGACGGATCGGAACCACTCGGATCAACCCGCCTGATCCGCGAATCGAGTTGTCCTCGGTTGGGACGCTTACCAGGTATTCCTCCAGGCGGCGCAGGTTTTCCGGGGTGTCCACCACATCGATGGTTCCGCGTTCCGGGTTGGCGAAGAGCACGCGCCCCGCCGCCGCGGCTTCCTCGATCCCCCCTCCGCCATAGAGAACCCCCTCGAACACGCGCCGGGTGTGTTCCACTTGAGAGCGCTTGCGGACTTTGGCGTCCGGAGAGTTGCTGAAGCGGTCCTCGTTTGAGACCACCACAAACTTGCGCGCGCGCAGATGGAGCGGTCCGGGCGGCGGTGTAAAGCGCGGCTCGGCGGCCAGCTTTCGCGCCGCCTCGATGGCCCTTGCGGTGTGACGGAGCCCCAGCGCTCGGGTGTCCGGATTGAACGCCAGCGAGGGGGAGTCATCCGCGGAGGTCGCCTCGAACCCGGTTCCGCCGTAGAGGGCTTCATCGATGGCCCAGGCCACCTCCTCGGCGTTGGTTGAAGGGAGTCGCAAGGTGTCGGAGATCAGCGCGAGCTCGGGACTTGACGGGTCCTTTTCCAGTCGTTTCAGGTAACCCTCGATGGCCGCCAGGCGCTTGCGGGTGTCCCGCGCGGTGAGTCTGCGTGGGGAAAGGGAGAGGGAATAGCGGGTGTCTCCGGCTTCGATCCGCACGGACTTCACGGAGTCCTCGCGATGAATCACCAGGGCCAGGGCCTTTGAGAAATCCGGCGTTTCCTCCCCTCCCACAACCGACGCCGCGCTTTGGGTCAATGCGCGAAACTGAGCGCTCGAAAGACTGAAAACGCGTGTCCCCAAATCACGCGACAGAACCAGTCGGCTGCCGTTCGGCTCGCGGTAGGGTAGGAAACCGTTGTCGGGGAGAATCCTCCCAAGGAGTTCCTCCCACGAAACCTCGGCGCGTGTCGGGGAGTGGACCATGCCGGTCACGCCCGCGGTGAGGTGGAGGTCCAGCCCGGTCTCATCCCCCAGACGCGCGAGGAGCGCCTGTAGCGGAATCGGCGCGCCCGGCTCAAGGAGGATCCCCTCGGATTGGGTGGCCGCTTCCGGAAGAGTGGAGGAATTCGAGGCCTCCTGGCCGAGCACGGGCAGCTGGAGGAGGAACAGGTGGCCAATTGCTCCCAGGAAAACCAGAAAACTTTCGCGCACCGGTCAGATTCTCCCTACTCCATAAGCTCGGAATGCCTTATTCTACTCCCAAGCGGCCCCTGCACCACCACCCATCTTGGTTCGGGCCAACGCAACGGAGATGCCCAATGAAATCATTCAGCAGAACACCTCCCGGCTTCACTCTCATCGAGCTGTTGATCGTGATCGCCATCATCCTGATCCTGATCGCCATCGCGCTCCCGAATTTTCTGGAGGCGCAAGTCCGCGCCAAGGTGACCAAGGCCAAGGGGGAGATCCGGACCCTGGCCATCGCCTATGAGGCGTACCGCACGGACTTCAAGTATTACCCCCGCGCTTGTATTACGGAACACCCGGTGGGGTGCTCGGATGATTGGGGATTTGTGGGAAGCATGAAGACAAATTATCCGGCGGTTGTCGCGGGACTCACCACGCCCATTGCGTATATGAAGGAAGTGCTCGTGGACCTTTTCGCCGTGGATTACTCGGTCCAAGGCCTGATGCAGCATGTGCCGGAGAGTCATCCTTACGCAAGGTATCGCTCGACTCGAAAAGTTGTGTGGAATATCCAGAACCCAGTCGAACAGCCGCCTGATCCGGTTCCCGCCGACAAGATTACCCCCCACTGGCACACCTACACCAACATGAACCCCTCTTTCTATCGCTCGAAAGAGTACATCCTGGTGAGCATGGGGCCGGATCATGATGAGGATGCCCTCCCCCAATACGCCTTCGGGGCGGGATATGTGGTCGGCTCGGAGCTGTACACCCCCACCAACGGCACCACCAGCAGCGGGGATTTGGTGTACGCGGGGCCATAAATAAAAGTTGATTTTTATGTTTTGTGGGATTATACTTCTTTGACAAGAAGGAGGCCCCACCATGATCGAACGGGTCTTTGGCGCGGCGCTATATGGCCTTTCCCGGGGGATTCACACCCTGGAGGGGGTGGCGGAGCGGATCGCGCGGACCCCATCCTCCCTGCCCTCCTTGGAGTCCGCTCCCCCGGAGACTTCCCCTAGCGGCCTCCCGCTGGAGCCGGTGGATGCGGTCACCCCGGATTTCATCGGCGACACGGTCTCCCTTCTGTTGGCCCAGCGGTATATCGAATTTCAGCTCGGGGTCGTTCGGACCGCGGATGAGGTGCTCCAGGAGACGGTGAATCTGAAGGGGTAACGGCGCGAGAAGGGATGCTCGCGCCGGCAGTGAACGCGCCGGTGGGGCAAGCCACCTGCCACATCGCGCGAATCCGTGGAACAATCGACGTATGAACGAGAGGCTGCGTGTCGGCATCGGGTACGACATCCATAAGGCCAGTCCGGGGAGTTCGGTCCGTCTGGGGGGAGTCGATATCCCCTCGGAGATCGAATTGGTCGGGCACTCGGATGCCGATGTGGTGATCCACGCCCTCATTGACGCCCTTTTCGGGGCCGCCGGGTTGGGCGATATCGGGGACCATTTTCCTCCCTCGGACGAGGCCTATCGCGGGATCGACAGCACCCTGTTGCTCGAACGCGCATTGGAACGAGTCCACAACAGAGGCTTCGACTTGGTTAATGTGGACACGACCGTGATCGCGGAGACCCCCAAACTCGGACCCCATAAGAAAGAGATGGGGCGCCGCCTGGCGGAACTGCTCGGACTCCCGACCCAGTGTGTCAATGTCAAGGCCACCACCCGCGAGCGCCTTGGCTCCATTGGCCGGGGCGAGGGGATCGCGGCGCAGGCGGTGGTGCTGCTGTCCCAGCGCGGCGATGGATGAGCGGTATCTTCGTTTCCCGCGCTGGATTGAGCTCTCCGGGCTTCCAAGACAGTTGGCCCGGGAACTGGGAGTCGAGGCGTGGGTGGTTTTCCGAAGGTTAGTGGAGGAGGACCTCGCGCAAAACCTCTTCCCCGATTGGGTGGACTTCCAGGCTTCGAGGATCGCCTCGGTGTGCGGAATCTCGGAGGAATCCACCCAAGCCCTGCTGACCCGGCTATCGGAGAGGGGCCTCCTCCGGGTTCGAAACCTGGGGGATTCAACCCCTTACTATCAGTACCGAGTCGCTCAGCCATTGCCGGTTCCGAGATCCCGCGAGGAGTTGGTTGAGGCGCTGCGGGCGGAGGGGTTGCCGGATCGCGCCGAGCTATGGCGCTACTGGGAGAACCCCGAGGGGGAGAGCAAGTATGAGCGGATCGTTCGCTTGTACGAGGCCACGTGCGGGCTTAAGATATCCGGACGGATCGTGGAGGAGCTGGTCGAATTGGCCGAAACCTGCCCGCTCTCTCATCTGGAGGAAGCCTTCGCCGCCGCGCGCGAAGAGGGGGTCACGACGCTCGGATGGATTCGCAAATACCTGAAGAGGCTCAAGAAGCATGAGCGAGTTCAAGAGGCTTGGGGACGACCCGGAGGTCTTGAACTTCCTGAGGGATATACAGTCCCTTCGGAAAAAGACTGAAGACGCCTTCCCGGACGAGGAGGAGTGCCCCCACTGCGACGGCTACGGTTACATTGTCACCGACAGTGATGTCCGCATCTGCGAGTGCCTCAAGAAACGTCAACTGGAGCGTCGCCTAAGGCACTCCAACATCCCCGCGCGGTACAAATCCAAGACCCTCGAGACTTTTAAGGCGGACCTGGACTCCAGGCGTCTCGCGCTACGCCAAGTGCGGCGTTTCGTGGAAGAGTTCGACAGTTCCCCGGAATGCCCCGGGCTTTTCCTGTATGGCGCGCCGGGCACGGGGAAGACCCATCTCGCGATTGGGGCTCTCAAGGCGCTGATCGAAAAGGGCAAGAGCGGCATTTTCTATAACATGGTCTCGCTGGCGCAGGATTTCCGCAAACAGGCATCGGGCGAGCCGGATGAGGATACGGTCGAACGTCTGGAGCTCGTACAGGATGTGGATGTCCTGGCGCTCGATGATCTCGGCGCGGGCCGATTGACCGACTTTGTGCAGGAGCAGATCTACTCGCTGGTGGATCATCGCTACTCGGAAAACCGCTGCGTGATCGTGACCTCCAATCTGGGGCTGCGCAAACTGGAGGAGCAGATCACCTATCCGGTGTTGTCGCGGGTGCGCGGAATGTGCTTTACAGTCAGCACCGGCGATCTCGACTTCCGAAATCCGGATCTGGTTCCTTCCGCCAAGAAATAGCGACCGGGGCGCGCGGGCGCCCATCGAGGGTTTGGTGAACCGCAAGCACATCCTTTTTCCCCTGCTCACCCTCTTCCTGGGTCTCGCGCTGATCGCGGGTTTGGCCGAACTATACTTGCGACAGTTCTGGACCCCCCCACCCCTGGGGCTGTTCGATTACTCGCACCCGTATATCCGGAATCGTTTCCGTCCGGGGGCCGAGATCCCGGTCCAGGGGGATGAACTCACCGGGTACGGCGGGACCTTCACTCTGCGCTGCGGACCCATCGGTTATCGCACCGACTCGGTTCTGTCCCGCGAGAAGGAGCCGGGACATTATCGCATCTTCTTCCTCGGCGGCTCGACCACCGCCTGCTGGTACCTTCCGCAGGAGCTGACCTTCTCCCAGAAGGTTCAGGATCTCCTCAACGCCGCCGCCGGAACCCACCGAGTGGAGTGCGCGAATGTCGGTTCCGACGGACACTGTGTCCGCGACACCTTCGCGATCCTCAACTACGATGTGGCCCTGGCCGGCCCGGACTGCGTGGTCATGCTCCATGGGATCAACGATCTGCGCGCGGGGCTTTATGAGGAGTACCGTCCGGATGGCGGGGAGCGGAAGACTCAGCTCCGCAAGGCCAAGGCGATGTATCGGGAGATCTTCGGGGACCATTACCCGATGCTTTACCACTGGTTCCGCGCGGTCCGTCCGGGCGCCAAGGAGCAGGGGGAGATTCGGCGGATCATCGAGAAGAACCGTGGAAGGCCCAGCGCGCCGCGGAAGGAGATCACCGAATTCCCCAACCTGCGCTGGTATGAGCATTGGCTGCGCGCTTCGGCGGGGAGCTGCCGGGGGCTCGGCCTCCGCCTGATCTGGATGACCCAGCCGAGCCTCTACAAGGAGCCCATGAGCGCGGAAGAGCGCGACCGCCTGGGGATTTCGATTGATCCCTCGGACGGACAAGCGCCGGGGATTGGAACCATGCTGCGCGGGATGGAAATCTACAACGAGGCGACCCGCAGGGTGGCCTCCGAGATGGGAGTGGAGCTGATCGATCTGGAGCGGATTGTGCCCAAGGAACTTGAGTTCCTGTATGACGAGTGCCACTTCACAGTCAAGGGCGCGGAACTGGTGGCCCAGGCGGTGAGCGACCATCTCATGAAAACTCCCCCCTTCGCGCCATGACCTTGAGGATTGTCGAATCCCCACGAGAGATGCGGAAGCTGGCCGAGACTCTCCGGGCCGAGGGGAAGACCCTTGGTTTCGTTCCGACCATGGGGGCGCTGCATGAGGGGCATCTTTCCCTGGTTCGGGCCTCAAGGGGGGAATGCCAGGTCACGGTGGCCTCGATCTTTGTGAACCCGACTCAGTTCGGTCCTCAGGAGGACTTCGAGCGCTACCCCCGGACCTTCGAGCGCGACCGGGAGCTCCTGGAGCGCGAGGGTTGCGAGTTTCTGTTCGCGCCGAACCGCGCGGCGCTTTACCCGGAGGGATTCGCGACCGCGGTTCGGGTGGAGCGGATGACCGACCGCCTTTGCGGCGCGAGCCGTCCGAGTTTTCTGCCGGGGGTGACGCTGGTGGTGGCCAAGCTCTTCAACTTGGTCCGGCCCCATATCGCCTTTTTCGGGCAGAAGGATTACCAACAATGCCTGGTGGTTCGACGCATGGCGGAGGACCTGGATTTCGGAGTGGAGGTGCGGATGTGCCCGATTGTGCGCGAGGCGGATGGGCTGGCGATGTCCTCGCGCAACCGGTACCTTTCGGTCACGGAGCGGACTCAGGCGAGAGTGCTGGTTCGCGCCCTGGTGGAGGCCAACCGGGCCTATCTTTCGGGGGAGCGGAGCGCGGAGCGCCTGATCGACTCGATGCGGGATGTGTTGGAGACTGTCCCCCAGGCGCGCGTGGACTATGTTGAGGTGATGGACGCGGGGACCCTGGAGCGCCTGAACCGGATCGAGGGGAAGGCGGCGGCGCTTCTCGCGCTGAATTTGGGGGAGACCCGCTTGATCGATAACCACATTCTTGGCGAGGCGCTGGATTACTGAAATGAGACCCCTGCTTGTATCGGCCCTGGCGCTGGTCGGCTCGCTGGCCGCGAGCGGCTTTGAGGAGGAGGCGCTCCCCTTGGAGAAGCACGCGGTCCGATATGACACCCCGGCGATGGTCTGGGATGAGGCGCTGCCGCTCGGCAATGGCCTGCTTGGAGCTCTGGTTTGGGGGGATGGGCGCCCACTCAAGATTTCTCTCGACCGGACCGACCTGTGGGACCTTCGCCCGGTGCCGGAGTTCGAGTCGCCGGATTACTCCTACTCCAAGATGCGCCAGTGGGTCAGCGAGGGTCGCATCGAGGATCTGCACAAGCTCTATGAGGAGCCCTACGGCAACGCCGGGCCGACCAAGATCCCCGCCGGACGGATTGAGATCACCCTGCCGGAGCATATCGCCTTTCAGTCGGCGGAGCTCTCTCTGGCCTCGCCGGCCGCCTCGGTGGCCTTCACCCCCAACGACCAGATCCGAGTCACCGTGCATGCCACCGAGCCGGTGGGTTTGATCGAGATTCGTTCCGGGACCTTCGAGGCCGCTTTGGTCGCTCCGCCTTTCTCCGGAACGGTCACCGACCCGGCGGGACCGGGAAAGATCAGCCCGGGGGATTTGGCCTCGCTGGGGTATCCCGCTCCGGTGGAGACCCGCGGGCCGGAATGGCGCGCATTCACTCAGGAAGGTTGGCAAGGGTTTCGGTTCGCGGCGTATCTGGCCTGGAAGCCGGACCAGCTTCCGCAAGGCAGACGTCGCCAACCCAGGCCGGTCTGGCGCGCCGCCTGGTCGATTGCGACCTCGAAGGAGGGATCGGACCCTCTCGCGTTGGCCAAGGGTCGGGTGGAGCGCGCGCTTGGCAACGGCTGGGAGGGGCTTCAGGCCAGCCACTTCAATTGGTGGTGGCTGAACTATTGGCAAAAAGCCTCGATTGAGATCCCCAATGCAACACTGGAGCGTCAATGGCACCTGGAGACCTACAAGTTCGGCGCGGCGGCGCGGCGCGGCAGCCCGCCGATCTCGCTGCAGGGACCCTGGACCGCGGATGACGGCAAGCTTCCCCCCTGGAAGGGGGACTATCATCACGATCTCAACACCGAGCTGTCGTACTGGCCCTGTTACTCCGGAAACCACCTGGAGGAAGGGCTTTCTTTCCTGGACTGGCTGTGGGACACGCGCGAGAACTGTGTGGCCTGGACACGACGGTTCTTCGACAAGCCGGGGATGAATGTCCCGATGACCTCCGACCTGAACAACAACCAGATCGGGGGCTGGCATCAGTATACTCACTCCTCCACCACCGCGGCGTGGCTCGCGCACCATTTCTACATGCACTGGCGTTACAGCCTGGACCGGGAGTTTCTGCGTGACCGGGCCTACCCGTACCTCAAGGAAGTCGCCACATTCCTCGCGTCGGTCACCGAAAAGGGACCGGACGGCAAGCGGACCCTGCCGCTCTCCTCTTCGCCGGAGATCCACGACAACCGCCTTGAGGCCTGGTTCAAGAACATCACAAACTATGACCTCGCCCTCATTCGCTGGACCTTCGAGAAGGTGGCGGAGCTCGCGGAGGAGCTTGCCCTGCCCATGGAAGCCAATCAGTGGCGGGAGCTGCTTGCGGAGATGCCGGAGCTCGCGCTCGACCCCTCGGACGGCAGGCTCCTGGTGGCCAAGGACACCTCGCTGGAAACTTCGCACCGTCACCACTCCCACCTGATGGCCATTCACCCCCTTGGCCTGATCCACTGGGATGGGGGAGAGGGGATGCGCAAGACCCTGATAAGCGCGCTGGAGGAAATGGACCGTCTCGGAACCTCCCAGTGGTGCGGTTACAGCTTCTCCTGGAAGGGGAGCCTTGCGGCGCGAGCGCGGGATGCCGCGCGGGCCGAGAAGGCCCTGGAGATCTTTTCCGCGGCCTTCTGCCAACGCAACAGCTTCCACGCCAACGGCGACCAGAGCGGCAAGGGGTATTCGAGCTTCACCTACCGCCCGTTCACCCTGGAAGGGAACTTCGCGGCGGCGGCGGGAATTCAGGAGATGCTCCTTCAGAGTTGGCAGGGGAAGATTCGCGTGTTTCCCGCGGTTCCCGACCGTTGGAAAGAGGCGCGCTTCAAGACCCTCCGCGCGGAAGGCGCCTTTCTGGTCTCCGCCGAACGGGTTGGCGGCAAGACAGCGCGCGTGGAGATTATCTCGGAGAAGGGTGGGCTGTGTCTGCTGGAGAACCCGTTCCCCGGGGAGGAGATTCAGCTCGTGGGGCTGGCGGAGAACGCGCTCGCTCGCGAGGGCGAGACTCTTACCCTGACCTTCACGCCGGGTGGCCAGGCGATCTTGACCCCCAAGGAAAGGAAACCATGAAACCCAGGGCGCTTGTTCTGACCGGTTTCGGGATCAACTGCGACTACGAAACCGGGTTCGCCCTCTCCATGCCCGGAGTGGAGATGGAGGTGGAGAAATGCCACGCCAACGACCTGGTGGCCGAACCGGATCGTCTTGACCACGCGCATCTGTTTGTCATCCCCGGGGGGTTTTCGTATGGCGATCACCTCGGTTCGGGACGTGTCCTGGGGAACCGTCTCAAGACCCGCGTGGGCGAGGCGCTCTCGCGCTTCCTTGCGGATGGCAAGCTGGTGTTGGGGATCTGCAACGGCTTCCAGGTCCTGGTGAAGATGGGTCTCTTGCCCGGAGGCGGCCCGGGAAGACTCGACAATTGGACCCAGCGCGCCACGCTTTTCCGGAATGACTCCGGGCGCTTTGAGGACCGCTGGGTCCATCTCAAGGTCTGTGAGGGGCACAACAGTGTGTTCCTCCAGGGAATCGAGAGACTGTATCTCCCGGTCCGTCACGGCGAAGGCAAGCTGGTCTTCGGGGAAGGGGTGTATGAGGAGCTGGAGGCCAACGGACAGGATGTGCTCCGCTATTCCGACCCGGATGGGAACCCCACGTGCCGGTACCCCGATTGTCCGAACGGCTCCGAACACAGCCTAGCGGGGCTTTCGGACGCCACCGGACGGGTGTTTGGGTTGATGCCGCACCCGGAGGCGTTCCTATTCCGGACCAACCATCCGCGTTGGACACGCGAGGAGCTCCCGGAGGAGGGGCAGGGCGTGGCGATTTTCCGGAACGCCGCGGAGTATGTCCGCCGCGAGCTCTTGGGGGTGGGGGCCGCGGCATGAAGGTTCTAGTGATCGGGAGCGGCGGGCGAGAGCACGCCCTGGCTTGGAAACTCGCTCAAAGCCCCAAGGTCACCCGGTTGTACATCGCGCCCGGCAACCCGGGAACGGCCCAGGTGGGGGCAAATGTCCCGATTCTTTCGGAGGACCTCGATGGACTGCTGGGCTTCGCCGAAGAGGAGCGGATCGACCTGACAGTGGTCGGGCCGGAGGCGCCTCTGGTTGCGGGGATTGTAGACCGTTTCCGGGAGGGAGGCCGTTTGGTTTTCGGACCCACCGAAGCCGCGGCGCGCCTTGAAGGCTCGAAGCATTTCGCCAAGGAGTTCATGCGCGCGAATGGCATCCCCACCGCGCGCTCGGAGACTTTTGATGCCCTGGAGCCGGCCCTGGCTTATGTGCGGAAGGAGGGCGCGCCGATTGTGGTGAAGGCCGATGGGCTTGCGGCGGGCAAAGGGGTGACCGTGGCCCTCGATGTCGCCACCGCCGCACGGGCGCTTTCGGAGTGTTTTGAGAGTCGCGCGTTTGGAGAAGCGGGTGGCCGTGTGGTCATTGAGGAATACCTGGAAGGGGAAGAGGTGTCGGTGCTGGCGATCTGTGATGGAACGAGCTTCCTCACCCTCCCATCCTCACAGGACCACAAGCGGCTGCTGGACAACGATCAGGGTCCGAACACGGGAGGAATGGGGGCCTATTCCCCGGCGCCCGCGCTCACCGAGGAGCTGCGCGCGAGGGTGGAGAGGGAAGTGCTCCAGCCCACGATGGCGGGGATGGCCCGGGCGGGAACCCCCTATGTCGGGGTGCTCTATGCCGGAATGATGTTGACCTCGGGCGGTCCGAAGGTGTTGGAGTTCAACTGCCGGATGGGCGACCCGGAGACTCAGGCCGTGCTCCCGATGGTCGAGAACGATCTGTTCGAACTCTTTCATGCCGCGGCGAGTGGGGGACTCCAAGCGTTCGGTCCGATCCGCGCGGCGCGAGGGGCCGCTGTGTGCGTGGTTCTTGCCTCCGAGGGGTATCCCGGAAGCTATCCCAAGGGACGGCTCATCGAGGGTCTGGAGAGCCTACGAAGAGACCCAGAGGTGGTCGTGTTTCACGCAGGCACCCGGTTCGATGAGAGCGGAAGGGTGGTGACCGCCGGGGGGCGGGTGCTGGGAGTCACCGCGCGCGGCGACTCGGTCCGCGCGGCCATCGAGCGGGCCTATCGCGCGGTGGAGCAGGTTCGGTTTGAGGGAATGAGTTTCCGAAGGGATATCGGTCGCCGCGCTATTGCCCGATCGGGGTGAGCAGGAACCCGCGCGACTCGCCGGTGCGGAGCAGGCCGTGGCCGATAATTCTTCCGGAGTTATTGATGTCGGTCGCAGCATAGAGGTTGTCCCAGTCCGGGTTGTCCGGAATCAGTTCGTTCAAGTTGAAGCGTTTACCGTCTTCCCAAATGCACGCGCGGGCGTAGCCGCGCAGCCTGGGCCCGCGCATGCCAAACAGGGTGGCATAGCGGGCGAGGGTCAGGCGCTGTTTCTTGGTCTTCCACACGGAATAGCGGTAGTACCCGACAATGAGGCCGGCGGTGTTCAAGGCTTGTGGAAACACCGATAAGGCTTCGGAATCCTCGAGGCGCGCCCCTCCCAGCTCCTTGGACCAAAGAAAGCCCTTGACCTCATCGGACTCCATCGGGCCGGTCCCCACGACTTGTCCCCGGTCGTTAATGTCGAGCGCGATGGTGTCTGAGAGCCAATCCAGGCCCGACAGCGCCTGGGGAACTCCTCCCGGTTCCAGCAGGAAAGCCCCCGGCCCCTCGGGCAGACCTGTCCGCCCGACTATCCAACCCTCGCGATTGATTCCATTGGCGCCGCAGTAAAGGCAGTCCGGGCTGGAATCGGAGATCAGCGACCCCTGGATCCCCTCTTGCCAGAGAAAAGTCCGCGAGCGATTGACTCCCATCTCACGAAAAGTGGCGACCACTTTTCCATCTCCGGCCAGGCCGAGTGTCTCGCACCGATCCGGGCCGCGATGGAGCTCTTCGATCTCACCGGATGGGTTTCGGCGAAGGAGAAGGTGGATCTCGCCTGGGAGCTTGGCGGTCAAGAGGATTTCCCCGGAATCGCCAAGCGCCACCGCTTGGGATTCCGTGCTATCGGTGAGGAGTCCCGCCTCCTCGGAGAGGTTTGTAAAGCCCTCCTTTTCCGTCCAAAGAAAGCCGGAGCTTTCGGTTCCGTGCAGGAACATCCCGACAATGTGTCCCTCCTCATTGAGGGCCCTCGGAAAGATGGCGGACAGCCCCAGGGGACCGAGGTCGAGGATCTTGTAACGCGGCTCGGGGGCATTGCGTATTCTTATATGGGTGGTCCACGCCAAGAGGGCTAGGAGAATGCCGCCCAGGAGCGCCAACCGGAATCGTCCGCGCATGGCGCGAGAATCCTATGGGGAGCCCGGGCGTCTGGGTAGTGGAAAGTCTTTCGGCGGAACCAGGATTTCCGGACAGGAAGAGGCGTTGAATAGATGTTTGTCAGCCTTGATAACACCCTCCCCCGCTTCAAGTCCTCCCCGGAGTGCCAAGCAATTCGGGAATGGGGCATTTCCAACGAATTCGCGGAGATAGAGGTGACAAGTCAATCTGGCCCGGTTGCTGCGTTACTAGAGGTGTCGCGTTGAACAAACAGACAACGACCATCCTCGGTAGGCGGGCGAGATCCTTCGGGTCGGCTGTCAACCCAGTGGAACTCGCCTGACCCTACAGTCTACGGGGCTCTCCTTCGGGCCCCTTTTTTTTGCTCTTCGAGAACCCTTGCGACATGAAGCCGTGAAGAGCGTCGAGGTTCCTTGTCTCTCCGCAAATGGGCGTGTTATTTTCCGGCAGATCCAGAGAAGGTGACTCGCGCCACACGCGCTCAAGGAAGGAATCACCATGGCAGGCCATTCCAAATGGGCCCAGATCAAACGGAAGAAGGCGAAGATCGACGCCAAGCGCGGCAAGATCTTCACCAAGATGATCAAAGAGATCCAGGTCGCGGTGCGGATGGGTGGCGCCGACCCGGAGGGCAACCCGCGCCTGCGGACCGCGATTCTCGCCGCCAAGTCGGTCAACATGCCCGCCGACAACATCGACCGCGCGATCAAGAAGGCCAGCGGGGAGTCGGGCAATGTGGAATATGAGGAGATCGCCTACGAGGGCTATGGCCCGGGGGGGGTGGCGGTCTATGTCGAAACCCTGACCGAGAACCGCAACCGCACGGTCGGCGAGGTTCGCCATCTGTTCAGCAAGTATGGGGGGAACATGGGGGAATCCGGCTGTGTCGGATGGATTTTCACCAAGCGGGGGGTGATCTCCTTCGATCCCGCCAAGGTGAGCGAGGACCGGGTGATGGAGGTGGCGCTGGAAGCCGGAGCGGAGGATGTCAAGAACGAGGGGGACACCATCGAGGTCCTCACCGACCCCTATGAGGTCGAGAAGGTCAAGGCCGCGATGGAGTCCGCTGGCCTTCCGGTGGAGTCCGCCGAGGTCACGCGCATTCCACAGAACACGGTGGCCCTTGAAGGGAAACAGGCGGAGACCTGTCTCAAGCTGATCGACCTGCTCGAGGACAACGACGATGTCCAGAATGTCTATACCAACGCCGACATTCCGGATGAGCTGATGGCGGAGGGGTGAGCGCCCTTGCCATTGCCGAGGGGTCCGTTCGAGATTAAACTGAAGGCCTATCGGGTGGCGGCCGCGACCACCCTCACACAATCAAGAGAAGGAGTGTCAGGATGACCAACATTGCGATGTATGGCCCGACCTATGACCCGGACATGGTGCGACCCATGCGAGAGGAGTTGGTCCGTGTCGGCTTCAAGGAGTTGTTGACCCCGGAGGAGGTTGATCAGGCCTTTGATTCGGGGGAAGAGACCGTGCTTCTGGTCATCAATTCGGTCTGTGGATGCGCCGCGGGGAACGCCCGTCCGGGGGCCATGCTGGCGCTTCAGAGCGAGAGAATCCCAAACCGAATCACGACAGTCTTCGCGGGGCAGGACAAGCTCGCGGTGGCGCGCGCGCGCGAGTATCTGGCGGGCTACCCTCCCTCATCTCCCTGCATCGCGCTGCTCAAGAACAAGCAGGTTATCGGGATCCTGGAGCGCCGCCACATCGAGAGCCGTGACGCCGAGCAGGTGGCCCGGGAGCTCGCCGGTTGGTTTGACCAACACTGTTCGGCGCAAGGTCCCTCGATCCCGCGCGAGGAGTTCGAGAAGATCATCCCATATCGGGCCTGCGGATCGACGATACCAAGGATGTAAGGCTTCACAAATTGGACGACGTCCAAATCCCTCCGGGGCTTTTGGACCCGTTGGTTGGGCTGTATTCCGTGATGTAGGCGTTGCCGTAACCGGGGGTGTTCCAGGAATAGGACAACGAGGGTCCCACGGAGTACAGGAAGCCGAGAGCGCGCTCGTGCCCGGGCGGTCTGTAGTTGTTCACCGACCAGGTCCCCAGGTAGTAGACTCCCAGCTGCTGGCTGACCCCGGTGTCGTCGGGCACCGCGGTGCCGATTTCGTACTGGGTCACGAAGGGATCGTAGGGGACCTCGGTCATGAACTTGTTGGGGGTTGTCAAGCGGATGCCCGGGGCCTCGAACTTGTTCGAGATCAGCGCCCAACTGCCGATCGGACGGCCCGCTTCCCAAAGATCGTGCGAGTCCGGCAGCCACTTCCTCCACTGCGTGTAATAGGCGTACATGGCCGTCATGATCGAACGGTCATCGCCCTTGACCTTGGTGACCTGAGAGCGGATGCGCGCCTCGAGGAAATTCGGAAGCGCGATGGCGATCAGGATCAGGACGATGGCAATGACAATCAGAAGCTCGATCAAGGTGAAACCCGAGTGCGAGTTGAATCGATGAGGTCGCATGTCCGGCGGCGCCTCCTTTCAAAACCGAGTGCCGATGGAAAAACGCCTCCATGTTACGCAAAGGTGGTTCCATTGTCATTCACTTTTTTGATAGACTGTGTGTAGCTCATTGGGGGAGAGACGCAAGAGCCTAAGGGGATGGGCGGGAAATGGGTGGTGTTCGAAGGGGTGGATGGCGCCGGCACGACCACGCAATGCCGGCTGCTGGTTGAGCGCCTTGAACGCGAACTTGAGAATGGCCGCCGTGTATTCGCAACCGCCGAACCGACCGAGGGTCCGTTCGGCGCCATCTGTCGCTCCGCCTTGCGCGGAGGGCTCCCGCTTGACCGTCGCTCCCTCGCGCTCGCCTTCACCGCCGATCGCTCCCACCACCTGTACCGTGAGGATGGAATTCTCGTTCGCGTCGAGCAAGGCGACTGGGTGGTTCAGGATCGTTACCTGTACTCGACTCTCGCGTATCAGGACGGCGAGGATCGCGACTGGCTGGATGCCCTCAATTCCCTCTTCCCCCGACCGGATCTGGTGGTGTTCCTGGACACGCCGGTCGAGGTTTGTCTGGAGCGAATCTCGCGAAGAGGGAAATCCGCGGAAATATTCGAGCGCGAGGAGGCCCTGGCGCGAGTGAGCGAGAACTACAAGACGGTGATCGAGCGGGAAGCCTCCCGCGCGCGGTGGTTGTTGCTGGACGGCGCGGCCCCGGCGCTTGAGCTGCACGAGCGGACCTTTGACGTGGTTTCGGAGTGGCTTTAGCGATGACCGTTCGGCAGGAGTTCTTGTTTGAGAATGTGATCCACTCGGAATCCCGCGCGCGAAGAATTCGCGGGGGGTATGGCCCCACCGACCTGCTGGCGAGCTTCGAGCCCTCGGGGCTGGAGCCGGGCGAGGGACCGACCCGCGACCCGCGCGAGTACCCGCTTTCCTCGGATCATCGCGACGCCCTCAACGAGGTCTATGAACTCTATCGTCTGCCGACCAAGGGGTTTCGCCTGGAGGCGAACTATTACCGTTACAGCGGACTGACCCACACGGTGCGGGCGCGCGGGGATCGGTTGAGCATCCGAATCAGCCATCACTTCGAGCGCCAGCCTCAGGAGGTCATCAAGGCCATCGGCAATGTCCTGATCCGCAAGCTCCTGCGCCTCCCGGTTCGTCGCAAGGAAACCTCCTTGTGCCGGGAGGCGGAGGCGCGGCTGGCGGAAACCCTGGCGCGCCGTGAGCAGCAGCGCGCGAAGGAGCACGAGCCATCCCGGCACTGCCGTCCGCCCCAGGGCAGGGTGTATGACCTTGAGGCGATGGCGAGGGAGCTCTCCGAACGGCACTTCGGAGGGAGTTTCCCGATGATTCCGGTGTATTGGTCGGCCAAGCGCGCCAAGCGCTATTGGGGCAAGTATTACCCGGATCCTCCGAGGATCGTGATCAACGCCAAGCTGGATCGACCCAAGGTTCCGCGTTATGTGGTGGAGGCGGTTCTGTACCATGAGATGCTCCATCACAGCATTGGTGTGCGGACAGTGTGCGGGCGCAAGCGGGCGCACACCCGCGAGTTCCGCGCGGCCGAGCGCCAGTTCCCGCATTACACGAGCGCGGAAGCGTTCCTGATGAACTATCGCTGAGCTCGCGCATCGGCTTCCCGACCCCGCGCCCGACCCGCCATGCCTTTGACCACCTTCGACAAACCGGAGTCGCTCCGCGACCATGTGGGCGAGGAGATCGGGGTCTCGGATTGGTTCGAGGTCGCTCAAGAACGGATCAATCTGTTTGCCGAGGCCACATTGGACAGTCAATGGGTCCACACCGACCCGGAGCGTTGCGCGCGGGAGTCCCCCTTCGGCGGGCCGGTGGCGCATGGGTATCTCACGCTTTCGCTGATTCCGCATCTCCTGTGGGAATCGGTCGCCATCCGGGAACCCTCTCGTCTCACGGTGAACTACGGCCTCAATCGGGCGCGGTTCCCCGCGCCGGTCCTCGCGGGGACGAGGATCCGCGCCCGCTCCACGGTCAAGGCGGTGGAGGATTTCGAGGGAGGGGTGCAGGTCACCCTCAGCGTGGTCGTTGAGATCGAGGGAAAAGAAAAACCCGCCTGTGTCGTCGAGGTGGTTTTCCGGTATTATCGCTGAAGCGACCATCCCCATGGGAACCGAATGGACTTCCTTTTTCTATCTCTACGGTGTCGGCGGGTTTGTCTTCGTCGGCTCCCTGATCCTTGCCCGAAAACGGGGCGCGCTCGATCTTGAAACCCGCGACGGACGCAAGGTTCTGCGGTACCTGATTCTGGGGTACGCCGCCTACATCGCCTTCCACGCCCTCACCCAGTTCGTTCTTCCCGCTTGGGGAGGCCCTTGATGCACGGCTTCCTGGGGACAACGGTGGACCTCACCGTGATCGTGGTCTACTTCATCGGGATCCTCGCGTTTGGAAGCTATTTCGCGCGTTACACGAAATCGACCACGGATTTCTTCTTCGCCGGGAGACGATTCGCCTGGTGGCTTGTGGCGGTCTCCGGTGTCGCCACCACGGTCGGCTCGTACAGTTTCATCAAGTACTCCGAGGCGGCTTTCAAGTACGGTCTCGCGGCCACCCAGACTTACACGAACGATTGGATGTGGATGCCGCTGCTTGCGCTGGGTTGGATCCCGATCATTTACTACAACCAGATCCGCTCGATCCCGGAGTATTTCGACCGGCGCTATGGGACCACGGTGCGGAGCCTCTACACCGCTCTGCTCATGCTCTATCTCCTCGGGTATGTGGGAATCAACCTCTACACGCTGGGGGTGGCGGTCAACGCGTTGATGCCGTCGGTGGAGATTCTCCCGGCCGCGATCGCGGTGGCAGTCTTCACAGGGATTTATGTCACCGCCGGAGGGCAGGCCTCGGTCATCATGACTGACCTTGTCCAGGCGATTCTGATGCTGATCGGCGGGATCATCATCTTTTTCGCGGGGATTTATCACCTTGGCGGGATCGGGGAGTTCTGGGGCGCGCTACCGCCGGATTCGCGCCACTCCCTTGGAGAATTCGCTGGAAAGTCCAGCATCAGCTTCATCAAAATTTTCTGGCAGGATGGGATCGCCAACTCGTTCGCATTCTGGTTTGTGAATCAGGGGATGGTCTTGCGATTCCTGGCCGCGAAGAGCGCGCGCGAGGCCCAGAAGGCGGTGTTGTTCAATTCCCTGTTCCTGATGCCGGTGGCGGCCTTCGCGGTCTGTAACGCGGGCCTGGTGGGGCGGGCGATGGTCGCGGTGGGAATCCTCCCCGAGAATTCGGACGCCTCCCGGATCTTTGTGACAGTCTCTCACATGGCCACCTTCCCGGGCCTGTTCGGCCTGATCATGGCGGCGCTGATCGCGGCGCTGATGTCCACCGCCGACACCTTGGTGAACGGGATTTCGTCCATCGCGATCAATGATATCTGGCGCCCCTATCTGCTCCCCGGCAGGACCGACCGCTTCTATCTGAATTTGGCGCGCGTTCACTGCGTCGGGATCATGGCCTTCGGACTTGCGCTGGTGCCGGTGTTTGCCGGGTTTGCGACCATCTATGACGCCCATGGGGCCTTCACCGCCGCGATTACTCCCCCGCTCGTGGTCGCGCTGTTCCTCGCGATTGTGTGGCGCGGCTTCAACCGTGCGGGCGCGCTCGCGGTGCTACTGCTCGGAACTTTCCTTGTTACGATCTCCTTATTCCACCCCGAAGTGATCCGCCCGTTCGCGCATGGGGTGATTTCCGAGATCAAGCCGGGCGACCCGGCTTACAAGATGTTCCCATACATGCGGGCCTGCTATGGCATCCTGGTCTGTCTGACCGTGGGGATTGTGGGATCTTGGATTGGGGGTTGGCGGTTTAACGAGCCGGCATACCCCGCCACCGGTTCGCTCTCGGTCGGATCACTCTTGGACCTTATGCGCTCGTTCAAGAACGGTGAGCCGGACCCGGATGGCGGGAAGGAGGCAATCACCCAGTTTGAAATACTGCCGGGCGACGCATCGGATGAGGTGATCGTCCCAGAATCACTAGCAAGCCAAATCCACGCCCGTCCCGGAGACCTGCTATACCTCTGCGATTGCCGGGCATGGCTGGGCGGGCTGAAATCCGCTCACGCTCGGGTGGGGGAGATACGGGGAGAGAGTGGTCCGCTGCTGGTTCCGGAGGGGTTGGTGGTGGATGGGGGACTTGTGCGCGAGAGGCCGATCCGGGTGGAGAAACTGATGTGATGCCGGTGTTTGGAGGGGACTGAAGCGGAGTCCAACTCCGCGTTAAGGTTCCGCCCAGGGGTGCAACCCCTGGGCGAGCGGGAAGAACATGTCGTTGCCGCGTAGGACAGGCATTCCCGCCTGTCCGCCTGTCGGGAATCGTCCGGACTTATTTCTTCGTCTGCTTTTCGCGCGCCATTTCCAAGGCCTTCTTCAGCCGGCCGAGGGTTTCGGGATCCAGATCGGGGAGCCCGTATCGCTTGTATTCGGGCAGGATCGCCCAGGGTGTCCCGCGGAGCGCCGCGGACTGATTCAGGGCCTCCGCGGATCCTTCGAGATCTCCCAGCGCCGCGCGAGCCACGGCGAGAATGTCCAGGTCCACTGGGGTCAAGGCGCCGTGCGTGAGGGGTTCCCGATACCACTCGACCGTCTTGTCGAAGCGCCCGTGGGCGGCGGCGGCCTGGGCAGCGCGTTGACGGTCCTCGGAGCTCGCCGGATAGCGGTCGAGTCGCTCCTGCCACAGATCGATTCCCTCTCCGACTCTTGCCTGTCCGAGCAGGGCGCGCGCCAAGCGCTCCCGGTCCTGGGACCGGGAGGAATCGAGTTCCAGGGCCTTGCGTAGATGCGGCTCGGCTTCCCGCCAAAGGCCCAGTCGAACCGCGAGGTCCCCGGCGAGACTCCAGGGGGCGGGATCGCTCGGATCGCACTTGGGTAGCGCGGCGAGAGTTTCTCGATAGGCCTCCTCGAAGCGGCGGAGCTCGTGGAGGGTGCGGGCGACATTCAGTTGGTATTGCCCGACGCGCGGGGAAAGCTCCGCCGCGCGCTTGAAGAGGGGCAGCGCCTTTTCGAGGGCCGCCTTTCGTTCCTCGGCCCCATAGGGGGTTTCCCCCAAGGTTTTCCAGGCCTGGTCCGTGAGGTGCCAGGCGGTTTGAGACTGATCGCGCCAGAGGAGCGCCGGCGCGTAAGCCCGGAGCGCCTCCATCAGTCCGACTGTCCCCAAGATCCACGCCGCCCAGAGGCTGGTCGCGAAACAAGCCGCGGGAAGCCCTCGAGGCAGCGCCAAGTTCTCGGATCGGCAAGGTAGGGTCATTTGCCGGGGATTCCTTCCGTTTTGCGGAGCATCGGGTTAGATTGCCCCCAGATGTGAGCGCAATCAACTTCCCCTGACAAAAACTTCCAACAATCCCGATGCGTAGCGGATTCCTCAGCCGTGTTCTTGGGAAGCAAAGCAAGCTCGACCGAGAGTTCTTGCTCGACTGCCTCCTGGACATGGCGGATGAGCGCGATCTGCTCATGTTGATCTTTGATGGCATGACCGAGGGGGTGCTGGTGTTCGATGAAACCGAGACCATGCGCTTCGCCAACCGCAGGGCCGGGGAGCTGCTCTCGTTCGATCCGGCTTCCTGCTTCGGCAGACCCATGAGCGGGTTTGTCCAGGATGAGGATATCGCCAGCCGGGTGCGGGAGTGTTTGCGGACGGGGGAACCGATTCGCGGCGCGCGGGCGGTGATCTTTCACCCGGAGCCGCGCGCGCTTCGACTGGAGATCGCGCCGCTATCCGATCAGAAGGGTCGTTTCGGGGGGGCCTTGGTCCTTCTACTGGATGTCACCGATGAAAAGCGGCGCGAGGCGGAACAGGCCGAGAGCCGTCGCCTCGCCGCGCTCGCCACCCTCTCCGCAAGCCTCGCGCACGACATCCGCAACCCGCTCAACTCGATGAACATTCACGCCCAACTGCTCGAGCGTCAACTCAAGAAGCAGGGGCTTGACGATCTCACCAAGAGCACTCGGATCATCCGGGATGAAATCCAGGATTTGAACGAGAGGTTAACGCGGTTCCTCGACGCCGCCCGACCGAGGAGACCCCAGTTCGAGCCGGTTTCCGTTCATCTGCTGATCGAGGAAACCTTGGAGCTCCTCCGACCCGAACTGGAACAATCCGGGATTGTCCCCGAGTATTATCCCCCCGAGATTCATATCACGGTTTTCGCGGACCAGGTTGATTTGCGGAAGGCGTTTTTGAACATCCTCAAGAATGCCATCGAGGCGATGCGGAGCGGCGGACGACTTGTGATCCGGACAGTCGTGGATTCCTCGACCGTTTCGATCGTGTTTGAGGACAGCGGACCGGGAATCCCGAGATCGATCCGCGAACGAGTGTTCGAGCTCGGCTTCACCACCAAGGACACCGGGTCGGGGTTGGGGCTGGCTCAAGTGGACCGCTGCATCCGGGAGCACTCGGGAACAGTGGAAATCACCAGTCATGAAGGGGCGGGGACACGTATCACGGTGAATCTGCCCATTCTTTCACAAGGACAGCGTCTGCTCTCCATGGGCGCCCCTCGGGAGCGTCCGACATCCACCAACACGCTTGAGGAATGAATCATGGAAAACCCGATTGTCGAGAATCAGGTGGTTCGCCTCCATCCGGACCAAGTCAATTCCCGGGAGGACCTGGACCGCTTCCTCCGCGCCTTCGCGGCGGATGTGGTGAGACAACCGACCATCGAGTCGGTCGAGCTCGCAACCAGCGAGGAGGAGGGGGAGCTTCGAGTCACGGGGTGGGTTTGTTATCCGGCGATGAAGAGCGCTCTGGAGGGACTGCTTGCGCGGACGGGGCTTCCCCCCCTGGATGTTCAAGTGAAGGTTCTGCCCACGGTTCAGCTTGAGACGCCCTATAAGAATTCCGCTCTCTTTGCCGTCTGTCGCAGGCGTGTGGTGGGGGCGTGCGCGCCCGCCAAGGAAGCCCCCGTGGCGACAATCTGGGAAGAGGGGGACCCCATCCGCCCGATTCACCGGCACGCGGGCCACTTCCTCTGTCAGACTGTGTGCGGTTACCTGGCCTGGGTCCGTGATTCGGACCTGCAGATCAAGGCGCTCCCGGGGGGAGATTCCCATTTTACAACCGCGGATTTGACCGTGTGGGAAACCGGCCTTGAACCGTTCCATAGGTCTCCGTATCTCTGGGGCGGAACCGGGCTGGAAGGGATCGACTGTAGTGGACTGGTTCAGAGACTCTACCGCGCCCGAGGGATCACCCTGCCAAGGGACTCAAGCGAGCAGATGCTTGTGGGGGAAATTGTGGGCACACACCAACAGCATGGTCCCCTCTTACCGGGGGACCTCCTGTTCTTCACCCGCGCCGATGGCAGGATCGGGCACGTTGGAGTTTCCCTGGGGGGATGGAAGGCGGCCCACGCCGAGGAGCTGCGCGTGACCACTTTTTCTTTGGATCCAAGGGAAAGGGACTACAACCCGGAACGGACTCGCAACCTGGTTCTCGCCAAGCGAGTGCTGACATAACACGGGAGTCTCGCCCGCGCGCCGGTCAGGGGACCTCCGCGCCCGCAAACCACGCGAGGGTCCGTTCCAGCCCCGTCTCAAACGAAACCGGCGGGTCATACCCGAGGGTGGCTCTGGCCTTGGTGATGTCGGCGTAAGAATGCAGGACATCCCCGGGCCTTGCGGGACCACACTCAATGCCGTTCGGGCACCCCATCCGCTGGGCGACTCCCTCCGCCAGCGCGCGCACGGTGGTTTGACGACCGGAGGCGACATTGAAGACTTCGCCGCCGATGCCATCCACGCGGGCGGCCAGCACATTGGCCTCCACGGCGTTGTCCACATAAGTGAAGTCGCGTGTCTGAGCCCCATCTCCATGAATCAGCGGGGACTTCCCCGAACGAATCCTGGCGACAAAGCAGGGGAGGACCGCGGCGTAGGGGCTGTTGGGCTCCTGGTTCGGTCCGAAGATGTTGAAATACCGAAGGCAGACCGTGGCGATCCGGTAGTGAAGGAAGAACTGACGGGCATAGAGTTCCAGGGCGAGCTTCTGCGCGGCGTAGGGGCTTACCGGCGAGGGGATCATGTCCTCGCGCTTGGGGAGAGTGGGGGTCTCCCCATAAACCGAGGAGGAGGAGGCCAGGATCACGCGCGGGACCGAGGCCTCGCGCGCCCCCAAGAGCACATGAAGGGTCCCGGTGACATTCACCTCATGGGTGGTGAGCGGGTCTTCAATCGAGCGCGGAACCGAGGCGAGCGCGGCTTGGTGGTAGATGCAATCCACTCCGCGCGCGGCGCGGACCACGGCCTCAAGGTTGCGGATGTCGCTCTCGATCCATTCCGCCTCGGAGGCGAGCTTGCCGAGGTTCTCCCGTTTGCCGCTGGAGAAGTTGTCGAGAATTCGGACGGAAACTCCGTCGCGGACCAAGCGTCGCGCGAGGTGCGAGCCGATGAACCCGGCGCCGCCGGTGATCAGCGCGCGGGAGGACATGCCGCACCCGCCAGGGCTTCCGAGGATTCGCGGTCCAGGCTCTCGCCGCGCTTAAAGACCCCTTGATAGATGGCCACGCCGACATGCGCGGCGATCGGTTCGCACTTGGCCTTGAGCAGAAAGACCACCTTGTCGGACACCCCATCCAGGGTTTCGTAGTTCGCCTGCCCCTTGCTGATGACCCAGTCCGCGCGCTCGAAGGCCTCCACGAACTCGGGAGAGCAGGCCGGGAGGACTGTCCCGAGAAGGTCGTAGCCGTTATCGATGACCGGAACGATGTCGGTGAGGCCGACAAACTCGGCATCCTCCTGAAGAGCATCATTGAGCACCGGTCCGCCGTTCACTGTCGCGGTGAAGCGTGTCCGGGGAAAATGTTCGATCAGGGTTTCGATAAACAGACGGTCAAAGGCGATTTCACCGGCGTTGTCGCAGATATAGAGGACTTCCGGGTTTTCCCCCCGAGTCTCACCACCCGCCAGGTCCTCGCGGAAGCGCTCCATGTCATCGATCACAAAGCCCTCCTCCAGGATGCGGCGGATGCTTTCGTGGATGTCGTAGTCCTTGTGGATGCCGAGGTCGATGATGTTTCCGGCGACCGCGAGGCGCGCGGCGGTTTCGAGGGGATCTTCTCCCGTGTGAATCCACTCGCGCATTTCCTCAAGGAGCGCGAGGGCCTCGCGGTTGGAGCGGTCCTTGAGTTCGGCGTAGGGATCGTGGACTCCGGTCTTCTCGTAGACCATCTTGATCGGTCCCCAGGAGAGCTCCGCCGGAGAGAGGTCGAGGGGCTGCTCGGCGAGCCATTCGCGGGCTCTCGCAAGGAGGTCTTCCTTGGCCTCGGCGAGCTCCCGTTCGCTCCACTTGGGCGCATCGGGGCGCGACAGGGCGACCTCGAGAACACGCCACATCTGGCGTTCCACGCAGGAATGGCAGGTTGGGGTTTGCCTCATGGAGATTCGCTTTTCCCTAGGGGGACCGGAAGGACCATTGTCCAGGGTCGAAACTTACCGGAAAGGGGGAGCTGGGACAAGAAGGGGCTAACTGAGGAGGATTCTAAATGAGGCCGTCTCTTCCCCTTCCCCAGTCCACCGAGTGCCAAAATCCACGTCTCTGACCTAAACTCGCCGCATGGCAATCCGGGAGTTTCTCCGCCTCGGCGAAGCATTTTCCGACCTGGCCGCGTGGCGCGGCCTTCAGAAGTATGAAGACTTCCTCGCTCCAACTGGGGCGGTCAAGGTCGCGGAGGTCCGTGATCGAGTGGTCCTGTATCTTCCCGCGCGGGAGGGGTCCGAAGGGGGCCTCTACCTCAAGGTGTTCCGTAAACGCGGCGCGAATCGACCCTGGCTCCAGCTCTTGCGCGGAGAACAGCCGCATTCCCTCGCGGAGCACGAGACACGGAGGCTGGAGTGGCTTGAGGCGGCGGGCTTTCTTTGCCCACGCGTGGTTGCTTGGGGGGCGCGGATGAAGGGCTGGTCCGAGGTGGACTCGTTTCTGCTCACCTCCGAACTGGTCGGCATGCAGGCGCTCGATGAATGGCTGCTCGACGAGACGCCGGATCACTCGAAGCGGGTCCTCAAACGCTCGCTGCTCCTTGCGGCGGCAAGGACCCTCGCAAATCTCCACCGCTCCGGTTTCGACCACACTCACCCTTATCTGCGCCACTTTTTTGTCCCCAGAAACACCGGGGACCTTCCACCGGAAGCCATTCCCGTGGCGGTGATTGATGTCCACACCGCGCGCATTGGCAGGGCTGTGTCGCGAGGCAACCGCGAGCGCGCTTTGGCTGAGATTTTTCTTTCCTCCCTCAAGGTTCCTCTTTCTCAATCCGACCGCGTTGCGTTCCTCCGGGAATACCTGGATGGCGAGATCGATCAAGCGTTTCTGGGGGGTCTACTGAGGCGTTTCCGTCAAAAACTCCGCCGTCACCCCAACCGCTACCGCTGGGCGAAGGAGCGAGTCTCCGCCCTTCCCTTCCCCTCCGCATTCCGGAAGCTCGCGGAGGACCGCTGAACATGGCCGGCTTCCAAGCCACCTCCATCCGTAAGAGCTATGGCGGAACCCTCGCGCTTGAGGAGGTCTCCCTTGCGGTCAACGAGGGCGAAATCCACGCCCTCCTCGGTGAGAATGGGGCTGGGAAGACCACCCTGCTGAACATTCTCTATGGACTGCTCGAGCCGGATTCAGGCGAGATGCTCCTGGATGGCAAACCCTACAAACCTCGGTCGCCTCGGGAAGCCAAGCGCGCGGGGGTTGGGATGGTGCACCAGCATTTCATGCTGGCGCCGACCCTTGAGGTCGGTGAGAACATCCTTCTCGGCGAGAATCCGTTTTCGTTGTATCAAGGCAATCGAGACTTCAGGGCCATTCGCGAACGGATGGATTTTCTTGGGTTCGATTTCCCCTTGGAGGCGCGGACGGACGCGCTCTCAGTGGGTGAGATGCAGCGGGTTGAGATCTTCAAGGCGCTCTGGAAGGGGGCGCGTCTGTTGGCGCTGGACGAGCCGACAGCGGTGCTCACTCCACGTGAGTGCGAATCGCTGTTCGAGCTCCTTCGAAGGATCCGCGAGCAGGGACACTCCGTGCTGTTTATCAGCCACAAGCTCGAGGAGATTGAGAAAGTTGCGGACCGAGTCAGCGTGCTGCGGCGTGGGAGATCGGTCGGTTGTTTCCCAGTCGCGGAGGCCAGCCGCGCGAAGCTATCCCGTCTCATGATCGGTCGCGACCTTTGTCCGCCGGTGAAGTCCTCCACGAGGGGGGGGAATTCGGGGTCCATCTCGGATGGATTCCATGTCGTGTGTTCGGAGGCTTGTTCCGGGAAACTGCGCGGACCTTGGAGCCTGGCGATACCATTCGGGCAGATCACGGCCATCGCGGGGATTGAGGGGAACGGCCAGAGGGAGCTTGCGGAGAATCTGCTTGGACTCCGATCCGACCGAGGGCTGCAAATCCGCCTCTCGGGGATCCCGCTTCCGAAGGGTGTGAGGGAGAGAGTCCAGGGGGGGATCAGCTTCATCTCGGAGGACCGTCAACGGACGGGCCTGATTCTGGAGTTCACTCTCCAGGAGAACCTCGCGCTCAAGGATGTTTCCGAAGCCCCCTGGTCCAGGCATGGGCTGCTGCGCGGAAAGGACTCCAGGGAGTGCGCCGACGCGCTGATTCGGCGGTTCGAGGTGCATCCTCCGGACGCAGAGCAAGCGGCGGGCAGGCTTTCGGGGGGGAACCAGCAGAAGGTGGTGGTGGCGCGAGAGATCTCCAGGCCGCACCGGCTGCTTGTGGCCACGAATCCGACACGCGGGCTGGATGTGGGGGCGCGCGAGGCGGTTCACCGAGCGTTGATAGCGGATGCGGAAGCGGGAGCCGCGATACTCTTGATCACCACCGAGCTGGAGGAGGCGCTGGAGCTGGCCGACAGCCTCCAGGTGATCTGCATGGGGTGTCTGGAGGCGATTCCCCGCGAGCGCTGGAATGAGGAGTCCTTGGGATTGGCCATGCTGGGCGTTTCCGGGGGGTTGAGCGCCGCATGAACCGGGAGCGGATTCGAGGCTGGGCGGCTCCAGCCGCCGTGCTCGTGGGGGTGGGTTTCCTCATCGCCGTATGCCTCTCCCCTTTCGGGGACAGTCCTTTGGAGGGCATCCAAGTTTTGCTCCAAGGGGCGCTGGGAAGCCGGCGCCGGATCACCGAATCGCTGGTGAAGACCTGCCCGCTGCTCTTCGCCGGACTGGCGGTGGCTCTGGCTTTCCGGACAGGGGCGTTGAACATCGGGGCCGAGGGGCAATTCGCGCTCGGCGCATTGGGTGCGGCGGTCGTGGGAACGCGCGCGGGTCAGCTCCCGCCCGTTGCAGCTCTTTCGGTGACTCTGCTGGCGGCATTTGTGGCGGGCGGGGTGTGGGGAGGGATCGCGGGGGCGCTGAGGGCTTGGCGGGATGTGCCCGAGGTGATCAGCACGATCATGCTGAACTTTATCGCGCTTTTCTGGCTCTCCGCACTGATTCGGGGGCCGCTCAAGAATCCCGGTTCGGGACTCCCTGAATCGGCTGAGATCGCGGAGACCGCGCACTTGCCGCGCTTGTTTGAAGGGATGCGTCTGCACGCCGGGCTGCTCCTGGGGGGCCTCATGGCTATTGGAATTTGGGCGCTGCTTTCGCGGACCACGCTGGGTTTCAAGATGCGGGCGGTGGGGTTTAACCCGGAGGCTTCCGAGTATGCCGGGTATCATCCCAAGCGAATCCTCGCGCTGTCTCTCTTGCTTTCCGGCGGGCTTGCGGGGGTTGGCGGGGGGGTGGAGGTCTGCGCGATCACTTTCCGGGTGTACGATGATTTCCCATCGGGTTACGGCTACACGGCCATCGCGGTGGCGCTACTCGCGCGCCTCAACCCCCTGGCGGTGCTGTTCACCGCGTTCTTTTTCGGCGCGCTGGAGCAGGGCGCAGGCACGCTTCAGCGGGAGCTCGGAGTCCCCTTCGCCATGGTCGCGGTGGTGCAGGCGCTGGTGATCCTTCTCGCGCTGCTGCTCGGATTTCACAGGCCGGGGGAGAGGGGGGGGAGCGGAAGCGCGGAAGCTTCCCAGATATAGGAGTCAGACTGGGACCTCAACCTCACGAATGTTCGAACCCGAATACACCTCCTTGACCGCCTCAAGGTATTCGCGGATCGCATCCTGGATATTCTCAAGGGCCTCTGCCTCCGTTTCTCCCTGCGACCAACAGCCGGGCAACCCAGGACAGGAGACGCTGTGAACAGCAGCAAGCCTCGCGACTGTCGTGTGTGTCCCGCTTACCAGCAACTTGAAGTGGGCTAATGCGCCGGGGAACGTGCCGCTCACCGCTTCGATGACCGGCCCGCCGAAGGACTCGGTTGCCAACGTTTCACGGGTCGTGGCGCTGGATAAGGAGCTCCTCATGGAGCGCGTCGGCAAGATCTCCCAGACCAAGGTGGAGTTGATCCATTCCGGGATTGACGTGATTCTCGGAGGGTAGCGAAGAGATTGAAGGGAGCGCGGGTCCCCCTTCAACACCCCCGCCGGGCCAATTCCTCCACAATCCTTCCATACAGCGCCAAGTGATCGAAGCGACCACTCGGGAGAACGCCCACACGCATTCCGATCAGTTGGACATGATCCGAGGCCACCCGCTCCAGAACCTCCCCCCACTCCTGCGAGTCCGCGCTCACCTGGCCATCATTGGGTCCCGAGTGCACGCGGAGGATCAGGTAGAACGGCCACAGCGGGACACTCCGAGTTCGGAAGGACGCCTCCGCCACGATCGAGAGGTAGTGAATCCCCGGGACATCCGGGTTGGCTTCATTGAAGCGCTCCATTTCACGGCGGGTGAGGTCACGGATGCCGGGCGCGGCCCAACGGATCAGCGAACGAATGCCGGGAGGAGCATCGAGGAGGTCGGCGAGGAACGACCCGCGATGGGGGGTGGCCAATGTCGTGACGCTCCGGACCTTATCAGGTCCCCAGCGGCGCGCAAGCAACCGAGCCTCCAGGCCCCCCATCGAATGGGCGATCAGATTGAGCGGCGAGGCGGAGAGCGCGGGATGGGATTCGACAAACCTCTCGATCTCCCCCGCGCGGTGTTCGATGGTGTGGCTGGGGTGGACCGGAACAGTGAAGACCTGGCAACCCTTCTCCCCCAGAAAAGGAGCCACTTTTCGGAAATACTCCAGGCGAAAGGGGCCGATCTGTCTCCGCTCGAAACCGAAGAGGCCATGCAGGAGGAGGATGGGATGGCGGCAGGCGGACAGGATTCAGCCCGACTCGCGCCCGATGAGCTCCGTGGCGCGTTCGACAATCAGTTTGAGGTCAAAGGGCTTCTCCAGATAGAAATAAGCCCCTTTGTCATAGGAGAGCATCTGGTCCATCCGAGTGCCCTGGCCGGAGATGATGATCACCGGAATCTCCTGGGTCGCGGGGTTCGTGGCCAAGGCGTCAAGGGCCTCCAGACCATCTTTTTCGGGCATGATCAGGTCCATCACGATGAGGTCCGGATGGCACTCGCCGGCCAAGTCCAGACCCTCACGTCCGTTTACCGCGGTCAGGACCTCGAAGTTGTGACGCTCCAGGTACCCGCTGAGCATTTCCCGGGTCTGCTCGGAGTCGTCCACGACAAGAATGGTTCCGGCCTTTGTGATCCCCACCACCGCATGGCTCCCGGCGCCGGCTCGGATAAGACCCCGCCGGGCGTTTCCTTGAGTTGATTCCTGCATCGTAAAGAGCGGATGACGGACAGTCAATGCAGCGGTCGAGATCGCGACGGGGTCTCGCGGGAAATCCATCCGGAGTCCACAATACCGAGAAACGCGCTTCATCGCGGAGGACTAGTCTAGCCATGACAGAGATGGTTCGGATTGGAATCATCGGGGCGGGGGGAATTGTCCGAGATCGTCACCTGCCGGGACTCTCCAGAATCGACTCGGTCGAGGTGATCGCGGTCTGCAACCGGACCAGCGAATCCACCGCCCGGATCGCGGATGCATACGGCATCCGTTACCGTCTGGAAGACTGGAGGGAGGTGATTGCCCATCCGGAGGTGAACACGGTCCTGATCGGGACTTGGCCCTACTTGCACAGGGACGCCTCAGTGGCCGCCCTGCAGGCTGGGAAACCGGTGTTCTGCCAGGCGCGCATGGCCCGGAACGCCAGCGAGGCTCGTCAAATGCGGAATGCTCAACGGGCCTCGGGGTTACCCGCGATGCTCTGCCCGCCCCCGCATGGGATGAAATGGGACCTCGCGATCAGGCGGCTGCTCGCAGAAGGGTTTGTCGGCACACCCCTTTCGATCCGGGTTCAATCCCTCCATGGACGCTACCTCGATCCGCATGCCCCGCTGACCTGGCGTCAAGACAAATCCCTTTCCGGGTACAATGTCCTCACCTTGGGGATATATGCGGAGGTGATTCGGCGCTGGTTCGGGGACCATAAGGCGGTCCAGGCCATGACTCGGACCCATGTCAAGCAACGGGTCGAACCCTCATCGGGCTTGGTGGAGGAGGTTCAGATTCCAGACATGGTCTCGATGACCGCCGAGCTGGCTTCGGGAGCTATTGTGGAGTATTCGCTCTCGGGCATCGCGCACGCCGCCCCCTCGGATCGGATCGAGGTCTACGGATCGGAGGGGACCCTGGTCTACGAGATCGAGGGGGATCGGGTCTTGGGGGCGAAAAATCCCGGCGAGTCACTCAAGGAGCTGCCGCTTTCTGACGATGAATCCAGAGGGTGGGAAGTCGAACTGGATTTCATCCGCGCGGTGCGGGGTGAGCGGGCGCCCGAACCCTCATTTGAGGATGGGGTCGCCTACATGGATGTGGTCGAGGCCACGGCGCGCTCCGCGCTCAGCGGTCGGAGGATTGCCCTACCGCTTGGGGATTGAGGCTCCAGTCGGTGGTCCTGATCCGGTTGTTCCTCAGGCCGCGCCACCCTCACACACCATTTGCAGAGGACGGGGAATACTTGCATGCTTCTCTTCATTGGTCTCACTCGCCCAATCGAGAGCGATCTCGAGGAACAGTTCGAGGAGTGTCTTGATTTGTGGCGGCAGGAACACCAGATGCGTTGGGAAATGGTCGGCGTATTGCCTTATGATCCGGTGTTGAGGGAGTTGGCGGTGGATATCGGGAACGCCCCCGCGCAGCAGGTGGCGGCCTCGCTGCGGGCGTGGCTGGAGGTCAAGCTCGACCTGGACGACGCGGATGTGGTGATTTCGGACCACTCGACGCTCGAGGAGTTGAACCAGATGGAGCGGATCGAGCACCTGCGTCACAAGTTGCTGTATTTGCTCGGGGCGATCCGTCGCCTGAACCACACGCTTGGCAGCGGGAAGCTGCGGCAGATTGAATACCTCTTGGGTGGAGTGGCGACCGAGGCGGCGGACCTCCTCCCGACCTCGGCCCCGGTATCCCCGACTCAACCCTTGGAGGAGGGCTGGTCGCGCCAGCTCGACGACTTTTGGCAGAAGCTGTAGGGGAGGGGTAGCTTCCCCTTCCACAAGAATTTCAAGTTTCGGAATCCGCGATTTCGGCCCATGATGGGGGTGTTCAGTTCACGCCAGCCTCTTGAGCACCTTTTCATCGCGGTAGACGCATTGCCAGTGGAGCTAAGCGCATTCATCGCTCAATCCAGTCAAGGTTTCGTCCGACCAGCAGTTCGGTCATCTCTGAGTGGTGCGTGTTCTTCATGCGGACTGGCTTAGTCGCAAATCCATGTTTCTTCGCCAACGCCACGACTTCTTCCGCGTTATCATAGGTCAGCAAGAAGTCTCCACTGACTTGTTCACACAAGGCAAACAAGCGTTCATGGTCGATCTCAAAATGGGTGTAAAGCCGGGACCCGGCACGTTTTCCTCCCGCAGTATACGGTGGATCTAAGAAGACAACCGCAAGATCATCTCCCAAGTATTCGGGAATCACATCGAACGCATCTCCCCTGCGAAACTCGATCCGACTGGAAACGAGCTCGATGTGTCGAATCCTATTCGCAAGAGTCTTTGGGTACCACCTCGAATGGATCCCACGACCATTCTCGCCGTTCTTTAGAACTCCTGCACCCTCAGCAAGAATCCCGCCGTGGGAGGTTCTGTTCCTAAGCAAGGTCTGAAAGGCCAGTTCTCGACGAGATCTGGGGGTCTTGGAAACCTCCGCCCTTACCCCCTCAAGAGTCAGGTTGAACTCTAGGATACGATCCGCGAGCCAGGCTGCTTCCCCACCCAGGATAGTCTCCCACACTGCGGCAACATTCCTATCAAGCTCCACCATCACAACTCGGTTTGCCAGCCTTTCAAAGGCGACTGTTAGTCCGATGATCCCACCACCCGCGAAAGGTTCCACAAACACGTCGGGTAGACAGGACCGACTCTTCATCCACCTCCGCACCAAGGGCACCAACCAGGTCTTTCCGCCCGGATAGCGGAACGGGCTGCGCTGGGGGACAGAAGCCACGTTAACAGGCTTTTCTCTTTGCTCGTCAACGCAGTTCGGAAACAAAAGCGCTTGTTCCATGATTCATTCACCGAACGGATTCTCAATGGTCTGGTTGTTCGGGGGTGTTTCCAACTTCTCGTCAACCTTGAGTTGCAGGTGTTTGAGAAACTCCTCCATCCTTCCGGGTCGCGGCCTGGTTATCTCTGCCAAGGACGGTTCGAATTGAGTATAAACCACTCTCTCTCGAAATAAGGTAAACTGCTCCCCCCCAGCGCGGGGAGGCTTCATGTCGTAGATCACCCAAGCAATGTCGGCATTCTCTTTGGAAACATGGGGCAGCTGCGGAAGAGTCTCGAAAAAGCCCTTGTTGAGGGCGACCACCATCCGTTTCCCCCAGGCTCTGAGAATTCCTCCCTTGAAGATCAATTGCGGAGCAAGGCGTTTACGGGACGACGAAAGGTAGTCCGGACGCGGGTAATTGGATTCGTGGGTCCAGTCCATTGAGCAATTCTTTGGTGGGTCCTCCATGTAGGCTTGAAACGGATTCCGAATATTCCCAGAAATGTAGACAGCCTGGACTTCCAAAGCACCGAAGTCATAGACCCTCCCACCCCCATCGTATGCGCACAAAACAACGTCGATATTTCCTGCTGATCCACCGTCGACATCCTTCAGTCGAACCTCAGTCAATGTCGTCCAAGTCGCGCCTTTCTCAAAAAAGAAATCCCCGGCGTCATCCGCGATGATCCAATCCTGCCGGAAACGAATCGGACATGTGATGACGGGCCGGTAATCATGGTGAACACTACAAACGCCAAGTGGGTCTTGGGCCTTGTCCTTCGTACAGTTTGGGACCTTGTTGTTGAACGGACACAAGCGGCGAGAGCGGTGCCTTTTCGCGCGAGGCCCCATATCCGAGCTCGGGAAGCCGAAGACCTCGGCAAGCGGGTGTTTGGGATCGGGAGGGCGTCGCATGGCACCTTGACATTTCGAGCGACCAGTCTATCGCAAGGAACCTTTCATGTCCTCCCTCCCTGGGACTCCCAGTTGACCCCCTATCTCCCCTGATACGGAATCTGCGGCTGGCCGTTGATCACCGGGACCATCATCTGCTGGTTGCCCTGCGGGGGATAGCCGCTGTACATCTGTTGCTGGGTTTGTTGCTGGCGGCCTCCCCCAAACAAGCGTGACAAAAACCCGCCGCCGCCCTGCTGCTGAGGCTGCTGCTGCATCATCATCTGCTGCTGCTGTTGAGGCATGACCATCATTTGCTGCTGAGGTCTCGCCCCGGGATTCCCCTGCTGAACATAGGTCTGCTGAAACTGCTGGGGCTGGCGGACCTGCGGCTGATAGCTCGGTTGCGCCGCCGGCTGCTGCATCTGCCACATCTGTTGCTGCTGCGGCTGAACGTACATCTGTTGCTGAGGCGAGCTTTGGAAGGCGGACGGCTGCTGCTGGGCCGGCATCTGATAGGTTTGTTGAGGTTGAGTGGCCGGAACCTGGCTATAGGTGGCCTGGGGCTGAGTCTGGACACCCAGCTTCGCGGCCTGCTGTTGAAGTTGTTGCTGCTGGAGCGGCTGACCCTGAAGCATCTGGTTCACCCCCCCGGTCACCATGTCGGTGATGTCCACCCACACGGTCCCCTTGGGAACGCGCATGCGCAGATCATCCGGTTGAAGGTTCGCGTTGGGCTTGATCGAAAGGACCATCATCGCCAAGAGTGGCTGCCCGGCCGGTGTGAAACTCTCCATTCTCCACTGGACCGTGTCCTGCTTGCCGATCCAATTGCGAATCAGTCCGATCTGCCCGAGCTGCTGACGGACCAGCCCGCGTATTTCGGTGGGATAGCGCTGGACCTGGGCTTCGATCAATTCCTCGGTGTAGCGGGTCTCCATCACCCAGCACGGATGTCCTTCGATGACTTCCTCCCCGATGATCGAGCTTGCGCTCGCGAGGGGCCGGAGCAGATTCTCATCGGTGCCCGTTCCGGCGAATCCCTTTTGGAAGGATTCGATGGGATTCGCGGCGGCTTGGCGCTCCACGCGGGAAGCGTCCATCTGGAGATACTGGACGGGCTGTCCGGGAACCTTGGCCACCTGCCATAAGGTCCCCTTGGCGCGGTACATGTCGTATTCGACCTCACCCCCCTGCGGGAACTGTTGGCTGGCCGGAACCGGGGAGATCAGTTTGGCCCTCAGATAATTGGGCGGGATGATCCGCGCGATGTAGCGGGTCTCGAAGACCTGGGTTCCGGCGAAGGTCCGCTGGATATAAGAGATCTCCAAGTCTTTCCATTGCGATTGGATCTCGGCGTTGCGACGGATCAGGTCGTAGGCATTGGATGGGGGCGCCTGGGGAGCGCCCGCGGTCTCGGGCAATTCCAGGGGGGCATCCGGGGAGGAGGCCGCCGGCTGAGTCTCGGGAACGGGCGCGCTGGGGACATCCCTCGGGGGCAGCGGCACGGTCGAAGCGCTCGGAGCGGATGGGGTCGATGGGGCCTGGAAGCTTGGCGCGGAGGGCCAGGCGCCGGCGGGGATATTCGCGGCGGCGGGGGAAGCGGCGGCGGGCTGAGCGGCTTTGGGTGGTTCGGAGGCCCATTCCGGCGGTAGGGTCCCGGGACTCGCGCTTGGGGCCGTTTCCGGCGCGCCTTTCACAATCTCCCGGATATCGCTCTTGTTCATGACCCGATCGCCGAACGAGCCTCGGATGGTGATGGTTTGATCCGTCTGAGCGATCACGCTCCCCTCCAGCACATCGCCATAGATCAGCACAATCCGATCGGCGAACGCGGGGACGCAAAGAGTCGCCCACAGCACCACGGTAAGTCCAGAACGCATTGAATTCTCCTTGATTCGACAGACGGCTCCTTGAGCCGCATCACAGAATGGGTCCCGAGTTCAGTTTGTCAGGAGCGAGCGCGGCTTTCGCGAATCCAGCCACTCGGCCAAGGTCATCGGACGAAAGTCTTCCAGGCGCCCCTTCCCACGATTTATGGCCACGGATCGAGCGGCGAAATCGATCACATCGATCTTGGGGCGGACAACGCGGTCCACGCGAACGGATTCCCCAGCCTCGTCCTGCAAAACCACCTCCAGGCGCAGCTCGCCCGGCACGGTGGTTCGAGAGAGGGTAAGGGAGGCTTTGTGCGGTTCATAGACATAGGAGCCGCTGCTCGCGCGTTTCGGCTTCTCGAGCTCATACACGCGCATGCCGAGTTCATCCGCAGCCTCCTCGAGTTCATCCACGATCTCGTCCGGCAGCATCGGAACCTTCTCGAACAGGTCATGCAGATGGGACCGTCTTCCGGCGTACCAGTCCCGTAGTCCAAGCGGACCGAGGATGATGTCCCCCACGATCTTGTCGATCGGTCCGGAGGCCGCGAGCAGGTCCGGAGCCATCTCCACCTTAAACTGGTCAGGGGTCAACTGGATCGTTCCCAGCCGGGCCGAAAGGGACTGATCCTTGTTCAATCGCTTCAAACCTCCGGTGATATCCAGGGTGACATCCACCAGATAGGCCGGAGGCCCATCCGGCTGGGGCGGACGGAAGGTGGCATAGCGGTAGATGTCAACGACCACATTGCGCGGAACCCACGCGGTCGAGCCGCTGAACTTCTCCTCGGCGGCGAGTTTGTCCTGCTCTCCGCGAAACCGGGTGTCGAAGCCCATAAACGAGGGGGTGCTCTTGTCGCTGATCGTGAATGCGAACGGGGTCCCGGTGATCGGAACCGCTTCATTGATCCAAAGGAAGGCATCCGCCGGGAGGAGCACCTTGCCCAAGTGATCCGAGAAGATTCCCACCGAGAGCTCCAGGTTGCTGTGGCGGTAGACGGCGCGGGCCAATTCGATGTGCGGAAGAGGATGGCCCGAGCGAACCAATCCGAAGGCATCCAGCTCATTCCGCAAGAAGAAATCGTAGAAGCGCTGCCGGTCCCCCCAGAAGGTGGATTTCTCCTGCTCGTAGGCGAGACGCGCCTCGCACCAGAGACGGCGCTCCGGGGTGTCGGCCATCTGCATCAAGCGACCGACACGCTCAATTTCAGCGTCCGCCTGCCCTTTGAGACGTCCGAGCTCCTTGAAGATCTCCCCCTCGAAATCCACACGGACGGCATAAAAAAGAAGGTCCGCCGGGGGAACGATCTTGAAAATCAGACCGGGGATGTTGGCCGCGACCTCGAGGTGGTCGACCTGTCCATCCGAAAGGGCGCTGTCCACCTCCCCAGCCACCAAGTCATTCAGCCAAAGGTTGCCCTTCTGCCAGACCACGCAGTTGCCATCGGGCGGCGGGGCATTGGGCGCGGAGGTGCTCACCTCGACAAAGAGTTTGAGGTTGGCTCGGCGCGGATCGATGGAGCGCGGGTGGTCGCGTCGGTCACGCGCCTCGCGCAACGAGGGAACTTGGACCCGGCTCGATCCATCCCGGAAGCTGTGGAAGAAGTTCCCGGCCACCTCGTAATGAGTTCCCAAGAGGCGCACCTCGGTCGGGCCATAGGCTTCAAGAACCCGCCACTCCTGGTCCTTTCCGTGTTTCCAACGGAGGCGCTCCCCCGCCTGGAGCGTGAACTGATTCCCCGCCCTTGGTTCGTACTGACCGGTCTTGGCGGATTGAAGTTCCACAACCACGCTGGAGGACAGGGCCGAGATCGAGTCCGGTTCGGTCGAGAGACGTGGGGAAGGCTCCTGGCTTCGGATAACCGGAGGGGAAGTGGTCCTCGCGGGGGGGGACTCGCGGATCTCACGCGCGGGCATGGGCTCCGATCGGATCGGGGCGGGAGTGGGGGTCGGAGGAGCGATTGTCTCCACCGAGGGCGCGGGAAGATTCGGAATCGGCTCCAGCGCGGCGGGGGGTTCCGGTTCGCCCTGGTCTTCAACCGCCGGGCCCTCAATCACCGAGCCGCCCTGGATCGGTTCATCTTCCTTGGGCTGTTCATCAACAAAATTGATAGAGAGGGGACCATCCTCATTTTGCCCCGGGGCCATGAAGGGGAAGGCGAGAAACCCGGCGACAATCAACAGTCTCATCCAATTCTCGACCATGAGAAACTTCCTTTCGGATGACAGCGCCCCCCTCGCGCGCCGTCCAACCTTTTCATTCCCAGCACTAGGATGATAACCTGAGCTTTCAGTCCAGGAAAGGACCTTGGCGGGAATTCGTTCCCCTAGGCAGCGGGGTCATGGACCCCGGCAACCATGTTCAAAGTAACCGCAAAAACCCCCCCGATTCTGCTGGTGGTGGATGACGAAGAGGCGGTCCGTTATTCGTTCCGCCGGATGCTCGCGCGCGAGCCGATTGAGGTGGAGACCCTTTCCAGCGGGCGCGCCGCCCTGCAGCGAGTGGCGCGCGGAGGTGTCGGGGTTGTGGTGGTGGATGTCCGCCTCGGAGGAGATATGGATGGGACCGAGACCTTGCGCGGGATCAAGGACATCGATCCCAAGATCTCGGTCATTCTGATGACCGCTTACGCCTCCGCGAACACCGCCATCGAGGCCACCCGTCATGGGGCCTACGACTATGTCCTCAAGCCTTTCGAGTCGGACGCGATGATTGATCTCATCCGTCGCGCGTTCCAGGCGCACGAGGCCATGTCCACCGCCGTTTACTTCGGCGAGGAGCAAGACGCCGAGGATCCGGGGGATGGAGACTGCATCATCGGGCTTTCCGCGCCGATGCAGGAGGTTTACAAGAAGATCGGGCGAGTGGCGCTCACCTCCGAGCCGGTGTTGGTGCGCGGCGACAGCGGCACCGGCAAGGAGTTGGTCGCGCGGGCTCTTTATCAGTTCTCAAACCGAAAGGACGCCCTATTCCTCCCGATCAACTGTGGAGCCATACCGGAGAAACTCCTGGAAAGCGAGTTTTTCGGCCATGAGAAAGGCTCGTTCACCGGCGCGCACGAGCGCAAGATCGGCAAGTTTGAGCAGGCCGATGGGGGCACGGTGTTCCTCGATGAGATCGGGGAGATGCCGCTCGACACCCAGGTCAAGCTCTTGCGTTTCTTGGAGGATAAGGTGGTCACCCGGGTGGGGGGAGCGAGCGGTCGCAAGGTGGATGTGCGGATTGTGGCCGCCACCAATCGCCCACTGGAACAGCTTGTCGCCGAGGGGCGCTTCCGAGGGGACCTGTATTACCGATTGAACGTGGTCACCATCGAGCTCCCGCCGCTCAAGGAGCGCCGAGAAGACTTGCCGCATTTGGTTCGGTATTTCCTGCGCAAGCACGCCCGCGCCAACGGAATCGAGCCGCCCGCGATCCTCCCCTCCGCGCTGGAGGCGCTCGCCGAGCACGATTGGCCCGGAAATGTCCGCGAGCTCGAAAACACAATCCGTAGGGTTCTGGTGCAGTGTCGTGGGCACGCAATCGCGCCGGAGGATCTAGGGCTGGAGGAGATCAGGTCGATGGCGCCCGGAGTGGACGGAGCTCCCACCGCGCCGAGTCCAAGTTTGGAATCGCTCTTGGGGGCCCGTCTCCGCCGCGCCCACGAGGAGCTTCAGAGCGGCGGCGACTGCGCCTCGGTTTTGCCTGAGATCGAACGGCTCATGGTCCGGGTTGCGCTGGACCTCACGCGCGGAAACCAAGTCCAGGCCTCCAAGATTCTGGGCATGTCGCGAAACACCTTGCGCAAACGGATTCAGGAAGGGCTTCCCGGCTGAGATGTGGAATTCCATCCGTCCGCTCCCCCCGCTCGCTCGCGCGCTGGTCCTGTTAGTCCTGACAACCGTGGGCGTTCCCGCCGAACCCGAGGAGGGCTTCGAGGAGGTTGTTCGGAGGACGGAGGAGATTCGCGGCCTTCAATTCAAGCAGCCGGTCTCATTCAGTCGCCTGGAGAAGCCGGAGCTGGCCGCCCTGTTGGAGCGGGAGATGGATAGGCTCATCTCGGAGGAGGAATGGCGCTCGATCGAGGATTCTCTGGTTCTCCTCGGCGCGGCGCCCAAAGGAATCTCTCTCCGGGACCTCTATCGCGGACTTCTGGGTGAACAGGTCGCCGGACTGTATGACCCGCACGCCAAACAGATGCACGTGGTGGGGAATCTGTCGCTCAAGGTGGCGCTTACACAGATAGTCCTTGAACACGAGCTCACCCACGCGCTGACGGATCAGCACTTCGACCTTCTGCGCCTTCCCATCGAGCGCACCGACCACGATGACCGCTCTTTGGCCGCGATGGCCGTGGTTGAGGGGGATGCCACGCTCTCGATGGTCGAGTACGCCAAGGACTTGGGGGCCGACTCCTTGATGGTCACCGCGCTCGTCTCGCTGATGATGGATCAGGAGTCGCTCAGCGTCTCCCCGCCGCTCCTTCAAGCGATGTTCCTTTTCCCATACCTGGGAGGGGAGGTTTTCCTGATCAACCTCTCCATGAAATACGCGGTGAGGGAGGGGAGGCTGGTGGAGCGGGAGGACATCCCCGGGGGAACGGTGAACTGGGAGGTGGTGAACCATCTGTACCTTCATCCGCCCGAATCGACGGAACAGATCCTCCATCCGGAGAAGTGCGCGCTTGGGAATGATCCGCCGGTGGAGTTTTCGTTTAAGGACGCGAAACCGTTTGAGTTTGACACAGGCTGGGAGTACGTCTCGGAAAACACCTTCGGGGAGTTTCTGATCAAAACTCTGTTGATGGAGGAGATTTCCTCGCATCAGTCCGAGGAGGCCGCCGCGGGGTGGGGAGGGGACCGCTACACCCTCGCGCGAGGCCCGAACGGCGAACAGGCTCTTTTTTGGCGCACAATCTGGGATACTGAGGAGGACGCCGCCGAGTTCCGGGCCGCCGTGGAGAAGTTTTCCGCGCGAGATGGGTTTGGCGGCCCCAGTTTTGTCCTCCCCGATGGAGGGGAGACGGGACGGGAAGTGTCGCTCTGGGTTGTCTCCGAGAAGGCTGTCGCCGAACGAATCAAGGGAGGGATGCTGAAACCATGAAACAGTCGATTGTTTCCCGGACTCGCGTCCGGTTCCTCCTCATGGGAGGCCTCGATCTGCTCACGGTCCTGATCCTCGCGGCCGCCGCGCTTCCGGGGATTTGTGTGATTCTCTCCTGGTTGGGCCTTCCATCCTCGGGCCCGCGGGCAGTTGCGATCCTGTGGTTGTTTGTTTTCGGTGCCTGGTTCGCGATCCGCCTGCTCACTCCCGCCAAGGCGCTCCTTTCCAAACATGCCACTCTAAGACTCCTTGAGCGGGTCCACCCTGAGTATCGGGAGGCGCTCACCACCCTGGATTATGTCGAGGAGCATCCCCGAGAGGTTGAGCAGTTCGGGTATTCGGCCAACCTCCTGGGCGCGCTGCGCGCCGAGGCGGACAACCTGCCGGACCCCTCCTGGGAGCGCCTCGGCCTCTGCTCCGCATCCCGCAAACGAGAGCTTGGGATCGCCGTCGCCGCGGCTCTTGCCGCGGTTGTTCTCTTCTCGGTCGCGCCGGAAACGGCTCGGGGCTCCTTTGCTGGGATGATCTGGGGAGCTGAGCGCCAACCCCTCACGATGGCCCGATCCCTCTCGATCCCGGAGATGGTGGAGGTTCCCCTTCACCACGAACTGACTCTTCCCTCCCCCGAAGGCCAACTTGGCTCGGTTATGAGCGCGGGAGAAATTTTCGGTGAGGCGGAGGTTCAGGTTCTCGCTCGAAGGAGGGGAACGGGGTGGAAGCCGCTTGGAAGCATCCGCCCCGACACAGGCCCGGAAGGAGAGCCCCCGATCCGCGTTCGGGTGGAAGGGGAGATGGAAATCGCCTTGTTGGGTAAGGCTTCTCGCTCGAATGTGTGCCGGGTTGTGCCGGTCCCACCGCCATCGTTGGAGTCGCTCACGGTCCGAGTCGCTCCGCCGGAATACACCCGGCATCCGGCCAAGGTGCTCAGCGCGCCGGCGCGGATTGAGGCGATGTCCGGTTCCAGAATGGAATGGAGCTGGAAGACCCGCGCGCCGGTTGTGGCGGCGTCGCTGGAAATCCTATCCCTGACAGGCGAGCGCAGGTCCATCACCTCCCTGACCATGCAGGCCACGCGGGACCTCTCGGCCTCCATCCCCCTCGTGGGGGATGGCAGACTTCGCCTGACCATGACCGACCGGTTCGATCAAACCGCGCTCTCCCCGGAGGTGCCCTGCCTCGCGGTTGAGGATCAGGCCCCCGCGCTCGAAATCCTGGCTCCGAGCCGCGAGGTTGTGCTGGGGAAGGACCTCCGGGTTCCCACTCAGGTCCTGGCCACGGATGACGTGACCATCGCGGAGGCGACAATGGTTTATCGGGTGGAAAACGGACTTCCCGGGCAGGTGGAAAACAGGCGCGCGATCCTTGTTCGGATGGCCGACTCCGTCCCCTCCGCCTCCACAGTCGTGCTCTCGCCGATCTTGGATCTGAACGAGGCGGGGCTCTGGCCGGGGGACCAGGTCCTTTACTGGTTCGAGGCCACGGACTGGCGCGGACCCGACCGTCCAGGCAAGGTGGGCCGCAGCGACACCTTCACCGCCCGTTTCCCAACAGTCGAAGAGGCTCTTTCCGATCGCTCGGCCCTGCGCGCGGAGACGCTCGACCCACTCAAGGACCTGTTGAACGACCAACGCGAGATATCGCGTCAATTTGAGGAGGTTCGTCAGGATCTCGACCGTAATCAGAAGGCGAGGCCGACAGCCGCCGACAAGTGGGAAGCCCGCAAACGCATGAGCGAAACAGTCCGGAAGCAGGAGGATGTCCAGAACAAGCTCGCGGAAATCGCGGATAAGTTCGAGGAGTCTTTGCGCAGGCTTGAGGAGGAGAATTCGATCTCCCTGCGCACCCTTCAGAAGTTTGAGCGCGTGCAGGATCTTCTCGACCAGCTCTTGTCGGAGGAATCCAAGCAGACCCTGCGCGAGCTTCAGGAGACCCTCCGCAAACTGGAGGAGAACCAACTGCGTCCCGAGGACATGGAGGACACGGAAACCAATCTGGCTGAATTTGAGAAACAACTCGACCGTCAACTGGCCTTGCTCGAAACCATGTGGCTGGAGCAGGCGGCGGAGCAGCTCCAACAGGAGTTCGAGGAATTGGCCGAACGCCAGGAGGAGCTGAAGGAGGCGGTTCAGGATATCCATGCCGACAAGCATCCGGGCGAGCCGACCGAGGAACTGGAAGCCGATCCTGATTTGGAGGAACTCGCGCCGGAAGCGGTCGAGAGCTTCGAAGAGCAGATGGAGCGTCTCGCCGAAGAGCTCAAGCAGGCCGCCGAGGAGCGTGAAAAGGCGAATCAGCTCGCCGAGACCCCGAAGTCCCCCACCGGCGAGCAGGTGGCCGACTCCTCGCTGCCCTCGGAGACCGAAGAGGCCAAGGAGCCATCCGACAAGCAAGCCTCCCCTGAGAACGAGAAGCCCAAAGACAAGGAGGGGGCCTCGGACGAGCAAGGGGAGAAACAGGAGGGCCAACAACCCGCTCAAGAGGAGCAACCCTCCGCGTCGGAGCAGGAGCCTCAGGAACGTGAAAAGCCCGAGTACGCCGAGCAAAGCCAACCGGAGTCCTCCTCAAGCCCGGAGCGGAATCGGCGGACCGAGGAATCCGAAGCGGCCACTCCGGAGGAGCAGGTCCTGGCGGAACGTCAAGAGCAGCTCAACGAGGAAACCAAGAGCGCGCTCGAGGAGTTGCGCCGCTTGCGCGAGCGCGCCAAGGAGAAAGAGCACCAGCTCGCCAAGCAGCTGGACCAAATCGAGAAGTCCGAGGCGGCCAAGAGCGTCCAGGAGCAGCAGGAATCCGCTCTATCGGACATGAAGCAGGGCCAGACCGGCTCCGCCAAGAAGAAACAGTCCAAGGCCAAGAAGGATTTGGACCGTCTGGCAAGTGCGATGCAAGGCTGCTGTGGCGGCGGGGACAAGAACATGGAGGAGCAGATCGCCAAGATGCGTGAAATCCTGGAGCGCGCCTTCATCCTGTCGGAGGAAAGCGAGCGGAATGACGAGGCCACGGCGCGGTATAAGCCGATGCCCTCGTGGCCGAGCCAGGAGCGGATGGCGCGTCTCGGACGCGAGATGAACCTGTTCCGTCAAGAAGCCTCTCGTCTCTCCGGCGAATTCAAGGCGGTGGCTGAAAAGAACCCGTTCGCGGACTTCACGGTGATCCGTCGCCTCGACCAAGCGGCCCGGAATTGGCGCGAGAACACGCGGGTGATGGAGGAGTCCGCGCCGCACGGGGTGAGCGTGCGCTCGCACCAGGCGCTTGGCCAGGTCAATCTGGCGATTGAAAGCCTGCTGCAATCCCTCGAACAGTCCGAGTCTCAATGCCAAAGCGGCGCGGGGGGGTTGGAGAGTTATTTCAAGAGCCTCAAGAAGATGCTCGCGCAGCAGAAACAGCTTAACCAGGACACCCAGAGCCTCAAGGAGATGATGGAGCAGGGGAACAAGAATCAGCGTCTGCCGGGGCAAGGCGATTCGAGCGAGGGTCAGGGTGAGCGTGGGTTCTCCGAGCAGCTTAAGAAGATGGCGGAGGAGCAGGCCAATATCCGTCGCCAGCTTCAGCAGCTGGAGCAACAGTATCGCGAGTCGCGCTCCCGGGCGGGAAACCTGGAGGGCATCGGGGAGATGATGGAGGAGGTCGAGAAGGACCTGGAGCACGCCAAGGTGGATGAGCGAGTGACCGACCTTCAGCAGAAGATCGAGCAGCGCCTCCTGGACGCCGAAAAATCGCTGCACGAAAAGGGATACCGCCGCGAACGTCGCGCGCTCCAAGCGGAGGGCGAGGGGGTGGAGGGAGCCTTGGAGGAGTCCCCCCCGATGGAGCTCGAGACCAAGCCCGATCTCGCGCGCCTGCTCAGGGAGAATCTTGAGGAGGTCTCTCCTCACTGGAGGGATCGGGTTCGCTCCTATTACGATCAACTCCTGCGGATGAATCCATAAGGGGACAGAGCGGTGGGTCAGTGGCTCCTCGAATGGATCACCAGCGGGGCGATCCTCATTCTGGCGCTGTATCTGGCGGGACCTGCGCTGCACCTGATCCGGAACCGGCAACTGCGGCGAGCGCTGCACCGACGGATTCTGGCGGGGAAGCTCAATCCGAACGGCTTCGAGGCGCGGCTCGCGCTGGGTGAAATCCATGTCGAATCCCATCGTTGGGGGAAAGCCGTAACGGAACTCGCGGAGGCGATCCGTATCGACGAGAACCACGCGCACAGCCGCTGTCTGCTCGGCAAGGCGTTGTTCCATCTGGGGCGCGCCGAGGAAGCCGCGCGGCATCTGGAAGTCGGTTTATCGATCCGAGAGGACCACGGTTACGGGTGGACTCATCTTTTGTTGGGGCGCTGCTACGATACCCTTGGAGACCGGGAAAAGGCCATCGAGTGGTATCGCGCGGCCTCGCGGCGCAACCGCTCCCTGGGGGAGCCGTACTATCGGTTGGCCCTCGCCCTCCAAGCCACTGGAGACGGCGAGGGAAGCCGAGGGGAGCTGCGGAACGCGATCAACGCCTTCTCCCGGTATGACAAGAGAAACTATTGGCGTAATCTCTGGTGGGCGACCCTGGCGCGGGCGCGCCTGGGGTGGCCCCTCGAACGCGTGAGCTGATGAGCGAAGTCATCAAAACAGTCGACATCACCAAGGTCTTCCCGATGGCCACCGAGGAGGTCCACGCCCTGCGTGGGGTGTCGATGACGGTGAAGGCGGGGGAGTTCGCGGCGATCATCGGTCCATCGGGGTCGGGGAAATCGACCTTGATGGACATTCTGGGATGCCTCTCCCGTCCGACCGGCGGCAAATACTTCCTGGATGGCGAGGATGTTTCACGTCACTCAGACCCACGTCTGGCCGAGGTCCGCAACCGCAAGATCGGGTTTGTATTCCAGGCCTATCATCTGCTGGCGCGGGCAAGCGCGCTCAAGAATGTCGAGCTCCCCCTGATCTACGCGGGGTTGGGGCGTCGCGAACGGCGTCGGAAGGCGATGGAGGCGTTGGAGCGGGTGGGTTTGGGAGACCGGATGGACCATCGCTCGAACCAGCTTTCCGGCGGTCAGAAGCAGCGTGTGGCGATCGCCCGCGCCCTGGTGACCAACCCCTCGCTCATTCTCGCAGACGAGCCGACCGGAAACCTGGACAGCAAGTCCGGGGAGGAGATCCTGCGGATCTTTGAGGACCTTCACGCCCAGGGGAACACGATCCTGATTGTGACCCACGATCCGAGGGTGGCCGAACGAACCGACCGGGTGATCAAGATCCTTGATGGGGTCATCGTGGAGGACCGCCCCTCGCGCAACGGCAAGCCCACCGCCGAAGAGGCCATCGCGATGGCCCAGGCGGATGGAATATAATCCATCAACTCATGACTTCCAGAATCCCTTCGATTTCCCTCTTGAGCAGACTGACTTCCCGCTGAAGCCCCTCTGGGGTCGCCTCGACCTCAATTTGCGAGGCTCCGGTGGCCAACTTCTTCTCCGCTCCCTCCAACGTGTAACCCTGCTCATACAGGAGGTCGATGATTTGAAACAAGACCTCCAGGTCCGCGCGGGAATACTTGCGCTGGTTGCCCCCCACTCGCTTGGGTCGAAGGCGGGAGAATTTGGTCTCCCAATAGCGGAGCACGTGCGGCTCCACCCCGGTGTATTCGCTCACCTCGCTGATGGAATAGTAAATCTTGTCCGGAATGTCGGCGCGCATTCGCACCATGGCGGCTCGGCCTCCTCAGGTCAGGTGCGGATATGATGATCCGGGCGGGGCGCGTAGGCAAGCGGAGGGTCTAAACACGGACAGGGCGCGGCCCCCGCGACGCACGGCGCTAGAGATTAGCGTCCGCAAGGGGTATCGTTTCCACAGGCCATGAGCTCCACACCCCCCCCGCACATCAGCGTTGTGGTTCCCGCCTTCAACGAGGAGGGGAACTTGGAGCGCCTCCACACGGGCCTTGCCGCCACATTGGAGGCAACCGGGAAACCCTACGAGGTCCTCTTTGTGGATGACGGTAGCACGGACGGAACTTTCGCGGTGATCCGCAAGCTCGCCGCCGAGGACCCGCGCGTTTCGGGTATCCGTTTGCGGAAAAACATGGGGAAATCGAATGCCCTCGCCGCCGGCTTCGAGGCCGCCCGCGGCTTGGTGGTGATCACGATGGATGGGGACAACCAGGATGATCCGGCCGAAATCCCCCGCTTCCTCGCCAAGCTGGACGAGGGTTTCGACCTGGTTTCAGGCTGGAAGAAGGTCCGGCAGGATCCCTCCTCGCGGGTTCGAGCGTCGCACCTCTTCAACTGGGCGGTCCGGAAGATTTCGGGGATCCCGCTTCACGACTTCAATTGCGGGTTCAAGGCCTACCGCGCGGAGGTGGTCAAGGCGGTTCCGCTCTACGGGGAATGGCACCGCTTCATCCCCGTGCTGGCCTCGGACCTCGGATTTCGGATCGCCGAGGTGGAGGTTGTCCACCACCCGCGCACGCATGGCAAGTCCCGATATGGTTTCGAGCGATACTTCCGCGCCTTCGCCGACTGCCTTTCGATGCTGATCCTTTCCCGTTACGCCGAGCGGCCGGGGCATTTGCTCACGGGGGTCGGGTTCGCCCTGTTCTTCCTCGGACTGGTGACCCGAATCTTGTTTTATTTCGGCGGAAGCTTGGAGGCGGGCGGCCTCATGCGATTCGCGGGCGCCTTCCTTTCGGGACTGATGCCGATTGGGGTGAGTTTCATCCTGGTTGGGATGCTGGCCGAGCTGATCGTGTCCAAGAGTCCACCCCAGCGGTTTCGGACCGCCATCGCGGAGCGGGTCGGACAGGCAATTGGAGAGGGGTCGACGGCGGAGCGCGACTATCCGGGTGGGCTGTCCGAGGACAGCAAGTGGATTGGGCTGGAGTAAATCCAAGGCCAGGATTCTCCCCCGACCGAAAACCTCGCCTCGACCCGGTACAACCCCGGTTCGGTAACCGGCGCGGTCACTTCCTGGTCTGAGTATTTGGAGTGGAGCGTTCCATCCCGGATCAAGCGAATCTCGGTTTCGAGGGGAACCCGGATGTGCAGGGACCCGCCGGGTTGGAAGGCCAGCTCATCCCCCATGATCGCCGTCACATCTCCATTCCGGTAGGAGAATCGGAATCCGCGTGGGTCGAGAAACCCGGCGAAGGCGACATAGTTGTGACCTTGGGCGAGGGCCTCAAAGAGGGCCTGGGGCGAGTGTTCCCGAGCGAGCAGAAAGGTGTTCACAAAGGCGAAGCTGCGCTCGTACGGATCGACCTGGCGGGCCCAGATCTCCTCGGTTCCCTCCGCGACCCATCCCGCGATCCAACCCACGACTCCTCCGAGTTCCGCTTCGGGTTCTTCCTCCACTCCGAAATAAACCGCGAGCTTGCCTTCCTCGGTCCTTTGGAGCGCCAGGCGCACATTCTGGTGGGCGTCATTGCCCGCCGTGCCGATGACATGGCGCTTGGCGTTGAGATCATCCCAACGCGCCAGGAATTCAACCGGCTCGCGCTGCATTACGCGGAAGGCAAGCATCGGGAACCGCCTGCCGAGGACCAGTTCCTCAAGGAGAAACTCCCCGACTCGCTTGGCGGCGATGACTTCCTTGAAATCCGTGTGGATGTTGTAGATCTCCATTCCGTGGAAGTTGACAATGTCCCAGCGGCGCTTGCCCTCCTCCGGGTGCGGGTAGATGACCAACCCGCCGCGCTTGGCCACATTGTCGAATTTCTTCTCCAACGGCAGGAGCTGGACCAAGCGATTGAGCTCTCCAGTCACCGGGCCCGGAAAGACCGCCATGTTCTCCCCGCTTTCATATCCGGGAAAGAAAATCACGCCGCTGGCGTCTCCACTCAGGGCGTGGCTGAGCTGACGGTTATCCGCGGTCGGGTGGTCGGTCATGAAGATGGCTTCGATCCCGACCTTTTTCGCCGCGGCGACAATCTCGGCGGGGGTCCCGATACTGTCGTGCGACAGATACGAGTGTGAATGGACCACCGAGCGGAAATCCGTCCAGCCATCGTCGGGGGGAGCCGCCAAGCGCGTCTTCAGTTCGGCAAGCGCGCGCGCGTAACGCGGATAGAGGACAAACCGCTTGTACAGGGGAGTCCGGAGCAACCACAAGGCCACGCCAAGCAGGGCCAGAATCAGAACGAGCGCCAAGAAACACCCAATGCGAAGTCCTCGATGTCGAGGTTTGGGGAGTCCATCCGATCCGCGTGCCCGGGCTTGGGATCCGTTGTTGTCGGTCATTTCACGCCGATGATACGGACTCCGGGACGAAAGGGAATCCGCGCGCGATGATCGCCCTTTGCATCCTCGGCCCTCTCCATCATCCTTCCGCCCATGAAATTGTACGAGGAATTGGGTGTAACCCCGGTCCTTAACGCGGCGGGTCCGGTCACCCGATATGGGGGCAGTGTCCTCTCGGAGCGCGTGCTGGCGGCGATGGCGGAGGCCACGCGGAGCTTTGTGCGCCTGGATGAACTCCAGCTCGCCGCCGGGAGGAAGCTCGCCGAGTGGACGGGGGCGGAGGCGGGTTATGTGACCACCGGCGCGGCGGCGGGACTCACGCTCGGCGCGGCGGCCATCCTGGCCGGGTCGGATGTGGTCCGCATGGAGAAGTTGCCGGATACATCCGGGATGCCCAACCGGTTCATCCTTCAGCGCGTCCATCTTTCCGACTACGACTGCGCAATCCGGGCCTCCGGGGCGCGGCTCCTGCCCATCGACTGCGAGGAGGATTGGCCGCCGGAGCGGGTTGCCGAGGAGGTTGGAAAGGCGGCGCGCGAGGGGGCTTGCGGCGCCGTTTATGTCTTCCGGACCGGAGACCGAGGCATGCCGCTTGAGGTCTGGGTTCAGGCCTGTCACCGCTTCGGATTGCCCGTGCTGGTGGATGCCTCGGTGCGCCTCCCGCCTGTCGAGAATTTGCGGAGGATCCCCGGTTCGGGCGCGGACCTGGTCGCCTTCAGCGGCGGAAAGGCGATCCAGGGACCGCAAAACACAGGGTTCCTCGTGGGCCGGCGCGATCTGATTGAGAGTGTCCTCCTCCAGAACCAGGACATGGATGTCAACGCTGAAACCTGGTTCCTCCGCAAGTGGATCGAGGAGGGCAGGATCTCGCGTCCCCCGAGGAACGGGATCGGGCGCGGCTTCAAGGTGTCCAAGGAGGGCGTCATCGGGCTGCTGGTCGCGCTGGAGGAGTATCTCGCGCGGGACCACAAGGCCGACCTTATGGCTTGGCGGAGGCGCGTGGATGAGGTATGCCTGGGGCTGCGGGATCTTCAGGCCTGTCGAGTGGAGCGGGCGATGCAGCCGGGCGGATCCTATCCCGTGCCGGCCGCCGTATTGCGGCTTACGGAGAAATCAAGGCTCACGCTCAGCGAGTTTGTGTACGCCTGCGCCCGGCTTCCACGCCCGGTGGTATTCGAGGAGGGAACGCTCCGGAATCGGTTCCTGGTCATCCACCCGATGTGCCTATCGGACGAGGACGCGCGGGCATTGGTGAAGTCGGTGAGAGAAGTGTTGAAGGGGAGCGAATGACTCGAGGAAGAGAGTGAAGGAGCGATGAGCGAATCCTATTTCAGGGACCTATACGATCTGGAGGGGAAGGTTGCGGTGCTTTTCGGGGGCACCGGAGAGTTGGTGAGCGCCATCGCCAAGGGTTTCGCCGGCGCAGGGATGAAGGTGGCGCTGGGGGGAAGGAACCCCGACAAGGCGCGCGCGCGGATCGAGGAGATCCGATCCGCCTTCCCGGCATCCGAGGCGGTCTTCATTCCCGGCCAAGCGGGCAGTCGCGAGGATGTGGAGCGGACACTCGCGCAAACCCTTGAGCAATGGGGTCGCGTGGATGTGCTGGTGAACGGAGCCGGTGTCAACTCCGCCACTCCTTTCCTGGAGATTTCCGATGAGGAGTTCAACCGGATACTGAACACCAACCTGCAGTCGGTGATGATCGGCTGCCAGGTTTTCGGCAAGCATTTTCTTTCGGCGGGACACCCGGCGAGCATCCTCAACATCTCCTCCGCCTCGGCGCGGATTCCGCTTTCCAGGGTGTTCACTTATTCCGCCAGCAAGGCGGCGATCCTGAACCTGACCCTGAACCTGGCGCGCGAGTGGGGTGAGAAGGGGATCCGAGTCAACGCCTTGACCCCCGGGTTCTTTCCGGCGGAGCAGAACCGCAAGGTGCTGACCCCGGAGCGGGTGGAATCAATCATGCGCCACACCCCGATGAACCGTTTCGGAAACCCGGAGGAGCTGGTCGGGGCGGCGTTGCTGTTGGCCTCCTCCAGGGCCGGGGCCTTCATCACCGGGGCGGACCTGGTGGTGGATGGGGGTTTTACCGCGATGACGATATAGAGCGGTTTTTCAGCAACGTGTTGCGCTGAGGTTGCCTATCTCCGCCTCTGGCAGCGCGGGCAGATCCAGGTGCCGCGCTGGGCCACCACAATCCGTTTGATGAGCGTTCCGCAGGTCGTGCACGGCTCCCCCTCGCGGGCATACACCAAATGGAAGTTCTGGTAGTTCCCGAGAATCCCATCGGTGTCCACAAAACTCCGGATGGAGGAGCCCCCGTTGCGGATCGCCAGTCGCAGCAGCTCCCGACATGCGGACCACATCTCTCCAAGACGCGCCGCGGGGATGGAGTCCGCGGCCCTTTGGGGATGAATTCGGGAGCGATGGAGGAGCTCATCCACATAGATGTTCCCCAGTCCGGCGATAACGGCTTGATCGAGGAGCAGCGGTTTCATCATGCGGGATCGCTCGGAAATCCGCGCGACCCATTCGGGTTGTGAAAGGCGCAGGGCATCCGGTCCCAAGTCGGCAAGCGGGTTCGTGGAGGAATTGGGACTCAACCACCAGATCCGTCCGAATCGGCGCGGGTCGCGGTAAGCCAGCCATTCGCCGGTGTCGAGCTGGAACTCCACGTGGGTGTGGGGCTGGAGGGGTGTGTCGGAGTCGCGGAAATAGAAGGCGCCGGTCATGCGCAGGTGAACCACGAGGCGCTGTTCGGAGGAGAACTCCAGGACCATGTATTTGCCGTGACGCTCCCCCCGCTCGAACCGCCTCAGCGGGCCGCCCAAGCCGGCATGCGGGTCGTGTAGCAGGACTCCCGGGTGGTGGACGCGGTGTTCTAGGATGGAACGCCCCTTGAGCTTGCGCGAGAGGGCGCGCGTGACAATCTCGACCTCGGGGAGCTCGGGCATGGGGCGGGCGCGGCGATGCCTGGCGAACGAGTCAGGATCAGCCGGCGGCGGGAACCAGTTGATCCCGGAAGAGCGCCTCGCCGATCACTCTGTCGAGAATGGTCTCGAATTCGATGCCGGCGGCGACGCAGGCGCGGGGGATCAAGCTCATCCGGGTCATCCCGGGGATGGTGTTGATTTCAAGGATCGTGGGGCCGGACTCATCGAGGAGAAAATCGGTTCGGGTAATCCCCGCGCATCCGAACACACCGTGCGCGCGAACCGCCAGGGATTGGATTTCGGCGGCGAGGGAATCTTCGATCTCGGCGGGGGTAATCTCTTCCGCGCCGCCGGGCTGGTATTTGGCCTCATAGTCGAAGAAGGTCCGGGTGGACCGGATTTCGGTCACCGGCAGCGCCTCGGGCATTTCGGAGCCATAGACCCCGCAAGTGAATTCGCGCCCGTGGATGCGCCGCTCCACCAGGATCTCCCCGGAAAACCCGAGCGCTTCCTGAATCGCGGCGGTCGGATCCTCGGCGGGGCCAAGGACGCTCATGCCCACGCTCGAGCCTTGGTCGTTGGGCTTGATCACGCACCCCCCGGGGAATCGATCCAAAACCTCCTCCACCAGATCCGCCGATCCAGCCAGCCACTCGGAGCGGCTAAAGGAAACCCACTCCGGGGTGGGCAACCCGGAGGCCCGAAGAAAGACCTTGCAACGGACCTTGTCCATGGTCAGCGCGCTGGCCAGAACCCCGCTTCCCACATAGGGAATCGCGAGGGTCTCAAGAAACCCCTGAATGGTCCCATCCTCTCCCCCCGGACCATGCAGCGCGAGAAACAGGACATCGATCCGCGAGCGCATGACCCGCGCGGTGACCAGTTCGGAGTGTTGCGCGGCGGGCGGGGTGTAGGATTTGCCGGTGGGGACTTCGCGGCCGATCGCGCTGCGCGAATTGAGCAGCGGGGCGTCGATATGGTGGAGGTACCACTTGGAGTCCTCGCCCACCTCGATGGGGAATACCTCATACTTGGTGCGGTCGAGGATTTCAACCAGATTACAGCCCGAGGCGAGCGAGACCTCACGCTCGGCGGATTGCCCCCCCATCAGGATACCGATCCGGATGCGTTCCTTCAGCATGGCCCCTCTCCCCTTGGTCCGCTCGGCGCGGATTTCCCCGGTCCCGTGGGAGGATGATAGCCGAAACCGCGCGGCTGGAACAAGGCGGCATGCGCGGAATCAGGGACACACGCCCTGGAGGGTCACCTCGGTGCTGATCCGAGTGGCCGTGCAAGTGCTCGAGCCGGTTCCGGAAATACTCCAGTTCCCACTGAAGTTTCCGAACGGCTCCGTTGTGGGGGTGAAGGTTCCGGTCCAGGTTCCAATCTGCCCCCCGCCGCCCGTGACCGTGTAGATCTTGCCGTTGGTCACCATCCCTGCCTGGCCGACAGTTCCCTCCCAGCGGGTCTGAGCCAGGGTGACATTCGCCCCCATGAGGACCGCCGGAGCGAGGGCTTGGCCCGTGGTGGGGCAGACCGCAATGGGGCCGCCCGCGGCGATCCCCAGCGCAGTCCCCTGGACCAGCATGTTCCAGGTTCCGCGGTAGGGGTTCTGTTGCTGCCCTTGGGTGTTGGTGGGGGTGGGCGCAAGTGTTTCCGAAGGTGTCGGGGTGAGGCCCGCGACTGTTTCGGTCGGTGTGGCGGTCGGGAAGCTGAACTGACCTTTCAGCAGAGCAAAGAGCTCTTGGGGGGCGTAGGGCCGATACCATCCCAGAACCAATTGCAGCATTTCCTCCACGGTGACCGCTTGGGATGGGACAACCTGGACACAAAGAGCCAACCCGACAAACAGGTGCAGTGCGGCGCGCATGAAACAACCTCCCCCTCAGAGAAAAAAAGACCAAACAACCGCTCCTCCCGCCACGCGCGGGGGGAAGCTCGGAGCCGATCAGACTTGCGATGAAAACGGTTGCGGAAAGACTCGGACCGGTTTAAGGACTTCCAAGTCGCCGCCCAGTTTACCAACCTGACCCGAGTTGAAAAGGGATTTGGCCAATCCAACCAGGCGGCCATCGCGGGCCTTCACTCGCAGCAGGGCATCCCGCTCATAGTCCGCGCTGGCGGCGAGAATGGCTCCCCCGCGAATCGAGCGCCCGGTCATCCAGAGGTTCACCTCGGAATCGCGGATGGTGACCGCCGGGTATTTCTTGAGAGCCTCATCGGGGGAAAGCAAGTTGAGGCGAACCGAGTCGGGGTCCTTGAGGTCGGTGACCGCGACAGAATCCTCGACGGACAGCGTGCCGCAGCGGGTTCGGACAAGCCCGGCCATCGCCGCGCCGCAACCGAGCGCGGCCCCGATGTCGTGGCAGAGGGTCCGAACATAAGTTCCCTTCGAGCAGCGGACTCGCAGGCGCAGATCAGGCGGTTCGAAACCGAGGACCTCAAGCTCCTGAATGGTCACCTCGATCGGCTCGCGCTCCACCTCGATTCCCTGGCGAGCGAGGTCATAGAGACGCTTGCCCTGGTGGCGTTTGGCGCTCACCATCGGCGGGGTCTGAGTGATCGGGCCACGAAAGTTCTCGAGGACTTGTTCGATCCGCTCGAGTTCGAGCGAGTCGCGGACGGGGGTTTCCTTGAGGATTTCCCCGGTGATGTCCTGGGTGTCGGTCACCAGCCCAAAGCGGCAGACCAGGGAGTACTCTTTCTCCTCGGCGGTGAGGAACTCGGACAGTTTGGTGGCGTTTCCGAGACAGAGCGGCAGGACCCCGGTGGCGATCGGATCAAGCGTGCCGGCATGCCCCACCTTGCGCTGGCGCGCGGCCTTGCGGATCAGATCGACCACGTCATGGGAGGTGAGCCCCTTGGGTTTGTCTACATTGAGGATTCCACTAAGCATGATCCCAATCGTCCCTGACCTCGTTGAGCAGTTGCTCGATGCGCTCGGCGCGTTCGGCGGTGTCATCCACCTCGAAGCGCAGGCGCGGAGTGCGCTTAATATGAATACGTCCCCCCAGGAGCTTCTGAACTTTTTCGGCGGCGTGCTGAAGGCCCGCGGGAGACTCGGCCTCGGACACCTCGCCCGCCGCGCCGCGTCGGATCATCACAAACACCCGCGCGAAGCTCAAATCGGGGGTCACGCGAACCTCGGTGACCGTCATCGCGGCGAGCACGGGATCGGTGTTTTCCAGAATCAAAAGGGAGGCGATCTCCTCCCGGAGGAGCTCGTTGACCTGTTCAAGCCGTCGTTTGTGGGTCATGTGACCGGAGCCGCCGAAGGATGCCTCTAGCCCAGGGAAACGCGGGGGCGCCCGGAAAGGGACCGCCCGGATCAGAGGGTCGCGGCGACTGTCTCCATCTGGTAGCACTCAAGGACATCCCGTTCACGGATGTCCTGCAGGCCTTCGATTCCCACTCCGCACTCAAGCCCGCTGGGAACCTCGTTCACCTCATCCTTGAAGCGACGGAGCGTGGAGAGCTTGCCCTCATGAATCACCTTGCCGTCGCGCAGCACTCGGACATTTCGGCCTCGGATGATTTTACCGTCGGACACCTGGCCGCCGATGATCAAACCCGCCTTGGAGCTGCGGAAGATCTGCATCACCTCGAAATGTCCGACCACGATCTCGTGGACCTCATCGGCCAACAGACCCATCATCGCCTTCTTAATGTCCTCGATGGCGTCATAGATGATCCGGTAAATCCGAATGTCCACCTTCTCGCGCTGCTGGAGCGCGGCCACCTCGGCGGGGACCACGACATTGAAACCGAGAATCAGGGCGTCCGAGGCGGAGGCCAGCATGACATCGGACTCGGAGACCGCGCCGACCCCACGGTGGAGGATGCGCACGCGGACCTTTTCGCTTTCGATTCCCTGGAGCGACTCGCAGACCGCCTCCACCGAGCCTTGCACATCGCCCTTGATGATGACGTTGAGGTCCTTGACCGAGCCTTCCTCGATACGGCTGAAGAGGCTTTCAAGCGAGACCGGTCCGCGACGAATCATCTCGCGCTCGCGGCGAATCTGTTGGAGCTTCCCGGAAAGTTCCCGGGCGGTTTTCTCGTCCGGCACCCCGCGCACCTCGTCGCCCGCCACCGGCGCGCCGGAAAGTCCGAGGATCGCGACCGGAACGCCCGGAACGGCTTCTTCGACCCGCAGGGTGTGCTCGTTGAGCAGCGCGCGCACCTTCCCCGCGTAGACACCCGCCACGATGGGGTCTCCGACCCGCAGAGTCCCTTCCTGCACAAGCGCGGTGACAATCACGCCACGCCCTTGCTCCAGACGAGCCTCCAGGACCGTCCCCTTGGCGCATTTGTCGGGGTTGGCCTTGAGTTCCAGAAGTTCGGCCTGAAGGTGGATGAGTTCCACGAGCTGCCCGATGCCCTGCTTGCGCAGCGCGCTGATCTCGGCCACGGGGGTGGTTCCGCCCCAGTCCTCGGGAACCAGTCCTTCGGCGGCGAGTTGTTGCTTGACACGGTCGACATTGGCTCCCTGGACATCGATCTTGTTGATCGCGACGAGGATTGGGACACCCGCCGCGCGGGCGTGCGAAATCGCCTCGCGGGTCTGCGGCATCACTCCATCGTCCGCGGCCACAACCAGGACGACCACGTCGGTGACCATCGCGCCTCGGGCGCGCATCGCGGTGAAGGCCTCGTGGCCGGGGGTGTCAATGAAGGTGATCGGGCCGCTGTCGAGTTGAACAAAATAGGCCCCCAAGTGCTGGGTGATTCCCCCCGCCTCGCCCGAGGCCACATCCGCCGAACGGATCGCGTCCATCAGCTTGGTCTTTCCGTGGTCCACATGGCCCATTACGGTCACGACCGGCGGACGGGGACGCAGGTCTTCCGGTCGATCTTCCTGTTCGAGTTCCTCGAACGGGTTGATTTCCATCAGGCTGGTTTCCTCGACATCGAAGCCGAACTCCTCGGCGATCAGGTCGATGCACTCCCGGTCCAGGTGTTGGTTGACCGTGAGAATCTTGCCGAGATCGAGGAGGATTTTGAGGATGGCGCTGGGGTTGACTCCAAGGCCGTGGGCCACATCCGCCACGGTGGTGGCCTCATGAATGCGAAGGGTGGTGCGCTCCTTCTCCTCGCGCTCGCGCACGGCCTCCTCGGCGGCGGCGAAACGCTCCTTCTTGGCGCGTTTGTACTGCTGCTTCTTCCCTTTTTTGCGTCCCATGATGGACGCGAGGACTTTGCGCTCGGAGACGGAGGAATCGCGGTCCTTGCGGACTTCAACCTCTTCTACCGGGCGTTCCTTCTTCCCCTTGCCTTTCTTGCCTTTGGCGTCCGATGCGGCGGCGGGCGGCGGCGTGGCGGGAGTGGCGGCAGGGGGTGGAGCGGTTTCCAGCGCGGCTCGCTGTTGACTCCTGGTCTCGCCGCTCCGGGGGCCCTTGCGCTGCTGCTGGCCTTGGTCACCCCGCCGCGGACGTTGGCCTTGATGCCCTTGCTGCCCGCCACTCGCCTGCGAGGGACGTCTCGCGGGACGGCTATCGGGGGTTTGGACAGGCGCCGATCTCGCTTGGGAGATGGGCGTCGGTGGCGGGGTTGGAGTCTCCTCGACAGCGCGGGGCGGCTCCGGGGTCGGAGCCGCTTCCATCGCGGGCGGCTGGGGCTCCTCCATCTCGGGCGCGGGGGTCGGCGCGGGTGGGGGTTCCACGGCGCTCTTGGGTTTGATCCCGCTTTCCCGGAGACGTTTGGTCCGCAGGAGGTCGCGAGCCTTGGATTCGGTGCCTGTCCGGCGAAAATCACGCTCCTCGCCCGGGGTTTCCTTCTCTTCCTTGGGTTTGGCGGCTTTGGGTTTGGCGGCTGTTCCGGTGGACGGCTTGGCGGCGGGCCGTGAGACGGAAGACGCCGCTGGGGTGGTTGGCTTACGGATGATGGGGGCGGCGGGCCCGGTCACTCCGGGGCGCAGGACCTTGACCCCGGAGGCGACCAGCGGGGTGGCTCGCTTGGCGGTCGCCAAGCGCTTTTCCACCTGGCGCATCTCGGCCTCGGTTAGCGACGAGGCCGGGTCCTTGCCCCCCACTCCCCCCTCCTCGAGGAGGGTGAGGACCTTCTGAACCGACACGCCATGTTTCCTCGCGATTTCGTTTACCTGCATTCCCGATCAGCGCAATAGACTCCCGCGCCCGTTCCTTTCAGTTTTCAGCTTCCCCGTCGGATTTCAGATAGGCGGGGGTCTCCTTGCCTTCCACAAACGACTTCGCGGCATCGAGAACATGCGCGGCCATTTCCGGCTGGAGTCCGGCGGTTTCAGTCAACCCCTCCAGGCCGTATTCCACAATGTCATCATAGGAGAACACCCCCGCCGACATGAGGGTCTCCACGGTCTCGTGATCCACTCCGGGCAAGGAGGCAAGCATGGCGCGGGTTTCGCGCTCACTGGCCTCCAGTTCGGAGACGCTCACGATATCGACCTGCACTCCGGTCAATTCCGAGGCGAGCTTGGCGTTCAGGCCGCCTTTGCCGATGGCCAGCGAAAGTTGGTCATCCTTGACCACCAGCGTGGCGCGTTTCCCGGCGGAGTCGAGCTCCACCGATTCGACCTCGGCGGGCTTGAGCGAATTCATCACGAACTTGGCCTTGTCCTGGCTGAAGGGGATGATGTCGATGCGCTCGCCCTTGAGCTCCTGGACCACCATCTGAACGCGCGAGCCTTTCATCCCCACGCAGGCCCCCACGGGATCCACATCGAGGTTGGTGGACATCACCGCGATCTTGGAGCGCTTCCCGGGCTCGCGGGCGATCCCGCGAATCACCACGGTGCCATCGCGAACCTCGCTCACTTCCTGTTCAAAGAGCTTGCGGACCAGGTCGGGGGTCTTGCGGGAGAGGATCACCTGCGCGTCCCGCGAGGACTGGTTGACATCCAAGATCACCGCCCGGATCCGGTCGCCGTAGTGGTACCGCTCACCGCGCGACTGCTCATTGAAGGGGAGCAGCGCCTCGGCGTAGCCGATGTCCACGATCACGTTGCCGCGCTCGTACTGTTGCACGGTGCCCGAGACCAGCTCGCCGATGCGGTTCGAGTAGCGCTCGAAGACCATCTCGCGCTCGGCCTCGCGGATACGTTGAGTGATGACCTGTTTGGCGTTCTGCGCCGCGATGCGTCCAAAATCCGTAGGGGTGACATCGATCTCGATGGGTTCGCCGATGCGGGCCTTGACATCGTAGAGCCTGGCTTCCGGAAGCGAAATCTCCAGGGCGTAATTCTCCACGTGGTCCACCACCATCTTCCGGGCGAAGACTCGATAGTCGCCGGTCTTGGGATCGATGTCGGCTCGAACCACTTCCATTTCCGGATCGACCATCTTTTTGGAGGCCGATATCAGCGCCGATTGGACCGCCTCCTCCAGGATCTCAATGGAGATATTGCGCTCGTTGGCGATGCGCCGGATCAGGTCCCAGGTTTCCTTGCTCATTTTTCCATATCCACAGAGGAGTATCCGCTTCCGAGGGGGTGACGTTTCGAATTCTGTCGATCCGAGGGGGTTCGGGAACCACGGTCGGTTGACAAAAAAAGAAGTGGAGGTCACCCCCCACTTTCCGGGAAGCAGTCTACCTGTAGGGGAGAAGGGGGTCAAGGGGCGGGGATAGACCTAAACGGAGGCCCCTCCAAGGACCGGTTGGCAGGGGTGAAGCGAGCGCGCCACTCCCAACACCCGTCGCCCCCGGGAGATCACCCTCCCGCAAGCCCATCCTATCGGGTAGACTAATTATCAACGTCCCGAACCCATCCTGGTTTGAAAGAGGGAGTTTTCCATGCGAAAAGTGATTCTCTGTTTCCCCCTTATGCTGTCGGGTCTCCTTGGGACCCCGGCGGCATGCGGATCAGATAACCCGGTTTCCCAGTGGCCATCCTGGCGTGGGCCGCTGGGAACCGGAGTGGCCCCCACCGCGAATCCCCCAACAGAATGGAGTGAAGACAAGAACATCAAATGGAAAAAGCCTCTGCCGGGAAGCGGGTATGCCTCGCCGGTTGTGTGGGGCGATCGTCTCTTTGTGCTGCTCGCGGTGGACAGCGAGGAGGCGGAGAACCCTCCCGCCGATCAGGAGCCGGAAGGGTCCGGTCGGGGGGGACGCGGAGGCCCAGCTGCGCTTACCGAGTTCGATTACCGGGTGTTGGCCTTGGACCGGAAGACCGGCCAGACGATCTGGGAGAGGACCGCGAAGCGCGAAGTCCCCCATGAGGGAATCCATCGCACCGGAAGTTGGGCATCCCCCTCGCCGATCACGGATGGCGAGCAGGTGTACGCCTTCTTCGGCTCCCGTGGCGTGTTCTGCTTCGACATGGAGGGCAGAGTGAAGTGGGACAAAGACCTTGGGGACATGACAATCAAGCGGGGGTTCGGGGAGGGAGCCTCTCCCGCCCTTTTCGGGGACACCCTGGTGGTGAACTGGGACCATGAGGGGGATTCATTCATTGTCGCCCTGGACAAGAACACCGGGAGCGAGAAGTGGAAGGTCCCCCGGGATGAGGGAACCTCGTGGGCGACTCCGCTGATCGTGGAGGTTGCCGGCAAACCGCAGGTCGTTGTGAACGCGACCAACCGCATCCGAGCCTATGACCTTGCCGACGGGAGCTTGATTTGGGAGTGCGGCGGCATGACTCAGAACGTGATCCCGACTCCCGCCCACCGTAACGGGCTCGCCTACATCATGAGCGGTTTTCGGGGCAGCGCCCTGTTTGCGGTGGACCTCGCCAGCGCCAGGGGCGACCTCACGGATACGGACACCATCCGCTGGAAGCGAGACAAGGACACCCCCTATGTCTCCTCTCCCTTGCTCTATGAGGACCACCTTTATTTCCACAAGGGGAACGAAAACCTGCTCACCTGTCTTCACGCGGACACCGGAGAGGAGTTCTTTTCCCAACAGCGCCTGGAGGGGCTGGGAGACATTTATGCTTCCCCCACCGGCGCGGGTGACAGGGTCTATGTGGTCGCGCGGGATGGAACCGCGCTGGTCCTCAGAAAGGGGCCGCGCTATGAGGTCCTGGCCACCAACAGATTGGAGGATGGCTTCTCGGCCACTCCGGCAATAGTGGGAAACGAGATCTATCTGCGGGGGCATCACGCGCTCTACTGCATTTCGGAGGGGGGCTGAAGCAAGTTCCCCCGCCTTGCCGGGGGCTTTTCCTCGGTGATAGAGTGCGCTCCGGTTCCACGAATTTCTCTCCGAGCGAGGTTGGCCGTGAAAATGTGCAAGCAGACGCCGCGTGCGTTGAACTGGAGATATGTGATTTCCCTGGGGATCTGCCTTTTGATGGCCTCGGGTTGTTCCAAACCCCCCGCCCCGGAGGAGCCGCTGGCCTCCGAAACAGTCTCTTCCGCGCCCCAGTCGAGCGGGGATTGTCCGCCCGGAGTGGTCGCCTCGGTGGATGGGCGACCGATCACACGCGATGAAGCGGACCGTCGCGCGGCCATCAGCTTAAGGGAAGAAGGGGTGGATGAGACCGACCCGGAGTACGACTCCAAGCTCACCAAGGCCCGCAAGGGGGCTGTGGATGTGCTGGTGCAGGCCTATCTGCTCCAATCGGCCGCCACGGGCGATGTGGAGGTGAGCACGGAGGAAGTGGCGGCGGAGATGCTCACCTGGAAAACCAAGGTCCCCAGCAAGGAGGCCTGGGACGAGTTCCTGGCCAACAATAATGTGACCGAAGAGGAATTTGGGAAGATTCTCGAAAAGGAAATCCGCCTGCGACGGGTGATGGAGAAAGCCGCCTCCCGGGATGTTCCGACCCCAACCCCCGACGAGGCGCGCCAGTTCTACGAGGTCACCACGCACGCCTTCGCCTGGCCGCACCGGGTGCAATTCGAGGAGGTCCGATGGATCGCGCCGCCCGACCTTCCCGAAGCGAGCGTTGCCCGCGCCGAGCAAGGCATGCGGGAACTCTCGGAGAAGATCGCCGCCAATCCCGGGGTCTTTGATGAAATCCTCGCCAGCACCCCGACCGGGAAGTGGGAGCCGGTCGGCGCTCCCACCGGCAGGCGCCACCGCCACCAGAACGTGAAGGATCTGGAGAAACCCATCCAGGAGGCGCTCAAGTCCCTGGTGCCGGGAGAAATCAGCCCGGTGATTCGGACCTCCAACAGCTTCTCGATCATCCGTATCGTGAGCCTGCGCCAGTCCTACGATTCGGCCTATCCGGAGATCCTTCAGTCGATTTATTCCGACCGTTGCCGAAGCAACCTCGAAAACTGGATCGAGCGCCTCAAACAGAAGGCCAGGATCCGGATCTGCGATCAGGACTATTACATGGGCGATATCGCCGAGGCCACGGCGGAAGCGACAATCGCCCCCTAGAGGACTGCCATGCCGGAATTTGAACCTGTCATCGGGCTGGAGGTTCACACCGAACTGAACACCGCCTCGAAGGTGTTTTGCGATGATCCCACGGTTTTCGGGGCGGAGCCGAACACCCAAGTTTCGCCGATCAGCCTGGGGCTTCCGGGGGTGCTCCCGGTTCTCAACCGAGCGGCGTTCGAGAAAGCGCTCAAGACCGCGATCGCCTTGGGTTGCGAGATCCCCGAGCGAACCACCTTCGACCGGAAGCACTACTATTACCCGGACCTTCCCAAGAACTACCAGATCAGCCAGCAATATGAGCCCCTTGGAACCAAGGGAGCTGTGGATATCCACCTTAAGGACGGCTCCACGAAGACCATCCGGATCAACAACATTCACCTGGAGGAGGACGCCGGGAAGCTGATCCATCCGGACACACCCGCGGCTCGTGGACTCTCCTGGGTGGACCTGAACCGCGCGGGGATGCCGCTGCTTGAGATTGTGACCGAGCCGGACATCGACACCTTGGAGGAGCTGGAAGTCTTCATGCAGACCCTCCGCTCGATCCTCCGATATTTGGATGTTTCCGACTGCAAGATGCAGGAGGGCTCGTTGCGCTTCGAGCTGAACCTGTCGATGCGTCCCGTCGGAGCGAAGGAACTGGGGACCAAGACCGAGGTCAAGAATGTCGGCTCGATCAAGGCGGTCCTGAGAGCGGCGCGCTATGAGATCAAGCGTCAATCCGAGCTCCTCGAGGCGGGAGAACGGGTGATCCAGGAGACCCGGCTGTGGGATGACGACCGAGGGGAGACCCGGTCGATGCGCTCCAAGGAGGTGGCCAAGGACTACCGCTACTTCCCCGACCCGGACCTGCCGGCGGTCCGGATCTCCGCGGACTGGATGGGGCGCATCCGGGCGGAACTGCCGGAGCTGGAGGATGCGAAGCGGCGCAGGTTCGTCGCGGAGTACGGCATCCCGGAATACGACGCCGGAGTGCTGGCCACCGACCGGGCCCTCGCGGATTACTTCGAGACCTGTTGCCGAATGCACGCCAGCCCCAAGGCCTTCAGCAATTGGATCATGGTCGAACTCCTCCGGGAGCTGCAGAACCGGGAGATGGAGATTGAGGACTGCCCCCTCACCGCGCCGCGTCTGGCGGAGCTGGTGAGGATGGTCGAGCAGGGGACGATCAGCAACAACATCGCCAAGGATGTCCTCAAGGAAGTGATGGAGACAAACGAATCCCCCGCGCGGATTGTGGAGTCGAAAGGGCTTTCCCAGGTCTCGGATGAGGCGGCTCTGCTTGCGGTGGTCCATGAGGTCATTGCCGCGAATCCGGGCCCCGCGCAGGATGTGCGGGAGGGTAAGGAGAAGGCGCTCGGCTTCCTGATGGGGCAGGTCATGCGCAAGACTCAAGGAAAGGCGAATCCGGGAGTCTGCAAGGCATTGCTGGAAAGGGAACTTGGAAGCGGATGAGGGGTTTGACCCGCGCGGGAGTGGCGCTCGCGGCGATTGTGCTGGCGGCGCTTGTCTGGGGCGAGCGCCCGCGAGCATGGGCCGCGCTTGATCCGAATGCCTTGAACCGCCAGGGGGCCGAGGCCACGGCGCGGGGGGACCACGCCAAGGCGGTTGAATGTTTCCGTCAGGCTCGAGCGCTCGAACCCGACCAGACCGTCCTCCGCTATAACCTGTTTCACGCGCTCAATAATTACTCCATCGAGGCCGCCGGCAAGGGCGAGGTGGCGGAGGCGATCCGCGCCTGCTCCGAGGCGCTTTCCCTGGTCCCGGATGATGTCCGCGTCGCCTCCAACCTCGCGATCTTCTTCCATAACCGCGCGACTAAGCTGATCGGAGAACGGCGTTACGAGGAGGCGCGCGAGGCGCTCGCGCACGCTCATTCGGTGGTGACTGAATTCCGCTTGGACAATCTGGCCCCGACCCTCCGTGAGAGCCTCGCGCGCAGCTATCTGATCGAGGGCCGGGAACGTTTCGAGCGGAATGAGGTCTCGCAGGCCCTGGACCTGTATGGGCGTTGCATTCAGATCAACCCGGATGAGGCGCTGGCCTATCTGGATCGCTCAAGGATCTTTTACGAGCAGGATTTCTTCCAGGATGCCATCTCCGACCTGGAACTCGCGGCGCAGATCCTCGGGCAGACCCCTCAGATCACGGCCTTGCTTTCCCGGATCAAGGTGGAGGCCAAGCAGAAGGGACAGGACCTCGCGGAGCAGGACGCTTATTTCCGGATTGAGGCGACCGGCGGCTCGCCCCACCAGGAGCAGCCGCTCAAGCGCGCGCTCAAGGAACTCCGTCTTGCGGTGGCGCGCAATCTCACGGTCAATCCGAAGTCCCCGATTCTCGTTTCCATCAAATGGAACGAGGCCGCCTCGGGGCCCGAGCAATGGATGGCGACTCCCGGCAACCGATTCGAGTCGGACACCATCCCCCTGGGGGCCTCGGGCGTGGAAATCGGGAGCGAGGAGTTTCGGCTGCTCCTGGAGTTCCATTATCTCGGCGCCTTGGCGCTCAACCTGGGAGGGGCTTCCGCACCCTACTGGTTCGCGGCGGGACTGGCGCAATATCGCCTGGACGGAACCCGGCGGCTCTCCCCGGCGGAGTCCGAGGAGCTGCTGGCCGCCGGAGAAAACTTTCTGCTGTTCGACATTTCCGATCTCTCACTGGAGAAGGTTCCCCGCATCGAGGACGGCAAGCTCCTCTCGCTGGCTTACCTGGAGTGCAAGGCGCTGGTGGAACACCTGGTCAAGTCCATCGGCATGAACGGCCTGCGACAGCTCATGCGCGCGCTTTCGGAGGGTGTCCCATTTGACCATGCCCTGCGAGATGTGGCCAACCTCACGGTTCTGGACATCCAGCGTGAGTGGCGCGCCTCCCTGGGACTAACCACCAACTGAAATTCCTCCAATCCACTCTTCCTCAACGCAAGCCCACATGCTAGGTATGGGTTTGCGCTCGAAAAATTCCTGTAATAAGTTTGGCGCTGACCTCGTATTTCTTAGTTGAGAGACTGCATCGACCGAATGGCCGTCGGAGCGCGGAGTCTTGACGACGAACACGGAAATCGAGTGAGAGTTGTACCACCTCCTGTGGGGGCGACAGTCGCTCGGGTGACTGTCGCTCCCCCTTCTTCTCAAGGGAGAGCAGTATGAAAAAGGCGCTGATTTGGGACCCGGATGATCTCATACGGACCCTTCTCCGAGAGGTCCTGGAGTATCATGGCTTCAGTGTCCTGGAGGCGGAGTGCCACGAGCGGGCCCTCAACCTTCTGAGGAGCGACGAGGTCGATCTGATCCTGTTTGACTGGAACTCCGAATCCCTCGGTGGGGCCGAGCAGCTGTGCGATTTTCGCTCCCTTCCCACAGGCCCTCGATTTATCGCCCTGGGGAGCTGCATCCCGGAGCAGGAGTCCCTGGTGGAGCGTGACGCGAAAAGCGCGGGAGCGGTGCATCTCCTTCTCAAGCCGTTCGGGGCCCAGGATCTGATGCGCGCGGTGGACAGCGCATTAAACGGGAGCTGCCCGGTCTTCCCCTGAGGCTCCCCAAGCCGTCCGCGAGTCTTAGCTCCCCGGTCTGGGATCTCCTTCCCCCGTGAAGGCCCGGCGTGTCGCCTGGAGGAGCTCATCCCAATCGACGCTCGCGCCGGTCTCCGCCCCCAGCGAGGTCATGTGGACACCGCGCAGCCCACAGGGGTGAATCAGGTCAAACTGGCTGAGATCGTTGTTCACATTCAACGCGAAGCCATGCAGGGTGACCCACCGCTTCACCGCGATTCCGATTGAGGCCAGCTTCCGTTCCCCGATCCAGACACCGGTCAGTCCGTCGCGGGATTCGGCTCGGACGCCAAAGGCTCCCGCCACCTCTTGCAACGCGGTCTCGATCCCGCGGATAAAGGCATGGAGGTCGCGTTTGCGCGGTTCGAGTCCGCAGATCAGGTACCCGACCAACTGTCCGGGGTTGTGGAGGGTGACCTCGCCGCCGCGGTCGGTCGGGTGGACCTCAATCCCGGCGCGGCTCAGATCTTCCCTGCCCATAAGGACATTTTCCGGCTTGGCGCGCCGGGAAACGGTGAGAACCGGGGGATGTTGGAGCAAAAGGAGCTGGTCCGGGATGCTCCCAGCCACCCGCCGGCGGTGGAGCTCCAGTTGCTTTTCGTAAGCCTCCCCGTAGGGTATGATACCCAGGGCGTGGGCTTCGAGCGTCCTGATCGGAAAGTAGGAATGCATGGGAGTTCAGGCATGTTAGTCGGGTGGAATCCAAGGGGAAGAGGGTGAGTATCTCGAAGAAAAACCTTGGGGCGGCATTTGGCTTCCTTTCGATCCTCGTGCTGGTTGGAGCGGGCTCCTATTGGGCTGACCGTGTGATGCAAGAGGGATGGAAGGGGGAGGAGCAGGTCCGGTTCACGAAGCCGAAGCGGGGTGAGCTCAACGTTTTGCTCCGTGAAACCGCTTCACTCAAGCCGCGCAAGGTGGTGGAGATCAAGTCGAAGGTTTCGGGCCGGATTCTGGGACTTCCGTACGAGGCGGGGTCGGTCATCCGCGCGGGCAGCGTGATCGCGGAGATTGCCCGGGATGACTACGAGCGCGCGCTGGAAGTGGGGGCGGAGGAGCTCGCGCGCGCGCGGCGCGCCCTGCGGTCATTGATGCCCTTTGGCGAGATAGTGACCGAGCCGGAGCGGATTCGGGTCCGAGAGATCGGGACCTTGGTTGACATTGTCCTGATCGATTACGGCGCGGCCAAGGTGAAGTATCTCAACATGAGGGAAATGTACGAGCGAAACCTGATCTCCTTGAAAACTCTCGATGAGGCCGAAAAGGCCTATGACACCGCGTATGTCTCTTATCACCAGTCGGTGAACGCGGCCTCCGCGGTTTTGACCAGCGCCCGGGTGCAATATGAGCGGGCGCTGGAGAACCTTCAGGAGACCACGATCCGCTCCCCGGTTTCGGGGGTCTTGACCAAGGTGAGGGTCCAGGAAGGGGAGTTGGTGCAGGAAATGAGCACCAACAGCATCGGCACACCGATCGCCGAGGTGGCGGACCTGTCGCAGATCGTGGCGGTGGCGAAGCTCAGCGCCGTGGATGTCGGTGGAGTGACCCCCGGGGATCCGGCAACGCTGACCGTGGAAGCTCGCCCGCCGGTCACCCTCAGGGGCCGTGTGGAGAGCATCGCGCCCACGGGGACAGTGGGGGCTGATGGAGTGACCTTTGATGTAAAAATCGCGTTGCTCGAAACCAGCTCCACCGTTAAGCCCGAAATGAGAGCGAGCGCCGACATCCTGGTGGCGCGATCCTCAAGCGCCCTGAAGATCCCGCTTGAGGCCATTGAGACCGGACGGGGCGGCCAGAGGGTCAGGATCCTCAAGGGGAAGCCGGGAGTCGCTCTCCCGGAGCTGCCCGGGGAGCCGGATTCGACCCGTGCGGGGGAGGAGGACATCTACCTCACCGGGATCGCGCCCAAGGATCGATTCGTGGTCGAGGAGCGGGAAATCCAAATCGGGCTTTCAAACGAAATCTGGGCGGAGGTTGTGGGCGGCCTGGATGAGGACGCGGTTCTGAAGCTTCCCGACCCCACTCCGCCTGGCAGGGAGCCGCTACGCCTCTTCTGACCGGAGCGCCGGCGACTGTTCGTGAAAGGGAGAGACCTCAGAGTGAGAACGTTGAAAAGGCTTTTCACGGTTCTGGCAACCCTGGCGATCTTGGGGGGAATCCTCGGGGGGGGCGGATACTATGGCTGGAAGTATTACCAGAAGGGCAAAGCTGGAGAGACCAAGATCCGTTTCACCACCTCCCAGAAAGGGGACTTGAAGGTCATCCTGCGAGAGACCGCCACCCTGCAGCCTCGCAAGACGGTTGAGATCAAATCCAAGGTTGCGGGGCGGATTCTCGCCCTGCATGTCGAAGCCGGGGATATCGTTCAATCCGGGAGCGTGATCGCCGAGCTGGATCGCGAGCAGTACCACCGCAACCTGGAGCAGCGCAGTCGCGACCTTGAGCTCGCGCGCCAGACCCTTAAGGGGTTGATGCCGTTCGGCGAGGTGGTCACCAATCCCGAAAAGATCGACCCCAAGTCGATCGACACGGGTCCGGGCAAGAACCTGATCGTGGATCGCACGCTCATCGAGTATGGGGCGGCCAAGGTCGATTATGAGAACAAGCTCGAAATGTACGAGCGGAACCTGATTTCCCTGAAGACCCTGGATGACGCCCGCAAGCAGTTCGACCGCTCCTTCGTGGCCTATCACGATCAGATTCGCTCAGCCTCCCTGGCGCTTCCCAAGGCGCTTGATGACTACGAGCAGGCGGTGGAGGACTTGCAGGAAACCACAATCCGCTCCCCAGTCTCGGGAGTGGTCACCAAGCTCCCGGTGGATGAGGGGGAGCTGGTTCAGGGGGCCGCTGGAATGACCCAGGGCACGACCCTGGCCGAGGTCGCCGACCTCGACGACATGCAGGCGGTGGTGAAGCTCAACGAGGTTGACATCGGCAAGATCAAGATCGGCGATCCGGTCACATTGACCCTCGACTCGGCGGAAGGAAAGGAATTTCAGGGCAGCGTGGAGACCATCTCGCCCAGCGGGGTCGCCACCAATAACGTGGTGGTTTTTGAGGTCAAGATTCAACTCAAGGACAAGACCAGAATCTTCCGGCCCGAGATGACCGCCAACGCCGACATCCTTGTCGGACAAGTGACGGATGTGGTGAAGATTCCGTTGGAAGCCATCGAGGAAAAGGACGGCGTCAAGACAGTGACCCTCCTCACGGCCAAGGCCGGGGCGGAGCTTTCTCCCTCTCCAACGCCGTTCCAGACCGGTGGAAGAGGCAGGCGCTTCGCGAAGATTGAGGCGGACTTCTACTCGACCTCCTTCGGTCCCAAGGAGAGCTATGAGGAAAAGAAACAGACCGTGAAAACGGGCCTCAGCAACGAGCTGTGGGCCGAGGTGGTGGAGGGGATCCACGAGGAAGTGATTCTCAAGCTCCCCGACATCACCCTCCCGGAGAGACGGGAGCGAGGGTTCTTCTAACGTTTCGTGGGGACTTGCGCGCGCCCGCCTCGTTCTCTAGGCTTCCGGCGATGGCTGTCTGAAAAGGCGGTTGCCAAGTCGCCCGGGACACCCCCCCAACGATCCACCCACCTTTTCGCGGAATTTCCGCAACCATCCGGTCTCTCCGGGTCGCGCTTCGCCGCCCGCGGGGGCCAGGTCACTGAAAAGTCTTGTAGATCCCCAAGAGGAAACAATGAGAGTCGAAACAACACGCCTCACCCCATGGTCTGCCCCCATGACCCATCCTTTTCCGGCGCTGCTTTTCGCCATCGCGATGCTCGCGCCGGGAATGGCCCTCGGGCAAGGTCAGTCCGCTCCGCCTTCGGAACCGACCAAGGTTGTGGCGAGAATCAACGGCGAGGATGTCACCCAAGCCGATTTGGATGGCGAGATCATGCGCCTGCTCAGCCGCGGCGGAAGGGTCACGCCACAGATCCTGGAGCAGTACCGCGCGGAAGCCACGCCTAAGGCCTTTGACCAGCTGGTGATCAAGAGCCAGCTCAAGGCCTACGCCAAGAAGAACCAGGTGAGCGTGTCGGATTCCGACCTCGCCGGGGAGATCTCGAAGATCAAGGCCCAGTTCCCGAGCGAGGAAGAGTTCAAGGATCGTTTGGCTCAACAGGGTCTCACCGAGGAATCCCTCAAGGAGCAGATGAAGCCGGACATGCTCTTCTCGAAGGTGGTCCAACACTACGCCAACTCGATTCCCAACCCGACCACCGCGGAGCTGGAGTCTTACTACAACGAGCACCAGGCCGAGTACGCGCAGGGCGAACAGGTTCGCGCCAGCCACATCCTGATCGGCTTCGAGCCGACCGACGACACCGCGAAGAAAGAGGCCAAGAAGACGCAGGCGGAGAGCCTCAAGAAGGAGCTGGATGGCGGGGCGGATTTCGCCGAGCTCGCCAAGCAGCACTCCAGCTGCCCCTCCAAGGCGCAAGGCGGGGACCTCGGCCCCTTCCCGCGCGGGGCGATGGTCGCGGAGTTTGAAAAGGTCGCCTTCGAGCTCCAACCCGGCCAGATCAGCGACGTGGTCGAGACTCAATTCGGCTACCACATTATCAAGGTGGCCGAGCACTCCAAGGGCGAGACGCCCGCTTTTGTTTCGGTCAAGGACCAGATCCGCCAAGACATGCGAGAGAACGGATTGGAGACTTGGTTCAAGACCCTGATCAAGGAAGCCAAAGTGGAGCATCTCTGAGAACCTCGAACGGGCGCGCGGGCCGGGATCGAACACCCCTCCCGCGCGCCTCGCGGTCCCCATCCGCCTTGATCTTGGGGGGCATTCCCCGGAAACTGAAGAACGTTGGTTGAGATGGAAGTCCAGGAAAACCCACCGATGAGCTCCGGCGAACTGCTTGTTGCTCGCCCAGCGGCGAGATCGTTCCCCCGACTCCAGTCCCTCCACATCCGGATTCTGAACCGGTATCTCCTGGCGGAGCTGCTTCCCCCCCTGAGCATGGGCCTGTTCCTGTTCTCCGGGGCGATGGTGCTGGTCACCATCCGCTCGATCATGGATGTCATCCTGCTCTCGGGCGCGCCCTTCGGTCCGATCTTCAAGACCCTGCTGTGCCTGTTCCCCCCGTTGCTCACGGTCACCCTCCCGATCGGCTGTTTGGTGGCCTCGCTCCTGGTTTACGGTCGTCTTGGGGAGGACCGGGAGATCACCGCCATGCGCGCGGCGGGTGTCGGCACTCTCTCCATCATGGTTCCGGGGCTGGTTTTGGGGGCGGCGCTTACCGTGGTGAACTTCTACTGGACCGCATACATCACCCCCAGGGCGGTGGAGCTGATGGACCGCTCGCGCTGGGAGATTGTCCAGCAGATGACTTCGGTCAGTTGGATCAAACCGGGCCAGTTCACGCCGCTGCGCTCGGATCTGGCCTGCTATTTCACGGGAACCACGGTGGGGGCCAACACCATCCACGACATCACCATCTTCAAGAGCGGCAGGGCAGAAAAGGGGGTGACCTGGTTCGCGGACAATTCGGCCGACAGCGCCGCGAGCAACTTCACGGTCTCCGCGCCGACCGCGACCCTACGCCCGATCCCGAGCCAGGGGATCCTTCAGGTCATCCTCAAGGACTGCATCACCGAGGATCTGAGCGCCGAACGGATCACTCGCGTGTTGATCGAGAACGCCACCATCACCATCGACATCGGAAAGAACCTGGCGGGAATGATGGGGGGCTTTTCGGAGGAGCAGCACGGATGGTGGGAACTCCGCCAACGCGCCCTCAAATATGCCGCGGACTACGAGTATTACCGCGCGGGCCTTGGATTCCCGGAGGATGCCCCGCACGCGGAGGTGATCGCCAAGGCCGAGGAATGGATCCCCAAGGTGGAAAAGGACCCTTCGATTTCCCCGCTCCCCGGCGGGGTCTATGACCTCCAAGGGCCGAAGCGAGCGATCAAGGCGGCTCAGAACAACATCAACGCCTCGCAGCTTCGACTGGCGTACCCCTCGGCCACTTTCCTGTTCACGATGATCGGGGTGGCCCTTGGGATCCTCACCGGGCGAGGGAATCGAACGGTGTGCATTCTGATCACCGCGGCGGTCCTGTTGTTTTACTATTCGGTTCAAAAGATCGCCGAGGGGATATCCGAGGGTTACGCCCTGCGGATCGGCTTCGATCCGGGGTTCGCGGTCTGGACTCCAAACTTCCTGCTCCTGGCGCTTGGGCTCCTGCTCTCTTATCTCGCGGCGAGACGCTGATGTTCGGACTCCTCCAACGATACACCGCCGCCGCCTTCCTGCGGAGCTTTGCCTTCACCGGCTTGGTTCTGACCACGGTTGTGTTCTCCCTGATCATGGCGGATAAGGGGGACGACCTGCTCGAGAACAACGCCTCCACCAAGCAGGCGTTCACTTACTTTGCGTGCGTGCTCCCGCAAGCGGTCTTGATTGTGTTCCCGGCGGTCTGCCTGATTGGGGCCCTCTTTGGGATGTTGGTGCTCTCGCGCCAGAACGAGCTGGCCGCGATGTACGCGGCGGGCGCGAGCCTGCGCTGGCTGGTGGGGCCGACCCTGGTGGTCTCGTTTCTGCTCGCGGTCGGCTGCTTTGTCTGGAATGAATACGTGGCCGCGCCGCTATCGCGCAAGGCCGAGCAGTTCTGGACCACCGAGATCGAGAAGAAGAAGGGGATCTTCCAGGACTACGGCCTTGTTCGAGGAACCAAGAACCGTTTCATTCGCTACGGGGATTTCAACCGCGAATCCGAAACCCTCACCGATTTCGTGCTCCACGAGATGCGCTTGGGCGGCAAGGGGCATCGACGTTTCATCCGGGCGGCCGTGGCCTCCTGGGATCCCAAGGCCATCAACCAGGAAACCGGAAAACCTGGGGCCTGGCGGCTGTTCACGCGCGCGGACACCGAGAACTATGTCCTCGAGTTCCGGGATGAATGGCGCACCGATCCGCGTCCCATCGCCGAGGGCGAAATCCTTTCCCTTGAGGAAACCCCGGATGACTTCGGCATCGACCGTCGCCACCCGATTGAAATGGGTTACCGAGAGCTGAAGAAGAAGATCCAGGACCTTGAGCAGTCGGGAGGATCGGCGCTGACCCTTTACTCGGATCTTGAGTTCAAAATCGCCTTCCCGTTCGCGGTGGTGGCGCTGATTCTGATTGGGCTGGGTTCGGGCGCGAGCTCCTTTCTGTTGGGGCGCGAGGGCGCGGCGCGGTTCACCTATCCGCTTGGGGTGTGCTTGGTGGTCTTGGCGTTGTATTACAGCGTGGCGGGGATTTCCCTCGCGCTGGGGAACCAGGGAATTCTCCCGGCGGTGGTTTCGGCCTGGGTTCCCAACGCGCTTTTCGGCGCGCTTGGCGTGTGGATGCTCACGCGCGGGTAGCGCCGCTCATTCGGCCTTGGCGATCCGCTCGATGGGAGACATGAGAAACAGGCGGCTCTTTCCCTCGAACTTCCCGCTCCCCGCGATTTGACCGGAATTGTTGATGTCCAGGGCCTCTTCAACGATCCACCCGGATTCAAGCGGAATCAGATCGTTCAGGTCAATGAGTTCCCCATCCTTCCAGAGGACCGCTAGAGTCGAGGCGCGCTGGCGGAACCTCGGGACAAAGCGAGTGTCGAAACGGGAATCCACGAAGCCGAGGATCCGGACGGCGATTTCCTCGAACCGGGACCAGCTTCGAACCATTCCCACGATCTGCCCTTTGTCGTTGATTCCGTTGGCCGCGCTGGTCTGAGCGCGCTCCGCGGGGAGATCCTGAAACTCGCCCTGGGAGTTCCCGAGGATCGCCTTGCGCGCCCCCCAAGGCCCACGGGAAGGCCCGCCGCCCATGCGTCTTGCCCCGACCCACTCCCCCTTGGCGTTCATGTCCAGGGCGCCGCCGGCCAGGGGGAATTCCTGTCCGAGTTCTCGCAAGGCCCCGCCCCGCTCCAGGAAGAAGAGCGTGTACTGGATCCGTTCGCGCGCGCGCGCCGTGATCAGCGCCTCTCCCGAGGGGGTCATCGCCGCGCCCACAACTCGGCGTCCTTCCGGAACCTCGAGCATGCTCATTCCCTCGCTCGCGCTCCAGATGAAGGCGTGCCGCCGACCCCGCTCCTCGAACCCTCCGAGGACTCGTCCCTGGTCATCAATCGCCATCCCCGCCGTCCCCGGAAAACCGATGGCCAAGCTGTCCTGGCCCGAGGGGTCAATCTTCCACGCGAAGGACCTCGATTCCCCCTCCAGGTCGGTGTAGACCCCGGTCACCACGGAATGGTTGTTGAGGTGAAGGGCGCGCGCGCCCGTGCTGTCCGGAAGTTCGAGGACTCGGCGCCCCCCTGACCCGCTCCAAAAGAAGGCGTTCCAGACCCCCTCAACCTGAATGGTCCCCGCAATCTCCCCGCGGTCATTGAGCGCGGAGATCGGAGGATTGGAGAGCGAGGTCAAGGGCTCGGTTTCGATTCCCAGGTCGGTGATCTTGTAGGTCGGGGCCCCATGGAACAAATGGGCGGGGAGCGCCATGATGAAGAAGGCGATGGTGAGAACAAGAAGTATCGACTGGCGCAAGCGCTTCCTGAACATCGAGCGGACTCCCAAGGCCACGGTCCAACCCTTCCATGATACACCAACTCAGACCGGGTCGCGCCCCCTCCTTTTCAGACCGGGGGACGCTAAGATCAAGGAAACCGGGTGAAACCCGGATGGAGGGAGCGAGCCATGGCGGAATTCACATGCACGCGTTGTGGGGCGAGGGAGGGAAAGTTCGAGAAAACCCCCTATCCCGGCCCCCTGTCCGACTTGATCCTTGAGAATGTGTGCCAGAACTGCTGGAAGGATTGGTTTGACGCTTCCCTCATCATGCTGAATGAGTATCGCCTCAATCTGCTCGATCCGAAGCACGCCGAGATGTACGACAAGCAGATGCTGGCTTTTCTGAACCTGGTCACCCCTGAGGAATCCCCCCATTTCAACCTGGAGGCCAGGACCCCCCTCGAGCAATGAGAGCGGGAGCCGCTAGAACCCCTTGGTGAGCGGCCAGAGCAGCCCGCGCGGGGCCGGGTAATTCGCCACCGCGCGCGTCTTGTCATTCCACAAGACAATGGTGCGGGTCGAACCATCCTTCTCGGGGTGGGTGCTTCGATACACCAGCTTGAAGTACCCCTCATCCCCGCGCCCCAGACGGCGCGCGATTTCGGTGTAGAGACGGTCCAGGTCCTGGCCTTCCGGGGAGTGCAAATACCCGCCGCCGGTCTCATCCGCGATGCGCTCCAAGATCGGGCGTCCCACATCTTGTCCGATGCCGATGGCGAAGACCGGCATCTTGGCCTTCTTGGCGGCGCTGATCGCGGTCTCCAGCGAGGTCCGTGACAGCTGCCGCCCGGTCCCATCCTCATCGCGTCCATCCGAGATCAGGACCATGGCGCGAGTGCCGCCGCAATCCTTGAGGTTTTGCGCACCCATCCGGATCGCGTCATACATGGCGGTGAACCCGCGCGGGGAGATTTTGTGGATCCCCTTCTCCAGCTTCCATTTCTTCTCGGTGAGCGGGGTGAGCAAGATCGGCTGGTTGCAGAAGCCCACCACCGCGCCTTGGTCGCCCTCGCGCAATCGTTGGGTGAAACGGATGGCCGCCGCTTGAACACTGTCCAGGTAGCGCTGCATGCTCCCGCTGCTGTCGATCAGGATCGCGACTGAAAGCGGGTCTCCGGGGTGACGGGTCGGGATGGTCGGCTCCACTCCCAGCACGGGTTGTGGGGCCTCGTCCTCGGTCAGACGAAGCAGGTCTCGGTCGACCTTCGTTTCGGGAAACCCCATCGCATCCTTGGCCGCGAACAGGACCAGGATTTCGGGGAACTGAGTGCGGTCCACTCCGAGAATGTCGAGTCGCTTGAAATCCCAAGTCGGGACAGGAACCCCATCCCCCTCGCTCGGGGAAAAATCCTGGGGGAGTTCCTCCAGCGCCGCTGGTGGAGAAGGCTCCACAGTCCCGGTGGCCCCAAGGGGACGTGGAACCGCCACCCCATAGGGGGATGAGGGTCCGGCGAGGACGCCGAGCAGTTTGGAGAGGAGCTCCGCATGCGCGGGAGAGAAGGCAACCGCCATGCAGAGGACCCCGAACCCAAGGAACCTTGGTTTCATGGTATCCTCCAGTATCGGTTTTTCTCCCCCAAACTTCAGTCAGAACCTGAGATAAAGATGGTTAACTTCTTGTCTCTCAGGGAGCTTGGATCAGGTCCCGGTTTTCAGATGAGAGCCCTCCGCTCCCACTCTGTCCTTTTCCAAGTTACCAAACCGGCGCACGAAAGGGTAGAAGGTGGCGCAAGAGGCGGGGGCGTGTGCATAATCCCCGACCATGTCATCGGGCGAGGAACCCACAGTCCTTATCAGTATTGTCCACTACGCCGCTCCGGCGCTGCTGTCGCGTTGTTTGGCCTCGTTCGAGGCCCATCCGCCGGCCGCTCCCCATCGGATTGTGGTGGCCGACAACTCCGCGCGGATTCAGCCCATCCGCGAGGTCGTGTCGCGCTTCAAGGGGGTCACCCTCCTGGAAATGCCGGATAACATCGGCTTTTCGGCGGCGAACAACCGCGCGGTCCGAGGAGCGCGCGAGAAGTATCTCTTCTTTCTGAACCCGGACACGGAGGTCACGCCGGGCGCCATCGACTCGCTGGTGGCATTGTTGGAGGCGAATCCGGAGGTCGGGGCGGTCGGCCCTAAGAATGTCGGCGCGGAGGGGGAGGTTCAATTCAGTTGTCGGACCTTTCCGGGGTATCGGACCCTGCTCGGGCACCGCTACTCGCTGTTGACGCGCCTGTTTCCCACAAACCCTTACTCAACGGAATACCTCCACACAAATTGGGATCATGAAGCGCGCCGCGAGGTGGACTGGATCAGCGGGGCGGCGATTCTCATGCGGCGCGGGGATTTTGAGGAACTTGGCGGGTTTGATGAGGCCTTCTTCATGTACGCCGAAGATGTGGACCTCTGCTACCGTCTCCACCAAGCGGGCAAGAAGGTGGTGTACGAACCCTCGGCGGTGATCCGGCATGAGGTGGGCGGCTCCACGGGACGAAACCGCTTCCGCGCCCTGTGGGAGCGTCACCGCAGCATGTACACCTTCTTCAAGAAGCACTACAGCCTGGAGATCCCGCTGATCGATCTGACCACACTCCTCGGAATCACCTTGCGTGGGATCTACTTCTTGCTTCTGGAGGCGCTGGGGCGCGCGCCGCACCGAGCCGGGAATCGCTGAGACCAAGGAGGAGTGGAATCACTGAAGAACCGGTCCGCTCGGACTAGGTTAAGGCCTCTTCACCGTCGAATTGTTCCCCGGCGCGCACCCACTATCCGGAGACCGCGCGGATCCAGGCCTGCGCGATGAGGGCATGTCCGGCGGGAGTGGGATGCACCCCATCCGCCGCCCAGAAGTCCGCCGGACGGTGCGCGCAGGCCTCGCTGAAGAGAACATCCGTGGGGATGAGCCTGGTCTGGTATTCCTTGGCGAGTTTCCGGACGACCTCGATCTTGGGATCCAGGTCCTCGCGCATCCGCTTCACCTCCGGGGAAACATGCAGGAGGAACGGTTCAAGGAGGATCAGCTTGGCCTTGAGCTGCTTCGAGACCTGATCGAGGAGGTCCCTGTACCCGCGTTCGTAGTCCTCGGTGGATGTCGGATCGTTGGAATCATAGCGGCGCCAGGTGTCATTGACCCCAATGAGGATCGAGACCCAGTCGGGCTTAAGGTCCAGACAGTCCGACCGCCAACGTCCCTTGAGATCCACCACTCGGTTTCCGCTAATGCCCCGATTGAGGAAGGTCGTCTTCCGCTCCGGATGGGCGGCTGAGAGCCAGGACGCAATCATCATTGCATAGCCCCCGCCGAGCGAATCGCCGTTCTCGCGGTCGCGGCCCGCATCCGTGATGCTGTCCCCCTGGAACAAGACAGTCTCTCCATCCTGGATGTTCAGGGTCATGAAGTCCTCCTGGCGCGCTTGGGCGCTCGATGGCTCGCGGCGCGTGGGAATGAGGTCCGCCGCGAGGGCGGCAAGGATCGTGGTCTCGAGAAAGGCGCGTCGTTGCATGCGCTAGATTTAGAGCGTTCGGAACAGTCTGTAAACATGGGCCGCGTAAATAACCAGCCCCACCGAGGCGGCGAATCCCAGGCTTGCGGCCTCGAGCGCCTGCTCCTGTCGATACGATAGATACGCCCACAGTCCCGCGAACCCGCAACCCAAGGCAAGGAGCGCCGAAGCCAGGATCAAGACAAGGTGAAAGACCTTAAGCGATCCCACGAGCCCCTCCGATGGGATCGAGGTGAGTCCAAACCACCAGCGCGATTAAGGCGAAAAGGAGGATGGCGGCAAGGGCCGCCATGGCGCGAACATAGCGCTGTTCACCCAGCAGGTGCATGAAGAAAATCGCCACCAGCGCGGCTTTGACCGTGGCGATGGCCAGCGCGAGGATCACATTTGCGGCGTGCCCGATGTGCCAGAAACTCGCCGCCACGGTGATCCCGGTCAGGCACAGGAGGGCGACAAACACTCCAGCGCAGAGGCGCGCTTGGCGATGGACAGTTTCAACGGTCGTGGTCGGCTGCATGCGTCGGTTCACCCCAAGAGATACAGTGTCGGGAAGAGAAAGATCCAAACCAAGTCCACAAAATGCCAGTAAACCCCGGCGATTTCCACCCGGTTGGTGAACCGCGCGGGGGCGGTGGTCCACAGTCTTGAGCCGGGACCAAGGAGAAACCCGTTGACCAGCACCCCCCCGAGCACATGGAGACCATGAAGGCCGGTCAGCGTGAAGTAAATGGCCAGAAAGGTGCTCTCCGAGGGGTGCAGGCCGTGACTGAATTTCTCGCCATACTCAAAGCCTTTCGCCACCAGAAAGACAAGTCCGAGGAGGATGGTCAGCCCCATGTAGAGCCGATACCGGCCAAGGTCTTTGAGCAGGAGCTGCAGCCAGGCGTAGACCATCGTGATGCTGGAGGTGATCAGGATCGCGGTGTTGAAGGTGGCCAGGGGGAGGTTGAGACGCGCGGCATGTTCGCCCCACTCCGCTCCCGCGTTGACCCGCAAGAGCACATACGATGAAAACAGCGCGCCGAAGAGCATGATCTCCGAGGCAAGGAAGAGCCAGATCCCAAGTTTGGGATTGGTGGTTCCGGTGTCGGGGCGAATGGTGACTGTGTGGGGGATCGGCTCCTCCCCCTCCCCAGACCCCTCCCCGTGCACGGGGAGGGGAGTGGAAATAGCTCCCTCCCCGCCTCGCGGGGAGGGTTGGGGTGGGGTCAGGCCGGCGGAGGGTTGAGGTGGGGGAGCAGGCGCGAGACCCTGCGGCGAGAAGGCCGCCGCATCCCCGCCGACCCCATACTCGTAGGGTCCCCTCTCGACCACCGGAGGGGCCGGAAAATTCCCGTGAATCGGGGGCCAAGGCGCGCTCCATTCCAGGGTGGTCGCCCCCCAGGGGTTCTCCGCGACGCGCTTCCCCGCGACCAGGCTCCATGCGAGGTTGAGGAGGAATGGGATCTGCGCGAGGCCAAGCCACCACGCGGACTGAGACATGAATTCGTTCCAGCCGAGCAGGTGCTGGGCATGCTGATAGCTTGCCCCGCCATCATAGAGACGGCGCGAGATTCCACCCATGCCCTGGATCAGCATCGGGAAAAAGATGCCGTTCATGAACACGAAGGAGGGGACAAAATGGAGGATGCCCAGCCATTCGCTCATTCGCCGCCCGGAAAGCTTCGGAAACCAGTAATACACCCCCGCGAAAAGCGCGAAGAGGGTTCCCGGCGCCACGATGTAATGAAAGTGCCCGATGACATACAGGGTGTCGTGCAGATGGATGTCCGAGGCGGCCAGCGCGAGCGGCAGCCCGGTGAGACCGCCGAGACCGAACATCGGGAGAAACGCCAGCGCGAAAAGCATCGGGGTGTTGAAGCGGATCGAACCGCCCCACAGGCTCACCACCAAGGCGGAGACCACGATCACGGAGGGGATCGAGATGATCAGAGTGGTGGCCTGAAAGAAGGCGCTGATCGAGGTCCCCATGTCGGTCAGGTACATGTGGTGCGCCCAGACAATAAAGGACATGAATCCGAGGAACAGCGCCGCGAAGACCATCGAGCGATAGCCCCACAACGGCTTGCGCGTGTTGTTGGCGATGATCTCCGCCACAATGCCCATCGCGGGGAGAATCAGGACATACACCTCGGGGTGCGCCAGGAACCAGAACAAATGCTGCCACAGGAGCGGACTGCCTCCGCCTGAGACCGCGAGCTGCTCCGCGCCCAAGAAGAGGCCCGACGGATAGAAGAAGCTGGTTCCCGCCACTCGGTCCATGAGCTGGAGAACCCCCGCGGCCACCAGCGGGGGAAAGGCGAGCAGCAGCAGAAAGGCGGTCACCAGCTGGGCCCAGACAAAGAACGGCAGACGCATCCAGGCGAGCCCCTTGGCGCGGAGCTGCACGATCGTGGTGATGAAATTGATCGAACCGAGCAGGGAAGAGGTCGCAAGAAGGACAATTCCAACGAGCCAGTAGGTCTGTCCCGAGCCGGGCGAGAGGGAGGCCAGCGGCGGGTAAGCGGTCCACCCGGAGTTGGCCGCCCCGAGCGGGAGGAAAAAACTCGCGAGCATCACCACCCCACCCGCGAGGAAGGCCCAGTAACTGGCCATGTTCAGCCGTGGGAACGCCATGTCGGGGGCGCCGACCATGAGCGGCACGAGGTAATTCCCGAACGCCCCGACCGCCAGCGGGACAATCCCCAAGAACACCATGATGGTCCCATGCATCGCGCCGAACTGGTTGTAAGACTCGGGCTTGAGCGCCCCGGATTGGAGATTCTTGTCACCCACCCAGGATTGGGCCCACTCCGGCAACGGCGATCCCGGATAGGCCAGCGCCCAGCGCATGACAAGAACCAGACCGAATCCGACCAGGAGAAACAGCATGGCGGTCACGCCATACTGGATCCCGATGGTCTTGTGGTCGGTGGAGAAGAGATATTGGCGGAGGAAGCGCCGGGCTAACGGCCGGCGCTGGATCTGTGTCACCCGTTCCACGGGTTCGCTCTGAGGCATTGCCACGCCGCTGCTGTCACTTTTCCAGATTCGCTATTCGGCCTTCTTCTTTCTTCCCTTGATCATGGACTCATTGAAGGTGACATTCTGTTCCATGGGGCCCTCCGCGACTTGAATGTCGAGGACCTGCTCGGCCATGCGGCGGTGCCAGAAGGCGATCTTGTAGTCCCCGGCGGGGACATTCTTGATCTCGAAGGCTCCATCGGGGGCGGTGGTGGCGAAGAAGGGATGCGGCATAACCCCCGCGAAGGCGTACATCCAGTTGTGAATGTCGCACTTAATGGTGATCATGACCTCGGGTTTGTCGAACACATGCGGGAGGTCCCCCACCAGCGGCATTCCGATGTTGGCCTCCTTGTTTTCCTTGGGAATGATGTGAACGTTATGAAGCAGCGGGTCGCTGTTCCGCAAGGTGAGCGGCTGGCCGACCTGGATGCCGAAAACGTGCGGGACATAGTGGCAGCCGACCTGATCCAGAACCACCGGCTCCTTGGGGGGCGGGAACTCCCCGGACACCCCCTCCTTGAGATACACAAAGACCCACTGGAGTCCCTTGTCGGGTCCGACCACGAAGTTGGTGGTCATCAGGGTCTCCCCCTTGTGGATCATCTCGCACTTGGGGTCGCCGGTCATGCGAATGGGCTGCTCCGGCGGAGGCGTCCCCTCAAAGATCACCTTGCCCTTGATGTCGCCGGAATGGGCCGAAACGGCGAGGGCAAGTCCGAGGAGAAAAACCGACTTCATCATGGAAAAACGCATGAGATAACGCTCCTTGATAGCGCCTCTGAGATGGGGGCCGAGCAAGCGCCCCCCAGCGCGTGATGAAATTTCGGCGATTGTTGGGGGGGAGGTTTCAGGTGTCAAGGATTACCGGGTCGCATGCGGACCTTGAACGCGCCGGGGGAGTCGGGCAAGATTTGACCCTACCGGCCAGGTGAGCCAAAACCCCACAAAAAGGATCACTCCCATGAAAACCCTTCAAGGAAACGAAGTCGCTCAAGTCGCCAAGGCCGCGCTCGAAGCGGGCGAGGGCATCCTGCGTTTGGCCCCCAACTGGGTGCCGCGATCGTTCCTTCAGCCGGGAAAGCGCATCAAGCTGCACCCGGATGATTACTACGCGCTCGGAACTCACCGAGGCGGGATTGATGAACGCTGGTTTGCCTCCACCACCCCCGCCGCCAATGAGGGCGCGCCGCCGGATGAAGGGCTTTCTTACGCGGTCCACCAGGGGCAACGTTTCACTCTCAAGGACGCCGTCGCCTCGCTGGGCGCGGAGCTGATCGGGAAGGCGATCTGGGACAAGTACAAGAAGTGGCCGGTTTACAGCAAGTTCTTCGACAACATGGGGCCGATTCCCCACCACATGCACCAGAGCCGTGAACAGGCCGCGTTGGTCGGCCAGGAAGGCAAGCCGGAGTCGTACTATTTCCCGCCACAGGTGAACAATGTCGGGAACAACTTCCCCTACACCTTCTTCGGACTGGAGCCGGGAACCACCAAGGCCGATATCCGTCGCTGCCTGGAGCGCTGGAATGATGGAGACAATGGGATTCTGGATTACTCCAAGGCCTATCGCCTCAAGCCCGGGACCGGATGGCTGGTGGGCCCTTGCATCCTGCACGCTCCGGGTTCGCTCTGCACTTACGAACCCCAGTGGGGCAGTGATGTTTTCGGGATGTACCAATCCATGGTCGAGGGGCGCGCGGTGCCCTGGTCGCTCTTGGTGAAGGACTTTCCCAAGGACAAGCACCAAGACCTGGATTACATCGTGGATGCCCTCGATTGGGAGGCGAATGTCGATCCGAGTTTCAAGGACAACCACTATCTCGAGCCGATCATCGACAAGGGGTGCTCCGGCGAGGGTTACACCGACCGCTGGGTGGTTTATGGCAAGGTGCGCGGCGAACAGCTGTTCACCTCGAAGGAGCTGACTGTCATGCCGGGGGTCAAGGCGACGATCAAGGACAACGGCGCCTCGGGGGTGATCGTGGTGCAGGGTCGCGGGCGGCTCAACAACATGCCCATCGAATCGCCGACTCTGATCCGTTTCGGCGAGATGACCGAGGATGAGGTCTTCATCACCGAGGCGCGCGCCAAAGAGGGCTACACGGTCGAAAACCTAGCCAAGGAATGCCCGCTGGTGCTGCTGCGGTACTTCGGGCCGGAGGTGAATCCGCAAGCGCCGGAGGTGGGGGCGTAGGGTTGGATAGCTTCGCGGAGGTCCGAGGAAATGACGATCCGGGCGAGACTAGAGGCAAGACCCGAGACCCTGCTTGACCTGGCCCGATCGTCTATATCTCGGTTCCATGAAGGCCTCAATCTAATCAGACGTGGGGACTCATGGATCGGGATCTATCTCACGGGGTATTCGGCGGAGATGATCCTCAAGAATGCCTTCTTTATTTGCAGAGGCGCTTCATTTATGGACCCAGTGAGGCCCGAGCTGGACGCCACGACCTTGACCGCAAAGGTGCTGCGGGTCCAATGGAAAAGCGAAGCCATTCATAGCGTTTTTTTTTGGTCTGAATTGCTGATTTTGGAAAAGCGAAGGCAGGGCTGTCCGCTGGAGCCACATGTTCAGACTGAGTTGCTGATGCATGCCGAAACTTTGTACAATCATTGGTGGGTTCCGATGCGCTACAGACGAATGGTTCCGGAGCCTGGCGAGGTGAGGAGACTGGTGGAATCCGCAGCTTGGTTCATGGCCAAACGCGAGCTGCTTTGGAGGAGATAGTGGGAGTTATCCGCAAGGAACGTAAGATGGATCCTTCATTGGAGAGACTGAGGGTGTTGCTTGTTCGCGAGCTCCGTGAGGGAAAGCCTGATCGCGAGCCGACCATCATCATCGAACAAACAGGACCAGGAGGCCCGGTGCACCTCTATGTCATTTGGAGCGAATGGGGGGAACTTCCCGTGGAAGATCGCGCCATGGTCATCCTTAAGGCATACGAAGAGGTCGAAGGAACGGATAAAGCGCTGGAGGTGACTCTCGCGTTGGGATTAAGGGCGGAGGAAGCGCCCCGTTTTGGAATTGAGTTGACTGATTTGGTTGGCGCATAGCTCCCGCCGGACTGCAAGGATCCCCCATGCTTGAGCCCCTCCTAGCTCTCCCTGATTCCGTCCCCATCTATCACGCCTTCGGCGACCACATTCGTATCCGGGTCCCCTCAACTCAAACCGGTGGGGCGCTTTCAGTGATCGAACTGCAGCCGCCGCCCGGATGCGGTCCCCCTCCCCATGTTCACCATCGGGAACATGAAACTTTCTTCGTGGTGGAAGGGGAGTTCGAGTTCCAGGTTGGGGATGAGGTCATCCGCGCCGGGCCGGGAGCGATTCTTTTTGCTCCCAAGGAAATCCCCCACCGGTTTCAGAATGTCGGCGCCACGGAGGGCCGTATGGTGGTCACGCTGGCTCCCGGAGGTTTCGAGCAGTTTTTTGTGGAGGCCCATGAACTTTTCGCCGACAGTCCACCGAGCACAGAGGCTGTATTCGCGCTGGGAAAAAAGTACGATTTGGAGTTCCTGTAGGTTCAAGTCGACACCCCAGGAGGTGATTCACCATCATGACATCCAACAATTTCCCCAAGCTGCACAACGCCGCCTGGCCCGGAGTGGTCGGGAAGGGTGGAGAAGGGGCCGATCCGCCGATCGACCTCGACACGATGCTGGAACTCACCGCCGCCGCGGAGGTGAACGGCGCTCGGTTCGAGGGGGTGGACCTGTTCCTGTTCGACCCGCATGTCAGCATTGATTCCTCGGACGATGACCTCAAGCGTTTGGCCGACAAGGTCCGCGCCAGGAACCTGGCCATCGGCTCGGTAGTGGCCCCGGTTTGGCCCCCCACCGGTGGAGGTTCCGCGATGGACACCGGAGAGGGGCGGACCAACTTTCTGACCCAAGTGAGGAAAGGCTGCGCCATCGCCAAGAATCTCCGGGAGCTGGGGGTTCGTCCCTATGGCGTGGTTCGCATCGATTCCGCCTGTGGCCCCGGCGACTGGTCCGCCGACCCTGAGGGCAATCAAAGGAAGATCGCGGAGACTTTTTCCCTGGCGTGCGACATCGCCGAGGACCATGGCGAGCGCCTCGCCGCCGAGGGGGAAATCTGCTGGGGGGGGATGCACAGTTGGCGGCGCATGGTGCAGCTCCTGGAGATGGTGAATCGCCCCAAGACTTTGGGGTTCCAGGCCGACATGGCGCACACGCTGCTCTACACGATGGGCTACAACGCCCCGGAGGATGCCATCCTGCCGACCAACTTCGCCTGGGACGACCACGACAAGATCGATGAGGCGCTGATCCAATTGACCGCCGCGCTGCGCCCCTGGACCATCGATTTCCATGTGGCCCAGAACGACGCCACGGTGTTCGGCTCCGGCTCCCACGACCGCACCGGGAGACACTGCCTGCCGAACGATCCAAACGGGAAGCTCGACATTGCCCGCCACGCGGGCTTCTGGCTGCGCGACGAAAAGGGCAATCCGACCAAGGCGTTCAAGCACATGTGCTGGGATGGCTGCATGTTCCCGAACAGCGTGATGATGAAGCCGGAAACCTGGAACAGCATCCTGGCCGCGATGGTGGCGGTTCGTGACGCGCACGGGTGGAGAGAGTAGAGCGGGATCCCCTCCCCACTAGTAGGAGTCAATGTCATTCAGGGGGAGGTGAACCCCACCCCACATTGAACGGAGGCCTCATCCATGTCCAAAAAACCTTTGAATGTCGCCGTGATCGGGTACGGCTTCATGGGCCGCGCCCATTCCAACGCCTACCGCAAGGTGGGGAATTTCTTCGACCTCGGTTACGATATCCGCATGAAGGCGGCCTGCGCCCGGAGCAAGGACAAGGTCGAGGCCTTCGCCTCCCAGTGGGGGTTCGAATCGACCGAGACCGACTGGCGCAAACTGGTCGAGCGCAAGGATATCGACCTGGTGGACATCTGCACCCCCAACGACAGCCACCGTGAGATCGCGCTGGCCGCGGCGGCGGCGGGGAAGATGATCCTGTGCGAGAAACCCCTTGCGCGCGACAGCGCCGAGGGGATCGACATGGTCAAGGCGGTCGAGGCCGCCAAGGTCCCCAACATGGTCTGGTACAACTACCGTCGCGTACCGGCGGTGACCCTCGCCAAGCAGCTCATCGACGAGGGCAAACTCGGGCGCATCTTCCACTACCGCGCGGTCTTCCTGCAGGATTGGACGATCTCCAGCGACCTTCCTCAGGGGGGGACCGGGTTGTGGAGGCTGGATGTGAACGCCGCGGGTAGCGGGGTGACCGGCGACCTGCTGGCGCACTGCATCGACACCGCGATCTGGCTCAACGGCGGAGTGGACAAGGTCTCCGCCATGACCGAGACCTTCATCAAGGAGCGCATGCACACGCTCACCGGCAAGGTCGAGAAGGTCGGCATTGATGACGCTTGCGCGTTTCTCGCGCGCTTCAAGAACGGCTCGCTGGCGACCTTCGAGAGCACCCGTTACGCGCGCGGCCACAAGGCGCTCTACACCTTCGAGATCAACGGCGAGCACGCCTCCATCGCCTGGGACCTCCATGACCTGCACCGTCTCTCGTACTTCGACCATGGCGATCAGGGGATTGTGCGCGGGTGGCGCTCGATCCATGTCACCGATGGCGACCACCCCTATATGGGCAAATGGTGGGTCCCGGGACTCCAGATCGGCTACGAGCACAGCTTTGTCCATCAGGTGGCCGATTTCCTCGCGGGGGTCACCCAGGGCAAGCCCGCCTCGCCGACCTTCCGCGACGCCCTCGAGACCCAGCAGGTTTGCGACGCGGTCCTCAAGTCGGCAAGATCAGGGGCATGGGAAACAGTCCAAGGCTGATTCGAGTCGGGGCCGGGAGGGCGCTCCTTGCGTGGGTCGCCCTCCTGCTCCCGAGCCCGGATAGCCTCGCGGGTTCCGAACCGCTCTTCCCCCCGGGGGTTCCCCTTATCCGCCTTGTTCCACCGCCAGGCATCGGCGTAAACAAGGAGCCGTTCCGCGACCTTTTCGAACATCCCGACGAGTGGGTCGAGGCGCGCAACCTCATTCACGCCATCGGGTATTACGACCACGCCATCAACCGGTATTCGGACGCGGAGCTCACCGAGTGGTTCGCGCTCATTAAGGAATGGGACAAGAAGCTCTTCATCGAGACCGGGGCGCTCAAGGAATGGTGCCAGTCGGCTCAAGCCTGCTTTGACGCGGTCAGTCCTTTGTACGACCGGTTCCTTTCACTGGGCGCGCGGATTGACGCCTTCTCGATGGATGAGCCACTCATCAATGTGCTCGCCAACGGGTATGGAGACTATGCCTTCGCGGTGAACCAGACCGCCGAGTGGATTCGGATGGTCCGCGAGAAATACCCGGAAACCGCGATCGGGAGCATCGAGCCTTACCCAGCGATCCCGCTCGACGACCTGAAGAACTGGATCCTCGATCTGAACGCGCGGCTCGCGGAATTGAATGTGCGCGGCCTCGATTTCTTTTGCCTCGATCCGGATTGGATTCGCTTCAATCACGATGGGAACTGGAGCGAGGTGAAGCAATTGGAGCTGTTTTGCCGGGGACTGGGACTCCCATTCAGCCTGATCTACTGGGCCTCCGACCACACGCCCTACTCCAGCGACGCAAGCTGGACCTACTCCGTGCTTCAACAAGGACGGGAGTACCGCGCGGTGGGTGGGAAACCGGACGAGTACGATATCCAGAGCTGGCTTCCCTTCCCCAATAACATGGTCCCGGAAACGCTCGATTTTTCGTTCACTCATTTTGTCCGCAACTTTCACGGCCAGATTGTGGCCACGCCCACGCCGACAGTCACTCGCACTCCGATCCCCACGGTCACCCCGAGCGGAACCTTCACGGCCACCTTGTCTCCCACGCTCACCGCCACGCCCACCCCAAGCCTTTCTCCGACCCTGACCGCGACGCCTTCGCCGACCGAGACTCCCAATCCGCACGATCTGAACGGGGACGGAACGGTGGACTTCCTGGACCTCTTCCATTTCCAGGAGGAATGGAGGAAAAGCAGCGGAGTATCCCAACAGGAGGAATAAGAATCCATTGAAAACAAACCTGCCGACAATCCTGCTGATCCTGATTCTGTCCGCGCCCATCCGGGCCATCGCGGAGGCCCCTCTCTTCGATCTGGAAGTGCTCCCATGCGAGCACCGTAAACAGACCGATCCGGAAACCGGCGCCGAGCTCACCTTTTTGACCACCCACCCGGCGGGGGATGTGAACCTGTATTACGAGCAGCGCTCCTGGCTGGCGGACAGTTCCGCGATCCTGTTCACCTCTTCGCGCGAGAACGGGGGGCTGATGGCCTATCTTACCGCCACCGGGGAACTGGTTCGTTTGAAACATCCGCAAGGGGGATATGGGTACGCCACCTGCGCGAAATCCAGGAACAGTTTTTACGCGATTCGCGGAAATCAGGTCGTGGAGGTGGATTTGGAGATCTCCCCTTCGAGCAACCCCTCCGCCTCACCCTCAAGAGTGCGCGCCCGGGAACGGGTGATCTGCGCTCTGGAGGGGGACTACGCCCGTCCGAACGCCTATCTGACAGAGAACAGTGAGGGAGCCTGTCTCGGCCTTGGGGTCGGCGGAAGGGGGTCCTCAAACCCGGGAGAGGAAGCGGTAGTGATCTCAATCGGCATCCGGGATGGAAGCATTGACGAGATTGCGCGGCTTCCCGGCGCGCAATACGCCGGGCATGTCATGTTCAGCCTGACCAACCCGAACCTCCTGAGCTACAAGTCGCTGGCATCCTGGACCACGATCAAGGATGTGCGCACCAAGGAAACAGTCTATGACCACAAGTTTGTGGAAGGGGAGTTCTGCACACACCACTGCTGGTGGATCGACGACACGCTCACTTTTTGCGGAGGCTTCCACCCGCAACCCACGGAGGATGCCGATGTGAAGGTCCTCGACTTCAAGAACCGCGTGGTTCGGATCCTTGGTAAGGGAAACTGGTGGCCGGAGGCCTCCTCAGAGGAGCTTGCGCGGTTCAATTGGTGGCACGCCGCCGGGCATGAGAACGGTCGCTGGGTGGTGGCCGACAATTGGCATGGGGACATCGGCCTGATTCACGCCAAGAGCACGCGAACCTATATCCTCACCCAGGGGCACCGTGAGTATGGGCGAGTGGAGGTGACTCACCCCCATGTGGGCTGGGACCGCAAGGGAGAACAGGTGGTTTTCGCCTCGGGCCTCTTGGGAAATGACGATGTCTGCATCGCCACCATCCCGCCGATCTGGCAAGCGGAGTGGGAAAGCCAAGCCCCATGAGGGGAATACTTTCCCGCTATTCCCAAAACCTCGCGAAATCGAAGAGCGTGTCGGAGCGTGAGGGGTCGCCGTTCAGGAGCTTGAGCCATTCGATCAGGTCGAGGGCGTTGATCCGGCCATCGACGGTCGGCGGCGCGATGTCGTAATCCCGTGTCCAAGTCGGAGTCGCCGCTTCGGTCCGGGTCGCCGTGGGGGTGGCGGTCCTCGTGCTTGTGGGGGTTTCGGTGGGCGGAGCGGTTTCGGTGGCCGTTGCCGTCGAAGTGAAAGCTTCGGTCTTGGATGAGGTGACCGTTGCGGTGAAAGTCGGCTCCAAGGTCGGCGTATCGGTGGCGGTTGATTCCAATGTAGGGGTATTCGTTACCGTGTTGCTGGGGGTTGGCGTTGCGGTCTGGGTGTCCGTCAACGTGCTGGTGGGGGTTGGCGTTGAGGTCTGAGTGTCCGTCAACGTGCTGGTGGGGGTCGGTGTTGATGTCGGAGTGTCCGTTAACGTGCTGCTTGGGGTAGGCGTATCACTCGGCGTTAGTGTGAGTGTCGGCGTGGGAGTGAATGTGATCACATTAACCGAGGCTGAATCCGTGGCGTAAGCGACATACCCGGAATTCGTTGACACAGTCCAGGTGGCAACGTTCACGACACTCGCAGAGGTGACGAGCTCCTGGGTGATGAACGCGACAGCGCCAGGGGCCAGACTGTACGGGAAGTTGGCGAGCACATTACCGGTGTGGCTGGTGTCCAGGGTGTGTTGCTCAAAGGTGAGGGGCGAAAGGTTCCGGATGGAGAAGCAGAAATAGACGGGGGCGCCCTCGGTGACAGTCACTGATTTGGTGAGAGCGCATGAGTTTGAAAGGGCGCCGACGGTGGCCTCGATCTCCACTGGATTGAACACGGTAACCGTGGCGGAATCGACGGATGAAAAGAGCCTTCCCGTGTCCGTGTCCTCGACTGTCCAAGTGGCGTGATTGACCATGCTGCTGTTGGCGGTGTACTCGTGCGTGATGAACGCCATGGAAGCTGGGGCGAGCAGGTAAGGGAAGTTCTGGAGGATTGTCCCACCTTCATCAGAGATCAGCGTGTGGAGTTCGAAGGTGATATTGGAGGCATTCCTGACGCTGTAACAGAAGTGGACTTTCAGACCTTTGGGAACCGAGATTTCCTCGCTGCCGGAGCAGACAGACGAGTCCGCGCCGACACCCACTTCCACCTCGATCGCGTCACTCACTTGCACCGTGGCCGAGTCCTGAGCCATTTCCATGTTCCCGGTGTCGAGATCGACAACAGTCCAGGTTGAGTCATGAACGACGCTTCCCCAAGCCGTGTAGGTCTGCGTGATATAGGCCGTGGCCGCGGGAGCCAGGGCATACGGGAAATCGACCAAGATATCCCCTAACACACTGTCGGACAAACTGTGCACCTCATAGGTCACATCCGGTGACAGGTTCGAGATCGTATAGCAGAGCGTGACCGCGGAGCTTGGGGAGACTGTCACGGTATCGGAGGAAGAGCAGACGGAGGTGTTTGTCCCAACGGTTGTGGTCAGGGCCACCAAACCGGCCTTGTCCCCGGCAAAACCCGCTTGGCCGATCGAGGCTACCGCGGATGGCCCGACTGGCGACAACAGGCTGAAGGCCGCAGCGAGCAGAAGCGGCGCCGGCATGGCGCCTTTCCGGAGCCGATTGAAACCGCCGGCAAGGACCACCGCTAAAGCGACTCGGCGATCTTGCGCGCCACGGCGGCGGTGACATCGGAGGCCAGATAGGCCCCGGACTCCACCCGCTTGCGGGCGAGCTCGACCACCTCCGCGCGGATGTCGGGCGCGGCTTTGGCGAGGTCGGCGTAGGCCGCCACCTCGGAGGCGCGCGCCGAAGCGCTGGAGATTTCAACCGAATCCTGGATGTGCTCGGCGGGCGCCGTTCGTCCCACTCGCCGAATGCTAGGCGCTGAAAAATCGGCCGGGTTGACACCCGACACCCCTCGAATGTCACTCATCGTGCATTCCCCCTCAAGAACGCGTTGACCCCACTGTGAAACACCTCTGCCTGGCGATCATCGACAAACAAACCAAAACCCTCTCACACAAAATCAGTCTATCTTATCGGCGGTCCCGAGAAAACCCTGAAGTTGAACTTTCTGGAAATTGCTCTTTTTGTTCGCGCCACGCGCATGGGCCTCTGGACCGGAAAACGGCCCTGAGGCAGACTTCCGCCATGTTCCTAGTCCGCTTGATCTTCAGCGCTTATTACTGGGTCTACTTCACGGTGACCTCCGTTTTCTTGATTACGCTGACTCTCGTGACCTGGGCGCTGAGCGCGTGGTGGGACCCTTCCCGCCTCTGGCTCCATGGGGTGAACTGGATCTGGGCGCGAACCTATCTGTTGGGCAATCCGTTCTGGAGGCTCACGATTCGCGGCAAGGAAAGACTGGACTGGAGTCGCCCCACCCTGTATGTGGCAAACCATCTTTCGACCTTCGACATCTTTGTCCTGTTCTGCCTGAACAGCCGTTTCCACTGGATATCGAAGCGCAGCAACACCCGGATCCCCGCGCTGGGACTCAACATGATCCTGTGCCGGACCATCTTCCTGGACCGTGAAAGCCCCAAGGACATCCTCGCGATGGTGAAGCAATCGGTCAAACGGCTGGAGGAGGGGATTTCGCTACTGATCTTCCCTGAGGGAGAGCGCTCGCTCACCGGGCATCTCAACCCCTTTCTGGGGGGGGCTTTCAGCATCGCCAAGCGCGCCAGGGTCCCGATCCAACCGATTGTCATCACCGGGACATACCAGATCCTGCAGCGCCACAGCGCGCTGCTCAACCCGGTTGGGCGGATGAGCGTGACCGTCCTCGACCCGATTCCCGCCGAGCAAGTGGATGCCCTCAGCACCGAGGAACTCTCCAAACTGGTGCACAACCGAATGGCCGAGGCGCTCCCCCCGGAGCACAAACCGCTGCCCGAGGGGGAGTAGCGCGCGGACCCCGGGTCTCAGAACAGCTTCTTTACCGATTTGTCCCGCTTGTCCCAGATCTTCTCCTTGAGTTCCCGCCACCCCAGAAGGTGGATGTTTTCCTTCTTGAGGTGCTCGGCCATTTTGGGGTCGGTGAAGATCCGGAACTGCTGGTCACGCGCCCAGTGGCGGCTGGTGGTGTTTTTGAGTTCCGGCCCATCCACCCCGAGGTGGAGGATGATCAGGGTGACGCCCGGCTTGAGGCTCGAGATGATTTCCGTGTAGTTCTTAAGCCCCTGCTCGTAGGTGTCGCCCACCTGCTCATCCTTGATCAGGGCATCCAGCATGGGGAACCCGGCGTCCTCCAGCTTGTCGGTGAGTTCCTTTGTCATGTAGCGCAGGGGTGTTTCCTGAGCGTTCATCAATTCCTCGTTGTACGCGAAAGTCATGAAAGGAACATCATTCTCAAGGGCCAGATTACAGACCGTCTTGAAGTAGCCTTCGTTGTAGTACAGCGTGCCCATGTGGGAATCGAGATGGGTCGGCTCGAGTCCGAGCTTGCGTGAGAGATCGATTTGCGCCTGGATTTCGGTCGCGACCTGATCGATTTTCCCCCCAACCGATTTGTACACGGGGAGGACATCCCGCCACATGTAGCCCTCCTCATCCACCAGGAGCGGAACCACACTGCGTCCGGCGACCGGACCCCAGCGGTAGAGACCCCATTCGCTGGTGAGGGTGAGATGCAGGCCGATATCCAGGGTCGGGTCTTCCTTGCAGGCCTTGGCGGTGGCCGGAAACCAGGAGCACGGAACCATCGCCGAGCCGCAGGTCACCGAGCCTTCCTTGATGGAGCGCACGGTGGCCTCATGCGCGGCCCAGTTCATGCCGACATCATCGGCGTGAATCAGCAGCGCGCGGGTCTCCGGGGGAAGTCCGAGTTTCTTAAGCGCCGAGCTCTCTCCATGAGCCGCGGAAACAAAGGTGATGAGGATGAGTGCCAGGGCGGGCATCCGGGCAACGTGAACCATGACAAACCTCCGGGGGTGAGATGAAATAAGACGCCCCAAAAAAGGGGGCGCGGGGAGATTTTGCTTCATGCCGGGGAGGTTGGGTAGGTGGAACTCACCCTCCCCCAACCCCTCCCGCGTGCGGGAGGGGCGCCACTTTTCCTCCCCCTTTCAAGGGGGAGGTTAGGAGGGGGTCAACGGATGGCGGTCACTCTCCCCTCACAGGGGTGGCTCCACCTGGAAGGTTCCCTTGTCGAAATCCACGGTGATTTGGACGCCATCCGAGTAGGTTGTCCGCTGCCGTCGCTTGCCCTCCTCCAGGAATTCGTGGTTAACCATCTCTTCAAAGGCCAACCTTTCCGCCAGTTGACACGCCAGCCTCGCTTGGGCGAGGTGTTCGTCCGATCCGCCGGGCGAAAGATAGGGAAGGCCCGCGTTGAGCAGGCAATGCATCCGCCCCGAGTCCCCCTTGGGAATTCCCCATCCGCCATCCTCGCCCATTTCCCACGGCAGCAGGATGGAATCGTGATAAACCAGGTTGAAGAGCGGAACGGGGAGGCCCGCCGCATCTCCTCCGCCCAGATTTGGGTAAGTGGGATAGGGGCCGTGGTGGACCAAGTCGAGGAAGGGCACGGCGAAGTCCACCGGCTCCTCGGAGCTCATGACAAACCCGCGCGATCTCAAGAGTTCGATGGAGTCCATGCGGTAACGAGCGCAGTCTTCACGGCTCATCGGGTGCGCCGGTTGGAAGCTCTCATCAAGGTCGGCGACCGCGAAGACATCCAGGTAAGCTCCCCCCAGTTCGACCCCATTTTCGGCGAAAAGATCATAGTTCCGGCGGACATACTCCGGCGCGAAACGGGCGGAGAGGAAGAGCTGCGGTCCCCCGCACCAGGTGGAATCCTTGGGATGCTCTCCGTTTTGGCGCATGAGCGCGAGCCTCGGATCGAAGGACACGGAGTTCTCATAGAAATCGCGGTAGTTGTCGTGAACGGCGAAGAGGTAACCGATTTCCTTGCATGTCGCGGCAAAGTCTCGGAGTCCCTGCCAGCCGCCCTGCTCCTCCCCCGGCGGGAGCGGGTCGGGATGGGCGCTGTCATAGCCCCGGAAGCCCCATCCGTCGAGGTGGACATAAGCCTCCTCAATCTCCCGCTCCTTGAGCTTGCGCAGGGATGCTGCAAGGTCGGAGAGGGAGGTGAAACCGTGATTCCCCTCCACATTTTCGGCGCTGTAATACTTGGAAGTCTTGGCCATGTGATAGAGCGAGCCCATGTGGATCACCGGTCTGCCGATTACCTTGGAGAGCGCGGGGGTTCGAGCGAGCTTTTCGCGGAGGGAAACGAAGTGGCCGGTTTCGCGCGCGAAGCGCCGGTAGCGCTTGGCCATGGAGACATACCCCGCGTTATCGTCGAAAACATATCGGACCCGTCTGGGGTAGCGCAGTTCGCCCAGGCTGGAGAACCACATCGGCCGCAGGGTGGTCGGTCCGCTTGCGGGATGGATGATGCTCCCGCCGCCATCGAAGCCGGTCTCGAAGATGGCCTGGTATCCCTTGCCCTCACGAACCTGGCCGAACCAGGGCATGTAGAGGTAGCGCGTGTGGCAGAGTTTTCGCTCGCGAATAAACTCCTTGGGCCAGTTCGCGGGAAGGAGCATCCCCTGCATATACGGAATCACCGAGTAATCGTCGGCCTTACGTGAATCGAAGCGGATCGCCTTGGGCCAATGGAGCGCGCCCACGCCGACCGGCCCCTCGCGCGCGGCCACCTCGAAAAGAGCCTCCGATCCGGAGAGGTGGACCCCGAGATAAAGCTCCAGGCCCTCGGCCTCGGCAAAATCCTTGAGGGTGATCAGCACGCCGAGGCTCGGACCGGCCCGGAACGGCTCGATGGTTCGTTCGCGGGCCTCGAACAGGCTGAGGGTCTTGCCGGATGTCTCCAAGTCGCCGTGGCCGCAGGGTTCCATTTCCCAGCGCGCGCCCGGGGTTTCAAACACCAAGGACAGGTCTTTCTTGGCGAGGGTGGCAGATAGGCCCGGATTCTCAATCCGCCAGGAGTCCTCGGACTCCCGGACCGTGCCCGGCTGGAGCGCGGGCGGGTCGGCGGCGTTGGCCAGCAGCCATTCTCGGGTGGCGTCGATGGATTCGTATAGGGCCTTGATCGACTCCGTGCCGGTGGCTTCTTCGGCAATCCGCGCGGCGATTTCCGAAAGGCGGCGCTCTTTTTCGGCATGAAGGGCATCCCCAACCGTGAAAAGTTCCAGGCGTTCCGCCTGAGCGCGGAGGTTGGCGAGGCGAGGTTCGAGTTCGGATGGGGCGGCCAGGAGCAGGGCGAAGAGGAAGGCGAGTGGAGTCATGGGATGGGTCCTCCAAGTTCGTGGGTCAACAGGTTGAATCGTGGAAGAACGGCGCAGAGAATGGAAGAGAGGGAAGCCAGTGTTCAAGGTCGTGACTGAGTTCTAGAACAATTGCACTTGTCGTATCATCCCCTTCCCGGAGGTTGCCATGAACGCCCTTTGGCCTGCCCTGCTCACCATGAGCGCGATCGTTTCAAGCCCAACAGAGACCCCCTTCGTTCCCGCCATGCGCGCGGTGCCGTTCACCCGGGTCACGGTGGAGGATTCTTTCTGGAAACCCCGGATCGAAGCCAACCGGACCCAGACCATCCCGCACAACTTCAAGCTCTGCGAGGAGACCGGACGCATCTCCAATTTCGCCAAGGCCGCCAAGCGAATGGAAGGTAAGTTCGAGGGGATCTATTTCAACGACTCGGATGTCTACAAGCTGCTCGAAGGGGCCGCCTACGCGGTGGCGATTTCGCGGGATGAGGGGATCCGCGGGAAGGCCGACGAGGTGATCGACCTGATCGCCGCCGCCCAGCAAAGCGACGGGTATCTGAACACCTACTACACGCTGGTCGAACCGGATAAGCGCTGGACCGATCTTCCTGTCAAACACGAGCTCTATTGCGCCGGGCATCTGATCGAGGCGGCTGTCGCGCACTGGAGCGCCACGGGGTCACGGAAGTTTCTGGAGGTCGCGATCCGTCTCGCCGACCACATCGACTCGATTTTCGGGGAGGGAAAACGCTACGGGTTTCCGGGGCATGAAGAGCTGGAAATCGCGCTTCTCAAACTCTTTGAGGCCACCGGCGAGACTCGCTATCGGGACCTGGCCGGGTTCTTCCTCCATGCCCGTGGGCAGGAGCGCAAACCCGAGCAGGAGCACTTCCAAGCGCATGCGCCGCTTGTGGAGCACACCGATATCGTGGGGCACGCCGTTCGGGCCATGTACCTCTACACCGCCGCCGCAGATTGGACAGCCCTTACTGGGCAGCGGACATACCTTCCGGCGTTGGAGCGGGTCTGGCGGAGTGTCACCGAGCGGCGCATGTACCTGACCGGGGGGATCGGCTCCAAGCGCGAGAACGAGGGCTTTTCCGCCGACTACGATCTCCCCAACGACAGCGCCTATTGCGAGACCTGCGCCTCCATTGGGATGGCCTTTTGGAACCACCGCATGCTGCTCCTTCACGGGGAAAGCCGCTTCGCCGATGTGCTGGAACGGGTGGCGTACAACGGGCTCCTGTCGGGCGTGTCCCTGGAAGGGGACAAGTTCTTCTACGAAAACCCGCTCGCGAGTCGGGGAAAACACCACCGCAAACCTTGGTATGATTGCGCCTGCTGCCCTCCCAATGTGGCCCGCTTTCTCCCGACCATCGGCGGTTACCTCTATGGCGAAAGCGACGATGCCCTGTGGGTCAATCTCTATGCCGCCGGCACGGTCGAAGCGCGAGTGGCCTCGGGAACCGTGCGTCTCCGTCAAGACACGACCTTCCCCTGGTCGGGGGACATCCAATTCACCTTCCTGGAAACGCCGGGGGGGACCTTCAGTCTCAACCTGCGAATTCCCACATGGGCCCATGAGCCACGACTTTGGCTGAACGGCAAACCCCAACCAAAGCGACCCGACTTGGAGCGGGGATACTGGAAAATTGAGCGCGAGTGGAGGGCGGGAGATCGCGTGGCGATTCGCTTCCCAATGGAGATCGAACGGATGGAGGCGGATCCTCGGGTCACGGAGAACCGGGGGAAGGTCGCGCTTATGCGCGGGCCTTTGGTGTACTGCCTGGAGGGGGTGGATCATGGGGGCGGGGTGCGAAGCCTGTTCTTACCGAGGGATTCGGTCCTCACCACTCGATTCGAGCCGAACCTCCTAGGTGGAATCCAGGTTTTGACTGGCCGCGCCTGGGCGCGCAAGGCTAGCCGTGATTGGGCGCAATTGTACCAGTCAGCGGGCCAAACACACCAAACCTATCTTCGTGCGATCCCTTATTGCTTCTGGGATAACCGTGAGCCGGGGGAGATGGTGGTGTGGATTCCGGAGAGCCCCGGAGTGGCCGAGCCCCCCCTGAGCGAGGGGCTCTCGAGTCCCTGATGCCTGTCCATTAGCTATGATTCACACATTGAACTCCACCCCTAAGAATCCCCAAGGAATTCATCCCTTTTTTTCGCGCTAAGGATCAATTGTCTACTTGACGATACCCCCCCCGAAAAGGTATCGTTGACCGCTTGAATTTGCGTTTGCAAGGTCGGGTGATTGGGTTGTTGCGTTTGCCACGGGGATGCCCGTGCTGAAAGTGTCGCAGTTGGGGGAGAGGCCAGTTCCCCACCCACCTCTGGGCGGTTTGTTTCCGCCTCGTTTGCCGTTTCTGCTCAAGCGCCACGTCACTATGGGACAGGTTTGAGTCGGCGCCTCTCGGCGCGGAAGGAAATCCGCGCTTGAAGGTCGAGATTTCGATCTTCTGGTCCACGCGCCGAAACCCGTTCACACAGGCGGCTCCCCGACTGTCCGGCGTGGCTCCGATGGGTGGCCGTTTCTTATTCGCGCCGCCGGCCGTGTCAGACGATAGAGGAGGATGAACATGACTCAAGGTGAATGCAGCAGGGGGAAGCAGCTCTTCGCGGGACTGTTCGTGGTTATTGGGTTCATGGTGTTGGCCCCCGTGGTCGTGGATGCGCAACCCTACACGTTCATTCAACCGGGCTTCACCCAAGAGGTGTACGCGGTCTCCGCCGGATTCATGGGTGGAGTGGCGTTCGCTCCCGACGGCGATGTGCTGGTCTCGCCCTGCGCCTTCAGCGGCGGCTCCCTTCGTCGCTTTGACGCACAAACCACCGTTCCCATGAGTGGCTCCAACATCCACCCCCAGGTGGCGGACCTTCCGAGCAACGCGGGGTGCGGCCTGACTAACCATCCCAATGGCTCTCTTTACACAAACACCAGCGGCGGCGTGGTGCGGCTGAACGCCGACACGGGCGTGGTGATCTCCGGACCGTTCGGTCCGGCTGGAAACGCCTTGGGAATCACACCCGACCCGCTCACCGGGGAGCTCGTGTATGTGGGCAGCTCCTCGAACTTGATCGAGGCGGTCAACCCCGCGCTCACCACCTCGCGGAACTTCGCCACGCTCAACGCGGCCGAAGTGGGCTTCGTGGATGGCCTATTCTTCGATCCGACCGGTCAATTCCTGTTCCTGGCGAATCGCTCCCCGGTGTTTCGCCTGACGATCGTGGACCGGAACGGAAACCTGGTGCAGCATGTGCCGCTGCCCTCCGAGCCGGATGGGATCGCTTTCCGCGCGACCTCTCCTCGTTTCGTACTGACCAACAATCTGGACGGAACCATCAGCCGGATCGATTTTCCGGGGGATGACTTCACTCAGACCCCCACGGTGTCCCTGTTCGCGAGCGGCGGCTTCCGCGGGGACCTTTCCCAGGTCGGGCCGGACGGCTGCCTGTACCTGACCCAGGATGGAGTCCGGTTTGCGGATGGCACGACCTCCTCCGAGAACAGCGTGGTTCGGATTTGCGGCGGCTTCGCGACCCCGCCCGGAGTGACATTGATCACCCTTTCCCCGCTCACGGCGGTCAACCCAATCGGCACCACTCACACGGTCACGGCCACGGTCAGTCGAATCGCGGAGATGACCAAGGGGGGAGCGCAGATTCAGCCGGTGACCTTCGAGATCCTCTCGGGACCGAACGCGGGCGAGACCTATGTGGAGCCGCTGGATCAGAATCTGCAAGCCTCGACCACTTATTTGGGCGATGGGGGAACCGGGACTGACCAGATCCAGGCTTACATTGTGGACGCCTCCGGAACCCGAATCTTCTCGAACTTGGTGACCAAGACCTGGATCGGGAGCGCCACCGACTGCAATAACAACGGGATCCCCGACGATCAGGAGACCTGCCCGCCGGTGGACTTGGTGTTCATCATGGACACCTCCGGCTCGATGTTTGATGAGGCGGCGGGATTGTGCAGCAGCATCCAGCAGGTGGTGGCCGACCTCGCGGTTCAAGGGATCACGGTGACCCCCTCGTTCCTTGGGATCACGGAGACTCCCGGAGGGGACTTCGGATGCTTGACCGATAACGTGGCGAACCTCCTTGGCGGCGCGGTCCCCGGCAGTTCCAGCTGCGGGTCCGTGATTATTCAGTCGGAGGACTGGGCCAACGCCACCGCGGTGGTGGCTCAGAACTTCCCGTGGACCCCCGGTAATGTCCGCCTGATTATTCCGATCAGCGACGAGGGCCCTTGCAGCGGCGACCCCTGCGATGACCCCGGCACGGATCGGGACGCGATCACCAACGCCATCGCGATCGCCAACAACAATCTGGTGATTGTGTCGCCCATCACGGGCACGGGCGCGGACTCTTGCGTGATCACCCTCGCGCAAGCCCTGGCGGATGGAACCCGCGGAGTCACCTTCCAATCCACAGACCCCGGAGTGGACTTCGGCCAGATCATCGGCGATTCGATCCGCGACGCCTGCGGACAGGCGACAGACTGTAACTCCAACGGGCGTCCGGATTCCTGCGACATCGCGGACGGCATCAGCGAGGATGTCAACCAGAATGGCGTGCCCGACGAGTGCGAGGTGCGCGGCGGCTTCAAGGTCCTGGACATCTTCGGCGAGGTCTTTAACACCGGGAACCCCGCCCCGATCATCAACCTCAACCTGGATCCACCCTGCGCGATCGCCTTTGCGTGCACGGATAACGGCGCGGGGAACATCATCCTCGAGGAGCGCGGTTACCTGTACCCGCGCGGCACGATCGATCCCGGTTTCATCGGGCGGGACTATGGCTGCAAGATCGCCCGTGATGTGGAGCTGACCACCACCGGCGACGGCGTGTATGTCCTCTCCGGTTTTGGAACGGTGGACCTGTATGGGGACGCTCGATTCATCGGGCAGACCTTCTTCGGGACCATGTATCACCCGTTCGATGTGGCCCGTGATTTGGAGTTCATCACCGATTTCATCATCGACAAGAGCATCGCCCTGAGGACCGAGGTGGGTGAATACATCCTCGACGGCCTCGGGGGGATTTGGAATTTCGGCCTCGCGCCTCATTTCGGCCAAGCGGGATTCGGGTTCGATATCGCCCGCGCGATGGAGATCGCTCCGGATCAGGCCGGCTACATTGTCCTGGATGGTTTCGGTTTGGTCCACGGCTTCGGGTCGCTCGCCCAGGTGGCGTTTGACCTGTTCTTCGAGAATCCGTTCCTCGGAAGAGACTTGGCGCGTGACCTGGAAATCACTCCGACCGGCAACGGCTGGCACATCCTGGACGGCATGGGTCGCATTTACGCGGTGGGTGACGCCCAGCCGATCAACAATGAGGCCCTGGAATCCTTCTTCGACATCTTCGTCGATCTGGAGCGCGGCGGTTCGAGCACGGCGCCGCCGCCCATCGAGCGCGGCGCCGAGCTGATCCTCAAGGATGAGGATGAAGCGGCCGAGCTGGAGGCGGCCATCGAGCGCGCTGTCCGCTCCCCCAAGCCGACCGTGGAGGAGGACCAAGCCCCGGCCTCGGAAAGCGCCTCAGCGGCCGGCGCGGGCGAGGATGAGTCCTCGGCGCGGGCCACGCTGGTCCGCCACAACGGCAAGCGCCTGACGATTTCCAATGAGACAAGGGAGGCGCTCGCGGCCAAAGTGATCGCGCTGGTTGAATCGTGCAGCGGTTCCCGCGAGGCGGTTTCTTCCACCTCCTGGCGCGAGGCGCGGAATTCGGACAAGGCGCTGTTTGTCCGCTTCCCGGATGCAGTCGCCGCGCGCACCGCGGATGGCGAGGAGGTTTCCTTCCGCGCGGTGGTGGTTCCCCTGGCGGGCGACCTCCATGCCGTTCAGGGGATATTGCTCTGGAATCCCAAGAGCGATGATGAGTTTGTGTCCGTGAAGGGCTATGGCGGCGACGCGCTGTCGAGCCTGATTTCAACGGTTGAGAAGTAACGGTTGCGAGACGCCGAAAGGAGCTGTAGCGACATGAAACCGATGCATTCCATCAGTGGGGGCCGCCCCTGGCCCTGGATTCTGGCGTTGGCCCTCTGCGCGATGAGCGGCGGCGCCTATGCGGATGATGTGGAGGAGTTCCTCATTCAGGACGCCCAGCAGAGGTATTTCGACCTGCCGCTGGATGCCCGCAGCTTGGCGTTGGGCGGCAGTAACATCGCCACGGCGGATGATCTGGCGAGCGTTTTCGGGAACCCGGCCGGGCTGGGCTTCATCGACCATTGCGGAGCCTCGTTCACCTATTCAAGGGATGAGATCAACGGCGATGAGTTTCCCTTCACCAACGCGATCGGCCGGGATTACGATGTCGGGACATTGCGCATCGCGCTGCCGATCCGGATGGGCGGAACCGTGGGATTCGGGTACTCGGCCTCCGAGGGCGAGACATCCGACCTTCAAGACACCGAAGTGGACCGCGAACTCTACAACTTCGCCTATGGTCTGCGCCTCAACCCCTGCATGAGCCTCGGCTATTCGTTCACCTGGGTTCAGGACGAAGTCGATGGTCGCTGGGGGGACTACGAGATGGATGACGGCTACCGTCACACTCTCGGTCTCCAGTGCCGTCCGAGCGCCTGCACGGCCCTCGGCCTTTCGGGGTTCTACGCAAGCGGCGACCCGGAGTCCGACATTATCATTATTGGTCCGCAGAACGGGGACCGCGAGAGTTGGGGAGTGGAACTCGGCGGCGCGTGGCAGGTGTTTGAGCGCACCCGCTTGACCTCCTCGGTGGACTACGTGAGCTACGATCTGGACTCGAACATCCGCTTGGCGAACGTGCCCGTCGCGAACCTGGTCCCGGCGGACGAGGATGGCCAGTCCTGGACCGTGCGCGCGGGCATCGAGCAGAAATGCTGCGACTGGCTGACCGGGCGGGTGGGTTATCTCTACCGGGACAACACCTATGATTTCAAGGATCCGATCCTGGCGGCCAATCTGAACGACAGCCTTGATTATCACGCTGTCTCGACCGGCTTGGGTCTGAACATCTGCCAGAATTTGACCGTGGACTATGGCTTCCAGTATCGCTTTCTTGGCGATGGCGATGTCACCAACACGGTAACCGCGACATTCCATTTCTGATCCCGTCGCGCAAGCGGCGAGACCAGTCAGGATTCACCCAAGTGGGGCCGGCCGCAAGGTCGGCCCTCTTCTTTTTTCCCCAGGCCCCCTTTGCGACGTGACTTTCCGGGTTAACAGCCGTAATATGAGGGTAAGGGGAAGTGTGTGTCCCAACGGGGGAGATCAGGGGAGATCCCCACCCGCGAGATCCAGAGATTCCAACCGCGAAAGGATGAACGGCATGTTCGAGCGCACGGTCTATTCCGGTCTGGCCTTTATCCTAGTCCTTTTCCTTGGCGTGGCGGCCCCCTCATTCGGGGATGTGATTACGCTCAAGACTGACGAATCCTTCTCTTCCATGACGGTTCTGTCCTTTGATGGACGACGGAACCTGTTCACCGTGGAACGCGGCGAGAAGCGCGTGGAAATCCGCGCGGGAGAGGTGGAGGAGATCCGTTTTGACTCCTCGCTCGCGACCATTACGCTGCCGGATGAAAGCGTGTACTCGAATGTCGAGGTGCAATCCTACAGCGGCGACCGAGGGAGGTTCACCGTGCGCCGCGCGGGTCGCGCCGTGGACATTCGAGCCGCCGAAATCCGCAAGATTGACTTTCGGGTGAGCGGCGAGGATGAGGCGCGGTCGGTTGCCGCCGCGGTGGCGGGAACAACCTCCGTGCTTCCCCCGGTGCTCAGGCCCATCCAGGTTGAGGGCTCCACCGGAGAATCCGCCGCGACAACCACGGGAACCGAAACCGAATCCAACGCCGCCCCGGAGCCAGCCGCCGAGTCCGCGAGTGAGACTCCCTCGGCGGAGGAGGGAGCTCCTCTCCACGAGAGGGCGCGGGCATGGGAGGAATCCGAGGGCTTCGATGAGTCGGCTTGGTCGGATGAGGACCTGTACTCCAACATCGACGAGAAGATGGAGAATTTTGAGCAGGCCGGGGCGGCGGATCCGAACGCGCCCAAACCGTATGTTCCCCGTTGGAAGGGTGGGGGCGCGGCGGCGGGCGGCGAATCCGGGAAGAGTAAGGCCGCCTCGACCAAGGCGGCTTCTTCAAAATCCTCGGCGCCGGCGGCCTCGAAATCCTCTTCCAAGCGATCCTCCTCAAGTCGAGGCGGGAAGGGGGGCAGTTCCGACCGCGCCTTGGCCGAGCAGGACCAGCGCGGAGGAGGGGACCGAAGCAGCGCGCGCTCCTCCTCGCGAGGCCGGTCACGGTCGGAATCATCGTCGCGAGGCGGTCGGGGGGGGAGCTCGGGAAGCCGCTTCGGCGGGAGTAGCGGATACGGTTCAAGCGGATCCGGAAACCGGGGCTACGGCGGCGGCGGATATGGCGGCGGCGGATATGGCGGCGGCTATGGGGCGAGCAGCTATGGCGGGAGAGGCTACGGCGCTAGCGGCTACGGCGGCGGCGGCTACGGCAGCGGGTATGGCGGCAGCGGGTATGGCGGGAGCGGATACAGCGGCGGCTACGGCAGCGGATACTGAAGCCGCTCGGACATGGGCGAGGCGCCCTTGTTACTTCTTGCGCTTCAGATTCGGCTGAGTCATGGCGATGGGGTCCAGAACCACCTTGAGCTGCTCGCGCGTCAGATAACCTTTCGCGAGAATCACCTCCGGAATCGGCTTCTTGGTCTTGAGAGACTCCTTCACCACTTCCGCCGCCTTGTCATACCCGATATAGGGGTTCAGGGCGGTGGCGATGCTTGGACTGTTCTCCACATACCAGCGGCATTGCTCCACATTGACTTCAATGCCATCGATACACTTTTCGGCGAGGTGCACCGCGGCTTTCGCGAGGAGCTCCAGCGATTCCAGGAGGTTGTGTCCCAGGACCGGCATGTGGGTGTTCAGCTCGAGTTGCCCGGCGGCGGCGGCGGCGGAAACAGCTGTGTCATTCCCAAAGACATGGATGCAGACCATGTTCACCGCCTCGCAGATCGAGGGATTGATCTTCCCGGGCATGATTGAGGAGCCGGGCTCCACCGGAGGAAGCGCCACCTCGTTGATCCCCGTGTTCGGTCCGGACGCCAAGAGACGAAGGTCGTTGCAGGTCTTGCCGATATCGATGGCGACCATCCGGGTAATCGCGGAGAGGTGCGCGAGGTCGGTGAGGTACTGAGTGGTCTCAATCGGGTCCTCGGGAACCTCGAACTTGCGCCTGGCGATCTTGGAGAGGTGTTTCATGATGAGCGGGCGGAACTCCGGGAATGTGTTCAGCCCGGTTCCCACCGCGTTGCCGCCCACTCCGATCTTGCGAAGGAATTTGTCGGTGTCGGCCAGACGCTGGAGGTCTTTCCGCAAGGCCGAGGCGTGCGCCTGAAAGGCCTGTCCCATGGTCACCGGGACCGCATCCTGCAGGTGGGTTCTCCCGCTCTTGACCACTCGCTTAAAGCGCTTGGCCTTCTTTTCGAGCGAGGCGATCAGTTTGCGCAAGGCTCCCGCGAGGGAGGCGGAGAGGTCGAGCGCGGCCACGCGAATCGAGGAGGGAAATACATTGTTGGTGGACTGTCCCTTGTTCACATCATCATTGGGATGCACCAGCCCGCGATCCCCGCGCTTGCCGCCCAGAAGCTCAATCGCCCGGTTGGCGATGACCTCGTTGATGTTCATGTTGCTGGAGGTTCCGGAGCCGGCCTGGAAAATGTCCAGACAGATAGCCTCATGGAGTTTCCCGGCGGCGATCTCCTCGCAGGCCGCGACGATGGCGCGTCCCTTCTTCTTTTCGAGGGTTCCCAGCCCCATGTTGGCCTCGGCGCAGGCCTGCTTGATCTGGGCCAGGGCCTTGATCTGAGCGGCCTTGAGGCGCAGGCCGCTGATCTGGAAGTTGTGGATCGAGCGCTGGCTATGGACTCCATAGTAGGCGTTCGCGGGCACCTCCAGAGGGCCTAGGGAATCCTTCTCAAGACGGGTCTTCATCGGTTTCTCCATGGGTGCACGCGGCGTTGGATCAAGCACTATTTCCGCGACTCCGGGCGGTGTGAGCGCGGCGATGGGTGGTAGCGGCGAGAGGACTCGAACCTCTGACCTAGGGCTTATGAAACCCCCGCTCTAACCGGCTGAGCTACGCCGCCACGCCTCTCGAATATACCCGGCGAGCGGATCGGACTCAATCCTGCCAGGGAGCGCTCAATTGAGCGAGAGGATGCGGAGCAGCTCGGCGGGGCCATTCCCGGCGCTCTGCCAGACCCGCGAGTAACGGAACAGGTTGTCCGGCGAGGGCGAGGCGAAAGTCGGGGTGGCGCTGGGATTTCCGGTCTGTGTCTGGGTTCGAGTCGGGGTCCTTGTCGGGGTGCCGGAGGGGGTCGCGGTTCGAGTCCGAGTCGCGGTGCGAGTGGGGGTTGCGGTGATCGGAGACCCGGTGTTCAGGTAGCCCTGGATGAAGGGGTAAGTCTCGGAGAAACGTCCGTAGAGGTCCCGCGCTCGGCCATCGGTGCAAGGATCATAGAGGTTTGGATCGGTTCCTCCGGTGAGGGTCCCAATCAGGGTTCCATTGCCCACGATCAGAGGGGAGCCGGAGCTTCCGCCCTCGGTGGCACCCGAGTTCCAGGCCACCACCCAGTAGTTGTTTTCATCGTATCCGGCGAAATTGAAATCCTGGGTGATCGAGCCAAAACTGATCCGCTTGAAGCTGCCGTCCGGATGGTGGATCCCATGCACCATGGAGCCGACAAACCCGTCATCCGCGCTCCAGCCGAGATACACCAGTCCCCCTGGCGCGCTGTTCAGAAGGATCAGGGTGAAGTCCGAGACATCCGCGCCACGAGTGGCCCGCAGGGTCCCGCCCGTGCTTTTGTTCAACGAATTGAGGCTCGGTGGAGCGCCGTTGCAGGTCGGGGTCTCGTAGAGCCAATAGACCTCGAGCGTATTGACCACGGCTTGGGTCGAGATGCAGTGGTTGGCGGTCAGGAAGTTCCGCACGAAGGTTTGGGCGGTGTCGATCAGCAGCGCGCCGGTGCAGACATAGGCGGATTGGCCGTCGGCGAAGAGCATCCGCCCAATCCCGGACTTGTAGGAGTAGCTTGGAGCGTAGCAGGTGATGTCGTTGTGGCAGGAAAGGTCCACCTTTTCGGCATCGGGCGCGGGGGGCTTCTCGGCCAGGTGAACGATTCCGGTCACTCGGAAGCGTGGGAATTCCGTTTCCGCCACGAAGCGGTATTCGATCAGGATCTCCTCGGCGAAGACGGTGGGGGAGTAGAACTCCCCATCCGAGTTCGGGCCTTTGCCCGTGGCGGGGGCATCCCGGCTGACTGGGCTTGCGGGATCATACACGACAAGGGTTTCCCCCTCGGCCAGATCAACCCCCTCAAAGTGGACGCGAAGCCCCTTGGCGTCGATGGAACGGATCCGAACGGTCCAGACCCTCCCCGTGGAAAGTGGAGTGAACTTCCCATAGGCCGCCTTTCCGAGAATTGGGCCATCGATCTCCACCGGACGAACCACTCCGACTCGGAGGCATTCCGGGGTCAGGCCCACTTGGTCGGCATCATAAAGGTCGGCGGATTCCTCCTCGGAAAGAGGGGGGAGGATCAGATCCACCGATTGTTCGACAACGTCCTTGATCCCAGCCGAAACCGGGGTGTGGGTCTTCGGATGAAGGTCCGCCTCGGTAATCGGCGACACCGCCGGGGGGGCGGAGTCCGCGGCCCACACGCGGGCGGGGTCCCCTCCCAGAATTGAGAGGGCGAGCAGGAAGGAAATCAAGATCCGTGGCATGAAATCTCTAGGTCCCGGGGAAACTGTGTGGTCCTCAGGCCGGCTGGGGATTCTCGTCAAGGACCCGATGAACCTCGGCTTTCAAAACATCGAGATCGACAGGCTTGTTCAGAATCGCGGACACCTGGTTGGCCCAAAGGTCGTAGTCGGACTCGATTCCCCGCACGGCGGTGCAGACAATCACGGGAAGGTGAGGGCGATCCTTACGAATTTCCTCGAGGAACTCGATGCCGTTCACCTCGGGCATGCGCAGATCAAGCAGCACCAGGTGGTAATCGGTTTTGGCGACCGCGGCGAGCGCCTCGGCGCCATCCCCCGCCTGGTCGACGGTGTGTCCTTCCTCCTCCAATTCATCCCGAAAGAGGCGGCGAATGTTCGGTTCATCATCAACAATCAGAATCTTGGCCATGTCATGCTCCCTTCGCTATACAGGTTCGCACGCCCAGCCCTGGCGGCCAAGGGGATCATCCGGATCGACCAGGGGTTTGGCGTGATCGATGGATTCGATCACTTCCTCGACATTCGGGATCTCCAGGCGGATCGGGAGCATGATCCGAAAGGTAGTCCCTTTCCCCGGTGCGCTGTCAAGTCGAATTTCACCGCCGTGCTCCTCGACCACTCGCTTGGCAAGGGCCAGACCAAGGCCGGTCCCCTTGGTCTTGGTGGTGAAGAACGGCTCAAAGATCTTCTTGGCGATCTTGGGAGGGATGCCCACCCCGGTGTCGGTCACATCCACAAGGCAGTGGGTGTCGGTGGCTTGGGTGCGCACGAAGAGGACCCCTCCGTCCTTCATCGCTTGGGCGCCATTCTTCATGAGGTTGATGAGAACCTGGGTTAATTGGGCCTCATCGTAGTAGCAGGTCGGGATGCTGGGATCGAGGTCGGTCTCGCAGATCACCTGATGGCTGCCGAAACGCTCCTCCAGCAGGTGGATGGTGCGAAGGACGATGTCGTTCAGGTTGACCGCCTTGCGGACCGAATCGACGTTGCGGGCGAAGTCGAGGACATCCCCAAGGACCGAGTTCAGGCGGTCCACCTCGGAGATGATGATCTCGGCGTAGGCGTGGACTTGTTCGGGGTCACGGTACTTGCGATGGAGGCGCTGGGCGAAACCGCGCACGGCGGTGAGTGGATTGCGGATCTCGTGCGCCACGGTGACCGCCATTTCGCCCACGCTGGCAAGCTTGGCGCGGCGGACCATGTCCTCGATGGCGCGATCCTTTTCCGCCACGGCCTCACGGACTTTTTCCTCCAGGTGGTCCTGGAAACGCTCCAGCTCCTTGATGAGGCGGATGTGGGCCAGCGCGGCGGCGGTCTGGTTGGCGATGATCGAAAGCAGCTGGATGTCCTGTTCGGTGATCGGGCGACCTGAAAACTTGTTGTCCGCCACGACCAGTCCGAGGGCGTTGCCGGTGACCACCAGTGGCGCGGTGACCAGTTCCTGGGTCTCGAGCAGGTCGGCGATGGGGGGCGGAATCAAGTCGTGATACCGGTCCGGGGTGACATGGAAGCAGGCGCGCTCGACAAGTGTTCGGGTGAACAGGTCGTCCATCTCGCCCACCCTCCACTGGATCGAATGGGTCCGAATGTTGAGTTGCGCGGTCTGATAGCGGGTCAGGTGGCCGAACTCGTTGATGAAATCGGAGAGTTTGAGACCGCGCTCGGCGATGCACTGCCAGACATGGCGGCATTCCTCCTCGTTGATTGGGCCGACACCGAGGGCGCCCTCCAGCACCTGCTTGGAGTCATCCAGCAAGAACACCAGGGCGCGGTTGAAGCCGAGCGCCTCTCCGGCGGTGATTCCGGAGAGCATGATCCGGAGTAGTCGCTCCTGGTCGAGCTGAGTTTGCAGGGTAAGGCTGAGCTGGTGCACCACCAGCAGCCGGTTGATGACCTTGGCCTGCTCCAGGGGTGAAAGCTTGGCGGCGAGCAGGGGGAGGGTGGCCGTGTTTCCGGATTCGATCTGTTCCATGGCTCTATCGCGCGCCCACCTTGGGGAGGCGCTCTTGAAAGAACGGTTCGCAGGCCTCGCGGTCTTTGCGGATTTGCTCGATGAGCGCCTCGGGACCCGTGAATTTCATCGCCCCCCGGACCCTTCCAAGGACTCCGATTCTCAGTCGGCGACCGTAGAGGTCTCCGGCGTAATCGAGGATATGGACCTCGACCGTGGATACGGATTCCGCCTCGCCGAAGGTGCGCCTGGGACCGAGGAAGAAAAGACCGAAGCCGAGGGGTTCCGCCCCCTCCACCTCCACGGCGTAAACACCGGGCGGCAGGAGTGGTGGGAGATCCGGCGCCAAGTTCGCCGTGGGATAGCCCAGCCGGACCCCGCGCCCATCGCCCCGGATCACGGTCCCGGAGAGCTCGTGCGGCCTTCCCAGGAGCCGATTGGCCGAGGCGAGGTCTCCGGCCTGAATCGCCAACCGGATGCGGGTGCTGCTCACTTCCTCGCCGTCGAGCAGAAAGGGCGGGACAATCTCGACACCGAAACCGTGGCGCTCCCCGAATCCCTGGAGATCTCTCGCTCGCCCCTCGGCGCGTCTGCCGAAGCAATAGTTGAAGCCCACGACCACATGGCGAACGCGGAGGGTTTCCGCGAGGAATTCGCGCGCGAAGGTTTCGGCTGGGGTTTCGGCCCATTCGCGAGTGAACTCGGGCATCAGGACTTCAGACATCCCGAAGGCGCGAAGGAGCTCCTCGCGCCGTTTCGGAGGAACGAGCAGGCGCGGCGCCCCCTCGGGACCGTTGCCCAGGACCGCCTTGGGATGGTTCTGAAAAGAAAACACGGCGGCGGGCAGGGATACCCTCTCCGCGACGGTCAGCGTTCGACGGAGGATCTCCTGATGCCCGACATGGACTCCATCAAACAGCCCCAGGGCGATGGCGCTGGGGGTTGGGAGGGATAGACCGGCCCAAGGGGGGGATTTGGATGTCATCGTGGAGTGTTGGAGGTCTCAGCTCGCGAGCTTTTCACGAATCCATTGGTTTAGGAGGTCACCCACGGTCATCCCCATCTTCTTTGCCCTAGCCCTGAGTCCGTTGGAGAGCTCCTGGTCAAGTGAGATGAGGCTCGGTCGTCCCTCCAGATTGACCTCAAAACATGCCTCCGCGGTCTCCGACCAGTAATCCGAAAGGTCGTGCGAGTCCCAGAACTCGCCAATTTCGATTGGCGTGGCGGATTGGGAAATGGGAGTCCTACGCGTTCTCATGGAGCCTCCTTTCGGCACGGGTCATGTTCCTTGCGGATAATATCAGGGCTTTCTTCTTCTTTGTGTAGATAAAGACCACAAACGGGGGCCTCCCCGCGTCAGTCCCACCAAGGGCCGCATAGACATTCTCACCCGGCCGTAACCCCTTTTCAAGGAAGCGGAAGAGGGGGGAATTGGCTAGCGCTTCCTCGACCTCGTGGGGAGTGACGTGATGCTTTACGCGGAGCTTTTCGACGACTTGCTCGAGCCAAACCAACCCCGTGATCTTCAACACAGTCAGGTCTCTCCCGGTAAAGAATCAAGCGAGACTTCGGAAATCTCTCCACTCGAAACCGCGTCGAGAAGATCTCTCCAAAACTCCTCCTCCACCCGATGAACCCGCGCGCCCAGTTCAACGGTCTCGTCAGCCACGCCGGGACACTCAAAGCAGGAAGCGCCGAAATGCTTGTACAGGGCCGGCATCGACTGGGGAAACCGCTCCATGAGCTCGGCGAGAGTCATCCTCCGCAGGTCCTCAAGGGAAGGAGCGGGCCGTGACATGCGGATCACTCGGAGGATCGTCGGTGCCGGAGCTGATCGATGGCCACCGCGAGCACGATGATCGAACCGATCACAATCTCCTGGACGGGGTTCGGCCAGCCCATCTTGAGGCATCCGCTGCGCAGCAGCGACATGATGAAGGCCCCGATCAGGGAGCCGAGAACGGAGCCTTCCCCGCCGGCGAGGCTTCCACCGCCGATCACGGTGGCGGCGATGATGTCCAACTCCTTGCCGACCGCCACGGTGGGGTCGCCGACCGTGAGCTGCCCGAAGATCAGCACCCCGGAGACCCCGGTGAAAGCGCCGCAGAGACTGTACAGGCCGACCTTGCAGACTGCCACCGGGACTCCGCACAGGCGGGCGGTGGGTTCATTCGAACCGATGGCGAAGGTGTATCGCCCGAGGACGGTGTAGTGCAGGATGAAGCCGACCAGGAGCGCGAGACCGAACATGAGCCAGACCGAGGGAGGAAGTTCCCAGGGAGCGCCGCCGCGCTCAAAAGTCATCAGCCCCGAGAGCGCGCTTTCGGGGGGGTTCACGGTCTGTTCACGGGCGGCGATCTTGGCCAGGCCGCGGGCCACTCCGAGCGTCCCCAAGGTGGCGATGAAGGGGACAATCCGGAGGAGCACGATCAGGAGGCCGTTGAGCAGTCCGAAACCGGCGCCGGTCAGGATCCCAACAGGGACCGCGACGGAGAGGGATTCCGTGGAACGGTACGCCAGCGCCGTGGTCACGCTCGAAAGCGCGATCACCGAGCCGACGGAGAGGTCGATCCCCCCGCTAATGATGATGAGGGTCATACCCAAGGCCCCGATTCCCACGATCACGGTCTGCACAAGCACGAGCTTGGTGTTGTCGAGGTTGAAGAAGGTGGAGGGAACCCCGAGCAGGAAGAAGATGAGATAGATCAGCCCGAGCCCGGCGAACTGGCCGATCACCAGGGTGGGATTCCATCCGAAAAGGCGAAACGAGTTCAAGGGCGGCCCCCGGACCTTCGAGATTGAGGGGCATGTTAATAGAAGGGGGTGGAACAGGGAAACACCTGGAGGTTTCCGGCGGTTCCTGGTATGGGTTTGCCGTTGGACTAATGCACGAAGGGGAGTGACCTGATTCCCTGCCGGGAACCACCCAGAGCCATGCGCATTTCCCTTCGCGGACACATTCTTCCGACCCTTCTCTTCCTTGTGGTCGTCCCAACCGCGCTCTTCCTATTGCGACACTGGTCGCAGCCGGGAGGCGATTCCGAGGAGATGGCGACCCGGATCGGTCACCCCTGGCAGTTCTTCATGCGCGCCCCGCTGGTGATTGTCGTGAACAAACTGCTTTGGATGGCCCTCAAGGATTTCGGATGGTCCACCTGGGACGCCATTGCTCTTTCAAGCTCCATTGCGGGCGGGGTGTTTGCTTGGGGGCTGTTCCGGATCACCCGGAGTCCGTGGGTTTGGGGGGTCTGCCTGCTCAGCAAGGGGGTTCTGGTGTTTGTGGGCCATGTGGAGAACTATGCTTGGCCCTATGCCCTTTCCATCTGGTGTTTCGCGCTCCTTAAGGAGTCCCTCGAGGAGGGCCGTCCACTGCTCCCAGTGTGGCTGCTTGCGGGAGTCTCCACCTTGTTCCACCCGATGGTCCTGATGATCTGGCCCGGTCTTTTCTGGGGGGCGCGCCCCTGGAATCGTCGCTGGCTCTCCGAAGCCCTGCTGGCGCTTACGGTAACCATCCTGATTTTTGATTTCTTTCTAGTGATCGGGAATGTGTTCGGTTTCTTCCGCCTCAGCTGGATTGTTTCGCTCTCGGATAGCGAGGGAACCTTGTGCCCCTATGGGATTCTTTCGTGGGAGCATTTGGAATTGATCCTGGGTTTTCACCTTTGGACGCTTCCGATTGGCCTTCCGCTGTTGCTCCTGTTCGGCCATCGGATCCGGCAAGGCTGGAAAGGCGGACTCCTGGTGACAGCCGGGATAACCTTCCTGTGGTCGTTGGTGTGGTGTCCCTCGATGGGGGTGGCGGATTGGGATTTGTTCGCCTGGCCCGCGCTGTTCATCAACCTCGCGGGTGGCCTTGCTTGGGTGGAAAAGACAACCGCCCCTGACGAGGAGTACTCGACAGGGGCGGGGGACTGATTCCGTTCAGTTTGGGGTCTCGAAACCCCACGAGCCGTTTCACACTCCGCCGATGGGACGGAATTCAATTCACGCAACAGGTGTTGCAGCACGGGTTGCAGCAGGGCACGCAGCAGGCAACCTCCACCTCGTACGGCTCCATCTCGCAGTACTGCTGGGTGCAGGTGAACTCCTCGGTGTCATAATACGGAACTTTCACCGTGTACTCCTTCTCCACCCAGTCGCACACGCAGACCGTGTAAGCCTGCTCCACCTCGTAGGGGACCCGGACAGGAACCTGGATCGGGACCTCGCACGTCACCATCTCCGGGCAGCAACGACCACACTCATCGATCCGATTGACACACTGGGTCACTTGCTGCATCCGAGTTTCGCATTCGGTCTTCCAGCAGGTGACCGTGCGGGTCCGTTGCTCCTGACGGTACACCGGGACCTTGCAGGTCCGAACTTCATCCCGATAGCGGCAAACCCGACGGGTGCAGGTGATATCGCGCGTCTTCCAGACCGGTCGATAGCAGGTCTTGGTGCAGCACGCCCTGCTTGGCTCGCCAACTGCCGGCGCCTCGCGGGTCACCATCGGCATCGGCGACTCCGGCTCCGGCGCGGCCACTTCGCGCGTTCTCTTCTCAATGACCGGCGCGGGTGCATCCCCTGGCTCGCCCGCCCAAGCCGTACAGCCAACCATCAGGACCCCCATGACGGCCCATCCTAGGAATTTCCTCGTGTTCATTGTGATCCTCCTGTTTCGCCCTTGGGGTAATTCAAACCCAATTCACACCCGGAGATTATCGGCTCCCAGCCATTCTATCTTTGCTCCATTTTTTGCGGCCCTCAAGGGTTGCGTGCCGCTCAAGCCCTGGCGGACTCCTTCCCTGCCCCGGTTACTGAACTTCCGATGGCCCGGAAGACCTCCAGCAACAGGATCAAGACGGCCAGGACCGCCATGGCGAGAACCGCCGAGGCGGTGGCCAACACGGGACGTGGCAGACCGGTCGGTCGGAGCGGAGGATAGGCTCGAACCCAGGTGAGCAGGTCTTGCCGGTCGGCCACAATCGCCATGGCCGCCACTTCCCGGCGCTCATAGACCTCCTGGAAGGCCAGTTGAGCGGCGGTCAGATTTCCCTTCCAGAACAGCTCCGCTTCCTCACTCGCGTTGAGGATCCGCTCCGTCGCCTCCAGATCATCCTTGTACCCTTGAATCTTATCCGGGAGCGTCTCAAGAGCGTTCTTGGCCCCGGCCATCTTCCCTTGGGCCTCATCACGGAGGGCGCGCAGGGCGATGTAGACCTCATTCGGCTCTTGCACGGTTGAAGTGGCGCTATACAGCGAGCTCGCCCCCACCCCGGCCTTTTCCGCGTAGGCGGCCATCAATGCCGGCTCCTCCTCCAGGGCGCGACGCACGGAAAGGAGTTCCTTTTCATCAGCCAAGAGGCGATCCAGAGCCTCGACCAGCGCGGAGTTGTTGGCGTAGTCGTACTGGGCGATGGAGAATTGTTCCATGAGCTTGGAAAGCCCGAAACCGAGGGAATCGAGGACCTTGCGCTGGCTTTCGATCTTGGCCCCGAGTTTGACCGCCTGGTAGTGCTTCCGATACTCCTCCAGCCGTTGCTCGGAGCGCCTGTACTCCTCCTCCAGGAGCGCCACGGAGCGCTCGATGTCTTGCTTCAGGAGTTCCTTGGCGAGCTTGTCCGCCTCTTCCAGGAAGAAGTTGGCGATATCCGCGACGAGCTTCTGGGTTCCCTCCTGGAGGTTTCTCAGTTTAACTCGGACTTGGAGGGTGTTTTCGCGGCGGAGCGCCCAGATGCTGATGGTCTGTTGAAGCTCCTGAACATCATATTCGTAAGGAGGTTGGTCCAGGTTGAACTTCTTGAGGGCCTTCTCCATCACCTCCCCGCTCTGGAGCGCGAGGGCGAAGGCATCCGATCCCACCGAGGTGGTGTCGATTCCGGTCGGCTCGGCCTTGCTCCGACTCCGAGAGAGCAGGATGGACGACTCGGCCTGGTAGGCAACCGGAAGCGCCAGAAAGACTCCGACGTTGAGAAGTAGGGTGAGGACTCCGACGGCCACGATGGCCTTCCAGTGGCCCTTGACCACCTCGAGGAGGTGGACCAAGGTCACTTCGCGGTCAACCTTGGCGGCGCCGGGACTCATGGGCGCGGCTGGCCGGAGGCATCCTCCAGCCCCGAGAAGAGTCTATCCTCAAACACGCGGACAGGATAATCGCGCCGCAGCCTCTCGAATAGGGCGTTGTGAAGCGCCTCGCCCTTTTCACGGCGGAGGAGCGCCTTCACGGTGCGAAGCGCGCTCTCGGTCGGAGTGTAGACTCCTTCCTTGCGGTCAAAGGTGAGGAAGAAACAGGCTCCGACCCGGGTTTCGTCCCCAGCGAGTTCGAAAACCGGGCTGAGTTCGCCCGGAGTGGAGCCGCGGACACGGTTCACAAACTCAGGATCGAATCGAAGCCCCTCGGTGTCATAGATGTAGGCATATCCGGTCTGGGCATCCGGGGCCTCGCTGTGGGCCTTCACGAAGGGAACCATGAGATCGGCCTTGGCTCGCGGAGCGGTGGCCGACGCGATGACGGAGGCCACCTCGGAGCGGAGCGCCTCCATCCGCTCCATCAGCGCGGGAAGCTCGGCGGCCTTTCCCCTGGGGAGGAACCGGTCGATGTGGTGGACCGCCCAGCTTTGGGGGCGATGGAAAGTCTTCTCGCGGTCACGTTCGTACCGTTCGCGGACTTCCTCGTCGGTGACAACCACCTTTTCATTCACCTCGCGACGGAGGATCTCCCGTTGCATCAGCTCCTCTCGGACATATCGGCGGAACTCTTCAAGAAAACTCTCCTTGGGAACGTTGGCAATCTTCCTGCGTCTTTCGACTTCATCCGGCCCTAGTTCCGCGAGCCGCTTCTTGACCTCCAGCTCCACCGAGCCCCCCTTGACCCATTCGGGATGCTCCTTCGACCCGAGGATCAAGAGCCGCCGCTCGACCATTTCCTCCAGGTGCTCCTTGCGAATCCGCCTCCGCACATCCGTGACGGTCATGGTGGCCATCGCCGGCTGAGCGGCGGCCTCGCGCTCCTTGGTCAGCAAGGTGAGGTCCGCGAGGGTGATCTTGTAGGGTCCAACCACCGCCACGGTCACGTCGGCTGGGTTTTCGGCGCCTCCAGGCGCGGTCGGGGTCGGCTCGACGCGAGCGGGGGTGGTTTCCGAGGCGGCCTTGGCCTGCTCAGCTGGAGGCGGCCCCTTGGGTTCGGAGGCGCAGCCGTAGAAGAACACCAAGAGCGAAATGGGGAAGGCTCTTGTGAGGCGGAGAATCAGGCAAAGCATCCTCAGTTTTCCCTCCTGGACGGATCGGAGGGATTGCCGGGGTCCGTGGTGACCTCCACCTGGTTCGGCCAATTCGTTTCAAAGTATCTCCGAACGTTCTCCTCGAAATTCTGGTCGGGTATTGGGAACTCGCGCGGGTTTGCGGTGGGGTCTCCGGCCTTGAGCTTCTGAAAGAAGACCGCATAGGTCTCCATGTAGCGCTTACGAGCCTCGGCCTCCTGTTCCGGAGTGGGGGCCTGAACCTCCGGCAGGCCGTTTTCCCGAGCATGGCGGCGAGCCTCCACCAGGTGACGATTCCCGAAGAGCTCCTTGTAACGGGTTTCGCGCGCCTGCCTCTCCTCGGGTGAGATCTCCGATTCCGGGCGGTCATCGATCTCCAGCGTGATTCTGGGTTTCTTGACCGGCTCGGCTTGGCCGTGGGAAAGGACCACATGATCCTCCTCAATCTTGTCGATGTGGAGCATGTGGATGGTTCCCCCCTCAAGCGCGGTCTTGCGGTCACCCGAGGCGATGGTGTGGAAGGTTCCAAGCCGTTTGCCTGAGATGCTCCCGGCCGAACCCAGGTACGCGAACTCGCTGTAGCGCTCTTCAAGGAACAATGAGTCGGCCAGGAGTCGGCTGTCCACCGGTGGAGAGTCGGACGCCACAAGCTCGGAGGCCGCCTCCCCCGCCGTCGAGGCGCCGCCGACCGTGCTCGAAAACGCTGCATCAGTCGTGGCCGCGAGAATCTTCTCGGTATCGACCTCCGCGACGATGTGGTTCAACTCACGCGCCAAAAGGTCCGGGAAGGGAAGAGTAATCGGGATTTCAATCGGTTTACGTGGAAGCGGTTCGATACCCCGATCCCCCGCGATGTAGACAAGGATCGGCACGGCGACCGCGGCAATGGCTGACAGGGCGATCAGGGGCGTGCGCATGAATCGAGGCAAGGCCAAGGCGTGGGGCCGCTCCTCGGCGGTGAGGGTCCCCCCGTGGGGGTCACTGTTGTCCGCTTCCGCCTGGGGAGGGGGACTGTCCCTCTTGAGCCATTCGTTCCTGAACCTTTCGACGCTGTTCGGCGAGCGCGGCGCGAACCTCATCGGGGGTCCGACTGATATTCTCGAGGTAAGTCTGGTACGCCCTGAGCTGCTCCTCGGTCATCTGGCTTGTATCCACCAAGGCCGGGTCGGGCGGCTCCACGGGGACCATGTTGTCCACTCGCTTCTCCATGTCGGCAAGATAGGAGTCCATCTGCTGGAGCTGCTCCTGCCGCGAGGGAATCTGCATGTCCCTGGGACGACCCGCAAGCTCGTTGTACTTACGTCCCATCACGAGGAACCGGCGATGGTGAAGCATGTAATATCGCCTCTGGGCGTCCGCGACCTGCTCGGGGGTGCGTGGGACCGACGGGTCAAACGGCGGGGGGTTCAGGGGGACATAAAGCAACTCTTCGGTGGCGGAGCCGAGCTGGAGGACCGCCTTGTCGGAATCCAGGCTGATGATCGTCGCGCCCTGGAGAGTGCCGCCCACCGGCAACCAGGGAGTCGATTTCTGGTTGCTTTGGTTGTGGAAGGTGGCCTCTTCGATCCCGTTGATCCTCCGATGCTTCACGTAGACCCAGGGAGCAAGCAGCTCGAAGATGATTTCCTTCTCGCTCTTTGGGGGAGCGCTCGCTTCTTCCTGAGCTTCTCCCGTTGAGGAAGAGACCGCGGGGCCACCCTCGAGAGCAGCGCGCAGGCCACGGTCCTCGGCGATGAAACGTTCGATCAGGCGGTCGTTGATTTCCACATCCATGGGCTGGGGCTGAGGTACGAGCGCAACCTCAGGAAAACGCTCCACCTCGCTTTTTGCGCCAAAGGGGGAGCCCACAAGGACCACCACGGCCACGACCAACGCGAGGGCCAGGGCAACGCCGACAACCCGGAACACCATGAACTGAAACCCTCCCTATTCCCCTCGATTCAGGAAGCCTAACTCAATATCAAACGATTCCTCGGCCGGCCCGGTAACGGTCTCCCGGGGCAGTCCTCACTACTTGAAGGGAACCATATTGGTGACGAAGTCCGTCGTCGGACTGTACCGCCAAATGAACGAGCAGTTCTCCACATCGGTTCCCGTAATTCCGGTCCCACCGCCCCCTCCCTCGTCGACCGCATCCACCACGGAGGTGATGCGAAAGGTCGCGTAGATCAGGCGGTCCCGCACCCCGCGTTGTTCGTTGCGCGAGAAGGTAATGAGGACATCATTCCCCGCGCTGACCTGGATGCTCTTCTGGAACGCGCCGAAGGGCAGCAGATTCACCTCCTCGGGCAGCATCCGAAGGTTGGTGGGAAGCGGAATGATGTCGGGCGGAAGGGACCCGAGCCGGTCCATTTCGGTCAGGTTCACGAGGAAAGCGGAGCTGTTCGGATCCGAGACCTCCAGAGTGATTGAGGCATCCTCGGGTCCGGCGGTTGCGCGCAAATGGCTCTCAACAATGTTCTCCCGACCGGCATCCACCGTTATTCCCGGTTTGGGGAAGAAGCGCCACGCGCCAGGGTTATTGACTGTCTCGTTGATTTCGTCGTTTTGAACGACATCACCCACGAGGGCCTCGTGGATCGGGATCGTGCCGAACACCGCCTGCTCTCCGCCGGTGATGATCGCGCCTCCCTGGTTCAGAACGCGAACCCTGAAGGAGACCGGGAGCTCAAAGAGAACGGTCTGGAAGACATCGACGTTGGTGCCATCTCCCCCTTCATCCCCTCCGGAGGCGCCCAGGGCCAGAACATAAAGGACCGGTTGGTGCCAACCGCCGATCGAGCCGCCCGGCGGTGTCAGCTGTTCTTCCGCCGCGCCTCCGAAGCCCTCGACCTCCTCAATGAAGCGGAAGATATATTCGCTGTTGGTGCTTGACCCTTCCGAGCGGATATCCTCCTCCTCGAAGAAGATGGTCCCCTCGCCCTCGCGCGAGGCCTGGGTCCGGGTCTTCGTGAAGTGCCGCTCGGCCATGATGCGGTCCGCGCGGTCGATTCTGCCCTCATTGTAATCATCGTCAATGATCGAAAGTCGCCACCCGCGCCCATCGCCGGTCTCCCAGAAGCGCGCGACCTGGTCGATGAGCACCGGTCCGAAGATGAAGGGACCCGGGTCAAAGTCATCATCCACGACATCGAGGATCAGCGGGTCATCCGCGGGCGCGAACACAGTCAGCGAGGGGTTGAGGACCGCGATCTCAAAGCTGGCCGAAACGACAAATCCGGTCGCGTCCTGACTCACTCGGACGCTGTCCCGACCGATGCGACAACTGATCACCTTAAAATAGTCGAAGAATTGCTTCCACACCGAGCTCAGATCGGTCAGACCGTGCCCTTGATCGTCGACAAAGTCGGTCGAGAAATGGCGCAACACACCCTGCAGATCTTCGAGAACGATGGCTCGACAAAGCGATTCTAGGATATCCGTCCCTTGTTGAGGGAGAGTTCCCGTGCCCGCCGACTCGATATCAATGAATGCCCCGCCGAGCTCGCCGGTGACCACATTGTTCGGCGGCGTGAACACGATCGGGTCGCCGGGGTTGACTCCGGCCGGTTCGGAGATGGCATTGGGAGGCACGGGATTCGGTCCCAGGAGGACATCCCCCGCGCCATAGACTTGACCCTCGCGGTCCAAGACGAGCAGTCCGGCGCCGCCGGGAACCACCGAGATGCCGCGGAACACATCCGACCCCGGGAAGAAGGGGATGTCGGTGGTGTCAAAGGCCCGCGCGTCACCAATGGTGTAGATCCCGCCGAATCCATCCAGCATGTAGAAGCCGTTGCCGCCGGGGGCGATCACCACATCGCGCGCGATATCAAACGAGAAAGCGGGCGCGCCGGCGGCTTGGGGGGCATCGCCCAGCGCGTAGGTCCTGCCGGTTCCATCGAGGATCAGCAACCCCAGCCCGGTGGCGGTCAGTTCCATGTCCCGCGCGAGATCGGTCCCGAGCATCGGCGCTCCGGCGAGGGAGAACCCCGCCGGGGGGACAGCTCCAACCGGGTGAACTCCGCCCATGGCATCCAGGAGGTAGAAGCCGTTGTTCCGGAAGTCCGGTTCGAGGTCACGGAAGAGGTCCATTCCCATGAAGGGCGCGGCGCCTTGCGGGAAGGTCACATCGATGCCGGTGCGCACGAAATCGGCCCAGGGGTCCGGGTCGCCGCGCAGGACCACGCGCCCTTCGCCGTGGAGGTAAAGGCCGCCGCGCTCGGCGGGGGTCAGCTCGAAGTCGCGGATGATGTTGCGGTTCTGACGGAATTCGGGGATGTTGGCGTTGGCTCCGCCGGTGCCGAAGATCTGGCCGAGGTTATCCGCGAGGATGAAGTCGGCCGGGTTGTAGGTGCTCCGGCTGGTGGCGTCGAGAATGATCGCCGTGGGGGCGTAAATCGGCTTCGGCGGGTTTACGTCATCCGTCACTATCCCGTAGATGTAGGCCTCAGCAAAGGTCTTGCGGGCGAGCTCACCGGGGAAGCGGAAGATGAAGCGCATGGGACGCTCGCCATCATTATCGATGATATTCGTGGTGGACTGGTTGTAGGCCGGGGGAATCTCCTTGCCGTCCAGGCCGAAGCGGTCGGTGTCCCAGAAGAAATCGACTTGGGCGTCGTTATCCGGATCCTCAAAAGTGAACTCGACCTCAAATTCATACTCGACGCGTCCATCCACGAGAACCTCGCGCGCCCGGTTGTTTTGTCGAATGGGTTTGAGGTACGTGAGTGAGGGGACGAAATTGTCGGTCCCAACTCGAACTCGCGAGGAGGAGAAGTCTCCCACCGGCGCGGCGCCGGGCCTCACATCCAATCCCACTGGGGTCACGGATCGGTACGCGCTGTAGCCGATGCCGTTCTCCGGGATTCGGACCCGGAAAGAATCCCCGTTCAGCGCGTCCGGTCCCATGCGCACGGAGACAAAGAAGTCGGGCCCGATCAATGCATTGATGCCGTTCGAGTTGGGGATTTCCGTTCTGAAGTAGTAGTTCACGACTTCCGTGCCGGCATCAAACAACGTGGTCAAATCGTCCCCATAGTCGATGTAAAAACCGTGGGGAAACTGAAACGGCGGGCTGAAATTTGCTCCCACCGAGGGTGCTGCTTGCGCCGGAACACTCACGAGGACTGGGTGGTCGATGCGGAAGAAGACCGAATCGAAGAAGATCTGCGAAAGGGGTTCGGCGGCCAAGTCAAACGCGAACGCCTCCTCGGATTGGGAATTCCCAGTCAGGTCGGTGTAATCGATCAACAAAGATCCCTCGCCGGTAGTGGAAACCACTGGAGCGGCCGCATAGGAGGTGAACGGGTAGACTGTTGTAAACCGATTGATGTCGTTGAATTGGAGAAACGCAATCACATCATCGTTGGGGTCCAACTGTCCGTTCAGGCCGGGGGCATCCCCATCCCCTTGGTCGCCCTCATCGGTAATTCCATCCAGATCATCATCCGTGTCGTTGAGGAGCTCTTCGTCCACCAGCCCATCGCCGTCGTTATCGAGGAAATCCCCCGTGGTGGTGTCGTCATCCACCATGATCTCGATTCCACGGTCCGGCAAGTCGATCGTGTCCGAGTCGATCAGTGTTTGCTGGCTCAATGTGAAGGGCGGGGCGGTCCCGAAGATATTGGCGATAAACTGTTGCGGGGGAGCCGGAATCTCAGGGGGCGAATCCACGGGGTCAATGAAAACACGAATCGAATCAAGCACAAGGCCCGTGTTCACAACATCCACGCCGCTAAGAATGTCGGTGCTACCCGAAGCATTGTATGAGACCAGGGCCGAACTTCCCGAGTCTTCGGCGTCGATCCCCAGAACGGCGAGCGGCGGCGCGCCTTCGGCCGAGCTTCCGATAATGTTCCCCCGGGAGCTTGGGTCGGCGGGGTTGACCATGTCCTTCAAGAGAATCGTGGGTGAGGGACGGACCTCAACGAGGGCCGTGCTCGGAGAAGTAGTGCTATCAATGGGTCGGAGCGTGCGCCCGTTCACCAGGGTGGAGCGAGTCGGATCCTGGAACGCAATCACCTCCGACAGGTTGTTTGAGACACGTATTCCATCGACCTGAACATACGGGATAAAAACATCCAGCGCCTTCGCCAAATGGCTGGTGCGGATGGTGATAAACATGTCCGCGCCGAGGGTCCCGTCTTGGGCTCGATTGGAGGATGGAACCAGTCTGTCCGCCTGAGGCAGGACTGGGAGGATGGCCTTGAAGGCGGTTACACCGACCTCATCCCGGAAAAGGAGAAAATCGTCAACGGTGATGTGCTGCTGCATGTGGTGGGGCAGGAGCCCGACCAGGATTTCTTGTGGGACATCATCGATATCAAAAACCTCGAACCGCTGGGCGCCGGTTAGCGGGACCAACACATCTCCGTTCAGCCCGAAATTCGGCACTCCATCCCCCGCGGTCCCCAGGTTGTCGTTGTCCTGATACAGGGAGACTCCTCCGCTGGTGACCGTTCCGTTGGTCAACGGCAGGAGGTCGGTCAGGTCCCATCCGTAGTGTCTTGGGTCAGTCTGATAGGGAAAGAAGAGCTCCAGGAAATCAAAGAAGGCAATCCCCTTCAACCGGTGGAAGGAGTAACCGACAAAGGAAAGCTCCACCTGGGAAATCCAATACTCTTCCGCCGGATCGCCGATCAGGTTCAGTCCCACCGTGGCGTAATCGATTGAACGCACATCAACGAAACCGGACCCGGTCGGCACAAAGGAGCGCGGTTCGACGATATCCCCCGTGTACTTGTTCCGCTCAAAGGGCGGCGGGTAGGGCTGACTGAAAAGAGTGACCTCCGGCTGCGGGGGAGGAGCGTTGTTGTTTCGGACCCGGATGCCGTCCTTCGGGATAATGACCTGGAAGTCATCCCCATGATGGAGCATCAGAGAGGGTTGGATGACGATATGGAAATCCGGCGTGGCGTCGGTGGCGCCGGGTCGTTCCGCGGGGAGGACCAGGGGCTCCTCCGGTCGGAAAGTGACCTCGAATCCGAAACCGAAGGGTTGGATCGTGGGGGCCTCGGAAAGGGCCACGGGCGAATCCTGGGCCGGGTCGGGGGTGACCGGGTCGTAGTCGAACACTCCGGGGACAATTCCGTCATCCTTGAAGAGAATGAAGCCCCCTTCGATGATGTTCAGATCGGCGCGGTGGGAGCGCGCGGGGGGAAGGAAGTCTCTCCCATCGGGGTTCAGCCCGGCGTCGCCATCCACATCCAGAAACTGCACCTTCAGCTCGGTGATGGAGACATGTCCGAAGGTGGGATCGGTAAATCCGGCCGCGACCAAGTCGGCGTCCGAAATGGGAACTGAGAGAACCGCGGTGGGACCGCCGAGAGGGGTGACCGGGATCCTTCCGGAGAGCTTCTTAATAACCAAGCTGTAGAAGTGGTTGTTGGATCCCATCCCGGCGGCGTCGGTGATTTGGATGAAATAATTGTTCACCTCGGGCGCGGTGAAAATGATCCGGGCGTCTTTTCCCAACCCAATCGTGTTGTCCGCGGTGGCAAAGGGAACCGCCTGGATTCCCGGCCCGAAGAGTGAGAGGAGCGGGTCCAGCGGTGAACCGTTTCGGTCGGCGAAGACCTCCACGCTCCAAACATCATCCCGATTGGCGTGAAGGAGGTAAGTGTCCCTATCACCCGGGAATTGAATCCTGTCGTTCACAACGATGAATTTGTCACGATCTTCATCCCGCAGGCGGGTGGCGTCCGCGAGCGTGTCGTCCGGCTCGATCTTGACCACCACCGGTTCGCCGTTGTCGTCGGTTTCGCCGCCGGCGGCGTAGGTGATTTCGCTGACTGGAACAGTCTTGATGACTTCCACGTCGATTCCCGAGGTGGCAACGCCGCCGTTGACCACCACGGTGGCGGCGCGGTCGGTCTCGGGAAGATAGGCGTTATTGTAAAGCTCGGCGTGGAAATCGAGAGCCAGGTCGGAAAGGTTGGAGTAGAGGTCTTGGAGGTCCGCGGGCGAGGAAGGCTCCACCAGGACCCGATAGTTCCCTGGGGCCAAGCCATCGATGCGGTAGGTCCCATCCGGTCCGCTGAGGGCGCTCGCGACGGGGATGCTCCCGACCCCGCCGAGAGCGATCACATGCGCGCCACAAAGGTCGCTGGTGGTTCGGGCCGCCATGTCCTGGATTGTGATCCGCCCGCTGATGGACCCGAGAGTCTGTGCGTTGTTCGGCACGGGATAGATCGAAGCGACCGCCGCGATGTCATCCGGGTTCAGGACTCCCCCAATCACCGCTGAGGCGCGCACCGGCGAACCGGTGAGGGCAAAGGGATACATGAGGGCGGTGGAGACAAACGGCCCTGTGCGGGAATCGCGAATGATCACTCCGTTCTGGAGGGTGAAAAGGGTCTTATCGTAGGGGTAACGGACAAGGCTGTTGTTCAGTCCGCAGAAGTGGCCGACCTCGCGGGCCACCACTTCCTTGAGGTTGATCTCCAGTTGGGAGCCGGGTATTCCGGTGATCGAGTTTCTGGCGGAGGCGCTCCAGCGAATATCGGCGGAGTCGAAGACAATCACATCCGCCTCGGCAATTTCGCCTGGGTTGCCCTGCGAGCCGTTCTTGACCGACACCAGAGCAATCGCGAGGACCCCCGCCTGAGCGAAGGGACTGGCGTTGTCGAAACCGATGGCGTTGATCCCATCCACCTGGCCGGGGACCACTTGCTTGCTGGTTCCGAGTCTTTGGAAGGCAATCGCGGAGGACCCCACATCCTCCCAGACCTGGAAGGATTCGCGGATCAAATCAAACTCGGAGGCTCCGTGGATGTCGTAGGTTCCTTCTCCCGCGACATCGGTTCGGATGACATAAGGGATGCCATTCGGATAGGCCCCGAGGTTCCACGACGCGAGGGCGGACTCGTTCGCCGAGCCCGCGCCCGTGTTGAAACGGATGTAAGCGTTCGCGGGGCGCGACGCAAGCCCAAGGCAAAAGAGCGAGACTCCCAGCGCGAGCAGGCCGGCGCTCAGAGGCCCTTTGCTTCTCATGGCCACCATGAATATACGGTCCCCCATCTCTGCTAAGTCAGAAAGCCGGTCAGTGGATCCCTTCCCTTGGGACCCCATCGGCCGGCTCAACAATGATTGCCCTTGAGAGTCAAATCGGGCCTCGATCAGGCCCGAGCGACCGCTCGATCATTGGTCTTTCACCTTTTCGGTGAGTTGACGCACCTTCAGTTCAAAATCGAACAAACGTTGTTTAGACGCATCCTTGGTCGAGGCGGCGCCGGAGATCGCGGACTGTCCGATGGCCGAGAGATCTCGACTCTGGTTGAAAACATAGGACTCCTTCGTCTTCGGGTCCACCTTGATCCGAAAGACGCCTTGTTCCAGGCCGGTGGGAATGGTCACATCGCGCGACTTGTCCTTGACCAGGAACAGAACCGCGCGCTCATCGACCTTGAATTTGGGCATGCCCGGCACCACGGTCACCAACCCGTTCCCCGCCGGGCCGCCGGGAAGGCAGACCACCACGGATTCCCCCGTGGAAGCGCCGTACAACCCACTCTCCACTGTAAAGGTTGTCCGGGTTTCAGGATAGCCCGCGCGGTTGTTGAATCCATAGGTAATGCTCACGGCCTTCCCCACGACGATGGAATCGCTCCGACGGGTCATTTCCTCCAGGGAAAGCGGGGCGACCGTGGTGGCCTGAACAGACATCGCCAGAACCGTAAGGAGCCCCATCCCGATCAGATTCTTACCCATGTGTCGCGCCTCCTCCCCCTTCGGGGATTACTTCTTCATGTCGCTCAGAACCCGCAGCAGGAAGCGCTGAGAGTTCATCCCGAAATCATCATCGGCTCCTGAGGAGCCATCTAAAGCGCCGCGCCGGAGCTCGAAGCCCACCGGGCGGCCCCAAGACTTGCTGACTGTGAACAGGTCGTTCTCATCCACAACGCCATCCCGGTTCACATCGCCCGGAAGGAACGGCTGAATCGGCACCACATTCCCGGAGGTCGAGCCGGTTCGCGCCTGGTCGTGCTTGAACGCGGGCCAGGGGAAGTCAGTGGGGATATAATCCGCGGGGAACAACGCGCTGTCGGGGGCCTCAAAGCGGTCGACATAGCCCCCCTCGTTGGTGTAGATCACATCGGTCCTGCGGTTGCCGTCCAGGTCCACCATCTCCGGGGACCCGAGGATGCTGCTGGGGAAGAAATCCCCAAGGACAACGGGCTCGTTGTGCGTGTCGAATCCCGCCGCGGTTTCCAGCTGCCCTGAAGCGGCGTTGAATGACCAACCGAAGAGGTTTCCGCGAGTGTCTCTTCCTCCGCCGAGGACAATCTCGAAGGACGCCTTCGAGGGGTCGGCTTGTCCGATCACCGCCGAGGAGGACCCGAACGCCTGGTCGGTTCCGGGGGGCTGGAAGTGGAACACCTGCTGCCCGTTCGCCAGATTGATACCGACAAAGGTGTTACGCGTGGAGAAAAGGGCCACAAAGTCGTTGGAATAGCCTGGGGGGACCGCGCCGCTGGGGAACAGACGGCTGACCACCGGAGTGGAGAGTGAATCGTAGAGCAAGGTGGGCCGGAAGATGCGGGTTTGCGAGAGCACCGGCTGGCCATTGGCGCGGAAGAAGTGGAGTTCGGTGCGCGCCTGGCTCATGCGGTCGCGTTCGCTGACCGCCATGACAATTTCCTCGATGCCGTCTCCATCCACATCGACCAAAGCGGCGGAGCGAAGGGTCGGACCGGGAAGGGTGAGGATCGGCGCGCCGATGGTCGCCGAGTCCGGATCGAAGACATAGATTCTTCCTGACTGGCTCCCGACCACCACCTCAAAATCATCCGGGTTGTTGTCCAGATTCCCCACGGCCGGGGCGCCCAGGAATCCGGCGCCGGGTGCGAGAGTGGTGGTTTCAACCGTGGGTTTTTCGGTGACCGCCGCGCTGAAGGAAACAGTTTGGATAAGCGAGTCGCCGCCCGGGGCCAGGGCGCGGGTCACCACCAGGACTTCTTTCACTCCATCGCCATCCATGTCGCGGATGGAGGGGGTGTGGAAGACCGCGTGCCCCGCCGGGAGGAAATGAATCGCGTTGGTCAAGTCATTCTGGGCCACAAGGGTTTCGATCTGGTCCTGGGAGAGGCTCCCGGCCCCGACCGCTGTCCGCAGGGCTTCATACTTGGGACGGAAATTGGCGTCGATGGCGAGCAGCGCGTTGCGGTTCGCGAAGATGGGGTTCTCGTCGCTCACGAGTTGGTCGGTTCCAAGCAGGATTTCGAGCTCCTCATCCCCATCCAGTTCCGCCGCCGCGGGGGCGGTGTCCACGGTGACATCGAGGTCCACGGAGTATTGGCCCCAGGCGCGACCGAGGAAGTCCAGGACGCGCAGCACGCCGGATTGCGCGACGGCCACGACATCGAGCTCCGAGGCCGAGGTGACCAGGTCATGGATCGCCACGCCATGGACAAAGCGGTCATCGACGGCCGTGCCGATCAGCACGGGCCAGCGCTTGGCCTTGGCCAAGATCGCGTAGGGGGCGTAATCCACCACTCGCTGCCCGTTGGTGTTGTCCAGGATGCCGTAGATGAAGAACCTCCCGGCGGGGATTTGGGAGAAATCCCAGCGGAAGGAGTCGGGATTGAAGCTTCCGACCTGGACTTTTCCGGTGGGGGGGGGCGGCGGGAACCGAGGGTCGGAGGTGAGGTCGATGGGACCGAAGTCAAAGCCGGAGAGTCCGTCGTTGACAATCGTTTCGCCCAAGGAGACCACGGCGCTGGCGTCTTGCCCCTCGCCCGCGGTGACTGTGCGGAGGTGTTCATTCAAGGGCCCGCGAATTTCGAGGTGGTCATTGCGGTCGAAATACAGGGTGAGAGTCGCGTTCGGGAGAAACACCTGCGCGAACCAGGAGATGTCGAGCAGTTCGGCGGCGCGCAGCTCCGGATCAAGGGGGAGCTCGGTGTCGGGGTCGACCGCGGTGTCGAGCTCGAGGCTGACCTCGTTGGGGAGCGGGGTGTGGGTTGGGGTGGGCGAGGGTTTCGGTTCGAAGTCGCTCGGGTCAAACAGGAAGGTGCCGGGCGAGAAGGTTCCGAAGTACACCACCTCGGGCGGAGAGACACCATCCCCGGAGCGGGGAACGAGGTCGGAATAGACGGCGAGGATCACGTACGGCTCTCCGAAGAGCAGCAGGTCGTTGTTGACCAAGGGTTGAAGTTGGGCGCACGCGAGATCGTATTCGAGGAACCCTTCGCCCTCGGGCAGGAAGATGCCGGTGGCGATTTCGAGGGTCTGAGTGTTGGGCGGAAGGACCTGCGAGGCGATGTATGCGGGGATGGAGAGGGCGTCCTCGCGGATGCGCTCGGGGTCGCTGGCCTGCTCGACATCCTCGTTGGCCAGGGCGATGAATTTTGAGAACGGCTCCATGTAGAGATCGACAGTGACATCGTTTTCCGGATCGAAGTATTCGCCGCGGATGGGGAAGATAGTATTGCAGTCGACGAAGGGGGTGGGGGTGGGCGAGGGTCCGGACGGCGTGGGCGTGGGCTCCTCGGCAAGGAGCACTTCAATCGCGCGTCCGATGTTGACTCGTGGGGTGGTCAACGAATTGCGCTGATCGGTGATGTCATCGCCCGTGTCAAGGATCAAATTGGTGAGTTCGTCCACGCTGAGAAGCCTGCCCAGAAGCTCTAGAGCGGCTGACTGAATAATCGCGGCGGCCCCGGTTGCATAGGGCGCCGCCGCCGAGGTTCCGCCAAAGTTGGTCGTGTAATCGCCCGAGGTGGATCCGCCCGAACCCACGATGTCCGCCGTGTAGGCGTTGTGGGAAGGAGCCAGCAAGCCCAAGAAGAGCGCGGAATTGGAATAGGCGGTCACTTGATCCGCCTTGGTGGAAGGCTCGAAATACAGCCCTTCACCAGTCGGGCAACCCGCGTTGGGATTTGTGGGAAGACAGGAGGCTTGGCTGATGCAGAAACCCGGCGCTCCGATGTTGGCGTCATAAACCGCGCCGACGGATATCACCTGTGAGAGGCAGGCGGGTGAGGCCATCGAAGAACAGAAACCGTTGTTGCCCGACGAAACAAACAGGGTGATTCCGGCGCCTGTCGCGGCGTCGGCCGCATCCGTAAGAGCCGCGCTTTCACCATCGCAATTCGCGAAGAATTGCCCTCCCCCGAAACTGGTGTTCATGGCCACGATCGGGACGCCGCCGGCCACGCCTCCTCCAAGAGTGTTCCTCTCGGCCGCGTTGTTCCAGGCCGCGATGATGGCATCGTTCGGCGCGAGATTATCCGCGTCGGTTGAGATCTTGTAAGCGACAATCAAGGCCTTGGGGGCCACCCCGCCGATATAGTCCCCCACGGAGCCGGGGTCGCCGGCGGTGATGGCCGCCACGGAGGTCCCATGCGCGTTCCCGGGCGCGACCGGCCCCGGACGGGGATCCCCATCATTGTTGCCGTAATCAAAGCCCGCGACCACCTTGGCGTTGGGGAAGCCGCCGCCACCAAGTTTCGGATGATTGACATCTACTCCCGTGTCGCAGATCGCGACCGCCACTCCACTGCCATCGAATGAGGCCCGCGCCTCGAAGCCGTTCATTAACGGAATGCCCTGACGCAGATGGGGTTCGAGAAACTGAACCGGCTCCACCGAATTCACCAACGGATCCACGAGCAGCTCGGCCAGGGCATCTTCCGTTATCTCACAGGAGAATCCCGCTTGGAGCGGGAACTGGTGGCGAATCTTGGATTTGGCGGGATCGAGCTTGGCGATAACCTGATCCTCCACCGCTTTCGCTTCTGATTTCAGCGCGGCGACCGCGGCTTTGTCCTTCCAGTTGACCGTCTTGGGTGTTTTCGAGCGGGACTTCAAATTCACGATGACCGGAGCGGAGCCACCCCCCTTTTGGAGGGCGCTGAGCAGTTCATCTGGGGCGAGCACCTTAGAGTAGCCGGGGCTCGCGGTCAGCAGGGTCCCAATCTCCTGAGCGGAGGCCGACCGCGTTGCCTCCGGGGCGCCGAGCATGAGAGCAACGAGCGCCGCGGCGAGCCACGCTGCGCGGAGGCGAGCGGAAGAGTGGTCGGGAAAGATCGTGTATGGTTTCGGCATGCTCGGCATCCGTTCCTCTTAGGGTTGGGTGAGAATCAGCTCGGGGCGCTGGTTCTCGATCAAGATTCTCCCCCCGACCACCACCACCGGCGGGTTGCTGAAGTCATTGAGGAACGCGGCGATTCGATACAGGCCCGGGGGAACCAGTCGCGCGTCCCAAGTAAAGATATCCGTGCCGAGGCCTCCCACCACGTTTTCGTTGTCCGTGATGAGGAGCTGGTCCTGGTACGGGACAATCGTGAAATCATCAATATCCGAATTCGGATCAAGACCCCGTGAAACTCCCCTGATCACCGTGAAGGTGAATCGCGGATCCGTGGGGGTGAGCGGGAAGAGCTCCCCGAACATCGGATCGATCAGGACCGGGAAATAGACCAAGGTCACCTCGGCGTCCGGACTGTCCTCATCGATATCGGCCCAGCGGAGGAACACGGTTCCCGGATCGATATCGAGGTCGGTTCCGATTGTTTCATCAAAGGTGGGGAGGAGGAACTGAAGGTTGGGAAGATCATCCCCATCCTCGGTGTTCACGTAAACGTTGGAAAGAAACGGCTTGTAAGCCTCATACAAATTGAAGGGGGACCGGATTGGGAAAAGCTCATGGGTGAAGTCGATACCCAGGAAGCGCAGCCTGGGGTCGGGGGGATCCGTGTCGAACGCGGAGATTCCGGGAATCCGGAGATTCCCCGGTGAAAGCGGCTCCTCCGCGACAGGCGCGAGCGACGGAACAAGGCGCGCGTTGCGAAGCGGATCGTAGGAATAGGGTTGCCGCTCGGGGAAGATCGGTCCGAGCCCGGTGGTGGCGCCCGGCATGAAGCCGAAGGAGGTGCCCACCACGATTCCGACCGTGCCGCCGTCGTTGGTGTGAATCACGGTCCCGTGGGTCGTCAATCGGACCTGGAAATCATCTCCCTGGCTGATCGACTTGCTGGTGCGGATCACCAGGAAATAGTCCGAGCCGCGATTGGCGCCGTTGTCGTTGGTCGGCACGGTCTCAAACGGAGCGGGGTCAATCGGATCGCCCTTCCCGGGCGCGTTGATGTCCACCGGGTCATGGTCAAGCGCGAGGGAGATATACGCTTCGGTGCCGATCGGGAACGCGAAGTTTTCCTCGCCGGAAAGGAACACGGGAAGGTCCGGCACGCGGACATTGGGGTCCAAGGGGTCGTCAAAGAGACCATTCCGGTCGCTGTTCGGCATGTCCCGGAAGATGGCGACTCCGGAAAGGGTGGTGTAACGGGAGAGGTCAAAATCGAGCGTGTTGTTGACCCCCTCGTCGGTCAGCCCGTCGTCGTCGTTATCGATCCCATCCGGGAGCGGGAAGGTGTTGGGGTTGTTGTCGTTGTCCTCCGCGGGGTCGAGCGGGATGTTGCGCAGGATATCCGAGCGCATCGGGAGCAGATCCGAGGGGGTGAAGGCCAAATCCCCCACCGGGTTGTTTTGGAAAAGGACATTGAGCATGGACCAACCCGCCGGGCGACTGCCGAAGGTGGTGTTGACATCGAGCATGTTCATTCCGAGGACGGGGATGGAGTCGCTGAGGGGAATGACCGGACGGTTCGCGCCGGCATCGGCGTTCAAGAGGATCGGCACATTGCTCACATAGGGGTGGGTGACCACGCCGGAGCCGATGGTATTCCGGCCGTTGACATAGGTGATGTCGCCCGGTCGGATAAAGGCTCGGAAAGCGGTCCGGGCCTTGGTGTAGGTGTTGGTTTTGACGCACACGAAGAGATCATAGCCCCGGTTTGGATCCAGGGTCGCGATGTTGTCGGAGCTGGGAATCTCGGTGAAATCGCTCTTGGGCAACCGGATTCCCTGAGAGGGCTTGAGAACGACATAGTACCCGCCCGCGCGAACCACCGGATCGGTCGGATCCTGGTTCCAGGAGAGGGTCTCGAGGTTGAGGGGAACAATAGCGTCCGACTGGTCGAACTCGCCCTGTGCACCGGAGGTCTTACTGTCGAGATAGAGCGCCACCCCCGAGTCGCTGGAATTGGAGAGCGGACGGAGGTCCCCCCCGCTGGTGGTCGGGTTCCAAGCGCTGTCCACTTCCGGCAGGCGGATCGGGTCGAAATTGACACGGACCGAATTGAGGGTGGCGTTCTCCTCGGAAACGCCCGATCCTTCGCGCGCGCCCACATGGTTGATGGCGATCACGGGCATGGGGGCCGAAAGGTTGTCCAGGTAAGGGAGTCCCCGGTAGCCGCCATCCACCTCAACCGGGCTTTGGTAGCCAAAGGCGTCCGCGACTTGCAGGTGAGCAAACTGGCGCTTGGTGATCTGATAACCGGTCGGCCTCGCCGGCGAGGTAAGTGGCGGTACAAAGCTTTCGCCGCTGCCCTGTCCCGGAAGGCCCGACAGGCCCGGGAAGCGGCATTGAAGAAGGTCATCCCCAGTGATCGGATAAGACAAGAAGCCCGAGTTAAAGTTACTCCGGGTGTCAAACTCCACTCCCAATCCGCCCGGATACAGGGTCACCTGGAAATCCTCGCCGATGGGGCGGTTTTCCGGGATGCGGAAACCGAGGAAGAAGTCATACTGCCCCTCATTGGTGATGTCGATCGAGGGTCCCGGCGAGTCGCCATCCGCGAAATTGTAGCCGAGCAGATATCGGTCCGGGTCGTTGAGTCGGACCGCGGGGATGTGGAAAGGTATGTCATCCTGGGTAAACGGTTGGACAATCGGATCATCCAGGCCGGGAAGCCTTCCGGCCGCGATAAACCGGGAATCCCCGGTGTCCTGGTAGAGCCAGGATTCGTTGACCGGCGCGAAGAAGAAGTTCTCGGTATAGTCTCCGAAATCGGAGAAGACCAAGTCGCGGACATCTTCATTGGCGCCGTTGTCCACATACCCGTCGCCGTTGTTGTCGCTGGCGTCCACGATCACCGGCGGCGCGGTCAGGGGGTTTCCATCCTCGCTTTCGGCATCCAGGTCATCGTCAATCGGGTAGGCGATCGGCGGGGTGTAGGGGTCACCCTCGACCAGCGGCGAGGTTCCCGCAGTTCCCTGGAATTCATCCCTGTTGGGGGGAAGTTGGTCGTTCCTGCCGTCGTCGTAAACGCCGTTGTGGTTGTAATCGATGAACAGGAAATCGATCCCTTCGTCGTAGGCCCCGGCTCGTCCCCCGAAGTTGTCCACGAAGAAGTTGTGGATTTCCTCGTCGATGTTCAGCAAGGCGGGGACGAAATTGACATCCTCGTCGATGCGGCCATCGCCGTCATCATCGATGCCGTTTTCGACCTCCTCGTCGATCCCCTCGTCGATCAAGCCGTTGCCGTCGTTGTCCAAACCGTCGGCGATCTTGAAGCCGAGGATTTCCGGAGACATCGCCTCGCCATCGCCATCCTCATCGATCAAGCGGCTTTGGAGGGCGCCGATGCGGAGGAGCGAGGCGATATACTCGGACCGAGCCGGGTTTTGCTGACGGAGAACATTGAGACGAATTCCAAGCTCCGGTTGGAACCGATTGGTCAGGCCGTCTCGATTGGCCAATCCGGGGATCATGACATCGCGATAGAACTTGTCCGGCAAATCATAAGTGAAAAGGGGTTCGTTGAAATTGGATTCCGCGGCGTCGTCCAAAACATGACGGATCGAAAAGACCGGGTCCCAACCCACATCGTAGGCGGACTGGACGCTGTTGGCCAGAATCGCGGCGGCGAGGAATTGTTCGTCGGCAGTGAGCGAGCCCCCGTTCACCGCCATCCCATCCAGCGCATCGGCGGAGACCGGCCTCAGGTCGGCGAAGAAGTCGACGTCGTCGTTGCGCCCGGGGAGCTGACGGTCGAAGGGGGTGTCTTCGGTTCCCGGCTCATCGGTGAGTCCATCCCCATCGTTATCTATTCCATCCCGTGGGATCTCGTTCAGCTCGCCAAGGCCCTGCACCTCGACCACAAGATTCGAGAAACGGAAGTCGTATCCGCCGTGCCAGCCGCCGGCAAGGTCAAACCCGAACCACGCATATTCCTGCGCGCCGCTCGCAAGGACCTCCGGCGAGGGGTAGGGGTCGGTGGAAAGGGAGGCATCCAGATGGGATCGACCCGTCCTGACTGTAAAATCGGTCGGATCGGGATTGGCGACAAAGCGTTGAATGAGGGGATAGCCCGGGGGGAACTGGGACCAAATCTCGTTCCGGAACACGGATTGCCCGAAAAGGGTGGGAATCTCCACTCCGCCTTCGATCTCGATGCGGACATCGTTCACCTTGCGGTTGGGGACCTGATCGGCCACCAGTTGGGTGCACTCGAAGGTGGCGATCATGTTGCCGGGGAAAAGGGGCAGGCTGGCGGTATCCAAATACGCGGCCGGGAGCTCGCAGACGGCCTCGGTGTCATCCGCGCCCGCATCCTCGCAAGCCGGGTCTGGGATGCGCAGGATCAACCCACCGAAGCCGTAATCGTAGTAAACAAAACGTTGCGAGTCTTGGTTTTCCGACTCGGACTGGTCGCTGTCCACGGTAAGGGGGCCTTCCGGTGAAAGTGAGGAGGAAGGCACCGGCTCGGTGTCACCGGGGACATCCATCTCCACCTGGATGATGTCACCCGACTCGATGGAGCGACTCGGGGCCACGAGAATGTAGAACGTTCCGAACGCAACCGAGTCCGGCCCGGCCGCTCGAATAATGGTCGGGCGAGGGTTATACAGCGGGTTGCCGTTGGCGCCGAGAGGAAGTGTCGGATTCAATCTCGCGGGGGTGAGATTTCCGCACCGGAAATCCCCATTCGTGTATCGTTCCAGAATGTCTGGTGTACCGACCACAAATGACGGGATATCCGTGCAATCGGCCACCAGCGAGGCCCCATTGCAGGCGGCGTTGCGGACCTCCTCGATGTCCAGAAAATTGATGGTTAACGTCCAGTTGGTGTCATACGCATTAAGGGGATGGGAGGCATCCTTGAGCAGCATCGGGGCGGGGATGTAAGCGATGATGGGATCCTCGTCCGGTGTGTAAATCCCCATCCGTGTCAACCCATCGCGGGCGGCGCCGAGACGGTTGCCCAGGGTATCCGCTTCCCCAACCAGCGGCCCCCCCGAAGGACCGATGGAAGTGGCCAGCGGGTTTTCCGGGCTGACAAAGGTATCGCCGCCCTCGCGGGCAATCGCGATTGCGCCGATATCCTTGACCCGCGTGTTGGTGAATCGCAAGCGAAGTGAAACGAGCTCTGTGGCGATGTCGTTCGGGAAGATGAAGGTCTTCGGTTCGGCGTCCTGTTTGGCTTGCTCCTCTTCCTCGGGGGGTTGGACTTCCTTGGTGAAGCCCTCGCGCCCGGTGGCGTCCAGGTCGAGACGGAGGGCGGGAGTCAGGATCTGGCCGGGGAGGATGCCCTGGAAGCGGTCGTTGCCGTTGATGTCCTGGGTGACCGCAGCCTGGGTCCCTGAGTTTCCGAAGCTGGTGAAATCGGCGCGCGCGTCTTGTGGGCCGACGAGAAAAATCATGGCGGCGAAAAGGAGTCCGGGCTGGAACGACCGCGGACAGATTCGGCCTCGGGTGGTGGGGCGCGGCCGCACGGGTATCGGGTAAAGTTTCACAAGCACCTCACACTCCCTGGGCAACAATCAACAAGCAAAAACATTAAGGGAACACGGGAATCCCCCGACCCCTCCGGTCAGGCCCCGTTCACGGCTGCCCTTCCCTATCCGGTTTAACCGAAAAAATATCCTTCATTCACAACAACTGTCAAGGTGTTCTTTGTTTTTCCGCCCTTCCCTGGAGGATATGGACATCCGAGGATCGGATCGGAAAGCCACCTAGCGGTTATCGGCTCCAAACAGGGGAGAACTTTAGCACAATTCGATGCCGCCTCTTACCCATGCGGGACTCTCGCGGGTAAAGTTCCCCGATTGTGAAAAGAAGGGGCCTGTGAATAAAGCCCGAAGAGGGGGTGAGCGTGACCATGAAAGCGGAGCGACTCGGACTGGGGGTGGTTGGATGCGGGGGTATTGCCCAGGCGATCCTCAAAGAATGCGTGGGACTGGACTGCCTGGCCCCGGTGGCGGCCTTCGACCCGCATCCTCAGAATCTGTCGAAAGTTGTGGGGGAATTCGGATGCGAGCCGGAGGAGTCCTTTGAGAGCCTCCTGGAGAGGAAAGGGGTCCAAGCGGTCTTGCTGAGCGCGCCGCCCACCATTCGACCGGCCCAGGCCATTGCCGCCGCGCGGGCCGGGAAAGCGGTGTTCAGCGAAAAACCCCTCGCGTTATCCGTGGCGGAGGGGCGGAGGGTGGTGGAGGCATGCCGGGAAGCCGGCTCGCCGCTGATGGTGGGACAGGTGTTGCGTTACTTCGGAGGGTTCGGGCGCCTCGCGGACCATGTCCTTTCGGGGGCGCTGGGGAAGCCGCTCATGGTCGAATCGCGCCGGTACGGCCCACCGTTCCCGGCGAACTATCGGGATGCTTGGCGGTTGCGGAAAGGGAACAGTGGAGGACTGCTGTTCGAGGTGCATGTCCATGAGCTGGATTATTCCCGCCACTTATGCGGCAACCCCATCTCGGTGTTCGCGAAGAGCCGCAGGGTGGGAACCGATCCGGAGACCGACTACGAAGACCTGCATGTTGGAATCATCGAGTTTGGGAGCGGGGCATTCGGTCAGTTTCATTTTTCGCAAATCTCCCCAAGGGGTGAGACCTGCGTGACCGTGTTCTGTGAGCGCGGGGTAGCCTGGGCCGGCTTCGCAAGCGCGCGATGGAAGGGCTGGGACGGCGAAGAAGCGGAGGTCCCGATTCTGGAAGCTCACGAGGAGCCGGCCTATCGCAAGGAGCTGCGACTTTTCGCGGAGGCGGTCCTGCGTGGGGAGCCGATGCCGATCACGGGAGAGGATGGGCTCTGGGCGGTGGCGATGGCGGAGGGATTTGAGCGCTCGGCGACGAGGGGTGAAGCGGTGGAGGTGAGGGGGGTGTTCCAGGGGAGTGATACTTGAGGCAACCCTGTCGGCCGGCGGAGACAACCGCCAGATCTACTGGGAAATGGTCGGCATGCAAGCTCTACAGCAATCGCAGAATGTCTTCTTCGGTGAGTCCGGCCTCCAATAAGATCCCCTTCACCGTGCTTCGCTTCAGGTCTTTTCTGTGCATTGCCACTATAGTGCGTCGCTTCGTGACTGGATGCCTGAGGGCGAGATGACTCCCTTTTTGGTGGTGCTCTTCAAAGCCAATTCTCTTGAGCGCGGCCACCAACTCCCTCGGGGTGATCGCTGGAAGTCGGGTCATACCGCAACCGGAAACTCAACCCGCAATCCGATATCGATCACTCCGACCGGCTGAGGTTCGAGGGGAATCGGCTCCCCGTCCTTAAGAAGAGACTCCAGATAGCAAAGAATCGCTTCTTGAGCATTCGCCATCGCCTCCTCGTAGTCATCACCTTCAGTAACGCAACCGGGAAGGGCCGGAACGGTGACCGTGTACCCACCTTCTTCGTCAGGTTCCAGGTGGACTGTGTATGTGTATGATGACATCCTTCGGATCCCCTCTTGTATAATCTACCAAGGTCCACCGATCGCCGGAACCCCGTTCGACCGATTCACTCCCCCACTCTTTCCTTCACCATCACGAAAAGTTCATTCTGGCGGATGAGCAGGGGGCGGCGGGAGGTGTCCGGGTAGAGGAGGTAATCCCCCTTCCATCCGCGGCGCGGGGCGGGACGCGGCCCGTTGGCGTCCACATAAGTGGCATCAAACCAAATCTTCCCCGCGGGAGTCTCAAGCGTGGCGGTCTGAACCCGGCCGAGTTCGACCACTTTGCCGATACGGACTGTTTCCCAGGGCGCCTCGATTACCGTGGACCCGACATGGGCGCGGATCACATGATCATCGGTGAAAATATACCGGTCATAGATGCGCCTTCTGAGACGCCATCGAAGGAAAAGAAATCCCGCGCCTGTCGAGATCCCCACGAATACGATGAATCCGAGCATGAGCCGGACTGTGCCGCGCGCCTCGGCGGGGAGGTGTTGCCCGAAAACTCCATTCATTTTCCAGGCGAGCCACGGGAAAGACACCATGGCGAAAATCGCGCAAGCTGGCAGGAAGTAGTCCACCAGAAATTGGCTCAGGGCATCAAACCGTTGCGCCGGGGCCAGGATCTTCTCTCCAAGTTTTCGGGTTTTGGGGAGCTCAAGCATGAGGGGAAAGCGCCCGTTCCGAGGGGACAAGTTCCATGCCGATGGAAAACTCGGACCGCGCCTGTTCGAGCAATGTCGAGTCGGTGAGATCGAGACGCATGGGGGTAATTGTGATCGCGCCCGAAAAGAGCGCCTCCACATCCGTGCCGGGACGCGCGAACCGGTCCCGGTAGGGGCCACTGTAAACCAGCGAGTCGGATTCCTCCCGATGTCCGTTGTAGCTCACCGCAAGCGGGTCGGTCGACATCGGGACAAACCGGATGGGGGGGAGCTCATCCGAGAGCTGGGGAGCGGGGAAGTTCACATTCCAGAGCGAGGGGCAGTTCGCTTGCGCCAGTGGCGCAAGCTCGCGGAGCACGGCGAGAGCCCATCGTTCGACTCGCCTCCAATCCGTCGGCTCGGTCCGTGAGAAGAGGACCGAGAGGGCAATCGCCGAACACCCCAGGATCGCCCCCTCGCGCGCCGCCGCAAGCGTTCCGGAATAGTAAGCGTCCACCCCGAGATTACCCCCCGAGTTGATGCCGGACAGCACCAGGGGACACCCGTCCTCGAGCCAGTCCAATCCGCGGAGGGCGACCCTCACACAATCCGCCGGAAAGCCATCCACGATCACCCCCTCCATCCCATCCAGGTCGAGCGGAGTGACTCGGATGGCTTCATCGGCGTGGACCATGGTGGCGTGGCTGCGCACAGACCATCCCCGCGCCGGAGCGGCAACCTTTGGACGGAACCCCTCCAGGGCGCTCGCGCAATCCCACAGCGTCCGCAGGCCGGGCGCGCTGTAACCGTCATCGTTCGTAATCAGAATGGCGCTCAGGGAAGTCACCTCCGGGAAAGGATGATCTTTTTCGTGGTCTCTTGAACCACGGAAAACGGAATCGGAAACGCCGGAGAACGGACGTACGCGCTGAAGGTCCCCTTCCGCCCTCCCCGGTTCTTCCGAGTTCTCCGTGGTTCTCAAACTTGGAGGTTATCACGCATTTGGGAGAATCAGCAGCGGTGTCGCCCAGTCAGGGGGTGGGGCCTCGACTTGGACCATTTGATCCGTTCCAGGCAAGCTGAAGCGGAGCTTCCAAGCGTGCAGTGTCAGATGCGGATCCCGCGAGGGACTGGAGCGCTCGCGTCCGTAGAGCGGGTCTTTCACCAGGGGGCAGCCGATGGCGGCCAAGTGGATTCTCACTTGATGAGTGCGCCCGGAGAGCGGGCGACATCGGATCAGGCTCACTCCCTCCCCCATGGCAAGAAGGCGGTATTCGGTTCGGCTGGCCTGACCGCGCCCGGGCTGGGCCACCCGGAACCTCCCTTTTCGTCCGGGTTCGAGCGGGAGGTCGATCAGCCCCTCTTCCCGTTCCGGCCTGCCCCAGACAAGCGCCAGGTAGGTCTTTTCGATTCCACTTTGACTGAAGAGCCGCGCAAGCGCGGCGCGAGTCTTCTCGGTTCGCGCCACCATCAGTAGCCCCGAAGTCCCCTTGTCGATCCGGTGGACAAACAGGGAGGCCTCGCCGAACTGGGTTGGGTACAGGTCCTGGATTGAGGTGGCCCCCGTGTTGTCCTTCAAGACCGCAAGGCCGGAAGGCTTGTTCAGGACGCGAAAGCCGGCCTCTTCCCGGATCACGGGGAGCGGGAACTGGGAAAAATCAAGGGTCATCGGTTCGTCCTTATCCGGTCCGGTCCAGGGAACCGTACACTCAGCGCCGGGATAAGCGTAGAATGGACCGAATGCGGGGGAGTCTCGATGGCGTCAACCCAAATACCCGTGAGGATTCGAGATGCGAGTGGCGCTGGTTGGACAAGACTTGGCTGAGGTGGAGGAGCTCCTGCCCGCGCGCGGACTTGAGCGGGATGACATTTCCCCCGAAGTGGTGGTCTCGATTGGCGGGGATGGGACCTTGCTGTGGGCCGAGCGTGATTACCCGGGGGTGCCGAAGCTCCCCATGCGCGCCTCGGAAACCTCGCGCAAGACCCACAACCATCGTTTCGAGGAGCTTTTGGACAAGCTCGCCGCGGACACGCTGGTCGAGATTCCGCAGATGAAGCTGGTGGCGGAGTCCGGTGGGCGAAAGCTGTACGCGCTCAATGACATCATTTTTCACAACGCCGCAGTCACGAGCGCGGTGCGCTACAGGGTTGAGATCAATGGACGACTCTATAGCGATGAAATCATCGGCGATGGCCTGATCGTGGCCACTCCATTCGGGAGCACGGCTTACTACCGGAGCATCACCCACAGCTTGTTCGAGGTGGGGATCGGCCTGGCCTTCAACAACACGATTGAGCCGGTGGACCACCTGGTGTTGCGCGATTGCGCTGTGATCCGGGTCACGGTTCTGCGTGGACCGGCGCTAGTCGCCGCCGACAACGACCCTGAAACCATCTCGCTTTCCGAGGGGGAATCCTTCACGGTCCGCAAGGCAAGAGAGCCCGCGCGGATACTGTCCCTTCCGGAGGCGGAGGCTATCACTTGATGGGGGAGACCTGGAAATGTCGCTGGAGCTGCTCTTGGAACTGACCCAGACCCCTGGGATTTCTGGGCGCGAGGAGGCAATACGCGCCTTGGTGGAACGCGAACTCAAGGGGACGGTGGAGAGTTTTCGCGTGGACGCGCTGGGGAACCTGATCGCGTTCCGCCAGGGGACCTCGAAGAAGCCGCGACGAGTGATGTACGCGGCGCACATGGATGAGATCGGGTTCATCGTCCGGTTCATCGACGACAACGGCTTCATCCGCTTGAATCCGGTCGGTGGGCATGACCCGCGCAACACGGTGGTCCAGAGGGTTCGTATCCTTGGGAAGAAGGAGATCTGGGGGGTGGTTTCCTCGGCGACCAAGCCTGTGCATGTGCAGACCGAGGAAGACAAGAAGAAGCCCCTTACGCTGGATGACCTGTATGTGGATGTGGGCCTGCCGGGCAAGGAGGTCAAGAAGCTGGTTTCGCCGGGCGACATGGTGGTGATCCACCGGGACACGCTCCAAGTCGGGAACCGTCTCACCGGAAAATCGATGGACAACCGCACGGCTGTGTACACCCTGATCCAGGCGCTCAAACGTTCAAAATCGAGTCGGGATGACACCTACGCGGTGTTCACCACCCAGGAGGAGGTCGGGCTGCGCGGGGCAACCACCTCGGGGTATGGGGTCGAGCCGGAAATCGCGGTGGCGCTCGACACCACCCTGGCCCTGGATACGCCGGGAACGGATCCGAAAGACGCGATCACGCGCCTTGGAGAAGGGGTGGGGCTGACCGTGATGGATGGCTCTGTGATCTCCGACCATGCGCTCCTGACCGAGTTCCGGCGACTCGCGGAGCAGCACAAGATCAAGCACCAACCCAACATCCTGCCCCGAGGCGGAACCGACGCCGGTGGGATTCAACGGACTCGCTCTGGGGTCCGCGCGATCACGATCTCGCTCCCCACGCGTTACATTCACAGCTCGATTGAGATGATCGACCTCGCCGACTTGGACGCCAAGATCGCCCTTGTGGCGGCTTACATGCGGGGGAAGTAAGCCGCGCCTGACCAATGCAGGACTCGGTCAAGTGACGCAGGTTAATGTTTATCCCAATCCTTCACTGCTTTCCTCAGCTTCTCCACTGCATGGGAGTTTTCCCCTCCTGGGCATACGACGTAGAGCCTGCTCATCCGGAAAATCGTGTGGGAGCTATACCTGATGATACTGTTTTCTGTTTCTACGAGTGGCTTGGCCACATTTCCATCCATAACCCGAATCAATTCGTCCTCGTTTTCAGGTTGAAGCTCATTGGCTCTCGCAGCTAGAATCTCCGCTCCTCGTTGTTCTATCTTCAGCGGCTTCGTTTCGACAAAGATGAATTGTCCAAGCGGAATACCGTGCTTCTTCGAGAGCGAGGCTAGCTTTTCCTTGCAGTTTCTTTCAAAGAGTGCTGGTGGGGCGATTTCCTGTTTTCCATCTGAAAACCACTGAACCTCTTTTAGCAATTGCGGGGGATGGCGTGAAGAAAGAGTACTCGCTAGCGCCCGAATAACACGGTTTCTGCTCGTGGATGCATCGTGGATTATTTGATCCAACATGGAATCGGTAAACTGCAGAAGGCGTTTTGTTGACACGATTCGCCATATCGCTTTGCCATCAGCGGGAACGTCTCCCTCCCCTTTGTCTCTCAACCTCCGAAGCAAATGGCGACAGACCTCTTCAAACCCAAGAGTTGTTTTGTGGTAATATACAACTCGATACATGAAGTAGCGCGCAAACAGAAAATGTTCGGCGGCGGGGATTGCCCTTTGGGATACACCAATGAGACCTGTCTTGTCGACCTGAAGTCTGTTCAGAAGGTAATTCACATCGACCTGGCCATATGGAACGCCAGTGGCCTGCGCGTCTCGCAATAAGTAATCCATCCGGTCCATATCCAAGCTACTATGAATCAACTTGCTCTTCTGCTGATCGGCGGCCTTGGAGCGAGTGAAGAGGTCCGCGATCTTGTTCGCCTCTGCTTTTCCACCGAGTATCGTGAAGAGGTCTTTTTGGGAATCTACTATTATACGTCCGACCTCCTCATGATTCGGATAGGGACAGTGGCTCTTGTCCAGTTCCCGCTTTGGACCTCTCGTCTCCACGAATTCTTCTGGGAGCCTTACAAGGTCCACGCCTTCCATGAGATGAGAATATGGATAGTGACCGATGTCATGGAGAAGCGCCGCTACTCTAAGGTCGCTCTGCTGTTGTGTCCTGGTTCAGCGTGAATCCGACAAACGGGGGTCGGATTTAAGCAACTCTTGGGGTTGAGTTTTTTGAGGGATGGGGAATGCTCGGGAATGTATGATGGGTTGAGAAGGGGCTGGAAGGCGAG
>JAJVIK010000001.1 GCA_022072055.1 bacterium | reverse complement strand
GCCGCGAATCCGCTCGCCGAACGATTCCCCGGGGCCGAATCGGCATGGATCGAGACCAGGAGTCCGGCCCCGGAGGAGCCGACCAGATCCACTCTCTCATCCAGGGTCGGGTAGCAGTCCCCCCCCCGAGTCATCACCGGATAGACCTTCCGGTTCTTCCTGAGGTTTCGGACAACCAGACGGCTGACATCCAGGACCACATCCTTTTCATGAAGCGAGGAGCGCAGTTTGGAAATGGCCCCTTTGTCATAGCCGCCATGCCCGGCGTCAATGACCACCACGGGGACTCCTCGGCGATGAGCGTCCCGCAACTCGGCTTCGGTCCAGGTCGGCTGCTGATAGTTCGCGGGGCGCTCGATGTCGATGTGGGTGAAGCGTTGAGTGGTGTTTCGATAGAAGTCCACCTTGGCCCCGCGTGTCTGCGCGGCCAGCAAGGCGGTCACCCGAACTCGGCTCCTCCCCAAGCTCTCCACCCGGATTGAGCGCAGGAAAGAGTCATCGCACTGAAGGGTCCCCAGATCGACGCCATCCAGACTCCCCTCCAGATCGACCTGGACCCTGGCCGGGTTGGACAAATACTCCACGTGCTTGAAGCCGGGTTCGGACTTGGAGTCGAGGAAGATGCGGACCTTGTCCCAAGAAGGGTCCGCGTTGTAGGCAATCTTTGTGTACACCGGCGCGGCCACCGCGCCTGCCGCCCACAAGGCCGACAAAACCAGCGCGGCGCGCCACGTTCCCCCCGGGCGGCTCATTCTCCCCATCATGCTTCGTCTCCCCCTGACGAATTCAGCCCCTCAATGTCTTGATGTGGGCCTTAATCTCCCGGATCTCGTTCCGAACCTCGTCGCTTTCGACTTTCTTCGACAGGTCCACAAACCTCTGATAAGCATCGGCCGCCTTGGCCTTCTGCTTCAGATGTTCGTGAGTGAGACCCAGGTTGTAAAAAAGTTCCGGGAAATCTCCCCCGAGTTCCACGGCCTTTTGATACAACTTGGCGGCTTCCTCATGACGGCCCGCCCTGCTGGCGAGCACTCCGAAATCATAGTAATCCACGGCGCCCTTGGGGCGCGCTCCGAGACGGAACTTCTCCCGGACAATCTCTTCCGGGGAGAGGCTGTACAACAACGAGAGACCGTAGGTCTCATACGCGCGAACGGGCGTCCCACCCAGCCCCTTGCGAAAATCATCCAAGTTCTTTTGATACAGTGTTTCTTCCATTGCTGCGCTCAAAGTGGAGTCCGGCCTTTCAGGAATTATCGGAACAAAGTTGAGGTAACTGTAGCCGAATCAAGCCTTCAGTTTCAACCCCTTTTGGGTCGCCCTGGCTCATTTGTTGGTTTGGGGGTGGGGGCCTGCGATTGTAACCGTTCCGGCATAATTGACTCCGCCTCCGACTGCTTACAGAATTCCTCACGTTCTATCTGGCAGCCCCCCGGCGCCCACGCCTTCCGGCTGGAGCGCGCCGGGGCAAGTTGAAAGGGGGAAGGTTATGAGTTCCGATCCGGCAGTCCTGGAAATCGGTCAGCATGCGGGGGTGGTTTGGAAAGAACTCAGCGCCAAGGGGTCGCTGACTGTGGCTGCCCTCAAGAAGGCCAAGAACTTGGGGGAGGCTGAGGTCCAGCGCGCCATTGGCTGGCTCGCGCGGGAGGATAAGATCCGCTTCGAGCAGAAGGGCCGGACCGTGGTGATTGTGTTGAAGTAGCCTCGGCTGCGCCTCAGCTTACATCCAACACCACTTTTCCGGTCGTGCGTCGGTCGGCAATGGCTTGGTGCGCCTCCGCGGCCGCCGCCAGGGGAAAGGTGTGTGACTGGATGATCCGGAGCTTCCCCGAGGCGAGCCAATCCGCAAGCGCGTCCAGCGCCTCACGCATCGCGGAGCGGTCGGCGAGATATGTGTTCAGATGAAACCCTGAAACGGTCCAGTTGTTCCTGAGGAGCAAGAGGGCGGGAATCGGGCGTGGTTCGCGGCTCGCGACTCCAAGAACAATCATGCGTCCGCGTGGCTTAAGCAGCCTGAGGCTCTTGTCAAACACTTGCCCTCCGACCGATTCCACGATCAGGTCAAACCCGCCCTCCACGATCCCGCGCGCCTCCGCCTCAAAATCGTGTGCGCGGTAATTGATCGTGTGATCGCAACCGAGACCCTCGGCAAAGGCGCACTTTTCGTCAGAGCCGCAAGTCCCAACGACCCTCGCGCCGCGAATTTTGGCAATCTGAACCAGCTGGGTTCCGAGTCCTCCTGCCGCGGCTTGTATCAAGACCGTCATCCTGGGGGCGGTCCCTCCGAGAGTAATGAGGGCGTGGTAGGCGGTGAGAAACTGGCAGGGGATCGCGGCGGCTTCGCGGTAGCTCAACCCTCCGGGAATCGGGAACACCGCCCTCGCGTTTTGAATCACGGTCTCGGCGTACCCCCCGGAGCAGAGCGCCATCACCCGGTCCCCCACCTTCCACTGGGTGACTCCGGCCCCCAAGCAGTCAATCTCGCCCGCCACCTCGAATCCGGCGATAAACGGGGGCGTGGGGCCTCCGGGATAGAGTCCCTCGCGCTGCATCAGGTCGGCGTAGTTGACCCCGGCGGCACGGACCCGCACCCGGATCTCTCCCGGTCCCGGCTCTTGGACCGGAATATGGACCAGTTCCAAGACCGCCGGTCCTCCAAATCGCGGAACACGGATCGCTCTCATCTCTCTCATCGAGTCCCCCCTCGCTTTCTCACCGGGTCTTCAGGTTCAATGGAGGCTACGAGGTTCGGCGCGCATGGAAAAGCAGGTGCGGCTTTCAAACTCGACTCCGCCGGTTGCGCGTCTTGGTCTGGCGACTCGCGGAGATACATCCCTCCAAGCCGAGGATTGTCTCCTCGCGCTTGAGCGCGGGGTGAATTATTGGAACTGGTGTGGGCGCGAGGATGGAATGTCGCGGGCGGTCCGGGAGCTCGGCGCGAACCGAAACCAAGTGGTTCTCGCCGTGCAAATGGAAGCCACCAGGGCAAGCCAAGCCGAGGAGGAGTTGGACAACCACCTTCGGACCCTGGCCACGGACCGGATCGAAGGGGTCACCCTCTACTATATGGAAACCCGCGCGGAGTGGGACCGCGTTCGCGCCAAGGGAGGGGCCCTCGATTTCCTTCGGACATGCAAGCGCGAGGGAACCGTGGGGCTGATTGGGGTCACGACCCATCAGCGCCCCCTCGCGGTGGAGATCGCCGCCTCCGGGGAGATGGACCTTTTGATGATCCGCTACAACGCCGCGCACCGGGGGGCCGAAAGCGAAGTCCTTCCACTGTGCGACCGTCTCAGGCTCCCCACCGTGGCCTTCACCTGCTTGCGTTGGGGCGCGCTGATTGAACATCCGCGCGCGCCTGGCTGGCAAGGGAAGATTCCATCCGCGTCGGACTGCTACCGCTTTGTCCTTTCGAACCCATCGGTTTCGGTGGCGCTGATGGCTCCCGATAACCGCGACGAACTCAAGGACAATCTGCACCTGCTGGAGGACTGGCGGGCGCTCTCGGTCGATGAGAGACGCTGGATGCGGGAGTGGGGGGACTTTGTCCACGCCACCGCCGGGCAATTCCCCTGACACCCCTAGAAATTCGGAGGGGTTTCGTGTTCCTTTGAGAAATAAGCGCGCCTGGAGGAGCATTTGCATGGCCGAAAAGTTGATCATCCTTGGATCAGGACCGGCGGGTTGGACCGCCGCGATTTACGCCGCGCGGGCGAACCTCGACCCCGTGGTTCTCGAAGGGGGGCATTTTGAGGGGGACCTTCCCGGCGGGCAGCTCATGCTCACCACCGAGGTGGAGAACTACCCCGGGTTCCCCAACGGGATCGATGGAACCGAGATGATGGCGGCGTTCAAGGCCCAGGCCAAACGGTTCGATGTTCGGATCGAGGAGTACACCGGGGCCGAGTCGGTTGACCTTTCGGTTCAGCCGTTTAAGGTCAACGACTCCAACGGCAAGACCTGGGAGACTCACGCCTTGATCATCTCCACCGGAGCTTCCGCCAACTGGCTGGGACTGGAGAGCGAGCAATATTACCGCAAGAAGGGTTTGGGCGTGACCGCTTGCGCCACCTGCGACGGAGCCTTCCCGCGCTTCCGCGACAAACCGGTGGCTGTCGTCGGGGGCGGCGACACCGCGGTCGAGGAAGCCTCGTACATGACCAAGTTCTCCAACCCGGTGTATGTGATTCATCGCCGCGACACGCTCCGCGCGAGCAAGATCATGCAGGAGCGCCTCCTCAAGAATCCCAAGATTCAACCCGTGTGGGATTCGGTGGTGGAGGAGGTCCTCGGCAATGACAGCGAAGGAGTCACCGGGCTCCGTCTCCAGAATGTGAAGACCGGGGAGACCAAGGAGCTTTCGGTGAGCGGTCTGTTCCTCGCCATCGGGCACACCCCCAACACGGCTTTTCTGAAGGGTCAGGTCGAAACCGACGCCAAGGGATACATTGTCCTCGCCGACCCGTTCGGCTCCCAAACCGGCGTGGAAGGGGTCTTCGCGGCGGGCGATGTGGCCGATTCCACTTACCGTCAGGCGATCACCGCCGCCGGGATGGGGTGCAAGGCGGCGATTGACGCCGAGCGGTGGCTCGCGGAGAAGGGGATCGACTGACCCCCTTTCCAGTTGCCCTGGCTCCCCCGCCCGTCTAGCATTCCCGCTGACTTTGATTGTCTTGGGAGGCCGCGCATGCATTGGGGGTTGAGGATTCGGTTGTCGGTCATGATGGTGCTCCAGTTCTTCATCTGGGGGGCTTGGTTTGTCACCATCGGGAACTACATGGAGGCGATCGGCCTGAAGGAGTCGGTGGGTCATGCCTACTCCGCGGGGCCGATCGCGGCCATCATCTCTCCGTTCTTTCTCGGCATGGTCGCCGACCGCTTCTTTGCCACCGAGCGGATTCTGGGGATTCTTCACCTTCTCGGCGGAGCGGCCATGCTCGCGATCCCGACCCTGGCCGCCGGGAATCATCCGAGCCCCACTCTCTTTCTCGGCTGCCTGCTCCTTCACATGCTCTGCTACATGCCGACCCTGGGGCTGATCAACACCCTTTCCTTTCACAACCTGGACAACCCGGAGAAGGAATTCCCCCTCATTCGCGTCTTTGGAACCCTGGGCTGGATCTTCGCCGGAATCCTTGTCAGCAAGATTCTTGGGGCGGACGAGACCGCGATACCGCTTTGGGTGGCCGGATTCGGCTCCTTGGTGATGGGCGTTTACAGTTTCACCCTTCCGCACACTCCCCCTCCCGGCAGGGGAAAGGAAATCTCCATCCACGACATCCTTTGCCTGGATGCGCTCAGTCTGCTTAAGGACCGCTCCTTCACCGTGTTCGTGGTCTGCTCCTTCCTGGTGTGCATCCCGCTCTCGGCTTACTACGCCTTCGCGCCGATCTTCATCAAGGCGATGGACATTGAGAACCCGGCCTTCCAGATGTCTTTCGGCCAGATGTCCGAGGTCTTTTTCATGATCGTGATGCCCTTCTTCTTCGCCCGTTTGGGGGTGAAATGGATGTTGATTGTGGGGATGCTGGCTTGGGTGACTCGCTATGGCCTGTTCGCGATCGGCGCGCCCGACAAGGTGATGTGGATGGCGATTGTCGGGATCCTGTTGCACGGAATCTGCTACGACTTCTTCTTTGTCACCGGTCAGATCTATGTGGACAAGAAGGCTCCACTCAAGATTCGCGGGCAGGCGCAAGGTTTTCTGGTTCTGGTGACACTGGGGCTGGGGATGCTGGTGGGGGCGCAGGTCGCGGGCTGGCTGAACCTGACGATTGTGACCGCGGAGGGGGTGGAGAAACTCCTTCAATGGCGGCAGTTCTGGGCGATTCCGGCCATCGGCGCGGGGGTGATTACCGTGATCTTCGGGCTGCTGTTCACCAACGGCGCGGCCGAACAGGAACAGGGCAAGGATGCGGCTTGATGATTTCATGTGGATTTCGCTGGAGTATTTCTTCCATGGGAGGTTCTGATCGTGGGTAAGGATGCTGTCAAAATCGCTTTCGTCGGGTGTGGGGGGATCCATTGGCCGCACCTCCACGGGTATCTGGAGATTCCGGAAAAGGCCCGGGTGGTCGCCTGCTGTGATGTGCACAAGCCGTTCGCCCAAGCCAGCGCTGAGAAGGCCGGGGGCGCAAAGGTCTACACCGATTGGAGAAAGATGCTCGACTCGGAGGAGATCGACGCAGTGGACATCTGCCTGCCGCATCATCTCCACCACCCCTGCATCCTGGACTCCGCCAAACGCAAGAAGCATATCCTTTGCGAAAAGCCGCTGTGCCTGAATCTCAAGGAGGCGCGGGAGATCAAGGCGGCGGTTCGGAAGGCGGGGGTGACCTTCATGAGCGCCCACAACCAGCTCTTCGATCCGATCATCCAACGCGCGAAGAGGATGGTGGATGAGGGCTTGATCGGGAAAGTGTTCTATCTCCGGACCCAGGACTGCTTTTACCTGGACCGCCTGGCCAATGAGGGCCGGAAGGGGATGGGCTGGCGCGGGGATGTGCAGAAGCAAGGCGGCGGCGAACTGATCGACACCGGGTATCATCCGAGCTATCTCCTGCTGTATCTCGCGGGGGCGCGCGCGGTGGAGGTCCATGCCGTGCTTGGGAATTTCCTCGGCGCGCTTCAGGCCGAGGACACGGCGGCGGTCTCGGTGGCCTTCGAGAACGGCGCCATCGGTCAGATCCTGACCTCGTGGGCGTTCCAGAACCCGATGGGCGCGCATCAGATTCATTTCATCGGAAGCAAGGGTCAGCTCTATGGCTCCCACAAAGACCTGTATTTCCTCCCCAGCGGATTCTCGGCTCCGGCGCATATTCATGTGGAGGGTCCCAACGCCTTCCGCACCGAGGTCGAACACTTTGCGGACTGCATCCGCGAACGGAGGAAGCCGCTTCCGGACTTGCAGCAGGCGGTGGATGTCCTGGAGCTGATTCTCAAGGCGACGAAAAAGGTCAGATGAGCGCGATTCCATGGCGGATGGGCCCAAGCGAGTCCTGGTGGTGGATGATGACCCGATCATGTCTCGGGTCTACTGGATGAAGCTGAATAGCGAAGGCTATGAGGTGGAGTGCGCCCATGACGGACAATCCGCCATCGAAAGTCTTTATTTCAAGCAGTTCGATCTGGTCCTGCTCGATTTGGTTCTGCCGGGGTTGAGCGGGCTTGAGGTCCTGCGAAACATCCGCTCGCGACGCGAGACCCATCACCTTCCCGTGGTTGTGCTCAGCAACTCGTATTCGGGCGCGCAGGTCGAGGCGGCCTGGGAGGCCGGCGCGAACCGCTGTATGACCAAGGCCGGCTGCACCCCCAAGCACCTGGTTGAGCTGGTTCGAACGACCCTGGCGGAAGCTTCAAGGGCAAGAGCGGAAAGAGAGCCGGAGTCGCAGCCGCCCGCTCCTCCCGAGCCTCCTCCCAAGCCGACGCTGTCCACTCTCGCCGGAGAGGCCGATGTCGCCCACCTTGTGGAGCTTCAGCAGGTCTTCGTGGAGGGCGCCGCGCAAATCGTGGCGTCGCTCGAGAGCCGTCTGCGCGCCGTGATCGCGGGAGGAGGCAAAGAGGCCGACCTGGCGAAGCTGCTCCACACCGTGCATGCCCTGGTGGGCAAGGCGGCCTTCATCGGTTTCCATCAGGTGGCCGAAATGTCGAGCGCGCTGGAGGCGCTGCTTAAGGAATTGATCGACCACCCCCAACAGGTGACCTCCTCCACGTTTAAGACTGTTTCTCAGGCCACGGAGATTCTCATCGATCTGGTCGAGCGATGCGCGCCTTCCGAACCGGAGAGGATTCCACCGTTCTTGATCCTGGCCGTGGATGACTCCTCGACCTCGCGTCGTCTCGTGGGGGCCGCCCTGGAGAAGGTGAATCTGCGCGCGGTGCTCCTGGCGGACCCGCTTACCGCGCTTTCGCTCTGCGGGGAAAACAACTTCGACCTGATCTTCCTGGATGTGGACATGCCGGGGATGAACGGTTTCGATCTCTGCGCGCAAATCCGTCTGCTGCCGAACCACGCGAAAACCCCCGTGGTTTTTGTGACCGCGCTATCCGATTTTGAAAGCCGTTCACGCTCCACTGATGTCGGCGGCAACGATTTGATCGCCAAACCGTTCCTGTGGATTGAACTCGCGGTGAAGGCGTTGGTGTACGGGTTGGGACGACGGGACAAGGAATCCGATTAGAGATCGTCCTCGGTGAGGCCGGCCAGTTTCAAGAAGTAAAGGAGCAAACCCTCCTTAATCGGACGATTGCCATGGACCGGGAAGGAGATTCTTGAAGGGTCTCCGGTTTTGCCACACGCATGGTGGCTCCCATTGATCCGTAAAACACGCCAACCAGGTTGCTCAAGAACCGAGATGAAATCTTTCCCAGGAACCGATTTCATACTGCAATTTCCACGATTCGCCCCACCTGGACAACCCGCGTCAATTCGGAACAATCCATCCCGCCATGCGCGGGACTTCACCGAAGTGGGGCAGGCGGCGGTTTGTGGCCTCGGCATGCGGTGCGCTCTCGAGCGCGACGCTCCAAGGTTGCGGATTGTTTCGTTCGGCGGGCGAGCAGGAGGGGGTCCCCCGTGTCGAGATGGCCATCTTCGATGGCGGCTTCGGGATGGCCTGGCACCAAAAGGTTGTGGAAAGGTTTGTCGCTCACCGCGCCGCGCTCGGCAAACCCATCCGGGTGGATTTTTGGGGCGACCCGCGCGTGATCGACAAGGTCCGCCCACGCATCCTTCGGGGCGCCCCTCCGGACATCAGCGACGCCCCGCTGCCGTTCTGGAAACTCGCCCCGGCGGGAGCCCTCTTCTCCCTCAACGATTGGCTCGATGGCCCCTCCTTCGACCAATCCAACAAGACCTGGCGGGAAACCTTTCTGCGCGGGGCCTTGAATCCCTTCACTTACGAAGGCCAGACTTGCGCGATCCCGCTCACCTTCAATGCCTGGATTCTGTGGTACGACAAGACCCTCTTTGAAAAACACGGATGGAAGCTGCCCTCTACCTTCAGTGAGTGGGAAACCCTGTGCGAGGAGATCAAGCAGGCGGGCATCGCGCCGCTCGCTTACCAGGGGAAGTATCCGTATTACGGTGACGCCCTCTATTGGAGCGTGTTCCAGCGTCTTTCCGGGATCCGCAAGGTCGAGCGCTGCCAGAATTTTGAACCCGGTGCGTTTCTCGATCCCGAGGCCATCGAGGCCGCGCGCGTGGTGCAGAGCTTCACCACTCGGTATTTCCAGGAAGGCGCGATGACCATGAGTCACACCGAGGCGCAGCTGGAATTCTGCAACCGTCGCGCCGCCATGATCCCCTGCGGGGTTTGGCTCGAGAACGAGATGCGCAACGCCTTCCCCAAGGACTTTCGCCTGAGCTGTTTCATCATCCCGCGGTTTGAGGGGGGGAAGGGAAGCGAACGAGCGGTGGTCGCCGCCGGCGCGCAGGCCTTCCTCGCCTTCAGGGATGGCGGCAGGCCCGAGGAGGGGGCCGAGCTCTTGCGTTTCATGCTTTCACTCGAGAACTCGAGGGAATGGGTCAAGACGGTTTCGACTGTTTCCTCGATCGAAGGGGCCACTCGGAGGGAAGAGATCGGCCAGACCCTCGCGGATGTCCTGACCCTTGTCGAAAACGCCGCCTTCACCTTCGACAACCGGTTGCTCGACCTTTTCCCGACCTGGCGGAACGAGGTTTGGTTTCCCACGCTTGAGGATCTCCTCTCCGGAAAGATCAAGCCCGAAGCGTTTGCGCGAGTGGCCGAAAAGGGGCTCGAACGGATCCGCCGGAACCCCGATGTCTACAAACCCCAGCCCAGGCCGCTCCCGCAAGGCGCGGGGGTGGAGGAGGCGCTGTGAGCCCCCATCGCGCCCACCAAAGACGTTTCGCGCTCGCAGCGGTCACCCCCGCGTTCCTCTTATTCACCTTCTGGGTGGCCTGGCCCGCGGTGAAAGGCTTCTACTTCGCGCTCACCCGATGGGATGGCCTGTCCGACCCCGTTTACATCGGTTTGGAGAATTTTCAACAGATGGTCGCCGGTTTCTCTGCGGAGGCGGGCAAATCCGCCAAGCTCTTCCCGGTGGCGATCCGAAACAACCTGATCCTGATGATCGGTCCCGCGGTGCTGATCCTCGCGCTCGCGCTGTGTTTTGCCTCCGCGATGCGCTCGCGGGTTCGCGGCGCCTCGATCTTTCGCGTGGCGTTCTTCTTCCCCAACATCCTCTCGGCGGTGGCGGTCTCGATCCTCTGGATGTTGCTCTACAGCACGAGCGGATTTGGGGTGTTCAACGCCCTTCTCGGGTGGCTGAACAGTGGGTTGACAGCCCTGGGTCTTGCCGCGGAACCCACTTTCAAGGTTCCCGTGGCGTTCACCGACTCCAAGATTCTCGCCTGGTCGCTGATCCCGATGATCGTTTGGACCGCCACGGGGTTTTACATGCTCCTGTTTCTTGCCGCCATGCAGGCGGTTCCGGAGACCCTCTACGACGCCGCGCGGGTGGATGGGGCCTCGCCGACCTTGCAGTTCTTCCACATCACCTTGCCATTGATCTGGGACACGGTGGTGACCGGCATGGTTTTTCTCCTGATCGCCGGGCTTAAGGTCTTTGACGCGGTCTGGGTCATCGAACAGCAGCAGTCGCGCCCGGATTCGAACACCCTGGCCACCCTGATGTATTCCAAGATCTTTAACGAGTACCAGGCCGGATATGGCGCCGCCATCGCGGTGGTGATCTTTCTGGCTGTCTTGCTCTTCACCCTGGTCACGCTTCGCCTGTACCGCAAGGAGGCGCTGGAGTACTGATGGACACAAGCGGAGGTCGGTTCCTGCTTTATGTCTGCCTGATCGCCTGGCTGCTGGCGGTGGTGCTCCCGTTCGGCTGGGTGATCGTGACCTCCGCGCGGAGCACCGAGGAAATCTTCCGCGCGCCCTTCGGCTGGCCCGAGGATTGGTCCGGATCGCTTGGCGCCAACTACCGGAAAGCTTGGGTCAAGTCCCACTTCGAGGACTACTTCCTGAACAGCGTGCTCGTGGTCTCTTCCTCGCTCGCGCTGCTCCTCGCGATTGCCTGCCCCGCGGCTTACGCCCTGGCGCGCTATCATTCGCGGACCTTTCGTTGGCTGCTGGTGTACTTCCTCTCCGGGATGATGGTTCCGGTCCAACTGCTCCTGGTTCCGTTGTTCTTTCAGTACAAGGATTGGTCGGAAGCCCTCACGGTCGCCCTCTCTCCGCTCTTCGCGTGGTTCGGACAGAACCATGTCGAGGTGTCCCTGGCGGACAGCCATCCCGGCTTGGTGTTGTTGTATGTCTCGCTCTCGCTCTCTTTCACTCTCTTCATCCTGACCTCTTTTTTCCGGACCCTTCCGACCGAGCTGTACGAAGCGGGAATCATCGATGGTTGTGGGGAGTTCCGGGCGTTTTGGACGGTCATGCTCCCCCTGGCCAAACCCGGGGTGGTGACCGCCGCGATCTTCAACTTCATCGGCCTTTGGAACGAGTACTTCCTCGCGCTGGTGTTCATCAACACGGATAAGTACAAGACGCTGCCGCTCGGGCTTGCCGCCGTATCGATCCAGGCCAATTACCGGAGCGACTTCGGGCTGCTGTTCGCGGGACTCGTGATCGTGATGCTACCGACCCTGGTGGTCTACATTTTCCTTCAACGCTACCTGACCCAAGGCATCACCCTCGGAGCGCTCAAGGGGTAACAATGTGGAAGTCCATCCGGCGTGGGTGGCTGATTCGGTCCATCCTTCCAACTGTCCTGGTTCTGATCGTGTTCCTCCGAGCGGATAGCGCCTTTTATGCGCCCACGCGGGGGCATCCTATCCCGCCCATCGCCTCGACCCACCGTGTCGACGAAATCCGCATCCCGGTGGAGCAGGAGCGGATTTCGGCGTGGGTTCTCGAGCCGCTCGTTGAGGAGGCAAGCGGGACTGTGGTGTTCTGCCACGGCAACGCGGGGAACCTCGAAAACCATGTCGGCTTCGTCGATTTCCTGCCCGAGTTCGGATACCGAGTTCTCCTGTTCGACTACCGGGGGTATGGGGATTCCTCGCCGAGAACGCCGACTCGAAAGTCCACCTTGGCGGACACTCACGCCGCCTTGGCATTCGTGGAGTCGAGGTGGGGCAAACCGTTTCTGATGGGACACTCGTTGGGGGCCTGTCTGGCGATTGTCGCCGCCGGTGAGGCGCCGCAATCCACGCGCGCGGTTGTGGCCTCGGCCCCCTTCACCGCTTACCGCGCCGAGGCCCGCGCGGCGCTTCGCGGCAACCCCATCACCTGGCTCTTCGCCTGGCCTCTTTCGTTCGCCATATCCGGCGGACATGATCCCATCGATTTCGTCGCGCGCATCTCGCCCACCCCGCTGTTGCTGATCCATTGCGAGAAGGATGAGATTGTCCCCTCCCGGATGAGCCGGGAGCTGCACGCAGCCGCGCGCGATCCCAAGAACCTCCTGATCCTCAAGGCCGGGGGGCACAACGATGACTGGAGCGCGTTGGGCGAGGTGTACACGCGAACAGTGATCGAGTTTCTCGGAAAATCGAGGTAAGACACTCCAGGACCTCAGCCCGCCCCGTTTCCCTCCGGAACCACCACGGGGAACCTTCTCGGCAGGACCTCGATCCCGAAACGGTCGCTGGTTTCCCGGATATCGCCATCCACAAGCACGGGAGTAGGAGAGGAAAACTCGAGGTCGAGCCGTTTCTCGAACTGGATATAACGGACCACCCCTACATTAGCCAAATGCGCGCCCCTCACCACCTCCGCGAAAAGGCGCCAGTAGTTCGCCCCGGTTCCGGCGCGCACCAGGCAGAGGTCGAGCTTCCCATCATCGGGAAGGGCCAGCGGGCAAGGAATGAAGCTCCCCCCCAGGGAGCGCTCATTGCCGACAAAGAGCGCAAGGACGGTTTCCGCGAGGGCTTCGCCGTCGATTCGCAGCTTGGATTCAAGCAAGTGCCTGCCCTTCCTTTCCATGCGTTTCTGTCCCTCCAAACCCAAGGCCGCCAGCAAGCGATAGGCCGTGTCTCCAAGGAGGGTCAAGAGCGGCCGTGTCAGGGGATTCCGTCGCATCCGATCAAAGCGGGCGGAGATGTGGGCGGGAAATCCAAAACACAATGACTGCACGGTCACCGTGGACCAGCCGGACCTTCCGTCCCGGATCACCCCGGCATCCAAGCGACAGAGGCGCGCTCCGCAAAGCGCGAGCTTGAGGGAGGCCTGGATCTCCAGGGGAACACCCAGCCCCTTCGCGAGGTTGTTCCCGGTTCCGGCGGGAACAATCGCCAGTGGGGCCTCCAAGTTGTTTCTCCACAGCCAATTCAAGACCGCGTTGATGGTTCCATCTCCGCCGAGGGCCAGGACTCGCTCGGGGGCCACTCCGGTTTCGGGAAGTTCCTCGAGTGTAAGCCAGCGCGGGCGTGGCGCGGTGGCCGGAGGCTGGCGCTCGAGAAATCCTCGGACCTCGGACGCGACCCTGGCCCCACGACGGGAACGCGGGTTGTGAACGAGGAGCCATTCGCCCGTCGGACTTGGGTTCATTGCGGTCCCACAGTCTGAAGGATGCGCATGCGCATTCCAACTCAAGCTCTCAGCCGCCCGCGGAGAGCGGGTTTGGAGGGGTGAGGGTTTAAGAATTCCCGCCCCAAGAATCCGGAAATCTCCTATTGAAAAGCCTCTTTCCCTGGGATTAGAATCAGGGCTACCGCTGGGGGTGGAGGTGTATCTTTCTCAGATGGCGCGCTTATTTCTTTTCATCGTTTTTGGACTGCTTTCTTATCCGATTTCCGCTCGCGCGGAAGAGGGCCAAGCCTCCGCGATCACCGAAGTCCCCGCGGCGGCGACTCACACAGTCTCCTTTGACAAGGAGATCAAACCGATCCTGAACCGGAGTTGCGTTCAGTGCCACGGTCGCGGCAAGGCGCGCGGAGGTTTCAAGATCGATTCGCGCGAAACCTTGCTCGCCGGGGGGGAGAATGGTCCGGTCCTGGAGATCGGCAAGAGCCAGTCCAGCCGATTGATCCGCCTGGTGGCCGGTGTGGAGAAGGATGAGGTCATGCCCCCGGATGGGGAGCGTCTCACCCCGGAAAAGGTCGGGCTGCTGCGCGCTTGGATCGACCAGGGTCTCGAATGGGAGGAGGGTTTCTCTTTTGGCCGCTTCAAGGAGGCCCCCCTTTCTCCTCATCGCCCGGAGATTCCGGTCGCCGAGGCGCGCGGTTCCACCAACCCGATTGACCGCTTCCTGGAACCCTATTTTGAAAGCCACGATGTCCAGCCCAGGGAGCCGGTTTCGGATCGCGTGTTCGCCCGACGGGTCTATCTCGATGTGACCGGTCTCTTGCCCACGCCGGAGGAGCTTGAGGCCTTCCTCCGCGACCCCGACCCGAACAAACGTGACAAGCTGGTCGATTCCCTCCTGGAGAGGAACCAGGCCTACGCCGAGCACTGGATGAGCTTCTGGAACGATGCTCTCCGGAATGATTTCGCCGGAACCGGTTATATCGATGGCGGCCGGAAGCAGATTTCCGCCTGGCTGTACCAGGCCCTTAAGTCCAATCTCCCCTATGATGAGTTTGTCGCGCAACTGATTCATCCGGTAACCGGCTCCGAGGGGTTCATCAAGGGGATTGTGTGGCGCGGGGTGGTCAACTCGAGCCAGACCCCGGAAATGCAGGCCGCGCAGAATGTTTCCCAGGTGTTCCTCGGCATCAATCTGAAATGCGCCTCTTGCCACGATAGCTTCATCAGCAATTGGAAGCTGGAGGACGCTTACAATCTGGCCAGCGCATTCGCGCCCAAGCCATTGGGGATCTTCCGCTGCGACACCGCCACCGGAGCCACCGCCACCGCGAAGTTTCTGTACTCCGAACTAGGGTCCATTCCGGCGGATGCCGGCCGGGAGATCCGCTTGGCGCGCCTGGCCGAAATCCTGACCAGTGAAAAGAACGGTCGTCTCACCCGCACCATTGTGAATCGTCTCTGGACCCGCTTCCATGGGCGCGGCCTGGTGGAGCCGGTGGATGAAATGGACAACGATCCGTGGCACCCGGACCTTCTGGACTGGTTGGCCGTGGACCTCGCGGAAAGCGGGTACGATCTCAAGCACGCCATCCGCCTGATGCTGACATCCCGCGCCTATCAGCTCCCCTCGGTCAGTCTCGACCTGCTCCACCAGCAGGACTATGTCTTCGAAGGACCGGCTGTTCGCCGCCTGTCCTCCGAGCAGTTCCGGGATGCCCTGGCGGCTGTGGTGGATGTTTGGCCCGCGACTCCCGCCACGGACATTCAGGTCTCGGAGGACCCCAGCGCGCCCGGGCGAGTGCGCGCCTGGCACCTCAAGGCCGATCCGCTCGCGGTGGCCATGGGACGCCCCAACCGGGAGCAGGTGGTCACCCATAGAGCCTCGCTGGCCACCACCTTGGAGATTCTTGAACTCACCAATGGACAGACCCTTTCGGAAATCCTCAAGCAGGGAGCGGCCGAGCTGCTCGCGAGCGGCTCGGCCACCCCGGAGGAGATCACCCGGCACGTCTTCCGGTCGGCCCTCGGACGTGAACCGACACCCGAGGAGTGGGCCTTGGCTTCGGAGCTCCTCGGCGAACAAGCCAAGGAAGAGGGTGTGCAAGACCTCCTCTGGGCGGTGGCGATGCTGCCGGAGTTTCAGTTAATCTATTAACGGTGCGGGGACGAGAAGTCGCGCGACCGTTACGATCGCGCCGCGACCCTTCAAGAACTGGCGGTTGGAGGAAAGCAACATGAAGCGTATAGGCTGGAGTCGCAGAGACTTCCTTAAGAGCGCGAGCGCGGCCACTTTGGGGGCTTTGGGCGCTGGGTTTCCGAGGGCGATTGCCGCGCCTTCCAATCCGAAGGCCACCGCGGACACTTTGATTGTCCTGTGGATGGGGGGAGGCATGGCCCACACCGAGACCTTCGACCCCAAGCGCCACACCCCCTTCGAGTCCGGTCTGGAGGCCAACGCGGTTCTCTCCACCTTCCCCGCCATCGACACCGTTGTGGACAACATCAAGCTTTCCGAGGGGCTGGAGAAGATCGCCAAGGTGATCGACCGAGCGACCCTGGTGCGGACTTACCAAGCGGGGGACCTCGGCTTCATCTTGCATTCCCGTCACCAATACCAGTGGCACACCGGTTATGCTCCCCCGCAGACCGTGGCCGCCCCGCACATCGGCGCGGTGATCGCGCGGACCCTCGGGCCGCTCAATCCGGATGTCCCGGCCTTCATCGACATCGGACAGCGTTTGGATGTGGGGGAAGGGGAGGAGCTGAAGGCCTTCCATCAGGCCGGGTTTCTCGGCAGCGAATATGGTCCTTTCCTGGTTCCGTATCCCGATGATGTGCGCAGCGTCCGCCCCCCGGAGGGGATGACTCCGAGCCGGTTCGAAAACCGCCACAAGTTCTATAAGCGCCTGGCGGAGGCCAGTCCCATCGGCGAATTCGGCGGCGACTTCCAGAAGGAATCGTTGGTCCGATCGATGGACAACGCCCACCGCTTGCTGAGCTCCCCCGCCTCCAAGGCTTTCGACCTCGCGCTTGAACCGAAAGAGAAGTTCGATGTTTACAACACCGGTCGTTTCGGGCTGGGGTGCCTGCTCGCGCGCCGACTGGTGGAGGTCGGCGCCCGGTTCATCGAGGTCACCTCGGAGTATGAGCCGTTCAAGATGTGGGACACCCACGAGAACGGCCACACCCGCCTCGTGGACATGAAGCAGCTCATCGATGCCCCCATCGCCCAATTGGTCCTCGACCTGGAGGAGCGTGGATTGCTCGATCGGACATTGATCGTTCTGGCGAGCGAATTCAGTCGCGACATGCTGGTCGAGGGCAAGCCCGACAATCCGGTCAAGAATCAGGTCGAGGTCCCGGCGATCATGACCGAGCTGAAGCATTACGGCATGCACCGTCACTTCACGGATGCCGGTTCGGTGTTGATGTTCGGCGGCGGGGTGAAGAAAGGATTCCTGTACGGCGAGACCGCCGAGGAGCGCCCCTGCAAGATTCTCGACAAACCAGTCACGATTGAGGATCTACACGCCACCATGTACACCGCGATGGGGATCTCTCCGGCGCTGGCCTACGAGGTTGAGAAGCGCCCGTTCTATGTCACTCGGGATGCCCTTGGGAAGCCGGTGAGGGATCTCTTCGCGTAGGGACTCCCGATGGCATGGCCCCTACTTGGCGGCCATGTGGGTCACATGGTGGTGGCCTGGTCCGTTGGGGAGCGGAAGGAAGTGCGCCGCCAGGGCCGGTCGAGTTTCGGGGCGGGTGACATCCGCCAGGGTGTAACGGTCCACCACCTGGAGGAAGGCTTCAACCGCCTTCGCCAGCGCGACCTTGAGGCCGCACACCGGCAGAATCGGGCAAGTGTTGGTCCCTTCATCAAAGCATTCGACAACCTTGAAATCCGGCTCCACCCTGCGGAGCACCTCGCCGAGATTGATCGCCTCGGGATCGAGCGCGAGCTCATTCCCTCCCAGGCGCCCTCGATGTGAGCGGATATAGCCCTCATGGGAGAGCAAGAGCACCACCTTGACCAGATGGTTGTTTGAAATCCCGTACGCCGCGGCGATCTCCGAGGTCGGCACAAGCCTTCCGGGGTGGACCGCGAGGTACAGGAGGACCCTCAGGGAATAATCAGCGCGTAGAGTGAGTTGCATGAGGTTCGCCCACCTGTCATGGCAAGCGGTATTCTACACCCAAACGCCTGGCGGGGGTGAGAGGGGACGATTTTGCGGTAGGTATGCGGCGACTTGAACACAATCTTAACCAAAAAAGCGTTTGCCCTGGGTTTGAGAAAGATGTAGGATGATCCTTGGAATGGCCCCCTTATTGGAAAGATGGGGTGTGTCCATCCACGGGATGGTCGAGTGTCCCGTGAGGTTCGCGTCGCGTGGCGGCCACGGGAATTCAGCCGAATGAGAGGAGGGTCTTCTCGGTGCAGACACCGTTCCTGACCTTTTCGAGCTTGTCAGGGGAGGATGGGATCGGGTAATGGCGGTCGGTGACCGCCCTTTGGATTTTCCTTGTTGTAAGGAGAGCACCCCAAAATGCGAAAATTACTTGTATTGGCGGCAGTGCTTTGCCTGCTGTCCCCCAATGTTGTGTTCGCGCAGCCCCTGGACCCCGTGGCGGCGGGCGTCCAGACACTCAGCCCCAATTTTGACGTGTGGCCGGACTTCCTGGCCTTCGGAAACAATCGTCCTAACGCGCTCGGCATGGCGGCCATCGGTAAGGATCCGGTGACCAACCGGGAGGAATTCGTTGTCGTGGGGACCGCCGCGATCAACGCCAACGGCGTGGACTGCGGTCTCAGGAAGGTTGTGGTCGACCGGAATGGGATCGTGGCGGACCTTGGTGGGTGGATCGGGGATGATGGCACCACGGACATCACCGCGCTGACTGCGGGGGTCCAGCCCGCCAAGCTCTCTCAAGATGTCATGGTGAGAGGAAACCGCGAGACGGGTGAGTTCATCATCGGAGCCTGCCTCCGCGAAACTCCGACCTGGAAGCTGCTCCTCGGGGCCAATACCCCGGCGGCGCTCAACTACTGGAACAATGCTTCTCCGGCTTCGGGTTCAGCCGGGGGAAAGGCCAATTTCCAGCGTTTCGACCGTGACGGAAACACCATCTGCGATATGACCCCGGGTCGAAATGTTCCCTCCCCGGACGATCTTGGCGGCGGTGACCCCAATTGGGTCGGCGGTGTTAGCGCCAAGCCAGCGGGCGTGGGGATCCTTTCGGATGGCAATTCATTCTATAGCGGCTGCACTCGCTCGAGCAATGCCAACTCCAACGAGATTCGAGTGTTCATCGACCCCGACCGAACTGCGGTGGACAATGTTTCCAATCCGTTCTACGGAACCGCCAATGATGATGTGACGGTTCATTCGATCACCAACCCGGCGGCAACGACCTACGTTTTGAGCACGACTGCGGTTTTCCAGACCCGGAAACGTCCCCAAGTCTATTGGGCTCCCAGCGCTCCCGGTTTTTGGTCTCCGAAGTCGGAGGCGTCAAGCAGTGGGGATTCGGACTATGCAAACGGGTGGTATGGGTTGTATCAGGATCAGATGATCGCCATCTATAACAACGCGGGAACCCTGGTTGCATACGCCACCCAGACCAGCCCGCTCAACAACCCTGGCGGCAACAACATGCCGCTGCCCACCGGGTTCGAGAACGACACCAACCGTGACACCTGGTTCGACCGTGAGCAGAACATGGCCTGCGGTGGGAACCGTCTCGCCAGAATGTGCACCCTCAAGCACACCGCCTCCGGTTTCTTCCGTCGCGGACTGATGATTTGGGAGGTCAACACAACGGCGGGGACCTGCTTGCCGGTGACCCGCACCATCATTGTCGACGATGACCTCAACGGTGGCGCCGGTCCCAGCACGGGTGCCTTCAGCGATGCTTGGCGAGTCGGGCAGGCCGTGGATGTGGACGAGCAGGACGGCACCATCGTGGTGGCTTACCGAGACAACTCCACCCGCGCGGTGGTTTGTCGGGTGTATAACCCGGATGGGACGCCCAAAACGCCAAATTTCTTTGTGAGCGGTTTACCCGATCCCACGACGGATAACAACTCGGGAACTGGCTACACCGGTGATTCCTCGATCCTCGAAGTCGCGATCAGCGGCGACACAATTTGCGTTTGCTGGACCAGCGACAATGCAGTTCCGACGATCTCCACGGCTGTGGATTGCACGGGAGTGGCGAAGCCATTGCCACAAAGTCAGGTTGCGCGTCTGTTCCAGCTTCCCAGCGCGATTCCGCCCGGAACCGCGGTCCGGGAGTGGGACCTGTATGATTAAGCCTGAATCCTGACGGTACTCGCCGGGGTCGAGGGAGCCATCCACCGACCCCGGTTTGTTTTTTGCCCGGTTCATCTGCTATGTTTGACAGGAATCGCCTCCGATGGAGCTTCCCGCGATGAACCCACTCTCCTCGCTTCTGCTCACTCTCATTCTGAGCCTCTCTCATGGCATTTCAGGAGTGGCCGAAGGCGAGCCGCCGCCTCTTGCTCGGGACCGGCTGGGACCGATCTACGATCAGGATTATCACCTCTATGTTCGCGCCCGGTTTGAGGACTTGAAACGGATGCGTCCGAACCTGCCCAGTCCGAGCGAAATATTGGAGGACTTTTCTATCCACCGTCTCTTGGCCGCCAAGGCGGAGGTCCAATTCGCGAGCTGGGAAAAGTTGCCGGAGGTGCGCTGGGGACTGTGGGGGCTGGAGTGTGGAGAGAGTGAGAATCGACTGATTGAAGAGGTTCTCCGTCCGGCTGAGGATCCCTCCCCCGAGGAAATCGAGAGGTACTACCGGGAGCATCGAGCCAATTTCGCGCGGGTGGGGAGTTTCAGCATCCGGCGAGTCTTTTTCGACGCCACGCGGTGCGAGGCCGAATCCTGCCGAAAAGACCTGGAACGCAAGGCGCGCGAGACCCTTGCAAAGATGTTGGGGGATAAGAAACCGGGCGATGGCGAAGTCCCGCTTGAGGACTTCCTCGCGGCCGCAACATGGGCCACGGGTTCCCCGACCAGCGCCTTTCAGGTTTCGGGACCTCACTCCTTGGGGAAACTGTCGCGCGCCTTGGAGGAGGCCGCCATGGCGCTCGAACCGGGCGAGGTCAGCGATGTGATTCCCACCAAGTTCGGGTTCCATATTCTGCGGTTGGAGACCAAGGAAGCTCCGAGGCTGCTTTCCCTGGAGGAAGCCGCACCCTCCATTTTAGAAACCCTGAAATACCGGAAGACGCACGACAATTTGATCGGGTTGCGTGCGCGTCTCCGTGCCTCGGAAACTCTCAAAGTGCGCGGAGACACACTTGCGGCGTTTGTCGCGTCGGCCACCATGGAGGGCGTGAACGACGCCGCACCATTAGGCGAGGCCGGGCCCCTAAAGATCGCCTTCAAAGACTTGCGCGACCTCCTCAAGATTCGCCCCCTTGGTGTGATCGACGACGAACAACCTCGAGAGCGGCTTCTGGAGACCTACAGGACTCACCTCGTAGAAAGGGTCCTCCTCCCGGAGCTGATCCGTCAAGATGCTGCTCGGCAAGGATTCACTTCCGATGCCACCTATGAACAGCGCTATCGCATGGATCGACTGGCGCTCCTCGGTAAGCTGCTGTTTCAACATGAACTCAAGACACGAATTGCTGCGCTCCCGCCGATCTCAGCCACCGAAGTGAGGGAGTACTACGAAGCCCACCTTGAGGACTTCAAGACCAAGCCTCAATACATCTTGCGGGAGATTGCAGTTCAACCACGCGACGCGACGCGGCCCTCGGAGATGGAGTTTGCGTTACGGGAGGCGGAGGAGAAAGCTCTTCAGGCCCTAGTGGAGATTCAGGCAGGTACCCCGGAGGAAGAGGTGGTGAGGAAGTGGTCCAAGGGCGAAGAAACATCTCGTGGCGGTGTCACTCCTCCCCTTATCGTCGGGTCACGCTACCCGAAACCCATTTGGGACACGATCCTCGCCTTGCCTGTGGGGACTTGGACACCCCGTCCGTTTCGCCATCTTGGGAGGGTGGTCGCTGCCAAGGTTGTGGAAGCTAATGGGCCAGATCAACGATCCCTCTCAGGCAGTTCTGCCGAGATAACCGTAAACCTGCATTTACGTCGGCAGGTGGAAGAAAAGGCGAGGCTCAGAGGTGAATTGCTGAGAGAATCAGGTCTTGAAGATGCGTCAATTGGAGCGGTTCGGATGCTCATGCCCGACGATTATCTACGTTGATGCCTATAACGACAAATCTCCTCAATCTCGGTTTGATGGAATCGAAAACGTAAGCATCCTCCCTCCTCAGAAGGGTGTGCAGTCTATTGACATCGAGAATAGCGTCGTGTTCACAGTAGCTCGTAGTGGTTGATTGCAAGAACTCACTCTAGTAACTGAAAGGAGCCTGTCCGATGTCGAGAAGCACAAGGATGCGCAGTTCAGGTTGGTTTCCGCCGGGTGTGGCCGTTCTGGTCGTATGTGTGGTATTGGCGCTAGGAACTGTAAGGGCGGGTGCCATGTGTGATGAAGAGCTCCGTCCTGTGGCTGAATGCGGATGCCTCGGTGGCTGTGATTGGACTACCTGTGAATACACCCTGGTTGACGACGACGTGACCTATCCGAGCAATGACGCTGATGATGGCCATGCTGAAGCGACTGGACCGGCGGATGAGGAGGTGTACCAGAGCTACCTTATTGGTGATCCCGGATATCCTGCGGAACATGCTGAGTCCAATTCCATCGAGGTTCTGATCCGCGGAAGCCTCAGCTCAAATGACGTTGACGATCCTTGGGTGAACCTTTATGTAGGGAGCTGGCAGAGCGAGCAAGAGGTCGATATGAGCACCACTGAAGGTTGGGACACAGCCATTTTCAATAAGGGGTCGGGATACTGGACTCGGGATGATTTGAATTACCTTGCAGTGTCGCTGGTATCTGGACCCAGCCTATTGACTTCTGAGGCAATCAGTATTGAGGCTCTTTATGTTCGCCCAATCTTCCCTGAGTACAGGAGACCGACCGTAATTGGGGATGATGGGACAGGAGATTGGTCTGTAAACAGTGCGAGCAACATCAACAAAGGCAAATTCCGACACGAGGGTTCCACCCCCAGCACAGCAACCTATATTGAGGCCAATGGTGCGGACGATGAACTTGTCACGCAAGCCTACGAAGTGGACCCTCTCAGCGAATCGAACGCATGTCGGTCTGATGTCAAGCGGATTGAGGTCGTGTTCTATGGAATGGAATCCAACTCGGTTGTTGAACCACTGGAAATTGGGCTGAGTATTCCAAGCGATTCCGTAACCCCCCAGACCGTAGGGCTTTCCACGATACCCAATTGGTATTCCGTTACATTCACCAAATCGTCCGGGAAATGGACTTCTACCCAGTTCAATGATATGGAGGTCCTCCTCACTCCTGATGGAACGGCGGGGGGTCGTTACATCAGGATTTACGACCTCTATGTCAGGGCATTTTGGGACTGACGCGCCAGGTTCTCAGATTGGGTGGATTTCCTCACTGGGGGCTGCCTTGCATCATCGAAGGTCGGACTGAATCGAAACGGAGTTCAACAACGAGTAGTCTGAGCGGGGGGCCACAGCCCCCCATTTTTTTCCTCAAGCATTCCCTTTTGGGAGACTCGACCATATCATTTCAGGAAGTAAATGAGATATTGCCCAGAGAATGCAAAGTGGTTGAAGGACGACCCCGCCGATCAAGCCAGCTGAGACGAAGCGGAGACTGTGGAATTACCGAACGTGCTCAAGCCCTGCTGGACTCCCTTCTGCTCGCCCTTCTCGCGACTGTTTTCTCCGGGCATATTCGCCCATTCATCAGCTGGGGCGACGGCCCCGAACTGCTCACCGCCGCCTGGCGCGATGGAGTCGCCCATCCCACCGGGTATCCGCTCTATCTCCTGGCCCTCAAGACTTTCGGTTGCCTGCCGCTAGGCTCCGTCGCCTTCAAGGGGAACCTGTTTTCGGCGGCTTGCGCCCTCCTCGCGTTCGGACTCTTGTTCCGGATGATTCCAATCGAGAAAGAAAACCACTGGAAGGGTATCGGATGGCGGTTGGGACTCCTTGCGTTCGCCCTTTCCCCCTTGGTGATCCGTCAGGCGGTCACCACGGAAGTGTATGCCTTTTCTCTCCTGCTTGCGGCAAGCTGTCTCTTCCTTGGAGCGCGGTTTGTCTCACAGCCTTCGGAACGAGGGCTCCTGATGGTGGCCCTCCTGGCCGGACTTGCGCTGGGGCATCACCGCCTGCTGGTCTTCCTCCTTCCCGGCTTGGCCCTTTGGCTCGCGGGATCACTCAGGACCTGGAACCCGCCGCGGCGCCTCTTCCCCGCCGCCGCGGCCCTCTTTGGCCTTGCCGTTTTCGGACCGTATCTGGTCCTTTGGCTCCGCGCGCGCTCCGACATTCCGCTCAACTGGGAGGACCCTTCGACCTTCGGAAACCTCTGGAAAGTCTTCTCCGCCCACCAGTTTCGGACCGACCAGGAAATCCTTCGGGTCAAGGAGTGGATGGCGCACGAGCAGGGGTTTTCCCCAAGCCCGATCCGCCTCACCCTGGAAAGCCTCACAGGGGTTCCCGGGATTCTCTGGAGCGCCCTCGGACTCTCCCTTGGGATGGCATTTCTCGGAGTGGGACACTCGGCGACGGTCGCCAGACGAGCCTTTGGGTCCGGACTCGCCGCCTGGGCTCTCCCGACCGTTTTCATCGCCCAATACCATGTCGCCGACCAGGCCGATTTTCACCTTCTACCGTTGTTGGTTTGGGCTCTCGCCGCTGGGGTCGGATGGGGAGCGGCTCTGGAATGGGCGCGCTCCAAGACACCGATGCTCCCGTGGACACTGGTGGCGCTGGCGCTCCTTTCCGTATCCTGGCGGCTCCGCGCGATCGAGGGTCCCTCCCCTTATCTGCTTGAGCTGCCCGAACGTCTCGCCCGAAGGACCCTCGATCAACCCCCGCCCGGAGCGGTCTTGATCGCGGTCCCCGCGCGCGCCCAAGAACCGGTGGACTACACCTATTTCCCGCTCCTTTATCACAAGGAGGTGGCCCGACGCGGCGCGCGCGTCGCCCTGCTCTCCGAGGGGTTCTTCACTTCCCCCTGGTATGAGAAGACCCTGCTTCGGGAAGGGATCCATTCCGATTTCTTTCAGATGCTCGCGAAGGGGACCGATCGAGTTCCCTTGGAGGAAAAGATTCTTACCGAGTTTCTTGAGGCGGCCACCCCGCGCCCCACGGCCCCGCTCACCCGGATCTACAAGGTGGGGGGCCGAATCTTCCTGGAGAACCGGCACACTCTGGCGCTCCTCATGGTGGAGCGGCTGTTTCCATCTTTCGAGGAGCGGCCGCTCTATCTGACCGGATTGTTCCAGGAGCTGGAGCGATACCTTCCGCGACCGGTCGAGTGGCGGGAATGCTTGCGCGTGCCGATTCTGACCGAAGGGCATTCGGACCTCGATCGAATGCCGGTTCCCTCCGGGAAGCTCTACCGTCTGGAGCTTCAGAACGAGGCCATGGAAAATGGACCATGACTCGCCCATTTACGACCCGAGTGGATGGCAGGCCGCTTTGGCTGCTCTTCGCGGTGGTTTTCCCGCTCATCGTCTGGGCCCCCGCCTACGACAGCTTCCATGAACCCAAGTGGTTCTTCCTCATGGCGTGGACCGGGCTGCTCTTGGCCATCGCCTGCTGGAATGGGGTTTCCATCCGGCAGCCCCGGATACCGCTCGATACTCCCATCCTCGCCTGCCTCGCGGCCACCCTCTTTGCCTGGAGATGGCGGGCGCCCGATTGGGATGTCACGCTTGCCTTGTGGTTGCGGCTTCCGCTTGGCTATCTGGTCTTCCGCCTGCTGATTGCTTCCTTCGGGTCAAGGACAAGGGAGGAGTCCGTCCGCCAAGCCGGACATCTGCTTGGAGCCTTTGCCGTGGGTGGCGCGCTGGTGGGAGCGCTCGCGATTCTTCAGGACTGGGGAATTTTCCGGTGGGGCGCTGAACCGGTTTCGGATTGGCGCTTCCACCTTTCCTCCACCCTCGGAAACCCAAACGAGGTTGGGGGATATCTGGTCTATCTGCTCCCGGTCGTTCTCGCGCGTTGGTGGGCAAGCGGGGCCTCTCGTTTCGCGCGGATCGCATGGGCCGGAGTCGGGATGATCTTCCTGTATGCCCTCACCACCGTGTTCACCGTGGGGGCATGGCTCGGGCTTTTTGTCATGCTTCCCCTGGCGGCCGCGTTCTTTCCGACGGGAGGAGAGCTTCGCCCTTGGAGGCGAGCCGCGGCGGCATACTCGATCTCGGCGGGGCTTTTCGTGTTGCTCCGCGCGCTCCTGAGCGAGTCGCTCGCCTCCGCCTCTCGGATCTTGATTTTCACTGTGGGAGCGTCGGCTCTTCTCGCGCTGGTCGCGTTTGCCGTCCGCTCCAAGGTGCAACGGGGAATCACGCTTGCCGCGCTGGGGGCGCTGCTTTTCGTCTGGGGGACCCTGCTTCTGCCTTGGGGAATCCCCAATCATCCGGAGGGGCTGGTTCGGGAAGCTCTCGATTCGCCGCGCTGGAAGGGTGGCTTCGGCGCGCGGCGGTTCATCTGGCGGACCACCGGCCTGATGGTGAAGGATCATCCGCTGCGGGGGATCGGATATGGCCGGTACTATAATCTCCACAACCTTTACCAGGGGGAGGTTTATCGCCAGCGGGACCATCCGCATGATCGTCCCTCAGTCGGTCTGGTTCCCCAGGCGCACAGCGATCCGCTCCAGATTCTCGCCGAGACCGGCGCGCTCGGGATGCTGACTTTCGCGTGGTTGGTTGCGAGCGCAATTTGGCTGGGGATTCGCCGCCCGCACGGTCACTCGCCGCCCCTGGCGGCGCACAGTCCCATGGTCTGGGCCGCGTGGACCTGCCTCTTGCTGATCTTGTTTCACTCGCTGGTGGATTTCCCCTTGCGTCAGCCGCAGCCGAGCTTCCTGGCGATCGGCTGTCTCGCGATCCTCAGCGCCACGCGCGCGAGGGGGAGCGCGCCCGCCGCTCCCATGCGCTTCGGTCAGCGCCTTCTGACAGGGATCCTCGCCGCCGGACTGGTGAGCGCGGGGTCGGTGGGGCTTCGCGATCAGCAACGACTGAAGTTCGGCTTCGAGGAATACCGGCGCGGCCTCTCGGCGGCGGAGCCGGCGCGCGCCTCCGCGTCACTTTCACTTGCCGCCGAGGCTTTGGATTCGATTCGCTACCCACTGCTCGAAACCCACGATGCCCTCCTGTATCGCGCCTCAGTGGCCCTGGCCCAAAACGATCTCGAGACCGCTCTCGTTCAGCTCCGCATGGCCGGGAATTACCGTCACGGAATCGCCCTCTTCGATGGCTGGGAGGAGTATGGGCGTCTCGCGCGCGATCCAAGGGTCACTCTCGGAGCGGTCGAAGGGAAACTGTTGTACAACCCCTGTTGGGCGGGGTACTTGGAGGAAGCGGCGAGGCTCAACCGATTGTTGGGAAGACACGAGGACGCGGCAAGATTGACGGAACGCGCGGAACGTTTCCGAGTTCCGGAAAAACCGATGCCCTGAGGCCCCTGGGAGACTATCCCTTCCGCTTCTTCTCCGCCGAGCGCTTTTCGCGGATCTTGTCGCGGATGATCTTCACGATCCGCGCGACAACCTCCTCGAAGGAAAGCTCGGTGGTGTCCACCACCAAGGCGTCGTCGGCGACACGGAGCGGGCTGACCTCGCGATTCTTGTCATAATCATCGCGCGCCAGGACAGACTGGCGGATTTCCTCGAATGACCAGGGGGTGCCACGCGCTTCATAATCCCCAGCGCGACGCCTGACACGCGCGTCCAGACTGGCATCCAGATAGATTTTCACATCCGCGCGGGGAAACACCACCGTGCCGATGTCGCGCCCTTCCATGACCACGCTTCCGTGCTCCGCCATGAGACGCTGACGGTGGACCACAATCTCGCGAAGGCCGGGATGCGCGGAGACCTTGGAAACCAGCGCGGTCACCTCGGGCGAGCGGATCGCCTCGGTGACATCATGTGAATTCAAGTGGACCTTCGGGCCCCTTGGGGATGGCTCCAGACGAACCTGGGTAAACGCCGCCATCTCGCCCATCGCTTGAGGATCATCCGGGTCGAGATCCTCCTCGAGGCAGCGCAACGCGAGCGCGCGGTACATGGCCCCCGTGTCAATGTGCAGGAAGCCCATCTGTTCGGCGACCGCCCGAGCCACCGTGCTCTTCCCCACGCCCACCGGTCCATCTATGGCGACAATCATGGCTGACCTGGGAAGACTATCACAAATCCTCGCTCAGGTGTCACCGCTTCCGAAGTTCAGCGACCTCTTCCGGGCTGTTGAAACTCCGAATCCGGTCGACCTCGGCCTCGGAGACCTCCACCCATTCGACAGCCTGGGAGAGAAGGAATTCGCGGACTCCGCGCCTCCCCTCCTCCAGCGCGGCATGTATCGCCGGGAGCCAAACGTCCGGAAAAACCCCGGGAAAGGGATCCAGCTCTCGTCCCGCGAATGGCCGGATGAAAACCGGGCCGCCCCCCGCGGCTTTTTCGATCAGCCGTTTCAGCAGCTCCGGCTTGAGCAAGGGTTGGTCGCAGGTGACCACCAGATAGGACCCCGCCAGACCGCTGGCGAGCAAGGCCTCGATTCCTCCCAGTGGTCCCTGCCCAGGTTCGAGGTCCGGAATGTGGGGAATCTCCGAGGGAATCCGCCAGCCGCGACACTCCCCCACCACCGCAAGCCGCCCGCACACCGGACGCAGGGAATCGAGGACATGCTCGATCATGGCCCTGCCATCCGCCAGGACCACGCCCTCTTTGGGAACCCCCATCCGGCGGCTCTTTCCGCCTGCCAGCACGGCCCCCAAAACCCCCAAATGGCCTGCACCCTTCATCAGACGCCCATCCTATCCTAGAGTCCCGTTATTCTGCTCTCAGCATAGTCCACTTCAGCCAAACCAAGGAACTGTTCATGGCAGCGCCGGCCTATCCGCATGAACCCCAGATTGTCCCCCTTGTGGAGACCGAGTGGCGGTCCATCCGGACTCCCCTTCCACACCCGGAGGCGCTCCAGCTGCTGAATCGCTTGGCCCTCCACGAAGCCCGTAGCATGTTGGGACAGCCCCCGATTATCTGGCATCGCGCCCACCGCTTTACAGTCGAGGACCCCCATGGCAACCGTTGGATCGATTTTTCCTCGGGAGTGCTGGTGGCCAACGCGGGGCACGGACGCCAGTGGATTCGCGCCGCGATGGAGGAGGAGCTCGGAAAAGGGCTTCACCATTCCTACTGCTTCCCGCATCAGGCGCGCCTCGACCTGGTCGAAAAACTCGCCGAAGTGGCTCCCCCTTATCTCAACAAGGTGTTCCTGTTGACCACCGGCTCCGAGGCCATCGAGTGCGCCATCAAGATCGCTCGCCGTTACGGAACCGACCGTCATGGGGACAAGAAGAAGCGGATTGTGAGCTTTGTCAACGCCTTTCATGGGAGGACCCTTGGGTCTCAGCTCGCGGGGGGAATCCCCCATCTCAAAGAGTGGATTCATCAGGAGGACCCGACCTTCGTTCAGGTTCCGTTTCCGGATGGATTCGCCAACGAAAATACCACCTTCGAGGCCTTTCTCGCGGCGCTCGAGTCCCGCGCGGCGCGCCCGGATGAAGTCGCCGGGGTGCTACTGGAGACCTATCAAGGCGCCACCGGCTCCTTCGCTCCGGCGGACTTCATGAAAAGCCTGCGCGCGTGGTGCGACCGGAACGAGGCGGCGCTCATTCTGGATGAAGTGCAAGCCGGGTTCGGACGCTGCGGGCGCTGGTTTGGCTTCGAGCGCTATGGGATCGAACCGGACCTGATCTGCTGCGGCAAGGGGATCACCAGCGGCATGCCGCTGTCCGCCGTGATTGGAAGGGGCTACCTGATGGACCTTTTCGGGCACGGCGAAATGACCAGCACCCATTCCGGAAACCCGATCTGTTGCCGCGCCGCGCGGGCCAGCATCGAGGTGATCGAGGCCGAGGGTCTGGTGGAAAACTCCGAGCGACTCGGTCGGGTTTTGGGGGCGCGCCTCGACGCCCTCGGAAAAGAAATGCCCAACATCGGAGCCTCGCACGGCAAGGGGTTGATTCGCGGGATCCGCTTTGTGAAACCCGGAACCAAGGAGCCGGATGGGCCCACCGCGCACGCGATCACGCGACGCTGCTATGAAAGCGGGATCCTCACCTTCGCCCCGGTGGGGCCGGGCGGGGGAACCATCAAACTCAACCCTCCGCTGTGCATCACCGAAGAGGCGCTCGAAGAGGGGCTTGCGGTGTTCGCCGACATTGTCCGTGAGGTTTGCGCCGCCTGATGACCCTGGTTGACACCCGCGCCATGTCCCACACCGGAGCCGTTCCGCCGCTTCCATGAACGAGAGCCGCCTGGTCTGTCTTTCCGGTCTCCTGCTATGCCTGCTTGTCGGCGGTTCCCTGCGGCTTACGGGACATGACTGGGGCTACGAGCGTGAGGCGGGCGCGCCTTGGGATGCCAACCCGGGGTACACCCACCCCGACGAACGGAGTGTCTACGGCAAGGCCGGCGGGCTCGGCTGGGACCCCGTTGAACGTCTGGAAGGCGAGTCCTTCCTGGATCACCAATGGCGCGCTTTCAAACTCCGTTTCCTCACCCAGTCCAGCAAGCTCAACATCAACTCGTTCAACTACGGGACCTTCCCCTATTACACGCTGGTCTTCCTGTCCTGGCTGGGAAACAGTTTCTCGCCTTGGGCGGTGAGGTTCTATCTCCTCGGACTGTTCATCACCCTGCTTGCGATCCGTTGGGCGGTCAAATTGGCGCTCGCGCTCTCCGACCCGGAACGGAAGCCCCGACTGGGCCGGTTTCTCCTGGAACTGGGCGGGGCCCTCCTGTTGTACGCCATCCTGTTCCATCTGTGCGGGAAACTGTTCCTCGCGGGACAAGTGGACTCCGGACGCCGGACTTGGCATTACGGTAGCTGGGCGATGTTGGGGCGCCCGCTATCGGCCATTGCGGGAACCCTGACCATCCTCTATGCCTATCGCATCGGAGCCCGGGTCTATAGTCGCAGAGTCGGCCTGCTCGCGGCCATCTTCCTCACCTTCACGGTCCTGCACATTCAACTTTCCCATTACTTCACCTTCGATGTGATCCTCGCGTTTTTCACCACCGCCTCGGTCTATTCCTTGCTGGTCTTCCTCGATGCCCAAACCTGGGGACAGCGCTGGCGGGCGATGGCCGCCGCCTCGGTCTGGTTTGGGCTGGGACTCGCCACCAAGTTCGGCGCGATCCTGCTGTTCATCCCATGGGCCGGCGCGCTCGGAATGGCCTTCTGGAAACAGCGCCCGCATGTCCCATTCTTCAGCCTCAAGACTTGCGCCTTTGGGGTCCACCTGAAAGTCCTTGGGATTGCCTCCTTTGCCCTGATTTGGCTCAGCGCCTTCCTGGGACAGCCGTTCGGATTTCTGGACTTCCCGTCCGAACGCCGCGGCGCGCGCGCAACCGAGCAAACACTGGCGGACTGGGAGGCCCCGACTCTCTCCTTCGTCCACCTCGACCTCGGCCCCCCGCGCGGCGAAACACCCGGAGCGACTCGCTCCGCCCTGCTCCGGTTTACCGATTGGCTGGATCGGTTCACCGGGCCGCTCGGCTTCCATTTCGGGGCCCACATGCACCCGGATGGCAATCGCCCCTTCGAGAACCGGCTCACAGTGGGAGGGGCGGTCCACTGGCGCGATGTGGATGAACAGCGACGCATGGCGGTGGATGGCGGCTTGGTTTGGACCCGTCAGTACGACCACACCACACCCGTGGTGTATCAATGGAAAAACCTGATCTTGTGGGGGATGGGGCCTCCGCTCGGCTTGTTGTGCCTGTTCGGGGTGTTTTTCGGAGTCCTCCGACCGATCCATCGTCCCTGCTGGAAGGAATGGGTGGTGTGGGCTTGGGTGGTCCCCAACCTTGCCACCACGATGTTCTTCCACACCAAGTTTCCACGCTACCTCATCGCGCAGGCCCCCTTCTATTGTCTATGGGGGGCGGCGCTGGGGGTGTGGGCCTACACCCTCCTCCGCAAGCAGTGGGAAGACGGAGGGCGGCGCGGGTTGAAGTGGCATGGCGCGATTGCCGGTCTCGCGCTCGCGACCGTTGTTTGGAGCGCCCTGTTCTCCTTCGCCTTCGTGGAAATCTACCGCAAGGACCACCCCTGGATGGTGGCCGCCGACTGGTTCGACAAGGAAGTCCCCGCGGGCAAGCGGATCATCACCGAAAGTTGGGACGATTCGGTCCCCTGGGGTGGAGTCGCCGCCCGCTACCAGCAGCTCTCGGTGAATCCCGTGCACTCGGATGACCCGCAACACCTCGCGGGCATCGCGCGGCAGATGGCCTCGGCGGATTACTACTGCTTTTCCTCCAAGCGCAATTATGGCGCCTTTCTTCAATCCCCGGAGGATTCCCCCAACCGCTGTCTGTTCGTGAAGTCCCTTTTCGCGGGACACCTGGGATACCGCTTGGTCAAGACTTTTTCGGAGCCGGTTTATGTGCTTGGGATTCCGATTCGATATGAGCTCGCCGATGAATCCCTGTCCCTTTATGACCACCCGACCATGCACATCTTCGAGCGCGTGGAGCGGATCCCCGCGCAGGAGATCATCGAGCGGATGTCGAATCCGCCCGAATGGATCCGCGAGCTTTCCCGCGAGCAGATTCTGACCCATGATGAAAACCGTTCGATCCTCGCGCCTCGGGCGACTTACGCGGTCCATCTCTGGGTCTTTGGACTGATCGCGCTCGGATGGCTTTTTTGGCCGATCACCTTCACCCTCTTCCGGGGGGCGCGCGATGGCGGCCTGTTCGCCTCCAAGATGGTGGCCATCCTCCTTTTCACCTACCTCCTCTGGTTCGGAGCGAGCGTGGGATGGTGGACCAATGCCCCGTGGGCGAGCGCGCTTGTCCTGGTGGCATGGACCGCCGCTTCCATCCTTTGCCTGCGAAAGTCGATGCCGGCGATGGCCGAGTTTCTGCGCGCCCATTGGAAGCTCGCGGTGTTCTCCGAGGTCCTCTTTCTTCTGGTGTTCAATTACTTCTTCGGGATTCGGGCCTCGAATCCGGACATCCATTGGGGCGAGAAGTCGATGGACATCTCGTTTGTCAACGCCGCCTACAAGAACCCAACCTTTCCCGCCGTGGACCCCTGGTTCGCCGGGCGGCACATCAATTATTACTACTATGGGCATGCGGTTGTCGGCCTTTTCGGGAAGAGTGTGGGGGTTCCGCCGGAATACGCTTACAACCTCGCGGCGGGAAGTTGGCCGGCGCTTGTGTTTGTGCTCGTGTTCGGCCTTGTCCTCAACCTGACCAACAGCAAGCTCGGGGGGTTGCTCGGAGCGTTCCTGGCCACCATGGCCGGAACGGGGAAAAGCTTCATTCAGATCGCCGCCAATCTTCGCGCGCCCGGAGGCCCAATCGAACCCAAACTCTTCCGCGAGAATTATGTCCCGCACGATGGGCTATCGGGATACTTCGCCGATGTTTGGGAGCAACTGCGTGCGGCGTTTTCCCTCACCGGCGATGTATTCGGCCATGTCTGGCTGGCGTTCCGCGCGGCGTATGATCCGGAGCTCGTGGAGCAGGCGCGCCAGGCGGATCTGTCCCGTCTGCTCGGGTTCGATGATTACCTGTGGAAGCTCAGTCGGATTGTTCGCTCCTCGGTGGCCTGCGAGTTTCCGGCATGGACCGCGACCTTCGCCGACCTGCACGCTCACTTCCTGATCATGCCTATCGGAGTGCTCGCCCTGTCGCTCATGACAGCCTACATCCTGCGCCGGGCCGAGGTGTGGCGACTCAAGTCCGCGGACATTCGCCTGGAATGTTTCGATTGCGGTGGAGGCCCCTGGGTCTCCCGCGCGCAGATCGCCGTGATCGGGCTTCTGCTCGGAATGGTCTCGATCACCAACCGTTGGGATTTCCCGGGGTTGCTGCTCTTCTTCGCGGGCGGGGTGCTGGTCCTCTTTGCCTTCCATTGCCGGGACTATTTCGCGGCCACGCGGGAGACTCTGGGACGCGCGATCCACGACCTCAATCTGTGGGGGAGGAAGCTCGAAAAGCTCACGGCTTGGAAGTTCTTCCTCCTCGCGGAGGTTCTCCTCCCTTTGATCGTGGTATGGGGGTTGAGTTACGCCTTCTTCTATCCCTTCCACCTCAGCTTCGAGATCCCCCAGCGGGTCAAGGGAACCGGGTGGATGGCGGAAGCCGGGTGCGGGTGGGTCACCCCCTACGAGTATTTCCAGATCTTCGGGTTCCTCACCGTGATCGTGGGAGTCGGCCTCGTAACCCTGTACGGGCGATGGATCCGCTCCACCCAAGGCGCGGGGATCAAGATGGGATGCTGGGCGGCGGGTTCGATCCTGCTGTCACTCGCCATGGCGTGGCTCCTTCGGGGCCAGGCTCGGGGCACCTTTGATCCCGCCGGCCTCGATTCGATTCCAGCCAAGACCAACGAGCTGGCCTACTGGCGGTATCTCGACTCCGACATCGCCTATGTGGTCTGTGGCTTTGTCCTGGCTTTGTTCCTCCTGTTTGTTCCGTTCATGCTCCGGCGAGGAGTGACGCTCAAGGATCGCTTGGGCGCCGGGATTCTCGGTCTGGGGCTGGCGATCATCGCCGGGATCGAAGTGGTCTATGTGGTCGAGGGTTGGGGACCGCCGGGCCACCGCTGGAACACCATCTTCAAGTTTCACTTGCAGGCCTGGATTTGCCTTTCGATCGGGTGCGGCTGGTTGATGGCCCTATGGCTCGAAAAGCCGGTGGACTTGGCCCCCGCGCCCGCGCGCGCCCTGGCGCGGCTATGCCGGTACACCTTGGGATATCCCCTCCTTATGGGAGCGTTGGCGTTCTCGGCCCTTTTTCCAATGGTGGCGCCGTACATTTACTCCCAAGGGAATGGGGTGGACTTTCGCTCCCGACAGGTGAAGGGGGTCCGGACCGCGGATGGTTTGAATTACCTTCGAGTCAAGGAGCCGGACGCCGCCGCCGCGATTGATTGGCTCCGCGCCAAGACGGATGGCGTTCCGACCATCCTGGAGGGGTCCGAGATCGACTCCTCCTATCGCGATGACCGCGCCCGGTATTCCAGCAACACCGGGCTTCCGACCCTGATCGGGTGGGTCCACCACAGCCGCGAACGAGATAACAAGCCCGAACCGAGGCTTGAGGATGCTCGCACCGTGTTCACCTCGTTCCAGCGCGAGAAGGTTCGCGATGTCCTTCGCGCCCACAATGTCCGTTATGTTGTCTTGGGGCAAGTGGAGCGCACTCTCTACGGCCTGGATGAGGGCCGTGAACTGGAGAAGTTCGACCAATGGTCCGACCTTTTCCGTCCGGTGTTCCGCAGCAAGATCAAACCGCCCGGGGTGACCCTCTACGCAGTGGACCCGGATTACCGTTTGGAGGCCGACTTCAAGGAAAAAGCGGTTGAACAACCTTCGCTGTTTGTGAAAGATTCCGGCCAGCCGCTTCTGCGCGGCTCGGAGGGTTTTGCTCCCGGCCAATACAAGGAGCCGCGCGCGATTGTGTTCTCGAAGTCGGGGCAGGCTTTCGTGGCCGACACCATGAACCACCGGATTCAGTCCTTTGATGAACGCGGAAACTTCCAGTGGTGGGTGGGAGAGCAAGGCGAGGAGCAGGGGTTCTTCAAGGAGCCGAATGACCTCACGATCGATGAGAATGGGACCCTCTATGTCCTCGACACCTGGAACTCGCGTGTCCAGATCTTCAGCCCCACGGGGGAGATCGCCAAGGTGATCTCCATGTCAGCGTTCGGTCCGCGCGGCATCGCCGTGGGACAGGCGCCGATTGGGGAGGTGACCGGGGAAGGGAAGGTGATCCTCCCGGCCACTCCGACCCTGTCCGGCAAGTTGATTTACCTCGCCAATACAGGGGCCAAGAACCTGATGATCTTTGACCCGAGCGGAAAGAAGGTCGGCGAGTGGGGAGCGAACGGACCCGAGGAGCACCGTCTTGCGGAGCCGGTGGATGTCGAGATCACTCCGCTGGGTCTCGCGGTCACGGACGCTCGCAGGACCCGCGTGGTCTTTTTCGATGGGCGCGGACGTTTTCTCCGCGCCTGGCCCCTAGCGACCGAATCCACCGGCGGAACCACCAACGAAATGCACCTCTGCTGGGACGAAAAGGGGAACCGTCTCCTGGTGACAGACCCCGAACACAACCAGGTGCTGGTTCTCTCCGAGCGGGGCGAGACTCTCAAGAAGATTCCCGTGAACGGTTTCCCGATTGGGATCGCGGTGGCTCCGGACTCAAGGGTCCTCGCGACCTTGCGCCAGGGTCACAAGGTGGTCCTGGTTCCGATGAACTAGGATTCGGAGGCGATCCATGAGAGGGATGCTGATTGTGACCGCGAGCGTGGGGGCGGTGGTGGCGGCCCTGGCGGCCACCAAGCCGCTCTGGTTTCCCGAATCGCTGGACTCCTACTGGCACTCCGCGTGGCTTGCCGCCCCGCGCGAGGGAAACGAAAGGCGGGCCATCTTGGAGGAGCACGACCGTCTCCTGGCTTCCCTGGAACGGGAATACTCCGACAAGATCGAGCAAGAGAGGAAGGTCCACAAGCGCCTCCTGGATGAGTACACTGCGCTGCGGGAGGCAAGTGAGTCGAAATGAGCGCGGCCAGCATCTTGCTCGTGGATGATGAGGAGAACCTCTGCCGGATACTGTCGCGCATCCTGCGGGATGAGGGCTACAGCGTGGAGATCTCCCATAACGGCCTGGATGCCCTCGAGAAGCTGAACCAGCGCAGCTACGACTGTGTGGTGACCGATGTGCGCATGCCGGAGATGGATGGGCTGGCGTTCCTTCATGAGGTCCGCCGACGCGACCCCGAGCAGATCATGATTGTGATGTCGGCCTACGGGAATGTGCAGCTCGCCCAGGAGGTGATCCGCGCCGGAGCCTTCGACTACTTCATCAAGCCCTTCGACAACGATGAAGTCGTGCGGGTGATCGCCAACGCGGTGGAGCTCTTTCGCCTGCGCAAGGAGAAACGGGTCCTATCGGAGCAGCTCGCCAATCAGGTCGGACCGGGCGAACTGGTCGGAAGCAGCCCCGCGATGCAATCCATCGGCAAGCTCATCGCGCATGTGGCCGCCACGGACGCCACGGTGCTGATTACCGGCGAAAGCGGAACCGGAAAGGAGCTGGTGGCGCGCGCGATCCATCAAAGCTCCAAGCGCTCCGACCGCGCCATGGTGGCGATCAATTGCGGGGCTTTTCCCCGCGACCTGATCGAAAGCGAACTCTTCGGGCACGAAAAGGGGGCCTTCACCAGCGCCCACACCGCCAAACCGGGGCTGCTGGAGCGGGCCAACCAGAGCACCCTCTTCCTGGATGAGATCGGGGATCTCCCGCTCGAGCTTCAGGTGAAGCTCCTTCGGGTGATCGAGACCCGCGAGGTCCGCCGGGTCGGCGGAGTGACCTTCCGAAACACCGATATCCGGATCATCGCCGCGACCAATCGCGATCTCAAGGTCGAACAGGAAACCGGGAGATTCCGCGAGGACCTGTTCTACCGTCTGGCCACCTTTCCCATCGCGGTTCCGCCGCTTCGTGAGCGGCGCGAGGACATCCCGATCCTGATCGACCATTTCCTCGCGTTATGCACGCGGAAGATGGGGCGTTCCCTGGCCGGTTTCACGCCGGATGCCATGGAGGCGCTGCGGAGCTATCGCTGGCCGGGGAATGTCCGAGAGCTTCAAAACCTGATCGAACGTCTGGTGATCATGAAGGACGGTCAAACCATCAGCAAAGGCGACCTGCCCGGCGAGATTGTGCAAGAAACCGATTGGCGCACGGGTCTGCATGAGATCGAGCAACTCCCGTACAAACAGGCCAAGGCGGCGTTCGAGAAGAATTACTTCCAGAACCTGCTGGCCTCCAATGACTACAATGTGACCCGATCCTCCATCGTGGCGGGCCTCTCGCGCCGCCACTTGCAGGAGAAACTCCGCGAGTTCAAGATTCGGGTCTCGGATCAGGCCGGCTGAGCCTGAATCTTCCCGCCGACCATGCCCAAAGTTCTGATCGTCGATGATGAACCCCGATTGAGAAAGGCTCTCGGCCTGCAGTTGGAGGCCGCCGGGTACGACATTGAGACCGCCGAGGATGGAGCGGTGGCCCTGGGGCTGCTCCAATCCTCCTCCCATGACTGTGTGATTTCGGACCTGCGGATGCCGAACCTCTCCGGAGAGGAGCTGCTCGCGGAGGTTCAACGGGTCAATCCGTCCCTTCCGGTGATTCTGCTCACCGCCCACGGGACCGTGCAGGTGGCGGTGCGCGCCATGCAGGAAGGGGCGGTTGATTTCATCGAGAAGCCCTACAACCAGGAAGACATGCTCAAGGCGGTCCGCCGCGCGATCGACCGGAAGCGGTTGGTCTTGGAGAACCTGTTCCTGCGCGAGGAGCTCTCGCTCGGTCCGGGTCAGATTGGGCTTGTGGGCGAATCCGCGCCGATGAAGACCCTCTTCACCCTGATTGAGCGCGTGGCGCGGAGCGAGGCCACAACCCTTATCCTCGGCGAGAGCGGAGTGGGCAAGGAGCTCGTCGCGCGCGCCATCCATAATCTCTCCGGGCGGGCGCAAAACGCCTTTGTGCCGATCAACTGCATCGCGATCCCGGAGGAGCTCTTGGAAAGCACGCTGTTCGGGCATGTCAAGGGCGCTTTCACCGGGGCGGTCCAGAATCGGGTGGGAAGCTTCGAACTCGCCGACCGGGGGACCATCTTCCTGGACGAAATCGGGGACATGAACCTGGGGCTTCAAGGCAAAATCCTCCGCGTGCTTCAGGAGCAAACCATCGAGCCGGTGGGGGGGCGCGGATCGAAACGCGTGGATGTCCGCGTGGTGGCCGCGACGAATCGCAACCTCGCGGAGGAAGTCAGGGCGGGAAGGTTTCGCGAGGACCTCTACTTCCGGCTCAATGTGGTTCCCATCGAGGTGCCGCCCCTGCGAAACCATCCCACGGACATCCCCGTTCTTGTGGCCCATTTCCTCAAGCAGCTCGGCAAGGACGCTGAGAGCTTTCGAGTCCCCACCTCGGTTCAGGAGCGGCTCATGAAATACGAGTGGCCCGGAAATGTCCGGGAACTACGCAACGTGGTGGAGCGGGCCGTGGTGCTTGATTCCCCCGAGCTGCTCGGACAGATTGGTGGCAGCTTGGCTCCGCCGCCGGAGATCGTCCAGCCGCGTCCCCCCGAGGAGGCCTGGGTGGAGGATGAATCGATCACCTACAAGGAAGCCAAGCAGCGGGTTCTGGATGCCTTCGAAAAGCGCTTCTTCGGAAAAACCCTGGAGCGTCACCGGGGCAATGTGACCCGCACCGCCGAGGCGCTCGGCATGCACCGCAAGAATCTCCAGGAGAAACTCGACCGGTTGGGTCTGAATCCGAAAGATTTCAGCGAGGCCGGTGAAATCGATTAGCATTCGCGATGGACAAGAGCCACAGTGACCCCCGCTGAAGTCCTCCCCCTTTATCCCATCGAACAACCGGTGCGGCTTCTCGCTCCGGCCAAGGTCAACTTGTTTATCGACGTACTCGACCGACGCCCCGATGGGTACCACAACCTGGACGCGGTCAATGTGTCGGTGGACCTCTTTGATGAGATCGACCTTGTTCTTAACGACACGGGCAGGCACACGCTCGAATGCGACACCCCCGGCATCCCGCTCGATGAAACCAATCACCTCATCAAGGCGGCCAATGAGATTCTAAAAGGCACCCGCTGGGGGGTTTCCATGCGGTTGGCGAAGCACATTCCCCCTGGGGCGGGATTGGGAGGGGGGACCTCGGACGCCGCCACGTTGATCCGCTACCTGACACGAGTGTTCAGCATCAGCGGGAACACTCTGATGGCGCGCGCCCTCGCGGTCGGATCGGATGTCCCCTACAGCTTGATCGGCGGACCGGCGCGCGTGCGCGGTCGCGGCGAAATTGTGGATCGCATCGCGGATGTCCATCCCCTTCGCATGGTCGTGCTCGATCCGGGGAGTTCCCATGAGACCGGGGCGATTTATGGCCGCATGCCCCCTTCCTCCGAGCGCCCTCATCCCCCCGCCGAGGCGTTCATCCAGGTCTGGAAGAAAGGGGATCTCGCCCTTCTCGGGTCCCTGATGTTCAACGCCTTCCAGGAGGTCGTTTTCAGCCGCAGGCCGAGGCTCGCGGAGCTCCGAGACCTCCTGCTCCGAAAAGGGTGCCTCGGGGCCACGCTCACCGGAACAGGCTCCCACTTGGTCGGACTGCTTGCCCCGGAGTCTCCAACCCCCGAAGCCTGGACCTGGAACGAACCCGAGAAACGCCCTTATGAGGTCCACACCCTTCCGGCGGATTTCTCCAAGTGGTTTCGGAGACTCTAGCGGCGTGTTTCCATGGACCTCCGCGCCCATCGTGAAACCGGCAAATCCCTTCTATAATGCGCATTGACTAGAACTCCACGGCTCCAGCATGTCGCGCCCCACCGACCACCGGAATCTTGATCTTGCCCAGTTCAACCTGGATGTCGCCTTTGGACACGCGCATGGAAGGGTCCTTTGGCAGCCGCGCATCCTGTGCTGGTTTACCGACAAACGCTTCGCCGGCGAACCCTTGCCGGAGCGTTACAGGGAGATGACTGAAGCGGAAATCTACCGGGACCTCGGGTGTTCGAACCGTGTCTATGACTACAACGACTGCTATCGCCGTGTGGAGGACCCGCGCATCGAGCGAACCGAGCAGACCCTCTCCGAGGGGGTGATCCGGCGATGCGTACGCACCCCGGTTGGGGAAATCTCCGCGGTGTTCCGCAAGTCCGCGAACAGCTGGTTCGAGATTCAGGAAAAGCACTGGATCGAAACCCCGGAGGACATGCGAGTGGGGACTTGGATTCAGGACCACACGACCTGGGAGTGGGATGAAGACCGCTTCCGCGAGGTCCTTTCCATGTGGGGAGACCGGGGCGCGCCCTCCATGTACATGCCGAGGGTGAATGTGGAGCACCTCTATCTCGAAACCATGGGGGTCGAGCGCGCCATTTTTGCCCTCCTCGAATGGGAAGAGGTGGTCGAGGATTACTTCAGGGCCCTCCATGAGTGTCACTTGAGGATGATCGAAGTCATCAATCGCTCGCCGATCCGGCTGGTCTGTTTCGGAGACAACCTGCATTGCGCGACCCTGTCCCCGCGCCTCTACGAACAGTGGGTGCTCCCGGCCTATCACGACCGCTGCGCGCGGCTGCACTCCGCCGGCAAGTTTGTCTACTCCCACTGGGATGGCGACACCAAGGCGCTGTTGCCTTACGCGCGAAGTTCGGGCCTGGATGGGATTGAGGCGATCACCCCCAAGCCGCAGGGGGATGTCACCCTGGAGGAGATGAAGGAGGCGCTGGGGAATGAGGTCTTTCTCCTGGATGGAATTCCAGCCGTGTTCTTCGACCGGACCTATACGGAGGAAGAGCTCGCGGAGTGCGCGGAGCGCCTGATCGAGCTCTTCGCTCCCCGTCTCATCCTCGGAATCTCGGATGAGATCTCCTCCACGGGGGACCTGGAGCGGGTCCGTCTGGTGGGGAAGATTGTGGATGATTACAACGCCGAGGTTCCCTCGAACCCCGGTTCCCTGGAGGGAGATTAGATGACACCCCGCGAGCAACTCCTGACCGCCCTGGAGCGACGGCCCCCCGTGGGACGCGCGCCTCACCTCGAACTGGTTTTCTTCCTGACCATGGAGGCGTTCGGAAAGGTCCATCCCGGCCACCGCAATTACGCGCAGTGGGACCAGATGGAGGAGAAGGAGCGCCGGCTTCACCGCGAGGACATCGCGGATGTCTTCATCGCCACCGCCGAGCGCTTCGAGCATTCCGCCATCTTTCTCCACCCCAATCCCCACCGCGAGGAGGAGATTCTCCGCATGGTGGATCTGGTCCGGGAGAAATCGGGGGACCATTACTTCCTCATGGTCCATGGGGACGCCACCTTCGCGATTCCCGACGGCGACCACATGCTTGATTTCTCCATCCGCCTCGCCGAGGAGCCCGAAAAGGTGAAGGCCGAAGCGGACAAGATGGTCAACGACGCCCTCGAACTCGCCGCGCGCCTCAAACGTCCCGGCGGACTGGACGGCTTCGCCCTCTGCGCGGATTATTGCTTCAACACCGGCCCGTTCCTCTCCCCCACGATGTTCGGCGAGTTCGTCACCCCTTTTCTCGCCAAGCTGATCCAAGGCTATCGAGACATGGGGTATTACGTCATCAAGCACACCGACGGCAACATCATGCCGATCCTCGACCAGCTCATCCAAGCCAGGCCGCACGCCCTCCATTCCCTCGATCCTCAAGGCGGAGTGGACATCGCCGAGGTCAAGCGCCGCCACGGACACGAGGTCTGCCTGATCGGAAATGTGAACTGCGGATTGCTCGACACCGGGACCTTGGAGGAGGTGCGCGCCTCGGCTCGCTACGCCCTGGAGAACGGAATGCCCGGCGGCGGGTATGTCTTCTCCACCAGCAACTGCATTTACACCGGCATGCGCCTTTCGCGCTATGAGGCGATGCTGGAGGTGTGGAGGGAATTCGGGAATTATCCCCCCGAGGCCGCGCGCACCGCCTCGTAAAGGGCCAGGATGTTTTCGGTTGGCGAAACCGGCTGGATGTTGTGGCAGGGGGCCACGATATAGCCCCCGCCGGCCCCCAGAATCCGGATGTTCTCAAGGACTTCCATCCTCACATCCTTCGGAGACCCGAAGGGAAGGGACTGCTGGTTGTCCACTCCGCCATGAAAGACGACCTGCTCCCCGAAGTCCCGCTTCAACCCCTCCCGCTCCATTCCCGCGCAGCGCCACTGAATCGGGTTGAGAATATCGATCCCGATCTCAATCATGCGTGGAATAATCCTCCGGATCGCGCCATCATCATGGTGAAAGGCGCGGACCCCGTGGGCGTGCGCCAAATCGATCATCGCTTTCATGCGGGGAATAAAGAAGCGTTCGATCTTGTCCGGACTCATCAGCAGGGCGTTCTGGCCGCCGAAGTCCTCGGCGACATAGGTGAAGTCGATCGCGCCCCACCCCGCGGCCTCGAAAAGCCTCCGATTGAACTCGTAATGGAAATCGAAAATCCGCTCCAGCGCCGCCTCGAGGAAGGGGGATTCGGTCGCCAGATCCATGAAGGCGAGTTCGAGACCGCGCATCGCGCAGTAGAGATTGAAGGGCTCAAACCCCCCGCCGCGAATCGGCCACTCCCGGACCCGTTCCAGATCGTCGGCGACACGCGAAAAGTCGAACCAGTCGGGATCGGGCCAGGGGAAATCCACAAGTTCCTCCGGTTCGGAGAACTCCGCGAACGGGGCATGGGAAAGCTCGGCGTAGCTCCCCAACCCATCGCCGTAGACCTGCTCCTTCACTTCAATCATCCAGAGATTGTCCTTGCGCTCCTCCGGACCGACAAAGCGGGGCGCGACATCATGCGCTCGGTCGATCCCCAGCGCGCGCCAGAGATCATCCTCGGTCGGGCACCGGAGCTCGCGGAGCAGCCTGGACAAGACCTCGGGGGTGGACCAGAAATCACAGGGGATCCGGTCGGGGGTCCTTCGGTCCAACACCGCCTTCCAACGTTCGCGTGGGGTCATCCGTTTGGGACCTCCGTAGATTGCTTGCGGCGAAACCCGAGCCAGGCCCCCTCGCCCCCGACCCGCTCGTATCCTTGGAGAGCTTCCTCCATCCAGCCCACCGATTCGAGGTATTCGGCGATGTTGAACCACTCGGGAAGCCCTTGGCCGCCGGGACGGTTTGGAATCACGACCAAAATGGGTTTTCGGTTCGCCACATCCGCGCCCAGCTCGGCCAGAAAGCGTCTCTCCTGCTCGGGCAAGGAATCCCGAGCGTGATATGCGGACAGCGCGGCCTTCCCGTCTGTCCGGTGATAGAAGAGCGCGAGCGGGAAGGTCCAGATGTAGCGACTGCCCGGCGCTCGGTCGAGCTGGAGGATGGTCGGGAAGATCGGAGCCACCGAGGTGGAGAAGGCAAGGATCGGGTCGTTCGCGCCGCTGTGTGCCTCGACCAAACGACGGAAGCCCCGATCCAGTTCCGCCACCGCCGGAGAGACTTCCCGGGGCGGGATGATCGCCGCGCGGGCGAAGAATAGCACGGTGAGAAGCGCGCAAGCGGCGTACGCCAGGCCTTGCCGGATCGACCGTGAGGGACTCGGCGGACGGCTCGCGTCGACTCGAGAAGTCTCCAGGTACAAGAAGCAGAGAGTCATCAGCACAGGGAGGTCCATCGGAATGCGATGGTAGGGAAATCCCTTCCCTTGGACCCAGTACAGGAGGAGCCCAAGAATCGAAAGAGCGGGGAAGCTGATCAGGAACAGACGGAAGCGGGACCCCGGTCGAAGCGACGAACGGACCGCCAACCCCAGGCACGCAAGTTCAGCGAGGAGCACCCCTGCCGAAAGGAGGATCCGAGGCCACCGAGTCCAGCGGGTGTCGAACGGCCAGGTCAGATTGGCCATCGGGAGCCACCTCCCGAGCAACCCTTTGGCGTCATAAGCCGCGTACCCGTCCACCACCAACGGAACCCAGCGCCCGAAAAAGGCCTCGCGCATCTCCGCCGGGACCAGAAGCCAATGGCCCACATACGCCAGCACAACCGCGCTCAGCGCGAGGTTTTCAGTGTCGAGCGACCTTCTGAACCCACCTCGGATAAGAAGCAGGAGGGCTTCCGCCAGGATCGCCGCCAGGAGGTAATGAGGTTTGAGGGAAACCCCGATCCCCGCCAGAGCTCCTGTTAAAATGGTGAGCGGGGCTCGATAGCGCTCCCCTTGGTGGCGCAGGATACGCATGACAAGGAAGGGGATGTAGAAAAGCAGGAACAGGTGTTCACGTTGCCCGAAGTGATCTTGCAGATGCACGCAAATTGTCGAGAAAGACCAAGCGGTCAGAATGATCCCGACTTCCTCGCGCCGAAAGGGCCCCGACGCAAAAAAAAGGATAGCGCGAAGCTGCAAGATGGATATGATCCATACCGCGATGACAAGACCCTGGAAGCATAAAATCGGTCCGCAATCCAGAACTCGCGCCACCAGCGCGGGGAGCGTGTTCACATACATGATCAGCGGGGGATTGATCTCGACAAAATCCACATACGGAATTTGGCCATTGAGGAGCAGATCCCCCAGGCACAGGTTCACCGCGCAATCCGGGTTGATCCATCGCGGGTTTCGCCAGGCAAAAAGCAGAGCGCCGAGGATCATGCCGGCCACAAGCGGCATCCAGGGAAGGGAGGCCCTCCTGTCTGATTCCATGGAAAGTCCGGATTCCATCATGAAGGTCTCGGTTGTGAAGCGCCTTTCGACTGAGATGAAGGACGGGTCGGTCTCAAGTATCGGCGCGCGGCCAGGACAAGGCAACTCACCGGAATGAAATCCGACCCGAACAACTCACCCGCGCCTTCCCCATGGAAACCCCTGTTCCTGTGCCTCGCGTGGGTGGGGGCGCTCTTCGCCTGTGCCTTTGCTTGGCTCCCGGTCACCATCCCCCTCGGTCACACCATCATCGAGGACATGTTCTATTACCTCCAAGGGGCCGCGAACCTGGTGGAGGGGAAGCCCGCCAGCCTGGATGGAATCCACCCAACCAACGGGTTCCATCCGCTCTGGATGCTGATCTGCACGGCCATTGTCCGCGCCTTCGGAACCGAGAGCGAGCGCGCCATTCAGGTGGCCCTGTTCTGCGCGAGCCTGTGCTTTGTCGCCACCGCCTGGGTCCTCTTCCGCGCGCTGCGCAAGTCTCCCGCTCCCTCGGTCGCGCTCCCCTTCGCGGCCTACTTCCTGTTCAACTACCGGATGATGTCGGTTCCGCTGGGAGGGCTGGAGACCGGGCTTGCGGGGCTGTCCGTGGCGCTGATCACCGCCTTCCTCCTCCAGAGAGAGAGCCTCAAGAGCCTCACGGACTCCCTCCTTCTTGGAGTCCTCCTTGGGTTCGCCTTTAACGCCAGAATGGACTCCTTGCTCCTCGGCGGAGTTGTGTGGTTTTACCTCACGGCCAGGGGTTGGAGCGCGTATCGGGAAGAGTCCGGCTTGCCCCGCGCGCTCAAGAGCCTGTTCTTGCCCTCGATGGCGGGGGCGGTGGCTCTGCTGATGCTCATTCCCTGGTTCCTCTTCAGTTGGCGGACCTCGGGGACCCTCCTCCCCAACAGCCGGGTTGCCATTAAGATCTGGAGCGGAGGGGCCTGGGATCCGACTTCGGGTCTGCTCTCCAACCTCGAGGCATTTCTCGCCAACCGTGCTTCCCGGCTGATTGAGCCGATCAACGACCTGGGGAACATGTTCGGCTACTGGCCCATCGCCGCTCCTTCGGTAAGCCCGCTGCGCTATGTTGGGGTTCTGCTGTTCGGGGTGTCGATCCTTGTCTTTCTGGCGCTGCTCTGGAAGGCGCGGAGGGACCCCGTCCTCCGTGTTCTCTGGTGGATTCCGCTCTACACCCTCTCTCATGCCGTGTACTACATCCTGTTTGGACGAGTGGGGATACGTTACCTCTATCCCGCGATGCTTCCGTTCCTGGTCTTCGTGGCATGGGTTGTGGCCGGGCTCGCGGCGCGCTCGCGCGACCCCGGAAGGGCCTGCCAACGGGTGGCGGGGTGCTTTGTGTTTCTCATCATGGGGGCGATGCTCGCGGGCGGGGATGCCTTCCGGCGCGGATACGCCTCCGACCGCTGGCACCCGCTACACTCCGCCCTGTATGAAGAGATTGCCCCGTGGATCGAGGACAACACCCCGCAAGACGCGGTTGTGGGAGGCTTCAATTCCGGGATTCTGAGCTACCGCTGCGGCAGACCGGTGGTCAATCTCGATGGGGTCATGAACGACAGTGTCATTCCCGCGCTTAAGGAGAAGCGCCTCTGCCGCTACATTGATGAGCAAGGGGTCCGCTACCTGGCCGACCTGGAGAGCGAGATCGAGAAGTTCATGAATGGGTTCTGCGGGGACCCGAATTGGAAAGATCGTTGGTGGAGAGTCCACGAAAGGGAGGAGGGCTATGGTGGCGGGGTCGGAACCAAGCGGCTGGTGGTCCTGGAACGGCTTCCCGAATCCCCCGGATCCCCCAGTGGCCCGATCCGCGGTGTCACCGCAAACGGAGAATGATTCACGGTTGACAACTATTGAAACCAGATCGCGCACCCTGCCCACCCGGGGATAAGCAATATTTCATGTCGCCTCTGTAATGAGACGCTTCGATCAATCCCCCTGAGTTCCCAGGAATCGCCTGTTGGAGGTCCTTCCTAAGCCAAGTCATTTAAGGGGGATAGCCTCGGTCGAAGAGCGCTGCTAAGGGTTCTCCCGCCTGCAAATCAAGGGATGGTATAGGATTTGCCACCAATATTGGAACTAGCAAATGACAAGAAACGCGGATATACTCTTTAGACACCGCACCGAGGGGGTGGGTTCAGTGAAGGCGAATAGGATTTTGGGTTCCTGTCTTGGCCTTCTGGTCGCGCTCCTCGCGCTCAGCGTGGACAGCTTCGCCCAGACCACGCTCGCCGACAACTTCGACTCTCGGACACGCGGGACCGCCGACCTCTCCCCGGTTTCCCCTCAAGGGCTCTCCTGGAGCACCCTGGCTGGAGGTGTCCGTGTCGACCCCCTGGTTGCGCAGACCGATGTTCCCGGCAGCTTGGCGATGATTTGGCCCCGGTCCAACGGCAGCCCCCTCGACACGCTTGTGGTCGCCAACGAGATCGTGGATTGGAACAGCTTCACGATCGATTTCGGGTGGAGCAGCAAATATGTCCGCAAGACCGCCGGGATGCTGCTGCTCTACAAGGATCCGGACAACTTCTACTTCATCCGCCTGGCCTCGCTCACCGATGGCGAGCTCATCCGTCGCATGGGCGGAGTGGAGACCATCCTCGCGCGCGGCGATTTCGAGCCGCCGGATGTGGGCGACTCGGTGGTCACCGCCTACCGCTTCGAGGTGAGCGCCTCCGCGGCGGGGATTCTCTTTCGCGTGGATCGGGGAATCGATGGGTCGCTGGAACTGGAGTATACCGACAGCGACTCCGGCGCGCTCTCGACCCTCGGCGCGGGAGGGAAGATCGGGCTTCGGTGCCTGTCGGATAACGGCTCTTACCACTTGGTCTATATCGACCGGATCTCGGTGACCGGGGCGCATGTCGATCTGGGACAGCCGCTCCCCACGGCGACCCCCACGGTCACAAACACGCAGGCTGTCCCGCCGACCCCGACCCACACCTCCGCAATACCCCCGACTCCCACCTCCACCTCCGCCGGGCCCGCCACGCCCTCGCGGACTCCCACTCCCACGCTCGTGGTCGATCAAACCGGCCAACCGGGTCGGGTGGACCCGGTAACCGATCTTGCGGTTGCCCCCTCCCCGCGCCCGGGTGGGTATCAGCTCACCTGGACCGCGCCCGATGGAAACCTGGACCTGGCCGGGATGCAGGCCGCCGCTGCGTATGACATCCGCTATTCCGCCGCCCCCATCACCACCGAGGACCAGTTCAACTCCGCCGCCAAAATCCCGAATATCCCCGACCCCTGGATCGGCGGACTGGCTCAGTCGGTCGAGTGCTTCTCCCTCCCCGGCGGGACCCTGCATTTCCGCATGAAGGTGATCGGAACGAATGTCTCCACGCTCTCGAACGCGGCCTCCGGCGCCGCATCCTCGGGGGCTCCCCAGTGGGCGGTACCGGCCAATCGCAAGGTCGGGATCGACCTTCGCCTCGCGGGCGTGGAGAACGCCGACTATGTCTATGAGGTCCTGTTTTACGACACCAACATTGATGACCATGGGGTCCTATATGTCCGCGACAGCGTGGAGATGACCCTGGCGCACAACGCCAAGAACTCCAAACCCGCCCAACTCTGGACCGGAGGACAGCCGGGTGTCAGTCCCCCCAGCAGTGTCGATCCGGGGAGTCTGGCCGGGGACAGCGGGGTGATCCGCTACCGCTTTGATTCGGACGGACTCCGGTATTGGGATGGCAAGCAGGCCTATGTCCAGAATGGCCAAACTTACGGGACCGACCGCTGGAAGGCGCATCCGATGTTCAAGCAGTACACCGGCGCCTTCACCCCCAAGACCTTCTACGACTCCATCGAGAGCGACGGCATCGCCACCCCATCCGAGCGCGTGGGGCAGGTCAACGGCGCGGATGTGGACAGCCGCTACAGCAAGGGTTACATCGAGGCGAACTCTGGGGATGAGTGGCATGAGCTCGCTTACTGGGATGATGATCGAGGCTGGATCGGAAGCAACGAACGTCACTCCCAGGCCTCCGATGGACGAGTGGTCTGGGTGGTGCTCAACCCGAAAACCCCGGCGCTTTCATTCAGCGCGGGGAGCGGCGGACGATTCTTCACCACCCGGCCCAAGAGTTACTTCCAGGGAAGGGTCAATCCTCAGACCACCTATTTCTCCGGGAATGTGGACCTCACCCTCACCAATCTCTCCCCCAACCCGGGGCCGGTCCGGTATCGAATCGCGGGCGGGAATTGGACCGATGTTTCCGGTCCCATCTCGCTCTCCACGCTGAACCTCGCGGCGAACACGCCGACCGAGCTCGAGACTCGGATTGGCGCGAACGGGCCGATCAAGCGCCGCACCCTGGTGCGCGAGCCGGCGATTGCCACGGCAAGCGAGACCCACCCGGTGATCATCTGCCGCGCGGAGGAGCGCGCGCCGCTGCTCACGCGAATCCTCTCGAACAGCGATCTCGCCAACGAGTACAAGAAGCTCAAGACCAACGGCAACCAGATCAAGGGATTGATGGGACGCAACTACGAGATTGACGAAAAGATTCGGTTTGGGAGCGTGGCGGGGCAGGCCATGAGCGCCGCTTTTGTCTACTCTCTCGAGGGGACCGGTCCAATCCGCGACTCGACCTACACCGGCGCGGAGCTTGCCCGCAAGGCGTTTCGCACCCTGCTCGCGATTCTCGGCTCCTACGACAACTTGGGGGATGAGAGCCAGGCCGGGCAGTGGTCCGGACCGAACGGCGAAGTGACCTTTGAGTGGTGGGATCGGGGCTTCAACTGTTTGCACGCCCACACCGCCTACGACATGCTCGCCGGTTTTCCCGAGATTGACCCCATTGATGACCTCAAACTCCGCGAGGCGCTCGCCCAAGAAGCCTATGTGAAAATGAGGTTCATCCCCGAGATTCGCGGCAACTGGAACCTCAAGTCCTCGATGGGACTCCTCGCCGCGGCCTACACCATGCCTTCCTTCGATTCCCCTGTGTTCGGTGGGGCCACAGTGGCGAGCTGGGAGGGCGCGCCCTTCACGCCGCCGGTCAGTTGGCAGCGGTATGTGGAGGACTCGGAGCTGCCCGAGGGGCAATCGAACGGACCCAAACTGAATTCGACTCTTTGGGATTCGGTCTGGGATGATGGGGTGAGCAAGGAAAGCACCTCCTATGACGCCTCCGGGCGCACAGTTCTGGCTTACTTCCTCAACATGTTCGCGGGCTACCATAATCAGAACCTGATGGACGCCCATCCGGAGTTCCGCCGCGCCTTCGAGTGGTCGATCCGCGCGCGGGTTCCCTGGGACCGCAAGTACCCCTCCTACGGCCAGGCGCGCTACACCATCCTTCAGGATTGCCATCTGATCATGAACAAACGCTTCGAGAACCACCTCGACATGGGGGTTCTCCGCTGGCATTACACCCGCCACCAGCCCGCTTTGGGAATCAACCCCAATGGGATCGAGCCGATCCCCTATGTGGTCGCCTGGCATGATCCCACCTATCCGGTGACCGCGCCCTGGGACACCGGCAGCAAGTGCTATAACAACAACATGGTCTTTCAGGGGGATTACTCCGACTCCAACACCGTGCAGCTGATTCTGTGGGGACGTGAAACCTCCTGGACCTCCTACGAGGCCCACCGCAAGGATGATTCCACGGCGATCTTCCTCAACGCCTTCGGAGAAAAATTCCTTCAGAACACCGATGAACCCGCGGACTGGATTCGCTCCAACCCCGAATCACAGAATGTCATCCTGGTGGATGACAACACCCCCGGACCCACCAACCAGTACATGGCCGGAGGACCCAGCCGCGCGACCATCGCCACCATGAAGGCGAACCTGGTGTCGCCTTTCATCGATTACGGCATCATGGCCACTCAATTGAACTGCCCGAACGACCAGTCTTACTACAAGACCAAGGCGCAGCTCGACCGCCATGTGCTGTTCCCCGACCATCGCTTCTTCATCATTCTGGATGACATGAAGGCCCCGGATAACCAGTCGCACGCCTACGGCTGGACCGGACACTGCAACGGGACCCTCAACCTCTCGACTCCGCAGCGCGCCACCTTCACCAAGGCCTCGGGGCGCAAGCTCGACATCCACTTCTTCGGTCCCTCGGTGACCTTTGAGAACTACACCGTCTCGCACGCCATCGAGTGGTCCGGTCCGGAAGTTCCGGTGCCGTACTTCATCGCCAAGACCAGCGGGGTGGGAACCCAGTATCTCTCCGCTCTGGTTCCGGTCGATCTGGGGGGCGCCGCCGCCAGCTTTCAACCGATTACGGTTTCACGGGGAACCGCCGGTCGGGTGAGCTTGGATGGCGCGGATTACCTGGTCTTCTGCCAACCGGAGCCGCTTCAGGAGGTCACCGTGGATGGAAGGCTGCGGACCTCGGCCAAGTTCGCCCTGGCCAAGACGGTCGGCGGGAATTTGGAGTATCTCTTCGCGGTCGACCAGAGTGGGGCGATTCACTGGCCTTCCACGCCGGGCCTGCCGCTGACTGTCCCGGAGCGTCGGAACTTCCTGTTCTTGCCGCGTGATCCGGTCACCCAGGGACCCTCGATCACCACCACCGCGGAGGGCTGGATTCCGGACTAAGGCCTAGACCGTGAAAGGATCATCCTTCTCAGGATCGATGCCCAGATCCCGGATCGCCTGTTTCACCACTTCGGGAGTGACCTGACCCTTTTCGAGCAGCCTGCTGAGCGCGGCGAGGACCACATGCTCAGTGTCCACCTCGAAGAACCGGCGTAGTTCCTTGCGCGCTTCGCTCCTCCCAAAGCCATCGGTCCCGAGGGCGTAAAGACCGCCGGGAACATAGGGGGCAATCATTTCCGGGACCAAGCGCACATGGTCGCTTGAGGCCACCACCGGCCAAGGCTCCGGTTCGAGAATCCGGGTGATGTAGGGCGCGCGCGGCTCCTGGCCGGGATGCAGCAAGTTCCAACGCCGACACGCCACGGCATCCCGGCGCAGCTCCTTGTAGCTGGTAACGCTCCACACATCCGCCGCCACGCCATATTTCTCGGCCAGGATCTCCTGCGCCCGGAGCGCCTCCCGGAGGATGGCCGCGCTGCCGAACAGGTGAATTCTGGGGCGATTGCCCGGGTCCTCCGCCGCGCGGAACTTGTATGCCCCTTTGAGGATTCCCTCCTCCACCCCCTCCGGCATCTGCGGCTGGGCATAAGGCTCGTTCTGAAGGGTGAGGTAATAGAAAACCTCCTCGCCCTCCTCGTACATCCGACGGATGCCATCTCGAATGATGACCGCGATTTCATAGGACCAGGCGGGGTCGTATGTCACGACGTTCGGGATCACGCCGGCGGCGAGCTGGCTGTGGCCATCCTGGTGCTGGAGTCCCTCCCCCGCAAGGGTGGTTCGCCCGGCGGTGGCCCCCAGCACGAAGCCCTTCGAGCGCTGGTCGGCCGCGGCCCAGATCAAATCCCCGATGCGCTGGAAACCGAACATCGAGTAGTAGATGAAGAACGGGATCATCGGTTGATCGTGGGTGGCGTAAGAGGTTCCGGCGGCGATGAATGAACACATCGACCCGGCTTCGGTGATCCCCTCCTCGATCAACTGACCGTCCGTGGCCTCGCGGTAATACAGCAGGCCGGGGTAATCCACCGGGAGGTACTTCTGCCCCTGGTGGCTGTAGATGCCGTACTTTTGGAAGAGCGAATCCAACCCGAAGGTGCGGGCCTCGTCGGGAACAATCGGAACCACAAGTTGCCCGATCTCCTTATCGCGCAAGAGCTGCGCGAGAATGCGCCCGAACGCCATGGTGGTGGACTCATCCCGCCCGGAACTCCCCCCCAGCATGCTCCGGAAGCTGGACAGCTCCGGGGTGCGGAGCTTCTTGGGGCGATAATGGCGCGCCGGGAGGTAGCCGCCGAGGGCCCCGCGGCGCTCGTGGAGATACTGAATCTCTTCGCTGTCTTCCGGCGGGCGATAAAACGGGCACTCGCCCAGTTCCGCGTCGCTGATCGGGATGTCGAACCGATCCCGGAATTCCCGGAGCTCCTGCTCGTTCAGCTTCTTTTGTTGGTGCGAAATATTGCGGCCCTCGCCCGCCTCGCCGAGACCGTAGCCCTTGATGGTCTTGGCCAGGATCACCGAGGGGGCGCCTTGGTGGTTCACCGCCGAATGATAAGCGGCGTAAACCTTGGCGGGGTCATGGCCGCCGCGACGCATCCTCTGGAGCTGTTCGTCGGAGAGATGCTCCACCATCTCCAGTAGCTTCGGGTTGGTCCCGAAAAAATCATCTCGGATAAAGTCTCCGGAAACGACCGAGTACTTCTGATACTGGCCGTCCACGGTCTCCTCCATCCGCTTGAGGAGCAGGCCGTCTTCATCCCTCGCGAGCAGCGGATCCCAGTCGCTCCCCCAGACCACTTTGATCACATTCCAGCCCGCGCCCCGGAAGGCGGCCTCCAGCTCCTGGATGATCTTTCCGTTTCCGCGCACCGGCCCATCCAGGCGCTGGAGGTTGCAGTTGACCACGAAGATCAGGTTGTCGAGTCCCTCGCGCGAGGCCAGGGTGAGCGCCCCCAGGCTCTCCGGCTCATCCATTTCGCCGTCGCCCATGAACGCCCAGACCCGGCTGTTCCCGGTGTCGAGGACGCCACGATGCATGAGGTAGCGGTTGAAACGCGCCTGGTAGATCGCCTCAATCGGCGAAAGTCCCATGCTGACCGAGGGAAACTGCCAGAAATCCGGCATCAGCCAGGGGTGCGGGTAAGAGGAAAGCCCTCCGCCTTTGCCGAGCTCGCGACGGAAATTGACCAGTTGTTCGACGGAAAGCCGCCCCTCCAGGAACGCTCGGGAATACACCCCCGGAGAAGCGTGCCCCTGGAAATACACCTGGTCCCCAGACCCGGCTTCCCCCTTGGCGCGGAAAAAGTGGTTGAAGCCAACCTCGAAAAGCGTCGCGGCGGAGGCGTAGGTGGAGATATGCCCGCCGATTCCAGGGGAGGCATGGTTCCCATTCACCACCATCGCCATCGCGTTCCAGCGGATGATGCTCTTGATCCGGCGCTCGAGGGTCCGGTTGCCGGGGTAGGGCGGTTGATCCTCCACCGGGATGGTGTTGATGTAAGGGGTGTTGACCGTGGGGCTGAGCGGAACCCCCAATTTGCGCGCGGCTTCGCGCAGACGGTCCACCAGGCGTCCGGCCTGGCAAGGCCCGGCTTGGTCCAAGGTGGTTTGGATCCGCTCCAACCAGGGCTTCAGTTCACCGTTGAGGGTTTCAGGGGTCGAGAGTGTTTCTTGAGTCATGTTTTGATCGTATCCAATCTGTCTTACCCGTCAATCCGGGGTTCGCTCCGCATGGATCTCACGGCGGTTCCGCCGGAAATCACCAGCCGGCGCGATAGAGCCGAATCCGGACCTTGGTTCCATCCGGCGGCAGGTCCTTAAGGTTCAACTTGGGGTGCAGGCGGCCTTCAGTCTGGTCACGAATGGTCAGAGAGCGGTTCGAAATCTTCCCACCGGGGCAGGAAACATTACACACAATGCAGCCTGAACGCCAGACCGGGATCAGGTGACGGTGGTCTCCAAACCGGTATTGTGCATCCGGTAAACCCATCAGGACAGCCAGATTGCGGCTGCCGCCCCCGCCTTCCCATTCCACCCAAACCTCGACCGTGGAGCCGGAAACCCGCTCATCCGCCGAGGGATCGGCGCGGTCCTTCCGATTCTCCCAGGCCTGAGGCGCGAGGTTGTTGCCCCCAAAGGCTCCGAGCGCGGCCAAGCGGTCCGCGACCTCGCGGTCGGAGGTCTCGGTGACAATCAGCGCGCGGCTCGCTGTCCGCCCCCCTCTCCAGACAATTGCATGGTGCCCGAACGGTTCGCCTTGAACCTCAAGGAAGCGTTGAGGGTGGATGGTCCCATCCAGCTCCATCAGGAGATCTTCCGGAGGCGGTGGCTGGATCTCCGAGCGTGCCCCGAGCGAAAGGAGTGAAAACCCGACCACCAGGGTCGCCCAAGTCATGCAGGTTTTCATCGAACACCTCTCTTGAGGTCGGCATCCTCGGTGTCTCGATACAGAATCCACCAAAGCGCGAGCGACAGGGCCGCGATCCCGGCCGCCACTCCGAACAAACCCTGGAGGGCATAGTGTTGCGCGATCCATCCCGCGGCGGAGAGTCCGACCAGCCGCGAGAGGTAGTTCGAGAACACGGTCGCCAGGGTCTGGGCCGAGGCGCGGATCGAGTCTCCCGCGAGCTGGTTCACCACCAACACCGTGACCACGTGCTGAGTCCCGAATGTCAGGCAGTGGAGGGCCTGGACTCCGACCAGGACCGGCCAACTCTGGCTCCCGGCGGTCACCGCCAAGCGCACCACCAGCGCGCCGAGGCAGATGGCCATCAGCTTCCGCGCCCCGATTCGCGCCAGCCATCTCTGAGAATAGAAAATCGTGAACACCTCCGAAAGCGGACCCAGGGCGACAAACAGGGCGAGCTGCTCCACCGGAACCCCGAGTTCCTCAAGATACACTCCCTGATAGCCCTCCAGGCTGGAGGAAGCCACGCGCGCGAGAAACACACTTCCCATCAAGACCAGGAAAGTCGGTTTTTCGAGCAGGTGGAAACCGGCCGCCGAGAGGCCGTGCTTGCGCTCCGGGGGGACCGGCGGGAGGGCGTGGGAAAGGGCGAAAGCGGCTGCCGAATAGGCCGCGAACAGCAGACCGGGCGCGGTCCAGTTAATCGCCCCCATGCTCGAATGGCCCCAGAAAACCGAAAGAAAAAGCGCGGGGATTGTGAAGCCGATCGAACCCCAGATACGCAGTCGCCCGTAATCCCCGCCATGAATGTGGAGCGCCCTCAAGACCAGGCTGTCCTGAATCGGGATGAGCGGCTGATAAAACAGCGCGATGCAAATGCAGACCGCAAGGCAGACCCAGAATCCCCCTCCGAGGAGGAGCGGCAAGTGACACATTGGGATCAGGACCAGCAGGATGCGGAGAATTCGTCTGGGATCCGAGCTCGAATCCGCGATCATCCCCCACACCGGGGAGACAACCATCGCCACCAGCGGGATAAGCGCCAGAAAGAACCCGATCTCCTGATAGGAAAAGCCGTGATCCCTGAGATAGATCTGGAGATAAACGAAATGCACCCCCAGCGCGCCGAAGACCGCGGCGAGGTACATGGAAATCCAAGTCTTGTGGTTCATCCTGGGGTTCTTTCCGGGGCCTTACGCGCCCGCGCCCAACCCTTCCGCGCCCACGCCCAACCGTACAGGAGCAGGGCGTAAAACGGGAGGTATTCCAAAGGACGCGCGATTTCCAGGTTGAAAGGAATGCCTTTCCATCCCAAATCGGCCAGGGTGAAATAGTCCCAATCGTTCCAGAAATAGAGGTAATAGACCTGCTGAGTGAACAGGAGGAGCAGCCAGGCCGGGTTTCGGAACACACACATGAACGGGACAATCCAGCCCACATACCAGGGGTCGGTCACCGGGCTGGCGAGCAGGAGGACCCCGAGCAGAAGAAAGCAGCGATGGAGGATAAGCCGGTCCGCTCTGGGAACCCCCTCCTTCTGCTCGCGCCAGGTTCTCCATGCGAGTAGCGCGAGGGTCCCCATCAGCATCACGCCGCAAACCAATTTTGCTCCCAGAAAAGCGTCCATATGGAAGTCCACCCCCGCGAAATGAAGCAGTGGATCGGATGAAACCTCAGTCCCGGACGCTAGGGGTGGACCCCCACGAAGAAGGTCCTGGCAGCGAGAGATGATCCATTCGAGCAGCGCCACCAGGCTGCTGTTGAATTCCCAGCGCTCGGAAAAGGCCGCGAACCCGGAGAACAACCGGATGCCGATTCCCGCGAACGGGGCAAAGAGAAGGATGAGCGTCCCCGCGAGGGTCGCCACTCCGATCCGTCCCAGGCGCTTGATGAATAGGGGGGCGAGCAGGAGGGGGTAGAGCTTGCAGCCCGCGCCCAAGCCGAACAGGCAGCCCGCCAGCGCGCGGCGAAGACCTCCATGGGGTCCGGTCTCCGGAGACCGCGGGGGCGCCGGATGGAATGTCTGTCGCACGGCCAGGAGTGTGAGCAGGATCACAATCGGGTCGAAATGCCCGCTGTTCATGTATTCCTTGAGGATCAACGGGCACCAACCGTAGACCGCCACCCATTCCCTTCGCGCCCCAAATTCCGGAAGGGAAACGGTCAAGACCCATAGGACCGCAATCTCCACCGCGAACAGAACAGTCTTCCACAGGAGCAGCGCCCGATTCACCTCTCGGTCCCAATCGAAATCCTCATCCTCGGACTGGGTGGTCAGGAGGCGGGTGACCAGGAAGCTGGTGAGAGCGAAGGCGCCCTGAGCGGTGGGGAAATAGATTGTGGGGACCTTCTTGTTGTTGACCTGAGAGAGGATTTCCTGGTGGAGGGTGTCGCGTTCGAGCGCCGCCGCCAGTGTCTGAAGGCGTGAGTCGAGCGGCTGCTGAGCGATGGAAGGGGCAAGCGCGCGCTCCACCTCGGCGGGGGCGAACCGGAAGGGATTCTCCCCGCCGAGCAGGACCCGCCCATCCCAGAGGTACCGGTATGGGTCGGTTTCCAATATGAGGTGACTGGGGAGCAGGGCGAGCCGCGCGAGGATGCTCACGGCGAGGATGATCGAGAGGTGTCGATGCCCGCTTCGGACCAGCCAAAGCGCCCCGAAGAAGGGAACATACAGAATCAGAATCCCCGAGGGCCACCAACCCCAGGCAAGATGGAAATAATAACCTTCGACCTGGTCCTTCAACGAGCCGGGTTGGTTCCACGAGTAAACCGACAGCGAGACCGCTCCCATGACAAGCCATGTGCCGAGAAGCAGCCAGAGCGCGATCCCCCCACCGCGAATCCACGCCTCGCGCGTGGGAGTCGCGCCCTCACTCCCTCGCTTCGCGTTCAGGTCCAACTCAGATAGATCGGCTGGGTCCATGCCGAAGCGACCCCGTCGCCATGGATTTCAAAGCGAATGTAGCTGGGCCTGCGATCACCGATGAGCTTCTCAATCTCGAACTCCCACGCCCTTCCGGGGAAGCGCCCGATCTCCACGCCCCAATCCACCACCGGGATGCACAGGCTGCCGTTGCGCGCGATGATCCGGATCCGAGTCCCCACGGTTTCGAGGCTGGATAGCTCCACTCCCGTGGAAGCGTAACAGCGCCCCTGCTTCAGCCCGACGAGGATGTCCTCGACCTTCCTCGATCGGCAGCAGACACGATTCCATCCGTTGCCCAGGTCGAAATCGCTATGGGTGTCGTCGTTGGCGTACCCCCAGGCGCGGACCCCCTTGGAAAGTAAGCGGTCCCACCGGTCGGTGGCGAGCGGGCTGCCCTCATGCCGGATCACAATCCCATTAAAGATTTCGATGCCGTCGTATTTCCGAGGCATCGCTTCCAACTTGTCTTGGGGCCAATGCGAGAAATGCTTCTCCCAGTTCGGGTGATTCAGCACGCAGATTCCCCCCGCCTTGGCAACCTCCTCAATCACTTTAGCGCGGTCCGGCGACGGCTCCACCGCAACCTCTGCCCCCACATGCAGGATGTGCGGTCCATTCGCCGTGATTTCGTTGCCGGAGAGGAGGATCAACGCTTCAGGCGCGTCGGGCGGGGCCGGGGTCACCAGGTCGTGATCGCTGATGCACAGCCAGTCATACCCCATCTCCGCGTAGACCGAGACCAGCTCGCTCGGCGAGCGCGCGCCATCACTGCAGGTGGTGTGGGCGTGCATGTTGCCTCGCAGCCACCGGCCCGAGAGATTCTCATAGGGGGACTCAATTCGGAGCGGCATTGATTGAATGACCCTTTCCGGTTCACTGTCTGAACTTGACCGGGTTCCCCTCCGGCGTGAGGAGGCGCGCGCAGAATTCCCAGGGCATGTTGTTCTGGTAGACCTTCAGGAGCAACGTGTTGGCCCCCTTGACCAGATGGACCGGGACTTTGTCCTGATCCACCACCAAGCCGCCGATCCGGAAATTATCCAGAACCAGGGATTGGTTGACCCACACCTTCTCCCCATCATCCACGCCCAGGCTGAGGACCGCATCCTGCTCCTCCTCGACACTGAACTCGGCAAGGGCGTACGCCAAACACGCCTCGCACGATGCGACTTCGGCCAGGAGGTCCACCTTGCCGAGGTCGCCGCTTCCGCGGACTTCCTTCCAGCACAGGTTCTGGTCCCCTTGCGTGTAGCAGGCCTTGAGATCCACCGCGGGCTCCTGGACAAACTCCTTGCTCCACCCCTCCTTGTTCTCGCCCAGCGGGAAAGGCCCCACCAGAGACCAGCGAGTGAGGAAGCCCACCATCTCCGCGAGGTTCATGTCCACTTTGGAGGCCCTTAAATCCTCCGCGAGCTTCTGAAGGCTGGCCATGTCGGGAGAGAGAGCGGCGACACGGCGATAGGCCTCGACCGCCTTTTCCGGTTGGGCGGTGGCCACCAGCGCCCCGGCCACGCCGATGAGGGCTTTGAGCGCGGTTTCCCGGAGGGCGGAGTCCCGCGAGGCTTCCATCGCCGCATCGAGAGCATCCGGCGATGGGTGCCGCGCGACTCCCTCCAATGCCCTGAGCTTCCACTCGTTGGAACCCCCGAAGTTCCAGACCCCCAGGTAAGCCTGCCCGGCTTCGTGGGTCTTGCCCCTTTCTCCGAGCGCCGCGCCCACCGCAAGAAGCCCTCCGAGGGCCTGGTCCTTTTCATTCGACTCGCCCTTTTCGGCGGCGGCCAGCAGGAACGGGATCGCGTCCGACCGTCCCGACCTGCCGAGGCCCGCAAGACCCGCCGAGCGGAATACACGGTCTTCCGACTGAGCCGCCTCCTTCAGCACCGCGGCGGCGGCTTCATCCTCATGCTTGCCCAGGATCGGCAGCACCGCGAGCTGGACCTCCCGTGAAAGGCCGGGATAGAGCGAGGCGAGCCGGCGCGCCGCGTTCGCCCCTTGCATCCTTCCGAGGGCGTCAATCCCAATTCGGAACAGTTCCGGATCGTCGCCCCCAATGGTGTTGAGGATTACTGTCACATGACGCTCATCTCCGAGCTCTCCCAGCGCGACAAGGGATCCGCCCTTGGCCGCTGCTCCGCCCGTGGCGATCAACTCCTCGTAGGTCTTAACCGCAATCTCCCAGTTTCCACCCTTGCGCGCCACCACCCGAAGCAAACGGAGCAGGGCATCCTCGGCCTCACTTTTCAGCCCTTCCGCGGCTGCATCACGGACCCCCTTGGCGAGCTTGATCAGTGAAGGATCCCCGGTCCAGGCCAAGGCCCGCACGGCCGCCACTTGAACCTCGGCGGGGCCGGTCACCGCGAAGCGACGTATGGTCTCTAGACTGTCGTTGTCCTCCAATTCACCCAGTGCGTTAAGCAGAGCGACCTGGAAGGGGGGATCGGAGGTTCCCAGCGCGGCGCGAAGGGCATCGCGCGCTTCCTTGGTTCCGGTCTGGAGCAGCGCGGCGCGCGCCTTCTCGCGCATCTCGGCATCCCCCAGCAAAGCGGCAATTGGGGCGAGATCCTGCCCCTGCGGGATCACCAGCGGCAGCAGGCGCAGTCCGCGCTCCTTGAGGGCGTTGGACTTGTCGGGGGCCACCAGGCTCATCAATTCCTGGGCCACCGCGGCGCGCTCGCGGGTTCTGCCCGGCGCGGAGACATCGTTGGCGATGTCCTCGAGTACATTGAACGCCGCCCGCCACACCGACTCCTTCTCGTGCGACAGCAGCGGGAGCACATAAGGAACCGTCTCCGGACCCTCATGGAACAACATCTGACGAGCCCGGGCCTGCTCCCGAGCCTCCTCGCTCGCGAGCCGGCCCACGAGCTCCTCGATCCTCGCGGGACCGGCCAGCGCCCCCGAGATCAGCACCAGAAAAGGAAAGGCGAACCACTTGCGACTCATCTTGAGCTCCCACACACACGAATTCATCTCAGCCGCGACGGAGCGGATGACGGATTTGACCCTTTCGGCCTGCCCTCAAAGATGCCAGGGCGGACGATAGGGCCGGGACAGATAACGGTTGGCCTGCTCATCACGGAGGAATCTTTCAGCATCCCCATCCCAATACAGTTTCCGCTTGGTCTTGAGCGCGATCCCCGCGAGCAGCACCGCCGTGGTTGATCGGAATCCTTGTTCGATGTCCGCCACCGGCCTCTCCCGAGTTCGGATGCAATGAAAGAAGTTGGCGTGGTGCTCCGGATTGGCCCAGCTCTTCTCCGGTTCCCCCACAATCTCCTTAATCCCGAGCTTGTCGGGCTTGACCACCACGGTGGAACGGTCCACAAAGAGCTGCCCCTCGGTCCCCTGAAACTTGATCCCATACCCCTTGTTGGCGTGGATGTTCCAGGGGCGCTGCTCCCAGGTCACCGTGCAGTCCGGATACTCAAAGAATGCCTCGATGGTCTCGTGGTTGTCCGCGCCCGCGCCGCCGCGATAGCTCCCTCCCAGCGCGCACACCGAGAGCGGACGGTCCTGTCCGATCCCCCACTGGACAATGTCCATCAGGTGAATCCCCCAGTTGGTGAGCTGCCCGCCGCGAGCGTAGTCCCACCAGCCCATGAACCCGAATTGGCGCTCCCTGGAATAGGGGACGTAGGGCGCGGGGCCGAGCCACAGGTCCCAGTCCAACCCTTCGGGGATCGGTCCGGGGTTTTCGCCCACTCCCCACTCGTTGACTCCCACCCACGCGGTCGCGTTGGTGATCTGGCCCAGGCGCCCGCTCCGGAGAACCTTGATTGCCTCCTGGAAGACCGGCATGGAGCGTTGCTGGGTCCCGGCCTGGACCACGCGCCCGTAGCGACGGGCGGTCTCGACCATCGCGCGCCCTTCCTCGACCACCGTGCAGACCGGCTTCTCCACATACACATCCTTCGCGGCCTGGCACGCGAGGATGGTGAGCAAGGGATGCCAGTGGTCCGGGGTGACCACAAAAACCGCATCAATGTCCTTCCGGTCCAGGACATTTCGGAAGTCCTGGTAACCGTCCGGTTTCTTTCCAGAGAGCTTCTCCACCTTGTCGGCCCAGTCCAGGTATCGCGGCTTGTACACATCGCAGACCGCCGCCACGTTCACCTCGGGATTGGCGGAGAGGATCTCGAGGTGTCTGCCGCCCATCCCCCCACACCCGATGACCGCGAGGGTAACCTTCTCGTTTGGCGAAACGGCGGCTCGCGCCGCGCGAGCGAGCGGGTCCGAGGCTGTCGCGAGCGCCGCCGCGCCCTGAACCGTCTTCTTGAGGAAATCTCGTCTTCGCATCCCAAACCGCCTCCCAGACTCCTGAAATCAGGCCAAGCGCGCAGCTCCGCGCCAAGGGGGCTATGTTCCACCGGCGTGGTTCCCTGTCAAGCGTGGCTTTCGAGTAAATCGACAAACATTCAAGGGGTGCGCCCGATTCCGAATCGGGATACCATCCCCTGGATCGGCGGTTGCCATGGGCGGCGAGTTAAGAGTTCTCGAAGATTTCCTCAATGAGGCCAAGGCACTGGCGCGCGAAGGGAAGCTTGTCGAGGCGGGACGGTTTCTGCGGGCGGCGGAGACCAAGTTTCCCGAGTCCTCCGAGATCCAGTTCCTCTTGGGGGCCTGCTACGCCAAGATCAACCGGGCGGATCTCGCCAGAAAGGCCTGGACAAAGTCGGTGACCCTAGCCCCCGCCAACCATCGCGCGCGCGCTTGGCTCGCGCGATTGGACCAAACCGATCCGACCACTTTTGAGGTGGTCGAGGAAAGCGGCTCCGGCGCGCTCGCCGGCGATCTTGATTCCTGCTGGGACCCCACGCGCTGACCCATGGCCGCTCATCACCCGAATTTCCTGATCTTCATTGTTGACCAGATGCGCGCCGACCACATGGGCCGCGCGGGAAACAGGGTCATCCAGACCCCCAACCTCGACAAACTTGCCGTTTCCGGGGTTCACTTTCAGAGGGCCTATGTGAATTGCCCGCTGTGCATGCCCAGCCGCTCCACACTCTGGACCGGCCTCTCGCCACGCGGCCATAGGGTCCGGACCAACGGCATCCCGCTCGACCCCTCGATCCCCACACTGCCCGGCGCGCTCGCCGAGGCCGGTTATCGAACCGCCTCCTTCGGCAAGATCCACCTCACCAACTACACCCGCCGTCCGGATTTCCCTTTGGAGAAGATGCCTCCGGAACGCTTCCCGGAGCTCAGTGACCATTGGTCATCAGGGGCGGTGGAATCCCTTCCTTCCCCGTACTACGGTTTCCATACCACCGAGGTCACGCTCGGTCACGGGTCCCGAGTGGGTGGCGACTACGCCCTCTGGCTGGGACGTGAGCATCCCGAACAGTGGGAACGTCTGATGACCACCCCGCTGAAACCCTCACCCCTCGGCGCCCAGGGGTGCGCGACCTTCCCGCTTGATTCCCGGTTCCACCACACCGCCTACACCGCCGATCGAACCATCCGGTTTCTCTCCGAGCAGGATGGAGATCACTCGTTCCTCGCGGTCTGCTCGTTCCCCGATCCACATCACCCTTATCATGTCCCGGAGCCATACGACCGGATGTACAAACCCGAGGATGTAGTTCCGCCGGTGCTGCGCGAAGGGGAACTGGAGGACCTCGCGCCGTTCTTCAAGGAGATTTACGAGCGCAGGCTCCTGCTCAGCGGCCGAATGGATCCGACCCAGATGTCGATGGAGCATCGCCGTGAAATCCTGGCATACACCTACGGCATGGTGAGCCAGATCGACCACCACCTGGGGCGCGTGCTTGGGGCGCTGGAATCCAAGGAATTGGCCGACGACACAGTGGTTGTCTTTATCTCGGACCATGGGGACATGATGGGGGATCATGGCCTGCTGAACAAAGGGCCGTTCCATTTCGAGGGGTTGCTGCGTGTTCCCATGGTCTGGCGCTGGCCCGCTCGGTTCAAACCGAGGAGCTGCGCCGGGCTGGCGAGTCTGCTGGATTTCGCGCCGACGGTGATGGACCTCGCCGGGGTTCCCGCGCCCGAGGGGCTTGCTTCCTCGGAGGCCCCCAAGCAGCCTCCCGCGTGGCCGGGTCGCTCGCTTGCCCCAATCCTGCGCGGTGACGCTGAGAGTGTGCAGGATTCCGTGCTGATCGAGAACGATGAGGATTACTTGGGGCTACGTCTGCGGACCCTGGTCACGGAGACCCACAAGATCACCACCTACACCGGGCATCGCGGCGCGGAGCCATACGGCGAACTGTTTGATTTCACCGGCGATCCGAACGAACTGCATAACCTCTGGACGGACAGCGCGTCCTCCGGACTTCGGCGGGAATTGATCGAACGACTCCACCATCGTCTGGCCGAGACCGATATCGCCCTCCCGCGCCGCCTGAGCCACGCCTGACTTTCTCTGTAGGACAGGCATCCGTGCTCGTTCGGCCCTCCCTTGGACTGCCGGGCGGAACCTCCTTGCGGAGTTTGACTCCGCTCACGATGCGCGCTCCCCCTCCCTTACAATCGCGGCTCGGAGGGAGTGCGACTAACCGAGCGTCCTGTGAACCTCATGGGTCTCCTTGGCAAGATCCGAGATCCGCACGCGACGGTATCCGGCAACCCCGGTCTCCAACGTGTCATGGAGCGGATCGGTCCACCTTTCGGGAATCCCCTTGGTTCCCGACATCATCCCGAAGATGGACCCGACCGTGGCGCCGTTGCAGTCGGTGTCGTAGCACGGTTGCACCGCGCGGCAGATGGAGGAAGAGAAATCGCTTCCCCCCCAAAGCAGTCCCACCGCGACGATCTGAGCGTTGCTGATCGTGTGGCACCAGTGATGCGGGTTGCTCTCATTCCAGAGCTGGTGGACCTTCCCGATGGCGTCGCTATAGTCGATCCCCCGGCTTCGCCACTCCAGAACCTCGCGGATTGCCGCCGCCAAGCGGCAGTTGGCGGGGATTTCGGAAAGGCCGATCTCGATCACCTCGCGCAGGGCGCCCGCAAAGGGCGCGGCGGCGACCATCGCGGCCACCCACATCTCCCCATAAACTCCGTTTTTGACATGGCTGATGGAGGCATCCCGCCAGGCGAACTCCGCCGCGAGTTCTGGGTTTCCGAGCGCGGCATAGCCCCAGAAATCCCCTCGAATCTGCGCCCCGATCCATTCCCGGTAAGGATTGCGCGTGGTGGCGGAACGCGGAGGCGGAATCAAGCGGACCAGGTTCCGATAGGCCACTCGCTCGGCGGTGCAGACGTGCAGGATCGGGATATTGGCAAGCCAGAACTCCCCCACGTTTTCGGGCGAGAAGTCCCTCCCGTATTGCTTGAGAACTGCGAGACCCGTGACCGTGTAGTTGAGGTCATCATCTTCCACCGCGTGGGAGACCGTGTTGATAAACGCGGCCTTGGGGTCAATCCGGTACTTCTCGATGAGGTCCTCGGGGACATCCGAGCGGAAGTAGTCCGCGAGGGGAAAACGCCCCTGGTCCCGGAGAAATCCCCAGACCCGCTCGGAAAGCCACCCTTCGATCGGTTTGCCGAGCAGGTTCCCGGCGCAGCGCCCCAGCCATGCGGCATGGATTCGGTCTTGTATCTCTTCGTTCGAGAGCTGGGAGACCATCCGTCGCGGGCCTTCGGGACGGAGCTCGCGGATGGAGCCGAGGTCGGAAGGCTCAACGAAGGGAAAGTCGTCGCGAGTGGGCGCGGCTTGAGCGTTGTCCAGGAACTCCTCAAATCGTGCCTGGAAACCCCCTTCGTCGTCGGCCCCCCCCTCGGACAGTTCTTGGAATACCGGTTCGAGCTCGGCGCGGTCCTTGCCTTCATCGAGGAGCTGTTCGCGCTCGATGGCGAGGTCTTTCCGGGTAAAGTGAAGCCACTCGAAATTCATGATGCTCTCCTTGTGGGGTGGGCAGTATCCCACTTTAGCGGCCACTCTCCCAGCGGCGAACAGTTGAAGGCGAATTGACTCCGCGCCAACCGCCGATATACTTAAGATTCAGCCGGCGGCTGGTAATTTTGGCTCCGAAAGGAACCCTGGTTTCATGGGAATGACCTTGACCGAAAAGATCCTCGCGCGCCATGCGGGACGTCCCCGCGTGGAGGCCGGGGAGAATGTTTGGGTGAACACCGACATCCTGATGACCCACGATGTTTGCGGGCCAGGGACCATCGGCGTGTTTCGCAAACACTTCGGTCCGGGCGCCCGGGTCTTCGACCCGGAGCGGGTGGTCATCATCCCCGACCACTATATTTTCACAGCCGATGTTCACGCCCACCGCAATATCGAGATCCTCCGCGCCTTTGTGAAGGAGCAGGGAATCAAGTACTTTTATGACCCGGATTTCGTGAAAGCGGAGGGATTTCCCTCCCCGTACCGCGACCCCCAGAAGACCAATTACAAGGGGGTCTGCCACATCGCGCTTCCCGAGGAGGGCCACACCCGTCCGGGCGAAATCCTCCTGGGCACCGACTCGCACACCTGCACGGCCGGGGCATTCGGGGAATTTGCCACCGGCATCGGCAACACCGACGCCGGCTTTGTCATGGGAACCGGGAAGACCTGGCTGCGCGTACCCGAGACCATGAAATTCGTGCTCCACAACCGTCTGCCCGAATACCTGATGGCCAAGGACATCATCCTGCACGTAATCGGCGACATCGGCGTGGATGGGGCGACCTACCGGGCCATGGAGTTTGATGGCGAGGGGGTGTTTTCTCTCTCCATTGAGGAGCGCATGACCATCTGCAACATGGCCATCGAGGCAGGGGGCAAAAACGGGATCATCCCGGCGGATGAACTTACCGAGAACTTTGTTCGGGCTCGCACGAACAAGCCCTTCGAGGTTGTCAAGAGCGATCCCGATGCGACATATCACTCGGTCCGTGAGTATGACCTCTCAAGGCTTGAGCCGACAGTGGCCAAACCTCACTCCCCGGACAACCGCGCCACGGCTCGGGAAGTCTCGGATGTGAAACTCACCCGCGCCTATATCGGCTCCTGCACGGGAGGCAAGATCGAGGATTTCGAGGCCGCCGCGCGCATCCTGGAGGGGAAGACGGTGTCGGTTGCAACCTTTGTGGTCCCCGCGACCACCGAGGTGGACTCCGAGCTGGATCAACGCAAGGTCAACGGGAAGACCCTGCGCGACATTTTCAAAGCGGCTGGAGCTCAGACCGGCCCAGCCTCCTGCGCCGCGTGTTTGGGAGGGCCCGCCGACACCTTCGGTCGGCTGAATGGACCCGAGGTGTGCATCTCCACCACCAACCGCAATTTCCCCGGGCGTATGGGGTCCAAGGCCGCCCAGGTCTTCCTCGCGTCCCCGTATACCGTTGCCGCTTCGGCGGTCAGAGGCTACATTACCGACCCGAGGGAGTACCTCCGTTGAGGGTCTCGGCAAATCGGTCCGCCTGGGAATGGGGGCGCTCCTGATCTGGGGGAAGAGGGGATAAACAGAGTGTCCGCCACGCTTGAGAACCGTTTTTACGATCTCTACACGGAGTACTTCCACAGGGCCGAGGCCACTCGGCGGTGGAATATGCTGAACGACATCCCTTGGGATCTGGCCAGGAAAGAGGTTCCGGATTACATCCCATACATTGTCGAATCGTTCTGCGCGGTGGAACTGTATCTCCCCGATTACACCTCCAAGATCCTCCAGTTGGTGCGCCGGAGTCGTGGGCGCGCCTGGTTCCAGGCGAACTGGGGGTACGAGGAATCCAAGCATTCCCTTGTGCTGGAGGAGTGGTTGGTCCGCTCCGGCAACCGCACTCGGCAGGAGGTCACCGATTTCGCCGACACGGTCCTCGCCAACGAATGGAACCTTGGCTTCGATTCCCCGCGGAAGATGATCATCTACACCATGTTTCAAGAGCTCGCCACGGGCATGAACTACCGCAAACTCCGCGAGCGCGCCCTGGAAGCGGGTGACGAGGCCCTGGGGACCGCGCTCCAATTCCTCACCAAGGATGAGGCCGCGCACCATTCCTTCTTCCGCGATGGAGTCAAGATCTTCATGGACGAGGACCGCGATGGGACCCTTTGCGACCTGGCCGAGGTGTTGGCCAACTTTGAGATGCCCGCGCAAGAAGTCATCCCGGATTGGGAGTCGCGCGGCAAGCGGATTGTGGCGGAAAAGATATTCTCCGACCGGATCTTCCTCCGTCATGTGGTCCGCCCAATTCTGAATAACCTGGATGTGACCCGCGAGGAGCTCAAAGAGCTCTCCAAGTCCACCAAACAAGTCGATCCCGAGGCCGAGGACCCCTACGCGGACTCCCTCGCGGTGGCGGTCTGAGGTTGAGACCTTCCCGTTTGACTCCCGTGGCGCGCCGCTCAAAGTCATTTTACGGCGGGATGGTCCGAGGATGAGTCCGCACGATCTCCGCCATACCGTGAGCGAGGTCAGTCGCCGTGTTCATGCTCGCGGCTGGGTGGCGAGCAATGATGGCAACATTTCGGCGCGAGTGGGACCGGATCGCTTCCTGATCACTCCTTCCGGGGTGAGCAAGGGAGAGGTGACCCCGGAAAGGGTTCTGCTCGTGGATGGCGCGGGGAACCTGGTCGAAGGCTCCGGACGGGTCTCCACTGAGTGGCGGATGCATCAGAAGGTCTACGAGCGCCGTCCGGAAATCGGCGGGGTGGTGCACACTCACGCCCCGCACGCGACGGCCTTCGCGGTGGCGGGGATCGCGCTCGACCTGCCGGTCCTTCCCGAGCTGGTCTACGGGCTTGGGGGAATTCCGCTCGTGCCCTATTACATGCCTGGAAGCGGCGAGCTCTACGATGGCATCGATCCCTATGTGACCCAGACCAACGCGCTGCTACTCAAGAACCACGGAGTGGTGACCTATGCCGGGGATTTGTGGGGGGCTTATTACCATCATGAATCGGTGGAGCACTCGGCCCGAGTCCAGTGGCTGGCTCACACACTCGGCAAGGTGGACCCCCTGACTCGAGCGCAGGTGCAACAGCTCAAAGATGCCCGGGATGCCGCCGGGGTGAAATCCCCCTGGCCGGAACCACGCTTCCCGGACTAGCCCCGCTAGGGTGTGGCCGCTTCGGTTGGTCTTGACCTGGACCTGTCCTTTCCCCTAAATTCTTAAGGTTTGCACACTTCGGAGGTTGTCAGAATCATGGTTTACGCCATCATCCGCACGGGCGGGAAGCAGCATAGAGTCTCGGTTGGAGACCGTATTGACGTGGAAAAGCTCCCCGGCGAGGTGGGTGAAACCGTCGAAATCGACCAGGTCCTGGCGGTGGGGGAGGGTGACAACCTCGAAGTTGGAAGCCCGGTGATCCCAGACGCCAAGGTCACCTGCGAGGTGGTCCTTCAGGATCGCGCCCGCAAGGTGCTGGTGGGGAAATACCGCCGACGCAAGAACTACTACCGCAAGAACGGCCATCGACAATCCTTCACGCGCGTTCGGATCGATGAGATTTCCGGCGCCGGAATTCACGCGACCGATCCCAAAGTGCGCCAGCCCGAATCCGCCCCCGTGACCGAATCGTGACCCAGGAAGGCGGGACTCCCATCCCGCCTTCGGCGCCACTCCCCCCCTCGGAGCGTGGGAGCGGGGGGACCTGTCGCGCCGTGTTTCTCCTTTCCTTGTGGCTGTGCCTCGCGGCAGCTCCTCACCCGGCCATCGCCGCGGATGCGGCTCTCGCTGACCCGGAATCTGTTCCAGAAAACCTCTATTCCGGAGAGCTGGTCTCCTTCCCAGGACCGTGGGCCTTTCAGCTCCGCAGGCCGCACTTGATCCTGGTGAGCGACCAAGAGCTTCGCGACCTCGCCGATCCGGACAAAGCCATCAACCTTTCGCTTTCACGGACGCCCCGGATGGAATCGCTTCGCGACGTCTGCAAACAGGCCCAATCCCAAGGCGCGAGAACGCTGATTGTCGCCTTCGATCATTTCTTCAGCCAATACCGTCCGGGGCAGGGACTCAAGCCTCGAACTTTGACCCCGGACCGCGACGAGTATATCCAGCGCATCGCCGCCCTCGGCAAGTTCGCCGGAGAACATGGCCTGGGGCTGGAGCTCAGCCTCCTCTCCCCGCTCGAGATCGGCCCCGCCTACCAGGAGGCCACCGGAGAGTCCGGGATCTGGATGCAGTATCGCAAGGGGCTTCGCACCCCCGCAACCGGCGCGTTTAGCGTCCAGATGTGGCGTCAGAAGAAATGGGAGAACAACAAGGGAACCATCGCCCTGGCGGACGCGGGTATTCGCGTGTTCGCCTTTCGCGAGGAGGGCGTTCGGGGAACCCTTTACCGCGCCGTGGACCCGAAGGGGATTGTGGAGATCAGCGAGGGGGTGAATGTCGAAAGCCTCGGGGAAAAGGGGGAACAACTGGAGCGCGTTCGGATCTTCGGGACCGGTCACACGGAGGTGGGGGCGCTCGACAAGGTCCTTGTTGTCCAGGTGTATCGCTCCCCCGAGATGGATTACTTTAGCGACAAGGCGCTGCCTTACCTTACCGGACTGGTGGATCGTTACGCGGACGCGGGGGTGAAGCTGAACGGATTGTACTCGGATGAGATGCACATCCAACAGGATTGGCACTACTTCCGTCACCATGACCACGGCGAATTCACTCAGCGATATGTGAGTCCGGGCCTGGCCCAACGGTATGCGGAGAAGTACGGGGACGAATACCTCGACTTCGCCAAGTATCTGCTCTATTTCACAACCGGACAGGAAGATTTCGCCCCCGATCTCTCCGCCAAAGGCGAGGTGTCGCATGTGTTCGGCTCCACGCCGGAGGACATCCGCCGCACCGCGCTGTTCCGCGCGCGCTATTACCACCTGCTCCAGGATGGGGTGGTCGATCTGTTTGTCGGCGCGAAACGCCACGCTGAAAAGCGGATGGGCCATCGCCTGGAGGCTCGCGCGCACGCCACCTGGGCGGAAAGCCCGACCATCGACTCCTGGAACGTGGGCGAGGAGCCGCTTCCACCCCACCAGTACGAGTACACCCCCAATTTCGTTTGGTCGAACACCGTCCACCAGGCGGCCTCGGCCTGTTTCGACATCTTCAAGTGGGGCGACTTTCTCACCGGCAACGGAAACGACCATGCCGAAGGGGGTTGGATCGACCGCGATTATTACGCCCACGCCCTGGCTTGCTCCACCGGCCTCTTGAACGAGGTCCCCTATTCCTACGCCGCCCACTGGGGCATGCCCGGTGAGATCTCGCACCGCCGCTCCCACATCAATAACGCCTTCGGCTCCGCCGGTTCGCCGGTGTTCGGGCTGGTTCAGGGGATGAGGCACAGGCGCGTCGAGGTCCTGATGTTGTACCCCCTCGACCTGGTCGCCGCGGAGGAGCGCTTCGGAAGTTGGATGACTCAATACGGGTACGCCGACATGGTGACCCAGGCGAAGCTGCTCGAGCGCGGCAAAGTGGTGGAGGGCGCCATTGAATTGGGCGGGAACCGTTTCACCACCTTGGCGGCCGCTTTCGAGCCGTTCCCCTCCCAGGCGCTTCTGGAGATGATGGCCGCTTTCGCGCGCGGGGGTGGAAGGCTCATCTGGTCGGGACCGCCGCCTGTGTTGACTTTCGAGGGTGGCGATGCGCTTTCGGCATGGACTGACCTGTTCGGAGTGGATTATGCGCCCGCCAGAAACGAGGGGAGGATGGCCCCCGGACGAGAAATCACCTTTGGTGGCCCCCTCCAAGGAGTTTCGCCTCAAACCATCCTCACGGATTTTGTTGTGGATTCGATCTACCCGGTGGCGCCACGCGAGGGAACCGAACCGATCGCCCACTGCCGGGGGAGCGTGATCGGAACGCTCCGGCGAACGGAGAAAGGAACCGCGGTCTTTCTCGGATACCGCCCGCGCGACGACCAATCCAAGAGCCTTGGATATGAGACGCGCAACTGGTTCGAGGTTCTCGACACCCTCGGCGCGCACCCCCCCACGGGCGTCTTCCCCGAGACCAACGACAACCCGGAACACCTTTCTCGAACGACGGATTACTTGGTGTGCCGCTTCCCGAATGGGGCGGTGTCGGTCGCCCGTCACTTCAGGGAATATGAGGAGGGCTGGTCGGGCGGCTTCGCGCGGAACGCCGAGGAGGACAAGAGAATTCTAGAGTCGCGTCCCTTGCCGACAGACGAAATCCACCTTGAGGATTTCAAGGTGGATGGTCATTCCGTGACTTACTCGGGAAGTGGTTCGATGAGCTTCCGAGTGGATTCGGCGGGGAATCTCGCGGCCTTCGCGGGCTATGCCTGTGACCGGGTCACCGTGGATGGGAGGACCACGGTGTTCGCTGATTCGAAGGTTCCACACATCGGCTGGGGACCGGTGGAGGAGAACCGACAGGTTCCGAATGGCGCGGTTTTCCAGTGTCAGGTTCATGGGGCCGGCTCGATTCGGCTCCCGGCTTCCTTGATTCCGGAAAAGGCTGAGTTCATCGCGGAAGGGGAAAGGCTCGGTTCCCGCAGCCTTGCGGCGCCGCACCAGCGCGATCCCTCTTCGGTCATTCTTGAGATTCCGCCCCAGGCGGCTGGGCGTTGGATCTATGCGGTTCCCAGATAAGAAGAAAAACCCTCCGGCGGGATGAATTCCCGCCTGCGCCGTGGGAATCTTCATGATAGAGTCCCGGACGAAGAGTGGATTGCCGAGGCTAGGGCCGTTTGTTAGATTACCCCTTGGCCAGGGTCCGCCGGGCGGTGGAGGGTATGGAATCCGTCATTCCCAATCGTCTCGAAGACATCTATGAACTGGAGGCGCGGATCCTCGAGCAGGTTGAGCGGGCGGGGTACGACGAGAACGCGCGCTTCGCGATCCGCCTTGCCTTGGATGAAGCCCTGATCAATGCGTATAAACACGGTAACGGCGAGGATCCTCGCCGAAACATCCGTGTTCGATTCGTGGTGCGGGATGAGGAAGTGGAGTTCGAGGTTGAGGATGAGGGTCCCGGCTTCGAGGTTCACACGCTGGATGACCCGCGCATGGGAGATGGGCTACACCGGACCAGCGGTAGGGGTATATTCCTGATCCGCCAATTCATGTCCTCGATCCTGTTCAACGAGCGCGGCAATCGGATCACCTTCACCTACGAGCGACGTCCCGACTTGGGCGTGAACGAGCATGGACTCTCGCACTGGAAGTTCGATGCCGCGGAGGTTATTGAACTCGATCCCGTCCGGATTGACCGTTGCCCAAACATCATCCTTGAGTCGGTGGTTTCCCTCCTGGACAACGGGGCGCGTCAAATTGTCCTCGATCTTCGTTTCATCGACCAGATCGATTCCAAGACCCTGGAACTGCTTCGCGCGGCCCACGAGGAGGTGGCGAGGCGCGAGGCCCGGCTTCTGCTGATCCGTCCCCAACCGGAAGTGGAACGCGCAATCCAAGAGGCGGAAGCGGAGGGTGACCTGCGTCTTTTCGCCAATCTGAAGCTCGCGCTCGATCATATCGCGCGCGCCGACTAACACCATCTCAACCTCAAGGAGGTCGCCATGACCACCACGGCCAAATCGTCTCGTTCGCTCTTGATTATTGAGGATGACGCGGACCTTCGTCTCACCTTGGAGTACTTTCTCGGAAAGATCGGCTACAAGGTTTTGACCGCCCGAGACGCCGACGAGGGGCTTCGGCTCTGTCTCGAACATCGACCCCGCGCGGTGCTGCTCGACATCATGCTTCCCGGCAGCGATGGCTTCGAGTGCTGCAAGCGCATCAAGGGGGACCCGATCACGATGGACACCAAAGTGGTGTTCATTACCGCCAAGAAAGCCTCCGAGGTCCATATCAAGGGGGCCAAGGCCTGCGCCGACTTCTGGATCGCCAAGCCGGTCGACCCCAACGATGTCGGCGCCGACCTGTACTTCCTTTTTGAGCGCGATTTCGATCTAACGCCTGAGGATTTCAAGCAGCTGCGGGTCACCAAGCAGGTCCCACGGCTCACTGGGACCAGCCAAACCGCCTATCAACAGGCGGGGGTTGAACATCCCCCGATTCATTTTCAGACCCACCGGGGGCACGAACACATTGATTATCCTTACGCCAAGGCCCCCCCCCATCCGCCGGAGACTCACGCGCCCGAGATGGTCGAACATGACCATCACGGAAGCGTGTCGGATTACGAATTCGAGGAGCCCAAATTCCAACCCTATTCGGCCTCCCAGACTTCCGCCCCGGCCCAGGCGCCGCCCAGCGCCGAGATGGCCAAGGTCTACGCCCTGCTTCGAGCCTTGCGCGATTCCCTCAAGGACACTTCCGCGCGGCTGGATGCCGTGATTCAGTACATCGACATGCATGAGAAATGATTCCTTTGGGGAGGCTCCACGGTGACCCGTCTTCCGGCATTACTTCCTGCTCTCAATTTGCTCCTCGGCGCTTGGCCATCGCTGGGCGCTCCGGAGACCCTGTTGCTCTCGGCGCCCTCCGTCAAGCGTTATGTTGAGGTCGATCCGACTGGTGAGACTGTCCTCCCGAACGGCCGCTTGATTACCCCCGTCGGTCACCTGCTGCGCGTGCAGCCCCACCCGTACGGTTTGGCGCTTAGTCCCAATGGGCGCTTTGTGGTCACCGCGAACAGCGGCAACCCGATCTGCCTTTCCGTGATCGACCTGGCGGATGCCGAGAATCCCAAGGTTTATCAGATTCCGGAAGACCCCAAGAAGCGCGAGGGAGTGCTTGAGGCGGTGTTCATGGGGCTTGCCTTCGATCCCTCCGGCAAAGTCTTGTACGCCGCCGGGGGTCGGGATTGGAGCGTCTCCGCTTTTGATTTGGAGAGCCGCTCACTCCTCTTCAAGATCGATTGCGCGCATGAAACGGACGGCGAGAGGTTCGAGCACGGCTACCTTGGAGACATGCGGATCTCCCTGGACGGCCGGACCCTTTACGCCGTGGATCAATCGAACTTCAGGATGCTCATCATCGACACCGAGCGTCGCAAGGTGATCCGCTCGATTCCGGTCGGTCGCTATCCCTTCGGAATCGCTCTCTCCCCCGACGGGAGGCGCGCCTTCGTGGCCAATGTGGGGATGTATGAGTATGGATATATCCGGGATGCCTCCGGAAACCGGGCGATGCTGGACTTTCCTCCATTCGGCGTTCCCTCGCGAGAGTCGCGGGAGGGGGTCGCCATCGGACCGCTTCAAGTTCCCGCGCTGGGGGATCCGAATGACATCCGCGGAATGTCGGTGTTCAGCGTGGATGTCTCCGAGCGCGGCGCGGAGCGAGTGGTCGCGAAGGCCAAGACAGGTCACTTGGTGGGCGAACAGTTGGAGGGTTTTCCGGCGGTTGGGGGCAGCAGCCCGAACTCCATCGCGGTGACCCGTCAGCATGTGTTTGTCTCCAACGGCAGCAACGACAGCCTGACCGTCCTCGATGCCAAGACCGGGGAACGTGTCCGGGAGATCGACCTTGTATTGGATCCGAAACTGGGGAACCTGCGCGGGATGATCCCATTTGGGGTGGCGCTTTCCCCCGACCATTCGACACTTTATGTCGCGGAGGCCGGCATCAATGCCGTGGGGGTTGTCCGCCTTTCGGATTTCCAAGTTCTCGGCCACATTCCAACCGCCTGGTTTCCGAGCAAGCTCGCCGTTTCCTCGGATGGGAAGTTCCTGTATGTCTCCAACGCCAAGGGGGTCGGCTCGGGGCCCAACGCCGGCCCCAATCACCATCCCGGCGATCCCACGGGGATTGGAGACCTGATGCGCGGGTATGTTTCGATCATCCCAATCCCCTCGGAGTCCGAGCTGCCCAAGCTCACCGAAAAGGTGGTGGCGAACAATGTCAGGATCACTCGCGCGGATCAGGACCCCCGTAAGCCGGGCCATCCCGTTCCCCCCCATGCGGGGGCCTGGAAAAGCCCGATCAGGCATGTGGTGTATGTGACCAAGGAAAACCGGACCTATGATGAAGTGTTCGGCGCGCTCCCGGGAGGGCGCGGCGATCCGGAGCTGTGCCGTCTCGGCAGGCCGATCACGGTCGCCGGCAAGGACAATTCAAGGTCGGTCGAGAATGTGCTGCTGATGCCCAACCACATAGCCCTTGCCAGGCGTTACGCGATCAATGACAACTTCTACTGCGATTCGGACCATTCGGTGGATGGGCACCGCTGGCTTGTCGGCACCTACCCCAACGAGTTCATGGAGGCGCGGATCGGCGAAAAGGCCGAGGGGGAGGGTCCGGGAAACTTCGCTTTTATCGGCTCATCGGGGGCGATTTACCCGGAGGATTACAACGAGGCCGGGTCCATTTGGGAGCACTTCGAGCGTGGAGGAATTTCCTTCAGGAACTATGGTCTCGGGTTCGAGTTCGCCCCGCAGATCGAAGAGCAGCAGGACCGCTACACGGGGATCCGACTGCCGGTGAACTATCCCATGCCCAAGCCGCTGTTTGAAAACACCTCGCGGATGTTCGCCACTTACAACACGAACATCCCCGACCAGTTCCGCATGGACATGTTCGAGAAGGAGTTCAAGGAGAAGTGGCTCTCCGGCAAGGAGCCGTTCCCGCGCGTCATCACCCTCATGCTCCCCAACGACCACGGCGCGGATGAACGTCCCGAGGACGGTTATCCCTTCTGGGGCTCCTATATGAGCGACAACGATTTGGCGCTAGGGCGACTGGTGGAACTCCTCAGCCACAGCCCGATTTGGAAGGAGACAGTCATCTTTGTCACCGAGGATGACGCCCAAGGTTACCGGGACACGGTGGATGCTCACCGCTCGATCTGCATGGTCCTCGGCCCATACGCCAAGAAGGGTTTCATCTCCCATACCCATTCAAGCATCGCGAGCATCCTCAAAACCATGTTCCTGATTCTGGGACTCCCTCCGCTCAATCAGTACGATGGATTCGCCTCGGATCTCTCGGACGCCTTCGCGGACAGCGCGGTGGACCTTGAACCCTACAACGCCCTGCCGGTGGACCCTCGGGTCTTCGACCCTCAGAAGGCCCTTGATCCCTTCGATGCCGACTTCAACTGGAAGGCGGCCAAGGAGTTCGTGCCGCTCGATCATCAGCCGTATCTGGACACGGACAAATACGGCCACAGCGGCGAGGAAGGACATGGCCCCAGGGAAGGGGAATCTGCTGCCCCCAATCAACCTCACCCTGAGGGCGCCGTCCCCGAACCTTGACCGCGTCGCCACACCCGCTCAATCAACGGTTGCGACGAGAGCGCGAGGACAACCATGAGCGGCGTGATCGGGAGGCGAAAACGGCTGCTTCCCTCCGGCCCGGCCGCAAGCAGTGTGAAATACAGGATCAGGATCACCGGCCAATAGCCCTTCCAGCGGAGGAGGTAGGCCCCGAAGGCGGCAAACAGGCACACCACGCCCATCACGCCGACATAGATCATCGGCCAGATTCCGCTGAAGGGTCTGGGATTCTTGAGCGAGCTGTCGAAAGCGTTCAATCCGGGGCCGACCAGGATTCGACCGATCCCTTCAATGAATTGGCGGAAAACAACGCCCGGCGAGCCAAGCAAGATGCGACGAGCCTCCGCGCGGTAGGCTTCGCGTTTTTTCTCGAACTCCTCACGTCCCTGGAAGCAGGCGAAGCTGCCATAGCGGGAGTAAATCTCATCCCGCACCTCATCGAACTCCCTCCCGCCTTGGCGCGCGAGGACCCCCGCCGCGCGATAAGCGAGCAGGTTCTCCTCTCCGATCATCCCGAGGAAAAAGTGGCCGGTATGGTAGGCGTTGCGCGCCATCCAAGGGAGGGTTAGGGAGGCGAAACCGACCACAAAGAGAATCGGCGACCGCCGGCCCAGGCGCCGGAGAAGGGCGTAAAGGAGCGCCGGTCCCCACAGGAACATCGAAATCGGTCGGCACAGGGTGGCGGCTCCCCACCAAACACCGCAGAAAAGCCAGGCCGAGGCCCGATCCTCCCGCCAAACGAGGTGAAGCAGCCCGCAAAGGAAAAGCACGGTGAAAAGGGTGTCGGAGCGCAGGTCCGCGCAGCGCAAGATCGATTGGGGATCAAGCGCCACGAGCACTCCCACCAGGATGGAGGGTCTCCAACTCAACCACCGTCGCGCGAGCGGGATCGAAAGCGCCGCCGACAGCGCCCCGAGGATCCCTTGCGAATAAAGGAAGATGTCCAATCGGTCCCCGAACAGGAGGATCAGCCCAGCGAGGTAGAAGGAGTACCCCGGAGTGCGTCGAATGTAGGGGCTTCCCGCCGCCTCACCGCCGCAGATGAACCCCTCTCCCGACGCGAGAGTGCGCGCCAGGCTCCGGTACTGATCGAGGTTCAGGTCCGGCTTGAATTGAGGAAGGAACCAGGCGGTCGCTCCCCAGCGCAGCACGAGCGCGAGGGCGAAGACCCCCACCATCCGGCGCCAACACTCGCGCGTGAGAGCGCGCTCCTCACCCGACCTTTCCATTCAATTCCGTGGCCCCACGGTGGAGAGGTCGATCGGTTGGAAGTCGAGCTCGAAGGCGGGTGACTCCGGCTTGAGGGTGAAATCGCCCTTCTCCGGATCAGCGAAAAGCGGGTCCGCGATCCTGCTACTTAAGTCATGCCCGCGCTTACGCCACTCCTCGAGCGTGGCCCCCTTGAAGTTCACCTTGGAGGAATCGGGGTTCCAGTAAAGATTCTTGTCCAGGAAGAACTCGTCGTTCTTCCAGTTGCTTCCAAGCAGCTCTCCCTCGGTGAAGTAGACAATATTGCCCACGAAATCGAAGGATTTGTGCTCCTCCTCGCGGGTGCGGATGATCTGCGCGAGATGCGCGAGGGCGAAGATGTTGTTGCGGACAATGTTCTCCTTTCCATAGTGCTGGTGGAATCCGCCGGTCTTGGTGTGATGGACCACGTTGTTCTCGATCACGATCCGGCTGCTGCCTTCATCCGGATAGATGCCCCATCCGCCATAGTCGTAGGAGGTGACATCGTGGATGAGATTGTGCGAGAGACGAGTCCCCGGTGAGATTCCCAGCGAATAGATTCCGCCCATGTCGCTGAGCAGGCCCTGACCGATCTTGTGGATGTGGTTGTATTCGATCTTGTTTTCGATCGCGTTGCTTTCGCCATAACCCCAGGTCCAGCCGACCGAGATCCCGGTATAATAAAAGTCCCGGATTTCGTTGTGCTCCACACGGTTATGCCCGCTATTGCCGATCCAAACCCCCACTGCGCTGGGGTAGATTCTGCCACCCTCCTCGAGCACGCAGTCCGTGAGGGCGCTTGCCTTGCTCCCATGCCCCATCTTCACTCCACCCGCGCCGAGATCGCGGATTGTGCAGCGCGCGACGGAGATACCCGAGCAGCCGGGGCCGATTTCAATCCCATAGATCCCCACCCGCTCGACCTTGCAGCGCTCGAAGGCGCAGCGGGTGGCGTGCTCCAGGCGAAGCGCGCCCGGAACCTCATGCGCGGCTTGGTTGGACCCGGCGTCGTCCTCCGGGTACTCCCACTCCGCGTAACGGAAGGTCAAACCCTCAAAACGAATGTCGTGAACCGGGTTGCCCTCAGCTCCCTCCAGACCCAGGATCCGGCTTAGCCTCGGCGCAACCACCTCCAAGGTTCGCGGACCTTCGCCAGGTCGAGGGAGGTAGTAGAGAATCCCCGCGCCTCGATCCAGATACCATTCCCCCGGCTCGTCCAACTCCTCCCAGATATTTTCCACATAATAGGGCGCGAAGCGGTCCGGATGTTTGGTGTCCTCCAGACGGAAGGTGCTCTTCTTCTTGAACGTGACCGTGCCGCCCTCGATGTTCACCGAGGCGATCGGGCTGCGGCTCTCGATCCAACGAGTGAGCGCCACGATTTCCACATCCTGGAGGTTCTTCCAATTCTGGATATTACCCGGGGCGAACCCCGCCCCCCAAACTCCCTCGGACCATTCATGTTTCCCGGGTGACTCCACCAGGGAGGTGAAATTGTGAAACCCCTGCTTGGGGAGCCGGGTTCGGGGTTGGCGCTTTCCTTCAACGAACAGTTCCCGGAACCACCAATCTCCCTCTTTCACCTCGGGGAGGTGCGCCTCCCACATCTCCCGCCCCATCTTTTTACCGAGCCGAGACCGAATCCAACCCTTGATCTCGCGCCCGCCGCTGATCACCGGGCGCTCGCCCGTGTAGGCCGAGTAGACAATCGGGGCGTTCTCCGTTCCCGAATCCTGGGGACCCAGGACCACCGTGTCCTCAAGCGCGTAAGTTCCCGTCCGGAACAGGACGGTCACCCCGTTGACCGCCTTCCCGGCGCCTTTCAGGGATCGAACGGCATCCCGAGCGCCCGCGAAAGTGGCCAGTGGGCCATCATTCTTCTCGCGGTTCGGCTCCCGGAGCCGTCCCGACCAAGTGTCGCTCCCCTTGGGAGACACATACAACTTGAGCGGGTCCTTGGAGATCTCCTCGGCGCGAGCGGGTGTAAATTGGGTCAGAGCGAGTAGGGTGGAAAGGATGAGAAAGACGCGGGAAATGGGCATGGCGTGGTTTCCTTTTCGCAAGCGGGTCTGCTTCCGGCGACAAACAGAGACTAGTGGCTTGGGGGATCTTTGTGTAGCGCCGTGCCTGGGGCCTTGAGACCCGCCCACCCCAACGCCATCCAGGCCAGGAGGGCGAGCGGGAAGAGGCGGAGGCCCCAGGTCCATCCCCACGGCTCATACTTGAGTGTCAAAGCCACCTCTCCCGCCGTGATCGCAATGCTCTGCCAAAACGGCTCGGCCAATTCCACTTCCACCATGCTTCCTTGTGGGTCAACGGCCCTCCAGCCGGGGGCGTACACCTGCCGGATGACCAGTCTCCCGTCCGTGGGCGCGGTTCCGGTGACATGGAGAGCCCCATCTTCCCAACGGCATCGAAAAGGACTGCTTCGCGGAGGGGCTTGGTCGTGACCCTGAAACTCAACCAGCGGAGCGGGATTGGCGACCTTGTACAGGAAGAAGGGACGTTCAAGGGCCAAGGGGGAAAGGTCGCGGTGACGTTGCGCGGTGGTCGAGAGAACCACCCCCACGCCCAATCGGCGCGCCCAGTCGAGCGACGGGGCCCAGGAATCCGGAATCAGGTCTTTTGACAGATATCCTTCCGCGCGAAAAGTATCCACGAAGACCCCCAGCTGGAAGGGATCATACCCGCTTGCGGAGGGGATGCGTCTTGGCACCGGGTCGTTCTGACGGAGATAGTCTGGGGTGAGCAGGACCCGCTCCTCTTCCGGGAGGTTTTTCTTGACCAGTTCGGTGGGGAAGGTCCGGACCCACTCGGCGGGGGCGCTGAGAATATAACGGGAGTGGTAGGCGTCCGAATCGAGGAAAGCGACAGCCAGCAGAAAGAGTGTGGGCGCATTTGCCCAAAGGCGACTCCCCTGAGGGGCGCTCAGTTTGCCCAGCGCCATCCATCCGAGGAGCGCGAGAAGCGCCAGACTGAGCGAACGCGCGAGATTCCAGAGGAACAGCGCGAGTGGAGTGACAATTCCTTCCGGCCAGATTCGCTGGAGGTTCAGCATCGCCACCGAAGCGACAAGGATCGCCGGGAGCGCAACCGAAGCGGCCATGACCGCTCCCCGGGACAAGTCGGACCGCGCTTGTTCGAGCTTGTCGAGCAGCGAGCTCAACCCAACGGCGGCCAGAACTGTGAAGGGTGCGATGAACCCAGGGAGATACTTGCTGGGAGCGCGGAATTGACCGAACAGAGGGAGCTCATGGACAAGGCGATAGAGCGGGTTGTTGCGCCCCAGCGCGAGGAACAGACCCACCAAGAGCAGCGGCGCGAAGGCTTTGAGGGCCATGGCCCGCGCGCGCCGCGTGGCCCTGGAGAGGATGAGGAAAACGAACCCGCAGAAGGGGATGATTCCGATATACACCGCCGACCAGTTTCGCCAACTCCCCCAGAATGTATCCCGCCCCGGCGGACGAAACCCATCCACCCGACTCCCCAGATACTCAGGGAGGAACAGGGTGGGGAGGACCTCCCACCCGAAGGAGAACTCCGTGGCCGCTTCGTAAGGGAGAGATTCCGTGCGGGAGGAAAGCCGACTGTATTCCAGGGAAGGGAGAAGCTGCGGCGCGGCGAGCAAGGCCCCAACCCCCCAGATTAGGACATGGTGGAGGAGCAGCGCCGCGCGCCCGTGTCGCATGAGCGCCATTTGCGCGAGCGCGAACACTCCCGCGAAGACCCCATTGTAAAAGGTCATCTGCGCGTGACCGGAAAGGACTTGTAGCGCGACCAGAAAGGCTCCCCAGAAAGGAAGGGAACCGACTCGTTCCCCCTTCTGCAGGCGGTCGGAAAGCGCGGAAATGACCAGAAGATGGGCCGGGAGATAAGTCGAGGAGGTGATGGTCAGGAGGTTCCCACCCAACAGGTGGATGGCATGAAACCCGCCGAGCGAGTACCCGGCCGCGGCCAGGGCCGCGCATGCCGCTCCCGCGCCGAACCGAATCGCCAGGAAGTGGAGGGAAACCGCGCCGAGCAGGAGGTGCAGAACCAATCCGATGGACATTGCCCAGCCGGGGGGGAAGAACAGATCCAGGATACGGTCCACAGGGTACAGGACGCAGGACTGCATGTTTGCGAGAAACGGCGCCCCGCAGAACGAGTAGGGGTTCCAGAGAGGAATCCGGCCTTGCCCGATTTCCTCGGCGGTGAACTCCCGCCAGGGGAGGAACTGGTCGGGGACATCCCCCTGGGCGATGATGAACCCGCGAAAGATCAGGTCACGGAAAGTCCAGCCGAGGGCCGCCACGATCCACGGGACAGCCACCCAGCCTGGGTGAAAACGGAGCTTCATCCGGCGAGGCTATTCAGCCCCCGGGGCGTTGTCCACCTTGGCGACCGGTCGCGCGTTGTGCGCGGCCTCGGAGGCGACTTGAGGTCCGCTTGGCGCCTGGGGGGGCGTCTCGAATTCCGGGCCGATCCGCAATTGAAGGGGAGCGCTGAGGAACACCATCCTTCCCGGAGCGCGCGACTCCACCTTGGCCTGGACATAGATGGTGCGGGAGATGGGGGACACCCACGGCTCCGCGTAAACTTCCATCTCCCGGTCGTTCTCGGCGGCGCGCACCAGGATTCCGTTGAGGCCGGTGTCCAACACTCGGACTCCGGTCGGGAGATTGAGCACCGAGATCGGCACTCGACTCGTGAAGCCGTTGAATCGATCGAGGGTGACTTTGAGCTTGGCGACTCCGCCGGGTGGGATGGCCACCGTCTCGATATCGGTCTTGACCGCGAGATCCGGGTCCCGGTGGACCACATACACCGGTCCCATGACCGACTCCTTGACCTGTTCTCTCCCATTCTTCACATAAGTGGCGAGCGCCTTCCAGGGAAGTTCGCGAGTGGTCGAGACCGCATCCGCGTCCGCGGCCAGCAAGAGGTCCACGCTGTTCTCATTCGGGAGGATCACGCCCGGCGTTACGGAAAGCCCCTTGGGCAGATTGGGGACCTCCACGGTCACCGGGAGATCAAATCCATCCCGTCGAACGATTTGAACCGAAAGCGAGGTCCTCCCGCCCGCGGGAACATTCACCCGATAGGGGTTGATCGAGATATCAAAGTCGGGTTCGAGGTATCGGATCGCCAGACGATACTGGTAGTCCTCCCCTCCTCCACCGATGGCGTCACTGATCCGCGCGATGTAGTTCCCGGTCGAGGGCGCCTCGAACACCAGCAGGGAATCCTTGCCCATGGCCCCTTCATAAAAGGAGTCATCGTTGCGCCAATACAGAGGAAAGACCGGCATGCCGTTGGGGGGGAACTCCGCGCCGGGTGGATGGATTTCCACCTTATAGAGCGGGGAACCCACCGCGTGGTGTTCCGGCGTGGTCGCGAAGTGGCCCTTCCGTTGCCCTCCCGGGTAAGCTTCAAAGAGCGCGTCCTCATCGTTGTAGTCGGGCAGGTCGGAGACCCTCAGAATCTCGGAGCCGACCGCCACATAGTCCCCGATGCGCAAGTCTTTCCAGCTCTCCAGCCGAAGACCGGCGGTTTTCGAATCCCGATCCGCGAGTGTGAGAGCGGTTTGCGCGACACAGCGCACTTCGCCGCGCCGGAGCGGATTCCCCTCCGTATCGAGCACCTCGACCACCGAATCGAGACGCGATCCGAGCCGCGCGGCGGAGACCTCAAGCACCAGCTTCTCCCCGCGAATCGCCGAGAACATGAACAGGTCCAGATCCCCCTTTTCCCCAATCACGCCGTTGATCGTGGTCGGGAAGGAGACTTTTTCAGCCTCGGCGGCGGTCCCATTGGGGGGCGTCTCCATCCGCTCGGGGAATCTCCCTACCGCAATCCGCGGGGCGGGGATCGGGTTGCCTTCCACGAAAGGAATCGGGAGCGGCATGGTCTGATCCGGGTGAACCTCGGCGGGGGCGGCTATCGCGACCTGGGTCGCTCCGCCGAGGTTGAACCCGTTCACTCCTAAGCTCATGGAATTCCCCGCGCGCAGACCGAGCTGGGAGGTCTGGTGGACAAACGGGAACTGGCCGATGTGTAGGCGATACCCCATCCCTCCACGGAGGTCTTTGTCGCGGACCTCAAGAATCCATTCCCCCGAGGAGGGAAGGCGGTACCCCAACCGAGCGGTGGGCGGCGGGTCGAACTGGTCGCTATCAGCCAGCACCGTCCCAGTAGCATCCCGAAGCCGGAGCGCGAGTCCCGGCGCGGAATCGGTGAGCGCGCAGACCAGCTCCTGCCCAGCCTCGCCCCGGATACGCGCCAGATCCGGATCCCCAGCCGCGTTGATCGCCCCGATTAGAGTGGTCGGAGTCGCCGCGAGGACCACGGTCTGAGCCTCGCTGTCGGAGTTGTTGGGTTCCACTTCGCCCACATCCGCTCGCGCCAATACAGTGAGCGGCATCGGATTGGAGACCCCCAGCGGGGTCTCAAAGATCAGGAACTTCTCTCCCAAGGAGATATCGGCCGGGAGGGTGACCTTCAGCTTCAGGCGGTGTGGGCGGGCATAATCGAAGACCTGCGCGGCGGTGCTCATCGGATCATAATTGAACTCCGGAATGAGCAAGGCCTCGTTTTCGACCACCCGTACCTGGACGGCTGGGTCGGTAAAGTACGGTTCGGCTTGGGGAAGGTCATTCCCCTCAACAGTCATCTCGAACTCGGAACCGCGCGGCCGGCGTTGCGGGGAAATCGAAGTGATTGAGGGGGGGATTGTGGCGTTGATGACCACCGCGTCCACGGAAAGCCCCGAGGGACGTTTCTCCCCGCTCTTGAGGCTCGCGAGGATGGTCTCCGGCTTGGCCGGGGCCGCTTCCGCCATCCGTCCGGCGGACACCCCCGAGACCCCCTCCAGCCGCTCCCCGGTCCGCGCGCTGTGGATTCCGCGCGTTGAATCAAAGCATCCCAGGGCGAGTAGCTCTCCATCGGGTGAAAGCGCCATCGCGGTGACCCAGTCCGATTGACGTTCCAGCATAAACCGCTCCGTGAAAGTGTCCGTGGCCCAAGCCTTGACCAGCCGATCCTCGCCCGTGGAGTAAAGGGTGGCGCCATCGCCGGAATAGACGAGCTTAAGCACCGCGCCTTCATGCGCGAAGGTTGAACTTTCCAAAACCCCCGTGGTGGTCGAGGACTGGGTGAAGACCTTTTTCGAGGCCTCGAGGTCCCATACCCGGATCATCTTGTCCGCGGCTCCGGCGGCCACGAGCTTACCCGAGGGGGAGAACGCGACTGTCCGCACGGCATCCCGGCAGTCCGAGAAGGTGATCAGCCGCTCTCCGGTCTCCGCGTCCCAAATCTTCACCGTCCGATCCCCGGCCCCGGAAGCGATCAGCTTCCCATCCGGGCTGTAGGCCACCGAATAGACCGCGTCCACATGGTCCTTGAGGGAGAGCAGTTCGGCCCCACTCGATGCATCCCACACCTTGATGAACTTGTCGTAGCTGCAGGTGGCGACACGCTTTCCATCCGGGCTGAAGGCAATCTCCAGGATGTTGTCCTTGTGGCCCTGAATGGTGGCCGCCTGCGAGCCATCCGCGACCCTCCAGATCTTCACTTCTCCAAACCTTCCCGGCTTCCCTCCCGCCGCCGCGAGCAGGGTTCCATCCGAAGAGAACGCCAGAGAGCGCACCAGGTCGGCATGCCCCTCCAGGGTCCTGATGGCGCTTTCGGCCCCGCTCGCCGGGTCCAAGGTCACAATCTCGACTTTGTGCAACCCTCCGCGAGCGAGCAGCTTCCCATCCGGGGAAAAGGCGAGCGCGCCGACCGGGGCCGCGCCTTTCGACTGCTCGGGCGCTTCGGTTTCGTGTCGCTCCGCCGGGGCGACCTGTTCTGATCCGTGGTCCACGGGTTGGATTACTTGCTCAGCCGGCGCGCTTGGGGCCGGGGAAGCGGGCGCCTGGTCGATCCACTCGCGGATTCGGGCGATCTCCTCCGAACCGAGCGGCTTCCCCTTTTTCGGGGGCGGCATCTTGGCGACCCCTTCACGGTGCTCGATCATCGCCACCAGCGGACTCTCCTCGGCATTTCCCGGGAGGACCGATAGGCCACCCGCTCCCCCCTTGAGCGCGGATTCCTCGGTGGAGAGATCGAGCTCGGCTTGGAGGTTCTCCGCCTCGGGGAAATGGCACCCCGCGCAGGCGCGCGCGAAGATCGGGCGAACATCCCGCTCGAAATCGACAACACCCGCGCCAATGGCCGGGCGCGAAGGCGCAACCCCAAGGGTGAGCAGCGCCGCGAGGATTGGAAGGTTGGTAAACCGAACTCTCATCCGCGTGGGATCCTCCGGATTCAGTGATTGAATAGGAATTCCTTGCTGCTCATCGCCGCCCAGGCAAGGTCCTCAATGGCCTCGCGCCGAGCTTGATCGGACCCTTCGACCGGGGACTCCGCAAGCGCCTCCAGGGCCTTCGCTCGTTCTTGCTCCGATGGGGACCGCGACAGCGCCCGCTGGAAGATCTCCTCGACAATGATCCAATCGCTCCACTCCTCCTCGACCATCCGAGTGACAAAGGAGTTCTCCGCCTTGAGCTTGTCGTTGACCGTGGCCCCATTAGCCAGGTGCAGGGTCTGGGCGATGCTCGGATCCTCGGTTCGTTCGCAGGAGCAGGTTTGACGGCGAATCGGGCGACCAAAGGCGGTGAGGAAATAAGAGGCCACCTGCGAATCCCGCAACTGAATCGCGCGCGCCCCCTCCGGATAGCCCGAAAACGAAGTCGGGACTCCGGTCACCTGCGAGAAAGAGTCCAGGAGAACCTCCGCCGGGAGACGGCGGATGATGTATTGGGAGTAGTAGCGGTCATCCGGGTGCTCGGGGTCCGAGGGTTTCGAGGAGCGCTGGTACGAGGCCGAGTTCATGATGACCTGGATCAGGCGCTTGATATCGTACCCGTGCTCCGCCAGATCCTTGGCGAGCGCCGCAAGGAGTTTTTCATTGGAGGGGGGATTGGTGAGGCGGAGGTCGTCTTCCGGCTCCACCAGACCTCGCCCCATGAAATTCCGCCACACCCGATTGACCACCGCGCGGGTGAAATAGGGGTTCTCCGGAGCGGTCAGCCACTTGGCCAGGTGCTCGCGGCGGTCGCCCGGCTCCTCAAGGGGAATCGCGGTTCCATCCAGCGGACGAGGCGGAACGGGAGCCCCGAGGCGCGGGTGGAGCACATCCCCAAAGCTGTTGGCGGAAACCTCGGTGATCCCCTCCATCCTCGCGTTCTTGAGCTTCACCCGCGCGAGCAGGTTGGCCATTCCGTAGTAATCGTCCTGGGTCCATTTTTCGAGGGGGTGGTTATGACAGCGGGCGCAGGTGATCGACATTCCGAGGAACGCCTGCGAGGTGGTTTCGGTGAGGTCGGTGATGTCCCGATGCATCTTGAAGAAGGCCCCCGCGCCGTTCTCCAGTGTGCTCCCCTTCGCGGTGAGGATCTCGCGCGCGAACTGATCCCAGGGTTTGTTGCGCTCCACACTCTCCCGGATGAATCGGTAGAAGGAGTTCAGCTCTTCGGCCTGTGGAAGGTTCTTCGAGGAGAGCAGCAGCAGGTCGGACCACTTGTAGGCCCAGTAATCCACATATTCGGGACGTTCCAAGAGCGAGTTCACCAGGTTTGAACGCTTGTCCGGATCTTTGCCGGAAACAAACGAAAAGACCTCCTTGGGTGTGGGCAAGGTTCCGATGCAGTCCAGAAACGCCCGGCGGATGAAGGTTTCGTCATCCGCCATCCCCGAGGGAGCGATTTCGAGGCTGGCAAGCTTCTCGAGGATCAGGTCATCCACGAAGTTCCGGCGCTCGGCCCGGGCGTAGACCTCATCCGGAACCGCCCTCTCGCGCGGGACAGTGAACTCCACCGTGGCGACCTTGCTCGCGTACCACACCGTGATCGCTCCCGATCCGGGGCCTTTGACTGTCACCAGGCCGAAATCGTCCACCCCGGCCACCCCCTCCTCGGTGGTCCCATACTTGACCCACTGGGTGACATCCTCGGCGTGGCCATCCGTGTAATGCGCTCGGACCAGAATCTGCTGGGGCTTTCCCAGCGCGAGGGTCATCGATGGGGGCAGAACCTCGATCCGCTCCACTCGCGGATCCTCCTCCCGGGCGGGCGGCGCACCGGCGCGGATCCATTCGATCAATCGGTTGTAAGGCTCGGAGCCTTGGGCGAAACGCTCTCCCCCTTCGTGGGGGACCTGCATGGTGGGTTTGAGCAGGATCAGGCTCTCCTCAGGCTCCGCGAGTGAGACCCGACGGCCCTGAGCTTGGCGGGTCAGGGCCTGATGGTCCCATTCGTGGTCAAAGCTTCGTAGGGACAGGCGAAAACCGTTCTTTCCCGAGGCCGCGCCGTGGCAGGCGCCCGTGCTGCAACCCATCTTGAAAAGCGCCGGTTGGATATGGTTTCGGAAGCTCCAAGTGAAGGGCGAGTCCGCCCCGGTCACCCGCACCGTGGCGGTCGCGGATTGGCCCTCCACGCTCGCGGAGAGGACTGCCTCGCCGTTGCCAACCGCGCGCAGAACCCCTCCCTCGACCCTGGCCACCTTCGGATCGGAGGTGGATATCTCCGCCTCACTGGTTCGGTCGCCGGTCCAGAGGGAGCCTTCGACCCCCTCGATCAAGAGGCGCTGCGCCTCACCCGCGCGGCTCAGGGTGATTTCGCTGGGAAGGACCCGAATCTCGGCGGGCGCGGGGCGTGATGTCAGCAGACAGAGAAGAGCAAGGAACAGGCTTCTTTTCATGGATCCCTTCCAAGAATGAGTCAGGATGAAAGAACTCCCCTAAAGCAGCTCTTTGACCGGTTTCACCCCGAAATCAACGACAGGGACCGGCCGTGTGCCTGGACTGGGAAGTTCGGTTTCGAGATCGACACCCAGGGTGTGGTAGACCGTGGCGACCAGCTCCGCGGCGGTGACTGGACGCTCGGACGGGTACGCGCCGATCTCATCGGTCTTGCCGATGACACGACCCCCTTCAACCCCGCCTCCCGCGACCAACACCGACCATGCTTGCGGCCAATGGTCGCGTCCACCGGCCGGATTGATCTTGGGGGTGCGGCCAAACTCGCCCATCGCGACCACCATCGTGGTCTCCAGCATCCCGCGCTGGGAAAGGTCCTCGATCAGGGCGCTGTATCCCTGATCAAACATCGGACCGACCAGATCGCTGTAACACTCGATCGCGCTGAACGGGGCGGAGCCATGAATATCCCAGGTGGTTTCGTTGAACACGGTCTCGAACATGTTGACCGTGGTGAAACGCACTCCCCGTTCGATCAGTCGCCGGGAGAGGAGGCAACCCTGGCCGAATTTGTTCCACCCGTAGCGATCTCGCACCGAGTCCGGCTCCTTGGAGAGGTCGAAGGCTTCGCGCGCGGTAGGGGAGGACATCAGCGAATAGGCCTGATGGAAATTCTCATCCAGGAGGCGGGCATCCTCGCTGGTTTCGAGCTGCGCCACCGACTGGTCCACCAAGTCGCGCAGATTCTTCCTCCGTTCGAGGCGCACGGTGGAGATGTATTCCGGGGGAAGCAGGTCAGGGACCTTGAAATTCGGGTCGGATGGGTCGGCGTTCAGGATAAAGGGATCGTGGGTCTTGCCGAGGAATCCGGCGCTTTGGCCATGGGGCATGTTCCCGCCGGTGTTTCCGATCGGGCGGGGCATCAAAACATGCGGAGGAAGGTCATTGCGCGAGCCTTTGAGGAAGCCGAGGACACAACCCACATGCGGCTGCTCCAGGCCGTTCAAATAGATGCGCCCGGTCTGCATGGCTTGGTGCCCCACATCATGAACCCCGGTTCCCTTATGGTGCATCGAGCGGATGATCGAGAATTTGTCGGCGACCTTTGCGACTTGGGGGAAGATCTCGGTGATCTGAATGTCCGGGCAGGCGGTCTTGATCGGCTTGAAAGGGCCGCGGATTTCTCGCGGGGCGTCCGGCTTGGGATCAAAGGTGTCGAGCTGGCTCGGACCCCCCACCAGGAACAGGAAAATACAGTTCTTGTCGGTGTCTTGGACCGCCCCCTCGGCCTTCAATTTGAGGAAGCCGGGCAAGGTGAGTCCCAGGCCCGCGAGCGCGCCGGCATGGAGGAAATCGCGACGGGTCAGTCCGTCACAGAAATGAACCGCCTTGCGAGCATCGACTCGAAACATGGCTCCGTCCTTCCTTTTTCTCTCTCCCAGGAATAGCTTCACCCCTGGAGAAGCGGACCGGGACATCTCCCGCGCTTCCCAAGGCTGGGACTCAGTTTACAGGGAATTCGTGGGTTGCGCCACAGAAAAATGCCCAGGCGCTTTGCAGAGAGGCTTCAAACCGCCAGATATCATAAAACGTTTAAGGATGGAGTGAAAAAGTCATGTGCGCCGGGAAGAGGAAGGGGTTCACCCTCATCGAACTGCTCATCGTCATCGCCATCGTGCTGATCCTCATCGCGATTGCCCTCCCGAATTTCCTCGAGGCCCAAGAGCGCGCGCGGGTGGCCCGCGCCAAGGGGAACCTCAGGTCGATCGCGACAGCGGAGCACGAGCACTTGGTCCAGTACAATTTTCTTTATTCGGATTACAACGATCAACTCGATCTCCGGATCACCACCCGGAACAAGTCCACCGGCAGTCCGGACATCCCCTGTCCGACGGATGCCCCCGAGCCCACCAACACCGGCGGGCTCACATTCCTCGTGAGCCAGAAGGGGAACTATGGTTTGGCCATACACTGCCCCTTGACCACCCCAATCCGCTTCATCGACGCCGGTGCCTTCATCGATCCCTGGTCGGATGGCACTGTTCCCATCGGCTATGACTCTCGCCGCACCACGACGGTCGGCGATGATCCCAAGATCATCTTCCTGGGGTCCTACTTCGTGTCCGGGCCGGATCGGATCGCCGGCCACTGGTACCGGGCCTATCCCGGGAACACCACGGGCAAGGCGCTGGCTTACAACCCTACCAACGGGACACATAGCATCGGGGAGCTCTGGACCGTGGTGCCGATCAACACCACGCTTGCCAAGCTGGAGTACGAGCCGCTCACCAGCAACTGACCGGATCGCTGGGTTTGGAAGGCATGAGCGGGGGCAGGGAATTCCCAATCGAGAGGGTCTCGCTGGAGGGAGCCTCGCCGCTGGAATCACACCCGCTTGTCCAGGGCCACTTGGAATGGCTCGAACGCGAATCCCGGATTCACAATCTCACCTCGGTTCCAAAGCAGGATTGGTTGGAACGACATGTGTTGGACAGCCTCGCGCCCGCCATCGCGGGCTGGGATGTGGGAGAGCGTTTTCTGGACCTGGGGTCCGGCGCCGGTTTTCCCGGGGTTCCCTTGGCCGCGCGTTTCGAGGAAGCCGCATTCACTCTCCTGGAGAGCAAGGCCAAACCGGCCAACCTCCTGGGCCAGTTCATGGCCACCTCATCCCTTCGTTCACGAGGCGAGGCTCTTGCGGAGCGAGCGGAGACGGCCGCGCATCACCCTTCGCGGCGAGGGCAATACTCGGTGGTGGTGACCCGCGCGGTGGCCTCGCTCCCGGTGCTGATTGAACTGGGGACCCCTTTCCTTCGGAAGGGAGGCGAGCTGTGGTGTTGGAAATCGGACCTGGAGGAGGTTGTCGGTGCGGGAGCGGCTCTCTCCGCCCTATCCGCCGAGATTTCACACACGCTCCGGTACCGTCTCCCGAGCGAAACGCGCGACCGCTATGTGATCTCCATCCGCCGCATGGGAGACCTGGATTCGCGCTACCCACGCAAGCCTGGGATACCCTCCAAGCGCCCTCTGATCCGGTGAGCGGCCAACACCGCGATGGAGGAAAGACTTGATCCTGGCGAGAAAGTGATTCTTTTACCGCTTCCAGGATGCCCGCCTCGATTCTATACTGGATATTGAAAGGGAAGATTGAACACAAGAAAGGACGCGAGGGGCATGATCGACCTCGATCTGAAGCAAGCTGTCACGCGGAGGTATTTCTTCCAGGAATGCGGGGTCGGGATCGGGAAGATCGCCCTGGCCGCGCTCCTCGGCGGAAAAAGCCTCTCCGCCCTCGCCGGGCCGTCACCCGCTAGTCCACTCGCGCCCAAGCCGCCTCACTTTCCCACCAAGGCCAAGCGGGTCATCTACCTTTTCATGGCCGGCGGTCCCAGCCAGCTCGATCTCTTTGATCCCAAACCGGCTTTGGTGAAGTATGACGGCGAGCCGGTTCCCGCCGAGGTGGTCAAGGACCAGCGTTACGCTTTCATCGAACGGAACGCCTCTTTGATGGCCTCTCCCTTCGACTTCAAACCGCACGGTCAATCCGGCGCGGTTCTCGCCGATGTTCTCCCCCACCTGGCCGAGGTCGTCGATGAGATTTGCCTGATCCGTTCGATGCACACCGATGCGTTCAATCACGCCCCGGCGCAGATCTTCATGAACACCGGCTCGCAGCAACTGGGACGTCCGTGCATGGGGTCCTGGGTGACCTATGGGCTGGGAAGCGAGGCCGAAGACCTCCCGGCGTTCGTGGTGCTCAACTCCGGCGGGGGTCTTTCCGGCGGCGCGGCCAACTACGGGTGCGGCTTCCTCCCCACAGTCCACCAAGGGGTGCTGCTCCGCTCGGTGGGGGACCCGATCTTGTTCCTCTCGAACCCGCCCGGGGTGGATGCCAAGCTCCAGCGCGAGTCCCTGGATGTGATCAATGCCTTGAATCAGGACCATCTGGACCTGGTCGGCGATCCGGAAATCGCCACGCGGATCAGCTCCTATGAGATGGCCTACCGCCTCCAAACCAGCGCCCCCGAGGTGATGGACATCTCCAAGGAAAGCCCGGAGACCTTGGCCCTGTATGGCGCGAAGCCGGGCGAGAAGTCCTTCGCCAACAATTGCATCCTGGCTCGCCGGTTGGTCGAGAAGGGGGTTCGTTTCGTGAACTGCTACCATGAGGCCTGGGACCACCACAGCGATGTGAAGGGGGGTCTGGAGGCGCAATGCGCCAACACCGACCGCGCCGCCGCGGCGCTCATCAAGGACCTCAAGCAGCGCGGGCTGCTCGATGACACCCTGGTGGTCTGGGGAGGGGAGTTCGGGCGCACCCCGATGGTCGAGAGCAATGTCGCCCTCGGTCGGAGCAAGGGGCGCGATCATCACCCGCAGGCCTTTACCATGTGGCTCGCCGGTGGTGGGGTCAAACCGGGCCTTGCGCTTGGCGCGACGGACGACATCGGTTTCCACATCACCGAGGACCCGGTTCATGTCCATGACCTCCAAGCCACCCTCCTCCACCTGCTTGGCCTGGACCACACCAAGCTCACCTTCCGTTTCCAGGGCAGGGATTACCGGCTGACGGATGTGTACGGGAATGTGATCCAGAAGGTGTTGGCGTAGATGAGATGATCATGGGACGAATTCGGACATCGGTGAGGATCGACAATCCATCTGAAATGGACGCGAGTATTCGGTGTGATGCTCGGGTGGACACCGGCGCCTCGCACATGGTTCTGCCCTCCGCCTGGAGGGACCGTTTGGGGAATCTGGTGGAGATCGGCAGCGTGGAAGTGGAAATCGCCGCCCAGGATGTTGTGGAGGCGACTGTCTGTGGGCCGGTTCGTATCCAAGTGCAAGGCTTCCGGCCAATCTTCAGCGAGTTTTTTTTCATCGACATGAACCCAGGAGATGGGGCCAATGAACGGTTGGTCGGCTACATCGTTTTGGAGCAACCCAAGCGGCGGTTGACATGGTTGGACATCGACTGGTCCATGTGAAGCATTTGGACCTAGAATAACCCAGCCGTGATCGAACCTGTTTCTTCATCCTCACGTTCCGTGCAACGATAGCGAGTTCCCATGCCCTCTTCGAGAATCCTCAGACGCCAACTACTGAAGTCCGCCGCGGCCACGGGTGCGCTGACCCTCGCATCCGGAATTGTCCGCGCGGGGGAAACCTCGGATCTTATCCGCTCCGAGAACGCCAAACCCGGAACCACCGACTGGCAATTGACATACACGCGCGTGGACCCCAAGACCCGCTACCGCTCACCCTGGATCGAGGGGTATGTCTCGCGCGCCAGTCTGCGCGCGGGGGAGTCCCTCGACCTGATGGTCTCCGCCAATCCCGCCGGCCCCTTCAAGGTGGACATCTATCGGATGGGATACTATGGCGGGCAGGGGGCCCGGCATGTGCTCACCCTGGGACCTTTTGAGGGCTGTGTCCAACCGGACCCTCCGGTCGGCGAGAAGCGCCTGCGCGAGTGCGCCTGGGCGCCATGCGCCTCGCTCACCATCCCGAAGGATTGGGTCAGCGGCGTCTACCTGGGGAAACTGTCGCATCTCAAGGAACGGTATCAGAGCTATGTGGTTTTCATTGTCCGCGACGACAGGAGGGCGGACCTCATCTTTCAGTGCAGCGATAACACATGGGTCGCTTACAACCGCTGGCCCGACAACTTCGCGCTCTATGATGACGGCAAGAGCGAGTGGGCGCTGAACAATGTCTCCCAGGTCAGTTACGACCGTCCTTACGGCAAGTACTGTCAGATACTGGATGCGCCGCTCTCGCAAGGCTCCGGTGAGTTTCTCCTATGGGAGTTTCCTCTCGCCTTCTGGCTCGAACGGGAGGGGTTTGATGTGACCTATGTTTCCAACACGGATGTCCACTCCGACCCCGGCTGTCTCACGCGGGGACGTGGCTTCCTCTCCGTCGGCCATGATGAATACTGGAGTTTGGAGCAATTCAAGAACGTAATGGCCGCGAGGGATGCCGGTGTGAACCTGGCGTTTCTATCGGGGAACACCTGCTGCTTTGTGTCGCCCTTCTCTTCGAGCTCCAGCGGGATCCCCAATCGCATCCTCACCCGCGCCGGGAGATACGGAGGCCTTTCCGAGGCCGAAAAAGCTTACCCGATGGGACCTTTCGACATTGAAGGCCCCAACGAGGCAACCCTCATCGGCGCGCGCACAATCAGCCCCTTCAACGGCGCGGGAGATTGGATTGTGAAAGAGGCCACTTCCTGGATCTTCGAGGGGACGGGGATGAAAGAGGGCGACTCCATCCCCGGTCTGGTCGGCTGGGAGTTTCATGGGGATCCGGCGGACATTGCCGGACTTCAAGTTGTCGCGGGCGGCGAAACGATCAACTCGGGTGGACAGAAGGCGAACTGGACCGCGACTCTCTACCCCGGCCCCAAGGGTAACTGGGTTTTCAACGCCTCAACCATCTGGTGGGCGCAGGGACTCTCCTCGCCCCCCGGCCACATGATCCCCTATTCCCACTACGGTCGCCCGCATGGGCCCGACCCACGCGTGGAGCGAATAACCCGGAATCTCCTGGACCGATTCCTGGCATAGGGCAAGCGTCCCGCCCCTGCTACCGGACATGCGCCTCCCGGACGAGCTTGACCACCTTGGATGACCCGTCCTCGAACACCACCTTGATTTCTCGAGATCGGTGAGAAAGGTTCTTCAGCCGCCAGCCGCCTTCGGTTCGGTTCACCGAAACGGAATCGATGCCGAATCCCCGGCCGCGGGCACGGTCGATATAGACATCCCCATAATGGTCATAAATCCGGTTGCGCGCCTCGCTGGCCGCGCCGTTGCCCCAGTCGTAGATGGTGAACTCCCCGATCCCCAGCCCCTCGGCGCTTGTCTCTCCGCCATGCCCATAGTTCTCCATCATGAACCCGTAATCTTCCTTGCCGAAGAATGGGTGCGCCTTCTCCCACTGCTTCTTCTGTTTGGCATTCTCGGGGCAGTACATCATCACGAAGGAGGCCTTGAGCGCCGCCACTCCGCGCTCGAACAGGATCGGGTCGCCGGTCGTCCGATAGTAATCCATGAAAAGTTCGGCGAAGAGGGACTGTCTGGAGTCGTTCCATTCGCCGTCATAGTTCATCACGCCAAACCCACCCAGGGCGGGGACATGGATGAACGGGGGCTGCCAGACCTGCTGGCACATGGAGAGCTCATCCAGAGTCCGCAACCCCCAGCGTAGATATCGCTCCTCAGCGGTGGTCTGATAGGCGGCCAGGAGCGCCTCCGCGGTCCAGAAGATGCAGAAGTTGTTTTGTTTGTACATGTCGTTGCGCGGGAACTTCTTGCCCACCATGGTCTTGGACCCGAACCCGTTGCAGGACCAATAAGTCTCAAAGTCCTCCCAGCGACCGGAGGGGACCGGTTCACCGAGCAGCGCCTCCAGGGCGCGTAGCGCGGGGGGGCTATATTTCGCTTCGCCGGTCACCTCGGAGAGTTTGAGGAGGAAGGTGGCGCTCAAAGCGCTCTCCGGGGTTTGGGCCATGATCGGCGCCGGTTCGAGGGTTATCGGATCGAGCCAGCCGGGGAAATAACCGTCGGCATCCTGGAGTGTCAACAGTTTGTCCGCGTAAGTCCGCGCGAAGTCCAGGAGCCTCGGGTCCGCCTCGATCTCCGTGTGCCACCTCAGCATCAACAGGGCGGTCCAACTCGAGTCGAGAACATGAAACCAATCCTCGGTGACTCCGTGGTCTCGTGGGCAGCGGTTGGAGTTGGTCCAGAAGGCCTCGGACCACGGGCGCGGGCGTTCCACCTCTTTCCCCTCAACCACCACTTCTTCGTTCTCGGTCCGGATCACCGAGGGAAAGAGCCCCTCCTTGCGCGGCGCGGCGAGCGCGAGTTCCTTGGTCATCGCGGTTTTGGCGGAGAGGCGCGGATCCTCGGTTCGTCGCGCCCAGCGCGCTAGGCCCGAGGCGCTCCGCAAGGAAGAGAACCACGCCTGGTTCCAGATCGAAAGCACCTCGCGCTGGAACCAAGGTCCTTTGTAGTTGGGGGACTGGCTGACATTCACAATGAACTGGGGCGCGCCGACCCGTTTGCCGTCGAGATCGAATTCCTGCCAAACCGCATCCTTCCAGGACCCGAAAGCCCAGTCGTAGGTTCGCTTCACATACAAGTCCATGGGGACCCGTCCGGGTTCGCCTTTGGCGAACAACGGATGCCCCCAACGGGTCCACAGAAAATCCGCGACCGGCTTCCAGGGATTGAATGGCGCTTCCTTCCCCTCATACACGGCCAGGAAGAAAGCAATCTCGACCGATCCGGGACCCAAAGTCATCCCTTCGCGTTTCTTGAACCCCACATGCCCTTCGATCCGGGTTTGGCAAAGTCCAAGCCACGCCTTCCGCTCGGGTGCGTGGAGGTCCAGGAACCAAGGCGCCTCCGGATCGCGTCCCACTTGCCCGAGATCGGGGACAATCGCCAGCCCCAAGTTGCCCCGGGCGAAGATCAACGCCGGGGAGCGGAACACGTGTTGGGCGGCGACAAATCCTTCCTCGGGCGCGAGGTGCGGCATCCAATGAAAGGTCGGAGCAAGGGCCAGATCGAACTCCACTGAGAGCTCAGGCTGATGGATCTCCTCGGGAGTCTCCCAGAACAAACGCACCCGAGTCCAACCGCCTCCCGCGCGCTGGAAGCTCACCCGGGCCCCGTATTCCCCGGCAATGGTGGGCGTTCGGAATCGGAGCAGACACTCCTCTCCGATCAAGACCTCGTGGGCCCCGTTCGAGACGCGGAACGTTGGGTTCAGAAGGGGCGCTGAGCGCTCAAGGATTTCCATGGATGCGCACTCCCAAGGAAGGATGAACATCGGAGCACAGAAGAGGATCTGTCCAAGCGTTTTCATCGACATGCGCGGAATGATTCCACACCCTGGCCCTGTTCGCACCCCCCGGAGGGAACTGGAACCGCCTGTTGACGCCCACCGATCCGGCGGTTAGCTTGAACTCCTCGACGCCCGATAGGAGCCTGCCCGTATGAATCGTTCCTTCCAACGCCTGATCCTCGTATTCGCGCTCACCCTGCTCTCCCAACTGATTTCCCACGCCGCGGAGAACTGGCCCCAGTTTCGCGGCCCGGGCTCGCGAGGTTGGGCCGAGGACAACCGCTCGCTCCCCGAGGTGTGGAGCGCGACCCAAAACGTGGTCTGGAGCGCGGAGATCCCCGGCATGGGATGGTCCTCTCCCATCGTGTGGGGCAAGCGGGTCTTTGTCACCACGGTGATTCAGGAAGGAGAGGTCGAGCCGCCGAAACCGGGGCTTTACTTGGGTGGAGAGCGGGATGCCCCCGAAAGCGTGCACCATTGGAAGGTGTATTGTCTGGACTTTGACAGCGGCAAGTTCCTGTGGGAGCGCGAGGCCCATTCCGGGGTCCCGCAAGGCTCGCGCCACATGAAGAACTCCTATGCCTCGGAAACCCCGGTCACCGATGGAGAGCGGGTCTACGCCTACTTCGGGAACACCGGACTCTTTGTGTATGACATGGAGGGGAATCCGGCGTGGAGCAAGTCGTGGGACCCGGTCAAGGTCAAGGCCGGGTGGGGAACCGCCGCTTCTCCGGTCCTCCACGGGGATCGCCTCATTCTGGTCAATGACAACGACACACAGTCCTTCATCACGGCCCTCGATTCCAAGACCGGGAAGGAAATCTGGCGCAAGGACCGTGACGAAAAAAGCAACTGGTCCACTCCCTTCATTTGGGAAAACGAGAAGCGGACCGAGATTGTGACCGCCGGCACGGGCTTGACCCGCTCGTATGACCTGAACGGCGAGCTGCTCTGGAGCTTCAAGGGGATGTCCAAGATAACAATCCCCACCCCGTTCGCGGCATTTGGTCTCCTGTACATCGCCTCTGGGTTCATTCTCGATTCCCACCGCCCCGTCTATGCGATCCGACCCGGGGCGACAGGCGACATCACGTTACCGGACGGAGCCGCCTCCAGTGAGTTCATCGCCTGGAAGGATCCCACGCTCGCGGCTTACAACCCCAGCCCGCTGGTGTATGGGGACCACCTGTATGTCTTGTATGACCGGGGTCTGGTGGCTTGTTCCGATGCAAGGACGGGGGAACCGGTCCATGGCGCGGAGCGCCTCGCGCGCGGCAACGCCTACACCGCCTCGCCCTGGGCTTACAACGGCAAGGTGTTCTGTCTCTCGGAGGACGGCGAAACGCACGTGATTGAAGCGGGTAAGGAGCTTAATATCCTCCACTCAAACCCGCTCAATGAAATGTGCCTGGCGACCCCCGCCATCGCGAGCGGGAGCCTGATCCTCCGAACCGCATCGAGAGTGTATCGGATTGAAAACAGTGGACATGCCGGTCCACGGGAATAAGTCCCGCCAGGGCGCATTCATGTGGACGGCGGGCATTACTTGAAGGTCCTTGGGGGGCGTGGGTGAACCACCCTGACCTTGCGGTCCAGGGTGGCATGCTGAACCTCGGACATCTCAAGCGCCTTCACAATCGATTGCGCCGGGCCCTCGACCACCACCGTGTGAAGAACTCTTCCGCCACGGGGAGATAGAGAAAGCTCCCTCAGCTTGTCCAGCGTGGTGCCGATCTCCCCCTGCAGTTCCTTCCCGCGAGCCTCGATGAGTCTCTTTCTGAGCGTCACTCGATCGGTCGAATCACGCCCCTCCTCGACCGTCTCCACCGAGGTGGTCGAGGAGGACCCTCCGAGCAGCATAAGCGCTCGAATGGGTTCGTCTCCCGTTGCCTCCTCCAAAGCGGCCACGAACTCCGGGTCAATTTTTGACCGGTGGATCGGCTTTAATCTCATTGACCCCTTTTCGGTCGCTTACCAGCGGCCTTTTTCTTCCCAGTTGTCGATTTCTTCCGCGCGTGACCCCTGGCGAGCTTTTTCGGGACTTGGACAAGGCCATGTCCCTGTCGCCACTCAGGACTGCGCTCGAGTTTAGCGCAATTCGCGACGAGCTCATCCGAAAGATCAGTTACGGTGATGTTAGGGTACTTCTCGATGATCAGCGCCGCAATCCCGGAAACAATCGGGGTGGCCATGGAGGTTCCATCCCAAGGCTCGTACCCTCCTCCAACCACGCACGACAAGACTCCTTCTCCGGGGGCCACAAGATCGGGGACATTGTATTCGCTATTGTCGACGATCATGGTTCCGGATCCGCTGAAACTTGCCACACGCCCCTCTTTGTTCGTCGCGCCGACAGATAGCGCCTCGAGGAAATTCCCAGGACTGCGGGTTCGGTGCCGCCCTTCATTTCCGACGGCAATGACCGGAAGGACCCCCACCGCCACGAGCTCCTCCATCGCGCTGCGTAGTTCAGGGATGAACCCTGGGATGCCCGCCGACATGTTCATGATTTGAACCTCGGGGCGGAGGGCGGTCCACTCCAACGCGAAGGCAAAGTCGGAGAGATTGCCTTCCCCGTTTGGGATCATAGTCCCGTTCAGGACTCGGGCTCCGGGGGCATGCCCGACAGTGTTTCCGCAAATCAGTCCCGCGACATGAGTCCCATGACCCTCCGTGTCGGTTGACGGCGTCATTCTCACGACCTCTCCCTTGGCAACGTCAAACCGATATCCCGCGGAAACCTTGCCTTGGATCTCGGGATGGGTTTCATCCACCCCGGTATCAAGGACCGCGATGGTCACGCCCTGTCCGGTGGCAGCCATTCCGGTTCGCTTCGCGGCACTCCACCAGGTCGCCTCCTGATGCCAGATATCCGCGCGAGCTACTCTGGCTTGTTTCCCCCCGGTCGGCCTGTTGGGACGGATGAGTGAGAGCGGTCGATCACGAACGACGGCCACACCGGGCAACTCCTTCCGCATCCGGTCCGCGTCCTCTTCACTCATGCGGACAAGGCTCATCCCGGTCACGGAGCCGAACGGGGCTTTGTTGGCGGCGCCCGTTTCAAACTGTGACAAGAGTGTCCCCACATCTGTCTGGAGCAGTCTCATGAGCTTCGCGCCGGCGTCGACAATCCATGACTGAAAAGTCTTCTCCGCTTCACTTGCGTCGCGGACCCGAAGGAGCTCTCTAATCTGAGAGATTCGAGCATCGCGAGTCAGCCGCTGCGCTGCAAGGGAGGTCAGCAGGCTGGCTCGTGCGCGATTGTTACGAACGATGTAAAGCTGGGTGGCACCCATGGTTCCCGGACCTCCGATAAGGTTTTTAGTGTCTTCACCTATAGGGGTATCGTGGATCCTTGTTGCCAGACCGTCAATAGCTAAAGTGTTCTTTTGTTTTTTGGCGTTTAGACTTTCAAGAGAGGCAGATGGCACGGGTCATGGGATTCATGAAGCCCTCACCGCGACTCTATGTTGGCTATGACTCATTCGTAGTGCGTAGGCCCTTGGCATCAGGTCAATAGGGGTTCTCAAGGTGCCATCTCCTCACCCTTCGTCACCCACCCATCCGCCCCCAAGATCCATCCCGCAAGCGAGTCCCGAACCGGCTCCGGGCGGTTCACAAGGTTCAGAATCTTGAGACTGAACGCCGCGAGCGAGAGCTTGCTGACCGCGGCTGTCGGGATTCGATTTCGCTGAAGGCAAGTCCGGATCGGTTCCCCAACGCACTCGAAGAACTGGGGACTCGCACACACCGGGGTTGAGAGGTCCGCGAGGCGGGACTTGCGTTCGAGGCACTGGCCCATGTATAGCGAGGAACTCATCAGAAACTGGAACAGGTCCAGCCCTGGGGGTTGATCCCTCTGCTCGGGGGACCAATCGAAAACCCCAATCTCGTCCGCGAAGGTGACAATATTGGTCGGCGTGAAATCCCCATGCGGAGGGTGTGAATCGAGCGGAATCGACCAGTCCGCATCCCCCGTTTGAAGAATCCGGGTCCAAAGGCTTTGCCAGTGGGGGGAAAGACTCTCGAGAACCGGCGAGTGAGACGCGAGCGGGTCCACCAGCAGTTCGCGCCACCACGCCGAGGAGAAATCGAACCGCCCGCTCGGCTGCGACCCGGAGAACGCGATCAACCACTCGATGGCCCGATTTCCCCACGTTCGCCACAGGCCCCAGACATCCGCTTGCCTGTGGAGGCGAAGAAGTCGCGAAAGCTTCTCGCCCCGAAGGAAGGTCTCCACCGACACCGCTCCGGTGTCTCTCGCCTCGAACGCTATCGCCCGCGGAATACTCTTGGAACAAGTCTCGGGGAGCGACTCGGCGAGACCTCGAAGGCGCTTGAACTCCTCTTCCAGGTTCTTGCTCCCCTCTGGGGAGCGCGCGGCTTTCACCACCCAGAGCGGGACCGCCTCCCTGGGGCCGAGCACCTCGAAAACCGCCTTCCCTCCAGCTGATAGGTCTCCTCCGATTCGCTTGAAGTAGGTCAGCCTTCCGGGATCGATCCCTACCCGTCTGGCCTCATCGCTCAGGGCGCCGCGAATCCAATCGAGCATCCCTTAGGGCCTCCTCGCCACAATGAGCAAGTGGGGAACCAGAAACTTGGCCCCCGCGGCCAAGAGCGCGGGAGGGACCAACTCCACCATCCGCTGCGCCAATCGGGACTTGAATGAAAGCGTGTTGGGCTTCTCCGAAAAGAGGACCCGCGCGAACCGTTGGATCGGGATGCCGTCCCCAAGCGGCCAATAGTTGATTGGGCGGCTGTAGGTCGGCATCACGCCGAAGAATCGGATCTCGCCGAAACCGGCTCCCTCCAGAAGGCGGCGATACCCGATCGGCGAGTAGGTGTAGGTCCTGTAGGCGTGCCCGCGTCTGCGCCGTGTGACCCAATCCGCCAACGGTCGAGGGAGCAGCGAGGTGTATTTCAGATAGCTGTGATCCATCGCCCCGAGGAAGTAGCTGATTCCAAAGCGGTTCTCGATCCCCACATACAGCCACCCTCCCGGTCGCAGTCGCTCCCAGGCCCTCCGGAGGAGCTCCTCTTGAACGCTTCGCGTGTCTCGGGAAAGGTCCGCCCAGCCCAACCATTCGAGCACCCCGTTCATGGCGACAAGGTCGAAATGGTTCCGACGAAGCGGTGGGGCGCCCAAGGTCCCATGCACCGGAACCAGGTTGCCGATCCGATCTTGTTCGGCTCGGATCCGGATGAACCGCGCCCGCTCAAGGGCGGATTCGAGAGCGACCACCTCCGCGCAGAGGGTCGCAAGGGCCGCTGAGAGGGAACCCCAACCCGCTCCGATGTCGAGCACACGCCAACACGCCTCAACCGGGAACAGGAAACGCCAATCCGCCCGAAAGAAATCCCGGATGTAACGCGCTCGCGACGGGGCCTTTGGGGCCACAATCCGCTCCACCGCCTCCCGCCAGCCTTGCGCGCGGGCCAGGGCGTTGATCTCTCTCATCTCTTCCAGGGAGAACTCCTCCCCCCAATAGGCCCCCGGGTCCGAGAAACTCGCCAGCCGCTCCTCGGTGAGGGGAAATCGGCCTCCGCATCCGAGGCAGGAGAGGGTTCCCGGGGAGGTCTCCGCCAGCTCCCCTTCGCACCCGGGGCAGCAAAGCGCGCCGCTTTGAAAGGCGAATTCCTGTGTCACAAGAATTGCGGTTTACACGAATGCCCGCCTTCCGGAAAGGGGGATAGACCCCTTGGAAATTCTAGGGGATGGTGCCACCATCCTGCTCCTTAAAGCACTGCTTTGTTCAGAGGGGATTCTCACATGCGCGGAACGGTGGATCAGTCGGCGCTGCATAACGCCATCAGCTTGGCCCAGGGCATTGCCCAGAGCAAAATTTCCAACCCAATCGTGGAGAACACGGTCCTCCGGATCGGCAAGGAGGACCTTCAGGTCCTCGCCACAAATCTCTCGGTCAGCATCCGGGTCGCGTTGGAGGTTCAGAGTGGCGCTGCGGGCGAGATCGCGGTGCCCGCCAAGCTGCTTTCGCAGATCGTGCGCGAGCTCCCCGAAGGAGAGGTGGACCTCAAGCTGGTCAAGAAGGAGCTGGAGATCAAGGCGGGCAGGAGCCGATTCCATCTCTGCACCCTGCCCACCGATGATTTCCCTCCGTTCCTTCCCAAGGTGGAGGGACCGGTCATCTCCATTCCTTGCCCGGTGGCTCGGCAGGCCTTGGAGCGGACAGTGTTCGCGACCTCCGACGAGCGCGCTCGCTACCAGCTTGGAGGAGTCAAGTTTGTCCATGATGGCGGCAAGGTTCAGTGGGTGGCGACCGACGGACGGCGCATGTCGCGGGTCATCCACGAAATTGATGACACCTCCAAACCCAAGGCCACCATGCTGGTTCCCGCGCGCGCCGCGCAAGAGGTTCTCCGCGCCTTGCCGGATGAGGGCGAGGTCCATGTCACCGTCGGAGACAAGCGAGTCCTGTTCGAGGCCGGCAACACCACGGTGGCCTCCACGCTCCTGGAGGACAACTTCCCCCCCTACCAGTCTCTGATCCCGTCCACCTACGGCATCCGCATCCTGGTTGACAGGGATGAACTGATGGCGGCGGTGCGCCGGGCCAATGTTATGGCCAATGAGCGCAGCCGCCTGGTGGAGTTCACCGCCAAGGATGGTGTCCTGACCATCTCCGGGGAACGTCAGGAGGCGGGGGGCGCGACGACCGAGATCGACGCCAACACCGAGGGGGGCAACGCCCGAGTGGCCTACAATGCCACCTATCTCCTCGAATGCCTGCGCGTTTTCGGCTCGGGGATGCTCGCGTGGTCCCTCGTGGCCGATGGGGGGGCGGCCTATCTCACCAAGGAAGAGGACGATTCCTTCCTCCATATCATCATGCCGATGACGATCCGCGATGAAGAGCCCGAATCCGATTACGAAGTGGACGAGGACGAGGAGCTCGAGGAGGAAGAAGACGAGTCCGAGGAGGAGTAGCGCGTAATGGTCGCGGACGCGGCGCTCCCGCGCCTGATCGACCAAACGCGGGATTCCATTCGGGCTTGGCTGGCGAGCCTGGGAGAAGAGGCTTACCGAGCCGAGCAGATCCATCGGGGAATCCTCCGTCTCACCCCCATTTCTCAGATGTCCGACCTTCCGAGAGGTCTCCGAGTGAGCCTCGCGGAAGCCTTCACCGAAGGCTATCCCGTTCCGGCCCGATGGATTGAGGGCGAAGGGGAAGGCGCCGACCGTTTCCTCTTCACGTTGCCCGATGGGGAGGCGATTGAAAGTGTCCGGATCGGCCCGCTGGAAGACTACACGGCGTGCCTCTCGACCCAGGTTGGCTGCGGACTCCGCTGCGCCTTCTGCGCCTCCGGCAAGTTTGGTCTCACCCGAAATCTGAGCGTGGGGGAGATTGTCGGCCAAGTCCTCGCCCTTCGAGCCCAGACCGCGACGGCCACCGGCTTGGAGGGGTGGCCCAGCCGCTTGGTCTACATGGGGATGGGAGAACCCTTCCAGAATTACTCCGCGGTTCTCGAATCCATCAAGCGCCTCACCGATCCGACCGGCCCAGGACTTGGGGCCCGTCGGATTACCCTCTCCACGGCCGGCATGGTTCCGGAGATCTATCGGTTCGCCGAAGAAGGGCTTCAGGTTGGGCTGGCGGTCTCGCTGCATGCCCCGAACTCCGAGCTTCGCCGCAGCCTTATGCCCATTGAGGAGATCTATCCCCTCAAGACCTTGCTGCGAGCCTGTCAGACTTACATCGAAAAGTCCGGTCGCCGATTGACCTTCGAATACATCCTGCTCAAGGGGGTCAACGACAGCCCCGCCGAGGCCAAGGGCCTTGTGGACCTGTTCAGGAACTGGAGTCTGGTTCACATCAACCTGATCCGCTACAACCCGATTGGCCTCACCCGACTGGAGGCTCCCAAGGAGTCGGACGCCCGCGCCTTTGTGAAACGGTTGGTCGATGGAGGACTGGACGCCACCCTCCGGAAGAGTCCCGGGCGAAACATCGATGCGGCTTGCGGGCAGCTCCGCGGCCTCGAATACGAAAAGGCGGGGGTTCGGATACAGCCCGCCGCGATGGCGCCATGAGACCCCCGGAGCCGCCCTGGTTGCTGTACGGTTGGGCGGGCCTGCTGATCGACTGGATTTCATACAAGAAGATCAAGGATCAGCTGGTTCCGAAGGGATTGACCAAGCGTCGTTTCCTCGGTTTCAACACCCTTTCGGGCCATTACTTCGGCTGCTATCGCCCAACCGAAACCACCACCTTCTCGAAACCGTTCCACGAGTTCGGGTATATCCCCTGCATCGCCGGTCACGGTCGATCCAAGGGCTATGTCCTTTCCCGGATGGCGGTGGATTTCGAGGATGCCCTCGAAGGCGGGCGCAGGCATTGGCGCATCCTCAAGGTCGAGGGGAGCTTCGAGGAGTTCGGCGAATATGGCCTGCGCGTGTCCGGAGACCAGGGACGCCTCAAGGTGTCCGTTGAATTCAAGAAGCTTTTCTCCCTCGGATACTGGGAAACTCCGTTCTGTTTCCTGAATCGAGTCGGAGAGGCGGTTTACCGATACAACGTGACTTACCATGGGGAACTCTTTTTCTGCCGCGCGCCAAGGCAAGGGCTGAACCCGAACGGCTGGGTGTTTCCCCTCCTTTTCGACCGCTGTTGGATCACCCTTCACGCTCCCATCCTCCTCGATGCGCCATCCAAGCCTTGAGTTTTCCCGATTCCCGTTAGCCCTTGCGGCCCTTGTCACATTGCTCCTCGGCGGGTGTTCCGAGGATATCGGTGGCTCGAGCCGATCTTGGGGTGTACGAGGCAAGTGGAGGGGGGCGCTCTTCAATCCGCGCGCGGTGGAAGCCTTGCCGGATGGAAGCTGGGTCGTGCTCGACCGCACCAACCGGATCCAGGTCTTCTCCCCCGACGGGGAATTCCTTCGAGGCTGGACCACGCCCCAAACCGGTCGCGGCAACCCGCGCGGTCTGGATGTGGACCGCTCCGGAAACATCCTGGTGGCCGACACCCACTACGGCCAGGTGTTGCGCTATTCCCCAGAGGGCGCGCTCCTCCAGGTGATCGGAAAGGCGGGGAGCGGGCCGGGAGAGTTCTGCCTGGTCACGGATGTGGTCGAGGATTCCTCAGGAGTGCTCACCACTCTGGAATATGGCGACAAAGTACGGGTCCAACGTTTGGACCCTAACGGGCGGTTCCTTGGAGAGTGGGGGCAAATCGGCGACGCCCCAGGCGAGCTGCGACGTCCTCAGGGGCTTGCCCTTTCCCCCGATGGAAACCTCGTCGTCGCCGATTCGGTCAACCACCGCATCCAGGTTTTCAGCCCCGGCGGGGAGTTGCTGCGAATCATCGGCGAATTCGGACGCGACCGGGGGCAGCTCAACTACCCCTATGATGTCGCGGTGGACAAATCCGGGAGGATCTACGCCATCGAGTTCGGCAACCACCGCCTTCAGGTCTTCTCTCCCGAGGGAAAGGCTCTCGGCATTTACGGCGGCGCGGGTCGGGGAAGGGGCGAGTTCAGCGAGCCTTGGGGGGTGACCGTGCTCTCCACGGGCGAGGTGTTGGTGGCCGACACCAAGAACGACCGGATCCAAAACCTCGGAAGTTTGCTTCGCTGAAGCTATATCCGGCTCCCTCCCAATCCGCGGCCCCTTTCGATAGACTCGCATTTTGCCCAAGGAGTCAAGGAATGTCCGTTCGAGTTCGATGCGCGCCCTCGCCCACCGGTTACCTCCATGTCGGTGTGACCCGGACCGCGCTATTCAACTATCTCCACGCCCGTCATCACGGCGGGGCCTTTCTGGTCCGGATCGAGGACACCGACAGAGAGCGCAGCAAGGAGGAGTTCACCCGCTCCATTCTCGAGGGGCTGGAATGGCTCGGACTCCAATCGGATGAGCCGCCCATCTTCCAGAGTGAACGGACTGAATACTATCGAGGACTCTTTCGTCAATTGGTTGAGACCGGCGCGGCCTATCACTGTGACTGCTCGAAGGAGCGTCTGGACACCCTCCGGGCCGAGCAAACGGCGGCGGGGAGGACTCCGCGTTATGACAATCGCTGCCGGGACCGGAAGAATGTGAATCCCGAGGGCGCCGTGATCCGCCTCAAGGTTCCCGATTCCGAGCGAATCACGGTCGAGGATCCGATCTATGGAACGATCGATTTCAAGACCGAGGACATCGATGACTTTGTCCTCGCCAAGAGCGATGGGACCCCCACTTACCAGTTCGCGGTGGTGGCCGATGACTATGATCAGGGGGTGACTCTCATCATCCGCGGCAATGATCTGCTTCCCAGCACCCCCAAACAGGTCCTCCTGTACCGCGCTCTCGGGTGGGAACCCCCGCGGTTCGCCCATCTTCCGATGATCTTGGGGACCGACAAACAGAAGCTCTCCAAACGCCATGGCGCCACCTCGCTCCTGGCGTATCGCGCGATGGGTTACCTCCCCCAGGCGATGTGCAATTATCTGGTGCGTCTCGGCTGGGCCCACGGCGACCAGGAAGTCTTTACCCTTTCGGAGATGATCGAGAAGTTCACCTTGGAGGCCGTGGGCAAGGCGCCGGCGGTCTTCAACCCCGAGAAATTGCTCTGGCTCAATGGCGAGCACATTCGTTTGCTCTCAGTGTCGGATCTGACCGACGCCTGGCTCGCCCACTTGAAATGCCTGGAGCAGGACCGTCGCTACCTGGAGGAAGGGAGGGGCGCGGACATCCCCTCCGCGCCTGATTTGAACCGGCTCCTGGCTCCGGATAACCGCCCTTGGGTCGAGGCGCTCGTGGCCGCCTGTCAGGAGCGGAGCGGAACGCTCGTTCAGATCACCGAGTACGCCCAGCCGTTTCTGTCGGAGACCTTGGAGTATGATCCCAAGGCGGTGGCCAAGGTGCTCACTCCGGAATCCCGCAAGCCTTTGGAGCAGGTCCTCTCTTGGGTTCGAGGGAGCCTCTCGCTGCCGGATGAGGCGGGAATCCACGACTTTCTGGTCTCCCTGTCCGAATCGCTGGGGTTGGGGCTGGGAAAGGTCGCGCAGCCTGTGCGCGTGTCATTGACCGGACGGACTGTATCGCCGCCGATCAACACAACCCTGTCGATCCTGGAAAAGAGCATCGGGAAGGCCAAGGTGGAGGAGCGACTCCAGCGGGGCCTCGAACTCGCCGGGGGAGCAAGTCTATGATTCGCCGAAATGGTTGGAGGAAGGGAGGTCGTGTCATGTTCATGAAGACACTCTTCAAGGGGGTTCTCTTGGGAACTTTCGGTTTTCTGTCTCTGACACCGTGTTCCGCCCTGGACCTACTGCCCAAGCGGGGCGCGCCTGGCGCCGCTCAACCCAGCGGGCTGATCTATTCTTACTGGCTGATGGCCGAGGGCGCTCCGGTCGGTTTCAAGGTCCGCGTGGAAATTAATGGGAATAAGGTCACCACGATCAAGAAGCCGGGCGAGGCGCTGGAGGTCACCAGCCACTTGCACCTCGGCTTGAACACCATCCGCTTCACCGCCATCGATGAGCGCCGCAATCCCGCCGGCGCCGATTCCGCCTCGAGGCTGACCCTCACTCTCGGACCGGAATACCGTCGCCAGGTCTCCGGCCCGTTGGGCAACAACATCTCGGTCGAACTCCGCGAGAAAACTGTCCAATATGTCCGTCCCTTTGGGCATCGATCCGGCGGCGAGAGCACGGTCGAGATGCGCTTTACCCTCAAGGATGACCCGAACCCCGGGAAGCTCGCCCAAAAGTATATCCTCTATTCCGGCGGGGCCTTCACCGGACACATGATCCAGGTCGCGGTGAACGGCATCCCCATCCTGGATGTCGCCTCGCCGGATTTCCACTGTGACCTCAACCCTTACCTTACCAAGGGGGCCAACGAGATCACCTTCACGCCAACCCCGATGGAGGGTTTTCCCTTCACCAGCAGTGAGCGTCAGGCGTTTGGGGATGGGGGACTGGAGGTGGGGATCGCCACCGCGGGCGAGTTTGACCCGGTGACCTTCAACGAACCCGTGCGTCAGATTCAGCCGATGAACCAGCGCTTTGTCCAACCAGGGGAATCCGACGCCCCCGAGAAGGTGGATACAATCACATTGGTTGCTGAGTGAGGGAATCCGTCGGTGGGATACGCCTCCGCCTCCTCGGATTGGGGTTCGGGAGGGACTGGAGACTCTCTCCGGGAAGATTCGGAACGCTCAAAACTCGGTGATTGTGTCGACGATCTTCCACACCGCCAGCCCGATCAGGAGGATGACCGCGCCTGTCCACCCAACCCAGAAGCTATCCCAGAACCTCTCAATGCCGTTCCTTTCCGCGATTTTCATGGCCTTGACCTCCACCAAGGAGAATCTGCTGGGGCGCACGCAAGGGCAGATGAAAACCAGCCTGTTCCGCTACTCTATTGTACGAAGCGGGGAAGGACTTGATTACAGAAATCTGAGTGCGGAAGCGTCTTTTTAAGTCGAATCTGAGGTTTTTGGCAAGAAGTTCAGATTTTTGAGAGAATTCTGCTCAGACCAACAGGGGCTCTGAAGACCCGCGCGCTCCCTGGTTCCCCCGATTTGTCAGCCTATGCCTCACGCTCACGCGGCTGAACAAGAAACACATACGCGGAGGACCCCGCAAGCGCCCCAAGGATCGGGGCCAGGATGTAGACCGTGAAGAAGCCGCCGCGAGGCCCGGGGATGGCGATCTCGCCCCAACCCGCGAAATAGGCGAACAGCCTCGGCCCAAAGTCCCGCGCGGGATTGATCGCGCACTCCGTGATAGGTGCAATGACTGAAATAAGGATGGCCACAACCAGCCCGATGAACAGCGGCGCGAGGCTCCCGCCAGGACCGCCCGCGTTTCGTGAATCGGTCAGAGCGAACACAAAGAAGGCAAGCAGGGCGGTCCCGATCCCTTCCGCGAGCATCGCCTGAAGTTGAGTGACCGTGCCTTCCGGCCAGTTCATCGCCTTGGCCACCGCCGGGTTCGGGAAATAGCAGCCGTAGACCATGGCGGAGAGCTCACTCCCCGGCGCGCCACGCGTGATCCCCCCATTCGCCTCGAAGGCTAGAGCAGCGCCACTCAGGAGCGCATGGAGAGTCGCCGCCGCGAGGAATGCTCCGAGCACTTGCGAGCCGATATAAAACAGCGCCTTCGCGAAGGGAAATCCGCGATGGACCACCAACGACAGAGTGATCGCTGGGTTGATGTGCGCCCCCGAGACCGCGCCTGTTGCATAAATCGCCACGGTCACCGCGACCCCAAACACGATCGAGACCTGCCAGATTCCCGACTGCGAACCCGCAAACACCGCCCCATGGACTGCCCCGATTCCAAAGAAGACCAGGATGAAGGCGCCGATCAATTCAGCGATACACTCGCGGGTCAAAGAGGACGTCGTGGTCATGGGCGGGTTGTCCTTCCGGGGGCGCCGGCGCGAAACGATTCAATATCCAGTCCGGAGAAGATAACCCAAGGTTCCAGGATGCGGGAGTAGGAATTTCAAGGATTGCTCTCTTTTTCTGAGATGCCCAAAAAGAGAGGGCCTGACGAGAGAAACTCAGGGGACCAAAACGATTCGCACCCCCCCATAGGGGCTTCCCTCGTCTGGATCGTGGGAACCACGATTCGCCGAGCGACACCCCCATGCCCGGCTGAACCAATCTCCGCCCCGAACCACCCGTTTCGCGCCTGCGTTCCCTCCATCCTCCCACGCGCTTCCATCCGATGGCGCGCCGGTGTACGTCGGATGCCAGCAATCCTGACACCATTCCCACAGATTGCCGTGGATATCGTATAGCCCGAAAGGATTGGAGGTTTTGGAGGCTACGATCTTCGGGCCTGAGGGCGTGTTGTTTCCACACCACCACATGTACCCGTCAGCCAGAGGGCCGAACTGGCAGCGGGATTCCGCCGCTGGGTCGAAGCCAAACGAATACGGCTCGTATCGGAACGCGTTGGTGTCGGGACCCCGGCAGGCGTACTCCCATTCCGACTCGCTCGGCAGTCTGAACGATCCGGCATGATGTGGATCCAGGTTCGCAAGGAACCCTTCCGGCTCGGTAATCTGGTTCCAGGATATCCCGCTCATGGGCAGGTCATTCCCCTCGCAGAAATCCAGGTTAGCGTCGATGTCCATCACAGCGTGCCATTGGGCCTGAGTCACCTCGGTCTCCCCAAGGTAGAAATCGTGAGGGATGACAACTTCATGACGGGGGAGCTCGCACACGCAGCCTGTGCACCCGCAGTCATGGTCCCTCGGGTCCCCCGTGTTCCCCATCTGATAGGACCCCGCTGGTATCCTGACAAACCGGAGAGGGCGGGCGCTCGGAGCAAGGTTGGGCAGAAAGACCGTAATCACGTCGGTGGGGGGAGGCACTCCCTTGTGCCAATTCTGTTGGAGAATGATCAAATCACCCTCCCCCACGAAACCATCTCGGTCGATATCACCGGGGACTTTCCTTGAAATGGGATGTTCGCCAGCGCCGGAATATGGCGGGGACACAAGGAAAGCGAATAGGACAGCTGCCGTGGAAAGACGCATCAGTATCCCTGGAGTACGAATTTGTCCCATCCCAAGGTCAAACTTCCCTGGCGGACTGGGTTCCCCCATCGGTTCCCCATCAGGGAGGAGGGTAAGTGGGAGAAGGTGCGAGCCCCCATGATTGTATTATCGGCCTTTCCCGTTCAACTTGAGGGTCGCCGCCACATAGAGTCTCGGCCCCGATAGGTCCGATTCGCGCTACTCCCGGACACGCGGATCCACGCGCTGTCTCCGCCGCGACTGAGATCATCCGTCCTTCTTGATCTGCTCCAGCACAACCGCCAGGGTGTCGTCGGCGTAGTCCCCCTCCACCTGGATTGTGCCCACCTTGCGGTGGCCGCCGCCGCCATGCTTGGCGCACAGCTCCCCGACATTGGTTCGAGAAGTCCGGTTGAAAATACTGTGACCGATGGTGATGACCGCGTTCATGCCGTCCCGTCCGTCCATGACCCGCACCGAGATGTTGGCCTCGGGAAACAGGGTATACACGAGGAAGCGGTTCCCGGTGGGCACCTCCGCCATCCCGCGCGTGTCGGTGAGGACCACGTTCCCGTCCCGTTTTGAAGCCTTCTGGAGAAACGCCCTGAATTCGTCCTCCTGCTCGAAGTACCTGCGCACCCGCTGGCGGATATCGCGCATCGCGAGAATCTCCTCCGCGGAGTGGGTTCCGATCAAGTCGATCATTCGGTGCATCAAGTCCTTGTTGCTGATGCCATAGTCGTGGTAGCGGCCCAGTCCGGTTCTCGGGTCGGTGATATAGGAAACCAGGACCCAACCGCTCGGCTCGGTGACATCCTCCACCGAAAGCTGCGCCGAATCGACCTTGTCCACCTGCGACACAAGATAGTCGTACTTGTGGAAACGGTGGCTTCGGTAGTGGTTGTAAACCACGCGCGCCGCGCTGGGAGCCACCTCGAAACGGCCCTCAAAGGCCGCAGGAATGTCGAGGCGCTCCTCCTCGCTGGAGTGATGATCGAACCACATCCCACAGTCGGGGTGGTACGGGAGGTTCGTGAGGATGTCATTTTCCGTGACATCCAGCGTTCGGTCTTGAACATCCCGGGGGTGCGCGAAGGTGATCCTCTCGATGATCTCCACCTCCTTCAGCAACACAGCGCAAGTCAGACCATCCAGATCGGAACGGGTGATGAGATTCATGGCGGGGCCTCCTGTGAGGGATGGGTTGGGGTTTCCCGAAGGCGGATTCCTGGCGGAGAGGGGGGGATTCGAACCCCCGGTAGAGTTTTACCCCTACGACGGTTTAGCAAACCGCTGCCTTCAGCCGCTCGGCCACCTCTCCCTGTGGACTTTCATGTTCCCGAATTCGGACGATGAAGTCAATCCGCGCTTCCTCTCCCAGGCGGAGACCTTCCCTCCTTTTCCCCTCGCGGCGGGGTGGCTTGAGAAGGACTCCGAGCGCCGACCCTCCGCGGGGAGCTTGATTTGCGGAGTCCCCGCGTGTCACTCACCCCGCTTTGAGGTATCATTCCCCCTATCTTCCCCCGATCTAACCCCAAGGAGCACGCCATGCGATCCTTCGACGCCCCCTTCCTGACCGTTTCGGACATGATTCGCGGTTACTCCAAGTGGTTCGGAGACAAAGAGGCCTGGGTTTATCGGGATCGACGGGTCACTTGGCGCGAGTTCAATGAAGGGGTCAATCGGGTCGCCAACGCGCTGATCGATCTCGGTCTCCGGAAAGGAGACAAGGTTGCCCTGCTCATGCTCGACGGAATTGAAACCGCCGAGGTGATCTTCGGGACAGTCAAAGCCGGTTGTGTCACCGTGCCGCTCTCCCCCATGACCTCCCCGCCGGCGCTGGAGCGGATGCTCCAGGATTGCGCCGCCAAGGCGTTGCTTGTGGGCGCGCCGCTGGAGGCTGTCATCCAGAGGTTTTCGTCACCCCCACCCACCGTGATTCCCGGTGGCCAAATTGCCCTGGGGTTCGACCTGGCGGGCTGGCGTCCCTTTGGGGAGTGGGTAAGGAGCGCCTCCATTGAGGAGCCGAATGTCCCGGTTCGGCCCGAGGATGAATACATCATCGTTTACACCTCCGGCACCACCGGCGTCCCCAAGGGGATAGTCCACACCCATTACGGGCGCGACCGGTTTGGGACCACCGCGGCGGTGGCCTTCGGAGTGGACCACCGCGCGCGGACCCTGCTCACCACGCCGCTCTTCACCAATGGCACCTGGGCGATGATGCTCCCAACCGTTTCCAGCGGCGGGACCGTTTTCATGGCGCCCAAGTTTGACCCCGGTCTGTTCCTCCAGACCGTGGAGGCGGAGCGCATCACCCATGCCATCATGGCCCCGCCCCAGTTCGCGGCGATCCTGAGCCACCCCGACCTGGAATCCCGCGACACAAGTTCGCTGCGACTGTTGGCCTCGGTCGGCTCCAGCATGCGCTCCGAGCTGCGACAGCGGGTCCTTGAGAGGTTCACCTGCAACTTCATCGAAACCTACGGCCTGACCGAGGGGATATCCACCGTGATAGACCGCGAACAGATGGCCCGCAAACCCGGAACGGTCGGGAAACCCGGAGCGGGCAACGACATCCGGATTATCGATGACGCGGGGAACGAACTTCCGGCGGGCGAGAAGGGGGAGATCGTGGGCCACGCGAGTTTCCTCATGAAGGGCTATCACAACCGACCCGATCTCACCGAGGAAGCCATCTGGCTTGATGAGCGAGGGCGCACCTATCTCAAGACCGGCGATATCGGCGTGTTGGATGAGGAGGGTTTCCTGACCATCCTCGACCGCAAGAAGGACATGATTGTCTCGGGGGGGCTGAATGTTTACGCCATTGATATCGAGGAGATCTTCGGGAAGCATCCGGATGTCCAGGATGTGGCGGTGATCGGCGTTCCGCACGAGAAATGGGGCGAGACTCCGCTCGCCCTGGTGATCCGAAAGCCGACCGCCACCGCCACCGAGGAACAGCTAAAGGATTGGGCAAACCAGCGCTTGGGCAAGCACCAGCGTGTTTTCGCGGTGAAGTTCATGGGCGAATTCCCCCGAAACGCCTTGGGGAAAGTGCTCAAACGCCAGCTCCGGGAGGCTTTTCAGCAAGCATCTTCCGCCTGAAATCCGCGTTCGGGGGCGGCTTGGGCGGGACGGGCAAGCCACGGGATTCCTTCAGCGGGGCAGCGTCCCATTTCGCCAGCGACCGAGGAGGGCGAGCAGGTCATCTTCCTCGACATGGTTGCGCGGGTCGAAATCGAAACGGTAGCGCCAGGGGAGCTGGTAGTTCTCCAGCCAGTGGCGTGAAAACTCAAACAAATCCAGTCCCTCCACTCGCCCGCTCAGGTTCTCGTCCCCATTGGCCTCCCAAGGAACAATCGGGATTTCCACCACAAGCAGATTGTTGGTCTCGTCCGACTCGAAGGCTTGACGCGCGCTGTCCACCTCAAGTCCGAAGAAGAGCGGTCCGGCCTGTCCGAAAGCGCGTCTCGGGAAGTGAACTGTCACCGGGTCGGAAGTTTCGAGGTGGACATCCTCTTTCCCGATATACGTGGTCACCGCCGAGAAATCGGGAGTGTTTGAAACATACACGGTGGTCTCGATGGTGATGCTTGAGGGAAACCCAGCGTTCCGGATGCGCGCCGCGAGCGGCCCCGAACTGTCCGGGGAGGCGTACAGCGGGTAGAGCATCGAAACCGGAAGCAGGTCGCTCAGGTTGGACGAGGGATAAAGAAAAGTCGCCCCTTCGATATCATCAAAGTGGAGCTCCGAACGATTGCTGGTGGGATACATCACCGCGTAGACGCTGGAGGAATGACCGAGCCCGAGGAGATGCCCGATCTCGTGCAAGGCGGTGATGGCGAGCTGCTCATCGGTCCAGGCGTAGAAGTTGTTGAACACGATGTCGGCGTCCCAAATCCTTCCTCCACCGGAGTGTGTGAAGGTTTGCCCGAGCGGGGGCGGGAATGGCCCGCCGCCGCCCAGATCCGCCCACATCAGGTGACACTCCTGGTCCTGCGCGACATAGCCTTCCTTGAGCCCTTGAAAGGCCGCGTCAAAGGACGAGGACTCCACCGTGGCCCATTTCTGGAAAGCCGCCTGGAGGATCTGCACGCCATTCCCGCTCGCCACCTCGGCGGCCACTTGGGGATCAATCCAGTAGCGGACCGGAAAGTCGGAGATGTCCCATTTGGCCTCATTGACCTGATAGGCCGACACAGCTTGAAGACACGGATAGGAGGCCACGAACAAGGCAAGGATGCGGGCGGGTCGATAAAGGGAAGGAAACATCGATCGACCCCTCGAACATCGAACTTCGCACATCGGAATTCTCTCGCCGCGTGACGATGAAGTCAATTGAAAAAACCGGAAAACCGCTTGTTCCCGCCAGCCGGGGTGCTACCCTCATCGTAGCCTATCCGGCGCCATGAGACCAAATCCTCGGCGGGCAATGGGAGGGGATCATGAAGCGAATTCGAGTCGGTTTTGTCGGTTGCGGGATCCATTCAACGATGAACCTGTACCCCTCGATTCCGTATGCCCCCATCGATCTGGTTTCGGTGTGCGATCTGGACACGGAACGTCGGGAGAACGCGAGAAAGTGGTTTGGCGCGGAGGCGGCCTATGCGAGCATCGAGGAGTTGCTCGCGGGTCCCCCGATTGACGCGGTCCTGGTTTGTGGGCCGCCCGACCTGCACCGGAGCGCGGGCGTCGCGGCGTTGCGCGCGGGCAAGCCGGTGTTCATGGAGAAGCCGCCCGCCGAAAACCTCGCGGGGGCGCTCGAGGTCCGCGAGGCCGCGCGCGCGAGCGGGGTGATCTGCATGGTCGGGTTCATGAAGCGCTTCGCGCTGCGTTACCGCGAGGCCAAGGAGATCGCCGCCGGCCCGGACTTTGGGGCGCTCACACATGTCTTTTTCAAGTATTCGCACTGGGACATGCCGACCCCGCACGACATGCTGATGTACATGACAGTCCACCCGCTGGACCTGATGCGCTTCTTCCTCGGAGAGATCGAGCGGGTCACCATCGACCGCGTGGAACGGGGAGGACAGTCGGCCTACACCCTGGTCTTCCGCGCGAGAGGCGGAGCCATCGGCAATCTTCTCACCGGCGCCCACCAACCGAGGCTCAAGGAGCGCCTGGAGGTCGTGGGCGAGGGAGCCTTTGTCGCGGTGAACAACTTGGTGGAGCTGGAATACCACCGACGTGTCGAGGCGCGCCGTCATTTCACCAACGATCTGGGGGATATCGACCTGGTTCGCCCGGATTTCGCGATCCCCAATCCGAATCAGAACACGCTCTTCCTGCAAGGATACGCGGATGAGCTCAAGGAGTTCGCGAGCGCGGTCCTGGAGAAGCGCGCCCCCTCCGTGACCATCGAGGATGGAGTCGAGGCGATGCGTCTCATGGAACTGATGGAAAGGACCGCTCTCCACGCGAGCTATGTCCGGTCGGGTGAAGAGTGGGTGGAGGGCTGAGATGCGCCTATCGCTTGGCTCGGTTTGTTACGCCCATATCGGTTTCGAGGAGATGATGCGTCGGGCCGTCGCCCGCGGCTACCGACATTTGGAGCTCATCTGCATTCCCGGTTGGATTCATGTCGATCTTCGCGAAATCACGGCGCGCGAGCTCGCGCGACAGGTTCGGGACCATGGCATGGAACTGATCGCCCTTTATCCCGGGGGAGTGGATGTTTCCGATCCGCGAACGGCCCGGAGGAACATCGATTACATCAAGCGCGCCTGCGAATACGCGGTGGAACTGGGCCTGGAGCGGGTTGTGTTCACCGGGTGCGCCCGCGAGACCCCGCTGTCGGCGAGCATCTCCGCCTACTCCGAGCTCGCCGAACATCTCAAGGGAAGTAGGGTGGTGATTGCCCTGGAGAACCATTTCAGGAACCGTCTGGAGACCATTGAGGACTATCGCGCGGTCTTCGAGGCCCTCGACTCGCCCAACCTGGGGATCACCCTGGACACGGGGCATTTCACCTCTTCGCGGGTGGACATGTTCGCCCTGATCGAGGAGTTCGGGGCGAGGGTGAAGCATGTCCACCTGAAGGATCATGTGGGCGAGGAGTCGGTCGCCATCGGGAGAGGAGAGACTCCGAACCGGGAGGTCCTACTTCGCCTCGCGGAGATCGGATACAACGGCTGGGTGAGTTTGGAACTCGAGGTGCGGGATCCGGAGAACACGGACCTCTATGTGGCCGAGGCGCGAACCCTCATTGAGGAATGGATCGCGGCGGCGAAGGAGCTGCGCTGAAAGTCAGTCCGTGGAGCTTGTCCTCAGGTATTTGCCCTTAAAGTAACGGGGAGCGGGAGCCTCGCCCGGCTCGCGGCGCGAATCCTTATATCGCGCCCATTCTCGGGCAAAGAAATCCTCGATGAAGTAAAGGACCTTGAGCAGCAGCCCCTCCTTGGCCATCGTGTTGGCCGGATTCCCGTTGTTGATCCCCTCGAACACATGGCACTTGCGGCATTCCGGCGGCGGGAAGAAGGTCTTCATTCGCCGGCGGAACGCCCGAAAGGGCCTATCATTCCAGATCTCGAGGAACGGTTTCTTGGAGAGGTTTCCCATCTCCCGCGTGCTCACGCAACACGGGCTCACCACCCCGTTGACTCGAACCTGCGCGGCCCGCCAGGGAAGCAAGCACGGTTGCGGGAACCGGCGACGGGCCGGGAAAAACCCGCGAGTCGCCAGCAGTTTCCGCCAGCGGCTATCCGTTCGTCCCGGCGAATTTTCGACATACCGGGGCGGGATGTGAATTTCGACTCCCAACTCGCGAGCCGCCTTCTCGGCTTCGTCGAAGATCGCGTTCGCCCGTTTGGCGTCGTCCCACAAGGATTGTCCCGCGTCCACACGGTGGGCTTGCTCGTGAGCCGAGCCGATCGGATTGAAATCATGCACCTTGAGCGAATCCAGCCCGTAGCGATGCACCAGCCGAACCATTTCGGGGAGCTCATGGACATTCATTTTCATCGCCACGAAGGTCACGCTGAATCGCGCCCGGCTCGGAAGGATCGAGCGCATCCAGCGGATTGCGTGCAGGGAGTAGAGCAGATGCTCCCATTTTCCCCCGGTTCGGATGGTCTCGAAGGTCTCGCGCGTGGCCCCATCCAGAGACAGAATCACATCGGCATGGATTCGCAGGAGCAGGTCCAGGTGAGGGATGGTCAGGGTGGAGGTGTTCGTGCTGAAGTGCGGGGAGACTCCATTCTCCGCGAGGCGACGGAGGATATAGAGGTATTCCTTGCTGATGGTCGGCTCGCCGAAACCGGTGATGCAGGCGCCCAAGGTGGTCGGCAGGAGCGGTTCGAACACCTTCTCCAAGGCCCCCTGATCCATGTCGAGGGCCTCATATTCGTCGTATCCCTTGCTGCAATGCAGACAGTAGAAATTGCAGCGGGTGGTGTGCTCCAGGAAGATATGGATTGGCCTGGACTGGAGGCGAACTCGTCCTTTGGCGGCCTCTTCCTCCCACACGGCGAGGTTCCTCTGCTTGGCGTCAAGGGTTTCGGTTGAGGGGTTGAGCTCCAGGCCCTGGTAGCGCGAGTGCTTTCCCCCCAGGCGGTACTCCACATAGTCCAACGCGACCCTCGCGTCCAGGCTACCCGGAGCCCGGGCGAGCAAGGCGCGGTAGCTCTCGCGCGCGGCTTGCAGGTCGCCCGAACGAACCGCATCGTCCGCGGCGCGCATGCCCTCGGTCGGGTCCGAACCCAGGTCCACGCCTCCCGCGCAACGGCTTTCAGACATCGAAGACCACCGGCTGGCGTTCATGCCAGATGTTGAGATCGGACTCGCTATCCAAAACGACCCTTCCGAGACGGATCGTGTATGGCGGCTCACCCATGAGGTTGTATGTCAAAGTCGTTTCCCGAATCACCCAGGTCCCCTCGGTCGGCCCGCACAGGTGAAGGCTATGCGCGAAGCTCTGAGGGGCCCCCTCGGCCTCGAAGGTCTCCCCCGGTCCCACACCCCCCCGCGGATTGTCAAAGGGAATCTTGAAGCCGTTGATCTTGAATTCGGGGATATCGGTCCGTCCTTGCTCCCCGGTTGCAATCCGAATCCGGAAGATTTGGAGTTTAGGCATAGGATCGCATTCCCTCCGGAAGCTCTTTGAAGAAGGGATTCGTTCCGGCGGCGTGGTCGGTGTCGTCAAGGATCGCCCCAAGCTCCGGAACCGCGCTCCGGAAGGCGCGATGAATCCCGTCCTTCAAGGTGATGGTTGAGGCGGCGCACCCCTGGCAGCCGCCTCCCATGCTGATGGTGACCGTGTTGCCCTTGACCCCAAGCAGAGTGATCACTCCGGAATGCGCGGCCACCCCCGGGTTGACCTCCAGATCGATCACTTGCTGGACCCGCCTCCAAATCTCCTCCTCGGGAGGGATGCTTGCAAGGAAGGCCTCGCTCACAACCGGCTGCCCGGAGAGCAGGTGCGCGCGGATCTTGGCTCCGATCTCCTTCGCCATCGGCTCCCACGGGCCATGAACGGAGGGGTGGCGGGTGACTGTCACGGTCATCTCGTGGATCAGGATCGATTCCACGCCGGGGATTTGAAAGAGCTCGGCGGCCAACGGGGATTCGGTCGCGTCAGTAGCGGTCGGAATCCAGGTCGAGTACCCTTGGAGGACCGGACGATCCACCAGAAAGACGCAGGAGGCCATTCCAAGATCCGGGCGGGCCTTGATACGAATTTCGCTGCTCCATCCGGACATCTCCTCCTCATCCACCAACACCGGGGCCGAGACCACCTTCCTCGATGGAGGGGCCTCCGGGCGGCGCATGGCGGGTGAGTCCGCGCGGTCCGAGAGGGGACGCGCGGTCAGCGGGATGTACCCGGGTTCGCCCGCGGCCCCGGATGGGGGGGCCGGCGCGACGGGCGCGGGGGATTCCTTCGATCCGAGAAGTTTCGATAGCCAATTCGGCATGAGACAGACTCCAGAAGTTTCGGATTGAAATCGATTCGCGCGGAGGGCGGTTCCGCCTTTTTCCTGGTTATGTTACAAGCAGACCGGTTGAAACGACAAGACAGCAGGGAGAAGGCAAAAGCATGAACCTCGTAGGCGCTGTCGCGCTGGTGACCGGCTCCGCCAAGCGCGTGGGTCGGGTGATCGCACTGCATTTGGCGTCCCTCGGATGCCACATCGTGGTCCACTACCGCTCCTCGAAAGCGGAGGCGGAGGGTGTCCGTGAGGAGATCCGCGGCCTTGGACGGGAGGCGACCCTGATTCAGGCGGACCTGGCGCGCCGCGAGGAGGCGGAGCGCGCCGCGCGCGAGGCGCTCGACTGGAAAGGGAACCTCGCCGTCCTGGTCAATTCCGCCGCGACCTACGGCAAGGCCCCGCTCGGGGAGGTTTCCGAAGCCGATTGGGACTTCTCCCTGGAGGCCAACCTCCTCGGACCCTTTTGGCTCTCCCAGGTGATCGGTCCCAGGATGATGGAGTCCGGATCCGGGAAGATTGTGAACATCGCGGACATCAGCTGGCTCTCTCCCTGGACCGGCAGGCTCCCCTACTGTGTCTCCAAGGGGGCGTTGGTTTCGCTCACCATGGGATTGGCCAAGGCGTATGCCCCCCAGGTTCAGGTCAACGCCATCGGCCCCGGCCCGGTTCTGTTCCCGCCGGAGTATTCGGAGGAGACCCGCAAGGCGATTGTCGAGAACACGCTGGTCAAGCGCGAAGGGACCCCGATGGATGTCGCGCTTGCCGTTGAATTCTTCTGCCGTTCGGATTTTGTGACCGGGGTGTTCCTCCCGGTGGAGGGCGGGCAGCTCCTGAAGGGCAGCTAGAGATGGCGCTTGGAGGGACACGCTTCGTCGTGTCCAGGACGCGAGGGAGCGCGCCCCTCCTCCACGGGACGCGACAGAGCGCGCCCCTCCTCCACGGGACGCGACAGAGCGCGCCCCTCCTCCACGGGACGCGACAGAGCGCGCCCCTCCTCCACGGGACGCGACAGAGCGCGCCCCTCCTCGACAGGACGCGACAGGGCGCGCCCCTCCTCCACGGGACGCGACAGAGCGCGCCCCTCCTCCACAGGACGCGACAGAGCGCGCCCCTCCTCTATCCCTGTTCGGTACATCGCCTCCAGATTGGCATGCGGGGTTCCCGGTGCGAGGTTGTTCCCCTCGCGGAGGACAAACAGCCCACCCTGATCGAGGATTCCGGACCGAAGGATACGGCGGGTTTCCTCGACCACCTCGGATTCCGTTCCCGCGCGGAGAAGCTCCACCCTGGGGCCTCCCCAGATTCGGGCGCGCGGCCCAAGCTCCCGTCGGAGTCTGCCAAAGTCCACCGGATATCCGGTGTCGAAACCCTCCATGCCGAGCTCTTCCTGAATGGTCTTGAAGTGCCGTGTGGCATTTCCGCAGAGGTGGATGAAACGCCCCTTCTCGGTCCCGAATTCCGCATACACGCGACGGTGGTGGGGTAAGACATGCTCGCGGTACATGCGGGTCGAGATCAGGGCGATGCTGTCGTCGGCATACCAGAACCCATCCTGGGGAACCGGCACGCCGGTGAGCGCGCGCCAGGCTCTCATGCGCGCGACTGTGCAGTCGTTGATGAATCCGAAGAGGACCCGGATACGGTCGGGATCGCGAGCCATCTCCGTGCAGACAAACTCCGGCCCGAAGAGGTTGCAGGCCACGGTCATCACTCCATCGCTTCCCGTGAATGGAGGCGGGATCGCGATCGGCCTCCCCAGGAACTCCTCGCGGGAGGCTCGCTCCTTGAAGTGTTCGTAATACTCCAGGCCGCGCGCGAGCAACCCACCCATCGGGTCCGGGATGCCGTTTTCCATGACCTTCTCGGGGCGATCCTTGAAAAGCGGAGAGGTGTCCGGAACCTGTCCGTCACGGTATTCAATCGGGCAACCCAACCACGCCGCTTCGTGATAATTCTGGAAATCGACCCACAGCTCCCATTTCTCGGGAAGTCCCAGTTCGGCGTCCATCAAGATGTTGAACTGTCTCCATCGGACAAACCCGAGGAGGGTGTCAAACATCAGATCGGGGTCCTCGGAATAGGTTCGGAAATCGAGACCTTGCGGGTTGGTTTCGGGATTGATCATGAAATAGCGAGAATTGAACCCGAAGATGACCGGGACGCGCGTCGGCTTCCCCGCGTTCCAGGCATCCCAGAGCGCGCGGACCTCCGCGTTGTGGCGCGCGAAATCGAAGCCCTCAAGACGGTCCATGGGTGCGGGCGTAATAGCGCATCGCCTCCATGTTTTCCGGTGGGGTGTCGCGCGGAACCTCGCATCCCGCGCTCACAATGTACCTCCGTCCGGCTTGGCGATGGCACTGTTCGATGGCGCAATAGACATCCCTGGGCAAGGAGTTTCGGAGGACCGCGACCGGATCGATGTTGCCGAGAAGCACCTGGTCTCGACCGACCGCCTTACGGGCGTCCCCAATCGGGTTCATCCAATCCAAATCGACAATCTCGCAACCCAATCGCCCCAGGCCCTCGTAGTGACGGCGCGTGTCGCCGCAGATGTGGAGCCGCACTCGTCCACCGAGCGCGTGGATTCCGGACACCAGACGTTTCTCAAAGGGCCAGATCAGATCTTCATAGAAGGTCTTGCTGACCAGCGAGGCGGCGGCGTCCCCAACCCCGATCAAGTCGGCCCCCGCGTCGATCTGCGCCTTGGCGAAGTCGAGCTCCATCTCGATCACAAACTCGAAAAGGTCGCGCACAAAGCCGGGGTCGTCGTAGAAATCCAGCAGCAAGGTGTTGATACCGCGGAGGTCCGCCGCCTCGGCGCAAGGCCCCTCCACCCAGCCCTCGATGGCCTTCTCGCCGCCGACCCTCTCCTTGAAGAGCGCCACAGCCTCGACCCGATCCCGCATCCGCGCGCCGAAACCCGGAGCCGGGGCCTTGAGGCGCGTCAAGACGGTCTTGTCGGCGAGCAGGGCGTTGGCCTCATCGATGGCCGGAGGTTGATTTGGGAAATAGGCCACCGTCGCCCCGCAATCCGCCGCTTCCCGCGCCGGGTCGGAGATCGCGGAGACATGATCGATGTCGAATTCCTCGGCCACCCGGAGCTGCGCCTCCACCAGGACCCGGTGGTCGCGGGCGTAGTCCCCATACAGGACCCCCGCGCGGTCCGCCGCGAACATCATGGTGATGGGCATGAAGGGGAGCGAGTCCGTTTCCTGTCCTTCGATCATGCCGAGCACTCGCTCGCGACCGTTCATGGCTGTCCTCCGCTTTCGGTGGGTGACGCTGGATTGGATTATAGACGATCCTGATTAGGTGATTAAGGGAGCTGACCCATTCCCCAAAATCGAAGCGCCGAGGTCTCAGCCGTCGCTTTTCAGAATCTCCGCGAAGAAGTCCAGCATGTGCTCCCAGGACCGCTTGTCGGCCTTTTCGTCATAGGCTGATCCGCCGGACTTGTTGTTTCCGGCGGCGGGGTTGGTGAAGGTGTGAACAGCCCCGCCATAGGCGATCAGTTGCCAGTCCGCTCCCACTCGGCGCATGGCGTCCACAAAGGCTTGAACTTGCTCGTCGGGCACATGCGGATCATCCGCCCCATGGCACACCAGGATCTTGGCTTGGATCCCCTTGTCGTCCTCCGGCTTCGGCGCGGTGATGCCGCCGTGGAAGCTGACCACCCCGGCCAGCGGCGCGCCACTGTAGGCCAACTCAAGGACCGTGGTTCCCCCGAAGCAGTAGCCGATGGCCGCAATGGCCTTGGGATCCACCAGTTCGTGCGCGGCGAGCACATCGAATCCGGCCCGGGCGCGTTCGCGCATGATCGGCTTACCGCGAATCTCGCCCGCGAGCTTGCCCGCTTCCTCACGCGTTTTGGCGAGCACCCCTTTCCCGTACATGTCCACCGCGAAGGCCACATATCCCAGCTTGGCAAGTTCATCCGCGCGGTGTTTGGCATAGTCATTCAAGCCCCACCACTCATGGACCACCAACACCCCGGGGCGCTTCTCCGCCTTGGCGTCGTCATAGACCAAATACCCCTCCAGCACTGTGTCGCCCTGTTTGTATTCCACTGCCTTGGAAACCAACTCGCTGCGCGCCGATGTTCCAATCCACAACCCGATTAAGAGAATCCACATCCTATGCATTATGTCCTCCTATCGCATCTCCAGATCGATGTATTTCACTCCGAATCTTCGGTCACCCTCTTGGGTCCATGCCTCCAGGTTCCCGTCACCCGGATTGAGAGCCACCTGCTCAAAGGTGTGCGTCTCCACCCCTTCGGTGAGATCCTGAGCAATCGGAGATCCTCCGAAACTGAGATGCAACGTGCGCGCCCCCGGCAGCTTGTCGAACAGCAGGGTCACCTTGTAGGGACCCGGATCCGTCACCCGCAATTCCCACCAACCCAGCGCCTCCGCTTGAGAGTCGCTGGCGGACCCCCTCCAGTCCTGGCGCGTGAGGTTCACCACCTTCGCACGCGGATCTCCAACCACAATCCGCGGGGGATCGTACCCGCGCGTGGCGCTCACATCCTGGAACCAAGCCTCATATTCCTTCTTGAGACTCTCCGCAATTTCCGGCTTCTCCGCCGCCAGATCCTTGGTTTCGTAAGGGTCTTCAAGCAGGTCGAAGAGCTCGAACTTCGGCTTCCAGTCAGGGGACTGCGCGGACAGATGCGCCGTGCCCTCGGCTTGAACCAACTTATAGCGCGGTCCCCGTGCCGCGAAGGCGCGGTATAGCTCCGCCTTGTCTCCACGATGCCATTGGAAAAACAAGGTCCGCTCATCCCATGCCGCAAGTCCTCCCACAAGCAGGGAGACAAAACTGCGCCCATCCAGGTTCAACCCGTCACGCCTCACCCCAGCCACTTCCAGCAAGGTCGGAGTCATATCGATGTGTGCGAGCGGCGTGTCCACCTTCTTGCCGGACTCCAACTTCCCCTTCCAGCGCACAAGGCAAGGCACATGAATCCCGCCCTCGTACACACTGGCCTTGTGACCCCGGAATCCCGCCTTGTAGCGGGTTTGCTGCGGACCGTTATCGGTGAGAAAAACCACCACCGTGTTCTCGGCCAGGTGGAGCTCATCGAGCTTGGCGAGCATCCGACCGATGTTGTCGTCGATATTCGTCACCATGCCATAAACTTTGGCGGTGACATCCGGGTCATATTCTTCCCCTATCGGATACCCGGTCGCGGGAAAGCGGGCCGGAGAAAGGTCCTTCCCCTTATAGCGGTTGTAATACTCATCCGGGAGAAGGAGGGGAGTGTGGGGGCAGTTGTAGGGGAGATACAGGAAGAACGGTTGCTCCCGGTTCTTCTCGACAAACTCCAGCGCGGCATCCGTGAAGATATCCGTGCAGTAACCCTTGGTCTGAACCGGCTCGCCGTTCCGGAACAGGATCGGGTCGAAATAGCCACCACTCTCCGGCGGGTCGGAGGGTTGCCTGAGGCCCCCACCGCGCAGCACCAGGGACTCCTCAAACCCCTGATCCATCGCCCGCATCGGGAAGCAATCACCCAGGTGCCACTTGCCGAAGATACCGGTCTTGTATCCCGACGACCTGAGGATTTCCGCGATCGTGATCTCTTCCGGGTCCATCATCGCCCGCCCACGGTAGGTGTCGATGGCGCGGGTCCGATAGTTGTACCGCCCGGTCATCAAGCAGGCCCGGGTGGGGGTGCAGACCGGCGAGACATAGAAGTTGGTCAGGAAAACCGCTTCCCCCGCAAGACGATCCAAGTTGGGGGTTCCGATGACCGGGTTTCCCGTGAACCCGAAGTCTCCATACCCCTGGTCGTCGGTCATGATCAGGACAATATTCGGTCGCCGGGCATCGGCGGAGATTGCGGACTCGGCATCAAAAAGGAGCAGGGTCGCGATCAGGAAGAGAGAGGGGATGACCGTGCGCATGGCTGAGCCTCCAACGGGGGAAGTGGCCCTAAGATAGTGGAGGCTAGCCGGGCGCGCAACCGAGAATCGGCTCTTGAATGAACGTTCCAACCTTAATTCCGGCCCATTCTGGCCGATACCTGAAGGGGATGATGTCGCCCTGGGATGGGGCCAGTCCGGCGGACCGCCGGTAGAAAAGGGGCGGAGGGGAACAATGGGCGCAACGAGTTTTCTGACACGCTGGAGCCGTGTTCGCGGGCTCTTCCCGATCGGCATGGCCCTTGTCTTATCCGGTTGGGTTCCCCTTTCGGACGCTCAAGCCCGGCCCACCGAGACGTTCGAGTTCGCATCCACGGATGCCCAGTCTACTTGGTTTCGCCTCCGCAACCAGGAACTGGAGATTGATTTCTCCAGCGCGCGCCACCACCTCCCCGGCTCGATCCGGTATCGCCCGCTCAATCTCCCTCTCATCGGAGAGGGGGGCCTCTCTCTGATTGACCGGTTGAATGGGCAATCCGTGGAGATCGCTTCGGCCACAACCGAGGTCCATTCGGAGCGCGATGGCTCGGGGTTGATTGTGCAGAGGTATCGCTTCCCCAGTCCGGATGGGGATTGGTTCCGATTGGACAAGCGCATCCGACTTCTGCCCGATGGGGCGCAGCTTGTCGTGGACTATCGGGTCACCAACGCGGGACCCCTTCCGCGCGCGACCCGCTATTCGGTGGTTCTCCCCTGGGGCGGGGGTCTGTCCCCTTGCCGCTATCACCTTCCGCTCCAGGATGGGATTCGCCGTCTGGATGCCGACTTCTCCGCGGATGACATGGCAGTCGCCCCGGCGGAGCTCCGTGATCCGTGGCTGTGTGTCGAATCCATCCGGAAACCGGTGTCGGTTTTCGTGGTGGCGGACAATCCCTTCCAGGGAATGACCCTCGCCGCTCCCCAAGGCGGGGCGCGCACCCTGGAGTTGGTGCTCTGGGAGGGAATCCTGGGGCCATCCGAATCCGCAGAGGGAACCTTCTTTATCGCCCTGTTTCAGGATGTGGGCCTACCGATTACCGTCACTCCCAGGCTGGTGGCGAGCGCCTCTTGGGCGCCCTCAATCTCAGGGCGGGGATTTCAGCTCGAATCCCGCCTCTTTGGGATGCCGAAAGAAGCGCGACGCTTCCGGGTGTTCAGCCAGGTGTATGAGCAGGGTCGAAAGGTCTCGCTCGCGCCGACCTACCACCAGCGCTCGAAGCTGTCTCCAACCTCTCCGCTTCGCGTGCCGCTCGCCACCCTGTCCTCCTGGCCGATGATCGACCTGGAACAGTCGGTTTATTCCGGCAGCGAGTGCATCGGGTATTGGAAAGCGACCCTGGCAAGGCCGGACTGGAGCGGGGCCGACGGTGGCCTGAGTCTGTCAGTTCCTCCGACCACGCAGGCCATGTCGGTGTCCACAATGCCCTCCCTTGCGGACCTCCCAATGGAAGTGGAACCGGCGAAAGGGGAAGCTGCGCCGCCCAGCCCACCGGTTCCGCCTACTCCTCTGGTCGCTCCGCCGGCTCCCGCGCAGTCAACGGTGGAGAAGCAGCCTCCACGGCTTCACGAGGAGAAACCCGCCGAAGAGCTCCCGTCGGCTCCCCCGGTGGAGGAAGACCTTTGGGATCTGGATCAAGATCCGCTTCGGAACGCGGACCCCTGGAAGCCGGACGATCCGAAACCCGCCGAGACCACGATTTCGCTACCGGAGATCGAGTCCCCCCCACTGGTGGTGGTGAGTCCCTGAACCCTCACCGGGCGGTACACACTCAAGGTTCTTGAACCACAACCTCCACCTCGCGCCGCCCCCACTCCAGGGCATCCGAGTGCGACTTCATGAAGACATCGATCCGATTCGGGCCTTTGATCGCCGAGCCGCGATCCTGAACGGTCCCCCACCCATAGCCGGGGACATACATCACCGTGCCGATCGGATAATACCGCGTGTCCGCCGCGATGGTTCCCATGCGTGAAGGGATCTTCCAGGGGAAGAGAATCCTCGGAGGGGCCATCCAGGGGCGCTGGAGGGTATCCAGCGAGAAGAGGCCCGGCTGCGGCTCCCTCGGCCTCTCGCCGGAGGCGGTCCTTCCGTCGTAGGTCCTTCCGGCGCGTGGGCCGGTCGCGACATAGCGATTCCACTGATCCAATTTGAGGAACTTCCAACTTCCGCGCTCCCATCCGCAACACTCGGAGCAGCCGCAGTACGCGGTGGCGACCATGCGGACCCGCACCTCGCGGGTCTCGGCGGGAAAAACCGCCCAGAGCGCCACAACCATCGCCCCCGCAAGCGCGAACGCTGACTTCTTTTCCCTTGCGATCATGGTGTCTTGGGTTATCGGATCGGCGGCAACCATCCCTTAGCCGAGCGGAACTTGGCCATTCCTTACGGGATTCCGCCCACCCACCTGGCTTGGAGACTCTCAAGTTTACGGTTATGGAATTGAACCACGAACTTCGGAAGAATCTTCTTGACATCCGAGATGAGCCTGAGGATCATCATCGGGAGGATCTCTGAGGGGCCGCGCGCCCTTGGGCGGGAAGATCCGGGTGAGTGCTTGCAGATCTATCCAGCACCCGTTGGGAGCCAGGGTCATGTCTCGAACGCCGGGCGCGGTTGTCCTCATCCTGTCCGTCCTTGCCTCCTCCGCTTTCGGGGCCACCGAGCAGAGAATCGAGTCGTTTTCCGCAATCCCAGCCTGGGAGGGAGTCGGGAACCAGACCCCACCCCAATCCTTCGGGGTGAGCGCTTCCACAACAAACGCGGGCGGAACAGCCTCGGGCGAGGGTGGGGGCTACATCGAGCGCGGCGCCCCGGCTTGGCTCGCCGACTCATACATCGGGGCGCTTGATCCGACCGTCGATACGATCACCTTCTCGGCCACCCTGATGATCGAAAATGCCGGGAACCCCTCCTTCGGTTATTTCGATTCCAACTGGACTGCCGGTTATCCGCCCAGCGCCTTGATGTTCCGAATCGATGACAACAATGTCTATGTCCGCGCCAACGGCAACGGAAGCGGCGTGGAAGCCTTGGTCGGACAAGTGACCTACGGGGTCCCATTTCAATGTGAGTTGACCTTTGATCCCAACGGAGCGGGGGGGCAGGGAACTTGGGCGATGTCCATCGACGGCGGCGCCGCGGTGAGTGTCACTCTTGACCCCGGCGTTCGGGATACCCTCGCGCTGAACCGATTCGGGTTGTTCACCTTGGGGGAGAGCAGCGACCACGGCTGCAACTTTTGGTTTGATGACCTTGAGTACACGGTCGAGTCTGGGATCGTGGTTCCCACCCCGGTTCCCTTTCCGACTCCAACGCCCACTCCTCCCATCCTCACTGCGATCCAGCGCGAGGAGCATTTCGACACGGACCCGAACTGGGAGGGGCTTCACAACCGCGCCACGGACCCCGCCTGCCGGACGACTGTTCAAGATTTCGGCTATAGCGCGAGCACAAATCACGCGGGCGGGGCGCCGGGCGAAATGGGAGGTTTCATCCAGCCCGCGGCGGATCTGGCCTATTACGGCAAGGTGATCCCGGAGCTGACCTTGAACGATTCCATCTCCGCTTCGGGAAAGCTCATCATGCCGGACACCGGGAACACCGGCCAGTTTCTGGTCGGCTTCTTCAACGCGGCGAATTCGCGCGGTTGGCGGACCCCCAACTCCTTGGCTATGCGCCTCAACGGCAGGGGAAGCAACACGTTCTTCCTTTACGCTGAGTACGCCACCCAGCTTTGGCGCGCGGGGGGAACCTCCGCGGCAACCCTTCCCATCGGTCCAACGGTCTACTCCTGGAACTTGACTTACGACCCTAACGGAAATGGCGGAGGCGGAAGGGTAACCCTTGTGTTTGGCTCCGAAACCTTGATCTGCGACCTCGATCCCGGCCACAAGGCGGACGGAGCGGTGTTCAATCGCTTCGGCCTGCTGCCCGTGATGAAGTCCAACGACAACGGGACCGAGGTGTGGCTGGACGACTTAACCATTCAGGGGGTCACGGAGGGTTTTGCCTCCGACCCCGGATGGGAGGGCTTCCAGAATCGGCGTTCTTACACCGACTGTGTGATCCGCCCCCGGTTCGACTTCGGGTTCAGTCCGACCAACCATGCGGGCGCCGCGCCTGGCGAGATGGGCGGCGTGGTTTTCCGGGGCGACTGGCATTTCGAGGACCGAATGGCCCACTACGCGGACCGTCTCAATCTCTTGAGCAGCGACCATCCCTTGATGGCCTCGGGGACTGTCAATTTCCGGCAAGTGGTCTCGGACAGCACCACATTGATTGGGTGGTTCCATTCAACCCTGAGCCGCGAGGCGGGGACAGACGCCAGCGCCCTCCCTCAGAGCTTCTTGGGAATCATGGTCGAAGGACCGAGCAGCGAGGGTTTCTATTTTCGACCGGTTTTCCGGATGATCGAACTTGGGCAAGAAATCCCGCCGAGCGGTCCGCACATCCTCCCCAACGGCGCGACTCATAACTGGAAGCTTTTCTACGATCCCAGCGGGGGAACCGGTAGCGGGCGGATATCTCTATTCCTTGATGACGAAGAAGCGGCGGTCAACCTGGACCCGCAAGACAAGCAGGCGGGCGGCCTTTACGATCGCTTCGGCATCATCACCACTCAGATTGATGGACATTCCCAGTTCATCTATTTCGACGACCTCTCCTACACGTATCTCCAACAATACACCTCATCCGTGGAGAATTGGTCGATCTATTAGGAACAGGGGCGCCATGTTGTCGCTGATTGGAGGGCCACGCTCAGTCGTGGCTATCCTTACGCGGCAACGGGACGCGACGGAGCGCGCCGCTCCAACGTTCCCCCTCCGAGCCTGCCTCACCTGCCTCCCTCCATCTGCTTCAAGAGCTCCTTGGCCTCCACATTCTTCGGATTGGCCTTTAGCGCCGCCGCGAAGCGCTCCTTGGCGGTGGAGAGGTTCTCGAGCTTGAGGTACGCCCGTCCGGCGAGCACATACGCCCGGTCATCCCCGCCCATCTTCACCACGGAGTCGAAGGTTTCGGCGGCCTTCTTCGGATCGCCGCCGTTGATGGCGGGGTTGTAGAGATACATGAGGCCGATGGCCCGACGCGCCTCCGGGTTCTTGGGGTCCAATTCTATCGCCTTTTCGATCTCGGTCCGGCCCTTCGGACCAAAGCGGAAGCCCGCGATCGGTCCGGTGATCTCGTGGATATAGAGCTCCCCGGCAACCCGATGCGCCTCGGAGGAGCGGGGATCGAGCTCCAGCGCGCGTTGAGCGTGGACAAGCCCCGCCTCGGCCAGCTCCGCCTCCTCTTTGCGATATTCCTTGTCCTGTTTCTTCTCCAGGTCATAAGTTTTGCGCATGAAGCGCCTCAGATCACAGCGCGCGAGATGGCATTTCGCGAGCAGAAGTTCGACCTTATACTCGGCCTCCCCGAAGGTATTCGCGGACAGTTCCTCGGTCAGGACCGCAAGGGCGTTTTCGTCAAAATGGCGCACCGCCTTCTGAAGGCGAGCCTCCGGCGTATGGGAGCCTTCCTCGACATTCGCTGGAGACTTCTGCACGGCGGCGGGCTTTCGTTTCGTTCCCCTCTTTTCATCGTCCGGCCAGACCCGGTTCTGCTGCCCGTACACGGAAAGCGATGAGAAGGCAAAGAAGGTGAAAAGGAGCAGGTAAACAAGTCGATTGAACATGGGCGGTGGTCTTCACTCCTTGGGAATTCCGGGCCAACGAAGATGCTCGGTGAAGAGGTTCGGATCCTCGAAATCTTCTTGATCGAAATGGATCATCTGAGTTCCACGCTGACGAGGATGCCCGGCGTAATAAATCCCGCTGGGCGAGAGCAGCAAGCCCTCCCTTCGCCCGCCACCCCAGATCAGGCCCTGAGGATTGAAGACCCCAAGTGAGATCCCGTTCCATTCCGAGTTTTCGAGTTCCGCGTATGGCAAGAGCGCATACCGCTTTTCTCCAAGCCGTTTCCCCTTCGCAAACTCCTCAACCCGACCCAGCGCAATCTTTCCCGGGAGATGGTAGGCCGCCCAGCAGAACAGGATCGGATGCTCGCCCGGTTCCGGGTCTCGGAGCGCATCCAACACCACCAGATCAATCTTGAACCGGGTCTTCTTTTCAATCGAAAAGGTCTTGCCGGAAAGCGGCTCGCCGAATCTCTCGCGCGCGAGGGTCTCCAGGCGGCGGCTGACATACATCCGGTGATAGCACCCGCAATCATAAATGGTTTCGTAAACCAGCGGGCGCTTCCGGGTGTCCAGCGTGATCCGGATAGTCAGCCCCTCCAGCTTCCCCGCCTCGGCATCCGCGAACTTGAGCGGCGGGTGTTCAGCGTACCAATGGGTGTAGATCAGTTGGATCAGATCCTCGCCCCCGATCCGCCGACGTTGCGCGTAAGCGTAGACCGCCGGACGTCGTACATCCGGCTCGAGGACCACCCCCCCCTCCGGACCTTTCCTCCACACAAGCCGCCCGATCAGGTCATCGGTGGGAGGGTAGTCCGGTTCCTTCGGAATCTCCTGGACAATGATCGGAGAGTAGCGGGAGAGCAGCGACTCCAAGCGGTCCGACTTTGGGTCGCCCGCAAGTGATTTCAACGCCGGGGAGTAAACGATGTATTGCTCGAATTCCGGTGTCTTGGGTCCATAGTACTCGCGAAGGATATGCTGTCCCATCCAGCCATACACGAACGGGGAGAGGGGAGCGAGCGCGATCTTTCTCGCGAATCTGCCCTTGGTCTTGATCGAAGGCTCCAGCTCATCGAGCGTCTTCTCGACCCATTCGCGACGGTCCCCTGCCGGAAGTGACCGGAAACGGCGCGCCTCGCGTTCCCCGAGGTTGAGGTAAGCCGAGAGGATCTCCCGCGCGAAATCCCCCTGATGATGGAGAGGCCCCATCCTCTCGCGGAGCGCCGCGCGCCCCTCCGGGGTGAGACGGTCGGCGAGCTTCCGCGCGGAACGCCCGGCGTGCGCGCTCCACTCCCGAATCCAGGCCGGAAGGTCCTCGTCGTCCAGGTTTCCCTCCGCGAGATGACCCTCCAAGCCCCGGATATCCCCCTCGCGGAGTGCAAGCCACGGCGCGGAGCGAGGAACACGCAGGTGGGAATCGGCAAGCCCCTCCTTGTGAAACTGATCTCGGCAAAGGAGGACCAGATCGAGCGCGGAGTCCCCGGATCCCTCCCCAAGAGCGATAACAGGGGAGGCTGCAACGGCCAATGCCGCCACGAATAGGGCCACGGAGCGGAAGCGCGACATCAATACAGTCCCGAGGGAGCGGAATCTCCTAAGGATAGCGGGTGGGGGTTGTGAATGCCAGGAAAGTCCCAGCCAAGCGCCTTGGCCGCTTCGCTCGGAGCGACCGGCTCGGCCCGGTCACGCTCAAAGAGGTTGGGGATGAAACAGGTTCGATCCAGGCGACTCACAACCACCTGGCCGGACTCGCCCGGTGGGACAGCTGCCCTCAGTCGCTCCTCCCGGCTTCCTCCCTCCAGGGCCACAACGCGCAAGCGGTGCCTGGGCGCGGAAGGGTAGTACCGCAGCGGGCCTTCTCGGCGTGGGTCCGCCTCAAAAGCCACCCCCACCAAGCTGTTCCCATATCCGGAAAGGTGAACCGCTTTTGGAAAAGCCTCCTCCTCGAACGCCCGGCGCTCCTCGGGGGAAACCGCGGTTCCGCCATAGTGGACCCCTCGGACTTGCGCTCGAGCCTCGTCCGTCATCCGTTCGGCGAGACGCTTGAGCGTGGGGGGGGTGGCGAACAAGACCCCCACCTCCTCGCGCTCCAGGATGTCCATGGCCTGAGCGACAATGTGTTCAAGATAGCGCTCCCGGGCCACCGATCCTTCCACCAGCTTCCTTGCCCAGCGGGGATCGAAGTCGACCCGAAAGGGAGGCGGGGATCCGAGCTCCCGGCAAATCGGATCAAGCACCTGCCCGATGATGTGGGGTCCGGTCGGTCCGACAAAGAGCCAGCGCGCCCCCGTCGGCCAACCCAGCTGCTTGGCAACCAAAACAAAGGGGTCGATGAATCCGGCGCGGAATTCGTCTTGGCTGAAATAGACACGCTTCGGGTGTCCCGTGGCCCCACCCGTTTCAGACAAGACCAGATTGCAGACCTCTTCATGAAAGCGCCGGGGGACAAACCGGAGCGAGGGGCCGTGACGGATCTCCTCTTCCGGAAAGGGCCCGAACCGGAAAAGGTCCCCCTCGCTCATGACCTCCCGTCGCGGATCGAATCCGAGTGATCCGCGACGATCCAGCCAGAATGGCGCGCCCCACTTGGGATCGAAATGGAGCTGCATGAGCTCTGGGATGGAGGGATTTATGAGCGTGTTGTTCATGGCCCTCACTCCACCACGGAAAGCCTCGGACGCCACACCGCCAGCAGCGCGGGCATGAGCAGCCACTCCGCCAGGAGCGCGAGCCACAATCCCGCCGTGACCAGAATCCCGAAATTGCGCATCGGTGGGAAGGTTGAAAGGCACAACACCAGAAACCCCGCGGAGTTGGCGGCGGTCGCGCCGAAGATGGCCCCGCCGAGGCGCTCCCGGACCTTGTCGGTCGAGGCGAAACGCCCGAGGCCAGCGCGCCGCGCGCGCGCAAAGGCCCACAGGACATGATAACTGTCATCCACCGCGATTCCGAGCGTGACACTCGCCACCATGATCGTCCCGACATCCAGCGACACCCCGAACAGGGCGAGAAGCGCAAGGAGAACCAGGACCGGGGCGATATTGGGGATCATGAAAATCAGCGTGGAGCCGATCGACCTGAGTCCGACGAGGGTGAGCAGAAAGATGACCAGGCTCGCTGTTCCCAGACCCTGGAATTGGGAGCGCAACAAATAATCCTGCGCGCGCACCACGGTCGGGACCACGCCGGTGAGGGCGGCAATCGATCCTTCCCCCAGCTCTTCGTCAAGGATTCGATCCACCCGCTCCAAGAGGTCGGTGTAAGCGGAGCTCCCAAGGGTCTTCGCGAACACGGTCAGCCGCAAATAATCGCCCTCGTTGTCCACGTATTTTTCGGTCAGGGGATGCTCCGAAGCCTGAGCCGAGAGCGGTGGAGCAGCTCCCCTCAAGATCGGGCCCGCGAGGTCCGGCGCGCCAAAGACCCGGACAACCTCCGGAAGGGCGCGGAGACGGTCCTCGGCCTTAAGCAGGACGGGCATGTCAAATCCCTTTCGATGAATCGCCGCCTCGATGGGGGATAGTCCGATCAGATGAGATTCGATGGTCCGGTACGCGGTCGGAAGGGGGTGACTCTCCTTGAAGAAGAGAAGGGGATTGGATTCAAAGGAGAGACGCCCGCAGAGCATTCCCACCGGCGCGACCAAGAGGAAGGCACAGACAAGAGTAAGGCGCGCGCGATGGTCCCTCCGGCGCAGGGTGACCGGATCGAGCTGCCTGACCCGGACTTGCACTTTTTCGCGCTCTCGGAGCGCGGGGGCCTGGAAGCCGGGGAACCGAAGCGACAGAGAGGGAAGGGAATAGACCACAAGCCACCCTAACACCACTCCGAACGGCGCGAGGATTCCCATACCCGAGAGCGCCGGGATATCGCTCCCCGCGAAGGACCCGAACCCCACCGCCGTGGTGACCGCCGCGAGGAACGAGGGCACGGAGGTTTCCCTGAGCGCTCGCGGAAGGGCATTCCTTCGCGCGCTCCCCCCCAAACGTTGCCAGGCCTTGAGCAAGTGGATCGCCGAGGTCAGGCAGATGACCATCAGGAGCGGAGGGAGCGAACCGGAAACCAAGTCGATCCGGATTCCCGCAAGCCCCGCAAGCCCATAAGTCCCCAGCACGCACAGAAGGACCGACAGCGAGGCAAGGAGCCCCAGCCAGAGCGACCGGAACACAACCGCGACCGCGATCACCAGGAGCGCGCCCACAAACGGATACAGGCGACGTTCGTTGGATTCCCCAAGTTTCGACAAAGCTTCATTGAATACCGAAGGGCCCGCGAGATGCCAGGTTCGACCCGCGAGCATTCTCTCGACAACCTCTCGGACAACCTCCACCTCGACCCGCTCGAAGCGCTCCCTCTCCGGGAAGAGCAAGACCCCAAGAGAGTGACTCTTGGGGTTGAACAGGAGCGAAGTCCCGAGTGAATCCGGTGATTCCGAATGGGTGGGGGAGCCGAGCGAGAGAGACCGCGGCAGGCCCCCCTGCCCACGGAACTCCAGGTCGTAAGGGGTCACCACCTCCGCTTCCGGCAGGTTCTGTTCGAGCACCGACTTGAGGGATGCGATGAGAGGGCGAGAGGTCTCCTCCTCCGTCGCTGCCTCCTCCAGCGCGACCAGGATGAAATCATCCGAGCCGAAGGCTTTCCGGAATAGCGTTCGGTCGGCGCGCTCGCTTTCCGAGTAGCGGAGCCAGCGGTCAATCGAGTTGTCCGACACCAGGCGCGGGAAGCCCGCCATAAGTAGGAGTATCAGCACCAGGATTCCAAGACCCAGTCTGGGGTTCAAGAACAAGCGCCAGAGCCGCCAACGGGAGGGATGCCATCGCATGGGAGCTTCCGGTACCAATGGAATCAGCGCTCGGTAAGGTGCTGGAGGATTGCCTTGGAAAGGGAGTCTCCGCACCCCTGGAAGAAGTGATCCGCTCCGCGGAGCTCAGCCCGTCTTGAGCCGGGCGGCAGGTCCTTTTCCATCGCGGCGAATTCATGGCTCGCGGTGGCGAAGTCCCCATCCCCATGCACCAGGAGCGTGGGAACCTTCGCGGAAAGCCGCTCGGGACCGAGCTGGGAAACCACCGGGGCCATCAGGACAAACCTCTCTGGGGCGGCGCGATCCAAGGCCCACAGCGCGAGCTGCGCGCCATACGAATACCCAATCAAAGCCATCCCGCCTGAGCCCCTCGGCGGCTGCTCGGCAAGCCAGTCCCATGCCGCGAGCAGGTCGGGAAGCCCCAGGCGGTTCAGCGTGTCTGAAGTGTTCCAAAAAGTCTCCACCGCCCCCGCCTCGGTCGTGGCCGCATCGAACGAATACCCGAAGCGCGCCGCGAACATCCCGGCTCTCGCCAGATCCAGCGAAAGCGAGCGGAGTGTGGGGTTGTCCACCGTGGCTCCCAAGAGCGGGTGCGGGGGCGCGAGCAGGATCTTCCGCTCCGCCGCTCCCCGTTCCGGGTAAACCAATCGGAGTGGAATCGAGCGTCCGGACGCCTCCACGGCTCCGATCTCCTCCACCACGCCCGCGGTGTCGAGCTCCGGCGCGGGCCGGCCCTCGCGCATGTCGATCTGATGGAGCGCGGCCACGGGATAAGGGTGATCCCGGAAGAACTTCTGGAGGAGCGCGGCGAGCTTCAGCCCTTTGAGGAGGCCACCCTGAATCTTCACTCGCCCCCGCAGAAAAGCCTCTTCCGCGCGCAAGGTCCCTCCGGACACCTGCAGGAAGGTCTCCTCGCTCACCTGGTACGAGACCTCGGGGCGGCTGTCGCTGCCGGGGAGAATCTCCGTGACACAGCCCTTTTCGAGTCGGATCGCCCAGGCTTGAGTGGAGTCGGGACCATCCACGCGGAAGCCGATCAGGGCCGAGACCGCGGCCAAGCCCTCCACCCACTGCTTTCCGGCGTATTGGGGAAGGAAGTGAGTGAAGTAACGCCTCACCGCCTCGGATTCACCGTGCAACGGACACCCCTTCCCCGACCGCTTCGACCTTGAAATACTGATCGCCTTCACCACAATGAAGGCGTTCCTCCACGGATTGAAAGAAGCTAGCACAGCGCGATGGAATTGTCAGGAAACGCCCCCGAGCTGCCCGCGAAGGTGATTCCATGTCTCCTTCTTGCCCTCCTGGGTGGGTGTTATCTCCGCCAGGAAACCCCTCTGGAGACACTCGTTCATGACCCCGCACGAGTTGAGCGGTCGGCCAGCCAGTCACCTTCACCCGAACGAATCGAAAAGCTGGTTTCGATTCTGGATTTGCGCGCCAAATCGGGAGTGCGCCGGGTGTCGGATGACCAAGCGGCACGAGCGTTGGAGGAACTGTCCCACTGGAAACGTCCCTCCGAGGGGCTTGAGCTCCGCTGCTTCCCCCGGATTGGGAGCGTGGCGGCGCTGCTCGAGGATTCCTCCGAGGATGTCCGATTCCATGCCGCCGAGGCGTGCGGCCGCTTGGGCTGCCGCGAGATTGAGGAGGATCTCGAACGAGTGCATCGAGGGGACAAGAGCTTGGTGGTTCGGGAAGCCGCGGCCGAAGCCCTGATCCGACTCGGACTCACCGACGAAGCTTGGGAGGAGTAGGGAATGACCCAGAGGCGATCCGTTTGCTGGGTTGTCGTGACTGTCGCCATGTGCTTGTCGCCGCGCCCGACCTGGGGCCAGGATCCCCGACAGGTTGTGGTGTACACCTCGGTGGATGAGGTCCTGTCCACGGAGATCTTCTCGTGGATCGAGCAACAAACCGGGCTGGATGTCCTTCCTGTCTTTGACTCCGAGGCGACCAAGACCACCGGGTTGTACCTGAGACTGATCCAGGAGGCGTCGAGACCTCGGGCGGATGTCTTTTGGAACGGAGAGTTCTCAAGAACCTTGCTCCTAAAGGAAAAGGGACTTCTGGACAGTTACCGGCCGAGGATGTCCAAACAGATTCCGGAGCGCTTCAAGGACCCGGAAGGCTTTTGGACCGGGCTTTCGGCGCGCGCCCGTGTTCTGGCTTTCAATCCAAGCTTGGTCGAGGCCGCGAAGGTTCCGCGGTCGGTCACCGCATTGCTTGGCGAGGAGTGGAAGGGGCGAGTGATCTGGGCGAACCCGATGTTCGGCACTACCGGGACCCACTGCGCGGCCCTTTTGGCGCGGATGGGAGAACCCCCGTTCACCTCGCTGATGGCTCGCTGGAAAGAGCGGTTTCGGATTGTGCGGAGCAATGGGGAAGTCGCGCGCCTGGTGGCGGAAGGGGCCTTTCCGCTTGGGCTCACGGACACCGATGATGTCTTCCGGATGAAGCTGGAGGGGCGCCCCATCGATGCGGTTCCGTTTGATTCGGAAGGGGAGGGGACCCTGCTGATCCCGAACACGGTGGCGATTCTCGCCAAGTGTCCGCACCCGGAAGCCGCGCGGGAGTTTGTGGAGGCGCTGCTTGATCCGGAGGTGGAAAGGCGCATGGCCTTTTCCCCCTCGCGCCAGCTCCCCGTGCGAGAAGATGTCGAAGTCCCGGAGGATCTTCTGGCCTGGCGCTCGATCCGCGTTCTCCCGGTTTTCCTCGATGCGGTCGCCAGGGAGGCCGACCGGGCGATGGAAGTCCTGAAGCCGATGATCCAGGAGTAGGCCGCGTGGACTAATCCGCAACGCTCTTTGAGGAAATGGCGTACAACCGGTTCATCGTCGCCACATAGAGGACCCCATTTGCGGCGCTGGGGGTGGCGTGAATCGGAGACTTCATGTCGATTCGCGCGAGGACTTCGAGCTCCCGCTTGGCGGAGAAAACCCAGAGCTCGCCGCTCAGAGTCCCGATGGTGACCTTGCCGTCCGCCACGAGCGGGGATCCCCAGATTTCCCCCTCGGTGTCCAGCTTCCAACAGCCTTGTCCCGTTTTCCGTTCCACACAGTGCATGTGACGTCCGCAGTCTCCGATGAACACCAACTCCTCGGTCACCGCCGGGGTGGACATGCAGTGTTTTTCGAGGGGATAGGACCAGACCAGCGCGGTATCGGTGACCGTTCCGCTCCGGCCGGCATCAATGCATTTCAGCCAAGCCTCGGTCTTGCCGTGCCACAAGTCGCCTCCCGCCTCGACATACACACGGCCATCCACAAAGACCGGCATCCCGGTGATGTTGCTGGGGCTGACCTTGAGGTTGCCCTTGTATTGATGAACATTCTCTTTGGGAGCCTCGGGGTCGCAGTCGAAGCGCCACAGACGTTGCAGGATTGTGGTTTCGGTGGGTGGTTTTGCGGGATCCAGCGGCCTGAATCCATAGACCACCCCATCCCCGCCCCCGAAGCAGAGGACAGGTTGTCCGTTGGCCGTTCCGAGGGAAGGCGAGGACCAAGTGCAGTGGACCGTGCGCGGGCCCATGTTCTCCCCATCCACCGCGAGCACCTTGCCGGTGGCCTTGTCCAGAGCCGCGAGGCTGGGAGCCTCCAGCGCCGGGATGAACTTGTGACCGGCATCCACCCCGTTTGAGGTGCAGAGATAGAGGTACTGGTCCTGGACCAGAATCGAGCCGTGCGTGGAATCATGCGGGTGGACCCCGAGGGTCTCGATCAGATCGGTCACCCACAGGATGTCGGCGTCTTTCTCGCCCACCGGAGTTCCCTCGTCCGAGAGAGCCATGTAGGCCCCTTCCTGAACAAAGGGGCCATCGTTTCCGTTGGATTGTCCCTGCAGGTCCAGGCACATCGCCTCGCAACGATTGGTGATCAGGTAAATCCGGTCCCCCTCGACTGTCGGAACCGAGGTCAGTCCCACTTTGGGCCAGTCCTGATAGGCCGCGATCTTCGGGATGACCAACTGCCAAAGAAGCGATCCATCCTTTTCGTCGAGACACAGGAGGATCCCGCGATCCCCAAGGTGCTCCGGGTCGCGCGGGTCCTCGTTGTTGGTCCCGATCAGCACTCTTCCTCCGGCAATGATGGGGGTGGTGTAAGTGCTCGTGCCGAGTTCCACCGACCAGCGGATGTTCTCGCCTGTCTCCGGATTGAAGGTGGTGGTGAGTCCGGTTTCCTTGGAGACCTGATTGCGCGAATGGAGCTCACCCCACTGGGGTTGGTCGGCCGCGAGAGCCGCCAGGGGCAGTGGCGCGAGAATCATGAGCGATAGGAGCAGTCTGCGGCGCATGGGTGAGTGGGATTCTGGAGGAGGTCGGCCAAGACCGCTAGTGCTCCGCGAGGAATCGCTGGACATTCACCACCTCTCCGGTGTGCGCCGAACGGATCGCGGCGAAGAGCAGCGCGCAGCACTGGATATTGTCTTCCAGGGAATTGGGAGGTTCCGGTCCGCCCAGGAGCCACTCGCAGAACATCTCCGCGAGCCAAGGGTTCATCCAGCTGGGCCGCTCAAGGAGAGGCAGGGCATGCGAAACCGGTTCTTCCCAGGGACCCCCGCGAAGAACCCTGAGCATGCGACGGTCCAGCTCCAGCGTTCCATGCTCGCACTCGGCGCGGATGTAATCGTTCTCCCAGCCGTTCAGAGTGGAGGCGTTGGCCTTCGCCCCTTCGTAGAGGCAGCGGGTTCCATTCTCCATTCCGATCGTGATCAGAGCGGTGGAGTCGCCTCTGAACTCTCCCCAAGGCGGGTTCCAAGTGACCGCGTAAACCGACATCGCGTTCGATCCGGAAAGGGCGCGATGAATATCGAAGTGGTGGACCGTTCCTTCGACCAGCAGGGCATCCGGGATCTCATGCCGAAACTTTCCCCAGCTTCCGTACTCCCGGCAGTTGTGGGTGAAGCGGTGCACCAGATAGTTTAAGCGTCCATAATCGCCGCTCTTGATCGCCGCCTCCAGCGACTGCTTGTCCTGGTCGAAACGGTGGCTCATGGTGACCGCCATCTTAAGCCCGGCGTTCAACACCTTCCGGTGGATTCGGCAACAGGCCTCCATGCTCTCGGCGATCGGCTTCTCGGATAGGATGTGACAACCATGCTCAAGGGCCAGGTCGACCATCCTCTCATGTTGCGAAGGTGGAACCACGATGGTGATAAAGTCGGCCTTGTGCTTGGAGAGCGCCTCCTCGGCGCTGGTGTGGAGTTGATTATCGGAAAGGCCCAGAGTGTCCTTGGCGCGCGGCAGGACATCCGGGTTGATGTCCACCGCCGCGACCGTTTTGGCGAGACCCAGCGCGCCGAGACGCGGCAGGACCTCGGTACACCAATGCTCCCCCCAGCCTCCGACCCCGATTTGGATGCACTCGAGTGGTTTCTTCATGCGGGAAAATCCTCGGGCGGCGGCTTGTGGGGAACCGGATGCCCCCGCGCGAGGGAGGGGGTCTTGTGCAGGTGCCCGGTGCGCCCTCCCGGCGGAGTGGCGTCTTCGAACCAGAAGGCCTCCAGGTCCGCATACACCTCGAGCACATCATGCTCATCGCCGGCCCGGGTGCACACGATGTCTCCTGCTTTCACATAGTATTCTTGACCTTCGGAGAGAACCTTGGCGCTGCCCTTGAAGATCAGCCAATACTCGTGGCAGTCGTGATAGTGGCGGTCAAACCAACCGCCCTCGGTGGGGACTCGGAAAACTCCCGCGCTGGTGACCGAGCTCCACGCCGGACGGTTCCCCGGACCCATTTCAGATTCACTGGTTCGGATGAGGGGCATGGTCTTGGGGGGATGTTACTCCCTCCAGCCTACGCCACAACTCCAAGCAGGTTACGCCGCCGTGAATTTGCGCTGGTCTGGCGAATCTTGGTTGGAGATTGTATTCTTTCTGAGAGATACAGGCAGAACCCTACAGGGAATCAAAGGCGCTTGTCGGATCAACCGATGGAAAGGGCATGTCCGTGAATTCAATGGTCGCGGAGCTCTTGCGGGAGCTCCGCGGAAAACTCAGAGACCTCTACGGAAATCGTCTTGTCGGGGTCTACCTCTTCGGTTCGTTTTCTCGTGGCGAAGAGGGCCCTGAATCGGACCTGGATGTCTTGATTGTCCTTGATCCAATGAACCGATATGCCGGGGAAGTTGACCTGACTGGGGAGATTGTGTCCGATCTTTCCTTGAAATATGGGGTAGCCATCAGTCGGACCTTTGTTTCACGGGACCTGTGGGATAGACGGGAGTTGTCATTTCTTAGAGCCATCGAGAAGGATGCTATCCCCGCGTGAATGACGAATCGGTCAGGCTCCTCGAAAAGGCGCGTCGATCGTTGTGGGCAGCTCGAGTCCTCCTGCGCGAGGGTGAACCCGAGTTTGCCGCGGGAAGGGCATATTACGCCATGTTTTATGCCGCCCAGGCGGTGCTCCTTGGACGGGGTTTGAGGTTCCGAAAGCACTCTGGCGTCCACGCCGCGTTTGGGGAGCATCTAGCCAAGGGAGGCCTTATCGAACAGAAGTATCATCGTTGGCTCTTGGATTCCTTCGACAAGCGGAGAGAAGGCGACTATGGGATCAACGCCTCCCTGAACCATGAGGAGGCGGAGGAGTTGATCGAGCAAGGCATGGAGTTCATCAACGCGATGGAGAAGTTTCTCAATCGGCCTTAGACCGGGCCAATTCAGATCCCTGCCACCTTCTCAGCTCCTCGGCTGGTCAATCAGGTTGTGACGGTACGCACATCTCAATGAGAACGGGCGGCTGCCTGTTTCAGGAAATGCCTGTAAAGCACCTTGCGAAACCTCCTCAAATCAGTTACTTTATCCTGATTTATTCCAGTCTGTTATCATGTTCCGGCGCTGGCCGCGCCGGGAGGGGGCTTCATGGAACAAACCGGGCAGTTCTTCACCACCATCTATGGTCGCAACCTGATCGGCGAAATCAAGGCGTTTGTCCACCGCCCCTATTTGGTGGTCACCATGGAGGACCTTTGGCCCAAATTCGAGCCTTTCTTTGACCAGGGGATGGCTCAAGCCTACTTTGTAAACACCTTGGATGCCGAGGACCTCGCGCGGGAGATCGAGCGGATGCCCGCCTGCAATTCGGTGGTGGGTCTCGGCGGCGGGCAGGCGCTGGATGTCGCCAAGCTCGTGGCCTGGAACCGAAGGCTGCCCCTGTTCCAGATTCCCACCGCGATGACGGTCAACGCGGCCTTCGGCCATCGCGGCGCGGTCCGCACGGGGGGCAAGGTCCGTTATATCGGGTATGTGGTCCCCGAGGCGGTTTACATTGATTTCGAAGTCATTCAGTCCGCGCCCAAACTCCTCAACCGGAGCGGTGTCTGCGACATCCTGTGCTACCACACCGCGCACGCCGACTGGAAGATCGCGCTCGACCGCGGCAAGACCGAGCCGAAGTGGCCCTATGACCAGCGCCTTGTGGATGAGGCCAAGACTGTCCTCGATGGCGTGATGGCGCGCCTGGATGACATCCGCGATGTGAATGAGGAAGGCATCCGGACGTTGATGAACGCGCACCGCTGGGGCGGCGCGGCCTATCACAACGCGGGTTGGAACCCCTGTCATATCGAGGGGGTTGAACATTTTTTCTTCTATGCTCTTGAATCCCTCACCGGGAAGCATTTTATCCACGGTCAACCGGTGTGTCTCGGCATCTACATCGGCTCCGCGCTGCAGGAAAACAAGGCCGAGGAGATGCTCGCCGCGATTCACCATGTGGGTGTGGATATCCGACCTGAGGCGATGGGGGTCACTTGGGAGGATGTGGCCGAGGCGCTTCGGATCTTGCCACGTTATGTCCGCGAGGCGGGTCTGTGGTACACCGTGGCGGATGACCGCGTGGCCGACGGGGATTTCATCGCGCGGGTGAAGAAGCGCGTGATTGAGGTCTATGGGGGCTGGAAGTAGGGGCGACTTGAAAGTGGTTCCGCCTGTCCAGGGCGGACATTGGGGAAGAATAAATGGGGAGAAGGGTTGAACCGTCCGAGTCCTCGGGCGGGACATGGGTCACCGGGCTGATGCTGATCCTCGCGGTCCTTATTGGGGGGCTCCTGCTCTCGAATCAGGATGGGGTCAACCGTCGCGCCGCGGAAGTGGAGCGCGTGCAGCGGGACCTTGTGTCGCTCGCCGAGGAGATTCAACAGCTTTCCGAGCAGGAAAGGAGCCGCGCCTCGACCCTCTTCGAGCAGGAGCGTCTCGCCCGAGAGCGTCTGCAATGGACCAAACCGGGGGAGTACATCGTGAGGATCAAGGACGAATAGGGGGCCTCACCCTCCGTACGCCTCGTCGTGGGAGCCGATGTCCACGAGGGTGATCTCTTTGCTTTCATCGTCAATCTGAAGAACGATTCTGAATTTGTGGCCGAGGCTCGCGGCTTGAAAACCTGAAAGGCCTCCAAGCAAGGGGTGCAGTTTGAGTCTTGGATCGGTCGGGTCAGTTTCGAGCTGGCTGACTACCACATCCAGCTTGTGGGCGAGATCGCGATGTTTTCGGATGAATCGCTCCGCCGAACGCTTGAAGTGGGCGGACCAGACCAGCTGATGCGTCATTGGCGGATGCCGAGTTCCTTGAGAAGGTCCTCCGCCGTGCCCCGGCTCACCCTCCCAGCTCCGATGTCCTCTAGAGACTTTCGCATCCTTTCCTCGAATGGTTCCTCCTCATCCATGTCGTTCTCGCCATTTCCCACGAATTGCGCGTAATCCTCCTCGCTGACCAGGACATAGGCCGGTTCGCTGCCCTTGGTGATGTGGACCGGTCCCTCCTTAAGGGCCTCATCCAGGATTTCGAATCCCCGCTCGCGGATTTCGCCGACATCAAAGGTCTTGGTGGTCACTTGGCTCTCCTCCGGATCCATTCGCCATTATGAGCCGCATGCGCCGGGGGTTCAAGTTCGTTAGACAGCTCCCTCACAGTCTCGGTTCGGCTTCCTTCGAGAAGACTCGCGGCCTTACGAATCGGAATTTGAGCAGGGTTTTCACCGCGACGAAAAAATCCTCCCAGCCAATTTTCTTTCCCTCCCAGACCGTGCGCGCGCGGAAGCGGACGGAGACCTCCGGGATCCGGTAGCCGAGACGCAAGACCTTGGCGGTCACTTCCGGACAGAACTCAAAGCCCTCGCATTCCAGCTCGATCCGGTCAAGCACATTTCGGCGAAACGCCTTGTAAGCGGTGGCTTCGTCCGTGATGCGAACCCAGAACAACCAGGAGACCATCTTTGCGAGCAACCAGTTGGCCACTCGATTGGGGATCGCCATTCGCTCGAGTCCGCCGATGAAACGGGAGCCGTAACAAACATCCGTCCGTCCCTTGAGGATTGGTTCGATTACAGCCGGAATGTCCTCCGGGTCATATTCCAGGTCGGCGTCCTGAATAATGACAATCTCGCCGCCGGCCTCCTTGAGTCCGGTGCGGATCGCGAATCCCTTCCCCCGGTTCATTTCCTGGAAGATGACCTTGGTGTTGGGGCGCGCTCGATATCTTTCCAGTATGTCCCTCGTTCCATCGCTGGAAAAATCATCGACCAGAATCAGCTCCTTGGGCTCATGCGGGACCTTGTAGACCCGCTCGAGGATCTCCTCCAGCTGCGGCTCCTCGTTGTAAATGGGGATGATGATCGAGAGCAGCATCAGGCGCGCCAGGCCATTTCCACAAGGAGACGGTCGCCCGCGGCGAGCGCAAGCGGCTTCGCGAGCGCGAACCGCGCCACGTTCGATTCGAGGACGACCGCGCACGGGATGGCGTTGCCCGAAAGAAGCAGCCTGCTTTCGGTAAGCTCGCGAGCCTCGGTGGGGAGCGTGAATCGGAGCTCGCGCGCCTCGACACGACCCCAAGCGACAAAGACCGCCTCCCGCTGGGCGGTCCCTTCGCGCACCTGCTCGAACGACCCCCATCCCTCGGCGGCGCTGAAGAACGACCGGTGACACTCTCCCCCGATCGCAGGATGGAAGGCGATCCGCCCGGCGGGACCCTCGTAGTCCTGCCCCTGAGCGGCGAGCAGGAGGGCGTAGCTGCTCATCGCCCGCGCGTAATGATCCCCACACTCGATCTCGTTCCAGGGATTCCCCACACCGGAAGGGTGCGTCCCAGGGCGCAACTTCCCGTTGGACCGTCTCCGCGCCTTGCGAACAATCTCAGCGCCGCGCTCGGCCATCCCTTCAAAGATCAGATGCCCCGCAACCTGATACTCGATCCCGGTCCAGGCCTCATCGCAATAGAGAATGGGGACCTTGGGACGCCCCCCCTTTGGCCAAGTGCAACACAGCAGCCCCGAATCCTCCGGTCCGGCATAGACCCGCGGATTCTGTTTGAAATCCCCCATCCGCTCCATCCAGTTGTACTTGAGGATACTCTCCAGGGCCACGCGCACCTTCTCCGATGGGAGGATATGCCCCAAACGGAGGATGTGCGCCCACCACTGCCCGACTACCTGATCGGATAGACACCCCTTCCCATAGTTCCGCCCCTCGATGGTCTCCAGGTCGGCGGGCTGCATGAAATACTCACCGTCCCAACACTCCGCCGCCACGCTCTCGCTCCCCAGCTCGAAGCGCTTGCGGCATTCCTCCGCGGTGGCGCTGTCCCCCATACGGAGGGCCATTTCCTCCATCGCTCGCAGGGCCGCGAGATAAAGCGAGCCGATGAACGAATTGAGCTCATAGACCGCGTCATCATAGGTGTTGAATTGACGGTCCCGGATGACCCCTTTGCCCTCGGGATCATGGTTCCTCCAAACAAACTGAAGCGCGCGCTTGGCGTTCTCCCACCATTTCCTCAGGAATTTGTCGTCCGGGCATCGTCGATATTCGCGATACAGCTTAAGGAGCGTCCCGAGCTGCCCATCCAGCGCCTCGCCGCTGGCTCGTTCGGCGGAAAGCGGGAGCGCCAGACGATGGTGGATCACTCCCTCTTCGGTGAGCTGAATCCCCAGGTCCTTACTTCTCACATCCCGCTCCAGGGATGGATACAGACACGCCATCGCCTGGGCGTAGTTGTAGACATGGGTGCAGTTCATCGGGCAACAACCGCCCTCCCCGACCACTCCCTCCCAGCCCGCGAAGGTTCCATCCGCGAGCCACAGGCTGGTCTGGCTCTTGAGAATCGAGAACTGGGAGGAAACACAGTCGAGCAGGTCCACCGGCAGCGTGGAGCCGTAGAAGGTGTCATGAAACAGTCGAGTGAGTCCCTCGACCTCCTCCCGCTTCCTCACAAACGTCCGCACCACATCCCCGGCATCCCGGAAGAGCGTGTTGTATCTGTTCCCAAGGATCTCGGCCGGTTCATGAAAGGCGCTGAGATAGTGGTTCGGAAAATGCCAGGCCAGCGCGAAGGACGCCACGGTCTCCTCTCCCGGCTCAAGCGAGTAAGGGACACGGAGCGCCCCGGCGAAAGTCTCACCCAACGGAGAGGGGATCGCAGGCGCCTGTTCCTCCAGGTCCTCGCCTCGAAGGAAGGGGTCGATTTCCGACACATCCCGCCAGGCCGGAAGGACTTCCGCCTCCGGGACGAGCGCCGCGAGCGCCATGCTTCCCGCGTGAGGCGAATCCGAGGGCCACCCCGTGCGAGGGGAATACCTCCTTCCTGCAAGGAACGCGGTGACCCCACCCAAGAGCGGCGTGAGCTGCCCAGGATGAAGGCTCTCCAGGTCGAAGTTGAGGAACAAGACCTTGCCCTTGCCGCAAGTTCCCAGGATCGCGAGCGGAGCGGCATCTTTCCCCGCGCCAATCGATTCCGCTTCATCTTTCAGCGTCAGCCCCTCGATTCGCGCGGGACAAATCTCCGCGAAGACACTTGGAGTGACCGCCCTGAACAGATCGTGTTTCCTCTCCCCGTTCCAGGTCTCGCTGTTTTCGGAAAAAGCCTCGGCGGAGAAGGGGAGCAACTTGCGGATAACCTCGGCCTCCTCCGGGGTGAAGGCCACATCCTTACGGTCGGAAAGACGGATGTCATCGACATTGATGTGCCCCCAGCCCCCCTTGTTCTCGTCCACAATCTCAAGATGCGCGATCTGGTTCAGGAACTCGCTCACATCCCACACCTTGCGGCGCAGGGTCTCCGTGTTGAAACCCGAGTCCTTGCGGACCACCTGGCCGCCGACCACCAAGCGAATCTGAGTTTCGGCGCTGTCTCCGCCTCCGATCAGGAATTGGAGGTAGGGTTTGGAGAGGGTGAAATCGGGCGAAATCAGTTTCCCGACCGTGACATCGGTTCCCCGGTAGGAGTTCACCAGCCCCAGACCGAGATAGCCGCCCACCGGGCTCTGGCCGGGCAGGGGCCCTTTGATCGGTCCATCCCCGAAGGCCTCGCCCTCGGTCCGCCAGCCGGGGGCGTACTGGTCCCCCTCAAAATCGGCGATCAACACCGAGTTGTTCTCGGCAAGCGGCGGATCGAGGAGTGTTCGCGCCAAGCTGCTAGGTCCGCCGATGAGGACCAGATGGGTGCCGGCCTCCACGGCGCGTGCCATCGCCAGGAGTTGGGATGGCTCGGAAAAACCCTGGTCACCCAGCGGCCCATGCCAGATCACATCGACCCCGTCCTTGAGCACCGATTCGGAAAGGAGGATCGCCCCCTTTTCCCAGTCCCCCTTGTAGTGGACCTTGGCGCGCTCGGTGGCCGCCAGCACGCGCTCGATCTCGCGCAGGTTGGTGGCGGCGATGACGCTCTTGTCGAAGCGCCCCGCGCGCCCGATGGCGGCATCAAAGAAGAGCTGGGTGGATTTCCTCCCTTTGGCCACCCTCACCCGGTTCTTGCCGTAGCCGCTGAAGAGATGCTCCCGCACCGCCGCGAAGCCATCATGCCCCACCGCGTTCTGCAGGCTGGCGACCAGGTGTCCCTCGATCCGCTTGTCGCTCTTGTTCTTGAGCTTCCAGGTAAAGAGCGCGAGCGGGTAGGCGCTGTTCTCCGGTTGGAGCGGAATCATCGGGGAGAGGGCCTCGAGCGAAACCTCCACGGGCAGGTCATCCTCAAACTCGACATACGCTATCGGGAACTCCCCGCGAAACCGCAGCGATTTCATCGGCGCGAGGTCCGGCAGCTCGGAGCTGGCCTTTGTTTGGAGCACGCGTTGGAATTGGGTGTCGCCGGATTTTCCGGAAAGGGCAAAGAAGGTCTGTCCCACCCGGGCGGGTTTGTGGACCTTGTTCCAGATCTGCCACTCCACGAGCTCGGCGCTTCCGGAGAGTGCAATCGATCCGGTTCCAATGCCGCCCAGCGGGAAGGCGATGTGTTCGAGGAACTCCCCTTCATACACCGGCCCTTGCACGAGGCCACAATCCACCAGGGGCGTGAGGCTTTCGCGGACCTCGACCGGGCTGCTCCAGGCGCGCTGTTCATAGAGGCGCGCGGCGAGGGATCCGGCGACCCCCATGCGCCCGGCCAGAGAGAGGAATTCACGGCGAGAAATCGGCTTCTTGGACACGGACCCGCCTCCCAGTCGGAAGAATGGGGAGAGCATAGGGCAGGATCGGGAGGGTTTGAATCGTAAAGGCGGGGGATCAGAGAGTCATTTCATCGAGGAGCTCTTCCATGTAATAGATGATGGGACTTGTATCGAGACCCAGCCGTGTAACGCCTTGAAGCGCATTCTCCAGATTCATCGAGAGGGCGCATCCCACTCGGCTCGCAGCCGGTCCACATACTCCTGGGCGTCAATCCCCCCCCAGACTTCGCTTCCCAAGCCCTCGAGCTCGAGAATGCTGTGCTTCTCCCCAGCCCTCCCAGCATGAGGTTCCCCTCTCAGCTCTCGCTCCAAGAGCGAAAGGAGTTCCTGGCGCTCGGCGCGCGCCAAGGGCTCGATATGATCGAGATAAATCTGAGTGACCTTCGGACTCATCCAAAACTCCCAACCGGACTCGAGTTCTCCTCCACTCAAATGGTTCAGGACTAGTCTAGCAATGTCTTATCTGGAAACCAACCTGGAGAAGGATTGTGATCTACCGTCGCCCTGACTCACGGCGAGAGATCGGCTTCTTGGACACAGCCCCGCCTCCCAGTCGGAAGAATGGGGAGAGCATAGGGCAGGATCGGGAGGGTTTGAATCGTGGCGGGGGGAGAACCGCCCCCAGACACCACAAGTTGCTGGATTTTCCTGGTTGACCATGGGCGGTCGACGGTACTATCGTCAATCCCCAAGCCGGGATCGCTGCCCCGAGATCTGCCTCCCTTTCCCGCCCGAAAGGAGGACATCGAATGTCCCGCCAGCTCTTGCCCTATCGCTGGGCGCTCTTGCTCCTGTTATCCATCGACGAGGCCCCTGTTCGCGCGGGCGACCCATCCCCGACAAGAGGGAACTATGATCTCAATCTGGATGGTCGCATTGATGACCAGGACCTGCTCTCACTGCTCGATCGATTCGGGGCCTATATCGGGCAAGAAAGCTACAGCGTGGGCCATGACCTACAATCAGACGGGAACATCGATGGCGAGGACCTTCTGGAATTCCAGTACGGCTGGAGGGGCGTTGCGACCCGTTCCGACCCGATCTCGACCGAAGAATTCCTCGACCGAACGGGGTTAAACGACCTTTCCGGCAAGACTTGGCGGTTCAAGTGTCTCTTGGGAGGCTCCGAGGATTGCCTCGGTGAAAAGAGGACCGTGACCGGCGGGGGGCTGACAGAGATCAACGGACGGATGGTCTTACCCATCATTTGGGGTTCAGGGTCCGGCGAACCCTGGGCGATCTTGTATTTGACGATGGAAGGTGACCTCGGATTCCTGGGAGTGGAAAAGGCCGGCAAACCTGACCTGCTGCCGGGGCTTACTCTGGTGCCACAGACCATTGGGATTTCGGGACTCATCCCCTGGACGACCTCCGAAACGGTTTATCCCGGATCGCCTGTCGTGGGGAACGAAACCGCCTCGCTTACTTATAGCCTGGTGAAAGGAGGTGACACCCCACTTGATCAGGTCTGCGAAACGATCGTTCGGATCCTGGTGGAGGGCAAATCTGTCCCCGGGAATCCCGTCTTCGGGAGGTCGGTGGAGATCGGAGAGTTCAACGGCGATGGCATTGAGGATGTCGTCGCGGGCCTGGATGACGGGACATTGCGCGTGTATCTCATTTCCCAACTTCCATCAGGGGCCCTCAATCTGAGTCATTCGAATGACATCGTCAAACATCAAGGGATCACGATTTCTCTAGCATCGGGGGATGTGGATGGAGACGGCACCACGGACTTCGTCGCGGGTAATATCGAGGATCCGGATGGCGTCTATCTGAATAACGGAACCGGGGACGCTTTCACGCGCACCGACATCGGCTCCTCGCCCACAACTGAGAACAGTTCCTCGGTGGGGCTGGGTGATTTTAACAACGACGGCTTTCTCGACTTGCTTGATGCCAATGTGGATACGCCTACACGCGTCTATTTCAATAATCAAACGGACAGTCCATTTGAGGGAGTGGCGGGAACGGATCTCACGGACAGCCCGTTGACCACGAGGTCGGTCGCCATCGGAGACTTGGACGGGGACGGGGACCTGGATGTGGTCGAGGGAAACTATGACAGGACCAATCGACTCTACCTGAACAATGGCACATCGCAGCCTTTCTTGCTTGTGGGCGGTTTCGAATTCGAGGGAGAACCTAGAAGGACATCCGATATTGAGCTTGGAGATGTGGATTTCGATGGAGACCTGGATGTGGTGGAGGCAAGCCTGGAAGGCCCCATCCGGTTCTACGCCAACAACGGAACCACGACTCCTTTCGCGGGTGTAATGGGTCGCGATCTCGAGCTCGATGCCAGGCTCGAGGTGGGCGGATTCCGGGCAGTCGCGTTGGGCAAGTTTGTCCGCCGCGAATTCCTCGATCTGATCGCGATCGGTCGGGGGATCACCGATCTCCGTTACCATGAGTTTAATGGCGAGCCACTTGGTACGAGGTCTAGGATTCACAGCCTTCTTGAGTCGTATCAATATGACATCGCCGCCTCGGATATGGATGGCGATGGGGATTCGGAGGTTGTAATGGTCGGTTATGATGGAGAAAAGGCAGTAAATTTCTTTTATAACAGGGATGGAGTCGTCAAATCCGTCGACCTTTCCCAGGGGATCGAACTTGGCTCAACAGGCGCCAAGGGCCCGGTCCGGCCCCAGAGCGGCCTCATCTTGGTGTCGGGAGAGGGCTCCCTCGGAGAGCCGGGAGGGTTTGAGGCGCACGCGGAATGGAACTTGTTCTTCGACCAGGATGGATTGCAGTTCATCCAACTCTGCTGGGAGCTCATGGGGGAGCGGAAGTGTCTTTCCTACGGGAGGATTCCGGATGCGACGGATGATGGCGGCGGGCCATTGGGCTGCATGGTGGAAACCGTGGACATCGGGGGCTTTCAGGACCAATTCGCCACGCTCGCGCGCGACGAATGTTACCGGGCGAGCGTTTCTGATGGAGATTTCTGGGACGCTTTTCGAGTTCTTTCGGCGACCACCACCGCGGATCTCTATATCCTCGTCCAGAATCTTCAGGGAACCGGCCTGCAAATCAACATCTATGCGGGGTCCCCAAGCTTCGGAAATCTCGTTTACACTGAGAACTTCGATGAGTACTTCGAACGGACTTTCAATGACGTTCCCGCAGGGGTGGATTACTGGATTGAAATCCTGTTCCTTGGAACGCCGGTTTCGTACCAGCTCAGGGCGCTGACCTTGGATTCCTAACCCGTTGACGGCAACGACTCCGATTACTCAGGACGGAAATCCAGGAGGGCAGCCGACCCCCCCCGCCTCTTGGCGGGGGGAGTACCCATAAAGTCCCGCCATCTTTGGCTATCACACCAAAATCTTCCCCTCCCCCGGCTCGTACTTCGCGGTGCGTCCGGCGCGGTGGGCGAGAATGCCCATCTGCAGCGCCGTCTGGACATAAAAGGCCAGGTCCATCGGACTCCTCGGCTGTGTCCCCGCCTTGCAGCAGCGGAGGAAATCCAGGATGTGGCCCTTGACACGCTCTTGCTCTCCGGCCGGGAAGCGCACCGACTCCTTCTTGCCATCCGCGGGGGTCAGGACAATCTCCTCACCGATAATCGTAAGCGTCGCTTCCCAACCGCGAATCACCGGGATCTTCCCGCCCGCGCCGCGCGCGCCGGTGCCGCTGTAGTCGTTCCCCTGAGTGCCCAGCACCGCAATGGTGATGTTCTCCGGGTAGTCGATCAGCATGTTGAACGTGTCGGGAACTTCGCGCTCCTGGTAGCGGAACTTGCCGCCCGTCGCCACCGCCGAGCTCGGCATGGTCACCCCCAGCATGTACACCACCGGGGTGAGCGAGTGCGGGAAAAGGTCGGTGCCCGGCCCGCCGGAGTAATCCTCATACATCCTCCAACGAAAATAGCGGCTCACATCGAAGTCGCGCTTGGGGGAGTCCCCGAGAAAGGCCTCCCAGTTCAGGTCGGGGCCGGGTTTGATGTTGGGGTCATCGATGGGCATGCCGCGCTCGCCCCAATCCCCCACACGGAAGTACCCGCATTCGGCGTGAATCGGTTGCCCGATCTTCCCTTCTTCGATCATCTTGCGCATGTTCTGCCAGGCTTGATCGGACATCCCCTGGCTGCCGAGCTGGAAGGTGCAGCCGCTCTTATTGACCTCCTCGGCGAGCTGCTTGGTGAGCTCAAACTGGCGCCAATGAGTGACCGGCTTCTCGCAGTAGACATGCTTCTTGGCCTGAACCGCGTCGATGGCCTGATACCCGTGAATATGGTCCGGAGTGGCGATGGTCACCACATCCACGTTCGGATCGGCCAACAGCTCGCGGTGGTCCATGTAGACCTTGCCGCCATACTTTTCGGACTTCTGAACCGCGCGGGGGCGATAGGTGTCGCACACCGCCACAATCTCAATATTCTCCCCCTCGTTCTTGAGCTCGGCGAGGCGCTTCAGATGTTCCGCGCCGCGTCCCCCGCAGCCGATCACCCCGACACCCATGCGCTCGTTGGCCCCCTGGGAAAAGGCTCGGCGCGTGGAAGCAGCGCCCGCCGCCACAGCCGCCGCGGCCAAGCCGGACTCTTTCAAGAACTCGCGTCTGGTTGTGTTGCCGTTCATGTTCCGCTCCTTAAGGGTACAGTTTGATCCACTGTTCGTAGACTTTGCCGATTTCCTTCGCCCCGACCTCCCCATCCCAGAGCGCGACCCCATAGCGCAGGGGAAGCTTGTCTTTTCCCTTGAGCTCAAACGGCTCCTTGGAAAGGTTGAGAGTCGCCGAGATGTACGAAAACGGGGTGTTCATGGTGAACCAAGTCGCCGGGTGACGGTGGTTCTTGGGATGATCAAAGCAACTCACGGTCACCGGTTTTCCCTCCGCGCTCGCGGAATAGGCGCACCACAAGCTGCGCTTGTCGTTGGTGCCCTCCACTCCCTTGCCGCCTTCCGCGTTGAGGAACCCCTCCCCTTTGTCCATGGATTCCAGGAAGCGCATCCCGAGGCCGTGGTAATGGGTTCCGGTCAGTTTGGCCGAGTCCTTCCCAGCGGGAAGGCTGAAAGTGGACCACCAAGTGAGCAGCGAGACATTCTCGATGGCGCCATCGAGCGCGATCATCCGCTCCTCCACCGCAAGGACTTTTCCGCCCTCCGGTCCGATCCAGTCCAGGGTCTCGCGAAAGGCGATGGCCTTGGTCTTGCCGTCCAACTGAGGCTCGGAGATATCGCGTGTCTTTTCGGTTCCCGGGGTCTTGGCCTCCTCCCAGAAATTCACTCCATCGATGGTGATCGCAAACATGAGACCGTGATGATGCAAATGGTCGGCGGGAGCATCGCGGAGAACATTGACTCCGGAGGGGGTGGCGAACTCGGACACGTACGGCTTGTAGGGGACCCCGCCATGGAGGTACTTGAGCGCGACTTGGTCTCCGCGCCGGATCACAATCACCTTGTCATCCTTGCTTGCTTTCATGGCGGGCGCCTCCGCCGCGACCGGGGCTGAGATGGATTGAAAAAGAAGGAGCGCTAATCCAAGGGGGGCAACTCGACACAACTCAAGGCTTGAACGCCGGTGCATGGGCGGTTCCTCCGGTGAGAGCGTGGACCTTTTCAGGGTGATATATGGTATAGAAGTGCAGATTTACTTGTCAAGCCAATAGAGATCTCGGCGGATTTCCCAAATCGAGGAGGGCCACGCTCTGTCGTGGCCGTTAGTGTGCGCAAGACACGGGGATATGCGGGGGACGCGACCGCGCGCGTCACTCCCCTAGCGGGTGTGCGCCAGCCAGTTCACAAACTCGCAGTGGCGGACCTCGTCGGTGAGCACATCCTCATCGATGCCGAGCGCCCAGCGCAGGTCCTTCCGACCCGGCTCAACGTAAAGCGCCATCATCATGTCCACATAGGCCTGCATCGCGGCGCGGTCCTTGAAGAACCCGCGTTGGATGAGCTTGTCCGCGCGGCAGTAGATCAGGCGCGCGATCTCCTTGAGGTCATACTCCGGATGGTACTGAAGCGCCCAGAAGAAGCCGCCGCGGTGTCTGACCGCCACGGACTGGACCCGCGTGTAGCTGTTGCCCGAAAGGACCATGGCCCCAGCGGGGAGATGGGTGATCTCATCATCGTGCGAGATGTAGCCATCGAAGACCGAAGGCTTGCCGACATACATCGGGTGCGCGCGCCCCTCCGGAGTGAGGGTGATTTTTCGCGCGAGGCCCATCTCACGCCCCTTCGGGTGCGGGTGCACCAGCCCTCCCGCGACATACACCGCCATCTGCGCCCCCCAGCAACTCCCGAACTGCGGGACACCGGCCTCATAGGCATTGGCGCAAAGGGCGATCTGACGCTGGACCCGTTTGTCCTCTTTGTCGTAGATGGTCAGATTGCAGCCGGTCCAGACCACCGCGCTATAGGCTTGGAGTTCGGAGGCGGACATGCCGAAGGATTCGTCATCGGAGGGGAAAACCATCTCGACCCGGCAAAGCGGCGAATAGCGTTCGAGTAGCCCCTTGTACAGGTTGCTCGCGGTCGAACAACCGGCATCCTCCAGCTCGCAGCGGCTGGAGCGGGCGTATCCATCGACAATCAGGAACCGTTGAGCGGACATCGGGTGGTTTCTCCTCAAGAGACGGCGCCGTCCAGGCGGGCGATGATTCCCGGCAGGTCGGCGTAGCGCTCGCAGATGGCGTCGGCTGTGGTGTTGGCCTTGTCGCGATCGCGGGTGGCGGTGAACAGCACCGCGCGCGCGCCGAGGCGCTGAGGGCCTTTGACATCGTTGTGGTCACGGTCGCCGATGTGAACGATCCCAGTCACCTCGACCCCGAGGCGTTCGGCGGCGGTGGTGAACACGCGCGGATCGGGTTTGCAGCAGCCCACCTCATCGGAAAAGATGAAGGTGTCGAAGAAATCGAGCAGCCCCTCGCCGCGCAGAAGCTCCCGGAGCGCGCGCCCGGGGGAATAGATCGCGTCCGAAATCACCGCGAGCTTGTATTTCTTCTTGAGTTCGGAGAGCGCCTCACGGACACCCGGAATCGCATCCGGGCGAACCACGGTCTCCATGTCCTCCAAGGTCCGGACCAAGTGTGCGAGGTCCGCTTCCGGAAGGTTCACCTTAAGTCCGCTGAGGAGCACCGCCATGCGCTCGCGGACAGTCCAGGTGACCAGTTGGTCGTGCCAGACCTTGTTGAAAGCCGAGGTGGCGACCCGGTGCGCGAGCTCGACCGTGGCGAAATCGAGGTCGGGGTGATGGGGCTTGAGGGCCTCGTACACGGTCCTCGGTCGCGCGAGGGCCTTGGGCTCCAGTCCTTGCGCGGCGCGTTTGGGTTCATCGGAATCGTCGTGGATGAGGGTGTCCCACAGGTCGAAGGTGATGGCTTGAATGGGTTGAGGCAACGGCAAAGTCTCCTGTCAATCGTCATTCCCGCGCAAGCGGGAATCCATCGGTCAGACCGCAAGGTTCGCGGGGGTTTGTCCTAGACCACCTGGGGATGCACACGCCCGTCGAACGAACGGGCGGTACCATAGCGGGGGGAGGGGGGAGAGGGAAAGGGGGCGCTTCGGGAATCGCACAGGATCAGTTTGAGGCCTCCGCCCGTGATCCTCCCCGGAAGAGCCTTCCAATCTCCGCGACCGCGCGGGTTACAATCATCACCACGAAGACAAGCAGGACTCCGATACAACCCAGCGCGGTAAGGACCATCGCGGCGAAAACAAGCCACCCATAACCCCCCTCGCCCGCGTTGATCGAGTCAATGTACAAGAGCACCGCCAAGTGTCGCTTGACAAACGCGGCGGAGCGAGCGATTAGCAGATTCCACAGGAGGAAGTACACTGTTGTGGACGCCAAGAAGGTCTCCTGAGGGGTCAGGGAACGGTTGGCGAACAACGAGCGCCACAGCCCGCCCCACAAGTGATTCCACCAACACCACGGCGCGCCCATGCCCGGACTGGCCTGTTCCAATGAAAGCCGCAGCGGTGTCCTCCACCACGGCGAAAGCTGCAGCAGACCCATGAAATACCCCGTGGCCATGACCACCAAGGCGCCCTCCACAAGTCGCTTCTGGGCATCCACCGAAACCCACACGGAAACCAGCGTGGCGACAGCCCACAAAAAGGCCACTCCTGAGAGCCTCACTCGCAGGGCGTCCTTCCAAGGGAGCAAATCGAGGTTCGAGTCGCGGACACGCAATACGGGAACACCCCACACACTTCCCCAACCGATTAAGCAAGGTCTCCCCTCCCCCTTGATGTTCATAGCCCCGCCCATGCGAACAAGGTTCGCCAGGTTCGCGCACACCCACAGGCCGAGAATCTTCCACCAGAACGACCGTGGCCCATGGGGAATGAAGGTGATCCAACCTCTCCGTATCAAGAATCCGAACCACAGATAGGCGACAAATCCCACCACGATCGAGGTCCCAAAAACCGCGGGACGCGAAAAGAAGCCTCCGAGCGCCTGGAACACGGGAGCAAGGCGCGGCGTTTCACGCCAGCGGATTTCCCGACCCCAGAGGCGGGCGTCACTGGGTTCAACCTCCGTCGCACCGGCATTTGGCGGGGCTTCATGACCGAGGACTCTGAGAAAGAAGGTTTTCATCGCTTGGCCAGGCTCGGATAACTCTCGCCAAAATCGTCGCGCGTGTCGTGTTTCTTGTCCGGCCCCGCGCACTGAATCTCATAGTCATCCGTGAGAAAATGGTATTGAGTAAACCAGCCATCGGTCTTGACCGTGACCAGGGCCTCCTTGTTGTAGTTCTCCTCGAACCATGACCACAGCTCTTGAGCGGTTTGGGGATAGCGATTGTCTCTCAGGTAGAAGGAAAAGATGACCTTGTGACACTCGTTCATCTCGATCCGGCTGGCGGACGCCGCAAGGAAATCCTTGACCGCCTTGAGAGCATCCTGGCTGACATCGATCCCCGTGATGGTCACCGTGCCCATCATGCCCACTCCCATGGCTTTCTTCATGAGCAAGGCGACGGTTTCAATCATGGGGCATGCCTCCCGGCGGGGCGGAGAAATGGACTCAGGAAGCGGGGAGAATAGACCGCCCAACCCGACCAAACAAGCTTTTCTCACGCTCCCACTTGTGATTGAAGAGGATAGGGTGAGGTTGGTCTCTGCGGCGAGGCTCGCTAACTCCCAAACCATTCCTCGAATAGCCGGGTGAGTTCAGCCTCGATCCGTTCCGTGCTGATCCGAATCCGCATCGGGCGAAAGCTCTCCGCTTCGCCAACGAGGCGCTCCAGATCCGTGGGATCATTTCCGCCCAAGATCGCGCCTCGTGAGACCATTTCCTGGAGGATCTCGAATTGGTGATCGTCATAGTGCTCGCCCTCGGAAGCGCGGCGTGGGATTGCGATCACCCGGCAGCCCGCCTCCAGCCCGGAGAGAATCGACCCCGTTCCGGCGTGGGTGATCAGCAGGCGCGACTCGCGGAGCAAGTTCTTCATCTCATCCTGGCCGCAACTCTCGAAGCAGCGCATGTTGAATGACCGAAACAGGCTCCTCCCCGCCTGGGCGACCACCGGATCGGTAAGAACTCCAGTCTCGATCAGGTGGTCCACTTCCCGGACGAGGCGATCGAACGGGCCATGCGTGCCGACCGTGACCAACACCTGGCGGATCTCGGGTGGTTTTGGGGGGATCTCTTCCCCGGTTTCTTCCAGTGGCGAAACCAGGACCGCGCGCGGGAAGCGCTCCAGGAGCGCCTTCCACTGCACCAGATGGGCGTTCACCCAGCGCGCCACCAAGCGGCCTGTGAGCGAAGGTGTCTGCGAGTGGGCGAAGGTTTCAAGGAAGATACACCGCGAGCCAAGCAGCCGCGAGCAGAAGATCGCGTTCAACGCGGTCCCCGCGCCGCTGCTCAGGACCACATCCGGACGTTCCCTGGCGAGGATTCGGATCGTGGCAAGAAGGTTTTTCAGGAAAGCCCACCAGGCCTTCGGGCTTTTTTTAAGCAGACCGAGGGCGATGTCCTCGACATACTCCACGCGAAGCTCGCCCGCGACCGATTCGGCCAGCGGGGTCCGCGCGGTAATCAGGAATACATCGTGATTCGAGAGAAAGTCGCGCAGCAGGAGGAGCTGGCGAAGATGCCCGCCGCCCGAGCATGCCAGACAGATTTTGAGGCGGTTACTCATTGGGGCTGGTTGAGGAATGTGCCCGCTCCTCGCACATCGGCTCTCCAATCGATGATGGGAAACGCCCTCTCCAGCGAGGGAAGACATTCCGGCGAAAGCCGGAATCCACGTTTATTGTGGATTCGCCCCTCCAGTCGGCCCGGTCGCGGAAGAATGGCCAGGGGAATGGGGGAGATTGAATCGTGTCGAAAGAGGGAACATCCAGAATGTGTGGCCGCGCGCGGTGGAAATCAGCCGTGTCCGTGGTGAATCCTAAGAGGTCAGCCATGAGTGCCATTCGCATCTCTTACTAAGCTGCCGACATATTCCGCCACCTTTCGAACGCTCATCACAAGGGTCTCTCTATCAAGGTGTTCGGGGAGATAGACCGCGCCTTCGTAACGGAAGTGGACAGCATAGGGTGTCAGCCACTGGAGCGAACGAACCTCATCGATCAACTTGGCCCCGCTTGATTCGAGGAGCCTCAATAAACCTCTCAGATCGTGGGTTTTTGGATATGAAACGCCCTTAAGGCTGAGCCAAGCTTTGAGCGATTTCTCCACTGCTTGTTGTGCGTGAAAACCGAAGATCTCTGGCGACACGCGAAAGGACTTCGCCATCACATCGAGGGCCTCGATTTCGTGGTCAACCAGGATGAGAAGCAGCCTTGCGTGCTCAAGATCCCCCATAAAGGCGCTTGCCCTCCCGGTGGCACCTCCCAATCACGTGGTTGAGAGAGTGCTTCCAGTTCTCAAATTCTTCCCGAGAGAAAACCAGTATGTCCTTGGGGACTTCAAATACATCGAGTGCGTCGTAGACCCTGTTGATTTCATCCAAGCGGCTGCGATTCGGCCCGAACGGTTCGGATTCCACGACCAGCAGATCGACATCCGAATCAAAGCGAGCCTCGCCCCTGGCCCGTGAGCCCAAGAGGTAAACCTCTTCCGGGTTCACCGCCTTCACAACGGCCTCGCACATTTCGGATAGGGTTTCCTCGCTCAATATCACCATGATGAACGCCCTATAACTGTCTCATCATCTCGCTCACCGTGTCAACGTAGCGAACCGTTTCGGCGTCATACTTCTTGCTGATGAGGAAGTGCTGCACCAAGCCCTCCAAGGCGAACTCCATCCCCGCCGCGAGATGGAGATCATCCGGGGGACACAAATGTTTCCGGGCCAGCGCCTCCAACCCTTCCACATTCCGCAACCGGCGCAGGTAGTCCACGAACGGAAGGTCATCCGATAGATCCAGATGGTTCCCCTGCTCGAACCAGTTGATGATCTCCTTGTAGGGTTCCGGATTGATCTTGGGCTTGGCGCGGCGCCCCATCGGCAGGAAACGGCGGTCAAAGGCCTTCCCGACTGCCTGCCCGATCAGGCGGTAGGCCACGTTCACCACCCCCTCCTGCTCCCCCTTGAAGACCAGCTCCATCTTCCCGGTCATCGCGGGCGCGCAGTTGTACAGGTCGCACATCCGCGCGATTTCGCGGTTCGCGCCTTGCACCACCATCCGGCGCTCCACCGCGCCATGCAGGGTCTCAAAGAATGAAATCGAGAGACGCTGGGACACCCCGCTGTTCTGATCCACATACTCGCTTTCCCGCGCCTCGAAGGCCACGATCTCCACGATCTCGCGCATGTAGTCTGGAATCACAACCCGCTTTCCGTTGAGCGGCGGAACCCAGGCCTCCTGCGCGGTGATCGCGAGGGCGTCCTCCACGCTCCTCGGGTAGTGCGTGAGAATCTGGGCGTCAATGCGGTCCTTGAGCGGAGTGATGATCGAGCCGCGGTTGGTGTAGTCCTCCGGATTGGCGGTGAAGACCATCAGCAGATCGAGGGGAATCCGAACAGGGAAGCCGCGAATCTGGATGTCGTTCTCCTCAAGGATGTTCAGCAGTCCCACCTGGATGCGCGGTTGAAGGTCCGGCAACTCGTTGATCGCGAAGATCGAGCGGTTGCTGCGAGGGATGATCCCGTAGTGGATCGCGGCCTCGTCCGAAAGCTCGATCCGCCGCGACATGACCTTCACCGGGTCAATGTCGCCGATCAAATCCGCGATGCTCACATCCGGGGTGGCGAGCTTCTCCTGAAAACGCTCCGCGGCGGCCAGCCAGCGAATGGGGGTGCTGTCTCCCTTCTCCGCGATCAACCGCTTGGTCATCCCGAAAACCGGCGCGAGGGGGTCATCCGCGACCTCGATCCCATCCACGATGGGGATGTGGGGATCGAGCAGACCGGTCAGCGAACGAATCAACCGAGTCTTCGCCTGGCCACGTAGTCCGAGCAGGATGAAATCATGCAGGGCCAGCAGCGCCCGCTGGACCTGGGGGACCACGGTCCGGTCATACCCGATGATCCCGGGGAACACGGCTTCACGAGCGGAGAGCCTCTTCAGCAAATTCTCGCGGAGCTCCTCTTTAACGGTTCGATAGCGGTATTCCGACTTGCGGAGCTCGCCCAAGGTTCGAATTGCGGGTGGAGCGGACTGTTGGGGGGTGGCCATGACCTTTCCCTCTGTACATCCTCGGCTATTCGGAGGAAATCGGACCGCAAACTTCCGGATTCTCTCCCAGATGGGTCGAGAGATTCAGTATAACCCGACCCGTTCGATGCCGCCAGGAGCGCAAGCCGGTTGTCTCCAGGATGTTTGATTGATAAATAAATAAACAATCCACTTGATTGAAACGAAGGATTGGTGTAAATTGAGAAAAGTGATCTAAGTCCCACCTGACACCTAACCCTCGCGAGGTTTCAGATGAGCAGAGATTCACCTCCGGAACAGCCGCTCTCCTTCCACCCTGCCACGCTTGTCGGGACCATCTGGGTGTCCCTGTTTGGCGCGTTGGTGGTATCGGCTTGGCTACTAGGGAATGCGGGAATCGAGCTCGGTTGGCTTGCCTTGTTCGGGGTCAAACCGAATCTCGGCATTGGCTTTCTTCTCTCAGGCATCGGACTCCATTTCGCTTGTGTCGCCGAGAGAAAGTCTCTCCCGAGGGCGCCCGCGGATGTGATTGGAGGGGTGATCGCATTGATCGGCGCGGCCACCCTTTCGCAAGATCTCTTTGGGGTCGATCTGAGAATCGACCAGTTGATCGCGGCCGTCCCCGCCGAATTTGACCCCTCGCACTCGCCGGGGAGGATGGCCCCCACTTCCGCTCTCAATCTTATCCTCGCCGGGGTGGTGATTGTCGGCTTCCGACGACTGCACGCCTGGGCGCACGAGGCCATGTGCTTTTCCGGCGCCTTTATCGCCATGCTTGCCTTTGTCGGTCACGTTTTCGGGGAGCGAAGCTTCTACGGCCTTGCGAGCTACACGCCGATGTCCACGCCCACATCGGTTGGTTTCATGCTGCTTTTTCTGGCGGCGCTTTTCTCGCGTCGATCCGAGGGGGTCATGCGGGTCTTCACCGGCGACACCCTGGGTGGCGCGCTGGCTCGCGGTCTGATCCCCGCGGCGATCCTGATTCCGGCGCTCACCACCGGGATCGCCATCTGGGGGACCCAGGAAGGGTTCTTTGGAGCTCGCTTCGGCCTCGCGCTGGTTGTCGTGCTGACAATGGTCTTCTTCACTCTCCTGGTCGGCGGGAGCGCCATCCTGCTCGCGCGCGTGGACACCGAGCGAAAGCAAATGGTTTCGATCCTGCGGGAGTCCGAGGAGCACTACCGGCAGCTCTTCGAGAACAACCCCAACCCCATGTTCGTGTATGAGCGCGAGTCCCTGCGGATTCTGGATGCGAACCACGCGGCGCTGGAACAGTACGGGTACTCTCGGACCGAGTTCCTGGATCTGACCCTCTTCGACCTCCACCCCCTGGATGATCCCGAGCGGCTGCGCGAGTCCACCCGGATGTTTCCCACCACGATCCGCCGCCCCGGGATTTGGAAGGAGGTTCGCAAGGATGGCTCCGTGCTGGACGCCGAGATCACGACCCATGATCTGATGTTCGAGGGACGCGAGGCGCGCCTGGTTCTGGCCCTCGACGTGACCGAGCGAGTCCGCGCCGACACGGCGCTCCGCCAGGCCCTCGGACAATTGGCCCGCCACGCCGAGGAGCTTGAGAAAAAGAACGAGGAGATCGAAGCCTTTGTTTACACCGTGTCGCATGACCTGCGCGCGCCGCTGGTGAACCTCCAGGGGTTCAGCCGAGAGCTCGCGCTCAGTTGCGCGGACCTGCGCAAACACCTCCACGCGAATGACGCGAACGCGGAAGACCCCGCGCTCGAACAGATTCTGCAGAGCGATATCTCCGGGGCCTTGAAATTCATCACCGCTTCCGTGGACAAATTCGAGCGGCTGATCAACGCCCTGCTGCAGCTCTCGCGCACCGGGCGCCAGGAGCTGCGCATGGAGACCCTGAATTTGAACGAGATCGCGCGGAACTCCCTGGACTCGATGCGTAAGGTGATCGATGAGCGCGGGGCGGAGGTTCGCGTCGCGGACCTTCCCGAGGCCTGGGGGGACCGAACCGCCATCGACCGGGTCCTCTCCAACCTGGTCTCCAACGCGCTGAATTACCTCCATCCCGACCGTCCCGGGACCGTCGACATCGGCGGGGAATCGAACGGGGAGTTCACCCGCTGCTGGGTTCGCGACAACGGGCTGGGAATCCCCGCCTCGGCCATGCCGCGCCTGTTCCAGGTGTTTCAGCGATTCCACCCGGAAAGGTCGCCGGGCGAGGGGATGGGCCTCGCCATTGTCAAACGGATCATCGAGCGTCACGGCGGCCGGGTGTGGGTGGAAAGCCAGGAGGGGGAGGGGTCGACCTTTAGTTTCTCAATTCCTAAGTCTGCCAGGGAAAGGAGCCATGATTGATGGAAACGGAGCACAAACTCGACATTCTGATAGTCGATGACGACGAGGGGCACACCGAGCTGGTCAAACGGAATCTCCGCCGGGTCGGCATCCACAACACGATGGACTCGGTGTCCGACGGCGAGGCGGCGATTGACTACATTTTTCGGAACGGCGCGTATTCGAACCGTCCGGGAAACGGCCACCTGCTGGTCCTTCTCGACATCAATATGCCGGGCGGCCTGGATGGGGTGGAAGTCCTGCGGAGGATCAAGGCCGACCCCCACAAGCGAAAAATCCCGGTGGTCATGCTGACCACGACGGATGACCCGCGCGAGGTTCAGCGCTGTTACGACCTCGGCTGTAGCGTCTATATCACCAAGCCCGTTGAACCCCAGTCCTTCATCGAGGCGATCACTCGGTTGGGGCTGTTCATCTCAGTCATCAGCGTGCCGGTCGAAAATGGAGTCTCGCGATGATGGCGGAACCGACTCAAACCCAGACCATTCTGGTAGTCGAGGATGACGCCGCCACAATCGAGTTGGAGCGGCGCGCCTTCCAACGGGTTGGGCGGGCGCTTCGCACCGCCACCCGGGTCGAGGATGCCATCCGGATGCTCCGGAGCGAATCTTTCTCCGCGGTGGTGCTGGATTATCGACTTCCGGATGGGGAGGCCTGGCCGGTGCTGGCCGAGGCCAATGCCGTCAAACCGGTCGTCCCGGTCATCATGGTCACCGCGCTTGGAGATGAGAAAGTCGCCGCGCGCGCCATTCATGAGGGGGCCGCGGACTATGTCATCAAAACCGGGACCTTCTGGGAGGACCTTCCCCTCGCGGTGGAGCGCGTGGTCACCCTGGCCAGCGCCGAACGGGCGCTCCGCGAGAGCGAGGAGCGCTTCCGCCAACTCGCCGAGAACATTCGCGAGGTCTTCTGGCTGATGGACATCGAGGACGGGCAGATCATCTATGTGAATCCGAGCTTCGAGCACGTGTGGGGGCTGCCCATTGAGATCCTCCACCAGGAGCCGCTCGCCTGGCCGATGAATGTCCACCCCGAGGACCAACCCTCCGTGGCGGGCGCCTTCGGCCCAAGCGTCCCCAGCAACGGCTACCAACTGGAATACCGCATTCTGCACCCCTCGGGATCAGTCCGCTGGATTCGAGATAGAGGCTTTCCGGTCAAGAACGATCTCGGCGAAACCTACCGTCTGGTGGGACTGGCGGAGGATATCACCGAGCGCAAGGAGATGGACCTGCGGCTCAAACGCCTCGCCGCGGCCATGGAGCATGTCGCCGACGCGGTGATGATCACCGAATCGGATGGGGCCATTCGGTATGTCAATCCGGCCTTCGAGCGAACCACCGGCTACTCCGCCTTCGAGGTCCTTGGCCTCAACCCGAGATTCCTCAAGAGCGGGGAACATCCCCCCGAGCACTACCGCTCCCTTTGGGAAACCATCCTTTCCGGCAATTCCTGGTCCGGAAGGATGGTCAATCGGAGAAAGGATGGCTCCACCTACACCGAGGAGGCCACCATCTCTCCCGTGTTCGACACGGAGGGACGGCTCATGAACTTTGTCGCGGTCAAACGGGATGTGACCGATGAGCTCCTCCTTGAGGCGCGCATCCGTCACCTCGAAAAAATGGAGGCTGTCGGGCAGCTGGCCGGAGGAATCGCGCACGACTTCAACAACATGCTTCAGATCATCCTGGCCTATGGACAGTTTCTGCAGCGCGAGGTGGCTCCCGGGTCCAATGGGGCCCGCGACTTGGACAAGATTCTGGACTCCGCCAAGCGCGCGGCGGAACTGACCCATCAGCTCCTCGCCTTCAGTCGCAAGACCGAGCTGGTCATGTTCCCGCTCGATCTTCAGCCGGTGGTCAAGGAAGTGGCGCGCATGATCGAAAGGACTTTCCCAACCTCCATCTCCGTGAATTACCGGATCGAGGAGGGTCTCCCCCCCGTGGTCGCCGATTTGGGCCGAATCCATCAGCTCCTCGTGAATTTGTGCGTCAACGCGCGGGATGCCATGCCGCATGGCGGGCGCCTGGAAATCTCCGTCTCGACCCAGGACATCACCCCCACCTACTGCAAGGAGAACCCGGGGGCCCTACCGGGACTTCATGTCGTCATCGGGGTCGCCGACACCGGAATGGGGATCGGCCCCGATGCGCTCCCCCATATCTTCGAGCCCTTCTTCACAACCAAGGAGGCGGGGAAGGGAACCGGGTTGGGACTGGCCACCGTCTATGGAATTGTCAAGCAGCATGGCGGGTTTATCACCTGCTACAGCGAGGTGAGCAAGGGGACCCTGTTTCGAGCTTATCTCCCCGCCAAGGTCGGCAGGGAGACCCAGGCGGAGCCCCCACCTGAGGAGAGAGACCTCCCGAGGGGAACCGAGACTGTTTTGGTGGTGGATGACCAGGAAGCGATCCTGGAAATCTGCCGCCGGAGGCTGGTCAGCCTCGGCTACACGGTCCTCACCGCGCGGGATGGAAGGGAGGCCCTTGGGGTCTTCGAGAGCAACAGGTCCGACATCGCCGCGGTCCTCCTTGACATTCAAATGCCGGAGATGGACGGTCTTGATTGCTGCGAGAGGATCCTTGAACAATCCCCGGACATGAGGGTCTTGCTCTCAAGCGGTTTCATCGACTCGGAGATTCGATCCCGTATCGCCGCGCTCGGTTCGGTGGGCTTTGTACACAAACCCTTTGAGACCGACGCCCTAGCGAGAACCATCCGAACCTCGCTCGATTCTCCCCCCCGAGGCGGAGGGCGGTGACTCAAGCTTCCATGCCCCACGTGCTGGTGGTGGATGACGAACGGGCGGTCCTGTCCGCGACCATCCGCGCTTTGGAGGAAGAAGGTTTCCTCTGCCAGGGGGCCCTCAACGGCGCTGAGGCTCTCCAAGCCATCGAAACCACCCGCTTCGACCTTGTCATCACCGACCTGCTCATGCCGGTCATGCATGGGCACGCCCTGGTCACCAAACTGATCGAGATGTCCGATCCCCCGTTGGTCATTGTCCTTTCCGCGGTGGCCGACCGGCGCGTGGTGATGGATCTGTTCTCACGGGGCGTGCTCGATGTGGTTTCAAAACCCGTGGACTACGGACCCTTCGTGGCCAAGATCAAGAACCTGATAGCCATGCGGGGCCGGCCCCAAGAGACCCCCGATGAGGAGGTCGCGGTCCGAGTTTCCAGGCAGATCGGGGAGGTGACCGCAAACCTCCAGGAGCAGCTCAAGACCATTTCGAGCAACTTCCAATCGACCATCGACACCCTCAAGAAGCAAGAAGCGGAGCTGGAGGACAGCTACTTGGGGTCGGTCCGACTCCTGGCCAACCTCTTCGAACAAGCCGGGGTGAATGAGGGAAGCCACGCCGGGCGGGTCGAGGCGATTGTCTCCGAGCTCGGCCCGCTATGCGGGATCGAGGGCCTGCCGCTCCGCTCGCTTAAAGTCGCGGCGCTCCTCCATGAAATCGGACAGTTCGGTCTCCCCGACTCGATTCGCCACAAACCCCCATGGGAACTCACCCCCGTCGAAAGGGCGGCCTACGAGCGTTATCCCGTGATATCCGCCACTCTCCTCAGCCAGGTTCCGGGGCCCGAGGCGATTGTGGAATTCCTGGAAAGTCACGCCGAAAACCATGACGGCAGCGGGTTTCCCGACGGCAAGGAGGGCCACAAAATCCCCCTCGGAGCGCGCATCATTCGACTCGCCGATGGAATCGACACCTTCCGCATGGGACACCGTGAGAGCAAGACCCTGGCGCACGAAACCCGGATCCACCTGCGGGAGTCCTCCGGAACACTCTACGATCCGAACCTCGTGGAGATCGCATTACGCCATCTCGAAAGCCTGATTGTCGAGCAGGAGCGGGAGCGGACCATGCACACCCCCGCGAGCCAGCTCCGCGCCGGTCAGAAGCTCGCCGAGGATCTGATGGACTCCTCCGGCTTGCTGCTCGGACGGCGTGGGATGCAAGTGACCGAGAACATGCTTCCGCGCCTGCGCAAGGCGCTTGGAAACACCCCGGTTTTGGTGGTCGCCCCCTGATCCCCGAATTGACAGCCGCGTTTGGAGTATGAGACCCTCTCCCGGTCCAAGCGACACTTTCCCCGTGGGAGGTTGATCCGTGCCCAATCCGATTGAGATCTTCACCAACTGCTACGCCCGCTTCGGTTTCATCGCCGCGCTCGAAGGAATCTCCCGTCTCGGCTTTCGAGAGATCGAACTCTCGGTCGAAACCATCCCCGGCATTCTGGACATCCCCAGGCGTATTGAGGACCTCGACCACTGGGACCCCGGTCAGGTCGGGCGGCTTAAGGGTCTTCTCGAGCGCTACGGTCTGGTCGCTAAGACAGGATTCATCTTTGTGGAGAACACCGACAAGTCCCTGTTCCCCCTGGACCGGATCAAGTTTGATGTCGCCGAGGAGCTGGGCCTTTTGGTTGTGGACCTTTCGGTCACTTGGGGCAAACCCCTTGAGGAGGCCTATAAGATCTTCCCGACCGTGCTCGAACACTGCTCACGGTGCAAATTCTCCCTTGCGCTGGAACTGCATCCGCCGCTCTACGACAACGCCGAGGTGTTTTGGAAGGTGGCCAAGGACTTCTCGGGGTTCCCCCTCAGGGCCAACTTCGACACCGCCAATGTTTACTATTACAACCAAGCCCCCGATGGTCCCGCCGAACTCGAACAAGTAATGGAGCGCCTGTCCCATATGCACCTCAAGGACAGCTACTGCAAGTATCATGATTTCAGCTTTCCCGCTCTTGGCGCCGGGACTGTCCCCTTCGACCGCTTCTTTGATGTCCTTCGCAAAAACAGCTGGAACGGTCCGATCAGTCTGGAGGTCGAGGGGATCGAGGGCGAAGTGGAAACCTTCGAGGGCAAGCATCAGGTGATGGCTGACTCCGTGGCGTTCTTGCGAGGAAAGGGGTACATCTCCTGACCCCCGGCCCGCGCGGCGCGGATGCGATCGCGAGAAGCCCTTGTCATTCGACCCACCTGACGGCATCTTTGAGGGGAAGAGGACCTTATGCCGTTACTTGAAATGACACAGGGAGAACTCCATCAAATCGCGAGTCGCGGAAAGGGGAACCACTCGCTTGGGTATTTGCTCAAGCAGTGGCTTCGCCAGGCCTACGATGAGCTCGGAGCAGCCGTGTTGTGCGGAGCCTTCCTGATCGCGATCCTGTTCGCGGCCTTCGCCCCCTTGGCGCTTGTCGGGTCCCATCTCCCAACCCCGGGGAGCGCGCCCACTTCGACCGTGGTACTCCAGATTGTCCTGGCCCTGTGCGGACTATCCGTCTCCGTGATGGCTTGGTTCGCGGTGCTCGGTTACTTCGACCTGATTCTCTCCTTTCAGTATCCGGCTTGGTCCGACCTCCCCACGGGGCTTCTTCGTTTCCCAATCCCCGCGCTCACCACTCTGCTGGTTCTCGGTTTCGGGTTTGGAGTCCTGGCGTTCAATCTCGCCATCTATCCGCGGATGTTTCCGCAATGGCCGTTGGTCCGCATGCTCGGCATGGCGGTGACTCTCTGGATGGGGCTTTTCCTGGGCATGGTTCAAGTTCACCTGGGGCCGTTCTTGGTTCATCAGAAGCGCCCCTTCTGGGTTGCGCTCAAGCGCTCGGCGATGGTGGCGCTGTGGAAGCCATTCCGAACAGCCTTCATTTTTGGGATTCAGGCGCTTTTCGCGGTCTTGTGCCTGCAAGCCCCGCCGCTACTGCTGGTCCTTCCGGGGGTGTTTGCCGCACTTTCGGTCCTTTCGCTGCTCATCCTCCTCGATGAGTGGCGCGATCCCTACCAGCAAACCCCAGAGTCGATTCGCGCGGGCGCATGAGCTTTCTCGAACCGCTTCTCCTTGCCCTTGCCGGATTTGCCGCGCTACCGGTGTTGCTGCACCTGATTCGCAGGAGGCGGGTCCGAGTGCTCGAACTGCCCACCTTCCGCTTCCTCAAAAAGGCCGCGATGCAGCAGCGCTTCCATCTTCGGATACAGGATCAGCTTCTGATGATCTTGCGCATGTTGGTGCTGTTGCTGCTCGCGCTGGCCTTCGCGGGCCCCTCCACCCGCACCTCTTCATCCCCAGAAACTCCCGCGCTTGGATTTGAAAACGTGCTGCTGCTGGACGACTCGGTTTCGCTGGAGGTGAAAGACTCCGCCGGACTGTCCGTGTTCGAGCGCGCGGTCGGCATCGCCGACCGTGTCCTGGAGGCGCGCGGTGGGAACTGGAGCGTGGTTCTCGCCAGTGACGTCGACCGGGAGGCGGACCCCCTTTCACTCTCAATCTCCGACCGGGAAACCCTTGCCGAACGGGTTGCCTCCCGAAGTCGTCTTGAGTTTTCTCAGCCGATCCAACCTCTGCTCAAACGGGTGGCGGCGGGAATGAGACCGGGGGCGGCGCTCTGGGTCCTGACCGACCGAACCGCCTCCAATTGGAATCTCACCGAGGAAGGGCGTCCCCACCCCATCCCGGTGCGCGCGCTCCTTGTCGGAGAGACCTGGACGGGTGGGAACTGGGCGCTTTCCGAGCTCGACGTCCGCAACGAGCCCTTGTTTGAGAGCGAACCGGCCCTGCTTACTGTTTCCGCCGAGGCGTTCCAGGGGAGTGGAGAGTCGGATGATCGCCCGCGCGGACTCCGATATGGTTGGGTCGACAGCGAGGGGAAAACTTTTGGCGCGGAGGTTCCGATCTCGGCGTCCGGAAGCGCCCCACTGGCTTTGGGCGCTTCGGCTCTGGTTCCACCGGGAATCCGCACGGTGACCGCCGCGCTGGAGTTCCCGCGAGGGGAGCAAGACTCGCTCAGCGCCGATGATGAACGGATCGTGGTTCCCAAGACACTCAAGGGGGCGCGCCTTCAGGTTCTGGCCGCCGATCCGGAATGGCGTCACCTGCTCCAGGCCGCGCTATCAGCATTCGAGGTCGAGGGGGCCGATCCGAGCGGGCCCCCTCCCAGCGAGGGCGGCCTTGAAGCCACGGCTGTTTTGCTGATCGGAGAGAAAGCTGTGTCGCCGGAATGGACGCGTCTTCTGCGCGCCCGCGTGGAGGGTGGGGAGGGTCTTCTAGTCCTGATCGAAGGCGCGCCGGTGGGAGCCCAACCTCAAGCTTGGTCGGATTGGTGGAATGCCTGGGAGTGTGTCTCGCGTGAAGTCCGCGCGCCGGCTGGGGCGATCTCCTTGATCGCTGGCGCGCAGCCTTGGTTTGATTCCGCGCTCGATTCCGCGGCGCGCGCCGCCGACTGGGCGGAGCAAGGGTTTCGGGCCTTCCCTCTCGCGGGCTGGAGCGATGAGTGGCTCGCGCGCTCGGATTTCGGCGAGGAGCTCCCGCTCTTCCAAACGCGCCGGTTCGGGGCCGGAACAGTCGTCGCGTGGACCGTTCCGCTTTCCCCATCGGAGACTGGATTGGTGCTCTCTCCGGGATGGGTGCCCCTTCTCTCCCAGATGGTGAAACGCACGCTCATCGATCCGAACGCCCTTACGAACCGGGAGGCCGCCGGTGGGATCCCCATTCGGGAATCCGATCTTCGCTCCCTTTCGGAGGCGGAACGGGAACTGCTGGCTGAACGGGGCGTCCACTCGATGGACGCGGATGAGTTTATCGGGGAGATTGAAAATCTTCCTTCGACCCTCCATGATTGGACCGCCGCGATTCTCGCGCTCTGTTTCCTGCTTGCGCTGGTGGAAATCGGCGTAAGCAACTCAGTGTAGCCGCTGGGGGTTGGTTGTGTCTTCATCCCGCTTTGAGCTTGTTGGTGGGTGGTTTTCCCCGTCGCTTCCATGAAGCCCCGAGTCTTTCTTTCTGTTCTTGCGCTTGCCTTTCTTGTTTCGGGCTGCACCTCCGCCCTGCGAGTGTCCCCCACCCTTCCGAGCGCATCGGCGGTGACCGGCAGCCCCTCGCGCGTGGGAGTCTACATCCCTCCGGGACGCGAATATGACCTCAAGCCGGGGAGCGGAATCTGGCCTGGAACCACCTATGTCTTTTCCCCGGAGGAGACGGTTCAGGAGGGGCTGGCCGTTCTCACCAAACGCCATTTCAAGAACGCCGGTCTGGCCGAAAACGCGGGCGACAAACGCTGGGACTATGTGCTCGAGTATCAGTGTGAGCAGCCGGTGGTCCGCGCCGGTGGGTTGGACTCTCGCGCCCCGCTTCGCTTTGTCTTGAGAGATCCCGACACCGGGAGGGAGCTTCAACCGATCACCCTCACCGGGGAAGGGGCCGAGCAGGGTGGGAGGTTCTTCCGGATCTTCTTCGGTCGATTGGCCGAGAAACGAGCCTTGGAGCGCAGCCTTGAGGAGGCCTACAGCAACCTGTTTGTGTCCGTGGATGGCAATCTTGCGCGGACCGCGGCCAGCTTGACGCAGTCCGCGCCGGAAAGGACTTACCGCCCGGGACGGCGGACTCGCTAGGAACTCCGCCATCCCGCCCGCAGAATATAATTTGTGTAGTCGTCCGAGGGACTCCCATCGTACCTCTAAGTGGTGGAATATGATGGAGGAGAAATCGGAGGGAAGCTTGTGAGCGCCACAAAACCGATCAGGGATGAGCTGGCTCGCCTCTTGTCCGCCGGGAATGATCCCTTGATGTTCACGGAAGTGGGCTTGGACCCAAGCGGCGAGGATTCTAGTGAAGTGTTTGCCTTGCTGAGCCTTCCGGAGCTTCAGGAGGTGAACAACCTGGATTTGCCTTTTTCGATCCAGGCCACGCTCAAAGTGGGGATCCATTCGGACTACCTCCGGGTGCTCGCGCTCGACTCCATTCACTTCACCCCGGAGTTCAGTCACCTGCTGGACTGGGTGGGGAAACTGACCGGCCGCAAGAACTTGTCAGTCTGCGCGGGACGAGTGGCGTGCATGCATTGCCCTCCCTCGGGAGACTGTTTACGAGTTCGCCTGGAGAGAAATCAAGGGCGGACACTCCTTTCGGTGGAGGGCGAGGTTGCCAACAGCTCCAAGGCCCATTTGGAGATTTGGTCGCGGGGGATCCTGGTTCGACGGTTTCCGTGGAGTAGCGAAGCGCTCAGCACACCTGTCGAGGTTGAGCCGAATATTGGCATGTCGATTCGCACCGGCGACTCGGATGCCGGTCTGGAAGTCCTTGTCGAGGAGGTGGAGTTCGGACCGGCTGAGTGGCGCGCGCTGCTCGCGGCCCTGTGCCTGGAGGGCCGTTTCCGAGAAGCGATAGGCCTGCTCTCCGATCCCGGGCGGCCGGTCTTCGATCAGGAGCGTCTCACTGGCCGCTTTCGGAATTTTCTCAGGGGCCTATCCGTGGTCGCCCAAGCGGATGGGTTTGTCCTGAAACCGCTCCCCGTGGTTCGTGGCGCCGCCTTGCCGCATGAAAAACGTGTGGAGGCCATGGCCTCCACCTTGGAGGGAGTTCGCGCGCTAAAAGCGGAGGACGACTCTTGCCTTGAGGAGAATCTTGTATCCATATCAACCTCCGGCGACTTATCCGCTCAAGACATCCTCGGTCGGATTTCAGAGCTGGACTTGAGCGTGGGGGACTTCCAATTGGCGCGAGCCTCCCTGCTGGGATGGAGCCGGCTGGCCGATCAGAACTTTGGACTTGCCTGTGAGCAGTTCTCCTCCGCCTCGCTTGGGGAGGAGGATTGCTTCGGGCTTGCCTTGGCAAGCCGACTCGCCGCCCATCTCGCCGAAATGGACATCTCTCGAAGGCCGCGGAGGGATGAGGTGCGACGGACCGCGGAGCTTTGGGAGGATCTGTTCTCTCTTCTGCGGTGAACTTGAGTTCCCCATTTTTTTCGGAGACCGCGGTTTTCCGACTAGCGATTTAATCCAACTGTTGTACAATTCCCCCATCGGTCAAAGCTGGGGCGCCCCCGATGCTTGTCGGTGACGTCCGGCACTACAAAGAGTCGGTCCTCGTCAAGAATCATGACAAACCCGAGCGGGATTCCTGACGCCCCCCTCACCCTGCGTGTCACCAAGACCGCGGACGGCGTGGAATTCCGGCTCCTGTCTCCGCGTTCGGAAAGCCTCGCCGCGGGAGTCTCGGCGCTGAACGAGGAGGGGATCGCGGATCTCGGCGCTCAATTGCGGGAGGCCATCGGCGACACCACGCTCTGGGGTCAATCTCGGAACGGATCCGAATCCATCGAGAGTTTGACGCGGCATGGCTTTCAGTCAGTCTTCCCATCCGAGATTCAACGCGAGTTGCATTGCCACCCGGGCGAATTTCTTTCGCTTGAGTTGGAGCCACGGTGGCTCCAATTCCCCTGGGAATTGCTTCATGACGGAGTGGATTTCCTCGGCTGCCGTTATGCCGTGGGAAGGGTGGTCCCCGCATGGCGCTCCGGCCGCATTCGGGAGCCGCGGAATTCACATCTTGCCTTTCTCCTGGTCTCCGATCCCGCCGGGAATCTGGCCGGGGCGGCGCGCGAGGGGGCAAACCTTTGCGCATTATTGGAAAACAATATCCATATTGCACTGTTGCTTTTGAATGGGCGCGTTTCAAAACCAGACCTGGTCGAGTCTCTCCCGCGTGCCGATCTGGTCCACTATTCCGGTCACACCTCAGCCCCAACCGGTCGAACAGGAGGATGGGAACTCCAGGATGGGGTCCTCGACCCCGATTGGGTCAAGAAAGCCCTTGGCAATGACCCCGGCCCCCTACTGGTGTTCAACAATGCCTGTCATGGCGCGGACCAAGCCGGCCCCCGCCTTCTAGACGAAGGTTTTCGGGGAATGGCCGAGACTTTTTTGAGCGCCGGGACAAGCCACTACATCGGAGCCTGGCGAGAGGTCCGAGATGACGCGGCAACCTTCATGGCCAGGGCCTTTTATCGAGCGCTGCTTGAGGGCGCCTCCGTGGGATCCGCTCTCCGCTCCGCGAGGTTGGAAACACGCGCCTCCTTGGGAGCGGCGGACTTCTCCTGGGCGCAGTATGTTCTGTTTGGGAACCCGGCGACCGGGTTGCCCTCGGGCGGGACAATCAGGACGGAAACCAAGGCCCTCGTGCTCCTCTCCTCGGAGCCGCCACGCAATTCCGCCTCTCACCCCTCCCCGTTTCCGTCGAAAGAAGCCGAAAGCCTCCTGAGCTCCTTTTCGGGGGCGGAGACCCTCAAGGTGGAAGACCGGACGTTCCTGGCCATCCTGCCACGCGCTTCGGATGCCGTCCGATTCGCGCTCATGTTGCAGTGGAAGATTCGCTCCGAAGACCCGCTGGGGGACTCCCGGTCGGCCCCGCGCGTCGCCGTTCACTCTGGAGAGATCACAACCGTTCGAACCTTGCGCGGCGGCGCCCTTGAGTCCGTCGAAGGGTATCCGCTCGAAGTCGGGAGAAGCCTCCTATCGCTTGCGACAGATCGCCAGATCCTGATCTCGCGCCCCACCTTCGATGATGCGCGCGCCGTGCTCCGTGGGAGTGAAATCGCGCCCGATTGCTCCGTGGCTTGGCTCGACCATGGCGCGTACAAGTTCGCGGACCTGGATCAGACAGTGGATGTCTGTGAAGTGGGGGAGATTGGGTGGGCCGCCCTTTCACCCCCTCCGGACTTGGAGTTTGCGTACCGGCATGTCTCTCGGGATCAGGAGCCGGTTCTCGGGTGGCGGCCCGCCCTGGATCAGGAGGTCCCCACCTCTCCCGCTTGGGTGCTCGTCGAAAAGCTCGGAGAGGGAGGATTCGGGGAGGTCTGGCGGGCAAGACGCAAGGAGATTGGGGAGCAACGGGTCTTCAAGTTCTGTTTCCGGGAGGAGCGTGTCCGCTCCCTTAAACGTGAGATCTCCCTCTTCCGGCTCCTGCGCGAGGCGGTCGGAGACCACCCCAATATTGTCCGCCTGTACGACATCTTCCTCGACCACCCCCCTTACTACATTGTCATGGAGGATGTCCCCGGGAGCGATTTGGAACATTATTTTGTCGAGGGCGACCCGCTTGCCCATCCCCAGCAGTCGCGCCTTGAGATTGTGGCCAAGGTGGCGGATGCACTCCAGGTGGCGCATGACGCCGGGGTGATTCACCGCGATGTCAAACCCTCCAACATTCTCCTTGTGGGGAGCCTGGCCGAACTGAAGAACCTCCGAGTCAAACTCGGTGATTTCGGAATCGGCCAAGTCATCGACCCACAGATTCTCCCGGACTCTCCGCTCGGGGGGTTCACTCAGACCTTCACTCCGACGGAATTCGTTTCTCACACCGGGAGCCGCCTCTACATGGCGCCCGAGTTGCTCGTCGGAAGGGCCTCCTCCATCCGTTCGGACATCTACTCCTTGGGTGTTGTGCTTTATCAACTGCTCATTGGGGATTTCAGGCGTCCCCTGACCGCCGATTGGCGCTCGGACATCGAGGATCCGATCCTGCGGAAGGACCTGGAGCGGTGTCTCGCGGGAGATCCCCAGGAGCGTTTCTCAAGCGCCGGGGAGCTTGCGAGGAGTCTCAGGTCCGTGGAGGAGCGCCGCGCGAGCTGGCTCGCGATGGAAGAGGCTCACCGCAAACGAGAAAGACACAGGCGCGCCTTGGTGTTCCTATCCCTCATATTCCTTGGCGTTTGCCTGCTGACCGTGGCCTTGGGTTACGGATTGGTCCGGGAGCGTCGGGCGGTCATCGAGGCGCGGGCGGCGCGCGCACAGGCGGAGGAGGAGCTTTATGTCTCCACCATCAAGCTGGCCGAGCGCGCGGTTGAGGACCGCCGCTTCGGTCCGGCGCTCGAATTCCTGATGAGCGCGCCCCCCATCCTCAGAAACTGGGAGTGGGGGCGACTTCTCTTCCTATGCAATCAGGACCTCATGACCCTGAGAGTTAGCCCGGGCGCGGTCCGCGCGGTTGCCTTTCATCCGAAGGGGAACTGGGTGTTTACCGGAGACATGGAGGGGACAGTCCGGGCGTGGGACATCCTGAGCGGGGCGGAAGTCGCGCGTCTTGAAGGGTGTCGGGGGCCTGTCCATGGCTTGGCAATCAGCCCCTCCGGGGAGCTGGTGGCGGCTGGAGGGGAGGATGGGACCATCCGACTTTGGAGCCTCTCCGAAGGGCGAATGATTCGAAGATTCACACGCATCCGCGGTGAGTTTCGAGCGCTCCGTTTCAGCTCCGATGGGAGCCGGATTGTGGCGGGCCAGACCAACTCCAGCGCCTCGGTCTGGGATGTGAGCTCGGGAGAGCTTTTGACCGTGGTGCGGCTCCCTCAGGACATTGTGTATGCCGTGGGCTTCAGTCCGGACGGAACAGTCCTGGCCACCGGTGGAGGGCAACCGGGGGACTGCGATTGCTCGCTGCGGGTGTGGGATGCCACCACTGGAGAGCTCCTTCACACCATGCCCAATCCCCGCCAGGACATCTATGCCTTGGAGTTCAGTCCCGATGGCCGCCTGATTGCCACAGGGAACCAAGATCGGGTGGTTCGCGTCTGGGACTGGAGGCATGAAGCGCTGGTAAAGACCCTGGAGGGCCACAAACGACAGGTTTGGTCCGTGGCGTTCTCCCCGGATGGAAAGCGAATCGCCGCTCCCTCCCTTGAGGGAATCATCAGGCTGTGGGACCTGGAAACCGGCCTGGAGGAGCGTCTGCTTGAAGGTCACGTGAACTCGGTTCGCGCCGTGGCGTTCAGCCCCGATGGAAACCTCCTGGCCAGCGGAGGGGATGACGGCTCTTGCAGGCTTTGGGATGTCTCCCCGAACTTTCAGCCTTCTCCCGTCCTTCGTCAAACCGACGAGGTCCACTTCGTGGCCGCCAACCCCAAGGAGGATTGGGTCGTTGGGGGAGGGCATGCCGATCCCCTCGTGCGTGGGCTTTGGCTGGGAACCTGGGAGAACACCGAGCCTCGTTTGGGCCACCTGACCGGGGCGAATGGAGGACAGTTTTCGCCGGATGGCAGAGTCCTGGCCGTGACGGATGGGGACTCCGTTGCCATTTGGCGCGGCGGATCAAACCAGGTTGCGCGAATCGTGGGAGGTCCCCTGAATGAGGCCAAGGGCTTCGCTTACGCTCCGGATGGAAAGCATTTCGCGACCGGAGACCGCGACGGAAGAGTGGTTATTTGGAGCCTGCCCGACGGGACCGTTGAAAGAGACTGGCGCGCTTCTCAAGAAGAGGTGTGCGGGGTGGCTTGGTCTCCCGATAGCGCTCTCTTGGCCACCGGGGACCGTGAGAACCTGGTCCGAGTCTGGGATGCGCGCGAGGGAACCCTCCTCAGGACTCTTGAAGGACACACGGACGCGGTCAAGAGCGTGGCCTTCAGCCCCGACGGGGAAAGGCTCGCCAGTGGAAGCGATGATGAAACCGGGCGTGTCTGGGACCGCGACGGCGGGCGGACCCTTTTCAAACTCTTGGGGCACAACGCGTACATTCACCAGATCTGCTATTCGCCCGATGGGAGCCGGTTGTTCACCGCCTCGGAGGACACCACCTGTAAGGTCTGGGAAGCCTCCACGGGCCGGGAGCTGCTGACCCTGAGGGGACACTCAAGGCCGGCGACTTGCCTGTCTTATTCGCCGAGCGCGCCCGCGCTCGTAAGCGGGAGCATCGACCGCACGATTCGTCTGTGGCCTGCCTTCCCCTGGCTGAACACGGCCTATGCGAGCTCGGCCGGGTCCTCTCCTGAGGCGCGGATAGAGGAATACAAGCGGTCCTTTTGGAAGCTCAAGCGCCGAACCGCTGAAGAATGCAGCCCTCCGCCCGTTCCGGCGGGTCTGGACCCGATCTGGGAGCAAGCAGCGCGCGCGATCTTGGAGATTCAAGATGGCCCGCTTCTTCCCTCGGACCTTGAGCGCGTGTCGAGACTCAGGCTTGCCGCGGCGAATGGCCCTCCCTTGGATCAACTCTCGTGCTTTCCGAACCTCGCGGACCTTTGCATCCTGGATTCCACGCTCGGGAATCTGACTCCGCTCGCGCGGCTGCCGCTGCTGACTCGACTTGACCTCACTCGCTCCAGCCTCCTCGCCCCGGAAACCCTTGCGAGCCTCGAGGGTCTGACCTCCCTGACCCTGAGCAAGACCAACGTTCGCGACCTATCTCCGCTCGCGAGAATGTCCGGCCTCTTGCACCTTGGCCTCGAAGGCTGCGAGGTGGAGTCCCTCGGACCCCTGCGGAACCTCAAGCAGCTCGCGCACCTGCTCGCCAACCGGGCCGGGATCAGAGACGTTTCCGCGCTTGCGGGTCTGACCGAACTTGAGCATCTGCACCTCGACGGCAACCTGATTGAGGATCTCGACCCCCTCTCGGAACTGTCAAATCTCGTTGTCCTTGAATTGTCCTCGAATCCGGTGCGTGACCTTGCGCCGCTCTCCGAACTGACCCATCTCCGCGGATTGAACCTGGCGAATTGCGGCTTTTCGGATATCGGGCCGTTGGCGACCCTGGTCCACCTCAAAAGGCTGATCCTCGGCATAAACCGGGTGGCGGACATCCGCCCCCTCCGCAACCTCCGGGAGTTGGAGCGCCTCAGCCTGATGGACTCTCCCGCCCCGGACCGGGAAACCCTGGCGGCCTTGGAGAACCTGAACTGGCTGGATCTGGACCGGACGGGAATTGAAGATCTCTCGGCGCTCGCCCCGCTGCAAGCCCTCCGTGAACTCTCGCTTCAGGACAACCCGGTCAAGGATGTTTCCCCACTCCGAAACCTCCGGAACCTCCGGAGAGTCAACCTTCACGGGACCCAGGTCTCCGATCTGTCGCCCCTGGTTGGAGGAAATCCTCTCAAACCGCTTGAGGTCGACATCCATTCCACCCCGATGGCGAAACGTGATGTGGCGGTGCTCGCCGAATGGGAGGCCCAAGGGGTGCGCCTTGTCGGCCTGGAGTGACCTCGGAACTAATCCTGGGGAGAGAACCCCTCTTCCTCGAAACGCCTTTTCAGGAACGGCTTGATCCGTGTGAACCGGACCGTGGCCGAACTGCGCGAGATCCCGAGCGCGTTGGAGATCTGGGTGAAAGTCATTCCACGCAAGCGAAGCAGGACCAGCATTCGATCCGTGGCGCTGATTTGGTGTTGCGCGACCCAGTCGTCCAGAAGTTTGAGCAGCGAGCGAACCAGCTCGATGCGGTGCAAACGTTCCGCCGGGGTGTTGGCCGAATCCTCCAGCAAGAGCGAGAACCCCTCGGGGGAGACCCCCTCGCTCGGCAACGAAGACTTGCGGGCGTTATAGGAATGAAAGCCCGAGCGGAAGAAGCTGATCACGTTCCGGGCCACGATCACCGAAAGGAATCCGCGAAGGGAGCAGCGCTCCGGGTTCCACTCGCGGAGCACCTTGAAATTCTCCTTGACCAGGGCGTGGGAGACTTCTTGAAGGACCTCCTCACGGTCCTCCTTGCGGAGTTGGAATCGACCCACAATTCGTTCGACGAAGGGGCCATGGACCCTCCAAAACTGGCTCCACCCCTCCTCTGGGGACTGGAGGAGTTGTTCACGGAGCCACTCATCCGATGGAGGGGGATTGGATGGGAGTTCCGGCATGATCTCCGCGATTGTTCCAGAGGCCGCTGAAACGTTCAATCCGGGCGGGTCAAGCTTCCGAGACTCTGGAAGTGAGGCGGATTGATGCATTCAGGGGATAGGGAATACCCGTCTTTCCCCCGCCAAGCAAAATCTGCAATTTTCATGTAGCAATCCCTCCCGCGCGGTTCGTACCCCTAATCAAGACCGCTCACATGGAGGCGAAGTAGAGCCCATGCGAACACCCCTTCATATTCACTATTCCTCAAACGGCGCTGGAATGCCGCAGGTTTCCCAGGCCGGTTCCCCTAGCCGTCCCGCGCCACCTTCCCGCGTGGCCATCGCGGTAGGGTCCCCGCTGCTCGCGCTGGGGGTCCAGGCAGCGCTCGAAGGCATCCCATCCTTCCACGCCAACGGAAAGGGTCCCCTTCGACCTTGCGCCCTCAAGCAGGTCAGCGAGACGGACTGGGCCTGTCTCATCCTGGACTCCAGCTGCCCCAACTGCAGTCCGCTGGGGTGTATCGAGCGAATTCACCGGGAGTGTCCCAGCAGAGGTCTGATGTTTCTTTTCGACACAAAGTTCGTGTTGGATGGGGTCTGGGCGCTTCGCGCGGGGGCAGGCGGGGTGTTTCCCAGCAACGGCGAGCCGGGGGAACTCCGAACCGCGGTCGAGCGGCTGCTATCCGGTGGGCGCTATCTTCATGAGACTGTGGCGGAGGCGTTGGCCCTCCGGGAATCGGTCACCCGCGCGACCCCGATCGACACCCTTTCGGAACGGGAATACCAGGTTTTCAGGGGGATTACCTTGGGCAAACGCCAAGCGGAGATCGCGGAGGAGCTCTGCCTGAGCGTGACCACGGTGAGCACCTACCGCCGCCGGATCCTCGAGAAGCTGAGCCTCAAGGGCAATGTGGACCTGGCGCTGTACGCCTCGGGGAACCCAACCGGCCGTGAGATCCGATTGCATGACCCCCAACTTCAAGCCGCGCGGGTGTAGAAAAAAAACGACATGAGAATCATAGGAGAGAGGACAGACGGGGAGTGGCATTTCGGATATTCCTTGCAGCATCCGGTTAGGAGGTCCTCCAATGGCGTTCGCCCGCTCCCATCACCGCTCCATCACCTCCCGATTCAACCAGGTCCCAATCACTCCATGCTCAGCCTCGGTCATCCGAGCACGTTGGCTGTTTCCCATCGCGCCGGTCCTCTTCCTCGTGGCTTGGGTCGCTGCGGTGGAGGCCATCGACTGCCCCGCAAATGACCTGAGCGCGCGCTTTGCGGCCGCGAATGTCGTGGCCCTTGCGCCGGTGGATTCCGTGCCAGGTTCAAATCAGAGCGCGGGCGCGGTCATCGGCCACGGCGATGGCAGAATCCACATCATCCCGACGCTCTCTTCGCCCTCGGTGAAGAACGGCGAGAAGTTTTCGCTGTCCGTGATTGTGAAGGCGCTAGCGGGTGTGGCGAAAGTGGAGGCCGACTTGGGCGGAATCGAAACGGTTGAATTGAAGCCCGCGCCGTTGAACACGGGCGGAGTGAACGCCCTGGGCACTCTGGGCATGTACAGCGCCGAATGGACCGCGCATGACCTGGCGGAAAAGGTTTACGCCATCACCCTGCGTGTCACCGACAAGGAGGGCCACAAGTTCACCGACCGCTCGCTATCCTTCTCCGACCCCGCGGCAGGGAACAGCAGTGTGGGGAGTACGGTGTATCCTTCCGACTCGATTCAGCGAGTTGGAAAGACCTATACCTTCGGAGCAAACGAGCAGGGACTGCGCAGCGCGGTGATCGACACGGCTGCGGGATACGCCTATTTCGGGACGTATACGAGCCCGGGGATCGTCATAAAAATAGCCTTAGGTTCGGAAAGCGTTCCCCCCATGCGAGTCGGAGCAGTGACTTTGGGGACCGGGGAGAATGATCTAACGAGCGCCGTGATTGATACGGCTGCCGGGTATGCTTACTTCGGGACGAATTCCACTCCGGGAATTGTCGTAAAGGTCGCATTGGGTTCAAGCAATAATCCCCCCACGCGTGTAGGGTCTGTAACATTGAACAGCGGGGAGAATAATCTTACAAGCGCGGTGATTGACACCGCCAACGGCTACGCCTACTTCGGGACATTTACCTTTGCGGCCGGGATTGTCATCAAGGTAGCTCTAGGGTCCGGCAGCAATCTCCCGACACGTGTGGGCGCGCTAACCTTGAACAGCGGGGAGGGCCCCCTCACAAGTGCGGTGATCGATACCGCCAACAACTACGCTTACTTCGGGACGGGTACCAGCCCCGGACGAGTGGCGAAGGTGGCGTTGGGGAGTGGCAGTAATTCGCCGACCCGGATTGGGGCGGTGTCTCTTAACAGCGGGGAGAACGAGCTCCGGAGCGCAGTGATCGACGCGGCTGCGGGATACGCCTATTTCGGGACGTTTAACGTGTGGCCTGCAATCGTGGTGAAGGTTGCACTAGGTTCGGGGACGAATTCTCCTACACGCGTGGGGGCAGTAACGCTGAGTAGTCTAGAGAATGACCTCCGGAGTGCGGTCATCGATGCCGCTGCGGGGTACGCATACTTTGGAACCTATACAAGCCCCGGAAGGGTTGTGAAGTTGTCTCTGGGATCGGGAACCAATGCGCCCTCGCGGGTGAGTGCGGTGACATTGGACAGCGCGGAGAATATTCTCCATTCCGCTGTGATCGACTCCAACAATGGCTATGCCTATTTTGGGACCTATACAAATCCCGGCCAGGTGGTCAAAGTCTCCCTCGGCCAGTCGGACCTGCCGCGGCGACATAGCGCAATCACGGGTGACAGTGGAGAAGACCATTTCTCCCTCAACGCCGCCATTGATACGGTCAATGGTTACGGGTACTTCCTGAACAACACCGGTAGCCCAGGGAAGATCATCAAAGTCGACCTAGGGAATGGAAACGAGGCTCCCGCTCGGGTCGGAAGCATCGCGCTGGACTCCGGTGAAAATAATCCCACATGCATCTCGCGCGATACAACCACTGGTTACGCCTACATCGGAACCGACACAATTCCCGGTCGCGTGATTAAGGTGGACACTCATCCTTCGCGGACCTTCCAGCGAGTCGGGGCGCTGACTCTCAACTCGGGAGAAAACTATCTCAAACGAAGCGTCATCGACTCGAGCGCTGGGTACGCCTATTTCACCACCGGGACCGCGCCCGGCCGAGTCGTGAAGGTGGCGCTGGGCAGTGGCTCCAATCCACCGACACGAGTTGGGGCGGTGACCCTAAACTCCGGCGAAAACAACCCCTACTCGGCGGTCATCGACCCCTCCGGGGGCTACGCGTATTTTGGGACTTTCTTCGCCTCCCCCGGCAAGATTGTGAAGGTTGCGTTAAACGGGGGCTCCGCGCCCACCCGTGTCGGAGCGATTACTCTCAACTCCGGCGAGGAGGAATTCGCCGCCGCGGTGATCGACACGGCTGCCGGGTATGCTTACTTCGGAACGGCAACCTTTCCCGGAAAGGTGGTGAAGATCGAAACCAACCCCTCTGGTACATTTCAACGGATCGGGACGCTCACACTCGACTCCGGGGAGGATTCCCTTGGCGGCGCGATGATTGACCCCGCGGAGGGGGTCGCTTATTTCACGACCATCACCAGCCCCGCTAAGGTTGTCAAGGTCAAGCTGGGGACCGGTTCGGCGCTCCCCACGCGGGTTGGAGCCTTGACCCTGGAATCGGGCGAGAACGAGGTTTACAGCACGATTATCGACACCGCCAATGCCTATGGCTATTGCGGAACTCACACCGCGCCGGGCCGGGTCATCAAACTCGACTTGGAGTCCATTTACTTCACCTCACAGCAGAACTATGTCAAGGCCACCTCCATGACCATGCCCGAAAGCGGTGTGCTCACCGATGTTCGCTTCTATTCACACACCAATGCGGGCAATCTGCGACTCGCGATCTACGACAAGGACGAGCCGATGAATCTCCTCTGGCAGTCCGGGTCCATTGCAAACACCGCGAACGGGGCTTGGTTGACCGAGTTGATTTCAAACGGTACCCCCTCCTCGCTGTTCCTCTCAGCTGGGGATTACTGGCTGGCGTATCAGACGGATAGCACCCAGTCGGTCCCGAGCTACACCGAGGGGAGTTATGGGGAAGGCTTCTACTTCGGTCAACCATTTGCGGCGTTCCCCTCCACCCTCAGCCTGGCGGCCAGCCGATTCTCCTCGGAGATGTGGAGCGAGTACATCACTTATGATTATCCCGCCACGCCCACGGCGACGGTTACGCCCACCGCCACCAACACGGTGACACCGACCGTGACCCCGACCTCAACCGTGACTCAAACGCCGACAGTTACGACTACATTGACGCCGACGGTTACCTCCACGCCCACACATGCGAACCAGCCACCAGTTGCGCAACCTGGCGGGCCGTATAGGCCTTGCTCAAATGATACCGCGTTTGTGCTTAATGGCTCAGCGTCCTACGATCCCGACGCAGCTTTTGGCGACGCAATTGTCGCGTGGGACTGGGACTTAAACGGGGATGGGACCAATGATGCGTCCGGTGAGATAGTTTCTGTAGATCTCACCGCACTAGGATTAGCTCCGCAAACCTACTCCCTGCGTTTGAGGGTCCAGGACTCATACGGAGCGACTTCACAAGGATTTACGACCCTTACTGTTTACAACTGTGTGGTTACCGCAAACTTCAATATGAGCCCGAATCCTGCCGCCTGTGGTCAGCAGATTACATTTGACGGAAGAACCACCAGCCATGGGAGACCCGATCGCGTAATCACGAGTTACGCGTGGAATTTTGGAGACGGGGATGTTGCTTGGGGTTCAATCGCGAACCATGCCTATAGCGCCTACGGCAGCTACGATGCCGTGCTTACGGTAACAGACAACTCGGTGCCGCCCCTTGTCGATTCGGTCACGCACACAGTCCTGACTAACCAAGGGAATATTGCGCCCACGGCAAGTGCCGGTGGGCCATATTATACAACCATAGGGAACGGTCGAACGCTGAATGGACAGGGGTCTTCAGACCCGAATGTGGGGTGTGGCGACTCCATCGTGGCGTGGACGTGGAATGTTGGGGAGAGTATTTCCCTGAGTGGCAGCAGTCCAACCCTCACTGCGGCCCAAATTGATGGACTTGGGATTGGAACGTTTGCGGTCACACTTCTGGTCACGGATGAATTCGGCAGCACAGATTCGGAAAGCACAACGCTGACAATCTCAATTCCAACAGCCACCCGTACCCCTTCGCCCACGATCACGCGCACCCCCACCATCACTCGAACCCCGACACCCACCCTCACACAAATCCCGACCGTCACCCGCACCCAGACCCCGACGGTGACCGCCACCCCGACGATCACTCGGACCCCGAGCGCGACTTCCACTCACACCCCGGTTCCAAGCCACACACCGACCATCACCAGGACACCCACGCGCACGGTGACTCAAACACCCAGCGCGACTCCCTCGCCCAGTATCACAGCAACGCCGTCAAACACGGTGACCAACACCCCCACAGTAACCCCGACCGTTACCTCAACCGTGACCCTGACCCCCACCGCCACGGTCACGGAAACCGTCACAGCGACACCCACGGCGACTGAAACCGAGACCCCACCGGAAACCCCCACACCCACCGAGGAAGACCCCCTCGCGGTCGAGGATTGGGAATTCTATTGAAAAGACAACAGCTCCTTACGGCGTGGCCCGCGAAGCACCGACTCCACTTCCGTCACCCCCCATTCGGAAGCCATGCCGGTATTCAGAAGTTTCTTGTAGCAACCCGGCACCGCGCTGCGTACCCATAGAGTGAAGCCGGATTCCTGATCTCGCGCCCCGACGACCTAGGAAGCGCGGAAAACGGCCCAAGCTGCCTCTGAACAAGTATAGACGATATGTATTACTACCACTGATCCCTGCGATCCTGTCGCCTTGCTTTGGGAGGGTTGCGCCACCATGAGTACCCGACTGCATGACTCGCCTGGAAAACCGTACGTCTCAACTTTCGCCGCATGCGGATCCCACACATGGGTCGTTGTTCGCGCGGCGCTGATCTTCGCGCTCCTGGCCTGGGCCTGGGCCGTGAATGCGGGCGCCGCGGAGGGCCTTGCGGCGGACCTGAGTTCGCGCATGTCCGCCGCGCGCGCGGCGGCAGTCGCGGCCGAGGGCGAATCATCCGCCACAGCGGACTCACGCGCCGGTGAGGTCATCGGCGCAGGCGATGGCAGAATCCACATCATTCCCACGCTCTCCTCGCCCTCGGTGAAGAACGGCGAGAAGCTTTCGCTCTCGGTCATTGTGAAGGCGCAAGCGGGTGTGGCGAAAGTGGAGGCCGACTTGGGCGGAATCGAAACGGTTGAATTGAAGCCCGCGCCGATGAACAGCGGCGGGGTCAACGCGCTGGGCACTCTCGGCATGTACAGCGCCGATTGGACCGCGCACGACCTGGAGGAAAAGGTTTACCCCATCACCCTGCGCGTCACGGACAAAGGCGGCCACACCTTCACGGACCACTCGCTCTCTTTTTCGGACCCTGCGGCGGGGAATAGCAATGTGGGGAGTGACTCGTATCCCACGAATCAGTTCGGGCGTGCGAGTGCTGCGAGCCTGAGTTCAGGTGAATCTGGTCTCCGGAGCGCGGTGATCGACACAGCCAACGGGTACGCCTATTTCGGGACGTGGACTGGTACGGGGATCGTGGTGAAGGTGGCCTTGGGGTCCGGCAGCACCCCCCCCACCCGTGTGGGAGCGGTGACCCTGAATTCGGGCGAGAGCGGTCTCGAGAGCGCGGTGATCGACACAGCCAACGGCTACGCCTATTTCGGAACGGTCACCAGCCCGGGGATCGTGGTGAAGGTGGCCTTGGGCAGCGGGAGTAACCCTCCCACCCGTGTGGGCGCGGTGACCCTGAATTCGGGCGAGAACTATCTCTGGAGCGCTGTGATCGACACAGCCAACGGCTACGCCTATTTTGGGACGTGGACCAGCCCAGGGATCGTGGTGAAGGTGGCCTTGGGCAGCGGGAGTAACCCTCCCACCCGTGTGGGCGCCGTGACGCTCAATGCGGGTGAGGACTCTCTCCTGTGCGGCGCTATCGATCCGGCGAATGGCTACGCCTATTTTGGGACGGACACCTCACCCGGGATCGTGGTGAAGGTGGCCTTAGGTCAAGGCAGCGATCCTCCCTCGCGGGTTGGGTCGGTCGCATTGAATCCGGGGGAGGATGCTCTCAGATGTGCGCTGATCGATACTGTCAACGGCTATGCCTATTTCGGAACGGATACATATTCACCACAAGTGGTCAAGCTTGACATTTCGCCAAGTCGTACATTTCAGCGCATTGGCGCCGCAACTCATCCTCCTGGTCCATACGGATATGGCTTTTGGTGTGCTGCTATTGATCCAGGCGCAGGATACGCGTATTTTGGAACCTATTACGGAAATCCAGAGCTGGTAGTCAAAGTTGCCCTGGGAGGCGGCGTAGCGCCACCCTCCATCGCGGGCTCAGTAACCGCCACGGTTTGGCCAGAGGATAACCTCGTTTCAGCTGTGATTGACCCATCTGCTGGCTACGCCTATTTCGGGACACTCACCAACCCTGGTCAAGTGGTCAAAGTCTCCCTCGGCCAGCCGGACCTCCCTCGGCGGCATAGCGCGATAAGCGCGCAGAGTGGAGAAAACAATTTCCAAAGTGCCGTGGTGGACTCAGCCAACGGGTATGCTTATTTCGGAACCTGGACCTCTCCGGGCCAGGTGGTTAAGGTTGATCTGGGGGATGGGAGTCACCCCCCAACCCGCGTGGGGGCCGTGATGCTCAACACAGGCGAAAACAACCTCAATTGCGGGGTGATCGACCCCTCGGCTGGTTATGCTTATTTTGGAACCAACACAACTCCGGGCCGCGTGGTCAAAATCGGTTTGGGAAGCGGGGCGAATCCGCCCACGCGAGTCGGCGCGGTAACACTAAACAGCGGAGAGAATGGTCCCTGGAGCGCCGTGATCGACTCCGCCAACAGCTACGCCTATTTCGGCACGAATACCGCTCCGGGAATTGTCGTGAAAGTGGCCCTGGGGAGCGGGAGCAACCCGCCGACGCGGGTGGGCGCGATCACGCTGAACGCGGGGGAAAATAGCCTCTGGTGCGGTGCGATCGACCCGTCGAACGGGTATGTGTATTTTGGAACAAATGATGGAGCTGGAATCGCTCCGGGGGTCGTCGTGAAGGTGGACATTAATCCATCGAGGTCCTTCCAGCGCATCGGGGCCGTGACCCTCAATTCAGGAGAGGATGACCTGACAAGCGTGGTGATCGACTCGACTGCCGGTTACGCTTACTTCGGAACAAACACTACTCCCGGGAGGGTGGTGAAGGTGGCCTTGGGGAGTGGAAGCAATCCCCCTACGCGGGTGGGGGCTTTGACGTTTAACAGCGGCGAAAACTCACTGGTAGGGGCAGTTCTCGACCGGACCAATAGTACCGCATACTTTGGAACCGACACATCTCCCGGCGTAATGATCAAGGTGGCTTTGGGCGTCGGATCAAATCCGCCCACGCGCGTGGGCGCGGTCACTTTGAACAGTGGCGAAAACCGCCTCTGGGGGGTGCTGATCGACGCCGACAACCACTACGCATACTTGGGGACTTACACAACGCCCGGGAGGGTTGTGAAACTGGATATCGAGTCCATCTACCCCTTCAAGCGCGTGGGGGCCACGGCTGTCAGCGCCGGTGAGAACAGCCTCCGCCGAGTAGCACTCGACACAACCAATGGGTACGGGTATTTCGGAACGGAGAGCAGTCCCGGCAGGCTGGTCAAGATGGCCCTGGGCAGTGGGAACGCCGCTCCCGCGCGGGTTGGCGGCCTCACTCTCAATAGCGGCGAAAACGGCATCCGCGCTCTGTTGGTGGATGCGGCCAACGGATACGCGTACCTGGGGACATACACCTCCCCCGCAAGGGTTGTGAAGGTCGCTCTGGGTTCCGGCGGAAATCTCCCCACGCGAGTCGGAGCGCTCACCCTCAATTCAGGCGAAAACAACATCATGAGTGGGATTATAGACACTGTGAATGGCAACGCCTATTTCGGCACCGCCACCACTCCCGGTCGCGTGGTCAAGGTGGCCCTGGGCGCGGGGGTGGCTCTGCCCACACGGATTGGGGCGGTGACCCTGAACACCGGGGAGGACCTGCTCCAATGCGGCGTGATCGGAAGTTTTGGGGGATACGCTTATGGTTTCTTTGGGACATACACAAGCCCCGGAAGGATTGTGAAAGTCTCACTGGGCGCCGGCGCGGCGGCTCCTACCAGGCTTGGGGCGCTCACATTAAACAGCGGCGAAGACTACTTGTCCTCCGCCGCGTATGACATGATAACGGATCACGCCTTTTTCGGCGCCAATACAGCGCCGGGTCAAATCGTCAAAGTGAATTGCGGTTCGACAGTTGATTCTGTTCCGAGTCGGGTGGGGTCGCTGACCTTGAACACCGGCGAGGACATGCTACGCGGAGCGGTGGTGGATGGCGTCAATGGATGCGCTTATTTTGGGACAGACACCACTCCAGGACAAGTCGTCAAAGTTGGGATGAATCCGCTTTCGAGGCTGGGAGCAGTTGTTCTTGGTCCCGAAGAGAGCGAACTATGGACCGGAGGGATCGATGAGTACCACGGGTTTCTCTATTTTGGTTCTGGAACTCTTCTTGATCCGGGCCGGGTGGTGAAGGTCTCCCTCTCTCACAAGCACTACATCAAAGCCACGACGATGACCCTGGCCGAGGACGGCGACCTTACCGATGTCCGCTTCTATTCGCACAAGAACGCGGGGAACCTGCGCTTGGCGATCTATGACGACAACGAACCCAGGAATCTCCTCTGGCAGTCCGGCTCGATCGCCAACACAGCCAACGGCGCGTGGCTGACCGAGCCGATTTCCAACGGCACGCCCAGCTCACTCATACTCACCACCGGAGACTACTGGCTGGCCTATCTGACCGACAGCACGGCGGATGTGCCCAGCTACACGGACGGCGCGTACGGCCAGGGATTCTTCAGCAACCAAATCTATGGCTCCTTCCCCTCGAGCATCAGTCTGGCTGGCAGCCGGTTTTCGTCGGAGATGTGGAGCGAGTATGTCGCCTACGATTACCCAGGCCCCACGCCACCGGTGGCCGCTTTCACGGCACATCCGAATCCAGCCCCCTGTCAGGTGAATGTGACCTTCGATGGAAGCGCAAGCTACCACCCCGATCCGGCGCGCCACATTGTGAGTTATGAATGGGATTTCGGGGATGGCAACACCGGTTCCGGTGCGGTCGTAAACCACGCGTACAGCGCCTTTGGCGCTTACACTACGACCCTGACAGTAACTGACGATTCTGTCCCACCCCTTGTTGACTCCGTTACGCACACGGTCACGGTCAACCAGGGAAATCACTCTCCAGTGGCCTCACACGGAGGACCGTATGCAGGCGTTATCAATTCTCCAATCTCCCTGAACGGCAGCGCCTCGTCCGACCCCGATGCGGCCTGCGGCGACCACGTCGTGTCCTGGGAATGGACGATCGCCGGTGGGGCGGTTTCCCTTGTCGGCGCCACGCCTACCCTTACAGCGGCGCAAGTGAATGCCCTCGGCCTCGGGACTCACGCCGTCGCCCTGTTGGTGACCGACACATTGGGCGCAACAGGCTCGGCTTCGACCTCATTGACGATCTACGGCGACACTCCCGTTGCCATCCTCACTTCACCAAGTACTGTAACTTGCGGACAGACTGTGACCTTTGATGGGAGCGCAAGCTATCACCAGAATCCTGCCCTCCAAATCGTCAGCTACGAATGGAGCTTTGGCGACGGCGAGACATATACCGAAACCAGTGTTCTCGCCCCGGATGGCGTATTTGATGGCCGGACAACTCACACCTATAGCGCGGCTGCAACTTACCTGGCGGCCTTAACCGTGAGAGATAACCACGTTCCCCCACAGTCGGCCATGGACACGGACAATGTGACGGTCCTAATGACTAACGTACCCCCGATCGCGGATGCGGGTGGCCCATATTTCATCTGCGTGGGTGATCCGTTGACATTGGATGGTTCGGGATCGTACGACCCCAACGAGGGATGCGGTGATTCCATCGTGTCCTGGCAATGGGATATTAACAACGATGGGACCTATGATTGTGCCGGCTGCAACGCTTCGGTCCCTTGGTCGGTCCTTGCAGCTTTCGGAACGGGGACTCGCACCATCCTCCTACGTGTGGCCGATGAGTTCGGCTTTACAGACACGGGCACAACGACTTTGACGATCTCCGATCCCACCACCACGCCCAGTCCGACAGCCACGGAAACACAGACATCCATCTCCACCCACACCCCTACAAATACCGTGACAGCCACGCCAACAAATATAAACACCCCCACCATCACCCAAACTCCCTCGCCCACCATCACTCGCACCCCAACCATCACCCAAACCCCTTCGCCCACGATTACCCGGACCCCCACTATCACTCGAACCCCTTCGCCCACGATTACCCGCACCCCCACCATCACTCGAACCCCGACACCCACCCTCACACAAATCCCGACCGTCACCCGCACCCAGACCCCGACGGTGACCGCCACCCCGACGATCACTCGGACCCCGAGCGCGACTCCCTCGCCCAGTATCACAGCAACGCCTTCAAACACGGTGACCAACACCCCAACAGAAACCCCGACCGTGACCTCAACGGTTACCGCCACCGCAACGGAAACCGTCACGGCGACACCCACTTCGACCCCCACACCCACCGAGGAAGAACCCCTCGCGGTCGAGGATTGGGAGTTCTATTGAGACGAAAGTCCTTCCCTCACCGCCCAACTCGTTCCCCACACCCTTGTTTCTCCCACCCCAGTGGCGTATACTGGTAGAAGAGTACCAGAATAGGTCAGTCGGCTCGGTGACTCCGACCAAAAGGGCAGGGCAAGGGCATGCATCTCGACCGCCGTCAGTTTCTGGAAGTCCTTGGAACCACTGCATTTACAGCGGTCGGAGCGACCCCCGCCGGGGCCTCGGGGGGCGATTCCCACGAGGACCCAATGGGCATGCTGGTCGACACCACCAACTGCATCGGCTGTCGGAAATGCGAGTTTGCCTGCAGCCAGGCCCACCACCTCAATGACCTCCCGGTCGAGGCCTTCGAGGACAAGGCGGTCTTCGAGAACCATCGACGCATGGACGCGAACGCCCTCACCGTGGTCAATCGTTTCCCCAACGAAGAGGAACCGGACAAACCCACCTATGTGAAATCCAACTGCCTTCACTGTCTCAACCCCGGCTGTGTCTCCGCCTGCCTCGTGGGCGCCCTCCAGAAGACCGAAACCGGCGCGGTGGTCTATGACCCTTGGAAGTGCATCGGCTGCCGTTACTGCATGGTCGCCTGCCCCTTCGAGGTTCCAGCCTACGAGTTCCTTGAACCGCTCGCCCCGAGGGTCCGCAAGTGCGATTTCTGCGCCGAGCGCACCGCGGAAGGAAAGATCCCCGCCTGCGCCGAGATGTGCCCGCCAATGTGCCTCACCTACGGCAAGCGCTCGGAGCTCCTCCAAATGGCGCGCGAGAAGATCGAAGAGCGCCCCGATCGCTATGTTCACCGCATCTACGGGGAGGAGGAGGCCGGCGGAACCGCTTGGCTGTATCTCGCCCCCAAGGAGTTCGAGCAACTCGGGTTCATCCACCTTGGCTCGGAAGGCGTCCCGGTTCTCACCGAGACCATCCAACACAGCATTTTCCGCTATGGAGTTCTTCCGCTCATGCTCTTTGGGCTCCTGGGGGCGACGATGCGCTCCCTCGGACCGGAGGTGGAACCCGAACCCGCGATTTCCCCGATAGGACAAGCCGATGAGCAGACCCTCTCGCCCTGAACCGGTAAGCGCGCCCTTCTGGACGCCCTATGTTTACACCCTTCTCGTCCTCATGGCGCTGGGACTTGTGGCGGCTTTGGCGCGGTTTATCTGGGGGCTGGGCGCGGTGACCAACCTTTCCGACCGTTACCCGTGGGGGATTTGGAAAGCGGTCAGCGTGGCCGCGGGAGTCGCGCTCGCGACCGGAGGCTTCACCACCGCCGCGCTGGTCCACGTCTTCCATCGCGAACGCTACGAGCCGGTCGTGCGCTCGGCGCTGCTGGTGGCCCTCTTGGGTTACACCTATGGCGCAACCAGTCTCTTCGTGGACCTTGGACGCTACTACAACATCTGGCACCCCATGTGGCCGAGCATGTGGCAGGGGGATTCGGCGCTGTTCGAGGTCGCCATCTGTATCATGACATACATGCTCATCATGTATGTCGAGTTCATGCCGATAGTCTGCGAACGTTTCATCGGACGAGTCCATCTTCAGGGCGCCCTGGCTGCTTTCAACGGTCCATTGGATCGGTCCCTGCGTTTCATCCAGGGCGCCCTTGGAAGGATTCTCTCGGTTCTCCTGGTGGCGGGAGTGGTGATTTCGTGCATGCACCATTCCTCGCTGGGGTCCCTGATGCTGATCGCGCGCTACAAGCTGGATTCGCTCTGGTACACCCCGGTTCTCCCATTGCTGTTTCTGCTCTCAGTGTTCGCGGCGGGGTTCGCCGTGGTCACCGCGGAATCCCTGGCGACCACCTGGGTCCTCGGGCGACGGCCCCGGATGGAGGTTCTCCGCCCGCTCTCCAATTACACCCTGATCTTTCTCGGCGTTTACCTGATCGCGCGGGTCGCGGATGTTCTCATCCGAGGTGTGCAGGGACGCCTCTTGGAGGGGTCCCTATCATCAAGGTTCTTCCTCCTGGAAGTGGGGTTGGGATTCGTCGCGCCGTTTCTCATGCTGGCTTCCCGGAGGGTTCGCAGGACTCCCGAAGGCCTGATGGTTGCCTCCGGTTTGATCATCTTTGGGATTGTGATGAACCGCGCGAATGTGTTCATCACCGCGTACCAGCCCTCGTACGCGGCAACCCGCTATTTTCCCAGCTTGGGCGAGGTCCTGATCACGGTCGGGTTGCTGGCCTTCTTCGCCTTTCTTCACCGAATCGCGGTGGGGATCTTTCCGGTGGTCGATCTGGGACCAAGATCAAGACCCTTACGCGCCGCACCGGTTCAGGCCTCCGCGCGTTCCACATGAGGCGTCCCCATGATGAGAGCCGCCCCCATCCGATCACTCCCCATCCTCCTGTTGTTCGCGTCAATCCGGTGTGTCGGTCAGCATGACACGCTCCCTGATGGAGTTGACCTCTCCCGCTGCGCCCTGTGTCATTCCTGCAAAGAGCCGACCCACGAAAACCCCTGCCTCCGACCCTGCGAACGCCCCCCCGAGTCGGCCACGGTCACACTCTCCGCGACCGCTGTCCCCGATGTGCTCGTCCTCGGACAACTCTCGGAGCTCTATGTTCCGGTGGTGTTTCCCCACAAGATTCATATGGACATGGAATCGATGGCGGATGGCTGCAATGTCTGCCATCACCACAACCCGCCCGGCCGAATCCTCGCGTGCCGCGAGTGTCACGGCGGACCCTCCAATCAGGAGAACTTGAAACAGCCCAGCCTCAAGGGCGCCTACCACCGTCAATGCCTGAGCTGCCACCGCGAGTGGAGCCACGAAACCGACTGCAATGTCTGTCATGTCCGCCGGACCGCCGCGAATGAGGCCAATCTCCCGGGCGCGAGCGATGTGTCCGACATCATGGGCCGACTGCATCCCAACATCTCCGCGCCCGACAAGTGGGTCTATTCCGCCACGGAGATGAGTGACGGCCCGGTGGTGAGCTTTCATCACCAGGAGCACATCCAGCTCTTCGGGCTGAAATGCGTGGACTGCCACCGCAAGGAGAATTGCAGTCGCTGCCACAACGGCGAGCCGCGAGACCTCAAACCCCGTGTGCGCGAGGACCCTCATGAAGACTGCGCGCGCTGTCACGACACCTCCGACAACTGCGCACTCTGCCACAGACGGGCGGAGACCACGGGTTTCAACCACGCGACCCGGACCGGGTTCGCGTTAAAAGCCTATCATGCCAAACTGGAGTGTTCGCGCTGTCACCTTGCTCCCAAGCAATTCGCGGGACTCGATCCGGAATGCGAGTCCTGCCACCCGGCGGAGTGGATTCCCGAACCCTTCGACCACGCGCTCGCGGGTCTGATCCTCGATGAGACCCATGTTGAGGTGAGCTGCGCGGATTGCCACACGGCGGGACTCGGAAAGCCTGTCACCTGTGGGGAATGCCACGACGATGCCCGCGCGCCGCTCGACAAGCCGCCGGGAAAGAAGCCTTGAACATCAGTTGTTCGCCGAACCAAGCCCTTCGGCGCGTGTGGCGAATGGGGAGCTCAATGCGCGCGCCGGTCATCTTAAGATACCCGCTCATCGCCTCAAGAACGGGAGAATTCGCCAACCATGACCCGATTTCGCGCAAGACCTATCCAGACCCTCTGTCTCCTGTTGATTGCATCCGCCTCGCTTTGGATCATCCGTCCGGCTCCCGCCGAGGAAGAGCCGGGGCCCGACCTGGTCGTGGTGGCCGAAGCCACAAACCCACAACCCGACTCGCTCCCCGGCATCCGAGTGGTCAAGGAGAAAATGTGGGGCAAGTACTTTCCGCTGATTTCCGTAAGATTCCCGAACGTGCCGGATTTCCAGTGCGACTCCTGGTGTTATGAGGCTGCGGTGGAGTTTCTCGATGCCCGCCCGCTCGACGGCGGAGCCATGGAGATGCGCCACCGCGACAAGAACCATCCGCAGACTCTGGTGGTGACCACGATCACCCCCTATCCGGAGGCGGTTATCGTGGAGGCGAGAATGGAATCGGACGCGGAAGGCCATCTCGACGCCTTGCTTCCGGAAGCGCCCACGGGTCTCAATCTGTGCTGGCAGCTCCGTCACGCCCCCGGCTTCGCGAGCATGCCCGACAAGTATCCCGAGTTCGTGAAGCGCTGTTTCATCTTCACCGACCGTGGGCGGACCTTTCTCGCCGACACCGAGCGGATCAAAATCCCCGTGCAAGCGCCCGATCATGAATATAACACTCCTCCCTGGGTGCAGTCGTATATCGCGGCCTCTCGTCCCGTTCCTATCACCCCACCCAATGCTTGGGCCGGGTATAGTCCCGCCCGCTTTCTGACCCCCGTGATCGGAGCGGTTTCTCGCGATGGCAAATACCTTGCCGCGCTGGCCAACGATTCCTCCGACTCGATGTCCCAAGCGTGGCATGACTGCCTGCACAACAACCCCAGGTGGCTCCCGGTGGATGCACCTGTCGCGGAGCGGCGTTGGCGGCTCGGAATCTACGCCATGGAGAATGACCCCAAGGCGCTGCTTGAGCGCGTGGCAGTCGATTTCCCGAAGGAGAAGCGCCCGACCTTGGCCGCCAGCAGACCTGATCCACGCGAGGGATGGAGCCTTGCGGCCACTCGCGCCGGGTGGATCGAGATCGCCCCATCGGTTCGGTGGCTCAAGAGCCTCCCGCTCGGCCCCTTCGCGCGCCTATCGGATGGTGGAATTCTGGGTGTCGCCGAAACTGAAATCCTGGTCAGTCACGATGAGGGAATCACCTGGGAATCCCGTCCGCTGTCCGCCCCCGACCATCCCATCAAGGTCTCTTCCGAGCGCGCGCTTATCCGCGCCAAGAATGGAACCCTGATCCTGATGTTCCTGAACATGGCGAGTTACCAGTGGGAGTGGGATGCCGAAAAAAGCCTACCAACGCCCGGAACCCACCTGCCGGTGTGGAGCATTCGGAGTCTCGACGAGGGGAAGACCTGGATCGACGCGCAAGAGGTTTACGGCGGGTACTCCGGGGACATCCACCACATGATCCAGACACGCAAGGGAACAGTGATCGCCCCGGTTCAGGAGACTCTCTTCGAGGAGGGCCGTCACGCTCTCCGCCCTCGTTACTCCCGAGATGAGGGCAAGACCTGGGAGCGCGCCAACCTGCTCGACATCGGCGGGCGCGGGCATCATGACGGGTTGATTGAAGGGACCCTCGCGGAGCTGCCTGATGGGCGGCTGTGGCTGCTGTGTCGCACCAACCTGGGGCGCTTCTGGTCGGCCTTTTCGGACAATGAGGGCGAGGACTGGCGCGTTCTCCAGCCCTCGGAGATCCCCGCGAGCAGCGCGCCGGGAACTCTGACTCGTCTCGCCAGCGGACGCCTGATGTTAGTTTGGAACCGTCCGGTCCCGGAAGGGGCGACCGAGGCGCCGGAGGAGGTGATGGAGGGCGGGGACCGTCAGTGGTCGGATGAACGGGTGAGCAACTACCGCGCGGAACTCTCGGTGTCGTTTTCAGAAGATGAGGGTGACACTTGGACCCAACCGGTGGTGGTCGCTCGCCGGGTGGATGCTCCCGGCGCCTCGCTGGCTTATACGTATGTCTTCGAGCATCAAGCGGGGGAGATTTGGCTCACGACCATGCAAGGGGACCTGAGGCTGGGGTTTCGGGAGGAGGATCTGCTCAACCCTTGACCCCGAACCGAGTCGCAAGCTCCGCGCCCCCGCCGGTTTCCCTCACCAGCTCCACTCCGTAATCGCGCTTTCATCAAACACGGCGTGGAGGATAGTGGTGCGCTTGTTGGTCGTGCAGACCAGGTGGATCTTGTCGTCCTTGGTTTGAATGGCGTAGGGATAAGCAAAGGTGTTGTCCCCTCCCAAGATGTTGCGCCTGTGAGGATAAGTCTTATCGTTGTCGGTGGAGACCGCCACGGTGAGCGGGGTGCGCTCGTTCATGTTGTCGTTGTAGATCAGCATCAGGTGGCCGTTGCGGAGTTTGATGAAGGCCACCGCGGCGTTCGGGTTTTTGAATTCGGTCGGCTTGGCTTCGCTCCAGGTCTGGCCCCCATCGCGCGATTCGGAGCGGAGCGTGTACCCCTTGTCGGTCGGGAGGAAATCGCCCCCGCGCCGGATGTAACAGATCAGGTGATCCGCCGAAAGCTGAACCACCTCCGGCTGCAGGTTCCCCTCAGGCGAGCGAATCCGGCCGGTTTCGGACCAGGTTTTGGCGGTCGGATTGTAGCGAAAGAAATACGAACAGGTGTCTTCTGCGGTCCGTTCGGTGTCCTCGCCGGTTTCATGGTAGGCGGGCAAGAGGTAATCCCCATTCTCCAGAACAATCGGCGCGCCCTTCACCATCGTCCCAGCCTCGAAGCTGAGGATGAAGGAATCGGACCAAGTCTCCCCGCCATCCTTGGAAATCTTCCCCTTGACCCGCGAAGTGGACCAAGTGGAGCCGTAGCGGTTGACATAGAACAGCCAGACAAGTCCATCCGGCCCCTGCCAGATCACCGGGTTGCCTTCCGAACAGTCGGGTGTGTCCGCCAAGACCACTGGGGCGCTCCATTGAGTTTCGCCTTTGCGCTTGCGGCAGCCATAGACCGCCGTGTCGGTGGCGTACTCATCCGAGCCGCCATAGTACGCGATCAGCAGGTCGCCGTTGTCGAGTTCGGTGATCGAGGCGGGGTGCTTGTAGGGGGCGTCTGGATACTCCAGCCCGATGACACGCTCGACCTCGATATTCTGACGCCAGTTCATGACCGGGATCTGGGCCATGAGCGGGCATGTCTGAAGAAACGGAGCGAGCAGGATGGGGAAAAGCCAAAGACGCATGGGGTCCTCCTTGATTTGATCTTTCCGTGTTGCTTACTTCCCGCTTCTCTCCTCGATCCGGTAGAGATAGGTCTTGGTCCGTAGAAACAGCGCTTTGCCATCCACCGCGGGCGAGGCCATCATCCCGGATTCGAGGCGGTTTCTGGCCAGGACCTCGTAGGATCGACCCGGCTTGAGGATGGTGGCTTCACCGTCCTCGTCGAAGATATAAAGTCGTCCATCCGCGAGGATCGGAGAGGCCGTGACCGCTCCTCCGAGACGTTCCTTCCAGACAATCGCGCCGGACTTCGCCTCCACACAGGTGGCAATGCCCCCATCGTTGGCCAGGTATAGGAGCCCTTCATGGAACACCGGCGAAGAGCGCTTGGGCATGGCCTGTTCCAATGTCCACGCGATGTGGGTGTCAGTGACATCCCCCTTAAGGTTCTCCATGCGAATCCCCAGATACCCCCCCCGACCCTGCCCGATGGAGAAGAACCCCATTCCATCCCCCAACACCGGACGGCACGCGGCCGAATAGCCGTTGTCGCGCGCGCGCCAGATTTCGCCACCGTCGCTTGGGTCATAGGCGAACACGGTCATTGAGCCGGGAGCAATCAACTGTTCCCGGCCATCCAGGGTCGCGATGATGGGGGTGCAGAACGCCTTCCGAAAATCCCCCTCACGCTTGGGTTTGCCGTTCTCATCCAGGTCGGTCCAATCGGTTCCCCGCGTGACCCTCCAAATCTCCTTTCCGGTGGCCTTGTCGAGCGCCACCAGATACTGCAAATCGGCTCCATCAAAGGTCAGGATCAGTTTTTCCTTGTATAGAAAAGGGGATGATCCGGGACCGCGATAGTGACGGCAGGGGTAGTCGCGTCGCTCCCAGATCGTGGCGCCGGTTTCCGAATCCAGGCACGCCGTGCCGTAGCTTCCGAAGTGAACATAGACTCTCCCTTCCTCGATGACCGGGGAAGGGGAGGCATAGCAGTTGACATCGTTTCCAAGCGGCTCCGGCGCTTCATTCTCGAAGATCTTCCGGTCAATCAGGACCTCGCCGTTGTCTCGGTCCAGACAGACCACAAACATCTCATGGCCGTCCTCGGTGGCGGTTGTGAGCCAAATTCGGTTTTCCCAGATGACCGGCGTGGACCAGCCCTTGTATGGGATCGCGGTCTTCCAGACCACGTTCTCGGTTTCGTTCCAGTGGAGTGGAAGTCCATGCGGCGAGCCATCCGGATGGGTCGGCACATGCCCATTGTGAAGCGGGCCCCTGAAATCGGGCCAGACACAGAACCCCGGATCCCCCGACGCCGCTATCCACGAGAGGATGAGCAGCGTCCCTATCGACCTCATCGGCTTCTTGATCATGTGCGGAGCGGGTCGCCTTTCGGAGAAGTTTGACCGCGCGGGTCCGGGCCGCGCAATCGAGGAAATGTCCAAGAATTTTTTTCGCTTGACAACCACCAAGGCATGCGCTAATTGAAGGCCCACGCCGGGAGGGCTCCATGGCCATCGGAATGTTGGGCCGTCTGTGCTTTGCGGTAACCCTTGCCGAATGTGCGTTCATGAGTTGCGCGAACGCCCTAAAGGAAAGCCCGCTTCCACCCGGCGGAGTCCTCGATCTGCGTGTTCCTGAGACTCTCAAGGGGATGGGCGCCCAAGAGGGATACTTCTACACCCCCGGACCGGTCATGGTGGCGGGCTATGATCGACCCAGCGTGGTGACCATCCGCAACCCGGCGGCCCCAGAACCGCCTGTCGCCACCGGCTCGCTTGAAGAGTTCACTCCGGTCTATCTGACCGATATCCCCGCTGGGTTCTACCACATTTCCGTGACCGGGGATGCTGGAGTGCTGGTGGGGGTCTCCAGCGCTTTCACCTGCAACGGCTTCTACCATTATCGCTCAAACGGCGAGGCCTATGGGAACTCCGCCCTTGGCTCCCTGTTCTATATTCGCGGCACGGGCGGATGCGACAACAAGATGCTGGTCTTCTCTCCCCAAGGGGCCTCTCAGGGAGGGACTTGTTGTGACACCCTCTGCATCGAGTTCTGCGGGATCAGTTTCGATCTGGGAAACCCGGACCTTTTTTATCAGTGGTCGCCGGGGGACCTGCTGGGGCGCTTGGGGGTGAATTCGGGAAGCCCGGTTCAGGTCCTCGCGCGCGATGGGGGAGGTTACTTCGTCCCCCCTTACACGGAAGACTCCTTCACGGATTCGTTTTACCGGACCTATCAGGAATACCGCGAGCACTTGAATGTGCACAGCTTCGCCGATGACGTGACCTTCGAGGTTCGGAGTCTGCACAGCGATTCGCCCATCGTATTGGCCACTGGGACTCTCCAAAGCGGTCAAACCTTCACCTATGAGGGGGGGGATAGCGGCATCCATCGGGTTCTCAAGGTCCGCGCCCCCAAAGGCAAGACCTCGGTCTCCGTGCTGGGTGGCGCCGACCCGGCGATGAACTCGAACTACATGACCTATGTCCTCGATCAAAACGGGAACTTCCAAGGGACCGATTTCATCACGCGCAGCCACGAGGGTGGGTTCCTTTATGTGACCGGCCTCCAAGATGACACCGCGGTGGAGGTGCGCGGTGCGACCTCCGAAACGCTCATGTCGGCCATGTCCCTCAATCAAGGGCAGCTCGCGAACATGAACCCCGGGGCCGGGATTTGGCGGATCCGCGCCGACAAGGACATCACCGTGGCGGTCGGGGAAGGCGTTGGCGGAACCTTTATCCCACTGACCCGGAACACCACCGGGACCACCCCCTACCCTCCCGTGATCGTTGGCGTCCGTTGGACTCCTTACTTCCCGAGAACCTCGGACCCTTCTCTTGAAGTCAGATTCCTGACGGATGAGGCCTGCAACGCCAAGCTCCACTTCAAGATCGGGTCCGGACCCTGGCAACAAACGCCGGAGGGGCCGCTGGGAACCGAGCATTATCAGACGATCTCCTTGCTCGGACTCACCGAGGAGACCGTTGTGAGGTTCCGTGTCGAGGCTCGGGATCAATCGGGGAGCGTCACGATCAACGACAATGGCGGCTCGGACTTTGTGGTCGTCGTCCGAAAAGACGCCCCCGACTTGGAGGTCTCGATCTTCAATGTGATCGATCGCGGCTCCTCGCGGACTATCCGTTTTCTGGTTCAAAACATGGGCGCGGGGAACGCGAACCAAGTGGAGCTGATTCTGGGCTTGGAAGGTTTTCAGCCCTTCACGGATGGGGTCATGGCGACCTATGGAGGCCTTGCCGCGAACCTGATCGGCGCGCGTCTCCCCGTTCCCAAACTCTCGCCGAGCGGATCGACCTTCGTGGATATCGATCTGTTGCCTTACATCAACCACCTGGGAAGCGCGGACTATCGGCTGTTCTCGTGCGCTTCCTCCGCCAAGGATGATTTCGGCCACCTCTACACCGAGGACTTTCCGATGGTCACCCACGATTTCGATGACGCCTCCATTGAGAACGGCTTATCAAACACGCGCTATGTGGTCCTGGCCAACCTCCATCAATTCTTCGCGATGAATTCCGCGAGCTCCCCGGCGGCGCAACGCATGCCGCGCGAGATGGCCTTGTTCTGCGCCCAGAGGGAGGCGACCCTCGCCTATACCGCCAGCGGAAGCCCCAATGAAATTCGCGCCTATATCCGAGGTCGGTTCAATGGGAAGATCAACTCCGGCTGGCGCGACGCCGGGTATCTGCTCCTCGTGGGTTCGAGCAGTGTCATGCCGTCCTTCAATTGGACCCTCGATTGCGCGTTCACCGATCCGTTTCGCCTGTGGATGAGCGACAACACTTACGCGAACCTGGATAACGACGACAAATTCACGCCCGAGCTGATTGTCGGGCGGATCACGGGAGATCATCCCGACACCTATTCCGCCCTGTTCGAGCGCGCGCTGACTCCGAACTTCTTCGAAAAGTCCGTCGCGGTTTCCGGAACCGGCGATGGGGAAGGGGAGTTTTCGAGCAACGCCAAGGAATGCACCACCCTCCTCGACAGCTTGTATGGGGACGCTTTCCACTACCGCTTGAAGAACTTCGATCCCTCCGTGCACCGGGATGTCTATCTGGACAACGCCGATAACGTCGATTTCTTCTATTACCGGGATCACGGCTATGTGGGAGGTTGGGATTCCTTCGGGAGATCGAATGTTTCCAGCATGTCTTTCGGGAGCAAGTACCCGATCGTCTACTCCAATGCCTGTCTGACCGGCCAGATTCAAACCGACAACAACCTTGCCGAGGAGTTCCTCGCCCGTAGCGCGGCGGTTTTTATCGGCGCGACCGAGGTTTCTCCCAGGAGCGCCAACAACTCGATGGGGAAGAAGATCGCCGCCAACCACAAGGGTGGGGTTTCTATAGGGAGCGCGTTCAGGAACGCCAAGCGTTCGCTGGCGGGAGACATCCATTGGTACACCACCTGTTGGCAGGACCAGGTCATCAAACGGGAAATCCTGATGTACAACATCTATGGCGATCCCTTCCGAGGCTCAACCTCCGACTCGCCCAAGGCGGAGGCCGCGAAGGGGGTGTTCGATCCCCCGATTGAAAACCTGAATATCACGATTCCCCTTTACGTGGTCGAAACGGACGAGGAGGGGGTGGACTTTGTCGGCATTCCCGATGAGGAGCGCGGCGGGCATCTGGATGTGGTCAAGGAGCCGCTCGTCCCCGACTATCGCCTCACCTGGACCCACGCCCCCGGGACCCGTGTCACCGACATTCGCATGACCTCCCGGTCGGGTGTTACCCACGAGAGCGGCCTGAACCTCCCGGTTTCCTGGTGGAATCAGAAAGTTGAAATCGGCCCCGACGACGGCCCCTCCCCCGGAACTTTCCCAACCGACGATTTCCACTGGACGGGGATCGAGCGCCCGGATGGCGCCCAAGAGGTTCTACTGACCATCCATCCGTTCTTCTACAACGCCACCACGCAAGACGCCACCTTCTACCAGAACTACTCCTTCGAGATCGACTTTGTCACGACCACGGTGAGCATCGATTCGGTGACCCCCACTTTCCAGGTGGTTCCGCTCGGGTCGGACCAGGAAATCGATGTGCGAGTGAGCAACACGGGCGGGGACTCGGTCCAAATCAACCTCTCCCTTGAGATCGAAAACATCGGGACGAATGAAATTGTTTCCACCCAGACTCAGAATGGGCTGAACATCCCCCCGAACGGCGCGCTGGTCCGCCACTTCAGTTGGGACCCCACGGGCGCGGCGAATACCCATTATCAGATTTCGGCGCGGGTCCGTCGGTCCTCGGACGGCGCCGAGCTGGACGCCGGCTTCAGCCATTTCCGAGTAGGCGTGGCCGACCACATGGTCCACGCCTTGGCGCTCGACTCCTCCACCCCCGGGTGCATCTCGATCGGGGAGCAGTCGCAGGTTCGGATGGAGATCGAAAACATTGGGGATATCCCCAGCCAAGGGACCATGACCCTTCAGATCCGAAATGCTCTGGAGGGGCAGATAATCGCCGAGTGGGAATACAAGTTCCCGGCGCTTCTTCCGGGCGCGACCCTGACTTATGCGACCTCCTGGAACAGCGCGGGGATAGTGCAGGGGGACTACAACCTGATCGGTTGGGTGGAGCATGAGGGCGGGGTCACGCCGCATTCGGTGTTTCCCTTCCAGACCAAGAAGGAGCTGCGTTGGGGCTGGGATTCCCTTGCCCCGGTGTACCGTCGCGGCCAGAAGATTGTCGGCGTGGCTGACCTGCTGCGGCCCGATGGGATTGTGGGGGGGATTTCCGGCACGGTCAGCCTCCGATTGGTGAGTCCGGATCAATCCGTCGTCCATCCCGAACTGAAGGTCCACGCCAACTCCCCCCACTACTCCACGAGCTTCGTGGTCAGCGCCCTGGAGCCCAGCGGGCTATACACTCTGATCACCGAAGCGACCACTCCATGCCACGAGAAGACCACTGGGGTCCGACCGCTGGTGGTCACCGAAAACCCCTTCGTGATGACCGCCACCCCCTCCGTGGCGGTGGCGGATGGAATCTCCACGCTCCAGGTGGAATCCGAGACTGTTCGGATCCTGGGGAATTCCATTCCGGATGGCGCGCTGATGACGCTTGAGCCGCTGGCGGGATCGATTGCCACCCCGGATGCCTCCCCGGAGCTGGCGGGGATACAGGTGGCTTCGGTGAGCGGGCGGTTCCGGTTCGAGTGGCGCGCTCCGGACCTTCCCGCCCTTGATGCCTTCGTTCATGGAATGGTCGGAATGGAGGCCGAATCCGGAGTCTCGGCGATCTTCAAGGAGATCGATTTCAATGGGAACCGGCGCGTGGATGTGGCCGATATCGGGTTCGTTCGGGCCTCCGAGGGGGATCTTGCCGGGACCGAAACCTTCGACATCAGAAAGGATCTGAACGGGGATGAAGCGATTGACGCGACCGACACCGGGGAGATTCTGAACCGTTGGCCGCTTGCGTTTCCGGATGCCGTTCTTTGCGCCACCTGCACCCCCACTCCCAAGTCGCACGGCGTGAAGGTCCGTCCCGTTCCGGAACGCGCTCTGATTCCTCCCGGCGGCTCCTTGATTGTCGAGGTGGTGGCCGAGGGTTTGGATTCCATGGGAGGGTATGAATTCGGGACAGTTCTGACCGGGGACGCTCTCGCCTGGATGGCGCCTCCGGAGCAGAATCTCTCGCTGAAGGGTGGAGGGAACTCCCCGGACCCGCTGGGGCCGGTCGGATATGCCGGCGGCTACCGGATCGGGGCCTCTTTTCCCAGCGAGGGGATGGGTGTGAGCGGAATGGTCACTCTCGCCACGCTGACCTTCAGCGCGGCGCAAGCAGGAGAGTCCCGCCTCATCCTTTCCGAGCCCGTGTTTGTGCGGAAGAATGGGACCGAGCAGGCGGTGATGCAAACTGTCGAGGGGATTTACATTGTGGGACAGCCTTCGCCCACACCCTCGCCGAGCTTCACCATCACACCGACCCCAACCCACACACTGGCGCCGACTCTCACCCACACTCCGGAGCCGACAACGACCTTCTCGCCCACCGAAATCCCGTCGCGGACTCCCACCCCGTCGGTCACCCCCACGGCGACCCAAGACTTCGATGTCTGGCCGCCGCCTGAGGGGGATGGGCAGGTTGACTCGCGCGATCTCCTCGAGTGGCTGCAAGGGATCCAAGGCGATCAAGCGGAGGGTCGGACCCTCTTCGACTTCGCCCGCTCTTGGGACTCGCGGTGAGGGGCTTGAAAACGTCCCCCCTCAGCCTTACCCGCTCAGTGTCCAGCCCGCGCGGTACTCGCGCCGGAGCAGGGCATCCCCCTCGGGACTGTTCGTCACTTTCCCGGTCGCCCCATCGTATTCGAGCTTGGTTCCCACTCGATACGCCACCAGGCCCAGGACCATCATCTCGTTGAGTTTGCCCGCGTAGTCGAAATCGCACGAAGTCTTGAGATGGGTCTTGCAGGCGTTGATCCATTCCTGCTGGAAGCCTCCGAGCGGGGGGATCCGTTCGCTTTCCGGGCGCGGTTTGTAGTAGGTCATGTCCCCCTCCGCGCCGAGAGGAATGAGCACTCGGGATTCGAAGTGGGAGACAAGCGCCCCCTTGTCCCCCTTGAACATTGCGCCGTGACCGACCTTGTTCAGGTCCACGTACGGCAGGGGGGATTCAGGCATGGGGCCGCCCTGCCACCAGTGAACCTTGATCGCGGGTCGCCAGCCGTTGGCCGGAAGGTCGAAACAAGTCTCCAGCTCCACGGGGGTCACTTCAGGATTGAAAGCCTCGCCCTTGCCCTCGGCGGTGGTCGGAAGGTCGGCGTCAATCGCGTTCCAGGCGATGTCCATGGTGTGGCTTCCCATGTCGCCGATCTGCCCGGTTCCGAAGTCCCAGTACATGTTCCATTGCAGACAGTTGGCCCCCGGCTCTCCTGAAAAGTACTCCGGGTTGTAGGGGTGCATGGGGGAGGGGCCGATCCACAGGTCATAGTGGAGATTCTTGGGCGGCTCGCCTTGCGCCTTTGGGTACCCCGGCCGCCGGATTTGACGGTTCCCCCAGGCATGGACTTCTTGAAGCGTCCCCACCGCTCCATCCCGAATCAATTCGCGGACTCGGTTGAAGTTTTCGTAGGCGTGACGTTGCGTGCCGACTTGCGTGGCGAGCTTGGCCTTGTTTTTGAGGTAAGTGGCGCGGACCATGCGCGCCTCCTCCACCGTGTTGGCCAACGGCTTTTCGCAATACACATGCAGCCCTCGGTTCATCGCCCAGGTGGCGATGAAGGCGTGAGTGTGATCCGTGGTGCAGCACACCACCGCATCCAGATCCTTCTGCTCCAGGCACTGCCTCCAGTCCACATGGCGCGTGGCCTTGGGGAAGCGTTCGGCGGCCTTGGCGATGTGGTCCTCGTTCACATCGCACAAGGCCACAACATTTTCGCTGGAGATCGCGTCATAGTGAGCCTTGCCTCGGCCATAGGCCCCAATCAAGGCGATGTTGAGCTTGTTGCTGGGGGCTTGCGCGCCCGCTCGAAATCCGCTGGGAAGGATGAGTAAGCCACCTCCCATGGCCAGGGAGGATTTCAGGAATCCTCGTCTGGCGGTGAGGGGACCTGCTTGTGTGGCTGGTTTTGCGGTGGGAATCTCGAAATCTGCCATGGGTGCGCCTCCATTTGAGGTTGACTTCCGACACAACAGCGGCATGGGGGAATGGTAGTCCTCCCGTGGTCGGGGCGCAATCATTGGAGAACGGCGCGCGCCGGTCTGGGAACCTTCCGTCCGGATTCAATCTTATAGTGGATTTGCTCCACGGCTGTGTTATACTACCCTTTGTAAATTGCAGTAGGCATCCCCAGACCCACGGACGTATCGGGGGTGTCAGGAACTTGACACGCACCCACGTACGTTCCGCCCTGCGGTGCAGACATCCGGAAAAGAGGGGGTCGGTCATGCGAACTGCCATCCGTGTTCCTCTTGTCTGCTTCCTCAGAGGCGTTCTCACCTGCCTTGCAGCTCTCCTGCTCCGGACCGCGGGCGTGTCCGCCCAGCCGGGCGATCCTTCAGGCTACGCCCTGTCTTTCGATGGAACGGCCCTGCTCTCCACCCCCTCGGTGCAAGCGCTCCATCTCAACACCGGCGGGCTGACTCTTGAGGCTTGGGTCAAGCTGGCTGGGACCGGAGATACCTGGCAAGTGGTCCTCAGCAAGGGTTTGAGCGGGAATCCTTATGGCATCAGTGTCAACCTGGACCGCCGTCTTCAATTCGAACTACATCCGGGAGTTCTGGAGACCGGACCGGGCCTGATTCAGTTCAATGTCTGGACTCACCTCGCGGCCACTTGGGATGGAGTTCAAATGCGGCTCTATCAGAATGGAGTCCTCGTGGGGAGTCGCGCACGATTCGAGCCGATCGGAGTGGTGAGCACTCCCTTCGTGGTCGGTTCGGGTTCGGAGCAAGGAAACTACGAGGACTTCGAGGGGTTGATCGACGAGATCCGCCTCTGGAGCGTGGCCCGGACCTCGGAGGAAATCAACGCCGACATGAAGCGATACCTGATTGGGAGCGAACCCGGACTAATCGCTTACTGGACCTTCGACGAGGGGACCGGTCAAGTGGCGCAAGACTTGTCTCCCAACGCCATCTCTCTCCAATTGGGGCGCGAGGCCGGTTCGGACTCGTACGATCCTGTTTGGGTCGCGAGCGGCATCCCGGGTTTTAAACCCCTCCTCACCTCAGCCGGCGAGGTGTCTTTTTCCCAGGAGGTGTACGCCTGCACCTCAGTGCTCCAGATCGAGGTGAGGGACCTCGATCTGGAGGGGGTGAGCTCCATCCCCGTCTCTGTCAGCTCGACGCTTGGGGACCTGGAAACCGTCACGTTGGATGGGATCGCTGGGCTGCCGGGGATTCTGCGAGGGACCATCCAAGCCGCCGCTGGTCCGCTGCTTTTGGGCAACGGGACCCTGGAAACGGCCGACTCCAATCAGGTGGCTGTGAGGTACTCGGATTCGGATGATGGAACCGGCTCCCCCTCGGTGCCCACCGCCACGGTCTCCCTGGACTGTCTCCCTCCCACCGCGCTTCAGGTGAATCCGAATGAGGTCACCGGGCTCGGCGCCACCGTGGTGGTTCAGACTAACGAGGCGGCGAACGCACAGGTTGTCCATGGGACCGATTGCGCGCATTTGATCGAGATGGCCGCATCGGAGGGTTTCTCCACGGCATCGTCCGTGTTCCTGACACAGCTTCAGCCGCATACACGCTACTTCTTCAAAGTCCTTCTTCAGGATCGGGTCGGCAACCAGACCCTGGTGGACAACTCGGGCGCTTGTTTTGAGTTTGAAACCACCGGTTTCCCGGGGCCGCCGTTCTTCGATGGCTTTGAGTCCGGCAGAGTGGACTCGCGATGGACCGTTACGGGAACCAACGATTACCGGGTTCGCGCAAGCGGCGATTTTGGCCCCCCCTCCGGCTCCTTTCACATGCTGCTGGATGATTCCGGAGTGTCTTCGTCCAAGGCACGGAACGAGGCCACTCTGATCCTCGATCTGGAGGGATGTGAAAAGGTCGCCCTTTCCTTTCTCGCGCGAAGAATCGGGGGAGATCTGGAGACACCGCCTCTCTATCCCATCCGGGATGGAGCCAACTTCGATGGGGTCATGATCAGCGAGGATGGTGTTCAGTGGTTTGAGATTTACGCCTACGGCATCGGTCAATCCTATGAGCGTCATGTGATCGACCTCGATCTCGCCGCCGCTTCCTTCGGCTTGAAGTTCAACTCGGCCTTCCGGATCCGTTTCAACCAGTACGGGAGCGGTGTCTTCCCGAGTGAGGGCCTGGCCATTGACGATGTCATGGTGAACGCCGAACCCAAGGGGCGGCTTTCCGTTCAACCCACGAACGATCTGGTCCTAAGGGTCGCCCCGGATGGTTCATTTCCACCCGAGTGCAAGCAGTTCCTGGTTCGGAACCAATCCCCCGTGGGAATCGATTGGGTGGCCGCCGCCGGGCAATCCTGGCTGGAGTTTTCCCCCAACGCGGGGTCTCTCGCGCCGGGAGAGTCAGCCCCGGTTTCGGTGTGCGCCACAACCGCAGTGCTTGAGATGAACAAAGCGGAGTTTCCGGGACACATCTCGTTCGTGGATATCGGCGCCGGACAAGCGCATGACCGCGGAGTCCGCGCGGTTCTCGGCGCGTCGGGGTATGGTTTGAGCTTTGCGGGGTCGGATCGCCTGAGGGCGCCGCTCTTTCCCTCGCTTGCCAACCAGCCGCTGAGTGCGTTCACCCTCGGAGCGTGGGTCTATCCTCTAAGCGGGACCGGGAGCGACACGGACCTCTTTCAATTCGAGGCCAATTCCCCCTTCCGAGTTTCAATTCTGAACAACGGACGGGTGGATTTCCGGGTCAACACGACCTCCACCTTCACCCTCTCCTCCCCGGTGGGCGTTGCATCGGTGGACAGATGGAGTCACCTCTATCTCACCTGGGAGGGCGCCGTCATGCGAATATTCGTAAACGGAGTGGAGGTCGCATCCAAACCCACGGTTGGCACGCTGGTCACTCCCACTGGTCCCTTCACCATAAGCAATGACTCCTTCCTTGGGATGATCGACGAGGTCGCGCTCTGGAAGCGGGCGTTTGGGCCGGATGAGGTTGCGGACTACCAATTCGCGGTGTCCCCCAGTGATCCGGACTTACTGGTTTACTGGCCCTTCGAGGAGGGCGCCGGACAAGCCACCCATGGTGCGGCTCCCCACAGGATTGCGGCCGTGTTGGGTGCGTCCGGTGGTCCCGACGATCAGGACCCGCAATGGATTTCGAGCCGGATTCCGTTTCTCAAACCCTCCGCAACCTCCGAGGGCAGACTTCGTGTTGACCGCGAAGCTTACTCTTGCTCCGACACGGTGAAGGTTTTTCTCCGCGATATCGACATGACCGGACTTGCGCCGAGGGTCGAGGTCAACCTCACGCCTGGTGGAGACATGGAAACCCTTGCCCTGGCCGAGGACAGCGTGACTCCAGGCGTTTTCCGAGGAGCGATGCGCACCGAACCCGGAGCGATTGCTCCCCTGGACGGGGTTCTTCAACCCACCGATGAGGATGAACTTCGAATCACTTACCACGAGCTCGACACCGGTCTGGGCGCGACAGCCACGGTCTCGGTCACCGCGAGTCTCGATTGCGCGCCTCCCACCCTTGAACTCATGGATGTGGAAGATTATGTGACCGGCGTGATCTTCACCATGAACTTCGATGAGCCGGCCTCCCTCTTTCTCCTCTACGGCCTTTCTTGCGACAATCTCGATCAGACCTATTCGGTGGGCGAGTTCGCGCAGGAGTATGAATTCACTCTTCGCAACTTGCTGCCTGAACAGACCTATCACTACCGTTTTGAGGTTGCCGACCGTTTGGGGAACAGTGTGATCCTTGGCGCGACCGGCGGCGATTGCTTCCGTTTCGTGACCTCCGGTCTGCCTCAACCTCCTTTCCATGAAGACTTCGAAAGCGGCGTCCTCGACCCCTATTGGGAAGTCACTGGAACCGGCAGCCACCGGGCCGAGGTCGAAAGCAATTTTGCGCCGCACTCCGGCTCCCAGCACGTGGTCATGGACAACCCATCAGGCTACTCCCGAAACGAAGTGACCCTCTTTATGGACCTGGAGGGGTGGAAGAACCTGGTCCTCAGTTTCTGGGCCAAGAGCCTTGGGGATGAATCCCATGGTCCTCCCCCAAACCCGTTCAGTAATGGAGCGGACTTCGATGGGGTTGCCATCAGCGTCAATGGAACGCACTGGCATGAGGTGATCGGGCTTAGGGGCATCGGCGTCGATTACCAGCAGTTCTCGGTTGACCTCGACCAAGCCCTCCGCACGCACAACCTTTCGCTCTCCCCGGTCTTTCGCATTCGGTTCAATCAATATGACAACAGCGCCGCGCCGACCGATGGGATCGCCTTTGATGATGTTTCCGTGCTGGGTGTGAGGATCGATCCACTGGTGGTCCTTCCGGATGAACCGTTCCTTAGCCGAGCCTCGGAGGGGAGTCCCTTCGATCCATCCTTCAAGAGATACACGCTCTCGAACAGCGCCGAGACTCCTTTCGATTGGAGCGGGGAGGTTAGCGAGGCCTGGCTGAACATCCATCCCGCCTCCGGAACGCTTGCCTTTGGGCAACCCGTGTCGGTGACAGTCACTCTAAACGAGGAGGCCGCGCTCCTGTCCAGGGGAACACACCGGGCCTCGTTGGGGTTTGCGAATCTCTCCACAGCCGCCACGGTTGATCGTGCGGTGGCGGTTCGGGTCGTCGGCCCCTGTTACCCTCCGGTAGAACCCTCCGGCCCCTCTCCCTTTCATGGCGAGGTGGAGGTTTCGTGGAAACCGACTCTCGAATGGGAGCAGCACAGTCCCCCCGGTTCGGATCCGATCAGGGTTCTGGTGTTCGCGGGCGGAGCCGACACTTCTGCGGGGAGCGAGTATCAGAACACGATCAGCGCCCTGCTGAGCATCCTCCCCGGCGCGCAAATCCAAACCTCGGTCGCCGACACCGAGGAGACCCTCGCCGAAGAACTTGGGGGCGTTCAAGCCCTGCTTATCCCAGAACAAGAACGGTGGACCTCCTCGAATTTGGGGGCCTGGGGCGCGCGGATGAAGACGGCCTTAAGAGTATTTGTGGAGCTTGGGGGTGTGGTGGTTTTCGCGGATGACGACCAAGGCGCGGCCGGCTTCGGAAACGGGAGCGAACTCCTCCCCATCGCCTCCGTGCTTGCCTCGCAATCAGCCACCCACATCGCGCAGATTGTTCTTTCGAATCACCCCGTGATGGGGCATGTGACCAACCCAGTCACGCTTGGGGCTAATCACACTTTGTTCCGTCCTCCTTACTCCGGGGATCCGGTTGTGCTGGTTTACACCCCAGAGGCAACCGGGGCGGTGGTGATGACCAAGACTCTTGGTCACGGCGGCGTGGTGGCTCTTGCCTGGGATTTCGCCACCTACAACGACAACCAGGCTCAGATTCTGGCGAACGCGGTCCGCTGGACGGACCAACTGGAATGCCCTCTTGAGTACGATGTCTACTTTGGGAAGGTCAATCCCCCGACGGATCTGATTTGCGCGGATGTCTCATATGAAACCTGCTTTGCCGGTCGGCTGGATGCCGACACCACCTACTACTGGCAGGTCGTGACCAGAAACTGCTGTGGGGAAGCGATCGGTCCGGTCTGGTCCTTCACGACCATGCCCTGTCGCGCGCCTTCTCCGTTCAACCCATCGCCAGGTCGGGATGAGATCGTGGACTCCCTTCAACCTCTTCTGACTTGGGATGACCTTCCGTTCCAGCAGGAAGAGGAACCACTTCGAATTCTCGCGGCCAGGGTTTTTACGGATCAATCCAATTACGACAAAGTGATTGCCTCCATCAACGTTCAAGGGGAGATGGAGATCACTCCGCTGTTGACCTCCCACCCCGCCTTTGACCTGGAGGGGGCCTTGCGCCGAGCGGACGTATTCCTGATCCCGGACCCCAGCAATGTCCCCCCCGCGGACTTCCTGGATTGGGGGCGCTCCGCGGCCGCGAACTTGATTCGGTTCGTGGAACAGGGAGGGGTCCTGATCTTCACCGACACCTATTCAATCGCCCCCGAATTCCTTCGGGTAACCGGCCTCCTGGATGTGGAAGACCGCAGAGAGAGTGCATCCCCCTCCGGTCGGACATGCCGTCGCTCAGGCCTCGAGTATCCGATCCTTGAGGGACTTCCGTCCACGTTCCAGGTCATCGGGGATCATGTGGCCTATCCCGGCACATCCAATGGAACCGTTCTGATCCGCAGGGCCGATACGAATCAACCCAATGTCATCCACCGGGAGATCGGACGAGGGTTTGTGCTCCTTATCGGCTGGAGGTTTTCCCGGACCAACACGGACATGTCCCGTCTCCTGACCAACGCCATCTTCATCGGAAAAGGGATCAGCCAGCAGCCCCGTTACAGGGTCTTCTTTGGGACCGAGGATGCTCTCACCACCGTGTTGTGCGAAAACCTGCGAGGAAGGCAGTGTCAGGCGCCGCTGCTGTCCGAGGGAACCACATATTTCTGGCGGGTTGAGGGCGAAAACCCCTGTGGCGTAGGCGCCGGACCGGTCTGGTCCTTCGAGACCTCGGTCTGCGAAAAGCCCCTGAGCCTGCGAAGTCCGAATCCGAGGAACGGAGAGGACTTTGCCCCACTCAATCCTAATCTGTCTTGGGACTGGGACCCCTTCGGCGGGTCTTCTCCGAGACGAATCCTGGCGCTCGATATTGAGGGGGCGTCGGCCTCCGCCAGTTTGCGGATCGAGGATGCCATTGGGCGGATTACCGGGAACTTCACCTTCACACGCCTGCAGACCGGGGATCCCGGAGCGCTTGAAGAAGCGCTGGAGGAAAGCGACACCTTCATCATCCCCGAGCAGCCCTGGACTCGAGAGGAGATGCGTTTCTGGGCCCACTCCGTCTCCGAGATCGTGGAGCGATTTGCCTCTCGTGGCGGCTCCATCATCCTCGCGAGCGACGAGGATACAGGGCCGACCTTTGTCAACGAAACCGGGATGATGAGCATCGAGCAGACCATCGGGTCAAGGACCCAATCCACAATCTGTCAGGTTCTCGCGCCCTCTCACCCCATCATGGGCAATCTCCCGGCCACATTTGAGGTCTTCAGAGATCACACCGCTTTTTCCGGAGTGGCGGGGGGTGTTCCGCTGCTCGCCTCTCTCGCCTACGGCAACTCATTTCCGATGCTGGTGGCCAGGCAAATCGGGCGTGGAGGGTTTGTGGCGATGGCCTGGGATTTTAGGGAGTACAACCTTGAGATGGCTCGCGTGATCGCTCAGGCCGCGGTGTGGCCAAGCAGAGTGATCTGCGATTCATTTTTCGATGTCTACCTCGACACTGAGAATCCGCCTCAACAACAGATCGCCCTGAATCTTGGGGCAATGACCGTCGCGGCCCCCACTCTCTCTCCCGAAACCCAGTACTTCTGGCGCGTGGTGGCCGGGAACTGTTGTGGCGAAACAGTCGGACCGGTCTGGTCGTTCACCACGCGAAAACACCTTTGCGAGGATGGCTACTATCTGCTGGATTCCTTTGGGGGGCGCCATCGCGTGGGAACTCCGCCGGTCATTCAGGGGAGCCTCCTCTTCAGCGAACCGATCGCGCGGAGTCTGGAGTCGGTCGTGGTTGCCGCCCCGGAGTCCATGGAGCCGGACCTTGCGGTCCTGGATGGTTTCGGAGTGGTTCACTTTGTGGGCAGTCCATCGGAAGCGCCCGCCCCGGAGTTCATGTTCCCGCCATCCGGCGCCTTCCCCAAGGGGCGCGCGGTGGACTTCGAGATGACCGAGGATGACCGGGGGTTCTGGGTTCTGACTGATTTCGGTGGGATCTATCGTGCGGGGACCGCCAAGGAGGAGGATGAACCCCCCGTGGTTCCCGGAACGGACCAGATGGGGATCCTCGGATTTGATGTCCCCTTTGGCCAGATGCGCGCCCCCACTCTGCCCAACCCCGGCGGCGCCTCCCTGCGCGCGGTCAGCTTGATAGTCATCGACCATGACCGAGACAGCCGCGCCGAGGGATACATCTTCCTGGACAGTCAGGGCGGGCCCCATTTCCTCCAACCCGATGGACGGCCCTTCGAGGCGGGATCGCTTTCCGGCCTTCCCATGAACCATCCCCTGCGCCTGCTTGATCCCGCCGGTTATATCTGGCCGTTCTTCCCCGGCTTGGATATTCTGCGCGCCTCGGCCAGGCATTCCAGCATCCGCGGCGTTCTCCTCCTGGATGGTTGGGGGGGACTCCATCCGGTTCCGAACGACAGCGAAACCAACCCCGTGTTCTTCGCCACGAATCGGACCTCAGTCGGCGACCCCACACCCCGGCATACTGTGGGGATGCCCTACATCGTGGCGGGATTTGATGACCCCGCAACCCCGGGAGTGGATGAGGGCGACCCGTCGGCCTTTGGGATGGATACCGCCTCGATCTTCAAGCAGCTTGCCTTCGGCTTTTGTGAGGGAGGGTTCTACACTCTGGACCGATACGGCGGGATCTACACCTTTGGGACCACCCGCCCGATTGAGTCCGAGCTGCCTCCCCGGTTTGAGGGTTCGCCGAACTTTTATCCCTGGCTTAGGGCGGAGGACATGGTATTCTTTCCCAGCGATTAAGTTCGCCCGCTCTCATGTTCCGCCTGATTCCTTTGTTCGCCGCCCTGGTCGTGGGAGAGACGGCAATCGCCGGGGATAGCCCCATTCAGGGGGAAATCCTGGGCGGTTTTGCCACGTTTGTTCACCGGGACCATCCGGGAAACCGCATCGGCTACCGCTTCCATGAGCACACCCCGCTCCTATTCGGCGAGATTCCACGGGAAACCACCGAGGCGGGCCGTGTCGGTCCGAGCGTGGAGGAGCGGATTGCCCAATTCGTCCGTCGACCGGGAGTCCTCGAATACCGGAAGCGGGTGACCGAGGCGGATTGGACCCCTCAGACCTGGACCTTCCATCTCGCGCCGGTGGCCGATGGGATCGAAATGCTCCTGGTGGTCGAGACCAGCGAGGTGGGGCTTCCCGACTTTCATGGCATCCAGCAGTGCTTTCGTCTCGGAGGAGAGACCAACCAGGAATGGCGTCAGAAATACGCCCGCACTCCGGCGTTCAGTGAGTTCGATCTTTGGTCTCGCGCAACGGACGAGAGTGGCAAGGTCAGCCTCACTTCGGTCTGGGTGGATGGCGCGCCCCGTCCCGTGCCGGCGTGCCGGGAATCGGTCGGATACCGCACCGGTTACGGGGAGTCCCTGGATACTCGCAGGAGCCGGGGGCGCCTGGACTGGCTCACCCATGTCGGGTCCTATGACGCGCGCATCCTGGGGACCGCGGACAGCGGTTTGATTTCCAGAACCAGCCTTGATGGGAAATGGTCTTGCGGACTCTACTGGGAGCGGAGCACTCATCTCACCAACCATCACCCGGCGGACTGTGTGCACGCCATAGTGAATATCGGCGGCATCCCGCCCCACTCCAAGCGCGTCCTCCGCGGGAAGATTTACTGGATGCCCGGCTCCGGCAACGATCTGGCCGAGCATTGGCGGCGGGATTTCCCGAGTCCGGAGTGAACCGGAGGCGCTTGCTTGCGCACGGCGTTCCCGCGCTTCCCTTGCAAACTTCCCCCAATCCCCGGAAACTTCGTTCCGAGCTTCATGCCAGAGTGGAGTCCCGTGCCGATTAACGCCCCCACGCCCCAGTTCGTTCAGATACCCGAGGACCTCAAGGGCGCGCCCAACCTGGTTGTGGCCACTTCCGACGGCGAGATCTTCGATATCCCGGAACTCGCCTCCGCGGTTCGCTGGGGCTGGAAAGAGGTGGCGCCGGACAAGAACGAATGGATCACTCTACCGGAGGGGAGCGACCTCTACCTCATGCCGGGACGAGCCGCCATCGGGTATGACCGTCGCACCGGCGAGCGGATCGTGGTGGAGACCTTCCATGGCGCGCCGGTCACTGCGGTCTCCGCGTTTGTCGCCCCCGCGCACACGATCCACTATCACGCCGCCTACGAAACCTCGGAGGAGGCCCCCGACCTCCCGCTCTACGCCTACTGCGCGGTGGCCTGGGGGCGCGGGCGTTTTGTGGTCCCAGCCGAACGGGTGGATGCCGATATCCGCCAAGACTGCTCCCAGTTCGATCCCGAGGAGGTCCACCGGCGCGCCTTCGAGATGATCGAAACCCGCCCCTTCAACCGTCTCGCCCAACACCTCATGCGCCACTGCGTGCTGACCTACAACTGTCCGGCGGCGCGCAATTTCGCGCTGGGACGCTGGGAGATGCCAATCCCCTCCTCCACCTCCTGCAACTCGCGCTGTGTGGGGTGCATCAGCCTTCAGCCCAAATCGAGCGGCTTCCAGGAATCCCAGTATCGCATGGACTTTGTGCCCACCGCGGATGAGATCGTGGACCTGGTAGCTCCTCATCTTGAGGAAGCCCCTTCCCCGGTGGCGAGCTTCGGGCAGGGGTGCGAGGGAGAGCCGCTTTCCAATCCGGAGTTGCTGGAAGAGACGGTCCGCAAGATCCGCGAACGGACCGGCAAGGGAACACTGAACCTCAATACCAACGGCTCCGATCCCGATGTCATCCGGCGGCTCTTCCGCGCGGGGCTGGACAGCATCCGGGTCTCGTTGAACAGCCCGCTTGAACGCCGGTACAACGCTTATTACCGCCCGGTGAACTACGCCTTCGCCGATGTCCGCAAGACTCTCCTTGTGGCGCGCGAGGAGGCCAAGTGGTCCTCGATCAATTACCTGGTCTTTCCGGGTGTGACCGATGATGAGACCGAGGTTCGCGCCCTGCTCGAATTCGCCTTCGACACACGGCTTTCCATGATCCAATGGCGCAATCTGAACATTGATCCGGAGCGCTACCTCGCCCTGCTTGGCGAAGACCCGGAGCGCCCGACTTTGGGCATGAAGTGGACCATCGCGAAGGTCCACTCGCATTTCCCGAAGATTCGCAAGGGTTATTTCAATCCCCCGGTGGGGACACGGGCTTGGAGGCGGTGATTGCATTGCCTAGGAGGATTGCGAGGATCTGCTCGAATCGCTCGGGTATACCGCCCGTGTGGAGATCACAGTCGCTTGATGAGTGGAGGGGTTTCCTCCACGGCCTGGATGCCCTCGATCCTCTCCCTCGCCACCCTCACCGCCTCCTCCGAGAGATCGCATCCCAGCCACTTCCGCCCGTGCTTTTCCGCCGCCAGCAGCGTGGTCCCCGAACCGCAGAAGAAATCCGCCACGACTTCCCCCGGTTCGGTGAGCGCCTCGATGAACAGCTCCATCAGCTCCAGCGGCTTTTGAGTCGGGTATCCGGTGCGCTCACGGCTCATCGGGTTGAGCGGCGGGACAAACAAAACATCCCCCGGATGCTTGAACACGTCTTCGGCGGATATCCGCGCCCCCTTGGGGTTGCGCGCGCGCTCCAGCGCCTTCGGCGCGCGATGGACCGGGATGCGCTCCGGGTGAAACACCCAGCTCTCCGGCGAGCGGGTGTACCAGAGCAGGGTGTCGTGCTTGCGACTGAAGCGCACGCGCCCGCTGCCGCCGGTTTGGTAGAACCAGATGATCTCGTTCTGAAAACAGTCCTCCCCGAAAAGCTCATCCAGCGCCACCTTGGCGGCATGGACCACATGCCAATCGAGTTGGATGACCAGCGACCCATCCGGCAGGAGCAGCTCCCGCATCCGCTCGATCCGCTCCAGGAGCCAAGACAGATACTCCGATCTCCCCCCGCGCCAGTTGTCCCGGTAGGCCGGCTTTCCCTCCCCGGTTCCGGTCTTCTTCTTTCCGGTGAAATACGGGGGATCAATGAGGATCAGGCGGACCGCTCGTGGCGGAAGAGACGCCATCCACTCCAGGCAGTCGGCTTGAGCAAGCTGACCGGACCCGATCGGCCAGACTGGGATGGAATGCTGCAATGGGGTCCCCCTTCGCACTCACCCCGGCTCGATCCTTTGGGAACGACCGACCAGAGGGGCCGGGGGAGGGAATCTCTCTTGAGTTCAAACCGTGTTCCGAGTAGTATGAACAGTAGTGCGGCTGTAGCTCAACTGGATAGAGCGTCTGGCTACGGACCAGAAGGTTAGGGGTTCAAATCCCTTCAGCCGTACCACTCCCTGAAAAGCCAACCGATGAGACCGATGCTCCTCGTGTTCACCCTCTGGGCGATGGTGTCTCCGCTCGGGGTCCATGCCGAGAAGGAGGTTTTCTATGTCCTCAGTCCCAAGTCCCTGAACAACCCCTTTTGGGATGAAGTCAAGAAGGGGATGGACCGCGCCGCCAACTCCCTTGGGGTTCGCGCCGAGTTTGTCGCCCCGCCGGTGGCGGATGCCCAGCAGCAGGTCCAGAAGCTGGAAGCCGTCCTTGAGCGCGGGGTTTCCGGGATCGCGATCTCCCCCAATGTACCTGAGAGCGTGGTGGAGGTGATTGCCAAGGCGCGCGCCAAGGGGATCCCCGCGATCTGCTTCGACTCCGATTCGCCCACCTCGAAACGTCTCTGCTATGTCGGCACTTTCAATGAGCAGGCCGGGTTTGAAGCGGGGAAACTGATGCGCCAATTCCTTCCAAAAGGCGGCAAGGTCTTGGTGGTGAGCGGGGGAGCCGGCGCGCTGAACCACCAGGAGCGGGTCGCCGGGTTCGAGCGGGGACTTAAAGGCTCCGAGATCAAGGTTGAGGACATTGTCTACTGCAATGATGACCTCAATCGGGCCACACAGCTGATCGAAGGCTATGTCGCGGCGCATCCCGACCTTGCCGGAATCTTCTGCACCGCCTCATGGGCCATCTCCGCCGCCAATGTCCGCAAGGAGAAGGGGCTCAAGACCGTGGTTGTGGGTTTCGACACGGTCGAGGCGGAGGTTCAGCTGGTCAAGGAGGGTCTCATTGAAGGTCTGGTCGGCCAGGACCCGGAGAACATGGGGTTTCAGTCGGTGATGGTCCTGGACCGCTTGCGGAAGGCGGGAGAGGAGATGGAGAAGATCGCCGATGATGTGGACACCGGGTCGGTGATTGTCACGCGCGAAAATGCCGCTGAGTTCGCCGCCTCGAAAGGCTATCACCTGAAATAGCCCAGCGCCTTGAGCGCCTCCTTTGCGTCCTCATCCAGAAAAGACTCACGCGGTGTCGGGGCCTCGGGCCCGGCCGCCCCTTCCCCGAGCTGTTCCGCGAGAAGGAGGCGGAGCTTCTCATTTGTCAGCGGATCCCTCTCCAGGATGTTGACCTGCTCACCCGGATCGTTCTGAAGGTCATACACCTCCTCGGTTTCAGCGCCTAAGGTCCGGATCAGCTTTCGGAACGGGGTCCGGATCCCGACCTTGTCCTCGCGCGCCTCCGGTCGATAGGTTTCAAGGAACAGCGCGCGCCCCTCTCCCTTTCCGTTGCCCTCGATAAGTGGGAGCAAGCTGATCCCGCGCGGTTTGCTGGGGGGAACGATATCCAACAGATCGAACACGGTCGGCGGGATGTCCGACAGCGCCGCCAGGTCCTCCACTGTCCGCCCGGCATGACGACCATCGGGAAACCGGAGGATCAGGGGCACGGCCATGAGCGGATCATAGAGCTGCTCCACATGCCCCATGTGTCCATGCTCGCCCAGCGACTCGCCATGATCGGAGGTGAGAATCACCAGGGTCCGCTCCAGCAGTCCGGCGGCTTCGAACCTCTCCAGGAGCTCGCCCAGGGCCGTGTCCACCGCCTCCACCTCGAGGGCATAGTTCCGGCGGGACTCAGTCTCGGACAGGATTTCAGAAAAGACCGCGTGGATGGTGACCTCGGTTGTTTCCTCGCCGGGAACATGGAATGCCAGCTCGGCGTCCCTAGTGGAGAGAATCCCCCGCCCATCGCGCTTCCAGCCTGAGCCCGGAATCTGACGGAGCCCGTTGGGCCTCGGCTCGACCGAACATCCCCGAAGGCGAAACTCCCTTTGCGAGGAAAAACGGATCGGGTTCACCCCCGGAGCCAGTACGGTCTTGAAGCTGAGACCGATCTCCCTGTCGATGTCCGCCTCGGCAAGCCATTCATCACCCCTCCGCGCCATGACCCGACACTCCGAGAGTCCATGGGAGGAGTACGGTTCATGGGGTTCGCAGTAATGAACAAACGCGAAAAAGGGCTCGCGTGGGTGATTCAGGAGTTCCTCCTCCACTCGCGCGTTGACTTCGACCACGCTGAGCATCCAGGGAGGAGGGAGCTCATCGCGGTAGACCTCGAACCCTTGGTCGAAGTGAAAACTCTTTCCGAGGACTGTCATGCTGATGAATCCGAAAGTGCTCCGGCCCGCGTATTGCATCGCCTCGGCGAGACAGGACTCCTCGTAGGGGATCGCCTGGCCATTATTGCGGACCCCCGCCTCAGAGGCATATCGGGAGGTGAACAAGGTCGTGTGCGAGGGACCGGTGATAGGGATGTGAGTGAAGGCGCGAGTGAAACGGACCCCCTCGCGCGCGAGGCGGTCCATCACCGGGGTTTGGACTTTTAAATTCCCCGAACAACCGAGGTGGTCGGCGCGAAGGGTGTCGATGACCACAAGGAGGATGTTGAGGTCGCCCTCCGGGCAGCTGCCCATACCGGCGACTTCGAGGTCCCCTAGGACCACTGCAAGGCTGCGGGGGGAGACCAAGTAGAGATCGACAAGCTTCCCCTCGAATTCACTCAAATCGGCGCTGAAGGATGGCTGCCATCCTTCGAGAAGGCTATAGTCCTTTTCAAACCAGAACTCCCTTCCGCCCTCATCAACGCTGAATGGGATTGACCGAATCTCAGACCCGACCGCTCGTGCAAACAGCGCGAGTGACTGTTCTGTGGCGGGTATTGTTCGTGTGACAGAATCAACACGCGCGTGGAGTTGGGCGCGGTGTGGGACCCGGAGTGGAATGTGTAAACAGCTTCCTGCTGGAATCCGCGCGCCCTTGCGAGAGGTGAGGATGCGTATGGGGTCTGCCGATTGCTCCTCTTGTGTTCCGTCACGAATCTCCAGTCCGGTAAACCGTGGTAGAATCGGGAGACCCTGTCCCCCTGAACTCACCTCGCGTGTTTCATCCGAGATGAAGTGGAAGCTCAACCGGTTTTCTATGGGTCGCATGTGTTCAGCCGGGAGGCCAATATGAATCTGTGCGCTTGCCGGTTGGATATTGACAGTCTCCAATGTCTCTCCATTCAGCTCGAGGCCGATACGCTGAGTCGTGGTGACGGAGGACACGTCGGGGTTTCTTGAAAGAACCAGCGTGAGGGGCTTGGTCAGATCAAACCGGTAAAAAACCAGCTCGCCCCCTTCATGCGGCGCCCGACCGAGACTCGGGATGGGGCGACTCCACCCGCGTAGCATCCGATGATCCATCTCCGCCGCGGTCAGGTCGACGCCCCGTGTTTCCGTGAGGATTTCCGCTCTCCCCGTCCGAACCCGAACTCGCCCGTGATCACCGAAGTGAGTTTCGACGGCTCTACCAAGAAAGAGGATCACCAGCGCCCCCACCGCGACGGAGAGAAGGGTCAAGGCGCCGCCATGAGGCCGCCCCCGTGTCATCGGCTCCTCCGCTCCAACTTGAGCCGCCAAACATCATTATGGTGCCGCACGCTATCCGAACGTCCGCCGAACAGAGTGAAGACGCCGCTTGAAGGATCGAAACCCATCCCATGAAAACCGCCTCGTGGTCCTGGAGAAACCGACCCCTGACAAATCGCGAGCGACCACCTTTCGGACTCGAAATCGAACACCCACAGGTCCGACTTTCGACTGCTGTAAGGGCCGAGAACACCCCCATAGAGCGCCACGATCCGCCGCTCCCGGTCGAGCGCGTGAGCCACTCGCACGCGCGCGCTGGGATGGGGACCGTTTCTGATCTCGCGCCACTCCGCCGTCGAAAGGTCCAAGATCCAGGTGTCTTCGAAGTAGCGCGACCCGGCGTTGCCCCCAAAAAACAGAACCTTGCGGGTTGTTGGGTCCAAGGCCACCGTGACAGCCTCGCGAGGTGGAGGTCCGGGGGAGATATCCAGTTTCACCCACCGCTTCTCCGCTGTCTGAAACTCCCAGACCTCTCCCCGTCGAAAAAGCAGGAACCGGTCCGCCGTGGGATCATGGACAAGCCCCGCATCCGCTCCGGCTTTCGGCTGAACCGATGTCGAGACCTCGGTCCAACGCAAAGCAGTCGTGTCCAGCAACCAAGTGTCATCCAGGAGCTCGATCTCTCCATTCGTGTTCAACCCCGCGCCACCCCAAAGGAGCGCGAGTCTTCGCGTAGGGTCAATGGCCAGCGGTGTGTGGCAGCGTTTGCTTGGCGATGGTTCAGGCGCGGTTTGAACCCATTTCCCGTTGACCAAGTCGAGGGTCCACAGGACATTGTCCAATCCCAAGAATTGGGTGCACGATTCATCCCATACCTCCCCGCCAAAGACCACCAACCGCTCCGTGGCGACTTGGACCGTGGCGTGCGTGGTGCGCGGCAAGGGTGGACCATGAGTCCCAATCGGCGCCCACAGAGCGGTCCACTCGCTTGAGTCGGACTCGATCCCTTCCTCCGCTCGCGAGGCTTCCAAGGGAGGCGCCTCGGGCTGGACCTGTCTGGCGCCTTGCTCGTCGAATAGCCAGGCCTTCGGTCCTCGTGGCGACCAACTCACCCACGACAAGCCCCGAGCGCGACTCGCGAGATTCTCCGCCAGCACACCGGGGAGGGTTTCCGACTCGCCTGTCCAAAGCCGGGAGATGACCCGAACATCCATGAGGTGAGCCGAAATCCAGGCCACGCCTTTTTCCCAAATCACGGGTTGGCCATCATCCCTCCCGGGCCGGCCCAGAGTCTGGACATGGCCGGCCCGCCAGACCTGGATGTCCCAGTCCGATCCGTTCCATTTCGACCACGCCGCCCCTTGACGGGAGTGAGTCACATCCAGGAGTTCCCCGCGGGCCGCCTCCACAAGTTGTTGCGTTTGAGTCGGAGTCTTGAGGAGGACCCGTGCGACAGTCCCGGCCTCCTCAATCCAGACCGATCTCCCGGAATCCTCGCACCCCGAAGAGGGTGGAGAGATGAAGACCAGGACAAAGAAAATGGGCGCGGGGGGGAGGCGGATGTTCATTCCAAGGGGTGTTTGTACCAAAATCCCCGAACGATTGAACCATGCACCTCCAACAGCAAGTTCCTCCACCCTTTCGCTCCTCCATCCGCGTGAATCCTCGATTCTCGTTCTCCATCGTTTCCATCCTTGCATGGGTGGCGGGAGCATGGGGGGCGGACACGCCTGGAATGGCGCCCACCGGCTCGGGACTTCGGATGAACTCGCACTACATCGCGGGCCCCACCGAGGGTCAGAACCGACCAAGCTGGCTTAAGGAACTCAGGGGATTCCGGGACCGCGCGCGGAGTGGCTTGGACATCCATGACCGCGAGGACCTTGCCTGGGTGGCGGACACTCGCGCCTGTGGGTTCGCCTTCATCTATGACAGCGCCGTTTATGACCGCGCGAGTGGTGAGTATCGCCTGGATCGATTCCTCGACGAGGGCGAGAGGGAGTTTGGCGGCTACGACATCGTTGTGCTCTGGCAGGCGTACCCGCGAATTGGGATTGATGAACGCAACCAGTTCGACTTCTACCGCGACATGCCGGGCGGACTCGATGCGGTCCGCGAACAGGTCAGGCTGGCGCATTCGCGTGGGGTCAAGGTCGCCCTTGCCTATAACCCTTGGGATACCGGAACCCGGCGTGAGCCGCTCTCGGATGAGGAGTCGCTCGCGGACTTGGTCGCGACCATCGAGGCGGACGGCATTTTTCTCGACACCCTCTCCGGGACAGGCGGCGCGCTTCGTGAAGCGGTGGACCGCCAACGCCCCGGTGTGGCCTTGATCCCGGAGATCGTTCCACCCCTAGCGCAGTTGGGCCTATGCAGCGCTTCTTGGGCCCAATGGTTTGTCGATCCCTACCCACCGGGGATTCTCCTCCACAAGTGGATTGAACCGCGCCACCCGCAATACCAAATTCGTCGCTGGGATGAAAGTCACGCGGCGGAGATTGAAAGCGCCTTCTTCAATGGAAGCGGCATGATGGTGTGGGAAAACATCTTCGGGTCGTACAATCCTTGGCGCGCCGAGGACCGTCTGCTTTGGAAGAACTGCTCGGAGATTCTCAAGCGCTTCCCCGAGCATTTCCGGAGCAAGGAATGGGAACCGTTCATTCCCACGCTCCAATCCGAGCTTCATGCCAACGCCTGGAGGTCGGCGAACTCCACGCTGATCACCCTGCTCAATCTGGGAAAGCCGCTCCGGGAGACCCCACTACTTGAACTGGAGACCAGGCCTGGGATGGCCTACTTCGACCTATGGAACGGCGCGCGCATCCGCGAGGAGAATTCAGGAAAAAGGATCCGGTTGCCCGCCTCGATCGACCGCTTGGGCTCTTTCCTCGCGGTCCCCGTTGAGGAGATCGATGAGTCGCTCCTTGCCTTTGTGGAGAAGCGCCGGGAATCTCCGAAGAAGGTTCAGGGACCTGACCCGCGCAACTTCTCCCATCCCGTGGTGGAGCCGAAACCCGCGCCTAGGTCCAAGCCCGCTCAGATCAACAGTCCCCCGCCGGGAATGGTTCTCGCGCCCGGCGGGTCCTTTCGGATGAAGCTCCACCACATGCGACGGGAGTGTGGGACCTACCCCGATCCAGGCTCGCCCAAGGAGAACTGGAAGAAGTTCTTATGGGGGAGTCCTCACGATGAAATCTTGGAACGCGATTTCGGAACCCTTGAGGTCCAGTCGTTCTTCATCGATGAGGCCGAGGTTTCCAACGCCGAATACAAGCGATTCCTGGATGGGTCCGGTTACCGCCCCAAGGTGGAGACGAACTTTCTCAAGCACTGGAAGGAGGGACAGATTCCGCCTGGGGAAGAGGATTTCCCGGTTGTTTATGTAGATCTGGAGGATGCCCGCGCCTATTCCCGATGGGCCGGGAAGCGGCTCCCCACCGAGATCGAATGGCAGTATGCCGCCCAGGGGACGGATGGACGGGAGTGGCCGTGGGGAGGGGAGTTTGACCCGACCAAGTGCAACACCACGGGCCGCCCCATGCCGGTCCGGTCGCTGCCGGAAGGACGTGGCCCGTTCGGGTGCCATCACCTCTCCGGAAATGTCTGGGAATGGATCGAGAGCGAACGCGACGATGGACACACTGCCTTCGCGATCCTCCGAGGGGGGAGCTATTACCGGGCTGAGGGAAGCATCTGGTACACCCCCGGCGGCCCGCTGCCGGTGAACACCCACGCCAAGTTCCTCCTGATGGCCCCCAGCCTGGACCGCTGCTCCACTGTCGGGTTCCGGTGCGTGGCGGAGGTGGGTGAATAGCGCCGGGTTTTTTCCTTCCCCTTCTAACCCCATTGTGATGAAATACAATGGTTTCAAGTGGAAACAAGGACTGATTACATGAATGAAAGCCCCTCAAGCACGGTGGCCCTTCCCGAAGCCGAGCGCGCCGAGTGGATCATCCGGCCCGCCGAGGTGGGGGATGTCCCCCGCATCAAGGAACTGATCGACCCCAATGCTCTCAAGGGGGCCATGCTCCCCAAGACCCTCGGCGAGCTCTATGAATCCGTGCGCGATTTCCAGGTCGGGGTGGATGGAGATCGAGTGATCGCGGTGGGCGCGCTTCATGTTCTCTGGGAGGATCTGGCGGAAATCCGCTCCCTCGCGGTGGATGAGGAGTTCCAGGGGCGCGGAGCGGGGAAGGCGGTGACCCGCGCCCTGCTGGAGGAAGCCGAGCGCCTTCGCGTGGGACGAGTTTTCGCGCTGACCTATGCCACCCGCTTTTTCACCTCGCTGGGCTTCCGGGTTCTGGACAAGAACCTTCTTCCGCGCAAGGTGTGGTCGGACTGCATTCATTGTCACAAGTTCCCGATCTGCGATGAGGTGGCGGTGATTTACGACTTTCGCCCGTTTCCGGAAGGTCCGGTGGGGCCGCCGCCGGAACTTCCGCAAGTCATCGACCTGCAGCGACTGGTTCCCGGTCTGCGCTTTGCGCCCACAACGTCGGAGTCCGAATAAGGGAGGAAAAGGACCGATGGGCCTGACCTATCTGGAGCTCGAGATCGCCAATATCTCCGCACCGGAGAAGACAGAGTCGGTTGAGTTTCTGATCGACTCCGGAGCGGTTTATTCCGTGGTTCCGGGGGAAGTCCTGGATCGTCTGGGAATCAAGCCTTTCGATGAGCAGACCTTCCGTCTTGCGGATGGGTCCAAGATTCTGCGAAAGAAGGGTGGGGCGCTTTTCCGATACATGGACCGCGTGGGAGTGGCGGATGTCATCTTTGGGGAGGAAGGGGACTCCAGACTCCTTGGCTCCCTCACTCTTGAGGCGCTCGGCCTGAGCCTGAATCCCCTCAAGCGCGAGCTTCAACCGCTTCCCATGATTCTCGCCGGGCTTGAAACCGACAGGCCCGCCTGAACTCAGGCAATCACCTTGTGGATCACGTTCCCCGCCACATCGGTCAGACGGAATTGACGTCCGTTGTGACGGTAGGTGAGACGGGTGTGGTCGATTCCGAGAAGATGCAGGATTGTGGCGTGAACATCATGCACGCTGGTCGGATCAACCGCCGCGCGATACCCGACTTCATCGGTCTCCCCGTAACTGGCTCCCCCCTTGGTCCCGCCCCCCGCCATCCACATCACAAAGCCGAGCTGGTTGTGGTCCCGCCCAACCCCGCCCTGGGACATCGGCATCCTTCCGAACTCTCCGCCCCACACCACCAGGGTTGATTCAAGAAGCCCGCGACGTTTCAAGTCTGTAAGGAGTCCTGCCATCGGGACATCGGTCTCCGCGCAGTGCAGATCATGATTGACCTTGAGGCCGAAATGGGCGTCCCAGCTATCCTGCTGATGCCCTCCGCCGCTGTAGACCTGAACGAAACGAACTCCGCGCTCGACCATCCGCCGCGCCAGAAGGAGCTGAGTCCCGAAATAGCTCGAGACCTCACGATCCATCCCGTAGAGCCGCTTGGTCTCGTCGCTCTCCCCCGATAGGTCCACCAGCTCCGGGGCCTCGACCTGCATCCGATAGGCCAGCTCATAGCTCTCGATTCGAGCCTGCAGGTCCGGCTCTCCCGGATGCTCCTCCAAGTGCCCCCGGTTCAGCTCCGCGATCAAGTCCAGCTGCGCGCGTTGGGTCTCCTCGGTGAGGTCCGCGGGCCGCCTCAGGTTCAGGATCGGGGTCCCCGTGGGACGAAATGGGGTTGCCTGATAGCTGCTTGGGAGGAACCCGGAACCCCAATTCTGGGGCCCGCCGATGGGGCCTCCGCGCGGATCGTACATCACCACAAAACCCGGCAGGTCACGGTTTTCCGAGCCAAGTCCATACATGGTCCAGGAACCCACCGAGGGGAACCCGACCCGTGTCATGCCGGTGTTGAGCTGGAAAAGCGCTGGGGCGTGGTTGTTGCTCTCGCAAGTGACCGCCTTGAGGAACGCGATGTCATCCACGCACCCTGCGAGCGCCGGGAATTTCTCCGAAACCCAGGCCCCGCTCTGTCCATGCTGCCTGAACTCGTAGGGGGATTTCATCAGCGGCCCGGGATTGGGATTGAAGGTCTCGATCTTCCCTTTCCCCTCCAGCGCCTTGCCGTCGTTCTTCTGGAGTTCCGGTTTGGGATCGAAGAGATCGAACCCGCTGGGACCGCCATACATGAAGAGCCAGATCACCGATTTGGCCTTGGCGGGGAAGTGGCCGGGTCGCGGCGCGAGCGGGTCGAGCAGGCGGCTTTCCACCGCCTCGGCCAGACACCCCTCACTGTCCAGAAGCCCCGCGAGGCCGAGCATCCCAAACCCCGCGCCCGCCCGCTTGAGGAACTCCCGGCGGCTGGCGGTGACTTCGAGTGGGTGAGGCGCAACGCTCGGATGGAGAATTCGGGTCGGCATGGGGGGGCGGTCCGCTTTAATACTCGGTTTGAATCATAGAGGAAACTCCGGCCTTGGCGCAAACGGAATTTTCACCGCCGGAATTCCCTGCGGCGTCCTCTTCTCGCCTCAACTTGACCTGCCCCGCGCCATGCGAAACCCTACCCCATGCGAAACCCACCGAGAAAATCCAATTTGCCATGCTCCCGCAGCCTATTCCTGGCCGTAATCACCGCGCTATTCTCAGATACCGTGAGCGCGGAAACCCTGGCCGAAATCGGGGCACGATTGGGGAAGGAAACCTCCGAGGCCTATTCCGCCTCTCCCTTTTCGGCTCTTTCGAAGAACTATTTCTCTCGTTTCACCCGCGACCCGGGAGCTCAACCGACCGAGAGCGAGACAGCCCTCACTTCGGAGTGGAGGATCCTGATCCCCGATGCGGCGCTCCCCGCATCCAAATGGATGGCGGCCAACTTGGCCGAGTTCTTCAGAGACAGGATGAACCTCTCCCTCCCGTTGGGAAGTGGAGTTTTCCGAGGGGTCGCATCCGCATCCACCATTGAACTCTCTGAAACCGGCGGCGGCGAAGAGGGATCTCCTGGTTCGTTCACCATCGAAGTTGCAAAGGATTCAGTCCGCATCGCGGGAGCGGACCCAGACGGTTTGCGGGATAGCATCGTGCGCCTGGTGGACCGCATCGGTTTTCGGGAGGCGCCTTTCCTGGAGCAGGGAAGCGAGCTCCGCAAACCTCGGCTTCCGGTCCGACTGGGGGCGGTTCCCTCGATGGGCTCGCATCGCGACCTTGTGTTCATGGGGTATAACGCCCTGTTCGCCGGTGGGGGAAGCCTGTACTCCCTCTCGACGAGCGACTGCATCCCGGAACTTGCGGATCGCCGTGTTGCCGGCGCTCTGGACTCGACAAGGAACGCGGTTGAAGAAGCAACCGAGCATGGGCTGCGCCCCTTCGCCTTCTTCGACACGAGGCAGAAATTCCCGAATGACCATCCGGTCTTCAAGAACCATCCCGAGCTTCGAGGCGCGCTCACTTGGAAGGCCGACGGGGAGTATGTCCTCTGCACGGAGCACCCTTTGGTCAAGCAATACCTGAGCGAGACCGTGGAAGGGATCTTCCGCGCCGCTCCGGGCCTGGCGGGTGCGGTGGTGATCATCGGCGGCGAGGGGACCTATCACTGCTTCATGCGTTCCTTCGGGACCCAGAAGGGACACACCAACTGCCCGCGCTGCGAGGCCCTTGGCGCGGAAACCGTGGTCTCAAACCTCTGCAACCTCTTCGCCGAGGCCGCTCGGCGCGCCAATCCCGAGGCGGTGATTGTCGCTTGGCCCTATTCCGCAGAGCATGTCTGGTCGAAAGACAAGGAGCAGATTGGGTTTATCGAGAAGCTTGGTCCCGGAACCGGCATCTTCACCGAGATCGAAAAGGATGAGTATGTCGAAAAAGGGGATGGAGTCCGCAAGCACCTTTGGGATTACAGCATCGATTTGATCGGACCGGGTGAGCGCGCGAAGAAGCAGATCGAAGCCTGCCGAGCGCGCGGCATTCCGATCTTCCTCAAGAGCGAGCCGGAGCTCGGCTTTGAGGCTCCCCGACTCCCGCAGATTCCCTGCATGGACCGCTGGGCGGACCGCGCCGTGGCGCTGGACTCCTGCGGAGCCGATGGGGCCTGGGTCTTCCCGGCCTTCCGCCCGAACTACGGAACGAGCGCGGCGGAAGTCAACAAGTTCTTCTGGTGGGATCCGGCTCCAGACAAGGAGCAGGTCCTGGGAGCGCTGGCCGCTCGACTCGCGGGGAAGAGCGCCGCGCCCCATCTGCGCGAGGCTTGGCGGCTGGTTTCCGAGGCGATCCCTCTCTCGCCGGAGATTCCCCCCTACTACACCGGGCCGTACTACCTCGGTCCGGCTCACCCGATGTGCGCGGACCCCAAGGCGACCGTACCGGAGGTGTTCTTCGGGCGTTACCTTTTCATGGCCGAGATGACCGACTCGGAAGGGGTCAAGCTCCGTCCCACCTTCCTGACTTCGCCGAGGGGAGATGTTCCGGTTTTCGCGAGGATGTACCGCGGCATGGCGGACCTGCTCTCCCAGGCGGCGAGGGAGATTGAGGCGGCCTCTCCGCTCGTCGAGGACCGTCACCGCCTGACCTTCGAATCGGAGCGCCTTCCGATCCTGTGGTTCGCCGCCACCGCGCGGACCCAGGCGAATTTCCATGAGTCCTGCCGGATTCGAGATCGCCTCGTGTCCCTCGCGGATCAAGCGTCGCGCGGCGAAACCGAGGTTGCCGAAGCCAAGGTTCTTTTGGCCCGCTGGGAAGAAGCGCTCTCGGACGAGCTCGCCAACGCTCGCGGGGCGCTTGGGATCGCAGAGGCCGACATGCGCCTGGACTGCTACTATGGCGGCGACCACACCTTCTCGCACATGGCCGACATGGTTCGCGCGAAGATCGAAATTTTGGAGCGGGAGATTGGGGAGTTCCTGCCGTCGCTTGCGCGAAGAATTGAGGTCCGTTAGCTTTCTCTAAAGTGTCTTCAACCGAGGAGTCCACGGTATTGAGAGCCAACGTAGAGACGCCTTTCAGGGATGTCTTTGACAAGGAGCGACTCCCCCCCGCGCTGGAGGAGTTTCTCCGAAGCACGAACCCCTGGTGGGAGGGCAAGCCAGGACCTCTCATGCCCCCCTACCATAGGTGGGTCTTCCACACGACACTCCGCAGACTCCACAGTAGCCTTGCTCCTGTTACCGTTCTCCGCGGTCCACGTCAAGTCGGCAAGACCACTCTTCAGCAACAGGTCATTGCCCACCTGATCCGGGACAAAGGTGTCCATCCGAATCGAATCCTCCAGGTTCAGTTTGATGAAATTGAATCTCTTTCAGGTCTGATCGATCCGATCCTGGCGATCGGAAGGTGGTTCGAGAACCGGATACTCGGAAGGACCTTCAACGAAGCGGCCCATGCTGGAGAACCCGCTTACCTCTTCTTCGACGAGGTCCAGAACCTGTCAGACTGGGCCCCCCAGCTCAAGGCGCTGGTGGACCATCACACCGCAAAAGTTCTGGTCACCGGCAGCTCCGCCCTGCGAATTGAGGCTGGACGTGACAGCTTGGCGGGGAGAATCACACAAGTGGAACTTGGGACCCTGCTGCTCCGGGAGATTGCAGGTCTACGCGAGGGAGTCACCCTTCAACCCGCGTTGCCTGAGAACGGCTTGGAGCCCCTCCTTGATCCTGATTTCTGGCGGGGTGGCGCCGCGGATGGTTTGGCGAATCGAAGCATTCGGGACAGGTGCTTCTCATCCTTTTCCGAAAGAGGCGGATATCCGATGTCCCAGGGTCAAACGGATGTTCCCTGGGCTGAAGTGGCCGGCCACCTCAGCGAGACCGTAATCAAGCGGGCCATCCAACATGATCTGAGGATTGGGTCGAGGGGCGCCAAGCGTGACACCCTGCTCCTGGAGGAAGTCTTCCGCCTCGCTTGCCGTTACGCCGGGCAAGCTCCCGGGCAAGCCGTATTTGTCCAAGAGATTAAGCAGGCCCTCCATTCAAACATCGGCTGGAACCGGATCCTCAGCTATCTCCGGTTCCTGGATGGAGCCTTGCTTGTCCGTTTGGTCGAGCCTCTTGAGGTTCGACTCAAGCGGAAAAAGGGGAACCGCAAAGTCTGCCTCTGTGATCATGGCTTGCGCGCCGCGTGGCTCCAGGAAAAGATTCCTCTCGATCAAGCCACTTTGGAGGCCTCTCCCCATCTTCATGACTTGGCCGGACACATCGCCGAGAGTGTGGTGGGGTACTTCCTTTCCGGAATTCCACATCTCGACCTTGCGTGGTTCCCCGAGCGCGGTGCGGAGCCGGAGGTGGATTACATCCTCACCATCGGTGAGAAAAGGATCCCCTTGGAGATAAAGTACCGTCGCCGGATAGACCCCCATCGAGACACCTTGGGTCTACGGGCGTTTCTTGAGAAGACAGTCTACAACGCGCCTTTCGGCATCCTGGTCACGCTCACCGATGATGTGGTGATTCCCGATCCGCGGATCGTCCCAATCTCCCTGCCATCTTTGCTCTTGCTCCGTTGACACTGGCCCGTCTCCGCCTTAGTCCACATACACAAACTCATTCAGATTCATCAGCGCCTGGCAGAAGTCGGTGAGCGCCCGGCGGGTGGGAGCGGTCTTGTCCGGCGATGCTTCGTGACGGTTGGACTGGGCATCGAGGAACCCGCGCGCGGTTTCAAGCTCCCTTTGGCTGGGAGGTCTTGAGAGGGCGATTTCAAAGACCTCCCGGACCCATGCGTCGGTCCCGCCATCCACTCTTGCCCGAGCGCGCTCCACGAAATACCCGGCCTGCTCACGGGCGAAATCGTTGTTCAAGAGCTCCAGCGCCTGCAAGGGGACCGTGGTGGCCTTTCTTCGCGCGCAACTCGCCGTGGCGTCGGTCCCATCAAACACGGTCAACATGGGGAACACCGCCGAGCGACGCATGAAAATGTAAATGCTCCGACGCCAGGTATCCGGTCCATCCACCACATCCACGGGCCACTTGTAGGTGGAGCCGGTCGCGATCGCCTCGCGCGGAACCTTCGGATGAATCCCCGGTCCATACATTTCGTCGTTCAGCTTCCCGCTGACCGCCAGGATGGCGTCCCGGATCGGCTCCGCCTCCAGGCGAACCGGGCGACGCCGCCAGAGAAGACGATTCTCCGGGTCCTGGGCGGCCTTGCCTTCGTCGAATTCCGTGCCGAGACGGTAAACTGAGCTGCGCGCCAGGAGGCGATGGATCGGTTTGAGCTTCCAACCCCCTCGGATCAATTCCCCCGCGAGCCAATCCAAAAGCTCCGGGTGCGAGGGGCGGTCTCCCTGCATCCCGAAATCGCTGGGGGTTCGGACAAGCCCTTCTCCAAAGTGGTGCCGCCAAAGACGGTTCGCAATCACGCGCGCGGCCAGATGCCCCGCCCCGCTCTCCACGTCGGTGATCCACTCCGCGAGCGCACGCCGGCGATGGGTTGTGACCGCCCCATCCGGAACTGGAATGTGGACCGGGCGCTCCTCGGCGCCGATCCGGCGAAGGACCGAAAGGAACCCTGGCTGAACCTCGCCCTGCTTTTGGTCCGGATCGCCGCGCGCGAGGAAGTATGCGGGCAACGGCTCCGCCTGGGAGTCGGTGACCGTGAGGCACTTGGTCGGAAGCTCCGCAAGCTCCTTCTCGAGATTGGCGACCGCCTCCTTCAAGGTCTCCCAGCGAATTTGCCGGCTTTCGGTCATCGAGGCGACCAACTCATCGTCCGTGACCCGGATTGCCTGACGGTAGAGGTCGAGCAGCATGCGTTGTGGAGGATTGGCCGGATCCTCGGGGGCGCGGAGGAGGTTCTGCTCGGTGGCGTTGATCGGGAGCGACGCGAGCTTGGATTCAAAAATCGGGGTCCGAAACGGGGAGACAAACTGGTCAAGGGCCGCGCGCGCCTCGACTTGTCGCTTGGTCAGTTCCCCCTCTCGTTTTCGAGCCGCATCGGCCTCGATGCGCGTGGCAAGGTGAATCTCCTCTCGTTTGGTCGTATTGAAGAACGCCAATATGCGGTAGTAGTCCCGCATCGAGATCGGCTCGAACTTGTGGTCATGACAGCGCGCGCAGCCCACGGTGAGCGCGAGCATCGAGGAGCAAGTGGTGACCAGAATGTCATCGAGCTCATCGTAGCGGTTCTTCTCGAGGACCTGATTGTCGATCGTGGGGCCGCTCGCGCAAAAGCCGGTAAGCGCCCGAGCGAGCGGATTGTCCGGCTCGATCTCATCCCCGGCGAGCTGCCACTTGAGGAAGGTGTCGAAGGGGAGATCCTCGTTCATCGCTCGGATCACGGCGTCACGATAGGGGTAGGCGGTGGGACGCTCCTTGTCGAACTCGTACCCGTCGCTGTCGGCGTAACGCGCGAGATCGAGCCAATGCCTGCCCCAGCGCTCTCCGAAATGCGGATCGGCGAGGAGCCGGTCCACCGCCTTGTCGTAGGCCTCATCCGACTTATCCGCCAGGAATGCCTCGACCTCCTCAGGGGGGGGCGGCAAACCGATCAGGTCGAAGTAGAGCCTTCGGATCAGCGTTCGCCTGTTCGCCTCCGGCGCGGGGGCGAGTCCCGCCTGCTCCAGTCGGGCCAGAATGAATCGGTCCACCTCGGTCCGACACCACGCTTGGTTCTTCACCGGGGGCGGCTCCGCCTTGGAAAGGGGAAGGAAGGACCAGAAGTCACGGTCCTCGTCGGTGACCACCAGCTCGGCGGACCGAGTCGGCCCGTCCGGATCGGGGAGCGCGAGAGCGCGCCGCACTTCTTCCAGCGCCTCCACGCGAGCGCGCGCGGCTTCAAGGGCAGCCCGCGCGACTTCCGCTTCGCTCCTCAGCTGATGAATCAGATCCTCCCGCGCGCTGCCTTGATCGAGAGCTTGCGCAAGCCCTTCCACAAGGTCCAACACCGCCGGGGGTGGAGTGGACTTTGCCTCCTCGGCTCTTACAGGGGGGATAATCGCAAACAGCGCCAGGCAGACTAGGATCATCCACGCCAGGTTTGGCTCAGGCGCGGCAAGGACGGTGGAAACCCGGGGGCGGTTCAGTTTCATCGCCGGGATCATAGAACCCGCCGGCATTCCCCATCAAGTTTGAAATGAGGAGACGCTTCGTTTCTTTTCCGGGCGCAGAAAAAACGAATAACCCCACAGCCCGGCCACAAAACCCCCGATATGCGCCCACCACGCGATTCCCCCGCCTTGCCCCGGGCCAAACAGAGAGCTTGCTCCACTCACAAACTGCATCAGGAACCAAACCAGGAGGTAGATGAAGGCTGGGATGGGGATGAAAAGCGGAAAGATCAGGATCGGAACCAGGGTAATCACCCAGGCGTTGGGGAACAGCACGAAGTACGCCCCCATCACTCCGGCAATCGCCCCCGAGGCCCCAATCGCGGGGATCGGGGAGAAGGGATTGGTCAGGGTGTGCATGACCATCGCTAAGACCCCGCAAAGAAGGTAAAAAGCAAGGAAGCGACCTGATCCCATCCGGTCCTCCACATTGTCCCCGAAGATCCATAGCGTCCAGACATTGGTCAGAACATGCAGAAAACCCCCATGCAGGAACATACTGGTGAGAAACGGCCAGTATCCATCCCAGGGATAGCCACGCATCGCGGCGTAGTGGGGTCGAGTGAATCGGATCGGGATCACTCCGAACCGCTCGACCAGGTTCTGAACTTGCCACTCAGGTAAGAGCGCCTGGAAGACGAAAATGATTATGTTCGCCCAGATGAGGAATCGGGTGACCACCGGAGGATGGGTGTTTGGGATGGTGTCGCGGATCGGAAACATCGACGTGAACGGGAAGCAGTCCCCCCTTGGCGCTCAGCGTACCACCCCCCCTCAACCGCGAAAACCTGCAAGGAAGAACCGCATGAAGACCCACTTAGTTGGCATCCTCTGGAAGATCTCGCTGCTTATTCTCGGAATGTCGGTTCTCCAAGCGAAGGCATGGTCACAGGAAACTCATTCGAGCTCGGTTGAAACAGTCACCTCAGCCACCTCCGTCCCGGCGGCCGCTTCGCCAAGCGAGCAGGTCCACTCGGGGACGGGGGGACATGGGGAAGAAGCGCATGTCCACCATGAGGTGCCCTCCCTCTTCTGGATCCTCCCGTTTGTCGCGCTGCTGCTCTGCATCGCCCTGCTGCCGTTAATCCACGCCACCGAGCACTGGTGGGAACACAACAGCAGCAAACTTCAAGTGGCGCTCGCGCTCGCGGCGATCACCACTCTCTACTATTTCTTCCGGAGGTTCGGGTTCCCGCATGGGGACCATGCCCTCGACCCGGGGCTGGCCACCGTGATGGGGATGCTTCATCACGCGGTGATCGGGGACTATATCCCCTTCATTGTCTTGCTCTTCAGTCTCTTTGTGATCAGCGGCGGGATTCGGGTGACCGGGGATGTTCCCGCGCATCCCCGCACCAACACAGCGATCCTCGCGCTTGGGGGATTACTCGCGAGCTTCATCGGCACCACCGGCGCGGCGATGCTCCTGATCCGACCCCTGCTCCAGATCAACCAGGAGCGCCAGCGGGTTTCGCACACCGTGATCTTCTTCATCTTCATTGTCTGCAATGTGGGCGGGAGCCTGCTTCCCATCGGCGATCCCCCGCTGTTCCTCGGATACCTGCGAGGGGTCCCCTTCCTCTGGACCTTCCACCTGGTGGTGGAGTGGGCGTTTTGCCTGGCGATCCTCCTGGCGGTGTATTACATCTGGGACACCTGGGCCTGGAGGAAGGAAAAGCCGGTTGCCGTTGATCTCGATGAAACCTTCAAGGAGCCGATCCGCATCCAGGGCGGGATCAACTTCCTGTTCTTGTTGGGCATCGTGTTCGAGGTGGGACTCCTGGTTCCAGGCAAGAAACTCCTCGGTTGGGAGGTTCCCCACCTCTCACCGCTGGGACTGCGGGAAATGTCCCAGCTGGTTCTCGCCGCTCTTTCGATGCTGCTCACGTCGAAAGCCATCCGCGAGGCCAATAAGTTCAACTTCACCCCCATCGGCGAGGTCGCCTGCCTGTTCATCGGGATCTTCATCACTATGCAGGCTCCGATTGAAATCCTGAACGCCAAAGGGCCTGAACTCGGGCTGACCACTCCCGCGCAATTCTTCTGGGCCAGTGGGATACTCTCCTCGTTCCTCGACAACGCCCCCACTTATGTCGTCTACTTCCAGACCGCCGGAACGCTGCCGTGGCCGAATCCCAACGAAATGATGTCCGGAGTTCAGACCGCCACCGGGAGCATCCCGATCCCGCTCCTCACCGCGGTTTCGCTCGGATCCGTGTTCATGGGCGCCAACACCTATATCGGCAACGGCCCCAACTTCATGGTCAAGAGCATCGCCGAGAGCGCCGGGGTCAAGATGCCGAGCTTCTTCGGATACATGCTTTACAGCGTGGGGATCCTGATTCCGATCTTTATCTTGGTGACCTTTATCTTTATGATGTGAAGGGATGACCGCCCCTTCGCTCCTCGCCACGGCCCCCTTTGTCGCGCTGCTCCTCGCGATCGCGCTCTTCCCGATTATTCCGTCCACCGAGCGCTGGTGGCACAAGAATCGGAACAAGCTCCTCGTTTCCGGAATCCTGGCCTTGCTCACCCTGGGTTACTATCTCCTGCGAGGTTATGGCTATCCCCATGAGGGGCACGCCCTGGAGCCAGGCTGGACCTCGGTGGTTGCGGTGTTGGACCACGCGGTCCTCAAGGATTTTGTCCCTTTCATTGTTGTGCTGCTCAGCCTTTACACCATCAGCGGGGGAATCCGCATCTCCGGGGACATTCCCGCGCACCCGGCCACCAACACCTTCATCATCGCGCTGGGGGGGCTGCTCGCGAGTTTCATCGGCACCACCGGGGCCTCGATGCTCCTCATTCGCCCGCTTCTGGAGATCAACCGCGAGCGGAAACTCAAGGTCCACACCGTGGTCTTTTTCATCTTCGTGGTCTCCAACATCGGCGGGAGCCTGCTCCCGATCGGCGACCCGCCGCTGTTCCTGGGGTATTTGCGCGGAGTGCCGTTTCTCTGGACCTTCTCGCTGGTTTGGGAGTGGGCGTTTTGCTGCGCGGCGTTGCTGGCCATTTACTATATCTGGGATTCCCTGGCCTGGAGGCGCGAGTCCCCTGAGGCCATTCGTATGGATGAGACTGAGCGCAAACCCATCCGGATCGAGGGCAAGCGCAACTTTGTACTTCTTGTCGGGGTGATCCTGGCGGTGGGGTTGCTCGTTCCCGGCAAATACATCTTCCCCTTCGGTTGGAAAGTCCCGAAGCTCGACCCGGTCGGGTTGCGGGAGATCGTGCAGCTCGCCCTCGCGGGGGTTTCGCTGCTCGTTTCCCCACGCGGGATTCGAAAGGCCAACGAGTTCAACTTCTTCCCGATCAACGAGGTCGCCGCGCTCTTTATCGGGCTGTTCATCACCATGCAGGTCCCGATTGAGATATTGAACCTGCGGGGCAGGGAGCTTGGGCTGGAATCTCCGGCCGGATTCTTCTGGGCCACCGGGCTCCTTTCGACCTTCCTCGACAACGCCCCGACTTATGTGGTCTTCTTCCAGACCGCCGGGACTTTGGAGTGGCCCCATCCCAATGAGGTCCTGTTCAATGTGGACACCGCGACAGGCGCCATCGCCTCGCCGCTTCTCGTGGCGATTTCCTGCGGGGCCGTGTTCATGGGAGCGAACAGCTATATCGGCAACGCCCCCAACTTCATGGTCAAGAGCATCGCCGAGCACTCCGGCGTGAAGATGCCGAGCTTCTTCGGGTTCTTCGCCTACAGCCTTTCGATCTTGATTCCGCTCTTTATCGCGGTCACCTTGGTGTTCTTCCGCTGATCCGATTGGAAAAGGAGGGAGCTCCGATGAAAGCCGTTGTCATTCGCGAGCATGGCGGTCCGGAGTGTGTTCGCTTCGAGGACATCCCCGCTCCCACACCGGGTCCGGGCGAGGCCTTGATCGAGGTGCGCGCGGCCGCCCTGAACCACCTGGACATCTGGGTCCGCAAGGGCCGTCCGGGAATGAAGCTCCAGTATCCCCATGTGCTCGGTTCGGACCTCTGTGGAGAGGTCGCTGCGCTCGGTTCGGGTGTGGATGAGGTTTCGGTGGGGGATGAAGTGGTCTTGAACCCAGGGTTGAGCAGCGGCAAGGGGGAATATTGTTTTCGTGGGGAGCAGAGCGAGGAGCCGGGCTTCGGCATCGTGGGGCTTTCGCGCTCCGGGACCTTCGCGGAGAAAGTGGTCATGCCCGCCGGAAACCTGTATCCCAAACCCGCGCACCTCACCGATGAGGAAGCGGCGGCGTTGCCCCTCGCCTATGTCACAGCCTGGAGGATGCTGTTCTCCAAGGCGCGGATGGTTCCCGGGGAAACCGTGCTGATCCATGGCATCGGGGGCGGCGCGGCGCTCGCGGGGCTTCAGTTGGCCAAGCTCGCGGCGGGCGAGGTGATTGTGACCTCATCCTCCGATGAAAAGCTCGAACGCGCGATGGCCCTCGGCGCGGATCACGCGATCAACTACAAGACCACGCCGGATGTGGGGGCGGCGGTCAAGGAGCTCACCCGGGGACGCGGGGTGGACATCGCCTTCGACACGGTCGGCGCGGCCACCTGGGCGATCAATTTCGCCTCGGTCCGTCGCGGGGGAAGGATCGTCCATTGCGGCATCACCACCGGGCCGACCGCCGAGGTCAACATCCAGGCGCTGTACTGGAACCAGGTCTCGGTGCATGGCTCGACCATGGGCTCGCATGAGGACTTCCGCCGGATGGTCAAGGCGGTCGCCAACGCGCGCATGAAGCCGGTTGTGGATTCGGTCCTCCCGCTGGAGAAGGGTCCGGAGGCGATGGCGCGGATGGAGGCCGGGGAGCAGTTCGGGAAGATCGTGCTCAAGGTGGGGTGAGACCCTCAACCCTTGCGATTGCCGGTGGCCAAGTGTGGGCCGGCGGCCACAAGCCGTTTTTTCGCCGGGTCCACGCGGGCGTTGAATCCTTCCAGGGTTCGAGCACCGAGGAGGCGGCAATCCTCCGGGCGCGCGAAGACCACCTCGTCCACCGTTTCAAAATCGCCGCAGCGCAGAATGGCGTAGCCGATGTCGCGGATGATGGACTCCCCGTTGGCCATGAGGAAGGGTTGCCCCTTCTTCCGGACCTTGACACCCGCTGTTTTCAGGATTTCCGCCGGAACCCACGAAACCTCCGACCCGGTGTCCACAATCATGTCTCTCACGCGGATCGGCGAGCCTCTCCGTCCCGGCGCGATCAATTCCAGGTCCACCGCAAAGAGTCCCATCTTGCTCGCTCCTCCGCTTCCCGTCACCAGTTAGTCAGCTCCTTGTTCAACGCCAGCAACCGGGAGAGCACCTCGTTCTCATCCCGCCAAGTTCCTTCCGGCCAGCCGTAACAGGCGTTGACCGCGTCATTCAGGGAATCGTGAAGCTCCCGGAGCTCTGGGAGCTCCTCAGCCTTCATCTGATTGTAGAGCTTGGTCAGCCCCAAGTTGAGCTTTCTGCACAGCTCGGCGCGGCGCTCATACAGCGCCCGCGCGCGCTTCTCGACCTCGCGCCCCTGCTTGCTCGCGGGGATCATCCGCGGGTCATAGGACCCATCCGGATGGCGCGGAAAGGGGAAGGTCTCGAAGATGGTGGTGCTGGTGTAGCGCAACCCCTCCCCGAGCGTGGAACTCTTGTGCAGAGCCCACTGTTCATGGATTGCCGATTGTAGAATCCCAAAGTGATATGAGGTTGGAAGGACAATCACGATCACCTGGTGATCGGGAACCACGTCCGCGTCGACAAACGTAAACTGGACATGCGGGGACACCTCCGGGATGCCGAGGTAACGCTCCTTCCCCTTAAGCGCCGCTCTCAGGCCTGGTCGTGGCTCAACAAAACGCCACCACCTCTTGGCGTAAGCCAGGCGTCGGTTCGACTTTCGGATGGGCCAGACGTGCTTTCGCACATAGCGTAACGCTCCTGAGAACTTTTCGGCTTCTTCCAACTCAATCAGGCCAAAATCGATAACCCAGCGCGTCGGTTGCTGATCGACCTCTCGACTCAGGTCCTTTCCGACCAGGAAGGGCTTGATGACCTTCTTGGATTTCCGGTCGGCGGCAAGGATCGCCTCTCTCTGCTCCGCGTCGAGGATGAATTCCTTATTCCCCGGCGTGACCCCCATGAAGGACAACCCCTCGTTCATCCGGATCGGTCGGGCGCGGGTGACATCAATGGCGTCCGTGAAGCGCGGGGTGATCGCGGACACCTCCTGTCCGTCCAACATCCGGATCCCCTCATGCTTCTCCATCACCCAGTTGACAATGGAAACATGGACCGCCGCCTCACCCGGCCACGGGTAGGATTTCCACACATCGGTCAGCGTTCCCCCCGCCTCGATCAGCTTGTCGATGCTGGCCTCGCGACTTTCGTTCTGCGCGATGGAGTTGGTGGTCACAAACCCAGCGCGCTCGCCCGGTCGCAGGGTCGCGAGCGCCTTCGGGAACCAGTAAGTCACATAATCCGCCGCCCGGTTTTCCGGGAAGAGCCGGAAAAGGTTCTCCACATAGGAGTCCCCGAGCTCCCCGCGCATCTTGCGGACCCCCAGGTAGGGCGGGTTCCCGACTATCGCGAGCTCCCCCTCCGGTCTCGGCCACTCGGTCAGCAGCGCGTCCCCACAAACGATCACCTCATCCAGGTTCTTGAGAGGCAGGGTTTCCTCGTCCAGGTCGAACTCCACCTTGGCCAAATGCTCGCCGATCCAGAGCACCGTGCGCGCGAGTTCCGAGGCGAAGGGATTGATCTCGATGCCGTGGAGCTGGCGGAGGGTGAAATAAGGCCCCTGGGGCGGGGGCGGAATCGCCCATTTCCTCGCGCCCGCGCGGCGCTGGGCCCAGTGCCACTGCTCCTTGATCGCCGACTCCAGCCGCTTCATCTCACGGTAGACCACGTACAGGAAGTTCCCGCACCCACAGGCCGGATCGAGAACATGGAAGAGGCGCATCTCCTCCGCCACCTTTTCCACGTCCTTGGGGAGCTTCGCCGCCCGGATTTTCCTCCGCCACGGCACAAGGACCGTGGGGGTCACCACCTTGAGGATGTCCTCCTCGCGGGTGAAGTGGGCCCCCAGCTCATGACGGTCCGCCGGGTCGAGCGCCTGTTCGAAGATCGAGCCGAAGATCTCGGGGCGGACATCGCGCCAATCGAAATCCCGCGCCGCCGAGTGGAGCACCTCGATGTGCTCCGGAGAGAGGGTGATTCGCGCCTGACGGCGGTCGTAGAGCGAACCGTTGACATAGGGCGCGAGGCGATTGACCTTCCCCTCGGTGTCCGGGCGTCCCAAATCCTCGAACAGGTCGTAAACCGGACCGAGAGACCCCGCCCGTCCGGCCTCCTCAAGCGAACGGGAAAACAGACCCCGAGGAAACAGGTCCGTGTCCTCGGCAAACATGGCGAACACGCACTCCAGGGCGAACTTGGTGATTCGCTCACGGTCTACCCCCTTGCCGCCGTTCCCGTGGGTCGCCTCACGGACCAATTGCCCCAGACGGCTCGCCATTTCGCGAGTCACCCGCTCCGCTCGCTGGGGGAAATGGCTCACTTCCCCTCGAAGGAACAGCAGCGCGTCCGCGTATTCGGGGAGCTCGTCGATGGTGAACCGGACCTTGGGTCGGTTCTGCCCGTTCTCCTCATCCGTGTCGTAGATCCAGAACTCCTTGAAGTTGCACAGGACCATGTAGCGCGGGCGCATCCGCGCCCAATACCGGAGCACTTGCTCGTGATGGCGTCCCAGGTCGGTCTCCTCCGGGCCTTTCATTTCCCACACGCAGACCTTGGGGATATACATGTCCATCCGCTCGGCGGTGTATTCCACCTCATCCACCGCGAACAGGAGGTTCTGGTTCTTCTTCTTGGGGGCGTGCTTGACCCGAACCGTGTGCTGTTCAAAGAGCGTCCCGGGAGGGTAGTGGGCGTCGTAGATGTCCAGGAGCTCGCCGAGGAAGGTCTGCGCCTCCATCTGTTCGCGCCCGCCGAACCTCCGCCATTTTCGGGCAAACGACATCAGTTGTTCGGGAATCGTGGCGCGGCTCCTATACATGCGGGTATTTCAAAGCGGTCGAACGGCAAGTCAAGTGGAACACCCCTCAGCTCGGATCTGGGAATGGGAGGCTCGGCTCTCGACGCGACCGCCGGGGCTTGTCCCTCGGCCATCAACTGGCATCATTCCCTTCACCATGCCGAATCCGACAGTCGCCGCCATCCTAGTCGCTGCCGGTTCCGGGAAACGCCTGGAGGCCGCCTCCGGGGGCAAGAACAAGGTCTTGCTGTCTCTGGAGGGGTGTCCGCTCTTCACCTATTCCCTCCGGACCTTGGCAAATTCCGGGATCATCGGGGGGGAAATGGTTCTGGTTCATCGCCCGGATGACAGGGAGGAGATCGAATCTCACCTTCAGTCCCTCGGGCTTGGTGAACGAGTCGCGCTGGTTCCAGGGGGCCGAGAGCGCTTTGACTCGGTCCATGCCGGTCTGGCTCGGCTTGCCGACCGGCCCCCGGAAATCGTGGTCATCCATGATGCCGCGCGCCCCTTTGTCACGCCGGAGATGATCCTGGAATCCGTCCGTCGCGCGCGGGAGACCGGGGCCGCCACCGTGGCCATCCCGTTGACCGACACCCTCAAACACGGGGAAGAGGGATTCCTCAAGGAGACGCTCCCCAGACAGAACCTTTACCGGATTCAGACCCCGCAAACCTTCCGTTTCGACCTGATTTGGGACGCTTACCTCGATTTCATGAGGGCCCCGGACCCGCAAGTGACCGATGACTGCATGATCTTGGAGCGACGGGGGTGTCCCATCGCCTGGGTCATGGGAGCGGAATCCAACCTTAAGGTCACTACCCCGTTCGACCTGGAAATCGCCGAGGCGCTCCTGCGAAAAGCGGGCTTTTCGGGGGCTTCCCCTCAACCTGGACCCGGTTTTCGGCGATAATCTTCCTATCACCCCGCGCGACTCTTGCTTGGAAAGCTGGGAGGGAAGGCAAACGCGCGTGGATGTGCTATTCTTGAAGTGACCCGGGGGCGAAGCCCTCGCACGGCTCAGCCGTTTATTCACCATGAGGGGAACGACTCGCCGAGTAGGAGTTGCGCACTGATGAACCTTGAAAGACTAACTGAACGCGCCCGGCAGGTCATGCGGCGAGCAAAGGAAGAAGCGGCCCGGTTGGGGAGCAGCCATGCCTCCACCGAACATATCCTGCTGGGACTCATAGCCGAGACCGACAGCGTGGCGGTCACCGCCCTCCGCAACCTCGGCGTGGACCTTTCGGTCCTCCGCAAAAAAACCATCGCTCAGATCCAGAACGCCTCGTACTACCTCGAAAAAGACGCCACCCAGCTCTCCCCGAGCGGGAAGCGCGCGATCCAGTTCGCCCACCAGGAGGCTCAGAGCCTCGGGGTGAACTTTATCGGCACGGAGCACCTCCTCTTGGGTGTGATCCGTGAAAGCGAGGGGATCGCGGCCCGCGTGCTCCTCTCGCAAGGGGTGGACCTGGTCAAGGCCCGCGCGGAAATCCTGCGCTTGATGGGCATGGGAGGGGGCGGCGACGCCCAGGCTCAAGGGGCCAAGAAGAAATCCAAAACCCCCGCGCTGGACGCCTTCGGGACCGACCTCACCGAGCTCGCCCGGATGGGCAAGCTCGACCCGGTAATCGGTCGTCACGATGAGGTCGAGCGGGTGATTCAGATTCTCTGCCGTCGCACCAAGAACAACCCGGTCCTGATTGGGGAAGCCGGGGTCGGCAAAACCGCCATCGCCGAGGGATTGGCCCAGAAGATAGTCAACCGGCAGGTCCCGGACCTCCTCGCGGACAAGCGCTTGATCACCCTCGACCTCGCCGCGCTGGTCGCCGGAACCAAATATCGCGGCCAGTTTGAGGAGCGTCTCAAGGCGGTCCTCGAGGAGATCCGCCGCAACGACAACATCCTCCTGTTCGTGGATGAGCTCCACACCTTGGTCGGCGCGGGCGCCGCCGAAGGCTCGATGGATGCCTCCAACATGCTCAAGCCCGCGCTCGCGCGCGGCGAGCTCCAGTGCATCGGCGCCACCACCCTGGAGGAGTATCGCAAGTACATCGAGAAGGACAGCGCCCTGGAGCGCCGCTTCCAGAACATCATCGTCAATCCCCCCTCGGTCAAGGAAACCATCGAGATCCTCAAGGGGCTGGCCGAGAAGTACGAGGCTCACCATCAGGTCCATTACACCGAGGAGGCTGTCCGAGCCGCCTCGGAGCTTTCGGACCGCTACATCACCGACCGGTATCTACCCGACAAGGCCATTGACCTGATCGACGAGGCCGGGGCGCGCGCGCATCTCCGCGCCACCACCCGCCCCCGCGAGCTCAAGGAGCTCGATGAGCGCATCGAGCAGCTCAACCAGGAGATCGAATCCGCCACGCTCACGGAGGAGTTCGAGAAGTGCATGGACCTCAAGCAGCTCCGGGATGAGCTCAAGGCGGAAATCCGCAACAAGACCCAAGAGTGGGAGGACCGTCGCTCGCGCGAGGAAAACCGCGCCGCCGTCGACGAGGAAGACATCGCCTATCTGGTCTCCAAGTGGACCGGCATCCCGTTGGTGAAACTCGAGGAAAGCGAAACCGAGAAGCTCCTGAAGATGCCCGAGGCGCTCCACAAGCGGATTGTGGGGCAGGAAGATGCGATCCAGACCATCACCCGCGCGATCCGTCGCTCGCGCGCGGGACTCTCCGAGCGCAAGCGCCCAATTGGCTCATTCATGTTCCTCGGCCCGACCGGAGTGGGGAAATCGGAGCTCGCCAAGGCGCTCGCCGCTTACCTGTTCGGCAACGAAAGCGCGCTGATCAACATCGATATGTCGGAGTACATGGAAAAATTCGCGGTCTCGCGGCTGGTGGGCGCGCCTCCCGGATACATCGGCCATGATGAGGGCGGCCAGCTCACCGAGAAAGTTCGTCGCCGCCCCTATTGCGTGGTGTTGCTGGATGAGATCGAGAAGGCCCACCCGGATGTTTACAACATCCTGCTCCAGGTTCTGGAGGATGGGCGCCTCACCGACACCACCGGACGCACGGTGGATTTCCGCAATACCGTGCTGATCATGACCTCGAACATCGGCACCCAGGAGATTGTGAAGAAGACCGGGCTTGGGTTCGCGGCCCACGCTCAGTCCATGGACATGGCCTCGATCAAGGATCGCTTGATGGGCGAGCTGCGCCGCACCTTCCGGCCCGAATTCCTGAACCGCGTGGATGACGTGGTCATCTTCCATCCGCTTGAGGAGAGTCACACGCGGGAGATTATCGATATCCTCCTTGCGGACATCGCCGCCCGCTTCAAGGGCGGAACCACGAGTCTTTCCCTCACCGAGGAGGCCCGCAATTTCCTTCTCGAAAAGGGCTTCGATCCGGTCTACGGCGCGCGTCCGCTCAAGCGGGTCCTCCAGAAGTACGTGGAGGATCCCCTCGCGGACGAACTTCTCAAGGGGCGCATTTTCGAGCACACCGAAATCCTCGTCGATCTGGCCGAGGGCGAGCTGGTGTTCCGCACTCCGGGGGCGGTGGAAAAGGCGGAGGACCTGGCCGGGGTCCACTGATTCGACCCGCCGGGAAAAGACACGGGGGCCTCATGATCAAATCGCTGCCGTGGATTCTGTCCTTTGTCCTCCTTGGAGACGCGAGCGCCCAGATCATCGGGGAGATTCAGGTGGAAGGGGTCCGAGTCTCGGACCGCGCCGATGTTCTCAAGGTCATCCGCACCCCGGTGGGGGCCTCCCTGCGCAGCGCCGCCACCCAGCGTTCGATCAGCGACGACCTCCGACGGATCAGCGAACTGGAGCGCTTCGACCCCCTCAGCCTCAAGGTCGAACAACGCGGTTCGGAAACCCTCAAGACCCTGGTCTTCATTGTCCGCGAGCACCCCGTCGTGACCGATATCGAATACACCGGTAACACCAAATACAAGGAAAAACGTCTCAACACCGAACTCGGTTTCGAGGAAGGGCAGAACCTCTTCCTAAGACCGGGTTTGATCGACAAACTCGAGCAGAAACTCGAAACCTTCTACAACACCAAGGGCTTCTCCAATGTGGTCGTGGAGGGGCGCGAGGGGCAGGTGAGCGACGCCAGCGCCACGCTCGTGTTTGCCATTGAGGAGGGCCGGAAACTCAAGCTCCAAGCGGTGGGGTTCGAGGGGAATGTTCACTTCACCGACGAGGAACTGGCCGAGCAGGTCAAGACCAAGCCCAAATTCCTCAAGGTCTTCCGCAAGAAATTCGACGTGGACCAGTTTAAGAAGGACCAGGAGGCCCTGTCGCTCCACTATCAGCGCCATGGGTTCCTCGAGGCCAAGATCGCGGAAGGCTCCCGAAAGCTGGTGGCGGACGACAAACGTCTCGATGTCAATTTTCAGATCGAGGAGGGGCCGCAATACAAGCTCGGGAAGATTGTGATCGAGGGCGCCACCACCTTCAGCCGCTCGGATTTGGTGTATCCCATCACGGTCCAGCCCGGCGATGTCCTCAACCGTCCCCAGCTCATCGGCGACCTCCAGGAAGTCCGCTCGCTCTACTGGAACCAGGGCTACCGCCGCGTGGACATCGAGCCCGAGATCATCCCGGACCGCGAGACCGGCATCGCGGATCTGCACCTGCGCGTGGCCGAGGGCCCTCGGATGCGTTTGCGTAACATTCGAATCCAAGGGGTGGCCGCGGCCGCCGACCAATCGGTCTTCGAGGTCCCGCTTGAAACCAGGGACTACGTGATCGAGCGCGAGTTCGAGCTCAAGAAAGGCGAGGTGCTGGATTGGTCCAAAGTCGAGGAGACCGAGCGAAAGCTGGTCAACCTCCAATACTTTGAAACCGAGGAGAATGTCTTTCCGCCCCGGCTCAAGCATGGTTTTCAGCTCGATCCGATTCCCGGGACTCCCGAGGCCGACCTGCTCCTGCAGCTCGAAGAGACCAACACCGGCTTTATCCAGTTGGGAGGCGGTTTCTCCAGCGATTTCGGCGCGAGCCTCAACTTCGAATTCAAAGATCGGAACGCCCTCGGTCGCGGGTGGAGCTACTCCATCGGAGCCGATGTCGGCAGCAAGCGCAGCAGCGTCAACTTCTCGTTCTACAATCCCCACCTCAACAACACCGACTACTCCAATCGATACAGCCTCTATTACCGCAACACCGAGCGCGTGGGAGGGCGCGAGTTCGGAGAGGAGCGCATCGGCGGGACCGTGGGATTCGGAAAGCGCCTGACCAAGGAGCTCAACGCCGAGGTGGTTTACCGCTTGGAGCGAGTCGAACTCGAGGACCTCGACGAGGACCTGATCCTGCACGATCCGGATGACCGCAACGCCACCCTTGTCGATCAACTCTACTCGGAGGACTCGACCATCACAAGCAGCCTGGCTTTCAACCTGGTGCGCGACACGCGGGATTTTGTCCTCTTTCCGACCAAGGGTGTGCGTGACGCGGTCCAGATTGAAGGGGCGGGGATCGGCGGCGACAACAAGTTCGTGGGACTCACCGGCACGGCGGATCGTTACCTGAAACTGCGCGAGAAACTGGTGTTCGCCGCGCGCGGGCATTACTCCGTGGCCTTTCCTTTCGGCGACACCGAGCGGATTCCGCTCCACGAACGCTATTTCCTCGGCGGCTCAAACACGGTCCGCGGGTTCCGGGTGGGCGGCATCTCCCCGGTCAAGATCGCCCAGCGCAGAGTTAACGATATTGACGGGAACGAGATTTTTGTGGACGATGAAATTCGCGTGGGCGGCGAGTCCCAGTGGTATTCCAATCTTGAGCTCCGATATCGCTGGAACGACACCGTCCAATCGGTGGGCTTCTTGGACGCCGGCAATGTGTTCGAGGAGGCGGGCGATCTCGACCTCGCGGAAACGCGCGTCGCCGTCGGCTCGGGCCTTCGGCTGAACCTGTTCTCCAATGCCCTGGTCCGCCTCGACTTGGGCTTCCCGGTGGCCAAGGAAGACGAAGACAAGAAGCAGTCGTTCCAGTTCAATTTCGGCGCGAACTTCTAATTCGCGCCTGGGGATAGGCGCCAGATCTCAGGAGGGAGTTACCATGAAACACGCGCTTTCCAAGGTGTTGCTCGCGGCTGTGTTCGCGGCCTGGATTCCGACGAACCCGGTGTGGGCCGAAGCCCTCACCGTGGGGTATGTGGACCTCGACAAAATCCGCGATGAGTACAAGAAGTACCGTGATGCTCTTGAGGAAATCAAGACCATCAAGGAGAAAGAACAGGCGAACCTCGATGAGATGAGCAGCGAGTTCGACAAGAGCCTCAAACAGTTCGAGATCAAGAAGGGGCTTTCCACCGAGGAGCAGAGCCAGACCGAGCTCGAGGAATTGCGCCGTAAGTGGAATATCCTCAGTGAGTTCAAGGTGACCAAGGATCAGGAGCTTGAGAAGAAGAGCCGCGAAAAGCTCACCCCTCTCATCGACACGATCATGAACACGATCAAGGATGTGGCCGCGGCCAACGGCTATCACCTGGTCTTCAAGATGAAGGATCTCGCCTATTGGGACACGCGCCTCGACATCACGCCCAAGGTCCTGGCCGCGCTCAATAAGGAATAAGGACGGGGCGCGGGTGCCGACACTCAAACTCGGGGAGCTCGCCGAGCGCATTGCCTGTAAGCTGGATGGGGACCCGGAGGTCCTCATCAGTGGCGTGAACACCATTGACTCCGCCGGGCCGGGGGAACTCTCCTTTGTCCACAACGAAAAATACATCAGCCAGATTCCCCGCTGCCGCGCCTCGGCGATCGTGGTTCCGAAGGAGCTGGACACCGATTTCAGGCCGCTCCTTCGCAGCTCCGATCCCTATGTGACCTTCGGCGAGGCGATGCGCATCTTCCTGCCGATGCGCCAACGTCCCGCCCCCGGCGTTCACCCCACCGCCGTGGTGGCGAAGTCCGCTCTGATCGCACCCACCACCTCCATCGGCCCCTACTGTTGCGTGGGCGAGGGAGTCTGTGTCGAGGATGAAGCCACGGTCATGTCCGGCACGCAGGTCGGGGATGGCTCCTTCATCGGAACCGGGGCCTGGATTTACCCCAACGTGGTGATCGGCGCTCGGGTCCGGATGGGACAGGATGTGATTATCCACAGCGGCTCGGTGTTCCTTTCGCCGCCGGCGGACGAAACCGAGGAAACGGAGAGTCGCGGGTACGCGATCGAGGTCGGCCGCGATGTCGAGATCGGCGCGAATGTCACTGTCCAAGGGGGCAAGAACACTCCCACGCGCATCGGACCCGGAACCAAGATCGACAACCTCGTGCGGATCGGCGGTGAGGTGCGCATCGGGGACGATTGCATCGTTGTCGCTCAGGTCTCGATCGGCGCCGGGGCGCGGATCGGCAACAATGTGACCCTGGCCGGGCAGGTCAGCATCGAACCTCACCGGCGCATCGGCGATGAGGTCATGGTCGGGGCCAAGAGCCTGGTCTCAGATGAGGTCGAGGATCGCGCGGTCGTTTCGGGAATTCCCGCGATCCGGCATGACCTCGACCTGCGCCTCAAGGCCCACTTGCGTCGTCTGCCGAAGCTCTTTCAACGGGTCGAATCCCTGGAGCGCTCCTTCCAGTCGCCATCCTCGGACGAGGAAGCCTGATTCCCTCCGGCGCGCGGCCCCGCAAAAAGAGAAAAAGGGCGCGTGGAATCGCGCCCTGATCCCAACTCGTTCTCCCCTTACCTCGGGCCACGTCCTCGAAATCGGCCCGCCGCCTCCTTGTACTTGTTCATCTCCTCCTCGGAGAGAACCTTGGCCAGCTCCGCGTTGAGCTCCTCGCTCATCTTCTGACGGCGCTCGCGGCGCGCCTCAGGGGATTCCCCGCCGGAAGCGGCGCCCGCGGTCTCGGATTTCGCGATATGGTTCCCCGCGATCGCCACCGCCTTGAGCAGCGTTTCCTCGTTCTTCACAACCTCGGAAAGCGTGTTTGCGGTGAAATCCCAACTGAAGCTGAAACTCCCGAGGACCTTCGCGACCTTCTCCACCTGCCCGGCTTGGAGGATCGATCCGAGTTCCTTGGTGAAGACTTCACGCTCCGCAGTGGTCAACTTGCGCATCTGCTCGCGGCGCGCTTGGCGGTCCTCTCCCTCTCCCCGCATTGCGGCGGCAACCGCTTCTCCCAGACGGGCCCTGGATGCCTGGTAGGCGACCCCCAGTTTTTCAGTCACATCCGCGGCCAGCTGGTTGTCTTGCGCCACGCTCTTGACTTGGAGTTTCCAGACCGCCTCTCGCTTCGCCGGATCCATGCCCGGACCGAAGGGACCGCCTGGTCCTCCAGGTCCTCCCGGTCCGCCGGGTGGTCCACCCGGCTCCCTCTGGGCAAGCGAGGCGCCGCCCAGGGACAACATCAGGATGCCTACCGCGCACAGCATCACTTGTTTGAGGTTTGTTCGCCTGTCGTGGGTCATGCCGTCAAATCCTCCGATCTGATTGGGGGCCGCCCCGGACAAGCGCACCCCTCTGCCCAAGGAGGGCTATCCGCTGCCTTAAGCAGGGGGAATGCCAGGGGCCCTGTTTCGGATTGTCTTCAAATTCCTCGGAAAAACTCCTTTGGAGCGGCGCCCTCGCGCCCCTCCACGGACGCTGGCGAACAGACCGCACGAAAAGGTGCATCTCGCCCTCTCGACTCCCCAATCCGCCCCATCTCTGAGATTCTCCCCAAATCATGACCTCCCCAGCGCGAAGATTGGCTGAATTCCTGGCCCTGGAGCGAGGAATCCTCGGGCTGCTCGTCATGGTGGTCCTGGTGGGGATGGGGGAGCGGATGGCGGAGCGGTTCCTCCCGATCTATCTCCTGGCCCTCGGGGGGGGCATCTGGTCGGTGGGGGCCTTGAACGGCCTCGATAACCTGCTTTCGGCGCTCTACTCCTTCCCCGGCGGGTACTTGGCGGACCATCTTGGAACCAAGCGCGCCCTGCTTCTGTTCAATGGCCTGGCGATTCTCGGCTTCCTGATCGTGGTTCTGATCCCGGCTTGGTGGGCGGTGCTCCTGGGGGCTTGCCTGTTCCTTTCCTGGACCGCGATCTCGCTCCCCGCGACCATGGGGCTGGTCGCCGAGGCCCTTCCCAAGAGCAAGCGCGCCATGGGGGTTTCGATGCACTCGCTTGTGCGACGGTTCCCGATGGCGCTTGGACCGATCCTCGGCGGGGTCTTCATCGATGCCTGGGGACCGGAGACCGGCGTCCGCCTCGCCTTCGCCGTCGCGATTCTCCTCGCGCTGGTGGCCATCGTCGCGCAGCAGCGCCTCATCCGGGATCGCCGACCCAACGAACTCAGCGGGAACTCCGCCGAGGGGAATCCCTTGCGGCTTTTCGCCCGGATGGACAGGCGCCTTCGCAACCTGCTTGTATCGGACATCCTGGTCCGTTTCTGCGAGCAGATCCCCTATGCCTTCGTGGTGGTGTGGTGCCTGGAGCGGATCGAGAACCCGGTCTCCGCCACCCAATTCGGAGTGCTCACCGCCATCGAGATGGCCACCGCCGTGCTGATCTACATCCCCGTGGCGCACTTCTCCGACCGTGGCGAGAAGAAACCCTTCGTGCTGATGACCTTCGTTTTCTTCACCCTCTTCCCCGTGACTCTCTTGTTCTGCGATTCCTTCCCGCTGCTCGTGGGAGCGTTTGTTCTTCGTGGGCTGAAGGAGTTCGGGGAGCCGACCCGCAAGGCGCTGATCATGGACCTCGCGCCGGAGGACTGCAAAGCCGGAATGTTCGGCTTGTATTACCTGATCCGCGACGTGGTGGTGTCGGTGGCGGCCTTCGGCGGCGCGCTCCTGTGGAGTTTCGCGCCTGAGATCAACCTTGTGGTCGCGAGCGCGTTCGGCGCGCTGGGGACTGTTTGGTTCGCCGTCCGGGGAGAATCGGTTTCAATCAAGGACCCATAGTCCGGAGCGAAACCCGCTCAACGCGAGCGCGATACCCCCACCCGCGCGCAAATGTCCGCGATCCGGCATTCCGAGCAGAGCGGGGAAGTGGGGCGACAGAGCGTTCGACCGTAGGTCACGAGCAGGTCATTGATCGGAATCCAGTACCTTCTGGGGAGGACCTCCCGAAGCGCGGCCTCAGTCTGGTTCGGGGTCTTGGCGGCGACCAAGCCCCATCTTCGTATTGCCTTTTTGCCGAGTGACCTTGAGCGCACGGAAACCAGGGAATCGGCGGATTCCCTCTGAACTGAGAACCCTGGGGGACCATATCCGAGCCTGTCGTGTGGACTTGGGGCTGACCCAAAGAGAAGTCTCAAGGATTCTGGGAGTCAATGTTTCGACGGTCGGATCCTGGGAACAGGGCCGATGCGTTCCGATCGAACCACGCATCCCAGGGATCCTCCGGTTCCTGGGATACAACCCCCTCCCCCGAGGCGAGTCCTTGGGCGAGCGACTCTGGTTCTGCCGTCTAACCCTGGGGATTCCCGCGACCGTACTGGGGCAACGACTCGGGATGGACGGAATGTCCATTCGGAGGTGGGAGGACGGTCTCTACGAACCACGGAAATGGCACAGAAAGACGGTCGAACGGTTCCTTTTCGACCACCAGGCCCTTTTCCCCGATGGGGAACCGGAGATTCCCAAGGTTGACCCGAAATCCTGCGGGAAGAAGTCAGCCTACCGAAAACGACTGACTCCGGCTTGATCGCAGAACTCCCGGATCTCGCATTGAGTGCAGTGGGGGGAGATGGGCTTGCAGACCGTCCTGCCGTAGGTCACCAGGAGGTCGTTGATGGGGATCCAGTATCGCCTTGGGAGTACTTTCCGAAGGGATGCTTCGGTCGCTCCTGGATCGGGGGCAGACAGAAGTCCCCATCTGTTCACGATGCGATGAACATGGGTGTCCACACAGATTCCCGGCTTTCCAAAACCCAGGGTGACTACCAGGTTCGCGGTCTTTCTTCCCACCCCTTTGAGGGTGAGCAGGTTGTCGATTTCGTCGGGAACCTTTCCTTGGAACCGGCCCAGGATGTCCCGGCTGACCAGGAGGATGGTGGCCGCTTTGGTGCGATAGAACCCGGCGGGGTAAATGGCCTTGGCGATGGCTGCCTCCGGCAGCTTGATCATCTTGGAGGGAGTGTCCGCCAGGTCGAAAAGCCGGGCGCTCGCCGCTTCGGTGACCTCATCCTTGTGTCCCGGTTCACCTGGAATCCGACAGTTCCGTGGTTCGGATAAGCAACATAGAATCTTATCCGAACGGAGGAAACCCTTATGGCAAGGAGTCGGAAGCGCTACACTTCCCAGGAGAAGGCCGCGAT
>JAJVIK010000010.1 GCA_022072055.1 bacterium | reverse complement strand
TCGCGGCCTTCTCCTGGGAAGTGTAGCGCTTCCGACTCCTTGCCATAAGGGTTTCCTCCGTTCGGATAAGATTCTATGTTGCTTATCCGAACCACGGAACTGTCGGATTCCAGGTGAACCGGGACAGGAAGGGGTAGAGGCACAGGATTGTGTTTTCCGCCAACGACCGTAGCCAGTAGTCGGGACCTGGTGTAGTGCAAGGTTCCTGCTCCACTTCCCCAGTGTCGGTGGCAACCCCGAAACCGAGGAGTACAAGGGACTAAGCGCATCCCCCCCTTGGCACCGGGGTCCACCGGACCAACCATAACGGAGATGTGTGGGTGGTCGCGTACGAGCACGAGTTTGGGTACGACAAGGTGGGGAATCGGTCTTCGATGCAGACGGTCAACAAGAACGGCACAATCACCGAGGACCTCACCTAGACGCTGGAGTACAACGACCTGAACGAACTCGACGTCGCTACAGCGGGGCCTCCTGGACCGGGGCCAACGGGGACACGCGGATCGACTACGCCTACGACACCAACGGCAACCTCACCCAGGCGCTCAAGGAGACCAAGAGCGGCGGGGTCTGGAGCCAGGCGGAGAAGTGGGACTATACTTGGAATGTGAGGGACCAGATGACCCGCGCAGTGAAGTACACGAACACGGCCAACAATGTCGGGTCGGTCGAGTACGAGTACTGCCTGTCCTGCGATGGCGCGCTGTCGAAGCGCTTCCAGTTCGCCGGGGGGACGGGCGCGAACCCCGGCGCGCTTCAAAGCGGGCGGCGCTACGAGTACGACGGCCTCAACCTCTTGCGCGTGGACGAGCCTGCCTCTTACCCCGCGAGCTTGGCGCTCGCGAGCCGCTTCAATCTGACCCCTTCTTCCGCCCCCTCAAGCGCGAGCCGTCGGGGAAGCATCCAGCCAACTCAAGCTCGGAAATTCCAAGCAAAGCCCCACATATTCCTGGTCCCCCTCGGACCACATGATCCGATACGTGTAGTGGTCATTCAGAATCGGTTTCATCTCTTAGCCTCTCGCCAGCCCTCAAGGCCTGTTTCACTTGGTAGGTCCTGGCCATCGGTTTGTCGTCCCAACCCACGTATGGTACCCCTGTTGATATCCGCCTCACCCATCCCACACTCCTTGGCTCCCCTTCCACTCCACCCAGTGCTAGCGTGAGAGCATGCTAAGAGCGCTCCTGGCGACCTTGCTGTTCGTTGCCCCGGCCCCGGCGCGCGGGGGGGATTCCGTTTCATCCCTGCGCGATCCCTTCTTCGCCAACGGGTTCATCGTCCTTGACGCCACCCCCGGCGCGCGGGTTGAGGCCGGAACGCTGATTTGGAGCGCGGGCGGGGAATCTCCGGTCTGGGAGCTCGCCCAATGGAGCAGCCGTCACTCCCTCGCAAGCGCGACGATGATCCACGCGGAAACGGGGAACCTGACCTTCGCGGATGGCTCGAAAGCGCTCCGGATCAAGCACTCAGGCTCGGCGGATGTGGAAGTGACCCTGGAGATGGATTCACGCAAGGAATGGGTCAACGGTCACCGAAAGCTCGGCGAGCCTTGGCCCCACCTCCTCCTCCAGCAAGAGTTCCGCGACCCGAAGACCGGCCTGTCCCTCTGTCCCCCCTTATCCGAGCTGGCCTCCATCGACTTTACCCTCCAGGCGCGCCTGGTCCATTCGGAGCGGATCGAATCCGCAAGCTATGACCCCGGCATTCATGCCGCCCAGTTCCAGTTGTTCCTCACTGTCCAGAACGGAAACCGAAACAGCCCGGGATTCGGGGATTACCTTTGGCTGGGTGTACCGATCTACGACGACCGCGCGGACCCGATCCCGGCTCTCTGCCACAAAGACCTGTTCACCCGCAAGCTGATCTTCACCCCCACAAGCAGAACCTACGCGGATCGCTCGATCCGGAGCGGGGAATGGGTTCCTTACCGCGCGGAGATGCTCGCCCTGGCCAAGGATGCCCTCAAACGGGCTTGGGAGGAGGGGTTCCTGGCCGACTCGCGTGACCTCGCGGACTACCGTTTGGGCGGGCTCAACATCGGTTGGGAGGTTCCGGGTGTCCACCGGGTCTCCATCGCCTTCAGGCGGCTGACCCTGGAATGCCGCCTTCACCCGGACTAGAACCCGGAAATGCCCAATCCGGCACTTGACACTCGCCGGGCCGAACACTAGCTTGATTTATCAGCCCTGAAAAACGGGAGCCAACCGCCCGGTCACCGCCTCCCCGACCGGCCACGGAGACAACCAAGATGGCGCTTGAAATCAACGATTTGCTGCGCATGGTGGTGGAGCGTGACGCCTCCGATCTGCACATTTCGGTGGGACGTCCCCCGACCATTCGCGTGGATGGCCGTCTGGAAAACCTCTCCAGCGAGCCGCTCACCCCGGAGGATTCGGTCCACCTGATGGAGGCGATCACCCCCGACCGCTATCGCGAGGAGGTCCAGCAGATCGGCTCCTGCGACTTCGGGTACGCTTTCGGCAACCTGGCGCGCTTTCGGGTGAGCGTGCTGCGCACGCGCGGCACGATCGGGATCGTGATGCGCCTGATCCCATTCCGGATTCTGACCTTCGAGCAGCTCGGCCTTCCGGTCGGGGCGATCAAGGAGCTGCTCGCGCGCCCGCGCGGTCTGATCCTGGTGGTCGGTCCGACCGGGTCGGGCAAGACCACAACGTTGGCCTCCATGATCGATTATGTGAACGCGAACATGGATCACCACATTATCACCATTGAAGATCCGATTGAGTACTACCACCCGCACAAACGCTCGATTGTCACCCACCGCGAGCTCAACATCGACACGCCCTCGTTCGCGCATGCTCTCCGCCAAGCGCTCCGTCAGGATCCGGACTGCATCCTAGTGGGCGAGATGAGGGACCTGGAGACCATGGAGGCGGCGATCACCGCTTCGGAAACAGGGCACCTGGTGTTCGCCACGCTCCACACCAACAGCGCGGCGCAGACCATCAACCGGATTGTGGACGCTTTCCCGGTCACCCAGCAGGAGCAGGTTCGGATGCAGCTTTCGGTGACACTTGCGGCGGTGATATCGCAGCAGCTCCTCCCGCACGCCAGCGGCAAGGGGCGCGTGGCGGCCTATGAGATCATGATCATGACCCCGGCCATCGCCAACCTGATCCGTGAGCGCAAGACCAACCGAATCTTGAGTTCCATCCAAACCGGACAGAAACTCGGGATGATCAGCATGGATCAATCCCTCTTGAACCACTACAACGCGAAGAAGATCACCGGCGAGGACGCCATCGCGCGCGCCGCCAACCCCGAGGAACTTCGTCAGCGCATGCTCGGCTGACAAGCCCCAGAGCCATGGCCAAGCCTGAAGCCCCCAATAACGGCAACAGCCGCGATTTCGACATCGACTCCCTGCTTGAATCGGCCGGGCTGGTGGGAAGTTCGGACGCCGCCCCGGACGAGTCCGAGGCTGGGACCCGGGTCAAGAGCGCCACCGCGCCCAAGGAGGGCGGGAGCGCCTTCGACCAGTCCGAGGCGGGCCAGACCCTGCTCGCCGGTCTCACCCAGGCGGCGGGTTACTCCTCCGAGGAGGAGATGCTCGTCATGCTGGCCGAGAAGCTCGGCATGGAATTTATCCGGATGAAGGACTACGAGATCGATCCGAACGTCGTCTCGGCCTTCCCGGCGGCCGCCGCGCATTACTACGCCGTCTTTCCGATCAAATGGGAGGATGGCGCACTGGTTCTGGCGATGGCCGATCCGACCAACATCCGCGCCATCGATGATATCGAGCAGTTGGTCGGCCACCCGGTTCGCGGCGCGGTCGCCCGCGAGATGGATGTGATCGATCTGATCGACGAGTACTACGGTCAGGTGGACACCAGCATCGAACGCATCCTCGAGAGCATCAACGAGGAGGACATCAACTTCGAGGTTCGCGAGGATGACATCGGCAACCTCGAGAAACTCGCCAACCAGCCCCCGATCATCAAGTTGGTCAACCTGATCCTGCTCCAGGCGGTCAAGGACCGCGCCTCCGACCTTCACTTGGAGCCGTTTCAGGAGTCGTTCCGGATCCGCTATCGCGTGGATGGCGCCTTGCACGAGACCAAGCCGCCTCCGAAACAGCTCTGGAGCGCGCTGGTCTCGCGCATCAAGGTCATGTCCAACATGGACATCTCGGAGTACCGCATGCCCCAGGATGGGCGCATCAAGGTGAACATTTCCGGGCGCGAGGTGGACATGCGCGTCTCCTCGCTGCCCACTGTCTGCGGCGAGAGCATCGTGCTCCGCATCCTCGACCGTCAAAACGCGATGGTCGGACTCGAGCAATCCGGACTCACCCCGGAAAACCTCACCATCATCGAGAAGATCATCAAGCGGCCCAACGGCATTCTCCTGGTCACCGGCCCCACCGGGTCCGGAAAGACCACCACGCTCTATGGGGCGCTGCAGCGCATCTATAACCCGGAACTCAAGATCATCACCGTGGAAAACCCGGTCGAGTATGAGTTTAAGGGGGTTGTCCAGGTCAACATCAACCCTGAGGTGGGACTGACCTTCGCCTCCTGCCTGCGCGCGATTCTTCGTCAGGACCCGGATGTGATCATGGTCGGTGAGATTCGCGACTCCGAAACCGCGCAAATCGCGATCGAGGCCTCGCTCACCGGTCACTTGGTCCTATCCACCCTGCACACCAATGATGCTCCCTCGGCGGTGACCCGACTCACCGACATGGGGGTGGAGCCGTTCCTGATCACCTCCTCGGTGGAGGCGGTTGTCGCCCAACGGTTGGTTCGGACCATCTGCAATCGCTGCAAGCAGCCGTACACCCCCTCGGATGATGAGCTTTACGACCTCGGGGTGGATCGCGAGGATGTATCCGGGGTCACTTTCTACAAGGGCATGGGATGCGACGAGTGCAATTTCTCGGGGTACAAGGGCCGTTTGGGGATCTTCGAGGTGTTCGTGCTTTCCCAGACCATTCGCGACATGGTGTTGGCGCGCGCCCCGAGCTCGGTGATCTTCCAGCAGGCTCGCGAGGAGGGGATGCTGACCATGCGCGAGGACGGCTGGAAGAAGATCGTTCTCGGCTTGACCACCATCGAAGAGGTTGTACGCGAAACCCAGGAGTAACCCGGGCGGACCCGCCTCTTCCGTTTCCTTGGATGTGTCCCATCTCTCCGATACCGGCGCTCCGCTCCCGAAAGGGGCGGCCAGGGTGACCGAACGTCTCTTGCGGGGGACCCTCATCGCCGTGCTTGTGGCCGGAACGTGGGTGACCCTGTTCCTTCACGATCCCCAGAGCCTGCATGTATTCCGGGAGCCGCCGATGCTCGCGCTGGCGGCCTTCGGGGGGCTTGCGGCGCTGGTGTGGGGAACATGGGTCATCACCGCCGCCGGAGCGGCCCGCACCCCGCCGAGGATACCCCGGGCGCTCCTCTTGTTGGGGAGTCTCGCGCCGGTGCTCCTTGTCCGTCTGTTTCTCGATCTGAAGGAGCCATCTCTGGATCTCGCCGTTGGGGGCATCAACCCGATTCTTTCCTATCGGCTGCATGTCCTGTTGCCGGTCCTGTCTTGGCTCCTGGTGGCGTGCTCAGCGAGTCTGGCGTTCTGCTCCACGCAATCCCGCTCGCTCCTCGCGCTCGCGGTTCTACTTGGACTCGGGCTGGAGACCGGGATCGTGGTGACAGAGATGGTCGGCAATCGGCTGGGAATCTCGCTGAACCCCGTGGCCGCCTGGAGTGAGATCGATCTCATGGATCAACGGGTCAAGGAGGCGGTGTACGGTACGATCGGCAATCCGAACTTTGTGGCCGGCTATCTGGCCATCGCCTTTTTCCCTGCGCTGGGTTGGACCCTGGGGCGGAGGGGGCCATTCAGGAAGATCCTCGGTTTGACCGTGCTCGGGGCGGTCATGGTTTCGATTGTCGCCACACGGTCCAAGGGCGGATTTCTCGCGCTTGCCGCCGGGGCGTTGCATTTCCTCCTGTGCCTCCGGTTGACCGGAGGCCAGAGGGGCGGAACCAACCGAAGCGCCGCGTGGATGAGGCCGCTGGTGGCCGGTGCATTGGTGCTCGCGCTAGTGCTCGCGGGATGGCTCTTCGCGGATGTCTTGAGTCCCTCCGAGGAGGGGCCATACCTTGGACGATGGCTCGAAACCCTTTCGCTCAAGGGCGATTCCATCGCGGTCCGAGCATTGCTGTGGGTGTCGGGGTTCCGCCTGTGGGAGGCCAACCCGTGGTTGGGGATCGGCCCGGGGGAGTTCAAGATCCGGTTCCTCGGTGTCCTGCGTGGGATGGTCGAGGGCCCCGATTCCGATCTGTTCGCGGGCCGAGTGGCTCGTCTCCACTCCCTTCGCGCCAACCATTTGCACAACGAATTCCTCCAAGCCCTTGTCGAATGGGGAGTTCTCGGATTCCTCGGCATTCTCCTGTTTCTTGTATGCGCTCAGGTCCGAGCATTCGGACTGATTCACACCGGCGCCTGTCGAAGGGACCGATTGATCCGCCTTGGGTTTCTTTCCGGATGGTGGTCGGCGCTGGGCGGGAGTCTGTTTGACCTCCCCTTTCATCGTCCCGCGCAGGCCTATCTTCTAGCCGTGCTCCTAGGCGCGGCTCTCAGTGAAGGGGGGCTTCTTCGGAGTGTCCCCTTGCGCTCTCTCTTCACTCGGGCGCGAGGAGCCTTCCTCTCGTTGTCCCTTCTCGCGCTCGGTGTGGGAATGCTGTGGATGGCGGACATCCGGTATGTCTCCTTGCGGGAGGCGGCCATGGCGCGGGAGATTCTGAGCGGCAAGATTCCCGGCGGGGATAGCCGTAAAGCCGAGGCCGCCATACGTCGCGTGGCTTCCCGTGTGCCGGGCGAGGGGGATTATCAGGTCCTTTTCGCGCTGGCGCTGCTCAACCGGGGGGACTACAACGCCGCGATTTCATCCATTCGACGGGCGAAGGCGGTCTCCGATGATCCGGAGCTCTTGCTGCTGGAGGCGCGCGCCCAGATTGAGAAGGGGAACATGGCGGCCGCCGCGCCGTTGCTGGCCTTTTTCGAGGCGCTCGACCGGGACCGTCCCGGCCTTCATTATCTCAAGGGACGCGTGGCGGAGGGGTTGGGGAACCCCGATGCGGCCCGTCAGTCTTTCCTGGCTGACATCCATTTCTCGGGTTTGAGCCCGGATCTCGCCAACCCGGACCTCCCGGATTCCCATCTGCGGCTGGCGCGATTGCTCGAGGCGCGCGGGGAATTTCGCGAGGCGGCGCGGCACTACAGGGGGTTTCTGGAGGCGCTGGGCGGACGTCGCCCCGACTTCCCGATGGCCGAACTGGCCCTCGCCCGGATCTATCGGGACCGCTTGTTCGATCCCGCCCTGGCGCGCAAGTACTTTGAGGAAGCGCGCGAGACTTTCAAGAAACAGGGTAATCACGCCGAACTGGAGCGTCTTGCGGCGGAGCTCGCAAGCCTTCCCAACCGAACGGAAGAGTGATTCCATGCGCCCTTCTCCAGGATTGGCCCGACTCCCATGACCATCGCCTTGGACCTGCGTGAGGTGGCCCGCTCCACTCGCGGGTATCGCCGGATGCTCAACCTCGTGATCGAGCTCGACCGGCTTGACTCGAGTGAGACCCTGGCGCTGATTCTCGACTCGAATTCCGACCTGAAGGGGGTGGACCTGAGTCCCCGGGATCGGTTTGTCTCCGCGGCCCGCGCGCTGCGGATGTTGCGGCGTCCGTTGGTGGGGGCCGCGCGGCGACTCTTGCTGGGGGATATTCGAGTGATGCACTTCCTCACTGGCGATGTCTGGGCCTCCCCCAGTTGTCCCACCGTGGTCACGCTCCATGACCTCGCCCCGCTCGACCTGCCCGAGCTCTTCTTCGATACGGCGCGAGAGGAGGCGGTTTACAGGCGCCGCCTGGGGACAGTCTTCCGGGTCGCCGACCGGATTGTGACCGTGTCCGACACCTCCCAAGCAAGGTTGGAATTGCTCGGCCTGTCCCCAAAAGCTCCCCTCCGGCGGGTCTATCAGGGGATCGATCCGGCCTTTCACCCGGAGGATTGGACAGTCGAGGCGCGCAAGCATTTTCGACGGAACATCGGTTGCGACATGGGGTTCTTGTTTTACTGCGGGGGAATTGACGGACGAAAGAACCTCTCGCTTCTACTGGATGCGTATCGGGTCTTTCGGGAAAAGACCTCAACCCCTCGAAAACTGGTCCTTGCCGGAGACCCGAATGTCAGTCCGCGCGGGATGAAACCGCTCGGGGAGCTGATCGCCGAACGGGGTCTGGAGCGGGATGTGATCCTGCTCGGATGGGTTTCGGACCCGTTCCTTAGACGGGTCTACAGCTCCGCCGCGCTTTTCCTGTACCCCTCCCGGATGGAGGGTTTTGGCTATTCGCCGCTGGAGGCCATGGCTTGCGGGTGTCCGGTGGTTTGCTCGAACGCCGCCGCGCTCCCGGAGACCGTGGGAAACGCCGCCAAGCTCCTTCCCCCAACGGACCCCGAGACCTGGGCGAGCGCCGCGCTGGAATTAATCGAGGACCGGGAAGAGCGGGGAAGACTTGTCGAACGCGGCCTTACGCGCGCGCAGGCGTTCAGTTGGAAGCGAACCGCGGAGGAGTTGTTCGGGATTTATCGGGAACTTCTTTGACTTCAATTGTTCGAGGAATCGGCCCCCTTGGCGGCATCCGCGATGACATTCTCCGCCTTCATCCGATAGAGGCTGATCACAAATCCATCCTCGATCTCCTCGCCCACATCCAGCGTACCGGACACCGTGATCGGCGTGTCGTTGTAGAAGGAAGCGGGCTTGCCATCAGTCATTTCGACATACACCCATTCGTTGTACCAGGGCATCTGCCCGAAGCAGCACATCATCTGGCTGTAGGTGAGGATGAAGGATTTCACCCCCTCGCCTTCGACATCAATCGGGACCATAAACCCTTTGACCGCGATTTTCTTGGAATCCAGGCGCTTGATGTAATCCGGAATCTGTTCGGAGAGCTTTGAGATTTCCTCCTCCTTCATGCCCTTGAGGGTGAAAGGATCGGGGACATCGTATTCAAAGGAGGAGAGATAGGCGAAGGAAACGGGCTGGAAATCCCTGGAAACGCCCTCCGGAAGCTTAGGCGTCTCGTTCTTGACATCGAGTCCCGTCCCGCCTTGGGAAAGGGAGGCGGCGGTGTCAAGCGCGGAAGGCGCGCTCGCGGAGGCCACCGTCCCAGAGTCCGCTTCCATGGAGTCGCTTGGTTGGGTTGTTTGAGTCCCTGACGCGCTCCCGGCTGACCCGGGAGCCGCCTCGGTGATTTCCACCGCCGCCTCTGTCGTTGGAGACTGCGCGGGCGCGGGCGCCGGCGCGGAATCGATGGGCGCTCCCTCGGCGACCACCACCTCCTCATCCGGACCCGCGCTTTCAGTCTGCGTGCAGCTCGGCAGCATCACGGCCAGCACAAGGACAAACGCCCATCCCAGGGGGCGCGCGCCTCTTCCACTCGTCAGGTTTCGCAAGGACTCCATGGACCTCCTTTCCTTAAACCGTCGATTCGCGCTCATTCGTTCCCCTCGGGGTAGGCGAACCGGACCCCCTCCAGGGTCTCCCCCTGGATGGAAACGGATTGGACCACCCCCTCGAAACGGTCCGCGTCCTTAAGGAGCTCCGACTCGCCGGAAAACTCCGAGGAATCCCCCACCTGCTCGCCGGTGAGCGGATTGGTGACCGCCAAGAGTTCCAGGGTGGCGCTGGAGACGGCATCCCCAACCTTGCGGGTGATTGAAAGCACAATCTTCTCTTGGGGGAGCCGGAGCGGCTTCTCGGCTTCACCATCCAGGGCATACACGGTGGCCTTTCCCGCGGTGGCGTCCACCACCAGCTCCAAATGCGCGAAGTGTTCTCCGAGCGCGATCAGAGTCCCGCCATGCGGCGCGGAGTGAGCATGTCCATGACCTCCCTCGCCTTCTTCATGATCGTGATCATGTTCCGCCTCCCCTTCATGGTCGTGGTCATGGTCGTGCGACTCCTCGCCTTCATGGTCGTGGTCATGCTCCCCGGGACCATGCGAATGGCCCGCCTCCGGCGGATTTGTGCTTGAACCGCAGCCCGACCAATAGACCGCGACCGTGACGCACAGGGCGAAGACTAGAAAACCCTTCAGAAATCGGAGCCAACGGTTCATCGGAAAGTCCTCCCAAACAGGTTCAGCGGTGTCCGCGTGTCCTTACTATAGCCCGCGGTCCCCGCTTGGGACAACGGGACGGTGGTTTGGCTGAATCACAATCCGGACCGGATCCCCCCGCTTTTGGTGGAGATCCTCCAGGCAGTCGTTCAGCTCCTCCAGCGGACGCAGCGCGCTGATCGAGCGGGAGAGGTCGAGCTTACCCTCGGCGGCGTACTCCACCAATCGCGCGAGGTCCTCCTTGCGAGCGCCGAACGAGCCGAGGATCGAGTGGCTGAAGGCCACGAACGGTTCGATCAGGGGCATCCGTGGGCGAATCCGACCGATTCCAACCAAGACAAGCCGCCCCCGGTGGGCCAAGCACTTCGATCCCTCCTCAATGGAATCGACCCTCCCCACCAGTTCGATGGCCAAGTCCACGCCCCGCCCGGAAGTGGCCTCGCGGATGGCCTTATAGGGACGGTCCAAGTCTGCCCGGATGAGAACATCGGCCCCATAGGCGGCGGCGCGCTCAAGGGCCTCCTCGCGAACATCCACCGCGAATACTCGGACCGACCCCAGCATCTTTGCGAGCAGAACCGCGTGCAGACCGAGTCCTCCGCACCCGAACACCGCCACGGTCTCCCCGGCCTTAAGCCCCCCTCGGACCGCGAGTGCATAGTAGGGGGTCGAGACCGCGTCCGAGAGGATCGCCCCGATTTCGAAAGGCACTCGGTCATCCAGGGGAATCAGGCATGAGGTGGGAACGCGCATGTATTCGGCGTAAGCCCCATCCAGGTCATACCCCAGAACACGAAAATTCTCGCACAGGTTCTCATCCCCCTCGCGGCAGGCGCGGCATTCCCGGCAGGCCACCCCGCACCACACCGCCGCGCGGTCGCCCACGCCCCATCCGAGCACCCCTTCGCCAACCGCCGCCACCACCCCGGAGCTCTCGTGGCCCGGAGTCCGTGGGTATTCCTTGAGGAACTGGGATTTCTCCACCGTGATGTGGACATCCGAGCCGCAGACACCGCAGGCCATCACCTGAAGCAGGATCTCGCCGGGACCGGGCTTCGGCGTGGGGATCTCCTCGATCACCACCGGGCCGGGGGCGTAAAGCCGCGCGGCCCGCATGGTGGAGGGAAGCGACGCAGTCATTCGCCGGTGAACCGGGGAGGCCGTTTTTGGACAAAGGCCGAGACCCCCTCGTGAAAATCCTTGGACACGAACAGGTCCTGCTGGAGCTCGGCCTCACGTTTGAGCGCCTGTTCGAAGGTTCGGTTTTCGCTCGCCTCACGGATGGCCTTCTTGGCGCGGGCCATCGCGAGCGGAGCGCCCATCGCCAGATGCTCGGCGTATGCTTGCACATCCTGCTCAAACCGCTCGACCGGGAAGACTCGACTCACAATCCCCCAGGCAAGCGCCTGGCGCGCGCCGACCTTCCGGCAGGAGAGGGTCATTTCCAGCGCGCGCCCCATCCCCACGATCCGCTGAAGGGTGAAGGTTCCACCGCCATCCGGAATCAGGCCGACCTGCCCAAAGATCTCCGAGAACACCGCATTGGTGCTCGCGAGGCGAATGTCACAGGCCAACGCGATGTCGCACCCGATCCCCGCCGCCGCGCCATCCACCGCCGCGATCACCGGCATCGGAAGCTCGGCCAACGCGAGCAGCATCGGGTGATAATGGTCTTCCAAGATCGAGGAGATCGCCCCTCGGTCGGTCACATTCACGTTCACCGCCTTGAGATCCGCCCCGGAACAGAAAGAGCCGCCGGTTCCGGTGACCACCACGACGCGCGCCTTCTCCTTTTCTGCCGCGAGGAGCTCTTCACACAGTCGGTCCGCGCTTTCCACCCCCACCGCGTTGCGCACCTCAGGGCGGTTGAAGCGGATCCATTTCACCGCGCCGACTTGTTGGGTTGTAACGACAGGATTCAAGGCCAGCCTCCTTACGAAAGGAAATCTGAAAGCGGGGGGAGCTTACACCCTCGCGGCAATCAACGAATCCAACTCGTCCCGCAGGCGGTCCAGCACCTCGTCATAGGGAAACGAGCCAAGGGACTCCTCCTTGCGCTTCAGGTTGACATGGGTCGGACCACACCACAGCCCCAGGTCGGCGTCATCGGTCTCACCCGGCCCATTGACACGGCACCCCATAACCGCGATGGTCACATTCCTGCCGGCGGCATAGGCGCTCATCTCTTTCACCTTCTCCGCAAGTTCCACAAACGCCTCGTTCTCGACTCGCGAGCACGAGGGGCACGAGATGATGTTCAGGCCCTGGCCGAAGAACTCCGGGACCGAACGAAATCGTCCGGCATAAACATCCTCCACAATCCGCCGCCCCGCCTCGATTTCCTCATGCTTGCGATGGTTCGGCACGGTGAGCGACACCCGCAAGGTGTCCCCGATTCCGGCGGACAGGAGCTGCTCAAAGGCGATTCGAGTCTTGATGACCCCATCCGGGGGCAGCCCCGCCTCGGTCACGCCCAAGTGGATCGGGACATCGGGACGCTCCCTGGCGAAGCGCTTGTTGGCCTCGATGACTTTCCTCGGATCGGAATCCTTGAGGGACACCACATAGCGAGCGAATCCATAGCGATCCAACAGCTCGGCGTGGAAGAGCGCGCTGGCCACCAACGCCTCCATCGGATCCTCGGGATAGCGCTCGAGGAAGTCCGGGGCCACGGAGCCGCAGTTCACCCCTATGCGCAGAGCGCAGTCGTTCTTCGCGGCGATGTCCGCCAGAGCCTGCACCTTGTCCTCGACCGGTTTGTCGCGCTCGAGATGATGCAGGTGCCCCGGGTTGTACCGAATCTTGTCCACATGCGGAGCCACATGCTCCGCCAGCGGATAGTTCTCCTGAAGGTCCACCACGAGTCTCGCCGTGGTTCGCTCCCGGACCTGAATCAACGCCTCCAGGTCCTTGCGGCTGTCGATCGCGATCCGAACCAGGTCCGCGCCCGCGGCCGCCAGGGCGGTGGTGAGCGCGACCGTGGCCTCCACATCCTGGGTTCGGGTGGCGGTCATGCTCTGGTAGCTGATCGGGGCCCCGCCTCCGATCTGAAGGTCACGCACCCAAACGGGGCGCGTGGGATTACGCTCAATCTTCATTTTGGCAAGAACCTCGTGACTCCTTGCGAAGGGGCTGATTTCGTTTGATCTTAGCGTGCCCCATCCCTCGAAACCACCGGGGATGGGAAGGGAATTGGGCATGGAAATCCCCGACAAGATTCGAGCCGTCCTGGAAACCGTTTGCGCTGAGTTCGAGGTGGGATCTCCCGCGGCGATTGCGATTCTCCCCGGAACTCGGAACCTCAACCTCAAAGTGGAAACCTCCAAGGGAGCCTGGGTCGTCAGGCGACGTTTTCCGGGGTACTGCGAACCGGCTCGGCTGGAGTTTGATCGTCGTGCCCTGGAATTCCTGGCGGGGAAGGGGGTTCCGGTGGTTCCAAGCCTCCAACTCGCTCACCCCGGCCCGATCTCCTCGCAAGAGGGTCATTGGGAGGTCTATCCTTTCATTCAAGGCGGTCCCCTGGTTGAAGGAGACCGAAGCCACCTGCGCGCCCTTGCCGAAGCGTTAGCGCGTTTTCACGCCGCGGGCGCGGACTTTCCGGAGCGCTTGGAGAAGCTGGGTCCACGCGGAGAAACAGACCCGAATGTCTTACTCTCTCAGGCCAATGAGATCCTCCAGACCTCTCCGAATGCCGCGCCACAAGTCTCCCGGTACAGGGAATGGGTCATCCGAGCCGCCGAGGCGCTCCCCGATCCTCTCTTCGCCAGCCTCCCTCACACCCTGATCCACGGCGATATCCAGCCCGCCAACCTCCTTGTTCGGGAGGGCCGGATCGCCGCCTTTCTCGACCTCGATTGGTGCGGCTGGCAGGCGCGGATTTATGACCTCGCCTACGCCTTTCTCTTCTGCTGCTCCACTCACTCCAGCCGGATCGAGGGAGGAGATATCTGGTCGCTCACACAAACTCCCAATCCACGGCCCGAGCTGTTCGCGGAATTCCTGCAGGTTTATGAAGAAGCCGGCGCGCCACTCTCACCCTCGGAACAGACCGTCCTCACAGCGCAGATCACGCTCACCTGGTGCCACTGCCGTCTCGCGGGCGCGCTCAAGGTCGCCCCGATGGATCGCGCAACCTTCCTCGCCAGACCTCCCCACACACTCGAAGAGCTGGTTTACTCTATCCCTTGATCCCGCTTGCAGGAGGCTTTTATTTGTGAATCCGCAACTGACTCGACCCATCTACTGGAATGTCGAATTCCCCGGCATCGACCTGTTCATCCCCGTGGTCGGAATCCTTCTGGTCGCCGGAGTGGTTTACGGCTTCTTTCAGCGAGTCCGGATGTGGAGGGCCTTGGGCCAGCCGGAGATTCGTTGGGACCGGACTTGGGAGCGCCTTTTGCGCGTGGTTCGCACCGGCTTTGGGCAGCGGCGCATCCTGACACACTCCTATGCCGGGAAGATGCACACGCTGATCCTGGTCGGTTTTGTATTGCTCTTCATCGGGACTGTTCTGGTTGCGATCGAACGGGACATCTGCCAGAAACTGCTGGGCATCCGCCCGGTGGCCTTTCTGTTCGGCCATTTCTATTCCGTGTTTTCCTTTATCCTCGACCTTGCCGGGGTGATGGTTGTGGTGGGCTGCCTGATGGCCCTTTACCGACGCGCCTTCCTCAAGCCCCGCCATCTGTACGGCAACACCGGCTTCGGCAAATGGACTGTTTTCCTCCTGGCGGTCACTCTCACGGGGTTCTATGTCGAGGCCGCGCGGATCGCCCATTCGGCGTTCGTGATCGAGGGGGACCACATTGTCGAGGCCGAAAGCGCGCTTGAGAAATGGGCCTCGCCCATCGGCTACATGCTCTCCCTGGTCCTCCCCTCGGCGGCGGTGTCCCCCAAGGCGCAACACCTGGTGATGTGGTGGGGGCACGCGGTCCTGTCCCTCGGTTTCATCCTCGGCTTTGCCTATAGCATTCTGCTGCATGCCTTTACAGGACCGGCCAACATCTTCTTCGCGCGTTTTGAATCAACCGGCGCGCTCCAGCCCATCGCGAACATGGAGGAGGCGGAATCCTTCGGGGTGACCACGCTCGACCAGTTCGGCTGGAAGACCCTCTTCGACAGCGATGTGTGCGTGAAATGCGGGCGCTGCGAGCTGCACTGTCCGGCCACCATCACCGGCAAGCCGCTCAGCCCCAAGCGGATCATGGTTTCCATCCGGAAGGTGTGGGAGCCGGTCGCTGGAAAGCTGGCCGCCGGGGAAGCCGTGGCGGAATTCCCGGCGTTGGTGGGAAATGCGATCACCGAGGATGAAATCTGGTCCTGCACCACTTGCGGGGCCTGCATGCGGGAATGCCCGCTCTTCATAGAGCACATCCCCGCGATTCTCGATCTGCGCCGCGCGCGGGTGATGATGGAAAGCAGCTTTCCGAGCGAGGCGCAGATCACCCTTCAAAATCTGGAAAAGGCGGGGAACCCCTGGGGACTCGATAACAGCGCCCGCGCCGATTGGGCCAAGGGCCTCGAGGTTCCGACCCTGGAGCAGGGGGCTGAGCCGGAAATCCTCCTGTGGGTGGGATGCGCGGGATCCTTCGATGTCCGCGCCAAACCGGCGACTCGCGCGCTCGCCAAGATCCTCAAGGCGGCGAATGTGTCCTTCGCCATCCTCGGGAAGGAGGAGCAATGCTGCGGCGACCCCGCGCGCAGAATCGGCCACGAATACCTGTATGTCACGCTCGCCCAGATGGCTGTCGAAACGCTCAATGGTTATGGTGTCAAGCGGATTGTGACCGGCTGCCCGCACTGCTTTCACACCCTGGCTAACGAGTACCCGCAGCTCGGGGGGCGCTACGAGGTTCTCCATCACAGCGAGTATGTCGATGAATTGATCCGCGCGGGGAGGCTCGCGGGGATCGAAATCGGCGAGTCCCTTGCCACGGTCTACCACGACTCCTGCTATCTCGGTCGTCACAACGACATTTATGAGGAGCCGCGCAACCTCGCGCGCGCGGCGGGTCTTGAACTTGCTGAAATGCAAAGGACACGAGAGAGGAGTTTTTGTTGCGGCGCGGGTGGGGGCCGGATGTGGATGGAGGAGCACCTGGGCGATAGGAAGATCAACATCGAGCGCTCCGAGGAGGTGATCGCCTCCGGCGCGAAACAGGTTGCCGTGGCTTGCCCCTTCTGTAAGACCATGCTCAAGGACGGACTCAAGGAGAAGGGGAGGGAGGACCTTCAGGTCTTCGACATCGCCGAGTTGGTGGCGGAGCGGATCTCGGGCTGATCATCGCCGCAATGAAGGTTCCAAACCGAGAAATGGCGGTGGTCCCTACGCGAAAAGTTGTGGATTATCCGCTAAACCCAAGCCACCCATCCGGCTCCCCGAAGGCAATTCACTTCATGAATTGCGGCTTCAAAAGAGAAGAGTGGCGCGTACTTGCGGAACTGTTGTATGATCATGTCCAGAGGCATGAGATCCGGACAATTGATGAGAGTCCCCATGGCGCGGGCTACACTGTTGAAGGGGAGATGAATGTGCCTGAGAAGGAGTCTCAGTGGATCAGGAGCATGTGGATTGTCAAGTAAGGGGGCATACCCACTCTCGTTTCCGCGCACCTTGTGCCGCGGAACCGCCCTTGATCCTGGAATCCGCCCTGAGGAGAACGAGGAGGAGGATTGGGACATGATAGAGGAACCGGATCCTGTCGAGCTGACGGTTGACCTCCCAGAATATGGGCTCAAGTTCGGGGTATCGGCACGGTTGTCTTTGAGCATCGGGACCCCGATGGTTACCATGTTGAGTTTTGCTCTCCGGATGGGGGGACAATCGCGTTGGTTGTTTTAACTGAACAACAGATCAAGCTTCTGCCCACGGTGGAACTTACTCATTCTCACCCGACAGCCCGGTAAGAATGCTCGGCGATGGAATGCCGAGGGCGAAAGCACGGTTTTCGATCAGGTGGGACGATTGTTATTGCTCCTGAACCGTGGGGGCCGGACCAGCCTGCTTCTTCCGAGTTGAAGAGCAACATCCGATAAGACCGATTGATGCCCTACACGTCCTGGACCATCCAAACCCTTGAGCGCCTGCCTCATGTCACCCAAGTCCATCATGTCCTTCCGGATGGAACGGCGTGGGGGACCCACAAGCGCGCCGTGGTCTTCTTTGATGGCGCCGAGTGGCGTCGGACAGTGGACTTTCCCTTTGTCGCGCCGCGCGATTTCTTCGGGTTCTGCCGTCTGGCCGCGCGCCCGACTCGCGCCGACAAGTGCAATCTGTATGTAAACGCCGCCGGGAACCTCTTGGGCATTCGCGGAGGATCTGTCTATCGGATCCCTCCAGGATCGCCTCCACAACCTCTCTTTTCGATCCAGGGAGACTGTGTTCTGCATGGCGGCCTGGGAGAGGACGACCAAGGCTGGACTTATTTTGGAGAGTACTTCCGGAATCCGGGGCGCGGCCCGGTTCGCCTCTGGAAGGTCTCCCCCGACCTGACCGAATGGGAACTCGCTCACGAGTTTCCGGCTGGGGCCATCCGACACATTCACGGAATCTACCCCGATCCGTTCGATCCCGGAGCGCTGTGGTGCACCACCGGCGATTACGCGAACGAGTGCTACTTCTTCCGATCCCATGACCGTTTCGCCACCATGGACCGCTTCGGGGATGGGACTCAGATGTGGCGCGCGGTCCGCCTGTATTTCACTCCCGAACATGTCTGTTGGCTTACAGACAGCCATATCGACCAGAACTTCGCCTGCCGGATGGAGCGTTCCTCGGCAAGTTTCGAGCGAGGCGATCCGGTTGATTGTTCGGTCTGGTATGGGGCCACCACGGTGGAGGGGGTTCATGTGGCCTTCACCACGGTCGAGAAAGGGCCCGCGATCAAACGGAAGGAGAGCTCAATCCTGGTCAGCGAGGACGCCTTTCATTGGGAGGAGATTGGGGCGTATCGGAAGGACCATTGGCGACCCTACCGTTTGTTTAAGTATGGGGTCCTATCCTGCCCCGCCGGGCATGTTTCCCTGGAGAATTTCCCCATCAGCGGAGAGGGGCTTCGCGGGCTGGATGGGGTCTCCGAAATTCTGCAAATCCGAAAGAGCGGATGAGGGATGCGCGCGCGGGGATCTCGGTTTGAAGCGTGGCTCTTGAGGATTCTGGATGGGTGCATCTCCGCTGGAACCATTCAGGAGTTCATTTCACGAACCATCCGGAGTTTCGGGGATCATCCGACCGCTTTCACGAACATGTCTGGGGCTCCCTGGTTTCGCGAGGACATGCGAGCTGTTGCCCAGCTCACTTCGGAGTTCGGGCTCCCTTACCCTTGTCCATGGGGTCTCGCGAGTGGGGTCGAGGATCCCCCCACCCTCTCCAGGACGCCTATCGAGTGGTTTCAGGGTCTGGACGGGAACGCCGTTGTGGGCAAGGACGGTTTACGGAGCGGCGCTGGGGCGTATCTGGAGCAGCTCCTTCTGAGTGGGGAGGAGGCTTGCGGCGAATCCATCAAGACTGAGCTGGAGCGCCTGCTTCGACACGTGGAAGTCAAGCGGGATCTGTGTCTTTCTCCGATCGTTCCCGCCGTTTCTTCGGACCAGGCGTGGGTGGAGAAACACCGCGTGGCAATCCTTTTTGCGCGTCACGCTCGACGGGCGGGGGATCTCCGTTTTCTGAACACCGCGCTCAAACTCAACGATTGGGCCTTTTCCTCGCATCGGAAGATGAACCCGCGTCATCATGCCGGGCCGCTGATGGTTTACCTCCGGTCCCTGGTGGAACAGGAAGCCGCCTGCAAGGAGCTCCTCGCGCGATGAGAGTCGTGGTCTTTTCCCCGACCCGTTTCAGCCTCTATTCGCGCCTGGTCACCCACTTGGCCCGCGCGGAGCAGGGGATTGAGGTCGTGGGCATCGTGGAGCGTTCGATCTGGAATCCGGCTCGCTTTCGATCAGAACTACGGCGTGACGGATCCCGGCTTCTGAGGAAGATTTATCGCAAGTTCATCCTTCGCGACCGCGGCTACCAAGTGTCGCCGAACGAGAACCTTTCCGCCTTGTCGCGCTCAGTCGAACTTCCGCCAGGCAACCTCAAGCAGCTCGCCAAGGCTTGGGGAGTCCCGCACATCCGAGTCTCGGATTTGAACGACAAGGCCGCTGAGGAGTTTCTCGGTCAAGTGGAACCGGATGTCGTGGCTTTTACCGGCGGCGGGCTTGTGCGGAAGAACATCCTGAAGATTCCCAGGATCGGAGTCTTGAACTGCCACATGGGGATTCTCCCGCGATATCGCGGCATGGATGTGGTCGAGTGGCCAGTGGCGGAAGAGCATCTGGGCGAGGAGGGGATCGGGCTGACCCTGCACCTCATGGAGACCGGCGTGGACACCGGCCCGATCCTGCTCCAGTCTCGTTGTGACCTGCTTCCGGGAGATGTGTTCGAGACCATTCGCGCCCGTCTCGAACCCATGATGGTGAGACTCATGATCGAGGGACTGAAGGGGCTTCGAGATGGGAGCATCCGGCCGAGCCCCCAGCGCCTGGAGGATGGGAGACAGTACTTTGTCATGCACCCTCGAATCCTGGATTTCGCGCGGCGCAAGCTGGAAGAGTTTCAAGTCCGCTGAGCGCTTCCGTCCGACACGCGACACGATAACGGTAACCGCGCTAAGTCGATCTTCGCGCTTTCCGGCGGAGCTGCAAGTCCAGGCAAAAGCTCAAGGCCAAGTAGTAGAGCGGAAAAAGCGCGCTCAGCCAAACCAGCCGACTGTCAGGCGATTCCTGGAGGAGGAGGAAGGCGACTAGCGCGGCCCATAGACATCCCAGAGTCCAGATGCTTTTCGAGTACAGCCCGTTCCGGCTGGGATACAGGTATCGCGTAGGGATGAAGCTGAGCAGCCCCGGCACAGCCACCATCCCAACCGCCAGCGCCCCCGAGGGCCGGAGCCAATAGAGATACAGCGCGACCACGTTCCAATAACTCGGAAACCCCAGGAAGAAATGGTCTGGGGTTTTCATGTCCACCTGCCCGTAGGCGTACAGCGCGGCAAGAGTCGGGATGGCGATCCACGAGGGATGCGGCAGCAGGTCCTCGGCCACCAGGATGAAGATCGGGACCCAGATGAAGGTGAGGACATCAATTGCGTTGTCGAGCTGCTCCCCGCTGAAGTTCGGAAGAACCTCGGAGACCCGGGCGCGACGAGCCAGGATGCCATCGGTGGAGTCCACCAGTCCTGCGAGCAGGAGCAGCAGGAAGGCGTTTCGCGTCTCGCCTTGCGCGGCGGCGAAGAGGGCGAACATCCCCAAGAGCGCGCCGGTTGCCGTGTAGAGGTGAACCAGCCACGCAAGAATCCGCCGCTTCCTCATGATCCCTAAGGGGACTTGGCTGGCGGATGCCGTTTCTCGGTGGTGGGATCCCGGATCGGCTCGGATCGGTCGATGAATCTCTCCACATCCCGCAGCGCGAGCACATGATACCCTTCGCTCTTGAGGTGGTTCATGTACTCCCTGAAATTCTCCGGCGGGGTGTGGACCCAGGGGTGGGCGACATCCGGGACACCGTGGAACTGGAGGATCACCATCTTGCCGTCCTTGGCGCGCTCCACCATCGCGCGGAAATGCCCCAGGGTCCATTCGGGATAGGCGTCCGCCGAGGTCGGGATCAAGAGCGGGTCATGCCCGCGCGGATCATACAGAGGTCCGGGGACCATCTTCCCATAGGGTTGCTCCGGCTGCATGCCGCGGCGCGCGAGCAGAATTCCCGCCTTGCGAAGCTCGGCCAGCCCTTCCGGCCCGAAGCCGTTCCCAGGCCAGGCAAAGCTGGTCGGTTTCGGAACCCCGACCTTGGCGAGCTCGCTCTCAACCAGGGCGAGCTCCTCCGCGACACGTTCCGTCCGCTCCGGTTTGCTCAGGCCCAGGTGGCTCCAGGTGTGGTTGCCGATCTCGAAGCCCATCTCGTGCAGCTCGGCGATGTCCTTCCAATTCATGAAATTCTCGGTGTCGCTCATCCAGGCCTGGGTGACAAAGAAGGTGGCCGAAAAACCGAGCTCCTTCAGTAGCGGACCGACAAAGGTCCGGTGGGACTTCACCGCGTCATCAAAGGTGAGGACCACGGTCTTGTCGGGAACCGGCTCGACGGCGCGCGCGGTGTAGGAAAGGGAAAGCATCATCACCGTTAAGAGTGCAATCTGTTTCATGCCAGAACCTCCTCGATCACCTGCCCGTGGACATCGGTGAGCCGTCGCTCGAATCCGTTATGGAGGAAGCTCAGGCGCTCATGGTCGAGACCCAACAGGCGCAGGATGGTGGCGTGGAGATCGTAAATCGTGGTCACCTGCTCCACCGCCTTGTAACCGAATTGGTCCGTGGCCCCATAGCTGAAGGGGTGTCTGACCCCCGCTCCGGCGAGCCAGACTGTGAAGCCATCCGGGTTGTGGTCGCGCCCGTTGGCCCCGGCTTGGAAGGTCGGCATCCGCCCGAACTCGGTGGACCAGACAACCAGCGTGTCCTCCAGCAGCCCCCTCGCGCGGAGGTCCTTGAGCAGCGCGGCGGCGGGTTCATCCAGGATCGGGCCATGCACATCATACTGCTGCTTGAGAACCTTGTGGCCATCCCAATTGCCGACCCCCTCGCCCATCGCGTAGGCGCCGTTGAAGAGCTGCACGAAGCGGACTCCGCGCTCAATCAGTCGGCGCGCCAGGAGGCAGTTTCTTCCGAACCCGGCCTTCAGCGGATTGGGGTCCTCGACACAGTACATCTTCCGCGTGGCCGGGGACTCCTTGGAAAAGTCCCCGACCTCCGCCGCCGAAAGCTGCATCTTGGCGGCGAGCTCATAGCTTGCGATCCGCGCGGCCAGTTCCGTGTCACCGGGAAATCTTTCAAGGCGCCTCTCATTCAGCACCTTGAGAAAGTCCCTGGCGGCGCGATCCTCATCGGGCGCGATTTCCGGGGGGCGTTGAAGGTTCGGGATCGGCTTGTCCGCGTTGAAGACCGTGCCCTGGAACACGGCGGGCAGGAACCCGGAGGCCCAGTTATTCGGACCGGATTGCGGCCACCCGCGCGGATCCGGAATCGCCACGAAGGCCGGCAAGTCCGCATCCTCTGTTCCAAGGGCGTACGAGACCCACGACCCGATGCTGGGGAAGCCTTCGAGGATGTACCCCGTGTTCATCTGGTTGGTGCCCGGTCCGTGGGTGTTGCTCTTGGCGGTCATGGAGTGGATGAAGCACATCTCATCCACGAGCTCGCCGAGATGGGGGAGGAGCTCGGAGGTGTATTTCCCGCACTCCCCGCGGGGGCGGAACTCATAGAGGGGCTGGGTGAGGTTTCCCTGTTTGCCTTGGAATGTGACCAAGCCCTCGCCGCCGGGGAGCGGTTCGCCGTGACGCTTGATGAGTTCGGGCTTGTAGTCCCAAGTCTCAAGTTGGCTGCAGGCTCCCGAGCAGAAGAGGAACAGAACCTTCTTGGCCTTGGCCGAGAAATGCGGGGCGCGCGGGGCCAGGGGACTTTCAGGGTGGATGTCGGGCCGGATCGGCTCGGGGCGCGCGTGGGCGATTCCTGTTCCAAGAAACCCCTGCTCGGCCAGGAGCGTGGAGAGCGCGATCCCCCCCAGCCCGTTCCCCGCGAGCTGCAGGAAGTCGCGCCGGTCGAGAAATCGCCGGCCGATGGGGGAAAGCGGCGGAGCTCCCATGGCGATTCGGAATTGAACCACGGAAGCGCTCCGGGCGGAATGGGGGGGGAGGGAAAACCCTCTCTTTACGCTGTCCGCAGAAAGGCCAGCGAGCAGAGCAGTCCTTCCTTCTCCGCCTCCGGAGAACCATGGAAGCTGTGGTCTTCCAGCTCCACGCTCACAAATCCCTTGTAGCCGGAGCTTTGGAGGATCTGGAAGATCCTCACCCAACGCGCTTGGCCATGACCGGGGATCGTGTATCGCCACACGCTCTCCCCGCAGTGCGGGTGCGGCTCAACCGCTGAGAACTGGTACAGGCCGAACTCGTAGATCTTCTCCGGTTGGATCTCCGTGTCCTTGGCGTGGACATGTCCCACATGCCCCACGAACTCCTCCAGGAAGCGCACATGATCGATCCCCATGCGGATCAGGTGCGAGGGGTCGTAGTTGATGCCCAACCCTTTCGAGTGGCATTCGCGGATCAGCCAGCGGTAGGTCTCCGGATTGCACGCCAGGTTCGAGTATTCCGGCCAGCCCCCCGGCCAGCCCTCGATCACCAGCATCGAGTCGAGCTTCTCCGCCTCCCGCGCCAGTTCAGAGAGGCTTCGGGCGGCGATGGCCAGGTTTTCTTTCTTCGGCAGGCTGGGGTCCTTGGGCATCACGCACAGGAAGAATCGGCGCCCGCCGAGCGCGTGTGCGGAGCGGATATAGTCGATGTTGGCCTGGATCGCGTTCCACTGTTCGCCGGTGTCTTGGGAGAACAGACCGGGCCATTCGATCAGATCGCAGCTCCCCACCGCGAGGTCGTTGTCCTCCAGGACCTTGGCGTCCTCCGGTGTCGCCCGCCCCAGATCGATGGCCTCAAAACCGGCCTCCTTGGCCCATTCGGCCAGGTCGTGAATGTCGTCCTGCCAGCCCCCCCCACGGCGGAACCCGATGGGGAATCTTCCCGTGCGCGTCTTCATGGTGTTTCTCCTTGTCCCTACCCGCCAGATGGCCGAAATCCAAACATGGGTGGCGGATCATGCCGTATTTCCGGTCCCGATTGAACCTTCCACATTTCCGGTAAGACAAAAAAGCGTTTGTGGGGCAGGGCCAAAACCGGTATAATCCATCCAGGACTCGACTAAAGGAAGCCCCACGGATGGCTGAAACCGCCCACACCCCGCATCCCCTCCCCGCGCGCCTATTTGCGGTCTTCCTTCTCTTTACCGCCATTTTGGGCGGCCTTGGGTATTACTTGATCCGGCAGAACTCCAGGCGGCTCGAACAGAGAGGTTTCGCCAACCTGCAAGCGGTCGCCGAGCTCAAGGTCAAGCTGGTCAGCATCTGGCGGAAAGGGCTTTTGGAGGATGGAGAGGTCTTCTTCAGCAGCCCGGTTCTCGCGGATGAATTCCACCGAGCCATCGATGCGGCTCCGCGTCCCGTTCCGGAGCAAGTTCGGAAATGGTTTGAGAACGTCCACACTCGCCATCAATACCAAAGCCTTTTCCTGCTGGACCTTGAGGGGGAGGTTCATTTGGCCGTGCCGGGGGATGGGAGCGAAATGCGTCGCCACATGTTCGCGCTCGCCCAGGAGGCGATGAAAAACAAACAAGTGAGTCTCACCGACCTTCACCAATCGCGGGGCGAAACCTCGATCAACATGCACTTGGTGTCGCCAATCCTGGATGCGGGCGCCACCGTGGAGGAGGTGGTCGGCGCGGTGGTCGCCACGATCGATCCCGAGGCGTACTTGTTTCCTCTGCTTCGGGATTGGCCCTCTCAAAGTCCATCCGCCGAGACTGGGATCATCCGACGGGAGGGAAACGAAGCCGTGATCCTTACCCCGCTTCGCCACGGCGACGATCCCCCCATGACTCGCCGCCTCTCGATGGAGAACCCGGAGCATCCCGCGGTGCAAGGGCTGCTGGGCGCCCGCGGGATTGTCACGGGCACGGACTATCGAGGGGTTCCGGTTCTCGCGTATGTGGAGGCGATTCCGGATACGACTTGGATACTCATAAGCAAGATGGATAGCGCTGAATTCTACGGCGACATCCGACGGCAGACTCTTATCCTGGTCTCGCTGGTCATGCTTCTGATTGGGACGGCGGGCGCGGCGATCCTGGCGCTCTGGAGGCACGAAAGGGTTCAGGACTACAAGCGGGCCTTGCGCGCGGAAACCGAACGGCTCGCGCTTTCGGAGCACCTCGCCAACGTCACCCGTTACGCGAATGACATCATCGTGCTCCTGGACTCGGACCTCAGGATTCTCGAAGTCAATGAGCGCGCCATTGAAGCCTCTGGGTATTCGAGAGAGGAACTCTTGAACATGAGAATCCTGGATCTCGACGCCACCTCGCCTCCCATGGACCCCGAGACTGTCGAAGCCCGCAGGGACGAGCAGGGAGGGGTCGTTTTTGAATCAGTCATTGGGAGAAAGGATGGAGGGACCTTTCCGGTTGAGATCAGCGACCGGACCATGCGGATCAACGACGAATTGTTCCACCAGGGCATCATTCGGGACATCACCGAGCGGAAGAAGGCCGAAGAATCTCTGCGTCGAGTCAACCGCGCCTTGCGGGTTCTGAGCGAGTGCAACCAGGCCATGATCATGGCTACGGAGGAGGTTCGACTGGTCCACAAAATCTGCGAGACGATTCAGAGGGAAGGGAGGTTTCCACTTGTTTGGATTGGTTTTGTCGACGAACAGGACAACGGCAGAATCAAGCCCGCTGTCTGGCGCGGGCCGGAGGCGGAGTGTTGTGGTTCGGTTCAGGACTGCTGGTGTTGGGCGGATGCAGAGAGTGGCCCGGCGGCCAGGATGTTGGCGACAGAAAGTCCGGTCATCTTAAAGGACCTCGCGGCGGAGCCGGGAGTTGCGTCTTGGCTGCCCGAGGACAAGCGAGGCGCCTTGAGGTCGGTGGCGGCATTCCCCGTCTCCCATGGGGAGCATTTGATCGGGGCTCTGTCGATCTATTCATCCGACCGCGACGCGTTCGATTCCGAGGAGGTTCGACTGCTGGCCGAACTCGCCGGTGATCTCGCGTTCGGGATCGAGACATTGAGGACACGGGAGAGTCATCGCCTCGCGCTGGAAAACCTCCGACGTCTGGCCACCGCCATCGAACAGCTGGATGAGGTCGTTGTCATCACGGACACCGAGGGGGTCATCCAATTCGTCAACCCCGCATTCGAGAAGGCCACCGGATACACCGCCCTGGAAGCCCTTGGGAACAAGCCCAATCTGGTGAAGAGCGGTCAGCATGACGCCGCCTTCTATGAGAAGCTTTGGGCCACGATCACCGCCGGCCAGACCTGGACCGGCAAGACGGTTAACCGCCGCAAGGATGGCTCGCTCTATACCGAAGAGGCAAGTATCTCCCCCGTGTTCGGTCCGGACGGGACCATCACCAACTTCGTGGCGGTCAAGCGCGATATCACCGCGCGGATACAGATGGAGAACCAGATCCGCCAAATGCAGCGGATGGAGGCGGTCGGCCAACTCGCCGGGGGTGTCGCGCACGACTTCAACAATCTCCTGCAGGTCGTGCTCGCCTACACCGAGTTCACACGCCAGGCTTTCGAGAAAGGCTCGCGCGAGTATGAGGATCTCGGACTGGTGCTGAACGCGGGCAGGCGCGGAGCCGATCTCACCCGGCAGCTCCTTGCCTTCAGCCGTCAAACCGAGCTCTTCATCAGCTCGTTCGACATCCACCCCCTGGTCAAGGAAGCCTGCAAGATGCTTCAGCGAACCATCCCGGCTTCCGTGGATATCTCCTTCGAGTTCGCCCCGGACCTTCCCAAAGTGGTGGCCGACCCGAGCCAAGTCCACCAGATCCTGATCAATCTGTGCATCAACGCCAAGGATGCCATGCCTCATGGTGGCAGGCTTCAGGTTTCCGCTTACCCCACGACCCTCACCGAGGAGGACTGCGCGGGCGATTGGGATGCTGTCGCAGGGCGGTTTGTCGTCCTGGAGGTGGCCGACACGGGTGTCGGTATCGCTCCCGAGGTTCTTCCCCGTATCTTTGACCCGTTCTTCACCACCAAGGCGCCGGGCAAGGGGACCGGTTTGGGTCTCGCGTCGGTCTATGGAATTGTCCGGCAGCATGGGGGATTCATCACCTGCGAAAGCAGACTGGGGCGGGGCTCGGTTTTTCGGGTTTACCTCCCCGCCGGAGAGGAGGCGGCCCCCAACGAGAACTTTCAGGAAACCGGTCAGGCCCTCCCTGGCGGAGGCGAATGCCTGCTCCTGGCCGAGGACGAGGACGCCATCCGCGAGGTCACCGCGCGCGGCCTGGAGAGACTTGGTTATCACGTTCTCCAGGCCCGGAACGGGAAAGAGGCGCTTGAGGTTTTGAGTCGGAATCGGGGGGAGATCGATCTGGCGATCCTGGACCACCAAATGCCAGAAATGGATGGGGAACTCTGCCTTCAGGAGGCCCTCAAGGCGGGGATCGACCTTCCGGTGATTGTCGCTAGCGGGTTTATCGACCTGGACCTCCGGGACCGTCTTTCGGCTCTGAAAGTGAGCCAGACCTTCCTCAAGCCCTATTCACTCCCGGAAATGGCCCGCGCCATCCGGGCGACCCTGGACTCCCGCCCTGGGACTCCTTCCGCCTGAGAGCGTCCATGGTTTCGTTTCCCGGTCGGCGTGCTATCTTTCCTCGGAGCCCATGACTGAAATCCTGCAAGACCAACTTGCTCGCCGCGCGGTGGTCTCCATCCTGGTGGTGAGTCGCCCCGAAGATGCCTTACGCGTGGGCGAGGCGCTCCTGGATGCGGGGCTTGCGGCGATGGAGGTGACCTTCCGGACCGAGGCCGCCGCCGAGGCGATCGGACTCCTGGTCAAGAAGCTCCCTGAAGCGCTGGTGGGGGCGGGCACGGTCCTCGATATTCGATCCCTGGCCGCCGCGCGGGACGCGGGCGCGCAGTTCGTGGTCACCCCCGGTCTGAACTCGGTTGTGGTTTCCAAGGCGGTCGATATCGGCATGCCGATCTTTCCCGGAGTGATGACACCCGGCGAGATCGAACGCGGGATGATGTTCGGACTCGACACCCTCAAGTTCTTCCCCGCCGAACAAGCTGGAGGAGTCTCGATGCTCAAGGCTCTGTCCGGACCCTATGCCCACACAGGGGTCAAGTTCATCCCCACCGGCGGGGTGAGCGAAAAGAATCTGGCCGAATACCTTCGCCTGCCCATCGTCCTGGCCTGCGGCGGAACCTGGATCGCGCGCAAGGAGCTGATTGAGAATCGCGACTGGGAGGGGATCAAGTCCATCGCGCGAGAGACCGCCACCCTCATTCGAGAGATTCGTCATGCGAATGGCTGACGACCCCATTGAACCCCTATAGGAAGTGGAGGCTACACCCATGAGATTCAGCACACTCATCGCAGCTGTCACACTGGCGGTCGGTTTCGTTTCCGGATGCGGACAACCCCCCGCGCCCCTCGAACAACCCAAGGCGCCGGTGGAGGATGTCAAACCCGCCCCGGTCTCCGCCGAGGCCCCCGTTCCCGCAGAGCCTCCCCTGGCAGCGACCGGCCAAGCGCAATTGTCCGACGCCGAAGCCGCGGAGGGCTGGAAGCTGCTGTTTGATGGAGCCACGACGGCAGGCTGGCGGGGATACCGCGGACAGACCTTCCCCACCAAGGGATGGGACATCCAGGATGGGGCCCTCCACTGCATGCCGCGTGGCCAAGGGGGGGACCTCATCACCCAGGATCAGTTCACCAACTTCGAGCTCCGTTTCGAGTGGAAGGCGGCCCCCGGGGCCAACAGCGGGGTCATGTACCGGGTGGCCGAGACCGATGAATACTCCTTCATGACCGGCCCGGAGTACCAGGTGCTGGATGATGAGAAGCACCCCGACGGGGAGAACGCGCTGACTTCCGCCGCCTCGCTCTATGCCCTCTACAGCCCGGAGAACAAAACCCTCAAGCCGGTAGGCGAGTTCAATGAGGGGCGGATCATCCTCAATGGCGCTCACGTAGAGCATTGGCTCAACGGCCAGAAGGTGGTCGAGGCCGAGCTCGGAAGCGAGGATTGGAACACGCGCATCGCCAACAGCAAGTTCAAGGATTGGGAGCGCTTCTCCAAGATGCCCTCCGGGCACATTGCCCTTCAGGACCACGGGGACGAGGTCTGGTACCGAAACATTCGGATCAAGCAACTTCCGTGATCCGAGGGCTTCGGTCGAATTGACCCTCCAAGTATGTAGACCTAAACTGTCGGTGGGTGATTGATTCGGCTGGAACGCGCGGGAGAGGGCCTTGTTCTTTGCGGTTGGGACCATCAACCTGGTTGTTCTCACCGTCCTCGGACTGCTCATTTGGCATATCCGCGGGTTTGTTCGGGACGCCGAGCAGTACGCCTCGACTTCCAGGGGCACGGTCCTTCACCCACTCCTGAATTTTGAGCAGATTCGCTCGATACCGAATCCAAGAGACATCGAGCTCTTGTTGTTCTCGATGTTCCTCTTGTGGATTTCCACGCTCCTTGCGGTGTCCTACCTCGAGGGAAGAAGTCTGGCCGAGTTCTACCCGCACTGGTGGGCCGCCTTTGAGGTGATCGGAGTCCTGGTCTTCTGCCACTCGCTACTCCGGTACACCCGTCACATGGTCGAGCGCGACCGGACCGATTGGCACCGGGCCTATGAGCAGACCCGCGATTTCCTGCTCTACCGAGTGATCTCCTTCCTTGTCGTGAGCGCGGCGGTTTTGTGGATGTACCTGATCCTCCCTTCGCTCGAGTTCCCGACTTCGCCCGAACAGCTCCTGGTGTATCAGCGCCCCGTGCTCTTCCTCAAGGTTTGGTGTCTGATCGCGTTCGTGTATGTTCTCCTGTGGGTCCTGCGCCTCTCCGGGGAGACAGTCGCGCTGATGAAAGTGATCGGCTTGGCGGTCACCGCGAGCGGGGTGGTGGGGGCTTGGCTGGTGGCCTTTTCGTTCGATTCGGATCCCGAAAAGTGGATGTTTTCGGCGCTCTACCATGTCTGTTTCACGCTTGCATTTCTCAGCCTGATCCTTCTGCTGTTCCGAGAGAACATGGTTCTTCTCGCCGCCACCCACCGCGCGGCGCAGATCATCGCAGAGGAAAAGAAGGTCATGCTCGACTTCCTTGTCCGCGTGGCGGATGACCCCAGCCTGCGCCTCACCCCGGAGAATCCCCAACGCAGGGTCCGGCAGGACCTGGATTACATCCTCCGGCTCACGCTCAATTTCGCGATGAGCCAGAGCAGCGCCAAGGCCGGGGCGGTTTACCTGCTCGATTCGATACTGGAGCCGGGCGCGAAACCCGAGGATGGACGGTTTCTGGTGCCGCGCGTGGTCGAGGGCCCATTTCCTCCCCTGCAATCGCTCCCGATTGATTACCTCGCCACGCGCATCAAGTACATCAACGAGCTCTTCCTGAGCGAGACAGTCGAGCTCGCGAGCTATCCTTTCTTCAAGGAGCTCATGGATAGCGGCAAGCTCCTGTACCTTCCCGACGCCACCCGGCAGCGCAATCTTCCCCAACAGCCCACCGACTTCCTGCGGATTCACACGCTCATCGCGGTTCCCCTGGCCATGAACGGAAAGGTCATGGGCCTGCTGGTGGTCATCAACAAATTCTCGGAATCGGAAATCGGCTGGGCCCCGTTCAATCCGCAGGATGCATCCCTCCTGAACGCGGTCGCCGACCAGGCCGCCATCGCCCTCACCAGCGCCAAGATGCACGAGGTGATAGACGAACAAGAGCGCTTGGAGCGGGAAATCGAGATCGCGCGCAAGGTCCAGGAATCGCTGCTCCCAAGCGAGTTCCCCGACCTGGATCAATACGAGATCCGAGCCTTCAGCCGCGCCGCCAAGCAGATCGGGGGGGACTTCTACGATTTCGTGTGGATGGACCCGAACCGTTTGGCGATTGTGGTCGCGGATGTCGCCGGTAAGGGGATTCCGGGGGCCCTGACCATGGCCGCGATCCGCTCGGCGCTCCGCGCCCTGGTGTCCAAGGACCTTTCCGCCCGCGAGCTGACCCTCAACCTCAACGATTTCATCTACAACGACCTCAAGCGGGATGTCTTCATCTCCCTTTCGCTTGCCATCCTCGATATCTCCAAGAAGACGCTCTCCCTGGTTCGCGCCGGGCACGAGCCGACTATTGTGCTTAAGGGCGGGGAAGACCAGCCGATCCTTCTTGAACCTGAGGGAATGGCGCTGGGTCTCGACCGTGGTTCCTTATTCCGCCAATCTTTGAAAGAATTCACCTTGCCGCTCGACTCGGGGGATTTGGTGGTCTTCTACACAGACGGCCTCACCGAGGCGATGAACGAGGACTTCAGGGAATTCACCCTCGACCGGGTCCTACAGGTGATTCGAGAGACCAAGGGGCAAGCCGTGGAGCAGGTTGTCCACAGGATCCAGGGGGAGGTGGACGCTTTTGTGGGGGACAGACCCCCCCACGATGACGTTACACTAGTGATATTGAAAGTCAGACCGAACGGGAGGCCTTGAAACGCCGCCATGAACAGGGAGGAAAACCCCATGTGGAAGAAATTCGAGCTGGAAACGATCCCCGTGAAGGTGGATTCGATTTCCGTCCAAAAGGTGCGGATCAGCGGCTACCTCGATTCAAGCACCTTCCCGCAGCTCCAGGAGTTGCTGGACAGTCTTTTGAGACAGGGCAACCATTTCTACCTGCTCGACCTCGAGAACCTCGACTACATCAGCAGCGCGGGGCTGGGGGTCCTGATGGGGATCCTCCGCGAGGTTCGCGAAAAGGAGGGGGACCTCAAGATTGTGAACATGTCGGAGAAGATCGAACGGGTGTTCTACCTGCTCGGGTTCTCTCGGCTTATGAAGGTCTACAGCTCCGAGGAGGAGGCCCTCCAGGCGTTTGCCAACCGGGACCAGGAGCGCCAGCAGGAAGCTCCCGAGGACCGCTTCTGAGGCGCGGAGTCTCGCATTGACCGCTCATCCCACCGCCCCCATCGAATTCAGAATTCCCCCTCGCGCCGAGGTCCTCGGTCCGATCCGGGTGTTTGTCCGCGATCTCTCCCGACAGCTCGGCTTCACGGAAGACCAGGCTGATTTGATTGTCCTGGCGGTCGATGAAGCCCTCGCCAACGCGATTCGGCATGGGGGGAGCGCCGAGGATTCGCTTGTGGTGAGAGTCCGTTCCGATCAGCGCCGGATCGAGGTCGTGGTCGAGGACCGAGGGCGGGAGTTTGCTCAAACCTTCGATCAACCCTTTGCGTTGGAGGACCATCTCCAGGAGATGAAGACCCACGGTCTCGGACTTCACATCATGAAAACCGTGATGGATTCGGTGGTCTATCAGCGGACTTCTGACCATCGGAACGTGGTCACCTTGGTCAAGCATCTCCCGGTTGCCTCGGCGGCGTCTCAATGAATCAAGTTGGGTTCCCGAAGTAAGGCGGCAAGTTGCCCCAAGGCAATGCCGCCATCGTTGGGAGGAACCCGCTGATGGCGGAACACCGAAACACCTCCCCGCGACAGATGCGCCACGCTTGCCTCTAGCAGGATTCGGTTCTGAAAACAGCCCCCGGTCAGCAGCGCCCTTGTCTCTCCCAGCGTCGAGCAGATTCGGCCGATGATCTCCACGAGCGTGACATGGAACCGGGCCGCGATCCGCCCGATCTCCACCCCCTTGCCCCTCTCTTCGAGGATGGAGGCGATGCAGTCTCCCCAATCCAGGACCAAGGGGCGCCCAGGGCTTTCCAAGGTGCGGAAGGGATAGGGGGCAACCCCCTCCAGGCTTGAAGCCGCGAACTCCAGCGCCATCGCCGCCTGGCCCTCGTGACGGTTCACTTGGCACAGGCCGAGCAGGGAGGAAACCGCATCGAAGAGACGCCCAACCGAGGAAGTTCGCGGGGAATTCACTCCGGCTTCGAGGGCTCTTGTCAGCATCTCGACTTCCCATCGGGAGAAGGCGGCTACGGAGGGAAGGTCGGTCCGTCGAGTCGCCCCCAATCCGAAGACCTCCGCCAGCACGCCCAGCGCGGAACGTCTCGGCTCCCGGACCGCGTGATCCCCTCCGGGAAGGGGGAAGGTTCGGAAATGAGCGGCTCGCTCAAAGCCGCTCTCGCCGATTCGGAGGAACTCGCCCCCCCACACAGTCCCATCGGGTCCGTATCCGGTCCCATCCCAGACCACCGCGAGGGCCGGAGGCTCGATTTCGTTCTCGGCGAGGCATGCCAGCGCGTGCGCGTAATGGTGTTGGACGCGAACGGCGGTTGAGTCGCGCTCCAAGGCGTATTGTGTGGACAGATACTCGGGATGAAGATCACAAACCACCCTCGATGGCCGCGCTTCATAGAGAGTTTCAAGCGAGTGCAGGGTGTCCAGAAACGCTTCGTGAGTCTCCGCTGTCTCCAGGTCGCCGATATGTTGGCTTAGAAAGACTTGGTCGTTTTTCGCCACCGCCACGGTGTTCTTGAGGTGCGCGCCGACCGCGACCGCCTCCCCGACATCGTTTGCGAGCGAGAATGGCAGCGGCGCGTATCCCCGAGCCCTTCGCAGCACCATTTCACGTCCCGCGAGCACCCGCGCGATGGAATCATCCACGGGCCGTCGGATCGGGCGATTGTGGACCAGGAAGAAATCGGCGATGTCCCCCAGTCGTCTCACCGCCTCGTGCTCCTCGGTGCGGATCGGCTCCTCGCTCCGATTTCCGCTGGTCGCCACCACCGGGAAACCGAGGTCGCCGAGGAGCAGATGGTGAAGCGGGGTATACGGCAGAAAGGCCCCCAGGTATGGATTCTGAGGGGCCACCTCGGCGCACACCCTCGGACTGTCTGAGGAAGCGTCAACCTTGCGACGCAGCAGGACAATCGGCGCCTCCGGGGACCGCAAGAGACGCTCCTCCAAGGGGGATGTCTCGCACACAAGGGCCACTTCCCGCATCGTAGGAAACAACAGCGCGAAGGGTTTTTCCTCGCGATGTTTCCGGAGCCGCAGCCGCTTGACCGCTTCATCGTCCGACGCCGCAACGAAGAGATGAAAGCCGCCAAGCCCTTTGACCGCCACAATCCGTCCCTGGCGAATGGCCTCTGACGCGGCGGAGAGCGCCTCCTCCCTGACGGCGAGACAGATTCCTCGGGAGTCCCACCATTCCACATGAGGGCCGCATCGGGGGCAGGCGTTCGGCTGAGCGTGGAAGCGGCGGTCCAGAGGATCCTCATATTCCGCGCGGCACTCCGCGCACATCTCAAAGGAGTGCATGGTCGTGTTCGGTCGGTCATAGGGGAGTCGCTCAATGATGCTGTATCGCGGCCCGCAGTGGGTGCAATTCAGGAAGGGATAGCGATACCGGCGGTCCAACGGGTCGAACAGTTCCCGCAGGCAATCCTCGCAGGTGGCGATGTCCGGGACAACAAAGGCGGATTTCTCACCCCCTTCGCTATCCCGGATGACAAACTCGGAATACCCGCTCGCTTCAAGCAGCGTGGGTTCCAGACCGTGAATGAAGGAATGGGGAGGTCTTTCCCTCTCAAGGCGCGTGAGGAACTCGGAAAGACGCGCCTCGGGCCCCTCCACCTCCAGCTCCACCCCGCTCGCGTTGTTCCGGACCCACCCGGCGAGCGAGAGCGCGCTCGCCAAACGATACACAAACGGGCGAAACCCCACGCCTTGGACCGCCCCCCGGAGACATACCCTCAGTCGCGCGACCCTTACGGCGGAGTTCATGGAAAAGGTCCGTCACTCGAACTCCATTTCGTAGCTGTAGACCCCCTGGCGCAGATCGCTCTTCACCTTGAGTCCGCTGTTGTTGAACACCGCCTGCATCGGCTTGTTTTCCGCCAGCACCTCGGCGGTGAACCCCGCGATTCCGTGCCGCCGGGCGATGGTGACAAGGTGCTTGAGCAGGAACGAGCCGATGTGGCGGTGCTGCCAACGGTCAGCCACCACGAAGGCCACCTCCGCGCGGTTGGTGTGCGCGTCGAGATAGTATCCGCCGATCCCGATGATATCCTCGCCATCGGCCTCGGGGATCGTGGCCACGATGGACACCTCGGTCCGGTGATCGACATACACGAACTCGCGCACCTGCTTGCGAGGGACCCATTTCATCCGACTCATGAAACGGGTGTAGATCGAGTCCTGCGAAAGGGTGTAGAACAGGTCCTTTACTCGGTGTTCGTCGGTCGGGTGAATCGGGCGGATGGTGATGAGAGTTCCGTCGTCGAGCAGGAAGGTGGTTCGGATGTCCTTCGGACCGACCACGATCCGGTTGCTGAAATCGGCCAGTTCGGCGCGGACATACCTGGCCTCGATGGCCTGCTTGAGGAGCTCCTCGCGGAAGTTCGGATGGGCGATGCTGACCAGCGCAAGGGCGCGCTCCTGAACATTGCGACCGTGCAGATACGCCACCCCATACTCGGTGACCACGTAGTGAACATCCCCGCGCGTGGTCACCACCCCCGCCCCGGGGCTGAGATGACACACGATCCGCGAGACCGCGCCATCCCGGGCGGTGGAGGGCATGGCGATGATCGCCTTGCCGCCGAGCGAGCGCGCGGCCCCACGATTGAAGTCGAGCTGACCGCCGATTCCCGAATAGAACCTCGAACCCAACGAGTCCGCGCAGACTTGGCCGGTCAGGTCCGCCTCTAGGGCCACATTGATCGCCACCATCTTGTGTTGGCGCGCGATGGTGAAGGGATCGTTCACATATTCGGTGGGATGGAACGCGAAAATCGGGTTGTTGTCGATATAGTCATACAGCCGACGAGTTCCAAGAGCGAAGCTCGCCACCACCTTGCCCCGATCCAGCGACTTGAGGCTCCCGTTGATGACTCCCGCCTCGATCAGGTCGATGATCGCGTCGGTGAACATCTCGGTGTGGATTCCCAAATCCTTCTTGCGGTCGAGATGCTGGAGAACCGCCTGGGGGATCTCGCCGATCCCCACTTCGATGGTGGAGCCGTCCTCCACCAGCGAGGCGACATGCTCCCCGATCTCGCGCACCACCGGATGGACCTCGGGGGTCGGGACCTCGATGATCGGGGCGTCCACCGGAACCAGATAATCCAGGTCGTAAACATGGAGGATGCTGTCCCCATGCGTGCGCGGCATTCGGGGGTTCACCTCCGCGATCACCAGGCGGGCGTTCGCGGCGGCGCTTTTCACGATGTCCACCGAGACCCCCAGGCTGCACATTCCGCCGTCATCCGGCGGAGTCACCTGGATGAGGGCCACGTCCAGCGGCAACTGCCCGGATTGAAACAGCCGCGGGATGTCGGAAAGAAAGATCGGCGTGTAATCCCCCAGGCCCTGCTGGATGATGTCGCGGACATTGGGGGCGATGAAAAAGCTGTTGACCGAGAAATGCGCGGCGAGCTCCTGCTCGGCGTAAGGGGCCTCGCCCGAGGTGAGCAGGTGCACGATCTCCGTGTCGGCAAGAGAGCTGGACCGCGCCGCGAGGGCATGGACCAGGGTCTGCGGTTGCGCGCAACCTGTGCCGATGAACACTCGCTGACCGGGCTGTATCTGCTTGACCGCCTCCTCGGCGGTGACCACAAGCTCGGCAAATTCCTCCCGCCAGTTCGGGTTGTAGCTGGGGCGCGGTGTCGTTTTCATTGCGACTCCTCATCCAGGGACAGGCTCATGCGGGCGTCCGCCACCACCGGGGGAGCGCCGGTCGCGCCGACGATGAACGGGTTGATGTCCATTTCGAGGATCTGGGGGAAGTCGGTCACCAACTGACTGATCCTCTGTAGACCGCCCGCGAGGGCCTCGAGATCGACCGCCTCCTCGCCCCGCGCGCCGCGCAAGAGGGCGTACGAGCGCGTGCTCTGAAGCATCCGCAGCGCCTCGTCCCGGGTGATCGGGGCGAGGTAGAAGCTCACATCTTTCATGACCTCCACGAAAATGCCCCCGAGACCGAACATGAGCATCGGTCCGAACTGCGGATCGCGGTGCATACCCAGGATGACTTCGCGTCCGGGACGGCACATCTCCTCGACATAGACCCCGACCAGCTCGGCCTCGGGGGCGCGGCGGCCGATTCGAAGCATCATCAAATCATAGGCATCCCGCACTTCATTGGGCGTGGAGAGCGAAAGTCGCACTCCGCCGTAATCCGACTTATGGACAATATCCGGCGAGACGATCTTCATCGCGACCGGATAGCCGACCGTGTCCGCCACGGCGACCGCCTCCTCGGCGCTCCGCGCGATGCGTCCCTCGGGGACCGTGAAATCGTAGGCGCGAAGCACATCCTTGGCGTCGACTTCCCCAATCTCGCGTCTCCCGGAGCGGAGGTGGCGGGCGATGATGCGTTCCACGCGCCGCCGGTTTACCGGGAAGCGGGTGACCACGCGCGGCGGCCTGCGCCGCCACAAGGAGTACTCGTACATGGCGTGCAGCGCGGCCACGGCGCGTTCGGGGGAGGGGTAATCCGGCAGGTTCGAGGCCGCGAGCTCCTCCCGGGCGGGGAGAACGTTCAAGCCCCCCATGAACGAGGCGAGCACCGGCTTATCGTCGCGAAGCGAGCCGACTATCGCTTCCGCGGTGGCCTCGGGGTGAGACATCGCCTGTGGAGTCAGGATCACCACCACGGCCTCCACCGTTTCATCCGAAAGCGCGGCGTCCAGCGCCGTGGCATATCGTTCCGGATCGGCGTCACCCAGAACATCAATCGGATTGCCCACGCTCGCCGCCGCCGGGAGTCGCTGCTTCAGCGCCGTGGAGGTGGACTCGGCGAGGGGCTTCACTTCCAGTCCCACGTTCTCCACGGCGTCCGCAGCCATGATCCCCGGTCCGCCCGCGTTGGTGATGATGGCCACGCGACGTCCCTTGGGAAGCGGTTGCATCGAGAGCGCGGTCGCGATGTCAAACAGCGACTCGAAGTTTTCCGCGCGGATGACCCCCGCCCTGCGAAATGCCGCGCCGTAGGCTATATCCGCTCCCGCCAGGCTTCCCGTGTGAGAGGAGGCGGCCTTCCCACCCGCCGCCGTGGTTCCCGCCTTAAGGACCACCACCGGTTTGATGGAGGTGACCGATTCGGCGACCTTAATGAACTGGTCGCCCGCCGTGATGCTCTCCAAGTAGCAGGCGATCACCTTGGTTTGATCATCCTCGGCCAACGCCGAAAGCAGATCGACTTCGTTCAGGTCGGCCTTGTTTCCAATGCTGACCAGCTTGGCCAGACCCACCCCCCGCCCGGCTGACCAATCCAGGATCGCGGTGCAAAGCGCCCCGGACTGAGAAACCACGGAGATTCCCCCGGGGGCTGGCATCTGGGTGGCGAACGAGGCGTTCATGTGGTTCTCGGTGTTGATCAGTCCGAGGCAGTTGGGGCCGAGGAGACGGATTCCGTGGCTCCGGCAAAGGCGCGCAACCTCCTCCTCCAGCTTCGCCCCGGCTTCTCCGACTTCCTTGAATCCTGCCGTGATCAGGATGATGGCCTTGGCTCCGGCATGCGCGCAGCTGGAGATTGCCTCAACCACCGCCTTGGGCGGAACCACCACGATCCCAAGGTCGATGGGGGTCTCCGCGGCGGCGAGATTGTGGTAACACGTCCGCCCCCGGATCTCGTCCGTGGTCGGATTGACCGGAATCAGTTTTCCGGCAAATCCGCCCTGAATCAGGTTGGCCAGGACCGCGTGGCCCACCTTTCCCGGGGTCCGGGATGCCCCGATGATCGCGATGCTCTTGGGACGTAATAGCGCCTCCAGCATAAACCCCTCTTCCCCTCAGTTCCTAAGCTCGGGCCGCGGTTGAATCAAACCGTTCCTCATAGTGTGCCAGGCCCCATGCCACCACCGAGCAGCCCGCCGCCAGGAAACATAGAATACCTGAAAAGACAAACGCTAGGACATATTGCCCGGTCACATCGAACAAGACTCCCCCCACAACCGGACCGATGATCCCCGCCGCGCCATAAGCGGTGAAGATGTACCCATAGTTCATCCCCAGGCTCTTGACCCCGAAGTAATCCGCCGTGGCGGCCGGGAAGAGCGCGAAGTTCCCGCCGAAATTGAGGCCCACCCAGGCCGAGGCGAGAAAGATCGCCACGTGAGATTCGACGCTCACCAGGAGCATGAACGCCATTCCCTGAAGCAAATACATGAACATCATCGCCCTGGGGCGGTCGATCAGGTCGCTGATCTTGCCCCAGAAAATTCTCCCAAGGGCGTTGAACAAGGCCAGAATTCCAACCGGCTCGATGAAGCGTCCGTAACCCCCCATCCACTCCGGGGCAAAGGTCGCACCGGCCAGCTTGGCTCCCATCATGGGGGTCCACTGGCCGATGGCCATCAGCCCCGAGGTGGCCCCGAAGGCAAAGGTGAGCCACAGAACGAAGGCCAGCGGCGTTCCGAGCATTTCCTTGGAGGTCACGTTCCGGGTGGCTTTCCCCGCCGCGGGTCCGACCCACCCCGGGGGTCGCCAACCCTCCTGAGGGTTCTTCAAAAGAGCCGCGCCGATCAGGACCAAAACCAAGGAAACCAACCCGTGCAGGACAAAGAAAGCCTTCCATCCGATTCCAAAGCCCTCACCTTTTGCGGCCCCAAGGCCGATGAGAATGATCTGTGAGATCCCCATCCGCTCCCCCGTGTCGTTGGGGGGGAGCATCAACTCGGAGGCCGGTCCCGCAAAAAACAGCGCCCCCGCTCCGAAACCCGCCACCGCCAGCCCGGTGATCAAGCCCTTCTTATCCGGAAACCACTTGACCAGCGCCGCGATCGGACAGACATACGCGAATCCGATTCCCGCGCCGCCGACCAAGCCATAGGTCACGTAGAGGGCCCATGGCTCGCGGATCGTGGCGAGCAGGACCGAACCGAGCAAGAAGGACACGCCGAGCAAGACCCCCCCGATGCCCGCCACTTTCCTCGGACCAATGCGGTCTTGCAGCCTCCCCGCCGGGATCATCCACAGCGCGAAGGAGGCCAGCGCGATGGAAAAAGCCCACTGGGTGGTCGCCCGCTCCCAGCCAAACTCCAACTCCAGCGGTTTCACAAACACGCTGAATCCGTAAACCGTTCCGAGCACCACCTGAACCAACAATGCTCCCACCAACACCGTCCAACGTCGCGTCCCGCCGCCGTCGCTCATGACGACTCCTCTCCTTACAAAAGAATAGGACACCTCGGTCGGGCGGGGGCCGGTTGTCCCTATAACCTACCCCGTGCTTCCGAGCGGGGGGGATTCCCCCCCGCTCGGAAGGTCTGTCTTACTTCTTCGAGAGCGAAAGACGCCCCTTGACCAGGTGGTCCACCACGGACGGGTCCGCCAACGTGGTGGTGTCGCCGATCTGGTCCACGGCGTTCTCAGCGATCTTGCGAAGGATGCGCCGCATGATCTTTCCGGAGCGAGTCTTGGGCAGCGCTGGGGCGAACTGAATCAGGTCCGGCACCGCGATGGCCCCGATTTCCTTGCGCACATGCTGCTTGAGCTCCGCGCGCAGCTCCTCGCTCTCTTGGACTCCATCCACCAAGGTCACATAGGCGTACAGCGCCTGCCCCTTGATGTCGTGCGGCATGGGAGCGACCGCCGCTTCGGCCACCTTCGTGTGACTCACCAGGGCGCTCTCGACCTCGGCGGTTCCGATTCGGTGGCCGGAGACATTCACCACGTCATCGATGCGGCCCATGAGCCAATAATCGCCATCCTCATCGAGGCGCGCCCCATCCCCCGTGAAGTACATGTCCTTGTACATCGTGAAATAGGTGTCGATGAAGCGGTCGTGGTCACCCCAGGTGGTTCGCATCATGCCCGGCCAGGGACGCCGGATGCAAAGCTTCCCACCCTCGTTAGGCCCGCACTCGCTTCCATCCTCGCGCAGAATCACCGGGTCCACTCCGAAGAAGGGACGGCTCGCGCTGCCGGGCTTGAGTGTCATCGCACCAGGAAGAGGGGTGATCAGGATTCCGCCCGTCTCGGTTTGCCACCAGGTATCCACCACCGGGCAGCGTTCATGGCCGATGTTCTTGTGGTACCAAATCCACGCCTCGGGATTGATCGGCTCTCCCACCGTGCCGAGAATCCGCAGCGAGTCCAGGTTATATTTGGCGGGCCATTCCTCGCCTTGCTGAATCAGCGAGCGGATCGCCGTCGGGGCGGTGTAGAAAATGGTTACTTTGTGCTTCTCCACAACCTGCCAGAACCGACCCGGATCGGGATAGGTCGGGACCCCCTCGAACATGAGGGCGGTGGCCCCATTGGCCAGCGGGCCATACACAATATAGCTGTGGCCGGTCACCCATCCGATATCCGCCGTGCACCAATAGAGATCATCCTCATGCACATCGAAGATGTACTTGTGAGTCATCGCGACATGGAGCAGATACCCCGCGGTGGTGTGCACCACCCCCTTGGGTTTTCCGGTGGACCCTGATGTGTAAAGGATGAAGAGCGGGTCCTCCGCGTTCACCGGCTCCGCCTCCAGAACCGGCTTGGCCTTGGCCAGGAGCTCGTGATACCAGAGATCTTTGTCGGGATTGAACGGGCACTCCTCGTCATTGCGCTCGACCACGATGACCTTCTCGATCGTGGGGCATTGCGCCACCGCGTTGTCCGCGATCTGCTTGAGATGGATATGTTTTCCGGCCCTCAACGAGACATTCGAGGTGATCAGAAGCTTGCAGTCGGAATCGTGAACACGGTCCCTGATGGCGTCCGCGCTGAAGCCCCCAAACACCACCGAGTGAATTGCCCCGAGACGGGCGCAGGCGAGCATCGCGACGGGAAGCTCCGGGATCATCGGGAGATAGATGCAGACCCGGTCGCCTTTCTTGATCCCCAGTTCCCTGAGCGCGCCGGCGAAGCGGCAAACTTCATCATGAAGCTGCTCGTAAGTGATATGGCGAACCTCCTCGTCCGGCTCCCCTTGCCATAGAATCGCGGTCTTCCTGGCGATGGGCGTGTTCATGTGACGGTCCAGGCAGTTGTGGGATACATTCAACACCCCGTCCTCGAACCACGTGTGACGAATCACCCGGTCGAGGGTGTTCCAGGTGTATTCCAGACCCTGTGTCGGCTTCTTGTACCAGTGCAGCTCCTCGGCCTGCTCCAGCCAGAAACCGTTATGATCTTTGATGGAGCGCTTATACATCTCCTCATACTGAGAAAGCGAACGGACATGGGCCTTGGCGGTCACCTCGGCAGGGGGCGGAAAAGTGCGGCTTTCAGACATGAATGAACTGATGCTCTTCTGGGTGTCATTCCCCATGGCTGCTGATCCTCCATCACGGTTTATTTGGATACGGTTATGATAACCCATTCCTGTCTTGCTGGGATTCCCCTACTGGTTTCTCCCCTAGAACTTGTAAATGAACGAGGTCTGCAGCCGGAGGGCGTCGCCATCGGGCTGGTCGAGGTACTCGGTCTTCCAATGGGAGAGCTCAAGCCCCATGGAGACCGCCTCGTTGAGGTCGTACTGGACATTTCCCCAGTACGCGGTGTTCTTGGTTCTGCCTCCGGCCGGGAGGTCCTGGTCCTCCGGGTCATCCACGCCGACACCCATATTGAAGGTGGTTTTGCGGACCGGCCCGTAGCTCAGCTGCATCCAGCCTCCCTTGCCCCGGATTTCCTCCATGGTGTCCATGTTGATCCCCTGGCCGACGCCTCCCAACACGGTGTCCAGGTCTTGACCTCGGAAGGCCTCCGCCTGGAACCCCAACCGTTCGGTAAGGGGAAGGGAAAGGTCAAGCGCCGCCACCCAACTGGTGTGCTTGCAGTGGTCGGTATGGTCTTCAATGGGCAACTCCAGTCGCTCCCACAGTCCGGAGATCCCGAACTGCGCCTTTTTGTCCTTGCACCAGGTGGGGACTGAGATGCCCACTCGCCCTTCCACTCCGGGAAGTCCGGAATCCTCGCCCGAATCCACAATGTCCGAGGTGAACGCGGTGTGCCCCAGGTCCCGCACCGCCGCCACCTGAACCTCCATCCGGGTCCCGGCGGGCATCGTGAACCCCTTGGTCAGGCGCAGCTGGGGAATCCGGTAACCGATATTCCCCGCCCACCACTGCACGGAGTAATTGAGGGTCGAGGGATTCAGCGGGGCGACCACGTCCCAGGTCTGACCGGCCAGAAGGCTGAAATCGCACTGTGGCCAGTCGATCTTGAGGTACGCGTGGCGCATCTGTATTCGATTCTTGTTTTCTCCCCCGCCTTCGAAGAAGTCGATTTCGATCTTCGCGCTGGTCTTGAGCCAATCATCGCTTGGGCCCTTGAAATCAATCCCGAAGCGCGATTGGCGCGCGGTCAGGTTTAACTGGTCGTCATCGTCCAGAATGTCCTCGGACTCCACCCAACGGGCGTAGTTGCCCTCGTTCACCTCGCTGTCGTCATAGGCGGCATCGAGCCGGATCTGGCCGTACAGCTCGGCGGGGAACTTGGTCTTCAGCGCGATGACCTCCTCCTTAAGGGAGGAATTCCCTGGGGGAGGGCTCACCGGCAGGGCGGCCACCTCCGCCGACAGGGAGGCTCCCCGGATTTCCTCGGCTTGGACTCGCGAGGCCAGCTCCTGATTGCGCTGTTCCAGGTCATGGACCCGCGCGCGCAGGTCCTCCATTTCCTTCTTCATCTCTTGCACCACTTGTTCGAGGGACTGCGCCTCGGCCCGCATGGGAAGCCCGAATAGGCTCACCGCCAAGACGACTGAGAGACCCCACCCCCATGTCTTCCACATGATCGCACCACCTTCCTCCTTCAAAGCCATTAGATTGAAAGTGGTACGATTATACCATAATAAACGTTTTATTTAATCCTGGAGCAGCTGGACCTCGAGTAACTCCAGGTCATGCGCCTCCTCGATTTCCTCTACAAACCCACATTTCGGACATACAAAAAGGTGATCCATCAGGTCCTGAGATGTCACCACCTGAGAGTGTCTGCAGGTCGGGCAATTGAAAACCCGATTGACCGTCTCCACATCGACTGTGGCCCCCTCCAGCGGGGTCCCGAGCGCCAGGGCCTCGAAGGCCTGTCGCAGGGCATCCTCGGAAAAGGCGCTACCCCTGCGGAACCGGACCGATTGGACCTTGCCGCCTCCGGCGCGCTCCACCTCGGGGAGAAGGGCCTGAACCAAGGATTCAACGATGGAGAACTCGTGCACCGGTTCGTCTCTCCTCCACAATCCCCAAAATCCTCTCCACCAGCCCCGGAAGGGCGTTCCGGACCTTGGCGGACAAGCCCTCTCCAACCTCAAAACTCTCCCCCGCCACCGTGACCACAACTCCGCTGACATGGGAGCCGAACAGGACACGGGCGGCGACCAGCAGGTTTGTCGGAGTGCACGTGTGCGAAAGAGTGGCGACTTCCGCCTCTTGGTCCACTTTCCTTTCCGTGATCTCGCCCGGCGCCCCCTCCAGAGTGGCGTCGATGAAGATCACCAGGTCCTTTCCGACGATAAAGTCCACCAGTTCAGGGGTGAGCTGATGGCGCGCCAGCAGGGAAACGGCGACATCCCCAGCGTACCTGGCCTCCAGGGCCTTAACCACCGCCGGTCCCACGCCATCGTCTCCACACAGGCGGTTTCCGTATCCGATGATCAAGATCGGTTTCATCAGCTTCTACGCGCCTCGTTGACCACCTTGCCCTCCGGACTCACGAGCTGGACAACCAGCGGCATCCGTCCAAGCGCGTGCGTTGAACAAGACAGACACGGGTCATAGGCCCGGATAACCGCCTCGACCCGGTTCAGCATCCCCTCCTCGAGTTTGTTCCCGTCCACGAAGTGCTTTGCGGCCTGGAGGATGCCGCGGTTCATGGCAAGGTTGTTGTGTCCGGTCGCGATGATCAGGTTGGCCCAGGTCATGAGCCCATCCTCATCGATCTTGTAGTGATGGATCAGGGTTCCCCTCGGGGCCTCGGCCACCCCGATCCCCTCGAAGGCGTTGGGGCGCGCTTGGGCGCGGACATGCTTGCTGAGAATCGCCGGGTCGTCGAGCAGCTCGCGGATCCGTTCCAGGGCATAGATGATCTCGATCAGGCGTGCGTAGTGGTAATGGAACGAGGAAAGCACCGCTCCCCGCTCGAGCGCCCGGAACTCGGCCCATTCCTGATCGGCGAGCGGGGTGCCGCAGCGGTCCACCACATTGAGACGCGCCAGCGGTCCGACACGATACATCCCCGCCGGATACCCCAGGGGCTTGTAGTAGGGCGACTTCAGGAAGCTGTCCTCCTCCACATGCTCGGCGATCCATTCCGAGTAGTCCTGGGGGTCCAAACGCTCCGCGACAATCTTCCCTGAGGCATCCCCAACTCGCAGGGTGCCGTCATAGTGAGCCAGCTCATTCCGCTTGTTGACCAGTCCGATGAACAGGCTGGGGAAATTGGCGAAGGTTCGGATCTCCTCATTGTAATCCTCGAGTTTCCGCTTGAACCATTCGAGCGCCCATTGAGCGATGCCGAGCGCTTCCGGAATCCCCGCGAGGATCTTGTCTCGAAGGTCGCTTGACAGCGGTTCATTGACCCCTCCGGCGACCACCCAAGAGGGGTGGATCCGCTTGCCCCCGAGCCATTCGATGACTTGCTGGCCATACTGTCGGAGACGGATTCCGCCCTTGGCGAGCTCGGGGTTCGCGCGTAGGACCCCCACGATGTTCCGCTCCGCGGGGGAGGCGTCCATCCCCAGGAGCAAATCGGGCGAGGCCAGGTGGAAGAAGGAGAGCGCGTGGGACTGAACGATCTGCGCGAGATTCATCACCCGGCGCAGGTCCGCGGCGGCGTCGGGAATCCGCACCGCGAGCAGGGCGTCACAAGCCTTGGCCGAGGCGATCAAGTGAGAGACCGGACAGATTCCACAAATCCGGGCCATGAGCGAGGGCATCTCCCGGAACGTGCGCCCCTCGCAAAGTTTCTCAAAGCCCCGGAACTGAGTGACATGGAACCGAGCGTCATGGACCTGACCGTGATCATCCAGATGGAGCGTGATCCGCGCGTGCCCCTCGATGCGGGTGACTGGGTCGATGACGATGGTTTTCGACATGGCGACGACTCTTTCCGTTCAGGCCCCGAAGCGAGTCAGGGCGGCGATGTCGGGATTACGTCCCGCCAGAAGCTCCGTGAGCGCCGCGTGGATGGTGTCCGCCGAGGGGGGGCAACCGGGAATGAAGAGGTCCACGTGCACCACCTCATGGACCGGGCAGACGCGCGGGTCGAGTTTGGGCAATCCTCGCTCAGGAATCACCCCGCCTCCAGCCGCGTTCTCCACATAAGCCCGCTTCATCACCGAGTCCACCGGGAAGTAATTCCTCATTGCGGGGACATTCGAGGTCACCGCGCAATCCCCGAGGGAAATCAGAGTCTTGGTGTGCGCGCGTATCTTCCGGATCTTCGCGCGATCCTCATCGGTGCTGACCGCCCCTTCCACTAGGGCAATGTCCACGACTTCGGGGTATTCCTTGACATCCACCAGCGGACTGTAGACCAGGTCCACCTGATCAAGGATTTCCACCAAGCGTTCATCCATGTCGAGAAACGACATGTGACACCCCGAACAACCATCCAGCCAGATCGTGGCGAACGTGGGTTTACTCACCGCCGGCCCTCCTCATCAGAGTGAGATAGGGCAGGAACTCCGGTCGCTTGTCCATTTCCGAAGCGGAGCGTCCACGCTCGAACAAGGCCCCGGTCGGGCAGACATGCACGCACTTTCCACAGCTGGTGCAGGTCTCGGAGGTCCCCCAGGGCTGGTTCAGGTCGCAAATGATGCGGGCATCCACGCCCCGTCCCATCACATCCCAAACATGCGCCCCCTCGATCTCCGCGCACACCCGGACGCACCGGGTGCAAAGGATGCAGCGGTTGTGGTCCATCCCGAAAAGCTCGTGCGAAAGGTCGACGGGAAGGCTCGGATAGCGATAGGGGAAATGGATGTGGGTCAGGCCCAGGCGTTGGGCCAAGGTTTGCATTTCACAATGCCCGTTCGACTTGCAGATGGAGCACACATGGTTGCGCTCCGAAAAGAGCAACTCGAGAATCATCCGCCGATAGGACTCCAAGCCCTCCGTCTGCGTGCTGACCTCCATCCCCTCCTCGACCGCGGTGACACAGGCCGGGAGGAGCTTGGTGGAGCCTTTGATTTCAACCAGGCAAAGCCGGCACGCGCCGACCGGGGAGAGCCCATCCAGATGGCAAAGGGTCGGGATCCAGATGTCGTTTTCGCGCGCGACCTCGAGGATGGTCTGGTCCTCGCGCGCGCTCACATCGCGCCCATCGATCCTGAGGGTTTTTACCTTGACGCTTGTTGGCATGAAGCCTTCTCCTGTCGCGGCGCCCAGCTCAAGCCTTGCCGGACAAATGACTCAAATACTCCTCGCGGAAATGCCGCAAGGTGCTGACCACCGGGGTCGGCGCGGTCTGGCCGAGACCGCATAGGCTGGTCTTGCGCACCAGATCGCAGAGTTCCTCCAGCATCGCCAAATCCTCGCTCGTGGCCCGGTTCGCGGCGATCTTGTCCAAGAGGCCATGCATCTGCACCGTGCCCACACGGCACGGAATGCACTTACCGCAGGACTCATGACGACTGAAATCGAGGAAGAACCTGGCCACGTCCACCATGCTCGCCGAATCATCCATCACCACCATGCCGCCGGAACCCATGATGGTTCCGAGGTGCGAGAGGGATTCGTAATCGACGGGAACATCCAGTCCGCTGTCCGGCACGCACCCTCCGGATGGCCCCCCTGTCTGGACCGCCTTGAACTTCCCTCCAAAGGGGATTCCACCCCCGATCTCGAAGATGATTTCACGGAGCGTGATCCCCATCGGGACCTCGATCAGGCCGGTGTTGACCACCTTGCCGGAGAGCGAAAAGACCTTGGTGCCCTTGCTCTTCTCCGTTCCGATCTCCGCCAGCCACTTGCCGCCGTTGCGGATGATGGGCGGGATGTTCGCGAAGGTCTCCACGTTGTTGATCATCGTGGGACGACCCCAAATGCCCGATTGGGTGGGGAAGGGAGGACGCGGCCTGGGGGTCCCGCGACCGCCCTCGATCGAAGCCATCAGCGCGGTTTCCTCCCCGCACACGAACGCCCCCGCGCCCACTCGCACCTCGACCCCGAAGCTGACGGGAGTCCCGCAGATGTTGTGGCCCAGGAGCCCCAGGCGACTGGCCTGTTTGATCGCGAGATTGAGGCGCTTGATCGCGAGCGGGTACTCGGCTCGGACATAGATGAACCCCTGTGTCGCGCCTGTGGCGTACCCGGCCAGGATCATCCCCTCGAGAACCCGGTGCGGATCCCCCTCCAGCACGCTCCGATCCATAAAGGCGCCGGGGTCACCCTCGTCCGCGTTGCAGACCACATACTTGATCGGAGAGCTCTCCTTGGAGAGTTGGCTCCACTTGAGACCGGTGGGATAACCCGCGCCCCCACGTCCCCGCAGACCGCTCTTCACCACCTCGTCGATGACCTCTTGGGAAGTCATTTCCGTCAAGCCCTTGTGAAGCGCGGAATATCCTCCCACCGCGATATACTCCTCGATCCGCTCCGGATCGATCCGCCCCATGTTTTCAAGGACGACCTTGAGTTGCCGCTTGAAGAACGGAAGGTCGCTGGGGCAGGCCAAGCGCTTGGGCGGCTTCTTTCCGAGCGTCCCCACAACCTCCTTGGCGTCCTTCGCCCTCACCTGGGCCAGAAGCACATTGTCGGGTTGGATCGAAACCAGCGGACCGCGCGAGCATAGCCCCATGCAGCCCACTCCCACCATCTGGCAACGCTCTTCAAGCCCGGTCGATTGCAGCTCCCCCGAAAGCGCCTCCTTGACCGCGTCCGCGCCGGAAGCCAGGCAACCCGCCGCCGCGCACACATGGATGCGGCGCTCAAACCGGCTCTGAGCTTCCAGCTCCGCCTCTTCGATGTGGCCCAGTTCCTCGAAGATCATGCGGCCACCACCTCCTCGACCCGATGGACTATCGATTCGGCCTCCGCCCTTCCCATAACCACTCCGTCCAGCACCACCGCGGGCGCGATCCCACACGCGCCGAGGCACTGCGCGGAAAGCAGTGAGAGGCTCCCATCCTCGGTGGTTTCACCCACTCGCACGGCGAACAACTGTTCAAGATCGGAGAGGATTTGGGCCGAGCCTTTGATGTGGCAAGCGGTCCCGCGGCACACCACGCACGAGTGGCGCCCCAGTGGCTTGAGATTGAAATAGTGATAGAACGAGGCCACCCCATAGGCCTGAGAAAGCGGGACCCGCAACATCTTGGCCGTGAACTTGAGGGCGTCCTCGCTCACATACCCGAAAGTCTCTTGGATCGAGTGCAGGGACTCGATCAGGCCATGGGACTTGTAGCCGTGACGGCGCATCGCGGTGGCCACCAGACGCCAGCGCTTATCGTCGGAGGGCATCGGTTGTTTTTCGGGCGGGAGTATCATCGCGGCCTCCTTCAAGCCACCCGGTAGCGTTCGTAGCTTTGCAGGGTCTTCATGTAATTGGCGCGCTCAAAGGCGGCCGGTTCGGCGCAATTGATCTGGCTCATGCTTCCCTTGAGCATCCCCACCGAATCATATTCGTGGTCCTCCATCCAGCGGCGCATATCCATTTCGATCTCGGTGAGGCGCCTGGGGCCGTGCCGGAGAAGTTCCGAGCAAAGCATGGTGACATCCGCGCCGACCATCAGGAGCTTAAGCGCCGCCAGGGCGTCATGAATGCCGCGAGTGGCCCCCAGGCTCATCTTCACTTTGCCGTACAGGATCGCGATCCAGCGCATCGGCAGACGCATCTCGAAGGGGGAGGAGAGGATCAGACTCGGCTTGACCTCCAGCTCCTCAAGATCGATATCGGGCTGATAGAAGCGGTTGAACAACACCAGGGCGTCCGCGCCGGCCGCTTCGAACCGTTTCGCCATCTCGAAGGTGGAGCTGAAGAACGGGCCGATCTTCATGGCGACCGGGATCGTGACCGATCGCTTCACCTCCGCGAGCACGTCCACATAGGCCTGTTCCACTTCGCGTCCGGTGAGGTTTGCGTCCGCCGGGATGAAGTAGAGGTTCAGCTCGATTCCATCGGCCCCGGCTTGCTCCATCTTCTTGGCGTAAGCGGTCCACCCTCCCGGCGAGATCCCGTTCAGACTGCCGAACACCGGGATATCCACCGCCTGTTTCACCCGGCAGAGGTGGTCGAGGTATTCCTCCGGACCGGCGTTGTAGTTGTCGAGATCGGGGAAATAGGTCAACGCCTCGGCGTAGGCATGCGTGGAGCGCGTGAGGAAATGATCAAGCTCCTGAGCCTCGTGCTGGATCTGCTCCTCGAAAAGGGAATACATCACAATCGCGGAGGCGCCCGCGTCCTCGAGCGCCCGAACCATCCCCACATCCCGCGAGAGCGGCCCGCAGGCCGAGGGGACAAACGGACTCTTGAGTGGGATGCCCATGTAGGTTGTGGAAAGGTCCATCTCGATTTCTCCTCGCAAGCGCGATCCGATCTAATTTGGTTTTCCGTTCCCGCCGGAGGGGGAGAAGGACGCGGCCAGGGTGGAGTAACGCCTCCAGGTCTCGAGCGCGTCCTCCTGGGCGAGCGCCATCAGCCGGGCGGCGGCGTCCGGGTTGCTCTTGGTCAACATCTTGTAGCGCGTTTCCTGATACGCGTACTCCGCGACCGGAAGCTTGGGTTCATGGTAATCCAGCGTCAGCGGGTTTTCACCCTGGGACTTGAGATCCGGGTTGAAGCGATAGAGCGGCCAGTGTCCGCAAAGCACCGCCTTCTTTTGGGAATCCATGCCCTTGCTCATGTCGATCCCGTGCGCGATACAGTGGCTGTAGGCGATGATCAGCGAGGGGCCGTTGTAACGCTCGGCCTCGATGAAGGCGCGAATGGCCTGGGTGTCGTTCGCGCCCATCGCGATCTGGGCCACATACGCGGTCCCATAGGTCATCGCCATCAGTCCCAAGTCTTTCTTGGCGGTGGATTTCCCGCCCGCCGCGAACTTGGCGACCGCGCCGCGCGGGGTGGCCTTGGAGGCCTGACCGCCCGTGTTGGAATAGACCTCCGTGTCCAGAACCAGGATGTTGACATTTCGACTGGACGAAACGACTTGATCCAATCCGCCATAGCCGATGTCGTAGGCCCAACCGTCGCCGCCCACGATCCACACGCTCTTCTTCACCAGGTAATCCGCGATATCCAGGAGCCGCTTAGCCTCCGGAGCGTCCATCTTCGCCAAACGCTCCTTAAGAACGGCTACCCGTTCGCGTTGATCGTGAATCCCGGATTCATCCGACTGATCCGCCGCGATGAGGGCGCTCGCCAGCTCTTCCCCCAGCTGGTCCCGCAGGCGGTCCGCCAGTTCCGTGGCGTGCTCCGCGAGCTTGTCGATGCACAGACGAAACCCCAGGCCGAATTCGGCGTTATCCTCGAACAGCGAGTTGGACCATGCCGGCCCGCGCCCATCGCCATTCTTGGCCCATGGAGTGGTCGGGAGGTTCCCTCCGTAGATGGACGAACATCCCGTTGCGTTGGCAATCAATGCGCGATCTCCGAAGAGCTGGCTGAGTAGCTTGAGATACGGCGTTTCCCCACACCCCGCGCAGGCCCCGGAATACTCGAAGAGCGGCTCCAACATCTGCGAGCCTTTGATGGTTTCCACCTTGATCTCCCGGCGGTCCAGCTCGGGAATCGAAAGGAAGAAGCGATAGGACTCGCGCTCATGCTCGCGGAGCGGGAGCTGCGGTTTCATGTTGATGGCCTTGAACTGGGTGGCGCGTTTGTTCTTGGCCGGGCAGATCTCCACGCACAGCCCGCACCCGGTGCAATCTTCCGGAGCGGTCTGGATGGTCATCTTGAGGCCCTTGAAATCGGGTCCCCGCCAGTCCATCGAGCGGAACGATTCGGGCGCGCCGCTCAACGCCTCCGCGTTGTAGACCTTCATCCGTATCGCCGCGTGTGGGCAGACCAGCGCGCACTTCGCGCATTGGATACACCATTCCGGATCCCAGATCGGGATCTCCTGAGCGATGTTCCGCTTCTCCCACTGAGTGGTGCCGGTTGGATAAGTGCCATCCACCGGGAGCGCGCTGACCGGCAAGCGGTCACCGTGCCCGGCGAGTAGCGGCGCGGTGAGGAGCTTCACAAAATCGGGGGCCTCGTCCGGAACCACCGGCGGTCGCTCCCGGCGGCTGCTCACCTGGTCGGGAATTCGCGCCTCGTGCAGGTTCGCGAGCGTGGTGTCGACCGCCTCAAAATTCTTCTTAACAATGTTCTCCCCTTTTTTGCCGTAGGTCTTCTCAATCGAGTGCTTGATCGCCGCGATGGCCTCCTCGCGCGGGAGCACTCCGCTGATCGCGAAGAAGCAGGTCTGCATGATGGTGTTGATGCGCCCGCCCATTCCCGTCTGCCGCGCCACATCGTAAGCGTCGATCGTGAAAACCCGCGCCTTTTTGGCGAGAATCTCCTCTTGAATCGGGCGCGGCAGGTGATCCCAGAGTTCCTCCGGGCTATAGGGGCTATTGAGCAGCAGCACGGCCCCCTCGACCGCCTCCTCCAACACGTTATAGCGCTCCAGGAAGTTGAACTGGTGACAGGCGATGAAGTTCGCCTCACGGATCAAATACGGAGCGCGGATCGCGCGCGGCCCGAAGCGCAGGTGAGACACGGTCACCGCGCCGGATTTCTTGGAGTCATACACGAAATACCCTTGAGCGTAGTTGGGCGTTTCCTCCCCGATGATCTTCACCGAGTTCTTGTTCGCGCCCACCGTGCCGTCCGAGCCGAGACCGTGAAACAATGCCCGGACCACATCCGCCTCCTCGATCGAGAAATCCTGGTCATATTCGAGACTGGTGTGGGTCACATCATCCTCAATCCCAACGGTGAAGTGGTTCTTGGGCCTCTCTCGCGCGAGCTCCTCGAAAACTCGATTGACCATTGCCGGGGTGAACTCTTTGGAGGAGAGGCCGTAGCGACCCCCAATCACCTTGGGCGGACTCGCGAATTTGGAGGCGCCGTTCGATAGGGACTCCGCGAACGCCGTGACCACATCCTGATACAGCGGCTCGCCCAGGCTTCCCGGCTCCTTGGTTCTGTCAAGCGCCGCGATGGCCTTCACCGTCTTGGGCAGCGCCTCCATGAAATGTTCGATGGAGAAGGGCCGATAGAGGCGGACTCGCACACACCCCACCTTCTCCCCTTTCTCCACCAGGAAGCGCGCGGTCTCCTCGACCGTTTCGCCACCCGATCCGAGGATCACGATCACGCGCTCCGCTTGTGGGTGTCCGGCGTAATCAAACAAATGATATTGACGCCCCACCCGCGCGGCGAATTGATCCATCTTCTTCTGCACCAGTTCCGGAATCGCGAGATAAAAGCGGTTGACCGACTCGCGCGCCTGGAAATACACATCCGGGTTCTGCGCGGTGCCGCGGATCACCGGATGGTCCGGTGAAAGCGCGCGGGCGCGATGGGCGCTGATGCAGCCCTCATCAATCAAAGCCCGGAGATCGTCGTCCGCGAGGGTCTCAACCTTGGCCACCTCGTGGGAAGTCCGGAAGCCATCGAAGAAATGGATGAAGGGGACACGCGCCTCCAGCGTGGTTCCGTGGGCCACGAGCGCGAGATCCATCACCTCCTGGACCGAACCCGAGGAAAGGAGCGCGAACCCCGTTCCCCGCACCGACATCACATCCGAATGGTCTCCAAAGATGGAAAGCGCCTGCGCCGCAAGCGAGCGCGCCGCGACATGTATGACCGCCGGGGTCAGCTCCCCAGCGATTTTGTACAGATTGGGGATCATCAACAGGAGACCCTGCGAGGAGGTGAAGGTTGTGGTCAGCGCCCCGGCTTGGAGGGCGCCGTGAATGGCTCCCGCCGCGCCCGCTTCACTCTGCATTTCCATCACATGCGGAACAGTGCCCCACAGGTTGGGTCTGTTCTCCGAAGCCCACTGGTCGGAGAACTCTCCCATCGGGGAAGAGGGGGTGATGGGATAGATGGCAATGACTTCACTTGCGCGGTAGGCCACATACGCCGCAGCCTCCGTCCCATCGAGTGTCACAAATGGGCGGGACATGAACAATCCTCCAATCTCGCTAGGGGCGGGTCGAGCCTCGGAGCGTGGATGCTAATAGTGGAACTATAATACTATTATTCGTCTCAGTCAAGCCGTGAGGGCTTTGCTCAACCCTCCATGGGCCGCGGCTGAGTCGGTTCTTTTGTAGCTTGACTCTTTCAAGAAGGCTTCTCAATCCCTCGATTTTCACCCGCCGTGAAATTGACACAATAGGGTACTGTGATACCATTATTGTGTTGAGATTTCGGAGCCATCTCCGCCTGGAGAGGCCGCGTCAAATACCCTCCAAGATTTCCTCGGGAGGCGCGCCATGCATCATCCACCAGTGAGTCGTCGAGGTTTCATCGGAATCGCCGGAGGTGCGTTCGCGGGGGCTGTGGTTGGACTTCCGCGCGCGCTCTTCCCCTCCGCCACCGTTTTTCCCGAGGGGCTCGCGTGGGACCCCAAGCTTCCCTTTCGCGTGGTGGGAAGGCCCCTCCGAGTGCAGCCGATCCTGATGTATTCCACTCCCACCCCAAAACCGGAGACCTCGTGGAAGTCCTGGGGTGGGGTTCAAACCGAGGAGGCAGCCGAGCAAGAGACCCGGCGCATCAGCGAGGAGTTACGCGCGCTCGCGGCAACCGTCGACTTCCCGTTGGAGCCGCTGCCGGTCCGCAAGGTCAAAGCGGTGGAGGAGGTTGACGAGATTCACGCGGGAGACCATGACTCCGTGATTGTCTATCCGGCCACCGGCTCGGGTTCGTTGCTCAAGGCCTGTCTGGCGGGGAAGGGAACCCCGCTGATCTTCGTCCGCCACCGTTCGGGCCCGGTGTACTACTGGTACGAGGCGCTCAGCATTCAGTACCTCAACCCCGATCCCGGAGTCGCCGATCTCTCGGAGGAGACTCGAAGGGCGAGCGTTGAGGATGTGGTGGTGGATGATCCGGGAGAGCTCGCCTGGAGGCTCCGGGCCCTTTATGCGGTCCGGAACCTGCTCGGAGAAAAGGTCGTGGCCCTGGGTGGGGCTTGGGGGAAGTACGCCCCCAAAGCTCCTGAGATCGCGCGCGAGAGATTTGGGATCGAGATCCTGGATGTCTCCTACGAGGAGATTGAGCCTCGCCTGAAGTCCATGCTCGAGGACAAGGAACTTCTGGCGCGCGCCGAGGAATGGACCGAGCGCTACCTCGCGTTGCCGAACACCAGCTTGGAGACCAAACGCGGGTTTGTGGTCAACGCCTTTGTGCTGTATGTCCTGTTCAAGGAGCTGATGAAGGAGCGCGAGTGCGAGGCGTTCACCATCAAGAGCTGCATGGGGACCATCATCCCGATGTCCCAAACGACCGCTTGCCTGACCCTCAGCCTGCTCAACGATGAAGGTTTGCTGGCGTTCTGCGAGTCGGACTTCGTGGTGATTCCGGCCGGCATTCTGCTGCGGCATCTCACCGGAAGGCCGGTGTTTCTCCACAACTCCACCTTTCCGCACCAGAAGATGGTCACCTGCGCGCACTGCACCAGCCCGCGCCGACTGGATGGGACCACCTACGAACCGGTCCGGGTCGTCACCCATTATGAGTCCGATTTCGGGGCCGCGCCCAAGGTGGAGATGCCCAAGGGCACGGTGGTCACCTTCATCGACCCGGAATACGCCACCGGACGGTGGGTCGGTTTTCGTGGGACCATCGAGAGCAACCCCTTTTATGAGATCTGCCGCTCGCAGCAGGATGTGGAGGTCGAGGGGAACTGGAAAAAGCTGCTCCGCGAGGTCCGGGATTCGCACTGGCTCATGGTGTATGGCGATTGCCTGGATCAGGCCGGTTACGCCGCCAGGAAACTCGGACTCACCTGGGAGACTTTGCCCGAGGTCTAGAGCGGTTCATGTTGGCGTGGACCGCCTCGGAGGGTCATGCTCAGTCGTGGCTGGTTTTACGGGGCAGCGGGACGTGACGAAGCGCGTCCCTCCTGCGCTACATTCAAGTGAGAAAAGCCCTAAGACTCGCGCCCGCCATCCCCCGCGTGTAAGCAAGCGGCTGTCGATTTCCCGCCTCCGCGGGGCGCAAGGTGGGGCGCTTCACTTGAGTGGGTTGAGCAGGGGTAGCCCCCAAGGGTAGATTACTCGCCCATGTCCTCCGCGCTGGCGTTCAAGTCCACCAAATGGGCCCTTGATCTGGCCACTCGCCTGATCAAGGCCGATATCCGCCTCCATCGCCTTGCGGACCTCACTCCGGAGATGTCGATCCTCTTCGTGGTAAACCATTTCACCCGCCTCGAGACCATCTTCCTGCCCTATGAACTCCACAAGGCGACCGGGCTGGAGGTCTGGTCATTGGCCGATGAAGGGCTGTTTGTGGGCAAGGTTGGAGCCTACATGCGGGCGATGGGGACTGTGTCGACCAAGGACCCCGACCGCGACAAGATCATCGTTCGATCGCTCCTGCGTGGGGACCACCCCTGGATCATCTTTCCCGAGGGGCTGATGGTGAAGGACAAGAAGGTGGTGGATCCCGCCGGCGCTTTTCGGATCTTCCATCGGGGGATCCGACGACCTCCGCACACCGGGGCTGCCTCGCTGGCTCTGCGCGCCGAGTTCTACCGCCACAAGCTCGGCTGCCTGGCGCACGCTCCCTCTCAGGCGGGTCTTGAAGAGGTCCTCAAGCGTTTCGACCTTTCCTCCTTCGAGCAGGCGTTGTCCAAACGGACCGTGATCGTTCCGGTGAATGTCACCTACTTCCCCATGCGCGCGGGCGAAAACCCGTTTGTTCGACTCGCGCGGGCGTGGAGCTCCGGCCTCGGACCGAGAGCCTTGGAGGAACTCTCTCTGGAGGGGACCCTGCTCTCCGCGGACACCGACATCGACATCACCTTGGGGGAGCCGATTGATGCGAGGAAGTACCTGGAGACCCCCGAGTACGCCGAGCTCATGGCGTGTGGACCAGGCGATCTCGCCGCGCTCGAGGAGAACCCGAGATCCGCGTTCAATGACGCCGCGCGGCAACTGATGCTCCACCACATGAGCGAAATCTATCGGCTCACCACCCTCAACTACGATCACATCTTCGCCACCCTGATCCGCCACCAACGCGCGCGCCGCTTCACCGAGCGCCAGTATCGCAATCGGATCTTCCTTTCCACCCACCGCATCCTGGCGATGAACCCGCCGCGGGTGCACTCCCTGCTCGCGCGGACCTACCGGGACATTCTGTACGAGGATTACAGCCCCAAGTTCCATAGTTTTGTCGATCTGTGTGTTCGCGAGGGACTGCTCAGGCGTGACCACAAGGGGTATACGAAGAACTTCGGCCTGGTGCGGGGGAAAGCGGATTTTCACGCAGTGCGCATGACCGAGCTCACCGAAGTGATCGCCAACGAGATCGAACCGCTACCCCGCGTTGTCGGAACCATCGCGGAGGTTGCGCGAATTCATCCCCGATCCCTGTCGGAGCAAATCCGTGAGATCTTCCTGGAAGAGGACTGTCGCCTCTTCGAGGAGGACTACGCGCGCCACCGCACCCTTCAAAGCCCCCCGCCGAAGGTGGGCCGGCCGTTCCTGCTCTCTCCCAAGCGTCCCCGCGCGGGGGTGGTCCTTGTGCATGGGTATCTCTCGGCGCCCCAGGAGGTCCGCGCGCTCGCCGAGTATCTGTTTCGCGGCGGCTATGCGGTCTATGGGGTTCGACTGCGCGGGCATGGGACTTCTCCGGAAGACTTGGCGAGGACTCCCTGGGAGGAATGGTACGAGTCGCTGAATCGGGGATACGCGGTCATTAAGTCGCTCACCGACCGGATCATTGTGGGGGGCTTTTCCACCGGCGGCGGTCTGGCGCTGCTCGCGTCAGCGCGCAAGGGGAACAAGGTCCAAGCGGCCTTCGCCATCAACACACCGCTGCACCTGAAGAGCGCGGCCTCTCGGTTCGCCTCGCCGGTGGCCACCTTCAACTGGCTCCTGGAGCGCTTTGGCGGCGGCGGCTTGGGATGGGACTTCATCTCCCATACCCCTGAAAACCCACGGGTCAACTATGATCGCATCCCGGTCTCCGGTGTGGCCGAACTGGGAAAGGCCATGGAAATGCTTGAGCGGTCCCTCCCGGACATCCGTGTTCCGATCCTTGTGGTCCAAGGGACCGAGGATCCGATCGTGGACCCCGAAAGCGCCTATCGAATTGTGCGAGGCGTGGGCTCCTCTCACAGAGAAGCGGCGTTTTTCGCCAGGACAACTCATGGCATCATCAATGGTCCCGAATCGGAGGAGATCTTTGCGCGGGTGCTCTCTTTCCTGCGAGCCTTGGGGGCGCGGCGGTCATCCGGCGATGCTTGATGCCTGACTCCGAGCGGGCTCAGTGGTCCTTGGCCTGACCGCTTTCCCCCACTTGAAGGACTGTCACCTTTTCGTCTTCCACCGGAAGGATGCGCTGCGAGCGCTGCAGGCCCTCCAGCACATAGAAGGCCCCGGCCAGAGTGGTCAGCGCCGCCGTGACGATGTGGAACCACATCTGGTTGATAAGCTGCGCCAGTGCATGGAGCGGGACTCCGGGGATGGAAAAGACCTCCTGCCCCGGCAGGGTGAGTAAAGCGGCCAGGACCACCGCCCCTTGGCAGACCGCCGCCGCCTTGCCTGTTCCGCAGGGTGAAATTTCCGTGTCGTATCCCAGGATGAAGAGCAACACCCAACCGACCAGGATGAAGAGCTCCTTGAAGAACACCACCATGGCGAGCCAGACCGGCAGTTCCTCCGCCCAGGCCAGAAGCGCGATGGCGAAGAACGCGAAGAATTTGTCCGCCAGCGGATCGAGGAACGCGCCGAGGGGATTGACCAGCTTAAAGCGACGCGCCAGCCAGCCGTCCAGATAGTCCGTAAAAAGGATGACGGGAACCGTGACGAGGGCCAGCAAATAGAAGACATGGGCCAGGACCCCATCCCCATCGCCGCTCCCGCGCCACTTGATGTAGTAGAAAAGGAAATAGAAGAAGACCGGCAGGAGCACCAGCCGCAGGAGGGACACCAAGTTGGCGATGTTCAGGTACGGCGGGCTTTTCAGCTTGAGCGGTCCGGCCATCGCGTCCCTCCTGTCGCCTTTCAGTTTGGTCCGTTTCTCACCCAATTGACAAGGATCTGGGCGATTTCGGTCGAGGATCCCCCATCCCATTTCTCGGGCACGCGAGGTTGGACCGGGCCATTGGAGAGAACACGCTCCATGGCCTCGCGAATCACCGCCGGATCACGTCCCACCAACGTGTTGATTCCGCCATCGAGGGTGATCGGTCGTTCGGTATTCTCACGGAGGGTGAGGCAGGGGGTTCCCAGCACGGTCACCTCCTCCTGAATACCCCCGGAATCGGTCAGCACGACCTTGGCCTTATCGAGTAGATAGATGAACTCCAGGTAGCCCAAGCTCGGAACCATCCACACCCGAGACTCCCCCAAGCGCGAGCCATCCTCGCTCAGGGAATCATCCACCTCGAATCCGAATTCCCGAAGTCGCTGATGGGTGCGAGGATGACAAGGGAAAATCAGGGGGAGATTCGCGGACACCTCCATGAAGCTCCCCACCAACGCTCGCAAGGTTGTCGGATCGTCCACATTCGCCGGGCGATGGAGGGTAACCACTCCGAATTGCCCCGGATCCTCAAGCCTTGAAAGGACCGAGGGCGGGGTGGCCTGAGGCAGGAATTTGCGGAGGGAATCGATCATCACATTCCCCACAAAGTGAATCTTCTCCTTGGGAATTCCCTCGCGGATCAGGTTCTCATCCGCCTCGCGGCAGGTGGTGAACAAGATATCCGCCAGGGCATCCACCACGATTCGGTTGATCTCCTCCGGCATGGTGCGGTCGCGGCTACGCAGGCCCGCCTCCACATGGGCAACCGGAATCAGGAGCTTGGCGGCCACCAGGCAGCAGGCCAGGGTGGAGTTCACATCCCCGACCAACAGGACTAGATCGGGTTTCTCCTCCAGGCAGTACTCCTCAAAGGCCATCATGACACGCGCGGTCTGCTGGGCATGACTCCCCGAACCCACACCCAGGTAGAGGTTCGGCTGAGGCAGGGCCAGCTGACGGAACAGCAGCCCGGATAGGCGTTCATCGTAGTGCTGGCCTGTGTGGATCAGCTGGACGGAGACTTCCTCGGAAAATGGGCGCAACGCCTCCATCAGGGGCGCCATCTTCATGAAGTTCGGACGAGCGCCCACGACGCAGGCGAATTTCTTTCGTTTCATCACTGGTTTGGGTCGCTGACAGACGTAGCGCGCAGTATCCTCCGTCCACCCGCCCATCGCAAGTGCGCGGGGTTCCCGGGCCGGGGTTCTCCCTTGTCCAGGGAAAGCTCCCCATGCTAGGCTTCCTGGCTTAAGTCTAGCGTGCTTAAGCCCACCGTGTCGCCATGCTGTTGGGACGGCGGGGGCCGGGGGGGGTGTAATTTCCAAGGAAAGTCAGCAGGCCGATGACGAATCCCGAGAATCTTCGACAACATGTCCGCCTCCAGGCCCGAGTTCGCATCGAGTTTAAGCTCGTGGGATCCTCGGCCGCCATCAAGGGGATGAACTACCGCGAGGCGTTCACCCGAGACATCAGCGCCGGCGGGGTCTTTATCGAACTGCTCGACACCCACCTCACCCAGCAGCGCGAGAGCGTCGTGGATGACTTCCTTCTGTTCAAGAGCCAGATCGACATGCAGATCTCGCTCCCTGTCCGGGACAAACCGATCCACGCCATCGGCAAGGCGGTCTGGATCGAGAAGGAAGTTCCCGGACGTGAATACCGGCACGGCATCGCGATTTCCTTTACCGAGATCGACCAGGCCGACCGGCAGGCCATCGACCAGTACGTTCTCAGCAAGATTTGAAAATCGCTCTCGCCACGGCGGATTTCCCGCCCATCGAGGGCGGCCTATCGCGACTCTCAACGGACCTCGCGCGGGAACTCCACCGCGCGGGGCGCCTCTCAGGCGTCCTTGCCCCAAAACTTCCCGATGCCGATACCCATGACCGGACGCTGGACTACCCGGTCTTCCGTTTTCCCGGCTACAACGCCGGGCCGGCGCGGCTCCTTCCGGGCTTCCTCGCCACCGGAGGTTTCCGCCGCCAAGTCCTCAGCCGGTCGGATCACCTGCTCGCCATCAACCCCTCTTTTGGCGGCGCCTATGGTCTGCTTGTTCACAAACAAGGGATTGAGACCCCCTTTTCAGTGTTTGCCTATGGGTATGAGTTTCTCAAGTTCGAGCTCCCCAAACCCTCGTCCGTGGGGAAGAGGGTTCTCCTTGAGATTTATCGCGAGGCCCACGCCATCCTTGCGATCAGCCGATTCACTCGGGACCAGGTGATTGAATTCGGGGTCCCGACCGAAAAGGTCCGCTTGTGTCCGCTGGGAGTGGACCTGGACCGGTTCCAGCCCGATCGGACCGAAGGGCTGGCCGGCGAGAGGCTCGGGGTTCTCGATGGAGGTCCCATATTGCTCACTGTAGGGAGGCTGGTTTCCCGGAAACGGCACCGTCTGGTCATTCAGGCGGTGAAATCGCTGAGGGACCGGTGGCCGGGGATCGAGTACTGGATTGTCGGTCGAGGCCCCGAAGAGGAGGCGCTTCGGAAGCTGACCAAACGCGAGAACCTTGAGGACCATATTCGATTCTGGGGAAAAACCGATGAGGAGGCGCTCCACCTCTTCTATCAGGCCTGTGATGTCTTTCTCCTCCCCGCAATTCAGGATGGCCCCAGCGTGGAAGGCCTGGGCTTGGTGCTCCAGGAGGCGGCGGCTTGCGGCAAACCCACAATCGGCGCCGAATCCGGAGGGGTTCCCGAGGCGATGCTCCCTGGAAAGACCGGCCTGATGGTTCCTCCCGATAACCTGGAGGCCCTCATCCAAGCCATCGGCGCTCTCCTTGAGGACCCGGATCGGCGTGTCGAAATGGGGCGCGCGGGGCTCGATTGGGTCCGCCGCGAGCGTAACTGGAAAGTGTGCATCCAGGGGATTCTCGCCGCGCTGGAAGGCTGAGTTCCGCTGCCGGCGGAGTGGTGGAGACCCACCTCAGGCATGCGCTCTCCAGCCTGTAATCGAATGCAACCGTGTCGCCGGGAAGCCGGCCGAGAAACTCGACCCGCGGTGTCGTGACGGCGGTTTGCTTCACGGATCCATTCAACTCTTTTTCAATGCAGCCAAGAGGTTTTCCAAGCGCCCCGCGCTGTCCTTGAGCCCGCCCGAACGATTGCGCTCCAGCCACACCTGACGGAACGCGGGAATGAGAGGCTCAAGCTCCGCGGCCAGAGCCTTCTTCTTTTCCGCGGGCAACTCCGATGTCCCCACTCCGCCCGCCTCGATGCGACTGATGCCGAGTCGGCAGGCAAAGCGCGCCAGGTCCGCCGCGATCCGGAACTCGCGCTCGACAGTCTCGGCATCCGGGCCGGACATCTTTGCGTTCGGCAAGCTGCCCATGATGTCATCGATGAGTCGGATGGTTACGGTCAGACTCTCGGTGCTGGAGTGTTCCAACGCGGCGCCCGCGATGGGGCCTTCAGTGCGATGCTGGAGGAGCATGTAATAGAGGGTGCTGTTGGGGATCGTAACGCCCGTTTTCTGATAGGCATTCCCCAAGTCATAGGCCAGTCGCCCCATGATTCCGGCCGAATCCTGGAAGGCATGGACATCGAGCGCCCGCCGGATGTCGAGTTTCTGGTTGGCCTCATACGACCAGCTGAAAGCGGCGCCGCAGGCATAGCCCAGGTACGAAACCGGGAGCGGCTGCCAATGCCCGCCATCCCCCCAATCGGTGACCAGGTATCCGACCGCGCCGTTGGCAAGCCCGTTTTGGGCCGCATTGCGAAGGTTCTGAATGGCATTGTCGGTGCGCCCGACAAGTGAGTTCCAGGCGGATGTTCCGGGGCAGACATAGAAGGGGATCCCGGACTCGGCAAACTTCTTGCCATGCTCCGCGAAAGGGTGCTCGGCCTCATAACCCCATTCCATTGCGATGACATCCTTGGGGAGTTCCGGGATCAGTTCGGGATGTTGCATGATGATGTCGCCCCAGAACATCATGGTGCGTCCATGGGACGCGACGAGGTCATGGATCTTGAGGAGGAAGTCGAGATAGACCCGTCCCACCCCCTTCTGATCCGCCGCTTCCTTGCTGCGTCCTTTGCCCAGGCTCCAGGTCTCATCGCAGCAGACATTGAAATGACGGCTGGAGAAGTTCGGCAGCAGGTCGGCGTAGAGCCCCGCGATGAAATTCTCGCACTCGGGATCGACGCCGCACAGATCGGACCCGCCCTCGGGCATCTCCGCGAGGCGCTTGTACTGCTCGTGCTTGAGCCAGCGATCCATGTGGCCGAAGGAGTTCTGATTGGGCACAAACTCCACAAAGCGTTCGCGGCAATAATCATCCAGCGCGCGCACCTGCGCCGGTGTCATCGGCGAGGCATCCCGCCAGACAATGGGATGATCGCGATATGCGAAAGTGTGCTCGGTGTAAAGCTGCAACTGGTTACACTTCCATTCCGACAGACGATCCACCAGGGCGTACAGGGTTTCCATCTCCGGAACCTTGTCGCGGCTTACATCCAAAAGCACTCCGCGATTGGGGAACTCGGGCCAATCCTCGATTTGAACGAAAGGGAGTTTCCCTTGCGGCGATTGACGCGCGATCTGCCGCAGAGTCATGAGGCCATAGAACAGACCCGCCTCATCATGCGCGCTGATGCGTATGCCGTCAGCTGCGACTGACAGGGAATAACCCTGAGCGCGCGGAATGGCCTTGGGATCCGCATGGAAAATTGTCGGCGGTGAGGCGTTGCGCGGCAGGAACGCGCGCAGATGGTCCGCAAGCGTGTGCGCCATATCCTCCCGGACATTTCGAAATGAGAAGACTCCATCAGCTGGAATGACATACTCCCCGCCGGAGACGACAACGGAACGGGGGCCGGGTAAGAGGATCAGTTGAGTGGAATCGGCTGAATCACCGCGGGAAGAAACTGTCGTGAGTAGCAAAAGAACCTCCCCAAACAATACCATGAAACGTTTCATGCCATGTGCCTCCTTCGCCGGAGCCAGAAGCGACAGAACTCGCGAAAAGCGAAGGGAATTGTCGGGCAAGAGGGGTTCCCCGGTAAAGGAGGGAAGCCTCATCCCTATCCCGCAGGAAACGACTCATACCCGAAGACATCGAACGGGAAGAGGGTGAGCGCGCCTGATTGCGCCTTTCCTATCCCTATCGGGTTCTTGGGGCGCTACAAGCATCTGTTGAATGTTCCATGCGGCTTGGGACGTTCCGTCATGAATCGCGCGAGGTCGTGTGATGCGCCTTACCGGCGCCAGAATTCCTCGTGGGGGTAACGGTATGTGACGAGCTCCTCGCCTTGGGTCCGATGAACCTCGAAGGGGGGAGGCGGAGAGTAATGATACGGGTTCTCCGCCGATGCGAGGGAGGATGCCAGACGGCGTTCGATACAGCTTTGCAGGACCTTTTGCTTGAGCGGGATGTATGCGGGCGTGTGGGGGCCGAGGGCCAACTCCACATGCGCCGGGCGGAACTCGTAGTAGATCACCCGGCGCAGCTTGTGCGAGGTGTTCGGGGGGGAGCCATGGACAAGCAGGATGTTGTGGAGGAGGACATCCCCAGGGTGCATCGGGACGGGGGTTGCCCCCTCGGTGGAGAACCCCTCGCGGCTGGTGATCTCGGAGACCCGCTCTTCGGTCCATCCCTGGCTTCCCGGAAAGACCCAGACACAGGTGTCCAGGTCGGCCTCGTCGAGATAGAAATCGACATTGAAGATTGGGGCGTCTCCGACGCACTCCATTCCGGCGTCACGGTGCCACGGAACCTGCATCCCCTCGCCCGGAAGCTTGATGACCAGCGAATCCCAGGTGGGGATGAAATCCTTGCCCTGGAGCTTCTCGACCGATCGCAAGATGTAAGGATGCCCGAGCAGGACTTTCGCCTCCTCGGTCTTGTCGATCACATACTCGACCCGGTGGAGAATCGGACGCCCGGTGAGATGCCCCCGGCCGTAGGCGTAGTCGGGATGGTCGCGAACCTGCTCAAGACCGTAGGCGAGAAGCCCATCCATCGCCCGGCGAAGAACCGCGAGTTCGGAGTCCCGAATCACCCCGCGCAGCACCAGGAAGCCATCTCGGAGAAACGCCTGAGCCTCCTGATCGGTGATGGAGTCTGGAGGCTGGGGGGGAGGGGATTTCATGGGGTTCACGCTCCCCGCGCTCGACCGGGCGGGTGAGGGCCGCTAGACCATCAGGCTCTCATAGCGCTCCTTGATATCGCGGAACTCGATGTCGCTTTCGTAGATGTTCTTCCACCATTCGCGCGCGTTGGCTCGGTCCCCCTGGCGGAAATAACATTCCCCAAGCCCATACCAAATATCCTTCATGTCGCTGGTCGGAGTCCGCGCCGGGGGGGCCTTTTCGAGCGCGCGCTTGAAGGTGTCGACGGCAAGGGGAATCTGCCCCTTCTGAATGAAGAGCCATCCCAGATGGCGCAGCGCCGGATAAGCTCGCGCGGGGTTCTGCGAGGCCTTCTGGTACACCGGAATGGCCTCGTCGATGTCCCCCTTCTGATGGAGGGCGGAGCCATAGGTCATCAGGATGTCCGGGTCTCCCGGTCGCTTTTCGACCAGCTCACGATAGATGTCCACTTTCCGTTCAAGATGTTCGCGTTCGAGCTCCGCGCGCCTCTGCACAAGCGCGGTGTCGGTGGGGTTCTCTGCGATCTCCATATCGACGCGCTTCAGACGGACCTGGTAGACACAGTCGCAATACCGAGCGTCCGTTGGGTACTCCTCGAACAGGGAGAGATACCCTTCCTCGGCCTTGTCAAGCTGCCCTTTCCGCTCATGACACGCAGCGATGGAGTGTTTGGCCTCCTCGGAAAGTCGCCCCGCGAGAGCTGGGCGATGGGAGGAGTCGGCCTCATCCGCGAGCGCTTCCTCCCCCTCATCCGCCTCGGCCTCGGCATCCGCCTTCGCGGTTTCGAGCACTCGGGTCCAGATCGCGAGGGCTTGGTCGTATCGCTCGATCTGCATCAGCAGTCTCCCGATCTCCGGCAGCAGCGTTTTCTTCTCCTCCGGCGATGATTTGTATTCGGACAAGAGCTCCTTGATGCGATCCTCCTTGCCCTCGATGGTTTGTTGAACCGCCGCGCGCTTTTCCTCCTCGGCCCGAGCATGTTTGAGGTTGGTGATTCCCCCGGTCTCGCCATAGTGGGTCGCGCTCAAGTTCTTCACCTTGAGGCCCCACTCCCCCTTGGTCGGCTCAAGACGCGAGAGCTGGTGGTACACCTCAATTGCGCTGGGGCGGTCATCAATCGCCTCGAAGGCCGGACCCGCCCCCTTGAGAATTCCCTTGTTGTTGGGCAGGAACTTGAGCGCCCGGCGATAGGCCAGGGAGGCGAGCGCCGGTTGCCCCATCGCCATCAGGGTCTTTCCGTACATCCCGGCCAGACGAGCATCGTGCGGACGGTCCATGGAAAGGACCCCAAGGTAGTGGGAGGCGGCCTTGTTCATCTGCAGGCTGTAAAGAAAGCCCCCCACAATCTGGTAGAGGAGGCGCTTGAATAAGTTCAGGCCCTTTTGGGCCTCCAGCATCCGCGCCTTTTCGTAGAGTGTCAGGCTTTCACGGTCCGTGGGGTCGATCTCAACCACGGCGGCGAACCACGCGGCGGCGCCCTCATAGTCCTGGGCGCCCATCGCCTTGACCCCTTTTTCAAAATACGATTGGAGTTTGGGTTGTCGTTCGCTCATGAAACCTCGGGAGGGCGCCTCCTCGGCGCCGATTGGAGTATAGCGGACCTGGGGCGGGATGACACGTCTCCCCCCGGCGGTGTGTGGGGAAACGCGCGCCTATGTCCCGATTCCGCGGATTTCCTGTTTGAGGCGGTCAATGAACTTGGCGAACTCCTCGGATTCTTTCTTTTCCGCCTCCACCTTCTTCACCGCGTGAATCACCGTGCTGTGGTCCTTGTTCCCGAAGAACACCCCGATCTCCGGATACGAATGGTTGGTGAGCTCGCGGCTCAGATACATCGCGATCCGACGGGGAACCGCGATGGACCGGGTGCGCTTCGAGCCGAGGATATCGCTGGTTTTGACCCGGAAATGCTCGGCGACATGCTTCTGGATCTTCTCAATGGAGATTCCGGTCGGGTCCTCCTGGACCAGATCTCGCAGGATGAATTGGGTCTGTTCCAGGGAAACCGGCTTGCCGGTGTAGCGGGCGTGCGCCGCGAGCTTCACCAGCGCCCCCTCCAGCTCGCGGATGCTGCTCTGAACCCGCTGGGCGATCAGGCGGATCACCTCACCCGGGAGCTCGATCCCCTCCTGTTCGCATTTGAGAAGGAGAATCGCCTCACGGGTCTCCAGGTCCGGGGACTGAATCTCGGTGATCAGCCCGCCCGCGAAACGGGACCGCAACCGCTCGGTGATTAGCGGAAGGTCCTTGGGGGGACAATCGCTGGAAACCACGATCTGCTTGCGGCTGTTGTACAGCGAGTTGAAGGTGTGGAAAAACTCCTCCTGGGTGGCGTCCTTTCCGGCAAGGAAGTGAATGTCATCCACCAGCAGGACATCCACGTTGCGGTAACGCTCCTGGAAATCATTCCGGCTCTTCTTCTGGATCGCGACAATGAACTCGTTCACGAACCCCTCGGCGTCAAGGTAAGCCACACGCAGCCCCTTGCCGGCAGCCAGGATGGCATGACCGATGGCCTGCATCAGGTGGGTCTTCCCCAACCCCACTCCACCGTGGATGTAAAGCGGGTTGTAAACCTCGCCCGGAGGGTTCTCGGCTACCGCGCGCGCATAAGCGTGCGTCATCCGGTTGCCATCCCCGACCACGAAGGTGTCGAAGCGATACTTGGGATTGAGCGGAAGGCCGAAGGCCCGCGGCGGGGTTCTTCCGGTGACAAACTCCCCCGGCTCGGGTGGTTGCGGGGTCGGTTCCGAACCCGCTTCACTGACTCGCAGCTCGATCCGCACATCCTGCCCCACCACGTTCCGAAACAGGTCGGACAGGAACATCTTATAGTGGCGGTCGATCCAGTCGAGTCGATAAATGGAGGGAACGCGCAGAACCGCCTGATTTCCCTCCAGCGATTCCAGCGTGAGATTGTTGAACCAGGATTCATAGTCCTCGGGATCGAGTTTGTCCCGCAGGAGCTGGTCCACGTTCCGCCAAATCTCAGAGTGTGACGGCTTCATGAAAAGAGAAAGCCCGGCTTGATTCCTGTCCCATCCCAACCCGCACTGGGTTCCTCGCGAGCCATCGGGCCCTACGGCGCCCACTCCCCTCCGCGAGGCGGTCTCTGATGTCGGCGTCTTGATGGGTTTACTCGGAACAGCCCGCCTCGCCTCCCAATCCTCAGAAATCACCCGTCTTCGGGCGCATTCACTCACAGTTTTTCAACAGACAGGCGCGGCCTTGGGAGGGTGGATGGCTCCACCAGAGGCATCGGGTGGGAGAATGGGTGGAAATCCTTCGGGCCAGGGCCCCTAAATGGGGATGAAATCACGGGCAAAAAGGGTCGCCTTCACCCGCAATTCCTACACAAACCCGTACAAGTATCACCCGTACAACCCGTTGCTGCTGTCGCTTAAGTTGAAGAATTTGAGCGACTTAAACCGACAGCACCCCTCTGCGGGTCGGGCTTGCCGCAAACCAAGTCCGACCGTTTCTCCTCAAGTACGCGACTACAGTCAATCCAACGTAATCACAACAACCCGGGGACCTTGGCCTGTCCCCACCCGTCGGCTTGGGTTTCCTAAAAATGGGATCCTTGCACAGGTTATCCACAAGCCGCTTGTTTCTTTGAACTTAGGGGAAGTTAACACACCGAACCGCGTCGGGCAACCCTTTTTCGTCCTTGAAGGCAAGTCCTTTAGCAAGCCCAATCTTAACAGTCGGTTGCCGCTTCCGAGCATGCTCCGGGCGCGCGCTCCGAGGGCCGCGCGGTTCCCCACCGGCTTGCGGTTGTGCTAGGTTGAGGGGACATGCGCTCCCTTCGTTTTCAGGCTTTGGCCCTATCCGTTCTGTTCTTTTCCGGATGCACCTCGATCGAGAGTCGCCTGCACGGGCGCACCGCCACGGAGCAGTATCTGGTGACCGCGGCGGTGGAGCGCGCGCTTGAGGATGTTCGCTGGGACCGCTTGGCCGGGAAACGAGTCAAGCTCAAAGTGAGCGCTGTCCAGGAGCTTGAAAAGGACTTTGTGCAGGAATGCATCCGACGTCACCTCGCCGCCGAGGGGGCCAAGCTGGTCGAGAGCGTCACGGGTTCTGATGTGGTGGTCAAGGCGCTCGTGGAATCGGTCGGGAGCGACATTTGGATTGGAAACTTCGGGATCCCCCTGATCGCCACCACTCACCCGGAGGTTCCCGCGCCCGTGGGAGGAATCTCCCTCTTCAACTCCAACCACCAGCAAGGGTATTGCCGCATGCAGCTCTTCGGCTATCACCCCAAGACCGAAAAGCTGCTTTGGAGGATTGGTCCGGTGCATGGGGATTCGTATTTCAAGACCTCCACACTCCTCGGACTGTTCGGACCCTACAAGAGCAGCGACATCTTCCCTGAACGAAAGTACTTCCGACCCAAGGGGTACATCCCCCAGCGCGTGGAGGATGAGGAGGGCGGGGCGGAGGACTGAACGAGCCGTGAACTAGGGCGTGATCAGGTTGGCAAAGAGCCGATAAGCCCCAGGGACCAGGCCGCGAAGCTGGCGATACCACGCCAGAGAAGTGTAAACATAGCTCCCCTTGCCGGCCTTCGCCCAAAGAATTCCCCCCTTGAGCGGCTCCGAGCCGCTGTCCCCAAGGGCCACGAGCTCCGTGTATTCGGAAGAGTAGCGGTCGGGGAAATAGAGTCCGCGCTCCTGAATCCATCCATCCCAGTCATCCGCGCGGATCTCGTTGGGGAAATGGAAGAACCTGTGTCCCGGGGCGAGGACCGTGACCGGAGCGTCCTCCTCGGTGACTCGTCCTCCTGAGAGCAGGAGCGGATAGGGAGCGTACGGCGGGTCCGCGTCATTCCATTCGAAGGTCTTGTGATAGAAGACCACCAGATGCCCCCCTTGTTCCGCGAAGGCCAGCAGGCGCTTGTTGGCCTTGGCCAGCGCGGGTCGCTCCAAGTACCCTCGGATGTCCACCAGGATGGTCCCGAACCGTGTGAGGTCTCCGCTTTCCAGATCTTCGTCCGATATCAGGGCGTGAGGGATCCCGAGTTTCGAGAGGGCATCCGGGAGAGTGGTGTCATAGGACCGGATAATCCCCACCACCAAATCTGGAGGAACAGCCACATCGACGAACGCGAGGGTTTCGCGGGATTCAATCCTCGCGTCCGGCGCGAGCAGGGTGGCCACAAGCGAATGCTTTCCCACCCCAAGGGAGGATGAGGGCTTCCATTCAAGTGGGACTGCCTCCTGAAGCATCTCACTCCCGGAAAGACGAAGGGTTTGCCTTTGGCCATCCGGAAAAGTCACGGCAACCGTGGCGTCTTTCGGCTCCCGAGCATGTCTCACCACCTCCAGGGAGAGTGAGGTCTCCGCGACTCGGTCCGCGCGCAAGAGCGGCGCGGCCGGATGGAAACGAAGCTCCCAGGCCGGCTCGATCTCCAAACGATATTCGCCCTCGACTCGGCCGTATCGGTCTGCTCGCTTGAGCAAGACCAAGCCTCTGAGGTTGGATGGCCAAGGTCGGAGCGCCCGGTAAAGCGACTCGGCGGCTGGAAGAGTGGGCGGCTCTTCGGGCGCCACCCCGACATGGAAGCGCCGAGTGTGTTTCTCGCCCGGCGCGAGGGTCGCCCGCGCGTCCGCCGCCCCTTCTTCTCGGATCCCTTCCACGGTCCACCCCACCGGGGCTTCAAGGCGTAGGGATTCAATCTCAACATCGATCTCCCCTCGATTCGAAACCTCCAGAATGACCTCGGACACCTCACCCGGCGTGGGGGACTTCCCCTCGTTCCGAATCTCCAAGCGAATGACCCACAGGTCACCAAGGATTCGCTCCAATCGACGTTGCTTGTCGCCGATCGATTCCAGGGTCTCCAAGACCTGGCGCTGGTATCGCTCCATGTCTTCCGCCGACCAGAACTCTTTCTCACCGAGGACCGCTTCCGGAGGGAACCGTTCCCACTCGGTGGCGGAATCCACTTCAACGGCCCGCGCGGAGAGCGAGGCGATGGCCTCGGAGACACTCGCTTCCACCTTCAAGCGGTCCACGAGCAGGTTTGACAGCGCGCGCCGGAGAGCCGCGTTGAATTGCCGCTCAGACGCCGTTGCAGCCTCAGCAGGCCCTAAGTCCTTGAAGGGTGTAGCGCTTCCATCCAGCCACCAAGCCCCAGCCATCCCCTCAAAAAGGTCCCGCAGCTTCCCCTCAGGCCGATCTCCCACGACCAATCGGAAAGCATTCACCGGGGATTGTTCGCGCGCGGCGTTGACCCGGCCCCAGACCCCTTTGATGCCTTGTGAGCGGTGCCGGTTAAGCGCCTCGGCGGCAATTTCCTGGAAAGTGAGTCCGCGAATCGGGTCCGGATCCGCGACCCGGATGGCAACATCGTAATCCTCCCCAGGCAGGCCCTCATGGTGGCGCGCCTGCTGGAAAAAACGCTCCACTCGCCAGGGGACAAGCCCCTCCTCCACAAGCTGGGCGGTGTAGGCCTCGGGAGAGGCCGCAAGTGGAATCGCCTCGGCGATGAGCTCCGCCATCGCTTGGTGGTTGCCATGCCCCGATCCCACCCGGTGATTGGTGATGACCACATGGGGGCGCTCCGTGCGGAGGACACGAACCAGCCTCTCCAGCGCTACCTCCCGCCGCCAGAACCGCCAGGTCTCCTCGATGGTCTTGGAGTATCCGAAGTCCTTCTGGTTCAGACAGTAGACCCGAGTGCCCAGGAGTTCAGCCGCGGCTAGAGTTTCCCTCGCGCGAATTGCCCCGAGCTCCTCGTAGAGCTCCGACCCTATCTCGTTCTGTCCCCCTTCCCCCCAATTCGCCAACACAATGGAGGTTCGGACCCCGCGCCCACGGTTGTAGTAGGCCAAAGTCTCGCTGTCCTCGTCATCCGGGTGGGCAGCCACGCACATCAGGCGCAAGTCCGTCCCAATCTCGAGCAGCTGCTGCCGGATTCCGGCCAGTCCTCGGTCGGGGAGCAGACGCGGGGCTTCCTGGCCCAAAGCGGCAGTGACCGCGAGGCAGAGGGCCAACAAACGCCCATATGCGGGCAAGAGGTTTTTCATGGATCGCATGTTATCACACAACCGAGTTTCCCCTAATCCGGCTCCTCCACCCGAGAGAGCGCGCGGATTATCGCGGTGGTGGTCTCGCGTTCGTCCACCACCACCTCGGTCGCGCCCGCGGCGCGCAGGAGATTGGCGTTTCCCATGTAGCGGCAGCGCGCGAGAATCGGGGCCTTGGGGTTGAGCAACCGAACCGCCTTGATCACCTGAATCGCGATTGGGTCATCCGGCACGCAAACCACGATCAGCTCGCATTCATTCACCTCCGCGCGACGGAGAATTTCCTCATTGCGAGCGTCGCCCGCGATGGTCCGGAATCCCTGTTGCGCGAAGGGGTGAAGGTTAACCGGGCTCATGTCGATCAGGGCCATGTCGAACCCATCCACCTCGAGCTTCGAGAAGACCTTGCGGCCAATCGGACCGACCCCGATCACCACCGCGTCATGGATGTCCGGAGGCAGCGTTCGGACCGGGACATGTCCCTCACGGTCCTTCTCCTTCGACAGGGCGGTCCAACCCAATCCCACCTTGAGGAGTTGAGGGGTGACCACCAGGCTGCCGATGGCCACGGCCAGGAACCACCCATAGGCGTCGGCGGACAGAATCCCCGAACGGACACCCTCCAGCGCCAGGACAAAGGAGAACTCGCCAAGCTGAGATATCCCGAGACCCATTCCCAATCCGGCCTTCCAAGAAACCCCGGTGACTCGCATCGAGGCCGCCCCGACAAGGGTTTTGAGCGCCAGCGTGGCGATGAGCAACGGCAGCAGCCCCCTCCATTCCCTGATGTAGATTCCCGGGTCGAGCAGCAATCCAAGGCTGATGAAGAACACCGCCGAAAAGGACTCCCGAAAGGGAAGCGCGAGGGCGTCAATCTGGCTCGTGAGCCGGTTGCCGCTCAGCACCATCCCGGCGAGGAAAGCCCCCAATGGGGGCGGCAGCCCCAAGAGGTGGGATACAAACGCGGTCCCGGCGATCACGACCAGGGTGAAAAGGACCACCAACTCAGGGCTCTTGAAGTCCACAAGCATTCCCACCAGCCATCGCCCGACTGTCCAGCGCAGCCCGAACACGGAGAGCACGAGGACCGCCGAGGTGACGAGCAGTTTGAGAAGCGCCATCGCGGCGGGAGCATCCCCGGCGCCGGCGAGCAGGGGGATGAAGAGCAGGAAGGGGACCATGGCGATGTCCTGAAAAACCACAATTCCCATCGCGCGGGTGCCATGCGGAGTCGCCACCTGTCCCCACTCCGCGAGCGCTTTGTAGACCAGGACGGTGGAACTGAACGAAAACGCCACCGCGAGAAGCAGCGCCGCGCTTGAGGGAAGCCCAAGCCACCTCAGGGTCGCGTAAGCCGGAATCGCGCACCCGACCGTGAAAACACTTCCGCCCACAAGGAGTGGGCGCAGGATTTTACCGAAGTCCTCAAGCGTGAACTCAAGTCCCACCGAAAAGAGCAGCAGCAGGACCCCCACGGTCGCGAAGGATTCGATCTGATTGGAATCATCGTGGACCCAACCGAGCGCGCCCGGTCCGATCAGCGCCCCGACCACCAGATATCCTACAAGCAGCGACACGCCGAGCCGTTTGCAGATCGCCCCGGCCGCGAAGCCCGCGAGTAGAATGACCAGAAGGTCCTTGATCCAGAGATGCTCCATCGTGGCTGTCCCATCGTGGGGCGCTGCGCGCCGCAGCCCATGCGGCATCGGACGGTGAACCCGAATGAGCGCCCCGCGGAATCACTTCCGGCCCCGTGTCCCCCTTCGCCCCTTGACCTCTTTCCGGATCCGTTGGGGATGCTCCAAGAGGCGTGAGAGCTCGGACATGAACTCGTTCACATCCTTGAACGAACGGTAAACCGAGGCGAAGCGGACATAGGCCACTTGGTCGAGGTGTCGCAAGGTCTCCATCACCAGCTCCCCGACCTTGTGGCTCTCCACCTCCTTCTCCGGCTGGCTGAAAACCCACTGCTCAATGGACCCGGTCACCTCCTGGATCTTGTCCTCGCTGATAGGTCGTTTCTGGCACGCGGTGCGGATTCCGGCCGCGATCTTCTCTCGATTGTAAGGCTCGCGCCGTCCGTCCTTCTTGATGATCATCAACGCGATCTCATCGACATGCTCATAGGTGGTGAAGCGACGGTGGCAGGCCAGGCATTCCCGGCGGCGTCGAATCGCGGAACCATCCGGCATCGAGCGGGAATCGATCACGTGGTCATTGTCGGCGGAGCAGTAAGGACAGCGCATGGATGGTCAACAGGCCTTGAACAGGGGGCCTTCCCTCGGTATAGTCTCATGGATTCTAGCGACTTTGAGGAGTTTGAGGAGTATCATGCCGAGAGTTTGCGCTCTGACCGGAAAGAAAGTCGTGGCGGGACGGGATGTCAGTCACGCTCACAATGTGACAAGTCGGCGGTTTAAGCCGAACCTTCAGAAGAAGCGAGTGATGATCAACGGCAAGAAGGTGCGCGTGCTCGTCAGCACGCGGGCTCTGCGTTCGCTCACTCGGGGCAAGACCAAGAATCTGAATCTCGACGTTTGACGTTTCTCTGAAACGGATTTAGGGGGACAGGGCGGTTTCGCCTGGCCGGAAGCTCGGCCCGCGAGTCCGCCCTGTTTGTGTTTTGCTTGGTCGGTTGCCGCGGCTACGATTCAGGCCCCGCGCTACCGGCTTCATCCCGGATCTCCCTGCGATACTCCCCCACCAGCACCCGCAACAAACAGTACATCGGAATCGCCAGCACCATCCCGGTTACTCCCGCGATCCCTCCCCCGAGCATCAGCGCCGCCATCACCACCAGCGGGGAAACATCAACGGTTTTGGCCATGACCTTGGGGCTGATAAGAAGCCCGTCGGCGGCTTGCACCACCATGAAACTCCCCAGCACCAGGAGAAGTTTGACCAACACCCAGTTGGCCGTTGTCTCGGGATCGAAGAACTCAAGCAGAGTGAGCGTGACTGCGGGAATCATCCCCATCGCCGGGCCGAGGTACGGGATGAAGTTGAAGCACCCTGCGGCGATCCCGATTGGGATCGCGAACGGCACGCGCAGGATGAGCAGGAAGAAAGTCACCATCAGCCCCACCGAGAGGCACACCATCGCCTGCCCACGAATGAAGCCCCCCAGCTGACGATCCAGTTCGCTTGCGAAACCGACCGCCCGAGGTCTCCACTTTTCGGGAATGACCTCCAAACATCCCTGCTTGAAGGCCGTGAAATCAAGAAGCATGTAAAACAGGATTACGCAGAGAAGCGCCACATACACGGCGAGCGAAACCAAGCCGCCCACGCGCGCGGAAAGCCATGCCCAGGCCCCGCCCGCGCCCCCCGCCACCATCCCCGCGCCTTTGGCGCCGTAAGTGAACACCGTGGACAAGTTCGACCATGTCAGGAGGTGGCGGTACTCTTCGTACACGCCAGTCCAGTACCCGGGCTGGAAAAAGGGGAGCGGTGGGGGCTGAAGCAGCGCCACCGATTCGAGCCGAATCTCGCCCGCTCCAGGCTCCGCCTCCAGGGAGAACAACGCGCGCTCCACTTCCGCCGGGATGTACACGCTCTCGCGAAGCCCTCCCGCCGGGGGAATCGGAGACCGCCACGCAAAGGACGTCGCCGCGGATTGATCACTGGTGAGCGCGACTGTCCAGCCATGCACCTCGGACGTGGCCTCGCGGACCACCACGGCGAGCGTGAAAGTGGAATCCGAGGGGAGCTCCGCGAGGTTCTGACTCAGCACCCAAGCCTGCTCCTCGACCGCGGGGGAAACTCGAAGTCCCGAGGGGGGATCCTCATCCAGGGGGAAACATCTCGCGTCCTCAGAGGCCTCCCAATCGATGGGAAGGCCCTCGTTCCACTCGGTGAAGTCTCCGTTTTCCAGAAGCGATTTTGCGGAGAACCAGTACTCGAGACGTGGGCGCAACTCAGCGCCTAACGCGGGGAGATAATCACGGGAGACCTTTCTTCCGAATTCGGCGCCCTCGGCGAAGATTCTCGGAAGAATCGCCGCGAGCACCATGGGGATGGAGAGTCCCACGCCCAGGTAGAGGAGTAGAATCGCCAGGGCGCGATGGATTCGAAGCCGCCCGCGCCTCTCCCCGGCGATCCAGTCCACCACCGGACTCAGGAGGTAAGCGAGAACAAACGCCAACGCGAACGGGGAGCAGGTTTCCAGGATCGGGCCCCCGAAGAACCACAAGCACGCGGCGATCGCAACCACCGGGAGCGTGACCAAAACCGCGCGGCGGAGATTCCCGCTGGAGGAGCCGAAATCAATCTCAATTCGCATCCGCCATCCTCCCCTCGTTCACAGTCGAGCTCTCCGCGGCCCTCGGTGGGCCTGGAATGGGATTATCTTCGCCTCTTGCGGAGGAGTAGAATATAGGAATAGACGTTGTCTCGCTATGGCCTGGGAGGATTTCCACCATGTCTGAAGATAAACCACGACCCAAGCGGCGCCGGCTCCGAAACCTGATTGTGCTTCTTGTCATCGTCGCCCTCGTATTCGGGGGCAGCCTATTCGCCCTGCTGTCACTCTTTGGCGGAGGAGTGGAGGTGAAGCCAGGTTCGATTCTGGAGGTCAGGCTATCTGGAGGTCTTTCGGAGGGCCCCAAGGATGATCTTCTTTCGGAGCTTTCCGGGGACTCTCGGACTTCACTCTGGGATTTGCGTCGCGGACTTCGCGCGGCGGCGGAGGACCGGAACATCTCCGGGATTCGACTGACAGTGGAGCCGCTTGCTACCGGCTGGGGCGCCGCCGAGGAGATCTTGGCCGAGTTCGACCGTTTTCGCTCCTCCGGCAAACCGGTCCATACCCTCTTTCCAGCGGATATGGTCGAGGACCTGGACTACTTTGTGGGAACCGGCGGAGACCCGCTCTGGATCACCCCGGATGCATTCACCCTGGTCAACGGCCTCGCGGCCGAGGTGAGCTTCTGGCGCGGCAGCCTTGAAAAGCTGGGCATCGAGCCGGAAGTCATCATGTTCAAGGAATACAAGAGCGCGGGGGAGCCCTTCGCCAACCGGGAGATGAGCCCGCACATGCGCGAGGCGCTCACGGCGGTGCTGGAGGACATCGACCTGCGCTTCAAGGGACGGGTCTCCGAGCGGCGGGCCGGAGTCACGCCGGAAAGCCTTGCCGCCTTCCTCGCGCGCGGCATGGCCTCGGCCAGGGAATTCAAGGACGCGGGCTTGGTTGATCGGCTCGGATATGTGGATGAGGTGAACGAGGCGCTCCGTGAGGTTTCAGGTGCCAAGGAGTACGAAGGGATCACGCTGTCGAAATACCTGAGGTCCCTCAAGAAAGGCCCGCGCGGCGCGAGCGAAACCATCGCGGTCGTGTTTGGAGAGGGCCCGATCCTGTCCCTTGGGGAAGGCGAGTTCTTCGGGATGGGTCAGATGATCGTCGGTCCGGAACTGGCCGGCCACATTCGCAAGGCCGCGGAGGACAAGAAGGTCAAGGCGATTATCTTCCGGGTGAACAGCCCGGGGGGGTCCGCGGTCGGGTCCGATGTTATCCGGCGTGAAATCCGTCGCGCGCGGGACAAGGGAAAGCCCGTGGTGGTTTCCATGTCCTCCGTGGCGGGATCGGGGGGCTACTGGATTTCCATGGACGCCGACGCGATTGTGGCCGCGACCACCACGATCACCGGCTCAATCGGAGTGGTTTTCACCAAGTTCAACATGAACGGATTCATGGATTGGATCGGGATGAATGTGGACAAAATCACAACCGCGCCCTTGGCGGACCTTTTTGGGACCGCGCCTCTTGATCCGGAACGGAGGAAATTGGTCGAGGGGGTGATGGGAACGCTCTATGATTCCTTCAAGACCAAGGTCGCCGATGGTCGTGGTCGAACACCGGAGGAGATCGAGACCGTGGCGCGCGGGCGCATCTGGAGCGGTCGGGATGCCTTGGACCGGGGCTTGGTTGATCGAATCGGGGGATTCGATGAGGCGCTCGTACTGGCCAAGGAAAAGGCGGGTCTCGATCCGGACAAGGACTATCCCCTCAGGGTCTACCCCAAACCCAAGTCCTTCATCCAGCGGCTGCTTGAGGGGGACCTGACGGTGAAGGCTCCGGCGCTTCCATCCCAAGCCGCGCTTCGGGATTGGGCCGAGGAAAACTTGCGCGCGGAGGTCCTGGTCCGCATGCCGGATGTTCGAGTGTGGTGAGCGCGGAGGCGGAGGCTCAGCCCGTCTCCCCACTTGTCCCGTTTGGTTTGGCCAGCGCCCGCGCCAAAACCTCCCCGTGCCGGCGCGAGTTCTCGATAAAAATCTCGCTGGAGATGTTTCCCGCCTGCATCACCCCGACAATGTAGATCCCCGGAACATTCGACTCATAGGTTTCCGGATCGATCTCCGGCTTCTTGGATTCCGGATCAAAGCGGACGCCGAGCTTCTCCAGGAAGCTGGTGTCGGGTTCGTAGCCGGTAAGGGCCAACACAAAATCATTCGACAACGACACTTCCTTGCCGCGATGCTCCAGGGTCACGGTCTCCGGTTCAATCGAGACCACATGACTCGGCATGTAGGCCTGAATCTCGCCCGCCCTGATCCGGTTCTCGATGTCCGGACGGAGCCAGTATTTGAGGGAATCGGGGAAAATCTCCCGACGGTAGGAGAGAGAGACTCGCGCGCCGTTCCTCCAAAGCTCCAGCGCCGCCTCCACCGCCGAGCCTCGTCCCCCAACCACCAAGACCTTTCTCCCGTGATAAGGCAGCGGCTCGGTGTAGTAGTGGGAGACCTTGGGGAGGTCCTCGCCTGGGACGCCCAGCCTTTGGGGGTGGTCGTAGGCGCCGGTGGCCAAGACCACGATCTCGCCTTGCTCCTCGAACTCACGCCCGTTCAGAGCTCTTCCCTGAACGCGAAACCCCCCGCGACCGCCAGTGACAGATAGAACCTCGTGGTACGTGCGGACATCCAAGCGCGCGTGCTCGACAAAGCGCAGGAGGTAGATCATGTAGTCCCGGCGGGTCGGTTTGTCCTGGGGAATGGTCAGGGGAAGCCCTCCCAGCTCCAGGAGCTCGCGAGTGGAAAACCAGGTCATGTAGGTCGGGTAACGCGAGATGTTCCCGCCCACCGGCCCCTTCTCAAACACCACGACCTCGTGCCCTCCGCGCGCGAGGTGATCCGCGCTCGACAGGCCCGCCGGCCCCCCTCCGATGATGATGATTTTCATGGAATCCTCTCAATCCAACTCACTCACCCAGCCACCCCATCATTCTCTTAGTCACCAGCTCCGCCGCGTCGTGCTGAACGAAATGCCCGGCCTCCGGGATGGTCACCAGCGTCAGGTCCCGCGCGAGCCAGTCCCATGTCCCTGATAGGGCGTCCGACAGCAGATACTTGTCCTTGAGACCGTGAAACATCAACACCGGGCAATCGACCCGAGGAAACTCCCGGCTTTCATCGTAATCGTAAGGCTCGCGCGGATAATTCGCCTTGTAATAGTTCAGCATCCCCTCCATGCTGGAGCGTTTGAACGCCTCCACATACCTCGCGCGCGCCTCGCGGTCCTCCACCCAGCGCGCCAGTATCTCCGGGGAAAGCAGCGCGGCGGCTTCCGGCTTTTGGAAGTCACGCGCGTACTGGCTGTTCTTCCGCTGCTCCGGGTTGCCGGCGAGCTCCCGCAAAAACCCCTTCGGATGGGGGAGGTTGAGGATCACCAGGCGCTCCACCGTCTCCGGATGACTCATCGCCAGATTCCAGGCGATCATCCCGCCCCAATCGTGCCCGACCACAATGGCCTTCTCGCGCCCGACATGGCGAATCACCGCGCGCATGTCTCCAACCAGCTTCTCGGTGGTGTAATTCTCGATCCCCTCGGGCTTGTCGCTTTCGTTATAACCTCGCAGATCCACCGCCACGGCCTGAAATCGCTCCGAGAGGGCGGGCATCTGATTCCTCCAGGTGTACCAGTAATCCGGGAATCCATGGATCAGAATGACCAGCGGTCCCTCCCCGCGAGTGACATAGTGAATCTTGACTCCGTTTGAGTCGGCGAAGCCATGGGTTCCAAGCGAATCCTCCGAGGGCGCGCCGATCAGCGGAAACAGCAGAAGCAGGGATTTCATCTGGGTCTCCATTCCTGGGAGATTGAGTCACAACCATCGATCGCTCAGCGCTCGAGGATGAGCAGGGTCTCTCCCCCGCTCAAGCAATTCTTGAGCGAGGCCAGCTCCCGGAAGCCCGCCTCCTCGAGAATCTCGTTCTTGGGGTCCTCCGGGGTGGAATAGGCCACCGTTCCCCTCGGCAGCACGAACCGCTCCACCAAGCGCTCGGCTTGCTTGCGAAACCGAGGATGGAAGAAAAGGTCGAACACTCGGCGCTTCGAGGTTCCACCCCAATTGGGGTCGCGCATCTGGCTGGCCCAAGCCACGCAGGTTCCCGCGCGGGTCTCCAAGACCTCCACTCGGTCGCGGTATCTTGGGGGCAGGCTCCACAGGGCGGGGAAGTGGTGGACAATCGGCCCTTCCACCAGCCGCGGGCCATACACATCCAGCCCCGCGCAGCGGACATAGGCGGGATGCGCCATCAGGAAGAGCAGGCACGCGCTTGGCCAGTGACGCCAACTGAGCGCCGACAGACGGACCGATTTGCCCCGGAAGAGCCGGTCCACCAGGCTTTCGGTCCTCGCCCTCACCATCGCCCCGGGGCAATCCGGGACATCCTCAAAGCCATGCAATTGGTACAGGCGCCGCGGCCTCGGATCCTTTCCGAAGCCGAGCACCATCACTCTCCCGCCGCGCATTCGGAAATCGGAGTCCTGGAATTCGAGCAGATGGTTTGCCACTCCCCGACGTCTCCAGGCGGGATGAGTGAACACATGCCCCAGGATTCCCAAGCCGCGGTATTCCCACGTGCAGATGTTCCCGATCAGCTTCCCCTCGTGGCTCCCGAGGTAAAACCGCCACTCCAGCCCCTCGATGGCCCCGCGCGATCCATGGTCGAAGTAGTCCTGGAAGTGGCGCAGGTATGGGCGCCCCTTGTGGCCGAGAAACTCGAGGATATCGGTCGCCCGCCCCTCGGGAACTGTCCTCAGAACCTCAATCTTCAGCTCTCGTCCATCACGCAGCGCCACTCGTTCCCGCATCGGTTCACCAACCTCCGGACCTCGAGACCCCACTTGGGTCTCTGTACCCGGATCAGTCGCGCCTGTAAAGCCACGTTGCCACGGACACGTGCTCGGTGACATGATCCCGCATAGGAGAACTTGCATGCCGATCCCGCCGAATGACCCCAAACTGCTCCAGCAACTTCATGCCCTCTGGGAGGCAAAGCCTTGGACACGCCCCCGGCCGTGCGAACTTTCCCCCTCGATGGGCTATGGGGACCGTCTGGGATTGGCCACTCCCGGGCACATCCGCGCGCATTGTTGCGTGGGCCTCGAGGCGCGAGTCACCCCGCTGTTCGCGCAGCAGTCCGGGCGCGAAATGGAACGCATCGGTCGAAGCCCGGCCGCGGTCATGTTGGATGCCGCGCGGGCGGTTGAGGAAGCCGACTACCGCCACCCTTGGGGCGCGGATGCCGACCACATGAAATCCGAGGAGCAGATTGCCGCGTGCCTGGAAGCCGGGTTCACCTTCTTCACCCTCGATCCCTCGGCGCTCATCCGCGAGGAGGCGGAGGGTTGGAGCGAGGAGCGAGTCCGGAGCGCCTATGTGGAGCTGGTCCGGAGCGAGTCCTCGCGGTATCAGGGGTTTGTGGAGCGGCATTCCGCCCTGGACCGAGAAGGGATTCACGGCCCAGTGGGACTGGCGCGTGAAACACCCCAAGCGCTGGCGCGAGAATCCCTTCTCGCGCCTGAAGAGGTTCAAACCACCCTCATGCGCATTGCCTTGGTCTATGGCGCGGCAGTTCATCGAGTGGCGGAGCTATACAACTTTCTCATGTCCCGATGGACAGACCCGGTTCCCTTCGACCTCGAGGTTTCGGTGGATGAAACCTCCACCCCCACCACTCCTCTCGCCCACCGGGTCATCGCCCGCGAGCTCGCGCGTTTGGGGGTTCGGATCACCTCGCTGGCGCCCCGTTTTGTTGGGGAGTTCCAGAAGGCGGTGGACTACATCGGCGATCTTCAGGTTTTCGCGGAGCAATTCCGGATTCACTCCGAGATCGCGCGCGAGGAGGGTCCCTACAAGGTCTCCGTCCACTCCGGCTCGGATAAATTCTCGCTCTATCCAGTGATAGCGCGCGAGTCCCTGGGGCCGATCCACCTCAAGACCTCCGGGACCAGCTACTTGGAGGCGCTGCGGGTGGTGGCGCGAAAGGCCCCGGACCTGTTCCGAAAGATCGCGCGAAAGTGCGGCGAGGTGTTCGAGGAGCAGCGCGCCTCGTACCACATCGACGCGACCCTGGCGGACCTCCCCGACACCGGACAAGTCCCGGACAGCGAACTGGAGTCTCGATTTCTCGCATCGCCGGAGTCGGATGCGGCTCGGCAAATCCTGCATGTCTGCTTTGGGGTGATTCTCTCCGAGCAGGCGGGACTCGCGGGACAGATCAAGGCGATTGTCTCGGACCACGGCGAGGAATATGCCGAAGTGCTTTCCGGGCACCTGGCGAGGCACTTGGGGGTGTTCGGAGCTTGAGTGTTGGCGCCAAGAGTTCGACAGGGTCCGAGAATCCCTTCTCGCGCCCCCGGACAACGAAAAGAAAAGGGCCGGTGTTTCCACCGGCCCTTTCGATTCTCAGCGATGGATCGCCGAGGAATGCATTACTGGTTTATGTTCCAGTTCTTGACATCCAGCGTCGGCAGCTCCACCAAACGAATGACGGTGGCGAGGTGGGCATTCGACAGCAGGCCCAGGTTCGGCACGCCGCCCGTGTCGTTGTCCACGCGCCCGGTGACCAGGATGCGCTTGTTGGAGATCGAGCACGACGGGTGCTTGATCGCGAAGCCATCCGGATCGGTGCCGTCCAAATCGCTGTTGCTGAAGCACAGGAAGGCATCGGTCAGCGGAACCAGGTTCGAGTCATACGCCCTCCCGATGATCTGGCGCTTTCCGGTGTTCGTGGTGTCCGACCAGCACACAAACACGGTGTCATCCGAGTCCACGCACACGTTCACACGGTCCGGGGTGGCGATAAAGGTGTCGGAAACCCAAACCTCACCGACTGTCATGCGCGTGGTGGCATCCACCTTGGTCAAGTACACCCCTCGCGAAGCGCCCTCGTTGGCAACGCCCTTCCCGGCGATGTACACGAAATTGCTGTTGATGTGCGAGTCGATACGCCCGCCGCCACCTCCATTGTCCGTAATGGACGTCGCGTTCCCAAGCGCGGGAGCTAGCGGGTCGGTAAGGACCGTGCGCACCGGTGTCTTCGACCAGGTTCCCTGGAACACGCCGGCGTTGTTGAAGAACTGAATGTTGCCGCCGCCGCCGCCGCTCGGGTTCTCAATGCGAACCGCGAAGCCGCCGTTGAAGGCCGCCATGTTCGACCAGGTTCCGGAGTTCCCCAAGGTCGCGGTGGGGTCATTGGGATTGGGGTTAAACGGCCCAATGCTCACAAGACCGGTGTTCTGGTCGATGATCGAAACCGGCACCGTGTTGAAGCCCGTGGTTCCGTTCAGGTGGAACGCGAAGCTGTGGTCACGGTTGTCGATGATGGTCGCGAAATCGCCGTTCGACAGTCCGCGGATCTCACCGCCGTAGCGAACCTGCGAGGTCTGCGCCCGAGTGTCCACCAGCGCGTTGGGCAGGAACTGGATGACCGGGTCGATCACGTTGCCGATCTTGACCGGTCCGCCGGCGGTCTTGTTCAACAACTGGCAGGCGGCCATCTGCGCGCTGTACACAAAGGTGTTGTCCGCGTTGAAACTCGGGAACAGGGCGACGGCTGAAGGATCCCACGGCGTACACTCGTTCCCGAACACATACTTGGTTCCGCCCGGACGCTTGTCGGCGCCGATACGGGGCGGGTTGCCGTCCACGCGGGCGCCGTCATTGTTGGTCACCCACGGGGCTCCGGCATCCGACAGAAACCCGGCGACCTCATCCACGCTGTTGTTGGTGTTGAAAAACGCCGCCACGCCGCGCTCGGTCACACCGGCCAAGTCGCCATCCGCGCGGGTGTTGGTCGCCAACGCCAAAGTGCCATCACCGAAGGCCGTTGTGTAAGCCTCCCAGTTGTTGGCGTTCGGAATCGTGGGCACCAGGAAGACCTCGATATCCGGGATATCCACCGCCACACCGGCGGAGAGTGGGTTGCCATGCGGGGCCTGCGCCAAGACGGGCGCAATACCCAGCGCCATCAACACACTCAATCCAATTGCAATGCGTTTCATCATGCATTCCTGCCTTTCAAATTTTGTTTTTAACGCGGATCGACCATGCAAAGCATGATCATCCCCCCCCGCTCTTGATCCTCGTGTAAGGAGGGCGGTCAAGAGGGGGTGCTCATTCATGTCTCTTTCTGGTTTTCCTCCTTTCCTTGGGTCCGCGCGCGGACCCGATTCGACGAATTCCCTCAGCCTGGCGCTATCTCAGGCTGGGCGGGAGACGATGCAAATAAGCGGAATAATCCACGGGCAGTCCCGGACCATATGCGGATGTGACCGGCGGCGTGTTTCGGGCTGCGGCAATCGCCTGCCCCGCAGGAACTCCGATCCACCAGCCATCGCCCCCCCAAATGTGGATCGTCCCGTAGCTCCGCGTTCCGTTGGTCGGGCTGTAAGTCACAATCGAGTCTCCCGACCAGTTGGAATGCGGGTCGGCTGAACGAATGGCCGGCTCGGAGACCTCGCTGGGGCCTCGGGTATAAATCACCCATGTGACCATGCAGAAAGTGCACGAACCCAAGCCGCCGCCCTTCTCAATTCCGCCGGACTCATAACACACGAATCCCAGCTCAGAGCCGCCGCGGGGTCCGGGGAACGGATCCTCGGGAATCGCGGCGATGTACTTGATCGGGCTGGAGAGCCAGAAATGCCCGACAGAGCTGCGCGGGCGACTGTAGCAATCCCCCTCTGTTTCGGGCGGGTAAGTCTTGAAGTCCAGGTTGTAGGCCTCCATGGCGATGCCGAGCGAACGCAATTCGCCCTTGGCTTTCGTGGCCCGCGCGCGTATCTGGGCCTCCAGGAAGTTGGGCAGAGCAATCGCAATCAGGATCAGGATGATGGCAATAACGATCAGAAGTTCGATGAGAGTAAAGCCTCTCCGGCGGGCGACCCCGTTTGTGGATTCATCACGGAATTCCACTCTCCGCCGAAGAGTGATGATGCTGGAAAAAGGCATGGGACAAACTCCTTCATTCAATGGTCTGAAAAAGCGCAATCCATGCTGCTTCCTCTATCGGAAGCAGTCCTTCCGACAAGCTGAGCACCCTCCTTCCTTTCTGAAATTCCACCTCACACACCGACTCCTCAGTTCCCCGCGGGAATCCGAGGCATCCACATGGAGACAGGGGGAATTCTACGCCTCTGAACGAGAAAATCAACCTCAACTTTTGAATGGAGTCTGAATTTGTTAGCATCCGGACAGCGCCGTCGGCCGAGCGTTGAATCATGGCTGGACGGTGTAGTGTGGTATGTATCTTGGTCTCGGAAAGGGTGATTCCCATGGCTGGAAGGCGCGGTTTTTTCCGAACAATCAGCGCGATTCTTTCGGGGGGTCTCCTTGAGAAATGGCTCGCTCCGAGCGCGGTGGCCTCCGCCCAGCCGTTCCAGGGGCCGGGATCCGGACCGGCCAATCACCGCTCTACCCAGGGAATTTCGGGGAATGATCCGATCCGGGAGGAATTCGATTTGGTGGTGGTCGGCGGGGGAATCGCCGGGACCACCGCCGCCATCGCCGCCGCCCGCAACGGGCTTCGAGTCGCCCTGGTCCACAACCGCTCGATGCTTGGCGGCAACTCCTCCAGCGAGGTCAAGCTCTTCCCCGAGAACAACTCCGGCCACCAGCCTTGGATCAAAGAGGGCGGCATCCACGATGAGTTCCACACCGAGGAGCGAGTCCGCAACCACTTTGAGTACCGTGAGGGGATCATGAACTGCCACTGGGACCTGGTCCTCTACGAAAAAGTCCTCCTTGAGCCGAACCTGCGTCTCTTTCTGAACACTCACGCGCACGGGGTCTTGATGAAGGGCGAGAACCGGATCGGTTCGGTCCTCGCCCTTCAAATCGGAACAGAAAAGTCGTTCGAGCTGTCGGCCCCGCTCTTTATCGACTCAAGCGGCGATGGATTCCTGGGACATCTGGCGGGGGCTGAATACCGCTGGGGCAGGGAAGCGCGCTCGGAATACAACGAACCGCTCGCGCCTCCGGAAGCGGACGAAAAGGTGATGGGAAACACCCTCTTCTTCCGCGCCGTGGACACCGGCAAGCCGGTTCCGTTCAAGCGACCCGAATGGGCCGCTCTCTTCGAGTCCGAGGCGGACCTTCCCGCGCGCAATCACCAGTACATTGAGGGGGGGTATTGGTGGATCGAGGTCGGCGCCCCGCACCACCCCATCACCGATAATGAAGAGATCCGTCACGAAGCCCTGCGTCAACTGCTCGGGGTCTGGGACCACATCAAGAACCACGGCGACCACGGCGCGGAGAACTATGGGCTGGAGTTCGTGGGTTTCTGGCCCTACAAGCGGGAATGTCGCCGAATCGTGGGGGACTATGTGCTCACCCAGCAGCACCTTCAGGACCCGAAGACGCTCCCCGACGCGGTCGCCTATGGTTGTTGGGGGATTGATATCCATGTCCAGGGGGGGATCCTGAATCGGAAGGAAGAGCCCTATCCCTCCCCGCACACCAACGCGAACTGGGAAAGCCGGGGGACTTCGGTGTATGGGATTCCCCTGCGGGCGCTCTACTCCCGGAACATCCCCAACCTGATGATGGCGGGACGTCCGATCAGCGGGTCGTATGTGGCCTTCTCCTCCTCGCGGGTCCTCTCCACCGGGAGCATTGTCGGCCAGGCGGTGGGGACCGCCGCCGCCTTGTGCAAAAAGCACTCCACCGGTCCGCGCGGCATCGCCGAAGCGCACGTCAAGGAGCTCCAACAAATGATCCTCCGTCAGGATGGTCATATCCCGGGAGTGGCCAACGAGGACCCACTCGACCTCGCGCGCCAAGCGAGCCGTGTGACCGCGAGCAGCCAAGCCAAGCTGGAGTTCCCCGACCCGGACCGCGAACGGGAGCTGATCTTCCCCCACGCCCAGCTCTTCCCCATTTCCGGCGACCATATCGAGGCGGTCCAACTCCTGCTCCGATCCAACCTCAGGGAGGATGCTGAAATCCGCTTGGGCCTTCGCGCCGCCGAGAGCGTGTGGGACTTCCGGTCCAACCCGGACCTGGCGGAGGCCCGCGCCAGGGTCCCGGCCGGGCGGGAGGAGTGGGTCCGTTTCGCCTTGAACGCGCGCGTGGAGCCGAGTCGCCTCTACTATGTGTACACCGGCGCTCACCCCGGGGTTTTTTGGAAAGCCTATTCGCACGCCCCGACTGAGCCTTCTCGAATTCCGGTCGGAAGCACCCCGGCGGACCTTCCGGGCGAACGGCGCTGGCGACCGATCAATCAGGGGAACGCCCTCTGTCTTCAAGTCTTCCCGGAGAGTCAGCCGTATTCGCCGCGGAATGTCATCGCCGGGACCAACCGTCCGGACACTTGGACCAATATCTGGGTTTCGGACCCGGCCGCTCCTCTCCCCGCGTGGATCGAGCTTGGCTGGGACTCCCCCCAGAGTTTCAACCTCGTGCAACTGACCTTCGACACCAATCCCCTTCGGCGCGAGACCGCCCCGCTTTTCCGCTACCCGGATTGTGTCAAGGACTACACGCTCGAGGCCCGAATCGGCGGGAGCTGGCAATCCCTCGCGGAAGTTCGCGACAATTACTCCCGCCGCCGCCTTCACCGAATCGACAAGGTCCGCTCGGATGCCCTGCGGATTCGGGTGGAAGCCACCAACGGCGCCCCATCCGCCCGGATCTACGAAGTGCGGGTTTATGAGGAGGTCTGAGAGGCTGGGGGATTCGAGGGCTTCTTTCGATTGATGGGGCCCTTTGGTAGAGTGCTTTCTTTCACCCCGCAAGCGATGGGAGTGGATCATCCCTCGCGCGGGAACTCCTTGGAGCTGTCAATGGAACTGCCGAAAAACTACGAGACCGACGCCACCGAGGCGAAATGGCGCGAAAGTTGGAAATCCTGTTCCCTGTACGCATGGGACCCCTCGCGTGGGCGCGAGGAGACCTTCGCGGTGGACACGCCGCCCCCCACGGTCAGCGGTTCGCTGCACATGGGGCACCTGTTCAGCTACTCGCACCAGGACTTCATTGTCCGCTTTCAGCGCATGCGCGGGAAGAATATCTTCTTTCCCATCGGCTGGGACGACAACGGTCTCCCCACCGAGCGGCGCGTTCAGAACTTGTACAATGTGAAGTGCGACGCGCGCCTGCATTACGATCCCGGTTTCAAGGGCGAGCGAGGGGGGAAAGGGAATCCCGTCCCAGTCAGCCGCAAGAACTTCATCGAGCTCTGCGATCGGGTGACCAAGGAGGACGAGGAAGCTTTTCGACGACTTTGGACACGGCTGGGGCTTTCTTATGACTGGGATCAGGAATACGCCACCATCGACCGTCACTGCCGCGGCGTCTCACAGCGCAGCTTTCTCGAGCTGCTCGCCAAGGGGGAAATCTACCAGGCCGAGCGGCCGGTGATGTGGGATGTGGATTTCCAAACCGCCATCGCTCAGGCCGAGGTGGCCGACAAGGAAAAGAAGAGCGCCTTTCACTACCTGCGCTTCCGCATCGAAGGGGGCGGCGATCCGGGACATGTGGTCATCGCGACCACTCGACCGGAGCTCCTCGCCGCCTGTGTGGCGGTGCTGGCGCACCCGGAGGACGAGCGTTACAAGCGCCTCTTCGGCAAACGCGCGATCACCCCGATGTTCAATGTCCCCGTGCCCATCGAAGCGGATCCCCTCGCCGATCCGGAAAAGGGGACCGGAATTGTCATGGTCTGCACCTTCGGCGATCAGACCGATGTCGAGTGGTGGCGAAAATTCAACCTCCCCCTTCGACAGATTGTGGGACGGGATGGACGTCTGCTGCCGGTTCGGTTTGGGCAAACCGGTTGGGAGAGCCTCGATCCGGATTTCGCCAACGAGGCCTATTCCGAGCTTCAGGGCCTTTCGGTTCAACAGGCGCAGAAGAAGATCATCGAGGTGGCGGAGAACCTTCCGGACGCGATTGACCGCCCCAAGCTCGAAATCACCCACTCGGTGAAAATCTTTGAGAAAGGGGACCGTCCCCTGGAGCTGATCCCCACCCGTCAATGGTTCGGGAAGATTCTGGATAAGAAGGCGGAATTGATTGAGCAGGGGCGGAAGATCCGGTGGCATCCCGCGCACATGGGGACTCGCTACGAGCACTGGGTCGAAGGGCTGAACCAGGACTGGTGCCTCTCGCGTCAGCGCTATTTCGGGGTCCCGATCCCGGTTTGGTATCGAATCGGGGAGGATGGCCAGGTCCAGTACGATCAGCGGCTCCTGCCCGACCCCGACGAGCTCCCCGTGGACCCCTTGGATGATGTTCCGAGCGGTTTCAAGGAAGAGCAGCGCGATCAGCCCGGGGGATTCACCGGCGATCCCGATGTGCTCGACACCTGGGCCACGAGCTCGCTCTCTCCCCAGATCGCCACCCACTGGGTCTTTGAGAAAGATCGCCACGCCAAGCTCTTTCCGATGGACATTCGCCCCCAGAGCCACGAGATCATCCGCACCTGGGCCTTTTACACGATCCTCAAGGCATACGCCCATGAGGGCGAAATCCCCTGGCGGAATGTGGTCATCAGCGGATGGATCCTGGATCCCGACCGCAAGAAGATGTCCAAGAGCCAGGGGAATGTGGTCACTCCCGAACCGCTGCTCGACCAGTTCGGCGCGGATAGCGTGCGCTACTGGGCCGGGCGCGCGCGGCTGGGAGTTGATACGGCCTACGACGAACAGGTCTTCAAGGTCGGGAAGAAGCTTTGCACCAAGATCTTCAATGCCGGCAAGTTCGTGCTTGGACGGTTCGAGGGGATCGATTCGACCCTGCTGGGTCCGGAGAAGATTGTCACGGAGATCGACCGCGCGATGATCGCGGAGCTGCGCCCGGTGATCGAGCGCGCCACGACCGCATTCGAGGAGTTTGACTATGCCCAGGCGCTCTCCCTCACCGAGGACTTTTTCTGGCGGACCTTCTGCGACAACTTCCTTGAGTTGGTGAAACCAAGAACCTACGACGAAGGCCTGACCGTGGGTCGGCTCTCGGCCGCCGCGACCCTGCGCCTGGTCCACCGGACGATCGTGAGGCTCTTTGCCCCGTTCCTCCCATTCCTCTGCGAGGAGGTCTGGCACTGGTGCTATTCGGGAGACATGGGCATGCATGACTCCGTCCACCGTAGCCCTTGGCCCACCCTGGCTGAGTTTGAGGGGGTGTCCGCGCCGAGCCATCCCGCGATCTTCGAGTCCACGCTCGCGGTGATCGAGGCGGTCCGGAAGGAGAAATCGGACAAGCAGTTGAGCATGAAGGCCGAGGTCGCGAAGGCGCGCGTGGTCGCCAAAGCCGAGACCTCGGAGCTGACCCGGGCCTGCATGGAGGATGTCCGCCGGATGCTCTCCATCGCAAATTTGGAGATTGCGGAGGGCGGCTCCGGTGATATGCTATTCAGCGTTGAGGAAATCCAACTCTGAGGATTTGGGAAATGCCGGTGACGATCCCGCTGGATGAGAGCCAACTTCGCGTCTTCTGCCTGAAGTGGAAAGTGGAGGGAATGTCCAATGCCCGAACGAATTGATGGAAGCACGCCGATCGTGGGACGCTCTCTCTCCCGTCGACACTTCGGCTCAGCCCTGCTGGCCACCCCACTCGCCGCCGAGGTGATCGCGCTCGGGGGTCTGCTTGCGCTTTCTCCCACCCCCGCTTGCGGCGAAGACCACGCCCCCACGCCCAGCCAGACCGAAGGTCCCTTCTTTACTCCCAAGTCCCCGGAGCGCGCCGACTTTGTTGAAGAAGGCATGAAAGGCGACCCGCTGTGGGTGGAAGGTCGGGTCTTTTCGACCGAGGGCGCCCCGGTTCCGAAAGCGCTCCTGGATTTCTGGCATGCCGACGCCGATGGGAACTATGACAACGAGGGGTTTCGCTGTCGCGGGCATCTGTTCGCCGATGAGGAAGGCCGCTTCCGTTTGAAGACCATCCGCCCGGGCATGTACCCCGGTCGCACCCCACATGTGCACGTCAAGGTCCAAGCCCCACACGGTAAGATATTGACCACCCAGCTCTATTTCCCCAACGAACCCCGGAACGAAACCGACCGGATCTTCAATCCGAAGCTGCTGATGAGGATGAAAGAGGAGGACTTAGTCCTCAAAGGGGAATTTGATTTTGTGCTTGTGATGTAGGTCCAATCTGGGGCACCCAGTTGCCACTTGTCAGCACCCACGACGGAGGTCGCGAACATGCGAGGATCGAAGGTCTCACGGCGTCATTTCTTGATGGGAGCCACGGCTGCGGTGGGCGGCCTTGCGGCGGGCGCGAGGATTGCCAGGGCGCAAGGGCGGCGGGTTTCGCCCAACGAAAAGCTCAATATCGCCGGGATCGGAGTTGGGGGGCAGGGGTTCGGCGACCTCGACAAAGTCAGCACCGAAAACATCGTGGCGCTGTGTGATGTGGACGATGCCTATGCCGCAAAGGCCTTTGACCGGTATCCCCAGGCCAAGAGGTACCGTGACTTTCGGGTCATGCTGGAAAAGCAAAAGGACATTGACGCCGTGCTTGTGGCCACCCCCGACCACACCCACGCGGCGATCACCTTGGCGGCGATTCAGATGGGGAAGCATGTTTATTGTGAAAAGCCGCTGACACACTCGATCCAGGAGGCCCGCATCGTGGCGGAGGCGGCCCGCAACGCCAAGGTGGCGACTCAGATGGGCAACCAGGGGCAGGCCAAGGAGGAGGCGCGCCTGCTCTGCGAGCTGATCTGGGATGGCGCCATCGGAACGGTGCGGGAGATTCACGGTTGGTGTAACCGCAATCCCCCGATCTGCCAACGGGGCATGCCGCGTCCCGAAGGAGAATCGCCTGTCCCGGGCACGCTGGATTGGGATCTGTGGCTTGGGCCCGCGCGGTTCAGACCCTATGTGGAAAGGGTCTATCATCCTTTCGTATGGCGCGGTTGGTGGGACTTTGGGACCGGAGTGCTGGGAGACATCGGGTGCCACAACTTCTCGGCGATCTTCAAGGCCCTCAAGCTCGGTCCGCCCTCGACGGTGGAGGCGACCTCGACCGCCGCGCAGTGTCCTCCCGAGGTCAACAACGAAAGCGCGCCCGTGGCCTCGATCGTGCACTACGAGTTCCCCGCGGTGGGGGACCGGCCCGCGGTCACGCTGACCTGGTACGACGGCGGCCTCATGCCGCGCCGTCCGGAGGAGCTTGAACCCGACCGGAAGATGGGTGGCGGCGATGGCATGCTCTACATCGGCGACAAGGGCAAGATTCTGAATCATGAGCTCATCCCCGAAGCGCGACACAAAGAATACGGGACTCCTCCCCAGAAGCTGCCCCGGTCCCCGGGGCATTACCAGGAGTGGATCGACGCCTGCAAGGGGGGCGACCCGGCGGGCTCCAATTTCGATTTCGCCGGACCCCTCACCGAAGCGGTCCTGCTCGGCAACATCGCGATCCGGACCGGCCAGAAGCTTGTTTGGGACAGTGAGAATATGAAGATCACCAATGTTCCCGAGGCCAACGTGTATGTGAATCCGCCGCGACGGGAGGGGTGGAGTTTAGGCTGATCACCCCTTGATTCCCGAGAGAATAATTCCCTCTCAACCCCTGGTGACGTGATTTCCGGTTGACAATCAAGCCGGTAACGTCCGCCTTTCCCCATGATTCCCCTCAAAGTACAATGCGTATGTGGTCGATATACGGAAACAGGTGGATCATTGGCGCGAAGGAGCAGAGAAGAGCTGGTCCCTGGGCGTTCGCATTATTGAATGGGGAGACACGCTAGAGGGTTTGTTCTTCATTCACTTGGCATTGGAGAAAATGCTCAAGGCGCATGTTTGCCGAACGACTCAAGATCTGGCCCCAAGAATTCACCGCTTGACCCGCCTCTTGGAGATGGCATCCCTGGAGGTTCAAGAGCCCTGGTTTGACCTTCTGGCGCAAATGAACAGTTTCCAGGTTGGGGGAAGGTATCCTGAAATTGACCAAGAGGCTCCTGACTCCGGAGAAGCTCGTGATTTGGTCGCCAGGTGTGAGGAGGTTTTCCTGTGGTTGAAGAATCAGTTGTGAACTCCGTTCGGAAGTTCCTCGAAGTTGTGGATCGGAAGGGGATACCAGTTTCCTTTGGAGTCCTGTTTGGTTCTCAAGTAAGCGGCAGGGCGGATAGGTGGAGTGACATTGATTTGCTGGTCGTCTCTCCTAGGTTTGACGGCGCTCGTGACCGAAAGGAGGTTTATTCCCTGTGGCATGTTGCGGCGCGAGTGGATGACCGTATCGAGCCGATCCCATGTGGTGTGAGGCAATGGGAAGAGGATGATGCCAGCACGATTGTCGAAATCGCGCGGCGTGAAGGGATTGTCATCCCCCACCAACGTGGCGGTTCGGATGAGGAGACGGCGCCCGGCAAGGCGCTTTGATCACCCCTTGATTCCCGAGAGAATAATCCCCTCGACGAACACCCGCTGTATGGCAAGGAACAGCAGGAGCAACGGGGCGAGCGAGACCACCGAGGCCGCCATCAGGTAGTGCGGCGCGATGGCCGAATAAGCGTCCTTAAACATGTTGATCCCCAGCGCAATGGGAAAGGTGTCGAGGGTCGACAGATAGATCAGCGGCCCCTCAAAATTGTTCCAGTGGTTCACGAAGGAAAGCACCCCGATCGTGGCGATGGCCGGGAACGCGAGCGGCAGGAAGATTCGGAAATATGTCCCGAAGTTCGAGCAGCCGTCCATCTTGGCGGCGTCCTCCAGATCCCTAGGAACGGTGAGGAAGAACTGGCGCAGGATGAAGATGTTGAAAGCCCCGCCCCCCAGCCATCCCGGCAAAATCAGCGGAATCCAGGTGTCCACCCAGCCGAGCTTGCTATAGAAGATGTAAGCGGGGATGGTGGTAATGATCGGCGGAAGCATGAGGGTCGAGAGCATCACCACGAAGAGCGTGTTCCGGAACGGAAACCTGAGGCGCGCGAAGGCATAGGCCACCAGCGGCGCGGTGAGGACCTCTCCCGCGATCACCAGGGAAACAATGCAGACCGTGTTGAACAGAAACCGGCCCAACGGCAAGTACTCGAAAATCTCGCGATAGTTCTCCCATTGCGGGTCTCCAGGCGCTTGAATCAGCGAACCCGAAAAGACCTCATCGACAGTCTGAAGCGAGGTTGCCAGCGCCCAAATAAGCGGGAACGCAAATGGGATCGAGAGAGTGACCAGGATGACATACGCGAGGACTCGCCTGCGAGCCTTTCGTCCCACCGGCGGCAAAAGCCCGTGTTTCGCCCTCATTTCTTCTCCCCCTCGTAATGGACCCAGAAGGGGGTGCTTTCCAGCACCAAGAGGGTGAGGCCCAGGATGATTCCGAAGAGCAGCCACGCCATCGCGCAGGCGTAACCCATCTCCCAATCTTCAAACGCCTTGCGGAAGAGGTAGATCATGTAAAAGAGGGTGGACTCGTTCGGGTCCCCCAACGTGCGGTTGGTCATCAGGTAGGCTTGGGCGAAAACCTGCATGCTCCCAATAATGCTGATCACCAGATTGAAGAAGATCGTGGGGGTCATCATCGGAACGGTCACCGAGAAAAACTTCCCCACCTCACCCGCGCCGTCGATTTCCGCCGCCTCATAGAGCTGTCGCGGAACATTCTGAAGTCCCGCGAGATAGATCAACATGCTCCCGCCGATGCTCCACAGCGACATGATGATCAGCGCAGGTTTGCTCCACACCTCGCTGTTCAGCCAGCCGGGACGCCACTCGGCGGGGACTCCGATCATCCCCAGAAAGGTGTTCAGCGGCCCGAAGGCCGGATTGAACAGCCAGGCCCACAGGACCACCGTGGCCGGACCGCCCACCACCTTGGGGAGGTAGAAGATCGTCCGGAAGAAGATGATCCCTTTCACATTCTGGTTGAGCGCCATTGCCAGGAGCAGAGCGAGAACCACGCCCACGGGAACCGAGATGAGCGAGTAATAGGCCGTGTTGTAGAGGCTGACCCGAACCCGGTGATCCTCGAATAACAGGCGCTTGTAATTGGCGAGTCCCACCCAATTCAAACGGTCCAGCGAGCCTCCATCCCAATGGCAGAAGGACAGGTACAGCGAGAACAACAGCGGACCGAGGGTGAGCAGGAGGAACGAAAGCAGCCAGGGTGAAATGAACAGGAAAGCATCCAAGACATCCCGGCGGTTGTAGTGCTCGACCAGGCGTCGCATGGCTTAGTAACCTCGCCTCTCAAAGTGTCCGATCTTTTCCTGACACTTGACCTGGCAGAGGGCGACAGTCCGCTCCGGGGAGAGCCATCGGTCCGGAGAGACACCGAGGGGAACCGCTTGAGGGGCGTTCCTGCCTTGCATGACCGCCTTGCCCCAATCGTTGGTGAGATACGAGGCGTAGCGGTTGAGGATCGCATCGGCCTCGATCCTCCAGGCCTTGGTCGCAACCATGTGCGGCACGATCCGGCCGTACTCCAGCATGGCCTCCACGAGACGCTCCTCGTGCTGCGGGGTGTCCGGGCGCACAAACGATTCGCGAGCGTCCGTTGCGCGCACGGGCAGGGCGCGCCCGCTCCGTCCGATCAGTCGTTGAGACTCGGGAGAAAGGATGTGCTTGATCCATCTCCAGGCGAGATCCTTCTTTTCCGGCGGGGCCTTGCTGTAAATCCCCACGCAATCGTAGCTCTGCCTGGCCGCTCTTCCATGGGGGCCGCGCGGCATGTGGAACACATCCCACCGCTCATTGGCGAGTTGCCGGAGATTGAGCATCACATAGGCCGGACAAGCCACCATCGCCACGCGGTCGGTGAACAGCATGACCTCCTCCACCGTGTATCCGAGCTCGCCCATGATCGCCACACAACGCTTGCGGAAATACAGGTCGGCAAGCAGATCAAGGGCCTCCGCCGCCTCCGGCGTGTCGATAGTGATGCGGGTCCTCTCCGGGTCCATCCACTCGGCTCCATGAGCCCAGAAGACCTTCATGCTCTGCATGGTGATCGGGAGCATGAAGGTTCCGTACTGTTCGGGAACTCCATCGCCGTTCCTGTCAATGGTCAGCCGTCCGGCGATTTCCGCGAATTCCTTCCAAGTCCACTCGGGGGAAGGTTCCGGGATCCCGGCGGCGTCAAACAACTCCAGGTTGGCGTAGACCATCTCGCAAAAGCCATCCCAGGGCATTGCCCAGTGGACCCCCTGGTATTCCGCCGACTCCAGGGCGTTCGGGAAGAAATCATCGATGCCGAGCTCCTCGGCATCCCGCGTAATGAGCTCATCCAGCGGTTCAAGGTATCCCTTGCTCGCGAGCCACGGCAAGCCATCATCATCCACCATCATCACATCCGCGGCTCGCCCCGCGAGCATCCGAGACACCAGGTTCGAGGGGTTGTCCGATCCCGCGGCGTACTCCAGCTTGATCACCGCGTCACCGTTCTGTTCCTCGAAGGTCCGCTTCATTTCCCGCCACAGATTCATCTCCAAATACCCGCCCCAGAACGAGTAACGGAGCACTTGTTTGCCTTCAGGAATCCTGTCGCCACAACCGAGGGAGGTGGGAACAACGAGGAGCAGAATGATCCAGCGGATGGGGCTTCTCATGGTTCTTCCGAGAAGAGGGACCGGATGGCCCGCGTCCGCGAACGCCTTACACGCCGCTTAGACGAATTGAGTATACTTGATTCCGGATATGATTGCCACTGCTGTTTTCCCTGCTACCATTCGTCCCGTATATGCTCTCTTCCAAGTTCGGAGGAATGATCATGGATCGGAACCGAAACAACCAAGCATCTCCTATCCCGATGGGGTTGATCCTCTCTCTCCTGATGATTGCGCAAACACCCTCCGCGTTCACGCTTGAGGACCCCTTTGGTTGGAACGACATTCCGCGCTCCGCCTATCCCGGTGCGTTCTGGATGTTGATGGGCTCCGCGGTGAATTCCGAGGAGCTGGAGCGCAACATCAGTGCTCTATCAGAGGCTGGAATACGGACCCTCCGGATGGAAGCGCTCTATCCGGCCAAGGGTTCGGATGTCTCGCCGATTCAGTTCCTGTCCGAGGAGTGGAACCGGACGGCCAAGGAGGCGATCGAAATCGCGCGTAGCCACGGAGCAGTCCTGGACCTGTGGGGGAACGGCTGGCCCTTCGGCGGGCCGTGGATTCAACCGGAGCACGCCTCCCGGCGCCTGGAATGGGACAACGGTTGGGCGGCGGTTGTGTTGTCGGAGACCAAGACCCTCACCCAGGACAACGGCTATCCGATCTTCTCCGTTTCGTTTTCAGAGCCGGGGAGGCCGGAAACCGCCAAAGTCATCCGGCAGGAAGTCGGTCCGGATGGCGCGCCCGTTTGGGAGATACCCCCTGGCCAATGGGATGTGTTCATCTTCCGCAACGGCTACACCCGCATGCAGGTCAAACGCGCGACGACCGGAGGCGAGGGGCCGGTCTTGGACCATTTCTCTCTTAATGCTCTTGAGGACTACCTGAAGCCATACAACCGATTGATGGAGGTTGTGGGGCGTGGCGGGTTTGAGGTGACCCATGAAGACTCCTACGAGGTGTACGGCGCCAACTGGACCGGCGACCTCCCCAGTTTTTTCCGGGAGCGGAGAGGCTATGACATCGCGCCTTATCTTCCACTCATGATTTCATCCTCGACAAGCGATCTGGCGCGGCGGATCCGGCATGACTATCGACAGACCGTTGAGGAACTCCTGGTTGAGGTTCATATCAAGCCCTGGATGGAATGGGCGCGCGGATGGGGGATGCGGACCAGCCTCCAAGCCCAGGGGTGCCCCGGTCACCTGGTGGACCTCTATGGACTCGCGGACCAACCCGACCCCGAGGCGTTCGGCAGGGAAGGAATGGCCTCGGATGGGCTGGATCGTCGGAACGGGGGATACCTGTGCTCGAAGTTTGCCTCCTCGGGCGCGCATCTCAATGGCCGCAAGCTGGTTTCCTCCGAGACTTTTACCTGGCTGGAAGATCATTTCCAATCCTCGCTCGACCGCATGCGCAATGACCTCGACTACTACTTCCTCGCGGGGATCAATCACATCTATTTCCACACCTGCACTTATTCCCCCGCGGATGTCCCGTTTCCCGGGTGGCTCTACTACGCCTCGGTTCACATGGACCCCTGCCAGCCCTGGTGGAGGCATGTTCCCCAGTTCACCGATTACATTGCGCGCGTCCAAACTGTCCTGCAACATGGCGCGCCGGGTGAAGATGTACTGCTTCTCTACCCGATCCATGATCTGTGGTTGGATGACCGAGGATCCAAGGATTTCCTCCAATACTGCCAGGTTCACAACTTCACGAACTGGATGACCGAGGTGGCCAAACCCACACACCAGGCCGCGGTGTGGCTTTGGGAAAAGGGGTGGAAGTTCGATTGGTGTTCGGACCGGACAATCCGCGATCAAATGAGGATGGAAGACGGCCAGATTGTCTGTGGGGATGGACGTTACCGCGCGCTGATCATTCCCGAGTGCGGTTGGCTCGGGGAGAAGACCCCGGATTCGATCCGGCGCCTGGCGGAGAATGGGGCCACTGTGCTCGTCGTCGGCGAGGCCCCCCAAGCGGTCCCCACGGGACCCCCTTCGGATGCCCTCCCGAACGATTCTCCCGAGGAGCGCCGCGCACGACTCACCCTCAGCGCTTCGGGTCAAGGATCAGGGCAGGTCATCTATCTCGACTCAATCGAGACCCTGGCGGACCCGCTCGCTCGCGCCGGGTGTCGGCGCGAGCGCATGGCGGACTCCGGAATCCTGAGCATCCGCCGGAGGTTCGGGGACCAGACCGCTTACTTCATCAAGAATGCCGGCGATAAGACCTTCGATGGCTTTCTGCCGTTGGGAAAGGAGGGTTCCGCGGTTCTGGTTGGGGATCCGGTTCAGGGCCGCTGGGGCAGAACGGAAACTCGTCCTTGTGAGGGTGGCTTGGAAGCGCGCGTCCGCCTTCTCCCCACCGAGACTCGGTTGCTGATGACCGGGGGTGGAAGCGCTGCTCCGTGGGCGGATCCCACAGTGGCCTTGGATGGGCGGCGGTCGCTCGACATAACCGGACCTTGGCGCATCTCCTGGCGGGACTCCGAGAAGGACGGGGTCCAGACCAAGACGCTGGACTCGCTCCTCTCGTGGACTGAGATTCCGGAGCTCACGCTGTTCAGCGGGACAGTGGCCTACGAATCCGGATTTGAGGTCCCTCAAGCTCCCCAGGAGGGGGAGCGCTATTTCCTCGATCTGGGCCAGGTGCGTCATTCGGCGGATGTGTTCTTGAACGAGGAACAGGTGGCCTGCCTTTGGACCACTCCCTTCCAGGTGGAGGTGACCGGTCACCTCAAGGAGGGAGGGAACGTGTTGCGCCTTGAGGTGATCAACCTTCTGGCGAATCGCATCATTGGCTTGGAGCGTTCGGGGGTCCACATCGCCGACCGCCACCTATTTGTGAATTACGCTTACAAGCCTTTCGACGCGGCGCAGTGGAATCCGCTCCCATCCGGCCTACTGGGCCCGGTGCGCGTGGTCATGCGACCCGCCGACGGTCCTTGACGTGGACGGAAACCTTCGCTCCAGCGCGTCCGAGCATTTCGATCAGGCTGTCCATGCTGAAGAGTTGAATTTTCCCTCGCATGAGGTCGCTGATTCGTGGTTGGGTCACTCCGAGGAGGCTGGTCGCTCGCGCCTGAGTCAAACCACGACGCTCAATGATCTCGCTCAGACGGATCATTAAGTCAGACCGAATCCGCAGGTTCTCCGCCTCCGGAAACTTCGCGACACAAAAGATCCGATACTCTTGGTCCGAATGAACTCGTATCTCGATCACGCCAGGACCGACGGCCGGCATCGGCTTCCAATCAGTCGGGTTCAGGCCCTTCTGAACCCTTCGGAGCTGATATCCCGTCTCCTGTCGAGCCTCCGCGCTAAAGGCGCGTACGTCATCAAGCGAAGTGCCAAGCCGGACAAGCGGTTTGCCGACCAAGTGAGGAGTATTCAGGAACTTGTATGAAGGCGCAATCGGCGTCGTGCAAGCGGATCGGCCTGAGGGGCGCCCTTGGGTGAGAGGCGACCCCCCCGACCGACGGGGCAGGCCTTAACGGGCTGTCCCCCATGATCGCAGGGTGTCATCAAGCCCGCCTCCATCCTTGACGCTCCCCATGTCCGCTCTCTACAATCAGTCGCCATTTCAATCGGGGAGAACAAGCAAGATGCGCAAGATTACCGCCGTTCTGGCCGTTTCTTTCATGGTCGTTACGATTCCGGTTCAGGCCCAGCAGGCCGAGGAGATTCTGAAGGGCCTCAAGGCCAAGTGGGACCAGGTCCAGGATTACCACTGCATGATGCGCTCCAGGAACCGTCTGGGCGACAAGAAGGATGAGAAGAAGACCGAGTTCTGGTTCAAGCGTCCGCACCAGGTCCGCATGCTGGTGACCGAGGGGGAGAAAAAGGGCAGCACCCTCACCCGTGACGCCAACGGGAAGATCAAGGGAAAGACCGGCGGCCTTTTAGGCGTGGTCTCCGTGACTCTTGGCGAAGATGACGAGCGCATCACCAACCTGCGCGGGCGCAAGTTTTATCTCGCCGACTGGGGCTCGGTCCTTAAGGAGTTCTTCGAGGGCTCCAAGAAGGACTGGAAATACCAGGTCCTTCCCGATGAGAACTTCAACAATGTCGCTTGCACAGTCCTGGAGATGACCGGAAAGGACACGCACTCCGCGGTGACTCGCGATGTGATCTATGTGGACAAGGAAAACAACCTGATCCTTTGCCGCAAACAGTTTGAGGGGAACACTCTGGTCAACGAGGTCGTGTGGTGGGATATCCAGCTGAACACCGGCCTGGGGGACGACCTGTTCACGTTGTAGCGGTTAGCTCTCGACTATCCTGCCCTTTTGGAGCCGCACCACGCGGCTGGCGTAAGTCTCCGCCTCGGCGCCGTGCGTGACAAGGAGCACCATCCCGCCTTGCCGATGATACTCGGAGAGTGCCTGGAAGACCTGGTGGGCGTTCTCGGGATCCAGATTTCCGGTCGGCTCATCGGCCAGGACCAGCTGCGGATTCTTGATCAGCGCCCGGGCCACCGCCGTGCGTTGACGCTCCCCCGCGCTCAGCTCCGAGGGCTTGTGTCCCACGCGATGCGAAAGGCCAAGGCGCGTAAGCCACTCCTCCGCTTGAGCGCGGAGACCGCCCCCCTTCCTGGAAGGTAGCCCCATGACCACATTTTCCCACACAGAAAGATAGGGGATCAGGTGGAACATTTGGAACACAAACCCAATCTTATCCGCTCGGAACGACGCTCGTTCGGAGATGCTCATCGCGTACAAATCCACGCCATCCACCCAGACCTTCCCCACGGATGGACGCAGCATCCCGCCAACCGCCAGCAGGAGCGTGGTCTTGCCGCAACCGCTCGGGCCTCGAACCACCACAAACTCATGGGCGGGAATCTCCACGCTGACCTCGTTCAGCGCCCAAACCGCGCCGTTCTTTGTGAGATACTCTTTGCCCACATTCTCCAAGCGAATCACTTCCTTGGCCTCCTGGCTTGCTCCGCGCTGCTTATTCTCCATCCGGAAGATGGCCGCACACCGGACAGGAGCGGTCCCGATGAATTCTGACGGTCCGGAACCCCATCCCGCGCAAGTCCATCAATAACATTCTGCTCACGAGCGGTTCCCCAAGGCGGGCGAGAACCTTGATGGCCTCCATGGCCGCCATGCACCCGATGGTTCCCGAAACCGCGCCGAAGACCGGGAATTGGCGTCGCCAATAATCGGGCCAGTCCGGATAAAGGCAGCGCAGGCAAGGGGTTCTACCCGGAATGAAGGTGGTCAGGTGCGCCTCCAGCTCATGGACCGCCGCTTCGACCATTGGCTTCCCCTGCCGGACCGCCTCAAGGTTGAGGAGAAAACGTTCCTCGAACAGCGGCGCGCAGTCCACCACGAGGTCCACGCTCCCCACAAGTCGAGCGGCATTCTCCTGCTTCACATTCTCCGCGACCGCCTCGATTTCCAGGCGAGGATTCAGTTCCCGCAGTTTTTGGGAGGCGGATTCAACTCGCGAGGTTCCAATCCCGGCGTGGGTCATCAGGATCTGACGGTTCAAATCGCTGGGTTTAACGTTTCCGGCGTGCGCCAGCACCAGCCGCCCGATTCCGGCGGCGGCGAGTTCATACGCCACAACCCCACCAAGCCCCCCGCAGCGGGAGATCAGCACCGAGGCGTTCCGCAGTCGGACTTGCCCCTCCTCTCCAAACCCGGGAATCCACATCTGCCACCCATATACCTCGCGCTCCTCGGCGGTCAGTTCTTTCACTTGACCACTCCATCCTTCTCGATGATCACGCCATCCCTCAACAAGAGGATCCTGTCCGCGAGGCGTTCCGCGTCGGAGAGATTGTGAGTGACATGCAATGTTGTCACTCCCGTGCGCCCGCGAACTTGTTCCAGCAGAGCGTACATCTCCTCTCGGGTTTCCTCATCCAACGCGCTGAGCGGCTCATCGAGGCAAAGCACAGGCGGATGATGGGCGAGCGCACGGCCGAGGGCAACGCGTTGACGTTCCCCGCCGGAAAGCCCCGAGGGTCTTCGATCCAGGAGATGGCCGATCCCAAGCACCTCGGACATTTCGGACACCCGCTCCCGGATCAGCGCTTCGTCCGCCCGGCGTATGGTGAGCGCGAACGCCAGATGCTCCCGCACGGTCATGGTTGAAAACAGAGCGGCTTCTTGAGGCACAAACCCGATTCCCCTTTGGGCCGGTTTGAGCCGGGTCACATCCCGTCCCATCAGGCGAATGGTCCCCCCAGACACATGCTTGAGACCGCAGAGGGCCTCCAGAAGCGTGGTCTTTCCCGTGCCCGTTCTCCCCATCAGGACCGCGTACCCCCCGGTGGGAACCGAGAAACGGATTTCCGAAAGCCGGAACTGGCCCGCGTGAACCGCCAATCCGCTGACTTCAATCATGGCCTAAACCACCCCACGGAGCGTGTCCTCCGAACCGAAAACGCGCACGATCACGAGAACCGCCACCGCCGCCGCGACCATCAGCAAGGAAACCGCCACCGCCGCCTCGATGTTCCCGACCGAAAGCTCCAGGAACACGGTTGTCGGCAACACCTCGGTCTTCATTCGGGTCGCTCCGGAGAAGACCAGGATGGGGCCGAACTCCCCCAGCGAGCGGGCCCATGCGAGCGTCCCCGCGGTCAGGACCCCACGTTTGGCCTCCGGCAGCACCACCAGCCAGAAGGCCTGGGCGCGCGAACATCCCAGCACCAACGCCACTTGTTCGGCGCGGGGATTGATGCTCTCGAAGGTCGCGCGCAACGTTCGCACCGCGAAGGCGCACGCCACCATGAACTGCGCCAGGATGATGCTTGGAATCTCGTAGGTGACCGGGATCACGCGCTCGACCGCTCGCCCGAGACCGGTCTGGAAGAGAATCAACAGGGATAGCCCGATGACCAGCGGGGGGAGCACAATTGGAATGTCGAGGATCGCGTCCACCAAGTGCTTCCCCCGGAAATCCCCGCGAGCGAGAAGGTACCCGATGGGAATGGAGACCCATAGCGAGAGGATCGTGGTCATCGTGCAGGACAACAGGGAGAGTTGGATCGAATAACGGATGTATGGGCTGTCGAGCGCGGAGAGCAGATGCTTCGGCGTGGTGAAGGAGGCGTCCGCGACCAGCATGGCCAGGATCAGCGCCACATAAAGCGCGCTGATCAGTCCGAGGGAGAGAAAGAACGGAACATCGGATCTCTCCCTTGGGACTTGCGCTTCGTGTTGAGGCCCGGGGCCGCTGGCTGGGTTCACTGTTCGGCTTCTCCGCCGACAAAGAAGAATCCCGAGGACTCGAAGCGCGCCTTCGATTCCGCCGAACGGAGCGCCTCCAGGAGCCTGCCCGCCAGCTGCTTGTGGGTCGAGTTCTTCCCGATCACATAGGGCTGGGCGGCCCGGGCCCCGGGAAGAGTGATGGGGATGATCTCCAAGCTGTCACGAACTTGCGAAGTGTTCGCCATGTAAACAATGACCGCGTCCAAAGCCCCCGCCCGCATCTGATTGACTAAAAGATCCGCGGTTGGAGTCTGAGTTTTTACATTCGCCATGACTGAATCAAGAAGCCCCTCGCGTTCCAAGAGGTTCTGGGTCAGCGCGCCCAGCGCGCTCTGTTCGGCGTTGGCCACGCCCAAGCGGAGGTCCGGCGCGCTCAAGTCCGCCAAGGCGTGAATCCCCTTCGGGTTGCCTTTGGGCGTGAGGATCACCATGTCGGTTTCCGAAATCCCCACCGGCGGTTCAAAGAACTCCTGGACCTGATTCACGAAGGAATTATCGCACGCGAAATAGGCGTCTGGCTTCTCTCCCGCCCGCATCTGCGCCACCAAGATCCCGCACCCGTTGTATACCCGTGTGACTCGAGCCCCTTCACGGCGCTCGAATTCCGCGAGGGTGTCCTCGATAGCGATCCGGTTTACCCCTCCAGAGAATAGGATCAGCTCCGGATGCTCCTCCCAGATGTCCCCCTCCACCGGGGAATACCCCCACTTCTCAAATGCGAGAAGGCCTCGATCCCTGGCCCCAAGGTAGCGCGCGAATCGCAGCGCCGCGCTCGGGTTCTTGGCGCTTGAGAGCACCCCAATCACCACCTTTTCCTCCGCCTTTTCAAAAACCGGGGAGTGCACGGCCTCCAGCTCCGGGTACTGCCCCACCACCGCGTCCCATACAATCGCGGCGTCAATCGCGCCGATCTTCACATCGTTGGCCAAGTCGTTGACCGTCGGTTTGAACACCTTGACCCGGGCCTGAAATCCCTCCCAAAGCCCCGCCTCGGCGAGCAAGTCGCGCGTAACCTTTCCGATGGCGGCGGCGTCGGGGTTCGCGATCCCGCATCGCGTCCCATCCTTGAGGAGATCCTCCACGGATCGAATCCCCTTCGGGTTGCCCTTGGCGACCGCGATCACCGGGATCATCGTGGCGAGCGGGATGGCTTCGCGGACCAGCCCTTCTGTTCGGGCCATCTCGATGTAGCTCTCCTCGGCGGCCAGAAAAAGGTCCCCCGTTTGCGTGACTCGGAGATTGCTCAGAAGCGTCCCGGAGCCTCCATAGGAAATGCGGATGGGGACTCGGTGGAGCTTCTCATACTCCCGCGCGGCCTCCTCCACCGGGGGTTTGATCCCCGCCGCGCAGTAAAGGGTGATCGGAGCTGTCGAGAGAGTCTCCGGTTTTCCGGACCGCAGGAGGAATAGGAGCGCCGTGAGCATCACCACGGCGGCTAGCGAGGCCAGCGCCCAAATCCTAGTTGATCGCATGCGGCGGCTCCATCAGATCAGAGGTCGGGCCAGGCGGATCTCCCCATCCGCCCGTGCCCACCCTGTAACTTGGACAAAACACCCCCACCATTCAAGGGTGGATGGGCCTTGCGGCATGGAATGCGTTCCCCGGCTCGGTCTTGAATCCAGGTCACGGACGGGCCACTCTTAATGCCGGACTCAGGTTTCCCTCATGACAGACGAAGAACAGAAGGAACTCCCGGAGCATCTGGCCGAGGCGCTCGTTCGGGGGCGGCTCCACAAGGACTTGAGTTCCTGGGGCCGTCTGCGGCGGCATTTCTTTGCCGGTCTGTTGGTGGTCACCCCCCTCGGCCTCACCCTGTGGATCGTCGCTTGGCTGGTGAACCTGGTGGACGGCAACGCGCGCCATTTCCTCGCCTCGGTCCTTAAACGGTTCGGCCTCGATTATCAGTTTGTCCTCTTCGGCCACGAATACGCGGTTGTCCCATTCGGCTTCGGTATTCTGGTCGTCTTTGTCGGAATCTGTTTCGTGGGGATGGTGGCGAGTAACTTCCTGGGGCGCCGTCTCCTGCATATCCTCGACAGGATCATCCGCCGTGTTCCCGGAGTGAGCTGGATCTACGGTTCGGCCACTCAGATCAGTCACGCCCTCTTGAACCGCAAGAAAAACCTCTTCCAGGGTGTGGCCATTGTAGAATATCCGCGGAAGGGCATATATGGGATCGGGTTCATCACCGCCCGCTCGGTCGCCCACCCGTCCGGCGCGGGGGAGGGGACCTGCGCGGCGGTCTTCATCCCCACCACTCCCAATCCGACTTCCGGGTTCCTTCTGCTCGTCCCCGAAAGGGACCTCTTCGAGACGCCGATGAGTGTGGAGGAAGGAATGAAGATGGTGATCAGCGGGGGAGTGATTGTTCCCCCAGCCATTTCGACGACCGCCCCACGGGGCGCGCTTTCCACGCATGAACCCAGAGCCGCCGAGGGGTGAGCGTGATCCGCTCGACGCATGGCGCGAGTGGGGAAACCGAGAACCGGTTCCATTCTTTCAGACCCTCGAATGGGCCGAGCTGATCGCGAGACATTGCCCGCGATACGAGCTCTGCCCGATATCCGGTTCCGGGTTCCTGATCCCACTCATGCGTCAGCGGCGCTGGCGGGGACTTGCGGATTCCTACTATGGACTCCCACTCATGACCTCCGGGGGAGTCCTACTCGAACGGGAGGCGGATCAGGCCATCTGGACCCGCGCCTACCAGGCGCTTTCCGATTTGCGGGCAGCCGCCCTGACCGTGGTTTTTCCTCCGGGAGAGAGTCCCCCGCCATCGGATTGGTTTGAATGGGAAGAGGGTTCGACACACCTCATTCCCCTGGAGGGTGGCTGGGAGTCGGTGTGGGCACGGTTCCTCCAACGTGGGCGCACCGCGACCCGCAAGGCCGAAACCGTGGGCGTGGTGGCGCGACGTGACCACAGCGAAACCGCGATGCAGGCCCATTGGGAGATTATTCGCTCCCACCTGCCGGAGTGGGGCCTCGATCCCGCTCCCACACCAGACTTGGTTCGGGATGCTCTCCGAACTTCGGCCGGAAGGCTGTACCTTGCCGAGCACGAGGGAAGAGTGGTGGTCACCGTCCTGGTCTTTGCCCGTGGCCGCGAGGTCTTCTTCTGGCAGGGGGCGCGTGTCGCCGCGGATCCACCCCCGGGAGCCACGAACCTTCTGTATGCTCGAGTCCTTGAGGATGCCTGCGCGGAAGGAATCGAGCGGGCCAATCTTGGGGCCAGCCTGGGAAACCCGGATATCGAGAAATTCAAAGAGTCTCTTGGCGGGGTGAAGACCCCCTTTCGGATCCTGAAGAAGACACATTCCCTCGTGAAATGGGGACGATACATTTTCCGTTGAAGGGAGGAAGGGACCACACATGAAGGTCCTTGTCATCGGCGGCACCGGTCACATCGGAAAGTTCCTGGTTCCCGAGCTGGTGGAGAGCGGCTGCGAGGTAAGCGTGATGTTCTCGGGGCGCACCCCCGCTCCGGAAACCCCGCCCTGGGAGCATGTGCGAAAGTTCACCTTGAACTACGCCGACGAACCGATGCTCCCAAGCGAGATGGGTCTGGACCCCGAGGTCGTGATCGATCTACCGGGGCATCTGATGCGCGCGGTGGAGGCCTTCGAGGGGAGCGGAGTGGAGCATTTCATCGCGTGCGGCTCGGTGTGGATGTATGGCTACCCGAATGTGGTTCCCACCCCCGAACGTTTCTTCAACCGATGCCGGGCCGAAAGTTACGCGCGGCGCTATGAGGAAATCCAATCGCTTTTCGAGCGTTGGAGCGGGAGTGGCCCCGCGTTCACCGCGATCATGCCTCCCAACATCGCCGGTCCGGCAAAGATCCCGCTGGAGGGCTGGGGTGGGCGTAGCCTGGAGGTCCACCGCGCGCACCAACAAGGGGAGGAGGTTCCGCTTCCGGATGGACCCGAGGCTTTGATCGGACCTTGCGACGCCGAGGATATTGCCCACTGTTTCGCACTCGCCGTTCATCACCGTGAGGCGGCGCGCGGACACATGTTCAATGTCGGGGCGGCGTACGCGCTCACGGCCACCAGGTTCATTGAGACTTACTCGAAGATATATGGCGCCCGGATTCCGATGCGCCGAGTCGGCTGGGAAGATTACTCCACCCGGATCTCCCCCGACTGGGGGGCGCACGCTCACTTCGAAATGCACATGTGCCCCGACATCTCCAAGGCGCGCGCGCTCCTCGGCTATGAGCCGCGATACACCCCGGAAGCCGCGCTTGAAAGGGGGGTGAGGTGGATGCATGATAATAAGATGATTCAGCTCATGGGGAACCGATGATTTCTTGGACCTGAGAGGATATGAGGATGAGCGCGGTTATTGACCACGAAACCTATCTTGAGCGCCTGGAAGACCTCTACTCGAAAGTGGTCGCATGGGTGCGCGAGATGAACTCGGAGGCGGAATTCCTCCGAGTGCCAAGGACGATCCGCGAGGGGGATTTCCAGTATGAAGCAGACATCCTCGAGGTTTGCATTCCCGGAATGGGCAAGTTCAGCCTCGTCCCACGTGGATGCCGGATCCTCGGAGCAGAGGGACGAGTGGACCTGGAAGGGCCTGGCGGCTCGGAAGCCTTAGTCTTGCGAGAGGAAAGTGGATCGCCACTGACCTTCAAAGAGATCACTGAGACAGGCCGAGTCATTCCCCGCGAATCGGCAGTTCCCTCCGATCATGTTGAGGGGTGGCACTTTGTCCAGAATACTGCGATTGGATACCTTCCGGTCCTCGACAAAGACCTCTTTATTCGTCTCCTAGCGGTCCTATCCAAGTGAGTGCTCCACTGGACCGGAGGTGGGCCGCCTACGAGTCGGTCCTTGGGGCCCTCAAGACTGTTCGCCGAGTGGTGGACGGAAGCCGCAATCCGGTTGCGAACACGGTCTTCGAACTTCGAGATCGAGAGGAGATCCTTGGGGCTCTCGAAATCGCGCGGGAAGTGGTGGATGACCTTTTTGTGTTGAGTTTCTTCGCGGCTTTTGAGGACGCAATGAAAGCTCATCTAGAAATGGTCATTCGTACGTTTGATAGCCACCCCACGGAGCCTCCCGAACTGGCCCGTAACCTGTCCATCCACCTTGCCGAGACGGTGGAGGGATGGAGGATGGATCGAATCCCCTCTTTGTTTGCACCGCGAGTCTCCGAGGAAGGCGTTTCAAAAGTCGGAGATGTTCGAGTATTCAGACACGAGGTTGCACATGGGAAGCTCCCGGCGAGCTCGGTGATCCCAAAGCAAGCCTATCTGATCCTGGCGGACTTCCTGAGGAAAGCCAAATCTTGACACCCTTCGGTGCGACCGGTGCGTGTCCTCCTTGCCCCCAACGCCTTCAAGGAATCCCTCACCGCCATTGAGTTCTGCGACATCCTTGCCGCGGCGTTCCGAGAGCACGACCCGCGGGTGGAGGTTGACGCCGTTCCGCTGGCGGATGGCGGGGATGGGACCCTGGCGGCGGTGACTCGCCTCTGGGGAGGGAGCATCCATACGTTCCCCACGGAGGACCCCTTGCGGCGACGGGTCATCGCACCGGTAGGACTGGATCCCCACGGCCAACGGGCGGTCATCGAGATGGCGACCACATCCGGCCTCGCGCTGCTTGCCCCGGAGGAACGCAACCCGCTTCTCACCACCACTTATGGTCTGGGCCTTCTGGTCGATCAAGTGATCCGGATGGGAGTGGAGGACATCCTGCTGTGCATCGGGGGCAGCGCCACCAATGACGCCGGAGTGGGCATGGCCGAGGCGCTGGGTTTTGGCCACCTGGATAGCGAAGGGAATCCGGTCTTGCCCACTGGGGGACACCTCCGGCGGATCGATCGCATTCTTGCGCCGATCCCCTCACGGGTTCCGGAGACTCTGCGGGTGACTGTTCTTTCCGATGTCATCAACCCGCTTCATGGACCATGCGGCGCGGCGGTGGTCTTCGCGCCTCAGAAAGGGGCTGATTCCGAACAGGTCCTCGTTCTCGATCGCGGATTGAGACACATCGCGGCAATATGGGAACGTGACTTGGGAAAGGCGGTGGCGGAAGTTCCGGGAGCGGGGGCCGCAGGTGGCATGGGCGCGGGAGCGATGGTGTACCTGAACGCTCATCTGGTTCCAGGCGCGCGGTGGATGTTCGAGGCTGTGGGCCTTGAGGAGCGAATTGCGGAAGCGGACCTTGTGATCACCGGGGAGGGGAAGCTGGATCGGACCACGCTGGACGGCAAGCTTCCGGGTCAGGTGGCCGCGCTGGCCAAGAAGCACGGCAAGCGCTGTATCGGTGTGTGTGGAATCCGCGACTCCGATTCCACCCTTGAGCTCCATGAGGCCGGATTCGAGACCATCATCCCGCTTGCCGAGTCGGGCGTATCCAAGGAGGAGAGCATCCGCCGCGCGGGGGAGTTTTTGAGGGTGCGGGGGAGGGGGATAGCAGCGACGCTGATATGGCCGTAGGCCCTCTCAGGCAACTGTTTCCGCCTCGATGTCTTTCGCTGAATACCTAAAGAAAGGCTTTCCGTGCTTTCCGAGGATTTCCATAAACGCCAGCTTGGCACAATCCGATCTCCGCTTTTTCATCTTTGTCCCCTCATCCGGATGAGTCAGCCGGTCCGCTTCTAAGGTCGCTTCCCGACGCGACGGACAACCGGCAGGGCAATCGGCACAAACCGCTCCGCCGGTCGCAGCCTCTTCATCTGCTTTTCAATGGTCATCAGGTGACCCAGGTTGTCGCACATCTTGGAAAAGGTGCCGGATGGGAATCGTGGGGGCAAGGTCAGGCTGGACCCCTACGACTGGAAACTGCTCCTCGCGTAGGGGTGGCTTTCCACCACCTCGAATCCGATGCGGTAACAGAACTCCCGCCACTTCTCAAAGCGCTCCGGCGGAATGAATTCCTTCACCGGCATGTGGTGGGGAGTCGGGCGCAAGTACTGGCCGACCGTGACATGCGTCGCGCCCGCCTCACGGACTCGGAGGAGAGTCTCCTCCACTTCTTCCTCGCTTTCCCCCAGTCCGAGCATGATCCCGGATTTCGTGGGGACCTCCGGATAACGCGCCTTGATCGCCCTAAGGCACGCCAGCGTGGCGTCATGGCTCCCCCTGATCCGAGCCTTGCGCGAGAGCCGGTCCACGGTCTCGATGTTGTGGGCCCACACATCCGGAAGATGGCCCTCGAAAGCCTCCAAACTCGGTTCCAGGGAGAACTGGAAATCGGGAGTGAGGATCTCCACCTTGGTTTCGGGCAGCTGTGAACGGATCGCCGCGATGCAAGCCGCGAACTGCGAGGCGCCCCCATCCGGGAGGTCATCCCGATTCACGCTCGTGATGACCACATAGCGCAACCCCAGGCGCTCGATGGCCTCCGCGAGACGGAGCGGCTCCTCCGGATCGACCGGAGTGGTGGGGCCTTTCGGGACCGAGCAGAACGCGCAGGTGCGCGTGCAGTTCGGCCCCAAAATCATCACCGTGGCGTGGTTCTTCGACCAGCATTCCCCCTGGTTCGGGCAACGCGCCTCCTCGCAAATGGTCTGAAGTCGCAGCTCCTTGAGCAGGGCCTTCGTGCGGAAATACTCGGGTGAGGTCGGAATCTCCTTTCTCAGCCATTTGGGAAGGGGAGTCCGCTGTTTGCGGGGAACTGTGATTTCCATTTCAAATCAGGGCCAGGCCACCCTCGCCTCACGCCACCGTGCAGAGGTCTGAATCCATCATCCGCGCCGCTCCGGTGGAGGTGGCCTCGGGGGCCGCCATCACCGCCTTCGGGGGATGCCAGCGGCAACCCACCCCGCGCGACTTGCTGTACAGAGTCTTCTGATCCACCACCCGGCAGAGCTTCAGCAGCGGCAGCGCAATTTTCCGCGTGACCGGGTGGGCGATGAGCGGTTTGAGGTAGCCGAACACCTTGGGGTAATCCAGTAGGAAATACGAAAGCTTCCCGACCAGGTCGATCACTTCCTTGTCCCGCAGGTTGAGGACCACAAACCAGTGATTCGATTCGGGGATGTCATCCACCGTGCCCTCCCACAGTCCCATCTCGGAGGACATCCGCGCCAGATCGGTTCCGGGATAGGGCTGGAAGAAGTGCAGCACCATGATGTCGGTCTTGCACTGGATGTTGAGCTCGATTGTCGAGAGCGCGGTTTCGACCGTTTCCCCCGGGACCCCGAACATGTTCTGGGTCACCAGCTCGATCCCGCGGTCATGCAAGAGCTCGGCGCAGCGGATGAACTCCTCGTTGGTGATCTTCTTGTCGAGGATCTTGTGGCGGATGTCGAAGGTGCCGTTCTCAAGGCCGATCACCGCGCGCTTGCAGTGAGTTTCGGCCAGAAGGTCCGCCATGCGCTCGGTCAAGTTGTCCGCGCGCAGGTGCGCGAGATAGGGAAGCCCCACCTGTTCCTTGTAAATCGGGAGGAGCTTTTCGAGGTATCGGAAGTTGAGCGAGAAGGTGTCATCTTGGAAGGCCATGTAACGCTTACCGAATCGGTCACGGAGCTCCAGGCATTCTTCAATGACATTCTCCGGCGAGCGATAGCGCGTGTAGCGCCCGGCTTGGAGATCGATGGCCACATGATTGAAACAGAAGGTGCAATTGTAGGGGCACCCGCGCCCGGCCATCAGATAGGCGATGGGGCTGTCGCGCAGGTGCGGGAACTTGAGGATGAAACTGTGGTCCGGGAAGGGAAGGGCGTCCAGGTTCTGCTCATAAGCCCGCGGCGGATTGGCCCGAATGCTCCCATCCGGCATCTTCACATGCAGCCCGGCCACTTCATACGGAGACTTCCCATGTTCCAGCGCCTCGACCAGCTCCAGCATCGGCCACTCGCCTTCCCCCACGCACAGAAAATCGATCGTGTCGGTCTTGAGGAAGTCGGGGAAGTACGAAGGGTGCGGTCCCCCCACGATAGTGTGGTAATTCGGGTGCTTGCTCTTGAGCAGGCGGTTATAGGCCATGTAGCGGTTGTGGAGACCGGTGGAAATCGAATAGCCCACGACATCCGGCTGGAACTTCGCCACCGCGTCCGTGGACCAATGCGCCCGGTCGCGTGGGATGTCGAAGTAATCCACCGTGTGGCCGTGCTTTTTCAGGATCGCCCCCATGGTGGTCACACCGAGCGGTTCCTGACCAAGGATGATGTTATCCAGAATAAACGCGATACGCATGAAAAGGCCTCTTTCCGGTTCTCTTCGGACCATCCGGGGTGTCAGCCGCTTCGTTCCCCAATGGGTTTAATATAGCCCCATTCCGGCCCCTTCTCAAGGGCCAGTTGACAAGTCTGTAGAACAAGTGGGATGGCGATACTCAAGGACCGCCAGGGCATTCGCCGCCGGAAAAGGGGAATTGTAGCGACTCCCCGCCACCTCGGCGAAGGCGGCCTCGCGCCACTCATTGGATTTGGAAACACGTCGCAGATACCGAACCGCTGCTCCCACGAACCTCCCCTCCGCGAGCAGACAGTCGAATTCAGGGTTGTAGCCAAGCGGCGCGGTGGCGAACAGCAGTCCCCCCGGCGCGAGCAGACCGCACAGGTTCTCCCAGGCGCGAAACGGTTTCTCGGGCTCCCGGACCGGTTCATCCCAACCCACATGCTCCAGGGTGGAGATGCTGAGGATGAGGTCGTAGGGCCGATCCGCTCGGAAGTCCACGGCATCCACATTGAGGACGTGCGGCGCCCGCTCATACTTGTCGAGGATGTCATGGTCCACCTTGACATAGTGCGAGAGGACATTTCCAACCTCGAGGACCCTCCGGCCTGTGTGGGCCCCAAGGGGTTCCAGCGCGAGCGGGATTTCCACCGAGCGCTCGTTGCTCCAAGTCCAATTGAAGCGGTGAATGAAATAGGGAAAGGACTTCCCCGCGAACTCGAAGGCGCGCCGGGAGCGTGAAACCCTCGCGAACAGATGACCCGCCAAGCCGACAATGGGGTTCATTTGGGGACAGGTCGGGCGGTTCCTTCTTCCGGGTCCCAGTGCTTGCCGAGAAAGTAGTTTGGCCGCTCTACCTTGGCGCCGCGCCTCGCGAACACCCGCTCCAACAGCCCCTCGAGCCTGTAAAGAACCTTGAGCAGGATGCCCTCCTGAAGTTTTGTGTTGCCCGGATTGCCTCGGTTGATGCCATCAAACCCGTGGCACAGACGGCACTCAGGAGGCGGGAAGAGGGTGTGAATTCGCCAACGAAAAAGACGGTATCGCCACCCATTCCAAATCTTGTGGAAGGGTCTCTCCTTGATGTCTCCGAGCTTACGCCAGCTGAAGCAGCAGGGATTCACCTCCCCGCGATAGTTTACTCGCGCCTCCCGCCAGGGGTGGCTACAGCCCTGGGGAAAACGTCCGCGTTTCGGGAGAACCCGCTTCGTGCTGAGCAATTTCTTGATCAGAGCCTCCACAGGCGAGGGAGCGCCACGGATGTATCTCACCGGGGTGATCAGCTCGACTCCCAATTCCCTGGCAAGCGATTCGGATTCATCCAGGAAACGATTGGCGCGCTCCGGCTCGCCACGAAGCGACTCGGTGTCAAATGACACATCAAACGGTTGGTAGTCCTGGGCAAGGAGCTGATCGAAGCCGAATCGCTTGACCAGTCGGACCATTTCCGGGAGCTCATGAATGTTCTTTCGGGTGGCCACAAACGTCACTCCCCACCACCCCGCCGTTTGGTAGATGGATCGGACACGCTGGACCGCGTGGAGGGTGTACATGAGGCGGTCCCAGTTCCCTCCCGCCCGGATGCCCTCAAAGGTCTCCCGCGTCGCCCCATCGATGGAAAGCGTGATCTGACCCTGCGCCCTCACCAGCAGCTCAATGTGAGGGAGTGTGAGAGTGGACGCGTTGGTGTTGAACTTCGGAGCCACCCCCGCCTCGACTAGTCGCTCGAGGAGGTGTCCATATTCACTACCGATAGTGGGCTCCCCGAAGCCGGTGATGTCCGCCCGAATGGCATGCGGCAGAAGAGAATCCAGGACCTTGTCAAGCAGATCACGAGGAAGGTCCGCGCCCACATACGGCTCATATCCCTTGGAGCAATGACGGCAATAGAAATTGCAGCGGGTGGTGTGTTCAAGGGTGAGGGTGCTTGGGAAGCTCAGAAGGCGGGTCCTCCTGGCCTGGTATTCGGCCTCGTTTGACCTCTCATTCTCCAAACGCGCAAGGTGGAGCCGTTCGGGGATCGGTTCGATCGGGAGGTTGAACCGGCTCTTCCGACCGGTTTCGACATAGGCCACGAACTCCAGTCCCACCCGCGCGCCAATACTGTCCGGATCCGCTTCGAGTATTCGAGCGTATCCTTCTCGCCCAGCTGGAAAATTCCCGACTCTGACAGCGGCATCGGCCTCCGCGAAAAGGGGTTCCAGGTCCGGACGAATCGCTTCAGCGATGGACATGGAATTCATGCTAAGCGTCGTTCTTAGGGGTGTCAACGCGAACACCCGCGCCCGGCTCCCAATTTCGATTCTCACCGACTATTATCACCCCTCCTGCCCAGCTCGCCATGACCTCCCCCACGTCCTCTTCCAGCTCGACTCCAGGCGGCTATCGGGAAGTCTTCGCGATTTCCTTCCCGCTGATCCTGTCGACCTCCTCCTTCAGCTTGATGCACCTGGTGGACCGGATCTTTCTCTCCTGGTATTCCCCGGAGGCCATCGCCGCCTCGGTTCCCGCAGGCGCCGCCGCTTGGACCGTGCTCTGTCTCTTCATGGGAACCGCCGGGTATGTGAGCACATTCGTCTCCCAGTACGAAGGCGCGGGAAGACCGGAGCGAATCGGAATCTCAACCTGGCAAGGGGTCTTCTTCTCTCTCGTTGCCGCTCTTGCGCTGGTTCTGATCGCGGGAATCGGCAAGCCGCTGTTCGAATTCGCAGGTCATCCCGAGGCGGTTCGAAGGGACGAGGTTGTCTATTTTGAGATCCTGGTTCTTGGGGGTGGCGGGGTTGTGGTTTCCGCGGCCCTTTCGGGCTTCTACAGCGGTCGCGGAAAGACCTGGGTGGTGATGTGGGTCAACCTCTTGGGCGCGCTGGTGAATGGGGTCCTCGACTGGGTGATGATCTTCGGCAAATGGGGCTTTCCCGAATGGGGCATCTATGGCGCGGGCTTGGCCACCATCATCGCCCCTTGGACGATGACCGCGATTTACCTCGCGCTTTTCCTTCTTCCGGAAAACAGACGGCGGTTCAAGACGCTGGAATCCGCTCGGTTCGACCCCGAGCTCTTCCGCCGCCTCCTGCGCTTCGGCTTCCCAAGCGGGCTTCAATTCATGGTGGATGTCTCGGCTTTCACCGTCTTTGTCCTCCTGATCGGCAGGATCGGAGTGGAGGAACTCGCCGCCAGCAACATCGCCTTCGCGATCAACCACCTTCTGTTCATGCCGATGATCGGGCTATCCATGGGGACCTCGGTCCTGGTCGGACGCTATCTGGGCGCCGACAAGCCGGACCTCTCCGCGCGCGCGGTCAGCAGCGCTTACCGAATGACCGTGGCCTACATGGCCCTTTTTTCCATTGCGCTGGTTTGTTTTCCAACGGCCTTTCTGGAGGTGTTTCGCCCCAAAGACCTGGAGGCCGACTTCCAGGCGGTGATCGAGCTCGGCACTCACCTGCTCTATTTTGTCGCGGCCTACTCCACGATTGACGCCTCCAATATCGTGTTTATCTCGGCTCTCAAGGGGGCCGGGGACACCCGTTTTGTCCTCTGGATCATGGTCTTCTTCGCGGTCACGGTTCTTGTGGGGCCGTCGTATGTGGCTTGCGTGCTTCTCGGGAAGGGAATCTACACCGCCTGGGCGATCCTGACCCTTTATGTGGTGGTGCTCGCGGTGGCTTATTGGCTTCGCTACCGCGCCGGGCACTGGCGCTCCATGCGCGTGATCGAGCATGCCCCCGCCCCCGGCGCCACGGTCTCCGAGGGACCCGTGGTTGAAACCTGAACCGCCGATTCCTCGGTTGCGGCAAGGGCCCTTCCCGCAATAATCTTGAGCGGAGCCGGTTAATCGGAGGTGAGTCCATGACCATTTCCATCAAAGCCATGTATGAGCATGGCGTGTTCCGTCCCACCGAACCGGTGGACTGGGAAGAAGGGACGCCGGTGGAGGTGTCGATTTCCGGAGAAGCGGAGGATAGGCCGCGACGACTACCTGGTGAAATCCTCGCGGAGATCGCGACGTTGACAGCCGGCGCGGACGCGAGCTGTTTCTCCGGAGAGGACCACGACGGAATCCTGTACCCATGATCCAACTGAATCGAGTCTTCGTGGATACAAGCGTTTGGTTCGCGTCGATAGTTCACTCCGCCCCAAATCATGCGAGAGCCTGGGCGTGGATTCGCCCCATTCGCACGCGCCTTGTGACCACGGATTACGTCATTGATGAAACCCTAACATTGCTCCGGAGTCGCGGAGGACTGCCAAGCGCGATCGCTTTTGGAAAGGAGATCCTGCTGGGAGATCTTGTTGAGATCGAGTGGGTGACACCGGAGATTTTCAAACAAGCTTGGGGAGTTTTCCGCACTCACGCCGACAAGAACTGGAGCTTCCCCGATTGCACCAGCAAGGCGGTCATGGATCGACTGGGCATCCACCAAGCTTTCACATTCGACAAACATTTCCGTCGGTTCGGGAATGTGAAAGTCCTTCCCGAGGGCGAAATCCCGTAGCCGCATCCAAGCGTGGGAAATAGGAGTGGTCCTCCCATGGGGAGGGTCGACAGGCTATTCCTCCCCCTCCTCCGCGAACAGCGCCGCCACGAAAGTCCTTGGATCGAACGGCTCCAGGTCATCGATGCCTTCGCCCAGCCCCACAAACTTGACGGGAATGCCGAGGTTCTTCCGGACCGCGATGGTCACTCCGCCCTTGGCCGTGCCGTCGAGCTTGGTAAGAACTATGCCGGTGAGCGGAACAATCTCCTGGAACAGCTTTGCCTGCGAAAGTCCGTTCTGCCCGGTGGAGGCATCCAGCACAAGCAGGGTCTCCTGAGGCGCGCCCGGCGCCTCGCGAGCGATGATCCGACCGATCTTCTCAAGCTCCTTCATCAGGTTGGTCTTGTTATGAAGTCGCCCCGCCGTGTCGATCAGCAGGACATCCGCCTCGCGACTCCGGCCACGGGCTATCGCAGTGTAAACCACCGAGCCGGGATCGGCTCCATCCGCGCCGGTGACAATCTCGCACCCGGAGCGCTCCGCCCAGACCGTGAGCTGATCAATGGCCGCCGCTCTGAAAGTGTCCGCCGCCGCGATCACCACCGATTTCCCATCGGCGCGCAAGCGGTTGGCGAGTTTTCCAATAGTCGTGGTCTTCCCGGTGCCGTTCACCCCCACAATCAGGATGACATTGAGTCCCTCGCCGAGAGAAAGGCTGGGAGCCTCGGACCCGATCTCCTCCAGGACCAGCTCCTGGAAGGTCTGCTGAAGCCAGTTGAAGTCGGAGGTCTGCTCCGATGTCGCGCCTTTCGCCCGGTCGCGGATGGAATTCACCAGGTGCATCGAGGTCTCCACTCCCACATCCGCCCCGATCAATGCCTCCTCCAGCTCCTCCAGCATCGCCTCGTCCACCTTGCCGCGACGGCGGAAGATCGAGAGAGTCTGGGAAACGAGAGTGGTCTTGGTCTTGGTGAGACGGTCCCTGACCTTGGCGAAGAAGCCTTTTTTTTGGGGTTCGGCGCCGCTTGAGGCGGAGGATTCGCCCTCCACGACCTGACCCCCGCCGAAAAGGCCGCGCAACCAACCGCGTTGCTCACTCATCTTCCTTTACTTCCTCGAACCCTTGGAGGGAACCGGGATATGATCCTTGATCACCACCTCTTTCCCGGTTTCCGCCGACTTGTAGACCGCATCGATGATCTGCATGGTCTGGTAGGTTTCCTCGACCCGCACCACATTCTCCTTTTCGCCGCGGACGCAGTGGACGAACCAGAGGACCTCTTCCTCATGCGGCTCCACCTCGGGAAGCTCGGTGAACTCAATGTTGACATGCGTTCCATTGCGGACCGTGTAGGCGCGGTGCGGATAAGCGGTGACACCCCCCTTGTCCCCCAGCACCACCTGGAGCAGGGACTCGGTCTCGGTGTGCGAGGCCCAGGCCGATTCAATCAGGAGCGTCGCGCCATTCGACAGACGCGCCATGCCGCAAGCGAAGTCCTCCACGGTAAAAGTCTTCGGATCGATCTTCCCCCAGGTGTGGTATTGCTCCTTGGTCTTTCCGAACTTCACATAGGTCTGCCCGGTCACCGAGTCCACTCCGGGAAAGCCCATCAGCCAGAGGGTGAGGTCGAGGGCGTGGACCCCGATGTCGATCATCGGACCGCCCGCCGATTTCTCCTTGATGTGGAAAGCCCCCCAGCCGGGAATCCCCACGCGCCGAGTGGAGTGGGAGCGCCCATAGTAGATGCTCCCCAAGTCGCCCGCGTCCACCATCCGCTTGAGCGCCTGGTTCTTCGGGTCGAAACGGAAATGCTGTCCGATCGTGAGGAGCGCCTTCGATTTCCGCGAGGCCTGGATCATGGCCTTGACTTCCTTGGCGTTCATCGCCGTGGGCTTCTCACAGAGGACATTCACATTCCGCTTGAGCGCCTCAATGGTCGGGTCCTTATGGGCGTAATTCGGGGTGCAGATGGAGACCGCGTCCAGATCTTCCTTGGCGAGCATGGTCCGGAAGTCGGTGTAGTGGCGCTTGAAGCCATGCTGCTCGGCGAACGCCTTGACACGCTCTCCCATGACATCGCAGCAAGCAACCAGCTGGATGTCCTTGGCGCGACGGTACCCGCGCAGGTGAAACTCGGCGATGCCGCCGGTTCCGATAATCCCAATCTTCAACGGCACGAGTTCAGGCCTCCCACGTTCGAGGGTTTTTGGGCAAAGCGGAAGTTTCTCGCAGAGAGGGGGAAAAGTCTATGGTTCGGACAGGTCGAAGGTTTCCTTGATCGCTCCGGCCAGATCGATGAGTTGATGATCGCCCCGGCCGCTGAAAGAGGAGCCATGCATGACCGCCAGGGTTGTCGGCTTCAGGTTCGCGAGGGATCGCAGGATCCCTTCGGTCTGCCGTGTGTAGGGCATGTATCCGGCCAAGGGTCCTTGCTGCATCCGCCGCATGGCCATCCGAGTCGGCTCAACCAGGTCCGAGGATGTAAGCGGCGCGACATCGCCGAAATGATGAAACAGGTCGGAGCAGAACAATGTCCCGCGGGTCTCCTCGAAGAGCACGCCGGCGTCCCATCCGTGCGGAATGTGCGGCGAACGATGGAATCGGTAGCGATACTTGCCCGTGTTCAAGACCTCATCGGCGGTCATGCCGCGCGCGGGGCGGATCGAGAAATCATCCACGTTCACCAGTTTGCCGACGAGGGTGCAGACCGGTTCGGCGTGGGGCGCGAGCGCGAGCCAATCATTGAGCGCGCCACATTCGTCGGACTCGAAGTGACTCCAAGCGATATGCCGGATCTTGGCCGGGTCCACCAACGCGGCCACGGCCTCCCGCAGTTCGGGGAACATCGACTTTAATCCGGTGTGAAAGAGCAGGGGCTCCTCGTCGCGCGCAAGGAAATGATTGAACTGCATGTCCAGCTCTGGGAAATAGATGGAAAGGCGGAAAAGGTCCGGGGCGATCTCGTGGATGGTCGTCATGGTGGCCTCCATGTTAGCGGGGGGAACGGACTTGGAAAGGGTGACATGCTCCTCTGTTCCCGCCGCCGTGAACTGTCCACGTGTCGGAAGGCCCTCAATCGATCCGGATCTCGGCGTTCCCCAGTCCCTTGGTGTAATCTGAATCTTCTGGCATGATCTTGGATGTGGCGTTGGCAGGAGGGTGGGACCGCTATGGAAAACCTGTCTCGAATCACACTTGACCCTCGGGTCATGGGGGGACGACCATGCCTCCGTGGCCAACGTGTTACCGTAGGGACAGTGGTCGGCCTCATGGCGTCGGGCCGGACAATCGAGGAGATTCTTGAGGCCTATCCATACCTCGAGCGAGAGGATATTCGACAAGCCCTTGCCTACGCGGCCTGGAGGGCGGAGGAAGTTGAACTTGTCCTGCCGGGATCGTGAGAATCCTCATCGATATGAATCTTTCTCCCCTTTGGATCCCCGTCCTCGAAGGTGAAGGACATGAGTGCATCCACTGGTCGAGTGTAGGCGATCCCAAGGCTTCGGATGACATAATTCTCGCATGGGCGCATCACAATGGGTTTGTGGTATTGACTCACGACTTGGATTTCGGAGCGATCCTTGCGGCGACTTTTGCATCGAGCCCAAGCGTTATCCAGGTGAGGGCGCAAGATGTGATGCCTTCCGCGATGGGGCCTATACTGCTTGGGGCTCTACGTGAATTCTTGGGAGAACTGCAAGCTGGCGCGCTGATCGTTATTGAGGAGGCGCGCGCCCGCGTGAGGATACTGCCGCTTCGCTAGCTCCGCGTGGAATCTGCCGTGCGCCGTTTGCGGGGGACTGAGTCGAGACTTCAGCCTCGTCCGGAGGCAGGGGGAGTGAATTCCGTTGTCCTCTGGAGACCGTCCGCGATCATCTCATCAAGGCATCCGGGGGCCGAGAAGTCGGCCAACAGCCGTCCCACACCCCCCTGGACAGTCCGATCTTGCCCATTACAATCCGATTCATCCAGTTTTCTTCCGACACGAACCGCCGATTCCCGTGACCACCGCCGCCGCTTACACGTTCCCCGATGATCGAGGCTATTTCGGCCCTTTTGGCGGGAAGTTTGTCCCCGAAACCCTGATGGCGGCGCTGGCCGAGCTGGAACAGGCCTATGAGTCCGCCAAACAGGACCCGGCCTTCCACCGGGAACTCGCCCAACTGCTTGCCGATTATGCCGGGCGTGAAACCCCGCTTTACGAGGCCAAACGTCTCTCCGAGCGCCTCGGAACCGGAACCATCCTGCTCAAACGTGAGGACTTGCTCCACACCGGCGCGCACAAGATCAACAACACCTTGGGACAGATTCTCCTGGCCCGTCGGATGGGCAAGAAGCGCATCATCGCCGAGACCGGCGCCGGACAGCATGGGGTCGCCACCGCCACCGTGGCCGCGCTCATGGATTGCGAATGCGTGGTCTACATGGGCGAGGAGGACATCGCCCGCCAGCGCCTCAATGTCTTTCGCATGAACATGCTCGGCGCCCGGGTGGAGCCGGTCACCAGCGGGGCCAAGACCCTCAAGGATGCCACCAACGAGGCCATGCGCGACTGGGTCACCCATGTCCGCGACACCCACTACATCATCGGCTCGGTGGTCGGACCGCACCCTTATCCGATGATGGTCCGCGATTTCCACGCCGTCATCGGGCGCGAAACCCGGAAGCAATGCCTGGAGCGGTACGGAAGACTACCCTCTCATGTTCTGGCTTGCGTGGGCGGCGGGAGTAACGCCATCGGCATGTTTCACCCTTTCATCCCGGACCGCGAGGTGGAACTCATCGGGATCGAGGCGGCCGGACATGGGCTGGATTCCGGGCAACACTCCGCCTCGCTCACACACGGCACGGTGGGCGTTTTTCACGGCAGCATGACCAAGATATTGCAGGAGCATGGCGGCCAGATCCGCTTGGCTCACAGCATCTCCGCCGGTCTGGATTACCCCGGAGTGGGCCCGGAACACTGTTACCTGCGCGAGTCCGGGCGCGCGCGCTATGAGTCCGCCGGGGATGAGGAGGCGGTCGAGGCCTTCCAACGTCTCTCCAGGCTGGAAGGCATTCTGCCCGCGCTCGAATCGGCCCATGCCCTGGCTTATCTGGAGCGGCTCATGCCCACGCTCGAGAAGGACTCCCTGGTGGTGGTCTGTCTTTCCGGTCGCGGCGACAAGGATGTGTACAGTGTCGCGACACACATTGGCTACGACCTTGGCGCGTTATCGTGAGCGAACTCCTCAAAGCGTTTCAACGCATGCGGGGCAAGGGCAGGACCGCGCTTGCCCCCTACTTCATGGCGGGGTACCCCAATCTCGACACGGGCTTCGCGTTGATCCGCGCGGCCTGCGCTTGCGGGGCGGACATGATTGAGCTGGGGATGCCCTTTTCCGATCCGCTCGCGGATGGCCCCACCATTCAACGCGCGGGTCAACGGGCGCTCCAAAACCCGTTTACCTTGAGGCAGCTCCTGGATCGCCTTGGGGAGGAGAAGAGCGCCATCCCCATCCCGGTGGTGGTGATGACCTATTACAACCCGGTCCTCCAGCTCGGACTCAGGGAGACCGCGAGTCTGGCGGCCAAGGCGGGGCTATCCGGCTTCATTGTCCCCGATCTCCCGCTGGAGGAATCCGGGCCAATGGACTCCGCCTGTCGGGAGGTCGGAGTGGACCTGGTCCCGCTGATCGCGCCAACCACCAGTCCGGAGCGTATTCGGCGGATCGATTCGGCCTCGACCGGGATCCTCTACTACGTCAGCCGGTTGGGCATCACCGGCGCGCGCCAAGACTTGCCCGCGGGCCTCCTCAAATCCCTCGACCGCTACCGTGCGAACACGACCCACCCTTCGGTGGTGGGCTTTGGGATCAGCACTCCGGAGCATGCCGGTTCCCTCAAGGGACACACCGATGGGATTGTCATCGCCAGCGCCCTGATCGACCGCTTGGAACGCTCCGTGCCGGAAGCCTATACTGAAACGGTCCGGGAGTTCCTGGAGCCAATCTCCAAGGTCCTCGGATAGGAGGGGAAACCCCATGAGCTGGTTCCGCAAACCGCCGCGCTACACGGAGATCAACCGTCCGGTCAAGAAGACCGAGATCCCCGATGGCCTCTGGATGCGCTGCGAAAAGTGCGACGAAATGGTCTTCAGGAAGGAGTGGGAAGACAATCTCAAGGTCTGCCCCAAGTGTGGTCTGTATTCGGTGATGAGCGCCAGGGAGCGGATCGCCTCGCTGGTGGACCCCGGCTCGTTCTCCGAGAAGGATGCGGGGCTAGCCTCGGTTGACCCGCTCAAGTTCGAGGGATACGCCGACAGCCTAGCCAAGAACCGCAAGAAAACCGGGGAAAAGGAGGCGATTATCTGCGGGGAGGCGGCCCTTTCGGGATGCAAGATTCAGATCGGAGCTTTCGACTTCAATTTCATGGCCGGCTCGATGGGGTCGGCGGTGGGGGAAAAGGTTACCCGGGCCCTGGAGCGCGGCGGGGAGCAGCGGCAGCCGGTAGTGATTGTCTCGGCGGGGGGAGGCGGCGCGCGGATGCACGAGGGCATGCTGTCCCTCTACCAGATGGCCAAGACCAGCGCGGCGGTGGCGCGCCTCAAGGAGCTCTCGGTCCCCTTTATCTCGGTGCTCACTCACCCCACGATGGGTGGAGTGGCCGCGTCCTTCGCCTCGCTTGGCGATGTTATCGTGGCGGAACCCAAGGCGTTGGTCGGGTTTGCCGGTCCGAGGGTCATCGAACAGACCATCGGGCAGCGCCTGCCGGATGACTTTCAGACATCTGAATTCCTCTTGGAGCACGGCATGATCGATCGGATTGTGCCACGAAAAGAGCTCCGCCCCACCCTTTCTCTTCTGGTCCAGCACCTCTCCAACTGACCCCTCCGCGGTCATCCTTGGCGGTCCCTCTCGACCCGAAGAAGCGCTATAATACGGGTGTGGAAACACGGGATCTCCGCCCGGCTTGGAAAGCACGATCGCTGGAAGGAGGAGGCTGCCATGAAACATGTCGCTCACATTGTGGACCAGCAGATCCGACAGTGGGAAATCGCGCGAACGGGAGACCACAAGTTCCCCGAAACACCTAAAGGCCCTGTCATTTGCATTTCACGTGACCTTGGAGTGGGGGCGCGGGCCATCGCGCGGCGTCTCGGGGAGGAGCTCGCCTGCACCATCCTGGGCAGGGACATGATCGACTATGTGGCGGAGGACCTGCATGTCCGGCGCCGGATGGTGGACACCCTGGATGAACACGGGAGAGAGAGCATGCAACGCTGGGTCGACGGATACCTCCACGGCTCCCCCATCGAATATGACGAATATGCGACTTCCTTGGTCAAGGTCGTGCGAACCGCCGCGATGCAGGGGGATGTGATTCTGCTGGGACGCGGCGCCGCTTTCATCTTGGGGCTCAAAGAGGCCTTCTGCGTGCGCCTCGTGGCTCCGATGGAGCGCCGCGTGCGGCATGTGATGGAGTACGAGTCCTGCTCGCGGGAAAGGGCGATGGACTTGATCCATCAGAGTGACCGGGAGCGAGCCAAGTTCACCTATCGCGTGTTCCACCGCGACCTGAATGATCCGCTGGCCTACCATCTCACCTTGAATCTCTCGAATCTGGAAACCGAACTCGCGGTTCGGATCCTTGTGGAGACGATGCGGGGGATGGGGTTCCTGATGGACCGAACCGTGAGGGCTTACCGTTGAGGGGCGATAGTTGGAATGGATGACCTCAGTCTGGATGAGCAGCGGTTCCTTCTGGATCTCGCGCGGGAGAGCATCCGCGCGTTGGGGCGTGGCGCGCGGATGGAATCGCTGGAGGTTCCCCCGGAAAGCCGCCTTAGCGCGCCCCGCGCCGCGTTTGTCACCCTTCACAAGCGCGGCAAACTGCGCGGGTGCATCGGCCATCTGGGGGCCGACCGCCCCCTTCACCAAACCGTGGCGAAAATGGCCTACGAGGCCGCCTTCCACGACCCCCGGTTTGAGCCGGTGGCGCTTGAGGAACTCCCTGATCTCGATGTCGAGATTTCCGTCCTGACGCCACCCGAACCGGTGGAGTCCGAGGATGAGATCGTGGTCGGGCGCGATGGCCTGATTGTCGAGGGTGAAGGCCGTCGCGGACTGCTCCTTCCCCAGGTGGCCTCGAGTCGTGGCTGGGATGTCGCCACTTTCCTCGAACAGACCTGCCACAAGGCCGGGCTCGACTCCGAGGCCTGGAAACGACCCACGGTCAAGGTTTATCGTTTCACCGCCTTTGTCTTCGGGGAGAAGGATTTGGAGAAGCCCTCCCCGGATGGCTCCTGACCGGACCAAGCTGTTCCCATGTTGTTGAGGAGGATGCGCGCGGAATGCGAATCGGCTCGCACATGTCGATCTCCGGGGGTGTCGATACGGCCTTCGCCAGGGCCGAATCGGTCGGCCTGGAGGTCATGCAAATTTTCACCAAGAACCAAAACCAATGGCGCGCCAACCCAATCCCACCGAAGACCGTGGAGCGCTATTTCGCCGAGCGCGAGCGAACCGGAATCCGCTTGGTCTTCGCTCATGACAGCTACCTGATCAACCTGTGCGCCCCCGATCCGACCACTCGGGAGCGTTCACTGCTGGCGCTCCAGGAGGAACTCGAGCGCTGCGACCTGCTCGAAATTCCGTATCTGGTCGCCCACCCGGGAAGCCATCTCGGTCGAGGGGAGTCCTGGGGGATTTCCGAGATTGCCAAGAGCATCAACCAGGTGTTCGACAGGAACAAGCACGGGAAGGCGATGCTCTTGCTGGAGAACACCGCGGGGCAGGGAAGCAACCTTGGCTATCGCTTCGAGCAGCTCGCGGAGATGCGCGCCGGGGTCGAGAACATCGAACGCGTGGGGACCTGCTTCGACACTTGCCACGCTTTCGCGGGCGGTTACAACCTCTCAACCCCGGCGGGAGTCAAAGCGACCTTCAAGGATCTCGACTCCACGATTGGATTGGCGCGCCTCAAGGTCTTTCATTTCAACGACTCGAAGAAGCCTTTGGGAAGCCGTGTGGACAGGCATGAACACATCGGGAAGGGGGCGATGGGACTGGAGGTCTTTCGATTCTTGATGCGCAGCTCGCGATTCAAGAACCACCCAATGGCCCTGGAGACCCCCAAATCCGAGGACCTCCACGAGGACCGGGAAAACATCGCAACCCTGAAAGCGCTACTGAAGCAGTAGGGGCGGGAAGAGGCTATCGTCCCTTGTTCGCGGCGGTGGCCATGGATTGGATCGCCCCCCGGACTTCCTCCCCGAGCGCGTCCACCGTCTCCTCGGTGTAACCCGTGGCCTCGGCGCAATACTCCGAAATCGCGAGCACCACCGGGCCGGAGAGAAGGCCGTTCCCCAGGCGCAGAACCACATTGTTGGCAAGATAGGTGATGACCGCGAGCAGGGGCCGCCCACGCGCGTCCTCGGGGTTGTGGTGGTAACCGATCGCGAGGGTCAGCTCCTGGGGAAAGTTCCAATGGTCGGCGATCTGAGAGCCGACCTGGGCATGGTCCGTCCCTAGAATTTCAAGTTCCGCGTCCCGCGTGATGTGCGGCGAGCCGGAGAGTTCGATCAAGCGCTCCTTGCTGCCGCGGACATACTTGGCCAGGACAATCTTGCCCACATCGTGCAACAACCCCGCGGTGAAGGCGGTGTCGCCGAGTCCCGGACGGAGACGCTTCGAGATGACCTGAGAGGCCACAGCCACCGCGAAGGAGTGCTCCGATAGCCCATTCTGGGTGTGGTTGTACGCCGACAGGTCCACTTTGGAGTAGACATGGTCCACCGCGGTGGAAAGCACCATGTTCCGGACTGTCTGAAAACCGAGGTACATGATGGCCTGGGTGACCGAGCTGATGACCCGAGGGAGTCCGTAGTAGGCCGAGTTGCAAAGCTTGAGAACATTGGCGGTCAGCGCCTCGTCGGTGGAAATCACCCGATTGAGTTCCGCCGCCGAGACATCCGGATCGTTGGTCATCTGCAGAACCTTGGTGGTGACCTCCGGAAGCGGAGGGATCTCGCGGATGTCCTGGAGGATGGCCTTGAGAAGGTTGGATTCGGTCATTTGTGGTGGGCTTTCTCCAATGGCTCTTGGCCGGGGACGCTAGGGTCAATCGTTCAGTGGGCGTGGGGACATGAGGATAATCGCGGGTTGGGCCTTGTCGCGGCTAACCGGCTTGGGACGGCGCGGTTTCTCCTCTCGCTTGGCCGGTTGAGGCGCGGCCGCGGGACGCTCAGGGATTCGCGTTTCAACCTGGGAGGCGGGCGGCGCCACAGCTGCCTCAGCGCCTTGGGGCTCATTGATGCGCTGCTTCATCAGTTGCCCGGGCTTGAAGTGAATCAGTTTCTTCGCGGGAACATGGATGGTCTCGCCGGTCTTTGGATTCCGCGCCGTTCGGGAGGGGGTCGCCTTGACCTTGAATATCCCGAAATTACGAACCTCGATATTGCCATCCTTCCCCAACCCCTCGCACATCGTGTCGAACATGCACTGGATGTTGTCCTTCACGGTCTGGATGTCCAATCCGGTTCGCGTGGCGACCTCCTTCACCAAGTCCTTTTTCGTTTGTGTCACCATGGCGTCTTGATTCGTAAGTTCAGTCTTTCCAGATGGGAAAATATGAATCGATCCAGCCCGTGTCAAGGGGCGGTTGGGGTCGAGGATGGGCTACCCACCCCCGGGGTCGAAGTCAAATCACGGCGCCGTTCCACTCGCCGATAGAGTGTGTCCCTCTCCATCGGCTCGCGCCCCGCCTCCTCGATCAGAGCGCGTATCTGGGACACCGTGAGGGCTTCCGGCGTGGTTGCCCCGGCGTCGTGGTAGATGTGCTCATCCACAACCGTGCCGTCCAAATCATCCGCTCCCCACCACAGGGCCATCTGCGCGGTCTCGAGTCCCAGCATCACCCAATACGCCTTAATGTGAGGGAAATTGTCAAGAAACAGACGACTGGTGGCGATGACTTGGAGGGAGCGCATGCCGCTCGGCCCCTCGCTGATCTCCATCGCGTTGTTCTCGGGATGGTAAGCCAGCGGGATGAATGTCAGAAACCCACCGGTTTCATCCTGGAGTTCCCGCAGGCGAAACAAGTGATCCACGATCTCCTCGTTGGTTTCAATGTGGCCATAGAGCATGGTGGCGTTCGAGGGTATCCCGAGGCCATGCGCGACCCGATGGACCTCCAGCCACTCCTCGGCCGTGGCCTTTCCGCCGCAGGTCAGGTCCCGCACACGCTTTGCGAAAATCTCGGCCCCGCCTCCGGGAAGCGAGTCCAAGCCGGCCTGCTTGAGCTCCAAGAGCACTTCGCGAAAGCCTTTCTTGCTCACCCGCGCCAGCCAGGCGATCTCCACCGCGGTCAGGGACTTGATATGGAGCTCCGGAAACTCCGCCTTGATCGCTCGATAAAGCGAGGCGTAGTAGTCCACTCGCGCGGTGGGGTGGCAACCCCCAACCATGTGGAGTTCGGTGGGCGGGGTTCCTTCCATCCCTCGGACACGCTCCACCGCTTCCTCCGGGGTGATCAGGTAACCACCATCCTGGCCCGGCTTGCGATAGAACGAGCAGAACGTGCAGCGGAACACGCACACATTGGTGGGGTGGATGTGCCGGTTGATGTTGTAGCTGCAGCGGTTCCCCCAACGCTCCTCGCGAACTCGATTCGCGAGCCTTCCGACGGACACAAGGTCGCTACTCCCCAAAAGGAAGAGCGCGTCCTCCGGGCTCAAACGCTCCCCGCGCTCCACCTTGGCCGCGATCGACTCCATGCAGGGCGACTGGCCCTGTGCGCTGATGACCATCCTGAATTCCCGCTCCTCGAATTTCCCCGCGCCGGGGGAACCGGCGCGTGTCGCCTCCGATAGTCGTGCCGCTCAGACAAAGGCGGGCCTGACCCGGAGCGGGACATACTCCCCGCCGAAGAAGGAAAGGTCAAGCGCCACGTTCCTGAACCCATGGCAATGGGCTTCTTGTCGAATCCGGGCCAACCCGGCCAGGTCCCCGAGCACGGTCCGGTCCTCCTCGGAAAGCCGAATCCGCAGAACGGAGTCCTCGTATCGACACCGCACGGTTCCGGCCACACGGACTCGAAGCTGCCTCTCCAGCTCCTCCAGGTCTTCCTCGGAAGCGGTCGTCGCGGATGGCCGCGGGTCTCCGTATGGGGTCAAGTCCACGGTGACTCGCCGAAACCCGAGGTCTCGGCAACCGGCCAGAACTTGTTCTCGAAAACGGCCATCCGCAATGAGGCTGAGCTCTTCCTCGGCGAGCTCGATCCGCAAAGTCTCCCCATGAAACCGCGCCCGAAAGCTGCGCGCTCCCGCCTCTCGAATGACCCGCTCGGCGGACTCGACGGTCCGCAGACGGTCCAAAGTGATCTCGGTGCCGGTCGGGATCCGGGATGAGAGGCAGGCAAGCGCCGGTTTGTCCCAAATCGACAAGCCGAGCTCCCGCGCGTACGCGCGAATGTCCGCCTTGGTGAATCCGACTTCCACAAACGGACTGCGGGTTTCCTGTTCCACCGCCGCGCGGTAACCGGGACGATGCCCGCTCAGGTCTTCCGCGTGCGTTCCCTCGACCACCACCCGGAAACCCCTCTCTCGAGCCACCCTCGCGGCGATCTCGAACAACTCGGTCTTGCAGTAATAGCAGCGGTTTTCAGGGTTGGAAACATATCCCGGACGGTCCATCTCATGGGTCTCGACCTCCAGATGCGCGATGCCGATCTGCGTTGCGACAATGCGCGCCTCCGCGAGCTCCGATTCCGCCAGGCTCGGGGAAACCCCGGTCACAGCCAGCGCCCGCTGCCCCAGTTCCTCGTGAGCCACCTTCGCGAGAAGCGTGCTGTCGATGCCCCCGGAAAGGGTCACCACCACCGAGCCATACTCGCGAAACTTCGCGCGTAAAGCCTCCTTCTTTCGAGGATCGAGCATGATACATTCATTCTAGCTGCGCATGGTTCCATCGGCAAGGCGGGATTCTCCGAGGCAGGGGGGCGATCTGGGTGGGGGCTTTTGAATCCAAGGCTGTGGTGGTCACCGGCGGGGCCCAAGGGATCGGGTTGGCGATCTCCGTCGCTTTTGGCGAGGAAGGCGCAAACGTCATTGTCGTCGATATCGACTCCGAGGCGGGGGAAGAGGCGGTCGAACGCCTCCGCTCCCAAGGAGGCCCGGCGACTTTTGTCCAGGCCGATGTCGCCCACGAGGTCGATGTGCTCCGGCTCCGCGATCAAGCCCTCGAAGTTGGAGGGCGAGTGGATGTCCTGGTGAACAACGCGGGGATCGGGAGCTTCATCCCGCTCCAGGAGCAGACCCTCGAACTTTGGGACCGGGTTCTCAACATCAATCTGCGCGGCCCCTGGTTGTGCGCCAAGTACCTTTCCCCACACATCTCCGAAGGCGGCGCGATCGTGAACATCTCTTCGACCCGGGCGTTGATGTCCGAACCGAACACCGAGCCTTATTCGGCCTCCAAGGGCGGCATCCTTGGACTCACCCACTCCCTCGCAATGACCCTGGCTGCCAAGCGCATCCGGGTCAACTGCATCTCCCCCGGCTGGATCGCCACCTCGGAATGGCGCAAACACTCCAACCGGAAACCGTTCGAGGGCAGGGAAATCGACCATTCGCAGCACCCCGTGGGGCGTGTCGGAGTCCCGGAGGACATCGCGCGGGCTTGCCTGTTCCTCGCCGACACCACGCAATCCGGTTTCCTGACCGGCCAGAATCTGGTGATCGATGGCGGCATGACCGTCAAAATGATCTATGTCGAATAACATCTGAATTGCACGAGGAGAGCCGACATGTTTCCATTCAATCACCTCACCCGGATGGGGGTGGGCCGCGCGCGGCGGGTCTCATCCTATGATGTCAGCGGGCGCAACCACGACGCCTGGATGCTCAAGCCCGGCGAGACTCGGGTCCTCGCCGACCTCAAAGGGCCCGGTCGAATCACCCATATCTGGATGACTCAATACCACCACTACCGGGAGTGCGTGCTGCGGATCACCTGGGACAACGCCCCAAGGCCCAGCGTGGTGGTCCCCCTGGGAGACTTCTTCTGCCTCGGCCACAACATCGTGAATTCATTCCAGTCGTTCCTGTTCAGCGCCTCCACCACCCACAACAATCAGGTCAACCAGGGGTGCGCGCTGAACTGCTACGCCCCCATGCCCTTCCGCGAGCGGGCGCTGATCGAACTGGTCAACGAGTCCGGGGAGGAGCACGGCCAGTATTTCTATATCGATTACGAGACCTTCGACCGGAAACCCGACGAGCCGGAGCTCTTTTTCCACGCCGAGTTCCGCCGCGAGAACCCGTTCGGCGGCTGGGCCCACGAAATTCCGGTCAACGCCCCCGAGACCAACGTGGCCAACAAGGGACGTGTCGCCTGGAACAACAATTACACCATCCTCGAAACCGAGGGGCGCGGGCACTACATTGGCTGCAACCTTTCGGTCACCAATTTCGACACGCTCTGGTGGGGCGAGGGGGACGACATGATCTGGGTGGATGGTTACAAGTGGCCGCCCGACTTGCACGGCACCGGAAGCGAGGACTATCTCAATCAGGCCTGGGGGATGCAGCCCAACGCCTTCATGCGCAACGGCTCCTCCATCCATGAATCCCACACCGGCGGGTACCAGACCAGCTATGTTCTCCACCTGGAGAACCCGGTGCGGTTCAAGAAGTCGATTCGGGTGACCATTGAGCATGGCCACGCCAACCACCTTTGTAACGAGATGAGCAGCGTGGCCTACTGGTACGCGGAAAACCCGACCGGGGTGGCCAAGATTCCGCCAGTGGAAAAGCGCCTCCGAGTCCCCAAGGATAATCGCGGGAAATGGAAGAACGACCGTCGCCACCAGACCACAAGCACAAGAGTCTCGCTGACCCCCGAGATGCGCAAGGTCAAGCGCGAGTGGGCCAAAAAGAAGAAGTAGCCGGAATCAGGGAGGCGAGACAATCGTCCGGCGCCCGCCGAGGACGGTGATATCCCCGACCGACTTGCTCCCGTTGGTCGGGCTGTAAGCCACCGGACCGGTCACCCCGGCATCAAAGAGCATGTTCGGTCCCAGCGAGGTGAGCCCCCAATTGTCCGGCTTGCCCTGGTTGGCCGGCTGGAAACTGCTGGGGTCTCCGTCATGGGTTCCGAAGGTGTTGTAAGAGTAGGTGTAAGGCGGCTCGCCCGGATAGAGCAAATCGGAGCCATAGAATGAGACCTTCTCGGCGTGAAAGGGGTCATACGGCAGGCTCTCGATGTGCTTGATCGGACTGGTGAGCACAAGCATTCGCGCGTACACATCAAAATTGAGCGGGTTGAACGGGCTGAGGTCATCCCCATCGGCGGGATAGGTCCGCCATTGGGTTTGGTAGGCCTCGATGGCGGTGCGGAGCGAGCGCATCTCGCCCTGGGCCTTGGTCACCTTCGCCCGCACTTGGGCCTCAAGAAAGTTGGGCAGCGCGATGGCGATCAGGATCAGGATGATGGCGATGACAATCAGCAGTTCGATCAGGGTAAAACCCTTGGGCTTGGTTTGTGCCATGATTTGACTGGAGATTCCTTTCAGGGTTGGCGCTTGGTTTCAGACCTTGTGTGCCAGTTTTCCATGACAACGGCTAGTCCGCAAGGGGAGCGCGCGACTTGGGATCCCCCCGCGCCCCCTGATTCCGACCTCGATTCGCGCTCCCTCCCCCAACGCGCGCCTTAATGGTAGATTCGATCGCCATGCCTGATTCCCGAGCGTTTGTCCAACACCTTTCCGAGGCGCTCCCCTATCTGCAGCGCTTCTTTGGCAAGACCCTGGTCATCAAGTACGGCGGAGCGGCCATGGACCAGGTCGAGGCCCGCCTCGCGTTCTTCCAGGATATGGTCCTCCTCCGCCAGGTCGGGATCAAACCGGTGGTGGTCCATGGCGGCGGACCGATGATCACCGCGATGCTCAAGAGGGTCGGCAAAACCACCGAGTTCATCGAGGGGCTGCGGGTCACCGACGCGGAAACTGTGGGGATCACCGAGATGGTCCTCGCGGGCGCGATCAACAAGGGCATCGTGGCCGAGATCAACCGTCAAGGCGGCAGGGCCGTGGGGATTTCGGGGAAGGATGGCAATCTCATCGAGGCGGTCAAACACCGTCCCACGCGCCCCGGACAGGACCCCGCACGCCCCGAGGATGGGATCGATATCGGCTTTGTCGGGGATGTTTCGCGAGTCAACCCGGCGCTTCTGGAGGCCTTGGACAACTCCGGCTTCATTCCGGTCGTGGCCCCGCTCGGGGTCGGGTCGCAAGGCGAGACCTACAACATCAACGCCGACACGGTCGCCGGGGCGGTGGCCGGCGCGCTCCGCGCGGAGAAACTGATCCTGATGACCGACACCCCGGGAGTCCTCCGCGACCCCAAGGATCCGGCCACGCTGATCTCGAGCCTTTCGCTGCCGGAAATCGAACGCCTCACCCGCGAGGGTGTCCTTTCCGGGGGCATGATCCCCAAGATCGCCGCGTGTCGACAGGCTCTGGAGGCCGGGTGTAAGGTGTGTCACATCATCGATGGGAGAGTTCCCCATGCCGCCCTGCTCGAGATCTTCACCGACGCGGGAGTGGGGACGCTCGTTACACTCTCCTGAGAAAAGGTTGCGCGAATGGACAGGAACGGTTTCGATCAAGCGGTGGAGTTTTCGGAAGAGCTGGTCATCTGGCGCATGTCCGGAGTTTTGAGCGAGAAGCACTCGGCCGAGGTGAAACAGCAACTTTCGGATTTGGTGGGGGCGGGGAAGCGCCACCTCATCATCGACTTCGATGGTCTCCAGGCCATCGACAGCCGCGGCTTGAGCCTCTTGATCTCCATCCAAAAGGCGATGCGCGAGATCGAGGGCCGCGTGGTGTTCGTGCATCTGAACGCCCAGTTCGCCGCGCTCATGGAACTCACCAAGCTGAATCGAATCTTCGAAATCTTCCTCGACATGGAAACCGCCAAGCGCAGCTTCGGCGGCGCGAATCTCGGCCTGCCCCGGAGGTCCTCCGAATGAAGCTCCACCTCTACCGAGCCCCCGCCGGAGGGGCCCGCATTCCGCTCTGGTTGAGCCTACTCGCGCTTCTGGCCGGGTCGGTTGTCCGCGCGGAGGATTTGGCGCAGCTTCCGGTTCGAGAGTTTGTCCTCGACAACGGCCTGACCCTGCTCCTGCTCGAACGGCATCACTCCCCGAGCGTGGCCTGCCACATGGCTTTCAAGGTCGGCTCGAACAATGAAACAGTCGGGGTGACCGGCGCGGCCCACATGCTGGAGCACATGATGTTCAAGGGCACCAAGATCATGAGCACCCGGGACTATGAGGCTGAAATCCCGATCATGGAGGAGATTGACCGGATCGCCAACGAAGCCCTCGATGAACGTCTCCAGGGCGACCGAGCCGACATGGAAAAAGTCCAAGCCGGGCTGGCCAGGGTGAAGGAGCTCACCGAAAAGCAGCGCCAATACATCGAGTCCGAGGCGCTCGCGAACCTGTACAAGAAGAACGGCGGAACCGGGATCAACGCTTACACCGCGAACGATTACACCAATTACATCATCAAACTTCCCAGCAACAAGCTCGAACTCTGGTGCTGGCTGGAGTCGGACCGGATCACCAATCCGGTTTTCCGCGAGTTCTATTCGGAGAAGGAGGTGGTCCATGAGGAGCGGCGGATGAGGGTGGACACCAGCCCCTCCGGCGCGATGTGGGAGCTGTTCATGGCCACCGCCTATCAAGCGCACCCCTATCGCTGGATGACCATCGGCTGGACCTCGGATATTGAGAATTACCGCCGCGAAACCATGCTCCGGTTTCTCCAGCGCTATTACGCCCCCAACAACGCCGTGATCATCTGGGTCGGCGATTTCAAGACCGAGGAGGCCCGGGCCCTGATCGAGCGCTACTTCGGCTCGATTCCGCCACAGCAACCGCCTGACCCCCTGGTCACCCGCGAGCCGGAGCAGAAAGGGGAACGTCGCGCGGTGCTGGAGTTTGACGCCAACCCTTCGATCGTGATGGGCTGGCACACGGTCGCGTTGGGGAGCTCGGACCAGGAGCCGCTGGAGGTGGCCCAGAGCATCCTGGCCGAGGGTAGGACCTCGCGCCTTTACCAACGTCTCCGGGAAAAGGAGCAGCTCGCCTCCGAGGTCTATGCCGAGCAGGATCGTTCCGAGTATCCCGGCCTCTTCGCGGTTGCCGCCGATCCGATCCAAGGGGTCTCCGTGGAGCGAGTCGAGCAGGTGATTCTCGAAGAGGTCGAGCGACTCCGCTCGGAGGATGTTTCCGACTGGGAGCTCCAGCGGGTGAAGAACCAGCTCCAATCGAGCTTTGTCGCGCAGCTCGAATCCAATTACATGCTCGCTCGCGAGCTTGCGGACTATGAGTGCAAGCACTCCTGGGAAATGTTTCTGGAATCCGAGCGGAAGCGTCAGTCGGTCACCGCCGCGGACATTCGACGAGTGGCTGAGAAGTATTTCACCGCGCGGAACCGGACCGTGGTGACGCTCAAACCCACGGGGCCGGAATCCAAGGCGGTCTCTCAGGCCTCCGGCGCGATGGTTACGCGCTGAGATCCTTTAAGGAGGACACAACCGAGTGAAACACGGCTTGATCGCATCCTTGTGTGGCCGGACACGGCGATTGATGGCGCTGGGGATCCTGATACCCGCGTTCGCGCTGGCCCAAGGTGAAGACCCGGTTCGCCCCGATCGCCCCGAACAGATCCGGTTCCCCGAACAGCAGTTTCATCCCCCCAAGCCGGAGCGCGTGGTGTTGAAGAACGGCTTGGTCGTGTATCTGCTCCCCGACCCGATGATTCCGCAGATTCGGCTGTCGGGCTTGATTCACGCCGGATCGCTTCGAGAGACCGCCAAGGAATCCGGACTCGCCGGACTGACCGCGGAGGTCTTGCGCCTTGGCGGATCGACGATCACCCCGGCCACCGAGATGAATCGCCTCCTGGAATACGCCGGAGCCGACTTGGAGGCGGGGGCGCAGCGCGACTATGTGGCCCTTTCGCTTCGGGTTCTCTCCAAGGACCGGGACCTCGGAATTCGGCTGCTGGGCGAGATCCTGCTTCATCCCGCGTTCCCGGAAGACAAGCTGAACCAGCGGCGCGCCGAGGCCCTGGAGGAGCTCCGCCGCCAGAATGATGATCCTTCCGAAATCACCCGCCGGGAGTTCCGCAAGCTCCTGTTCGGCGACCACCCCTACGGAAGAGATCCCCTTGGCGCTCCGGAGACCCTCCTCGCGTTCACCCGCGAGGATCTGGTCCGCTGGCACGAGCGCTGGTGGCGCCCGAATTTCACCATCTTTTCAGTCGCGGGGGATTTTACCCGAGATGAAATGCTCGCGCTGTTGGAAAAGGAATTGGGAGCGTGGGCCAAATCGGATCACCCGGAGACCTATCCTCCCGTGGCTCCAACCGCGAACCTCGGGAAGCGATTCTTCATCGAAAAGGACCTCAACCAATCCACGGTGCGAATCGGGCACCTCGGAGTGCCCCGGAATAGCGCCGATAAGGTCCCCATTGAGGTTCTCAATTTCATCCTTGGTGGCGGGGGATTTTCGTCGCGCCTCTTCAACAAGGTCCGGAACGAATCCGGATACGCCTACACCGCGGTCTCCGAGTTTGAGGAGTCCCTCCTTCGCGGGCAATTTCTGGCCTTCCTTCAGACCCAGACCGCCAACACGGTCAAGGCTGCGGCCCTGGCCAAGGAGATCATTGAAACTGTCGCCAAGGGGGATGACCTGACCGAGGGGGAGGTTGCCCTGGCCAAGGAATCGAAGCTCAACGATTTCGTGTTCAAATTCGAGACCCCGGCGGATGTGGCGCGTCAATACGCTCAACTCGAGTATTTCGGTCTACCGCCGGATTATCTCGAAACCTATCGGGAGCGGCTCGCCGGTGTTACCCTCCAGGATGTGCGGCGCGTGGCGCGGGAGTACCTCAAACCGAGCGAGCTCACCATCCTCATCCTGGGGAATCCCTCGGTTCGAGGGAGCTTGGAAGAGCTCGGCGAGTTTTCCGAGATCGAGTTGACCGAGGGAAAAGACTTGTCGGACCCAGAGTCCGTTCCGTAGAATTGAGCTTCTTGAGGGCGGCGTTTCGCCCTGGAATTCGCCGACACGGTCGGTTGTTAGCGAGGACATGGCCATGACCACTTTGGCCACCGCCAAGAAAAGCCAGTTTGACCACAAGCAATTACTCCAGTTGGTCGTGGACGAAAAGGCCACCGACCTGCATGTCCGCGCGGCCTCCCCTCCGAAACTGCGGGTCAGTGGAGATCTTGTGAATGTCAGCGACATCCCGATGTCCCCCGAAGACACCGAGTTCATGCTGCGCTCCATCACGGACGAAGCCCAATGGCACGATTTCACCACCAACAAGGAGCTCGACTTCGCCTACTCCTTGACCAAGGAGTGCCGGTTCCGCGTCAACGCTTACTGGAACCTCGGAACCGTGGCGATGGCCTTCCGCCTCAACCGCTCGGACATCCTCGATTTCGAGCGCCTTGGCCTGCCTCCGGTCACTCGCGATCTGTGCCACCAGCATCGCGGTCTGATCATGGTGACCGGGATTACCGGCTCGGGCAAATCCACCACCCTCGCCACGATGCTGAACTACATCAACACCTGGCGCGCCTGCCACATCATCACCATCGAAGACCCGATTGAATTCATCTACACCGACCAGAAGGCGCTCTTCAGCCAGCGCGAGGTGGGCTATGACACGCAGAGCTTTGTGCGCGCCCTCCGCGCCGCCCTCCGAGAGGACCCGGATGTCATTCTCGTGGGTGAGATGCGCGATGTGGAAACGATTCGAACCGCGGTGAACGCCGCCGAGACCGGACACCTGGTGTTCAGCACCCTGCACACCACCAAGGCGGCCACCTCGGTGGAGCGAATTCTCGGCTTCTTCACGCCGACCGAACAGCCGATCATCCGATCCCTACTCGCGGAGAACCTGAAGGGCGTCCTCAGCCAGCGGCTCCTTCCGAAAAAGGGTACAAAGGGCTTGGTCCCCGCGCTGGAGATCATGGTGGGCACCTCCACGGTCAAGAAGTTGATCGCCGAAAACCAACTCCGGACCCTCAACCAAGCCATCCAAAACCGCGAGGGCGGCATGCAGACCTTCAACCAGGCCCTCCTCGACCTGCTCATCGCGGAAAAGATCGATGAACAGACCGCCATGGCGGCCTCGGACAACCCCGGAGCGCTCCGCCGAATGATGCTGGGCGGCTCCTCGGGTGGCGATTCGACCTCCATCCTTGGATAAGGGAGGAGCGCCAAGATGCCTGTCCCCGTTGTCGGCAAACCCGCCCCCGCGTTCAGTCTCCCGTCCTCGACCGGGAAGAAGATCGCGCTTAAGGACCTCAAGGGGCGCCCTGTGGTGCTGTATTTCTACCCCAAAGATGACACCCCGGGATGCACCCAGGAAGCCTGTGGTTTTCGGGATGCTTACAAGCGATTCCCGGACCTCGGCGCGATGCTCTTGGGGGTCAGCCCGGATAGTCTCGCCAAGCACGAGAAGTTCATCAAGGAATACAGTCTCCCCTTTCCCCTTCTCGCCGATGAAGACCACTCCGTGGCCGAAAAGTACGGGGTGTGGCAGGAGAAGAGCCTGTATGGCCGGAAATACATGGGCATCGCGCGAACCACCTTTGTGATCAACAGTGCCGGGAAAATCGCCAAGGTCTTTGAGAAGGTGAAACCCGCCGGGCACGAGGGCGAGGTGCTGGCGGCGCTGGAGGCTCTCTCGGAAAACCGTTAAGGCGCGGTTCCTCCGCCGGTCGCGCGCAGTTCGCGGAACGCGCGCCTTCTCACGCCTCTAGCGGTCCGCTCGATCCGTGGGATATTCTCAGGCCGTGCTCTCAGTCCACGACCTCTGGAAAACTTACCACCTCGGCGGAACCGCCTTGGAAATCCTTCGCGGGGTGAACCTCGAGGTCAGGGAAGGGGAATTCGTTTCCATCCTCGGCGCCTCGGGGACCGGCAAGAGCACCCTGCTGCACCTGCTTGGAGGCCTGGACCGGCCGGACCGGGGCGAAATCCGCATTCGGGGCCAGTCCCTGCTTTCCGAGGATGAGGCCGCTGTCGCGGCCCGTCGAAATAGGGAGATCGGTTTCGTCTTCCAGTTTCACCATCTCCTTCCGGAGTTCACCGCGCTGGAGAACACGCTCATCCCTCTCAAGATCGCCGGGATCTCGGAATCCAAGGCGCGAGGGGACGCCCGCGCGCGTCTTGCAGAGGTCGGCCTTGGAGAGCGACTCGATCATCTCCCCGCACAGCTCTCCGGCGGAGAACGCCAGCGGGTGGCCATTGCACGGGGCTTGGTGCACGAACCCGCGCTTCTGCTCATGGATGAGCCCACGGGCAACCTGGATCCCAAGACCGGCGACCATCTCTTCCGCATGGTCACCGACCTTCAAAGGAAGAAGAACCTCACCGTGATCATGGTGACCCACAACATGGATCTCGCGGGGCACACCGACCGCAGGCTGGTGATGAGGGATGGGGTGCTGGAGGCCATGTGAGGCGAAACGCGCGAGCATCCACGCTCACGAGTCCCGGGAACCGGTGCGCTCTCCGCGAACCTCTTTCTCACGCCCGCCCGAACGCCGTGATCAACACCCAGGCGGGTTGAACCCGCGAACCGGTGTGATCCGGTCGACACAGTAGTTCCCTGACCGGGATTCTCCACCCAGCTGAAGAATGGCCCCCGGCGATTTGGTGCCGTTGGTGGGGCTGTAACGGAGGAACCCCACCTTGTTGGGGCACGGGTCAATTCCGGCATGGCAGGGCCACTCCTCGATCCCGTAAAACCGGGTCAAAAGGCTCGGTCCGTTGCTGTAAATCGCGAAAGCCTGAACCTTGGGTCGATCCCCGAACTGCATCATCTGGGTGATGGTCTTGCCGGTGGAAGCCATCCCAAACGAGGCCTCCGTGGCGTTCATCCCGCTGTTGGGGGGATTGAAGATGTCATACGGAACCGCATCGATGTACACAATCGGGGTGGTGAGTTGGTTTAGCCCCTTGAGGTCGGGGCGGAAAATGCTCGGGTGGTGATCCGGCGGATAATACTTGAAATCCAAGGCGTAGGAGGTCATCGCCACGGAGAGCGAGCGCATGTCGGCGGTCACCCTCGCGACCTTGGCTCGGGTCATGGACTCCATGTAGTTGGGCATCGAGATGGAGACCAAGATCAGAATGATCGAGCAAACCACCAGGAGCTCAATCAACGTGAAGCCCCCTCCGAAACCGACTCGCTCCCCTCTCTCTACCGGGACCATCAAGACTTGATCCTCCCTCCGCTTTCCAATCAGTTTAGAGGAGCGCGGGTCCGGAGCGCAAGCGCGAGTCTCTCCCGGCGGGCGCGCGTCCGATTGGAGGACCCACCCCGTTGGGGGATGTCGCTCAAAGGATCTACTCTTCGCGAAGGGTGGCATGGGGCGACCTCACAAGGCCGCGTGGGAAGTCCGGCGTGAGGACATCGGCGCCCGAGCTTCGCGTCGTTCGACTCCCAAGGACAAGGATGTCTTCCAGACGTGTCAGGAATTCCTCGCTGGGACGTTCCCTGAATGCATCCTCCCGCACACCATGGCGAGAGTCCTGCTGGAAACGGAGTTGGATGACTGATGCAAGCATGATTGGGCTCCTTACAGTACAAGCAAATGAATCACTCGGCCTTCCTTCCCTTAACCACGAGCGGCGCCCCAGCGCCGTCCACGTTTGAGAAATCCAGGAGCGTGAAGTTACCGCCCGGAGAACCGACCGCTTGGCGTACATCCGCGATGAGAGTGGGCGAGGCCGAGCGGGTGTACTCTTGGACCTCGACTGTAATCGGGTAGTCCGGTGCAAGGTGGAAGGTTCCCTTCGAGAGGATCGGGAGTTCGGTTCCCACGATCTCCGCGCCATCCTCTCCCCCGATGAGTGACTTTTCGGCGCCGTCATCTTGTTTGAAGGAGGCGGAAGTCACCAAGCATCCCTGGGTCAGGTCCACGATGAGTTCCCAGGCGCCCACATGCGGGGAAAAGAGGGTTCCCCTTCCCTCGACGCGGACAGTTCCATCCGGTTGCTCCTCCACCGCGGTGACCTCCGAAAGCAGACCCGAATACCCCCGCCCGAGTTGGAGGACATACCGGTAGAACAGGTTGGCGGCGTCCGGATGTCTTACTGGGCGAACCTCAACGAGTGGACGGCTCACGGAAATCCCCGCGAGGGAGCTTTGCGGAGTGATCGAAAGGGTCTGGAAATCGGCGCGTCGACTCCAGGCGTCACGGGCAAGCAACACAAAACTCCGCTTTTCCAAGCTCACCTCGTAGTTCTCCCCCTGGTCATTGGTCCGTCGAATTTCGTTGGCGTTGAATACCGGGTTGGCGATCTCATGCCGCTCCACGAAGAGGGCCTGCTCCGCGCCATCGGCGCTCATCACCACATCCGCGTCGATGAGTCCTTGGCTCAAATCAAAGGCTGTCGCCGGCAACGTGGCGCGGAGCCTGACCGTGCACGACGAGAAAAAGGCCTGATCGAAGGCGTCCAGCATCTCGCGGATCGGAAGGGCCTGGTCCTGTGCGGGCGCCGCCGCGACCATCCCAGCCGCCACGAGGACGGCCACGACCACTGCTTTGTGTTCGATCCTCATCTTCGGTTCCTCCAATCTGTTAATAGCACGCGATTGCCAGATACAGGTCGGCCGAGTCGATCAATTCCCCGTTACACGGCCCTCCCGTCTTTGGGCAGCGGGTAAGCCAATACCGGGACAGACACTCACTTCCGTAATAGTGCGTGAAGACCACTTGTGACGGCCCCGAATTGTTGGTCGTGCAATTGGTGTCTTCGCGCAAATATTTGACGGCCGCGATACTGTACGGGTCCAATTCCGCCAGGCAGATGCCGCTTTCACGAATGAAGCAGGTGTCTTCAATGATTTGGAATTCAATGCACTGACTCCCCTGGCAGGGGTCGCTCGGCGTTGAGTGATTGCATTCATGAAAGACCCAAAAGTCAGCCGTGCACTCCGTGCAGGAGGGCCCGTGCCCGCCTCGAGCGGACTCCATTTCCGCGCGCGTCAGCGGCCGTGGACCCGCCCACCCATAATTCATGGATAACGCCACCAGTAACGCCATCCCAAACCCATACAGCCACCCACTCATGATTTCCTCCTCTCACTGTCCATCCGATTGAATTGAAGTCCAGGGAACGCGGAGGATCGCGCCATCCTTGGCTCTTACTTCCAAGATTCCCGACTCAAAGCCCGCCGGCGCGTGCGCCCCATCGCGATGCGCCATCACCAGGCGAACGGTCGCCTCTCCCTCGGTCGTGGGGGCGGTATCCAAGTCGACATGAATTCCCCCAGCGCTCTCGGAATCCAATCCACGGCGTAGGGCGCGCGCGGCCTCGATCTCCGCTCGAGCACCCGACCTCCGCCGGATCGATATCTCCCTCGAGATCGCTTGGCCCGGTCGCACCAGACCGAAATAGACCTTCTCCGGAACAGCGTAGTAGTCGCCCAGAACGTTGAGCTCGAAGGGAACAGCAATGACCGGAGGTCGCTCGGAATCGGTCTTAACCAGCACCTGTCCCCTGAAACCCTCCTGGGATGTCTCGGAGGTCACCTCGGCTTCGACCTCAACCCAGTAGGCAATCGCGTTTTCGCCCAGCGCATACTTCCGTGTTCGCTCCCGCGCCACCTCCGGGGCCACCCTCTCGAAGTGGACTGAGAGCTTGGGGGGAGACTCCACGGCGGATTCCAGCGAGAGTTCCACTCCGGTGACTTTCAAGGTTCCGTCGAACCGGTCAAAAATGGCGAAGCCGCGCGTGGCGCGCTCCCCAACCGCCAATTCGCCGAAGTTCACTTTGTCGGCGGAAACCCGGATTGAGCTGCGCGCCAAGCCATGGAGGAACAGTTCGACTGTCGGACGGTCCGGATCGTTCGTCTTGATCTCCACGGTTCGTTTCTGGACGCCTTCCTGGCCCGAAAGGTTGAGATCCACAAGCACGGCGCTTTCTCCACCGGGAGGGATCCGGTCGACCGCCGGCGCCACCGAGAGACACCCGCACGATGGGCGGACCTCAAGGATTTCCAACGGCTCAGATCCGAGGTTTCGGAAGGGGAACGAAAGAGTGACCGGTCCCTCCTCAACCCCAAAATCCTCATAGAGTGAATCCATGCGAATGCTCGGACAGCCTGGCGGAATCCCGGTGTCGGCGCGCGAAAGGACCAACGCCTCCCCGCTCCATTCGGTCTCAATCTGACCGCGTGTCACCCACTCCGCGGGCCGTGGAAGGTCATGGACCCGGATCGATTCCGTTGGGTCTGCTCGTTCTCGGGGATCGACGCAGACGAAGTGATCCCCGCGGACGAACAACACCGCCGGCCCTTCCAACTCTCGCAACTCCTCCCAAGTCATCCGCACGCCCTCGGCTTGCAGCCCCAATTCTTCCGCCGCGCGTTTCAAGTCCCAGAGCGTGGCGCCACCCTCCTCGGAGTCGACCGCCCTCGCCACCTGCTCCTGCTCAACCTGGACACCGAGGCGGAGCGCGGCGATCCAGAGGCTGTTCGGACCACATAAGTTCTCCTTGGGGAGCCAGTTGAGCTGGGTTCGGGTGGGCTCTTCCAAGGTCCCGGTCGCCGGAGTCGGGGCATCCGGAAACGGCGCTTGGATGCTGTCAGCCGCACTCGGATCGGACCGGTTAAAAACCGGACCCACCGCGCGAGCCGGAGGCATGATCCCGTGACCGGGAGCGTCTGGATCCGGCGGGCGAGCCGGAGGTTTGAACAAGATCGGATAGAGATACACCACGGCGAAACTCAGGAGCACAACCGCCGCGATCCCCACCGCGCGCCAGTCGACGCTCTTCCACCACGGGACGATATCCCGCGCTTGCTTGATCCTGCGAAGTTCCGCCATCAACTGCCGCTCGATTTGAACCTGCTCCTGTTCGGTCAGCCTTTCCAGCATCGGGGTCTTCTCCAGAAAGCGCTTGAGATCGGAATCTTCAAGGGGTGTGCGATCGCGCGGGTCGGTCATAGAACACGCACCTCCCTGAGGTGGCCAAGAGGCGGTTTCTCGCCTCCAACAATGTCCAGAATCGCCTCCTGGAGCGCGTTGCGCGCGCGTCGCACCAGGGACTCCGCCGAACGAGGAGAAAGTTCGAGACGTCGCCCGATTTCATCGAGTGACAGGTCTTCGCAATATCGCCAGCGCAAGACTTCCTCCCAGTGTTTCGGCAACCCGCTGAGAGCCAGTTCGAACACTTCCTGGTCCTGAAGCATCATCAGGGTCATGTCGGGAAGGGGCGCTCGATCTAAGATGGGTGGGCGAGGGTAATCCGGATGGGATGATAAGGATTCCTCCATGCGCCGGGCGCTATAGGCCACATTCCGCGCGATGCCCGTGATCCAACCCGCCAGCAGAGGACCGTCTCCATTGAACTTGTCAATCGTGGCCATCGCGGTGATGAAGGTTTGTTGGACCACATCGAGCGAAAGGTCCCGGTCCCCAGTCCGGCGCATGGCCAGGTTGAAGACATGGTCCTTGAGCGCCGAATACACCTGACTCCAAGCGCTCTCCTCCAACCGCTTCAGGTCGGAGATGCTCACCTGAAAAACCCGTCCGCCCATGGAGTTTCTCTTTCCCCTTCCACTTATATTTGTCGGGAAAGGGGGGGTATGCGTCGAAAATTTTTTTATCTCTTGGTTTTTCAGCAGGTTACAGATCGGGAGATTTTCGCCTTTTATCTACCTTATGCCGCCCCGGGGGCCCTATGGCTCCGATAGCGAGAAATTTAGCGCCTTAAGCGCTTGAGCGGATCGATCCCAAACGGGGTCTCCCGAGGCGGGCGGATTCAGCTTCCTCAAGACTTCCTTGGCTAAGGGAAACGCAAGCCGGTCCACATACATTGCGGACAGGAGCAGCCTCGCGCGCCTGGCGAGGGGATGGTCGTGCTGCTGGAGTATGAACGATTGGAGCTCGGTTTCCAGGTCGCGGGATGAATCATTCGCGCTTTCGCAAAAAAGGGCAGCGAGCTCGAGGAACGCGGAGGGGGGCCTGCCCTCGACGGTCGATAACCGAGCAAAGGCCTCCTTGGCCTCGGCGTAACGCCCCGCGCTGTAAAGCCAGACTCCTCGGGTGAGAACCGCCTCATCCGCCACCTCCGAATCGGGGAACTGCTCGGCGACACGCGCGAGCGCGCCGAGCGCGCGATCGAATTCCCCCCGGTCTCGCGCGAGCTCCCCAAGTCGTTGAAGGGCGACTGGGCTTTCCCGGTCATCGGGAACCTTGTCCACAAGCTCTTCGAGCAACGAGAGGATTAACGAGAAATCCCCCTGGCGCTCAAGAGGATGTCTCGCACACTCAAACACCCGGTAAGCAAGCGGCCGCCATCTGATTTCGGAGCGCGCGGCGTTGACTCCGGCGTGGAAAGCGCGAAGCGCGAGCTTTCGGGCAAGCTCGCGGTCCAGCGGGGACTCCAACCGGTAAGTCCCTCGAAGCGCCCATTCCGACAGCGTGGCGGTGCGCGCTCGAAGCGCCAGATCGATCGATGCGGCGCGGTAGATCGCCTCCATCGCCAGTTCGAGAGTCCGGGTCGTTGACTCGGAGGTTGAAGTTTCCGAAACAAGGGCGGTCCAGTCCGCCTCCGTGTCGCTTCCATCCATCACGGCGCCGCACCACTCCCGCAAGGGCATCAAAATCGCGCTCTCCGAAGGCAGACCCGACACATGGGCCTCGTGGAGTATCCGCGCGACCCATCCCGGATCCGAAAGCTCGAGCAGGGCTTCGGCGTCCAACGGGTGTCCCGCATTCTTGAGACAAGCCAAGATCGCACGGTCCCGGCCCATCCTTGAAACACACTCCGGATGATCTCCCCAGAACCGGAGATACGCAACGGCCGCCCCCGCGAAGTCTCCTATCTCACGGAGGTCCTCGGCAAGTCGAAACAGCGCCACCCTCCGCAATGAATCGTCCTCTCCCTCCACGCCTTCGCGGATGACCTCCAGACGCTGATCAGGCGGAAGCAGACGAAGCCGGAGGTCCCACGCCAGCAGCGAAAGAGATGATCCTTGATGGTCCCTCAAGACCTGCTCGCACAGGTTCCGCCCTGTCCCTTCGGAGGCCGCCTCAATGAATGTCTTTTCGAGCGCAAAGAGGCCCATCGGATGATCGGGAAACTGGGCCATCAGCGCGGGCAATCCCGCTCGGTGAGAGGGCTCGGAGGAGATCTTGAGCGTTCGATCCAGCAGAGCTTCCGCGCCGGGGTGATTCGGAAGCGTCTTCAGAATATCCCTTGAGTCGGAGAATAGGGCCTCCAGCGTGGGGTCTTGAACAGTCTGGCTGGAAGCTGTGGAGTCCGGCAAATACAAGGCGTAAGGCTGCGCGATCCCGCGAGCATCACGGAGGATCGCGTTGCACTCCGTCTCGGCGATCCGCATCGCCTCCTCGAAGGAGATCTCCGAGTGGAACATCCTGGTGACAATCGTTTCGAGATGCTCAAGCGCGTCAAACCGTCCCATCACCGGGTCCCCGTGCCGGAGATTCCACCCCTTGGTCTCCTGGACCACATCAAAACCCCGCGCCCAACGGTCGATCTTGGCGCGAACTTCGGGGCGCTCGATCAGGTCCTTCCGGCAAGATATCCCGAAGAACTGGGCCTGCGGAGGATGGGGAGCCTCGGCCCGAACCATCCATTTCACGAACTCCCAGGATGCCGCCTCCTTCTCGGGGGTGCTCTTGCCGATCACCAGATAGTGACGGCGCTCATCCGGGATGACCGGCCTGCCCCATGTGGGCCAGGGGATGATCCGAAAATGGATCATCCCGGCCGCCGGGCCGATCTGGTAGGTGGGGGCAATCTGCATGGCGTAGCGAACGGTCTGATCGGCGAGAGTCTCGCGCAAGCGGCGATTGTCGGTCCTTGCGCCTCCTGAGGACTGTAGCGCCATCAGAAAATCATAGGCCTCGCGGAGAGCGGGGTGATCGAGCTGCACGCGCCCTTCGCGAAGGATTTCGGCCCCTTTCTGAAGCGCCAAAGTCAGCCACAGAAAAAACATGTGGGTGTCGTGACGTCCGCGCATCCCCAGGCGAAACCCCCACTGATCCACGCGCCCATCTCCATCGGAATCTCGAGTCAAACGCCGCGAATACTCCAGAACCTCATCCCAAGTGGCGGGTGGATTCGATATCCCAGCCTGCCTGAAGAGCTCTTGATCAATCAGGAACAACACGGAGGCGGCCAGGAATGGGATTCCCCACACCCTCCCCTTGTAGGTGACAGCGTCCAGACTGTTGCCGATAAAATCCTCCAAACGCAGATCGGGATCCGGCAAGAAACTCTCGATGGGACGGATCAAGTCCCGTTCAACCAGATACGTGATCTCGTAACCCTGGTCGCTGATTACCCCCAGCACGTTCGAGGCAAGGTCGGGCAAGTGCTCAATGCGGATGTCGTTGCGTGAGGGAAAACCAAGGGTGGAGAGACGAACCCGGATGTTGGGGTGCGCGCGGCGAAAACTTTCGATCTCCCCACGGAGCCAGATGTCTCCATCCTCGGCGTTGAGGTTGCCCACCTCGATGCTCACGGGGATTTCGGAGCGCGCTTGGGGATCCGCGCGCGTGAAAACGAGCAACAGGGTGATCGCGATGGCTGGACAGAGTCTCTGCATGGCCCGACCTCTCCGGACAGTCCCTCCACAGGGTAGCGATTCGAGGGACCTGTTCAACCCTTATTGACCGATCAGCCGCCTGCCCGTACGTTGATTCCATGCGATTCCCCCTGGTTGTTCCCCTTCTTGTCGCCTGCCTGTCTCATGCCTCCGCGCTCTCGTTGGAGGAGGTGGACAATTGGAAGGCCGACCATGGCGAAGGGGAAATCCGCGCCGCTCTGAGCAAGTTTAATCCGAACGAAGTGTCCACCCTGCGCCTGCTGGACCTCTGTCTGCATGAGTTCCTCTCGCGCCGCCAGATCCACCTGTTCAACAAGTGGAGCGAGGAGCTGGAGACGGAACACCCCAGTTCCGCGCTCGCCGCTCGAGTTCGGGGGTGGAGGCGCCTGATGGCGGGCGAACCTTCCACGCCGACACTCCCGAGCCTCCAATCAGGCGAGTATGAAGACCTCTGGCGGCAACTCCTGCGCGCGCGCCCGAACGATGTCAGCGGGATTCTGTCATTGCGTCTTCTGGCGGCTGAGATGTCCGAGGGGGAGCGCCCCGGGTTCTTTGCGACTTTGAGGCAGACTTACTCCGGGACCCTCGTGGAACGGGCCATCGACCTCGAGGAGATCTCCCCAGCCATGGCCGCCTCCGATTGGGAGCGGGCGGCGGACTTGCTCCTCCGAGGTCTTGCCGATTGGCCGTTCGAGTGGGAAACGCCGAGACGGATCGAGTCGCTTCGCACAACCCTCGCGGATCGCCTCGGAGAAAGGCTTCAGGCCGAGATTCTCTCGGTCCCCTCGAAGTCGAACCTGAACGCCTTGCGGTCTCTCCGAGACGGGTTGCGCTTGGAGCGCGAGGAGCGCAAAGAGCAGGCGAGCGCGGCGCTATCCCGACTCCGCGAGGAGCTCCAGGCTCACCCCAACGACTACCACAAGAACCTGAGCGCGCTCCTCGAACCGGCGCTTTCGCGCCTGCGAGTGGCGCTTGGGAACCCAACCCCGGAGGACCGAATCGTTCAATCGGTTCAAGAAGCCCCACTCGACCACCTTCCCGCGCTTCTGGTGAGCGCGGCCTCGCTCTTCACCTCAACCCCGACCCTTCCGGCTCGCTTCTTGTGGGTGGCTCGCGCGCGGATTGCGCGGGATGAGATTCGTGAGGCGCTTGCAGTCCTTGAAGCCCTCCAAATCCAGCCGCGCAGAGAGAGCGCGGTCACAGCCGGGGCATGGCGCGAGTCACTCGCCCTCTTGGACCGACGCTGGAAAGCGATGCAGGCGCTCACCGGAGAGATCTCCGGAGAGCGATTCGAGGGAGTGCTCCTGGAGCCTCTTGAGCGTCCCCTCCGGGAGCGGGCGCGGGGCGAACTCGAGCTGTGTCTGGAGCGGGCATCCGGCTTTATTCGCGAGGCGAGTTACTCCCCGGAGGCCGAGAAACTGGCCCTCTCCATCCGGGAGGCGTATGAGGGTCTGGGTGGTAGCGAGAAAGCCCAAGGGCTGCTCCTTCACCTTGCCGAGAGCGCCAACCGGGAGCAGAGAGAGCGTCTCGCCAGGAGTGCGGAACGCTTCAGCCCTGAGGAAGCCATCGCAATCCTCCAACTTCGAGACACAAGCCAAACCGAGAGAGTCGGGGAATCGCTCGCGACGAGCCGCGAGCTGTTGGCGCTCCTCGAGGGCAAAGGCGACTTCGCGGGCGCGGCCAAGGTGGCGCATGCCTTGGCCCTTGAGGCCTCGGGAACCGAGGAGTACCCGGAAGCCCTCTTCAAGGCGGCCTCCCTCGATTTCCGCTCCGAGGATTACCCCAAGGCCGAGGAGACTCTTTCCAATCTCCTCAAGTCCCAAGACCCCAAGAGCCCGGAATATGCCCGCACCGCGAACCTCCTCTCCAAGACCAAGTACAACCGGGGAGATTACGCCGAGGCCCGCCGACTGTTCGAGCAACTCTCCGAAAACCCAAACCTGACCCAGGCCGAACGTGAGAATCTCTCACTGCTGCGCCTTCAGACCCTCCTCTACGCCCTGGATTACCAGAAAACTCTTGAGGAAATTCAACGCCTCCGGGAGACACGGCCATCACGCGACCTCGCGCGCCAACTCGATCTCCTGGAGCAGAGAATCCGGCGATGAAGGACGGCCCGCGCGGGTGTCGAATCCCCGGATCAGGCGAACACTTCACTCTCCACTTCCGCCATAGGGAGGCCCTTCCAGGGGACCGACGTGAATGTCCAGCGGATCATTTCCCTCCACCCTCACCTCAAACCCCTGGACCAGCTCCGCGCCTGATCGGATCTCCTCGCCCTCAGAGGTCCTCACCCGGTAAAGGCGATCCTCCCGGACTACAAACCATTCTGGGAACTCATTGAGGCGTGGGTAGTTCACGCTCATACCGAAGTGGCGCTGATGGCGCGGACGGTCAAACCGAATCCTCCCTTTCCATGGGGTTTCAGCGGAAAGCGCCAAAGTGACCCCCGTGACGTCCCGGACCGCGCCGAGCGCGACATCACTCCTCCAGGGTTCAATCCAGCAGCCCGCCGATTTCATCAGGGCGTACATCAGCGCGGTGCGAACATAATTCCCGTCGCCGTACCAGTCCTCGATCAGGCCATCCTCCCGCTGACGAGACAAGAAGCGTTCCACGCAGGTGTCCAGCACCTCAAAGGTCCGTTCGCTCGGCAGGCGATTGAGGAACACAATCGCGCTTTCGATGGCGTCCGAGTAAGCGTTCGAGCCGTACTTGCGCCCACTTCCCTCGGGATCATCGAGATAGGTCGGCTTCTCGGTGACCGAGTCGAGAGCGCGCCTGACCGCATCCGGGAAACGAGTCTCTCCGGTGATGAGGTAAGTTGTGTAGACCGCGTTGAACAGATATCCCCAGCAATGGGCGTGACGAGGGTCTCGGACCTTCCGGGTGCCGGCCTCGATGCTTCCGATCCAGACCCCATCCTCGTTCAGTCCGCAAGAAAGAATCTCGTCCATGAAATGGACGAGCGGGTCACGATACTCCCCGAGCTTCGGATGACCTCGCTCCTTGAGCAACAGAACCAGTTCGGCAAGCCCCCCGGCGATCTCGTTGCCGTGATCCGCGAAATTGAAGAAGTCCAGCGCGGGCCTGTGATTGGCCAGATCCCACTTCTGAACCGGAAGACCGTTTGCGCCGGGAATCACCTCCTTGAAGTAGAAATCCGCGATCCGGAGCGCCTGATCGAGGTATTCCGGCTTGGATGTCAACCACGATAGACGCGCCAGCACCTGGAGCACATCTCCGTTCACCTCGGCCTCCAGCGAGGGAACCTGTCCGAATCGGGTTTCATACGTGGCATGGCGGATCAGGTCGTCGGCCATGCCCACCATTCGCTCGAACCAAGCTGTGTGTCCGAGCAGCTCGGTGAGCGGCAGGAGCCCATCCTTCATGTATTCCGCCGAACCGAAGAGGATGCGGTCCACATCAAGCGTTGGGAACTCAAATCCCATCCCTCCGGGGAGAACATTGTCCGAAAGCATCCCGAGGCGCGTGGAGTGGCGGATCTCATTCCTGAGAATGGCGTGCATCTCGCGCTCGAAGACCGGTCGGTCGGTGAACCAGGCCGCCATCACCAGGAAGGGGTACAGGTCCGCCGCCGAGTCTCGGACGTACCAGGCGTCCTGGCCTCCCCTTCTCGGAAGCAGGCCGGTCACCGGATCGAGCCGTTTCAGATAGGCGTGGAGCGTCTTGTGACTGCGAGCCAACGCCTCTTGAGCTCGGCGCCCGTTCCAAACGGCTTCATCGAACGATCCGGATTCGACCCGCCAGCACAGAATCGAGGCCACGATCAGGATGCAGCTGCGACGAATCATAGCCGTTCCCCCTCATGCGAATCGTACGCGGGACTACTCCGCCGCTTCGGCGACCCGGATGAGCCAGACCTCGCCGACTTGACAGCCGCGGCCCGCGCCGCCGCGGCCCGGCTCCTGGTTCCAGGCGAGCAGCAGCTCCCCATCCGCGGTGGCCTCCTTGGGAATGTCGAACTCCACGGGTCGAATGGGGTTCTCCTTGAGGCGATACCCATGAACTTCATGCACTTCATCCGCCAGGAGACGGATGGTCGGACGGAAGTCCTCGCCCGCGTAGACCACCCGAACCCGGTAGCGGGCGCTCGGATCGAGACCCGTGTAGCGGAGTTTAAGCGGAGTTTCATAACGCGTTTCCGCGTGGTTGCACCACGAGATCCGCCGCTCGGGCTGATACTCGAATCCCACCCAGGGGGATTCGCGGAACTCAGGGTCTTCGCTGGGCGGCTTCTCACGCACAAGGCGCGGCTGCGCGGCAAGGCTCCCCAGGTCATCGTAGAACCCACCCGGCCCCGGGTTGGTCCAGTTGAGGATCTCCTCAATCTTGCTCAGTCGGTCCTCTTCCACATCCAGGTCTTCAACTTCCTCGAATTTCCTGAGGAGCCAGTTCCGGTTGTTCAGCGGTTTGTCGATCAGGTCGAGGTTTCCTCCGCGCCCCCAGTGAATGGCCTGGTAACGCGGGACGGACAGCTGCATGCGGATGCTCTGGTAAAGGGCCTCGGCAAGCTCAAACACGCGCGCCCTGAGGTCGGTCGCCACGGGATCAAGCGCGCCCCGGTCCAGGATCTCCTCGGCGAGGGCGACCGCGGCCTCTGCTCCGAAGGAGCCCGCCTTGCGCAGGGTGTCCATGGCCTGCTGCTCCAGCTCGGTTTCGTACGCCAGGCGGCGCTTCACATAGGCGTCATAGTAGGCCCGATAGAGCGCCTGCTGGAAACGCCAGTTGAGCAGGACTTGGGGCGAGGCCTCCTTTTCCATCTGACGGAACTGCTGGAGCGTCTGCTCCACTCCCGTGTTGGCGAGCAACGGACCTTCCCAGTTGCGTTCCAGAGCCAGCAACCCTTGCGCGAAGGTGTCGGTGTAATCCGCCCCGATGAAGTAGCGCGAATAGCGCCTCAGGGTTTCGAACACATCGGTCGCGGGATCCCACCCCAGCTCGCTCCAAACCACCTTGTTGACATCATCATTGCAGCCCTCGGAGTAGGTGATGAATCCTTGGTAATCGTCCGGCCAGAGGCGGATGATGTTGGCGTAGCCGCGCGGGCGGGGGTTGATGACCTCACGGTGCTCGGTGAAGGCGAAGGCCGAATCCCAATCCGGAACCGCGAACTGGCAGCGGATGGTGTGGGTGATGTCCGGATAGTGGCGGATCGGGTACCGGGCCGGAATCCGCCCCCGCAGGTCCGGTAGGCTTACCCGGTTCTGAGGGCCGAAGACAATGCCCGAAAGCCAATTGGGCTGGTCTTCATTCATCAGCCTGAAGAATTCCTCCATCGAGTCTCCGTTGAAACTCTGAGGGGACATCCACATCTGGGCCTTCGGATGGTGTCTCTTGAGGACCTCGGTCTCTTTTTCGAGGAGGTTGAAGAGCACGCGCGGCTGGGTGTGACCCGGGTCCCCGCCGGGAACGAACACCGCGTTGATCCTCGGCAGGCGCTTGAACACCTCCCCCCATTCCACCAGCGCCGCCTCCACTGTTTTGGGATCGGCGTAATCCTCGTCCATGGCGGGATACCAGATCCACACATCCATGTCGTACTCATCGGCGATTCGAGACATCTCCGCCATCATGTCGATCTGAGGCAGCGGGAAATGCGGGCTGTCGGCGGCGTCATCGGTGCGCGGCGGCATGATCTCGATGGCGTTGTTCCCAAAAACCGCCAGATCGCGGATGTACTGCTCCCACATCGGCACGGTCCAGGCGTCATACGAATTGGTCTTGGGCCGAAAACCGAGTTGGTGCCCGCGGATCGAGTAGCGCGGCGCGGTGGCTAGGTCGAGGGAATCGGGGAGCCGGATTGAACCGCGCCGCAGGTGCAGTTCCCGCAACAGTCGCCCGCAGCCATGGAAAACTCCCCGAGAGTCGTTCCCGATCACCGCGATCGCGGGAATTCCTTGGGGGGTCTTGCGGATCCGAATCTGAAATCCCTCGGCGCCCTGGGGTTGCTCCCGAAGCCCCGAGTCCTCCGCCAAGGGTCCGGCAAACGATTGGAGTTTGTCCATCGGTCCGACCGCAATCACCGAGTCGGCGGATTGCGGCCATTCGTGGACCACTTCGGGACGGATCAGGGTCCGCTCCTCAATCTCCTCGACAAGCACCTGAACCGCCTTTCGTTCGTGGGGGGTGAATTCGGCGGGAGAAACCACCACCGCCCTGGAAAGGTCAATCACCTCCGCGGCTGTCGGCAATGCCCAGGGAGCCATGCAGGTGGCGAAGACAAGCCGGCTCATCCATGCGATTCCACGAGATGGCCGCCGAGGGTGAGTTCTTGTTTGACTCATGAGGGGGCTCCTCCCTTTCAATCCGGCTTCCTTCGGAGTGGTCCTCCACTCCGCTTCAGTTCTTCCGCGATCCGGGCGTGTCGATGGCAAGTCCACTCTTGCAGAGCGGGCATTCCGCCTCGCCGTAAGTGGGAAAATCCATCCGCAAGAGGCTGAAGTACGGAACCTCCTCCCCGAAAGGGTTTCCCTTTCCGCTCCGATTGAAGATCGAGCACACGCCCGCCAGCACCCCGCCCTGTTCTTGGGCCACCCGGGCCGCCTCCTGAACCGAGCCGCCCGTGGTTACCACATCCTCCACCGCGATGAAGGGTTCCCCGGGGGGCACCCGGAACCCGCGACGGATGCTCATTATCCCCTCCTTGCGCTCGGCGAAGAGGTGGGGAACCCCCAGCGCACGGGCCAGTTCATGGCCGATGATCAGTCCTCCCAGCGCGGGCGAAAGCACCCAGCGAGCCTGAATCTCGGCCACCAGCTTGCCCAGCCATTGCCCGCACCACTCGGCCCGGACCGGGTCCATGAGCAGACGAGCGCACTGGAGGTAGTTGGGGCTGTGGAGGCCGCTGGTGAGGCGGAAGTGACCGGAGAGCAGCGCCTCCGAGGACTGCAGAAACCCAAGGAGGGTCTGAGCTTCCTCGGCCCGCAAGGGGGATTCCATTTGGGTGTTCCACGGTGTGGGCATCGGCGCTGAGGTCCTTTCGAGGCTGTGGTATATTGCGCCGGATTTTCTTGGCCCCCAACAGGAGATTTTGAAAATGCCGAAGCAGGTCACCATTTACCACAATCCGAAGTGCGGGACGAGTCGCAATGCCCTGGCGCTCTTGCGCGAAAAGGGAATCGAACCGGTTGTCATTGAATACCTCAAACAACCGCCAACCCGGTCCGAATTGAAGGCGCTCCTAGAGATGCTGAGAATCCCCGTTCGAGACCTCTTGCGAACCAAGGAAAAGGAGTATTCCGCCCTGGGACTGGACGCGCCGAAAGTGACCGAGGGACAGATTCTCGAAGCGATCTCCGAACACCCGATCCTGCTTCAGCGCCCGATCGTGGTGGTTGATGAGCGAGCGGCGATCTGCAGACCGGTGGAAAGGGTGGGGGAGCTCATCGCGGGTCCATGAGCGAGCCGAGTCAGGTGTCCTGTCAGTGGGGGGGCCACCGGACCTTCCCGCTTTCGCACGATCGGCTAGCCGAAAGGGCCACTGGAATGGGCCAATATGGCGCGGCCCCGCCTTTGACCCACGGAACCTTTTCCATGTTTTCCCCACTATTGAGCCGAAATCCTGTGTCCATCCACCTCCCACCCATCTGCATCTATTGGCACGGATGTTGAGTGTTTCACGACCGGGACAGAGACCTCAGATTTGGAGAAGGCTCGGATGGACCTGAATCGTTTGACCCAAAAATCGCAGGAAGCCCTTCAAGCGGCCCAGGCGCTCGCCATTCGCTTCGGTCATATCGAGGTGGATGGGGAGCACCTCTTGTTGGCGCTTCTCGAGCAGCCCGAGGGGCTTATCCCCCGACTCCTGGCGAAGATGGATATCGCCGCGCCCAAGTTCCGGGAAGCGCTTGAGGCGGAGCTCGGTAAGCGCCCCAGAATGTCCGGTCCGGGGGTCGAGCCGGGCAAAGTCTATGTCACCCAGCGCCTCAACCGCCTTCTGCTCGCCGCCGAAAAAGAAGCCCAGCGCCTACGCGACGAATATGTCTCCGTGGAACACCTCATGCTGGCGCTCTTGGACGAGGGCTCGGGGGCCCCGAGCGAGCGAATCTTCAAGCAGTTTGGGGTGGACCGTAACCGCTTCCTTCAGGCGCTCACGGACATTCGGGGAAACCAGCGTGTTCAAAGCGCCAACCCCGAGGCGACCTACGAGGCCCTCCAACGCTACGGACGAGACCTCACCCAGGAGTCGCGTCTCGGCAAGCTCGATCCGGTCATCGGACGGGACTCCGAGATCCGGCGTGTGATTCGTATCCTCTCCCGAAAGACCAAGAACAACCCGGTACTGATCGGCGAACCAGGCGTGGGAAAGACCGCCATTGTGGAAGGCTTGGCGCACCGAATCGTTCGCGGGGATGTCCCTGAAGGCCTCAAGGACAAGAGTGTGTTTTCGCTGGATCTCGGCGCGTTGGTGGCTGGGGCCAAGTACCGCGGCGAATTCGAGGAGCGTCTCAAGGCGGTCCTTCAGGAGATCAAACAAAGCGATGGGCGAATCCTGCTGTTCATCGATGAGCTCCACACCATTGTCGGGGCGGGGAAGGCCGAAGGAGCCATGGACGCCGGGAACATGCTCAAACCCATGCTGGCGCGGGGCGAGCTCCACTGCATCGGCGCGACCACCTTGGATGAGTATCGCGAGCATGTCGAAAAGGATGCCGCCCTGGAGCGCCGTTTCCAGCCGGTCCTGGTGGAGGAACCCGGTGTCGAGGACACGGTTTCGATTCTGCGGGGTCTGCGCGAGCGCTATGAGGTGCACCATGGGGTCCGAATCCAGGATAACGCCCTGGTGGCCGCCGCCGTCCTGTCGCATCGCTACATCTCCGACCGTTTCCTGCCGGACAAGGCCATCGACCTGGTGGATGAAGCCTGCGCCACCATCCGCACCGAAATCGACTCGATGCCCGCCGAGCTGGACGAAATCACTCGGCGCGTGATGCAGCTCGAAATCGAGGAGGCCGCGCTCAAGAAGGAGAAAGACAAGGCCAGCATCGAGCGCCTGGAGACCCTACGCAAGGAACTGGCCGACCTTAAGGCCAAGGCGGACTCCATGCGCGCCCAGTGGGAGCACGAAAAGCAGAGCATCAACCGGGTGCGGGCTTTGCGCGAGCAGATCGAAGCTGTTCGCCACGAGATCGAGCAGGCCGAGAGGGCCTACGATCTGAACCGCGCCGCCGAGCTTAAGCATGGGAAGCTCCCGGAGCTGGTCGCCAAGCTCGCCGAGGCGGAGCGCGCTTTCACCGAGAAGCAGACCGGGGCGCGCCTGCTCCGCGAGGAAGTGACCGAGGATGAGATCGCGCGGATCGTCTCCCGCTGGACCGGCATCCCGGTGACTCGATTGGTCGAGGGCGAGCGTGAAAAACTCCTCAAGCTCGATGAAGCCCTGCACCGTCGCGTGGTCGGCCAAGAGGAGGCGGTCACCCTCGTGGCGGACGCCGTCATCCGGGCCCGGGCGGGGATCAAGGACCCGCGCCGTCCCATCGGTTCATTCATCTTCCTCGGCCCCACGGGGGTTGGGAAAACCGAATTGGCCAAGGCGCTCGCCGAGGCGCTCTTCGACAGCGAGGAGAACATCGTTCGGATCGACATGTCCGAGTACATGGAGCGCCACACGGTCTCTCGTCTGATCGGCGCCCCGCCGGGATACATCGGTTACGAGGAGGGCGGGCAACTCACCGAGGCGGTCCGTCGCAAGCCCTATTCGGTGATCCTCTTTGATGAGATCGAAAAGGCCCACCATGATGTTTTCAACGTCTTGCTCCAGATTCTGGATGATGGTCGAGTGACCGACAGCCAAGGGCGCACGGTGGATTTCAAGAACACGGTCATCATTTTGACCAGCAACATCGGCTCGCACCATCTGCTGGAGGGGATCGGGCCGGATGGCCAGATCAGCGAGGCTGCGCGAAAGGCGGTGATGGGCGAGCTCCGCCGCGGGTTCCGTCCGGAGTTTCTCAACCGCATCGACGACATCGTGCTCTTCCGACCGCTCTCCAAGGCGGAAATCGAGAGGATTGTCGAGCTGCTGATCGCGGACCTGCGGAAACGTCTCGCGGACCGCCGAATCACCTTCGCGCTTTCGGAGCAGGCGCGGGGGTTCATCGCCGACAAGGGGTACGATCCGGTCTACGGCGCGCGGCCGCTCAAGCGCTTCCTGCAGCGCGAGGTCGAGACCCGCGTTGGTCGGGCGCTGGTGGCGGGGGAAATCCTGGATGGCGCGGTGATCACGCTGGACGTGGGACCCGAGGGCCTGTTGGTTAAACACCAGAATCCCGAGGGGCCCAGGGTTGGAACGATGGAAGCCGCCTGAGACCCCTTCCCAAGGTGTGTCTGCTGGTTCACCCTCACAATGAATCTCGAGGGGGACCTGGGAATGACAACTGCAATTCCTATCCGACAACCAGCTTTCTCATCCGCCCCCTGTTACCCAGTTTGGCTGGAGGAGGACCCGACGGCTCCCCCCGCGCCGGGATCGCTTCTGGGGAGGCAGTTTGGTTCGGTGTTGGACAGCCCCCCGGTTCAGGCGCTCCGCACCCTCCTGAAACCGTTGGGACAAGAGATTGTCGAAGATCCCCCCGTGCTCTGGAAACGAATGCCCGGCCCACACCTGAGGGTGATCTTCCCGGTTCGCGGCGGCGCGCTAGAGGATGGCTCGGTGGTCGCGGTGGTGACCCTATCGAGCCTCGACCCGCTCAAGACCCTGTATGCGCACCCGATGCACGCCGGGCCGGGGGTGAATCCGCTGCTTGCCCACCTGGATGGCCCAATGGCCGCGCCCAAGGCTCAGAACGGCGCTGATGGCGACCGCGCCACACGTCGGATGGTGGAGCACAAGAAGGCCCTCTGGAGCCGGTTCCAGCAGGAGCGGGAAACGCTTGGAGCCGCCGAGGCCTCTCGTCGCTGGCGGAACGGTTATTTCTGGGCGCTCCGTCGCCTGTACTTTTGCGCTTGGTGCAAACCCTGCGATTGGGGCTCGCCGTTCTATGATGTTCCCTTGCCTGGAAATGAAACCTGCAAGTGGACTCTTCCTGAACTCCCCGCGCCCGCCATCGAACTCGCCCCTGCCGAGGAGCAGGTGACACAAGACATCCTGGCCTCCGAAATCTGGCGTGTTGAAACCGAGTATGCCCTGCGCGGCGGTTTCCACACCTCCGCGAGGCCGGTGATTCTGAAGCAAATGCGGGATGGCTTCTGCTATGTCGTGTTCCCGATGCGCAATGGCGCCATTGATGGCGGAACTCTGGTCGCCCTCGCGGTCATCCACCATGCCCCCACCCGAAAGGTGTGGCACGCGCAGTGCCTCAGCGCGGGCCCGGAGGCGGAGATCCTGTATCGGGCCGCGCTTCGTCCGCTTGGACTCCCTCTCCCCACTTCACCTGAGCGGTGGGCCACCGCCTTTGAGACCTATGCCCAATGGCGGAGGGATGCTTGGATCCAATTCTGGCTGGACGAACTGGAGCATGGCTTTGTCCACGCCGGCCGCCATTGGCTCTCGGCCTTCTGGACGGCATTGGACAAACTTTTGGAGGCTTAGATGGCGCGATTTCACTTCCGTCCACGCCTTAGAACGCTGGGAATCGTCGGCCTGGTGGGAGCTCTTGCTCAAGTCGCGGCCTCGGAGGTCCCGGAGACTCTCGCACCGGTGGCCACCTACACTCTACCGTCCAAGATCGGCGGACCCGCCGCGCTGTTTCCTTCTACCTCGGACGCGCGGGGGCTGGCGGTCCCGCTGGTGAACGGGGAGGTCCTGTTCCTTTCAGGCAAGGGAGACACCCTTTGGACCACCCGGGTCGGCGACTCGGTTCTGTCTCCGGCGGCGGTGGGGAACCTTGATGGCCAAGGGAGCGAGGAATTGCTGGTGGTCGCGGACCTTGTCCGGGTTGTGGCGCTCGACTGGGAGGGAAGGGAACTCTGGCGTTACACCTTGGAGGGCGAGGTCGGGGGATGGCGCGGCCCCACCTGCGCGGACCTCGATGGCGATGGCGCGACGGAAGTCCTGGTCTCGGATGACGGGGGTTGGCTCACCTGCCTTTCCGGAAATGGCAAGCTCTGCTGGCGAATACATCCCGATAGTTTTCGCATCGGGCAGCCCTCGGTGGGGGATGTGGATGGGGATGGAACGCCGGAGATTGTCTTCGGAACAGAGAACAATCGCCTGATTTGCCTGAATGCGAGCGGAGATCTGCGCTGGCTTCACCGCGCGCGCGGCAAGTTCGGAAGATCATATGTGGCCCTGGCCGATCTCGATCAGGATGGGCTCCATGAGGCAGTCTGGTCCCAGAGCTTCAATGAGACCGCCCCGGTCCTCTATGCCGCCCGCGCCTGGGATGGCGCGCCGCTCTGGTCGGCGCGGACCATTCTCCACGGCTATGGCTCCTGTTCTGTCGCGGACATCGACTCGGACGGCGACCTCGAAGTGACTTACTGCGAGCGCGCCAACACGCTCTATGCATTCGACCATTCCGGTAAAGAACTGTGGCGAACCACGACAGGCGGGCGTGGGTACATGCACCCGCATACCATCGCGGACATTGATGGCGATGGCTCGCTCGAAATCCTCGCGGTCTGCCGGGATTCGAGCGAAAAGGGCAAGGCTTTCTTCATCCTGGATGCCGCAACCGGAGGGATTCGCGCCGCATACCCGCATGAGGGACGTAACAGCTACCCTCCCCTGGTGGCGGATTGGGACCAGGATGGAAAACAGGAGCTGATCCTGGCCACATGGGAGCACAACAAGGTCGAAGTTTACCGCTTCGGCGCGGAGGCGCGGGCCGCCGCCCCCTGGCCGGTCAAGCGCGCGAACTCGTCGCGTACAGGATATATCCCCTCCACGGTGAAACCGAAGGAGGTTCCCACTCTCGATTTGGGTTCCCCCGAGAGCCTGAGTCTCAAGGTGGAGGAACCGGTCCTTTGGGGGACAAACCATGCCTTGGCCACAACTCCAGCCGGCACGCCGGAACGCGGATTCGTCCGGATCAGGGTCAGCGATCCAACCGGGGTCCACACATCGAGGATACTCAGCGTGGATGCCGAGCATCCCCTTGCCCGACTCCCCTTTGTCGTGGACAAACCGGGCGACCATTTGATCGAGGTTTCATTGTGGGATGAGGGCAGCGCACCCGCGCGCTGCCTTGCCAAGGGAAGTCTCCGGGTCAACCTCCCCGGGGTCGAGAGTCTGAAAACCTGGACCGACCGGAAGCTTGGCGCGGTTCGAGAATCCGCCTCGGACCTTCTCGCGAGCCGCCCCGAAGCGGGCCGGATGCTGCTCGAAAAGGCATCCCAGATTGAAGGCGGCTTGGATGGCTTGGTGCAACGGTCAGCCCAACTTGCTGAGGATGACTCCCCCGCGCGGATCGCCTTCGCCAAGGAGATTGACGTTTACCGGACCTCCATCGAACGGCTTCAGTCCCTCGGCGCCCTCGCCGCGCGATCACCCAATCGCAACTTGGCGATCTGGGAGGACTCCAATCCCTGGGATGAAACTCACCCCCTGGAGGAACCCCCGGCTGAGCTTTCGGACCAACCTCGGATTGCAGTTTGGGCCTGCCTTGGCGAGGTCGAGCATCGTGTTGTGAATGTCGCGAATCTGCGCTCCGGCCCTCTTGATGTGCAGTTCCGCCTACCTCTTCGAGGTCCCCTCAGTGGTCGCGAGGTGGTCCAGGTCCCCCGCCGGGATGGATCCTGGATTCCGGATGCGCTCCCGCGCATGAACCAGTCGAGCAGTCTCCATCTCGCGCCCGGCGAGGTGCGCCAGGTGTGGCTTGAGGTCTCCACGGAGGGGCTTGCTCCCGGCGAGACCTCGGTGAAAGTCGTCATTTTGCCGATCGGCGAGGATCGAGATGAGATGAACCTCACGGTGAGGATCGAGGCCGAACCGATCCATCTGCGGGATGCACCGGAGTTCTTCCTCTGCAACTGGGCGCGCCCCGATTCCGTGGCGTCGATGACCGCCGATCCGAACGCGGTTTCCGAGGTGGTCCACCAAGGGATGAATGTCTGGGTGCTGGGCGCACCCGGGAGGAAATGTGACGAACAAGGGGGGCTGGTCGGCCCCCAGGATTGGTCGGGCCTGGACAGTCAGGTTGGTCACCTGGACCCGGAGAAGACCTTTCTGCTCCTGAGTGGCCCATCGCTTTCCGCGCCGCCCACGGTGGAGAGGGGGAGCGACATCTGGAAGTTGGGACTGGCGAGCTCGATGCGGGAACTGGCCGCCTGCCTTGCGGCCAGGGGTTGGGGACTGGATCGATGGGCCTACTACCCGATGGACGAACCCGGCCTATTCGGGGGAGTCGAGGAGTTCACCGAGATGGTCGAGACCATCAAGGCCGCCGCGCCGGAAATCCCGGTCTATGCCAACCCGGCGGGAGGGGTGAGCCGTGAGAACTTTGGGGGCCTCGTGGACGACATTGATGTCTGGGCCCCGGAGCTGGCCATGCTGCGCCGTGACAGCGACTTGGCCGAGTTCTTCCGGGAAACCGGAGACAGACTCTGGTCCTACGAAGCGCCGGGTGAGGTCAAGACTCTGCTCCCGCTCGGTTACTACCGCGCGCTGAGCCTCACCGCGTTCTGGATGGGGATGACCGGAACCGGTCACTGGGTATTCGGGTACACGGGGGGTGATGACCTCTGGAAGAAGTCCGGTTCCTCCGAGTACGGCGACATGTATTGCGACGGCGCGAACCTGGTTCAGAGCCGCCGCTGGCTGGCGTATCTGGAAGGGGCCGAGGATGCGCGCTTTCTGCTGCTCCTCAAGGCCACCGCCGCCGAGGCCAAACGGCGCGGAATTGAGGCGCCCGAGATCGGCGAGGCGGAGGAGTTGTGCGACTCCCGGCTTCATCACTTGATCCGCAAACAGTGGGAGCAGGATGACATCGCCCGCCATTTGATCGATTACGAGATCGATCTTGCGGAACTCTCCGCAATCCGCAAAGAGACCGCGCGGCTCACGATCGCGTTGAGAGGCCGGTTGATGGAAGGGAAGGATTGAGTGGCTTTACAGGTGGTCGGGGACAAGATGCGAGAGCCACCAGCCTCGCTTGCGGCTTGCCAGCCAGACCCAGAGGAGCCACGCTAGGCACGCCGGGATGCCTGTCCAATGCGCCAAGATGGCGGCATCCGCCAGCCAGTAGGCGGTCCGCGTCCGATAATCCACGCTTCCCCATGCAATGGTCTCCAGCCTCCAATTCGCCAGGTCCACAAGGACAATGCAGAAGAGGACGGTCATCACCCCGATCCGCGTGAGGATGACCCACCAGCTCTTTCGCAGGACCTCCTTTTCTCCGATGTTGAGGGAAATAGCGGCGGCTCCCAAGACCACGATCGGAAACAACAACCAGACCGCGATCGAATAGACGTAACCCAAGTCACGGTCGAGGTCGTACAAGACATCTCGAAGGATCGCGTTCCCGAGGAATAGGACCGGGAAAAGCCCCGCGATCAGCAAAGGGGAACGTCCCTTGAGACCGCAATACAGCCCCACCAAGGTCACCAAGGGGAGGAAACCGATGGTGAACCAGAGGACGGTGAAGAAGCCATCGGTGGAATATCTCGCCCAGTACCCATACCCGAATAGAGTCAGGACCCCTCGGCTGAGAATGTCGCTCCCGATGGAGGCAAGAAAGCCGGTGACGAAAACCACAACCCCGATGGTCTGATAGTACAGCCACCGGCCCAGGAGGAGCCTCCAAGCGGTTCCGGGCGCAAGCAGCAAGAAGACCGCGGTGTTTCGGTCGCGCTGTCGCCGGAACGACGCGCCGGAGAGAACCAAGGCGGTGGTGTAACCGAGGAAGCAGCTCACCCCGCCGGTCACTCGCCCCAGCCCTTTCTCGCCCGTTGGAATCAGGAAGAGCATGAAAACCAGCCACGGCAACGCGAAGAGGAGGACCAGCGGAGCCTTGGTTTTCCAGCCCTTGAGAAAAACCTCGCGGTCCTCCAGTTGGAAATGAGCGATCCACAAAGCAGCGAACCGCCGGCGACGGCGGGGTGGGGAATCCAGCCACGCTCGAAGTCTCCCGTAAGGGGTTTCCGACTTGAGCGCGAGCCGCTCCCCCGGGGAACCGTGCTTGCCACGGCGAAGGAGGTGGACCGTGCTTATTAGAAGCAGAACTTGAAGCGCGCAATGCATCAGCCACGAAAGGAGCGCCGGGCAGTCGGAGAAAATCGCCAGATAGTCCGTGCGCGAGTACGAGAGCGCCAGGTTCCAGAATCCCGCAAAGGCGACAGGCCCGCTCAGATCGCCAAAGGCCGCCTCCCAGGAGCCGATCATCCAGAAGGGGGACAGAGCGACCAGGGGATCGCTCGCCCTCGACATCCAGTCCACCGCCGGAAGCAAGACCCTGAGCGCGGTCGTCGGCGACCAGAACGCGTCCAGAAAGCTGTGAAACCCTCGTAGGACCAAAGGGGTAAAGGGCAGGACAAGCGTGGCCCCCACAAAGGTGACCAGCACGCGCGCTCCGGCCCGCGCCACCGTGGTTGCCGTGGCGGAGACTCGCAATCCGAGCAGCACCGAGGTGAGAATCCAGATTGAAAGATTGATCGCCTGATAGCCCAGCTCGGCGGGATGAAGGCCGCCCAGGATGAAAGCGAGAGAGATGAATGGAAGCAGGCCGATCAGAAAGATCAGTTCCACCGCCAATGTGGATTGGCCTTTCTGGAGGACCAAGGATAGCGCGCCAATGGGCGCGGTGGCCAGAATTTCAAAAGTCTTTTGCTCACGTTCCCGAACCAGATTGGCGGAAGCCGCGAGAGCCGCGTGCAAGCAAAGAAACGTGAATCCCATCGCGAGCAGCGCGAAGAAGATCATGCGCGCGAAGTAATCCCGCTGGAGGACCTCCGAACTGGTCCTGGCCATCAGCCACCACAGCAGGGAAGTGGCGAAAACCAGGGCGAGATAGAACAAGAACAGCGAGGAAAAGGTCCGCCTCCGGCGGAGAGTGACCGCAAGCTCACGCCGCAGGATCGCGGCGCTCATGGACTCATCCCGTCATCCCGTCAAGCGCGGGAATATGGGTGTGGTCAGTGCTGGATCTGACGCCTGTGCGCCTCAAGGTCATACCCCTTGGTCCGGAGGTGGTTGATGGTCTCGCGCTCGCTGTCCAGGATCGCGTCGATCGCCTCCGGCATCCGGTCGAGGACCTCTGTTGGAATCGACACGACGCCATTCAGGTCGGCGTGCAGAATATCCCCCGGGTGGACCAGGAGTCCGCCGACCTCGACGGGGATGTTCGCCTCGCCGATGTCGATGTAGCCATGGGAAACGACCACATATTCGCTCCAGACCTTCATGCCCATCGCATGCAGCGCCTCCAGGTCGCGGACCGCCCCGTCGGTGATGATGCCCACCGACCCCATCACTTGGGTTTGGGTTCCGACAATTTCGCCCCAATGGGAGGACCACCCCTTGCGGTGGCAGTTGTCCTTGATGACACAGATCGCGGGCTTGGGGGAGTTCGCCAGCGCCTCGATCCACTTGAAACGCTCCCTCGGGTCGGGGGGATACCTTTCATCGTATTCGACAATGGTTCCGGTTACCGCGTACCCGACCACTCGTCCGAGGTCCGGAAACCGGCAAGCGATTTGCGGTCCCATGTACCCCTCGCGCCTGGAGCGAACTCCGAAACGCTCGATCGCGTTGGAGATGGTGGGGCTGTCCACCGAGAGGAGCTTTTCGATCAGTCGCGGGGTCAGTTCGTTGGGCATGTCGGTTTCTCCTATTCTCCCACCAGTTCCTCAAGATCCTCGCGCGAAACGGTGAACAAATCCATATCCTTCGAGATCGCCCCCAGGCTCACCAGGCATTCGGTGAACAGCTCGCGGGTGCGGAGCTCGAGGTCCTGCATCCCCAGGTCGGTCATGACCCGGATGATGCGTTGCCCCTTGCGGACATGGGTCCGCTCGTCGGAGCGAATGAAATCGGCGTTGTGATACAGGAGAGCGTCATCCTTTTCCTTGGCCTCGTCTATGAACGACCCGATGGTCTTGAGCACGCCCACTTCGCCGAAAAGGTTGATCTCGGCCATGGCGTAGGCGGGTTCCATCGGGCCGCGGCAGGTGGAGCCGGTCAGCCTGTTGGGGAGTTCGAAGGGGTCATAGCCCATCGCCAGGAGCGACTGATGGCCGATCTCGGTGTGGCGCGCCTCATCCCAGGTGATCCGCGCGAGGTCATACTCGGCTTCGAAGTCCTTGAAGCGGATGTCCCACAGGAAGGTGCCGAACGCCTCGATTGCGTCGACCTCATCGCGCTGGGTGCGGATGAAGCGCAGGCGGTGGTTGTCGTAACTTTCCGAATCGAAGCGCGGCTTGCCATCTCCCATATCGTAATTCCCCGTGTTACAAAAGGTGACAAACCGGCAGTCGCGCATTGGGACTGTGCCGCGTTCATACGGTTTGGCGTCGCAACGCATCGGGGAAGGCTCCGGACAACGCGGATCGATGCCCGTGACACCGCCGATGCTTCCAAGCAAGCGTTGGAGGTGCCAGCGCCGGCGCGCGAGGCGGCTCTCGTCGATCCCCCCGTCCACATAGGCCGCGATGGCGGCCTCGGCCCATTCGAGCATCGGACCGTAGTCCAGCAAGATGCGCTGGAGGACTCGGATGGTTGGAGTGTCGGTGATCGGGTCGGTGTTGTCGATGTGATGACGATAGGCCACTTCGAGAGCCTTCCCCGCGACTTGATGCAAACCCACAAGGAGCTCCGGAGCGTCTTCGGCTGAAAGCAGTTCCTCGATGAACCGGTCAATCTCCGCGTCACGGTGCGAGTCGATGGCCTTCAGGCTCTGCTCCTGTTCGTTCAGGCGTCCGCGCAGGTTCTTGGCGGCGTCCGCGTGGTAAAAGAGGTGTCTCCCGGCTTCGAGTTTGACCTCGAACTCAGGGATGGAAAGGGTCCAGGAGCCGATGGCTTGCGCCAAGCGGCGCTCGAAATAGAAGAATCGAAGTAGCCTGCGGGCGTTCTCCTTAACCGAGAACTTCCCACCGAGATGACGCGGGTCCCGTGGGAACTTGTAGGGGTACTGGCTCCGACGTTCCCTTGCCGCCGCGCGGTGTTCGGGGAAGGAAACCGCCGGGAATTCCTCCGAGCGATGCTCGGAGCCGTTCGATTTTGGATTGGCCGACATCTTCGCGCCTCCTCCAGATTGCCGCGTTCGTTGACGGGCGGTCCTCTCCACGCGGACGTGGAGCTGCTTGAGGATTGAATCCCTTCTCCGGGAGTCGCGCCATCGCGGCCCGGATTCCGAGATGCGTTATCCCCGGCCCGGGAGGGCCGTTCCTACCAGCATGGGAAAAAACCCGTGACTCTCCCGGGTGGATTTCCCTATTCTTACCGCAAAGGGACAGATTGGTTAGAGGTCAGGGAAAAAGCAGGATCGTTGGATCGGCTTGCCTGACGTGGGGCGCGGAATTCCATCGGAATGGAGCCAGGCAAGGAGAAGAACCATGGCATACAGGAACCATCATGAAGCGGACCATCGAACTGAACTACTGTTCGCCCTCGCCGGGCTGGGTGTGATCCTGGCCATCGGCTTTTCGATCAGGGAGATTGTCCACACCCTCGAATTCTGGCTCTCCTAATTCGGAGTGACATCCAGGCAGAGCAGATTTCCAGCCGCGTTGCGGAGGTAAATCCTCCCGTTGGCCGGGGTGGGGAGGGTCCAACAGCGGCCGCCGATGAGGTGTGCGCGCGAGAGCTCCTCGAAGCCACTTGGGGAGGGACGCGCGAGGATGAGCTCCCCTCGTTCCGTGAGGAGGAGCAGTTTCCCATCCACAATCACCTGGCAGCCATAAGCCCCGATGTCCTCGGACCATTTCTCCTCGCCAGTGGAAAAATCCCAACATCGGAGGACCTTCTCATCGAAGCCGTAAAGACACCCTTCCCAGAGCAGAGGGGTGTTGTACTTGGTCCGGGTTTTTTCTTGTTGCCAAACCAAAGCCGCGGCCGCTTCTCCGGCGGTGTCCACAAGCGCCGCCCCTCGGTCGTACCCCGAGGAAATGAAGACCCGGCTTCCGGAGAGGATCGGAGTGGAGGTGTTTGTGTCGAACCGCACTGTCTCCCAAGGGAATTTCCAGAGGACTTCGCCGCTCGAGGGGTTCAGCGCAAGAAGGCCGAATCCATTGAAAAAGATCACGGAATCCTGACCGTTCCGGCTAAAACAGACTGGAGACGAATAGGACTCGTCGAAAAGGTCGGAGGACCAGAGGTGGGTGCCCGTCCGGGCGTCGAAGGCCAGCGCGCGTCCGGTGTCCAGGAAGAGCCTGTTGCCCACCACAAGGGGGGACCCGGTGAAGCCCATCAGGGGAATCCGCAGGCCATACTTCCCGCCTGGTTCTCCGGGGGTCACATCCCCGCTGGACTCGTATCGCCCTTGGCTGGCCTCACGCCCTTCCGGACTTTTCCCTGAGACCAGGTTCTCGCTCCACAGGACCGCGCCGGTCGCGGAGTCCAGGCAGAACACCTGGCCTCGCCGGCTGATTGTGTAGACCCGGCCATCCTGGACAGTCGGGGTGATCGCGGGGCCACCCTCGTGGCTCAAATCAAAGAGGGGGCATTCATACGAGTGGCGCCATAGCACCTCGCCATTTTCGGTGTTGAAACAGAAGATCGTGTCCTTTCCATCCGAATTCCCCATCGTGTAGGCGCGAGCCCCGACCACCGCGATCCCGGAGAATCCGGTCCCCACTTCCGCTTCCCACAGGATCCGGGGTCCGTCCTCGGGCCAAGTGTCAGGCCAACCGGTCTCCGTGGAGGTCCCGTTCCGTTCGGGACCGAGCCACTGCGGCCAATCGGCGGCGAGGGAGATTTCCTGAACACACATCAGGAGGCACAGGAAAACCCCAAGGAATGGCCTCCATGGTCGGGATGGAACGACAATGAAGGGGGTGGGTAAGTCCTTTTGACCTCCAAGAATCATGGAATCTTCTCCCCCACCTCGATGAGAGCGGGCTGAAGTATCGAGTCGTGAATCCAGTACCCCGTCTCTCTCATCTTAAGCATCAAAGGGCAAACTTCTGAAACCAACCCCCTCCTTTTTGCTTCGACCAGGACCCTGGCTGTCCCAATCACCCGTAGGCCGTAGACATCCCGTGCGATCCTGCGTGCCTTTCGCTCATCAATCAAGACGGTCTCCGACCCTGAGGCCAAGGCCTGCTGGATTGTTGCTGCCTCCCCCCCCGAGGAGAGAGTTAAGCAATGGATCGATATGGAGATCAGGTGGAACCAAGATGAACCGAGAAGGTAAGCTCTCCCCGCCCATCGGGAAGAGCGTCGGTCCACCCTCCAAGAGCTCTTGCATCACACAATCTGGAATGATGATTCGAGAGAATAGGCCTCCAAGGAGGTCCGGCCGATCCACGGACAAGAGTGCGATGATGGGACCGGCGTCGCTGACAATCGTTTCGATCGATCCTTCAGATGTCGATCTCAGATCCAATCTCCTCTCCGTCCCACCTTACCGAGGCAGCCCCATATTTCGGGCAGTTCACAAGAAACACCACCCTGGGAATACCAGCCATTTTCGCGGCCTGGCTGGAAGTGAGTCGACCGATCTCGTAGAACTTGACGGCGAGGGCCATCCGAGCCTCTGACTCAAAATCCGAGGGACTCAAGTTCAGCGCTGATAGGAGTGAATCCGGATAATCAATCGCGAGAGTCCTCATTGATTCCTAACCTCTTTCCCATCCTCCATGTAACGAACGAGATCTTTCAGGACGCCCCAGACAGGTCCACGCAGACCAGATCCCCCTTGGCGTTGCGGGCAAACAAGCGGCCATGGGATAGCACCGGGACTGTCCAACACTTGCCCGAAAGGATCTGAGTGCGTCCCAGCTCCTTATAGCCCTCCGGTGAAGGTTCCGCCAGAACCAGCTCTCCCTTTTCAGAGAGGATCACCAGGTTTCCATCGGCGATCATCAGGGAGCCTTTCCCAAGTCCATCCTGGAACCACTTTTCTTCCCCAGTCGCCAGGTCCAGGCACTTCAGGTCGGACTCATCGAACCCGTACAAATGACCCTTCCAGAGGAGCGTGGTGCTGAAATGGTTCCGCATGTTCTTGTTTTCCCAGACCGGTTTGGCCTCGCCGGTCGGCGTCAGTTCAAACAGCCCACACCCCCGGTTGTATCCCGAGGAAACAAACACCTTGTTGCCCTGCACCACGGGCGAAGCCGCATTGACCCCATAGTTGGTCTCCCAGCGCTGCTTGGAGATCTCCTTCCCGTTCTTGGCGTCCAGGATGACCAACCCGTGTTCGGGGAAGACCGCGAGGCAGCGCCGACCGTTCAAATCGAAGGCCACCGGGGTGGAATAGGCCGCGCCGTAGTCGCTGCTTTCCCAGATCAGCTTCCCGCTCTTCCTATCGAAGGCCAGCGTCTTCCCAACCTCCAGGATCACCCAGTCCCCCTCGATCAGCGGCGAGCAGGCGAAGGCCCATTCGGGCTGCTTGGCGCCATGTTCGGTCTTAATGTTCTTCTGCCAATGAATCTTTCCCGTGGCGGCGTCGAAACAGAAAAAATCGCCCGTCTTGCTCAGTGTGTAGACCCGATCGCCATCCACCGTGGGGCTTCCCCCAGGTCCTCCCTCGTAGTACTTGTCGAGCAGCGGGGCGGGGTAGGAGTGCTTCCAGATTTCATCTCCCGTGGTCGCGTCAAAACAGAAAACCGTGTCCTTATCATCGGCGTACCCCATCGCATAAACACGCCCCCCCGCTACCGCCATTGAGGAGAAGCCGATCCCGATCTCGTGGCTCCAGACCACCGCAGGCTCCCTGGCGGCCCAATCCCGGTTCCACCCGGTTTCCTCGGAGGTGAAATTCCGCATCACTCCGCCATATTGAGGCCAGTCCAGACCCGCCGAGGGATCAGCCCCCCTGGCCACTGGGGGGAAGACCGCGAGGAGCGTGAGCAGAAGGCAGGCGGCTGTGGGGACGGAGAGTTGAGCCACTCGGAGATGCAGCGGGCGCATGGCGTGGGACTCCTTCGGAGCGCGGACCGCCACTGGGCGGTTCCGTCGTTTCGGAACAGGCTTTCCAGGACCGCTGTCGGAATTCGACCACTCGGGGAAAGCATTACCGACCGGTCCATCGTGGAACCGGCCCAATAACCCCCCTATTCTAAGGGATGCTCCCGGAAGTTCAAGGAATCTGGGGCTCGGTAAGGCTTAGCGATGGAGCACCGCCAGCAGATCGAGAAGGGTCTCCGAGGTGGCGGTCGGCCCTCCCTTCGCCGGCTGCCGCCAATTTCGGCTGAGCAGGAGCAGGTCCGAGGTGTCGAGCGCATTGTCTCCGTTCGCGTCCAAGGCGGCCGCTCCGATCTCGCGAACACGGAACTCGAAGCTGGTGCCTCCCCCGAAGAAATTGGCCGCGTCCGTGATCCTGACCGAATACTGGCCTGTCACCGCTGGAGTGAACCGAATTCGCGCCGCGAGGTTTCCGGCGGCGAAATGGATGTCATCATTGACCGCAAGGAGCGATCCATCCGGGGCGTATAGCTCCAAAACCGGGTCGGCGGTCACATCGAGGTTGTTGGTCACCACCTCATGGATCATTCCACCCTGCGCAATGAAACGAACCCAGTCCTCATCTCCCGGGAAGTAGAACTGGTGGATCATGCTTCCGCCGTTGGGTGTCACCAGGGTGGCCTGGGCCGATGAGTCGTTCGGCTCGAAGAAGTCCGGGACGGAATCAGGAAGCAGGTCGAAATTCAGATTCCCGCGGCGCTTTCCGGCGGCGATCGTGACAGTGGAGGCATCCGTGGAAAGGCCTGCAATCCCCGCGTCCTGGATGAAGTATTGGGAATGGAAGTCGAGCCTCGCCTCCAAGGAGTTGATCAGGAAGGGAGGTGCGATGATCTGGGTCCGAAGGAAATACGGTCCCGCGGGCACGCCGAAAATCCGATAAGTTCCGTCCATCGTGGTGACCGTGCCGACCACCGGAGTCTCCCCCTGGTAGGCCACCACATTGACCCCGGCCGCCGCGGTTCCATCGATCTCGACCAGACCGGAGATTCGCCCGTTGAACAAGGCGTCAACTTCCTCATCCGGATAGAGCTCGATGACTCCGCCGATGTCATCCGTGTCCAGTGAGGCCTGTTGGTCGTCTCCGAAATCAATGAACGGGTACATGGTGGGGAGGCGGAGGGTGTCGTCCGCGGGATTGGTGGTTTGAAGGAACGAGTGGTCGAGACCGCAGAAATGTCCGACTTCGTGGACAGCGACCGCCATGAGATTCATCCGCGTTGGAATCACGTTTTCAGAAAACGTGAAGTCACGCCCATTAAAGATCATGTCGGCGTCAACCAAGTGACCGTCAAGGTCCCCGTCATAGGCCTCGTGGCGGAAGGTGAGGACTGTGAGGGCAATGACCCCCGTGCCGCGCGGGAACAGGCCGGTGCGATTGTTCTCATCAAACACGATCAGATTGGTCTGGTCCGTTCCTGAAACTGCGGTCTGGTCGGTGAGCTTCAAGTCGTTGAAATCCACCTTGGTGGCCGGTTGCTCCTCCCAGGCGCGGAAGGCATGACGCAGGATGTCGAATTCCCCACCCGTGCCATCGCCGTTATCCGCGATGTCCGGAGTTCCCCGACGGCTGACAAAGAACTCCACCGAGCCTTCGATGATGTTGGGTTGCTCCTCCGGCTGCTCATCGAGGTCCCAGCGGACCAGGTTTTCATTTTCGGTGCGGATCGGGATGTAGGCTTGAGTGGCGGGAACAAACCAGGACAACGCAAGGACTGTGAGGGAAGCAGTGGCTACCCTCGCGATGATCGTTTTCATTCCACCCTCCCTACCTTCAATTGCACAAGTTTCCCCCTTCAGTTTCGGCGCTTACGTGCCGGAGCCGAAGCGAAAAATGGGCTACTCGTAGCGGAGGGCCACGGTCGGGTCGAGGAGAGAGGCCCTCCACGCGGGGTAAACCCCGCTGGCGAGACCCACAAAGGTGGAGCAGGCAAAGGCAATGAACACGGCCGGCAGACTGACAGTCCAAGGCCATTCCAGGATGTCTGGGACAAACTTCGGGATCGCCTGAGTGATCCCGAACGCAATGCTCAGTCCCAAGGCAATTCCGAGGATACCGCTCAGGAAGCAGAGCGCCACAGTCTCCGCGAGGAACTGATACACGATGTCTCGACGGCGAGCGCCTAGAGACTTCCTGAGGCCGATCTCGGGTGTTCGCTCGGTCACCGAAACCAGCATCGTGTTCATGACCACGATCCCACCCACGATGAGCGAGATGCCCGCCAGGGCGCCCAGGATGGCCTGAACCATCGTGACCACGTTTTGAATCCCCTGGACTCGCTCCAGGTCGGTGGAGATTAAGAAGTCATACTTGCCGTGGCGCTGAAACAGGATGTCCATGACCTGCACCTTGACCGCGTCGGAGGCCCGGCTGCCTTTGGCCTTGAGCACAACTTCATCGAGGGGGTCATCTCCGGAAAAACGGTTGGTTCCGGTTGTCAGCGGAATGTAGATGTCCTTGGCGCTCTCGGAACGTCCCACATCCTCGGACTTGGGATCCACCACGCCAACAACCTGGAAACGCTGCTGGGAAATCCGCACCTCCTGCCCGACCGCGTCCTCCTCCGTCTTGAAGAGCTTGCGGGCCACCTCGGCGCCGAGAGTGCAGACCTTGAGGGCGTTCTCGAAGTCATCCCAGTTGAGGTTTCTCCCGGCGCGCACAATCCGCCCACGCGCCTCCAGGTAGTCGGGATCGACCTCCCGGAGCTGGCCCATGAAGTTCTCGCCGCCCGCGGTGACTCGACGCGATTCGGACTCGCGATAGCCCCCAACGGCCACCGCGCCCTCGACAAACTTTCGCAGGGCCTCAACATCCTCCAGCTTGAGATTCTTCCAATCGTCGGTCCAGTGGCGGAAGCGCTCAGGGGGAGCGTTCTCCACGACCACCAGATCCGCGCCCCAGCGCCGTTCCAGCTCGACCACGATCAGGTCCTTGGCCTGATCCCCAAGTGAGACCACCAGCACAACCGAACCGACCGCAATGACAATACCCAGCGCCGATAGCGCGGACCGCATGCGGTTGCGCGACAGCCCCTCAAAACCGGAAACGACATCCTCAAACAGGCGCATGAGATCTCGTCGCTAGTATAGCCGTGAGCCGGTCAGATCGCCAACCTGTCGGATTCATGGACCCCAGCGACCGCTTAACGTAGGATCAGGACTCGAGGGAGGTGGACGGATGGAACTCGCGCCTGTGGAAATTAAACCGGTCGGCGACCGGGCAATGGGAATTGTCTGGGAGGATGGGTCCGAGGGAGTCGTGACCTTCACGGCCCTGCGCCTGGCCTGCCCCTGCGCCACCTGCGAGGACATGCGCAAGGAAGCCGCCAAATCCAAGCCCATCGACGACCGCTTTCAGCTTCGCCTCACACCTCCCGGCGCGCCCTCAGCCGATCCGATCCTGGTTCGCGCCGACTGGGTTGGGAACTATGCCGTCCGCTTGGTCTGGGAGGATGGGCACGACACGGGGATCTACAAGTTCGACCTCCTCCGGGAGCTGTGCCTGAAAAAGGGGTGACGCCGGGAATCAAAACCGGGGCGGGGCAAAAAACAAAACCGGCCGACTCCCACGAGTCGGCCGGTCCATTTCCGAAAGGTTGGATTCCCGATCAGCGCTTGGAGAACTGGAAGCGGGCGCGGGCGCCGCGCTGGCCGTACTTCTTGCGCTCCACCATGCGTGGGTCACGGGTCAGCAGTCCGGCCGCCTTGAGCGCCGCGCGGTGTGCCACGCTCAGGTCGCACAGCGCGCGCGCGACCCCATGTCGCAAGGCCCCGGCCTGTCCCGCTTTTCCGCCCCCCTTGATCGTGGCGCGGACATCATACTTGCCGAGAGTTTCGGTCACCGAAAACGGCTGACGGATAATCTCCGAGAGCACCTGGCGTCCGAAATAGGCGTCGGCCTCAAGGCCATTGACCTCGATCTTGCCGGTCCCGGCCTTCAGAAACACTCGGGCCGCGGCGGTTTTTCTCCGGCCTGTGCCGTAATTGTATTCCCCAACTGGCATGATTTGCTCTTTCTCCCTTGGAGGTCTGTCATCAGATTGGGTGCGCGACCGGCTTCTGGGCCTCGTGACGATGCTCAGGTCCGGCGTACACCTTGAGTTTCTTGATCTGTTCGCGTCCGAGCGGTCCCTTGGGGAGCATTCCCCAGACCGCCTTCTCGATCACCCGCTCCGGGTGCTTGCGGATGAGCTGGTCGAAGGTGGTTTCCTTGAGGCCGCCGGGGTAGCCGGAGTACTGGCGATAGATCTTGCTCGACCCCTTGCCCCCGGTGAGCTCCACCTTCGAGGCGTTGATCACGATCACATGGTCTCCCGTGTCGACGCTTGTTGAAAAGCTCGGTTTGTGCTTTCCTCTTAGAATCTTCGCCACTTCACTGGCGAGACGTCCGAGAACTTTACCGGATGCGTCCACCACCAGCCATTGGGAATTGACTTCAGCGGGTCTGGTATAATGCGTTTTCTGAGTTTTCTGCATGCGACTCGTTCCTCGTCATTTAGGCGCAAACGAGAAAGATTACCGGCGGATGGAGCCGCCGTCAATCCCCTCGCGCTCGCGCTGTTGGCCCTGCTCTGTCTGGGATGCCGCGACACGGAGCTCGAAAAGGGAGAGATCCGGAGGTTCAAGGCCCATGAACTCTACACCTTCCAAGTGACATGCTCCCCCGATGGGGGGGGCGTGGCCAGCTGTGGGTTCGATGGCCTGATTCGGGCCTGGGATCCCAAGGACTGGGCGGAAATCCAGGCTCTCGCGGGGCACCAATCGGCCGTGAGGGAAGTGGCCTACGCTCCGGATGGGAAACGGCTCGTGTCCTGTGGCCTGGATGGATCGGTCCGGCTCTGGGACTTGGACACGGGGCGTCAGGTGCGACAGCTTGAGGGACACGAAGGGCCGGTTTACTCGGTCGATGTCTCCCCGGACGGAAGGCGCGCGCTTTCCGGGGGCGCGGACCGCACCGTGACTCTCTGGGACCTGGATTCAGGGTCCCAGGCTGCGAGGTTTTCGGGCGGGTACTGGGAGGTTGGGGATGTCTTCAGCGTGCGCTTCTCGCCGGATGGAGAAAAGGTCTTGGTGGGGTGCGAGGACAAGTCGATTCGTGTCCTTGAGGGTCCGACCCTGAAGCAGTCGCTCAGGCTCGAAGGGCTCGGGGTTGCCGCGATGAGCGCCAGCTTCTCCCCGGACTCCAAGGCGATCCTTGGAAGCGGCTCGGGGAAATCCATCCTGCTCTGGGACCTCTCGACCGGCGAGGAGATTCGTCGGTTCGAGGGTCACGTGGGAACCATCCGCTCGGTGGCCTTCTCCGAGGATGGCGCGCGAATTGTCTCCGGCAGCTTCGACCGGACCATCCGCGTATGGGACACCGGAAGCGGACTCGAACTGGCACGGTACGACAACCATGGTGACGCGGTCTATAGCGTGACCTTCTCGCCGGATGGACGCACAATCCTGTCAGGGAGCTACGATGGGACCTTGAGTGTCTGGAGCGCCCCGAACTGATTCCCCCCACCTCCGTGCGCGTCCGAACGACCCCCACCATCGGCTCAGTCGCCTTCCTCATGGACATCACGCATGGGTTGGCGGGGTTCGCCATGCCGCTGACCCTCAAGACCGAATTCGGCATGTCCGAGGACTGGGTCGGCGCGCTGCTCGGGACCAGCGGCTTGTTCTATATCACCTTCGCGTTTTTCGCCGGGGGGATGTCGGACCGCCTGGGCGCCACGGTCGTGATTCGCCTCGGCGCGGGTTTGATATTTCTCAACTGCCTTGTGTTCAGCTTTGCCCAGTCCGCTTGGCTGTATGTCCTATGCGCGCTCACCTCGGCGGCGGGGCACGCCTTCTTTTGGCCCGCGTTCCAGGCTTGGTTTGGGAAGGATGTGGGACGTCACGAGATGGCCCGCCGCGTGGGGATCTTCTCAGTAAGTTGGTCGCTGGGCCTGAACTTCGCCGGACCGAAGTTCGGGGGACTTCTGATGGAGAGCGCGCCGCGGGCCCCATTCGTGGCCGCGGCGCTTTGCGCCTTGGGAGTCCTGCTGTTCTTCCAACTGCTCAAGCCGGAGTTGTCCCGCTGGGAGGTCCATCCCTCCCATGAGGCGGATGAGTTACGGCCGCGCGAAATCCGCCGCCGATTCCTGCGCGGCGCACGGCTCGCCAATTTGATGGCGGTCTATTCGATTGTGACCTATCGGAACTTCCTCCCGATGCTCCTGGTGGACTGGGGATTGACGGAATCCCAGATTGGGTCCCTCATGATGGTCCTTGGCCTAGCTCACTCCGGGACCTTCCTTGCCCTGACCCTCACCCACCGTTGGCACTATCGCTGGCGCTACCTCCTGGCGGGGGAGCTGCTCGGGATGATCGGACTACTCGCCTTTGGTCTCCTTGCGGGCGGGATTGACCCGACTTCGGATGGTCAAACGCCGTGGCTGGGGGTGATCCTTATGCTTCCCTCGCTGCTGATGGCTGGGGGGATGGCGGGGATTTGCTTCATGAGCAGCGCCTTCTATGGTCTATTCGGAGAGGAAGAGAAGGGCAAGAACTCGGGTATCAATGAGTCCATCATTGGCAGCGCCGGCGTGTTGGCGCTTTACCTCGGGGGGATCGCCTTTCGCATCGGGGGGGAATCCGCCCCGTATTGGACTTGCGGAGTCCTGGTCGGGGCTTGCGTGTTTATTCAGGTGTCGCGGCTTGCGCCGTGGCGCGTGGGGAAATCAGCGTAAGAGCCCGCCCCGCGAGGCTGAGAAGCAGCGGTGTCGGCGAAAGTGCCACCGCGCGGCGGGCCCTACGCATCGCTCCGATTCTTGACCGCGATTGCCGACCAACTCGGGTCAGGCCATCGCAAGCTCGATAACCTCCGGAAAGGAGACCATGCAGCGGTATCCCAGTTCCTGCGCGGCCTTGGGCTGAGGCATCCCCTGCGCGGCGCAATCCCACACAAAGGTCCCCTCGAAGAGCACCACTTCGGCTCCCTCCGGTTCGATCACCTGCACCACAATCCTTCCGCTGTAATCGCTGCACCCGCTGTGGGTGTCCTCCAGATGCACTCGACTGACCTTGGAGCCGCGCTCGGCGAGCTCCCCGGAAGCCTCCGACAGGCGCTCGAGGAGAAAAGCCAAGGTCCGAAGGACCTTGCTGACCGGACCGGACGCCCGGATTCGGTGATAACCCGCGCTTGGAAGGTGGCGACTGGCATCGGTCCAGTTGCTCAGTCTTTCCGACTCATCGGTCAAACGGCGGATTTCCCCGGCCAGGTCTTCGGTCAACAGCCCCCTTGCGGCAAGCTCGGCGGTGTATTGATGAATGGCATCGCTGGTGATTCTTTCCACCATGGGTGGATCCTCCTTCGCTACCCGACAAAAGGTCGGGTCACATTGAGAAATGGGGTGATTCGCTTCAACTTCGGCGAGTGGGCGGACTGACGGTCCGACTCCCTGGTCCACCATCCATGACCATTAGAACGATCTGGAGGTCCATCCCGTAACTCGGGAGGCTAACCCGGACGCGGCTCGTCATTCCTTCCTTCTGTTTTCGGCGGGCCCCCCGGCAAACTGGAGAGGAGACATGGAGGGAACCCAGCCGGAACAGGGTAAAATCATAGGTCTTTGACAGTGCAATGGGAAGAGTTCCGGGTCCCGCTTGGCTACTGGGGCTTCCGGCCCACCATGATCAGGTCCCGCCTCGAATAATTGCTCAGGCGGAAATACGCCGGGAAGAGGACATCCGATCGGAACACCCGTTCTCGAATGCCGAGGGTCCTCAAGACGCGCGCCGCGACATGCTGAGAGCCTTGGTAGACAGCCAACTCCTCCTTCAGCCCATTGTCCCGAAACAGGGCGCGAATGGCCGCTCGGTCGTAGATCCGGTAGTGGTCGGGGGTGTCCCAAAACCACTTGCTCACCGGGGAAATGATGAAGCAAGTCCCACCGGGCTTGATCAGCGCGGTGATCCGGGCAAAGAAGTCATAGATACTTCCCGGGCTGACATGCTCGATCACATGTGCGAAGAAGACTGTATCGAACTGACGGTCCACAGCTTCCAGGCTCGGGTAGGTCATGTACCCCGCCTCCTCCAGAGCCTTGCGGGCGACCGGGTTGACCTCCATCGCCGCACCGCGCCTGCCATGGTCATGTGAGAGGAGGTCGAGATGAATGGGGTCCCCCGCGCCGACATCAAGAATCTCCTCGCCGAAGTATCGGATGAAGGTCTGGATTCGGTGGGCCTCATATCGCGCATAACAGGGATCTTCGGCGGAGCGCCCCCTGTAGTACGACAGGTTCATCTCCATGGCGGTGGGCTACAGATATAAGGCGTAGACCACGAGCAGATAGAGGGCGATCAAAACCCAACCGACCGGAACCACCCAACCGGCGACCTTTCCGCCCATCCACTTGCTGATATCCTGCGGCGCCTCGGTGTCAGGGACGGGGGCAGGCTTGGGTTCCGGCTTGGGAGCGCGAGGGACTTCGGTCCTCTCGACACGAACCGCCTGCCTTCTCCAATCGTCCTCTTCCACAGTCCCACCAAGATCCTCCCTTCGAAAGGATCGGGAAGGAGTCCCGCTGGGGCGAGCCGGTGACGGGGTCGGAAAGGAGGGAGGTGGGGGCGCTTGAATCTGCTGGCTGGATGGCGGCCTGGTCTGAAGCTGGGAAAGCCATCCGTCGATATTCGGATAGTTGGGATTCAGAGTCTTGAGTTGGAGCCAAGCCTCGGAGGCGCGCCGATGGTCTCCCTTTTTGAAATACACCCCACCGATCCCAAACAAGGCCTCCTGGTCGTTGGGGTTGCTCTCCACCACGGCGCGGAACACCGTGAGCGCCCCATCGTAATCCCCGGCCTTGGCCAGATTGCGTGCGTCCTCGACCGTGGGCCCATGGGTCGGGAAGGGGGTCCTCGACCGGGGTGGAGTGGGGAAGGGGGTGGCGCTCTGGGGAGCAACCGGCGCGGGGCTTGGAGGCGGAGCAGGGGCCGGGGAACCGGCTCCCGCCAGTTCCACCCCACACCAAGCGCACATCTTCTGGCCGACATCCACCTCGGCGCCACATTTCGGACAATTCGGCATGGATTACCCTAGCATCTTGAGTTTAGTTCTGAATTTCAATGGGGTCCGGCACGGATCGGGTCGTCGATCCGGCGCCGTGGGCCACCTGCTTCAGATACTCAGAGTAATTCCACTCTGTCTTCCAATCCTTCGCGCATCCGGCCACCTCGGCGTTATGGCAGCGGAGGCAGGACTCCTCCTTGGTGCTGTACAGATGACCTTCCGCGAAGGGTTTTGTGCGGTGGGGTCCCCCCGGGCCATGGCACTCCTCGCAGCCGATCTCCTGGAATTCCTTGGGAGTCAGTTGGCCGCGGGCGGTCACCGGCCAGGGTCGCTCCGCGCGGCCCTGCTCCGCAGTGACATGGCACGAATGACATTCGGGCCGATGCAGGTTGTTGGTCTCGACCAGGACCTCATATCCACGCGCGTGCGGAGTCGATTTCCATTGATCGTATTCCGCGCGGTGGCACATCCCGCACACATCCGACCCGGCAAACCCGTGCGGCATGTCGGAAAGGTCCAGCGCCCGTTCGCTCACCGCGCCCAGGCCCAGCTCCAAATAGGTCTTCCATTCCGATCCGTCAATCGGAACCCGGAAGGCGACCTGTCCGAGTCGGTCGAACACAAAAGCCTCCATGGTCCGGCTGCTCTGAAGCTTGTGTTTGATCCCCGGACTGTTGGTGACCCAGATCCACTCGGGGTAGGACGAGGAAACCGATCCCAGTCCACCCCCCTTGGAGGAGAGCCCGAGGACAGTGACCCCTTCGGAGCTGAAGTTCTTGCGGATTTTCTCAATGGTCGGGAGCTTTCCGGTGCACTTGCCGCATCCCGGATCGAAGAAGATCACCAGGACCGGCTTTCCGAGGAATTCCTCCCCCTTGAGGGTCTGCTTGGAAATATCCAGGAACTTGAGCTGGTCCACCGTGGGGAAATCATCGGGGAAATTGCTCTGGAATGGCAGGTCGCGCTTCCCCGCCGCCTGAATGCCGGCCAGTGAGAGAAACGCGAGCAGAATCGGAGCGACGGCTATGGATCGAAAAACTGAAGGTCTTGGCGTCATTGTCTTGCGCGGGACGGGATACCAATTCTCCCGCAAAACACAGTAACGTCGCCCGGCATCGGCGAGCCGGGCGACGCTTTATCCCTCGATTGGATCTCTTCCCCCGAGAATTCAGGAGTCCTGAAATACTGGAAGTACTCTACCTCGATTCGCGGCCATTGGTAGACCCTCGAACCACGATAGACCTTCAAGCCGTCTCCGCCATCCTCGGCAGCTCCTCCCGCATGCCCTCCTCCGATCCGCCGATCAGGCCCGTCGTGGGCGGCTTGAAGATATAGCCCACCTTGCGGACAGTCTTGATCATGTAATCGAGGTGGCCGAGCTTCTGACGAAGCCTGCGGACATGCGTGTCCACCGTGCGGCTGTCCACCTCGCTTGGTGAGAGCCCCCATACTTGGGTGAGGAGGTTTTCCCGGGTCTGGACGCGCTCCTTGCGCCGGATCAGGTAGGTGAGAAGCTTGAATTCGGTGGGAGTGAGCTCCAAGACCTCCCCGGAGAGGGTCACGGCGTGCTTGGCCATGTCGATCTGCAGATCGGCCACCTGGATGATGTCCGAGGTGTTTTCGGGCGGGTTCATCCTCCGCAGAATCGCGCGGACCCGCAGCACCAGTTCCCTCTGATTGAAGGGCTTGACCATGTAGTCATCGCACCCAAGCTCAAAACCGATGACCCGATCCTCGTGGCTTGCTCGGGCGGAGAGGATCAGCACAGGAATGTGGCTGGTCTCGGCCTGACGGCGGATGGTCTTCAAGACCTGCCTTCCGTCCATTCCGGGAAGGATCAGGTCAAGGATGATCAAGTTGGGGCGATGCTCCGAGGCCAACCGCAAGGCCTCCTGTCCCGACATGGCCGTGATCACGCGGAAGCCCTCTTCGAGGAGGTCATTTTCGATGTGTCTAAGCACATCTCGTTCATCTTCCACCACCAGTATCAAGTCCTGCATTTCAATCTCCTTCAATTAACGATCATGTCCCTGGTCGCGCCCCTGGCGGACCGTGGATGGTGTTGCCGATAAACGCGCTTCAAGCGACTCCCGGGGAGATGAGTGTAAATCTGGGTTGTCGCGATGTCCGAATGCCCAAGCAGTTCCTGGACTGTCCGCAGATCGGCCCCTCCCTCCAGCAGATGCGAGGCGAAACTGTGACGCAAATCATGGGGGGAGGGAAGTTCCCGCAATCCCTCTTGAAGGGCGTAGCGGCGCATCCGCGTGAAAAGGGTCTTCCGCGAAAGGCCCCCCCCGCGACTTCCGACGAATACAAACCGGCAGCGCCCCTTGGGATCGAGCGTGGGGCGGGCCTCCCGGAGGTATCGATCCAAGGCCTTCCGGGCCCGATCATGGATCGGCACCACTCGCTCTTTCTTGCCTTTCCCCAAGACGATGAGGTAGCCGTGCGCGAGGTGGAGGTTTTCCGGCTTGAGGCCGCACGCCTCCGAAACTCGCAGACCACTTGCGTAGATCAGCTCCAGGATGGCCCGGTCCCTGACCCCCGTCGGCGTGTCGGAATCCGGGGCTTCGAGCAGGCGGACCATGTCCTCCGGCGGGATGGGGTGCGGCAGGGGACGGCGCAGGCGGGGGTGCTCCAGATGCGCGGCCGGGTCTCCCTCGATCTCACGTTCCTCCACAAGAAACCTGAAGAATCCTCGAATCGCCGCCAGAGTCCGGGCGATCGAAGACGGACGTTTGCCCCCGGTCCTCTCTGCTTCCAGGAATGCGATCAGGGTTTCGGTGGTGACATCCCTCCAGCAAGAAATCCCCTGGACCCTACTCAGGAAGGCCAGCAGACGGCTGAGGTCATTCTCATAGGCCGAGCGAGTCAGCTTCGCCAACCCGCGCTCGGTGACCAAGTGGTCGAGAAAAGTCAGGATCGTGGACCTCATGAGCGCCCTCGATGCAATGTCACCTGGTCGCGGTGACTACACCCGCTTGTCCATCAATTCTACTCTCTTCAATTTGGAGGCGCTAGACAAGTCTTCCGCGCTTCGGTCATTTCCGCTTGAGGTGGACCAGAGTCTCCACGTGGTGGGTCTGGGGGAAGAGGTCAAACGGCTCCACAGTGGCAACTCCGTAGCTCTTTCGACACAAAACCTTGAGGTCCCTTGCCAGCGCGGCGGGATGGCAGCTGATGTAGACCACATCCACCGGGAGGAGGTCCAGCAACGCCCGCAAGACCTCCGGCTGGCAGCCCTTCCTGGGCGGGTCGAGGATGACCAGGTCCGGTCTTCCAATCCGGGTCCTGGAGTCGCTCCCGGATGAGCGGCCGAACACAGCCTCGGCGGGTTCCGCGATCCACTCAACCCGGCAGTCGGCCAAGCGGCGCGCGGTGGTTCGAGCGAGCTTGATCGACTGGGGATCCACCTCGATCCCAACGACGCGCTCAAATCGCCCGGCCAGGGCGCGGGTCAGGATACCGACCCCGCAGTAAGCGTCGACCGCAAATCCTCCGGACCCGAAGGGAAGCTCCAGCACGCGCCGATAGAGATGTTCGGCCATTTCGTCGTTCACCTGAAGGAAACTGGTGGGCCCGACCAAGGTGGACCACTCCCCCGTGGTGTGCCACGCGCAACGCTCCTCGCGCAACTGCGCCTCCCCCCAAAAGGCGTTCCTCCCCGGGGCCATGTTGAGGAAGCGGGCCCGGTCGTAGTAGACCGCGCTCGCGCGGGGATCCGAAAAACAGAAGAACGGGCGGACCACGGAGAGGGCCTCAAGGCTCCGAACGATCCCGAGAGCGGTTTCGGCGTCCTGGGAGGCCAGAGCGAAGAGCGCCACAATACAGGGGGATGGGTCGGCGCGATCGTGCGGAGTCCGGTCCAGCCCCGGCCGACCTGTGTGGCTCCGGAGCGTGACCCCGCGAATCAGTCCCTCTCGGCCATCCCAGGCAAGGGTGGGGCCGAAATCCCGGTTCAGGCATTCCAGAACGCGGCCCGCCGCCTTCCACAACTCGGGGCGCGCGATATCGCAAGATTCCAGCGGGACTGCTTCATCTCCCGCCTCCAAGGCGCGCAGCCCCCAGGCAAGTCGTTTGTTCTTGGTGGCGAGGCTGAACGCCATCTTATTCCGATAGCCCCACGCGTGGCCGCCGGCCGTGGGAAGGACTTCGACCTCCAAGCCGCCGATCCGGGTAAGGCAGTCATGGACCACCCCACGCTTGAACTCCAACTGTTCCGCTCGCTGAAGCGACTGAAGCTGACAGCCCCCGCAGTGTCGGGAGTCCTCAAAAAGGCCATCCGCGCGCGGGGAAAGGTGCAGTGGGCAGCGCGGCTCGACCCGGTCTAAGGAGCGCGATTCGAGGCGAATGGCCACCGCTCGGGCGAAGTCTCGGGCGCTTTTCACAATCCGAGCAGTGACTTGTTCGCCGGGCAAAACCCCCGGCGTGAAGACCGCCGCGCCCTCCTTGCGACCAACACCCTCCCCCATGGAATTGAGGCGGTCCACCGCGAGACCGACTTCCTCATCCACTTGTAAGCTGTGGCGGGTGTGTGGAGGAACGCTGAGTGCCATGGCCAGGAAAAGACAGTCGGAAAAACCTAACGGGCGGCCCGCGCCGGCTTCTTCAAGCGACGGTCCGTTCCGGTGGCGTCCAACTGCTCGAGAAACTGCTGGGACGAGGTCTCAATCAGCTTCCTCTCCGCGGGAGACTTGTGACGATACATCTGGATCGCGGTCTGCATCCGCGGGTTGCCCTTGAGCTGGTCCTGGTGAACGCCCACGAAGTTCCAGTACAGGTAATTGAGGGGGCAGGCCTTTTCCCCAACCCGTTTCCGCTCGCGATAGTGGCAGCCGTGGCAATAATCACTCATCTTGTCGATGTAGTGGGCGGAGGCGGCGTAGGGTTTGGAGCCGACTTCCCCCCCATCCGCGTACAGGGTCATCCCCATCACATTCGGCACCGCCGCCCATTCCGCGGCGTCGATGTACATCTCCATCATCCATCGGACCATCGCCTTGGGCTCGACTCCGATCAGCAAGGCGAAGTTTCCGATCACCATCAGGCGCTGGATATGATGCGCGTAGGCGTCCCTGCGGGACTGGTCGATCACGCACTTCAGACATTTGAGATTGGTGTCCCCATCTTTCATGAGCTGGGGGATCGAGCGGTGGCAATCGAAGAAATTGATCTCCCGATACTCCGGCATCTTCATCCAATAGAACCCATGCAGGTATTCGCGCCAGCCGAGGACCTGACGGATGAAACCCTCCGTGGAATTGAGCGGAGCATCGCCGTTCTGGTAAGCCTCCTCGACCGCCTTGAGGACCTCCGCGGACCGAAGCAGCCCGTGGTTCAGGTACGGCGAAAGGAACGAGTGGTACATCCGATTGGACTTCGCCAGCATGGCGTCCTGGTACATTCCGAAGAGCCTCAAGCGCTGGGATAGAAACTCCGCGAGCCACGCCAGGACTTGCTCGCGAGTGACCGGGAGAGAAAACTCCTCTGTATCCCCGAAATGATCCGGAAACCTCCGTTCCACGGTCTCGATCACACGGCGAGTGATGGCGTCCGGCTCGAACACCAAACTCCCTGGGATGGGCATGTTCCCCGTGGGAGGGACACGGTTGTCACCATCAAAATTCCACCTTCCGCCCAGCGGTTGGTCCTCCTGCATGAGCATTCCGGTTTCCCGGCGACGCTTCCGGTAGAAGCTCTCCATGGACGGGTCAGGGATGGAGTCGAACCAATCGGAAAAGGTCTCTCGATGGATTAGAAACTGGTCGTTTTGAATGACCTCAATCGGTGTTTCCATACCCGCGACGACACTGAGCAACAGCATTTGAGCGTCATACTCGGCGGCCTCCATCGCGCGCAACCGGGCGATCCCCGAACGGGCCACGAAATCCCGCAGGCAGGCCTCCTCTCCCGCCTCGCAGAGCTCCGCGGATTCCGGCTGATCGAGCTGATAGTGAAAAACTGTAAACCCGCGCGCGCGCAGCTCCTCGGCGAAGTGACGAACCATCGAAAGGACCAGGACAAGTCTCTTCTTGTGGAAGCGATGGCGGGTCAGGCTTGGGACAGACTCAATTAGGCAAACCGGATTGGTTTTCGGATCAAGCGCCCGCGGTAAGGCCCCGTGGTGATCCAGCTGATCGTTCTGAATCCAGACACCCAACGCGCCAACCCTACCCTTGCGCCCATTGGAGCCGCCGCGCGTCTTCGCTTTTCCGACCATGAGGTTTCCCCCTCCCAAGCATCAACCTTATTTTAGGACTTCACGGTCTCCGAGGCAACCGGCCCCTCGACACTGCCCCCCGACACTGTCCTTCCCGCGCAAGCCGCTGAGCGCCCATAATGAAACCGTCATGGCTTTCAAGGAGATTGACGGCATCCGGATTTGGGGGATTCCCGAGGAAAGCGCGGTCAGCCAGATGAAAACCTGCGCCAAGACCGGCCAAGTCCTCCAGACCGCGCTCATGGCCGACCATCACAAGGGATACTCGCAGCCGGTCGGCGGAGTGGTCGCCTATCAGGGCATGGTGTCCCCGTCGGGGGTGGGCTACGACATCGGGTGCGGCAACAAGGCGGTCAGAACCAACCTCACCCTGGGGGAGGTTCGGAAAGATCTCCCCAAGATCCTGGATGAGATTCAATCCACGGTGGAGTTCGGAATCGGGCGAAAGAACCCGAACCCGATTGAGCACGAGCTCTTCGAGGACCCAACCTGGGAGGAGGCGCCCGCGCTCTTGTCCCTGTTCGACCTTGCAAGGAAGCAGCTCGGCACCGTCGGCAGCGGGAACCATTACGTGGACATTCTTTACGATGTGGCGACGCTCGACATCTGGGTCGCGGTCCATTTCGGCAGCCGCGGGTTCGGGCACAAGATTGCCACCGGGTTCCTGAACCTGGCCGTGGGGCGAAAGTTCGACGACAAAGGCTTGGGCGAATCGATGGACCAGCCCCCGACCCTGCTCTCGCTCAACACCGCCCTTGGCCAAGACTATCTGCGGGCCATGACCTTGGCGGGAGTGTATGCCCACGTCGGGCGAGACGCGGTCGTGGATCAAGTCCTTTCGGTCCTTGGCGCGCGGGTGACCTTTGAGGTTCACAACCATCACAACTACGCCTGGAAGGAAACCCATGAGGGGGAGGAGGTTTATGTGGTCAGAAAGGGCGCCACCCCGTGCTTTCCCGGACAACTCGGGTTTGTGGGCGGGTCCATGGCGGACATTTCCGTGGTGGTGCGAGGGAAGGACAGCGAGGAAGCGCGTGCTTCGCTCTATTCGACAGTCCACGGCGCCGGACGGGTCATGAGCCGCACCCAAGCCGCGGGAAAACTCAACTGGAAGACCCGCAAGCGGAGCGGCGGCCTGATCAGTCGCGAGCGAATGATGGCGGCCCTCAAGGAATACGGCGTTCTCCTTCGCGGCGCCGGAACCGATGAGAGCCCGTTTGTCTACCGCAAGCTCCAGGATGTACTCGAGGCCCACTCCGAAACACTGGAGATTCTGCACATCCTCCGCCCCGTGGGGGTGGTCATGGCCGGGGAGGATGAATTCGATCCCTACAAGGATTGAGCGCTCTCAGGAACCCGCCAGGGGGAAGGCGAGGCGAACATCTTCGAAGCCATACCCTCGGATATCCGCGACCAAGTCCTTGAGAACATTGGCCGGGGCGCCCCTTGGCCCGGCAACCACAATCGGGGCTTCGGGGGAGACTCGCGCCAAGCTTCGCAGGGTCTGTCTGAGAGACGCTTCCGAGTAGCTCTTGCCGTTGAGGAGGTATTTCCCAGGGCCTTGCGCCCATAACAGGTGCCCGCCTTTCCCGGTGGGGGGAGCGCTCTCATCCGCTTCAACCGCCGGTTGGACTTCTTTGTCCAGGTTGCGAGTCACCGTCTGCTGCTTCTCCATCACCGTGTTCACCTTCTCAAACCCGAATTCATTGAGGGTCTGATGGACCTTCTTGAGCAGACTGGAGCTGACCGAGGGGGCTTGGTGGATCGAGAAGACGGCCTTGGGGTCCTTGGCGAGGATTTCCTTGACCGCCGACTTGAGCTTGCCGATCTCAATCGGTTCCCCATCCAGGGCCAGCTTGCTTCCGCCGGTCAATTGAATGGCGTGCGATTTCGAATCCGAAACCGTGGGCGTCGATTCGGGGGGAAGAGGGGCGCTTGCCGCTTGGGTTGGAGAATCGGAAGCGGGGGGGGCCTCGGCCGACATCTCCGAAGCGGCTTCCTTGTCGGGAGCGCCGTCGACATCCCACTTAAAGACCGGCAGCTTCCCACTTGCAAGCCCGGAGACCCGCACTGATTCCGTTTCGATCGGGAGCTCGGTGTCGGAAACTTTGACAGCCTTGGGCTTGGTGAGGCGGACCGTGTCGTGGAGCAGGAGGATGTCAAGCGTCTTTCCTTCCAAACGGCATCCGGGAGAGGTGACGACCACCTCATCCTCGAGGCTCAGCAGGTGCAAATCCGGCCAATAGAAAGCCTTCTCCGCTTCCACCAAATAGGAGGGCTTTTCGGGACCGTTGGGGGCAATCATGAAGTGGGTGTGGTCATCCTCCGCTTCGATCTCGAGGTACTCCGCCCCTTGCTTGGTCTTGCCCACCTTAAGCTCCACCTCTCCCACGGGAACCGCTCGCTGGGAAAGCTCCTCGGGGACCTTGTCCCAGGTGCGGTCGTCGTCCGAAAGCTTGGCGAGTTTCGACAGGGGGGTATCCTGGGCAAGCGCGGCTCCGCCCACGACAAGCGCCAGCGACAATGCGTGGAGCCGAAAGCGCCTTGCGACACACGCCCGGCGGAAGAAAACTTCAGTTGTCATCTTGAGGATCCCATCTACGTTTGGCGCCAGGGGCTAAGCTCCCATCGCCGAGAAAATCGCGGATCGGTTCGGTTCAACCTTGCGGAGGATGTCTAGCGAACCTGTTCCGGCCTGCAGTCGCCGCCCGACTTCATGAAAGAACGAAAGACGCTCCCCGCGGTTGTCTCCGAATTCCGCTTCGGCGGCTCGGCTCATCCACCCGAAACCGATGGCGCGCGCGAGGAGCGTGTGCCCCCAGAGCGTCCGACCGCCCCTCCGGAAATCTTCGACAAACGGTTCCAGTTCTGAAGCCTCGAAATTGTCCACGAAGGGTTGCCCCGCCTTGTTCATTTCCGTTCCGATGCTCAGCGGCAGGTGAAGGTCCCGCGCGGCCCGGACCACCTCGGCGAGCTTTGCGACCTTGATTCGCTTCTCCTCCGGATTCTTGAGGTTCCAGTTTCTGTCCGGAATAATGTTCAGGGCCTCGACTCCCTTTTCGATGAACAATTCAAGCAAGGAGAGGGCGTCCTCCTCTCCGGGCGAGGTTCCATCCAACCAGGCGACAGTCGGGAGCGCGCCGATGGCCTTGCCCAATTGAATCATTTCCTCCACCGGAGGGAAGCGGGAAGGCTCAGGCTCAATATACCCGACTCCGCCGCGCTTCATCAGCTTCGACCTCAAGGTCTCCTGGAAGGGCACGGTTTGCTCCAACAGGGCCTCCACCTCCTCCTCGGGGAGGGCGAATCGCTCCGACCAGAACGCGACAAGGGATTGGGGGTCCCCATCAAAGACCTCGCGCGCCTTGCGGTCAAAGGCTTCAACCAAATGACGCTCGGTGGGATTCCCCGAAGGGGTCCTCGGCAAGACCTCGCTTGTGTAATCGATCCGGACCGGGTCGAGAACCGCATTGATCTTGTCGATCATGGCTTGGTTTCGGGATTGCGCGATGGTCTTCAGACGAGAAAGCGTTTCCTCCGCCGGAGTTCCAGGTTCCGGCAGGCTCGTGCAGCCGGTCAGCATGAAATAGGCGATTCCCGGCTCTCCGGGGGAGTTGATCTCCACTTCGGCGAGCTCCGACACGAAGACCCGCGACTCCAGCCCCGCAACAGTTCGCAGCCCCAAGGCTTCCCCGACTTCCAGGATCTCCGGGGCGGCGTCGAGGACATCGAAGTCAACAGTCCCGAGGATCTCCAGGCCCGCCGCGAGGGCCTCATACGCCAGGCGCGAGGGGCTCCACCCGTTCGAGTTGTACGAATGGAAGGTGTGGGCGTGCAGGTTCATCCACGGACGAGTCGGCGGGGGAGTCCAGCCTCCCGATTCTCTCTGCGAGGCAAGCTCCAACACCGCCGCGTGACGCTCCTCCGCGTTCACCGAATTCAGCCGATTCAATAGGCCCTGATCAAGTTCCAAGATTCCATCCTCCGTTAAACGCGCGGGAGTCTAGCAGAGGTTGTCCCTTTCGATCAGCCTTGTGCCGGCCTCTGGGGGACCGGAGGCTGTGGACACCGACTCGAGGATCAAGCTTTGGAGGAACCGATGCCCGCCCGTCGCTATTGGCTGATGAAGACCGAACCCAGCTCCTTCTCGATCGAGGACCTTGAAGGGAAACGTGTCGAGCACTGGGACGGGGTCCGAAACTATCAGGCCCGCAACACCTTGCGGGACGAAATGAAGGTGGGGGACCTGGTTCTGATCCACCACTCCAGCGCGAATCCGACCGGTGTGGCCGGGGTGGCGCGGGTGTGCCGTGAAGGTTACCCCGACCACACCGCCCGCGATCCGAAAAACCACCATTTTGACCCCAAATCGACCCCGGAGAATCCGATCTGGTTCATGGTGGATGTCGAATTCGTGGAACGTTTTCCCCGCGTGGTGACTCTGGAGGAGCTGAAAGCCAACCCCGCCTTGGAGGGGATGCTTGTGACCCGGCGTGGGCAACGTCTTTCGGTGCAGCCGGTGGAGAAGGCCCACTTCGAGGAGGTCATTCGGATGGGGAAGGGAAGATCTCGATGATCGAGACTTCGGGTCTCAAGAAGAACCGAAACGGAAGCCATCGGGTCCCCACTCCCGCAGAAAGGTGCATCCGCAAGCCGCCTTCCTCGATCCAACCACGCTCCCAGCGGAGGGGGACCTTGGTGTCGCGCCGCAGGACCCCGATCCCCGGAATCCGAATCTGGGCATGAAGGTTGTCCCCGGCCAAGACAAGATCGATGGGATGACCTTGCGCGATCCGTAGCAGATCTCCCGACTGTCCCAGCAGAATTCGAAAGCCTCCGGCGGGCGCCTTTGTCAGAGTTTCCCGTAACTGGTTCTGGCCGCGATCCAGGTGGCAGGCGTGCGCGGTCTGAACTCCGACCAACACCAAGCGGGCCGAGCCTCTCCGAATCTCCGCCGAGGAATTTGAGAGCAGCTCAATTCGGGAGCCTTCAGGAAGCTCCTCCCAGAACCGTTTCCGGTCCCGGTATCCCCGAACCGCATACACGCCATCGGGCGCTGGAAGGGGGTTGAGGAATTCCCCAAGCAACCGGTGGACACGCCGGTTCTCGGCGTTGTGGGTGGGTTTGATATTCCCGGCGAGCAGGACCACCTGGGGGTTGGCCTCCTGGAGAATCTTCTGGAGGCGCTTCTCTCTGCCCCCCATCCTTCTCAGATGGAGTCCGCTCAGCAGGGCGATGCGATAGCCCTCGAATTCAGGTGGAACGCTCGGAGAGCGGAATTCGGTTCGGATGACCCTCAGTCGTCGGGTTTCAAGGTGTCCCCACAGGGCCGCGCCGAGCAGGAGCGCGAGGGGCGCTTCCCATCCACTCACTGGGAGCATCCCTCAGAAGGCATCCTGTCCCTCGCCGGTGGGAGCGCCCTCGAAGGCGCGGGCGGTCTTGAGCTGTTCGAGGTACTGGTCGAAGTTGCGCTTGGTCTCGCGCAGACTGTCCCCCCCGAACTTCTCGATCATGGCATCGGCCAGGACAAACGCGATCACCGCCTCCAGGATCACCCCCGCGGCCGGAACCGCGGTGACATCCGAGCGCTGATAAGTCGATTGCGCGGCCTCTCGAGTCTTAAGATCCACGGATTGGAGCCCCTTGCGGACAGTCGAAATCGGCTTCTTGGCGACCCGGACCACCAGGGGCATGCCATCGGTCATCCCGCCCTCCAGGCCTCCGGCGTTGTTGGTCAGGCGGCGGAACCGCCCCTGTTCGTATGCAATTTCATCGTGGGTCTTGGAGCCTCGTTGCGCGGTGGCCGCAAAGCCGATCCCGAACTCGACCCCCTTCATGGCCTGGACCGAGAGCACCGCCGCCGCGATCCGGCTGTCGAGCTTGCGGTCCCATTGGACATGGCTTCCGAGACCCATCGGGAGTCCGGTCACGATGACTTCGAGGATGCCGCCGAGCGTGTCCTTCTCACGAACCACCTCATCGATGTGTTTCACCATCCGCTCGCTCGCCTCGGGTTCGGCGCACCGGACCGGGGAGGCCTCCACCCGCGCGCGCCATTCGGCGAGGTTGACATCCATCGGGGCCGAAGGGGCGGTGATCTCGCCCAGACGAATCACATGGGAGAGGATGTCGATCCCAAATGCGGCGAGGAATTTCCGGCAGACCGCGCCGATGGCCACGCGGACCGTGGTTTCGCGCGCGCTGGAGCGCTCCAGGATGTCGCGAATGTCCTCACGGTCGTATTTGAGGACCCCCGCGAGGTCGGCATGGCCGGGTCGGGGGCGGCTGACCACAATTGCCGGGTCGCGATCCTCCGCGCGCGGGGACATCTTGGTCCGCCAGTTGACCCAGTCATCGTTGGCCACCCACAGGGTGATCGGTCCGCCCAGGGTTTCCCCCCAGCGGACCCCTGAGCGAAACTCGATCCGGTCCTTTTCGATCTTCATGCGCCCGCCGCGCCCATAGCCGCCCTGACGGCGCTCCAGGTCGTAATTGACCTCCTCCTCCGACAGAGGCAGGCCCGCCGGCATCCCTTCCAGGATCCCGGTCAGCCCGATCCCATGGCTCTCCCCCGCTGTCAGGAAACGCAAACGCCCCACGGAACTCTCCAGTCTTGCTCAGTTCGTGGATTCATCGCTCCACCGGACAAGCGTGCCATGAATGAGCGCGGATTTCTATTTCACCGGCCCGTGTCCGCCCCCTGCTCGCCCATGAGCTGCGCTCCGGTGCGAGCGGGGGGAGTTTCCGAGCCGCGCGCGTAAGCAAGCGGTCGGGGGGCCAGGACCGCTCCCTCACGGTCGCGGCACGGATCGTTCGCCGCAAGGTTGCCCTTTCCAAGTCGAATGGAGAGAAACATTTTCTCCCTCGTTTTGCCGGTCGATGCTTCCCCCAAGGCGGTCCATCCTTCATACTGGCGCCTTCATCGGAGGGTCCTCCATCGCCCCCATCCGAGATGTGTGAACTCCAGACCGACCCGGGAGGGACATGCAATGAGCACCTCCGAATCCAGCACCCCAGCGACAAACACCCCCTGGTGGCAGCCGGTCCTGTTCGCGGCGATGGCCGGTGGCATGGGCTGGGGAATTCGTGGCCAGTATGGCCACGAAACCGGCGCCATGATCGCCGGTCTCCTGGTCAGCCTGACACTGGCGGTCCTGCTCTGCCCGCGAACCGCGCCGCTTCCCATCCTCCGCGCGGTGGCGCTCGGAACCGTCGCCATCGGCTTCGGGGGTTCCATGACCTATGGGCAGACAGTCGGCCTCACCCACGACCAAGCGCTGGTCGGCAACTGGGCGGCGTTGCGTTGGGGGTTGCTTGGACTCGCGATCAAGGGCGGGATTTGGATCGGGTTCGCCGGGGCCTTTCTCGGCATGGGGCTTGGCGGGCTTCGGTACCGATGGAAGGAAATCCTGCTTCTCATGCTCGGCATGATTGTGATGTGCTTCCTGGGCGAGTGGCTCCTGAACTCCCCCTTTGACCCCGCCAACAAGAAGCTTCCCTCAATCTACTTCTCCAGTGATTGGCGCTGGCTGCCGGACGCCGATTTGAAACCGAGGCCCGAGGTCTGGGGCGGCTTGCTCTTCGCGTGGATCACGGTCACCGCCTATGCCGGTTGGCGTCGCGGGGACCGTCTCGCGCGCAACCTGGCTCTGTGGGGATTCCTGGGCGGCGCGCTGGGGTTTCCCATGGGGCAGTGTCTTCAGGCCTACCACGCCTGGAACCGGGAGGCTTTTCAGCAGGGAATCTGGGCCACCCTCGATCCCAACATCAACTGGTGGAACATGATGGAAACCACCTTTGGAGCGGTTATGGGCGGGATGCTGGGCCTCGGGGCTTGGCTGAACCGCGACAAGATCAGGCCAGGCGCGGAAAGCCCCTCGGAGCTTCTGCCGGGTGGCGTGGAGTGGACCCTGGTTGCTCTCCACCTCGCGCTGCTCATGGGATCGGAGTTCCTTCCCTATCCGAGGCTCGAGGCGGTTTATGATTTCGGCCTGTTCATGGGCATCATCCCCTTGGTCGGGGTAATTGGCGGAAGATGGTGGCCTTACCTCCAAATCATGCCCATCACCCTCGCTCCGATCGTGGGGAAGACCATCCGCAACCTGGTCTACGAGGAAAATGTGATCGGAGCAGTGCCCGGATGGCTCCTCTATCTGGTGATTCCGTTGGCTCTCGCCACCGCCTTTGCGGTGTGGGCATACGGTCGCGGGCAGTCCGAGGGTGAAACACGCCCGATTCTCGCGAAGGCCCTGCTGCTTTCCACCTGGACATATTTCTTCCTGAACTTTGCCTTCTTCCGTTACCCCTGGCCGTGGCAGGAGTGGACCGGCCGGACTCCAAACGGAATCATCTTCACAATCTGCGCCCTGGGGCTGACCGCCTTGGCGTGGCTGAGGCGCGAGCGCGCGCTCTCCTAATCGCCGTCATTCGGGGGACAAGATGCGGAACCAACCAAACCACGTGGCTCGGATGGCCCTTGTCTGGCTCGCGGTGGCGCTTTCCCTTCCGGGACTGACCGCTCAGAACGGTTCATGCGCCGAAACATTGGCCAAGTCCGACACGCAACGTCTTTTCGAAAAAGTCTTCGGGAACGCGGTGGTTCCGGATGCCGCGCGCCATGCCCAAGTGAAATCCGGCAAGGAAGGGGAGCGCCACTGGTTTGACACGAATGGCGATGGGCGCGCGGATGAGGTCTGGTACATCGACACCGCGCTGCGTCACCCTGAGGCGATGCGCCCGGTCCTGGTTCGGGTCCTGGATGAGGATGGCGACCTGAAGCAGGGAGATGAGCCGGACACGGACAGCGACCTCTATGTCGCCGACTGGAAGGCCGACGGCACGGTGGATGTGGTCCTCGACTACAGCGACCACGACGGCGACAACGATGTCGATGAGATGGGGATGTATTTCGTGGGCGACACCCACAGTTACTTCCACGAGCCGACGATTCGGGTCTGGTGGGGGTTGGATGTGGGGGATGACAACCTCCTCTGGCATGACATCGCCTACACCTACGACCAGACCCTGTGCCAGTTCCGGACTCATTTCGGCGGCGATGAGCTCTTCGTGGCCTTCGCGCTTCCGCTTTCCGGGGATCGCTGGGTCTCCTTTTTCGAGAACCCGTTCCTGTTCTACGACCGCGATGGGGATGGGGTGACCGAGGAGGTTCTGCGGATCTCCGGGATCGAGAACGAGGTGGAGGCGATTCGCTGGAGCTTTGACACGGACAACGATGGGACCCGGGAGTCCCCCCGGGATTTCGACTGCTCGATCACGGCGTGGGCGCCTGGCGCAAGTTGGACCCCGGAGGGGCGCGGACGGGGCCGCTCCGAGGTCAGCTTCTCGGAGCGCGAGTCCACCTATCGCTCCCTGCGCGGGTTCCGCGCGGGCCCATACCTTCGACGCGAGCTCGCCCCGGAATTCGCTTCCCGGATCACATGGGAGCGCATGATGCTCACCTGGGATGAGATCGACCGGAATATTGATGGCCAGCGTTACGAGGATCAAAACGAGCGCTGGGAAGGGGTGATCGCCGATGGAAATCCGGATTTCCAGCAGGTCGGCGGTCCGAGCTGCGGGCAGCTCAACAAGCGCTATGAATTGGTCCTCAAGCCCACCGCGCCGATTCGGGTCTACTTTCATCCCACCGACCACCGCGTTCATCTGCGCGGCGCGGACAAGGCCTGGTTGATAGTGGACGCCGATCTCGACCGCAAGGCCGATTTTCGCTATGAGATGAGAGACACGGACTCGGATGGATTCCTCGATGAGTGGAACTTGGACCTCGATGGAGATGGCCAAGCGGAGGATTCCTGGCGCGCGACCGCTGTCACTCCGGAGGATGCCGAATGGTCTTGGGGTGTTCTGAACTCAATGGTCGAAGGAGAGATCGCGCGGAGCGTGCCGGACCTGTTCACCCTGCACGAACGCCTTGAGCAGGCGCTTTCCATTGCCGCGCCGACAACTCCAGACAATCCGGCTTTGGCGAAGCTAAGCGCCCAGATGGAGATCGCCTCCGCCTCCCCGGAGCTTGCCCGCGAACTCCTTGCAAGCGATGAGTCGCTGCGCTTCTTTCTCGATGTGCGCAAGGATGTGCTGATTCACCTTCTGAAGTCCGCCCACTCGGACGCGGAAATCTGGACCGAATTTGCCGAGGCGAGAGGAAGAGGGGATTACCCGACCATGGCGCGGGTGCTGGAACGCGAGTTTCAACTGACCGCCCCGCTCGCGGACCTTGGAGCCTTTCGAGAGGAGATGCTTCGCAAGCTTGCGCCGAAGCGGGTGGCTTGGGCCCAAGATTGGATTCCGCCCAACATCGGATGGGAATCGGAAAAGGTCTGCTATCGGGTTTACTGGGGCCAGTTCGATTTCTTTGGCAAGAAGGGGGATACCCTAATCCTCCCCACGATTGGGCCGGTGAGCTACCACGAAGAGACCGAATGGGGGATCGATGCCCTCCTGGTCGGGAAGGGCCCCGGATGCGGAGGGGTGACCTTGTATGTGAATGGGGAAGCGTTTCCTGTCCGAGCCCCCGAGGGCAAGGGGGATATCGAGTTCACCAAGCGACTGGTTTCCGAGTCCCCCGAGAAGATTGTGATTGAGCAAGTGGCGAAAGGAGTTGGCCCGAAGGATTCGCCTTACACAGTGCGGTTCCTCTGTTCGGCGCTGGCGGGCAGAGCGGACTCGCCCATTGAGGTGGCGGTTACCGGCGGACAGACGGAGGACCGTCTGGAGCTCGGAATCGGTCTATCCAAACTCCCCCAAGAGACCCTCCGCCTGGACAGCGCGCTCGGGGCTTTCTCTGTAAGGGGTTTTCAGACACCACTCATCGGTTGGATCGAAATGGGCGTTGCCTTCCCGGCCGAGCGTTTCCAGCGCATGGGGGGCTCGGAATTGGAGAACCAAGTGGTGCTCCGAATCGAGAAGGACAAGCCGACCACCTACCACCTCGAGTGCAATTGGCCGCGCGGGAACAGGTTCGACTGCTGTCCCACCGGCGAGGATTTCTTCGAGGGGATTCGGGGGCTCGCGGCCTCTTTGAGGTGAACAGTGTGATCGTGGACTGCCATGTCCATATCGGCAAGGCCGCGTACTACCATGTCGAGGCGGATGCCGCCCTGCTGCTGCGCGCGGCGGACCGCGCGGGCATTGACCGCATGATGGTCACCGATTTCTCCGCCCTGGTCTATGACATCAAGGCGGGAAACGAGTGGATTCGGAGAGAAGTCTCGGCCCACCTGGACCGTTTCATCCCTTATTACACGGTCTGCACGGGCCGTCACGGCGACTGGGTGGCGGAGGATTTGGAGCGGTATGTGAACGACCATGGCTTCCGGGGACTCAAGATCTATTCGGTCCCGCCGCTCCAGGTCATCGACGACCCCTTCATGCTCCCGCTCCTCGCGAAGGCCGCGGAGCTGCGCGTTCCGGTTCTGGCGCATTCCACCGGTGAAGAGTGCCTTTCCCTCTGCCGCCAAGTCCCGGACCTGGTGATCTTCAACGCTCATATGGGATGTTGCCCGCAGGCTCAAGGCGACTGGCATCGGGCGGTGGCCGCCGCCAAGGCCCATCCCAACATCTATCTCGACACGACCAGCTCCACCTTCGACAACGGGATGGTCGAATTCGCGGTCCGCGAGGTCGGGGCGGAGCGCGTGCTGTACGGCTCGGACATGCCGCTGCTCGATCCCATCCTCGCGGTGGCCAAGATCACCGAATCGAATTTGACTGATCGGGAGAAGGACCTGATCCTTCACGGAAACATCGAGCGGCTGCTCGGGATGCGAGGCTGAAGTGATCGTTGACATCAACTCGTATTTCGGAACCTGGCCCTACTGGGCGATGGAGGGAACCGATGTTGGCTCGGTCCTCCGCAACATGGACCGTTGCGGGATCGACAAGGCGTTTGTCTGCTCGCTCCGGGGGGTCTTCATGGATCCCGCCGAGGGGAATGCCGAGACCCTCGCGGCGGTCGAACGGCACGCGGACCGATTGCTCCCCGCGCTCACCTACTCCCCATACGCGAGTGGAAGAGACCGATACGCCGAGGAGCTTTCCGCCTGCCCCGCGCGCATGGTCAAACTGTTCCCGCTCAACCACTCCTACGATCCGCTGGAGGAGCCCTTTATCGAGGAACTGTTGAACTGGTGCGGGGAGCATCGTGTTCCCGTTCTGATTCCCCACCGCCTGGTGATGAGCTGGCGGTTTCCAACCTTCCCGGTTGCCAAGATCGGCGCCCTCGCCGAAAAGCACCCCAACGCAACCTTCATCCTCGGGTCCATCAATTATCTGTTCGAGCTCCAATCCGCGTCGGATGTCTTGAGAAGGCGCCCCAACACCCTGGTCGAAACCTCCGCGATGATGGCCTTCGAGGAGATTCGCAAGGTCTCCGAGGAGATCGGGGCGCATCGCCTGCTCCACGGGAGCTGCAATCCGCTTCAGATTCCCGCCGTCGGCCCACTCAAGGTCCGAACCGCGGAGATTCCGGAGGAGCAAAAGGAGCGCATTCTGTGGAGGAACGCGGGGGAGATTTTTGATTTCGCCGGTCAGGAAGGGATTCCGAAATGACACGTCTTGCCATTTTCCTGCTTGGGCTAATCCTCTCGGCGGCGGCCTTCGCCGAGGACCCCTGGTGGGAAACCGAAACCCGAATGAGCCCAGGCGGAAAGCTTTCCCTTTCGGACAAACCGTGGTGGCCCGAGGCAAGCAATCTTTCGCCCGGGGAGCATCTGGTCCTCCAGTCCGCGTATGCCAAGGAAGCCGGAGGAGAAGGGAAGATGCTCCTCCGCAAGGAGGTCCGCAAGCGCGACTCAAACAAGGTCATGCTCGTGTGGGTTCTGGATGATGACGGCGACTTGACTGGGACCGAGGGGGATGCCGATAGCGACTGCTATGTGGTCGATTATGACGCCGACGGCACGGTGGACCGCATGGTGGACACTATCGATTCGGATGGGGACAACGATCCCGATGAGATGGACATTCGCTATTTTGTGGAGGGCGAGCTCCGACGGTCCTGGATGGGGATCGACTTGGATGACGACAGCGCGATGTGGGATCTGCGCGATTATGAATACACCGGCGATTTCTTCGCGAGCGACCCGTACGGCGACAACATGATCTACATGAACCGCTACGATCCGGAGCGCGAGGAGTGGTTGCCGATCTCCGAGTGCCCCTTCGCGTTCTTTGACACGGATGGGGATGGGGAGTCCGAAGTGGTGGCGCGCTTCAGCGCCGCCCCGCTTGATTTCTCCGAGCAGAGCGACCCCGACTACGCCAACAGCCAGGACCGCTACCAGGGACCTTTCTACCCGTCACTGCGCAACCCTGGAGTGGTCAACATCCGCTACAGCTTCGACATCGATGGCCTCTCCTCCAAGGAGAGGCCGCTCCACTACGAAATGGGTTTCAACCTGGTCGGTGGGACCCCTTACTCGTTCACCGGCATGAAGCATTTCCAGCCGCTTCGTCGAAGCCCCAAGACCACGATTTGCGCTCCCCACAAGGCGGTCCGAGGAATCTGCGAGAAGTACTCCGCCAAGGCCACCGGCTTCACCTGGCGGGAGTTCGAGGATGCGGGCATGAAGATCGGCGACCCGACTTGGCCGGAGTCTGACCGTCGCTGGGAAGGGGTTTTCTGGACTTGGAGCCGGCGGGTCATGCACAACACCGGCGGACCGATCCAGGATTGGAATGTGCGCCGTGAGTACGATCCCAACCCTTCGAGGAAGCGGGAGTTGTATTTCAGCCCAGTGGACCGTCGCATCCACCTCAAGGGCGCGCGCGAGGGGTGGCAACAGGTGGGCCATATCGGAAACACCGAACCCATGGGCGAAATCCGCCTGTTCGACACGGACGAAAACGGCTACTTCGACCGCTGGGAGTATTACTTTCAGGAATCCTCAACGCCTTACCGTGTCGCGGTGGTCCCGGTGATCGGGAACCATGATCTCGCGCTGGACAAGAAGCGACTCCGCGCCTTCTTCACCGAGGAGGTCCTGCCTGAGGCAATCCGTCTGAATGAGGCGCTGATCGCTCGACTGGAGCAGCTCCATCCGCTTCCGGATGACCCCACCGTTCGGCGAATTCGAGAGGCGATCTCCGACCGAATCAGCCCGGACGAAAAGCGCTATCTGCTTGACTTGATCCGTGAGCGACTCTTTCGCGCTTATCGGGACAAGGTGCAAACCGATGTCAAGGCGCGCCTCGATGCGCTCCCCCCGGTCGATCCGCGGTCCAAGATGGAAATCCGAACCGAATCCACCGAGGCCTGGGAGATGGCATCCGCTCTTTCCCTTCTGGACAGCGCCTATTCAAGGGGCGACTATCAAACCTGCTTGGACTTGCTGAAGTAGCGGGTATTCGGCCCAATCCGGTATCGCTCGGAGAGGAGTTGCACTCCTCTCCCGGTGATCGTAGGAGGTGATTCATGAGACGCCAGTCTGTGTCCCGAAGGAGCTTCCTCAAGGCGGCCTCCGTGTTCGCCGCGGGTTTTTCGGGAGGCGCGCGCTCCGCGCCGGCGAGAAAGCCCAACCTGCTCTTTCTCTGGACCGATGAACAACGCCCCGACACGATGGCGGCGTATGGGAACCCTCGCATCAAGACCCCCAATCTCAACAAGCTGGCCTCCGAGTCGGTCGTGTTCCGACGCGCCTATGACACTCAGCCGGTCTGCACCCCCGCGCGCTCCAGCATCATGACCGGGCGCTGGCCCCACGCAACGGGGTGTGTATCCAACAACATCCCTCTGCCCGACGACGCCCGTTGCTTCCCCGAAATAATGAATGATCCCGACTATCGAACGGGGTATTTCGGCAAGTGGCACCTGGGGGATGAGGTCTTCGCCCAACATGGATTTGAGGAATGGGCGGCCATCGAGGATGGCTACTCCAAGTACTACCGTTCCGACCGCGACCCCAACGCGAAGAGCGCGTACTGGGCGTTCCTGAACGAATTGGGGTACAAACCGGACACCGAGAACGGGAATTACAGCCGGGGGTTCGCCTCAAATCTCAAGATCGAACACTGCAAGCCCAGTTTCCTTGAACTCAAGGCGCGCGACTTCTTGCGCCGCCACAAGACCGAACCGTTCATCCTTCACGTGAATTACCTCGAACCCCACATGCCCTTCCATGGCCCGCTGGATGACCTGCACCCGCTCTCCGAGGTGACCGTTCCGGGTAACTTCGAGGACCTCCTGGAGGACAACGAGCCACTGCGGTTCCGCGCCATGCGGGATGCCTTTCTTGCCAACGGGTTCGGCAAACTGCCGCTCAAGACCGAAGCCGACTGGCGAAGATTGATCGCCAATTATTGGGGGCTGGTCAGCCAGGTGGACCGCAGCGTGGGAGGGATCCTGTCCACATTGGAGGAACTTGGCCTCTCCGACAACACCATCGTGGTCTACACCAGCGACCATGGCGACATGATGGGGTCGCATCGCCTCCTCACCAAGACCGTGAGCTACGAGGAATCGGTCGGAATCCCCCTCCTCCTGCGCATCCCTGCTCGAGGTCGAACCCAGCAGGTCGTGGAGCAACCGGTCAGTCAGATCGACCTGGTCCCGACACTCCTGGAGTTGATGGGGTATCCGCGGGAAGAGAGCCTTCCCGGACAGAGCCTGGTTTCACTGATGAAGGGCAACCCGGCGCAAGAAGACCATGTTTTCATCGAGTGGAATCGCCCGCGAAACACCGCCGATTTTCATGTCGGAGCGGACGCCGCCGGCGATCTCAAGGCGGCGATGGAGTCTCAGTCCCGCACGGTCATTTCTCCGGATGGCTGGAAGTTGGTGTTATCCAGGGGCGACAAGAGTCAGTTGTTTAATCTGACGGAGGATCCGGGTGAGACAACCAACCTCTTCGACTCGAGGAAACACGCGGAGGTCATTTCGCGCTTGACCGCGAGGATTCGCGCTTGGCAAGCCAAGGTCAACGACACGCTGGAGGTGTGAGCGTCGATGCGATTATTCTTGGCGGCCATGATCGCCTCAACAACTCTGATGAGCCTTTTTCCAGCAGCGGTGTCGGGGGAACCATCGGAAGCGCCAGTGCTCCTGTTCACCTCCTTTCGTGGCAATGGCGAGGATGGGCTTCACCTCGCCGCGAGCGACGATGGTTACGCGTGGAGGCCGCTTCGCGACGATCGCTCCTTCCTTGCCCCACAAGTCGGCTCCAAGCTGATGCGCGATCCCAGCTTGCGCCTTGGTCCGGACGGAAGGTTCCACATGGTCTGGACCACGGGGTGGATGGATGACGGTTTCGGATACGCCTCCTCGGCGGACCTCCTTTCGTGGAGCGAGCAGCGCTATGTCCCGATCAATCGCGAGGTCAAGGGCGCGAAGAACACCTGGGCGCCGGAACTCTATTTCGACGACGCTTCCGCTAAGTGGTATATCCTTTTCTCCACCACGGTCGAGGGGTTGTTTCCCGACCAACCCCTGGACGATGGCGGCCTGAATCACCGGGCGTATTTCACCACCACGGTCGATTTCAAGGACTTTTCGCCGCCGAGGGTCTTTCACGATCCCGGGTTCAACACCATCGATGGCGTCCTGTTTCGCCACCACAACCTCTACCGCTTCCTGTTCAAGGACGAACGTCTCGGTCAGAAGCGTCTACGCCTCGCAACCTCCGCCCAGGTAGAGGGTCCGTACGGGCCTTGCACGGAGCCGTTCACACGGGATTGGGTGGAGGGACCCTCCGCCATCCGGATCGGAGAGGAGTGGTTTGTGTACTTTGATCACTATGCCGACCCCCAGTTCTACGGCGCGGTGAAATCGAGGGACCTCAAAGCCTGGGAGGATGTCTCGGACAAGATGAAATTCCCGAAGGACTTTCGCCACGGCACGGTGATCGGGGTGGACCGAGGGGTGGTGGAGGCGCTGGAAAGGGCGCCCCTTGAACCTTGACAGGGTTTGAGGATTGCCCTCAAGCTGGAGTCCGGAATGACCGCGCGGGGCATCCCGTCCATGAAAAAGGAAGGAGCTTTCTTAGTCCATGCTGAGCCGGGAGCAAATTGAGTTCTACCACGACCAGGGTTACCTCCGCATACCCCAGGTGTTCTCCAGCGAGGAGATGGACCGGATGGAGGAGGACCTGGAGTTCATCATCCGGAACTGGGCGGAGCGTCACATGGGTTGGACCGGTCCGTGGCGACGAGTCCTCATGGATGAGGAGACCGAACGGAAGTCCCAGCTGGTTTCGATCCACGATCTGTATTTCTACTCCGAGGCGTGGCTGCGCGCGGTGACTCACGCGAGGCTCAGCGAGGCGATGGCGGACCTGCTTGGTCCCAACGTGGAGCTCCACCATTCGACCCTCCACGCCAAGCCGCCGGAGACCGGGCACCCCTTCCCGATGCACCAGGACAACGCCTTCTATGAGCACACGGACGGCCGTTATGTGGATGTGCTGGTGCACCTGGATGACACCTGCCACGAGAACGGTGAGATTCGCTTTCTCGCGGGCTCGCACAAGGCGGGCTATCTGCCGCACATCACGATGACTCCCGATGGACCCTGCACCCCACACTTGCCGACGGACCGGTACAGCCTAGAGGACACGGTTCCTGTTCCGGCCCAGCGTGGGGATGTGGTGTGCTTCAACATTTTCACGGTGCATGGGAGCTATGTGAATCGAACCGAGAAGATCCGCCGCCTGGTGCGGGTCGGGTACCGTGACCCGGAGAACATCCAAGTCGCCGGTCAGAGTATCGGCAGGCCGGGCCTGATGGTGCATGGGAAGCGCATCCGCCTCCCGGAGATGCAGCCGTTCCCAACCGAGGTGAGGGGATAAGGGGGACCAAAAGACGAGAGTCTTTCTCAAACAAATCAGATGGATCGTTCGATCATAATCTGTTAATATCGTACCATTTAGCCATCGTTTAGGAGGTTTCTCCCCATGCGCCGTCGCGATTTCCTTCGTCAGGGTGCCGTTGGCCTCTCCCTCACAGTCGCCCCGCTCATCATTCCACGCCGGGTGCTTGCCGGGCCCGAAGGCCCCGGGGCCAATGATCGCATCCACATCGGACTGATCGGTCCCGGCGGACGCGCCCATTCACTCCTCGACGAATCCCCCAAAGATGTCAGACTGGTCGCGCTCGCGGATTGTGACCTCCGCCAGTGTCGAAAATACAACAAGTGGGTGGCCGAAAAGCGCCCCGATCTCGCCACCGAAAAACTCCCCCACTACCAGGACTACCGCGCAATGTTCGAGAAGGAGAAGCTCGACGCCGCAATTGTCGCCACCACCACCCACGCACGCGCGCTCATCTGCATCCACTCGATGCAGGCCGGGCTGGATGTCTACTCCGAGAAACCCCTAACCCTCACAATTGAAGAAGGCCGGTATTTGGTCCGCGCCGAGCAGCGCTACCAGAGAATCCTCCAGGTCGGCACCCAGCAGCGCTCGGTCCCCATCGACAACTTCGGGAGCGATCTGGTCAAGAACGGCGCGCTTGGGAAGGTCCACACTGTGCTTTGCCCGAATTTCATTGGACCCGAGGAGTGGAGTCCGGGCGAGGCAGAGATGGTCCCCGAGGAACTCAACTGGGACATGTGGTGCCATCAAACCGAGCTCGTCCCCTACACCAAGAACCTGCATCCTGGCCTGGACAAATGGGGCAAATGGCGCGCCTATGATGGCGGCGGCCTGAGCTTCGGGGTCACCGGCTGGGGGACCCACGCCTTTGACCAGGTCCAACGCGCCCTGGGAACCGATGACACCACCCCGACCGAGGTTCGATTCCTGGAGGATCCCGGTCCGAACGCCAAGGTCTCGCTGCACTATGCGAGCGGGGTTGTTGTGAAATGCGAGTATGGGTTGGAGGAAGGGCCCGGTCTGGGAGGAATCTTCATCGGGGAGAAAGGGCGACTGGAGATCAACCGGAATAAGTTGGTCAGCGATCCACCGGAACTCATCAACGGCGCGCCCGAACCGGATGACAAGGCGATCTACGCCAGTGTCGCCGGACCGCACCTCCAGAACTGGGTGGATTGCATGCGCACGAGACAGAAACCCAACGCGAGCGCGGAGGTCGGTCACAATTCCTCGGTGATCTGCCACCTCATCAACATCGCGCGGGAGCTTGGACGCCCCCTCAAGTGGGACCCGGCGGCCGAGTCGTTTGTCGGCGATGAGGAGGCCAACGCGCTGCGCTCGCGCCCACGGCGCAAGGGGTATGAACTACCGGTGATTAGTTGAATTTCATGGAGGCGCGCTACCTCCCAAAAACCTCCCGTACATACTCGCGGCTGCGTTTCAGGTTCTCCTCCAGTGAGCGAGTGACCTGGGTGCCCTTTTCGTGCGCGAGCTCCACGGTCAGGTATCCTCTGTACCCGATTCTTTCCAGGATCTCGCTGACCTTCCGATAATCGATGTCCCCATCGCCAAGCTCCTCGGCCCAGACCCCTCCGGTGGAGTTCCGCAGGTGCAGATCAATCACACGGTTCCCGGCGTCCTCAAGGAGCTGATAGGGGTCTTGCCCTCCTCGTAGAACCCAGTGCGTGTCGAGACAGAAGAAGACCCGCTCCGGGTCCGTGTTGCGAAGCATGTGATACCACTCCCGCGCGCCGGAGGCCATCTCGGGGGCGTGCTGGTGAATGGCGAGACGAAGCCCCAACTCCGCCAGCGCCTTCCCCAAGCGGTCGAGGTTCTTGGCTTGGGTCATGAGTTGGTCATCGGTCTTTTCACCCTGGATCGGGTCGGGGTTCACCACCACAACCCGCAACCCATGCTCGGCGCCTCGTTTCGCGCGGGAAAGGATCGAGGCGATAGCCTTCTCCGCCTGCTCCGGATCGTGAAGGTTGGCCCCCGAATACGCCGCCGGGAGTGTCAGGCCATGTTTCTTGAGAAGGTTATCCAAGACCTTGGCCGACTCTTCCGAATCGAAGTAGTCCAGCCAGGCCTGCACTTGGGAGTACCCGCAACGCTTGACCGTGGCAAGCACCTCATCGAGTTGCTCGTTAGGGTGGCGCGAGGCCTCGCCAAAGACATACAGTTGAACCGCAACCGGATCCGTGGGCGCAAGGACCACCACCTCGGCGGCCTGGGGCAGACCTTGGAAAACCTGGAGCAAAAGAAGGGTGGGGAACATCACGGTGGCCTCCTCGATTCCCTGGGCGGTGGGACCAACAGGGATTTTCGCTCAAGCGGGATGCGGGTCAAGCGCCGAGGCTGAGAAGTTGTGACGCCAGACACGCCGCATTCGTTGGAAAATGAGCGGGCCGTCCATCTCAGTTTGTCCGTGTTCCCACGATGTGGTACCCTTGGAGAAGCAAGTCAGCAATACTTGCGGGCCGAGTCCCCTCGGAAACACGCCCAGGAGTGAAAAATGCCCGTCGTTAAAGTCGGTTCCAGGAACGAAGTGGTTATCCCCAAGACAATACGTGATCGTCTCGGTATCGAAACCGGCGACTATGTCGAGGTTGCCCTACGGCGGGACAAAGCCGTCATCACGCGCAAGACCGATTTGGACACCTTCTCAATCACCGATGAGCCGATCGGCCCCAAGATGCGAGCGGGTATTCGCCAGGGCCTCGAAGATGTCGCGGAAGGCCGTGTTTCGGGACCATTCAAGACCGCCGCTGAAATACAACGACACCTTGATTCACTGAAAAAATAGATTCGCGAAACGATGTACGACCTCATTTTTTCCGCATCCTTCAATCGGTCGTACCGCAAGATGACGCCTTCGCTCCAGAGACGCGCCGACACGGCCATCCAACAACTTCGGGTGAACCCTCATCACCCCTCCCTACGAACTCACAAGCGCGCCGGCGAGGGAAACCTCTGGCAGGCCCGCGTGACACGCAGCTACCGCCTCTACTTTGAGCTCCACGGTGACACAATCACGCTGATCGATGTGGGACCGCATGAGAAGTGAGACCGGCGGCCAGGAACGCTATCACAACACTCCCGCAAGGAGGTCTTCAAACTCTTCCTCATTCAGAATTCGCACTCCCAGGCTCTCCGCCTTATCCGCCTTGGAGCCGGGATCGGTTCCGCAAATGACATAATCGGTCTTCTTGCTCACCGAACCGGTGACCCGCCCGCCGCGCGCCTGGATCAGTTCCTTGGCCTCATCGCGGGTGTGCTTGGCGAGGGTCCCCGTGAGCACGAATTGTAGCCCCTCCAGGTTGCGCGGGGGTGGCTCTCCCTCCGGGATTCCACTCTCGGTTCGGCGGAAGTTGAGACCCAGCGTTGCGAGTTCGTCCAAGACTTCCCGGTTGCGGTCATCGGAGAAGAAGGTGTGGATCGACTCCGAAACGGTCGGTCCGATTTCAGGGATTGCCTCCAATTCCTCGCGGGTCCTCTTGCCAAGGTCTCGCAAGTCCTCGACCTGATCCATCAGCACCTCGGCCACATGCTCGCCCACAAAACGGATGCCGATGCCGTGGAGAAGTCGGTTGGGGGGATTCGACTTGCTCTTTTCCAGCCCATCAAGGAGGTTCTGGGCCGATTTCCTGCCCATCCGCTCAAGGTTGGCGACCTGCTCCAGTTCGAGTCGATAGAGGTCCGGCAAGGTTCGAACCAAGCCCGTGGAAACGAGTTGATCGATCAATGCCTCCCCCAGCCCTTCGATGTCCATTCCACGCCGCGAGGCGAAATGTTCGATGCGGCGACGAAGCTGCGCGGGGCAGTTTAAGTCCTCGCAGCGATAGGCCACCTCCCCCTGGGGTCGCGAAAGCGGACCCCCGCAAGAAGGGCACTTCGATGGGAACACAAAGGGGACTTGCGAGCCATCACGTATCTCGGGAAGCGCGGCGATCACTTTGGGAATGATTTCACCGCCCTTCTCCACAAGAACGCGGTCCCCCACGCGCAGGTCTTTTCTCGCGATTTCGTCGGCGTTGTGGAGAGTGGCGCGGGAAACCGTGGTGCCGCCCAGCTGCACCGGGTCGAGGATCGCCACCGGGGTGACCGCCCCGGTGCGCCCGACCTGAAGCTCGATGCTTTTCAGGGTGGTCTCCGCTTGTTCGGCGGGGAACTTGTAGGCGATCACCCAGCGGGGACTGCGGCTGGTGCTTCCGAGGTCCTCGCGCGTCCGGAGGTCATCCACCTTGATGACAAGTCCATCGGTCACATAGGGCAGGTCAAAGCGCTTCGACTCCCAGGCTTCCACCAGGGGGATCACCTGGTCGATGCCGGTTGCCCGATCCCAGTGTTCCACGGTCGGAACGCCCATCTCCTGGAGGGCGCGGAGGATCTCCGAGTGCCTCCTCCAGGGGGGCGCGCTCCCAGGAAGGGGAACAATCTCCCCGAACGAATGGAACGCGATCCGAAGCGGTCGTTCGGCCACCTGGCGGGGATCGAGGAGTTTCAAAGACCCCGCGGTGGTGTTGCGCGGGTTGGCGTAGAGCTCCTCGCCCGCCTCGGCGCGCCTCCGGTTGAGCGCCTCAAAGCCCGCGTGGTCCATGAAAACCTCGCCGCGCAGCTCGAATCGCTGAAGCCCATGCCGGGCAATGGAAAGCGACAGCGGGAGGCCTCGGATGGTCCGCAGATTCGCGGTGATGTCATCCCCGACCGCTCCGTTTCCGCGTGTCGCGCCCAAGGTGAAAAGGTCATTCTCATAGATGACTGAAACCGCGACCCCATCGATCTTCGGCTCGACCACATAATCGAATGCGGTGTTGGGCAGGATCCTTCCCAAGCGCTCCTCAAACTCCCGCAGTTCCTCGAGGGAGTAGGTGTTGCCGATGGAGAGCATCGGGATGGCGTGACGGACCTGGGCAAATCCCTCGAGCGGCTCGCCGCCGACTCTTTGAGAAGGGGAATCGGGTGTTACCCATTCGGGGTGTTTCGACTCGATCTCAATCAGTTCGGCCAGGAGCCGGTCATATTCCTGATCGCTGATCTCAGGGCTTGCCTCGACATAATACAACCGGTCGTGGCGGCGGATCTCGTCACGGAGATTCAGGAGGCGTTGGTGGAGGGTCATAATCCTGTCACTTGATTTGACGTTCTTTGGTGTCCTCATGGATAAAGTGGCGAATCCCTTTGGTCCCCGCTCGAAGCGCCTCCGGAAGGAAGGATGGAAAAAGCTGAAGCTGCTCAAGCGAATCAAGCGGAAACCATTGGAAGGTCATCGGGGTCGATTCCTCGATGCCACGGAACGACCCCGTCTGGATGGACCAACGCGGATCATCCGGAAGAAAGACCCTGTAATACAGGGCCAGTTCATGCCGTCTCTGCCCCTCTTGCCGGTAAAAATTCTCGACCACCCACAGCAGCGGTCCAACCATCACGGACGCGCCAAGCTCCTCGATCATCTCCCGCTTGAGGGTTTCCGGGGAGGATTCAAACCATTCGGCCCGGCCCCCCGGCAATGACCAGAATTCCTCGCGGTCCTCTTTGTGGAGGAGCACATGCCCGTCACAAAGAGCCACGCCCACAATCCGGTAGTTGAACCGCTTGTCCCCGAAGCTGAACGACAGCATGGGTGGGTGATAACCCCATCCCCCGTATTCGGTCAAGCGGCCTCGCGAACCGACCGGATAGGGGAGCCGGCATGCGCCTCAAGTCATCATCAACGCCTCTCCGGCCAACTTTCACACCTTTCCGTAAAGCTCGCCGCCCGCCTCCTTGAACTTCTCGCTCATCTCGGTCATCCCCTCCACAAGCGCCTCGGCCTCGGTCGTGTGGCGCTTGGCGGCATAATCGCGGACATCCTGAGTGATCTTCATCGAGCAGAAATGCGGGCCGCACATCGAGCAGAAATGCGCGAGCTTGGCGGCCTCGGCGGGGAGCGTGGCGTCATGGTACGAGCGCGCCGTGGTCGGGTCGAGGGAGAGGTTGAACTGATCCTCCCAGCGAAACTCGAAGCGCGCCTTAGAGAGGGCGTCATCACGGAGTTGAGCGCCGGGATGCCCCTTGGCCAGGTCGGCGGCGTGGGCCGCGATTTTGTAGGCAATCACCCCCGCCTTCACATCCTCCTTGTTCGGCAGCCCCAGGTGCTCCTTGGGTGTCACATAGCAGAGCATCGCGGTGCCATACCAACCGATCATCGCCGCGCCGATGGCGCTGGTGAGGTGGTCGTAGCCCGGCGCAATGTCGGTGGTGAGCGGACCGAGGGTGTAAAACGGCGCCTCGCCACACCACTCCAACTGTTTGGTCATGTTCTCCCGGATCAGGTGCATAGGGATGTGCCCCGGCCCCTCGTTCATGACCTGGACATCATGCTCCCAAGCGATCCGGGTGAGTTCGCCCTGGGTCTTGAGCTCCGCGAACTGCGCCTCATCGTTGGCGTCGGCTATGGATCCGGGGCGCAAGCCATCCCCGATGGAAAAGGCGATGTCATAAGTCGCGCAGATCTCGCAGATATCGCGCCAATGGGTGTACAGGAAGCTCTCCTGATGATGCGCCAGGCACCATTTGGCCAGGATCGAGCCGCCGCGCGAAACAATCCCGGTGGCGCGATTGGCGGTGAGCGGGATATACCGCAGCAGGACTCCGGCGTGAATGGTGAAGTAATCCACCCCCTGCTCCGCCTGTTCGATCAAGGTGTCGCGGAAGATTTCCCACGAAAGATCCTCCGCCTTGCCGCCGACCTTCTCCAGCGCCTGGTAGATCGGTACGGTCCCGATGGGAACCGGGGAGTTGCGGAGGATCCACTCGCGGGTCTCATGGATGTTCTTCCCGGTGGACAGGTCCATCACCGTGTCCGCGCCCCAGAGCACGGACCACATCATCTTCTCGACCTCCTCCTCGATGCTGGAGGTCGTGGCCGAGTTGCCGATATTGGAGTTGATCTTCACCAGGAAGTTGCGCCCGATGATCATCGGTTCCAGCTCCGGGTGATTCACATTCGAGGGAATGATGGCGCGCCCTCGCGCGACCTCATCGCGCACAAATTCCGGTGTGATCACGGGCGGGATGCTGGCGCCCCAATCGTGTCCGGGGTGTTGACGGCGCATGGGGACGCCCGCCTGGGCCATGCGCTCCAGCATCTCCTCGCGCATCTGGTTCTCGCGGATGGAGATAAACTCCATTTCGGGGGTGATGACCCCTTTCCGGGCGTAGTGCATCTGGGTGACACGCCTTCCGGGTTTGGCGCGCAAGGCTCCACTGGAGGCGGTCTCCACATCGCCTCGTTCAAGAATCCATTCTCTTCGCAGCTTCGGGAGACCTTTCTTCACATCGACCCCGTAATCCGGGTCGGTGTAGGGGCCGCTCGTGTCATAGACCACCACCGGGGGGTTGTGCTCGTCCGGAACGCCAGGAGTTCTGGATCGTGTCGGCGAAAGCTCGATTTCCCGCATGGGGACGCGCAGGAAAGGGTGGAGTTTCCCCGGGATATGGACCTTACGGGAGGATGGAAAATGATCCGTGAAGCGAATGCCTCCAAGTGAGTCTCCGCTCGCCCCGGTTGGGGCGGAGCCGCTGCCTTTCTCTGCCATGTTTGCGATTTCCTTTTGTCCTAGTGGGGTGGAAACGGATTGCCGGCCCGATACCGGCTTAACCCAATCCAGCGGTTTGAGTCTACCCCCAAACCCCCCGGCTCAAAAGGGAGTCGCCGCGAATCGCCTTGCAAACACCGCGCGGTTCTTTGAAACTCATCCCCGAGCCATTACTTGTGTCGGAGGTCCATTCCCATGCGTCTGGTGTGCCTTCTTGCGTCCCTGCTTCTTGCCCTGCCGCTCCCAGCCAAGGAGATCAAGGTGGCGGTCATGCCCAAGCTGGTCGGGATCGACTATTTCCGCGCCTGTGAGAAGGGGGTCCGCGAGGCCGCCGAGGAACTCGGGGTCTCCCTTGAATATGACGGACCGGACAGCCCGGATGTCTCCCGTCAAACCGCGCTGATCGAGACTTGGATCGCGCGCCGCTTTGATGTGATCGCGGTGGCCGCCGTGGACCCGGACGCCATCGCCCCCGCGCTCCGCAAGGCCCGCCAACGTGGGATCAAGGTGGTCACATGGGATGCCGACTCCGCCGAGGAAAGCCGCGACTTCTTTGTAAACCAGGCCGACAACGATGCCGTGGCGAAGACACTCATGGACATCATGGCCAAGGGGATCGGAACGGACGGCAAGTACCTGATCCTCACCGGGCCGCTTACCGCCCACAATCAGAACATGTGGATGGCCGCCATGGAGAAATACCGCCAGGCCACCTACCCGAACCTCAAGAACCTCTCGGAGGTTCCCAAGGCCACCGCCGAGGACCAGGCGCTGGCCACCCAGGTGACCATGGATTCGCTCAAGAGCTACCCTGACCTGCAGGGCATCTTCGCGCTCACTTCAGTCGCGCTTCCCGGAGCCGCCGAGGGGCTGCGCAAGGCCCAAGCCTCCGGGAAAGTTTTCCTCACGGGCCTTTCAACCCCCAATTCGATGAGGCCGTACATCAAGGACGGCACAGTGAAGCAGATGGTTCTCTGGAACCCGGTGGACCTGGGCTACCTCACGGTCCATGCCGGGGTTCGGTTGGTCAGGGAGGGGATTAGCGGAGCGGAATTCGAGGCCGGGAGGCTGGGGAGGGTGAAAGTCCGGGGAACCGAGATCCTACTCGGCGACCCGAAGGTCTTCGACGCCGCGAATATCGACGAGTTCGACTTCTAAGCCGGTTGCCCTTGGTCCACTCCACGACGTTTCCGGAGGGCCTCGGCGAGCCTGCCCACCTCGCCCGCCGCGCTCTTGGCCGCCTCTCGGTTTTCGTTCCGGATGGCGTCGAAAACCTCCTTGCGGTGGATGGAGACCGAGCGCGGGGCTGAGACCCCGATCTTGACCTGATCGCCCCGGATATCGACAACCGTGATCTCGATGTCATCGCCGACAACGATGACTTCATCCTTCTTCCTCGAAAGAACCAGCACGCCTCAGCCCTCCGATTCCGCCCGGGGGCCGGTGGCGTCATCCTCGATTTCATCCAGGATGCGGTGACGGGTGTGGTAACGGTCGGAAAGCAGCACCACCTGTTTTCCGAGGCATTTCTCCAGATTCAGAACCAGCGGCCCCTGAAGGTTGGCTGTGATCTCCTCGGGATTCTCGCGGACCACCACGATGACCAGGACCTTGGCTTTATCCAGGCTCTCCAGGTCCAGGGAAGCGATCTCGGATGGCTTGATCTCGACACGGTATTCGGGCATGAATTCCAGCGGATCCACCACCACGAACGAGAGATGGGGGTCATCCGCGGACTGCAGCCACAGAAAGGGGGAGTACGCGGCTTCCTGGACCAGGACAAAATTCTTGTGCTCGGCGAACCCGACCAAACCCTCGGCGAAGTGCAGGACTTCGTTCTTGGGCGCCCGGATCTCCCCGAACCGTTCCGTCTGGATAGTGACCGCCTCGACCTCGGACATGAGTAAAACCACCGCATTCCTTTCCGCCGCGGATAGGGGGAAGGTTCCCACGGAACACTCCGACGCGAGGCGCGCGCAAGTCGCGCGCCTGGACCGCGCTCGCATCCTATCACACTTGGCCTCCCAAAGAATCGGTTCCAACCTGGAAATCCTTGAGGAAATCCCCTCCACCAACACCCTCCTGATGAACCGCGAGCCGGAGGATGCTCCACATGGCTTGGTGTTGGCGGCGGAGTTCCAGAGCCAAGGGAAAGGCCGTCAGGGACGACGCTGGTTCGCGCCCCCCCGCGCGAATCTCCTTTTCAGCGTGGTCCTCAGGCCTAAGACCCCCCTCTCCGGACTGGCCACCCTTGCCGGCGCATGCAGCGTAATCGAAGAGCTTGAGGCCCTTGGGGTTCCGGCTCGGCTCAAATGGCCCAACGATGTTGTGGCGCGCGCGGCGCACGACCAAGCGCTCCGCGATGGAAGGAAGCTCGGCGGGATCCTGTGCGAAAGCAAAACGGAAGCCGACGGCGGCACGCGCCTGGTGCTCGGAATCGGACTCAATGTGAATCTCAGTGAAGCGGACTTCCCGCGCGAAATCCGGACCCTGGCGAGCTCGGTGAGCATTCTCTTGGGCCGCCTTGTGGACCGAGACCCTCTCCTGGCGGGCATTCTGAACCGTCTTGACCGGGCCTGGACCGATCTGGAGGCTCATGGCGGCGAGACCTTGATCCGCAAGGCGCGCTTCCTGTGCGACACCCTCGGCCACCTGACCGAGGTCCAACTCGGCGAGGGTCGAATTGAGGGAATTGCCGAGGACCTGGACTCCCAGGGGCGCTTGGTCCTCCGCCTCGAAAGCGGTGTGAAAAGGCTGCTCGAAATCGGCGAAATCCGCCAAACACGCCGGATGGATTGAATCTCACCTCATTCCGATCTCAAGAACGGAGAACAAGACATGCATCCCCCCATTGCCGCCTCCAACGACAAGCCGCTCTTCACACCCGGCCCACTCACCACCAGCCGGACTGTCAAGCAGGCCATGCTGCGGGACCTGGGCTCCCGGGACTTCGAGTTCATGGGCCTGGTCCGGGATATTCGAGACCGATTGCTCGCCCTCGGTGGGGTGGACAGTGAGACATACGCCGCCATCCCGATGCAAGGAAGCGGCACCTTCGCCATCGAGGCGGTCCTTTCATCCGCGATCCCTCCGGAGGGGAAACTCTTGGTTATTGTGAACGGCGCCTATGGCAAGCGGATGGTCCAGATGGCCCGCATCCACAAGATCGACACCTTGGCGCTCGAATTCCCTGAAGACCAGCGTCCATCCCTCGATGAAGCGGATCGTATGCTGGCCTCCCACCCGGGGGTCACCCATGTGGCCGTGGTTCACTGTGAGACCACCACGGGAGTTTTGAACCCCATCGAGGAACTGGGTCGAATGGTTCGCGCTCGGGCGCTTCGATTTGTTGTGGACGCCATGAGCAGCTTTGGGGCGATCCCCACCGATCTGGCGCGAGGCGAAATCGATTTCCTGGTCTCTTCCGCGAACAAGTGTATCGAGGGGGTTCCGGGTTTCGCCTTCGTCTTGGCGAGAAAGGAGGCGCTCCTCGAAACCGAGGGTTGGGCGCGGACCTTAAGCCTGGATATTCTCGCCCAATGGCGCGGCCTCGAGTCCAATGGCCAGTTCCGCTTCACCCCCCCAACCCATGCCCTCCTGGCCTTTCACCAGGCGCTGCTCGAACTGGAGCAGGAAGGCGGAGTGGAAGGGCGCCACGCTCGTTACTCGCACAACCACGAGGTCCTCATTCGTGGAATGCGCGAGATCGGATTCGAGGAATACCTGACTCCCGAACTCCAAGGGCCGATCATTACCTCATTCCGATATCCGGAGCACCCGAATTTCTCCTTTGAGGAGTTCTATCGCCGCCTCAACGAGCGAAACTATGTCATTTATCCCGGCAAGGTGAGCAACGCGGATTGCTTCCGGATCGGGACCATCGGACGAATCTTCGAGTCCGATATCCTTGCCCTGCTTGCCGCGGTCCGGGAAGTGGTCCTGGAGATGGGTGTGGAACTTGCCCCGATAGCGACCAGGGGCTGAGCTCCGGCATCTGAAATCGGGTTTGACCTTCTCACGCCCATGGCGGTATCCTTTGAGTGTAAGGGGTAAGAACCATGTCGTTCCGACCCAACCACAAATACACCCCCGAAGAGTACCTGGCCCTGGAACGGGAGGCGCAGTCCAAGAGTGAGTATTACGCCGGGGAAGTCTTTGCGATGTCGGGCGCGACCGAGGCGCACGTTCTCATTGTGGGCAACGTGTTCGCCAAGATTCACGCCAAGCTTATGGGCCGTTCCTGCAAGGTGTATATGTCGGATATGCGGGTTAAAGTCTCCGAGACCGGGATGTACACCTATCCGGATCTGAGCGCCCTACGCGGCGAACCGAGATTTGAGGACAACCTTCACGACACGCTCCTGAACCCCACTGTTCTCATCGAGGTCCTGTCCAAATCGACCGAAAGCTATGATCGAGGGGCCAGGTTCGGCCACTACCGCGCGATTGAATCCCTTCAAGAGTATGTGCTGGTGTCCCAGGAGAGCCCACGCGTGGAACTATTCACCCGTCAACCCCGGGGAGGTTGGCTGCTCACCGATGCCATTGGACTCGAGGCGAGCCTGCGAATCGCCTCATTGGACTGCGACCTTCCATTGGCCGAGGTTTATGACAAGGTGACCTTTGAGGTCCCCGCGGAGTTCGCGGGTTCAGCCACTCCAAGGTAATCTCACCGGCGTTCTTCCGCTTGCCAGCGCCATCCCGGAGTGCGAACATTCTCGCTGGTCCGCCGTCATCCCCTCGATTCCACATCGAGCATGACCCGGGCGTCATTCGATCTCGAAATGGAGGAAAGGGCAGTGACGGAACACAAGAGTGTCAGTCGTCGTGATTTCCTGAGAGTTGCCGCGGCGGGGACGGCCGCGATGGGCATGTTCAGCCAAACCGCCAAGTCGTATGCCAACACCCAGGGAGCAAACAACAAGTTCAGGATCGGCGCGATCGGCTGCGGGGGGCAGGGCCGCAGTCTCATCGGCCGTTTCACCGAAAGCAGCGCGGACTGGAACTGCGAAGTGGTGGCGGTTTGCGATGTGTTTGACAAGCGAGCCGAGATGGGGCGCGAGAAGGCGGGCGGAAATGCCGAAACCTACCGGGATTACCGCAAACTGCTCGAAAGGAAGGACTTGGATGGCATCATCGTCGCCACTCCGGACCACTGGCACGCCAAGATTGCGATTGAGGCCCTGGAATCCGGTCGCCATGTGTATTGCGAGAAGCCGATGGCGCACACCCCCTATGAGGCGCTCGCCATGCACAAGAAAGTCCTCGAAACCGGCCTCAAGCTCCAGGTTGGCTCTCAGCACACCGCCGATGGGGCCTATCGCGCCGCGCGTCAGGCCATCGCCGAGGGGAAAATCGGCCAACCGGTTTGGACCACGACCGGCTACAGCCGCAACAACAAGGGCGGGGAGTGGAACTGGGATATTGACCCGGACGCCAGACCGGGCGAGAACCTGGATTGGAATATGTGGCTCGGACCCGCGTCGAAGCGGAAGTGGGATCCCGACCGGTACTTCCGTTTCCGCAAGTACTACGACTACTCCGGCGGCATTGCCACGGACTTGTTCTACCACAAGCTCGCCCCCTTCATGATTGCCTTCGACAATGAACTCCCGCTCAGGGTCACGGCGAGCGGCGGCATCTACCGCCACCCGGACCGTGAGGTTCCCGACAATTCGTTTGTGCTCATAGACTACCCCAGCAAGCACACCATCGCGATCCTGGCCTCGATGACCAACGACGCGGGGATTTCCGACCGCATTTACGGTGAACACGGGACCCTCGATCTTCTAGGCGGCGACAAGATCCGAATCACCGGCCAGAAGGAGTTCGAGACGGAATTCAAGCAGGCCAACAGCGACCAGATGGAGGTGGAAATCCAAGGGCCGGAGAAGAACGAGCACCGCAAGAACTGGCTGGATGCCATTCGCGAAAACGCCGAGCTCAATCTGGATTCGGCGCGCGGGTACGCCACCCAGGTGGCGATCTCCCTCGGCGTGTATTCGTTCCGCCAAGGCAAGACCCTTTCTTGGTCGGAGAGCAAGGGGGTTCACGCCTCCGGCGCCGATGATCCACAAGGGGCCACCGCGGGACTTCGTCCCCCGGCCTTCCTTCGAGAGATGCGGAAATCCTCACCGCAACGTCGCGGCACCGGCAACTGGTGGGGCAACCGCCAGGCCGGTGGCCATTCCGCCGGTCGTCACGGTTGAGCCGTTTGGTCACATCGGTGGCCTCGGTTCCGTGGAACCGGGGCCACCCCCTTCACCTCTCCTTCCCGATAAGAGGGAAAAATCACAAAGCCCCTCTTGAGGTTCTTGACATTCTCTCGTCACGCTATTTATACTCAACCATGCTCATTTGTCCCTGTTTTTGGGGACTGCGTTCCTGGATGGCCGTGGGTTCAACCCCGATGAGGCGCGGAAGGGCCTCATAAATCAAGATTTGGAAGGGGAAAAGACTGTGGCGAGAGCGTTAACCACTGGGGAGTTTGCCAAACTTTGTTCCGTGCGGACCGAGACTGTCAGTCGCTGGATTCATAATGGCTCCTTGAAAGCCCATTCCACTCCCGGGGGACGGTTCCGGATTCCCTCGGATGCCGCAATCGACTTCATGACCGAGCACGACATCCCGATTCCACCCGAGCTGGAGGGGGAGCGTGCCCATCGAGTCCTGGTTGTGGATGACGAAAAGACCATCCGGGAAGTGGTGATCCAGGCTCTCAAGCGACTCGACTCCGAACTTCAGATCGAGGAGGCCGAGGACGGCGTGGAGGGGTGCATCAAGCTTGGCGGATTCTCTCCGGACCTGTTGGTTCTGGACCTGATGATGCCCAAGGCGGATGGTTACGCGGTCATTGAGCAGGTGCGTTCCGACGCCAATCTCAGGAACACTCGGATTCTGGTCCTTACGGGGTATCCCAGTCCGGAGAACATCGACCGGGCCATGCAGGCGGGGGCGGACGATTGGCTTGCCAAACCGTTTAACATCCCGGAGTTTGGGGAGAAGGTGAAGGCTCTGCTCGCCCGGAAGGTGAAGGTCTATCGGTGAGTCATGGGGCTTGGCCCGGGCGAGACGCCTGGGCCAAGCCTAACGGGGGGCCTCTTGAGCGACTGTCTGTCGCGCGAGTTCCTCAACTCGCTCCACAACCTTGAGGTTGTAGGTCTCTGTGAACCCACACAGGGAGCAGCTCACGAAGAGGTAGCGGTCCAGGATCGGCAGCGGGAGCTTGCCCGCGCCCGCTCGGGGGACCGCATGCTCGGAAATGACCGGATGCTTGCCCTTGCATTTAGGGCACTGAAAACCATCCTTCAGGGCTTCAAGGTTCATTCGTCCTGGCGCTCTCCCGACAGATCACTCACCCGGAGACGAAACGACACTCGGAACTCGCTTCCTGGTTCCAGGGTCGCGCGCCAAGCGGGGATGACCACGCTGCTTTGATAGTTTCGCTCAAATCCCCCCTCGGAGCTCGACACGGTCTCAATCGGAAACCGCCAGAGCCTAGCGGGAATCTCAAACTCAAAATCCACCGAGAGTTTCCACCATCCCTCCACCAAACTCAACCGGGACACCCCCTCCGACTCGCCGATTCCTCCCAGACTCGGATTTACCGGCTTGCGCCCATCGATCAGATAGAACCGGTCGTGAGTGTGGCCGGCGTTGAGTGACCACCCATACTCGAGCCCGAAGAAGCCCTGCCAGGCCCTTCGAGGGTGCCCCCGAACCACGGTCGTGATGGTCCATGCCGAAGTCCGCCCGTCGCGCACCCACTCCTGGTCGACCTCCACCGGGAGGCCGCCGCCGGTCACCTCCATGTTTCCGGACCCGTGAAGCCGAACCGAGCAACCGTTCTTACGGCTGTGGAATTCCCCTGTGTAATGCGAGTGAATCAGCTCGGAATCGCCCGCCGCCGGGTTCGCCAGGAGGTCCTCGAGGCGCTGCTCCGAGGCGAAGAAGTGGGGAATGTTTCCCACACGGCGATAGGGATCATACACAAGGAAGCGCTCAAGACCGGTTTCCTTGGTGAGGTGCAAGTCGTGGATCGACCCCCCCTCTGCGCCATCGGAACACGACTCCGGTCGAGGCTGAAGGAGCTCCCGGTGGTAGGCTTCAGGGCGACGGGTCATGGTGTTGACCAGATTCCAGGCCTTGGGGAGGTGATCCCAAGCAGCCAGCGCGCCGCCGTGAGCCAGGTCGAACAAGAGCCGCTCCGTGGGGGTCGTGACCTCCAGAGCATCCCCACCCTCGCGGAAGAAGTCCCAGCGTCGACAGGCATGGGTTCTTGAATCCTTGAGGTTTGCCCGAATCGCCTCCTCGGCCAGAATCAGATTGTGATGGTTCTCCGCTCGAATGTGATTGAGGTAAATCCCGCCGAAAACGCCATGCCAATACCCACAGTTGCACTGCGCGGCATAAAGATGCTCCTGCGCCGCGCGCCGCGCTCGGGCGCGCGGGGGCAGGGAATCCAGCGCTTGGCTTACCGCGAGCATCTTGCGGTGCATGTGGAGAACTTCACGGTACTTCGAGAGAAAGAAACGCCAATGTCCGCCCTTGATGAAGCGCCCATGACGCTCCTTGCCGGCCTCATCCAAGGACTTCCGAAAGTCCGCGATAGCGGCCCCCTCCTCGGCAGGCAGCGCCCAATCCATCATCTCGGAATAGGAAGCGGTCGGGAGATAAACCACCCCCTTTATGGGGGTCCGCTCCAGCGCCTCGGAGTAGGTGACACATTCCAGCCAACTCCGCTCCTCCTCCAACGCGGAAAGAAACTCCTCCAACCATCCCTCCTCGTACACCGAATGGTGGGTGTAAGGCCAGATCCCAAACTTCTCCCCATCATCAGCGAGGACCACGACTCGCTCCTCACCACTTCCTGAAAAACCGCGCAAGTGCTCAATGGACTTCTCAACCGGTTGAAACGGGATCAAGTAGCGCAGCTCCTGGCTGATCGGAAAGACCGCCAGGGTCCGACCCTCATCCTCGGTCAGAAAGGGTCCGACCAGCTGCTGCTCGCGCAACCCCGCCATCTTGAAGTGCGCGTCATCCAGGAGCACATATTTGATCCCCGCGCGGGCGAAGAGGCTTGCAAGCCCCGGCTCCCACACCCGCTCGGCCACCCAGGCGCCATCCGGACGGCGCCCGAAACGGCGCCTCAGTCGTTCGCTGAGGGCCTCGATCTGCCCGACTCGGTCCTCCGGAGGGAGCATCGGCAGGATCGGTTCGTAATAGCCTCCACCGAGCAGCTCAATCCGCCCCTCCGAGACCAGCCTTCCGACTCGCTCCACGAATTCGGGATGGGTCTCTTCAAACCAGTCGAGGAGAATCCCGGTGAAATGCTGTGAAATCCGAATCCCCGGATGCCTTTCAAGGACCTCCAGAAAGGGGAGATACGCCTTCCGGTAGGCTTCCTCGAAGATGAAATCGAAGTTCCCGACAGGCTGGTGGTTGTGCAGGCCGAAGGCAAAAAGGAGGGGCTTTTCCACCATACGGCCAAGGTACCACCCAAAGGGGGACTGTCAAGGAAGCCCGAGGTTGAAAACGGGGATTACCGCTGGAATCCCAGGCAAAGGTCAAGTATCCTATAGGGAAACGAGGCAAGTGACCTCCCAGCCCCACGGCGGCGCCAAACCGAGGGCGCGGACCGGGGGTGAGCCGAGTCCAGAAAATGAGGTTTCCCGAGGAATGATAGTCTCAGCTCTCAAGGAGCACCGCGCTCCGACCCAAGGTCACACCTTCCACATCCCGGTCATGGGCACCGGTTTCACCATCGACACCCCGATTCGGATCGCCAAATACGGCGTCTCCTCGGTCATTTCCATCGTGGATGACATCCTGATCGAGCTGATGCGCAAGTACCACACGGAGAGAATTGGGGAGCCGTATTTCGAGATCAAAGACAAGGAGTCGGATTCGCGCGCGCGCCGGATCACCGCCTACCTGAACCTGGTCGACAAGTTGGTGGCCCGCCAAGTGGAGGATCTGAAGAGTTCGCCGTTCGAACCGGGGAGTGAGATTACGCGTTACTACGAGCTGCTCCCGGATGGCCCGCTCAAGCAGCTTTACAGCAGGATGCTGGGGTGCCCGGACCCGGTAGAGAAGAGCCGTCTTGAAATCGAGCTCCGCGCGCTTGCCGAGCCTGGAAGCATCGATGTCAACATCATGACCAAGCTGGATCGGGACACCGAGCGCAACGGGGACAAGATGGCCCCAGACTCCTCGGATGCCCTGGCTGCGCTCCGCGGGTTCGCCAGGAGCAACTTACGCTCGGGGGTGGTCTTTTCCGCCGGCCTCAACCAACGCCTCTACGCCTATGCCGCGAATTTCGATGACTTCTTCCCCGGTCCGGACGGCAGCCTGGTCAAGCGCATCATCCTCAAGGTCAGCGATTTTCGCTCGGCGCAGATTCAAGGCAAGTTTTTCGCCAAGCGGGGGCTGTGGGTCTCGGAGTATCGGATCGAGTCGGGTCTGAATTGCGGCGGGCACGCCTTCGCCACCAAGGGACACCTGCTGGGGCCGATCCTGGAGGAGTTCAAACAATCCCGAGGGAAGCTGGTGGAGGAGCTCCATGGCCTGTATCGCGAGGGTCTGTCCGGTTTGGGCCGGTCCGCGCCGGATGCCCCGCTTCCCACTCGCATCACGGTCCAGGGGGGCATCGGGACCTCGGAGGAGCATGAATTCATGCTCCAATACTACGAAGTCGACGCCGCCGGATGGGCCACTCCCTTCTTGCTGGTCCCGGAGGTAACCAATGTGGACGCCGAAACCATGGCCAAGCTGATCGCCGCCCAGGAGGGAGATGTTTTCCTGAGCGAGAGCTCTCCGCTTGGGATTCCTTTCTGGAATCTGCGCACCTCGGCGAGCGAGGACTTGCGCCGCCGCCGAATCCTGGAGGGTCGTCCGGGGAGCCCCTGCCCGAAGAACTTCCTGGTCTCGAACCGCGATTACACTTCCATGCCGATCTGCCTGGCCTCCCACTCCTACCAGAAGCGAAGGCTGGAGGGGCTTGAAACCGAGGATCGTCCGGCGGAGGAAAAGGCCGCCATTCGGGAATACATCTTAGGCAAGTCTTGCTTGTGCCGGGACCTTTCCGGAGGGGCCGAGATCAAGACCGGGGTGGAGCCGAGCGCCACTCCAGCCATCTGTTGCGGCCCGAACATTGTCAACTTCTCGAAGATCGCCACCCTGGAGGAGATGGTCAGCCACATCTATGGGCGTCTCTCGCTCCTCACCAACCCCTCGCGTCCCCACATGTTCTTGCGCGAGCTCAAACTCTATATCGATTTCCTGCGCCGTGAGGCCGAGAAGTGCACCCTGCGCCTGGCCAACCATCCGGGGAAGTATTTCGCGGAATACATCGAGGGGCTTCGCACAGGGATTGAGTACTACCGCCAGCTCGCCGAGGAGTTCGTCGGAGAGGCCCGCCAGAAATTCCTTGAGCAGCTCCAAGCCTTGGAGCTGGAGCTCGACAACACCCCCGTTCCGGAGCTTGTTCCCGCCTGACGCGGCCCTCCGGCCCGGACCCCACCCCTGAAAAAGCGAATCCCGCCCGAGCCGCGAAGCTGGGCGGGAATTCGACAATCCGGGTTCCTTGTGTGGTTAGACCTTAACCACGTTCTGCGCCGCAAGGCCTTTCTGGCCCTTGGTAATCTCGAACTGAACCTTATCCCCTTCGGCCAGGGTCTTGAAACCCTGTCCCTGAATCGCCGTGTGGTGAACAAAAACATCCTCGCCGTTCGGTTGCGAAATGAAACCGAACCCTTTACTGTCGTTGAACCACTTGACCGTCCCGATAGTGGGCATTCGCTTCTACACCTTCTTTCTTGGTCAGTTTGGAAAAAGGGGTTTCCTTACAGCGGGTTGCTCTTGGAGATCGTTCCTCTCGGCGGCTAATAGGTGAGACCATGCTGCGTGGGAGGCGCTTGGTTCGATGCTACGAGAAACCACAAGGTAGAGCTGCTTTCAACCACAATTTTCGACCTTCTTCAAAGATTATACTGGCCGCCCGACCGCTGTCAACACCTATTTTTCACAATTCTTGAGTCCTCATCCTGGGGCTTTTCCTGGGGAAAGTCGCGCCTGGGGCAGGGTGCGCGCCAAGCTGTCCTGTGGTAGCCTAACGGACCCGTCGTTCCGACCTGAATCAAGGAGGGTGAGCGCATGGACACTGCGGCCAAGACCGCCGAGTTTCGTGAATGCTTCGAGAGGCTCAAAACCGAAATCGGGAAGGTGATTGTCGGTCACACGGAGATTGTCGAGGGGGTCCTGACCTGTTTCTTCGCGGGTGGGCACGCCCTTCTGGAGGGGGTTCCGGGGCTTGGGAAGACCATGCTCATTCGGACCCTTTCGGAGGTCTCCAATCTGCGCTTTTCACGAATCCAATTCACTCCCGATCTGATGCCGGCGGACATCATCGGAACCGATATCATCTCCATCGATGAGCGCGGGGGGCGTGACTTCCGCTTCGAGCGCGGCCCCGTGTTCGCCAACCTGGTTCTGGCCGATGAGATCAATCGCGCCACCCCCAAGACCCAGTCCGCTCTGCTGGAGGCCATGCAGGAGCGGACAGTCACCGTGGGGGGAACCCGCTATCCCCTGGATGAGCCGTTCCTGGTAATGGCCACCCAGAATCCGCTCGAGATGGAGGGGACCTACCCGCTTCCCGAGGCGCAGCTCGACCGCTTTTTCTACAAGCTCCTGCTCCGCTATCCCAACAGGGAAGACCTTCAGGCGATCGTGGACCGTACGACCGCCGAGGCGCTCCCCCAGGTGGAGCGCGTGGTGGATGCCGAGACCATCCTGCGGCTCCGCGCCACCGCGCGCGAGGTCCCCATCGCGCCGCATGTCAACGACTACGCGGTCCGTCTGGTGCTCGCCACCCACCCTGGGGGCGAATTCGCGGTCGAGGATGTGAACCGGTATGTGCGCTACGGCAGCTCCCCGCGCGGCGCGCAGGTCCTGGTTCTGGCCGGGAAAATACGCGCCCTTCTGCACGAACGCTTCAATGTGAGCTTCGAGGACATCGCGCGGAGTCTCCACCCGGCCCTCAGGCATCGTCTGATCCTCAACTTCGAGGGGGAGGCCGAGGGGATCACCCCGGATCAGATCCTCGATTATGTGCTGGAGGACACGCCCAAAAGCCTGGGGGTGGCGGCGTGAGCGATCCGGAGAGGGAGCCCACCGTCCTCCTCACCGAAATGTATCCCTCGATCCAGGGGGAAAGCACTCACGCGGGCCTTCCGTGTTTCTTCATCCGCCTGACCGGTTGCCCGCTCCGGTGCCGTTGGTGCGACACCGCCTACGCCTTTTCCGGGGGGACGCGAACACCGATCTCCGGAATCCTTGAGGCCGTGGAGGCCTCAGGGATTTCCCTCGTGGAGGTGACCGGCGGCGAGCCGCTCGCTCAGCCCAACTGCCCGTTGCTGTGCAGGCGCCTCCTGGACTCGGGGTTTACCGTGCTGATCGAGACCGCCGGGTCTCATCCCTTGGAGCTTCTCCCGGAGGGGGTCATTCGGATCATGGATCTCAAATGTCCGGGGTCGGGGGAAATGGAGAGGAACCTCTGGTCCAATCTGGATCAGCTGGTCTGGCGGGATGAAATCAAGTTTGTGATCGCGGATAGGGCGGATTTCGAGTGGGCGCGCGGCGTGGTCCGGACCTACCGTCTGGAGCGCCGGGTGAATTCCATCTTGTTTTCGCCGGTCTTCGGAGAGATCGACCCCGCCGAGCTGGTGGAGTGGATTCTGGAGGAGAACCTCCCGGTTCGATTTCAGCTGCAGCTCCACAAGTTTATTTGGGACCCCTCCCGGACCGGGGTTTAGAGCATTTTCACCCGCTCGCCCCGGAGTTGGACTCCAGGGCGGAACCTTGAGGGGGAGTTCTACTCCCCTTTGCCCGCCACCTGCTTGAGGCGCTGCAGATAGGTCTCCGCGAGCCGTCGTCGATCAAAGTTCTCCAGCACAAATCTCCTGCCCGCCTCGGCATAGCGCCGACATCGCTCCGGATCGCCCGCGAGCTCCTCGATGGCCGCGGCCATCCGCGCCGGATCGTTGGTTTCCAGGACCATCCCCGCCCGCGCGCGCTCCAGCAATCGCGCGCATTCCCCCTTGGCGACCATCAGAATGGGGCGTTCGCAGGCCATGATCTCGAACATCTTGGAGGGGAGCACGGTGGTGAACACCGGCAGATCGAGCAGCGAGACCATCGGAAGATCCGAGGCCGCGTACCAGGCCGGAATCTCCTTCTTGGGTTGAGTCGAGAGAAAGGTGATCCGTTCAAGTCCGAGCTTGCGGGCATGGCGCACCACCTCTTCCTTCTTGGCTCCCTCGCCGATAAACAGAAAATGGATGTCCGCGCGGTCACGGAGCAGGTGGGCGGCCTCAATAATTCGATCCAGGCCGTGCGCCATGCCATGCGTACCGATGTAGGAGACCACAAACTCCTCGCCGATCCCGATCTCCTTCCGCTTTTCACTCGATCGGATCCCGGGAAAAAAGAGTTCAGGGTCAATCCCGTTGGGGAGCACCAGCAGGCGCTCCTCCGGAACCTCATGACTTCGGATGGCGTCGCGGATGGACTCGGAGACCGGCACCAGCAGCGCGGCGCGACGGTAGAGGAAGGACTCCAATCGTCGTGACAAAGCGATCAACATCCGGTTCTTGAGGACCCCCAGCTGGATCGCCGAGTCCGGCCACAGGTCGCGCACCTCCAACACGAACGGGCGGCGCTTGAGGACGCTCACCACCCAGCCCGCCAGTCCGGCGAAGAGCTGCGGAGAGGTGGCGATCACCACATCACATTTTCCCGCGCGGAAGATCGCGACCAGCATCGAGGAGACCATGAACGAAAGGAAGGAAAGCACGCGTTTGAAGAAACCCTTGTTGGGGGTGGCGTAAATCCAAGAGCGCAGGACCCGGCACCCAAAGTATTCCTCCCGCAGAAACCGCATGCCGCGATACTCGGGGGGGATGATCCCGGTGGGGTGGTTGGGGAAGGCGGTGACCACGGTCACCTCCTCCCCGGACTGGGCCCAACAGCGGCACAGCTCCGAGACCCGCGAGGCCGGGGCGTTGGTCTCAGGCGGGAAATATTGGCAAAGAAAGAGAATCTTCATCAGAAGGGATCGGCCGAGGGCCAGCCGGGAGTGTAGCCCGAAAGGGGGGGCAAAATCTTCCCCGGCAAAAACACGTTCGGCCCGGAAACTGGGTTTCCGGGCCGGCTTGGATGTGGGTCAGGGCTGAATTAGCGATAGGAAGGGTCGCAGGGCGCCGGGCAGCACGAGTTGCAGTTCCCGCAGCCGCCACAGTTGTCGACACAGCTCCAATTGCAGCCGCACGAATCGAAGACCACCGGCGACTGCAGTCGCATGCAGCAGCCGGTCATCAGGAACGCGGTGGCGAGCAGGAGCAGGATGCCCATCCCATGAACCCGTTTCATTTTCCTCATTCTCTCAATCCTCCTCTTTGTCTTCCGCTACTTTTAGCCGCGCGCCCATTGTTGCACAGAACCATGCCCAATCCCATTGGCGCGCGGCGCAGACCCTTGAGGAAACCCCTCGGTCTGTCTGGAAATATCGGCACCAAGGAGGGATTATTAATGGGATTTTTCCATATCCCTTGCCATGCACAGCCATTCGCCCGACACAATCCTCACACGGAGCCTTCTAAACCTTCATCTCTAGGTGTACCTGATGCCCCTCGCCCTCGAAAAGAAAGAAATTGTCGCCATCCTGGAAGAGATCGGCGTGCTCCTTGAACTGGCCGGAGAGAATCCGTTTAAGACCCGCGCCTATGAAGCCGCCGCGCGGACCCTGGAGTCCGATCCGCGCAGCCTTGAGGACCTGATCCAGAGCGGCGAGCTGGGCAAGATCAAAGGCATCGGCAAGGCGTTGGAGGAGAAGGTTGTCACCCTCGCCACCACGGGTGAGCTGGACTATTACTCCGCCCTCCGCGCGCGTTTTCCTGAATCCCTCTTCGACCTCCTCAGGATTCCAGGGTTCGGACCCAAGAAGGTCAAGGCGGTTTACGAAAAGCTGGACATCGCCTCCCTCGATGCGCTGGAGGCCGCCGCGAGGGAAGGGAAGCTCCGCGCCCTGGATGGCTTTGGAGCCAAGACCGAGCAGAACATCCTCGAGGGGATCGAGCGAGTGCGCGCCTACCAGGGCCGAGTGCTGCTCCCGCTCGCCGAACAGGCCGCCGTTCCTCTCTTTGAATGGATCCGCGACCACCCCGACACCATCCGCTCGAGCCTGTGCGGCTCGCTGCGCCGTCGCCGGGAGACCATCAAAGACATCGACCTGCTGGCAAGCAGCGAAAAGCCCGACGGGATCCTGGAAACCTTTGTCAAGCACCCCTCGGTGGTGAAGGTCACCGGACATGGCGGCACCAAGGCGAGCGTGGTCCTCAAGAGCGGGATGAACGCCGATTTGCGCGTGGTGGCCGATCAGGAATTCCCCTTCGCGCTCAATTACTTTACCGGCAGCAAGGAGCACAACACCGAGATGCGGGCGCGCGCCAAGGAGCGCGGCCTGCGCCTCAACGAGTACGCCTTTACCCGTGAGGATGGCTCACGCCTGCTCTGCAAGGATGAGGAGGAGATCTACAGGACCGTCGGGCTTGAGTATGTCCCGCCGGAACTGCGTGAGTGCACCCGGGAGTTCGAGTGGGCCGAGGCGGACAAGATTCCCGAACTCCTCGGATATGGCGACCTGATGGGGACCCTCCATTGCCACACCACCGCGAGCGATGGCGCCGCCGACCTCGAACAGATGGCCGCCGCCGCTGAGGCGCTCGGCTACCAGTACCTTGGCATCGCGGACCACAGCAAGAGCGCGGCCTACGCGGGCGGACTTGATGAGAAGCGCCTGGCGCGTCAATGGTCCGAAATCGACTCCTTCAACAAGAAGTCGAAGGGCATTCGGCTTCTCAAAGGGAGCGAGGTGGACATCCTCAAGGATGGGAGCCTCGATTTCGCGGAGGAGGTGCTCGCCGATTGCGACTATGCCGTGGCCTCGATCCACAGCCTGCTGAATCTGGATGAGGCCGCCATGACCCAGCGGCTGGTCCGCGCCATTGAAAGCCCAGGGATCACCTTCCTGGGGCATCTCAGCGGGAGGCTCTTGCTTCAGCGCGAGCCCTATCCGCTCAACCTGGCCAAGGTGTTGGATGCCGCCGCGCGCAATGGGAAATGGATTGAGATCAACGCCAATCCATGGCGACTCGATCTGGACTGGCGCGCCTCGATGGAGGCCAAGGAGCGCGGCATCCTCCTGGTGATTAACCCGGACGCGCACTCCACCGAGGGGATCTCCGACAACCGTTACGGGATCGATGTCGCCCGCCGCGCGGGTCTCGCCCAAGCGGATGTGGCCAACACCAGGCCGCTCAAGGAGTTCTTGAAGATTCTTTCAGCGACACGACCCCATTAGAGGAGTTTTCACTCAAGTGTAGCGTCGGAGGGACGCGCTCCGTCGTGTTCCGTGGCCCCGCAAGACCGGCCACGACTGAGCGTGGCCCTCCACGGCGCCACACGATGTGACCGAGAAATCTCCGAGCCGCGACCGTGAGGGAGCGGTTCTTGAGCCCTCAGCGCACCCGGATCGCCGATTTCGGATCGGGGGGGACAGTCTTGTCCAGGATGGTCACCGTGACCTCAGGGTAATCCCCCAATCGGTAGTTGTCCGGATGCGGTTGGAGTCGCAGGGTCACCGTCTCCGGCCCCTCGACTTGGTCATCGGGGAGGGTCTTCAAAGTGATTGTCCCCTGGAGTTTGGTGACCGGCACGATGGCGCGCGGAAAGACCGGATCGAAATCCACCCCGGATGTGGCGCTTCCCACCACATCAAGATAAGCCAGGAGCAGCGAGGTGGTGTAACCGGTCCGCTTCACCGTGAGCGGGAGCGTCTCCCCCTCCTCCACCGTGATCGCCTCGGTGGCGAAGGTGATGGTCGGGCGCGCCAGCCAGTTGAGGTATTCCTCGAGATTGGTGGATTCGTCGCCGTTCCGATCCGTGGTCCCATCGGCGGGGTTGTTGGGTTCGAGTCCGCGCGCCGATTCCCAATCATCCGGCATGCCATCGTGATCCGAGTCGATTGGAGGAGTTCCTGGGGCAAGCGCGGGCCAACCGCCCACCTCATCCTCGTCATCGATAATCCTACCGGTCCGAGTGCGGACCTCGGAAACCACGCGCGCATCGACCGCGTCACGTTCGGGAATGATCGCCCCCGCGAAATCGAGCACGCGCTCATGGGCGAGCGCGGGGGAGTCGGTGAGCACGGATGGGACCGAGAAGGGAGCGGGTTGCTTGTATCCCGCGATGATGGCGGGTGTGTATTCCAGCGGATACCGCACCAGCGAGTAGGGATCGGTCGGGATCGTCCCATCCATCGCGTTGTTGGAGAAATAGCCCTTGTTGTGGATGGACTGCTCCTTGTAGGCCACGCTGTCGCCGGCGGATTGACTCCCGCGTAGGACATAATTCCCGATGTAATTGATCTTGGTGATGCTTTCATGGTCACCGTTGTAACCGGCGTGTCCGCCCTTGAAGTCGTAGATGACATTGTTCCGGAAATCGAGCAGAAACCCCTCGGGGTCAATCATGTAATTCCAGTTGTCGTAGTTTCCGGGGCGGGGCGAGCGACCGGCGTGGTGGGCGTACAAGTTGTGGTGAAAGGAATACCGCGAGCCTCTGTTTCCGCGCAGGAGCGAACCGTAACCGTGGGTTCCCTCCAGGTGAATCGAGTCATACAGGCTTTCGGTGATGAAGCACCACTGGACCGTGACATCGGTCAGGCGGTTTTCGTTGGTGGAGACCGAGAAGGTTTCATCGGTGGACCAGCTCGCCGAGCAGTGATCGAAAACTATCCGCCGCCCGCGGTTAACCGAGATCGAGTCGGACTCTCGCAATGATTCATCCCCGAGACGGCAGCGGATGTAGCGGACAATCACATCATCAGCCTCGACCACCAGGGCGGCGTCCCGGAGGCAGATGCCCCCGCCCGGCGCGGTCTGCCCGGCGATGGTGATGTCGTCGTTGCGGATCACGAGAGCATCCTGAAGGGCAATCGTTCCCCCGACGCGAAAGACCACGGTTCGTGGTCCGGAGGCGTTCACCGCTTCGCGGAGCGAGCCGGGACCGGAGGCATTCAAGTTCGTGACCTCATGGACCACCCCGCCCCGTCCGCCTTTCGCCTCCGCCCCGCACCCTTCCGCCCCGGGAAAGGCGGGGATCGCCATGGCGAGCTGTGGCGCGAACAGCGCGATGAGGAGCGCGGCTGATCGCAGTGAGAGATGCAGGCTGGCTCCCATGTTCGCAGTATTCCAGGGATGCGCCCTTAAGGGAAGTCTGTGCGCGAAGTTATTCGCTCATACCGAGCGGTGACGATAGAGGAGTCGTTCTCGCCCCTCGCTTGCTCACGAGCGCGACACGGTTGTTTGGGGACCCAACCCAGGGCATGACCGCAAAGGGGGCGTGCTGAGCCTGCGCGTGATGACGACTTCTTCCCTTTCAGCAGCCTATTTGGGTGGAGGAATCCCCAAAATGCTTACAGATTTTACGGATTAGCCGATCGTGAATCTCGGTGTGGCGAGGAACCGAAGAGCGCTTGTTCTGACCCGGTTACCCCACCAGGAATGTCGGGAGCCTTCTCAGAGGGCTGTATACGAAGATGCTCCACAAACTCCTCACGCTTCATAGAGTGAGGAGCTCCTCCTGGTAGTCGGGAGCGGCCATCCTGAGCGCCTCCATGCGATTGAACTCGAGCGCTTCTTGGAGTGTGATCTTTAGAGTGTCGAAAAGCTCTTCCCGGGTCCTCTCCTGACAGTTAACGCCAGGTATCTCCTCGGTCCAGCCCAGCCACCAATCATCCACCTTCTTTGTAACCGCTGTAAATGTTCTGGCCATGCTCTCCTCCCCGCCATCTAGAGGATACGGATTGTTCGAGATTGTGTCGATATGCCGAAATCAGGGATACAGGTGTATTCCGATCCGAAACCCCCCACCCAGCGATCTCCGGTCTCCCCCCGTTGCCCGCGCTGTCCTATCCTTCCGATATCCTCATCCACCCGACGAAAGGCCCCCCCATGCCCCTCTTCCCCAGACTCCTCCTCGTTGCGCTGCTCCTCTCCACCCCCGCCCTGGCGACCAAGACGCAGTCCGTCCTCTACCCCCAACACCTCTCCGAGGCCGCGATCCGAAACGCGGAATCGCACGAGTGGGCCAGGCAGTTGCGGGACTCGATTGTGGCCAACGCGAAACCCTGGCGGGATGCCTCCGATGAGGACCTGTGGAACATGCCCTTCGGGCACCGCATCACCCGCTCCTGGATGGTCCTGTCCGATGGGGTCTGCCCGAATTGCGGCAAGGATGTGAAAATGTACAACTGGAAGATCGACATCTGGAACCATCCCTGGAAGGTCCAGTGCCCGCACTGCGCGGAGCTCTTCCCCAAGAATGATTTCGCCGCCTTCCACCGCTCCGGTTTCGATGAGCGCGGCATCTTCGACCCGACCCAGGCTGACCGCTCACTTCTGGTGAACCTGGAGCACCCCGACCCGAGCGACCCACTACACGCTTTCGGCGTGGATGACGGCGAGGGGTATGTGCGCGGCGAAGACCGCTGGCGTTTCATTGGGTATTACCTGGTGGCGGGGCTGTGGCGGCAGGGAATTGTCGGCGGAGTGCGCGCCCTTTCCGATGCCTACTGGGTGACTCGCGACCCGGTGTATGCTCACAAGGCGGCGATCCTCCTCGACCGCGCCGCCGACCTCTATCCCGATTTCGATTTCGCCACTCAGGGCTTGGTTTATGAACAGAAAGGGCGCGCCGGTTCGGTCGCCACCTGGCATGATGCCTGTGAAGAGATACGCGAGCTCGTCCAAGGGTATGACCGGATCTTTGAAGCGCTACCGGACGATTCCGAGTTGGTCGCCTTTCTTTCCAAGAAGGCGACCGAGGTGAAGATGGACCGTCCCAAGGCTGCCTTCCCCGACATTCAAGCCAACATCGAGGAGCGCCTGTTCCGCGAAACCCTGGCTCACCCGGACAAAATCTATTCCAACTTTCCACGGACCCTGATTTCGCTGCTTACCCTCGAGGCGATTCTGGAGGGTCCCGACAACCGCGCCCGAATCCTGGAACTCTTCGCCGAAATCCTCACCAAGTCCCTCAAGCAGGATGGGATGACCGGCGAAAAGGGGCTCACCGGCTATAGCGCGATCTTTCCCGCTTCATTCGCCCAAGTCATGGCCCGTTTTGATCGCGCCATGCCGGGCTTGCTCGAGGACCTCTTCAAACAATTCCCGGACCTGTACAAGACCTACCGCTTCCATATCGACACCTGGTGCGGGCAAGAATTCTATCCGCTGGTGGGGGATTCCGGTTCATTCGGGATTCGCGACAAGACCTATCGCGGGGTCTATTTCCAAGGCGGCCCGACCACAGAGCCGTCGATGCATCAGTTCCTGTGGCGGCTCCATGAAATCACTCAGGATCCGGCCTTTGTTCAGGCTTCCTATTATGTCAATGGAAACACCACCAGGGGCCTGCCGCATGACCTTTTCGCTTCCGATCCGCCGGGCTTTGAGAAGCAAGTTCAAGAGGTCATTGACCGCGCGGGTCCCGAGATCACGCTGTCCGATGTGAACAAGGAGGAGTGGGGGCTTTCCATCCTCCGTTCGGGCAAGGGTGGGAATCGACGCGCGGTATGGCTCAATCATGGGGTTGGCGGAGGCCACCATCACCGCGATGGTCTTAACGTCGGGTTTTTCGCCAAGGGCCTCGATCTCCTCCCGGACTTCGGATATCCGCCCGTGGGGTATGGAGGTTGGGGAGCGCCAAAAGCGGTGTGGTACACCATGACCGCCGCCCATCACACGGTCACCGTGGACGGGAAGAACCACAAGGATGGTCGGGGCAAGACCACGCTCTGGGCGCCGGGGGTCGGATTTCACGCTGTCCGCGTGGCCGCGCCCGAAGTGATCAGCGGCAGCCGTTTTGAGCGCACTGTCATGATGGTGGATATTGACGATGAGGACTCCTACATCGTGGACATCCTGCGCGTGAAGGGCGGCTTCGATCACGCCAAGTTTGTTTCCTCTTTCTTCGGGAGCATCGAGACAACCGGACTGAATTTTATGCCCTCGGAGGATTATGGCCGCAGCACGGAGACCCGAAACTTCCGGACAGATCGGAATCCTTCCAGGGGTTGGAGCGCGACTTGGACTCTCGATGACCGGTACGGCTATCGACCGGGAAAGCCACCCGTGCATTTTCGTTACACCGATCTCACCGAAGGCGCGGAGGCTTCGCTCGCCGAGGCCTGGGTGATTGACGGACAGTTTGATGGCAAGGAGGTCTGGATCCCGCGCCTCCTCGTTCGTCGCGGGGCCGGCCAACCGCCTCTGGGCTCCTGTTTTGTAAGCGTGCTGGAAGCTTTTGAAGGTACCCCGAAGGTCCAAACTATCGCGCGCCTACCCGTGGAGGGTGGATCGGGTGGCGGCGTGGCGCTGGAGGTCTTGCTCGCGGATGGGAGAAGGGATGTGATGATCGAGGATGCCGATGCTGGTGATGTCGCGTTGCGCATACCGCTCCCTCACGGTCGCGGCTCAGTTACTGGCGAACTGGCCTACGTGAGGGAAAGGGAAGGGAAGGTCGAAAGAATGGCGTTGGGGAACGCGGCTGAGATTCGGTATGGTGAAACCGAAGTGAAGTTGAAGGCACGCGCCTCCTACGTGGAGCTTCTGAGTGAGGGAAAAGCCATGAAAGCAGTTGCGGGAGACGCCAACGTGCTTCAAAGCGTCGGCATTGGAGAGCGCGAGGTGCGGCCAGGGGAGTGAAAGCGCGGTGAGATTCAGCGCTTCATCAGAAGCTCGAATCCCTCCTGCTCAAAGTGGCGATCCGCGGTCAACACCTGAGAGATGCCCAGATCGCGCGCGTTCTCCATGGAGATGCAGTCGGTGAGGCTGTATCCCTTATCAGGCCGAGCACCAAACAAATCGAGGCCGCGAAGGAAGGAATCATGTGATTGGGGGATGACCTCAATGGCGGGATCATTAAGGATGGCCTTCACCAGCCTCAATCCATGGATTCGAAGGGACATCCTCTTGCTAATGGCGTTCAGGAACTCGATCAAAACCTCATCACTTGTCACAAAGCGAGTATTTTCCAAGGCGATCGAGGCCGCACGCGCCGAAGCGGCCCACTCATCGCGCGGATTGGCGAGCGCGACCCAGTAAACAGTGTCCGCGAAGACTACCCGCACCGCCGTGGAGAACCGTACAGGTAATGGTCATGGTTTTCCGACAGGTCGGAGGGCAACTGGTCCCACTCCTCGTCCGGCGCCTCTTTCGACAATTCCTCGAAAATTTCCCAGATCGGCTTTCGAGGCGTATCTCCGTTCAATCGAGCGGGCACCAGAGTCAGTGATTCAACTTCCCCAAGAGGTTGTCCTTCCGTGGGCTCGGGGGAATTGCAGTGACCCCTTATCAGAACATTCATCGAGCGGTGTCTGGTGAGAGCCTTCGTGACTAGATCCTCCTGATCCTCCCGAAATTCCAGGGAGAGCCTTTGCGCATCATGGGTCACCAGCTCAAACCTCCGGCTCCGGACATCCACGGCAACGACCTCGCCCACAATGTCCATGGGTCCTGTTTGATGAGTCGGCATGGGAGATTCTCCTTGCGCTTTGCTCATCTTACACACGCGCCGCGATTCTCGGAAAGTACAACCACAAGTGCCCCAGGTTGTCGTTCTCCGCGAAATAAACCTGACCATCGCGCCCGACCACGGCGTCGGCGAACTCATAACCATAGCGACGACGCTCCAGGATGGAGGCGGCCACCCCCAGGTTCCGGACCGATCCCGACTTGGGATCAAACGAAAAAACCCGACCGATCCCATCCCCGCAGGTCCCGAAAAGACGCCCGTCGAAGGTCGCCGCCATCGCGGTGACCGGAGCAAGCGGGGCTTTGGCGAGCGGCCCCTCCACGCCTCTTTGCGCGCCGACCGAATACAATCCGCTCGCGTCATCCGACAAGTAGAGCGTATCGCGACCCGGGTCCCATGCCCAACGGTGGAGCCCCATCTCCCATGCCCCTTGGGGAAGGGCGATGGCGCGGCGGTTAAGGGCCCCGCTCGCGGAGTCGAAACGCCAGAGCGCGCGGTGTTCATCCACGCCGAGGATCTTGCCCGCGCCATCTCGCGTAATCCTCCCCGCCCCGATGAGCTCCGCCAGGCGCGTGACCTTTCCGGTGGACAGATCGACGGTAAACAACGATGTTTTGGTGATTCCGATGATGAGGGCGCCGTCCGCGGTTCGGGTGGCGTGAAGGATGGGTTCGCCGGCCAAAGGAAAGGCGAGCTCTTCAAGGGTCGGCCTGGAAAACCCCCACTCCTGGATCAAGTCGAAGGGAAGCCCCTGGTAAGCGAATGCCACAACTCGACCGCCGGCGGGGCCGTTCACACACGCGACGACCTTGTCCTTCGCGCAACAGATCGCCACGCATTCGGTGGCTCCTTCGATGCTCGCGAGGTCCAATACCATTCCGGTGACCCCATGAAACATGCCTACGAACAGGTGCGCCTTGAAACCGCTCGTACCGCCGTAAACATGTCCGTCGGGGGTGATGTCCAATGCAGTGATTCGGCTTTCATCCAGCGGAATCGGGGAGCTCGCGCCCGGGAAACAGAGCGGAAACGCCACCATGGTCCCCTCGGTCATGAAAGTCCCATGCACGATCTCATCGGTGATCGCCTTGGCTTCGGGGGAATTCATGTCGAATTTCTGACGTTTGGCCATGGCGCGCTCACCCCCACACTCGGATCGGAAGATGGGCGTTGGGACGTTTGAGCTCGGGGGGCATCGAAACCTTGAAGATCCCCACAGGGCGGTAGCCCACATGCCCAAAGAAGAGGTCGCCATCCCTGTCCACCGCGCCGCGTGGAACATACTGCGAAAAGTTGTCGGGCCGTTCGAGGAGGGTGAACTCCTGCTTCTCATGGGTCTCCGGGTCAAGCCTCCAGACCACCCCCTCCCGCTCCTTGCGCCCATCAGGATAGGGGCTATAGACCGGGTCGCGCCAACGCGAGGCGACATAATATAGGTGATTGTCTCCCCCGATCACCAAGCCCCCGCAGTGGTCGAGAAAGGTGTCATGCGGGAGCGTCGGGTCACGGTCCTGTGTGGCCGGACCGAGATCGACCAGGCGCCCCCACTCCCCTTCCTCCGGATAGAACCGCAACAGCCACGGTTGCGCGATCCAGGTGACTCCAAACACGCTTCGTCCGTCCGGAGCGGCCGCCACGTCATAAAACACACTGTGCCAGCCGGTCTGGAACTGGGGATTGTGAGGGAGTTGAAACGGGGACACCTCCAACCTTCCGACAGCCGGATCATAGCGCACCAAACGGCCGTCGTCGTTGGTGGTCCACACCCGATGGCGGTTGTCGAGGAACAGGGCCTGGGCATTGATGGAGCCGATGCGACCGATATCCTTGCGCGTGCGGTTTTCGATGTCGTAGATGATGAAGTGATCGCGCGGATAGCTGATCGCGTAGAGCAGCCCGTGCTCCTCATCGATCAACAGGCACCGACAACCCTCTTTGGGAATCAGGGTGTCCCACCACAAGACCTTGTCGGTTTTGGTGTCGAAAGCGACCAGGGCGCTACCCCGGAAACAGCGCTCCGGGTCATGCCAGGAGCGCCACGGCGAATAGGCCGGCTGATCGATGGGCGGGCCCGAAAGGTGAGTGGCCATATACAGGATTCCATCGGACATCGAGGGGACAAAGCTGTAGTGGATCTTGCATTGAGTTCCACGCCCTGAATCGGGGGGATCATCCACAACCTCGGCGAGATCAAACAGATAATCCAAGTCATCCTTTTCCCGGTTGTAGCGGGCGAGGCGGACAGTGCCTCCCGGCACGCTCTCCGCGCAAGCGGCGGCATAGATTCGTCCATCCGGCCCGGTCGATAGCGACCAGCAAGTGTCGGCGTCCGGATGGCCCGTGAAGGGGTACCAAGAAACCTTCGGTTTCATGCGATCTATCCTCAGAACGGCTCCTCAAACAGGCGGTTCAGCCCCTTGAGCTCCTCGACCTCGAGGTCGTTGCGCGTGGAAAGAACCCGGACTCCTTGCGGGGCGAAGCTCAGGGGGATGACCGAGTCCGACGCCGGCTCCACATACAGGTTCTCATACAGGAAATAGAGCTTGCGCCCGCCGAACTGAAGCGGGAATTCCACATGGACCGTTCTCGGCCAGGTCTCCTCGTTGACAAACAGGATCAACCAATCATTGCCGATGCGACGGGCGGTCATGACCACCGGGAGGTCCTGAGATCCCCAGGAGTCGGTCGGCGTGACACGGACGGGCAGGTGGACCTCCGGCTCCGCGAACCACTCCCGCAGACTCGCCAGTTCCCGAATCACCGGAGCGAGCCCCTTCCAGGTCTCCTTCTCGGGATCGGCGTATTCGGACCCCCAATAGCAAAGAGCGTTCGCCCCTCTCGCGATGGAGTCGTAGGCCATAAAACGCGAGGCAATATAGGTTGGGCAGCGCCCCTTGATGGTCTCCTTGAAAGCCTCGTCGATCGGATGGAGGTATCGCCAACCGAAAGCTTGAAGGACCATCAGGATGCCCTTGTCCGGGGCCAGCCGCGCGAAGCGCTCGGTGTAGGCCCCGACCGAGGCCAGGCTTTGGACCGCAAGATCGCTATGGCCCTGCGGCATTTCTCCCGGATAGGGGTAAATGTCGCAGCCGATCAAATCGCAGTAGCACGCATGTTCGGCGAGCAGCTCGTTGCTGTTACGGGGAGCGTGGTTCTGCCAGATGGGGTGATGGGAGTCCGTGACTCGAATCTGCAGATACCCCCAAAGCAGAGCGGATAGGAGACGGCGCTCCTCCTCAGGGACCGTGCTCAGGGTCGTGCTCACCTTGCGGTCGCTCTTCCCCATGGTGGTCCAGAGCTCCGCCAGAGTCCTCTCCACCGCGACGGGATCGGCGACCGATTGCGCCGCGATCAAGTTGCGGTAAAGGCCCTTGAGGGTCTCGCGGTGAACCGTGTCCCAATTCCCGTTGACGATCAGGTCAAGGATTTCGGCGCGTTCCTTGCCGTAGGCCTCGTTGCGCAGGTGCCAGACATTCCACAACGCCTCATCGGGGAGCTCCCAGATGGCGAGCGTGGGATGGTCACGCAGGCTGCTGATCTTATTGTGGAGAAGGAGCGCTTCGGTCTCGTTGTGGACCATCGACTCCGCTCCCAGCGGAACCCAACCGAGCAGCCCCAGCGAGCCAATTTTGTCCAGGTCGCTTCTGTCCGCAATCGCGCGAACGAGGTCAAACCCCGCCCTCTTGATCTCGTGGTATCGCGTGATGTCGCTGGGACGCTCGTAGATCCCCAGCGGAAACCACCGCGCTCCATCCTTGCGAAGCCCTCCGTCCGGGTCCACGCTCACCGTGGCCGCGAGGGCGCTCGCCGTCCAACAGAAAACCCCCAAACACAACATTCCCCCTCGAACACGCATCTTCTCCCCTCCCAAGGATGCATTGGCCGGCGCTAGGCCGGGCGTCTGTCCATCAAGATTTTCCGGCGCGCGCTTTAGCTTCTTCCAGTTGCTTTTTCATGGTCTCGTCCGCCAAGCCTGTCCATTCTGCGGGCCGTTTCCCGGCGATCAGAATGGAGGAGACAAAGTCTCCGACCTGGCGCAGATTAGGCACGAACAGGTTCTCCACGAACGCCTTGTCGTCGGTGAAGTCCAGACCGGATAGGTCCGACTGCGTTCCCGAGGACCGTGTGGCAAGACCATGCGCAAGGAGTGTCCAAGCACCCGCGCCGGGCAATCCGACGATCTCGGCGGGCTTCTTAAAGCGTTCCCCCAACCAGCTCTCCGCGAGCAGGATGTCCTGAACACGCCCCTGGGTGTCCGTCAGGTTATAGGTCGAGAAATGCGGGGTCCCATCGGGCTGCTGGGCCTTCACCCGCGCGGTCCAGGAGGCGTCATTCACATACTCCCCGGTTCCCAGACAGTCGATGGCAAGGGTCGGAAGCCCCGCCTCGAGATAGGCCTTGAGTTCGGGACCCGGCGCGCCGCTTTCATCGACCACTCCGGCCTTTCCAGCCGGATGAATCAGTACAACCCCCCCAAACTTCCGCTTCGCGTCAATGCGCTTGGGGAGGTACAGGTTCGCGGGAACCCGTTGCCCGGTCCGCTGGTCTTCCAGGATGAACTTCTCGCGACTGAACCCCTTCGCTTCCTCCTTGGTGAGCGATGCCACCTGGATATCCTCCAGATTCGGCTCCTGGACCGCGAGAACCTCTCGGTAGGCCGCCGCGAACACTCGCTCGGCGGCGCTCGGATACTTCCCGAGATAATCCCAATACGCCTTCGAGCGGGATTCCCGCAGCGCGGCGAAGAGCGCCTCGGCCTCCAGCTTGTCCTCGGGAACCGGGTGACGGGCGAGCACCGCCAAATCATCAGTGGCGTCCATCACGTAGTCCTTTTCCGCGAAGTCGGAGTCCGGACGCTCGCGGTAAAACGCTTTCGCGAATGCCTGATAAACCGCCTCACGCGATTCCTTGTTGTAGTTGTGGGGAGCATCCACCTGATGCATCTTGACACGCTCTCCTCGGTCCAGCAGGTCATACACGGACTTGATCGCGGGAAACTCCACGGTCGGAGTGTTCTTGGTCCAATCTCCGGTCGCGCAGACCAGAAGGAGCGGGCGCGGGGCCATCATCGCGCCGATGTCCATGTTGTTGATGTCGAGGCGAAGCCCGGGGGGATTCTCGCAGGTGCACCCCCCCTGCATATGGGCCGAAATCATGTTAACCGGAGCGGCGACCTTGACCCGGTCATCCACCGCGGAGAGGAGAAAGGTCTGGGTCCCTCCCCCGGAAGCTCCCGTGCAGGCGATCCGACCGGGATCCACATCCGGCAGCGACTGAAGGAAGTCCAACGCTCGGATGCTGGTGTAAAGCTGGAATCCGGCGGGCGAAATCCCCCACAGTCGCTCCCTTGCTCCGCCAAAATCGTGGCCCAGGAACACTCCATTGTCCCCATATCCCACCATGTCGTAAGTGAAACAGACATACCCCTGCCGGGCGAAATTGATCGCGCGCGCCGGGACCGAGGCCTTGTCGTCGTTGTTAAACCGACCCTTGGGCCAGTGACCGTGGGGACACAGAATCCCCGGGTAAGTTTGTCCGGACTGGCCTTCGGCCGGCTTGGGACGATACAGGTTTCCGGTGGCGTAGTAGCCCGGAAAGGTCTGAAGAAGGACTTTCTCCACCGTGTAGTCCTCATGCTCCTTCTTCTCAAAGACCTCGACCTTCAGCGGGCCTTTATCCACCATCGGCCAAAGTCCGCACGAAATCAGAATCTTTCGACGAATGCGCTCGCGTTTGGCGCTCCACTCGTCCCGGCTCGCGGGTTTCTCAAACTCCCAAGGGGTCTTGTAGGTCTTGATTTCGGTGACTCGCTTGTCGTTCAAGCGTTCCCCTTCGGCGAGGACATTGGCTGGCGAACTCATCACGGCTCCCTGAGCGCAGAAAAGCGCGAGACAGCAGGCATATCCGGCAATGCGGGTGCAAGGCGAGAAAGTCGGAATCCTCATGGTGGAAAAACCCCTCCGGAGAATTGGGATGGAGGCGATTCTAGCGGCTTTTGGAATCAGAGGAAGTCGGCGCGGGTGAATCCGCCCAAGGGCTTTCAATGTCCAGGATTTTGCACTCTTCGACATAGGGGACGGTTCGGTACTCTCTCACCCTTTGGAACCGTGTGAGCAACTCCATCATCCGCTGGGAGCTGGACAGACATTCCTCCAGGATTTCCCTCTGGTGATCGCTTAATCCCTCCGGCTGTTGAAGAATCAGATCCAGTCGGCCCAGCAGCGTGGTGACCGGCTGCGCGAAGTGATGGCAGGCAGCTCCGATACTCTCCAACATGACCCGCTGGCGTTCCGCCGCGATCAAGGCTTCTTGCTGGTGGCGGACCGTGCGACGAAGCTCGCTTCGCTCGATGGCGGCCCGCAAGACCCGCTCAAGCGCCTCCAGTGAAAAGCTCCCCTTGACCAGGTAGTCCATCGCCCCGGCCTTCATCGCCTTCACGGCCACCGACTCGCTCCCATGCGCGGTGACCAGGACAATCGCCAAGTCGGGGTAAGTCGCCAGACAACTTCGGATCAGCTCGACCCCGTCGATGTCTGGGAGGTGGTAGTCCAAGAACACCAGATCGGGAGCGTGATCCCTCACCGCCTCCAAAGCCCCCCGACCGTCCGTTCGGACCACCACTTCAAGCAGGGGCAAGGATAAAGTGGACAGTTTGTGACGGAGGAGGTCGGCGTCGAACTCCACGTCATCCACCAAAAGGACTTTCATTGGGCGTGCGCGCGACATGCTCAGGGGTCCGGCTGGTCTTGGGTCGGGGGGGACCACGCGCGCAAGGCGCGCGGGAGGATTCTGCCTGAAAGCCCCCTATGGTTCCAGTCCGTTTCGGGTATGATCCGCCGAAATCGCATCCGTTTCCGAGGGGTTGCTCATGCCGCGTGTTTGTATCGGGGCCGACCATGCCGGCCTGCCGCTTAAGATCGAAATGCTCAAGGTCCTGGGGGAAAGCGGATGCGAGGTCCTCGATGTCGGCGCGCTCCGGTATGACCCGCTCGACGATTACCCCGATTTCGCCCGTTCGGTCGGTGAGTGCGTGGCCCGAGGCGAGGCGGAGAAGGGGATCCTGGTGTGTGGGAGCGGGGTCGGGGCCGGCGTGGCCGCGAACAAGATCAAGGGTGTCCGCGCCGCGGTCTGCCACGACACCTACAGCGCGCGGCAAGGGGTCGAGCATGATGACATGAATGTCCTGTGCATGGGCGCGCGGATCATTGGGGTCGAGCTTGCCGGTGATATTGTTCGCGCGTTCGTGGCCGCGACCTTCACCGGCGAGGAGCGCCATGTTCGTCGATTGAAGAAAGTCCTTGAAATCGAATCCGGAAAGTAAGGAGGAGTGGAGCCTTGGGAACTTCAGCGCGCGCCGGTTACCGCGGCCCGGTTCAAGCGGTGATCTTTGATTGGGCCGGGACCACGGTCGACTTCGGGAGCCTTGCTCCCGCCGTGGTTTTCATCGAGGTTTTCAGGCGGCGAGGCGTGGACATCACCATGCAGCAGGCTCGCGAGCCGATGGGACTCGCCAAGCGCCTGCACATCAAGATGATCACCGAAATGCCGAGCGTGGCGTCCAGGTGGCGCGAGGTCGTCGGACATCCGGTGACCGAGGAGGACATCGACTCGCTTTACGCCGAGTTCATCCCGCTCCAGCTCGACTGTCTCTCGCGCTACGCGGACCTGATCCCGGGGACCCTTGAAACAGTCGACGCGCTTCGGAAGCAAAACATCAAGATCGGCTCAACCACCGGGTATAACCGCGAGATGTTGGAGATTCTCCTCCGGGAAGGGAAGGCAAGGGGTTTCGAGCCGGACTCCTCGGTGTGCGCCTCGGATGTTCCCGCCGGACGTCCGCATCCGTGGATGGCCGTGCGCGCCGCCGCCGAAATGCAAGTCTATCCGTTCCATTCCATCGTCAAGGTCGGGGACACGGTTCCGGACATCGGTGAGGGCCTGAACGCGGGGATGTGGACCGTTGGGACCGCCGAGACCGGGAATGAAGTGGGGCTTTCCCTCGCGGATCTCGAAGCCCTGGACCCCAACCTCCGCGCCAGAATGCGCGCGCGCGCGCGGGAACGTCTCTCCGAGGCGGGCGCGCACTATGTCATTGATGGAGTCAGCGAGCTTCCACCCATCCTCGAGGACATCAACGCGCGCTTGGTGAAGGGGGACCGTCCTTAGCCTTCGCTGCTGACAGCTGCCGGTTTGACCGCTAAACTCCGGCGACGCCATGAAGAACCAGCTCCTGGACTACCAGCGGACCCAATTTCTCCGTCTCCTCTTCGAGGCGCACCTCGAATTCCGCGAGATCTTCCAGGAGTTTGACGCGCATGGCGCGGTTCCCCGCGCCCGGGTGGTCGAGCAGCTGCTCCAGGAACGATTCCAAGACCTGCGCCGCCTCGCCCATTCCCTCTTCCGGGGCGAGGATTCGGACGATCACTCCGAGTGGCGCGATCACGAGCTGCTTCTTGATCTGATCGTGGGCGCCTGCTACCACGAAATTCTGCAGCTCCAGGAGAACCTCTACCTGGTCAAGCTCTACCGTCCGCGCTATGAGGACCTCGCGGCCAAGGCCAAGGATAGCTCCTTGAACGAATACTTCGAGGTGGGCCGCAACCTCATCCGGGAAGCCGAAAACCAGATTCCGAAAAACCTCAACTGGATCTGGCAGCTCTCCCAGGAGGCGGTCCGTCTCCTCAAGTCGCTGATCGGGGCCTATCGCGGCAACCGGGTCCTTCTCCGCTTTCTCACCCAGCATGTTCAGATGCTGGAGGAGGTGTACGGGAGGGGCGAACTGGATGGGTTCTTTCGCGCGATGTACGAGGGTGGGTACCGCGAGGCCCTGTGGGAATGCGCGCGGGATTACATCCGTTCGGCCCATTTCCCCTCGGCCCTGGATACCATCGGACGACTTGTGCAGATGGAGAAATCCGAGTCCGGCGGAAATCGGATCGACCACGCGGGGATCCTCGAGGCCCTCCACCGGATTCTCGGTCAGGCGCGCTTGAATCGCGATCTGGAGGTGGTCAACCGCTGCGAGATGATGATCGCCCAGATCGGTTAGGGTCACCGGATGGCGCGCCTTCCCGCGTTCGGGTACAATCCTTGGAGAATAAGGAGATCTTCCAGTCCGTGCCTACCGTTCAAGTCCATGAGGCCGTGGAGCGTCTGAGACGCGGCGAGCTGCTCATCGTGGTGGATGAGGCCGACCGCGAGAACGAAGGCGATTTCATCTGCGCCGCTGAAACCATCACCCCCGAGCAGGTCAACTTCATGGCCCGCTACGGACGCGGCCTGATCTGTGTGCCGACCGTGCGCGGACGGCTGGAGGAGCTCGAAATTCCCATGATGGTCGAGCACAACTCGGCGCTGCTCGGCACCGCCTTCACCGTTTCGGTGGACTACAAGGTCGGCACCACCACCGGGATCTCCGCTTCGGATCGAGCCGCCACCATCCGCGCCTTGGCCGACCCGAAGGCCCGTCCCAAGGATTTCGGCAAGCCCGGCCATATCTTTCCACTTTGCGCCGTTGAAGGAGGCGTGCTTCGCCGCGCCGGACACACCGAGTCGGTGGTGGACCTGCTCCGGCTGTCCGGCATGACCCCCGTGGGCGTGCTGTGCGAAATCCTCGATGAGGATGGCAGCATGGCGCGTCTCCCGCGTCTTGAGGAGATCGCCGAGGAGCATGGGCTCGGGGTGTTGACCCTGGTCGACCTGATCGAGTACCGGATGCGGACCGAGAGGCTCATCCACGAGGTCGCGGCGGCGGAACTCCCCACCCGGCATGGCCTGTTCAAGGTCCATGGATTCGCCACCACGGTGGACAACAGCGAGCACCTCGCGTTGGTTAAGGGCGTTCCGAATCCCAGTGTTCCCACGCTTGTCCGGATCCACTCCAGTTGTCTCACCGGCGATCTGCTCGGCTCGCTCCGGTGCGATTGCGGGTTCCAACTCAATCTGGCGCTTGAGGCCATCGGCAAGAGCGAATCGGGCGTCCTGCTCTACCTCAACCAGGAGGGGCGCGGGATCGGTCTCCTGAACAAGATCCTGGCCTATCAGATTCAGGACCAAGGCGCGGACACTGTGGAGGCCAACCATCGCCTCGGCTTCAAGGGGGATCTGCGGGATTACGGCATCGGGGCGCAAATCCTCTACGAGCTCGGCGTCCGCCGGATGCGTCTCATGACCAACAACCCCAAGAAGGTCGCCGGACTCGCGGGTTATCATCTCGAGATTGTGGACACCGTTCCGGTGATCACCGAGCCGACCGAATACAACCGGAAGTATCTGGCGACCAAACGCGACAAACTGGGCCACCTGCTGCCCTAGAAGGATGAATCGAATGACTGTGCTTGAAGGTCAACTGACCCCCCCCAAGAAGGCCCGCTTCGGGATTGTGGTCTCGCGCTTCAACCATTTCATCACCGAGCGTCTCCTCAATGGGGCTCTCGATGGATTTCGCCGTCATGGTGTCAGCGAGGATCGTCTCGCGGTGGCCTGGGTGCCCGGGTCCTGGGAGATTCCGGTCACCCTCAAGCGTCTGGCCGCCACCGGGGAGTTTTCCGTCCTTGTCGGCATCGGGTGCGTGATCCGCGGCGGGACCGATCACTACGACCATGTGGCCGGGGAGGCCGCCAAGGGGATGGCCCAAGTGGCGCTGGAAAGCGGTGTCCCAGTGGTCAACGCCGTTCTCGCGGTGCACAACCTCGAACAGGCCATCGAACGCGCCGGAAGCAAGCAGGGGAACAAGGGCTTCGAGGCCGCGATGACCGCCATCGAAATGGCCAATCTCCTCGACCAGCCCCCATTCTCGAAGAAGTAGCGTCACGCTGATGTCGGCACTCCGTTCCCAGGGGCGCAGGCTCGCCCTTCAAACCTTGTATGCCCTCGAGTTCCCCGAACCCGGCGGCCTGGTCGAGATCCTCAACTCCGCCGCGCCGCGCGCTCCTCAGGAGGTCAAGGACTTCGCCCTGGAGATCGTGAACGGCGTGGCGACAACGCGCGCGCAGCTCGACACCGCCATCGACTCCGCGCTGGAGCACTGGCGCCTGGAGCGCATCCATCCGGTCGAACGCAATATTCTCCGTATCGGCCTCTACGAGCTCAACTATCGACCGGATATCCCCGCGCATGTGATCTTGAACGAGGCGGTGGACTTGGCCCGGCGCTTCGGGGATGAGGAGGCCTGGAAGCTGATCAACGGAATCCTTGACCGTCTTGGGAAGGAGCGACTGGAGGGAACCGCTAGCGCAGGGCCAGAATCAGCGGCTTCCTCCAGCTGATCGAGGACAACGGCTGTTTTTCCGGGTCCCCGGTCCCTTTCGCCGCGGCAATGAAGTAGTAGTTTTCGGGGCGCCACTCCTCGCGGTCGTCCTCGACCAACGCTGGCGCGCCATAGAGGTCGCAGGAGAGTTCAAACGAACCGTCCGGCCCGGTCATGGTCGAGGAGACCAGCTCCATCCCCTCGCAGATCGAGACCGTAGCCCCTGGAATCGGCCCATCCCCGTCCCGCTCCCGGCAAACCTTGCCCCGATAGACCACCCGCCTCCAACAAGGTTCTCCCGCAAGGTGGGCGTCCTTCTCACGTTCCGCCTCGATTTCGGGGGTGGATTGGACCCGTTCGGAGAAATTTCGCGAGACTTGAACAGGGGCGGAGGAACAGCCGAGGAGGATTCCCACGGGCAGCCAAGCCCAGACCTTGAGAATACGTGAGCTAAGACAGTCTAACATCATCGATCTCAATGAGTTTAGATACGCTACCAGGTCCCATTCCGGATGTCAACACGGTTCCTGTCTCCTTCAGGAAGTCGGGACGGCTCGCATTCCTCCGTATACCCCGTTGCCTCACAAAAAAAAGGATTCGAAGGGGTGATTCGTTGCCTCACGAAAAAAGTATCTGAAACTTTCCTCCTTTCTATGGGGTTTTGGAAGAATCTCTGTTAGAGTTCCGCTTACCAGATGAAACGGAGGTCGGCTCTGCTGGAGAGCAACCGGCCAAGGGATAATCTGGGGCGGGTGCGACGGTATGTCGCTTGAAGGGCGGGAGGTGCTTTCCCGCCTTTCCGTTTTTCGGGGGACATACCCGAGCATTCGCCCATCCCTCAAAAAACTCATTCTGGGCTCCCTCGAGCTGGCGAGCTTCCGCATCCTCTGCTGGGACCGAGCGCTGGTCGGGGGGCCGCCCCATTCGGACCGGACGGACGTGCTTCTCCAAGCGAGATTGACTCTCACGGATCGCGCGGTCCAATTCCATCAGATTCAGGCCTCGAAGTTGACGACGCAATCCCCGTTTGACCGCCTCCGACACACTCTCCGACTCCAGGATGCGCCGGCAGGGGGTCCGCGGTTCATCATAGCGCTTGTGCACCCGGCTGCCGCAACGCCGTTTCTCGATCAGTTTCATCGAGGGCAGGAAGAAGTTCGTCCGCAGCCGCAACAACCCATACAGCCGGTTCAGTTCCGCCACCGCCGCCGACCCCACATACCTCCCGTAACCCACCCCCCGCCGCACAATCGAGTAGTTCTTCTGCTCCACGTAACAGGTGTCGTTCTTCCGCTCCGCCCGCGCGCGCGTGAACGTGATCTTCTCCTCCCGGCAATAGGTTAACAGCGCCTGGTTGATGAACTCCCCTCCATTGTCCGAATCAATCCCCAACAGCGGAAACGGGAGACGCGCGCGCACCTCCCGCAACGCCTCGAACACCCAGCGCTGCGCCTTGCACAGCACCGCCCGCTGCTCCGACCACCCCGTGTGAACATCCGTCACATCCAGCGTCTGCGCATACTCCCCCTGGCTCGAACCTCCATCATGACCCACCAGGTCGATCTCCACGAACCCCACCTGACACTCGTCCCACTCCGCGAACGTCCGCACCGGAATCTGCGATTTCAACAGCGTCCCCGGCTTCGTCCCCCCACGATGCTTCAGCGCGATTCGCTCCCGCTCCCTTCGCAATAGCCGGTCGATCGTCGCTCCGCTGATCTTCAACAACTTCCTCCGCACCTCCGCGCTCACTTCCAACTCCCCGTGCCGCTCCAGCGATTCCAACGCCACCGGGATCGCCCCTCGCAACCGTTTCCCACACATATAGTCCAGGCACTCCCACATCCGCTTTAACGCCTCCACCACCTCCACCCCGTACTCACGTCCACGTCCCCGCTTCTCCTTCAACCCCGCATCCACTCGCGCCACAACCCCAGGCCTCACCTGGATCTGCCGTCCATGGCTTCGCAGCAGACGCGCCGCATACCCCCGCTTGTAACCCGTCGCACACACAAGCAGATCCAGGATCCGACCCTTTTCCCTCTTCCTAGCCCCCTGGTACTCCCGCGCATGATTCTTCACCAATATCCGCCTCTCACTCATCGCAATCTTCATCCTGACCCCCCCTTTCCCAGGGGCCACGTTCAAATACTTTTTCTTTTGAGGCAACGAATCGGTTTCAGATACTTTTTAGGTGAGGCAATGCGTATACTTCCCATTGTGGCTTAGTGGTTGTACACTTACGACGACAACGGCAACCTGACCATCGCCGAGAAGCAGAACAGTGCGAGCGTGAAGCAGGAGAAGTGGGTGTATTCCTGGAATCCGAGGGATCAGATGACCAAGGCGGAGAAGTTCACCGGGACCTCCGACACCTACGCGGGCAAGGTCGAGTACCGCTACTGCCTGTCGTGCGACAGCGCGCTCTCCGACCGGATCGAGTACAGCCCGACGGTCTCCACCACGATCACCTCCTGGAAGCGCTACGAGTACGACGGCCTCAACCTCTTGCGCGTGGACGAGCGCTATGACACCGGGGGCGGCTCGATTGACGCCAACGACCCCTGGAGGACGCTGGAGGTGAACACGCATTCGCCGGGGCTGGTGGGCAACCTGCTGGGCAAACGCGCCTATCGCCACACCGACAACGACGCCACCCCCAACGCGACCTACGATTATGTGTATGTGTACGACGCGGTGGGGAACCTGTACCTGCTGTTGAACGACGAGGGGGGCGAGGAGTACGCCTTCAGCCAGGACGCCTGGGGGAACGAACTGAGCATCGGGTCGTTCTACGGCACCGCCTGGAGCAGCGCGCGGACCTACGGGGTGAGCGAACACCAGACCGGGAAATGGATCGACCCGTTCACGGGCCTCTATTTCTTCCATCACCGGTGGTATGAGAGCGGAGTGGGGAGGTGGGTGTCGCGCACTCCGCTTCCAGTTCAAGTCGAACAGCAATATGTGTCTGTTCGTAACTCTCCCCCAAATGGTTATGATCCTGATGGACGTCTTACCCAGGAGGGATTGTGTACTGGATTGTGTGCGGTGTGGTCTACTGTTAAGAAGTTTGTGTGCAACGACTCCCGCTCGCCCGGTGCAATATTTGCAGAGTGTATGATGGTGTGCATGGGCGAAGGAGGTGGTGGTGGCTCCATTGATCTACCTCCTCCAGGAGTTCCTCCTCCAGTCTCGCGACCGATAGAAGGAGGCGGAGGGGGCTTTTTTCCGATTTTTGTCATCACACCATCGATGATGGAGATGTTACTCCCGCCCCATCTGAGGTGCTGTAACCGGAATGGGGCGTAGTTGAGTCATGCATTGCGTCACATGAGCGTCTCCAACCTATCAGCACGAGCAGTTCCGAAGGGGGTAACACAAGAAAGAAGGAACCGCAGAATGTTGAAATCAGGGGGGTTGTGTTTTGCCCTGGCCTTTATGCGCTGGGATATGAGAACAACCATTAAGAACGGTATCGACGCTTTGAGCAAAGACAGTTCGGTGGATGATAAGATGATAGGTTTGTATAGACGAGACAAGGAAAAGGGTGTCTTCTTGGCTGGTGTTTGGTTAGTTGGAGCCTTGTCCAATTATCCACTGTATGAAATTGATTTGCTTGATTATGTCACCCATCGTCTTGGAAAGGGCCGCATTAGGAATTACTTTATCAATACTATGCTCCAGTATTATCGATCTCTAGAAAGCCATGGGGAGTGGACGTCGGATATCTCACAACGTTTGAAAGACGTTGTCATTCAGTTGGAGGCGATGCGTGATTAGCGTGGAGTTCGCGCCCACACGTGGAACGCTGCGCGTGGACGAGCGCTACGACACCGCAGGCGGGGCGTTTGACGCCAACGACCCTCAGGCTGTGCCGAGAATCCGTTCTCGGCACAAGGCGCCCGGCGATTCTCATCTCCATTTCCCCCGGCGCGAGATAGGAATCACGCGCCAGCGGTTTGGGTTCAGGCCGGGGCTGGTGGGCAACCTGCTGGGCAAACGCGCCTATCGCCACACCGACAACGACGCCACCCCCAACGCGACCTACGATTATGTGTATGTGTACGACGCGGTGGGGAACCTGTACGTGGTGTTGAACGACGAGGGGGGCGAGGAGTACGCCTTCAGCCAGGACGCCTGGGGGAACGAACTGAGCATCGGGTCGTTCCAGGGGACCGTGCGCCCCCCTTCAATTCCCGATCACCGGCAAGACCAAGTGCGAGGGTCGCGCGCGATCTCGATAGACCGTTTGTTCGGCCTTGACCGTCTCGGCGTCCGCGCCGAAATCGTGCCCCGTGTTGGGGTTCCGGTCAAAGCGCGGGAAGTTGCTGCTTGAGACCTCCAGACGAATTCGGTGGCCCGGAACAAAGGCGTTGCTGGTCGGTCCGAGATCCATCGTGTACTCATACACCTTGCCCGGCTCGATCAGGCTGGTCTTCGTGTCGGACTCCCGGAAGCGCGCGCGCAGAATCCCTTCGGCGATCCCATAGGGGACCCCCTTGCCGTCCTCGGTCGGAAAGACATCGAGCAACTTCGCGGTCCAATCGGTGTCCCGAGCGCTGGAGGCGGCGTGCAAGACCAACCTCACCGGGCCGGTGACCTCCAGGGTCTCGGTCAGCACATCGCTCGTATACACCAGCACATCCGGACGTCTTTCGGCGGCGGACTGATCCCTCGGTCCGGCGGTCACCCACAGCAAGGGGCCGCCATGCGTGGGGACCGGGTTCTCGGGATCATAAACATAAGTGTCCGTGCGGCCCTCTTCGATCGGCGCCGACCAATCGAGCTTGCCTCTTCCCTCCGCCGTGTTCGCGGGACCCTCGCCCTGAAGGTACAGATTCTTATATTGAGTCCGAGCCAGCGGCCACTCGTGCTCGTCCCGCCAGCGATTGGCCCCCATCACAAAGATCTGAAGCGGGGCGCGCTGGCTGAATCCGGTGTCCATGCCGCGAACATATTCATCCAGGAAGGCCATCCGCGTGCGCGTCTTCTTGAGGTTGGATTGTGGCCCGAAATTCAGGTCGCCGACCTTTCCATCCTCCACCGTTCCGCCATGCGCCCAGGGACCCATGATCAGGAACTGTTTCTCGCGCGCCTCGGGGTCCTTGGCCCTTGTCCGAGCTGCTGACCAGTATTCCAGGACCCCGCGATTGAAGATGTCGAACCAGCCGCCGATATAGAGCGCGGCGCAGCGGAGGTTCTCGATGCGGTCCCCGACCTCGTGGTCCCTCCAATACGCGTCGTGAGTGGGATGCGCGACCCAGTCGCGCAGGTATGGAACCGGCTCGCCGATACAGTCGTCCCAAGTGCGCAGCGGGAGGTAGCGGAAGAGTTTGCCGTCCGAGAAGTCCGGCATCGGTTTGCCGACATCGGCGAGTTGTTGAGTGGACCCCCAAAAGGTGGCGAGCAGCAAACGAAAGGCGCCCCCCCAGTACAGACAATCCCGATAGGTGTTGCCCCAGGGGACTTCCGGGACCATCGCCTTGAGCGCGGGATGGGCTTCCGGGCCACTGATGCATTGAGTGAATCCCAGGTAGGAGCCGCCCGCGGTTCCGATCGAGCCGTTGCACCAGGGCTGTTTCGAGATCCATTCGTGGGTGTCGTAGCCGTCGTTGCGTTCATACCGGAAGGCGTCCCAAACCCCTTGGGACTTAAAGCGTCCGCGAGTGTCCTGTGAGACCGCGGCGTAACCGGCCTCCACAAACTGGCGCGCCTCGCCGTTGGTGACCCCATCCTTGTTGTAGGGGTTGCGCCAGAGCATGACCGGGAACGGCCCATCGCCCTTGGGGAGGATGATGTCCATGACCAGGATGACCCCATCCCGGGTGGTCATGGTGGCGTCGCGGATGTAGGTCGCGCCAGGGACAATCTTGTCCGCTTGCGCGTGGGCGAAGGACGCGAGCAGGGTAACTCCAAGGAGGATCTGAACGGCGCGGTTGGGGATGATCATGGGTCGAACCTCGAATTGTTGGTTATTCGGCACATCTCTTTGTATTCTCGAAAGCCTTCAACAAGCTGTTGAAAAGACGTGGGCCTATATTTCTCGAAGCCCTCTTCGTCCACATAGACAAAATCATACCGAACAGCCGATTGGACCCGATTGATGTCCTCGCACCATTGTCGGAGTCGTTCCATCTTGAGGGGAACGTCCAGGTCTTCCCGGCCCTTGGTTTCGACGATAAAGATCTCCTTGTCCGAGACCTTGACGAAGAAATCGGGCTGGTAGTTCGAGATGTCGCCATCGGCGTTCACGTAATCCAATTTGAAATGCACCCACCTGAAATTCTTCGCGTGCGCCACCACGTCTTCACAATCTTCCAGGAAGCGGGCGAACAGCAGTTCAAAATGACTGTCGCCGATGATGCGATTAAAGACGCTCTTTTTCGGAACGAGGTAGGCCTGATCTTTGTCCACATAGGGGCGAGTGTACCGCAACTTGATCGTGTCCCTGATTTCCGCATCGCCTCGGTCCTGCACGGTAAGAGCATTGATCGCCCTCTTGAAAGCCTCGATGAGGGTCTTTGTTGCAGCCAATTCAGAGAGGTTCCGCAGCGTGTTTGGGCTTTCAAGATCAACCGGTCGGTCAAACAATTGCTCCCGTACAAACTCCTTGACCTTGGGGTACAACACGTCGTAACCGCTGACGAGCCGCAACACCTTGGTCTTGCCCGAACCGGTCGCCATCTTCACCACAAAGCGCCGCCATGTCTCATTGAACATTCCCGCCGACACCGCGCCGGAGCTGTCAAAACGCATGAGGTCGAACTTGTCCTGAGCTCGGACCACGTCATAAAGAAAAATGACGGTTTCCAGCGCCTCGCGTTGGGCGAAGTAGTACCGGAACTCCTCCAGACCCTCACCCCCAACCCCTCTCCCGGAGGGAGAGGGGAGTAGATGCGGGGTGTTGAACCACCAGTTGAGCAGGCTCTTACTTGTGTCGGTCGCCCCGACATACCCGCTGTCCCGCCATTGCTTCACCTTCTTGCGAAGCTGGGGAACAAGGGGTGGCATGAGCTTTTCCATCGTGGAGTCCCGCAACGCCTCATCCGCCGGAAACCAGCGCATGGCCGGGTCGAGGATGGCGTGGGGAGACTCGGGAAAGCTAGGATGGAGGGCCACTGAAGAACTCCCTCGCGTGATCGCCGAATTCCACGATGTGGTCCAGATCCGAAACGATAACCGATCTGAGGACCTCCATATCCAATCGCTCATACTGATGGACCGCGATATTGCGGAAATGAACCATCCTCTTGAGCTTCTCCGCCAATTCCCTGTCGATCACGCCCCGCGCCTGGAGCAAATCGAAACTCTCGGCGCTTGAGGTCGGGATGCCCATCTTGCCGGCTCTGATCAGGTGGTTGGCCAATTCAATCGCCTGCTCGCAAGCCCGCAACACATTCAGCAGCGCCGCGTCTTGCGCGGTGTCGTTGGTTTCAAACTCCTCGGGAGCCGATCGGTACTCCTGTCGGGCGCGCTCCACACAGCGCTGAATGCTCTGGATTTTGTTGATGACGATGTCATTCATACCGCATAGGCCCTCCCGGTCTCTTGAAAGGCTTTCAGGATATCAGAACGTTCATCGTTCAACTTTTGATAGTAAGAAAGGACCATCATTTCAAATTCATCGACCGCGCGGCGATCCGCGCGGTGAACCAGATCGCCGCCGATGATGGCCACTTGGAACACGGTGGACACCCGTCTGGCGTTCAGCAAATCCACCGGTTTCGACAGGACCGTTTCCAGCTCAAAGCGGCACTCGCTCAGGGGAAGGTTCGTTTCCCTCGTCGCCTCCTCCTCCGGCAAAAGCAAGGCGAGATCCACATCGCTTTCCGGCCACTCATCCCCCTCGGCGCTTGACCCGAATCGGTATATGCCCTGCACATTCGGGTAGTGGAGCAGCACGGTGCGCCGGATAAGCTCTCTTTCCGTGTCGAGGTGTTCCTGGGGTTTCAAACCTTCACCTCCACAATTGTCATGGTGTCGTTGCCGAAGATGTCCACAACCTTAACCGCCAACTTGCGCCGTCCGGGAGTGCATTCGTGGAATGCGCTCTGGAGTTCAATCGAGCGATCCTTCTTGGTGCGGAAGGATTGCCATTCGTTCTCGAAGATGTAATCCCCGGTCCAGACTTCCTCGTATTCGGGGAACTCCATCTGTTCAGGTCGCGCGGTCCCCGGCATGGTGCTCTGGCGGGCAGGCTGTTTGGCCACCCGGATGATCTCGCGCTTGCTCTCGAAGTTGAAATCGACCGCCCAGTAATCGATCCAGTCCGTCCAGTGTTTGGTGAGCGCCTCTCGCTTGACAATCCCCTTCGAGTCTTTTGTCACTTTCACGATCTGACCTCGTTCCACCACGATCTTGCTGGCCTTGTCCTTGAGGGTGGCCTCCACGGCGGCAACCGAGTCTTGTGAATAGAAGACCGAGAAATCGGTGAGCTTGACGGCCACCCTCGGAAGTCCCCCTGATAAGGGGGATTTAGGGGGGGGTGGGAGGGCGGGGGGACGAAGGCTTTGCCTTCTATCCTTAATCCTCTCCAGCACATCCGAATACACTCCTTCAAGGTTATCCATCACATCCTTGTTGAAATATCGAATGACTTCGATCCCAAGGTCATTCAGCCTGGCCGAGCGTTGCCTGTCGTAGTCCTCCTGCTCCCCATGGCTATCGCCGTCAATCTCAATCGCCAGCATCAGCTCGGCGCAATAGAAATCAACAATAAACCGATCCAGTGGTTTTTGGCGCGTGAACTTGAGGCCGGCCAGTTGCCTCTCTTGGAGCACCTCAAACCAGAATCTTTTCTCAGCGGGACTGGGGTTCTTGCGGTTCTCACGGGCCTTCTCGGTAAGGGACTTGTCGTAGGGGACGTACCCGCCCCTCATATCCACCCCTGCCTGATCGCTCAAACCCGCGTGGTCGCTCAAACCCCCCTGCCCCCCCTTATCAGGGGGGAAGTCCTCTCCTCCACCTGACAAGGGGGAGTCGGAGGGGGTTTCCAATCGTCCTTCTTCTGACAAGGGGGAGCCGGAGTCGGTTTCCACACGCGGCTCATCCACCTGCTCGATCACCTGGAAGGGCAGGACCACGCCGCACACCTCGTTGGTCTTCCCGTTCCAGACCAACTCCACCTCGCGCTTCTCCTCGAACAGGAGAAAGCGGTACCTGTCCGGCAGCGGTTTGTCCGCCTCCAAGAACCGAATGACCTCCTGCTTCTCCTGCTCCGTTAACCGCGGCATGTCTCAATCCTTGGAATCACACCGGTTCAGCCGATGAAGGATACCATACTCCATCCGTACGGAAAGTCATATAGGTATTGAAACCTGGAAGGTTAAAAGAGCTGCTTGAGTTGCACGAAACCCCCGTAAACATTGGGGATTCTGCATGGTGGCCGGGGTGGGAGTTGAACCCACACTCTGTTGCCAGAAAGGGATTTTAAGTCCCCCGTGTCTGCCATTCCACCACCCGGCCTGGACCCACTCGCGGAGCTTAACCCGCTTTCCGCCGGAACGGAACGACGGCGGGTTCGGAAAGAGGATTTCACCGAAGTCCGATCTCAGGGTCAGTGAAGGATCAATGAGCGCGTTTGAGAGAACCGCTCAAAACCACGGTCGAATGTGACCAAGGTCCAACCCCCAGATCGAGCGAACGCGGCGAAGTACGCGTCGGTTTCAACACAGCGCCCTTTGGGAAGGGGGCGCGTCAGTTCCCGCCAAACCCGCTCGAATCCCTCCGGCTCATCGGTGAAGGCGAATCGCTCGTCCGCCATGATCTGTTCCCATCCTTCCCAGAACTCCGCGGCCGAAAGCGCATCCTCCTTCATCATCGCCACCTGGGTGAGGAGTCGCAGCGCGCCCATCTGGGCGACACGGCAGATCAGCACCGACCCGGCGGCCTGCCGTTCAAGCCATTGGATAGCCTTCCCCGAGTGGTGGTGACGCGCGTGGAGGAGCGCCACCAGGACGTTGACATCAAGAACCGAGGCCATGGCGGCGGGCATCTTCCTCGAATTCCAGAATTGAAAAGTCCGCCGCGCCCAGGACCAACGATCTGGGAGCTTTCGAGTCGAAGATGGGAAAGGCGGTCCGCTTCCGAGGGGTGGGCGCCTCATCAGCCAACCCAAGCTCATGTGTCAATGCCTGCCTGACAATCTCACGCAAAGTGGTGCCGCGTTCCACGGCGGCGATCTTAGCGCGCCGAAGGACTTCGTCGGGGAGGTCCAGTGTGGTTCTCATAAAAGCATATTAATGTATTCATGCCCCCGCATCAACAGGTTACGGAGTCGCCCTAAATCACCACTCCCTCGCCTCGGCCACGGGCGGCCGCGCCCTCAGTCTCCCCCAAGGTCTTCCGGAACAACGCGAAGTCCTCCAGTAGGCTTCGTTCCACCAGGGAAATGTCACTGCTGTGAAGCAGGAAGTTCGCCCCGAGCTGGGCCCACTTGAGCTCATACTCGATCTTCCAGGAGAAATGGATGCCGACCCCCACCCCGGCGGCGCGCCCTTTCTTGATGATGGTCTCGATGGCCCCCTGGAACTTGGGGTGGTCCCACTGCTCGGGCACCCCGAGATTGAAAGACAGGTCATGCGGGCCGACCAATAGGACATCGATGTCCGGCTCGGCCAAAATCTGATCCAGGGCCGCGAGCGCCGGGGCGCTTTCGATGTTGATGATGAGCAGTTTGGACTCGTTGCGCTTGCGGATGTTTTCGAGGAGGTCATCCTCCAGCAAGGCGCGACCCTGGAGGTGATCGTTGAGCCGCCGGCCCTTGAGGGGGCGGAGTTTGACCGCGCCGCGCAAATCCCGCACCTGCTCGAGGGTCTCCATGTAAGGCGCGACAATCCCCGCCGCGCCGGCATCCTGCGCGACACAGGCCCCATACGGTTCCGGTTCGGGGATGCGCACGATCGGGGCGATGCCGAGGGCTGTGAAGGTCTGGCACATCCAGGAAAGCTCCACGCGATCGAGGGGGATGTGTTCGGTGTCGAGGAACACAAAGTCCACTCCGCTTCGGGCGATCATCCCGGGCCAGTGCGGCGAGGTCGAAACCACCGCCGTGCCATAGACATTCCGCCCGGCGCGCAATGCTTCCTTGAGTTCCTTGCCGTTCATGGAGCGTTGACCCCCTTGGAGAATGGGGAATGATAGCGGGCGGGGCGTGGAAGGGGGAGGGTGGACTCGACTCGCGCGGGGGTGGGTTGTGGTGGACTGACCTCAGCGCCGGGATGCGGAGTGATCTGCGGAATGAACACTAGGCACGCGGCATCTGGTCGCGTTCAATCTTGATGAATTCATCGATCTCCCGAACATCCCTTGTCCCAGGAAAGCGTTCGGTGGCTCGTTTGAGCGTATCGGTGATTGGGCGTACGTGCATGAATGAGACGGTGCTCACGCCCATGATTACCGTCAACTACAATTGGTTCAGCCTGTGGTCGTAATCCGAGTGTGAGCCTATCCAGAACCACACTAGCGCGTCTTGTCGCATGAGGCCATGCGCACGCCAACCCTTGCCCACACGGACAGAGTATACACTCGGATGGTCATGGACCTTCTTGAAATGGAGGCTCGGGTGGTAAGGATCTGACCTCCAGAGTTGGTGGCACCTTCGGGCTTGAGCCTTGACATGGTTGGGGAGTCCCGCAAAACAATTCAGGAACTCATCGGTCAGGAAAGAGTTCAAATCTCATCAAACCCTTTCCTGACCACCCGCCCCGCATTGAAATCCTCCTCCGCCTTCGCCGCCATTCTCGCGAGCGCGTCCTGGGATCGTGCAAAGGCCTCTCCCCAGCGCTCCTCGTCGGCCAGCTCCTCCAGAATCAGGGCGGCGATGGCATCCTGCTCAGAGTCCGGGAGGCGTTCAACCTCCGCGAGGGCTTTCTCAAGAAGCTCGGTCATCGGTCAATCCTCCGTTGCGGGTAATGTACCAGGAAACGGAAGAGACTTGGCATGCCCTTGCCCAGACCTTATCGCAACCCCCTCTCCAGCCACTCGAAGGCGTCCTCCTGCATCTCCACATTGAGGCAGTGCGGCACATCATAATAATTGCACTTGAAGTTCTCCGGAGCGCCGAGGCGCGCGTAGATTGCGGCCAATTTCTTCTCCGCCGCCCGCATCCCCTCCAGGGTGAACAGCGAATCCCGCGAGCAGTTGATCACCATCAGCGCTCGCGGCGCGTTCAGCGAGGCCACATCCGGCAGGTCGAGGAACTCATGCTCGCGCGGGATGTACAGCATCCAGGTGTGCGAATGCAGGTGATCGAACAGGAGCGCCGAAAAGGTGGTCATCCAACCCGCCACCACCCCCACCTTGATCCTCGGATCGAGACCAAACAGATGCGCCGAGCGATACCCGCCGATGGATAGTCCGATGCATCCCACCCGCTCGGGGTCCACCTCGGGCCGAGTGAGCAGATACGACAGGCTCGCACGGTCATCGCTGAACATAATGCCCGGCCAGGTGGTCCCGGCGGCGAAGATGGTCTTGGCGATCAAGGACTCGTGCTTGCTCGCAATACTGTTATAGGCCTTGATGTACTCCTCGCTCCCCTCCGCAAGGCCCGCAAGATCCCGCGTGAAATCTTCGGCGGTCTCGTTGGGGTCGAGACGTTGCGAGCCGAAATAGAAACAGTCCGGGACCAGAACCACATACCCGCGACGAGCCAGCTCGTCCGCCCAATACCGTCCCCCATAAGTCCGTTCGACAAGGTCCGTCAACGGTTTCGCGCGACTCCCGGAATCCGAGATCTTCTCCTTGCCTGAATAATAGAATCCGCTGTGACAATGGAGCGCGACCACCGCGCGGGTCCTGCCGGAGAGACCTTTCGGAATCAGAAGGTACGCCTCGGTCTTACGACCCGGGGCCACCGTGTAACGCACCCAGTGACGGGTGTAACCCTCCTCCTCGGTTGTCGAGAGGATTTCGGGATCGAGTGGCGTGGCCTCCGGCGAATAGGCCAGCAGCTCCTGCATCTTCGCGCGCCCGGCGATCCGCCACTGCTCCGGATCCGGCCAGGGGCGCGAGAGCAGCGAAAGCGGGAAGTCGCTCGCGTCCGCGTGGGCTTTGAGAAACGGGTAATACCCACCGACATCGCTTTTCATGGATTCTGCCTCCGAGGCGAAAGGGATGAAGAGACCGACGAACAGCGCCAGAGGGATGAGAGGGGCTGGAAACCACATCGAAGTCAGGCCTCCTTGGGGGTGTTTGCTTCAAACGGCCACTGGCTCGTGTTCCGAGCCCACAGAAAGTAGGCGCCAATCCCGAGGACCAAGGTCAACAGGCTGAAATAGACAATCGCTTTCGGCGAGGTGAGGAACACAAACGCCCAACCGAGAAACGCAATCACACAGGGCAGGGGATAGAGCCACATCTTGTAGGGCCGGACCATCCCCGGCGCGTGGCGTCGAAGCAGGATCAGCGCGCCGATCTGGCCGATGAACTGGATCAGAATCCGGGTGGCGAGCAGAATCTCAATCACGGTCCCCAGGGAGAAGAAACACGCCAAGATCGCGATTCCTCCGATCAAGAGCAGGGAGAGATGGGGAAAATCCTTGGTCGGATGGAGGTTCTCGAAAACCCGGAAGAAGACCCCATCCTTGGCGGCGGCGTAGGGAATCCGCGAGTAGCCGAGCATCAACGCGAACACGGACGCAAAGGTGGTCCAGAGAATCATCAGCGTGAAAACCGTGGCGAAACCGGATCCATGGATGCGCTCCATGAAGATCGAGAAAACAAAGTTGGCGATCTCGGGCTTCTCGTCCGCGGGGACAAACTCGCGCCAGGGGATGAACCCCACGAGGGAAAGATTCATGACCAGATAAATCCCCGCCACCGCGATCAGCGAGAACAGAACCGAGCGCGGAATCACCCGCCCCGGGTCTCGCACCTCGTCGCCGATATAGCAGACATCGTAATACCCCAGGTAATCGTAAATCCCCACCCGCGCGGCGGCGCCGAGTCCCATGAAGAAGCCGAGCGAGAAGTGGAAGGCATCCGGGGGAAAATCGAAGGCCACCTTCGGATCGAAGTGGGTGACCCCGCTCACAACCACAAGCCCCGTGGTGATCAGCATGCCGACCCACAGGCTCACAGTGAGCTTGCCGATGGTCCCGATCCGTCGGTAGAGCATGGCAATTGTGAGCAGCCCCACCCCCATGGCGGCGATCTTGACATGGGTTTCGGTCATGCCCGGCCAGATGTAGGCCATGTATTTCCCGAATCCGATATACCCGGAGGCGATCTCCATCGGCCCGCTCAGCATGAACTGCCAAATGAACAGGAAGGCCATCAGGCGGCCCCAGGTGTGACGTCCGAAACCTTCGCGGAGGTACACATAGGTCCCACCCGACCCCGGCATGGCCGCTCCGAGCTCGCTCCAAACCAAGCTGTCCGGGATGCATATGAGCATCGCGCAGAACCAACCCAGCATCGCTTGCGGGCCGCCCATGGCCGACATGAGCAAGGGAATGGTGATGAACGGCCCCACACCCACCATGTTGGACATGTTGAGGGCGGTGGCTTGGAGCAGCCCGAAGCGACGGTGCAGATGGTGGCCGCTGTTGTCGTAGTTCGGCGCCCCGCTAGCGCTTGGGGTGTTCGGGGAAATGTCCATGAACGGGTGAACGACGCCTCCTCGCGGCTGGGAAAGACCCGATGCTACCCTTGGCCGAGGCTCCCTCCAAGTGGGACATCGCCCCCTCAGCGAACTCGTCCCTCATACACATACCCCACCCCGCCATGCCCGAACCAGGCCGCGCTGAAGTCGCGCCAGTCCCACCGCAGGAAAGCTCCGACATCCTCCGGCAAGCGTGGGTCGTGGGTGAGGATTTTCTCGCCTTCAGCCACGCCGAGTAGAACCACCAAATGCCCATCGGTCGACGGATACGGGGGGTGCCTCAATTCCTCGTCGCGGAAGGCAACGGAGGCCACGATCGGAACTCCCTTGCGGAGGAGCCGGATCGGTTTCCTCCAATCGGAGAAGATCTCAACCCAGCCTCGGACCCCTTTCTGATAGGCGGCCTGGATCGCGAGCGGCCAGATGCCATAAAGGTCATGCCCGGGATGGTAGGCCGGCCGAGCGAGTTCGGAGGGGGAGACCTCGACCCCCAGCGCGCGGAGCGCCATCGCGGAGGAGGTTGCCGAACAGATGCGCGCCCCGATTTCCGCATCGGCCTCGTATTGATTGAGAAACGGGACCTGGAGCGTGGGCGCGGGATCCGGAGGGGCCATTCCACGGTTCTTGTCCGCTCGTCGCAAGGTCTGCGTGGCGAGATAGAAGCAATCCAGTGTGGGGGAATCGGTCTCCAAATTCGTTCGGCTGAAAGAGATGCGGACCTCGCAATCGAACAGGAGCTTTTCGGAACGAAGCTCATCGATGCGCCAGGTCCAGAATCGGGAATGCTTCGCCCCCCCTGGCTTGAGGGACATGTCCAAGTGGAGCCAGGGGGTCCGTTTCTCGTCCTCGTCCACCGCCCGGATTTCCACCCGCGCCCCGGTTCCGGGAGGTTGACGGATATTCCAAGAGGGGATCGCGCGGTGGAACGGGGCCACTTGAAGAGCCGCTTGCACCCAGCCCTTGGTCGCTCCTTGGCGCAGGCGAAGCCCCGCGCCCCGCTTGTCGAGCTCCATGCGGTGGAGTTGCGCCCCCCCGCGAGGAAAATCCATTCCGCTGAGTCGCAGCAGGCGGCAGACCACTTCGCGCCTTTCAGTCCAGCTCCTCGGAGGGATCGGCCTTCCGTCCCCGCCACCAAGCCTTGAGCTCATTCCATTTGGCCTTGATGTGGTGTGGCTTGTACCCCAGCAGCGCCAAGCCCGCCACAATAAAGATCCAGCCTTGAAGGATCGGAATGAACCCGCTAATGATCCCGATAAGGATCAAGATCACGGCGCAGACTAGGCGGATGGTTTTCATGGCGAGATGGATCATGGGGCGGTCGATCCTTCAAAGGGTCATTTCGTGAATCGTGATGCGGATTGTGTCCTCGAGGTCGAGGTACGCGAGGGTCTGACGGTCCGCCGTGCAGACATCGGTGGCCGAACCGGGATTGAGCAGGCGGAGACCGTTGATGTCATGGATCCCCACCTCGTGGGAGTGACCGAAGATGACCAGGTCCGCGGCCCCGCTCCAAGCAGCCCGAACCCGGCCGGGAAGCCCCGCTCGCGGACCGGAGCCATGGGTCATCCCGATCCGAAAGGAACCGAGCTCCACAATCCGCCGCTCCGGAACCTCCTCGCTCACCCCAAATGAGTCCCGGTTTCCAATCACGCCGAAAACCGGGAAGCGCTTCTTGAACTCGCAGTAGGTTTCCCAGCTGTCGAAATCCCCGGCGTGCAGGACTGTCTCGCAGCCGTCCAACGCCCGCCACACCGCATCCGGCATGACACGGCACACACTGGGAACATGGGTGTCGGAAAGGACCCCGATTCGCACTTCAGTTATGGCAGGCGCAACCGGGGCTGCAGCGGGTTGCGGCCGGGGTGAAGGAATCCTTGGCGCTTGACCCTCCCGCCGTGGCGGCCCGGAAGGTGCTGAGAGCCTTCTGAACCTTCTTGCTCCCGCAGCTGGGGCACACCGCCTCTTCGGCATCTTGAGTGACCCCTTGGAGGATCTCAAAGAGGGTCGAGCATTTCTCGCAACTGTATTCCACTAGGGGCATGGCAATCTCTCCGGTTCTTTCCGATTGATTTTGATTATCACACCGCTTCCTGGGTGTGGGAAGGTGGTTCCCACCCTGGCCGGGTCGGGCCTTTCGGCTGTCCCATTGCGAAGTGCGGCGGCCTCCCGAATAATCAACCCGCTTTGAGCGACGTTGTCCTATTGGAAGGAAGGCGGTGTGGAATGGATTTTTCCCTCCCCGAGGAAATGGTGACACTCCGCGAGGCGGTGGAGCGCTTCGCGGCGGAGCATGTGGCGCCGTACGCCGAAGACTGGGATCGCGAGGCCCGCTATCCCGACAAAATGATCCGACTCATGGGGGAGCAGGGATTCATGGGCATCCTGGTTCCCGAGGAGTTTGGCGGCGCCGGGAGCGGGTACTTGGCCTTCGCCACCATCCTGGAGGGCTTGGCGCGCCATGATGGCGGCTTGGCGCTTGCGGTCGAGGCCCATAACGGCTTGTGTTGCCAGCACTTGTGTCTCGCCGCGAGCCAGGAGCAGAAACGCCGCTACCTTCCACGGCTTGCCTCCGGGGAGCAGATCGGGAGCTGGTGCCTCACCGAACCCGGGTCCGGTACGGACGCCGCCGCTCTGAAAACCCGCGCGGTGCGAGAGGGCGACCACTGGGTCCTGAGCGGGTCCAAGCAATTCATCACCAACGGGGACCGCGCGGGGGTCTATGTGGTCACCGCGGTCACCTCTCCTCAAAAGAGTAAGAACGGTATCAGCGCGTTCCTGGTTGAACGCGGGTCCCCGGGACTCTCCACCGGCGCGCCGGAGGAAAAGCTCGGGATGCGCTCCTCCGACACGGTCTCGGTCCATCTCGACCAGGTCCGTGTTCCCGCCGACCAATTGATTGGAGACGTGGATGAAGCCTTTCCGGTCTGCATGAAGGTCCTGGAGCGTGGTCGGATCATGATCTCGGCCATCTCCCTCGGACTGGCGCGCGGGGCGCTGGAGGAAAGCCTCCGCTACGCCCACCAGCGGATCGCCTTCGGCCAACCCATTGCGAATTTCCAGGCGATCCAGGCCAAGCTCGCCGACATGGCCACCCAGATCGAGGCCGGACGGCTGATGTTGAACCAGGCCGCCACCCTTGCCGACCAGGGCAAACCGATCTTTTTTGAGGCGATCACCACGAAGCTCTTCACCTCCGAGATGGCCACCCGTCTGTGTCTGGAGGCGATTCAGATTCATGGCGGTTATGGATATCTCCGGGACTACCGGGTGGAGCGCTATATGCGGGATGCCAAGCTCTGCGAGATCGGCGAGGGGACAAGCGAAATCTTGCGCGTGCTGATCGCCAAGTCCCTGGCGGAGCGCCAGGGTCTGCGCCCCTCTCGCCGGGAGTAGCGCGCGCCATGATCCGGATTGCCGGCGGAAGCGGTTTTTGGGGCGATTGGCCGCAAGCCCCCGCGCTGCAGGTGCGTTCCGGCCCCATCGATTACCTGGTCCTGGATTATCTCGCCGAGGTCACGCTCAGCGTCATGCACCGTCAACGCGCCCGCGACCCGAACGCGGGATACGCCACCGACTTTGTGACGGACATCGGGGAGCTCCTCCCGGAGATTGTCGAAAAGAACATCAAGGTCATCGCCAATGCCGGGGGGGCGAACCCGCGCGCTTGCACTCAGGCCCTCATCGAGTCCGCCCGTCGCCAGGGCATCCGCTCCTTGCGCATCGCGGAAGTTTCCGGCGATGACCTTTTTCAAGAACTGGGTTCGGGTGGCGGACTTGCCGAGAAGATTCGCCCCCTTGAACCTGATGGGCTTTCGGTCGCCGAGGTCCTCCCGCGACTCACCGGAGCGCACGCCTACATCGGCGTGGAGCCGATTGTTGAGGCGCTACGGCAAGGGGCGCAGGTGGTTCTGACCGGACGCTGCAGTGATCCTAGCCTGTTTCTGGCCCCCTTTCTCCATGAGTTTGGCGTGGCCCCTGGAGATTGGGACTCCCGCGCATTGGGAACCGTGGTCGGGCACATCCTGGAGTGCGGCGGGCAAGCCTCTGGCGGGAACTTTCAAGGGGACTGGCGCGCCGTTCCCGACCTCGAGAAGCTGGGGTTCCCCATCGCGGAAATCGAGGATCCCTCTCGCGCGGTGATCACCAAACATGCGAGCCTGGGGGGACTGATCAGCCCCGCGGTGATCAAAGAGCAGCTGGTCTACGAGATTGGAGACCCCAAACGGTACATCACCCCCGATTGTACGGCGGATTTCACCAGCATCCGTCTTGACGACCTCGGAAACAATCGAGTCGAGGTGAGCGGTGTGCGCGGGGGACCCCCCCCGGAGGAGTTGAAGCTGGCTTGTTACTACGAGGCGGGATGGATGGTGTCCGGCGAAATGACCTACACCTGGCCGGATGCCCGCGCCAAAGCCCTTGCGGCGGGGGAACTGGTTCGCAGGCGAACCGAGCAGAAGGTCGGTCTCAAGTTTGACGAATGGCGGATTGAGTGCATCGGGGCGGGGGCCTGCCATGGAGACCTGTCCTTCGATGGGATCGAACCGGAGGAGGTCATCTTGCGGATCGCGGCGTGCTCGAAAGACCGCGACGCCTGTGACTGGCTGGGGCGCGAGATGGCCCCGCTGATCCTCACCGGCCCTCCCGGAGCCACCGGGTTCGCCTCCGGAAGGCCGCGCGCCTCGAAACGAGTCGCTTACTGGCCCGGTCTGATTCCACGCGGGTGTGTCCGACCGAAAGTCGAGTTCTTCGCCTCATGAAGGTCCGTCTCCACGACATCGCCCATGGACGCTCCGGGGACAAGGGGAATACCGTCAACATCGGCGTGATTGCGCGCCGCGAGGAGTGGTATCCGCTGCTTGTGGAGCAGCTCACGGTCGAACGAGTCGCCTCCTACCTGAGGCCGCTGGCGGAGGGCCCGGTCGAGCGTCATGAGCTCCCCAGCCTGGCGGCGCTCAACTTCGTGGTCCGGAAGGCGCTCGGTGGGGGCGGCTCCATCTCTCTTCGCCTGGATGCCCAGGGCAAGACCTACGCACAGGCCCTCTTGCGGATGGAGATCGAGGTCCCCGAGGGGATGACGGAGCTTTTCAAGCCACCCCCAGGGTAAGCGCCTGATCGATCAACTCTTTAAGGGGTGCGAGCTCCGCGAGCTGCGCCTCGGAGAGCACCGGGTTCTTTCCGGCGCGCGCCCGGGTTCCGACCGAAAGCCCGCGCATCCTGAGAAGTACTTTGCCGCTGGCGGGGTAAAGCTCATTGAGGAAACGGCGCTCGATCTCGAACAGGAGTTCCCGAATCTGGCTGCAATACGGCTGATTCCCCTCCGCGAGTTGGTTGATCCGCACGAAAACCTCCGGAACGATGTTCCCGATGATGCCGTTGTACCCTCCCACACCCTCGATCCAGGGTTCGGTAAAGACCTTGAGGCTCGCCGGGTAAAGGGCCATTGGGGTTCCATCCGTGGCGCGCACCTTTTCCGCCACCCAATCCCGATCTTGGGTGGTTTCCTTGAGAAAATCGAACCGTCCACTCGCCGCGATCCGTTTTACATCCTCCGGGCGGAGCACACGGTGCTCCGGGCTGGGGCACTCATACATCCCCAGACGGCAATTCACTTTCTCCGAGAGCCGGAGGATCTGATCCACCAGATCTTCGTGGGCCCAGGGTGACTTGGTGAGCGGGACAATCGAGAGCACCAGAACCACGGCATTCACGCCGGTGTCGGCGACTTGGCGGATCGCCTCGGCCTGGGCATCGAGGTCTTCGCCGAAGTTCCCCGAGGCGAGAACCTGAGCCCGGCCTCCAACCGCCTCGACCGTGGCGCGCGCCATCGCGCAACGCTCCGCGTGCGCGAGGTGAAACATCTCGCCGGAACCCGCGACCGGGAAGACCCCCACGCATCCCGCGTTCAAATAGAAATCGACCAGCTCGGGGACTTTTTCGAGATCGAGCGAGCCATCCTCCTTGAAGGGGGTGCACATCACCGGCCAGACCCCTTGCGCGATGGAGCGCGCGGGGTGGGTCTCGGACATGGGGGCATGGAGTGACTGTGTCATGGCAATTCCTTTGGATGGGATTACACGGGCGACTCATCGGCATCCTGAGAGATTAGCGCGCGTGGGTCAATGGCGTTCCGGAGGAGTGGGGGATTCACCCCGATAGGCGCCGCGCATGACGAGGCTAAAGCATTCATTCGGTCCCGCTTACGACCGAGCCGAGCCGCGACCGAGCCGAGCCGCGACCGTGAGGGATCGGTCCTGTCCACCGACCGCTTGCTCCCATGCGGGGCAGCGGAGTTCGAATCCGAAATCAGGCTCTGCCCGCGAGTGCAACTCATGTGCGAGCAAGGGTAGGTCGGGTTCCACACTTGGTCCCCGGTAAACGGGTCAGGCCTCCCCCCGCGCGCGGCGGACCAACTCATCCAACACTCGAAGCGCCTCCACCGGGGTCATCTCCTCGGGCGCGAGCTTGCGCAAGTGCTCCGCAAGCTGTTCATCCACCAGAGTGAAGAGCGAAAGCTGAATCCCTCCATCACCCGAATCGGCTCGCGAGCGCCGATGGAAGTCACCCGACTCCAGTTGGTCGAGGATCCGAGCCGCGCGACGGGTGACTGTCTTCGGTATCCCCGCCAGTTCCGCCACATGGATGCCGTAGCTGTGGTCGCTTCTCCCGGGCGCGATCTGGTACAGGAAGGTCACCTTCCCATCCCGCTCCGCCACCAGCGCGTGGTGGTTCTTGACCCGTGGGTGACGATCCTCCAATTCCGCCATTTCATGGTAGTGAGTGGCGAAGAGGGTCTTCACACCGCGCCGTCCGATTTCGAGTAGGTGTTCGACAATCGCCCAGGCCAGGCTGATCCCATCGTAGGTCGCGGTTCCACGCCCAATCTCATCCAGAATTATCAGGCTCTTAGGGGTTGCGTTTCGCAGGATCGAGGCGGTTTCGCTCATCTCCACCATGAAAGTGGATTGCCCCCCGAAGAGGTTGTCACTTGCGCCCACTCTCGAAAAGATCCGATCCACCAACCCGATTCGGGCCCGCCTCGCCGGGATATAGGACCCCATTTGGGCCATGAGAACCAGCAGCGCCACTTGCCGGATGTAAGTCGACTTACCCCCCATGTTCGGACCGGTGATCAGGAGAACTTGCTCCGACTCCATGTCGAGGCGCGAGTCGTTCGGCACAAACCGCTCCACCGCCTCGGAACGATCCAGCATGGGGTGACGCCCCGCCTCGATCTCGATGCATTCCGAACCATCCACCTCCGGGCGCGCGTACCCCATCTCGGCAGCGACCGTGGCGAGGGAAAGGAGGCAATCGACTTCGGCGATCCGCCGCGCGACCGACTGAATCCGCTCTCCATCCTGGCCCACCCGTTCAAGCAGTTGGGAGTAGAGCTCCTTCTCCAACTCCACGATCCGCTCCTGAGCGGTCAGAACCTTGTTCTCGTACTCCTTGAGCTCGGGCGTGATGTAGCGCTCCGCGGAAACCAAGGTCTGTTTGCGGATGTAATCCGGCGGAACCTTGTCCTGATGAGCCGTGGTGACCTCAAGGTAATACCCGAACACCTTGTTGTAGCTGACCTTGAGGGAGGGAATGCCGGTGCGCGCGCGCTCGCGGGTCTGAAGGTCTAGGATCCAATCCTTGCCCCCGCGGCTGATTCCCCGCAGCTCATCCAGCTCCGGATTGAAACCCTCCGCGAAGATGCCGCCGTCACGGGCGGTGAGAGGAGGCTCCTCGACCAGCGCGCGCGAAAGGTGGTTCTCGAGTTCGGCGATGGGATCGAGAGGCTCGTGCAGTTCCAGCGGGGAGCCGGACGCCAGACGAATTTCGGCAAGATGCTGGGAGACTCGCGGGAGGGCCGCCAGCGAAATCTGCATGGCCCGCAAGTCCCTCGGCCCCGCCGTCCGATAGGCAATTCGTGAAAGCAGACGCTCCAGGTCCTTCACCTCGCGCAGATCCTCCGCGAGCGCGGAGGCCGCGCTGGGGCATGCGAGAAATGTCGCGATCGCCTCTTGACGGTTTCGGATGGCCTCCAGGTCGAGCAACGGGCGCAGGATCCAGTGGCGCAACTCCCGCGCGCCCATCGCCGTGCGGGTTCGATCCAACACCCAGAAGAGCGTGCCCCTCTTGCCCCCATCGCGTTGGTTGGCAACCAGCTCAAGGTTTCGCTCGGTGGCCGTATCCAGACCGAGAAACCGCGCGGGACGGTAGAGTTTGAGCGATAGCAGCGGATTCTTGTTCTCCCGATGGGTCTCGGAAAGGTAAGCGAGGATCGCCCCGGCGGCGCATCGCGCAAGGCGTGTCTCCCGCGTGCTGAACTCGGCCTCGCCGGGGTCGGCGCGATCTCCCTCGTGGGCCTCAAAGACAGCCTCCGGCTGGCGGGTGAGGATGCAGTTCCCGCGGCGGAGGATCGGCTCCAGGACCTGTGATGAAACACCTTCAGGCGCGAGGATCTCGCTCGGACCTGTCTTGGCGAGTTCCGAAAGAAGCTCCGAACTTTCGGTTGAACTCCCTCCTAAGACGGGCTTGATGGCGGTGGCGCGAAACTCGCCGGTGGAGACATCCACCCAGGCGAGGCCGAAGCCCAACGCCCCGCCATCGTAAACCGCGGCGAGGAAATTGTTCTCTGACCCCTCCATGCCCTCCGCTTCCACCAGGGTGCCGGGGGTGACCGTCCGAACCACCTCGCGGCGCACAATGGTCTTGGCGTGTTTGGGGTCCTCGGTCTGTTCGCAGATCGCCACCCGATGGCCCGCGCGCGTAAGTCTGAAGAGGTAATTGTTGAGCGCGTGGTAAGGGATACCCGCCAGGGGCACGGTCTTGCCGCCCCCGATGTGCTTCTTGGTGAGAGTGAGGTCAAGGATGGCGCTGGCGATCTTGGCGTCCTCCTCGAACATCTCGTAGAAGTCGCCGAGGCGGAACATCAGGATGGCGTCGCCGCAGGTTTCCTTAATGCGGCGATACTGCCGCATCATCGGGGTCATTTCATCGGCGGCGTTCGGCATGGCCGCAAAGATGCGGCAAGGGGGAGGGAACGGTCAAGGAGAGAACGGATTTTATCGAATCTTCCAGTAGAGCTTAAAGAGCTCTCGAAACGCCCGGAGGATCACCTTGGGGCTGCCTCCGGACTGCACTCCGGCGGTGCGCGGATAATGGTGAACCCCGATCTCCTTGTAGCGGAACTTCTTCTTCTGAAGGTTCGCCAGTAGGTTGACCGTCACCATCGCCCCCTCGGCCTCAAGCTTCATCCCCTCCAGTAGACTCCGGTGGAACATCTTGAAGGCGCAGTCGAGGTCCCGGACCCGAAACCCAAAAAGAATGCGGATCAGCATTCCCCAGCACTTGGCGAACACCTTGCGATGGAAGGGGTCCTTGCGGTCGATCCGGTAACCCAGAATCGCGTCATATTGGTCGATCTCAGCCAGAAACTTGTCGATCTCGCGAATGTCGAACTGCCCGTCCCCATCCGAAAAAAACACCAACTCCTTGGTCGCGCTCTCAAACCCGGTCCGGACCGCGCCGCCGTAGCCCTTGTTCTTCTCATGGTGGACCGGACGAAGTCGAGGAACCTCCCGGACGAGGCTGTCCAGGAGCTCGCGCGTCCCATCCGTGCTGCCGTCATTGACCACGATGATTTCGTAGTCCGTCACCAGATTGGAGAGAGTCTCATCCGTGGCGCGAACCAAGGCTCCGATGTTGTCCACTTCATTGTGGGCGGGGAAGAAGACGGTGAGGCTCTTCTGGGTGGTCATCCTGGCGTCCTTTATATCAGGCCGAGTCGAGGCTCGCTAGGGACAGTGCTTGGTGCCTGATCCCCGGAGCACACCGCTTGATCATCGGTTTCCCATTGCCGAAACTGGAGATATGAGCAGCGAGCCCCACGCCCTCGCGGTCCTCGGACTCCGCCCCATACGAACTCGTCGGGACTTATCGCCCGCCGCAACGGAAGCCCCCGCGCGTCCCGATCCCCACGAGTTTGTGTGGTGGCCTTACCTTGTGCTCGCGGTCGTGTGGCTGGCGCTGATCCCCGCGAACTATGTGACCGGGAGGGTTTTTCGGTTCGAGCTCTCCATGAGTCTGTGGATTCTAGCGAATCTCCTGTACCTTTTCAGCGGTCGGGGGATGTACCAGATCTTCCTCTTCTTGGTCCTGCCCTCGGTGTTGATCGGGGTGACCGATTTCTTCGAGCTCGGGATTGTGACCGTGGAAATGGCCTTTCTGATCCCGGCCCTCAATCTGATTCCATACACGCTTTGCCGCGCGCTCTCCCGGCACTACCCCGAGCGGCACGCCCTCTTGCGGGGATATCGTCTTTCCCCTCGTCTGCTGCTCTTTTCCCTCGCGTGCTTCATGTCCGCTTTCTGGGCGGCGAAGTATCCCACCCAGGCGCTCCGCGCCATCGGGGTCTTCTTTGTGATCCCCTTCTTCTTCTATCTCTACACCTCGCACGCGATCCAGCGCCTGGCGAATGTCAAGCAGATCGCCACGGTGATTGTTTCCCTGACCGCCTTCTATTCCACCCTCATGGGGATCATCCAGCTTTTCCGGCGGGGGACCTTCGCGATGATCGCGAGGAACATTGTGATCTTCCGCGAGGACCAGCAAGAAAAGATGTGGCTTGGGACCTACGGGGAAGGGAAGATCATCTCGGTGTGGCCCGATTCGGCGAGTTTCGGCCATGTGCTGTGCTTCTCGCTTCCGCTGGCTTTTGGGTTGGCGCTCCTGGCCAAGACTCGCAAGGCCCGATACTTCCACATGCTCGCGCTGCTGCTTATCTCCACCGGAATCCTGATCACCGGAAACCGGACCGACATCCTGGGCGCGGGCGCGGCGATGGCTCTTTTTCTTCTCGGATATTGGGGCAAGTCCGCGACTGTCCGCGGGCTCTTCGTGAAATTCGCGCTCCTGGCCTCCATCGCGGTGGCGGTGGTGGTCACCACACGGGAAAGCAATGGGCTCCGCAGACTCCTCATGCCCGAGGAGTGGGACAAGCGAACCGCCTCCAGCCGGACCATCCTCATGGAGGAGGGGATCCGGATGTTCAAATCCAGCCCGCTCTTTGGGATCGGTCTCGACAACTTTGTGTGGAACCAGAACTACCAGCAAGGCGACATCATCATCGTGGGGAACTACGCCCACAACCTTTTCATCCAGATCCTGGCCGAGACCGGGGTGGTCGGGTTCGCGGCATTCCTGTTCCTGCTGGCTGGGATCTTCCGTCTCGCCCCGGTCACCTGGCGCCACCGAACCGCCAGCGAGTATGATTTTTTCTGCTTCCTGTTCCTGATTGGCTCGATAGTCATGATTCTCCAGGGCCTTGTGGAAAACTCGATCTTTTACCTCCAAACCGCCGCCCTGTGGTGGGCCGGGATCGGGATCTGGCGCGGCCGGGCCTTGGAACACGCGGGGCGGTAGGGCAGAGGGGGAGGAAGAGACCCCTTGCAAAATATGCATTCTTAATATAGAATTTGACCTGTCCATGTTGAAAACCACCCATCTGGAAACCGTGGAGGAGAACTTTCATGTCCATGTACTGCAATCAGTGTGAACAGACTTATCGGGGTATCGCCTGCCAGAGCGTTGGCGTCTGCGGAAAGGATGAGGACGTGGAATCGCTCCAGCAGATCCTCCTGTATGGCCTTAAGGGAATGGCCTCCTACGCTCACCATGCCCGACGCCTGGGAAAGGTGGATGAGGAGGTGGACGCCTTCATGGAAGAGGCCCTGTTCGCCACGGTCACCAATGTCAATTTCGATCAGGCGAGCCTGTTCGAGATGGTGCTCGAGTGCGGGAGGATGAACCTCAAGGTGATGCAGATGCTGAATGACGGCCATGTGGAGCGCTATGGACTGCCCTCTCCCACCAAGGTAAAGGAGGGCAACCAGGGCGGACCCGGAGTGTTGGTGACCGGGCACGACATGCTCGACCTGGAAAACATCCTTAACGCCGCCGAGGGGACCCCGGTCCGGGTTTACACACATGGCGAGATGCTCCCCGCGCACATGTACCCGAAGCTTCGCGAGCACCCCAACCTGGCCGGTCACTACGGCGGCGCCTGGCAGAAGCAGAAGCACGAATTCGAGGCCTTCGGAGGACCGATTGTCGGCAGCACCAATTGTGTGTTGATTCCCCTGGAGACCAACACCTATCTCCCGCGCTTCTTCACCACGCGCACCACCGCGGTTCCCGGCGCGACCCGGATCAAGGATGAGGACTTCTCCCAAGTGATCCGGAAGGCCCTGGAGATCGGCCCCCTCAAGGCCGAGGAAACCCACGAGAGCCTGGTCGGATTCCACTACACCCAGATTCTCGGGATCGCGGACAAGGTGGTGGGCGCGGTCAAGTCCGGGGCGATCAAGCACTTCTTCCTGATCGGCGGTTGTGATGGCGCGGAACCGGGGCGGAACTACTTCTCCGAATTCGCCCGCCTAGCTCCACCCGACACGGTGATCCTGACCCTGGGGTGCGGGAAATATCGCATCCGTGGTCATGAGTATGGGGAGATCGGCGGAATCCCAAGGTTGCTGGACATGGGGCAGTGCAATGACGCCTATGGCGCGATCCAGGTCGCGATCGCCCTCGCCAACGCCTTCGGGTGCGGGGTGAACGATCTGCCGCTGAACCTGGTCATCTCCTGGTTTGAGCAGAAAGCGGTGGCAGTGTTTCTCACCCTCCTCCATCTCGGGGTCAAGAACATTCGCCTCGGGCCGGCCCTTCCGGCCTTCATCACACCGAATGTGCTCAAGGCGCTGGTCGAGCAGTATGGGGTCCGACCGATAGGAAATGATCCGGAAAGGGACTTGGCCGAGATTTTGGAAAAGAAGAACTGAGGAGCAGAGATCCGTGCCCCGCAGCCCGGAGAGGCGCCCCGGGCGCGGGGGATTTATCCCTCCACTCGCCAGGCTGACATTCGATTCCCTGCCGCGAATCAGGACCCCATACAGGCCGGGTCCGCGGAAGCTCGGAGAGGTCCGCCGCCTCCGGCGAGTGCCATTCACACTTCGCTGGGAGCCGGTAAACTCAAGGTCTATCCTGAAACTGCAAGGGGAGCGCCGATGCCCAAGTGGCTGACATCCATTTTTTCGATCCTGTTCCTGCTGCCCTCCTCCACTCCCGCCAAGGACTTCAAGGTTGGGCTGCTCACCCCAGGCCCGGTGAGCGACAAGGGGTGGAACGCCGGGGCCTACGAGGGATTGCTGGCCATTGAGACCCGGCTCGGGGCCAAGATCAGCCATGTTCAGGTCAAGACTCCGGCGGAGCACGAGGAGCACTTCCGGAGCTATGCCGATGAGGGCTACAGCTTGGTCTTCGGGCACGGGTTCGAGTTCCAAGACGCCGCCCGGCGCGTGGGGGCCGATTTCCCGGAGACTGTCTTCATCACCACCTCCGGCAACACGGTCACTCAGAATGTGGGCGCGATGGTCTTTGAGCTCGAGGAGGCGACTTACATCCTGGGTTTCCTCGCCGGAAAGATGAGCGCGAGCGGCGTCGTGGGGATGGTGGGGGGAGTGGAGATCCCCTCGGTGGAAAGCACCTTCATCGCCTTCGAGGCGGGAGCCAAGGCTGGGAACTCCGGCATTCGGGCCCTTCGAACCTACACCGGCAGCTGGGAGGACACCGCGCTTGCGAGGGATGCCACCCTGGCCCAGATCAGCCAAGGGGCGGATTTCATCTTCCATAACGCCAACGAGGGGGGGCCTGGAGTGTTCCAGGCCGTCTCCGAAAACCGGAGCAAAAATGTGTTCGCTTTCGGGTCGAACAAAGACCAGAACGCCGAGGCCCCGGATGTGATTCTCGCCAGCGCCGTGATCGACCTTCCCGGCGCGTTTGTCCAGCTTGCCGAAAGGGTTAAGTCCGGATCCTACAAACCGGGAGTGACCCGATTCGGACTCGCCTCGGGCGTGATTTCAGTGGCGCTGAATCCAAATCTTTCGGGACGGATCCCCGACCCTTTGCGAGCAGAGATGGAGGACCTGAAGGGAAGGATTGTGAGCGGAAAGCTCAAAGTCCCAAGAGGGAATTTCTGATTCGAGGCGGGTGGTCAGTTGGACAGGGAGAGCACCCCCTCACCCGTGTTGACCAGAGGGGCTTCGTCGAGGCGCTTGCGGACCACCTGGCTGCGGTTTTCAAGCAGGTCGAGCAATTCCTCCTTACGGTTGCTGTCGGAGGGGAAGCAGGCCAGGGCGTAGTTCGGTTGACGAACCTCGACCATCTCCCGGGTCACTCGACGGAGCGCCTGGATTGCTTGAGTGGGGTCGGCCTCTTCCAGCATGATGAAGATCTTGCCCGCTTCCTGGTAGGCGACCAGATCGGTTTTTCGGAACTCCTCACGGAACCTGGCCGCAAGCTCCAGAGTCCGGTTTTTGGCCTGCATGGTCCTGTTTTCAACGGAAATATCCACTAGGATGATGGACACAAAGCGCGCATAGCGGCGCGCTGAAAGCACGGCCTCCTCCAAGCGCCTGGAAAAGTATCGCTCATCGGCCAAACCGAGCTCTTCGAGGAATGTCGGCGTGTTGATCTGACGCTTGAGCGACTCGATCTGGTCCTCTAGGGCCGATATCTTCAACCGCAACAGCTGGTTTTCGTTTCTCAGGGCTTCCAGTTCACTTGGGCTCATTTCAGCGCCTTCCCCATCCCGATCGGACAGAATCCAACCCCGGAGAATCTCCTTTGTTCAAAGCAATATTCAGACCATCCAAGGAGGCTCCGGCAAGTACAACTAAACCCAGTAGTGGAGCCAAGTTTGGGCGGCCGTTCAGCAAGAACTTGAGGGCTCCGTCCACAACCCCGCTAGGGGCATGAATAAATGTTATTCAAGGATGCAAACTCCCCACCCACTCCTAAATCACCCCAATCGGGCCGAAATCACTTGACTTTTCCAATAGTCCCCTCAACTCCTTCGGAACCGGGCGCCGTGTTCCCCTAGCGGGACTCCAAGTCGTACCGCGCGATCCGTCGCAACAAGGAGCTATAGCTGATTCCGAGTTGCTTGGCGGCCTTGCGGCGATTCCACTTGGTCCGGTTCAGGGTCTCGACAATCGCCTCGCGCTCCGCGGTCTCAACCGCGCGGTCCACAATCGCCTTAAGGCCCCCTTCCGATATCGAGGTCGGCGCCGACGGCGCGACCCGCTCGCCCCATTGGGATTTCAAACCGGGGAAGGGCGCTCCCGCGGAGAGCTGACCGAGAACCGCCGATGGGGAACCCGCCGCGATTCCGTTTGGCGCTTGGATCGACCCGCGCTGTCCCCCGATTGTCTGGTAAATGACATCCTCGCTGTCAAGCACAATCACTCGTTTGAGGAGGCTCTCCAGCTCGCGCACATTTCCCGGCCAAGGGTACTCCATCATCTGCAGGACAGCCCCTCTGCTCAGGTCGCGCCGCTTGCGCTGGTAACGATCCGAATACAAGCTCAAGAAGTAATCGATCAGCAAAGGGATGTCATCCTTCCGCTCGCGCAGCGGGGGGAGGAAGATCGAGAACTCGTTGAGTCGGAAGAAAAGATCCTCCCGGAAACGCTGCTGTCCCATCCAGGCGTCGATATTGGCGTTGGTGGCCGCGATGCAGCGGCAATCCACGCGGATGGTGCGGGTCCCGCCCACGCTCACAAACTCGCGCTGCTCCAGAACCTGAAGCAGCTTGGACTGAAGCGCGAAGGGAATCTCGGTGATCTCGTCCAGAAAGATTGTTCCGCCATGCGCGAGCTGGAATCGTCCGGGCTTGGCGCGCACCGCGCCGGTGAAAGCTCCCTTCTCGTATCCGAAGAGTTCCGACTCGATCAGATTCTCCGGGAGCGCCGCGCAGTTCACCTTGACAAAGGGCCCCTCACGGCGGCTCGAAAACTGGTGGACCAGTCGAGCGGTGACATCCTTCCCGGTGCCGCTTTCGCCGCGGATCAAAATGTTCAGGTCGCTATCCGCGACCTGCTCGATGCACTCGCGCAGGGTCACCATCTGCGAGGTCTCGCCCACCAGCATCCCAAAGGCGTGGTCTCGCTCGAGCTCCGACTTGAGACGAGTCACCTGGTCCCGCAAGCTTCGCTTTTCGCCGATGTTGCGCATCGAGATTTCGATCAGCGCGGGATCGAAGGGCTTGGAAAGGAAATCCTCAGCCCCGTACTGGAGGGCCTCGACCACGACCTCGGGGCTGGCGTCGTTGGAGAGGACAATCACCGCGAGCTCCGGGTCGATCTCCTTGAGACGGCGGAGCGCGTCGAGCCCCTCCGGAGTCGCGGGTCCGAGCTCCAAGAGGACAAAGCTCGGGCGACGTGTTTCCGCGAGACGCAACCCTGTGGCGCTGTCGTGCGCCACTTCCACTCGATAGCGGTCTCCCTCGAACTCCGCTTGAATGATTCCGCAGACTTCAAGGTCGCTGTCGATGACAAGGATTCGGGTCTGGTTTGATGGCATGGATTGGGTTACCGGATTGGCCCGAGCGCCACCCGAGGCGCCTTGAGTGTGTCTCTCTAACTTGAAGGAGATGATTCCCCTTTGCCAAGAAGTCTATCTTGTCTGAGTAATATTATCGTACATTCGGACGGAAAACTCCACTCGTTTATGCTTGGGGTCGCAAAAAAGTTTGTTCAGTGGGATTTCTCGTCTTTCCGGCCGCAACGAACCGCAACAAACCCGTGTTCCTCCCGCTCGGATTCCACCTTGGCGCTCGCCGGTAGGAAACTCTCCGGTCGCTTCCGACCGATCCAGACAAGTCGTCCGTGAAGCTCCAAGGCCCTGGAAATCAAGTCTTTCTTCGCGCTCAGTGCCACCCCCGGGGGAAACACAAGCCAGTTCCGGATGCCGATCCCCACAGCCGCACCGGGTAGGTATTCGAGGTCCGTCAAGAAGATCTCTTCAGGAGCCTCCAACGAGGTGGTCTTCAGTAAATCCAGCGGAAGTGCTCCCTGCTGGGCGCGGACTGTTCCGCCGGCGGTCCAAACCGAGAGAACCATCGCCAGGAGAAGCGGAGCGGGCGCGGACAGTCTCCACCAAGCCCGCCCTGTCAGGAGCTCCTCCAGAATCCGCCATCCCAATGCCGCCAAGAGAGGCCAAGTCACCATCAGGTACCTGGGACCCCACTGCCTTCCCCCGCGCGAATTCCCCGCGAGAAGGAGGACCAGGACGCATTGAATGCCGACCAGGGCAAGAATCACCCAAGCCCTTCGATCCGCTCGAAGCTTGGCGAGCGGCAGGAGCAGAACCAGCGACAGGATCGGGAAGACGAGCAGAAGGCTGCTCACATGCGGAAGACCGGCGCGATGAATCCGGAACCAGATTAGCGCCAGAGCCGACCCGAAACAGAACACAAACCCCGCGAGGACTTGCTCCATGCATTCGTCCCCCCATTTCTTTCGGGCGAATCGACCGAAGGAGAATGTAAGCAAGACGATTGCAGGCAGCGCCCAGGGGAACGGATTGAACAGCGCCAATTCCTCCCTCTCCCGGTAATGACCGGCCGAGAAGAGCCAGTGATTGAGCAACGCCCAGCGGTAGCGCAGGTAGAACAGGCTGAAGGTGGTTTGAGGGATGGAGGCATGAAGCTGGGCGCCGCGAAGCGGTTCGGCGGTTGGGAAGAGGTGGGATTGGAGCGCAAGTCCCATGAAGAGAGTCGCGCCAAGGCCCAGCAGGATCGCGAGGGATAGCTTCCCACGCTTGGCGATCAGGGAGGTGACCGCCAGCGAGACCCCCCAGAGCGCGTATTCGTTCCGTGCGAGAGCCGCCATGGCAGAGAGCGCCCCTGCCGCGACACCCCTCCAGATCGTGGCCTCGCCCGCAACCAAGCTGGGAGCGACCAAAACCCAGGCGGTCAGCCCCAGCGCCAGTGTGGGAATGTGTTCATTCGGCTCCAATGAGTACACAATCAGCGGGGAACAGAGTGAAATCGCAGTCGCAAACAGAATCGGGGATTTCAACCCGATCAGCGCTCCGGACATCGCGCACAAAACCAGAACCACGGCGCCGAATACAGCGGTGAGGAGGAGGGCCCCCCGATAGGCGTCCCGCCCGGCGAACGGGGACAGAATCAGCGCCCACCAGGGTGAATAGGAAAAGCGCAGCTGGTCTCCCTCCAGCTTCCCGAACTTTTGACCCAGCGGCTGATACCTTCCCTCGGGGTCGAGATCAACGAGGGTGTATTTGAGGGTCCCCTCGCGTGGACCTCGTTCGGCGAAGGTCTTGGCCTGCCACCATTTGAACCCGTTATCGGCGGACCAGAATGAGGGAAGGGATTGGGGAATGGCCAACGCGCCTAGAACCGCAAGGCAACCAAGCGCCGCCAGAGCGAGCCGCATCCCTGAAAGCCCCATCCGCTGGGGGCGACTGAGGCTGTTTTCGGTGGGGGAGGGGTTCATCGAATCGGCGCGGACTTGCGGCGAGCCTACCACGATCCTCCGGGGAGCGCTCCCGTTCCATCCCGTTCCCGGATAGCATCGGTCGATAGTCGAGACTCTTGAATCGGAGTGGGTTCTGAGTACCTTGAATAGGACCGGAAATGAGGCCGCGAATGATTGAATGGAAGGGAATTTCCCACCTCTGGGCGACCGAGAGGAGATGGGAGCGACAGTCCCAGATGGGACCTTGGGTGGCGGTCCTCCTCCTCGGCGTGAGCGTCCTGTTCGGGTGTGGCGAATCCCCCCCTCCGGTGATCCTCGAAGATGCCGAGAGCGTGGAGGAAGAGAATGTCGAGGAGTCCTCCGCTCCTCGCGTGGAAAAAGTCGAGGTGGACTTCGCCTCGCTCGCGGAATTCCCACAACTTGCGCATGCCGCTTCCGGGAACCTCGCGGGGGGGGATCCCCGCTACCCCTTGATGGAAGGGGAGACTGTCCGGGGGGCCTCCGGGGAGATTCTTGAAACCTTCTGGGAAGGGATTGCCCCGGCGACCTTCGAAGTCGCCATCCCGCCGGGGGAGGAGAACGCGCGCATCCACGAGGTCCGAGTCACCTCCTTGGGCGGCGACCGAGCCTTCCAGGAATGCGTGGTATACCTTCAGCCGAAGGGATCCGGGGGGGAGTGGCGTCGCCCGGAAAAGCTCCGCTTCGAAAAGAACGCTTTGGAGGATGCTCCGGGAGGAACTGCTTATGAACACGTTTTTCGCTTCCAATCGGTGCAAGCCGCGGCGGTTCGTATCGGTTTCGTGACCGGCTGCGCGGCGCGCCCGGACCGGGTGTACGTGGAGGATATCGACATCCTCGGCGCCAGCGAACGTGAGGTGGAGTGACCGGGGGCTGCGCCGGAACGATCTCCCGACACAAGAGTGGCGGGGACAGCGAGATGAGGTGATTCATGGCTGAGAACATTCGGAAGGTGGGTTTCATCGGGTTGGGCATCATGGGGCTTCCGATGGCGCGAAATCTCATGAAGGCCGGTTTCGAGCTCACGGTTTATAACCGCACCCGCTCGCGGACGGATGCCCTCGCCGCCGAGGGCGCCAAGGTCGCCTCCTCCCCTAAGGCGGCGGCCGCCGAGGCGGGTGCCGTTGTCTGCATTGTGACCGACACGCCGGATGTGGAGGCGGTCCTGCTCGGCCAGGAGGGGGTCATCCATTCGGCGCGTCCGGGGACCGTGGTCATCGACATGAGCACCATTTCTCCGAAAGCCACGCGTCGGATGGCCGAAGCTCTTCGGGCGCGGGGGATCGGGATGCTGGACGCCCCAGTGAGCGGGGGAGATATCGGCGCGCAAAAGGGGACGCTCACCATCATGGTGGGGGGTGAAGCCTCCGACTTCGACCGCGCCCGTCCGCTCTTTGAGGCCATGGGCAAGACCATCACCCACATGGGACCCTCCGGTTCGGGTCAGTCCACCAAGCTCTGCAACCAGGTGCTTGTCGCGATTCACCTCATGGCGGTGAGCGAGAGCCTCCTGCTTGCAAGGGAATCGGGACTTGATCCATCCCTTGCCATTCAGGTGCTGACCGGAGGAGCGGCCAATTCCTGGTCCTTGCAGAACCTTGGACCTCGGATCGCGGCGGGCGACCATGCCCCCGGCTTCATGGTCAAACTGCTTCTCAAGGACCTGAAACTGATCCGCGAGGCCGCCGCCGAAGGGGAGCTCCCCATCCCCTTTACCGCCCTCGCGGAACAGATGTTCATTTCAGCCGCGAAGTTGGGGTGTGGTGACCTGGGGACCCAGTCCGTGATTCGCGCCTTTGAACAACTCGCCGATTGCAGAATTGCCGGATGAAACGGCACAACCTCCCAAAGGAGAATCTTCCATGCCGCCCGTAAAGACCCTGGCCCTCTTGATGTTGATGGTTTTCGGAAGCGAGATCGAGGCCGGTCCGGACCCGATCCGCATCACGGTCGAGGATGGCCCCAATCCTTGGACCAGCCTGGAACCCCATAGCAGCCCGGATTTCTTCCAGTTCGCGGTGGTGACTGATCGCACTGGGGGGCATCGTCCGGGCATCTTCGAGGACGGTGTCCGGAAGCTCAATCTCCTGCGACCGGAGTTTGTCATGAGCGTGGGGGACCTGATCGAGGGTTACTCCGAAGATGTTCATGAACTCGCCTCCGAGTGGGATGAGTTCACCGGTTTTGTCGATCAGCTCAAGATGCCGTTCTTCTATGTTCCTGGAAATCACGATATCAGCAACACAGTGCAGGCGAGGGTTTGGAAAGAGCGGTTCGGGCGCTCCTACTACCATTTTGTCTATCGGAACGTTCTGTTCCTGTGCCTGAATTCGGAGGATCCCCCCGCCACGCAGCTCAGCGACGAGCAGATCGAATACTTTCGGAAGACCCTCGAGGAGAACCCGGATGTTCGCTGGACCCTGGCCTTTCTCCATAAGCCGCTCTGGACCTACGAGGGGCACGCGGGATGGGCCAAGTTCGAGGCCCTGCTCAAGGGACGCAAGCACACTGTGTTTGCCGGGCACAATCATGACTATGTGAAATACAGGCGCAACGACTCCAACTACATCATCCTTGCCACGACCGGAGGGGGAAGCGAGCTGCGCGGACCGGTATTCGGAGAATTCGACCATGTGATTTGGGTGACCATGACCGATGAGGGTCCGGTTCTCGCCAATCTTCTGCTCGAGGGGATTTGGGATGAGAACATCCGGACCGAGGAGGTGGCGGTCGCCATGCAGGCCGTGCTGGAAGGACGGGCGGTGGTGTGTGAGCCGATTCGCCTGGATTCCCCCCTGCTCAAGGCGGCGGTCGCCAAGTACCGTTTGACCAATGATGCGGATGTGCCCATGAAAGTTATGCTGCGGGTTCCCTCCGCCTACGGGATCCACTCGGCCTCCGAGTCTGTGGAGCGAGTGGTCCCGCCGAACTCCGTGGAATTCGCCAATCTCCGCCTGGAGGCGCCCAGCGCGATCCCAGTCGAGGAGGTGGGGGCCATCCAGGGGAACTGGACGATCCAGTATGAGTTCGAGGGGCACAAGCCGGTCGAGATTTCCGGGTTCAGGTCCTGCCCGGTGGATGGGGACTACTCGATTCCTCCGTTCATCAAACCACCCAAGGCGGATGGCGACTTGAGCGATTGGGGGGAACTCACCTTAACCGCGCATGTCCCCTCTCAGATTGATGGAAGGGCCTCCGCCTGGACCGGTAGGGAGGACTGCTCCTTCCGCTTCGCGGTCGGCGCGGACAAGCAGAATTTCTATGTTGCGGTCCGTGTCGTGGACGATGAGGCTCAGCCTGACACGGGTCAGGACTCGCGCCGTCGGGAGAGCGTCAGCCTGCTCCTGGATGCCCGCCCCGATCCGGCTCGATCGCAAGGTCATGGGCGGGAACCCTTCGCGGACTACTTGCTTGTGGTGGCTCCGGTGGGGAGTTCCACAGGCGACCTCCCCGACCGGGATCGACTCCCGGCGGGCGTTCAGGCGGCGTGTGTTCGGACCCCCAAAGGGTTTGATTGCGAGTTCGCCATCCCGGCGGCATATCTCGACGCCACTCAGGATGGTCCTTGGAAGGCGCTGCGGATGAATATTCAGGTGAGCGATGTGGACCAGGATGGGAGAACCCGTGTCTGGTGGCGCCCGGAGTGGGGCGGCTCCACGAATTTTGAGGGGTCCGGAACCTTCAGAAAGCAGTGAGCGTAGCGCGTACAGAGTCCAAGCGTGCGCGCGCCGGGCCTCTTGACCGATTTCCGGACCTCCGACGCCAGCCTGTATCCGGGCACTTTTGTTCGTTACAATCGCCCCGTGCGCATCTGTCATTTCACTTCAACTTTCTTTCCACGGGTGGGCGGCGTGGAAATCGTGGTTTCCAACTTGGCGCGCTGCCAGCACGAGGCCGGGCACCGGGTGACAGTAATCACCCCGAAAATCCGGGGCATCGACAACCGGGTCGAAGTCCCCTATCGGGTGGTCCACTACTCCCGCCCATCATCCAAACGATTCCTGACCCGTCAGGTTCTGCTCCGATTGCTCTGGGAGCATGCGCGCGCCCCTTTTGATGTGCTCCATTGTCATTCCGCGTACCCGCATGGGTATGTGTCGGCCACTTTTTCTCACTTGACTGGAGTGCCGGTGATTGTCACCCCGCATGGACCGACCGACATCATGCGTGAGGAGCGCCTCCGCCGTAATCCGAAGATAGAGGCTCGTCTCGCCAAAGGGTTGCGCGCCTCCGCCGGGATTACCGCCATCAGCCGGGATATTCGCGATGAGATTCTGAGCGTGGGAGGAATTCCCGAGGAGAAGGTGAGGATCATTCCCAACGGAGTCACCCTGGCGGAGTATGAAGGCGTGGCGGGGTTTGACCTGGGATTCCCCTACATCCTCGCCATGGGGCGCATGGTGCCGCAAAAGGGGTTTGATCACCTGATTCGCGCCTTCGGGATGGTTGTGCGCGAGGAGCCGGAGCTGAGGCTTCTCTTCGCGGGCGAAGGGGTCTACCGCCGCGAGTACGAAAAGCAGGTGGCGGCGCTCAACCTGCAAGACCGGATCCGGTTTCTGGGTTTGGTTCAGGGGCCGCAGAAGATTTCGTTCATGAAGGGGGCCGAGTTCTTTGTGTGTCCCTCCCGGTTCGAGCCGTTCGGAATAGTTGTTTTGGAGGCGATGGCCTCGGGAGTCCCAGTGGTGGCGAACCGTGTGGGGGGGATTGTCGACATCGTGGAGGATGGAGTTCACGGCAAGCTCGTGGATCCCACTTCCACCGAGGAATTGGCCGCCGCGATCACCGCGCTCCACAACAACCCCAAGGCGCGCCGTTGCATGGGGGAGGCGGCCGAGGCCAGGTCCAAGGCCTACGATTGGAACTCGATCAACGAGCAATACCTGGAAGTCTATCGCGCCGGGATGAACCTGTTTAAGGGACATCGCCCCACGGCGCTGGGCCGCGTGCTGGGGCGCCGAGCGCGGAGACACGGAGAGGAGTCCGGATAGCGCAATGAAATCCCTCGGGCTGCACGGTTGCATGGGAGTCGGCTTGGTCCTTCTAGGGGCCACAGGCTGTGTCGCGCAAGGGTTCTTTCAAAACCTGCCGCCAAGCCTGGCAACGGTGTTTGAAAAGACTGTGTTTCCGGAGGTTGGCGCTGCCCAAGCGGCGGACCTGGATCGGGATGGAACCGCCGAAGTGGTTGTTCTCACCCATTCCCCCGTGGCTGGTCCCTCATCCACGCTGGTGTTTCAGTCCCTTCTGATGGTTTTCGCTCGCGCGAGGGTCGCGCCGGGTCAATTCCCATACCACCTTTCGGCCACGCGCGCCGAATCCGCGAGCGGGCCAAGGGCGGCTCATGTGACTCTTCGGGATGTGGGCGGAGGACCGGAACCGGAACTGGTCTGGCTGGACCGGGGTCCGGATGAGGAAGGGCGCTATTCGCGAGCCACCATCCTGCTCTACACCCCGGACCATCAACCGGCCCTCGGGGAGGTTGTCCGGTTTGAGGTGCGGGAGGGCTGGGTTCGAGTGCATGACCTGGATGAGGATGGCCCCTCCGAGCTCCTCGGCTTTCGAGTGGCCGAGGGACAAACCGTGTGCGACAACCTGTTGCTGTATGATGAGGACCGTTGGCGCGATCTCTCGGAGGTCCTGAAGGCGCTCGGTTTCGCGGACCTTCGCGCCTTTCAGGCCGCCCGGGGACTCCAGCCGTCCGGATGGGTCACGCGCGAATTGCTCGAGGCTCTCAAACGCGACCTTTCGCTCGCCCCGATTCCGGAATGATTCCATTTTGAGCATGCGTCGGATCAAGAAATGGCTCCTTCCTCCACTTATCCTCTTCGTCTTTTACTTCGCCATTGTTCCCGGTTTCTGGCCGCGCCCGAAGGTCGAGGTTCGCATGCCCCGAACCCACCCCTTCAACCGGGATCTGGAGGTTCTCATTGGGGTTCGCGCCTGGCACTCCAACCTTCGGGTCGTTCAAGTCCGCTTCTATGTGGACCACTACAAGACCACCGCGCACGGACTCTCCGGGAGCCTCGACACGCTCCATCTTTACGCGGACGACCGGAGCCTTCCCCATGCCTGGCACAACCTGGACCGGTTCACACGCCCCTACTCGGTCCGGAGAAAGGAGAAAGTCCCCCTCTCCGATCTGGCCTCCGAGGGGAAGGTCCAAGCCGGTCGGGTGGTGGGCAAGGTGGATGTTCTCCTAGCCTATGTTCCACGCACAAGCCGGGGGAATCGGACTTGGAACCGCGAGTATGCTGTCCGGACGGAGACTTTCTCGGTACCATTCGACCTTTCCCTGGAATAGGTCCCAGGTTCTTTACAGGAGCAACCCATGATTCCCTCGCGACAGATTGAACCCACATTTATCCCCGATGATGTTCAGAAGTTCTTCGATGAGTACGCCGGAGAGGTGCGAGCCGAGAAAATCATTCGCCGGATCTGGAATCGGGACCACACAATCTGGCGCCCGGACCCCACCGAGATCGAGAACCGCCTCGGCTGGTTGGACCTTCCAGAGACGATGCCGCTTGCCCTTCCGGAAGTTCGCGAGCGTGTCGCGCTCCTTCTCGCGGAGGGTCCACTCGATGTGGTCCTCCTGGGGATGGGCGGAAGCAGCCTCTGCCCCGAGGTGTTTCGACGGACCATCGGCTCGAAGGAAGGGCATCCCGCGCTGCACGTCCTCGACACCACGGTCCCGGAGTGGGTTCGTCGCGTGACCGAGGAGATCGATCCCGCGAAGACGCTTTTCCTGGTGGCCAGCAAGTCCGGCGGAACGATCGAGGTGATGGGCGCCTTCAAACATTTCTGGGATCTGGCCTCCGGACTTGTGGAGGATCCGGGAAGCCGTTTCGTGGCCATCACCGATCCGGGGACCGGGCTTGCCAAAATGGCCGAGGAGCATGGCTTCGCCGAGACCTTTCTCAATCCGCCCGATATCGGGGGGCGCTATTCGGCGCTTTCCCTCTTTGGCCTTGTTCCGGCATTGCTGCTTGGGCTTGATGTCGAGGAGATGCTCAGCCGCGCCGCGGTGATGGCCGAGGCTTGCCGCTCCGACATCGTGGACGATAACCCCGGCGCCTCCCTTGGACTGTTCCTGGCCGCCTCGACAGCGGTGGGTCGCGACAAGCTCACGCTGGTGATCGATCCGATCTATGAGAGCCTGGGATTATGGATCGAACAACTCATCGCTGAAAGCACCGGCAAAGAGGGGAAGGGCATCCTGCCGATTGCCCTGGAGCCGCTCGAATATGTCGCGCACTATGGCTATGGCCGGGCCTTCGTGGTGATTGCCCCATCCGGGAAGAGCTCCCTCCCGGGGCGGTTGGACGCCATGAAGGCCGCCGATTATCCGGTCGCGGTGTATCGTCTCAAGGACCCGCTGGACCTCGGCGCGGAGTTTTTCCGCTGGGAATTCGCCACCGCCCTGGCGAGTCACTTCCTCGACATTCAGCCCTTTGATCAGCCCAATGTGCAGGAAGCCAAGACACTCACCGGACAAGTTCTTGCGGAATTCAAGGGAAAGGGAAAGCTTCCCGAGGCCCCCGCCGGCGGCTCCCTCCAAGACCTCCTTTCCAAGGCGCAGTCCACGGACTACTTGGCGATCCTGGCGTACCTTGCGGAATCCCCGGAGTTGGAGCAGGCCCTGTCCGACTTGCGCCGAACGGTGATGAAACGTCACCGGCTGGCCACCACCGCGGGCTATGGTCCGCGCTACCTCCACTCCACGGGGCAGTACCACAAGGGCGGCCCCAACACGGGCCTGTTCCTCCAGTTGGTGCAGGATTACTCGGCCTATCCGATTCCCGGGGAGCCGTATGGCTTCGAGAGTCTTGCCGCCGCGCAGGCGCTGGGGGACTTCCAGGCGCTTTCCGCGAAGGGGCGGCGCGTGGTTCAGCTCCGCCTTGGGTCGAGTCCCGCCGAAGAGATTCGAGCGCTCGCGGAACAAGTGGCGGGGGGGAGGTAGCGGCATGAGGGAGAGTCTTGCGATGAATCTGCTCAAGACTCTACTTTTCACCCTTTTTGTTCCCGGCTCGGTGACTCTGCTTGTCCCCTATCTTCTGTATTCGTCCGACAATCCGGGACTTCCCGGTTTCCTTCGCCACGTGAAGGCGTTCGGCGCAATCGCCGTCGTTGTTGGGGCCTGCATCTACGCGATCTGCGCGTGGGACTTTGTGGCGCAAGGGAAGGGAACCCCCGCGCCGATTGATCCACCCAGGGCGTTGGTTTCGAGGCGACTCTACCGTCTTATCCGAAACCCGATGTATCTGGGAGTCTTGGCGGTCCTTCTGGGGGAGAGTCTCTTGCTCGATTCCGCCGCCTTGCTCATCTACACAGCGGTTGTGTTCCTCGGTTTCCATCTGTTTGTGATCGTATACGAGGAGCCTCGCCTGAGGAGGCGGTTTGGGGAGGAGTACATGGAGTATCGTGGGCGAGTTCCGCGATGGTTTCCGAGAGTGGGCGCTTGGCTCAGTCACAATCCGGACAAAGACCATGAAGTACAATCTCATGGCCCTCCAAGCGGAACCCCGGAGGGGTAAGCCGTCCGATCCCCGTGGGGCACCCCTCGACCTCAAACACGCGCCCGCAGCCCCGACAGTGAAAATGGTGGTGGTGCTCCTTCCCCGCGGCCTCGTAACGCAGCGCCTGGCCGGGCATCTCCACGGCGACCACCGAGCCCTCCTCGAGGAGCGACTTGAGCGTGCGATAGACCGTGGCGATGCCCAGACCGGGTTTTCGCGACCCAGCCAGATCGAGGACCTCGCCCGGGGATAGGGGGCGATCATTCTCCGCGAAGACTTCGCGGATCGCCTCGCGTTGTCGGCTGCGGCGTCTCATGGTGGAGGTAGACTATGCTCCGCTGGACAAAAACAACATCCCATAAGCCGCGCGTGCGT
>JAJVIK010000006.1 GCA_022072055.1 bacterium | reverse complement strand
GATCCTCTGACGGGAACGGCCTCATATCCTTGACTGCTCATATCCTTGATCGCCTTGGGTTTGATCTCAACCGAAAACATCTTGGCCATCTACTTCCCCCAATCCTGCTGGAACAGCAGCAGGTCCTCGGCGTCCACGCGGCCGTCTTCGTTGAGGTCGGCGCTCCGGCCGGGGGTGGCGGTCGGAGTGGGGGACCAGGTTGGGGTCTGGCTCGGAGTCTCGGAGGCTGTCGGTGTCAAAGTCACCGAGGGGGTGGGGGATTTGTTTGGAGTCTTGGTCAGCGATGGGGTTCGTGTGGGGGTGGGAATTTGGTCGAGCTGCAGTTCAAAGGCCCCCATGTCATAGGCGTTCTCACCATCCCGACCCACGCCGGTGATATCCACCGGACGGGGGTTGTGGGCGAGATCGAGGCTCGCCCCGACTGTCGCGCTGTCCACACAAGGGGAATTCGACGACAGGCGGTAGGTTCCAGGGATGAATCTAGGACCAGAAGTGATGTTTCCAGTCCCTGGATAGAACGGGTACACATAGCTGTACTCCACAACCGGGACGCTCAGATAATCCAGGTCGCTCTCATCCCGAATAATGCAGTTCCTCACCTCGCATCGTTGCTTGGCAAGGGCATTTACTCCATCAACACCGTATTGTGTGTGAGTGACGTTGTCTGAAATCGTACAGTTCTCCAGAATCAAGACATCACCCTGATGGGAGAGGCCAGCTCCGGCCACGGTGGGGGGGAAATAGTCTTCATTCCTGGCAATCAGGCAGTTCCGGATTTCAGCATTACCCGTCACAAAAACACCAGCGGTAGCGATACTACCGGAATTGATATTGTCAATAATGGCACAATTCCTGACGCAGGCTCCAAAACCTGGGTTGTTCGTAGTCATAATCAATCCTCCCAGGGTCCCCCCAGTTATCGTAAAACCATCTATCGTTCCCGAGCGATGCATTGCGACCGTAAAATCCTCATCCCCCTCGAACGGCTCAGGGTCGGCGCATTGGATCGTTGTGACCCTGTTCGCCCAGTCGCGTTGGTCAAACTCATCGGGGCCTTCGTTTCCAGCGAATCCACCGAAAAACATGCAGTGGGCGCGGAATTCTACGGACTCCACGTATGTCCCTTGCTTGACCCAGATATGGTCCTCATGCGTGGCGGAGTCCACCGCCGCCTGAACGGTCCTGAAGGCTCGGCCCCAGGTGGCGCCGTCCGTGTTGTTCCCTGATTTCGCGACATGGATGGTTCGCGCCTGGCAAGCGAACGGGAGAACCAGGGTAAGGCCGCAAGCGAGAGAGAGAAGGCGGGAGCGCATGTCCGAATCCCCTTTCATTCGGAGTGGGCGGGTAGGTCCAAGAATGGTAGCAGAGATAGCGTGAGAGGGGAATACCTTCCTTAACGGAGGGTGGAGGTGGCGAGCATGGTTGAAGTATCGCGCAAGCGTGCGGCCATGTCCGAGCCGTGCGCGGGAACAAGCAGTGTGGGCACAGAACCGCTCCCTTACGGTCGCGGCTCGGTTTGGTCGTGGCGCGGTCAGTCCCTCTCAATCAGCCCCCTGAGCAGACTGCCCACTCCCCCCTCGGTGTCCTGGGATTCACCTCCCTCAGGCTGTCTCTCGCGGTCCCCGCCGCGCAGGAGGTTCCCCACGCCTTCGAGAACCTTTTCAGTGTCTCCACCGGTCTTGCCCTTGAGATGATCCTGCAAGACTCCAAGCCCCGCATCCACCGCGCTCTGGAGGTCAAGTTTGGGCAGGGGGCGATTCACGCTCCCCCCCATGGGGATGTCCAAGAAGGCGAAATTGGAGTCATCCCGCGCCTTGAGCAGGGGCTGGATATGCCGGGGGAGCTCATCCACTTCCGACTTCGCCACGTTCACCCGGGCGGTGGCGGTGAGCTTGTTGTCAAAGCCGACCCAGCCCTTGATGGCGATGCCGCCCTTGTCGCCCATGAAGAGTAGCGGATCGAGTCGATAGCCCTTTTCATCCTGAACGATCTTCCCGCGCGCATCGGTGAGGACGATCCCCTTCTTCATCCACTCCCATCCGACCAGGTTGACAATCGAGGCCGGGATCGGGTGCTTGGTAAGCATCTTGCCCTTCTCGATCACATAATTGATCTCCAGCGAGTCCGGGCGCTCGCCGCCCCCCAGGACAGTGACAATGTCGCCCGAGAGGTTGCCGAGGAGCAATCCCGCCGCCTCGGGTTTATAGAGATTTACCAGGGGATCGATGGATAGACCGCGAAGGTTTGCGGTCACATTCTTCTTGGGTTCATTGTAGCCCGTGACCTTGAAGGTCACTTTGCCCGGGACTCCCCCCAGGTTGAGGTCCATGTCCTTGCCGGCGATGGTCGTCGTGTCGAGGTTGACTTGGCCCTTGACCCCGACCTTCTTGTCCGGCTCGCCCTTGGGAACGAAGGTGACATCCTTGAGGTCGATCAGCCCCTCCAGAATCGGGAATTTCTTGGAGGCGGTTTGGCCCTTGACGCTCAAATTGACCGCGGCCTTCCCGCTGACCGCGCCGGTTTCCTTCTCGAACTCCGGCATCGCGAGCGGGAGCACGCGCCCGAGGTCGAGGTTGTCATTCTTCACCACCAGGTCCAGCTCGCGTTTCTTCTCATCCTGGACCCCTGTCACGGTCCCGCTGACCGCGAGGGCGATGTCATCCAAGCGGGCGTTGAGCTGGTCGATTTTGAGAAGGTCGCGATCCGGAGAGTAGGCGGCCTTGGTTGTGACCCCAATGTCCTTGAATTTGAGGCTGCCGCGCTGGCCGGATAGGTCCTTGAAGTTGAGTCCGCCGAGCTGGAGGTTGGCATCCACGAGGAACGGTTCCTTGGCGCCCGCGCGGGTCAACTTGGCGGAGAGATCCGCCTTGCCCGCGAGGAAGCTCATCTGGAGCGGTTTCTCGATGAAGGTGTTGGCGAGAGGAACAGAGATCCCCTTCCCCTCGAACTGGAAACTCCCCTTCTCACTGGTCGGATCGTAGGAGCCATTCCCGATCACCGCCTGGGGACCACCCTTCAGTCCCTGCACGGCGAGTTCCATCGAGCGCAGGTCGATCTTCCCTTTGCCCTTTTCCTCCACCGTGGCGTCCAGCTTCCAATTGACCTCGAAAGGGCCCCCGCCGGTCATTTCGGCGGGAATGGTCGGCGGGGCGGCGGCCATGTTGATCTTGCCGGTGGAGAGGATCTTGGAGAGGTTGTCGCTCACCACCACGGAGAGGTTCCCATCGGTTTTGGGCCAGGCCGGTTTGGCCTCCGGAATGTCCACCCCGGAGAGGGTCAAGGTGACCTCGCTGTCAAAGGTGGTGGGATTGACCTTGCCCTTGAGGCCCAAGGTTCCTTTCGAGGCTCCGGTGAGGCCCGCCTCAAGATCAAAGGCGAACGGGGTGGAGTTCGAGAGGTCCTGAACCGAGGCGTCCATCTGAGCGAGGATGACCCGAGGCTCCTCACCCTCCCGCTGATAGCGAAACTTGCCGTCCTTGATCTCCCCTTTGCGGATCAGCACTCCCCGTCCAGGGGTGGAGGTTTCCGCGGCGGGCTGGGTGGGTTCCCCCTCGGTGGCAAGCTCCGCCCCTGAAATGGCCTCCGCCTCCGGAGTGGAAAACAGCGCGGTGAATCCGGGAAACCAGGTCAGCACCGGCTCTCGGACGCTCAGGCGGTTCACAACGATGGGATCGGACAGCGCCGAGGCGACAGCCACCTCGGCCTCGATCCCGCCGACTTCGGCGAATTGGGTCTGGGTGCTCAGATCGGTCGCGGAGATCCCCTCGATCCCCACCGCTCCCGAAAAGGACAAGGATGCATCCTTGAAGGTGACATCGATCCCCTGCTCCTCACGCAGTTCCACCAGGGCGCCGCGCAGGAGCATGCGAAACAGGGGGTTCGCGAACAGCACGCACCCCACAATCCCCACGATCACCAGAACCAGCAAACCCAGCGCGATCTTCTTGATGGCGGACATCGAATCTGCTCCTCCTCTCCCCCCCCTGGGATGAGACAGCCGGATCCCGCGCCTCGGCGACCCGGTCTCAAGGACTCCCGGTCACCGAGAGTTCAAGGCGCGCTATTTTCGGAGGATCGCGGTATACGGCACCGCAATCTCCGGTTGGTCCGGGATGTTGGTCTTGAGAACGATTTTCCCCGAGCGGGTCTCGGTGGGCTTTTCGCTCTGGATGTTCGGCGTAACGCTGTAGACTTTATGGGTCGGGTTGGAAACATCCGGCTTGAGTTGAACTTCCACATCTCCGGTTTGCCCCGAATTGCCCTTGACCTCCACCTCGGTCACCTCAAAGGCCTTGCCCGAATGGGACTCCAGGACCAGATCGCGCGCCACTCGCCGTCCCCGCACCTCCGAGACGAAGAGCTTGGAGGGATTGAAGGTCAGGTCCCCCTCGACAAACCAGCGCAGGGTGACCGCGTGGGTCGGGGAGTTGGGGTCATCCGTCGCGATCCACAGGGTGCCCGAGTGGTCCCCCTCGGTTTCCCCGGTGTCGAGGGTCACCTTCACCTTGCGGCGGACCTCGAAGAAATTCTTCCCTTCTTGGACCCCTTCCTGACCTGGAATCTCCTCGGTGACCGCGACGATGTCCGGGCCACTGGTCTTCAAGTGTGTGATCCGGTAGGTCTTGTCGCCTTTCATGTATTGCGAGCTCACGGTCACCTCCTTGGTGACCGTTTCGGCCTTCCCGACGCGAGAGAAATCAAGATGAACGGGGAGCACCCGCCATCCGCTGAGGATGGTCCCGCTCAGGCGGAAGACCTGGGTGGGATGGGTCGGGTCGTTGGTCGAAACGCGGACCGAAATGGATTGCGACCCGAACTTACCCTTGGGATTGAGGGTGGCGCGCAGGGTGGCGGTGGCCCCGGGGGCGATTTCGGTGGCCGAGGCCACGGCGGCGGTGCATCCGCACGAGGGTTTGACCTTGGTGAGGAGCAGGTTCTCTTCGCCGGCGTTCTTAAGTGTCCAGGTGTGCGAGATGGACTTCACATCGCCTTGGCGGACCGCGCCGAAGTCATGGTCGGGTTCGGGAACCTCGATGCGCGCCTTCCCAGTCGCGGGGGGCGGGATTGCCGGCTCCTCCTCGGCCTTGGTCGATTCGGAAAGGGCGGGTTGCGAGAATGCAAGAAGCAAGAGAAGCGCGCTCAAGTGGAACAGACGACTGATTTTCATGAGACCGATTCGACTCCCGTTCGCAGCGTGTAACCAAACCGGCATCCGGCGTGGAAAAGGCGAAGGCCTTTCCCGATCTTACAAAGTCTTTACCTACGCCTCGGGTTTCGTCAAGGCCCCTCGCGGCTGGGGCCTTGGGGGACCCATTCACGCCGGGACTGGACTTGGATAGGATCGCGGGATTCGATCCAAGGGAGTCGGCATGACCACCGTTCTAGTCACCGGCGGCGCCGGGTTTATCGGCAGCCATTTCGTGCGTTGCGCGCTACACAAGCATCCGGGTTGGCGAATTGTCAACCTCGACAAACTCACCTACGCGGGAAACCGGAGCAATCTGAAGGACATTGAGGGAGACCCGGCCACCTCGAGCCGCCACCGTTTTGTTCATGGCGACATCGCCGACGAGAACCTGGTGGACAGCCTGTTCGCGGAAGAGAAGTTCGATTACGCCTTGAACTTCGCCGCCGAGACGCATGTGGACCGGTCCATCGGCGATCCGGGGGCCTTCATTCTGACCGATGTCTACGGCACGTATGTCCTCCTGGAGGCGGCCAAGAAACACAACCTCTCGCGGTTTGTGCAGATCTCGACCGATGAGGTTTACGGGAGCATCGAGGAAGGCTCGTTCACCGAGGAATCCGCGCTCAACCCGCGCAACCCTTATTCGGCGAGCAAGGCCGGGGCCGACCGCTTGGCCTACTCCTACTTCGCGACATACGGCCTGGATGTGATTGTGACCCGAGCCTCGAACAACTACGGCCCCTTCCAATATCCCGAGAAATTGATCCCGCTGTTCGTGACCAACGCCTTGGAGGACAAGCCGCTTCCGCTTTACGGCGACGGGATGAATGTGCGCGATTGGCTGCATGTGGAGGACCACTGCGCGGCGCTTGATTTCGTGCTCCTCAACGGGGGCGCCGGGGAGGTCTACAATATCGGCGGCGGGAACGAGCGGACCAACGCGGAGATCACGCGCCTGATCCTCGAGACCCTTGGAAAACCGGATTCCCTGATCCGTCACGTGGAGGACCGCAAGGGCCACGACCGGCGATACTCGGTCTCAACCGAAAAGCTCCTGACCCTCGGCTGGTCTCCGACCCATCAATTCGAGCAGGGAATCGTGGAGACGATTCGATGGTACGAAAGCAATCGGGCCTGGTGGGAGCCGATCAAGTCGGGGGAGTACAAGGAATACTACCGGAAGATGTATGATGAGAGGATCAGAACGAGTAAGGGGCAAGCACAATAGTCATGTTTGAACCTCTTACCCATTTCGTGGACAGCCACAGCAGGTTTGTGGTCACCACGCATGTCAACCCGGACTGCGACGCGCTCGGCTCGGCGCTGGCCATGGCCCATTTGATCCGAGCGAGGGGGAAAGCGGCGCGGGTGATCAACAGCGACCCAACCCCCGAGCGTTTCGGTTTTGTCGATCCCGACGGGGAGATACTGGTGTTTGGGGATGGTGTCCACCCGGAGGCGGACGAGGCCGTGGTGGTGGTGGATGTCGGCGACCTCAAGCGCCTCGGGAAAGTGGGTGAATTCCTGGATTCCAGCCCCCGCCCCTTCGCCTGTGTGGACCATCACAAGAGCAACACCGGTTTCGCGGAGGTGAACCTGGTCCAGCCGGACGCCCCCGCGACGGGGATGATCCTCGCCCACCTCGCCAAAGCGTGGGGAATTCCCTTGACACCCGAGCTCGCCTCGCAGCTCTACATTGCGATCTACACCGACACGGGGGGGTTCCGGTTCTCCAACACGGACGCCGAGACCCTGAGCATGGCCGCCGAATTGGTGCGCGCCGGGGCCGACCCCTCGTACCTCGCCACCGAATTCCATGAGAACATCCCGGTCGGAAGGGTCCGCCTCTTCAGCCAGGTTCTCTCAAACCTCCATATCGAGGAGGGGGGACGGATTGTCTGGGTGAGCGTGACCCTCGCGGAGATGGATGCGCATGGGTGCGACCGCTCGGATATCGAGGGGTTTGTGGAGTACATCCGCGGGATCGAGGGAATCGATGTGGCGGTGCTTTTCCGCGAGTCCGATCCGGGGAAGACCAAGCTGAGCTTCCGGTCGCGTCACGACGTGGATTGCAGTCACCTCGCGCAGCGGTTCGGCGGGGGAGGCCACTACCACGCGGCGGGGGCGAATCTTGATGTTCCCCTGGAAGCGGCTCCGGCTCTGGTCTTGCCCGCCGTGGCCGAGGCGGTACGCCGCTCTCACGGAGCTAGGCGCGCGCCCGCTCCGGCCTAAGCCCCGGTGACTTCCACTGGCATGGATCCCCAAGGTCGCAGTCACGCGCTGATCTGGCTTCCAGCGTGGCTGTGCGTGGCCGCGTTCTATCTTTGGGTCCTCAAGGCCCCTCCCAGCCGCGCCTACATCGACTTCGGAGACGGCAACTACCAGTACATCAGCCGCCGCTTGGTGGAAGGGGTGCAGCTGTACACCCAAATCCTTTCACCCCAGCCCCCCTTTCACCTCTGGCTCGGATCGCTCCTGGTCCGGCTCTCGGAGGCAATCGGGATGGAACCGCTCCTCGCGTTTCGGTGGTGCATCCACCTGATCCGCGCGCTCACCGCCCTATGCGCGTTCGGGGTGGCCTGGAGGCTTTTCGGGAAAGGCTCGGTCGCGTTTCTGGCCGGCTCCTTGTTTTTCCTTCTCCCCGAGGGATACCGCTGGAGTCAGAGTTACCAGTCGGAGCATCTGGAACTTCTTCTTCTCTCGTTCGGCTGGTTCGCTTGCCTGGGAGAAAGCATCCCCATTCGGTGCCTGGCTGGGATTGCCGCCGTGGGCGCGGTCTGGACCAACATGAGCGCCCTGCCCTTCTCGGTCCTCCTGGCGCTCCATGCTGGGTTCGCGCCCACATACCGTTGGCCACCGCTGGTCGCCTCGCTGGCCACGGGGGTCGTTCTGCTTGGAGCTTGTTTCCTCCGTTACGGTGAAAAATACATCGAGAATGTGTGGACCAACCAGGTCGCCTCCTTTCCAAGCGATCCGCGGCAGTGGCTCGCCAGCCTCGCGGAACAGGGAACCGCGATTATCACCTTGGAGGGGCTTGTGATCCTTGCGGCCCTGATCGGGATGTATCGGTTCCTTCACGATCTTGAGATCCCCCCGCGAACCATCCGGGAACGTCTTCTGGTGGTTGGGTATGGAATCATCTCGGTGGGAAGCGCGGTTTATGTGATCAAGGGCGGGACGGTGGATTACATTTTCATGCTGGCAGAGACCGCGCTCGCGGTGTTCGCGGCCGCCTCTCTCAGGCAGTGGTTTGTCGAGGTCCCGAGAATGGGCGCCGTCGCGGACGCCGTAAGACCCGGATTTGAGCGGCATGGCCCGCCTGTGCTACGGGTGGTTCTTCTGGTGGGAGCGGTGGCGCTCCTCGGCTGGCACCCGTTCCGTTTCCTGACCAGCGCGCGCTTTCAGTTTTCCCCCGGAGTGGACCTGGCGGACCAGTCGGCGGGACGCGTGGTGGAGTTTTCGGACCGTGAGGCTCGCACGCTGGAGCGACTGATCCGAGAGTTCTCCAAACGGGAGGACCTGATTTGGGCCCCGCCTTACCTCGCGGCAATCAGCGAAAGGACCCTGGCCATGGACCTCTCGGAGACCTACCTCTGGTGGGTTCGCTGGCATCATTCCCTTCCCCCGGGAGATACAGACCCCGAGGTGGATCGGATGATTGAAGGCTTCACCGAACTGGCGAGCGAGCGGAAGATCGCCTTGTTCCTCACCAATGACCGCACGGGCCAATGGGGGCAGCTTCTGGTCCCCAATCGCGACCTGCCGATCGGCCCTGGACAGGGAATTCCAATCCGCTCCATCGATCCCCGAATCGAACGTCTCCAGAAGGCCATCGAGGAGAACTACGAACCGCTGCGCGCTCATCCGGGCAGCGAGGAGAAACTCTACTTCCAGGGCTGGAACGAGAGATTGGAGGTCTGGGTCCCGAAAGGGAGTCCGACCATCCCCCCGCCGTGGGTTCAAGAGGGGTTCGGGGCCTGATCGGTCCGGATCTCCCACCAAGGTTCGATCCGTTCGTAGGACAGCATCCAGCCCCACGCGATAAAATCATCGAAGACGGATTGAAGGAGATCCCACTGGGAGCGAGGGGTCCAGAACTTGAGCACGCCCGACCGGCGGTCTAGGGTCCGCATGTGCGCCAGCCCTTCATATTCCTCCACGAGCGCGTTGAGGAACCCGATTTCGGAGGGAATCACCCGGGCCTGCACCAGGAGGGTATTGTCGGGCGCGGTTGTCTTTATCATGGCGGCTGATACCATACCACGTTTGTGAGAATGATATGACGCCAGAAACCCTGACCGCGCTGCTGGTGGTACTTTCGCTCCTGGGAGTCATCGGACTCGGCGTTTTCGCCTTCTTCAATAGTCGTCGGACTGATGGCCGCATTGACGCCCTCAACAGCTTTCTCGACTCCCTGGATGAGCGGCTGATTCACAAGTTCACCGCCATGGACCGGAAACACGAGGAGATTCGCACGCTCCTGGTGAAAATGGAGGAGAACCTGGCTCAAGAGCGGACCGACCGTGAGGGCGCCGCGAACGACCTCTATCGAAAGACCGATTCGATCCTGGAAAGCCTGACCACGGCCAAGACCGAGACCGCGACCGCCCTGGAGTCCCTCCGATCCGACCTGGCGGAGTCCGGGCGGATTATGCGGGAGGAAGTCCAGGTCTCCATCACGCGTCTGGATGAGTCCCTTTCCGGGCTGGATGCGCGTGAGACCAAGCACGCCGAGGAGTTGGCCGATTATGCCCGCCAGGTTCGCGGGGTTCGCCTCAACAACCTTCAACACCTCGCCCTGTCCCAGATGCACGAGGGGAAGTTCAAGGAAGCCTTCGAGACCCTTCAATCTGTGCTCGAGGAGGAGCCGGAGGACCGCGCGGTGATGCTTCTCGCGGCCAAGGCGGCCCTTCAGGCAGGGGACCGCGCCAAGGCCCGCCCGGTGGTGGAACGCGGCCTAAAGGCCCACCCCAATGACCCTGATTTGTTGGCGGCCCTGTCGCGTGTTCTGCGTATCGAGGGGGATCGGAGCGAGCGCCCCGGGATCCTGGCGGAGGGGCTGGTGCGACACCCGGATCATCCCCTGCTTCGGTTTGAACGAAGCCTCTTGAATCTCGAAAACCGCAAGTATGAAGCCGCGCGGGATGATTTGGAGGCGTTGCTCGCGGTGGGCATGGACAACGCGGAGGTGCGCTACAACCTGGGGGTTGTGCAGGTCGCGTTGGGGAACATTCCCGCGGCTGTGCGCGAGCTGCGGGTTTCGCTGGCGCATGATCCGACCTCGGCCGAGTCGAATCACGCGATGGGGCTTGCCCTGCTGCAAGGCGACCGCTTCCGAGAGGCGGTGGATTTCCTGGAGCGCGCCCGCGAGAGACGTCCCAACTCGGCCATGGTTCGCCTGGACTTGTCGATGGCCTACCGCCTTTCGGGAGCGCCGGAGTCCGCGTTGCGGGAGTGCGGCGTGGCGCGTCACCTGGCCCCTAACCTGCCGCGTGTCGGCCTGGAGGAGGCGCTCGCCTACCATGCCCAGGCGGACTTCAGCGGCGCGCTGGCTTGCCTGGAGTCCACGATGGAGCTTCACCCGGACTATGCCCCCGCGCGAAGGCTCAAGGCCCAGATCCTATGCCAGACCGAACGTCACGAGGAGGCCGTGGCCGAATGGAGCCGGATGGTTCAGGACACGCCCTCCGATCCCGAGCTCCACACCCTGCTCGGAGAGACCTTGAAAAAGGCGGGCCATGCCGCAGCGGCTTTAGGGTGTCTGGAGATCGCGGCGCGGATGGCCCCCGATTCCATCCCAGTCCAACTGTCATTCGCCAAGGAGGCGCTTTCACAGCAGCGCTTTGAGCTGGTTCAGGAGGTGGTGGATCAGGCCTATCTTCGCGCCACCACCCCGAGGAGTCGTCTCCAACTGCTGGAGTGCCGTCTCCTGGCCATCCTCAAGTTGGAGCGGTGGGCTCAGCTCCTCTCTTTTGTCGAGGAGCTCAAGGCGGTTCTTGAGGAGTCCCCCGAAGCGATACCCCTGGACAAGGAGGTCGAGCTGGATGCGGCGATTGTCGGGAGCCTGGAGATCGGGCCGGAGGCCGCTCGGGTTTACACCTCCCTGCTGGAGCTTTTCGAGGGCTTGGTCGACTTCGCGGACTTTGATGAAGCGGTGACCCGCGCGCTGCGCTCGTTGCTCCCGCCGGTGAAGCCGACTCCCACCGATGGGAAGGGCCTTGCGGTTGAAATCGGGGCTCCCGAGCCGCCGATGGCGTTCGAGACCTCGCGCTTCACCGGGCCGCCCGCGCCCCCCTTTGAAGCGCTCCAAGAATTGGCCACTCAGGACACTCCCGAGGAGCGGTATCCGTCCGTGGAGCCCCGCGAGGTTGAGGAGGTTTCCCCTGAGATTGAACCGACTTCGGCTGAACAGAAGTCGGTTTCCGAGGAGACCCCCGGCGGGGATCGACCGATTGAGGTTTCCACTCCCTCCTCAGAGGTGGCGGAGGCTCCGGAAGGCGTGGCGGCGGAAGGCCAGGTGCATGAAGAACCTGAGCCCCCTGAAACCGCGCCTGTCGAGGGGAAGCCGCGCGGCGGCAAACGGAAGAAGAAGGGAAAACACGCCTCTCCTGGGACTGTCCGAGAGGGCCAATGAATGAGTCCTCCCGTATTGCCATCCACCAACCGAATTTCAACCCGTATCTGGGGGTAATGGCGAAGTATCTTCTATCTGAGACTGTGATCCACCTCGACACGGTCCAGTTTGTCAAAAACGAGTTTCAAAATCGGAACCGCATCCGCGCGGGAGAAAAGCCTCAGTGGCTGACTGTCCCGGTGATCCACTCCTTCGGTCAGTCGCTACTTGAGGTCCGAATCAATCCGAGGGTCGATTGGCGCGAGACTCACCTCAAAACACTCCGCCAGAACTATCTCAAGGCTCCGCGATTCCCCGAGGTGTTCCCAAGAATTGAAACCCTGTATGAGTTCCCGACTGGGAATCTGGTCGAGTGGAATCTGCATTTCCTGACCTGGGTCTTTGACGAGATGGAAATCAAGAAACCGATGCGCCGGGCCTCGGAATTGGAGGGGATCGAAGGGGCCCGGGATGAACGGTTGATCGCGCTCTGCCGCCGGCTGGGGGCCTCCCGGTATCTCGCCGGGTCGGGGGGCTTGGATTACATGCGGCGCGAACCTTGGGACCGGGCGGGGATCGAGGTCCGCTTCCTCCGCTACCACCACCCCCAATATCCGCAAGGAGGAACCCAGTTCGTCCCTTACTGCGGGGTTCTGGATCTGCTGTTCCATGTGGAGCCGACGGCCGCGCGGGAAGTGATCCTTTCCGGTGTCGAGCTGGTCGATTGGCCGAACCCGCCCTCGGCCGGGGAGAGGATGCCGCGCTGATGTCCGCCAGCCGCGAGGGATCGCCTCCCTTCAGCGTGATTGTCCCAGTCAAGGACGGGGCGGAGGAGATCGCGGCCTGCCTGGAGGCGCTGCTTCACCAGACTTACCCGTGTGAGGCCTATGAGATAGTGGTGGTCGATGATGGGAGCTGCGACCGAACGCCGGAGATTGTCGGGGGATTTCAGGAGAGGGGGGTCCGCCTCATTCGACTCCCCAAGACCGAGGGGCGGATTGTGGCGCGCGCCAAAGGGGTTCTGGAGGCGCGATTCCCGCGCGTGGTCCTGATCGATTCCCGCGTGATCGCGGACTCAACCCTGCTTCTGGAGTTTGCGCGAGGCGGCGCGGCCCCAATCATCGGAAGAATCCGTCACGAAGATGGCCCCGGCTGGGTGGGTCGGTTCTTCTATCGCCTCAAGCGTTGGTATTATCACCCGTATCTGGACGAATCCTTCGATCCGGTGCGGCTTTCAGGACCCGAGGAACTGGGGCGGCGCGTGCCGGTGGGGATGGGAATCTTCTGCTGTGACCGTGAGGATTACCTGTCGGCGATCCCCGAGGTTCACCATCGCTTTGTGCATGACGACACCCGGATGTTCGAGTCCCTCCTCGCGCGGAAACCGATTTGGAAACTTGCGGGACCCGCGGGAACTTACCGGCAGCGGGAGGATTGGGGTTCGGTTTGGCGACACCTGTATGACCGTGGGCGACGGTTCTCCGAATACCACATTGCCAAGCGATTCCCGGTGCGGCTCGGGTGGTGGCTGATGCTGTTGATTCTGTCAGGTTGGCTCCGACTCGCGCTCGCGCTCCCAGGCTGGGCGCTTGTCGCGCTGCTCGGCGCATCGGCGGTCCTGGTTGGGGCGGCGGCTTGGAAGCTCGGCGCGGTTCTCCGGGGACTCGGCGAAGGGATCCGGTTTGTCGGGTCAGGGATTGTCCTCTCAATCCCGTTCCTCCTGGGGGTCATCCGGGACCGTCCGGTTGAAGCCCTCCTTGTGACCTTGGTTCCGTGGCTGCTTTGAGGGGCGCGAGGGCCCCCGGTCATTCGATCAGGTAAATCCGCACACCCAAGGGCTGGAACTCATCCTTGAGAACGTTTCCAGACAGGGGAATGCGCCGGTCCTCACCGTGTACCGCGCAGGATGAGGCCTGAACCTCGGAAGGCAGCGCGATGGTGGCGGAGTCCCCCTCCTCGGTCGCCGAATTGACCGCGAGAACCAGGCGCCTTCCCTTGCCATCCGCCCGCAAGACCGCGCGAACCTTTCCGGTCCGGCTCTTCACCTCCAAAGATTGTCCCCGACCTTCGGCCAACCAGAATGGCTCCAGCTCTCGGAGTTCGGCGAGCAGCCGCTTCTGCGCCTCCCAGAGGGCCGGGTCACTGGTGGGGACATGGAAGTCCTGGTAACGGTGCGCGAACCAGAGCATCCCCTTCACCCCTTCCAGCAGCGCGAGATAGGACATGTAGCGGTGCTCATCGGGGGTTGGAGGACGGTCGCTGGGCCAGGCGAACATCTGCCCACAGTGCCAAATCGGGAGGTCTCCATCCGAGGAACGGCGCGCCTGGGCGATATAGGCCCCGACATTGGCGATGGGGCGACGCGAGATCGGATAGGTGTCCACCGCGAGGACATCACAGCAGCGCCCATAGGTCTCATATCCGCGCGGATCGGTGATGACCAGATAAGTGGGATGGACGCCATCGATTGTGTGGACCAACTCGTAGGCGCGGTGGATCCCCATCAGGTTGAGGCGATTAAACTCCGGCTCGTCCGCCAGCATCCAGCACAGAACCGCGGGGTGGTCCTTGTATTTGCGGACCGCTTCCTCAAGGTGCGCGAGATAGGCTGAATCATCCCCGTGGAAGGGAACCGCCGCGAGCAGCCCCGCCTTGTGAACCTCGTCGAGATGCTCGAGAGGGGCCACGACGAAGTTGTATCCGACCTCCTTGAGCAAGGGATAATCCCCGACCTGCGCGCCATAGCAGCCGATGGGAAAGAACGGCTTCCCTTCCCTTCGGACCGCAAGGTCCGCTCCGAGGTTGGCGGGCGGCGAGTGACGCGGCAGGGGGCCTTTGTAGTGCGCGAGCTCGGAGACCACGATTTCGCCGCTCGGAAGCGGGAACTCCGCGCGAATCTGGAGCGGCCCCTCTTCAAAGGCGAAGAGGGGAAAGAGCAGCTTGTGGCCGGGCGGGCCGGAGAGGAGGCCCTTGACCTGGCCCGTGGAGTCGCGGACCTGCACACGGACTTGCGCGCCCGGATTGAGGATCGAAATCTGATACGGCTCCCCGAAGGCCACGGACAGGTCATCATCATAGGTGGCCACAGTCAGCTTCTTGTGGCGCTCGATGTTGTCCCCGACTTCCTTGAGGACTGTCGCATGGTCGCGCAGGCGCGCGGAAAAACCCCAGTCACCGCTCCCCTCATCGACCTTGATCAGGAGGCGATTGGCTCCGCGCTTCAAGGTGACCGGAACCAGGTCGATGTCCTTCCCCAGCCAGCGGTCGATATGAAACTCATGGACCATCTCCCCGTTCAAAAAAACTCGGATGCCGTCATTGCTTCCGAGAGAGAGCACCGCGGGGGTTTCGTTCTCGGTCTCGATCAAGCAGAAGGCGTACGCCACCACCAGATTGTTGGGAGTGAAAAGGTTCTCGAACGAAATCAGATCAGTGTCGGAGAGGATGCGCCGCCAAGTGTAGCGCTTCCCGGTTTCGGAATCCGCGAGGGAATCTCCCTCCGAGGGGGAGACCTGTCGCTCGCCCCCTTGCGGCAGCAGGCAGTCCCTGAAGAACCCATCGCACTGGCGTCCGTGGCGGAAGTCGATGAACCCGCGCTCGGCGGCGTTTGGGAAGGGCCCGCAGATCAGCCACTCGCGGAGGAACCCCGTGGTTTCCGGGAAGCGGTAGGTGGGAGCGGAAGCGGCAGAGGGGGAAAGAGGCGACCAAACCAGGAAGGCCGGGAGGAGGAGCAAGGGGAATTTTTTCATGGGGAATTCTCCCCTTTTTCGCGTCCGGATTCCACAACCCCTATGCGAAAAAAAACGAGTCGCTATTGCGCGGTGTGGCGCCCCCCGTATAATGGGAGGTGCAGTGGGGGCGATTTGGCTTCGACGGGTTTGAAGCCGGCCCTTGGAAGCAGGCCGCGCGGTCTACCGGCGCGTTATCCCAGGTGGAACCAACACAATTGCCGATTACGATATGGCATTGGCCGCCTAAATAAAGGCGACCGGTCTCCCGGACGTGGGTCGCTTGGCGACCGGATGAGGCCTCAAACACAAGCGTCTAGTCGAGAGGAAGGCCCGTGGCCCCCCGGCGAAACCTAGCGGGACCGCCCAACCGTTGCCTGTCCGGTGGTTGCGGGAGGGTCAAATTCAAACCGGAATAAGCCTGTAGAAGCCTTGGACTTGCCAAATTCGGACGGGGGTTCGAGTCCCCCCGCCTCCACCAAGTTCTCCTCCTAGGTCATGCAGACCCTCCGCTGTCTTGAGTTCCCAAGAGATCCTCCTCCAGCCCACTGATTGAGCAGTTCTGAAATTGAAGTTGTCATTACTGACTATTTCAGGCCAGGCTAGGGGCCTTTGAATTCCTCGGATTTCTTGCATTTCGCGTGGATTCCTCGTTTCTCCATGTTGGGCATGTATCTTGCCCTTTTCTGGGAGGCTGCGGGGAACTCTCGATTTGGAGGATGGTCCGAATGAGTCGCTTTACCCGAATGCTTCCGCCCCCGGCTTTCCGGGCTGGAGAAAGGTTCTTAAATGGTCTCCTCCACCCCAAAGAGCCTGAGGAGCGGCGCGTGGTGGGCCTCCACCTCGCGGTTGGGATGGCAGCGGCCACAACCTTCGCGCTGCTCAGTGTGGCGGTGCGGGGGGAAGGAATCGGTCATGAGGTGGTCCAGGAATTCGCGAGCTTTGTGGCCAGTGTACTGGCCGGATGCTGTGTGCTTTACCTGGTCTGGTGGATCGACTTGGAAAAGAAGATCCGTTGGGCCACCACGGTCGGGACTCTTATCCTGGTAACCCGGATCGGGCTGATTCTCTATGACGATCTCCGGCATGTCCGGGCGCTTGCCTGGCTTCCGGAGGGTGGCTCATTGGCAACCGGGTTTCAAACGGTCTCCTCGGAGGTTGGGCTGGTCCTGCTTCTGTCGGGGTTCATGTTCTCCCTGCTTGAAATCAGCCAGAAGAATCAACGGCTGGCCGCGGAGGCCCGCAAGCGCGAGGAGCTCCTTCACCGGAATCATCAGGTCAACAAGTTGGAAAGCCTTGGGATCCTGGCCGGTGGGATCGCGCACGACTTCAACAACCTGCTTGCCAGGATCGCCGGGAATGTCTCCCTGGCGCTGGAGGACCTCCCATTCAATTCGCCGGTCCGCGACAACCTGAACGCGATCGAGTCCGCGGTCAGCGCCGGGGCGCGACTGTCCCGCCAGATGCTCGCCTATTCGGGGCGCGGCTCCTTTGTCCTGGAAGAAGTTCACCTGGACCAGCTCGCCACGGGCGTTCCCCAACTCCTGCGCGCCTGGATTCCGGAGAATGTCAGCCTGGAGGTCAGGGCCGGAGCGAGCGTTTCCCCGATCGAGGGGGACGCCAAGCAGATCTGCCAGATCGTCATCAACCTGGCGACCAACGCGATCGAGTCCTTTGAGGGCCACCAGGGGAGCATTCTTGTTCAAGTGGGCATGATGAGCCTCGACGAGCGACTCTCGTCGCTTGAATACACGTTCGGCGCTCCACCGGACGCGCCTTGCCCCTACTTGGAGGTCACCGATAACGGCCCCGGCATGAGGCCCGATACCTTGGAGCGCCTGTTCGACCCGTTCTTCAGCACGAAGGGTCCGGGGAGGGGTCTGGGCATGGCGGTGGTTCTCGGCATTGTCCGGGGACATCGGGGGGTCATCCGCCTGGACTCGGTTCCCGGAAAAGGAACCACGGTGCGGGTCTTCTTCCCGCCGCTCGATGGCGCCCGGGAGCGCTGGCCGCGGCCCTCGGCGGAGTCCGAATTCACCTCCTTTCCCCACGACTCCGGGGCCTCGAAACCATCCGCGCTGGTTCGCGCGGCCTGAAAGGACCACTTCACCGGCTCTTGAACCGGCGATTTTAGAGGATGGACTGCCATGAACTTGACAACCCAACCCATCACAATCGAACCGTTCGAGTGGGATGAGCCAGTCTCCCTGGAGATTGCCGCGCGCCACCGTGAGGCGGTGCATCGCGCCGCGACCTTTCTCGGCCTTGCCGGAGGGCTTTACCTCACCGCCCTATACGCGCACGGAGTCGGGTGGATCGACCCCATCGGGGAGGCGACACTGAAAACGGGAGCGCTCTTGATCGCGATTCTTCCCGGGATCTCAGCCGCGCTGACCACGCTCACGACCCCCTCGGTGCGTCACTCGCTATTCACCGGGGCGTGCCTCCTGTTTCTGAGTTCCACGACGCGGATTGCGGAGACTTTCGGGTTGCCGCCATTTCTCTCCGCCAGCCTGTCGGCCGCCTCCATCCGCGCTTTGGAGGAGTCCCTGGCAGTGGGCGGAGTGGTCTGCTTGCTTTCAAGCTTCTATTTTTCGATCACCACGTTGCATAACGACGCGCTGCTGCTGCGCCGTCGCGGCGAAAGCCTGTACAACCAGATCAGGCAACGGATTTGGGCCGAGGCGTCGCTGCTCCAGGGCGCCTCCCAGTTTCGACGTCTCGCGGAGACCACTTCGGCGGCGATTCTCCTTATCCAGGGGCGCAAGGTTCGCTACGCCAACTCCGCGGCGGAGGCGCTCTTCGGGTATTCCCGCGATGAGCTTTACCAGATGGATGTTGCCAGCCTGTTCAGCTCGGACCTTGGCCTGGAGATCAAGAGAACCGCGCGTTCCAACGAGGATTCCCCAAAGCTGCCGGAGCGCCGAGAAACCAAGATCATCACCAAACTAGGGCAGTCGCGGTGGGTGGATGTCTCCGCCGGGCGGATCAGCTTCCAGAAGCGTCCCGCCATCCTGGTGACCGCCCTGGACATCACGGAAAGGAAACGAGCCGAGCAGGCGGTGGCGGAGAACCGGGACCGCTTCCGGGCGCTGGTACAGGACTCCTCGGATGTGATCATGGTCCTGGGCGCCGACAAGCGGATTTGGTACGCCAGCCCCTCCGCCGACAAGGTCTTGGACCTGAAGGGGTGCCGCGATCTGATCGGCAAGTCATTGCTGGAGATCGTTCACGCGGATGATCGGGCCGGCGCTCAAAGGACCTTCACCGAGGTGCTCCAGTCCCCCGGAAGAACCATCGCTTCCGAGTTCCGAGTGGTTCGAGCGGATGGTTCCAATCGAATCCTCGAAGTGGTTCTTAACAACCTTCTCGACAATCCGAGTGTCCGGGGGGTGGTGCTGAACTCGCGGGATGTGACCGAGCGCCGCCAGCTCCAGCGTCAGCTTCGCCAATCTCAGAAGATGGAGGCGCTGGGACGGTTGGCCGGGGGTGTGGCGCATGATTTCAACAACCTGCTCACCACGATCCTGGTTCGTTGCGAGCTTCTCGAGGAGACCCCCAACCTGGATGTGAAGCGGCGCGCCGAGATCGAGGAGATTCGCAAGGCGGGAGAGCGCGCCGCCGGGCTGACCCGCCAACTGCTCGCCTTCAGCCGTCGCGAAACAATTGAGAAGAAGGTTGTCGACCTGAACTCCACCATCACCGACCTCAAGAAGATGCTCCACCGGTTGATCGGGGAGGACATCCAGTTCATCACCCGTTTGGACGCCGAGGTCGGGCGAGTGAAGTGCGATCCGGGACAGATCGAACAGGTCATCATGAACCTGGTGGTCAACGCGCGGGACGCCATGCCGGAGGGGGGACGGCTCATGGTCGAGACCTATCAGGCCGAGATCAAGCCCGAGATCCTGAGGCGGGAGCCGGACCTCACCCCCGGACCGCATGTGCTTCTGGTGGTCAGCGACACCGGCTGCGGGATGGATCGGGAGACCCAGGAGCATATCTTCGAGCCGTTCTTCACCACCAAGGACAACGACAAGGGAACCGGGTTGGGACTCGCCACCGTGTATGGGATTGTGAAACAGTGCGGCGGTCACATTGAGGTCTACAGCGAGGTCGGCGTCGGGACCACGTTCCATGTGTATCTGCCGATTGTGACCGAGGAAGAACAGGAGGACGGTAAAGAAGGAGCGACTCGCGCGGGACGCGGCACGGAGACTGTGCTGGTGGTGGAGGATGATCCCGAACTTCGCAAACTTACCCGAACCATCCTGGAACGTCGCGGGTATCGGGTCCTGGAGGCCGAATCGGGCGAGACCGCGCTGGAGATTTGCGCGGGACAGGGGCGCGACATCGACCTGATGCTCAGCGATGTGGTCATGCCGGGAGCGAGCGGCCCGGCCACTTACTCGGAAGCCGTGAAGATCTGTCCGCGAATGAAGGTGCTGTTCATGTCCGGTTACACCCATGACGCCGTGGTTCGGCATGGGATGGCGGAGGGCAACATGGGGTTCCTGGAGAAACCCTTCAACTCCCAGAGCCTTCTCCGCAAGGTCCGCGAGGTTTTGGACACCCACGGGCAATCCGGGGAGTTCATCATCCAGGCGGCCTGAAACTCCTCTTCGCGGGGATCGCGGATACGAGCCGACGCGGTATCGAAACGCTCACGCGCGCGGACCTGAACGAGTCGAGTCGCGGCGTCGGTTCGGTTTCATGCTGCACGGGGCGAGTTGTGGTTGCCACGATCCAGGAAGGGTGATACTGTTCAAGATGGAGAGAGACGAAGCAGGTCTGTGTGGTTAGATGCAAGGCTGGCCGCAATTGCTCGATTCCACCCAGTGGCAATACCTTGAGATTGGACTCCATGAAGCCGCCAAGATGTTTCTCGCGGCTTTTCTCGGAGTGCTACTTTCCTTTCGCCGAAAGCCGGACCGCTATCGCTTAAACCTGATCGAGGCCCACGCCCTGCTGGCGATGGCCGGGGCCATGTTCATGGTCATCATCAGCGGGGAAATCATCCGCGCGGTGGCGCTGCTGGGCGCGGCCAGCATCGTCCGCTACCGTTACGCGATCACCAGTGCGCGGGACGCCTCCACTCTAATCCTCTCATTGGGCGTGGGAATGGGTTGCGGCAGCAATCTGATGATCCAGGTCACCGCGGGAACGATTCTTATTTTGATTGTCGACAGGCTCCTGGCGTTTTTTCCGGAGGTCCTCCCCTTTTCGATGGTCAGCCGACGAGAGCATATGCGCCTGACCTTGAACTGCGATGATTACGACACGGCGATGAGCCGAGTGCAGGCGGTCCTGCTCGCCAATGACGTTCGCCACATGGTGGTCTCATATGACCTCAAGTTCAGAAAGGGAGCGGACCAAGAAGTCTCGGAAGTCAGCTTCGAGGTGAGCGTCAGCGGTGACGCCGATCTCCACGCGATCAGCAAGCAGATTTTCGGTCCGGGGGTCACCCGGGTCGCATGGCAAAGCTCGCAACCTGCGCAAAGATGACGCGACGCGACGCCGTCCTCCTGAACATGATTCCTCGAGGCCTCTCCCTTCTCCGACTAAGCCTGCTGGTTGGGTTTCTCGGATCCGAATTCCCCCCGGCGCACGGCCAGACCCAATTCGCGCAACGCGTCGTCGATCTGGAATCCACGATCAAGCGTGTGGTCGAGACCGACCCGACAGTCCTTCGTCACGACGCAGAGTATTTGGTGGACGAGGCGCGCATCGGGGAGATCCGGGCCTCGGACGGTTGGGAACTGGAACTGCGCGGTGACAAGGAGGTCGTTCAAGGCGACCGGTCGAACGTAAGGGATTCAAGTCGGGGGCGCGATCCCAGAGCCATCCGCGGGGAGCTCGAGGAGGAGGAACAGTCGCTGCGGATCGGCCTCGCGCGAGAATTCCTCCAATCGCCCCGGAAACAGAGAGCCGACGTGGTGACTGAACGGCTCAAACAGCTGGACAGGACAGAGAGTCTCTTGCTCGCGGCCAACCGGGCGGCCTTAACGGCGGGACTGGCTTATCTGGACGTGTACTACGGCAAAGACCTCTCGGCGATGCTCCAAGCCCAGGTTGCCTTCGAGGAGGAGACCCTTCGAGTGCTCAACACCCGTTTGGAGCTGTATGAGGCGCTGCGGCTCGACGTGCTGACAACAGAAGTGAGCCTATCCAGCCTCCGGAAGCGCCTCGCGGACGAGGAAATGAAGGACCTTCGCAAACTTCAGATGCTCAGGGAGATTTGGAGAGATCCCACCCTCACGGCTGAATCTCTCTCGCCTCCGGAAGTTGTGGACGCCTCGGCCTTGGAGTTGTCCGGTCCGGAAAGTCTCCTGGAGGAGGCCTGGTCGCGGCGTCCGGACCTGGCCGCGAATCGAGCCGCGTTGTCCACGCTCCAAATGGGCGCGTCCACCGTCGAGAAGCTCCCAGAGTTTGAGTTGGGAGTGGCGGGACGATTTCGTGAACATGACAGGGATTTCGCCGACAGCTTGCGTGAAGACTCAACTTTCGATGTCCTGATGGAATTCAGCCTCAAGATTCCCTTGTCCCTGCGAAGGGAGAACGCCTTTCGCAGGCAACAGCACGGATTAAATGTGAAATCGAGGGGGCTTGAGATCGAATCCAGAAGGAGATTCATCGCGATCAACATACGCCAGGCTCATGAAGACTATAAGGCAGCCTGTAGCGAGCTGAGGATCCGGGATCTGACCACCAAGAGGTTCCTTGAGGCGGAGAGGATTACACGATTGACAGTCGAAACGATGCCCGAGATGGTTGTTGGAAATCCGGATGTCGAAATGAGGAAAGCGACTAACGCGGTGCTGGAAGCGCGAGCGGATCTTGTGCGCGCGCGCCGGTTGCGCATGGAGACGTTGCTGACCTTGCTGGCCGAGTTGGGAAGACTCGCTCCAGCCGCCCCCACCCTGACTCCAGCGTTCCGCACAAATTAGAATGAACGCCCACGCGGCCACCCCTCCACCCCGGTTGTCGAAGCGCGTCGCAAAGGCTTTCAGTTTCTTTGCATTGCTGATCCTTGCATTGGGAGTTGTCGCCTACCAGTTCTCGCATACCTTTCAGCAAGCCTCATTCCCCGGAGTCGTCTTTGGAACTGAAGTCGAAATCTCGTCCCGGACACAAGGGAAAATCCTGCGTGTTGAGGTCGAGCCCAATTCATCGGTCAGGAAGGGGGAGGTTCTCGCCGAGGTCTTTGACGAGGAGGTATCGGCGCGAATCAAGGCCGCGAGCGATGAGCTAAAGGACCTCTCCAGGGCGGTGGAGAGGGCGCGCGCGGATCCCCTGCTGGAGACCCAGGAGTTCCAGGCGCGGGAAAAGATGACGGAAGTCCAGGCGGAGATCGCCGCGCTGGAAGTGACGCTCCCTAACCTTGTCAGGGAAATCGCCAACGCCTCAGCTACCGTGAGAATCCACGAGGACCAACTGAAGCGCGCGGAAAAACTGTTCGAGGGCGGGGCAATTCTGATCACGGAGCTCGAGGGCCGACGCTTGTCTCTCGGCAATTCCAGGCAAGCGCTCGATTCGCTGCGCGCAAACCTGGAACAGGAGAATCTCAAGGGGGACGCGCTGCGGAAGAGGATTGCCTCCTATCGCCAAGAGATCGAGCAGATGAAGGAGCGGTCGCGGAAGGCGATCACCGATATGGAATTCACCCTTCGCCAGGCGCGAGGCGAGCTCGACACCCTCTTGGCAAGGAGATCGGAAATGTTGCTCATCGCCCCCCAAGATGGGGTGGTCTCAAGGGTTTGGAAGTCGGTCGGCGAGGTTGCCGCCGCCGGTGAACCGATCCTCAACATCTACACCGGCGAGCGCTTGTGGGCCGAGATCTATCCCTTGTCGAGAGACGCTGGTCTTTTACGCCCTGGAGACAAGCTACAGGTTCTTCTTGATCCTGGCGGATGGGTCCGCCTGCCGGCCCGAGTCCAGGGGATCCTTCCGGTAATGCAAAGTGAGCCCACGAACTCGCTGTTCGGAGCGACGGATTCGACCCACGCCGTGGTTCTTGTCGAGTTTGACAATTTGGAGAAAGCGAAATCCACCCTTCGAAAGGGACAGAAGATAACCGCGACTCTTGTTCCCCACGGAAGTCCGGGCGGTTGAGGCCTGGGGTCGTTCCGGAGGAATCGGAGGTCGCACGCCATTCAGGAGATCATCTCTGCGCCGCGGGAAGCCTGAGTTCATCCTCGACCTTGCAGCGGAGGCCATGATGGGTCTCGAAATCGATGCGGGCCCGGAGGATTCGCCCCTCCCCGCCCTTGTCCAGGATGTGGGGAATCCGGCCCGATCCATGGGGTTCGATGTCGCGCAGCTCCCCCTCGGCGAGGACTCTCCCAAGTTCCTCAATCCGATAGCGGACCTTCCGCAGGGTGAAGGGGCGACGGTTCCTGATGGAGAGCAGGATGCTCCCCCTCTCGCGCGAGACCGGCTCAAGCTCGGCGTCCGCGAAGGCGTCCTTCAGGGAGGCCAGGTATGTCGGGTTGGTCCGCAGGCGTTCGCGGGCGTCGATCACCCCCGGGTGCCGGTCGGGATGGTCGGGAAGCATGAACTGAAATCCGCCCTGCATGCCCCATTCGATCCCCTTCACGAAGAAATCCTCCACCGATTCGACTCCGCGCGAGTAGACCGGCCCATACCAGCAGTTGTATTCGGTGTAGATGCAGGGGACCTTGGCCTTTCTCGATTCCTCAATGCTGCGTTGTATCAGCGGCCAGCGGTCACGCGCCATCTGAGGCGGACCGTAGTAGTAGTTTACCGCCATCACATCCATTCCGAGCGTGCGGTCCTGCCCGAATAAGTTGGCGTAGACCACGGGCCGATCGGCGGGATCGAGGGCGCGATAGAGGGGATGGAGGGTGACCAGGAAATCATCGAGCTCCCCCTCGATTTCGTTGCAGGAGTTCCACAGCCACACCGCCGGAAGGTCGCGGTAGGTCCGGATAAAGCGGCGGCTCACCTCGCGCATCTTGGGGAAGGCGCGCTCGCCGTGGCGCTCCTTGAGCAGGTCGGTGTGGGTCACACTGAAGGGGGCCAGGACCATGTACCCAATGTTCTCCTCACCGGCCATCTCCACCTGCCACGGCGGGGGATAATCTCCGCGCAGCATGTTGAACCCGATGTCTTTGAGGAAACGCTGGAGATGGCGGTTTCGCTCCGGGCTGTCGGAAATCATCCCGTGGACATTGACCCCTTTGACGATGAAAGGTTCGCCGTTCATCTCCAAGACGCCGCTGTTGTTGGTCACAACCGTCCCGATGATGGGGAGCTCGCGGCTCCAAACCTTGCCATCCTGGCAGCGCGTGGAGAGTTTGACGTGATAGGTTCCGACAATGGGCTCAACGAGGAGTGTTTGTGATGGGCTTTCGATCTTGTGTGAGGATTGGAAGCTCAACTTCGCTTCCTCAAGAAGCCGGTTACACTGACGGACTTCGACTTCCACACGCCCCGAATCCGTCTCAGGTTGAGGCGCAAGAACAAGTGGAGTCTTGATGTCCGGTCCCCGTCTCACGACTTGAGATCCGCGTAAGACCGACTCGATTGGCCAGCCCTCCGGCGCGGGAACATGGATTTCCTTCTCGGCGCAGGTCACGAGGCGCCCCGCGCGGGTCACCTCGATTTTTGCCTTGAGTTTCCCGAACCAGAACAGGTCCAGGATCGGGAGTTCAATGCTCACCGGCCATTTCTTTTGGAGATGGACCTGCTGGACATTGATCCGGATCGGATTGCCGCATTCGGAGAGCAGGGTGACTGTAAGCTCTCCGCTGAACTGGATCGGCCCGGGGTTCCTCAGGGAAAACTGAAGTCCCTCCAGTCCCTGATCCTCGCGAACCCGCGCCTCAATCGGACCGATCTCAACCGGGTTCTGGGTGATGTAAACCCGCGCGATTTCGTATCGGGATTGAAAATCACCGCAGTTCGGCTTGGGCATGTCCAGCCACTCCGGGGAGCCATCGGGGCGCTTGAGGGAGATCCACACGCGATGCCAACCCTCGCGGACAGCTGGATTCGCGATGGGGGTGAGGCTCCCCTTGGGGAATTCCTCGGGGAGGCGGAAACGGAAGAGGGCTTGTCCCTCTTTCTCCCACGCATCGGGCTGAACAACCGCTTCGCGAGAGATCACCTCCTCCAGCCCCAGATCATCGGTAAGGGCGAGGCGCGCCACCCGCGGCTCCGAGGTATCGGGATCGGGCGCTCCCGAAGCGGTGAAGCCAAGTCTGGGGAGATACCACGGTTCGCCGGTCCAGGTTCCTCGGACTGTATAGGTTTCTCCCATCACCAGGCTGGCCGCGGATAACGCGGTGGAGCGGCATGACAGGCGCGGAAGCGATCTCCAGGTCTCAAATGCCTCCTCGGCATAGGCGATGCTCATCTCCGCGGTCCCGATCTGGCCCGATGCCAGACGCTCGCGGGCAAGGCGCAGGTGTCTCGCCGCGCTCGCGTTCTCCTGAAAACTCGTCAGTTCTCCACCTCTCCCTCGCAGGCGCTCGAGATTCTCCTTTGTTTTGGACTCCAACTCCGAAATGCGCAGGTCCAGCTCCGAGGCGTCGCGGAACTCTATCGAGGCTTCAGTTTCCAGATGGAGACTGGGGGACTCGCAGGACAGATGCGCGAGGAGCCGATGGGGTTTGTGGGCAACCGCCTGAGGCAAAGGAAGTGTGTTGTCCAAGCCACTGAAGACAATCACCGTGTTCCCCTGAGGAAGGCTCCGCGTGGTCTCTTGACTCCACACCTGTTTCTCTTGATCGAACAGGGACAGAGTGAGGCTCCCGCTTGGCGCGGCTTCCTTCAGGTTCATCACAACAGTCACGGCGAGTTTGTCGCGGAAGTAGCAGACCGGTTGTGAAACAGACACCACCATCTCCGGCAGCTCGGGCGAAAGGTCCTCGTCGGAGACCGCGAAGTAGGCCACCTTGGCGTGGCCCGAATGGATCGCCAATCCCACGCGCCCGGGGGATGGCTTCCAGTCCGGCAGATGAATGGTCCACGCCGGCTCGGGGGTCCCATGCGCCCAGTACTTGGCCCTGAGTCCGTCCTTCGAGAGGATCAGTTTCTGCCAGATCCAGCCGGTGAGATTCCATTCCGCTTGCGTGAGTCCGATCCCGGGGAGGGTGGATACGATGGTCTCGCGCTCATCGCCCGCCCGGTGGGTTTTGATCTGGAAGCCCTCATCGCTGTCCTCCTCGATCCAGGAATGAGTCCTCTTCTCCTTGAGGTTGCGAGCGACCTCAAGGTCATCGGGATAATCCGCGCCGAAGAGAATGACCCCATCCGAGTCGTTCTCCAGCGGCTCCACATCCTTCCAGAGGGTCAGAATGGTTCCCGTCTCGATCCGCGGAGCCTTGGCGAAAAGGAGCAGCTCCTTGCCCTTCAGGCTCAACACCTCGGGACCATGGGCGCTGGGAACCGAAAGGTCCTCCTCAAGGGAAGCCTGTCCGTTGCCGGAGAGATCCAGAACCTCCCAGGCGGCAAGGTCCTCGCAGCGGGATTCGAAGAGACGCGCGGCGGGGGATGGCCTGGGTGTGGAGATGAAGAAGGCAATGGCAATTGTAAGAACCGAGATCGAGCAAGGGCGGACTCCCAAGACTCCGCGATTTGATCCCATAATCTGCCTCCTATTCGCACCGTTGATTTCAATGTCCATTGAGAGAATAATGAAGTAAACTTCCCAGTAACGGAGGCTGGACATGCCAACCGCCGCGATAGCGACCGTGGTGAAGATGATCGAAGCCCTGCCCGAATTCGCCCAGGAACGGGTCACCGAGCGCCTGCGGGAGTACATTGAGGACCTGGAGGACGAGCTCGCGTGGGATCAGTTGTTTGATTCGACCCAGCAACAACTCTCCAGGGCGGCGGGCGAAGCCAGAGACCAGGTGTCGGCGGGCAAAGCCCTTCCTCTCGATCCGGGACAGCTTTGAAATCTCTTGTTTTGCCGTCTTTTTGGGCCAGTTACTCCCTCCTTGGAGAGGAGGCAAGAGCAAACGCAAGGAAGGTCTACCATATCTGGGCCCAAAACCCGTTTCATCCTTCATTGCATTTCAAGTGCATCAACTCGAAAGATTCTGTATGGTCGGTCCGAATCAGTCGCGGACACCGCGCGGTGGGGATCATGGACGGCAACACGGTGACATGGATTTGGATCGGCAATCATGGCGAATACAGGCGCTTTTTCTCCTGAAACGGAGAAGGGCAACGTAACACAACATTCCTCGCTTTCAATCACGTTTTTCCAACCCCCACCTCGCCGCCGCGTGTTCGATCTTCTCCAGCAGGGCCTCATCGCTGCGGGGGTTGAGTCCAGAAACCTCTCGGAGCAGCCCGCGAAGCCCCTTTTCGCGGAACAGGCGCTCGAACTCGATATCGGCGGGGAGACGGTTGCCCTCCTCATCGGTGGCTGAAAAGAACAGACCGGCGGCCACCGCTTGAAGCGTGTCCTCCGAGCCGACTCCCGCGCCCGCCTGGTCCCGAAGCGCTCCGATCAAACGGTCATTGGGGGCGTATTTGCGGGGCCGGTCCCGGCCCACCCGGTAGACCGTGTCTCCAAGGGCGTGATTCCCGAATCGGCGGCACAAATCCTCCACGTAATCCTCCATCGCCGCGGGGGTGAACTCCCACGGGTAGAGCCTCACCAAGGCCCGCCCGGATTCACGCATGGCGCTTCCCACAACCGGCCCGACCTGGGACATTTCCATCGCCTGTGCGATGGTGACCGCGCCGAAGCGGTCACCCAAGTAGGCGGCGGCGGCGTGCCCCATGTTGTGGACAAAAAGTTTTTGGTCCACATAGGCCTCGAAGGATCCGCGCGCGACCAACCCCTCCACTTCGGGAATCGACCCGAGGAACGCCTCTCGGTCGGCGATGAGCTTGTTGTAAGCCTCCGCCCAAACTTCAAGCGGGTCGCGCTTTCGAACTTCGACCGGCATCAGCGGGACCATTTTCCCGATGCTGGTGGCAATCAGGCCCACCTTTTCGGAGAGCGGGAACCCGTCGGGGAGCTCCTTTGCCAATGCCTCGGCCATGATCTCGGGGGCCCCGCGCAGGTTCTCGCACAGCAGAATGTTCAACGGCTCGGTCCGGCGCGCGATTCCGGCGGCAATCTCGGGTGCGATTTTGGGCAGGATCGCCGGTCCGACCGCGGTGGAGAGCAGATCACACGACGATATCTCCCTCGCGACCGCCTCCCGGTCACGTCCATCCACCGCTCGAACACCCTCGACCCAGATCTCCGACTCCTCCTTTTCCTTCACCACGATCCGGTAGCGCCGCTCTCGATCGAGACTCTCCAGGACCTCCGGGATGACATCAACAAACACGACCTCCCACCCCGCCCGGGAGAACAGCCCCCCGATGAGCGAACGACCAATGTTCCCGGCTCCGTATTGGACAAGGGTTCTAATCATGGCTTGTGGGCTTCTCGAAAAGGCCGACAAATCGGAGGTAACAGGTCCGATGGACCTCCCTGAAGTTGCGAACTCGCAAGACCTTGGGTGTGAGGCCGCCCAGGTTCGCCAGGATTCGAGACCGGAGACGCGCCGGATCGTAGTGACGCGAGTGGCGGTTGGTCCAGCGGCAATACCGAATCCGCGCCTCGGGGTCGAAGGTCACATCCCGCCCGAAGAACAGGGTGTGAATGGGATCGGTGTGGATGGTGTACTCGCGGGCGAGATAGAAGGGCAGCACGCACAGCCTCCCTCCAGGAGCCAGCACCCGCCCCATCTCACGGAACATCTCCATATCCGAGGCACCCTCGAAGTGCTCGAGGGAACAGTGAAGCGCCGCCTTGGTGATCGAATTGTCCGGGAGTGGGAGCGACCCGGCGCTGCCGCCAATCCGCTCTCCGTGGACTCCTTCCTCATATCCCAGGTCCTGACGGTACGCTTGGCGCGGTTTCCAGAGCCGCTTCACAATGTCCACGAAGGGAGATCGATCCGCGGCCACATCCATATAGATGTCGTCCGGACCAAGTTCCAAGACTTGGGCCGACACGAAGTGCTCCAGAGATTTTTCGGGGAAATTCAGCCCCTCGACCAACCCGCCGCCATGATAGGCCCTCGGGTAATTGGCCTCGCGCAGGTAAGTGTGGTATCCCTCCACATCGATCCGGTAATCCTCGACCGGCGCCCCCGCCTCAACGATCTGGGAGGCTAGCTGGTCATCCAGCGCGGGGTCGGCGAGGTGTTCCTCCGAAATGAATCCATAGGCCACCGGCCTCCCATGTCGGACCTTGGGGACCCATGGATTGTATTTCAGGGTGGCATGGAGGAACCCATGCGCCGCTCGGTAGCCCTGACCCAGTATCTTTCGCGCCACGGAAACCACGCTTGCTCCGAATCCCTTCAGAAATTTCCGGATGAGGGAATTATTGAGGCAAGCGCGAACCGATAACAGAGGCGTGTGGCCGGCGCTGGGGCGGAAGTTGGAGGCAGTCCCCTTGACCGAACCCAGTTTCGGTGGTCTGATAGTCACGATGCCCCCCGGTGGGCGAAAGGATTTCTCCCGGTAGACCCTCGTGGTGGGCCTCGCGGCCCAGTCAAGGCTGTTTCAATTTCCCCTTTTGGAAAGTTTCTCTCCATGCCGAACCAACTGGCGGTCAGTGTCCGCCATGATCACACCCTGATCGGACTCTTTGAAAACCAAAAACTGGTTGAGCTCTTTCTGGACCGCCCGGACCAGGAGAGCTGTGTTGGAAATATTTATGTGGGCAAGGTGGTCCGCATCCTGAACAACATTCAGGCCGCCTTTGTCAACATCGGGCTTCCCAAGGATGGCTTCCTCGCGGGCGATGATGTCGAGGAGCAGGAATCCGACAAACAGAAGCACAAACGCAGGCATGCGCCGATCAGCGAGCGCCTGAAAGTCGGTCAGCTCATCCCCGTTCAGGTCGAGAAGGATGAAATCGCGGACAAGGGCAAGAAGCTCACGATGGACATTTCCCTCCCCGGAAGGTTCTTTGTGTATTTCCCCTGTCAGAAGAAGGTCAACATCTCCAAACGGGTCGAGGACCGCAAGGAGCGCAAGCGCCTGAAGGACCTCCTGGAGGAGACGGATGGCGCGGATGAGGGCGGCTGGATTGTGAGGACCGTGGCGGAGGGAGCCTCCCGCAAGGAGCTCCTGCGCGACGCCAAGACCCTCATCAAGACCTGGAAGGAAATCAGCGCGAAGGTGGCCAAGGCCAAGGAGCCGATGGTGGTCCACCGCGAGCTCACTCCGCTCGAGCAGGTCCTGCGCGACCACTACAACGACAACTTCGACCGCATCCTGGTCGACAGCCTCCGGGTGAAGCAGCATATCGACCGTTTTGTTCGCGGGCTTTCTTCAAGCCTGCTCCCGCGCCGGGTGACCAAGTATGTCGAGCCGGATGAGCTTCTCGAAACCTTCCATTTCCGGAAGGAGCTTGAGCGCGCGATGAGCCGCAAGGTCTGGCTCGATTGCGGGGGCTATCTGATCATCGAGGAAACCGAGACCCTCACCGCGATTGATGTGAACACCGGGAAGAATGTGAAGGGCGGGGCCAATCTGGACGCCTTGCTCAGGACCAATCTGGAGGCCGCCCATGAAATCGGCCGTCAGCTCCGCTTGCGCGGCCTGGGCGGGATCATTGTGGTGGACTTCATCGACATGAAGTCCTCCAAGGAGTATGACCAGGTCATCAAGGCCCTTCAGGATTCGCTTTCCAAGGACAAGACCGCCTTCGACATCACCACCTTTTCGGAAATCGGTCTGGTGCAGATCACGCGCAAACGCACCGGCGAAAGCCTGATCACCGCGCTTTCCGAGGAGTGCCACCATTGTCACGGCAACGGGCGTATCCTGACCCTGCGAAACTGAGGTGGGAGGGCCTGGCCGGCGCGCGCCCATCCTCAAGTTTTGGGTGTGCATTTTCTCCTGGTGGGCTAGAATTCCCTGCATGACCCCTGCCCTTCGCCCTGCCCTCGCGCTCTTGCTGATTGCCCTTGGGTGGAGCTTGTCATGGGCCGGCCCCCCCCCGGATGCATCCACGGAACGCCGCGCGGCGCACTTGGTTCGAACCGACTCGAAGCAGATGGTCACCCTGTACGCGGCCCGGATCCTGATCGACTCCGTGACCCCGGAAGGGATTCGCGTGTGGGTGAGCGACAAGGAATTCGAATGGGTCCGCTCGCGCGGTTGGGACATTCGATTCATCTCGCCGACCGCGGAGGACTATTGGCCGGAAGAGGAGACCAAAGCCGAAAAGGGGTTGACCTATCCGTTGACCACCTATCCGACCTTCGATGAGATCACCGCCGCGCTTGAGGATTTCGCCTCCACTTACCCCAGCCTGTGCCGACTGGTGAGCATCGGGAAAAGTATCCAGAACCGTGACCTCTGGTTCCTCAAGATCACCGACAATCCCGACCTGGAGGAGGACGAGCCGGAGTTCAAGTACATCTCCACCATGCACGGAAACGAGACCCTGGGGGTGATCCTGTGCCTCAATTTGATCCATGACTTGCTCGCGGGGCACGGAACCGATCCGAGGTTGACCTCCCTGGTCGATGAAACCGAGATCTGGATCATGCCGCTGATGAATCCCGATGGGTATTCGCGGAGCCCGCGCTCACGTTTCAACTCTCAGGGGATCGACCTTAACCGCAATTTTCCCGACCGAGTGGAGGACGACGCCAACGATCCGACCGGGCGCGCCCCCGAGGTCCGCGCGGTAATGAACTTTTGCGCCGTTCATTCGTTTGTGCTTTCCGCGAATTTCCACACCGGCGCGCTGGTTGTGAACTACCCTTACGACAACTCCGAGTTCGCCCATATCCAGAACCATCCGGACTGGTACACCCCCGACAATGATGTGTTCGTGGATGCCTCGCTGGCGTATTCCTCGAACAATTCGCCGATGTACGCCAGCCCGTATTTCACCAACGGAATCACCAACGGGATCGCCTGGTACACCCTTGTGGGCGGGATGCAGGATTGGAACTATGTCTGGATGGGCTGCAACGAGGTGACCATCGAGGTGAGCGACATCTTTTCCCCCTCGACCTCCGCGCTAGGGACCCTTTGGAATCAGAACCGAGAGTCCATGCTGTCCTACATGGAAAAGGTTCACACGGGGATCCGGGGTTTGGTGACCAACTCCGCCAAGGGGGAGCCTCTTGCCGCCGAGGTCCGCGTGGTCGGAAGAGACCATCAGATCTTCACCGACCCGGATGTCGGCGATTACCACCGCATGCTCCGTCCGGGAACCTACGACCTCACCTTCACCGCGCCGGGATTCAGCCCGAAGACCGTGGAGGATGTGAGTGTCCTCGGCGAGACCGCCACCCGCCTGGATGTGACCCTTGATCCGGTGGTCTCCGGAATTCGGGTTTGGTGAGATTTTTCGCGGGCCCATTATGGTATACTAGTACCCTCTTACAGCATGGCCGCCGCTTGGGCTGGAACGGGAGGAACGCGAGATGACCTCAAGACGGAGTGATCCATGGGGGGTGAGTCGAAGGGGGTTTCTACAGTCCGTGGGGGTCGGGGCCACCTTGGCCTCCCTAAGAGGGCCAAGCCGGGTGGATTCGACCGCCTTCGCCGGCGAGTTGGGGCTGGGGGCAGCCAAGCGGAAGGCGGTTGTGAAGGGGGCCTTTCTTTATCCCCCCACCGCGCAACTGGAGGAGGAGGGGTACTTCAGCTGGCCTGGCTCCACCTTCCAGGCTGAGAAGCGGCATCAGGAGTACCTCCAACGCTTCAAGGACCTGGAGAACAAGATCGGCATCACCCTGGACTGTGAGACGACTCCCATCTCCACCTCGGATCAGATTCAGGAGTTTGTGAACACGGTCAGGGAGACCAAGCCGGATGCCGTCCTGCCGGTTGTGTTCAAGAAGACAGTCTGGCAGGAGCATGGGGTCAAGATGCTGGAGGCGCTCGGGCTTCCCGCGATCGTGCTCGCCCCCTTGGGTGTCTTGCTCGCGCCGAGCGTGGGGGAGTTGGAGAAGCGCGCGGGAGTCTACACGATCTGCGCGGAGAACCCCGCGGACGAATTGGAGGATCCCCTGCGGATGGTCCGGACAGCGGTCGAGCTCGCCGAGAGCCTGATCGTGAACATCCAGGGGGATTCGGCAAAGGAGAGCGTAGTGGCCGGGATGGGTGCCAAGGTGCGCACGATTCCCCGCCAGCGGTTCATCGCGGCCTTCGAGCAGGTTGGCGAGTCGGATGATGTGAAGGCGCTCGCGCGGGACTATCTGGAACGCGCGGTCGAGATCGTGGAACCCACCGAAAGGGACATTCTGGAGGCCGCCCGAGCCTACTTCGCCTTAAAGCAGATTGTCCGGGAGGAGCAGGCCGACGCGGTCATGATGGAGTGCCTGCCGGGACTCAAGAAACCTCACCAGCATGTGCCCCCCTGCATGGGGTTCATGAGTTTGCGGGACGAGGGTGTTCCCGCGGGCTGCGAGTCGGACCTGGACGCCACCCTGACCCTGATGCTGCTCCAGTCCCTCTTCGGGAAACCCGGCTTTCAGCACAACCCGGGGGTTGATAACGAGAGGAATCATTATTTCTGCGCCCACTGCACGAGCGCCTCGCGGATGCGCGGCATTCATCACGACCCGGAGCGGATCGCGCTCCGCAGCCATGCCGAGGCCGGTTGGGGATGTGTCCCCAGGGTTCTCTTCTCCGAGGATCAGGAGGTCACCATCTCGAAGTACCTCGCGGGGGAGGCCCCCAAGCTCCTGCTTTATTCCGGAAAGATTCTGCGGTGCCCCCCGATCCCACCCACGGGCGGCTGCCGGACCAACGCGGAAACGACCATCAACGAGTTGGAGAAGGTCTCCGACCTCAAGGGCCATCACCTGTGCATGATCTACGGCAACCACACGAGCGAGCTCAAGCGGTTCTGCCGACTGTATGGGATTGAGGTGGTGATTTGAGAGCGGGGGCGGGCAGGGGAATCGACCACGGGGTGATGTGGGACGAACGACGGCTTGGCGAATTGGGAACGAATTCACTCCGCTTTCGGAGGGGATTTGAAGGGCGATCCTGGCTTGTCCCAGTCCGTGTGGGACATCGGTTGCATCGGGGCGTTGCGTACCGCCAAGCAGTCAAGATCCTCCAAGGTAACCGAATCGAAACCCGCGCGTGGAGGTACAGAACCCTCGGCTCGGAACCACACCACGAGCGTGTCCATTCCCTCCGGCAGAGCAATGTCAGCTGCCCGATTGTCCTCGCGCGTATCCCCCGTGGACCTGGGCTCCCATCGGTTTGGCTGGCTGGTGTCCCGGGTGAGGCGCGCAATCTGGGTGGAGGCGAAGTCCGGGCTGCGTCCACGGATCGGCACGAGCCCCGCAAGCTCTTCCGGGGTCAGTGGAGATGCATCGGATCTCCGAGGAGCCACATGGAAGGAGAGGCTCCACGGCCCCGAAACAGCGTCGCTATCACCCGCGCTCATGCGTGTGCTGACTCGATACGCATGGCCCGGGGTCAAGCCCAGAAACTCACGCACAACGCCGCCGACCGCGCTCTTTTCGGCAAGCGTGAAACTCTGATACAAAGGTTTCTGCTCGGGTTTTCGGATCACCCCGTCCGATTCCAGGGCCACGCCATCAAGCGCCCGCTCCGCCTGTTCCGGTATGACCTTCCCTTCGGAACCCGGACCGCTCCACAGGCTCCAATTTGGAGCAACGCCTCGGGTGAAGGGCACGGCAAGGATGTCTTGTTGGACACAGCTACTGGCCACCACGCCCCCCGCGTTCGAGGGAATTCCGTTTCGGTATCCGACGACGGTAACCAGGATCTCCTTGGGGGCCATTGTGATCGCCTGACTCTTGTACTGCGTTGCATTTCCTGGAAGGTGGTGCGCATGGACCCCATCCACGACCAGTGTTACCGAGTCGAACCCTTCATCGGGGTTTCTCCAAGAGATGTCGAAAGCATTTGAATGAGGAAGTCCCCTGATCGTCACATTGGTTGGACCGGGAGGTATTCCCAGACCCTTCTCGGTCCCGCCGAACGCAAATGCTCCATTTTCCTGCGAACCAATCAGCTCGATAGCGCCTCCCTTCATGCGAATCCGCCCAAAGCGAGAAACAAACTCACTTGATTGATTGGCGCCCATAGCCAACCGTGACATAACTGACAGCGCGGACTCTCCATAGTTGGTCTCAATCCATACATTGACACCATTATTATTCAGCAGAGTCGAAAGGACCAGAGTTCCTCCACTTGCCGTTCCTTCAAGTTGAATGTCCTGGTGCGCGAGGGTACCGGCCTGGGACAAGGAGGTGGGAGGTAGCAATATCACCGGCACAAGCATGAAGAACAGACAATAAGGAAGCATACCGGCATTCTGGGATGGCAATTGATAGTTCCATCTTATCTTGATGGAGTCATTCGCACGCACTCGAGGTTCCATCATATTCGTCTCCAATTCCATATGGATCTTCTCGACAGAATTGCTCACCCTGGCCGCTCGGACAGCAGTACCGATTCACAATCCAATCGTATTTTCCAGGGGTACCCTCGTCGCCGTCTCCTGAGTTGTCCGGATCGGCTGTTTTGTGCCACATGCTGTGAAACACAGCACCGGTGACGGACATTCTATACATGAAATCGTTTTGCCCGTTGCTATAGACACAGAGGCCAATAATATTGCCATTGTACTTGTACTTATATTGTGAGGCGTACCCTGGAGCACTTGGTTCACACCATAGATCCAGGTGATTCCCACAAAGGTCTGACAGTTGCCAAAGGAGGAGATTCTGCGTGTTGTCCGCCTCACAATCATCGACCCCGGTTATGAAGCTCCATGCGCCCGGCCTGGCGTCACAACACGGATCCGACTCGCCGCATGGACAATTGAAAGACCAGCACACCTGTTTCGTAAACGGCACGGCTGAACGCTGGCAAGGACCACATTGTGGGGTAAAGTAATTGTTCATGTACCCTCCAAGGGTTACGGTGACCTGTGTGCACTTGTCCCATCTCTCTCCCGACGGAATCATCCATTGTCCATCCCACACTGCTGAGCCGCTCCATCCCTTTGGAAAGGTCGTGGCAACCCACTTCCCATCAAAACTTGTAATACTGAGCATCAGGGCGCTCGGCTTTGGGTCGCCGCACACCGGCCTATCGAACGAGGGAGAGATTTCCCAATCAATGCTGAGACCGTCACCTTGCGCGGCGACATCCAGGGTAATCTCATAGACGTGCACATACCCCTTCGCCTCGGCCTCGAATCCATCATCCCGGCAATGGTAGGCGCCCTGCATGCCGACAACATCAACAACCTCCACCAACGCCTCCGTCGTGCCGGGTGAACTGAGGTCCACCGGGATGATCGGGAGGTACGCGTTTTGGAGACAGTGGCAGTCATCGGGGCAATAGTTGTATGGGGGCAAGTAACAGTACACCTGGTCCTCGTCTTCGTAGAACCGCTCGATATGAATGATTTGCGGGGTCGCGGTCTTCTCGAAAAACGCCACCCCGGAAAAAGTGAACGGGTCCAACGAGGGGCACCTACAAGGCTGGCAGATGCCGATGCCTGAATACCCGATGTAGGTGTCGCTTTCGACAATTCTCGCGTAGGCCCAGTTCCAGTCTCGATCGGGCGAGTGATATAGGGTCCCCGAACAACCGCTTCCATCCCCCGAAGAGGCCTGGACGGGGACGATTCTGAGAATCACGAAAGTCATGAGCGTGAGAGTTGCCGCAATCCCGATGAAGATTGGGACGAGTGACTTCGGCGGATGTTCCGTGACAAACGGGTAGCGTGACATCACTCGCCTCCCTCTTTCAGCTTCTCCTCGATCTCCTTGAGCACGGCTTCGTAATTGGCCACATGCCAGTAGCGGTTGTAGTCGCTGTTCATGCCACCCATCAAAGTTCTTTGCAGGGGGTCCGTGGGAAGCTCGCGCAGCCAGGCATCCTCCGCGTAGGCGGCGTCCAGTTCGAGACAGGTCTCGTATACTTCCTTCGCCTCCTCGTACCGGCCCTGGCTCCGCAGGGCGTTGCCCAACCGGCCAAAGGCCGTCATCACCTCTTTCGGGAACCTGCCGAAGGGAACCAGCGAGATGATCGACCGGTGCCCGGCTTCCGCCTCCTTGAACTTTCCACACCAATGCAGGGCGGAATAGGTGTGAATGTGCGCGTCAATGATCTTCGCCCCAGTCGCGTCGTCCCACTCCGCCAACCTGTCCAGCGGAAACTCCCGAGTCCAAGGCTGCATGTGCTTGAGGATTTTCTGGCATTCGAAATGAGGCCAATAGAAGGCCATGGCCTCGTCGTGCATGTCCATCAAGCTGATTCGGTCCCCTTCCAGACCCTTCCGAGCGCGGCCGGCCACCATCGTGGCGCGCTCCATCCGTCGCCGTTCAAAATTGTTGGTCGGATCCGGAACGCAAATGGGAAGGATCAGTTCGAGTTCCTCGAGAAGGCGTCGCGCCTCTTCCCAATCTTCGCGCGCCACGGCGTAATTGATGAGCTCCTCAAGCGCCCAAGCCTGCTCCAAGGGATAGTCGGATTCACGGCTTTTCCTGAAACAGGCCACCGCGCTCGAAGTGTAAGGAAAGATGTCCTGTGAATATTCGTAGCGAACACGGAAGAGGGCATGGGGATCGAGAGCCGCGAGTTTGGAGGCCTTTTCGTATTCCGCGGTGGCGTCGTGGGGATACGCGCATTCGAGCATCGCCCTCCCAAGCAGCACGCCCATGTACGGATTGGCCTGAAAATCCGGATCCGCAATCACCTCGCGGAAGCTCGCCGAGGCGGACTTGTAGCCCTCGACCGCCAACTGCATGAGACCCAGGTCAAGGCACATGAATCCGCAGGGCGCGCCGTCAAGGATCGCCTTTCGACGATCAATCTCAGTCTGGACCGTTTCCTTGGAGAGGTACTTGTAGGCGGTTGTCACTCGTCGGGCGAGATCGAGGAAGTTGGCGTAGTCCCGCCACTGGTAGAGCATCGAGCCGGTTGTGATGAGAGCCTTCGCAAGGTCGCCTGAGGTGATCGCCTCCACGCACGCCTTCTTGTCCGCATGGAACTGGGCCGCGACCGGATTTGCGAACTTGTCCGCGCCAAACGCAGGGAGGCAGACTGGGAGGGTCAGGATGATTGTGAGCGACAGACGCTTCACCATGGCTGTAGCTCCTTGTCGTAACGTAAACACCATCACAGATACCACAATACAATGGTAAGTCACCCCATGATCATAGTCAAGAAATAGATGCTCACAAGTACGTCAATACTGGTAATGGGTTTCAAGTCCTGAAATATGAGAGTGTTGGACAGCCGCTAGGTTTGGGAGACCCGATTGGTGGCAGTGGATTGGAGGACGACTAGTGGGTTACACAGGCCTATGTACAAATGAGGCCGATGCAGCCAATGCTTCCGCAACAAGACTTAGGAGGCTATGCGACCCCACTACGGCTCCGTCTCGGCCTGCGCCGGGGAAAAGGTTTCCATGTCTTCCGCGTAGAGGTGCGGGAAGAAGAAGGGGATCCCCTCGAAGGGCGCGGCAAGGTTGTCCGGCTCCCCGCGCGCCTCGCCGAAAGCGAACACCCCTCCGAAGCGGTCCATCACATACATCCCGGCGCGCCCATCCCGGCAGAATTCCAGGTCCTTGAAAATCGAGGCCGCGTCCCGCCCGAAGACCGCCTCGTTGGACTCATCGGGTGGCGTGCTCGGATCGTCAAAGCCGCTGGTGATGTACGGCAGCCCGACCGTGGTGAGGAGCGTGGCGGGGGCATCCGGGTTCCGGTTGTTGGCGAAGAACACCGGATTCGAGACCCCATCCACCGGAACCGGGTGAATCCCACCCCACCCATCCAGGATCACCACTCCCTGTCCGCTCGGGTGGAGCTCGCAGTCCCGCGCGATATCCAGTCCGGGGAAGAACGGCCACACATAAGCCGCCGGGTCGAGGAGTTTGAGCGGACTATTCAGCGGCTCCCCGATAAACGCATTCGGTGGAACCGGATTCCCGTTCGGGAGCATCTGGTAACGGCCCCCCTGGCTGTCGATCAAGATGTACCCCTCGGCGCGGCTGTCGGAGTTCGTGTCGATCACCGCGAGAGCCACCGCGCGCAGCGAGGCGCCGCCGGGATTTGGCAATGTCGGCGCGCGCACCCCCCCATAGGGGACATCAAACCCAAGCGTTCCCATCCGGTCGGTTCCGGGGACAAGCCCCGGATCGCCGGGGTCTTTCGTGGAACCGGCGCGATAGATCCCTCCGAAATCGGTGAGGACCCAGAACCCAAGACCATCAAAAGCGGTTTCGATATCCACCGCGCGGCCTTCCGGGAACATCGGGTCGGCGGGGAAGACAAAGTCCTGCGGGATGGTCACATCATGGGCCACATAGTGCGCCGCGCCGAAGGCATCCAGGACAACCAGGTCCAGTCCCCGGCTGGGGCTGCCTGAGAACTCCACGAGGGAAACCAGTTCCATGTCGCGCGCGAGATCGGTTCCGAAGAATAGCGGGCCTTCAATGGTTTCCGGGTTCCCCACTCGGTGACGTCCGCCGAAGGAATCCAGCATGTAAAACCCGATGTCGCAGCCGAGCGGCTTGAATTCATCGGTGGGGGTGGGCGTGGGAGCGCCCGGCTGGGTGGGTGTCGCGGTTGCGGTCGCCCCCTCCTCCGGGGTCGCAGAGGGGGTGGCGGACTGGGATGGAGTGGGCGTTGCGCCCGGCGGCTCGGTCTCGGTTGACGTGGGTGTTGGAGTGGTCATCGGTTCAGGGCAAGGGCCGAGCTCGTAAAAGACCGCGAGTCCGCCGGTCCAGAGGTTCTCGCCCCCGATCTCGTTCCCCTCGGTTCCATCGCACAGATTCACAACGGCGCACTCCGCGGAGAGCGGAAGCGCCTGGGCCACCTTGCAGGCCGGGATTTCATCGGCGCAGACACACCAGCGCAGCGGCAGGCACGAGGTCAGAACCACCCGTCCACCCGAGGCGGTGGCCGCTTGCACGGAATCGGAAATCTGGGCGCGGAGACACTCCACCACCCTTTCGGAGATGGCCTCGGACAGGAGCGAACAGAAATCATCGCTGCTCTTGCGAGCGGCGGGCGGAACAAGCTCGGATAGGAGGAGGGTGCATGATGCGATGGTGTCGGTGCAGGATGACGGACCGCAGGCCGCCTTGAACTCGGTTTCTCCAACCCCGATGAGGAGTGTAAGCAGGCACTCCGGTTCGAACAGGGTCTCGGTGCAGGCAAAGGTCAGCGTGGCGGCCTCGGCACATTCACAGGCGCAGGGGGCGTTCGACAAGGCCAAGCCAATTCCGGCCACTGGTTCGGCCTGTTCATTGAACGGGGTTTCGTCGCACAGGTTGGACAAGCGACAGACCGGAGTGAGCGGATAAGCCAGGCCGGGAGGCAGATCGAATTCATCCGAATCCACACAGCACGCGAAATCGAAGTTGGCCTCGATTCGCAGATGAGAGGAGGAAGCCCCGGCGGAGACACACACATTCCCCGAACCCTCGGCGTTCAGGCAGTCGGTTAGGAGGCCGGCGAGGATCTGCGCGGGAAAGGGGCAGGTTGGGGCTTGGATCAACCCGCAGGGAATCCGACAAGTCAGGATCGGATCACAGGGAGAGGGATCGCAACTGAAAGGTGTTTCCCCAAGCGGTGAGGCGAGAATGAAATCGAGCGTGGCGCCGTTGTCCACGATCGGCGAAACGCAGCTGACCTCCAGGGTCACCGCTTTCACGCACGGGCCGACAAAGGGGCACGGCGTGGGAGTGGGACCGGTCTCGGTGCCGACCGCGCCCCGGGCAAAGGTCGCGGACACGAAAACCAAGAGGAATACCCTGTGTCCAGCGGACATGCTTAACCTCCCAGCCTCAGATTATCGTTCAAGCGCCGGTATAACTCAACATAACATTCTCAGACCAAAGAGGATAAGTAGACCCCACTGAGGGTTCTCTTCAGGAAATAGCCTCCCTGACAAATCCGGAGGCTCCCGTATACTGAGTGTCGATATGGCTAAGGTTCTCATCATGATGAGCGGAGGGGTGGACAGCAGTGTCGCCGCCGCGTTGCTCAAGGAAGCCGGTCACGAGGTGACCGGAGTCACCCTCCGTCTGGCGGACGCGCCGCCGGATTCCGGACGGGTGGGGGGATGCTGTTCGCTGGGGGATGTGGAGGATGCCCGCTGTGTGGCGCGTTTCCTGGGGATCCCGCATTATTCGCTCAATGAGAAGGACCTTTTTCAAAGGACCGTGCTCCGGAATTTCGCCGAGGAATACCGCTCGGGGAGAACCCCCAACCCCTGCTACCGCTGCAACCAATGGATCAAGTTCGACCATGTGCTCCGATGGGGCCGGGAACTGGGTTTCGAGGCCGTGGCAACCGGCCACTACGCCCGAATCGAGTGGGTGGATGGCCAACCGCTGCTCGCGCGCGGCCTCGACCGAAACAAGGATCAGACCTATTTCCTCGCCTCGATTCGTCCGGAGGTTCTCCCTCGGCTGCTCTTTCCCATCGGGGACCTGACCAAGGGGCGGGTGCGGGAGCTGGCGGCGAAGTTCGGCCTGATTACCGCGGAGAAGGAGGAGAGCCAGGAGCTCTGCTTCGCGCACGACCTGGACTACCGCAACGCGCTTGAGCCTGGGGCGCCGGGAGAGATTGTGGATGAGGAGGGGAATCTTCTGGGTGTCCATGAGGGGATCGCGCGGTACACCATCGGCCAGCGGAAGGGAATCGGCCTTTCGGGTGGACCGTTCTATGTGATTCGTCTGGAGCCGGAAACCGGGCGAGTGGTGGTCGGGGGCGAGGAAGACCTGTTCGCGGAGGAGGTGGAGGCGGACGAATTGAATGCTTTCCGCCCGCTCCGGGAGGGGGAGATTCTGACCGCGCATCCGAGATACCGCCACCCCGGCGTCCCGGCGCGCGTGGAAGGACTCGGTGTGAATTCCATCAGGGTTCGGTTCCTCAGTCCGGAGCGGGCGCTGACACCGGGTCAGGCGCTGGCCCTCTATGAAGGAGATCGTCTGATCGCGGGGGCGGTCATCCGCAAAGTGGCTGAAAAGCGGGGGGCGCCTGTGCTAGTCTAGTTTCGAGCCGTGGAGGATCGGAGCCGCTTCTTACACGCCATGGAAATCAACCAGGTACATCTCTTCAACCACCAGATTGTGCGTGATGTTCCCTTCGGGGTGATTGTGGTCGACCGCGACCGCAACATCATGGACTGGAATGTCTGGCTGGAGCGAGTAACCGGGGTCCCGCGCCATCAGGTCCAGGGGCGTCCCCTCAGCCAGTCCATCCCCGACCGTTACGATGCCGAGCTGACTCAGGCGATCGACGAGATCTTCGAGACCGGACGCGCGGGGATCTCCTTGTCGGAGGAGGCCTCCCAGTTCCTGAATTTTGTCACTTCCCCGGCGCGAAGCGAGCCGATGGAGATGATCCTTGAGACCCAGGTGAAACCGCTCTTCAACCTGGAGGGGGATGTGGCCTCGGTGTATGTGGTCATCGAGGATGTCACCGAACGGGTTCGGAGGCTGAATGAACTGGAGCGCCTGAACCGGGACTTTGAGATTGTCAACGCGGCCTTGGAGGAGGCCAATCGGGTCAAGACCGATTTCCTCTCAAACACCTCGCACGAGTTGCGCACTCCGCTCACCAGCATCCTGGGGTTTGTGGAGATGCTGGAGAACGATCTCGCCACCTCGCGGGAGGAAGAGAAGGAGTTCATCGCCAACATCCGTCAGAGCGCCACCCAACTCCTGGACCTGGTGAACAACATACTACAGGCGGCGGCGATTCAGGCGGGCCGCATCCAGCTCGACATTCACCCGATCGCCTTGGCGGAGCTCCTCGCGGAGGTCCATGCCGTTACCCATCCGCTGGCGCGTCAGAGGAAGCTGGACCTTCAACTGGACATGCGTGACCTTTCCTTGGAGGTCCTCGCGGACTACCGGGAGCTCAAGCAGGTGCTCGCCAATGTTCTGGACAACTCGATCAAGTTCAGCGACGAGGGGACAATCCGCATGGACGCCTATCCCGCGCCCAGGCGGTCCGGTTTCATCACCATCGAGGTGACCGACACGGGAATCGGCATCCCCGCGGACCGTCTCCACCTGGCCTTTGAGCCGTTCCGGCAGGGGGACTCCTCCACGGTGCGCCGTCACGGCGGAACCGGTCTGGGGCTTTCGGTTTCGCGCACGATGGTCGAGCGGATGAAGGGAGAAATGGAGCTGCGCAGCGCGGGTCCGGGGAAGGGGACCACGGTGTACATCATCCTCCCGGAGGCGCCCGTGGAAGCGAGCGCGTGAGTCGGATTCGCTTGACTTGAGTTCCCCCCTCCCATACCTTGCGGGAGGTTCGGCTGCGTGGTTTCTCAACGGTTCTTGTGCTTTTTTCCTCGGATTCGGCGATAAGGGAGAAGTAATCCGTCCATGTCCAATCAACGTGTTGTGATTACCGGGGGCGCGGGGTTTCTGGGCTCCCACCTGACCGAAACCCTGCTCGCTCGCGGCGATGAAGTGATCGTGCTCGACAACTTCATCACCGGCAATCCGGACAACCTCGCGCAGCTTCCTCAAGAGAGACTCACCATCATCAAGCAGGATGTGACCACCTTTCTCGCCATCGATGGGCAGGTGGACATCGTGTTCCATTTCGCCTCGCCCGCCAGCCCAATTGACTACCTTCGTTATCCGATCCAAACCCTTAAAGTGGGCTCCCTCGGAACCCACAACGCCCTCGGGGTCGCCAAGGCCAAGGGCGCGCGCTTTGTGCTGGCCTCAACCTCCGAGGTGTATGGGGATCCCCTCATCCATCCGCAGCCTGAGGATTATTGGGGCCATGTGAACCCGGTCGGACCACGCGGGGTCTATGACGAGGCCAAGCGCTTCGCCGAGGCGATGGCGATGGCTTACCATCGAACGCACGGGGTCGAAACCAGAATCGTTCGGATTTTCAACACCTATGGGCCGCGGATGCGACTGCACGACGGACGGGTTGTTCCGGCGTTCATCTCCCAAGCCCTCAAGGGGGAGCCGCTGACTGTGTTCGGGGATGGTCGTCAGACGCGATCCTTCTGCTATGTCTCGGACCTGATCGATGGGATTCTGCGTCTCGCGGCGAGCGACCATGTCGGGCCGGTCAACATCGGGAACCCGGATGAGTTCACGATTCTCGAGCTCGCCCAGATTGTCTCGGAACTCGCGGGCATCCCACTCCGGATCGAACATTCGGACCTGCCGGTGGATGATCCCAAGCAACGCCAGCCGGATATTCGCCGCGCGCGCGCGCTGCTCGGTTGGGAGCCCAAGGTTCCTCTTCGGGAGGGCTTGTCGCGGACCCTGGATTGGTTTTCAAAAGTGGTTTAATCTGAAAGAGTTATGGAAGATTGCTTAGTGAATATTCGGCTCCGCGAGGGCCGCAAGCCCAAACGCTATCTGCTTTCCGGCGAGTTCGAGGCGAGTCTGGGGGACTGGGTCGCGGTCCAGGTGGATGAGGATGAGGACCTTGGGGTGGTCGCCTCACGCCCGGTTCCGCTTCCGGAGGAGTGGGAGGAGATAGAGCTTCCCTCGATTCTGGGAAAGGCTGATCCGGAAGAGGTCAAAAAGGCGGTGCAGCTCCGCTTGGAGCGGGAGCCGACCGCGATCAAACTCGCTTACGAAAAGGTCCGCGAGCGGAACCTCGACATCAAGCTGGTTTCCGCCTTCTATTTCCATCGCTCCAACAAGATGAAGTTTTATTTCAGCTCTGAGAACCGTGTGGATTTCCGCGAGCTGGTCAAGGATCTGGCGCACATCTTCCACGCCCGGATTGAGCTGCGTCAGATCGGGGTCCGGGACGCGGCTGGGCTGGTCGGAGGCTATGGGCTCTGCGGACAGGAGTTGTGCTGCAGCCGCTTCCTGCAGGGCTTTGAGCCGATCACCATCAAGATGGCCAAGGACCAGCACCTTGCCCTCAATCCCACCAAGATCAGCGGCTGTTGCGGGCGTCTCTTGTGTTGTCTCAAGTATGAACACCAGACCTATGTGGACGCCGCCAAGCACTACCCTCGACTCGGCGCGGCGGGTTTCCACGATGGGCGTTCGCACAAGGTGGTGAGCTGCAACATCATCAAGGAAACGATCGGTCTCCAACACGAGAATCAGATCCTGGAGATCCCCTTGGAGCGCTTCCGCGAGGAGAATCCCGACTGGCGCAACGCGCCGAGGTTCTCCCTGGCGAACGTCGCGAGGCCCGCGCCACCCGTGCTCGCCGAGACCAATGTCGAGGCGGCGCTCGCGGGGATGGAGGATCCGGTGGACCGTAATGGAGCAGGCGGAGGGGAATCCTCCGAAAGCTCCTCGAAGCGACGGCGGCGGCGCCGTCGCGGCTCGAATGAGCGGCGCGATGAAAATCCCTCCGCCCCAACCAACTGACATTCCCATGTCCCCTTTGCCTCGGAGATCCCCCCGCGGTGCCCTCTGACCCACGCCCGGCAAGCGCGCTTCCAACTGTTCGCCGCCTTGCGCGGTACGCCTCGACCTACCTGGGGCGGATTGTGATTGTCTTTGTCACCTCGATTCTGTTCGCGATCTTCGCGTTCCTGCCCATTTCCCTGATCAAGCCCTTCGCCGACAACCATCTGGTGGCAGAGACGGGTCGGGTCTCGTCGCGGAACATCCTCCTTCATCTTGAGGATGGGACGGCGAAACCCCTCGATGAGGCCCTTCCCACGAGAGGTTCGCGCTATCCGGAGTGGGTGCTGCGAAACCAGTTGCTACGCTCCATCTTGGTGAGCGGAGGCGGGGGCGGCTCGAAAGTCACCTTGGTGGCGAACGCCTCGCTGCTTCCGCCGACCACGGTCCTTGTGACCCTGCCCGGCAAGGGCCTGCTCGGCAGGCCCTCCAAGGTCACCGTGGACCAGGCTATTCCGAAGGAGCTGGGCCGAGTCCACCATGTGAGTCTGGTTGAATCCAAGGAGAAACCCGCGCCGATCTGGCTGTATGCCGTGCTGGTTCCGATCCTGTTCTTCATCAAGGGGGTCCTTGGAGTCATCCGCTCTGTGGTTTTGGCCTCGGTCTCGCTCAATGTGGTGCGGGACATTCAGAACGACCTCTACTCCAAGATTCTTCGGCAGCCGGTGGCGTTCTTCCGTCATTCCCGAACGGGGGACCTGATGTCCCGGATGGTCAACGATGTGCATGTGCTGAGTTCCCAGGTGGTGGGCGTGCTCCAGGACCTGATCCAGTCCCCCTTTGAGGTGGCCGCCTGCATCGCCGGCTCCTTCCTGATCGACTGGAAGACCGCTCTGCTGATCCTGCTGCTGGTTCCCGCGCTCGCGCTCCCGATGGGCGCGATGAGCCGCAGAATTCGGAAGGCCTCACGGCGCGCGCAGGAGAAGCGCGCGGATATCAGCTCGGTCCTCGTGGAAACCCTCACCGGAGTGGAAGTGGTGAAAGCCTTCAACATGGAGGACTATGAGCAGCGCCGATACCAAGACGAAACCCGGACCCTTCTGCGGCGCGAGATGAAGATTCGCAAGGCCCGCGCCTTTTCCAGTCCCGCCACCGAAATGGCGGCGGCCTTCGGCGTGGCCGGGGTGATTATCATCGCGATGATGTCCCAAGAAGCCGCCGCGGGATCGGTGGAGCTCGGCAACCTGGCCACCATCGCCGCCGCATTCACCATGACCATCAAGCCGCTTGACCGCTTTTGGAAGGCGAAATTCCAGCTGGGTGAGATGGCCGAGGCGGGCAAGCGGATTTTCACGGTCATGGATCGGGAGCCGGAGATTGTGGATGCCCCGGACGCGGTCCCGGTTCCGAAGGATTGGCGGGAGATTCGCTTCGAGAATGTGAACTTCGCCTACGGCGGGGAGCCGGTCCTGAAAGACCTGAATGTGACCGTGAAGCGTGGGGAAAAGATCGCGATTGTCGGCAAGACCGGCGCGGGCAAGACCACGCTGGTCAATCTGATCGCGCGTTTCCATGATGTCACCGAGGGGGCGGTGAGATTCGATGACCTGGATGTGCGCAAGGTCCGGCTCGACTCGCTGCTGGAACAGATCGGAATTGTCACCCAGCGCACGGTCCTCTTCAACGACACGGTGGCGCGGAACATCGCCTACGGGCGCCCGGACATCCCGCTCGAGGAGATTTGTCACGCGGCGGAGGCGGCTTACGCCGATGAGTTCATTCGGGAGCTGCCGAACGGGTACGACACGGTGATCGGGGAGATGGGCACGCGGCTTTCCGGGGGACAGGCCCAGCGCGTGGCCATCGCGCGCGCGATCCTTAAGAACCCCCCGATTCTGATCCTCGATGAGGCCACCGCCTCGCTCGACACCGCCTCGGAGCAACTGGTCCAACGGGCCCTCGACAGCCTGATGGAGCATCGCACCACCTTCGCCATCGCGCACCGTCTCTCGACCATCCTGAACGCCGACCGAATCCTGGTCCTGGAGGAGGGGCGGATTGTCGAGTCCGGTCCGCACGCCGAGCTTTACGCTCGCGGAGGGGTGTACACCGGCCTGTATGACGCCCAGTTCGCGCGCGGGAACGGGGCTGTGGAGGGTCCGGAACCCCCAGTGAATTGAAGCCCTTCGCTCCCCTCAGCGGTTCAATCGCACCCTGGGGTCCACCAGGCAATACAGGATGTCGGTGACCAAGTTCACCAGGATGAAGATCACGGCGGAGACCAGCACGGTCCCTTCGAGGAGAAAGGGGTCCGAACGGGTGACCGCGTCAAACCCGAGCTTTCCGATCCCCGGCCAATTGAAGATCAGCTCGATGAAGAAGGCCCCCGCGAGGAGTTCCGCGAGCGAGCCGCTGATCGCGGTGAGCACGGGATTGAGGGCGTTCTTGAAGGCGTGCTTGGCCAACACCGCCGCGCGCCCCAAGCCTTTCGCCCGCGCGGTGGTGATGTAGGGGCTGCGCAGGGTCTCAATCATCGAACTGCGCATCAGGCGCGCGATCACCGCCATCGGGCGTGTCGCCAGCGCCGCCGAAGGGAGGATCAGAGTGCTCCAGGACCGATCCACATAGCCGGTGACCGGCAACCAGCCGAGGGAAACCGAAAACAGCAACTGCAGGAAAACCGCGAGCGCGAAGATCGGGAAACTGATCCCCACCAACGCGAAGAGCGAGATGAAACCATCTTGCCAGCGGGAGTGATACAATGCGGAGAGCACCCCCAGGCCGACCCCCACCAGGATCGCAATCGCAAGCGAAGTGAGCGCGAGCAGCGCCGTGGCGGGGAACCGCCGCGCGATCTCCTCCCCCACCTCGAAGTTGAAAGCCAGCGACCGGCCGAGGTCCCCGCGCAGCGCGCCCGTGACAAACGACAGGTAGCGCTTCCAGTGGGGGTCGTTGAAACCGTACTTCTCCCGAATCGCCTCCAGGGAGGCTTGGTCCTGACGGTGCCCCTGAAGCAATCGTTCCGGGTCGGTGGTTCCCTCCACCAGGGTGTAGGTGAGAAGGGTCACCCCGATCAGAATCGGAATCGCCGCGAGCAGCCGACGAACGATGTAAACCGCGATGTTGTTCTGCAAGTCCGAATTCCTTATCGCACGGGGAGAGTCATCGCCACTCTTCCGAACCGGATCGGACCCCCATCCCGCGCGCTCTTGGTTGGGTTATCCTACCGGTTGGCTGGGAGGTAGGAATCCCCCCGCCGATGTCGGAATCCTGGAGACCTGTCCGCCTGGAGTCTCCCACCCGGAAGGAGCGCGGCGATGGCGCGGATCAAGCAATCGTTCTGTTACGGCCTGTTTGTGGATGAGGGGCGCGGGGTGGCGGAGGTTCTCCGCGACGCTGCCCGGATCGGGTTCGCGGCGGTCGAGATCTGGGGCCGTCAGCACGCCCCCTTTGATGAAATCTGCGCCGAAGCCAGGAAGAACGGGCTTCGGGTGGCGAGCATGATCGGACATGAAAGCCTGCCCGATGGCCTCAACAAACGCGAGAACCACGATCGAATCGAACGGGAGCTCCTGGAGAGCATCGCCATCGCCAAGGAGCGCGACATCCCCGGCATGATCTGCTTTTCGGGGAACCGCAACCCGGGACAGAGCGAGGAGGAGGGCATCGAGGTCTGCTCGGAAGGGCTTTCGCGGGTCGCGAAGGCGGCCGAGGACGCCGGAGTCAACCTCAATCTGGAGCTCCTCAACAGCAAGGTGGACCATCCCGGCTACCAGTGCGACCACACCGCCTGGGGGGTCGAGGTCCTCAAACGAGTAAACAGCCCGAATGTGAAGCTGCTCTATGACATCTACCACATGCAGATCATGGAGGGGGATGTGATCCGGACCATCCGCGAGAACATCCGGCATATCGGCCATTTCCACACGGCGGGCAATCCCGGCAGGAACGACATGGACCACACCCAGGAAATGGACTACATCGGAATCTGCAAAGCCATCGCGGCGACCGACTATAGCCTTTACCTCGGCCACGAGTTCATGACCAAGCGCGCAAGCAAGATCGAGGCGTTGCGCGCGGCCTTTGAGCTCTGCGATCAGGAATAGGGGGGCCTCTTTCAGCCCATCGGTTTCGGATCGCCCCAAACATGGCCGCCCTTCGACTTCTGGATAGTGGGTTGGCGTACCGCAACCCCAAACCCAATATCTTCAGCCGTCACGCCTTCTTCCCCTCGGTGATGGAGCGCGGCAATGGGGAGCTGGTGGTCACCTTCGATCTCGGCGCGGCGATGGAAGCGCACGACGTGCGTTCGTATCTGTGCCGCTCCACCGATGGCGGAGCGATCTGGAGCGAACCCTCTCCAATACCGGCCTCTCCGCCCTGGGAGAGACCTTTCACCACCACCTGCCGGACCACACGCGCGCGGGATGGATCGCTGCTCGGCTTGGTGACTTTCTTTGATCGGAGCAGGGCCGAGGAGGGACTTGCCAATCCGGCCACGGATGGCTTTGTGCGCACGGAGTTCGCGCTCATCCGCTCCACCGACTTGGGTCGAACCTGGAAGGCGCCCATTCCGATCCGGCCACCCCTGGAGTGGGCCGCCTTTGAATCCTGCGCGCCAATCACGGACCTCGGGGCCGGGAGGCTTCTCCTCCCCACGGCCATTTGGCGCGATTGGGAGGGGAACTGCCCGTTCGGCATGAAGGCGGTGGCCTTCATCTCGGAGGATTCGGGGAGGTCTTGGCCGCGCTGGGCCGCGGTCATGGATGGGAGCCTCGAAGGCATCGCCCACTTCGAGCAGAAGCAGGCAGTGCTGGCCGATGGACGGTTGCTGGCGCTCTGTTGGGCCTTCGACACGCGGACGGGGCGAAGTCTCAGAAACCGTTACACCTTCTCGAGTGACTCGGGGGAGACCTTTGGGTCGCCTTTCGAATCGCCGATTCATGGGGAAACTTGCACGCCGCTTGCCCTCGCGGATAATCGCATCCTGTGCGTTTACCGGCGAACCGATTGTCGCGGGCTCTGGGCCCACCTCGCGCGTCTGGATGGGACCGCCTGGATTCCAATCGCCGATGAACCCATCTGGGGGACCTCATCCGCCGCCTATGGCAAACGGTCGGAAAACACCTTCGAGCAACTCGCCACGCTTCGTTTCGGGTATCCTTCGCTTGTCCGCGAGTCCGAGAACCTGGTCTTCGGAGCGTTCTGGTGTTACGAGGATTGCGTGTCGAGCATTCGCTGGTTTCGGTTGAGGGTGTGAGCGGTGGGAACCTGAGGCCGCCCGGTGTGGACGAGCGCGCCTTGATGGGTCAGGAGATTCCGGATCTTTCCCTTGACGGCGAGATGCAAGAGTCGGTATTCTTCTATTGGTTATTACATGCCAGCGATCGCCCGGGGTTTTGACCTCGTGGGGATCGCTGGCGTTCCTTTTTTGTGGCGGCCACAACCTCGATGAGCGATGACCGTGTAAGAATCTTCCTTGATGGGTCAACTTTCTACACATCCACCCTCGATCCGGGCCGACAGCCTGAGGCCGCAAGAGCCCAGGAACGATTTCTGCAAACGCTTCCAACACTACCATACATCCTATTCTCCATCCTCATTCTCGTGGTCATCACGGTCTCATCGGTTCACGCTGAACCGATAACCTGGACGGATGATTCCTTCGAGGATTTCGCCAAGGGGCGGCTGGGGTCGAGTGGACAGAACCTGTATGTCAGCCGGGATAGCTCGATTCGCACCATCCACAAGAGCGATCTCAACCAGGATGGTTTCATCGACCTGCTGTTCAACAGCACGCATGATCTGCGCGGGATTCTTCCCGCCACTCTCGGTCGGATTTCGCCGGGCGGGGAGCTCGAATCCCGAGACCTCGCGGTGGAGGGGAGCCTCGCCTCCGCGGTCGGCGACCTGAACAAGGATGGCTTCCAAGACCTGGTCTTCTGTCCGAATCGTCAGGGAATCCAACACCCTCGCCGCATGGTCACCGTGATCTGGGGCGGGCCGGATGGCTGGCCCGCTTCCCGCGCCAACGGAATCCTCCCGGTCCATGACGCCAAGGCCATCGCGCTCCCGGACCTCGACCGTAACGGATGGCCGGACATCGCGGTGCTGAATGCCCCGGCCTGGCTTCCGGGGCAGCCGGAAGGGAATGTCATCCGAGTCTATTGGGGAAGTCCCAGGGGATTTGCCTTGACCCGCTACTCGGACTTCGGGGTTCCCAGCGCGCTGGATCTCGCGGCCGGTGATTTCGATCTGGATGGGGCGCGGGACCTGGCGGCGCTCACCGGAACCCTCACGATCCAGGTGTTTTGGTCCGCCCCGAGGAGCAGCGAAAGCTCCACGCCGAGCCGGACCTCGGTTCCCCTTCCCGGTGATGGGGGGAGGTGCATCGCGGTGGGGGATGCGGACAACGATGACCTGGAGGATCTCCTCGTTGGGACATCAGGCGACCACCTTTTTGTGATTCCCTCATCCGGGGATGGGAAATGGGGCGAGGCGCGAGTCCTCGATGCCGCTCCCGCCTCCCATGTCACCATCGCCGACCTCGACCAGGATCGACGCGCCGATCTGATTCTCACCCATGTGGCAATTGCTCACGCCGCCGGGGGCGAGGCGGTGGGTGTCGAGAAGGCTGACCAGGATCGTGTTCGCGTGTATTGGGGGGGACCGGAGGGGAAGGAGTTCCAGGAGTATCTCGACCTGTCGATCCCGCATGCCACCTCCACCGCGGTGGGCGACCTGAACCGGGATAGCCGGCCCGACTTGGCGGTCTCGGTCTACCAGTCCGAGGAGAGCTTTTCCGCCGAGTCAGTCCTGTTCTTTGGTCAAGGCGGGAGGCGTTTGGAGAAGGCCCCTGGGGGTTTTCTGACCTGCGGCGCGACCCATGTGGCCTTTGTTCCTCCCTCTGAGGGGTATCCCCCCGCGCTCTCCTTTTCCAACAGTCAAGGAGGGACTGTGGACGAGAAGATCCCCCTGGAGGTCTATTGGGGGGGCGCCGAAGGGTTCTCCGAGGCCAACAGGTGGCGAATCCCTTTTCATAGCGGATACGAATCCAGCGCCGCCGACCTGAACGCCGATGGCTGGACCGACCTGATCGCGCTCTGCTCCGGACACCTTGGCGGGGAGGGGGCCGAGGCCCTTGGGGAGCTCGGCGCGAACATCTATTGGGGCGGGCCGAAAGGGTTTGACCTCGTTAACCGTCACACAGTCCTCCGCGAGTACAACCTCTACAGCAGCAATGTGGCCGACCTGGACCGGGATGGTTTTCTCGACCTTGTCCTTGGGGCCTTCGATCCGCCCAAACCCGGAGAACCGGATCTCCTGGCGGTCTATTACGGCTCCGCTGAGGGGTTCAGCCGAGATCGGCGCCTCGCGCTTCCCTCGGAGGGACGCTCCTCGATCTGCGCCATCGCGGATTTCAATCAGGATGACCATTTGGATATCGCGGTGACCTCGTACAACAAACACTTGGTCCGCCTCTTTTGGGGTGGACCGAATGGGTTTTCAGCGGACCATCAGAGCACGCTGGAGATGCCGCACCCGATCGAACTGGAGACCGCCGACCTGAACGCGGACGGTTGGCTCGATCTCGCGGTGGGGAGTTACAGCGACCCGGTGGCCGGGCACATGGACACGGGATTGCTGATCTTCTGGGGAGGCCCAAAAGGTTTTTCTGAGACCCGCTCTCAGTGGCTTCCCGGCAACACGCCGCTGGGGATCACCATCGCCGACTGGGACGCGGATGGCCACCTGGACCTCTTTATGGCCGCCTATCACGCCGATCTCACGCGGGAATCCCTCCCCAGCCTGCTCTACTGGGGTGGGCCGGAAGGGTTCTCCACCCGAAATCGGACCGTGCTCATCGGCGATTCCGCGGCGGATGGTCTGGCCGCCGATTTCGACCGCGATGGGAAACTCGATCTCGCCATGGCCTGCCACACCAAGGATGGCGATCATGCCGCGGAATCGAAGGTGTTCTATAACGATGGGGCGCGCTTCAAGAATCCACGGGTGACCCTCCTGCCGACTGTCGGCCCGCACTGGTTCTGGACCGAGGATATCGGGAACATTTACGACCGCAAATGGCGCGAGACCTATGAATCCTCCCTGTTCGCCTGGGAGGACGCGCGCGCGAGGGGAGAGATTCTCTCAACGGCGAAGATCGAGGAGGGAACATCGCTTGTCTTTGAAGCGCGGTCCGCGCCGGATGAGGCGGCCCTGAGCTCAGCCGAGTGGGTGCCGGTCAGAGAGGGGGCGTTCGAGGTGGATCCCACTCACCGGCGCCTCCAATACCGCGCCACATTTCAATCGGACAATGGGGACCGCTATCCGGTGTTGGAAAAGGTGGAAGTTCATTTGGACTGAAACGGCAGTTGGGTTCATGTCACTCCCCTTCCAGCCACTCCTTGGAGAGCGAAACGACCTTGAGACGGTTCAGTCCCCCCACCTTCCTGTCCCCCGCGCAGTAGGACAAGAGCACTCGGTCGGCCAGGAAGGTCATCGAGGTGTAGCAATACCAGCCATCAGGATTCGATTCGATCACCCGGCTCGGACCCCAGGTCTTCCCATCATCCTTGCTCAGGGCGACACACAGGGGGGTGCGCCGTTTCGCCGGAAAAGGATGCCTGCCGGAATGGTCGTTCCAAACCGCAAGCAGGTCGCCGCTCCAGGGAATCCGCTTGATCGTGGCCGGGCTGAGTGGAGAGGCCAAAGGACCTTGCGCCGGAGTGGTCCAACGGATTCCGCCATCCGAGGAGAAGCTTTGGAACTGCGATCCCCCATCTGTCCGGTGATACATCAGGATCCGGCCATCCGAGAGCTCGACCAACCCCGGCTCTTGGAGAGTCACCCCCGCGATGGGGAGCATGCTGGGATCGGTTTCATCCTTCTTCCAGGTCACTCCCTCGTCATCGGAGTAATACACCAAGGGAACCGCGGCATCCGACCAGGTCGCCTCGGTGCCATCGGGGCAGGGATGCAGCGCGGCCGGGACCAGGATTCTCCCGCTCAAGAGCCGGACAACCCGGTCGTTGTTGACCACATGGTATCCCTCAAGGGTGGTCACGCGGACCGGATCGGAAAGGGTTCGAAGGTCATCGGCGGAGCGACGCACCCAGAGGTTCAGGTCTGCCCAACTGTTCTTGATCAGGTAGAAGAGCAGGATCTCGCCGGACTTGAGGCGAAGAAGGCTCACCGACATGACATTGAACTTCCCCTCGCGGGGGACCAGGACACGTTCCTTGCCCCAGGACTTGCCCCCATCGGGAGAGGTTCGCGCCACAATCTCCGCCGCCGAAAAATCCTCGGAGCCGCCGCTGAACCGGGTGTAAACAAAGCACAGACTGCCATCCGACAGGACTTCGATGTCCCCTTCCGAGTTGCGCGGGTTTTCGGGAGTGGGCTCCAGGACAAGCAGGGTCTCGACGCCATCTGAGCCGAGAGCGCCGAGCGCGGGAAAGAGCAGGAGGAGGATGATCGCGGTTCTCATTGATTGAATGGCCTCCAAGACACGCACAAACTTGCCCGCGTCATTCCTCTCGGTGGTCCTCTTGCGCGCCTGGTATGAATTGTCCTTCCACCTCCACCATTGGAAAAACCTTGTCGATGTCCGACTGGATCCGTTGGGTTAATCCCATGGCGGTCAGGATGCGGCAGAAGGTCTGCACATCCAAAAGGTCTAGCTTTCGCTCCCTCCGGTCCTTTAGCCATTTCTCACAAACCTGATAGCCCCCAATCTGGAAGTTCCAGACCTCCGGCGGGACAGGCGCGAAGTGTTGCCGCTTGTTGATGTAAAGCCGTTGCTCCCCCTCCTCATATCGAAATCCCTCTCCGCGGTTCTTTCCGATCCGACCATCTCCCGCGCCTTCAAAGCGCGCGAGGGGTGGATCGAGCTCGGTGGATTCGAGTAAGTGAATTCGTACCAGTCTCTCGCCCAGGGAAGCAAGGGCTTTGAATGTCTTCCTGCTTGTGGGGAATGGAATTCGTGGGAAATCCCGCTTCAAGAATTCGGCAAACTTCCGGCGATACGTCTCTGAGTAGAGGATTGCGTAAATGTAGTTGAACACTTCCTCTGGGGAAGGCTTGTGTCGATGTGCCTTGGCCAACGCATTAAGCAGCTCCGGATTGAGGTTCGGTTCTCGCTCCGAGGCGTCGTGATGAGCGAACAGGTCTCGCCTGTTCCCATCGGGATACAAGTAGAGGGGAAAATAATAGTTGATATCGTACGCGGCGACGCTCTTATGGGCCCCGATCACTTTGGAAACGAAGGCTCCGAACTCATGCTTGTGTTGCTTCGGAGAGACTAAAGCCAAGTTCTCTCCCGCGATCAGGTGACACATTACACGTTTTACCGTCCTCCAAACAACTGAGTCGTGATAGAAGATCCAGCGGATGTCAAAAGGTCGATAGAGAACCGGAACTGTCAGTCCCTCCAGTCTTCTGTCTGAAACATCATTCAACATGGTCCAGGCCCGACGTATGCTCCAACCTTGTTTTCGGCGTATCGCGAAGAACTGATGGAGTCCCTGATCCGCCAAATCACTGTGCTTGAATACTCGCATTCGGTTGATGAGCGTCCTTCTGTCCATGTCTATCACAAATTCATCGCGGGCGGTTGTCATCCCGACACCATACAGGGGAAAGACTTCGTTCAGCGGGTGAAATCTCTGGTACTCCCTTCTCCCCGCGCCATCTTGTGGCACGAAAAGGTAGGACTCGGACCTGGGATCGACCTTGCGCCAGCCGGTTTTCCCAACCTCGTGGGCCGAAAGCCAAGCGTACTTGGCGGAACGCGTTCCCCATTGCTCCGCGTGACGCACGGAAGCGGGACCGGCCCTCTTCTTTCCCTTCTTGACCAGGAATATGACGGCAACGCCCTGGCGGATATCGAAGACGTTTTCGTCCTTGCTTCCATCCGGGCAAATCTCCTTCTTCAGGGAATTCCCATGCAAATCCAAGACAAAAATCTCATCGAAGGTCCGCATCAGACTTTGGCGCATTCCTCTGAAAGTTGGGTTGTCCAGATATGAATGGTTGGTGATCATCCCGACCACGCCGCGCCCCGCCTGATCGATCTTCCATTGAGCGAATCGGAGAAATTTCACATAGTCGTCCTGGAGCCATTTTGGATTTCTCTCACCCAGCGGCCTTCCGTCCACTTGCTTGTAGTCCTCGATCTTGCCGAGTATCCACTCGCCCCTGTTAACCGAATGACCGGAGTATGGCGGATTCCCGAGGATGACCAGGATGGGAGCTTGTGTTTTGACCTCCGCCGCGAGGTGGGACTCCTCCGCGAGGGAGGAAATCCCGGGCAACCGGCTTTGCTCCAGCTCCTCCATGTCGAGTGTATTCGTCAGATAGAAACGGACGCGCTCATCATCTTCCAGTTTGTGGCCAAGCTCCTCCAGGAAGAAGGACATCTTGAGGTGACCCACGGCGTATGGGGCCATCATCAGCTCGAAGGCGCAGAAGTTCCGGAGGATATGACTTCGGACAAACTCCTCGCGTCCTCCGGAGCCGTACTTCCTCTCAAACTCGCGCACCGCGAGCGTGGCGGCCAGCGCGACAAATGTCATGGTTCCGGCGGCCGGATCGAGAAGGGTCACCCCCTCGGACGCGAGCCCGTCTCTCATTCCGAATTCCTTCTTGAGCAGGGCGTGAAGCGAACGGACAATGTAGGAGACGACAGGCTCGGGAGTGTAGTAAACACCTCGGCGTTCTCGCTCCTCCGGGTCGTACTGAGCCAGGAAAGTCTCGTAAAAATGAACGATTGGGTCGTTCCCCTTGCCCTCGTGGAAGTAGCGATCGAGGATGCCGGAAGCATCCGCCACGGCCAAGACTTCCGAGATATCGTCCACGATCCACTCCACTTGCCTGGGCAAGTCTCCAAAGGAAATGAACCGGAACAAGTCGCGCAGGACCCCCACGGTCCGTGGAATTCGGTCGAAGGCGGCGCGGCGGCTGAACCCATTGGTCGCGCGAGTTCGCGCCGCGAAAAGGCCGTAGGTAATCGTTTGGGCGTAGAGGTTGGCGAAGTCCTCCGTTGTCAAATGACCGATGAGGAACTTCTGGAACGCCTCGCAAAATCCGGTCAGCGCTCCAGCCTTTCCGGAGGCCTCCTCCTTGAGCTGCAACGTGACGACTTCCCTCAGGAACCGGGTGCGCTTGGCCAGTTCGATGGCAAGCGACTCGGCGGTGTACGCCGTGGGAAGGGAAAACTCGAAAAAATGTTCGAGCAGCGCCCACAGCTCCTCGGGCTTTTCAAGTGGCGGCGCGACGTGGAGCTCGTTCAGAACAAAGGGACGGCCCAGGACGACCGACTCGATTCTCTCGCCGTTCCGGTACAGACGGAACTCCAGGAAGTTCGTGAGAATCAAGTTCGGGAACGTTTCACGATACCGGCGGAGCTGCTCGGACCTTTCGACCTCATCCAATCTTTCCTCCGAGGGGTTTTTGGCCTCGATGTATCCGACGACGCGGTCCTTCCCGTTCCAAACACGAAAATCGGGACTCCCCGCTTCGGTGTTCTTGGGCAGGGTGGTCACATGGATTTCGCTTCGCCCGCACTCCCGAGCCATTTCCTCCAGCAAGGTCTTGAGTGACGGGTAAAAGCTCTCTTCCCGGGCATCTCCCCGATGGGCAGTGGCCCTGAGGTGCTGGAGGTAGCGCGAGAACAAGCTCTTCTTCTTATTCATGTTGATCCCGGCATCGATACATGGCTGTCAAGGAAGATTGTTCCACGGTCATCGGGGCATTCTATTCGGCTTCAAGCCAATTTCCACCTGCATGCGAGGAATATCAATCCCTTCAAGGAGTCGAAGTCCCCTCACTTTCCGGCACGCTGTTGATCGTGCAGATCACATCGCCCTTCACCAGCTCCCCATCGGCGGCATCCATGTTGTAGCGGATGCGGAGTTGCATGACCGGCTGGAAGTCCTCCAGCTCGAGGGTAACCGACTTGCCATCCCCGGCCAGGGTCGCGGAGAGGATCGGGGTTTCGTCGTGGCCCTTGGTCTCGGGGTCTTTCACCGACCAATCCTCCGAACCGTAGGCGCCGGACCAGCGGTAGTTCCAAACCTCCGCCGAGAAGTTTTCCGGGTCGGCGGCGGTGTCCGGATCGAGCTCGCAACTGAATCGCAGCCGGACCCCGTTCTGGAGGACCGCGAAACCGACTGGGACGTAGGCCTTCCCGCCGGTGTAGCGGATGCGCTGAAGACAGCCATCCCGCACCGCGTTGGTCTGCCACCCGCGCAAGCCGGAAAGATATACCTGCCCGTCCGTGGGCGAGACCCTTCCACGCATCACTCCGGAGAGAAACTGGAGCGGCAGCGGGAACGCGGCCGCCTGGGGGCCACCGTTCTCATCGGGGAGCACCGGCAGCGCCATGCACAGGCCATAGGACAAGTGAATCATCTTGCCCGCGAGCGGTCCCCACGCGGGACCCGCCCAGACCTGACCTCCCGCCGAGTTGTCCATGTCCTGTGGCAGCCAGAGGATCGGCTCCTCGTAGGTCTCGGGTGGGGTTTCGCGGTGGTGCGTGGTCATCACGCCATAGAATCCCCCCTCGCGGATCTTGTCGATTCGGGTTCCGGGCACCCATTCCCCCTCCTGGTCCGCCGTGGTGAGGAAATCCCCGGGGCCGAGGCCGAGACCGTTGGGGAAGCGGAAGCCGGTGGCGACCACCTCAAGGATTCGCCCATCGGGACTCACCCGCAGGAGGCACCCATCGTGCCGTGTCCGCACACGATCCTGCCCTTTGAGGAAATAGAGGTTCCCCTTACTGTCGGTCTCCAAACAGGTGGCGTAAGAGTGGCCGCCATCCGCGACCTCGCAGAGATTGCAGAAGTTCTCGTAATAGTCGGTTTCTCCGTTTTGGTCCCGGTCGTAAAGGCGAGTGATCTGGTCACGGCCCAGGACATGAATGACCCCCGCCACCACCTTGAGTCCGAGGGGCTGGAAAAGCCCGGTGGCGATTCGTTTCCAGCGGATTTTATCCAGGTCCGCGTCGATCCCGCTCACTCGCCACACATCCCCATGCACGGTGCAGAGAGCGAGGTCTCCATCCGGGAGGAAGTCGTGCCCGCTCACATAGAAAAGGGCGCCATAGGGGTTCTCAAAGGGAAGTGGTAGGGTGTCGATCACATAGGGATCGTCGCTCTTGTTCACAATCCCGCGCGAGACAATCGCCTCGGTCCATTTCGCGGAACCACCCTGCGTGTAAGACGCGAGGGACTCCAGCGGCTGCGCGCGAACCTGATTGTAGAAGGACTGCAATCCCTCGCTCGGCCCTTGCCAGAGGAGGACCTTGACGCGGAGGGTATCGGGATGCCTTGGGACAATCATCCGGATGTGTCCCCCCGGAGCATGCGCGAGGGAGCACCAGGGCCCCTGGTCTTGAACCAACCCCGCGGCGGTGGTCTCCCCCTCTCGTTCCAGCGACAGGGTGTGGACCCCGTCGATGGTTGCCACGGGGGACCCGGCACCCGGGACATCGCAGAGGAGAAGGTGGAACTCCTCAGTTGCGGGAGCGATCTCCAAGGTCCGCGAAAAGATTGAGACGTCGGAGTCTCCTTCCAGCCAGGGAGACTCCAGGATTCGAGTGGACCCGACTGAATAGGCCAGAACCACCCGTTCACCGGATTCATACAGTCCCTCATACCGCGCCTGGTTGGCCGGGAGCGGGCCATATGGGGTTGGGCGCGGGTCTGAGAAACCCTGACCGTTGGCCCAGCCCGGAGCGGGTTTGGTGTAGAGCCGAAGGTCCCCGCCCACTTGCGGCAGAACAATAATGCCCAGTCGTTTCGGATCGATCTTGAGGAACTCGCCGGTCCAGGCGGCGCTCATCCGAAGCAGTTCGATGTCGTAAAGGACCGCAGCCTCTTGGTTCGGTCCCACTCGAACCGCGATCCCCTTGTAGGTCGGGGGCAGCCCCTCGACTCCCGGGATCGCGATGGTTCCGCTGAAGAACGGACCGTTCTTCATGCGCGGCCAGCGATCATCGGCCCAGTCCGCCTCATCCTGATCGTCAATGGTCACAATCTCCTTGCCCAGGACCGAGGTCTTCTTTTTCTGTTTCGGGGCCGAGGGGCGCAGGGGGGCGCGCGCGGCGGAGAGATCGGCATACTCCGAACCGGAGGACTCCTCGAACCGCCAAAGACCGAGGGTCCGGTCATCGGGAGTGGGAGGGCCATCCGGAAGCGGAGCGGGCATTCGGGTCCCTTTCGAGACTCGGACCTCATCGACAAGCCCATCGCATCCGATCTGGGTCACCCCATCAAAGGCCGCCCCGACTGAAAGGACCCCTTTCCCAGGGCGGAGGCTGGGGTTGGGCGCGACTTTCCGCGCGGCAACTTCGGCGCCATCCAGGAAGAGGCGGACTGTCTCCCCGTCAAAGCTAAGCGCGGCGAGATGCCACTGGCCATCGGTGATCTCGATGGAGCTCTGGACTTCAGAGGGGACAAACCCTGGAAGATAGGCGCTGAGGAATCCCGTTCCGGCATAGGAGTAAAGTTCCCAATGATCCGCGGAGGACTTTGGAGAGTGCGCCGCCAGGATGTTGAACCCGATCTTGGAAAAGAGTCTGGCCCAACACTCGACCGTGAAGGGGGGAGCGGAAAAGACCTCGCGCCCCTCGGTTTGAACCGCGCCCTTGCGGGCATCGAGCGCTCGCCCGAAGCGCCCCTCGGCCACTGTTTCGCACTCGGCGGGAAGCGCGGACAGGATCAACGCGCAGGCAATCCATCGGCTAATCGGCAAGGGGAATCTCTCCTTCAGTGTTTGGGTGTGTCCGGCGGAATCGCCGCGGTCTCTTCAGGCGGGAGGATGTCCCTACCGGCGAGCAGATACTGGCAGATCGCCTCGAACTGTCGCGGGGCATCCCCATCGAGGAGGGTGACCAGTGGGGTTTTCTTGTTGTCGATCGAGTAGCGCGGCATCTTGGAGCGCGGGTCGATCCGAAGCGGATTGAGCAGCCAACGCGCAAGAAAGTCTTTCCGCGAGCGCTCCGCTGAGAGCATCAGGTTCACCCCCATGGTTTCAAAGACCGCCTGGGGTGGCCTATCCCCCACTCCATGGCAGGAGGTGCAGCCGAAGCCCTCGGATTGGGAGACCAACTTCCGCCCGATTTCCGCCAGCTCGGGGTCCGGCGTTTCGCGCGGCGGGTCTTCGGGACCGAAACCGTGCATGCGCGCAAGCCCATCCGCAAGAAGTTCGGCATACTCGGTGAAGGAGGGCATTCGCGCGGCCAGCCAGGGACGCGGTGGGGGATCGCATTCGCCGCGCAGGATCGCCCGGAGGGCGCTGGGGCGAAGCTTCTCGCCCGCGAAGGTGAGGGATGGGCGGGATTGGTCGATGGCCACAATCTGTCCCGCGTCCCCCTCTTCGGGGAGTTCCAATTCGGCTTCCGAATCCTCGGCGCGCTCCGGCGGAGGCCGGAGCGCGGGCCACACATCCCCACGCCCGTCGATGGCATGACAGGCATTGCAGCGGAGATGGTCCAGGCGATGCGCGGCGGACTCCACGGGATCGGACCGGAACAACGCTTCGGGTCCGGACGCGAGAAAGTCTTGAAGATCGGCTCTCTCCTCGGCGGAAAACGAAAAGTCCACGCTGGCGCCATCGAGGAGGCATCCCCGCTCACTCGATGATCCGAAGACTGCTTCCAGCGAGGGCGCCGTGGCTCGATTCTCGATGGGGGCGTCGTGACAGGCGAGGCACCCGAGGGTGGCGAGCGCTTCCCTTCCCTGTTCGGGATCTCCCACCGGTTCTGAATCCGGGGCGAGGCGAGGGGGCGCTTGGCTCAGAACGAACGCCGCCAAGGCATTCGCCTCGCCTTCCGAGAGCCGGAAATCCGGCATGCGGATCATCGGGTAGTGACGGTTAGGCTTGAGCAGAAAGTCTCGGAGCGCGCCGGGTTTCCACTTCGCCGCCACAGGACCAAGGGAGATCCGAGGCGGCTCCACCGAGTCGCTTTCACCCGCGAGGGTGTGGCAGGCGATGCAGCCCAGGGACTCGAACCGTTCCGCGCCGAGGGTCGCCTGCCCCTCAGCGGCTTCGATGACCGCCGCTTGGGTTGCATCCGCCAGTGTGGCCAGATAGGCCGCAATGTCACGCGCCGTTTGGGCTGGGTTTTCCTTTGGCAAAACCCTCGGCATGCTGGAGTCCGGGCGCATCGCGCGGGGGTTCTCGATCCAGCTTGTGATCCAACTCGGATGGAGCCTGCCGCCGATTCCGGCCAGGGATGGGCCCATCCAATCCTCGTGGAGGGGCCGCTCCTCGGAGGGACGGTGGCAGCGGATGCAGCGATATTCCACAAACAGGTTCCGCCCCCTGTGGCGCGTCTCAAAGTCCAAGAGCGCGCCCTCGGTGGGGGAATGGGTGAGGACCGTGGCGGGGATCGGTTCGAGCGGAAACTCGGTCGAGGCCCACAGCAGCCGCGCGGTGGCATCCCCATCCCCCGGTCCGTAGTAGGTTGCCTCGAACCGATTGGCTCCTTTGTTCAGACGGACCCGCTTGCCGACCAGGCTTTCGGGAACTTGGCTGTCGGCTTCGAGGGCTGTCTTCCCTTCCACGGTTAAGGTCATCTTACCGGTTCCTTCAAAGGCGAACTGGAAACGGTCGCGCAGGTCCACCTCGATGAATCCCTTCCAGGTTGCGGTGAACGGACCGGGCGGAAGAAAGGGGGTGGGTGGCTCCCCTTGAGGGACATGCACAGCCACCAAGCGCGCGGGGCGGGCATCGCCGGCGCCGGAAACCTCCGAACGGATCACCAGCGCGGTCCCTTCCTCACGGCCAACTTCGGCTCCGACCATAGGGGTTGGGAGTAACGCACACAGGAGCGCCGCCAAGAGCGGAGGCTGGAAACGCGGGGAGTGGAGCGGCATCGAGTCGGGCAGTGGCGTTGAATCAATCCCCCGGGAGGACCGGGATGTCCATGGGGATGCGACCGGCGGCCCAGGCGGTTCCCCGGCGGATCAGATCGGCCGCTCCAGGGGCGCGGACCGACTCGGCGGCATGCCCCAGCAAGGTCTGGAAAACCCGCCCTTGCTCGTAATCATAGGCCCACGCGAGCGGCTCATCCCGCCCGGAGTTCGCGGACTTCGCGGTCACCAGCGGCTCGATGGGGAGCTCGCCGATCTGGTTGTAATAGAGCTCATCCACGGTCTCGAAGGCCTTCATTCCGCGCGTGATCGGGTGGTCGGGTTTGGCAATCTGAACCTTGAACTTGCCGTAAGGGTCATGCGCGCTCTGGCCCTCCCCATGAATCCAGACCCTACGGACAATGCGCTTGCGGAACTCGGGCCAGTCGGAATCCGGGGTGTCGGGCAGGGAGTAGTTAAAGGCCCCGTTGGCGAAGTGGATGACCGAGAGGCCGCCACCCTCCGCAAGGTGTTTCTGGAAGTTTTCCTTCGCGGCGGGCGAAAGGCCGGGGCGCATCCAGTTCACATAATTGAAGACCAGAACATCAAAGGTGTGGAGCTCCGACTTGGCCAGGAATTCCGGGTCCTCGGTGACCTCGACCTCAAACCTCGCGTCCGGGGAAAGCGCTTCTTGAAGAGCCTCGGTCACCGCGCGCCAGTCGTGCGCCGGGTGGTTGTGCCCGGTGAGGATCAGCGCTCGGATGCGACTCTCGCGTGTTTCCACTCCACCCGCCGGGACCTCCACATGCGCGGTCCAGAGGATGGCGTTCAGGATCATGCGACGGAAGTTCTCCACAAAGAAGTTACCGAGGAAATGCCCGCCGGTGAAGCCGAACCCGCGACCGCCATCCGCGCGCTCCACCGCCCAGGCCACTGATTGAGGCTCGGCTTCATCGGAGATCGGAGTGTTCAGGATCGGGACAAGGCGAGGATCGTTTTCGCGGAAACGGATGCGGTAGTAATACTCCTCGAGCAGCTCATAGGGGACGAGACCGCGGCTGATCGGGTGGTCTCTTGAGGGGATCGCGGTGGTGGTCTTTTCGGTCTTGATCCGGGAATACCACTTGTTGGGGTGATCGGTCCCGCTCTGGTAGTCGAAGTATCCGCCGACCCAATCCAGGAAATGGTCTCCAGCCGGGCCATTGGGCGCGAAGGTGCACCAATGAAGCAGGACCAACCCGCAGCCGCGCTTCATCTGACGGTCGATCACCTCAAGGCGATCCCCGACCAGGAAGGGATGATCCTCGAGAACCCGGTCGGAGCCGCTCCCGAAAAGGACAATCGTGTCTGCGTTATCGAGGGTCGAGGGGTCTTCCGGCCAGCCGTGAGCGTGAAGCTCGGTGAGGACCCCCTCCAGGCCGGGCGTGTTGTCGAGGCAGTGTTTCAGGTAACGCAGCGCTTTTTCGTACTCATGGGTCCCGCGCGGGTGGCCCTTGTCGAGCGAACCCGCGAGCAACACAATCTTCCGGGTGGCCTGCTCGCCGGACACCGGGTTGACGCAGGCGGTCAGCCCGGCGGTGGCGCAGACAATCATGCCAATGGGGAGTTTCACTCGGTTTTCCCCTCCTTGATGGAGAATGAGAAAGGATGCACGCCTCACGGCAAGCGTCAAGACAAAGTCCAATCCCCCCGCGCCACCATGAAGATCTTGTCCTCCAGTGAACGCCCCTCGGCCCTTGTCCCGGACCAGGTCCATGTCTGGATGGCGCGAGTCGAGGATTCCGGGCGACGGATCGAGGACCTGCTCGATGCGCTCCCGCCCGGGGATATCGAACGGGCCAATCGATTCCGGTTCGAGGAGGATCGACTCCGGTCGCTCCTCGCGGTGGGAATGGTCCGAACCCTGCTCGGCGGATACCTCGGTCTTGATCCGAGGGAGGTGGCCTTTTCGATCGAACCGCATGGGAGACCCTTCCTTCAGGAGTCGCTCAATCCCAGCGGCGTGGATTTCAATCTGAGCCACTCCGGGGACTGGGTGCTTGGGGCGTTCGCCCTAGGCCGCCGCGTGGGGGTGGATGTCGAATGGGAAAAGAGAGAGCTGCCTCGGATGGAGAAGATCGCGCGACGATACTTCGCGGAGGAGGAGGTGGCGCACCTCATGGAGGTTCCCGAGGAGCGAAGGCACTCCGCCTTCTTTCGGCTTTGGACCCGCAAGGAGGCGCTCATCAAGTGCCACGGGGGGGGACTGCTGGTCCCGCTGGATTCCTTCAGCGTGTTGGAGGACCGCGCCTTCTTCCGGAACGGATCGGATACGCGAGCCTGGAGGCTTTCCGACCTGAGCGTGGAGGGGAGCTACCGCGCCGCGCTCGCGGTGGAAGGAGATCCGGCTCCTCGGATAGAGTGCGGGGAGTTCTCGCCTCGGCGATGGGGTGAATCGGTGTCGCGATGGGGAAGCGGCGATTGACAACCCGAAGGCCTGACCGTTAACTATCCCCCATGATTCGCCTGATCTTCCTCGCCATCCTAATCGGCGTCGGCTACTCCTTCCGACATCTTTCCTGGGAACAGTTGGTCTTCGTGATTCTCCTGGCGCTTGTGTTCTTCAAGTTCTTTGGGGGGAAGATGGTGGAGATGCTTTTCTCTCTTCCCTTCAAGGCTAAGGGGAAGGTCTTGCGTGGGGCCACCGCCACGGTCCAGTCGATTCGCCCGATCCCCGCCCCGCCTCCAAGCCCCACAGGCGAAGATGAGGATGAAGAGGAAGATGAACGGGATACCACCCCCCGCAATTACTATCTCCTTGAGGTGGCCATCTCTCCCAAGCCCGCCAAGGGGAAGTTCACGCGCTGGGAGATCGGCGAGCTGATGCTCCAGACACCCGGGGCGGGGATTGACGACGAGGATGATGCTTGCAGGATCAAGAAGGTCGAGTTCTTTCAGACTGGGGCGTGGGAGGAAGACCAAGGTTACAAGATTCAAGGGGAGGAGCAGGTCCGCCTGACCCTTGCGGTCAAGCCGGGTGTGAGGGAGCTGGAGTTTCGGTATTACTTCGAGACCTTCGGGAGGGTGGTTTTCCCTTGATTCAGCGGTTCTCCAGGTCCTGCTCAGGCCAAGCGGGTGTGTTTGGATCTTGAATCACGGAGGAATCGGAAGGATCGGAATTACACGGAAAGCGAAACCTCCAGATTCAGCCCTACTCCGGCTCTTCCGTCCGTTTCCGGACCTTCCGTGGTTCGACACGTCTCCAGGCCTGACCTCCCCCCCCGTTCTTCTTCCCTCCCACGTTGAGTAAGATAGTCCAAGCGGCGCTCCCCGGAGGGAAGCCGGATGCGCTCGAATGCCCAGACTGACAAAGGAACCCTGATGTCCCGAACCGTCGCCGAGCTGCGCAAGCTCGCCCTCTTTCAACGTCAAACCTTCCACCGCACGGTCGCCACCGAGGTCTATCGGACCGAGGAGGGCGCGGTGGTCATCTGCAAGCTGCATGACAACTACCATGACATGGAGATGGCGCTGCTCGTGGACACCCAGACCTATGTCATCAAAGACATCGCGGTCCTCATGAACCGTCACCCGTTCGAGTCCTGCACCAAGTCCTACCCAAGCTACAAGCGCCTCATCGGGCTTACGGTCATGGGCGGGGGGGTGCTCCACAAAATCCACCAACTCATCCCGCGAGTGGATGGTTGCACCCACCTCTACACCGCCCTTGAGGCCTGTCTGCGGGCGCTGTTCATCGGCGCGGGTTACGAGGACCTCAAGGGGGTGGCCGGCCCTCAGTCACGCTCCGAACGTCAAGCCTTCCTCCGCGAACTCCCGCTCACCAAGGACACCTGTGTGAGCTTCCGCACCGATGGCAAGCTGCCCGAAGAACAGTGAACGGTGAAAAAAAGGGATTGGGCGATTGCGCTGGGGATCGGGGTGGCGACTCTGTTCGCGTACCTCCCCGCGCTCCATGGCGACTATGTCTGGGATGACCACGATTACATTGCCTCGAATCCGAATCTGAAGACCGTTTCCGGTCTCTACTCGATCTGGTTTGAACCGTTCACCTCGGTCAACTACTACCCGCTCGCTCTCACCTCCTTCTGGCTGGAATACCGACTCTGGGGCGAGAGCCTCCTCGGCCATCATGTCCTGAATGTCCTCCTGCATGCGACTGTCGCGGTTCTCCTCTGGCGATTGCTCGCGCGTCTTGCGGTTCGCGGCGCGCTGCCGGCGGCCTGGGTGTTCGCCCTTCATCCGGTGCATGTGGAGTCGGTCGCCTGGATGAGCGAGCGCAAGAATGTGCTGATGGGGGTATTCTCCCTTCTCGCGCTCCATGCCTGGCAGCGTTATCTGGAGGTCGGAACCCTCCGCAGGCTCCTCCTCGCGGCGGGCGCGCTGGCGCTGGCGCTCCTGAGCAAGACCCTGGCCTGTGTGCTCCCGGCCTATTTCTTGGTCCATGGCTGGTGGAAAGGGGGACAGAAATGGAGGCGGAAATCGCTGGTGGCCTTGGGGCTGATCCCACCTTGCCTGGCCTTCGCCGCGCTCACCATCTGGTGGGAGCGAAACCGCACCGGCGCGGTGGGGGAGCCTTTCGACTTCACCTTCCTTGAGCGCGTGTTGATCGCCGGGAGGGCGCTGTGGTTCTATGCCGGGAAGCTGGTGTGGCCGTTCGGGTTGATGACCATCTACCCGCGTTGGGAGATCGATCCCGCGGCGGCTTGGCAGTACTTGTTTCCCCTTACGGCGCTCGTGGCGCTCCTTGCCGTTGCATGGCTTGGGTGTCGCGGCCACAAGGCTCCGGCGTGCGCCGCGGCCTTCTATGTCATCCTTCTCTTCCCCGCGCTCGGATTTTTCGATTACTCGACCATGCGTCTTACCCTGGCGGCCGATCACTATCAATACCTGGCCTCGATGGGTGTGATTGCCCCCCTGTGCGCCGTGGCGGTCGTGGCCTCGCGGAGCGCTCCGGCGTGGGCTTCCCGCGCCCTCGGAGTCGTGCTGCTTGGGGGCCTATCGGCGCTGACCTGGAGCCACGCCTCGTCCTATCGGAGCATGGAGACCCTCTTTGGAGCATTGCTGAAGCGCCATCCGGAGGCTTGGTACGCCCACAACAATGTCGGCGGGGCGCTGCTGCTCAAGGGGAGACCCGAGGAGGCCGCCATGCACTTCGCGGAGGCCGCGCGCCTGAACCCGAAGGACTTCACTCTCCATCGCAGCCTTGGCGACGCCCACACCCGCGCGGGCCGCCTCGCGGAGGCGGTCGAGGCGTACCGCCGGGCCCTCGCCCTTCAAGCGGAGGACCTCGACACCGCCAATGGGCTGGCCATCGCGCTCACCGGTCTCGGAAGGGCTGAAGAGGGAGTGGCCATTCTGGAGCAGGCGCTCGCACGCGCTCCGGAATCGGCCAAGACCCACACCAACCTCGGGAACGCCTTGGCGGTCCTTGGGAAGAGGGAAGAAGCGGCCCGGCATTTCGGCGCATCGATCCGGATTTCCGAGCACAACCCGGAAGCCCACTACAACTTCGGGAATCTGCTCGCCTCCGAGGGCAAGACCGCGCAGGCCATCGGGCAGTACCGGGAGGCGCTCAGACAACGTCCGGGGTGGAAGGAGCCGGCCGCCAATCTGGCGTGGATTCTGGCCACACACCCGGACCCCCGGTTCCGCAATGGCAAAGAGGCGGTTCAGCTGGCGCGGCTGGCCTGCGCCGGACCGGGAGCGCCGAACCCGGTGTATCTGGACATTCTGGGCGCGGCGCTCGCGGAATCCGGGGATTTCTCCTTGGCGGTCGAAGTCGGCGAGGAGGCGATTCGACTGGCTGAATCGACCGGACAGGACGCCTTGACCACCCGGATTCGCGAGCGCTTGGCTCGTTATCGAGAGGGACTGCCCTTTCGGGGTGGGCGAAACTGAGAATCCTTCCGGAGACCCACTGTGGTTGTGAGAGAGGAAAAGGTTCTCTAAGATCATTTGAAGCCTGAGTTTCTCGGGCAATCCGGATGTGAAGGAGGTTGGTTCACTTACATGCGCGCGACACGCTTCAAGAATCTGATCACCCTACTGGTGGCGGGAGCCTTTGTCCTCCAGCTCGGGTGTAACAGCGGCACGGCGGCGGATGAAGCCGCCAAGCCCGCCTCACAACCAGCGGCGGGCGAGGCCGCCAAATCTGAGGAAAAGAAAGCGGAGGGCACTGGATTGCAAGCCATCATCACCACCACCAAGGGAGCCATCGAACTCAACCTGTTCGCGGACAAGGCGCCGCTCACGGTCGCCAATTTCATCAACCTGTCCGTCCGCGGTTACTATGACAATGTGGTGTTCCATCGGGTCATCGCCGATTTCATGATTCAGGGCGGCGACCCGACAGGCACCGGTCGCGGAGGTCCGGGTTACAAATTCAAGGACGAGTGTGTGCCCGAGCTTAAGTTCGACCGACCCGGACTCTTGGCGATGGCCAACGCCGGTCCCGGCACCAACGGCAGCCAGTTCTTCATCACCCATGTGCCGACTCCCCACCTCAACATGAAGCACACCATCTTCGGCGAGGTGACCAAAGGGCAGGATGTGGTCAACGCGGTCCAGCGCGGGGACAAGATCCAGAACATCGAGATCAAGGGGGATTACACCGCCCTGTTTGACGGCAACAAAGCGCAGCTGGACGAATGGAACAAGATTCTGGACGCCAACAAGAAGTGACCGTGACAGCGCGGGGGCGCGCATCCACGCGCCCCCGCGCTCACACAATCGGATGAAGAGTTTCCCCGCAGCTTTCCGTTTGGAGCCCAAGGCTCCCCCCAATCTGGTTGAGATTTCACTCCCCGGCTCGAAAAGCTACACCAACCGCGCCCTGCTCTTGGCCGCCCTGGCCGATGGCGAGAGCACGCTCACCAACGCCCTGTTCTCGGATGACACCGAGCGGATGGTGGAATGCCTCAATACACTTGGGATCCGGGTCGAGGCCGACCGAGCCGAAAAAGTCCTCAAGGTTCGGGGACAAGGGGTTCCCACAGTTTCCCCCTCCGAGCCGCTTTTTTGCGGCAACGCCGGAACCGCCATCCGATTCCTGGCCCCGTTCTGCGCCTTCGGGCCGGGGGAGGTGATCCTCACCGGCAACGAGCGGATGCGTCAGCGCCCCATCCGCGACCTCCTGGACGGGATCCGACAGGTCGGCGGAGAGGCGGTGGACCTGGAGGGAACCGGCTGTCCCCCGATACGGGTCAAGGGTGGCGGACTGCGTGGAGGGCGCTGCCGGATCGAAGGGAGCCGCAGCAGCCAGTACTTTTCAGCTCTGCTGCTTTCGGCGGCTCGCATGGAGCAGGGGCTGACCCTGGAGGTGGAGGGGGAGCTGGTTTCGAAACCCTACATTGACATGACTCTTTCGATCCTGGAGCGGTTCGGAGTTTACGCGGCGAACTCCGAATACCGGAGGTTGCATGTCCCTCCGGGGCAGGAGCCGAAGGCGATCGACTATGAGGTCGAGGGGGATGCCTCGGCGGCCTCGTACTTCCTCGCCGCGGCCGCGGTCACCGGAAAAACAGTCCGAGTGGGCCCGCTCCCGGAGGATTCCTGTCAAGGCGACCGGGGTTTCGTCCGCGTTCTCGCGGAAATGGGCTGCGGCTGGCGGCAAGTGGGGGACCGGGTGGAGCTGACAGGGGGAACCTTGCGGGGAGTTGAGGCGGACCTGAACGCCATGAGTGACACCGCCCAGACCCTCGCGGTGGTGGCCCTTTTCGCCGAAGGTCCCACCACGATCCGGAATATCGCCAATACGCGGATCAAGGAAACCGACCGAATCGCCGCTTTGCACCAAGAGCTGGAGAAGCTCGGCGCGGTGGTCGAGGAGTTCCCGGACGGACTCCGGATTCACCCGAAAGAGGTCTACACCCCCGCGGAGATCGAGACCTATGACGACCACCGGATGGCGATGAGTTTCGCGGTGGCGGGGAGCCGAATCCCCGGGCTGGTCATCCAAAACCCGGGGTGTGTGAGCAAGACCTTTCCCGATTTTTTTGATATTTTTGCGCCTTTTGTGGATCTTTCTTCCGTCCCATGAATAGGCTTTATCGACTGTAAACATTGGGGTTACATCTAACGGTCCAATTCTACTCAATGGATTGAGTAATTTGACTCAATGAATCACGCCCTGTCGGTTGCCAGACCCCGGTGGACACTTGGTTCGATTGAGTATCCAATGGCGCGCGGACGCCGTTTGAAAGGAGTCATTCATCCATGCGAAATCTCATGCTCAGCCTGGGGCTCATCGCCGCGATTCTTGGGGAGGGAAACATGGGAAACTGTTCCGAGGTGAAAATCGGGCCCACGGGTTTCCTCGAGAAGGATGGCAAGCCGCTGTTTGTGATTGGAGCCTACTCTCCACCCAAGGGCGGGGATGCCAATGTCGTGGCGTCTATGGGTTTCAATCTCCTCAGCATCGGCGCCGATCCGAAGGACTGGGATGCCTGCAAAGAAGCGGGACTGTTCATCTGGCACACCCTCGGTCTCGACCACTCGGGCGCCGATGTCGCCGCCAAGGAAGCGGCGCTCACGGAGCGAGTGGCCAAGTTCAAGGACCACCCCAATCTGCTGATCTGGGAGAGCACCGATGAGCCGGCCTGGAGCGATGAGGCCCCCGAGAAGCCCCGCTATTCGGCGGAGGCGCTCACTAAGGGGTATCGATTCCTCAAGACTCTCGATGGCGCCCACCCGGTGTATTTGAACCATGCTCCCCGCAACACGGTCGAGACCCTCCGCAAGTACAACTCGGCCGCCGACATCCTATGCGTGGATGTGTACCCGGTGATGCCACCCAACCTGAAAAAGAGCTATGCGATCATCCCTCCCGGTGGGGTCAGCCGGATCGCGCGTCAAACCGACATGCCGGACCTCTCCCCCGCCTGTGTGGGGGATTATGTGGATAAGATGAAACAGGTGGCGTACGAGGGAATGCCGGTCTTCGTGGTCCTCCAGGGCTTCGCCTGGGAGGCGCTCAATCCCGAGGCGCAACGCGATCCCGCTCTGGTGGCCTACCCGAACCTCCAGGAACTTCGTTTCATGGCCTATCAGGCGATTGTTCATGGGGCCAACGGACTGACCGTGTGGGGGTTATCTTACAACGACAATCAGGCTTACTTGGCTGACCTTTCGGCGGTGCTCAACGAGGTCCGCGCGATAGAGCCATTCATCCTTGGATGGCGCTATAGGGATCAACCCGCGCGGCGCTACCGCGAGCGCGGATCCTCCATCACCAAGGGTGTCGAATGCTTGATCACGGAAACGGATGGGGCGGTCACCCTCTTCGCGGTAAACGCTTCGGTCGATCCCGCCACGGTCCAATTTTCAGCTCTGCCCGCCTCGTTTGATGGGATCGCCGAGCTCGAGGTCCTGAACGAGAACCGTAAGGTAAAGGTCGATCAGGGCGCTTTCGAGGAGGACTTCGGGGGGTTGGGGGTCCATGTGTATCAGGGGAGGAGGGGGGATTAGGTCCGGGAATGGTTAACCGTTTCAATCTCGGTTCCTGTAAGGGTACCCCTTGTCGATCTCCCAGAAGTTCGGTCCCACGGGAACCAGCGGGCGCCCGTTCTCCGCGCCGGGGGCTCGTCCATACCGCATCATCAAGATCAAGTCGGAGCTGACCGCCGGGTTCGAGTAGAAATACGAATGCCCAATGAAACCGGATCGGACTCGCGCATCAATGACCGCGGCCCCGTGGTTCTGCTCCAGCCGTTTTCTAAGCTCCGGATTCAGGTCCTCGAAGGTGACCCTCCCGACCCTCTGGAGACCCGAGAACAGCCAGGTCGATAGACCAAGGGCCTTGTCTTCGTCGGAAACATACAAGGTCACCCCCCCCATTCCCTGACCGAGACGCTCCCCCACCATCCGCTGGGTGAAAACCTCCAGGTCGAGATCCGGCGCGGCGAGGGTCAAGTCGGCAATCTTGAGGATTTCCCTGGGGCTTTTCCCGGCCGCGCGGGCCTCAATGATCAGCTCGCGAACCGCGCTAATCAGGACATCGGTCCCCCGGCTGTGGGCAAGAAAATGCACCCTTTCAAGACCCGGGCAGGACCCGAGAAGTCTGAGGAACTCCTTGAGATGGAGGATTGTGAACTCTCCGGATTCCCGATCGTACGTGTAGCCTCGAAATCCGCCGCGACCCGCGGGCCACGAATACACAATGGGAAGTCCGGTCCTGCCGAGGAAGTGCCACAGCTCGGCCATGACAAGAACGGAGTCCTCGAAGTCATTGTTGTACCCATGAACAAAAACGAACGCCTCTTTGCGGGGGGTCTGGGTAAGACGCTTGGCCACCAGGGCGCGAAAGGCATCCTCGGCCTGCGCCTTCCGCGCCAGCACCGCAGGGTCCTCCACAAGCTCCCCGCCGCGTCTGATGAAGGGGATCGGAGTTCCCGGGAAACGGCCCACCTCATCGACTCCGCGGACGCTCAGCGGGAGCGAAAGGTCCCTGTCGTCGGTTCGACTATTCTCCGCGAGCACGGACCAAGGGACATCCTCGCCAATCTCGACCCTGCAGATTCCATAGGCCAGCGAGGGGGAGCGGAGATATCCGTATTCCTGCCCCGCTCCCTTGCTCTCCACCGGCAGTCGATCCGTGGCATAGAGGACATCAACCCGATTGTTCCGCGCGGAGGGCGGACAATCCTTGAAGGGATCGATCCGTCCATTGGCGTACAGATTCGGCGTCTGAATCAGCTCCCTCCGCCCGCATCCGGTGAGCAGGATCAACCCGGCGACCAGAATCCCCGCAAGGAGCCTCCGCACGTCTCAATCTGAGCCCCACTTCTCATGAACTGTCAGACCCACGTCGGAAAGCTGCTGCTTGGCGGTCTCGGTGGCGGTCCCGGTGATATACAGGTCGCCCTTCTTTTTCCCCAATTTCTGTCGGACCCCGCCAACTCGGCGGGCAAGGTCTTCATTCCAGTAAAGGTGATCCAGCGCAACGGCAACCACCATGCCCCCATCCTGGTCGAGAAACACGGGTGTCGGCCCAACAAGGGCCATCTTCGCCAAGGGGCGCGCGCTCAGATGGAATCTCTCCGCGAGCTGGATGCGCCGCTGATAAAACAGCGCGACTTCAGGAGCGGGCACTTCCTGGATGGCGCGGATGTAGTCCTGAACGCCGGCGACTCCCGAGAGCCGTGTCATGGCCTCGGCAATGGCAGCTCGGATTGTCGGAGTGTAACCCGGGTTTTTCATGAACGTTTCGAGTTGTGACTTCGGCACGCCCAAACCGGCTAAAGTTCCCCGGGTGTGCTCTTGAAGCTCCGCTGAGGTCATGCTCTCGAGCCTTCCCTGAAGCCCCTTGTTCAGTTGCGCGGCGCCCAGAGCCGGTCCCACGGCGGGAATGAAGGCCGTCCCGACACGGGTGGCCAGCGCTCCGCGATTCTTGTTGGTGGCGACATCGTTAAGCGCTTCCTGCAAGGGCCGGTTATCGGTATAAGGGTCAACTCCGAGTGAGACAGCCAGTTTTCGCTTGGCCTCCTCGTGGATGCCGCGGATGTCCTCATCCGGCAAGGTGCTCGCCTCGCGCGCCTTGGCCTCCATCTGGCTGCCGAATTTCGCCAAGCCCAGCGGAATATCATGGATTGTCTTAAAGGGCCGTTTGACCGCCTCCAGGGTTGATCCGACCGTGCCGGAAACCTGCTCCCCGACTCCCTCGAGGAACAGCGGATCCTGTTGCATCGCTGAGAGTGTGTCGAGCGCGCGAATCTCCGCCAGGCGAATGCGGAGCATGTCCAGGCTCCGCGGATGATACCAGCCGTACCGTGACCACACCTCAAAGGAATACAACATGCCATCGGCTCTGACCGCTTCCTTCAGTTTGAACGAGGAGCCGGCCAGCATGTCCGCCGGGAGCAGGCTCGAAGCCCGGAGAACCGGAGGCTGCTCATACCCCGGGGCCTGACCGAAGGCGGCGGGGGCGGACATCCACGCCAGGAATAGGATCAACACCAACCAGACCCCGTCCATCTTCCTCATTGTCACTGCGGCAAGCGGATCTGAAGAACGCATGAATACTCTCCTTGAACTGGAACGATGCTTTCGATCTTGACCTCGAGGCGACTTGTCGCTTTCGGGGCGGCCCATTCCCAACAGACCTGGCAGCGCGCCGGCTCTTCGTTGGGAGTCTTCCCCATTCCTAGCGTAAGTCTCCAAGGGAAATCCCAGCACACTCGCGGAGCCGGCTCGGAAAGCAAACTCGGCGGATCATAACACGTGAGACCTTCCCTTTGAGCTGGCTCTCCACCGGCACGCAAAGGCCGGGAAGCAAGACCGCCCTAAAACCGAAAACCCAACTCCGTGACCAACATGCTGTCGTAATCCCAAGAACTCTCCCGCGCCGGCCTGTCGGCCTCCAGCTGATATCCCACGCGCAGCGTGGCGCCTCCCCTCAGTGGGACGATGAGCCCGCCTCCCAGCCGATAGCGATTCCACTTATCGTCCTGGAAATCGAGGAACCCCTCCCCATTCGCGAAAAGCCGGAGCGCCTTGTCATCCACTTTGAGTGGGAGATCGTGAAGCATCTCGACCCTCTGTCTCAGCCGGTATTCCAGGTGAGGCTGCCCCACGAAATCCCGAAGCTCGAACCGGGACCGGAGAGCCAAATCCCAGCCGGTCGCGCGGGACGACTCGAACTCGCGGGTCAGGTCAAAGTAATACCGGTTTTCGTCCGGGTTTCCGTTTCGATCGAATCTCCGGTAAAAAGAACCTAGGGACCACTTCTTCATGGTGGGGATCGGGAGATTCAGGCCCACCCCCAGCGACTCCTGAAAGACATTCTCCATGTCCCGGTCCTTGCGCGGTTCATAATCGAGCACCAGCTCGGAATCCGTGGGAAATCCAAGCTCCGTCAAGTCCTTTTCAAGGGTTAGCTTCGTCCACCATTCCCCATCGTGCTCGCCCGAATAGGCAACAGGCGTGGGGGAAAACGCCGTGAGGACAACCAGGAATCGGGTAGCGCCCCAAAGACTTCTGCGAAATCGGGATTGCATCGGGTGAGCAGACCATGCAGGCATCGTCGGTGACAAGGCTAAGGAGCGTGTGGTAAATTGTACAGTCTCGTGGAATCAGGAAGGGCGTTGATCGACCCGCGTGGCCCTTGTTTCGTATCCACCTGGCCCGCCTCGCCCATGATCCCGAAAGGAGTATGGTCCGCACATGAAACCCATGCCTTTGAGCAGGATCAGCCTCGGACAATTCTCGATCCTCTTGTACTTATGCTTGGGCTTTTCGGGGATTGCCTCCGCTGAGCTCCAATGGCCCCGCGTGATCGATATCCCGCAAGGGAGGATCATCATCTATCAACCCCAGCTTGAGACCTTCAAGGAGAATAGCCTGACCTCTCGCTCGGCGGTTTCGGTGACTCCCGCGGGGTTTGAGGAGCCGGTCTTTGGGACTGTTTGGGTCGCGGCCCGGGTTGCCACGGACCGCGCCGCCGGAGTGGTGACCTGCGAGAAGGCCTTTGTGAAGCAGGTTCGACTCCCCGGCGCCTCGGACGAACAGGTGAAAAAGCTGACCGAAATCCTCAAGACCGAGGTTCCCCGGAAAGGACTGAGCATTTCGCTCGACCGGGTCCTGGCGATGCTTGACCTGGCCAAGACCGAAGAGGCGGTGAAGTCGGAGATTGCGGCAAGCCCCCCACGGATTATCCCAGTCACTCATCCCGCGGTCCTTGTGTGCCTTGATGGCGAACCCGCGTTTTCCCGCATCGAGAATTCCAAGCTCCTCCGTGTGGTGAACACCCCTTACACAATCGTCATGGACCCGGGCACCGCGAAGTTCTACCTGAGAGCCCCTTGGGGCTGGTTGCGCGCCTCGGATTACCGCGGACCCTGGGAAAAGGTTGAAAGCATCCCGGACTCCGTGGCCGCGATTGCCCCATCACCGGCGGGTGGAGAAGCCAAGTCCGGGGCCGATCCGGAGATCATCGTGGCGACGGAGCCGACCGAGCTGGTGGTCATCGAGGGGGAACCGGAGCTGGGCTTTGTGGAGGGGACCGATCTGTATTATCTGTTGAACTCCAAGAGTGATGTTTTCGTGGACAGCTCCAATCATTTGTATATCCTCCTTTCCGGGCGGTGGTTCACGGCCTCGGACAAGCGCGGGCCTTGGTCGCATGTCCCCTCCGACCAACTTCCCGAGAGCTTCAAGGCGATTCCCAAGACCTTTGAACGACCGCATGTTCTCGCCTGTATTTCAGGCAGGGAAGAAGCGCACTTCGCCCGTCTCGACACGTTCGTTCCGGAGACCGCCGCCATCAAACGAAAGGCCGCATCCGTCACGCCGCTGTATGTCGGCGAGCCCGAGTTCACGCCCATTGAGGGAACCGCCCTGTCTTACGCGGCCAATTCCCCGCACGACATTCTCAAAATCGATGAGCGCTACTATTGCTGTTATGATGGCGTGTGGTTTGAGTCGGATGCGCCCAAAGGGCCGATGGCGGTAAGCGGGTCGGTTCCTCCCGCGGTGTATTCGCTTCCGCCGAACTGCCCGCTTTATCATGTCAAGTTTGTCCACGTTTATGACGCGACCGATGAGATCGCGTATGTCGGATACACTCCGGGTTACATCGGCTGTTACACGCTCGGAAACACGATAGTCCATGGGACCGGCTATGAACCTCAGCCCGTGGGGTCGAGTTCGGCGATCCCGCGACCGCACACCTACGGTTTCTCCTGCGCCTATGATCCCTCGGCTGGGAAGTGGGGATTCCGCGCTCCATCTTACGGTGGGGTTGAGTGGTTCGCCTCAAGCGCCGGAGAGAAGCGAGAGGTCCTTCCGCTCTCCGGCCTTTCATTCACCTGGTGGGGACCGGCCGGTTACAGTCTCTTTGGCGCGGCCGGATCCCAATCAGGGCAGGCCCCGCAGCTGACTGAAGGTTCGAGTGATTCGAGTGACCCCATTTACCAGAGGCACCCGGACTGGCTGGCGCGGGAATCGTGGGGACGGAAGCTTGCCAGGAGACAGGAATCCCTGCCTCCCACCCCCACTCCCCTTCCCGCCCCACCGGAAGGGACGGCCCAGGAAGCGCAGGGACAGACACGTTCGGAGGCTGAGTGGGAGGCGTTGCGGAGGCAATCTGAGATGGAACAGGAAACGCGCGAGGCTGAGGAAGCCCAGCGGGCCGAAAAGGAGGCCGCAATGAAGCAGGACCTGTATTCCGACGCGGAGGGGAATGTCTACCGACGGTCCCTGGATGGGTGGCAGTCGGTCGGAGGCGCGGACACCGCTCAGCCGGCGAGGTCGCAAAACAATCCCGATTTGGATCGTCAGTTCGAGGCCCGAAAACGGGGAGAGCGGCGAGAGCGAGACCCCCGCTGGAGCCGTTCCGGGGCCTTTGGACAAGACATGGGAACCGTGATCTACCAGCAGAATCGGGACCTGCTCCAGGTGGATCCGTTCAGTTTTTGATGGTGGATCATTCACGGATCGAAGGACACGCTGATGACCAAGAAACTCTTAGTGCTATCCCTGTTGCTTTCCGGCATGAATCCCATGACCGCCCTGGCGGTCGAGGGCGCGAGTCCCCCGATTGTCGCCGAGGTCCGGGCGTCACTGGGGGAGTATGTCGAAGCGTTCAATCGCGGAGACGCCGAGGCGTTGGCCCAGTTTTGGGCTGAGGACGCCACCTATGAGGGGGCCGGCGGGGAAAGTGTCCGGGGCCGCGGCGAAGTTCTCCGGTTCTACCGGAAACTCTTCACCAACAACCCGGGGGTCCGCATGCAGGTCGCTGATTCCGCGATTGAACCCGCGAGCGAAGGCTGGGCCCGAGAAACCGGAACCGACATTCTCACTTACGCGGACGGCTCCGTGGAGGAGTCGCCGTATTCGGCCCTTCTCAGAAAAGTCGGCGACAATTGGCTGATTCAGTCCGTGGTCGATCTGGACGTATCGGATGAGCCGACTCACCACCAGGCATTGGAGGCCCTGGATTGGCTGATCGGAGTTTGGAGGGAGACTGAAGAGGGTGTTGTCGTCGAGACAACCTATGAATGGACCTCCAAGAAGAACTCGATCCTGGGCAGGTTCTCCATCAGGACAAGCGAGGGTCTCGATAGGGATGGGATTGTTGTGATCGGCTGGGACCCGATTGACCGGAACATTCGATCCTGGTTCTTTGATTCGGATGGGGGGACCGCTGTGGGAGTTTGGTACGAGAAGGATGGGAAGTGGTTCTCCAAGGCGGCCCATGTTCTGCCGGATGGGGAGACGGGGTCTTCAACTCGAGTGTTTGAGAAAGTGGATGACAACACCATTCGCTGGAGAGCGATTAACCGACAGGTGGGCGGAGAAATGCTTCCGACAGTCGGCCCCATCACGCTGACCCGCGTGAAATAGGGAATCTGAAGGCGCGTGGAAGGAACACGGAAATGAAGAGGATTAAGAAGGTCTTTTCCATCCTTGTCTTGATTCTGGCAACGGCGGCTTTGTGTCTTCCACCCGAGCTCGCGGAAGCGCGCGGGGGCGGCGGACGAGGGGGCGGGGGCGGTGGACGAGGCGGTGGAGGAGGTCGGGGGGGCGGCGGCAGCATGCATGCGGGTGGAGGCGCCCGCGGGGGGGGGGGGGGGGGGGGGGGGGGGGGGGGGGGGGGTGGGGGGGGGGGCGGAGGAAGGCTTGGGGGGGGGGCGCCCGGGGGGGGGGGTGGGGGAGCAAGCCGACCCGCCAGTCGCCCTTCAGGAGGCTACAGCAGCAGGTCTTCGTTTGATGGCGCAAGAGCCTCATCCGGACCGTCAACTCGGCCCTCTCAGCCCTCTCGGTCGAACTACCCATCGGGCGTGCAACGCCCCGGAGGAGGGGGTTACCCGAGCCAGCTCCCTTCGACACGACCCTCAGGTTCCTATGACCGGATGGCGCAAGCTCCCGGCCAGATTCCTCAGCGCGATTTCACCCAGCGCCCAACGACAAGGCCCGCCTATCCAACCGCTCCCGGGACCTATCCGGTCCAGGGAGGCGGACGGCCCAGCCAAGCGGATCTGGCGAATTTCCTTCAGGGAGGTCAGGGGGCGCAGCCGGGTGCGCCGAGCCGGCTTCCGGCCACTCGACCGGGCGGACCCGGGGTGGGGCAGGCCCCAGCGAGACCCTCTCAGCTTCCCGGTACGCGTCCGGGAGGAGAGGCTGGAATCGCGACTCGACCCGCAGGGGACGGAGGCAGGTTGGGTGCGGGGGGAGGCGCTGGTCTTGGCGCAGCCGCAGGCGCCGGGATTTCTCAGCTTCCCGCCAACAGGCCGGGAGAGGGGCTAAGAGATGGGGAGCGGCCTGGCGCGGATCGCGAAGGGGTCCAACGGCGCGAAGATCGCCGTGCGGACCGCCCCGAACAGCTTCCCGCCGATTGGGGGGACCGATGGAACAACTGGCAGGAACAAGGCGACAATATCCGCAACGAGTGGCACAACGAGTACCACAACCATTATTATGTCGGCGGGTGGTATGATGACGATTGGTATCATTTTCACCACCACCCCTATTACCCTTACTATGACCATTGTCACGATTGCGACTGGTGGTCCTGCCCCGCCACGTGGGCGGCGGTGGGGGCCTTCGTGGGGAGCGTGCTGACACCTCAGCCGGTTTATTACACCTACGGCTCCGGGGGCACGGTCTATGTCGAGGGAGACACGATCATCCTAAACGGCAGCCGGCAGGTTCCCGCCGAGACCTACACCCAGGAGCTTGTCAATCAAGCCCAGGCTGTCCCTCAGGAGGCCTCGGAGGAACTGCAATGGATGCCGCTGGGAGTGTTTACCATTGTGGATGAAGAAGCCCCCGAAACCACAATGTCCCTCCAACTGACAGTCAGCCAAACGGGTGTCATCGCGGGGATGTTTCAAAACACCACAACCGACACCACCGTTCCGGTTGAAGGGTCCGTTGACACGAAATCATCGCGCGCGGTGTGGAGGCCCGTGGGGAAATCCTATCCTCTCGCCGAGACCGGACTGTACAACCTGATTCAGGACCAGACACAGATTCTCGTTCACTTCGAGGGTGGGACCGTTGAAGAGCGCCTTTTGGTGCGACTCGATAAGCCCGAGACCGAGGGGACCGCGGCGGCGCAGGGAGAGACAACCCCACGGGAATAGGGCAATTGTCGATTGGGTGTCGCATCGTGGAGGGCGGGGCGAGGAGCCGGAAACCAGTCGGGAGCCGATATCCCCTCAACCGCGCAGAGGCCCGGTCCGCCCATGCCTTGCGGATATCTCCGCGCACGCCCCGAGAATCCCAAGAACCTTGGAATCAGGGGTTCCCGCCTCGATATCAGCGCAGACCAAGTCACACGGGCCATAGTCCGCGGCGATCCGCTCCAGGTCGCGTGAGATTTCCGCAAGGGTCTTGTTCTCCACATCCATGGGGGTGTACATGATCGCCCGGCGAGCTTGCGGGAAGAGCTCCCGCGCTCGCTTGAGATCCGAGTCCATGCCCATGTCCACATACCCCACGCGGGGCAGCCGCGCGTAATCGGAGAGATACGGATTGGCGTTCCAGGCGCAATTATGAACCCCGATGCAATCCGTCGCCTCCGCGATTTCGCGATCATACGGGAGCAGGCGCTCGTGGTACTGGCGGGGAGAGACCAGATTGACCAAGCAGTTGCTGAGGGTGAGAAAGCGATAATCCGCTCCGGTTCTCCTTTGAAAGTCCCGGAGTCGCCGTGTGCCCTCAAGGATGGTGTCGCGGATTGCGCCGAACAGGGGCCGGCAGAGGTCCGGCGATTCGACCATGTCGATGAAGATCTGTTGCCCGCGCAAGCGCTGGGCGTTGTTCAGGATTCCCTGCCAATTGATGAAGCCTTCGACACGCCCCTCGCTCTCCGCGATCCATTCCACCTGGGACATGAGCGCTTGGAAGGCCGGATTCTTGTCCAGATCGGGCGGCTTGATGCTTGCGAGTTCTTCATCAGTGAGAAACCTCGGCGCGCAGGTGGGCCAGCTATCGGGGGCGTATAGGATCGGCACTCCGAAGATGGCCGCCACCAGACAGCCGCCCTGGACGCCGGTGAGGAGATCCAAAGGCGAATTGTCTTTATCGATCCCTCCAATGGGCGAGCCGGGGAATCGCTTTCGGAGCTCCGCCCGCATGGCCAGGACTGTTTCCCTGCGATACGCGGGATCCGCGTGCCAGCGCTCGCCGAAATCAATCCTCAAATGCGTTCGGTACCAATTGGGAGTAAAACCGATCTCCGGGCGCAGGAAGGCGAGGCGGCCCTCCGCGGGCCTTCGGGTGGCCGGCGCGGAGGGAGCAATGTAGCTGATCAGTTGGTAAGGGGGTGATTCCATCGGGACATTCACTCCTTTTCCGCTTCGCCTTCCAGGATGCTGACCGGCCCGACCAACCCCGAAGGGAGCAGCTCGGAGTCCGGCTTGTAGGGGTTCCAGGTGGTCCAGGAGATTTGCTGCTCACTCGGGAGGCGCTTATCCCCGATCAGCCGGTTCGGCCACAGGTTCGCCACCTCGATCTCCAAGACGTTTCCTTGCGCGCGCGCCGCGCCGGATAGGCCCAGTCTCCATGGGGGGCACCAGACCACGCCCAAGTCACGCCCATTGAGGCGCGCCCGAGCCAGGCAGTGGACCTTGCCCAGATCGAGGTAGAGCCTCTTGGCTCCATTCTCACCGGCATCCGGAAGATCAAACGTCTTCCGGTAATTGGCGATCCCGGAATAATGCCGAATCCCCTCTTCAGGTCGCTTACTCCAGTCCTCGAGGTTCGCGAAGGTCACCGCGCTCGGCCCCCCCAGGGATGGGTCGAAAGACACCTCCCAAGATCCCTCGAGGCTGACAACACGCCTGAAACCGGTGGGAGGGACACGGTCCAAGGCCGCCGCCCGTTGCGCTCGCGGCCCCTTGTGGATAACGACAAAAAAGCTTTGATGTGGCTCAAAATGGATTGCCATAAACGAACGTCCATCCCGAGTCCGGCCGGGGGCGAGGGGGTGTCGAGAGCCGCTGAGCGGGTCCCAGAGCTCCGCGCCATGGCCCGACACCCGGAAGGTGCAGGTGGCTTCCACGGTCTCCGCTTCCCGGTTGGCCACAAAGTAGATGTCGGAGGTCGCGGTCGCGCGGTGGGCGAAACGGATCGGTCCGCTGCTCTCAAAGTCCGCAGGCGCCCCGATGTCTCTGAGCACGCGCGCGGTGGCCGAGTAGCTCGGATAGAGGTTCCGGTGGATTTGCGCGGCCTTGTAGGACCCCTCCTCACCGGTCTCCGAGGCAATCAGAGCCCCTCCCCAGAAGATTCTCCCCCGGCCGACTCTCCTTTGGGTGACCTTGGAGGGAACGGCCGTGTCTCCCCAAAGCCTCCTCGCCAAGGCCTGAACCTCTTCATCGCACCCAGGGAATCCCGCCAAGCTGGGGGACTTGAGAGGAGGCGAACCGATCACGACCGCGCCGGAGCTGAGCAGCTCTTCGATCTTGCGCAGGAGAGACGGGGTCATGGTCTCGAAGGCCGGGAGCACCAGAACCCGATACCTCGCGCCACCCGGAAAAGCGATATGGTCCTCCTCCACCCTCGCGTTCGCGATCAGGGTCTCCGGGGAGCAGCCATCGAAACGGTGGCCGCGCCATTCGCCGAGATCTCCCGCGAGCGCGGAGAGCGGGGGACGGAAGACATGCGGCGCGCCTTCCGGGGTCAGATAGAGAATATCCGCGACTGGAGCGCCCTCGCGCAACATGAATTGACAACGCGCCAGATAGCGGTGATAAGCCGAGACCATCGGCCACCAGGTTTGGGTCCGGTCCCAGTGAACCCCATAGGGTCCCATGGTCATGCCGGGGCGACGGTCCAACCAAGGCTGATGCGCGAAGCGGTGGAACACAATCCGATTGACACCAACGCACAGCGCCCAATCCCCTTGGTTCTTCATCGCCGCCGGGTAAAGCCGCCAAGCCTCGGGGGAATCGGAGGTGAAGGACTCGGCGGCCACGATCGGGCGACCATTCGTGTGAGCCGCCGAGACCGCCTCGAAACAGGTGAAGGCCGAGTCAAACCCGAACCCCCGCGCCCAGAACTCGCACATCGGAACATCGGCCACTCCACCGAGGGTCAGATCCGCGGTGGGGTTCATGTCGTAGGGTTCAATGGAAAGGCCAAAGCCGTGTCGCTTCCCCAGTTCCTTGAGATGCAGGGCGTGATTTTCGATCACCAACTCCTGAGCGGTGAGACGAAGGTCCCAGAGGAAGCGCTCGGAGATTTCCAGGCTTTCGACCACGCGGCCGGCCAGGACCGGCAAATAGAACAGCGGACTATACCCGCGCCGCCGCTCGAATTCCTCGGCGAATCTCCCGCTCCAGTTCTGGGAGCTCATCTCCCAGCTGTCGATGTGGAGCATGGTCCATCCCGAGGTTCGATCTTTCGGACGCGGCCCCACGGCCTGAAGGAGTTTGCCGACAAACGAGTCGAAATGGGCCTCCAACGCGGCCCTGTCGAATTTGTCGCTCTCAAATCCAAGCCCCGGCAGTGGCGCGGGACGTGTGTTGGTCCCGGTGGTTCTTCGTCCGAAACGCATGATGGTCCAGGTTCCCTCCGGAACCTCCCATGCAAGACGCCCCTCCGGGCCGAGATGGTCCGTGAGGTCGAGCATGGCGCTCGTTGCCGTGACCTCGCTCGCGGGGAGAGTCGGGTGCGAGGCGGGCGCGGGCAGGAAGGGTTCGACCCCCGGTTTGGAGGTGTACGGCGCTCGGAAATAGAGCGCCTTCTCATCGATATCCGCAATGCGGGCCGCGCCGCTCTTGGGAACAGCCAAGACCGCGACATCGGAGTAGAACTCCTCTCGCGCCTTGAGCATCTCTTCGGGAAGGCCCTTGATCCCAAAGAAAGGCGCGCGCGGTTCGGGGAGCGGGAGGATCCCCTCGAAGCGAGTGGGACCGGTGACCTCCAGCTCGCTCGCCACCAGGTGCTGCATGGATTGCTCGACCCTCACCCAAGGCCCGCCGCTCCCGGTCCAACCCGGACCGGCGTTCAGGGTGATTTCGAGTCCGAGACGTTCGGCTTCCTCCACGGCGTGCCTGAAGAGCGCGCACCACTCCTGGCTCAGGAACCTGACCGGGCCGCGCGGAATCCCGACATCCACCTCCATCAGGATGACACCCCCGATCCCGGCCGCATGCATGGCTTCGAAATCGGCGCTGATCCCCTCCCGGCTCAGGTTGCCATCCATGATGAACCAATAGACCCACGGTCGGGCCGAATCGGGGGGATTCTCGAAACCCTCGAAGAGCGAGTCCGGGGATGAGGCCGAGCGCGCCGCAACGGCCAGGCAGATGGCGATCAGGAAAACGGGAAGTCTATACATGACACGCCTCCTCGCGGTCGTGAGACCGGATGGGCGGTTTCCGGGACATCAAAAAACAGGGTTCAAATCACCCTTTGATAATCCTTCAGGTCCAGCCGCCACACCGGGATCCCGCAGTAGCGGTCTCCCTCGGGGCAGTAGGGTTTGGTCGCGGCTGATTCGCGGTGCCCGCAGGGGGGAAGGAGATAGGCCCCGATGAGCGGGTGGACCTCGCGGATCTGGAGCGCCTCCTCGACCGAGGCGCGCCAGATCTCCTCTTGAGCATTGTAACACAGGCGCATGGCGTGCTTGTGTCGGAGATTCAGCAGGTCGGCGGACTCGGTGAAGCGCACGGCGGCCCCATTGGGGAGCAGATACAGCGCCTTTTCCGGCTCCACCCCGCGCTCCAAGAGAGCGTTGATTCCCGCCCAGCTCTTGCGCATGGCGTCGCGGTAAGAATCGAGGCACTCCCCGGATTCGGCGAACACCTCCGGGGTGATGAAGTCCGGCTCGCCGGTGTAGTGGGCCGCAAGCACCGGTCGCGAGGCGGGGGTCATGCGGTGACGTTGATCCTGGGAGTCGGCGGTGTGGCTGATCCGCTTGCGAAAGTTGTAGTGCGGATGGAACAAGGCGCGGCAGAGCTTGGAGTGGGTGGTGAGGTTGAGGGATTCGCCGAGGACACGGTTCCGCGCGGAATCCAGCGCGAGGGAAATCGCCTCGGAGTCGGAAATCTCCGCACGGGAGCGTCCGACCACCTCCCGGACCGCATCCGCCAGGAGCGCCTCGGCGCCGTTCGACCAACCCACCAGGGTGGAAAAGGAACCCTTCATGCCGGAGTCGAACTCGCGGACAAAGGCGCGCGCGCGATTCACGGAGGCGGTGTCGATCCCCCCGCACCATGTCGATTCCGGGAGATCCTCAAGCTCCATCGGGCGCTCAAGCACCGCCGCGTAGCCCGAATCCCACTGAAGCAGCTCGTCGATCATCGAGCGGACCACCTCGCGCTGCTCGGTGGGACAGTCCGGTTGATCGCAGAGGCGGGCGTAGCGGAGGAGGGTGATCCCGCTCACGGTGTGATAGAGGTAAGCGAAAGTGGCGACGGGGAGGACATAACGCGCCATTTCCATCGCCTTCTTGTTCACATTCTTCTCGTGTTTGTCATGCTCCTCGCCGCGATTCCGGAAGCGTCTGTAATACTCTTTGGCGACCACGGGGTGGAGCGTCTCGCAAAGCCGCTTGTAGGCCTCCATCTGCATCTCGGCGGTGGCCCGATAGATCCCATCCGAGACTTCATCCAGGTCCGGGACGACAAACTGCCCTGGCTTCACCGGAACATAGCGCTGGCTGACCTGCTCCGAGTTGTAGAACGGGTGACTGTGGAGGAACGACCAGAGGAACTGGCGCGAGACATTCTCGATCGCGAACTCGAAATGAGCATGTTGAAAGGTGGTGTGGTGACCGGCCTGATAGAGATCCTGGGCGAGCTCCTTCCAGCGGTCCTCCAGGGGGTCCTGGTCGGCGATAATCCCCTTGCTCGAATAGCAGGTGCGCGCGGTGGAGACAACATTGGAGAAAGGCGTTTCAAAGGCCTTGACCAGACGAACCCTCGGACGCGCGGAGGGGTACCGCCAGTCCCCCTCCCGATTACCGGGTCTTGGGTTCAACAGGTTGAGATAGCTGCTCCTCATGGGTTGGGGCGGAGGAACCGGCTCCTTCAGGACTGGACGACTGAATCTGGGCCTGCTCGGCCTGCTTTTCGGCTTCCTCGCGCGCGCGGTCGAGCGGCGAGCGAATTCCTCCGCCGAACGAGGTCTCATTGAACATCTGGTGAAAGGGGCTGCTGGTCAGGATTTCATCGATGTCCACGGGCTTGGGTTCTTGCGCTCCATACTTCTCCTTCAGCGAGGGGGGCGGGGCCTTGAAGACAATGTCCGCGCGAATCGGCGGGTTAAACAAGACCGTGTCGGAAAGCTCCTCGGCGGACACAAACCCCTGGTGTTGCCCGCCATAGGCCTCCACTTTGATCCACTCGCCGGTTCGATCCAGGATGTTCACCTCGCAACCCTTGGGAAGGGCGATCAAGGTCTTGGTGAGCTTCTGCGGGGTCTCTCGAAGCAGAATGTTATCCTTGCCGATCAGGGAGGATTCGCCGGTCACATGCTCGATCCTGTGGACAGCGTCCTCGCCGTGCTGGAATAGACGGTCCTCGCCGCGGACCGTGACCCGACCATCCCGAACACTGACAAAACCCAGGCGGGTTTCGCCATGGGTCAGGAAGACCTTGGATGTGGCCGAGGCCCCGCTCGGACACAGAATCGCCAGAACCAAGACGGACAGGGGGAGGACCCGCCTGCCGGCGCGCTTGAAATACAGTCGAAACATCCGCTCTTTCACTCCCAATGCATGGCCCGCACGGGGGAGATCCCCATCGGCCTTATTGGCCTATTCTTACCGGAGGGCGATGGGCGCGGCAAGGGTGCCGGAGAATTCAAAGGGAAAGGTGGGAGCCCAGGGGTTTCGACTCATTCCCAACCCAGTCCGAGGCGCTTACAATCCGCTCCCGGAGACTCTTCATGGGCGATCTATCGGTCGAGAGACAGCGAAAATTCGATTCGGTGATTGTCTCGCTTGTGGGGACATTCGACTCGACCACCGCAGCTCGTGTCGAGGAGACCCTGGAAGAGATCCGGTCCCGTCTCGGCGAGCGGGTGATTTTCAACCTCTACGAATGCGAATACATCGATGAGGCCGGCTTGGGTCGCTTGATCGACCTGAGGAAATCCCTCCAGGAGCAACAGCGCGAGATGGAGCTGTATGTGCGCCCGATGAGCTTTGTCGCCCATCGAACACGGCAGCTGCCCCAGACGGATCCCCCCGCGGACCTTGCCGCCCTTGGCGAAGAGCGACTGGCGGAGCGTCGCGCCCAGCGGCTTGAGCGCTGGCGGAGCGAAAAGCCGATTCCACGGGAGGAGACGGAAGAGTCCGACAGCCGACCGGCATCGGAGGAGGGGCTGATCCCGATTGATTTCGGGCGTGTCGCGAGCCTGGCTGGGAAGGATGAGCGCGTGGTGCGCGAGATCTGGCGGACCTACAGCCGGTTGCTGGAGTCGGGCCAACTTGAATCCCCGGACGAAGCGACCCCCGAGAAGCAGCTCACGCGGGACTCAAGGACTGTCGCCCACGAACTGCGTCTTGAGCCGGGCGTCGTCCAACGGGTCATTGAGACAGTCAGCTCCCATTTGATGGAGGTGTTCGGGGAAGAGGGGGACTGAGGCGGCAAAAACAAAAAAACCCCTCCACGGGAAGGGGTCCTCCACATCAGAAACAAGGTCTACTCAACGTCTTGGTTGGGCGGAGGCTGCCTCACTGCTGAGCCTCGCCTCGAGAAGGGCTGCCTTGTTTCACCCAGCCTCTTCTGGCCCCAAGACGCGCCACCCCCCAAAAAGGGTTGGGAGTGGCTCCGGTTTCACGCATCCCCCGCATAATGGTGAATGACAGACGGAACGATGGGATGACGATGACAGGACCGGAAACCGCGTCGACCTCCTGGAACAACACAGTCACCACGGAAACAAAACCTCCGCCGCGACGAGCCGCCACACGCGACCCAATGGAAGGAACCATACCCAAGTTCAGCCATTCCCGCAACCACTTTTTGCCTCACTGACCCGAAAAAAAAAGAGCCCCTGCAGGGCGTGCTTGTCTCACTCCTCGGTGGGGTAACAGCAGATCTTACAAGCCGGGATGGACCCTCTGCGGGCAAGCAGTTTTCTAAACTCACGCGACATCGGACTGTTCCAGAGTTCCATCAGCGGCGCCTCCCTGATTCGGCCCACATAGAAATGGCTGCATATGGTGGCCTCGCCCTGGCAGCTGATCGAAAGGACTTCCTGGGGGATTCGGCAAATCAGTCCGGGGTCAGGAAGGTAGGAGGCGTCTCGGTAGTAATCGCGCACATAGTCCTTTTGGTAGTGGGGATTGGGGACCACCGCAAACGAATACCGGCCCGGTTCGCGAAGGGTTTCGATCTGGCTCCACACCAGCTCTCCATCGATCGCGGGCGGCTTGAGGGTTCCTCCCACCTGAATCTCCTGGTGTCCAGGCTTGATCGGTCGCAGCAGGCGGGCGTTCTCCTCAAGCAGCGGAGGGTGATCGTAAAGGAGGTGCTGGATCGTGAACTGCGCGATGGGCAGGTCCTTAAAGCATTCCACGGTTTCCACAATCCGCGCGTGGTTCTCATCAGTGAGCGTCATCCGCACGTTCACGGCTGGATTGGCGGTTCCGGCCTCTTCCCGCAAGCGGAAGATCTTCTCGATCCCCTTCACCGCGAGACGATAGGTTCCCTTCGCGCCTCGAATCTGGTCGTGGAGCTCCGCCGGGCCATCAATCGAGACATTGACCGTGTCCACCGGACCGTGCACGAGACGCCTGGCCCAGAAATCGAGAGTTGTTCCGTTGGTTTCGAGTGAAGCCCTCAGGGCGTGACGTTCAATGGCATCCAGCACTTCGCCGAATTGAGGATGGAGCGGCGGCTCGCCGCCGAGGATCTGGATGTAAGGTCGATGGCGGGCCACTTGTGCCAGGGCGTCCTCGATGGTCGCCAGGTCGAGCGTCAGTTGGTTGGTGGGTATGCCGTGATAACCGCCATTTTCCCCCCACTGGTTGCACATCCGGCAGGTGCGGTTGCAGGCGCCGGTGATCTGAAGGATGACCATCTTGGGGGGCGCGGCTGTCCCGATCAGCCTTCCGCGCCATTGTTCAAGGGTCCGCGCAAGGTTGGTCGCGAGTACATATCGGGCGTAACCCCAGTCGGTCGCGAAGCGCTTGAGTTTGGCGGGAGTGATCTGCACTGGGATTCGTTCCGGTCAATCCTGAGAGGGGCGCGCGAAGCGCCGCTTCCCTTCGACAAAGTTAAGCTTATCAGGGGGATTCGCCCGGTACAATAGAAGATTGAATCCGCTCCGCAAGCGAATCGATCGGTTCCGAGTGGCTGAGCGCTTGTCCCCGGAGGGTCTTCAGGAGACCGGAATTCCCCACTCCCGCTTCGGCGGAGTCGAAGCCGGTGACAACCCAGAGCGGCTTGCCAAGTCGAACGGCGCTCGAGGCGGTCTTCCAGGTTCCGCCCTTGTCGCCCGCCTCCACAACAACCAGCGCGTCACACCACGCCGCGATCCAGCCGTTGCGCCTCATGGCCTCGGACACCGACCAGAGTTGCCGTGGGGGAGCGCCGGAAACCAGCGCCAGGTTCTCCTCCCTTCGGCCCTCCAGGCCATGCAGCCAGCGACGTTCTTCGTGGAGAAACCGAAGCAGACCCAAGGGGAGCGCGCCGATGGTTTGAGCTCCCTCGGAGAGACTCCCGAGGTGAGAAGCGCGATCAATGCCTTGAGCCATGCCGGAGAGTGTGGCGACCCCCCGACGCCCCAATTCGGCCGCGAGATCATGGGCGAACTGGAGACCCTCCGGGGTCGCGCGTCGACACCCCACCATCCCGATTACCGGAAAGGTATCGAGGGCGCGGGGTTCGCCGAGCATGGTGAGGAAATGCCAGGAGTCGCGACTGCTTCGAAGCGGGCGGGGAAGCTCGGGCGAGTCGGGGTAGAGCACATGGGCCCCGCAGGAGTCTAATGCCTCCAGGATCTCCCATGCCTCCTCGGGGCGCTCCGCGGCGCGGCGAATCTCCCGGGCCAGGTCGGAGCGAATCCCGGCCCGCGCCTCCAACTCCGGAAAGGGGGCTTCGAGAATCGCCTCATGGTTCCCGAACGCGGAGAGAAGTCGGGACAATGAAGCCGGACCGAGACCCGGCGCCGCGCTGACAACAAACCTTGCAAAATCGCGGTCGCGCAAAGTTCCGCGCAAGTCGCCCCTAGACAATTTCGTTGAGCGCCTTTACCAGCGAGTTCTTGAGCCAGTTGATCTTCTGCGGCTCCTCGAATTTCCTCCGGTCACTGTCCAGGACAAAGAAGGTGTCGATCACGCGCTGGCCCTCGGTGTGGATCCGCGCGAAATCGATGTTCAGGCCGTACTTGGCAAGCACCGAGGTGATCCGTACCAGAACGCCGATGGCGTCCGCGCAACGCACCTCGATCACCGTGTAACGGGGGGAGACTTGATTGAGCACCTCCACCGTGGGGGTGTAGCGGGAGCGCCCGAACTCGCCGGTCTTGGTCGGCTTGGGGTCCCACTTGGGATCCCAGCGATCCTGGATGGACTCAATGGTTCTCTCGATCACTCGCCGCGCCATGTCCTCCCCGAAGCCGATCCGCTCCTGGTGTTCGGTGAGGAGGGTGTTGAACGCGACTCCATCATCGCGGACAAACATGCGCGCCTCGGAGATGCTGAGCCCCAGGCTGGACATGGCTCTTGCGGTGCGCATGAAATTGCCGATGCGGGAGGGCTGGATCGTGGTGACTTCGAGGATATTGGAGAGGGTTTCGCGGCAGCCGACCACCGGAGCCTCGCCGGTGTATTTGCGAAGCAGGCGCAGATGTTGGTGGAGCGTGTCGGCGTTCTGCTTGAAAAGATACTCGGAGGGCATTCGGCTGAGATGCTTCTCGGCCTCCGACTGCGAGAGGTCGCGCGGCAGCTCATCCAGGAACTTGGCGTAAGCCTGCCGCCGCTCCTCGGCGCGTTTTGCCTCCACCGCCGCCCGATCGTCCAAGAACGCCCGCACCTCCCTGTAGAATTGATGCAGCATGGCGAGCTTCCATTCGGTGAGAAGCTCGGTGTTCACCGCCCATATATCCGCCAGGGTCAGAATGTAAAGATAGTCCAGCTTCTCGCGCGTGTCGCACAAGGAGCCAAACTCCTCCACCGTGGCGAAGTCCTGCGTGTCGAACCGAAAGGCGATCTTGGCGAATTCGAGGTGCTTTTCCACCAGGAAGATCACCAAGTCGGTCTCCGGAGCGTTGAGGCCGAGCCGGCGACAGATCTCGTGGGCGATCATCGCTCCCTTGATGTGATGGTCCCCGCCCCGACCTTTCCCGATATCATGGAGGAACGTGGCAAGGTAGAGAAGATGCGGCTTGGCGACCGCCGCGTAGAGCTGGCGGATCTCCTTGAGGATGCTTTCCCCCCCCTGGCTGTATATCGGGAGGGTCATGGTGTCGAGCGCCGGGGCGGGCTCGATTTCGGCTTGGTCGTTGTCGCGCGCCTTTCCGCCCCACCAACGCCACTTGCGGCGGACTCCGGGGAAGCGATCCGCGAGCTCCTTGAGTGGGAGACAGGGGGACGCGGGGGCTTGCTCCTCCGCCAGGCCATCCAGGATATCGAGGGTGATCACCGAGTGCTCATCGACCGTGTACCGATGGTACAGGTCGCGTCGGGGCAGACAGCGGATCACGGTGAATTCGGGCATGATCAGGTCCAAAACCTCAAGCTCATACAGCGCGCGGAAAACCGGTCCCACTCGTCCCTTCTTGGAGAGCATGGAGATGATCCTCGATCCGATCTCCTTGGGCTCGGTGAAGTCCTCCACGGTCATCGAGGAGAGGATGCGGGGCAGCTCGGTGAGCATCTCCCCATCAAAGGCGCAGGCGGTTTCCTGGAAAATCTCAAACAGGCGGATCACACGGTCGGGGCGGTTGAGGAAGAAAGTCTCAGGGGTTTTGACCGAGAGGATTCCCGACCGCAGCACAAACCCATCCTCATAATCGCGGCGCTGAAACAGGTAACGGAGCAGTTTCCAGCGCGGGGGCTTGAGGCACTGGTTGGTCATCCGGTCGGCGAATTGTTGAACGGTCGAGGCGGCCTTGTAATAATCCCGCATCAGGCTTTCCTCGGCGAGATTGACCCCCTCGTCCCGATAGCGGAAGGATTTCGCCACCGCCTCCTGGACCTCGAAGGAGAGCCGGTTGGAACTGGTTTTGAAATTCAGGTGGAGCTCGTTGCGAACCCTGAGCAGGAAGTCCACCGCTTGGCAAAGCTGACCATAAAACGGCTCCCGGATCAGTCCGCTGCGGCGCATCCCGGCGAGATTGGAAATATCGAACACCGCAAGCGCCAGCCAGATCGCATGGTGCAAGTCCCGCAAGCCTCCGGCGCCCTCCTTGATGTTGGGCTCCTGGACCGCGACCACATCGCCATGACGACGGTAGCGCTCTTGACGCTCCCACTCCTTTTGCGAAACAAACTTGCGAATGCCCCTGCCCGCGATGAAATCACGGTAACGTCGGTGAAACTCCTCGTACAACGGGCGGTTGCCGGCGAGAAAGCGATTCTCCAAGAGCGCGGTCTGCGTGTCGAGATCGGTTCCCGCCATGCGGATGCAGTCTGGGATCGTGCGAACCGAATGGCCGATGTCCAGGCCGAGGTCCCAGAGGATTCGGAGGGTGGTCTTGACCAGGGTCTCCTCAAAGGGGCGGAGGGCTTTGCGGTGGAGAAAGAGGATGTCCACATCCGAGCGGGGATGGAGCTGCGCGCGCCCGTATCCGCCGATGGCCACCAGCGCCACGCGCGGGGGAGTGACCGAAAAATCCACCCCGGCGGTCTGAGTCCCCTCGCGGAGAGCGTGCTGCCAGATCTTGACCACCACCTGATCCATCAGCCCGGTGGTTTCATCCACGATCTGCATGCCGCCGATCTGGGAGTTGTGGCGCTCCGCGATCTTCTCAAGCCCCTCCTGACGGAACTTGCGGAGCTCGTACACCACCGGATCGAGTCCGGGCGCCTTGGGAGCCGCGAGCGCCTCGCTCATAGGCCTCCTCCCGGACTGTCCAAGGAAAGCGCTTGCCCTTGCATCGTCGGATACTTGACTCCCAGGGCGGAGAGGATTGTGGGGGCCAGGTCGATCACCCCCGCGCTGTCCGAAGACACCTTGCGATTGGAGAAGAAGATCCCGCCGGTTAAGCTAGGGTCAATCCCGCAATGATCGCCGCTCCATTTTTCGCGGTTCAGGCTGATCACTTGATCCTCGATGCCCCCCAGAGTGGATTGCCAGCCGACCCGGTACCCTTCCGCGAAACCGACCATCAGGTCGGGGAAGGCGGTGCTCTCCACACGGGCGTAAGGGCCGTGAAAGATTTCGGTCCCGCGATAGACCTTGTGGATCACCTTTTCCCCCGTATCCGGATCGACCAGCGCTTCCAGCCCGCGCACAATCTCCTCGCAGACCGCGTCATAGTCCGACCGTTGGACCGAACCGTGAGTCTCACGTCCCTTCAGATTGATGAAGATCGACCCGAGTCCGAGCGAGAATGCCTCGGTCTCTTTCCAGTTTACATACCACTCGGAACGAGTCGCGCCGCTGACCGGATCAAACACCTCAGTCATGAAGTAGTCTGTTTTCCCTCCAAACAAGTCCTCGAGATTGTACTTCCGGTCGGTCGGGACGCGCAGCTGCATGAACGGTCTGGTGGAATCCCCCCCCGGCCCGTTCCGCGAAAGCCAGGTGTTCAGGTTCACCCCCTTCCGGAAGGAGCGGAAGCCATGGTCCGAGATCACATAGAGATCGGACTTGTCCGGGTCGATCCGTCCGCGGACTTTGCCGACAATTTCGTCCATTTTCTGATAGGACTTCTGAATCGAGTCCCCATACTCAGCCGCCAGCACGGGGTCGTAAAGCGGGTGCTGGGGATCGATGAGGCGCCACATGGCGTGGCTCATCCGGTCGGTCTCAGACAGCACCGCCACAAAGAGGCCCCAATCGTCATGGGCCAAGGTCTCGAGGAGCATCTCGCACTGCTGGTCCATCGTGGCCAAGGTGTCCTCGACAAAGGCCTTTTCGTCGATGGCCCCTTCCTTGAGGCCCGCGGTGTCCGACTCCCAACCCCGCGTCTTGAACAGACCCACCTTCTTGGCGAGCCGCGCGCTGAAGTGGGAAGGGCAACAGATCGGAATCACCGGCTTTTCCGGGCTGATTTCAATGGGGGAAACATAGATGTCCACGATTGGACTCGCCGATTGGAGCAGGACCTTGCAGATGCCATGCGCGGAGATGAATCGAGTCACTTTGAAGCGAACACGAAACCAGTCGCTCCATTTGCCGACCCGGACCTCCTGAAGCTCGTTGTCCACTCGAACCTTGGCCCCTCGACCGTCCGGGTTCGGTTCAATCTCAATCGGCATGGTGAGCCGCTCGGGGGTCTTCCGAAACGCATCGTACTCCGTCTGGAGCGCCTGGAACTCGTCCTCCAGCTTGCGCTTGCTCTCGGAAGCGGCTCCTGCCCGCTCAATCTTCCGCCTGAGAGTCTCAAGCTTCGAGGCCCGAGCCGACTTTTCCTGTTTCCAAAGCGGAGAGGGAGGCCCGATGAGTTGACCTCGGTAAAGGCTCCCCACCCGGGCAAGCGCGCCGAGCAAGCCGCCGAATTCGGTGTCCACGGTCCGTTTCGAACGCGAGGGGCTGGAGGTCAGAAAGAAATACTTGGCCTGAGTTCCGCAGAGATCGGGAACTCCCAGGCCGGAGAACGCAAGCCCATTTGGCAGACAAGGGGGAGCGAAGGTCACCGGAACCAGGAACAAGGCGGTTTTGATCCCATCCTCGGCGGCATATTCCCAAAAAGCCCGTCCCCCGCGCTTGTTGATAACCTTGGGTCGGCGGATCGGAATCCCCGCGAAGAACCTCGCCTCGACCTGGCCGACGAAAGACTCTGGGCTGGGGGCATAGGTCGGGGCGATCGGGTTGCGCGTGAGGAAATCGAAGATTCCATGCGCCCCCGGGTCCGCCCCAACCGCGAAGGAGCTCCACGAAACCGGCGATTGGGAAGGGTTGACCGTTTCCAGGTCCATGAAGGTCCCCTCCTTCATGAGCGCCGCGAGGTTTGGAAGCAACCCTTTCTCCAGGTACTCCCGGCACAGACGAGGGTCGGCGCCATCAAAGCCCAGCACCACCACCTTGCGGGGAGGAATTCGGACCGGAACCCGAGTGGCCAAGGTGTAGACCGTCCATCCAACCCCAAGGAGGATCGCCAGGGCTAGCGGAACTTGGAGACACCTTCTCATTTCCGCGAATGGCTGAGAAACCATTCATACAGTTTGGGGTTGTTGTAGGTTTCCGTCCAGGAATCGTGTTGGGCCTCAGGATAGAGGGTGAATTCCACATTTCCCCCCGCTTTCTTGACCGCGTCCACCATCTGCTGGGAGCGCTCCAGGGGCACAGTCTCATCCTTGGCCCCATGGAAGGCCCAAATCGGAGTGCGGCGAAGCCGCCAAGCCATCGCCGGCTCGCCCCCTCCACAAATCGGGGCAATTGCGGCGAACCGTTCCGGCTGCTCCGCCGCCGCGGCCCAGGTCCCGAAGCCCCCCATGGAAAGCCCGGTCAGATAAACGCGAGCCTTGTCCACCGCGTACTTCTCGGTGATCTCATCCAACAGCAGGAAGAGCTGACCTGTAACCCAGAACTGAGTCCTCGGGCATTGGGGAGAAACAACGATAAACGGAAACTGTTTCCCCTCGGCGATCAGTTTGGGCGGACCATGCTCCTTCACTTTTTCAAGGTCATCACCACGCTCCCCCATGCCATGAAGGAACAGAATCAGGGGCCATTTCTTGTCCGGCTCCTTGCCGTATTCCTCGGGCAGATAAAGGAGATACTGAAGCCTCACTTTGACCTCCTTTTCAAAGAGTTGCGGTTCCTGTTTACCGGGCGCGGGCGCGGTTTGGCCGAAGGCGGCGAGGGCAAAGGAGCAGCAGAGGATTGGGGCGAGAAGGAAACGAAGCATGTGATTCTCTCTGGTCTGGGGTCCCGGGCGCACGGCCGGGACTCCACATGTATCACCCGCTCCGCGGGTTCTATCCGGCAACCCGTGGAACGGGTCCAACTCCTCAGCGCCGGCCGTTGACCCGGCGCTAACATGCTCAATCCTCAACCGCTCCCTCACGGTCGCGGCTCGGATTTTCATCCCTGCTCGGCTTCTCCCACCGCTCCGCGGGTTCTATCCGGCAACCCGTGGAACGGGTCCAACTCCTCAGCGCCGGCCGTTAGCCCGGCGCTAACTCGCTCATCCCTCAACCGCTCCCTCACGGTCGCGGCTCGGATTTTCATCCCTGCTCGGCTTCTCCCTGTGGCTCAATCATTCGTCATCTGATCGAAGAAGGCCAGGATATCATCCTTGTTTTCGCTCTCCCGGACCTTAATCGCATAGCGCGGATGCTGGTTGAGCTGGCCGGTGACCATGTAAGCGAGCTGATATCCCCATTCCATGTGCGCTTGCATGGGGAGAAACACCTTTTGAATACACTCCAGGATCGGGCGGAGTTTGAATTTGGGGTTCTTCAGGAAACCGACCAGGAGTTCGAGGGGGCAGTTGCCCGCGCCTCGCCCCATCCCGTTGATGGTGGCGTCCAACATGTTCGCCCCGCAGATCAGCGCTTCGATGGTGTTGGAATAGGCGAGCTGCTGATTGTTGTGCGCGTGGATGCCCACATTCTTCCCGGTTCCCTCGACCGCCTTGAGAAACTTCCTGGTGAGATCGCGGATCTCCTCGCAATAGAAAGCTCCAAAGCTGTCCACGACATAGATGGTCCCCACCGGACTCGCGGCAAGAACCTCCAGGGCATCCATCAAGTCTTTCTCGTGGACCGTGGAGGCCGCCATGATGTTGCAGCAGGTCTCATAACCCTTGTCGTGAGCGTCCTTGACCATGTCCACCGCGATCGGGATCTGGTTGATGTAACAAGCCACCCGGATCATGTCCAGAACGCTCTTCTCCTTGGGGAGGATGTCGGTGTGGTAATCACACCGGTCGGCGTCCGCCATGGCTGAGAGTTTGAGCTCGGTGGAGTTGTCGCCGACAATCCGTCGAACATCCTCCTCCTCGCAGTGCTTCCAGCACCCATGCTCGGCGGGGGAATAGAGCCGCTTGGCTCCCTTGTAGCCGATCTCCATGTAGTCGATCCCGGCGGCGACACAGGCCTTGTACACCGCCTTCACAAAGGAGTCCTCGAAATTGTGGTTGTTGATGAGGCCGCCATCTCGGACAGTGCAATCAAGGACCTTGATTTCGGGCCGGTAGGTCACCCAGGACCCCTTGGAGTCCTTGGGCTTGGGCTGTTTGGTTTGGGGCATGATCGGTCTCCGAATAATCCGCTGCGGGTGGGGAGCTGGCGCTTTGAGGAACCATTCCCATCCGGGAAGATGGGGGAACTATAACCAGAGAACCGCCGGGAAGGAACCGGAGGGGGCCACGTGGCCCCAACCAGACCGAACGGACATAATGGTCATCTTTTGAGAATCAACGAGGACGGTGGGCCATGCTTTCACCTTGCCAGCCCCGGTTCCTTCGGCACAATCAGCCCGATATGCCGCCAGTGGGTCCCCTGATCGCCCTTCACACCGCCCATGATCCCATTCTGGGCGTGGTCCCGGTTGAGCTCCTCGTGCAGGCAGCCGTGGACGCCGGGTACCGCGCCTTGCTCCTCGCGGATGAGGGGACGCTGCGGGGTGCCACACAGTTCGCGCGGGCCTGCCGGGAAAGGGCGGTCCACCCCCTGGTCGGGACCATCCTGCGTGTGGGCGCCCCCCCCTCTTCGCGCTTGGCGAGGCTGGGGGATGTGTTTGATCTGGGTGAACACCTCGCTTTTCCCGACCCCGGGCCTCGTTTCGAGCGCTTCGCCTTCATCGCTCTGAACCGCAAGGGATATCAGAACCTCCTTCGTCTGGTTGAGCGGAGGGTCGCGTACAACGACCAGATCCTCCCCACCGGGGAAGTGACCAGGCATCAAGAGGGGCTGTTCCTGCTTTTAGGGTCGAGCTTTTCGAGCCTTAGGCGCCGGATCGAGGCCCGTGATCCGATCCGGCTCCCCGAGGGAGTCGTTGAATGGATCGAAGGGTGGCCGAGAGATCGGATCGGCTATGGCGGGCTGGATCTTCAGGAGGGAGGGGCGAGCCTGAACCGGCAGCTGGCTCAGATCTCCAAGCTCCCCGGCTGTCCACCACCGATGGCCGTAACCTGGGGAGCCTATCGGTGGAGCCACGAACGTTTCTGGGGGCTGGCCAAGGGCTGGGAGGAAGGCGGCGAAAGCGGCCCATGGCTCGGGCCGGGTGTGGGAATCCCCCCGAGGGCTGAAATCGAGCGCGCGCTTGAGGGGCTTTCCGCCTCAATACGGCTTGTGGAAAGGGTCGTTGCGAGATCCGAGGATCCCTTCCCAAAGCTCCCCCTCTCGCTGCCCGCTTATCCCACGCCGCGCGGCACCGATGTGGCCTCCTTCGTGTGGACCTTGGCGCAAGAAGCCGCCATCTCCACGGGACACATTCGCGCGCCCGGAGGCAAGGAGCGAATGATGGAGGAATTCCAATTCCTCAAACAAACCGCTTGGCCGCTGGTGTGGGCGATTCTTTGGGATGCTCGACGGCAGCTCGGCCTTTCGCCGGGAGTCCTCCGTCCCACGGCGGAATGGATCGGGACTTCGCTCCTCGCGCACCTTTTGGGGATGACTCGAATCGATCCGTTGCGGGAGCGAATTCCGTTCCGTTCGGAGGCTCCTCAACCGACAAGCGGAGGCGGACTCCTGGTAGGACTGGAAGGCCCTCTCGGCTGGGAGGAGCGAATCCAGGGCGCGTTGGTGAAACTCTTGGGCGAACACCATGGCGGGCGCGTTCCGGAGAAACCGCTTCCCGACCGCGAGGCGTTCCTCCTTGCCGGGCGAAAGGTCCTGACGAAATGGGAGGACCTGGGTTTTTCGGGGGACCGTCCCAAGGAGTTTCCCCCCCTCCCCCTGCGCCTGCTTGGGCGCGCGGAGGAAAGCAACTCCACCGATTCGGAGGAGAGCCTGCTTCTCACTGGGGGGAATCTCGCGCACCTCCTCGCCGGAGTCGGCGAGGACTCTTGCCGGTTGGACCTGGACCCAGGGGAGGCGCTCAATCTGGGCGGGCTGGTGCTGCGAATCTCCTCGCCTGTCCCCCAGACCCTCGCCGCCGCGCCGGCCTATCGGGGCGTGCCCGAACAAAAGCCCCACACCCCCCCCACGCGGGAGACACTGACCCACTGGATTGAAGCCCGACGTGGAGCGGCCTTCACGGGCCGCGGCTATTCGGACGATTCCGGGCGCATCGACATCCTCGGGTGGTCTTCCTGTTTGTTGCGCCTCCTGACCCTGCCCGGTTCCGGCGGATATCGCCCACTGTTGCGCCACTGGATCGAGGAGACCCGACCGACACGGCTCGGAGAGCTCGCCGACCTTCTGGCGCTTCAGTGGCATGTGTCCTATTGGGCCCCACGCGTGGAACGACGGCTTGCAGCAATCACACGGGAACACCCGCTCCGTAGCCCAGGAGGATCTCCCCCCTGGTGGGAGGACTGGAAGTGTTTCCTCGCGGAAAGTCGGATCGATTCCAAGACCGGCGGCGACCTGAGTTCCAACCTGGAGAAGTGGAGCGCGGCGACGGGAGGATGGTTGCTATACCGGGAGCAGCTCGAAGGGGCGCTGCAGGAGGCTTTGGAGTTCACGCCGGAGGAGGTTCAGCGGTGGTTGGAGGCGGAGTGTGAGCCAAGCCTCTTCGATAAAGACCTCGCGGGCATTCAGGATCGGAGGGTTCGCGCGGCCTTCCTCCGCTTCCTGGGAAACCCATTTCCGCTGCCCCGGCGGCTGGAATTCCTCCGCTTGGCGGAGGGGCTCTTGGGCGCGGCGGACAGCTTCGCCGCCGACCCGGCCGCAGTCGCTTCGGCCCTTTCCTTCCTGTTCCCCGAGGAGGTGGATGAGCGTCGAGAGGTCTATGCCCTCCTGCAATTCAAGGGGGTCACGCTCCTCCCTCCACGTTTGGGGGTTGGATCCCTCCATGATCGATCCTCAAGCCCCGACCATCTGGTGGTTGGGACACTCAACCTGGATGGCGTGGGTCGCCAGATTGGAGCCGACTTTGATGCCGCTCCCGCCGATTCCGTCTCCGCTCCCACGATCTGGGACCTCTACGCGTCCAGCTCAAACGCGCCCGGAAAGGCTTGGCGAACCTGGCTTCAGCGCAGCTCACCCGCCCGCATTCCCTGGCGACTCCTGGAACAGTTGATCCGGGTCGGCTACTTCCCGGGAGGGGGTCGAAGTCCGACCCGGCTGGAGGCCGAGGCTAGGGCGCACTGGCGTGGCGGGCAGCCACTCTCTCGAAGGGATCAAGCCACTCTGTTTGCGTTGACCGCCTCGGATGGAGATGGAGAAAGCATGGGGCTTTCAGGACATAGCGTCTTGAAAGACTTGGAGCGTATCGGGGCGCTCGGCACACCTCTGCGCTCGGACCAGGCGGGGCTTCCTCCAAAATGGTTTTCCGGAGAGCAGGCGCCGACCGGAAGACTCCCATTCCTTTTCGGGTGGTGTCATGAGGCGGACATCTTTCCCGTTGCTGGGCCAACGCCTGAGCGGGACAACACCGTGGAGGAAACCCGCGTCCGAATCGAGTTCCTTCTGGTCTCGGAAAACGGGGCCTATCGAGTGTCCGATAAACGGGGGCTCCTGGCCCCAAGCCTTCGGGTTCCTTTTGAGGCGCCGCGTCCGGAGGGGCGCCGCTTGTTCCTGAGGGACCCCGCGCGGCTGCTCTGCCGCGTGGCGCGCGTGCCAACAACCGGAACCCCCGAGCTTGCCGTCTATGAGCTCTTGGAGGTCGAACGGCTGGAGGAGATCCGGGATCAGGCGCCCTCTTGGATCAGAGTCCGGGTCGGTCTACAGGAAGCCCCGGGAGAATTGCTGACATCCCTGTCCGAGATGATCGATTGGTTTGGAGAGGGGGAATGGAGCGTGCCGCTCCATTTCGAGAATGAGGCGAGTGTGCTCCGGCGAGGCTCCGTGAGAAGGTTCATTCGGCGCATGGGGGCCCCTCGGGTCCTGGCATCCCGGCTTCTGACCGCCTTCCTGGGCGAGCTCCCCGGCGTCCGAACGGTCCAAGTCGGGCCGGGGCAAGCGGAGATCTTTCATGCGGGTTGACTTTTCCGAAGCCGGGCCGAAAATCCTGTTCAATCCCGCGGATCCAGGGAATGGATCGGAAGCCCACGAATGAAAGACGAACGACTCCTAGCGCTGATCGACCTACAGTCTGTCATTACCCGAAAATACAACCTTTATCGGACCCACGAAAGCATACCCGAACGCCTAGAGCAGCTTCGAGGGCAGCTCGCCAAGGCGGAAACCGAACTTGAAACCGCCGCGAGCGCGGTCAAGGAAAACGAACAGGCCCTCGCCAGGTCTCGAAAAGAGATCAAACAGGTTGAGGAAAAGCTCCAATCCCTCCAACTTAAACTCAATCAGGTCAAGACCACTCGCGAGTACGAGACCCGCCAGAAGGAAATCAAGCTGTCGCGCGAGCGGATCGCCGAGCTCGAACGCTATGTAACCGAGACTGAGGGCAAGACAGAACTCTTGCAGGAGGCGGTGAAAACCGCGGAAGCGGGTCTTGAGGCGGTCCGAGCGAAGGTCGGACCGGAGATTGAAACGCTGGAGGGGCAGTCCGAACTGTTCGAGGCGGAGCTCGCGGAGATCGAGGGCGAAGAGCAGGAAAAGCGGGTCCTGGTGCCAGGCGAGATTCTCCAGCGAGTGGACAAGCTGGTGCTCTTACGCGCCGGGAACGCTGTGGTGCCCGTCGTGGATGGCTGCTGTGGGGGGTGCGGCATCCAGCTGTCCCCCCAGACCATCCAGGTCGCCAAGCGCGGCCTGGATCTGATTCAGTGTGACCGTTGCTCGTCGTATGTCTACTGGGACTCCGACTAGGGCCGAGCGTCGCAACTCCCACCCCGCGGCGCGTGGAAGGGGAAGCCGCCGCGACCACCAAGAATTGGAGGGCTGCTCGTCGTGATGACTCTTAGCCAAAGCCGGCGGACTCTCTGGTTTCCGCTCCTTCTCCTGCTGCTCGCCTTTGGGTGCGGAAAGGGAGATGAGGGGGAGCGGCTGCAGCGGGCGGTTGGGAAAGCCGACACCTATTACCGAGCCGGACTTTACAAGGAAGCCCTCACGCACTACCAGGAGGCCCTCGCGCTTTCGCCCACCGATGGAGCTCTCCACATGGCCGTGGGCATGGCTTATGAGGGGCTTGGTCTCGCCACGGATGCCCTCGCCGCTTACGACGAGGCGATTCGGCTGAGTCCCAGTTTGAATGACGCTTACCGGCGCAAGGCCCGATTGCTCCTCTCGGAAGACAAGACCGACGCGCTCGCGGAATTCGTGAAAAGCCTCTCCGGCACCACCGGATTGGAGGGGCTTGCCGCTTTCATTGAGGGGGAAATCGCGCGCTCAAAAAACGATTGGGACAAGGCCCTGGAGCGTTATACAGAGGCCAACCGACTCCAGCCGGATTCCCCAGAGATTGTCGAGGCGCTGGCCAACGCCCACGAGCGTTTGGGTAACAAGGCGGAAGCCATCCGAATGCTCTCGGTCCTGGTTGAAAAATCTCCTCAGAACACAGCCGCCGCCGCCCGGCTTGCGGATTTCCATCACTCGGCGGGCGAGCCGCAAAAAGCCATTGAGGTCCTCAAGCGCCTGCTGACCGCGCAGCCCAACCTTTCCGGGGCGCGCGCCGCCTTGGCGAACCTGTACCTTGAAGGGGGGGATCTCGCGACCGCGGAAAGGGAAGTCCTCGAAGCGCTCAAATCCGATCCGGATGATCCCCTCGGCCTGTATGTCTCCGGGAGGATTGCCCTGGAGCGGGGCGAGACCGATCAAGCCCTCAAGGAACTGCGCTCGGCCATGGAACATCGGCCCAATGAAGACCTTTTCAAGAAAGCCTACCGCGAGGCTCGGATCGCCTCGGGCCAGGTGGTGGACAAGGTCCGTGACCTCCTTCAGAAGATCAAGGCCGAGGGAGAAAGCCCTCGATTGCATTTGGAGCTCGCGGACGCTTATCTCTTCCGGGGAGAGCCGGAGGCCGCGCTGCCGCATCTGGAGGCGGTTTTGCGGGGGAATGCCGAGAATCAGACCGCTCACATCCTGGAAGCCTTCGCGCGACTTTCGATGGGGCAGTTCTCGGACGCCACGAAAACCCTGGAGGCTGTCCAGAACAAGCAAGACCCCCGCTTCCTCGCGGTGGACGCCATTGTGAGGGGCGACCTGGAGCAGCTCGGGAAGGCCACGGCCGCGCTCAAGACCGCCTCCGGAACCGAGCTTTGGGGGGGGTATTTCCAGGGCGCGGGACTGCTCTACAGCGGCCAGTTCACCAAGGGGCTGGAGGAACTCGACTCGGTGGTCCGCAAGAACGAAAACTTCGCGCCCCCGATCTACGAGATGGCCCGGGCTTATCTCCAGGCCAACGAACCGCACCTCGCGTTTGTCCTGTATCAGCGTCTCATGGACCTGTTTCCGGACAGCCTTAAGCCCTCGGTCCTTTCCGCGCGAACCTTGATCCGCATCGGGCACCGTGAACGCGCGAAGATCCTTCTCGATGGGGTGCTGAAAAAGGACCCGACCTTCAAACCCGCGCTGCTCTTGATGGGGACAGTGCACCTCCAAGAGAAGGACTTTGGGAAGGCCTCCAAGGCGTTTGAGGCCCTGGTCGCGGCCTCCACCGAGAGCGCGATGGCCACGGTCTTCTACAGGAGCATCCTGGCCAAGACCTATGTCTTCGACCGTCAATACAAGCAGGCGCTTGAGCTGTATGACCTGATCCTGAGGGAGAATCCGACTCAGACCGCGACCTACATTGAAAAGAGCCTTGCGCTGATGGCCCAGGGGCAGGGCGAGGGAGCGCTGGCCGCCTGCCGGGCGGGGATCGCGGCGGCGACCGAAACCGGCGTGCTCAAAGTGGTGGAGGCCGTGATTCTCCAGCAGACCGGAAAAGCCGAGGAGGGGCTTGCCAAGCTGGAGTCCGAGCTGGCCTCGGGGACCTGGGATGAGCCCATGAAGCGGCGCCTGGTTCCGATCCATGTCGGGCTCCAGGTGAGCGCGGGGAAGTTCGAGGAGGCGCGGGCCGGCGCGCGGGCCAGCGGTTACCCGGCCCGGCTTGTCGGCTACTTCCTCGAATCGATCGATCTGTGCGAGAAGAGCCGAAGCGACCTCAAGAAGCTGAGCTTGGGGTTGTTGTTCACCTTCTATCAATGGCCGGACGCCGCGCTTGAGATATACCGTGACCTTTCGGAGCGAAATCCGAAGGACAAGCTCCTGCTCACTTACCTGGGCGAGGCCGAGGCGGCGGCTGGACTGCACGCCGAGGCGCTCAAGACTTACTCGCGCGCCGTGGATCTGGATCCCAATGACCCGGTCTTCCTTGAGAAGCGCGCCCAGATGGAGGTCAAGCTGAAGCGCCTGGATGACGCGGTCCGGGATTTCTCCACCGCGCTGGCCGCCGACCCGGAGAATGTCGCCCTGCACTTCCAGCTCGCCTCACTGTACGAGTCGCAGGGACTCATCGAGGATGCCGTGGCGGGATATCGGAAGGTGGTGGAGCTCGGGGGCAAGACTCCGCTCGCGGTGGGGGCGCTGAACAACGTGGCCTGGCTGCTCGCGCGCGAGGAGGCCACCCGCGCCGAGGCGCTTGAGTTCGCCAAACGGGCTTACGAGGCCGCCCCCGAGAATCCCCGCACCCGTCTCAAGGATGGAAACATCCTGGACACCATCGGCTGGGTCCACTTCCTCTCCGGAAAAACCGAGGAGGCGCGGGGATACATCGAGCAGGCGCTTCAGGCGCTCCCCAATCATCCCACCATCAACTACCACTTGGGTCGAGTCTACGAGGAACTGGGACAGACCAAGGCCGCCATCATCCAGTACGGAAAAGCGGTGGACTTCGATCCCAACTTCGAGGAGGCGGACGAGGCCCGGGATCGCGCGATCAAGCTTCAGTCCGCCGTTCAAGCAGAATAGGAGTCTCCGATGATTCCAGCGTGCCGTAGACACCCCATCCTATCCACACTCGCGGTGCTGGTCCTTCTTGTCGTTTTTTTCCTCGTTCACCGAGCCTGGGGACCCTACCGATTCTATCGGGTCGATCTGCTGAAACCCAAGCCGGGTGAAAAGGTGGAAGTTGGCAACCTCGAGGTCGGAGTCGGTCTTCGGGACATCACGCCGGACCTGTCCAAGTATGACACCTGGACGGACGCGGATGGGGACGCCGAATATGATCTTGAGAAAGGGGACACCTACAGCGACCGAAACGGAAACGGTCGTTTTGACGCCGTGTGGATCGCCGGCTTCGGCAACAACCGCCCCGCCCAGGGGATCCATGACCCCCTTTGGGCGCGCGCCATCGCCTTTCGCAATAATGGGGTGACCGTGGTCCTGGTCACCCTCGACAGCATCGGGATCTTCCACGAGGCCTTCATCAACATCCGCAAACGTCTCTCTCCCTCCCTGGGGATCGACCATGTGATGTTTTCCTGCACCCACAATCACGAGGCCCCGGACACCATGGGGATCTGGTCCTATTCGGTGATCTGGGATTACTTCGATCACGGATACTTGGAGCTGGTCAAGGGGCGCTGTGTCGAGGCGATCATCGAGGCGGTTTCCAAGCTCGCGCCGGTGGACACGGTCCTGGCTCAGACCGAGGTTCCGGTCGAGGGTTTCGTGGATGACAGCCGTCTCCCTCTGGTTTACGACAACACCCTGTGTTGCGCGCGGTTCATCCGCAAGGGGACGGATGAGACGGTGGCCACGATGCTCGAATGGGGCAATCATGTGGAGACCCTTGCCTCGAGGAACGGCCTGCTCACCTCGGATTTTGCCCACTACTGGCGCGAAGGAGTCGAAAAGGGAGTCCCGGACCCGAACGGATGCGCCGCGCTGGGCGGGGCGTGCCTTTATTTCCAAGGGCAAGTGGGGGGATTGATGACCCAGCTCCACACCACCGTCCCCCATCGCGACGGACAGCAGAGTTTCCGCGAAGGCTCTTTTGAGAAAGCCCAGGCGCTCGGAGAGAACCTCGCGGTGCTTTCGGTCAACACGCTTCAGGGCGACACGGCGTGGAGGATGGAGGATCAGAAGGTGTCCGTGGCGGCCAAAACCATCTTCGTGCCGATGTCCGGACTCATGCACCTCGCGGGATTCCTGGGGTTGGTGCATCCGGGCTGGTTCTGGGGGCATGGACGCTCCGAGGTCAATGTGATTCGGATTGGCGAGATGGAGATTCTGACCGTGCCGGGCGAGCTCTATCCGGAAATCGGCAACGGTGGGGTCGAGGCCCCGGAAGGGGCGGACTTCGCCTGCGCGCCGGTGGAGGTTCCGCCGCTGCGCTCCAAGATGACCGGCAAGCTCAATCTGATCGTGGGACTGGCCAATGATGAGCTCGGCTATTTTGTGCCGAAGAGCCAGTGGGATGTGAAACCGCCGTTTGCGTACGGCAAAAAGAAGGCCCAGTATGGCGAGGTGAATTCCCCCGGTCCGGATGCCGCCGCGGCGGTCCATCGCGAGGCCCTCGCGCTACTCGCCCGCGCGCACGGGGAATAAGAGTCACTTTTTCCGCAGCAGAATCATCAGAAAGAATGGGCCGCCGAGAAAGGCGGTCACCACCCCAACCGGGATCTCCACCCCTTCAAACAGGGTCCGAGCGCCGGTGTCACACCAGACCAGAAACGCCGCGCCGACCAACCCCGAGGCGGGCAAGAGAAAGCGGTGCCCCGGCCCGATCAAGAGCCGCAGCGTGTGGGGAACAATCAATCCCACGAATCCGATCGGTCCGGAATACGCCACCAACAGCGAGGTCATCAAACCCGACAGGATCAGCGCGGTCCAGCGGACGCGCGCCACATCCACACCGAGATGGTGCGCGGCATCCTCTCCCAGCGAAAGCAGATCGAGGGTCCTGCCGAGCGCGGTCAGGCCCGCGCCGCACGCCAGCACCGGCGCGGCCAGAAAGAGCGGCACCTGGATGCGGGCCTCATCCACTCCCCCCATCATCCAGCGGATCATTTTCACGGTCTGGTAGGGGTCGGCCAGGTATTGCAGCAGGAGGATGAACGCTCCAAAAAAGAGGTTGAGGGTCACCCCGGCCAGCAGGAGCGTGGCGGTAGAGAACCCGGCGCTTCTTCGCCGCGCGAGAATGCCGACAAAGGTCACCACCCCAATGGCCCCCAGAAACGAGCCGAGCGGGACCAGGATCGAAGGGTGGAGCACGGTTTGCCCAAGATGCATGGCGAGCAGCGCGCCGAGCGAGGCGCCGCCGGAAAGGCCGAGGGTGTAGGGGGTGGCGAGATCATTTCTCAGGAGCGCTTGAAACACCGCCCCCGCGATGGCCAGCCCGAATCCGACCACCGCGCCGAACAACACGCGCGGGAGACGGGTGGTCATGAAGATCACCGCATCGATGTTCTGATCGTAAGGAATGGTCCGGTCAAAGACCTTTTCCAACCGGAGCGTGGAACCCTTCGGACCAAACAACGGACAGGCGAGCAGGGTGGCAAGAAGGATCCCCGCCAAACCCGCCAGCGCGAGCGACCGCGGAATCCTTGCCGTCATGGCAGCAACCCCACCAGCACCGCCCCATCCCCGCGCCGCTCCACGGCGATTCCGGTCTGGTAAACCCGGCTGAGCAAGTCGGACTCGATGATCGATTCGGTGGGGCCCTGATGCACGACGCGGCCCGAGTTCAACACCCAGGTGAAGCGGCTGAACGCGCCGGCGAGCGAGAGGTCGTGGGTGACAAACAGGATCGTGCGTCCCAGGTCTCGGTTAAGGCGCCGCATGAGGTCCAGGATCGAGTGCTGATGGCGGGGATCGAGGGCGCTGTTCGGCTCATCGAGCAGCAGCACGGAAGGTTCTTGCGCGAGCGCGCGCGCCACCAGGCTGCGTTGCCTTTCACCGCCTGAAAGCGAGCCGATGGGACGGTCCGCGAGGCCCACAAGGTCGGTCTCTTCGAGCGCTTGTTGAACGACCTCGTGATCGCTTGCGGTTTCCAGGGCGAAAGGACCCCGTTGAAAGGGGAAGCGCCCCATCAGGACCACCTCGCGCACGGTAAAATCGAAAAGGCTTTCCTCCCGTTGGGGGACCACCGCCACTTGGCGAGCGAATTCCCTCCGAGGCCAATCCGCCACGGGTTTGCCCCGGAAAAAGACCTCCCCGGCAGTGGGCGCGAGCCTCCCGGACAGGAGCCCGAGCAGGGTGGACTTCCCCGCCCCGTTCGGGCCGATCAGGGCATGGAATTCCCCGCGGACGAAATCCGCCGTGACACGCTCCAGCGCGTTCTTGTCCCGATGGTACGCGAAGGAGGCATCCCTCAAGCTGAAACAGGCATCCTGGCTCATGGAATTCGCTGGAGCGCCTCCGGGCCGTGGATGAGGGCAACGAGCTTGCGAATCGATTCCGGGATGGAGGGGCCAGGGATGGTGAGATGGGGGTCATCGATGGGGATGACCCGCCTGTCCTTGACCGCGCGGACAGTCGCCAGGATTTCCCATTCCGGGGGCATGGATTGAGCCGACTTCTCGGACTCCGTCGCGCCGGCGTCCAAAATGACCTCGGGATTGCTGGTGAGGATCGATTCCCGGGAGAGCACGGGGTAACGACCCAGCGAACCCTCCACACAGTTGGTCCCGCCCGCGATCTCGATCATCTCCGAGAGGAAGTTGTCACGGCCCGCGCCATAGAGGTTCTTAAGCGCGCCGGGTTCGCGCCCGACCACGTAGAGGACCCGTTTACGCGGAATCCCCCGCATGGCATCCCGGAAATGGCGGATCTCGCGGCTCATGGATTCGATCAGCTTGTCGGCTCGCTCCGGAACCTCGAAAACCTCTCCCACTCGACGGATTGTGGCGTAGACATCCGCGATGGTTTCGGCGTCGATGTAGTCCACCCGGCAGCCGCGCGCGGTGAGGACATCCCCGATTTTGCTCTGCCCGTGGAACAGCGCCGCCCAGTCCGGCTGAAGGGCCAGGATCCGCTCCAGGTCGCTGTCGTGCAGTCCCCCGATCTTGGGCTTCTGGAGGGCTTCGGGTGGAAACCGGCAGAAGGTGGATACCCCGACGATGCGGTCATCCAGGTCGAGCGCGAAGAGGATTTCGGTAATGCTGGGGACCTGCGAAAGGGCTCGTGTGGGGGGCGTGGCGCTCGCGGAAAGCGCGCTCTGGTGCAAGATCAAGAGCGCGAATGCGATTCGATGAAGGCGAACAGGGATCATGGAAGTGGGCGGAGAAATGCCTTCCGCTTGGTCGCTCTGAGGATACTTGGTAGGTTACTCTGAGAGGAGGGGTGATCCGAGGGGACCATTCCAGCGCCATGCCGCGACAGATCCGCATCTATTTCCCCGGCCAGGTCCAAGGCGAGCGTGTCACCCTGGGACGTGAGGAGTGGCATTACCTCGCGCATGTGCTGCGCCTTCAGCCTGGTCAGGAGGTGGTCCTATTCGGTCAGGGGGAAGTGGAGCTGGCGTGTGAAGTGGAGGGTTTTGGGGAGGAAAGCGTGGTCCTTCACGTGCGGGAGCGGCTTGTTTCGCGCACGGCGCCGTCCCTGCCGATTACCCTTGCGGTCGCGGTGGGCAAGGGGAAGAAGCTGGAGGAGATTGTGGAGGCGACCACCGCGTTGGGGGTGACTCGGATCATCCCGTTTGTCGGAGACCATTCCGTGGCCCAGCGCTCGAATCCACGTCTCGCCGAACGACTCCACTTGATCGCGCGTGAGGCCTGCCGCCAATCGCGGAGGAGCACACCGCCGGAAATCCTGGACGTGCTTCCGGGCCTGGAGCAAGCGCTTGCGGCGCTTTCGCCGGGTGGGAACGGCGCGGTTTTTCTGGAGGAGCGCGGCGGGCGCGATTTGCTGGAGGTGGCCCTTCGCTTCCGGCCGGATGAGGAAGTAGCTGTGTTGATTGGGCCTGAGGGGGGCTGGAGTGCCCGGGAAAGGTCTTTGTTTGAAGGGAACTCGGTCAATCCGCTGGGGATCGGCCCGCGCGTCTTGAGAACGGAGCTCGCGGCCATCGTGGCTGTCGCCTTGATTGAGCGCGCGGTGGCGAGCGTCTTGCTGGAATCACCTTGAGCGCCGCCCTATAGTCGCCCGGACATGAATCAAGTCCCCCTCGATGACCTCAATCCCCCGCAACGCGAGGCCGTGCTCCATGAAGGCTCCCCCCTGCTTGTGCTGGCCGGCGCGGGCAGCGGCAAGACCCGCGTGGTCACTTTCCGGATCGCGCGGTTGATCCTGGACCGAGGCGTTCCCGCCGGGAGGATTTTGGCGGTCACCTTCACGAACAAGGCGGCCCGTGAAATGACTGAGCGGATCGCGGCGATGGCGGGGGAGCGCTCGCGCGGGCTTTGGATCGGGACCTTTCACGCCATGTGCGCGCGGCTCTTGCGGCGCCACGCCGACCGTCTCGGCTACCCCCGAGAGTTCACCATCTACGACACGGATGAGCAGCGCAGCCTGATCCGAAAGGTGGTGATGAACCTCAACTGGGACTCCGAGAAATGGCAGCCCGCGAAGGTCCAATCGAGAATCTCCCATGCCAAGAACCATCTGATCACCCCGGAGATGATGGCTGCGCGGGGTCGCAAGGCCGAGGACTCGCACCTGGCGGAGATCTATGAACGCTATCTCGCCGCCCTCAAGGATGCCGGGGCGATGGATTTCGACGATCTGCTGCTGAACGCCCTGCGCCTGTTCACCGAGCACGAAGACCTCAAGGGCCAATATCAGAACCAGTTCGAGCATGTCATCGTGGATGAGTACCAGGACACGAACGAGCCGCAGGATTCGCTCACCAAGATCCTGGCGGAGCCGCGTCGAGACTTGTGCGTGGTGGGGGATGATGATCAGTCGATCTACCGCTGGCGCGGCGCGCAATTCGAAAACATCCTGCAACTCCCCAAGGTCTATCCGGATCTGCGGATCATCCGCCTGGAGCGCAACTACCGCTCGACCACCCAGATCATCAAGGCCGCGCAGGCTGTCATCTCCAACAACAGGGACCGTCACGGCAAGGAGCTCTTCACCGAACGGGAGGAAGGGGCGCCCGTGGGACTGCTGTCGGTCGAAAACGAAGAAGACGAGGCGCGGCGCGTGGCCGAGCTGATCGCGGAAGCGCTCCGGGAGGAGGTCCCCGCGCGGGAAATCTCGGTGCTTTACCGGACCAACGCGCAGTCCCGTGTCCTGGAGGAGGCGTTGGTCCGCGCGGAGATCCCCTACCGGGTGGTGGGGGGCTTGGCGTTCTACCAGCGGAAGGAGATCAAGACCCTGCTGTCTTACCTTCGCCTGCTTGTGCAGCCCCATGATGACCTCGCGTTCCTGCGAATTGTGAACTACCCGCGCCGGGGAATCGGAGAGACCACCCTACGCCAATTGCAGGCCAAGGCGGGGGCGCTGCGGGTCTCGTTGTTCGAGGCCGCCAAGGCTGCCGCGAACTTCCCCGAGATCGGCGCGAGCGGAGCGCAAAAGCTTCAGGCCGTGTGCCTGTGGATCAACCGCTGGACAGTCGGCCTGGAGGAGCGCCCGCTCGCGGACACGCTCCGCCGCATCATCGAGGAGACCGAGTTCGAGGATGCGCTCCGCAAGGAGGAAGAGGCCAAAGCGGATTCGCGAATCGAGAATGTGCACGAGTTGGTGACCGCGCTCATCGCGGCGGAGAGCTCGATCACCTTCGAGGTCGCCCGACCCTGGGAGAACGGCGGCGGCGAACAGGCCCTTTCTCGAGCACGAAAGCTGGAGGTGTTTCTCGAACGGGTGACCTTGGAGGCCGACAGCGAGGAGGAGGAAGGGCCGCGCGAGGCGGTTTCCCTGATGACCCTTCATGCCGCCAAAGGGCTGGAGTTCAAACGCGTGTTCATGACCGGCATGGAGGAAGGGCTGTTCCCGCACGCGCAGTCCTCCCAAGGCGCGGAGGAGCTGGAGGAGGAGCGGCGGCTTTGCTATGTCGGGATGACCCGCGCCAAGGACCGCTTGGTCCTGAGCCACGCCTTTTCCCGCAAGATTTACGGCAGCATGGGAGCCAGCGCGCCTTCACGATTCCTCGCGGAAATCCCCGAGGCTCTTACCCAATCTTTGGGGTGGGGCCGCCGGGAAACTTCGGCCTCGGGATCGAGGACACACAGCCAAATTGGGAATTGGGCCACCCGCGGGCGGTTTTCAAACCGACCTCCGCGAGGCATGGGCGCGCCAAGAACCGTGACTTCTCCGCCGGGGGCGGTTCCCGCAAGCGCGCCACCCAAGCCGCCGCGCGGCTCGCGCGAGGCGCCCGCGTTTCTCCATCCGGGTAAACAGGTCCGCCACCGGACTTTCGGGATCGGCAGGGTCCTCTCGGTCGAGGGGGAGGAGCCGACCTGGCGGGTGACCGTGGACTTCAAAATCGTCGGCCCGAAGACCCTGATCCAAAAATACGCGCGACTCGAACCGGCCTGAGACTCGCGCCGGCAACATCCGTGGGGAGGCACGGTTTCCGTTTTCCGACACATTCCGATATCCTCCCACCAGTCCGAGATCCACCCCAGTCGCCGGAGGTCCCTCTCATGAAAGCCGTCGCACTTCTTCCCGCCCTCCTCTTGGTTATTTCGCCGGCCGTTTCCGCCCCCTACGAGTTTTTCATCTCCCCATCGGGCAACGATGCCTGGAGCGGCAAGATTTCCAGCCCATACCCGGCCAGGACCAACGGCCCCTTCGCCACCCTCGCGCGGGCCCGTGATGAGGTTCGTCAACTTCAATCCGACCCAACCGCGCGCAAGGGGGAGCGCCTCCTCTGGCTCATGGGTGGCGAACACTTTCTCGCCGAAGCGGTGGTGTTCGGCGCATCCGAGAGCGGGAGTGAGGATTCACCCATCCGGATCAAGTCCCACCCCGGGCAACGGGCGATCCTCACCGGCGCGAAACGGATTCGGGGTTTTCGAGTAACCACCGATCCGTCCGTTCTCGACCGTCTTCCCGAAGAGGCGCGGGGGCAGGTTCTTGAAACCAACCTCAAGGAGCAGGGAATCACGGACTATGGGGAGCTCAAGTCCCGCGGCTTTGGGCAGCCGATTCATCCGGCTGGGCTGGAGCTGTTCTTCAACGATGAGCCGATGACCCTCGCGCGCTGGCCGAACGAGGGCTGGGTGAAGATCGCCGATGTTCCCGACGGCGCCACGAGCGGAAAGTTCCTCTATGAAGGGGACCGCCCCGAGCGCTGGAAGAGCGCCACCGACCCTTGGATTCACGGCTACTGGACCTGGGACTGGGCCGACTCCTATGTGAAGGTCGGCGCCATCGACACCGCGAAGAAAGAGATCGCCACGGTCGAGCCGCATGGGGTCTACGGGTACAAGAAAGGCAAGCGCTTTCGCGCCCTGAATCTCTTGGAGGAGATCGACCAAGCAGGCGAGTGGTATCTGGAGCGCTCCACCGGGACCCTCTATTTCTGGCCACCCTCCCCGATTGAGGCCGGGGAGGCGTTTGTATCCCTCACCGAGAAGCTTCTGGTCCTGGAAAACGCAGCTCACATCTCGATTGAAAAAGTGACCCTCCAGGGCAATCGCGGAACCGCGGTGACAGTCACCGACGGGGATCATGTTCGTCTCGCGGGGTGTGCGTTCAAGAACATCGGCAACTCCGCCGCCTCTTTTTCCGGGGGATCGAACCACACCATCACGAGCTGCGATGTCTGGAACACGGGGGATGGCGGCTTTTCGATCAACTCCGGCGACCGCAAGACACTCACCCCCGGCAACAGCGAGGTGGTCAACAACCACATCCACCACTACAGCCGCTGGTGCCCGACCTATCGGCCCGCGGTTTCGGTCTCCGGAGTGGGCGACCGGGTGGCGCACAACCTGATCCATGATGGGCCCCACAACGCGATCATGCTGCACGGCAACGAGCATTTGATTGAGCTCAACGAAATTCACCATGTGTGCCAGGACACGGGGGATGTCGGGGCCTTTTACATGGGCCGCGATTGGACCCAACGCGGAAACATCGTGCGCTTCAACCTCTTTCACCACCTCGGCGGGCTTTCCGGGGTCGAGGGGTTTATCGAAGCCATGGCGGTCTATCTGGATGATTGGAGCAGCGGGACCACGGTGTATGGGAACCTCTGCTACAAAGCGGGGCGCGCGGTCTTGATCGGCGGCGGGCGCGACAACCTGGTCGAGAACAATGTGTTCGTGGAATGCACCCCTGCCGTGCATGTGGACTCGCGGGGACTCGGATGGGCCAAGAATTACTTCAGCGGCGAGACCACCACCCTCACCGACCGTCTCGCCGACATGAACTACAAGGAGCCGCCCTACAGCGAGCGCTACCCGGAGCTTTTGACTCTCTACGAAGATGAACCGGCGCTTGCCAAGGGGAACAAGATCCTCCGCAACATCTCTTTCGGGGGAAGGTGGCTGGACCTGCTTGATGGCCTCACCGACAAGGTGGTCGATCTCCGTGACAACTGGACCGAGGGGGACCCCGGCTTCGTGGACATTGAGGCCTTGGACTTCCACCTCAAGCCGAACGCTCCCGCGCTCTCAACCGGCTTCAAGCCGCTGCCCCTTGAGAAGATCGGTCTGTTCGCGGATTCCTATCGGAACTCCCTGCCTGAACAGGGGTTAAAGCGTTGAGGATAAAGGGAGACAGAATCATGCAAAAATCTTTTTCGAGTGTTAATTTATAGTCTTGACATTCAACTTGTTCTTGTCTATTCTCGCACCGACATAACGTGGATTCCCCGGTTTCTCCATGAGGCCAGGGAATCTCCGAACGGGAGGTGGTGTCCCGGCACGGATGCAGGGCCCCCTCCGACAAGGTTCGCGGAAAGGTCGGTGGCCAAGGATGGCTCAAGGACTTTCGGTGCCCACAGTATCCCTTCCTTTGGGAGGTTCCCTACGCCCGTTTCTGAACGATTTCTTCCGGAACGATAGCGACGCCATCCGGGATGGCCGAAAAGGCCAACCCGCCTCCCCGACTACTCCGAGCGCCATTCAAGATCTGTTGGATATTGGAAAGGCGAACACTGCGACAGTCCCCGCCGGGCAGGGTGGATTCGAGCTCGCTCCGGATGGGACCTATCAATTCTCCAGGACCTCCTTGGCGGCTTCCTTCGATCTTTCTTTCAGCCAAGCAACCCTGGAGGCCACTTCCGGGGAGGAGGGGACAAATCTCCTCGGCTCGTTGACCAACCTGAATCTTTCCGTGCGCGTGTCGGCTGAGTTCGAGCAGGCCTTGATCGAGACCGGGCGCGCGCGCGCCGGGAACCCGGTGGCGGACCTGGGCGCGACCGCGCGGCAGGTGGTGGATCGTTTCCGGGCGGAACGTATCCGCGCCTCGATCAGCATCGATCTGTCTTTCAGCGCCGCCAGTCTTTCGTTGAATGCCGGCGAGGGGGGCCTTAGTGGGCTCGAGGGCCTCGACCTGGATGCTCTGGCGGGGGATGGAACTCTCGGCGGTTTTGTCACCCTGCTCGAAACCCTGTTTGGAGATGATGAACGCTTCAAGGAGTTTATCGCGAACCTCGAGAAATTCCTGAAGGGCTTTGGAACGACCGCGGAAACCGCCGCGCCGGTCGAGAGCGCGGAGGCCCCGCCGCCACTTGAGGGCCAGAGCACCGGGGGCCCGCAATCATTCTCGCTCAAGACCACCCAGGTCTCCGCCTCGTTTGAGGTTTCCTTCGAGTCCACCACGGTCGAGTTTTCCTCCGGCCAGGCCAGCGACCCGATTGTCCTGGACCTGGATGGAGATGGAATCGAGCTCACCAGCGCCCTGGAGGGGATCCTGTTCGACCTGGATGCCGATGGAGCCGCCGAACGGACCGCGACAGTCACGGGGGGCGATGCCTTCCTGGCCTTGGACCGGAACCGAAACGGCGCGATCGACAGCGGGAGCGAGCTCTTCGGGGATCAGAACGGAGCCGCGAACGGCTTTTTGGAGCTCGCCAAGTTCGATTCCAACGGGGATGGAGTGATCGATCCCAAGGACACGGTCTTCGATCTGTTGCGGGTCTTCACCGGCGCGGGCGCGCCGCTTTCCACGCTGCTCGATGTCGGAATCCAGTCGATCGACCTGCTCTTCCGCGATGTCTCGGAGCGCGCCCAGGGCGGCAACCGGATCGCGCAGCTTGGGGCGTTTTCCCGGACGGATGGAACGCGCGGTCTGGCGGTCGATGCGCTGTTGAACAGGGTGGTGTGAAGCGGGATGAGGGGAGCACTCCGCCGCTCTGCTTCCTCCTGTCAGGAAACGGAGGCGGACTCCTTCCTTAATGCCTCTCGCCACCAGCGTGAAACCGGATCCTCGGAGCGCGCCAAGTGATCTGAAACCCTTTGACGGATTTCCGCGTCGGTCAGACCGGCCCACTCATCCGCCAGATGGAGCTGTAACTGACTCTTGAGCTTCACACAGTCGAAGGCTTTTTCCGGCATTTCATATCACCTCCGGGGGCGAATGGATGGCGATTGGGGGTAGTTCTCCATGAGGTTCACCGCATTATAACCGCGAATTCTGTCGTGGTGAACAATATGCTTGAAATTCCAGCTTACGATCATGTCAGCGTGGTGGACGGTCGCAATGGCAATGTGGTGGGCATCGCTCGCGGAGGCCTGGCCGACGACCCCGGAGCGGAGGTAAGCATCGCGCAGCCGCTCCGTCTCTTCGTTCATGGAGACCGTTTCCACATTTGCCTTCGGCAGACCCGCGACCAGATCGCGAATGTTAGGGGGGGCGCCGGACAATTCAATCGCGAGAAGGTCGGAAGCAATCAAAACAACCTCTCCGGTCCGTATCATCTCCATGAGCGCTTTGCTCGCCGCGGAGAATTCCGGGTCGAAGCATCCTCCCATCACTGAAGTGTCCACATAGACCCTGAGTTTCCTCATGACCGGTCACTCCATCACACCCCCGCCGGGCAGGGTCCCTCCACCAGAAAATGGAGCACCGCCTCCTCCGGCCCGACATCCCTCCCCGCCTCTTGGCTGAGCATCCAGCGGTGGTTCATCACGAAGATGTACAGGTCCCCGTCGGTGCGACCCGGAAAGCGCTCGAGGATTCCGTGTTTCTCGATCAGCAGCACCATCGGGGTCCAGATCGTGTCGTACCACGAGATCACCGCCTCATCCATCGACACCGCGCGCTTGCGCTCGATTCCCTGGAAGTAACGGTGCTCCTCGATGTGACGAAGCAGGACCGCGTAGCGGCCATGGGTGGAGAAGCGGATCGCCGGGTGCCTGGGGCGGAGCCGGTCGAGGCGGGTCTTCTGGAGAAACAGACGGTACTCGGCGTCGAGGATCGCGTCCTTGGGCTCCTCATCCCCGACCTGGAAGGGGATCGGAACCACGCATTCGGTCACCTCGGCGTCCACAAACTCCTTGTCGAGTTCCTTGGCGGCCGCGATCCGGTGGTTGCCGTCCAGCACGAAATAGGCGTCGCCGATCTTGTAGAGCTTGACCGGCGGCAGCGGCTCCTCGCGCTGCATGAGGTCCTTGACCTTCGAGAGCCGTCCGCGGTCGAGGTGCTCCTCCACATGGAACTCGGCGTTGAAATCCTTGTACCGCCCCACGCTTCCGATGATCCGGTCGAGGGGCACCACCCGGTACCCGAGGCGGCGTTCCTGGACCGCCTCAAGGGATCTGCGCACTTCCTCGAAGGGGAGGAGCTGATTGGCGGGTTTTTCCCGAAACACCCAGCGGACCGCCTGGCGCAGCCCGCGTCCAAACTGACTTAAAATCTTCATGAACAGGGACTTTCCTTGGACCGAGGCCGCGAAAGGCGACTCGGTCGTGAGACTCAAGGGGGATTTTCGCAGCTCGGCGGCGGGAAACAAGGCTTGGAGTCCGCCGCAGACTGAGGGTCGAATGGACTCATAAAAAGGACACCGAAGGGGGGCTGGGGTGGGGTGGGTGGAGGGAACGTTGACTCATACTGGCGGACACCGAGAACCCCCGCTGGCGCGTGAATCCTTTCTCGCGCCGGGCGGTATGGGAATGGGAATCCGCCCCGGCTCCTATGGGCCGAGAGAGGATTCTCGGCCCAGCAGTAGGCCCCCTCTCTCGCACGCGGGAGAGGGCGGGGGGTGAGGGCGACAGCGCCCCGTCGCAGGACAGGCAGTACTCGTACTCGACTGACCCGACATTGTTCGCTCCGGTCGTGTACTTCACCGCGCGGATGAGCTGGTCCCGCACATTCCAAGTGTAGTCCCACTTCTCCGCCTGGCTCCAGACCCCGCCCACCTTGGTCTCCTTGAGCGCCTGGGTGAGGTTGCCGTTGGTGTCGTAGGCGTAGTCGATCCGCGTGTCGCCGTTGGCCCCGGTCCAGGAGGCCCCGCTGAAGCGCCGGTCGAGTTGGTTCAGGCCGTTGTACTCCAAGGTCCAGGTGAGGTCCTCGGTGATCGTCCCGTTCTTGTTGACCGTCTGCATGGAGGTGCGGTTTCCGACCGTATTCTTCGTTCGCACTATACGTGGCTTCATTTGAAGTTCACTCGTGGTTCTTCAGAACCCATTCTCGTACACGATAGTCGCCTGCCACAAAGTCTCCACCCGCAGCAAACGCCAGGGAGGCGTCAGCGGAAATGGCAACGTCTCTAACACCTCCAGGCACCGTTCCAAGCGTTCGCAAGATGGACCTGTTGCGTAGGTCAAAAAGGAGCACAGTCCCTTTGGTATGAATAAGACCACTCTGGTTTAACCCCAGGAGAGCCATGCTACCACCTTTCGCGACGTCACAATGTACGCTCGTTGCGTCTAGCTTTGCCAATGGTGGCGAACCATCGGTGGATGACGGATCCAAAATGTAAACATTACCAGCGTACGCAGTCACCAGACATGTAGTCACATCCGGTATCAAGACAATATCGGTAATTGGGCCTGCCAATTCTGTACGGGCTATAATGTCGCGTGATCGGAGATTCCAACATACCAAACACCCATCATCGCCTCCAGAGATTCCACTCGTACCGTCTGAAGAGAATGTTATGGCTGTAACGTCATCGGAATGAAATGACACTCTAGCCTGCTCAGCAAGGGTTTCAATATTCCAAATTACAACTGTCCCATTTGCATAGCCCGCGAGCAGAAGCCCAGACCCCTCATGCATAGCCAAGCACGACACTGCCCATGGTATTCCTGCATCGAGCGTTGCAACTTGCTTTGCATCCATTGACGACCAGAGAAGGACATTTCCGTCATCCCCACCCGTGGCAAATAAACTCCCAGTCACGCCGAATTTGGCGCAATTGATATATGTTTCCGCTTTATGGCCTTTCAGAGCCACTCGCAGTGCTGAATTCCTCAGATTCCATAAACACACCTTACCGTCCCAGCTACTTGAAACCAGGGTCCCCTCAGTCGGATGGAGGGACAATGCTGTCACGACGTCGCTGTGCTCTTCAAGGCAACGAGATGCTAAGTTATGTCCTTCTTCGCATCCTGCGGTGACAAAAAGTAACCACAGGCCAACACTGATTGAATGTGGCTGATATTTGATCATTGTTCCGTACATTGATCACCGGAATCGAGATGGGGGGCAGTGCTACAGAACCCACTGCAAAAACTGTTTGCGTTTCCACGTGAGCGATTCTGAGCAATAACCTCCGCACCAAACATCCCGTACCAACAAGCGCTATAGTCATTTGCCGCGTCCGATCCATAGGGGGGAAACATATTCCCCCCCTCTCTCCAGACCTGCGCAAAGTAGCCGCCGATCGTCCCAAACATAGGACAAGTGCAAAAACGAATCATACAGCAGGCATAGCAATGCTGCTTGTGCCGACACGCATCGGATGGGAACGTAGGTGGATTGTCATATACAGACCACTTGAGATTATCGCAGCCACGAGACGGTGGTGGAGGGGGGGGTGGTGGTGGGGGTGGAGGTGGTATGGGTGGGACAGGCGGCCTCCATCCGCCACCCAACCCGCTGCTAGCGCATCCTACACACATTCCAGTCGGATCCGAGTTCCTTGTAGGGTTACTATAGGCCAGGGAATAGACATGTCCGCCATATCCTCTCACCGGATCCCGCCCCACAAACCTCCCCACCCCCGCATCCAGCCAGCGAGCGTGGAAATAATATAACCCCGTGAACGGATCGATCCATTTCCCCGTCTGGTGTTCCGCGATGCCTGCGGTGCGGGCGATGGCCCACTGCGAGCCGCCGAGGAGGTTGACCCGTTGCCAGGTGGGAAGGTTGCCGTCGTTGGAGAGTTCGTTCCCGAATGCGTCCTGACTGAAGTAATACAGTTCGTTGCCGCGATTGGTGGAGTTCGCGTTGTACACCGCCACCACGTTCCCCACCGCGTCGTAGGTGTAGGTGAAGTCGTTCTGCCCGGAGGGGGTCGAATCATCCGGCTCGGCGTAGGTGTACACCCGTTTGCCGAGCAGCGCCCCCAGGGTCCCCGGCCCGTGCGTGTTCACCTCCAACCTCCGCCAGGCGTCGTCTTCCGTGAGTCCGTTGCCGGTGCTGTCATAGAGTTCGTCCACGCGCATTGTCATACCCGCGAAGGCGCGTATCCATTGGGCCGATCCGAAACCCTGGATTCCCGTTTGCACGGGAACGACGGACCCACCCCGCTGGCGCGTGGATCCTCCCTCGAACCGGCGCGAGAGGCCCCAATCAGAATAAGTATAGCCCGGCGCTATGCCCCGGTCTAGGTCGTTTGTGCGCCCCGTTCCAATGCGCGAGCGGGACTCAGTGCAAGGGGGATGGCTCGAAGCGGCGCGTGGACTTGTCTCCCCCCTGCCCTTGCCAACACGCTTTTCATTCCCGCATCCTTGCGCCCCATGAAGAACCGAGCCCTCGCGCTCCTCCTCGGCTTGTATGCCGCGTGCATCCTCGTCTATGCCCTCCTGGCTTGGGTCCAGCACGAACACTGGCACCTGGTGACCTGGGATTCCTTCTTCTACAAGGGGCTGTTCTGGGGGCTCTTAAGGGAAAGCCCCTTCCGGCTTGAGAATCACTTCCGGGTCTCTCCGCTTTATCCGCTATCCCTCCTCCCGAGCGGCCTCTTCTCGGATTACATGGCGATTGTCTACACCCAATTGATCCTCAGCGCGGCCTATTACTTCTCCGGCCTGTTCCCACTCTTCTTCCTGGGGAGAGCCTTGGGCGGGGCGTGGGTGGGCCTCCTTTCGGCAACCCTGTTCGCGGTCTATCCGGCTTCGATCTATTCCAGCTGGACGATGAGCGAGGCGGTCGCGATTCCCGTGTTCCTGTGGCTTTTCTGGCTGCTCGCGGAGCTATTGGTCGCCCCCACCAAGTGGAAGGTCGCCGCGGCGGGAGTCGCCGCGGGACTGGCGCTGCTCTCCAGGCCCCAAGGGCTGTTCACCGTCCCTTCGCTCCTTCTGCTTGCCGGACTTACCCGACCAAGGGAACTCGTCTCGTGGGCGCGGCTTCTCCAGGTCGGAATCCTCGGTGCGATCCTGGCCGGACTGGTGTGGTGGAAGCTGGGCTACATCTCGATGAGCGGGAACGCGCTCACTTATCTCCCCAACCTGGAGAACACGCCCACACTCCTCCAACTGGTCCCTCGCGGCCTCTATCAGATCTTCCTCCACGCCACCGCGCTGTGGATGGAGGGCGCCCTACTCCTCCCCACCCTTGGGATCCTCGGTCTGTGGCTGTGCTTTCGAGACCGTGGACACGGAGCCGCCTCCGGTGAACCATCCGGCGATCCCAACAGCGATAACCTTCTTGCGCGTTTCACCGCCCTCTGCTCCGGGTTTCTGCTGATCGCTGTCTCGCTGTTTGTGGCGCGCTTCCTTCCCGATGAAGGCGCGCGCCCGGTGCTCCGCTACGCGGTCTACTCCAACCTGGTTCTCATCCCCTTCGCGGCCAAGGCTCTGCTGGGCTGCACACTATCGGCCTCCCAGTGTGTCCGCGTCACGGCGGCGCTTTCGATCCTCTTCGCGCAACCCCTCCTGTGGCCGAAGCTCTGGAAACAGCTCGCCGAACTCGGGGGTTACTTCTCAAATGCTCCGGCGCTGGATGTCTACATGCAGATGAATGCCCTGCCCGGCCGGCAAGTCGCGCTCCTCACCGCCTCGGTATCCTTCGTGGCGGTCAACCTCTGCCTCCGTTATCGGGCCATCGCGGTTGCCCTGCCGCTGATCCTGAGTCTGGTTGTGGCCTGCCATGCCTGGGGTGTGTGCATCGGGGCTCCAAGGGAGTCCCATGAGAGGATGGGCTTTTCGGACATCCATGCCTTCTGCCGGGAGGTCGAGACAGGAAGGTGGCGGGAGACTCCCATTTACACCCAATGGACTCCCCACGTGGACTACCTGAGGCGCTATGTCAAGTTCTTCACCGGGTTTCCCAACATCCACGATGGTCCCGCGCCCCCGGAAGAGACCGATTACCTGTTTCTCACCTTTGACACGGTTCCGGAGGCCACCCTTGAATGGGAAGGGGAGCGCCTTCACGCTTACCGGATGAAATCGCCACCCTCATCATGAAACGGCTCCTCGGTCTTCTGTTCTTCCCCCTCCTTGTGGGGATGCCCATCGCCTTCGCGGGCCCCATCGAGCCGGAGAAGGCCGCGCGCTATCGCGATGCGGTGAAATCCTGCCTCGACAAGCTCTTGGAGTTCGGAACCGACCGGTATGGTCCTGTCCACACTCCGATGCTGATGAGCATCCTCGACATCCGCACCGGGGAGTCCCCCAAGGAACCGCTTGTCCTGGATGGCCTGATCCGCAGCGAGGGACGTCTCCACCGCAGGAACCCAGCGGGCGCCGACCTGTGGGATGATCAACCCTTGGTCCGGACCTTATTCGCCTTCTCGGAGCTCACGGACAATCCCCGCTACGCCCACGCGGCCGAGGATTACATCCGGGTCTATTTCGAGCGTTCCATCAAGGACAACGGCCTGCTGGCCTGGGGAACGCACATTTTTTACGACGCCTACGAGGATCGCCCCGGCGGCGATCAGGACGGCAAGGGTCCCCATGAAATCCTGGTCCTGTGCGCGAATTGGGACCGGATGTGGAAGGTGACCCCGGAGGGGGTCCGGAAGGAGATCGAGGGGATCTGGGAGTGGCACCTGGTGGACCGCGAGACCGGCGAGCACAACCGTCACGACGACAAGAGCCGGGGCTGCGACTTCGCCTTCTCCGGCGGCTCCTTCCTGCACGCCTTCGCGTTTCTCCATTCCAAGACCGGGGATCCCCGCCATCTGGATTGGGCCAGGAAGATCGCGGACCGTCACTGGAACGCCCGAAACCCAACCACGAACCTGGCTCCGGACGCTCCCTCCACGGGGGACCGTTACGATGCCCACCATTGCTTCACCACGGTCACCGGGCCGCATGTGGCCTGCCTGCTCAAGGCTTATGAGCTGAGCCATGAGGCGCATTTCAAGGACATCGCCCTGGCCTACATCGCGGCGTATGAACGCTTCGGCTGGGATCCCGAAGCGGGCCGCCACCACGCCATGCTCGCGCTGGATGGGACCCCGATCCGCGACCAGGAGAAAGGGCCGGGGTACGACATCTGGAAACCCACCGGGTATGTGGACATCTGGCGCACGGTCATGTTCTCGTACGAGTTCCCGGTCGAGGCGGCCCAGGCGACCATGTATGCCTACCAGGTGACCGGCGATCCCACCGCGCTTGTGGCCGCGAGGAATTGGGCCGCCGAGATCCGCAAGGCGCTGCCGCCGGGCATGGGGAGGCGTTGGCGCCAGGAAACCGCCGATGCGCTTCCGAGCGCCGAGGGCGCGGGCGGGACCTACGCCGAAAACTATGGGCGCTCGATATCCTTCTTTCTGAACCTCCACCAAACCACCGGAAACCCGGAGGACCTGGACACCGCGCTGCAACTCGCCGATGACGCCATCGAAAAGCTTTATGAGAACGGCTGGTTCAAGGGGCACCCCGCCAAACCCTACTACGAGGCGACGGATGGGGTGGCCTACCTCCTCTACGCTCTCCTGGAGCTCGCGGTCCATCCCGCGCGGCTTCCGGTGAACCTGTGAGCCGCCCCCATATCCCCCAAAGTGGCTTCGGATGTAGGATCATCTCCCGAATCGGATGCGCATGACGCCAACCCTGTCCCTGGTCAAACAACTGATCCGCCGCGACCTCGGGTTGCGCTATCGCTTCACCTCGCTGGGGTTCCTTTGGTCGCTGGCCAAGCCGTGCGCGCAGATTGTGCTCTTCTATATGGTCTTCGAGAAACTCCTCGGATTGCGCGGGGGGATGACCGGACTACCCGAAACGGTGAACTATGGCACGTTCCTGGCGGTGGGGATCATCACCTGGGGGTTTCTCGCGGGCGCGCTCCTTCAGGGGGCCACCGCTTACCTGAGCCACCAGCACCTGATCACCCGCGCCGCGTTCTGGATTCCCGCGCTGCCGATCTCCACCGCGGTCTCCCACTGGATCCACTATCTCCTCGCCCAGGCCGCCTTGGTGGTGATCTTGGGATTGGCCGGGGCCCACGGTTGGGAGCCGAAACTCCTCTGGCTGGTTCCGATCAGCCTGGCCGAACTGGGCCTCGCCGCCGCGTTGATCTGGCTCTTGGCCTCCCTCCAGGTGCTCGCGCGCGACACCTTGCAGATTCTCGAAATCGCGCTGATGGTCGGCTTCTACGCCTCTCCGATCATCTATCCGGTGGGAATGGCCTTGGGGAAGCTCTCCACTTACCATCTCTCGTTTCTGTATCTCCTCAATCCGCTCACCCCACTGCTCGCGCTTAGGCAGCAGCTGCTCCTGGTCCATGAAACCACCGGCATGGGCTGGATCGGGGTCCCCCACTTGTTCGTGGGGGTCGCGATCGTGGAGATCGCCCTGCTCTTCGCGCTTGCCATCTGGGTGGACCGCAAGGTCGGCCCTCAAATCGCCGACCGCCTATAAGGAGGGTTCCGTTGATATCACTCCCGGAAGCCTTGGAGCTGATTGAGGCTCACGCCAAACCGCTGCCGAGTGTGCGTCTTCCGCTCGAGGCGGTTCATGGCAAGGTTCTAGCCGACCCCCTTGTGGCGAGTCAGGACATTCCCCTTTTCACCCAGTCGGCGGTGGATGGCTACGCCGTGTTCGCGGCCGACACCGTCTCGGCGGTCGAGGGTTTGCCGATTCGCCTCCGGATCTCCGGCATGGTCCGCGCGGGCCAGTACGAGTCCCCCAGCCAGCCCTTGCGGGGCGCGATCAAGATCTTCACGGGCGGGAAGCTCCCTCGCGGCGCGGACGCGGTTCTCATGAAGGAAGCGGTCCGCGAGGAGGGGGACTCGATTCTGGTGACGCGACCGGTGGCCGAGGGGGAGAATGTCCGCTATCGGGGGGAGGAGTTTCGTCGGGGGGCGGTCGTGTTCCCCGCGGGCGCGCGGATCACACCCCCGGTGCTTGGGCTTCTGGCCGGTTTCGGGCGCGCGCATGTCCGTGTGCATCGAGCGCCGACCGTGACCCTGGCGGTCACCGGGGATGAACTGATCCCGCCGGGAACCCGGCTCCGCCGGGGCCAGATTTACGATTCGAACTCCTTAGCGCTTTCGGCGGCGATTCAGGAGTTCGGACTCGAGCCCCCCACCATCCTCCACCTCCGCGATGACCGCGATGCGACACGGGAGGCCCTTGGTTCGGCGTTGGAGGACTCGGATGTCCTGATCACGGTCGGCGGGGTCTCCGTGGGCGATTACGACCTGGTCAAGGAAGCGCTCTCCGAGCTCGAGGTCAAGACCATCTATTGGCGGCTGGCGATCAAGCCCGGCATGCCGAACTATTTCGGGGTGCGACGGAAGTTCCGCCACAGCCACTTGGTCTTTGGACTCCCCGGGAATCCGGTGGCCGCGCTGCTTTCCTTCCACCAACTGGTGAAACCCGCGCTCGCGCGACTCCGGGGATATCGGAGGGAATCCCCGGTCTCGATCTCGGCCCGTCTCGCGCGCGAGGCGCGCAAGAAGCCGGGGCGGATGGAATGGGTCCGCGCGCGCTTGCGCGAGGAGCGCGGGGAGCTGGTGGCAACACCTCTGGAGGGTCAAGGCTCCCACATGCTTGGCGGCCTGGCGGAGGCCAATTGCCTGATCCGTTTCCCGTTGGAGGAAGACCGACTGGAGGAAGGCGCGAAGGTGGAGGTGGAGCTCCTATCCTGGCGGGATTAACACGGGGGGGCGTTTCCCGTTCACCAGGCGGTCCCGCGCTCTCTCCAACAGGAAGCTCGGCGAAAACTTGAGGCTGTTGGTGGTCTCGCAGGTCAGCAGACAGTTGCACTCGTGACGGTTCACCGCCTCACGGACTGTTCGCGCGCGCTCAGAGGTCCAGATCTCATCGAAACGGTTCTCCTTGAGGCTCCCCATGCGGTAAGCCTCGCTCGCGGGCACACAGGTGTAGACATCCCCAAAGGGACCGATGAAGCAGCTGGTGAACCCGGAAAAGCAGGCCACCGGGCGGCGCGGCCGCTCCTCCAGGTATTGCGGAAACACATCCATGAGCTTGCGCGCCAGCGGACGGTCATACCCCGCAGCGGCCAATTCCGCGAAGAGCGCCTTGATCTCCGCGAGATGTTCCCGATACCATGCCATCGTGGTGTCCGGCTTCTGTTGGTAAAACACATCCCCCCCGTTGATCACATTGAGGGTGAACTGCACGCCGAGGCGCTGGGCGTATTGCAGCACCGGAAGGGCCTGGTGAATGTTCTCGGGCATCAGGGTATAGAGGATGCCCACCTTGAGACGCGCCTCGGTTCGGGCGCGTTCCACCAAGCCCTCGGCGGTCTCCTGGATCTTCCGTTCGCCGCCCGGAATTCCCCGCACATCGTTGTAGCTTTCGTCCAAGCTGTCGATCGACACATTCATCCAGATTTCGTTGGTGGTCTTGGAAAGGATCTGCTCGATGCGGCGCAGGGTGAGGCTCGGCATGAGGCCGTTGGTGACCAGGCTGATATAGCAGTTCGGGATTGCCCTGGAGAAAGTTGCCGCCACCTCGGCGAGGTCCTCGCGCAGGAGCGGCTCGCCGCCGGTGAGGGACAGCGACACTAGGCCCCGTGTCCAGCGCGAATTGGCCACATCCCGCGCCTGATCGAGGGTGACCTCCGCCTTGGGGTCGGAGGGGTTCTCCCAGATGTTGCACATCACGCAGCGGGCGTTGCAGCGGTAGGTGAGCGAAAGAGTCAGGTTTCGCAGGGGCGCGGGCCGGGCCGCGTGGCGAGACCAATGCCCCACCACCATCCGGGAAAGATCACGGAATTCGTTGGCGACCGCGCCCATTTCAATCCCATTGTCGGCCCGACCGGAGCCCCTTTCAAGCAGGCAATCCCGCATACCCCGGCCTTGCCCGCTAGGGAGATGATTCCCGGATGGCGGCTCAATATAACCGGCAATATATTACTTGATTGATGTTATCATGCGGGCGTGCATGAGTTTTTTTTAATCCAAACGAAAAAAACATATTCTCAGACCCTGACCTATCGAGTAACCTTAATCTTGCGATTTGAATCGCGTGATGCGGAGCAGTAAGGCTCTTTACGAGGAGTTCCTCGGAGCACAATTCAAGTCTGATGAAAGGGAGCACAGGGAACATGAAGAAACATTTAATCGTTTTAACGTTGTTGGTCTTCGCGATCTTTCCGCGCGCGGCGTACGCGGCCACGATTCTTGTGCCATCTGCTCACGCAACCCTGCAAGCGGCGATCAACGCGGCAGCGGCCGGGGACATCATCGAAATTGAAAACAGCGCCACTTACAACGAGGATCTTTTCATCGAGGGTCCATCGGCCCTTCCCGGCAACAAGAACGGACTCACCATCCGCGCGGCCGCGGGCCAGAACCCAACCATTGTCGCCACCAACACGGTGGCGGCGAACAACTCAGGCGGAGCCGCCACCCTCTTCCAGCGCGGCATCGTCGGCCTGATCCAGTTCAACTTCTTGGGTGGGAACGGCAACCCCGGGGTGGGCGCCGCGGACCACAAGGGCCTGATTGTCGAGGCCAATAATGTCACCCTACAGGGGTTGAACATCCAGAATCCCTCGACCACCGGCGACCCGACTCTCAATTCCGCCGCGGCGGTCACGATTCTTGGGAACAACACCGTCTTCCAGAATTGCATCATTCAAGGCGCCCCGGTTTCAAGCAACGACTTGGTCGGCGCGCTTACCGTCGCGTTCAACGGCCCGGTTGTGAACGCGGTCTTGTCCGGAGCGTTGAACGGCACCGGGTATGAAACCACTCCGCTTCCGGTCACCGGGACCCAGTTCCTGAACTGCACCCTGCAGAATACCGACATCGCATACGCCTCGGTGGATTATGGTCACGCCCTGCTGCTCTTGAATGGCCCTGTATATAGTGAACCCCTGGTTTCCACCACCACCTTTGACACCTGCGAGTTCTTCGGCAACGACGATGTCTCGCAGGCGGCCAACGGCGCGACCACCAACATCAACTGCAACTTCCACGACAACACCGACGCCTACACCACGGAGGGGAACAGCTCGACCTTCACCGATTGCACCTTCTCCAGCAAGGTCGGCAACAATGAGCTGGTCAACCTTTCGGCGGACTTGGACTTCGGCGGCGGCTGCTCCCTGGGGACTTTCACCAACTGCCTGTTTTGCGGCGGCGCTCAGGGCGATGGCATGGTGGTCATCAACGAGGGGCAGGCGACTTTCAACTCCTGCATCTTCGCCGCGACCAACACCGGCGATCCCGCCGTCCGGTTGATTCGGTTTGACGGCACCAACTTCGATGGGGGTTTCACCCTCTTGGAGGCCCTCCCGCCGGCTCAAATCTTCCCGGGCGCGTCCATCCCAGTGAAGATCAATCCCTCCGTCCAGCTCGACAACTGTGACCTTTACAATCTCGACGGCAAAGGCATCGAGTCGGACAACGACGATCCCAGCAGCATTGCCCCGGGCCTGGATGTCACCGTGACCGATTCCATCTTCCAGTGCGTGATCGGCATCGACCTCCCGACGGCGAACGCCATCCCGAAGACTTTGACCGTCCAAAACTGCAACGTCTTCGCGGGGACTCAGTTCAACGTGGAGGGAAGCTGGACCCAGAACCTCAGCAACAACATCAACATCCCTCCGCAGTATACGGATCCGACCGGATGTGACCCGCTTGGGTTCCAGTATGCCGAGGGGACCGCGATGGACACGCTGGGCACCGGAAACACCGAAATCGGCTCACAAGGCAATACCGTTGCCCCGGAACCGCCCGCGTCCGTGGATCAATGGTCGCTGTATCAGTAATGGGGGTTGGCCCGCTCAGGCCCCCATTCAAGATCGGGACCGCATTCTCCCCTGGCCGCCAGGACTTGGCGGCCAGGGGAGTTGCCCCGGATGGGAGGGGTTTCGCCAGCCGTCAGCCGGCGTTTGAGGCGGGGAATAGTGGTTTGTATTCTTACTATTACGTATTATTATACTGGTTTACCACTTCAAACATCAAGACCAAGAAATATTTTTCACTCAACCGGAAAAACCCTATTGTCACGGTGGGAGATTTCGGATAATCTTCCAATAGCATTGGAATCATCAATCGGAGCGATGAGGCTCTTCACGAGGAATTCCTCGGAGCAAATCAAGGTTCAAAATAAGAAAGGAGCAGAGTAAACATGAACAAGCATTTAATCGTTTTAACGGTGTTGGCCCTGGCGGCCTTCACCCCAGTCTCCCACTCGGCCACCATCACCGTGCCGGGTGGGCAGCCGACAATCCAGGCCGCAATTCTGGCGGCGGCCAATGGCGACACCATCGAAATCGCCAACGGGACCTACACGGAGGACATCTTCATCCCGGGTAGCACCCTCCTGTCGAGGAACAACCTGACCCTTCAGCCGGCGACCGGGGCGACTGTGGTCATCGAGGCCGCCAACGCGGTTCCCTCCGGCCCGGCCACTCGCGGCCTCTTGGGTCTGGTTTACACGATCCTCGGCGCGGGCGGCGCTCCGGATCACCACGGCCTGATCGTGGAAGGCTCCGGGACCACCCTCCGCAACCTGACCATCCGGAACAACTCGACGACGGGTGACGCGGTGGTTCAGGAAGCCGCGACTGTTTTCGTATTCGGCGACAACTTGACGATTGACAATTGCATCATCGAGGCTAATCCGGACAACAACGCCGGGCGGGCGGTGTATGTCTTCACCGGCTTCTACGCGTTCCTGGACGCTCTGACCGGCGGAGCGGTGACCGCCGCCGGGTATGCGGCCCCAAGGACCTCGGCCAACCTGACGATCACCGGCAGCACCCTCAAGTACGGGGACGCGGTCTTCGACACGGTGGACGCGGCCTATTACATCGCGATCCTCAACGGTCTGGTCCCGCCGCCGTTCGCGGTCGTTCACGGTTCGGGGACGATCACCAACACGGAAGTGGTCGGGTATTTCGGGGATGGCGGATTGGGTGAGCTGGACGCGGGCAACTTTGTCTGGAACAACTGCCGCTTCCACGACGCCAACGACGCTTTCGACATCGGCGGCGGCACCTGGGTGTTCAATGACTGCGTGTTCGAGCGCAGCACCAACAACAACCTGGTCGCGGTGGAGTCGAATCTGGCGGAAGCCGGCCCGACCCCGCTGGCGGATGTGAGTTTCAATGACACAATCTTTTGCGGCGACGCCAACGATGGCCGTCTGGTGCGCGTGAGCGAGGGGGATGTTTCCTTCGCGCGCTGCATCTTCAATGTCACCGAAACCGCGGCGGTGGTTCAGGGGATTCAGTACTCCCCCGGCGACTTCGATGGGGACTGGGCGTTCTTCGGGTTCCCGCCCTCCAGCTCGACCACGGTCGACCACTGCGACTTCTTCAGCCCGGATGGGCGCGGGATCCTCGGCGATGATCCCCCGGTCGCTCCCGAGCCGGTCGCCAACCTGACGGTGACCAACTCGATCTTCTACACCACGACCGGTATCGCCCTCACCGGCGCGGACGCGGGCGTGGCGCGGAACGCGAACATTCACGACAATGATATCTTCGCGATCACCCAGATCGACAATTCGGGCGCCTGGACGCTGACCTCGGCCAACAACCTGAATGTCGACCCGCAGTACAACGGTCCGGGTTCGTGCGACGCGAACGCGTACCTGTACTTCAACAACCTGCTCGGCACCGCCGATGAGACGGGCGGCGCGTTGGGTTCGCAGGGTCCGCTGGAGAGCACCGCGGTGGACAACTGGTCGCTGTACTGAGCCTTGCGATCAAAGGCCCCTCGAAGCGCGGGGCCTGAAGTCAGTTGATGACCGGCGCACTTTCCGAAAGGGGGGTGCGCCGGTTCCTCTTTTGCGGTTCTCCAATCAGGCCAAACTCGTTCCTAGGGTGGGATTCCTGAGCAATCTTTGCTTGGATGATGCGTTATCGGCTCCAATCCCAGGCCGCCAAGCACACAACCTAGGTGTCCCTGTGCGCGTCGCAACCCGGGTTGGGTTCTCGAAAAATAATTATTCCCAATCTGCAAATCCGCTATTGTCACGGCTGGGCTTTTCGGATATTCTTATTGGGAATCCGAGTATTGTCTTCGCCTTGGCGAATCACCCATGAGGGTTTCCTCGGAACAAATCCATACTTGAAAGGAGCAGAGAGAACATGAGGAAAGGCTTAATCGTTTTACCAGCGGTGATACTTGCTGTCATCGCCGCGCCGTCCTTGGCCGCCACGATCACGGTGCCGGGGATGGCCCCAACCATTCAAGCGGCGGTTCTGGCGGCGGCGAACGGCGACACCATCGAAATCGCCAACGGGACCTACACGGAGGACATCTTCATTCCGGGTAGCGCCCTCTTCTCGAAGAACAACCTGACCCTTCAGCCGGCGACCGGGGCCACCGTGGTCATCGAGGCCGCCAATGCGGTTCCCACCGGCCCGGCCACTCGCGGCATGCTGGGACTCCTTTACACGATCCTCGGAGGTGGCGGCCTGCCGGACCATCACGGACTGATCGTGGAAGGCTCCGGCACGACCCTCCGCAACCTGACCATCCGGAACATGTCCTCAACCGGCGACCTGGTCGTTCAGGAAGCGGCGTCTGTTTTTGTGATCGGCGACAACTGCACGATTGACAACTGCATTATCGAGGCCAACCCGGACAACAACGCGGGGCGCGCGGTGTATGTGTTCACCGGCTTCTATGCCTTCCTGGACGCCCTCACCGGCGGAGCGGTGACTGCGGCCGGGTATGGCGCGCCGAGGACCTCGGCCAACCTCACGATCACCGGCAGCACGCTCAAGTATGGGGACGCGGTCTTCGACACGGTGGACGCGGCCTACTATGTCGCGATCCTCAACGGCCTGGTCCCGCCGCCATTCCCGGTCGTTCACGGTTCGGGAACAATCACCAACACGGAAGTGATCGGGTATTTCGGCGATGGCGGATTGGGTGAGCTGGACGCGGGCAACTTTGTCTGGAACAACTGCCACATTCACGACGCCAATGACGCCTTCGACATCGGCGGCGGCACTTGGGTGTTCAATGACTGCCTGTTCGAGCGCAGCACCAACAACAACATGGTCGCCGTGGAGTCGAACCTGGCGGAAGCCGGCCCGACCCCGCTGGCGGATGTGTCGTTCAATGACTGCATGTTCTGCGGGGACGCCAGCGACGCTCGTTTGGTGCGCGTGAGCGAAGGGGATGTTTCCTTCGCGCGCTGCGTGTTCAATGTCACCGAAACCGCGACGGTGGTTCAGGGGATTCAGTACTCCCCCGGCGACTTTGACAGTGACTGGGCGTTCTTCGGGTTCCCGCCCTCCAGCTCGACCACGGTCGACCACTGCGACTTCTTCAGCCCGGATGGGCGCGGGATCCTCGGCGATGATCCCCCGGTGGCACCCGAGCCGGTGGCCAACCTGACGGTGACCAACTCGATCTTCTACACCACGACCGGTATCGCTCTCACCGGCGCGGACGCGGGCGTGGCGCGGAACGCGAACATTCACGACAATGATATCTTCGCGATCACCCAGATCGACAATTCGGGCGCCTGGACGCTGACCGCAGCCAACAACCTGAATGTTGACCCGCAATACAACGGCCCGGGAGTGTGCGACCCGCTGGGGTATCTGTACCTCAACAACTCGCTCGCCACGGCGGATGAGACGGGCGGCGCGTTGGGTTCGCAGGGTCCGCTGGAGAGCACCGCGGTGGACAACTGGTCGCTGTACTGAGCCTTAAGCTTGGAGACCCCTCTTAGCCAGGGTCTTGGAGTCAGTTGATTTCCGGCGCGCTTCCCGAACGGGAAGCGCGCCGGTTCCTTTTTTGCCCGCGAGCGCCGTTCAGTTCACCTTTTCCTTCATCCCGGCGTCCGAGGTCTGAGTGGCCGGCTCGCCCTTGAGGAGCTCGCGCAGGTTGAACTTGGAAATCTTCTGGGTGTACGCGGGCTTGCCGTCGATGCCCGCCTGGGCCGCCCAGAAGTCCAGCGACTCCGGCGCGAAGAGGACCGTGTGCAGGTTGGACTTCATCGCCACTCCGCCGCGCATCAGGTCCCAGGCCCCCTGCATGTCGAGCTTGCCGTAGTTCTCCTTCACCCTCTCCACCAAGCGGTTGTAGCGATTGTCGGCGGACAGAAGCACGCAATCCTCGACCGGACTGGGGAGTCGTTCGTCGAACTGGCCCGGCTCGATGATGGTGAGATCCGGCTCCCCGCGCTCCTCGGCCAGTTTCTTGGCCAGCGAGGCGATCCCAGCCATGCTCTTGGTCTTGGCGTCCGCGATCACATAAAAGTACTCGCAGGTGCGCGGGGTTTCCTTAATCCACGCCAGCGCGTCCTTGACCGTGTCGAAGCGCTCAACCACCTCGCGCATCATGAAGGTCATTGGGATGCCCTCCAGATACCCCTCGCCGCGCCCGCCCATCTCGCCGAAGGAGAGGCCCTTCTCGTTCATGGCGGTGACGGTGCTGCACAGCCCGGCGTAGCCCATGCTCACCCAGGCGTTGTGACCCTCCGGCTCGAAAACCATCACCACGGCGGTGTTCTGGAGGCCGATGTCGGTCATGTAGTCGAGCACGCGACCATGGTAGAGCTTGCCGCCCACGGTGGCCTTGCCGCTGAGCGCCAGCCCCGAGCAGTGGAAATATTCGGGGAACACGCTCACCGCGCGCGCCCAATTCCGGGGAACCTCGGCGGCCTCGGCCATGGCGTCCACCTCGCGAATGAAGCGCTCGGGGATGTACTTTTCCTGCGTGGCGAAGGCGGTCTCAAGTTTGCCGGGGAACCAGTCCCCGGTCTCCAAGGTCGCCACCAAGCCCACGCCATGCAGGGTGCGGTGCATGTTGTAGTGGACCGCCTCCTTGAGCAGGGTTCCATGTTGACGGCCCATCTCCTCGGGAGTTCCCTTGAAGCGAACCACGGGGGTTCCATCCACCTTGGGAATCCCCGCGAGCGGCATCGCGACCGCTTCCGGAGTGGTCCGGACCAGGATCGACTCGGAGGCGAAGTCCGCAAGGGTCACCAGCATGCTCCGGAGATGCTCAACCTCGACCTTCTCGACCGCGGCATCCGCCGGTCGAGCAAACTTGGCCTCGAATTCGGCGACCGGGACCTGTTTCCAACCCTGGAAATCGAGGTGGCCGGGGAACTTCGCGGAGTCGGACCGGAGCGAATAGGCACCCTCGCCTTTTCTGGCCACCACGAGGTCGAGGTCATCTCCATCGGAAAGGATGATGGAGCCATCCTCCTTGAGGTCGAGCGTGAGATCATCCGGAATCGGGATGAACATCGCCGCGGCGAGCAGCGCGGGAACTTGAGTGCACAAGGTTTTCCAAGACTTGGAGCCTTCGAGGAGAGTGGTTCCCGAGGCGGGCTCGTGTTCCGCGAAGAACGCTTTCTTCTTTTCTGGAAGCAGCAGCCAGCTCTCCTTGTCGGCGAAAACCGCCGAGCCCGAGGGGAGGCCCTTGACCCTCGCGCTGATCGCATGGCGAGCATGGCCATCCCACGCGAGGGAAACCTCGCCTTCCTTGCCCATCGCTTGACCGGAGAGCGAGAGCACCCACGCCTTGCCCTCCTCGGGAGCTGTGGTCATCGGCTGAACGAGCTCTCCCAAGACTTTCAGGAGCTCGGCCTTGGCCGCGCTCTTATCGGCGGATTGGGCGGCAATGGGGACCAGTAGAACCAAAAACACGGAAAGAATACGCCTTGGTTGCATCGGGAAACCTCCTGCTGGGGTGGAATCGGACTGAATGATGGAATCTTACTCCCCTAAACCGCTTTAGGCAAACGGAAAGGCGTATTTCCCCGCGATTTTGGGGAGTCTTGAGGCTCATCCCGGAAGGCTCCACACTCCCGTCATGGACGAGAACTCCGGTAGGCCGGGCGCGGAAGACTGGGACCACCACGGCGAGGTGCGCCGCTCGGTTTTCGAGATGGCGGTGTACCTTTCCGCGAAGGTTGTCCCCTTCCTCTGCAACATCGCCTTCATCAAGTTCTACACGGCCTATTACTCGAAAGAGGTGATCGGACGTTATGAGGCGATCCTGGCGCTGGGCTGGGTGGCCTCGAGCCTGGCCTCCGGTTGGCTCCAGGTTTCCTTCCTCCGCCTCTATCCGGAGTCCCTCCGGAAGGGCCGAGTCGGGGAATTCCTTCTTTCGGTGGGGATCAGCTTTTCCACCTCGATGGCTCTATGCGGGGCCTTGTTGGGGGGACTGTGGCTGTGTCGCAACCGGCCGATGGGGGTTTCGCTGGAATTCGGCCTGATGGGCTGGGTGTTCTTCTTTTGTGTTGGGAATTCGCTCTTCCTGGTGACCACCACTTACCTCCGGGCCTTGCGCAAGCCGGAGAAGTTCACTTTCTTCACTTCCCTGCTGAGCCTCCTGACCCTGTTCGGGACCATCGCTCTGACCTTTCTCTTGGGGGCGAATCTCACGGCCTTGATGGTGGGGATAGGCGGCTCGCTGTTCGCGCTGGGTGTCTGGATCCCACTCGCGACTCAGGACCCCAAGGCGGCACTCCGCTGGTCGGAATCCTGGGGCCAAGTCGGAGCCTCGCTCCGGCCTCTCCTCCACTTCGGTCTGCCCCTTGCGATTCATGCCGCGAGTTCGCAGATCCTCAATGTCTCTTCGCGGTACATCATCCTGATCTTGCGCGGTGAGGAGGAGGCGGGGATCTACTCGGTGGTCTATCGGATGGCGGACACCTTTGTGCGGGCGATTCTGCTGGCGCTCATCACCACGGTGTACACCTCGGTGACCGAGACCTACGAAAAGAGCGGCGCGGCCGCCGCGGAACGGATTGTGGGGACATACACCCGCCTGTTCCTGTTGCTCACCGCGCCCGCGGCGGCGGGACTCGCGCTGATCCAGACCGAGGTGGTGGAGCTGCTCGCCGGGCCATCCTATGTGGATGGCGCGCACCTGGTGACCTGGATCGCAATGGGGACTCTCTTCCTGGGGCTTTCACATTACCAGCAGTTCGGACTGCACCTTGGGCATCAAACCCTTCGGCTGGCGGGCATGACCCTTTGCGCGGCGATCCTGAACGTGCTGATCACCGTGGGGCTGGCGCCCACTCAGGGGTATTCGGCGGCCGGGTACGCCGCCTTCGCGAGCTTCCTGTTCCTCGCGCTGGTTTCCCCGGTCATTTCCCGGAAATGGCTGGCCTGGCGGATGCCCTGGCGGCTGATCGCCAAGATCGGGATCGCGCTCCTGGTGATGGCCGCCGCTGTCCATGGGGCGGGTTTGCTGGCGGAGGGACTGGTCGCGCGGCTCGCGCTGAAAGTGCTCGTGGGCGCGCTCGCGTACGGAGTGACGGTCATCGCGCTGGGGGAGCTCCCGCTCGGCGCCCTCGCGCGGGCATCGCTCCGTTATCGGGGTCCTTCCGAGCCAGGCGGGTGAACCGCCGGGCCACACGCCCCTCAGGGCTCTCTCAGGGTCCCCTCTCGGTTGTCACGGAATCCGTCTCGGCTCCGATCTCCTCCAGTTGATGGCGGATGGCGCCGAGGTATTTCCGCGCGGCTTGGATCGTGATCGGATCACGGCGCGCCTTGCCCATAAGGATCAATCGAAGGCTGTCGCCCATCGCCCGCGCCCAATCCCACACCTCGCGCGGGGAGCGCGCGGCGATCAGGGAGCGCAAGACCTTATAGGCCAGGATTGGGGGCATCAACGCCAGGGGAAAGCGCTGGTAATAGAGCAGAAAACTGTTCCGCGCGAAGAAGAACAGGAGGCTGCGCCGATGCCCGCCGGGGGCCACATGGTGATGCGCGATGGAGTTCAGCCACAGGCCTACCTCGTACCCTCGGTTGTAGATTTCAAGCGCGACCCACATCCCCTCGCCGTAATAGAAGAAATTCTCCGGCCAGGGATCGGGCGGGAGCAGGTCCATGCGCACGCACAACGACCCTTCCCTCGGATGGGGGTAGCATCGCAGCGAGGGGCTCTTGGTGAAAGGGATGTTCTGGCGGGGGTCGAGGATCAGCGAAGACACCGCGCCCATGTATGGAAAACGGCGGAAGATGGAAACGATCTCCTCAAGGGCATCCGGCTCCAGGGTGGCGTCATCATCCACATAGTGAACCAAGTCGCAGGTGACCTGGCGCGTCCCGATGTTTCGACCGCCGCAGGCGCCCGCGTTTCTTCCGGTTTCAATCACCTCCACATCGGGATGCTCGGTCCGCAGGGCCTCGACCGTGCCATCCCGGCTGTCATTGTCGACCACGATGATCTGAGAGACCGGATAGGACTGAGCCTTGATGCTCTCAATCGCCTTGAGGACATCCTTACGGCGATTGAAGGAGACAATCACCGCGGCGAGGGTGGGGTCGTGGGGTAAGGGTTTCATACCTTGGGCAGCTCCGGCGCCGCTAGCCATCCATCTCCGGAAGCGGAATGGGAACCCTGACCGGAGGGAGAGGGCTGTCGCGCGACCTTGAGACTGTCGCGGAGAATGTGTTCGCCGAGCGCCAAACCAAGGCCGATGTAAACCCACACCAGCGGGGCCAGGCGACCGAAGCGCCAGATGTCGCTCTCGAACATCGCGTGCAAGGCCACCACACCAACGCTGATGAAGAAGGCCCGGGCAAAGAGGCGGTCCTCGTGGGTTGCGGCAAGTTTCTGCGCGCGGTAAAGGCGACGCGCGACAGACCCCAGAAGGAGCGCATAGAGGGTCAAACCCACCAGACCCAGTTCGGCGGTGAGAAGGACATACATGTTGTGCGGCTCATAAGGGGCCACCCGGCCCCCGTAGCGGATGGCCTGATGGGGTCGAGTGGAGGCGAAGAAGGATCGGAAGGTGCCCTCCTCGCCGCGCCGGAAGTGGGTCTCCACGCCGTGCCCGATCAGGGGGGAAGCGACGATCATTTCAAAGCCAACCTCGTACCCTCGCGCGCGCCAGCGGGTGGAGCCATCCTTGAGGGTCCCCAGGCGCTCGAAGTTGAGGTGGGAGATCGAGTAGACGAACAGGATGGCGAGCAGGGCCAGGGAGACGGTCGGGATCACCCGCAACTTTCCCGGCCAGCGCAGCCAGAAGGCGCACACGCCAGCGGAAAGGATGACGAGTAGCGCCGCGCTGCGCGAGCCGGTGAACAGCGCCCCCGCTCCGAGCGCGACCACCGCCCCCACCGCAATCAGCCTGCGCCAAAAGCCTCCGGGCCGAACCACCATCGCGAAGGCCAAGGGAAACACCAGGTTGTAATAGCCGCCGATCACTGTGGCCACTCCCAGCGGGAGGAAGCCGCGGTATTCGCTGTCGGTGGCGACAACCCGGTAATGCCAGCCGAAGAAGGGGAAGATGTGCCGCGCGAGGAAGGTGAGCGAGCTGCTGAAGGCCGCGCCGAGCGCGGCCAGGACCGCGAAGAAGATCAGGATGTTACGTATCTCCCGGCGGGTGAGTCCGAGGCTCGGAATCAAGAGCAGCGGCAACATCCACACGGCGATGGAGAGCAGGACCACCAGGCCCCGAACCGGATCGGCCTCGTCCGCCGAGGCCGCGAGGGTGGACAGGCACCCGAACCCGAAGAGCGCCAGGTAGATCGGGGCGAGTTTCGCTCTGGAGCATGCCTCGGGATGGCCCTCTCCTTCCACCCGGCGGCACATCCAAAGGGCCAGGAGCGCGACCACGAGGATCCAATCGGTCGGGAAAATCTCATGCCCATCAAAGTCAAAGGCAAAGGGGACATTGAACCGGTTGGGAAACAGGACCATGCAGGCAACAATGGCGGAAATCAGGATAACGGGCAGGGTCACGCGGAATCTCTCGGCATCTGCGGTGGAGTTGGTCGGGAGGCTCGCTGAGCATCCGTTTTCATGCTATGGAAAGGGATTATTAGTGTCAATCAGCGGACAGGAGTCTGCGCCAAGTCTCCACCAGATCCGAGGCGAATCGCTCCCAGGCGTAGCGCGCGCGCGCCTTGCCAAACGCGGACCGGATCAATTGGGCGCGCAGGGCGGCATCCCGCTCGAGGCGCGCGAGACACTCCGCGAGCGCGGCGGAATCTCCCTCGGGGAAGATCAGCCCGTCTCCGCCGATCACCTCCGGGATCGAGCCGCTGGAGGACCCCACCACGGGGACCCCGGAGGCCATGGCCTCGATCAAGACCCTACCGAGTTGTTCGGCCCACTCCGGGGTGGTGCGCGAGGGCAATACAAGCACATCGAGACTCCTCATTAGAGCCGGAACCTCGCTCGTCGCCACGGCTGGAATCCACTCCACCCGCTCGCGCACCCCATGGCTTCCCGCCAAGCGTTTCAGTTGCGCTTCCGAGGGGCCGCTTCCGACCACGACCAGCCGCGCCGGGGCGTGAGAGAGGGCCTCAAGCAGGATCTCGACCCCCTTCATGGGGAGCAACCGCCCGAAATACCCCACGCGAAGCGGCTCCCCCGCGCGACGGTCCACTCGGCGATGGATTTCCCCCTCGGAAAGGAAGAACTCCTGGGAGACTCCATAAGGGATCACTGGGGTTTCCCCCAGGAATCCGCGCTTACGGACCACCTGAGCGGCGAGCTCGGTGGCGCAAACGCCGGCGGACGCGCGCGCGAAAACCAGGCGCTCGATTCGTCGATGGAGGGGATCGAGCTTCGAGCAATACGTTCCCTCGCGGTGAATGTTCTCCCAGGTGTAGAAGAGGAGCTTGGCTCTTGGGGCGCCCCGCCGCGCGAGCCACGCAGTCTGTCCGGCAAACAGGGACCAAGGCTCCTCCAGGAGCTGGATCACATCCGGTTGGAAGTCTCGGATCGCGGCGGCCAGTCCGCTGACATAGAAACCGCGGGAATAAGAGCCGGTCCAGAGGGTCGCGCCGAGACGAATCTCGTAGCGCGGATGGGTAACGCGCTCGGCGCGGACCTCTCGCATGTGTTCGGGCCACCAGGTGGGGCAGAAAACACAGAGATCGACACCGGGGGTCTCGGCAAGGAGCTCATAGCGCTGATGAGCCGTGCCGAGGACCGCGGTCTTATCGATGACAAGCGCCCGCATGAAGGGGACCGGAGGATCAGGGCGGAAGGGTCTTGGAGTACTCGACCCCGCCCCCCTTGAGAAGCCATCCCATCGCGCCGTTGACCTTGTTGATCAAAAACACCCTGTCCTTTTCGATTCGATACACGACAATCACGGGGGTGTCGGGGGGCGGAGGGATGACCGCGCCCTCGCGGTAGGTGAATCTCTTCTTGTCTCCTCGAAGCAGCTGGACGGCTTTTCCGCCCATGATGTTGACCACCTCCCAGCCCTCGGCGAGCGGGACTTGGGTGGGGGTCGGGCTAGGCTCGGGAGGTTTGGTCGCGGTTGGGCGCGGGGTCACCAGCTCCCCGAAGAGATCCGCGCGGGCTTTGAACACCGAGATGGCGGTTTCGATTGGGGTGGGTTCGCCCAGGTTTTCATCCGGCCCCTCCACCAGAACCTTCTCCGGCTTGGCCAACTCCTCGCGCTCGGTGCGCGCGGCCAGGATGTCGGTCACCAGCAGCAGGCTGAGACCCCCCGCGACCACGATCAGGATCAGATAGACGAACCATTCCTTGCCGGCGCTGATTGCCATTTCAACAAACCTTCCTTGCGGCGCCTAACGCCGCCGTCCTCGGCGCTCAGTCCGGGCCAACTTGTGCTCGATCAGTCGCGAGATGCGGATATCCACCTTGATGGTTTTGTTGGGCGGGAGATTCCGGCCCGGATTCTTGGCCACCGTAAGGCTCTGGACCTCCAGGACCGCGGGGGTGTTCTCGACCGCATACAGGAAAGCCGCGAGCGTGGGCCAATCGGTCTCGATTGTCTTGAGATCAAATGAGTAGATCTTGAAGTCATCGATGTTCTCCCCGCTGCTGGGGCTTTGCTGGTGGGGGAGGATGTGGTTTTCGTCCACCAGTCGGGTGAGCTCGGAGTTGATTTGCTCCTGCTTCTTCTGTTCGGTTCCCTCCAGGGAGAGGCTTTCGCGTATGTGTTCGAATTCGGCGCGAATCTGTTTGGAGCGGATGTACTTGTCCTTGGCGGCGGCGTACTGCTCGCGTGCCTTGGCGATCTCGCTGTCCAGGTCGCGGTACATGGCGATCACCGGCCTGAAGACAAAGAGATAGCCTCCCCCAAAGACCACGGCCAGGGCGGTGAGTCCCATGAGCAGCCTTTCGCGTTTGGTTTGGAGAACGGCCATGACTTCCGCGCTACTCCTTCTTCAGCTTTTCGCTGGTCTTGATGGTGGCCTTGAGGCCGGTGACCTTCTGGATGTTGGGGACATCATAGGCCTCCCGGCGTCGGCTCAGGTCTTCGGTGCGCGCCTGACCGTATTCAATCGGTTTGATTCCCGCGGCGAAATGGGGAGAGTCGGCCAGGATCGAGACATAGTTGTCCAAGTCCGCGCGGGTGAAGGTGTCGAAATCCATGGTGACGCTGTCGGACTTGGTGAATTGGAGCTTCTGGATTTTCACCCGGTCGGGGGTCCGCTCGAAAATGTCGCGAAGGACCTTGAAGGCGGAATTCTCGCGGTCGATGTTCTTGTGGATCACATCGAGCTTGGCCGAGATTTCATCAATATCCCGAATCGGCTCCCGCAGAGCCAGAATCTTCCCCTCGATAATCCGGATCAGCTGCTGTTTGTGCCAGAAGGAGTGCCCCGCCCAGGACGCGAAGAGGATGATGTTGAAGACCATCAGGATCAGGGTGTTGACCGTGAACTGCTTCTTCCTGGCCGCCGCGCGTTGGTGGTAGATCTCCTCGGGGACCAGGTTGATGTGGTGGTCGGCCTCCAGCTCTTCCAGGGCGAGTCCGATGGCGCTGGAATAGCACAGCAACGGCTCCTGGACCTTCCCGGCGGGCAGAGGATCTCGACGGGAGACCGGGAGGGACAGCGCCTTTTCGAGGGCCGATCCGAGTCCGGGGAGTTCGCTCCCCGGCCCGGAGAGCAGCAGGTGGTTGGGCTGCGCGCCGAGGGATTCGTGGGTGAAACCGGCGAGAGTTTGTTTCACGTTCCGCAGGAGCGCGCTCCACCAGCGGGCCTGAGGCTCGGGCCAGTTCTCCGGTTTCTCCTCAAAGGAGACATTGAGCGAGGCGGAGCCGAGCTCCTCGGTGGAAACCGGAGTGGCGCGGGAGAAGCGGAGCTGACGGTCTTTAACCAGTCCGATGATCGAGGTCTGGAGATCGAGGTGGAGGAAGGCGTAGGCCCCCTCTCGAACCTCCCCGTTGGCGTGCGCGAAAGCGTACCCGCAGCCGTGCGCCTCGACATCCAGTCGAAGCGGCTCCACGCCCGCCTCCCCGATCTGGTTCAGGATTTCGTACAGCTCTTCGCGTTTGGCGGCGACCATGAGGACATGGGATTCGTTGGCCCCGACCTGTTCGAGGACGCGATACGAAATCTCTCCCTCGTCCGGGGGAAAGGGGAGATAGCGCTCGACATCGAAGAAGAGCATCTCGCGGATTTCAGACGCCTCGCCGGAGGGGAGGCTGACCACGCGGGAGATGACATCCTCGCGGGGGAGGCCGAGGATGATGTCGCCAAGGTCCTTGGGGTGCTTGGCGAGGGCTTCCTTGAGGGCGGCGCGACGGCCCGTGTGGAGGTCTTCCGCCACCCCCGGCCGTCCCGGATGGACCAGCGCCTGGGTGAGCGCGCGCAGGGCGATCTTTCCGGTCCGCCCGCGCGCGAGGGTCGCGACCCGGACCACCCGCTTGCCATACTCCACTCCCGTGACTGTCCGCGCCCCGCGCGAGACATCCTTCTTGGCCATCAGCCCTCTTCCTCGTAATTGATTGTCAGAATCTGCACCTGCTCCTCGGGCTCCTCATCGCGCGAGAAGCGCGAGCGGCGATCCGGTCCTCCCTCGTTCAGGTCCACCTGCTCGATGAAGCTCCGGAGCACGGACACCTTCAAGGTCTTCTTCACGTCATTCACGATACCCGTGGAGAGGATCTGAAAGTAGTCCGAGGCCACCCCGAACGCTTGAGCGGCGCGGTCGGCCTCCACCGAGTCCAGCCCGACGGCGTCGATCCCATCGCTATTCTCGTCCGTGTGGGGGAGGGTCCGAAAGCGCTTGTCATCATCCGATCCGAGATAACGGTCGCCGCCATCGCGGTATTTTACGATCTTCTCCGCGATGTCGGCGGCGTTGTCCTCGGACTCCTCCTCCCCCCAGAGGAGCGCCTGGATCACCTCGAATGGGGCGCTGTTCAGGTTCGGCCTCCCGATCCGCTCGGTCGAGAGTCCGGATTGAACCGAAACAAAGTCGCGCAGCCCTAACTGTAACTCACCATCGGCGTTGTCGTAAGGCGGCGACTCATCCCCGTCGTTTTCGTTGTCGTCGAGCTCTCCATCCCGGTTCTCGTCCTCGCCGTAGTAAATGAAATCCTTCATTCCGGGGACAAGCAGGAGCTCCTCGACCGCGCTCATCGGCTCGTTTTTCATGACCAGACTCGGACCGGAGACCTCGATCTCCTCCGGGGACTGGTGGGGATTGTAATAGGTGTCCTCGGTCGCCTGGTCGCCGAATTCCCAGCCGTCCAACCGGACATCATCCACGATGGTCGGGTCTTCATCGACATCGATGTAATCCACGATCGCGGCGGAGAGCGCCTTGGCGTAATCCTCCTCCACCCCGCACACCTCCAGTAGGCGCTGGATTTGAATCCGGGTCGCGCCATTCAAGTTCAGTCGCCCGGAGAGGTCCTCCACGCGAACCAGGAGCTTCCCTTGCGCGTCCTTCTTACGGTCCTCCAAGTAGGCGCCCCAGTCCTCCTCGTCATCCTCCGGATCGATTCCATAGGCCTCCGGGTTATAGCCCCAGGCCTCGGCGGGATGGTCGTAGACCCAGTTCTCATCCTTGTCGTCGATCTCGATCAGGTCCTCCTCGCCCAAGACCCCTTGGTCCTTGAGCTTGTCCTCGCGCAGGAACGAGATCGCGCGGGCAACGCCAGCGCGGGCGATGTAGTAGGCCTTGGTGCTGTTGGTCTGGAACCCGGTCATGCGCAGCTCCATCTGGCACTGACGGGCATAGGTCCAGGCGATGACCGTGAGCATCAACAGGACCCAGATCACGGTAACCAGGATCATGCCCGAGTCCTGGGCTGGGACGCGAGGAGGGGTCCGATTCGCTCTCATCGACGCCTCCGCCCTCCTCCCGCGCGCTCGCGGAGCCGATTCAGTCGATCGCGGCTGGCACGCAGGGCCGATCCGAAATCGCTTTCATTCCCACGCGCGCCGACCGCGTTGAGGTCCGCGGCGGGGATATCGGTGATCGTGTCGAAACGCACCTCTCCCACCAGGATCAGCTCCACCTGAACCAACCGAGGCAGTCCGATCTTTTCCTCATCCTCCTCGGTCAGCTCCTCCTCCGGCAAGTCTCGGGCGTATTCGTTGATTACAACCTCCTCGGAGTCCCAAGAGTCGCGCCACTCCTGTCCATCGAAGTAGCGGAACTGAACTTGCTTCACGTTCTCGCAGACCACCTGAGTGATGGGGTTTTCAAAAATCCCCCGCTCGGCGTCCGTGAAAAACCGATCCCGGGTCCGCTCGCCCTCGGGGAGCCGCTGTTGTTGGCGGCGAAACACGAGCTCCTCCAGGCGGGCGATGAGCAAGCTGCGGAAGATTTCCTTGATCAACTTGCCTTCATCGTCCACCCGATAGCGCACCTCGCGGATGTCCAGGGAGGGCCCTTTGTCCGAGCTGAGCTCCTGGCGAAGGACAAACTGAACCTGGTTGGAGTCCCCCACGAAAGTGACCTGCAGTTCGCTATCGTCATCCTCCTCCTCGACAAATCCCAGCTCACCCTCGAAGCCTTCCTTCTCCTCCTCGCGGAACGGAAGCGAGGCGGGCGAAAGGCTCTTGCGGAGGTCGGTGATCAGCCGGTTCATGCCCGCGCGGGAGAGCTGGAAGCGCTCCATGTTCTCCTTGCCGAGCAGCAGGGCCTGAGTCGCTCCGGCAAGAGAGGCGTAGATGGTCCCAATCACCAGGATAAAGATGGTGATCGCGAGCAAGAGCTCGATCAGGGTGAAACCGGAGGCGGGCCTGGTGGAGGCGCGCGGCGGGATCATTTCTCGTAATCCTCCGGGTATCGCGCTCGACGCACCTCGGTCACCAGGCGGTAGAAGAAGCACTCGTCATCGTCATAGAGCTTGCGGGGATCATCCGCCCAGATGATCGTGACCCGGATCTGGCGGGTCCAGAAACGGTCGATGTTCTCGCTCGCGGCCTGCCAGCGGTAGTTGGGGTAATCCTCGAACACTCCGGCGCGCGGGACCGTGTACTCGTCGTTGAGGGTGGCGCGCGCCTCCAGCTCGGACATCACCTTCTGCCCCAGGAACAGCGCCTTGCTGTACATTCGCGCTTCGGAAGTGGCCTTAAGGCTGCTGAAGATGGCGTTGAGCGCGGCGGTCACCCCCACCGCAAGCAGGGTGGTCGCCACCATGACCTCAATCAGGAGGAAGCCGCGCGGACCGAGGGGTCTACAGGTAGCCCTCATATTCTTCCTTCTCCTCCCCCTCCAGCAACCTCACCCTTCCATCGCTACCCCGGACCTCAATGACATACAGCGGGTCATAGTCCCGTCCGCCGCTTCCGACCGACTTGCCGAGAAAGATGTAGCAATCCTTCGAGGTGCCATCGGGGAAGAACGAGATCCTGGCTTGACGCCGCCGGTTGGTCTCATCCTGATCCGGGAAGTACACCTGAATGAACTCGAAATCCCGTTTGAGCGCGCGCACCTGATCGGGAGCCCAACGGAGCTTTTTGGCGCGTTTCCCGGGCTGGAGAAACTCGATCCAATAGCGGTTCTTGTCGCGCCGGAAATCGATCACGAATTCCTGGCGCGCCTGCTGGAAGACGCTCTTCTGGTTGGCCAGACGCAAGGTCATCAGGACCTCATCGATGGCGCTTGTGGCGCGGAGCTTCCCCAGCGCGCCGCCGAACAGGGGAATCGCGGTCCCCACCATCAGCGACAGAATCGCGACCACCACCACCAACTCGATGAGGGTGAATCCGCCGGGCGCTTGGCGCGCGTTATGCGTTCGATGACTTGGCATCCTGATTGGGTCCGTTCAGGTTTTCCGATTCATTGCCTGTCTCGAGGGCCGGTTTGGAGTCTCCTCCCCCGGTCCCCCCGTGAAATGACGCCGTGAAGGTTTCCTAGAGGCGGATGGAGAGGTTTTCCGAGAGGTCGTGCTGAACATCCGCCTCGGGGATCCGCCCGCCGGGGGTCGCGCTAATCCGAGGTCGCGCCGATTCCCGAAAAAGGGCGCGCTGCAATTCAAGCATGTGAACCCGTTCGTCCAGGGCGCGAATCTGGTCCATCTGGGAACGGTCGGGACCCTGCCCCAGCCAGAGACCCAACAGCAACCCGATGGCGAATAGGGCCAAAAGCCCTTCCGTGACCGTGACGGGACGCCCCCAAGATTCGATCAGGGTGGCCCGCTTGGCGCTTTCCGTTCTCATCGCAACCTCCCCCGTGACCGGGACTGGCGGTTCCGGGTGGATCCACGCCACCCGGAACCGTCGCCATTTCCGGCCACCTTGCGCCCGACGCGCTTACTCTCCGCCGCCGCCGCCACCACCACCGCCGCCGGTCCCACCCGAGGTGCTGGTTCCGCCACCGGAACCGCTCCCACTTCCGCTTTCGCCTCCGGTGTCCTCGGCGGCCCAATTCCCGATGTCATCATCAGTCCCTTCCTGCTTGTCCTTGCCGTTGGACCACACATCCGGGAAATCCTGTTCGTGCTCGCTCTCCTCACGGTAGCCATAGGGCTCGCCCCAGGGGTCCTTGGGGACTTGGGGCAGGAACGCCTTGTGCTCGTCGGTCTTCTTGGTCAGTTCCTCGATGCCCTCCTCGTCCGAGGGATATCGGCCCATGCTGATCTCGAACATACGAATCGCGTTCTGGATCGTGGCGATATCGGACTGAGCGCGGGTCCGTCGCGCGTCCTCACCGACACCCGTGAGGTTGGTGACCGCGACGCCCGCGAGGATCCCAAGGATCACGATCACAAGCATCAGCTCGATCAGGGTAAAGCCGCGCTCGGCTTTTCGTGTTTGTTGCTGTTCCCGTATCATTGAACCATCTCCTTTTTCCTCATTCATCTTCCCACACATGGTTTCAAACCGGCTCATCGCATCATCTCGGAGCCTGCGAAAAACCTGTCTTTTGCTCCCGCGCCCGCTCCTCCGGACCCGGGGACAATCCACTTCTTAGGATACTCCCTCCGCGCCGGTCGTTAAACTCCGCGCGGCGCCCACCTCAAGACCCAAGTCCACTCCCGCGCTGTTACTCTGGGATTTGAGCAGGTCCCAGGCAAACGCTCCCACGATGGCTAGGAATACGATCAGCCCGGTGAGCGCCACCAGCTTCCAGGTCTGAACACCGGTCGCGGCCCGGTCCGACAAGACCGCCCCTCGCGGGTTGTTTCCTCTGCTTTTCATGGCTCTCTTCCTCCCCTTCCGGATTGCCCTGTTCTTTTCGCTTATCCGCGCACGACCGTTGAAAGCTGGAAGATCGGCAGGATCATCGCCATCACGATGAATCCGACCACCAGCGCCATGGAGACGATCAGCAGCGGTTCAATCAGCGTTACAAGCGTCTTAATCGCGCGGTCGGTCTCGACCTCGTAGGTGTCGGCGATGCGGATCAGAGTCCGCTCCAGCTCGCCGGTTTCTTCTCCGACCGCGACCATGTTCACCGCCACGGGCGGGAAGATTTCGCTTTGCTTCATCTTGTTGGAAAGCCGCGCCCCCTCGGAGATATCCCCCTTCAGCGAGGCGACCTCGTTGGCGAGGATGCGGTTAGAGATGACCTGGCTGACCACATCCAGCGCCTTAAGAATCGAAACGCCGTTCCCCAGCAGGGTCCCGAGAGTTCTCGCGAACTTGGCGATTTCCTGCTTGCGGATCATGTCGCCGAAAACCGGCATGTTGAGTTTGAAGCGGTCCACCAGGATGCGCCCCTCCGGTTTGGCCACAAACTGCCTGAAGGCGTACACCGCAAGGCAAATCCCGGCGATCACCAGGTACCAGTAGCCGCGCACCAAGTCGCTCGCCCCAATCAGAACCTGAGTGACCTTGGGAAGCTCCAGGTGTTGGTCCTCGAACATCTTCACGAAGGTCGGGACCACGTAGACCGTGAGGATGAAGACCACGGAGAGGGCCACGCAGATCATGATCAACGGGTAGGCCATGGCGTTGCGGATTCGGCTGCGGAGGTCGGCCTCCTTCTCGAGGAAATCCGCCAAGCGGTCGAGCACGGTGTCCAGATAGCCGCCGAGCTCCCCCGCCCGGACCATGTTGGAGTACAGATCGCTGAACTGCTTCGGGAACTTGGCCAGGGCGTCGGAAAACGACGCTCCCCCAGCGACGTCGTTTTTCAACGCCCTGATCATGTTCTTCATCTTTTCGTTTTCGTTTTGCTCGACCAGCACATCCAGCGCCCGGACCAGCGGCAGTCCAGCCTTGGTCAGGTCGGAGAGCTGGCGCGTGAAATTGACAATGTCGGTGAAGCGGATGCGGACCAGGGTTTGCAGGGAAACCTCGGCCTGAAGCCCCTTGCCGCCCTCCTCCTCGATGGCGATTGGGAAGACCTTCATCCCTTGGAGCTTGGAAATGACCAAGCGCCGGTTCTCGGCCTCGAGAACCCCCTCGACAATCTCTCCGCTGGGTCGCTTGGCGCGGTAGGCGAAACGCGGCATGGCTTAGGCCAGCTCAAAGCCGGTCTGAAGGACCTGGCTCTGCTCCTTTTCGAGTTCCTTGGCGATGTTGCGCTCGAGGTAAACATCCTCTTGGGTCACGCGCAGGAGTTCCTCCACGGTGGTCAGGCCCATTTTGACCCGCTCCCAACCATACTGGCGCAAGGTGCGCATCCCCTGCTGCATGGCGACCTTTTTGATGTCGGCCCCGGAGGCGCGACGGGTGGCCAGTTCGCGAATTTCCTGCGAGACCGGGATCATTTCGTAGATGCCGGTCCGGCCCATGTATCCAAGATACTTGCACTGCTCGCAGCCGCGCCCCTTGTAGAAGGTGACCCCCTCATACTCGTCGGGATAGAACCCGAGCGCGAGCAGGAGCTCCGGCGCGGGCTGATGAACCTCCTTGCAGTGCGGGCAGACCACGCGGACAAGTCGCTGGGCGATGATCCCGATCAGCGAGGAGGCGACCAGGAACGGCTCGACCCCCATGTCGATGAGTCGCGGAATCGCTCCGGCGGCATCGTTGGTGTGCAGCGTGCTGAACACCAAGTGGCCGGTGAGCGCGGTGCGGATGGTAATCTCGGCGGTTTCCTGATCGCGAGTTTCCCCCACCAGCATGATGTCGGGGTCTTGACGCAGCAGGGAGCGCAGCACGGTGGCGAAGGTCAGGCCGATCTTGGACTGGACCTGAATCTGGGTGATCCCCTCCATCTGGTACTCAATCGGCTCCTCGATGGTGATGATCTTCACATCGGTGCGGTTGAGCTCCGCCAGGGAGGCGTAAAGCGTGGTGGTCTTTCCGGACCCGGTGGGACCGGTGACCAGGATGATCCCGTAGGGTCGGTGGATCATCTTCTGCCAGATGTTGTAGCTGTCCTCATCCATCCCCAGGCGGCTCAGGTCGTAGAGCTCGCCGCTGCTGTTCAGGATTCGGATCACGATGCTCTCGCCGTAAGGGGTCGGGACAGTGGAGACGCGGAGATCGAAGTCGGTTCCACCGCGCCGGATGGTGATGCGGCCATCCTGCGGCAGACGCTTTTCCGCGATGTTCATGTCGGCCATGATCTTGATGCGCGAGATGATCGCGGCCTGGTAGCGGCGCACCGCGGGCGGCAGCGAGGCTTCATAGAGAAGACCATCGATGCGATAGCGGATGCGCAAGCGGTCCTCGAAAGGTTCGATGTGAATGTCGGTCGCGCGGTCGCTGATCGCCTCGCTCATCACCTGGTTCACGAAGCGGATGATCGAGGCATCCTGGGAAAGCTCCTCGATGTCCCCATCCCCGACAGGCCCCACATCGGCGACAAGATCGTCGCCCTCATCCTCCATCAGGCTATCCACCGTGTCGGACCCGATGCCGTAATAGCGCTTGATGGCGGCGCGGATGTCCACGCTGTAGGCCAGCAGCGGCTCCACTTCGCACTTGAGCAGCAGCCTCAAGTCATCGAAGGCGTCATGATTGATCGGATTGGCGGTGGCGATGCGGATGTAGCCGTTTTCACGATCCACCGGGACAATCTGATAGCGGTGGACCAGTCGGACCGGAACGAGGGAAAGGACATCGCGCTTGATGGCGGCATCCTTGATATTGATCGTTTCAATGCCGAGGTGACTGGAGACCACCTCCTGGAGTGTCTCCAAGGAGACAATCTCGTTCTCCACCAGGATGGCGTCGAGGTCCCCGCCCTGGTTGGACTGGATTGCCAGTCCGCGATTGAGGCCATCCTCGGAAAGGACTCCAAGCGACACCAGCAGGTCGCCATAGGACCTTCCCAACACCCCGGTTTCAGCCATGACTGTTCTCTTCAGGCTCCACTCAAGTGGCCGGAGGGGGCGATTGGCGAACCGCCCCTTCCAGCGACCTCGATGAGGCTCGACCGACAGTGTCCCCGAGGCGCGGCGCCACGCCCCGGAGCCGCTCGCTGGAGCGGATGCCGGCCCCCCAGTTCGCGGTACGCACACGAACCGGCTGGGTCCTCCCCCTCGTCCTTGGCGTGGGATTAAGCAGATTTCGGGCCAGGAAATCGGCGGGGTGGCGTGGAAACGTTCCTTGAACTTAAGTCCAAGGACTTCAAGGACCTAAAGGACACATGGCCGGGAAAGGTAGGCGAAGTTTGGTACGGGGGAATTCTCACAGTCCCCCGGAATTCCGGGAGGCGGGTCCGAGAAATCACGGGAAGGCCCTCTCCCGCGGGAAACCGATTCGGGATAGGTTTCCTGGCGGAAGTGGAATCGCAAGGAGGATGGCTTTTCGTGAATCCCAAGAAGCTCAAGACCCCGCCGCTGGAGACCTTCAAGAACCAGTATCCGGAGCGCGAATTCGAGATCCGGATCGAGTGCCCGGAGTTCACCTCGGTGTGTCCCAAGACCGGACTGCCCGACTTTGGGACCTTGGTGTTCACTTACTGTCCGGCCAGGTTGTGCGTGGAGCTCAAGTCGCTCAAGCTCTACCTCCTCGCGTTCCGAAACCAAGGAATCTTCTATGAGCACATCACCAACAAGATCCTGGATGACTTTGTGGCGGCCTGCGCGCCCCGCTGGGCCAAGCTTGAATCCCAATGGACCCCGCGCGGCGGAATCGCCACCACGGTGACCTGCTATTACGAGGCCAGCTCGAAGTAGCAGATCTCCCCTCGGTCGGGCAAAGACACCACCAGTCGCCCCATGGAATCGACCGCCATCGGCATGCCCGGCCAACCATCATGGCAGGGTAGCGGCCCCTCCGGGGACTCGCTGACCGGATCGAGGTCCTTTTGGCTCGCGCGCAACCCAAGGTCCTCGGGAGAGAGATACGCCAGCAGCGTTCCCTTGGAGTCGTGCACCTTGATGCGTGGGACCCCCTTCTCGGAAGTGGCCACCTTGCCATCCGGGAAGACCGCGATATGAGTGGGGTTGCAGCAGCCGCAGAACCCATCCGGCGCGAAACCATACTTCCCCCACTCCCCTTGCTTCTCGCCATCCGAGCCATAGGTTTCGATCCGGTGCTCGGCGGTGTTGGCGACCAGGAGGTTCCCTTCCGGGTCGAGGACACAGTCGAAATAGGCGCTTGGCAGGTTGAATCCGCGCAGGTCGCTGATGTAATCCCCATCCACCGCGAAGCGGGTGACCCGCCGGTTCCCGGCATCCGCCACATAGGCGACAAGGCCGACCACGGTGATATCGGTGACATAGCGAAGTTCGCCATCCCCCTTCCCTTCCCGTCCCCAGCTCGCCACGGGCTTTCCGTTCGGATCGAAAACCTCGATCCGGGTTCGTCGCCCCACATAGACCAACCCCTCCTCATCCACCGCGGCACTGGTTGCCGGTGATCCCTCGGCGAAGGTCTTCAGCGGGACCCCACCGGGACCGAGGAGGGCGACCCCGCCATCCCCCGCGAGCAGCAGGCGATCCTGAGAGTCGAGCGCCAAACTCCGGGTTTGGAAAATCGGATTCTTCAGGCACTCTGTCCGCTGGAGGCGGAGCGGGAGTTTCGCGAGGTCCGTCGATCCGGGGCCTCCCGCTTCCACTCCGAAGGCGGCAAGCGGATCCCCGAGCGCGAGCCCCCCAAGGGCCAGGGAGCCAAGCCCGGCAAGGAATTCCTGACGAGTCACCTTGAAATCGGTCATGGTTGTAGGTCCTCCCTCACTGCTCCGATCTCATCGCCTGCGCGCGAGCGCCCCTGTGGGGCAGACCTCGGCGCAGGCCAGGGCCGCTTCCCGCAGCCCCTCCCGATGGTTTCCCCCGAAGGGGACACCCACCTTCACATCGAATCCGCGCCCGATATAAGTCAGACCCAAGGCCTCCCGAAACTCCTCGGCCACCGCGATGCAGCGCCCGCATTTGATGCACTTCCCCGCCTCATAAAGGATAGCCTCGTGACTGTCATCACAGGAATAGGCGGGTCGCGCCCCGGGAAAAGCCTTGGGGCCGGCCTCATACTCGGTCGCGCGCAGACGAAGCAGGCAGTCTGTCTTCTTGGCGCAGTCGCACTGCAGACAGCGAGTCGCCTCACGGACCGCCGCCTCCTCCGGAAACCCATGAACCACCTCTTCGAAGGAGGCGCGTTCTTCCGAAAGGGCTCCTTTGAACTGTCCTACCCGTCCCACTCTGGGAAGGCGGAGAAAGAGGGTGTCACGGTCCTCCGGGGCAAGCGGGTGCATGCGGACATGGATCGGTTCTTTCTCCGGAGGACTGTTCCCCGCAAGGAAGCGGGAAATCGACCCGGCGACAATCCGACCCGCCGCCGAGCCGTGCACGGCATAGCGCCCGGCCTGGGCGATGTTCCCCGCTGCGAACACGCCCGGGATGCTGGTCATCAAGGAGCGACGGTCCACCTGTATCCCCTGCTTGGTGGTCCTGAGACCGAAGCTCTCCATCAATTCAAGGTCGGGTTCGAGATGTCCGGACAGGAACAGGCTCTCGAATTCCTCCACGGTCTCGCCATCCGCGCTCTTGAGCCGACAGCGGAGACGCCCGCCCGAAGACTCCTCGGCTTGAACCAGTTCGGTGAGTTCGCGGACGCGGACCCCCTCCGCGAGCGCATCCTCGATCTGTGGGGTGAAGAAGTAACGGGCCTTGAGCGGAGAGTTGAAGGCAAGGGTCACCTCGCTCGCCCCCAAACGCAGGAGGGTGCGGCAGGTGTCCAGGGCAGTGGCCCCGGACCCGAAGACCAAGGCATTCCGTCGGATGGGGGGTGGATCTCCCCGAGAGACGAATTCCAGAAACCGGGCGGCTGAGGTCCCAAGGCTGCTTCCTTCAAACACCGGGAGCTTCTCCTTGTTTGCCCCGAAGGCCAGGAGCACGGCATCGGCTCGACCACGAATCTCCTCGAGGCTGAAATCCCTGCCAAGCGCCTTGCCGGTCTCGATCCGCGCGCCCAGACGCGCGATCCGTTCGACCTCGGCGGCTGTGACCGCGGCGGGGAGACGGAACTCCGGGACCAGGTTTCGAAGCGCTCCGCCGGCGCGATCAGCGGCCTCATACAAGACACAGTCGTGCCCTTCCAGGAGGAGGTAGTAGGCCGCTGTCAGTCCGACAATCCCCGCGCCGACCACCAGAACACTCTTCCCGCTGGGAGGCTTGCGCGGGAAGGGGAGCGGATCCGCGCACGGGTCTGTGGCGTCGGCGGGATAGCGTTTGAGCGCGCAGATCGAGACCGGTTCGTCGAGGTCCCCGCGACGACAGATCTCCTCGCAAAACTTCGGACAGATCCGTCCAAGCACGCCCGGAAAGGCAATGCTGCGAAGGATGACTGAAAGGGACTCCATCGGCTTGCCGACACGAATCAATCGGATGAATTCCGGGATGTCGATGTCGGCGGGGCAGGCGAGTTCGCAAGGGGCGTTGCAGTCCCCCAGGTGGTCGGAGAGCAGGAGCTCGAGGGCCACGCGGCGGCTCTGACGGAGCGCGGGAGTGTCGGTGCGGATGACCATGCCGGGCTGCGCCTTGGAGGCGCACGCCGGAAGGACATTCGCGCTCCCCTCCACCTCCACCATGCAGAGGCCGCACGACTCCAAACCGCTTTTCCCGTCCAGATGACAGAGGGTGGGGATCTCGATTTGGAGCCGCCGCGCGACCTGGAGGAGTGTTTCCCCCGGCGCGGCCTCGGTTTGGACTCCGTTGAGGGTGAGCGAGAAGGTGTCGGCCATGACCTACCTCACGCCCACCACATGCTCCGGGCAGATTGTCCGGCACATGTCGCAGCGAATGCACTTGTCGGGATCGATTTCGTGGACTTGGTAGGGCACGGAACGGATCGCCTCGGTGGGACATTGCGCGGCGCAGAGGGTGCAGCCGATGCAATCCTCGGAAATCGAGTAGCGGATCAGCGCCTGGCACTTCCCCGCCGGGCAGCGCCCGGCAAGGTGGGCCTCATATTCCTCCCGGAAGTACTTGAGTGTGGTGAGCACCGGGTTGGGGGCGGTCTTGCCTAGGCCGCAGAAGCTGGCCTTCTTCATTTCGGCGCCGAGCTTTTCAAGGAGTTCGAGGTCCCCCGCCTTGCCCTTGCCCTCGCACAGACGGGTGAGGATTTCGAGCATGCGTTTCGAGCCGACCCGGCACAGGGTGCACTTGCCGCAGGATTCGTTCTGAGTGAACTCGAGGAAATAGCGAGCGATGTCCACCATGCAGTCCTGCTCATCGAGGACCACCATCCCACCGGACCCCATGATCGCGCCGACCGACTGAAGCGCCTCGAAATCCACCGGGGTGTCGGCCAGCGCGGCGGGGATGCAGCCCCCCGAGGGGCCGCCGATCTGAACCGCCTTGAAGCGTTTCCCCCCAGCGATGCCCCCTCCGATCTCCTCGACAATCCGGCGGATGGTCATCCCCATCGGGACCTCGATCAGCCCACCCCGGGCGACCTTGCCCGCCAGGGCAAAGACCTTGGTTCCCTTGCTCTTTTCGGAGCCATGCGACGCGAAGGCCTGGGCGCCGTGACGGAGAATCCAGGGGACCAGGGCATAAGTCTCGACGTTGTTGATCGCGGTGGGCTTGCCCCAGAGTCCCTCTTGGGCCGGGAAAGGTGGGCGAAGGCGCGGGGTGGAGCGTCGCCCCTCCACCGCCGCGAGCAGCGCGGTTTCCTCGCCGGAGACAAATGCCCCGGCCCCCTCGGAGATCCTCAGGTGCAGGCTGAAGCCGGTCCCGAAGATGCTATTCCCAAGCAGTCCCCGCTCGGCGAGGCGCGCGAGCGCCTCGCGCAAGACCCGCAGCGCCAGCGGATACTCCGCGCGGACATAGAAGACCCCCTCGGAAGCCCCCACGGCATAGGCCGCGATGGCCATCCCCTCGATGATCCGGTAAGGGAACGATTCCAGCAGCATCCGATCCATGAAGGCTCCCGGATCCCCCTCATCCCCATTGCAGATCACATACTTGGCATCCGCTTCGGTTTCCCGAACACGGGCCCATTTGATCCCGGTAGGGAAGCCACCGCCGCCACGGCCTCGCAGGCCACTGCGGGTGATTGCATCGATCACCTGCTCCGGGGAAAGCTCGCGCAAGCAGTGTTGCAGTGCGCGGAAGCCCTCATGCTCCAGGTATTCCTCCAAGTCGATCGGGTTGAGCATGCCGGAGTGCTCGGTGGCGATATGAACCTGGCAATCCAGGAAAGCCGCCACGGGCGGGTCGCGCTTGTCCACGGAGTGGCGCTCGATCGGCTCCTCCGGCGGCCTGTCGGCTAGAGCGTCATGGAGGGGACGGAACACACGTCGCAGGGTCGGGAGGAAACCTCGCGGTCGAAAGTGCTTGCGGACTATCCCGGTCGCATCCTTTGGTTGCACCTGGGTGTAGAGCTGGGGGGATCTTCCCGGAAGCGCGATCTCCACCATGGGCGTGTGGTGACACATGCCGACACATCCCACGCGCTTGACCGCGACCGGAGAACCGATGCGGCGCAGCTCCTCCTGGAGGGCATCCCGGAGCTTTCCGCTTCCCTTGGCCGAGCAGCACGAGCCGAGCCCGATCCGAATCTCGCCAAGGCTCCCATCGGCCGATGCCGCGCCTGGAGCGGGGGGGGAATGCCCGGCAAGAGCTTGCAGGGCGAGATAATGATCGAGGGTCTTGGGAACCTTTTCGGGGGTGAGGTATCCGTAGATTTCGTTGCCCACCTGAACCACCGGGGCCAGGGTGCAACACCCCAGGCAGGCGACCTTCTCCAGGGTGAAAAGTCTGTCACCGGTGGTGTGCTCCTCCGGCGAAAGCCCCAGGCGCCGTCGCACCGAATCCTCCAGGAGGGTGGCGCCTTTCACATGACAGGCGGTCCCATGACAGACTCGGAGGATGTGTCTGCCGACCGGCTCGAAACGGAACTGGGAGTAGAACGAAGCCACCCCGGTGATCCGCGCGGGGGTGATTCCGGTGGTCTCACAGACTCGCCGGAGCGCCTCGGGGGGGAGATACTGGTATCTCTCCTGGAGCGCCTGGAGGATGCGGATGACATGGTGATCCGCGCCCGCGACCCTTTCGATCAGCTCATCCACCTCGGAGACCAGGATTCCGGTATCGCCTGAGATCATGGCTTTGCTCCGATGCAGAAGAGATGCTCTTTCCCGCGCACATAAATCCGGGAGTCGGCGATGGCGATGGAGGTGATGACCGGCTCGCCGAGATCGGACTGTGCCACCTGTTCGTAAGTCTCGGCCATCTTGAAGACCGTGGTCTTGCCCTCATTGTCGGTGAGGTACACCCGATCTCCGACCAGGGTGGGGCTGGACCAGAAGGTGCTCTTGAAACGTTGGGTCCAGAGCACTTTTCCGGTCTTGGCATCCAGACAGCGCACTTTCCCCGCGCTGTTGGGAAGAATCAGGAAACGTCCATCGGTCACCGGACTGGCCACATCCGGGAGCTCCTGGTCGAAGGTCCAGGCGACATGGGTGTTGGTGACATCCCCCTCGCCGCCGACACGGATCGCCGTGAGCTGGGCATACTCGGTCACCGTGTAGGCCAAGCCATCGGCATGGACCGGAAGCGGAGCAACCTCGCCCTGCAAGACCTTTGCGCGCCAGAGTTCCTTGCCGGTCTTGGGATCGTAGGAGATCACCCAGGGCTTGGCGGCGGTGAGGAGCTCGGATCGAGTGGGTGAGGAGATCAGGATCGGGGAGCTCCAGGAAGCCCCGACCTCGCGCTTGACCTCCCAGACCACATTCCCTGTCGCGGCGTCGATCCCATAGAGGCGCGACTTGCCATCTTCAGGGCCGCCGCCCTGATCCAGTTGGAGGAGGATCAGGTTCTCGTGGAGACGCAGCGAAGAGGAGACCCCATAGTTGTTATCCGGCGCTCCGAACCACTTGGACCACGCCTGATGACCCTCGAAATCGACCGCGGCGAGCTCGTTGGTTCCAAAGTAGGCGTAGACCCGCTTGCCATCGGTCACCGGCGTGGGGGCGGCGAGAGTCGCCTCTTTCTTTTCCTCGATCTCCTCCATGCTGAGGCCGGGTGTGATCAACGCGCAGGTCCATCGGACCGCTCCGGTTTTCGGGTCCAGGCAGAGGACCTTTCGAGCGGACAGGTCGGCGCAGGTGAGGAACAGGCGGTCGCCCCACAGAATCGGGGAGCTGTTCCCCGGTAAGGGAATCTGAGCCTTCCAGAGAATGTTCTCCCCGGTGTCCGTGTTCCAGGATTGGGGGAGCTCGGTTGGGGGAGCGATACCGACACCGTTTGGTCCCCGAAATTCGGGCCACTTGAGCTCCTCCGGGACGGGTGGCGCCGGTGGGGGAGCGTTGGCAAGCAGCACCTGCTCGGATGATCCTCCCACCGCGGCCAAATCGCCTTGCTCCCGGTTAAGCGCGAAAGCCGCAAAGACCACAAGCGCGGTCGGCGCGGCAAGGGACAGGGCGGAAATCAGGGCGAGTCGTGTTTCTTTCGGATGGGGAACAAGCTCTTCCGGCGACACCGGGACGGGGAGTCCCTCTGAAAGGAACACCATTCGCCGAAGCGACAGGGCAAACACGAGGAGTCCGCCAAACAGCAAGTATCCGCCCAGGAGCAAGCGATCACGGGATAGAAAAAACTCTTCTCGGAGAACTTGGTCCTCCGCGCGAATCCTCTCGATGAGCGCTTCCTGGTTGGGGTCCGCGCGCAATGCGGCGCGACCTTCCAGGAGGATCGGCGAATCAAAATGGAGCATGGGACGCCGTCCGAGGGCATCGCACACCAGACCCAGGGCCACCGCGAGCGAGAACAATCCGCTCACCCAGGCCAGGGAGCGCGCGGCCTTCCTGTCGAAGGCGCGGATCAGGCGCTCGGGGTCCATTTCACACCCTCCCGCCCTCGAGGCGCTCGCGCTCATAGGGACACCACTTGTAGCAGCGCGCGCAGGACAGACAGCGCCCTTTGTCGGCCTCGAAGGCGGCGCGCGAGCCCGGGAAGGCGATGCCGAATAGGCGCGAGGCGATCACCCCTCCGAACCAGAGTCCGAGGAGCAAACCGCCCACGGAAGACCCCAAGAGGAGGGTCCCCGCCACGCCGAAAACCGCGATGGACACCACCCCCCCGAGAATCAGCGCGAGCCGCGCTCCGGGGCTGACCAGGCCGCGCTCTCGCGGACGGTCAATCGCGGAGAACGGGCAGACCGAGTCGCAGAGCGTGCAGTTGCTGCACTCTTTCGGGGTAATCCGCACGGTGTAATTGCTCCCGCGAGCGAAGATCGCAAGCAGACCGCCATAGGGGCACAGATATCGGCAGTAAGGGCGCGCGATGAACAGGCCCGCCGCGAGAAACCCCGCGCCGAACGCGAACTTCCAGAATGGCCCGCTGAAACGAAACAGGCTTACAAAGGGGTCATACTCACAGATGATGAAACGCCGCGCGGCAATCACGAAATAGACCGCGAGGCCCAGATAGAAATACCGCAAGAGGCCGAGCGCGCTTTCAAGCCATTCCGGGACCCGAATCGGTCTCCAGAGAAACAAATCCTGGATGGCCCCCAGCGCGCACACCCCTCCGCAGAAAACCCTGCCTAAAAAGAGCGCCGCGAGCAGCGGCAGGAGGAACACCGCGATGGTCGGGAGAGCCACGGGCTGGGAGGCATCGACCATCCCGAGGACCACGTTCTGGGTGGAGCCGATCGGGCAGATGCAGCCGTGCTTGAAGAACCCGAAATAGAACAGGCACACTAGGCTGAGGAGGAAGATCCCTTGACGGCTCCTTTTCACATGGAGCAGCCAAGCGCCAAGGGCGAGCGCAAACCCAAAGGCGAGGGCGTCGAGGGTCTGCCACATCCCTGTCCGGTGCGGTTGGAGCACCAGCGGCGGCAGAGCGTATCCGCCCTCGAATTCGGGCGCGGGGAAGCGTTGCTCGGCGGCCGCGGCGACCGCGAGTATCGCTACGCCTAATCCGAGCAGCAGCCAGGTCGCCTTCATGCCCGCCAACTCCCTTTGGCGAGATACTGGGTTCCGGCGGGCACCCGGCTGATCGCTTTCCCGTCGCACACCAGGGCGATCGCGCACTGGTTGCAGTTGAGACACAAGTCGCGCTGGATCTGCATGAAGAACGAGCCGTTGCCATAGAGCGTGCAACCCTTCACACAGCGCGCGCAACCGATGCACAGGTTGCGGTCGATGGAGTATTCGTAATACGGCTCCTCGATGTAGACGCGTTTGATCGCGCCGACCGGGCAGATCTGGTTTTCCGCGCCCTCATGCAGCGCGGGGGCATCGGTGGGGAAATACCCGGTGCACAGCCGACAGTAACCGCAGATGGAGTATTGCTGGACCGCCTTGCCGGCCGAGGGGGTGAGCACGCATTCGGTGGCGCACTTGTCGCAGTAGACACACTTGTCCGGGTTGACCTGCCACACCATCTCCTCGCTGAGCGTGTCGGAAACCAGCTTCCCGCCCACGCCCCCGAGGAAGAACAGGCCCAGCCCTTGGGCGGCCCTCTGGAGGAACCCTCGGCGGTCCTGGGTGGGATTAGGGGTGTCTTGAGACATGGTGTTTCACCTCTGTGCGCATGGGGGTCAGGAGCTCGGCGGCCCCCCGGGTTTTGTGAGATCGATGCAGACCAGGGTCTTTGAGTCACGCAGGATCAGCTTGCCGTCCGCAAAGGCCATCGGACCCCAGGCCTCATGCCCCTCCAGAATCTTCGCGGAGGCGAGCTGGCTCGCGCCTTTGGCGTCCACTCGGTAGAGGCAGAGCGCGCCGGGGGAGTCGTGATCGTCATCCTGGATCAAGAGCTTCCCATCCACGAACAAGAAGGGGCCGAGGCCGAAGTTCAGGTCGGCAAGAGACCAATGAACCTTGCCTTCGGGCGTGAGACAGGTGAGTTTCCCCCCCGGAATGACCGCGTAGATCAGGCCATCCACAAGGATCGGGGTGTGTTGGTCGGCCCCAAACACATCCGGTTCGGTCCGATAGAGGGTTTCCAACTCGATCTTGCCATCCTTCCGAACCTGTTTCACCGCGAGCGCCCCGGCGCCATACCCCCCGCTGAAGAGGATCCGTCCTTGCCCCAGATCCGCCGGCGAGGGGACCGTAGCGATGCGGATGCGCCATTCGGGAAGGTCCCAAAGGAGCGCGCCATCCTTGGCGGAGACCGCCACCGCCCCTTCCGCCGAACACCACAGGTACTCTTTCTCGCCCTCGAACTCGGCGGGAGCGATGGAGGAGTGGCTCATTTTCCACCCCTTGGGGTTGGGGGTTTCCCACACTGTGTTCCCGGTGGCGAGATCGATGGCGGTGAGAAGACACTTCCCGCCCGGCGCGAGCAGGACATGGTCCCCATCGATCAGGGGGCATTGTCCCGCATACCACTCGGGAACCTGGGTCCCATATTCGGCGACCAGGTCCTTCTTCCAGTAGAGGCTTCCGGTTTCCGGATGCAGGCAATGGACATGGGCGTTGGGACCGAGGGTCACCAGGAACCGGTCACTCACCGCCGGGGTGGTGCGAGACATTCCGTGATTGCGCTTGACCTTGGAGGTGTAGCTGTAGCGCCAAATGTCCTTCCCGTCGGCCAGCGACAGGCAGCGGACGACATCCTCCTTCTTGGCTTCGTCATAGTCGAGGAGGAAAACCCGGCCCTTGTGGATGGCTGGACCGGCGTGGCCCTCGCCCACGGGTAGCTTCCAGAGCACCGGCGGGCCTCCGGCTGGCCATGTGTCCGGGATGGAGAAACCTGCGGCGATGTTGCGTCTATCCGCGCCCCGGAACTGAGGCCAGGAGCCGGTGTCGGCGGAGGGGGTCCCGGAGGAATGGACCAGGGTCCCGGGATTGGAGGCTTCTTCGGCCTTGGGGGCCTTGGGTTTCCCTTGGTTTTCGGGGATCGGCAGGCGCGGCGCAATCGCGACCTTGGGTGGTCCCACGCGCCAGAGCAGCAGAAGCGCGACACACAGAGTGATCAAAAGGGAAAAGAGGACCTTGTTGAACATGGGCGGATCTTTCAACAGCGGTTGTCCTTGTCGGCCCGAAAACCTTGTGGATCCGGTCTCCGGGTCTTTACACACTGTATTCTAGTACTTGATTGCCTCCTACGCAATCCGGAAATGTGGAGGAGGATATGAAGAAATATCCCAACCAAGAGCCTCCGGGATGGGTCACGAAGTGGACAGTCTGGATTTGACGAGCTGGTTAACCATCCCGCCCTCGAAGAGCTTCCCGGTTTGCTTGAGGCGCTGCATCACCGCGCCCATGGCCTTGCCCATGTCCCTGGGACTGGCGATTCCAAGTTCTTGAAGGGTTTCGACCACGATCCGCTCGACTTCCTCGTTGGAAAGGCTGGCCGGGAGGTATTCCTCCAGGATGGCCAGTTCGGCGGACTCGGAGTCCACCAAATCCTGACGCCCCCCCTTGGTGAACTGCTCGATGCTCTCCCGGTGCTGGTTCACCAGGCGGGAAATGGCCTGAATGATCTGCTCATCGGTGGGCGCGCCCTTGCCCTCCTTCTCCTTCTTGAGGATCTCCGCGCGGATGCTTCGCACGGTCCTCAGGCGAACCTCGTCCTTGGCCTTCATCGCGGCCTTGAGATCCTCGGATATTCGCTCGGAAAGGGACATCGGCAAAACCTCTCAACCCAGGCCGGGGATGATGGAAAGCAGGGTTTCGGCTTCCTCGTTCAAGAGCGGGAGGGTGGCGCGCGCGGCCTCCAGATCCCCATCTCGACCGGCCATCTCGCACAGACCCGCGAGGCGCGCGAACTCCTTGGCCGACAGATTGAGGGCCGAACCGCGCATGGAGTGGGCTTTGTGGCGCAGGCTGTCCAGGTCCTTCTTTTCAATCGCCTGTCCCAGCTCGGAGAGATCGCGGGTCAGACCATCGACCCACTCGCTCAGGAGCTCCATGGCGAACTCCCGGTCGCCGCCGATTCGGTTCAGGAGCTCCTCCAGCAGCAATGTCGGTTCCTTGGCCATGCGCGGTCTCCTTCAAATCCCCCAACTCGCACCAGGAACTATAAACTCCAGGGTGTCCTATTTCCATCCCGATGGGGGTTTCTTACCATTCTCCGGCCATGCCTTGGCTGCCCCCATTCCCCGCCAGCGCGTTCGATTTCCTCGGGGTCAGAATCCATCGCCTCGACCGCGCGGAGCTGCTTTCTTGCTTCGAGCGCGCGCTTGAGGAGCCGGGACAGAAGCGCTTCGCTTACTTGAATGTGGCGGTATCCAATCAGTCGGCGGATGACCCTCGAGTTGGGGAGCTCTTGAATCGGGCCGACCTGGTGTATGTGGACGGGGCGGGGATCCAGCTCGGCTGCAAGCTGCTTGGGGCCTGGTGTCCCCCCCGGAACACCGGGGCCGATTTCCTGCCCGAGGTGCTCGAGCTGTGCGCGCGAAGGGGGTGGAGCGTGGGTTTTCTGGGGGGATCGCCGGGCGCGGCGGAACGGGTCCGCAAAATCTATATGGATAGAATTCCTCAACTTGTGATAAACTTTGTCCGGGACGGCTATACCGGGGTCGCGGACTGGCAGGGCTGCCATCAAGAGCTCCTCGCGGCCCGACCGGACCTGCTTTTGGTCGGACTTGGGGTTCCCCTTCAAGAGGAATGGATCGAGACTCACCGGACCGAATTCCCCGTTCGGCTCTACTGGTCGGTGGGCGCCCTTTTCGAGTATGATGGCGGCGGCCTCTCCAGGTGCCCGGGCTGGATGGGGCCTCTGGGATTGGAATGGCTTTACCGGCTGCTGATGGAGCCTGGACGGTTATGGAAGAGATATCTGGTCGGCAATCCGCGCTTCCTACTACGGTGCCTCTGCTCACGCTGGCTGGGTCGCGGGGGGATGCGGTAGCACGCTTTCTGTGGCGCTGGGGGCTTCATCTCCTGCTGTTGTTTGATGGCGTGATGTCGGCGGGGCTGTGGCTGGGGGTGACCGCTCTGCGCTTCTCCATTGACCGCCCGATCAACCCGTTCTGGCACTATCAGGTGTCCCTGTTCTTTGTCGTGATCTGGTGGTGGGTCGCCAACGCCTTGTGCGATCTCTACTCACGCCCCCTCGAATTGGCGCCGCTCAAACAGGGCAAGGACTTGGTGCGGGCCTCCGCTCTCTTTTCGATGGGACTGCTCTCGTTCGGATATCTCGCCAAGGGTTCGCTCGATCCGGGACGCTCGATTGTCCTGCCGGTGTGCGCCCTGAACTTCGTGGCTCTGTTCCTGTCGCGCAGTTTGGTGAGATGGATCGAAATCCAGCTGCGGAAGCGCGGCTACGGGCGGGTCCGCACGGTCCTGGTGGGGTCTGGGCCGCTCGCGCAGGAGAGCTGGCGGCGGCTTGTCGGGGCGACTGTCCGCGAGCATCAGGTGGTCGGCGTGCTTCGCGTGGGCGAGGAGCCCGAGACCCCTCCCGGGGTGATACCGAAGGATGTGCTCGGGGACATCGGTCAGCTCCCCAAGATTCTCGAGGTGGGCGGGATCGACCAGGTGGTTTTCGCCTCCGAGGGATTGTCCCAGGCGGAGATTCTCAACCTGATCTCGCGCTGCCCTTCGAACCATGATGTGCATTTCCGTTTTGTGTGTCATGACCTTTCGACCGTGCTGGTGAACCGCTCGGTGGGAGTGGAGGAGATTGATGGGGTGTTGGTGGCGAACTTGGGGCCGGGCTCCCCTCATCCCGGTTACCTGGTCCTGAAGCGCGGCCTGGACATCACGGTGGCGGCGCTGCTTGCTCCACTCGCGTTCCTGGTCTGTGCGGTCCTGGCGCCGATCATCCGCTACAAGAGCGGCGCGAGCCCCTTCTTTTGGCAAAGGCGCGCGGGGTTGGATGGGAAGGAGTTCTGGATGGTGAAGCTCCGCACGATGCGCCCGGACGCCGATGAGTATGCCGAGGCCCCCAACGGGCCGGGCGATCCGCGCGTGCTGGGCCGCCTGGGGGCTTGGCTGAGGCGCACCTCGCTCGATGAGATTCCCCAAATCTACAATGTGCTGCGCGGGGAGATGACCCTGGTGGGGCCGCGCCCGGAGATGCCCACGCTCGTGGCGCGCTATGAACCCTGGCAGCTCAGCCGCCTGCGCGTGCCGCCGGGAGTCACCGGCCTGTGGCAGATTCTCGGGCGCAAGAACCTGCCGCTTCACGCCAACCTGGAATATGACTTCTATTACATTCAGAACCGCTCGTTCCTGCTCGATCTGGTGATCCTGGTCCGAACCATTCCTGTGGTTTTGTTCGGCAAAGGGGCCTATTGATCCGAGTTTCAAACCCGATTCCCACTCATGAGTGACAACCTGCCCGAAGACTTGGCCATCCGCGCGCGGGGGCTTTCCAAGCGCTATTATCTCGGAAGCGACGAGGAGCGCTCGCTCAAATCCCTGTTCCTCCGGAAGGTGAGGGGACGGCATCTGGATGTGCTCGAAGTCCTGCGAGGGATCGACCTGGATGTTCCCAAGGGACAGGCGCTGGGAATCTGCGGGGCCAACGGAGCCGGGAAAAGCACCCTGCTCAAGCTCATCGCGGGGATCACCCACCCCAGTGACGGGACCCTCTCGGTTTCGGGCAGGGTGGCCTCGCTCCTGGAACTCGGCGCCGGGTTCCACCCCGAGATGACCGGCGAGGAGAATGTGCTGCTCAACGGCGTGATCCTCGGGCTTCCGGAGAGAGACCTGAACGCGAAAATGGAGGCCATCTTCAGCGATGCCGGCCTTTCGCGCTTCGCCAAGACCCCCATCAAGCACTACTCCACGGGAATGGTCCAGCGCCTGGGGTTTTCCATCGCCAGCCACCTGGATCCGGACATCCTGATCTTGGATGAGATTTTCGCGGTGGGGGACGCCCTCTTCCGGGAGTCGGCGGTGGACATCTTCCGGCGCTTCAAGGCGCGCCGAAAAACCATCCTGCTTGTCTCGCATGATCTCTCGATCCTCGAGAACTTCTGCGACCGGGTGGTGATGCTCTCGGACGGAGGCATCCTGATGGATGGGCCGCCCAAAGTGGTGACCCATCAGTACGCCGCCTTGGTCTGGCAGCACCAGTATCAGATCGGGGTGGGGGGAGTCCCCTATGCGGTGACCAACCGCTTGGGAGACCAGCGGATGCGTTTGGAGCGGGTCACACTCTTAGATGGCGACGGCGACGAGGCGCGCGCCTTTCGCCAGTTCAGCCCAATGCGGATCCGATTCACGATTGTTTCGGAGGATAGCGACCTCAGCGTGCCCTACATCTCGGTCAAGATCCTCAACGAATGGTCGGTCGATGTCTGTCAGACCATCCTTGGCTCGGCTGAAGGATTTGACCCCGCGCCGAACCGCTTTGAAGTGGAATTGGTGTTGGAGAGCCTGCTCCTCAACCCCGGCAACTACCACTTGGAGGTGATCGTGGCCATGGGTCGAGGGCTCATCATGGACTCGTGGAGTTACGCGGAGAGCTTCTCGGTGATTCCCAGCGAGGTGGAGAACCGCTACTCGGGGGCGGTGGCCGGAATTTTTTTTCATCCGGCGCGCTGGCTGCCGCCTAGTGGAACAGCAGTGTCTCAATCGAACGCTTCGTAAACGTTTAAGGCGGTTGGAAACGAGATGTTCAAGCGCGGATATGGCCCTCCACAGACCCGATTCTTGGGGCTAAAAAAATCGCGGAATCGGCAAAAAATCCCCTTGAAATCGGGTTGATTCTAATGCAATAATCGGAGCTGTGAGCGGTATGCCACCCCCTGGACCGTTAGAGGGAGGGGGGCGGGATGGATTGCCACTTTGGAGGGATCACCGGAAGCCGACCAGCCGCCGCAAGGAGAGCGAGTCTTTCCGTGTCGGCGGTGTTTCGGATCGGAGCAAGGATCTCGCCGGAATGTTTTCAAAGGAGGTGTGGCAGGGGCCAAAACAGACGTGACGGAAGACGCAGGGACAGATAAATTTGAGAGAACGTCTTGCTTCGTTGATTCATCCAAAACAAAAACTTGAGAGGAGGAGATAAGCGAATGAGTCTCCGCAAAACACTTGTTGTGACTTTGGCGCTGTGCGTTCTGTGCCCGTTGGCGATGGCGCAGAACACGAATCTGGTGACCGCCGGGATTGACCCGCTCACCAACAACGTGGATGTGTACCCGGGGTTCTGGCCGATTGACAACAAGGGCTCGAACTTCGACGTGGAATGCATTGGGCGCAACCCCAGCACCACGAACGAGGAATTCGTCATTTACGGTGTCGCGAACGACAGCCAGTGCGGACCGAAGAAGAGCATTTTCGACAAGAACGGCCTGATCCTGTCCGTGGCCCCGGGCTTGCTCGATGACAGCGGCGGGGATTTCATCACCCCGGGCGCTGCGGTCGGCTACGGCTCGGTGGGCGGCTTCGGGTGGAGAGGTTCGTTGGGCGCGGACCCCAACACGGGTGAGTTCATTGTCCACCAGATCTTCTTCAACAACGACGTCGATTTCCCATTCACGAACGTGGCCGCGCTCGTCTATGGCGAGGCGTTCCCGAACCACTTCAACGATCACGGCCTCTTCCAGCGCTTTGATCGCAGTGGGAACAAGGTCTCCAATGTCACCTGCGGTCGGAATATCCCGAGCGCGGTCTCGCACACGGACGGTGTGAACTTCAAGGCCAACAACCAGGGCAGCCGTAGCGGCGGAACCGCGATCCTGTCCAACGGCAACAGCCTCTTCTACCTCAACGACCGCTCCCGCGATTCGGGCACGTTCGGCGATCCCTCCGTGCTGAGGTACTACAAGGATGTCGTTCCCGTGTTCAACCCGGCGACCACCACCAACGACGGCAACCGCGTGAATGTCCACACCGTGGCCAACGCGGCCGCCAGCTCGTTCGTGGTCACCACCACCCCGACCTTCTACAACACCTCCAACCACACCACGGCCGCCGGCGACACCAACCAGGGCGCCTGCGCGGGCGAAGGCTGGTTCGCGTGCCGTGTGGATCGGGACGATGGTTCGATCGCGGTGTTCCGCAACAACGGCACCCGCATCGCCCAGATCTTCGGCCTGAAGGCGCTGTATGAGGCCAACGATGCGTTGACCCTGAACGCCGGCGACATCCTCACCCCGGGGAACCGCATGGCGCTCGCGGGCGGCGCGAACATCCTGTACTACGGCTCGCGCTTCCAGGCCAACGGCGTGGCTCCGCAGCGCCCCTGCATCCTCAAGTTCCTTGTGGACACGGTGGGCGGCACGGTCACCGCGCAGAAGATGCTGACCCCGGATGACGACTTCGCGGTCGCCGCGGCGGGTGATGTCCATCCCGACAGCATCGACCTCGACTCGAACATCCACGGCGACCTGGTGGTGTGCTGGAGGAAGCACCCGTCCGAGCCGAACGGCGGCGGGGCTCCGGTTGCCCGCGTCTACAATGACGATGGCACCGCCGAGACCACCAGCTTCTATCCGAGCGCCATCGCCGCTCCGGACACCGATGTGGCCACCGCGTATGACGCCGACCAGGCGGATGTGAAGGGCGCCGTGGGTGACAACACGATCGCCGTCGCGTGGTTCACGATGAACGGCCTCACCCCCGCCGAGCTCGCCGCCGCCGATTGCGGTGGTCAGCCGCGCGCGGTCGGTGTCGCCGCTCGCGTCTTCCAGGCGAGCCTCACGGATGTCCAGGATTGGGACATCTACTGAGATCAAGCGCCTGATAAGGCTTGCATCCAAGGGCCGCGGCCAAGACAATTGGCCGCGGCCTTTTTCTTTGCGGGCGAACTCACAAAACAGAACTGTTGGGAGGTTTTGGACGATGACCAAAGGCTACATTCTGCTCCTCGCCATGCTGATTCCAGCGGCGGCATCCCCGCCTGTTCGCGGGGAGAGCGCTCCGGGACCCGACTCGGTCTTGGCGACCGTTCAAGACAACGTGGTCATCACTGTGGGGGACTTCGACCTGTACATCCGCTCGCAACGCCAGCGGATTCAAAACCAGGCTCCGAATTATCCCAGTTACGAGTCCCTGCTCCGGGACTTCGCCATGGAGCGCGTGCTGGCCGCCTCGGAGGAGGCCGCGGAGGCCGAGTTCCTGGCCATGCCCTCGGTCCGCTGGGGCGAGTGGGAGATTGCCGCCAATGAGGCCTACACGCGCGTTCTGGAGGAGATCCGCGCGAGCCTTTCCAAGCCAACCGAGGAGGAACTGAGGGCCTATTTCGACGAGATCCGGGAGAACCTGGTTGAGAGGGGTTCGTTCTCCTTCCGGACCTTGTTCTATGACGCCCTGGCGGTGGGGGATCCGGGCGCGCGGGAGGGGTTGCGCAAGCGCGCGGAGTTGGCCCGCACCCTGTTGCTCTCCAAGGCGGCCCCGGATGGCACGGTCCCGCTCGAGGAGTTCCTGCGAGTCGCCGCGATGGAGACCGAGAAACCCACCTCCGAGTTCCGGGTGCGCGGCCCGTTTCTCCTGGGAAAGATCAACCCGGCGATCGAAAAAGCGGTGCTGGCGACTGAGCCGGGCAAGCTGACCGAAATCATCGAAACCCCCCAGGGATTCCATATCGCCCGGACCGAGGAGCGGAAGCTCCCGCACGATCCGTCCTTCGAGGAGGTCAGAGACAAGGTGGCGGAAGCCTATCGTGTGCGGGAGTACGAGCGCCGCAAGCGCGAGTATGAGCAGAAGAACGCCATGGAGGAGTTCATGGTGATTCATGAGGAAGGCTTGGACGCGCTGCTGGACAAGGAAAAGGAAGGACGGTCCGGTGCGCTTCTGGCCGGGGCGGGCAGCTTCGATGTCACGGTCCAGGATTACGAGGATTATTGCGCGGCGAAGGCGCGCCCGCCGTACCCGCCGGACCTGGAGGAGGAGAACGATATCCGCGACTCGATACGGACCAACCTGATGAACTGGCTCCTGATCCCCGATTTGCTGCGCCAGGCGGCTGAGGGGGAGGGACTCACCCAGAGCGCCACGCATGAGCGGCGCGTCGCGGTGGACCTGGAGGTGCTGCATGGGACCGAGGTTTTCCGGCGCGCAGCTCGTCGCCGCTTTGAGCGCTTCGAGCCGATCGAGCAGTCCCGGGTTGAGCAGTACCACGCCGAGCATCGTCGTGATTTCATGAATCCCACGCAGTATCGTCTCCGGGAGATCGCGGTGGCCCCCTCTCCGGCGTCCAATCACCCGGTGGAGCAGGAGCGGGCGCTGCGCGCGGCGGAGGAGCGGGCGCTGGCGGCGCTGGCGGAGATTCAGGCGGGTTCGGATGAGGAGCGCGTGGTTCGCAAGTATTCCGTGGGCGAGGAGGCGTCAAGCGGCGGGGTCACGGATTGGCTGCTCGACACCACCCGATATCCGAAAGGGATGTGGGAGGCGGTCCTGGCCCGCCCGCGAGGGGAGTGGATCGAGAAGCCGATCCGCTTCCGGAACAAGGCGGTGCTGCTGAAGGTCCTGCAGGAGATGCCGGGCAAGCCCAAGACCTTCGAGGAGGCCGAGTCGGAGGTTCGGGGGATCCTGGAGAACCAGCGCAGGGATGAGATGATACGCAACCTTCAGGAAGAGACGCTCAAGAAGGCAGATTTCCAAATTCGCGAGGAGGTTCTGAAACAGCTTCCTCCGATTGCCAAGCGCTTTGAGAAGGGGTGATGGGTCTGTGGCGCGCTCGCCAGCACGCGCGTGAGCAAGCGGGTGCCCTCTTGCCGACCCACTCCCTCACGGTCGCGGTACGGAGGATTCCACCCAGCAGTCTGCGGCGCGTGATACTCAAGAGGACAAGCCGATGGGGCGCGGCGGGGATTGCCGCCGCGCCCCACGTTGCTAGCCTAAACTTCAGTTACTGACCCCGGGTGGCATCTTTCGGTAGTAGTAATTGCCATCGATGAGCAGGCCCTGACCATTCCTCCGCGCGGGATCATCCGGGTTCAACCCGGCGTTGCCAGCAGTTGTACCGATGAAACGAGAGTCACCACCGTACTGGAAGATATCCCCCTCGCTCTTTGTCCCGTTGGTCGGATTGTAGGTTTCGATGGAGACATTGTCATAGGGAGACTCGTGAGGGTCCGAAGATCGAATCTCTTCCTTGGGAGTGTCCGGGCCGCGCGTATAGATCGCCCAAAGGACAAGTGTGGGCAGCCGGTCAATACGACCGAAACACTTTGGTCCACATTCGACGCCTCCCATCTCAAACGCCGGCAGGCGAACGTCCACCCCGGGAAAGGGATCCTCTGGCAACGCGGCGATGTACTTGATGGGGCTTGTGAGCCAAGTCAGCCCGCAGGAAGTTCTCGCGCGACCCTCATTCGCAAGGCAGTTGTCCTCGCTCTCAGCCGGATACACCTTGAAATCCAAGTTGTACGATTCCATGGCGATCTTGAGGCTTCGGATCTCCCCTTTTGCCTTAGTCACTCGCGCGCGGATTTGCGCCTCGAGGAAGTTCGGCAGGGCGATGGCGATCAAGATGAGGATGATGGCAATCACGATCAGAAGCTCGATGAGGGTGAAACCTCTCCGCGCCCGCTCTGGATGAGGCAAATAATTGAGGCGGGCGGAAAAAACCGGATAAACCCGCTGAAGCATAAGGAACCTCCTTAAACGATGATGGGCGGATGAAAATTCATCCGTGCCGGATCGTAGTCAATCCGGGATTAGGATTCAATCGAGATTTCCGGTAAAACATCTCCATGCCGGTAGAGAGAACGAGGACATCCACACACTCGACGTACGGGTGGATTCCTGCTCGCACGGGAATGACGGTCCGCTCCCTATCGCGATCGGCTCACTTCAGCGGGGGCGGCAAACGATGGACGAAGGGGACCCCATCCACCATGAGGGGGGAGGGTGTCATCGTCCGCGCCGCGGCGTAGTTTGCGGTGCTGATCGGGACTCCGATGAAAAACGAGTCTCCGCCATAGAGGTAGATGGCCCCGATGCTGGAGGTTCCGTTCGTGGGGCTGTAAGTCGTCACGATTCCCACGTTGGGGTCGGCGGAGCTGATTGCCTCATTGGGATTTCCACTCACCGAGTGCGGGCCACGGCTGAACATCGCCCAAGTCACCATGCAGTTGAGGAACTTTCGGTCGACCAAGGTTCCAGCATATTCCACCCCGCCGGTCTCATACGTGATGATGTCCTGATCCGTTCCCGGAAATGGGTCTTCGGGTATGGAGGAGATGTACTTGATGGGGCTTGTGAGCCACTTGAGGCCCGATTCAAATCTCCCGCGCGAGAAGTTGGTCAGGATGTCGTGTTCGGATTCCGCCGGATATATCTTCCAATCCAGGAAATACGACTCCATCGCGATGCCAAGGGAGCGGATTTCCCCCTTGGCCTTGGTGACTCGCGCGCGGATTTGCGCCTCCAGGAAATTCGGAAGGGCGATGGCGATCAGGATGAGAATGATGGCGATAACGATCAACAGCTCGATCAGGGTGAACCCCTTCGACTTCATGAAAGACCTCTCCTGTTTATGAATGATTCCGAATCATTTCAAGTTGGGCGGCAGACGATGAACGTAGGCCACATAGTCGACCGGCAGGCCGAGCCCATAGGGACCGGCAATCGGCGGAGTATTCCGCGCGGCGGCGGCCGCCGTGCCCGCGGGCACGCCGATCCACCAACCATCCCCGCCCCACCAATGGATGGTTCCCAGGCTGCGGGTGCCGTTGGTTGGACTGTAAGTGATCAGCGTGGTGCCGCCGCCCAGGTCAAAATGCGGGTCGGCGGAGCGCAGGATCGGTTCGGCCTCGCTGGGTCCGCGCGAGTAGATCACCCAGGTGACCATGCAGGTCGGGCAACGGACTCCAAATCCGCCGCGTTCGATCCCACCGGACTCATAGCAGTGGAAATGGAGATTGGAGCCGCTGTCACGTCGCGGGAACGGGTCCTCGGGAATGGAGGCGATGTACCGGATCGGCGAGGTCAACCAGAAATGTCCCGCCGAGGTTCTGGGCCGGGAGGTGCAATCGTCCTCGCTTTCGGGCGGATAATCCCTGAAATCCAGGTTGTAGGCCTCCATGGCGATTCCAAGGGAGCGGAGTTCGCCCTTGGCCTTGGCGGCGCGGGCGCGGACCTGGGCTTCGAGGAAATTCGGGAGGGCGATGGCGATCAGGATCAGAATAATGGCAATCACGATCAGGAGTTCAATAAGCGTGAATCCTCTTCCTCGGGTAAGGTGAACGGGTCTGAGATTCATGACAGGCTCCAAGACAATGGATTCGAAGTTGGCTGAATTTTATTTCATCCGGAGGGTGGGGTCAAGCGAAATTGCTTTGGTTTTTCATGCCGATCCAAGGATTTCGGGGATCCCGACCGCCCCTTTCTCCACCAGGGTAATCGGGCGTTTGGCGGGGGTCAGGAACTCCGCGGCGGGGTCGATGTCGAGCAGGCGCAGGACCGTGTGGAGGAGATCCTTGATGGCGATGGGGCGATCGGTCACCTGCTCGCCATCCTCCGAGGTCCGGCCCAGCGCGAGCCCTCCGGGCACACCGCAACCGCCCAGGAGCGCGCACCAACCCCGGGTGAAGTGGTCGCGCCCCTCGTTGCCGTTGATCTTCGGTGTGCGTCCGAATTCCCCCATCCAGACAACCAAGGTGCTGTCCCAGAGGTCTCGCTCCATCAAGTCCGCAATCAGGGCATCCAGAGCGGGGTCGAGCTCGCCACACAGCTTTTGGGCGCGGGTGAAGTTGTCCTGGTGAGTGTCCCAACCGCGCAGGGAGACCTCGACGAAGCGGACCCCGGTTTCAACAAGACGGCGCGCGAGCAGGCAACCCTGGCCGAATTCGGTCATCCCGTAAGCGTTTCGCGCGGACTCCGACTCGGCGGAGAGATCGAAGGCCGAGGTTTCGGGCGCGTTCATGAAACGCACGGTTTGGGCATAATTGCCGTGATGGTTCCGGATCTCGACCCCGGGATGATCGGCCGCGAAGCGACGCTCGACCCGGTCGAGCATCCGGAGCCTGCGCGCGAAGCGCTCCCGATCCACGCCGCGCGGGAGTGTGAGGTTCTCCACCTTCCTGAGCGGATTCGGGACCACGAAAGGGGAGTGCTCCGCGCCGAGGAATCCGCCCCCATACGAGGGGGAGAGGATGCTCACGAATTGGGGGAGGTTCGCCTCTCTGTCGCCGATCTCCTCGGAAACCATCGCGCCCAGGCTGGGGAACTGGATCGTGGGTTGAGGGGAATATCCGGTGTGCCCCAGGTATTTGGCGCGGTCATGGCTCCCCTCCCTGGTCACCATCGAGCGGATCAGCGCGACCTCCTCCATCCGTTCCGCCATGCGCGGCAGGTGTTCCGAAATCAGAACCCCCTCGACCGGCGTCTTGAGGGTCTTGGTCGGACCCGCGTTGGCCGATCCCGGTTTGGGGTTCCAGGTTTCGAGTTGGCTCGGACCGCCATCCATCCAGAGCAGGATGCAGGACTTGGGGCGCGAGGGCTTCGAGGGGATGGCGGCGGAAGCGGGAAGCGTGGAACGTTCCCCCAGGCACAGCCCCAGTAGCCCCGCGAGGCTGGAGCGGAGGAACTCCCGGCGGACAAGGGGAAAGCCTCGCGCCTGCTCCTCGCAGTTGGTCCGGATGAGGTCGGTCATGGAGTCGCTCCTTCCACAAGTCTCTAGTGGTTGTACAGGAACTCCGCGGAGTTCATGAGGCTCCAGAGCAGGTCCTGGTAAGCCTCGGCTTCCCGCATGCGAGCCAGTCTGTCACGGGGCCGTATCGCGCGCGCGTCCCCAATCGGCTCCGGCGATGCCTCGACGAGGAACCGCTGGGCATCCTTCATCTCCGCCACGCTCGGTTCGCGCGAGAGCGCGCCGAGATACAGGAACCGAATCCGCTCCGAGACGCTTTGCGAGGATTCCAGGATGCGATGGAGCGTGGTTCCTCCCAGCGGGGCAAGTCCGCGCTCGATCAGAGGATCGTTCATCATCATGAGCGCCTGGGGGATGGTCCCCTCGAAGGCGGTGGATTTCTCACCCTCGTCGTTGCCGAAGACAAACACAAAGCGCTCCAGGTAGCGCTGTTTCTCCTGTTCAAGGCGCGCCTTCCGGGTGGCGCTCGCGGTCGATTCCACGTTGGTGGTCTTGAGAATGGTTTGGAACAGCGCCTCTGGGGAAAGGGGGCGAAGCCGCGCCCGGGCGAAATATTCACGGAGGCTGTTGCTCTCCGTCTGTCCCTCGGAGGTGAGTTGGTAGGCCTTGGTGTTGGCGATCAAGGCGTACAGGCTTTTCATGCGGTGGCCGGATTCGATGAAGTGACTGGCCAGGGCCTGAAGGACCGGCTCCCAGTCACCCGCCGTTTTCCCGTACAAATCATCAAGCGGTTCGATCAGGCCCGCTCCGAACATCTCCGCCCAGACCCGGTTGACCTGGGTTCGGGCGAACAGGTTGTCCGGGGCGCGGACAATCCGCTCCGCGAGCGCCTTGCGGCGGTGGTCCCTTGGATGCAGGTCCACAGGTTGGCCGAGGAAGGCGGGCCGGACCGGGTGGGTCCGCATCTCCCTCTCGAGCGCCATTCGGGCCTTGCGCCGCTCCTCCGGGGGAAGGTCCTTAAAGGAGGGGGTCGCGCCATCCTCCGGGATGATCGCCTCCCCCCGCGGGCGGTCGGTCACCAGGAAGGACTCGGGGCGTTTCGCGAGGGGGCTCTTTTCGGGACGGGTCTCCACGCGGGCGAAGAAGGCGGCGAAACCCCAGAACTGCTCCTGCTTCCAGGGTCCGAACTTGTCATCATGGCATTGCGCGCAGCGGAGCTGGGTTCCGAGGAACAGGCGCGCGCTGGTCGAGGTCAGGTCCTCGGGTTTGCCCTCGTGGCTCAGGATCAGAAACGTGGCGCCGTTGTCCGCGCTGGAGCCTTCCACCGCGATGAGCTCCTTCACCAGGTCATCGAACGGTTTGTTCTTGTTGAAGGAGTCCGCCAGATACGAGTCAAATCTCTCGCGCGGAAAGCGGCGTTTGAGGACTCGTCCCTCCAGGATCAGGTTGGTCCAGACGCGACCGTGGTGGTCGCCATATTCGCGGGTGGCGAGCAACTGCTCGATGGCCTTCGCGCGCTTGTTGGGTTCGTTGCTTGTGAGGAAATTGACGGTCTCCTCCACGGAGGGAGGCTCGCCCGCAAGGTCCAGGTACACTCTCCTGAAGAACTCGGAGTCGGAGCTTGTCGGCGCGGGGGTGATGCCATGGGTTGCCCATATCCGGTCGATGAGGGTGTCCAACTCGCTCGGAGTAAGGGCATGGGCTGACCCGGAAAGGGCGAGGAGCGCGATGAAAAGGACGGCTCTCATCCGGGCGGGAAATGGAAGCGCGCGCATCTTGAGTCCCCTTACCGAGCTTGGGCTGTCAGTAAGCGTAGCAGGGACCGCGCCAGCCGACCGAACCCAGCTTGTTCTTGCGCGTGTCCTCCCATGGTCCGATATAACTGAAGTAAAGTGAATGGTTTATGCAACTCCGCTTCCTTGGGGGATGCGCGCCCTGAGAGTTGGCCGCGGGGAGGAAATGTCCCCATTGGGTGCAGGGCTGAACGAGATCGTGCACACCGCATGGGATTGGATTCCCTTCCCTTGTGGGATCAATCAGAATGGGCCGGAGGACCGCCCATGCCAGTCGCGACCCCGCATATCGCTTGTTTGGTCCTGGCACAGACCTTTGAGACCTACTGGGCGTATTTCTCACAGAGCGATGGGCAGCTTTATGGCCGGGAGTGCCGAGACGCCGCGCGGGATTTCGCAGCTGCCTGGCGGGAGCTCGCGCGGGCCGATCCGCGCGCGGGCGACCCCATTTCGCTGCCCTATGGCGGCTCGATCCCCCCCTCTGAAATTGTGGAGCGACTCTCGGCTTGGTCCGAGGGCGACTTCGCGGACCCCTATGAAAGCCCCTCGCAAACTCGACTGATGCTGCTCACCCTGTTTGCCGGACTCAAGCGTCTGTTGTACTCCGAATTGGGTGTCACGGTCGAGCCGAGAATCATCTTCAGCACGGATGAGTTCCTGCATGGGTCGCGCGCGGTTCGTTGGCGCGGGCAACTGCCCAAGGCGCTGCTGACCCATGACCCCGCCCTGCTCCTGGCGAAGGCCTCGGCCTCGAAGTCGATTGTGGTGGTGGGAGACATTCGTCGTTCGCAAGATCTGATGACCTACGCCGCGGACAGCGACCAGTTCTCTCATCTGATGGTGGAATTCATCGATCGGACTCAGAGCTTGATTGATGGGCACGCCGGGATCTTCGATAAGTTCACCGGGGATGGGTTCCTGGCCTATTTTAACGACTCGGTGTGCCGCGAGGCGGGCCGCGACTATCTCTCCTCCTTCGAGCAGTTCCTTCGGGATGAGGCCGCCTTCGCCAACAAACACTTCGCCGCCTGGACCAAGGCGGTCAGGAAGCTTCCACCGATTCCCGTGGGGTTGGCCATGGGAGCGGATCTCGGGTTTGTGGAATTCCGGGACCTGGGGAACCATTTGGTGGCGGTGGGGGATGCGATTGTGTGGGCGGTGCGCATGACGCGAGTCGGAGGCGCCGGAGAAGTCGTGGTGAATAATCTGCTATTCCACCATCTCGAGGGCAGACCGGGTCTCCTGTTTGAGGAGCGCATGGGGCAAACCGAGGCCGGGGAGACCTTTCTAGCGCGGGTGCTGACCCTCTGATCGCCATGTCGGGTACCGATCTCGCCGCGCGTGTGCGGGCCCTTGGAACGGAGTTTGGCTTCGACTCAGTTGGGTTTGCCCGGGCCGGGCCGGTGGATGTGGACACAGCCGAGCGTTTCCGGAGGTTCCTCCGGGAGGGCCGTCACGCGGGGATGAAGTACATGGAGGGTCGGGTCGAGGAGCGACTCGATCCGACTCGGATCCTCCCCGAAGCGCGGACTGTGATCGCGGTCCTGCTCAATTACCATCGCGACAACCCCACCGAACACGCCCAGACCGGAAAGATCGCCCGCTATGCCGGGGGTCGCGACTATCACAAGGTGATGCAGTCTCGTCTCAGGGCCCTGAAAAGGCGTCTTGAGGAGCTGTATCCTGGAGCGAAGGTTTGGCATGCGGTGGACACGGCCCCCGTGTTGGAGCGCTATTGGGCCGAAAAGGCGGGGCTCGGCTGGGTCGGGAAGAATACGCTCCTGATCGCTCGTGGGTTTGGGTCCTGGACATTCCTGGGGGTGTTGCTCACCTCGCTGGAGATTCCGCCGGATGCCCCGCGCCGCGACCATTGCGGGAGTTGCGCGCGCTGTTTGGAGGCCTGTCCCACTTCCGCCCTGCTTGAGCCGGGAGTCCTTGATAGCGGTCTGTGCATCAGCTATTGGACCATTGAGCATCGTGGGGAGCTCCCTGAGGGGGCTGATCTTCACGGTTGGGTTTTCGGTTGCGACGATTGCCAGACAGTCTGTCCTTGGAATCGCTTCGCGAGGCCAACCAATGTGAGCGAGTTCGAGCTCGGCGAGGAGCTGCGCAGGCCGGATCTGGTCCGGTGGGCCGCGCTCTCCCGCGCGGAATGGGATGCGCTCACGCGCGGCACAGCGCTCAGGCGACCGGGACATGAAGGCTGGCTGCGCAACTGTGGGTTTCATTTTTGAATATGTCGGCCATGGATTCCTATCACGAGAAAGACTATTGGGACGCTCGATACCGACGACGCGGCTTGGATCGAGTCGGGAGCGCATCCGGGACCTTGGCGCTGGGTGGAAGCGGACGGTACAACAAGTATCTCTACCTCCTCCGCGAAGAGGCCCTTGAACGAGCGCTTTCGCGCCATCGCGCCGAGTTGCGTGGGGAGCAGGTCCTCGATGTGGGTTGCGGGTCGGGATACTGGGCGGATTTCTTTCAGCGGAAGGGGGTTCGGGAGTACACCGGCATTGATGTTTCCCAAGTCGCGATCTCTTTAGTCTCTCAGCGGTTTCCCCATTACAGGTTCTATCAGGGGGACTTGGGCGAGGATTTCCCCCTCAGGGATCGTTTCGATCTGGTCACCGCCTTTGATGTTCTTTATCACATCACCGACGATTCCAAGTTTGAGCAGGCGCTCATGAACCTCTCCCGTCTCTGCGCTCCAAACGCGCTGGTGGTCATCACGGATTACTTCGATGACCGTCAGACAATCTCCGCCGCGCACGTGAAGCACCGCTCGCTTGAAACCTACCGCGAGTCCCTCTCCCGTCACGGGTTCGAGGTCCTTTCCATCGCGCCGGTGTTCTATCACTTGGGTCGCGTGGTGGGATTAACGGTCAAGGACATGAACCACTCGTGGATGACCAACTTCCTGCTCGCGCCCTTTTACTTTCGCGGCTGGTTCACCTTTGTTCTGTATCACCTGGACCGACTGGTCTTGCCCAAGGTGGACCCCCTCTCCCCGCGCGCAAAGACAAAGCTCGTGTTGGCCAAGAGACGGCCCAATTGATTAGATCGCCACTGATGCCCCGCTACGCCCACGTTGTTTTTAATAACCCTCTTCGCGAGCGCTTTACATATCGAATTCCCCTCTCCTGGAATGAGCCGCCGCCGATCGGGGCGCGGGTGCTGGCCCCTTTCGGTCCTAAGAAGAAACAACTCGGATTCGTGGTCGGGATTGCGGATGTATCCGCGGTCCCGGAGGCAAAGGTCAAGGAGCTGGAGGAGCTGCTTGATGAGGAAGCCCTCTTGCAGCCGACACTCTTTCGGCTCCTTGAGTGGATTTCCGACTATTACTTCTGCTCCCTGGGGGAGGTCTTGTTCGCGGCGTTTCCGTTCGGCGCGCGACGAGATGTGAGGAGAGAGCGGGCGCTGGCGAGAGGACCGCTGTTCGATGCCGCCTTGGCCGACCCCAAGACGCCCAAAAAGCGCCGTGTGGTCCTTGCCTGTTTCACAGGAGCAAGGGAAACCCTTTCTCTGAACGAGGCGCGCGCGTTGGCTCAAGTCGGACCGGGACCAATCCATGCGTTGGTGAAGGAAGGAGCGTTGGAATGGCGGGTCCGGCCCACTCCAGTCCGCGTCTCCGAGGCGGAGGCGCTTTACCAGTCGGCGCCACCGGAGCTTAACGAGGATCAAGCCGCTGTCACCGAGCAGGTGTCGGAGGCTCTTCGCGAGGGCGGATATCGTCAGTTTCTTCTTCATGGCGTCACCGGCAGCGGCAAGACCGAGGTGTTCCTTCGCGCCATCGACGAAACGCTACGACTGGGCAGGACCGCCCTGGTCCTGGTTCCGGAGATCGCGCTCACTCCACAGACCGCCGCGCGCTATCGAGGGCGATTCCCCGGCAAGGTGGAGGTGCTGCACAGCGGGCTTTCCCAGCCGCGACGGTTTGAGGCGTGGCAACGGGTTCGGAGCGGCGAAATCCCGATTGTCGTGGGAACCCGGTCGGCGGTGTTCGCTCCGCTCGCGAACCTGGGGCTGATCGTCGTGGATGAGGAGCACGATCCCTCGTACAAGCAGGCCGATCCGGCTCCGCGGTACCATGCGCGAGATGTGGCCACCTACCGGGGTCACATGGAAAACGCGGCGGTTCTGCTCGGAAGCGCGACCCCATCGCTGGAGTCCTACGAGAACGCGGTCCGCAAGAAGTCGATCCTGCTCTCTCTTCCAAGGCGCGCCACGGCTCACCAGCTCCCCACTGTCCAGCTGGTGGACATGCGGAGCCGGCCCCCCACCGAACGGATTCTGAGCGCCGAGGCGCGCGATGCCATCGGCGAGACCCTGGCGATGGGGCTTCAGACCATCCTTTTCCTGAACCGGAGGGGACACTCCACCCAGTTGGAATGTCGCCATTGCGGCGCCGCGCTGGAGTGCACGGATTGCAGTGTCACCCTGGTTTGGCACGCTCATGACCGCAGCCTGCGCTGTCACCACTGCGGCCGTCGCCAACCCGAGCCGGAGAGGTGCCCCGGCTGCGGCTCGCAGTGGATCCGCGCGCGGGGCTATGGCACCGAACAGGTCCAGGAAGCGGTGGAGAACTGCTTTCCGCGCGCCAAGATCGAACGGATCGATCTCGACACCACCTTGGAACAAGGCGCGCATGACCGCATCCTCTCCTCCTTCCGCAAGGGCGAGATCGAGGTTTTGGTCGGAACACAAATGGTCTCCAAGGGGCTGGACATGCCGGGGGTTCGTCTGGTGGTGGTGGTGCAAGCGGAAACCGCGCTGAACATCGCCGACTTTCGCGCGGCCGAGCGATCCTTCGCGCTGCTCACCCAGGTGGCCGGACGCGCCGGACGCGGGGATCATCCGGGGTTGGTGCTGGTGCAGTCTTACGCCCCCAGCCATCATTCGATCTTTTCCGCGCTCCACCAGGACTACACCGGGTTCCGACGCATTGAGAACCGTTTCCGCTATCATCTCAAGCTCCCGCCACACACCCGCCTGTTGAATATTCGAATGGAAAGCGAGGACGAAGACCGGGTCATCCGGGAGATCAAGGAGCTTGGGAAAGTCTTGGAGCCGCTGGTGGCCGACTCCAAGGACAAGGAGTGCCGCTTGCTCGGTCCGGCCCCTTGCCCGATTGAAAAGGTCCAGGCGCGCTGGCGCTGGCAGATTCAGATCACTTCTCGGGATGCCTCCCAACGCGCGGCGTTGCTGGAACACCCAACCGTGCGAGACAAGTTGCTTAAACCCCCGGCCAAGGTCCGGGTGATTGTGGATATGGATCCGATGACTCTGCTGTGAGCGGAGGAAGGAGAAGCCATGAGCTCTTTCGAATCGAAACTGGGAGCGCGAGACAAGTCCATCAGTGGGGCGTATCTGTGTCTGCTCGCCGCCATCGTGATGGCTTACGGTTGGGGCTACCGCGGAGTTGTGGGTCATGAAGGCGGGGCGATGGCGCCGGGGGCCATGCTGGGCCTTGCGTTGTGCCTCGGTTCGGGGCGCGCGGACTGGCGGCGACGAGCCGCGGTGGTCGGGTTATGCGGCGCGGTGGGGTGGGCCTGGGGGGGATCGCTCAGCTACATGGAGCAGACCGCTTACACTGTGACCGATTCCTTCCCGGATGTCCTTTACGGTTACACGATGCTGTTTTTCCTCGGAGGCCTGTGGGCGGGGATCGGGGGGGCGATCCTGGGGCTGGCCTTCACCCTCCCACGCTCGGCGCTGGAGCGCCTGGCCGGACCGCTCGCCGCCATCTCCTCTGCGTTTCTGCTCACTTACCTCTATCACTTCATGAATCCCGAAGCGCGAGACCTCTTTGAGCGTTACACGGCGGAACATTTTCATGACGCCGACTGGCTTCCCGCCTCGATTGTGATTGTGGCGAGCGCCCTGTATTGGGCGGTGCGCCCCAAGGAGCGTGAGGAGGCGGCGCTGTTCCTTGCTTGCGGCGTGGCCTGGTGGGTTGGGTATCTTGGATTCACCAAGTTCGGCGGCTTGAGCTTGGGTCCGCCGTATCGGAGCGAGGGCTGGGGTGGAGTGGTCGGCATCCTGGCGGTTCTTCTCCTATACCTTATCCGACAAAGGAACCGAGCCGCGTTGATGCTGTGCCTGTACGGAGTGGTGGGCGGAGGTCTGGCCTTCGCGCTCGCGGTGTTTGTGCGCCACCCGATCCGCGTGTCTTGGGGGCCCTTCGAGGCATGGGGTGGAGCGATGCAATGGAAGATCGCCGAGGAGAGTTTCGGCCTGTTCATGGGCTTCGCGATTGCCTTGGGCGCGCTTCGCCTCGCGCGTGGCGGGCTTGCGCCCGCCACGGAAGACACATCCCGCGTTCGGCTGGACCTGTTCGCGGTGTTTGTCATCCTGGTAGCGATTCCCTGGATCAACCTGCGGCGAGCGCCGATGGCCTGGATCGAACGGTACCAGGCGGTGACGCACGAGCCGGTGGCGGGCCTCGCGCCTTGGGTCTGGTTCCTCCTGGTTGGACTCACCTTGAGCACGCTCGCGCTTTATGCCCTTGCCCGGTACGCGCGAGGGAAACTCCCCATCGCGCCCGACAGCGCTTACGGTAAAGGCGCGGCGGTACTGTTGCTGCTTGTGTGGGTCACTGTTGTGGGGGCGTTTGTGGCGCATCTTCCGGGCGCGCGCGGGCATGTACTTTCCCTCGAGGACATCTCCTTTGTGGCGCTGGCCGCGATTCTCACGGTGATGGTCCTTTCGCGCTGCCCGCGTGAGGAAGAGACCCCCGCTGCATGCACGCCCTATTCGGATCCGAAATGGAATGTGGGACGAGGGCATGCGCTCACCTGGGTCTGTGTTCCGTTGGTCCTCATCGCGATCACATCCCTGAGCATGGCCATGCAGGAGGGAGCGGCCTCGGGAGCGCGGAAACGCTTCGGGTCGGAGGCCTACTGGAGACTCATCAGCCAAATTGTCAACCGGTGGGAGCTGCTGGGGGTTGCACGGGAGATGGGTGGCGAGCCGGAGGGAACGGAGGAAGACGCGCCCGCGCGCCTTGAGATCCGTCAGGATCGCTCGGTCATGGCGACGCTCGCCAACGGAGCCCAAGTCGATGAGAGTCACACCTGGCAGCACATGGATTCATTGGTCTGGCTGGAGTGGCATGGACGTGAGCCGAGCCACCCCGACCGCGCCTCGCTCCCGATGACCCTGCGCGAGGGACGTCTTTATATCCCCACGCCGGAGAAAGAGAGGGGGGGATATTGGGTGTATGGGATGGAGGGGAACTGAATCCATCACTCCCATGTCCGCAAGGAACCGCACAGGCCGGCTCCGCTACACCGACACACCCTGTTCTTGGCTTAGCCAAGCGGCGTACTCAATGGCCTGCTGGATATCCTCGCGCACCAAGTCTGGATATCCATCCAGGATTTCCTCAACGGAAGCTCCATGTGCAATCTGACTGACTATGACAGAAACGGGTGTCCGCATTCCTCAAACGCACGCTCTTCCACCCAGAACATTCGGTTCAAACGTGATGTGATCAAACACGAGCCGATCCCTCCTCCCGAATGGAATCTAAGCCTCGCTGAGATTCATCGAACTCCATGGCGCCTCAGTCTACTCCCTCACCCCCAGCATTTCAAAATCCCAGTCCGCGAGCGGGACCATGCTCCCAAAGTCGGGAGCCATGCAGGCCCCGAAGCCCGACGAGTGAAGCGAGCGTGTGCGGATGCGCCCCTCGCGGATCGCCAAGCGGGCGCTCGAACCGAACGGTTCATAGAGAGAAGAGTGCTCGGAGAGGCAAGCGCGGCGCTCGCTTTCCGTGAGATGATCAAGCCCATGGAAGAAGTGGTGCCCGTTGCGCTCGGCATGCTCCAGCCCGAGGATCCCGATGGTCGCCAGGTCCTGTTGAAGCGGGACCACGGGGAGATTGGCCAGATCCTCGCCGGTGAGGAGGAAGGGTGTTCCCCGCTCGCGGCTCAGGTGGTCAACCAGGAGTTTGTTCAGGATTCCCTTGATCGGTCCCTTGCAGTTCTTGACACTGGTTCCGCGATATCCCAGTTCGGCGGCGCGCTTGAAGGAGTCGAGGTGGTCATCGGACTCATCAGTCACAACCGGGGCGATTCCGCGCAGATCGGCGAGTTCGGAGGCGACCTCCGGGGAAAGCGCCACGCTCCGGTCCAGGGGCTGCTCGATATACAGAACATGCTCCCAGAATCGGCGCAGGGTTTCGCTCTCGCCGGCGGCGTTCATCCAAGACTCGAAATCGGCCACGGTCTTGAAGACCTCGTTGCCATCGAGGGAGACTGCGTGATCCTTTGAAGCCGCGCGTTCGAGCAGGTTGGCGATGGCGCTCAACCGGGGGAGGTCAAAGGCGAGATCGCCATTGATCTTGACCTTCAGATAGCGGACTCCGGCATCGCGTATCCAAGCCTCGATGCTTTGAGGAAGACCATCATTCAGCCGGTCGGCCTCCGCGATGTCCCTCTCCCAGATCGGATCGGCGAGGCCGACAGTTTGGCGGACATACAAATGCTCCGGGGGGGCGTTCGGCAGGGAAGCGGATAGATCCCTCCCGGCAAGTTCGGAGTGAACCGCCTCGGCGTTCAAACCGAGGCCGCCCTCGCGAATCCAGTCGAAAGCCGCCATTCCGGCGAGCTTGCAGGCGGCATCCATCGCGGCGCGCTCCATGAGGGAGGACCCGAAGGAGGAGGTAAGCCCATTCAGACCGGAAGCTTGTGCCCTGGCGACAGTCTCTTCGTGCGCCCTCCTCCAGATCAAAAAGACCGAATCCGGGGAGGCGCCGTGTCTCAGGTAGCACTCCGATCCGATCCGAATCGCTGAGAGCATGTCGTTGATGTTGTCGCGGTAGGTCTTGGCGGGGTCCTTGTCGAACCATTTGGGTGGAAGGCAGTCGGCGCTATGCCCTTCAACCCGTTTTCCATCCTCTCCCGCCGCGGAGAGGCGGACATGCAGGAGCGGCATGGCCACCAGCGTGGCCTTCCCATAGCGAAAGGGGAGACGCGCGCGGACATTGCGGAGGAAGAAGTCGGCGCGCGCAAGGGCGATTCTCGTGGGATTCATGGATCAATCCGGATACCGGTTTTCCTTGATGAACATGATCAGGTCCGCGAGTTTGCACGTGGCAAGACAGGTGCAGGTGTCCGCCGCGCCGTAATAGACGGCGAGATCATCCGTGGCGGGGTCATGGATCGCGGCCACTGGGAAAGTCACGTTGGGAACATCCCCCACGCACTCATAGGTCTCACGAGGCGCGAGGATATAGCGGCGTGTGCGATGCAGAACCTTCCAGGGTTGTTCCAGGTCCAGAATCGCTGCGCCCGCGCTGTACACAAATCCATTGCACGAGGTCAGCACACCGTGATAGATCAAGACCCAGCCTTCCGGAGTCTCGATGGGGACCGGACCCGCGCCGACCTTGGTGCTCTGCCAGCCATCGCGCGGCCCCATCACCCAGCGGTGTTTTCCCCAATGAATGAGGTCCGGCGAGCGCGCGATAAAGATGTCCCCGAAGGGGGTGTGACCGTTGTCGCTGGGGCGGTGCAGCATGACATACTCGCCGCCGATCTTACGGGGGAAGAGCACGGCATTTCGGTTGTAAGGTGGAAGCGCCAAATCGAGCAGTTCAAAAGTCTCGAAATCATCGGTCACCCCCAGCCCAATGCAGGGACCATGATACCCATGACACCAAGTGATATAGTGACGCCCCTCCAGGCAGGTGATGCGCGGGTCATACCCATAGACAAACTTGGCGATATCCGAGTCCTTGCATCGCCAGGCAATCGGGTCGTGGCCAAGCTCCCAGTGAATGCCATCCCGGCTCCTCCCGGCATGGAGGAGCATGTCGCGACATTGGTTGTCGACTCGGAATACCCCTCGATACTCCGATCCATGTCGAACCACCGCGCTGTTGAAGATGCTGTTGGAACAGGGGATGGAGTCACGGGGAATAATTGGGTTCCCCGGATGCCTCTTCAAAATCGGGCCAGAGCCAATGGTCATGGATGCGGGTTTCCGTCCTTTTCCCAGCGCCCTACTCCTTCAGCCCGGTCCCGGCCAGGCTCCGCACAATCTGGCGCTGAAAGAAGAAGAAAACGATCAGGACGGGCAAGATGGAAAGCACCGCGCCCGCCATCTGGACATTTTCCTTCCCTCGAAAGCGCCCTTGGAGCAGGGAGATGAACAGCGGAAGGGTAAACTTCTCCTCGTCCAACAGGAAGATGAGCGGGGAGATAAAGCTGTTCCAGGCCGACAGGAAGGTGAAGATGGCCAAAGTGGCGAGGAGGGATTTCGAGAGAGGGAGGATCACATTCCGGTAGATGGCCAATTCCGAGCAGCCATCGATCCGGGCGGCGTCAATCAGGTCGGTGGGAATCTCGGAGATGAACTGGCGGGAAAGGAATACGCCGAAAACACCGACCAGGCCGGGGATGATGAGGGGGAGCCAAGTGTTGAGCCAGCCGAAATCGCGGAACAGGAGGAAGCCGGGGACCAAGAGGACGCTTCCTGGGATCATCATGGTGGCGAGAAGCGCGATGAAGATCGCGTCGCGCCCGGGGAAGCGGTGTTTGGCGAAGGCGTACCCCGCGAGCGGGCAGAGGAACATGTTGCCCAGGGTGAGCGCGGAGGCGATCAGGAAGCTGTTCCAGGCGGCGCGCGGGAACAGCGACTCGGACAAAAGGACGCGATAGGATGTCAGTTCGGGTTCCATCAGAAAGAGCGAGATGGGGATGCGGGTCACCTCGGTCGTGGATTTGAAGGAGGTGATCACCATGTAGTAAAAGGGCAGGATCAAGACGATTCCGAAGACGGTGAGAAGGAAGTATACGGTGAAGGTTTGGCGCGTGGTTCGCATGATTCAAACCCCCGCCCTACGGAGGGTCCTGACCTGGAGCAGGGTGAGGACAAAGAGGATGGCGAACAGGAGATAGGCGTAGGCGGCGGCCTGTCCCATCCGGAAGTCCTCAAAGCCGGTCTGATAGATGAGCGGCACGAGGGCCTGACCGGCATCATTGGGCCCAAACTTGGTTCCGGCCTCGCCCGCGCCGCCGCCGAGCATGTAGATCGGCTCAAAGACCTGAAAGGCCCAGATGCATCCGACCACGACCAGGAAGACCATCTGCGGACGGAGACCCGGGAGCGTGATATGCAGGAACCGCCGGAACCAGCCCGCGCCATCCACCTCCGCCGCTTCGTAAAGGGTGAAAGGAATCTGCTGCAGGCCGGCCAGAAACACGATGATGTTGAAGGAGAGCCCATGCCAGATGGCGAGCACAATCACACAGCCGAGGAAGGTTTTCTCGTTGTCCAGAAAGACCACGATGTCCCGGATATAGCCGAGCTTAAGCAGTAGGGCGTTGGCCCAACCGTAATGCGCCCCCTGATAGAGCGCGACAAAGATCAGGGACACCGACACCACGCTGGAGACCATCGGCGAGAAGTAAACAAAGCGCCACCAGCGTTGCCCCGAGACCGGGTTGTTGAGCAGGACGGCAAGCGCCAAGGCGATGGCGATCTGGGCCGGGAGCATCCCCAGGGCGTATAGAACAGTGCGGAATAGAGAAGCGAAAAAGAGCTCGCCGGATAGGATCGAACGGTAATGCTCGGGTCCCACCCAGCGCGCGGTGGCGAGCGGGAGCACCGGCATATACTCGGTCAAGGAGAGATACAGAGCCGCGGTCGCTGGGACCACCACGAACAGGAGCACGCAAACCACCGGCGGGGCGATAAACAGATACGACACCAGGTTTCTCCGGCACGCCGGGACAAGCAACACGACCGCAGTGAGAATCGCCAGGAGTCCCGCGACCAGGACCTCGAGGACCGAGAGGACATCCCAACTGGCGTCGAGCTCATCCAAACGATCCAGGATGTCGCCATAGTTGCGGTCATAGGCCCGGGCTTCCCTTTCGAGGATGGAGTTCGCGGGACCGGTCACCGCCTGGGCTTCGGACCGGATGGCCTCGCGAAGGGCGGACTCCACGTCGCGCGCCTCTTGCTCGCGCTCGCCCCGCGCGATGGATTGGATGAACTCCCACCGGCTCATGCCGGCCCGGTTGGCGCTTCGGTTCAAGGCTCGCATCGCGGAGGCCACGAGACGGTCCAGCGAGGCATCCAGGAGGCGGCCAACCTCGGAGCCTCCGAGAACCGGCTCAAGCAGGGCGAAGGAGTCGACAACCTGAGCCATGACCTCCTTGATCCGGGCGCTGGCGGCCATTTCGGGACACTTCCAAAACTCCTCCGCCTCGGGTTCCCAGAGCGCCCGGATCGGTGAGACCACGAAGGTGGAGTCCTCGCCGCGCGAAAGGCTGTGGAGAATCATGAACCGCTGCGCCTCCACCGAGTTCAGGAAACGGAGCCACTGGAACGCCTCCCTGGGACGCTCAGACTCGCGGAAGATGACATAGGCGGTTCCTCCGACAATGTTGAACGCTTCTCCGTGGTCGGCCTTGGGCCAGGGGAGGATGTCCCACTTGCCGTTGATCTCCGGCGCGGAAATGGGGATCGCGTTGTAGATGAAGGAGAGGTCGATCAGGAGCGGGATGGCGGTCTTCGGATCATCCAATTTGAAAAGGGCGATCTGACGGGCCCCTTGGAGGGTCTTGTCGCCAAGGTCATGCAGGCTCCACCAGGAAAGGCCCTGGAAGAGGGCTTCTTGGAACACCGGGTTATCCCAGAAGACCTTCGCCTCGCGATCCGGATTATACCCGAGATAGGGGACCCCAAAGGGCATCGAGTAGAGGTTCAAGGCCCAGGCATCGCCACGCGGCCACCCGAAGCCATAGTGGTACCCGGCGGCTTCGAGGGCGCGGATCGCCTCCGAGAACTCCGACCAGGTCTCGGGGGGCTTGATGCCGAGGCGCGCGAAGGTGTCCGTGCGATAGAAGACCGCCATCGTGGTGAGCGAGGCGGGCAGACCGAACAGTTTCCCCCGGAATGTGAATCCCGGCAGCAGCTTGGGAAAGAACCCGGACTCGAACTCCGCGATTTCATCGGGAAACGATTCCCGAAGATCGAGCACTCCACCCACGCGCCCATACTCCACCGGCCCGCCCAGGTTGGTGACCCCCACATCGGGCGGAACCCCGGCAGCCATCGCGGTGAGGTATTTGGTGGCGAAGTTGCCCCACCCGAGGGGAGTCACCCGCACGCGGATGCCTGTTTGCATCTCGAAGTCGGCCGCGAGGAGCTTGTACATCTCGAGCTCCTGGTACACCCCGGTAACCGCCCAGAACTGGAGAGTGACCGGCTCCCCGGCGGCGATTGAGAATTGGCCGAGGAGTAAGGGGAAAAGGAGAAGCAAGCGCGCGCGGGGGGGGAGCCAAGAGGAACACATCGGCGGGGGCGTCATCATCGTCTCCGGGTGTTCCATCTTGGCACCATACCCCCTTGGAATCGAGAGGAAATTCCTCGCGATGCCTCCGCCCGGCCGGGCGAGGATCGCGGCCCCACTCATTGCGGAATGTCCCATTCCATGGAATACTCAAGTTCAACCGAACGCGGAATCAATCTGGGTGTGGAGGTGAAGAAAATGGTCCGTCGAATCGCCCTCGGCTTGTTGTCGGTATTCGTCCTCACGGTGGCCGCGATGGCGGCGAAGGAGGTCAGCCCGGTGCTCAACTTCAAGATGAAGAACATCCTCGGCGAAGAGGTCTTTCTCGCGGATTACCAGGGGAGTGTGCTTCTGCTGGTGAATGTGGCCTCGAAGTGCGGTCTCACGCCGCAGTACGAGGGTCTCCAAAAACTCCACGAGACCTACAAGGACAAGGGATTCAAGATTCTGGCCTTCCCGGCCAACAACTTCGGCGCGCAGGAGCCGGGAACCGAGGCCGAGATCCGCGAGTTCTGCTCGACCAAATACAAGGTCACTTTCGATATGTTCTCGAAGGTCTCGGTCAAGGGCGAGGACATGTGCGACCTCTATAAATTCCTTACCGATCCGGCCACCAATGGCGAGTTCGCGGGGGAGATCCAGTGGAATTTCCAGAAATACCTGATCGACAAGAAGGGCAAGGTGGTCGCCAAGTTCGAGCCGAAGACCAAGCCCGAGGACCCCAAGCTGATCGCGGCGATTGAGAAGGCGCTGGGGGAGTGAGGGATTAAGCGAGGGGGCGAGGCCGCCTCGCCCTCTCGTTTAGTACACCCCCTCCACAATCTTTTTCTCGCTGCTCCCGAAGGGGCGCACTTCGCCGACTCCATCCCAGGGGAAGCGCTCAATCGGCTCGCGGCGGATGGCCTCGTCCCGCTCCAGAAAGCGCGGCATGAAGAATTCCTGGGTCATCGTGGTGAGCTCCACCCGCCCCCATTCGCCGTAACCCACGGTCCTTTCGGTCGCCTTCGGGTCCACCACGCGCAGCACCGCGCGCGGCTGGGGAGCGTAGTAAGTCAGCGCGAAGCCATCCTCGGCGGAGACCGGCTTGCAGCACGCCAGCCCCATCAGGGTGTTGCCGTAAGTCGGGACGAACTGGGCCTCTCCCTCCAAGACTTCTTCAACCAGGAAACGCACGACCTGGGAGGTCATCGACGTCCCGCCGCAGAACACCCCACGAATCCCGGCCTCGGGGACCGAGAGACGCTCCCCGAGGGCCTCCAGGAGCTTGGGGGTGGTGAACATGCAGGTGACCTTGCGGTTCCGCAGGATGGTCACCCCTTGGTCGATGACATGGTCCTTGTATCTGTTGGCGGCCTCGTAATGACCCTCATCCAGCAGCTTCTTGACCCAGCGCGGGTCGAGATCGACATGATAGCAGGAGCCGCCGCGCGCGTTCGCCAGATGCTCGATGGCGAGGCGGAGCCTGCGAGGTCCGGTCGGACCGAGCATCAGCCAGTCCGAGCCGGGGGGGAAGGACTTGTCGTCGAGCGTTTTTGAGAACTCGCTGTAATCGATGAGATGGTCTTCCCAGCTCACCCGTTGCTTGGGCATGCCGGTGGTTCCGCCGGTCTCGAAGATCTTGTAGGGCTTCCCGGAGTAGGCTTTCGGAACCCAGCGATGGGGCGGTTCATCCCGGAGGTGTTCATCCTCGAAGTGCGGAAATTTCATCAGGTCCTCGAAGGCGTGGACCTCCTCCGCCGGACTCCATCCCGCCTTGGCGGCCCATTCGAGCCAGAAGGGGCAGCCGGTTTCGGGGGAGAAATGCCAATTGACGATTTCGCGGACATGCTCGTCGACACCGGTCTTGGCTTGTGTTCGTGGGGTATTCATCGTCTCTTACTCGGATCGGCGGACTAAGAACCAACTCGAACCACGGCTTCCACCGCCAATTCACCTTCTGGATTCACCGGTTTGTAGTGCAGGATTTCCAGACCTATGGTTCTTCCACTTCGGTCTTTCATCAAGACAACCTCTTCGTTGGTTTCCTCGCATACGAACTCATCCGCGGGGTTTCCAAACCACACGGTAAGTGTCCCTCCCACTGTGTCATGGATGACCTTTATCCGTTCCATATCCGCGGTATCCCGATCGGCGTCATGACATCAAAAAGGAGCTCTTTCACCTCACACTCTGAACCCGCGAAAAATACTTGTCCAGGGTCGCCTGGCTTGGCGGACTGGTCATCAGCGACACTACCCACATGAGCACCCCCGAAATGATGCACATCGGCATGACCGGGAGGGCTCCATAAACGGTCACATTCCCGGTGGTCCGGAGGAACAGGTCTCCGAGGGCGGGGAAGATCCGAACCGGCGGCTGCCCCGGTTTCGGAGCCATTCCCGCGGTCAGGTTGTGGAGATACCAGATCCCCAGAACCGCCACGGCCACCCACAGCGCGGAGGCGAGCGCGCCCCACTTGGTGCTTCGCTTCCAAAAGAGCGCCGCGAGCATGATCGGGGCCAGCGAGGCGAAACCTGAAAAGGCGAAGCGGATGGCGAGCTCGAAGATCCCGGCCTTGTCCTTGAGCTCCACGGCCGTGAGATAGGCGAACACGGTCACAATCACCACAAAGGCGCGCCCGGTCCATACCTGGGCCTTTTCACCAAAGCGCTCCTTGTGGCCGTAATAGGCGAAGACATCCTCGGTGAACATGGTGCAGAGGGCCAGAATCTGGCTGTCGGAGGCCATCACGCAGGCCATGATCGCGGCCCCCAGCACCCCCGCCACCCAGACCTCGGTGTAGGAGGTCAGCATCCGCAGGATCACATCATCCGACTCGCCCATCTTGAGTCCGGGAAACTTGTCCGCCGCCACCACTCCGAGGTACACGCTCGGAAGCCAGATGAGCAGGATGCAAATCGGATAGAAGACGATTGTCTTCTTGAAGGAGGTGACCTTCCTCGCGGTCATGCACATGATCGCGATGTGCGGGAACATGATCGAGGAGAGCGGGATGAACATGTAACTGAAGAACTCCGCTTGCGGGATTCGCTGGCGGGTGAGCAGCGCGGAGGTTTTGGGGTCCATGCCGAGTCGCTCCATCACCAGATCGAAGCCCCCCACGCTGCGCCCAATGAGGTAAAAGGCGAGGCTCCCGAAACACAGAAACATGGTGGTCTGGAAGGCGTTGACCCAGGCGGTTCCGCGCATGCCGCCGAAGAACACATAGCTCATCACCACCACGGCCACGATCGCCCCGCCGAACTCGTAGCTCACCCAGTGTTTCTGTTGTTCGATGGTCTGACCATTCACCACGATGGTCTCCATGACCGGCTTGCCCTCGGAGTCGAACACATGGCTGAGGGCCTCCAGCGTCGCGCCGCCGCCCATCACCCCGATGATGATGTACGGGACGAGCATCGCCGCGGTGAGCGCGAAGATGAAGGTTCCGATGCCTGAGCACTCCCAGCGGTCCCGCAGGAACTGGACCTGGGTCATGTGACCGTGACGCTTCCCGAGGGCCCACAGGCGGGTTCCGATCAGATAGATGGTGAGGGGAATCACAAATCCCGAGGAGGAGGCCATCAGGCCGTAGACTCCGATTCCACGCTGGTAGGCCAGGCCCGAGCTCCCCAGGATCGCGAAGGCGGTCATGTTGGTCCCGAAGAGCGAGAGGAGAAACACATACGGACCGAGCGAGCGGCTCGCCAGGAAGTAGTCCTCCCCCGTCCCGGACCCTTTCCGGAAGGCGAAGATGCCGATGTAGAGGACAACCGCCAGGTAACAGAAAACAACGATGGCGGGGATCATGAGCGGGGGTTTTCAGGCTCCCGCGTCTCCGCGTGAACCTCGAGATCCTCAAGTTCCTTTGGCCAGGCGAACCTCACCAGTCCCAGCATCACCAGGGAGGCCAGGATCGAGTAGGCCACGTGGTAAGCCAGTCCCACGGGCAGGAATCCGAACACCAATGAGCTGTTCCTCCAAAACCAGAAGTCCTGATGGAGAATCACCATCAGGACGACGATGACGAGCAGGCCGATGCCTTTCACCCGCTTGGCCCTGGCCGCCTACTTGCCGCTTTCCTGGATGGCGTAAAGGTGGGTCTGTGTTCCCACATAAAGAACTCCATTTGCGACAATCGGGGTGGAATAGATCGGGGCGCGGAACTCGATCTCCTCAATCACCTTCTTCTCTTTCCCGGCCTCCAGGATGGTCAGAATCCCATCCTCGTTTCCGATATAGACCTTCCCATCGGCGACAAAGGTAGAGCCCCAGATGTGCGCCTTGGTGTCATGGACCCAATGCTCCGTCCCGGTCTCCGGATCAAGGCAGCGCACATGACCGGGGTAATCCGAGATGAACAGGAGTCCATCGGCGATGGAACAGGTGGACATGGTCCGGCGGATGTCCTTGTAGTTCCAGACCTTCCCGGTGGAGGTGATGTCGCCTGACCCGGCGGCATTGATGCAACTCAGGTTGCCGACCCCATCGCCGTGCTCGGGATCCTGCCCGACCGCCACATAAATCCGGTTCTTTTGGAACACCGGGGTGGCGATGATCTCGCAGGGGCCGTTCGGGTCGGGGTACTTGTAGGGTTTTCCGCTCGGATCCTGCTTGTGTTCGGGCGGGTTGCAGTCGTAGCGCCAGATTTCCTTGAGGATCCTGTAACCGTCGGGGCCATCCACCGGCTCCGGGTCGAAGGCGTAGCAGAACCCATCCCCCGCCCCGAAGAACACCATCCCCTTGCCATCCACCTCGCCATAGGCCGGCGAAGACCAGTTGCAGTGGAACATCCTCTGGCTGATCCCCGAGGCCTCCTCGCCCAGGAGCTCCCCGGTGTGCCTGTCCAGACAGATCAGCGCGGGCGCGAAGGGGGAGGGGATGTTGACATGGGACCAATCCTGGCCGTTGGAGGTCGTGGCGTAGACCCTGTCGCCCACGATCAGAACCGAGCTGCTGGTGATGTTGTGTGGGAAGACCCCCAGTTCCTCACGGATGTCGAAGCGCCAGATGATGTCGGCGTCATCCGGACCGATTTCAATCGGGGGCGGGGGCGGCGCGCCCGCGGCGGGGGGAGCCTGGACATATTCGGCCTCCTCCAAAAAGGGGCCGTCGTTGCCGTTCGCCATTCCATTGGCGTCCAGGCAGACCACCTCGCAGCGGTTGGTCATGATGTACACGCGGTCGCCGACGACCGCGGGCGAGGAGCAGATCCCGAGAAACTCCCAATCGCTCACCTTTCCGGCGCCGAGTTTGGGGATCACCAGCTGCCACAGGAACTTGCCGGTGGCTTCATCAAAACACTTCACCACGCCCCGGTCCCCGACATACTTGGGGTTGCTGGGGGCCTCGTTGTTGGTGCCGGCAAAGACCTTGCCGCCCGCCACAGTCGGGTTTCCATAGGCCTGCGATCCCAGTCGCACCACCCATTTGACATTCTTCGTGGTGTTCAGGTCCACATCCTCGCTGCCCTTGATGTACTCGCCGGGATCAAACCAGTGCGGAAGGCCCTTGACCTCGGCGAACATGTTTCGTCCGGGCCCTGAGCCCCAGAACGGCCAATCGGCGGCTTGCGCGCAAACGGCGACGGCGCAGGCGGCCAGCGCGCAAAGGAGGAAGATCGGGATTCGAGAAGTCATCAGCGGGTTTCCTTTCCCTGCGGTGTAAGGTCTCAATTGTTGGGTGTAACCAGCACATTGTCGATATAGACCCGGTTTTTGCTCTGGAGCGCGAAGCCATAGACTCCCGGCGCGCCATGCTGGTGGGCGTTTTTGTGGGGGACCTCGATGGTCCATGTCTCCGGCTCGGATTCGCCGCGCGGCCACGCCTTGGCGCGCACCACGCCGGAGCCATCCTCGGCGAGGTCCACTCGGGTCTTCAAACGATACCAGGTTTTCGGCGCGATCTTGAAGGGAACTCCGACCTTCACCCGGTCGTGGTTGGAGCTGACCTCAAGCTGCTGCCAGTTGCCGACCAGGGCGATGATATAGCGCTGATTAATCACCCCCACGATCGACATCGAGCGGCGGTTGCCATCTGTCAGGCAGTCCGCCTCGACCGTGTAGTTCTTCATCTCGGGATGGCCGATGAAGGTGATCGCCCTTTGGAAGAGGATGTTATCGAGGGTCTTCGTGAGCGCCTTGTTGCCATCGAGGTCGCGGACCTCCCACTTGAAGCGCGCGCCGATCCACGGCAGGGGGGGATAGGCGAACCGGACCCCCGGTTCGGTTTCGTGGGGGACATTGATCTCGAAGCTCTCGAAATCCTCGGAGATGGGGAGGTTCGGAAGGACCCTGCCGCGAATGGTTCCCTTAATGCCCTCCGCGACCGCTTGGAAGGCTCCGGCGGAGAGCTTGGCGTTGGCCGCGGTGACCAGGTTGCCTTGAGCGTCGAAGCGACCATCCATCGTTGCCTTCACCTTGGCGGTGGGGGGAATGAAGGAGGCCCATTCGGCCTTTTCGAGATTGCGGATGAAGGCGCCATTCTTGTCCAGCGCCCGAAGTTCAAAGGACAGGCTCTGGCCCGGCGCCATGAGGACTTCGGCGGGCACAACCTGAATGCGGGCGGGGTCGCCGGATGGGGCGGCCTTCTCATGGGGGGGGAATTCGGGGAGGTTCTTCCCTTCCCCTTTTTTACCGAAGCAGTAGACCTTGCCGAGAGTGTGGACATAGATCTTGCCGTTCCAGACAATCGGCGCGCCGAGGCATTCCCCGGCAAGTTGAACACTGCAAAGCTCCTCCCCTCCGGTGTCGCCCGGTCTGATGATGTGGAGAGTCCCATCCTGCATGGGGACATAGAGCTTGCCATCTGCATATAGCGGGGAGGCGTGCAACTGGCTGGGGGCGAGTTTCATCTTCCAGCGGATTTCGCCCGTGTTGCCGTCCACATCGCACAGGTCCCCGGTCGAGGTGACCACATAGACATGGTCGCCCACGACAACAGGCGAGCTGGAGACATTCGCCAGAGGGGCGCGCCAGACCTCATAGGACTTGTCCAGGACCTTCGGACCTGTCTCGTCCGGAGCGGGTTCCGCCCCCACCTTCACCGCCGCCATTCGACCCGCCTCGGCGGAATCGATGTTCTCGGCATCCTGGATCGCGATCACCTTGTCCTTGTGGAGGACCACGGAGGCATTGATCCCCCCCTTGGAGGCCTGATACCTCCAGAGCGGATCCCCGGTGCGGGCGTTCAGACACACAATGTTTCCACAGCCCGTGCCGCAGTACAGCACTCGCTTCCCGTTCTGCCGGGCGAGGACCGGGGTGGCGAAGGAGCTGTCCTGAGGACCCACACCCGGGGTGGAGGCCCACACCAGCTTTCCGCTGAGCTTGTCGAGGGCGTAAAAACGGTCGCGCGCGGGACCATCCGCGCCCCAGTTGCTGGTGATGGCATGGACAATTACGAGGTCGTCATCGATTACCGGCGCGCCGGTGCGTCCGTTCGGGAAGGTCAGGCGACCGTAGGACTCCATCATGGAGATTTCCCAAACGGGTCTTCCGTCCGGAGAGAAGCAGGCGAAGATTCCGGCGGCGGTGAGGTAATAGACATTTCCCGTGGAGCGGTCCACCACGGGGGCGCCGATGCTGTATCGGTTGTAGACAATATCGCTCAGGAAATCGTTGAAACCATGCTCCCAGATCAGTTTTCCGGTTTCGGCATCGAGACACGCCAGAACCTCCTGAAGGTCCGGTCCCTCGCCCCGATACCCGCCGGTGAAGAGTCGCCCGTTGGCCAGAACCGGGGTCCCACGACCAAGAAGGTCATGAGACCAGAGGTGGTTTTCCCCATCCACCACAATCCTGTCCGGAAGCCCGGTTTCCGAGGAGACCCCATCCTGATTGGGACCTCGCCAGTTGGTCCACCCTTGGACTTGGCCTTCCGGGGCGGAGACCCCAAGCATGGGCGAAGATAGCGCGGTGAGGACCGCAAGGGAGACAGCCGCAAGATGTGACAGGCTCATTCCACTTCCCTTCTTCCTGGTTCACTCTGGGTTAACCGCGCACCCACGGCCTTTGATCGTTCCCCGACCTGAATACAAGCACGCCCCTCCTCGACAGGGAAAGGTTGGGTCGGGGCGGTTTGGGGCCGGAAGTCAGGAAATCAGGGCAATTGGGTGATGATCGGTTCCATCTCAGACTTATTTCAAACCGTAGTCCCCACCCCACCCTCTGTCAATAGCCGGGAAGGGTTCAATTTCTCGCTCGCACATCGATGCAGGCGATCTCTCCGGAGGAATTCCGGCAGTAAATGCGCCCCCGGGCGAGAGTGGGCGGGGTCCAAGTTTTCCCTCCCAGGACCTGGAGGCGTGTCGTCGGGTTAAAACCCTCCGGGGAGGCCTCGGCGATGGTGAGCTCCCCCTTGTCGCTGATCGCGACAATCTTGCCGTCGGAGATGAGCAGCCCCCCCTTCGCCACGGTGTCCTCGGTCCACTCGGCCTCACCCGTTTTGAAATCAACGCACCGCAGCTGCCCTTGGTTATCCCGATTCACATTCCCATCAAAACCATAGAGGTGATCGCGCCAGAGCACGGAGATATTGAAGTGGTTGCGCATGTTACGGTTGTCCCAGATCACTTTCGGTTCTTTCCCAAGGCCGATTTCCAGAACCGCGCCGCCGCGATCATAGCCGGAGGAGACAAACACCTTGTTGCCGCTCACCACGGGTGTCGTGCAATTTGTCCTGTCAAAAGTCTCCCACGGGTGACGGCAGACCTCTTTTCCGGAATCGACCTCGAAGACCCACAGCCCATCCCCATTGAGGGTCGCCCCCAACCGTTTCCCGTCCAAGGTGAAGGCCATGGGAGAGGTGAAGGCGCGGGGGACCGGGGGCGCCTTCCAGATCAGGGAGCCATCTGTCCGTTTCAGGGCCGTCATCGCGCCGGGGTCAAGGATCAATTGGTCCCCCTCGAGCATCGGAGAGCAGGAGATGCCGAAGTCCTCAACCTCAAGCGAGAATTCCTTCGGGAGGTTTTTCTGCCATTCGACTTTCCCGGATTCTCGGTTCAGACGGAGCGCCACGCCCCCGCGGCCGAGGGTGTAGACCGAATCTCCGGCGATCAGCGGGGTGCAGGCCGGGCCGCCATCGTTGTACAAGGCGTAGAGGTCGGCGGGGTAAGAGTGCTTCCAGACCACTTCCCCCGTGTTTGCATCGAGGCAGTAGACTGTCTCCTGGCCGCTCACATTCCCCATCGTGTAAGCGCGTTCTCCCACCACGGCCACGGAGGAATACCCGGTGCCGACGCCGGCCCTCCAGAGGATCGGCGGTCCTTCCTCGGGCCATTCGGCTTTCCATCCCGTTTCCGGAGAGATGCCGTCCCGATTGGGACCGAGAAACTGGGGCCAGTCCGAGGTGATGGAGGATTCGGCATGGGACGACAGAGGTAAGCATGAGAGCGCGGCGAGGAGGATCGGCAGAACAAGGTGGAGCATGTGGGCGGCCCTTCCTATTGGGGATGGATGGGAGACTGTAGCGGGGGCAAGGAGACCTTGTCTACAGATAAAGGGACTTAAAGTCCTCCGGACGAATCACTCCCCCGTCTTCACCCACTCCTCATTGAATCGGACATGCTTGATGGTCTCCAGGTTGTAGCTGTAGGTCGCGTGCAGGGAGCCATCCTTGGCTTGAATGATCGAGGGGTAGTCGAATCGTCCGCCCGGGGTGTTCTCCAGGTGACGTGTCCACTTCCAGGTCTTCCCCCGATCCTCCGAGATCGAGACCGCGAGACGGTCGCGGGGACCCTCTTCCTTGTCGTTGTAGATCATCACAAGGTGTCCGTTCTTCAGCACGAGCGCCTCGATCCCGGCCCCCGGGTGGAGAAGGTCGGTGAGCGCCGGGGCCGACCAGGTGAGTCCCCCATCCTCGGAATCGCTGCGCAGAATGCGATGCTGGGGACGGCTGTTCCTGAAAAAGGAGGAGAGCTTCCCATCCGGGAACTCGACCACGGTCGGCTGAGTCAGTCCCGCCTCCGGAACCGGTTTGGAGAAGCTCCAGGTCGCACCACCGTCACTCGTGATCGCCATTGCGGCCACGGAAAAGTTCTCGTTGGAGAGCGGTAATAGCAGCGCGCCATCCGAGCGGACGAGCGGATGCGCGCGGGGCATGAATCCAAACCGCTCGATGAGCGGGTTCTTGAGCTCCTCCGCGCTCTCACGGCGCATTTCCTCGATCCGCGCCTTGGGGATCAGACCCTGCTCTTCGACCGCCTTCAATGTGTTTTCAAGCACCTGTCCCAGACCCTCGACACGGGGGATCAGGATTTCGGACTCTTCCCATGCAGGTTTGCCGGGTTTTTGATAATCGGAAGAAACCTGGTATCGAATCAGCGCGCTGCCCCAGGTCCATTTGGGAACTCCGGTGAGGGTCGGGTAGATCAGCCACAAACGCTCCTGTTTGTCGATCACCAGGCAGGGGTTGTTGTCGGAAACGCCGAAGGTGTCGGCCATCACGAAAGGCTCCTCCCAGGCCCCCGAGTCTTTCCCCCGCCGGGATCCTCCGATGCGCACATTGTCGTTCTTGTCCTGCTGCGCGGAAAAATAGGGAGGCGGAAGCGGGTCTCCGTTCTCATACCACACCGCCCGGAGATCGCCGTTGGGGCACTCGACAATGCAGGAGGCATGGACATGGCCATGGCTCTTCACGGCCGGGTCGAAGATGAACTCGGCCTCGTGCAAGGGTTCCGCCGCCGAGGCTTGGAATGCAAATAGACATGCCATGAATAGTCCACTCAGGAGCTTCCTCATCATCCGCCTCCACCGCTGGCTTTCGGTCCCCGCAAATCCACCCAGGAACGGTAGCCACCCCACAGAATGAGGTCAACCGCGCTGGGGAAAGCGGCCTTCCTTTGGTAACCTGTGGGGCCCACGGCGGGAGGTGGACTTTTCATATGGTCGGAATCGGTGTCTTGCTTTCAGGGTTGCTCCTCGCGGGCGTGGAGGTTTCACCTCCCCCGGATGCCGCGCGTTCGCTGTATGCCCATTGGCCCGGCGGCCCCACCTGTGACACGGCCCCCTTCCCCATCGGAGTCTGGCTTCAGGATCCGAGGGACGCCAAGGCCTACAAGGCGGCGGGAATCAACCTGTATGTGGGGCTGTGGGAGGGGCCGACCCTCGCGCAGCTCAACCAGCTCAAGCTGGCCCAGATGCCGGTGATCTGCCCTCAGAACGAGATGGGTCTGAGGTACGCGGACAAGTCCACGATTGTCGGGTGGTTGCATCGGGATGAGCCGGACAACGCCCAACCCCGCCCCGGCGGCCTGGGACATGGCTCCCCGATTCCCCCAGAGGAGATCCTCCGTGAATACCAAAGCATGAAGTCCGCCGATCCGAGCCGCCCGATCCTTCTCAACCTGGGGCAGGGGGTCGCTTGGGACGGCTGGTGGGGACGGGGTGAGCGCAGCGGACATCCGGAGGATTACATCGAGTATGCCAAGGGATGCGACATTGCCTCGTTCGATATTTACCCGGTGGCGCACTCGCACCCGGTGGTCCAAGGGAAGCTTGCCTATGTGGCGCGCGGGGTCAAACGACTCCGCGAATGGGCGGGACCGGATCGTCTGGTTTGGAATGTGATTGAGACCACGGGGGTCAAGACCGGAAACCGCCCCACTCCCAAGCAAGTGGAGGCCGAGGTGTGGATGTCGATCATCCACGGGTCGAGCGGAATCATCTATTTTGTCCACGAGTGGGAGCCGAAGTTCAGCTCGAGCGCCCTCCTGAGGAACTCCGAGATGCTCGCGGCTGTGACCGCGCTCAACAAGCAGATTCAGGAACTCGCCCCGGTGCTCCGTTCAACGGTTCCCCCTCCCACGGTTGAGGTCCGGTCAAACCCAGCGGGAGCGGAGGTGAGCAGGTTGGTGAAGGTCCATCAGGAAAGCGTGTATGTCTTTGCGGTGGAGATGAACGGAGAACGGGCTGAAGCGAGCTTCACCTTGGAGGGGGTTCCCGAGGGCAGCGCCGTCGAGGTCCTCGGAGAAGGCAAGTCACTGGAGGTCGCGGGTCAGAGCTGGAAGGATGCCTTCGAGCCGTACGCAGTCCATCGTTATCGGATACGAAGGAACTGACAACGCCAGCGTGGAAACACGCAATCGGCGTGTTGGGACACTCATGCCCCCGTGGCCTTTGCCTCCGGAAGCGAGGCGCGGGGAAGCGGTTCGGCGGGGTCGGCGGGGAACTCCTCAATGACCGGGCTGGAGCGGCGGTTTGAGAGGAGTTGGCGAAGGCGGCGCGCCCCCGCGCGAATGTAGTTGAATGTCTTGCGTGGAGACCCGGCGAGCCAAAGGGTGCGCGCGATGTAGGAGGGGCGGAGATAGAGGGAAAGCAGAGCCTTGCGCCGCCAGCGGTCCAGCTCCTCGGCCGAGAGGGCGTGAGTCCGAGTGGCGGGAACGGCGTACCCCCCCTGATCCACACGCTCCTCGTGGTAAAGGCTTTCGTTTTGAACCATCGCGAGCAGCTCGGTGCCCGGGAGCGGATAGGCGATGTTGAAATCGAAGAAGTCCGGATCGATCTCCCGCGCGAGGACCAGATCCGCCGCGAGGTGCTCCTCGGTCTCCCACGGGAAACCGAACACAAAGAAGGCGTGGGAGCGGATCCCCGCCTCGCGGCACATCCGGAAGGCCTCCACGATCTTCTCTCGCTTGACCGCCTTGCGGACACGCTTGAGGGTTTCCTCGTGCCCGCTTTCCACCCCGAACCCGATCACCCAGCACCCGGCGCGTTTCATCGCGCGCAGCATTTCCGGGTCGATGGTGTCCACCCGGCTGTTGCACCCCCAGCGGATTCGGAGGCCCGCCTCCTCGATGGCCCGGCAGAGCTCCAGGACCCACTCGCGCGAATAGGTGAAGGTGTCTCCATGAAACAGGAATTCGCGGATGCCGTACTCCTCCACACAGTGCCGGATTTCCGCGAGGAGGTCGCTGACCGCGCGGAGACGCACCGGGCGCCCGGAGGCGAGCGGAGCGGGGCAGAAGATGCACGGGTAGGGGCACCCGCGCGCGGCGTACAGGGTGGTGATCGTGTTTCCTGTTTCGGGACTCCTGTAAAGGGATTGGTCCAGAAGGTGACGCGCGGGCCAAGGCAGACGGTTCAGGTCCTTGATGAACGGTCGATCCGGGGTTCGGATGGTCATTCCCCCCCCTCGAAAGCTGAGACCGGCGATTTCCTCCAGTGGAATCGGTTTGGCTTTCAGCAGGAGCGAAGCCAGCTCCGATAGGGTCTCCTCCGACTCGCCTCGCAAGATGAAATCCACCTGGGGATACTCCGAAAGGATAACCTGGTCTTGGAAGGTGACCGACTCGCCCCGCAGGACCACGGTCACCTCTCCGAGCAGGTCTTTGATCCGTTGAGCGAAAGCCAGGTCGTTGGCCTGGGTCGGCTGAGTTGAAGAGAAGAAGACCATCTTGGGCCTGATTCCCCCGATCTCCTCAAGCGCGCGCCCGACCGGAGTCCCGGCGGTCGAATAGTCGCGAATGGCGCACTCGAAGCCATCCCGCTCCAAGACCGCGGCGTGGTGGGCCAGGTCCATCGGTGGGAAATGAACTTGGATGGTCTGATCCTCCACGCGCGACTGGCAGCGGTCATCGCGCCGGTAAGATCCCGTGGGAGGTTGGATGAGGAGGACATCCATCGTCGTTCGCTCTAATTCTTCGATTCGGTTCCCGTGGCGGAGGTTGTCGTGGTGGCGGAGGCGGTGGTGGCGCCCGCGACCTCGGCCCCGGCGGCCTCGGGCGGCTTGGGCTGGATCCCCGCGCGCATCATCCGGATCTGCCGCCAGTAGAACTCCGGGCTGGTCTCGGACACGTGCAGCTTGGCGGCGAGGTTCTGTTGCCATTTCTGGGCCGACTGCATTTCCTCCGGGAGGTTCTTGAATTTCTCCCGGATGATCGTGGCGGTCTTACTGGCCTCTTCGAGGGCGTCGCGGTTCAAGAGCAGATTGCTGCGGAGCTCATGGATCGTTCCGACCTGGAACCAGCCCCAGGCGGCCTTGCGCGGTTCAAACCATTCGGTGGTCAGGTCATTGATGATGTCATCGTAATTGTGGAGCGAGGATTCGAGGATTGCGGCGACCTCGGAGGTGGCATTAGGGAACACATCCGTGGCGGACATGACCTTCATCGCCGCCTCAACCGGGGACCAACGCCCGTAGGTGGTCTTGGGAAAGATCTCGTGGATGCGCTTGAGGACCGCCACGCCGGTGGCGAGGTGGGTTTCGGTGGAGGCCGCGAGGAGGCCGTTGAAGAAGGAGGCTTGCGATTTGGCCTCGTCCTCGGTGGAGCTCTCCACCACGGCGTTGAAGAGCTGGAAAGCCTGGTCGTATTTTCCGGCGGCGGGTGCAGCCTGGAGGAGCGCCTTGAAGTAGTTCTCGCGCTCCTCAAGGGTCAGTTTCGGGTCATACACGCTCGCGATGGCGCGCCAAGCCTCTTCCTTGGAGCCATCCATGATGAGCTTGTTGAAGAGTTCGGCCCCGACGCGCAAGCGGTGCCGAGGCTCCTTGGCGACCTCCATCATCCGGTTCAAGGTCTCGTGGGACTTGGCCTTCTCCCCGGCGGCGTCGTAGGCCTTGGACAGGCCGTTCAAGACAGTCAAACGGTCCGCCTCGCCGGTCGAGTCATCCACGGCATCAGTGAAGTATTTGACCGCGTCCTCGTAGCGCTTGTCGTTCACCGCCATGTCACCGAGGCGGATGTTGGCCTTGAGGGAGCGCATGGTGTTGGGGTACTTCTCGGCGATTTCCTTGAAGATCGCCTCGGCGTCATCGGGACGCTGTTCGAAATTGTAGCAGTCGGCCACGAACATCCGGACTTCGGGGATCAGTTCGAAATCCGGATGGGCCTTGATGAGCTCCTCGAAGCGGTGACGGGCCGAGACATAGTTCTGCTGGACCATCAGCGAGTAAGCCTCTTGAAACATGTCCTCCGCCGGGGGCTTGGAGCAGCCCGCAAGCCCCAGGGCGATGAACATAAGGATGCCGATTCTTCGCAGGGTGAAACGCACGGTTATTCGCCTCAATTCAGCTGGATTGGATGGGCGGGCGTCAGACTTCCACCATCTCGGCGGGGTCGACTCCGGGGCGGAACGCGTTGCGAATCAGGTTGAATCCCTCGACCAGGGAATTCCCCAGCTCCCGTCCCGAACGCACCCCGGAAAGACGTCGCCAGAGGTAGCTCGGGCGGAGATAGAACCTCCGGATGGCTTCGCTCCGCAGCGCCCACACCTCCTGTTTGGACAGAGTCCCGAGCTCCATGGTAGGGAACGAGATGGAATTGTCCAGTTCGGTCAATTGGTTGGGGATGTAGCCCTTCTCGAGCGCCTCCTCCCGGAGCGCGGTTCCGAGGCGCGGCGAGGCGACATTGAAAGAGGCGAAGTCCGGGTCGATTTCGAGGGCCATGTCGATGGTCCGACGGGCGGATTCGAGTGTCTCCCCCGGAAGCCCCAGAATGAAATGCGCCAGGGTGCGAATCCCAAGCTTCCGGCAGAGCGCGAAGACCTCCTTGACCCGCTCGGGGCTGATCCCCTTTTCAATCGATTCGAGAATCTTTTCGTCGGCGCTTTCCACGCCGAACTGGATGGTGTGGCACCCCGCGCGCGCCATCTTCTCAAGCAACTCCTCGGTTACAATGTCCACCCGCGAGAGGGTTGCCCAACGAAACGGCTTGGGTTGGCCGATGAGCAGGTCGAGCAGCTCGTTGTAGTGGCGCTTGTTGACCCCGAAGACCACATCCTTGAACCAGATGTCCTCGATCCCGATGCTCCGGATATAGGCGAGCTCCTCGGCCACATTGTCCAGGTCGCGCATCCGGTACCCGAAATTCCCGGTAATGCAGAAGCTGCAGTGATAGGGGCAGCCGAAGTCGGTCATCATCGAGGCGAAGGGGAGCTTGCGGGCGTGCGGAACGCGATATCTGCGCCACGGAAAAAGCTCATACTTCGGGATCGGGTGCGAGAAGCGCCCGTAGGCGGGGTAAACCGGCCCTTCAACCATCTCCCCGGAGACGTTGCGGTAGAGGAGTCCGGGAATCGGGTCGCCGCTCGCGAGCGCCTTGCCGCCGGCGGCGTCCCTTCTTTCAAGGTAATCGCTGATCGCGGGTTGGGTGAAATCCTGCAGGGTGGCCTCCAGGAACGGGAAGCGTTCAAGCAGGTCGCGCCCATTGGCGATGGTCACATCCCCGGAGGCGATCAGGGTCTTTCCGGCAAGGTGCTGCTCGGCGAAGCGGAAGTCGTTCATCCAGGAGACCTGGCCGGTGAGCATGAGGACCGTGTCGAAATCCAACTTCGCGAGCCGCGCGGCGGTCTGCTCGAAGGTCCAGTTGTCGATATTGGCGTCCAGGGCCGCCAAGTCATGCCGCTCACCTAAAATACCGCTTTGAACGAACAGGTCGTAGGGATGCCAGATGTAGCGCGCCTTGGAGATGTGGCTGCAGTAGTAGTCCCGGATGTAGCGCTGGTCGCCGGGGGGGTTAAGAAGCAGGATGCGATGCCGTTTGGCTGTCACTGGATTCGCCTTCAGGTCAGGATGTCCGCCAGCTGCTGAAATCCCATCTTGGCGTAGTTGACCAAGACCTTGGGGGATTTGACGTTTCGGATGGTTCGGGAGATGACCGGCCAGCGCAGGTAATACTCGCGGAGCGCCTCCGACCGCATTTCCTCAAGACGTTCGAGGGAAAGGTACTTGGTGGGCATGGCCGGGCGTGAATAAGCCGAGATCGGAAACTCTCCTTTCGCGATGAGTCCCTCGTGCGCGGCCACCAGGTACATCTCGGTCCCCTCGAAGGGGTAGGCATAGAAGAATTCCACGAAATCGGGTTCGAGGAGCTTGGCGAACTCCAAGGTTTCCCGAAAGGTCTGCTCGGATTCCCAGGGGGTCCCGATCAGGAAGTAGATGCTGGTTTTGACCCCTTCAACCTTGCAGAGGTTGATCGCCTGGCGGACCTGGTCCTTGGTGATGTTCTTCCTGAGGAGATCGAGGATTTCCTGACTGCCGCTCTCCACTCCGAAGGAAATCAACCAGCAGCCCGCCTCGCGCATGGCGCGCAAGACCTCGCCGTTCAAGGTGTCCACCCGGCTGTTGCAGGACCACTTGATCTTGAGACCCGCGCGGTCGATCCCCTGACACAGTTCGATCACCCAATCGGGATCGAGCGTGAAGGTGTCCGAACGAAACAGGAAGTTGCGGATGCCGTGCTGGTTGATGCAGTTCTCCAGCTCGCCGAGGATATTCGGGATGGAGCGTACGCGGTTCTCTCGTCCAGCCACCCGCGGGGCCAGGCAGAAGATGCATTTCTCCGGACATCCGCGGTTGGTGACAATCGTGGTTTGGAGCTCGCCCGTGTCGGGGCGAATGTAGAGGGCATTATTGGCCAGGTGGCGCGCCGGGTAAGGCAGACGGTCCAATTCCTGGAGATAGGGACGTTTGCCGGTGGACGAGATCTGACCGTTGCGACGATAGACAATCCCGGTGACCTTCTCCCAATCCGCTTGGGTGACCAGGTCGGCGATGGTCTCTTCATACTCGCCGCGCATCACCACATCGATCATCGGGTATTGTTTGAGGATCGAGGGCTGGTCGCGCCAAAAATGGGCCCCCTTGACCACCACCACGGTGTCGGGACGAACCACCTTGGCGAGCTGCGCGGCGCGCAGGTCGCGATCCAACGTGGGGGTGGTGATCGAGAGGACCAGCAGGTCGGGGCGCAGGCGGCGGAGGTCCTCCTCCAGTCGCTCCCAAGACTGACCCTCGCCCGGATAATCGAAGAGGGTGCATTTGACCCCTTGACGCTCCAGGGAGGCCGCCATGTAGAGCAGGTCCATCGGGGGACGCAGGGCGACTGTGTGAAGCCCCTGGATCGGGGTTTGGCAACGGTCCTCGCGGATCACCTTCCCGGTGGGGGGAACCATCAGAAAGGCGGTGCGGATATCGGGCGCTTTCATGGGTTCATCTTAGTCCACGATGCGGTAGGCGTCAAACTCATCCCGGCGAGCGTACCAGCGCTCGGATTCCTCGGGGGACTGGAAGGAGTACTCCGCCGCGAGTCGCCCCATCTCCAGACTGTGGTCGCTGTTGTTGTAGTGGAACAGGCCGTGACGTCCTGTGCTGATCAGGTTCCCCAAGCCGGAGAGGTAGTCGAGCACTTGCTTGAGCTCCTGACGGTACCCGACGCGGTAGATCGGATAAGCCCTCGGGACCTTGAGGACCACTTGATCGACGCGCTCCGCCCCGCGCGCCATCCCGGTGTGCTTGAACCCTTCCCAGACCCGCTCTCTAAGTTCTTCCTCGGACACAAACTGGACCGGATCGGCCGGACGCGCGGGGATTTCCGCGCACAAGCAGCTCATTCCTTCGGGAACCAGCGCGGGGCAGAAATGGTAGAGCTCGAACACCCGCGTGAAGATGACCTCCTGGCCGGGGAAATACATCCAGCAATTAGGAGTGAGAGGTTGCTTGTTGACCAAAGTGTAGACCAGAAAAGAGTCGGCGTAGGTCAGGTTATCCGCCGCCGCCTTGATCGGGGCGGGCGGTTTCGGCTCCAGAAGGTCCAGCAGGACAGTGAGCGGGATGGTGGTGATCAAACGGCTCGCCTCCACCGAGACCCGGTCTCCCTTGGGGGTTTCCAGCTCGACCGAACGGACCAATCCCCCGGTGTGGCGGACTCGCGCCGCGCGGTGTTGCAGGAGGACTTCCCCGCCCGAGGCTCGGATCCTCTCCGCGAGACGCGCGGAGATCAGCCCCATCCCCTTTCCCGGATAGAGAAAGGTTTTGACCGCCGACTTGTTGCGACCGGTGAGGGCCTCCCAGAGGACTGAAAAAAGCCCCTGGCTGGCGAGTCGCACCCTGGCCACCATCTCATCCAAGTCTTCCGCGTCCTCGCGGTAGACCTTGAAGGCGAACGGGTCGAACACAAGTTCACGGAGCTTGTGGCCGAAGCGCCGTTCGAGGTACTCGCCATACGACCGGGGCGGACGTTTGGCGATTCGGGCGCCCAACCCCTTGAGCTTTCCTGGAATCGCCGAGGCCAGGATCGAGAGACCGGTGAGCGGCCCGAGCTTCGCGAGCATCTCGCCCACGCGCGGCGGATAATCCATCCACTTGCCGTTGAGGAAAATCTGGCTGGTTCGGCGGCAGACCACGAGGTCATCTCCGACCAGGGACTGAATCAGTTCCTTGGCGTGAGGGTAGATCGTGTGAACCCGGTGGGGTCCCAGGTCCATCCGGCAGCCGCGCCATTCCATAGTGGCGGCGAGACCCCCGGGATAGGGCTTTTCCTCGGCGACCAGGGGCCCCGAGTCCCCCAGCCTCTGCAGGTAATGCGCCGCCGCCAGCCCCGCGACTCCTGCCCCTAAGATTACCGATCGCGCCATCAAAAACCGCCTCAAGAATTGGACAAAGGGGAACTATATGAGAAGAGCAAGGAAAGAACAGGGGAGGAACGGCTGTGACTGGCGGGACACCCCGATGGGTGGGGTAAGGGGTTCCAAGGAGTCTTGACATCCGAAATCACAATGATATCATTTCACTATCAGAGTCAAAAAGGAGGCTCACGAACATGTCACGGGAGAAGGTTGTCGTGCCGGTATCCGGGTGGTTGATGTTGGTGGTCAACATCGCCCTCTATTTCTTGGCGGGTTATATCTTCTATCGGGGGATCATGACCCTCAATGAAGGGCAGGATCTGCGGGGGGTCTGGCTGCTGGTCGGGGGGGTTCTGACCATGTTCCTTTCGATCCTTGTGTCAGCCGGGTTCTTTGTCCTCCAGCCCAATGAGGCCGGAGTGTTGATCCTCTTCGGGGACTACCGGGGATCGGTCAAGGAGAACGGTTTCTGGTGGACCAATCCGTTTATGACCAAGAAGAAGATCTCCCTACGAATTCGGACCTTGAACATGCCGAAGCTCAAAGTAAATGATCATTCGGGAAACCCGATTGAGATCGCCTCGGTGGTGGTGTGGAAGGTGGAGGACACCTTCGCGGCGAGCTTTGAAGTGGATGATTACGATGATTATGTTTCCACCCAGAGCGAAACCGCGCTGCGTCACCTGGCGAGCACCTATCCCTATGACTCCTGGGAGGAATCGAATCCGGACGCGATCTCCTTGCGAGGGAGTGTCGATCAGGTGTCGGCGGCTCTGATCACCGAGCTTCAAGACCGCTTCAATAACGCGGGGGTGATTGTTCAGGGGGCCCGCTTGTCGCACCTTGCGTACGCGCCGGAGATCGCGGAGGCGATGCTCAAGCGCCAGCAGGCCTCGGCGATTGTCGCCGCGCGGACCAAGATCGTGGATGGCGCGGTGGGGATGGTGCAGATGGCGCTGGACCGTCTCAAGGCGCAGAACGTTGTGGAGCTGGATGAAGAGCGCAAGGCGACCATGGTGAGCAACCTCCTGGTGGTTTTGTGCGGCGAGAAGGAGGCGCACCCGGTCATCAACACGGGCACGCTCTACAGTTGACCGGAGGGGGTTGTGGTGAAAAAGAAATTTCTCCTCCGCATCAGCCCGCAGCTGTGGGATGAACTGGTCCGCTGGTCGGACCAGGAGTTCCGGAGCGTCAACGCGCAGATCGAGTATCTGTTGATGGAGTCGGTTCGACGCAGGGGGCGCGCGTTGGCGGAGGCGCCGGAGGAGTTGAACGAGGAGGAGGACCATGCATGAGACCTTTGAGATCATCCCCGCCGATCGGCGGACTTTCCTGTGTCTCCTTCTGATCCTGGCCGCGCTGGCGGTCGCGTTCTTGGGAGCGGCGGGCTTCCTCATGCGCGAGAGCAAGACCATCCCGTTGGTGTTTTTCTTCCTCGGGAGTTCGGTTGGCGCCGGAGCGGTGCTGGTCACACTCCGCTCCAGCCGTCGCACCACCTTCATCCTGGACCGCGAACGCCTCAAGGTTCGGGGCGACATCTTTGGGCGAACTGTCCCGACCATGCTTCTTGAGACGAAGAAGGCCAGGATCATCGACCTCGAAAAGGAGCCGGGATACAAGCCCAGCTGGAAAATCTGCGGATCGAGCGTACCGGGGTATCAAACCGGACGGTTCAAGCTCAAGAACGGCGAGGCGGCGTGGATCTACCTCACCGACACAAGGAAGGTGGTCTATGTTCCCACCAAGAAGGGGTACGCCCTGATGATGAGCGTGGCGAAACCTGAGAAGATGTTGGAGACGCTCCGGAAAGTCGGCGGATCGGGGTGATGCACGAACCGCTCCCGGGCACGCGGCGCTCCGCCGGTGGCGAATGGCTCTACCAGGGACCTGGGGTTTGTTCTAGCGTTGAGCGCATGGGTCGCATCCCTCGCAAGAATGTCCTCTTCATCTTGGCCGATCAGTTCCGGGCGGACTGCCTGGGCGCGGCGGGGAATCCGATCATCCGGACCCCCAACCTCGATGCCCTGGCCGCGGAAGGGGTTCTCTTTGAGAAGTGCTTCTGCCAGACCAACCCCTGCGGGCCGAGCCGGATGTGCATCTTCACCAGCCGCTATCTGTGCTCGACTCGAGCATTGACCAATGAAACCCCACTGGTCGACGCCGAGGAAAACCTGGCGATGCACCTCCAGGCGGGAGGCTACAATCCGGGCCTGATCGGTTACAACGACTATGTTCAGGACCCCCGCATCCTCCCGCACGGACACCCTCAGAAGACAGTCCCCTGTTACGACAATGTCCTTCCCGGTTTTGATTGGGTCCTGTTCCATGATGAGGATGCCAGTCGGGAATACATCGAATGGCTGCGTGCTAAGGAGTATCCAGAGGAGATTCTGGATTGCAGGCGCATTCAAGCTCCCAATGTCCCCCCGGCGGGGCCGGGCGAGCACCTCGCGCTCCACTATCCGGCGCGCTACCGGGCCGAGGACAGCGAGGCGAGCTTTGTCACCGAAACAGCCATCCGTTACATCGATCTGCGTCGAAACCGCGGTTGGGCGCTTTCACTGAACTACATCAAGCCGCACCCGCCGCGCATTTGTCCGGCGCCTTACCATGAGATGTACAACCCGGCGCAAATGCCGCCGGCCTCGCGGCGGCGTGAGGAGTTGGGCGATCCCCACCCCTATTTCCGCCTGATGCATGCGGAACCGAGGCTCGAATGCGAACGTGACCTTCGCGAAACCCAGGCCAATTACCATGGGATGATCACGGAGTTGGACGATTGCCTGGGGCGCTTGTTTGATTACCTCAAGCGGTCGGGACAGTGGGAGAACACACTGATTGTTTTCTCCGCGGACCACGGAGAGATGCTGGGGGACCACTACCTCCTGGACAAGGCGCATTTTTATGACGGCACCATGCGGGTCCCGTTGATTCTCCGCGATCCCTCGCCGGAAGCGGACTCTGCCCGCGGCGCTCGGTTTGACCGCTTCGCCGAGACGATCGACATCGCCCCGACGATCCTCGAGTTCCTCGATCTGCAGGTCCCCGACCGGTTTCAGGGCCGAAGCCTGCTCGGACAAGTCCGGAACGATCCCGAGGCCTGTGTTCGACGGGAGATCCACTTCGAGTTCGACTTCCGGAACCTCGTGCCGCCGGAGAACGACTGGGATCCGAATGAATGTCTGCTGTGGGTGATCCGGGATGATCGCTACAAGTATGTTCAATTCGGGCTGGAGTCGCTTCCCCCGCTGCTCTTTGACCTCCAGGAAGACCCCTCGGAGTTCAACAACCTGGCGAAGTCTCCGGCGCATGCCGCGGCGGTGGCCGAGTGCGCGCAACGGATGCTGCGCTGGCGGATGCGGAATGAGGACCAGCGGATGGAACACTGGGCGGCGAGACACCGAAGACCATAGTTTCTGAAATGTGATGCTTGATAACCACGCAAATGATTCTGTCTCCATCCTCATCCCCACCAGCGGGAACTCGGTCTATGTCCGCCGATTGGCGGAAGACCTGAGGTCCGAGCTCCAGTCCGCCCAGGAGTGCGTGGAGGTCATCATCCTGGACAATCGGAAGAGCCTCGAACCCTCCACCGAACTGCGAGAGATTGCCGAGTCGCTCGGAGAACGTGGGCGATACATCCACCACCCCTTGGGAGGCAAGTCCGCGGCCCTGAACCACGCCATCCCCGAGGCGCGCGGAGATATCCTCCTGTTCCTGGATGATGACATGCGGATCGCGCCGGGGTGGCTTTCGGCCTGTCTCGCCTTTTTCCGCGAAACCCCCTATGACCTCATGCAAGGGCGGATTCTCCCCGATCCGGCGGATGACCTCTCGCCCCATGAGTACCCGATGGTTCCGACCTGTGACAAAGGGGAGTCCCGGCGCGATTTCCAGGGCCTGGGGGGCGGGAATGTGGGGGGTAGGGCCCGATGGTATCAACAGTTCCCCTTTGATGAGCGCCTGGGGGTGGGGGCCTCCGGCGCGGGGGAGGACAGCAAGTTCGCGCACCAAGCTCAGGATGCCGGGGCGCGCATCGGCTACGAGCCGAACGCCCTGGTTTACCACCCCCTGATCCCGGGCCGCGCCACCCAGGCGAACTTCCGACGCTCCCATTACCTCAGTGGAAAGAGCTCTCTGGCCTATCGGAATTGGGGAGTCGCGCGTCTACTGTGGAATGTGACCTGGCGCTGGGCAGCTTACCGCGCCTCGCGGCTTGTGAGGGTTGAAAGGAGCAAGGTCCAGCGCCATGAGGCGGCCCTTTTTCGGAACCTCGGACGCCTTGTCGGGACCCTTGAAAACCGCTTGGAGCGAGAGAAATAGCGAGTAAATCGCGCTTGCGGGCTTGAATCCAAAGGACTTAGAGCCGATAATGGCGCAGTTGTCCCGAGGATTTATCCCCCCATGTGGACCGACCTAACCCGCTCCATTCACCCCGCCCTTGTGACATGGCCGGGGGACCCATCACCGACGATCACGCCCCAGGCGCGGATCGATGCGGGGGATTCCTGCAACACGTCCCTGCTCCAGTTTCCGAGCCATCTCGGAACCCATTTGGATGCCCCCTTTCACTTCGTTCAGGACGGCAAACGGCTGCATGAGATCGACCTGGACAAGTTGATCGGACCCGCTCGCGTGGTGGATTGCTCCGAAGCGCGGGGACGGATTTCGCGCGCCGACCTCGAACGCGTCAATCTGAACGGCGCCACGCGGGTGCTCCTGCGCACCGCCTGTTCAAACTGGCTGAACAAGTCCGAGTTTCGCTCCGATTTTGTGGCGCTCGACCCCGACGCCGCGGAATACCTGGTGGAGCGCGAGGTCGGCCTGGTGGGGATCGACTATTTGTCCATCGAGCCGTTCGGTTGCGAGGGACACCGGGTTCATCACGTGCTGCTGGGGAATGAGGTCGTGGTGGTGGAGGGGCTGGACCTTTCCGGGCTACCCGAGGGGGATGTCGAATTCATCTGTCTTCCACTCAAGATCCGGGATGGCGACGGCTCTCCTTGCCGCGCCGTGGCCCGCCCCCTTTAGGAGAGATTGGAATCCATGACGGAATCCTACATCAGGCTGAAAGGTTACAACCCGTACCACGACCAGGTTCAGGGCAAGGCCAATGAACCGATCACGGTGGCCGCGCTGTTGGACGAGGCTCGGCGGACACTCAAGGCGTCGCTCAAGACGGTCACCATGGGGGAGATCTACGACCGCTTGGAGAACAATGCCCCTCGAGTCGCGATCATCGGCGGGTCCTCCGACCATCCGGCGCATGTAACCGATGGCGAGACACGTCTGCGCTTTGCGGCGGCGGTTTGGGCGGAGGGCGGGGTTCCCTTCTCTTTCGGGATTCCGGTCCTCTGTGACGGCACCGCGCAGAGCACGCTGGGCATGTCTTACTCGCTGGCCTCGCGGAATCTCATTTCGGACATGGTGGTGAACCAGATGGAGGCGCACAGTTACCATTCGGCGATTGTGCTCGCCGGGTGCGACAAGTCCCCCTTCGGGGTTCTGAACGGCCTGGCGAACCTGGACGCCACCCGTCTTGCCCGCGAGGATTTCCCCCTGCACGCCACCTTTGTCCCCGCCCATGTGCTCCGAGGCGGAGCCATTCCGGCCCCCCTGCGCAAGGAGCTCGAGAAGCTCGCCGGCGCCGCGCGCGCCAAGGGGCATGAGTCCCTGGCGCGGGACCTGGAGGAGACCCTGGGCTACATCCTTCAGTGCAGCTCCAACCAGGCCTTCCAGGGGATCCTTCGGCGCGCGGTTCAACTCCATCTGCTCTCCAAGGCGGACCACAAGCGAATCGAGAAGGAGCTGGCGATCCATACCTGTGACTCCAAGGGGGGAATCTGCGCGTTCTACGGCACCGGGAACTCCTCCCGGATGGTGATCTCGGCCCTCGGATTGGTTCATCCCTCCGTGGAGCTGCTGACGGAACCACCGACCCAGGAACAGGCGCGCGCCGCGACCAAGGGATTGATCGCCTGCCTCGGAAAACCGGATTTCTCGGTGTCCAACATCCTGTCGAGGAACATCGACAACGCGATCCGAGTCCATTCCTCCACGGGCGGGTCCACGAATCTGATGAAACACCTGGTCGCCTCGATGCTGTACGCCGGCTATCGATTCGACCTGTGGGATTACCAGCGCATCCGCAATTCGCACCCGATTCCCGACCTGTTCGATTACTCGCTCACCGAGGGGCGCGACATTTTCGCTTTGGCCGAACAGTGTTGCGAGGGAAAGATCCGGGGAGTGGAGACCCTTTACTCGGCATTGGTCGAGAACGGTGTTCCCATGACCCTGGCCGCGCCGACAGTCACCGGAGCCTTGTGGAAGGACCGCCTGGCGAATAAGAAGGGGCTGGACCCCTCGGGTGTTACGACAAACCCGATCATCCTGGCCAAGCCGCGCCGGGCGATCTCGGGAGTGGAGGTCTTGCGCGGGAACTTCTTCGAGTCCGCGATTCTCAAGATCAGCGGATTCAGCGACCAGCAAGTCCGCGAATTCGATGAGAAGGTTTTTTATGTCTTGTACTACGAGAACGAGGATGAGGCCAACGCGGGGCTCACGGACGCGCATCTGATCAACGCCCTCCGCCATCAGAAATCTCTTTCCAAGGAGGCGCTGCTCGCGATGATGGTCGCCAACCGCGAGGAGGGGGATCCGACCGAGGCCCAGGCCAATCTGATGAACCGAACCAGCCTGTTCAACATGATGATCGACCGCGGCCTGTTCAAAGTCGCCGTGGTGATCAGCGGGCAGGGTCCGGAGGCGTTCGGGATGCCCGAGATGTTCACCCCGATGCACCACATCAATACCAACAGTCAGCTCCGCCGGATCGCAATCCTGCTCTCAGATGGCCGGTTTTCGGGTGTGACCTACGGGGCGGCGATTGGGCACATCACGCCGGAGGCGATCAAGGGCGGGCATATCCTCTTTCTCAGGACCGGGGACTTGTTGCGCCTTCAACTTGGAGTCAAGCGAGTGGAACTCCTCGACCCGCAGAGGATGCGCTCCGGGAAGTTGGAGACCTACAATCGCTCGCTTGACCGAGAGCGCTATGTCTTGGGCGCTCAACGGATGCAGCGGATGGAGAAACGCCGCGAGAAGATCTCCCCCACCAACCGCCTGGAAGCGGTCACGGACGCCTCGCAGGGGGTGGTGCCGGAGCGGATCGCCCGCTCCGCGACCCGCAAGCACGCCTCCCGGGTGTCCACCTACCGAATCCGCAACACACGCCGTCAGGGCGGACCTGAACGTCAGGTGGCCTGAACGTGAGCGCCGGAGCTCCCGGAGGGTCCGGCCCGTCGGGCGTCCGGATTCATCCCACCGCGCTGGTGGAGTCCGCTCAAATCGGGGAAGGAACCCGCATCTGGGCGTTTGTCCATGTCCTTCCGGGCGCGGTGATCGGGCGGAGCTGTAATCTCTGCGACTATGTCTATGTTGAGGGCGGCGCGCGGATCGGAGACCATGTCACGATCAAGAACCACGTCGCGGTGTGGGATGGGGTCCGGATCGAGGATGAGGTTTTTGTCGGGCCGAGTGTCACTTTTACGAATGTCAAAAACCCACGGGTGGGCTTCAAGAAGCGGCGCGAGGAGTTCCTCCCGACTGTCATCGAAACCGGAGCCACCCTGGGCGCGGGAAGCGTGATCCTCTGCGGGGTGCGAGTGGGGTGTTATGCCATGGTGGCCGCCGGGGCGGTGGTCATACGGGATGTCGCCCCCTTCCAGATGGTGGCGGGCAACCCCGCCGCGCCCAAGGGATGGGCCTGCGTCTGTGGAGCGCGCCTCCCTGAGAGGTTGGTCTGCGGATGCGGGCGTCGCTACCGAGCGACCGGCCCTTCGAGCCTCGAACCCGAACCGTGAAAAAATTGGCGGATGGAGGGAAAAATAGGCATTGACGCCTCGGAAAACGGATGCGTATCATAGCCCATCATCCCGAGCATCCGTGCATGAGAATGAACTGTAAATTACCGGGGTTGAGTCGGCTCCTCATCCATCTGAAAAGGTCGGTTCGGACGGACGGTCACCAAGGCGGATTCACCGCCATTGAGATCTCCGTCGCCCTGTTGATTATTTCGTTCCTTTCCCTGTTTGTTCTCAATGTGATGGTCTATTCGAGCAAGATTCAGCTCGAGAAGGACCAGTACGATTTCGCCCTCCAGCGCGCGCGGGAGGTCCTTGAGCAGCTCAAGGCCACCCCGGATTGGCGGGAAGTGGGCGAAAAGCTCGAACCGGAAAAAGCCTGGAACACCGATTTCACCTTCCAAATGCTCCCCTCGGAGGGACCGGAGGAGGGGCTGACGGATCTGGAGCTCACCATCGGCTGGGTGGGGCCTCAGGGCATGGAGCAGCTTGTGTTCACCACAAGCGTGCTGGACTCGAAGGGAGATCTCTGATGTCCGGCCGACGGGGGATGACATTGATCGAGCTGATGGCGGTGATGCTTTCCGCCCTGCTCGTGGGGGCGATGGGCTTTCACTTGATGTTCACAAGCACCAAGAGTGTCCACCAGCGCATGTCGGTCCTGTCACGCGGCGAACGGCTGCGGTTGTTGCAGACCGCCGTGTCCCGCGATCTCGCGGGGCGGTTTCCCGCGTACCAGCCGGGGGGAGTCTCCATCGCTTCTCCGAACCCGGAATCCGCAAGCCAGACTCTCCTGCGGGCGAATGTCCTGGTTCAGGGGGAGGAGCCGAATGTGGACCTACGGGAGGTGATTTACACGGTCGAGGAACCCTCGCCGGGGAGCGGACAAAGGGCGGTCATCCGAAGCCTCGATCCGGACCTCGCCCCCGGTCGAAGTTCACAGGCCTCCCTCCAGAATCTTTTCACCCTGGAATTCAAAGAGAATCTGGTATGGTCCGCCACGCCCGTCGCGGAGGCCACCGGACCGACTCTTCAGCGGCTCGTGGTCACTCTCACGGATGAGCGCTTCAAGGATCGACCTGTCAGCCGGGAGCTGAGAATCGTGGAGAAAAAGCCATGAGCGCTCCGGGACGGTTGGGGATGCTTCGGTGGAAACGCAAGATTGAGCGAAAAGGCTATGCCCTGATCATCGCCCTGGCAGCGCTGCTCCTGGTGACTTTTCTGATCGGGGTGCTGGAAAACACCCTTGTGGACGCGAACACGGTCAGCCACGCCGCGGTGGCCTCGGTTCAGGCCGATTGGGCCTGCCACGGGGCGGTGATGCGGGCGCTGGCGAATCCACCCGACTCTCTCACCCGTTTTGATTTCCACGGGACTCGCGTCCAGGTGACCGTCCACAAACCGCCCATCAACCTGCTGGCGCGGATCATGGAGGGAGACTCCGCGGCGCTGGTTCAGGATGATGGCGGTGTGACCGTACGGATGTATTGTGCGGTGGCGTCCTCTCCCGCCGAGGGCGAGTCGGAGGGCGACGCGACCTGGTACTATGTTGTCAAGGAAACACGTCCCCCCCAGGTGCTGACCTCCTGGCCGGGAGTCGAACGCAGCCAACCCTACGAGTGAGGACCATGAAGCCATGTTGATCGCACCCAGCAGGAAAAGCCTCAAGGAGATCCTTTCCTCGGAAGCCTTCTCGCTTTCGACCCTCAAGGACTTGATGACAGTGGACGTGACCCGCCCGTTCACCGGCGAAAAGGAGCGTCTCAAGGAGAGCTCCATGCAGTTTGAGAACCTTGTGGAGAAGCTCGAGGAGCAGGGTCGCCACATGGAGGAGATCCTGATCGAGAAGGGAGTGGTGACCCGCGAGCAATGGCAGGAGCTCCTGGGCGAAATGGCCGAGACTCAGACCCCGCTCTCCTCGCTTCTTATCAAGCACCGCATTGTCCAGCCGGACGCCCTGGATGATCTGGCCGAGGAGCTCCGCCGCGAAACCGAGGAGCGCATGGCGCGGGGCGCCTCGGTGAGAGAGTTCCTGATCCAGGAAAAGGTCCTGACCGAGGACCAAGCCGCCCAGGCGGATGAGCTCGCCAAGAAGGAGGGAACTCGGTTCTCCCAGGCCGTGGTCTCGGGCGGCTTCGCCTCCTTCGACAAGGTCGCCGAGGTGTTCAAGAAGCATTTCGACATCGAGCCGATAGTCCTCACCGATCTTCCCATCGAGGTTCAGGTGGTGAATCTGGTCCCGGACAATCTGATCAAGACCCACGAGCTTCTCCCGTTCCGCCGCCGGGGAAAGAAGATTCACCTGGCGATGAGCGATCCGCGCAACTCCTCGATCATCAAGAAGCTCGAGATGATGACCCGCCACGAGATCGTTCCGCATTTGGCGGATCGACGCGAATTGCTCAAGCGAATCGATGAGTTCGTGGTGGTTCCCGACACTCAAACCCAACGCATCAAGGCCATTGCCGGGAACGAGGACTCCTTCCGCGCGCTCTTGGACAGCGATTCGGCGGTGAAGATGGTGGCCAAGATCATCGAGGGAGCGCTCAACACGCAGGCCACCGACATTCATGTCGAGCCGCAGGAAAAAGGGCTTCGGATCCGCTACCGCATCGATGGCATGCTGTATGACATCATGACCATTCCGAGAGACATGGGCATCCCCACCGTTTCGCGCCTCAAGGTGCTCGCAGGGATGGACGTGACCGAACGTCGCCGCCCCCAGGACGGCCATATCTCTTACGAATATGAGGGCCGTCGCAAGGACCTGCGCGCCGCCTCGCTCCCGACCAATCTGGGGGAGAAGATGGTCTTGCGGGTCCACGATGAAACCCAGGTGCTCAAGGGTCTCGGTCATCTGGGCCTTGAGGAGGAAAGCCTCTCCGCGCTCAAGGAGCTGATCCATCGCCCCTACGGGATGGTGCTGGTGACCGGCCCGATCGGTTCCGGCAAGACCACCACGCTGTACACCTCGCTTGCGGAGATCAATCAAAGCACCCGGAACATCGTGACCCTGGAGGACCCGGTCGAATACCAGCTTCCGGGGATCAATCAAGTGCAGGTCGATCCCAAGATCGGGATCACCTTCGCCTCGGGTCTGCGCTCGGTGCTGCGCCAGGATGCGAATATTCTGCTGGTGGGCGAGATTCGCGATCCGGAGACCGCGGCCACCGCGGTGCGCGCCGCCAACACCGGCCATCTACTTTTCAGCACCCTTCACACCAACAACGCGGTGAGCGCGCTCACCGCGCTCCAACACCTGGAGGTCCCCCGCTTCCAGATCGCCACCTCCTTGCAGGGTGTGATCGCCCAGCGCCTGGTGCGTGTCCTTTGTCCCGAGTGCAAAACCGAGGTGGAACCGAAACCGCTGGCCAAAGAGTTCCTCGGACTTAAGGGCAAGAAGAAGATCTTCGAGGCCAAGGGCTGCCCCACCTGCTTCGGAACGGGCTACGCGGGTCGGACCGGCCTTTACGAGGTTCTGAAGGTCACCGACAAGGTGCAAGAGGCGATCATTCACGGCACGGACGAGAAGGAGCTTCAGCGCGTGGCGGTCGAGGAAGGGATGATCACCCTCGAGGAGGCCGGGAAGCGCAAGGTGCTCGCGGGAGTCACCGGTTTTGACGAGCTCTCGCGCGTCGTGGTCATGCAGCAGGATTGAATCATTGAGACACTAGAGGCCGAGGAGACTTTTACATGACACCCGGGCAACTCATCGTTTTGTTCATCGAGATCGCGGCGCCCATCGTCGTTCTCATCATCGGGTTCTATTTCTGGAGCAACCATCATGTTTCCAAGATTCAGCTCGCCACGCTGTGTCGAGAGATGTCGATCATGCTGGACGCCGGCATCCCGCTGCTGCGCGTGCTCAAGATTCTCTCCGAGCGCGTGAGCCACCCGCGACTGCGCGGCATGGTCAAGGAGATCCACCAGAGCGTGGAGAACGGCAACACGGTGGCCGCGGCGATGGCGAACTACCCCTCGGTGTTCGATGAAATGATGATCGGCATCATCAAGGTGGGGGAAACGGGCGGCGTTCTGGATGAATCCCTGCGCAGGCTCGCGACTCACCTTGAGAAGGTTGTGCGGCTGCGGCGCAAGGTGGTCGCGGCCTCGGTCTATCCGGTCCTCGCGGTGATGGTCCTCATCGCGGTGCTGCTGGTGCTGATTGTGTTTGTCTTCCCGAACATCCTCGAACCGCTCAAGTCCAACCCGAAGATCGAGCTCCCCTGGATCACCCGGATGGTGGATTCCATTGGGCAGTATGTTCTGCACCACTGGAAGTTCCTGCTGCTCGTGGTCTTCGCGGCCGCCGTGGGGATTGGCGTGGCGAGAAGGACCCTGCCGGGGAAGATCCTGGAGGATTGGCTTAAGCTGAAGATCCCGCTCGTGGGGAACTTCCTGGGAGTGCGGGTGGTGGCCGCAAGGGTGTCGGCGACCTTCTCCACTCTGGTCCACTGCGGGATTCCGATCATCTCATGCCTCAAGATTGTCGCTCAGACCCAACCCAACTATTTCGTTTCCTCCTCGTTCCGCAACACCGCGCGAATTGTCGAAGAAGGCGGGAGCATGGTGAAACCGCTGGAGGAGAGCAGGATCTACCCCCAGCTGATGATCGACATGCTCGCGATCGGGGATGAGTCCGGCACCCTGGACATGGTCCTCGATAAAATCGCGCAAGCGTTCACCGAGGAGGTGGATTCGGCCATCGAGATTTTCACCCAGGTCCAAGAGGCGCTGATGATCCTGACCCTCGGTGGTCTGGTTCTTCTGGTGGCGCTGGCGGCGTACTTGCCCTACTTTCAGCTTTGGCAGTTGGTGGACTAACCCGGATTCCCGCTGTTTACGGCGCTTCCACTTGCCCTTTCGCGGGCAACGTGCGATAGGAAGCGCATGCGGGTTCTGATGCTGAATCACAACCTGGTCGGCCGGGGGAGCTTCCTTCGGTGCTTGCATCTGGCCAGACATCTGGTCGCCCGGGGCCACTCGGTGGATCTCGTGTCCGCGGCGGATAGCGCTTCCGTGCGTTGGGGTCGGATGGAGGATGGTGGGGTTCGCATCCTGCTCCCCCCGCGCCTCGGACAAGTCGGGACCCATGACGGCGGTTACGCCCCCATCGACATCCTCTCACGTCTCCCTCTCGCGCTCGGTCGCTGGGACCTGATTCACGCCTTTGAGCATCGCCCCAATGTCCTCGTTCCCGCGCTCTTTTCCCGTTTGCGGGGAACCCCCTTGGTGGTGGACTGGTCCGACTGGTGGACCCGAGGGGGAATCACCACGCCGAGAAGGAGGTGGGGGTTTGTGGACCGCCTGGAGGCGCGCTTTCTGGAGGAGGGGTTCAAGAGGTCGGCGGACCTGGTGACCGTGGTCTCTCGCGCCCTTTGGGACCGGGCGCGAGGCATCGGAATCCCCGAGGAGCGGCTTACGATGGTTCCATCCGGCTGCGACACGACCCGGATTCGCCCTCTGGACCAGGCGCGCTGCCGGGAAGAGCTCGGCTTACCCTTGAGTGCGCCGATTCTCTCGTTCGTGGGTTTCGCCTTTTGGGATTTCGAGTTGATGATCCAGGCGCTTCTTCATGTGCTCGCCGAGTTTCCTGAAACCCTCCTCGTCGTCGCGGGTCAGGATAAAGACAGCCGCATCGAGGAGATTGTCCGTGGGGGATTGGGCGAGCGCGCCTCGCGGGTTCGTTTCCTGGGTCGAGTTGAGCCGGAGCGTCTGGCGGTCCCACTTTCCGCGGCGGACATTCACCTGCTGCCCTTGCCGAATAACCCCGCCAACCGCGCGCGCTGGCCGATCAAGGTCGGGGATTACCTCGCCTCCGGTCGGGCGACCGTGGTTTCGAGCGTAGGGGACCCAGCGGAGGTCATTCACCGTGAGGGCGCCGGAATCGCCACGGACCCGACTCCTAAAGGGATGGCCGGGGGCATTCTCGAATTGCTCCGGAATCCGGGGAACCGCGCCCAAATGGGGGACCGGGCGCGCGCGCTGGCCGAGGGGGAACTCTCCTGGATTCGGCAAGGCGAAAAACTCGAGGCCGCCTATGAACGCTGCCTCGCGCGACGTGGGCGATCCGGCTGATGGACTGGACTGTGGGAACAAAACGCCTCGATATCTCAAGAGGTGACTGGGTCCGGTCGGCCGCTTCGCGGCTCGCGGAGATCAGGGTGGAATCCCCACGCCTATCGGCGGAACTGCTGCTCGCCTTCGCGCTTGGTGTCTCTCGAAGTCAGCTCTTGATCCATCCGGATGTTGTTCTGACGCCTGATGAGATTGAGATAGCGGAAGGTCTGTTGGCGCGCCGTGCTCGGCACGAGCCGGTGGCCTACATTCTCGGCTTCAAAGAGTTCCGCAACCTGAGTCTTCGGGTGACTCCCGCGGTCCTCATTCCTCGACCCGAGACCGAGGAAATCCCGGACCTTGCGTCGAGTCTTCAGCCCAGCGCCAGGCGGATTCTGGACGCGGGCACAGGTTCCGGCTGCATTGCGCTTTCCTTGGTGGAGTTGTACCCGGAGGCCAGGATCTTGGGTTGTGATGTGTCAGGCGAGGCTCTCGGTGTCTCGGTCGCCAATGACGCGCGCCGCCGTGTGGGCTGGGTATGTTCCAACTGGCTGGAGGCATTCGCGGAGCACAGTCTGGATTTGGTGGTGAGTAATCCTCCCTACCTGACCGATGAGGAAATGGACTCCCTCGACCCCCAGATCGCCTTGCACGAACCGGCTGGCGCGCTCCGAGGCGGAGTGGATGGGTTGGATGCCTATCGCACCCTCCTTCCCCAAGCTTACCGGTGTCTGTCACCGGGGGGACAAGTGCTCGTCGAAGGGAGTCCGACTGTCGCCGCCGGAGTGGTTGCTCTGCTTGGGGAGGCTGGGTTTGTGGGAACTCAGATTCACCGTGACTTGGCGGGAAAGGAGCGATTCCTGAGCGGGCGTCGTCCCTCCGAGAGGTCTCCGGGGGTCATTCGATGAAGTTACGTCTCGACCCCGACCTCAGGGAGCGCCTGCTTGACTCCGCGCTCTTCATGGCGGCCCTGGCCTGGTTCTGGTTCTGGCGTCCCCACGGCTTCTTTGGTGGAGACTCGGAGATCATGGACCGTCGCATCCATGAAGGAATGTGGTTCTACAAGCGGGAACCGCTCTGTGTCGCCGCCATGCAGCTGGCCCACCGGATTTTGCATCCCCAGTTCCACTGGCCGCCCGCCTTGTCGATATCCCTGGTTTCGTCCATCGCGGGCGCGGCGGCGGTGGTCATTCTGCGACGATACTGGATGGACAAACCGCATCCGTGGCTTTCGTTGGCTCTCTGTCTCTCATCGGGGTATGTGCTCCTTTTTCATGGAGCGGTCGAGTCCTACGCGTTGCCCACCTGCATGTTGGCGCTTTGGATCCTCGCCATCGACAGAGTGGAAGCAGGGAAATGGCCGCATTACCTGCTCGGCCTGATCGTGGCGGGGATGATGTGGTTCCATCTGGTTGCGGCTTTTCTCGTTCCCGCCCTGGTCCTTGGATTCCTCTTACAGTTCCGGACCGCCTTACGCGAGTGGCGCTACTGGCTGCTTTCTACCTTGCTCGTGGTTGGGCTTTGGGTGTTTATTCGCTATCACGCGGTGGGCGAGGGGGTGACGGGGGGAAGCTTTCGGCGCGCCTTTGTGCATTCCGCGGAACAGGAATTCGGCCCCTTCTTCACCCTCAGACACCTGGAGATCAAGCTCTATTTTCTTTGGATGGCCACGCAAGTGACTTTGCCCTTGGCCTTACTTCAAACCTGGAAGGAGAGACGTGATCCGCGGACTCTCCAGATCGCCCTGCTGCTCGTTTGCGGGCTGGTGTTCCTCATCGTGTTTCATCCCGACTGCGGCAAGCGAGACTGGGACCTGTTCATGCTCCCCAGCCTTCCGGCGGCGGTTCTGGCGGCGCAATTCGTGGTCGGCTCAGGCTTGCGGTTCGTGCTTTCCGGGATGTGGTTCGCGGTGGCCGCCGCGGTATGGCTGGTCCATGTCCCGGTTTGGGCGGACCTTCCTCACCGGGGGTTGGCCGAGGTGCGAGTCCTGAATGTGCCCACGCACAAGATCGATGACTTGGAGATGTTTGTGAATGACCGTCACCACCTCCACGAGGAGCTCATCCGCCTCCGAGGGGGCTGCCACACTTTCGAGCTGCGTTACAAGGGGAAACGTCCGCGCTGGAAGGTGGTCTGCGTGGAGCCGGGCGACAAGGTCGAATTGAGGATGCCGGAAGACAGTGTTCCTTCCCCGCCTTATCCTAGCTTCGTTCCGAAACGCTTCAGTTGGGAGGATGGACCGTGAGCGTGCTGGAGGCTGGTCAGGGGAAGGCGGACATCACCCCGCCGTTGGGGATTGAGATGGCGGGCTTTCACCGCGCCCCCGGCAAGGAGCGCCGCGTGGAAGGAGTCCGCGGCAAGACCGGCGCGCGGGCCTTGGCGCTCAAGACCGGGGTTAGCCGGGCGGCGATTGTTTCCCTGGAAATCTGCGCAATCTCCTCAGAATTCGCTCGGACGGTGAAGGAGGCGGTGGAACAAGAAATCGGCATTCCGGCCTCCCATGTCATGGTCACCGCGACGCACAGCCATTCCACCCCCGCGCTGCGCTTTTTTCGTCAGTGGGGAGCCGAGGATGAGGGCTACCGGATGAAGGTGGCCGATGCCGCGCTCGAAGCGGTACACAAGGCGGTGGAAGACCTCTCGCCGTGTGACCTTTATCTCGGGGAGCACAAGGTCGTGGGGGGAAACTTCAATCGGACCACGCCGACCTGGAAGACCGGTGAGGCATTCGGCCCGGAATCCAGCGATTCCGAGCGCTGGTTGGACACTGCCCTGCATTGCCTCTATTTCGTCCGCTCGAACGGAAAGCCGGACCTGGCGTGGTATCATTTCTGCGCCCATCCGGTCTGTTTCACGGATGGACTGGCGGGCCCGGATTGGCCAGGGATCGTGGCCGAGCGAATTCTCCCCGCGCATCCCATCGATGTCGGGTTCCTTCAGGGGCATATCGGGGATGTGAACCCGGGGGATGGAACCCCCTGGATCGGAGACCCCGAGGAGACTGCTCGGGCGGTATTGCCCGCCCTGCACCACGCCATCGGGCACGGACGGCTGGTCGATGTGGACAGGCTCCGGATCCAGTCGGGGCGAGTGGAACTCCCGCTGAACCTTCCGCTCCTTGAGGAGTGGCTTGTCACGTATCGAAAGGACCCGGCCGCCTGCAAGGAGGGCGTGTGGGTGGATCCCGGATTCGCGGAGGACTGGGCGCGCGGCGCGGAGAAGATCGACAAGACCAGGGCCACGCTCTCCACTCCCATTTCCGCGCTTGCGCTTGGGGATGCGGCGCTGCTCTTCCATGGCTCGGAGCTGTACAGCTACTACGGTCTCGCTGTGCGCCGCGATTCGCCCTTCCCGGACACGCTGGTGGTGGGGTACACGGATGATTTTGTCGGGTATCTCACGGATCCAAGGGCCTATGAGAAGGACGAGTACGCCGCCGTGGTGGTCCCGAAGATCCTTGACCTGCCACCCTTTGCTCCCAACGCCGCAAGCGCACTGAAAGAGGCGGCGGTGGAATTGCTGAAAAGGGTGTAGGGCCTCGGAGGGCCACGCTTGGTCGTGGCAGGTCTTGCGGGGCCCCGGCACGCGATGGCGCGCGCGTCCCTCCAACGCTACATTCGCGTGAGAAACGCTCTAGTAAACCCCCACCGGAACGTTCAGGACTTCGCGGGCGCGTGAGGCGATCTCTTCCAGCTCTTCAGAGGAGACCCTGGTGAGACGGCGGTCCGGGGGAGTTCGGTCGAGACTATAGATGTCGACACGGGCCGGTCGGATTTGCTTGAGTGCATCCAGCCAGAGGGTGACCTCCTTCTCGCCGGTGTTGTCGGCGGGACCCTGGACGAACATCGACTGGATGATCGGGCTTGGGAAGTCCGCGATCCATTCGATAATCCTCGCCATCTCCACGGAGGCATGCGGCTTGTTGATCCGGCTCACCACCTGAGTGGAGACCGCGTCGAGCTTCATGCACGGCTCCTCCACGCGCAGAAGCGCCTCGCGAATCTCCCGACGGCCCAATTCCGTGGCATTGGTCAGAACCACAACCTTTGCGCACGGGGCGAGGTGGTCGCGGAGGCTGATGCCGGCATCGATCAAGGCTGGGAATTCGGGATGGAGGGTGGGCTCGCCGTTGCCCGCGAAGGTAATCGCCCCCAGGCTCTCGCCATGCTCAAGCATCTTTTGGAGTCGGGTTTCGATCTCCGAGGCGATCTGGCTGACGCTCGGCCAGACAATCTCCTCATGCATCCCCACCCAGAGCTTGTTGGTCCAGCCGCACTCGCAATAAGGGCAATTGAAGGAGCAGATCTTCTCTCCGAGCGGAAAGGGATTCACTCCTAGAGACTTCCCATAGCGCCGTGAATCGACCGGGCCGAAGACCACGTCCGGGAGAAGGCCATGCACGACCACCCTGCCTTCCTCAAGGGTCCGCGTGCCGGACTGGGAACCGAATCGTCTGACCATGCGCTGAGTCTGTCGGTGGGTTTGTTGGGCGTCAAGCGTCTCCCTGTCAGCAGCCGCCAATTGGGTCCGGGAGTCCCGCCGGGGGGTGCGAATGAGCAAACTGTTGACAAACATCGCCCCGAAGATTCTCATTTCCTCCTTGAAATCAAGTTCATCAAAGACCTAATCCGGAGGCCACCCCCATGTCCCAAAGTCGCCGAGAATTCCTCGCCGGAGCCGCCGTTCTCTCGCTCACTTCACCATTCCTGGGGCGATCCGCATTTGCCCAAGAAGCCAAGAAATACAAGGCCTGTGTGATCGGCGATTGGGATAACGGCGGGTATGGCCACTCGTTGCACATGGCCTTCTCGAAGCGCTCAGATGTGGAGGTTGTGGGGCTGGCCGATCCGCACGAGAAGGCGCGGAAGAAGTTTTCCAAGGAATGCGGCGCGGCGCGGACCTACGCCGATTACATAGAGATGCTGGAGAAAGAGAAACCCAACCTGGTCGCGGTCGGACCAAGGATCACCACCAGGCACAAGGAATATGTGCTCGCTTGCGCGGAGATCGGAGCGCATGGCTACATGGAGAAGCCGGTGGCGACCGATCTGGCCGAGGCGGATGCGATGGTGGCGGCCACTGAGGCCAAGAACTTGAAATGGGGAGTGGCCCATCAGAAGCGCGCCACCCCGCATGTGGCCCACGCCAAGAAATTGATCTTTGAGGACAAGATTATCGGCGAGGTGCTGGAGATGCGCGGGCGCGGTAAGGAAGATGACCGGGCCGGCGGCGAGGACCTGCTTGTGCTCGGAACGCACATCATGGACCTGATGCTCTATTTCGTGGGCAAACCCAAGTGGGTGGCCGCCGACATCACGGTCGAGGAGCGCCCAGCCACCAAGGCGGACATCCACGACCCCACGGAACCGCTCGGCCCCGTGGTGGGCGACAACATCCAGGTGACCTACGGATTCGAGAACGGCTTGCACGGCTTCTTCGGAACCAAGAAGACAGTTGATGGAGACGGTGGGCGGTGGGGTTTGGACATTTACGGGACCAAGGGGATTGTCACGATCCGGATGGGGGCCGAACCGGACATCTGGATGACCAAGACGACCTCCTGGGCGCCGGGCGAAACAGCGCCCACATGGGAGCGTTTGCCGGATGCCCCCCCGGCGTTGCCGGTAGGTCCGGAGTTGATCCTGACGATGAACGGATACGCGGTCGATGACCTCCTGGCCTCAATCGACGAGAACCGTGAGCCGGGAGTGAGCCTGCAAAAAGGGCGTGACGCGCTGGAGATGATCCACGCGGCCTATGCGGCGCACATGGCGGGGGGTCGCATCGAGCTCCCGCTCAAGGAGCGAACCCACCCGCTCACCAGGTGGGGGTAATAGGATTTACGTCCCTTTCCCGGATTCGCCAAGTTCCACTCGATCCAAGAATTGGCGTGGGGATAGAATTGGAATCCCCTGATAGGACTGAAGATCCAGCAAGTGGCGGTCGCCGGAAACGATGACATCCGCCTTGGCGGCCAGGGCGGTGGCGAGAATCATGTCGTCATCAGGGTCCGCGAGGACTGTAGGATCGATGGGCCTTGGCGAAGCCATTCCTCCTTCCAATCGGGAAAGCAGCTGGAGGAATTCTTCCACCTCCCAGTCTTGGACCTTCAGCCTGGGTCTGATTGACGGTCGATCAAGCACCTCGGAGATCTCCTCGATCAACGGGCGGGAGAGGCACAGATCGAAGGTTCTTTTACCAATCAGTTTACGGATGGTTCCGGGGATGCCCTCGGGTTGGAAAAGACCGCTGATGATTACGTTCGTGTCCACGACGACCCGCATCATGCCTTCTGTCGGCACGGACCTCCCGGACCGCCTGATCAATAGCAGCCGCGATTGTCTCAGGTGGGATATCTCGATTCCTTTCCGCAACGGTCTCCATGAGGTGGACCAGCCTTTCCGTGGTCGACCGGCCTGCCTCCTCCTCCGACACGGGCACAATCGCCGCGACCGGCCCTTTCCCGTCCTCCACCACATACCGGTCCCCATGCAGGCGGACTGAATCAATCACATCAGCCAGGTTCGAGGCAAGCTCCGAGGCGGTGATTGTCTTGGTCATTCCACTCTCTCCTTTACGTGTCCACGTTCCATTATAGACGGGTCCGGGAAGCGAGGGAGGTGGCACTGTGGCACTCTCCGCTCCCATACAGTCGCGGCCGGGTGCGTTTGGGATGATGACAAAGGGTCCCCCTCTCCACTGGCATGAGCGGAGAGGGGGACCCGATTCGTGGAAACAGGGAGACCGAACGAGAGAGTTTACGCCACCCTCACCTCGATCCTCTTCGGTTTGACTTCCTCGGCCTTGGGCAGAAGCAGGGTCAGGACCCCGTTCTTCAGATCGGCCTTGATCTTGTCCTGCGCCACCTCATCCGAGAGCTGGAACTGGCGCCAGAAATTGGTCAGTCGATACTCACGCCAGAGATGGGCGTTCTCCTGGCCGTTCGTGACCTCCTCCCGCTTGGCTTGAAGGGTGAGGATTCCATCCTCCACGGTCACCGAGAGGTCCTTGGCGTCCACTCCCGGCAGATCGGCTAAGAGTGTCAGGCCATCCCCGGTTTCATAAATGTCCACTGCGGGGGCCAGGTAGCGCTCCGGCTCGCGGGTGGTCTCTTCCGCGGCGCGAACCGACGTATCGGGGACCGCGACCGGGACTGTGCTTTCAGCAGTGTTCTTGACCATGAGCGTGTCTCCTTTCTGTCTGTCATCCGTCCTTCGACCGTCAATTCGCGACCGCCACTGAGATGGCCTTGGGTTTCGATTCCTCGGCCTTGGGCACGGTCACCGCAAGCAATCCGTTCTTGTATTCGGCCACGATCCGGTTCACATCAATGACCCCCGGGAGGGTGAAGGTCCGGGTGAACTTCCCGGCCGAGCGCTCGGAGCGGTGATACTGCTCGGGACGGACCCCCTCCGGAGCGGGCTTCTCGCCACTGATGGTGAGAGTGTCCCGATTGGCGGTCACCGACAGAGTCTCGGGGTTCACTCCGGGCGCAAGCGCCTCGACCCTGTAGCCCTCGCCCTCATCCCGGATGTTGATCAGCGGATACGCGCGCGCTGAAACCCCGGGGAGGAAAGCGCTCCTCGGACGCGGGGCGACCGGGAAACCGAAGCCGACCTGGTTGAAGAGTTGATCCATTTCCCGACGCAGCCGGTCGAACTCATGCAATGTGTCTCTGAACATCACCATGGCTCCTTTCTCCTTTCCTCGCGTTCATCTGAACGACTTCTGCCCCCCCATAGTGAAAACCCCGTGCCAATCTCGGGACAACGGTAACTGATTGATTTATCTCAGGTTCCATCAGCACGCATGCCCCATGCCCACCTCAGATGAGCCACAATGGCGCGTTTTCGGGCTGACTAACTGATCCTACAAGCAGTCCCAAGGGGGATATTGAGAAAGCCTCCGGTTGTTCGCCAGTGGGCATCCCACTACGATCCCCAAGACTCATGGGTTCTGAAAGGACCGGCTCAAGGAGGCCACGCGGTGGACAGGGTTCGGCTTGCGGTGATTGGTGTCGGCGGCATGGGAGAACACCACTGCAAGAGCTTCGCGGAGGTCGCGGGCCTTGATCTGGCCGCGGTGTGCGACATTGATGCGGAGCGTGTTCGGGCCCTCTCCGAGCAGTTCCATGTCCCCGGATTCATCAACCACCGGGAACTCCTGGACAGCGAGTCTGTTGACGCGGTCCTGATCGCCACGCCGCACTATTTGCACCCGCCGATGAGCATCGACGCCATGCGCGCGGGGAAACATGTCCTCTGCGAGAAACCCATCGGGGTTTACACCCATCAGGCCGAGGAGGCGAATCGGGTCCACGCCCAGCATCCGGAGTTGGCGTACTCGGTCATGTTTCAGATGCGGATGGCGGGGATCAACAAGACAGTCCGGGCGCTGATCCAGGCGGGCGAGATCGGCGAACTTACCCGCGTGGTATGGATCAACACCGATTGGTTCCGGACTCAGGCGTATTATGACAGCGGAGGATGGCGCGCCACCTGGACCGGGGAGGGCGGGGGGGTGTTGCTGAATCAGTCGCCGCACAGCCTGGACTTGCTGCAATGGTTGGTCGGGATGCCGAAACGGGTTCGCGCCCATTGTCACCTCGGCAAGGGGCACCGGATCGAGGTCGAGGATGATGTGACCGCTTATCTGGAATGGGAGAATGGGGCCACGGGGGTTTTCCTCACGAGCACTCTGGAAGCGCCGGGAACGAATAGGGTGGAGCTGATTGGAAACTCAGGGAAGATCGTGATTGAGGGCGGGAAGGTCACGCTCCACCGGAACTCAGTCCCGGCGGATGAATTCATCCGTACAAGCGACAACCGCTTCGCGGCGCCCGAGGCCACGGCGGTTGAGATCGCCCCGGACACGGGTAAGGGGTTGCACCCGGAACTGACCCAGAACTTTGTGAACGCCATCCTTTACCAGGAGCCGCTGGTCGCCCCGGGCGAGGATGGAGTCCGCTCGCTGGCCCTGAGCAACGCCATGCTCCTTTCGGGCCTGCGAGACAAGTGGGTGGAACTGCCCTTGGATGGAGTCGAGTACAAGGCGCTGCTGGACGAGCTTTGCGCGAATTCAACTTACCGCAAGACCCTCCGCGAGGCGGCCAAGGAAGACATGACCGCCTCGTTCCATTGAGGCCGCTTACGAGTAGACAAACCCCGCGTCCCTGATCCGCTTCACCGCCTCCTTGAGACGGTCCACCTCCACGGTCAGCGCGATCCGGATGTAGCCCTCGCCCAGGGCTCCAAAACCGGTTCCCGGCGAGATCAAGACCCCGGCCTTGGCTAAAAGCTCCTTGACGAAATCGCCGCTCTTCATGTCGGTCGGAACTCGGGTCCAGACAAAGAAGGTCGCCTTGGGCCAGATCACCTTCCAGCCGAGTTCATCGAGACCGGCGCACAGGGCATCCCGGCGCTCTTGGTACATCTTGGCCATCTTCCTCGGATGATCCATCGGTCCGTTGAGCGCCGCGGCGGCGGCGAGTTGGACCGGCTCGAACTGCCCCATGTCGATATTCGAGCGAACCTTACCGAGGGCCGCGAGGATCTCCCCGTTCCCGGAGGCATAGGCGCAGCGCCATCCCGGCATGTTGAAAACCTTCGAGCAGGAGTGGAACTCGACCCCCACATCCTTGGCCCCTGGAGTCTCGAGGAAGGACAGCGCCACCTCGCCATCGAAGGTGGCCTCGCTATAGGGGGCGTCATGGGAGATTGCGATGTTGTGGTCGTTGGCGAACTTCACCACATCGGAGAAGAATTTCGGCGTGGCCAGCGCGGCCGTGGGATTCCCCGGATGATTGAGGAGCATCAACTTGGCTTTCCTTGCCACATCCGAGGGAATCGCGGAAAGGTCCGGGAGGAACCCGTTCTTTTCGAGCAGGGGCAGCTCGGCGATTTCGGCCCCCGCCATGGTGATGCCCGGACGGTAGGCCGTGTAGCAGGGGTTGGGGATCAGGACGATATCCCCGGGGTTGCAGAGCGCCATCGGCAGAAGCGCCACCCCGATCTTGGAGCCGATCAGCCCGAGAACCTCCGAGTTCGGGTCGAGGTCGACCCCGAAGCGCTGCTTGTACCAATGCGCGACCGCCTTACGGTATTCAGGGAGCCCCTTGTAAGAGGGGTAGTGGTGGTGACGGTCATCGCGGGCCTTCTCACAGAGAACATCGATGATGTAATCCGGGGTCGGCCGGTCGGGGTCCCCCACGCCGAGATCGATCACATCGATCCCCTTGGCCTGGGCGGCGGCCTTCTGGTTGTCGAGGTCATCGAAAAGGTACACCGGAAAATGCCGGAGGCGGTCGGCGGTCTCAATCTTCATGGTTCATCTCTCCATTCTTGGCAAGCAGTTCCTCGCCCTGCTCCTCAATGAGCGCCAGCGCGGAGCGGGCGGCGGATTGTTCGGCGCTTTTCTTACTGGAGCCTTCGCCGACGGCTAGCACCTGTCCGCGCAAGCTCGCCTCGACCACGAACCATTTGTCGTGGTCGGGTCCATCCGACTTGATGACTCGGTAGCGCGGGATCTGTCCGGTCCGGCGCTGGATCAGCTCCTGGAGGCGGGACTTGTCATCCTGGGCGCGGTTGCCGAGACCCAGGTCCACCATGTAAGGCTTGAGCTGACGCAGGCAGAACTCGGCGGCGGCATCCAGGCCCTGATCCAGGTAAACCGCGCCGACAAAGCTCTCGTACACCGCGGCCAGGATCGAATGGCGGCTCTCGCCGCCGGAGCGCGACTCGCCCACCCCGAGCTTGAGCGGGCGGCCCAGGCGCATCTCCCGCGCGCAATGCGCGAGGGTGGCCCGGCTGACCACCACGGACTTGATCTTGGAGAGCTCCCCCTCCTTCTTTTCGGGATACATCTCAAAGAGCGTGCGGGTCACCACCAGGCCGATCACGGCATCCCCGAGGAACTCCAGGCGTTCATTCCCCTCCCAAGGGGGCAGGCCGCGCTCGTTCAGGTAGGACGAGTGGGTCATGGCTTGGCGAAAGAGGCGGGGGTTGTTGGGGCGGATGCCTGCCTCCGCCAATAACGCGTCAATCAGAGCCTCGGACTCATCCACGCTCATGGGGTCTACCGTGTCTCACCCCTCGAACTTGCGGACGACGAGGACCGCGTTGTGACCGCCGAAGCCGAAGGTGTTCGACATGCAAACCCGGCCCGCGAACTCCCTCGCGGTGTTGGGGACATAGTCGAGGTCGCATTCCGGGTCGGGGGTTTCGTAGTTGATTGTCGGGGGAATCGCCCGGTTCTCGAGCGCGAGGCAGCAGGCCACAAACTCCACGCCGCCCGCCGCGCCCAGCAGGTGGCCGGTCATCGATTTGGTGGAGCTCACCGGAAGCTTGTAGGCATGGCCGCCAAACACGGCCTTGATCGCGGTGGTCTCGATGGAATCGTTCATCGGAGTGGAGGTGCCATGCGCGTTCAAGTAGTGGACCTCCTCCGGGGAGAGCCGGGCGTCCGCGAGAGCCTTGTTCATCGCGGTCCTTGCGCCTTCGCCATCGGGCGCGGGCGCAGTCATGTGGAAGGCATCCGCGCTCTGCCCATAGCCCACCACCTCGCCGTGGATCGGCGCGCCGCGTTTCCGGGCCGCCTCCAACTCCTCCAGCACCACCACCCCGGCGCCCTCGCCCGCTACAAAGCCATCCCGGCCCTTATCGAAGGGCCGTGAAGCCCTGGCGGGATCCTCATTGCGACGGGACATGGCTTTCATCTGGGTGAAACCGGCGAGTCCAAGCGGGGTAATCGCGGCCTCGGCCCCTCCCGTGACCATGACCTTGGCCTCGCCGCGCTGAATCATCCGATAGGCTTCGCCGATGGCGTGATTCCCGGTGGCGCAGGCGGAGGCGATTGAGATGTTCGGCCCCTTGAAACCGTACCGGATCGAGACCATCCCGGAGGCCATGTCCCCAATCAGCATCGGGATCAGGAACGGGGTGATCCGCCGCGGCCCCTTCTCCACAAGGACAATCTTGGAGTTCTCGATGGTCTGAAGGCCGCCGATGCCGGAGCCGATCAGGACTCCCACATCGTTGGGATCATATCCGGCGTCCTTAAGACCGCACTCGGAGACCGCCATCTCCGCGGCCGCCATCGCGAACCAGACAAACGGGTCGGTCCGGTCGATCTCCTTTTCCGGGACCCAATCCTTGGGATTGAAGCCCTGGAGCTCGCAGGCAATGCGGGTGGGAAACGCGGAGGCGTCGAAATAGGTGATCGGCCCCCCTCCCGACTTCCCCTCCGCAAGGCCGCGCCAGAAGTTTTCGACTCCGATCCCGATTGGAGTGACTGCGCCCAGACCGGTGACGACCACGCGCGGGGAGGACATGAAAACCGGGTTTCTCCTGATTAGAGGCGCGAGGCGAGATCAAGCCGGCGATCCGGTCTTCTCGGTCACATACCGGATGACATCGCCGACTGTCTTGAGTTGGGCGGCTTCTTCCTCGGGGATTTCATCCACCCCGAACTGCTCCTCCAGCTCCATCACCAGCTCGACCTGGTCGAGGGAGTCGGCGCCGAGGTCGCGGACAATCTCCTTGTCGTTGGTGACATCGGCCGCATCGACCTTCAGTTTCTCCACAATGATGCCTTTGACTTTCTCTTCCACGCTGCTCATCAAGGACTCCTAGATCGAATGCTAAAGACTCGGCGGGGCGAATCCGCGCCCCTCCATCTAAGCGCCGTTTCCGGCGCAAAACGACTTGCGACTATACCAAATCCACCCCCGCTGGCAAGGCATCCCCCGGCTAGCCGAAAATCCCGGAATTTCCCCGTGATTTCTAAGCCTCCTCCTCGACCTGCTCCGCTTCAGCCTCCGCCTCGCAAGGGGTCTCCGGCTCCTCCTCCCCAACCGCCTCGCCCCCTCCGCGGGTGGCTTCAAGGACCTCGGTCAGGTTCCCAACCACTCGATCCCGCTCCTTGTCCGAAACCCCGAGGATCTCCTGGATGGCGATCCCGATATGGGGGAGGTATTTCTCGATATAACCCCGCTTGCGTCGCTCGTCAGCCTGACGTCTGCGCAACCGGATATGACTCGCCAGCCGCCGCCCGCATTCCTGGAGGGCGAGTTTGACCTCCTTCTCGATCTCGTCGTAATCGGCGATGGCCTCCTTGCTTTCCGAGGTGAACGGGACCCAAACCGAGGCGATATGGACAAAGATCACCGCCGGACCGGCTGGAAGCGCCCCCTTGGATTGGGAAAGACCATAGTTGCGCCAGTCCGTGCCGACCACCGCGTTGGTGATCGCGCAGCCGGACTGTTGATAGAGGAGCGGGACCCGATTGGCGAAACGATAGAGTGTCACCAGGTCTTCCTGGGGGAGGTCTCCGCCCCAGGCGATCCCCGCCTCCACCAGAAAGGGATTGCCCCGGTAAACCGAAGGGGGCCGTGAAACCGCCACGGTGAAATCGGCTTTGATCTTTCCGGTCAGGCTCTTGGTGATCAGCTCCTCCCCGATGGGGGAGATGCAGTTGGTCGGCGGAGCCATGATCCTGGTTTCGTTGATGGCCTTGTAGAGGCGCTCCGCGCCGCCCACCGCGACCGAGGTGTAAGTCCTCGTGGTGAAACCGGCCTTCTGGCAGATCTCCTCGGCGACCTTGGGACCCACCCGCGAAAACTCATGCTGGAGAAATCCGGAGAGGTGCTTCTCCTGGGTGTCGCGGAGCATCTTGATCAGCATGCCGAGCTCGACCCCATAGGGGTGCGGCTTGATCTCCATCGGCTGCTTCGGCGGTTGGTGGCTCTCACGGGGATAGTCGAGGATTTCCCCCTCGGGGGTGATGTACTGAACGCGGGCGTGCGGATTGGCAAGCGCGGTGGCCTCGATGTACTGGTCCACGGAGCGCTTGCCCTTGAAGTACTTCGCCTCCAGTTCGATGGTCACCTCGGTCCCGGTCTTGGCGAAATCCCACTCCACATCCATTTCCTTGACAATCTCCGGATTGTTGCGGCGGGTGTCGATATGGAGCTCATAGTAATGGGCGGGCTTGCGCGGCTGGGGTTTGGAGGTGATGACAATGGGCTTGCCGGTGGTGAGTTGGCCATACATCCCGGCCGCGCTAATCCCGATTCCTTGCTGGCCGCGACTCTGCTTGAGGGAGTGGAACTTGGAGCCATAGAGGAGCTTGGCGAAGATCTTGGGAATCTGGGTTTTGACGATCCCGGGGCCGTTGTCGGCGATGGTCACCCGCATGCGGTTTTCGCTGAGAACCTCGAGCCGAACCTGGAGCTCGGGCAGGATGCCCGCCTCCTCGCAAGCATCCAGCGAGTTGTCGACCGCCTCCTTGACCGTGGTGAGAAGGGCCTTGCGCGGGTTGTCAAAGCCGAGCAAGTGGCGGTTCTTGGTGAAGAATTCTGAAACCGAGATCTCGCGTTGCTTGCCGGCGAGACGTTGCGCGTGGTTCCCCTCTCCGGCGGACTTGTGGGTCCCGTTCTTCTTGGGGACCTCGACTTCTTCCTCCGGGACAGTCCGGATCTCAAAAAGGTTGATTTGCCGGTCGGGCGCGGTAGTCCGAGGCATGGATGATCTCCCCCTGTGCGACAATACCCTATGGGCCAAAGCTTATACCGCCTCGGGGGCGACTGGGCAAGTGGAACCGAATTAGCGTTGCTCCGAGTAGTGAATCCGGAAGTTCCAATTCATCCGGTAGAACGCCTTTTCTCCGGGAACCAGCTCGAGGTCATGGAAGAAATCCATCGGCTCGGTCACATAGGGGGCGTACTTTTCTTCCTGGCCTTGCGGCGAGAAGTGGACCAGCCTGGTGAAGTCGATGGAGGGAGGGCCTCCCTTGGTAAAGGGGAACAGGCCGCCTTGGACATCCAGGAGATAGAGTTCCTCCCCACCCGGCCCGATTTCGAGGTCCGCCATCGCGGGCCAGTTGAAATCGAGCGTGACCGGAATCGAGGGGTACTCTCCCGGCCAGGCCTGAACCCACCCAAACCAGTCCATGATGAACGCAAGCCCTCCGCCAAGCCTCACTTCGGCATCCCGGGTGGAAAACGGCGCCGGGCGCTTGACCTCGAAATCCACATGCGGGAGGTCGGCGGTGAGGTTCCCGGAGGAGTCCAGCGCGACAAGCATGCGGTTGCGCGGCTCGACCGCAAGGTCCACCGCCCGCGCCCCTGGCCCCATCGGCTTTCCGGCGTAATCCACGAACAGATTCCCGATGGGACTTAACGGGCGCTCGGTCGGAGGGGTGAGTTTGTGGGTGAGACGTGGCTTGGAAGGCTCCGGGTCCACCCAGCTCGGCGCGGGGACCTCGAAGAGGGACCCATCATCCGCGAGGATCACCGCGGCTCCACGCCATGGGACGATTTCCATCCCGACCGCGTGACGGCGCGGGATATCCGGGATCCCGTTCGGCGACCAGAGGTTGTAATAGCCCCCCTCCCAGAAGAAGACACGGCCCCAGCAGTCCATCACAAAGAGCTGCTGGCTGGGTGAGGCGGACACAATCTCGAAATCGACCGCCATCCGGGTTAGGTGGTCCTTGGCGGGCCACTCGTCCGCCATCTTTTGGATCGTCTCCACATCGAACAGATCGAGGGCCTGCTTTCCGCGCCTCGGGTCCTCCACGAGGGCCTCCTCGGCGCGGCGGAAGGCGGTGGGCCAATCCCCCGCGAGCTTGGCGCGCTCCGCCTGCTCCCAGCGAAGCTCGGCCAGGGAGCCGCTCGCGCGCGCGCGCAGGTCCTCGATCGAGGGAAGAGTCCCTCGGTGATAGGCAATCACCCAGGCGAAAACCAGCGAGGCCGCCGGAACCCCGGCGCACCAGAGCAACCGGGAGCGACTTTCCGGGTCCAGCCAGGCATGCGCCGCGAGTAGCGCGCACGCCAGCAGCGGCCAGGCAAAGAAGGAGAACAGGTCCCAGTCTCCCGGAAATCCCAACCACGGGTTCCACACCAAGAGAAACACACACCCGAGGAGAATCTGCGGCAGGAAAAACAGGATCAGGGCGGATTCGCGGTCACGCCGGGCAAGCGCCTCACCGACCCGCAAGGCGGTTTTCACGCGTTGATACAGGCGATTTCCCGGAGCAGATCCCAGGAGCACAAGCATGGGGAAGAGGCCGCAGAAAAGGACTTGGTTGGCCAGGTCCGCAAGGTGATTGGGCGAAAGCCAGGGGTACTGCCACGCGCCGGGCGGGTTGTTGGGGCTGTCCTCGCGCATCAGCGGGAGCAGGGTGGTGAACAGATTGGCGGTGGCGCGCGCGCTGTGCCCGAAGGCGATATGGCGCTCGATCCACACGAGGGTGAAGGCGATGGCAATGGCGAAGACGGTGACCAGGAGGATGGTGTCGCGGAGGGCGGTTTCCGGTTTCCTCACAAAGAAAAGCAGCACGACCGCCGCGGGGAGAAAACCGACTCCGATCAGGTGGCTGGCGGAGGCGAAAGCCAGTCCCGCCAGCGCGACCAAGAGCCCCTTCCCCTCGATCAGCTGACGGAGCGCGAAGATCTCGAACACGATCAGCCCGAGGGCGAGCTGGGTGTACCACTCGATATAACCGAAGAAGAGGTGGATTGGGGCCACCAGAAAGAGAGTCCCGATCAGGGGAAGACGGTTCTGGTCCTTCCCGTTCCACCAAGCCAATCCAACTCCCGCCACGGCCAGCATGAGCGCCCCCCACAGGCAGGAGAGCAGCTGGAAGCTGGTTTGAGGATGAATCCCCCAGGCGTGAAACAAGAGCGCGGCGAAATCGGTGTGAAGGACCGACTCCAGCGGTTCGCGAACCGAGGCGTAGGTGGTCAGGGCCACAAAGTAGTCCATGATCAGCTTGGCATCGCCGAGTTCGAGCGTTCCCACTCGGAAAACCCAGAACAACACACCCCCGCCAAGGGAGAGTCGGAGGATGAGGCGCGCGCGCGAGGGTTCGGACAGGAAGCGCCTGAACACGCCCCCCAGCCATTTGCGCCAGGGGACAAGCAGGACCGCCGGCGGAATCACAAGGCGAAACCAGAGCGGGAAGTATCGTGACGGATCCAAGGCCCACAGCCACTTCGCCGAGCTGGGTTCATCCAGCAAGGGGACGGCCCACCATTGGAATGTCACCAAGGCGAGTCCGGTCCACGCTATCACGCGCATCCGCCGCTCGGCATCGAACAGGAATTCGATCATGGCTGCTCCGGCGCTCTCTCCAGGATGGTGAGGGAGAGATGGGCATGGTACAGCCGATACCTTCCGCTCGCCACCAGCCAATCCAGCCATTCGAGGGTCTCTTCCTTGGAATAGAACCAGAGGTTGTACCAGGAGCCGAAGCAGTTTGATTTTCGGTCGAAAACCAGGAAGTCAGGCCAACCGGAGCTCGGGACCAGGCGCTCGAATTCGTTCGCGTCAGGGGAAATCTCACCGGGGTTGGTGAGGGGGACTCCCGGGGGAAGCAAGTACAAACTGTCCTCATGCGTGAGGTGGGGAAGCAGCACGGATTGCGCGGAAACCGAACACCCCAGCGGAAGCTTTGTTCGTAGGATGGACCCGGCCTCAGGAAAGGCGCACGCGGTCTTGAGGGCATGCGCGGGATTGGCTCGAGAGAGTGGAAACGGCGCCACGGTCACGGTCCACAGGAGCGCGGCCCAAGCGAAAGTCCAGGCAATCGGAGGGAGTATCCTGGCCGGGAACTTCCACCGCGCGAGGAGCCTCAAGCTCGAAACCACCCCCAGCGCGGTGACCATCATCGGCCCGAAGGCGTAGTGGCCACTCCAGACATACAGGAAAGCCTCGCTGGAGAGGCTGTTTTCAAGGCATGGCAGCAGCAGGATCCAAGACAGCGGATTCCATAGCGGCAAGTATCCGATTCCGCGCCAGAATCGCTCATAGACCTCCAGGCGCTCCTCGCTGAAGATGAGCGCGAGAGCCCTGAGCGGGTGGGAGAGCGCTTGCCCGGCCAATCCGGCCACGCCAAGGTCCTTCGGGTCCATCCCTTCCGGAATGAAATCCCGGTAGCGTTTGACAAACCCATATCCGGCCTCCGCATGGGGCTGCACGAGCGGCTGAATGACTCCAAAGACCAAAACTCCCCATGCGAGAGAAGCCAGCAGGACGAAAACACCCCTTTTCCGGGTCACCCCAAACCAGCTTCCCGCCAAGACAAGGAACAAGCCCAGGGCCGCGCTGTAGAGGAAGAGGTTCTCTTGAACCGCAAGAAGCAGGATGAGGGGAATCCCGAATCGCCATCGACAAGGGGTTCCGCATTCCAAGACCAGCCAGAAGAACAAGCAAGGCGCCAGGGAAATGGCATGGAAGTCCGACAAGACTCCATCGGAAAGCCCCGGTAGAAACAGGTACAAGAGGGAGATCGCCGCTCCACTCGAAGGTCCGAGACATCGCGCGGCGAGGTGGTAGAGCGGAATCGAGGCAAAGGCCACTGCTCCGGCCTGAGTCACGAGGAGCACCTCCGGATGCGGGCAAAAGAAATACAGCGGGGAAAAAAGGACCAGAGTCGGCGAGAAGTGGTGGCCCAGGAAACTCCCCCCCGAGACAATCAAAGAAGATGTCAGGCCATGCCCGGTGACAAAGCGGTTGAGGACATGCGCCATCAGTCCGAGGTCATAGCCCTGGCTGTGGTAATGCCAGTGCCGTGTAAGCGCGAGCCAGGACCAGAGCAGGAAGAGCAGGCTGGAGCCAAACCACACCAAGCCCTTTGAGAGGAACCCGGTTTCCGCCTTGGGCGCGATCCGTTGCGAGGAGTCTGGGAGACACCGGAGGCGGATTCGGGTGAGAACCCGGTGCAGAAGAAACGCGGAAGCCGCAAACGGGACCAGCGCAAGTCCGAATGCAATCGGCTTCCCGCGCGGATCCTGGAGCAAGCAAAGGGGGCCATAGAGCAGGAGCGGGAAAAGGGCCCATCCAGATTGCAGAAGCGCTCGTGAAAAGAGGAGGCAATTCTGCCAAGAGGCGCGCAGGGCGAGCAGCGCCCACGCGAGCGGGACCATCAGCGAGCCGATCAAGAGTCCCGGAAAATACGCGGTGAAGCGTGAAAGGGCGGTGCCGCTCCACCTTTGAGCAAAGAGCTCCCCATGGGGCAACAGCGCGGAGACCGTGTGGACCCAAGCCTTCCCGTTCTCGAGGAGATGCGGGTAATTGGATTCGGTGGCGATCCAGCGAAAGAAGAAGCCGCCCAGGGCGCCTCCGGCCACGAGGACTCCGCACGCGGTCAGCGCCCATGTTCCCGGGAAGAGACGAGACGGAGTGGGTCGGTCCCCGGTGGACACCGGTCAGGTCACCTGAGAAACCGAGTATCCGGCCGCCTGGTATTCAGCCAGCCGCTTGAGGAGCTCCTCCGGATTCGCGGTGCCGGTGATGCCGATCTTCTGGACCGAAATCGAGGCGGCCAGGCAGCCGAGAATGCCCGCTTCGACCAGGGTCGCGCCCGCGCACAGGGCGGAGGCCATCGCCGCGATGGTGGTGTCCCCTGCACCGCAAATGTCCACGGGAGGGGGCGCCGGGAATCCCGGAATGTGATGGGCGGCCGCTTCGCCCGGCTCGCAGAGCAGCACCCCTTTCTCTCCCAGGGTGATATAAGCGGGTTTTCCGCACTGCTCTGCGAGACGTTTGCCCATGCCCGCGATATCGGGCAGGGTTTCGGGCGCGCCAGACACCCCAAGGGCCAGCGCGGCCTCCGCGGCGTTGGGTTTGAGGAAGACATTGCGGAACTCCCCGGTGCGCGCTCGGGAGTCCGCGAACACGATCTTCTCCGGGTGTTTCCCGGCAAGTTCGATCACCCGGGCGCGAATCCTGTCGGTGACCGCGTGGTGATTGCGCTCCTCGAATTGATCCGCGACCAGCAGGCCGTTCAGGGTCGGAAAGGTCTCCTCCAGGGCCGCGAGCAGCCGGTCTTCCAGGTCCGTGTCGATCCGCCCGCGCGTGCGAATGTCGATCCGGTCGAGTTCCACCGGTTCGGCGTCCGGATAGATGACCAGAGGTTTGTTGTAGGTGGGAGTGAGATACGTCGGGTGGGCGATCAGATGATCGAGGGAGACCCGCACTCGCCGAAGCGCCTCGCGGAGGGCATAGCCTTCGCCATCATCCCCGGTCGGGCCCAGGGCGCAGACGGTCCCGACCCCCAGGTCAGCCACATTCCAAGAGACATTCCCCGCCCCTCCGGGTGAGCAGCGCACCCGGAAGACCTGATGGCAGGGCCGCCCGGTTTCGCGGGAGATCTCCTCCAGGGTCGGTTCGATGTCGAAATAGCGGTCGAGACAGAAGTCACCCAGCACCCCGATTCGGAGCGAAGGGAGCTTCTCAAGGATTTCGCGCAGACGGTTCGTGTTCATGGCAGAAAGGGAAGATACCCCAAGGGCCGGGGGTTGGGCAATGAGAGGGGGGAGAGAGCCACTGTTGCGCGCGACATTAAGGTGAAATACGATTCCTGAATGAGGCGGTTCTGTTCTCTTCCCCCTTCACTCCGTGACCTCGCCCAATAGCTCATGGAAGGCTTGGCAGGCCTCGACCCGGGTGAGCGTGCGGCCCGCGTCCATTCCGATTTCCTTGCAGGCTTTGGACTGCTCCGGATCAAGCCCCAGCTTCCGTGCGGTGGAGTGAAGCAGCACGGAAAACTCGGACTCCGAAAGCGGTTGGTCCGACTCCTCTCCCGGAAACGGCTCCTCGGCGCGACCCGCCGCCGCGAGTATAAGCTCAACCCACCGCTTCCCGTCCCTGGCGGAGAGCGGGTCATCGGGGCGCGCTTGATAGTCCTGAAAGAACCCTTTGGTCCCCAAGAACTGCAGACACTCAAAATACGGGCTGTCCTTGGGCACATCCTCGAAATAGGAAATCACCTGGCGTTGTCGGATCAACTCCCTTTGGAGACGCGGGATCGGAACCTTGCGTAGGGGAACTCCCAGTTCCAGGGCCAGATGAGCGGCTGTCCCGGCGGCCTGTCCGAGGCTCATCCAGGTGGGTTCGAGCCGCACGGAAGAGAAACCGATATGGGTCGCGGAGACCGCCACAGGCACAATCAGCCCCTCGACCTCCTTGGGGACCAGCGTCCGGTAGGGGATCTGATAAGGACGAGTGAACTGCTTGAGCATGAGGATGTACCCCTCCAGCGCAGCTTCGCGCCCCGGTTCGTACTTGCGCGTGGGAAAGGCATCGATGGGGAACTCCCCGGCGCTGATCGAGTCGTCGTGGACCGGGGCCCTAAAGGATTCGGGGGCGTAGGTCAGGTCCCGCTCGCTGAGGGTGTATTCGCCGACCAAGCGGCGCGCCTCCCGGACATAGAACTGGAAGGGGAAGTTGCCGTTATCGGTGAACTCATCCGCCGCGAGCCCATACTGACGGGCGCGCGCGCGGTCCGCCTCGGGAACCTCCGGGTCGTTCTGAAGGAAATACAGCAGGCCCAGGGTCAGGTTGCGGATGCGCGCCATGATCTCCTCGCGCTTTTCCCAGGAAGCTTCCGGGTATCCCACATTCTCTTCCGCGAAGGGGAAACCAAGCGGCCAGGGCTTCATGTTGGCGTCATGCTTCCGGTTCGGCACAGGCGCGATGGAGAGGGCATCCACCGCGGACTTGAGGCGTCCCAGCTTGAGGTCAAGCAGGTAATGGCTGTAGCGGTTGCGGTCATAGTCCGGTGGTCTTTCGGGAAACATTTGGTTGGCGGGATCCGAGCTCAGGCACAAGCGGTAGGTGTAGGCCGGGAGGCGCATGTCCCCTTCCCCGGTTGATCCCGGGAGAAACGCGCGAGTCTGGTGGTCCATGTAGATCACTCCGGCATGAACCTCGCCGAAATCGGCCCGGCCCTCTCGCCCGAGGCGATATTCCGCGCCGGCGCCCGCCAGGAGGTCCCCCTCGTAGGTGGCATCGACAAACACCCCCGCGCGCAGTTCGAGGATCTCGCCCGAATCGCGATTCTTGACCCGAACCGAGACCACCTTCATCCCATTCCGAACCACCTCCTCCAAACGGTGGCGGACGAAGACTTGAATCGCGGGATGCTCCGCGACCATCCGGTTGAGGACCTTTTCAGCCACCGAGGGCTCATAGAAGTAGCCCTGGCGACAGGCTTTCACCTGCTCGGAATCCGCGCCATACGATTCGAGATAGTGGGAGTACACTCTCCGGACGAATTCATCCCAGATCCCACCGATGGCCCCAGTGGTCTCGATGTCGGACTTGCCCAATCCGCTGGTGGTCATCCCTCCGAGGTGGGCGTGATACTCGACCAGGGCCACGCTTCGACCATGCCGCGCGGCGGCAAGCGCCGAAGCGATGCCGCCGGGGGTACCACCGATGACGACCACATCGAATCGCTCACTCGCGCGGGCGTAGGGTGGGAGGAGGGTGGAAACGACCAGTGAGAGGTAGAGACATGCGCGCATGGGGAAGACTATAGCGCCTGGGGCGGGAGGGAACCCTCCCCCTACCCCTCCCGCGCGCGGGAAGGGGGCTGGTACCGAGCTCGCAGTGAATTCGGAGCAAGCACTCCCAATCCGTCTTCACTCCTCCCCCGCGCGCGGGGGAGGCTGGGTGGGGGTCCTCCGCGCACTCCGCCATCCGATAGCGCGGCCAAGGAGGCGCGGTTCCCTAAAGTTTCTTTTCAAGTCTGGCCAACGCCTCAAGGGTCTTCTTCTTGAGTCTTGGCCGCTGAGTGGGCTTGGTCTCCGAAGAAGGCTCCGACTTGGCCTTGGACGGGATCACCGCCGGCTCGGCCTTTCGCGGCGAGGACTTCTCCATCGCCGGGGCGGGCGGAACGGCCGCCACGGGTTCGGCCTTCATTTCCGGCAACACTGGGGCCTCCGGTTCAGTGGCCTTGGCGACTGTCTCCGTGGAATCCGGGGCGCTTGGTTCATTCGGCGCGGTCACGCCGCTTGGGAGCGCGGGGGCGAGGTCAGTTCCCGTCGGCGCGCTCGTTGACTCGGAAGTCACATCCAGGAGGTCATGCTCCAAAGAGGTGGAGAGAACCTTGGACTTGGCGACCTCATCGATGGGATTCCAGATCCCACCCGGCTCCTCTTCTGGGATCGAGGGGAGCGCCGCGCCCTCAATAAAGGACTGAAGGCTGGGTTGGCTTGAGGAACTCACGCCGGTGACCTCTGGAGCGGCCGCAAGGGAATCGCCACTCCCGACCGGAACCTGTTCAGGCGCGGGAGCGAAGGGGTCCTCAAGGGAGGTGGAGGGCGAATCAAGATCAGCCGTCTCCGGGAGTGATTCCTCCGGGGTGGCCTCAACCACTTCGTTCGGAGCCTCCCCGGATTTGGGCAGGGAAAGCCAGGCGGTGATACCCCACCCCGCTCCCAGAATGAACACGACCAGCAGCGCCCCGAGCGCGTACCGCATCCAGTCCAGGCCGGTGGCAGACCCCTTGGGGGGTCGCGGACGCGGCGCCTGATCCGGGGTCTTCACGGCGCCCTTTTCCGCTCCCTTCTCCGGGGCCTTGCGAACCGCCTGAACCCGGACAGCGTGCGAGCGGAGCGCATCCGCATGGGACAGAAAACGTCGCGTGATGCTGACACCTCCCTCGCGAATCGAGGCGGCGAGCGCGCGGCGGACAAGCTCATTCATGCGCCCGGGGCGACCGCCGGCCTCGTGCAGTATTTTTCGGATTGCAAACCACGAAAGATGCGGCGGATTGAGCGGCTCCTCGCTTCGCGCGCGGGCGTTGATTGAATCGCAGGCGTTCCGCAGCGCCCTGCGCGCCTCCTCGACGCCTCGACCCCCTTTGAGCAGATGGAGTTCGTAGGTGCCATGAACCCACCGCCGCCATCCGCGCAGAATCGGCTCGCCCATCATCTTGCGGACCATCGGCGAGCCGACCAGCAGGACCTGGATCATCTTCATTCCACGGTCTTGATAATCGAGCCAGGATTGGAGACGTTTCCACACTCCGGGAGTGATGTCTTGAGCATCATCGAGCACGATGAGCAGGCGTTTCTCCTCCTGACGGAGCGCGCGCAGGCGCTCGACCATCTGCTCAACCAGATCAGTTTCCTCTCCGCGGGCATAGAAGCCGACCTGCTTGAGGATCGCCGCCAGCAGGAACGGATAGGAGCCATAGGCCTCCTGCATGAGACGTTTGGTTCCTGGCGGTTGATCGGTTTGCTTGTTGATGTGGACAGTCACCGCTTGAGATTCAAGGCGCCTGCCGACGAGCTCCGCGACCTTGGTCTTCCCGGTTTCGTGAGCGCCGGTGAGAACCTGGACCATGGCCCCTTCGCGGAACTTGTTGATCAAGCGGTTGAGAACGGACTGCTGCTCGCGCGTGAGGCTCTCGAACTCCTCATCCGGCGCGGACTGAATGGCGGCGGCGCCGCCGGTGTTGGCGGGCTTCGGCTCTTTCACAATCTCCCCCTCCCAGACTAGCTCAGAATTCCCTAATTCCCCTGAGTTTACTGTAGGTGACTTGACCTCCCATGTCAAGCGGGAAATCGGCCTACCTCCCGCGCGGTTTAAGGGCGCGTCCAATGGGCAGTCTCAAGCCAGGATGTGGATTTCCTTGATTGCATGCGGGTGCCGGGATGGCTATAGTCGTTTGATCCGGGGCTTCAGGCCGCTTCCATTCCTTTTTCTTGGTGAGGAGATTTCCGTGTCGTCATCCGCCGCCCTACCCGCGCCTCCCGCGCTCTCACGTGAGCAGAACCTCTGGCGCTGGCGGGTCCTGGTCGCCACCTACATGGCCTACGCCGGGTATTACCTGACCCGCAAGGCGTTCACGATTTGCAAGAAGACCATTGCGGAGGATTTCGGATGGAGCCTCCAGGATGTCGCCCACCTCTGGACCGCGTATTTGGTCGCCTATCTGGTCGGGCAATTCCTGTGCAGCTTCATCGGGCGCGAAAAGGGTCCACGCTTCCTGCTCCTCGGCGGGCTAGGGCTGTCCATGATCTTCAACACGATCCTGGGCTTTGGGAACTCTTACGGCACTTTCCTGGTGTTCATGTTCTTCAATGGGTTGGTCCAGGCCAGCGGTTGGCCGGGGTCGGTGGGTGGGGTCTCCGCGTGGCTGCGAAAGCAAGAGCGGGGGACCTTCATGGAGGTCTGGTCCACCTCGTACCTGGTGGGCAACATGCTGGTGAAATCCTTGGGCGGGGCGCTGCTGGGGGCCTATGGCTGGCGTTGGTCATTTTGGGGATTGACCCTGGCCACGGTGGGGCTCTGGTTCCTGGTGTACTTGTGGCAGAGGAATCGACCGGAGGATGTCGGTCTGGAAGCGATCGTCGCCAAAGAGGCCAAGGAGACCCACGCGGTCGAGGCATCGCAGGAAGCCAAGGTCTCGCTCCGGGAGTACAACCGGCTGGCCCTCAATCCGGTGATCCTGGTCATGGGGATGGCGTATTTCTGCATCAAATTTCTGCGCTACGCCCTTGATTCTTGGCTTCCGGCTTTTTTGGATATCCAAGGTTTGGATGCCGACACGGCGGCGTACTACTCGCAGATCTTCGACTTTGCCGGTCTGGGGGGGGCGGTGGTGGCGGGGTATGTGCTGGACCGCTTCTTCAGGGGGAACTGGGCCATGGTGTGCTTGCTCATGGGGGTCGGAATGATCGGGGGTTACTACTCGGTGATCTACTTCGGAACCTCGCCTTTGGCCACCGCGATTTGCTTCGGGCTGGTGGGATTCATGATCTACGGTCCGGACACGTTGCTGGTGGGGGCCGCGGCCATCCAGGTCGCCGGGCCGGTCAATGGGGTTGCGGTGGCGGGAATTGTCAACGGGTTTGGGAGCATCGGCCCGGTGATACAGGAGGAAGTCATCGGCTGGCTGATGCGCGGGGATGTGCATGAGGGGATTCGGAACACGAATCTCCTGGCCCTCTCGATGAGCGTCTTGTTTGCCGTCCTGATGGTGGTTCTGGTCTTCCGGGTGCGCTCCGCCACCAAGGACAAGCCGCGCGCCTGAGGGATACGCTCACGCCTGGTTCGGCCTTATCATCCCGTCATGGTCCACGAGCGCCATTCGGATTTCATTGTGGTCGGCAGCGGGATCGCGGGGCTTTGCTTCGCGCTGGAGGCCGCCGCGAGCGGCAAGGTCACCATCCTCACCAAGAAAGAGGACTTCGAGTCCAACACCAATTACGCGCAAGGCGGGATTGCCTGTGTGGCCTCGGCGGAGGACTCCTTCGAGGACCATGTCCGCGACACGCTCATCGCGGGGGCGGGGATCTGCCATGAGGAGGTGGTCCGCACACTGGTCCGCGAGGGGCCCGACCTGGTCCGTCAACTGATCGACTGGGGGGTGCGCTTCACCACCACGCCCAAATCGAGCGCGGACTCTCCTCTCGGAAGCCTGGAGCTCTATGACCTGGGCCGGGAGGGGGGGCATTCTCACCGGCGGATCCTCCACTCAAAAGACCTCACCGGGCGCGAGGTCGAACGCGCCTTGCTCAAGTGTCTCCGCGAACACTCGAATGTCACCTTCCTTGAGCATCACCTGGCCCTTGACCTGATCACCGAGGGCAAGTCCCCGAATAAGCGCTGCTCGGGGGTCCATGCCCTGGATGCTCCCGCCCTGGAAGTCAAAGTGTTCCGCGCGCCCATCGTGGTCTTGGCCACCGGGGGAATCGGCAGGATCTACCAGCACACCACCAACCCCCCGATCGCCACCGGGGATGGGATCGCGATGGCTTGGCGCGCCGGTCTGCCCGTGGCCAACCTGGAGTTTGTCCAGTTTCATCCCACAGCCTTCTACAACGCGACCGGCGGGGAGACCTTTCTGATCTCCGAGGCGGTCCGAGGGGAGGGAGCGATCCTGCGTCGACTGGGTGGGGAGAGCTTCATGGAGCTCTATGATGAACGCGGATGCCTGGCGCCTCGAGACATTGTGGCCCGCGCAATCGACACGGAGATGAAACGTCATGGAGAGAGCCATGTGCTCCTGGACTGCTCGAACATGTCGGAGGAGTTTTTTTCGGAGCGCTTCCCGGCGATTCGCGAGCTGTGTGTCCGTCATGGAGTCCACCCGCCGCTTGAGCCGATTCCGGTGGTTCCCGCCGCGCATTACTCCTGCGGGGGGGTGGTCACGGACTCGGTGGGAAGAACCGCGCTCGCGGGGCTTTATGTGGTCGGAGAGACCGCGTTCACCGGGGTGCATGGGGCCAACCGGTTGGCGAGCAATTCCCTGCTTGAGGCGCTGGTCTTCAGCCATCGGGCGGCTCAGTCCGCGATGAAAGCGGAGCCGTCTCCCCCCACGCCGATTCCGGAGATTCCGGAGTGGTTCCAACGGTTTGACCCGACGATGGAGCTTGAGGGGGTTCGGGTGGAGCATTGCACCCACGAGGTCCGAACCCTGATGTGGGATTATGTAGGCATTGTTCGGAGCACCGAGCGCCTCAAGCTGGCGGCCGAGCGCCTGGAAATCCTTTTGAAAGAGGCCGAAGGGTACTTTGAGCGGGGTTGGGTGACCGAGGGGGTGGCGCTCTTGAGGAATATTGTGCAAACCTCCTGGATTGTGGTACAGTCCGCGCTTCGCCGCCGAGAAAGCCGAGGGTTGCACACAACTCTCGATTACCCCGAAACACGGCCCGAAGAAGCGCATGACACCGTGCTCACCCCGCCCGACGGAGTTTGAGCCGAGACCCTTTTGGAGGATCGTTCGATGCAGGTGATTCTGAGAGAAACCCTCGACAATCTGGGCGAGGCGGGAAGTGTTGTGAATGTCAAGGACGGTTATGCCAGGAACTATTTGTTCCCGCGCAATCTGGCCGCGCCCGCGACGCTCGGGACCAAACGTCACCTGGAGCACATCCGACGTCTCGCGGAAAAGAAGCGTCTCACCGAGCTCAAGACCGCCGAGTCGGTTCGGGACCGGTTGGAGCAGACTCAGATCGAAATCACCGCGCGCGCCGGAGAGAAGGACAAGCTCTACGGCAGTGTCACCACCGCGCAGATCGCCGAGGCCCTGGAAGCCCAAGGAATCAAGCTCGACCGTCGCAAGATCGTGCTGGAGCACCCGATTCGCGAGCTCGGCATGCACGCGGTCAAAGTCCGCGTGGACCCGCGCGTGAGCGCCTCGCTCAAGGTGAATGTCTCGCCCTCCGCCGATTCGGTCCAGGAGCCCGCCCTGTTCAGTGAACCCGCCCCGATGGTGGAGGAGTCGACCGAGGCTCCCGAATCGACGGAAGAGCAGTAGCCACTCGCGTTTCCACGGACCCGCGCGGGACATTCCGCGCGGGAGAGGTTCAAGAGGTCTCTAATGGGGGGAAATCTCATGGAAAACCGCATTCACAATTTCTCGGCGGGTCCCGCCATCCTTCCGGTTCCCGTTCTCAAGCAGGCGCAAAAGGACTTGGTCGCGCTCCCGAGTCTGGGCATGTCGGTCATGGAGATCAGCCACCGCTGCAAGGCGGCGGATGAGATCTTCGAGACCACCGAGCGAAACCTTCGCGAGCTCCTTCAGCTGCCGGAGAACTACAAGGTCCTGTTCCTTCAGGGCGGCGCGAGCCTTCAGTTTTCCATGGTCCCAATGAACGTGTTGCGCGGGGAGGGACGTTCGGCCGATTACATCCTCACCGGCTCTTGGGGAGAGAAGGCGATCAAGGAGGCCAAGAAGGAGGGGACCACCCGTGTCGTCTGGACCGGCAAGGAATCCAACTTTGTTCGGGTCCCCACCAACGAAGAACTGGAGCTTTCCGCGGACTCCACGTATGTTCATTTCACCTCGAACGAAACCATCCAAGGGGTCCAGTTCGCCTCCGAGCCGGAGAGCGGCGGGGCGCCGCTGGTGTGTGACGCCTCCTCGGACATCCTTTCCAGACCGCTCGATGTCAGCCGGTACGGCCTGATTTACGCCGGGGCGCAAAAGAACATCGGCCCGGCGGGACTGACCCTGGTGATCATCCGGGAGGACCTTGTCGCCAAATCGGCGGAAAACCTCCCGACCATGCTCTCCTACCGGGTCCATGTGGAGAACAAATCGCTCTACAATACGCCTCCGGTTTTCGCGATCTACATCATGATGCTGGTCACCCGCTGGCTACTCGAAGAGATCGGCGGTTTGGAGAAGATGGGCGAAATCAATCGCCGCAAGGCGGGCCTGCTTTACGAGGTCATCGACGCGAGCGGGGGTTTCTATCGGGGTCACGCCGATCCGGCTTCGCGCTCACTGATGAATGTGACCTGGAGGCTTCCGGACGAAAACCTCGAAAAGCAGTTTGTTTCCGAGGCGACCAAGCTCGGCTTGGACGGCCTTAAGGGGCATCGCTCGGTGGGCGGGATTCGCGCCTCGATTTACAACGCCATGCCGCTTGCGGGAGTGCAGGCGCTAGCGGAATTCATGAAGGATTTTCAGCGGAAGTTAGGATGATTTCCGCGTGGATTCTATAAACCGCCCCCGTTTTGAGGGATAATACTCCAATGCTGGTGGAGCATATCATCCCTCTTGGCTTCTTCACGCAGCTGCATTCGCCTCCCCAGACCTTCGAGGAGCGCCCGCTTAAGGAGCTGTATCTGAGCCTCTCCGAGTGCTCGCGATACACCCAGTTTGAAATCCTGCCGGGTGGACAGGGGGCGATCCTTCGGGAAGCGGACCGCAGGGCATGCGAGATCCACTCGGACAGGGTGGCCATCAAGGAACAGCCCACGCAGCGAACATTCGAGGAGTATGTGGAGCAGGTCATCCCGACGCTGGCGGAGATCAAGCGACGGTTGGGGATCCCGGTTTGGATGCTCCAACAGACCAACCTGCGTTTCCTGTTGCCCTTCGACATGGCGGTTCAACCCGCGCTGCGTGAGCACCTGTACAATATCTCCGACTCCGCCTTGGAGCGCTTCGGACGGCCGGTTTTGGGGCTGTGCCTGCGGATCGAGTTCCCTCCCCTCCCGGAGGATCCCACGCAGCTCCAGCTGCGGATTGAGCCTTATTTCCGCGAGCCGCGACGGCTCTATCTCGAATTGAACTCCCGATTCCTCCAACCCATTCAGAATCCCGAGGACCTTCGCGCGAGGCTCATGTCGGCGTACGATTTCCTGAGGGAGCGGTCCGTGTCGTTCCTCCAGGAAGTCTTCAACCGCGCGGAGGGTTGATCCTTGAAAATCGGGATTGTGTGCTACCCCTCCATCGGGGGGAGCGGGATTGTCGCCAGCGAGCTCGGCAAGGGGCTGATGGATCGCGGGCACGAGATCCATTTCTTCTCATACGACTTGCCGCATCGTCTGATCGGCGATGGCAGACTCTTCAACTTCCACCACGTGGATGTCCCGCTTTACCCGGTGTTCCGATTCCCGCCATACACGCTGGCGCTGGCGACTCGTCTGGCCGAGGTCGCGGATAGAGAGCAGCTCGATGTCATCCATGTGCATTACGCCATCCCCCATTCGACCAGCGCGCTGCTCGCGAAGCTGATGGTCTGCCACTACAACCGTCGCGATCTCAAGATTGTCACCACGCTGCACGGAACCGATATCGACTTGGTGGGCTGGGAGCCGAGCTACCGGACCATCGTGGAGTACAGCATCAACACCAGCGACGCGGTCACCGCCGTGTCGGAATACCTGAAGCGGGCGACCCTCGAGAAATTCCGGATCGAGCGGGAGATCGAGGTCATTTACAACCCGATTGACACTCACGTGTTCCGCCCCCGGGAGAGCGCGGTCGAGGAGGATCTCTCCAAGACCATTCTGCACATCTCCAATTTCCGTCCGGTCAAACGCGTCCAGGATGCGGTGAAGATTCTGGACTTGGTTAGGAACTGCCGGCCGGCGCGGCTGGTCTTCCTTGGGGATGGCCCGGACCGGACCCTGGCGGAACGGACCGCACAGCAGCTTGGGGTGCAGGACCTGGTCACCTTTGCCGGTTCCGCTCAGAAGATCGAAGAGTGGTTGCGGCAGGGCGACCTGCTCCTTTCCACCTCGAGCATGGAGTCTTTCGGGATGTCCATTGCCGAGGCGATGGCCACCGGACTTCCGGTGGTGGCCTACCGCGTGGGGGGAATTCCCGAGGTGGTCGAGGATGGGGTCCAAGGACGCTTGGTGAACGAGGGGGACCTGTGCGCGGCGGCCCGCGCGATCGGGGCCATCCTTTCCGATCCGGAACTTGCCGGAACTTACGGCCGCAACGCGAGGGCTCGCATCGAATCCAAGTTCGGTCACGCCATGATCGCGGAACAGTACGAGAAGCTTTACCAGAGATTGTTTGACGGCAAGGGTAAGGGAAGAGACGGATCAAGGGGCGAGGGACTCCTCTGCGATGAACTCCTCAAAGGCGCCCCCGTTGACCTGACCCGAAGGCCGAATTGACTTGAGGATCCCGGATGTCCCCCCGATTCCAAGCCCCGCTGAGCGTGCTTGATGAAATCCTCGAGGATGCCGTGGCGCGAGGCGACACCGCGGGGGTGGAGGGATGGGTGGAAATCCGCGGGGAGGTGGTGTTCCGCTCGGCGTTCGGATTTGCCGCCAAGGTTCCGAAGGCGGAACCGCTTCGGCCTGGAACTGTCTTCGACCTGGCCTCGGTGACCAAGGCGGTGGCCACCACCACGGCGGTTCTGATCCTTGTGGATCGAGGGTTGGTCCGACTGGATGGACCGGTCTGGAGTTATCTCAAACCCTTCGGTTGTCGGGGAAAGGAGCGGATTACTGTCCGCCAGTTGCTGACCCACGCATCAGGGCTGCCGAATTACCGTCCTTGGTTCAAGGAATTGCGCGGGAAAGAGGCTTTTCAGGAAGCGCTGTTTGACGCCGACCTCGAAAACCCTCCCGGAGCGACACGGGTTTACAGCGACCTTGGGTACATGACCCTGGGGTGGCTGGTCGAGGCGGTGAGCGGCCTTTCGCTGGACCGTTTTGTGGACCGCGAGATCTGTCGCCCGCTCGGGCTTCGCCACACGCGCTTCAACCCCCCGCGCGCGTGGCGGAAACGGACCGCGGCCACGGAGGACTGCCCCTTCCGCGGAAGGGTGATTCGAGGCGAGGTCCATGATGAAAACGCCTGGTCCCAGGGGGGAGTGGCCGGTCACGCAGGGTTGTTTTCCACACTGGAGGATCTGGCGAAGTTCGCGCGGGCCTTTCTCAACGCGGGGAAGCCCGGCGCCGGTTGGCCGCTTACTCGCGCCCTTTCTCAAGAGATGGTGACTCAGCAGCCGGTCCACGGCGAAATCCGCCAAGCGCTCGGTTGGTGGCTTCGTCGAAGCGATTTCGACGCCACCGTGTTTCTCCCCTCGGATAGGTCCTTCGGACACACCGGGTTCACCGGCTGCAGCCTTTGGATCGACCCGGAGAACCAGGCCCTTGTCATTCTGCTCGCCAACGCCATTCATCCCAACCGAGACAAGGCCAATCCGTCGGGCTTTCGCAAACCCTTTCATGAAGTGGTGTGCCGGTTGATCTCCAGGCAAGGGATGACGGCTGGGAAATGAGGTTCGGCCCGGAGGAGACCCAGAGGGAGCGCGACCGGATCGAGTTGGAGGCCGAGGAGTTGTTCCGCGCGCGCCAGAGGCTGATTCAGGGGCGCCTCCTGGACGAGGAGGGACCCTCCGTCGGGGGTGAGTACAAGTCCATCAGAAATCGCGAAGAGGAGCTTCGTTATCGGCTCCTTCTCCTGGAAAACGAGATTCAGTCCGGGAGAGACACTCCTCGGTCGGTTCGCCCTCCAAATCCGCTCAATCGGCCCTTGCAGCGCTGGACCTTCCTCCTTATGATTGTCACGGGAGTCGCGGTACTGCTGCTTTCCTGGTGGGGTGGGAAGGGTTCCAAGAGAGCCGGACCTGAACCCTCCGAACAGGGGCATGGGGATTCCAGTGAACCCCGAAAAGCGACACCGGACCCTTCCGACCTCCAATGACGATTCCCCAGTGGTGAGAGCATTTCGGGATGGGCCAGTGTAAGGGTGGGCGGACCATGCGGGCTCCCCGGGCAATGCCCAACCGATCCGTGAGCAAGGAGCCAGGGACAAGTGAGCCGTGGAGACGCCGATCCGGTGGAGTCCCGCGAATCCGGCCGCCTCGATTCCCTCTATGCCGTTCGTGACCGGATCGCGTACGCCCTTTTTCTGCGCAAGGACCTCGGGAAGAAAAGCCTGTTCGCGTTGTGCCTGGGATTGGGGTTGCTGATCGCCGCCAACGGAATCTGGTTGAATCGCGAGCCCGGCCCTGATCCCGGGTGGCGGGTTTATCTCCCACAGGCGCCGGTCGTCGGGATGTTCGCGGGCCTCTTCTGCTCCTGGATTTGTTTCATCGCCCCCTTCTGGGGTGGGGTCTCGTTCTTCCTGTTCCTGGGTGGGCTAGTGGTGGTTTACACGCCTGAGATCATGGGACCGGCGCTTCTCCTGCTGTTGGTCACCTTGGCCTCATGGTTCGCGGTCCGTCCCCAACGCGGCGCGATGGCGGCGCTGGTGGCGCTGCCTTACCTGGAGTCGTTCCTTGGCCTTGGCGCGCTCGCGCCGATCGGCTTTGCCTGTTTCTATCCCACCGCGCGGGCCATCGCCCTCACCACGACGACTTACCTCTGGGTGGTCGCCATCGGTCTGGTGCGGGGTTCGATCCCTCGGTTCAATTTCGAGGATCGGAGCGTTTTTGAGGAATTCGACTGGTTGACCCGAACGGACATCGCCAATCCGCCCTTCACCGCGCCGATCTTGGAGGCCAACGGGAAGGCCTTTTACGCGATCAGCGAGGCGCTGGTCGGGAAGGATGTGCTGTTATGGCCGTTTCTGATCCACACGGCATTGGCGGCGGGGGTGATCTGGATCGTGGGTTTGATCTATCGACCGGTTCGATTCCAGGACCGCTTGGCGCTCGAATACCTCTCCCGCGAAGGGCAGACGGCGGGTTCGGGTTCGCTACGCCCCTTCAGCGGCCCGCTTGGAGTCCTGGTGGGATTGCTATCGCTTGCGGGGCTTCAGGGCGGCCTCACGCTCCTGATCCCGGGGCTTTATTCCCCCTTCCTCCTGGCGATGGACTGTGTCTCGGCGCTGATTCTTTTGCCGATCGTGGCGCTGCATTATCACGGCGATCCCACCATGCCGCAGGAGTTTTCGTACCACCTTCCCGAGCCGGCGCGTGAGCACTCGCCGGCCACCGGGTCCTCGTTCAGGATCCCCACCCCCTCGGAGATGCGTCTGCGCTACCCGGCTGGGCCCGCTCCGGCGGCGGGCGCGTCCGCCGGCCCGGTCGAAGGGCCATCGGTGCGCCTCAAGAGCTGGCGCGACAAGGTGGACCTGGAGTGGGAGGGAGTCCTTCCCGATGGTCGCAAACTCCGCTGGGAGACCGGTGAGAAGGAGCAGAAGCCGGTTCCGGGCCAACCCATTGTCCCACGCCCCGAGGTGGAGGCGCCGATTGAGTTTGAGATCGGGAAGAAGATCGATGGCCAATACCGGATCGACCAGATCCATCGCGGCGGCATGGGAGTGGTGTTCATTGTCACCGATGAATTCTCGGAGGTTCGATACGCGGTCAAGACCTTGCGCGATGACCTGAGGAACCACCCCGAGGCGGTCGCGCGGTTCACCTCGGAGGCCAAGACCTGGATCCGTTTGGGTCACCACCCCAATGTGGTCCAGGCCATGTACTACCGCGAGGTTGCGTCTCGCCCGTTGTTGTTCCTGGAATACATCGATGGAACCGACCTGGAGGAAGTTTTCTCACGCCCGGGTCCGCCGCCGCCGCTGGCGAGCCTTGTCTCTTGGGGAATCCAGATCTGCGAGGGGATGCAGCATGCCGCCACCAAGGATTTTGGGGGCGGCATGATCGGGGTGGTTCACCGCGATATCAAGCCGGGCAACATCATGCTGACCTACGACGGGGTCATTAAGATTACCGATTTCGGACTCGCCAAGGCGGCGGAGGCCCCCACCAACCTGACCCGCGAGAAGGTCGGGCTGGGGACCCTCAAATACATGGCCCCGGAGCAAGTCAAGGATGCCAAGCATGTGGACGCGCGCGCGGACATCTACGCGGTGGGCGCGGTGCTGTACGAGGGCGCGGTGGGACATCCGCCCTTCACCGATGAGGACTCGATCAGCCTGTATATGAGCGTGCTGAGCAAGGAGCCCGAACGAATGCGTCACCGCCGACCGGATATCCCCGAGGAGTTCGAGCGGATTGTCATGCGCTGCCTGTCGAAGGATCGCGATTTGCGGTATTCCTCGTTCGAGGAGCTGGGCTGGGCCCTGCGGCGGCTGGAGGAGCGGATGAAATCCGGGGGGGACCTTTCCCACCTCCGTGTGGTGCAGTAGGCGACCGGATGGATTTTCAACGAACCGGCTTGAGGGTTTTGCGCATCCGGCTAGAATACTTCGTTTCCCAAAGGCCCCGGCGGCGGGGTGTTTCGGCCTCCGCGGCCCGCAACGATTGAAGGGTGTCACCATGAATCGATTCAGTTTTCTTGTGCTCGCGCTTGTCGCACTGGTCGCGTTGTTTTCGGAGGGTTGCTCCAAGAAGGCCAAGCAAACCAGCCCAAGTCTCTCGGATTTCGGGTCCGACTTTGATGAACCGGCGGAAGACAGCTTCGCGGATTCCGGACTGGGTTCAGATCGGTCCGGGGCGCCCGCCGGGGAGGATGAATGGAGCGGGATGACCGGGGAGCAGGGTTTGACCGATCGTCCTTACTCTGGGGAATGGTCGAGCGACCCGAACCTTGCCACGGTTTACTTCGCTTACAACCGCTACGACCTCTCCTCCGAGGCGCGCCGCGTCTTGTCGGACAATGTGAGCTATCTCCGCTCACGGTCCTCGGTGCGTGTCCTGCTCGAGGGTCACTGCGATGAACGGGGCACCGAGGAATACAACCAAGCGCTCGGCGAAAACCGCGCCCTGGCGGTCCGGGAGTACCTGATCAGCCAGGGAATCAGCCCCAGCCGAATCGACATTATCTCCTACGGGGAGCTGCGACCCGCAATGCCGGGGAGCGGCGAATCCGCCTGGAGCCAGAACCGAAGGGTGGAGTTCAAAGTCGCGGGGTAGTTTTCCGAACCAGAGCGGTTGACGTTATCGTGTAGGGCCTTGGAGGGGCACGCTCGGTTGTGTCCGGGGGCGAGAGACCGCACCTCTCCAGGAACGAGCTCTACATCCGAATGAGAAGCGCTCTAGTTCTCCCTCCAGATCACCAAACGGTTGTTCCCGAAATCAGAGAGGAGGATCTCCTCCCCACGAAGGGCGATCCCCTTGACGGCGCGCAGAGTCCCCGTCGGGGGACACACGGGGCCAAAAACCGCCTCCAGTTTCCCCTCCGCCGAATACCTCTGGACACGATTTCCCCCGGAGTCGGTCAACCAGAGCCGCCCAGCGGAATCAAACGCCATGTAGGCCTCGGTCCCGACCTGATCCTCCCACCCCAGAACCGGGAACTCCGCGCGAGGCAGGAAGTCCGGACCAAGAACCTGGACACGTTGGTTGCCCACATCGGCGACAAAGAGGCTGTCCCCATGAACCGCCAGCCCGACAGGCTCGGTGAACTCCCCAAGGCCCCTGCCCTGCTGTCCAATCGGACGTGGGGCGCTCCCATCCGGTCGAAGCGCCACCAAGCGGTGCTTCCCGGTGTCGGCCACAATCAGGAGGTCCTTGAAGAAGGCCAAGTTCCGGGGTCCCCAAAAGTCCCCCTGGATCTCGCGTTGGTAAGTTCCATCCGGGGCGAAGACCGCCACGCGGTGGTTCCAGGTGTCGGCCACATAGAGGGCCCCATCCGGTCCCACCGCGACCCCTCCGGGACCGGAATACTCGGGGGAAAGCTGCCCGCTCCCCGGAGATTGCCCCGGCGCGCCGATGGTCCGCCGCCAGGTTCCCTCGGCGGAGAAGACCTCGACTGTCCCTTTCTTGCTGTTGCAGACATACACGGATCCATCCGGTCCGACCGTGATCCCGCGCGGCTGATCGAACGGGTGGCTGGGGTCAACGAGTTCCCGCGCCTCGGCCAGCGGACGCGGCGGGACTTCCTCCACAAAATCCTCTTGGATCGGGACATCCTGGTAGCCGGAGTAGATCGTGGTGTCCTCGAAGGTCTTGAGGGCAACCATGTATTTCTCGAACTTCTTCCGCGCGGCGGCCCCAAACTTGCGCCTTTCGACAGTCCCCCAGAACACATGGGTGACACCGTACTTCTCGAGCAGCTGCTTGGCCTTTCGGAAATCGTTGGTCCGATAGATGGTTTCCACATCCCGGCTCCGGGCCTTGATTTCGGAGCTCGCCTCGACCTTCTTTCCGTTCCAGATGCCCTCATGGTTCGGGACGCCAAGCGGGGTGGGGATGCCCGAGAAAGCGGAGACTCTCCCATAGATCGAATAGGGATCGCCGGGGGACTCCAGGATGATTCGCTTGGGGTCATACTCGAAGCGCTGAAGGTCGAGCAGCCAGAGGATCGCGCGGCCATCCTCGGTGCTCATATCGCGCTCTCCAACCACCCTCCTTTCGCTCTCCTCCGGGAAAGCGTAAGCAAGTCCATCAAGGGTCGGTTTGGACTCAAAGTGGGAGCACTTGACCACCAGGAGTTTCCAGGATCCGACCGCGGTCCAGACCACGAAAACAACCACGATCCCGGCCTGAAGAACCGCGCCTGTGAGCCCCAGGGCGCGCCGATCGGGAATGACGCCACGCATCAAGGTGAGGAAGCGGTCGCTCGCGAACGCGAGGGTGATGGCGAGAAGCACCCAGGCCTGGAGGTGAAACTTGAAGATGGTGTTCATCCTCAGCGAGTCCCCGCCATAGAAATCCTTCACCACCACAAACTCGCAGGTCAGGATCAGGCCGGTCGCGAGGAACAGGAGCAGACTCACAAAGCGCTCCGCGCCGGCTTCCTCCTTTTCGCCGCGATCCCCCGCCCAGCAGCGCAGGAGCCATAGAAGCGCCAGAAGCAGGAGGGAGCCGAGCAGCGCCGGGGAAAGGGTCCCCGAGAGGGTCCCCGTTCTGCTCCTGACATACAGGAGTCCGACCGCCCACACGAGCGTTCCCACCACCGTGGCCACGAGGATCACCGTTCTGCCGGACTGGCCTTGGCGCGTGTCGGCTTCGGCGGATATTTTCGCGGAGAACAGATCGGATAGGACACGCGCGGCATTCCCTACAGTCGGGAGTAGGAGGGCGCCGAAGGCCGCTCCGAAGATCAGAAGAAGCAGGCCGAGCGGAGTCTTTGTTTCCCAGGGAACCAGGTTGTACCCCGAGGTGGGCGGGATGAAGTGGCTGAAGAAGGGGCGGTAGAACAGCAGAAAGACTCCCGCCACGGCAAGCAGCCTGAGAAACAGCGAGAAAACCAAGTCCTTGATCCGACTTGAAATGGCCACAACGGGAAACGAGGCGAGCGCGGAGAAGACAATGACCACCGCGAAGGCCGGGGCATCCCAGGCGTTTCCCACGACGCTGGCCCCATAGACCAGCGAGAGGAGCAGCGCGCTCCAGACGGCTCGCGAGGCGCGGATCGCTCCGGCCGAGGCCACCGCGCCCCAGCACAAACCGAGTAGGGCGGTCTGGAAAGGAAAGCCGGAGAGGTGGCCATGAAGGTCGCTCCACAGAAAGCTGAACCAAGGGAACTCATTGATGGTGCGGTCGTTCGGGAGGTCGATCACGCGACTCGCGCGCCAGGGGAGCATGGTTCCGTGCTCCTCGATGGACAGACCCGGCGCCTTCAGATTGGTGGCGAAGAAGGCGAACCAGATCCCGGCAAGGGCCCAATACCACTTGCAGCCGAGGTTTCGCAGCAGCCCCCACAGCCCTTGAACCGCGAGGGCGTACACGGTCACCACCATCAGATTGTAGCCCACATGGGGGAGCACCCCCGTGAGCTTGATGAGCACCGCCGCGAGGTAGTAGCCGTAGTAGTAGTAATTGATCGGGAATCCGGCGAGCCAGTTGTCGCGCGGGGGGAACCCGGCGCTGTTGAGGATGCTGTTGACGAAATTCAGGTCCATGAATTTCTCGGACCCGCCGCCCTTCCACATCCCCTCGATTTCGGGGTTATAGGCTCGGATCAGCGCGAGGAGGAGAAAGGCGGAGTGGAAAACAAGTTCGGAGACAATCAGCTCGCCGGGCCTCTCCATGGCCTCGCGCCAGCGCGGGAGATCGAGAAGAAAGACCACGAGCGAAACCAGCCCGAGAAGAAAGAAGAGAACCACGATGAGCGCGGTGCTGAAGATGTCCCCGGCATGGGAGAGAAGCCAGACCGGATAGGCGACTGTCACGAGCCCGACAATCCGACACAGACTGACGCCTCGATCCCGCAAGCCGGGAAAGAGCCAAGCCACGAGCGGAAGACCCACCATCCCGAAGAATTCCAGGGTCAGCCACCAGCGCAGAAGGTCACCCATCGCAAGGGTCCTCCATCAGGTGAAGAAGCGGGAACTGGAAACGACCGGCGATCCGCGGGCCGAGGCTCTGGACCGCCGGGTGATCGGGAATCCTAGCGGGCCGGGGCGATGGGGTTAACCCCACCGTCAACCAGGATGACGCGCCAGGTCAGGTTCTTAGGGATTCCATTCCTCGGCGAGGATGAGGAGGTCGCTGGCGTTGATTCGCTTATCTCCATTGACATCATGCGGGGCCTGCCTTCCGGGGATGGGGGTGGGCCCACGGTAGCCGAAGGCTGAGATGGTGGCGCCGTGTGAGTGGAATAGGCCGTAGATCAAGGAGACCCTGGCGGTCAGCGCAAAGGTTTGTTTCGGTCCGCCGCCCCACCTTCCCACAAGTTTGGGTTTGCTTGGGTCGGAGACATCAAACACAAGCAAGGCTGTCTCGTTTTCGCCGACCAGGAGCAGGTCATCACGCCAACAATGGACAAACCGACTTTGGTCCGTGGTGTCGATCCGGCCGATCAACTGAGGGTTGCCTGGATCGGCCAGGTCCACGACTTGGACACCGGAATCGCCAACCGCCAAATAACCGACAGACCCGCTGACCTCGATATCGGAAAGGTAGTCTGGAGTCATGACGATATTCTCCAAGACAGGAGAGCTAGGGTCCGAAATATCGATCACCAGCATGCCCGCCATGCCTCCGGGAACGAGAGCGCGAGCGCCGATCCGCAGGGGGGCATCCGGCTCGATGACCGGACCGGGTTTGTTCTCCGCGGGCGGGATTTCAACTGCCCCCAGGAAAGTCGGATCCGCGGGATCGGCGAGGCTCCAGACCTGGAACAGGTCGAGGTTATGGGGAGGTTGGATGAGAGTTGTAACGAGCAGGGCATAATCGTTGCCGGTGGACATTCTTGGCAGCGCGCCCTCGTAAGCCTTATTTGAGATCAGGTCGGGAGGTTGGTCTCCCGGTTGGTGCTCCCAGATCCGCATGTCTGCTCCCAGAGTGTAGATATGGCTCGCGCCTCCCGCCAACCACGGGAAGCCATTGGAAATGATCTGCGGTGGTCCAAATGGGGTTTCGCCCGTACTCGCCTCCAGGAGGGAGTAGTAAACATTCCCCCCGCTGGTGGAAAAGTAGATCTTGTCACCGACAAGGGCCATGTCGGAAGCCGAGTTCCCAACACCCGTTACTTCCCGAGATAGCAGCAAGTCCACATTGTATCCTTGGGCTGTGACCGGCCCATTCAGAGCCACGCCGGTGAACAGGAAGAGGGAGCAGGGAAACAGGAAGGTCTGGAAAGGTCTCATCGTTCATCACCCCCACGCTGATTAAGTCTATACCGCACATGAAATTTGTCAAGTGTAAAATAAAATCTTTTCGGAGAATTACGTTCCGGTAGCCTCGTTGTGAGGGCAGCCTGCCAAGAGGGCAATCCCTGTGGTAGGTTGTGTAGACTGGGCTCGTGCGTAAGAACCACCTTCAAGTTCAATGGTTACGGCTGCTGCCTGTAGCGCTTGCCACTTGCGGCATCTTTGGTGGCGGCGGGATACGCGACTGCCTTCCGGCGTTTGCGGCGCGTCTCTTCGCGGGCGAGGCGGCAGAGGCGCAGCCCCGCGCGACCCGCACGCAGAGACCAACTCCCACGCCGACCGTGGGACCCAGCCCGACCGCAACCCAAATCTCACCCAAAGAGCTGCGGGTTGAGGAAAAACGCGCCGCGCTGGCGGAGGAGATCGCCGCGGTCAGCGCCACGCTCAAGACCCTCGCGGCGACCGACACCTCCGAGTTCAAAACCACCCTCGACCATCGCCTCGAGGTCCTCGAACGAATCCGTCTGGTTCTCGGCCAGCAGGCCGCCGCCTTGCAGACCGGTCAGACACTGGCCGGAAGCAAACCCCAGGTGGAGCTGGAGATTGTCCAGAACCAACAGGCCGACCTTGCCAAACCCTCCTTTCTGGTTCTCGACAAGCTGCGCGATGACCTCGCCGCCGAGGAGGGCCGTGAGAAGACGGTTGAGGAGCGGGTCAAGGGTCGGGAATCGGCGGTTGCGGACGCGCGCAAGTCGTTTCAGGAGGCCGAACGAGCCTCCAAAGCCGCCCGAGAGGCGTTGGACGGCAGCAGCGATGAGGCCGCGCGCATCCTCTTGTCCGAGAAGTGGAATGCGGCGGAGGCGGAGACTCGAGCGGCCTCCGAAACCCTCCGCCTGCGCGAGTATGAGCTGGATGGCGAAAGGGCCGAGCGGGACCTTTTTCGGTTGCGGCTATCGGGCCTTCGGGCGCGCGTGAACCAGTTGGAGGAAGCGGCGCTTTTCACCCAACAGGATCTGGAGGAGGCGCTCGCGACCATCCGCAGACGCGAGTTTGACCTGAACACACGCAAGGCCGCGGCGGAAATGGAGCGGGTGGACTCCGAGGCGATCTTTTCGCGGGCGCGGGAGCGGCTGGAGGCCTCGGGCGGAGCGGACCCGGCGCTCAAGGAAGAGGTCGAGGCGCGCCGTCGCGAACGCGCCCTGCGCCAGCGTGAGGTGGCAATCCTCGGCGAGCGTCTTCAACGCCTGTCGGATCAGCGCGAGGTCTGGCGCCGCCGCAAGGTCACGGTCAACGAGGAGACCGTTCCCGAAGAATTGGGCGCCTGGGAGAAGGCCTCGCGCGAAACCCTGGAGCAGCTCACCTTCGCGCATGGCCGCCAAGCCTCGGTGATTGCCGATCTGCGACGAGACTTGCGCGCCTTGGAGGAGCGGATCGCGACCGCCAAGGAGGGAAGTCCGGCGCCCGATCCCGCAGTGGTCCGATGGTTGGAGGCGCAGCAGAGACATCTCACCGCCCTGGTCCGCCTGGAGGAGGACAACCTTCAGAGCATCGAGGAGACCCGGAGGCTAAATGAAAAGCTGATCGCGGAGATTTCGCGCGATGTGGCGGATTGGAGTCCGCGGGAATGGTTCAAGCAGATTCGTAAGGTCCTGGCTTGGGGGTGGAACTTCCCCCTGATCGAGAGCCAGGGGGTCACTGTGGGGAAGATTCTCACCGCGGCGATCCTATTCGTGTTTGGGTTTTTTGTCTCGCGCCGCCTCACGCGATCGTTCGAGGAGCGTGTCCTGAAGCGCTCGCGTTTGGCCAAGGGAGCGGCCTCGGCGCTCCGGTCCATCACGTATTACGTGCTGCTCGCGCTTTCCAGCGTGATTGCGCTCAAGGTGGCCAATGTTCCCCTGACCCTGTTCACCTTCGTGGGCGGAGCGCTGGCCATCGGCTTCGGGTTCGGGAGCCAGCATGTCATCAACAACTTCATCAGCGGGTTGATCCTGCTCATCGAGCGTCCGATACAGGAGGGCGACCTGATCGACCTCTCCGGAACCATGGCCAGCGTGGTGCGGATCGGACCGCGCTGCACCCATGTGCGCACCGCGAGCAATGTGGACATCTTTGTTCCGAACAGTTCCCTGCTTCAGAACAACGTGATCAACTGGACGGCCTCGGACTCCACGGTGCGGACCCAGATCGCCGTGTCCGTTGCGTATGGGAGCGCCACCCGGGAAGTAGCCAAGGTTCTGCGCAAGGTTGCGGACGAACACGGGAAGGTACTTAAGAAGCCCGAGCCGTTGGTTCTGCTGACAAACTTCGGGGACAACGGACTTGATTTCGTTCTTCAGTTCTGGATTCAGCAGTCCGCGGACACCAACCGGCTGGTGGTGGAGAGCGATCTGCGCTTCATGATCGACAAGTACTTCCGTGAGGCGGGGATCGAGATTCCCTTCCCCCACCGCGACCTCCGAATCCGGTCCGGCGAGCCGCTGGATGTTCGCCTTCTGCGCGAACAAGAAACGGCGGAAAAAGATGCGGATTGACCTGCTGCGCGTATCCAAGCGCTTCGGTCCGGTGGTCGCGGTGGATGGGGTCACCCTGGCTGTGGAGGAGGGGGAGTTCTTCTTCCTGCTGGGACCCTCCGGGTGCGGAAAAACCACGCTTCTGCGGATGCTCGCGGGGTTCGAGGACCCGGATGAGGGGGAGATTTGCTTCGATGGTCGGAATGTCTCCGGGACTCCGCCCGAAAAAAGGAGCACGGGGATGGTGTTCCAGAATTACGCCCTCTGGCCTCACCTTTCCGTGTTCGAGAATGTCGCCTTCGGGCTGGAGGCTCAGGGAATCGCGAAGGGCGAGCGGGCGCGGCGGGTCCGCGAGGCGCTTGCGATGGCGCGGATGGAGGACCACGGCGAGCGCCGTCCCGCGCAGCTTTCCGGGGGGCAGCAGCAGCGGGTGGCGCTGGCGCGCGCGCTGGTGGTGCGCCCCGCGTTGGTTCTGCTTGATGAGCCGCTTTCCAACCTGGATGCACGGCTGCGTCAGGAAATGCGGACGGAAATCCGCGAGATCATCAAGCGCGGCGACCACACCGCGGTGTATGTCACCCATGACCGGAACGAGGCGCTCGCGATGGCGGACCGCTGCGCGATTCTGCGCGAGGGTCGGATCGAGCAGGTTGGAACCCCGCGCGAGCTCTACGAAAGGCCGGGCAATTGTTTCGTGGCGGAGTTTCTGGGCGACATGAATCTCTTCCCCGCCACGGTGCTTGAGATCGAAACGGACTGCTTCTGTCAGGTTCGTCTCGATGGCGCGGACCTGGTTTGGAAAGGGCGCTCCGGGGAGTCCCTCCAAGCGGGGCAGCGGGTGCTGTGCGGGGTAAGGCCGGAAGCGGCGCGCGTGGGAGGCGCCCCGGATGGCGCGGTCAACCGCTTCCGGGGGCGGGTGAGTTCATCAATCTATCTGGGCGAAGTGACCCAGCATCGGGTCGAAATCGCGGCGGAGGGAGCCGGACCGACTCTCCGTGTCCTGGAAACGCATGCTCCGCATCGGGAGGGTGAGACTCTGGAATGGACAGTGGCCCACGAGGATGTGGTCCTGTTGGGAGTCCCCTCTAAATCATCCCCCAGCTCACATTATCCAGAATCTTCTGGTTGGCTTGGCGGACACGGCGGCTGACAAGCTGGGCCACATTGCGCATGACCTTGAGTCCGAGGTCGTGGTCCGACTCGATCAAGCGGTCGAAGTCCTCTTTCGCGAGCACCAGCACGCTTGCGTTTCGGACACACCGCGCGGTGGCGGATCGCGGGGCTTCGTCCACCACCGAAAGCTCCCCGAAGACATCCCCGGGGCCGAGGGTGACCAGCGGCATGACATCATCCTGATTGGTGAGCTCCAGTTGAATGCTGACCTCCCCCTCCAGAATCAAGAAGAGTTCATTCCCTTCGGTGTGTTCCACGAAGATGATCTCGCCTTCGTGGTAGGTCCGCTCGCCGCAGACCGCGGCCACGCGACTCGCCTCATCCTCCGAGAGATCGTGGAAGATGGATATCTGATGGATTGCCTCCGCCATCGGGGTCATTGCCTCACCCACCTTTCGTTAGTTCGGACTCTGCGCCGGGGGGGCGGAGGGCGCCGCCGGCTGGGACTGCTGAGGCTGTTGCTTTTGCTTGGATATGACCTTGGATTTGAGGGTCGAGCCCCAAGTGTCGGCCTCGGCCCCGGAGGAATCGTAGCTCGCCGCCTCCCGGTAGTAGATCACATCCCCGCGCTCATCCTCCTCCCAGTAGACCGAGACGACCACATCCTCGATCCCGGGGCCATCGCCAAGCATCTGGGGGACTCCATTGAACCCCGGAACCACCTTGGCGGCGTTTTCCAGGCCAAGGTCCACATGGTAGCCGTCATACACTGCGTTCAGGGTCCCCCGGGAGTTCCCAAAGCGGATGGTGACATTGCGCGGGAGGTCCTCAATCAGAGTGAAGGAGGTCGGGCGGATGCGCTCGCGGCTGAAGAATTCGCGCCCCTTGCCGGAAATGATCTCGACGAAGACCTTGCGGGCCTGAAACGCCCCCGGTCCTCCCGGGCCGCCGTACGGCGGAGGTCCGCCGACCGGACCGCCGGGGCCGCCCGTGTACCGACGCTCTCCGACCTTGACCTCCCGCCACCAATAGTCCGAGAGGATATATTCCCCATCATTGGCCTGAATGAAGTGATAGTTCCCCGGTTCGCGGACCATGCGCAGCTCGGTCACAGGATAGGTTCGCAGCTCGACCCGGGACCGGGTCGGGGAGAAAACGTGGTCCGCCCAGGCCGCTCCGGCCTCAAGCAGGGTCAGCGCTCCAACAAGTCCGATCGTGAGGAGGCCCAGGATACTGCCTGCCACCACGGGGAAATGGCCTTTCTTCATCATGAGCACGGCCTCCTCCTTTTTACACTCCCGACCCTGTCGGGAATCCTTCAGCCACTCCTCCGGCGCGGTCAGGCAATAGGGTTGCCCGCGGGGGAGGAACCGTTCTATGTTCTCTCTCACACGCCTCCAGGTCAAGAAAGGAGCCTCATCCGATGGCCACCCCACTCAAGCTCGGGATTGTAACCTACAACATCGCCAAGGACTGGACCTTGGAGGAGATCTTCAAGAACTTGGAGGAGATCGAGATTCACGGGGTGGAGCTCCGAACGACCCACGCCCACGGGGTCGAGGTGGGGCTTTCCAAGGAAGACCGGGAAAAGGTCCGAAAACGGTTTGAGGATTCGCCACTGGAATTGGTGCAACTCGGCAGCGCGTTCGATTTTCACACCCGCTCTCCGGAGGAGCTCCGGCTATCCATCGAGGGCGCCAAGGAATACGCGGTCCTCGCGCATGATGTCGGGGCTTCGGGAATCAAGGTTCGTCCCAACGGCCTCCCCGAAGGGGTCCCCGAGGAGGCCACCCTGGAGCAGATTGGGCGCTCGCTCCGAGAGGTGGGGGAATTCGCGTCCGGTCAGGGGGTGGAAGTCCGACTCGAGGTCCACGGGAAAGGGACCTCGCGCTTGCCCCGGATCCGCAAGATCATGGAGATCGCCAATCATTCCGCCGTGGTGGTGAATTGGAACTCCAACGAATCGGACCTGGAGGATGGCGGGTTTGACGCCGGGTTTGACATGGTGAAGGACAAGATCCGCCATGTCCACATCAACGAGCTCTATAAACCCAATTACCCTTACCGAAGACTGTTTGAACGTCTCCATGAGATCAGGTACGAGGGATGGTGCATGGCGGAAATACAGGGCTCCTCGGACCCGCTCCGGCTGCTCAAGTTTTACAGGGGTTTGTTCCTGGCCCTGCAGGACGCCCTGTAATCACAACCGTCTCTCGAACTGCTTCAGGAACTCCGCCAAGCGGTCTCCCAGGACCTCCTGGCTGTAGTGGGTGATCGCGGTCTCCCGCGCGTTCCTCCCCACTTGCCCGCGGAAATCCCGGTCACGCGCCAAGCGGAGCATTCCCTCGACCATCTGGTCCTCGCTTTCCGACAGAAGCCCGTTCTCTCCGTGCCGGAGGACATGGCGGACCTCGCCGACGGCGGTGGCCACCACGGGAAGCCCGGTCGCCAGATACTCGAACAGTTTGGTGGGGGACTTTCCGCGCACCCACTCGTTGTCGAGCGCGAAGGGAAGCAGCCCCACATCCGCCTCGCGGAACAGACTCGGCATCGCCTCGGGTGGAAACCAGCCCCGGAAAACGATCGGGATATCGTCATGATCCGCCCGCGCGGACTCCACCAGCCGCTGCCAGTGGAAGCCGCCGCCGACCAGCAGCAGGCGACTGTTGGGGACCTCGCGGTGAACGCGAGCGAAGGCCCGAACCGCCAGCATCACGGAACGATGGATTTCATCCCCCCAAACGATGCCGTTCCAGAAGAAGGTGAGGGGGGCATCCTCGGGATGCTCGGTTCGCGGGGGGTGAAAGTCTCCTGTGTCCACTCCGGTTTCCACGCGCGCCACGCGCGGGTTGAGGGGCCGCATGTATTCCTCGAGGTAATGGCTGCTGACCACGCACCCGACCGCCTTTCGGGCCAGACGCTCGGTGATGACGTCCCAGCGGTGAGTTCCGAACAGCAGACGGTTCCAGCGACCGCGATGGAAGAAATTGGAGAGGGGCACATCGTAATCATCATAATCCAGGATGTACCTGGCGCCGAAGAATCGCGACAGCAGGTAGGGCGCGGCCGAATGAAAATGCGCCTTCTGGACATAGAAGAGGGCATCCCGTTTGCCGAACAATCGGCGCGCGGCGGAAAGGACCAGGCGCATCTTGTCGCGGTCGCGGAGCTTGGCATACATGTCCTCTTCCTTGAGATGGGGAGCCAGGTGGTCCTTGAACGACAGGACCTCCGTGTCGAAGCCCCGCTCCTTGAGGGCCTTGGCGAAGCCATAACACCGAACTCGGGTGTGGGGGTACTGGATGCCGGAATGACCGATAAAGACAATCTTCATGAGGGCCGTTTGAACAGGTTCCTTTCCGCCCGTTTCACTCGCTCAATCAGCGCGTGCACCTCGGGATAGCCGGGGTGGGCTTTATACCTTTGGTGGAGCACCCTGAGAAGGCGCTTGGCCCCCTCGATGTCATGCTCGCGGTCGAGGGTGATTTCCGCGAGGCGCAGACCGGCCTCAAGGCGGAACTCCGGGTTGGACTCATCGGCCAGCATCTCCCGGTAAAGCTTGGCCGCCACGAAATGCTCTCCGCGCTCCCGAAGTTGATGCGCCAGGGTCAACTTCTCCGTCGGGGTGACCGGGAGGGGAGGCTGCCCGCGCTCCTCGCGGCGAAAGAGATGGAGGGCGAACTCCGCGGCCCCCTTCGAAAGGGCATCCTGGAAGTTGGCATACTCCGTTTCGGCGAGTCTGAGGGCTCGCTCCTCCTCCTCTCGAATCCTCCGCTTGGCCGCCCAACCGGTCTTCGGCAAGAGGCGACAGGCAATGCCGAAGACGACCCCATAGGCGACCCCTCCGAGATGGGCGGCGTGCGCCACCCCCGCGCTCGACCCCACGGAATAGGCGCTGTAGGACTCCATCGCGATCCAACAGGGGATGTAGAAGATGGCCGGCATGGACCAAGTAAGCGGGATGACACGAAAAGGGATCCAGATCAGGACCGAAAAGAACTTGGTTTCGAGTCCGGGGTTGAGAATCAGGTGGGCGCCCAAGATCGCGGCGACGATGTCCGAGGCGCCGATGGCGGGCTTCTGCATGTCCGCAACGGCGTGGGTCATTTCCAAGCTCACCGAATGCCCAATGGACCCGAACAACGCCCCGCCTAGGACCAGAAACCCATAGGGCCACAACCCAAGCCGGTCCTCGACATAGCTCCCGAACATCCACAGGAACAGGAGGTTGCCGAGGAGGTGGAGGAATTCCACATGGCAGAAGGATGCGGTGAGATAGGTCCAAGGGTCGCGCCGGGAATCGATGTAGCCCACCCAGTGCACGATCTTCTCGGGGAGCTCGGTGGACACAAAACCCAACATTCCCGCCACGATGAGAACTCGGAAGAACACGAACACCGCCCCGTTGATCCCAAGGAGAGCGTAAGTCAGGCGCGGGGGCGAGCTCAGCGGCTCGCTGAAGGCGATCGGAATGGGCGGGGTGAGGCACATGGCGCGCTCACTCCCTCCATGCGGGCAAGATCACCGAAAACGCGCTCCCTTTCCCATACTCGCTGGTGACAGTCAGGCGACCCGACATCGAGTCCACAATGGATTTGGCGATGGAAAGGCCCAGTCCGGTCCCCTTGATCGAACGGGTTTCCCCGCCGCGAACGCGGAAGAAACGCTGGAACAGGCGCGCCTGATCCTCGGGCCGAATCCCGATTCCATTGTCGGCCACGGTGATGACCACCTCCCTTCCCTCTCTTCGGCAGGCGATCACCACTTCGCCGCCATCCCGGCTGTACTTGACCGCGTTGCTGATCAGGTTGTGCAAGACTTGTTGGAGCCGCTCGACATCCGCAGCGGCGGCGACCTCCCCCTCGATCCGCCTGGTAATGGTCAGGCGACGGCTTTCGGCCACCGCGCGGAACGAGGTGAGGGCATAATCGATCATCCCCGCCATATCCACACGCTGGATGTCCATGCGGACGGCGCCCGCGTCCAGGCGCGAGAGATCCAGCATCTCATCCACCAGGTGGATCAACCGCTCGGCGTTCTTGCGGGCCACCGCGACAAAGTCCAGGTGTTCTTTTGAGAGAAACGCGGCGGCCTCGTTGAGCAAGAGGTCGATGTATCCGATCACGTTCGCCAGGGGGGCGCGGAGTTCGTGCGACACCACCGAGATGAGCTCTTCCTTCATCCGGTCGATCTCCGCCCGCCGAGTGATATCGCGGACATTGACCACCGTGCCCACACTCTCGGCGCCGCCCTCCCGGTCTTGGATCGACGCCAGCGAAAGCTCGATCACCTTTTCCTGAACGGTGAGGCGGTCCATGGGGGTGTCGGTCAACGCGCGGCTTTCCGAAAAGGCGCGAAGCGAATCCGCGAGGGCGCTGAGCTTGGCCCCCAGGGATGGCTCTCCCAAGCTCTTCCCAACGGCCAGCTCGGGGGTGGTGTCCAAAATCCGGCAGGCGGCGGAGTTGATCTGGGAGATCCGACCCGAAGGCTCCACCACCACCAGCCCCTCGCCCATGCTGGCGAGCACCGCCTCGGTCTTATTGCGCTCCTCGGCCAGTTGGACAGTCTTATCGATCAGCTCCAGGCTCAGATCGTTGACTGTCTTCTGGACCGCGGCGAGGCGATGCGTCAGATCGAGGATTTGCTCGGCGAGATGCGCGCTGGACTCCCCCTCGCCCGAATGGGGTCGGATAACCGCCAGGAAATGCCTCCAACCCTCCTCCCGGAAGACCAGGAGGTCACAGGGAAAAGGCTGGCCCTTCGCTCCCATCAGTTCGAGGGAGCATCCCAACTCCCCGCTCCCCGCGCACGCGAGATCGGCGAGCAGCTCGGCCCCTTCCTCGGGTCTGGCCGCGAAGCTCGCCAGGCTCAGTCCCGCCGGCGGCACGCCACCGGAGAGGAGCAGCTCGGCCGTGGGGTTGGCCCAGAGCAGGCTCCCCCGCTCATCCATCTCAAGGATGGCATCCCGCAAGGAGGACAACAGGGCGCGTGTAAGGCCGGATTCGGTCAAGATCGTTTTCCCTGGCCCTTGATCTCTTCATCCCACCGACGCATCCACTCGTTCATCTTGGCCATGTAGAGCCCCCAATCGAGCGGCTGGGATTCATATTCCAGGTTTCGCATCCACTCCGGCAGGGATTCCCTCGGAACATCGCGGCGGGTTGAGATCCTGTAGTAGGGGTGACTGGCCAGTCGAACGGCGCTGGAGATCGAGGTCACGAACTCATAGTAAGCGGCCGCCGCTTTCGGGTGAGGGGAACCGGCCACCAGGGCAATCCCGTCCAGGATGACCGGCGAGCCGCTCCTCGGGAAAACCACCTCAAAGGGATAATCGTACTGGCTCTTCTGGAGCATGATGTCAGAAAGGGTCCAGACACTCAGCGATCCCAGGCGCTGCGCCATCTTCCGGAATAGGAGCTCCCCTCCGGAAACGTATTCCTTGGTGTTGGCATCCACGCCCTTCATCCACTCAAAGGCCTTTTCCACTCCCCCGGTCTCCGCGAGGGACCTGGAAATTATCCCGAAAAAGATGGCTCGCATGGTGTCCGAGGGAATCGGGAACCGAAGCAGAATCTGCCCTTCCCACTTGGGATCCGCAAGGTCCCCCCAGTCGGTCGGGGCCTCGTTCGGTTCGACCAAGTCACGGTTGTAGAAAATGATTTCGGGGGACAGGAACGAGGCATACCAGCGGTCGAGGGAGTCCCGGCAAGCATGGGAAACCTGGTCGCTCCAGGTGGGGCGGTACCTTGCGAGCAGACCTTCCGACGCCGCTTGGATAAAGGCGGTGTGCCCCGCGCCCCACCAAACATCCGCCTGGGGGGACTGTCGCTCGTTCCGGACCCGTTCCAGGCACTGTTGCGAGGGGAGATAGAGGAAATCGACCGTGGTTCCCGGATAGGTCTGTTCAAAACGATCCTTGAACTCCCCGAGGATCTCCTTGCCATGCGGGGAGTAGACCACCACCTTGTTCTCCAGCCCATGAGAAGTGGTGGAGCTCTGGGCCGAGGGCCCTCCCTCCGGCGCCGGGGGACCTCCGCCACAGCCGACAAGCGTGAACGTCAGAATCCAAGCGCCAAGCAGCGCGAGGCGATGTGAGACGATCATGGGGGGAGTATATCGACGAGGAGCGGGAAGTCACGGCGTGCGAGGCGGTGACAGGCGGGTGGATTCCCCTCCGGGTCCCGCCTCGAGCTGGATTAACCGAATCGGAAGTTCGATAATACCCCTGTTTGTGCGCCGCCCAATCCAACCACAAGGAGGGAATCATGGGTTGCGCGCTGAGTCGACGAGAGTTTCTGGGAACCGCCGCGGGGGGAGCCTTGGTGGCGCAGGCGTTTCGAGCCGCGAGCGCCCCATCCGCGCCGACGGAAACTCTGGTGGAGCTTTCCCCGGTCAAGATCCACAAGGTTTACATCGGCAGAACCGGCGACATTTACCTCTCCCGCCCCACAGAGGAGATCGGCAAGTTCAACGCATATCTGGATGAGGTGGAGGGACGCGTTGGAAATGTGAAGTTCGTCGGGGGCGAGACAGTCCCTCCCACGGACGCCGCCGAGGTCATCCCGAAGCTCAAGGAAGCCGACGGGGTGATCCTGTTCCATCTTTCAGGGCACGGTGGGGATGCCCCCAAGAAGGCGATGGACCAGATCATCGAGGTGGGTCTCCCCACGGCGGTGTTCTCGCAGCCGTTCAGCGGGCATGGCTGGATGTATTTCCCGGCTTGGCGAAAAGAGGGCAAAAGAGTGGTCCTGCTTCCCTCCAGCGATTGGAGCGAACTGGATCGGGTGGCGGGACTCATGCGCGTGGCCCCGCATCTGCGCGCAACACGAATTCTGGTGGTCCACGGTCCGCAAGGGACCCCCGCCGCTTGCGACTCCGCGCGGGTCAAGGAGCGCTTGGGTGCGGAGATGATCCCGATCAGCGTGGAGGAGACCCTCGAAGCGCACCGCGCGGTCGATCCCAAGGAGGCCGAAGCCGAGGCCGAGCAGTACTGGCTCAAGGACGCCAAGCGGATCATCGAACCCTCGCGCGAGGAGATCATCAACGCCGCGCGGTTCTATTTGGCCTTGCGCAACCTCATGAAACGCGAGCGGGCGCAGGCGGTGACGAGTTCAAATTGCATGGCCGATCCGGCCAAGGGTTGCCTGGCCTTCAGCAAACTCAACGATCTCGGGCTCGTGGGGGCCTGCGAGGGGGACATGGATTCGACCCTAACCATGCTCATGTTCCAGTATGCCTTCGCCAAACCCGGGTTCATCACCGACCCGGTGTTCGACACCGCGCGGAACGCCCTGATCCATTTCCACTGCACCTGCGCGACCAGGATGGATGGCCCGGGGGGGGAACGTCTCCCATTCACCATCCGGACTCAGAGCGACAGCGGGCGCGGGGTCTCGTTGGATGTGGAAAACCGAATCGGTCAGGAGGTGACATGCGCGAAGCTGATCAACCTCGACACCATGCTGGTCTCAACCGGGAAGATCATCGATGTCACGCATGATCCGCTCGGTTGCCGAACCCAGTTTGTGACCGAGGTGGCGGACGCGGCCAAGATGTTCCAGAACTGGGGGGCGGACCGGATCCAGGGAGGGGTCATGACCCTGCTCCATCGGGTGGTGTTCTACGGCAACCACAGGAAGAGCCTGGAGGATCTGGGCGCGCTGATGGGCTTCGAGGTGGTCGAGGAGGCGTGATTCCGGGTTTCAGCGGGCAAGACGCTTCCTGAACCGTCGCCGGTTCAGGAGCGCGCGTGGCATCGCGGGGAGCGCGGAGAGAAGACCGGCGAGGCACGGGAGCGCCGCGTGTCCGGCGTGGTGATCGCGCCACCAGGCGGCCTCCGAGCGGAGGGTTTCTCCCAGGGTGCACCCCGTGAGATTGCGAGCGAGGAAAAGATAGCGCGAGCGGTGGAAGGTCACCCAGAACTTCCCGCTCCCATACTCGAGCGTGGCGCTGCCGTGGTGCCCGCAGGTGGCGGAGAGGAGGACCCGGATACGGTAGCCAAGCTGGCGGCAACGCAGGCCGTATTCGGTGTCCTCGTAATATCCGGGATGATAGGCGGTGGAAAGGGCGCCGACCTCCTCCCAGATCGCGCGGGGGGTCATCCATACACAGCCGCTGAAGAAGTCCACATCGCGGGAGTGAGTGGCTGGGGGCCGAGAAGGGATTCTCGGCCCAGCGGGGATATCCCCATCGCCGGCGCGTGAATCCTTTCTCGCGTTGACGGTGTCCGGGGTTCCCCACCCAACCTGCCAGAAGAGTCCATGCGGATGAGTCTGAATCACCCCCTCATGCTGCAGCGTGGGACCATCCACATTCACAATCCGGCTCGCCGCCACCGCCACATCGCTTGATGCCTTCATCTCGGCCCACGCCAGCGCGAGCCACGCCGGATCGGCGATGGAATCATCGTTGTGGAAGGCGAGAAACTCCCCCTGTGAGGCTTCGACCCCCGCTCGGCAACCGCCCGCGAAGCCGAGGTTCCCTCCCGTCTCGATGAGTCGGGCGCGACCGCTGAACGGAGCGAGAAGCGGTTTCAAAAACCGGTCGGAGTGGCGCGGTCCCCCATTGTTGACCACCAGGATCTCGTAGCGGCTGGGGGCGAGGCTCTGGTGGGCAAGGGAACGGAGGCAGGCCTCCAGGGGGGCCTTTTCGGAACAGGTGGGGATGATGACGGAGATGTCCACGGCGGGATTCCCCACCCCCGGCCGGCGCCGGGGGTGGGCCAACTTCTTCTTAGTATCCGATGTCCTTGAGGGTCGCTTGGTAGACCGCGGCGGAATCGTGCAGAGCCTTGGTCTCCTCCGGGGTGAGCTCGATCTCCACAATCTTCTCAAGCCCCTTGCGTCCCAGCCGGCAGGGCACGCCGACATAGACTCCGGAGAGACCATACTGTCCGGAGAGCAGCGCGCTGCACGGGAGCAGATGGTGGGTGTCCTTGAGGATCGAGGCGGCCATCTTCACGGTCGAGGCGGCGGGGGCGTAGTAGGCGCTGCCGGTCTTGAGGAGATTCACAATCTCCGCGCCGCCGTTGCGGGTGCGGTCGCTGATGGCCTGGATCCGGTCCGCCTGGATCAATTGGGTGACGGGCACGCCCGACACGGTGGTGTAACGCGGGAGCGGGACCATGGTGTCCCCATGCCCCCCGAGGACCATCGCCTGAACATCGGTCGCGGCGCAGCCAAGCTCCATTGCGACGAAAGCCACGAAGCGCGAGGAGTCCAAAACTCCCGCCTGGCCGATGACCCGCTCCGAGGGAAAACCGGTGATTTTCCAGGTGTGGTACACCATGATGTCGATCGGGTTGGAGACCACGATCACAATCGAATTCGGGGCGTGAACCTTGATCTTCTCAGCGATGCCGCCACAGATGTCGGCGTTCATCTTGAGCAGGTCGAGACGGTCCATGCCGGGTTTGCGGGGCATGCCCGCGGTGACCAGGACTATGTCGGAGCCTTCCGCCTCCGCGAAATCGTTCGTGCCCCGGATGGCGATATCCACTCCGAGCGGGGAAGCGGCCTCTAGGATATCGAGGGCTTTCCCTTGGGGAACCCCCTCCACAATGTCGAAAAGGACAATGTCGCCGAGCCCTTGCTGGGCGAGATAGAGCGCGGCGGTTGCCCCGACATTGCCCGCGCCGACCACGGTGATCTTGGGTTTCATCGAAACACTCTCCTTAAGTTGGATGGGACCCATGGCTGAATCCCCGGCATGTCATCCCGGGAGAAATCCCGCAAATCGGGGGAAGGATACCACAAGGGGGAGAAAACCGGGAGGATGAGCCTGGAGGGGACTGGTCTTCGATTTGACTTGCGGGCCGCCGATGGATACATTTAGGGGGATTGGGGGCTTGTGCAAGCTGGGCTAGGAGTCCCCAGGCGAAGGAAGGAGCAGACAATGGCGGCATTCAGCTACCGTGCCATGGACCGGTCGGGCAAGGAGATCCGCGGCCAGATCGAGGCCTCCACCGAAGAGGTGGTCATCGACCGACTTCGCGGCATGGGCTATTTCCCGACCGAGGTGAAGAAGGCCAAGGAAGGGGTCGGCAACCTCGCCCTGGAAGACATCCCGGGCATCAAGCAGTTCATGAAGCTGCTGACCCGAGGCAAGGTTCCGCTCAAGTCGATGATGCCCTTCACCCGTCAGCTCGCGGTGCTGATCGGGGCCGGATTGCCGCTCCTGCGCGGAATACGAATCCTCTCCGAGCAGACCGAAAACGCCAACCTCAAGGAGGCGCTCCTCGGCATCGCCAACGAGATTGAATCCGGAAACACGCTTTCCGAGGGGATGTCCAAGTATCCCTCGGTGTTCGATCGGCTTTTCGTGAACATGATCCGCGCCGGGGAGATCGGCGGCGCACTGGAGGCGGTGCTCGACCGTCTGGCCATTTTCGCCGAGAAATCGGCGGCGATCCGTAGCAAGGTGAAGTCCGCCATGTGGTACCCGGGGTTTGTCATGGGAATCGCGGGAGCGATTCTGTCCGGAATTCTGATCTATATCGTGCCGCAGTTCGTGGACATCTATGACGACCTCGGGGCGGAGCTGCCGGGCATGACCATGATGCTGATCAAGGCCAGCGAGATCGCCACGGATCGATTCTGGGTGGTGGTGCTGACCATCGGGTTCTTCGTGATGATCTGGAAGTTCCTGCGACGTTACGACTGGGGACGATATGGGACGGACACCTTCCTGCTGCGCCTGCCGGTCATGGGGAAGATTCTCCAGAAAGCCTCGATCGCGCGCTGGGCGCGGACCTTCGCAACCCTCCTGGAGGCGGGAGTGCCGATCCTGCAGACCCTGATCATTGTGAAGGACACGGCCGGCAACGAGGTGATCTCGCGCGCGGTGCTGGAGGTTCACAACTCGATCAAGGAGGGCGAGTCGATCAGCGACCCGCTCAAGAAGTTCAGCATTTTCCCGCCGCTGGTGGTCCACATGGTGGCGGTCGGCGAGGAGACCGGCGCGATCGACACGATGCTCAACAAGGTGGCGGAATTCTATGAGCGCGAGGTCGATGACGCGGTGGATGGTCTCGCCAAGCTGATCGAGCCGCTGCTGATTGTGATCCTTGGAGGGATCATCGGTTTCGTGGTGATCGCGCTTTACATGCCGGTGTTCAGCCTGGTGAGCGCCATCGGAGGGAAATGAGGCGGAAGGCGGTTACAGCCACTTCTTGAACCACGCCAGAGCTTCCGCCTGCATCTCCCGGTTGAACTCGTGCGGCGTGTTGTGGGAGCTCGCCTTGAAGTGGTCCGGGCAACCCGCTTTCTCGTAGGCGCGACGAATCTTGTCGAAGGCCGCCTCGACCCCCTTCCTCGGGAAGAGACCATCCTGTTGACCCTCGATCACCAAATATGGGCGCGGAATCGCCAGCGCCATCATGTCCGGTAAGTCCAGGTATTCGTGCATTCCCGGAATCATCTTCATCCAGCCGATTGTGTTGTAGACATTGTGCGGGAAAGCCTCCCGGAAGGTGGTCATCCAACACACCGCCACCGCCGCCTTGACGCGCGGATCAAAGGCGGTCAGAAAGTTGGTCCGGAAGGCCCCCACTGACAGACCGATACAGCCGATCCGGGAGGGATCCACATCCCCTCGACCGAGCAGATAATCCACCGTGCGAATGTCATCCCAGGCCATAATCCCGGCATAGGTCGCGCCGGCGGCATAGATTCCCCGCGCGAGGGTCTCGATGTGCTCCATCGAGAGCTGGTTGTGGGTCTTCACATAATCCACCGAACCCGGCTCTCCCACCATTCTATCCTTGAGATGCGAAACCAGGCGGAAGTCGGTCTTGCGCTCCCCCCAATAGAGCATGTCGATGGCGACCACGAGGTAACCGGCCTTGACCAGGTCGGTGGTGTAGCTGTTGCCGCCGTAATACTTGTTCTTGAATTCCGCGAGGACCGGGTGGCTGTCCGCCTCGGTGGCCACAATCTTCTCCTTGCCCCAGTAATACATCGCGCCGTGATCATGCAACGCCACGATCGCGGGAAAGGGAGGTTGGATGCTCTTGGGAATGAGGACATAGGCTGGGACGCGAATGTCCGGCGTGGTGTTGAAATGGACCTTTTCGCGGATGTAGTCCCCCATGTCGGTCCGCTCGACTGTTTCGGGGCTCGGATCCGCCGGCGCGGGGCAATAATGAAGCAGATCCAGGACTTTGGCGCGGGCCTGTTTGGACCAGACCGCGTAATCGGTGAACTCCTCGCGGAGCCACGAAAGATTGAACTCCGAGCGCCCCTCGATCTTCATGAGGAGTTTGCTCTGATTACCCAGGTCGGTGGGGTCTTTCGAGATGTCCATGGCGGCTCTTTCTCCGGCAAGGGATATCGTTGAGGACAGGCAGAGGATAAGGAGGAGGTTGGAGTATTTCATCAATTGACGCTCTCCACTTTGATCTCGAGGGAACACTCCCCGATGGGAGTGATTTTCCCATCCTTGAATTGAAGTTCCACCCACCCCTTGGGGGTCCAGACCCGCGCGGTTTTGGGCGCGTGAGGGTCCTCCAGAATCGAGCGCGGACGAAGGTGGAGCGTGCCCCTGCTCCAGGTCGCGCCCCAGGCCCAGGCATCCAGCCGAATGGCGCTGTTCATCCAGGAAAAGGCCTTCCCGCCATCGTGCTTTCCGGGCAGATCATAGTCCCGGTTGTAGCGGTTGAGCATCCCGATCCATTTGTCGCTCTCCTCCGGATACTTGTCGGCCAGCGCGGTCAAGACCATGTAGGAGAGGTCGGTCATGCGCACGGTCCACCCCTCCTTGCTCACCTTTTCAGCCACAAGTTCAGCCAACATGCGGATCGCCTTCCAAGCCTCTTCCTCCTCCTCGCCTGGGAGAGTCCCGCGCGCGGCTTCAATCATCTGAACATGCAGGCGGGCGATCAGCATCGGGATGTAATCGAAAGAGGGAACGCGCGCGATCCCGTTGGGACCCACTCCGGACTGGTGCCCCGGCATGTATTCCTCAATCTGCCCATAGGAGCGTCTCGCCTCGGCAAGGATTTCCCGGGTCCGGTCCAGGTGCATCCGCTCCCCCGTGGCGTGATAGAGGGCGAGCATGTCCGCGCAGCCGAGCGAATCCCTCCCCACAAAGCGGTGGGGACGGTTGGTCCAGAAAAAGCGGTAGTAGGCATCCGCCACGAACTTGGCGGTTTCCAAGAGGTACGGGTCGCCCAGTTCCCAATACACATGCACCAATTCCATCCATCGCATGTAGGGCTGAACGATCCACTGCCAACTGTACTTGGGGATTTCATGGCAGGTGAAATCGACATGGTCCACCGCGATGTCCGCCCACCAATAGGCCACGGCGGGGGCGCGCTCGGCGTGGGTGGGGGATCCGACCAGGTTTCCGAGCATGAGCAGCGCCGCGCCGAGGGTCCCATCGGTGTCGCGCCCGCTGCGTCCCGCCTCAAAGGGGGTCACACCGGTGTCCGCCTCGTGGTAGCTCGCGCTGATCTCCCGCGCGCGACGGATCGCCCACCAGTCCACGGGGAGGTGACGGTTCCCGGTGGGCAGCGCCTCGCACTGGGAGTGCCACCAGCCGGGAGCCTGATAGCGGATCACCTCCGGGGGGGTGTTTCCCAGGCTGAGGTAGAACCGGACTGTCCGCGCGAGACCGCGCGGAATCGCCGCATCCCCAATCTTGGCGAGCCAGTAGCGGTCCACCTCGCCGCGACGAGTGGCCACAAACTGCTGAGCCTCGCCGATCCCCCCATCGATGCGATGTTCGGGGATGCCCGCTTTTTCGACCAGGATATCGCCGAACACCTCCTGGTCGAGCCAAGGTTGCCAAACCACCAACCCCTCCTCGGTCCTGAGCGATCCCGGCCGTTCCTTGTCCACATAACCGAGACTGGGAGAGAGGTTGAGTCGAACGCCCCCAAGGGTGAAATGGGTCCGAGCTCCATCGACCGAATGGTTGACCTCCCCCGACTCCGGGATGTCGAAGGCCAGCACGGGGATTCCATGCGCCTCAACCCCCGGTCCCTCCCGCTGATTGTTGATGAAATGGGCATAAGCCTCGATCAGCCCGTTCGCGTACAGGACCAGGAACACATCCGCCTGAATGGAGGATTCCTCGTTGTAGATCGGTCCACCGACCCTAAGAAGATCGAAAACCGGACCGCGTTGAACAAAGTCCGCGCGGACATACTGCCACCAGTAGAGACGGTCGTTGTGGCGCAGACCCAAGCGGAGACCGAGCTCGCGCCCCTGGTGCGAGAGGTTGAGCTGGTACATCTCGTAGGAGGTTTCCTCGAGGGGGACATTGCGGATGGCGCTCTTCCAGGGGGGGTCGCCGGAGCTGCTTGCCACCAGCTTGTAAGCGAAGGACCAGCCGGCATCCCTCCCTGGTGACGAGCCAAGTTGAATCTCCCCATCCAACGTTTCAGGGAGCGACTCGCCGGTCCAGCGCAGGATCGCGCGGCGAGGGGAGGACTTGCCCTCATACCAACCCACCGGCTGGGCCTGGACCAGGGTCCCGCCGATCCGGACGCCTCCATCCGGAAGGGCATCCAAGAAGGCGGGGTCCGCCTCACGCGGGAGCGGCAGCGCGGCGGAAGCAGTTTGGCCCGATGGCGGGGAAGTCCTGGGGAACAGGGCGGGCCATTCCGCGCAACGCGCTTCCCCAGACAGGATGACCAGAAAGACACATGTGAGCGGTTCAAGAAACCACTTGCGGAGGGCCGGATGGGGATTCTGAGACTGGGGGAAGCGCCTCATGTTCACCTCCAAGGGGCGGGGAAGTTGGGGATTAGGGTCCAGATTTCGGGGGGTAAGTCTAGTGGACTCCCAAGCTTAGCCTTAGCGCGCGGCTGCATTTCGACGTGACAGTTGAAAACGGGTGGAGTTATAATGAGTCCGGGGTGCAAATCTGTCTCGGGGACACAGGGTCCCCAAGAGAGGCGTTCATGTACGGGACGGGGCAAACCAATTCCCATCCTCAATCCTCGCCTGAACAACTTTTGTAGGAGGCTGAAATGGTGCGCGCACGCTTCACCCCAGCTGTATTTCTTTGTCTGTCGATTGCTTTTGGAGGTTTTTGCGCCTGGGCTCAGGAGCAGGTCACGCCCGGTGATCTGAACCGCGACGCGGTCACGAACAGTGTCGATTTCTTTCAGTTCCTCCAGGAATTTGACCCATCCGGGCGCCGGTTCTCTCCGGAGGCCGACTGCAACAGCGATGACCGCATTGACCATCGCGATCTGAGCCTGGCCATCATGGGGCGGCGGATGCAGCACGGCCCGCCCGCTCCGGATCCCTCCGAAACCGGGGTCATCGAGGGGGTGGTCCGCGAGGACGCGGGGGACCTGACGGTCGAAATCCCCATCGCCGGAGCGGAGGTCTGGGTTGGGACCGAGCATGGCTTCCGGATGAGCACCCACAGCGGCCCGGATGGCTCCTTCCGCTTTGAGGGGGTCCCCGCGGGAGAGGTGCGAGTCACCGCCAAACACCCGGATTACCATCAGCGTCGAGCGACTGTCCATCTGGAGGCGGGCGAGGCCGAGTTGGTCATACTGACCCTGCCCCGGAAGCGCGAGGACCTGACCGATTTGTCGGGATTTGTTCGCGGCCTGCAGGATTCCGGATTGCCCGCTCCGCTTCAGGGCGCGATGGTTCGCGTGATGCCCCTGGGTGAAACAGGTCCCATCGGCGATTTCAATGTGGGCCACAACCCAGGCGAGGAAGACCCGCACCAGGTGGCGATCACCAACGAGGCGGGCCGATACGAGATACACGACCTCCCGCCCGGACGATATCTGATGGTTGTCAGCGCCCGTGACTATGAGGCCGAGGAGCGTCACATTGAGATCGCGGAGGGAGAATCGGAACACTTTGAGGACTTCCTCCTGCTTCCGGCGGTTCAACGATTCGGGCGAGTGGAGGGAATGGTGCGCTCGCACCACCCGCTTTCGATGCGCCCGATGGATCCCCCGCTCGCGGGGGCGCATGTGGTGCTGGAGCCACTGCTGATCGATCCCGCCACGGGAGTGGATTCGGACAAGCACGAGAACGAACCCGATCCGAACCATCGCCCGCGGTATGAAGGGGTCACGGACGCTTCCGGTCACTACCTCATTCGAGGGGTGCTCCCGGGCGCTTACATCGCCCACGCCATCGCGCGCGGGCACTATCCGGCGACCGCCACGATTGAGGTCGCCTCCGGCCAAACCACCAGGCAGGACTTCACTCTGGAAGTGATCCTAGTCCCCACCGGCGCGGTGGCGGGCACGGTGACCGGGATCACGCCCGGCCTGGTGAATCCGGTCCCGCTCGAGGACGCGGTCGTTCACCTGGTGCCGCGCAGGAACGTGCATGACCCGATCCCCTTCCCGCCGGAGGACTTGCTCGCGGCGGCCAGGGTTCGCGCCACCACCACCGATGGCAATGGGGAGTATCTGTTCCCCGAGGTTCCGGAGGGGAATTACCTGGTCGTGGCCACCGCCCGAGGTTGGGGCGCGGCCACCGGCGCGGCGGCGGTGATCGCGGATCAGACCACGATTGTGGATCTTTTGATCATCCATCGCCCGCCCCCACCCCCGGCGTCGTTGAGCGGGCATGTCTTTGGAGCTTCCGGTGTTTCAGACGCGACGGGTCCGCTTCAAGGGGCGCATGTGCTCGCGATCCCGGCGCGTCCCGAATGGGATGACAGTGGCATTCCGGTCTTAAAGCATGACGGTCCGCACCCGGACCGTCCGATCCCGCCGCATTTCGAGGCGGTGAGCGACGCTTCCGGATTCTATGAGTTCCCAGCCCTGCCGCCGGGCCCCTACCGGATCATCGCGCTGGCGCGCGGCTTCCAGCCAGGCGAGCTTCGGCTGGAGCTGCTCCCCGCGGTTCAGCACACGGCAAACTTTGTGCTCCGGCCGCTCCCCTCCGGACCTGGGATTGTGATGGGCACGGTGTTCACTCATCGCCCGGACCAGAACATGGCGGTTCCTGTTCCGGGGGCTCATGTGCGACTGATCGGCGCGAACGTTCCGGTGCCGTTCCTGCCTGACAAGCACGAGGGCGAAGATGACCCCGATTTCCCACCGATCCTCATCTTCGAGACCCGGACCAATGAGGCGGGATTCTTCGAGTTCCCGCGGGTTCCGCCGGGGGTTTACCTCCTTGAGGTCGAAAAGGAGGGCTTCCACAAGGATCGTCAGCCGGTGATTGTCGAGCCGGGCTCCCTGAACACGATCAATGTGGAGCTCACCCCAAGGCCGCCGGTGGGAGAAACCGGATCGCTGGAGGGCCGTGTCTTCGCCGCCGGCGGACCCCACATGGATATCCTCCCCGCTCCCATCGGGGGCGCGCTGGTGATCGTGGTCCCGCTGTGTGGGGATGAGCCACCGCCGATTCCCGAGAATGGAGTCTTTGACCCCCCCGTTCCAGGCGGCGAGGGGTGTCCCTTCCAGTTCGCCTACACCCGACCGGATGGATCGTTTGAGTTTGATGGCATCCCGGCCGGGCCCGTTGCGATTATCGCCGTGGCAGAGGGCTTTGAGCCAGGCTTCGCTCGGACCCGAATCGAACCGGGGGAGACCTCGGTGGTGGACCTCTATCTGAGTCCCCTTGGGGGTGGCGGAGGCGAGAGTTCAAGCCTCCGTGGCGTGGTCACCGGACATTCGGATGATCCGACCTTCGCGCCGATCCTGATCGAGGGGGCTGAGGTCAAGCTGATCCCTCAAGGCAATCCCAATGAGGACAAGCACGAGAACGAGCCACCGGATGGTCAGGGTGACCTGGTCACCCGCACCGGCCCGGATGGGCGGTACGATTTCCCGCGTGTGCGCCCGGGGTTTTATCTCCTTAAGGTGAAGGCCGAGGGCTATCAGCGGGCTGAAATCCCGGTCCCAATTCCGCCGAATTCGGAGGTCCGTCAGGATGTGGAGCTCCTGCCTGAAGGGCATGAGGGGGCTGGGACCCTGTTCGGTCTTGTTTCGTTCGCCGCGCCGGGCGGCGCGGGAGACGAACAAGCGGGAACGGACGGCACGAACGGGCTGGTTCCGATTGCCGGGGCCACGGTTCGCCTGGTTCCGGATGACATGGTGGTCCCGGCCGTGTTCCCGCCCCCAAATGTTGGCTATGACCGAATCACTGATGAGCGTGGATATTATGAATTCAGAAACATCCCCGCCGGCGGGTATTCGGCGTATGTCTTCAAGGAGGGCTTCGACACCGCCTTCGGGCACATTGACCTCCCCCCTGGGGACGAGCTCCAACGCGATTGGGTCCTTGAGCCGAGAGGCATGGGCATGGGCCGGATCGAGGGAACGGTTTCCGAATTCGCGGTGTTTATTTTGCCGGGCAACATCCCAATCGCGGGCGCGAAGGTGACCCTCGTGGAATCGGACGGCGATGTGCGCATGCGCGAGACCGACCATGATGGACGCTTCGCGTTCGGAGAGGTGACGCCCGGAACCTATACGCTGACAGCGGAGGCAAACGGATTCCTCCCGGAGACCCGTCACGGGCATGTGGCCCCCGGTCAGACGGCCCACGAAGACTTCCTGCTCCTTCGGGAAGACCCGGGCGAGGGCGCGAGACTCCAGGGGAATGTGAGCGAGGATGTGGGCCCGCTGGATGTGTGGATCCCGATCTCCGGCGCGACGGTGGTTCTATCCCCGTTGTTCAACGAACAGCCCTCCCGAACCACCCAGACCGACTCGGAGGGCCATTACGCCTTCGAGAATGTTCCACCGGGTGAATATGAGGTGGGGGTCCAGGCGGAGGGGTATGTTCCAAAGGGAGACCATGTGTTCCTGCCGCCGGGAGGGGATGTGATCCTGAACTTCCAGCTCCTGCCGGTGAACGCGGAGGCGGGGGTTGTGGAAGGGGCGCTTACAGTCGAAGTTCCGGGACTTGGAATGCAACCCGCGCCCGGCTTGGAGGTGAGGCTGCGTCGCCTTGAATCGAGCGTGCAGGAGAACGCAGTCCGCTCCACCCGCTCCAATCTGGAGGGACACTATCGCTTTGACAATGTGCCTCCGGGTCCGTATCGAGTGATTGTGGTGCTGCCGTTCGGGGACCCATTGCGGGAGACCGTGGAGGTCCATGTGGGCGAGACGGTGGTTCAGGACTTTGTGATTCCGTTCGTTCCGGTTCTGGTAGAGAGTCCCTGAGATCAACTCCCGATCCGAGGCCGCCGGGTTGCGTGGTTATTTCCGCGCCCGGCGGTCTCGCTATTTGAGTCGGACGGACGAGGATCCGGGACTGCCATCTCCACTACCAATCTCCGCTTCAGCGCTTCAGCGATCCGGTTCAACATCGAAAGCGAATGCCCCTCATAGTCCGCGTCTTCCAATCGGCTGATGGCCGATTGCTTGGTCCCGACCAGATCCGCGAGCTCTTTCTGTGTCAAGTTCGCTTCGGTTCTGAGGCAGTAAATCATCGTCGCCACCCGTGCATTCACTCGTTCTTTTTCAATCGAAGCCTCTCGCGCGGGCTCTCCCTTCACGTAGCGACGGTGAAGGATCGACGCTGCATCACTCCCAGTTTTCCCTCCTGACATGTGTCTACTCCTCATACGTATGGTCCGTGGGGCTCTTTTGGCACGCTTTCATGTTCCGGATCGCCCTTTCGATTTCCACATCCGGAACCTCATCCTCCTTCGTCAGGCCGTGCGACAAGACAGCCGTTCCTTCCTGAAAGAAATAGAGCATCCGGTACTGCACGCGCCGGCACGAAGCCCGCAGCTCATAGATTCCATCGCGCAAGGAAGTCCGCTTCCGGGCTCCGCAGCTCGTACCCCAGCTCCGCCAGCCGTTCGATGCGCACCAAGCACTTGTCCTGGACCTTTTCACTTTGCTCATCCAGCCACTCCAAGAGCGGCGCCTTACCCTTTTGGGCGAAGAACACGACCCTTGTTCTTGGCATTTCGACCATCCATCCTGTTCAGCCTCCGTACTCCCTCCGGCCATGCTAATCTAAACTCTATCACAATATTGTGATTCCTGTCAAACCTTCCCTCGACGCCCCGTACACCTCTTTATTCTGCGTAATGAGGGTCGATCCATTTCCCGGTCTGGTGTTCCGTGATCCCAGCGTTGCGCGCGGTGGACCAGGAGGTCCCCGCGAAGGGGGAGATCGACAGTTCGTTTCCGAACGCGTCCTGGCTGAACCAGTACACCTCTTCCCCCATGTCGGAGAGGATCACCCACACATTCCCGACCGGATCATACACATACGCGTAGTCGGTGGTCGAGGAGGGCGTGGTGCTCTGGCCGTTGGCGTAGAGGTAGGCGCGTTTGCCGAGCTCTGCGCCGAGCGCGCCGGGGCGGTGGCTGTTCACCTCCACATGCCGCCAAGCGGTCTCGCCCGCCTCGATCACCCCATCGCCGTCCGTGTCCACCCGCTGATCCACGCGCAAGAGGTTGAGGCCGTCGTACTCATAGCGCCGCTCCTCGATGATGTTCCCGGACTGGCTCGTGCTGTACTCGCGCCGCTTGGAGAGCGCCCCATCGCAGGACAGGCAGTACTCGTACTCAACCTTGCCCGCGTAGGTGTCGGAGGTTCCGGTGAACTTCTCCGCCTTGGTCATCTGATCCCTCGGATTCCAGGTGTACACCCACTTCTCCTGCTTGACGCTCGATCCGTTCTGCTTCTCGGCGATGGTCAGGCCAGGATCGCCTAGGAGTCACCCACCGCCAGAGACGACCCAACCCCCGATCAGATCACCCTTCAAGAGGTCGACGGAATACAGATCTCACGCCACTTTCACTCACTTCTACAGGTCTATAACCGCTTCATTGCTTACACACCAGAGAGTATTTCAGGGGTACCCTAGTATTCGTTAGCTTATGAGAAGCTTCTTGATATACATATAAATGGAACTGTGGACGCTTCTGAAATGGTTCATCGATAGAGCCACATATCCAATACGTGTTTGCATCTGGACAATAATACGCACCATCCCAGGCAAGATCTAGACTGCAGAGGATAGTGTCATCCAATGACAATAGATTTAGTTTTCGCAATACCTTTTTTGTCCTCTGACCATTCCAGGACATAATACCGATGTGATTCTCATCAATCGCAAAAATCGAGTCACCTCTACCAATTGCCACCGGCTGCTTCACGGAGGGCGACCAGGAGAATATCGCTCCACCGATCGCAATGAATACGTGATCTGCAGATATCAGAGGCCTTATGCATTGGGTGTCACTACTGCACGGCCATACATATAACTGCCGGCGTTCGTCGGAGGTTAGGTCATATCGATGTAAGCGGACCTCCCCAATGCCATTCTGACTCTTCTTGTACGAGGTTACAATTAATCCTGATCCATCATCAAGCCAAGCTGCTCCCCTTACATCTAACCCTTGGAGGCGGTTATAGGTTGATGAAAGCACGAGGTCGTAGATTGTCAGTCCTCTAGCGGTGGTTGCGTCAGCAATTATTGAAAGGCGCTCGGCCTTGTGATCAATCGCTACATCTCGAATATGCCCCGGATGTCTGTAAAGCAATGCTAACTGACGGGAGGAGGTATCGACTCGGAACAGAGTCTCCTTATCCCACGTCAGAACGAGACGTGGAGGAGTGAGGGGTTCAACAGGGCTCTCAACATTGGCACTCATTGAAGGAACATCTCCCGCACACCCCCATAGCGATACTACAGATAGACACACACACCACATAAGAAGCAGCGGCATCGCTTTATCGTACAGCCTCTCTCTATGGCTCAGTGCCCCCATTCAGGGATCCCTTATGCTGTTTACCTCGCCTTAGACAACACTTGGATAGAATCGTGTCGGTCCAACCTCTGCAGGTTGCGACCGGGAAAACGTACAGGCCCGGGTCACCCTTCTGTGCCTCATCCTTCAAGCAATCATATATGTCCTGACATGTTGCAATACAGCATGGCATACCACCACGAGTAGTCCCTGTTGGATTATATGGAATCCCGGGTGCTTGCGGGTGTATGTGTCCGGTTGACACATATCGGCTTTCCCACCATTTATGGCACGCTTGTCCACCTCGAGGATCGGGCGATGCAATATGCCCACCCCCGTAACCGGTACAACTATCGCCGCCCTCTGGCACATCTTCATACTTCCCCGCACTTCCTCCTGGCCACTCAACCCACTGGTGTCCCCAGAAGTTCTGACTGGTCCAAAACTCTAGCCTCTTTGTAAATACTCGAGGATCTTTGCATTCTGCTCCATCAACATCAACGAAACGTGTTGGCATGTTATGCGTTAATACATATTCCTCTTGAAATCCAATCGGATCCCTCCCCACAAACCTCCCCACTCCCGCGTCCAGCCACCGCGCCTGGAAATAATACAACCCCGTGAACGGGTCGATCCATTTCCCCGTCTGGTGTTCGGTAATCCCCGCGTTGCGCGCGGTCTGCCACGAGGTTCCCGCGAAGGGGGAGATTGACAGTTCGTTTCCGAACGCGTCCTGGCTGAACCAGTACACCTCTTCCCCCATGTCGGAGAGGATCACCCACACATTCCCGACCGGATCATACACATACGCGTAGTCGGTGGTCGAGGAGGGCGTGG
>JAJVIK010000013.1 GCA_022072055.1 bacterium | reverse complement strand
CGGCGAACACGGCGGAGGGATCGCCGAGCTGCTCGGCGAGAAGAACGGCGAGTTCGTATTCGGGGGTGGCGTCGGCGAGCCGCCCGGCGTCGAGCAAGGTTCGACCCAGCAGAACTCCAACACCCGGGTTCTCGAGGTACAGCGGGTCTTCAACCGCCTTGCGCAGGCACTCTTCGGCTCCTGCCAGATTGCCGAGCGCGCGGTTCAGGATGGCGGCGTCGAGGAGCACAATCCCTTCCGCCGTGGCTGCGAGCACGACCTTGCTCCTCTGGGAGAGTCCTTCGCGGATGGCCGCCTCCGTCTCAAAGGCATACGCCTCCTCCACCTTCCGGAGCAGGTCCAGGAAGTCACCGCTTTGCCGCCACACATAGAGGACCCGTCCGCTGTCGGGGAGCGTGCTGACCAGCTCGCCCTGGCTGATAACGGCTTCGGCACGTGCGTAATCAGTGAGCATCGCTTCCCGGACGGCTGCTTGTTCCTCAGGGGTTGCAGCTATCCAGGTCATGCTAAGGGCGGAGAATGGGATGAGGAGTGCGGTAAGGGCCGGAGTCATTGGGACGACCTCCTCTGCGACAGGAAACACTATGTGCCTGATACAGCCGCCTGCGCGAGTCGCACAAGCGAGTCAATCATTCAGGTACGAATATATCACATTTTCTCCTACAACTCGATCCCTTTTTCGTCAACTCAGAAGTTTTCTTGGTGGATCACTCTAACCCCTGGACCATAAGCACGTTCCGACACGGCTACGGGCGGATGACAGCCGCATACCCTGCGTGGGCGGGAACACACCAGAGCTGCGCGTTCACCTACTAATTGTCAGAAACCGCCCTTATGCGTCGAAAAAACTTTGAGAAATTTTTAAGTGACGGAAAATCAGGTGGTTAGCGCAAGGGGATGGGCGGAAGAAAAAGCCACCCGGTGGGGTGGCCGTAGAGGGTCACGGGGCTGGAAGGGCCTGGACCCGCGATTCGAGCGCTTCGATGATCCGCCCCGCCGTGTGGCGCACGATCTCCAGGCGGTTGAGGAGCAGCTGCGGCGTGGCCTCGTGGAGCTGGAGGTAGTCGGCGGTGTCGCACTCAATCCCGAAGCGGCGGCATACGATGAACGCGGTGGCGTCGGCCTCGGTCTCGCGGATGGCCTTGTCCTCCCTATCCGCTCGCCAATGGAGGAGTTCGTGCGCGTACTCGTGGACCAGGGTGCGGAAGGCGTCGGCGGGCGCAAGATCGCGGCGGACCACGATCCGGCCCTTGAGGGACACACCCAGCGCTCCAAACGATCCGGGCACGCTGTCCTCGATATCGAGCGTGATGCCCTCCGAGCGGACCAGCGCCTCCAACGCCGGGTAGAGGGTCGAGACCTCTCCCCGCGCGCGGATCACCTCGGGGAGCGGTTTGCCTTCAGTCTGCGACACGTCGAACACGTGCACGATCTTGAAGATGAGAAACGACTCAAGCCTCTCCCTGTCGTCCCCGTTCGGCGTATCCGCGTGTCGGCGCCCCACGCGCATGGGCGCGAGGATGGCGATTCCCTTCTCGCCGCGCTTGACGTACCGCCCCAGGTCGTTCCAGCGGCGCATCCCCGCGAGGCGCGTGAGGTTGGACCGCTGACTGAGCGCGAGCAGGATGTTGTGGAACGAGTACTGGTGGAACTTCGCGCAGCACTCCAGGTACCGCAGGAGGGTCTCGGATTTCCCCACCTGCATCTCTCGCAGGAGTTCCTTGGCGGCTTCCTGGACGGACGCGTTGAGCGCCTTGACCTTCTCGCTGGGTTTGGAAAGAACAACGTCTTGAACCGACATGACTGTGACCTCCTTGTCCGTGTGATGGTTCGCGGTCCCACCGGGGTGAGAGCGCGAAGACAGGGGGCAAGGCGGTGTCTAGCGCGCCTGGCGGGCCACGACCGCGAGCGCCAGCGCGTCGAACATGTTGGCGTGGAACTTCTGTTTCCATTTGGGACGTTCAACGGTGTACCCCTTGAGCTGCGGGTACCGGGCCACGAGCACGGCGGCGACCTCCGACTTACTCGCGTGTCCATTCCCGGTGATTCGCTTCTTCACCGTGCTGGGGGCGAAGGAAAGCACCCGGAGTCCTTTGCGTCTGCCCAGCGCTTGGATTTCATCCGCGAGGACGTTGACCAGCGCGGCGTTCCGGTTGTTGGCGAAGAAGGTCTTCTCCACGACAAGCACGTTCGGATCGAAATCGCGGATCATGCGCAGGATCACGGTGCGCCCTTCCTTGAGGATCGCGTGGGGGGACTGCCGGTGGAGAAAGACATGCACGCCGTGGTACAGGAGGTCTTTGCCTTCCAACACAGCCACGCCCATCTCGCGCGTGCCGGGATCAATGGCGAGAATGCGTTTGGGGTTGGGCATGAACAACGGATCAGTGAATGGATTGATAAAAAGTGAGGGCGAAGGCGGCGGCGTCAAACAGGCTCATCTTGGGGTCTTCGCTCATCCAGGGTTTGCGGAGCGGCGGAAGCAACGGGGCGAGTTCGGGGAGCCGCGCGGCGATCCGCGTGGCGGCTTGGTGTTTGGTGTCGGCCCCAAGTCCTTTGAGGACTTGTTCGCGGTTCACGGAAACGACACTCACCTTGCGCGACAGGGCTAAGGGGCGGATTGAGTCGATCAGGATTCGGACCCGCGCACACCTCCGGCATGAGGGGTGCGCCGTGTCTTCCAAGACCAGCACGTCCGGCTGGAAGCGGTCCAAGAGGTCGGTAACCAAGGCGAGACAACGCGCGTCTTTGTTGTCGCGCAGTTCGCGGACGCCCCACTCAATCGGGAGCGTGGGGCTTTCAAAGACCACGACGCCCAGCCCTCGGCTGGTGGGATCGAGCGCGAGGACGCGGGGCGAGCACTTGAAGGCGATCATGTCGGCAGACCGAGATCGTCTCCCGGATCGGCAAGCAGGGCTTCCAGGGTCTCGCGTTTGCGCGCTTGGCGGGCATCCGCGTTGCGGCGTTCCATCCGGGCGAGCAGGCGTCGTGCGCGGCCCTGGGTCCGCCGCTCGACGTCATCCTGAACACCCGCGAAGAGGCGGCGGCCCGGCGTGCGGAACAGGAGTTCAAGCGCAAGGAGGATTTTCAGGTTGGGTTCGCGGACGGCGTGCTCCAGGCGGGAGACCTGGGACGCGGTGGGGAGGCCCAACAAAAAAGCGACCTCTTTCTGGGTCAGTCCGGCTCCCCGGCGGAACGCGCGGAGATAGTTGTGGAGGGGTTTGGACACAAAAGAACAAGAAATGGCTTTCGACCGCGAGCCGGGGAAACTGCTCAGTGTGTTCTATTGTATCGGGGGGAGAAAGGAGAGAAAGACGGGGAAATGTGCCGGGGGAGCACGTTTTCCGTTTGCTTTCGATTCTCCACTGGGGACTTTGGGTGACTTTGAAAGCGAGATGGAACCGCCCGGAAGCCAAGAAGTGAAGCGGCTCAATGGAGCCACCTTTCAGCGCCGACTCCTTCCATTCACAGGTGTGAAGTCCCTGACGTCACCCGAAGTCCAGTGAAGCGACGTCTTGGCTTGAAGGCGGCAACACCCTATCCTACTCATATGTGGGTGGATTATGTGACGGCGATAGGCTCAGTTACCACACCGATCCTTGTCCTCGCGCTGGCCGGACTTGGGTGGCGAGTTCGCGCGCGTATCGAACGCCAATTCACACTTGAGGATGAACTCCGAGAAGATCGGATCAGCACCTACAATCTGATTCTTGAGCCTTTTGTGATGCTCCTCATGTCCGAGGCTGCTTGGCGTTCGGACCGCAAAAATGCAGGCGTGGATAAGAACGAGATGGCGACACGCAAACTCCTCTCCCTGGAATACCGATCCCAGGGCTTCCGGCTTTCCCTATTCGGATCAGACGAGGTTGTCAGATCATTTAATGACCTCATGCAATACTTCTTTCAACGCGGAGACCAGACCCAATCATACAGGGAAGAGAATGTCCGGGAGATTATGTCCTTGCTGAGTCGTTTGCTCCTTGAGATCCGGCGCTTGGTTGGAAATGAGTCCACCAAACTCGACAGTTGGGATATGTTGGAATGGTTCCTCAGTGACGCGAGGAAATTCCGACCGCAGAAATGACACATTATCAGGTAACTTCTCATTTGCTACCAAAGTCATTTCGACATAGGCGGCAAGGCTTGATCCATACGCGGTTGAAAGCAGAATTCAGTCTATTGAGGTAAAGATGAGATTGAAAGAGATCTTTAACGCGTTCTCAAGGCGAGCTTCCTCTTCGCCTAACGTGCGTCACGAAGTTCCCGAAACAACCCGGACTCGGGTCCTTCTTTGGTGTGGTAAGGTTTTTGGGCGTCGCTCAGCGTATCGCGCCGCAGAGGATTTATGGGATGAATTCTGGAACGAGATCCATAGCTTCCTTCAATTTCGGTGCGGACGCGCACAGTTGACCGACTCACGGGGATGCGTAGAGTCACGTACCGAGGATGCAATCCGCTACCTCAGCGGTTGTGATGGGGCAAAATTCATTGATTTCCTGGAGGATATTTTCCGCGTTCAATGTTTCTTTCGTGCGTCCTTGCCGGCAAATGACGCGGTCGCAGAACTGAATGAGTTGCTGCGTGCTGACAATCTGCCGTACCACATCACCAATTTGGTATGGGAGGAAACGCGTGAGGCCGTGCCAGCATTTGGTGGCAATGAGCACACTGTAATGAGAATCATCGCGTACCCTATGGTCATTTTCCGTGACAATGAGGTTGTACACGCGGAACTGGTAGAACCGGCACTGTCACTTCTTCGGAATCCGCGTTTCAAGAACGCAAATACTGAGTTCTTAGAGGCACTCGAAGACTACAGAAAAGGCGATTGTGGCGATTGCCTTACGAAGTGTGGGAGCGCTTTCGAGAGCGTGTTGAAGGTTATCTGCGAGGAGAAGGGTTGGCAGTACAGCCAAAATGATACGGCGCAGTTCCTCCTCAAGAAGGTGCTGGGAAACACAACTCTCGAACCCTTCCTCGAAAGCGGTCTGATGATTGGATCTGTCATCCGAAACAAACTCAGCAAGTCGCACGGGGCGGGAAGTCAGAGCCGGAAGTTCCCGCGTCATATCGCGCGATATGCCTTGCATAGCACAGCCGCAGCCATACTCTTACTGGCGTCGGAGACTGGGATGGAATGAGGGAAGTAAGAGACCGACCCGACTGGCGGAGCTGCACGTTCCAGGGACTTTGTGGACTTCAGGGACTTCACACGGCCCAAGAGTGCCAGCCGATCGTCAATAACCCAAGTGGTTAACAGAGCCGTGGTTTGATCCCTCCCCCGTTCCCATTCCCTCTCCAAAGTCCCTAACGTCCCTGAAGTCCCTGGAAGGGGCCTCGTCTTCTCCAACTCCGTACTTCCTGAAGAGTCGTTCAAGAACCGGTTTCTGGTCCGGCTGGATCACAAAGACCCCGTCGCTCTTGTATGTCTTCAAGTGCAGCTTCTTCCGAATCACATACCCGATCCATTTCGGCGTGATCTTGCGGTCGTACTCCTCCGCGTGCCGGTCCGCGAACCAGGAGGTGATCGCCTTGAGAGACAGCGGCTCCCCGGCTTCCCGTAGATCACGGATGACCTGAAGCACCTGGGCCTCCATGTCCATGCCCCGGTCGGTCACCAGCTCGGTATTGTAGGCGCGCGCCAAGTCCTGCAGGTCCTCGCGCGCCTGGCCGTCTTCAATGATGGAGAGCAACGGGATGAAGATCTGGTTCAGGCGCGGCTCAATCGAGCGGTCGATCAGCCCCTCCACGATCCGGCGCTTGGTCCTGTTCTTGAAGCGAAACAGAAGCAGTTGGTTCCGAAGGTGGAGCGCCTCTTCCTTGTACCCGGGCGGGAGGTTGATGGGGATGTCCTCGCGCAGGGGTCGGGTCCCCAGGTCCTCCTTGAGGAAGCGGCTCTCCAGGGCGGGGTCTTGGTAGTCGCCGCGCGTGGCCACGATCTTCGGGCCGAACACGGAAAAGGCGGTGGGTTTGAACTCCTTGTCGCGGGTCACCTCACTGCGCAACACGGGGAAACCCTTGACGTTGCCGTTGTTGAGGATCTTGACGATCTCCGCCCGTTCGTCCGACATCCGGAAATCCGCCTCGTCCAGGATGAGCGTGCCTTTGAAGGCGTCGAGGATGCGGAAAAGCGGCGAGATGGTGGAGGCCCCGCTCGCGAAGATGGGTTTGTAGCAGAGGGAGCCAGTGATGAGCAGGAAGCGGGTCTTGCCAGAGCCGTAGTCGCCGCGGACGCGGAGGTACGGGAGTTCCCCGAAGGCGTCGTACACCCAGGAAAAGAGGACGTAGTACGCGGCGATCTGCTCGAAGAGCGGAGAGAGGTCCACGTAGCGGTGGACGTAGGCCCGGATCGAGGCGATCAGGTCCTCCTCGGTTCCGTACCCCTCCGGTTCCGATGGGAACAGCACAACCTCGTGTTTGAGGAGATTATTCGAGGGCGAATACGGGACATACCTCTTCCCGCCGATCACAATGTCCGGCTCATTGGACCACGAACCGTCTTTGAACACACAGAATGAGGTCTCCGCCGGATCGGAGCGGTACAGGGTTTCAATCAGGGTCCCGTCCGCGAGCGTGGCGGAGACTAGGGGCCAGGGGGACTGAACGGACGCGGGGGGCTTGGGCAAGGCGTCCTTGATGGGTTGCATGCGCTCACGGTATCAACCGGTGGAGGAAGACCAAGGAGGGGGAAGTTGCGGGAAACGGCACGTCTTCCCGTCTTGGCCGTTGAAACAGAACCGATACGCTCATGAAATGGACGGCACTCTTCCCTCTTCTCCTCTCAGGGAGCTTTTCCCCGGCTTGAGCGAAGAAGAACTCCAGGAGGCAGAATTCAATCTGCGCCGCTATCTGTCCCTCGTTATGGAAATCGTGGAGCGGCAAGAACGGGAGCTTGTGGATAACTCGTTTGACGAACCGTCCCGCAAAACGGTAGCTTCGAAGCTCTCCACTTCGGTGGAGAACCCATCCTCTTCTCACCCATGAAAACATACGCGGGATACATTCGCGTCTCGACCGCCAAGCAAGGCGAGAAGGGCGTGTCGCTCCAGGAGCAGCGCTCCGCGATTGAAGGCTACGCCGTCCGGAACAATCTGGCTGTCTCCGAGTGGTTCGAGGAACGGGAGACAGCCGCGAAGCGCGGACGGCCCGTGTTCAATCAAATGCTCGCCATGCTCCGAAGGCGCAAAGTTGAGGGCGTTGTCATTCATAAGATTGACCGTTCGGCTCGTAACCTCAAGGATTGGGCGGATCTCGGGGACTTGATCGATTCCGGCGTGGAGGTCCATTTCGCAGGAGACTCTCTCGATCTTCACACACGTGGTGGGCGGTTGTCAGCCGATATTCAAGCCGTCGTCGCGGCGGACTTTATCCGCAATCTTCGCGAGGAAACCCGCAAGGGAATGTATGGGCGTCTGAAGCAGGGCTTGTATCCCTTGGCTGCGCCGCTCGGATACCTGGATCGAGGGAAAGGCAATCCCAAGGAGATTGACCCTGCCCGTGGGCGGCTCGTGCGGTACCTCTTTGAGCGATACGCCACTGGGAGCCACAGCCTCGACACCCTTGTCGAAGAAGCACGCCGCATGGGTTTGAGCAACCGGCACGGGGAGCCACTGAAACGCTCCGCCATTTCATGCATTCTCAAGAACCCCTTCTACATCGGCGTCCTCAAGATGGGGCCAAGGGGAGAAGTCTTTCAGGGAGTTCATCAGCCGCTTATCTCCCGGCACCTGTTTGAAACCGTCCAAGAGATTCTGGCTGGCAGGGTCCGCCACGTCAGCTTCGTTCACCCATTCCTCTTCCGTGGCCTCCTCACGTGTGGAGCCTGTGGACGGCTACTGACCGGCGAACTGCACAAGGGCCATATCTACTACCGGTGCCACAACCGGCGCTGTGTGGACAAGGCTTCGGCTCGTGAGGAAGAGGTTGAGAAGACCGTCCGCGGTCTCCTGGCTCAAATCCAACCCTCGGAGGCGCAGATTGAGTGTATGCTCAGATTGATTGCCCACATGCGGACTGAATTCAACGAGGAGCGAGAAAAGCGAGGGGAGCAGCTCCGTTTACAGCTGGGACGAGCCAAGGTGCGTCTCGACCGCCTTATCGATTCGCACCTGGAAGGGTTGCTTGAGGATCATGTCTTCTGCCAGAAGAAAGCCACGATCCTTTTCGAGGTCCATCACCTGGAAGAGGATTTGACCGCTTTGAAGGATGATTCCACGAATTCCATCGCCAAGTTGGAGAAATGTTTCGAACTTTCAAAAACGGCTCTGTTGACGTACGAATCAGGAAATTCCGATGAAAAACGTCAACTGGTGGAAATCGTCAGTTCGAACCGGAGGGTGTTCGGAAAAAACGTTGTGGTTGAGCCGTCAAATCCGTTTCAGTTACTCCTAAATCGGCCCCCCGTCCGGGCAAGGGTCCTTGAACCGAACCCAGTTAGAACTTTGCTGGAGTGGGTCAACTCAAAAGAAGGATTCATGTTTGATCTCAAGATGCAAGAACTCGGATTGTGAGCGGTCTGGCTCAGTCTCGCATCAAGACCATGAAGCGGGAAAGGAGGGGAAATGTGCGGGTAGAGCCTATCCTTGATTCCATTGCGCGTCTTCTCCCGCTATCATGCTGGCCTCACCTCCTGGCGCAAGTGACTGTTGATACAGGGGCACTGTTCGCTTCGCTTCTCTCATTCGAGAATCCCTACCGAAGACTACATGGCCGCGCACTTGTTCCTTCCCCTGTCGACACCGCTGGCAAGTCCGATACGATGGACGATGTCCTTGTGCCGAAGACTTCATCTTGCTAATTCCTAACCATTTGCTATTATAGCCTACGCCCCGGACATATTCCTGGAGTGTATACACGCCTCCTTCGGTGAAGAAGGCGTGTAATCCACTTCAAAAGGAGTAAGTCCTATGGCCAGAACCAGACAAGATCCTTCTATCAAGTTGACCGATGAGCTTCCGCCCTTTGGGATCACAGTATCATTCGTTTTCGACGACGTTTATGACTGTCGGCATTCGACTCGTCGCATTTACGTCCCACGCCCCGCTGAAGCTCTAGTGTCAGCTTTTGACAGAGTCGTCGAGAGGGCAATTGCTGAAACCCACGCGAAACCGCACTCTCACGTGTCTCAGACGAAACGACTCTACAGTTACAGTATTATTGGCCTCGATTCTTGCAGTCCTATCCCGCACGTTGACGTTCGCTTGCGATGACTTCACTGTTTTGCTTACACTGCTTGGGAGTCGGAACATCGCCACCATACTCCAAGGGCACCACTTGTTACGGTGCCCTCTTCCCTTTCTGCACACCTTCACGGTTGGCGCATGTTACCTCCCGCCCTCCCCCCAGCTACGCCAATAGTCATTAAGCGCCTCTTTCAGTCGCTCTATCCTGTCCGGCCGTGAGTATCCTAGCTGTTCCACTATTGCATTCAACTGAACCAACAGTTCATCTCGCATAACTCTCGGAAATTCGAATATACCACACATCGTCCCTTCCAAACCAGTGCTTGCATTCAAAGCAATTCTTTGCAGCCGCTCATTTAGACCTCTACGCCTCTCCTCAAACATCGTCTTCTGGGTGGTATTGATTCTGTTAAGCAATCTGTAAAGTGCTATAGAATTTAAGATCTTCGTTGTAACCCACTGAAACAGTTTCTCTTCTCTTTCCATCTGGGATTCGTGCCTCAATGAGGTGTACCTAACCGAGTCGAGCGTTCCAGAGCGGACAAAAGATGGTTCCTTGGAAAAAGCTCGGATTGAAAAGGGAACTCTCATAGCACAAAGGTTCAGATACGCCAGATTATACATAAAACGATCGAGCATATGAAACAGCTTTGGCATAGCATATAGAGGAGAGATGGTTGTATTCGAAACTCGAAGCCCTTCATTTCCTGCCAGACTTAGTAATTCATATTCCACGAACTCTTCAAGCAAAAGTGTTGTCAAAAACTTTGGATAATCAAATAGACGTTTACACATTTCAGTCAACTCATGGAGACGCAACCTATCACAGACAGGGGACTGTTTCAATAAATGTTCTTGCGCAGCAACAATCTGCAACACGCGAAGTCCTAGGAGGACCCCAGCACTGTGCGGGGGTAGAAGAATCGACGGGTCTGTATGCGAATAATAGTCCAATACAGGATACGAGAAAATAAATGGGAGGAGATGATTATCAAGTTGCGTGTGCGTACCAACTCTTCGCTCCCATTCCCTCCTTCCTGGCGGAATGCAATAGGAGTAGTGCTTGGGAGGATATCGCAGTCCGGCCTTCGCCACAGACTCAATCAAAAGATAGGGGCGTTCATGCTGAATGTCCAGAAAGTCGAAATACATAAGTTGCACAATTTGCATTTGCGCCCTACTATTTGCTCCGAACGAAGCAGGAAAGCGCGTTCCTCGGATTTCTTGCGATACGAAATTCACAAATTCGTCGATATGCTGCGGCCAATCACTCGTATCCCAATTCTGCTGGGTTGATAGCCTGGCGACATTGGATTTTAAAAAGCTCGTCCGGACATGCAAGATGCTATCAAGTGGGATCTCCTTCAGGCGCCACTCAATGATTGCTGAATTAATATACGGTGAGATATTGGCATTCGGCAAGGAACGGAGAGTGTTTGTCCTGGTGACCACCAGGAATACCATCCCAAGGGCTGCTTGATCTCTCGCAAGATTATCGGTTGATTGGAGCAGATTTTCAAATTTCCTTTTGTGAAAAGGAGTTGCATCTAACTGGTCCAATCCGTCAAGTACGATGATAAAGGAGTACCCTGATTCTTGAGCGTATTCGAAGGACCTTCTTCCAAGAACCATCGGAACGAGATTAGGAGTAACTCTCTCATCTCGTGTCTTATGATGAAATACTTGACACATTCCCATGACCTTTTGATTGAGAACACTAGCCTCGTCGCGGTTGGGCTTGTTGGCTTCAATCCAGGAATAAAGATGTGTGGAAACTGATAGGGGAATTGGCTTCTGTTGATACTGATCAGATTGTGGATCATAGTATCGCATAATGATTTTCGTAGCCTGAGCATAGATTCTGTGAAGAAGGTAGTCGTTGTTGCCAAAATCTTCGACTAAATTCAGGCGGACCCAGATGACTTTTTCGGAATCGAAATAGTGAGAGAAATGAGATAGTACATAATTGAGGAAAAAGGTTTTGCCTGAACCCCTTTCGCCATGAAGGACAACCAAATCATGGCCAGCAGCAGCAAGTTTCCGACCCGTGCGGTCCAGAGGGTCAGTTCCATATATGAAATCTCGTTCCCTTAGGGCCATAAGAACCAGTTGCTGTACCGCAAGTCTGACGCCTTCATGTGAACGATTGATGTACACAGAGGGTAAATCAAGATCGTCCGGAAAAGTATAAGACGCGACCAGGGCTTCAGTGTTTTCTGAGTTATGAGGATTAACTGCAATATGTCCTAGTCGCCGATGGACGTATTCATCCCGTGTTGATCCACTCGGAGGGGCGTGGCTTCCTTCGTGGGGAGATGGAATAGTCTTGTCAATCGCGTCAATCCAGCCATCAGAATCTGGGAGGATGAAAGTGGGGTCCTTAAGCGGTGTATCGATACAGTGTTTGATGAATTCCCTCAGGTTGCGCACTATGGTACCTCCGGCGTCGAGGGCGAAGTCTGGCGAAGGAGGTCGAGTGTATCTTTCCACATTTTAGCCACAGTGAATGGGCCGTGGACTGAGTGATGCATAAATTGCTCGGAAGCGAGGTTTGCAAGGTCCTCTCTGGGGAATGGGCACACAAGGGTCCCAGACATGCAATTGCCATCGTTTAGGGTTATAAGTATGTTTGGCGGCAAGTCTGGATTGAAGGAGGTAAGGGGGTTGTACTGGGCGAGCTCCTTCGCGGGCAGGAGAACAAAGGGACCATTGACAATCGACTCGTATTGGACTGCATGTATCACTGGCTCACCGATAAGCAAGCCTTCGCCCAATGTGACGGAACCGTATGAAATCCCACCCCGGAGCGGGAGATGTTTCCGAATAAAGACACCCATGACCACTGCAACCAACTCAAGGCAGCGCTTCAGAACGACTAATTTCTTCTTCTGAACGGCTGGAAAGAAGAGGAGTGTGCTGTCCGAGAAGGTAAATTTCTTGACTGCAGATCTTCGCAGGATTCTGGTTATTTCGGTTTCGCACTGAAGAAGCCGTTCGTGGATCTGTGTTGGGTTCCCTCCCTTGACCAAAGCCGTGAAGCCGTAGACATCAAGGTATACCACCCAGCCAAAACGCTCAGTCAATGATATTGCCACTGTCAGCGTCCTTACGACATCTGTGCCCCAATTGTCAGTTGCTGGCAAGCTGGTTCAGTGGCGACAGAGCCGAGGGATTGTCCATCTTAGTCATTCATTCGGAGAAGGTAGATCAGTGTCCGACGGGAAGTCAAGATGTCTCTGTACAAAACAGGGCACTCGCCAAGTGATGGTGATATGAGCAAAAACCCAGCCCTCATCAGGCTGGGTCAAAGGGAATCCTCCTCACACCCTCCGCAGCGTCTCCTCGGCCCGCTTCCGGTCCCCGGTGCAGACCGCGAGGAAGTCGCACCAGGCGCAGTGCTGGCCGGGACGCTTGTAGAAACGGCGGTCGTGGATTTCCTGGGCAATTAACCCCAGTTTCTCCAGGTATTCCCGCAGTTGCGCCCCGGTCCGGGTGGACCAGTGCCACTCGATTTTGGGCTCCTTGGTCTTCACAAAGACCACCAGGGCGGACTGTTCCGCGAAGGGTTCGGCGCATTGGTAGGCGGTGAGTTGGTCCGAAAGAAGGGCCTCGTGGTCCTCGTAGGAGGAACCCGAGGTCTTGAAGTCAATCACGGTCCGTTTCCCGTCCACGTCCGCCACCAGGTCCACGTACCCCACAAAGGGGAGATCCAGGTTGGTGAGCGTCAGCGTGAACTCCTTCTCGGAGTCGTGGACCGTGCCGAGCTTGGGGATCTCCTCGGACACGAACTTCTCAAGGAGCAGGGTCCCCCGTTCGCGCAGAGTCTCCCGTTTCTCCCTGAAGGCGAAACGCAGGTCGCGCTCCTCGGTGCAGTCCCAGGCGTCCTGGAAGAACTTCACCGGGTCCGCCCCCTCCTGGAAGAGCGCGGCGAGCGCCTGGTGGATCAGGTTGCCGAAGACGAGGCTCGCCGCTTCTTGCGTGGGACGGAGGCGTTCGAGGTAGTACAGGCGGTACTGCTCCGGGCAGGTCAAGTACTTGTTGGCCTGCGAATACGAGAGGTGGGGAACGCTTGGGGGGAGGAGTTGGTCGTCGTTTGCGTTGGCCACCATCAGTACGGCACCCCCTCTTGGTACGCCGGGAACACCTTGGCCACGTTGGTGTACTTGCCGTCCTTGCTCGGTTCCAGGAGCACCTGGCACGGGAGGTTGAACTTCAGTTCCGGGTAGATCTGGACCGGGTTGATGGAGTGACCGGCGCTCGCCAGGTGTTCCGCCAGCTGCTGGTGGTTCCCGAACAGTTTGTACTGTTTGCCGCTCACGTCCACGAGGAGGTACAGCCTCCACCCGGACTTGGTCTGCATCCCGCCAACGCTCACGAGCGTGGCGCGGACGGGGTGGCCGTTGGACTGTTGCCGGTACTGGCCGTTGGAGGGAGACCCTCCCTGGCCGTACGCGCCGGTCTGTGGACCGGTGTTTCCGTTCGACGGTGGCCGTCCGTTGCCGTTGCCTTGGGTTCGGCTGCCGCGCCTGTCCGCGAGGAAGGTCTGGACGATGGCGTCCTGGATTCCGAGCGCCATGCAGGCCTGGTTCACCGTGGCTCCAAAATCGGCCTCGTGGACCGGGCAGGACAGCTCCACCGAGAGCGAGTCGATCTTGCCGTCCGGGGAGACACTGCGCTTGATCGTGAGGTCACTGGGGAACTGGGGGATCGCGCGGCGGGTCTCCGCGCCGGGGAAGGAACTCTCGGCCTGGATCGCGAGGCGTTCCTCGGCCTCCAGGGAATCGGGTTCCGGAACCGGCTGCCCGCTGCCCCCTCTCCCGCCGAAGACGGCGAGAATGTGGGGACAGCGGTGGAACGGGTCGGAGCGACGCAGGAACACGGGACAGGTGCAGGTGGGCGCGGCGGGGGTGCCGCCCACGTGGAAGTGGGTGCGGGGATCGTCGGGCGAGAACACGTCGTACCCGCGTTCGGCTTCCGTGACCACAAGGATCGGGAGGGGGCTGTGCTGGACATGAGTCTGGTACGCTGCTTGGACCATGGACATGGTCCTCCTTTCGGGTATGGGTGTGATGGGTTCTGAAAGAACTCTGCGCCCAGCGTACCGAGTGGGGGGAATCGGGAAAGGAAGGGAAAGATGCCTGAGAGGCATCTTCACTTGGACGTGTCTTTATGTAGCTTCAGGATAAACCGAGCGATGTCTCTCGGCTTGAACTCCGAGGGAGTGGTTTTGACAACGGAAGAAAGTCTCTTGTCTCCGATCCGCAAGAACAGTTTCAGTAGGAGAACGGGTGGAAGAGCGACCAATGATTGAAAGAGCCGGATGTACTCGTCTCGCGCATAGAGGTAAGGGTATCGTGCAACAATTTCCGTGACTGCGGGGAGGAGCTTCTTCTTCGGGATATCGTTGATCAGAATATCCCCGATTTCTTCTGCGGAGCGTGTCCTTAACCGTAGTCCAAACTTGTCGGCAAGAGTCTGCATATCTTCACGCGGCAAGCCCCCTCCTCTCAGGGTGTCATCGAGCCACGCAAATTCAACTTCCGAGTAGTCCTCCCAATTGGCTCCCTGAAATGTTGCCTCCTTGATTGTCACCCCCTCATCTTACTCCCGACAAGAAAGGGAGCAACCATCGTGTTGCGCCGCCTCACTTCCTGGTATGGATCTTTCCGTAGTCCTTTGCCTTTTCGCTGTGGACCCTTTCTCCCTTGGCATACGTATTCCGGAACGCCTCGACATCCGTCCCGTGAGTACCGTCATTGTGCGTATGAGCCTGACTCTCTTTGCCCTCCAACCAACGGTCTTCTTTCGCCACCCCACCGTCAGTCTTGAAACTGAACCATCCCATGATTCGACCTCCGCTTAAGAGACGTTTCCACCACAGGTTGTGGTGGAGAAGTGTTAATATGCGCAAGATATAGGCCAAATCGAATCTCCTCAGTTTTCCTGAAGTGTGACCTTCGAACTGCGGCAGAAGAACCACAAAGCCCTCGGCAACGCAATGGGGGTGCGGTAAACAAGCCTCATGATCCCAATTGGAAAAGGCCGGGCGCGTGCTGGAGTGAATCCCGCTTTTCTCCGGAAAAAAACCGGGTGATATATGGAAGGAGGAATTCCCTATCCCCGCATGCTTCACCCGCTTGCAGCTCAGCGGAGCCGTGCGAGAGTGGGGGGGATGCCTCACAACACCGACAACCCGGTGACCTATTTCGCGCGCACGAACTTCCGTGGGGAAGGGCGGCTTTTCGGGATCAAACAGCGGGACCGGCTCGCGCACGTGTACGTCATCGGAAAGACCGGGACCGGGAAATCCACGCTGCTTGAAACGATGATGAAGCAAGACCTGGAACGCGGGATCGGGTTCGCCCTGCTTGACCCTCATGGTGATCTTGTGGAGCGCGTCTTGGCCGCTGTCCCCGATCACCGCAAAGAGGACCTGATCCACTTCAATGTTCCCGACCGCGAACATCCGCTCGCGTACAACCCGCTGGAACGGGTCTCTTCCGCCAAGAAGTCCCTGACTGTTTCCGGGCTCCTGGAAGTCTTCCGCAAACTCTGGCCGGAGTTCTGGGGACCGCGTTTGGAGCACATTCTCCGGAACGCCCTGCTTGTGCTCCTCGATCAACCTGAAGCCACGCTTGCCGACGTGCTTCGTCTGTTTGACGACAAGGGGTACCGGCATGAGGCGGCGGCGCGGTCTGTCAACGCCCAGTTGCGGCGGTTCTGGCTCAAGGAGTACGAAACCTACCCCGCGCGGCTGCGGGCCGAGGCGATTGCGCCGATTCAGAACAAGGTGGGGGCCTTTCTCGCTGACCCCCTGCTTGCGCGGATTCTCACTCAGCCCAAGAGCGCGTTCTCAATCCGGGAGGTGATGGACGGAGGCAAGGTGGTCCTGGTCAATCTCGCCAAGGGGAAGATCGGGGAAGACAACGCGCGGCTGGTGGGGGCCCTGCTCGTGGCCGGGTTCCACGCGGCGGCGCTCAGCCGGGGGGACACGCCGGACCGTGAGCGCCGGGACTTCTTCCTGTACATGGACGAGTTCCATGGGTTTTCCACCGGGACGCTCGCTTCCATGCTGTCCGAGTTGAGGAAGTTCCACGTCGGGCTGGTCTTGGCCCACCAGTTCCTCTCCCAACTCGATCCGGTTGTCCGGGATGCGATTCTCGGCAATGCGGGGACCCTGATTTCCTTCCGCCTCGGACCGGCTGACGCGGAATACCTCGCCAAGGAGTTTTTCCCGGCGTTTTCCGCAGAAGATTTCATCCGGCTCCCCAACCGGGAGGTGTACCTGCGGCTCTTGATCGACGGGAGGGTGTCGAGGGGGTTTAGTGGGGAGACGGGAATACAGTGCCTAACCGAAGGAACTGAAAGGTGGAACTGAGGGTTTCAATAATAGTCCGATGTAGTGTATCCTCACCCTCACAATGCTTGTCTAGCGTTTGTAATTGGGGGCCAACACTTGCCTCGAACACTTCCGGACCCTCATGTCCGACTCAGAGAAGCGTCGGATTTTATTCTGACCAGCCCCCTGGGGCGTAGGGCGCAAGGTTGCCGCCTACCGCGCCTCAGCATTTTTGTCCGGGACCTCCTGGAAGGCATCTATCGGTTGACAGAATCCTGCCACCTTCCCGAGTTTACAGACCATGGCCTTCCGCACTTGTCCAGTTTGATCGACAGAATTAGTGAATGGACTATCCCAGACTCCCGGGCGGTTACAGTTTTGGTGGACGTCTTGGAGGAGAACGAAGCTGCGATTCTCCTCCTTGCCACTCTGATGCACGATGTCGGGATGCTTTCCCAGAAGTCCGAGGATCTCGACCCCCAGAAACCTCACTGGAAAGTAAAGGGGGGAATGGACGTGGCCACATGGGTGCGGGAGACACATGTGAATAGACTTCAAAGACTCTTGAGACGCCTCCTCATCGGCCAAGACCAATCCTATGGGGAAATACTTGGAGATGAGATATTCCTCTCCTCCGTTAGGGTTGCAGAAGCCCACACTCTTTGGCCTTGGGAACCGGGGTTTCAGAATTTGGGAGCGAGACTCCCAGGACTTGCAGCAGTTCTTTCCGTGGCCGATCTCATGGACGAGGACTGCAACCGATGTGACACCTCGACTTTACTCAATCATAGACATGGGACACTTCTCAACGTGGCTCATTGGATCAGGCACAGCTTAACTTCAGAGCGTGTCTTGATCCGAGGTGGAAGAATTCATGTTCGAATCCTCCGGCCACCCGCCACAGACCTCCAGATAGCCCCCGCTTTCTGTGCACTGAGAAATCACTTTCGTTTGGCGCTCCTGTACACGCCGCAACTCGGATTGTTGGGAGCTGGTCTTCTTGGGCTTGTGTTTGATCCACCAACAGACTGCCCGGAAGCCCAAGCAGACTCCCTGGCTGGATGGAATACGGTTCCTGGCTTGAGTTCGCAGCGGTCACTTCTCTACAATCTACTAAGCTCCTTCATGCCGTTGGCACTCCTGGATGAGACTCGTGTACCACCCGAGGTTCTTAACCGAGCTCGATCCTACTCTTTTGAACCAGTAGACCTTACGGATTTCCGAACAATACGTGGTCGGGTGGAAATCCGTTCGCCCGATGAACAGATATTCCTATCGAATTTCTAACAGGAGTCGCTCAAGGTGCCTTGGACCGAGACAGAAGAAAGCATGACAGTGCCGCCGAGTGGTGCATTTTTATATCTCGCATCTCGTGCACGTGAGGCGCACCAGAGTGGTGATGGAGCGCTCGTGAACCACCTCTGCTCGGTCGCGATTGCTCGGGCCAAGCCGGATCAATATGGCAAGCCGATTTCTATTCCTCTCGATGACATCCGATGGGCGCTCACCTTCTCCCTCTATTGGATGCTCGATGAGTACATGCTTACTCTTTCACGACAAGTGCTTGACAGTGTTCCAGACCCATGGAGGAGTTCAGAAGTCTATCGGTTCTTGAGTGCTGCGCAGACCCTCATCGAACAAAGCCTTTCGGACCAAACAGTAATTCTTGAAGATTTGTCAAAAGCCCGTCTCGATTGGGTCCACGAGAACTCTGCGGTTGAGGACTTAGCTCTCCTTTCCCTCCTTGTGGAACTCACCTGGTATCGGAATCCGACGCGCGATAGTTGGCGTAGGTTGGCGGTTCACTGGGCGGAGAAGTGTCCTCCTCTCGTTTCCAGCGGCCTGACCGAGACACTGAATCGGCTTAGCTTTCAGAGTAACGTCCTTTTCCCCACGACAGGCAACGCTGTTGACGAAAAGTGGCTGAGGGCACTACCGAAAGAAATCCAGATGCTCGCAGACGCATGGAGCCTTTTCATCGACTGTAAACACACGGAGCTGGACAACGCACTTCAGAGTCTCTGTGCATCGGTCCCATTCGAATCGCCGTATTCCGTCCCGCTCTTTTACTTCCACCATTTTACACGATTCAGCCGACAACAAATTGGTCCTCAGGAGCCCGGTTTAACAAGGGTTGAATACCTTTCCGGCACAAGACCCTTGGAAACATTCAAGACAAGGCTAGAAGAGAACCTGAGAACGGTTCGTCTGAACCTTTGGGAACAATCTGACCCTACAAAGGGAGCGATGAGGAGGTTCCACGGTTTTCGGCTCGCCATGCTCTATGGAATTCATGCGGCGCGACTTTGGGATCTTGCTTCTTGGATATCTTCACAGCAACACGAGTATCATATGGCTCTTGAAGTCTCGCGATTCCCCGATCAGCGAGTGGAATTCACTGAAACTCTGTTGCGCCAAGCCGTCGTTTCGCGTGAGTTCGATCCGAAGGATCGCCGACTTGTCGAGTCTGTCTGGGAACTTGACTTCTTCCCTAACGAAAAGCGTCTCTCATTCATTCGAGATTGTCTAGAGCAGCCACCCTTTGTCTGGAACGAGGTATCGGAATTGTTGTCGGTAATCTCAGATGCTATACCCAGGGAAATGATCTTGGAGATTATTTCTTGGTGCCGCTCACTAATTGATTATCCCTTTCCACTCTTTACAGGGCCTCCACCTGCTGCGCTATCCTTCTGGGGAAGAATCATCTGTTCTTATGAGGAACCCCAGGATATATGTAAAGCATTGCATGGTCAAGTCCTCAGGGCGGCTCGTGATCAGCGATTTTGGCTCAATGACCCCCACGATCTGCTGCCGAATTACCTTTGGAAAGCCCCCCTCGAAAATGCAATTGAGGTGGCCCAACAACTATTGGGATTTCCTTCAACTGATATGGACGATTATCGTCTTGACATAATATATAGAGCCTTGCAACAGCGTGATGACCTCAAAGCTGCTGTCATTCAGCAGGTGAGACAGTTTAACAATAGTCCACTTCGTCGGCATATGTTGTGTCTTCTGGAGCGCAATGGTGCCGATCTACCAATTGAGAATCCTGAATTCAAAGACTGGTGCAAGGGACGGATTACACTACAGGCGACAGAGATCCTGGGACGGGATGGAAAGACAGTTACGCATCATACCGGATTGTCGACTGGCCTCCTGGAATCAGTCAGATGGACCGAAGGGGATCTTACCCTCACGGAAATCATTGTGAAGGCTGTTAACTCTCCCCACGTAACAGTATCCGAGATCCCTGCTCTTTGGAATTACTTGAAAGTATTTGTCAGTTGTGGATTAACATCTCATAAAGAAACCGTAAGGGAAGCCTACATCAAGTGGACGACTGCACCACCAACAGGCTCAAAGTTATTCCAAGGAGTCCACGGCCCGTTGTCAACCTTGCACTGGAGCATGCCTGGTCCGGAAGACATTGAACTTGGACTCCTTGGACTTGGGATCGCCCTGTATCAGGCTGAGCCAGAGCCGATGGAACAGTTCCTTGAGACATGGGTACGAGACCGATTCATCGAAATGTCGCCCAAGGCCAGTGCATTGCTCTTCTACCTGTCAGTAGGTCTAGAGGAGCGAGCAGGAGCTAGCCGGATCGGGAGGTTCGAAGTCATATGGAGAACACTCCTCGCGAATTGCGAAAGAGAGGCTTCAAAGGACGCGCCCAGGGGGCACGTTCTCGCGCGTCTGCTGAAACAAATGGCCTCCTGTATCCTACCACGTAAGCAGAAGCCATCTGAGCGCTTCTTTCACTTGTCCAGGCGAGGATCAAAACGCTTGGCGGAAATTCTTAGAATCAGATCTTCGCAATTGGTATTGCACAGGAATCCGGACGTCAGGAGTGGCCTTGCGAGGCTTCTATCAAGGCTGGAAAAAGCTGGTCTTGGGGGAAGTGAAGACAGGTCGTTTCTCAAAATCCTAAAGAGAGACCCGCGCGCGAGAGTACGAAAAGAGACCCGAGGAGAGTGATTGTTGTGTAAGGAGTCTGTCCGTCTGCATTCCACGATGAGGTCCCCCCGCCAATCTCTGGAGGGGGGCAGAGAAAGATTTTTTGACAAGTCTCCAAGTGGAGCGTACAGTGGATCCAGAAGGTCGAATGGAGGAAGACCTCCATGAGCCAAGAGTCAAGAAGTTCCATGCATCCCATTCAAATCCAAGTCAGCCAGGACACGTACCACACCCTCCAGAAGATCGCCGAGGACACAGGCGAGCCGATGGAGGCGGTGCTGGATCATGCCGTCGAAGACTACCGCCGACGGGATTTTCTCGCTGGCCTGAACGCCGATTTCGCCGCACTCCGGAAGGACCCCGAAGCGTGGGAGGAAGAGCAGCGGGAACGCACGGCGTGGGACGCCACGCTAGCTGACGGCCTGGGAAAGGAATGAAGGATGAGAGTCCTCAGCGGGGAGACCTGTGGTGGGTTGATCTGGGAGAACCGACGGGCCATGAGCAAGGCGGCAAGCGCCCAGCGCTTGTCCTCTCCGTCGATCCCCTCAACCGGAGCCTTGCTGAACTTGTAGTGGTGCTTCCCCTCACGACCCGCGCCCGAAACATCCGTTCTCATATTGAAGTTGTCCGTCCCGAAGGCGATCTTTCCAGACCCAGTTTCATTAAGTGCGAAGACATCCGGTCCATCTCCAAGGCACGCCTTGCACGGCGGATCGGCAACGTTCGCCCGGTAACCTTGCACGCGGTGGAGACGTACGTCCGGTACCTTCTGGGGTTGTAGGCAAAGAATGGCTTGTGAGGCGACTGAGGAATCAGTCGCTTTTCTTCTTCTCTGATTCCTCTTGAACCTCCTCCACAGTTCTACTACCCTTCTCTCGTCACGCCTGAAAAGCCCATGGAGGAAGACTGAACCGGAAGACGCCGTTTATCCCGCTGCCTTCTGATCGTACCCAGATTGACCCACGCGAGTGACCCAAGAGGTCGCCTCGCATTGGGCCTTTCCTTACTCTGGGTACCCCCCATGGGCAGGTCAGGCGTGACACCAGTGCGGGGCACCATTGTCTCCGCACGGTTCACCGCGCTCCCCGCGCGTGTGGAGGTGTCGCGTCATGTCGGTTCGGCCCGTCTGCTTCCAGTTCTCTGTGCTCCTCGTTTCGCTCCTGTCCCCCGTCCGCACGGGGGCACAACCTGTCCCCGATCCCTCTGAAGCGTTGGAGGCCGTGGCCGAGGAGATCGGCCACCATGCGTGCTGTGATCCGCAGACCGTCGCTCTCTGGAAGCAGTACCTCGGCGCGCCGCAGCCGGACACGGACTCCCTGCGGGGGACGTTTGCCTCGGCGGCCACCGAGTTCGGGGTGCCAGCGCGGCTCCTTGAGGCCATCGCCCAGGTGGAGACCAACTGGACGCACATCGGGCCGAGCATTGATCGCGGCTGGGGCATCCTGCACCTCGTGGAGAATCCGTACAGCGATACACTCGGCGAAGCGGCCAAACTCCTGGGAGTGGACCGTCAGACACTCAAGGATGACGTTGCAGCGAACATTCGGGGCGCGGCGGCACTGCTTGCGGAGTATGCGGGGAAGGAGCGGTCCTCATTCGCCTGCATTGAGGATTGGCTTGGGCCCGCTGCCCGCTTCTCCGGTCTTGCCACGGAAGACCTCAGGAACCTTCAAGCCGAAACCTACTTCAGGGTCTTGCGCGAGGGAGTGGAGACCAAACGACTCTTCGGCGACAGCGTGCGGATCGAGCCGGACCCCTCCGTGAAGATCGCATCCCCCTCGGGTGTCCAGGCGAACGAGAAATCCACCGACTACCCTCCCGCGCTCACGAGCCTGGCACCGTCCTGCAACTTCACGAGCGGGCGCAACCACTCCATTGATACGTTCGTCAACCACTGGATCGGAACCGGGACGTACGCCGGAGCGATCTCGTGGTTCCTTACTTGTGAGAGCAGCGTGAGCGCCCACTTCGTGATCCGCGCGTCAGACGGGCAGGTGACCCAATGCGTGCGAGTGGCGGACACAGCGTATCACGCGGGGGCCGTGAGTGCTCCGTACAACAACAGCCGCTCCATCGGGGTCGAACACGAGGTGACGCTCGCCAACCCGGCCCAGTGGAACAGCCCGGCGCTCCTCAATTCCTCCACCACGCTCGCGAGATACTTTTGCGACCTGTACGGGATACCCAAGACGCGGGCGCTCCCCGGTGTCCGGGGGCACATGGAAATGCCGGGGACCGGCACCGCCTGTCCCGGACCGCTCCCCTGGGATACGTGGATGAGCCTCCTCACGGGTTCCAGCTCTTCCCCTCCAACCGTTGTGACCGACACGGCTATCAATATCACCGCGGCTTCAGGCCTCGTCTTTGGCAGGATCGCGAGCGACGGCGGGTCCGCCATTGTGGACCGCCGTTTTGATTGGGGCACGAATCCCGCTGGCTTGGACCGTGCAACAAACGTCGATGGAACACCGATCAATGTGGCGGGAAGTTATTTCTCCGCAAACCTGACGGGACTCAACCCGGCCACCACCTATTACTACCGCGCATGGGCGCAGAACGCCATAGGTTGGGCGCATGGGGATATCCAGTCCTTTGAGACCTCTGGCGGATCGGCGACCCCTGCGATTGAAATCACCGGTGGAGGGAACACAATTCCTCCGGGAAGCACCTCATACTCGATCGACAACAACACGGAGTTCGGGTACTTCTACGTCGGGGAGCCGGGGCAAGCCCTGTTCTCCTACAGGATCTATAACCGTGGAACCGAGACGCTCGTCTTGACCGGCGACCCGCTGGCTCACATTGCCGGAAGTCCAGATTTCTCTATCGATACCCAACCAGCTTCCTCCGTTGGAGTCGGCGCCTACACCATTTTCAAGATTCTATTCGATCCCACGGTGGCGGGGAGTCACCAAGCGACGGTCACTGTCGAAAGCAACGATCCGGCATTGCCGTCCTATACCTTTGGTGTTCATGGGGAAGGAAGGGTACGACCGACTGTGACCCCGACGTACACCTTAACCGATACGCCTTTCCCGACCGCAACAGTCACGCCGACCGCCACAAGCACTCCTTCTCCCACGGCCACAGCAAGCAACTCCGCCACCCTGACGCCCACCTTCTCCCAGACTTTCACACAGACCGGAACCCCTTCCGCAACGGCAACTCCCTCTCCCACGGACACTCTCACCCCTTCGGAGACCGCCACCGGAACGTGGACCCCCACACAGACGGAGACTCCACCCTCGACGCCAACCTCGACCGCAAGCGGCTCTCCTTCCTCCACTCCCACGCTGATCGCAACGCCTTCATCGACCGGCACGTCCACCCCCACGGTCACCGTCACGGAAACGCACTCCCCTTCACCCACCGCACGTCCCAGCGCAACCGGGACGCTCTCCGAAGACGGACCGCACCCCGCCGACACCAACGGGGATTTCCGGATCGGCATCGGGGAGGCCGCTTCCCACCTTCAGTGTTGGAGGAATGGGGATGAGGATTGTCCCATCGGTCTCACGGCCGAGGCTCTCTTCCTGTGGCGGAACGGCGAGTGCTATGAACACACCGGAGCCGGATACCACAGCGTTCCCTGTCCTCAGGCGAAAGGGACGGGAAGAGCTACGCTCTTTTCGCCTTCCAGCGCGAAGGTGGACGCGCCCTCAGCCGTGCGTGTGCTTCCGGACTGCTATGCGGTGGGAACGCCGCTAAACGTGACGATTACGCTATCCTTCCCCGGCGAGCCGCCGTCTGTGGTTCTCTTGGAAGATGAGGTTCCGGCCGGGTGGATTGTTGAGGCGGGAGCCGCCACGAACGGTGGCGTCTTTTCGGGAGGCAAGGTCCGGTGGAGTTTCGTGGAAGGGCTGGGCAATCATCCGCCACCGCCTTCCGTGACCTATGTGGTGGTTCCTCCCGCTGAGGCGACTGGGACGGTCACCTTCACCGGAACCCTGGCCACGCCGGAGGAAACCGCTGTGGGCGGTGAGAGTTCGCTTGGAGAGGTGTGTCCACTCGACGTTGCGGCAATCCGACACCTACCCGACTGCTATGCTCCAGGCGGGAGTGCCTCCATTTCCATTGACCTAATCCTTCCTGAACCCCCGCCTCAAGTGGTGCTCTTGGAGGATCGGGTTCCAGAAGGGTGGGATCCCTCGTTCATCTCAGACCAAGGGAACTTCAGCGGCGGGAAAGTCCGGTGGAGTTTTATCGAGGGGCTGGGGGTGTACCCACCTCCGCAAGCGGTCACGTACAGTCTGACGATACCCGTGGACGCAACAGGAGAAGTGACCTTCATGGGAACACTGGCTGTGCCTGAGGATGTTTCGGTCACGGGAGAAACCGTAATCTCGGGACCGTGTGAGGGCGGTCCTACACCCACGCCTTCACTCTCGCCCACCGGCACATTTACCGCCACAGCCACAGGCACAGAGGAGCCGGTCACCCCTACGGCGACAACCTCTCCCACTTTGACCCCCGATCCCGACCTGAATCACGACGGATTGGTGGACGCGAGAGACCTGCTCCTCCTCATGGAGCGGTGGCACCGGGCGACGCCGACACCGACCGTCCTACGGTGAGGCAGCGGGGTGCGAAGTCCGAAGAGCGAAGGGAGCGCGGGAATGAAGCGGTTGGCGGTGGCCGGGATCGTGGCCCTCTTCCTCGCGGCCTGGCACGTCTTGTTTCCGCCCGGTCTCCAGCCGGGAAGGAACACGATCTACTTCGTGGTGAGCACGCGGGTGTTCACGTTCTATGTGTCCCGCCCGGACGCCTCCTGGGTGCCGCGCTGGGGGTTCACCGGGGAGTGTCCGTTCCCCACCGTCACAACCACTGTGACACTGGAGCGCTTACACTCGTACAAACCGCCTGATCCGTGAGGTCGGACAGCGGCACGGCTGGATCAATCGATTCAACGCAGTCTCACCCCACCCAATCCACACACAGCAGACTCGCCTGTTCCAGCACCGTCTGCGTCGCCTTTTCCTGCATGTCGGGCGGATAGCCGTACTTCTTGAGAATGCGCTTGACCATGATCCGCAAGCGCGCCCTCACAGCCTCCCGCTCCGTCCAGTCGAACGTCACGTTTCGTCGAATCGCGTCAACAAGTTCTTTGGCGATGATCTTCAGTGTCGGCTCGCCGAGCACCTTGACGGCGCTGTCGTTCACTTCAAGGGCATCATAAAAGGCGAGTTCGTCTTCGGAAAGATCCAATTCTTCACCGCGCTTGGCGGCTTCCCGCATATCGCGGGCCAGCTCGATCAGTTCTTCGATGACGGCAGCCGTTTCGATGGCGCGGTTCTGGTACTTGCGTAGCGTCTGTTCGAGGAGGCCGCCGAACGAGCGCGATTGAATGAGGAACTTCCTCTCTCGCACCTTGAGTTCGTTCTGCAGGAGTTTTCGGAGGAGTTCCACCGCCAGGTTCTTGTGCGGCATATCCCGGACCTCCGCAAGGAAGTCTTCCGAAAGGATCGAGATGTCCGGTTTCTTGATTCCTGCTGAGGCGTACAAGTCGATCACTTCATCGGACGCCACAGCGCGGGAGATGATTTGTCTAATGGCGGATTCGATGTCTTCCGCCGACCGAGACTTCCCCCGTTCCTCACCTTTGGCGAGCGCCGCCCGTACGGCCTGAAAGAATCCCACGTCGTCGCGAATCTCAAGGGCTTTCTCATGCGGCACCGAAAGCGCGAACGCCTTCGACAGCTCCGTCACCGATTGGAGGAATCGTTTCTTGTAGTCGTCCGGAGTCGAGTCCTTCCGGGAGTTCTCCAGAATATGTTCCTGGGCGGCGGCGAGGAGTGTGACCTGCTGCGAGGCGTTTGCCCTGGCCCAGCCGCTCCAGTCGAAACCGTGGAAGAAGTCGCGGCACACTTCGTACTTCTCCATCATGACGGCGACGGCCTGCTCCTGGTCGATGGCCGTTTCTCCGGCTCCACCGCTTTCGGTATAGGTCGCGAGCGCCTGCTTGAGTTCCGGGGCGAGGCCGAGGTAATCGACGACCAGGCCGCCCGGCTTGTCCCGGAACACTCGGTTGACTCGGGCGATGGCCTGCATCAACCCGTGACCGCGCATCGGTTTGTCCATGTACATCGTGTGAAGGCAGGGCGCATCAAACCCGGTAAGCCACATATCCCGCACGATCACGATCTTGAATGGGTCCTTCGGGTCCTTGAACCGGGCGGCCAGGGCGTCGCGACGCGGTTTGTTGCGAATGTGCATTTGCCATTCGAGTGGGTCCGGAGCCGCGCCGGTCATCACCACTTTTATCACGCCCTGATCGTCATCGTCATCGTGCCACTCGGGCCGGATGCGACGGAGGGCTTCGTAGACCTCCACACAGATTCGGCGGCTCATGCAGACGATCATCGCCTTGCCGTCGATCACTTCGAGCCGGGTCTCCCAGTGCTTCACCAGGTCCTCGGCGATCAGCCGAACCCTTCGGTCCGAACCGACGATGGATTCAAGCGCCGCCCACTTGGTCTTGAGCCGCTCCTTGTGAGCCAGTTCCTCCCCTTCGGTCGCTTCCTCAAAGTCGCGGTCGAGGCGCGGTTTCTCCTCTTCGGCAAGCGACAACTTGGCGAGGCGGCTCTCATAGAAAATGGGAACAGTGGCCTTGTCTTCCACCGCTCGTTGAATGTCATAGATGCTGATGTAATCGCCGAACACGGACCGCGTGTTGGCGTCCGTCGATTCAATCGGCGTCCCGGTGAACCCGATGAACGAGGCGTTCGGGAGGGCGTCCCGCATGTGGCGGGCGAACCCGTCGATGAAATCGTACTGGCTGCGGTGGGCTTCATCGGCGATCACAACGATGTTTCGGCGATCCGAGAGGAGCGGGTGCTGTTCGCCTTTGCCTTCGGGGAAAAACTTTTGAACCGTCGTGAACACCACTCCCCCGCTGGCGACCTTGAGCAGTTCCCGCAGGTGGTCCCGGTTCTCCGCTTGCACCGGTTTCTGGCGCAGGAGTTCTGCGCACCGTGAGAAGGTCCCATGAAGTTGACCGTCGAGGTCGTTCCGATCGGTGAGGATCACCAGAGTCGGGTTCTCCATCTTCGGCTCCACCACCAGCCGCCCGGCGTAGAAGGCCATGGTGAGAGACTTCCCAGAGCCCTGGGTGTGCCACACCACGCCGACACGCTTGTCTCCGGTCGGGAGCGAGGCCCGGACGGTCTCCTCAACGGCGTTGTTGACGGCGTGGAATTGGTGGTACCCGGCCATCTTTTTGATCAGGGAGCCGTTGTTGGGGTCTTCCTCGAAGACAATGAAATGGCGGACCAGGTCGAGGAAGCGCCGCTTGTCGAAGGCCCCCCGCAGCAGCACCTCCAGTTGCGGGAGAGAGGCGGGGGCAAGCGTTTCGCCTTCAATGGTGCGCCAGGGCATGAACCGCTCGCGGTCGGCGCTGATCGTGCCGACGCGGGCTTCGAGACCGTCCGAGACGGCCAGGACGGCGTTGTAGGTGAACAGCGAAGGGATCTGCTGTTTGTAGGTCTGCAGTTGATTGAACGCGGCCCAGATGTCGGCGTTCTCATCCGCCGCGTTCTTGAGTTCGATCACGGCGAGGGGAAGGCCGTTGACGAAGACGACCACATCGGGCCGCCGGTTGTGTCGACTCTCGATCACGGTGAACTGGTTGACCACGAGCCAGTCGTTGGCTTCGGGATCGGCGAAGTCCAGCAGCCGAACGATCTCCGCGCCGACGCTGCCGTCTTCGCGGCGGCACTCGACGGCGATCCCGTCGACCAGCATCTTATGGAAGGCGCGATTGTTGGCGATCAGGGAGGGAGACTGCGGGACGGTGATCTTGCGGACGGCTTCCTCAAGGGCGGCATTGGGAACCTGCGGGTTGAGCCGGGCCAGGGCGATCCAGAGGCGGTTGTTGAGGACCACATCCCCAAACCCGGTCCGCTCGGCGTGAATCTCCCCCGGCGCGATCTCCTGACCATGAACCGTCGAATAGCCCAGTTCGCAAAACCAGGAAAGGGCCGCTTCTTCAACGGTGGATTCGGTCAATGGGGCCATGATTTCCTTCCAATGTGAAGCCTTTGGGGTCCCTTGTCAAATCGAGTCTGGGGACCGCCGCAACCCATTCTTTCGCTTGAGTTTATACTCCATCGCGCAAGTTTTCTCCGATTCCTCATTGACGGCGCGGCCTCGGTAACCGATACTGTAAGCAGCTCATCCACCAAGTGTGGAAGGAGTAATGGACGCCATTTCCTCGGAGATGGCGTCTGTCGTTTTTGCTCAGTAGAGCCCACTGGCGTCTCTTTCCCGCCTCAGAGTGGCAACCGTTCTTTCACTCGTCGTGCAATATGCCGTCTTCAGGACGAAGTATCTAAAGTTGTCGCGTTTCCTGAGGACTTCTTTCAGGACGATCAGGTACTCCTCTTTGAACCAAACCAAGTGGTGAGTCGATGTGCCTCTTAGGTTTGTCCAGCACTCCACCGCTGGATCGGTCGCATGGTCAAGGATCGCCCGTATCCATGAAATCCTTTCCATTCGCCGAATGTCCGGGGTTCGTTGGTCTTCTTCAAGTCCCTCCGAAACGCAATGCCAGAATGTGCCTTCCTTTCCCTCGATTACAGGTTCCGTAGGGCACCGCACCCAACAGTTTAGGAATTTCGGCTGTGACTCAATCAGGTCTTTACGGAACCGTTGGTAGACCCAATCCAGGTATTGATCCCAAGAACCTTCGTGGTCCTCCAATAAATCCAACAGAGGAAGCCAGTCCGGGTACCCGCTCACGCCCGGTCTCCCGCAGATTCCCACCGGAGCAGGTTCAACTTTTGTTCCCGTAGCCAGGTTGTCTGATTCAGATTCTTTCCCGATTTCCTCTTGATCGCATCCACTACATCTTGCTTCCCTGAGTTTCCCTTCAGTTCCCGGTTTGCGTACTGAATCGCGCCGATCAAAAGGTCCGCCATCTGCATCAGCTCGGATTCATGGGACCGAATCTGCTGGACCCGTTCGATCACCCGGCCTTGGCGGTCGTACCGTTTGTTCCGCAGAACCTCTTCCAGTTTGGCGCGCTTCTCCTCGCTGCGGGTGTCTTTGATGTCGAGATAGACGCGGTATCGCTGGACGGGATCGATGAGCGGCTCCAGCAGGGTGAACATCATCTTGTAGTACCATTCGTCGTGGTTTTGATGGTACTCCGAGTGCTTGAGGATTCCCTTGTCGGGAACCAGCACCGCGCGGAAATGAAGATCGTCCTCATCAAAAAAATAATCCACCAGATCCAGGTAGAAGTCCTTCTTCGCCGGGGAAATCTTGGTCCATTTGATTTCAAAGTGGGGGGAAAGGTCGTGTTTGACCTTGATGTCGCGGACGCGCCGGGATATTGCGTGGGCTCGGTCGGCGGCGCACCAGACCGCACCGAGCACCATCACCGGGATGCCGTCATGCTCCAGGTGGCAACTTTCGTCCCAGTAGATGTTGAAGGTTTCGGTCATCCTTCTGGTCCTTTATCTCGCGCCCTCTTTGTCAATCTTAAGCCGAAGCTTCTCGGCATGCTGCCGAAAGGCTTCAAGCTTCTTTGGCTCCTGGGGAACTTTCAGGAATGCTTCACAAACTCGCAGCGCCTCTTCGTATTGCTTGCGCCTGGAGTAGATTATGCGGAGGCGTTCATAGGGATGCGATCCAATATCCCCTTCAGCAAGATTGGCTTCGTAAAGCAGTCGAGCTTCTTCCTCTTTTCCTTCACGTTCCAATTCACGTCCCAGGAGGTTTCGATCGGTTGTCCTATTAAGTTTTTCCCTTGGGATATGAATCCCTTGCCAGCGACCTACTTCTTGACCCTCTGGTGACTCTCCCTTGCGTCGCACCCGTCGCAGCCAATAACCAAGTAAAACCGCCAACACCGTGAGTACAATCGGGATGCTCATATCCCCTCTCCAGGTGCAGGCGCGCCGTCCAATAAGGTGGGGTGGAAGCGACTCATTTCTTCTTTTTGGAGAGACACGCCACGGCCGCCTTCAGGACCTGCATACAAATCTCCGCCGTGTGCTTGTCGGGGTTGAATTCGGAGACCCTTTGAGCATGAGGGTGAATGTAATTCCTAAAATCTCGAAGTGCATGACTGAATTTTTTAACGTCTAGCGTAAGAAACTTCACCTCACACGCCACTTCGATCAATTCGGCGAGACGCCAATCCGGAAACTTCTTGACCTTCCCGGTCGAGGAGTCTTTTGGGCTGCTGTTTGCGCTATTGAAAACGGCGGGGTTGTCGCTTGCTGTTCCGAGCAGTAAGCCTTCCAGGATGCTTCCGCACAGGAAGATTGTGGCGAGCGGGGCTTTGTGTTCAAGGCAATGCTTCGCCTCTTCAAAGCGGGATTCGAGGATCGGGAGCAGAGTGTGGTCTGTCGTAGCGTCTTTCAGTGAGATGTCTCCCCAACCCATCTTTAGGAAACTTTCTTCACTTACCGTCGACGCAATAGTCTGCCCAGACAATCGTTGAATGATTTGGTGGCAGTGCTCGGAAAGGACTCGTTCCTCAGGGGTAGGGTTAGGGGTTTGAAGCCGCCAATAGTTCAGGAACTCAGAAAGAACCTTAGCGACTGTCGTATCCGATTCTCTCTCCCAGAATGCCCGAAACCGCTTGGCCTTAGAGTCACCGTTGACCGCATATTCATCCGAATAAATGTCGATTCCCGCCACATCGCGCACAAAGTCTTGGAAAGTTCGATTGGTGAAGTCGAGAACATAGCCTGACTCCATCCCAAGGAACTTCTCGAGTTGCGTCTTCTCGATGGCCTTAAGCGAACTCATATTGGCCGACTCTCCCCCCACCCCTCCGCATCCTTCACCCGAATCTCCCCGGAAAGCAGCTTCGGCAGCAGCCTGTCGCGGGCGACGGAATGGGTGTTCGACGACTGCAAGTTCTCCACGATCAGATTATGGAGTGGTCCGACGGTCTTGATGAATTCGTCAAAGATCTCGCTTGGCGGCACGAGCGCGGGTATTGGTCGAAAATTTGCTTTGCTGATCTCCTGAAAAGTCGATCCATTGGCTTTGGAGAGGATTACTTCTAAATTCTCTTTCGTCCAATGCAGAACATAGAGGTTCGGAAGAGGACCGTCGCAGACCATCGCGATGAAGCCTTGGTTTACTGCCACGGGGATCTCTGTGATTGCCAGGTATCCAATTGGGGCGCGAGAAGAGAGCAACACTGTTCCCGCTGGCAAGAGTCCAGAACTGATTTTCTGCAGACCCTCGTCGGTGACCTTCCTTTCGGTTTCCAAGAGCACTGGTGAGGTTAGAGATGACAGGTCCTTCGGTGTAGCAAAGTGGAGGACTCCATCCCAAAAGGCCGGATTCTTTGTACTTGGGGTTCCGCCGCCAACCACTCGAACAAGGTCCCCGATTGGTTCAACCCCCCACCCCTCCGGGATGTCCCCGATCTCCGAATCGACGAGGCGGTCCGGGAACAGCGCGGCGGTTTCGGAGTCCATGCCGACGGGGGGGCGGCCTTCCATCTTGGCGCGGACGGGATCGAAGTCCACGAACCACGACTTGAACAGGGCTTGCGCCATCGCCTCCAACGTCTCGTTCATCCGCCGGTTGTTCTCGATCTTGTCGTCAAGCGTCCCCAGGATGTGCGCAATGGCCCGCTGCTCGGGGAGGGGTGGGATATTCAGTTGAATGCGATTTAGGTTGCCCTGTGTTAGCTTGGGCATGGTGGAACCCGTGAGATACCCGCTGATGTCAGCGTTATTCAATGCATACATGAGGAAACGAGTGTCGTTCTCGGAGTTTCCTCGGACAATATGGGCATGATTATTCACCCAGAATTTACCGTCTGCGAGAAACGCAATCGGAGTTTTCCGGGTCTTCAGATTTTCTCCATCCTCGGCAACAAGCAGATATTCCCCATCGAAAATGTACTGGTCCACATGGTCTACAATTCCCGAAGCCCCATAGTATGGATATGGGCCGGGTTTTCGATCCGCCTCTTTCACTGGGATGCGTTGACCGTCGAAGTTATCTGTCAATCCGCCGACCGTACCAGGTCGCCATCCGTTGAGTTCAGCATTTTCTAATCGTGAGGATGAGGTGCTCATATTACGTTTTCACCCTGTAATCATTCCCATCCAAGCACGAGTCGTACATCGCCCGGTCGATCTTGATCCAATCGGTTCCGTTGATGCCGCGTCGGTTGGTGGTCGTGGGACTGAACGGGAAAGCGGAAGCGACCTTGATCCAGCGGTCCTGCTCGATGGAGATTTGCTTGACCTCGTCCGCTACTTCCGAAAGGTCCTGGTCCTGGCTGAAGATCAGCGCCACGTCGTAATCGCGCGACCGCGCCATCCGCACCACATCGAGTGCGATCCGAATGTCGATCCCCTTCTCCTGACCGACCAGGAAGGTGTGCTCCGTTCCGTCAGGAAGACGCACGGTCTGGTTGCGATACCGCAGCGGGCGCGAATAAGTCTTGATCCCGCACTTCCCCATGCCTCGAAGTTTGTTGGTCCAGAAGTGATTCCATTGGGGATCGTCGGCGACATCGGGAACGCCGGTGTAGAAATGAACGCTCGCCAAGGTCCACCCCTTCAGGGCGCAGACGGCCTGAGCGAGTTGAAGGGGCTGGTAGTTCGGGAAGTGGTGACCGAACGCCGTCTTGGCCGTCCGGTAGAGGTTCTGGCCGTCGAAGAAGGCGCAGGCTCGCTTGATGGAGGGTTCAGTCGCCATAACGAACCCCCTTAAAAAGCAAAACCCCACTGGAGGCCTTTCGGCAAGTCCAGTGGGGAGTAAGTCGTATTTGAAATATACCCGATCGGATACCCGATTGCAAGGCCCGGAAATCAAAACTGTGGATTCGTCGAAAATCCCCTTTTCGAAGGGTCGAACGCAATCGGGCGGCGGGATTGAGCGATTCCGAAGTCATGATTTGAACGCAAACCCCAGTTTGGTTAGGTTCGACCGGATCTCTTTTTCGAGCCGGGCGGATTCCGCGAACTGCCCATCCAAAGTTTCGACCAGCCGCGCCATCTTCTCCTCGAACGGCTCGCCGTCATCCTCGACCTCGGCGGCTCCGACATACCGCCCCGGCGTAAGCACGAACCCGTGCCCGCGGATATCGTCCAGCGAAGCGCTTTTGCAGAACCCGGCAATGTCTTCGTAAACACCCGCGCCCCGGCCAGAAGCACCCTCACCCCGGCCCTCTCCCATCGAGGGAGAGGGAGCATCGCCGCGCCAGGCATGATAGGTCCCGGCAATCTTTTGAATGTCCGCCTCGTCCAGGTCGCGATGAACGCGGTCAATCAACCGGCCCATCTTGCGGGCGTCGATGAACAGGGTTTGCCCGCGCCGGTCGGCGGCCTCGCCCCCGGAATGCGCGGGCAACCGGCGTTTGTCTCGGCGGAGAAACCACAAACAGACCGGGATCTGGGTCGAATAGAACAACTGCCCCGGCAGCGCCACCATGCAGTCCACCAGATCGGCTTCGATGATGGCCTTGCGGATCTCCCCCTCGCCGGACTGATTGGAAGACATGCTCCCGTTGGCGAGAACGAACCCGGCCAGCCCGGTCGGCGACAGGTGATGAATAAAATTCTGGACCCAGGCGTAGTTGGCGTTGCCAGCCGGGGGCGTCCCGTACTTCCATCGCACATCCTCACGAAGCCGGTCCCCGCCCCAATCGCTGTCGTTGAACGGCGGGTTAGCCAGGACATAATCGGCCTTGAGGCTCGGGTGCAGGTCGCGATGGAAACTGTCGGCGTTCTCTGGGCCGAGGTTGCCCTCGATCCCACGGATCGCCAGGTTCATCTTGGCCAGCCGCCAGGTGGTCGGGTTGCTCTCCTGACCGAAAATGCTGATGTCCCCGATCCGGCCGCCGTGGGCCTCCACGAACTTCTCGCTCTGGACAAACATCCCGCCCGAACCGCAGCACGGGTCGAACACGCGCCCCTTGTAAGGAGAAAGCATTTCCACCAGCACCTGCACGACGCAGCGTGGCGTGTAGAACTGGCCGCCCTTCTTGCCTTCGGCGCTGGCGAACTGGGAGAGGAAGTATTCGTAGACCCTGCCCAGGATATCCTTGGAACGGCTTTCCTTGTCGCCCAGCCCGATGTTGCCCACCAAGTCGATCAATTCTCCAAGCCGGTGCTTGTCCAGCGTGGGACGGGCGTAGTCCTTGGGCAGCACCCCTTTGAGCGCGGGGTTCTCGCGTTCGACCGCGATCATGGCGTCGTCAATCAACTTGCCGATGGTGGGCTGTTTGGCGTTTGCTTGGAGCTGGGACCAGCGGGCTTCCTTGGGAACCCAGAAGACATTCTGGGCGATGTATTCGTCGCGATCCTCCGGGTCTGCCTCCGGGTCCTCAAGAAGTTTGGCGTGATGCTCCTCGAAAGCATCCGAAATGTACTTGAGGAAGATCAGCCCGAGGACGACGTGCTTGTACTCGGCGGCGTCCATGTGGCCCCGGAGTTTATCCGCCGCCGCCCACATGGCGGCCTCGAAGCCGAGGTTGGCCCCGTTGGAAGGTTTGCTGTTGTTTTTCGAGCCGGTTTTTCTAGCCATTAGTTCGCCCATTGTGTCAAATTCGAGAACTTTTGCAACCTTTGGTTCTCATCCTGGACCGGTTCCGACTCTATTCCAGGGGTGTGACAACAATTCCCGTACCCGTCTCCTTCGAGTAATGGTAACCTCCTCATTCTGCTGCCCTCCTGCTGCCAGGCTGCTCGATTCTTGCTTGTGGAGGCATCTCATGGAACCAGGTTGGAAAAAGACCAGGGGCGCGGAACTCATCTCCCGCTGGCCGAAGTACTTTACCCATTTCAGTACGTCCCCTTCGGAGTTCTACCAATCCGTCGAAGCCGCTCTTGCCAAACATGAAATCCCCGGACTGGAGGTCTCGCGTGTGATCTGGAAAGAGGGGAGTTTTCTGAGCGCGGATCGCGAGTACCTACGAATTGGGCGGAGGCGGCTCGTCTATGACATCTGCGCCGCGCCATTCGGCAGAGACTTTTTCTTTTCCGCGTGGCTGGTCATGCTCCGTCCCACGCTCACGATCTTTCATTTGATCGGGATGGCGACGACCGCGTTCTTTTTTTACTTCTTCGTCGCTCAATACTGGGGTGTCGCCAAAGGGGGTTCCGCTCTCATTGGAGCCCTCTTGCTCATCTGGGTTTTTGTTCGTGCTGGCGGGTTCAGGGGCCCCGTGGAGGTGGAAGAGTTCCTCCTCGGCCTCACCCTATTCGGCGGCATCTGGAATGTCTTCAAACGCGGAATCTCGTACTTTGAATACGACACGGCCCTCATGTTTCAAGCATCGGTCCACTCATCGGTGCTTGAGGTTATCGATGCCCTCACCGACGCCAAGAGTCTTCCTCGCATGAGTGATTCGGAGCGGAAACCAATCAATCGGGACTTCTTCAGGAGGTGATGAATCATGGCCTCCGACTCCTCCCCTGTCTCGTCCTTCAGACCTGGTTCGATGAGTCTCGCGGAGCGGCTGCTTTACCATTTCTACTCTTGGGAGCACCGGGGCAGAGGGTGGGTTCTCTACGACGCGCCCGTTGAACTGGAGCCGCCTTTCCGTCCCTTCACTTGGGAACTGCCTGAGCCACCCCGCGCCGTTGACGACGGGCGGCATCATACCTTATTCAGTCGTCTCGTCGAAAAGATCGGGACAGGTTGGTCGCGATCAAAACCGGAGCCGCAGGTTTCGGACTATGACGAGATCGAGGAACCCGATCCGGAAATCATCGATTCCCCTCGACTCCTGATTGAAATCGACATCGCGATTCCCGCATCGCTCAAGGTCACTAAGGACGGGTGGCTGAGGTTCATTCAGAGCCTGCGGCACTGCCACGACCCTCTTGCCTTCGAGATCATCGGAACGGCGGAGACGATCAGCGTGCAGGTCGTATGCAGCGATTCTGATTTACCCCAAGTCTCCCCACAACTTGAGAGCCACTTTCCGGATTGCCTCCTTAACGAGCAGACGGGAGCGCTGCAATCCCTTTGGAGCCGGATGCGCCGACGCCACGCCGTGATTGTGGATTTCGGGCTCTCGCAGGAGTTCATGGTCCCACTGGAGTCGATCTCCGCATTCGATCCCGATCCGCTCACATCCATTGTGGGGGCCATGGGTCGCCTACGCGACGACGAGACGGCTGTTTTCCAGGTTGTCTTTCAGGCGGTTCAACATCCCTGGGCCAAGAGCACTTTGAGAGCGGTCACCGACTGGGAGGGTGATTCGGTCTTTGAGGACCAAAATATGCTCCTCCTAACTCAAGAGAAGATGGCTTCCCCACTCTATGCGGCGGTGGTTCGCGTCGCCATGGCGGGGGCCGACAACCGGCGGTCGTGGCAAGTGGTCAGAGGCATTGGGGGGGCGCTTGGCCAGTACTCGCGTGGGGATGGAAACGAACTCATTCCTCTGACGAACCAGATGTACCCTGATGACGAACACGAAGAGGACTTGTTCGAGCGCCGCTCGCACCGCTGCGGGATGATCTTGAACGCCGAGGAACTCGCATCGCTGGCCCACCTCCCTTCCGCCTCGGTCCGGTCCCCGAAGATTCGCAAGCAAATCGGCCGAACGAAGGCATCGCCGGAGATCGCCAAGGGCCATTCCTTCGTCCTTGGCGAGAACACTCATCAACGGAAAACCACCCAAGTCTCCCTCTCCCCCGAGCAACGCAGCCGTCACATGCATGTGATTGGCGCTTCCGGCACCGGCAAGTCCACGTTTCTACTTCAAATGATTCGTCAGGACATGAAGGAGGGAAACGGCTTCGCCGTCCTCGATCCGCACGGCGACTTGATTGACCAGATCATCGGGTACGCGCCTCAAGAACGGCTTGACGACATCATTCTCGTCGACCCTTCCGATTACGAGTATTCCGTCGGGCTGAACATCCTGACCGCGCACTCCGAAATCGAAAAAACCCTCCTCTCTTCGGACCTGGTGTCAGCGTTTCAACGGCTCTCCACGAGCTGGGGCGACCAAATGACGTCGGTGCTCAGCAATGCGATTCTTGCTTTTCTTGAGAGCAGCGAAGGTGGGACGCTACGAGACCTGCGACGATTCCTTGTGGACAAGAACTTCCGAAACGCATTCCTCCGAACGGTCCAGGAACCCGAACTGGTCTACTATTGGCGCAAGGAGTTTCCGCAACTTTCTGGGAAACCTCACGCCTCCATTCTCACGCGGCTGAATGCTTTCTTCTCGCTCAAACCGATTCGAGACATGATGGCGCAAAAGGAGAGCAAACTCGATTTCCGATCCATCATGGATAGCGGCAAGATCCTCTTGGCGCGACTCTCCCAGGGAGCCATCGGGGAAAAGAATGCCTATCTTCTTGGGAGTTTTCTGGTCTCGAAGTTTCAGCAAACCGCCATGTCACGTCAGGACTTGAGAGAATCCGACCGCCGCCCCTTCTACCTTTACATCGACGAGTGCCACAACTTCGTCACCCCCTCCATGAACGCGATTCTGTCGGGCACTCGAAAATACAAACTCGGATTGATTCTCGCCCACCAGGAACTCCACCAACTGGGCGGATCGGATTTGGCGAGTGCGGTCCTCACCCACCCGTTCACCCGCGTCTGCTTCCGCGTCGATGACCAGGACGCTCGGAAACTGGACGATGGTTTCTCGACCTTCGAGAGCTCCGACTTGCGGAATCTGGGCGTGGGAGAGGCCATCGCCCGAATCGAACGAGCGGACAACGATTTCAATCTGTCGGTCCCGTCTTTACCGCCGCTCAACGAAGACCGCGTGCAATGGAACCATGAGTATGTGACCACCCGGACCCACAACCTCTATTGCCGGTCGCGGGCCGAAATCGCGAGGGAGATTGCCAAGGAGTACGAAGACGAGTCAGGCGGAGCCTTTGAGGAGGAATTCGATCCGAAGCCGCGCCGAAGGAAGAAAGCCGCAGAGCCGGAGCCCGAAGCGGCCGCACCACAACCCGATTCGGTGGAACCTGAACCGGCGCGGGAGACTCGTCCGCCAGAGCCTCCTTCCCGGCCGGTTCCTCCACCCGCTGTCGCACCAGTGGAACCACCCGTGTATGTTCCCAAACCCCCCTCAAGCCCCGGCAGGGGCGGACCGGAACATAAGCGCCTTCAGGAGCTGATTAAACTTGAGGGAGAAGAACTCGGATTCCGCGTCAGTATCGAACGAAAACTGGACGCGGGCGGTAGCGCTGACGTGGTCCTGGAATTAGGCAAACGCTCCATCGCTTGCGAGATCACGGTGACCTCCACGACTGAGTATGAACTTGGCAAACTTCGGAAGTATCTCGAGACGGAGAAGTACGACGAAGTGTTCCTGATCGTTGCGGAAGCCAAACGGTTGAGTACCCTAAAAAGACGGTTGGAAGAGACCTTCTCGGCAGCCGAATTGGAACGAATCGACTGCCTCACAGTTCCGGATTTAATCTTTTACCTGAAAGAGGAAGCGGCTGCGAGTAAAGCCCAAGCGGGGACCGTGCGTGGATACGATGTAGCGCGCAAGCATAAAGCAGTGAGCGAACAGGACAAACAGGAAAGACAACGGGTGGTGGCAGAGATCATCGCCAAGACGATGGCTCAACGGAAGCAGAAGAAGCGAGGCGCAGACTGATGATCACGAAAGGCAAGTCTGACGGCGAGAAGCGGGTTGGCATCTGGATTCGCGTCTCTACTGAAGACCAAGTCAGGGGTGAAAGTCCAGAGCACCATGAACGGCGAGCGCGGGCGTATGCCGAATCCCGAGATTGGACGGTTGTTGAGGTGTATCGCCTGGACGCCGTCAGCGGCAAGTCCGTCATGGACCGTCCTGAGACCCAGTTGATGCTGGAGCATATTCGAACCGGGCACATCCAGGGACTCATTTTTTCGAAACTCGCGAGACTTGCTCGCAACACCAGGGAGCTTCTGGAGTTCTCCGAAATCTTTCAGTCGTGCGGAACCGATCTGATCTCGTTGCAAGAGTCCATTGACACGAGCACGCCTGCCGGTCGGTTGTTCTACACCATGATCGCCGCCATGGCGCAATGGGAACGGGAAGAGATCGCGGATCGGGTGGCGGCCTCGGTGCCGATCCGGGCGAAGATGGGTAAGAACGTGGGCGGCAAAGCCCCCTATGGCTACCGGTGGGAAGGCAACCGGTTGATCCCGCACCCGCAAGAGGCCCCGGTCCGGAAAATGATCTACGATTTGTTCCTCGAACACAAACGGAAGAAAACGGTCGCACGCATCTTGAATGAAGCGGGTTACCGAACCTCTTCTGGGGCTCTCTTTTCCGATACCGCCATCAAACGAGCCATTACCGATCCCACGGCCAAAGGTGTTCATCGCGCGAACTACACCAAGACTCTCAAGGATGGCCAGGTTGCCCTGAAGCCGGAGGAGGAATGGGTTTGGCAGGAATCCGACCCCATCGTGTCGGAAGAAATCTGGAACGCCGCCAATCATCTTCTCAACGAGCAACAGAGGACCAAGATAGCGCCAGGGAAACGTCCCAGCCACCTGTTTGCCGGACTTGTGGTTTGCCAGTGCGGGCAAAAGATGTACGTCCCTTCCAATTCCACCAAGTACACCTGCCAAGCGTGCCGAACGAAGATTCCAGCCGACGATTTGGAGTTCGTCTTTCAGGACCAAATCAAGGATTACTTTCTTTCCCCGGAGGATGTTGTTCAACACTTGGCGAATGGTGACCAGGTTCTCCAGGAGAAGGAGGAAATTCTGAAGGTTCTGGGGCGAGAGGAGGAGAAACTTCGGGCCGAGATGGATAAGGTCTATCACCTGTACCTGAAAGACCGGATAACTGGGGAAGGATTCGGGGCCAAGTACCGACCCATGGAGGAACGGCTGGCGCAACTGGAGGACGAGATTCCCCGGCTGGAGGCGGAGTGCGACTACATCCGGATCAGTCACCTTTCCGAGGAGCAGATCCTGGAGGAAGCCAGAAACCTCTCCGCACAGTGGCCGCACATGGAGTTTGACGAGAAACGCAGGCTGGTTGAGGCGATTACAGAGTCCATCAAAATCGGGGAGAATTCAGTGGAAATCAACCTTTTCTATCTCCCCGCTCTTAAGAATACGGCAAATAGGCAACAGATCGCCATCGGTTTGTGATTCGGTGCACATGAGTGTCCACACAGATTCCCGGCTTCCCATATCCGAGTGTGACCACCAGGTTCGCGGTCTTTCTCCCCACGCCCTTCAAGGTGAGCAGGTCGTCGATCTCCTGAGGAACTTTGCCCGCGAACCGGGACAGAATCTCGGCGCTGATCTCCCGGATGATCTTGGCCTTGGTACGGTAGAACCCCGCGGGATAGATCGCCTTAGCGATGGCGGCCTCCGGTAGCTTGATCACCTTGGAGGGAGTGTCCGCCAGCTCGAAAAGCCGGGCGCTCGCCGCCTCGGTCACCTCATCCTTGGTTCTCAGGCTGATGAGGCAGGAGATGAGGACGCGGTACGGATCATCCTTGTGGTTTTCTGAAATCTCAGTGACCGATGCGGGACCGACTTGGTCGCTGTGAGCGCGGAGGATGCGGAAGACCTGAGCGAGGTGTCGGATTTCCATCTGGTGAAGGTACCACCGGGGACGACCCGAGAGACAGGGGAAGGGAAATGTCCCCTTTGCTCCGAGCCGCACTCACCGCCCACTTCGACAGCGCCCCATCGCAGGACAGGCAGTACTCGTACTCGACCGACCCGACATTGTTGGCCGTGTTCGTGTACTTCACCGCGCGGGTCATCTGGTCCCTCACATTCCAAGTGTAGTCCCACTTCTCCGCCTGACTCCAGGCCCCGCCGCTCTTGGTCTCCTTGAGCGCTTGGGTGAGGTTGCCGTTGGTGTCGTAGGCGTAGTCGATCCGCGTGTCCCCGTTGGCCCCGGTCCAGGAGGCCCCGCTGTAGCGACGTCGAGTTCGTTCAAGCCGTTGTACTCCAGCGTCCAGGTGAGGTCCTCGGTGATCGTGCCGTTCTTGTTGAGGTTAGAACTCCTCCACCGGATCAGTTTGCAGCTCCCACAGTCCAATCTCGAATCGCTTCCACACTGGGGCATTGCTAAAGAATACGGCCATTGGAAGAGATTCAAGTAGCTCAAACCTTTCCACCGGACGGCTTGCGTTCATATGGTATTGAATCGGATTCTCTTCGCCAGGATTTAAGGTTGCAATCACGCCAATGTCTGATCGGAACGATCGTTGGATCGAGCATGCGGCGAGTATCGCGTCCGATGACTTCAAAAAGCGAACACAACTGATTGATGTACCATCCATTGCCGCATATTCCCACAATATGGATCCTGTGTGCAGGTCCCACAAGCGTACTGTTGAGTCCTGCCCGCTTGTTACCAAGCGTGTCGACACTATCTGACAATCAACCGAGTTAATGCCGAGGTCACCTCTTCGCCACACTTCCGAACCGGTTGTTAGATTGAATATGCAAATTGTCCCGCATTCGAAAACTATTATCGCAACATGTGAGCCATCTACAAACCGCGCTTCCTTTACGCCGCTGTCGGACAGTTTTTGTGTTGAGACCCTCCTCCCTGACGGAAGCTCCCATACAGATACTGTACCTCCTGCATCTCCAGACAGCATGCGCGTGTCGTCCCTGTCGATATCAAGTGCCGTAATATGCCATTTCTCCGAAGCGCGCATTTCAAGAAATGGAGATTCGTCTTCGATTCTCCATATGCGAATCTTCCCGTCATCAGCACCTGAGGCAAACCGGCGAGAATCTCTAAAGATCGCAACGCAATTAATATATATCTGGTCGTTAAGAGGCTTATAGGTTCTAACAGTCTCCAGGTTTGATGCGCTTGCGGATCTGACCGTCCCATCCCATGAACTGGTGTAAATGATCGAGTCAGGAGACACTGCCAGATCTGTTATGCGGTCAGAATGAATCCTCAGTCTTGTCTTCTCATTGAACTGCCCATGGTCTCGGTAATTGTCTCCGAGAGCCAATCTCACAAGTATAACCCCCCCACCGAAGATCGCTCCAATCGAAGTCCATACTGCATACAACCGTAGCGACCGCTTCATGGCGATGTATCCGGTATACACTGACTCGAGTCTGTGGTGTCCCATATTGGATTATCACAGGCATTCTTACAGTGCTTGTCTGAATTCAAAGACCTGAAGGCTGAGAACCAATACTGAGACCCTCTATCGATACCATAATTGCAGGCATCCCAATCCCTACAGACATCCGATCCCGGGGCACAAAAAATGTCGCCACCCTCCTTCCACCCTTGTGCAAGCCAGGCTGCGATGGTGCCGACACCAGCGCAAGAACACATTCGTATCATACAACAGGCATAGCAATGGTTCTTATGACGGCACACATCATTCTCAAAGTGCGGTGGGTTTGTATAGATCTTATCCACAACATCTGAACACGGTCCAGGCGGTGGTGGTGGTGGCGGCGGCGGAAAACAATTCGGACCCCCAATGCCGCAACCGCCAAACTTCCCAGTCGGATCGACATTCTTTGTGGGAAGATTGTAGGCCAGGGAGTAAATCCTGCCGCCATATTCCCTCGCCGGATCCCTCCCCACAAACCTCCCCACTCCCGCGTCCAGCCAGCGAGCATGGAAGAAATAGAGGCCCGTAAACGGATCAATCCACTTGCCTGTCTGGTGTTCCGTGATCCCAGCGGTGCGCGCGGTTTGCCACGAGGTGCCCGCGAAGGGGGAGATCGACAGTTCATTGCCGAAGGCATCCTGGCTGAACCAGTACACTTCTTCCCCCATGTCGGAGAGAATCACCCACACATTCCCGACCGGATCATACACATACGCGTAGTCGGTGGTCGAGGAGGGCGTGGTGCTCTGGCCGTTGGCGTAGAGGTAAGCGCGTTTGCCGAGTTGTGCGCCGAGCGCGCCGGGCCGGTGGCTGTTCACCTCCACATGCCGCCAAGCGGTCTCCCCCGCCTCGATCACCCCATCGCCGTCCGTGTCCACCCGCTGATCCACCCGCAAGAGGTTGAGGCCATCGTATTCGTACCGCCGCTCCTGGATGATGTTCCCGGACTGGGTCGTGCTGTACTCCCGCCGCTTGGAGAGCGCTCCGTCGCAGGAGAGGCAGTACTCGTACTCGACCTTGCCCGCGTAGGTGTCGGAGGTCCCGGTGAACTTCTCCGCCTTGGTCATCTGATCCCTCGGATTCCAGGAATACACCCACTTCTCCTGCTTCACGCTCGCGCCGTTCTGCTTCTCGGCGATGGTCAGGTTGCCGTAGTCTGCGTAACTGTACAGCCGCTTGTACGGGTATGCAAGTCAGAACAAGTAGAAGTCAGTGCGTGGCTGGCACCCTGGCCAACGCGTTCCGGTCGGCACTCGCCGCTGGCGTTTGACCAAGCCCCCGCCAGGACCTGGGGGATGTCCTTGTCGTCGGTGGTTTCGTCGCCCGCCCTAGTCCCTAGCCCTCCAACCCCGAGTCTACATTCCTTTCCACAACTCCGCGAGAAGCAGCGGCGGGACTTCATGCACCCGCGCGGTTTCTTTCTGCGTTTCGGTGATGAACAAACGCCCGCCTTCCTCGATGAAGTCCGGATAACTCATCCGCGTCTTGGGGTCCCTGGAATACAGGATCGGAACCGGTCGACCCCAACGGATCACCTTGCCCGCGGGGGAGTCTTGCTCGATGCCCCCAAGGAAATACGCGGGATTGCGACCTTCATACCCGCGCCCGGAGTGATTGTGAAACCAGTACAGGAACCGCCCCGCGGAAGGGCCATCCGCGAGCTTCCGGACAAAGTTGGCGGCGCGAGGGTGGTCCACCGGTGGTCCCTCAGGGGCATAGGTCATGAACGCCGGTGGGGTCCAAGTCCTGCCGCCATCGCGCGAGTAAGCGTGGCAGGGGTGTCCCGCCACGGTCCGGTAGGTGCAGAACAGCGAACCATCCGAAAGGGAAGTGAGATTGGCCTCTTCCGCGATCGGTCCCACCGGCGAGCGCAACCCGACCTCTCCCTCCGGAAGAGTTTCCCAGCGCAGCTTTGCCGGATCGTTCTCGGTCAGGATATTGTCGCACCGGAGGAACCACCCCTCAGACTCCTCAATGAACCCCTGGCCGAACCGCCCGACCTTCGAGAACCCCAGGATCATCGCCCCCTGGTGGAGGATCGGTTTCCCGACTCCCCAGAAGAACCGCACCTTGCCGCGATACGGGTTGCGACGGTCGATCTCGGTTTCACGGACCGGGATGAACCAACGCTCCGACGACCAGCTCAGGCCTCCATCATCCGAGAATTTGAACACGTACTGCCCCAGCGTGTCCACTCGTCGGCGGGCGTAATCCGTGTTCGCGAGGACCTCACGCAGGTTGTCCGCGTTGTAGGTGTAGAAGACATAGATCCTTCCGTTCGGGGTGATAAACGGCATGGCCCATGAGGCTTCCGGCCCCTCGGCGCTTTCAATATCCACCAAGGGACTCCAGGTCTTCCCCATGTCCAAGCTCCTCGTGGAGACAATGTGCTGTCCGGTGGCGCCCTCGCGTCCGGCGCCCGTGGTCATGACACACAGCCAGGCCCGATCCCTTGTCTTCACCACATACGGTTGATCGCAATACCCCTTGGAGGGAATTTTGTAGCCGGTCTCGATCTCAATCGGTGGAATCGAGGCCGGAACCAAGCCGTTCAAATACTCCTCCAGGTTGGTGTAAAGGTCCCCATCACGGTCGCCCGGCCCATCGGAGGGGTCCTCGGGGTTCAGGCCGCGCGAGGATTCCCACTCATCCGGCATGCCATCATGATCCGAGTCCGCCGGCGCCGGGGCCGAGGCAAGCTCCGGCCACCCACCCACATCCGACTCATTGTCTATGATTCTCCCGGTTCGGCTTCTCACCTGCGCGACCACCCGCTCATCGACCGAATCCCGTTTGGGGAAACCGGCCCCCGCTCCCGCGAGCACCCGCTCGTAAGCCAGCCACGGCTCGTCCGTGTGAACCGGCGCGACCTCGAAGGGCGTGCTCTGCCTATAGCCCCGAACGACCTCCGACGTGTACGCTTCCGGAAAGCGGACCAGGGAATAGGGGTCCTCCGGGATCACGCCATCCATCGAATTGTTCGCGAAATAGCCGAGGTTGTACGGAGAGCCTTCGCGGTATGCCACGCTGTCCGGATCCGCGTTCACCCCCCGCAGGATGAAGTTCCCAATGTAATTCAACCGGGTCACGCTCTCCTTGTCCTGGTTGTAGCCCGCATGTCCGCCCGCGAAGTTGTAAACCACATTGTTTCGGAAATCGAAGAGCAGTCCCTCGGGATCGATCTCATGATTCCACTTGTCATACACCCCGGGACGCGGCGAGCGACCGCGATGGTGGGCATAGAAGTTGTGATGGAAGGAGTATCGGGAGCCTTTGAACCCTCGGACCAGCGACCCGTAGCCATGCTGGCCTTTCTCGTGAAGAGATTGGTTCAGGCTCTCGGTGATGAAGGTCCACTGCACGGTCACATCGGTGAGCGGGTCATCCCCGGTGGTGACCGAAAGGGTTTCGTCAATGGACCAGCTCGCGGAGCAGTGGTCGATGATGATCCGCCTTCCCTTGCCCACACAGAGCGAGTCCGTGGGCTTCCCCGCGGCCGCTCCGAGGCGAAAGCGCAGATATCGAATGATCACATCGTCGGTTTCGACCTGGACGGAATCGTCACAAACACAGATCCCCTCGCCCGGCGCGGTCTGACCCGCGAGGGTGATGTTCGGGTTGCGGATGGCGAGTCTATCCTTGAGGTGGATGTTTCCGGAGACACGGAACACCACGGTCCTCGGACCGGGGGCTTCCACCGCCGCGCGCAGCGAGCCGGGCCCGGAGTCGTTCAGGTGGGTGACCTCGATCACCCGCCCGCCTCGTCCCCCCACCGCCTCCGCGCCGAACCCCTCCGCGCCGGGAAAGGCGGGTAGCGCGAGCGCGGCTCGGGAGAGGAGCAGGGACGCGAGCAACACGCTCGGGACCGAAAGCAGCCCCCTCATGGTTTCGGGCGCTCCTCCACATCGCGGTTCGCAGCCCAGAAAAGCGCGTTCACAATCATTCTCCGAAAACCCGGGTTCTCAAAATCCTCAACCGACCCAAGCGAGGTGAAGAAGACTCGCGCGCCCTTGTATTCACGGGTCCAGGCCAACGGTTGCGCCCCTTGGGGCGCCACTCCACCGAGAAGCATCTGAGTGTCCTTGGCGAGCGGGTGGGTCCGGTAGAGGCTCGACAGGGAATCCAGCCCACCCACCTTGTTCAGGATCGGATGGCTCTCCATCCCAGGGGCCACCACCACACGGGTGAGCGCATCGCTGCCGTAGTGCCCGTGGTAATTGCCCCCGAGGACCTCCTTATCGAACTCCAGAAAGTTCTGAAAACCATGACAGGCGGTCCGAACCCCCACGATGGGCTTCCCCCCGAGACAGTAGCGCTTGACCGCTTCCAGTTCCTCCCCCGTGATCTCAAGTCGGCGAGTGAAGAACAGGGCCACCTCGCAATTCTCCAACGCCTCCAGTCCCGGGAGCTTGTCCTTCCCGACAGACTGAACCAGGGTGCACTCGATGGCGTATTTCGGCTCGACCGCCGCCTTGAACGCCGGGAGCGAAATCTGAGATCCGTAGAGCTCGGACCCCGACACCAGGCAGACCCGCAAGTTCCTCGAGGGTTCTTGGGCCACCGAGACTGAGACCGAGAGAAGCGAAAGAAACCCCGCCATGAGGCCCTTTCGGAAGTTGGCGCGGCGCGAGACCTTGGGCTGAGACATGGGCGATAACCTCCCTGAAAAACAAGGTGCGAATTTAGAGGCGAATTATTTCGCTGATAGGCTAGACCGCTCATCGAGTCGAGTCAAGTTCGCCCGTGGGGCTCGGAGAGACCTCAGCCCCTCTTACAGAAGGGGCGTCAATTCCCTTCCGGTGAGGTTTTCCCGATAATGAGGGAATGAACCGGGGGAAATCCTGGAAAATGGCCCTCCTCACCATCTTGGGGAGCGTGACCCTCACCGTGGCCGCGTTGGAGGGGGTTTTCCGGTTGTTCTTCCCGCAGCCCTTGGGCGCGAGTTATTCCTCATGGAGCTCGGTCCCGGTCCACACCCCCAATTATGAGTTCACCAACAAGACCGGAGAGTTTCAGATCCGCACTCGGTTCAACTCGATGGGTCTGCGGGACCGCGAGTACTCCAAGGAGAAGCCGACCGGGAGCTTCCGAATCCTGGTCCTCGGGGATTCCACCACCGCCGCCTTGGAGGTGGCGGATTCGGAGGTCTACACGGAAATCCTCGAGGCCAGCCTGAACACCCCCACCTCGGCGACTCGCTACGAGGTGATCAACGCGGGCGTCTCCGGATTCGGGACAGGCGACCAACTCCGGATGTACGAATACCTCGGCTCCTCCCTTGGTCCCGATCTGGTGATGATCCAGTTCTCATTGATCAATGACCTTTCGGAGAATCTCTTTTGCCGCTGGTATCATGTCGAACAGGGCGAGGTGTTCCCTGGCGGCTTTGGAGATTCCAAAGGATCCTTCCCCATCGTGGAGTTTCTGGGGAGTCACAGCCACTTGGCGCAGTTCGCGCGCATGCGGGCTTACCGTCTGTTTGGAAACCGCGCTGAGAGACTCGCGGCCATCGAAAGACACAAGCAGCGCTTCCACCCGCTCCTGTATAGGAACGTGGGGTCCGCCACGGAATTCACGGCGGATTGGGAGGTCACCCTGGCCTACCTGAAAACGATCCGGGATCGGGCGAGAAAGGACGGGGCCTTGACCTTTCTCGTGGTTCGGCCTCTCGATCCGGATGTGGATGGGACCCGATCCTCGAAATACCCGCGCGACATCCTGGAGGTCTTCTGCCGGGATCAGGGCATCGAGCATCTGGATCTCACCCCCTCGTTCCGGGAAAAGAGTGGTGGCAACATCTACCGCTATCGGTTCCGAGAGGACAGCCATTGGACACCTCTTGGGCATCGCTGGGCGGCTGAGGAGATTCTGCCCCGGTTGCGGATGATTCTGAGCCAACAGGCTCCTGAGGGGAGCCTCGAACCTGTCGGCCAAGGGATGGCGTCGCCATGAAACGCACCTTACCCCTGATTCTGCTTGCGTGCCTCTCCAGCGGCTGCGAACCGCCCTCGAAGGACCTGATGGTGAGCGGGAGGGTTGAGGTGGATGATGTTCACATCGGCTCGAAGATCGGGGGACGAGTCCTCAAAGTCAATTTCGAGGAGGGCGACTCCTGCCGGGCCGGGGACATCGTGGTCCAGCTGGAGGACCAGGAGATTCAGGCGCAACTGGCTCAGGCGCGCGCCTCAACCGCCCAGGCGCAGGCGGAACTCGACCTCCTGCTGGTGGGCACCCGCCGCGAGGAAATTGACCGCGCGGAGGCGGTGGTTCGCGCGATGTCCGCCGAGCTCGCGCTGCGTCGCAAGGGATTTCGCGAGGAGGAAATCAGGGAGGCCGAAGCGCAGCTGGAGTCCGCCCGCAGCGATCTGCAGCTCGCGAGCAGCGAGTTTCGCCGATCCACCGCGCTCTTTGAGCGCGGGGCCGTGGATCGACGCGAATTCGACTCCAAGCGCACCGCCCACGAGACCGCGCGCGCCAGGATGCAGGTTGCCGCCCATCGGCTGGCCTTGTTTCGGAGCGGCTCGCGCCCGGAGGAAATCGCCATGGCGGATGCGCGCCTGGCCGAGTCGCGCGCCCAACTGGAACGTCTCCGGAACGGCGCCAGACCGGAGGAGATCGCCGCCGCCCGCGCCGCGGTGGAGGCCGCCTCCGCGAATGTCGCGCGTCTCGTGTCTCAGCTCGAAGAGACTCACATTCTTGCCCCGTTTGATTCCACGGTGGAAACTCTCGATCTCGAACCGGGCGACCTGGTCAAGGCGGGACAGACAGTGGCGGTCCTGAACCTGAAGCATTCCCCTTGGGTCCGGTGTTATGTCCCGGAAAACCGCCTGGGCCTCGTGAAGCCGGGCAACTCGGTTCAGGTCACGGTGGATACATTTCCAGGCAGGTTGTTTTCCGGGCGAATTCGGAGGCTCAACTCCGAGGCGGAGTTCACGCCACGAAACATTCAGACCACCGAAAAGCGGGCCGAGCTGGTCTTCGAAATGAAAGTGGATGTCATCGAGGGCGGGGAAGACTTGCGCGCCGGAATGTACGCGGACGTGATCATCCCGAGCGCGATGGAACACCCCTAGTGGAAAACGAGGATGGCGCGACCGGCGCGCCATCCCCCTCCACAACACTCAATCCGTGAATCCTCGGCAGAGCGGAAAGTGAATCAGAACTTCAACCCAAGAGGGCATCTTTCAGCGATTTCGCCACCCGGAACTTGACCACTTTCTTGGCCGGGATGGTAATGGCTTCTCCCGTGGCGGGATTGCGTCCCTGACGCTCCGCGCGCTGCACCAGAGCCAGTTTTCCGAATCCCGGGAGGGTAAAGCCCTTGTCCGACAACTTGGCTTCGTGACAGGCCACTGCAAGCAGCTCATCGAGCAGAGCGGCTACTTGCGGTTTCTTGAGGTCACCCTTCTCGGCCAGGTGGGCGACCAGCTGCGACTTGGTCATGGGTTTGTGTGACATTCAGGAAGTCCCCTTTCCGTACCCTAGAGATTTTATTCTCCGTCGCGCAACCAGACAGGGGCGACACACGAGAATATCGGGGATTTACTCTATTTTCGGAGGTCGGTCAACCTGGAACCGCTTTTTTTTCAGGCGGTTTCGGTCAAGGTTCATCCCGGGCCAGCACGGTGAGCGCCTCCTCCATGCGCTGGTGAGGATGCTTCCCGGCGTGGTTTTTTCCATTGAACAACATGCAAAAGGCGTAGGTGCGCCCCCCCTTGGATTCGACATACCCGCTGAGAGCATAGACATCCTCAATGAAACCGGTCTTGGCGAAGACCTTTCCCGCGAGCAGCGGTCCCTTGAGACGCTTTCTGAGCGACCCCTCGGATGCCCCGGAAACCGCCAGCGTGCTCTTCCAATCGTGAAACCAGGATTCCCGCTGGACCTTGAGGAGGAGCTCGAGGGTGTCCTCGGCGGTGACCTGATTGAGACGCGACAATCCGGAACCATCCTTGAGGCGGAGACCATCCACCGGGATTCCAAGCGAGGCCACATATTCCTTGACCGCCGCCTCTCCCGTGGACCACGAGCCGGTTCCCGATTTGCGCGCGCCAAGGGATTTGAGAAGCGAATCGGCGAAGAGGTTCTGAGAGCGGGTATTGATGACCCTCGCCAAGTCCACCAGGCGTGGAGACTCGTTCCAGGCCAAGACCCTCCAACCCCTCTTGGGCACATCCGTCGCGAGATCGGCATCCATGGCTTGCCCACGAATCTCGATTCCGTGCCGCTCCAGAACCTCCTCAAGGACATGGATGAAATACCCGGTCGGATCGGCAACCGCCACCGTGTGCTGTGTGGGACCCGTGCGCGTGGAAACCCTGCCGAACAGCTTGAGGTCGTTGGCCTCGAAGGAGCGTCTCAGACTCACCGTGGAAGTTCCCTTGCCCGTGGTCACCGCGTTGTTGGCGATCTGGATGTAACCGGTGTCGGGAAATTTCTTGATCAAGGGAGGAGCGCCGGGGCGCGAGGGGTAGATTCCGACATCCAGGCAACTGTCGTTCAGGATCAACCCTCCCGAGGGAGCCGTGTACCAGTCGCACCAAGCATCCTTGGGCCAACCCTCCACCCAGAAATTCTCATCGAAAATGTCATCGTGACCATAGAGATTCCCCGTTACCGAGCGGATCCCGAGCTCCCTGAGCCGATGCGCCCACCGGTCGAAAGCGCCGGTCACCTCAAGGGGGCTCTCCTCAAACCGACCGCTGAAGGTCGGGTCGCCGCTTCCCCTGACCAAGAGGTGGCCTCTCCAGGTTCCCTGACGGTCGAGCTGGCCGAAGCCCATAAGCGGAGTCCGGTAGCGAAACCGCGACCCGAGCGTGTTGAAGGCCGCCGTGGTGACATACAGCTTGAGATTTGAGGCGGGCATGCGCGGCTCTTGCCCGCGCTGCTCATAGACCACTCGACCCGACTCGGCCTCCGCAAGAACAACCGACCAACTCGCTTCAGGTTGGAAGATCTTGGCGAAAAGGGAATCGTTCGGCCGCTCCTGTTGAGCCGCCGCCGGAATCTCCCCCATCCCCCCCAGGATGGATAAAAAGCCGATCCAAACAGCGCAATTTCTTGCCTGTTTGCTAAAGCAAATTGACATTGTTGAAATGAACTGATACACTCCCCCAAAGGTTAGACAACCGATTATGCCCACAAATCAGTCGGGACGCAAGTTCAGGCTTGCATCTTGTGTTCCGATAACGCTTGAGCGGCGGGCTGGTCACGGGGAACTGTCATTTCGAGGCGCCCCCACGCTTGGGGGGGAGGAAGACGGATGCGCGGGGAAGAAATAGCCGGTTTCGAGAGAGTCGTTCACAACAGCTTGGTGATGCGCAACCTGATCGCGCTCGCGCGCAAGGTGGCGCCGACCGAAGCGGTCATTCTGATTACCGGCGAGAGTGGGACCGGCAAAGAGCTGTTCGCGCGCGGCATACACAAAGAGAGCCACCGCAAAGCGGGTCCCTTTGTCGCGATCAACTGCGCCGCGATGCCGGACAGCCTCCTGGAGGCCGAACTGTTCGGCCACCAGAAGGGGGCATTCACCGGCGCGGTGGCCACCCGGGAAGGCAAGTTCGAGCAGGCGCATGGGGGAACTCTGTTTCTCGATGAAATCGGAGACATGAGCCTCCAGGCCCAGGCCAAGATTCTCCGCGCGCTCCAGGAGCGCGCGATTCAGCGCGTCGGCGGCAACCAACTCATCCCCGTGGACATTCGCGTGATCTGCGCCACCAACAGGAAACTCGCGGAGGAGGTGGCCAACGGGACCTTCCGTCAGGACCTCTATTTCCGTCTCAACGAGGTGAACATCGACATCCCTCCACTCCGCCAGCGGGAGGATGATCTTGAGCCGCTGATTCGCCACTTCATCTCGGTGTATGTCGCGCGCTATGGGAAGCAGGTCCACGCCATATCGCCGGCGGCGCTGGAGGTCCTCAAGCGGCACACCTGGCCGGGGAATATCCGCGAGCTGGAGCACCTGGTTCACCACGCGATCCTGATGACCGAGGGAGACACCATTTGGGTCGAACACATCCCCAACGCGGCTCTTGCTCAAAGCCATTTCCTGCGCCCCCGAGAGGAGTTCGACCCGGAGAGCGCTCCGGTGGAGCTGCTCTCCCTCGATGAGATCGAGGCGCGCCATCTGCGCAGGATTCTGAAGCACACCAACTGGAACAAGACTCGCGCCGCGACCATCCTGAAGATTTCACGGCCCACCCTGGATCGGAAGATTGACAAATACCAGCTCAAGCGGGAATAATCGGGAGTGGGTGATTCCGCCAAGGGGCAGGGAGGCGGAACGCCCATCACGGGAGGGGGAGAGAGACCGAAGGCCTCCCGAACAAGGAGCCGTGGCGCGGCTCAGGTCCGACAGGGAAACAATGCCTTCATTCCAGCTCGCGCGCAGACCGACCCACGGGACACCCTTTAGGGGGCCGGCGCCTTGTCGCCTCCCGCGCTTTCTTGTCGTTTCGGTTCTGGCGCTTTCGGTCGCGTGTCCACCTCTTGAGAATGTTTTCCAGACAACGGCATGGGCGCAGTTCAGCTCGGGTCGGCAACGAGACTCGATTTTCAAGCGCAAGCGCGGATCGAGCGGGGGGAGCAGCCGCGAACAAGCGCCGCCCCAGCAGTACCAGGCCCCCGCGGAGCAGGTCGCGCCCCAGGAGCCGCAGGGCTCCGAACCTCCTTCCCCCCCACCGGCGGTTCCGATCCCCCCTCAGGTTTCACCGCAGCCAGGGGCTCCGCCGCCGGGAGCGGCAACCCAGCCCGCGATCCCCGGCCAGGTTCCTCGTGTCCGCCCCCGGCCCGGCCAAGCGCAACAACCCGGCCCTCAGCAAGGCCAGCAGGAGGCGCCCAAGGCCGGGATCCCACCCGAAGGACACATCACACTCCGCTTGGTCCCGGTCGACCAGAAGGCGGATGTGGGGCAGGAGTTCCCTGTCCATGTTTATCTCGACAACCCCAAACAGAAGCCGTTTGATGTGATCTCCTTCGCCCTCTCCTATGATCCCAAGCTTCTTGAATTCGTGGATGCTCCCGGCGGCGATCCCGCAGTGCACAATTCCCATGACCGGTCCGAAAAGATTCTCGGCGGGATTCCGCTTGCGCGCGATGAACGGGAGGACCCCTTCTATCTGAACCGCGCCGACCCCAAGGAGGGAATGGTCTACTACCGGGCGCGTTGCGCCTCCGGGGAGACCACCGTGGGGCAGGGGTTCCTGCTCACCATGAAGTTCCGCGCCCTTCAACCGATCTTGCACACGGGATTGAGGTTTCGTTTCTCGGACTGGCCGGAGAGCCTCGCGCCCCTGGAGCAGTCCGACCAGTCCTGGATCTGGCCCAAGACCATGACCTTTGTGGCCAAGAGCCCATCCTCGACAGGCGGCCAGGGAAAATGGGAAAACCTCCTCGGGAGCGAGGGAACCGAGGCGGATGGGGTGATCTCGGGCGGGCTCACCGTGCATGGGGACCACCTCCAGGCGCTGGCCGAGGAGGAGGAAAAGGCCCCCAAGGGAGAAACGGGAACTCGGATTGTGCTTGAACCCAGGGTCGCGGTCGTCCAGTCCGGAAAGCCAGTGGACCTGAACATTCGCCTGTTTAACCCAAGAGAGATTCCTTGGGATCGGATTCGTGTTGATCTCGAGTTTGATCCGCGCTACCTCACCGTGGAGGATCAGGACAGCGGCAACTGGATCACGCGCGGAACGAACCTACTGGATGGCCCCTACCATGACCGCTTTCCTTTTGAGTGGATGCGGAATAATCTGGTGCGCCAAAAGGAAGGGCGCATTCTCTATGAGTGCGGCGTGCTGACCAAGCCGCTGCGAGTCGAGGGGATTGTGGCCACCCTTCGGCTGCGGGCCTTGAGGCCTGTTCCCGAAACCAAGATTTCCTTCCGAGTTCCTGGTGAGGTGACTTGGCGGGATGGGACAGTCCTAACCCGCAAGCGAGCCGACCGTTTGGCGAACACGGAAGACCCCCAGGATGGCGTGGGAGGGGCAATCATCTCAATTGTTCCTAGGCGCGCCTCTGATGAGACCGGCAGTCTGGCGGATGTCCGCGCGAAGTGAAAAAATGCCTGTCGCTTGACTTGGGATCGGATAGACTCCCTGATTGACGGTTTCGTGTGAGCCTTCAAGGGGCTGGGGAAGGCGGCGAGCCTGCGCTGAGAGAAGAGGACCGATGAATTTCACCTTTGGATTTGGATCGCAGTCGCTGCTTGTGATTGATCCGGGTCGCCACACGCTCAAGGTGGGCGTGGGGGTGATGGGTTCCAAGGGGCGGTGGGCGCGACTCCAGTCAGTCTATACGGTCCGCACCGGGGCCACTCCCCAGACCACCCCCGAACAGGTGGCCGAGCGCATCGGGGAGCTGATCAAGGAAGTTCTCTCCCGTCACTCCCTCTCGGCCAAGCAGGTTTCATTCGCGATACCCGGCCGCGCAAGCTTTGTTCGCCAACTGAAGATTCCCAAGGTCTCCGGGGACCGCCTCAAGCGTCTCATCCAGTATGAGGCCCGGCAGCAGATTCCGTTCCCGATTGAGGACATCATTCTCGACTCGCATGTGTTCGAGAGCGATGGACCCGAGTTGGGAGTCACCCTGGTCGCGGTCCGGAAGACCGTCATCGACCAGTTCTGTGAAATGCTCAAGAGCGGTGGGTTGGTGCCGGACACCATCGATGTCACCACCCTCTCGCTGTTCAACGCCTATTTCCCGCAGTTGTCCGAGAATCCCGACGAGGTGACCGCGCTGGTGGATATCGGCGCCTCCACCACGGACATCATTGTCTGCAAGCAAGGGCGGATTGAGTTTATTCGCTCCGCCCCTCAGGCCGGGGACCAACTCACCAAGGCCCTCGCGGATCAGATGAGCTTGGATTGGGAGGCGGCCGAGGAACTGAAGGTCAGCCTCGGAGAACTCGATTCCACCATTGACCGCCAGACCGACCCGCTCGCCTACGGGGAGCGTAACCAGGCCGCGCGCGTGCGAGTGTTCCTCTCCAAAGCCTTCGATGGGATCTCCAATGAGATCCGCCGGACCCTCGACTTTTATGTGTCTCAACCGGATGGCGAGCCGGTGTCGAGAATCATCCTCACGGGCGGCACCGCCCGCTGCCCCGGGATCGGCGGGTTCATCACCGACCGTCTCGGGATTCCCGCCGAGGTTCGCAGCCCCTTCGAGGGAACCTTGGTGAACGTGGAGAGTCTCCAATCGGCCCCCATCGAGACCACCGCCGCGGTGCTGCTGGGCCAGTGTCAGAGGAATGTGCCGAGCATCCCGCTCCGGATGAACTTCCTGCCCCCGGCGATTATTCGTCAGAAGGAGTTCGAGAAGCGCCGCGCGGTGCTCGCGGCCGAGGGGATTCTGCTCGCCTTCCTGATCGGCTTCTCGGTAGTGACCATGGGGCAGTCGATCGAGGTGATCGAGGCGGCCTCGATCACCCTTGAGTCCAACCTTGACAGCACGCGCAGCGAGAACGCCAAACATATTCGCTCCTACATCGAATCCACCAAGACCGTGGAGGAGCGGGTTTCCTATCTCCGCGAGATCGGCCTCAGCCGGGGGGTTATCGGGCTTACCCTCGCCGAACTCGCCGAGAAGGTCCCGCTCGGAGAGACTTGGGTCGAGGCGGTGGACATGGACACCAGTGAAATCAAGGTCCAGATGCGCGGCGCGAGCAAGGAATCGGTGGATCCCTTCAAGGAGCAGATGAAGGAGGCCACGCGCCTACGCGACCTGCTTGTGCCGGACATCCAACCGCTCCCGGATGGAGTCAAATTCGCCCTGAAGGCCAAGGTGGAACGCAACCCCTCGCTCGAACTCAGCAAGTTCCGGGAGAAACTTCAGACCTTCAACATTGAGCCGCTGGATGTCTCCCTTACCGACCACAGCACTCCGCCGGGGAGCAAGCAAAGCGCGGCCATCCGAGTCGTGGTCTTCGAACCCTTTAACGAGGCGGAGAAGAGCGAACTGGTTCAGGATATTCTCAACGCCCAGAACGAGGCCCAGCTTGGTTTTCAGACCGTGCGGGTGACCATCGCCTTCCAGAACAACAAGCGGCAGGATGTCATGCGCTACGAGATTTCGCAGGAGGAGATACAGTCCATCCTGCAAGGCAAGATGGAGGTGAAGGATCTCACCCCGCGGACCGATGCCGAAGTGCTTCCCGGCGCCGAGGGTGGGATGGGGGCGGAGGGCATGGGTGGCCCGCCGATGGGTGGCCCTCCAATGGGAGGCCCTCCAATGGGAGGACCGCCAATGGGCGGCCCGCCCCCGATGTGATCGTGAGATAGGTGAATGCATCCATGAAATCGGCATTGGAAAAACTCCTCAAACAGTTCTCCAAGTACCGCGACTGGCTCCTGGTGCTCCTCGCGGTGGGGGGGATTTTCTTCTTCATGAACAAGGGCCAGGCCATCAAGGAGCAGGACCCTGAGGAGATCTGGCAGAACAAATGGAAAGAGGTCGTTCGCGCCCCGGTGGATCCGGGCATGCCGGGGCAGGGAGGCGGCGGGCAGGGCAATTCGCTGAACTCCCCGACCAACGCCGCCGAGATCTTTCGCCAGGTTCAAGTGAAGGATTTGGACCCCATCTCGGCCAACCCGATCTTCACCGAGGCCGGCAACTACAAGCTTCTCAAGGACCGTCTCTCGGGGCTGAAGAAGGACTATCAGGATGCCATCGCGGCGGGAGACCCGAAGACCGCCATCAAGAAGCTCGAGGAATACTGTAAGGATGACTCCAAGGGGAGAATCCTCGATTGGCCAAGTCCCCCCTCCGAAATCCTGGCCAACCTGATTTGCGAGGACAGTTCACAAGCTCTCGGGGCCGCGATCGATGGCGCCCGAAGCACCAGTGAATCGGCCTCGCGCACCGATCAGACCGACCTCTACCAGTCGATTGAGGCCCTCAATCAGGCTCACATTTCCCTCACTCGCGCGGTCGAGAACGCGGCCGCGAACCCGCAGTGCGCCAATGAAAACAAGAGCATCGAGTCCAAGCTTGCGGAGGGCCGGAGCCTTTTGGACTCCCTGGCCCAGTCCCGTCTCAACCTGAACCAGACCTTGATCCGGCGAGAGTATGACTCCTTGGTCCGAGATGGGGGGCAGCTCGATTCCCAAGCCCCGGCCGAGACCGTGGCGGGGATTCTCCAGAGGCTTCGCGCCTTCAAGGACCTTTTGACTCAACTCGATCCGGACTCCACCATCCTCGAACAGGCCCAGCGCGACCGCGTTCAGGAGCTCCAGACCAAACTGGAGGGGGACCGCGAGTCACGTATCAACCAGGTTCGTCAACGCATCAGCGCCCTGGCGGCGGTCGAGGGATACCAGGACAAGCGCGAGGCTCTCGAGGAGATTCTCAAGAATTTCGACACCCTCCAGATGCTGGAGGACCCCAAGGCGGCGGCGGATCGGCGGGAGTATGAGGGTTTCCTCCTGAAAATTCGCGCGGCGGAAGGGGTGGCGGAGATCGCCAAGATGTTGGACTCGGTCGATGCCGAAATCGAAAAGCTGGCCCGCCTCGATGACTCCAGCCAGGAATACAAGGATACTGTCCAGCGCATTGTCGAAACCATCGAGAAAGTCAACGACATGGTCCGGACAAACAAGGGAATCCGGCAGGCGCGAGCCGCCTACGGGGAGGCCATGAAGAGGCTTAAAGAGCACCAAAACCGGCTCAAGCAGCTTCGTCTGAAACTGAAATAAGGCCCGGGTTATCCTAGGGAGGCTGTGGATAACTTGAGGAGGCCCACTCAAAAAGGGGAGCCGAGCGATTGACAGATTTGATTTGATGGACTAACTTTGGCTTGTTTTTGCACGGTTGGACGTTTGTGTAATTTGTCCGTTAAGGGATTGAAAGCCACGGTGGAGCGACTCGTAGACAACTTCACGCACCCAATCAGGCGTTAGGCGTCTGGACGAGAGTTTCCGGAGTGCGGGCGAGTTGAATCCACCCCATAAGTGACCTGAGGATGCGACCCGGCCTTTTCCACGGCTGGGTGTGGGGGGGTGACGAGTCTCGCTCAAGGTTGAGCTCCCGTCATCCGAAAACTACTAGGGGGAAAGTCTGGAATTTTCCTTCCGGGCTGAATTGAGAGCGTGATTGCTTTTCCATGCCGCTGCTGGAGGTCTTGTCGGATGCCTGGCCTGACGGGCGCAAGCTTTGCCGCGACAATCGAGGAATTCAGATGGCGCCGATGGATATCCAACGGTCCCTCCATGCGTATCCTGCCTTGTTTTGTCCTCGCGCTGCTGCTGTTTCCCGGTGAAGGATGGTCCGCCGCCGGAAACACGGCGAGCTCGGCGCGAACATCCCCAGAGAGATTGGTGGCCGAGCCCAGCCGAATTCCCCTTCCGGTGATCGAGGACCTCATCAACACCGGTCACTTCGAGGAAGCGGAGCGCGCCCTTGCAAGTTGGGACACCGGGTCCCGCGCGCCATCCTCCGTGGCCACCCTCCAGGATCGTCTCAAGAAAGCCAAGGCCGCCTCCGACCTGTTCGCCAAGGCCGAGGGGGCCGCCTCCCAAGGCGCGGCGCTCAAGGGCGTGGAGCGTGAGAAGCGCGACCAATTGATTAAGAACTATGTCGCGCGCGGCATTCAATCCCTGGCTGAAAGGCAGTACGACAACAGCGAAGCTTTCTTCCAGCAGGCCATTCAACTCGATCCGGAATGCTATGACGCCAAAGAGGGGCTGAAACGAGTCCAAGAGGCCAAGGCCTCCGCCCCCAAGCCCGGCGACGAGGCCAGTGTCGGGGAATTGCTGCTCACCGAGGACACGCAAGCCAAGCCCTCCGGAGAAAACGCGGCGCTGGCCCAGGCCGCCGAGCTGTTCGGGAAGGGTTTCGAGGCCGAGCAAGCGGGAGACCTCGATCGAGCCTCACGACTTTACCAGGAAGTCTTGCGTCTTTTCCCCAATTCGGAGGATGCCCAACTCCGGCTGGTCGCAATTGAATCCAAACGCGAGAAGGCCTCGGAGGCCGGCTCGGGTTCGGGTGATGTCGTTTCACGGATCAAACCGGTTTATGAGAAAGGGATGGAGGCTTTCCTCGCGGGGGATTATCAGACCGCGCGCGCCGGCTTCAGCGAGGTCTTGAGAATCGCCCCGGACCACGCTCCCTCCCAACAGTACTTGGCCCAGTGCGACCTTCTGGGCAAGACAGACGATGGCGAAGCGAAAACCAGGTCCACAACCCTGGTCTCCTCTTCGCGGGAGGGCGCTCCGATCAACACCTCCCCTTCGCGGAATTCCTTCGAGGTGGGAAGGGACTTGTTCAGCGCCGGGGACTTGGTGGGAGCCCGCGAGTTCCTCAAGGATGTTCCCCCCGACAACGCAGGCGAATATGAGACCGCTCAAGTCTACTTGATGCGCATCGACAAACTTCTCGGCGAGGAGGAAGGCCGATCGGTAACCGCGGCTGAGCCGCCCTCGACCCTGGTGGCCGCGAATTCCGACCAAGCGGTCTTCGACCCATGGCTCTCGACAGGGGCCGCATCATCTCCCCAACCCCCAGCCACGCCCGCCTGGAAGCCATCCCAGACCACCCCGGCCTTGCCGGAAATCGCCTCCGAGAATCAGGCGCCCAGGTCCCGCTCAATTGAAATGGCGCAGGCGGCCCCGGCGGTCGCCCCGGAGCCGGTCCCCGCCTCCGCGCCGCAGGTGACGCCGGAATCCAGCCCGGCCGCGCCGATTCCGTCGATTCCCGATTACAAGCCCCCGGCCACCACGGAGGGACAGATCCAGGAACTGATTGAAACCGGCGTTCGCGCCAACGAGCGCGGCGACATACTGACCGCCTATGAAATGTGGCAGAAGGCCGCCGACCTCGACCCGAATAATCCCACCGCGCAGGCCTTCCTCGAGAAATACGCCGACTCCCACGCCCAGGCCGCGCGCGCCAAGGAGGAGAGCACTCGCCGATCCGATGTGGACGCCCGCGTGGAGGATCTCCTCAACACCAAGACCTTTGTCTTGGAGCAAGACACGCCGGTCAACATCAACTCGATCCTCTCCACCATGGGCGCAATCGCCGACCTGCAGATCATCACCGGCGCGGGCGTGGATGGAGACATCAACGCCCTCCGCACCACAGAGCTCACTTACCGCCAGTTCCTGGATCAGGTCCTTTCCCTGAACGGCTACGCCTGGAAGCGGCAGCCGGGGACCAACATCATCGAAGTCACCCGAGATCTGGTCTCCAAGCGCTTCCCGCTCACCGAACAGCAGTATCAAGCCCTGAAGCGCTTGGCGATGGATCACCTGGGGGGCAGGGAAACGGATGACTATTCCGAGGCGTTGCGCGAAGTGATCCTCGGGAAGGTCGAGCCGCGGGACATCGATGCCACCATTCCCGGACGGACCTTCTTCCTGAGCAAGTTCAACCTGGAGCTGGTCGTGCGAGACAGCAGCCACAATGTGGAACTCGTCGAGCAGTTCCTCCAGCTCTACAAGACAAACCAGCTCCAAGTCGAAAACCCGCCGATGCTGGTGGAGACCTTCCGTCTCCCCAAGAGCGGCGGGGAAAACCTGGCCCGTATCATCAATCTGCGCCTCTTTGGCGACGCCGAATTCAAGTCGGAGTTCAAGGACGACCAGCCGTACCTCGTGTATGACGAACGATCCGGCATCATGATCATCCGCCAGACTCCCGAGAAACTCGAACTCGTGCGCCGCCTGATGCGCGATCCGAAATTTGTCAGCCAAGTCACCGAACGCGAGCTCAAGGCCCGCAAGTTCGTGGTCGTTCCCGCCGAAGACCGCCGCAGCGACACGCCCGACGCGGTCCTCCGACGCCAGAACCAGGTTAACTTCACCAAGCAAGTCTTCCAGAGTCTCCTCTATGGCAGCCAAAGCATCGAGGAAGCCGCCGCCGAGGGACGGGTCATGTACCCCGACCTGGACGAGGGCACGATTGACGTGGTCGATATGCCGGACAACCTCAAGAAGATTGAGGAGTATTTGTCTGGAATCACGGAGACCACCAACCTGACTCGCACCGTGCTCGCGCGCCGCCGTGAGGTGGTCAGCCTCGGACAGGCGCTGCAGGGTCTGGTCCTCGGCGTTCGCTTTGCGGGCGGCGGGGGGAGCCGTATCGGCCAGCAAGGAAATTTCCAACAGTTCAACCAGCAGCAACAGTTTCAGACTCAGGGCCAGTTCGGCCTGTTCGGCATCATTCCGGTCATTGTCACCGCCGATATCTCCACCAAGCAGCTTGTGCTCAGCGGGTTCCGCTTGTCCGACCTGGATAAGGCCGAGGACCTGATCGAGCGCCTGGATATCCCGGTGGAGCAGGTCGAAGTCGAGGTCCGATTGGTCGAACTGAGCTACAACTCCGATGATTCCTTCGGAGTCACCATGACCATCAACAACTTGCTTGAAATTGATGATGATGATGAGCCGGGCCCGGGCTTCACGCTGTCGGATGCCGCGGCGGATTTCATCAGCCAGCCCAACAGTCCGATTGGGTCCACCCTGACTCTCGCCACGCTTGGGCGCACCACGGTCGACGCCGCCCTCACCATGCTCTCCCAGTTTTCCGAGATACGCATCCTGACCGCTCCGAAACTGACCGTGGTGTCCGGAGCGGAGGGTGAGGTGTTCCTCGGCGAAACCATCCCGTTCATTTCAGGGTATGACCTCACCGTGCCCCAAGGCAGCGATATCCCGATTGTAACCCCGCAAACCGGAAGCGCCGAATTTGGATTCACGCTCACCACCGTGCCGATTGTAACCGGCGATGGGCATATTGAGCTGGACCTCGAACCGGAACTGGAGGTGCCGGGCGATCCATTGCTTGTCCCGAACCCGATCACCGGCGGCCTGGACCCCGTGGGCGAACCCGCCACGGACACACGCCGCGCCACTCTCCGGGTGCGGGTTAAGGACGGCGACACCCTGGTCATCGGCGGTCTGCTTCGCCGCGAACTCAACCACAATGAGGGGCGGACCCCGTTGTTCGGCTACATCCCCGGCCTCTCCACCCTCTTTACCCAGAAGTCGGACGCCGAAACGACCCAGAATCTCCTCATTCTGGTCACCTCTCGAATCATCCCCGAGGATTAGAAGGCCACCCCCGAGGGGGAACTCCCGGAAGCCGATCACCTGAGCGTGAAGGCGAGATTCCCTTCTAAACCGGGCGCGCTTCGACTAAACTTGCTTCAACTACGTGCCAGACCGGGCCCGATTGTTCGGACCGCCGGCAGAAATACCCAAGGAGAATCTCAATGGCTTACGTTGTGACTGAACCGTGTGTGAACTGCAAGTATGGAGATTGCGCGGAGGTTTGCCCGGTTGAGTGCTTCTATCAGGGGGATGACATGCTGTACATCAACCCGGAGGAATGCATCGATTGCGACGCCTGCGCGCCGGTGTGCCCGGTCAACGCCATCTTCCCGGATTCGGAAGCCCCCAAGGAGTGGACGGAGAAGAACGCGGGTTTCGATTTTGATGAGAGCAAGCGAGTCAGCGACAAGGCCTCCGTGGTCCATGGCCCCAAGTGGGACCCGAAACTGGCCAACGCCGACTGAAACGAGAACACATACTGACCGCGCGAACCCCCTGTGTCCCCCATGACCCAGGGGGTTCGTGTTTCTTGGACAGGCTATGACGCAATCCGTTCCGCCCCATGATGGAAGGCGCCTTCGGACCCCCCGAAGGATTCGTCGCGCGCTCGCCTTTCCCCTTGGCGCAACCTTGCTTTGGGGCCCTCTCACGATGGTTCAGGCCGAGGACTGGCCCCAGTGGCGCGGACCAAGGCGGGACGCCTCTTGGAACGAAACCGGCGTCCTCAGCTCGTTTCCCTCCGCCCGCCTCGCGCCCAAGTGGACCGCCGCAGTCGGCGGTGGGTTCAACGGACCGACAGTCTCCGAAGGCAAAGTTTTCGTGATGGACCGCCTCACCGAGCCTGAGGAGGTTGAGCGCGTCCTCTGTTTCAGAGCCGATGATGGGAAGCCTCTTTGGACTCACTCTTACAGGTGCCGCTATGAGGTGGACTATCCCCTCGGGCCGCGAGCGTCGGTCACTGTCCGGGAGGGGCGCGCATTCGCGCTCGGAACGATGGGCCACTTTCACTGCCTTGATGCGGTGAGCGGGCGAATTCTCTGGTCCAAGGACCTTGCAGCCGAATACCACGTTCGGATGCCGATCTGGGGGCTCTCCGCCTCGCCGATCGCGGATGGGGATCGGGTCATCCTCCAAATCGGTGGCGAGGGGGGGGGCTGCCTGGTCGCGTTCGACCCAGCCGGCGGCGAAGAGAAATGGAGGGCGGTGGAAGACTCGGCCTCATATTCCTCACCCATCCTGATCGACCAGGCCGGGAAGCGCGTGCTGGTCTGTGTCACGGGGAATCATGTGGTCGGAGTGGCGCCCGAGAGTGGAGAGGTGTACTGGAAGCACCCCTTCCGCCCGACCAAGATGGTCATGCATGTTCCCTCTCCGGTGATCCGGGGGGACCGGCTCTTTATAACCTCGTTCTTTGATGGATGCCTGATGCTCAGGCTGCTCACGGATCGCCTCGGAGTCGAGGAGTTGTGGAGGAGGCGGGGGATCAACGAAACCAAGACGGATGGCCTCCACTCCACCATTGGGACCCCCATCTTCGATGGGAGCCATGTCTATGGCGTGGATTCCTACGGGGAGTTCCGCTGTCTGAACGCGGAAACGGGCGAGCGTGTTTGGGAAGACCTGTCCCTTGTGCCCAATGTTCGTTGGGGAACCGCCCACATGGTTCGAAACCAGGACGTGGTCTGGGTCTTTAACGAGCTTGGGGAGCTCCTGATCGGTCGACTCTCGCCCAAGGGCTTCGAGGAGCTCAGCCGCGCCAAGGTCATCGAGCCCACCACGGACATGTCCCAGAGGGATCACAAGGTCTGTTGGTCTCACCCGGCATTCGCCGAGCGCTGCCTCTACGCGCGAAACGATCAAGAGCTGGTGTGTGTCAGCCTGACGAGCGATTAACCCGCCCAGCACCCCCTTTTTGACCCAGCCGGACCGGCTATCTCATGGGAACCGCCCCTGGCGGCTTTCACCACCAGAGGCGGTCTCTGACTTCCAAGAGGCAACCCTAGCCGCAGTTGGTTACTGAACCGAGGTTGCAGGCGGGGCGGAAGGCGCCTCGACAGAAGGGGTCTGCAGCGAGGGCATCTGAACCGGCTCGCGGACGCTCGGCGTGCTCAACGCGGGAGGGTTGGTCGAGGTGTTTGCCGGAAGCTCGCTCACCGCTCCCCCACCGCCACTCCCACCGCTGACCGCCTTGTTCTTCAGCTCCACATAGGTGTCCGTGTGGGTGTTCCCATAGGGGTCTTGGGTTGTGACTCGGTCGATGGTTGTGCTGTGGGGACGACCATCCGCTCCAATCCAGGATGTGCGCTCCCGGGTGCGGCTGCCCCACGGCCCTTGGTTCCAAGTCTGGACAGAGGTCCGGGGCGGGGTAATGGCCTGATTTCGTCCGGGCGAGAAGTAACTCGCGCGACGGTCCTCCACGACATCCTCGCTATGGTAGGACCCATCCGGCGCATATCCCCCCTCCCGGTAGTAATCCCGCGTCACCACCGGGTTCCGCTGACGGTAATACGGGTAGTAGTCGTACCCGCGACCATAGCGGTACCTGGGGTAACCCTCGTGGTAGTAATACGTGTAGGGCGGGCCGGGCTGAACATAGTACGGAGTCCCACCCCAGATCGAGATGGACCAATCACCGGCTTGGGCGGTATTCGGGCCGATTCCCACCGCGACTACCGTCAAGACCAGGGCCGCCAAAGAGATTCGGAATGTGTTTTTCATGGTAGGGCTCCTTTCTCGGCGGATTCCTCCGCCTCAGACCTTGGGTCTGGTGGAATAGACGCCCCAAGGGGAGGCTGTATTCAGGCGCCCCCAGGAACTCTGAGAATCCAACGACATGGTGGCCCTCGGTATCCCTTGTCTCCCCCCGCATCGGTGCTATAGTCCGGAGGTTGCGCAAAATTCTCCCAGAAACAGGCCCCATCCTCGCGATGGGGTTCGTTTTGAGGAGACACATCCGGTAGGGACCTTCGGGAGTCCCATAGGGAGCCCCGCGGGGCGCTTTCCGAACGCAACTCGGAACCGCGCCCCACTCTCCGTTGGCCTTTCGCATGGCGGAGGCCCTTGCGCGAGCGGCGGGAGACACATCGGCGTTCAGACGCCCAGGAGTTCACGTTATGGCCGAAGCACAGAATCGGCAAATGCAGACGGAGGAAATTCTCGAAGAAGATGGCATAAGCATGAAGCAGCTCTTGGAGGCGGGAGTCCACTTCGGTCACCAGACCCGACGCTGGAACCCCAAGATGGCCAAATACATCTTCAATGAGCGCAACGGCATCTACATCCTGGACCTCAAGAAAACAGTCCGCATGATCCACGAGGCCTGCGAGTTCGTGAGGGAACTCTCGGCCCGCGGGGGCAAGATCCTCTTCGTGGGAACCAAGCGCCAGGCGCAGGAGAGCGTGGCGGAAATCGCCTCCAATATCTCTTGCTTCCATGTGACCCACCGCTGGCTGGGCGGCATGCTCACCAATTACAAAACCATTCGGGGCCGGGTCAACAAACTGATCGAGCTCGACCGCATGCGCGAGGACGGCACCCTTTCCCACCGCACCAAGAAAGAACAGCTCAACCTCATGAAGATTCGCGAGAGGTTGCACAAATACCTCAGCGGCATCCGGCAAATGGACCGTCTGCCCGACGCTCTTTTTGTCACCGACACCCGCAAGGAGCGAATCGCAGTCGAGGAGGCCAACAAGCTCAACATCCCGGTCATTGCCATTGTGGACACCAACTGTGACCCGGACCCGATCAACTATGTAATCCCGGCTAACGATGACGCCATCCGCGCGGTCCGGCTGATCACGGAACTGATCGCCAACGCCTATGTCCAGGGTCAAAAACTTCGCCAAGAGCGGGCGGAGGGAGCGGATCCCGAGGCTCTTGAGCCGATCCGTCCCACCCCGACCCCCGTGATCGACCTCGAGGAGATCGAGGATATGGTGGACTTACCTGAAGTGACGGAGGATGTCTAATCGTGGTGGATATCGCGGCTGCGGATGTCATGAAGCTCCGGGAGCGGACCGGGGTTGGGATGATGGAGTGCAAGAAGGCCCTCGTTGAGGCGGGCGGCGACATGGAGGGCGCGGTCAAGATCCTCCGTGAAAAAGGCGCCGCCAAGGCCGAGAAGCGCATGGGCAGAACCACCTCCGAGGGGGTGGTCCACGCTTACATTCACGGTGGCGGGCGGATTGGAGTTCTGATCGAGGTCAATTGCGAAACCGACTTCGTGGCCCGCACCGATCAGTTCAGAACCCTGGTCAATGACCTTGCCATGCAAGTGGCGGCCAACCCGCAAACGCGCGGGGTGAGCCGCGAGGATCTGCCGGCTGATTTCATTGAGTCGGAAAAGGAGATTTACCGCAAGCAGGCGGAATCTTCCGGCAAGCCGGCCCCGGTGATTGAAAAGATGGTGGAAGGGCGCCTCGAGAAGCTCTACACCGAGGTCTGCCTTCTCGACCAGTTGTTCATCAAGGACGACAAGAAAAAGATCTCCGATCTGGTCAAGGAACTGATCGGGACCTGCGGAGAGAATATCTCGGTGCGACGGTTTGTCCGGTTCCAACTGGGCGAGCAGGTCTGACCACGGCGCGACCGGGGAGGGGTCCTTGGGTTACCGACGCATCCTTCTCAAATTGAGCGGCGAATCCCTGGGGGATTCCGGCGGGCGGGGGATCGACATGACCCGCGCGGCGGACATCGCCGAACAGATCGTTCGACTGACCCAGAAGGGAGTCGAGATCGGGATTGTGATCGGCGGCGGCAACCTCTGGCGCGGCGCGGGCCAGGCCGACCTGGACCGCACCACCTCCGACATGATCGGAATGCTGGCCACCGTGATGAACGGCCTCGCGCTCCAGAGTGTGATTGAGACCCACGGCGCGGTCACGCGTCTCCAATCCGCGCTGAGCATGGATCGAGTCGCCGAGCCCTACATCCGCCGACGAGCCATCCGTCACCTTGAAAAGGGGCGGGTGGTGATCTTTGCCGCGGGGACCGGGAACCCCTACTTCACCACGGATTCGGCGGCCGCCCTTCGCGCCAATGAAATCGCCGCCGAGGTGCTGCTGAAGGCCACCACGGTGGATGGGGTCTACGACAAGGACCCCAAGCGGTTTCCGGATGCTCGCCTGTTTCCCTTTCTCACCTACCAGGAGGTCTTGGAGAAGGAACTCCGGGTCATGGACCTCACCGCGATCACCCTGTGCCGCGACAACGGCCTCCCGGTGATCGTTTTCGACATGGACCACCCATTCGCCATCGAGCAGGCGGTGGCCGGGAGGCCCATCGGAACTTTTATCGGAGCCGATGTGCCGCCGGAGCGCGCCGCCGCCTCATCTCAAAAGGAGGCCGTTCGGGATGCCGACTGAAGAAATCCTCAAGGACGCGGAGACCCATATGAAGGCCTCGGTCCACGCAACCCACCATGAGTGCCAGAAGATCCGCACGGGGCGCGCCAACGCCGCCATCCTCGACGGCATCGATGTCGAGTGTTACGGCGCGAAGAGCCCCATCAGCCATGTGGCCAACATCTCCATCCCGGAACCGCGAACGATCGTGATCCAACCCTATGACCGCTCCCTGATCAAGGCGATCGATACCGCGATCCAGAAATCGGACATCGGTCTGAATCCGTCCAATGACGGATCGGTCATCCGCCTGAATTTGCCGCCGCTTACCGAGGAGCGCCGCAAGGACCTGGTCAAGGTGGTTCGGAAGATCGGCGAGGAAGGCAAGGTCGCCATCCGCAACCAACGTCACAAGAGCAACGACAAGGTCAAGAAGGGCGAGAAGGATGGAAGCATCCCGGAGGATGAGGGCAAGCGTGTGATCGATGAGATCCAGAAGCTGACCGACCGCTACAGCGCGGAAATCGACAAGCTGCTCAAGGAGAAGGAGGAGGAGATTCTCCACTTCTGAGAGCGGCGATGCCCTATCATCCCAGCCCCGAGGCCCAATCCTGGATCGAGCGCTTGACCGCGCGGACCGCCTCCCCGGACTCCAAGCCGTCCCCCCAACATGTCGCCATCATCATGGATGGGAATGGGCGCTGGGCGGGGGAGCGCGGCCTTCCCCGGATCGAGGGCCACCGCGCGGGGATTCAGTCCGTCCGGTCCATCGCTCAAGCCTGCCGCAAGCTGAACATCCCTTACCTGACCCTATACGCCTTCTCGACCGAGAACTGGAAGCGCCCACGAAGCGAGGTGGCGGCTCTCATGAAGCTCCTCCGCGACTTCCTGCGGGATGAGATCCCCGAAATGCTGGAGAATGGAATCCGCCTGCGAGGGCTTGGCAATCTGTCGCAGCTCCCCCTCTATGTCCAATACCAGCTCGAAAAAACCCGCCGGGCCACTCAGGCTGGGAGGGACATGCAGCTTTCGCTGGCCCTGAGCTACGGCAGCCGGGACGAAATCACACGGGCCTGCGCCGCCATCGCGCGCAAGGTCAAGGATGGCAAACTTCGGACAAGCGAGATCACTCCGGAAGTCGTCTCTGACCACCTCTACACCACGGGCATGCCGGACCCCGACTTGTTGATCCGCACCAGTGGGGAGTTTCGGGTGAGCAACTATCTCCTCTGGCAGATTGCCTACGCCGAGGTCTGGATCACCGAAAGGCTCTGGCCGGATTTCCGGGATGTCCATTTCTACCAGGCCATCTCGGACTACCTCTCACGCGACCGTCGCTATGGCGCGGTCCGGACCTGACTCCATTCCTTCCGACCCCTCGCCCTGCTAAAGTTCTCGATTCGCCGATTTGTTTCGCGCGGCGGCAACGCGAACGCCGACATCGCCGATGGTTTTCGACCCGCACAAACCCCTCATCGCCCAGAGTGACCGCACCGTCCTGCTGGAGGTGGATAACCCCTCCTTCAAGGAAGCGCGCGACCGCCTGGCCCTCTTCGCCGAGCTGGTCAAAAGCCCGGAGCACATTCACACGTACCGGGTCACCCCGCTTTCCATCTGGAATGCCGCCGCCACCGGGGTCACCCTGGAAGACATCCTCTCGACTCTTCGCGAGTTCAGCAAGTTCGAGGTTCCCTCAAACCTCCTGGCTGATATCGAGGATTACCTTGGACGGTACGGGAAGCTCTGGTTCGAGCCAGGGGTCGACCTGCTGGCGCTGTGCTGCGCCGACCCGATCCTCATGGAGGAGCTGCGCCACAACAAGCGGATCATGTCGTTCCTGATCGACAAGGGCAGGCGCGACAGGTTCTATTTCGAGCCGAGATTCCGCGGCGATTTGAAGCACGCCCTGGTCAAGATCGGGTTCCCAGTCAAGGACTTGGCCGGGTATGTGGCCGGCGCCCGACTGGAATTGGCCCTTCGGGACCACCTGCCGGATGGGAGCGCATTCGGACTGCGCTCCTACCAAACCCAGGCGGCGGAGGCTTTTCATCTTGGTGGACGAGCCGAGGGCGGCTCCGGTGTGATTGTTCTGCCCTGCGGAGCGGGGAAGACCGTGGTCGGACTCGCGGTCATGAACATGCTCCAAACCCACACCCTGATTCTCGCCACCAACATTGTCGCATTGCGCCAGTGGCGGGATGAAATCCTCGAAAAGACCACCATCCGCCCCGAAGACATCGCCGAATACAGCGGCGAATCCAAGGGATTCGCGCCAATCACCATCGCCACCTACCAGATCGTGGTCTACCGTAAGGACAAGGAGGGGCCCTTCCCCCATTTCCACCTGTTCAACGCGCGGGACTGGGGGTTGATCATCTACGACGAGGTTCACTTGTTGCCCGCCCCCGTCTTCCGCGCCACCGCCGAGATCCAAGGGCGCAGGCGCCTGGGTCTCACCGCCACGCTGGTTCGCGAAGATGGCTGCGAGGAGGATGTCTTCAGCCTGATCGGACCCAAACGCTTTGATGTCCCTTGGAAGGAGCTCGAAGAGAAGGGCTGGATCGCGGCCGCGCAGTGCCATGAAATCCGCCTCCCGCTGGACACCTCCACCCGCCACGATTATGCCGCGGCGGGGACACGCTCCAAGTTCCGCATCGCCTCCGAGAACCCTCTCAAGATGGTCGTGGTCGAGGAGCTTCTCGAAAAGCATCAGGGCGACCAAGTTCTTGTCATCGGCCAGTATCTCAAGCAGCTCCAGGAGATCACCCGACGGTTCGGCTTCCCATTAATCACCGGACAGACGCCCAACCAGCGACGGGAGGAGCTCTTCGAGGATTTTCGCGAGGGGCGAATACCCTGCTTGATTGTGTCCAAAGTGGCGAATTTCGCGATTGATCTCCCGGATGCCAACGTGGCCATCCAAGTCTCGGGCACCTTCGGGTCCCGTCAGGAGGAGGCTCAGCGCCTCGGGAGAATTCTGCGACCGAAATCCCACGGACGCCCCGCGCATTTCTACAGCTTGGTGAGCCGGGAGACTGTCGAGCAGGAATACGCCACCAAGCGTCAACTGTTCCTCACCGAACAGGGCTACAGCTACGAGATCATCGACCGCAAGGATTCCTTTCCAGCGTACTATCCTCCCATCCCCGAGCGCGGCCGATTTCAGTCATGACCCTGCTCGATTACCTTTCCTCTCGAAGCGTTGGGGACCTTCAAGCCGTTGCCTCGCGCATCGGTCTATCCGGGAGCGAGAACTCGAAGCAGCGACTGGTCCTCGGGATCGCGCGCCGTCTTTCAAACAAGGAGGCCCTTGCCGGAATCCTTGAGCAGCTCTCCGAGGACGCCTATGAGCTCTTGCGTTTCCTGGTCATTCGCGGCTCGGAGTCCACCACTTTCGAGGACCTGTACCGCGATTGCGAGGAGCGCAGCCAAGGCGAGTTCCTCGCGGCCATCCGCGAGCTCGAGGGGACCGGGCTTCTCGGAGTCCAGGTCGATTCCGGAAAGCGGATGGACCTCTTCCTGATCTTTGAGGATCTGCGCGAACAACTGTTGTCTCACCTCCGACCCGCTGAGATGGTCCAGCAGGCGCGAACACCCACCCCCCGCGTGATCCATTCCCACTCGAATGTCTGGCAGGATGACCTCCTGACCGTAGTCGGCTTCTGCCTGCGGAATGAGGCTCGAGTCACCCAGCTGACCCATCTCGCCAAGCGCCACCTCCGCCGTTTGGAGCCACTCTTGCGGGGGACCCGGCTCGCGGAGCTCCGCCTACGGTTCACCGGGCGGGAGGTGAACTGGCCCGCGACACTCCTCCATCTGTTGGAATCTCATGGGGTGATTCGCGAGATGGATGGACGCGCGCTGGTCGATGAGGAGGCGGCGAATGCATTCCTGACCCTGCTGGACCTTCTATCCAAGGACTGGCGAGAGTGTCTGACCGCCACGCGGCCCGCGTATGCGGCGCCGGCTGACTATGCGCGCATCAAGGAGGTCTTGGGGGATAGCGAAGGCCAGGCGCCGAGCTGGAGACGGGTGGATGACCTGGTCGAGGCGGTTCGGCCTCGGGTGCAGCTTTTCAGCGGCGCGGGGTCCGCGGCGCTGGTTCGTTCGGCCCTCTTCAACCTGATGGCCTTCGGACACTGTGAACTCGGCGAGGATGAGAACGAGTGGTATTGGCGCGCAAGCTCGCCTCCCGAGACCCTTCCCGAGGAGGCCGTGGGGGTGATCCACCTCCAGCCCAACTTCGAGCTCATCGCCCCGGCGCTGATCTCACGTCGGGCGCGTTTGACCTTGGAGCGAATCGCGGACCTTACGGGGGTGGACCAGCTCCTGCACTACCGAATCACCAAGGAATCGGTTTACGGGGGTCTCTGCGGGGGCTGGACCGCCGCCCGCCAGATCGATTGGTACTCCGCGCAACTCGGCGAAAGGCGCACGATTCCCCAGAATGTCCGGAAGAGCATCGAAGCCTGGGACGCTCTTTATGGGCGCCTCAGCGTGGAGGCCCCTTTGCTGCTTGTCTGTGATTCAGCCGAGCTCGCCGACGAAGTCCTTCACAACCGCAAACTCGCCCCGTTGGTTCTTGGACGGTTCACCCCCAGACATTTGCTGCTCCGACTGGATTCCGGGGAGGAAGCCTTGGCAACTCTCCGCGAGATGGGCTTCCTTCCCCATCCGGAGGTTGGAGATGGCGTCCGGTGGCTGCTCGATCGAACCGGAGAGAACCGTTAATATTCCTATTGCCAAGTCCCCGATTGGGAAACTAACCTGCTTGCCATGTCCGAGAACTCTGCCCGGGCTGATTGGCTCCGTTTGGTCCTGACTCCCGGGGTCGGCCCCTCCACCCTCAATGCCCTGATCACGGCCTTCGGATCCCCGGACCAAGTCTTGGGCAAGTCCGAGGCGGAGCTTTCACGGATCCCCAAGATCTCCCCCAAGGCGGTCAAGGGGTTGCTTCTGACCGGCCAGGGAAAGCGGGAGTCGGAGGTGGAGGCCGAGCTCGCGCTTCTTGATGGGAAGGCGGCTCGGATCCTGCTCTCATCCGACCCGGACTTCCCCCCGCTGCTGCGTGAAATCCCGGTTCCCCCCCGACTCCTTTTCGCGCGAGGGCGCCTCCCCGATCCCCAAGGTCCCGTGATCGCGGTGGTGGGGACACGACGCTGCGATTCGTACGGACTGAAGATGACCCGCGAGATAGTCACCGCGCTTGCCGGCAAGGGGATTGTCACCGCCAGTGGCCTGGCGCTGGGGATCGATGGCGCGGCCCACCGCGCCGCGCTTGCGGTGGGGGGGCAGTCCTGGGCCTTTCTCCCCTGTGGCTTCGGTTCCATGTATCCCTGCGAGCATGCGGAGCTCGCCGAGGAGATCGCCGGGACCGGGGGGCTTTTCACCGAATTCCATTCCAAGATCCAGCCCCATCCGAGGTGTTTCCCGGTTCGGAACCGTCTGGTCTCGGGGTGCGCGCGAGGGGTTCTGGTGGTCCAAGCTCCGATGGGAAGCGGCGCGCTGATCACCGCGAGGCATGCGATGGAGCAGAACCGGGATGTCTACGCGGTTCCCGGTCGCGCCAACGAGCCCCCTTCGGAAGGTCCTCATCGGCTGATTCAGGATGGCGCGAAGCTGGTCTGCTCGGCCGAGGATATCCTCTCCGAGCTCCGAGCTTTTGTCCCCGCGCGCCCCGCCTCCCGGCACAACCAACCCCCAAAGAGGGTCGAACCGGTTAAGACTGGCTCTGAAACCTCAGCGCGCCATCCTGAGGAGGCCTTGCAGCCCCCCGCCATCTCCAGCCCCGGAATGCGCCTCCCCGATGACCCCATCGATCGCAGGATAGTCCTGAGACTGGAGGCCGGGCGGACCCATATCGACCGACTGGCGGGGGATTTGGATCTCCCTGTTCGTAAAGTGTCGGAACGTTTGCTACTTCTAGAAATGCAGGGCTTGGTTCGGAGGTTGCCTGGAATGAGTTTTGACCTGGCCTAGAGTTTGGGCTATATTGTCCTTGGCTCCGAGGGGGAGATTCCAGCAGTGAGGGGTGGCAAATGACTGGGCGAGTGTTGGAAATGGTGACCCTTTTCCTGCGGGAATCGCTGGAAGAGGATTCAAGCGGCGACCTGCGACATGATTTGGTGGAAAGTTTGATGGAGCAAGGGCACAATCCGAATGAGATCAGCGCGGCGCTGAGCATTGTCGACAAGATCCACGAACGTCTGGAATGCCCCTGGCCCGGTCCGCGCGGTCCGGTGGGGGAGCATTTCTTCATGAAGTTGGAGGAGCACCATATCAGCCCGGAAGTTCGCGGTTACCTGAACCAGCTGGTGGGGATGCAAGTGCTGGACCGTCTCCAACGCGAGGAGCTTGTGGAGCGGATTCTGGTCCTGGATGCCGAGGATCTCACCGTGGAGGAGACCGAAATGCTGGTCGAGGAGCTGCTTCAGGGAAGACCCAAGATGCCCGGCGAGTTTGATGAGACCATCAGCGACTTTTTCCACTGATCTCCGCGCCCCGGATGGCGCCGATTGAACAACGTGACCCCCTCTGAAAACGATCAAGCCCTTCAGCCCCTGCGCGAGCGCATTGATGCGATCGACCGGGAGATTCTTGAGCTCCTCAACCGCCGAGCGGAGGTTGTCCGCGAGGTCGGGCAGCTCAAGCAGCGGGCGGAAGGGGTCTGCTTCTATATCCCCCGCCGCGAGCGCGACATTCAGGAGCGACTCGCCAAGGAAAGCCGAGGCCCCTTTCCATCCGATGCGATTCCGCTGGTTTTCCGCGAGATCATCTCAGCCTGCCGGTCGCTTGAGGCCAAACTGAAGGTCGCGTTTTTCGGGTCGCCTGGGAGCTACACCCACATGGCCGCGCTTGAGAAATTCGGCCAGTCTTCCCAGTTCATCCCCCATGAGCAGATCAGCCATGTGTTCCGTTCGGTGGAGAAGCGGGAAGCCCACTATGGAGTGGTCCCGATCCGCAACTCCACTTACGGCGTGGTCGCCGAGACCATCGACAATCTTCAGAAGTCCGATTTGAAGATTTACGCCTCGACCCAGCACGACATTCACCATCAGTTCCTGTCCAAGTCGGCCCCGTCTGAGATCAAGAGGATTTACACTCACGGCCAAGCGTTCGGGCAATGCCGGGAGTGGCTCGACCGCCACTTTCCCGAAGCCGAGTATGTCGAGGTGGCCAACACCGCCGCCGGGGCCGAACGGGCCGCCGTGGAGCCGGGGACTGCCGCAATCGCCGCCGAGCTCGCGGGCAAGCTCTATGGGGTTCCGATCCTGCACGCCAATATCGAGGACCGGGCCCATAACTCCACTCGCTTTGTCATCATCGGGTACGACTCCGAGCCTCCCACGGGGCGGGATAAGACCTCCATGATTTTCCAACTCCGGAACCGTCCCGGAGCGTTGCTCTCGGCGCTGGAGCCATTCCGCAGGCACACCATCAACCTCACCCATATTGACTCGCGCCCGACCAAGGATGAGCGCTGGGAGTACCTCTTTTTCATCGAATTCGAGGGGCACACACAGGACGAAAATGTGCGCCGGGCGCTGGAGGAGCTCGAAGAGTTCTGCCTTCAGACCAAGTCTCTCGGGTCCTATCCGCGGGAAGATTATGTCCGGACCCCAGTTGCCGACCCACTCGGGGACTGAATTCTCCCATCTTTCGCTGTTTCCATCCTCGGTCGCCCTCCTTTCAGATTCCCACTAGGCGATTTCTGTCCGGGCTATCCCGTTCCGATTGCAGGTTCTGCACGGAGAATCGAGCTTCCGAGTAATAAGCAAGGCGATGCTGTTGGAATTGGGCGCCTTTTACGCATGATTTTCAGCATAGCTCTCACGGGTTATGCAAAATATGACCACAAGAATTGACTTATGCCATCAGTGGTCTTGACATCCTGCAAAATAGGGTCTATTCTCCCAACATATCCATGACGCTCGACCGAAGGACGTGAGATTCAGCCGCTATAAGGCTTGGTTTCAAGCGGACCCTCGGAGCGATCCGTCAGAATTGAAGGAGCAAGGCCATGACCGGCGCCGATGCAGTGATTGAGGCATTACGTCGTGAGGGCGTGGACCATGTTTTCGGAATCCCGGGTGGGGCGGTCATGCCGGTTTATGACTCCATCCTGGAATCCAAAATCAAATTGGTCCTGACCCGTCACGAACAGGGCGCGACCCACATTGCCGATGGGTACGCCCGAGTGACCGGGAAACCGGGCGTTGTGTTGGTGACCAGTGGTCCGGGAGCCACCAACACGGTTACCGGGCTACTGACAGCCCAAATGGATTCGGTCCCGCTGATTGTGATCTCCGGCCAGCAGATCACACCCATGTTGGGGAAGGATGCTTTTCAGGAGGCCGATATCTTCGGGATCACCATCCCGGTGGTGAAGCACTCCTATTTGGTCAAAACCACCAACGATCTCCCGAGAGTCCTCAAGGAGGCCTTCTTGATCTGCAACACGGGTCGCCCGGGACCGGTCTTGATCGATGTCCCGAAGGATGTCGCTTCCGGACCTTGCACCGCCACTTTCCCGGAAAGGGTGGAGCTCCCGGGTTACCGGGTGCCGTCGGAATTGGCCATGGAGAGCATTTACCGCGCCGCGGATCTGATCCACCAGTCCAGACGTCCGCTGCTCTATGTCGGTCACGGAGTGCTGATCTCCAAGGCGGCCAAGGCGGTGAAAGCTTTCGCCGAGAAACTCCGCGTCCCGGTGGTCAACACCCTCCTTGGCAAAGGAGGCTTCCCCGAAACGCACGAGCTCTCCTGCGGAATGATGGGGATGCACGGAACCGCCTACGCCAACAAGGCGGTTGTGGACTGCGACCTGATCATGTCCATCGGCGGACGGTGGGATGACCGTATCACGGGGAAGCTCGCCGAGTTCTGTCCGAACGCCAGGAAGATTCATGTGGACATCGACAAGGCCGAGTTCGGGAAGATCATCAAGCCGGATGTGATGCTCGCCGGGGATGCTCGGGCGATCCTGGAGGAGCTGGTCAAGCATGTCCGCCCGTTGGACACCAAGGAATGGCTGGACCGGATCAACGGCTGGAAGAAGCAGTTTCCGCTCAAGTATCCCAAGCGCGGGGGGCTGCACGCCCAGTATGTGCTCGACATGATGTATCAACTCACCGGCGGCAAGGCGATCGTCACCACCGATGTGGGGCAGCACCAGATGTGGTGCGCGCAGTTCTACAAGTGCGACAGCGATCACCAGTGGCTATCCAGCGGTGGAGCGGGGACCATGGGCTATGGGTTCCCGGCGGCCATCGGCGCGCAGTTCGGACGTCCCAACGAGCAAGTCTGGGCGGTGGTCGGCGATGGGGGGTTCCAGATGACCCTTTATGAGCTCTCCACGGCGGTCCTCCACAAACTCCCCGTGAAGGTCCTGATCATCAACAACGCGTACCTCGGCATGGTTCGCCAGTGGCAGGAGCTATTCTTCGATAACCGCTATTCTGGAGTGGACCTGGAGGGCAACCCCGATTTTGTCCGCCTGGCGGAGTCCTATGGAGCCAAGGGCTTCCGCATCCGCCGCATCGGAGATGTCAAGCGCATCCTGAAGCAGGCCATCGAATACAACGATGGCCCGTGCGTGATCGACGCCCATGTGGAGAAAGAGGGGAATGTGTTCCCCATGATTCCCGCGGGCGCCGCGATCCGGGACATGCTCATCGAGCCGCCCAAAGTGAAACTCGCGAAGCCGGAAGGGAGCACCTGAAATGAACGACAACAACGGCGCAAGCCCTAAACACACAGTCAGCGTTCTGGTTCACGACCGTCCCGGAGTGCTCAGCCGGATCGCCCAGGTCTTCGCGAGGCGAGGGTATAATATTGACTCGCTGGTGGTCAGCGCGGCTCACCTGCCCGGGTTCTCCCGCATGACTATTGTGTCCAAGGGAGACCCCGAGATTCTGGACCAGATCATCAAGCAGCTCGACAAGCTGGTGGATGTGGTCCGCGCGGCCGAGCACACCGGCGAGGAATCCGTGGTGCGCGAACTGGCCCTCATCAAGATCAAGGCGGATGTGTCCACCCGCACGGAGATTCTTCAGATCGTGGATGTGTTCCGCGCCAAGACGGTGGACATCTCCGACGAAAGCCTGATTGTCGAGGTGACCGGGGATTCGGAAAAGCTCGACGCGGTGGAGAGCCTGTTCCACCGGTACGGAATCCAGGAGATGATCCGTTCCGGCAAGCTCATCATCGCGCGCGGCCGAGCCGAAACCTGAGACCTCGCGAGTCGCTTCAGGAGCATGACCTTCCAAAAGTGTCGGGGGTGGGCGCCGCCCCCCCCGACACCCTGCTTTCCCACGCGGTCCGTGCGACAATTGCCCCAGCTCGGCTTCCGTCCGGCATGAGCGACCCATCCATTTCCATTGGACCAGGAGGACCCCGCCATGCGTGTCGGATTCATGATGCCTTTCGATCAGGAGCGGATTCGGTTTGCCGCCGACAACGGGTTCGGGTGCGCCGAACTCATTGTCCAACCCTCCGATCCGTTTTTCCCGGGTAACCGAGGCTGGTCGGATAAGGCCGAGGAGGTCGGCGAGACCTTCCGGAAGCGCCACCTGCGGATATCCTGCCTGGCCGCCTTCTATGTCAACCACCTCGATCCCAAGTTCGCCAAGGAGGGACGCGCTCGTGTCCGAGGGTCCATCCTGCTCGCCGCAAAGTTGGGGGTCGGAGTGGTCGCGGGCTTTTCCGGGAGAAGCCCAACCCGCCTGATCGAGGACAGTCTTCCCGCCTTTAAGAAAGTCTGGAGCGAACACGCCGCCTTCGCCGAGGAGCATGGGGTCCGGATCGCGATTGAGCCATGTCCCATGGGCTGGCATCACCTACCGGGCCAGGATGGAATCAATTTCCTCTCCACCCCGGAGATGTGGCGGCGCGGCTTTGAGGCGGTGAGAAGCGATTACCTGGGTCTCGAATGGGACCCCTCGCACCTGATCTGCCAGTTCATCGACCCGGTTTCCAATCTTCGCGAGTTCGGGCATAAGGTCTTTCATGTGCATGCCAAGGACGCCCACATCAACCGCGACTTGCTCGCGCGCGAGGGAATCTGGGCCTATCACGTGGCGGAGCACTGCTTCCCCGGCCTCGGAGACACGAACTGGGGGCTGGTGATCAAGGAGCTCCAGCGCGGAGGATATGCGGGGGACCTCAATATTGAAGGATGGCACGATGAGGTCTATCGTAACGAGAAACGAGGGGCCAAGAAGGAAGACCTCGGTCTGCTCCTGTCCCTCAAGACTCTTGCGCCTTACCTGGATTGGAAATGAGGACACTGTCTCAAGTCACTTTGTTGTGCATTTCCGGAGCGTTTCTCGGTCTTGCGATGAACGCGCTGGCCCCCGAGCCGCTCCCGCTCCTTGCCTCAGCCGACCTTTTCAAGGAAGCCGTTCCCGAAGGTTCGGATGTGGCGACTTCCGAGCTGCGGGCTCTGTGGGAGAGCGGAGAGGTTTTGTTCATAGACGCTCGCTCCGAGGAGGCCTTTTCCAAGGGCCATATCCCCGGGGCGTTCTCGCTCCCCTACAAGGCTTTCGAGCAGGGCACTCCGGATTTGGTCAACGATCTCCCCAAGGATCAACAGTTGGTCATTTACTGCGATGGGGCTGATTGTCACGCCAGCAAGGTGGTCTATGAAAAGCTGCTGGAGCTTGGTTTTGAGGAGGACAAGTTGCGGATATTCTCCGGTGGATGGACCGAGTGGGTGAAACAGGGGGGCGAAGTGGAACCGGAAGGGCAGGGGGTGGGTTGAACATGAACTCCGCCACACTCACAAGGAGCTGGGTCTTCCACGGACTCCGAGTGGTCCTTGGCCTTATCATGCTGTATGCCGCGATCCCCAAATTCTTCAATTGGGAAACCGTGGCGTGGGGAGCCTTCCCGCCGGAAGGATTCCCGCCGCCCGTTGACCTCGGGCCCTTCGCGCGGAGCGTCTACAACTACCGTGTTCTCCCCGTGGAGTGGGTTCATCTCGCCGCCATGTTCATCGTCGGAGTCGAAACCGTGGCCGCGATGTGCCTCTTGCGCGGGCGCTGGCTCAAGGCGAGCAGTTTGCTGCTCGGCCTTCTTCAGGCCTGCTTCCTTGTGGGAATGATTCAGGCCATGATTCGGGGACTGGACATCGAGTGCGGCTGCTTTGTGGGGGTCGACACCAAGGTGGGGGCCTACACTCTAGCTCGGGACGCGATCCTTCTGGCCGGGATGGTGACCCTCTGCGTTCTGTCCACGGAATGCCGGGTGAGCTGCTCCGAGGTCGTGCCCGGTCCCCAAAAAGGCGAAGCAACTCCCTGAGAAATCAGGACATACTTCAAACGGGAGGATGGTTCCTTGCCGCTGCTTCCTTCTACAACTCAAAAAAAGTGCGCGTTGACCTGGATTCTTCTTGTGTTGGCGGGGATTCAGCCTTCCTGGGCCGAGCCGGCGAGAACCATCCTGATCGATGGGGATTTGAGCGATTGGGAGGACATCCCCGGTTACAGCGATCCATCCGAAGACATCACCAAGCCCGGCACCGATATTCTGGAGTTCAAGATCGCCCACGATGAAACCCACCTGTACTACTACTCGCGTCACGCGGGCCCCATTGTTTCCGAGGATGCCGGCACGGGAGGGCAGGGAAGATACTACTACCTCCTGTTCATCGACCTCGACAACAACCCCCTGACCGGCTTCAACCCCGCCACCACCGACCCGGAATGTTACGATCCGGTCTCGCTCGGCTGCGACCTCGAGTTTGAGTTTGAGCGGGACTGGAATGACGCCCAAACCTTGTATGTCTACCAGTATTTCTACGGTTACGGCGGGCCTCGGTCTCTGTTTCTCAACCAGTCCGACCTGCTCCAGGGCTTGATCCGGTTCGGGCCCGCGGATTACGACAACAAAGCCCAATTCAAGTTCCTCACCGAGAGCATCCCGTCGGGGATTGTCTTCACCGACGACATCCGCAGGTCCGGGTATACTCCTGGGACTGATGTGTTCATGACCCAGGAGTTCTCCCCGGACATGACGGAATGCGAGATCGGAGTGGATTTCCGCGCCGCGCTCAAGGATTCGATGGGCAATCCCCACCTGCACATCGGAAAAACCATCTCGGTCGGATTGGCCTGTGAAAGCTCCCCTTGGGCCGATTGCGGCGACGGGATGACTCCGGTGTTCAACTATGTGCTGGAAGGGGCGCAGGAGCCGATTGAGTGCGCGCAATCGGCGGACCTGGTGATCGACTGTTCAGGCGTTGTCGCTTCTGAAACAAGGACCTTGCGCCTCAAACTGCTTGCCGGCTCCGCGCCTTTGGAATGCACCCCCACCCTGTGCGCGGGCGCCACCCTTGTCGATATCACCTTGGACTGCGCCTCTCCGGAGCCGGAGACCCCCTTTGACTGCGCCACGCTAACGGGAGTCTTGATCAGCCAGGTCTTGGATGCGGTCCAGACCCAAGGGGGCGGGACCCTCGCGGCCACGACCCAATCGCTTCCTCCGGGGACCGTTCGGATCGTGAGCTCGGTCCCGTTCCATGCCTGCCTCTGCGGCGAGGAGCTCGGACTGCCTTGCGCGGGCGGAATCGGTTGGCCGCTGTCCACATGCGCCGTGTCCAACCTTTGCGACGGCGTGGATGGGAACGAGGACACGCTGCTTGGCTTCACGGGTGGCCTGTCTCTCACACTCCTCGATGTGGCCTGTCCTCCCACTCCGACCCCAAGCGAGACCGAAACCCCCATTCCTCCGACACCGACAGCCACGTCGAGTCCCTCCGAGTCACCGACCGAAACCCCGCTCGAACCGACCTCGACACCCACGCCGACCGAAACCGAACTCGAACCCACTCCCACCGTGACCTCCACTCCGATTCCGGGCGATTTGAACGCGGATGAGGTGGTGGACTTCTTCGACCTGTTCGCCTTCTCCAAGGAGTGGAAGAAATCGGAGGACAGTGGCGATCCGCGAGCGGACTTGCACGATGACTCGGAGATCGACAGCAAAGACCTGCTCCTGTTTCAGATGATCCTGCTTTCACAGGGACAGTGATGTCGGCGGGATCTCGGAATGGAGGGCGTGGGGGCGCCGACCCAACGGTCGCCCCCCCTCTTTCCGACATGGTCCTCGGTCCCTACCGGTTCAGACCAGCCACTACGGAGGCTGAGTTGGACCAGATCCACCGTCTCAATTACCGAACCTTCGTTGAGGAGATTCCTCAACACCCGGCTGCGGAAGGCAGGCGATTGATCGACAAGTTTCACTCCAAGAATGTGTATCTTGTGGCCCTTGAGGGCAGCCGGGTGGTCGGGATGACCGCCATCCACGACCAGCCACCATTTTCCATCGAAGACCGTCTTCCGGACCCCAAGGCGCTCGATTCCTACCGCGCCCGATCCTTGGAGGTGCGGCTTCTTGCCGTCGATCCATGCCATCGGAGCGGTCAAGTGTTTGCCGGTCTAAGTTGGTTGGTCTACCGCCACGCTTTGGATCGAGGAAAGGAGCACCTCCTCATCTCCGGTTTCGAACAGCGGAGGAAGTTCTACGAGCGAATCGGCTTCAAGCCATTAGGCGCCGGGGTTCCCTCCGGGAATGCCCGGTTCATCCCAATGATACTTACGTTGTCGTCCCTTCCGGAATCGATCCGGGCTGATCTCGGGCATGTTTCGCGGTGGGTTTCCTCGCTGAATGGGGACGGGTTCCTCGCGGGCGCGGGACAAGGTTGAAGGGCGCAAACGGGGGGGATAGACTCCTGTTTCAAATCGCCCGGGGTGTCGGTATCATCGACGCCACCATGCAAAAAACGACTCTCTTCTGCCTGTTTTCTCTCTTGATGGCAAGCACTGCGCCCCTCACCCATGCCGCGGAAAAGATCCTGGTAATCGCCCATCGGGGAGACTCCGCGCATTTCCCCGAAAACACCCTTTCCGCCTTCCGGAGCGCGGTCGCCAAGCGCGCGGACCTGGTGGAGCTCGACAGTCACGCCACCAAGGATGGGACGCTGGTGGTGCTCCATGACGCCACACTGGACCGCACGACCTCCGCGAAGGAAGTCTTCGGCGTGACTGGAGTCGCGCTGGCCGCCAAGGAATGGGACAAGATCAAGGATCTGGACGCCGGCGCCTGGAAGGACCCGAAGTTCAAGGGCGAGCGGCTCCCGACCCTGGAAGACTCTCTCAAGACCATCCAGACAGGATCGGTGACCCTGCTTGAGCGCAAGGCCGGCTCGGCCCTCGCGCATGTCAAACTCCTCGAACGCCTCGGCTACACGGAATCCCTGGTGGTTCAATCATTCGACTGGGACTTCCTGGCCGCGGTGAAGTATTGGAATCCGAAGATTCGGATGGCGGCGCTGTGCGGTGAGGATGTCACGTTGGAGCGGGTTCAGGACTTGGTTCGGCTGGGAGTCCCCATTGCCGCCTGGAAGCATGACAAGCTCACCGAGACCTCGGTCCGACTCCTCCAGGAAAAGGGTTTTGAGGTCTGGACCTGGACCGTGGATGAAGCCAAGGACTGGCGTCGGGTGGTCGATCTGGGAGTCCATGGTATCATCACCAACAAGCCCGGCGAGCTTCTGGATTGGCTCAAGGGCCAGGGTTTGAAGTAGCATGGGAGTCTCGCCCATGCCGATCAGGGAGGAATTGCGGATGCCGCGTCTTTCAGTGGAAGAGGCGCTTGACCTTTACGAGCGCGCCGATCTGTTTGAACTGGGCGAGCGCGCGCACGCCGCCCGGATGGAGCGCTCGAACCCAAACGTGGTGACCTACATTGTGGACCGCAATGTCAACTACACCAACATCTGCATCACCCCGTGCAAGTTCTGCGCGTTCTATCGAACGCCCGGCCACTCCGAGGGGTATGTGTTGGCGGATCAGGAGATTGACAGAAAAATCGATGAACTCGCCGAGATCGGCGGTGTCCAGGTCCTGCTCCAGGGAGGTCTCCATCCGGAGCTCCCCTTCGCGTACTACGTCAACATGATCGCGCGACTCAAGGCAAAGTATCCCCAGATCAACATCCACGCCTGGTCGCCGCCCGAGATCGTTCACTTCGTGGCGCTGAGCGGGCTTTCGCTGGAGGGTGTGCTCCGGGAGCTCTGGGATGCGGGCCAGCGCTCGATCCCCGGTGGAGGCGCGGAAATCCTCGTGGACCGAGTCCGGCGTCGTCTCGCCCCCACCAAATGCAGCGCCCAGGAGTGGCTCGATGTGATGGAGACCGCGCACACTATCGGTTACACCTCCAGCGCCACGATGATGTTCGGGCACATCGAGACCCTCGCGGAGCGGATCGAGCACCTCGAACGTCTCCGCCGGGTGCAGGATCGAACCGGTGGGTTCACCGCCTTTATCTGCTGGCCGATCCAAAGCGACAACACCCCGTTGCGCGGGATGCATGTGGGCCCTTACGAGTATCTCCGGACCCAGGCGCTGGGCCGGATTTACCTGGACAACTTCAATCACATCCAATCCTCGTGGGTCACCATGGGCGAGAAGATCGGGCAGCTCGCGCTTCGCTTCGGCGCGGACGACATGGGTGGGACCATGATGGAGGAGAATGTGGTGAGCGCCGCCAAGTGCACCCATCGCACGAATGAGGCGCGCCTGCGCCGTCTTGCCCGCGAGGCCGGTTTCCAGCCCCGCAGGCGGAGCACCTTCTATGAATACCTGGAAGATCCCCAAGAGGAGGTGGTCGCCGCATGAGCGTCCGAATGGTCGCCACAACCCTGGCCCCCAAGGCTCAGGGCCCCTACTCGCAAGCCATCGAATGCGATGGGCTGCTGTACTGTTCCGGGCAGGTGGCCCTCGACCCGGAAACGGGAAAACTGATCGAGGGGGGAATCCAGGAGCAAACCGAACGTGTCCTCAAGACCCTTTCGTTCATCCTCACCACGGGCGGCTCGGACTTGAATCATGTTCTCAAGGTCTCGGTCTTCCTTGCGGATATCTCCCATTTCAGAGAGATGAACGAGGTGTACGGGCGCTTCTTCGAGAACCACAAGCCCGCCCGCACCACCGTCCAAGCGGGCGCGCTCCCGCTTCCCGGAGCGCTGGTCGAGATCGACGCCATCGCGCGGGTGGTCCGGTAGCGGCGGAGGGCAAACTAGGTTCCCCGACACGCCCGCTCGGGATGATTCGAGAACCGGATGGGGTCGGTTTTTCTCACGCCAATGAATGACAAACCGTGCTACCCTTTCACCGCATGATACCGGGAAATGTTCGCTGACAATAACAACTGAATGCACTTGCCTGAGACCATGAGGCGCCCCGCCACCTCTGATGACCTGACCTCTCGCCCTCCTGATTTCGAGGAGGCCTCAGTCCTTCGCGCCATTCTTGAGGGCACCGCCACCGCCACCGGAGATGAGTTTTTCCGCGCGCTGGTCGCCGAACTCGCCAAGACCCTTTCCGCCGCCTGCGTGTTTGTCTCCGAGTTTGTTGAGGGGAGCGGAAAGAGACAGGTCCGCACTCTCGCGTTCTGCTCCAATGGCCGGATTGAGGACAACTTTGAGTTCGATCTCGACGGCACCCCCTGCGAACCGGTCCTTTCCGGCAGCTTCAGCCACCATCCCACCGGAATCCAGCAGCTCTACCCGAGGGACAAAGGGCTGGCCACTCTTCACCTCGAAAGTTACATGGGGGTCCCGCTCCTTTCGGAAGCGGGTGAGGTTCTCGGCCATCTCGCCATCTTCGACACGCGGCCGATGCCCCCGGAACCGCGCTTTCTATCCGTGGTTCGAATATTTGCCGGGCGCGCCCGCGCGGAGCTGGAGCGCAAGCGGGCCGAAATCCTCTTGCGGGAAAGCCAGGAGCGGCTCGCGCGCATCCTGGAGTCCGCCATGGATGCCATTGTCACGGTGGACATGGAACGGAACATTGCTTTGTTCAACCGCTCCGCCGAAAAGGCGTTCCGCTGTTCGAGAGATCAGGCCATCGGCAAACCGCTGGATCGATTCCTGTCCCAGAATTCCCGCGCCTTTCTGGAGGGGCGCTTCCGCGATAGACCTCCCGAGGAGTCCTGCGTCTGGCTGCCGGATGGGTTGACAGCGCGTCGCGCCGACGGCGTCGAATTCCCGATTGAGGGCACCCTCTCCAAGGTGCGCATCGAGGGGGAAGACTTCCACACGTTGATCCTTCGCGACATTAATGAGCGCAAGCAGGCCGAGGCCGAGCTCAGCAAACTCAAAATGGAGAAGGACTATCTCCAGGAGGAGATTCGCGGCCAATACAATTTCGAGGAGATCGTCGGACAATCCTCCGCCCTCAGAAGCGTCCTTGAAACCGTGGAACTGGTCGCGGCCACGGATTCCACGGTGCTCATTCAGGGCGAGACCGGGACCGGCAAGGAGCTGATCGCCCGCGCCATCCACAACCTCAGTCCGCGACGCGGTCGGGCCCTCATCAAGGTGAACTGCGGCGGTGTGCCGGCGAATCTGCTGGAAAGCGAGTTTTTCGGCCACGAGCGAGGCGCCTTCACCGGCGCGGTGTCGCAGCGTCTGGGGCGCTTCGAACTGGCTGATGGCGGCACCCTCTTTCTGGATGAGGTTGGGGAGATCCCGCTGGAGGCCCAGGCGAAGCTCCTGCGGGTCCTCCAGGAGCGGGAGTTTGAGCGTGTCGGCGGGTCCAAGACCTTCAAAGTCGATGTCCGAGTCATCGCCGCGACCAACCGCGACCTCCTCAAGGAGGCCGCGGAAGGGCGGTTTCGGGATGATCTCTTCTATCGGCTGAGCGTCTTTCCCATCCGCCTTCCGCCCCTACGTGAACGAAAGGAGGATATCCCCTCCTTGGTCAAGCACTTCATGGAAAAGCATGCCCGGAGGATCGGGCGCCGGACCTCGCGCCTCAGCGACGCAATCCTCCAAGGGATCCTGGAGTATCCCTGGCCGGGTAACATCCGCGAACTGGAGAATGCGGTGGAGAGAGCGGTCATCCTCTCGACCGGGGAGGAACTCCGGCTCGATCTTCCGCCCGTTTCGAGGCCGCCGGGGCCGGCCGCCACGGTTTTGGAATCCACGGAGTCATCCCTAATCGATGTTGAACGTCGCCATATCCTCGAGGTGCTGCATCGAACCAATTGGGTGATCGAGGGGGCGCGAGGCGCCGCCAAGGTCCTCGACCTCCACCCGAACACCCTTCGCAGCAGGATTCAGAAACTGGGAATCCAACGGCCTGGGGCCGCGTAGGGAAGTGGGGGATGAACAAATGACTCCGATATCCGTCGCGGGGCGCGAGATCGGTCCCGGCCGTCCTTGTTTCATCATTGCCGAGATCGGCCTCAACCACAATGGTCAACTCCACCTCGCCAAGGCCCTGGTCGACATCGCCATCCAGGCGGGCGTGGATGCGGTCAAGCTGCAAAAGCGAAGCCTGCGCGACCTGTATCGCAACGAACTCCTCGACACCCCCGAAAAGGGCGAAAAAGGGTTTCAATACATTCTTCCGTTCCTCCAGGAATTCGAGCTTTCCGATTCCGACTTCCGTGAGGTCTCGCGCTACTGCAAGGAGCGTCAAATCACGTTTCTCTGCACCCCCTGGGACCGTCCCAGCGCCGACCTCCTCGAAGCGCTTGAGGTCCCGGCGTATAAGGTCGCAAGCGCCGATCTCACGAACCTCGATCTGCTTGAATATCTGTGTGGAAAGGGGAAGCCGCTTCTCATCTCCACCGGAATGGCCTCCGAGACCGAGATCGAGGCAACTTGCGGTTTCGTTCGGGAAAGAGGAGTCCCCTTTGCCCTACTCCACTGCAATAGCACCTATCCCGCTCCGTTCCGTAATCTCAACCTGAGCTACATCCCGGAGATGCAACGCAAGTTTGGGGTCCCCGTGGGATACAGCGGTCACGAGAAGGGCATCGCGGTTTCGGTTGTCGCCGCCTCCTTGGGCGCCTGCGTGATCGAGCGTCACCTGACCCTGGACCGGACTCTCCGCGGTCCGGACCACGCCTCCTCGCTGGAACCGCAAGGGCTCGCGCGACTGGTGCGAGACATCCGCATCGCCGAGGAGGCGCTGGGTCAGCCGAAGAAATGGATGACCCGTGGGGAGATGATGAATCGGACGGTTCTAGGGAAGAGTCTGGTCGCGGCTTGCGACATCGAGGCCGGGACAACTCTGGAACGACCCATGATCACCGCGAAATCACCGGGAAAGGGACTCTCCCCGCAGCGGCTCTATGACCTTGTCGGAAAGAAGATCCAGCGCGCCATTCGCAAGGATGAGGAGTTCACCGAACAGGACCTTGGCGCGGCGGAGACTCAACGGCGAAAGAAACTCCCATCCGGTTACAGATGGGGAGTGATTGTCCGCTACGCCGACCTGGAAACCATTGTCCACCCGGACCTCGCGGCGGTTGAATTCCACCTCTCGGATCGCGACTTGGAGGCCGGTCTCCCCAATTGGCTGGGAACATACCCGTTTGAGGTCATTCTCCACATGCCGGAATACTGGGGGACCATCCTCCTCGATGGTTGCACCACACAGCCGGAGGTCCTTTCCGCGACGCGCGATGTTTGGAAAAGGTTGGCGGACCTGGGACGAGCCATCAAGCCGCACTTCGAGGGCAATCGGAACACTCCGGTGAAGCTGGTCATTCATGGCGGCGGGTGGAGCCAGGTGATGCCGCTCGAAAGGGAGAAACGCTGGACCCTTTACGAACGATTGGCCGTGTCCCTCGCCGAGATCGATCCCACCAATGTGGAGATCCTGGTGGAGAACATGCCCCCGCTTCCCTGGTTCTTCTCGGAGGAGTGGTTCAGCAATCTATTCATGGACGTGGACCTGATCGAGCGGTTCTGCGCCGAGTATCGCTACAACATCGTGTTCGACACCTCGCATGCGGCGCTGTACTGCAACTACGCCAAACTCAATCTCACGGATTACATGACCCGCTTGTGGCCGCTCGTTCGATACCTCCACGTTTCCGATGGCCTGGGCGTGGATGGCGAGGGGCTTCAAGTGGGCGAGGGCGGAATCGATTTCCGCCCCATGGCCGGGCTTCTGGCCCGGAACACGGAGGTCATTGTGGCGACCGAAATCTGGCAGGGCCACAAGTATGGGGGCGAGGGTTTCTACACCGCGATCGAACGCCTGTCGGGGATTTGGGCAGGCGCGCAAATCCCTCTTGCAAGTGCTTGAACCAACTGGAGATAGAGCGCGAGGAGCAGGTTTGGATCAGGGATGAAACGGTACCGGTTGACACAGCCGGGCGTTTTGATATGCTTCCTTTTTGCCGGAACGCGACACACTTATGCGGCGAATGATTCCGATATAAGTTGACCGGGTGCTATCGAGGCTCTTTAGCGGGGGCAGGCGATAGCTTGCCCCCGTTTCACGTTCAGGCGCCGGCGGACGCACAGACTGCGGGAGACCGCCGGATGGTCTTTGACAATTGAGGTCTTTTACGAAGCGGACACCGAGCATAAAGTCCCGCGAGAGTCCTCCGTGACTGTCGTGGGGTGATGTTGTTCGAGCGTCGATTTTTCAAGTTAGTAAGGGCATGCGGTGGATGCCTTGGTACGGGAAGGCGATGAAGGACGTGGCAAGCTGCGATAAGCCTCGGGGAGGTGCAAACGACCGTTGATCCGGGGATTTCCGAATGGGGCAACCCAGCGTCGTGAGAGCGACGTTATCTTGCGCTGAATCCATAGGCGTAAGAAGCGAGACCCAGGGAACTGAAACATCTTAGTACCTGGAGGAAGAGAAAGTAAAAACGATTCCCTCAGTAGCGGCGAGCGAACGGGGAAGAGCCTAAACCGGGGGGACATGTCCCCTCGGGGTTGTGGGACCTCAACATGGGACTGGCGAATCTAGCCGAATCTGCCAGAAAACAGAGCCAGAGAAGGTGAAAGCCCTGTAAGCGAAAGGTTCAAGAGCCCTAGAGGAATCCCGAGTACGGCGGGACACGAGGAATCCCGCCGGAATCCGCGAGGACCATCTCGTAAGGCTAAATACTCTCCCGTAACCGATAGTGAACCAGTACCGCGAGGGAAAGGTGAAAAGACCCCCGGAAGGGGAGTGAAATAGTCCCTGAAACCGCATGCTTACAAGCTGTGGGAGGGCAATTCTTCGGGATGCCTGACCGCGTGCCTTTTGTTTAATGAGCCAGCGAGTTGTCCTCTGTGGCGTTAGGTTAAGGACTTCAGGTCCGGAGCCGAAGCGAAAGCGAGTCTGAAATGGGCGTCACAGTCGCAGGGGGCAGACCCGAAACTTGTGTGATCTATCCATGGCCAGGCTGAAGCCTATGTAACAGTAGGTGGAGGGCCGAACCAATGTGGGTTGAAAACCGCTTGGATGAGCTGTGGATAGGGGTGAAAGGCCAATCAAACCAAGATATAGCTGGTTCTCCCCGAAATCATTCTAGGATGAGCCTCGGGAAATTGAGTGATGGTGGTAGAGCACTTTTTGGACTAGGGGTCCTACCAGATTACCGAACCCAGAAAAACTCCGAATGCCATCACTTTTATTCCGGGAGTTAGACGGTGGGGGATAAGCTCCATCGTCAAAAGGGAAACAGCCCAGACCGCCGGCTAAGGCCCCAAAGTGTGTGCTCAGTGGTAAAGGTTGTTGCGGTGGCTAGACAACCAGGAGGTTGGCTTAGAAGCAGCCATTCCTTTAAAGAGTGCGTAATAGCTCACTGGTCAATCATCGCAGCGCCGATAATTCAACGGGGCTCAAGCACACCGCCGAAGCCGCGGACTCCGAGCAATCGGAGTGGTAGGGGAGCATTCCGTCCGCAGCGAAGCACGACCGGCAAGGACGTGTGGAGCGGCCGGAAGAGATGATGCTGGCATGAGTAACGACAAAGCAGGTGAAAGTCCTGCTCGCCGTAAACCTAAGGTTTCCGGGGCAAGGTTCATCCTCCTCGGGTCAGCCGGCCCCTAAGGCGAGGCCGAAAGGCGTAGTCGATGGGAAAAAGGTTAATATTCCTTTGCCGCCGCAGAACGTTAAACCAAGGGGGGACGGGGAAGGATAGTCTGAGACTCAGATGGTCCCGCAAGGGTATTGGGTACCGAAGCGTGTAGGCGGACGTCCAGGCAAATCCGGGCGTCAATAACGCTGAGGCGCGACAGGGTGTGGATCCTCCGGGTGAAGCACTTCAGATGACTCCATGCCTCCTAGAAAAGCCTCGTGGTTTGTTCTGAGGTGACCGTACCGCAAACCGACACAGGTAGGTGAGGAGAGTATCCTCAGGCGCTCGAGTGATAACTCGTTAAGGAACTCGGCAAAATAGCCCCGTAACTTCGGAAGAAGGGGCGCTTTCTGGTGTGAATGGAATACTCTTGGAGCACCGGAGAGCCGCAGTGAAAGGTCCCAGGCGACTGTTTAGCAAAAACACAGGGCTCTGCAAACACGAAAGTGGAAGTATAGGGCCTGACGCCTGCCCGGTGCTGGAAGGTTAAGAGGAGGGGTTAGCCCTCGGGCAAAGCTCTGAATCGAAGCCCCAGTAAACGGCGGCCGTAACTATAACGGTCCTAAGGTGACATCCGTTGCCTGCCCACAGGGTAACCTGTGGGGCAATAACCGGCTGTATGCGGGAACACCCTGAGAGCCTTCCCTACGCTCCCAAGCAAAGTTGGCTTGGCGTAAAAATGGGAAGGATTGGGCAATCCGCAGGAAACTCGAAAGAGGATCCTCAGAGGCCATATGCCGGTTATCCGAGTTCAAGGGGAAGCTTCATGGAACTGACTCCGGATTGGATCGTCGGGTTTGTCGACGGTGAAGGCTGCTTTCATGTCAGCCTTCAAAAGCATCCGGAAATGACCGTGGGACACCAAGTCCTGCCAGAATTCACCGTGGTTCAGCACGAGCGAGATATTCAGGTCCTGTATGCCCTCAAGAAGCACTTTGGGGCTGGGGTCGTTCGGCGAAACCATGGAGAGCGATTCGCGTTCCGAATCCGGAACCTGGAGGGGCTTGCCCAGGTTTGCGAGTTCTTCATGAAACACCCCCTTAAAACCAAGAAACACACGGATTTTCGCAAGTTCAGGCAGATTCTGCTGATGATGCAGGAAAGGCGGCATCTGACGCGGGAAGGGCTGCTGGAGATCATTGAGGTCGCACTCACCATGAACTCCACGACCCGGCCGAGGCTTGAAGAGATCCGTGAGTCCTTGAAACTCGGATAAAGAGATGGTCCACCCCCGCCAGAAAAAGCGGGAAGATGGTGAGCGAAATTCCTTGTCGGGTAAGTTCCGACCTGCACGAATGGCGTAACGATCTGGGAGCTGTCTCAACGAGTAGCTCGGTGAAATTGTAATCCCGGTGAAGATGCCGGGTACCCGCGGCTAGACGGAAAGACCCCGTGGACCTTTACTATATCCTGTCATTGGGCTTTGGTGATTCTTGTGTAGGATAGGTGGGAGGCAGTGAACTCGGGCCGCTAGGTTCGGGGGAGCCAACCTTGAAATACCACCCTGGTGTTACTGGAGCTCTAACCCTGATCCGTCATCCGGACCGGAGACAGTGGCAGGTGGGTAGTTTGACTGGGGCGGTCGCCTCCTAAACTGTAACGGAGGCGCGCAAAGGTTCCCTCAGCGCGGTTGGTAATCGCGCGTCGAGTGTAAACGCACAAGGGAGCTTGACTGCGAGACCCACAAGTCGAGCAGGTGCGAAAGCAGGTGTTAGTGATCCGGCGGCTCAGCATGGAACGGCCGTCGCTCAACGGATAAAAGGTACCCCGGGGATAACAGGCTGATCTTCCCCAAGCGCCCACAGCGACGGGAAGGTTTGGCACCTCGATGTCGGCTCATCGCATCCTGGGGCTGTAGGCGGTCCCAAGGGTTTGGCTGTTCGCCAATTAAAGCGGTACGCGAGCTGGGTTCAGAACGTCGTGAGACAGTTCGGTCCCTATCTGTCGTGGGCGTAGGAGAATTGAGAGGAGCTGTTCCTAGTACGAGAGGACCGGAACGGAGCGACCAACGGTGTACCTGTTGTCCTGCCAAGGGCATCGCAGGGTAGCCGAGTCGCGAAGGGATAACCGCTGAAAGCATCTAAGTGGGAAGCCCACCTCAAGATGAGTTCTCCCCTCTTCGGAGATAAGTCCCCTTGAAGACGACGAGGTTGATAGGCCGGAAGTGGAAGCGCGGTGACGCGTGGAGCTAACCGGTACTAATCGGACGAAGGACTTGATCTACAAATCAATGCAAGGCAGCATCACCCCACCGCATTCATGGATGATAAGCGGTGGCTCTCCACCCTGGCGCGAAGATGCACTCCGAACCAGGCGTGGATCTCGAGTGACCGTTTCGTAAAGTTTCCGGTGTGTATGGAGGAGGGGAAACGCCTGTTCCCATCCCGAACACAGAAGCTAAGCCCTCCATCGCCGATGGTACTGCCCCCTGGCGGGGGTGGGAGAGTAGGAACGCGCCGGGATTAAATGGAATCGCCCGAAGGGAAACCCCCTGAGGGCGATTCGTGTTTTTGCGCCATCCTCTCCTCAACCGACCCCCAGCAAGGCTGCAATCAGGTCAAGGATCGGTGGACAAAAGGACTTCATGGGCAGCCTTGAGGGGGCCCCGGGGTTTGAGGGCGACCCACTCGACATCCAGCGAGCCTTCCGCGATGAATGGGATTGATTATCTGCTTGACACCACCTGTCGAGACCGCTCGGCGCGAGGGGGAGATCATAGCCTTGGAGGGAGAATGATGGGGCGGCTCAGAGATGGTACGGATAGCGCTGCGGTCTTCCCAGCAGCCGATTGGCGTAGTCATCCCCGATGATCCGGCGATTGGCTCCATCCCAGTGGAGCTTTCTCCCAAGAAGATACGAGAGGTTCCCCAGATTGCAGAGGTCGGCCACTTCCACCGCCGCGTCGATGTTCATGATTGTCTTGCGGCCAGTCTTGATTCCGATGAACCAGTCCTCCATGTGACCGGGACTCTTGAAAACCTCGATGGCCCCGGCCGGTGGCTCCCATTCCCGGCACTTCCGCTCGGCCCAGGTCCCGCTGTCCCCGCCCCAATGGACAAAATCCCCCTTGTCCCCGTGGTAGACTGCCCCGTATCCGGGTCGAGTGATCTGCGGCTCATCCGCGGCGCGCTCCTCCTTGGGGACCGGCTCGCCGGGCTGGTTCCAGGTGAGAACCCAGTCGGGGTCCTTGAAGGTGTAGGTCACATTGATGTCGACGCAACTGTCCCACAGCCCCTGGATCGGGGGGGTCCCGGTCGCCTCAACGGTCACCGGGGTCTGTCCGTCGGCGTTCATCCAGTGCTTGGCGCAGCTCATCACATGCGCGCCGCGATCTCGAATCTGCCCGCCGCCCGACTCCATGAGCCAGCGAAAGGTCCCGTGACAGTAGCGCTTGTTGTAGGGACGCCAACGTAGCGGCCCCAACCACATATCCCAATCCAGTTCGGTGGGCGGCTCGCTGTCCGGGACCGGCTCCTCATCGATTGGGCTTGGATAGTGGAAACAATCCACGCGATCAACCCGGCCAACGGCTCCGTTGGCCAGATATCGGTGCGCCAGATAGGCTTCGTGCTCGGAGCGCCCCTGAGAGCCGACCTGGACGGAGATCTTGTTCTCCCGCGCCGCGCGCATCATGGCCGTGCCCTCCTCAATGGTGCAGCAGGCCGGCTTTTCCACATAGGCATGCTTGTCGGTCTCCGCGGCGTGGACCATCTGGAGCGCGTGCCAATGATCGGGAGTGGCGATCACCACGGCATCCACATCCTTGCGTTCGAGGATGTAGCGATAGTCTCGGTAGGGAGTCACGCCCGGGCCCGCCTTGGCCAGCTTTTCAGTCAACCTGGTTTCATCCACATCGCAGACCGCCGCCACATGAACAGTCCCCTCTTCCCGGAAGGCAAGCAGTCTACCGAGAAGGAACCCCCCCATGCCCCCGCAACCGATGAGGGCGATGGTCAGTCGCTCGTTAGGGCTCGGCGCTCCAGCCGCGCCTCGAATACCCGGTGGCAGGATGAAGGGAAGGGAAAGACTCGCCCCCACTCCCGCGATGAACTCTCTCCGCTTCCATTCTGATCGGGTTTGCATGGGGTCGTTGCTCCTTTGCCTCGGCGATGACTGGCGTTGCGCCACCCTCAGGGGATGGGTTGAACCTCGGTCTTCTTGGATGGCTGAAGCTTCTTGGAGGGATACCCGGAAACTTCCACTCCCCGAACCCGGAGCGAATGCGCAATGCTCGGCCTGGACCCCTCCGGCGCGCTTTGAATCGCTTGCTTGAGGGCCTCCAGGGACCGGTCGCCTGGAATTCGCTCAAGCGCCATCTTGGCGTCCTCGCGAGTGTCCTCGCGGGAGAGCAGCGCCGCGATGGTTGGAACCGAACGATCCGTTCCAATTTCAGACACCATCCAGAGCAGCTCCCGGAGCACCGCCACGGCTTGTTCCACCTGGATCAGCCGATCCAATTCAGTCTCCAGCGCGGCCCTTTCCTCCTCGGCGCCGGGGCGCCCGGCATGACGGACCATATGCCACAAGCCGCGTTTGGCCGCGCGCGCAATCTCGGAGTTCTCGTGCCCCATCAACTCAACCAAGGGCTGGACCGCCGGTGCGCCGACCTCGGGGGCGCGCCGCCAAGTTCCGGTTCGGACCTCCGGGTCCGGCTGCTTCAAGCCCTCCAACAGGGCCTGCAGAGTAAGATCATCGGAACTTGGGGAGGCCACGGTGGAAGCCAAGCCCTGAGGAATCGGTGGCATGGGAATCGCCCCCTTTTTGGTGAGTATGGGCATTGGGCGGGGCTGACCTTACCTCATTCGTAGATAAGGTCAGGAAATCTGATTTTGCCACACCCGCATGTCCCAGTCCATGCTTTACATCGGGCGGACAAAGGACCTCAGAATGGCAAGACAGGAAATCTCTTGGTACGACAGCCCCGACTCGAACGGGTGTCCCACGGCTTGGAAGAGGGTGTAGACCTTCATGAACACCTCCCAATCCTCGAATCATCTTGGCTTCCGAAACAAAATGACACCCGGGCGAGGTGTCACACCCCCCCCTCGACGGCGCATAACCCACTCCTGGGAAGAGCTAAGCTGCACCAAGAATGAGTTCGAGTCCCAAGTAAGCACTCCTTCTTAAGCCCACCTCCACGGATTCACTTCGAGGGCGCGCCGCGCGCCTGCCAATAGCGCCCACGGTACTCCTCCACACGCTCTTCCAGGCTCAAAGTCGGGTCTTCGGAAAGGTCGTGATCCTTCCAGGGAAAGGCCGGGAGGATTCTGAGAGCGGTGGGAACGCCCCCTTCAACCATGAGCAGGCCATCCCGGTGCAAGATCCGATGACGTTCGCCGAAATCCAGGATTGGCCGGAAGTTGTTCAGGTCCCAAAGGCGCGCTCGAGTGAACAGCCGCTGCGAGTCGGGGGACACGGCGAGGTCAAACAAGGAGTATTCTTTGTCCAACATGGTTCCCACACATTCGCCGGTTTCTCTGTTCCAAATCAGGATTCGTTGATCCTCACCCGCGGATGCCAATCGTTCTCCATCCGCAAGGAAAGCAACCTGATTGACAGGGCTGGTGTGCGCCTCGAAGACCCGAACAAGGTTTCCCGTTTCAGAGTCCCATTCCTTCACAAGATAATCTTCGCCGGCGGTGGCCAATCGGGACCCATCCGGACTAAAGGCAACCCTGGACACCGGCCCATTTGAGGCGACGATGGTCAGGACCTTTTCCAGGGTGGATCTTTCATAGACCACCACTTGGCCCTCCGATGTGCTGATTGCGAAACGGTCCTTGGCGGGATGGCGACAGATGGAGGTGATGTTCGATGCACCCGTCTGAATCTCTTTGATCAGCTGCCCCGTGATGGTGTCCCACTGTTGGACAGCCCCACCCGGCGAACCGCCCACGATTCTCTGGTTCTCTGAAAGGAAAGCCAGGCATCGAATGGGCCTTGGTGAAATAAACGTCGAGATGTTCCGGCCGCTCTCTGTGTCCCAAAGCCGAATGGTTTGGTCATCGCTTCCGGTGGCCAACATCTCCCCATCACTGCTGAAATCGTATGCCGAGACAAACGCCTGATGCCCCTCGAGTGGAATCCCATCAAGGTCCCGATCGTGCCGGTATTCACGAACGCGGCGGTCTCTCCCGAGGACCACCACTCGGTTGTCGAGCGGGGAAATGAGGATGGTTTTTCCGATCGCGCCACGGCCCGTGTAGCGTTCGGCGCGGCTCTCCAAGTCGATGACGCCGTAGGATCCCATCGAGGTCTGATAGGCCAAGAGGCGGCCATCCCTGAAAAAGCATAGGGATTCCACGGGACCGGGAACTCTCAATTCAGCTCCCGATAAATCCAAACTCGGGACGGAACCAAGGCGGATTCGGTTCTCGAAGGCGACCGCGAACGCTCCCCCGGCGTTGTCCACCGTCACCGAGGTGGCGAGTTGCCCCTCCTCCCCCAGGGCTTTCTCGAGGGCAAAGGTCTGCCCATTGAAAATCATCAGCCCGTGGTCATGGCAAGCCGCGAACATTCGGGAGCCATCCGGTGTGATTGCCAAATCTCGCAACTGCCCGACATCCCCCAACTCCATGGCCGGCCTGCCGGGCTTGGACAGGTCTCGGATGCAAAAACACTCGTGCGAGTCAGCGCTGGCCAAGAGGCTTCGGTCAGGCAAGAACTGGAGCTCCACCACGGGCGGACGCTCCGCTCTAAACTGTCCGGTGCGGCGGTGTGAGTTAACGTCCCAAATCGAAACCCAGGCCTCATCCGACACGGCCAGTGTCGTGGAATCCGAGTCCAGGGCGAGCTGGATGACCCGCCCCTCTCCCGCCTTGAACTCCCACAGGAGGTTCCCAGAGCGGAGTTCCCAAACGCGGACTCGGCCATCCATTCCACCGCAGGCCAGCGTGCTTCCATCCCGCGACTGAGCCATGCAGTACACTTCGGTGTCTTCAAATCCAAAGACCCGTTGCTCCAGGTTCGACAGGTATGCAAGACGGCCCCACTCCCAGCCCCGAAGGTGTTCAGGGCACTTATAGAGGATCTCCCTGGCGCTCCACGAGTCATGGTCTTCAATCGCGCGTTGGGCCTCATGAATCTGGGAGTGGTAATGCCCTCTCTCGGCTTCCAGGCGCGCGAGTCGCTCACGTTCGCGCGCCTGAACGGCCACTCGCCACGCACTCCCTAGCGCGATGGTCAGGGCCATGGCGAATACGGAGAAAACTCCGAGTCCGAATGTCAAACGGCGCCGGCGCGCCTCGGTTCGGCGTCGAGTTTCCTCGATGGCCTGGGCGATCCGACGCTCCCCCAGATTCCTCAGGGCCCTGGCGAACTCCCCGGCGCTTTCGTAGCGATCCTCTGGCCTACGAGCCAGGCAACGCCGGATATCTCCCGCCAGGATCGGATCCTTAATCCCACGTTCCCAGTCCGCGGGGAGCGGCTGGTTGAACTCCCCATGGACAATCTGATACAGAATCACCCCCAGGGAATACACGTCCGACCGGATCGAAGACTCCTGTCCCACGAGAACCTCCGGGGCCATGTAGAGCCAGCTTCCGGACCTTGCTCGGAGCTCGGTCGGGCTGAACGTTCCGGTGAAGCCGGTGAGCGTGGAGCCGGACGGAATCTCCCGCCCAGGCGCTTGACCGATCCCGAAATCGGTCAACATGACCGTGATGCCCGAATCGGAATCGAGAGTTCCCTTGATCAGGATGTTGCTCGGTTTGACATCGCGGTGAATCACTCCGGCGTCATGCGCGGACTGAAGCGTGTCCGCCACCCGCGCGACGATCTCGAGACGAACTTGTTCGGTGAGTTTGGGGTGATCCCGGTGTTCCTCGAACCACTTCGCCAAGTCCTTCCCCGCCACATCCTCCATGACAATGTAATAGGGAGGGGTCTCGAAGCAGACCTCATGCAGCTGAACGATATTCGGGTGCTTTCCAATGCGCTCGCGCAGGAGTCGGATCAAACTCACCTCGCGTTTGAGGTGACGCACCCGCTCGGATTGAAAGCAGAACTTCGCCACGCGCCTTTCGTTGTTCGCGCGATTCTGAATGCGCCAAACCTCGCCGAAGCCGCCCTCCCCCAGCTTCTCGGTCAGCACCCAATCCGGGGCATTGGGAAGCGATTTCTCCAAGGAAGGACGCCACCCCAGCACCGGCTCCTCATCGGGGAGCGTGAGCCTTCGCGCCTCCGCGGATTCCACCGGGGCAAGCAGCGGCGCGCTTCCCTTTTCCCCCATTTCGCAGATCCAAAGGGGGTCGTCGAGATCGGCAAGACGGTAGGGGCCATGATTCGACCAGACCAGTTCCGCCGAATCGGGGAAATCACGATCTTTAAGGACCGCCCGAGCGTCGTCAAAGGCTGAGTGGACCATCAGGGTCTGCCCGGTCCGGACCAATTTCAGCAGGGACCAGGCGACATCCACGGAAGGTCCGCGCGCGGAAGTGATGGCGTTTTCACCCATTCCTTTATCCAGGGTGACCTCGCCGGAACTTACCGCCAGACGCAGGGGTGAAGCCCGCTCGGGACCGTGGTCGCTTCGACGGGCCGCCGAATGCAGCATGCAGCAGAACCGCGCGGCGTCCGAAGGCCTGGAGAAGGCGCACAAGAACGGCGGCTCCGACTCCGAGGTCCAGGCCGCATCCGGAAACGAGAGAAGGGCGTTCTGAAGGAGTTCCCGCGCGCCCACATCCAACCCTCCGGGGGCGGAGGTCCGCTCCGACGACCCCCCGGAACGGATGGGTTGCTCATCCAAGTCCACCAACACGATGGTCCGCGCGGTCCGTTCCGAGGCGGCCTCCTCGAATACCGAGGTCGTCGGGTCGCCGTAAAGGACATACTGCGCCCAGGAGAGATCGGTCGTGGGACCGGCGGCCCGGAGCTCCGCGCGAGCCGAGCGCAGCGCCGCCCCGATACGCTCTCCTTCTAGCACTCGCCCATAGAACGCATGCGCGAACTTTGCCCCCGATTCGTCCAGGACCTCCGACAAGGTCCCGACCACACACTCCGAACCCGCGCTCAGAAAGGCATGGGCATGCGACCCCAATCGCCTTATGACCGAATCTGATCCGGTCTCTCGGTCTCGCGCATCCCCACAGGCATTCGAGAAAACAAGCAAGGGAGGGTCCTTCCCTCCCGCCAACCGGTCTCGGATCTCAGAGGGGCTTAGGGGCCCATCCGCGAAAGCCCATCCCGGGTCCGCGCCCTCGCTCTCGCAATGCTGTCCGTGTCCGCAATAGTGAAGGATGTCGCACCATCCGAGCCGATCCTGGAGCTCCTGTTTGCGGACAGGACCGTTTAACCACTGAAGTGTGATCGTCGATTCCGAGCTCAACATCCGGTAGAGGGCGTTTCCCTCTTCAGACGCGGCCGGCAAGCCGCGGGTTGGGTCCGACACGACAAGGAAGGAAAGCCCGAACACGGGCCGGTGTCCGCGCGAAGCCGATGCGATCGACGAATCGAGCGGCTGTCGTCCAAGACAGTACTTGCAGCACAGGAATTCCCCACCATCGTACAGGAACTCCCAGGGAAGCGCCGCAAACCACTCGTCAGCACGAATCAGGAGGTAATGGGCCCTGGAGCCTCGCAGCGCCTCCCGGACCGGAGGAGGCAGAAGGAGGTTGTGGAGCTCCCCGCATGTCCGCGTGAAACGCTCCTCCTCGGCGACCGATGTTCCCTCCCGATTGGTGAGACGGATGTGCCTCAGAACCATCAGTGAGAGGCGCTCAACCCTCTCCGGCTCCAAGGGATGGTCGGCGTGACAGACCAAGCTCGACTGATCCGAAAAAGCCTGGTGGAGCTCCATTCGGCAACGGTTGTCCACGCGGCGCGCCACCAGAATCAGCCGGAGAGGTCCGTTTGAGGGAATCATGGTTGCGAATGCGGATCAATCCAGAATCAGTTGGAACACTTTCCTCCACACGCCAAGGGAGGAATCCATCCACTCCTCCCTTGAAGGCCGTCGAGATTCGGAATACGCGAGGAGATGGGCGGCGAGCCCCCTGGACTCCCGGAGCGAAAACGGGTCCTCCTCGGAAGCCTCAACCGAGTCGAAGCACGCTTTGGCCTCCTCCGGCTGATCCGATAAGAGCAGGCTCCACCCCCAAAACGACGCCCAGCCCATTCTGAGATTCGGATCCGTCAGGGTTGCCTGATGACAAGACATCTCCTGGGGCGGTTGCTCCACCGCTTGAAACAGGGCAAGGACAAGTTCCTCGACTTGAGAGGGAAGCGGGGGTGGGGTTCCGAAATCCTCCAGTTCGACCGCCCAGGGGTTGGGACGGAGGCCCGCGTCGGGCCAACACTGGAGCATACCGCGCCAGACCACCTGGAACGCGTTCCTTTGGTCCTCCCGCCGGTTTGCAGAGCGAGTGAGTGGAACCGGCATCAGCAGCCCTCGAATGTTCTTGGTGACCGAGCCGAGCGAGGAGAGCAGACAGGCCGCGCGCTCAATCAGAAGAGGCTCCGGGAATCGTTCAAGGACTTCTGTTCGCAGAAGACGGACCGACTCACGGGGATTTCCCGCCAAGGCGTTGCCGATACAAGCCGAGACCCAATCGGAAAGACCCAGCTCAACCGGAATCCACTGGAGGGTGAGGCCCACGTTGTCTCGGTCCAGGCGGACCACCAAGGTGTCTCCAGCCGCGAACAATTCGGAAGGAATCTCAATCGGCACCGAGGCGCTGACCGCTCGAACCAAGCGGCCCTCTCTCCAGAATTCCAGATGGTTCTTCGAGGTCCCTTCGCCCCGCCAGCGCACCAGGATTTCGCCCTCCCTCCACTCCAACGAGAGACGGATTCTGCCACAGGGGGAACCCGGTTCGGTTTCAAGGTGAAGAAAGTCCTTGAAACAGAGCGGCATTTTCTTGGGCGTAATGCGGGCAAGGAACCGATCCACACGTCGCTCCTCGATGCCCAAGCAGAAGTGATCGAGGCGGAGGATTCGGAAATAATCCTGCTGGTTTCCGACCATAATCCCCGGTAGCAGGCCAAAGGGGTAGTTCGAATCCGGTCCGGCGACCCTTGGGACGGCGCTTTCCACCGCAAGCAGTTCACGCGCCTCGGGATCATGCGCCAGCCGAGCCAGCACCCGCCCGCGATCCTCCGGCGATAGGCTCCCCGCCAGAAGCCCCGCAATATCGTTGAACCATTCCGAATCCATCGGTTCCACCCTGTCTCAAATCCCTTCCAGTTCATCATACAAGGAGATGATGGGATAGGTTACAGGGGATGGGAATTGGCGACTGTTCCGGGTGCTGAGGTTAGGTTTGTTCGATTGATGGCAGGAACCGGCCGGTTTCCACCAAGGAATTCGGATTCTTGCCTGTAACCTTTCCGCTCGTGACCGTGTATCTCTCAAAGGGAAAAAATCCATGTTGAAGATTTGCCGCGCGAGGAGTGGATAGGGCATGAATTCGCACCGCCAAGTGGTGACCTAGCCACTTGGCGCCCGGGTGAGGGCCTAAAGGAGTAGGAGTTTCGGGTGGCTTCAAATCGGCGCGGTCAATCACGGAAATAGAAAGAGGGGCTCCCACCATGAAAGGTTCGAGGGCAGCGCATCCATTGTTCGGTTGGCCGATAGGGACGGTTCTATCGTGCTTCGCGGTCCTGTATGGCGAGATGGGTTCGGTTGGCGCGGCGACCTATAACGTGCGTCTGGATGGCACGGGAAACTTCACGACCATCCAAGCCGCAATCAACGCGGCGGTATCCGGCGATGTAATCCTTGTCCACCCGGGAACGTACGTGGAACACATCAACTTCCTGGGGAAGGACCTTGTCGTCCAATCCACAAACCCGAATGACCCGGGAGTTGTGGCTGGGACTGCAATCGATGGCCAGTTAGTTCCCGGGTTCGCGTTGGTTCGATTCGAAAGCGGAGAGGGACCTAACTGCACACTATCCGGATTGACAATTACACGTGGAGCTGGCGAGGAGGGCGGCGGCATCTCGATCAAATCGAATTCCTCTCCGACCATCTCCAAGTGCGTTATCTCCAATAACGCGGCTTACCGGGGAGCGGGGGTATTCTGCAAGGATTCCGCCCCCATGCTCACACAATGCACCCTTACCGGCAACACCTCGGGAACATTCCCACCACAAGGGCAAGTGGGTGGCGCCGGGGTTTGGTGCCAGTACGACACGTTTCGATTCCCCGCCACGTTCCCCACTCTTCAGGCATGCACCATCTCTGGAAACGTGACCAGAGGAAACGGTGGTGGAATCGCGGTTACCGGCTCAACCGAAAGGTCCATAGCCATTCAGGGCTGTGATATTCGGGAGAATCAAGCAGGGTCAGGAGGGGGGATCTACCTGGATATCGCCTATGTCACCGCCACGATCACGAACTCTTACCTGACCGGGAATATCGCCGGAAGCGCCGGGGGTGGGATTTGTGTGGCCAATCTCTTTTCTGGTCCGTCGAATCCACAGGTGTTGATTCGAGATTGCCTCTTCACATCCAATCAGGTAGAGAGTGGGAATGGGGGCGGAGTCGCGGGAGGTTCCTACGATGTTCGAGTGGAGAACTGCACATTCGTGACAAATCGAGCTAACAACGCGGGTGGTGGTTTTTACGGAGGGGCAACGATCAGGACCTGCCTCTTTTCCGGCAATCAAGCGAAAGAGGGAGGGGGGTGTGCGTTCGGTCGTTTTATGACGGGGGGTGGCCACGGTCGAGTCTTTGATTGTCGGTTCGCGGGAAATCAAGCCACTGACCCCGAAAGTTCGGGGGGAAATGGCGGAGGAGTGTATGGTCCTGCCTGGCTGGTGAGATGCAGGTTCATCGAAAACCAAGCGACTCGTCGTGGGGGAGGCTATGCCTCGGAAACCGGGTCCGTCGAAATCGTAAACTCGCTTTTCGCGAGAAACTTCGCCTCCCAGAACGGGGGGGCAATATACGTTCGAACCGCTCTTTATTGCGGGAATTGCACGATTGCTCAGAACGTCGCTGCGGGGGGCGCGGGAGGCGGAATAGCATGTCTTGATGGTGGTGCGTTTTTCTGTAGCGGAATCTTCAGTTGCATCCTTTGGGAAAATGGAGATGACTTGGATGGCTGCGAGGCGACTTATTCATGCATCCAGGATGGAGATCCCGGACAAGGCAACATCTCCTCGGATCCTCAATTCACCGATCCCTCCGTCAACAATTTCTGTCTCCAACCCACGTCTCCGTGTATTGATGCCGGCGCGCCTCCGGGACACCTGCCGGACTGTGGTTTCATGACGCACCACGACACTTGCTTCCCCCCGGGAAACGGTTACGACAGAAACGACATGGGGTTTTCAGGAGGCCGCTACAACTGCGGGATTCACTGCCCGGGCGGAAGGCTGCCCACCGAGACAGCAACGGCGACAAACACCAAGACTCACACAAGGACGCAGACACACACCGGGACCCCTACGCCGACACACACGGTTACAGGAACCTCGACCAATACCCCGACGATCACGGCCACCTTTACGATAACGGACACGCCGACGGTCACGGCAACCCCCTCAACTTCCCCGACATTCACTCCGACTCCCAGCATCACTAATACGTCAACAACGACTCATACTCCGACCCCCACGGTTACACCGACTCCAACCCACACCTTCACCATCACGGAAACGCAAACAGCAACGGTGACCAGGAGCCACACCCACTCGCCCACCGCCTCCAACACACCCACGGTGACGGACACAGGCACCTCCACGGCCACCGCGACTCCGACGCCAACCTTCACCGTGACGTCTACATCGACCCCCACCGTGACTTTCACGCCCACTCAGAACCTCGACCTCGCCGAAGCCGTGGACAACACGCAACCTCACTGGGTCTCAGTGGGCGCCGGTGAGTGGTTCCTCCAATCGACCACCACCCACGATGGGAATGATGCGGCGCAAAGCGGAAGAGTGGGAAACAACCAAGCCACGGTCCTCACCGCCAATTTGGTCGGCCCCGGCACGCTTACTTTCTGGTGGTCGGTTTCATCCGAACCCGGTTTTGATTACCTGATATTCTCCATTGACGGAAACACCATGGATCGCATTTCAGGCGTGGACGCGTGGCGGCATGAGGTCTATGAGTTACAGGAAGGGAATCATGTTGTTGAGTGGATCTATGCCAAAGATCGCAGTCGCTCCCAATACCGCGATGCCGCTTGGGTGGATCAGGTGGTCTGGAGATCCGACAAGGAACCCTCTCTCAACCCACCGCGCCTGCTTGAGATGATGCGCCATATACGGGATGGAGACCGAGGGTATACCGACCTCCTCCGTCGAAGTCGGAGTTGGCAGGGTGAATAATTCCAGCTCATGAGCGGAAGTCAGACGTGAGGTGAGGAATGTGAGGAGATTGAAAGGGAAGTACCAAAGGAGTCCCGTGATCAGAGCTGCCAAGTGGTTCTCAGGAGTGATGGGGGCTGGCCTCCTGAAAGGGATGGAAGGTTATTCTCGCCGATATCACCAGATTGGTCGTGCCATGCCGCCAAACCCTTGGAACCCGCTCAACCAGGCTCCGGTGACTTCCTCCTTCTTCCCTCATGGGCGCGCTTTTCCCCCGCCGAGGGCCCCAGCAGGAAGCGTGCGAGGTCCTCTTTCAAACGGTGAAAGCGAACCTTGGCGTTGACCAACGAAATGCCGAGAATGTTCGACGCCTCCCGATAGCTCATCCCACCAATGCGCAAGCGGACCAATAAACAATCCTCCGCGGAAAGGGAGCGACCGCGCATCCAGCTCTCAAGGAGGGTCTCGATCCGCTCAAGCCGTTCCAGGCGCGACAAGCGCTCCTCTGGAGTCGGGGCCGTGTCCTCGAGCAGCGCGTACACCTCGCCACGTCGCCACTCCGTGTCTGAAAGCGACACTTTCCTCCGGCTATATGAATAGTAAGCGGACTTGAGAAAACTCAAGCACACGCTGCTTGTGATCACGCCCAGGTATCCCGAAAGCGGGGCCTTATTCGGGTCCCATTCCCTCAGGAGCCGGGAATCATCCTTCGCCAATCGCAGGCAGACCTCCTGAAAGACATCCTCCGCATCCTCAGGAGAAAACCGGTACAACGAAATCCGGAATCGGATAAAAGACTCAAATCCCTGCAGGAAGGCCGACCAGCCTTCCTCGCGCGAAACTTCTACCTGATCTCGAATCCACTGCTCCTCCACAGGTGAACCTGCCATCACCCTTGAAGCCATTTGGAGCCTCCCACCATCTCAGGGGACAACGCAAGCAAGGGGGAGTATACACCATTTCAAGGGCGGCGCGCTAGAAAAAAATCGAGGCTCGCTAGGCCGCATGACCCCTCGGATACCCCTTTTTCAGGCACTTTTTCGCCTCCCCGTTCCTGGAAGAAGTTTCTGTAACCTTTTTTCCATTGCCCTCGTATCCACTAAACATGCGGGGGAGGTTTGTTCCCCGCGCTGGGGCCGGCTGTACAAGGAGCTCACCATGCGCAAACTCGCCTTTCCGATCCTTGTTTTTTCCATCTCGCTGGGGGCCCAGGGGGCGACCCTCCTGGTTCCCGCCGGCTATCCCACGATTCAAGCGGCCATCAATGGCGCTGCCAGTGGCGACACCATTGAGATCGCCGCGGGGACCTATGTCGAGGACCTCTGGATTCCGGGCAGCAGTCTCAATTCCAAGAACAACCTGACAATCCAGCCGGTCTCCGGCGCGCAAGTGACCATCGAGGCGGCGAATACGGTCCCCACCAATCCCACAACGCGGGGTCTGCTTGGCCTGATCTACACAGCCTTCGGCATCGGCAACTTGCCGGACCATCACGGAATCATCGTGGAGGGGGCAGGGACAACGTTCAGGAATCTCACTATCCGAAACTACACCTCGACCGGGAATCCCGCTCTGGGCGAAGGAGCGACGATGACCGTAATGGGGGACAGCTGCACGATTGAGAACTGTATTCTGGAGGCCAATCCAGACAACCAAGCGGGGCAATGTATCCTTGTTATCACGGGGTCCTACGCTTGGCTTGATCCATTTGTCGGAAATGCAATCACCGCCCTCGGATACTCCGCGCCCAGGACATCCCTAGACCTTTCCGTAACTGATTCCACATTGCGAAATGGTGATGACTTGCTCCAGACAATGGATTTCGCGTTCGCTATAGGGATACTCGTGACTGGAAATGTGCCTCCTGTCCCAGTAGTACATCCTTCCGGCACGTTCACCAACGCGCAATTTGAGCGAGGGAACGATCTCGCGGAGGACGCTGTTGGGAATTACATCTTCAACGCCTGTTCCTTCCACGATGCCCGTGATGGGTTTCGCTGCGCGGGGGGAAACCACACCTTCACTGACTGTCGATTTGAGCGGAGCTCGCAACAGAACCTCATGGATATCGAGGCCAACCTCGGTTTCGGCGGCGGCCTCGCAACGGTCGACTGCAACCGCTGCGTTTTTTGCGGCGGATCGAGCGAGGGACGCTTGGTGCGTGTCAGCGAGGGAATCGCCACCTTCAGCGAGTGCATCTTCAATGTGACCGCCACATCCCCATCCGTCGTCGCGGGAATTCAGTATTCACCCGGAGACATCGACTCCGATTTCACTCTGATCGGGATGCCCGCGGAGACTCGCCTGACCATCGATCATTGTGATTTCTTCAGCCCTGATGGGCGCGGGGTTTACGCAAACGACCTTCCTGGGGTGGGCGAGCCGCCAGGGAGCCTCAGCCTCATGAACTCAATTCTGGCTTGCGCCGAGCCGGTGGCCTTCGCCAGCGTAACCGGCCCCTCTGTCCCGACAGCGGTTATCCAATACAACGACCTCTTCACAGGGGGAACTCAGATCAGCAACCCGCTGGGGAGCTGGAATGTCACTGTGGGGAACAACTTGAACGCAAACCCCCTCTACGACAACACGTCTTTATGTGACCCGGCGGGCTTCCTTTATCACAACGTGAATTTGGCGACCGCCGATTCTTCCGGCGGCCAGCTTGGCGCATCCGGCTTCAGCGGACCAGCGCTAACCGAAACGGTGACGCCCACCCATCCGACGCCATCACCGACCGAGACGCAGCCAACACCGCAGCCCACCGCAACCATTGACTTCCTCATTTACCCCAACCCACAAACTGCGGGTGTCAACCTGCTGATGGCGGACATCCTTCCATTCAAGAACTCAGTGACCAACTTGAGCAATTGGGAGCCGTACACGACCGCGTTTGGTGACGGAACTCTTGCACTGGCGGCAAACACCGAGGCGGAAGGGGACCTCGTGGGGATCACCGAGCGCGCCGTGGTTGCGTTCTTTAACACGGATGGCTCAGTCCTCGAAACCGACGGTTTCTTCACGGAATCCAGTACCCCATGGACCGACAATAACGACATCGCGCGCGTTGACGGGAACCCCCCACGCATTGCCGGGGACAAGCGGGAAGGAGGGACCAAGTATCTCCTGGGGAACGAATGCACTCCCTGGGCTTTCCCGAGCCTTTTCCCAAGTTATGGAAGCGGATTCGTTTACATAGCCCAGGTTGCTTCCGTCCAGCTCTTTAACAAGGCCTCCGGAGTTCCCGCTCCATTGAATCGATTGATCGATCCGACTTACGGCCAGTTCACACAAGGCGTCCAGAATAGTCAGATCCGGTTTGGTGGGGAAATACGGGGGCTTTCCAACGGCAACTTTGTGGTGGTCACCGATGACCGCTCGGGGAATCTGAACCCGATTGGCCTTCGCGCCGCTGCCGCGACGGTTGTGGACGGGCAGGATGGGTCACCGACCCAGGGAGAAGTCATCTTTGGCCCGTTCAACGCGAACCAGGGAGTGGACCCAACGGCAAGCACTAGCATCTGGTCCAATGTCGCCGCGTATAATGGTGGCTTCGCGGTGCGCCCTGATTCCGGGGCCCTTAGCGCCGCGGGGAATCGAACGATTGGGTTCTGGGACAATTCAGGGAATCCACTCGGGACTTGGGAAGCGATCATCCGAACATCGTCACTCGATCCGCTTCCTCCATACGGGGGAACAACGACGTCTATCAATTCCACCAGCGGAACTGCGTCGCGAATCGATTCCGATATCCAAAGCAGCTTCATCTACCTGGCCGGAAGGGGCGTTGATTTCCTGGGGAATCCAACCGGCGGCGTCTACATCACCAAGATCAGGGCGAGTGATCGAACCACTGTCAAGGAAGCCTATGTCACGGATGGAATTGTTGCGGCGCCCGATCGGGTGAATGTGTGTTCGGACAAGGATGACAATGTTTTTGTCTGCTGGATGGAATACAGTCTGACAGGGAGTCCTCAGATTCTGGGTCGGTTCTACGACAGCAACCTCGATCCGGTCACGGGTATTTTCTTAGTCTTCCAGGGAAGTGAGCCGGGTCCGAGTGTCGTTACAGGATTCAATGCCCGGAACCCGTCCTGTTCCATGGTCTCGGGTCGCCTCCTTGTCACTGCTCGGGTCTTGAATCCGGCGCCGGTCCTCGGATTGGAAATCAATGACAACATCGCGACCGTACTGCAAGTTCCGAATGTGCCGCTGCCACCCAGTCCGACATCCACCCCGACGTATCCGAGTCCGACCCCCACAAACTCCCCCACGCCTCCCACACCCACGCCTTCCCGGACACCCAACCCCTCCTGCCCCAATCCGATCTTCGTGTCGGGAGGTTCCGGCCTTCAGGCCGCCATCAACTCCGCTCAACCCGGATGCATTATCGAGATTCAAGACAGCCTCACCTACATTGAGGACATCTACATTCCACCCTCGAAACCATTCTTGACCATCCGCGCCGCGGCGGGGCAAACCCCGGTCATCAAGGCGGCGAACACAGGCTACAATCGCGGATTGCCTGGTCTATCATATGCCATGCTGGGTGTCCCCAATGCCCAGGACCACTTGGGCGTGATCGTTGAAGGGGATGCAACCGCCCTCCAGGGACTAACCATTGAAAACGACGGCCCGGGGAACTCGGTTTTCGGGTTCAGCAGCGCTATATCACTATACGCCGACAACGTGTCGATCCAGTCCTGCACCATTCGCGGCAACCCTGTTGGCGGGGATGAGGCGGGTTTGGCGATCGTCTCGGGAGACTGGGCCGCCTTTGAGGCGCGCGCGCTTGCTTCAACTCCCTTCGCTTCAGCCGGTTACACTCAGGTGAGGTGTGATAATCTTACGGTCGTGGACTGCCTATTCGATAGGGGCAAGATTGAACTGGCCTCCATCGACTACGCCAACATCCTCGGCATCCTCCTCGGATTCTACAATCCCTTGGTGCAACCCCAAGATGGAACCTTCATCAATTGCACCTTCACCAACGGAAACTGGGTGGTCGAGAACTCCGTGGGAGAAAACTTCCTTTATTACAATTGCGCCTTTCATGATAACCAAGGGACGGTCAGTCAGGAAGGCGGAAGCGCGGTCTTCTGGGAGTGCAGCTTCAGCCGCGCGAATGACACCGGCGGGGCGCTCCTCTCCGCCGAGGCGGACCTGGGCTACGGTGGGAGTGTCGCCGACATCACGGCGGTCAACTGCACTTTCTGCGGCGGCGGTTCGCAACTTGTTCGGGTGGATGAGGGCAACGCAGTCCTTCAGCACTGTATTCTCTCGAACCGGAGCATGGGTCCGGATTCCACATGCATCCGATACACGCCGGAGAACTACGATAATGATTTCTTCAATCCACTGATCTCGCCCTCTCTCACCCGCCCGACCTCGCTGAGGCTCGAGAATTGCGACCTCCACAACCCGCTCGGAGTCGGAATCGCCACCGGGTCCGGGGCGTACGATCCTCCCAAGCCGCCTGGTTCGATCCTCATTAGCGACACCATCATCGTGGCCAACGAGCCGGTTAGATTGTTGAACCCGAGCACGGTTCCCGGATCGACCGTGGACATTCAATACAACGACCTGTTCGTACAGGCCGGATGGACCGAAGTCACTCCCGGCGCCTGGTCCGGAGTGATTGCCAACAACCTGCACGAGGACCCCGCCTATGAGGACCCATCCCTGTGCGATCCGGCGGGCTTCTTGTATCACAACGCGACCCTGGCAAGCGCCGGAGCTAGCGGTGGGCAGCTCGGCGCGGTTGGCTTTTCCGGCCTGGCTCTAACCCCCACGAACACCCCGACCATCACGCCTACAGTTCCATCTCCAACGCCCACTCCCACCTCGACCTGCGATCCGTTCTCCTACCCGCTCTTGAATCCGGCCTGCGCTGGTGCGAGTCCCCTGTCTGAGAATTTTGATGTCTGGCCGGACTTCCTGCCGCTCGATAACGGCTTCCGCAACTTCGATGTGGCACCGCTCGGTCCCGACCCTGGGACCCTGCAACAAGAGTTCATCCTCTTCGGGATCGCGGAAGAGCCCTCCTGCGGTCCGGCCAAGGCGACTATTTCCCCGCAAGGAATTGTGAGACCCAAGAGCAATGTCTATATCGACGATCTTGGGGCGGTGGTGGATATGCAGGGGGCCGCGGCCTCCTTCTATGGAATTAACACGGGGTTCGGGTGGAACACCCATGTCGATTCCGATCCGGACACCGGCCAATACGTCGTGGGACAACACTACAATAACGACCCCGGATACGCCTTTCCGAACACACTGGCGGCGTTCGACTACATTCAGTCCGGCATACCCCCTGTTACTCTGGATCACGGAATATTCCAGCGCTTCGACCGGTATGGAAACAAAATCAGTAACCTGACCGCGGGCCGCAATATCCCCTCAACTGTCTCTCACACGGAGCTCCCCTACTTTCCCGCGGACTTCCACTCAAGCCGAATCAATGGCGTCTCGATTCTGTCCGACGGAAACACACTTTATAGCCTTGTCGACCGCAGCCGAAGCGGCGGCCTGATCACGGATGTGGGCGTCGTGGAGTATTTTCGGGACCATGGCATCGTCCCGAATTTGAATAACAGCACGCACCGCTGCAATGTCCACACGATCACCACGCCGGACGCTTCCAACTTTGTTGTCAGCACCACCCCCACGATCGTCGATCCGGCAACGGGTCTGACCACGGATAGTATCGCTTATCAGGGCGTTGACGCCGGGGAGGGCTTCTTCGCCGTTCGGAGCTCCTTTTTCGGCGGCACGCTGGCTGTCTTCCGTAACGATGGAACTCGGATCGCCCAGATCTTCAATTACAACGCGTTGATTGTTTACTCGGGGTTGCTGCCGTATCCAAACGACGGAACGCTCAGTATCTCATCGACAAACACGCTTTCATGCTCGAACGACACCATTTATATGACCGCGCTCTACCGCCCACAAGTCGGCGGAGTTCTCCGCCCCTGTGTCCTTCGCTTCCGAGTGGACAACCTTCAGACGGTGACACCCCTGCCGGTGATCGCCGGCTATGAGGACTCGGTGGCGACCTTGGACCAGATTTCGGCGAACACGATGGACGTTTACGCCACGCCCGAAGGCGACTTCGCTTTGGCTTGGCGCGAAGGTGTCGGGGACGGCGGTGCTCCGGTCGTTCGTGTGTTTAATCAGGATGGAACCCCAGCGACAAGCACCTTCTATCCCTCCTCGATTCCTTCCCCCGACATGGATATCGCGTATAGCGCGTTCTCCAATTCCAGCGCGACCATCAAGGTGGCGCTGCATGACAACACGCTCTGTGTGGTCTGGCTGTCCGAAAACGGCGTTTCGACTGTCAGTGAGCCGGACTGCGGCGGGCAGCCCAAGCTCCCCGCGCTCTCCACGGTGGCGCGACTGTTCCATGTCCCGGTTTGCGAGAGCTGCCCACCGCCCTATTATTCGGTGTCTCTCGACGAGGCGGTGGACAGTTATTCCACCCCAATCTGGAGCTATGGCGACGCCGCATGGACCGGGCTTGCGTCCGCGAGCTATGACCCAACCGGAAACATCAGCGTGGATGGCTTTGACGGAGCTCAGAGCGGTCCGATTGGAGACAATGGCTGGTCCACACTTGCCACGACCGTCCACGGTCCCGGAACGGCGAGCTTCTATTGGAAAGTCTCCTCCGAGGCGAACCATGATTTCCTGACCTTCCTCGTGGATGGTTTCCCTGTCGAGCAGCTCTCCGGCTCGACGGATTGGGCGTTTTTTTCCACCCAGGTGTCGAGTGGTCCGCACAGTTTGGAATGGCGCTACGAGAAGGACGGGAGCGGATCATCGGGGGCCGACCTTGGGAGAGTGGACTTGTTCAACTGGACCTATGGGTGCACGACGTATGTCTCCGGTGGCGTCGGATTGCAGGACGCGATCAACTCCACGCAGTCCGGATGCGAGATTGTCATCCTCGACAGCGCGACCTATGTGGAGGACCTGTACATTCCCCCCACCAAGACCAATCTCACAATTCGGGCGCAATATGGGCAGACTCCGGTGATCCGCGCCGCGAACAACACCGGAAACCGGGGTCTGATCGGGATCCTCTTCAACCTCTTGGGCGCCGCTGGAGCGCCGGATCACTATGGTATGATCATCGAGGGGAACGGAACGCAACTCCTCGGTCTCACCCTCGAGAATGACGGACCGGCCAACACGCCATTCGGTCATGGCTCGGCGGTTCTGGTCATGGCCGACAATGTTCGGTTGGAATCGTGCACAATCCGGGGAGCCGCGGACCTTTCCGGTGATCAGGCCGGCCTTGCCCTCGCCAGCGGGGATTGGGCGAGCCTGGAAAGCCTTTTTCCCGGGGCCTTCACATCCGCCGGGTATGGAGTGATCCGAGGCGACAACCTGAGTGTGTGGTACTGCAATTTCGACCGTGGGAATATCGAGCTTGCCACGCTGGATTACGCCAACGCCTTCGGATTGTACGTGACCGGCACATATTATAATCCCGTGGTGCATCCACAGAATGGCTATTTCTTGTCTTGTGTGTTTTCCAATGGGGACCGGGTCGCGCAGAATTCTGTCGGCTGGTCCTTCTATTACAACACATGCACATTCCAGAACAACACCGGCGCTTTCACTCAAGAAGGAGGAAGTGCACAGTTCTTCAATTGCGACTTCAGGGACAACCTCTCCAGCACCCGACCCCTGGTGAATATGGAGGCCGACCTGTGGTTTGGTGGGGGTGTCTCTGATGTTCTGTTCCATTACTGCCGCTTCTGCGGCGCTGGCGGAAGCGAGTTCGTGCGCGTGGAGGAAGGCAACGCCGACTTCCAGTACTGCATATTCTCCAGCGCCTCGACGGACCCCGCGTACTCCTGCGTGCGCTATAACCCGCAGCGCTTTGATGGAGATTTCTTTTCGGCGCCGTTCCCTGTCGATTCGGTTCGCCCCAGCTCGGTGAGGTTCGATCATTGCGATGTCTATAATCCGATGGGAATCGGCCTGGTGACCGACGCGGAGCCCTTTGACAGTCCCAATCCCACGGGCGCGATCTGGATCCGGAACACGATCCTGGTGGCGCATGAGGGTGTGAAGGCCCTTCACACTTCGGTGGTTCCAGGGTCCCTCTTGACCATCGAGGATTCCGACCTTTGGACCACCGGCGCGCAGGTTACGAATATGGCTTGGCCCTCGGTCCTTTCCGGGAACCTGTCCGAGGATCCCTTGTACCAAAGCCCGGGACCGTGTGATCCGGCTGCCTATTCCCATGGTAATTTCGCGCTCGTCTCGCGGCTGCTGGGGGGAGCGGGGTCTGTGGGATACCGGGATTTGATTGTCCCCCTCGAACAGGCCCTGGACAACACGGACCTGGTTTGGGAGACCGGCGGCAGCGCCTCTTGGGTGGGGATTGGCGAGACAAGCTTTAACCCCGGAGGCGAGACCAGTTTTGATGGCTATGACGCCGCCCGGAGCGGGACCCTATGGGACAACGAGACCTCCTTTTTCCAGACCTTCGTCAATGGGCCTGGGATGTTGAACTTCGAGTGGCGAGTCTCCTCCGAACTCAACCACGACGTTCTCAGCTTCCTCGTGGATAACGCGGAATACACCCAGATATCCGGGATCACCGGTTGGCAACATGTCTCGGTTCCGATTGGCGAGGGGTTCCATGCGCTCCAGTGGCGGTACTCGAAGGACTCGAGCGGCTCCGACGGTCTTGACTTGGGTCGAGTGGATCGAGTGGTCTGGGCGCCTGAGAACCACATCCCCCTCTCCACTGCGGACTCCTCCTTCCTGGGTGAATACCAGTGGGGCCATTCAGGATCCACCGTCGCAGGACTCGGAGACGTTAACGGCGATGAATACGATGATTTCCTGATCGGAGCTCCGGGCGTCACGCCGGTTGGGAAGACATATCTCATCTTCGGAAATGAGTCGGAGTTTGGATCAAACAATTATCTGTGGTACTCACCGGCATCCTTTGTCGGCGAATACATCTCCCCCTACTGGCGAGTGAACGAGGTGGCCGGTGTAGGGGATGTTAATGGTGATGGCTTGAACGATTTTCTCATCGGGGCGCGCACTCCCAATCATTCGAATCAGATCGAAGTGAAGGCATTCCTATTCCATGGAGACGAGACTGATTTCGGTCCTGATCAACCGCTGTCACGCGCCGATGCTTCATTCATCTCGCCACAGATCTCCGATATCTATCCATACACGTCTCCCAAGTTCCATGTTACCGGAGCGGGTGATGTCAACGCGGATGGCTTTGACGACTTCCTGATTGGAGTGGGGGGCAATGATGAGGCGGGGCTGAACACCGGCAAGGTGTTTCTGTTCTTTGGGAATGAAACGGACTTCTCGGCGGACACTCCCCTTTCGGACGCGGACGCCTCCTACTCGGGGGAATCCCCCTTTGATGAGCTATCCAGTGTCGCCGGGGTCGGGGATGTGAACGGGGATGGCTTCGACGATTTCCTCTTGGGCGCGTTCCGGAACGACACGGGCGGCACGGGCTCGGGCAAGTCGTACCTCTTCCTTGGGAACGAAACCGACTTTGGCCCGAACCGTTCGGTGACCACCGCGGATGCTTCGTTCGTCGGTGAGTATTCCGCGGACTATTCGGGCTTTTCGGTGGCGGGGGTGGGAGATATGAATGGCGATGGCCTCGACGATTTCCTGATCGGTGCGCCAAGGAATAATTATGGCGCCTCGGGGCCGTATCCAGGGAAGATCTATCTCCTCTTCGGACGTTCGTCCGCGAATTGGGGACAGAACTTCAGTTTGGCGAACGCGGACGCTTCCTTCATCGGTTCCCAATATGCCAGTCACCTGGGAGATGTGGTGACGGGGGGAATGGACGTCGATGGAGATGGCTATGATGATCTCTTGATTCGTGGGAATAAGGATTTTGATTCCAGTTATGTTTACCTGATTCGAGGCGGGATTGGCCCGTGGATCGGGATTCAGACGGTTGAGTCCCGAGCGGATATTGTTTACCAGAATGAACTTCCTAACGACGCGGCGGGAGCCTCTTTGTCAGCGCTTCCGGATGTGGATGGGGATGGCTTCGGAGATTTCTTGGTGGGCGCGCCCTACAACTCGCAAGGGAACTACGATGCCGGAAAGACTTATTTGGTCCACGGTCGACCCGGGGCCATCTCGGCGACCTATGTTCGGAGGCAACCCGGGGGCAATCCGATCCCGGAGGACTTTTCCTCGGTCCGACTCAGCATCGACTACGCGGGCGGCTCTTCCTCCATCGATGTCGCCACATTGAATCGAGCGCTGCCGCCCAATCCGCCCTCCCCGAACCAGGGAACCACCCTGCCGATGGAGTGGGTGATTGAAACGGACCGGCTCGGTCCATGGACCGCCACGGTGACCTTTGAGTACACCAATGGGGAATTGGGCGGAGCCAGTGAATCGCATCTTGTGGTTCACCAATCCCCCAATGGCGCGCCCGGATCGTGGCAGGTGGCGGGCATCTCTCAAGCGCGTGATCCAAACCGCAACGTCATCCGGGTTCAAGGTATCGATTCGTTCTCGCATTTCACCATTGTAGACATCAGCACGGGAGGTTCCGCGCCGATGGTCTCCCTCCCCGAGGCCCTCGACAACTACGATTTGACCTGGATCACCGGCGGCGATGCTCCTTGGTTCGGCGTCGGAGAAACCACGTTCAACCCCAACGGCGAGACCAGCTTTGATGGCTTTGACGCTGCCCGCAGCGGCCTCATCCATGACAACGAAACTTCATTCCTGTCGACCGAGGTGGTCGGGCCGGGAACCGCCGGCTTCTATTGGAGGCTTTCCTCGGAAACACCCTTCGATACCCTCGAGTTCTATGTGGACGATACCCTCCAGGGACAATTCTCCGGAGAGATCCCCTGGCACCCGGCCTCAATCGAGGTCCCCTCGGGTCCACACACGCTGAAGGCTGTTTACTCCAAGAACGGGAGCGGATCATCCGGAGAAGACGCGGCGCGCATTGACCTGGCCTCCTGGACACCGGGTCCGCCGCCGCCAGTCAGTTGCCCGATTTATGTCTCGGGTGGGGCGGGGCTTCAGGCCGCCATCAACGCCGCCACCTCAGGCTGTCTGATCGAGATTGTGGATAGCCTCACCTATGCCGAGGATCTGTATATTCCGCCCTCCAAGACCAACCTGACCATCCGCGCCGCGACCGGGGAGACGCCGACCATCCGCGCCGCGAACACAACGGGCGGACGAGGTTTGGTGGACCTGTGGTTCCAGCTCGTGGGCGCCTCGGGCGCTCCGGATCACGCGGGAATGATTGTTGAGGGGAACGGCGCAACTCTCCGGGGTCTGACTTTCGAAAACGACGGTCCGGTGAACACCGTGTATAACTGGAACTCGGCGATCCTGGTCATGGCGGACCATGTGACCCTTGAGGGCTGCACGATCCGAGGGTCCACATTCACTCCGGGCGACAGAGTGGGATTGCTTGTCGCCTCTGGCGACTGGACCAATCTGGAGACGGTGACAGGCCCGATCTTCTCTTCTGCGGGTTACGGCATCGTGCGCTGCGACCACTTGACCATGTCCGAGTGCACCCTGGACCGTGGCGGAATCGGTCTCGCCACGGTGGACTACGCGAACGCGCTCGGTTTGCTCCTCACGGGCCAGACTTATTACAACCCGGTTGTCCATCCCCAAGACGGCTCGTTCACGAACTGTGATTTCATCGGAATGAATTTCGCGGCCCAGAACGCCGTGGGCAAAGGCTTTGTCTATCAGAACTGCAACATCCTCGAAAACGACGCTTCCTTCCAGCAAGAAGGGGGAAGCGCGAGCTTCAGCGATTGCCGCTTCTCGCGCTCCTTCATCGGTCAAGAACTCTTCGCGGTCCAGGCGGACCTCGGCTATGGCGGCGGGGTTGCGGATATCACGTGCACCAACTGTGTCTTTTGCGGCGGCAGAATGGAGATGGTGGAGGTGACCACCGCAAACGCCATCTTCAGCGGGTGCGTGTTCACCAACGAGGCGACAGAGTCCGTGCTCCCGTGCATTCTCTATAACCCGGAGGAGTTCGGGCCGGAGTTTTACACGCTCCCCGCGCCGTTCGAGGGCGCGCGTCCGACCTCGCTCCTGGTTGATCATTGCGACTTCCACATCCCCAACAGTATCGCGATTGGAACGAATTCGGGGCCGTACAATCCGCCCCACCCGCCCAGCTCGCTCCAGGTTACCAACAGCGTGATCGTGTCCGACAGGCCGATCAGCATCATCAATTCAACTTTCGTTCCGGGAACGACCCTGGATATCCAGTACAACGACTTGTTCACGACCGGAACGCAGGTTGTGAACACCTCCGGATGGCCGGGAACCATCGCGAATAATCTGAACGTGGATCCGTACTTCGTGGATCCCAACCGATGCGAACAGGATGGTTTCCTTTACGCGAACCCGTCTTTGGGGAACGCTGCATCAGATGGCGGACCGATCGGATCGCAAGGGCGCTGGCCGATCGGGGGATTGGCCGAAACCGATCAGCCCATGCTTGGGAGAAGCCCTCAACATACCGGTTTCACGGATCGGGTGGGGCCGGAGATCGAACCGGAGATTCTGTGGGAAGCGGCCCCGGGCTTGGCCCAAGCGGCCTTCGCGACACAGGCCATACTCGACGGAAGCGGGAACATCTATGTCAATTATGGGAATGTGGATTCCGCGCCCGCTCCGCGGCAGGAGAATTTCATCTCCTTTGATTCGAGCGGCCTTGAAAGATGGCGATTCGGACCCATCTCAGACGTGCTGCGCTTCGGCTTGAGCACGGCGGCCCTGAACTTGGGTGGTCAAGTCGTTGCGGCCTTCCGAGACGACTACGCCAGGTCCTTTGCGAGCGCCACCGGGACCCTGAGTTGGGAGACGCCCGTTCAAGGAAGTCTCTCACCCCCAGCGGTGGATCGGTTCGGATTCATCTATGTAAGTGGGGCCAAGTTGGACCCACTAGATGGGTCCATCCTCTGGCAATTCCCCGGCGGGACCAATTCCGCGATGGCGCTTTCGCTGGATCAACGGACCGTGTATTTCGGCCAATCCGCGACCCTCTACGCCCTCGATGCCGGGAGTGGCAATGTAAACTGGTCCTTCAGCCCATCCCCGGCGGCAAGGTTCGGATACGGCGCTCCGGTCGTTGGAGCGGATGGCACGGTCTACCTGTCCGAGAGAACCACCGGAGACTTCTTCGCGTTTGAGGACAATGGGTATTCCGTCGTGGTGAAATGGGTGTTTCCGACAAACCACCCCGGAGACTCGCCCAGGCGCTCAGGCCTGGATCAAGACACTGTCTATCTTGGGACGGTGGGCTCCGATGTGGTCCTGCATGCGATTGGCCTCGATGGTGTCCCGAAGTGGAGCCGGGAGTTTCCCAGTGGGACATATGTCGGGGACCCCTGCATCACGGATGCCGCGGTATATGTAACCGTGGACTCCGAAGGGGGCCTTTACGCTCTTGATCGAGATGACGGTTCGCTCCTTTGGAGGAGACAAGTATCCCCGCCAGGCGCCTCCTTCAGTGAAGGAGTCACGCTCGCGGACAACGGGGTCCTCTATGTCGGGACCAACGGCACGCTCGCCAACCCGGATCAAGCGGTGCTCGTGGCGCTCCAGGCATCCTCCACTCCCTGTCTCGCGGTCACTCTGCCGGAGGCGCTCAGCTACCCACGCGGGAATCAGGTGACGATTCCGGTTGAGGTCGGACCGGTCAGCGATCTGTCGGCCATCACCGGTCTGGAGGTCCGTTTCGATCCGACCATCCTTTCGCTTCCCTCGGAGGATCGGCTCGCTCCAAGTTCGCTTCTACCGGATGATTGGCTCATCTTCGCCAACGCGAGCGAACCCGGAGTTGTCCTGGTTTCCGGGACCGGGATCACCCCCGCGAGCGGGAGCGGGACCCTCCTCACGCTTACCTTTGACATCGTGGGCAACCCGGGCTTGTGCGCTCCGATCTTCCTCTCGGTCGGAAGCTTCGAGGACTCGAACGGCGCTTCGATCTGCACCAACACCAACGATGGCTGGTTCTGCGTGACCTCGGAGGGGACGGTCACGGTCGAGGTCGAACCCGATGCGGGTTCCTGGACGCTCACCGGCCCCGAGGGCTTTGCGCCGCGCGCCGGTTCGGGGGATCAGACCTTTAGCAATGCCCCGGTTGGAATGTACATGGTCACGTTTGATCCGCTTCCGGGTTACATCACTCCGCCCCCGGCAAGCGGAGAGTTGAGCTCGCTGGGAGTCCTCATCCTGAGCGGAAGTTACACCCCGACCGGTTCGGTGAGCGTTGAGGTGGAGCCGGATTCGGCCACCTGGACCTTGACCGGCCCGAACGGCTTCGCCCCTTACATGGGCGCGGGGGACGAAACTCTTCCGAATGCGCCAATCGGGGTCTATCAGTTGGTTTTCGATCCACTCCCCAATCACCTCACTCCACCCTCGGCCACCGGAGAGCTGGTCGCGTTCGGATCGTTAATCCTCTCCGGAACTTACACGCCGACCGGGACGGTGAACGTGGAAGTTGAACCCAACAGCGCCACCTGGACTCTCACCGGGCCGGTCGGCTTCGCGCCATACTCCGGGTCGGGCGATGTGTCTGTCCCGGATGCTCCGGTGGGGAATTACTCCGTCGCCTTCGACCCGCTTCCGGGTTACCTCACTCCAACTTCGGCGAATGGATCGCTCGCTCCCTTTGGATCGCTGATCCTGTCGGGGACATACACTCCAACCGGCGTGGTTTCCGTCCAGGTGGAACCGGATGCCGCCACCTGGACCCTCACCGGCCCGGCTGGATTTTCACCTCAGTCCAGCTCCGGGGATCAGAGCTTCAGCGATGTCCCCGAGGGAATCTATTCGCTCACCTTCGATCCGCTGCCCGGATACATCACCCCGCCCTTGGCCACTGGGGAACTTGCCGCGTTCGGCTCGCTGATCCTCTCCGGAACCTACACGCCCACCGGCGCGGTGACCGTGGAGGTCGATCCGGATTCCGCCACTTGGACCTTGACTGGCCCGGCCGGCTTCACGCCGCAAGCGGGCGCGGGGGACCAGACGCTTCCGGGAGTTCCCGTGGGGATATACACCGCCACTTTTGATCCGCTCCCCGAATACATCACTCCCCCCTCGGCGAGCGGGGAGCTCACCGCCTTCGGAGCATTGATCCTGTCGGGAACCTACACGCCCACCGGCACGATCACCGTGGATGTGGATCCGGATGTGGCCACTTGGACCCTCACCGGACCAACCTTGTTCGGGTCGCATTCCGGCGCCGGGGATGAGACGATTGATGACGCTCCAGTGGGAGATTATCAGGTGGTCTTCCACGCCGTATCGGATTACATCACCCCGACCTCGGACAGCGGCGCCTTGGCCGCTTCGGAAACCCTCGCGTTCTCCGGGATCTACACCCCGCTGCTTGATATATCCGGGCGAGTGGCTTATTGCCATGACCTTGCGAGCAAACCGGTCCCGGACGCGACCCTGGAGCTTTCACCGGGTTGGTCCGAGCGAACCGATTCAACCGGGCTTTACGCCTTTGAATCTCTGCCCGCCGGAGTTTCCTACATGGTCACGGCCACTCGGGCGATCCAACCGGGTGATGTGGCGATTCCCTCGATTACGGCATTCGACGCCTCCCTGATTCTTCGTCACACAGTCGGCCTGGTGGTCCTGAACGCGTGCCAGTTGAACGCCGCGGATGTGAATCGAAGCAACACGGTGACCGCGTTTGACGCTTCCCAGATCCTTCGCTTCACGGTCGGCCTCATTCCCGCGCCGTTTGTTTGGCTCATCGAGCCGCCCAGCCGGAGCTACAACCCGCTGCTCTCGGATCAGTTCAACCAGGACTATTCGGCGGTTCTCACCGGGGATGTAAACGGGAGCTGGATCTACACTGGCGGCGCCAAGAGTCTGGAGGATTCAGTCAGCCTCAAGGCGAATTCCCTCGAGGCCCCCGAAGCCGAACTGAGCCTCGGCGAGCATGCGGGTGAACGCGGCGCGCACGTGATCGTGGAGCTCCAAGCCACGGTGGACCAACTTCAGGCCTTCACCGACCTCCGAATCACCTTCGATCCCGCCGTCCTCACAGTCCAAGGCCCATCCGGGGCGACACTCGCGGCCCCGCTTGAGGGATGGACGCTGCTCTCCAACGCGGGAGAGGATCCCGGGTTGATTCGACTCTCCGCCTCGGGTTCCGCGCCGGTCTCCGCGAGCGGAGCGATCGTGGAGATCCTGATGGAGGTGATCGGCGCGCCGGGAGCCACCTCGCCGCTCTCGCTGGTCGGCGGCGCCATCGAGAACGCTTCCGGTGAACTCCTGGTGGCGTCATTCCAGGATGGAAGTTTCACGGTCCTAGGGCCGAGTGAAACTCCGGTCCCGGATGCGACTCCCTCATCCGAGAATACCCCGATCCTCACCCCCTCGCCGACATTCGCGGAGGCGAGGACCTTTGACGCCGCAAGTTTGCTGGAGCTGATTCGCGCGGTGGCGGATAAGGAAGTAACCGGAGAAACCGCCCGCAACCTCTTCGAGTTCGCCGACCGCTGGATGGAGCCCACACGCTAAGGAGCAACAAGATGACCCACTACCACCTGAAGAACCTGCTGTCCGGGACGCTTGCGCTGCTCGCCTGGCTCCATCCAATCGCGTGCCAAGGACAGGCTGTCGGCATTTCCGACTATTGCGCGGATTCGGCCACCCAGATCAGTGTCCAGGTGGAGGGAGACTCCTTTACTGACCTTGCCGGGGTCACTGACCTGTGGGTCCAATACGATCCCGCAATCTTGAGCGTGCCCTCTCAGACGCGGGTCACCCTCGGCTCGTTGCTCACCGGCTTCAGCATCGCGCGCAATGTGAACAACGCCTCGGGGATCATCCGGATATCCGCCGCGGCGGTGAGCGATCCCGCCACGGGAAGCGGTCCCTTGTTCAACATCCTGTTCGACCTGGCTGGGACGGCCAGTTGCGCCACATCCGAGCTGACCCTCTCCATGGGGTCTTTCGAGGATGTGAACGGGTTCCTGATCCCCGTGACGTACGCCAACGGAACCTTCTCGAAGAGATGCCCGCACACCATTTCCGGGCGTGTGGCCGAATTCCCCGGAACTTGCTTGGGCGCGGCGGGTGGAGTCACGGTCACCCTCAATCCCACGGGAAAAACCACAGTGACCGGTTTGGCGGATGGCTCGTTTGCCTTCGCGGATGTCCCTTGCGGAGACTACACCCTCAGCGTGTCTCCAAGCTGCAACGCGCACGGATGTTGGGAGGACACCCCGGTCACAGTGGCCGCCTCGGATGTGGATGTCACCTTGTGTCCCGTGGCCTTTTCGCCCACGCCCACCGGGACTCCGACCGACACGGAGATCCCGCCGAGCTCCACCCCCACGCCGACATCCACGGACACAAGTGTTCCGCCGACACCGACACAAACGCATACACTCCCACCCCCGACAGCCACGCCATCCCACACTCTTGTTCCGCCAACGCCGACCTCAACGCGGACCCATACCCTGATTCCGCCGACACCCACGCGCACCAACACTCTGGTTCCTCCGACCTCCACCCCGACGCGCACTTACACGCTCGTTCCGCCAACATCAACGCCAACGGACACCTCGGTCGCGCCGACCTCCACCCCGACCGAAACCTCGGTCGCGCCCACTCAGACACCGACCTTAACCTCCTGCCGTCAGCCACACCAAGCAATTGCTTACGCTACACCAGAGCACGCCGTAAGCGGACAGGAAGTGTTACTGGAGGGAAACGGCGGGCCAGGCCCTTATACGTACTCCTGGCAGCAGGTTGGAGGTTCCCCCACAGTCATTCTCCAACCCAACGGCGGCTGGAACACCTGGATCGCCACGTTCACCACCCCGGCTGTGATCCAGGAAACAACCCTAACCTTCAGGTTCACCGTGACCAGCACTGGATATTGTCCCGCGTCTAATGCTATTGATGTTTTCGTCACTATCCTGCCCGAACCCACTGCTACTCCAACTGGCACGGAGACGCCGTCGCCGACCTTTTCAGACACTCTGACCATCACAGAGACACCAACCTCCACCCCGACGGAGACCACGGTTGCGCCGACTTCGACCCCGACGGAGACCTCAGTCGCGCCGACCTCGACTCCGACGGAGACCTCGGTCGCGCCGACCTCCACGCCAACGGAGACCTCGGTCGCGCCGACTTCCACGCCGACCGACACCTCGGTTGCGCTGACCTCGACCCCGACCGAGACCTCGGTTGCGCTGACCTCGACACCGACCGAGACCTCGGTTGCGCCGACTTCGACCCCGACGGAGACCTCGGTCGTGCCGACCTCGACGCCGACCGACACCTCGGTTGCGCCGACTTCCACGCCAACGGAGACCTCGGTCGCGCCGACTTCCACGCCGACCGACACCTCGGTTGCGCCGACTTCGACCCCAACGGAGACCCACACTCCCACGGAGACGGAAACGTTCACTGCCACCTTGGCCGAAACGGAGACGCCCTCCTCGACCAGTACACCCACAGACACCCGCGAGGACACCCCGACATCCACCGCCACACCCTCTGGGACCGCCTCGGAAACCGAGGAACCCACGGCGAGTCCCTCGAACACATCCTTGCCTCCAGAAGACACGCCGACCCACACCCCCACGAACCTGACCCCGGCGCCGACCTTCACTCCCACCCCAACTCCACTCCCAGTGGTCGTGATGGTGAGCAGTGTCAATGGGGAATCCGGCTCCCAAGTGGAAGTCGCTGTCAACGTGATCAACTCGGAAGAGGTCGATGAGTATGTGACTCTCATCCTGGAGTTTGACGCCTCGGTGATTCAGGTCCTTCCGGAGGGTGTCCAGGCCAATCCGGGTTGGGTGATCGTGGGAGAACCTGAAATCGACAATGTGCTCGGCATCATCCGCGTGACCGTGCAGCGGAATCCGGTCAAAGGGCCCGCCCCGGAGGGTGGAGTGGTGGGTCTGCTTTCGATTGGCTTTGAGGTGGTCGGACCGGATGGCGCAGAAACCGAGATTCGCCTCACCCAAGTCATGATCGACGGCGACCAGGAAGCCACGGAGGATGTGGAGAACGGAAACCTGGCGGTCAGCGGCAAGCCCGCGCGGCCTTCGTGGCTTCCGCCGACATATATCCAGGAAACTGCTGTGGGGCTCCGCTGGATTCCCAACGCCGAAAGCAACTTGACGGGTTACCACGGGGTCATCTTTGACTCCGCGGGTGAAGTCCTGGATGAGACAGTCACCGCGCCGAATGTCACAACATGGGAAGTTCAGGGACTCCCGGGAGGCGAGGAAATAGTGATCTGGCTCGCGGCTTCGAACGCAAACGAACAAAGCGCCACCGCCGAGCTGCGATTGGAAACAGCAATTGGCGGCGAGACCACTTCCCAGAACACCCTGTTCCTTTTTGGGAAAGAGTGGGCCCCCCACCCGGTCCAACGTCGCGCCTTCGGCATCGAGGCGCTGCTTCCGCTCGCGGCGGACATTGAACGGAACGGAAAGATCAACGCGCGGGATGTGATCGAAGCGCTTAAACTGGCGCGGACCGCCTCAATGCGATAGTTGGGGCAGGGGGCGGTGAACTCGTCCGTCTGAGGTCCCATGGACCCATTCGCCATGCGAGGGCCAACCTGCTTCTGGGTTATGATGTCCACGAAGGGCTTTTGTGGGGAGACGCTCTCTCCGGGACCAACAGCGCTCCCTCATACAAGTCCGGATGGACGCGCGCGTGGAGTCTGACAAGTAAAGCAAGAGCACAAAGACAAGGGGAAAATGGTACGCCAGCCCCGACTCGAACGGGGGACCCACAGCTTAGAAGGCTGTTGCTCGCAATTTTCAACCCTCGATTCTTCAAGCCTTTACGAAGGCCGTCTCCTCAAAGTTTCCCGAAAGTTTCCATGTTTCCCGGTCCGCTCCAAGGGTCCGCCAGGCAGATAAAGCCACCGAAACCGACCGGAGTTCCGCCAAGTCAACCGCCCGATAGTGGCTCCCCAAAATGTCACCGGGTGAGTGTCCGAGATACGCCTTAAGCAGTCTGTCGCTCGCGCCCAACCTGCTCGCCATCGTGGCAAACGTGCTCCGCAACCTGTGGGGTTGCACCTCGGCCAGCCGGGGCATGCCCAGGTCCTTGGCCGCCTGGAACAACACCCCACCCGCCGTAGGTTTCTCGCGCCGGGGGTCCCACGCCGGGGCCTTTGCCCACCGATGATGGAGACTTGAGGCTGTCCAGGGGGTTCCTCGGCAAGTCAGGAACAGCGCGCCCGTGGAGGGAATCACGGTCTGGCCGTTCATGTACTCGGTAAGCGCATTCAGCGCTTCCAAGCAGATTGGAAGCACACGATAGGAACCCTTGTTCTTCGGGACATGGGTTTCCGTGTCGGTGATTGCGACCGCGCCATGCCGGAGGTCGATATCACACCGCCTCAGGTGCGCCGCCTCAAGGGTGCGTAGACCACACAGTCCTTGAAGACAAGCCATGCAGTGGAGGTCCGGATAACGGCCCCGAAGCCAGTCCAAGAGCGAAGCCAGCTCCCCCGCCTCCAAGCATTCAATCTGCTTGGGTGGGGCAGGGGATTGCCGGACTCTCGGCATGGGTCTGACTTCATCGGGATAGTTGTCCGCCGCAAACCGCCACCCCATCTTGACCGGCTGCAGGTGGAGTCGAACCGTGTCGAAGGCCAGGCCGCTCTCCTCCAAACAGCGGATGTAGTTCTCCACCATGAAGGGTTTGAGGTCGGCCCATTGTTTCACCTGGGAGAACCTATCGGCCAGCCATTGGACAAACTTGTCCGCCAACCGCTGGGTCTCCCTGCGAACATGATCCCGCCGCCGGGAAAGACGGATTGCCTCTCGCATTCCATCCTCCACCGAGGGGCATTTCTTCCGCGCCGCGAGATAACCACGTCCGGCGTAGGCTTCCGTGCTCAGGTGCGCCGCCATCGCTTGAACCTCTTTCAAGGTCAGGCCGCTCACCCGTCGCTTCACCTCAAGATGGGTGCTGAGGTCGCGGTAGCGCAACTGGTAGCGCCGTTTTCCGAGTTCTTGAATATTGACGATGCCGATCCGGGTCGATTTCAGTCTCAATTCGTTCACCTGCCCTTCCGGGCCAAAGTGCAACGAAGGAACGGTGGAGGGAATGTTCGCGTCCAGCATATCCGGCAACCCTTTTTCCAGAGATAGACCGGATCGAGCCGATTCGTCAAGCGGAATCTTTTTCGTGTCGCTCATGGTCTTCATCCTCGATCAGGGAATAGCGCCTCCACCGCCGCCCGTTTGCGCCGTCCACGGTTGCCTCGGTTCTTGGGGGGTGGGAGCTCGTGGATTTCGGCGAGCGGGACCGCCGATTCGTAGGCCGCCAAGAGGTCAGCCCCTCGATACAAACACCGGAAAACCTTTCGTGGCTTCAGTCGCCCGATGAAGGAATCGGCGTCCACCCCACAAGGAGCAAGCAGCTCTTGGAGGTCCGCGCGCGTGTAAAAGGTGTGGGGGTCGATCTTGATCACTAGCCTCGGCCAATCTGTTTAGCTCGCGCTTTTTTTCGGGGCATTTTTTTACTCAGCTGGCGCTTCGTTCCTAGCATTTTTGCCGCCCAAGTTTGGAACCCCCACTCCCCCTAGGGGTCTCTTGCCGGGGGCGTCCAATTGAGAATCAATTCTCACGAAAGTTTCCCTTCTTCATCCGCCTCTACTCTACGAAACCTCCCATTTCCGTTTGATTCCGAGGGTTTCGTAGAGTAGAGGTCTGTGAGAACAAAAACTGAAGAAGGTCTTCCCCCCCGATCCGATCCCCCTCGGTGATCCCAGGTCCCTAGCCCCTCACTGACAAGGCCAGCGAGCGCGGCCTCCGCGCCTTCGGGATCGTTCTTGAACCGCCAAGAGAACCTCCGAAGATCGTTTGCAGTGATCCGACCGCCTCGGTCCTCGATCAAGGTCACAAGGTTGCGTTGCTCCGCCCGTCCCGGATCGGCAATGCCGAGGAGGGCATACACGCGCCGGGCCTCTCCCGCGAACCACCGGGCCAGGGTGATCCCGGACCGCATGGAATCCGGGTCCACCTCGAAAGGATTCTCCGGGGGCCGGTGACCGGACACGGATCGAACCGTGTGAACGACCAGGGCAAGCCGGGCCGCGTAGGCTTCCAGTTTGGCGAAGGCGGAGCGGAGGGGGCCGGTCAGGGTTCGTGCCTCAAGATCATGGGACTCGAAGAAGTCGATCCAGACTTCCTGGGCATCCGGGGAAAGGCTCACCCGGACCGGGTCCCAATCTTCCCCTCCTCGCAGCGAACCCAGCGCCTCGAAGGTTTCCCTCATCCGCGCGCGGACCGCCTCCCCGATGGTGTTGTCATTCCACACCTTCGGTCTGCTCGGTGGCATCGCCATGAGGAAGCGCGCCGCCATTCCGTCTTCCAGGTGCTCGGTTCCGAGCGCCCGCCGAAGCGTTCCCGGTTGAATCGAGCCGGTGATTGAAGCGCATGCGCGCCGAACATGGATCGTCTTCCGCTCCCCACTCTTGCGGTCCACCGTGAGCGCGCCGCCACTCCAAAAAAATAACCAATGCCCTTCATCGCCACCCGCGCCTTTTCGATATTGATTGAAGCTTCCAACCCATCCGGAGAGTTCATCCCTCCACACAAGAAGGCCGTTCGGGTTCTCACAGAGAAGGAGCGCCAAGGATTCCATCGTGACATCCGAACAGGCCACGCGAGCGCATGGTGGAGGAATCGGTTTTACCCCTCGATCCTTCCGGGGTGAAGATTCCCAAGCGGAGAGCTCATCCTGGAAAACCTCCATCGCTTGCGCATGAACCGCGAAGAGTCGATCCTGAATTGTTTGAATGGGTTCCAACGCAAGGCGGAGGGCGGGGGTTTTCAGTTCGCCGGATTCGCCGATGGTGACAGTCCACAGGTTAGGCGGTTCCTCCCAGGTGGCCTTTAACCGAAGCCAGCGCTTGTTTCCGATGATCCCGCCAACCGAAGAAAGAAGAGGAAGCGCAATCAAGGACGGGTCGCAACCCAGCGCCTCCGCGCCGCTGTGGACGTAGGAGCGGATCGGTTCCGGAAGGGACTCAATCGGGAACGGTCTGAAGTCCAGCGTGTTCCGGTTGCGGGCCGCTTCTTCCATGTACGCTTGCTTGCGGTCGATCATCATGCGGCCTCCCGGAGCGCGCCCAGGTCAAAGGCCAAGTCTTCAAGTGATCGAGGCGCGGGGAAGCAGGGAACAGGGGTGACCGTGAAGTGAACCGAGCTTTCGTAATTCAACGCCTGCTCAACAGTGACCGCGAGCTTCTCCCGCACAAGACGCGCAAGGGACCGCTCAAGGTCGGTGATCGTGGGGTGTGTGAAGACGATATAGAGCGCGGTCGGGCCCCGGTCGAAGAAATGATCCACCCTGGAAAGCCACTCGGTCGAATTCACCTCACCAACGAGAAGCGCCGCGCCCGCAAGTTGTGCGGACTGCTTATGATCCCGGTGAACGTTCCGCGCCTCGACCCGGTAGCAACTGCCCCAAGGGTGAAACTCGGTTCTACCCACGGGAACCACGTCCGCCCCGATCAGAACTTCAAGGTGAGAGTACCTCTCCAGGAACCGCGCCGCCGCGCTGGGGTCTTGAGGGTATTCGTGGATCAGGTTCCCGCCGGGGCAGACCGCCGTCAACTCCGGGGCAAGGCCGATGGGAATCCTTTGGAAGATTTTCACGATGGCTTGGCGCGATTGGGTGAAGGCGAAGGAGTTCATCATTCAAGCCCGCCTTCCCGCCGCGCCGCAAAAGTCCGGTCCTTGGCCCAGCGCAAAGACTCCGCGAAGGCCAAGGAGTTGACCGACACCCCTTCGACTTCGTGCCGTAAGAGAAGGTCGGAAGCGCTTCCATCCGGGTCCGCGAACGAGAGGATAACGCGCCCGTTCTTCAGGGTTGCGCCGGTGAATCGAAAACCCTCCGCGCGGAGCAAAGCCGCCCCCTCGAAAGTGGAAACCCTAACCGCTGGATTGTCTGCCATGATCCCTCCGCGAATTTCGTGGGAGGGGTTTAGAAGGTGGGAAATACCGCCGATCAGGACCGCCTCGCTCACGAGCTACGGGGCGATTGCAACACAGAGGGGCGGGAAGTCTCTATTCAAGATTTCCCGATTTTTTCAGCCACGAACTTCGGGATGATGTTCCTTACCTGTCTCCCGGACCGGGGAGGAGACTGACTGCTTCCTATCAGGTTCGTGATCTCCGTGTACGATAGGTGAGGGTTTGCTTTCTTTTTCTTTCTGTACTCCTTGAGAAATTCATCTTTCTTTCGTAGTGATTCCTTGGTTCGTTGTTCAACCGTTTTCCTTCGGCCTTCACTCATTCCGTCGCGTACCTTCTTTCCGGTTTTCGCGTGCGGGCTGGCGGGTCTCACCCGCAACCGCTCAAAACTCCTGCCCATGTTGAATGCTTCCACGATAGCCCATTGCAAGGCGTCTTGGTATTCCTTCGGAATTGTTTCGCTGTGGAGCTGAACAGCCCAAGCGCATCCGAGAATCCCATTGGCGTCTTTCAATTGCCGCTCCAACACTGACCGCGCCGATTGTTTGAGTGTATTCGACTCGAGCGCGGTCTCCGCGTAAGTCTTACATTGTTCCGCAATGTCGCATGCTTGGTGAAGCGTAGTACGTGGGCTGTTATTATGAACGTTTACGAAGTCTTTCCAGTATTCCAGCTCATCTTCTCCGGACACCTTCACCCGCTGCTCTACTATGATGCCGTCGTCATCTATGAGTGTTTGTCGCGCCATCGCTCCCGCTCCGCTCCGCTCTTCGTGTTATAATTCACCGCCGCCGTTTCTTCGGCAAGGAGACCACCTTATCCCCTTCCAGGTCCAGGGCCGCGATATGGGAGGGTTTGATCCCCTGCTTGCGGGTGAGCTTCCCCAAGCGGTCCAGCATTTCCGCCTTTGTCATGCGCCGAAGTTGGGTCAGGTTGCGGAAGGATTCTTTCTCGATAACGTCCAGGGCCTTGTATCCCTTGACCATTATTTGAACCTTCGGGGAAACCAGGCGGGTCCGTTGCTCACGCCATTCCCGGAGCGCGGGGGTTATCTCGCGCATGGAGCCGCCGATCCGTTCCAGGATAAGCCGGACCGTGGGTTTCTTCCCCTCCCGGACAAGCGCCTCCGCCGCCTTGAAGATTGTCTCGCTTTCCATTTCAAGCCGCCTCCCGAAGGATTTTTCCGATCAGGGAAGGATGCCACGCCTTCCCGGTCCGGGGATGGTATCCCCGCTCTTCCAGCGCCCGCGCGATTCCCCGAAGGGAGAGTTTCTCCACCGCAAAGGTCTTAATCAGGTCGATAACCTCTTGCTCCGCCTCCACCGGGATCATTCCGCCTTCGAGATCGTACTCCCAACCGTAGGGGGCAATCCGTGAGAACCGCTTCCCGTTCCGGCGGAGTTGCCCAATCGCCGAAGCGGTCCGTTCCGAGATTGTGTCCCGCTCCCATTCCGCGATTGCTCCAAGCATGGAGAGGAAGAACCGTCCCGCCGCCGAATCGGTATCGAGGGACTCATGGACCGAAACCAGCCGGACACCGTAGCGCTTGAAGGTGGAAAGCAGGCTGAAAAGGTCTTGCTGGCTCCGGGTGAGCCGGTCGAGCTTGAGCACGATAACCGCCTCCACCTTACGGGACCGAACCAAGGATAGGACTTCCTGAAGACCGGGGCGGTTTGTGTCCTTGCCGCTGGCTCCCGCGTCTTCACGGACCGCCGTCAAGGTCCAATCGTGCAACTTGGCCAAGGTCTCCACCTTCTCCCGCTGATTGGCCAGGGATAGGCCAGAGTCCGCTTGCTCTTGGGTTGAAACTCTCAGGTAGGCCACCGCGTTCATGGTTCGCTCCGTTCCGCTCTTGAGGATGATGGAATCCTATCAGGGAGCCGGTAGCGTGTCAATAGTGAATGCTACCGTGGAAGAAAAAAGTGTTGTTAAGGGGTCCCTTGGCAACACTCAGGGGGGAGGGATCGGCAAGGCGGGTGAAGGGAAGGCCGGGGTCTCCGATCCGGCCAGGTCTCTACGAAACCCCTCGGTTGCCGAAGGGTTCGGGGAATTGAGTAGAGTAGAGGTCCAACCGCTTGGTTCTTCCGCTTACGATTGGCCAGGTTGAACGATCCCACCTTCCCGCGCCTCTCAAGGTGGAGGAAGAGGGAAGTCTTCTCACAGAGGCTTGTAGGCCGATTCTTGAGTGAAGGTCCCAGGGGAGTCCGACAATCGGATCATCCCCTGGGACTTTCCGCGCAAGGGTTGCCGACCATGCGCGGCATACCTCGATCAGGGAATCCATTTCTCTCCTAAACATGTCGAGAAATAGTTTCCAGAATCTTTCCAAAACGGGGCCGGAATCGGCGGGTTATCCACAAGGAATGAACAAGGGTTGAAAATTTGAACCGTGCAAAATCCCCAATGTTTACGGGGGTTTTGTGGTACGCCAGCCCCGACTCGAACGGGGGACCCACAGCTTAGAAGGCTGTTGCTCTATCCACCTGAGCTACTGGCGCGTCGTGACCAACTTCATGCGGCGGAAACCATTCCCACCTGTTTGGCGTACTCGAACACATTCCCCGCCTGGATGATCGCCGAGACATCCCCGAGCGGGACCATCTCCTTTTCCAACCCCTGGGTCAGGTTGCGAATCATTCCCGCCTCGACATCAATCTCGACCTCATCCCCCGTGCGGAACAGTCGTGAAAGATCCTCGCGCGAGGTGGCCGGAATCAGATACCCGCCGTTGATGCTGTTGCGATAAAAGATGCGCGCGTAGGAGGTGGCCACCACGGCCCGCACACCCGCTTTCGCGAGGGCGAAGGGAGCATGCTCACGGCTCGAGCCGCAGCCGAAATTCTTCCCGGCGACAATGATCTGGAAGCGGCTGCGCCAGGCACCCTCGGGAACAAATGGAGTCCCCCCCTCGGGAAGTCCGGCCCGATCGGGCGGGACACCGGACAGGGCAAAGGTCCCGTACTTCTTGCTCTCCTCGGGGTCATCGAGATCGTAGACGAGGTGCTCGGCGGGGATGATTTGATCGGTGTCGATGTCATCTCCCAAGATATACGCCTTCCCTCGGATGGTTTCGTTTTCCATTTTGACTGGGTCTCCCTATTCTGAGGCTTCTACTAAGTTTGCCATGCCCCTTGGAGGGGATCAATCCGTGGGTCCCTGCAGTCCTTTCTCTGAAAGGACTGCCAGCGCGCGGCCCGCCCAATACAGGGATCCCGAGGCGACAACGACGCCTCTATGCGGCCAAGGGGCTGCCAGAGCCTCCTCCGAGGAGAGGATTTCAAGCGTGGGGGTCGGATGATGGCTCCATCCCTCCGATTCGAGGGACTCCCGGAGTTCGACGGCGCCCCATAATCTTGGGTGTGGGTAATCCACGAGGATAAGCCGGTCATCTTTCCGCGCCAGGCCTCGAAGATAACACCACGGGAACCTCTCGCGTGAGGAGGCGCACAGGAAAACACGCGGTTCGCTCGGAAAAACCTGATCGAGGAGCCTCCGCAACGATTGCCCCGAAAGCGCGGTGTGCGAGCCATCCAGAACCCACGAGAAGCCCCGACAGTCCTCCAAGACTTGGCAGCGAGCCTGCCAGCGCGGACGGATGGCGATCGGATCTTCAAGGTCGGGCGGGTGAAGCCCAAGAGCATCCAATGCGCAGAGCGCGGAGGCGAAGTTCTCCACTTGATGGTCCCCGAGGAGAGCGAGGCTCCACCAGCGGGCGCCATAGCGGCCGCTCCCGATCCGCGCCAGCCAGTGGGACCGGGTCCGCTCGCCGATCTCGGCGCGAGCGGCAGTACTGGTCCAGATCGCGGTGACATAGTTTTCCTCAAGGTGCTTCCGAATCTCCTCCTCAAGGAACGCCGACTGCTTGCCCACAATGGTGGGGACTCCCTGCACAAGCGCGGCGAGCTTTTCATGCGCGATCTTGGGGATTGTCCCACCGAGCAAACCGACATGATCCCGGTCCAGAAGGGTGAGGATCTTGACCGCGGAGTGGCAAATCGTGGTTGTGTCAAGGCGCCCCCCAAGGCCGGTTTCAAGCAGGACATAATCGGGACGGCGTTCCCCGCACCACAGCCAAAAGGCGGCGTTCAGGGCCTCAAAGTAGGTTAATCCCTCTTCCGCCAAAGGTCGCACCGCCTCCAGGCATCGGTCGAGCTCCGAGGTGTCCGCCGGAAGGGAGTTCCAGCGGAATCGCTCCTCCACCCGGATGAGGTGAGGCGAGATGAAGGCGCAAGTTGACTTTCCCGCGAGATGAAGGAGCTCTTCCAGAAAGGCCAGGGTTGATCCTTTTCCATCAGTCCCCAGAATCTGGACCGTGGGAATCCCGCAGCGGTGAGGATCGCCGAGGCGCGCCAGAAGTCGCCGGTAACGGTCCGTGGAAAAGGCTTCGTCTGAATACTTCGAGGGTAAGCGCTTCTCGTAATTGACCAGCGATTGAAGCCAGTCGATTCCAGTCATCCGTTCACTTTTCCAGGAACGCAAGGACCGCTTTCATGAAGGCGGGAAGGTCGGCGGGCGTGCGCGCGGTGATCAGGTTCCGATCCACCACCGTCTCATTGTCGACCCACTTGGCCCCGGCATGCACGATATCATCCTTGATGGCCTTGTAGCTGGTCGCGGTCCGTCCCTTGAGGATCTCCGCCGAGGCAAGCACCCAACCCGCGTGGCAGATCGCCGCGACCAGCTTTCCGGACTCATCCATGTCGGCCACGAATTTGAGGACTTTGGACGACAAGCGCAGGTGGTCGGGGGCCCAACCTCCCGGCACGACGACGCCATCGAAGTTTTTCGCCTTGATCTTTTCAATCGTGGCGGCGCACTCTATCGGATACCCGTATTTCCCCTTGTATGCGGTCTGGCCGACTCCGACCGTGACCGCTTCATGACCCGCCTCAAGCAGGCGGAAATAGGGGTACCACACCTCCATGTCCTGATAGTCTTTTTCAACCAGGATGGCGATCTTCTTTTTCGAGTTCTTGCCCTTGGCCATGCCAATACTCCGATCGTGGAATTCAGTGTCCCATTCCAAGCCGACTCACGCCTACCCGCGCTTGGGAGGGATGATGGTGCACTCCGGGAGGGACCGGAGAAAGGCCTCGGGGCCGTGGGGAGAATACACTGCGAAAAGGACAAGTTCTTTTTCCCCGGTGTTGATGGTGGAGTGGTATACCCCCTTGGGAATATGCACCAGTTCACCCGCCGAACAATCGCGCACCTCATCCTCGACCGCCTGCCGCCCTCGCCCGGAAACGAAATACAGGATCTCTTCGCTGTCGGGATGGTTGTGGGTGACATGCCCCTGGCCCGGGGCGAGGCGCACAACGCCGCAGCTGAAGCGGTCCGCTTCCGTGATGCGCGGTTCGCTGAGCCACTGGAGCGTGCCCCAGTCGAATTTCTGGGTTTCCACCAAGTCGGGATGGATGAATCGTGGTTTGGCTTCCGGCATGTCCACTCTCCCTCGCGCCCCGCGTCACGGCTATGAACACGGCGATACGCGCCCGTCCGGCCTCCGCGGTCAAAGGCAATCCTCCCTCAAACCGGGGCTAGAAAAAAGGGAGCGGAACTCAGTGGCTCCGCTCCCGTCGGATGCTTCTTGCCGGTCTCAGAAACCGGTCTCCCCGGCTTCTGTTTCATCGAACGCGAAGAGTTCGATATCCACCGCGTTCTGGTCGAGGGTGTGGTCGTTGAGCGGCCAGGCCGGGAGCAGTTCATCCGGCATGTTCCGCGCCGCGCCGAACACGTTCACCACGCCGTTCTTGTCCAGCGTGTAGAACCCATCCGCGCACCCCGCCGAGAACTCGAAGTCCACGAAGATTGAGAAGGCGTCGATGCCGTACTGGGTATCGTCGCTCTCGTCTTCGGCCGTGTCGGGATCATCGAAGCCGGCCACGATATAGCGCATGCCGACCGTGGTGATCAGGCTGCCCGGATTCATCGGATCCTCGTTGCGGGTGTAGAACACGCCGTTGGTGGGATCGTTCACCGGGATCGGGTGGATGCCGCCCCAGCCATCAAACACCACCGCGCCCTCCGAGGTGCCCGGGAAGAGCTCGATGTCGCGCGCGATGTCGAGACCCGGGAAGAACGGCCAGACATAGCCGCCCTGAGCCGGATCGGGTTCGAGGAGCTTGGCCGGATCATTGGCCGGAGCGCCGGAGTAGGTCCCCGGAGCCACGAACGAGCCATCCGGATTGATCTGGTAGTGGCCGCCCTGGCTGTCGATCACGATGTAGCCGTCCGCTCGGTTGTCGGCCGGAGCCACATCGATCACCGCCAGCGCCACCGCCCGCAGCGAGGCGCCGCCCGGATTGGGCAGGCTCGCGGCGCGCATGTCGCCGAAGGGCACATCCGCGCCCACCCCGAGATTGTTGGTATTGGGCACCAGCGAGGGATCGCCGACATTCTTGGTGTCGCCGCTGCGGTAAATCCCGCCGAAGTCGGCCAACACCCAGAAGCCTTCGCTGGAGGCGGACATCTCAAGGTCCACCGCGCGTCCGCTCGGGAACATGCCGCCCACCGGGATGAGCGAGTCGAGGTCCTGCATGATGTTGTCGCCGGGGTTCTCGACAAAGTAGGCCACACCCGCGCCATCCAGAACCACCAGGTCATGGGTCGGGCTGCTCACGCTGTCATCCGCGGTGGCGCGCTCCATGTCCTTGGCGTAATCCTGAATCGGGAACGGCGGGCTGATGCCGTTGATGTCAATCACCACGGGATGCCCGATCCGCTCAATCTGGCCGGTCGAGAGCAGAAGGTAAGCGCCGCTGTCGCAGCCCGGAGTTGGGGTGATCGAGGCCGTGGGGGTCAGCGTCGGGGCGACTTCGGTTTCGGTCGGAGTCGCGGTGAACGAGGTCTCGGTCTCGGTGGGCGTGGCGGTGAATGAGGTTTCCGTTTCGGTCGGTGTTGACGTGAATGAGGTTTCCGTCTCCGTCGGGGTAAAAGTGAACGAGGTTTCGGTTTCGGTAAACGTTACCGTGGCTGTCTCGGTAAAGGTCTCGGTCACCGTTTCAGTTTCGGATGAAGTGGGCGACAGGGACGGCGTCTCGGTGGAGGTTTCAGTCGCCGTCGCGGTGTCCGCCGACGTTTCGGTTGCGGTTTCCGTGGGAGTTTCCGTGAGGGTGGCGGACACGGTCTCCGTGGGTGTTGGCGTTTCCGTGTCGGACAGGGTGTCGGTTGGAGTTGCGGTCTCAGTGCTGGTCACGGTGTCGGTTGCCGTGGCGGATTCGGTGGCGGTTGGCTCGGGGGTCTCGGTGCTGGTCGAAGTCCCCGTCTCGGTAACCGTGGCCGTTTCGGTGGCCGTTGATGTTTCGGATGGAGTTGGAGTCTCGGTGACCGTTGAGGTGATTGTGGGGGTGGGCGTGCCCTCGTTGACTGTCATGGTGGTTGTGCAGGAGCCGACATTGCCCGCCTCATCCGTTGCGGAAACCACAATATCCGTGTCCCCGATGGAGACCATCGTTCCGGCTGGCGGACTTTGACCCAGGAGAATGTTGGGCGGGGATGTGCAGTTGTCCATCGCGGCCACCGAGCCGAGGATATCGGGGACCTGCGCCATGCCGTTGCCGTCCGCGATCACCGAGAACTTCGGCGGGCACACAGGCACCGGAGGCTCAGTGTCCAGCACGGTGACCATGAACGAGCAGGTGACCGTGCCAACGAAGTTCGTGGCGGAACATTCCACGATGGTGTCGCCGACCGGGAAGGCGTGCGGCGAGGTGATGGTCACTCCGTTGATCGCGCACGCGACCGTGGGGGTTGGTGATCCGGTGGCCGCCACGGCAAAGGCCACCAGGGCGGAGCAGAGATTCGGATCATTGACCTGAAGGATGTCGGTCGGGCAGGTGATGGTGAGGGCCGCGAGCTCGATGGCGCCCCGGTCGCTGTCGGCAACCATGTCGTTATCGCCGTCCTGCGGGCGAACCGTTCCAAGTTGATCGTCAAGCAAGACATCCGGGTAGGCGCCGGTCACCGAGCGGGTAATCGAGTCCACCGCGGGGCTGCCGACCTGGGGGAAATGCACGCACGCCAGGGTGCTGACATCCATCAGGGGTCCGAGTTGGGGATCGAAGGGGGACATTGAGTTCCCCGTCAGATCGTGGGCCGCGGCGACAAAGCCGGTGATCGAATCCGCGTTGCCGATAATATTGAAGTCATCCGAAGTGGTGGTCGGGGTGTCATCGTCAATGTCGGGATCCACGGAACCGCCCAAATCGATGTTCCCCGCGACAATTGAGTTCGCCAAGCGGATGGTGGCTGGGAACGACAGCTGATTGCTGATGCCTCCGCCCAAATTGCTTGAATTCTCGGTCACCGTGGAGTTGTTCAGGAAGACACTGAGGCTTCCCGATCCCCTTGAGAGGGCCATGCCGCCTCCCCGAGTGTCGCCGAGGTTTCCGCTGATCGTTGAGTTTTCGAAGGTGGCGGTTGAGGGTCGCAAATTATCCACCGCTCCCTCGAGATAGAAACCTCCGCCCTCCAGGCCCGCTGTGTTGTCCACGATGGAGGTGGACGCGACGCTCAGGGTCACGCCGTAATAGCTCCCAAACACGCCGCCACCATTCTCTGGGGCGAGATTTCCGGACAATTTCGAATCCGCGATGGTGACAGCGCCTCCGAGCACTTCTGAGTATATCCCGCCGCCGGTCTCACCCGCTTCGTTCGCGTCAAGGAGACACCGGTTCACGGCCAGTGTCGTGGTGGCGCCATCCACGAAGATGGCGCCGCCATAGACGCTTGAGGCGATGTTGTTGGTGAAGGATGTGTCGGAGATAAGGAGTGTCGCGGTCTCCTGCAACACATCCGCTCCGCTGAAGATTCCGCCGCCGGCGTTTCCGGCGCGGTTCGATTCAAACAGGGAATTCCCCACGATCAGCGTGAAGCTGTCGGAGTCATTCGCAATTCCACCACCCTCGGTGGCGGCGGTGTTGGAGATCAGGTTGCAGGTTGCGGCGAGGATGGTCACCCCCGCGCCGCGGTTGTCAATCGCCCCCCCTGTGGTGACCGTCGCCTCGTTGTTCAGGAACGTGCATTCGACCAGCGAAAGAGTCACGTCATCAACCAGGTTGGAGATCGCGCCGCCGAAGTCGGCCGAATTGTTCTGGTAGAGAGTCGGATCAATCGAGAAGGAGGATCCGGATCCCGTGTTGGCAAGGGCCCCGCCGGCGCCACCCGACGTGGAGTTCTGCAGGAAGGTGCAATCGGTCACGGTGACATCGGTTCCGGAGCCATCCGTGTAGAATGCTCCTCCGTGGAAAGTTGATGTGTTCCCGGAGAAAAGCGTGGGATCGACGACAAACACCGCGTCGGATCCGTAATTGGCGATCGCCCCGCCGCTCCCGATGGCGTCGTTCGAGGTGAAGGTGCAATCCGTGATCAGCCAGGACACGCCGGTCGCCCCATTATAGATCGCCGCGCCGTCCGAGGTGCTGTCGTTGTTGTCAAACTCGACATCGGCCAGGGAGATGCCAGAAAGGGGCCCGTCGTTGAAAATGCCGCCCCCCCCAATTGCCCGGTTCATGTTCACCGAGCACGCCGTATCCATGTTGAGGTCGAAACCGGAACCGGAACTATAGATGCCGCCTCCTTGCAGCGCGGCGGTGTTGGAATGGATGCTGCTTGAGGAGATGTTCAGGGTCACATCCGCGCCGGTGTTGTAGATCGCCCCGCCGTGCGTGATCGTGGAGCGATTGTGCCGGAAGGTGCAGTCCAGAAATGTCAGCGTGACATCGCCCACCGTGTTGGCGACCGCTCCACCCGCTCCCGCCGTGTTGTTCTCGAAGAGGGTCGGGTCAATAAAGAAGGTGGTGTTGGATCCCAGATTCGCGATGGCGCCGCCGGTCTGAGCATTGCACAGCTCGAAACCCGAATTGGTGATGGTCCAGGAGGTGTCCACTCCGGAGTTCCGGATCGCGCCGCCCTCATCCGAAAAAGCGTCGTTATCGCTGAAAATGTTGTCATCCAGGGTGACCCGCACAAAGCTGCCCGAGTTATAGATCGCGCCCCCTCCCTGGAAACCCATGTTGCCCGTGAAGGTGCAGGTGATGAAATTCAGGACCATGTTGTCCGCCGTATTGGCGAACCCCCCGCCTTGCGTGGCGTTGTTGGTCGAGAAGAGGGTCGGGTCCACGGTAAAGGTCGAACTGGCCCCGTCGTTGGCCACCGCGGCCCCAAGAACCGCGTTGCTGAGCGTGAAGGTGGAGTCGGTGATGATCCAGGCGGTGGATTCGCCGCCGTTATAGATCCCGCCGCCGCGGTCCGAGAAGGCGTCGTTGTCGTCAAAGTCGCCGTTCAGCACCAGGGCATCGACCGAATTGCCCGAATTGTAGATTCCGCCTCCCTGCACGGCGTCGTTGTCGCTGAACGTGCAATCGACAAAGGTGAGGCTGGCGTCCAGGGCCGTGTTCGCGAAGGCGCTGCCACGATCTGCATCGTTGTTCGTGAAACTGGTGGGGTCAACCAACCACAGGCTGCCCGTACCGTGGTTCACAATCGCCCCGCCATAGACGTTGGCGGAATTCAGATTGAAGGTGCTGTCGACAATCATCCAGGCGGCGTTGGCGCCCAGGTTGGCGAGCGCGCCGCCGTCATCGCTGAAGGCGTCATTGTTTTCAAACAGGGTTTGCGTTATGGCGGCGACCACCGTGGCCCCCGTCGCGAGTCCCGCGCCGCCGTAAATACTGGAATCGTTATTGTCGAAGGTGCAATTGCTCACGCTCAACGCAAGACCGTCGCCCACGGAAAGGAGCGCCCCGCCGCCGCCCGCGTTGGTGAACGCCCCGTTGGTGAGGAACAGCGAGTCCCGGATGGACAACATGGTGTCCGCCCCGGAGTCATAGATCGCGCCGCCTCCGCCGGAGAGGAGGTTGAAGGCCGTGTTCGAGGTGAAGGTGCTGCTTCCGATCAGAAGGGAGGCGGAATTGCCGGAGTTATAGATCGCACCTCCATTGTCGGTGGCGGAGTTCACCAGGAATGTGCAATCGAGCAGCGACAGGGCGAAGTTGTCGTCGACATTGGAGATCGCTCCACCGTTCTGTGCGGTGTTTCCGCTGAACAGAGTGGGATCGATGGAGATGGCCACCATGGACCCGTTGTTGTGGATCGCGCCGCCCTCGGCGTCCGCCGCGTTGGCGGTAAACGTCGAATCCGTGATTGTCCAGAGGACATTGTCCGAATTGTTGGCCAAGGCGCCGCCGTTCTGGGCGAGCGATTCATTGGAAATGAAGGCGGTGGTGCTGATGGTGATCGTCGCTCCGCCGACCGTGCTGTAATCGGTGCTGATCGCCCCGCCGTCAAAAGCCGCCGTGTTGTTGGTGATGGCGCTTCCCGCGACCGAGAGGACAAGGCTGTCTCCGATCAGGTTCATCGCGCCGCCGTAATTCCCGCACGAATTGTTGGTGACCGCGCACGCAACGAGGCTAAAGGAGCAATTGTCCCCTTGTGATTCGATCATTCCGCCCGCGACGGTGGCGGTGTTGGCGTTGAAGAGGCTGGTGGAGGCGAAAAAGGAGGCGTTGTTGCCGGAGTTGAATAAGCCCCCGCCCGAGGCCGCGCTGTTGCCGAGAAAGGTAGTCGGGTCGATGGTCAGCGTGAAAGAATTCCCCGAATTGTAGATTCCGCCGCCCGCGCCGCCCGCGATGTTGGTGAGGAAGTCACTGTCGGTAACCCCCAGGATCACGCTGTTGCCGGTGTTGAAGATTCCGCCTCCGCTGTTGCTCGCAATGTTTGCTGTGAAGGTCGTGTCCACGATGTTGATCGAGGCCCCGTCGGTCACGTTGGCAATGCCCGCGCCATCGACCGCCGAATTGCCGGAGATGGTGGTCGGGTCGATAGAGAGGGTGAAGTTGCAACCTTCGTTGTAAATCGCTCCGCCGAGGTTCGCGCTGTTGTTATTCAATGTGCAATTGATCAGGGTCAGCGTGACCGTGCAGCCCTCGACCGCGACCCCTCCGCCATTGCCGGCAATGGCGTTCCCGCTGAAGTCGCACCCGGTCAAAGTCTGAGTGACATTATCGGAATCGATCAGCAAACCTCCGCCGTTGGAAATGATGGCCTGCTTTGTGTTTGGGTCGCCCTTCTTGATGACTCCGGAGGGATTTCCATTGGCCACGTTCACATCCTGGAGGTTGAACTCTCCCGCGATGACATGGAACACGCGATCCAGGTTGTTGCCGGAAACAGTGGGCTTGGGGGGCGGAATGCTCTTCATGCTGGGCTGGCCGATAATGGTAAGGCCGGCCGGATCCGTGAGGTCGAGGTCGCCCGTCAAGCAGGCGTCCTCGCCATTCCCGGGAATCGTGATCGAGTAGTTCACGAACGTGGAAGGGAGGATGATGACATCGTGACCGTATGGACCCCCTGTTCCGCTACACTCGTTCACATTGGCGTTCGCGTTTGCGGCGAGAATGGCCTCGCGTAGTGAGCAGAAGCCATCCGTGGCGATTGCGTCGAGCGTGGTCGTGACCGTGAGGGTGGCGCTCCATGAGGCATTGGGCGCAAGGCCAAGGATGCACAGAGCCATCAGGAGACGCCGGATGGGCATTGAGTTGGTGCGTCGAATCACGATCTTCCTCCTCCAATTCGTTCAAGGCAAAAGGTCCAAAAGCAGCCGCGTGGGCCAAACGAAGCGGGGAGAAGATACAGCTCTCCGGGACACCCGCCTAGGGCCTATTTTTTTCCTGGAGCATCCCAGCCAAGGTGTCCCACTTCCCCGCTTGGTCGATGTCCAGTAGAAGAGCCAGACTGGTCCAAAAAAGAAGGTGCGAGGCGGGGGAGGCGGAAAGGAAGCGGACCTCAAAGCCCCTCTCTCGGGGGACCAGCGCAAACTCCAGGGGGGATAGGTCGGACAGGTCGAATGGGACAACCGTCTCGGTTAAGGTCGAGTGGTGAATGAGGGTGTCCCACGCCAAGGGAAGGGCCATCATTCGGGGAGAGAGGATCCCTCCCAGGCTGGCCTCTCTCGCGAATTCGCTGAAGGGTTTGAAGACGTCGATTGGCTCCCCCGAGCCGCGCCCTTTCCTTGGGGCGCTTCCGAACAGGACTCGATCCTCGAGCGACTCGCTCTTCCACCCCAATTCAAACGGGTCAAAACGGACGGATTGCTCAGCGGTCGCGGCCCGATCCGTCCCGGAGACCTTCCGAAGGAAGCGCTCGACTTCAATGGGGATTTCAACCGATGCCGTGGTTCTTCTGACCGCGCCGGCAAAGGCCCATCCCTCGGGGGGAAGGCCACCCTCCAAAGGGGAGCCGACCCCGATCGAGAATGGAGCTCCCCGCAAGTCCTGGGTAATCCCTTCGCCCCCAGGCCGAATCCATTCCGTGGAGCCTCCCGCCAGGAGCAGGTCGGCATCGGGCGGAACCGATTCCAGGAGTCCCGGGTCCAAGGGCTGAGTCAGGCGGTCTTGAAACGGTACACGCGCCTCAAGGGAAAGTCGAATTTCAACACCACGGTCGTGCTCCTTGAATCCGACAAGGCACTGCCCCAGGCCCACCTTTCCCAGGGCCTCGAGCACGGGCGAGTCCGCCAGGGAACCTGGTTTCCAACCGATGAGGATCCCCGCCTCAGGGGGAAGCGGGGGAGCGGTGGCGGAGGGGAGCGTGGAAAGGTAAGCCTGGAGAAGTCCCAAATTCGATGCCAGGACCCAGCTCCGGTCGGAAAAAAGGCCGTGAATCCAGCCACCCGTCACTCGATGGCTCGTGACTCGATGACCGAGCACGCGGCGCTCCTGGGGTCGCTCCCCCAAGAGGCCGTACTGCTCGACAAACCCGCGGGCAAGCAGCGCGGCTTGCTCAGGCCCGCGCGCGCGCGCTCCCACCATCCAGACCCGGCGCGTTTCTCCCATGCCGGCCTGATCCGGCCACCTGGCGAGAACAACTTCCTCGACCTCGCTTGAAATTGCGAGTTCGATGATCGCTCGCCAAGGAGAGCTTACAGTGCGTCGAAGGTGATCAAGAACCTGACCCATGAGCGGGGACTCTCCGCCCCCTGCTCTGTCACCCCAGGATTCCCAAGGGCGACGGACCCGGTGCGCGAAGAAGGCGGTCTTGCGGTTCGGGATAAGCTCCAGGCGGATTTCGGTGGTCGGCTCGTCGGGTTCGGATGCGCGGATCGCCGCATGGGCCTCCATCGCCATGAGAACAAGCAGGAACATGGGAGCCATGGCCCGTGTCATGGGGTTCCCGCGCGTGGTTTGAGGGTTAGACGCCCCCACCATGGTTTGAGATCACCCCTTTGCGCGGCTGGACTCGGGTCAACGGGGCGGCGCGCCCACGGGCTGACGCCATCCCTCCTCGCGGGTGGGTTGTTGCTCATCCACGTATACATCCGGCCAGTCGCCGGAAGTCAGGTCCACTCGCTTGAGGGCCTGCGATCCCGACTTATCGCGAGTCATCTCGGTGGCCGTGAGAACATCCATTCGCGACCGGAGAATATAAGGGGTGATGAAGGTCAAGAGCTCGACCTTGGACTTTTCGCGAGCCTTGTTTGTGAACAGCTTGTTGCCCACCACCGGCAGGCGCCAGAGGACCGGGACCTGATGGGTTTGGTCGGCGGAGCGCTCGGAGATCACGCCGGCGAGCACCACGGTGTGATGGTTGTTGACCACAAGCTGAGTCTCGAATTGACGGCGGCTGAAGGTGAACGCCGTTCCGTTCAGCGGAGGGATGGTCGGGTCAATGTTCCCATCCTGCAGGCGGACATCGAGGGTCACCTCTGTGGCCGAGTTGATCCGTGGAGTGACATCCAGAATCAGGCCCACGTCCCGATATTCGACCGAGGAGTTTGTGGTGTTGTTGGTGACATTGATCTCCTTGACAAAGGGGGTCTCCAAAACCACCTCGACCCTCGCTTTGCGATTATCCGCGGTGAGGATGTTCGGGCGCGACTGAACATTCACTTGGCGACAAGTTTCCAGGAAATTGAGGACCGCCTGGAAATTCGCCCGGTTGAGCGAGAAGAACTGCAGACTGTCAGCGCCGAAGTTATACACGTTGTTCGTGAAATCATCCGGACTGAGGAAATCGGTCCGGTCATTGTCGAACGTCAGGATCTCCGTGTTGCTGACCGCCACTCGGCCTACTTCCCCGGTGGTTGGGTCCACGCCCCATTGGATGCCCTTGTTCTCCTCGTTCCCGAGGGTCACCTCGACAATCAGCACCTCAAGCAGCACCTGATTGGTGGGACGATCGAGCTCGCTGATGATCTGCTCCACGGAGGGGCGGTAGAGCTCAGGAGTGATGACGAGCAGCGAATTGGTGCGCGTGTCGGCCTCGATCCGGACCTTTCCAATCAAGTTGCTGAACGACCCGCCGCCCGCGCCGCCGCCCGCGCCGCCGAAGAAATCCCCGAAAATGAACCGACGTTGGGTCGTGGACTGCGCGGATTCTTCCGGACGGAACAGCTTGGTGAGGAGATCCTGGAGATCCTTGGCCCGCGCGTTACGGACTTGGATGATGTTGGTCCGTCCGGCCTGGACCGAAGGTCGATCCAACTCCTTGAGCATCTGCTCGACCACCTCGAAGGCGCGCGGCGAAGAGGCGAGCACGATCAGGCTGTTGGTGGTCGGCTCGGAGATCACTCGAATCTTGCCGGAAAGCCCGCTCACGGTGACATCCCGCTCCACCGGATAGTAGTAGCCGCTCTGGAACTCGGTGTCGGTGAAGAGACTGGTGAGCGTGTCCGCGAGCTGTTCGGATTCACCGTTCTCCACATGGTAGATTCGGAAGTCGAGGTTGGGAGCCTCGATGTCCAGGGCCTCGATCAGCTCGGCGACCTGGGTCATGTCCTGCGGCTCCGCGGTGACCACCAGCGCGTTGAGGCGGAGGTCCGGGATGATGCTGACCTCGCCTTCGGTGAGCGCCATCGAGCGCCTTCCATACCCATACAGGTCGTCCCAATAGCTTCGGGTTCGGCTGCGTCCCCCGGTGGTGGTTCCCGGGACGAACAGATTGGTGAGCTTCTCGGCGAGCGAGGAGGCGTCCGCGTTCTCAAGGATGAATATCTCCACCACCCGTTTGCGCCCTTCGCGCGTGTCGAGCTCCTTAATGAGTTGGCGAATCCAGGTCATGTCCCTGGGGTCGGCGATAACGATCAGCGAGTTGGACCATTCGTCCGCCACGATGCGGGACTGGGTTCCATACCGCGAGGTGGTCGCGAACAGGGTGGTGAAGGAGCGCGCCAGGTCGGAGGCGCGGGCGAATTCGAGCGTGAAGATCTCCGGCTTGCGCTCGGTCAGGGACTCGGCGTCAAGCTCACGGACAATCCGCGCGATCTGGGTGACTTCCTCGGTGGCGCCGACCACCACAATCGCGTTGGCCTCGGGATCGGCGAAGGTCTGGAGCGGCGGCTTGTTGGCGCGCCGGCGAACAGTGGAAATCTGGGTCACAATGGTCTGGAGCGGCTGCATGATGTTGCCGGCCTTGGTGTTGACCAGGGCAACGATCTCCGAGGAGATCTCCTCGGGACGGCTGCCGGCGTCGAGCTGCTCCAGGATTGCGAAAAGGCGCTGCACGTTGGTCTCGGTGTCCGTGTACAGCACCGAGTTCGAGTCCGCGTGCGCGGCGATCATCGCCAGCGCCCCGATGGTCGGACGGAGCGCGGTGACCAGTTGAACCGCGTCCGCGTTCTTCAGGTGGTAGATCTGGGGACGGCGCAAGTTGCCGTCATCGGAATCGAGCGAGGTGATCATCTGCTCGATCAGGACCATGTCGGTGGGCGTGGCGAGGACAAGCAGGGAATTGGTTTCCTGGTTTCCGACGATCCGGGCCATGTTGGGCCCCGCGCCGAGCTGCGCCATCAGGGTGGTGAGCTGGGTGGCGACCTGCTGGGCCTGGGCCTGCTTGAGGAAGAAGGTCTTTGGCTGACGTTCGCGGAGGTTGTCGCGGTCCATCTCCTCCAGCAGCGACACCATCTGTTGGACTTCATCCGTGGGGCCGATGATCAGGACCGAGTTGGTGGCGACATCGGCGGCGACCCGGGTGAGGGGACGTCCGGTCCGGCCCTTGCGCGCCGAGAAGTACTGGGCGAAATCGGAGAGGGCGACATCAACCGTGGAGGCGCTGGTGTTCCGCAGCGGGCGAACCACGCGCATCACCCCGGCCTCGTCGCTGAAGGTGTCGAGCTGGGTGATGATCTTCGCGAGGTTGTCCAGATTCCCCGGCGTGTCGGTGTAGACCAGTGAGTTGGAGACCGGGTCGAAGAAGAGCTTCGCCGGGTTTCCGACCATCCCGCGCAAGTTGGTGGCGAGGGTCTGCGGGTCGGCGTTCTTGAGATGGAACACGCGAGTCTCGATGCCGGTGAGCTCGACCTGATCCAGGCGCGCGATCAGCTCCTTGGCGCGCAGCAGGTCCGCGCGCGGGGCGACCACGATAAGAGTGTTGCTTTCAGGCTCGGCCACCACTCTCGGAGCGTTTGCCCCAGTCCGATCCTGCGCGAGGAGCTGTTGAATCACCGGGGCGAGCTTGGCGGCCTGGGCACGGGTCAGCGGGACAATCTCCGGCTCGCGGTCGAAAAGGGACTGCGCGTCGAGCTCATCCAGCAGCCCCATCACAATCTCCACCTCGTCCGTGGGGCCGTAGATGATGACCGTGTTGGAGGAGGGGTCGCTCAGAATCTGTGTGAGCGGAGTGGTCAGTCCCTTGGTCCGCGCTTGATGCGCGAGAAACTGCTGCAGGGGTCCGGAAAGGGTGCTGATGGTCGCGTTCTCCATCCGGCGCACGCGGGAGACAATCTGGCCGCGTCCCAGGTCGATCCGGTCGATAAACTCCCGGACCCGGGCGTGGGATTCAGGCGTGTCGATCACCACCAGGGAATTGGTCCCGGTGTCCGCGAAGGCTTTTCCGCGCGCCGAGGTGATCGGCGGGGCCAGATTCGGGGCCAGGGTGGCCGCGGAGGAGTGTTTTAGCTGATAAACGCGCGTCTCGAGTCCGGCGGATTCGGGGACATCGAGCTGCTTGAGCACTTCCTCGATCCGCTTGAGGTCGGTGTCCGCGGCCATCACGATCAGCAGGTTGCGGGTCGGTTCGGCGAACGCCACGGGACGGAGCGCCCCGACAGTGCTCTGGGAAATGCTCTGCATGAACTGGGCGAGAATCTGCGAGGCCGGAATGTAGCGCAGCGGGAAGATTCTCGGCTCGCGCGCGCCGAGGTCCTGAGTGTCGAGCTGGTCGATCAGACGCTCGATGGAAACCACCTCGTTCGTGGGGCCAAAGATAAGAACCGAGTTGGAGGAAGGCTCCGGATAGATATTCACGCTGGGGTAGGGGCGCCCTGTCCGGCTCGCGTCGATTTGCAGATACTGATTGATCGGGGTCGCCAGGTTCGAGGCCACCCCAAACTCGAGCTTCCGGATTCGGGTCGTGATTCGCCCCTTGCGTTGGGACAGCTCCTTCACAATCTGTCCGATCCTTTGGATCACCTCGGGAGAGTCGATCAAGACAAGCGAGTTCGAAGGCGCCTCGGCGAAGATGCTCCCCTGGGGTCCAAGCAGCGGCTGAAGGTTGCCGGACAGGGTCGAGGCGCTCACGCCCTCCAGCGGGAAAATCTCCACCTGAAGCCCGCCCGCATTGGGGATGTCCAGCTTGGTGATCAGCTCTTCCAAGCGCTCCAGGTCGGCCTCGGAGCCGATGGCGATGATCGAATTCGTGAATTCATCCGAGATCACCGCGGTCTCCAATCCCGAGGTTCCGCGGCGCGTGGACTGGAACACCAGGCGCAGCTGGGTGGCGAGTCGTTGCGCGCGGGTGTTCTTGAGGAAGAAGAGCTTGAGGTTGCCGGCAACCTGTCCCTCTTGCTCCAAGCGCTCGATCAGGTCCAGCGCGGGTTTCACCTCCTCGGTGACCCCGATGATGACCACCGAATTCGAGGACGGCTCCGGATAGGCGAAGCTCCTGGGGCGTTGCCGCCCTTGGCGTTGGTAGATCTGTGTCGAGAGCTGGGTTACAAGATTCGAGACCGTGTTGGGGTCTAGGTGACGAAGCCGCTTGATCTCGGTCACCCATTCCGAGGGGGCGTCGCGCATGTCCAGATCCGCGATGATCTCCTCCAGCATCGCCATCGAGGGCGAGGTGTCGCGGATAATCAGCGAGTTGGAGTTCACGTCCACATTGACGTACCCCCGGGCCGACTTGAGTGTCGTGACCGGGTAGTACACCGAGGAGGCGCTGGAGTTCTTGAGCGGGATGATCTTGGTGACCAGACCCGCGCCCTCTTTGACGTCGAGCTCCTTAACCAATTTGACGAGGCGCTCCAGAGCGGAGGGATTGTCGCGGAGGATGACCGAGTTGGTGGTCACATCGTAAGTGACCATGCCGCGCGGGCTCTTGAGGGAGTAGATCGCGCTGTAAACATAGGAGGCGACCGCGTTCTCGATGGGAATGATGCGAGTCTCCAGGTCCACAGCGTCGGGCATGTCGAGCTTCTCAATCAGCCCCTTGATCCGGGCGAGATCATCGGGTTTGGTGACCACGATCACTTGGTTGATGCGGTCATCCGGGACAACCTGCACGGAGGCGCCGCCCTTGGCCACCGACGGTAGAATGCGACTGATCGAGGAGGCCACGGTGGAGGCGGTGGCGTTCTTGAGCGGGATGAATTCCGGCTCGATCCCCTCGCCCCACTGGAGCTTGTCCAGGTCTTCCGCGATCCGCTTGATGTCGTCCACATCCTCGCGCCGTCCGATCACAATGATCGACTGAGTGGAGGGATCCACAATCACCTGGGGTCTGGACCTTGGGTTGGCGCGTAGGCTGGAGAGCTGCTGCGCGTACATTGAAAGGGGGTTGTAGACCGCGTAGACGTTCGCCGTCTTTGTCGGGATGACATCCACCACAAAGCGCTCCCTGGACTCCGCGGTGTCAAACCCCTCGATGATCGGGATCAGCCTCTGAATGGTCTCGGTGCTGTCCAAAATGAGCAGGCTATTCGTTCTCGGCTCGGGGAAAACCTTCCCGACCTCGGAAAAGGAGGTGATGAAGGAGGAAATCGTGCCCGTCAGCGTGCTTGCCTCGGCGTTTTTGAGCGGGTGGATGTGGAGGGAGAGCTCACCCGTGCCGGGGATATCCAGTAGCTGAACAATTTCCACAATCTTTGAGACATCGGCCGGGGTTCCCGCGACAATCAGCGAATTCAGACGGGCGTCCGGGATGACCATGGGGGGCGTCTGCCTGCTCGTCACCCCCTGAGTGATCGTGGATAGTCGGCTCGTGAACTGGGGCGCGCTCAGGTTTTTGAGGGGAATGATCTTGGGTCTCGCCTCTTGGAAGGTGACCGTGTCGAGTTTCTTGGCCAGCTCGATCAGGTCGTGGACCTCCTCCTTGGGGCCCATCAGGATCACCATGTTGGTGTAGGTGTCGTATTGGACCACGGTCTTGGTGCGCGTCTTGCCCTTCTTCGGCGCCACAAGCGAGGCGTATTGGCTCAGGGTGAGGTAGAGGTAGTACGAATAGGCCGAGGTCGGCTTGTAGGTTTCAAGGACAAAGTCCTCGAGTCCATCCGTCGCGTCCAACTGCTCGATAAAGGGCATGAGGCGCTGCACGTTCTCGGTGCTGTCGTAGATGATCAGGCTGCTGGTGCGCTGATCCGGGATGATCTTGGCCGAACCGGAAAGGATCGGAGAGAGCGCGGAGGAGACCGCATACGGCTCCGCGTTCTTGAGGCGAACAAACTTGGGCACGAACCCCTCTCCGCCCGGACTATCGAGGCTTCGGATCAGGTCGAGCACCTTGGTGGCGTCGGAGGGGGCGGTGGCCACGATCAGCGCGTTGAGGCGCGTATCGGGAATCAGCACGGGCGGCGACTGTTGGCTGGTGATCCTCGGCAGGACCGAGGAGAGCTGACCATAGAGCGTCGACGCTTGAGCGTTGTTCAGCTTCACGATCCGCGGTTTCGTGTCGGCAAGGGCCACGCGATCCAGTTTTTCAGCGACCTGCATCAGCTCGTCCACATCCTGCCGAGTCCCGAAGAAGAGGATCGAGGAGGAGGTCGGTTCGTAAACCACGCGCGCCTTGGTCTTGGACTTGCCGCGGATCAGCGCGAGCTGCTGGGAGAACTCGTTGAGGGCGTTATAGGCGTAATATGCACTGGCGGTCTTGAGGTTCTTCACCTGCATGACCAGGTCTTCGCCCTCGACCGGTTGATCGATCTGGTCAATGAGGTGGACAATGCGCTCAATGGCGGGAGTGGAATCCCGGATGATGATCCGCGCGGCGGCGTCATCCGTGTGCATTACCCCGCCGGTGGGCGGAATGAGGGTTCGCACGGCGGAGGCGACCGTGGAGGGGACCGAATTCTTGATCGGGACCACGCGAATCGCCCAGTTTTCTCCCCCTTCGCGATCCAGCATCTCGACCCATTCCTTGATCCTCGGCATGTCCTCGTCGCGAGCCGACACCAGGACGGCGTCCAGACGAGGAAGCTGGAGGATCTGCGGGATCGAGGGGCCCGGGTAGTAACTCGAAACCAACTGATAGAGTTCGCTGTACAGGACCGTGGCGCTGGTCTTCTTGGGATAGATCACCAGCGGTTTCATCCCTCGGCGGGTGGTCTGCTCCACCGCGGAGAGGATCGGAGTGACCCACGACAGTTGGGTCGCCGGACCCCGCAGGGTGATCGAGCGAGTGAGTGGGTTGACCTGGAAGGTGACGCCAGGCTTATCGCCGGGTTTGCCCTCAAAGGCCACGCGGCGGGTGAGATACTGACTGGCCGCCTGGATGAGATCGGCCGGCTCCGCGAAGCCGTAAGGGAATTCTTGAGTGGTCACCGCGATGTGCTGCATCCGAGGGGTGTCCAGCTCCGAGAGGATGGTCGTGAGCGCGGTGATCTCCTCCTGCGGACCGCGCAGCACCAGGTTCCGGTTGAGCGGGTCGATCCGGAAGGTGGTCTTGGGTTCGTATTCCGGACGGTTTTGATCGACAAAGTATTGCTTGAGACGCTCCCGGGCGGGTTGAATGATCAGCTCCGGAGTCATGTTCTGAATCGCCCGGCTGCTGATCACCAGCGGCGGATTCACCCTGTCCAGGATCGGGAAAAGGGCATCGAGCTCCGCCGGAGGCGCGCGGAAAATGATTTGCGCGGGGTTGAACTCGTCGCGCCGCCACTCAATCGAGTGCTCATAGTTTGGCTGACCATCGCGCGCGAACTGTTCAATCATCCGGGCGATCGCGTCCGGGATCACCTGTTCCGGGGAAGCGTCCTGGATGACTCTGGACCTTTCGGTGAGCGTCTTGTCCAGGCGTTCGAGCAGCGGGGCGAGACGCGAGAGTTCCTCCTGCGGACCCTTCAGGTTGATCAGAGCCGGGTTGAGCGGGTCACGGGTCCACGAAAGCGAGTGTTGATATCCCGGCCACCCTTCCTGCTCGTACTGCTTCAGGAGCAGTTCATAAGCCCTCGGTAGGACCTCCTCGGGGGATTTTCCGAAGAAGCGGCGCTGCTGCACCACGGTCGGTTTGTCGATCTGATCGAGCAGGGGAATCAGACCATCCAACTCCGCCGGCGGGCCCTGGAAGACGATCATGGAGGGGTTGAAGCGGTCCGGCTTCCACTTGAGCGAGGGGCGGTAATCCGACTGGCCCTGTTCGGCCATGCGATCAATGAGGAGGGATATCGCCTGCGGAATGGCTTCCTCCGGCTTGAGCGTATAGAACCGACGCGAGCGCTCGGTCGTCACCTTGTCGAGCTGCTCAATGAACGCCATGAGTCGGGCGAGCTCTTCGGGCGGACCTTTGAAAATCATCAGCGCGGGATTGAGGGTGTCGCGCCGCCAGGTGATCGAGTGACGGTAATCCGGGCGCCCCTCCTGCTTGTATTGGTCGAGCATCAAGGCAAGCGCCTCGGGTATCACCTCTTCAGCCGAGCGATTGTAAAAGCGCCGCTGCTGGGTTGTGGTCGGTTTGTCCAACAGGTCGAGCGCCTGGAAGAGATGGTCGAGCTCGTCCGGAGGGCCGCGGAACACGATCAGCGAGGGGTTGAAATCGTCTCGTTTCCACTGAATCGAGGGTTCAAGATCCGCGACCCCTTCCTCCGCGAACATCTTGATGACGCGCTCGAGCGCTTGTGGGATCACCACTTCGGGCGTGGCGCTGTAAATCTGCCGGGTTCGCTGAGTGACCGATTTGTCCAAGCGGTCGAGGATTGAGAACAGACGGTTGAGTTCCTCCTCCGGCCCTCGAATCACGATATTGGCGGCGTTGAGCGGATCGCGACGCCAGGTGATGGCGTGTTTGTAGGAGGGCCGTCCCTCCTGGAGATACTGATCGAGCAAGAGATCGAAAGCCTCCGGGAAGACCTCCTCGGGACTCTTGTAGAACCGCCGCGACCGCGTGGTCGTCGGTTTGTCAAAGCGGTCCAGGATTGGGAAGAGCCGGTCCAATTCCGCGGCGGGTCCTCGGAAGATCAGGGTCGAGGGATCGAAGGAGTCGGTCTTCCAAGTGATCGAGTGTTTGAAGTCCTTACGCCCCTCCTCGGCGTATTGCTCCACCAGCATTTTGAGGGAGTCATCCACAAGGGGTTGCGGTTCGGCGTAGTTGATCTTTCTGGGACGCGAGACAAGCGGGGCGTCGAGCTCGTCCAGGAATGGGACAAGCGCCTCGATCTCCGCCGAGGGACCGCGAATGACCAGCTCGCGGGTGACCGGCTCATACATCATGGTGGTCTTGGACATATCCCCCATGAAATCGAGCAGCGCGGACTGGCGGTGGAGGAACGCGTTGCCCTCTCGGATCAAGGTCTCGGGATCCGCGTGGTTCACCTTTCGGCGCTGGGTTGTGAATTGGAGTTCTCTCCGGGGGCGGTCATCCAGCCTATCCAGCACGGCGGTGAGCGCCTGAACCTCGCGGGCGGGGCCCTTGAGGATCAGAGTGTTGAGGCTTGGCTCCACGCGCACGACGGTTTGCGGGGTGGCCTCGCCGGCGATCCCGGCAAAGGTCCGCAGGAAGCGTTGGGCGACCGGGACAAGCTCCGCGGCCGGGACATTGCGGACCGGGCGGGCGGAAGTGGTGATCTCCTGGAACGGCTCGGTGTCGAGGTGTGTGACCAGCTCTTCAAAACGGTTCACGAATGAGCGCGTGTCCGTGTACAGAATCGTGTTTGTCCCGGCGTCCGCGAGCAGTCCATCCGGATCGCGAACCAATGGTTTGAGCCGATCCACAAGCTCCGGCGCCTTCACATACCTGAGCCGGCGCGAGTAGGTGATCGGCTCCTCGACCTTGGAAGGCTCCTTGGCCTCGCCCGCGATGGGCAGCATCCCTTTGCGGGCATCCACCAACGGCATCACATTGATCAACTCGTCCATGTCCACCACGGCGATGCCTTGAAGAGACAGCATCTTGTAAAGAAGCTGCAGATTCTCCTGATCCGTCTGAGTCCGGGGGTTGATGATGGTGATCTTCTTGTCCTTGAGTTCGCCCGTCTGGACCACCGGCTTGCCGGTCTTGTCCGAGATGTACTTCAGGACCACGTTCAGTTCGGCGTTGTTGAAATTCAGCGGGCTCTTGCCCGGTTCGGCGGACGTGGGCGTCGGCGTGGGAGCCGGGGCTGTGGCGGGCTGGACGGCCTGCGCGACCAATAGAAATGGATTTGCGGAGGAGTCCGCGGATCCGCGTCGGGCCGCCGCGCCGGAAGGAGTTGACCAGGGATCTGTCTCAGGTTGACCTGAGGGCGGCGCTCCCTGTGCAAAACAAGCAAATGCCAAAGAGACGGCCAAAGCCGCCCCGCGCTGCAAATGGGTCCTCATGTTTCCCCTCGTTTTCCCAATCCACATCCCCGCCAATGGGGACTCCCGCCGGGCAAGCTCACGCTTCCCGGACACCAGGACCGACCGTCTCCCCAGCCGCTTGGTCCCAGCGTGGCGAAAATCTCGAGAGGGCCCTGGGTTCGGTCCTTTCAAACCGATTCCAGGAATCCCGTTTCACTCTCCTCACACCAAACGCAACATCACCCCGGGTGCATCACAATCTCACGCGGGTCTTTCGCGCCATCCTCACGGATGGTGATCGAGCCGATACCGATCTTTTCCACCACCGCCTTCTCGATGCGGTCCCCGACCCGCACCTCTATCCCATTCACCACCGCGCGATCATCGAAGATCGCGGAAAGGGTGTAATTGGGTTGAGGCCGGTGGAAAAACGTGGCCTCGATCTGGCGCTTTTCGGGGGAAGAAACTGGGGCTGGCTTGGCCTCACGAATTCCCCCCCCGGCGAGCGCCAGTCGCACCTTGTCTTCGAGCAGCCGCCAGCTTTGCACGTACCCGAAGAGTGTCAACCCCTGCCAAGCGACCAATAGGAGCATAAGCGCGAGCGCGGCTGTCCAGCCACGCCTCTTGACCATATCCACAAGCTCCACGCGATTCCTTGGAAAATCCATGGTCACTTGCCCTCCGCCTGACGGAAATAGGCGCGCAGAGTCAGGTTTGCCTGGACATTCTTGGGATCCTCGGCGGGCTTCATGTCCCAAGTCTCCAGGCAGATCAGGTAGACCCCCAGCTGGATGGCGTCCACGAACTTGACCAGGGACTTGAGCTCCGAGGTGCTGGTGAATTTGTAGGTGATGGTTTGAAACTTCCGCCCCTTCTTCGGCGCGGTCGCCGATAGGGTGCTGAAGCCAAGGCCGCTTTCCCGCGCGACCTTGTCGATATGGGACAAGACCTTGGGCGAGTCCTCGGTGGAGGGGAGCTGGAACTTCCCGATCTTCAGTTTCTTCTTGAGGTCCTCGATGTTCTTGGTGGTGTTTTGCAGCCGGGAGGAGCTTCGAGCCAAGTCATCCATGACCTGGCTGACCCCGCCGCCGGTCCCGCCGAGCTGCCGCCCCAACCACATGAGTCCGAAGCCGAGCGCGACCGCCACGGTGATCCCAAGGAGGACCACCTCCCGCGTGGAGAGCTCCTTGCCGGCGAGATTCATGACCGGCCCCCCTTGTTTCCTGAGTCCTCCGCCAGTCGGAAGGTTGGGGACGACGGGGCGGCGCTCCCCACATTGAGCTGGCGGCGTCGCCGCTCAGGGGGTTTATTCTTCTTCGGTTGGTTTGGGTCGGGAGAAGCCCCTGGGGCCGTGGGGGAAGAGGGATTCTTTACCTCGTAATACTTGATTTTGCTCGGCGCGATGTCCGCGCGGATTTCAAAGGAGAGCTTCTTCTCCGCCGCTTCGGTCTTGGGGACACGGACATTGTCCAGATAGCCGACCTCGCGCAGCAGGGTAACCAACTGATCGACTCCCGCCTGGCCCTCCGTGGTGCCGTCCACACGAATTCCCGCCCCCAGACCGTATGAGAAGCTCTTAAAGAGAGTCTGCTTGGGGAGCTGTTCGGAAAGCTGCAACCAGACACTCCCCCAGTCGGCGCGCGCCTTGGCCAGATCCTTGAGAGCCTCGTGCTGCTGATCGAGCAGGGTCCATTGAGCGTCCATCATCTCGACTTGCCCGCTCAACTCCTTGGCGTGCCTCCCCCCCACACGCCAATGCGACCATGCCAGCGCCAGGGAAATCACGACCAGGGCGGCCATTCCAAAGGCGGGAACCGGCACCTCCAGGCCCGTTGCCACCTTCTTGAGCTCGACTCGCGGGCGCATGAGCTCGGCATCCCCGAACAAAACCGCCGGGGCGCGTCCCTCCAGGCGTTGACGGCGTAGCGCCAAGAGGCTCACAGGAACCACCACCTGCTCGCTCACACCGAGGAACAGGTCGGTGTTCAGATAAGTCTCGGCGGTCGGCGGGACAAGATCCGGAAGGGCCAGGACACGCTTCCTCAGGCGCTCGGAGGTGAAGATGGAAAGAATGGTCTTGGACTCGTCACGGCCTTGGAACGGGCGGCGAAGGTCGTTGAGCAGCGCCTCCCAAGACTCGCCCGGCTCCCGCACAAAGGCCTGAAGGGAGCTCATTCCCTTTTCATTGCCTCGGATCAGGGTGACCCGTCGCTCGCCCCAAACCGCGAGAAGGTCGATCTCCGAGCCGCGAATCGCAGCCATCTCATGCCAGAGATGGGGCCCCTCCGGGATTCGTCCGCCAAGGTCGAGCTTTCGCTCTCGGATGGCCTCTTCCCATTCCGTATAAAGGTGGATCGGAGTGGCCACCACATCCACCACGGTGGACTGGGTCTCCTCGTTCGGCGTGGTCCGGTAAGTCCAGTGCATCTGGCTCAGCGGAAGCGGCAGGTCCTCCTCGATGGCGAGGGGAATGGCGCGTCCGATCACTTTCGGATCCGTTCCAGGCAAGGTGATGCTGCGGTGGGCGCACTCCGCCGCGCCCGCGATAAGCCAGATGCGCTTGGGTTTCATGCGTAGCCGCGCCGCGCGCGCAAGCCACTGATCCAGCGCCGCGCCGACACTGTAACCCGGAGTCATGCGAGCCGAGAGCAGACGTTCGGTCTTGGACTGCCAGACCAGCCACTCGACCCCATCCGCGCCGACTCGAATCGCCGCCTCAGTTTGCTTCCAGAGCATCTCTCACATCCTTACCGGAGCACCCGGTAGTTCAAGAACTTGTTCTCCCCGCCCCCACGATCCAGGATCGCGTAAATCGCGGCGTAAGCCTTGGTCGCCGGGACATATCCCACCGCGCGCGCCTCGAACACATACGAGCGGACTGTCATATGGGGGAGCATCTCGGCCAATGTATCAAGGTTCATCCCCTCAAGCGAGACAAGCTCCCCCACCGAGGTGAAGGCCTGTCCATCGGCGCCGCGCCGCCCCAGGATCGCGTCCGCCAGGTTTTCAGTCATCCCCGGGAGGCCCATCAACACCTCGCGCGGGGCTGTGTTGATGTTGACAAGACCGGGCAAGCGCTCCTCGTCGCTGGTCGTGAGTTCATCCACGATCGCGGTGAATTCATCCTTGGTCACCAGCGCCCCGGAGGTGTCCACTTCGGTCTCCGGCTTCTCCTCCTCCTCCCTTCCGATCGGCTTGGAGGTCGTGCCGATTTTCCGGCTGCCGCCTTCTGATTTGTTTGCGCCTCCGCTCGATTCTCCGATGGGGCGCGATTGAGGCTCCTTTTCATCCGTGGTCTGCTCCTCGGTTTCCTTTTTCTTCTCGGAGGGTTTCCCGGTGAGGAGCTGCGCCAGGCTGTCGATCTGGTTGTCCTTCTTATAGGCGAGAATCTTCTTGACCGATTCCTCGGAGACCTTGCCCTCCAGACGGGCGCGAAGGGTTTCCTCCGAGGCGGAATTGATGTTCAGGCGTTTCTCGCCCGCCGGGTTCTGATTGAGATCATACGAGTACAGGGTCAGATAGGCGCCAAGGCCCTGGTCCAGGGTCCCATCCCCGTCATCGGGGGGATCATTCTCGGCGCCGTCATCCTCCGCGGTTTGAAGAACTCCATCCATGTTCACATCCTCACCGAGGAGCAGGGAAGGGGTGAATCCCTTGACCTGAAGGAGCTCCCCGAGGGTTTGAAACGGTCCATTGCGAGGCTCATAGGGCGGCGTGCGCTCGGCATAGTAGTCCTCCTCCGCCCCGCCCGGAGTCACCTGATTGTCCTTGTCACGCCAGTCGAGAATCGAGGCGGCCATCGCGCTGGTCATGTTGGGAAGCTTCTCCAGCATTTCCTTGGTGGCCATATTGATATTGAGCTTGGAGGATTCATCGCGAAGTCCGAAGCGAGTGCCGCCTTGCTCCGAATCAAGATCGGGGGTGTAGATCTGCATCAGTCCATCCCCCAGCGAGGCCGCCTCGAAGAGCTTACCGGCGCCGGACCAATCCCCCGAGAGATCGTGGTATCCGACCGAACCGGACTGGGAGAGTTCCGAAAGGGCGAGCTCCAGGACCCCTTCCGCCAGGAGGTGCGCCTGATACTTGTCAAGGATGTTCCGGGAGGTTTGGTAGTTCAGGCTGGCCAGATGGAAGTAGCTCGTGCCCAGGATGGTCAAAACCACCATGACCCACAGGACAATGAGCAGGATCAGACCCTTGGTGGTTTCGGTTTTCATGAGGTCGGCTCCGGTTCGCTCGCTGTGCCCGGCGTGGCCGAAGGCTTGGTGGCCTGCCCTCGCGGGAGCCAGACCATCGAGCCGAGGGTCTCAAGCTTTCCTGGGGTCAGAGACTCTCGTCCCGGCAACATGTACAGGCTGACCCGGACCGCCTTGGGCATGTTGTCGGTGGAATCCCATTCGGCGAGCCACTTGGCGCCATCGAAAGCTTCGATCTGCATTCCGACCACTTTGGGGCCGATCAGGTGAATTTCGCCGCCGGAGGTCGGGTCGGAGTCCGGGGGGGAGTCGGTGCGTCGCACGAGCCAGCGCGCGGGGGTCTCCTCGTCCGTGTCGATGTAATACTCGACCTCGGAAAGGTCGCTCTGGGGAATGTTTCTCCATTCGGTTCGGGCGCGATTGGAGGTGAACAAGAGACGGTCGTTGGGCAGCTCCGGGAGCCCCTCGATCTCCAGGGTGTCGTCGATCAATTGGAAACGATATTCTCCCTCCCCCATGTGGGCGTCCGTGAGATCCTCGAAAATCCGATGGAGTGAGCGCTCGAGGACCGTGTAGATCTCCGAGCGGTACGCGCTGGCCGAATAGGAGCGAAGCCCCGAAAGCAGCGCGGTGTACGCCGCCCCCAGGATCAGCGCCGCCGCGGCCATCGACACCAGGAGCTCCACCAAGGTGAAGCCCCCGCGAGGTGATCTTACCCCCCAGTTTGTGGATGCGAAGCCACGCGACTCACTCATAGTATTGCAGCGTGTAGAGATTGATTTTGCCCGCGCCCTCATCCGCGCCCCACGCGATTTGAACTCCCACCGCGTAGAGGTTGGTCCACTCGGTCTCGGCGAACGAGACTGAGAACCGGTAGTCGGCGCCCTCAAAGGTCCCCTCCTTTTCCTCAGTCTTGGGGGTGAGCGCGCCGGTTCGCACAAGGGTCATTACGGAGCGCGCGTGAAGCGCGGCTTCGGTCCGGCGTTCCATCAAGCGATGGGTTTCATTCATCCCGTTGAAGGAGGCCAGGACGGCGGTCACCCCGATGGCCATGATGGTGATCGCGGCCACCACCTCAAAGAGCGTGAAGGCGCGTTCCCTCCTCGACTCACAGTGGGAAGGTCTAGCGCAGCTCGGGCGTGTCATAGACCTCGAAAATCTCCTCGGTGTACCTGGGCACGATCACGGTTACCCCAATGGCCCCCACAATGGCGACCGTGAACAGATCCCGCTCTGCTTGCTCCTCGGCGGGGGCCTCCAGCACGCTGGAGGCGTCCCCCACGTTCAGATAGATGAAGGTGTCCCGCGCGGAGCCATCTGGGTTGAAGACCAGGACTGACTTACGCTCCTCGGCCGCCTCGGCCGCCGAGATCACCTCCGGCCCTTCCTCGCCCTTGGGCTCCTCGGCCTGCTCCTCCTCGGGGATATCGCGCACAACCGGGTAATAGACTTGTTCGATCATCACCCCCTTGGGCAGCGTCCCGGTGAGGCCGACCGGCCACTGGATCGGGTTGAAGGTTCCCGGATCGGTCAGCGGGTCCTCCTCGACCAACAGATCGATCCGTCCATTCTCCCGATCCAGCCCCAGTCGGGTCCTCCTCCCAGTGGTGACCGCGAGGCTGCGGGCATAGTTGCAGGCGGAGGCCGCGATTTCGCTCGCGGCGGCAAGGTCGCGCTCACGCTTGAAGCTTGAAAGCGCGGGGACCGACATCCCGATCACCAGGGCCATGATGGCGAACACCAAAATCAGCTCAAGGAGCGTGAAACCGCGATTCGACATCTCAGTGCCCCATGGTTTGCCCGATCTGCATCATCGGGAGGGCGAGCGCCAGGACGATGAACATGACCACCACCGCCATGACGCCGATGATCATCGGCTCCATCAAGCTCACGAAATTCTTGATCGCATAACGCACATCGAGGCTATAGGCGCTGGCCACATGGGAAAACATGCTCTCGAGCTCGCCCGACTCCTCGCCCACACGCACCATCTGCACAAACAAGGTCGGGAAGACCCCCGATTGGGCCAAGGGGCGCGCAATTCCCTGGCCCTTTTGAACCTTGTCGCAGATGTCGGAAAGGGCCCTCCGCACCACGGCGTCGTTCAGGGTCCCCGCCACAAGCCGCAGGGCATCCAGGGCGGGGACTCCGCTCTGAAGCAGGCTCGCCATCGTCTGCGCGATTCGGGTCACCCCCACCTTCTGGACGAAAACCCCGACCGCCGGAAGGGATCGGATCAGGCGATACCAGTAATACCGACCCGACTCCTGCTTGAGGATTTCACGCATGCCCAGGAAGATTCCCACCCCGACAATCGGAATCACCCAACCCCGAGTGCTCATGAAATCCCCCAGGCTGATGAGCATCCGGGTGGCCCAGGGCAAGCGCGCGCCGCTCTCCAGGAACACGGCGGTCATTTTGGGCATCACGAAGATCAGAATGAAACTCACCGAGAGCATCGCCATGCCCACGATCGCCGCGGGGTAATACATCGCCGACTTGACCTCCGAGTTGAGCTCGTAGCTCGACTCGATGAAGGTCGCGAGCTGCGCCATCACCTGATCGAGAACCCCGCCCTCCTCCCCCATGCGAACCGTGTTCACATAAAGGGGAGGGAACACCCCCGGGTGCTCGCGCATGGCGTCCGCGAGCGAAGAGCCTTCCTCAATATCCTCTCGAACCTCGGTGAGGACCTCGCGCAGGACCTCGGACTCGGCCTGGCCGGCGATGATCGCCAGGGCCTGGGTGAGCGGGATGTTGGCCTTGAGGACCGAGTTCATCTGGTGGGTGAACATCACCAGTTCGCGGGTCTTGAGCTTGCGGCGTTTGCGTCCGGCCCCCGCCGCCCGCTTGGCCACCGCCTCGGCGGAGTCGACCACATCCACCGGGACCAGCCCTTGGCCCTTGAGAGTCTTCAGAACCGACGCGCGGTCGGGGGCCTCGAGTTTCCCGGCGGTTTCCTTGCCCTCGGGGGTGAGGGCCTGATAGCTGTAGATCGGCATGGGATGAAGACCAAGCGCAATGGGGGGACGATTAATCGTCCACGGCCACGCGGAGAACCTCATCGAGTGTGGTGATGCCGGCTCCGACCTTGCTCCAACCATCCTCGCGGAAGGAGCGGGTCTTGGCGGCTTGTGCGATCATGCTGGCCGAGGGGCGCTTGAGGATCAGTTCGCGGATCGGGTCATCCAAGAGAATGAGTTCGAAGATTCCCACTCGCCCCTTGAATCCGGAGCCTCCGCATGTCTCGCATCCCGCGCCCCTGTAGAACTTGATCTTGTCGATATGCTGCCAGCGGCAAAGCATCTTCTCTTCGGCCGAGGGCTTGTACTCCTCCTTGCAGTCGGAGCAGATCCGGCGCACTAGGCGTTGCGCGAGGACCCCGTTGAGCGAGGAGCTGATCAGGAAGGGGTCAATCCCCATGTCCAACAGCCTGGGGATGGCGCCGGCGGCGGTGTTCGTGTGTAGGGTGCTGAAGACCAAGTGGCCGGTGAGCGCCGAGCGAATCGCGATCTCCGCGGTTTCGCCGTCACGAATCTCACCCACCATGATCACATCGGGGTCTTGGCGCATGATCGAGCGCAGCCCGGTGGCGAAGGTCACCCCCCGCTTGGGGTTGACCTGAATCTGGCACACGCCGTTAAGGTGATACTCGACCGGGTCCTCGACCGTGATGATCTTGAGCTCCGGAGAGAATATCTGGCTGAGCGCCGTGTAAAGCGTGGTGGTTTTTCCCGAACCGGTTGGGCCGGTCACCAGGAAGATGCCGTGGGGGCGGCGGATCACCTCGTTAAAGGCCGCGCGATCCTCCTCCGCGAGACCGAGTTGTTCGATGTCGAGAATCAGCGCGCTCTTGTCCAGGATGCGCAAAACCACGCTCTCGCCGTAGATGGTCGGACAGCACGACGCGCGCAAGTCGATCGAACGCCCCTCCACCGAGAGCTTGATGTGTCCATCCTGGGGCACGAAGCGCTCGGCGATGTTCATCCCCGCCATGATCTTGATGCGGGAAGTGATCGCCAGGCGAAGGTGGCGCGGCGGAGGTGGCATCTCCTTGAGGATGCCGTCCATCCGGTAGCGGAGCTTGAGCTCGGACTCGAACGGCTCAATGTGAATGTCGCTGGCGCGGTCTCGGATCGCCTCGAAGAGGATCAAGTTGACCAGGTTGACCACGGTCGGCTCGCCCGCGAGCTCCCGTAGGTTCCCAATATCGTGGTCCACCTCGAGCTCGGCCTCATCCGTTCCCTCTCCGAGCTTCTCTCCGCCCCCCAGGTCGGCGGCCATCCGCTCAACCGTCGCCCCATAGCTCTTCTGGATTGCCTGCCGGAGGGTCTTCTCGGCGGCGATTTCGACCCGAATCCTCTGTCCGGTGAGAATCCGGAAGTCCTCATAGACTTGCTCGGGTTCAGGGTCGGTGACCGCCACCACGATCGAGCCGTTGTCGCGGCGGATCGGGAGGGCCAGGCGCTTGAACGCCAGATCGCTCGGGACCTTGGACAGGAGCTCCTGGTCCACTTCGGTGATCTCCGGGAGGTAGGGGAGCTCATAGGCCTCCGCCACGGTCGTGGCCCAGTCGGTCTCCGAGACCTTTCCGGTTTCGACCAATGCCTCCGAGACCTCGGCCAAGGTGCTGGGGCCCTTGGAGGACAAGTTCTCCCAGTCCCCCTCAGAGATCAGCCCTCTCGAGATCAACACGCTGCCGATTTTGTTGTACTCCATGGTTCTCCCATCCCATTGGTCTCGGGTCCCGGAATGCTCTCTTAGGGCCGGACCTGCGTACGGCAAGAAGCTTACGGTAGCCCTTTCTCCGGACGCAAGATGAAATCTTCGTTTGGGGCTAGGCGATTCCCCAGGCTTGATTTCTAAATCCAGCGTTTTGAATCACTTAGGATTGACGTCGGATGGCACGCTGTCTCATCTAAGCCAAGTGAAATGAGACCTTGGGGATGGGGTGAGATCGGGGCGAAACTACTGGGTTATCGGGTGCCACTAATCTCCGCCGAAATCTTGCAGGGCTCGGCGCAAATGGCCCCCGGCGGAGTCCAGACGTTCTCGGGCTTCCTCTGGACTCAGGCTCTTTAGGTGTGAAAAGATAGCGACCTTTACTGAACCGCCGACCCTTTCGAGTAGCTCAATCGCTTCCTCACGGGGCAGTCCGGTGAACTCGCGCGTGGTTCGGATGGCCCGCTCTCGGAGCTTGTCGCAGGTCAGATACAGGTCCACCATTCGGTTTCTGTAGACCTTCCCGATCCGGACCATGGCCCCGGTGGTGAGTCGGTTCAGGAAGAGTTTGGTGGCGGTCCCGGCTTTGAGGCGAGTGGACCCGGCCAAGACCTCGGGACCGGTTTGGAGCACTACAATCTTCCCTACGGGGAAGTCCAGGTCCCCCACTTCGTTGCAGGTGAGCAGGACCGTGGAGGCTCCGATGCCGCCAGCCCTCCTAAGCACCCCCCGGACAAAGGGGGTGGTGCTGCTGGCGGCAATCCCGACCACCACATCCTTCGCGGTGATCCCTCGCTCGGTCACGGCGCGCTCCCCGGACTCCCCATCGTCCTCAGCGCCTTCCACCGAGCGAACCAGGCACTCGTGCCCACCCGCGAGGATCGCCTGGACCAGGTCGCGCGGGACCCCGAAGGTCGGCGGGCACTCGGTGGCGTCGAGCATCCCCAAGCGCCCGCTGGTGCCCGCTCCGGCGTAAAACAACCTTCCTCCATTCCGAAATCTGTCGGCCAGAAGGGCAATGCATTCGGCCAGATCCTCTCGGACCCGTTGCAGGGCATCCAAGGCGCGCACATCCTCCCGCTGCATGAGGTCCACGAGTTCAAGCGGAGAGAGTAGGTCCAGTTCAAGGCTGGCCGGGTTCGGTTGCTCGGTCGAAAGGGCCGCGTAGCGGTCCGAGGGATCGCTCATTTCAAGATGGTTTCAAGCCCTGGGATCTTGAGACATCGTGGAGGATTCTGCCGCAATAGGCGCGCTTCCGCCACTCCGGCGAAATAGGTTCCGCGCGCCTCGGAGATGAGACGCTCCCAGACCGCGCGCGCCTCCTCGGTGCGATCCTCCGCCTCCAGGACCGCGCCCAGGAGCAGATGGACATCCCAGAGAGCCACTGGGTAGGGGGCGTTGTTCTCCGCCAGTTGCAGGTGACGGTGCGCCTCGACCAGGTCCCCCTCCGCGAGATGCACCCGCGCGCAGCCGAGATGAAACGCGCGGCGGAATCCGGTATCGCCCACCTTTCGGCTCAGACACTCGTGGATCACTCCCACCGCCCGCCACGCGCTCGCGATGCTCCCATCATGGAGCGCGCGCTCGATCCGCAAAGAGGCTGCGATCACCTTCTCTCGGTCTGGATAGGGAGAAAGCAGGTCCGCCGCCTTCAGGGACCAGTCCAGGGCATCGTAATCCCGCGCCCGCAGATGACACTCAGCGCGGAGCAAGTGAAACTCCGCGCTCTTGTCCCAGCCGAGGGATTCAAGTCTTGTGAGGTCGGACAGGGCTTCCTCCGTTCTTCCAGCGAGGAGGTGGCACTCAGAGCGAACGCGGAGGCCCCAGGGGCTGAGACCCAAGACGGATTCCGACTCCTGGAGACACTGAAGCGACTCCGCGGGAGCTCCTTCCTGGAGGTGGGCGAGGGTTTTGGTTCGGAGTAGCGCCTCAAGGGCTTGAAGACATCCTCGGTCTAGCGGCTTCCAGTCCGATCTCAGCGCCTCCTCGGCCTCCTCCAGGAATGCGAGGCAGTCCTGACGTTCCCCCTTACGCGAGGCAAGGTCGGATAGCAGACAGAGAATTCGGACTCGCTCCGTGGCGCTCCGGCTCTCCAGCAGGGCCTTGCGGAGTTGTTCTTCGGCAAGCTGGGCGCTGTTCGAAAAGAAGGAGTCGAGCGTTTCCGAGGACTGATGAAGAAGGGCGGTCCGGTGGTCCGGACCGCCCAGTCGGCTTCCCCGGCTACGGGACCTCCCTGTCCACCACCTGCTGGGTGGCGGATGGCCGGGAAAGAGATTTCGCCGGGCCCACTCCAATCCGAGTAGACCCAGCAAGCAGCCCCCCATCAAGACCAGCGATCCCATTGTGTCTCCCCAGACACCCCCTAGAAAGGATCATAACCATTCTGCTCCCTTGAGCTTAAGCTGTCAAGGCTAAAATTTGATTTTAGATCAGGTAAAATCGACTAACCCCTGTAATTCAAGGTTGTTAGGACACAAAGAAATCGGGTTTCATGGCGCGAAGGGAAGTGGGAGCTGTTCCCGGACGGCGGCGCGCGTCCGAACCCCTCCACGCGGTTGTTGTCTTGCCGCCGCAGATCCCTCAAATTGGTTCCCGATGACAGTTCGCGACAGGTTTCTCGCGGAGGAGGTTGAGGCGGGGCTTGCGGAGCTCCCGCTCATCGACGCTCACACCCATCTGGTGGGCGGGAGGTTCGGCGCGCGCGGCCTAGAGGACATTCTTCTGTACCACATGGCGGTGACTGATCTCTACGCCGCCGGTTGCCCCAGCGGGAATCGTCTCACCGAATTCCCCGGCTGGCCCACGCGGGAGGAGGCGATCCGGCGCATCGAGGAGGCGATTCCATTCCTTCCGAGGGTCCGGAACACGAGCGCCAGCTGGGCGATTCGTATCATCCTCAAAGACCTGTATGCCTGGGAAGAACCGATCACCCGTGAGAACTGGCGGAACCTCGATGCGCTGGTGCGGGAGCGCGCCGAGGATCGCTCCTGGGGCCATTCGGTTCTGGACCGCTTGAACATCCGTCGGACTGTCACCGAATACGCCCGTCGCGGAGAGGGAGTGGATGACGACCGCCTCCAATACGCCCTGGAGTGGGCCTTTTTCACGCGCTGCCAGTGGGGGGAATTCGACACCGCGCTGTATGAATTGGAGCACTCTTGGGGCAAGTCACCCCAAAGCCCGACGGGGATCGGCAAGGGACGGCGCGTGGAGGGGGAGCGAAGAATTCGTTCCCTGGCGGATGTTCACGCCGCGCTGGACCACTATGTGAACTCCATCCCCTACGACTGCCTGGTGGCTCACGCCACGCACCTGTCCACGGATATCGACTACCGGGTTGTCGGAGAGACGGAAATGGAACAGGCGCTGAAGCGCCGTGAACAGGCCGGTCCCGAGGAGCGCGACATTTACGCGAGCTATGTCCACGAGCGCTTCCTCCATGAACTTGAGCCGCATGCGGACACATTGGCGTTCCAGTTTTCGTTTGGGGCCGAACCGCTTCCCTTCGAGACCGGGAGCCGCCTTTCGCATCGAACCCTCGCGCAACTCGCCGAGATGGTCGCGCGCCATCCGCGCGTCCGCTTCCAGTGTTTCCTCGCGAGCCGCCCCGCCAACCAGGCCCTCTGCACACTCGCGCGCGAACTCCCGAACCTGAGCCTGATCGGGTGCTGGTGGCACAACTTCTTCCCGGATGCCATCCGCGAGGTCATGGGCGAACGTCTCGACATGCTTCCCTTGAATAAGCAGATCGGATTTTTCTCGGACGCTTATTGCGTGGAGTGGAGCTATGGCAAGGCGACCCTGCTCCGAAAACAGTTGGCGGCGGTTTTGAGCGACAGGATTCGGCGAGGGCAGTACTCGATGGAGGAGGCCCTCTCCATCGCGCGTGAGATTCTCTTCGAGTCGCCCCAGAGCCTACTCGGAATCAGGCCGCGCTCCGTAACCTAGCGCTCACGGATGCCAAGGGTTTTATCGAAGAAATCCAGTAGGGTGGGAAGGTTGACCACATGCCCCTCGGGGTGGGCGACGAGTCCGACCTTGTCCTCCGCGCCGAGGTCCGTGTAGATCAGACGCACCTCGGCGAGGGCCTTCTCCGCGAGAGGGACAGTGAAGTCGGTCGGGGGCTCCTTGAGCCCGTTCTGGCACAACAACGCCCGAGGGGCGATCAGCGAATAAACATCCGCCCAGTCGGCCAGTTCACGGAGTCCCTCGAACTTCCAACACATGCAGTGCCCCTTTTCCATCTGGTCCATCGTGGTCAGAAACCCGCTGCTCAAGACCGCCGACACGCGCGTGTCCATGGCTCCCAACCACATCGCCATTTCGCCCCCCAAGGAGAGGCCCGCGCACCCGAGTCGTTGCCGGTCCACGGAGCGCAGCGAGCTCACAAGGTCCACACAGCGGATCAGATCCCACAAGCGCTCCCCCATCAGGGTTCGACCCTCCTCATACACCTGGTGCTGGCCGACATCCACCGCGATGGTAACCGCTCCGCGCTCCGCGAGCCGAGTCGCGAAGCCGCGATAGATCAACGCGGGATCGTGGACCGCGGTTCGGTCATGACCATGCCCATGTATGCACACCACCGCGGGACTCGGAGCGGGGGTGTCTTTCGGAAGGGTCAGAATCGCGCGAATCCGTCTCCCCGGAGTGGACGCAAACTCGATCTCACGGCGGAGATAGGACCCACGATCCTCCTCGGAGAGGGTCGTGGTGGCATTGGGAAGGTTGACCCTTGAGGTGAGGAGATCCTCAATCTTGAGGAGCGTCGCGAATTTCCCACGCAGGTCGTTTTGCCACTCTCGCGCCGCCTCGGCCGACCGGGAGGTGTACCGCAGAGTTCGATTGGAATCCGCTTCCGAGGGCGTCGCGGTCACGGCAACCGCCGCCACCATCAGAATCTCAAGCCCCAGCCGGAGTTGCTTCATGTTTGCATTCTCGCTTCCCATGAGAGTGATGGAAATGACGATAGAGCTGGGATGACGGCTTGACGAGAGACACATGCGGGCGGCATGGCCGTTCTGAAAAGGGTCCCTGACCGAGTGTGTGGCGATTATTTGACAAAAGTTACGATTGACAGGAATCGGACCTGGCGATACGGTCAATTAGGGCTACCACTTCCTCGGAGATGCAACCATGGCCTCAATCCAGGTAGCGACCGCGCCCTGTTCATGGGGCGTGTCCACGGCATCCCAGGCGGCGGATTGGGTGGGTCCACTCCAAATGGTGGAAGAGATTGTGGACGCCGGTTACGCCGGGACGGAGCTCGGGGAATTTGGGTTTCTTCCCCAAGACCCCGTCGAACTGTCGGACCTACTCCAATCCCATGGCCTTGCGCTGGTGGCTGGTTTCGTTCAGGCGCCGCTCATCGAGGTTAACGCCGACCGTTCCCACCTGGATCGTGTCCTGGAGGTGGCGACGCTTGTGTCCGCGGTAAACCCTTCGGCATGGCTGATCCTGTCGGATGCCATTGGCGCGGATCCCAGGCGGACCGCTCACGCCGGTCGAATTGAGGCCACGGATGCACCCAGCGACTCGGAATGGCATGCCTTGATCCAGGCGGCCCAGACGCTTGCCCGCGCGGCTCGGGACCAGTGTGGGCTGAGAACCTTGCTGCACCCTCATTGCGCCACTCTTATTGAGACCCCGGAGGAGGTTGAGCGGTTCCTCGATTGGACCGAACCGGATCTGATCGGACTGTGCCTGGACACCGGGCACTTCGCCTATGCCGGCGGGGACCCCTTGACTGCATTGTACAAACATGGCGACCGATTGCGGCATATCCATCTGCGGGACATGAGCCGGGAGGTGGCTGAGCGGGCCAGGACAGAGGAGCTGGATTACTTCCAGGCGGTTGAAAGCGGTCTTTTCCCCGCGTTGGGGCAAGGCGGGCTAGACCTCCAGGACTTCCTGATGGAACTGGAGGGCCTGGACTATTCCGGCTGGGTGGTTGTGGAGCAGAAGATCTTGCCGGGGATGGACTCTCCGGCTCAGTGCGCCAAGCGGAATCGTGAATTCCTACTCAAAATGGGGGTGTGAGTGAACATGATCGACGGAAATGTGAATCAGCCGATGGAGCGCCTGGACGACTGGGAGGAATCGCTTCACCTCCGCTATCCGGAACCCTCCGGCGGAAAACCCTCCAAGACAAAGGAGGAATTCCGGAACTATGAAGAGGCAAGTTCGACAGTCCGGGAATTCTACCGTTTGAATCACAGGTTTCAGACCTATGATTTCGTCCTCGCCAAGGAGCGGGAGTACCTTCCGCTCCGGAAGACCGAAATGACGGTTTGGGAGGCGATGGAGTTTCTGAACACGCTTGTCGATGACAGCGATCCGGACACCTCGCTTTCACAGATTGAGCATCTGCTGCAAACCTCGGAGGCGATCCGACGGGATGGCCATCCGCGTTGGTTCATCTTCGCAGGGCTGGTCCATGACCTGGGCAAGGTGCTCTGTCTTTTCGGCGAGCCGCAATGGGCCGTGGTGGGGGATACATTCCCCGTGGGATGCCGTTTTTCGGAGAAGATCGTGTTTCCGGAGTTCTTCTCGGAGAACCCGGACAGTTCCGATCCCGCGCTCAGCAGTCCTTGCGGGGTGTATAGCGAGGGCTGCGGATTACGGAATGTGCACATGTCCTGGGGGCATGATGAATACATCTACCGTGTCATGAAGGACCGTCTCCCTGATGAAGCGCTGTACATGCTGCGCTACCACTCCTTCTACCCCGCCCATCGCGAAAGGGAATATGAGCACCTGATGGACGACCACGACCGGGAGATGTTCGAGTGGGTCCGGAAGTTCAACCCTTATGACCTCTACTCAAAAGGGGAGGAGCCGCCGAGCGTCGCGGCGCTTCGACCCTACTATGAAGATTTGATCGAAGAGTTCGCCCCGGGGAAGCTTCAGTGGTGAGAAGGGCCACCGGAGGTGCGCCGGGGCTTCGGATCGCGCTCTTGGCCGTGTTGATCCTCCATTGCCCTCGCGGATGGGGGCAAGCGTCTCACGCCATCGCCTCAACGAGCCCGGGGGTGGAGATTTCCGCCGAGGCGCTGATTGGAGCCGCCGAGATCGGAAACGCGACGCTTGTACGCTCCCTTTTGGACGCCGGGGCGCCAACGGACGCCACCGCCGAGGATGGACTCACCGCGCTCATGGCGGCTGCCTTGGGCGGACACCTCGAACTGGTGCGATTGCTCTTGGAGCGCGGAGCGAATGTCAATGCGGCGGATGACACCGGTTGGACCGCGCTGATCTTCGCCATCGAGGAGCGTCGCGCGGACATCGCGCGCGAGCTCCTTGCGAGAGGCGCGGACCCGAACGCGCGAACGCGGGCCGGTTGGACCCCGCTCATCTCCGCATCCCAGCTCGCGCAGCCGGAAATGATCGAGGCGCTTGTGGCGCATGGGGCAGACCTGGAGATGAAGAACTCTTTCGGCTGGCCGCCGCTTATGCACGCCGTCCTTGAAGGGCATGTGGAGATTGTCCGTCTCCTGCTGGACAAGGGGGCCGATCCGAACGCCCGTTCGGTGAACGGGCTCACCGCGCTGATGATCGCGGCGGACCACAACCATGTGGAGCTGGCCCGGCTGCTGCTCGACCGCGGCGCGAATCCATCCTTCGCCACCGCGCACGGTCGAACCGCGATGTCGATCGCGAAAGACAACGGGGATGGCGAGATGGTGGGGGCGCTTAAGGCAGCTGAAGAAAAGGGCAAGGCTGATAGGGGCGATTCGCGCCGACAACGAAGTCGGATGTTCCCCTATCCCCCCTGTCCGGGAATGAGTGCGACCGCTGGTCGCTGCGGTTGTGGGCGGATGCAGTTCAGAAAACGGTATGCCTGGTCGCCTTCTTTCCGGGCAACTTTTTCCCTCTCCTTCAAGAGGTAAGAATCGCCGGTCCATGTGTTTCCGGCATGCCGCGGACCTCATCAATCGCGCGCATCGGATCCATTTTCACGTCACTCCCCCCGCGCCGTCCTCATCACAAAACCTCGATCCCTGGCCGCGAGCACCCACACCCGCACCATGTCGAGCCGAGGCAGACGCGCCCCTTCTTGGTCGGCGATCCGAACTAGGGCCGAGTGAAGGTCCTCCGCGCTCCAGTCCGCGAGCTCGGAGACCCGGGTCACCCCAACCTCCCGAAGCAAGGCGCCATGCGCCGCGCCGATCCCCTTGAACGCGTACAACTCCGCCTCCTCCAAAAGGCGCTGGAATTCCTCCGGCTCAAGCCCACTCCTCGAAAGGAGCATCCGGCGCCTTTCCGGGTCCTTCGTCTCACGCACCAGGCGGATCGGCCTTCGGATCCCCTCGGCCTCAAGCAGAGTGGCGAGCGCGGGGGTCATGGAGGGAAGGTCCCACAGGTCGAGTCGGATCGAGGCCATGTTGACCTGGCGGACCCCCACAAGCACAAGGATTCCGAACGCGAGTTGGATCGGGATGATTCGGTAAAAGGCCCGCGGGGAAAAGGCGGAGTGGGATCGGAGTCCATAACGAAGATCCGCGGGATGCTCCCAGGTCTCGTTGTTCAGAAACCAGTAGGCGATCAGCGAGTAAAACGCCATCCCATCCAACGCGAGCGCGGGAAAACCGAGGAACCCCAGCAGCGGCATCTCGAAAAGCTTGAAATCCTCCAGTCCCCGCACGGTGTATATCCACTTCTGCGGGGCGAGGAAGTTCATGCTTTCCCAAAACCCGCCGCAAATTAGTCCCGCGAGGAGCAGGCGAGCCACCAGGCCAAAATCACGCGCCTCGAAGTCGCGCAGGATCGAGCGGGCGCCGCGACGGTAATTCCAGGGGTCCAATAGGAACGATAGGCTCCCCCACACCAGCGGCGCGAGATAAGTCGGAAACACAAGCGAGAGGGTGACCATCAACGCGCCCACCGCCTGGACCGCGTAACTGGCCCACCCCGGCAGTCTTCCCGGCTCGCCGCGCCATCTCCGAAACAGTCCCAGCGCGGTCACCGCCTCGAAGGTCTCGAACATCCCGATCAGGACCGTGGAAAAACAGACCAGGGAAAACGGATATCCGATCACGGGGCTTTCGTAGACTCCGACGTAGTACCAGTTCTTGAACCTCAGGTTGAGCAGCTCAAAGAAGTACCAGAACGTGACCGACCCGATCAACACCGGAATGAGGTGTTTACGGCGCGCGGTGAATAGCGAGTGGCCGCGCCGGAGGGCCACGAAACCATCCAGGACCAGGATGTAGCCCCACCACGCGTAGGCGTAAAAGGGTTGGGCGATCCATTCGAGGTCCATCCACAACCCCCAGACACCCACCCCAAACAAGAGGGTCCCGACTACGGCGAGGATCTTCCCTCGGCGCCGGTTTCGGGCGAGTTCAAAAGAGGAAGGGCCGGCTTCGCGATTCATTCAATGTTCCTTCGTGACATTATTCGCAAAGATCGATCTGTTGGAAGTGAACCATCGCGGCCGAGAACAGCGCGCCGATATAGACCGCGTGCAGAACGGCGCGCGGCCAGATGTCCCCCCAGCCGATTTCGGGTTGGAACACATACATCCAGGATTCCATCGCGGTCGTGAAGAGGAATGGGCGTATGGTCCCGAACACCGGCAGCCAGTCAATCGATCCAAGCCCCTGGAGGATGTAGCTCATGAAGAACAGGAGCAACGCCGCGGCCATGGCCGAGTGGGTGTTCCGAAAAAGCACGCTGCAGTAGAACGAGAGCGCGCCCATGGGAAGAAGGAGATAGGTCAGCAACATCGCGCATAGGAACAGGCGGAACACCCCCTCGGAGAAGGGGAGCACCGCCCGGTTGTCCGTGTCCAAGAGTTCAAAGACCACCGAGGCGGTCATGAAATCATGGACTCCGAAAAGGGTCACCCCCACCGCGAGAGTGAACCCGACAAAGAAGAGGACCACCAGGCACAGGGTGAAGGTCGAAACCGCGAACTTGGCCGCGAGCAGACCTTGACGGGAAACCGGCCTTGACAGTACTCCCCAGAGCGTCCCGGAGGCGCGTTCGCCCGCGATCATCCCGGCGAAGATCATCGCGGTGAGCAGCGGCAGGAACAGATAGTAGCAGGAATTCATAATCAACCGGGTCGAGTTGATCGCGTTCAAGATCAGATCCGGATCGAGGTTCGCGCGTCGCGCCACGAACACCAGCGGATTTCTTCCCTGAAAGCGGAACCCGAGCTGAAGAACAAACGAAAAGAGTCCGAGGGCGGCAACCACCAGGATCATCCGCCGCTGGTGGAGGACCTTATAGAACTCCATGCGCAGTATTCTCACCGTGGGGTCTCCTCACGGCCATAGGTGAGTTCGAGGAAGATCTCCTCCAGGGTGACCCTCTTCCGAACCATCTCGGAGACCTCGAATCCAGCCTCGAGAAGGAATCGGTTAAGGCGGGCCGCATCGCGCCCCTCGGGCGCGCGGGCCGAAAGGGAGCCGTTGGTCGAGGGCTTCACCTCGAAGCCTTGCGCCATCAGGTGAGCGGCCGCTTCCGTGGGGCGGTCGCAGCGCACCTCCACATACTCGGCGAGCGCAAGCAGGGGTGCCACCGGCCCTTCATAGAGGAGGTCCCCCTTGTGGATGATCCCAACCCGGTCGCAGACCTGCTCAATCTCATGCAGTCTGTGGCTGCTGATGAGGATGGTGACCCCTTTGGCGGCGAGGTCGCGCAGGAGCTCGCGGAGCTTTTTCACCCACAGCGGGTCCAATCCGTTCTGGGGTTCGTCCAGAAGCAGCAGTCTGTTGTCGGGAAGGAGCGCCTGCGCGATCCCCAGGCGCTGCCGCTGACCGTGCGACAGGGTCCCGGCCTTCTGTCCCCGCTGCTCTTCAAGTCCGAGCAGCGAGATGGCTTCATCGATGCGCGCCTTGGTGACCGGGCCGGAAAGCTCGGCGAAGAGGCGCAGATTCTCCTCGGCGCTGAGATGGCCGTAAAAATAGGGCGCCTCCATCATCGCCCCCACCCCCATGAGCGCTTTCCCGGAGCCGGGACTGACCTCCACGCCCCGCAGAAAAGCCTCTCCTTGGTCAGGCCAGATGAATCCGAGCAGCATCCGGAACGTGGTGCTCTTGCCCGCTCCGTTCTCTCCGAGGAATCCGTAAATCTCCCCTTCGGTCACGGTCATGGAGAGGTTCTTGACCGCGACCTTCTTTCCAAAGCACTTGGTCAGACCGCGTGTTTCAACCACGTTCATGGCGGGATTCTCTCTGGCTCCGGACAATGTCTCCTTTGCTGAGGGAGCCGTTGGTGGGACTGTAGTGGATCAGTCGGCCGGTGATTGCGTTCAGATTCAAGTCCTGGTCCGGTCCGACCGATAGGAGCACCCATTGGCCATAGATCCGCTGGAACGGAAGGTCCAATCGGTCATTGATGATCGTGGAGAAATACTGGTAGTTCACCGAGGTGAAGGGATCGCGCGGCAGGTCCTGAAGGTACGAGATCGGTGAGGTGAGCTTGGGGAGGGTCGCGAAGATTCCCAGCTCGATGCTGATGGAGCCGAGATCCGCGAAGATGCTCTTGGGGTATTCGGGGTAATCGGTTCGGTAGGCTTCCAGCGCATGACCGAGGACCACCAGGTCGGATTGCGCGCGCGCGATCTTGGCCCGAAGGAGCGCATCAAGAAAGCGCGGAACCGCGATCGCGGTCAGGATCAGAATGATCCCGATCACCACGAGCGTCTCCACCAGGGTAAAGCCGCGCCTCATCCCCGCCTCCGCGCCTCGAAGCGCTCACGGCGCGCGCGCAGGATCCGTTCTCGCTCCTCCACAATCCCCTGAAGCTTGGTCCTTTGCTCCGGAGAGAGGATCTTCTCGAGTTCGCCGCGCATCTGTTCGCGCAGCCTCTGGAAGGCCTTGTCCCGGTCTGGAAAATCTTCTTCGCGCAGCCCGCTCTGGGTGGCCACCAGGGCGCCGCTCTTGATCAGCCCCTCGGTTTCCACACGTTGACCACGCCCCAGGTCGAGCTTCTTGTCCAGAAAGTCAACCACGGATTCGATGTACATGTCGGCGCGTTCCGCCTTCTCCTCCTCCGTGAGCGCCTCAAACTCCGCAGCCCACTCTTCGACCCGCTTCTCCCGATCCCCCTCGGGGAGCTTCTCCAGCGCCACCAGATCATAGGGATTCTCGTTGGGACTGGGTCGGAGGTATTCAAACCACGGGAGGAAAGTCAACGCAAAAAGAACTCCCGCGGCGGAGACAAAGATCAGTCCCAGGGAGAAGGCAAGGTTGGGGCGTCGCGAGCGACCAATGGCTTTTTTCGGCATGGGAAGAAGAGGGGCCCCGCTCCACAAGTATGGTACCGAAGGGGTTTCCCATCCGCTAGGCCGGGGGGTAACCTTCCGTCCATTCCTGGGTTGGAGGATGGCATGTCGGAAGCTGTTCGGGTTGCCGTGGTGGGCGGGGGAATGTTTTTCGATGAGATCATCGGACCGGCCCTCATGGATTTCTGTCGGGGCGGGATTGCGGGCGCGCTTTCGAGCATCGGGATGAGCCATTTCGGCCCCCAGGTGGCTGCGGTTCCCATCGAGTTTTGCGCCATCGGGACACGGAATCAGGCCTCGGGAACCGCCGAGCAAATCCGCCGCCGCTCGGCGGAGGTCCTCGGAAACGGGGGACCGAACGCTTACTACGGTCGAGCCGTGTGGGAAGAGATCCTGGAGAAGGAAACCCCAGACCTCCTGATTGTCGCCACCCCCGATGACCTTCACACCCCGGCGATTCTGGCCGCCCTCGAGGCCGGCGCGGATGTCATCACCGAGAAGCCGCTGTGTCTGTCGCTTCCCGAGGCGGACAAGATCATCGCCAAGGCCATCGAAGCGGAACGCTTAGTCGGAGTGGACATGCACAAGCGCTATGACCCGTTTGTGCGCCACCTGATGACGCACTCGATTCCGAAGTACGGTCCCTTGAACCGAGTGCGCTGTGTGCTGGAGGAGCCGCTCGCGGTTTCCACCGAGGTTTTCGCCTGGGCCGAGAAATCCAATCCGTTCACCTATGTCGGCTGCCATTGGCTGGATGTGGTTGAGCACTATCTGAAGGTTCGCCCGGTGGCGCTTTACGCCACTGGCGAAAAGAACCTCCTTGAAAACTGGGACCGGTTCGGCCCGCTGATCGCGGCGCACCGAGGCAAGGACCCCTCCACCCTCAAGAAGACAGGCCCGATCCACACTTGGGATTCCATGAACGTGAACATCACCTACGACAACGGCATGCGCGGGGATTTCAACAATGCCTGGATCAACCCGATGGAGTTCGAGGGGGCGGTGAACCAGGAGATCGAGGTCATCGGCTGCCTGGGGCGCGGGATGGTGGATCAGCAGGACCGGGGTTTTCGGGAAGCGATCACCGGGGAGGGCTCGCGCACGCGCAACCCGGCTTTCGGCGGAGTGGTCCTGGGGCCGGATGGGGGCGCGGAGCTTTTCGGATACGGGAAGGCCTCGCTGGCGGCTTGCTTCCTCGCCATCATTCGCCGCCGTGTGCTTGGAGAGCCGCTTGAGGAGCTCGCGGGAACTTATCCCTCGGCCTCCGAGCAGCGCTGGATCACCATGATTCTCGAATCGGCGGCGATGGTGGCGGAGCTCAACCTGGGGTACGCCCGGGAAGGGAAGGGCGCGCCGGTGACCGCGCGTTTCGCCGAGGATGGGTTCGAGATCCTCGATCCGTTGGCTTGAAAGCGGGTGGCCCCGGATACGACCCGCGTCGGGATATCCGAGGCGCGACATCCGTACCGCGACCGTGAGGGAGCGGGTGGGTGCACGACCCGCTTGCTTACGCGCGCGGTACGGTCGGTCGTTCCGAAGAGGAACATCGGATACCGCCTCAATGCTCGACCCCGGAGGAAAGGCATGCGTCCCAATCCAACCACCGTTTCTAGCCCAGCCCTCCTCATATTGATCGCCCTTACCGGTCTCCCGCTCGCGTCCGGTCTAGCGCGCGCGGCGGACTCCGCTCCGGCCGCGGCCTATTCGGTTCGCGCCCACGGCGCGGTTGGGGATGGCCAGGCAAAGGACACCGCCGCGATCCAGGCCACCATGGATGCGTGCGCCCAGTCCGGCGGTGGGACGGTGCTCTTTCCGCCCGGACGATATCTCTCCGGAAGCCTTCACCTAAAGAGCCATGTCACCCTGCACTTGGATGCCGGGGCGGTTCTTCTCGGGAGCAAGGAGGAGACGGACTATGACCCGTACGAAAAACTCGAGTTCGAGAACGATTCCGACAACGAGACGACCTATTTCCACCACGCCCTGATCTGGGGAGAGGAGGTGGAGGACATTGGGATCATCGGGAGGGGGGAGATCGACTCGAACCGTGAGAAGCGCGGCGGCCCCAAGCCGATTGCCCTCAAGCGCTGCCGCCATGTGACCATCCGCGACATCACCATCCGGAACGCTCCCAATTACTGCATCAGCATGTTGGGGACCGATTATGTGAACATTGATGGGGTCTCCCTGCTCAACGGCTACTGCGATGGGATCGACCCCGACTGTTGCCGCCATGTGCGCATCTCCAACTGCCACATCGAGACCTGGGATGACGCGATTGTGCCCAAGGCGAGCTTTTCGCTCGGCGAGGTCCGCTCGACCGAGTATCTGACCGTCACCAACTGCCAGCTCGGCACCGCCTGCAACGCCTTCAAGCTGGGGACCGAATCGCGCGGCGACTTCAAGTACATCACGGTCAGCAACTGTGTGGTCTTTCCCATCCCGGGATATCGCCCCCCGATGAGCGGAATCGCGATTGAGTCCGTGGATGGCTCTCACATCGATGGGGTAGCGGTCAGCAATTTTTCCATGCTGGAGGCGGACATGCCGATCTTCATCCGGCTCGGCAATCGGGGACGGGACATGGAGACCCCCACCCCCGGAACGCTGAGGAATGTGCTGATCAGCAATGTGGTGGCGCGGGATGCCACGTACGCCTGCACCTTGGCGGGGATTCCGGGGCACCCGGTGGAGAACATCAGCTTGTCGGATATTCGCGTGACCTATCGGGGCGGAGCGGGACGCGGCGCGGCGGAGATCGACCCGCCTGAAAGGGTCGCCGCCTACCCCAACCCCAACATGTTCAAGCAGCTCCCCGCGGATGGCCTCTTCTGCCGTCACGCCGCCAACCTCACCCTCCGCAACATCCAGGTGGTTTGCACGGAGACCGACCTGCGCCACGCCACGGTTTTCGAGGATGTGGAGGGTCTGAATATCGACAACCTGTGCGCGCCCTTCGCCGGGGGCGCCGCTTCTATCATCCGTTTTGATGGGGTCCGAGGGGGATTTGTTCGAGGGTGTGTGGCGGCCTCGGGCGCGGACCCTTTCCTGCTCGTTCGTGGACCGGGGTCCGAGGGGATCCGGCTTTCGGGGAACGACCTCAGCCGGGCGAGCAGGGTCTTGGAGCGCGCGGCGGAGGTGGGGGAGACTGCGGTTTGGGTGGAGGGAGAGTGACGGGGGGACCTAGTAAATCTGGCAAGGTGGGACAGGTGACTGTTTCGCCGTCGGAGCTGGCGGGGACAGTGAGGGAGATGTTCGCGGCGCGTTGAGAGTGGGTCTTGTGGGTATTATCACGTGCCTCGAAAGGCCCCATTGTCTCCCGGAATATCTCAGCACCGAGTTTCGGGCTGCAGATCCAATCCAATTCCGGCAATCTTCTACTTGATTTAGAACCCCCAAGCCTGTAGAATCTTCCCCTAAGGTCGCAATCCTAACAATGTGACCGAACTTCCTTAATTTGTGGTCCATCCGCCCAGGATTTTGGTCAGTTGTCGATTGGGTTTCAGGAGGCAGCGATGCGCCACGCGGAACGTTGCACCATCCATCCGTTTTTCCTAATAAGTGTTTCCTTAGTTCTTACTGTGGACAATGGGGGATGCGCGACCGTTTTGATTGACCTTGACCGGTTCTCACCTGGAATTCAGTCCGAGCTGGTAACGGAGCGAAGTGAGCTGCGAGTTTTCGGAGCGGTTGTCTTGGAAGCCTTGCCCGGGAATATGGTAGCAACCAATTCAACGCTCCTACGCTTTCGGGATATGAACCAAGCCGGAAATCCAGTTCTTGTTCCGGATGCGCCTAACACGGACATGGACGCTTGTGGAATTCCCACCACAGAAGCCAACTTTGAGGAAATGTTCTCGGCAAACGGGATCAGGTGGCGCAATATCGTGCGTTCTGAAGGAGCGGTCACTGTCCAACCTCCAGGGGTTGTCTGTCTTTTCACATTCGATGTGACTCTTGTTGACCCTGGTTCGGAAGGACGAAATATTGAAGTTTCCTTTCAAGGCTCCGAGGAGGATGACACATTGGGGGTGGTCATCAATAGCGCGGCTCATCTGTTTGGTTTGGGAGATTTTGTTTCGCCCCTCCTTGGGGAGGTGGAGGGCACCTTGCGAATTCTCCGTGAAGGGCCCGTTCCTTCTGAGACAAGAACGCCGACTCCAAGTCTTAGTGCTACGCGCACGCTTACTCCCCTTGTTTCGCCTACACCGACGCCGACCACCCCAACCGCGACGCGAACTCATACACCCGAACCCCCCACTGTCCTCATCGACCTCGACCGATTCTCACCTGGAATTCAGTCCGAGCTGACTACTGAGCCGTGCGAACCGCAAATCCTCGGAGAGGTCGTCTTGAACGCTGCGCCTGGATTGGCGATCAGCTCCAACTTTACAGCCATCCGTTTTAGGGATCTAAGCCATCCACATTTGCCGGTTCTCGTTCCGGATGAACGAAACATGCGACCTTCTCTGGATGCCTGTGGAATACGAGGAGAGAATCCCGCCAACTTAAGGGGGGCCGTTTCCGGAAACTTGATTAAGTGGGAGAATGCCAATCCGCCCCCCGTCCGAATCGACGCTTCTGGAAATCTCTGTCTCTTCACCTTCGATGTGACTCTTGTTGACCCTGGTTCGGAAGGACGGAGCATAGACGTTTCATTTCAAGGCTCTGAGGAGGATCACTCATTGGGGGTGGTCATTAATAGCGAGGCTTATCTGTTTGGTTTGGGAGATCATATTTCGCCTCTCCTCAGGGAGGTCGAGGCAGCCATACAAATTCTCCCCGAAGGACCGGCTCCCTGCGTCTCCAGAACGCCGACTCCAAGGTCGAGCACCACACACACTGCTACCCTCTCTGAAACTCCGACAAGAACCCTCCGCAACACCAGAACTCCGACCCCAACCCCCTCCCCGACCGAAACCCTCGCCCCGTGCGATGACATCGGCTATTACCTCCTGACCTCCTTCGGGGAGCACATCCCGGTTGGCCATCCGCCTGACATTTCAGGTTCCGCTATCACACCTGGGCGGAAGTTGTTTGGCGACATGGAACTGGCAAGCAGCTCGGGAGGGAATCCGGACCTCGCCATCCTGGATCACTTTGGCGTGGTCCGATTCATTGCCGATCCGCCTTCTTCACCGCCTCAATCTTTCGCCTTCCCAGCGGGTAACACCCCCTGCGGCCCTGCCGTGGACCTGGTGATGAGCGCCGACTCACTCTCCTTCTGGGTCCTTACCGAGGGCGGTGGAATCTTCCGTGGCGGCAATGCTGATCCGGGTGACCCGCAACTCGGAAATGACGCCGATGATCTTTGCGATATGCTCCCGATTCCCTTCGGTCCGATGCGGGGTTCCAGGTTCACCGATCCCAATGATGGCGCCACCATTCGCGCGGTGGGTTTGGTGGTGATCGAGAGCGGGAACAACGCCATGCCACATGGATTCATCCTCATGGACTCACAGGGCGGAACTTATGTCTTTGATGGAGAAGGGAACTCGATACGCGACAGCCACGGTGGTCGTGGCATCGGTGCGTCTAGCGAACAGTTGCTCGATCCGAATCTTCCCTTTCCCTTCTTCCCTGGGCTCGACATCGCGCGCGATATCGAGGTCCATCCCATCGGGAACCCTCCCACCTCGCTCGTGGTCTTGGATGGTTGGGGCGGGATCCATCCTGTTCCCGCGCGGCAAGAGTCCTATGTCCGGTTCCTCCGCAACGAAACCGCCGTGGACAGCCACATCCCGCTCACCACGGTCGGCATGCCCTATGTGACCGTTGGCTTTGATGATCCCGAAACAGTTCCGAACGAGGCCGAATCCTCCGCGGACGTGAATTCCATCTTCGTGGACATTGAGTTCTGTCGAACAGGGGATGGGATTTATACACTTGATAAGTTCGGAGGGGTCTACACTTTCGGCAGCTCGCGCGCTTCCCCGAGCTACTCCGGTCCACCCTTCGGACGAAGCCCTTACTTCTATCCTTTTTTCTGGATGGAGGATATCGAGCCGGTACGGTGATCCTCTGATCCGATTTTCATCCGATCGCTCCACCTTTTGCTTTTGTGGCGAGCTTGTCGAAGTACAGACGGACCCTCCGACAGGCTCAGTGTGAATAGGCCAGGCTGAAGTGGTCGAATGCCCCGCAAAAAATCAGAGAGGGCGGCATCCGAAGATGCCGCCCTCCAAGCAGCCAATCGTTCCGGGAGGATTAGCTCGCGAAGGTGTAGTTGGTGTTCCTCTGGTAATCGCCGTTGGCGTCTTGATCGTAGGAGCGACGGTGAATGTGGAGGCCTTCCTGCTCGAAGGTCACCCCGCCACCCGCGTCATCGGCGGACATGCTGCAAGTCGGGATGATCACCTGGCCGTTGGCGTCATTGATGTCACCCACCGTGTAGGTTCCGCCGCCGGGGCACGGATCGCCGACATTCGTGCCGCGCAGATAGCTGTTGATCTGATCGGCGTCAAACGCAATCACCGGCCCGCCGGGGCGGACATTCTTCTTGAAGGCAACCTGCTCCTTGGCGGAGAAGATCGAATCGAGCTGGCCGTTGCAGGCGCTCCCTTGCGCGTCACGGCGGTTCTTCAGGAACGCCGGGACCGCGATCGACACGATCAGACCGATGATCGCCAGAACGATCATAATCTCCACCAGGGTAAAACCACGATTTCTGTCTTTGAGGTTCATCATGTTTGTTTCCTCCTCTTCCATTTTCTTGCTGCGCCTCCGGGCTGTCTCCGGGATGGCGGGCTTTCCGGCTTGATTCCCTTCGCCTTGGTGTCCCCGGAGGCCGTGATATTCGGCTTTTTCACGGTGACAGCGGGGGTTAGAGCAGCCCCCATGCCAAGGAGAGAAATCTCAAGAATCAGGGAGAAATGGTCTAGAATTCTCGCGCCGAGCTGTCGGAAATCCGTCCAAACCACCGATTTCCCCGCAAGTCCCCAGGGTGCGGGTGCCCGGAATCGGGCATCGATGGGACAGGACTGACCCAACGGATGGGACGCCAGTGTCGCAATTGCGGATGGACGGGACGGGGGTTTAGCAGTCCGTTGGAAATGTCATCCTGAACGTAAGTGAAGGATCTCAACCCGCCATGGAGCGCAACAAAACGTTGAGATTCCTCGCAGTCACTCGGAATGACAGATATATGAGACGGACATTTTCAACGGGCTGTTAGGGACAGGCGGCCCAGCCGCAGGCCGGGTTCGGACACTCCGTGCAACCCGCGCGGTGGGCCAGAATGCTGCCGCATTCCGGGCAGCGATCCGGGGACTCATGGTAGCGTTTTTCGAAATAGGTCTCCATGGCGGTGCGCCCCTCGGCCTCATCCAGATTGACCACGAAGTACGTGTGATTCTGCTTCCGGATGGCCTCCTCCAGCTCCGCCAATGTCGTGGGCGAGAGGAGTCGCTCGGCGTATTCCCTCTTGAGGACCAGGTAGCGGTCCCTTTCAAAGCGCGGCTCGGTCATGGGAGTGAGCCTACCGGCTGGAGCCGGGTCGAGCCAGACCCCTGCCGAATGACAAGATCTGGGCAAGGTCTTCACGCACCCAATGGCGGGAAGTCGGAAAGCTGAGAAGCGCCATGACATAGACAAGGGCAAACAGGCCCCCCCCGATCAGCGCCGGACCCCACCCCGGCGCTCTCGTCCCGGCTAACGCGGTGTAGGCGGCCACCAAGGCGGCGCTGGCTCCCCAACCCGCTCCGAGCAGAAGCAGTGTCCGCCAACGTCCCTGGTCCTCGAGGCAGCTCCCGGCGCGCGCCCAGAGGTACAGAGCGACCAGCGCGTTGGTGAGGACCGTGATGGCGGCCACCCCCTCGATCCCGAAGCCGAGCTTCACCACACTCCAGTTTCCGATCAGGTTGAAGGCAATGCTCGCGGGGATGACCACCAGGAGCTTGCGTTGTTCGTTGATCGCCACCATGAAATCAATCCCCAGGTAGAGCAGCGCGGGCATCAGCGCCCCGAGGACCAGAATCCGCGCGCTTTCGACCCCCGGAACAAAGTCGGGAAGCAGGGTCCGGTAAAGCGGGTCAAGGCAAATCGCCACCATTCCTGTGGCGAGCGGCAGGATCCACGCCAACGTCCTGGCGGGCCGCCAGACCAGGGCCGCCACCTCGGACGGGTCGGAGCTTGCCCCCATTCGTTCGTTGAGTCGCGGATTGAACACCCGACTGAGCGCCTCCGGAAGCATCTGAATCACTGAGGCGAGAGTGACCCCCATGAAATAAAGCCCGGTTTGGGCGCTCCCGAGAAGCGACATGGTCACAATCCGGTCGAAGGTGCTCTCCAGGAGGTATGCGGTCCAGACCAGGGTGATCGGCAACCCGATGGCGATGAGTTGAGCGAGTCGCTTGACATCCACTTGGGGGAGGACCGGCGGGCATTTCCCCCGGGCGAGGACAACCGCCGCGAAGGTCACCGCCCATTCCGAGGCGGCGAAGCCGAGGGCCGCGCCGGTGACTCCGCCCAGCCAAGCTCCGAGCGGAAGAAACACCAGGTAGACCGTGCCGCGCAGCCCCCGAAGAATCGAGGCTTGTTCAAAGAAGTGACGGATGGTGAAGCGGTCGAAGAAAAGGGTTCCCAGGATCCCGCCGAACACGGAGAGGAACATGGCCAGGATCGAAAGCGAATGGACCGCCAGGGAGGACTGCGACCGAAAGACTCGCGCCGCGGCCACGACCAGGATGGAAAGGAGGGTCACCAGGGTTGAGCTGAGCAGCGCCATCCCCAAAGCGAGCGACTCGACTCGACCGGCCTCCACGTCTTCTCCCGCGCTGCGCAGCCGCGGAACCTCCTTGCGATAGGCCTCCAAAACCCCCAGATGGGAGATCCCGCCATAGACATAGATCAACCGGAGGACTCCCCAGACCCCCATGCCCTCTCGCCCGAGCAGGTTGGCCACCAGAAAAGTCGAGACCACCCCGAACACCCGGGCCGAGGCCATCCCGGCGGTCATGAAGAGGACATGCGGGAGCGCCCGCCCGCGGGCTTCGCCGACGCTTGGCGGAATGGGAGGAGCGGGTTCGTGGGTCACGCGAGACGGCGCAGAATCTTGGCGTTCAGCATCCACTTCAATTCGCCCCTCGGAGGACCGGCGGGGGAGCGTAGGAGGTCGATCCGCGCCACCCCACTCTTGGACAGCGCCACATTTCCCCCCCTCGCGTTGCTCACCAGTCGAACCACCCAGTCTCCCAGTTGAGGCTGATGGCCAACCAGGAACAGATTCTTATCCGAGGGGATATCTGCCAGTGAGAGGAACAGGTGTTCGGCCTCAGTCAGGTAAGCAAGGCCATCCTGTTCCACCATCTTGCGCAGTCCGAACTCCCGACGAACGATTTCGGCGGTCTGCTTGGCCCGGACCAGCGGGCTGTGCCAGATCTCATCGCACTCCACCCCCAAAGCGCGTAAACCGTGACAGACGGCTTGGGTCAACTCTTTGCCTTTGGGGGTGAGGGGGCGCTCGGCATCGCTTTCAATCCCGCGCTCCCCGACAGCGTGGGCCTCCCCATGACGGAAAAGATAAATCGGCATGGTCCAAACCTCCTGTTGCCTAAAAACACCCCCCGCTGAGCCATGAACGAGCTCAACTTGACCAACCGGAAAAGAATCAGCATCTTTTGATATCACATTCCAGCCTGGATGGGAATCCGACACGGGGTCCATTTGGGCTTGAGACTGGTGTGCCCACCTGTGAAAAGGCTGTGGGCAATGCTTCTTTTCCTCTTGACAACCCCCCTCGTTTATCCCATAGTTGCGTTGCTTCAGGCGGAGTGTTGTTCACTCCACAGGGCATTGTGAGTTTGTGAATAGAGGTGGGTGAGGTGTCTTATCAAAGGACCCCCAGCGGTTCGCGGGTCCGGGTGCTCCGAAAGGCGAATACCGAATTCGCTGGGAAAGGGCATCTCCGTAAGGGATTTGGCGGGAAAGACCCCGCCGGTCCAGCCACCCCTGAAATTCACATTTGGGAAACCATTCACGAGCCGCCCTGCTTGAAGTAGGATACGAATAGATTCTCCCCCAGAGATCCCTTTCCAGCTCAGAAGGGATCTCATCCCCTAGGGGCCCGAAGCACCCTACTTCGGGCCCTGATTTATTTGGGGCCGGTTTTTTCCAGGGGCGACCTCATGGACAGTTTTCCCAACAGCACCCATTCACTTCCACTGCTTGTCACCGCTGGGCTGATCCGCGCGCGCGGGAAGTATCTCCTCGCACAGCGCCCGCCTGGGAGCTGGATGGAGGGCTTTTGGGAGTTTCCGGGCGGAAAGGTGGAGGCCGCTGAGGATCCCCGCGCCGGGCTCGCGCGTGAGATCCGGGAGGAGCTCGGTGTTGAAGTGACCGTCGGGGAGATCGAAGAGGTCCTGTTCCATCGATATCCCGACCGCGCTGTCCTGCTGCTCTTCTTTCACTGCGAGCTGGCGAGTGGAGAACCTCACGGCAGGGAGGGGCAGGCGCTGCGATGGTGCTCTGTTGAGGAGATGCGGACTCTGCCCTTGCTCCCGGCGGACATGCCCCTTGTCCCGCGACTCGAGCGGCTCACGGAAACCGCGAGCGCCGCGCGCGGTTGACACGGTTCAACCCCACGGGGAACATCCGCGAGTCAAGGAAAGGAAATAAGGCGATGCGGAGAGTTTTGTCGGCAACATGCGTCCTTGTCTTTCTGTTCGGAGAGGCGACTTGTGTCCGAGCCGAGGATTCAGTCTACAGCCGAACGGAGAATGTCGTGTACTCCGTGCGGGATGGAGTGGGCCTGATTCTGGATATCTTTCAGCCCAAGCAAGGGACCAACGGGCTCGGGATCGTGAACGTCATGAGTGGGGCCTGGTATTCCGAGGAGGCGCAACTCCGAGCCCATTTCCGCGCCAAGGTTTTCGAGGCCTACTGCTCGCGCGGGTTCACCGTGTTCATGATTCGTCCAGGCTCTCGGACCCTGTTCACCGGAGAGGAGATGGTGAAGAACATGAAAACCGGCATCCGCTGGGTGAAGGCGCATTCCGCCGAGTATAAGGTGGATCCTGCCCGCTTGGGGATCATGGGGGCCTCGGCGGGGGGGCATCTTGCGCTCATGTGTCTGGTGACCGCGGAGGAGGGAAACCCCGCCGCCGAAAACCAGTTGGAGCGGCCTGACACGAAGTTGGCGGCTGCGGGCATCTTCTTTCCCCCGACCGACTTGCTGGACTGGGGCGGTGAGAAGGACGGATACCGCAAGCTCCCCGACCTGTACTTCAAGTGCGGGATCGAGGGGGTTCCCGAGGATCAGGTCCTTGCCAAGGTCGAGTCGTTGTCTCCCGCGCGGTTGATCAAGTTCCCACCGCCGCCGATGCTCCTGATCCATGGGGACTCGGACACCGTGGTGCCGCTGAGCCAGTCGGAGAAGCTCGTCGAGGCGGTCCGCAAGGTGGGGGGCGAGGTGGAGCTGATTGTGAAGCCGGGCGGAGCTCACCCGTGGCCCACCCTGAACGAAGAGGTCGAGGTGATGGCAGAGTGGTTTCTCAAGACACTTGTGTCATCCGGCAGTCGTTAGAAACATCCGGAGGAGCACGGATATGATTCACGGAGCCATAGTCACCCCCCTTCGCGTGATGGCGGATGAGCGCGGAAGGTTGATGGAGATGTACCGCTCGGATGATCCCAACTTCCTGCGCTTCGGGCAACTCTACATGACCACCGCCTACCCCGGCGTGGTCAAGGCGTGGCACTACCACAAGAAGCAAGTGGACAACTTTATCGTGGTCCATGGCATGATGAAGGTGGTGCTGTTCGACCCGAGGGAAGACTCTCCCACCAAGGGGGAGGTCAATGAATTCTTTCTTGGGGTTTACAACACGGTGCGTCTCACGATTCCGAACCTGGTGTACCACGGCTTCAAATGCATCAGCGAGCGCGAGGCCATCTGCATCAATGTCCCCTCGGAGCTCTATGACTACAAGAACCCGGATGAGTTTCGCCTCCCGGTGGGGACCCCGGAGATTCCGTACAACTGGGCCCGCGTGGATCGATAGGGTTGTCCGACTAGCGCTCCCACTCCAAGGCGAATCCCAAGAGATCGAGCAGGGACACCTCTCCATCTGAGTTCATGTCCGACCGCCCTGGGTCGCCCGGCGGCGGATCTCCCGAAAGGTCGGGAGGCGGCTCCATGCCCCAGTGACCCAAGAGCATGAGTAGGTCCGTGCCGTTGACCAGACTGTTCCCATCTTGATCCGCGTATTCCGGTTTCCATTCCGGTGTTTCCGTGGCCTCCGGCGTCTCGGTGGCGACCCGACTGGCTGTGGGGGTCTCCGTTGGCGTCGTGGACACAGTCTCGCTTGGGGAAAGATTGGGGGTTTCCGTGGCGCTCGCGCCTGCGGTCGGGGACTCGGAGGGCGGTGGGGTCTCCGAGGAGCTGGCGGACTGCGACGGGGTTTCGGTGGCGCTTCCGGTGAAGAGCGGTGTCGCCGTGTCGGTTCCCGTCCTGGTTGGTGTGGGAGTCACCGTGAAGGACTGAGTCGTTGTCGGGGAGGGTGTGCGGGTGCGCGTGTAATCCGGACCGAGCGTTGGAGTTTCCGTTGGCTCTCCGGGTGGCGGCCCGTCCAGATAGATCTTGCGCTGGTGCTCGAAACTGTACACCCGCGTTCCATTCTCAAAGGGGAAGTACGACTGGGTGTCGTTGCGAATCTCAGGGGCCGCGGCGAGATACGCCTTGTCCATCCCTGCGACCGCGTTCGGAACATCGGTGTAAAGCAGGGGGCTGACCACTCGCGCGAAGCGGACCGGACCGGCGCCAATGGAGAACCACCAGATCTCCTCCGAGTCCGGGTTTCGACGGTCGTTCGGGTTGTGGGACTTGATCCGAACCCGGAACGCCTCCACCGGCGCCCCGACCCCGTTATCCAAAGTCTCCAAGCCTTCGGCCGTGACCCGGAAGCTGATGCTCGCCGCCGGGCCCGTGGAGCCGTCATCAAAGCGGGGAGTCGCCTGAACCGTCTGCTCCCAGCTTTGCCCGGCCCGCATGTCGGCGAAGACCACGGGAACAGGCGGGTTGTAGATGTACTTCAGGAACGGGTTCGTCGGGACTCCATCGCGACGTCGCCGCTGGCTCAGGAGGACCACCGACGCATCCGCCTCGCGGCGGAGTTCGATGTCCTCCTCCAATACATTCTGTTTGCCGGTGAAATGCTGAAGTCCGACAATGTGAACCTTGCGCTGGTTGGTGGGCATCCCGCTCGGACGTGTGACATCCATCCGCATCCGTTCATACCACCGGCTGATCTCTCCGGGCGGAGGGAGTTCCTTGGCGGGGAGGTGTTCCTCGCCCTCGCCGGGGAGCTCCGCCGCGATCCACTCAGCCAGGAGCGCGCGGTCCCAGTCCCAGACCCCATTGGCGGGGGGCATGAAGGGCTCCTCGCCCAGCGCCGCCCCGGCGATGGCGTCCCACTGCTCCCGGATCAGTTCGAGGTTGTCGAAATCAATGCCCTCGGGCGCGCCGTGACGCTCCTCCGGGGGACGTGTCGAGTGATGGCAGCTGGTGCAATAGGTGGTGAAGAACCGCTCTGCGAAATTCTCGTAAGTGGGAGGAGTCGCGGCCCAGGTCAAGGAGCCGAGAAACAGCGCGAGGGCGGGAATGAGCGCGCGGCGGAGCATCACCTCAGGCCCCCAAGTCCACAAGCGGGGTGAACACCGGGATTCCCGGCAGGATCGGCGTCGGGTCAATCCCGGCAAGGGCGAGCAGCGCCGCCCCGATGCTCGGAGTCCTCAACTCCAGCCCGTTCGCGTCATCCGGCAGCCCGGTCGTGAAATCGACCTTGCGGAGGTTCTGGTTGGTGTCGGTTCCCCCAAAGACCCGTCCCCCGCGAATTCCACCTCCGACAAACATCAAGCTGGTGACCGGCCAGTGGTCCTTGCCCGCGTCCCCATTCAGACGCGGGGTCCTTCCGAACTCCGACAGCAGGCACACCGTGGTCTGATCCAGCAGCGTCCCGGTCCCGGTGGCGCCGGGGCGCGAGGCCAGTTGGGTCACAATCGTGTTGAGACCCGCAAAGGTCTGCTGAAAGTTGTTGGCCTGCTGTGGGTTGTTGTCGTTGTGGGTGTCGTACCCTCCGGGGGCGGAAAGGGTGGCGGTCACACTGATCCCGTTCTGAAATGCGTTGATTGCGGAAAGCGCCTGGTTGGTGAAACCCCCTCCTTGGAAGTTGAGATCGTTTCGGGTGGTCTTAATGTTCTCGAAACGCAGATAACCGCTCGCAAGCTCATCGGCGCGCCCGGTCGTGAAACCGCGCTCTTGCGCCGTGTCCAGGAGATGAGCCAGGCGCTGATCGAGATAGGTCTCCATTTGGGAGTCCTGCTCGGAGGTCGGGGTGTATCCATTCGGAAAGAGCAGACGATTGAAGGTTGATCCCGAGGTCGTGATTCCCCCCAAGGTTCCCGCGAACGAGGGGCCGGAGATTGCCAGGTGTGGGAGGAGCTTGTCGGAGGCCTTGCGCGCCGCGATCTGAGTCGGCCAATCGGCGGCGTTGTTTCCCATGCTTCCGGTCAGGACCATCTCCCGCCCGAGGTCATGGCTCAGGGTGCGGACATTGACCCCGTTCACAATCGCGGTGCGATCCCCGAAATCCTGAAAGAACTGAGTCACCGCGGGTCGCCCCTGGGGATCGTTCCAGAAGGTGTCGTTGGGGGTTAAGCCGAACTGGGTTCGCGTTCCGGTGGGGACATCCACCGTCTGGAGTCCCTCCTTATCGGACTCAAACACCTGCGTGATGTCCCAGCCGCCACCCGCGAAGATGAACAGAAAGAAATGCGGGTTGTCCAAACCCTTCTGCGCAAGGGCGAATAAGCGGTGGAACTCGGGGGTGCAAATCCCGCCAGAAGCCACCGCCGCCATGTGCTTGAGAAAGTGTCGCCTGTCCATTCTCGCCATCCTCAATAAAAATAGAGTTTCGGGTCTCGTAGCAGCAGGGCGAGGACATCCCTCCACCCCTGGCGGGTGTTGTTCCCACGGTCCGCGCGGAAGTCCAGCAGGAGGTTGTAGATTTGAGTCGCCTCCGGACCATCAGGGGATACGGACTCCCCATAGAAGCGCTTGAACCAATGCGCGATTTGAGCTCGGACCGCGGCGGCGTTGGCGACCGGGTCCTCGCGCCCGCTGATCAGAGTGAAAACCTTGCGTTCCTCGACCGGTGGCTCGTTTCCGGTGAGTTCGGCGTTGTAGACCGCGTTGGCCAGCGCCTCGGCATTGCGCTGATAGGTGAGGAGATAGATCGGCGTGATCGCGAAGCTGCGCTTGGTGATGACCTCGCCGTCATACCCCCCCGCGGGTATCTTGAACTCGGGATCGTATTCGAGACTGGGACGTTCCCGGTTGCCCCAGGTCTGGCCGGTGAGGTCCATGCATAGCGAAGCCATCTGTTCGGGAGTCGCCATCCGGAAGGGTTGAAGGTTGCGGGCCTCCTCCGGGCTCGCCGGCGGAGTGGCGCCCGCCGCGCGGTAATAATCGGAGCGCGCAATCGCGCGCACCAGGTCCTTGAGACGAAACCCGCTTTGCACGAAGACATCGTTTAGCGCAAGGAGCAGGTCACGGTCCCTGTGGTCGAGCGTGGTTTGGGTGAGACTCCCGGTGACCCGCTTGGTGAGAGTGAGCGCGAAACGAGGGTCTTGCGCGATGTAACCTCCAAGGGTCTTCAGATTCCCGTCGCTGGGGCGACCGTAATAGGCCGGAACCCGCTCATTGATGAGCTGCCAGCGTTCGACCCCTTGCTTGCTGTAGTGTTCAAAATCATCACGGTCCTCGATGTCATCACCGACCGGGCCGATTTGAATGGCCTGAAGATGAGCCACGACTCCCTCCAAGGAGGCGTGACAGGCAAGACACCCCAGGTTGTAGCGGACCGCGCGGTCCAGGTCGGCCTCCTGATTGGCCGCGAGGCGAAACTCGAAGGCCACATTGCGCTGGAAGTGGTCATCATCGAGGAAAATCCGCGTGATGGCGTTGGCGCGCCCACGCTGCTTGTTGGAGGCGGTGCTCCCGTAGCGGTAATAGAAGGACTGCATTGAAAGCACGCCGGCATGGGGGCGACCATCCCGGTAGCGCGCCTTGAGCCACTCGGAGCCGCCGGGTGGTCCGGGGTAGTCGATATTCCAGAAGGACGCCAAGGTGGAGTCCGCGATGGTGTAGTCGGCGGTCACCAGATCGGTCATCGGGAGGTCGTGCTCGACCAAGTATGAGAACAGTTTAAGCGGCTCCTTGCCGAGCGAGGCGGCCGCTTCCTCTTCGTCCATTTCCCCAAGGGCTTCTTGGAAGAAGGGCACATTGATCCGCTCGGTGAGGAAGAAATCGTTGGCAATCCACTCCAGTCGCCGGTGGAACCGGGGGTCATCCAGGAATTGACTGAGGAGGTCCTCGATGGGGAGCGTGCCCTGGAGCACCCCATCGAGTTGTTCCACTGTCGGATGCGCGCCGAGGAGGTCCATGGCCATCCGGACCACATATTCGTTGGTGGGAACGAGGATGTATTTGCCGGTTTCGGTGAGCGGCGGTTCGGCGTGAGCCGGCGCGGCGGCCCAAGCGAGGGTGGCGCACAGGATCGCGCGGCGGAGGAAGGGAAGGGCGGCCCCTCTATGGGTTCCCCGGTCCGTTATTGGCCCGATCATGAATTGTGGCGCCTCGCTCCTTGAAACTCCGACTCAACGGTTCGGCGGTCGGGGATGGACGCGCTCGCGCGCGATCCCGCAACCCCTGTGTGCCCAGGCGAGAGAGAGGCAATTCATGCCGCTAAGGTGACCTTCAAGCCCAGCATGATCCATACCATAACCCGAGCTCGACCTTGCACCGGTGCGTGCGAAAGGCGGATGGAGCGGCCCGAACCGGCTTCCACAATCCGGGCCGCTCCTTGCGCGGGCGACTGGCTCTTCGGTCTCTCTCATGAGGCTTCGGGATCTCCACCCGGCGACATTCTCCGCAATTCTAAGGCAGATTGGCCGACCTCCAAAAAGCGGCAAAGAGGAACCAGTTCTCAGGAGTCATTCCCTCACCCAAGAGCTTCTCGAGGTCGCGCGCATCAATGATCGGGAATGCATCGCGGTTGAAATCCAAGGTGGTTTGGGTCGGGGTCGGGGTGTCCTCGCCTCCGGAAAGGGTTGAGGTGGCTGTCACAGAGTTTGCCACGGTCTGGGTCACTGTTGGCTCATTTGTGGACGTCGCAGTGGCCTCAAGAGTTGAGGTTTCAGTGGGAGATGGGGTGCTGATCAAGGTGTCGGATGGGACCAGGGTGAGGGTTGCCGTGTGCGTTGAGGTCTCGGTGCTGGAAGGCTCCTCGACGGTCGTTTCGGTTGCGGTTTCCGTTGCAGTGAAGCTGGGAGCTGAGGTCTCGGTCGAAGAAGGCGAAGGGGTCGGAGTCGCCGAGGGAGGAACGGGAGTCTCCGTGACCGTGGGTCCGGATGGGGGTGGCGGGGTGCTGTTCGGATCTCCCGGATGGCTCACCAGATCCTGATTCCCAATCAGCAGGGAATTCAGCGAAGGGGTTGGGGAGAGCCGGGGAAAGTCCTGGTCAAGCGGCTTGTTGAAAAGCGCTTGGAGGGCTAGTCCAGTCGGATCCTGAAGCTCTTCGCCGTTGGTGTATCCGTCGCCATCGGAGTCCATCGCGGCCAGGGCGGGACCCCAGAAAGCCACATCGTTATCCTCACTTCCAGTGATCTCCTCCACATCTTGGCCGAAGGCGTTCCGGTCGGAGTCCCCATTGGTGGTGACATGGCAAATGATGCAGGCGTTGGTGCCTGTGCGAAGGTTGGCGACCTTCTTGGCGTTGGGGAGCATGTGTTGACGGTGCCGGCGGGCCTCCGCCCCAGGCAGAAAGAGAAGCAATTGGACAAGAAGAGCGGCGACCAGGGAGCGCGTGTTCCGAAACGGCATCGAAGACCTCGGAAGTTGGGTCCGGCGGTGCGGATCGACATCTCGATCCGTCGGCGAGAGTGACGGAGAGCAGAGTACAAGTGACTATGGGGACCCACATCCGGAGCAAGCAAGAACCACGCCGTTTCCCCCGACCCCCAACAAAACCATCCTCTCAGCCCAAGGGGAGCATAGGGAACTTTTCCCGAGACTGTCAGGGGAAAAACGGGCCCCCGAGTTGGCGCCTTCCGGATTGGGGTCCGGCTTGCCTTCATGCCGGTTCTTGATAAACTTAGGGTTTGGCCGAGTTCGGCCTCAGAGTTTGAGATCCGATTGGGAGCAAGCCGAAATGGCAAAGAAGGGTAAACGCGAGAAAATCAAGCTGGAAAGCACCGCGGGCACCGGCTTTTTCTATACCACGGTCAAGAACAAGGCCAATGTGACCGGCAAGCTGGAGCTCAAGAAGTATGACCCCGTGGCGCGCAAGCATGTGGTCTTCAAGGAAAAACCCCTCAAGTAGTCACACTTTCACCTCCGTTCGCGGGACTTGCCTCGCACGGAGAAAGGGGGCGAGGACAAGCATTTGTTGAGGGGAGATTTCACCATGAGTTCAACTCGGGCCAAGGACCCGTTGCCCCAGGGGGAGGCGCCTCCGGAGGGAAGCTCAAGGTTTGCCCGCCCCAAGATCGACCTGTGGGGCAGCATCCCATTCCTGTCCGTTCACCTAGGGTGTGTCTTGGTGTTTTTTTCGGGGTTCAGCTGGGCGGCCTTTGTCGCCTTCCTGGGGACCTTGGTCGCCCGGATGTTCGGGATCACCGGCGGATATCACCGTTATTTTTCTCATCGGGCGTATCAAACTTCACGCTGGTTCCAGTTCGTGCTGGCATGGCTGGGGGCCTCCTCGGCGCAGATGGGCCCCCTTTGGTGGGCGGCGCACCATCGCAACCACCATCGTTACTCGGACACCGAGCGGGATATCCACACCCCGGCGGTCCAAGGCTTCTGGTACTCCCACATGGGGTGGATCATGGCCACGATCAATGAGCCGACCAACCTGGCCGCGGTGCGCGACTTCGCCAAGTTTCCCGAGCTTCGCTTTCTCAACAAGCACTACATGATTCCGCCGGTTCTGCTCGCCGCCGCCCTCGCGGTGTCCGGCCTGGTCTTGGACATCCACATGCCGCATTGGGAGACCTCCGCCTTTCAGATGGTGGCCTGGGGCTTTTTCCTCAGCACGGTCGTCCTGTACCACTGCACCTTCACGATCAACTCCTTGGCGCACACCATCGGACGACGGCGTTTCCCGACCGAAGACAGCAGCCGCAACAGCCTTCTGCTCGCGGTTCTCTCAATGGGCGAGGGGTGGCACAACAACCACCATCGCTATCCCGCCTCCGAGCGTCAGGGCTTCTATTGGTGGGAGATCGATCTCACCCACTATATCCTGAAGGTTCTCTCGTGGTTCCGTCTGGTGTGGGACTTAAGGGAGCCGCCGCCTTCGATCTATGAGGAGGCGCGGTGTCAAGGACGCAAGACTTTGAGGTAGGTCCCGACAAGTCCAGTTGACGGGTCTTCACTCCAAGCGGCGATACCGGGACACTCAGCCCATGGAGACCCCTGGTCGAAGCGCGCTCCCCCAGAGAGGCGACCCCTATTTTCCATTTGGATACCCGGTCTCGCGCGCGGCCTGGGAGGAGCTTGCGCTCGGTGATCTGCTTTACCGTGGGGAGGAACCGCGCCATGTGTGGGAGATTCAGACCGCTCGCGCGACCGCCGCGCGCCTGAACGACTCCCGATCCGGCGAAGAGGCCCCATTCATTTCCCCCGGCCACCTCCTCGCGCTGGGCCTGATCGAGGAGATCCTCCGCTATCTGATCGACCACTATACGGTGGAGGAGCAACCGCGGTCCTTCGCCGAAGGGGTGGAATGGGCGGAGAACACCGCGCGAGCGCGCCTTGAGGAGGCGACCCTCCCCGTTTTTCTGGAGCTGTTTCCCCCTTTGCCGGTCCTTGCGGGAACCGAGTCCGGGTCGGCCTTTATCTCCCGCGCCAAGGGGCCGCTTCCCAACCGCCTTGTGGCGGTGCGGGAAATGGCGCTCCTGCTGCTTTCGATGGGCAACCCCGCGATGCGCCCCTTCCAGCGCCTTTTCGATGACGCGGACCTACGCGCTCGAACCCCCTACACGATCCTGGTGGAACGCTTGGAGACTTTCTTCCAGACCAAGCCGCCCTTGGCAAAGCTCGGATTGCGACTCTTTGAGGCGCTCCGCGCTCCGGTCACGGCCAGCCCATACTCGCTCGATGGCCAGCTCGACTACATCCTGCGTCACTGGGCGGAGCTGCTCCCTGAAATATTGCGGGTTCGTCTGCTGCTCAGCCGGGATGTGCTCCGCGAGGAGACCAAACCGCGCGGTTTCGGGCCGGGACCCGCAACGGTCCTGACCTTCGGGAAGGGGCCCGAGGAAGGGGTGGGTTTCTATCCGGAGTTCGAGCGCTTCTCGCCGGACCGCGACTGGATGTCGAATGTGGTGATGATCGCAAAGTCCACTTTCGTCTGGCTCGATCAGCTCTCGCGCAAGTATTCGCGCGAGATTCACCGCCTCGATCAGATTCCGGAGGAGGAGCTCGAGCGCTTGGCGCGCTGGGGATTCAATTCGCTGTGGCTGATCGGGGTTTGGGAGCGCTCCCACGCCTCGCGAGCGATCAAGCGGATGCGTGGAAACCCGGAGGCGCTGGCCTCGGCCTACTCGCTTCACGACTACGAGATCGCGGCGGACCTGGGGGGCGAGGCGGCCTACCTGGACCTTAAGGGGCGCGCCCTGCGCTGGGGGATCCGTCTCGCGAGCGACATGGTCCCGAACCACATGGGCCTGGATTCGCGCTGGGTCATCGAGCATCCCGAGTGGTTTATCCAAGTCCCCCATCCTCCGTTCCCGAATAATCGCTTCACGGGAGCCGACCTTTCACGCGATGGCCGGGTCGGCGTGTTTCTTGAGGATGGTTACTGGGATCACAGCGACGCCGCCGTGGTGTTCAAGCGCCTCGATCGCTGGACCAGAGAGTCGCGCTACATCTATCACGGCAATGACGGCACCCACATGCCCTGGAACGACACAGCGCAGCTCAATTACCTCCTCCCTGAGGTCCGCGAGGCGGTGATTCAAACCATCCTCCATGTGGCCCGAATGTTTTCGATCATCCGCTTCGATGCCGCCATGACTCTGACCAAGCGCCACTACCAGCGCCTGTGGTTTCCTCCGCCGGGGCACGGCGGCGACATCCCCTCGCGCTCCGAGCACGGGCTTTCCCGCGCGGCCTTCGATGCCGCCATGCCCGAGGAGTTCTGGCGCGAGGTGGTGGACCGAGTGGCCGCCGAGGTCCCCGAAACCCTGCTGCTCGCGGAGGCGTTCTGGCTGATGGAGGGGTACTTTGTCCGCACCCTGGGCATGCACCGAGTCTACAACAGCGCGTTCATGAACATGCTCAAGGACGAAGACAACGCCAAGTACCGCGAGACCCTCAAGAACGTGCTCGAATTCAGCCCCGAGGTGCTCAAGCGCTTTGTCAACTTCATGAACAATCCGGATGAAAAGACCGCCGTGGAGCAGTTCGGGAAAGGGGACAAGTATTTCGGAATCTGCATGATGATGGCGACCTTGCCGGGGCTTCCGATGTTTGGTCACGGCCAGATTGAGGGGTTCGCGGAGAAATACGGGATGGAGTATCGCCGAGCCTATTGGAACGAAACCGAGGACGGGGAGCTCCTGCATCGCCACGAGGCGGAGATTTTTCCCCTTCTCCGGCGGCGGTTCCTTTTCAGCGGGGTGGAGAACTTCGCGCTCTACGATTTCCACGCCCCGGAGGGGCATGTCAATGAGAATGTGTTCGCGTATTCCAATCGAGTGGACGCGGACCGGGCGATCATCCTCTACAACAACTCCTATCACACAACCTCCGGTTGGATCCGCGAATCGACCGCCATCAACATGGGCCGCCAGGAGGAAACGCAGCTGGTGAGAAGGACCCTCACCGAGGCGCTCGGAATTGGCGCCGAGGAGACCCGTTTCCTCATCTTCCAGGACCACGCCGAAGGGCTGGAGTACCTTCGGTCGGCCAAGGAGCTCGCGGAAAAGGGGTTGTTTGTTCACCTGCGCGGCTACCAGTACCACGCTTTCGTGGATTTCCGCGAAGTGATCGACTCGGATGGCTCTTGGGGACGACTCGCCGGGCGCCTTGAGGGCAAGGGGGTTCCCGACATGGAGCTTGCGCGGCGGGAGCTCGAACTCGCGCCGATCCTGGAGCCTCTAAGGGCCCTGCTCTTGCCGCATCTGGTTCGAGGGCTTTCGGATCCCCCGCTTGAGGAAGATCGACGGGACTCCCTGGAGCAGGAGGCGCGCGCCGGAATTGCCAGGCTTTGTGACGCGGCGAAGGTTCGGGGTCTCAAACCGCCCCCACCCCTTTCGATCTGGAAAACGCTCGAACGAGACCTGAATGGCCTTGAACTTTTGGAGAGCCTCAAGGAGAGAGAGTCCCTTTCCGCCGATGTGCGCGATCGCCTGGAGGAGTTGATTCCGGGAGGGGACCCCGAGCGCACCCGCGCGCTGTCATTCCATGGGCTGTTTACGATTCTCCGCGCCATCGAGCCGGTCTTCAGGACCAAGGGGGCCAAACGCGAGAAACCGGATTGGATCGGTGATTGGGTGGCCTGGCCGTCGATCGACCGCGCCTTGATGTCCTTGGACGGCCCGGCGCACCGGTTGGGATGGGATTCCCAGCTCCAACGAGCGCTCCTTCAAACCTCGGATCTTTTCAGTGGCGCGGATCAGAGTCTTCCCTTGGAGTGGTTGGCGCTGGCCGCGAATCGGGCCGCCTCGGATTACCTGCTGCTGCACGAATACGATGGCGTGCTCTGGATCAACAAGGAGCGTCTCGAGACCTTCTTGGACCACCTCTTCGCTGTGAACTCGCTTACAAGACTCACCGGGAAGACCCGAGTGACCCGGCCCCTCCTTGATAAGATCGAAGAGGTTCACCGATCCACGCGCAGGCTGGCCGCGGTGGCCGCGGAGGCCGGCTACCGGGTGGACAGGATGATCGCCATCTTGAGTCCCCCCTCCGAGACCGGGAAAAAGCCTCGCGCGCGGCGTGCGGCGAAGGCTCGGTCCGCTTGACGCTCCCGGACTCGGTTCCCATAGTCATGGCCACCATGCGATCCCCGAGACTCATTCCCCTAACCCTTCTCTTGGTGACCCTCCCCGCCCTGGGATCTGATTTGATGGAACCCTGGACCGAGCAGCAGGTCGCCGAGGCCATCGGGGCAAGCGCCGCCTTCCACCCCTATCCCGCCTGGTCGGAGAGAGCGCGCTGGGATGCCTTCCGCGAAAGAACGGAACTCCGAGAAGTTCTCGATGCCGCCGTGGAGCGCGCCCGCAAACTGCGCGACGAAACCTTCCCCGCGCTGCCCGCCACGGCCTATCTGGACTACCAGAGGACCGGAAGGCGAACCGCCTTCCAGAGCCTGCAACGGCGACGTGAGGATTTCCTCCACGCCTTCGCGCTGGCGGAATGCGCGCTTGGAACGGGCGAGTACCTGGACCCCTTGCTCGATGTCATCTGGGCTTTCTGCGAGGAGAGCGACTGGTGCATGCCCGCGCACACCAAGGGCCTGCTTGACCCGAACGAGCCTCCGGTGGACCTCCGCTCCACGCGGGTCGGGTTTCATCTAGCGCTGATCGACCGAGTTCTTGGTGAAGCGCTTCCACCCGAGCTGAGACGACGCCTTCGGCATGAACTGGACCGTCGCCTGTTCGAGCCTTACCTGACCCGCGACTTCGGCTGGCTCCGGGCCACCCACAACTGGAATTCGGTGTGCAACGGCAACATTCTCAAGGCCGCGCTGCTGGAGGTGGAGGACAGCACCCGGATCGCGAAAATCATTGTGCACGCCCAGAACGCGCTGTGCCTGTATCTCACAGGGTTCGACCAGGATGGGGGGACCGCCGAGGGGATCTCCTACTGGAATTACGGCTTCAGTCACTACATCACCGCCGCGCACTTGCTGAACCTTTACAGTGATGGGCGTTTGAACCTCCTCGCTCCCGCAAGGGTCCGGGAGATCGCACAATTCCCGGTAAGGATCGAACTCTCGCCTGGAAAGTACCCGAGTTTCTCGGATGGCGGCGAGGCCAGAGGGTTTTCGCCAGGGTGGGTCTTGCATGCCGCGGACGCCTTGGATCTGCCCACGCTGCGAGCGTTTGTCGGCGCGCGGAATGAATTCGCCCAGCCTCCCAACGAGCTTGACAGCTTCCTGGAGGTCGCGCTTCTGGCGCCTCCGGCCTCGGCCTCGGACCGGTTTGTCCCGGAACCGTTCAATTACCTCCGGGGAATCGATTGGATGATCTCCCGCGCGAATCCCGACAACCCGGATGGGCTTGTCCTCGCGGTCCAGGGCGGAAACAACGGGGAAAACCATAATCACAACGATGTGGGAACCCCGATTGTTCATTACCGGGGTGAGTCGCTGGTGGTGGACCTTGGCGCGCCCATCTACGATCGAGGCTTTTTCAGTCCCCAACGTTACACTTATCTTGTCGCTCGATCTCTGGGGCACTCGGTTCCGCTGGTGACCGGGTTCGAGCAATTCGCCGGAAAGACAGCGGCCTCGATCACCCAAGTCACTCACACCAAGGAAGTTGACACGTTTCACGCCGATATCACTTCCGTGTATCCGCCCGGCGCGGGGCTCGCGCGCCTCATCCGAACGGTCGCGCTACACCGTGACCAGGGAGAAGGGTGGATCGAGCTCCACGACACCGCCGCCTTCAATGTCTCTTCCGCCACCTTTGAGAGCGCCCTGATCACCTATGCCGAAGCGGACACAAGACCCGCTGGAGCGGTCCTGCTCAAGGGTGAAAATGGGGGACTACGGGTCGAATACAATCCGGAGCAATTCACCGTGGAGGTGACCGAGTTTGATGCGGCTGAGGCCAAGCTCCCGACCGCGAAGGAAAACCCGACCATCCGCCGAATTGCCTTTCGAGGAAAGCAGCCCTCGGAAGCTTTCGAGTGCCGATTGAAGATGATTCCCCTTCCATGAAAGGAGCGGTTTATGAATCAGCGCAAGCAACTGAGGATGAGAAGGTTCATGGCTGCGGCGCTGAGCGCCGTGGCCCTCGCGTGGGAGGCGGCGCTGCCCGCCCAGGCCCCAAAGGGAAGAGTCACCGCGGACTCGCCCAAGCCCCCGCTCACCTTTCACGGCTTGATTCCGGGTCTCTCGCGCGCCGAGGAGGTGCGCAAGACCCTGGGACCGCCGCTCTCCGAGGCTGATTGGTATGCCTACAAGATGGTCTTTCCCTCGGTGGGGAGGCCGGGGCTGACCGACTCCCTGCATCTCTCGAACAAGGACGGCGTGTTCGCCTGCGCCGAGGCGGCCACGATCCCCGATGGTTATGAAACCCGCGAGAAGATCGAGGCCGCGCTGGGACGTCCCGAGTTTGAGCTCCGCATGGCCACCTTCACCCTCCTCGATTACAGCGCGAAGGGGCTGCGCTTCATCCTCAACCGGGGAAACAAGGCCATCGGGGTCGCCTATTTCCCCCGGGTCCGTCCCAGGGTGCATGAGGGCGCGCGCCGGCTGATTGACTTGAGTTCGCTACGCCAAGGCCCTCAGCCTCCTCCTGAAAATCCAGCCTCGCCCGAAGGGCTTCAAGTTGGCGTTTCGGAGGTCAAACTCACTCCCCTGGACCGATCCTGGATTAGTCCCGCTTACCGTGAGGCCTACAATCCGCACGACGACCTCTGGGCGCGCTGCGCGGTGTTCGAGAAGGATGGACTCACCGTGGCGCTGGTCGGCGCGGACATCTTTGGGATAAGCTATTCGGACATTCGCCCCATGATCGAGGCCGCGCGCGAGAAAGGTGTCGAGCATCTGGTCTTCGGCATGTCGCACACCCACAGCGCACCGGACGACATCGGGGTTTACGGTCACTATCCCGCCGAGCATGTCCAATACATCCAGCAACAGGTCGGAGCGGCCCTCGATCAGGCCCGTTCCTCGATGAGGCGGGTGAAGGAATTGCGGGCCGCCTCGCGGGAACTCCCGATGGATGGGGCGCGAGTGATCGGCCTGATACGCAACGCCCGGAACCCGGGGCTCCTCGATCCTACGATGTCCGTGCTCCAAGCTATCGGCGAGGATGGGCTTCCGATCTGCACCTTAGTCAATTTCGCCTGCCACCCCGAAGGTCTTGAAGCGGGGGTAGTGGAGCTGAGCGCGGATTTTCCGGGCTATCTCTGCGCTCAGGTCCGCAAGGATGGAGGCGGGCAGCCGGTGTTTCTGAACGGCGCCTTGGGCGGTATGGTGAGCGGCGACAGCAACGCGCGGACCCATGCGGAGACCGAGAAGATGGGCCTGGCCTTCGCCGCCTTGGCCAAGGAGTTGATCGCCACCGCCCAACCGCCGGCCGAATTCGAGTTCAAGGCGGAGACAAGGCGTGTGGAAATCCCCATGACCAACGAGAAATTCCTCCCTCTCTTCAGCGAGAAACGTCCACTTGAGGACGGCAGGGTGGTCACCGAAATGACTCTGTTCACCCTTGGGGAATGCCGGATGGTCACCCTCCCGGGGGAGGTCCTTCCGGAGGTCAGCTTCGAGATCCTCGAGAAGATGAAGGGTTTTCCGCGCATGTTCATCGGTCTCGCCAACGATCAGCTCGGATACATCATCCCGCCCTATGATTTCCGTCAGGACTCCTACGAGGAATCCATGTCGCAAGGTCCGGCGGCGGCCCCGGTGATTCGGGACACGGCGATTCTGATGCTGGAGGGGCTGGAGTAGCTTACGAAAAGGGGGAACCGGGATGCAGGTCTGTTTGTTTCTACTCAGCGCCATCTTCGCGGCGTCCGCCCGCGCGGAAGGGGTCCCCGCGCTCGCCCCGGTCGTGGTGAGCGAGGAAACCATCGCGACTTGCCTGCCGCCCGACAACGGGGCGGGTCCTTTGTGGTGCTTCGGCGCGCCCCTGATCTACCGCGACGGCGAGGATGTGTATGCGAGCATCATGGAGTCCAGCCCGGAGGTGAAACCGCTGTGCAACACCCGCTGGCGTCTGTTCCATCGCGGGAGGGAGGGCTGGAAACTGGTTCGCGCCGCCGAGGGTTTCCGATTGAGGGAGCCCTCCCCGCTGGGTGGGTTTCCCGGCGGCGCTCTGTTTCTCTCGACCACCCCCTCGGTGGAGCCTCCCGGGACAGAGTATGGGCGGTGCGCCACCGAGCTGCTGACCTTCGATCCCAAGAACTTGGACTCCAACCCAATCGTGGAGCATCCTCTCTGGGCGGGGGACCCCTATTTCACGGACCATTCCTATCGCGGCTTCGCGGTGGATGGGGACCGCCGCGAGCTCCTCTGGGTCAACATCGACGCCAAGACCAGCGTGCTTCATTCCTCATTCCGGAACTCCGGGGGGAAGTGGGTCCGGCAGAGCTCGATCACGCACCCGATTCGCTCCTGCTATCCCCAGGTGGCCTTGCGCAACGGCGCCGCGCATGTGCTCGCGGTCAGTGACATCGTGGAACCGATCGAGGAATGGAGGAAGTTCAAGCACGAGCAGAGTGGTCGAGCCTGGGATTATGTGTTCCGGAAGCTCTATTACTCCCACGTTCCCGATGTGGCCGCTCAGGACTTTTCCGACCCGCTGGAAATCGACAATGTGGATGCGACCGCCGGTCACCTCTCCAACCTCGACCTCTGGATCGCCCCGGATGGCGCGTCCCATATCCTGTATATCCGCTCGAACACCACGCCTGTCCTCCGCGACAGGCATTTCCCGGGGCTTCCCCAACTCCGGAGCCTGGAATATGTGGTGGTGAGAGAGGGAAAGGTTGCGCGACGGCAAATGCTGCACATCAGCGGAGAGGGCCTGGCGACCGGCCCGGTCACCTATGGCCGCTTTCACTCGACCCCGGATGGAAGGCTTTGGGCGGTTTATTTCGGGGAATCCCCGAACGAGTCCGGAGCGATGGAAACCGCGCTCCACTTGATGACGGTCTATCCGGAGCTGGACCGCGAACATCCGGTGAGGGTGCGCCTGAAGGACAATTTCAGCACCTTTTTCACCGCCACGGAGCGCGGCGGATCAAGACCCTCATACACTCTCGACCTGTTCGGAGTCACGCGCGATTCCACCGTGTTGTCCCATGCCCGAATCGATCTCCTCGGAAAGACCGAGTGACTTCCCCACCACTTGCGCCATCGCGCTCAAGGAATGGGCGGCGGTGGTGCTGGGATTGCTCGAGGGAAGACACTCGATCCTGCTCCGTAAGGGGGGAATCCATGAAGGCGGTTTTCATCTGGAGCACGAGCGCTTCTTCCTGTTTCCCACTTACGAACACCAGAAACCGGATTTCATCCGTCCCGAACACCACGACCTGATCGGCCATTCCGCGAGCTGGGGGGCTTCAGCGGGGCGGCTGATCCTGCCAGCCTATTCCGAAGTGGTCTCGGTTCAGGAGGCGCGGACGCTCGCCGCGCTCAGGGGCCTGAGCGAGTTTCACATCTGGTCCGACCTATACCTGGAGATGCGCTTGGCCTACAAACCCGAGAAGCCGCTGCATGTCATCCTGCTGCGCGTGTTCCGCCTGCCCGACCCCCCCATTATCCGGGTGACTGAGGCCCATGGGGGTTGTGTTTCGTGGGTTCCGCTTGAGGACGAGTGCTCCGTGTACAAGCCAACACCGGTTCTTCCGCGTCCGAATATGGTACAATGATACCACTGTTTCATCCGTGGCCCCGCCGACCGGAGTCTGGGGCGACAATGGCCAAGGATGGAATGTGAATCCAACCCTTGAACGGGCCGGAACGTGAGCGCCTCAGCGAGCCACCAAGACCAGCTGCCCTTGTCCGCGCGGATTGTGGACCGGTTCCTCGATGGCCCCCTGCCGGTTCTCATCATCCTCGTTTCCCTGATTGCGGGGCTGGCCGGGTTGTATCTCACCCCGCGCGAGGAAGAGCCGCAGATTGTGGTGCCGCTGGCCGATGTTCTGGTCAGCGCCCCCGGGCTTTCCGCGCGGCAGGTCGAACGACAGGTCGCCACCCCTCTCGAGAAGCTCCTCTACCAGATTGATGGAGTGGAGTATGTCTACTCGATGTCCATGCCGGGCCGCGCGATCGTGACCGTGCGCTTTTATGTCGGCGAGGACCGTGAGAAAAGCCTGATCAAGATTTACAACAAGGTCTTCTCCAACGTCGATATCGCCCCCAAGGTGGTCGAGGCTTGGGTGGTCAAGCCGGTGGAGATCGATGATGTCCCGATCATCGTGGCGACTCTTTATGGCGAGGACCCGGACAAGTGCGACGACCACCTGCTGAGACGGCTCGCGGAGGAAGTGGAGATTCGTCTCCAATCCGTTCCAAACACGGGTTCGATCAGCGTGGTTTCGGGCAGGCCTCGGGCCATCCGGATCGAGATGGACCCGGAGGCCCTGGCCGCGCATCGGACCTCCCCACTGGACCTCGATTTCGCCCTGAGGGCCTCCAACCTCCGCCTGGAGAGCGGTTCGTTCGACCGTCTCAATCGCACGGTCCAAACTCGCGCGGGGGACTTCGTGGGGACTCCGGAGGAACTCCGGAATTTGGTCGTCAACGTGGTGGATGGGATTCCGGTGTATCTCAAGGATGTGGCCAAGGTCCTGGATGGCCCCGCGGAGCCGACCAGTTACTCACGGATCGCGTTCGGACCGGTCTGCGAGGGCGAGCGCCCGGACGGGGTCCTTCCCGCGGTGAGCGTCGCGGTCGCCAAGAAGAAGGGGACCAACGCGGTTTGGGTGGCGCGCGAGGTCGAACGCAAGCTCGAGGAGCTTAAAGAGTCGTTCTTCCCGGAAGGAGTGCATTTCCAGATCACTCGCGACTATGGCGAAACTGCCAACGATAAGGTCAACGAACTCGTGGAGGGGCTCGCGGTCGCGGTGCTCACCGTGGTGATCTTCATCGGGATGATCCTCGGCTGGCGCGCGGCTTTTGTGATCGCGCTTGCGATTCCTGTCTGCTATGGCGCCACCCTGGCCATCAATCTCCTCGCCGGTTACTCGATCAACCGGGTGACCCTCTTCGCCCTGATCCTCGCGCTCGGCCTGTTGGTCGATGACCCGATCACGGATGTGGAGAACATCGAACGGTACTTCGCGATGGGGCGCTTCAAGCCGCGGCGCAATGTGCTCCTCGCGGTGCAGGAGGTGCGCCCGGCGCTGATCATGTCCACCATCGCGATCGTGCTCTCCTTCGCGCCGATGTTTTTCATCACCGGAATGATGGGCCCGTATATGCGTCCCATGGCCCTCAATGTTCCACTCACCATCTTGATGAGCATGGTGGTGGCGTTCTGCGTGACCCCATACCTTTCGCTCCGTCTGCTCAAGAGCGGTCCAAACCATGAAGAGGAATATGATGTCCGGAGGACCCCGCTTTATCGCGTCTACAACGCCTTGCTTCGCCCGGTGATCCGCAGCCGGACGCTTTCGTGGGGTTTTCTTCTCCTGGTGCTCGCGCTTTTCATCGCTTCGGTGCTCCTGCCCGCCTTCCGCGCGGTCCCCCTCAAGATGCTGCCGTTCGACAACAAGAACGAATTCCAGATTGTGATCGACATGCCCGAGGGGACCACCCTCGAATCAACCGACCGGGTGGCCGGGGCGCTGGGAGGGGTCCTTCGCTCCGCGCCGGAGGTCCGCAATTTCGTCCAGTTTGTTGGCGTTCCCGCGCCGATGGATTTCAACGGCTTGGTGAGACACTACTATCTCCGCCAAGGGGGACACACGGCGGAAATTCGGGTCAACCTCGCGCCCAAGGCGGAGCGGCTTCACCAGTCTCACGAGATTGTCCTGCGCCTCCGAGAGGAGCTCGAGGCCGTCGCCGAGGCCCATGGCGCGAACATCAAGATCGTGGAGTCTCCTCCCGGTCCGCCGGTGATCTCCACGCTCGCGGTGGAAGTCTACGGCGAGGAGCAGACCCCCTACGCGACCCTTCTGCAGGGGGCCAAGCAGGTGGCGGAGCGACTCAGGCGCGAGCCCTTCGTGGTGGATGTGGACACCACGGTCGAGGAGGATTGGGAGGAACTGGTCTTTGTCACCGACAAGGAGAAGGCGGCGCTCTCCGGGGTCTCCACGGAGGACATCGCCCGGACTCTGCAGATCGCCCTTGAGGGATCGAAAGGGCATTTCCTTCAGGTTCCCTCCGAGGCCCACCCTCTGGCCCTCACCCTCCGTCTTCCCCGCGAACGGCGCTCCTCAGCAGAGGCTCTCGGATCGCTTTATGTCAAGGGGCGGCCCGGCATCGCCAAGGTGCGCGAAGGCGGAAATCTCCGGGATGCGCCGCTGCCGGTGGTGCAGATTCGGGAGCTCGGCGAATTCGAGTCCACCCAAGTGGACAAGACGATCTATCACAAGAACCTCCGCCCGGTTGCCTACACCTTCGCGGAGATGGCGGGACGCGCCCCGGCGGACGCGATCCTCGATGTCGGAGCCGATCTCTCTCCGGAAACCCAAGCGCGAGTGGTCCCCCTTCAGGACCGGACCTACTTTTCGATCGGTGGCGGGGATCCCTGGAATCTCCCCACTGGGACCGAAGCGGTCTGGAACGGGGAAGGGGAGTGGAAGATTACTCTCGACGTGTTCCGTGACCTCGGGATCGCCTTCGGGGCGGCCTTGCTTGGGATCTTCATGGTTCTCTTCATGCAAACCGGGTCGGCTTCCCTCACCGGCATCATCATGACCGCGATCCCGCTCACCATGATCGGGATCATGCCCGGCTTCTGGCTGCTGAACCGGCTCGGGGACCGTCTGGTGGGCGGCTTTCCCAATCCCACTTTTTTCACCGCCACGGCGATGATCGGGATGATCGCCCTGGCGGGAATTGTGGTGAGGAACTCTGTAGTGCTTATCGACTTTGTCCATCACGCCCTGCGCGAGGGGATGGATTTGGAGGAGGCGCTGGTGCGGTCCGGGGCCATCCGCATGCGCCCGATCTTTCTCACCGCCGGAACCACCTTCCTGGGGAATGTGGTGATCACTCTGGACCCGATCTTCTCGGGTCTGGCCTGGTCGATCATCTTCGGAATCGCCGCCTCCACGTTGTTTACCTTGGGTGTAATTCCGGTGGTCTATAACCTCGCCTATAAGAACAAGCCAGGGCATGGAGTCCCGGTCCCGATGGAGGAGGAATCATGAAATCCCTGCTGCGCGCTCTGAAAACCGCGTTGGTTTGGCTGGGTGGCTTGGCGGCCCTTGTGTTGATCGTCGCTTATCTCGCTGGGGTGTTCACCGAGAAGATCCAGCCAACCGACACGCCTGAAGCGCCACGCCAAGTTGTTCTTCCGATGCACTCCGAAGGTCGGGTCGAGGCGGTCCGCGAGAAGGTGGTGGAGCGGATTCCGGGAACGGTCGAGGCCAAGCACGAGATTTCGGTTTCCTCCCGGATTCTGGCCACCATTGAGGATGTCCTCGTCCGCTCAGGGGACTCCATCCGAGAGGGGTCGCCGTTGATCATCCTTGACAGCCGGGACCTGGAGGCTCGGGAACTCCAGGCCGAGCGCCAGCTCGAAGCCGCTCAAGCGCAGCTTGCCGAGTCCAGCAAGGAATACGCCCGAGTCCAGGCGTTGTACCGTCAGAACGTGGTCCCTCTCGCTCAATTTGATCGGGTGGAACGGGCCTATCGAGTCGCCTCCGCGCTTGTGGACAGCGCCAAGGAAGCGTTGGCCGAAGCGCGGGTGGCGCAAACTCACGCCCGAATCGCCGCGCCAAAGGATGGGCGCGTGGTGGATCGCTTGGCCGAACCGGGCGACACCGCGATTCCGGGACAACCCCTTCTGAGGATTTATGATCCCTCCGAGTTGCGTTTGGAAACCTATGTCCGGGAATCCCTGGCGACAAGGCTCCAGCGCGGGGCCGAGATTGAAGTGGTTATCGACGCCCTTGGGGGTTCGCTCTCGGGGCGAGTGGAGGAGATTGTCCCCCAGGCCGAGCCAGGGGCGCGCGCCTTTCTCGTGAAGATCGCCCTTCCGCTGGATGATCGAGTCTACCCTGGAATGTTCGGACGCGCGGTGATCCAAACCGGCGAGACAGATTCTCTCTTTGTTCCGGAGAAGGCGGTTCAAACGGTTGGTCAACTCAGTTACGTGACACTCATGAGCGGAGAGCCATCCTCGGCGCGCCAAGTGGTTCACCTGGGAGAAGGGAAGCGCGAGGGTCAGCTTGAGGTGCTCTCGGGGGTGTCCGCTGGGGATCGAGTGGCGGTGTTCGCGGATTAGCTTTGGATTGTGCCTGTGGAGAAGGTGTTTCGCGCCCTGAGTTCCCGGTAGGCTTCCAAGGCTTCGGTTCTCGCCATGGCATGGTCCACTATCGGAAAGGGGTAATCCTTCCCCAAGGTCACACCGGCTTCATTAAGAACGGATGCAGGGGCTTCCCAGGGGCGGTGGATCCATCTATCGGGGAGCCCGCCCAGCTCAGGGACCCAGCGACGCACATACCGCCCTTCCGGGTCGAAGCGCTCACCCTGCGAGGAGGGATTGAAGATCCGAAAGAATGGAGCGGCATCCGCTCCGCAGCCAGCGGTCCATTGCCACCCCAACGTGTTGTTGGCCAAATCGGCGTCCACGAGCGTGTCCCAAAACCACCTCGCCCCCTCTTGCCACCGAATGCGGAGGTGCTTGGTGAGAAAAGACGCCGCCACCATCCGGACTCGATTGTGCATCCAGCCCGTGGCCCACAATTCACGCATCCCCGCGTCGACCAAGGGATAACCGGTCTTTCCCCTCTGCCAAGCCAGCAAACCGAATCGGTCCTGCTTCCAAGGAAACGCGGCAAACTCGGCGCGTAGCGGCGCGCTCACGGTTTCGGGGAAATGAAAGAGGAGATGGTAAGCAAACTCGCGCCAGATCAGCTCGCGCAGATAGTCTTGCGCGGCTTCCACCCCGCCCTTATGCATTTCCCGCCACTTGGAGACCAGATGCCACACAGTCCGGGGACTGAGTTCCCCATGATGAAGATAGGGTGACAGACGCGAGCTTCCGGTTCGATCAGGTCGTTCCCGATCCTTGGAATACACGCCAATTCCTCGTTTCAGGAAACGTAGCAACGCATTGTGGGCGGCTTCTTCTCCAACATCCCATGCCTTCAAAATCCCCTGAACCCACTCCATTTGCGGCTTTAGGCGAAGGTCCTCCAATGAAAGAGTTTGGGGGCGGTGTTTGAGCGATGGAATCGTGCTCGGAACGGACAAAGGAAAAGGCGGGTCCGGCGCGGCAAGGCAGGCCTTCCAGAACGGGGTGAAGACCTTAAATGGGGTTCCCTGTCGCGTTCTCACGTCCCAGGGCTCGAACAGGAGGCTGGCGCAAAAGCTTTCCGCGTGAATCCCATTCGACCGCAGTTCGGTCTTGACCTGTTGGTCCATCCCTATGGCATGAGGTTCATACCGGCGGTTCCAGTAAACAGCATCGGCCCCCGTTTCGCGGATCACCGAGCGGAGCACTGGTATGGACTCTCCCCGACGAAGCACCAAGGCTGAGCCCCTCGCGCGCAAGGACATGTCGAGTGACTTGAGTGACTGATGCAGCCAGACCCGCGATGCCCCGCCGGGACCCCATTCGCCCTCCTCGCTGAGTTCCCAAATGTATAAGGGAATGACAGCCCCTCCTTGCTTGATCGCCTCGACCAGCGCCGGATTGTCTTTCAGGCGCAAGTCTTGGTGAAACCAGACAATTGAGGGCTTCCCACCCATGGCGGAACACTCCTGTCCGGCGAATTCGCCGCCTTGTGCATCGTGGTCGATTTGGGGATGATTGGGAAGCAATCTCGAATCGGCTGATCGGATGCGAGGACTGGCGGCGCCTCGGGGCGTGAGGGAGGGATTGACGAGAAGCTCATGTGGGATGCGAGTCAATGCGCGCGATTCCGACGCGTGCTGGTTTTTTTCGCATTGGGTCTTTCGGCCCGCGCCTCCCCTGGCGCCGGGGTCTGGATCGACCATTCGCCGCTCCCGTCGGGCCGTCAGGAAGTCGGAGTCGCCGAGGTGGCCGGCAAGATCTATGTGGTCGGAGGCTTCGACTCCAACACGCAGTCCGTGAACACCGTGGAGCGGTATGATCCCACAAGCGATCAATGGGAGGCGGTCCTGCCCATCCCGGCCACGAATCCGATCAATCATGTGGGCGCGGCCTCGGTCAACGGGAAACTGTATGTCGTGGGGGGATTGCGCCAGAACTTCACGGGAGTGAACTGGGTCTTTTGTTATGACCCCGATTCAAACTCTTGGTCAAACAAGGCGGACATGCCGACCGAGCGTGGGGCGATGGGGGTGGCGGTGATCGAGGGCCTGATCTACGCGGCGGGCGGGTACCCCACCGCGCGCGGCAGGGATTTCGCGAAGTATGATCCGGAATCAGATGAGTGGACCGTGCTCCCATTGATGCCGACCTCCCGAGACCACCTTGCGGCGGCCTCCCTTGAGGGCAAATTCCACGCGATCAGCGGCAGATCGGGTTTCGCATTGCGCTCCGCCAACGAAATGTTTGACCCCATCGCCGGGATGTGGAGCGCGCGCGCGCCGATCCCCACCCCTCGCGGCGGGATCGCGGCGGCGGAACTCGGGGGAGAAATCTATGTCTTCGGTGGGGAAGGGAACCCCGCTGATCCCAATGGGGTCTTCCACCAGGTCGAGGCCTACAATCCGTCAACAAACGCCTGGCGCGCCGAAACTCCGATGCCGTTCCCACGTCATGGCATCGGCTCGGCGGTTTTCGGCGGCAGAATCCATATCCCCGGCGGCGGGCCGGTGGAAGGTTTCGGCGCCACCGCTCATCATGACTCCTTCTGCCCGGCGGGCTGCGCCTCGGCCTGGCGCGCGCGCTGACCTTGGTTCTCCCTGATCGCCTCCATGTCCGTCAAAGCGCTTGAACTGATCTTCGATCCCGACATTGTAAATGGGGTGTCCGAACCCAGCACGTTGCGGGTCCGGTGCAACGACTCAGGGGAGGGGGAGATACCGGCAAGCATCTCCCGGCGCGAGTTTTTCGGCGAGAATTATGTGAAAGATGGGAAAGAGGCCTGTCTCTGGTGGCAATCGCTTTTTTCGACGCCGAACGCCTCCGGACTCTGTCTGCATGAACTGTTCGAGTGGGATGGGGCGAGCGCCCTTTGGTTCACCGATATCCTTGTCATGTATCCCGACTTCTGGACCTTCCCGCGACTTCTCCTTGCCGAGAGAACATTGGAGATGGCGCAATCCGGGAAGATCAGCGCGGTACGAATTCTCGGACATGAACCGGGGCTTGCGGGCGTGCTCAGGGCTAACGGGCTTGAGGCGCGGATGGTCTCCCGTCCACGCCCGAGCGCCGGGTTGTTTGAGCGAATGATTAAAGGAATGGACTCCTTTCTCGCATGGTTCGTTCATGCGCCTTACGCGCGAAACGAAAAGAGTTGGGGTTCCCAAGACACTGGCCCGGAGACACTGCTCTACACGGTGGCCCCCAGCGAATGGCAGATTCCTGGGGATGGGAGGCACCGGTACCTTGCGGATGCTATTGAGGAGCTGTTGGAGAAGCAGGTCTTCCGGGATGCTCGTCCGCTTGTGGTGGCCTCACCCCCTTCGCGGGCTCGCGAGGCGGAGTGGACCGAGTTCCTTCGCTTAACCCTCTCGGAAAAGGGAGGAGTCCATTCTCTCGCGTATATCAGCCTACGGACTGCCCTTCGCGCTCAGGGATGGTGTCGGGGAGTCGCTAGGCGACTCGCGAGCTGGTTGCGCGGGTCCGCCTCCACCCCCTTTTGCTATCGAGGTTGGGACTTCGGGCCGATCGCGCTCCCGGCAGTCCATCGCGCCCCGCGCGAAGCCATGCGTGGTGTCCTCCGCTATGAGGCCCTCAAGAGCGCGCTCCGGAAGCTCCGCCCCGGGGGAATCTTGCTCAAGGACGAGGTTTACACCGACGGACGAATTCTCTGCGCCGCCGCGCGGGCGGCGGGCATCCGGACTGTTTCCCTTCAACACGGAACGATCTATCCCTCGCATTGGTGCTATCTCATGGATCCGCGCGCGGCGGCCCTTTCGCGCCCTACGTTGCCGGATGCACTTGGTGTCTACGGCGACAACGTCAAGCGGATGCTCGTGGATTGGCATGGGGTGCCGGAGGAAATCGTGTCGGTTGTCGGCGCGCGACGGTTCCGTCTTTTGGACCAGGCGACCCCCCACCGAGATCTGGCCCGGCTCGCGGTGAAACGCGCTCCGATCATCCTGCTCGCGGGCCAAATGCACCAAGACATGGAGAGGATCTACGATTGGTCGTTCCGGCTCTTTCGCGAGTTCCCTGAGATTCAGTTTGTGATCAAACCCCACCCGCGGGATCGAAAGCGGATCCCGGAGTTGCGCCGAGTGTGTGGGACAATCGCCAACAGCCACTACTATGAGGGGCCGCTTCAAGAAGCGCTGCCGCTCTTGTCGGCGACCATTTCAGGCCATTCCACCGCGCTCCTTGAGTCCATCTGGAAAAAGGTCCCGGCGATTTCCGTCCAGATTTCCGGAGAAACCCCAGCCGACTGGCAGATCGAGGCGGGAATCCTCCGGATCGTCCGAACGCTGGAGGAATACCGTGCAGCCATCCGCGCGGCCTGCGAGGGGACCTTCGCGGGCCCGGCGGACCGCGCCAAGGCCGAGGCTTATTTGGAGGAGTTCCTTGGTTACAGCAAGTGCCGCGATCCGGAAGCTCTCGCCGCGCTCTTCAACGGTTAATCCCACCCGTTAGGGTTCAACCCGTCTTCTTCCACAAATCAATCGGTCGCGCGACCTTGGGTGGGTCGTAGGGCCATGCAATCTTGCGCTCCGTTCCTGCGGAATGGTACGCGGCGAGAATGATCTTGAGGACCTCGCGTCCATCCTCGCCGGTCTCAAGCGGCTTCTCGACCCCTTGAACACAGCGACAGAAATGCCCCATCTCCTGGGGGAATCCGTAGTTCCAGATCTCCTCGAACATCGTGAAAGTGTAGCCGGAAGTGGTGGCCGCCTTTTCCACCGCGTAGCCGTATCCGCTCTCGCTATAGGTGAGAAGCGAGCTCCCGCGCAAGAGATCCGCGCGGGTGAACCCACCCGAACCGTAGATCTCACAGCGGTCATCCACTCCACCCTGCTTGGCCCAACTATTCTCGGCCAGCCCCACGCGATCTCCCTCGAATTCGATCGTGCACAGGCTGTGGTCCTCGCCTTGGGTTTTGTCGGCGTGGACATAGACCCCCATCACCGCCGAAACGGTTTTCACTTCGGGCTTGCCGAAGATCCAGCGCGCGAACTCAATCGAGTGGCAGCCCATGTCAAGCAGCACCCCGCCGCCCGAACGTTTGACATCCCAAAACCAAGGCATGTGCGGCCCGAAATGCTCCTCGCTCTGCTTGACCAGGAAGACCCGTCCCAAGGCCCCCTCATCCGCCAGGGTCTTCGCGCGGACATACTTGGGGGCGAAACAGAGCTCCTCGGCGTACATCAGCAGCGCTCCCGCGTCCTTGCAGGCCGCGATCATGCGGTCCGCCTCGTCGAGGTTCAGGCACAGCGGTTTCTCGCATACCACATGCTTCTTGGCGCGCGCGGCGTCAACGGTGACTTGGGCGTGCAGGTCATTGGGCGCGCAAACAAGAACCATGTCAATCTCCGTCAGGGCAAGCAGGTCATGATGATTTTCAAACCACTTGGGAATTCCGCGCTCCTCCGCGAACTTCCGCGCCTTCCCCGGAGTGGGGGAGGATACCGCGACCAGCTCCGCCTCCGGAACCATGCGAATCGAGGCGGCGTGGATATCCGCGATGAATCCTGTGCCGACAATGCCGACCTTCACCTTTTGCATGGCCATGTTTCTCCTATTCCACTGTGGCGTCCCTGGTCATCCACACGAGGATCCTCCCGGAAAGACGCACCAAGGAGCCGATCCGGCGCGCCTCCATCCGGAGCGGAACCCGGTTTCCGACCCGAGTGATCCCCACTCCATCACCGCGCCAGGCGGAATTCTCCTGGATTCCGTGGAGGATGCCGGCCCACAGGATGGGACCCATGTCGCCGAACAAGAACCCAAGAGGTTTTCCCCTGGCGTCGCTTTCACTCCATCCGAACCAGGTCTCCGCGACTCGATTCCAGGAGGAAATCGCCCCGCTCTCCTCGAGGACCATCGCCGCGCCGGGCAGGGAGTTCCACTGTTCGAGCAGACCTGTTTCGTGATGTCGAAGCTCCTCAAGGGTCGACACGCGACCAAGCGCCAGCGCGGACATTTCAGCCAAGGCGCGAGTAAGCGGAGACTCAGCCTCCGGAAAGGCGTCTTCCTTCCGAAAGGAGTGAAGCAACGCGAACCCCACCAGGGTCTCCGCGTGCCGGAGTTCGACAAGAGACTGAGACTTCCCGGCGCGATCGCCCAGGCTGTCCCTCCAGAGGGCGTCGATGACCGGAGTCACGCCGCGAAACTGGAGGTGTCCGGATTCCCCCCATAACATTCTCCCGTCGATTCCCGGAAGGCTCTCGCCCGGCAGCAAGCGAAGCATGGAGAGACGACCCGGGTGGGCATACCCCTTGGACCCCCGAACCACCAATTGATGCGTCTTTCGGTCATGAACCAGCAAGAGGCAGGCGTCCGCCATCGGAAGGGCCTCAAGCCACGCGTTCAGTATTCTGGGCGCAAGGGAGTGAATGGACTCGGCCTCGGAGAACTGAAGGGACCAGCTGATGTATCCCGAGACCGCGCGTTGAGATTCCATCAGATCGGCAAGGACCCCCTCCCGCGTGGAATCGGTTTTGCGCTGGCGCGAAACATCCCGCGCGACGGCCAGGATCGAGCCTCGTCGCGGAAGCGAAACCGGGGAATACGTGACCTCCATCATGCGCCTTGAGCCGGAGGGAGTGATCCACTCTTGGTCCCAGCGGCGGTGGTGGGAATCTTCGGTGAGCGGCGGCTCCACCCAGGGGCGGGGTCCGGTCTCAAGCGAGGGACAATAGGCGAACAGACTCTTTCCGGTCGGCTCCCGTTCATCGATTTCGAGCAGTTGACGAGCCGGGGCGTTGGCCGACCAAATCTCACCGCTCTTCTCGTCGAACACCAGGATCGCGTCGGTGGCCTTCTCAAACAGGCTTTCCGCGTAAGCCCGCATGCGACGCAGACTATCCTCAATCCCCTCTCGGTCCCCCAAGACCCTGTGGTAAGCCTGTTCGGCTTGGCGGACATAGGTCTCGATGTGCTCATGGATTTGGCCGAATTGGTTGATGTTGGCCTTGAAAACCTCGCAGCGGACACAGGATGAGATCTCACGCTGAAGGTCCTCGCTGATGACCGACTTACAGGGGACATTCGGAGTGAGCCAACAATCATAGACCTGCTTTGAATAATTGCGGCAAGACTCCGCTCCACAATCATATAGCTCCCAACAGCGCTTCAGGGATCCGAGAACAGGCTCGGGCGGAGAATCGAAGGGGGAATTGAGGCGATCCTTCCGCCGGTCCGGCTCAAGATGGAGGATCTTGTCCAGCTTGGCGCTCTGTATCACCCTCACGATGCTGTCGGGAACCCATCGAAGATTGAGTGTCCTTCCCTCGCCGGCAAGGCGCTGATGGGTTTCCACAAGCAGCCCGATGACCGAGCTGTCCATGTAATACAAATTGGCGCAATTGAGCGTAAGGATCGGAGGGGCGGAGCTATCGGCCTTCACGAGTCGTGAGGAAAGCTCTGTGAGAACGCCCCGGTTCAGATAACCGGTCAGCTCGAAAACGACTTCCCGTGACGGACTGTTCTTCCTGGAAGGCATGGGCCGGGCCTACCGCAGATCGTCCCCCAGCCCCTGCTCGTCGATGCCGTTTTCCCCGACACTATAAAGGTTGAACAAGCGGCTGTTGGCGGTCTGGATCACGGAATAGCGCAGCGGTCGGTTCCACGGGTCCGTTTCCGGGATGTCCGCCGAGAGATACGGGCCCTTCCAGGTGTCCACCCCGGCGGGAGCTGTCCGGAGCGCCGCCAGGCCCTCCTCCTCGGTGGGGGGACGGCCCACGTCCGCGATGAATTTCTGCAGGCCCGCGCGGTACGCCTGGATGAGCGGGGCGAAGGCGGAAATCGCGATCGGCTGCAAGTCCTGGAAAACAAACCGCTCCGTGGACAACCCGAGGATCGGGGCGGGCGGCTGTGGGGCCATCTTGGGTTTGCCCACCAGGGTGAAGCGTACCGGCACCTTGCTTTCCATCGGCTTCCATGAGGTGAATTCGAGCCACGAATTGGAATCCGAGATCCGCTCCCTTAGCGGATTGAAGGGCGCCTTTCCTTGGAGGATGTCCGGACTGAAAGTGAAACGGGTTTCGGAGGGCGAATTGATCTGCTGCCCATCCATGATGCGCTCGACAACCACCTCCGGACCGCGGAAGTGGGACAAGACAATGCTTGAATCCTCGGCTTGCTCCACGCGGAAAAGCCCCTCGGCCATTTGTATCCGGAGGCCTTCGGCGCGGACCTCGATCCGCCCTCCCGCCTGTTGGGTGGAAACGGATTCAAGCCAGGCAATACCCGAAAGCAGCTCGACCTCAAGGGCAAGCCTCCCCGAGGCCGGGTCGGCCTGGAGGTCCCGGATCTGCAGGCTTGTTCCTTCCTCAAGACCCAGCCTGAGCCGCCCGGCGACCAGGAAACGCGCGCGCGCCGCCGGGCTGAGGCGCACCTCTTCCTCAGCGTACACCCGACCCCCGCCGGTCAGGGGGACCGGCTCGGTCTGTCCCTTCTCCACCTTGGCCACATCTCCCACGAACCAATCCATGACGGCGCTCAGGGCCTTCTTCTTTTCCTCCTCGGTCATGGCCGAAGTCCTGCTCTGATAGGCTTCCAACATTTCAAGCAGCTTCCCGCGTCCGCCTCGGCGGAGCGGATCATCGAGTCGTTGACCGTCCATCACCACCGAATCGATCTGACCGGTGTCCTCAATCGAAACGGTCTGCCCCGTGGATAGAATGATCTCATACCGGTTCGGATCATCAATCAGAGTCTTCGCGCCTTGGACAATCTGCCCCTCGAAGACCGTGCCGTTCTTGAAAACAATCTTGTCCACGCTGGAGGCGTCCGCGACCTTCGGGCCGGCGGGCTCTTGAGCCAGGGAGGCCGAGGCTGAAAGCAGAAGGCACAGGAGTGGGGTTAATCTTTTCACCGGATCACCGCAATAATAGGCCTAAGCCCCTTAATCAACAAGACGAGTTTGGGGCTCCCGCGCTGTCAGGAGAATGGCCTGGACCCGCACATGCCCAAGAGACACACCCCCGCGCCTCAGGAGCTCCTTTGGGATGAGGACTCGGTCAGGGACCCTTGGCGAGACCGTGCCGAACCTCTTTCGAGAATCCACTTCGGAACCAGCACCTGGGCCTATCCCGGGTGGGTGGGGATCGTGTACTCAAAGAAGCACAGGAACTCCACGGATTACCTTCGCGAGTATGTTCGCGACCCACGATTCTCGACAGTCGGCGCGGACTTCACCTTCTACTCCCCCCCGGAGGCGCGAACCCTGGTCTCCTGGCTTGAATTCCTCCCACCCCGATTTGCGATGGTCTTCAAAGTCTGGGATGAGCTTACCGTTGAGCGCTTCGAGAAGACCGACCAGAGTCGGAATCCGCGTCGGGAGGCGGGCAGGGAGAACCCCAACTTCCTGAGCGTGGAACTGTTCCGCGAACAGTTCCTCAACCCGTTTCTCGAAGCCGGTTTCGAGAAGCGCGTGGCCGCCTTTCTGTTTGAGTTCAGAGCCTCGAATGCCCGAAATCCAGGCCGGTTTCTCACACGCTTGGAGGGCTTCCTGCACACCCTTCCGAAAGGCTTCCCCTATGCGGTGGAGATTCGGGAACCCAAACTCCTGGCAGATCCCTACTTTTCGATTCTGCGCTCCGCGGGGGTGAGCCATGTCTTTAACCATTGGGACCGGATGCCGTCGCTCGCGGAGCAGATGAGGCGAGGGGGATTCGCCGGGGACCGCGTCATCTCGCGCATCCTCACCCCCCTCGGAATGCGTTATGAAGCGGCCAAGAAGAAGTTCAGCCCCTATAACCGACTCCTTCCCGAGAATGTCCTTCCCGAAATGCGCGGCGATGTCGTCGCCATGTGTCACGAGGCCATCCGGCTGCGACTTCCCGGATACATTCTGGTCAACAATCGCTCCGAGGGGTGCGCGCCCATCACTATCCAGGCCATTGAGGAGGCGCTGACCCTCGCGCCGCTCCCCCGCGCCTGAAGGCCACTCACCTCTTGGAACCAACCGACCCTGTGGTAGCCTTTCCCCTTGCCGCGCATTCCTTTGATCGCCGCCACAATTGAGGTCAGTTCATGGAAATCAGGCCGTTTCAAGTCATTCACTATCCCTTTGAGTCCGCGCTTCTTTCTCAGGTGGTTTGCCCGCCTTACGATAAGGTCACGGATGAGTTGATTGCCGAGCTGCGCGCCAGGCATCCCCAGAACTTCGTCCGCGCCGTGATCGGAACGAGTCTCGCCGACCACAAATACCACGATAAGGCCGCATCGACCCTTCGCGGCTGGCTGGCCGAGGGTGTTCTGAAGGAGGAAGAAAGGGAAAAGGTCCTGGTCTATCGTCAGCGCTACACTTGCCCCCTCACCGGCCAAAACCGCCGGCGAAGCGGGTTCTTCGCGCTGCTCCGGCTTCCCGAGAGAGACGAAGAGGAGGTCCTCCCTCACGAAAGGACTTTCTCGGAGCACAAGGCGGACCGTCTGCTCCTTTACCGCGCGGTGCGTGGGACCCCCGAACCGATCTTTGTCCTCTACTCCGATCCAAGCGGGAAGGTCCTTCAGGAACTTGAGCAGACCCCGACGCAGGTTGAGTTCACCGACCTTCATGAGCATCGAAACGAACTTGCCCTCCTCGATTCCCCGGAGGCCGTCCGAGTCCTGAAGGAGGTTGTCGAAAGCCAGAAGCTCCTGATCGCCGATGGGCATCATCGCTTTGAGACCGGGCAGAACTATCGCGATGAATGCCGGGCGGCAAATCCGGGCGATCCCACCCCACAGGCATCCGATTACATCCTGGTCTACTTCACAGCCATCGAGGATCCGGGACTGGTTATCCTCCCCACGCATCGCCTCGTGAAAGGGGTGACCCAATCCGACATTGAGTCTTTCCTGTCGCGCGCCAAGGATTTCTTCGAGGTGGAAGAGTTTCCAGGTATGGTGACTCCCGATACCCTGACCGAGGGGGCGATGGCCCTAGCGGGGGCCAAGGAGGGCAGGGAAGCACTGGCCTTTGTCACGCGCCATTCCATCCGGTTGCTCCATCTGCGGGACCGGGAAAAGCTGAAATCGCTACTCCCCCCGGAAGTGGCTGAGCCGCTCCGTGACCTTCCCGTGGTGTGGCTCCACCAGGTCCTTCTCGGCAAGCTCCTCGGAATTCGCCAGGAAGAGGGCGCGCCCGATCGGATCGCTTATGTCCGCACGGGCGAGGAAGTGGCCGGCGGGCTTTCAGAGGGGGGATACGATGTGGCCTTCCTGCTGCGCGGGACATTACCCGAGGAAGTCAAGCGAGTGGCCGAGAGCGGACACCGCATGCCGCAGAAATCCACCGACTTCTTCCCCAAGGTCCTGTCGGGAGTGGCGGCTTATCTGCACCCATAACCAAGAGGAGGCCCCAACATGTTTCGTTCCCTGGATGGCGGCGCGATTGGAGTCAGCGCCTCTTTTGAGCAGGTGGTCGCATGGGCCGCGAAGTATGGATTCGAGGGGGTCTCCGTTCCGCTCCAAGAGGTCATCTTGAACGGCCCCGAGAGGACTTCCGCTCTGCTGCAATCGTATTCGATCCAGCCCTCGGTGTTCGGACTGCCCGTGGATTACCGCAATGAGGACGCCGCGTTTGAGCGGGACATCCTGGGATTCCCCGCCCAGGCCCGCGCGATGGCCGCGGTCGGGGTCCAGCGTTGCTCGACTTGGGTTCTGCCTGGAAGGAAAGGGATGAGCGAGGCCGAATATTTCGAGCTCCTCAGGGACCGTCTGGGAAAGTGCGCTCAAGTCCTGGTGGAGAATGGGATTCGCCTGGGGCTGGAGTTCTTGGGGCCGAAGACAATCCGGCGTGACCTTGGGCTGGAGAGCGATGGGATCTTCACGGCGGAACGGATGCTCGAACTTGCGGAAGCGATTGGAATACCGGGCACCGGGCTGTTGCTGGACGCCTGGCACTGGCATACCTCGCATGGCACGCCAGCGCTCTTTGATCTGCTGGACAACAGCCTTGTGGTCGATGTCCATGTCAATGACAGTCCCGAGGGGACTCCCACCGACGAGCTCCCCGACAACCGCCGCTGTCTTCCCGGGAACACCGGGGTGATCGATTTGGTTTCCTTTTTCGATGGCCTTCGCGGCATCGGGTACGACGGCCCGGTGACGGTCGAGCCGTTCAATGAAGAGCTCAACGCGCTCCCGGATGAAGAGGCGGTCGCCAGGACCGCCGAGGCGCTGCGGAGGTGGATGTAGGCTCAGTCAGCCCAGAAAACGGACCTCCCGCTAGCTTGGAGCGCGGCCTCCCTACCGCGCCGCGACCATGAGGGAACGCTTCGGACATGGTTGGAGCCACGCGGTGGTCGGAAACAGAGGGAAGAACCGGTACGCTCCCCTCAATCCAAATACTCCCGCAGCTTCCGGCTCCGGGTCGGGTGGCGCAGCTTGCGGAGCGCCTTGGTTTCGATCTGCCGCACGCGCTCGCGGGTGACGCCGAATTTGTTGCCGACCTCCTCCAGCGTGCGCGGATACCCATCCCCGATCCCGAAACGCAGGCGAATGACCGTTTCCTCGCGCTCGGTGAGGGTCGAGAGGATGTCTTCCAACTGCGACTGCATGATATTGTCGGTCGTGGCGGTTGAGGGCGAAATGACCCGAGTGTCCGGGATGAAATCCCCGAAGCTCGTGTCGCCCTCATCCCCGATGGGAGTCTCCAACGCCACCGGCTGCTGGCTGATCTTGAACACCGCGCGGACCTTGTCCGCGGGCATGTCCATCCGCTCCGCGATCTCCTCGGGGGTCGGTTCGCGCCCCAGCTCCTGAACCAATCGACGGCTCACCCGGGTCATCTTGTTGATGGTCTCGATCATGTGGACCGGGATCCGGATGGTGCGCGCCTGGTCCGCGATGGCGCGAGTCACCGCCTGACGAATCCACCAGGTGGCGTAGGTTGAGAATTTGTAGCCGCGACGGTACTCGAACTTGTCCACCGCGCGCATCAGGCCGATGTTGCCCTCTTGGATCAGGTCCAGAAACTGTAGCCCGCGGTTGGTGTAATTCTTGGCGATGCTGACCACCAGGCGAAGATTGGCCTCCACCACCTCATTCTTCGCGGAACGGGCCACTTCCTCGCCAAGGGCGATTTCCTGATCGACCCGCTTGAGGTCCTCCATGCTCATGCCGGTGCGGTCCTCGACCTCGCGGATCCCGACCTGAAGTTCCAGAATCCGGTCGCGCTCGCGGAAGAGCTGGGAGCGGTCCTTGCGCAGTCGCTCCTCCATCTGGGTCTTCCGGCCGCCCTCCGGGGCGAGCTTGTTCACCTCCGCCACCAGCTTGGCGGCGTTCAGGTCATGGGGTTTGAGACGACGGTCGATCGCGTCGATTTCATCCTGGAGGCGGCGCGCCTTGCCATGCTCGATCCGAATCTGCTCGGCCACCCGGCCCAGGAGCTCGTGGTCGAAGCGCATGTTGATCAGGATGTGACCCGCGCGCTCCTCTTTCTTACGGGCCTCGCGGAGGAGCTTATTGCGCTCGGAGGTTGAAAGCTTCCCAAGCCGGACACCGTCATTGAGCTTGGTGAGCTCGGCGGCGGTTCGTTTGAGCTGCTTGAGCTTCACCTTGAGGTCGGCGAGGATTTCATCCCGGTCGATCTCCTGGTCATCCTGGTGGGTGACATAGTTCTGAAGGACATCCTCGATCTTGACCTTGGGGAGGATTTCCTGCGGCTCCTCAACCGGCGCGCTCTCCTCCTGGGCGGCCTCGGGATCGGGTTCCGTCCCCTCCGGCTCGGGAAGCTGGCTCTGAGTCAGGAAATTCTCGATTCCCTGGATGATCTCCTCCATCTTATCGATGGTGAGCTTGGACCAGGCGATGGCGCGGCAGACCTTGAAGCGGCCATCCTCGATCTTCTTGGCGAGCAGCACCTCTTCCTCGCGATTGAGGAGCTGGACCCGCCCCATCTCGCGCAGATACAGGCGCACGGGATCATCCACGCGAGTTCGCTCGGTGACCGTGCGGGGAACCAGGGCGTCCTTCTCCGGCAGGACCTGGCGGGCGGATGCCTTGGCGCGTTTCTCATCCGTGTAGGTGTCGTGGATCGGGATCTTCCGGTCCTCGAGGAATTTGTGGATCCGGTCGAGCTCATCCACCGTGACCATTTCCTCGGTGAGCACCCGGTTGACATCGTCGTAGGTCAGGTGCCCTTGGGTCTTGAAGATCTCCAGCAGCTTCTCCATGTCGCCGGTGAGCGACTCACGCACCTTGGCGGATGGGGGCTTGGAGTCCTGTCGCTCACGGACTGGCTGGGCCTTGGAGGCAGGGGCGGAAGCCTTGGGTTTGGCGACCTGCTTCTTCGCGGGAGCCAAGGCCTTGACCGGCTTGTCGACCTTGGCCCGCTTTGGCGAACTCTGCTTTGAGGGCGCCTTGGCCGCCGCCTTTTTCGGGGCGACCTTCTTCTTGGCCGCCGCTTTCTTCACCGTCTTCTTCTTTGCCGTGGGCATTGCCTTTACCGGACCTCCCTGCACTTGGACAAAATCGATTTCTTTTCCTTGACCAGCTCGTCCAACCTTGAAGCCAGTCGCCCCACATCATCCCACCGCGAGGAACGCTCCGCGGCCCTGAGCTCCACCGTGTGACTCCGTATCTGGGCGTCCAGGTGAGCGACACGCAAGGTGTCGGCGTAATCCTCGAGGGTTCTCAGCGGGTTTTCCGGAATCCGCTCCTCACGCAGGATGGCCTCAACCTCCCAAACCAGCTCATCCGCCCCGCGCTCATCCCAGACACGTCGGGCCGAGGGCTGACCCTCCTCCAGGTAGGCCTTCAGAAAGAGCGCCAAGCCATCCTCGGCATCCTGGGGAAGAATCTCCAGCATTTCCTTGAGTCTCTCCCGCGCGCGGGGGTGGCTTCCGAGGTTGACCCCCGATTTCTCCTCCATTTTACCCTCATCCTGGAGGAGAAGGGTATGAAGTCCGCGGCGCGCCTCGCGCAGCCGGGAGTCCGCGACCGCCCCCTCCCCCGCCGAAACAGCTCCTATCGGCCCCTCCGTCGGCTCGTTCCCGACCTTCCTTTTCGTCCGGGACCGAGCGAACTGAGTCCAATCTTGACGGAGCGCCTCAAGGGAGATGTCGAGGCGTTCCGCGAGCTCCCGTAGACGGTACTCCAGAGCGCTCATTGAGCGCACCTCCGAAAGCGATTCGAAGACTGTGGCGATGGTCTTGCGCACCGCTTCCGGCGAGTCGGGCCCATGCTGCTCAACCACGCTATCGACAAAATAGGCGAAAGCGGGTTGGGACAAGTCCAGAATGGACTCCATTTCCTCCTTCGGATGAGCGAGCAGGAACTCATCCGGATCCACCCCTGGCGGAAGTAAGGCTACCAAAGTCCTCACGTTCAGGTCCCACGCCTGATGGAGGCTCCGAGCCGCCGCGGCTCGCCCCGCGGGATCGCCATCAAAGAGCAGGATCACCTCATCCGCGATTCGCTCCAGGGCCTCGAAATGCTCCCGCGTCACCGCGGTCCCCATGGGAGCGACTGTCTCCTCGAACCCGGCGGCGTGCATCCGGATGGCGTCGAAATACCCCTCCACCAGGATGGCGCGGTGGTTTTCCTTGATCCGCGCGCGCGCCTGGTGGAGGCCGTAAAGAACCCGCCCTTTCTTGAACAGGTCGGTTTCCGGGGTGTTGATGTACTTGGCGCCGGTTTCCCCCGAAAGGTCCCTTCCGGCGAAGGCGATGATCTGCCCCGCCGCGTTGTGGATCGGGAACATGAGCCGATTCCTGAAGAAGTCATAGTACCCCGGAGCGTTGTCCCTTTTCCTGACCAAGCCCTGATCCACCGCGAGCGCAAGCGACTCCCTCGAGGAGGACAGCAGCTGAGCAAGCCCCTCCCAGGCATCGGTGGCGAACCCGATTCCGAAGCGGTCCGAGAGCTCGGAACCCACCCGGCGCCGTTCCAGGTACTCACGCGCCGCTCGCCCCCGCTCCGAATGCCGGAGGTTGGCGCGAAAATGGGACTGGCACTGATTCAGCAGCTCAAACCGGTTCTGAGACTTTCGCCGTCCCTCGCTTGAGGTGTGGCGGATCTCGAATCCCACCCGTCTGGCGAGCTGTTCAAGCGCCTCCTGAAAGCTCAAGCCATCTCGTTCCACCAGGAACGAAAGGGCGTCCCCACCCTTCTTGCAGCCGAAGCAGTGGTAGAAGCCCGGCTTGGCGCCATCGGTGGGATACACATGGAACGAGGGGGTCTTTTCCGCGTGAAAAGGGCACAACCCCTTGAAGCTCCGCCCGGACCTGGTCAGTTTGAGATATCCGCCGATCAAATCCACCAAGTCCACGCGCAGAAGGAGTTCCTGAATTTGCGGATCTCGAGCCATTCCCGTTCTCTTGCCGTGGCCAAAAGGGGAGTCGCGGAGGCCCTCACGCCGCCGGGAGGTAGGCGAGCGGGTCAACCTCAACAATCCCTTCAATCACTTCAAAGTGGAGGTGCGGTCCCGTGGAGCGTCCCGTGGACCCAACCTCTCCAATTCTATCCCCGGTGGAGACCCACTGTCCCTTCCGCGCCTTCACCGATTTCAGATGGGCGTAGAGGGTGTACAGCCCATCCCCGTGGTGTAGGACCAGATAATTCCCATAGGACCTTCCCGGTCCCTCGCCGGCTCTTCCGACATGAGCCACCTGCCCCCGCCGCGCGGCGGTCACAGGGGTTCCCGGGGGAGCGGCGAAATCAACTCCCTTATGGAGCCTTCCCCACCGCGGCCCGAAGCGGCTTGTCAGCACTCTTTCGCCCTGGATCGGCCAATTCATATACCCTTTGGCCGCTCGCCCCTTGCCGCTCCCCAGGCCCAAGGGAATCCCCTTCGAGCCGAGGCCGATTGGATCGAGCGAGCTGCACTGTGGAGCCTGTCCACCCGGGATCCACAATCGCTGCCCGGCCCGGAGCACATTGGGATCGATGATGCCGTTGGCCCTCGCCAATTCGGCCGTTCCCGTCCCATAGGCTGAGGCAATTCCAGAGAGGGTCTCACCCGGGCGGACTGTGTGGTAAACCCCAGACCGACGCCGTTCGCCCAGGCCGCACCCAGCGAACAAGACCCAGATGTTCATGAACGCAAGAAACAGAAGGATCCCCGTCCGAAGAGAGGTGAACCTCCGGATGCTCGTCCGACAGCCTTTTATCGCGGGACTCTCGTCCACCCGGCTCCCCCGTCCGAGCGAAAGGATGCATCCCAGACCACCTCACCGATTCACAAACCCCTTTGAGCGGTCCCCTCGGCGGAAAGGTTCACACCGAGTCCCCATGGACCTCATCCGGGGCTGACCGTGCAAAACAACAATTTATCAAATTACTGCCGCCTCGACAATGACAGACGTGGCTCGCGGTCCGTACCTATAGGAGCCTCCCGGCGGCGCGTTTCACCGCCTCAATGACCTGTTCCTGTTCCCCTTCTGTCAGTGTTGGGTAGATGGGAAGGGAAAGGCTCCGTCGCCAGTGGTCCTCCGCGACCGGAAACCTACCGGACAAGCCAAAGGTCCGCTGAAGGGGCGCATACACCGGGCGTTTGGTCTCGATCCCCTGAGAGACCAAATCCTCGATCCACGCCTCGGAAGCCTCGGGGGTGAGCAGGACATACCGATACCAGACATGACCGGGACAAGGTTCAGGGACCTCGAGTTTCTCGCGAAGGTCCGCAAAGGCTTCGGTGTAACGGCCGGCGATCTGTCTCCGTTGTTGGAGGTTCTCGGCATGGGATTGCAGCTGGGGGAGGGCGAGCTGAGCGCACCAGTCTGAGAGGTTCATGTTCCAGCGAGCCTTCGCGTCCTCCCTGTGGTCGTACTCGCACAGATCCCGGATCTCCTCGATCAGCTCCGAGTCGTCGGTTGCCACCAAGCCCCCTTGGCCGGTGCAAATCAGTTTAGTGGCGTAGAAGGAAGTCATCATCAATGCCCCGCGGGCGCCGACTCGACCATTCGGTCCATCGGTTCCGAAGCATTGCGCGCAATCTTCAAAGATGGGTGCGTCAAGAGAGAGCAGAGGTGAAAGATCGACCGGATTCCCGTACAGGTGAGGCGCAAGCACGGCCAGGGTTTCACTCGTGACCCGCTCCGCCGCCTTCTCGGCATCCGGATTCCCGTCCGGGAGAGTGTCCACCAGGACTGGGCGCGCCCCCACGGCGTGGATGGCGTGGATAAGGGCGTTGCAGCCCAGGGCCGTGGTCACAACCTCGCCGGGACATGTTCCGCTCGGAGCGGATCGCAGGTTCGACAGCGCCCAGAGCCCGACATGCAGCGCGGTGGTCCCGGAAGACACCGCTCGCGCCCTCCAGGGGCCACGATCCTCGGAGTCCAGAAAACGGCCGCAGAAGAGACTTTCGAGCCGCTCGCAGACTTGCCCCCGCGCGAGTCGTCCGCTTGTCAGGAGCTCCCCCGCAACGGACAGATCGAAATCGTCCAGAGTCGGCCTGGAGTGGGGAATCATCTCGCCCGCGAACTCGGCGCGCCTCAGTGTCCCACGATGCTCCCGAGCTGGAACATCGGCAGGAACATGCAGATCACGATCCCGCCGACCACCACGCCGAGGAAGCAGATGATGAGAGGCTCCATCAGCGAGGTGAGTCCCTGGACCGCGATGTCCACCTGCTCCTCATAGTAGTCCGCGATCTTGATCAGCATGTCGTCCAAAGCCCCAGTCCGCTCCCCGATGTCGATCATGCGCACCACCATCGCCGGGAACACCGAACACTGTTTAAGGGGACCCGCGATGGACTCCCCCTCCTTGATGCTGTTCCGAACCCGGAGGACCGCCTCCTCGACCACCGAGTTGCCGGAGCTTTTGGCCACAATCTCCAGCGACAGGATGATGTTCACCCCGGAGCGCAGCAGCGTGCTGAAGGTCCGAGTGAATTTCGCGATGGCGACCTTCTGAAAAAGCTCGCCCAGCACCGGCATCTTGAGGAGGGAGGAGTCGAACTGGTAGCGTCCCTTCTTGGTGGAAATGTACCGCCTGAAGAGGAACACGAACACAATTCCGCCCAGGGCGATGGCCAGCGCCCATTTCTGGCAGAAGAAACTCACCCCGATCATGAACTTGGTCGGTCCCGGGAGCTCGGCGTCGAAGGATTCGAAGATATCCGCGAAGACCGGGATCACCTTGATCATGAGAAGCGCCACCACCGCGAAGGCAACGCTCACAATCACCGAGGGATAGATCATGGCCGACTTGACCTTTCGCTGGAGGGTCGCGGCCTTCTCCAGGTAAGTCGAGAGCTGAAGGAGTATCTGATCCAACATGCCCGCCGCTTCGCCCGCTCGGATGAGGCTGACATACAGGGTGTCGAACACCTTGGGGTGCTTGGCCATCGCGTCGGTGAGCGTGTCCCCCCCCTCCACGTCCTTTTCGATCTGCTTGATGATCTCCGCGAAGGAGGCGTTTTCCACGTTCTCGCCGAGAATCGAGAGACCCTCGATCAGCGGCAACCCCGCGTTGATCATCGTGGCCATTTGACGGCTGAAGATGACTTTGTCGTCGATAGTGATCTTCTTCTTGCGCCGCGAGCGCGCCTTCTTGGCCGCGGCCGCGGCGGCCTTGGCCTTGCCCTCCTTGATCGAGGTGACCAAGAGTCCCCGCTCGCGCAGCAACCCCATTCCCTCGATCTGATTGGCGGCCTCAATCGCCCCCTCGACTGTCTGACCTGAAGAACGGTCTCTCGCGGTGTATACAAAGGAAGCCATCCTGGATCCCTCCCGATCTCAGTCTCTCGAATCAGTTCTCAAAGGTCACGCTCAAGACCTCGCTCACCGTGGTCAGTCCCTCGATAACCTTCACAATCCCACTATCCCGGAGCGATTTCATGCCGTTTTTCCTGGCGATCTGCTTGATCTCGTAGTTGGAGAGTCGCTTGATCGCGGCATCCGAGAGCTCCTCGTCCATCTCCATGACCTCATACAGCGCCAGCCGCCCGCGGTATCCGGTGTCGCTGCAGTTGGCGCAACCTCTACCCTCGTAAAATGTCAGGGTCCCCGCTAGGGAGGGGTCCACGCCGAGCTGCTCCAGGAGCTCGCGGCTGGGCTTGTAGGCCTCCTTGCACATCGGGCAAATCTTCCGGGCCAGACGTTGCGCCACCACCAGGATCAGGCTGGCGCCCACCAGGAACGGTTCGATGCCCATGTCCACAAGGCGATTCAGGCTGCTGGGGGCGTCGTTGGTGTGAAGCGTGGATAGCACCAGGTGGCCGGTGAGCGCGGCCTTGATTGAAATCGAGGCGGTCTCGTGGTCGCGGATCTCCCCCACCATGATGATGTCGGGATCCTGACGAAGGAACGAGCGCAACACCTCGGCAAAGCCCATCCCGATGTCCGGGCGGGCGTGCACCTGGTTGATCCCCCCGAGCTGGTATTCCACCGGGTCCTCGGCGGTCATGATGTTCTTGGCCGGGTCGTTGATGCGCGACAGGGCTGAGTACAGCGTAGTGGATTTCCCGCTCCCGGTGGGGCCGGTCACGATGATCATCCCGTAGGGGCGGCGGATCGCGCGCTCGAATTTCTCGAGCGCCTCCGGCTCGAAGCCAAGCTTGGTGAGGTCGAGCTGCAGGTTGCGCTTGTCGAGCAACCGCATGACCACCTTTTCGCCGTGGACCGTCGGGACCGTGGACACGCGAAAATCGACCACCCGATTGTCGAGCTTCATCTTGAAGCGGCCATCCTGCGGCTTGCGACGTTCCGCGATGTCGAGCTCGGAGATGATCTTGAGGCGGCTGATCACCGCGTTCTGCATCTTCTTCGGAATTCCAGGCATCTCTTTCAGCGAGCCATCGATCCGATACCGCACTCGGAAACTTTTCTCCTCCGGCTCCAAGTGGATGTCGCTCGCGCGACTCCGGATCGCCTCGGAGATCAGCATGTTCACCAGCCGGATGATCGGAGCCGACTCGATCCCCTCGGCGTCCAGATCCTCCTCGTGCTCATGGACCACCTCGATGTCCTCGTCCATGTCCCCCAAGAGGCTCGCATAGGTCTCGTCGGCCTGCGGCTCCGGCGAGCCGTAGTATTTGTTGATGGCCGCCTCGATCTCCTTGGGAAGCGAGATCACCGGCATGACATCCATCTTGGTCCGAAGCTTGATCTCGTCGAGGTGATGAATGTTGTCCGGATCGACCACCGCCACGGTCAGGACCCGGTCGGTCCGGTCGAGCGGAATGATCTTGTAGCGCCGCGCCATGTCCTCGCTGACCGAATCGAGGATCTCTCGGTCGATTTCGTAATCCGAGATTGAGATGTAAGGGATCTGATGATGGTCCGACAGCGCCTTGGCCAGGTCCTCCTCGGACATGTAACCGTTTTCCACGAGGTATGAAGAAAGCGTGTGAGAGCCATCCCCCGTGTTGAGGGCCTTTTCCACCTCGACCGCCTGGTCCACCGTCAGGTAACCCTTGGCGATCAGGTAGCGCTGAAAGGACCTTGAAAAGGCTGGTCTGGTTTGGACCATTGCCCGGCTGACTTGGCGCACCATGGCTCGATGTGGTTTGACTCCCCGGTTGGAGCCCCCTTTCTCAGCAATCCCCGAAAGAGATTATCGGACAAAATAAAGAAAGTCAATAAACTATCTTATCGCTCTTTTCTGAAAGGCTGACATCCCCTAGGACGGGACCTCGGGGTTCCCCTGAGTCGACCCATCCGCGGGATATCGCCAATCCAGTCTTGAGCTGGTACATTGTTTCGGCAATAGGCTCCATAGGGTGAAGGGCCCAAGTGAAGTCCTTCGCCATCCCGATTGATTGGCTAAATTCGTAGAAGGAGACCCCCGATGCAAATCGACGCGCACACACAGCTTTGCGCGGTGTTGGGGAAACCCATCCGTCACTCGCTCTCACCCGCCATCCATAATGCGGCTTTCCAGGCCAAGAACCTGAACTTTGTGTACACCGCCTTTGAGGTGGACAACATCGAGCACGCCATTCTGGGGATGCGGGGGCTTGGGATTCGGGGTTACAGCATCACCATCCCACACAAGGTCAGCGCCATCGCGCATGTGGATGAGCTCGACCCGGTTGCCGCCAGCATCGGCTCGATCAACACGCTGGTGAACAACGAGGGGGTCCTGCGGGGATACAACACGGATGGGATCGGAGCCTTGCGCGCGATCGAATCCGCCGGAGTCAAGCTCTCGGGGGCCGAGGTGACTCTGCTTGGAAGCGGGGGCGGCGCGCGAGCCATCGCCTGCACCCTGGCCGTGAAATCGGACCTCTCCAAGATGAACATCCTCGGCGTGGTTGAGGATGAGATGAAGGCTCTGGCTGCGCATGTCTCCAAGCAGTCCTCCGCGCGCGTGAACGGCGCGATGCTCACCGAGGAGACGTTGAAGAAGGCGCTCGACACCACACTTCTGCTGATTCACTGCACCCCGATCGGGATGCACCCAAGGGTGGATGAAACGGTGGTTCCGCAGAAATTCCTTTCCTCCCCTCTGGTGGTTTTCGACATTGTCTATAACCCCAAGGAGACCCGCTTGCTCCGTGAGGCCAAGGAGAAGAAGTGCCGGGTGATCTCCGGGGTCGAGATGTTCATCCACCAGGCGGTGGCCCAATTCGAGCTCTTCACCGGACAGTCCGCGCCCGAGGCGGTGATGCGCAAGGTGGTCCTTCAGAACCTCAAGACCTGACGAATCTCCGCGCCCAAGCCGGTTGATTTCTTTCTGATAACCAATTATCAATAAAGGCGGCAAGGCAAGGTTCAGGCCCGCCGGCACGCATGCGTGGTTTCCTCGCACTCCTTTTTTCTTTTCTGGCAGGGTTCCAGTCGGCGCATGGAGAGCCCAATCCCGACCGTCCGTCGCGGGTCATCGTCAGCATCCCTCCCCAGATTGAATTTGTGACACGTGTGGGCGGATCCCATGTGGAGGTCGAGGCTCTGGTGGGGCCGGGGCGCTCCCATCACACCTATGATCCGACGCCGAAACAGATGGCCCGGCTTGCAGTGGCCGATCTTTACTTTCGGATCGGCGTTCCGTTCGAGGAGGCTCTCTCTACACGTCTTGCTTTCACCATTGAGGGGCTGGATGTGGTCAACACCCAAGAGGGGCTCCCGGTGTTGTGGACCGGGGGAGAGCCAGGGAAAGGGAAGCCGGATCCGCACCTGTGGTTGGACCCGAGACGGGTCTCTCGGATGTTGGAGAGCATCGTCCGGACGCTTTGTCTGAAGGACCCGGCGCATGCCGAGGAGTTTAAGCGGAACGGGGCCGACTATCAGGCGGAGCTGGAGGAGGTTGGGAGACAGCTCGACGAACTCCTTGCACCGTTTCGTGGACAGAAGGTGTATGTGTTTCATCCGGCCTTCGGCTACCTCCTGGAGGAGCGGGGAATTCGCCAGGTCGCCATTGAGGTGGAGGGGAAGGAGCCGGGACCCCGCCAATTGGCCGCGACCCTTACGGCCATGCGCCGCGAACAGGCACGCGCGCTTTTCATTCAGCCGCAGTTCTCCTCGCGGACCGCGGGGAAGATCGCTGAAGAGGTCGGGCTTTCGGTGGTCACCCTGGATCCCCTGGCCGAGGGGTATCTGGAAAACATGAAAGCGATGGGGGAGCGGATTTGCGAGTCCCTCAGGAAGGGGAGCTCCCAAAAAAAATGAACACGCACCTTGCGGATGCGCCCAACATGATCTTAACATGGAGACGGTTCAAGGAGTGTCCCGCGACTTAGCCTAGGGGTGGCGGGAAAAAGTCGTCTTCATTCATTTACCGGAGGCAGGAAAAGTCATGCATCAGTTCAGGAAGGGCGCCGCGGCCCGGCGCCAAGGTTTCACTCTCATCGAGCTCTTAATCGTTATAGCCATCGTTTTGATCCTCATTGCGATCGCCCTACCAAACTTCCTGGAGGCTCAGGTTCGAGCTCGGGTCACCAAGGCGAAGGGTGAAATCCGCACCTACGCGACGGCCCTGGAGTCCTACAGGCTGGATTGGGGCGGGTATCCCAGGGATCACGATTCCATCTGGCCGCATCCGACGGCGGGAAACCAGAACGGTTACACCCAGCTCACCAGCCCGATCAAGTACCTCACGGCCCTCCCAACCGACCCGTTTGGGGAGAACGTGGACACCGGAAACGTCGAAGGGGGCGGGGTCTATCGTAACCGGGCGCTCTACTACGAGGGTGGGTCCGGAACGGATGCCGCGGCCTGTGGGGTTTACAGCAACCCTGCGCTCAGGAAGTGGAAGGTGGCCCAGTGCATTCACGCCTACCTGACCTTCAGCATTGGACCGGACCACAACGACAGCACAAACGGAAACGATGATTTTCCATACGACACGGTTTTGGGGATTTACAATCCGACCAACGGAACGAGTAGCCGGGGCGACATCTATCGGTCGGTTGGGGAATACAAGCGGGCTCGGAGCACTCCCATAACCCCCGGGGGAGGCGCCACTTACCCGGGCGTGCGCTGGGAGACGGGCACAACTGTGCTGCCATATTCTGGAGAAGGAGAGTGATCCTTCTCCTCTTTGGATAGGGGCTTGATCACGCCCCGGGAGAAAACGACGGCCATGCAAAAGAATGGATTGACGGAGCAGTCTGGAACCAAGCGGCGAGGTTTCACTCTAATCGAGCTCTTAATCGTTATCGCCATCATCTTGATTCTCATCGCCATCGCCTTGCCGAATTTCTTGGAGGCCCAGGTGCGCGCCAAGGTGGCCAAGGCCAAGGGGAACGCGAGGACCATCGCCACCGCGATGGAGTCCTATCGGACTGACTTCGGGGTGTACCCTGAGGACCATGATCCCGATGACAACTCTCAAAAGGGGCTCTATCAACTCACCACGCCCTTGAAGTATCTCCCCTCTGTTCCTGAAGAGCCGTTTGCCTTGGCGGGTGGACTTCTCGACCCCAACGGAGACGAGATTGGGTGGGAGATGGCATCGACGGGACCCGGGCGCATTTTCTCGGTCTTGTTACCCAGACCCAAGATCCACGCCTTTGGATTGGCCAGTTTCGGTCCGGATGTTAATGATGACTTCCCATGCGGGGATTACTGGACGCTCTGTGCGGATGAAGGAGCAGACCCCTGTTTGGATAGCTCGAAATGGGCCTGGACGGACTACACCCCCACCAATGGGACCAGCTCCAACGGAGACATCATGCAACTCGGCGGGGAGATTCGCACCGGGAATTACTGCGTGAACGGGTATGAGCGGGTTCGGGGGTACTACAGAGGACCGACCTGATCGGCTGGTCCCGCGAATATGGGCGGGGTGCCCGTCGTGTGTTTGTTCAGGCCGCGTGGGTGGATAGCGCGGCCTGAATCGCGGCCAGGAGCTCGCCCCTGCCGGTTCGCTCGGTTGCCGAAGTCGCAATCACGGCCCAGGGGAGCCCTTCCAGCCAAGTCTTCTTGAAGGTTGCCGGGAGGGTCCGTCGGGGGTTCTTTCCGAGTTTGTCGACCTTGGTGAGGGCGATGATGGTCGGCTTTCCGCTCGAAGCGAGCCACTCCATCATCTGAAGGTCCAACGCTGTCGGATCATGTCGGGAGTCGATCAGTTGGATCACCGCGACCAGGTTGGGACGTTCGGTCAGATAGGCATCGATCGTGTTTCGCCAGCTTTCGCTCTCCGCCTTGGAGCGCTTGGCATACCCATACCCGGGAAGATCCACCAGGCGCCACTCCCCGCCCACATCGAAGAAATTCACCGCACGGGTCTTTCCGGGCGTCTTTGAGACCTTCGCCAAGCCGTTCTGCTGAGTGAGCAGGTTGAGCAGGCTCGACTTCCCCACATTCGAGCGCCCCGAAAAAGCCACCTCCGGAAGGCAGTCCGTGGGGAATTGAGACACCTTCATCGCGGATAGGATGTAGACGCACGAGTCCTTCGGGTCTTTCATGAGCGGCTCCGTTCCGGAACCCTACCCGAAAGTCCGCCTGAGGGTCGAGGGGTGCCGGGTTTCCCGCACTCGCTGTGAGAGATATCTCACACTGAACGCCCCGCCATATCACGAAAAGATACCGGGATGGGACAGACCTTACCCATGCTTTTCCCCTCGAATTTCTCGGAGACCCCTCCTAACCTAAGTCTTTTCAAGCCCTTCCAAATCATCCCAGAACCAACAAAAAGTTGACAGACAAGTTGGTATAGCGGTTGCTCAACTTCCGGTCACCAGGGACAGGAGGAGCAACCGATGAACTCCGAAGGGTTCTGCTTGAAGAGGTACTACCACGAAATCTCCCAGACCCCTCTTTTGACAGCGGCCGAGGAGCGGGAACTTTCCCGCCAGGTGAAACAGGGCAACGCAGAGGCCAAACGCAGGTTGGTGGAGGCGAACCTCCGATTTGTTGTGAAAATGGCCATCCCCTATTCGAGCCAGGGGCTTTCGCTTGAAGACCTGATCCAGGAGGGCAATCTGGGACTCCTGGAGGGGATTGAGCGGTTCGACCCCGAAAAGGGGTTCCGTCTCACCACCTATGTCTCATGGTGGATTCGGCTTGCGATCCAACGCGCCATTGAGCAGAAGAGCCAGCCGATCCGTGTTCCGGCCAACAAGCAGGAGCTGATTCGAAAGATCAAGATTTTCCGAATGCAGTTCGAGTCCAAGAACGGACGTTCCCCCAAGGTGTCCGAAATCGCCAAGGGCCTCAAGATCAAGGCCAAGGCGATTGAGGATATGCAGACCGTGGATGCCACGTTCCTCTCGCTTGACCAGTCCGCCGAGGAGGACACCCCGAATCTGCTTCAGGTTCTCCAGGACGAGAAGTCCGATCATCCACAGAACCACATCGCCCAGACCGAGATGAAACGGCAGCTCAACATGGCCATGCGCGTGCTCTCGAAGAAAGAGCGCGATGTGCTGAATCACCGCTTCGGCTTGCGCGGCGAGCAGCGCGGTCTTTCGCTGCGCCAGATCGGAAGGCTGATCGGGCTTTCCGCCGAGGGAGTTCGGCGCATCGAAGAGCAAGCCTTGCGCAAGCTGCGCCGTCCGATGGTGCGCTCGTATGTGGAGGGTTTTATCTGAGGAACAACACGGTGGAGCGGGAAATCCGCCTCCGCCGATCCTTCGCACAGCCGACCCGAAGGTTGTCCCACCTCATGCAACCTTCGGTTCAAACCCACTCAAGGCAGACCACGGAGCCGGGTCTGCCTCTTTTTTTTGTCTAGCCCTCGGACTCAAGTTCGGATGCCGAGTGAGGAAGCGAGCGCCATTCCGCGCGCAGCTCCCGCCCATCCCAGTCCAGGACCCAGCGACCCAGGGAGATCTTCCCCTCTCGACGGAGGATCGGGGAGCCGGGATTGAGATAGGTGAGGTTAGGGGCGAGCCGGCTGCGGTGGCTCCAAGGATGGTGGATATGACCATGCAACCACCAAGTGGGGATCGGGAAGCCCTGAAACAGAGCCAAGAGCTCCTCCCCATTGACGAGATCATGCCCCTTGAGATGCCTCCGGTGCTTCGCGGGCGCCTCAGCGGGGTAATGGCAGACAAACAAGAGGGCTTGTGTCCCACGGGAGCGCTCCTCTCCAAGCAGGCGTGTCAGGGACGCAAGCGCCTCCCCGGGCGCCTCTCCCCGTGCGCTGAAGGGGTTCGGTCGGCAGGGGTCAAACCCAATCAGAGCCAATCCGGGAGCCAGTTCCTTCCGAAAGGGGAAGTCTCCCTCCCCGCAATGCGGGGAGAAGTGACGCTCGAAGACTCTTTCACGGACCGCGGGACGGGTGTAGCGGTCATGATTTCCGGGGACCAAGGTGGCCCGGGAGGGATCCCCCAACCAGCCATCGAATGCCTTTCCAAAATCCTCGAACTCCAAGTCCAGGGAGGTCGTGGTCAGGTCCCCGGACACAACCAGATGATCGGCGGAGTCCCGTTCGATCTCAGCGAGCAGCTCCGGAAGCGCCTCCCGCCGGAATCGCCGTCCACGACGCAAAACCAGGTTGGACAAACCCAGCAGACGCTTCCCGCGCCAGAGGAGTGGATTGGCTGGAATCCGCCAGATGTGGAGGTCGGAGATGTGAACCACGCGGTAGGAGGTCTCAAGTGGAGGCGTGGAGGAAGGCATGGATTGAAGGGAATTCTAACCGGCCTCGGGTGGATTCCCAGACCCATCTCATTTCCCGACCCGAGACTGAAAGAGGCTTTGCCTGTTGAAGTGTCATTGTGGTAAGATATTGACAATAATTCCTCACGCCGGGAGGCAGCCTTGTCACGATTCATCGATGAATTGTTGTCCGGAGGTCCCATCGTCACTGATGGCGCGTGGGGGACCCAGCTCCAGGCGCGGGGTCTGGAGGTCGGAGAATGTCCGGACTCCTGGAACCTTCTGCACCCGGAACGGGTCGAGGAAGTGGCGCGGGCCTATGTTCAAGCGGGGAGCCAAGTGATTCTGACCAACACCTTCGGCTCCAATCGGCTGATCCTCGAACGCTCGGGGCTTGGAGAGCAAGTGGCCGAAATCAATCGGATCGGAGCGGAGGTCTCCAAGCGCGCGGCTGGCGCTGAGGCTCTGGTGTTTGCTTCCATGGGGCCGAGCGGAAAGATGCTATTGGCCGAGGAAGTCACCGAAGGGGAGCTCCTCAAGGCCTTTGTGGAGCAAGCCACCGCGCTTGCCGAAGGCGGAGCCGACGCGATCGTGATCGAAACCATGAGCGAGCTCACCGAGGCCAAGCTCGCGGTCCAAGCCGCCAAGGAGACCGGGCTGTCGGTGGTGGCCTGCATGGTCTACGACTGCGGGTCCAAGAAGGACCGCACCATGACTGGGGTGACACCCGAGGAGGCGGCCAAGGCGCTCACCGAGGCGGGCGCGGATGTGATTGGGGCCAACTGTGGACAAGGGATCGAGGGGTTTGTGTCGATCTGCGCCCGGCTTCGCGCGGCCACCCCGCTTCCCCTCTGGATCAAACCCAACGCGGGGCTTCCGGAAATGGTGGGGGATAAGGCGGTGTATCGCACCACCCCTGAGGAGTTCGCCGGGACCATTCCGGCGCTCCTTGAGGCGGGGGCTCGTTTCATCGGCGGGTGCTGCGGGACCGACCCGAATTTCATCCGCGCGATTCAGGGCGCCCTGGCGCGTTCCCCAGCAATCCGCGAGTAGACCTCGCGCGCTTGACGGTACGCCTTGAGGGTCTCCTCGCGGTGGCTCTCCTGCTTAAAGCCTTCCAGTTTCTCGGTGTGGTCGATCAGGCGGTCCACCCTTTCCAGCAGCCGGCGCGCATCCTCGCTGATGGCCACGTTCCTTCCATCCTTGAGGACATAAATGGGGTTTGTGTGACCAAACAAGACCGCCGGATGAGCTCTCTCGAAGGCGCGCAAGGCGATCCAGGAGCTCTCGCCAAGGTCGAGGTCGAGCTCAAACGTTATCTCCGAGCGACCCTCGCCGGAAACGCGATGGGCCACGCGACCATTGACCAGGAGTTCCACTTCCTCCAGTTCGATCCGACTCCGAACCTTGCAGGACACCCTCACCTTTTGACCGGGATCGAGGGAGAGGATGGATCCGGGACCGTGTTCCCCGTTCACCTTAAGGTCGAGGACTGGGCCATTGGTGGTGAAGCTCCGCCCGGCCTTGAGACCTGCCCAAAAGCTCTTGACCGAGAACTTGTCCATCTTCACATACACTCGGTTGAACCCGGCGGGGGAGGGGCGGATGCCGTACGCCGAGCCGGCGGTGAGCTTAAGCGGGAACCCGCAGCCGAGCATGCGGTAGTAGAGGTTCATGAACCACAGCGCCATCCCCTTGCCGCCCATATATCCCATCTCTTGCGGCCAGCCTGAGAGCCGCGCGAGGTCGGTGTCGGTTCCGTACCGGAAGAAATGATTGCAGTTGATCTCCACGAAATCGATTTCACCCAGTGCGGCATTCACAAAGGTGTCCAACCAGAAGGGTTTATCCTCCTCCACATACCCGCCGCGGGCATGAACCTCACGGGTGTAGTGGATCGCGGGGGGGTAGTGTTGATACCCGGAGAAGGGGAGGGGTAGCCCCGGTCCGAAGAGGATGATGGAACCCGGTCCGCCCATGATTCGCTCGATCTCCTGGGCGTTGGCGGTGTAGGCATGGGTTTCGTCGATGTGCACTTCACCCGCGATGGCCTCTCCGAAGGGGGCCTTCAGGAGTGTGTCCCAAACGTGATGGGTGATGGTTGGCGCGAAATGGAGGTCCTCGGCGCGGAGGATCAGCTCCATGTCCTTCGGATCGACATGGACATGGGTGTCGCCGGACCACCACCCCTCGGAGGCGAGGTCGATCCAGCGACGCATGGGGATAATCGCTGTGGTTGGCTCCCGGATGTCCAGGCTCGCTTGATGGGGTCTGTATTCCAGGCCGCGCTCCACCTGAAGCTGATAGGTCCCCGGCTCGAGTTCGAGGGTGAACTCGCCGGGCGCGAGGAAATGGATTTCCTGTTGTCGTTTGTATGTGTAGCGGCCCTCGGGGAGAACCGGACTCCCATCGCGCGAGAGGTAAGTCCGCGCGGGAATCGGCTCCTTGGTGGTCTCATCGAGGATCCGGAAATCCACCGGAACCGCGCCGACAAGGGGGAGAAGGCTCCCCATCCCCAAGATCAGCGAAGCGGGAACCCTCATCCTCAGCGCTCCTCGGAGCTGGAGAATCCGTCAATGTAACCAGAGATCCCGTTGAATTCCTGGAGAATCGCGGATGGGACAAGTGGCTCGCTCGCCATGTTGGAGTGGACATACAGCGCGAAGCGGAGCTTGAACCGCTCTCCACGCTTGACCGGCATGCTGCTTTTCTCCCCGTTGGTGAAGGCGTTTTGACCGAAGGGATTGGCCACAAGCAGGCCATAGTCGCGGACATGAAACCAGGATTTCCGGAAGTTCAGCGGGTCCGGGATAAGGATCACCCCCACCTGTTTCTCCCCGATCCTCCCTGAGTAATGACACCATTCCGCCTGTTTGCCCCAAGCCTCCTTCTCGTTCCGTTCCCCATTGCTGTTCAGGATCGCTCCCCCTTGCGCCACCGCCAGCGGGGTTGCCATTCGGATTCCGAAACCCATCTCCTCCTGGTCCCCGAAGGCGAACTCATCACCCTCCGGTGTGAACGTGGATTCCGCGATCAGGAAGTAGCCCTCGGGGTGGACCACGAAGCGCCAAAGGCAGATCTCCCGGCATGGCGCCATCCCGTCGGCCTCATAGAGGTTCTCGACCTCAAAATGGCCTCCCTGGCGATCCCTTGTCGGTTCCATCAGGAAGCGGACATGCCGCACCCTCGCCTTGTTGCGCCAGAAATCCGCCCCGCTGATATCGCCAAAGCCCATCCACACGCCCGGGTGCATTTCAGCGTGATCGGTTCTCTCCACCCCCTCGACAGGCGGGTGGTTCCTGGTGACCGGGGAACCATCCAGAGCGCGAAGGTCGCAAAAGTATGGGCGGAGGATGCGCTCATCCTCGTGGACATACATGGCCAGCGGTTCTCCCTCCGCCAGAACCGCCACCTTCTGGGGGGTGGTCTTAAAGGTCAGCTCGTGGGACTCGGCTGGAGCCAGCGTGAGGCAGGCAATCACAACGGCGAGGATTCGCATGAGGTCGCTCCTCTCTCGATGGTGGAATCCATTGTCGCCGATGCCGGGACCATCCGCTAGTGGCGACTGGGTTATCCAGGTCGGCGGAAGCATGAAAAAAGCCCATCCCCCAGCGGCTGAGGGGGATGGGCTTTAGGTCTGTTCGGGAACCGCTCAATGGGTCGCGCGGTTCGGTCGATGTCGAGTTGGGATTACCAGCAGCAGCCCCACCCGAACCCGATGGAAAAGATTGGGGTCCAAATGGTCGGGCCGCAACCCCAGCCACAGCCCCAATTGCAGCACGGTGAATACGTGTAGCATGGGGCCGGGCAAGCTGGGGCCGGACAGGGATCCCAGCAGCACGGGGTCCAGCAGCACGTCGGCGCGCAGCAGCCGGAACCTTCATCCGCCGGGGGCGCGGCTCCTTCTTGCCCCCATGCAACGCCGCCAGCCATTAAGGCGATCAGAACGAAGGACACGAGCAACGACTTCTTGGACATGTTGATTCGATTCCTCCTTTCTCTGTCTGGTGAAACCCAAGAAACAACTTATTATAGAGCTCCACACGGAAGTCCCACCAGGGGAGCGGGACCGGGGAGATTCTCCCAAAACCGGATTCAATGGGGAGCACATTATGAACCTTCTCGTTGTCGGAGGCGCGGGCTTTATCGGAAGCGCCACCAGCCACCGTTTGATCGAGGCCGGCCACCGAGTGGCTGTCCTCGACAACCTCTCCAAAGGCCACCGGGCGGCGGTCCACCCATCCGCGCGCTTTGTGGAGGGGGACCTCGGGGATTCGATCTTGGTGGGGCGGATCTGCGCGGATGAGGGAATCGAGGCCGCGCTTCATTTCGCGGCCTTCACCGAAGTGGGGGAATCGGTTGAGAATCCCGCCAAGTATTTCGACAACAATTCGTTCCGGGTGATGGCTCTTCTGGATGCATTGCTCGCGAGCGGGGTCCGGCAGTTTGTCTTCTCCTCCACCGCGGCGGTGTATGGCGAGCCGGTGGCCATCCCGATCACCGAGGACCACCCCCGTTCGCCCACCAACCCCTATGGTTGGTCGAAACTCTTCGTGGAGGAGATCCTCGCCGCATACCGGGTGGCGTATGGATTGCGGTCAACCTGCCTGCGCTATTTCAACGCCGCCGGAGCGGATTTTGGTCTGGGCGAGGACCACCACCCCGAGTCGCACCTGATCCCCGTGATCCTCGAGGTCGCGGAGGGAAGACGCGAGGCGATCAAACTCTTTGGGACCGATTGGGACACCCCGGATGGGACCTGCATCCGGGACTACATCCATGTGGCCGACCTGGCTGAGGCGCATCTGCTCGCGGTGGATCGCTTGAACAGCGGAGATCCCGGCGGGGCCTTCAACCTGGGTAACGGGGAAGGGCATTCGGTGCGTGAGGTGATCGAGACAGCCCGCAAGGTGACCGGACATCCGATCCCGGAGATCGCCGCTCCGCGACGCGCGGGCGACCCGGCTCGGCTCGTGGCTTCCAGCGAAAAGGCGCGACAACTTCTCGGTTGGACTCCGAAGCATCCTTCCTTGGAGGACATTGTCTCCTCCGCGTGGGATTGGCGCCGGACCCACCCTCGCGGCTACAACGACCGATGAGCCTCGACCTTGATCCGCTGGTCGCGCGCTTCGTCGAGGTCTTTGGCCGACAACCGGCATGGGTTTCGAGAGCCCCCGGAAGGGTCAATCTGATCGGCGAGCACATCGACTACAATGGCGGCTGGGTGATGCCCGCGGCGATCAACCGCGAGATCGTAATGCTGGCCGCCCCTTCGCCCACAAACGCGCTCCAGCTTCATTCGGAAACCTTCAATCAGTTCATTGAATGGTCGGCCAATGGGCTGCCCAAGGGACCGGTTTCACAGGGCTGGCCGAATTACTTCCTGGCGGTGGTCGAGCAACTCGGCTTGATGGGTCTTCACCCTCCTCAGCTCTTGGTCTTGATTGCGGGAGACATCCCCCCTGGGGCGGGTCTTTCCTCATCGGCGGCCTTTGAGGTTTGCGCGGTTCGGCTGCTGCTGGCCTCGATCGGACAGGAGCTGCCCGGAAATCAAGTGGCTCTTATCGCTCAGGCCGCCGAGCACAGCCGCTGGGTGGGGGTCCGATGCGGGATCATGGACCAGTTCATCTCCGCGAACGCGGTGAAGAACCACGCACTTGTCCTGAATTGTGGCGAATTGAACGCGTGGTTTGCGCCCCTTGACCCATCTCTCGCGGCGATTCTCATCATTCATTCGACTGTCCCACGCGAACTGGTGAAATCGGCTTACAACGAACGGCGCGAGGAATGTGAATCGGCGCTCTCGAAACTGAACCAAGCGGTGGGGGCGGTCCACCCATACTTGGTGGACTTCACTCTCGAACAGCTCTCACGTCACAAGTCTGCGCTCTCGGAGGTTGAATTCCGCCGCGCCCGGCATGTCCTTGCCGAACAGGCGCGGGTTGAGGATTGCATGGGATGCCTAGAAAGGGGGCGGATGGATCGGGTCGGGGAGCTCCTCAACGCTTCCCATGCAAGTCTCCGCGATGACTATGAGGTGTCCTGCCCCGAACTCGACTCCATTCATGAAATCGCCAAGGAGATCCCAGGGGTCTATGGTTGCCGCATGACCGGCGCGGGGTTTGGCGGCTGCGCAGTGGCGCTGGTGAGCCCCGACGGCGCGGACTCCATCGCGGCACAAATCGCGGTTCGGTTCGAGCGAAAATGGGAAAAGCGACCCTGGGCGCTCCGATCCCCGGCGTGTGCGGGGGCCGGCGCCGTGACGCTCATCTAAGCCTGTCTTGCGCCACGGGGAACCCCATGCAAAACTCAACCATGCCTTGGATGCATTGCCTGGTCAGTGGAAGGGTCCAAGGGGTGGGCTTCCGCTACTTTGTGATGGACCAGGGACGGCGGCATGGAGTTACCGGCTGGGTCCGCAACCTTCCCGACGGCCAGGTGGAACTGGAGGCCGAGGGGGATCGCGCGGACTTGGAGAGGCTCCTTGCGGATGTGAAAGGCGGCCCCAGCCTGGCGCGAGTCGAGAAAGTGGCTGTGGAGTGGAGCAATCACTCCCTGAGGTCCGCCGCGGAGGGCGGAGGGTTTTACCGTTTCTGACAGCCGAATATGATCCTTCATCTCAAGGAAAGACTTCAGAACCTCTTGAATCTCGGCGGCAACGGCCCTCACGCCGCGCCGGAATACCCCCTCGCGCCCGAGTTTCTTACAGTCGAGGTGGCCTACACCTGCAACCTCCATTGCATGATGTGCCCGCGCACCTTCGAGGGGGTCCCTCAGGACATCTTTCCACCGGCGCTCTTCGAGAAGCTCATCCCACATCTCTCGCGCTTCAAGTATGTCCACCTGACCGGATATGGCGAACCGCTGATGTCCCCGCACCTTGTGGACTTTCTGATCGCGGTGAGGAAATCCGGGGCCAACTCGGTGATCACCACCAACGGGTTGCTGCTCAAGGGCAAGGTTGCGCGAAGGCTCCTTGAGGAGAAGATTGTCCATATCAACATCTCCATCGATGCCGGAACCCCCAAGACTTACGAAGAAGTTCGCGGCAAGGGGACCTTCGAGCGCCTGATGGAGACCCTGGCCAAGTTCAAGGTCCTCAAGGAGGAGCTCCGTCCCGAGCTCTTCACCGGTTGGGTTTTCATCATGATGCGCTCCAACTATCGGGAGCTCCCGCTGGCCCTGGAGAAGGCCATCGAGCTGGGGTTCAGCCGGTTTGCCGCCAAGCATCTTGAATGCGCGCTTACCGCGGAGGGTTTCCACGAAGCGCTCTTCGACACCGGGTATGTTCCTCCGCCCGAGCCGGAACTGATTGAGGACCTCGAACGGACCCTCGATGAGTGCCGTCGCATCGCCCAGGGGAGAATCGAGCTCCAGATCCATCCCTACACGATGAGCGATTCGGGGATGTGTCTGGTCAAGCCGACCACGAATCTTTTCGTGGATTACAGGGGGAACCTTTCGCCGTGCTGCTACCTCAATGCGCTCAACACCAAGCCCTACATCCAGCCCGCGCCGCAGGATCAGGGGATCATGGGGAACCTTTACACCGATAGCCTGGATGAAATCCTCCACACCGAGCGTTATATCCAATTTCAGCGCGATTGGATGGAGGGAAGAGTGCCCGGAGTCTGTGATGGCTGTGTTCAGCTTGCTCGCATGGAGGAACAGAACCTCCTGTCTCGCGATCCCCTCTCCGCTCGGCCCGCGCGCGCGGCCACGAGTTGAGGGAAAAAGGTCGTCCGCATGTATCTCCAACATGGCTGCTTGCTCACCGCCGTTTCCTTGTGCTTAAGCGTTCAAATGGGGTGGTCCGGCGACGCGCGTCCCTGGGAGAGCTTTCAGGCCACCGTGGACCGCCTTTTGTCCCTGACAGCGGATTCGATCCGGTCCGAGCGGGACGCCGTGGTGTCGTTCGAGGAACTCGAGTCGGTGGTTCGGTCGCTGGCCAAGGTGGAGGATTACGAAACCATGCTGAAGCTCGCTCGCAAGGGTCGCGAACTGTTCCCCACGGAGCTTCGAAGCGGGGTGCTGCTCGGTTGGGCGCTTGGGATGTCCGCCGAAGTGGAGACTGCCATCTCGACCACGCGCGCGGCGATCGTGGAGAACGCCGCGCGCCTGCCTGATCCCGAGGGGGTGCATCGCGCCGATGGATTGACCAATCTGGGCGGGTTTCTCATCCAACTCGGGAACTATAAGGGCGCGCTGGAGTACTTGGAGCAGGCTCGGAAGGCGTACCCGAACGGCGCGTTGCCGGACTACCTGGCCGGCCTGGCGCACCGTCAACTGGAGGATGAGGTCCTCTGCGCGCGCGCATATGAAAAGGCCTTCCGAAAAGACCCGCAACTCGCCTCGCCGGGTGACTATGTCTTCCATGCCTGGGCCGAGGACCGCATGGGACATCTGGCCAAGGCGGGCGACATCCTCGGCCGGGCGGTGAAACGGTTTCCCGCGGAGATGGGCTTGCATGTCAACCTGGGACTCAACAAGGAGGCTCAGTCGGCAACGCGGGAGGCCTATTACGAGTACCAACTGGAGGTCCTGATCGGCGAACCGGATAGCCCCTATTCCACCGAGGCTCGGAAACGAATCGACCGAATCGAGAAGAAGCAGCTCGCGACCTCTTTTCCGGACCCCGAACTCAAGGCGGTCGTTCTACATCTCAAGGCGGAGTCGGAAGGGAAAAGGGAGGAGGGGGCCAAGCTCTTGGAGAAGGTGGTGGAGCTGAGCGGTCTCAAGCATCCCTACCTCCTCTCGCTCTATACTCGGAGCCTGGTGGATCAAGGGGATTACCAGATGGCAATTGGGTATCTGGAAGGGGCGCTGGCAAGCTCGCCGGATGATTTCTTTCTTGAGGTGGATTTGGCGCGGGCTTACGCTCGCGCGGGGATGACCGAAAGGGCCGATGAACTGATCGCCAAACTGATGCTCATCGCGCCCAACAACGCCAAACTCAAACAACTGATCGGGCCGATGGGGGAGGGGAAGTAGGGGGCAGTCATCTCAATCTTCCGCCAGAGGCAAGACACTTTCCCCTTCGATTCGACCGAACCTCAAGGGTGGCCAGAACCGGAAAACCGCCTTCCCAATAATCCTGTCGTCCTCAATCGGCCCCCAATAGCGCCCGTCATAGCTGTTCCCTGAATTGTCCCCGAACAGAAGGACATGTCCTTCCGGAACGAGGGTTTCCTCGAACACAGCACCGCCCTGGAGCTTGGAGAAGAACCGGTTCCGCGCCAGAAACTCGGGGGTCTCCACCGGGTTCCCGTTAACCAGCAGGCGACCATTTTCAATGGCGACCCGGTCCCCCGCCACGCCCACCACCCGCTTGATCCAGATTCGCTTATTCGGATCATAACCCGGGATGGACTCCGGGACTCGAAACACAACAATGTCCCCGATCATCGGATTGTCGAAAGCGTAAGCAAATCGGTTCACGAACAACCGGTCGTTGATCTGAAGCGTATCCAGCATCGCGGGGCTTGGAATGTAGTAGGCGACGAAAGCGGCTCGGAGTCCCAACAAGATCAGCGTGTAAGATAAGACAGTGGCGAGTGGGCCGTATCGACGAACCGGGCTCAATCTGGGAGCCTCTATCGGCACCGGACCTAAGGCGACATCAAGGGCCTTTCCTCGCGTTCTCGTCGCGACAATCCGGATGGGATAAAAACCTCGCGCCAACAGGGAGTTCTCAATCCATCGGTTGCCGCACATTCCATAAAGGATGGAGATCGCGGCCATTGCTCCGAGGTCGAAGAGCGACCACCACAGATTTGAGGGACCTCCTGCGAGTTCCTCGCCAATTGCCAGAAGAACCATCACCGCGACACAACCCAACCCGAGGAACCAGAGCTTCTTGATGAAAGGCCAAAAAGGGGGAAAGAACCATGCGGGCCAAGAGAAGCCGACCTTCACCGCTCTGCGGCCCAGCTCGGGGTGCTCAAAGATCTGAAAGACTTTGCTCATCGTCCCGCAAGACTGTCGGAGAATTCTCCCGGGTCACCCCAGTCCAAACCGCTTCCGGACTTCCTCGATGGGGATTCCACCCTCTTTGCGAAGCCGTTCACGCGAGCGCTCGAGAATCTCATCGATCCCGGCTGCGGGCTCCTCTTTCGAGAATTGGGTCGTCTCACCCTTCACCGATGGGGGATGGACAACGTTCCTTCCATGTCTCTTCTGATTCTTCATTAATCTCTTGCACAATGCTCTCAGGTCAAAGTCCACTTCGCCCAGCATTTCCTGCCTCGCGGCCCTCACTTCCTCCACGATTGGATCAACCCATAGGTCGGATTTCATAAATTAACTCCTCCGGCGTACATATTGTTGGCGTGGAGAGCCCGAGGCGGATGTTTATTTCATGCAGTCACTTCCGAACATGCGCGTTGGCGATATGGCGACAGTTCCATGTTAACAGAAAATCAACGCCATGGACCACCACGATGGCTCTACCCCCTCCCCCTCTGCACCAGCACCGCCCCCACAATGATCAGCCCGGTGAGCATCAGCCTTCCCGGCTCACCGATGTTGTTGATGCTCAGAATCTTGTCCATGTACCCGATGGTGAGGGTCCCCAGAAGGGTGAGGGCCACGCCGCCGCGACCCCCCATCAGGTTGGTTCCGCCGATCACCACCATCGCGATGGCCGAGAGTTCGTAGGTCGAACCCGCCTCCGGGTCGCCCTGCTGCTCCTGCGCGGCATGACAGATCCCCGCCACCGCCGCGCAGAAGCCGGAAAGGGCATAGGCCAGAATCTTGGTCCGTCTCACCGGCACTCCGGAAAGACGGGCCGCGAGCTCGTTCCCCCCGATCGCGTAAAGGTGACGGCCCACCTTGAGATAACGAAGGGCAAGCGCCAGGAACAGCACAACAACCAGGAACAAGATGGTGATCAACGACAGATTCCCGCCAAGGATTCGGCTGTCAATCGAAGCAAAGATCGCGGGCAGGTCCACAAACTGAAACGAGCCATCGGGGGCTTGCACCGCCTGGGAGATTTTCTGCCCGCCGGAGACATACTTGGCGAGGCCCCGCGCAAAGGTCATCAGCGCCAGCGTGGCGATGAAGGGCTGCATCCCCGCGAACGCAATCAATCCGCCGACCGAAAGGCCACACAGGGTCCCGACAATCAGCCCCGCGCCGATCGAAAGCGCGGCGGGCCACCCCCAATGGATCGAAAAGATGCTGAAACAGACCGCCACCAAGCCGAGCACGCTCCCCACCGAGAGGTCAATCCCGGCGGTGAGGATTACCACGGTCATCCCGCAGGCCAGAATCCCAAACTCGGAAGACTGGCGCAGCATGTCCCGATGAGTGCCCCAGGAGAAGAAGGCCCCGCCCGCATTGAACAGGCAGCCGACTGAAAACACCGCGAGGAGCGCGACCAACGCGCGAGCCCAAGGGGCCGCAAAGACTTGTTTCACCCGGTTGCTCCGCCAGCTTGGGGAGCGGCCTCCGCCACCTTGCGCACCCCCTCGATGATCCAATCCACATGACGCTCGCTGTATGTCTGGCTGAGCGGAATCACAACGCATCTTCCGAGAATTTCCAGCGTGCGTGGAAGCATGTCCTTGGCGTAAGCGCGGGTTCCATCATGGAGCGGCGAGGTCCAGGGGCGGCCGTGACGGTCCGAGGAGAGCTTTTCCATCACACATTCCCAGTAGGGATAGACATGACGGTCGGGGATTCCCTTGTCATACACCGATCCGGCGGGAAGCCCCTCCGCGCGGAGCGCCTTGGCGAACCACATCGCGGTTTCCGCATCCGCAAGGAAGAAGGCGACATTGACCGCGCAATCACCCTCGGGGTCGGGAACCTCCTGAAACCGGATTCCGCGACAGTCGGCAAGGGAGGTCAGGATGCGACGTTTGATCGCCCGCAGGCGAGCCAGGATCGATTTCATCCGCCCGAATTGAACCACCCCCAGCGCTCCCTCCATCTCGTTCATTCGGAAGTTCTCGCCGGGGAAGGGGCGCACGCTGGATTCCTCCGGGCGCCAATAGCACATGGCCGAATCGTGGCGGATGGCGGCGCGATCAAAGACCTGTTTGTCTCGAGTGACCAGGATCCCGCCCTCGCCGGCGGTGATGACCTTGTATTGCTGGAGGCTGAAACAGCCCACATCGCCGAAAGAGCCAAGAGGCTTTCCGTGATAAGACCCTCCGCAGGCTTGGGAACAGTCCTCGATCACAAGGAGATTGCGTCTCTTTGCCACATCGAGGATGGCATCCATGCGACAGGGGACTCCGCGCATGTGCACCGGCATGATCGCGCGGGTGCGCGAGGTGATCCGGGCCTCGATATCGTTCGGGTCGAGATTCAGCGATTCATCAATCTCGGCCAGAACCGGAATCGCCCCGACGATCAGCGTTGCCGAGGCCGAGGCGATATAGGTGTGTCCGGGGATGATGACCTCATCCCCATCGCCGATACCGAGACCCACAAGACCGCAGATCAGCGCGGCGGTGCCCCCGCCCACCGCGAGTGAATAGGGGCACCCGGTCATTTCAGAGAAGAGCCTCTCAAGACGCGCGCATTGGGAGTCCGCGAGGTCATGGAAGCGGAAGATCTTCTTGCTTCGTAGGACCGCGGACACCGCCTCGATTTCCTCGTCCCCGATCTCTGCGGGGCCAAGCCAAGGCGCGGGATAGGGTTCGGAGGCAACCGGCGCGCCGCCGGTTAGGGCAAGGGGGGTGGACGTCATTCCGAGCGAATCCAATCAAGGTCAATTCGCGGCGACTTTCTGGCCGCCCACTACCTTATCCGCCTCCAATTTGATTCCAAGCCCCTTGACCTTGTCCGAAAACTTCGCCGGGTCCTCGGAGAAGGCCTTCTTGCAGTTCTCGCAGCAGAAATAGAGCCGGGTGTTTTCGTTAATGGGAACGAAGGCCGCGCTGCTGATCGGTTTGCCGGAAACAGGGCAGAGGGTCTGGTAGGTGAAACTGTTTGCCAGTCCCGAAGCAAAATCCTCCGGCGATTTTCGGTATTTCTCCAGACACCCGCCACAGCAGAACGAGAGACGTTGCCCATCCTCCTCGAAAGTGACCGCCGGGTCGATGGGCTTCAGGGAGACCGGGCACAGGACTTGGACTTTCTCCAAGCCGCCGAGTTGTTGCCGCTGCTCCGAGACTGAGTCAACGAATTTGCCGGGGTTCTCCGCGAAGGCTTTCTTGCACCCCTTGCAGCAGAAGAAAACCGGGCCGTTGTCGGTCTCGCAGTGGATCGCGTAGTCCACCGCCGCGCCCTTGTTCACCGGGCAGGTCACCTTGACCATGGTGGCCTCAGGCTCGCTCTTTGGGGCCTCGGCGGGAGCCTCAGCCTTCGGCTCCTCTTTGGCCGGTTCGGCGGGGGCGGGCGGGGCCTCGGCCACCGCGCTCTCGGCCCTGGCTTTCTCCTTGGGGAGTTTCAGGCCGAGCGCGAGGAGCTTGTCGGCGAACTTGGCCGGGTCCTTGGCGAACTCGCCGCAACACCCGCCGCAACAGAAGTAGACATTGGTGTCCTCATCCAGCGCGGTGAAAATCTTCGGGTCAATCGGCTTGCCGGTGAGCGGGCAGCAGACCTGCCAGGTGTAACTGTTGGCCAGCGCCGAGGCGAACTTGGTCGGGTCCTTGGCAAATTCGCCGCAACATCCCCCGCAACAGAAGGCCACCTTGGTCCCATTCCAATCGAAGGTCACATTCGGGTCGACCGGCTTCTTCGAGACCGGGCAGGCCACCTGCACCTTGGGCAGCGCCGCCAGCGCCTTGCGCTGCTCCTCGACCGCCGCGGCGAACTTCTCCGGGGTCTCCGCGAAGGCTTTCTTGCACCCCTTGCAGCAGAAGAAGACCGGGCCGTTGTCGGTCTCGCAGTGGATCGCGTAGTCCACCGCCGCGCCCTTGTTCACCGGGCAGGTCACCTTGACCACGGCGGTCTCAGGCTCGCTCTTTGGGGCCTCGGCGGGAGCCTCAGTCTTCGGCTCTTGCTTGGCCGGTTCGGCGGGGGCGGGCGGGGCCTCGGCCACCGCGCTCTCGGCCTTGGCTTTCTCCTTGGGGAGTTTCAGGCCGAGCGCGAGGAGTTTGTCGGCGAATTTGGCCGGGTCCTTGGCGAACTCGCCGCAACACCCGCCGCAACAGAAGTACACATTCGTGTCCTCATCCAGCGCGGTGAAGATCTTCGGGTCAATCGGCTTGCCGGTGAGCGGGCAGCAGACCTGCCAGGTGTAACTGTTGGCCAGCGCCGAGGCGAACTTGGTCGGGTCCTTGGCAAATTCGCCGCAACATCCCCCGCAACAGAAGGCCACCTTGGTCCCGTTCCAATCAAAGGTCACATTCGGGTCGACCGGCTTCTTCGAGACCGGGCAGGCCACCTGCACCTTGGGCAGCGCCGCCAGCTGCGCGCGCTGGGCTTTCACCTTTTCAGCGTACTTGGCCGGATTCTCCGAATACTTCTTGCAGCACCCAGCACAGCAGAAGAAGACAGGACCCTCGTCGGTGGCCACATGGATGGTGAAATCAATCGGTTCTCCTTCCATCACCGGGCAGGTTGGAAGGCCTTTCACCAGTTCCGCCGCGACCGCTTCGATCGTGGATGGAGCCGCGCCCGTTGTGGCGGTCGTTTGAACTGCGGGCGTTGACTGGGAATCGGGTTTGGCGAGGGCAAGCAACACCGGCTCCGAGGATTCAACCCGCGCCCCACGGATCCAACGGAGGATGGTTTGGTAGTCCTCGGATTCCTTCTTTGCCGCCCAGCGCACATTTCCACCGTGGGTCTTGAGGTAGGACCCTGGAAGCTCGATGCCCTCGAAGGGCTTGGTCGGCTTGATCAGGATCAGGCTTGCCTCGGGAGAGGCCGGATCGACCACCTTGAGGGCGGCGAGATAGTTCTGACGGAGCTGCTCCTCGGTGATCTTCCCATCCGGGCCAGGGCGATTCAGGCGGAAGACCGTGTGGTTCGAATGGCACTTGATACAGGCCGACTTGTCATCCCCTTCACGCTCCAGGATCGGATGGACCTTCTCGACAAAAAAACGGTAGTCCAGAAGTTGAGTGATGTCCTGTTTCGCCAGGGTCACGCTCGAATCGAAGGAGGCGAGCAGAGCGGTGGCGGATTGTTGAACCATCGGGTCGGTATCCGCGCCCAATTCCCGCACCAGGGCGAGCACGGCGGGGTTGTTCTGGATCTTCGAGAGGGTCCGCACACTCTCGACCGCTTGCCCGCGCACGGCCGGGTTGGCGTGACGCAGCCCGTTGGTCACAAGCCCAAGCGCGAGTGAAACACCCGCGCCATCCTCGATCTTCTTGGGATCGAGCGAGGCCGAGGCTTTCAGTAGCGTGACCAACGTCGAGGAATCCGCCTTGGCAAGCCCTTCATCCAGGATTTCTCGCGCATCTCCAGCCGCAAGCAACGTGGGGGCCTGAAGGAGGACTCGAATCGCCTTTTCTTGCAAGGCTGCCGGCGAAGACACCGCGATCTCAGCAAATCTCTCGGCGACCTTGGGGTCCGAGTGAAGCGAGCGGGCATTCAGGATTGACCCCAGGAAATAGGCAAGCTTCGCGTCCTCCTTGGGGTTGGAAAGGAATCCCTCCTTGAGGGCGGCGGCCACCTCGGCGGAATCCGCGATCCCCGAGTTGCGGGAATCGACAAGGACCGCCTCGGCGAGTTCAAGTCCGGGATCCGCTCCCGCGCGAATCGCCTCGGCGAGCGCCTTGCGCGTCTCCGGGCCATCCGTGATTCGACTCGGGAGCAGCTCTCGAACCATCGCTCGAATCTCAGCCGGATCCTTGGCCGGGGTGTTACCGAGAGCGAGGGAAATCAGTTTGACCGAGAAGGCCTCATCGGCGGGGACTCCCACCGAATGGCGCAGCGCCTTGAGCACCGCGCCCTGAAGCATCGGGGAGCCGTTGTTCAGGACCGCGAGCAACCCATTCGCCACCGCGGGGCCCGACTCCTCATAATAGAGCGCGGGTGCATGGTCATTCCCGATGCCCGCCATGGCGCCGGTTCCCATGATCAACGGATCGTAGGCGCCATACTTCCGATAACCGTCGATCCAAGTGTTCTGACCTCGGTCGGTCGGCTCGGGATGAAGGAAGGTTTCGGGGAGGGGGACATCCGCGACAAGGGCGGGATCCGCACCCGGCTCGCGCAAATGGAAGGTATAGTAGCTTCTCAAAACGGCATCTCGTTGGAGGTCGTTACCCTCGGAAAGAATCTTCCCAATTCGCTCGGCCTGCTGCTTAACAACTCGATGATGGCCGTCCGTTAACTTCTTCTTATCGGTTTCGTCATAGACTTGGCGAGTCCAGCTGTTGTAGAAATAGGCTTCGTTTTCGTCCTGCATGTTGTGGAAGCCCTCGATCAGGTTCCGCCGCACCCAGGGGTGCTCCGCCTTGGCCATTTGGGCGACAAAAGCATCCTCGATGGCCGCCTTGGAGTCCTCGCTCTTGACCCAGTACCACCACTGCCAAAGGGCCTGCGCCGCGCTCATCCGGATACTTGGAACCGGATCCTCGGTCAGTTGAGCAACCAAGGCAGCTTGGGTGGCCTGGTTCTCAACCAGGAAGCGGAAATGCTGGTTGAACACACGCGCCGCGCCCCAGCGCGTGCGGTCATCCGTGGACTTGAGTCCGGCCAGGATTTCCTCGTTTCCGACCAGCCTGCGGGTGGCGATCTGACGCAGCGCCCAAGCCGCGCCCCTCTGGACCATCTTGCTCGGGTCGCCGAGCAGCTTGATCAGGTCGGAGACCGCCTCCGGGTCGGCGATTCGTCCGACCGCCGAGGCGGCCGCGAAGCGAACCAGCGGTTGTTGATGCCCTAGGGCCTTGCGGATTCGTGGGCGAACCTCCGCGCCGGGGTCGTTCCAGTATTGATCCAGCGCCGCAAGGGCCGCCCCGGTGTCATTCAGGTCAAAATCCTTGGGTGGGGCGGGGAACCCGGATTCCCAGCCATCCGCTCCCGGCCCCTTGTAGAGCTCGGAAAGCGCCATCACCGCGAACTGGGTGTCGCGGAAGGGGGTGTCGAAGTTCTTGTAGTCGGCGTTGCCCTGCCAGCCCCCATGCGGCCATTGCCTGGAGAGGCACCACTGCACGGACTTGGCGAGACGCGGGTCCTCGGCGGAAACCCCTGCCTTGGCCAAGGCGTAGATGGCGTGGAAGGTTTGGAACTCGGAGTAAAGCGCCTTGCCATCGGGCCCCTTGGGGGCCTGCACCAACTTGTTCGTCCCGGTGTGGTAGTCGTGATGGGTCACCTCCGTGTCGAAAACCATCGACCAGGTCCCATCCTCCTTTTGGTGCGAAAAGATCTCCTCCACCATCTTCCCGATGGCTTCCGAGTGCTTCTCCTTGTCGAAGGTGGCCAGCGCGACCGCCTTCCAACACAGGTCGATCAGGTCGATCGGCTCCACCTGGATGATCCCCTCTTCCATCTGCTTGCGGAGCGCGAGGTAATTCTCGTTGCCCGTGCGCTTATGGAGCTCCTCGAAAACCAGCGCGCTGTGCATGGCGTACTGGACCCCGCTCACACGGGGGAGGTTGCCGTTGCTGTCGGTGTAGGGCTCTTCGACCCCTTTCCAGAACATCTGGAGGTAGTTCCCAATCGGTTCGATGGCCCCGACCCGCTGCTCATGGCTGATGGTCTTCTCGAAGGTGTTGACCATGTAAGCCAAGCGGCTGAACACGCTCCCCGGAGCGCTGATCATCCGCGCCCAGGCGGCCTCCGGGTCGCCATAGATCGGGCGCGGGTTGTTGTAGAGGCGCTCCACCAGGAACTGGAAGGAGGGGCGCGCCTTGACCGAGTAGCCGTTCTCGATGGCAATCAGTTCCCCACGCGTGGTGAAATGGGTCGGGTGGCAGGCAATGCACTGGCGGGTTTCGCCCAGTGGGTTGCTGGCGCGCAGGATCACCCCCCCGCGACGGGGGGTGTTGGCGTGCCAGCTATCCCCTTTCTTCACCAGGAAATCCATTCCCGCGCGGATCGCCAGGCGCGGATCGGAGTACGGCGGCAGGGGGTACACTTCGCTGCGGAGGATGTACCCCGGATGGTTCCCCATGGTCCGCACGAAATAGGTCCCGGGACGGATCACGCGCGGGGCGAACTTGTAGAGACCGTGAAACGGGGTCGACTGCTCCGGGATATGGCGCGGCTCGCCTTCCCAATAATGAACGAGCTTGTCCCCTTCCTGTTTGAAGATAGCCACATCCACCGGGACATCCCGGTCAAGCATGTCGATCAGGAAATGGACCAGGACCGGCTTGGGACCGGCGTGAGTGAAGGTGAACCACTGCGCCCCCGCGAACAGGTCGCGGACGGTCTCTTTGGGGCCACCAAGGGCGGGGATGTAGGGACGCTCGTCGTTCGTGGCGAACACCGGCTTGCCGAGCTCGATCGCTTGGGCGTGACGCCAGTCCGAGTTGGGGTGGGCTTGAACCAGAACCCCGGAGTCGGAATCGAGGTTCATCTTCGCGCAGGAGGCCCGGAGTTGGTAAATCTTCCCGGCCAGGGCCATTCCGGCGGAGAAGTCGATCACCCCATCGCCGTTCTTGCGGGGTTTGAGGGTGACATACAGGTCCGGGTCGCCGCCATGGAGCGCCTTGGAGACCACCTCGCCGGAGGCATCCGAGACCTTGACCGTGACCGAATCGGCCTCGGCTAGCCCGCGCAGTTCGGGGAACCAGATCGTGACCCCGTAGTATTCATCGGCGGAGAGGCCGGGGAGGGGCATTTGCGCGCTGCTTCCGGCGGAGACCAGGACCGACTCCCCCGACTTGGCCAGGCATCCGGGATCGCAGACCGCCGAGCAGGCGCCCGACTCGCAGCACGCCTCAGTCTTGGGCGCTGCTTGGGGAGCGGGGGTGTCCGCGGCATGGGTGGCGGGAATTCCGGCGAGCGCCAGGGCCAGGGCGAGAGCGGCTGCAAACCACCTCCGGCGACTCCATCCCGACGCTTGGTTTGTGTGGCCGCCCCGCAGCCCAAGGTCCGAGGAAATCACAGGCATCCCGGTGAAAAACATGCGTTTACGCCTCCCGAGGTGAGTTCTGAAAGAAAGAGCGTGACGAAAGGGGTTTCCCCTCTTGCGGGCCTCATTATGAGGCCCAGGGAAAGGGGTCGTCAAGCGAAAAAACGGGGGGGCAGCCCAGCCGCCGCGCGCGCCTGTTCCAGCGATTGCTTGAGTTCAGGATTGGGGTGGGCGCACACCTGAGCCGCCACCCCGGTCATCCCCGATCCGCAGAACCCGTCCAGAACAATGTCGCCGGGATCGGTGTAATGGAGAATCGCCGGGGCAATCGCCTTGTGCGGAACCTTGGTGTGGTAGGAGTGGGCCTTGTAAAGCGGATCGGTCTTCCCTTCGGAGACATCAATGGCCAGCGGATTACGGGAGTAAGGCTGCCCTCCCCCCTCACCTCTGCCTTCTCCCATCGAGGGAGAGGGAGATTTGCTCCACTCTCGGACCAGATCCGCAAGAAAAGGGTTCGGGCAGGCGGTGTAGTACGGCGGATCGGACGTCGCGAGGATGTCCTCATCCGACCCGATGGGGAAGCCCTCGATCTTGCGTAACTCGGGGTCCTTGAGCTTCTCACGCAACACGCCGAGGAAGTGCTCCCGCCGAGCGTTGTCGTCGGGGAAGGTTTGGCCGAGACAACGGATGGGGCCGATGGGGGTGGCGGCTGGGGTGGTGGGGAAAAGGGTGCGTTCGTCCACTGGGTGATTCTTCCTTGTCTTCTCAGCCTGCCTCTTATCCTATTCGACCACTACTTGACCACACAAATCACCGAACAGATCACATTGACCAGAGTCATAAAGGCAATCACGTACGTCAGGCAGAGCATCCGTTTTGTCATGAGTACTATGGACTCCGTTTGCTCCCCGGAGTCACGCCTGGCAATCTCGCTTCTCAAGAAATCGAGACCGATCTGCGTGTGCTCAGCGGACTCGTCGTAGAGTCGGATGAGGTCTTCCCTGGATAGGTTGCGAAGCTGAGTATAATTGGTTGCATGGACCATCTTTCGGTTCCCCCTGTCAAGGATGATGTGATTGGTGTCCGATGTAATTTCTACCTCGTCAGCAACCCCATTTCCGCGAGATATGGCGTCGGCACTACAGCTTCCTTCAACATCCTCTCGTTAACCAAGAAGGTCAGCCTCTTCCTTGCCCTGGTCATGGCAACATAGAATACGCGACGCTCCTGTTCCAACTCTTCCTCGGTTTGTGATAGTCGGCTTGGCCAGATTCCATCGTTTGCATCCAGAATAATCACGGCATCAAATTCTTTGCCCTTCGCCCGCAATGCGGTCATCAGGTGGAGCGGGAGCTTCCAACTTGCCTCAGGCTGTTCTTCCTCGTCATCGGATGGAACAAGAGCTAGAGTCTGAGCGGCCTTCTCGATGTCCTCATAAAAGGCCACGTAATCCTTCCTATATCTCTGGGCGTACTCGCTGAGATGTAGGAAAGGCGGTTCCGTGTAAAAAATATCATCAATTGACTTCCCATAGTCCTTCTTCAGACCCTCAAGGTTTTCGCTCATGGCCTGAAGACAGTCAGAAACAGTTTCCGCCTTGATGAAGTGGCCGATTGCATCCGCAAAGGAACTGCTCATTCTTCCGCCGAGGTTCTCGCCCTTCAGCGGCCCGTTGTAGGAGAAGAGTGCGACGGCTGCCTCTCGAAAGTTCTTCGGCTTGGCCTGCCTCAGGTGTTTCGCCAGAGTGTCACGGTCCTTCTTGCTGATTGGGAAGCGTTTGACCTTGTCGCAAAGCGTCAGTAGGTCATGGATTGGATCTTCGCCGTAGATTGATTTGGAATCAAGGCGCGCTCGAATGGCGAGCATTCCTTTCAGCTCATTGAAGGCATCACTCAAGAACACCTGGAGATCTTCGGCCGCATAGAAAGGAATGCTCTCTCCCGCAAAGACGATCTGGTAAGGGATGATCTGACTACGTTTGCGACCGATAATAGCAACGTTTCGGCAATCGCCTCCCTTCAACAAGTTGCGAACGGTATTCAGTACGAAATCAACGCTTTCGCTGATGTTCGCAACACCCACCACGTCAACCTTCGCGTTCCCCCCACCAGCGGGCCGGACTTCCTTAGCTTCGCGACGCCGATTATGGGCGATCAGCTTTTGGGAGAGTTCGACGATGTTCCTCGGGGAACGGTAGTTGGTTCCAAGGATGAACGTCTTGAAGGGACCCTCAAGGTATCCCTTCGGCTTCAGGATAAATGACGGGGTGGCGCCTCTCCATTCATAGATGGCTTGATCGTCATCACCCACGATCGTGATTGTCGCCTTGTTGACAGCCGCAATGCTCCTGACGAGGTTGAGATCGAGAGGGTTAATGTCCTGAAACTCATCCACAAGAACATGATGGTAACGGACCGTTCCTGTATGGAACTTCTCCTCAGCAACTTGCTGGTCGATCTCAACCCACGGCCAGTATTTCTGATCTTCAAGCGTGATGAAGGCCGACCTGTACATGTGATCACACGCCTCACGCCAGAAATTAAGGAAGTGTCTCGTGACGGCCTTCAGTACATCCTTGTCGTCTCGGAGAAGTTCGAGGTCAAGAAGCTGCTGAAAGAGCGCCTTGACATGGTTCCCCATCCCGGCCTTAGCAAGCCAATCTGTGTGCGTGGTGAAATACCCGGTATCTCGAATCTGATCGTGCCGGAATCCAAGGGTCTTGAGTTTGTCGATTAAATCCATGATTACCCGGGAGGCCTGATTTCTCCGACGACTGTCCTCCAGCAAATCTCGAATGCGGTCGTACTTCATCCACACTGGCTGGAGGATGTTGTTGAGGCACATGTATCTTTGAGCGCCTTCGACCGCAAGCTTTGGGTTATGCAGATTGCTCTTCAGCCTGCGGAAGCCCCACGAATTCAGTGTAGTGATTGAGGTCATGGGGGCGATTCCTGCGAATGCCTTATCACGCTTGATCCTGTCGCGAAGCTCGTCCCGCGCCGCACGAGTGAAGGTGAAGATAAGGAAGCGGGTCTTTTCGTTGTCGGCGCTATCCGCGAGGTGGAGACATCTCCAAAGGAGCGAGTGCGTCTTTCCGCAGCCTGCGGGCGCGAGGAGACGGATATTCCCAGAACCGGATTTACAGAAAGCCTCCTGCGATGCGTCTAACGGTGGGAGTTGCGCCATGATTCTCTCCTAATCAATCCAGACCTTCCCATGCTCGGTGCGTCAGGTGAGCTGATCAAGGTGTCCCTAGAATCAATTCATCATCTCCTGCGGGGTGGTCAGTGTCGCCGCAGAGATATGCCACAATTGGGGGGATATGGTCATCTTCCGCTCGCTTTCGCCATGGACAGCAGGCGACGTCCCTTCTCCGTCAGCCTGTACTTCTGCTTGCTACTGCGCGGTTTGTCGGGAATCGTCATCTCGATCAATCCCGCCTCAAGCGCAGGATGCAGGAACTCGGTCCGGAAGTATTTCCGGTCAAGAATCCCGGTGCGCTCTTGCAGTTCTTCCCTGAGCAGTTCGCCTTCGCATGCAGCCAGAAGGCGTTCAACTTGGGGGGTGACTTGGGGGGTAACATGGGGGGGCACTTCCGGGGTGGCGGGCAAGGCGGCCGGGAGAAAGGTGACGTAAACCGAGCCAGCCTGCTCGCGCCAAGTCGGCTTTGGATTGCCGTTTTCCGTACACCAGTCGATGATGTTGAGGGTGCCGCTGCCCCAACGTTCGATGACCCCCGCCCGGTAGAAGACATTGGCGATGATCGGGTTCCAGGGGCGGGACTCGTGGGGTTGAGCCAACTTCTCGGGGGTGATGCCAAACTGGAGCGCGCCCGGATTGGTGATCTCGAGGTGGTCGTCGTACATCGCCACGGCCACCGCGCCGCCGGGGATGGTGTAATCGCGGTGGCAGAGGGCGTTGGCCAGGGCTTCGCGGGTGGCGCGGGGTGGGTACCAGGGTTGGTCCTCGCGGATCATCTTCCCTGACACCACGCGCCCGGCGATGGGCACATGGTCCATCAGGAAGGACTCGGCTCGCCGGAGGAGCGCGAACGCGTGCCCCCAGTATTGCCGGTTATCGGAGAAGTTGGCCAAGCGGTTCTTCCCGCGAAAACGCGCCAGACGAATACCCATCTGCGGGTAGAGAGTCTTGAGCCGGTCGCTTTTCCCATAGAGCGCCACCGCCGCGTTCAGGAGAACGCCGTCGCGGATCAGTTCCAACCCACGGAGCACGGATGCGGGATCGCGCCGGTCGGTGGCTTCGAGCCTGCCCAATCGGATGGCGTTGTCCAAAGTGATCTGGATCTCCTCCAAATCGAGGTCCTTGACGGAGACCCCCTTGGCGACCGGTTCGTTTTCCCAACGCCGATGGGAGTGAAGGCGCTCCATAAGACGCCGCCCGTACTCATCACGAGGCATGACACGAGTGGTGGGGCCTTGCCGCAGAAAGGGGCGGCTATCGAAGGTGTACAGCCCGCTGCCGCCGGGCACGCGGATCAAGGTCACGGAGCGTCCTTTCCCGATGCTGATGGTTTCTATATCGGGGAACGCGGGCGGCTCGATCCTTCGAATCTCCGCCGCGACATCCTCCAGCGTCTTCGGGGTGACCTGCTGGCCGATGATCTCGCCCTTGTCCGATACGCCGAACAAGACAAACCCGCCGAGGCCATTGAGCATGGCGCATACGGACTTCGCCGCCTCGGTCCGCTGCCCCGTGGAGCGTTTGAACTCAAGCCGTTCCGACTCGCCCTCGGCCACAATTTCTTTGAGCTCACGAAAGGAGCCAGCCACTTCCGTTCATCCTCCAACATCTTCTAGTCAGACCGCACATCCTCCAACTGCAGGTCGATAGCCTGTTTTCTGAATCGCCAATGACGGCCCACCATCTGTCAAGGGATTTTCCTCCCAAGAACGATCTTGTGAAGAATGGACTACGGGACCCTCAAGTAAGGCAGGACAATACACTATGCAAGTGTAGCAGGGGGGGGACCGCATTCAACCCACAACAACTCCCTCCCTGACCTTCTCCCCTCCCCCCTGTAACATTCCCCTGTCTCGGACGTCCTAATAAGCAGATGGACTCGACAGCCCGCTTCCGCCAAGCCCTCGAGGAGCATCGGCATCAGGTCTACACCCTGGCTTGCTATCACCTGGGAAGCGAGGAGGAGGCCGAGGATGTGACTCAGGAGGTCTTTGTCCGGCTGTGGGGGAACTGGAGGGAGGTGGGCGCCCGGCCCTCCTGTCGCCCCTGGCTGCTCCGGGTCGCGCGCAACCTCTGTCTTGACCATCACCGTCACCGGCAACGCGGCCACGCTCTCTTCGCCCAGTTGGAGGACCCCGCGGTCCTCGAACAGGCCCCGGAGCGCGAACCCGGACCGGATCAGGTGCTCGAATCCGCCGAGCTCCGCGGCCAACTGGAAGAGGCCATCCGCCAACTGGAAGACCCCTTCCGCGCGGTCGTGATCCTGCGGGAGATCGAGGAGCTGTCCTACACCGAGATCGCCGAGGCGTTGGAGATGTCCATGGACCAGGTGAAAGTGACCTTGCACCGAGCGCGGAAAAGGCTCCGGGAGATGCTGATGGAACGGGTGAGCGTCAATGACATCTGAACGAACAAGTCGCGCGGATTGGGCGCGGGAAAACCTGGAAGCCTTCCTGGACGGCGACCTTTGCGGTCCCGACCGGGCGCGCTTCGAGGAGGAGCTTGATGCCTCGCTCCCCCTGCGGGAGGAGCTCGAACTCGCCCGCGGCCTGCGCGAGAACCTGCGCGCGCTGCCCGCACGGACCTGCCCGGAGCGGGTGACCCGGGCGGTTCTGAACCGGGTCGAAGCGTCCGGGAGAAGAGAGGTCCCAGCGCGGGAGCGAGCGCCGCTGTTCGCTTGGTTCAACCTCCGCTCAACGTTGGCGGGCGCCTTGGCGGTCAGTCTGTTGGTCCTGGTGTTGGTGAGCGGCCCGCGGCGCAAGGAGGCCGCGACGCTCGCGCCCACCAGCGCCGCCGCCGCGCGTCAGATCGAGGCGACCCTGGCCTACCTGGCCCAGGTCGGCGCGCTGACCGGGGCAATGGTCGGGCAGGAAGTCTATCGGGCGGGGGTTGTGGCGCCGATCCGTGAAACCACCCGCGCCCTGTCGGAAATCAAATTGCCCTCCATTGGGAGGGCCGAAAAGAACCAGGAGGGTTAACCATGAAGAAGTGGATGATCGTGACCATCGCGACGGCGCTCGCCGTCTGCTTCGCGCAACCGATATTCGCGGAGGCCAAGGTCGCCGCAAGCGAGGCCTCCGAACAATCCCGGGCGCTCGCGGGGTATGTGGACCTCGACCTGAAGACCTTGCTTGGGCCGACCAAGCCGAACGTGGCGGTCCTGCTGGAGGGACCGATGATCCAGATCGCGGCCAGCGCCGCCGCCGCCGCCGGCTCCCCCATCAGCGGGCTGCTCGACCAGCTCAAGCTGGTTCGAGTGCAGGTGTACGAATCGCTTCCGGAATCGGCCACCAAGCAGGATGTGACCGAGAAGGTGGCCCCAATGGTGGAGGGCCTCAAGGGGCAGGGCTGGACCCCGGCGGTCAGCGTTCCCGAGGAGGATGAATCGGTCGAGATCCTGGTCAAGATCTCCGAGGACAAGATTCTCGGCGTCGTGGTTCTGGTGGTCTCCTCGGATGAAGTCGTGTTCGTGAACATCGCCGGCGAGCTCGATCCCAAGGCGCTTGGGGGCACTCTCGGCAAGCTCAAGGATGCGATCAAGACCGGGAACGTGGACATCGAGGACCTTCTGTTCTCAGGGGAGGCGGACAAGGATGAGAGTGACGCCGACTCCGACCCGGCGGCCTCCACGGAATCCGCGTCCGCCGGCTCCAGCGCCGAAGGGAGCGCTAAGAATTAGAGTCCGGATGCGTTGAACCACGGAGCACGGAATCGGAGCGCGGGGAAGAGTCGGAAATCGGAGCGCCGCGCGGGGCGCCCCTTTCCGACCCTTCCGAGGTTTCCGTCCGCTCCGTGGTTCAACGGTCCGCGCGGGGGTCACCTCCCTCTGTTCGGCGCGCTGGCTTTCAACACCGACCAGAGCGACCAGGCTGCCGTGGGTCCGCACAGGACCAAGCATACACCCAGGGAGATGGCGGCCTCGAGCGCCACCGAACCGCTCAGCGCGCTCCAATCTCCCCCCCGCGACACCACCCACCAGGTCCACATCGAATAGCAGCCAAAGGGGATCAGCAGGCGAATGAACAAGCGAGCGATTTCGTGGACCGGAAGCTTCAAATAGAGCCCGTTGTCCACCAGGGAGAACCCCGCGTACAAGAAGGAGCCGACCAACATCCCCACCCCTCCGGCGGCGATCCCCAGGCCCGATGCCCCCCCCGAAAGCCACTGGTCCCCATAGATGACCCCCGCGCCGGCGGCAAGGCAAAGGGCATAGATGCCTCCCAGGCGCCACTGGCGGTCTGTCGCGGTGTAGATGTTCCGAATCAGCAGACCAATTCCGGACCAGTAGCAGGCCAGAAGGAGAAGCGCCGTGGAGATTTCGGCTTCCATGAAGGCTGGGAGGAAGAGGTGAACCACCCAGCGGCTCCCGATCAGGTAGGTCCCGAAGAGCAGCGGGGTCCATCCGGCGACCACCACGGCCGGTAGATCGAGGTGCCTTCGCAATGGGGAGGTCGATCCCTCCATCTCCTTGCGTCCGAAGGCCGAAACAGTCCGCCTGAAGAGCACCCGCGACACCACCTGGGGAATCTGAATCGCGAAGGAGGCGATCATCACCGCGAGTCCATAGTGTCCGAGGTCCGCGCCCGCGCCATACAGCGAGGCCAGCATCAGACGATCCGAACCTTGCCAGACCACAAACAACCCATCCGCGCACATGAACGGCAGCCCGGCCCGGAACAAGTCACGGAGAATCGGCTTGCTCCTCGAATCCCTCCAGCCCAGCGAGGGTGGCTCTCGAAAGATTCCGCGCGCCCAACCGAACGCGCAGCCCGCCAAGGCCCCCGCCGCGAGTCCGCCGAGCACCCCGACCACGCCCCATGCCCGCACCGTGAGCCACATCACGAAGAAGGACAAAACCGCGTGCATGAGGTTGGCCATGCTGAGGACCGCGAAGCGCCCATCCGCGAGGCAGGTCATGTGGAGGTACCGAAAGAGCTGATTGGGGATCAGGGTCCCCGCCAGCGCCACCCAGGCGAGCCATACAGCTGCGGGTAGCCCCGAGGTGACCAGGATGGTCAGGCCCGCCGCGAGAAAAGCGCTGAGGAGTGTGATTCCAAGGACCAGCGACCTGGCTCGTGAGCCGGACTCCGCATCCGCGCGCGCGCGGTAGACCGGAAGTTGTTTGGCGAGTCCATGAAGAAACCCGAAATGAGTGTATCCCAGGTAGTCCAGGGCGACCTGGATCACCTTCCAGAACCCGTAGGCGCTCGGACCGAGCCATCCGGCCACAACCAGCCCTCGTAGCGCGGAAAGGGTCTGCGAGAGGAACGTTCCGACTCCATAGACCACAGTCTCCTTGAGGACCGCTCGATGACGACCGACCGGATTCATCGCTTCCGTTTCCTGATTCGTGGAGGTGGAAGGCTCAAGTAATCCTCTTTCGCCGGCGGTGGGCTTCCTCCGCGCTTGCCGTTCAGCACCAGGGTGGTGACTCCCGGATTAAGGAATCCAGGCTCCACCTGGGAAACTCGCGGGTCACGGCGCCCCACTCGAGCCACCACCTCCGCGATAACCCCGCTTCCCCCTTTGCCGTGGATAAAGAGGACTTGCTGGCCGCTCTTCCCCTCATGCAATTTGAGAACGCGCAGGATCTCGCGCTCCGCCTCGATCGCGGTAAGCCCATGCAGGTCATACTCCGGGATGGAAGCCGCGGATGATTTCTTGCGAGCGCGCCTCATGGCTGCCTCAATCGAACCACCTGGGGGATCCGATCTTCGCCATGAGGCGTGTAAGCGGATCCCCTTTGCGGACAAAGAGCGTGAACTGGCGGTCGGAGGGACCAAGGCCCGGCCAGGCTTCCGCCGCGACTTGAACAAAGCCCGAGGAAGAGCCATTCAAGTATTCCCACAGCGGGAAGGGCATGCCCGCCTCCGGCGGATCGGCGTATTTGGGGAGGATCGCAAGGTCAAAATGGTATTTCTCCGTCCACAGCTCCCTCCAACCGGCAATCCGGGCCCCCGTGTCGGGATCGGTCCAAGGCTCCTCCCTCATCCAGAGCAGGTTGTCCAGCTCCTTGATCGGGATCCCCCCTTGTAAGTCAAACCGGCTGCAAGTGAACACGCGCATGGTTTCGGGAGAGAGTTTCCAGATCAACATTCCCGCGCCCCCCTCGCGGGAGAGCAGGATCGGGCTGGTGAGTTTGTGTTCGAGGATGAAGTCCGCCAAGCGGTCCGGGAAGTTTCGGCCCACCCAGGTCTGGCCCATGGCCGCGTTCACAAAGCGGACCGGGCGCTGACCGGGAACCGCGATCACAAAAGCGATGGCGATCACCGAGGCCCAGAGGAACAGGCTGACCGAGAGACGAGTTCCCACCACGAGCAGCGCGAGCGTGGCAAGCGTTCCAATTCCCAGCATCGCCCAGAGGGTCTTGGGTTCCAGGAGTCCCAACGGAAACCATTCGGGAAGACATAGGAAAACCATCAGTCCAAACCCAGCCAGGGCAGAGGCCGCGAGCGTACCCCGACTCAGCTCCCGGACACAGTTGACCAAAACCACAGCGGCGTAGGGGGCCGCCCAGATCGCGAGAAGCGGGAGGTGGCGAACATGGCTCAGCCCTTGCCACAGCAGGAAAAGGGACATCAAGCGTTCCCCCCAACCACCATGGCGAACGACTCCCACCGCGGCGGGCAAGAGCAGCAGCGGCACGGTCCAAACCAGGTCCAGGCGCGGCGGCTCCAGTTCCGAGATGCGTGAGGTCACCCAGGGATGCGACATCACCTCGAAGGTGAGGGCATGGAGATGCCAGCCGTAGGGGTTGAGGAGGCTTGCGCCCAGGACCACTCCCGCCGCGGGTATCCAGCGGCTCCACCCGTTTCCAACCGCCATGAAAACCAGCAGCACACATCCGAGAATCGCTCCGCCATGCAGATTGGCCCAGAGGACCATGAGCATGGCCAGGAGCGCAATCCGCTTCCCGTCCGGCTTGGGCTTGTTCAACAGGAGGGCGTGGTAGACCGCGAGGAACAGGAAGCTCCACACCGGAGGACGTAGATACAGGGTGAACTGCGCGGTGGGGATCGCGAGGAGAGTGGCCAGGAGCGCGGCGACGGCGCGATCCCGCCGGGATTCCTCCGCAAAGGTCACTCGGAACCCGCTCGAATAGACCACCAGGAAGGTGGCGGCGACCACGAGCGCCTTGAAGAGATTGGCCGCCGCGAGTCCGCCCAGCGCGTAACAGCCATAGAACAACCATTGCGCCAGCCATTCGTGATTCACCCAGAGCTTGTCTCGCGCGGAGAACGTGAACGGATCGTTGGAATACCACCCCAGCTCCCCATCCCAAAGGAGCTTCCCGGCCTTGAGGTGCCACCAATCGTCGTCGCTGTCCTCAATCGGAAAGAACGAGACTAGAAACGCCACCGCGGCCACAATCGCCAAAGCGCCCGCAAGCCGTGCGGCGTCCCTGGCCGACCTGTTTTCATCCGGAGTCATCGCGCGCGTATCATCCCCAGAGCGGGCCTTGATTGGAACCGGGAGACGGGCATCATGGCGCCTCATTCTTTCCGAGGAGGCGCCGCCCGATGGGACCCCATCCCTCTCCCTGGCATGACCCGCTGTCTCCAGTTCCGTTCCTGTTCCACACCGCCGCGACCCGACCGACTAAGACCGCCGTGGTGTACGGCCAGGAGCGTCGGACCTATGCCGAGTTCCTGGACCGGGCCAGTCGCCTGGCCGCCGTCCTGCGCGCCTTGGGAATCGAAAAGGGGGATCGAGTGGCCGCCCTCTTGTGGAACACCCCGGAGATGCTGGAGGCCCATTTCGCGGTTCCCATGCTGGAAGCGATCCTCGTGGCCATTAACACTCGATTGCTGCCTGAGGAGATCCTGTACATCCTCGAACACAGCGGCTGCAAGGCGCTGATTGTGGACACCGAGCTTGCCGAGCCCCTCGCGAGGATCGAGGATCGCCTCCCCAAAGACCTGAAAACCATAACCGTGACCGACAGGACCCTTTCCCCGGTCCATCCCGTTCCCCTCAAGAAATCCGAAGGGGACTATGAGGCCGCCCTCGCCTGCTCCGATGGCGGCGGAATCGGCTTCAGCCTTGAGGATGAGAACCACACCCTGGCGATCAACTACACCTCCGGAACGACCGGTCGTCCCAAGGGGGTCATGTACACTCATCGCGGCGCGGCGCTCAACGCTTTCGGGACCCCGATCTACTCCGGAATCAACCGCGATTCGGTCTACCTCTGGACTGTCCCCATGTTCCACTGCAACGGCTGGGTCTTTCCGTACTCCGTAACCCTGGTCGGCGGAACCCATGTGTGTCTCCGCAAGTTCCGTCCCGAACTTGTCTTCGACTTGGTGGAGAAGGAGGGGGTCACCGATCTCTGCGGGGCGCCCACGGTCATGCTCGGGATTTGCCAATATGCCGCCGAGTCCGGAAGACGGTTTCCTCACTGTGTCCGCGCCAACACCGCGGGCGCGCCGCCCAGTCCCACACTGCTCGAGAATTGCCGCAAGGTTGGGATCGAGGTCAAGCATCTGTATGGTCTCACGGAAACCTACGGTCCCCATACCACCTGCCGGATGGAGCCGGAGTGGGAGACCCTTCCGTTGCACGAACAGGCCTTGCTTCTCGCGCGCCAAGGGGTCGCCAACGCCAACGCGCTCCATCTGCGCGTGGTGGACTCGGACATGAACGATGTGCCGAGGGATGGGGAAACCCTCGGCGACGTGTGCATGCGCGGAAACAATGTCATGAAAGGGTATTTCAACAACCCAGAGGCCACCGAGGAGGCCTTTCGCGGCGGTTGGTTCCACTCCGGCGACTTGGGCGTGATGCATCCCGATGGGTACATCGAACTCCGGGATCGGAAGAAAGACATCATCATCTCCGGTGGCGAAAACATCTCCACCATCGAGGTCGAGAAGACCGTGGTGCGCCATCCGGCGGTGCTCGAATGCGCGGTGATCGCGATCCCGGATGACAAGTGGGGCGAGGTCCCCAAGGCCTTTGTCACGCTCAAGCCCGGCGCCACGGCGACCGTGGAGGAGATTGTGACGCACTGCCGCTCCCACATTGCCCACTTCAAATGCCCCAAACAGGTGGAGTTCGGCGAGCTCCCCAAGACCGCCACCGGGAAGGTGCAGAAATTTGTACTCCGCGAGCGCGAATGGGCCGGCAGGGAGAAGCGGGTGAATTGAGGGGGTGTTACTCTTGCGTGGGATTCCGAATCTCCCCCTGTTGCGCGATGGAGCGCAACCGCGCCACGCGCTCCTCAATCGGCGGGTGGGTGGAGAAGAGCGCCTTGGCGCGATCCTCGAAGGGTTTGATCGGGTTCACGATATACATGTGCTGGGTGGCGCGGTTGGCGACCTCCAGGACCTCCTCGTCACGGGAGATCTTAAGCAGAGCGCTCGCCAAGCCCTCCGGATAGCGGGTGAGCTCGGCGGCGGAGCTGTCCGCGAGGAACTCGCGCTGGCGCGAGACCGCGAGCTGGATCAGCTTCCCGATCAGCGGCGCGAGGAGTGCGAAAAGGATGGCGATGAGGAGTAAGATGATGTGACCACCGCCGCCCTCCTTCCGCGAAGACCGTCGCCCGGAGCCGCGGAAAACCCCTCGGAGGAAGGCGTCGCTGATCAGCGCGATGGTCCCCACCATCACCGCCATCAGAAGCGCGAAGCGGATGTCGTAATTGCGGATGTGCGACATTTCATGGGCGATCACCCCTTGGAGCTCATTGCGGTCGAGTTTCTCAAGGAGGCCAGTGGTGACCGCCACCGCCGAGTGGTTTGGATCTCGTCCCGTGGCGAAGGCGTTCGGCGCGGAATCCTCGATGATATAAACATCCGGCATCGGCAGCCCGGCGGCGATGGCCATTTCCTCCACCACGTTGAAAAGTTGGGGGTGGTCCGCGTGTTCAATCCTCCGAGCGTCGCTCATTGAGAGCACCATGCGGCGCCCGCCGAACCAGCTCGCCATGAACAGAACGAAGAAGAGAGGAATCGCGAGGATCGCGAAGGCGATTCCCGCCTCGGGATCCCCCTCGCTCGCGGCCAGGCCAATCGAGGCCGCGAGTCCAAGCAACACCAGGGCGCACAGGAAGATCAGGAGCCAGGAGTTGCGCTTGTTGGCGCGGATCAGGTCGTACATCCCACGGACGCCCTAAAACTGGACCTTCGGCGCGGCGCGCTCCGCCTCCAGTTCGATCTCGAAGAACTCCTCCGGGCCGAATCCGAACATCCCCGCGAGCAGAACTGTCGGGAATGTCTCCCGGCGGGTGTTGTAGTGCATCACCTGATCGTTATAGAACTGGCGCGCGAAACCGATCTTGTTCTCGGTTGAGGCGAGCTCCTCCTGGAGCGCGATCATGTTCTGGTTGGCCTTGAGATCCGGGTAGGCCTCGGCCACCGCGAAAAGCGAGCGCAAGGTCGAGGTGAGCATGTTCTCCGCCGCGATCTGATCCTTGACCGTGCTGGCGTCGATGGCCATCTGACGCGCCTTGACCACCGCTTCCAAGGTCTCACGCTCGTGCTTCAAATACCCCTTGGCGGTTTCCACCAGGTTGGGGATCAGGTCGTAGCGACGTTTGAGCTGGACATCGATCTGTGACCAGGCGTTCTTGACTTGCTGACGCAACCGGACAAGCGAGTTGTATAGCCCGGCGACAAACAAGGCGATCAGAACCAGGATTCCCAAGACAACGATCCACTCCATGTGCGGCTCCTTTCCACGACCGAATGGCCTTGAGGCGGCCCCCTCCAGGCTCCAAGGCCCATAGGCTAGCACGTTTTCCCGGGTTTTCAGGTGGCTGTCAACAAAAACAGGTTGAAGGTTTGGGGCGAATCGTGGGCGGATTTGGTAGACATTCCCCCGGCACGAACGGATAATCGATATTTGCTCCCGAATTGAATTGAAAAGAATCGAAAGAGAGAGACTCGGATGAGCCGACTCGCGGTGCTGGGAGGCGACCCAGCATGCACAACGTCTTTCCCCAGATGGCCCCAGTGGGGCGCGCGGGAGGAGGAGCGCCTTAAGGAGGCGCTGGAGAGCGGCTATTGGGGACTCGATTCGGTCCTGATCCGGGAGTGGGAGGAGCGCTTCGCGCGCCTACAGGGAGCCCGCTTTGCGGCCTCGGTCGCAAACGGCACCATCAGCCTGTCGCTGGCCTTGCGGGCGCGCGGCATCGGGCGCGGGGATGAGGTGATTGTCCCCTCGTACACCTTCATGGCCACCGCCGCGGCTGTGCTTTGGATTCAGGCCATTCCGGTTTTCGCGGACATCGATCCGGGTACCTTCAATCTCGATCCCGCTTCGATCCGCGTCAATCTCACACCCCGCACCCGGGCGATCATCCCGGTTCACATCGGGGGATGCCCGTGCGACATGGACTCGATGGTCGAGATCGCCCGCGAGCACAACCTCGCGCTGATCGAGGATGCCGCTCAGGCGCATGGGGCGATGTGGAACGGCAAAGGGATCGGCGCGATTGGGGACATCGGGAGCTTCAGTTTTCAATCCAGCAAGAACCTTCCGGCGGGCGAGGGGGGCATGCTGGTCACCGATTCGAGGGAGTTTTGGGAGATCTTCACCAGCCTCAAGAATTGTGGGCGCGTTCCCGGCGGGGCGGAGTACGAACATCACACGCTGGGAACCAACGCGAGGATGAGCGCGTTCGCCGCCGCGGTGCTGCTCGCGCAGGCAGAGCGCTTTGAGGAGCAGTTTCAACAGCGCGAGCGGAACTGGGCCTATCTCAAGTCGGCGCTCGCGGATGTGCCCGGGATCGCGCTTCAAGAGCGCGATGCGCGCGTGGATTGTCATGCCCTCCACCTGCTGATCTTCCGCTACGAACCGGAGGGCTTTCGTGGGCTGTCGCGGGAGGAGTTCATGCGCGCGCTTTCCGGCGAGGGGGTCCCGTGCCGCGCGGGATACCGCCCGCTGCATCAGGAGAGAGGGTTCCTCGAGGATTCCCGCAATTTCCTCGCCGGGCTGGCCTTGCCGGACTACGCCTCTCTGAGCCTCCCGGTGACCGAGAAAGTCTGTTCGGAAACCTCGGTCTGGGTCCGCCAGAACGCTCTTCTTGGAGACACGACTCGGCATGTGGAGGAGATTGCCCAGGCGATCCGCAAGATCTCCCGCTTTTCAGGGGAGCTGGCGAAAGGGACCGCGGCGAGCGTTTGAGGTCAGATAGCCCTACCGAGCTGGAGGGAAGTGATCATGGACTATCCCCCTCGAAGCCTCTGTCCAGTCCTCATATCGCATTTCGAGCCAGACGGAGCCCAAGATCGTAGCTTCTGTAGCCGGGGGGTTCCGACCGTCGCTTGGCGGTGCGAGAGTGAATCTTGTTCCATTCCCAGCTGCCCCCCCGGAGAACTCTTCCGTCGCCCGTCAATGGCCCAGTCGGGTTCACTTGGTCACCTGCACTATAGTAACCAAAGATGTCATAAACCCACTCCCAAACATTTCCGCTCATGTCATAGCAACCGGCCGGACTCTGGCCAAGCAGAGTCTGTGTTTCTCCGTTTGGGCTGATGTTGGCCCCATCAAACCAACCCACTGGTGAGGTGTACGGCTTGTCGATCAGGTTCAGAGGATTTACCCAACCGAAACCGCTGAGGTAGACATTGCCCTGACCGGCGCCCGTGAAAACATCCGAAGTCATTCCGTAAATCCAGTGTTTCTGTCCATCCCATGCCGCAGCGTTCTCCCACTCCGCCTCGGTTGGAAGTCGAAAACCGCTTCTGAACTCGATCGTCTCGGTCAGTGGATCGACATCGATGGGACTCCACAGTTCAAGATCATAGCATTCCTGGAAACCCGACTGTTTGCTGAGCCAATTGCAGTACGCCAAGGCACCGTACCAGGTAACATCCACCGCCGGGTGGTCATGCATTGGGACCTGTTGGATGACGCCCTCAACCACCGCGACCAATGTCTTTGGTGTGAACACCCCCTCCACAAGAGCGATTGGACACAGCGGGTCATCCCCTTGAAAGATCACTTTGTCGCCGAGGTAGACCAGGGGACCGACATTGTGAATGGAGGAAGGGAGGTCATCTGCGTTCAGGAAAGCGCAGAAGGCCTGATTGGTGACCTCGAATCTCCCGATCGAGTACGGGTTCAGGGTGACATTGTGGCGAGGGAGTTCCCCGCCGCCTCCCGCGGAGTAGTCATCCCCATCCGGGCGGGCTCCCATCACGAAGGTCCTTCCGCTGACCTCGCTGAAGGAAGGATCCACGGTTGGTGTGGGAGTGGGGGAGTCCTTACGGCTCCACAAGGCGGAAAACGCAAGCAAGTCGCGATCGTTTACCAGCCCATCTCCATCCACATCGTGTCCACCTTCGACACAGACAAGGAGATCCTGCACATCGATATCCCCATCATCATCCAAATCCGCGTCAGGAAAAACACCGAAAGCAGGTCCGTGGGGAACCGACAGAAACAACCAACCGAGGCCGAGAGTCAGAAACCGCCCGCGAGATCTCATCCTGTCACCTCCTGTGCCATTGTGCTTCGCCCAGGCGGAGGGAGACATGATTATCGTACGGTAATGCCAGTTTAGGCAATTGAAAATCACGGAGGAGGCAATAATTCCGAGTCCCTAGAGACTCCCCGCCTATGAGAGTTAAAGGGAAGCGGGCATTCGAGGATCGACCGGCGCCGCTCCTGGGAGCTACCCCCTCACTCTCTTCCTCCGATTCCTCCCGAAGTCCGCGAACACAAACTCGCCGAGCTGATCGAGCGAGGCGTAATACGCCTTGCCCCCATTGGCGATGGTGAGCTGGTCGATGAACTCCCGCAGGTAGGGGTCGCGCGCCACCATGAAGGTGGTGATCGTGATGTCGTGACGGCGGCAGCGGATCGCCTCGTTGATGGTCGGGTTCACAATCCGTGGGTCCAGGTGAAAGGTGTTCCGGTATACCTCCCCATCCTCCTCGATAATCTGAGTCGGCTTGCCGTCCGTGATCATGAAGATCTGACGGTTGGCGTGACGGCGCGTGAGAAGCACGCGCTGCGCGAGCCGGAGCGCCGCGTGCGTGTTGGTGTGGTAGGGCCCATTGCTGATGAAGGGCACCTCGGCGGGATCAATCAGCATCGCGTCATCCCCGAACACAATCACATCCACCGTGTCGCGCGGAAAGCGCGAGCGAATCAGCTCCTGAAGCGCGATGGCCACCTGCTTGGCGGGGGTGATCCGGTCCTCGCCATAGAGGGTCATGCTATGGCTGATGTCGATCAGCAGCGCGGTGGCGCAATTGGTGAGGTGCTCTTTCTGATACACGACCAGGTCGTCGGAGCTCACCTGGAAGTCGTCGATGCCGGTCCGCACCAGGGCGTTCTTGATGGTCTCCGTGTAATGGATGTCATTGACCCGATCCCCGAACTCGAACGGACGGGTCTCCGGCAGGTTGTCGAATCCGACTCCGCTGTGGGGGGTGCTGTGGTCGCCAAGGGCGTCCTTGTGGAGCGAGGAAAAAATCTCGAGCAGGGCATCGGAGCGGATGGAATACTCCCCTTTGACCGTGATCTCCAGGCCCCCGTCCTCCCCCTCCCGCAGATACCCCTTTTCCTCCAGATACTGGCGGAATTCCTCGAAGGTGATCCCTCCCTCCTCGAAATCGTAGTATTCCCACAGCCGTTGCATCCAGGCCAGCGCCTCCTCCACATCCCCGCCGGTTTGCATCAGGAGCTGATTGAACAGTTTGCGGAGCTGCTCGAGCTGCGCCTCACGGAGCGCGCTGGGGTCGAATTTGGTGAAGCGGTAGTCCATGAGAGTGATTGGTAATCAGTTTACTCCCTCGCCGACCCTCCCCCAACCCCTCCCGCCGACCCCTCCCGAGCGCGGGAGGGGAGCAAGTGGTCTCCTCCCCCTTGCAAGGGGGAGGTTAGGTGGGGGTGCATAGACCGCGTGGCGAAGAGTGCGAGGAGAAGCAGGGAGTTCGGTTCCCCCTTGGATCGGGTCGGGAAGGTGGAGGATGATAGCCCTCATGAAACCCCTTTGGATTGGAACGCGAGGGAGCGCGCTGGCGATGTGGCAGGCGGATTGGGTCCGCGACATGCTGGGGGAGCTGGGCGTCGACGCGCGGCTTCGCCCCATCAAAACCAGCGGGGATAGAAACCAGCGCGGACCGCTCGCCGATAAGGGGGGCAAGGGGCTGTTTGTGAAGGAGCTCGAGTCCGCGCTGCTTTCCTGCGAGGTGGACCTCGCGGTCCACAGCCTCAAGGATGTCCCCTCCGCGCTGGACTCGAAATTCACCCTCGCGGCCTTCCTGCCGCGCGCCGATCCGCGCGACTGCCTGATCGCTTCAGGAGCCGCCTGCTTTGGAGATCTCCCCTCGGGAACAGTCCTGGGTTCGTGCAGCCCGAGGCGGATCGTCCAGGCACTCGAACAGAACGGGTCCCTCCGAATCGACCTCTTGCGGGGGAATGTGGAGACCCGTTTGAACAAGGTCCGCGAGGGGGTGATCGGCGCGACCCTGCTTGCCAAGGCGGGGATCGACCGTCTTGGGATCTCGGAGCCGGAGCTGATTCATCCGTTGACGCTTGAGCAGATGCTTCCAGCCGCCGGGCAGGGAATTGTCGGGATCGAAACCCTCGCGGACCGAGAGGAACTCCGAGAGGTCTTGGCCCACCTGGAGGATTCCGTCACGCGGATCGCCGCGGAAGCCGAGCGCGCTCTGGTGCGCGAACTGGGCGGGGACTGCAATAGCCCGATTGCCGCGCACGCTTGCCTTGAAGGAGAAGGATTGGTCGTCCGGGCGCTGGTGGGCGAGCCGAAGGGCAATCGGGTTCTAAGAGCCGAAGCAAGCGGAGAAGCGAGTCGCCACCTCGATCTGGCGAAACGAGTCGCGGGCGATCTCCTATCCCAAGGCGCGGCGGAGCTTCTTCGAGGGGAAAGGGTCTTGCTCCCGTGATTGTGGGGGCCCCAAAGGAGATCAAGCAGGATGAGTTCCGGGTGGCCATGACACCGCCGCTTGCCCGGAATCTCGTCGAGGCCGGGCACCGGGTGCTGGTGGAGCGCGGGGCTGGAGTCGGGGCCGGGATCGAGGATCCGGAGTTTCTTGAGGCCGGGGCCGAAGTAACCTCCGCCGAGGAAGTTTGGAGGGGGGCGGAGCTGATCTGCAAGGTCAAGGAGCCGCAACCCTCGGAATGGCCGCGCATCGCCTGGGGACAGCTGCTCTTCATGTACTTCCACTTCGCCGCTTCTCGAGAGCTGCTTGAGGCCATGATCGAGTCGGGGGCGATCTGCATCGCCATGGAGACCATCGAGACCGATGATGGACGCCACCCGCTGCTGGTTCCGATGAGCGAGATTGCCGGGCGCCTCGCGATCCTCGAAGGGGCCAAGTGGCTGCAAACTCCGATGGGGGGACGAGGTCTGCTGTTGGCTGGAATCACGGGGGCCCCGCCTGTCCACGTGGTGGTTTTCGGCGCGGGAACCGTTGGAGTCACCGCCGCGCGGACCGCCGCGTCGCTCGGCGGCCGAGTCACCCTATTGGATGTGAACCTGAACCGTCTCCGGGAGATTGCCGGCTCGCTCCCCAGGGGAGTGGAAGGCGTTTATGCCTCCCCCTCCAACATCCGCGAGCTCCTTCCCAGCGCGGACCTGGTGATCGGCGCGGCGCACCGTGTCGGCGGCAAGGCCCCGAGCCTTCTCTCCCGTAAGGACCTGGGGCTGCTCCCGAAGGGCGCGGTGCTCGTGGATGTGGCCATCGACCAAGGGGGCTGCTTTGAGACCTCGCGCCCCACTCACCACACCCAGCCCACTTACGAAGTGGATGGAATTATCCACTACTGTGTCCCCAACATGCCTGGGTGTGTGGCGCGGACATCGACCCTGGCCCTCATCAACGCGAGCGCGCCGTTCATCCGGCGGATCGCCGACCTCGGGTTCCCGGAGGTGATTCGGCGCGACTCCGCGCTGCGTCGCGCGGTCAATGTTTTCGATGGCAAGGTGACCCATGCGGCGGTGGCCAGGGACTTTCAGCTCCGGCATGTCCCCATCGAGGATTTCCTGCTTCACTCCCAGCGGTGAATAGATGACATCCTTCTCGACAAGGCCCCGCGTGGTCATCCTCGATCCGGGCTACGAGTCGTATGCCATTGAACAGGAAATCCTGGACTCCGCGGGGCATGACCTCGCGGTCTTCGAGGGAGAACGGAACGACCGCGAGGGGAGAATTCGGTTTGCGCGCGGCGCGGCGGGACTGTTGGTCCGCTGGAGCGTGATCGATGGCCCCCTCCTGGATGCGCTCCCGGAAGTCCGCTGCCTGGTCCGCTATGGGGTGGGTTATGACAATGTGGACTTATCGGCCGCTTCGGGGCGGGGAGTGAGGGTGGCCAATGTGCGCGGCTACGCCAACCATTCGGTTTCGGACCATGCCCTTGCGCTGATGCTTTCGCTCGCGCGAGCCATCCCGCAAGCCCCCGCGACCCTGATGGGGGCTTACAGCCGCCCGCCTCGTGAGCCGATGCCGGAGCTTCGTTCCCTGACCCTGGGGATCATCGGACTCGGTAACATCGGCGGAACCCTTTGCCGGAAGGCCCGGCCCCTGGTGCGTCGGGTGCTGGCAGTGGATCCGAAGGTGACCCCCGAACAGTTCGCGCGCCTCGGCGCGACCCGTATGAACCTCGAAACCTTGTTCGAGGAGAGTGATGTGATCTCGCTGCATTGCGACTTGAACGAATCCTCCCGCCACCTGATCAATCGGGATGCCGTTTCACGGATGAGGCGCAGTCCGATCCTGGTCAACACGGCGCGTGGTGAGGTGGTGGATGAGGCCGCCCTGCTCGTGGGACTGGAAGAAGGGCGGATTCGCTCGGCCGGCTTGGATGTCTTCAGCGTGGAGCCGCCCCTGCCATCCTTGGAACGTCTCTTGAACCATCCGCATGTGTTGTACACCGGGCATTACGCGTGGTATTCGGAGGAGGCATCGCGGGAGCTCCAGCGTCGAGCCGCGGAGAACCTTGCGGCGCTCCTGAGGGGAGAGATTCCGGAGGATTGCCTCAACCCATGACTGTTGACGAGGAGCTTCCCAATATCGAGGTCTTCATGGCTCGGCCCGATCTTTCCGGTTTGCCGAAGCATGAGCTCCCGGCTGGATATTCCATTCGCGTCTACCAGCCGGGGGATGAGGCGGCCTGGGTGCGCATCCATGAGCTCGCGGACAGGTACAACAAGGTCACCCTGGAGACCTTTGAGTCCGAATTCGGATATGACCTGGACAGTTTTCGCTCGCGCGGGTTCTTCCTGATCGGCCCGAATGGGGAGACGGTCGGGACCGCGAGCGCCTGGTATGACAATGAGTTCGAGGGGGAGACCTGGGGGCGTGTGCATTGGGTGGCGATCAGGCCGGAGCATCAGGGCAAGGGGCTGTCCAAGCCGCTGCTTGCTCGCGTTCTGCACCGTTTGGCCGAGGACCACTCAAAGTGCTACCTGGTGACTTCCAGCGCGAGGATCCCGGCGATCTCGCTTTACTTGAGGTTTGGCTTTCGGCCGTTGATGAGAACCCAAACTTGCTCCCTTGCATGGGACTCAGTCAAGGGGAAGATTCCGGACTCTTATTCCATGCTCCTGAATCCAGCTCGGGGTACTCCAATCTGAGGGCATCTCGATCCGGGTAAGTTGCCGGCGCCTCGAGAACCCGTCTGACAGAGTGAGTGATCCGGTCAAAACTCATCGTCATCCGGTCCCCGTGATCAGGTTTCCCATTCTCCCGATTCCATCGAGGTGGAGGCGATTACACCAACCTCCTCGGAGCGCCTTTCACCCGACTTCCTCCCACCCGCACGCCTCCAGCGCGAAATAGGTCAGAATCATGTCCGCGCCCGCGCGCTTGATGGAGACCAGGGTCTCCAGGGCCACCCGACGCTCGTCGATCCATCCGTTACGGCCCGCCGCCTTGATCATCGAATACTCCCCGCTCACCTGATAGGCCGCGAGGGGCGCGTCGAACCGGTCGCGCGCCTCGCGGATGATGTCGAGGTACGCTAGCGCGGGTTTGACCATCACCGCGTCGGCCCCTTCGGCGAGGTCCTCCTCAATCTCTCGAAGCGCCTCGCGACGGTTGGCCGGGTCCATCTGGTGAGTGCGGCGGTCCCCAAAGGCGGGGGTTGATTGCGCGGCGTCACGGAAGGGACCATAAAATCCCGAGGCGTATTTGGCGGCGTAAGACAGAATTGGGGTATGCTTGAAGCCCGCATCATCCAAGGCGGCGCGAATGGCCGCCACCATCCCATCCATCATCCCGGAGGGCGCGATCCAGTCCGCTCCGGCGCGCGCCTGGGAAACCGCGGTCCTGCCGAGGACCTCAAGCGTGGGATCATTCGCGACCGTCTCCCCTTCGAGAATTCCACAGTGACCGTGATTTGTGTACTCACAGAGACACGTGTCGGCGATCACCACCAGATCCGGTGTCGCCTGTTTCAGGGCCGAGGCCGCCCGCTGAACGATCCCATGCTCGACAAACGCGCCCGTCGCCGTTGCATTCTTCTCCTCGGGAATCCCGAACAGGATGACGGCGGGAATTCCCGCATCCCGAATTTGACGCGCCTCCTCCACGGCTTGGTCCACGGACAGGTTGAAGACTCCCGGCATCGAGGGAACCTCCTTGCGAACCCTCGCCCCGGGGACCACGAACAGGGGGAGGATGAAATCCCCCCGATGGAGGCGGGTCTCCCGAACCAGGGAACGCGAGGCGGGCGTGGCGCGCAAGCGCCGCAATCTTTGAAACACGAGCGAATCCATCATGTCGGAAGGTTATCGGGTCGGCCGGTTCTTTCCAACCGGAGGGAGGGAAAAAAAAGGTTGCGAAACGAGGTCGGCGGGCTTATCCTAAAACGATTAAACCGGCAATTCTTCGCCGAATATGTGAAGGAGGTTTTACTCATGATTCCCCAAATCCCGGTTCGGTTCAGGAAATGGGATTCCGCATTCACCCTGATCGAGCTGCTGATTGTGATCGCCATCATTCTCATCTTGATCGCCATCGCCCTTCCCAATTTCCTGGAGGCCCAGACCCGCTCGAGGGTGACCCGCGCCAAGGCCGAGATGCGCGGCCTCGGACTGGCCCTGGAGGCGTACCGGACAGACTACCGTCGCTACCCCCCCAACGCCTTCTATGAGCAGACTCCGTTCAATGTGCTTCCAACGCCGGTGAACATCTTCGGCCTGATGATGCTAACCACTCCCGTCAAGTATATGGATCGAGTCCCCACCGATCCGTTCGCGCCAACGGATGGGAAGCTCGTTAACGGCACCACGGGCGGCATCATTGTGGTTCTGCCCCCGGACAAGCTGCATGGGATGAGCTATCTCTACTGGTCCCAGGATTCCCTTCGGAAAGACGGTCAGATCACCACGGCGGACGCGATGAAGCGCAACGGGATCAACTGGTCGCTGCAAAGCGTGGCGCCCGATGGGGACCTTGACAGCATCAATCTCAACCCCAACGACATGGTGGCGCTTCGGATCAACGCGACCAACTGGGCCTACAGTCCCACCAACGGCACCAAGTCGAACGGGGATATTGCGCGCGTCGTCCCGTAGCGATCACGATTCGCGCGGCCCCCCCGCCCTAACCCTCAACGGGCGATGCGGGAGGGGAAGGGAAAAAGGGGGGAAATTGGCACTCGACACTGGGATTTCAAGGTCCTATAATAGTACGAAATTGATGGAACCGGTCTCTCCTGGACCCGCCCGCCCCAAGCGCCCAGCGGGTCACCGCGAGGGGGAGTGACTGGAGAATGTCGCAAGGCCGGGGCGCGATTGTCCCGCTTGCCTAAAGGGAAGGAGACTGGCGCCATGGTTGACCGCGAGAAGTTGTATCAGGCGATTCTCACCGGGGACGCGAAGTCCGCGCGAGCCCTCACCGAGGAAGCTCTGAAGGAATCAGTTGATCCGAAGGAATTGCTGGACAAGACCCTAATCCCGGCGATGGATGAGGTGGGACGTCTGTTTGAAACCAACGAGTACTTTGTTCCCGAGCTCTTGATCTCTGCCCGGGCAATGAAATCCGCGCTGGAGCTGATCAAACCGCTTTTGGCCGAAAAAGGGGCCGAACCGGCCGGACGAGTGGCGATCGGGACAGTCAAAGGGGATCTGCACGATATTGGGAAGAATCTGGTTGCCGCCATGCTGGAGGGCGGGGGATTTGAAGTGGTCGACTTGGGGGTGGATGTGTCCCCCGAAGCCTTCGTGACCGCCGCCAAGGACAAAGGGGCCTCGATCATCGCTCTTTCCGCGCTGCTCACCACAACCATGCCCGCGATGAAAAAGGTTGTCGCCGCGCTGGAGGAGGCGGGCATCCGCGAGAGGGTGAAGGTCATGATCGGGGGGGCCCCGATCACTCAGCGTTACGCGGATGAAATCGGCGCCGATGGGTACAGCGACAACGCCAGTGGAGCGGTGGCCCTGGCGCGTTCGCTTGCGGCGAAGGTTCCCGCCGCCGCTTGACCCACTCGCGTTTGGGGGAGGAGAGTCCACCACGAAGGGAGGGGAGTCCGCCCTCATGCCCGTTTCCCAGCCGACCATTCCTCGATTGGAGGAATTCCTCTTCGGACACGCACGGTGTCCCGTGACTTGCGGGAATCATCTGGAAATCGGCGCGGGGACGGTTATCCCGGAGGTTAACTTCACCCTCCAAGCCATCGAAATCTGCCCGGAGAATTGGGCTGATATCCGCGAACAATACTCCTTGATGATCGAGGATCTTTGCCGCCGCGCGGTGGAACTGGAAGTCCCGGGAATCCTGTTCGAGTTTGAGACCCTCCCGCCGATGACCGTGAATCCGGCATGGGGGCTGGAGATCACCGAGATTCTCTCCGAAACCATCGACCGATTTCACCAATCGCATGGCCTGCGCGCGGCGTTGCGTCTCACCCCCAACGACACCCGCGACCACCGTCGCCCCCCGCGCATGCGCTCCGGACCCTTCTGGGAGGGCATGGTCGAATTCCTGCACAAGGCCCCGCATGCGGGCGCGGACCTGCTCGCCATCGAATCCACCGGCGGCAAGGAGGTTTCGGATGAGGGGCTGATGAACGCCGACCTCAAGAAGGTGGTCTTCGCGCTTGGGGTCCTCGCCCCGCGCGACATGGAGTATCTATGGGGGGAGATCCTTTCAGCCTGCGAGGGGACAGACACGGTTCCCTCAGGTGACACGGCTTGCGGATTCGCGAACACCGCGATGGTGCTTGCCGACCGGAACATGCTGCCGAAGGTGTTCGCGGCCGTGATCCGTGTCGCCTCGGTCCCAAGAGACCTTGTGGCGTATCGAGTGGGAGCGAGAGGCCCCAGCAAGGACTGCGCTTATGAGGGGCCCTACCTCAAGGCTCTCGCGGGGGTTCCGATTTCGATGGAGGGGCGTACGGCGGCCTGCGCCCATCTCAGTCATGTCGGCAACATCGCCCAGGCGGTCTGCGACTGTTGGTCGAACGAATCGGTTCAGAAGGTGCGTCTGCTCAGCGCGGACGCTCCCACGGTGTCCCTGGAACAACTGGCCTACGACTGCAGATTGATGAACGTGGCGGGACAATCCCGCGAAGATGCGCGCAAGCTGCGGGATTGGTTGGTCGAGTCGGATTCGGCCCTCGATCCCCAAGCGTATGTCCTGCGGCCTGATGTGGTCCTCCGCATCGCCTCGGAAATCGCGCGGGAACCCACCCCTTACCTCCAAACCCGCCGCGCCGCCCGCGCCGCGCTCCGTGAAATCAACCGCGCTTTCGAGGAGGGACGTCTTCGGATTCCCGACCGCGAACGGCGTTGGCTCGAGCGCCTTGCAAAGGAGGCGGAGGAGCTTCCGGATCGGGAAGAAGACCTGATCGCCGAGTGTCTGCCCGAAACCAGTCGGGAGACCTTTCTTCCAGAGGAGTATGGCCTGAGCTGAACCATGAACCCCCGAGAACGATTTCACGCAACCTTGCACTACCTTCCGCGCGACCGCTGCCCGATCATGGATTTCGGCTTCTGGAGCGAAACCCTTGTGGTCTGGCGCGAACAGGGATATCCGGAGGGCGCCGATCCCGATGAATTCTTCGGCATGGACCCGCAGTGGATCGGGTGTGGCGGGGAGGTCGGGTTGCGCCCGACCTTTGAAGAGCGGGTGATCGAGGATCGCGGCGAGAGCGAGGTGGTCCGCCAGACCGATGGGGTGATTGTCGAGCGCGGCAAATTCCTCGGATCGATACCCCGTCATTTGGACCACAGCCTCAAAGATCGCGACACGTGGGAGCGTCACTACCAGCCCCGCTTGATGCCGGATGATCCGAATCGCTTTCCCCCCAGCGCCGAATGGCGGCTGAAAGTCGAGGAGTTGACCCGACCCGACCGGGAATACCCCGTGTTCCTGAACGTCGGTTCGCTGTATGGCCTGCCCCGCAACTGGTTCGGGTTGGAGCGGATCTCCGAGCTGGTCTATGACGACCGCAAGCTCCTTGAGGAGATCGTGGAGACACTCGCGGATGTGATTGTTTCCGTGATTGAGACCACCTGCGCGGCCGGGATTCGTCCCGAGGCTGCCAATTTCTGGGAGGATATGTGCTACCGATCCGGCCCGCTGCTCTCCCCGAAGGTCTTTCGCGAGCTTCTGGTTCCGCAATACAAGCGAATCACCTCTGTCCTCCATCGCCATGGGGTGGATATTGTGTTTGTCGATTGTGACGGCAAGGTGGATGACCTTACGCCCCTATGGCTTGAGGCCGGGGTGAACATGATGTTCCCCATCGAGGTGGGAACCTGGAACGCGGACGTAGTGGAGTTTCGTCGCCGGTTCGGGAAGGACCTGCGGCTCATGGGGGGAGTGGACAAGCGGATTCTTGCCGGACCGAAAGAGGGGATTGCTCGCGAAATCGAGCGCCTGGCCCCAGTGGTTGAGGAGGGCGGCTTCATCCCCACCCCGGACCATCGGGTTCCCCCCGATGTCCCCCTCTCCAACTATATCTTCTATCTGGAAGAGGCCAAGCGAATCTGGGGCAAGGGGTTGAGCAACATCAGGCCCACCTCCATCCCGGTCCGGAGCGGCGCGACACTTGCGGCGGGAGCGCTCCCATGAATTCACGCGAGCGCTTCCTCGGGATGCTCCATTACAGCGGTTATGACCGGCCGCCGACTCGGCATTACGGGACCCCCGAGATCAACGCGCTCCTGATGGAGCGGCTTGGCGCTCGTTCACACCTGGACCTTCTGGATTTGGTTGGGGATGACTTTCGATCCGTCGGGCCACGGTATGTTGGCCCCGAGCTGAGAACCTTCGAGGATGGGACCTGGGAGGGCCTCTGGGGGGAAAGATACACCCACTATCGCTTTGGAGATGGCGCCTATCCGGAGGCGGTCGGTCTTCCCTTCGCCGACATCGATTCCGCCGAATCGCTCGCCGCACATCGCTTTCCGCAGGCGGATTGGTACGACTACAGCACAATCAAGGAGGAATGCGAGGCGGCCCGCGACCATGTGGTCTGCATCGAGGGGGCCGGAACGCCTGATTTCATCAACGGGATCGCGCGCTGCCGCGGAGTCGAACAGGTCATGATCGACCTGGCGACCGAGGACCCGATCTACCTGGCGCTCATGCGCCAGCGCTTCGAGTTCTTCCACGAGAAGATTCGTCGCTGTCTCGTGGCCGCGGAGGGCCTGATCGACGTGGTCTGTTTTGGAGAGGATCTGGGGAACCAGAACGGCCCCAACCTCTCCCCGCGGACGTACGACAAGCTCTTTGCCCCTTACATGCTAGAACTCTTCGCCCTGGCCCATCGGCACGGAGCTGTTACGATGATGCACAGTTGCGGGAGCGTGCGGAGGTTCATCCCCCGTTTGATCGATCTGGGCCTGGACATCCTCGATGTGGTGCAGGTGGACGCCGCCGAGATGAACATCCGCGATCTGCACCGGGAGTTCCATAAGAAGGTCGCATTTTGCGGGAGCGTTAGCGTTCAAACCACGCTCCCTTTCGGGACTGTCGAGGATGTGGTTCGCGAAGTGGAACTGCGCAAGGAACTATTCCGCGAGGGGGGGATGATCATCGCCGCCACACACGACATTCAGGTGGGAACTCCCATCGAGAACATCCTGGCCATGTACGCGGCCATCGGGAGTCTGGAGCCATCATGCGCTACAAGCTGATCAGTTGCGAGGTCTTTCACCGTGAGCTCTGCGCCTGCGCCGCCAAGTCCCCGCACAGCGTCGATCTCGAATTCCTCCCCAAGGGGCTGCACGATTTCGGGGGGCGAAAGATGCTCGAGCCGATCCAATTCGCCGTGAATCGCTCGGAGGGGCTGGGGTATGACGCCATCCTGATCGGATACGGCTTGTGCAACAATGGGCTTAATGGACTCGTGGCGCGCTCCATCCCCGTGGTCCTTCCGCGCGCCCACGATTGCATCACGGTTTTTCTGGGAAGTCGCAAACGATACGCGGAATACTTCGAAGATCACCCGGGAACCTATTTCAAGACCACGGGGTGGATCGAACGCTCCAATCTTTCGGGGCAGCAGACTCAGCTCTCCATGGAAACCGCGATCCAAGCCAACCTTTCCTACCCGGCGCTGGTCGCGAAGTACGGCGAGGACAACGCGCGCTACCTGCTGGAGCAACTTTGCGGGCCGGGGCACTACCGTCGTCTGGCCTTCATCGAAATGGGAGTCGAGCCGAATTCCTCCTTCGAGGAGCAGACCCGCCGCGAGGCGGAGGAGCGTGGGTGGACCTTCGAGAAGGTGGCGGGGGACATCGGGATGCTTCAGAGGCTGGTGAATGGGGTCTGGAGCGATGAGGAGTTTCTGGTTGTTCAGCCGGGCCACAAAGTGGTTGCGCGATACGATGACCGGGTGATTGTGGCCGAGAAGAATGACCACCACTGACCGGCGCCCAAGGTCATGACCGAACGCGTTCAGGTCCGTCTCCGGCCCTCTGGGAAGCTGATCGAGGCCCAGCGGGGCGCCCCTCTGCGCGACATTCTCTTTCCCTTCGGAGTCGAATACCCGTGCGGGGGCAAGGGGCAGTGCAAGGGCTGTCGAGTGAAGGTCTTGTCCGGCTCGCTTCCGATCCAAGACTCCGAGCGCTCGATGCTTTCCGAGCGGGAGATCGAGGAGGGGTGGAGGCTTTCCTGCCAATCCCGGGCCGACGCGGACCTGGAGATGGAGCTGGGTCTGTGGAGACCCGATGTCCTGGTGGACCACACCCGCTTCGAGTTTGTCCCAAGGGACGGCCATGGGGTGGCGGTGGACCTGGGCACAACCACGCTCGCTGTTCAGCTCCTTGACCTTTCGAGCGGCCAGGTGCTCGCTGTCCAAACCGCGCTGAACGCCCAAGCCAAGCACGGCGCCGACATCATGAGTCGAATCGCCTTCGCGCTTGAGGGCCAGGGCGCGCGCCTCCTCCGGGACACCGCGCGGGCGCAAATCGGCCATCTGATTCGAGTCCTTCTCCGTTCAGCCTTTCCGCCCGAAAGCGGAGCCGGCCGTCCGCTGCCCGACAAGGCGATCCGAGAGATCGTGGTGGTCGGCAACACCGCCATGCACCATCTCTTCTCGGGGATCGACATTTCTCCGCTGGCCTCATACCCCTTTGAACCCATTCAAGATGGAGAGTGCATGTTCCTCTCCGCGGACCTCGGCTGGAAACTCCCCGGGGATCCGCCCGTGCGCTTTCTGCCCTGCCTGGGAGGATTTGTCGGAAGCGACCTGCTCGCCGGCGTCCTCGCCACCGGCCTGCACGAGAGCGAGCAACTTGTCGGACTCATCGACCTCGGCACGAACGGCGAGATTCTGCTTGGAAACAAGGACCGGATCCTGTGCACCTCTACCGCCGCGGGTCCAGCCTTTGAGGGGGCCCGGATCACCCGCGGGATGCGGGCCGCTCCGGGCGCGATCCATCAGGTGGAGCCCCGGAACGGAGCCTTGAACTGCCATGTCCTTGGAGGCGGACCCCCGCGAGGGATCTGCGGCAGTGGGCTGGTGGATGCCGTGGCGGCGGCCTTGGACGCCGGGCTGCTTCTCCCCAGCGGACGGTTCGCCGACAGGAGCGACCGCCTCGTCTTGCTTGACCCGGTGGCTCTCGCGCAATGCGACATCCGCCAACTGCAGCTCGCCAAGGGGGCCATCGCGGCGGGGCTGCGAATCCTCTCCTCCCGATTCGGAGTAAGGGAGCAGGACCTCTCCCGGGTTTATCTCGCGGGAGCCTTCGGGAACTACATCGATCGACGGAGCGCGAACCGCATCGGTCTGTTGAATCTTCCCCCCGAAAAAGTGGAGCCGTCCGGAAACACCGCGCTGCTTGGCGCCAAGCTCGCCCTCTTCGAGGAGCGGGGAGGAAGGGAAGTCTGTGAGCAAGTCCGGTCCCGGACAGAGCATGTTTCGCTCTCCGCCGATCCGGCTTTCATGGAAATCTACGCGGAGGAGATGGGCTTCCCCGCCGAATGACCCCGGCATCCGTGGGCGAGACGGACCCCGCGTTTTCGACACCGGCGCCGGACGGACATCAGGAGCGGACTACTCCCCCAACACCTCGTCGATGGTTCGAGTCAGTGTCGCCATAGTGTATGGCTTCTGAATAAAGCCCGCGATCTTCTCGGAGCACCTGAAGGTGGTCGTGACCGCCGTCTCCTCATAGCCGCTCGAAAGAATCACTCGCACCTCCGGGTCGATTTCGATCATCCGCTCAAAGACCTCGTCTCCGCTCATCCCGTCCATCTGGATATCGAGCAACACAAGGGAGATCTTGGAGCGGTTCTGCTCATGGAGCGCGAGTCCCGCCGCTCCATCCTCCGCGAGTAGGACTTGAAAACCGAGGCGCTTGAGCATCCGGCCCGCGACATCCCGCACAGTCTCCTCGTCATCCACGACCAGGATGGTCCCATTGTGTCGGGTCGCCGCCGGTGAGGGCGCGGACTGGGTGGCCAGGCATCGCTCGCTCTTGGGGAGGATGACATGGAAAGTGGAGCCGCGGCCCTGCTCGCTGTCCACCACGATCACTCCCCTGTGGTTATAGATGATTCCTTGCGAGGCGGCGAGACCGAGGCCGCGCCCCATGAATTTAGTGGTGTAAAAGGGCTCGAACAGTCGACGGCGGGTTTCCTCGGTCATCCCCACGCCCGTGTCGGTGACCGCGATGTGGACATAATCCCCCGCGGCCATCTGTTCCGCTCCCGGTCCATGCCACAGCGTGGCGTGACGCACGTTCTCCGTGCGCACGGTCAATGTTCCGCCCATGTCCATCGCCTCCAGGGCGTTCACGAACAGGTTGAGGAACACTTGGCTCATCTGGGTCCGATCCGCCTCCACCGGCCAGATCGCGGGATCGAGATGCCTTTCGACCCTGACGCTGGAATGGAGGGACCCGTGGAGAATCTTCAGCGTGTCCTCGATGATTTCGTTGACACTGGAGGGTTCGGGACGATGCTTTCCGCCTCGAGCATAGGCCAGGAGCTGATTGGTGAGTTCGGCCATTCGCGCGCTGGAGGTGAGGATGTTCTTGACCAGCGACTTGGCGCTCGGGAGTCCCGCGAGCTCATCCTCCAGCAGCGCGGCGTTGCCCATCACTCCAAGCAGGATGTTGTTGAAGTCGTGGGCGATTCCCCCCGCCAGCGTGATGATCGTCTGCTCCTTCTGCTGCTCAAACAGGCTCTCCTGGATGCGTTTCCGCTCGGTTATGTCCCGGAAAATCCCCTGGATCCCGATGACTTGCTCCCCGCGTCGGATCAGATCGAAACTCCCCTCGATCTCGATCACCGCGCCATCCTTGCGAACGGCGCGGAATTCATAAACCCGGCTGATCTCCTCCCCTTCCATGCGACGGCGGTTGTTTTCCATCACCCGCGCCACATCCTCCGGATGCACCAACCCTCTCAAATCGGTTCCGAGCAGCTCCTCGCGGCTGTAGCCGGTCAGTTCCACGAAACGGTCGTTCACCAGGATCGGCTTAAGGCCCGTGGCGAACACCGCGATGCTCTCGTTGGAACGGTCGAACAGGAGGCGGTATTTCTCCTCGCTCTCGCGTAGAGCCTCTTCGGCGCGCTTTCTCTCCGTGATGTCCCGGAAGACCCCCTGAATGCCGATGATCTCCCCATCCTGACAGATCGGATCGAAAGTCGCCTCGATGTTCAAAACATGACCGTCCTTGTGGAGAGCGCGGTATTCGTACACCCTCGGCACCGGGTTGCCCGCCAGACGGTCCCGGTTGTTTCGGAGGAGCATCTCGCGGTCCTCCGGATGGACCCGATCCATCACGTTCGTCGCGGCGAGTTCCTGGTCCGTGTATCCCAGCATCTCCAGGAAGCGAGCGTTGTACAGAAGCGGCTGAGTTCCGCGTCCATACACCGCGATGGCGTCATGGGAACCCTCAAACAACAGGCGGTAGCGCTCCTCGCTGGCGCGAAGCGCCTGCTCAATCGCCTTGCGCTCGGTGATCTCGATTCCATACCCGATCACCTGGGCGACTTCCCCCTCCTGGTCCAGGATCGGACTATAGAACCGGAGGAACCAACGCCTGCGCCCATTCTGAATCGGGTATTCCTCCTCGAACGAGACGATTTTCTTCTCGCGGATGCTCTTATTGAGATGCCTGTGGCGGTTGCGCGCGAACTTGGGATCGATCCCCCGCGCCGCGCAGTAATCCTCCTCGGTCTTTCCGACCAGCCACTCGCGCATGGTGTCATCTCGGACCGCCGCTGGATTGATGTACAGAAAGCGCCCCTCCAGGTCCAAGACCGCCAGGTCGGCGGGCAGGGAGTTCAGGACCTCTTGGTGGAATCCTGGAAAGATCGGGCACTCGCCGCTTTCCAGGGTGCAGGCGGGAAAGGGGGTTGGGTTGGGTTGGGTTGCCATTTTCCTCTCGCGGGTCTCCTTCTTCCCCTTCGGCTCACGATTATCGGCTTCCGGCGTATTATCGAACCTTCTGGTATATTGTAAAGAGTATTTTTTTGATAGTCCATTAATTCTTGATCGAATGGGAGGCGGAAGGTGCATCTTGTCATCCGCCGAATGAGTGATATTATATGCAGTATGAATGAGATTCTTTGGCGCACTTCGGAGGGTCCGTCTCAAGGCCGAGTGGCGCGATGGCTCCGCGAGAAGGGCCAAATTCAACTCCGGACCCCGGGACCGGGAGGGCAGGGGGTTCTTTTCGCCCTGGAGACCCCCCGCCGGGAGCATGGCCTGCTCTTGGCCGCCTTGTACGGTTTTCTGATGGAGGGGGGGAAGGTGTATTGCCTGGATGCGGGCAACTGTTTCAACCCGTACCCGCTCGCGCTGGCGGCGCGCGCGCGGGGCTTGCCTCCGGAGCGCGTGCTCGAACAGGTGTATGTTTCAAGGGCCGCCACCTGCCATCAGATTGTCGCGGTGGTCGAGGAGATGCTCCCGCCGCTCCGGGGGGAGTCCGGTCCCAAGATGGCCGCCGCGCTGGCGCTCGACACGCTCTTCGTGGATGAGGACATCCCGTTCTTCGAGCGCCGCTATCTGTTTCAGCGGACGCTCTTCGGCATCGCCGCCGCGCGCGCGGCGGGTCTCGGTTGTCTGGTGACTCACAACGCCGCTTCCGAAAACGGGGGGGATTTTCGGGTGTGGCGATCCTTGATTCAACGCATTCTCAAACCCACTCGAATCCCGGAGGGCCTTGCTGATGGGACGAACCATCCCCACCTTCACCCGCTATCTCGAGGAAGAGATCGAAACCTGGAGAGACTACCGGCGCGCCCTCGGTCGTGAGGACCGCGAAACCTTTGACCGCCTCTTTCGTCTGGCCAAGAGGCACATCGCGGAGGCTTCCTGCGCGGCCCGCCCGGTGCCCTTCGATGCCCTGGTGATCTCCATCTTGCTTGAACAACAGAAGGAGATTGAGCGCCTTGAGGGGCGCACTGAGGAGCTTCTGAATCGTTGAACGTGGGGGCGGGTTGCCCCGCCCCCACGGCGCCCCACGCCCGAACCGACGGAGGTCAGTTCGCGACGATGGTTACTCCGTTGACCTGCCCGGACTGAAGCCCCTGAAGTTGCGCGTCGTTCTCGTCCGGCTGCTGATCCTGCGCCACCATCCCCACCCCCTGCTTGAGGAAGAAGGTGCTGTTCTCGAAGGTGAAAGTCTGGCCGAAGGCGGAACCCGTGATGCTGATCACAACGCGCAGCACATTGGTGAAATTCCCCAGCGGGGTGTTGAAAACCGGGATGATCTCGGTCGGGTTGACCGTGACGGCAAACGTTCCGGAGACAGTCTGCGGACCCAAGGGGGTGTTGACCGTGGCCATCCCGGCGCCGGTGTCCGGTGGGGCGGACACTCCCACCTGCATCCCATTGGTCCCCACAAGGAGCGGGTCGGTCAGGATGATGTCCTGAATCGGGAGAGTGAAGAGGCCGCTGCCCTTCACGGAGCCCACATGGAGACCATAAAAGAACAGTTCACCCGTGCCGGTGTTACAGTACCAGAAGTCCACGTCCAGATTGCGGTCGTCACTGGGCTCCTGGGTGTTGGTGCGAATTCGCGCGGCCATCCTGCCGCCGCCCACATCCTGCAAGCTGTTCTCCACGGTCCAGGTGAAATTATCTTCCGTGGACCCCCCATTGAAGCCCACATAGGTCCAGTTGCTGTTCATCGCCAACGGGAAGTAATCCTTGAAATCGAAGGTGTTCGAGGGCTCGGTTGGCGTGGAGGTCGGGCCGACTGGCGTGGTCTGGGTGGCCGTGGGGGTCGCAACCGGAGAATGGGTGGGCGTCGGGGTGGCCGCGCCTCCCTCCTGCTGGCCCCAGGCGTCGGCAATGCCAAACATGAAATCAGAGGGGTCCGGGCTGCCGAACGCCTCGCCGACCAGAATCGCCAGGTCGGCGGAGGTGACCATCATGTCCCCATTACGGTCAAGACCATTTGCGCCCGCGGGGGGACAGAAAAGGCAGCAGACAAACAGGACAGTTCCGAGTGGAATGAGTTTGCGGAAACCCTGGAACACACTTGTGTGAGCAGCTCTGAGCGTCATGGCGAGAACCTCCGACAAACGAGCCCGCAAACCGGAAAGAGGTCCGGCGCGTGGAAAAAGCAATACCCCTACTATACGACGGTGAGGGGTTAGGTTCCACACCTGAAAGCATGGTTTCCATCCGAAATCCCCCTGGTATATCCTTCCCCGCATGACAGGCGCCCTACCCCTAGGCTCCCCCATCTCCGAGCGTTCCGTGGATGCGCGCGAGGACCCGGAGATTCGTGTCGCCACGGTCGATGAAATCCTCGACCTGCGCTATCGGGTCCTGATTGTGGGGACCAAACGCGCAAGTGCCGAGGTTCCGGGAGACAGGGAGGAGAAGACCCTCCATGTGGGGGCATTCCTGAATGGCCGCGCGATCGGGTGCGCCTCGTTACTCCCCGCGGAATGGGAGGGAACACACGCTTGGCAATTGCGCTGCATGGCCATCGAGCCTTCGTTTCAAGGAAAGGGTCTCGGCTCCTCGGTTCTGGCCTACTTGGAGGATCTCGCGCTGAAACAAAGCCCGGCTCGGATCTTCTGGTGCAACGCCCGAATTGAGGCGGTTGGGTTCTACGAGAAGCAAGGGTGGCGCGCGGTATCGGAGGAATATGTCATTGATGACGTGGGACCCCACAGGCGGATGCTTCGCCGCCTGGGACCCGCTTGCACGGAACTTGAGGAGGAGAGGCATGGGTGAGGGAAAGACTAAAAAGACCTATGGCCTGAGCGAGGAGATCAAGACCGGGAGGATGCGTCTCCCCGTCCTGGAGTACCGTCCCCGCGACCCCAAACGCCACCATCCCGGCATCGGGCTGATCGGCTGCGGAGGGATCACGGAACAGCATCTTCGCGCTTACAGAAACGCCGGGTACAACGTGGTCGCCTTGTGCGACCTCCACCTGGACCGGGCCAGGCGTCGAAAGGCGGAATTCTATCCGGACGCGGAGGTTTACCGGGACTATCGCCGTCTGCTTGCGCGCGAGGATATCGAGGTGGTGGACATCGCCACCCATCCCCCGGAGCGAGTGGAGCTCATCCGCGCCGCGCTTGAGGCCGGAAAGCATGTTCTTTCTCAAAAACCATTCGTGCTCGACCTCGCGGTGGGCGAGACCTTGGTTTCCCTGGCGGAGAACAAGGGGCTACGCCTCGCGGTGAACCAGAACGGGCGGTGGTCCCCGCACTGGAGCTGGATGCGAAAAGCGGTGCAGGCCGACCTGGTTGGGGACCTTGCCGGCGCTCAGCTCGAGGTCTGCTGGGACCACAATTGGACCGCGGGGACCGTCTTTGATCGGATTCCCCACCTGATTCTCTATGATTTTGCGATCCACTGGTTCGACATCGCGACTGTCTTCCTTGGAGCGCGGACACCCCGGCGCGTCTACGCCTCGGTGGAGCACTCCAAGAGTCAGCGCGCCCGCCCGCCGCTGCTCGCCCATGCGGTCGCCGATTACGAGGAAGGCCAAGCGACATTCTCCTTCAGCGCCGACTGCCGCTTCGGCCAGCGCGACACCACTACGTTGGTCGGGGCGAAGGGATGCCTGCGCTCCGAAGGGCCAAGTCTCCTCGAGCAGCGAGTGACCCTGTTCACCGACAAGGGATATGGGAGCCCCACGCTGCGCGGGGCATGGTTCCCGGATGGCTTCCATGGCTCGATGGGGGAGCTCCTGTGCGCCATCGAGGAGAACCGCGAGCCGGAGAATTCGGCGCGAGGGAACCTGCGCTCCCTCGCGCTCTGCTTCGCGGCGGTGGCCAGCGCCGACACGGGAAAGCCGATGGTTCCGGGCAAGGTGAAACGGATCAGCGTGTAGCGTGACGGGTTCATGAACCACCACCCCAAGGTTCTGATTGGGTTCCTTTCGCTTGGGTGTGTGGCCCCGCCCTCCGGCTGCGCGGATGTCACCTCCTTGTTCCGAGTTCCCGAGGGCTTTGCGGTCACCGAATTTGCCGATCAGACCCTCGCGGATGACATCTTCTGCATGACTATCGATCCCAAGGGGCGACTGGTCGCGGCGGGGAGGGGTTACATCCGCATCCTCGCCGATGACGATCAGGATGGCCGCGCCGACCGCGCCATTCCTTTCGCCGAGGAGTCCTCCGATGGCGCGCAAGGTTTGTTCTGGGACGGGGATTCTCTCCTCTTTTCCGGGGATGGCGGGCTGCGCGTTGTATATGACCGCGATGGAGATGACCGCGCGGACAGTCCCTCGGAACTCATCCGCGAAATCCTCACCGGGGATGAACATGGCGCCCACGCGATCCGCCGTGGGCCGGAGGGGTGGCTGTACCTCATCGGGGGAAACCATGCCCGCATCGGCCCCGAGTTCGCCGAGCTTGTAACCTCGCCGATCAAGAAGCCCATCGGGGGGGCCTTGATCCGTTTCACTCCGGACCTCAAACACACCGAGATTGTCGCGGATGGTTTTCGCAACCCCTACGATTTCGACTTCGGATCGAACGGTGAGATTTACACTTTCGACTCCGACAACGAGCGGGATGTGTCGCTCCCGTTCTATGAGGGGATGCGCCTCTATTCGATTGTGGAGGGGGGTCATTACGGTTGGCGGAATCCGCGGACCGCGCGGACTTGGCGCTTTCCGCCCTGCTTCTTCGATGGAATCGCGCCGCTGGCGGACCTTGCGCGCGGTTCGCCCACGGGGGTCGAGCGCTACCGCCACACCCGCTTCCCCGATAAGTACCACGGGGGACTGTTCCTTCTGGATTGGACCTTTGGAATTGTCTTCTTCGTCCCCTCATCCCAACTTGGCTTGACACCCCCATCCGCCCCCGAGGTCTTCCTGGAGGTGATCGGGAACGAAGGCTTCGCGCCCACCGACCTGGTGGTCCAACCCCAGAGCGGGGATTTGTACATCTCCATCGGGGGCCGCGGGACTCGCGGCGCGGTCTATCGAGTGAGCTACACCGCCGGTAAGACCTCAACAGTTGCCACGGAATCCGATGGACCCAAGGTGGTTCGCCACCTGGAGTGGCGCGAGGACCTCTTCGATCAGGTCCTTTCACAAGCAACCCAAGGGGATGCCTGGACCCGCCTGCATGCGCTCGAGGCGCTGCTTCGTTTTCGGGACCGGTTCCCCTCAGAGGCGAGGACCGCCGCGATTCAGGCCAACTGGGGCCGACCGGAGCGCCCGATTCGGTGGCTCTGCGCGAAGCTCATCCACGCGATGGAGCCGGACCAGGTGAAGGATCTCTCCGAGGTTCGACGCAACCCCGCCCAGGAACTCACGTATTGCTGGGGAATCCATACGTTCCACCCGAATCAAGCGGCGGAGCGGGCGATTCCCCACTTGGGAAAGCAGTTCCATCCCGAGGTCCGCCTCGCCGCGGTCCGTCTGCTTCAAGTCATTCTAGGGGATTTGATGGCCGAATCGGCCATGAACTCCATTTGGGAAGGGTACTCGCGCCGCGCGGACCCGCGCCAGTCCGATCCGCCCCTCGGCGAACCGGTTCGGTTTAGGATCCTTGAGGCCCTTGTGAGCGAGTTTCCCTCAGGCTCCGCCGAAATGGACCGTGAGCTGGCGCGCGCGCTGGCCATCGCCGAGACGGACTCTCCACATGCCCTCGCGGCAGTCGCCGCGAAACTCGACTTGGACTCCAGTCCGGTGGAGGACATCCACTATCTTGCCGTGCTGGCGCGACTGCGCGCCCCACGCTCGAGCGAAATCACGACCAAGACAGTCTCGGCGCTCCTCGCGCTCGAACGAAAATGCATCCAGGGCGGGCTGAACCGTGAAACCAGTTGGCCCCTCCGGGTGGGGGAACTCGCGGCGGGCTTGGCCGAAAGCGATCCGGCCTTCGCCGCCGCGCTCCTCGCGAGTCCGGACTTGGGGGATCCCGGACACGCGATCTTCGCCAAGGTCCCCGGTCTCGACACGGCTCGGTTCGCGGAGGTCTTTCTCTCTCGCGCCGACTCCGATCCGGAGTATCTCTGGTCGCCCGAACTGGTCGAGGTGGTCGCCAGGCTCCACACCGAACGAGCCTTCCCGATCCTCCGAGACAAGTGGAGCCGGAGGCCGCTCCAAGCCGCGATCCTTCGCGCCTTGGCCGCCCATCCGGTGGTGGAAGACTCGACTCGCTTCCTCGAAGGTCTCCGCTCCCCCGATCCGCAAACCGCTCTGCTTTGCTTGCGCGCGCTTGAGTCGTTCAAGCTCACGCCCAACGCCGACCTTCTCGCGGGCTGCCTCTTGGCCCTCAGAAAGCTCGCCGATGGCAAGCAGTGGGAAAGTGTGCGCAAGGGAATCTGCGCGCTGCTTGGCGGATGGACCGGCGAGGAAGGGGTCGAGTGCTCCGCCTCGCGTTGGGAGGATCTTCTGCTCGAACTGGACCCAAGCCTGCGCGCGCGCCTGGAATCCGGACAAGGGATGAACATTGCCGACTGGAGGGCGCGCCTGGCGAAGATCGATTGGGAATCGGGCGATGCCGCGCGCGGCGAGGAGGTTTACACCCGGATCGGGTGCGCGAGCTGCCACTCCCAGGGGAAGGGAATCGGCCCAGACCTGCGCGGGGTCTCGCGACGGTTCTCCCGCGAGGACCTCTTCACCGCGATTCTCGATCCGAGCCGGGATGTCTCCTCGCAATACCGCACGGTCCTGGTCGAGACCGCTTCCGGGGACTCATTCCAGGGCGCGGTGATCTACGAGGCCAAGGACAGCCTGATCCTCCAGACCGGCGCGGACACCACGGTCCGCGTGCTGGGGGATGAGGTTGTCGAGAAACGCGACCTCGAGACCTCGCTCATGCCCACCGGGTTGCTCGACCCACTCACGGATGCGGAGATTGGGGATTTGGGGACGTATTTGAGGGGCCTCGAGGAATAGAGAATCCATGTGGCTGTGGTTTTTGTTGTAAGGTCTTGTCCGGGTCCTCTCGTAATCACGGTAGTCGGGGGCGGTGATTGAAATAGCTCATACGCCTCGGCCGGATGGTGCTACAATCGCTACCCTGAGGCGGTGACTTGTTCCAGGAGGCCATGAAGGATGCGTGGACCGCTGCTCTTTATGGTATTGATCTCGGTCGTATCGGATCAGGCGGGCGCCCTCCGTGTCCGAGACACGGTGATCCCCGGCGAGGTGGTGGTGAAAACCACGAGACCGCTCGATCTCTCGTCGCTCTCGCAAAAATCCTCCTCCGCCTCTGTTTTTCCAGAAATCATCCCCCTCGCTCCCAACGCCACTCCCCCAAAACCCGTGAAAACGGGTGACACAACCGCAGCGCCGGCCGTGAGCCCGGCGCTGCCGGGATCGGCGCTACCTTCCCCGTCGCGCTCCTCTCGCACATCCCTCTACCTCCTCCGCGCCCACGACAAATCCCTTTCCACGAGTGCCCTGGTCGAAGCCGCGAAGAACCTCCCCGGCGTGATCGCCGCCGAACCGAACTTGCGCGGCACGTTGGCGTACGCGCCCACGGACCCGCAATACCTCCAAGTCGCCGACCACTTCGCGCCCCTTGGGATCGAAGAGGCCTGGGATGTCCAACAGGGCGGGTTGCCCACGGTGACCGTGGCGGTGATCGATTCCGGCGTGGATGCGTCGCACCCTGAACTGGATGAGGCGCTCCACCCGGCCTCGTTCAACTTTGTGGACATGAACGCCAATGTCTTCGATGACCTAGGGCATGGGACTCGAGTGGCCGGAATTATCGGGGCCGAAGCCAACAACGCCCAAGGCATCGCGGGGACGGCTTTCGGTGTGAAACTTTTCTCGCTGGATGTGGTCGACTCGGCCGGGGTTCTGACCAGCGCGCGGACCATCGCGGCCATCAACCATGCGGTGGCCGAAGGGGCGCAAGTGATCAACCTTTCTCTGTCGTTCTATGGCTTTTCGCAGATGCTGAAGGACGCTTGCGATGCGGCCTCCGAGCACGCGGTGTTGGTGGCCTCGGCGGGGAACGAGAATCAGGGGGAGACCCCGGTGTATCCGGCCAGCTTCGATTCGGTGATCGGGGTGGGCGCGAGCGAGATCGCGAGCGACCAGCGCGCGCCGTTCTCCAATTTCAATGGGACCGAGACCACCTTGGTGGACCTGATCGCGCCGGGTCAGAACATTTACACCACGATTCCCGGCTCGGCTTATGACGGGAACTTCACCACTGGGACCAGTTTCGCCGCGCCGCTGGTTTCGGGTGTGGCGGCGCTGCTGCAGTCGCGTTATCCCAGCCAGTCGCCACGGGGGCTTGTGAATCATTTGAGAGAGACCGCAGTCCCCGTGGCGCCCGGTTTGGGCTGGAGCAAGATCTGGGGCCGTGTTTCGGCGAGGAACGCGCTGGAGACCCCGCTCGTGCCGGAACTTTCGGTGGCCTCGGTGGCCATCGATGACGCCACCGCGCTGCATCCCTCAAACGACGCGGATGGGGCGTGGGACAAGGGGGAGACGGTCCGACTCACCCTTTCCCTTAAGAACGAGGGTGGCGACGCCGCCGGCCTTACCGGAACGGTCACGACCCCGGATCCCGATGTGACCATTCTCGACAACAGTTCCGAGTGGCCGAACCTGGCCACGGGCGCGACCAGGCCCGCGAGCGAAACGGTCACTGTCTCGGCGCTGGCCTCCTCGGTGGCGCATAACGCGACCTTCACGCTGAATATCTCCGCCAACGGCGGGGCTTACGTCACTCCGCTGCCCTTCTCCGCGCGAATTGAAAGCGCGCAGGTTGTAAACGCTGGAAATTATTTCACCCTCCAGCACTGGACCTCGGACAAGACCTGGGAGGTGCACGGGGTCCAGAACTTCAACGCCGGACTGACCGTCGATCCCGGCACGGTGGTCAAGTGCGCGCCGGACTGCCAGATCAACATCAACGCGGGAGCGCTGACGGCGGTGGGGACGGCGGATCAACCGATCCTCTTCACCTCGCTGAGTCCCCCATTCGGGTCGTCCCCTTCCAACGCATATAGCAATATCGGCCCGCGCACGGAACCGGTGCCGTTGGAGGACTACCAAGAGGTTCGCTACGTCTCGATCAATACCGGATCCGACACGACGGGCGACGGCTCCCGCGAAAACCCCTGGGCCACCATCTACCACGCGCTGGATCGGATCACGGACGCAGGACCGGCGAACCGATACGCCTTGCTCGTCGCGGAGGGGAGGTACGCGGGCGAGACGGTGGTGATGAAGGAATGGGTGGATTTGTATGGGGGATTCGAAAGCCAATTTGTGGTTCGTAGCATCACCGGGCACAGGTCTGTTCTGGATGGAGAACAAGCCCTTCGGCATGTGGTCATGGCCGCCGGGAGCTCGATTCTCGATGGTTTTTGCATAATAGGCGCTAAGAAGTACCTCAATGACTCTCTTTCAATGGCAGGCGCAGGGGTCCTTTGCGGGGAGGGATCACCGACGATATCGAATAACATAATTACCGCCAACTGGACACCACCCTATGGTGGAGGGGGCATTCTCTGCAATGGTGGGAGCGCACGAATTGCGCACAATCTGATTTGCGGTAACCGACTCGACAACGGGGGCGGCATCTCCTGCTACGGAGGCGCCCAGACCATCGAATGCAACCTGGTCCTTGGAAATGTCGGACACCAGGGAGGCGGAATTGGGGTCAACGAAGGGTCGAGCGCAATAATTACGAACAATGTCATTGCACATAATTGCGCGGGTGGGGGCGGAAGCGGAATATCAGTTGACCATGCCGGGGCCTGGATAGTCAATGACACAATCGCGCAAAACACTGGTTTTCAATCACAATGCGGAATCAGATCGATATGGTCCTCAGTCCAAATGGTCAATTCGATTGTATTTCGGTCAGGAGGACTGTGCCTGGAGGGTTCGGGTTTCGGAGCCACTTTTTCGAACCTTGATTTCCCGATTGCTGGCGTCGGAAATATTGCTCAGGACCCTCTGTTTGTGGGTGATTCTGAGTGGCATGCGATGGCCACTTCAGTGGAATATGACCGATACAATGCACTTTCAAGCATACAAATTGATGAGTTTCCATACTCTCTGGACTGCCTTCTCGGGCAAGTTATTATTTTATCGAGCAGTTTCACTGAGTTTCCCGGTTCTACATACGGCTATTTTGTTGTGGACTCCGCACCGGATCGAATAACCGTTGTTGGAAGGGTCGCGCCCGAAGTGGACATCTTCCCATGTACGATAAGGAGTGTTCGTGATTATCACCTGCAAGTGGATTCGCCGTGTATCGGGAGCGGAACGGGGCCCGAGTCTAACTCTTATGTCCCGTTATATGATATCGATGGGGACAGCCGCGGGGCCGTCACATGCGACATGGGAGCGGATGAGGCGACGGGGGCTCAATCTGTTACAGGACTGTGGAAGGAGTTGCGCATCAAGAGCACCTCAATGGGCTGGAATTCCGCGTTCTGTTCTGTTGAATTCGGCGGAGGCATCCTGAACGACTCCGCGACCGGCACATTCACCAACTCCAGTTTTCGGTACAATTCTGGCTCGGGTTTGGAATGCTCCCTTGCAGGAGCGGGAATCGAAGCTTGCTCCGCCGTCAACAATCTCGAAGGCGGAATCAACGCGCCCGGGATCAACTTGGTCCGTTGCCTCGCGCAATACAACGGCGGTCCGGGTCTCATCGGCGCCGAGCTCACCGACTGCATCGCCTTGGGCAACGTCGGCGATGCGCTTACGGGATCATCCGCCACCGGCTGTAGCGCTGTCTTCAACAACGGTGTCGGCCTCAAGATCTCTGGCTTGGTGAGTGATTGCACGGCCGAAGATAACCGGAGCAACGGCATCGAGGGGCAGGCGGTCACGTGCTCGTCTCTCCGCAACGATGGCTTTGGGGTTGTGGGCTCCGGCGATTCCTGTGTGGTCACTGGCAATCTCGGCGGCGGCGTCTCCGGAAGCGCGGTAAATTGTGTGGTGTCCACCAACCGGGGAACAGGCGTCGCCGGATCGGCCACTCTTGCAGGCTGCACTATCCGCGACAACACCGGACCCGCCGCAACAGGCGCCAACATTGTAACCAATACGGTTCTGACCGGAAATGGCGCCGGGATCGGCTCCGCCGTCTCCGTGGGGAGCTCCTATGTCGCTGGAAATTCGGGGGATGGCGTCGGGGGCGGGACTATTACGAACTCCGCCATCCTCGGAAACAATGGCAAAGGCCTAAACGGCCCAGCATCCGTATCGAATACCTGGGTCCTCGCCAATACCGGTATCGGGATCGACTCTCCCAGCGGAAATGTGACACACAGCGCCATCCTCAACAATGGCGGAATCGGGGTCCGCAATCTGGCATCTGGGATGGCTTTGAACAACTGCAACCTCTTCGGCAATGGCGCATACGATTATTACGACAACCACAACACCGCCTCCGGTTTCCAGTCGAAGGATGTGCGTTTCAACTACTGGGGACCGGAGACCACTCCTCTGATTCAGGCCGATCCCTTTCCCTCGATCAACATCCCGCGCATTTATGATGAATTTGACAGCTTCCTTGCGAACGGTTGGTACGCGAACTACGGCGCGGCGGGCGAGTCTTTCACCATGCGCCTCGCGAACTCCCCAAACGCGGCCGCTCCAGCGGTTCTCCTCGAAGTCACCCCCAATTTGACCAATGCGGTCAGCGTCGGTCTCGCCGCCTTTCGACTGGTTTTCAGCGAAACAATGGATGTCACGGTCGATCCGGTGGTGACTTTTGGAACAGCAGCTCCGTTCACGGAGCGCGTGGTCCAATCGCTGGGTTGGGAGACGATCACCGGACCCGCGCCGGGACGAGCCTGGACCGGTCGCTATGCCATCGGCATCGAGACCGGGGATGGACTGAACACGATCCGCGTATCGACAGCCAGGTCGGCGGATGGGTTTGTGATTCCCGATGACACCTACCACCAGTTTGTCATCGACACGACCTCCGGAGTCAGCCTCAGCAATGGGATTGCGATTCCGCTGGGTCTGGATGCGATGGAATTGCGCTGGGAACCCTCAACGGATGGCCTGCTGCTGGGATACGCAATCCGCCGGGCGCTCTCCCGTTCAGGACCTTACGATGAGATCGCGGATCTGCCGGCTGGGACCACCACAACGGTGGACATGGGATTGGCTCCCGGGACCACCTACTATTACCAGGTCTTGGAGTTCGACTCGAATCTGAACAGCCGTCAACTGACCAGTCCTTTCAGTGGGACCACATCCCCCGCGCCCACTCCCACGGTGACCGCGACCGCGACCCCCTCGGCGACGCCAACGGAGACCTCCACGCCAACCGGGACATCCACGGAAACACCCACGCCCAGCTTCACCGAGATTCCACTCGCAACCTCGACCCCCACCCCGACCGCCTCAAGCACTCAATCCCCAACCTTCTCGGCAACCGAGACGAGGACTTCCTCGCCGACAAGCACTCCGAGCCGAACGGCGACCGAGACTCCCACCGAGTCTCCGACCGGGACCCCTGCAACTCCGACGCGCACCCAGACTCCCACCGAAACCCCCGATTACGATGTGTTCCCGCCGGGCGGGGATGGCGTGATCGATTCGCGGGACTTGCTGGAGCTGCTCAAGCAGGTCCAGAGCGACTCGAGCGCTCTCTTTGATTTCGCGCGTCACTGGGATGAGGAAGGGTGAGCGCCGGCTTAGCGCGCCTTGGTCGCGTCAGATTTGAAACTGCTCCAGAATTCCATCGAGGGCCGAGTCGTGGCAGGCGGCCAACTCCCGCTCATCCGCGATACACATCCCGAGGTCCCGAAGGAGTCCGTCGCCCAAGCTGTAAATCCACCCGTGGACGACCAGCGATTGACCGCGCGCCCAAGCGTCGCGCACGATCGTGGTCTGGCACACATTCGCCACCTGCTCGATCACGTTCAGTTCGCAGAGTCGATCATGCCGCTCGGACTCGGTGGGCAGGGCCTCGATCTCCACCCGGTATTTGGCGCGCACATCCTGGACATGGCTGAGCCAGTTATCGACCAACCCAAGGCGCTGCTCCCGGAGCGTGGCCAGGACTCCTCCGCAACCATAGTGCCCGCAGACAATGATGTGCGGAACCCTCAGCACATCCACCGCGAACTGGATCGCCGAGAGACAATTCATGTCCGTGCTCACCACCAGGTTGGCGACATTCCGATGGACGAACATCTCACCCGGCAACAGCCCGACAATCTCGTTAGCCGGGACACGACTGTCCGAGCAGCCGATCCAGAGGAATTCGGGATGCTGCTGCCAAGCAAGCGATTGAAAGAAGGATGGATCCGACTCCGTGATCCGTGATGCCCACTTTCGGTTGTTCTCAAATAAGCGGGATAGAGTTTTCACATGTCCCCCCTCCTGCCCAGGCTAGCGCTGCAAATTCTACCACTGGCGTGACCGGAATCCACCTGGACAAACAGTCGAATCCAGGCAGGGAAACAAGGGAAGGCGGCTTGGCCGCGGCCACAACTCCCATCACTTCAAGGTTTACGGCCCTATCACGGCGTGATAAAACCATAGGCGCGGCTCGTGATTCCCGGCTTGTGCGCCGGGATTTCTGATATGCCCCAAGGGTGGGCGGGTGGAAATGGGCGATCCAACTCCAAGGGAAGGACCCTCCGACGAGGAGCTTCGAGACCTCCTGCTCCGCGACCCCAAATCGGGGTGGCCGGAGTTTTGGAAGGTCTTTGGCCCCCTCATCACCGCGCGCATCCACGCGCACCGTCTCTCCCAGATGGATGCCCAGGACCTTGTCCAAGAGATTTCGTACCACCTGATCCGCAACGATTTTCAACTCCTCAGGGCCTGGGATCCGACTCGCAGCAACCTTTCGGCTTACCTTTCGGTGATCACCACCTCGCGATGCCTGGATTACCTTCGGTCCAGTTGGAGCAGTTACACCCGCAGAAAGGTGGAGGCCGCCGAGGCGCCATCCGATTCCCCGGAAGGAACCGCGCCCCAGAGCTCAGGTCCAACCACCCCCGCCGACTGGTTCCGGAACCGGGAGCTGGTGGAGGCGCTCAAAGGCTGCCTGGAACGTCTCCAGCGCGCGGGACGTCTTAAACCGCTGGACTGTCGAATTGTCGAGCTGCGTGCGCGCGGGGTCTCTTTCAAAGATATCGCGGAAACCCTAGGAATTTCTGAGAATAACGCCAACACCCGGTTTTCGAGGCTTCGGCCTGAATTGCGCGCCTGTCTCGCGCGGGCGGGGATCGAGGTCGGGGATTTCAGCTGAGGAAGGGAAAAAAGTTTGTAAGTTTGCCCTCGGGTGATCTCGTAATCCCATTCAGAGGGCGAAGAGTCGCCTCTTAAGGAAGCTGGAAAAGACAATGGACCCTGAGATGACGAACCTGCTGGCGTCGATCGCAACCGGAGCCCTCGGTGAAAAGGACCGCCAGGCCCTCCGGGAAAAGATCGCCTCCGACCCCGAGGCCGGTGAGGTTCTCAAGACGCTCGAAAACCAGGGAGAGCCGGTGGGGGGAGAGGAGACATCGCTCCCCTTCCCGCTATCGAGCCGCTTCCGATTGGGCCTCTGCCAGGGGGTCTACCGGGTGTTCAGTCTCGATGACCTGGAGCTCGAAAGGGGGCTTGCGGCGGCTGTTGAGACTGTGAAGCGAGTCACGCAAGCGCGGGCCTCAATCTGCATTCCTCGTCAGATCACGCTGGATTGCGCCTTCCATGGGACGAGTTCCCAGATTCAACTGACCGCCGGTGAGAACGGGGATCGACTCAGGCTGCGGGTTCGCGCGGACTGGCGAGGGACTTCCGCGGGATATTTTGAGATATGGGATGGAGGGAATCTCCGAAGTGTCCACGCGGCGGATGGTGAGATTGTGGAAACCGGAGTGAGAATCCCTCAGAACGGGGTCTGGGCGATCCGTCACAGCCAGGACCCCACGGGGGTGGGATTTCGGACGGCGGTGATCGAGTTCGCCCCGCAAGATTGGATTTCGGCGGGTGTCTTCCGCGCCATGGAAGGATCTTTCCGGCATGCGGTCGACTGCTTCGCGCGCGCGATGGGCGCAAGGCCCAAACTGGAACGCCTCGCCTCCAAAGCCACGGCCTTTATCGAGGCGCTTTCCGGGCTGACCAAGGTCGAGGGCATGGTGCTCATGCCGGCCGCGGTCACCCGTTCGCGGGCGCAGCTCCTGGAAAGCGGCGCGCTCGCCCTCCAACCGGTTTGGCGGGGGATACGGGACTGTTGCCCGCGTGGGGAGGAACTGCCCGAACTTGCGGCGCTGAGTGGCGAGAGTCACCCGGCGCTCTTGGATTTGCCCCCCGAGTGGCGCGCCCTGGCCGAGGCCACCCTGGCCACGATTCGGACAGGGACCCTTCCCGATGAGGCCGAGCGTGAAGCGGATCGGCTCGCTCCGCCGTCATGCGAGGGGTGGATCGCGCTTGCGGGGTACCACCACCTCCGTTTGGGGGCCTACCGCGAGGCGACCCGCGTTTTCGGCTCGATCACCCCCTCCAAGGAAGACCCGTTCGGTTTGTCCGCCGGAAGCCTGCTCGCGGAGCACCTGCGGAGTTGCTCCGAAGGCGCCGGTGGGGAGGATGCGCTTCGAGACTCGAACACCGAGGTTTGGCGCGCCGCCATCGCCCCGTTGATTTCCGAATCCGCGTCCGAGGAGGTTTGACCGTGGCCACACACCCCACTCCCCCTCAGTCTGAGTCCGTGGAGGAACTGATCCGGAAGGTCGCGGAGTACAAAGAGCGACTCAACGAGTTCCGAGTCCCGCGCTGCGTGATGTTCGCGGACATGGCCGGATCGACCTCCTTCACCGACCTTCACGGAGATGTGGAGGGGCGCGTGCGGATCGAGATGACCCGCCGGGTTGTCGCGGAGGCCGTGGACTTGTATGGCGGGCGGGTGGTCAAGGCGCTAGGTGATGGTTGGTTGTCGGTCTTCGACCGTCCCGTGGAAGCCCTTCAGGCGGCTTTTGAAATGCAGCGCGAGCTCCGCGACTCGCGGGCGTTGGATGCCGACCCTCGACGACTCAAGATCGGAATCGACTGGGGTCTCCTTCTGGAGGAGAGCCAGGATGTCAATGGGGATGTGGTGAATGTCGGCAAGCGACTGGCGGAGGAGGCCCAGGCGGACGAGATTCTGATCAGCCAATCGGTGTTCGAGTCCATCGACCCCTACTATCAAGCGCGCTGCAATCCGATAGAGAACCTTCGGGTTCGAGGGAAAAGCAGCGCCTCGGTGGCCTATCGTGTGAATTGGGCCACCCCGGTCGGGGTCCCCGCCCCGGGGTCTCGTGGTGAAAAGGTTGTTCTCGAAATCTTGTGGAGCGAGCACGAAAGCCGGATCTCCTGGCGCGAGGAGGAAGAGGAGGACCTCACCCTCATCCCCTATCTGACCCATCCGCATGTTCTCACTGAAATCGAGGAATTGTCCCAGCGACTCCAGGAAACCATCCGCATGGCCAACCTGCATGGATCCGTCCGGGATGCGGGCCTGACTTTGGAGCAGCTGGGGATGCTGCTGTTTGAGAAGCTCTTTCCCGAGGAAATTCGCCGGAAGATCGGCCAGAGCTCAGCCGAGTTTCTGGTGCTCAAGCTGGATGACTCCTGTGTGCATATCCCTTGGGAGCTCGCCCATGATGGCTCCGATTTTCTTTGCTGCCGATTCTCCATGGGACGTCTCGCGCGAACCAGTCAGAGCGCGCGCCCGCTTCGAAGACCCGCGCCGCTGGCATCCCTTTCCTTTCTGGTGATCGCGGACCCATGTGGAAATCTGCCCGCCGCCGCGCTTGAGGGAGAGCACCTCTACAGTCTTTGCCGGACCGACAAGCGCGTGCAGTTTGAGCTGGTCAGCCGGGATGTGGGGGTGGAGGCGGTCAAAGAGCGTTTGAGCCGCTTCGATATCGTTCATTACTGCGGCCATGCCGAACACCACGCCGAAAGTCCCGATGACAGCGCGTGGATTCTTCAGGATGGAGAGCTGACCGCGGGGGACCTGGAAAACCTCATCCGAGGCGAAAAGCCGGGCCCCCTGATGGTTTTCAACAACGCCTGCCACAGCGGGGCCACGGAGGCCTGGAAGAAGAGTGGAGAAGGGTGGAGCTTCGGCCTCGCCAACGCCTTCCTGCTCGCCGGGTGCACGCATTACGTGGGGGTGCTGTCGGAACTTCTCGACACCGGCAGCAAGGACTTCGCGCGGCTCTTCTACCGCAACATCATCGCCGGGCTTCCGGTCGGCAAGGCGCTCCATGAGGCGCGCCACGAACATCGCCGTCAGAACCCCGGGAAGAGCCTGACCTGGGCTCAATATGTCCTCTATGGCGACCCGGATTCGGGGATTTTCGGCACCATGCGAACTGAGTCGGGCACCGTGACTTCGTTGCCGATTCAAGGTCGGGAAATGAATGAGCGACGCGAGGAGAAACGGGTGATTGTGTCCGTGGACCTCGCGCGCTATTCGGAGATTGTGGCTTCGCTGGAACAGCGGCAGGGCCTGGGGCCCAACGCCACCCGCGCCGTGGAGGATCAGATCAAGGGGATGCTCCGAGAGGGGTGCGCACAAGCCGGGTCGGAGCTCGATGACTGTCTGGTCAATTTCGCGGGAGATGGTTCGATCCTCGCATTTGCCAGCGCGGTGGATGCCGACCTGTTCGCGGAGGGATTGTTCGCGGCGAGCTCAAAATGGAATTCGCGGGCCAAGTCACCCGAGGAATACCGCTGCTTCAGGATGGGGGTCTACGCGGGCCGAGTGGTGATCGAGGAGGGAGGAAAGATCTCCGGAGGCGCCATGAGCGCCGCGGTGCGTCTCCAGCAGCGCGCGGGCGCGGGCGAAGTGCTTCTCGGGGCGAATGCCTATGAAGCGCTTCCCGAAAGCCGTCGTCTTCGCTTCGGCGAGGAGGAGCTGATTCCAGGCAAGGAGCATGATGACCCCTTCCCGGCCCACAGGCGCCGACTCGCGGAACCGGCCCCGTGGGAGCCAGGCCCGGAAATCCGAAAACCGGGAACGCGAGAAACGAGCGTCCCCGGAGCGACGCGAACCTCGGTGGAGGCTTCGATTCCAGCTTTCCAAGCCGCGAAACCGGGAAGGAAGGCCATTCTGGTCGGTGTCATTGTCGTTGTTCTCGCTCTCTGCGGGATTGTCGGGGAGAGGACCTTGGATCCGATGGGGCGTCATCACCAACGCGCCCTTGCGCTCCTGATGGAGAAAGCGGATCAGTACGAAGGTGAGCAGAACTACTCAGCCGCCGAGGCCGCCTTCAGCGAGATCCTCCGAAAGGACCCGGAGAACGCGTTGGCGAAGAGCCGCCTGCAAGGGATCCGTTCAGCCATGGCCCGCGTTGAAGAGAAGGAGCGGGTGGAATCCACGGATAAGGCGCTCACCAATCTGGAGGAAGCCATCAAGGCCAATCCCGCGCGCCTGGCGGAGGCGGACCGATGGACCTCGCGGCCTCTGAGTCTCGCGGTCCTTGGTTTCGATGAATCGGGGGGCGCCCCGGATTCGTCCAGCGCGCTCGGGCAGGCTTTGCCCAAAGAGGCGGAGAGTCTTCTCGCCGGCATGGGGTTCACTTTGGTCACACGCGAGCGAATCGTGGAAGTCATGAGGGAACAGCGCCTGGCGGCTTCGGATGCCGCGGACCCGAGGAATTCCGCCAGGCTTGGCGGGCTGCTCGCCGCGCGGATTCTCGTTTCGGGGCGGGTCTCCTGGACTCAGGATCGGGTCGTAGTGGAGCTTCAGGCCATCGATGCGGAGAAGGGAATCCTGCTGGCCTCCACACGAAAAGAGGGAACCGACCCGACAGCTCTGATGGCATCGCTTGTTTCCGATCTCGGGGCGGGGGTGCGGGGTAGGTTCCCGCTTCAGGGCAAGGTTCAGCTGAACGGGGCAGGGAAGCCGGGACTGAATATCGGAAGCAAGCTGGGTGTCCGGCCCGATCAGCTCTTTGAGGTCTTCCCGGCCGCCCCCAACCCTCGCTTTGAGGATACGCTCGGACCGAGTGAACCGATCTGTGTCCTAAGAGTTTCCCAGCTGGGCGAAGACAGCGCTTTGTGTGAAATTGTCTCAAGTGAGATTCCTCCCGAAGATGGGATGCGCGCGCGGGAGAAACGCTGAAAGCTTCAGCGGAAAGGAGGACACCCATGCGGAGTCGGCGCGCCGGGTCAGCGGCTTTCTGGCTGTTTTCGGTTCTCCAGCTGAGCGCCGCCTCCATCGCGGAGCCGCTCGGCCAAGCCGTGGATGGCGTGAAACTCGCGCCTGGCGGAGAATGGAGCAATGTCACTGAGACCCATCTTACTTTGAACGAGAGGACCAACCGGCTCCTTACCGTGGTGCGGAGCGGCGATCCCGACCCGAACCGCTATTATAAGGTTCTCAGTTTTGATGCCGCCACCAAGGCTCTTGCCTCGGAATCCGTTCTCCAGACCACAAGCGGCGTTTACCTTCGCGGGATTCAGGCATCCAGCAAGACCAATGAACTGTTTATCGCGTATGATTCCAATCTTCCATTCGGATCAGCTAATCCGAGGAACCCCCATTTTGTTCAAATCTTCAACCTTGAGACCTTTTCGAGCAGCCCCACGGTTCGCGTTCCGGTCGGCTTCTTTGATTTTGACAAGGATCCCGACGGGCGGCGCATGATCGGACTCAGTCCACCTCACATGGGTGAGACCACCTACCGGCTGAGCATCCTCGAGGCCGACACGCGGATAGTGACCTCGGTTCCAATCGGGATGCCGCGGTGGGTCGCGCTCCCCCAGGACATGGTCTTCGATGCATCCAGGGAGCGTCTCCTGGTTCTCTATTCCCCGTATCGCATCGGGGCCATGAATGAAGAGACCGACCCGGAGGGGTTTGTGGCCGCATACGATGCGGTCACGGGCGCCACGGTTGCTCGCTCCTCCAATTTCCCGGGGACCTTCACCACCCATTCCCTGGCGATATCACCGGACGGCGAGTGGGTGGCCGTCGCTCCGGACAGCAGCCATCAGGGAATGCTTCCGCTTCTTTCGGGAGAGTCGCTCGCATCCGCCTCACCCTTTGTCGAGGGTTCGCCGGATTTCCAGTCGATTGGCGCCCTAGGATTTGTTCAGAGTGACCGGTTTTGGGTTGGAAACGGAAAAGAATCGCTCCCGGAAAAGAGCATCGCGGTCTTCCAAATCGGGCAGGCGACTCCAACCGGATACATCCGGGACGCTTCGGAGTCGACTGTTTTTCTCAAGAGTTCACTGAGCACGGATGTGTTTGTCGCCAGCACCGATATCGGCGCGTTGTACATCCTTTCGCCCACAGCGACTCGGGTCAGCACTCAACTGGATGTGGAGGTCACCCCCTTTGACCTCGCGGTGGACAGGGTGGGGAACCTGTTTGCCGCGCTCTCGAAGGAAGGACGACTTTACTTGGTCTCTGATTTGATCCCCGGCGCGACCTCGGACCGGCCGAGACTCTTCTCCCGGCGACCCGGTCTGGGCGCCCGCCCGAGAGCTGGGTTGTTTCCCGATGAGGCCCGCGCCCGTCTCTTCGTGGGACGTCAACCGATGGGACATCCCGAAATCCTTGAAACAAACGGTTACCAGCCGCTGGGGCAACTTCCCACCGCGGCCGAAGCGCTGATACTGGATGCGAGCAGGAATCTGATATACACCCTCTATGCGGCTTCCCCGACAAATCCCGGTTTGGGGCAGGTGGTGGCTCAAATCGATGGAGGATCACTCGCTGTGAGCGATCCCCAACTTGCGTCTCTCACGGACACCGTGATTGCCCCCATCCAGGGGATTGAACAGAATATCGAATTGGCTCACGACCTCGTGGCCGAAACGCTCTGGATTGCCACACCTCGTTTCCCCTTCAAGTCCGCGCCAAAGCTCCGAGCCTTGGATGTGTCCGTGGGGTTCGTTCGAGCATTCTCATTTCCGGATTCGTCTCTCTCTCCATCCACTTTGAATCATCTCTATCTCGATCTCCCTCGGAACCGCGTCCTGGCCGTGCATGAACGGGGGAATGATGAGGTGGTCTTTGCTTTCGATTTGGATTCGGACCCTCTTTTGCCGTCCAGCCAAGTCCCCATTCCAAACATTAGCGGCGTTTTGGACTATGCGGCGGATCCGGCTCGGGGCCTCCTCTACTATTTGACCTTGAACACCAACGGGACCCTCTACGAACTTCTTGCCTGGAGCCTTGAGAGCGATTCCGTCACGCGACGGTTTGAACTCCCCTTCCTTGGGGGATCCGGTTCGGTGGGGTTGACTCTCAACCCAACAACCGACCGCTTCGCGGTGGTCGCCTCGCCGAGCAGCAGGATGTACCTGTTCGACAACCCCATCACTACGCCCAAGTTGGACAAGGTTCCCACGGCGATGATCTCCGCCCAGGTGGTCCAGGCCACGGTGGGGATCACCCTGTCGTGGAGCGTGGAAGGCGCGCCGCCGGATACGGTCCGAGGGTGGATTATTGAGCGACGGCGAGACCCTTCCGAGGACACGCCGCCCCATGAGGGTTGGCAGCGATTGACCAGCGTTCCCCTGCCCTCCACCCTCACAACCTGGACCGATCTCTCGGTTGAGCCAGGAACTGCTTATCTGTATCGAATCCGCGCGGCGGTCCTGGGTTCCCAACTTCCTTCACCCGCCGCTATCGGCCCGGTTTCTTCGAATCCCGGCGAGGGCGACTGGCTTGTGAACGCGCCCGATGTGGAAGTTCGCCTGCATCCGGGAGATTCGGCGGAACTCCTGCTGTCGCTATCCTCCGAAATCGCCCGTGGAAGGTCGATCCAGGTTTCAATACAAGCTTCAGCGGGTTTCACCTTGGAAGCCTCCCCCACGCTCCTGCCCGTGCCGGGTGCCGCCGTGCTGACTCTTGCGGTGGCCGCCAACAGCTTTGCGGGGGTCTATGCCCTCACTGCCAGCCTCAGCGATGGGGTCCTGGAGGTTCCGGTTTCATTCCTGGTTTCCGTGCTTCCGAACACGACTTCGATCCGTGGGGATCGCATTCCCCGTCGCGCCACTCGGATTGCCCTTTCAAGAGATTCGGAGCTTTCGGGCGCGCGGCTCAGCATCCGCGGGCAACTCGGCATCGAGCGCGCCTTGGCGAACCCGACAGGGATCTTCGTCGAGGCTCGCCGACCGGATGGAGCCATTGTTTCCGCCACGGGCGTTGTGGCGGCGACCGGAGAGTTCACCGCCGAGTTCGCCGTGCCCGATGACAATCCCCCTGGTGAATACTGGTACTTCCGCGCCACTTGGCCCGGCTCGCCGGATGGAGTCGGCGGAGCCTCGCCGCGGTTCCCCATCCCGGTCTATGCTCCCAGCGCCGGGAAGGGGAATGTGGAACCCGACCTGGGCGAAATCATCACCCTGGTGGGCGCCCCGCCTAACGCGCGGACACAAGGCGCGATCGAACTCACAGCCAATGATATCCATAGGACCTTCCTCGGCGGTCAAGTTGGGGATCAGGTTCAGCATGTCTTATCCGCCGGTGGGGAACTCGGGGATATCGTGGACAGTACGCCCACGTTCGAGAATCTCCTCGACATTGTCGAAAACAAGATTAGAACGAGTCGATTTGTCCTCTTCTATCTGCTGGGCAACGCGCGGGTGGCGAATAACACGGTGGAGTTTCTCCTTCCCGACCAGAAAGTCCTTTCGGCGGGACAGCTCGCCCAGCTGGTCGCCGGCTCCACCAAGCATGGGGCCGAACCACTCATCGTGATCGACTCCCCGTACGCGGGGAATTACGAGAGCATGCTGGAGGATTTCCCCGGGGCGCATGTCTTTTCCTGTCGGCAAGGACAGAGAAGAGTGGAGTTCGGAACAGGTGGGTTCTCCGATTACTTCCTGGAAGCGATCCGTAGCCCGTTAGGGTTCGGCGAGGCGTTCATCTCCGCGCGGGACCGTTTCACTACGCGAGGCGCCAATGTGGGGTCGGGGATTCAGAAGCCCTCGGCGAATCGAGTCGGCGATGAACCCTATAAGACCCTGCCCGTGCTTTCTGCTTTCACTCCGCCTGTCGCGCTGATCCGGGATTCCATTCCGCCCAAGATTGAGCTGGTGACTCCCACCCGAAATGTTGCCGTGGGCTCCACTCTTGAGGTTTCCGCCAGGGTCACCGACCCTCCCTTCGGGCTGCCGGTTGAGGCCACGGTGGAAGTTTTCCATCCGGATGGGTGGCGGGAAGCCATCCCGTTGGAACGGGATTCGGCGGACCCAGACCTCTATCGCGGGCAGGTTCACTCGGATCTTCCCGGGTTCACCGTGCTCCGATATCACGCTCGGGATGCGCGAGGCAATCTCGATGTAACCGATTCGATGGTCCTTTCCCCATCGGGAGCGCGGATCGATGGCGCGCTGCTCCTCGAGGCCCTTGAAGCCGCCGGAAACCAGGGTGAGTCCGGCGCGCTTTCGGGAAGGGCCGAAAGCATCCTTTGGTGGGCCGCTTCCGAGTGGATGAGCTTTGAGGGAAGCCGATGAGAGTCAGAATAGGCCTTGCCCTTTTAGTCACACTTGTTTTCGCGACGGCGGATCCGGCGTTCGCGCAACCAGCCGGGGATGAGGTTCCCCGTCGCGAGCGACGCAAGAGCGCGATTGCGAGCAAGATCTTCCGTGGAGACTGGTGGGACTACTACAACCGGGCGATCACCAAGTTTGACGCCGGTGATCTCCAGGGCGCGGAGGCCGATCTCCGCGAGGCGATCAAGTTCCGACCGGATGAAAGCGCCCGCGCCCGAACCTATGGCGTGCGCTTCCAGGAGTACTTTCCCAAGGCCGAGCTCGGCGCGGTCCTCTATGAAATGGGCCGCTATTGGGAGGCCGCGCCCGTGCTCCAGGAATCCCTCGCCAGCGCGGCCTTCGACCAGACCAAGTTCTATTTGCATGAGGCGCGCCGCCAAGTTGCGCTTCGCAGTCCGATCGACAAGGCCCTGCCCTCGATCCGGATCGCCGATCCCGCGCCCGGGCTGGTCACCAACCGGACCTCCATCACCATCCGCGGGCAGGCCACGGATGACCTGTTTGTGGACAGAATCCTGGTCGGTGAGCGCCCGATCTTGATCGACCGCGCGAAGAGCTCGCTGGACTTCCAGGTTGAGGTTCCTCTTCCCAACGAGAACAACTCGATTCCGATCACCGTGTATGATCTCCTCGGGCAGCACCAGACCCAGGTTGTCAGCGTTGAGACCGACCGACTCGGTCCCGTTTTCAGTCTGGAGCGAATGGAGCGGTTGGGCCAGGACCGGGTGAAGATCCGGGGCATGGCCTACGACCGTCATGGCCTTGCCGCCGTGGAGGTGGCCGGGACCCGATTGCCGCTTGCCGGGGGGAACTCCACCCGAGTGGATGTGGAAGCGCCGCTTCAAGGCGAGGATGAGATTGTCCACCTTCAGCTGGCGGATGGATTTCAGAATGAAACTCTCCTGCAACTCAGCCCGAAAATCAAAGTTGGGAAAGCCCCTTCGGTTGAGACCCGAGTCCGCGTGGCGGCTTCATCCCCTCTGAACTCGTGGCTGGTCGCGGCCTCGGTGACAGGTCCGCGGATCGACCTGCTCGGCCTCCAACCGGGCCAGGTGGTCTACCAGGAGGAAGTCTACATTGATGGTCGCGTGCGGGATGCCAGCGGGGTGCGCGATATCCGAGTGAATGGCCTGCCGGTCGATATTCCGGAGCCCGGGCCGGTTTATGACCTGAGTTTTGGTCATGCCGCCGGTCCGCTAAGCCCCGGGACCAATGTGATCGAAATCCAGGCTCGCAACCTGGGACAGGTGGAATCCTTGCGACCGCTCCAGATTCATTGTGAGCTGCCTGAAACTGAGTTGGAGAACCGACTTGCGGTCACCGTGCCACCCGTGGAGGTCGCCGGTGTCAGCCAAGATCCCGGTCTCGGAAGGTCGCTTCAGAGAAGATTGATTACCGAACTCGATAATCTGAAGAGGTTCAGCATCAAGGCCTCCGATGAGCTCAATGAGGTGATGCTGGAACGGAGAATCGCGGAAAGCCCCGCCGCCGACACCCGCTATCGAGTCTCCGACAAGACTCTCACGGCGGCCGACCTGGTCTTGGATGGATTCGTGGATGTCAGGAACACCACCATTCACTTGAGCGTGAATGTGGTCAGCGTCCAGAGTGGCGACCTGGATGCAAGCGTACCGCCGGTCTCCGCCCAGAAGAGCGACCCGGATGCCGTGGACCGGCTCGCGCACGACATGGCCCTCAAGATTGTCCAGAGGTACCCGCTGGCGACCGGAAATGTGGTGGCGGTGAAGCCCCCGACCACCGATTTGGCCAAGCCGCATGGTGTCCGCATCGGGATGCAGGCCATCGCCTTCCACCCCGGTCCGGAAATACAGACTCAGAACGGCAGAGCCCTCAAAGGGCAACCGCTCCCCTTGGGTCCCGTGTGGTTTGAGAGAGTGGGCCCCGAAACATCCAGTTTGAAGACAACCGACCTTACCGAGCCCTTGATGGAGGGGGATGAGATTATTGTGCGCTGATGTCGGTCGCCTGAAAGAGCGCGGTCCTCGATGAAGAGGTTCGCGGTTCGTCCGGCGGGGTGGGGGTGGAATCGGACCGGAAGCGGGCGTGGCAAGGGCAGCCACGTCGCCGGAGCGCTGTTGCTTTGGCTGGTTGCATCTCCTTGCTGGGCGCAGCTCGGTGGCATTGACGCCGAGTTCGCGGGCGCGGGCGCGAGACCCCTTGCCATGGGCGGAGCCTTCCTGGGCCTGGGAGATGACGCCACCGCCGCCGAGTTCAATCCGGCCGGTCTGCAGATCCTTCGACGCCCCGAAATCGCCTGGCAGGGGACTTACACCCTGGACCAGCGCGATGAGTTCCGGCCGAATTCGAGCCTTGACCTGAATCGCGCAGTGGTCGAGGAGGATCACAATGAGTGGCTCACCCCCTCGTTCCTCAGCTATGTCCATCCCGGTCAGAAGGTCACCTGGGCGCTTTCGCAACTCACCACCATCGACTTCGATCACGACTACAGCGACCTTGGGAGCAGCCGGTTTAACTCCTTCTCGACCGAGGCCACCAACAACGCCTTCGGGCTGACCTTCGCGACCGATCTCAAACCGAGGTTCCATGTCGGCGTGACCCTGCGCATGAACCGCTTTCACTACGAGTTCACCGAATTCGATTCGGGCCCCATCAAAGGGAACGGGTCCGCTCTGTTCACCACGGAGTTCACCGATTGGTCTCCGAGCTTCAATCTCGGCGTGCTCTGGCGAGCCACCAAGAAATGGTCCTTCGGCGCTGTCTACAAGAGTCGCCAGGAGGTCTCGAATGGGGTCTTCACGACGCATCTCCCGCAGACCTTCGGAGTGGGAACCGCCTATCACCCGAACGACCGGGTCCGTGTCCTGGCCGATGTGGATCACATCACCTGGTCGGATTTTGATTCGAACCCCTCGGATCCGTTTGTGCGGGAGGATGTGACGCGGTATCACCTGGGGGGCGAGTATCTTTTCAAGCTCGAGGAGGAGCGGGCGTGGTTTGTTCGCGGCGGCCTGATGCGGGAAGACTCAAACGCCCTGTATTACAATGGGAAGGAGGAGTTCCCCAGCTCGGTCCTGCTTGCGGCCTTCCCCCAGCAGCCGGAGCGCAACCATGTTTCCTTCGGACTGGGCCTCGCGACCGAGAAATACCAGATCGACTTCGCGGTGGACCATGTTCTGGATGCCGGAACGATCTTCATCCTCTCGATGATTCATTATTTCTGAGATTGCGACCGTCAGGCCTATTCCATACGCGTTTCCCAGTTCAACGCAAACTCAATCAACACATCGAGTGAGTTTTCATCCGTGCGCGCGGCCTCGAGGATCGAGAGCAAATCCATGGTGTCCACTTTGCCGTCCAGCGTCGAATCCATCGACAGAGTCCTTCCGGCAAACGTGTTCTCGAGTCGTGCGGTGTTTCCCTCGGAGTCCAGAATGCAGATGTCATAATAGTAGACACTGTCGGATCGGAGATTTCGGTCGATGGCGATCCGCTCGGAAGGAGGGATATCCGCGACGATGGTTCCCGGGTTCTCGCCGCAATCCCCGAGGAACTCGCGCTTATCGGCGCGCCGGACCTGGAAACCACTGGTTCCGAGAGGGTCTTCGCTTTCCCAGGTGATTCGCATCTGTGTTTGGGAGATCGCCTCGGCGCGTCCATTGGCGAGCTTGGCGAGGGTCCTGCCGTCAAAGGTGTTGGTCAACTGGCGAACCTCGGTCCCATTTCCTTTGTTCAGGAAGACTTCGTAAATTCTGTAGAAGTAAGGGGTGTCGCTGTTCAATCCGAAATGGACAAAATCGTTTTCAACCGGTCCCGCGGCATCCGCCACCTCGTACGGTCCCTGGGCTTGGGGCGCGTTCGCGATGATGTGTCCTGAAACATCCGGACGGTCTGACCGCTCCCACTCCATCGCGAGCGCGTTTGTGGCCATATCGGTTACATGTCCGTCCGTGAGCTCGTTCGGGCTCTGCTTCAGGAACAGGAAATGGTGCGTGGTGTCGCGCGGGATGGTGATTCCCCCCTCGGTCCTCGCCCCAGAGACGCCCAACGTATAAAGCCCATCAGCTACAAGGTTCGTGAGCTCCACTCCGCCATGCCAAGTGAACTCGTCAATCCATCCGGGAGAGGCAATGAAGGACAGGCCGATGTTGTAGGGGGGGAGCATCCCAAAAGTGACCACCGGATCCCTTGTCGTATCCATCCGATGGGAAAAAACGAACTCGAAGATTGCCGTTCCCAGTCCGATGGGGAGAGACTCATCCGGCACGACTTCAACCAATTGCGGCGTTCCGAGGGTCGTCACGGTTGCCGTGACAGTCGCGGTCGGTTCGAGCGAGTCTGTCGGCGTGGGGCTTGGACTGACGCTTGGAGATTCCGTGGGGCTGGAGGTCGGAATCGGCGTCGAGGTGGTGGTTGGGAGTCCTGTTTCCGTTGCGCTCGGAGAGACAATCTCGGTGATCGTGGGGATTTCGGTGAGAGTTGGCGTGAGGGTTGAGGTTTCAGTCGGGGCGCCAGTCCCCGTTGATGTGGGTGTTTCGGAAAGGGTCGATGAGGCCGTGAAGGTTCCCGTGGCTGTCCGTGAGGGACTCTCGGTCTGAGTCGCGGTGAAAGTGGGTGGCTCCTGGGTTTGCGAGTCCGTTGCGGTGGGAGAGGCGGTCGGAGTGGGAGATTCGCTTTCCGTGGAGGTTTCAGTCGCGGTTCCGGTCGGCGTGGGGGTGAGCGTGTTTGTATCTGTTTCCGTCCTCGTAGGCGAGCTGCTCTCGGTTGGCGTTCGCGTGTGGGTGCTGGTCTCGCTCGGAGTGGGAGTGATCGAGTCGGTCGGGGTCGGCGTTTCGGTGATTGACGGAGTCTGAGTGAAGGTGTCGGTATCGGTTGGGGTTGAAGTGCTTGTCGGCGTATCGGTAACCGAGTCCGTGGCGGTGACCGTAACCGAGGGAGTTTCGGTGATGCTCGGGGTGTTGGTTACGGTCGACGAGGGGGAGGGAGTTTCGGTCCGCGTGTGCGTCGCCGTCCGTGTGGGGGTCGATGTGGGAAGAGGGGTCACAAAGAGGGTGACCAGCGCGTTGGAGGTCGCTTCATCCGGATCATTGCTCGCGGCCACGATCGATCCGATGTAGGTTCCACCCGCAAGGCCCGCCGCGTTCGCGGTGACCACAATTGTTTCGCTTGCCCCGGCGGGAAGGGTCCCCTCGTCGGCCTCGACCGAAAGCCAGGTCTTGTCGGTGGTGAGACGTTGATAGTAGGCGTTGCTTCCGGAATAGCTTCCGGTGATGCTTGAGTTGATGGGGTACCCGTCATACCGGAAGCCGCCATAGCGGAACCCGAAACTGACACTCGGACCCCCGCCCATCTCCTGGTAGCTGTAACCGAAGTCCGCGCCGGTCCAGCCCGTCATGACCACGTAGAACTTGCCCACATCCAGGTCCAGGTTCATCGGGTCGGAGGCGTAGAAGGCGGCTCCCGCTCCGGTCCGAGAGATCGTTTGCTCGTCAAGGAGGGTGAAGGTTCCGTTCCAGGTCGTCGACTCAAACACAACGAAATGGAGCGTCTGTGTCCCCGCCGGAAGATTCAGGTAGGACTCCGCCAACCTCAAGCGGGCGGGCTTGGTGATCTGATACATGTTCCCGCGGTAGCGGTTCGTGCCCGTCGCGGAGAGGACATCGGCTCCGAGCGTGTCGATTTTCACCTCCCCGCCATCGGTCAACGAAGTGACCAGGGAATAGGTGAGGTCCGGCCCGCCACCGGCCGTGTTCTGAACCACCAGGTTCAATGTGGAGCTTTGGCCGGACAAGAGCGCGAAGGTCAAATCGGTGGGCGAGATCTGGATGTCGGGATCAAACTGCCCCCAGGCTGCATGCCCAAGGCAGCCGAGCGCGGCCAGGAGGGCCCAAAAGGGCCAGCTGACCGCTGTGGGCGGTGACACAGGTCCCGTGTGAAGGGGCAGGTAGCGGCGCTGGGTCATCCTGACCTCTTGAAATCCTGCCCGGTCGATGAAGGGCTGGAAGGTCTTAAAATAGCAGAGGAACCACAATCCGGCAATCAAAGCTTAACAGACCGGATTTCCAAGACCTTGAGTCATGGAAGCCAGGTGAAGGAGCGGAAACCATGGAGGGGGGAGGCTGGGTCCATTTCACCCATTCCCTGGATTCCCTGAACCCCAGGATTGAAATACGCTTCTCGCATGTGCGTCCCTCCCTCCCACCTCTTCGATTTCGCCACCCACTGGAAGGAGTAGCGGGCAAGTCCGGCGATGTTGTGTAAACCCCCAGCGCCCACGCCCAAGGCCGACACCTATAAGGTCGCCTCCCACCTCCATCAAATCCTTGAATTCCCCGATCCCATCCCCGAAGCCGTGATCCGCCGCGCCGCCGAGGACCCGGAATTCCTGCATGAATTGATCGCGCGACGAAAGTCTCCTGAAGATCTCTGGGATCTGTTCGCCAGCGCAAGTGAGCTGCCGCCGACCGACATAAGCGAAGGGAAACGCCATGGTCCCCTGCGGCTGGCGGCGCGGTTCCTGGTCTCGATCCTCAAGTGGGCCGCCTCCGGTTTCCGCTCGGTCGACCCGGCCCAGCGTCGGCGCCGCCTGGATGCGTGCGCGCGTTGTCCGCACCAGGTCAATGCCCCCGCGGGGCCGCTTGGTCGCGCGGTTCGGCGACTCACCCATGATGAGCGCATCTGCGACCTGTGCGGGTGCTCCATCGCCTGCAAGGTCCGCCTCGGTTCGGAGCGCTGCCCCGACCCTCACCCCTTCGAGGAAGGGCTTTCCCGGTGGGGGGAGCCGCTTGTGTAGGCTTTGAGTTTCAGTCGGGCTTGACCCGGATTGCTTCCCGCCCTAGGCTTCTCGTTCGGCCTCGCGGGGGCCAAAATCAAGGGTCACGAACGGAAAATGAGCGGTCAGGGCCTGGTCTTCACGTTGTCTGGATAGGTGATTTTGGATGTCGAAACCCCTGACCATCGGGATGCCGAAAGGCAGCCTGGAACAATCCACGCTGGGTCTGTTTCAAAAGGCCGGGTTCCGTTTCTATGGCGGCGACCGTTCGCTGTGGCTCGGCTCCAACGACCCCGAACTCCGGCCTGTCCTGCTCCGTCCCCAGGAAATCCCGGTGTATGTCGCCAACGGCAGCCTCGACTGCGGGCTTGCGGGATGGGACTGGATTGTCGAGAATAGGTGTCAGGATCGAGTGCGGATTCTGGCGGATCTGTGCTACTCAAAGCAGAGCTTCCGCCCGGTGCGCTGGGTCCTCGCGGTGGCCAACGATTCCGCCTACCAGACAACCGCCGACCTTCGGAATGTTCATCCTCCGATCCGGATTTCCACCGAACTCCGGAACATCACGGAGGATTGGCTTTCCGAGCGGGGCATCATCGCGGATGTCAAGTTTTCGTGGGGGGCGACTGAGGCCAAGGTCCCGGTTTTCGCGGACGCCATCGTGGACTGCACCGAGACCGGATCGTCGCTGCGCGCCAACGGCCTGCGAATTGTCGAAACAGTGATCGAATCGACCACGCGGTTCTTCGTGAACAACGAGGTCTACAAGAGCGACGAGTGGAAGCGCTCGAAGGTGGATGGGATCGCGCTGCTGCTCAAGAGCTGCCTCGCGGCGGAGACCAAGGAAACCATTCACCTGGAAGCCGCGCGGCCCGATGCCGAGAAGATCAAGGGGCTGATTCCGAGCTCCGCCACCTTCACGGTCTGGGAGGGCCAGGATGATCGAACCATGTTCGAGATCATCCTTGAGAAAGAGATTTCGCGGGACCTGGTTCCCGCGCTCGCGCGTAGTGGCGCCAAACGCATCTCAGTGACCTCGCTGGGGATGCTGTATGAATAGGAAATGGGTGAGCCGGGATAGCTCAGATGGCTTAGAGCGCCTGACTGTGGATCAGGAGGTCGGGGGTTCGAATCCCCCTCCCGGTACCATCTCCATCCGTCGCCCCGGGTAAGGGGCGAAGCGAGGTCCTGAACTTCTCCCGGACAAACCCTTCGGAGCTTCCGATGACAGAGACCCAACAACCGATCACGCGGCTGGTTGAGCCGATGACCCTTAAGGGATTCCGCGACTATCTCCCCGAGGAGATGATCGCCCGTAACCGGGTGGTCGAAACCATCCGCCGGGTTTACGAGAAATATGGCTTTGTCCCCATCGACACACCGGTGCTCGAATACCTGGTCACCCTGATCGGAACCGGCGGCGAGGAGACCAACAAACAACTTTTCCGTCTCGAAAGCCCGGAGAGCGAGCCGATCGCCATGCGCTTTGACTTAACAGTCCCCTTCGCGCGGCTGATCGCCCAATACCCCGACAAGGTCAAGCTCCCTTTCCGGCGCTACCACATCGGACCGGTGTTTCGCGCGGACAAGCCGGGGCCCGGACGATACCGCCAGTTCACCCAGTTCGACATTGACGCCGCCGGGTCGGATTCGGTGGCGGTGGATGCCGAGGTGATCGCGGCGATGTGCGAGGCGCTCGGCGAACTCGGCTTGTCGCGGGAGGATGGCGCGCCCGAATACCGGATTCAGGTGAACAGCCGCAAGCTCATGGATGCCCTTCTGGAGGATGGCGGAGTCCTTAATCCGGAGACCCAGAAGCATGTCTTGCGCGTGATCGACAAGCTCCCCAAGGTCGGGATGGAGAATGTCCGCAAGGAACTCGGTCCGGGCCGGATTGATGAATCCGGCGATCCGATTCGAGGCGTGGGGTTGAACAGCGAGACCATCGAGCGCCTGGTGACCTTTGTCTCCTCCACTGGCAAGAGTCGTCTGGGGGTGGTGGAGGCGGTTGAGGCGCTTCTGGCCCCCTCGGAGACCACCACGCGGGCGCTCGCCGAGATGCGGGAACTGGCGGCGTGCCTGGACAGCCTGGGGGTGTCCGAGTCGGAAGCGGTCTTCGATCCGAGTCTTGCGCGCGGCCTGGATTACTACACCGGACCGATCTTTGAGGCGGTGCTCCCCGGAGTGCCCCAGATCGGTTCGATCATGGGAGGGGGCCGTTACGACCAGCTCGCTCACCGCTTTCTGGATGGCAGGATTCCCGCCACCGGCGCCTCGATCGGGCTGGACCGTCTCATGGATGGACTTGCGGCGGTCGGACAGGGGCGCGCCCCGCTCACCAATGTTCAGGCCTTTGTGGTCGCGATGAAAGGGATCCCCACTCAAGAGCTCTTGAAGGTGGCGTCCGAGCTGCGAGGAGAGGGCATCCCCACCGAGGTCTTCATGGGGGACCCCAAGGCGGGCATGAAGGACCAGCTTTCCCACGCCAACGCCCGCGAGATCCCCGTGGCGATTATGCTTGGTCCGGATGAACTCTCTGCGGGGAAGATCTCGGTCAAGAACCTGATCGTCGGCAAGGAGCAGCGCGAGGGAATCGGCGACCGCGAGGGGTATGTCAAGGCCGGCAAGGTCGGGCAGGTGACCGTGGCCAGAACCGAACTGGTCGGAACCGTCAAACAGATGTTGGAATCCTAAAGGGGCGACTTTTCCACTTCCGCCTCCAGACCGTGGAGTCCTCGGATGCAACCTCCTCTTGATCCGCGAGGAGTCCCAGTCGCCCTGAGACGTGTCTCGCCCGAAACACTCAAGGAGGAGCTCCACACGGTCCTGGACCTTTCGGGCTGCCTGGCGCGATTCCGCGCGGGCTCCGAGGTCCTCATCAAACCCAATCTGGTCACCGACAAACCCGAGTACATCGCGCTGGGCGCCAACACCAGCGTGGAGGTCCTCGCGGCCTTGCTGGAAATCCTCCGAGACCACGATTGTCGCGTGGCCATCGGCGAGAGCGACACCGGGACGGCGGTCAAGGGCAGGCGGCTCGCGATCACCTGGCGCCTCATGGGCCTTGATGTCCTTGCGGAGCGATTCGGCGCGCGGTTGCTCAACTTCTCGGAGCTCCCAAGGCGCATGGGGGCGCTCCATTCGAGATTCCTGTCCGAGGTTGAACTCCCCGAGGCGGCCTTCGAGTGCGATCTCCTGATCGACATCCCCAAGATCAAGACCCACAAGTACGCGGTCCTCACCTGCGCGATGAAGAACCTCTTCGGCCTTCTGCCCGAACCCAGGCGCATTGTTTATCACCGCAACCTCCACCGGATCATCGCCGAGTTGGCCCTGCTGCTCTCCCCCAAAACAGTCGTGCTCGTGGATGGCCTGGTGGGCATGGAGGGGAATGGTCCGCTGTATGGGAAGCCGGTGAATCTGAACCTCCTGCTTGCTTCCCAAGACCTCTACTCGGTGGACCGGGCCGTCTGCGAATTGATCGGAGCAAGTCCGCGCCAGGTGAAATACCTTTGTCTGGCCGAGCGGCTTGGGGTCGGTATCGCCACGACACCCTCTTTGGTGGTCGGGGAATCCCTTGAAGCTTGCCGCCGCCCCTTCGAGCCGGTGGCTTTCAATCCCTATCGATGGTTTGAGAAGAAGCTGATGGAATCGCCGCTGGTCCATGTGGTCACCTCCGAATGGTTCCAGCGTCATGTTTCCAGCCACATCGCCGGGCTGACTCAGCGATTGCGCGGGGGCGGTTACAGTTGGTATTTGGATGAGAAATGATCACAACCAGGAAAGGGGCATTCCATGATTCCGACACTCCTTGGCGGCTTGCTGATGGCGGCGCTTGAACTCCCGATGGGACCGGCGCCGGAGCCGGTTCTATTCTCCCATTTCCCGAACACCCTTTCCTGCTATGTGTGGCGGAACTGGGAGCTCGTTCCGACTGAGAGAATTGCGGAGGTGGTGGGGGCCTCTCCGGGACAGATCCTGGAACTCGGGCATGCCATGGGGCTGGAGGATCCGCCCCCGGTGACCGAAGACCAGTGGCGGCGCTCGTTCCTCACCATCATCCGGCGCAACTGGCATCTCTTGCCCTACGACCAACTGCTCGAACTGCTGGACTGGTCCGCCGAGGAGCTGGCCTTCACCTTGCGCGAGGATGATTTCTTCTTTGTCAAACTCGGGCTCCTCAAACCCAAGTGCCCACCGCTCACTTACAGCGAGCCGGACGCCGGAGTCCGTGAACGCCTGGCCGAGATCGCCTCCCAAGTTCGTGAGGCGTTTCCCGAGGGTCTTGGGCCGGGAAGAGAGGCGCTCTTTCAGTTCGTGCGGGACCTTTCCACTCCACCCGATTCACCCCGCGAGGAGCCGCGCAAGTCTCTCTTCTCACCGCGATACTGCTACTCCTACTTCGCGTTATATGGCGACCCGCTCGCGGACACCGCCCTGGACCCGTTTCCGGAGGGTCTCCTCGCGCGACTTGCCGGGGCGGGCGTGGAGGGGGTCTGGCTTCAGGCGGTGCTTTACAAACTCGCTCCGTTCCCCTGGCAGCCGGAGCTTAGCGAGGGCCGCGAGGCGCGGCTTGCGGGACTGCGACGGTTGGTCGCCAAGGCGGCCAAGCAGGGTCTCAAGGTTTATCTGTACCTCAACGAACCGCGCGCCATGCCGCGGTCTTTCTTCAATGATCATCCCGATCTCAAGGGGGTCGAGGAGCTCGACCACGGCACCCTCTGCACCAGCGTGCCGGAGGTTCGGGAATACCTGACTCTAGCCATCGAAAGCATTTGCCGGGAGGTTCCCGATCTTGGCGGATTCTTCACCATCACCGCCTCGGAGAACCTGACCAACTGCTGCAGTCACTACCAGCACGCCTCCTGCCCGCGGTGCTCGAAACGATCCCCCGAGGAGACGGTTTCAGAGCTGATCACCGCCTTCCGCGAGGGAATCCGACGGGCCGATTCCTCCGCCATGCTGATCGCTTGGGATTGGGGCTGGAAGGATGAATGGGCCGAGGGGCTGATCGGAGGATTGCCGGAAGGGGTGGCGTTGATGAGTGTCAGCGAGTGGAGTCTTCCGATCCGGCGGGGGGGTGTGGCCACAACGGTGGGAGAGTATTCCATTTCGGCGATTGGTCCCGGACCGCGCGCCGCTCGAAACTGGGGCCTGGCGCGAAAGCGCGGCCTTGCGACCCTTGCGAAGATTCAGGCCGGCACCACCTGGGAAATCGGCTCGGTTCCCTATATTCCGGCGCTCGCCAATGTCGCCCAGCACGCCAAGAACCTCCGAAGCGCGGGCGTTGATGGCATCCAACTGGGCTGGACACTCGGCGGTTACCCCTCGCCCAATCTGGAGGTGGTCGCTGAGATGGGCAGGCTCGGAGAAGACCCCAGCGTAGAGGAGGTCCTTGCGCGAGTGGCCGAAAGACGTTTCGGTTCCGGGCTTACTCCGGCGGTGGTGGATTTCTGGAAGGAGTTCAGCGCGGCATTTTCCGAGTTTCCGTACTCCGGCGCGACCGTGTACAACGCCCCGGTTCATGTGGGGCCCACCAACCTGCTCTGGGAAAAACCCACCGGGTACGCCGCCACCATGGTGGGGATGCCTTACGACAACCTGGATGGTTGGCGCGGTCCATACCCGGAGGAGGCGTTCATCGGGCAGTTTGACAAGATGGCAAATGGATTCGAGGAGGCCATCGCCAAACTGGAATCCGCGGCCAAGGGGGTTTCCCTCCGCGAAGGGGAAAAGCGGAACTTGGAGGGGGAGCTCTCGGTCGCGCGCGCCTGCGCCAACCACTACCGGAGCGCCGCCAACCAGTCGCGTTTTGTCGTGCTCCGACGCGCGCTCAAAGGGGAAGCGGAGGAGCCCGCGAGGAAGCAGCTGAAAGAGGAGCTGCGAGCGGTGCTCTTGTCCGAGATCGAGCTAGCCCGGAGCGAGTATCGCCTCCAACGGAATGACTCCCGCATCGGGTTCGAGGCCAGCAACCAGTACTTTTATGTCCCGCTCGATTCGGCGGAGAAGGTGATCAACTGCCGCCACCTCTTGCGGAGGCTGGAAGAGGGACAATGATGGCTCAGGCGTCTACCGTTTCATCAGCCAAACCTCGGACACCACCGAGGCCCCGAAGCTTCCCGGCTCGGGGTGGGCATCAAAAGCAATCCGAACCTTCCCGTCCCGGGTGACCTCCTTGGGGATGTGGAACTCCACCTGCTTCGCGGTGTATTGGGGAACTTCGAGGTCTTTGGCCAAGATTGCGTCGTCCGCGAGGATGTCCTCGGTCCGGCGAATCTTGGAGGGATCGACCCCGAATCTTTGCGCAAGCTGAGGGGTCACCTTGAGGGACACCAGCGTGGCGCGAAGCTTGTACTCCGAGTTCGGATCGAGTCCCCTGTATTCAAACGCCACCGGTCCTTCGCGGTTGTAAGCGAAGGAGTTGGCGGTGGGGCGATTGGCCGGATCGAGGAGGTGAAGGAACTGAGCCGGATTCCAGAGGTTCTCGCCCTCCACTCGGTGCGGCTGGCGGCCATCCGCGCCCGCGTCGTCATAGAATCCGCCCTCGCCAGGGTCCTCGTAGCCAAGCAGCTCCTCCACAATCGCCTTCCGCTCCGAATCAGACGCCGCCAAAGCCGCTCGAACCCGCGAGCGGGTCCACTCCAGACCGGTGAGATCCATCCCGGTCCTTCGGATGGCCTCATTCATGACCCCGAACAGGCGGTTGCTCTCCTCGGCCTCTCGCTCGGCCTCCACTCGCAGCGCCTTCATTTCTTCCGTCTCCACCGGGAGGTGGATGGCCGTGGAGGCTTCCTGGACAGCCTTCGCAAGGTCTTGCCGACCCGCGAGGAAACTTGCCGCCGTGTCCCAAAGCTCCTTCTCTCGGCGAATCTTGAGCTGCAGATAGCGGTCGAGGCTGGCTTTCTGAAGGTGCAGGCGCCAGCGGTGATCCACCGCCAGCAGGTTCTTGGGGATCTTGCTTCCCGCGCTCACCACCAACTCGCGGTATCTCTCGACGCCCGGGTTCGATTCGAGGGGTGTCTCCAAGCTCGATTCGAGCTGCAGCGAGGCCTGAATCATCTCCGGCGCGGCCTCGGCTCCGAAGTGATAGGTCGCGTGCTCGGTGAGCAGATCCTCCAGGCTCCGGTTCGGGTTCCACAACAACCGATTCCACAGGTATTGGTGAAGTTCGTCGTGATATCCTTCCGAGTAGATGATGTCCCCCTCGGAGAAGGGCATGATCTTCTGAAAGATGTCATAAAAAGCCCTCGGTCGCTGGTGGAAGGTTCGGCGGCCGTAGATCAGGGCGATCAGGGGATCGGGGCGCGTAACCTCATACTGCGCGCTGATCCAGTGCGTGATGTCCGAATAGTGAACAATCGAAACATCCTTGGGCAGGTTTTGCAGGGTGTAGGCCAGGTATCGGTTGATCGGGCCGTGGCCCGGGTAGATGAAAAGGTCCTCGCGGAGCTCGCTCCGAAAATAGGATGACATCGCGTTGCTGCCCGGACCATATGAAAGCGAGTTCAACCAAGAGTGCGGCTTGGCGTTCAAGTACTCGAAGAGGGCCTCATCCCCCGCGTTGTCCAGGTCTTGATTCGCGATCTGAACCTCGCAATCCGGGTGAGTGCGCTTCCAGATTTCCGAAAGCTCGGCGCAGAGTTCCATAAAAGTCTTCCCCCAAGGCTTGCACTGCTCGCAGCGACACCCGCCGGGATCGCCCGCGAAGAAGCGCAGCACATCCACATCGTCCTTTTCGGCAAAGGCCTGAGTATAGTGAGCAATCAGCGCGGCGCGCGCGGCCGGGACCGAGGGGCAGACATACTCTCCCCGTTCGGTCTCCTTTTTGCGCCATTCCGGAGGGATTTCTTGTTTGAGCAACTGGTTGGGGCGCACCCCGCGCTCCACCTTAATTCCCCACTTCTTCGCCCAGATCACATCCGCGCCATAGGCGTAGATCGTGTTGGCGCCCGAAAGAGCGTGTTCGAGATTGGCGTCGTGGGTCTCCTCCGAGGTCCACCCGCGCGCGCCGGTCATCTCGCGCATGGTTCCGCCCTGATTGGCCGATGACCCGCGCCAGCGATAGGCCGGAGCGGTTCGGATGCTCATCGGGCCAGTCAGAATTTCGGTTTCTCCGTATGAAATCCGGCGAAGGATCTCGCCGACGGCATACAAGGTTCCAAGCTTATCCACGCCGATCGCCACAACCGTCGGCTTTCCATCCCGAATCATGAAATCGATCACGAAACCCTCCGGGCCGGGGTCCTTCGGAGTGGGGAGTTTCACACTGGCCTCTTGGCAGGTCGTGGCGAGGCTCTCGTGCTCGGATGCATTGCCAAGGATGACCAGTAGATCCGCCGAACGCGCCGACTTTTCGCCAAGCGCATGGACTTGCGCCTCGATCCGGCTGCGTTTCTGAATCCGGTTGACCAGGAGTTCGGCGCACATCCGCTCCTGCTCAGTGGGAGGATCGGCGAGGAAGACCTGGAGACTGCGCGCCCGCGTGACCGGGGCGGCTTCTTCCGACACGGCGGAAGGGATCCGGGCCCACTGCAGAACAAGCGCCAAAATCAGGAAAGAGTGGGTGATTCGCATGAGAAGGGAACCTCCGATTCAGGAAACAGGGGAATTGTCCGTGGATCGGGGATGCGAGACAAGTCGAATCCGGAACCCCCATTGGCCGCTTGCTCACGGGATGGCGCGAAACCGACCGAAAATGTGTTAGGGTAATCCCTGCCATGAACGGGCCAATCGTTTCGGAATTGAAGAGCGGAGTCCTTCGGATCGCGCTCAAGGACCCGGAGCGACGGAACGCCATATCCCTTGAGATGCTGGAGGCCCTCGCGGAGGCCCTCCAGGCGGCGGAACAGACTCCCGATGCGCGCGTGGTTCTCCTCCATGCCCATGGGGCCGCGTTCTCGGCGGGGATGGACCTCAAGCGGGTGGACCTGGGGGATGCCGAGGTGGCGGAGCGGTTCGCGGCGAGGCTGGCATCTGTCTATCGAAATCTCCAGCGAATTCCGCTCCCGGTCTTGTGCGCGGTGGATGGCCCAGCCATGGGGGGTGCGGTGGGGCTGGTCCTCGCGGCGGACCTGATCTTCGCGGGGCCATCCGCGCGGTTTGCCCTATCCGAAACCAAGATCGGGTTGGTCCCCGCGCTCGTTTCCGTGGTGGCGCGTCGGAGGCTCACCGTCGGGAAGCTTAAAGCCCTCGCCGTCTCCGGGACGACAGTGGATGCCTCCGAAGCCTATCGCCTGGGGATGGTGGACTTTCTTGCCGAACAGTCCGCGCTCCGGGAGGCGGAGGATTTCGCTCGGAAGCTCCTCCGTGAAAACTCCGGAGAAGCGATCACACGGACCAAGCGGTTTCTCAGCGGCAGCGAACCGGCCGACCTGGACCAGGAACTGGACCGAGCTCAAGTTGAATTCCGCGCGGCGGCGGCAAGCGCCTCGGCGCGCGCCGGGCTTGCGGCATTCCGTGAGAAGCGTCCGCTGAATTGGGGCGAACCCAACGAGGTGGGAATGTGAACACGCCCAACCCGAATCGAGCGGCCAATGAAAAGGCGGTGGCTGAGCTGAGGGGCCATCTGGCCCATCACGAACGGCCGTTCTCCAACTCCGCGATCGAAAAGCAGCACCAGAAGAACAAACTTACCGTGGCGGAGCGCCTGGATCTCTTGTTCGATCCGGGTGAGGAGCGCTTCGAGATCGGGACCTTCGCCGCGATGGGAATGTATGAGGAGCATGGGGAGATCGTTTCGGCGGGGGTCCGAACCGTCCTCGGAAGGGTGAGCGGTCACGACTGCATGGTGATCGCGAGCGACTCGATGGTCAAAGGCGGCGCCTGGTTTCCGCTCACCGCGAAGAAGACCCTTCTGGCGCAGGAAATTGCGCTGGAGAACCGCCTGCCGGTGATCTACCTGGTCGATTCGGCGGGGATTTTCCTGCCCCTCGCGGCGGAATCCTTCGCCGACCGGGACCACGCGGGACGGATTTTCTATTACAACGCTCGGCTTTCCGCGCTTGGGGTTCCGCAGATCGCGGCGGTCATGGGACCCTGCGTGGCGGGTGGCGCCTACATTCCGGCGCTTTGCGACGAGCTTCTGATGGTCAGGGGGACCAGCGGCATCTTCCTCGCCGGTCCGCATTTGGTCAAAGCCGCGATTGGCGAGGAGATCGACATCGAGAAGCTCGGAGGGGCCGACACCCACATGCAGCTCTCGGGCATGGCGGACTATGAGGATGACAGCGACGCCGAATGCCTCGAGAGAATCCGCCGGCTCGCCGCTCACTGGCCGACCCTGCCGCCCTGCTCCTTTCCCATCGACGAACCCGCTCCACCCGAACTGGATCCGGAGCGTCTCCTGGAAATCCTTCCAGGCGACCGCCGGGCCGCCTACGACATGCGCGAAATCCTCAAGTGCATCGTGGACTCAGGAAGCTGGGAGGAGTACAAGGCGGATTATGGGGCCACGCTCCTTGCCGGGACCGCGAGGATCGAGGGGCGCGTGGTGGGGATTCTCGCAAACCAGCGCCTCATCACGCGCACCGGGCGAGGGGAGATGCAGATCGGCGGGGTCCTTTACTCCGACTCCGCGGATAAGGGCGCCCGCTTTGTCCTGGTCTGCAACCAGAAACGGATCCCGATCCTCTTCTTTCAGGATGTCACCGGCTTCATGGTGGGGGGGCGCGCCGAGCAGGGGGGGATCATCAAGGATGGGGCCAAACTGGTGAACGCGGTGAGCAACACCACCGTCCCCAAACTCACCATCGTCGTGGGCAACAGCAACGGAGCGGGGAACTATGCCCTGTGCGGAAGGGCCTATGGACCCCGCTTCATGGTCGCTTGGCCCTCCGCGCGGATCGCGGTGATGGGCGGAGATCAGGCCGCGAGCACCCTCCTGTCCATCGAGAAAACCAAAGCCAAGGCGGCTTTGACCAAGGAACAGGAAGCGGAGCTGCTCGAGCGCCTTCGGAAGGTTTACGACGAAAGCGCCTCGCCCTACCACGCCGCCTCAAGACTTTGGATCGATGCCGTCATCGATCCCCGAAACAGCCGGGCCGCGCTCGCGCACCTGCTGCGAATCGCCTGCAGGCGCGATCCCGCCGAGGGTTTCAGCGTGGGGGTGTTTCAGGTGTGAGGGGCCTGCCGCGCTCCTCAGTGCCAGGTGAGACACCACTCCAGCAAGTCTTCTCCCACCGCCTGGCCCGACTTCACCCTCGAGAGGAGTTCCAGCAGACGGCAAGGGTCATTTCCCTCGGGGCACTCGGACAGGCGAATTGAGAAACCGGCATCGCTCGTGTCCATGGAGGTGTTCACCCCATCGGTGACAATCACTCGGATCAACCCTTGCTCAGTCTCCATCCCCGGCATGACCGGAAGAGTCAGGGTTTGCCCGATGAGATCAACCGCGGCGGGAAGCCAATTCGCCCCGCCGTCCAGGCTGAAGCTCACCACATGACACCGCTCGCCTCCATCCGTGTCGGAGGAACTCCACTGAATGGGCAAGTTCTCCCCCGACAGATACACCTCTCCCCCGTTAGGAGAGAGCACGGCGACCTCGGGGGGATGGGTCGAAATCGGGACCGATACGAGGACCTCTCCCATGTGGGTGAGGGCCAGCTCGGAGGCCCCGGGGAGGTCCGGAACCTTGAGCGAGAAGGGGGCGGACTCCAGCTCCCCCCGATGCTCGTGGGAGTAGTCCTCGAAGTTCAGGTCAAAGGCCGCCTCGCCCAGCGTGGCGCCGTTGGAATCCAAATACCGCACCCCGTATTCTCCGTTTCCCCCCAGTTGGAGGTCGGGAGTTCCGAGGAGCCGGTACCATGGATCGAGTTCGACCGACCCTGATTTGTGAATGGTCGCACTAATCCCGATGACCGCGAGCGGCTCCGCTTGCTTGATGTCTTTCCCCGGCGGAAGGCGGAGCTCATTGAGGAGGAAATCGAAGGTCTCCCCGCTGATCCAGCGGTCCACTTGCGTGGTGCTGCCGGCGGACGGGTGCATGAAATCAGTCGCCGAGATCTCCATCCTCTTGGAGACCCAATAGCCATCCGCGGGATAATCCACCATGTGATAGCAGTCCACTCCCGGGGCGGAGCAATCCAGGGCTTGGTTGAAGGGGTGATCCCTGGCCCAAGTAAAGGTATGGGCGATCTCCTGCGCGGTGACCACGCCGTTCACATACTGCTTCTCCACGAAAACTCCATCCCATCCGCGCGAGGTGAGCGCCAGTCCCACCGCGTTGTGGGGGGTCGCGGAGGCGTGCCAGCCTAGTCCGAACACCCCCACCACTTTGGAGTACTGATCCCACCAAGCCATCTTGTCGAGCTGCTTGAAGAGTTTGTTGACCCCTTGACCGTCCAGTGGCCCGAGCAACCCCTGGGGGACATAAGGGACCACGCTTACCTGATCCATGAAATCGACAAACGAGATCGGAAAGGCCCCCTCCAGGTATTCGGAACTCCCCTTCCGGAAACTCAGCATCTCAGGCGGCGATGGGGGCGGGATCGTGTCGTTGGAGAGCTTGACAGGAACATACAGGACCCCAAAGGGGCGGGTTTTGACAATGGGGACTATCAGGCTGAAATCGTTGTTCCCCTCGACCAGGTCCAGCACTTGGTTGTCCACTGGGGAGACCTCGGCGAAGGCGCTGAAGTTGTCTCCAGGCGGCAGGATGAATTGATTGTCGGGGAGCAAATAGGCGTTCTTGCCGGGATGCGCGACCGCCCGCGCGCTGACATCCCCCTGCCCGGAGGCGGTGTCGAAGACCAGGTGGATGTTGACCTCAAGGTCGGATTGGAAGGAACTGAACACCTCCACCCGCAGAAGCGTGCGCTTCCCCTCCACAAGCGTCGCGGGATCCGGAACGGCCTGGATCGGCTTGAGGCGAATGCTCAAGTCGCTTGCGAGACACCCTTGGGCGACAATGGCGCAATCCGGGACCTCCCCGTCAAGGTCGAGAGTAGAGATGAAGGGGCTGAGATTGAGTTGATCGATCTCCTCGGCCCGAAGGAACGTGCTCGGATAGTCCCGGAACCCCCCCGCCATGAGCGCGTCGATGTCGCATTCGGGGAGTTCTTCATCGCATCCGGGGGGGTGAGGCAGCCCAAGGGCGTGACCGAGCTCATGCCCCAGGCCACCCACCCACCGGCATGGGCCGGTGTCCTCGGGAACCTCCTCGGGGCATTTCGGAAGGACTGCTTGCCCAGTGAGGCCGCGCAGATCATTGGCGGGCAGGACCGCCGAGCTGGGGAGCGCGGCCCCACCGGTCTGGCCGCAGGCCGGATCCGCGTCGATATAAAACACCCAGCAGTAATCCGGATCATCCGAAACCCCGCCGGTCAGGTCAAACCCATCCTGGCGGGCATTGTAATAGAAAGCGTGCGTCGCCCCGACTCCGATATCATGCGTGGCATAGTAGGTGGCGTCATGCGGTGTGCCGTACGCCTCCACGATCGGATCGTGGAGGGAAAAGGTCCTTCCGTTTCCCATTTGATCCTGATACCAGCGCTGAAGGTTCAGGGCCGATTCTCGAATGGCTTGTTCGTAACAGGGCTGGAAGACCTTGTCAGTGGGGATCAGGTACACAAAGCGGACCGGCTGAGGAATATCCGTCCGCCAAAGATAGACATTCGCCGGGCCCTCGAAGGTATCGCTCCAAGTGAGGTGCACCGTGCCGCCTCCGGTCGCCAGTTCCAGGGCGGTGACATTCGGGCGATCCTGGGCGAGCTTTTGGGGCGCCTCGAAGGTCATGCCCGCATCGCTGCTTCGCGCGAAATGGATTTCGGATACTCCCGAACCGCCGGCGAAACTGCTCCAGGCGATGAAGAACTCCTCACCCCGCGCCTGGATCGCTCCCACCAGCGACCCGGCGAATGTGCTCAGGTTGAGATGGGGAGCAAAGGCGCTCCCATGATCCTCCCCGACTCGCATCAGGGTTCCCAACCCATCATCATGCCAAGCCGCGAACACCTTGTCCCGGGTCGCGGCCAGCTTGACCACCGGGATGGTCGTGGTTCCGGCTGTCTCGGTCAGTTTAATCTCCGCTCCGAAGGACCCTCCGAAGTCGTGGCTGGCCCGCAGCAGGATGTCATAATCCTGGGCCGTGTTCGCACGGTCGTCCGGCCAGAGGATGTAGACATCGGGACCCCATGCCGCGATCTTGGAGAAACCGATGGCGCCCGGAAACTCATCCAGAATGGTCGCGGTCGGTCCGAAGTTCGCGCCGGAGTCAGCGCTGCTCCTCATGAAGATTCCATTCGACTCCCACAGCAAGTATACGCGCTCCCCTGCCACGGCGAACTCCGGGTAAATTGAGGACTTCTCCGGATCGGTCTCTGCGGGCTGCGCGGTCTCGAAACTTGTCCCTCCGTCGCGGCTGATTCGATAGCGGACCTCGGACCGGGAATTGGGGATCTCCTCGTGCCAGGCGACAAAGACATTGTCTCCCTCGGCGGCGATAGTTGGGGCGCGGGAGGTGTCGGGCGTCAGGCTCAGATTGACCGGTGGGGAGAAGGTCGTCCCTCGGTCGTGGCTTGCGGTGAAGAAGATGTCGTCATGTCCGGCCATCGCCCCCGGCGGCGTTTCCTGCCAGAGAGCATAGACATGAGGCCCCACCGCCGCCACGCGCGCCGACACCGCCTGGCTCATCGTGTGGCTCAGATTCCTGATAACCTGAACAATGCCCAGGTCGGTGTTGTTTGACAGGAACGGGTCTGGGATGTTTGAAAACGCGGAGACCTTCCGAACCGACTGGCCGACAGTGTCGGAGGAGACCCGTTCGATGACACGGACCTCCTTGGTCATCCCTTTTTCCAGGGTTGGGTAGGTGCATCTCAACCCGAACTCGTCCGGAGGCAAGCAGAACCACCCTGGGTCTGCATCCACCACGGCGGTCGAGGATGCGTTCTCTATCCGGAGACGGACCACCTCCGCCGTGGAAGGGCCGGCATTGGTGACCCGGACCGTGTAGCTGAATTCCTCGCTCGCGAACGCAACCTCCGGCGCAATGGTGATCTCAACCGCGAGGTCCGCGGCGAGCAACTCAGTGGCTTCAACCCGATGGTTGTCGGTCAAATTAGGGTCGGGGGTCAAACTCCGCGCCGAGGCGGTGAGATGCAGCGCCCCCTCGGTGGCCGAGGCGATCGCGATTCCATCCACTTGCGCGGTGAACCGGACCTCAAAGGAGGCGCCGTTGGGGAGCGCGGCGATTTCGCAACTCAGGATCCCGTTTTGGAGGAGGTTTTCATCGCACACCGCCTGACCAGGGATCTCGTATCCGAGAACCCCGGACCTGGGGGGATGGATCTCGAAGGCGACATTGGCGGCCTCCAACGGGCCATGGTTTTCAACCACAATGGCATACTCGACCTCGTCGCCAAAGCGAGCCGGATCGGGAGTGTCGGAGACGACCACTGAAAGGTCGGCGCCCGGGGGCGGTCCGGCATGACAGAGACACGAAAGATTCAACGCGAGGGTGGCCGCGAACGCCGCCACCCCGCCGATTGAAGAAGGTTTCATTCGGGCGGACATGCAGCCGAGGGCTTTCCCCCCCCGGCCATGTTCCCATGTTAGCCCGAAATCCCTGGAACTACCAACGGGATTTTCCGCCCCCGCCCCGCTTGGGTCCCTTGCCGCCTCCACGGTGGCCGCCGCCTGCACCCCCGCGGAAACCACCGCCCCCGCCGCTCCCTCCACGGAAACCACCCCGGCTTCCGCCTCGATCCTCCTTCGGACGAGCCTCGTTGACCGTAATCTGGCGGCCCTTCAGCTCCGATTCGTTGAGTCCTTGGATCGCGGCCTCGCCTTCCTCTCGGGTGGCCATCTCCACGAAACCGAATCCCTTGGACTGGCCGGAGGCCCGATCCTGAATGACTTCAGCCGAATTGACCGTACCGAAACCGGCGAAAGCGGTCCGCAGGTCCTCTCCGGTAGTTTGGTAAGACAAGTTTCCAACATACAGTTTCATGGTTTCTCCGTTCGAGGATAGTCTGGTAACCTTCGTCGCGACGCGCCGGCGGCTACATGAGATTTGGCTCCTTCCAGGGGGAGTTGTCAATAATCATGCCTTCGGCGAGGCATTGGCGCGCCCGCGAAGCGAAGCTGGGGGGAGCCGGTTTATCGCTGAAAGGCTCGCTGATCCGCCTGGCGGGCTGTGATCAAGGTTGAGTTGCATTATGATCCGTTACCCATGAAGACCAACCGACGGACCTTCCTCCAGTCTTGCTCCGCCTATGGGGCTGGGGCATTCCTACGCGCGGAGACGGCCGCGGCAGTCACCGGTTCGCCGCGCAAGTTTCACGCCTCCATCTCGATTGAGGCCTTGAAGAACGATTCCGGCCTGGCGGAGATCATCCGAAAAGCCGGGGTAACGGATGTTTGGCTGGCCTGCTTCTTCCAGGGTCAATGGCATCATTCCCTGAGTGAGGTGGAGGAATGGAAGGGCCGTCTCGAATCGAATGGGTTCGCGGTCCATAACATCACAATTCCATTCGGACACCCATCTTTTTCGGAAACTGTTCCGGATTACATGCCGGGAGTGGCCGCGAATCGGTGGAAGCCCGGGATTCGGCCGGATGGGCGGAAACACTTCGGGGTGGCTCTGCACGATCCCATGACCCAAGAGAACGTCGAGGCCGTGCGGAAGATCAAGACGACTCATCCCGGAATCATCTTCCTGGATGACGACTTTCGCCTGGCTCCCGGACCCGGGGATATAGGGGGTTGCTTCTGCGACGAGCACAAGCAGAGGTTTCTTGCTCGTCACTCCTTTTCGGAAAAGGACTGGGAAGCGCTGCTCAATGCCATCCGCGAGCGCGAGGCCTCCCCCCTGCTGGACGCCTGGGTGGAGGACCTCTGTGATGACCTGACCGCCTGCTTCCGCGCGCAGCAGGCCGCCGCCGCACCCGAAGCCGAGCTCGGGATCATGGTGATGTACCTCGGCTCGGAAAAGGCGGGGATTCGCCTTTCGGATTATCAGGATGCGCCGTTTCGCGTGGGCGAGTTGATGTTCAATGACCGATCGTTTGCCCCGGTGAAGGGAAAGACCAACGAACTGTTCAGCTCCCTGTTCCACAGACGGTTTGTCACTCCGGAAAGAGCCTTCAGCGAGACCACCGCCTGGCCGCCGGATGAACTGTCGGCGGAGAACATGGCGGCCAAACTCGCGATATCCACGCTTTCCGATGTTCGGAACACCATGTTCATGAGCGGCAACACCCCATTCCCTCGGACCCACTGGGAGGTATTGGCGAAAGCAATGGAACGGAACCGGGGCCTTCACGAAAGAATCGCAGGCGCCGTGCCGCGCGGTCCCCTTAAGCACTATTGGGGAAAGGCGAGCCGATATGTGGGGGACGACAATCCCTTCAGTCTGTTTCTTGCACTGGGGATTCCCTTCGAGGTGGTTTCGGAGATTCCCCAAGACGGATGGACCTTCCTGTCCGACTTTGACGCGCGGGAAGCGAATGGAGACCGGGCCCGCGCCGGCTCGACCCTTGTGCACCGCCCGCTTCCCAACCTGAAGATCACCGGAGGAGAGGCGGTGGAGGAGGACCTCAAAGCGCTCTTTGCCTGGAGGAAGAAGATTCTTCCCGCGCTCTCCGGAACACCGTATGTGGAGGAAGAGGAGCCGGTGGTCTGCGCCTGGTTTCCGGAAAAAGGGGCGGTTGCGCTCTGGAACCTGTCGGAAAGCGCGAAGGACCTCAGCGTTCGGTTTGGAAAAGAGAAACACCCCGCGCGGCTTGCTCCACTCGGCGTGGATGTCTTAACGGGGCTTGGGTGACCTTGCGATTTCCAAAGTTCCAAATCT
>JAJVIK010000008.1 GCA_022072055.1 bacterium | reverse complement strand
GTACGACCGCAAGGTTGAAACTCAAAGGAATTGACGGGGGCCCGCACAAGCGGTGGAGTATGCGGTTTAATTCGAGGCAACGCGAAGAACCTTACCCGGGCTTGACATCACCGAAAGGATCCATGCTTGCTGGAAACAGCAAGATTAGGAAGACAGGTGTTGCATGGCTGTCGTCAGCTCGTGTCGTGAGATGTTGGGTTAAGTCCCGCAACGAGCGCAACCCCTATCACCTGTTACCAGCGGTTCGGCCGGGGACTCAGGTGAAACTGCCGCCGACAAGGTGGAGGAAGGTGGGGATGACGTCAAGTCAGCATGGCCCTTACGTCCGGGGCTACACGCGTACTACAATGGCGAGTACAAAAGGCTGCGAGACCGCAAGGTGGAGCAAATCCGAAAAACTCGCCCCAGTTCAGATTGGGGTCTGCAACTCGACCCCATGAAGGCGGAATCGCTAGTAATCGTAGATCAGCATGCTACGGTGAATACGTTCCCGGGCCTTGTACACACCGCCCGTCACATGACCCGAGTCGTCTGCACCCGAAGCCGGTAACCCAACCCGCAAGGGAGGGAGCTGTCCACGGTGTGGAGGGTGAGGGGGATGAAGTCGTAACAAGGTAGCCGTTGCGGAAGCAGCGGCTGGATCACCTCCTTTCTAAGGAGCGCAGAGCGGGGTTCCGAACCTCCGGAGGGATGAAAAGAAACCCTCTGAGCCTGGATTGCCATCGGCGATCCGTTCCCTCAGAGCGGCCCGAAGCCCAAGGAGGTTCACCAGGCGCCCCACCAAGCTCTCACTCTTATAGGTCGATTAAACAGACTGTCACAGACGGACTTCTGTTCTTCACGCGATCCTCTTTCGCAGGCGAAATGGAAACGCCCCCGGAGCCGAAATGGCCCCGGGGGCGTTTTGCGTTTACAGGGAATTTCAGGCGAGACATCTTGATCGGGTGGTACCATTCTAGTACCATTCCTTGATGCCTCCCAAAATCCGCGAGCTCATCGAGAAACTTGAGAAGGCCTGGTTCGAGATTCGTGGAGGGAAAGGAAGTCATCGGAACTTCAAGCATCCCAAGGGGCCTAAAATCACACTGAGCGGGAATCCCGGAGAGGATGCGAAGGCGTATCAGGAGCGGGATGTGGAGAGGGCGATTCGCGAGGCGACAAGATGAGACCAAGCGACCGATACCTTAAGATTGTTGAATGGTCCGAGGAGGACAGCTGCTACATTGGAACCTGTCCGGGTTTATTCCTCGGTGGAATCCACGGTGATGATGAAGCCAAAGTCTATCGAGAGCTCTGCGAAGCGGTCGAGGAGTGGATTGAAATTCATGAGGCGGATGGCGAGCCACTGCCGGAGCCTACCGCGGGGCGTGAGTATTCGGGAAGATTTGTCCTCCGGGTTGGCGAGACTCTTCATAGAGAGCTGACTCTCAAGGCTCTCCGAGAAGGGATGAGCCTGAACTCGTATTGCATTCGGAAACTGAGTGGGAGAAGAGGTTCTTCCAACGAACGTGACCCGGAATCCCTGAAACGTGTTGAAGAGGGGCGTGAAAATTCGCGCGCGGGTAAAGCAGTCCGAATCGAGGATGTAGAGGCCTGATCGCGGTTTCCCCATACCCCTTGCCCTCTTCGCCCGATCCGTTGAATGATCTCACTCGGACCACATGACCGACAAGAACCTCCTCTACTACGGCGACAACCTGGACATCCTGCGGCGCTACATCAAGGATGAGAGCGTTGATCTGGTCTATCTCGATCCGCCCTTCAACAGCAATCAGACCTACAACGTGCTTTTCGCCGAGCAGAACGGCTCCGCCGCCGCCTCGCAGATCAAGGCCTTCGATGACACGTGGACCTACGACGAGCAAGCGGCACGGGCCTATGAAGAGGTGGTTCAAGGTCCCGAGGGGGCCTCCAAGGTGATCCGCGCTTTCCGGGACTTCCTCGGCGCCTCCAACATGATGGCGTACCTGGCGAATATGGCGGTTCGCCTGATCGAACTCCGGCGCGTCCTCAAACCCACCGGTTCGCTCTACCTCCACTGCGATCCGACGGCGAGTCACTATCTGAAGATTCTCCTGGATGCGGTGTTTGGAGTGGGTAACTTTAGGACCGAAATCTGTTGGAAACGGAGCAGTGCTCACAGCGACGCCAAACAAGGACGAAAGCAGCATGGGAGGATCCGCGACCTGATCCTTTTTTATACAAAATCGGATCGTTGGACATGGAACACTCAATTCCTTCCATACGACGAAACGTATGTCTCCGCTGAGTATCGCCATATCTCACAGGATGGCCGCTACTACAAAGAAACGGACTTGACGGCCGCACGACCGGGCGGAGATACGAGCTACTCTTGGTATGTCAAAAGGAGAACTCGTGGAGCAGCAGAATGGGAACCCGATTTCTTGGAAGAGTTCAAGCGACCGAAAAAGGGTTGGGAGTACAAGGAAGTAAAACCATATATCAAAAGATATTGGGCATATTCCAAGGAAAACCTTATCCAATTCTGGGAAGAAGGAAGACTCATCCATCGAGAAACCGGCATGCCAAGGTTGGTGCAGTATGCGGAGGAGATGTCGGGAGTGCCATTACAGGATCTTTGGACGGATATTCCTCCGGTCGGGGCCAAGGCCAGCGAACGCCTCGGCTATCCCACCCAGAAACCTGAAGCGCTCCTTGAGCGCATCATCCTCGCCTCCAGCAACGAGGGCGACACGGTCCTCGATCCCTTCTGCGGTTGCGGCACAGCAGTCGCGGTGGCCCAGCGTCTCAACCGCCGCTGGATCGGCATCGACATTACCCACCTCGCGGTCAACCTCATCCGAACTCGTCTCAAGGACGCCTTCGGGGACAATGCGGAGTTTGAGGTTATCGGAGAGCCGGTCTCTCTTCCCGATGCGGAAGCCCTGGCCAAACAAGACTCCTGGCAGTTTCAGTGGTGGGCGCTGGGGCTTGTCGGCGCGCGGCCGGTCGAGCAGAAGAAGGGCGCGGATAGGGGCATCGACGGTCGCCTGTTCTTCCACGATGAAGGCCACGGAAAGACCAAGCAGGTCATCCTCTCCGTCAAGGCCGGACACACGACCGTACAACATATCCGCGACCTGCGTGGTGTTCTCGACCGCGAACGAGCCGAGATCGGAGTTCTCTTAACGATGCAGGAGCCGACCAAGCCGATGAAAGCCGAGGCGGCCTCGGCCGGATTCTACGAGTCGAAGGGAGTCGGCTTCGCCGGACACCAGTATCCCCGCCTGCAGATCCTTTCCATCGAGGACCTGCTCCAAGGGAAGGGGGTCGAGTATCCCAGCTTCCGCCATTCCAACGTGACCTTCAAGAAGGCCCGGAAGGCGGAGGCTCCCGAGAAACGGCGGGGCAAGCAATTGAAAATGGACGAAGTCCTGTAAGCCTCCCTCGCCGGCGCCCTCACCAAAACTCGGCTCTCTTCCAATGGTATCTTCATTCTGGCCCTTTTTCTCGAGGGCTACTTTCAGATACTTTTTGATGAGGCAATGCGCCGTCTTTCCTCTCGCCGAGTGTCGAAGTACACTTTGTACAAATCGTACAAGAGAGGGGTTGGAGGATGATCCGGGTTTCCACCGCCGAATTGCGCAAACATCTGAGCGACAACCTGAGCCGCGTGGCTTACCGAGGCGAGCGCATCCTTGTCCAGAAGAATGGAAAGGACACCGCCGCCCTCATTTCCATCGAAGACGCGGAGCTCCTTGAACGGTTGGAGGATGAAGCCGATCTCCGCGCGGCTCGAAGGGCGCGCAATCTCCACTTGAGATCCGGGGGGAAAGGCATTCCTTGGGAGCAGGTCAAACGTGAAGCGGGGCTGAAGTAGTGCCGTATTCCGTCGAGTTCACGGAGGCCGCCCGCAAAGCCTTCCTTAGACTTCCCGCGGGAGTTAAAGCGAAGATCGGCTCTTCCATTGATTCCCTGGGATCAAACCCTCGACCGAGAGGATGTAAGAAACTGCGGGGAGAGGAATCGATGTATCGCGTTCGCGTGGGGGATTACCGCATCGTCTACGAAATCAGAGACAGAGTCCTGTTGGTTCTGATCCTCCGCATCGGGCACCGACGGGAGGTCTATCGCTGATTTTGGCCGACTCCTTCCCCTGGAACAGCCCCCCGCTTTGCCCTATCCTTCCCGTTTCGCCCAAGAAACCGAAGCAATCCGAAGGAAAGACCCGATGGACAGCCGTGAAATCCGCTCCAAGTACCTGGAGTTCTTTGCCCAACGTGGGGCCAAAATTGTCCCCAGTGACTCCCTGATTCCCAGCAACGACCCCACCTTGCTCTTCACCAGCGCGGGGATGGTCCAATTCAAGGACAACTACCTGGGGCGCAGCCCGGATCCGATGACCCGCGCCACCAGTTGCCAGAAATGTTTCCGCACCTCCGACATCCAGAATGTCGGTTACACCGCGCGCCACCACACCTTCTTCGAGATGCTGGGGAACTTCTCCTTCGGGGATTACTTCAAGCGCGAGGCGATCCATTGGGGTTGGGAGTTTGTCACCGAGGTTCTCAAACTGGACCCGGCGCGGATCCACCCGACCGTGTTCGAGACCGATGAGGAGGCCTTCGCAATCTGGGAGAGGGAGATCGGAGTCCCCGGCGACAAGATCCGCCGCCGTGGGCGCGAGGACAACTTCTGGGGCCCGGTGGGCGGCGCGGGTCCCTGCGGACCCTGCAGCGAAATCCTCTATGACCAGGGCCCGCACATCGCCGATCCGGATGATCGCTATCTGGAGATCTGGAACCTGGTGTTCGTGCAGTTCGATGCCCAGCCGGGGCAGACCCCCGAGGAGTACCCGGAGCTCGCTCGCAAGAGCATCGACACCGGCGCCGGCCTTGAGCGCATCACCGCGGTGATGGCCAAGGTGGACACCAACTTCGAAACCGACCTTTTTCAACCCTACATCCGCCACCTGGAGGAGACCTCGGGCAGGCGCTTCGCTGAAAGCCATGAGGTCACCTGCGCCATGCGGGTCGTGGCCGACCACGCCCGCGCCGCGACCTTCGCGATCACCGACCGCATTGTCCCCTCGAATGTGGGACGAGGGTATGTCCTGCGGCGGATCATGCGTCGCGCGATGCTTCACGGCGGCCGCTTGGGGCTTTCACCGGGGTTTTTCGCGGCCATGGCTCCGGTGGTGGTCGAGACCATGAAGGACATCTATCCCGACCTGGTTCCCGCTCGGGAGCATGTGGTCAAGGTGGTCGCCGCCGAGGAGGAAGCTTTCAATCGGACACTCTCAAGGGGCAGCGCGATCCTGGGAGAAATGATCGAGGAGCTCAAAGCCAAAGGCTCGAAACATCTCCCCGGCGTGGATGCTTTCCGCCTTTACGACACCTACGGCTTTCCGCTCGAGCTCACCATGGAGATCCTCGCCGAGGAGGGGCTGGAATGCTCCGAATCGGAATTCGAGGAGCAGATGGAGGGGCAGCGTCTTCGCGCCAAGGCGGCCTGGAAGGGTTCGGGCATGCAGGCGTTGGCGGAGGCCGAAGGGATCGAGAAGGTTCCCGCGACCGAGTTCGTGGGGTATTCCGAAACGCGTTGCGAGGCGGAAGTTCTGTATCTCTTCGATGGGACCGCGCATGTCCAATCCCTTGCCGAAGGGAAGGAAGGCGCGGTGGTTCTCGACCGGACTCCTTTCTACGCCGAATCGGGCGGGCAGGTTTTTGATGTCGGCCTTCTCGAGGGAACGGATGTCGCTTTTGAGGTGACCAACACCCAGAAGAGCGCGAACGGGGTCTTTCTGCATCAGGGCAGGGTGACCCGAGGGACCCTCAAGCCGGGGATGAGCCTCCTCGCGCGAATTGATGAGGAGCGCCGAAGGAGGATTCTCCCTCATCACACCGGGACTCACCTGCTTCAAGCCGCGCTCCGGAAGGTGCTGGGCGAGCATGTCCATCAGCAGGGGTCCTTTGTGGGACCGGACAACCTGCGTTTCGACTTCACCCATCCGGAGGCGGTCACCCGCGAGCAGACAGCGGAGATCGAGGTCTTGGTGAATCGGTGGGTGCTGGAGGATTACTCGGTGGAGATCGAGCACACCACGTTGGAGGCGGCGCGGGCCAAGGGAGCCATGGCGCTTTTCGGCGAGAAGTATGGCGAGGTGGTGCGGATGGTGAAGATTGAGCCGGTGAGCATCGAACTGTGCGGCGGCACCCATGTCACGCGCACCGGGGAAATCGGGCCGGTGCTGATCCTCTCGGAGGAGTCGATCCAGGCGGGGGTGCGTCGCATCAATGCGGTGGCGGGCGCGCGGGCCTATGAGGAGATCAAGCAGCGCGAGATGATCCTCTCGCGGCTTGCGTATCAGCTGAAGTGCCCGATGGCGCAGATTCCCGAGCGAATCGAGAAACTTCAGGCGCAGCTCAAAGAGAAGGACAAGCAGATACGAGAATTGCAGGAGCGCGGCGGCGGGGTTTCCCTGGATGGTCTACTCGCGAAGGCGGTCAAGGTCCATCTGGGTGACGGCGAGGCGGATCTGCTGGTGGCCCGAATCGAGGCGCGGGACTCCGCCGAAATCGAGACCCTGGTGGACAAGGCCAAGCAGAAACTGCCCCGCGCGGTGATTCTTCTCGGCGCGGCGGTCGAGGACAAGGCGGTGTTCGTGTGCAGCGTGGCCAAGGACCTTACAGGCCAGGTCAGGGCCGGGGATTTGGTCAAGCAGGTGGCCGCCGTTGTGGGTGGCGGCGGCGGCGGCAAGCCGGAATTCGCCAAGGCCGGCGGCAAGGATGTCTCCAAGCTCGACCAGGCCCTCTTGGCCGCGGAGGAAATACTCACCAAGGATTCCTGATTCGTGATAGGCCGATTTGAAAGACTCGTCCGTGAGCTCACCAAGCTTCCCACCGAGACCGAGTGGCTGGAGTTCAAACGGAACAATGCCGCTCCCGAGGAAATCGGCGAGAACATTTCGGCCATCTCGAACTCCTGTGTCCTCCATGAAAAAGCGACCGGGTACCTCCTCTGGGGTGTCGACAACCGAACTCATCAGATAGTTGGGACGCCTCCAGTATGTTTCGGGAAAGCCCATGTCCAATGCGTCTCTCCGAAAGCGTCTTGGGATTCTGGATTCCAATTACCCCCAGGCATCTCGGATCATCCGAGACACAATCAATGAAGGCTTGATCCGGCCCCACGGCGAGGGGACCTCTGAAAGGAGCTACGTCCCGTTCTGGGCTTGAGTCGGGCGTAACGCCATGTAACTGAATGCCGATTCTATCCTAGGAATGGGACGTAACCCCGTTTGGACACTGGAGTTCTGCTCGTGCATCCCATGTAACTGGCGCGAAGTTCCTGCCCTTCAGGCCGGCGGCAAGGATGTCTCCAAGCTCGACCAGGCCCTCTTGGCCGCGGAGGAAATACTCACTTCTCCCGCCTGACATGATATAATCCCGCTACACAATACCAGAATCATCCCTCCGCCCAGGTGGTTCCCAGAGGGAGGTCGCATGATGGCGCACGAAGGGCATGTCTGTGGGTGCTGTGGGGGACATCATGGAATCGGGCGGCGGGGATTCTTCGCGGCGGTCGGGGGAGCGGCTTTCGCCGCGGCGGCTTTGTCGCGAGCGGAGGAGTCCGCGGGCGCGGCGGCCCCACTTTCCAGGCTCCATGCCACGCCCGGTTCCGCCGGGGTCCGAGAGCTCGTGGTTCAACCCGTGCTCGCCTATCAACTTTTCGAGCGCCGCGAGGCCACCAGTTGGCGTCCCTGGGGCGGTCTTCACACCGAGGAGGATGTCGCCCGCGAGGTCGGCGCCATCGACAAGGAACTCGCCGAGCTCGCCAAGAAGGCCGGTTTCCCCATCAAACTGCTGCCGCTCGCCAAGGCCACCAGCGTGGATTCGGCCAAGGCGATCCCGATGGAGGGCGTGGATGTTTCCCTTCTGTATGGCGCCACCTCCGGCGGCGAGGTCCTGGAAGCCCTGATCTCTCCCGAGCGCTACAACTTGCTGTTCGTTCGGCACCGCTCCGGACCCGTTTACCTGTGGTACGAGATCGCTCATCCGCGCCTGCTGCGCAAGACCGTGGATGAGTATGGGCAACCGGGGCTTTCTCCCGAGGATGTGGTCGTGGATGACACCGGGGATCTGCTCTGGCGGTTGCGGGCGCTGTATGCCCTCAAGAACACCCTGGGCTGCAACATGGTGGTGATCGGGGGGGCGAGCGGCTGGGGCGAAGGAGGACGCGAGGCCCCCAAGATTGCGGCCGAGAAATGGAAGATGAACCTGATCGAGGTCTCTTATCCGGACCTCGGCAAACGAATCCAGGCGGCGCGAGCGGATTCCGCCCGGATGGAGGCCGCCGAGAAGGCCGCCGCCGAATACCTGGCCATCCCCGGCACCGAGCTCGACACTCAGCGGGACTTCGTGGTCCGGGCCTTTATGCTATCCCGTGTTTTCGAGGACCTGATGCAAGAGGCGGGCGCGGGGGCGATGACCATCAACAACTGCATGAGCACGATCATGCCGATGGCCGAGACCACCGCGTGCCTGCCGCTTTCGGTGATCAATGACTCGGGGCAGCTGGCCTTCTGCGAGTCGGACTTCGTGGTCATCCCCTCGGGCGTGCTCCTGCATCATGTCTCGGGGCTGCCCGTGTTCCTCCAAGACCCGACCTATCCCCATCATGGCATGGTCACCCTCGCGCACTGCACCGCGCCAAGGAAGATGGATGGTCGCACCCTGGAGAAAACCCGGCTGATGACCCACTTTGAGTCGGACTATGGCGCGGCGCCCAAGGTGGACATGCGCCTCGGCGAAACAGTCACCGTGATCGATCCGGATTTCGGGGCCAAACGCTGGATCGGCTTCCGGGGCAAGGTCCTCGCCAACCCCCTTCATGACATCTGCCGCTCACAGGTGGATGTTTCGGTTGAAGGGGATTGTGACCTGCTCGCGCGCGAGATGGTCGGGTTCCACTGGATGCTGTCCTATGGCGACCACCTCAAGGAGTTGGGTTACGCCCTCGGCAAGGTCGGGATCGAATGGCTGAATCTCTCCAGCCCGAGCGCAAGGGCGGCCCTAGCCCGCGGGGATTCCAGAGGTTGAGTCAGGGGCCAAGACGCGGGCTTGTGTAGAGCGAGACTCCGGCCTCCGGGGCAAGGATGCGGAAGTGGTGATCCCGCGTGAGTATCCGAGCGCCGGCTTTGGCGGCCAGAACCGCGAGGAAACAGTCGGAGAGCCCAACCGTCTTACCCTTGACCCGGAGCCGCCGTGAGAGTTCCCCAGCCTCGACCCAAGCCTCGGTCGTTTCGGGGAGAAACCGGAATACACGCGGGAAGTCCCGCAGGACCTCAAGCTCGGTCTCCCCTTTCGCCCCTTGGATAAGCTCCGCCAAGACCAGACCCGCGCAGAAGATACAATCTCTTTCCAGCAGGGAGGCGACAATCGGGCGACACGGCTCCTTCCCTCGGAAGTAGTCGATCCAGGCCGAGGTGTCGACCAGGACCTCAGCCGAGTCGTTCATCGGAGTGCCTCAATTCCTCGGCGGAGGGTCCAAATTCCAGTCGCCCGGCCAGAGTCTGAATCCGAGCGAGTTTCTTGCGCCGAATCTCGTCCCGGATGGCAATCAGCACCGCCTCGGTCTTGCTCTTGGCCTCAACGACAGACGAGAGCGCTTCCAGGAGATCGCTTGGGAGGGTGATGGTTGCGCGACGCATACTACTACTCCATGAAAAGATGGAAGAGATCAATGGGCCAGAGCAGTGCTTCTAGCCACCATGACAATAAACCACACCGTTCGCCCTTGTCCACCCCTTCCCGATCCGCCCAAGGGGAATCTCCGGTAAGTAGGCTTTCTTCATCTTCACGTTGACATCGGTTCCCTTCCCGGAAGATACTGTTAGCGTACCGTTGCCGCATGCCGCCAGAACTCACCCATCACCGGCCAAACCAACACTGAAGGGAGACACTTCGGGTGCGCTACCTCGACTTTGAACGTCCGATCGAAGAGCTGGACCGCATCATCCAGCAGCAACTCGATTACGCGCAAAAGACCGGGTTGGACATGGAGGGTGAGATCGACGCCCTCCGCCGCAGGCGCCACCAACTGGTCCGCGACATCTTTTACAGCCTCACCCCGTACCAGCGGATCCAGCTGGCCCGTCACCCGGACCGGCCTTATTGTCCGGATTACATCCGCCTGATGATGACCGATTTCGTGGAGCTGCATGGGGACCGTCTGTATGGGGATGACCCGGCGATCATCGGCGGATTCGCGACCATCGAGGACCGGACGGTCATGGTGGTCGGTCACCTCAAGGGGCGCGACACCGAGGAGAACATCAAGCGCAACTTTGGGATGCCGAACCCCGAGGGCTTCCGCAAGGCGCTTCGTCTCATGGAGCTCGCCGAGCGCTTCAAGAAGCCGATTTTGTGCTTCATCGACAGTGCGGGGGCCTATCCCGGCATCGGCGCGGAGGAGCGCGGTCAGGCCGAGGCGATCGCGCGGAACCTGATGCGCATGGCGCGGCTCAAAACCCCGGTTATTGTGACCGTGACCGGCGAGGGGGGCAGCGGCGGGGCCTTGGCCATCGGAGTCGGGGACCGGGTCTTGCTCCTGCAAAACGCCTACTACGCGGTCTGCACCCCGGAAGCCTGCGCGGCGATTCTGTTCAAGGACCGCGCGAAGGCTTCGGCGGCGGTCTCTTCGATGAAGATCACGGCCGATGATTTGCTCCAGCTCGGCGTGGTGGATGAGGTCGTGGCCGAACCGATCGGCGGCGCCCACCAGGATTGGCGCGAGACCGCCGACAACTTGAGGGAGGCGATCCTCTCCAACCTTGAGGAGCTGGAAAAGGTCCCAGTGGATCAACTGGTTGCCGCCCGATATTCCAAGTTCCGCGCGATTGGGGAGTTTGAGGAGCCAAGGCGCAAACCGGTCCCTTTTCGGAACCCGTCGCGGGCCTCAAAGGTCCCCCCTGAGGCGGACTCGGAGACGACCTTTTCCGCCGCGGCCTGTTGAACCGTCGGCGTTGGTTTGCGGAATCGATTTCTGACCGTTGAGGAGGTCCTGACCGTGCGCGCGTGGTGCTATATTCCTGCCCGTTTCGATTCCACCCGACTCCCCGGAAAGCCGCTGATTCAACTGGCCGGAAAACCCATGATCCAGTGGGTTGTGGAAGGGGCCCGAAAAGCCCCCTCGGTGGAGCGCGTGGTCGTGGCCACCGATGACCAGCGGATTGTGGATGTGGTCCAGGGATTCGGGGGCGAGGCGGTCCTGACTTCCCCGAATCACCCCTCCGGCACAGACCGCATCGCCGAGGCCCTCGGGGAAGGCAATCCCGATGTGGTCATCAATGTCCAAGGGGACGAGCCGATGACCGAACCAGATGCCATCGACCAGATCGCCGCGCTATTCAATGGTCCCGACTCTCCGCAGATGGCCACCCTTTCTCATCCGCTTTCACCCGCGGAGGCGCTGGACCCCGCCAAGGTCAAGGTGGTCTTCGACAATCGCTCCAACGCCCTCTATTTCTCGCGCGCTCCGATTCCCTATCCGCGCGAGGGCACGGAGACAGCCTATCACCATCACATCGGAATCTATGCATACACCCCCAAGACCCTTCGCGAGTTTGTCCGCCTGCCGCAGGGGAAGCTCGAGAACCTCGAGAAGCTGGAGCAACTCCGGGCGCTTGAAAACGGCATCCCAATCCGGGTGCTCGTGACCCCTTACCGCTCCTTCGGAGTGGACACCCCTCAGGACGCCCAGAAGATGGACCGCTTGCTGCGTGAGAGAAACGCCGGTTAGAGCCGCGTTGGCTTCATCCCGTGACAAGTCGCGAGGGGCAAGGAGTTCATCCTCATGCGCCCCGGCGAGGCTCAAAGTTCGACTCCATGGCGACCATAAGAGGGATATCGAAGCCTTCCGCCGGATATATGGAATCGGTGGAGTTCGACCTCCCGAGGCGGCGCCCTACCCGAAGACGACTTGATCCGGTCGTGGAGTGGACAGAAAGGAGATATCGGCCATGAGAAGGAGTGACAGAGGGCGCTTTGGGACCATTGCGGTTGTGGCCGTGATGTGCATGGCCACGCGGGGCGTGCCGGTCTTCGCGCACTGCGATAGCCTCGATGGCCCGGTGGTGGCCGCCGCAAGACAAGCGATTGAGCAGGGGGACCCCAACCTGGCGCTGATCTGGGTTGCGGAACAGGATGAGGCCGAGGTCCGCGGCGCCTTGTCGAGGACTCTTGCGGTCCGGAAGCTTGGAGAGGAAGCCAAGTCCCTCGCGGATGCATTCTTCTTCGAGACAGTGGTTCGACTTCATCGCGCGGGCGAAGGGGAGCCCTTTACCGGACTCAAACCGGCGGGAAGGGACCTTGGTCCCGCCATCCCCGCCGCGGACCGAGCGATTGAGACCGGCTCGCTCGAAGCCTTGCACACGTTGCTCGCGACCCAGCTTGAAGAGGGTCTTTCCGAACGCTTTGAAAAGGTGACTCTAACGCGGAAACATCCATCCTCCGACCTTGCCGCGGGGCGTGAGTTCGTGGAAGCCTATGTCCGGTTTATCCACTATGCGGAGGCGGTGTTTGAGGCCGCGGGAGGAGATCCCATGCTGATCAGCCACCCTGAAGGGGACCACGGCCATCAGGGCGCCATCGGGGCTGAACCCCCGCGCCATCCGCGCGAGTAGCGAGAAGTCCGGTGCTTTCAAATTGGCCCTGCTCTCCCCTCAAGCGGAGTCGTACCATTCCTTTGATCTCAACTCACGGAGGCCACCATGAAGAAATTCACGCGCAGGAATTTTATTCAGGACAGCACGCTCATTGCCGCCGGGGCGGGGGCGCTTTCCACCGCTCTTCCGGCCGCATCCGAAGACAAGGAGAAGGTCGCCGCCAACGACAAGATTTCGGTCGCGCTGATCGGATGCGGCGGCCAGGGGAACGCCGACCTCAAACAGATGCTCAAGATCGATGGGGTCGAATGTCTCGCCTTGTGCGATGTCGACACCGAGCACTTGGCCAAGACCGCCGACGATTTGGAGAAGAACCGGGGCAAGCGGCCCGACACCCACAAGGATTTCCGCGAAGTCATCGACCGCAAGGACATCGATGTGGTGATTGTCGCCACTCCCGATCATTGGCACGCGATCCCCACCATTCTGGCGTGCCAGGCGGGCAAGGATGTTTATGTTGAGAAGCCGCTCGCGCTTTCCGTCGCGGAAGGCCGCGCCATGGTCAAAGCCGCTCGCGCCAACAACCGGATTGTGCAGATGGGCACCCAGCAGCGCAGCGCCAAACACTATCGGGAGGCCATCGAGTATGTGAAGTCCGGAAAGCTCGGGCAGATCCGGCTGGTCAAGGCTTGGGCGTACCTGGACTGGAAGGGGGAGCTGCCCCCCGTCGCGGACGAGGATCCGCCCGAGAACTTGGATTGGGATTTTTGGCTCGGTCCGGCCCCCGCGCGGCCCTACAACAAGAACCGCTGTCACTTCAACTTCCGCTGGTACTGGGACTACTCCGGCGGCCTGATGACAGACTGGGGCGCGCACATGCTCGATATCGCCAACTTCGGCATGGATGTCCTCGCGCCCAAATCGGCGATGGCCATCGGCGGGAAATACGGCTACCCCAATGATGCGATGGAGACCCCGGACACCCAGCAGTCGATCCTCGAATACGACGGTTGGAACTTGATCTGGGAGCACGCCGTGGGGGTCGGCCGCGGTCCGTTCGACCGCGAGCATGGAGTGGCCTTTCACGGCAACGAGGGGATCCTCATCGTGGACCGTCACCAATGGGAGGTCTGGCCGGAAACCTCGGCCATCGACAAGCCGCGCGATTACAAGGCGATTGGGGTTCCTCGGCGCCGCTCGTTCGATGACTTCCATTTTGACCATATCAAGAACTTCATCGACTGTGTGCGCAGCCGGGAGCAACCGCACTCCGAGGTTGAGATCGGGCACAACTCGATGATCGCCTGCCACCTCGCCAACATCGCCCTGCGGGTGGGGCGGCGGATCTTCTGGGATGCCGAGAAAGAGCAGATTATCGGGGACGAGGAGGCCAACAGGTGGGTCGGTCGCGAATATCGCGCCCCTTGGAAACTGCCGGAGGTGTGAACGCGCATGGCTTCTCGATACGAGTACAAGTTTGTCCGCTTGGGAGAAGGGTATGTGGGTGTCAGGAAGGCCGCGCTTGAGAACTATCAATCCACCGTGCACGAGCACGCGCGCGATGGGTGGAGGCTTGTCCAAATCTTTGCCCCTGGAATCGCGGTGTATGGAGCGGCCAAGTTCTTTGAGCTGATATTCGAGCGCGAGATACAGCGGTGAAGGGGAGCTCTCGACTTGGCCTTGCGCCAAGTGGTTGGGTCCTCGCGGTCTCTGTGGCCGGATTCCTGAGCGCGGCCCTCGCGCCAAGGGCGGTGGGCGATGAATTCCGCCCGCTGGTGGAGCTTTCGCCCGGCTCCCTGCCGTCGCGCCTGGTCCAGAACAACTCGCGCGCCGAAACGGTCTCACGGAACGGAACAGCCCAGCTTGCCGTCGAATTCCTCAAAGCCGACTGGCCGAACGTGGAGTTCAGGGCTCCTCAGGATGGCTGGGACTGGTCGGGCTATCTCGGAGTCGAGGTGGAGATCGAAAACCCGGAGACAGTCCCGATCCGAGTTTCCATGCGCGTCGACAATGAGGGCGCGAACGGACTCGAACACTGCAACACCGCCACGGCGCTCGCCGCTCCCGGAAAGCTCACCCCCCTTCGGCTGATCTTCAACACGGGACAGAGCGAGCGCCTGTGGGGCATGCGCGGCCTCCCCGAAACCGGTCCGGTCGGAACCGGCGCGGAGATTGACCTCTCACGGGTCGTCGCCTTCCAGGTTTTTCTCCCCATGCCGGAGCGTGAACACCGGCTTTTCCTCCATGGCTTCCGTCTCTTCGGCGCGGGCGGGAAGGCGGGCGCGGATTTGCCGCTTCCCTTTGTGGACCGATTCGGCCAATACAAGCACGCCACCTGGCCGGGGAAGCTGTCCGGCGAAGAGGAGCTGCGCGCGCGCGCGGTCGAGGAGGAGCGGATGCTCTCCTCTACCGAGGCGTGGAGTGACCACGACCGGTTCGCGGGCTGGAAGGGCGGACCGAAGCTGGAGGCCACCGGTTGGTTCCGGACCGAGAAACGGGATGGCCGATGGTGGTTGGTGACCCCGGAAGGCAACCTTTTCTTCTCTGCCGGGATCGACTGTGTGGGGGCCTGGGAGCAAACTTTTGTCGAGAAACGCGCCGATTGGTTTGATTGGCTACCCGAGGAATCGGGCGATCCCTTCTCGAAGTATTTCGGTCGAGTCGAGGGCGCGCACAGCATGGCGGACATCATCGGGGGCAAGGGAAGAACCTTCAGCTTTTACCGCGCGAACTTGCACCGCAAGCATGGCGAGAAGTGGCGCGACGCCTGGAAGTCGGTGACCGCGAGGCGACTTCGCGCCTGGGGCTTCAACACGGTGGGGAATTGGTCGGAGACCGATGTGGCTCTGGATAACGGGCTCCCCTATGTGGCCTCGCTCCATCTGCCGAGCAAGCTACGCCGTCTGGATGGAGCCTATGGCTACTGGGGTGCGATGGTGGATGTGTATGACCCGCTATTTGCGGACATTGTGGATGAAGCCGTGGCGGGAGTGGCCGAACGCCATTCCGCCTCGCCGCTTTGCATCGGCTTTTTCTCAGACAACGAGCTTTCGTGGGAGACCGTCCAGAAGGGGGTGCTTTCGTGCTCCGCGGACCAACCGGCGCGCAAGGCGCTGATCCGCAAGCTCCGCTCGAAGCATCCCTCCATCGAGTCCCTCAATGCGCGCTGGGGAACACAGGCCGCGAGCTGGGAGGCTTTGCGCGCCCCGGAACCGCTGAGTGTCACCGCGGGGGCGGATCTGGATGAATTTGTGAGCGAGTTCGCGCGAGTCTATTTCGAGACCATTCGCGTGATGCTCGCCAAGCACGCCCCCCATCAGCTCTATCTCGGTTGCCGATTCTCCACTCGTCCCGGCCCGGCGGTTCGAGCCTGCGCCGAATTCGCGGATGTGGTCAGCTTCAATATTTACACCGCGGGGATTGATGAGGAGATTTGCGGGATGTTGGGTGAGATCGGAAGACCGGCTCTGATCGGGGAGTTCCACTTCGGCGCGATGGATCGCGGGATGTTTCACCCGGGGCTTGTTCCCACCGAGAGCCAGGCGGAGCGCGCGGAAGCCTTCGAGCGCTATGTCCGCTCCGCCCTCGAATGTTCCTCGGTGGTGGGATGTCACTGGTTTCAGTATGTGGATGAACCGATCACCGGGCGTTGGTTCGATGGCGAGAACTACAACATCGGCTTCGTGGATGTGACCGACACGCCCTATCCTGAGATGGTCGTGGCCGCGCGCAGGGTCCACGGGGAACTCTATCGACGGGACTTGACCAAACCATGCCGCGACTAACCGAGCCGCGCGCGACACCCCTGTCGACATTCATTCGGTCAGTCCACCAACTGAAACCAGTACTTGAGCAACAGCAGCAAGTCCTCCTCATCCACCCGACCATTCCGATTGATGTCCGCGCGGTGAAGCTCATCCTCCGTCGGGGTTGCTGTGGGCGTTGGGCCTTCGAACATATTTGTTGGCGTGGGGCTCGGTCCCACCAGGGTTTCGGTGGGGCTTGGGCTGGCGGTCGGGCTCGGTCCCCCGAGGGTGTCCGTGGGCGTCGGTCCCTCAGAGGTGAATGTGGGGGTCTCGGTTGGGACCACGAGCGCCTCGGTCGGAGTGACGGTCGAGGAGGGGGTGTCCGTGATCGTGGCGGTTTCGGTGGAAACCAAAGATGGGGTGCCGGTTGGAGTCTCGGTGGGGGGAGAGGTGGGCGTGCCCGTGAAAGAAGGAGTCTCTGTGGGAGAATCGGTGGGTGTCGATGTTGGTGGCGTGGCATCGCAGGGGAGGTGAGGGAGCAATCCCTCGGCGCGATGGAGGACCATCGCCGCGAAACCGGGACCGGCCACCTGGCCGCTGCCCGCGGGCAGGGCGCTCATGGCCAGGACCCCCGCGGATCCGGGGGGGATTCCCAGCAAGTTTGCCGAATCGAGAAAGAAGGACTCGCGATGGGGAACCGAGATCGAGCTCAGATTGGTGGTGAAGCCATCCCCCAGAAAGCGGACATTGGAAAGCGTGCTGGAGCCTTGGTGCGGGTTCACATTCACAACGGAAACCACGCTGCTCACTTGTCCCTCTCCGAAACTCTTCTGGAAGGAGGGGATCAGCAGGTGCCTTGTCCCGGCCCCGTTCAGGACTCCGGGCCAGTTGAACGCCTCCCCCTCCGAAAGGGCGTTGTAGAGGACCGATTCCAGTACACACCCGGAGTCATTGCCTCTCACCAAGTGCGCCACCACGGCGATATTGCTGGAAAGAGCTTGAGGGGTCCCCTCCTGCCAGATCTCCTCCGAGATGACCTGGAGCCAGTTCGAGGCGCTCGGCTCCTGATCGATCTCATTCGCGCTCGCGGGGAAATCAAACCTTGCCGAGGAGCCTGGCGCGATGAACCCACTCCGCGTTTCAAGGACCTCGCCCGCGTTGGAGTAAAGGTCCACCCGCACCTTGGCGTCCACCAGTTTGTTCAGGTTCTGGACAATGATTCCGGTGTCCCATCCGTGCCCGCGGTCCAAGATGAGCGGGCAGTAAGCGGCCTGGGATCCCTCGCTGAAGAAGGGGATCCCATTGAAGACATATCTGAGCTCGTAAGGCTCGGCGGTGTACGCTGCGGATGTCCCGCCGCTTTCAAGCTGGGCCATCACCGCCAGCGGCTGCGCGGAGCGAATCACCGCGCTTCCTCGAAATCCGGCTCCCACGATCTCCGACACGCGCAACGACTGGGAGGTCCCAGGGCGAAGAGGGTCGAGGTGGATCACCTGGTCCGCGCTCGAGAGAAGGAGCTTTTCGCCCAATGCGGCTTCCATCGGAAGGAGGTCCTTCAAGGAGCGGACAAGGGGCGAGGACTTGAGCGCTCCTTCACGTCGCAGGATGACCTCGACCGCGCCGGGGAACAGCCCCGCGTTCTGAATGGTGAGCGTGGCGTCAAACCCCTCATCCGCCAGAAGCAAGGGCAGGTGATAAGCGTACCCGGAGTAGACCGGATCCAAGGTCCCCAGGCCCGAGTCCGGAATCGACTCATAAGCGGCAAGGACCCGTCCACCGTCCCCCGACGCCGAGGGTGCATTCCGCTCGGCCACCCCCGAGATCGGACCATAGGGGACCAGGAGGGGCGTTCCGGCCTCGAAAACATGACGGAACAAGGCGTATACGTTAAGTCTGTCGATGGCGGAGAAGCCCAGGGCGGCGGTGCCGTTGGCGATCAGTGAAAAAGCCGCCGCGCTGCGCGCTTGAGAGGGAATATCCTCCGGCTCCACGCGAAAGCCCGCCGGATAAGCCAGGACAGGCGAGACTGTTGTTCCAACCACATCCGACTCGCTGAAGAAGATCACCCCGATCTGAGTTCCCGGAGCCCCCGGATCGCCGATCACTTGGAAGCTCAGCGCATCCATCGGACCCTCGGAGTCCGCTGAGCCTCGGAGGTCAGGGAAAAACAGGGTATACGGACCGTTGTCCGGATTATCCAACGCAAACCTCCCCGCGAAGGACGCGGAAACATCGTTGCCGCCGGGGGCGAGTTCCACCGAGGCATCGGGAGGATCGGGAAGGGACACATTTCGTTGGATCGCCACCGCCGCGAGGGCGAAGGTGTTGAACTGATTCATCCCCACGCTCGGCCTTTGGCTGGTGGAGGCGCCCTTGATGACAATCGAGGCCAGCGCCCCTTCGCCGAGGCGAGGGAAATCGACTGGAACGCGAAGGGTCTCAAGGGGTTGGAGCAGCACGCAGTGAACATCCCGGAGTCCCGCGCTGTCATAGACATGGATGTTCGCGGCGGAGAGTCCGGGAAGCGGATTCAGATTGCTGAGGAGGATTTCAGTCACCCGTCCGTGAGCAGCATCCAGTTTCCCCGCCATCGGGAGCGCGAGGAGATCCGCCGCGCCGTTCTCCTCGGGAAGACTCCCTTTCTCTCCGAAGGGAGTGAATCCCACGGTTTCATCGCCGCTGTGGATGTTATAGGTGACCCATTGACCGAGGGTCTCGGTGTTGTCCTCGAAACGCTGGAAGAGGACCGCGTGGAACTCATCCGTTCCGTCGATCCGCACAAACCCGACTCGCGGCCCGGCGGATGTTCCCGGATCCGGGAAGGAAAGGGTCTCGGTGCGTTCCGGACCAAGCGTCACCATCCGAGTGGAAAGGACATCCCCGAAAGAGTCACGGATCTGCACCGTGTAGTCCTCGGTGGAGCTCTCCACATTCGCCAGCGTGACCTGAGTCTCCGATCCCGGCTCGTATGAGATCGGGGCGAAGGCGCGGTCCGAGGCGCTGTAGTCGAAGTTTCCGCTATTCAGGGGGACCGCGAGGTAGCTCCCCACCAGGAGCGGCGAGAGGTTGACCCGATGGGCGACAATCGCCAAGGGCGTCTCGACTCCATCCGTCACTTCCAGAATCACCGATCCATGGAAATCCTGCTGAAGCACATCCCTCACGTTGTAGGGTTGGGTGTCATACCCGGTCAGATAGAGGCTCGCCGAGTGGATCACCGCGCCACTGGCTTCATCCCGGTAGGTGAGGTCCACGATGGTCGCCTGCGGGGTTGTGTTGAAAACATTGAAGAGGGTGGTTTGGGTGGCCGATGTCACCACCCGGGGAAGCATGTAGCGCAGGCGATTGCTCTGGAAATTGACATCCCCCATCCGGTCCGAGAACGCGTTGAAAGTCGTGGCCCGAACCGGCTCCCCCGGCGAGGTTGTTCCATGGTTGATTTGAACTTGAGCGGTGATTGGAGGGCCGGGGACAAAAGCGAGTTTCTCCCCTTCTTTCCTCTTGAAGGGGACTGGTTCGCCCACGCAATCAAAGCGATCTTGAAGCGGAATCGAGTCCGGGTCGAGCGATTGAATGATGGCGCAGCCGAAATCCACCTGGATCCCGGCGGTGTCGAACACGTGAGAGGACCCCGGAGTGACAATCCCCGAGTCGCAGCCCATGAAATTCTCGGATTCATCGAAGTAAAAGATGCGGACCACCGAGGAGGCGTCCCCGACATTCTGGACCGCGATTTGGGTTCCCGTGAAAAGCCCACCCTTGAGAAAGGTCGGGACATACAGTTCGGTCCCGGAGTTGAGGGTTGGGGGAGGTCCAAGCGGGCTCAGCGGATCGTTCCCGCCATCGGAATTTGCCAGCCCCTCCGCGCATGAGGGCGTGCTCGGCCCCATGAAATCAAAGTTCCCGTCCACGTAAATGAACTTGACGGCGGATCCGATGAACAGAGCTTCGGGCTGGGCGGCCACCTTCTGAACTCCCGCCACAGGGAGGACGATCAAGACCAGAATCAGTCCCAATTTCGGTTTCATGGCGTGGCCACCTCCTCGACTGGACTGGCTGCGATGGATACTGAACCGGCAGCGATGTCGTCGAGGTTAAAGCTAGATCGCTCTTTTGGCCACCCGGAAAATGCCTGCTCTCATAGTCGCACCACGATGCATCTGCAACTGCCCGCTGACGCGAGCAGGGATTCTCAGCTCAGCGGCCATACCACGGTACCCACCTCCGCGTCGGAGAGGCCCCCCATCGGTGTATCCATCGGCAGGGGAAAGTCGAGGGACGCCGGGGTATTCCCGGGCTAACGGTCCTTCCCGACCAAGCCAAGTGGAAATCCTGAAATTGCCCGTTTCTCCGCTTGCGCCCCCAGGTTTTCCAGTGTCACAATGCCCCACTCCAAGGAGGGACCGGAATGTCACACCCCAGCCCACGCCCGCTCACTTCCCTGTTCCTGGCTTTCCTCATCCCCCTCTACGCATCCCTTGCGGCGCGAGCGGCGGACCCGGCCCATGTCCTCTTCCTGATCGGCGAGGATGAATACAAGTCCGAGGTCACCATGCCGGGCATCGCCAAGGAACTGGAGAGCCGTTTCGGGATGAAAACCACCCTCCTCCACGACAAGAACATGACCAGTGTCTGGAAGCCCGAGGCCGGAAAGCGCCTCAACGACATGCCCGGGCTTGAGGCCCTCAAAGATGCCGACCTGCTGGTGGTCTACATGCGTTTCCGCACTTTCCCCGAAGAACAGGTGAAGTCACTGCAGGAATACCTCGACTCCGGGAAACCCATCGTTGCGTTTCGGACCTCCACCCATGCCTTCAACTATGCCTCCGGAGACCCGCTCGCGGAGCACTGGAACGCCTTTGGGGCGCGGGTTCTGGGCGCCCCCTGGATTCACCACTACGGGCATGAATCGAGCACCGATGTCTCGGTGGTCCCCGGCGCGGAAGGCAACCCGATCCTCTCCGGGGTCGACCCGTCCTTCCATGTGCGCTCCTGGCTCTATCAGGTCCGCCCGGAGTATCCCCCCAAGGACGCCGAAATTCTCCTGATCGGGAAATCGGTGGGGCCAAGCCAGAAGCCCGAGGCGGAACGGGACCTCAACCCCGTGGCCTGGACACGGACCCATCCGGGCGGCGGCAAGGTGTTCATGACCACCATCGGACACCCGGAGGATTTCGAGGTCCCCGCCTTTCGTCGCCTGGTGTTCAATGGCATCCATTGGGCGCTGGGGAAACCGATTCTCCCGGAATCGGCCAAGGAGAAGCACGGTTCGCTTCAGTTCGAGCTCCAGGATGGGGACCGGGTGGCGCTGATCGGCGAGAACCTGCTCGACCGCGAGCGCTATGACGGGTACATCGAGACCTTGCTTACCCTGCGTTTTCCGGGACGCGGAATTCGATTCCGGAACTATTCCTGGGCGGGGGACACGGTCCGCATTCAGGCGCGCCCGCTGAACTTCGGCGAGCTCGAAACCCATCTGGAACCGTTCCAGCCGAACGTGTTCATCCTGGCCTATGGGATGAACTCGGCCTTCGATCAGGGAGTGGAAGGGATCCCGGAGTTCCTGGCGGGCTACACCTCCATCCTTGCCCGCGCGCGGGCCTTCGACCCGCGCGAAATCGCGCTGCTTTCGCCGATCACACTAGAGGATTTGGGTCCGCCGCTGCCGGATCAGTCGAGCAGGAACCGGATCCTCGCGGAATATCGATCCGCGATCAGCGGTTTGGCGCGCGAGCAAGGCTGCCGGTTCGTGGACCTCTGCGACCTATCCCCTCAAGGGTCCGCGGAAAGGGAATTTCTAACCGAGAATGGGATCCATTTGAACGCGCGAGGGTACTGGCGCGCCGCGAACCGGGTGTTGGAACAGCTCGGTCTCCAAGGACCGGACCTGAGGTTGGAGGTGGACGCGAGGAGGGGTTCGGCCACGCTGGCCGGGAAGGCGATCCCGAAAGTGGAGCGCGGCCCGGAGGGGGTTGAGCTGGCCGTTGATTTTCCATTCCTTCCACCTCCGATGGTCCCGCCCAGTCAGGTCTGGCGGAAGGGAAGCGACAAGGGCCGAGAGCCTCCCGGGTGCGCCCTCTTGCGGGTTGAGGGGCTGGAGCCGGGAAAGTATACCGTGGCATTCAACGGGAAGGCGCCGGAACTCACCCTCCCCTCGGAGTTTCTGGAGAAGGGGGTCAACCTCCCCACCCCGTTCGGAGCCGAGGAGCAAACCGAACAGGTGCGCCGGCTTGTGGTGGAGAAGAACCAACTGTTCTTTTTCCGCTGGCGCGCCCACAACGGGGAGTACATCTATGGGCGGCGCTCCAAGAGCAGCGGGGATCCCGATGGGCAGGGCAACGCCGGCAACGATCAATTTCCGGCGGAGATGGACGAATTCGAGCGGCTGATCGCGGAGAAGGAGGCGGAGATTTCGCGCCTCGCGGTCCCCGAACCAGTGCGGGTGAGCCTGCGAAAGAAGGATGATCCGAATTGATGAGGCTGCTAAGATGGACTGCTTCGGCTACGAGAAGGTCGCGGAAGAGGCGGGGATTTCCGGTTCATTGGCCACCCCATGAAAGGACATGAACCATGATCGCGGCAATCCGGAAGACCGTGACAATTCAGCCCGGGGGAACCATTGAAACCCGCTCGCCGGAGCTTCCCGAAGGGGGAACCGCTGAGGTGATCGTGCTGGCGGAGCAGCAGGCGGACAAAGGAAGCGCGCGTTTCTCAGACCTGTTTGGGATTGCCCGGGGTCTCTATGGGTCCACCGAGGAGATCGATGACCACATTCGCAAAGAGCGGGATTCATGGGAATCCTGAGATTGACTCACGACGGCGCTTTGGCGCTGGACTCCAAATTATCTCCTCAAGATGAAGCGCCGGAATAAGTCCGGCGTCATCCATTCTCCCGAGGTCCGCCATGAAATCCCTGCTCCGCCCATTTCTGCTTCTCATCGCTGTCGGCTCTTTAAGCGCCGCCGCCCAACCCACCGATCCCGCGATTGAGCTCTCCGGCTTCAAGGTCCAGGAGGGGCTGGAGGTCAACTGCTTCGCGCATGAACCGATGGTGGTCAACCCGATTCAGACCGCCTTCGACTCCAAAGGGCGACTCTGGGCGATCTGCTCCTACTCTTATCCGCAAATCACCCCGGGCGAACGTCCTCATGACACGCTGGTGATTCTCGAGGACACCGACCGGGATGGGACCGCCGACAAGTCCACCGTCTTTTACGAAGGCTTGTTGGTGCCCACTGGATTCGAGTTCGGTGATGGCGGGGTGTATGTGGCCAATCCTCCCGATCTGTTGTTTCTCAAGGACACCGATGGGGATGATGTCGCTGATGAGAAGCATGTGGTCCTCTCCGGCTTCGGAACCGAGGACAACCACCACGCGATCTCGGCCTGGAAATGGAGTCCCGGCGGACTGCTGCACTTCATGTCGGGGATCTTTCTCCACACCCAGGTCGAAACCCCGCATGGCGTGGTGCGCCTCAACGATGGCGGGGTGTTCGAGTTTCAGCCGCGCAAGCTCAAGCTCGGTCTTTGGGTCCAACAAGGCTTCGCCAACCCCTGGGGCCTGGCCTTCGACCGCTGGGGGCAGGATTTCCTGACCGAGGCGCCCGGCGGCAACATCTTCTATCTCCTCCCCGGCCAGGTGAACACCAAGTTGCGGGGCGATTACCCGCTCATGCCGGGCGCGCCGAAGTCCTGCGGGATCGAGTTTGTGAGCGGCGCGCATTGGCCCGAGGACTGGCAAGGGGACATGATCCTCAACGCCTTCAAGAACCGAGTGGTTCACCGCTACAAGTTCAGCGAGGACAGCTCCGGTTTCTCCGCCAAGGAAATGGAGCCGCTCGTTGTCTCCACCGAGGAGTACTTCCGCCCGGTGGATGTGAAGATGGGACCCGATGGCGCGATTTACATCGCCGACTGGTACAACCCGATCATCGGGCACATGCAGTACAACTTCCGCGACCCGCGGCGCGACAAGACCCACGGTCGCATCTGGCGGATCACCCGCAAGGGAGAGCCGCTTCTTCAACCGCCGGTCTATGAGGGGAAATCCATCGCGGAAATTCTCGAATACCTCAAGTCCCCCGTCGATTACGAACGTCACCACGCCCGGCGGGTCCTCTATGACCTGGACCCGGATCGAGTCGAAACGGAGTTGCGCGAATGGACCGCCGCGCTCGAAGTCAAGGACCCGGAGTTTGAACATCATCGATTGGAGGCGCTTTGGACCCATCAGACCATCGACCGAGCCAACCCCGCGTTGCTGGAACAGGAGCTGACCTCCGCGGACCCGCGCGCGCGGGCCGCGGCGGTGCGCGTGCTCCGCTACTGGCTGGATCGGGTCGAGGAGCCGCTTGCGCTTCTCGAACGCGCCGTTCGCGATGAGCACCCGCGTGTGCGCCTGGAGGCCGTGGTCGCGTTGTCGTTCGTCCCGGACCCGCGCTCCATCGAAATCGCCACGCTCGCGGTGTACAAGCCGATGGACCGTTACCTGGAATTCGCGCTGCGCAACACCGCCATCGCCCTCGAAAGAAACTGGATGCCCTCCTTCGAGGCGGGGGAGACCACCTTCGGCGGCGACTCAAAGCGCCTTTCCTTCGCGCTTCAGGCGGTGCGCTCCGAGGGGGCGGTCCGTCCTCTGCTGAACATCCTCAAAAAGGGCGAGGCCTCCCCGGAACGTCGCGAGCAGATCCTGCTGATGGTGGCGGCGCTTGGCGGTCCGAGGGAGCTCGCGGAGCTTTTGGCCCCAACGCTTTACACCAGCCAACCTGAACCGAAGGTCCAGCCCATTCCGGATACTGGGGTCCTGAGTCTCCAGGCGCGGGTCTTTGCCGAGCTGCGCGCTCGCTCTCGTGAACGAGAGGTGCGTCCGGATAACGCCGCCGAGGCGTTGCGCGCTTATCTGACCCACGAGCATTCCTCGCTCGCCAGCGAGGCGCTTCGTCTCGCGGGGGCCTGGAAACTGGAGGAGCTTCGGAACCCGATTTCGGAGATCGCGCTCTCCGCTTCAAGGTCGGCGGAGGTTCGCGGCGCGGCGGCGGAGGCGCTTGGGGACCTCGGCGGGGAGGCCGGCGGCGCGATCTTGGAGCGACTCGCAGGCGTCGGCGAACCGAAGCCGCTTCGTCTCGCCGCGGTTCGCGGCCTGATCGGAGTGGACCTTGGGATGGCCGCGGAGCTCGGCGCGAGGCTGCTCGCCGATTTGACTCCCGGCGATCCGAACCCGGCGGAACTCTTGGCCGCCTTCCGCGAACGGAAAGGGGGCGGGGAAGCGCTTGGCGCCGCGCTTGCTGCATCCGTCGCACGGCAACCGCTGGACAGCGATGTGGCCAAGCTTGCCCTTCGGCATCTCTACTCGGTCGGCGCTCAAGACCAGGCCCTTATCCAGGTCCTGACCCAATCCGCGGGAATCACCGCCTCCGCCAGGGAACTGAACGTGGAGGAGATGAAGGCGCTGCTCGCGGAGATTGCCGAGAAAGGCGACCCCGAAAAAGGGGAAGCGGTGTTTCGCCGCGCGGATTTGAGCTGCCTTCAGTGCCATGCCATCGCCGGAGGCGGGGGCCAGGTCGCGCCCGACCTGGCCGGGATTGGGGTGAGCTCCCAACCGGATTACCTCGTGGACTCCATCCTTGCCCCCGGCAAGGCGGTCCGCGAAGGTTATGCCGCCCAACTGATCGAAACCATCGATGGGGCCTCCTACCACGGGACTCTCTTGCGCGAGACCGAAAACGAGGTGGTCTTGCGCGACCAGGTCGAGGATGAGATCCCCATCTCCAAGGACGACATCGAGAACCGTCGCGACACCGGCTCGCTCATGCCCAACGGGCTCGCGGACCTGCTCACACGATCCGAGCTGGTGGACCTGGTGCGCTTCCTTTCCGAGCTCGGCAAGTCGGGACCCTATTCCACTCCGAACATCCCGGTGGTCCGAAGGTGGCGTGTGTTGGAGCGTGTGGCCGAGATGCCCGCCGGGTCTGAACCGGACCCCTTGGAGGGGGTCCTTTCCGAGGGTGGGCCATACCTTTGGACCCCGGCTTATGGCAAGGTTTCGGGCATCCTCCCGGCGGAGGATTTCGGCGGGGATGAAAGCGCCGCGTTCGCGCGCTGCGAGGTGGAGGTCACCTCGCCCGGCGAGGTTCGCTTTGAGTTGAACTCCGCCGAGGGGCTTTCGCTGTGGGTGGACAACTCACCGGTCGAGGTGAGCAAGAACACCTTGGTGACCCTGGAACGGGGGATTCGTCAGCTCACCTTCCGGATCGATAAGAAGGCGCGTGGCGCGAAGGGCTTGCTGCTGCTCGCCCAAGAGTCGCCCGGATCCGCCGGAAGGGTGCTGGTGGTCAACGGCAAATGAATCGACTGCTCGCATTGCTACTCCTGGCCGGACCCGCCCTGGGCGGCGCGCTGGAGGATCGTTTGGTCCGGATGGTGGAGGACCCTGACCCGCGCGTGCGCTTCCAGCTTGCCCTCACCTTGGGAGAACTCCCCTCCTCCGAGGCCAAGGTGAACGCCCTCGCGCGAATCGCGCTGCAAGACTCCTCCGACCGCTGGGCGCGGACCGCGATTCTCAGCTCCGCGAGGGAGGTCTGTGTTCCGCTTTTCCAGGCGCTTTCCGCCGCGCTTGGCCAATCGGAACCCCCGGAGGGAATCCCCGAATTCCTACGCGAGCTCGCGCGGGTGATCGGCGCGAGAAAGCTGCCGGAGGAGATCGCCCGCACGCTGTCCGCGGTGGTCAATCTGGACTCCGATAAGAACAAAGAGGGCAAGACCGCCGCGCTGGCGGGCCTGAGCGCGGGGCTTGACCTGGCGGGCGGCGAGGTGATTCCGGTTCCAGGCGCGGGCGAGTCTCTCTCCAGACTCTTGGCGGATCCGCTCGCGGAGGTCCGAGACTCGGCGATTCGAATCGCGGGTCGGATTCAATCTGCTGAAACACAGACCTCGACGGAATCACTGGAAAGGGATTTGGCGACCGCCCGCAACGAGGAGAAGCCGGAAGCGGAGCGGATCGAGTCCATCCAGCGTCTGCGTCTCGCGGATATCTCCAAGACTCAATCGACCTTGGAGGGGCTCCTCAGCGCGCTTCAGCCCGAGGCGGTGGAACTTGCCGCGCTGGAGGTGCTGGTCGAAACCGCGGGGGTCTCCGCGACAGAAATCCTCCTTGCTCATTGGCGGGAGCTTTCCCCCAAGGCCAAGGAGGCCGCTCTGCGGGAGTTTTTCGCGCGAAGGGAACGTCTGGTCCGGTTGCTTGCGGCCATCGAACAGGGCGATATCCCCGCCTCGGTGGTCGATGCCCCGCGCCAGAACCAATTGGCGAACTATCCGGACCCTGAGGTGGTCGCCGCCTCCAAACGTCTCTTCGGCCAACCGGACAAGAGCGAGGACCCGGCGATTTACGAGCGCTTCCGCTCGGCCCTTGAGCTCCAGGGCGATCCGAGTCGCGGCGCGGCGATTCACAAGGAGCGCTGCGCGCAGTGTCACAAGGTGGGGGAGGTGGGGTTCCAGCTCGGTCCCGATTGGGCGGCGGTCAAATCCAACCCGCCGGACAGCCTCCTGGTCAGTATTCTGTATCCTAATCGCGTGGTGGCTCCGGGATACACCCAATATGTGGTGGAGACCGTGGATGGCGAGGTGCTGAGCGGAATCCTCGCTGTGAGCGGACCGACCAGCTTGATCATCCGCGCGGCGGGTGGCGAAGACACCACCGTGCTGCGCCAGAACATCGCGGAAATCCGCGACACCTCGCTTTCGCTGATGCCCGCGAAGCTCGAGGAAGGGCTCACGCCGCGGGACATGGCCGACTTGCTGGCGTTCATGAGGGAATGAAGATGCGTGAGATTCGACCCCGGAGGATCCACCGCTTGCTCACACGCGCGGCTCGGTTGATTTCCGTCCTGCTTGCCGTTCCCGCGATCGCGCAGCCCTTCTCCCCGGAGGAGTCCCGCGCTCAGATCCAGATTGAAGACGGTTTCAAGATCGAGGTCTTCGCCGCCGAGCCGGATGTGGTTGATCCGGTGGCGATCACCTTCGATGAGAACGGCGCGGTGTATGTGGCGGAGATGCGCGAGATGGAGGTCCTTCCGGCGCTGGAGCCGGGGACCCAGGCCACCATTCGCAGGCTCGAAGACCGGGATGGGGATGGCCGGATCGAGCGCTCAACGGTTTTCGCCACAGGGCTTTCCTTTCCGAGCGGGCTTGCGCCTTACAAGGGCGGCCTGTTTGCGATGTGCACCCCGGACCTCCTTTACTTGAAGGACACCGATGGGGATGGCCGCGCCGATGAGCGCCGGGTGGTGCTCGCCGGATTCGGCCAGGGGAACGCCGAGCACCGTTTCAACAACCTGGCGTGGGGACTCGACAACTGGCTGCACTCGGCCAATGGGCATGGCGGGGGCAAGGTCAAGGACCCATCCCGCGCGGATGCGCCCACAGTCGATCTTTCGGGAAGGGATTTGCGGATTCAGCCGTCGGATGGGTCTTATGAAGCGGAGGCGCGCCAGCTTCCCGGCGGATTTGGACTCGCCTTCGACCAGTGGGGACGAAAGTTTGTCAGCCAGAACGAAACTCATGTGATGCATGTGGTCTTGGCCGAGCGCTATGTGGCTCGGAACCCTTATCTCGCGGTGAGCGCGATGGGGGAAGACATCTCCGATCATGGACAGCCGGATGCCCCGGTCTTTCCGATCAGCCGCCCGCAGGCTTGGCGCATCGAGCGCACCAGCCGTCGCGCCGCCAAGGAGGCCGACAAGTTTCGCCCGAGCCAACTGCAGGTCTCCGGGTATTTCACAGCCGCCTGCGGGGTGACCGCGTATCTCGCGGAGCTCTTCCCCGAATCGCATCGCGGGAGCCTGTTTGTGTGCGATGCCGCCCACAACCTGGTTCACCGCGACACCCTTTCCGAGGTCGGAGCGAGCCTGCGCGCCTCACGGCCCGACCGCGAAACCGAGTTTCTCCGCTCCACCGACTCGTGGTTCCGTCCGGTGAACCTTCACCTGGGACCGGATGGCGCGCTGTATCTGCTCGATTTCTACCGCGAGATCATCGAAACCGCCGCCTCGATTCCCGAGGACATTCTCGCCAAGCTGGACCTGCGCGCGGGGGCGGACAGGGGGCGCATCTACCGGATCGTTCCCGACAGCCATCGAGAACCGTACAGGCCGCCGATGCTCGGCGGGCTTACCTCGGAGGATTTGGTTGCGAAGCTTGCGGATGGAAACGCCTGGGTCCGTCTCACCGCGCAACGTCTGCTTCTGGAGCGGGAGGCCAGAGAGACCGCGCCGCTTCTCAAGGCAATGGCGACCTCCGATCCGAATCCGCTCGGAAGGCTTCATGCCCTCTGGACCCTGGAGGGGCTATCCGCGCTGGATGAGGATACCGTCCTCGCCTGCCTTTCGGATGCCCATCCGAGGATTCGCGAGCACTCGATCCGACTAGCCGAAGCGTTTCTTGATCGGTAGCGCGATCTGGCAAATCCCCCGCGTTGGATCGTCACTTTCCTGGGAGACCCCGGGCTCTCGCGGCGCGGCTTGCGAGGGCCCCATCAAAGGGAAAGAATATGCACGAGACCGGCCATGACCCAGCTCCTCGGTTTACTCATTGCGTTGGGGCTTTGTATTCCGTCCGCGGCGGAGGACCTCAAGGGGGTCGCGGTGGAGGCTCCCGGCGCGCCGGAATGGACCGGCGGCGTGGGCCGTCAATGGGCCTTGGTCATCGGGATCGACAAGTACCGGTTCCACACCCCGCTTTCCAATTGCGTTCATGACTCCCGCTCCCTGGCCGCGTTGCTCCGCGACAAGTATGGCTTCGAGCGGATCATCGAGCTCTATGATGAAAGCGCGACCCAGCAGGCGATCATTGACTCCCTCCGAGACCTGGCCTCCAACCTGACCGAAGAGAACAGTCTGCTCATCTATTTCTCGGGGCATGGGACCAAGGATGACCTCACCGGGGATGCTTTCTGGGTTCCGGTGGAAGGAAAGAGCGAGGTTGATTTCATCGCCAGCGACCGCATCCAGCGCTATGTTCGCGCGATGAAGGCGCGGCACATCTGGGTGGTCTGCGACTCCTGCTTCTCCGGGCGTCTGTTCGCCGAAAAGGGGGTTACCGTGGAGCCGGCCGAGGGGGAACTGGACCGCTATGTGACCGAGGCCCTCAAGAAGAAATCGCGATTGGTCCTGGCCTCCGGTGGGGATGAACCGGTGACCGCCGAAGGGTTCGAGGGGCACAGTGTCTTCGCGCACTACTTCCTGAAGGCCCTGGAGAACCCGCCTCGCGGTTGGACGGATTCCTCGCAGGTTTTCAACCAAGTGAAGGTGGACATCGCCCGCAACGCCTCCCAGTCCCCGCAGATGGGCGCGATCTTTGAGACCGACCACCGGGGCGGGGAGTTCATCCTGGTGCCCCGTCGACTCCCGGAGGGCGAGCTCAAAGGCATCCTGCTGGATACCGCGACCCAAGCGCCGCTGCGGGGCGCGCGCGTGGGCCCGATTGGCACGGACCGCGCCGGCGAGGCCGACATCCAAGGGGCGTTCTCGCTCAAGCTCGTGGTGGGAACCTATCCTGGCCTGAGGATTCAGGCGCCGAACCTACCCCCCTCGGAAGTGCGCGGCGAGATCAAGATTGTAGAGGGGCAGGTCCTGGATCTGGGCAATGTGCTGGTTTCCCCACCTCTTCCCGCGCTTCCTCCTCCTCCTCCGCTCATTGAGGAGCCGCCCGCCCCGGCCACGACCACCGCGGGCATCCCGCTTCCCAGCGGCGAACGGATTGAGTTGGTCGAACTGCCGGGAAGTCCGATTCGGATCGGGAAATATGAGATCACTCAATCGGAGTGGGGGAGCGTGGTCGCGGGGCTTCCGGTCTCGAAACACGACCTCCCGCTCGACCCCTCGAAGATCAAGGGGGCGCGCTACCCGGTTGAGAATGTCTCGCTGGAGGACTGCCGGGAGTTCTGCCGAAGGCTCTCATCCCATTTCGGGAAAGAAGTTCGCCTGCCCACGGAAGAAGAATGGGAGGCCGCCTGCCGGGCCGGGGGTTCGGGGCGGTATGTTTGGGGGGAATCTCCGGAGGAAGCGGCCGCTTACGCCAATTTCGGCGGCGGAGACCACGGCGGAACCTTCGAAGTTGGAAGTTTCAAACCGAATCAGCTCGGCATCCACGATCTGGCCGGGAATGTCGGGGAGTGGTGCGAGCCGGGGCCTCGCAAGGAACTCGTCTATCGCGGAGGAACCTGGAAGGACCGATTGGAGTCCCTGCGCTGCGATTGGCGCGTGGCGGTCACACCGAAAACTCCGCCCAGCGGGTATGTTGGGTTCCGGATCGTGTGCGCCAGATAACGGCGCCCCTTGGGAGGATCCTATTCGGACTGATCCAGTTCGACGTTCCAGTACAGGTCGCCGATGAACTTCTCCCAGCTTGGGCGAAGACCGTTGTTCTGGGTGACAAACGGCAGCCAAGCGGGACGGCGCGGCTTGACATGGATCTTCAACCCGGCCTCCTCCGGAGTGCGGTTCCCTTTGTCCTCGTTGCAGCCCCGGCAGGAAACCACGCAGTTTTCCCATGTGCTTCGCCCGCCCTGTGAGCGAGGAAGCACATGGTCGATGGTGAGCTCCTGGAGCCTCGGTCGAGCCCCGCAGTATTGGCAGGTGTAATGGTCTCGCTTGAAGATGTTCCGGCGCGAGAAGACCACCTTGGGCTGCGGGTAAACATTGGTCTCGGTGAGGATGACCACCTCCGGGACCGGAAGGGCCAGGTTGACCCCATGGATCAACGGACCCTTGGCAAAGCGCGCCAGATCCGACCAGGACTCCAGGTCGTGGAGCTCATAGGTGTCCGGGGCGATAAACTTCGCTCGCCCGGTGTACACCAGGATAATGGCGTGGCGAACGCTCGTCGTGCAGATCGCCTGCCACGACCGGTTCAGAACCAGGGTCGGTTGTGAAAGCATTCGACTCTCCTTACCCCTTCCCGGCGCAATTCCGCCAATCTATATCCACTGAGGGTTCAGTTCAGATGAAGTCCATCCAATTCGCTAAAACCATTAAGTTTCCCGACTTTCTCGGAAAAGTATAGCAACACGCTTGCCGCAATCCTATGGGAGAGCCGGATCAAGGCTCCGGCTCCTCCACCTCGACCACCTCCTCGGGGGCATGCCTCTCCACCCGGACCCTGGTGATGCGGCGTTCGTCGGCCTCCAGGATGGTGAAACGCAGCCCTTTCCACTCCACGATTTCGCCGACCTTGGGAAGGTCTCCAACCTGGTCCAGCAGCAGGCCGGCCACGCTGTCGAACTTGTGCTCCTCCTCCGGCCAATCCATCCCTAGGGCATCCTCCAGGTCCTCGGGGTCCACAGTGGCGTCCACAATCCACTCGCCGGTTCCGCCGGCCACAATCTCCGGCTCTTCCTCGTCAAACTCATCCTGAATCTCGCCCACGATCTCCTCGAGGATGTCCTCGATGGTGACCAGGCCCGAGGTGCCCCCGTACTCGTCCACCACGATCGCCATGTGCATCTTGGAGGATTGGAACTGCTTGAGAACATCATCCACGCGCTTGGTTTCAGGCACGAAGAGCGGGGGGCGTTTGAGCCGCCTCACCAGGTCGTTTTGAGCGGCGCCATCCTGAACATGGTGAATCAGGTCCTTCATGTACAGAACTCCGACCACGTTGTCGCGATTGTCGTCGATCACCGGCAGTCGCGAAAAGTCATGCTCCTTGAAGGTCCTCAGCACGGTTTCGAGGGAATCGTTCACGCGGACATACACCATCTCCACGCGAGGGGTCATGACCTCGCGGACCTGAGTCTCGGAAAGCTCGAAGATCGAATGGAGCATCTCGCGCTCGTCGATGTCCAACAGCCCCTGTTTCTCCCCGACCTCGATCATCAGCTTGAGGTCATCCGAGGTCACGAAGGGAACCTCCTTGGTGGTCTCGCCTCCGAAAAGGCGAATGATCGTGTTGGAGATCAGGATGCACAGGCGGATCGGATACTTCAGAATCCGATACAGAAACCCCAGCGGCGCGACCACCCGGGGCGCGACTGTCTCGCAGTGGTGACGCGAGTAGCTCTTGGGGATGATCTCGCCGAAGATCAGAATCAGGCAGGTCATGGTCACAAAGGCCACGCCCGTGGAAAGCGCCTCGATGTTGGGATGCCCCGGATAAAGCATCAGCAGCAGCCGACGGGAAAAGTCCCCGCCCACCAGCGAGCCGCCGATGTTCACGATGTTGTTGCCGACGAGCAGCGTGGTGAGGTACTTCGTCGGGTGACGCAGCCAGTCAAAAAGCGGATGTTTCTCGTTGTCCCGGCCCGCGATCTGGTTGATCCGCACCGCGCTGATCGAGGTCAGCGCGGTTTCTGACCCGCTGAAAAAAGCCGATAACAGAATGGAAAAGAGCACCAAGCCCCCCTCCACGAACAGCATCATGCCGTCACTCATCGGGGGTGATCTCCGCCAAGGCCGCTCGCCAGGATTCCCAACCCTCGCTTTCGTGATCGCGTCCCAACAAGTGGAGCAGACCGTGCAGCGCCAGGTTCTCCACCTCCTCAACGAGAGTCACTTTCGACTCCCGGGCCTGACGCTGGGCGGTGGGGACCGAGATCACGATGTCCCCGAGAAAGGCGGCCAGGGGTGAATCTTCCTCCTCCGCCAGGGGAAACGAAAGCACGTCCGTGGTCTTGTCGAGGCTCCGATAGGTTCGGTTCAATTCGGTCATGCGCTCGTCATCGGTGAGCAGCACGCTCACCTCGGAGTCCGGGAGGCCCGCCTTGCGCAACGCGGCCGCAAGCCGCTTCTTGAGGCGGCGCTTGTCGATGGGGACATCTTGGTCGTCCTGGATTTCCACGCTCATGGCTTGGAGAGGCCCTCGGAGGGATTCATGCCCCCCGGCTGAACAGCGGTTGAACTTTTTCTTCCTTCGGCTCGCCCGGAACGCGCTCCACCTCCGGCATCGAGGGGTAGGCGATGCGACGGTGCATCATGGTCCGGAGGGTCCGAGTGAAGGAATCGGACAGGATACGCAGTTGGCGGAATGTCAGATTACATTCGTCAAATTGGCCATCGACCATCTTGTCGTTGATGATCCGCTTCACGAAAACGCGAATCTCTCCTTCGCCCACGAGCTTCATGGTTCGAGAGGCCGCCTCGATGGTGTCGGCCAGCATCAAGACCGCGCTTTCGATGGTCTGCGGCTTGGGGCCGGGGTAGCGGAAATCCGCCTCGGAGACCGTGCCGTGCGGATCCTCCGCCCGGGCCTGATCGTAGAAATAGGAAAGCAGGGTGGTGCCGTGATGCTCGGCGATGAACGGGATGATCGCCTCGGGCAAGCGCTGCTCGCGGGCCATCTCGATTCCCAGTTTGACATGGTTCCGGATGATCAGGCAGCTCATGTGCGGGGAAATCTTGGAGTGTTTGCGGCGATCCTCCTCCGTGAACTGGTTTTCCACGAAATAACTCGGCTTCTCCATCTTCCCGATGTCGTGATAATACGCCCCGACCTTGACCAGGACCGCGTTGGCTCCAATCGCCCCCGCCGCCGACTCCGCAAGGGCGCTGACATTCAGGGAGTGGTAATAGGTCCCGGGGGCTTTTTCCTCAAGCTGGCGCAGGAGTGGGTGATAGGTGGAGACTTCGCGCAGCTTGAAGATTGTGGTGATTCCCAGCAAATCCTCCAGCATCGGAAGAAGCAGGAGGGCGATGCCGACCGACAGCATGGCGTTGATTCCCAGGAACATCCAGCCCCACATGAGGCTCCCCAGGTAGTGCCGCGCGGCCTCCCAGGAGGGGTACAGGATCATGTGCACCCCCGTGATCATCAGCCCCCCCGCGCCGAGAATCCACGGAATCACCCAGTACACTTGGCTCCTGCGCGAGATCCCGGCCAGCTGGAAGACCGCCAGGATTCCGGTCAAGGCAAGGGTCAGCAGAATCTCGAAGCCCCAGTTGAACTGGATCCCCACCAGGAAGGAGCTCATGATCACCGAGAAGAGCGCGAGGCGCGAGTTTTCCAGGAGGGAGATCATGATCCCCGCCGAGGCCACCGGGACCACGAGTCCGACCATGCCGACCGATTCCTCGCTCCCCTGAAAGGCATTGAACTCGACCCCCCAGGCAACCACCAGGCCACTCCAAGCCACCAACGTGATCTGGCCCAAGAACGCCGCTAAACGAGGAAGATTGTGGTAGATGACGGCGTGATTCCGCCGCAGATACACAAAAATCACCCCGAGCATCACCGCGATCAGCAGCATGCGCCCGAGAACATCCCCGAGGCGGGACTGCATCCGCGCGCTGAGCTCCGCAAGGGCCCGCTTCTGGTCCTCGGTGACCAACTCTCCGCGCGCGACCAAGCGCTGGTTCTGCTTGAATTCAATCGACACCGATGGAACCGAGGCGCGGGCAATGAGGCGGTCCGCTTCGGTCGCCACCGCATCGAATTCCAGATTCGGCTCGATGAACGCCGCCGCCAGGGACATCGCCAACGGCTTGGCCTTCTCATCCGCCCCGAAATCGAATTCGAGTAGAGTCCTTCCCAGGACCTCGGCCTGCTGGGTGACCGATTCGACCGAGACCCAGCTGACCCGATCCTGCAATGAACCATCCGGCTCCCTTAGACGCCAGAGCACAGGGGCGCCGTTCGCGGGCGCCTCGGTCTGCTCCTGTGGGTCAATCGCCACGATCTCCTTTTCCTCCAGGGCGCGGGTGAATCTGGAAAGGACCGAACCGCGCCAGTTCCCATCGGCGAGCTTCCGCTTGAGCAGCTTTTGGTCGGCGTCCGTAAGGCTCGCCAGGAAAGCGCGGGCCTCATGGATGATCGCCTCATCGGTCACTGGGAGGACTTTCTCGTCCTCGACCAAAGCGACGAGGGTTTCCCATTTGAGTCGCGCGCGCATCGCCGCCTCCGGCCTTGGCCTGTAGGTGGGCGGAGTCTTGTCGGCGGCCTCCTTGCGACGCAGCTCGGTTTTCTCCACGTCCAGAACCTTGAGAGGGAAGGGGGCGAGCACGCTTCTTGTGGCGGCCTCGCCGACCCGCATGTCGAGCAACCGTTCCGGGTTGGGACGCGGCGGGAGGCTCGCGAGAGTGATCAGCGCAAGCGCCCCCAGGAACACCGCGGCGTGGCCGAGTGTCAGCCGCCTGGCATCCCCTCCGCGCCTCGCCGAGCGGGGGGCGTCGAAATCAGGAACCGAAAGCGGGCCGCTCATAGCTTGGCCGCCTCCGGCGAATCCGCCTCTTCATAGGCTCGGATGATCTCCTGAACCAGCGGGTGCCGGACCACATCCCCACGGCCCAGCCAGACCATCTCCAGGCCGCGGATTCCCTTGAGCACCCCGATCGCGTCGATCAGGCCGCTCACCTTCTGCTGCGGGAGATCGATCTGAGTCACATCCCCGGTAACCACCGCCTTGGAGTCATACCCCAGGCGGGTGAGAAACATCTTCATCTGCTCGCGCGTGGTGTTCTGCGCCTCATCCAACACCACAAAGGAATCGTTGAGGGTCCTGCCGCGCATGAACGCCAGCGGCGCGACCTCGATCTGACCCTGCTGCATGAGACGGTTGACCTTCTCGAACTCCATCATGTCATAGAGAGCGTCATACAGCGGGCGCAGGTACGGGTTCACCTTCTCGTAAAGGTCTCCCGGCAGAAAGCCGAGCGATTCCCCCGCCTCGACCGCCGGGCGCGCGAGCACAATCCGCTTGACCTTGCGGTTAATCAGGGCGTGCACCGCGCAGGCCATCGCAAGGTAAGTCTTTCCGGTCCCCGCCGGTCCGATCCCGAACACGATGTCGTTTTGACGGATGGCGTCGATATAGCGCTTCTGGCCGACTGTTTTCGGCTTGATCTTGCGGTGCTGTCCGTTGACCTGAATCGAGTCCTCCAGCACCTCGCGCACCGGGACAGGGCTCTTGGCCTTCACCATTCGGATCAGGTCGCGGACATTCTGCAAATCGACCACCGCGCGGGTCTGCGCGATGCCGCGCAAGCCCTCGATCACTTGGCGCACCAAGTCCACCTGCTCCACTCCGCCCTGGATGCGAAGCTGCTCCCCGCGCGCGATCAGGTGAGCCTCGAACTCCTCTTCAATCAAACGAAGGTTTTCGTCGAGGTTCCCGTAGACCGCCACGCTTTCGCGCGAGTCCCTGAGACGAATCAAATGGGTGTGTTCAGTCATGGAGCTGGGGATGGGCCGAGGTCGCCAAAAGGGTGGAGAAGGTTGTAATCAGGGAAGGGATGTTCAATTCGGCGAGAGGCGCGGAAGGGTCTGCAATGGGCGATGTGGAAACGTGGGCGAGCCGGACAGGCGCTCCCTGGAAATATAGATTCGACCGAGGACTTCGGCTCGGCGCTGAGTCTCTCATACGCTTGTTTATTATCCGGCGGGAAACGCGGGGGTGTCAAGTACGGAATTCCCTAAAGGTGAGAAATGGCGACCCTGGCGTAGTGGAGCGGACCGTAGATAGGGTCTTAGTAGATGTCCGCCATCCAGTCCCCACCATGCTCGGGATTCGGAATAAGCCTCTCACCGCCCGGATCCACAACAAAATCAAGCATTTCCAAAACCAAAACCCCGATGAGCGGAGGCATGTCCTCGTCAATCTCCATGACCGCGGACGGAAGAGAGCGCCCTTGGATTCCCACTTCCGCGCCAACAAAGAGGTTTCGGTTGACTGGCCCGTTCGCGGTCCGCACCAGCAGGGTCTCTCGATACACCAAGCCTAGGCGCTGGACCATCGATTTTGGTAGGCAGAGGAAGTTTGCCCCGGTGTCCACGAAGCCCTCAACTGTCAGCGAACGCACTTGCTCTTCGGAAATCAGGTTTCGACGTACCGCCGCCAGATCATCCGAATTTCGGATTGTTATGGGAACTCTGACTCGCCCCATCCGTTGCCTCCCCCAGCGCTCACGCAGTCCCGGCTCCAAGCGGACGCCACCCTGAGGTGTCTCTCCCAGCTCCGGCTTGATCGGGGTCGACATGATTTCACCTTCTTCCGCGAGTGGAGGGCGGACAAGTCCCGCCCTCCACTCGCCTCAGCATGCCTCAATACTTGCTCTTGTCCACCGGAATCGGAATCGGGCCAACCGGATAGGGGCGATCCCACGCGACCACATCCGGCACGATGCTCAGGTCGGAGTTGAGGGCGTCATCCCAAGTGACCAGCTTCCCGCTGTAGGCCGCCATGCGTCCCATGATCGCGGTCATGGTGCTCTCGGCCACGCGCTGAAGCTCGTTCAGGTAGGGGGCGTTGCCTCGGATCGCGGCCACCAGGTCGCGGTGCTCCCAGATGTACCCCGAGGTCTCATCCACGCCCGGGGCCAGGTCCCGGCAAGTGCTCTTGCCCTTGGTTCCCACAGCCGCTTCGGAGACATTCTCGGCGCAGCCATCCCAATGGCGCGAGAAACTCGCCATGTGCACCCCGTTGGGATACTCATAGTCGCAGCTGAAGTTATCCCACAGGTCGCCGTATTTCTCCTCGCGCGGCTTCCAGACCCTTCCGCCCGAGGCCAGCACCGACACCGGATGGCCGTTCATCACCCAGTTGCAGACATCCAGGTTGTGGATGTGCTGCTCGACAATGTTGTCTCCCGAGGTCCAGCAGTAGTTGATCCAGTTGCGCAGACGGTACTCCAGGTCGGTCCAACCGGGTTTGCGATCGTGACAGAAGGGGAGAGTCCCGCACCAATAGGCGCGCAGGGCGACAACCTCTCCAATCGCGCCGTCATGCAGCTTCTTGATGGTCTCCATGTAGGGGCGGTGGTGGCGGCGTTGGGTGCCGGCGACCACGCATTTCTTCTTTTCCTCGCAGATTTTGGCGGCCTCGAGGACCCGTCGAATCCCGGTCGGGTCCACCGCCACCGGCTTTTCGGTGAAGATGTGCTTTCCGGCCTTGGCGGCCGCGAGCAGGTGGATGGAGCGGGAGTAAGGAAGGGTGGCCTCCAGCAGGATGTCGATGTCGGTCTGTAGAATCTTCTCATAGGCGTCCAAGCCGGTGAAACAGTGGTCATCCTCCACCGCATAACCCTTGGCGACCAACTCCTTCTCGCTGTTCTTGATCTTCTCACGAGAGGAGTTCAGACGGTCCGCGAAGACATCGGCCATCGCCACCAGTTGAACATTGTTGTCCCCTTCGAGAATGTTGATCGCGGCCGAGGTCCCGCGTCCCCCGCACCCCAGGAGACCCACCTTGAGCGTGTCCACGTTCGCGTCGGCCTTTCCGGGGCGCCCCGATAAGATCGCGAAGCTCGCGGCCGCGCCCGCGGCCACCTTGGTGAAGTCCCTCCGGGTCAAACCTTTGTCGCTGTGATCCATGTCGCCTCTCCTGTGGAATCTGAAATGAAATCGAAACTCCCAGGGCGTTTCTCGCCGCCGAACGACCATCAATGCGCGAGCGCCCCACTCTGCTCGCAAGCTAACACAACCGCAAAGGAACCTAAAGCGCCCTGTTTTGATCAAAGCCCGAACGGGGATCCCCTGGCACGCGCCTTGCCCAAGAGAACTTCACCCCGCGCCAAGGAGCAGGGACTCCGCGCGGCGAAAGAGAGCGCTTATGGGCGTCGGATTGGCGCAAATCCCCTTCAATTCCGGGTCTCTCCAGGATGGGCTGGCGGGGTCGAGAATTCCCAGACCAACCGCCTTCGGCAGGTTGCCTGAACTGCAGAACCTTCCCACCGGGGCAGGCTTTGCCGCGTTCCTCCAGCTCCCGCGGGCGGATCAGCCCGCGGTCCTTGAGGATTTCTCCGCTCCTCGAGCGCGCAGGCTCGCGGCCACCGCGGATGCCTTAACCGGCCTCCTCGAAGAGGTCCAACTTCGCCCCCTTTCCCCGGAAGAAACCGAGGACCTTCTGAAGGGCGAACCCACACCCTCAACGGAACCCGCGGAGGGTGAGGTTGTCGCATACCTGATTGTTCCCCAGCTCCCCGCCAATCCCTCGGCTCCACGACTTGAAGTCACACAGCCCTCCGAGGGGGAGACAGCGCTCATCGCCACTTCCGAAATCCCGTCGGAGCCCAATATTCCCTCGGACCATCCGGTCGCGCGTGTGGTTTCGGAGTTTTCGTTCACTCAACGAAGCCCCATTGCGCCCGCAGCTCCCGAACCGATCCTGGTGCTACGAGCTCCGCTTCCGGAACCCATCGACGAAACGCTCCCTCAGTCAACCGGCACCACCGGGGGACTCGACCTGTTCTTCAACCCCATCAACACAACGCCGCTGGACTCGGATACCGCGATCCTGGCAAATCCAACAGTCCCTTTCCTCGATCCGACTGAAACCGAGGAGATCGTCACACCCGGAATCCGTGACCTCTTGGCGGAGGTTGGCATAGGAGGCGCGCAGCCCGTTCCGTCGAACCCGCTCAAACCCGGGGATGCTCCAATCATCCGCGTTCCGCTTCCGGCGGCTCTCTCCGAGACATGGATTCCGAGGTCTGAGACGCCGCTGGAATCCGCGGACCAGGCGACGGCGACGCCCCGCCAAGGCGCCGAAGGGAACACACAGGTTTCAGTGCGCCTGGTTGTGGGGGACATCGCCGAGCAGCTCCGCGCTCTCGCGGGATCCCTTGAAAGCATTCGAGTCAACCGGCCATCCACGCGGCCGCTCCCGGTTCAGGTCCATGCGGTGGTGGCGCGCGCGACCGCCTCAACAGCAAGCGCCGAGGGGTTCGAACCGCTTCCCACGGGGACCACCTCATCCCGTTTGGGAACCTACTCAGAGCCGGTGGGTTCAGTCCCTCCCGATGTGGGCGTTCCTCGGATTGCCTCACTCGCGCCCGCGGCGGACTTAGTCCACCGGGGTCCAATCGGGGCGCCGCCGGGTTCCGCCACTCCAACAACTGTCCCGTCGGTTCATTCGGCTCCTCCCGCGGATATACGGCTGGTCGTGGATTCGGTTGGCTCCACGGAGGAGCAGGCTCCCTCCACATCGTCACGCCCGAACCTCAACCCTTCGCTCACAAACTCCGAAGCTGAACCCACGATCCTTCCCATCCCGCGTTCGGAGGGACTCGCCAAGCCTCAGCCCTCGCCGCCTCCCGAATCCGCGGCCCCCGAATCCCTCGAATCGGCTGTGAGGGAGAGCCAGGGCGATCCCGGCAGTTCAAGAAATCAGAATACATCCGTTCTCGCGGGCGCCACGAGTGTCAACCGGCATGCGGCTCCCGAATCAGCAGGCAACCCGGATCGAGGCGCCCACGCGCCAATTCGCGAAGGGGCTACGGCGCCTGTGTCCACCACGGTGGAACTTCGTGTCGTCGACTCCGAGGCGGTCTCGACTCAAGGCCGGGCGGAATCGCAAGCGACCCGAGTCCGCGAAGCGCGGATCCTCGATCAGGTCATCCACGCCGCGCGAGTTCAAACACAAGGAGGAGCCTCCGAAATCCGCATCCGTCTGGTTCCGGAAAACCTGGGCGAAGTCCATCTGAGGGTTACGCAAACCCAGAATGGGCTGACCGCCGAATTCCGCGCCAGCGTGGAAACCACCCGCGAGGCGCTCAGCCGCCACGTCTCCCAGCTCCAAACCATCCTCGCAGACGCCGGGCTTCGGGTGGAGCAAGTGGTGGTGCGCTCGACAGGCTCTGAAACATTCCCCGACACAAGCCGCCAGGGAGCGGCGCGGGACGCCTGGAGTAGACAGGCCGACTCAAGTCCCGAGGGACCGAACCAGGAGCGGGGTTCGCGGAATCCGAATCAACGAGAGCACCCATCCCAAGAGGAGCGAAACCGGGCGCGCTGGGACCGATACGCTTGAGTAACCTGCGCCCCCTGAGCTGAGAGGAGAACGCCATGCCGACAGTCAACCCAATCTTCAGTGTCCCGGGCGGGACCACCCCCACCGAAACCACGCGGACCCCTTCTTCCACCATCGACCAAGAGGGATTTCTGCGTCTCCTGGTGGCCCAACTTCAGAACCAGGACCCTCTCGAACCGCTGACCAACGAGGAATTCGTCCAGCAGCTGACCTCATTCAGCTCGCTGGATGAGCTCCGGGAGATCGAGGACAGCATGCAGGGCCTGGGCGAGCTCTCGGAAATCGCCGATCTGCTCGCGGCGAGCCTCGCGTTTCAGCAGACCAACATCAACGCAACGGCGGTGGGGCTGATCGGGAAGGAGGTTGAGGTGGAGTCCGACACGGTCCAGGTCGGGGGCGCGGGCGACGAACAGATTGTGTTCGATCTCCCGGATGGGGGCGCCGAGCAGATCACGCTTCGCCTCAAGGGCGAATCGGGTCAGACCATCTTCGAGACCACCTTCAATCCCGCCGATCCCCCCGAAGGAGTTCGAGTCGAGGGCGGGCGTGTGTATGTCGACGTTCCGCAGGAGGATGGTGACGGCAACCCGCTCCCACCCGGGACCGCCAGGGTCGAAGTTCAAGCCATCTCAGGGGAGCAATCGACCGCTTTGGACACGAGCCTGGTGGGCACTGTCACCGGGATCGATTTCCGAGGCCAGACCACCCTGATCTCTGTCGGATCCACCTCCGTGGAACTCGCGAGCGTGCTCGCGGTCCGGGGCAACGGGTGAAATTCGAGCGAGTGAAGCTTCCAGAAATGGGATGAAACGATAGAAGGAGGAGCATTTCAATGACAATCAGGTCCTTGTACTCAGGCATCTCCGGTCTGCGCGGACAGGCAAACGCCATCGACACGATCGGTAACAACATCGCCAATGTGAACACCACCGGATATCGTCGGGCCCGGCTGACTTTTTCGGACCTGTTCAGCCAGACGCTTTCGGGCGCGGCCGGCGCCACCGGCGGTCGTGGCGGCATTAACCCACGACAGATCGGCCTGGGGGTGAGGACCGACGCGATCGACACGGTCTTCACACAGGGAAGCCCCCAACAGACCGGGCGGTTACTCGATCTCGCCATTCGCGGCGGCGGATTCTTCGCCCTCAGCGATGGAGCGGGCGGAACCTTCTTCACCCGCGCGGGCAACTTCGGGTTGGATGAGGAAGGGTTCATCACACGCCCCGGGAACGGTTTCCGCCTGCTCGGCCAGGTCGCCAACAGTCAGGGCGAAATCGACACGACCCTACCGCCGAGCGCGATCCAGATTGACTTCAACAGCCTGTCGGATGCCATCCCCACCCAGACCGCGACGTTGGGCGGGAACCTGAGCACGAACGCCCAACCCTCGGGGGCTAGCTCTTTGAACACCCTGGCCACCCTGTTTGATGACCAGGGACAGCCACTCGGCCTGAACGCGGGCGACACGATCCGCATCTCGGGCGGAACATACAACACGGTTCCTCCGGGGGTTCCCGTGACGTTCAGTTCGACCGATGTGCTCACGATCTCCCAATCCACATCGCTCGGCGATCTGGCCGCTAGCCTGCGTGACGCCCTCCGGAGCCTTACTGGAAGCACCACCCTGGATGTGGTCGTCGATTCCACGGGCGCCCTTCGAATTGAGGCGGGCGCCGAAACCCTCACCGACCTGCAGGTTACGGCCGTGGACATCAACGGGGGTGAGAAAACCGCCATTCGCCGAATCTTCAGCGATGGCGAATTGGATGGGGACATCGATGTGACCGCCAACACCGGCACCACCACCCGGGTGTTCCGTCAGGCGGACGCCACCAGTTCCACCGAGGTGTACGATTCCCAAGGCAACGCTCGGACCGTGGTGACCACCTTTGCGCGTGACACCCGCAGGGTCCCGGGCGAAGCCACGGACCTGCTCACCTCTCTGTTTGACAGTGAGGGACGTTCGCTTGGGGTCACCGCCGGAACCACGAGTATCGTAATCGCCGCCGGCTCCACCATCGGCGCCACCACCACCGCCACCGACACCCTGGTCACCGCGGTCGGCGCGAACACCACACTCGAGGACCTCCGCGCCAACCTCGAAACCCAGCTCAACACCATTGCCGGCGCCACGGACATCACCGTGTCGCTCCTCCCCGATGGCTCCTTCCGGATCAGCTCCCCCACGGCCGCGCTCACCAATGTGCGGATTCACACCGACGACGATGGAGTCAACGCCGGGACGGCCAGCGCTTCCGGAGCGATCACCCGTCTGTTCAACGAGCGTGACTTCGGACTTTCCTCCACAACCGATGGGTTTTCGGTCACCGCCGGAGGCATCACCGGCACGAACACCTTCCACACCGCCAACGCCCTGCTCAACTCCTGGAACTACCAGGTTATCGTGCCGCACTCGGACGATAGCCCGCCGACCGCCGCGACCGGGCGGCTGGTGTTCCTGGCCAATGGAAACTTCGACAACTACGGAACCGATGACAACGGCAACATCCTCACGGGCAACCCGGTGATACAGTTCGACCCGGATGGGACCGATCCCGCCAACGGCGGCGTGGATTCGCTCACCATCGAGTTCGACTTCACGGATGTGACCCAGAACGCCTCCGCCACCAGCGCCGCGATCCTGGCGCAGGACGGCAGCCCGGTGGGGCGACTGGAAACCATCAACATCGGGCCGGATGGAACCATCACCGGGGTGTTCTCGAACGGCACCACGCGGACCCTCGCCCAAATCCTGCTTGCCAGTTTCGCCAACGAGGGGGGCTTGCTGCGAAGGGGCGATAACCTCTTCGTTCAGTCCAGCAACTCGGGCGACCCGGTGCTCGGGACTCCAGGAACGCTCGCGCGGGGAGACATCGCCTCCAGCGAACTGGAACTCTCCAACGTGGATATCTCCGAGGAGTTTGTGAGCCTGATCCTTGCTCAGCGCGCCTTCCAGGCCAACGCGCGGGTCATCACCACCGGGGACCAGGTGTTGCAGGAACTGGTGAATCTGATTCGATAGGCCATGTCTGGGGGGGCGGGTCCAGTCCCGCCCCCCGCAATCTTCGGAGTGAATGGTGGGGCGAAGCCTGGAAAGCACGGGAGCGAGCATCGAAGGCCCGGGGGAGTCCCCCGAGGTTCCCGCGCCGGAAGCCTGGACCGATTCGATGGCGTGGTCTGGCTCCCCGCCACGGCCCGTGACCGAGTCCTTGCATGAGCTCCCCGCGGACGCCGCCTTTGCGCGCGCAAAGATCGAATTGACCCTCTCCAAACCGATTGGTCCCGGAATGTACAACCAGACCGCTCATACCCTCCCCGGCCTGCTTCGGTTGGAGAAAGGCAAGCCCGTGGAGGCGCATCTGGTGGGACCGGATGGCAAGTGTTGGACCTATCGCGCGAATCGCGTGGGTCGCAAGACCCGCTGGCTCCTTTTTGTCGGCTCCACTCTTCCGGCCCAGGATCCCGCGCCGATCCCCGAGGAGGGCGCGCCCTTCATCGAGTATGTCATGGTCCAAAGTCTGCTTCCCATGCACGGGTCAAGGAAGCATGTGTCCTTTATGATCCATGAGGACGGCCGGATCGAGGACTTCTCGAAGGCGGTTGATCCGGACCCGAACGACTGAGCGCCAAGGACCATGGCTCGAAGAGTCCGCCACTCTCCTTGCTCTCCCTGTTGACGACATCTACACTTCACCAGAACTCGGTGTATCTTAATGGACGCGCGCGCATGTAGACAATGCGCGATTCCGCAAACCCGCCTGACCGCCCACCAAATCTAGCGTTTGGAGGTGTCGGAATGAAACACTTGAGCCTCGTTTCCATCCTGGTTGTTTTCACCGCTCAAACCCAGGTCCTCGATGTGGATGGCGATGGCATGGTCGGCTGCCCGGAGGCCATCGCAGTGGCCGAGCAATGGAAAGAGCAAGCCAAAGACGCGAAGGAGCATCCGCTAAAGGTGGAGGAGGAGAAAACGGTGGGGAGAAGGGGGAAATGATATTTGGGCACGAAAGGCCGGCAGGTTTCTGATAGACACCGCCCGGTCTTGTCGCATATGATCCGCAAGGGTGGAATAATTGAGGACGCCGTGAAAGGGGGGGATTTGGAGATTGATTGATTATTCCGAGGTTGGACAGAATTGAAGTTTTATGAGACAAATAGGCATGACCAGTACAGAAAAGATAATCAAGAAAGCCATTGACCTGGTGGAATCTTCTGCAAACGGCAGGCGGTACTCCGAACTTGTCAAGGAAATCCGGGCAGGCTTTCCGGACATCCCAGTCAATACCATTCATGGGGGCAGGTCAAGGGGAGGTCAGCTGTGCCGAACAAACAACAGATTGAGACAGCGCTCTTGTTTATCACTGACTTGACTGGCCAAGGGCGTCTTAACAAGAGTGAACCAGGTTTGGTTCATGTGATCCCCCCAAAGGCGTTACTGCCAGAAGCTGACAAAGCGCTTGGCTTTAATGGCGATTTGTTAGCCTGGAATGAGGAACACGGAATTGCACTACGGACTGAGCAATTCAGTAGCGGCGATAAATGGAAAGCCTTTCTAAAGCAGCAGTTTCCGGGCAGAGACTTACTGTTCTGGCATGGCAGAACTGAGGCAACCGGATACAACCTTGTCGTAGTCATTTCCTCCGCAGGCATGGAGGGTTTGCCCACCAAGCGCGTGTTGATTGCGTCTGATCATGCTACGGCCCTGCTCATCGGTGAGAGGAATGACCTCTCGGAGGACGACATCAATGCCTTGTTTAAAGCTGGCCACTTCAAGCCACCGATGAAAGTAACAACATGCGTAAGTCCGTGGTCATTTAACAAACACGACTATAAACAGTTAGCCATCAGTATAGCGTGCATGGGCAATATCGAGTTCGATCTGGAAATGCTCGAAGTAAAGTTGGTGCCTGTCCCCAACCAAGCGGAACGTCGGCGGGCGGAGGAAGAGAAACGCCGTGTCGAGGAACAGAGACGTCGCGCCGAAGAAGAAAAACGCCGACAAGAAGAGGGAGCTCGTACTGGGATTGCGACTCTATCCCACACTCTGCCCTCCGTGGAAGAACTCCTGCGGGATGGTCTTGAGAGGGCAAGGGAGGAGGACTATGAGAATGCTGTTGAGACATTCGCGTCGATCCTAAGACGGCATCCCGATCATGTCGAAGCGAACTTCTATACCGGCGGCTGCCACTACAGATTAGGAAATGCAAAGATGGCCAGGAGATTCTGGGAGAAGGTGCTCGAATTGGAACCAGGCCATCAAAAAGCATTGCAGTATCTGAGAAGGATCGATGGAGGCCTCTAATACGACAGCGCTAAACCCGCGGCGTGTTTGCGCCGAAAAACCATTGTAAATCAATGGGAATGGGGGATGGAGAGGGAAGCGAGCAAGTTCGTGGGGAGGATTTGCGGCGGTTTTGTCGCAAGTTCGACGGGTGTATCAAGGACCCTCGGACGTGCAAGCATTTGAGGGCCTATGTGAACGGTCAGTTGAGCAACCCGCCATGGAAAAGCGTGGAGCCGATGGCGTTGGAGGCGGGGATTCGGCATTTGATCTTGTCGATGATCAGCTTCTACTTCTTGGCCGAACAGACCAAATGGTTCCGAGAAAAAAAACTCGGCCTGGACCCCCTCGCAACTCAGACGCGCGATCGAGACGCAGCTCGATCCGAACCGATCGCCGCATGAACAAAGCCGACTCCTCCAGCAGGCGTACGAGGAGATCCTTTACCATCAACACCAAAACGCCAAGGCCGCGCGCTCGCACAGAAAAAAGCGCCTGCGCGATCTACGCTGCGCTGGCGTCGACTTGCGCCGCGCTAAATGCTGCCCGAGGCGACTATAGCATTGTAGTACTAAGAATCCGGATTTCCGCATTAGGTCCCGCGCGGCGAGAGAAGAGCCGGACATGTTCTACGTTAACAAGAACCTGAAACTGATAGAGGACGAACTGTTTGCATAAATCTTAATCCGGAACTATGTGTTTCCCCCCAAAGGACGCCCCCATGACCATTCTCATCACCTTTTTCATCCTCTTTGCCTTCACATCCCCCTGCTTCGCCGACTCTTGGGTGCGGGCGATCGAGGACGACCGCGCCATCAAGATTGAGAGCGATCTGCTGGAGGCCGTGATTCCCAAGAAGGATCCCAAGCACTGGATGACCGGGATTGAGAAAGGCTCCTTTCTCGACAAGACCACCGGGTTCCGCGAGGTGGGCGATGGGCTCATGGTCATCGATTGGCTGATGGAGGCCGGGAGCGACGCGGATTGGAGCGATCAGGTAATCGCCCCCGATGGGCATGGGGTCGGGCGCTACACCTGGCATGAGAACGAAACCGACCCGGAGCGTCGCCACTACGCCCTCATGGCTCACGGCTCCAGCCATCGCAAGCGCATGGTCGAAGGCCCCCAACTTTGCCACCGGATGAAACCGGTCCAACCCGAGGTCATCCGGGGCGCCGACTTTGTCGCGGTCAAGACAACTTACAATTACGAATATGCCGCCCCAGGACGGAAGCCCGGTTCGCGTTGGACCCAGCTGATTGTGTTCCCCAAGGGCAAGCGCTATTTCGTGTTGATGGACAAGATCGACACGGTCAACGATTCCGACGAGATGTTCCTGCGCAACGACACCCCGGGCTGCATCCGTCACGACAAGGGAGACACCTTCAGCGAGATCTATCTGAGTTACCTGAGCGGCCCAAAAGGTGTACGCATCCCCGCGCACGAATTCTTCGAACCCTTCCCACCCGATCTCAAGTTCGGATATCGGCGCGACACCCACCAAACGCCGAAGACCTTCATCCGCGCTTACCACCTGCGCGACAAGGGGAGCGGCAAGGAGGGACCCTGGCTGGCCGGACTGACACTTGATCCTTCAGTGGTGTATGAGGCCTGGTGCAGCCAACGCCCCGGGGGAATCATTGTGATGATCGAGGAGGTGTACGGCAAACCGATCCGGGCGGGGGAATCCTTCAGCGCGGCGCACATCGTGGGCTACTTCGACACGATTGAGGAGATGCACGCGGTGTATGAAGAGAACAAGGGTCACAGGGCGGTGGAGGCGGACGCCGGCGGATGGCGGTTGAAGTAAACCCTCCCCCGATCCCTCCCGTGCGCGGGAGGGGATCCGGATTCGCTCAGTGTTTCCACCATTCTGGGCGGCGAACCTCCGGATGGGCGTGATGGAAGTCGACATTCGATATGTGAGAGAGGGAACCATATTAGGACCATGAACATCGTGGGCAGGTGGAGAACTGTCCTCTCGGCCCTTGTCGGGAGCGCCCTCGTTTTCCTCAACGTCCTCTACTTGTTTGTCGGCGATGGAACAGTGTGGGGGGAATACCTTACCATCTGGCCTCCGATTCTGTGGGCATATGCGTTCCTAATTCCCCTTCTGGTTGTTTGTTTTGCAGCCGGAAAGCGTCAGAGCGTGATCCTCTTTTCTCTTTGGGCCCTGTTCCTTGGGAGCACGGAGGAATGGGCCTCGCTGTTCCGAAGTCAGGAAAACTCCCTTCACGTCCGACTCGATTCTGCGCGTGCGAAGGGTTCCGCTGAAACTGCGGAGATCGGTATCCGATTGACCTCCTGGAATGTGAGCGGGACCTTGTCCGCGCAATCGCGCTGTCTGGAATTCCTCGCCGGATATGAACCCGACATCTGTTTGTTTCAAGAGACTCCGGATCAGGACCCGACCCTCGAGCAGGGAAACTTCGAGGGATACTGGAAGGGATTCCACTGGCTCGATGCGGGGGATTGCGGAATCCTCTCCCGCTACCCTCTCAAACCACTCGCGACCGAACCGGTAGGTCCCTGGCCGCCGGTCCAGATTGTCAGTGTACAACCCGCCACTGGCAGCACTTTTCTCCTCGCGAATGTCCACCTCGCGGTCCCCTCTCTGGTCCTCAATCCTCTTTCCCGGGACAAGCGGGAGTATCTGGTCCGACGGCACAAAGAGAGAGTGGGACAATTCGGTCGTTTGGCGAAACTGATCCAGGCTCAGATGGCCGAAACGGGCAACCCCTCCTCTATTGTGGCGGGTGACTTCAACACGCCCGCAAGCCAATGGTCACTCGATCCACTCAGGGAATTTCTATCGGATGTCTGGCTTATCCGCGGTGTCGGTTGGGGGCGGACCATCACGAACCAGTTTCCTGTCTCCCGAATTGATCAGTGCTGGGTTACGGAAGATGTTACGGTTGCCTCGGCCTCAGTCCATCGCGCGGATATCTCGGACCATCGTGTTCTGCTGGTGGACCTGCTGATCCCAAGGAACTAGTGGGTAGGAGCGATTGATGGATTTGAAGTATGGTATGAGAATCCGAGCGGCACTCCCCGATGAAAGTCATTGTCGCCCCACATGACCCCGCGTGGGCTTGCGAGTTTGAGACCGAAGCCCAACTCATCCGTGATGCGGTGGGCGACCTCGTCCTGCGCCTCCATCACATCGGCAGCACCGCGATTCCGGGAATCTCCGCCAAACCGATCATCGACATCCTAATGGAGGTCCGTGATATCGACGAGCTTGATTCACGTAGCTCCTCCATGCAATGCCTCGGATACGAGGCCAAGGGCGAATTCGGGATTCCGGGCCGCAGGTATTTCCGCAAGGACAGCGCATCGGGGGAAAGAACCCACCAGGTCCATGCCTTCGCGGCTCACAGCCCGGAAATTGAACGTCATCTCGCGTTCCGGGATTACATGATTACCCACCCCGAGGCGGCTCAGCGATACAGCGAACTCAAACAGCTCCTCGCGCGGGAACACTCCTCGGACATCCAAGCCTACATGGATGGAAAAGACGCTTTCATCAAGGAACAGGAAGCCAAGGCGCTCGCCTGGCGAGCATCGCGAATCCCCCGCTAAACCCAATAGCCCCTCACACAGCCCAAACCTCCCGCAATCACTGATCCGCCATCCCGACCCAAAGGGTGAGCGAAGATGGACACTGGACTGGCGTCGGCTCCGGCCAATCCCACTTGGCTCGAAGCCTGCATGCCCCCAAGGAGGAATTTGAACACCGCCCGCCGGAATTGTCGTCTTCTATTAGTGAAGGCGCCAGGGACTGAAGCCAAGGAGTCCGACCGATGGGCGCGGAAGTGGATCAAATTCTTTGGGAAAAATGGAGAAAAGGTGATGTCCAGGCTTTTGGGGACCTTTTTGAGCGGCACGCTCCCCCCCTCTACAACCTGGCCTTCCGGCTCACCGGATCGGAAGAAGAAGCCCGAGACCTCCTCCAATCCACCGCCCTACGCGCGATTTCGTCCAATGCAAGCTGCCGAAATGGAGCAACCATCCACGCTTGGCTCCGAAGAATCCTCACAAACCTGCATTTCGATCATAGGAAATACAAGACGCGCTCCGGGAGGTCCGCTCTCGATGAAGAGAGCGATTGGTCCGAGATCGAACTTAGCGTTCCCGAGGAAACAGTCGTGTCCCCGCGCGACGCCTTGGAGGAGAGAGAAACCGTGGAACAGGTGGAACAGGCTTTGGCCAACCTGGATCCCATCTATCGCACGCCTGTGGTGTTGCGCGACATCGAGGGTCTTTCCTACGCCGAAATTGCCGAGTTGGAGCAAATCCCGTTGGAGACTGTCCGCAGTCGTCTGCGACGCGCCCGTCAGGCGTTGCGAAAGCAACTGAGTCCGTTGGCGGAGATCCTGTAGCGGAAGGGACTCCCTCACAGTCGGGAGGAACGACGATGCACACGAAGAATCCGTCGGAATGCGACCTCGACCTGGTGTCGGCGGCGGTGGATGACGAGCTGGCCGAGGAAGAGAAGGTCTGGCTGAACGGTCATCTCGAGATCTGTCCTTCCTGCCGGAAGGAGTACCAGGAGATGCGGCGTACATCGAATCTGGTGACAAGCTTCCGGCATGTCCCGCCCCCCAAGACCCTGCTGCGGGATATCCGCGGGACCCTGGTCCGAGAGGACTTGACCAAGGGATCGAGGGATCCCGGGAAGCGGCTCACGCTAGGCGGATTGTTCGCCAGTCCACCGCGGATGGCCTTCGCCGCGGGTGTTTGCGCCACACTGCTGATCCTTGGAATTGTCCGGCTTCAAACCCCACCGGTCCTTGCGCCCATCACCGGTTTTGGGATCGCCGCGGAGGCCAAAGAGGAGATCGCGGCGCTTGATCTGGTTCTTGTCTATGACATGAGGACCCTCAGTCCCGATCCGGTCAAGCTCGGTGAGGTCAACCGCGGGTTCCTGATGGAAAGCAAGGTCGGCGACGGAATGATCCGAGTGTCCATGGCGGCGGGACAGGGTGTCCCAATGAGCGGGCTCGCGCCGATCCTGGAGATCCCGGTTCGAACACAAAGCGAAGGAGAAACACCCACGCTCTCAATCCGAGAGGCGAGGGCGTACCGAGTGGATGGAAGCGAGGTTGAAGTGGACTTAAGAACCATTCCCATGCCGCTTTCGGGCATAGGCGGCAAGGATACGGCGGCCTAAATCGAGAAAGGGAGGATTTAGGAAAATGTGGAAAGCAAGCAGTCGTGCCAAGAAAGGAATCGCATGGGCCGCCGGAATCTGGGCCATGGTGGTCTGGCTCCCGACCCGCGCCATCGCGGATGAAACCGCGCCGGTCTTGCTCTCTCCGCCGGATGGTTATGTGGCGTTGGGGCCGGGCCCGAGCATGCTGTTTCTGAAGTGGGAGGCCGTGGCGGACGCATGGGCCTACGAGGTGAGAATTTCCGCCACCTCCTTTGAATTTGAAAGCTACATCCTCTTTGCCCGGCATGATCGCCTGAGTTTCGGGACTTCCGAGGAAGGAACTTTCGGCTGGGAGGTGCGGTGCCTGTACGCCGATCCGGACACCATCCACAAGCATCAGAATGCCACCTTCGGACCGTGGAGTGAAATCCGGTATTTCACGGTAGCCCGTGACATCACACCCGGCGGACCCGGTCCGAGCAAGCCGGAGGTCTTGTTCCCGGCTGATGGCTACGACCTGGTTGAGGGCAACAACTATGAGTTTCGCTGGAGGCGATCGCCCGGCGCCTTCCAATACCAAATCTGCCTGGAGACCTCCAACGGTCCCGAATACCGAATCGTGAGCGGTGAGGCCTGGAGATTTCAGACGGCGGTCGGATCGGGGCCTCGTTATGGATCGAATCGCGGGGAGGGCGCCTATCGGTTGCGAGTGCGCGCGATCGGCGCGGAGGGTCCCGGCGAATGGTGCGACCCGATCCAGTTTGACTACAACTATGGCGGAGACCATGGGGCCTGCTGGGGGCCGGTCACCACGGCGGTGGAACCGCCCCAATTGATCTCGCCGCCGGATGAGGCTGTCCTCAACCCAACCCCGGATGGGCTCTTAGGGGAATTCAGTTGGACCGAAGTTCCAACTGCGGTGTATTACGAAATCAAGTTCAGGGTGGCGGATCCTCCCATGGGGGGCGACCCCATGGGCCCGGTCCATCACGGCATTACGGATCCGCCGACAAGCATCCTCACTGACGCCACCAGCTATGTGCTGGTGGTTCCCGAAGCGGTCCTCGACGAACGCTACAGCTGGAAGGTCCGAGCCATCATCCAAGATGGGGAGGATCTCCTCCCAACGGAATTTTCCGAAACCTGGCATTTCACGATCGGAGAAGTCCTTGAGCCTCCCGAGATGGGGGATCCGGTGACGCTTCTTTCAGCTGAGAACCAGACGGAGTTCCCGGGGCCTCAAGCGGCGGTTGCCTTCGCCTGGAATCGAGGCGCAACGGAAGGTCTGTCGCTGGTGTCGGTGAGCGATGCCACCCAAAACCGGATTGCTTTCCGCCACTGCAGGGGAGCGACTTGGGAGACCGAGATTCCCGGATTGGGGCAGTACACCTGGAGAGTCCGGGAACTGTCCCTCGGGCAGGACGGTCGGGTCCTGGGCCTCGGTCCGGTGGGAGAAGAGCGCCGGTTCGAGGTGAGGGAGCAGGCGACGGTTGCCGGGGGTCGCCGTCTCGGAGACCTGGTCTGCGACGGTGAAGTCGATTCCGGCGACGCGATCCGCGCCCTGCGTCACAGCGCCGACCAAGAACAAGTCCAATTGAGGGTTCGAGAGGTCGCCTCCGGCGACTGCAACGGCGACGGTCGAGTCGATTCCGGTGACGCCGTCTACATGCTCAGAAAGGCCGTCGGTTCCAATCGCTGAACGCGCATAGGACCGGCTTGGGAAGGCTGGAGGGAGAGCGCTCAAGGCCTCTCCCTCCAGCCGCGACCTCACACAGCGGGGCACGAAAGGAACCAACATGGGCCCAGCCCAAGTTTCCCGCTCCGGACCGCCCACTTCACACCCGAGCAGCCCGCGCCCGGCGCTGCTGCTCGGGATTGTCTCGTTGTTGCTTTGCGCGCCGACCGCCAGGGCGGAGGATGCGGTGATCCAGGTTGCGAACGGCGCGGCGTCCGCCGGACAGTCCGTGCAGATTCCCCTGATCCTTTCGAGCCTGGCGGGTTTCGCCGGAGGGGATTTCATCCTTTCATTCGATCCCCGGGTCCTCCTGATTCAAGATGTGGACCGCGCCGAAGCCACCGAAGACTTCCTGGTCGCGCATGGGTCACCGGAATCCGGCCTTTTCTCGATTTCAATGGCCGCTGCCGAAGGTCTGTCCGGAGTGGGGGCCGCGCCTATCGCTCTCCTCACGGTTCAAGCTGGCGTGGATGCTCCCGAAGGGACAATCTCGCCGATTGTCTTCCGCGAGGCGCGCTGGTATGACGAGTCCAGCGTCCGCCACGAGCTTCTCGGGGATAACGGTCTCCTCCGAGTGGGGGGGACTCCCCCTTCGGAACGCCCCCTGACACTCAGTCTTTCATCCGCCACGGCGTCCCCCGGACACGAGGCGACCATCCCCTTCTCGGTCTCCATGCCGGAGGCGATCGGGAACATCTCCGGAGGTCTTGTTTTTGATCCCACCCAAATCCAAATCGTTGGCTTCGAACCGGCGGTCGACCTGCTCGCCTGGCAAATCGACCTGTTTCCTCTTAATGGACTAGTTCATTTTGACATCAGAGGTCCGGTCGAGCTCGGGGGGGTTGATCCGCTTCTTCTTGGCAATTGGAGGGTTGCCGTGTCGGAGTCCGCCACTCCCGGAACCGCTTCTCCGATCACCTTGACCGGCGTGCGAATCGAAAACCTCGAGGGTTTTGGATTCGCCTCCGCTGGCGTGGGCGGAGAGATCACGGTCGCGGTTGGTCCTGAAACCGCAACTCCGACAGGCACGGTGTCAGCGACCCCGACCTCGGAGCCCACGGCAAGCGCCACCCCTTACCCGACTCCGACCCCAACCGGTTTCGACCCCACCCCGACCGGTTCGCCCACCCCCTTCGTTCCCGCTGATTTCGATTGCAGCGGCCAAGTGGACGAAAAGGATCTGATCCGGTTCCTGGAAATCTGGAAGCAGGAGGCGGCAAGATGAAACCCAAATCCCCTTCGCCTCACAAACAGACCCTTAGGCTGGTGGCCATCACCCTCGGGGTTTGCCTGGCCTCCGCCTTGATCGCCGCCGGTCCAACCGTGGGGGTTCAGACTCTATGGGACAGGGCGCTTGGAGCAATCGGAGCAATCGGAAAGGTCCTGGTGGGAGTGGCTCCCGGATGGTTGAATCCACGCCCCGCGGATGAAGCGCCGCGCCAGGGGATGCTTCCCCAAGGAAGCAGGGAGATCGAAGGAGAACGGGCGGACCCGAAGCGTGGGTCGAACCTGGACACCCTCCAGGGATCGGGGAATCCCGGGTCCCTCGGCGCCGATAAACCCAATCGCCAAGGGGGACAGACCGAGCCGAGCCTGACCCCAACGCCTTCCCGCATCGAGTCCCCCACTCCGACCTGGCGCGAGGATGCCACCGCGACTGAGGCGGCGGTAACCCCGACCCCGACACATCCGGCGACCCTCACCCCCACCGCTCGAACGACCCAGACCCCCACTCCGACCGCGGTCGGACGACGCTTGGCGCTGGGGTCCGCTGAGGTTCATCCCGGTGAAGGCTTCCAGGTCGCGCTTTCGTGCAGCGACCTGGTGAACGTGGCGGGATGCGACTTTGAAATTGGCTTTGATCCCGCATGGGTCGACTTGAGGAGTGTGCAACGGACTGGCCCCTCGGACTCCTTTCTTCTGATCTCGAAGAAGCGAGAGGGCCGCTATTCGATCTCGATGGCCGCCGTGGAGGGACTGCCTCCCGGCCCGGATGCGCTGCTCATCCTCGAGGGGAGTGCTTCCTCCACTCAGACCGAAGGGACCGCTGCGCCCCTTCGATTTTTGGAGGCCAAGATGTATGACGAAATGAGCCGCGCGATCCCGGTGGTCACTCAGGATGGAATGGTGACGATCCTCGGGGATGGAGAGGCGGCCTCCGAGGATCCCGCCGAGGAGAATCCGGATGCAACCGACCTGTCTCAAGCCACCGCCGCCACGGATCCGACACGGGTGAGCGTGGAGGCGAACCCCACGCAAATCGGGGGAGACTTGATCATTGGAGAACCCACGCTCGTCCCGCTTCCCATCTGGCCCGTGGTCATCGGAGTTTCACCAAGCGACAGCCCAACGCCCTCACCCACTGTGACCCCCACCAGCCAATCCCCCGCCGACCAAGTGATTGGAGCGCTCCTCCAAACCGACTTGACCAAAGATGGCGTGGTGGACAGCCGGGACCTGTTTGAGTTTCTCAGGTATTGGAGGCAGAGCGTGGGAGAGGAGTGATCACGACAACTCAAAGCCCGCCGCAACCGGACTGATTCGCTCATCGTTTGGAGCCGACTGGAGCCATGAAACATCCGATAACTCTTTCTGTCTGCATGCAAGTCCTCCAATCCGTGTTCTCCCCCTTGGGAGTTCCCGTAAGCCCACCCGCGGCTTGCGCCCTGGACCGGGTTGTCGAGGCCACGAACGGCGCCGCGGTCTATCCCGGACAGACGGTGATCGAAATCCGGTTATCGGACGGCGACGGTTTCGCCGGGGGGGATTTCAGATTGGAGTACGATCCCACCATTCTCTCCATGGATGAGGTTCGCACCGCCACGATGACTGGGTCCTTTCTCTTGGCGTATGACTTCCCGGAGGTTGGGACGCTGGCGGCGTCTCTGGCCCATGTTGAGGGTCTGATCGCTCCCGGCGAGGCGGTCATTCTTCTGGTTACTCTCAGCCCCAAGCTGGAGGCTGGAGTGGGGACGGTCACGCCGATCTGCTTTCACCTCGCCCGATGGTATGACGAGAATAGCGTTCGTTACCGGCTGCTCGCGGACAACGCGCTTTTCCGTGTCGGGTCTGAACTCCCCTCGCAGGCGCCGCTGGTGCTCGGACTCGGCTCGGACTCCGGTTTTCCCAATGGAACTGTCCGGATTCCTCTTTCGGTTTCGATGGGGGCGGGGATTGGCGAGGTGTCCGGCGAGGTCCACTTCAACCCCGCCGGTCTGTTCTTCGAGTCGTTCCTTCCGACACCGCGAATCTCAGGGTGGAGCGTTGCGCTTGGCCAAGCATCCGGGACTGTTTCGTTTGTCCTTTGTGGCGATGAGGAAATTCGGGGAATTGAGGCCGCTCAATTGGGGTGGCTGAACTTTACAATTCCCCCTTCTTGTGGGATTGGGTCGCGCCTGGTCCTGAATCTCCAAGACGCGGAGGTTCGCAGCTCCGGAGGGTGTCCCTTCCTGGTAAGCGCCGAAGGAGGTCAAGTCCTGATCGGACATCCCCCTTCCACGGTCGAGAACTTCTTCCTGTACGACCAGGACCGGCGGCGCTGAGAAGCGGACTCGGACGCGCCGGACCGTGGTCAAGCGGCTCGGCGGCCTGGAAGCTTCTCCGTATGACGTTCCACCAAAGAGAGCTGTCGTTCAAGCGGTCAGCTGGACGGCTCTGAGAAACTCCCTTGTTCTTGGATGCGAGGGGTTTGTGAAGATTTCATCCGGGGGGGCATCCTCGCGGACCCTGCCTCTGTCGAAAAAGATGACCCTGTTGGCGATCTCTCGCGCAAACTCCATCAAATGGGTCACCACGATCATGGTCATCTCGGTTTCCCGCGCGATTTGGCGCAGGACGCCCAAGACCTCTCCAACCAGTTCGGGGTCCAACGCCGAGGTCACTTCGTCGAAGAGCATGACCTTTGGCTGCATGGCCAACGCTCTCGCGATCGCCACGCGTTGCTTTTGTCCGCCGGACAGTTGGTGCGGATAGGAGTCAAGCTTGTCCTCCAGGCCGACCTTGGCCAGGAGCTCGACGCCGCGTTGGGCGGCCTGCGCTCGCGATAACCCCAACACATGAATCGGGGCTTCCGTTACATTGCGGAGAGCGGTCATGTGCGGGAAGAGGTTGAAGTGTTGAAACACCATTCCGACTTTTGCCCGGACCCTACGCAGGTGGGCCGGATTTGCGGGAATCAAGGCCCCGTTGCGCTTCATCAGCCAAAGGTCTTCCCCTTCGATTTCAATTGTCCCCGAATCCGGCCGCTCGAGTGTCATCAGCACGCGCAAGAAGGTGGTCTTTCCCGACCCGCTTGGACCGATGACCGCCAGGTGTTCGCCGGCGGCGATGTCGAGGTCCAAATCCTCGATCACGGAAACATCCCCGTAGCGCTTGCTCAGACCACGGATGCGCACAATGGGCGGAGGGTTCATGGCGAAGCGCTCCGGACTCCAAGTTTCCTTTCCGCCCACCGAACCAACGCCGCGGCGACCAGGCTCAACCCCAGGAAAAGCAGTCCGACAAGAGTGAAAGGTTCGAGGTATCGGAACGTCTCCGACCCCAATATTTTGGCGGTTTGCATCACCTCAAGGACCGCAATCGCCGATAGGATCGGGGTGTCCTTGAACATCGCGATGAAATAGTTCCCAAGGGCCGGGATGACGGGCGGGATGGCTTGGGGAAGGATGATGGACATCCAGGTCTGGAGCGGCCTCAGATTGAGGGCTATCGCGGCTTCCCACTGTCCTCGCGGGACCCCCTCGATGCCGGCGCGGTAAACTTCCGAGGTATAGGCGCTGTAGTGCAGCCCCACGGCGACCACCCCAGTCGCGAGGGGACTGAGTCTGATCCCGTAACTGGGAAGCACATAGAACAGGAAGTACACTTGAACCAAGAGGGGCGTGCTCCGGATCGCCTCAACGAACCCAGCCGCCGGATAGGATATCCATCGGCGGGGGGATCGCCGGGACAGTGTCCAGACGAGACCGAGAAGAAGCGCCAGCGACATCCCGAGAAGAGTCACCTGAAGAGTGACGAGGAGTCCCTGAAGCAAGACCGGCAGCGCGCTCCACGCCGCCCCCCAGTCGATTCTCACGTCAGGCCTCCGACGGGTCTCCAACTCAAGGAGTATCTCTTCTCGATCCGGCGCATGAAGGTTCGAATCACCATTGAAAGCGCGAGATAGAGGGCGAGCAGCAGGAGGAACACTTCAGCGCTCTTCAGGGTGGAGGCGCGGATGATCTGCCCTTGGAATGTCAGATCCGCGATGGTGATGAGCGAAACCAGCGAGGTGTTCTTCAGCAACTCAATCAGGGTGTTGGTCGCGGGAGGGATCATCGCGGCGGCTGCCTGTGGGAGAACGATTCTCCACATCCGCTGAAAGGGGGTCAGATTCAGGGCGATGGCGGCTTCGATCTGGCCCCGAGGAACCGCCAGGATGGAGCCTCGGACGATCTCCGCGCCGTACGAGCCCGCGTTCAATCCCAGAACCAGGATCCCGGCGGCCATCGCGCCGATCTCGATTCCGAAGAAAGGTAACACATAGAAAACCCAATAGAGCTGCACCAAGGCCGAGGTCCCGCGAAACACTTCGATATAGCATGTTGCGGGAGCCCTGATCCAACACCTGCCCGAGAGTCGCCCCAGCCCACCGCCCAAAGCCGCCACAACGGCAACCCCCGCCGCGCCCGAAAAGATCTGAATGGTGACAGTCAAACCCTTGAAGAGCGGCGGCAGGAGTTCGAGGTCGATGGTCACTCCACTCACCCCCGCGCGGCGTCTCCGCTCTTTGCGCGCGCGGACCGGCCGCAAAGGTCTCCCGCGGTGACCGGCCCCGGAAGCTCTTCCTTGCCGAACCCAAACGGAGTGACGAGATCCAGGTGTTCAGGAGTCCCAATAAACGCCGCCAATTCCCTGTTGAAGGCCTCGACCAGGGGCTCATCCCCCAGTCGAAAGCCGAATGCGCCATACCCGCGGATCGCGTTCGCATCGATGATCGGATCCGAGAAAGGATTCGCTCTTTCAATATCGCTTGATGTGGTCTTGCTCATCAGATCGTTGATGGTAAGGCTTGTCCCACCATACGCTTCGATCCTTCCCGCGCGCAGTCCGGCCAATGCGCTCATGGGATCAGGGAAGATCAGGATTCTGTCATCCGGGATGCCGCACTTTTTGGCGTACTCTCTCTCGACCGTTCCGGCCACAACTCCCAAGCGCGCTTCCGGATTGCCGGCGACATCCTCGTAGCCGTGGAGGGAAAGCGGATTCCCCGCAAGCACCATGAAGGCTTCCCCGACACTGTAAGTGGGGTTGGAGAAAAGGATTTGCGCGCACCGCGCCGGCGTGATGTACATACCGGCCGCGATGATGTCGAACCTCCTCGCCTTCAATCCCGGGATCAACGAGCCGAATTCGGTAAGGACCCCTTCGACCTTCTCCACCCCCATCCTCTTCAAGACCACGCGGGCAATCTCGGGCGCCTCCCCGGTCACACGCCCCGACAATTGATCAAGGTATGCGTAAGGAGCCTCGTTGGCGTATCCGATCCGCACAACCCCTTCCCGGCGAATCCGATCAAGGGTCTGCTTGCGTCCCTCCACCGCGCCCTCGGGGTCCTGATTGGAGCTACAGGAACAGTGGAGAACGGCCGCGACAACCGTGAACAGCAGACCCCGGAGCCGCATTCCTCACCTCCGCCCGAGAGAGGCCGGTTCACCTCGAGTTGCGATAAAGTCCGGGCGGGGAGGTAGCCCGGAGAAGGGGTCCACTAGTTGATTCGAGACCGCGTTATAGACGAAGAAGAGGTTTGTGCGCGGCCATGGTGAGAGGTTACCCGAGGACGCATGCATTAGGTTACAGTCAAACAAGAGCGCGGATCCGCACCCCGATTCCACGGAGACAATACCGCCCATTCCAATCAGCCGGGAAAGGCTGCCCGGATCGGGCGTCCCATATTGCTGTCTCTTGAGGGAGGCTCTGTAATGATCTCGCGGCGTTTCCCCCACACATGGAACAAAATGCTTGTGAGAGCCTGGAATCAGCATCAGCGGGCCGTTAAAGCGGGTGTTGTCGGTTAGGTTGATGCAACAGCTGATCGCCCGCATGCCGGGCATTCCATCCTCGACATGCCAGGTCTCAAAGTCCGAGTGCCAGAAGAACTCCTTCCCGAAGAACGCGGGCTTGATGTTGATTCGGGATTGGTGAATATAGACTTCATCGTTCAGGAGAAGCCGGACGATGTCCAAGATGCGCGGGTCCTCGGCGAGTTCGCGGAAAGGGGCATACAGGGTGTGTATCGAGAAGAGAGAGCGCAGCTCATTGCTCCCTGGCTCGGTGACCGAGGATGGCTGACCTCGAACCCAGTCCGATGAAGCCAGGCTTTCGACCTCCCGCCGCAAGGCGGTGGTTTCTTGCTCCGAGATGAGCCCGTCAAGGACAACGTATCCGCTCTCTTCGTAGCTTCTAACCGACTGCCTGTCGAGAGGAGGTCCGATGATGTCACCGGTCGGACCGTATACCACCGGCTCGCGTCGTGGAATCCAGCTTGTTGTGGTACCATTCCGCGACGGATAGACGTCCGGCGTGGTTCTTGCCGACCCAATCATACGGACTCCTCCCGGACCGCAAAGGCGCTGAGAGCAGGGTAACTTCCGGATTCGTCGTGAACCTCAGGTCCGACAAGCGCGGGGTTGAAGACGCAGACAAGTCGAAGGGGCGTTAGCGCTTTCAGAATGTGGCTGTCGTGGTCGTTCAGCGCATAGACGGTCCCTGGGCCGATCGGATGGGTCTTGCCGCTTGAGACATCCGCAACCTCTCCCAGGCCCTCGACACAGTAAACCGCCTCGAGATGATTCCGATAGGTCATGGGGAGCTCCGATCCGGCCATAATGGCGGTTTCGTGCAGGGAGAATCCCATCCCATCCTCCTCAAGCAGCAGGCGCATGCTCGTCCAGTGTTCGGTCCTGATCTCCCGCTCCGATCCCGCCACCTCTTCGAGCGTCCGCACAATCATCGGCTGTACACCTCTGTGGCCGTCGGAACGCTGACCCAACGGGAATTCTGAGGACGCCCCGGAGGTGGAGCGTGGAATTGCCTCCCGCTTCCATCCGTCAGAACCGCCTGGAGACTGTCCTCAAGTATGTCCAGCCCCCTCGTCAAGATTGAAACCTCGATGGTCAGCGGCGGGAGGCACTTGATAACCTGGCTGTCGGCGCCGGATGTCTCGATGATCAACCCTCGTTCAAAGGCCGCTCGGCTCACCCGGTCTGCAATCGAGGCGGGCGCACACTCGATCCCTTGGATAAGACCCCGTCCTCTCGGCTCGAACTCCGCCTCGGTGTCGAAGGGTATGATCTCCGCGAGGCGATCCGAAAGGATTTCCGCCTTCTTCCCGATTTCATGAGAGAACAAATCGTCTCCCCAATAAATTTCGATGGCCTTGGCCGCCGAAACAAAGGCGAGGTTGTTTCCGCGAAATGTGCCGTTGTGTTCCCCCGGTTCCCAGATGTCCAAGTCTGGCCTGATCAGAACCACCGACATGGGCAGGCCGTACCCGCTTAACGATTTCGAGAGAAGGACAATGTCCGGAATAATCCCGAAACCCTCGAAGCTGAAGAAAGTTCCCGTGCGACCGCAACCGGCTTGAATGTCATCGATGATGAGGAGGATCCCCAATTCCCTTCCCAGGGCTTGTAGCCCTCGGAGCCACCCGGCGGAAGCCGCGTTCAGGCCGCCTTCGCCTTGAACCGTTTCCACGATGAACGCCGCGGGGAGATCGACCCCGCTGCTGCCGTCCGTCAGGACCTTCCGGATGTATTCGAGTGTGTTGAAGTCCGGACCGAAGTACCCGTCATAGGGCATGAATGTGGTTTCGCCAAGGGTCGTGGCTGCGGCCCGCCGGTAGTAAGAATTGCCTGTCGCGGCAAGAGCCCCCAGGGTCACGCCGTGAAAACCGTTCGTGAAGGAAATGATGTTCCTCCGGCCCGTCGCCTTCCTCACCAATTTGAAAGCGGCTTCCACCGCGTTGGCGCCGGTGGGACCCGTAAACTGAATCTTGTATTCGAGGTTCCGCGGTTTGAGGATCAGCCCCTCGAAGACATCCAAGAAACGTTCCTTCGCCTCGGTGGCGAGATCGAGTCCATGGAGGATTCCATCACTGAGCAGGTACTCGATGACAGCCTCTTTAATCTCCGGATTGTTGTGACCATAGTTCAGAGAACCCGCCCCGCAGAGGAAGTCGATGTAGCGACGGCCTTTCCAGTCAAAGAGCTGAGCGCCCTTTGCCGTCGTGAAGATCGTCGGGAAAGAGCGGCAGTATCCTCTCACCTGCGATTCGAGCCTCTCATGGACCCTCATCTTTTCCCTCCTTTCGACGCGCTTTGTGGTCGTTGAATGGCCCGATGAGCAGCAGGTTCTCCTCCTCGTGCGCTTGATCTTCGAAAAGGTCAGCGGGAAACAACGGCTCCTCGGCGCAAGCCGCTCCCAGCTCTCTGGCCATCGAAAGAAACAGGGCTTTGGAGGCTTGGTTGGCAGGCGAAACCGTTGTTTTCAGATAGCGGATGTTCCCGCAGGAGGATGAGCGGAGGATTTGGGCCAGCATCCGCTTGGCCAGCCCCCGCCCCCTGGATTCTTCCCTCACCACAATCTGCCACACAAACAGGACCCCCCTTTCATTGGGAGGTTTATAGGCGGAGACAAACCCCACGATCTCCGAATCGGCCTCCGCCACGACACAGGTGTTCCGGAAGTGGCTGCAAAGAAGGAGATATGAATACAAGGAGTTCAGGTCCATGTTCCTGCAGGACCGGACCAGCCTCCAGATTCGGGGCCCATCGCTTAGGGCAGGTTTCCTGAGACGAATGGAATTTCGTTCGCTAATCACACTTATCCTTTGAGGTGATCTGACTGCGACACAAATGATATGTACACCAATCATATTTCCAACCCTGAAGTTTGTCAACATCAAGCCGGTGGAATTCACTCAATTGGGCGCAAGACAAGGGGCATCGGGAGGTTACGATGAAGCAAGACAGGGGGAGAGTATCCAGGTAGGTTCTATTCTCGAGGAATTCAGGGGAGTGGTTCACATGTGGGACATCTCCGAATGGATCACTTCCGGACAGTCCCCGGCGGCGCGAGGGTGATCCGGTTGGGGATCGGCATTCTGCTCCCGAATCGGACCCGAGACCAACATCGGGGCCGCATCCAGCGCGCTGGCCCCCATAAGCTCAACCACACGCTCCAGCGAACGGGCGATGGTGGACGTCTCAAGGCTGCTCAAAGATGATAGCGCTTGGGCAAGTCTGCTCTGAAGAGGTGAGGGCGCCCTCTTCAATAATTCTCTGCCGTTCTCGGTCAGGTGAATGAGGATCCTCCGTCGATCCTCCTCGTGGCGAACACGTCGGATCAGCGCCTTCTCCTCCAGCCGATCAAGAATTCCCACCATCGTGCTTGGACTTAGATGGATCCGGCGCGCTATTTCCGCCGATGTCAGGGGTCCTCGCTCGAACACCGCCAGCAGAGTGATCAGCTGGGGTCCCGTGATTCTGTGGTTCGCAAGCAGATTCCTGGAATGAAGGTCGATGGCCCTCATGATTCGGCGAAGGGCTTGAAGGATTCTCAACTCGTGCTCGCCGACATCCTCTGTAAAGCCCCTCTCATCGCTCCCGTCGCTGGAAACATCAGGCGATGAGCTATCCCCCATAACCTGATTTCCGTCCACTGCGCTTGACATCTGGCATAACTCCTCATGGCGATATCGGCTTGAAATGTGGCCAATCCTTCTTAGCCACGAGAGCATTGTATCACGGAACAGGTCTGGCAGGAGGGACGAGTGAATTGGGCGATACGCACGGAAGCGATCAGGGAGGGTCGGGGCTGCGGCGGGCTGGAGCGGGAAACGGGGCTCGAACCCGCGACCCTCGGCTTGGGAAGCGGATCTGGGCCTCCAGAAGCCACTCCATTTCCTCGAACAATCGAGGTTTCCCAAATGAATCGAAACCAGAGCCACGTTCCCACCACCCCTCCACCGCGCAAAAGCCACGTTTGGGAAAGACCAAGTTGAACCAGAATTGCACTGACCAAAGACGAAGAGCCCAACTGGCGAAGGGCAGGACAATCTCCTATCCGATTCCTGTTTTCGAAAGCAAGGCGGACGCTCGAATCCGAGCTTCCATTCCGGTAAGATCTCGACCCTAGACCTTGAGGCGATTCGTTGACATCGGAGCGGGATGACCCATGGGAAAGAAGCCAATGCGCAGGAGGGTGAAGCAGACCCCCAAACGCACTCCGCGCACACGCAAGCCCAAAGAGATGTCACTCGAGGAGTGGCAGATCGCGCTGCGTCGTGAGTACGCCGTCGAACAGAGGTTTGATTTCAAGAACTTGGGGAAGGAACCGATCTTCTCCGAATTCGCGGTGACCAATCCCGCGAGTGGCCGAACATACCGTGTGGCGGTCCGTGGGATGGAACTGGGAACGAACTTCTGCTCTTGTCCGGACTTCGCAGTCAACACACTCGGAACCTGTAAACACATCGAATGGTTGCTCGCCAAACTGCATCGGAAGCGAGGCGCCAAAGCCGCATTTAAGAAGGGATTTCGCCCGCCCTTTTCGGAAGTGTTCTTACAATACGGGGCCAGGCGCCGAGTCCGTTTTCAAGCCGGATCAGAATTCCCTCCCCCCATGCGACCTCTAGCCGAACGATTCTTTGGATGTGAAGGAGATTTTCGCGAAGAGACCGCCTTCGAGTTCGAAAAGTTTGTCCGGGCCGCCTCCGCCTCCGAACACGAGATTCGGATCTACGACGACGCATTGGATTTTATCGCTCGCCTGCGCGACGACGAGAATCGTCGCTCGAGAATCGATAAGGAATTCCGGAGCAATGGCTCCATACGAGGATTCGACAAGCTCTTAAAAGTCGAACTTTATCCGTATCAACAACGGGGAGCGCTTTTCGCAGCCAAGGTGGGGCGATGTCTTCTGGCAGACGACATGGGTTTAGGCAAGACGATCCAATCGATCGCCGCCGTAGAGATTTTGGCAAAAACGGTCGGTGCCGACCGGGTGTTGGTTGTGTGCCCTAGCGCGCTCAAGCATCAGTGGTTGGAGGAAATCTTGCGTTTCACCGATCGGACCGCGGCAGTCGTTGAAGGTTCGTACGTCACCCGGCGCGATCTGTACCGTGAGGATCACTCGTACAAGATCGTCAACTACGAAATCGTTCACCGGGACTTGGACCCCATTAGCCGCTGGAATCCGGATGTCGTCATTTTGGATGAGGCACAACGGATCAAGAACTGGGAAACCCGCCGCGCGCAAACGATCAAGAAGATCAGCTCGAATTATGCCATCGTCCTGACAGGAACTCCGCTCGAAAACCGACTCGCGGAGCTGCATTCGATCATGGAGTTTGTCGACCGCGACCGCCTCGGTCCTTTGTTTCGTTTCTTAAGCAACCACCAGGAAACCGACGAGGCCGGGAAAGTCGTAGGTTACCGGAACCTCCACCGGATTCAAGAGACGCTGTCTCCCGTATTGCTCAGGCGACGCAAGAAGGAGGTGCTCCAGGAATTGCCTGAACGCACCGACAAACACTATTTCTTCGAGATGACAGATCAGCAGCGGGCAATCCACGAAGAAAACCGGGAAATCGTGGCGCATATCGTCGCCAAGTGGCGCCGCAAAGGGTTCCTCACCGAGCAGGAGAAGCGAAAACTGATGATCGCGCTTCAGTACATGCGGATGGCGGCCAACAGCACCTATCTGATCGACAAAGTCACCGACCACGGGCCGAAGATGGACGAGTGCGCCATCCTGCTCGACGACATCCTCGAATTCGAGGAAAACAAGGTCGTCATCTTCAGCCAATGGCTGGGAACCCATGAGCTCTTAATCCGCAGGTTGGAAGGGGAAAAACGACCTTATAGCTACTACAATGGTTCGCTCGATAACAAGCAGCGCAAACAGGCCATCGAACAGTTCAAGAAGGACCCCGGTTGCCGCATCCTGCTCTGCACCGATTCGGGTGGAGTGGGACTGAACCTGCAGATGGCCTCTGTCGTCATCAACATGGACCAGCCCTGGAACCCGGCCGTTCTCGAACAGCGCGTCGGGCGTGTTCATCGCCTCGGGCAACATCGCCATGTTCAGGTTCACCATTTCATATCGAAAGGAAGTATCGAACACGGCATGTTAGGCGTCCTCAAATTCAAATCGGCGATGTTCGAGGGAGTTTTGGATGGGGGAGAGAGCAACGTATTCCTCGGCGACGTCAAGATGAAGAGATTCATGGAAACCGTGGAAAAGGTGTCCGAATCGATTCCCGTCCGGGAATCCACACCCGACGTGGACGGGGATGTCAGCCTTAGTACCGACCCCTCGACCGAGGAAATGGAAAGTCAGGCTCCGAGCCCCGTGCCCCAGCAACAAATCTGGAGCGAGTTGATATCGGCTGGAATCGAATTCCTCGGCAAACTCGGTCAGGTGATGCAAGCCGAGCCTTCCAAGCCGAACGTCGCGGCCTTGCCGCTCGCGAATATACTTGCTCGGATGGAGCAAACGGGAGCGCCTGAGCTCCGATTCTCTCTGCCCGATGAAGCGACCGCCGAGAAGTTCGGCGAATTGCTGACGGGCTTCGGGCAACTCTTGAAGGACCTAGGAAAACGCAACGTATGATTATCTCCCAGTCGATCCGCACGCACATCAGTCTTTGATGGAGTGCCGCATCGACCGGTATCCCTCTCCCATGCCACACCCCCTACACCTCTCATTGCCCACGCCCCTTCAAGCGCACGGGTGAAGATCGCCTCTTGGAAAAGACAATTCCAGGGGAACACATTACGTCCCCCCGCGATTCCATCTGCGATTGCAACCCTTTACCCGTCTGAAGGGATGTTGACGGTTGGGAGGGGTGGGAGGGAGAAATTGTCGGAGAGGTAACGTCGGAGAGAGGAGACGAGGGTCTCGATGGGATCGCGCCCGCGCAACTTGAGTGTGCGGTAGAGAGTCATGAGGACGGCCTGAGTGGTCGCGCCATCGGCGCTCATGTTATGAAAGGAGTTCTTGCGCATGAGCACGCCGGGGTTGATCTTGATCTGGAGATGCGAGTTGAGGACCTCGGTGATCTGCGAGAGGGAGTTGCCGAGACCGTAGTGGAGCCAGGCGGAGAGGGCCACGACGCGATGACCGAGTCGCGCCTGGGACATGGCGTCGGGCACGATCGGTTCGACGAGTTTGCGGCAATTGGAGCAATAGCAGCGCGGGATGATGTGTTCGATGGTTTCGGGTTGGACGACGGGGATGTCCTCGATGACGCGGGAGCGTTTCTCGGAGGGTGGAGCGACCGGACCGCCGCATTCGGGGCAGCGCTCCAGGGTGTGCTCTTTGGTGCGCTCGATGCGCATCGGCTTCGCACGCCGTGCGCCTTCGTGGCCGGGTTTGCGTCCGGGGGATTTCTTGCGCCGCGTGGCGGAGTTGGGTTTCTTGAAGGAAGGGATTTGGCTGGAGGGGGTGCTGGGCGCAATCGGATGGGCGGCTTGGAGGTCTCTCAGTCGCGCGGACAGGGTCAGATTGAGGTAGATGATGGCCTCGGCGCCCTGGGCCAGGACCTGCTCGACTTCTTGCCGCCGCAGGTGGCTCCGGTCCAAACCTTCAAGCAGTGTTTCGACAGGCTGCGCCGTTCCCCCCATCCCACACAGCTGTGTCGGCCTGGATGGGGTAAGGCTGAAGCGAACATGCTTCAGGCGGGCAAAGGGTTACAAGTACTGATAGTGCAAGGGGAGATGGCATCTCAATACGTCCTCCTTCTTCTCCTTGGCCGCATCGACGTCCTCGGCAAAAGGACACGGAGGGCCTCCCTCGCAGTCTACTCGCGGCAGGGAGGCGACTGTATACAGCATATCCTCCGCAAGCCGATGGCCGGCGACGGCTGTCATCCAGCGTTTTCGCGCGCGCCATGGTAGGCGCCGTCGCCGCCCGCGTCGACACCGCCATCGACCGGTAGGATGACGCCGGTTACCCAACTCGCTTTCACGAGGTAAAGAACCGCGTCGGCGATGTCCTGCGGAGTTCCGTAACGGCCCAGCGGTTGCATGTGGTTTAGAGATTGGAGTTGTTCACCGGTCAATTCTCCGTAAAGCGGTGTGGGAACCACACCCGGTGCGACCGCGTTAATGCGGATTCCCTCGCTCGCCAGTTCGACCGATAAGTTCTTGGTGAGCGCGGTGATCCCCCCTTTGGCTGCGATGGGGGCGCTCGAAGGAACGCCGTGAACACCGTTGGAGGTTAGGATCGTGCCGATGTTGACGATCACGCCGCCCTCGCCCCGCGCCCGCATCTGACGCACGACGGCTTGAGAAAGGACAAATGTCCCACGCAGATAGCCGAGAAAAAGATCCAGCTCCTCGACCGTATACTCCGTGAAGGATTTGGTGTGAAAGATTCCCGCGTTGTTCACGAGGATGTCGACTCGGCCGAAGCGCCCAACCGCCGCATCAACTAGACGCTCGGCGGTCTCGGGTCGTGTAATGTCGCCCCCGACGATCGCGAGTCGACCGGGTTGATCGATCTGGGCGGCGGCCCGCGCCAGTTTGTCGACAGTGCGGCCATTGAGAACGACATTGATTCCTTCCCCAACAAAAGTCTCCGCGACGGCCAATCCGATACCACTTCCGGCGCCGGTGACGATAGCCGTTTTTGTATTGAGATTCATGATAGTTCTCCTTTCGTTCATTGGTAATCTTTCCGCGCCGTTTGATCTCGTTGGTTACCTGGCGCCTGACCCTGTTCAGGCCCGTTCACGAGGAAGCGGCGAATGGCTTGGGCGATGAAATCGCCATCCTCTTCAAGCGCGAAATGTCCGGTATCCAACAGATGGAATTCGATATTTTGGAGATCCCGCTTGTACGGGTACGCCCCTTCGGCGGGAAAGATCGGATCGTTCTTCCCCCACACGACCAGAGTCGGCGGCTGATACTTTCTAAAGTACGCTTGCCAAATCGGATAGAGTGGCGGATTGGAACCGTAACTATAAAACAGTTCCAGTTGAATCGCTCTATTTCCGGGACGCTCCAGGAGCGGTTGGACATGCCCCCACGTGTCCGGGCTGATCCTCTCGATGTCGCCTACCCCTTGAGTGTACTGCCACTTTGTGGCTTCCATTGTAAGCAAGTCTCTCAATGGCGCGGCGTTGATTTCGGTCTTCTCCTTCCAATAGGCCCGAAGCGGGTCCCAGAACTCGCGGAGTCCCTCTTCGTAGGCGTTTCCATTTTGGATGATGAGGGATTCCACCTTTTCAGGATGACGGGTCGCAAGACGAAACCCGATCGGCGCGCCGTAATCCATCAGGTAGAGGCTGTACGATTCCAAACTCACAGCGGCCGTGAACTTCTCCATCAAATCCGCAAGATTGTCAAAGGAGTATTCGAACTCATTGACAGTCGGCGCGGAGCTGTATCCGAAACCGGGGTAATCCGGCGCCACAAGGTGAAAGAGATCGGATAATCGGGGGATCAAATCACGGAACATATGCGAAGAGGTCGGAAAGCCGTGAAGCAGAAGCAGCGTTGGATTGTCTTTGGATCCGGCTTCGCGATAGAAAATATCGAGCCCTTGGACCTCGACAGTCTTATAGCGGACTCCGTTTCCCGGGTCGGCCTGCGCGGCATGAGACGAGAGCCCGGACTGGGCGAATGTGAAGGATGCGATCGACAAGAACAGGACGATCGCCTTTGTATGGTAATGGCTCATTTGTCTTTCTCCTTGAATTCATGGTTCGAACCGGTGGGACTTCCTCTTCCATTGGGCGCGGCATGACGACTTAGGCCGCGCAAGCTCTTTCCTTAGAACAACAGCCCGAGTTTGTTGCTTCCAGTGGGAGGGCAATCGGAAAATCAATCTCCGTTCCCGCAACGTGGTTGATGTAGTTGGTAAAGATGTTGAGAGCGACGTTCGCGACGACCTCGGCGATCTCTCCATCGCTCCAACCCGCGCCCCGTACGGCCTCGAAAGACTCGTCGGATACTTCGCCCCGGTGGTCCACCACGGCTCGGGCGAATCGAAGCAGTGCCTCTGTCCTGGAGTCTTCTTGCCGCGCTTGCCTCGCGCACACAATCTGATCGGGGGTCAGCCCCACGCTTTTCGCAATCGCGGAGTGAGCGGAAAGGCAGTACTCGCACGCGTTCGCTTCTCCCACCGCGAGAGCGATGCGTTCGCGGTCTTTGGCCGAGAGTTCGCCGGATTGGAGCGCCGCGCTGAAACGGAGGTAGGCGTCCAACACGGCGGGTGAGTTGGCCATCACCTGCAGGAGGTTGGGAGGCCTACCGAGTTCTGCTTTGACGCCCGAAAGGAGTTCCTTCGCTTTACCGGTCGCTTGGTCGATTGAGATCGCTTGAAGTCTCTTCATGAGTTTTTCCCACTTTCTTTTTGGATGACCGCCAGGAATCTCTGGCCGACTTGCTTCCCATTAGTGCGGGGTTCGTGCCAACCATGTAGGAGACCGATAAGTCCAATAGTCACAATTGGTTAAAGTCACATCGTTTGAGGTTCATCCGCAACGATGTCTCGTTGGACAACGGAGTTTCGTTGCCATTTCTCGATATTTCGTGTTAGCTTTGGGAATGGTCGAATTCCCCAAAACGTCTCCTCTCTTCTCGGACCCGAAGCGGCTAATACTCGATTTGGCCCAGGAGCATCACCTGGAAAGTCTGCTCGACCTTATCGTCACCCGACTCAGTGCGGCGCCGGAGGTTGTCCTGGCACGAATTTGGTTAATCCGTCCCGGAGAAGGGTGCGAAACCTGTCCGCTCGCCAAAGAGTGTCCCGACCGGTCTTTCTGTCTTCATCTAGTCGCCGGAGCGGGTAACTCCATCGTGGATCCGGACGACAGGTGTCGCCGTCTGAATGGAGATTTTCGACGCTTTCCGATCGGTGTTCGGAAAGTGGGCCGGATTGCCGCGACCGGCCAGCCGCTCGAGGTTCCGGACCTCTCGGTGGAAAGCGAGTGGGTAGCGCGGCCGGATTGGGTGGAGGCCGAGGGCGTGCGGGGTTTCGGAGGGCAACCTTTAATTCATCGCGGTGAAGTGATGGGGGTCCTCGGACTCTTTAGTCGAACGCGCATCGGAGATGCCTGTCTGGATTGGATGCGGATGATCGCCGATCACGCCGCCTCGGCGATCGCGAACGCGAGAGCGTGGGAGGAGATTCAGTCCCTGCGTGAACAATTAGAGCTCGAGAACGAGTATCTCCAGGAAGAAGTACAACAGACGCATGCTTTCGGAGAAATGGTCGGTCACAGTCCCGCGCTTCAGTCGATTGCGCAACAGATCGATCTAGTGGCGCCAACCGACTCCACCGTTCTAATTCTGGGTGAGAGTGGAACTGGAAAGGAATTGGTTGCCCGCGAAATCCACCGCCGCAGCTCGCGATCAAACCGCCCCCTCATCAAGGTCAATTGTGCATCGATCCCCCGGGAACTTTATGAAAGCGAGTTTTTTGGCCACGTCAAGGGAAGTTTTACTGGAGCGGTGAGAGACCGAGTCGGCCGTTTCGAACTTGCCAATGGGGGAACGCTCTTCCTGGATGAAGTCGGAGAAATCCCACTCGATCTACAGAGCAAACTCCTGCGGTCGTTACAGGAAGGGGAATTCGAGCGAGTGGGAGAGGAGCGGACTCGAAAAGTCGACATACGCCTGATTGCAGCTACCAATCGGAACTTGCGCGAGGAGGTGGAAGCGGGTCGATTTCGATCCGATCTCTACTATCGCCTCAACGTATTTCCAATCGACATCGTTCCCCTGCGCAAGCGGAAGGAAGACATCCCGCTCCTTGCCCGACATTTCCTGGAGCAGTCCGCGAAGCGACTGAACTTGCCTGAACCTCGTTTGACGAGGAATCACCTCTATAAACTTCAGCGCTACGATTGGCCGGGCAACATCCGCGAGTTCCAAAACGTTATCGAAAGGGCTGTGATAAGGTCCCGTCGCGGCGGGCTCTCCCTCGACTTACCGGAGGACGACGATTCCGATCCAAAAGTTTCATTGACCTCTCTGGCAGAGGCCGAAATTGTCTCGGAGGAGGAAATGCGGAGACGCGAACGCGACAATTATCTGGCTGCTTTAAGAGCCACCAACTGGAAAATCTATGGGGCGGATGGCGCAGCGATTCTATTAGGATTGAAACCCACCACTTTGGTATCTCGAATGAAGAAGATGGGGTTAAGAAAGGCTGGCTGAACGGCATCGACAAGGTGCGTCAAGCGAGGTCGTAATCCTGGTCGAGCTACCTGTTATGTGAAGTCCATGTATGGCAATCACCCTTTGATTGATATTCATCCCGTTGTGGGAACCCCTTGGTGTTCTTTGGACAGATTCTCGGTTTTTGATAAGTGAGTTCCTGGCTTGCCTCGAAAGGGATGATCTGTGGAGGAACCTTGCACCGGGCGTGGCTCCTCAAGGCCTTTGTGGGTTGAGATTGCGCGAAGCCTGGAGACTTCGCTGGGAGCGGGTTGATCTGGAAAGAGGCTTCATCACGGTGGACGGAGTCGTGAAGAACCTGTCTTCAGTTCGCAGGCTGCCGTTGCCAACGCGGGTCTTGTCGGTCCTTAAGTCAGCTCCTCGCAACGGGGATAGAATCATGGCGGCGTACGAAGACCAGACTTCGTACGCCAAGGCGATTGGCCGTTGCCTACGGAAGGTGTTTCCCGGTCGAGAGGTTGAGCCGAAAGGCTTGAGGCGGACTCTTCCAACAGAAGCCATCCGGGAGGGTTGGGGCGGCTACGCGTTGGAGCGGTACCTGGGACATAGCGCGAAGTCAGTGACCGACAAGCACTATGTCACGCCCAGTGAGGACGACCTTCAGGAACGCTTCCGGACGCAAGTCGTGGCCAGAGTGGAAGCAGCCTTACTGGGACTTGGAAAAAAATGGCAACAAAATGGCAAAACCAAGGTGTCCGGATCGATTAGGGCTTGTAGGTCAACCGGCAGAAGACCTTGAGTTTGCTGAGGTTAAATGGAGCGGGAAACGGGGCTCGAACCCGCGACCCTCAGCTTGGGAAGGGGATTCGGGCACTGAAAACCCCCTCCAATTCCTCGAAAAATCGAGGATTCCCCAGTGAATCGAGAACTGGGCCACGTTCACACCACCCCTGCACGGCGCAAAAACGACCCTTGCGAAGGGCAAAATTGCACTAAAATTGCACTCGTGAAAAAAATGACTGACGAGTGGCAATGGGAACATCGGGCGGTCCTTTACGAAATCTCAATAAGCCGCTCGCGCTTTGTCAGGCCAATTGATGTCTTTTCCGAGATCCTTCCGCACGACCCGAAACGGTCTCTGATCAAATGGCTCTGTCCTTCTTTTCCGCTCTGGAAGTGGGGCCTCCAGGGCGGGAAAAAAGGGGCAACGGTTGCCGTTGCCGAGGGGTTGGGTGGGTTTTTACTGATGGGGTTATCGGCCTCGCGGAATTCGGGCCGGTGGGTCGCTTGGGTTTGGGGGTGTTGTGGTCTCGGTTTCATCGGGTCGTCTGGTCTCTTTGAGATCGCAAACCGATCCGACTGTGAGGACTCTGCTTGCGCCGGCCCCGCAATGCGAAAGCGGATGCCGAGCCTGCTGCGCGGATGCGAGTCATATTTCAAGCCTTCTCGGATCAACTTTGGTGTAGTACCTCTCAATTAACTCCAAAACCAATTCCTTGAGGTCTTCTGACCCGATGGACACGACTTTGGTATACAAGGCCCCTGCTATTTTCTTGAAAGCGTCCAGATAGGCCGGATCGAAATGCGCGCCTCGTTCGCGCTCCATTATGCGCAATGCCCCCTCCAATCCTATTGGCTGTTTGTAAGGACGCTCGGAGGTCAGGGCGTCAAACGTATCCACGATTGCGAAAAGCCGCGCTTCTGGCGGAATCTCGAACCCCTTTCTCCCCTCGGGGTAGCCGCCTCCGTCGAAGCGCTCGTGGTGGCAATGGACCACCCGGCCCGCCCCGTGAAGCCAAGTCGAGTCTTGGAGGATCTCGTCTCCGTAAACGACGTGTCGTTCCATTTCCCGCCGTTCATCCGGCGAGAGCTTTCCAGGTTTGAGAAGGATACCGTCGGGAACTCCGATTTTTCCGATGTCGTGCAGCAAAGCGCCGACGAATAGACCCCGGATCAGGCGCGGGTCTAATCCGGCGGCGACCGCCAAGTGAACGGCCATGATGGCGACCCGGAGATTGTGCTCCTCGGTGGCGTCGTCGCGCTTCGCGATGGCGCTGCTCAAGACTCCGAGCAGTTCCAGATGCGCCATTTCAAAACCGACCGTCAAGGCGAGCACTTTCCTGGCGGAGAGGACGATCAACGGAAACAGAATCGCGACAGTGAACAACAATACGATGGCGGGCGACTGAAGCGCGCCACCGACTGGTGGAATCCGCTTCGCCGCCTCAAGCAGCGCTGAACCGAGGATCACAAACATCAGCGCGGCTGGTACAAAACGCCACAACAGTCGTTTCCAAATGCCAAGGCGCACGGAATGGCGGAGGCGGAGTTCGATCCCGCTTGTCTCGAAATCGCCCATATGCCGGCTCGGTTCGGTTGTCAGCGTGCGGCTCATGATTCCGCTCCTTCTTTTTCTGGCGTCTGTTTTTCGTGGACTCTAAACCAGATGACATAAAGCGAAGGCAGAGAGAGCAGCGTGAGCACTGTGGCTACCGCCAGCCCACCCATGATGGCGTAGGACATGGGACCCCAGAAAACGGTGGGCGCGATGGGCGCCATGCCCAGGATGGCCGCCACCGCCGTCAGCATGATCGGACGGAAGCGGAGGACAGTGGCTTCGATGACGGCGTCCCAATCCGAAAGCCCCTTTTCTTTTTCGACATCGATCTGGTGAACGAGGATGACCGAGTTGCGAACGATCATGCCGATCAGCGCCACGACCCCCAGCATTGCGACGAACCCCATCGGCTTCTGCGTGGCCAGCAAGGCAAGGACGACTCCGATGACGCCCAGCGGCGCCACGCTGCAGACCAGGAACATGTGGCTGAATTTCTGCATCTGGATCATCAGAACCGTCATCATCAGGATGATCATGAACGGGAAGACCGCCAAGACGGACGCCTGCGCCCTTGCGCTATCCTCAACGCTACCGCCATCAACGATCTTGTAATTGAGAGGCAGTTGTTTCCTCAAATCCGATATCCCTTCTTTCAGGCTATCCACGGCGGTCGCCGGCATCATGCCCTCCTTGACCTCGGCCTGGACTGTCAGGGTGGGCAGCCGGTCCCGCCGCCAAATCAGGGGCAAATCCTGTTCGTAATCGACGCTGGCCAGCTCCACGAGCGGAACGGATCGACCGTTCGGCAACGGGATTTTCAGGGTACGGATGGTCTCCAGCGACATGCGCTCGGACTCCTGGGCCCGAACCACGACATCGATCAGATAGATGCTGTCGCGCACTTGGGTCGAGGGGATGCCCGAAACGACCGCGTTGATCGCCTGAGCCACAGCAGCCGAATTTAGTCCCAGCTGCTTGGCTTCATCCTGGTTGACGCGGATCTTGAGCTTGCGAATCGGCTCCATCCAGTTGAAATTCACATTTATCAGATCGGGGCTCGTCCCCATGATCTGGGCCACCTTGTCGGCGATTTCGCGGACTTTGTACGGATCTTCGCCGCTGACCCGGTATTGCACCGGCCAGCCCACCGGGGGGCCGAGTTCAAGAGGAAACACGCGCCCGACCACCTCCGGGAAGTTTTGCCGTAGCGTGTCTTCGAGGCGTTTCTTGACGAGCTCGCGAGCCTCCAAGCTCTTGGTGACGATGACCGTTTGCGCGAAGAAATCGTTCTGCAACTGCACGTCGAGGGGTAGATAAAATCGGATCGCCCCGCGTCCGACGTAGGAGCTCCAGTGAACGATATCGGGGTCGCCCCGAAGGATTTCGTCCAGCTTTTGCGAGGCCTTATCCGTCGCGTAGATCGAGGCGTCATGCCTGAGCCGCAGGTCAACGATCAGCTCGGGCCGGTCCGAGGAGGGAAAGAACTGGCTCGGCACAAACGGGGCCAGCCCCAATGACACGCAGAAAATCAGAATCGTCAGTCCGAGCGTTAGTTTCGAATGGCGCGTGGTAAGACGTAGCAAGCGCCGGAACAGGGCCGCGACCCGATCGCCCTTGTCGTGTTCACCCTTGTGCTTGGGCGACAGCATCATCGTGCCGATGAGCGGGGAAAAAATCACCGCGACAAACCATGAGACGAGTAAGGCGATAACCACGACCGCGAAGAGCGTGAAGGTGTATTCACCGGCATCGCTCTTGGCAAAGCCGATCGGCATGAAGCCAAGCATCGTGACGACAGTCCCGGTGAGCATCGGAAAGGCTGTTGACGTGTAGGCGAAGGTCGCAGCGCGGGAGGTATCCCAGCCCTCTTCCAGCTTGGTGACCATACTCTCGATGGTGATCATGGCGTCATCGACCAGCAGCCCTAACGCAATGATGAGCGCTCCTAGCGAGATGCGCTGCAGATCGATCCCAAGCGCCTGCATGATGACGAACACAATCGCGAGCACCAACGGAATCGAGGTCGCCACAACCATGCCCGCGCGCAGGCCCAGGCTGAGAAAACTGATGAAGAGGACGATCGCGATCGCCTCCCACAGCGACTTCGTGAATTCGTAGACGGCGTGGTGAACCACTTTGGGCTGATTGGAGACCAGGAATGTTTCGATCCCGACCGGAAACTCAGATTTGATTTCCTCTATCGCTTGGTCCAGGTTCTTTTCTAGCGCGAGAATGTCGCCGCCTGTGCGCATCGAGAGCGCGAGACCTATGGCGTCCTTGCCGTTAACCCGGAATATCGGTTGAGGCGGATCGGCGTAGCCGCGCGTGATGGTTGCGATATCGCTCAGGCGCATCAATTCGTCGCCGATAACGAAATTGACTTGGCGCAGGTCTTTTTCGGACTCAAACCTGCCGGATACATCCATGAGCATGGATTCATTCTTGGTCTGGATCACACCGGAAGGAACGACGGCGTTTTGGCTGACAAGCGCCTGGATCAACTCCATGCGGTCCATACCGAGTTCGGCCAGGCGAAGCGTGGAAAACTCGATATAGATCCGTTCATCCTGGGCGCCCAGAATTTCCGCTTTGGAGACATCCTTGACCTGGAGCATGCGCGAGCGTGCCTGCTCCACATAATCGCGCAGTTCCCGGTGTGAAAAGCCATCGGCCATAAAACCATAGATGATCCCGTAGGTGTCGCCGAACTCGTCGTTGAAGAACGGCCCCACGACCCCTTGCGGGAGAGTTTGCTTGATGTCGCCGACTTTCTTGCGGATCTGATACTTGAACTCGGGAACATCTTTCTTCGGGGTGGACTCAAGCAGGTTGACGAAAACGGTCGACTGTCCGGCTAACGTATAGCTCTTCAAGTAATAGAGATTGGGCGTCTCCTGAAGCTTCTTCTCGATACGGTCGGTCACCTGCTGCATCGTTTCTTCCTGGGTCGCGCCGGGCCAAAGCGTCTGGACGACGATCGTTTTGACCGTGAATTCCGGGTCTTCGTTACGCCCCAGGCTCACATAAGCGCTGACCCCGGCCACGATGCTCACCAACATGAAATATATGACAAGCGACTTGTGGCGGATTGCCCATTCGGATAGGTTGAGGCCTTTCATGATGGATCTCCTAACAGTTTGATTTCTTGACCTTCATGAAGTTCCTGTACACCAGCCGTCACGATCCGCTCACCGGGTACTAGACCGTCCGTTGCGATGACGGAATCTGGGGTATAGCGTTCGATTTTGATTTCCCGCAGTGAAACACGTTGAGCCTTGGAGTCGATCACCCAAACGGCGGGCTTGTCTTCCAGCATCATCAGCGCCGAGGAAGGAATTTCGATCACTGGAGCAGTCCGTAACTCCAAGTGCCCGACCGCTGTCGCCCCCAAGAACATTCCAACCGGAGGATCAACGAGGCCGACTTTGACCTGATGGTTCCTTGTGACTGGGTCCGCCTGAGGTGAGATTTCACGGATATGTCCGATGGCCTTGATGTCCGGATTGTCCGCGAGCCAGACCTCGACTTCTTGATTCAAACTCAGACCCTCGCGGATGACCTGGGCGGGCATGCCGAAAACGGCGTCCCTTCCTTCTTCGCGAGCCAGGGTGAGAATCATTTGTCCTACACGAACGACTTCACCCGGCTCCGCGCCCTTTTCCGTGATCACGCCGTCCGCCTCGGATTTCAATTCCGTGTATCCCAATTGGTCGGACGCGGATTTTAGCCTGGCTTCCGCCGCATGGACCTGCGCGTTCGCCGTCTTTTGTTGACGCAACGTGCCTTCATATTCGTCTTGCGTTGAGGCCCCTTCCCGGAGCAATTCATGGAACCGCCTTTCGCGCGCCGCCGACTGCTCAAGGACAGCCTGCGCCGCCGTGAGGTCGGCCCAAGCCGCTCGCAGAGCGTTTTGCTCCATTTCGTCGTCGAGCCTTGCGACAAGTTGCCCGGCCTTGACCGTATCGCCGACGTCCACGGATCTTTCGATCACCTTCCCCGAAATACGGAAGGCCAAGCTGACCTCATCGCGCGCCCGAATATGACCGGTGAGAACGACCGGGTCTCCCACTTCATGTCTTTCGATGACGATGGAACGGACAGAACGGACAACTGGCGGAGACACAATTTCCTCCCTGCACCCGCTAAGAAGCAGGGATGCCAGAATGGTGAGAAGGGCCAGAGAGCCGATGCTAGTGGGTGTCTTCCCTTTGTCTTTCATCAACGTGTTCATGTGATCGTTCCTCCTGTGTGTTTGTACTGTTCCGCGCATAACACCTACTCTCCGCCGGCCGCTAGGACCTAACCCTGTGACGCTTGGGTAATCTCCTCCACGAAGGCCAACATCAGGCAGTCGGCAGCAATAAATTCCGCCCCTTGCCTATGCATGGCCGACAAGCAGTCTTCCCCCCTGGGGTCTATCGAAGTCACGCCTGTCAGATCGACGCGAAGGTTCGGCCTGCGCCGACTGGATAGAGTGTCCTGCCAGCACTTCTGCAGCTCCTGCACCCACACACCTGTCAAACACCCTTCGAGCTGGAAGGTGAGAGCCTGTGGATCGTCGTGAACGGTTATTCGCAGCATCGTTCGTCCCCTTTCGCGCCGTTACCTGGATGGTCATAGGGCAAGGGCCATGCCGACGAGGTCCGGTCTGCGGTTTCGACTCATAAAGTGATGGATAGTAGGGACTTGCGGAGCGGGCGGTTCGAGAGAACCGACATTATGGAAGGAAAGTGCCAGATGCGAAGTGCCGTCCGGCGGGCACATCTGCCCATGGGCAGGCACTACACGGGCCGAGAGATACCGAGCCTCTTCATTTTCGCTTGCAAGGTGGAGCGCTTCATCCCCAGGCGGGTTGCGGCCCCCTTCGGGCCAGCCAGCACCCAGCCCGTCTCGTGGAGGACGCCGAGGATGTGCTCCCGCTCGGCGTCGGCCAGGGTGATGACCGCGTTGGTCGATACCGGCACCTGCGCGGCCTCCGGCTGCAAATCACTGAGTGGAACCTGAAGCGACAGGCCCGGGGAGAGAATGACCGCGCGTTCGATGACGTTTTGAAGTTCCCGGACGTTACCCGGCCAGGGGTATCGAACCAAGGCGTCCATCACTTCGGAGGGGATGGATTCGATCCGTCGGCCCATCCGCCGGGCGAACTGATGCGTGAAGTGGCGAACCAGTCGCGGGATATCGTCTGGGCGCTCCCGTAAGGGCGGCAATACCACAGGGAAAACGTTCAGCCGGTAAAATAAATCTTTGCGGAATTGGCCATCGGCGACCATCTTGGCCAGGTCGCGGTGCGTGGCCGCCACCAGCCGGACATCCACCTTAATCGTCTTTGTTCCACCGAGGCGCTCGAATTCCTGCTCTTGCAAAACACGAAGTAGCTTCGGTTGAAGTTCCAGTGGGATGTCCCCAACCTCATCTAGGAAAAGGGTGCCCCGATGCCCCAGCTCGAATCGGCCCACCTTCTGGCTGATGGCCCCGGTGAACGCCCCTTTCTCGTGACCAAACAACTCACTCTCCAGTAGGCCCATGGGGATGGCCGCGCAATTGAGCTTAACGAAGGTGCGGTCTCGACGCGGGCTGAGGTCGTGCAGGGCGCGCGCAATGAGTTCCTTGCCCGTTCCGGTCTCGCCACGCACTAGGACGGTCGAGTCAGTCGGTGCGACTGTATCCACCTCTTTCAACACTCGTCGCAGCGCTGCGCTATCACCCACGACCTGGCCGAAGTGGCTCTCAGTTCGAGCCTCCTCCTCCAGGTAGGCCTTCTCTTGGGCAAGCTGGTCCTTCAGCGCAGTGAGTTCCTGAAAAGCCAATGCGTTCTCAACGGCCACCGCCACCTGGTTGGCGACATGCCGCAGGAAGTCCACATCCGCTGTTTCATACGCCGACGGCTGCTTGCATGTGAACACCAGCGCTCCCAGCCGCCGCCGGGCCGTCGTCAACGGAAGCCAGCAAAAGCTCTGGACTCCATACGGCTGCACTCGCTCCAACAAACGCGGCCAGCGACTCAGCTCGCCTACCCTCGACGTGATGAGAGGCTGCTGTGTCCGCCACACCAACCCAGCCGGGTCCTCTTCAGGAGGAAGATCTATCACAATATGGGGTGCGTTGGGTTCGGAGGTCTCCAAGACGTGCAGGCGCATGGTGTCGTTCGGCGCATCGTGCAGAACCAGGGAGAGGTGGTCGAAGCGCGCCACCTGACGCAGTCGTCCGGCCAAGTCGTGGAACAACGAGGACAGGTCACGGTGCGAGATAATCGCTTCTGAAACGGCCAATAAGGCGCGGTACCTTTCGCCAGCGCCAGTCGTCTGTGAGTCTTGCCCGAGTTCTACCATAGTGCCATGCAATATAGCGCATCGACCTCCAAATGTGACTCACACGATGCCTCCGTCAATCTCACGAGGCAGAAGAAGGCCAAGCTCATTACCCCCGGGAAGAGCAGCGGAAAGGGTGCCACCAGGGAAAGGTCTGAATCGATTACTGCTCATACTGTTCCTTCGTCAGTCGGTCTGAATTCCGTCCTTTTCTTCGGCAGCCCCAGCCCCTCTTCCTTCCAGATCCGATGCACACGCTTCACGTTGACGGCCCACCCCTGCCGGCGCAACACCGCCCAAATCCGACGGTAGCCGTAACGTTTACGCCGCCCCGCCAGCGTACAGATCCTTCGCCGTAATCGATCCTCTTCTTTCTTCTCCTTGGCCGCGTAACGCGCCGTCGAGCGCGCCGTCCCCACCAACTTGCACGCCCTCCGCTCCGAGCAGCCTTGGCGCTCCCGCAAATGCCGGACCGCCGCTCGCTTGGACGGAGGGCTTACCACTTTCCCCTTACCAACTCCTTCAAGCCGTCGATGTCCATCGCCTGTTGCGCCACGATCCGTTTCAGCCGCGTGTTCTCCTGTTCCAACTCCCGTAACCGCGACAACTCCGACCGGCTCAACCCTCCATAGCGCTGACGCCAACGATAAATCGTCGCCTCCGTCACCCCTTTCTCTCGCGCCACCCCCGCCACCGACCTCCCGCTCTCCACCTCCTGCAACACCCGCACGATCTGCTCCTCGCTGTAACGGCTCTTCTTCATCTCAGAATCCTCCTCTCCCTTCCGGGAAATTATCGGATTCTCTCATTTAGACTGGTACAGTTTTTGGGGAGCAGGTCAGCGGCAATAGAGCCGGTCGCGTTCTGTAAGACTGCTCCGTAGGATCCCCAGACAAACTCCCACTGGAAGGAATTGATAATCCCCATACTGCTGGTTCCGTCCAACGTGACCGTCTCACCACCTCGGACGGGGTTCGGAGAAACCCCAATCACCGGAATGAGAAAGCCCCGTTCGGATGTCGGAGTTGGCGTGGGAGTGACCAGAGGCGTGGGGGTCTGTGTGCAGGTGGGGGGTGGCGCGGGGATCGGGAGAAAATCAACCAGCTCGTTGTTGGTTTCATTGCCCTCTTGAATCTGGTTGTAAACATCGACTGTCATCGTTGCGGCTTCGGGAAAAGCGACTGCAGGGACCCAAGATGTTGTGGATTGTCCGTCGGCAAGATCTTGTACCACCGCCTCGGCCCCATTTACCCGAATGACAAACGTTCCCGCAATAGGTTCGCCTTGATTCATCACCGTGGCATAGGTGCCCAGTCTGCCGACTGGATCGCTGCAGTCATGGCCTGGCTCCAGCCCGATGTACATGGAAACCGGAATGAGGTCCGGTAATAAACAGGGGCATGTGGGCGTGGGGGTTGGAAAAGCCGGTTGGCAAGTGATGATCGTGTCGCCGGTGATGGGTCTGGTCACCTCCCCATTGCACCAATGGTAGGATTTGGTCTCGCCCTCGAACATGTAGTCGCCAGGAATAACTCCGGCAGGTGGGACGATCGTGTAGGAGAAGATCTGGTGGTCCCAATGAACAGTGTTCTCCATTTGAACGAATGGAGTGGGGGACAGAACCTGCCACCCGGCTGGAACCGTTTCAAACACATCCGTGATGAGGGCGGTTCCCCCCTGGATCGTGAACTGAACCTCGAATGGGCTCTCACCTCGACATGTCTCGGGCAAATCACGCTGCAGCCAGGCGTATTCCGGAATGCAATCGAATCCCGTGGGGGAAGGCGTGATGCTTGGAGGAATCGTTTGGGTGACAGTAAAGGTCGGCTGAGGGGCCGGATCAGTCCCATGCCAGTCACGAAGGAAGATGAGGAGGTCATCGGAATTTACGACGCCGTCTTGGTTGATATCGGAGCGCTCGTTCTGTAAGTCGGCGGTGAAGGAAGGACTTTCGGTCGGCGCGACAAGAAGCAAGTGCATGGCGACGATGACTCGCTGGATTGGCTTCCTTGCCGTGATTAACGTGAACATGATGACCCTCGATCCTCGCACACGGAGTGCACACGCGATGGTTTGAAACGACCACGCTGGCGCCCCCAGGGTTTCACATCTTTTAACTTGATAATTCGAGACAGGGTGGCGGTTTCCTGCAAATCTTCACAACAAGACTCAGAATTCTTCTGAGAATACCACCAAGTCCAATATAAGGAGGGGGTTAGAGCTTAATCTGCGGGGGCATCGAAAGGATCATGGACCTAGCCCAGGCCCGTCTGAATTGTGCGCGGCTGCGCCTTCTTCCTCTCCCTGCAAATCGTGGAGTAAGATGAGCAGGTCTGCGGAGTCTACATAGCCTTGTCGTCGTGAGCCACATTGGGGATAGGTTCAAGTTTACCCAGTGCGTTTCTGAGCACGGGCTTCAGCCGAGTGAACCGGCTGGTGAGGGTTTCAACGGGTATACCCAGGAGCTTTTCAATTTCCTTGTAACTGTGCCCCCGCATGCGCAGTACCAGCATTTGGTAATCCTCCGGTCGAAGGGTCTTCTGTTCAACAAGCGAGCAAAGGGCTTCCTCGAACTTCTGGGTCAGGTGAATGCGGTGGAGGCGCTCACGGGCTGAGCGCGTCGGTTCCATGAACGTATCGAGGGGGTCCGCCGCATCCTCAGTTCCCTCGCCGATTGGATGGATCCTCCGTGAAAACTGATGGAACGCCGATTTGGTGAAGGTGATCGCCGTGCGAACAGTAATGACAGCGATGTAATTGGCCAAGGAACTTCTTTCATATTGCCAATCCCGGATCGCCTTGTGGTTGTTCCGGATCAACGTGTGAGCCACTTCCTGAAAGACTTCTTCCTGATCCTCCGGGGACAATTTGAAGTTCCGGATCAGGTTCTTGATGAGGGGTCCATAGTCTCTAAGGAATGCTTTCCATCCCTCTTCGGGATCCTCCAAGATAAGGGTCCTCAACTCCTCCTGGGGCTCGCGTGTGTGTGGCGCCGCTGGGCTGGACATGGGGCGTGATCATGAGACCGTGGAAAGGATTTTCCCCCAGACTTGATCGCTGGAAGCTTCTTGCTCCCCGCAACCTGTCTCCTCGCCTGATCCCAAGTGCCTGGCCAGGACCATCCCCATTTCAAGCGAGAAGGGATCCTCCTCGAGCGGCGGTGTTGCCGCGAATGCCTGATGAGCTTTTTCAAACTCTCGATCCAGTAGGGCCCTCCATCCGAGAAGCGCCGCCCATCCGTTCCGAATCGGCGGGCTCGATGAATCGAACGGATACGACTCCGCCGAAAGTGATTCCCCTTGCGCCGACCGTATACAACATTCGGCCAGCGCGCGCGATTCGGTGTCCAGGGAGGTCGCCGGTTGCCCCGATGCGGATGTCGCACTCGGCTTCATGGACCAGGGACTCGGAAGCTCCTCCGCCTTCGGCCAACAGCGAATGATCCCATGCCAGATAAGTCGGTGAACCGCCTCAACCCGGCTCGGGTTCGAATCAGCTCCACGTGTCACCGGCGCGGGCCGCAAGACATATTGATCCGTCTTGGTGAGAGCGGTTAAGGCGGCGATCTGGACCTCAATCCTAGCCAGCCAGGAGACAGCGCCTTCATCCCAGCCGAGCCTCGACCTCAGTATCTGAAGAGCGCGCTTGAGGTCTCCCACCAGACAGGCCGAGACAAGCGCCGCCTTCCACTCCGTGTGAGTAAACTCGGTTTCCACAATGAGAAACCGGGCCCCTTCGGGGGCGTCGACCTCCCGAACCGCAACCGCCAATCCTGGTGTGATACGAAAGGGGAACACATTGAGGATTGCCTTGAGAGGCGCGCGGAGGACAACCACTCCGCCCTCCCAGAACTCCAGGACTCGATCCCTCCGGTCAAGGGCGGAGACCTCGAGATGGCATGCGCCCTCCGCCGGAGAGCCCTTCAAGGTGAACTTGAGGGGGCCGACGCGATTCGTGGAAGCCGGCTCGAAATCGAGCCGCGAAGCGACTAATGGAAAAGGTCCCACGGGGAGGAGGGCGGCGACACGGGAAGCCAAGCCCCGCGAGGAGCCATTGTATTGAAGCTGGTCCATTGCGATGGGGAGGAGCAGGTCCTCGCAACATCCGAGGATTGATTGAGCGGATGTTGAAAAAGGTAGGGGGCAATTGTTTTCAACGCGGATGTCCGGAGACAAGAGAAGAGTGAGCAGATGGCTCGCCTCGGAATCCCCCAGCAGCTGCTTGATCAGGGTCTTTTTGTCGGCCTCCGGCAGGCCACCTGTCAAGAGTGCCGCTAACTGGTTCAGGTCTTTCGTGTCCATCGGGTTCAGATCCTCGGATTTTCAATCTAGTCAATATCGTCCCTTTCCTTCATTATTCAAGAACACCGCCCATTTTCCTGCAAAGAATTGCATCGGGCTGATTCGAATCACTCATGCCCCAACGGTTTGTCCACGCAGGGACAGGAACTCTTGCCGAAATGGGCATTGAAAGCTCTGGTTGCTCGCGACAGCCATGGAGAATCCCACCTCCCCACTCAAAGTGCGTATTCATCGTGACGGGGACCGAATGGGAGTCCAGATCGCCTGTTTTTCCAAGGAAAGCCTTGGGGAAGGACGGATTGAGAGTTGTTTCTCCTGGACCGATTTAGAGCAGCCGTCGCTCCGAATATTCGAGATAATCACCGAGATCAATCTCCACAGGAGCTTGGAGGACGCACAGCGAACCCTCATCGATTGTGGGCGGAGACTATTCCAAGAGGCTTTCCCTTGCGACCTTGGTGAACGGATCCGACGGAACAACTCAGCTTTTCTCATCCTTGATTTGAATGCGAGCGCGCTCGGGATTCCTTGGGAGCTGGCCCATGACGGGAGGGATTTCCTGGGATGCCGATTCTCGGTGGGAAGAGCGGTTCGGGACTGGGGTCTAACACCTCGCCAGGGGCGCGGCGCGATGAACAGCGGCAATGTGATCCTGGTTGTTTCAAACCCCTCGGGAGACCTGCGAGCGGCCTCCCGCGAGGGCGAATTTATCTCGAACCTCCTAAGCAACCAAATGGGCGAGGCGGTGGTTTGGCTCAATGAACGAGTTGATCTCCGGACTTTTTGTGAATGGTTCCCAAGGGCAAGCCTCTTACATTTTTGCGGTCACTTCGCGGGCACATCCGGTGGAGGGACATTCCCCGGTTGGGATCTGTCGGGGGGACAATTCACCTTCGGCGAGTCGAGCAAGACCGATCTCGGGGAACAACGGGTTCCGTTCCTGGTCTTCAATAATGCCTGCCATGGCGCGGAGTCCCTTTCCACTGATTGCGCCACTGGGCAAGGCAGGTTTGCCGCTTCACTCTCAAGCGCCGGATGCATCCACTATATCGGGGCCTATTCCAGAGTTGTCGACCATTATGGAGCGGAATTCGCCAGGATTTTTTATCAGCATCTCATGAATGGGGGAGCAGTCGGAACCGCGCTTCAGCGAGCGCGAATCGAGATCCGCTCCAAACATGAGAGCAACCACCTGACATGGGCTCAGTATGTCCTCTACGGAGATCCCACCAAGGGTTTCCTGGGAGAGAGAGCCGTGAATCCGGAAGTCCACACGATTGTGATCGCCGGGCCGTGGATCGAACGGGATCGAGTGGATCGTCTCCTCACCGCCTTTCCCCATGCGGAATCCGTTCCGGAAGAGGATGGCGCCATCTCCATCCTCTTCCCGCGACCCTCCGAGGGAGTTCGATTCGCTCTCTTGCTCCAAGCAAGGCTGAGGGAAGAGGCCGACGGTCCAGCGGAAGCGTGGGATCCTCCCCTCGCCATCGTGAACGGCGAGGTTCTGATCGAACGAGAGGAAACAACAGGGAAGCCGATTTCCATGCGAGGCTTTCCGTGCGAGGTGGCGAGATCCTTGCTGGCCTTGGCGGAAGAGGGACAGATCCTGACCAGCCGGTCCGTTCATGATGACGCCCGCGCCATGCTGAGAGGTGAAGAGGTGGGCGTGGGTGGTCGGATCGCCTGGTTGGACCATGGGAATTACACGTTCCGCTCGATCGAAAACCCACTACAGGTCTGCGAGGTCGGAGAGGAGTCGGGGGTATCTCCTCTCCATCCGCCCAAGGATACCGAATTCGCGCGCCGCTCCACGACTCCCGAACAAGAAGCCGTGCTCGGATGGCGCCCGGCGCTTGGGAATGAAATACCCACATCGCCGGGTTGGATTATCACCGAGAAGTTGGGATCGGGAGGCTTTGGGGAAGTCTGGCGAGCGTGTCGAAAGGGAAGTGACGAATCCCGAATCTTTAAGTTCTGTTTCCACGCTGATCGTGTTCGTTCCCTGAAGCGCGAGGTGACCCTCTTTCGGATCATGCGGGACAGGCTCGGACCCCACCCGAACATCGTACGCATTCACGATGTCTTCTTCGAAAGACCCCCATTCTATATCTCCATGGAGGACGTGGGGGGGCTGGACCTCGCCAAGTGGTGTGAACTGAACGCGAGGGATGCTCGTTTTGACGAGGGCCTTCGGCTTGAGATAGTCGCCAAGGTGGCCGGTGCCCTTCAGGCCGCGCACGATGCGGGAGTCATTCACCGCGACCTTAAACCCTCCAATATTCTCGTGGAAGGCGGACTGGAGGATCCGGAAACGATCTCGATCCAGCTGACTGATTTCGGCATCGGTCAGGTGGAATCACAGCAGATCCTCCAGGGAGTGACAGGTTTGGGTTTCACCGAAACCTGGAGCCGGACCGAGTTAACCTCCGGATCGGGAAGCCGTCTCTACATGGCGCCGGAGCTCTTGGTGGGCAAAGAGTCCTCGATCCGGTCCGATATTTATTCTCTGGGCATGGTCCTCTATCAGATCCTCTTGGGAGACTGTAACCGCCCCCTCACCGTGGATTGGGAGCGCGATATCGAGGATCCGATTCTGCTGGAAGATTTGCGGGGGTGCTTGTCCGGAAGAGCCTCGCAACGGTTTAGCAGCGCTGAAGATCTGGCAACCCGTCTTAGGTCGGTGCCGGCGCGCCGCGAAAGTCGAAGAAGGCACGAGGAAAGGACCCGGACGGAAACCCATCGGAAGCGCCTCTTGCGAGGAGCCACCACGGTAGCCGCCCTAGCAGTGGTTCTCGCCGCGTTCCTTGGTTATGGCCTGAGACAGGCTTCCATTGAACGGGAAAGCTTGGAGCACTCCCTCTATCAGTTGGGGATCGAGGAGGCGAGGCGCTCCATCGAGGAGGAAGACCCCACGCGCGCACGGAAACTTCTGCTTGCCTCGCCCGAACGATTCCGAGGATGGGAGTGGGGGTACCTGGCCTGCAAGTGCAACACGGACCATCGATGTTTTTCCCATGCCTCTCCCATTGTCGCCCTCGAACTGAGCGCCGACAATCGGTTCCTGGCCACAGGCGACTCGACGGGTGGGATCCGAGTTTGGGACTTTCATTTCGGTGAACTCGTCTGGGACATTCAAGCGTCTTCCCGGTCCGTTGAATCAATTTCCATCAACAAGGAATCCAACAGACTGGCCTCTTCGGATGGCCACGATATCAACGTTTTCGATCTGACGACGAAGGAACGACTGGCGGTTCTTCATCCACGCCATGCGCTTTCAGGAGGAATGCAATTCGCTCCCCAGGGTAGCCTGCTTGCCGCGGCCGATTCCGAGGGAACCCTCCTTCTCTATGACCTTGTGGAGGAGTCCACGCGAACAATCGTCTCTGGACACGCGGGACGGATTATCGATTTTGACTTTCTTCCGGATGGTTCACACGTCATCTCGATCGGTAAGGATGGCGCCTGTCGACTATTGGACATACAGTCGGGAGAACAGGTGGCGAAACTGGAGGCGCCCACCACAAATCTTTCATCCATGGCGATTCGGAACGATGGAGGGCAATTCGTGATCCTTTCCGAAAACCAGCTTTATCTGGGGCGAACAGACCCGTTTGAGCTGACTGGGGTTGTGTATCAAGTCGGCGGTTATCGCGGAAGCGTGTGCTGGTCCCCGAACGGTCGTTACCTTGGAATGGCCTTGGACAACCATCGAACCGAGATCGTGGATCTTGAAACCATGGCGTCTCCCTGGCGGCGAGGAGGAGCCGGCGGCCACGCGCGCTCACTGGCTTTCACCGCCGATGGGAGGTTTCTTTTGACCCTTGACGAGGACGGGAAGGCCCGACAAAGGCCTATCCGAACAGGAGGGGATGGGACGATTCTCCTCATGGGCCACAGCGGTTGGGTTCACTGCGTGCGATTTAGTCCTGATGGGAAAACACTCGCGACCGGCAGCGAAGACATGACCGTCTCGCTTTGGGACACGAAATCCGGAGGGGAGCGGTTCCACTTACCGGTCTACAGTGCGGTTCAGTGTCTCGCATGGTCTCCTAGTGGAAATGAACTGGCCGGCGGCGGAGAGTCAGGAGATCTGTTCGTTTGGGACAGCCACTCAGGACGGGAATTGCGCCGATTCAAGGCGCACGAGGGGACGGTAACCGCGGTTGAATTCCACCCGAGTGGCGCATCCATCGCGACGAAAGGGATTCATGGAGACATCGCCATCTGGTCCCTTGAGGACGGGAGTCGACTCAGGAGGATTGACTCCCAAGCGGATGCGGTCCTTGCCTACACGCCCGACGGTAAAGGACTGATTCACACGGGCGAGGACTTCTCCATTCGTGAGAGCAGCTTGGAGTCGGGAATTTCCGTGGTTGCCTTTCTCGGACACAAGCGACCTGTCCGAAAGGTTATCGTCTTTCCCTCTGGGAACCGAGTCGCCTCCTGCGATGAAGATGGGGAGGTTATTCTCTGGGACAGGAAGTCCGGCGAGAGGATCGCCACGCTCAGGTCGCGCGTCAGCCTCACTCACGAATTGATCGTCACATCGGATGAGAAGCGACTTATCACTTCCACCGAGATCTGGGACCTCGAGAACTTCAGACCCATCATGCCCATTCCGGTGGGAGCGAAGGCCTTGTCTCGAGATGAAACACAGCTCGCCATCGGGGGCGCCCCGCACCGAGTGCGAATCGAAGGGGCGTTCCCTTACAGCACGGATCACCTCCCCGGTGAGGGAAGTCTTGTTTTCGAGGAAAGAATCGAAGAATACAAGAGAATGTTTTGGGAGGAACGACCGGGAACCGCGACAGGAACCATCCTTCCCGAGGTCAAGCCACGGAAGGCAGCTACAAGAATCGCCGGATCGTGGGATTTCAATCGGTCGGACCTCGAGGCGACTGTCGGGCGGAGCTTGGAGTGTTTCGGAACCCAAACCAAGACTGCAACCACGTATGGATCCACTCGTGAGTTCGGGATCCCCTCGATCGAGGATCAGACGGCTTATGTGATTCGATTCCCAGGTTTCCCCAGGGAAATGGGGTTGCGCCTCTTTTCAAACGCCCCCCAACAAGGGGAAGACAAACTCCAAGCCTACACTCTCCTCCTCGACATCCTCTATCCGAAAGAGTCCGAACGTCTCATACGCCCCCTCTTCAATACGGACTCCAGCAACTCCTCCCCGGCGGAGCTGATTGTCTCCTCCACTGGGGGTCTTGGCGTCGAAAGAGTTTTTCATGGCAGGGTTGAAGCCGGCCGGTGGCATCGTGTCGCTTGTTCAGTCAACCTGACTGGAGTTCCCAGAATGGACACGTACATCGACGGTTCCCATGTTGGAGCACAGGAATTCAACCGGGTCGATTCAGACCGCTGGGCGGTCGAGGAGGGGATGCGGGGACGTTCGATGCTCCTGTTTGCCGGTAGCGACGGTGATAATGCGCCCTGTTTCGTCAACAGTATCCAATTCCGCGATTACGCCATGTCGGCGGATGAAATTGCCACGTTGGGAGGCCCTTCCGCCGAGGGGTTTCCAACGGAGTTGGAGGAATGACTATCAGCTCGGCCTCACTCGCTGATCGGACGGCTCTGCTTACACGAGGCCATCAGGGTATCATAGTAGCAAGCCTGAAAGGGTCGTTGGGGGATCTGGCACCCTGAGGAACATCTGGAGAATTGTATGGGGGGCGGATGCTCAAGCTGGGCAAGGTTGTCATCGTAGTCGTTCACTTGTTGGGCTATTTTCTTGAGCCCACGGCGCGGCAATTCGGCTTCTTAATAGACTGTCGGTAACCTTTTACACTTCTGAAGGGGAATTGACGGGAGGGAGGGGAGGGAGGGTGAAGTTGTCGGTGATGTAGCGTCGGAGAGTGGAAACAATGGTCTCAATGGGTTCATAGCCGCGCAACTTGAGGGTGCGGTAGAGGGTGATCTGGATGGCCTCAATTCTCGCGCGAGTTGAACTTGACTCGGCCATGTCTGACCTCCATTCATTGGATGCGCCTCGAGTGACCGCCTCTTCTGAGCCCTTCGCGAAAATTCTGCTGAGTATATGTGCAGCATCCATGCCAAAGCGCCGAGATTCTGGTCTGGCGGTGCCCCCAACGCTGTGACTTGCACTAGTGGCACAGGATATCTTCAGATCCGGCACCAAAGCTGGATTCCCGACTTTGGCACACTCCTACTCCAGTCGAATTGGCGGAGGGCATTGAACCAGAATTGCACTTCTGGTCGAACAGAAAATGGCTATCAGGGACCAAAGGTCGAGAAAATGCCAACAAAATGATGTGAATTCGAATCAAGGGATCAGGCTCATCCCTCAGCTCACCCGAGAGAGGGATGGAGGGAGGATTCGCCTCGCGTAACTCACCGGAAACACTAGAAACAGTGGAGCGGGAAACGGGGCTCGAACCCGCGACCCTCAGCTTGGGAAGCTGATGCTCTACCAACTGAGCTATTCCCGCCCAGGTCAATCGCCCCAGAGTACTTCTCCACTCCACCGCCTGTCAAGGTTTTCTCGCGCGCCAACCCCCATGAGACCTTCGGCTCAAACGGAAACCGGGGACCTTCGGGGTAGCTCCGAAACAGAAACCGCGGGAAGCGTTTCTTCCCCACGCCCCGGATCCCAACCACGAAAACCCCATCGCCGCACTCGACCATAATACGCCAGGTTCATCGCCGCCGCGTAGGGAAGAGTCATCAGTCCGTTTGGCCAACGCGCTCTCCAGGCCAGACGGCGCGCGATGCGACTGGGTCGATAAAACTCGCGAGTCACCCAATCGTGTCCCGCCTGGAGCGCCTCGGTTGACATTCCGCGCGGTTGAAAAACGACATGATGGAAATCGTAGTGCGCCCAGTTATGATCCAAGATTCGATCCCGCAACGCCTCAAACCTTGGCGTCCCCGGCAGCGGAGTAAACACCGACACCTGAATGAGGTCCGCTTGGATATGATCCAGGAGATCCAGTGTCCTCCGGAACACATCCGGCCGGTCCCCCTCAAAGCCGAAGACAATCCCCGCCTCGACGCCGATTCCATGGGAATGAAGAGTCGCCACCGCCTCGCGGTAGTAGGCCGCCTTGTGAAAACTCTTTCCTGAAGCCTCGAGATTCTCCTCGGAAAAAGTCTCCAGCCCCGCGAAGATCCCCATGCATCCGGCTTTCGCCGCGAGCCTCAAGAGCTCCCCGTCCTCGGCCAACGCCAGAGTTGATTGGGTCATCCAGATCTTCCCAAGCGGAGCAAGCCCATCAAACAGCGCTGCGGCGTATTCCCGGTCGGCGGTCAAGTTGTCATCCACGAACAGGAAGGAGCGCTCGGGAAGGTCCGCCACCTCGGCAATCACCTCCTCGACCGGCCGTTGACGCTGCCTTCCCTCATGGAACGCCGAGACGCTGCAGAAGTTGCAACGGTGGGGGCACCCGCGAGTGGCCTGGACCGCCTGAAGGGTGGCGTAGCCCCTTCTGGCGAGAAGAGACCGCGGGGCCCGTCTCTGTCCCGCCAGATCAGGGGGTGTCTCGGATCGGTGGACTCCAGAGGGACGCCCCCCACGAGCCGCCTCGACCACGCGCGGCCAGACCCCCTCGGCCTCCCCCGCCACCACGGCATCGGCATGCCGCAGGGCTTCCTCAGGCAGAAAGGTCGGATGCATTCCTCCAAGCACAACGGGAGTTCCAAGGGAGCGGAAACGGTCGGCGAGCTCATACGCGCGCGGCGCAAGCGCGGTCATGCAGGTGATCCCCACCAGATCGAAGCGTTCACTCCAGGGAATATCCTCGATCTGCTCGTCCACAATCCGGACCTCCGCATCGCTCGGTGTCTCCGCCGCCACCGACAACAGACTCAGCAGCGAGAACCGAAAGGTCTTGCCGTTGAACACTCGCTTCTTTCCCACATGCCGCCAGGACCCGCCGGCGGGCGCGATCAACAGGATTCTCATGGCCCACTCCTTTCCCAACTCATCTTCCCAGGTCCTCTTCCCGATCCCGATTCGGCGGCAAACCCGGATACGTTAGAGGTATACTGTTTATCTCTTAACAAATGTCCCGCGCGAATCAATCCGCGCTCCGGCGCAGCAGCCTCCGGATGCGCTCCAGGGCGCGTATCAGCCCCCTGCGCTCGACTTCGCCCATCTCGCCAAAGGTCTCCTGGATGCGCCCGAAGTAAGCCGCCTCCGCCTTGGAGAGCGCCTCTTTCCCCTTGCGTGTCATGCGTATCCGTTTCAGGCGCCGGTCTCCGGGGGTGGTCGTGCGAGCGATCAGACCGCTCTGCTCCATCCGATCCACGAGGCCGGTCACATTGGCTCGATTGACAAGGAGGAATCGACTGATTTCTGTTTGGGAAAGCCCTTCGGGGCCCGCTTGGTGACCGAGGAGCATCAGCACGTTGAATTGAGCCTCGGTCAGACCGAAACGGCGAAGCAGGCGGTCGGCCTCTTTGTTCAGAAGGTCGCTGGTGAGGACAACCGAGAGCGCCGCCTCGTGGGGATGATTCCGGATTGGATTGGGGAGCCCGAGCTCCTCGCGGAGTCCCATGGTCAATGCCCGCACTTCATTCTGATCTATACTGTATACCTCTTAACAACACCCGTCAAGACCCTCTTTCCCGGAATGGGCATTGAACGAATCAAGCCTTCAGCATCCCGGCAATTTTGATGTACAGATACAGGCAGGCCGTGTAGAAGGTCAACCACAGCAGGCGCAAGAAGGTTCGCTTGGGCCGATGCGGCTCCATGACGCCTCACACGCCTCCTAGGATGCGGAGGAGCAGCGCCTTCTGGGAATGGAGACGGTTCTCGGCTTGATCGTAAAGGACTGCCGCCGGGCTTTCCATGACCTCCGCCGAGATTTCCTCTCCCCGGTGCGCCGGCAGGCAGTGCATCACCCGCGCCCCTTTGGCGGCTAGGCTCAGCAATCCCTGGTTGACCTGGAAGCCGCTGAAATCCGCGCGCCGCCGCTGAGTCTCCTCCTCCTGTCCCATGCTGGTCCAGACATCGGTGTAGAGCACCCGCGCGCCCCGCGCGAGTTCCCTGGGATCATGCCCCACCACGATCCGTCCTCCGGACTCAGCAGCCAAACGCTCCGCCTCGCGCGTGATGTCCTCCGCCGGCTCATAGCCCAGGGGGCAGGCCACCCGGACCTCATATCCCAACATGCCCCCCAGGAGCAGCAGCGAATGGCACACATTGTTGCCATCCCCCACATAGGTCAGGGTCACCGCCTCCTCCCCAAAGCACTCGCGAATGGTCTGGAAATCCGCGAGCGCCTCGCAGGGGTGTTCACGGTCCGAAAGGGCGTTGATGGTCGGAATCTCCGCCTCGCGCGCGAGCTCCTCGATGGTCGCGTGCGAATAGGTTCGGGCCACAATCGCATGCACCCAGCGGTCCAGGTTGCGCGCCACATCACAGGCCGGTTCGCGCTCCCCCATGCCGACTTGGTCACGCGCCAGATAGATCGCGCTCCCGCCCAGGCTGGTCATCCCGACCTCGAAAGTGACCCGCGTGCGCAGGGAGGGTTTCTCGAAAAGCAAGACCGCGACCTTCGTGGCGAGCGCCCCGGAGAACTCCGCGGGCGCGCGCTTGACCTGATCCGCCAGTTCGAGCAGCGCCAAGGCATCCTCGCGATCCAGGTCCAGGATCGAGAGGAAATCTCTTCCTTTCCAGGGTCCCCGGCTCACGATTCCTCCTCCGCGAGGATCGCGCGCAGCTCCCCGATGAAAAGATCAATCTCAGCCCGCGTGATGATGAAGGGGGGAAGCAGGCGAATGGTCTTTCCGCGCACGCAATTGGTGAGAATTCCACGCTCGAGCAGCGCCCGGTGGACACTTGCCGCCTCATCCAGTTCCACTCCGACCATGAGGCCCAGTCCGCGAATCTCGCGGATCCGTTTGGGAAAGGCCTTGCGGAGCTCCTTGAGTTGACGGAACAGATGCTCGGAGAGCTCTTGGACACGCTCCATCAGGTTCTCTTCGAACAGGGTCTCGAGGGTGGCCAGCGCCGCGGCGCAGGCCACCGGATTTCCCCCGAAGGTGCTGCCGTGGCTTCCCGGAGAGAGATGCGACATGGTCTCGCGTTTGGCGAGCATGGCGCCGATGGGCATGCCATTCCCCAAACCCTTGGCCAGGGTCACAATGTCCGGCTCGATTCCGGCGTGTTCGAAGGCGAAGAGCTTTCCGGTTCGCCCCATCCCAGACTGAATCTCATCGAGGATCAGCGCCGCGCCGCGTTCGGTGCAGAGCTCGCGGAGCATCCGCAGATACTCTTCGCCGACCGGGCGCACTCCCGATTCTCCTTGAATCGGCTCGACAATCACCGCGCAGGTGCGCTCGCCGATCAACTCGTGCGCGGCCTGGACATCGTTGATGGGGAGATAGTTGACCCCCGGCAAGAGTGGCTTAAAGCCTTCCTGGAGCTTGGTCTGGCCGGTCGCCGAGAGCGTGGCGATGGTGCGACCATGGAATGAATCTTGAAGACTCACCACCTCATAGCGCTGGGTCTCGCCGCGGTCCTGCGCGATCTTCTTGGCGAGCTTGAGAGCGGCTTCATTCGCCTCCGCGCCGCTATTGCAGAAGAACGCCTGTTCGGCGAAAGAGTGCTCGACAAGCATTTGCGCGAGGCGAACCTGCGGTTCGGTGAGGAACAGATTGGAGGCATGCAGGAGCCTCTCGGCTTGATCCGCGATGGCGCGAGTCACCGCGGGGTGACAGTGCCCCAGGACACACACCGCGATCCCGCCCAGAAAATCGAGATACTTGTCTCCTTCCGGCGTGTACCCCCAACACCCGCTTCCCCGGATCAGGGCGATCGGCAACCCAATCCGTTTCCCATAGTTCGGCGCGAGGTAACGCTCCGCTAAACCGTCCAACTCCTCGGTGGATATATCCGCCAGCTCCGGTCCGGGCATCTCAAATTCTCCAAACAAGTGAAAAGGGGAAAGGGGAAGGATACTTCACACGCTGTGGAGGCGCAACGGCGAGAAAGGTCAAACCAGGGATCGAACCTCCCGGAGTGGGAAGGGAATCTCCACCCATCCGGAAGTCCAATCTGGGACTGACTTGTATCGTATCGATCCGACACGATATGAAACAATACGCATTCAAATGAGCCATTACACTCCAAACCTCATGGTCTTGGCACTCCAGAGTGGCGTGCATGGACCTGTCTGTGTGAAAAACGCCTTGTTTTCCCGTCTGTCTGTCGTTGCGGCGGAGATGTCCTGGGGATGCACGCCGCTTGTGGCACACCCTCTGCTCTTAGGCGGCGTCGCGGGGTGCATGGCCAGCCGGGTTTCACGGTCCCACGCTCTCCGCGATCTTCTTGGCCCGGCGTCGTGCGCCGTACCCAAACGGCGCCTAGGCGAGGCGGCGCCGGGCCTCTTTTTCAAACCTGCTCGCCGAAGGAATCGTGTTAAGTCCCGCGGCGCGAGCCAGTTGGGGCGACCCCCGGAAGGGCGATGACCCCAAGCATCCGTCCTTCCGGGAGGTCCCCCCGGCGGTGTGAAAACCACCTCGGGGACTCCAAAGTGCAACCATCGCAGACCTCGATGGCCGCCGCGGGCAGGCCCGCTTGGACCATCTGGTCTCGACAGAGTCCCGCAAGATCGACACGAAGCGGATCCTCTCGCAGACGGTCCGTTCCCCACCTCTCGCGGACCGCGTTCCAAACCTCCGCTCCAACCGTGTAGTTCCGAACAGAGATTGCCGGACTGATCCAAGCCATGAGCTCGTCGGGCAGGATCTTGAACTCACGCTCGAAGGTTTCCACGGCGCGAGCGGCGATCCCCGCCACGGTACCACGCCAGCCGGAATGAAAGGCCCCGACCGCGCGTCCGCCCCGGTCCGCCACCAGGATGCAACAACAGTCCGCGACCAAGACTCCGACCGCAAGACCCGGAACATCCGTGACCAAGCCATCTCCAGGGGGAAGTCTGTCTGCCTGGGAAAGGGAGCCGCGCCCACGGTCCCCGAATCGCGCGCGATGGATGACATCCCCATGCACCTGCTCCGCGAGGACCAATGCCTCCAAGTCGAGACCGATCTGGGAGAGGATGCCCGCGCGGACACAGAGAGCCTCCTCTTTGGACCCGAAGGCGAGCGAGGCGTTGCCCATTCCGGGAAGGTCCGGGTCGCGTTCCGAAAAGGCCGCCCGCGCGGGGGTGAGCTCCCGGAGAAGGGCGGGGAAGAGGGTCATGGAAGCCGTTCAAGCTCCAGGAGCAGCGACGAGTCCTTGAGGTGATAGGAGTGTTCTTCATCAGGGAAGCGCTTCTCGCGAACATCCGCGAGGAATTCCCCCAGCGCCTTCTCGATGGTCTCGGCGAGATGGGCGTACCGCTTCACAAACTTGGGTTTGAATTCGGTGAACAGTCCGAGGAGGTCATGGGTCACCAGCACTTGCCCATCGCAGTCCGGACCCGCGCCGATCCCCAAGGTTGGGATTGGAATGGACTCGGTGACCTTCTTGCCGACTTCTCTCGGGACCGCCTCGACCACGACCGCGAAGGCCCCCGCCTCGGCGATGGCGCGGGCATCCCGGAGCAGTTGGCGGATATCCTCCAACGCCTTGCCGGCGCTGAGGCGCATCTCCCCGGTGATCAGCATCGACTGGGGCTGGACCCCAATATGGCCGATGACTGGGATTCCGGCGCGGGTGAGGGCGTTCACCGTCTCTGCGATGCGTTCGCCGCCCTCGAGCTTAACCGCGCGGGCCCCCCCTTCCTTGACCAATTTCCCGGCGTTCCGCAGCGCCTCCTCCGGACTGATCTGGAACGACATAAAGGGCATGTCGCCGACCAGCAGCCCGCGCCGCGCCGCCCGTCCCACACACTGGAGGTGATAGATCACATCCTCCACGCTCACCGCGAGCGGGTTCTCGCGTCCCTGGACCAGTTGGCCCAGGGTGTCGCCCACTAGCAGGATGTCGATTCCGGCGCGGTCGAGCAATCGCGCGAAGGTGGCGTCATAAACCGGCAGGAGCGTGATGGGAGGCGAACCGCCCTTTCGGGCGCGCAGGGATTCCGGGGTGATTCGGTCGCTTGTCATACCCCTTCATTCTGGCAGAGAGGGGACTTGAGACAAGCCGACAGGGGCATCGGGGCATCCAGCGGGCCCGGGAGCCTACGCGCCCTGTCCCACCGCCTGTTTCGCGGTGGCTTCGATGGGAGAAAGGTCCACGGTCCCCTGCATCGAAAGCCCCTCGTTGAACGCGAACTCGGCCTCCTTGAACCACATGGCGCTCGCGATGGAACGAAGGGTGGCCTCCGCGCTGCGTTGCACCTCCCCGAGAATCTTCTGGGTCAGCTCTCGGGCCAATCCCTCGGCCTCTTGGCGCGCCGCTCGGATCAGGGCGTTCTTCTCCTTTTCCGAGAATTTGCCCCCGAAGATCTGCCCGATCCACTCGGGGAGGAGCAGCGGCACCAGCGCGGCGGCCTTTTCGTCGTAGATGCGAATGTCCTTCATTTGGATTTCATAGAAACAGGGGGGCATGGTGAAGCGAATACGGTCATTCCCGCTGACCTCGGGGCGAAACAGAGGGCTCTTGAGGTCATAACGGAAATCGACCACGAAATCGAAGATCATCGCGGTCTTCTTCGCGGAGACCAGCCACTGCAGCCACTTCTCGCCCCAATCTCCGAAGAGGTGATCCGTGCGGGTGACAATCTGTTGGGTGTAGACCTTGAGGACCACAAGCTCCCCGACCGCGCGCAGGCTTTCCAGGTTGGCGCGAACCTCGGTCGGATTCTCCTTGGGGGCTTTGCGGATCATCCCGCGCAAGGCGAGCCACGCGAAGAGGGACAGCAGACACCCCACAAGGATTCCGGCGAGCAGGTTATCCATGGCGATTCCGGGAGGAGGATAGTGAGAGGTGGCCGGGCCGGGTAGACCGTTGGCCCGGTGACGCTAAAGGTCCTTGGTCATCTCTCCCCCGCGCGGGAGTGGAAGGAGATGTCCGAGCCGTGACCGTGAGGGAGCGCGGGAAAGAGTCCGAGCCGCGCGCGGGAGCTGGCAGGTGGGGAACTGGACCGCTCCCTCACGGTCGCGGCTCGGTCTCCCCCCCCCCGCTCGTTCCAGCAGCGGCCTTGCCCCACGATGGGCGGGAGCCGGTGGGCCTGCGGTTGTCGGATGGCGGGGCATCTCCTAATCTCCCCGGCATGGAACTGATGTTTTTCGAGCGCGTTTTTGGGGCGGTTGTGGCCTTCGCCGCCGGGGCCTGTGTCGGCTCGTATCTCAATGTGTGCATCTACCGCTGGCCGCTCGGGATGTCCACCGGCAACCCCAAGCGCTCGATCTGCTTCGCCTGCGAGACCCCCATTCGCTGGCAAGACAACCTCCCGATCGTGAGCTGGTTGGCGCTCGGCGGGAAATGCCGGAGCTGCGGCGCGCCCTTCAGCATCCGCTACTCGCTGGTGGAGCTGCTCACCGCGCTGCTCTTCACCCACCTGTTCTGGACCTTCGGTCTGGTGTGGGCCCTGGGCGTGTATCTGCTCTGGACCGCGATGCAGATTGTCGGGAGTTTCATCGACATGGATCACACCATTCTCCCCGACCGGATCACCTTGGGGGGTACAGTCCTCTTTCCGGTCCTTGTGATCGCGCTCGACCTTTCGGGAAGGTCCGAGGGACTCGTGGTTCCAGGGTGGCCGGAGGCGCTCTTCGGGGCGGCCTTCGCCTCGGCGTTCATCTACCTGATCCGTTTCGCGGGGACACTGGCCTTCGGGCGCGAGGCCATGGGACTTGGGGATGTCAAACTCATGGCCATGAACGGCGCGCTTCTCGGTTGGTGGCGCTCGTTTTTTGTGATCATGGGGCTGGCGCCGCTACTCGCCCTGGCGACCGTGCTGGTGTTGCGGCTGCTCTCACGGTTCAAGATCGAACGTTTCACCGAGGTTCCCTTCGGCCCTTTTCTCTGTCTGGGGAGCTATCTGGCACTGTTCTGGGCGGATGAGATGGTCGAGTGGTGGCTGGCGCTGCCTCCCGGCTTTACCACGCGCTTCGAGGCCCCTTGGAGGTGGTTCGGATGGTGAAGGTGTCGCTCCTCATCCCGGCCTACAACGAGGCCGAGACCATCGTCGAGACGGTGAAGCGCGCGCGCGCGGCCTTGGAGGGTTTCCTCAGCTCCTTCGAGATTCTGGTCATCGATGACGGCTCAACCGATGACACCGGCAGACATGCCGCCGAGGCGGGGGCCACCGTGCTTCGGCACGACTCCAATCGCGGATACGGGGCGGCGCTCAAAACCGGGCTTCGTCACGCTCAAGGGGAGATTGTGGTGATCACGGACGCCGACCTCACCTACCCCGCCGAGCGGATTCCGGAGCTGGTCAACGAGCTCGCCGAGGCGGACATGGCGGTCGGCGCGCGGACCGGGGCGAGCGTGCATATTCCCCTCTTTCGCCGTCCGGCCAAGTGGATCCTCAACCGCTTGGCGAATCGGGTCGCGGGGCGGCGAATCCCTGATTTGAACTCCGGCCTGCGCGCCTTCAAGCGGGATCTCGCGCTGCGCTACCTCCATCTTTACCCCGAAGGGTTTTCCTTCACCACGACGCTGACCCTCGCGGCGCTCTGCGATGGGTGCGAGGTGCGCTACCTCCCCATCGATTACGCTCGCCGCGCGGGAAAATCCAAGATTCACCCGCTCCGCGACACCTTCAATTTCCTGGTGTTGATCGTGCGCGTGGCGGCTTACTTCGAGCCCCTCAGGGTGTTCCTCCCGGCAACCTTTGTTTCGGCGGGGATTTCCGCGTTGCTTCTCACCTATTACTTCATCACCGATGGCGGGGTCTCGGATGCGGGGGTCTTGGCGTGTCTGTTCACCCTGCTGATCTTCATGATGGGGATTCTGGCGGATCTGGTGGTCCGGAGGGCGCGGTCGTGAGGAACCCGTTCGGGAGCCGCCGCGCGCGGCTCCCGACCGAGACGCTGGCGGGGGTTTATCTGGTCCTGATGAGCACCGGTTGCGCCTACAATTACATGGCGCAGCGGGCCATGGACCGCGAGGTGACCCGCCTCCCGCGCGACGCGGACACCTTGGTCATCAAGGGAGCCGAGGCGGTCACCCTCCCCGGCTCCGGACCCAACGCCGCCTTGCTCGTGCATGGGTTTGTGGCCTCGCGCACCGATTTCAACGACCTCGGAGCCATCCTTCAAGAAACCGGGCTGACCGTGCGGATGATGCGTCTCCCGGGGCACGCCACCTTTCCCGTGGATCACGCCAACACGACCAACGACCAATTCCTGGATGCTGTGCGGCGGGAATACCTGGCGCTTAAGATCCACCATCCGAAGGTGGCGCTGATCGGGTTCTCGATGGGCGGCGCGCTCTCCACTCTGATCGCATCAGAGGAAAAGGTGGACCGTCTCGTGCTGATCGCCCCTTACTATGGGGTCACTCATCGGTGGTATTACATCCTCCCGGCGGAAGCCTGGAACACGCTCTCCTCGTGGGCGATTCCGTATGTGATGAAGAATCGGGTCTTCACCTGTGTGAACCGGGAGGAAGCCAAGGACAAGCTCTATGCCTATCGGGTGATCTCCACCAAGGGGGCCGGGGAGCTGATCCGGCTGGGGAAGTTGGCGCGTGATCCGGAACGGCTCGGGCGCGTGCGTTGCCCGGTGCTGATGCTGCATTCGCGTGGAGACCGCGCGGCCTCCCCGAAGCGCGCCGAGCAGGCCTTCGAAGCCCTCGGCTCCGCGGACAAACGGGTCAAATGGTATCAAGAATCCAACCACCACCTCCTGTGGGACTACGAGATGGAGGATGTGAAGCGTGAGATAGTGAGTTTCCTGGAGCCGATAATAAAGGAATGACGAACCCCATGCCGATCACCCCCGGATACCAATTCGCCAGCGACAACTGCGCCGGGATTTGCCCCGAGGCCTGGGAGGCGCTCCGACAGGCGAGCGAGGGTTATGCCCCCGGATACGGAGATGATTCCTGGACCGCGCGCGCAAGCGATCTCCTCCGCGAGCTCTTCGAGACCGATTGCCAGGTGTTCTTCTGCCTTACCGGCACCGCCGCCAACTCGATGGCCATCGGGCACCTGTGCCAGTCCTACCACAGCGTGATCTGCCACCGTTACGCGCACCTCGAAACCGATGAGTGCGGAGGACCGGAGTTCTTCACGAACGGCACCAAGATCCTCCTTGCGGGGGGTGCGCATGGGAAAATGGATGTCGAACAGGTCCGGGATCTGGTCGAACGTCGCCAGGACATCCACTACCCCAAGCCGCGCGTGCTCAGCCTGACTCAGTCCACCGAGATGGGAACCACCTACAAGGCGGCGGAGATCGCCGCGCTCGCCGACTTCGCCCACCGGCGCGACCTTCACCTGCACATGGATGGCGCGCGTTTCGCCAACGCGGCGGCCGCGCTGGAGACCGCCCCGAAGGACCTGACCTGGAAGGCGGGCGTGGATGTCCTCTGTTTCGGCGGGACCAAGAACGGCATGCCGGTGGGGGAGGCGGTGATCTTTTTCGATCGGAACCTGGCCGAGGAGTTCGACTACCGCTGCAAACAGGCCGGGCAGCTCGCCTCCAAAATGCGCTTCCTCGCGGCCCCTTGGGTGGGGATGCTCCAGTCCGGAGCCTGGCTTGAGCGCGCCCGCTGGGCCAACCGTTGCGCCATGAAGCTCTCCGGAGAACTTACCGCGCTCCCGAACGTTCGTATTCTCCATCCGGTCGAGGCGAACGCGGCGTTTGTGGAGGATGCGCGGAGCTTGATCCAGCAGCGCACCTCCAAGTGACCCCTCCTTCCTGATAGGATCACCCCATGACTGTCCAGAGGCTGGTCTCGGCGAGCTCCGGAGGGAGCGAAGAGGAGGCGGTCGCCGCATCGCTGCGGCCACAATCCCTCGCGGAGTACATCGGGCAGACACAACTCAAGGAAAACCTCGGCATCGCCATCGAAGCCGCCAGACGGCGCGCGGAACCCATCGACCATATCCTCTTTCATGGCCCTCCCGGTCTTGGAAAAACCACTCTGGCCCACATCATCGCGAGCGAAATGGGCGGCGAGTTGGTCACCACCAGCGGCCCCTCGCTCCAACAACCCACCGATCTGCTCGGCATCCTCACCAACCTCTCCCAAGGGGACATCCTCTTCATCGATGAGATCCACCGCTTGGCCACCGTGGTGGAGGAGTACCTGTACCCGGCGATGGAGGATTACCAGATCGATTTCGTCGTCGATAAGGGGGCTTTCGCCAAGACCATCAAAATCCCTCTCAAGCGCTTCACCCTGGTCGGGGCGACCACGCGAGCGGGATTGCTTTCGGCCCCGCTGCGCGACCGTTTCGGCCTGTTCTACCACCTCGATTTCTATGAACCGGAGGAGCTGGCTCGGATTGTGACCCGCTCCGCCGGGATTCTCTCGGTCCGGATCGAATCCGAGGGGGCGGAACAGATTGCGCGGCGCTCGCGCGGGACCCCGCGCATCGCCAACCGCCTGCTGCGGAGGGTCCGCGACTATGCCGAGGTCCGCGCGGATGGCGCGGCCACTTCAAGGGTGGCGGATGAGGCCCTACGCATGGAGGGGGTCGACGCCTTGGGCCTCGACGAACTCGACCGGAAGTACCTCCGCGCCATCATCGAGTTCTATTCCGGAGGTCCCGTGGGGATTGAAGCGGTCGCGGCGACCCTCAACGAGGAGAGCGAAACCTTGGAGGACCTGGTGGAGCCGTATCTCCTCAAAATCGGGTTCCTCCAGCGCACCAGCCGGGGACGATGCGCGGGCCCGATGGCCTGGGCGCACCTCGGCTTCAAGGCCCCGCTCGCATCCTCCGAGGCCCCTTCGCTTTTTGATGAATAGCCGCGGGACCGTTCAGCCCATCCCCCGCGCGGACTTTGCGGTGAAACCCTTCACGCACGGCGCGTGGCGTGGGGAGATTGTCTCACCCTCCTCGGATTTGCTCGAGGCCCTCCTCTCCATGCTCGAGTCCCCCTCGGACGCGCGGGTCCTCAAAGAGGGCCGCGCGCGAAAAGTCTGGGTGGGGGCGGCGCTGGGGCGAGGGCTGCTGATCAAGGAATACCGTACCCCACGCTGGGAGGATCGCCTCGCGGCGCTTTTGCGCGGCTCCCGCGCCGCTCTCGAATGGCGCTCGGCCAAACGCCTTGCCGAGCGGGGTGTCCCGATTCCACAACCCATCCTCTGGGGCGAACATCGCGGGGCGGAGGGTGAACCGCGCGGGGTCGTGGTCTTCGAGTTTATCGCCGATGGGCAGCCGATCAGCGAGTTCATGAATGCGGACTCGCGCCTCTCCCCGGAGGCACGCCGTGAACTGCTCCACAGTCTTGGCGCCTGTCTCGGAAGGTTGCACCGCGCCGGAGCGGAGCATGGCGATGCGCATCCGGGCAACCTCCTGGTCACTCGCCGCTCTGGAAAGCCGGAGGTCTTGATCCTGGACCTCCATCAGTTGCGCTGGAGTCGAACACTCCCTTGGCGGAGACGTCTCATGAACCTGGGACGGTTTCTCGCAGGACAGGGGGAGAACCTGTCGACCGGCTCCAAGCAACGTTGTCTCCAGGCTTACCTGGAAGCGCTGGGGGATTGGAGCCCGCCCTTTCCCTCGGAGCGCGAGGCGCGCCGTTCGATGGGGCGCGCGGTGGAGTTCTTCGCGCACCGCGCCTTTCGTGGGCATTGGCGCTCACGGCTCGCCAAGTGTGTTCGCGAGGGGAAGCGCTTCCATCGCCTGCGATTGGGTGAATACAGCGGTTGGGTCCGCGCGGAATGGGACAGCCCTGCGCTGCGCGAGGCCCTGGCGGACCCGAACGCGCTCTTTTCCGGCCCGTGTTCGACACTGCTCAAGGACACGCCGACCACCAGTGTGGCGCGTGTCGCGCGCCCGGGGCTTTTGCGCCCGTTGTTCGCAAAACGCTACAACCGCAAGGGGCCTTGGGAGCGGATCAAGAATCTTTTTCGACGCTCCCGGGCGATGAAGGTGTGGCGTTCGGCTTACGCCCTCGAGATCCTCGGTATCCCGACGCCGACCACGGTCGCGGTCCTCGAACGTCGCAAGGGGCCGCTGCTCCTGGAGTCGTTCATCCTGACCGAATGGATCGAGGGGGGAGTGGGCTATGATGACTTCTATCGCGAAAGCCGCCGCGCGCCGCGCGGCCAGGCCGGCGCTCACGACCTCCGCGCGCTCGAACTAGCGGTGGCCAACCTGTTCCGCGCGTTGCACTCGCATGGGATTTCGCACGGGGACCTCAAGGGGCGGAATGTGCTCCTCGATCCGAGCGCGCCCGCGCCGCACGCGCCGAGGCTGGTGGACTTGGATGCCATGACTCTGCGCCCGATGCGCTTCCGCCGCGCGCGGATCAATGACCTCTCACGCCTCTTGTTCTCGGTGTACGAGGCGACCACGCCCGCCGCCTGGGTCCGCTTCTTCCGGGAGTATTCGCGCCGGGACGCCGCGCTCTGGCGCGACCGTCGAAGATGGTGGTCCGCCATCCGCCGCCGGACTGAGCGGAAACTGATTGAGAAGCATGGGAAGATACCGGAGAGGGAGAGATGAGTGGGTGCGCGCGAGTGGCAAGCGTGTCGGACGATCTCTATTTCTTCCCATGCCCCCGCATGAAAATGCGCTGCATCTCCACCAGGCCGCTGGTGGTGCGAGGGGGAAGGTCGGCCTGGTCGCCGAGGGAGAGGAGCGCTTCCACCTCGGCTGGGTCGTAAGGCTTGTCCCGCAGAGCCTCGGCGCGGATGCGCTCGAGTTCCGGCCCAGCGGTGGCCCACAACTGAACCAACCGCTTCTGTTCTTCCCTTGTGGGGACTCTTATCGTTTCTCGGTCAACAGATGCCGCGTCTTCGCTTGGCTCCTGTCGAGCGCCCCTCACTTCACAATCAGCAGCGCCACCAGTGGGATCACGTTGAAAATCAACACAAGGCTCTTGTAGAGCCCGATGAAGGCGTACATCACGATCGGGAAGATGTCGCGCGGGATCGGGAAGAACGCGGTCTGCAGGCCATACACCCAATCCATCGCGGTCACCAGCATGACTGCCCAGAGGATCAACAGGCCGGCGTTGAGGATCGTGCACCACAGGAAGAACTTGGTGAGTTTCTGAAGGTCCATGAGGGGAACCCTCCCTTCGTCGCTTGGATGGCCGACCGGGAATCCCTGGTCTGACACTAATCCGGATCAGCTTAGCACTCCCCCGCCTTGTGGCAACCGAGATCACCTCACAGGCTCGATCAGAATCACCTCGGAGCTCCGCGAGGTCTCTCCCCGGCGATATTCCTCCAAGGAGAGTCGGATGCCTCTCTCCAGAATCTCCCTCCCCGTGGCCTCTCTTGTTTCTCCGCCGTCCAGGAGTCGGACCCGATACCGATGCTCCGGGATCAGGCCCTTCATGGGAATCGTTCTTGTTTTGTGAGGTCCGCCAGTCCTGTAAGCGAACGCCACCGCCGAATCCTCGCCCGGATGATACGACCCGATGGCGTCCCAGCCATCCCAAGAAGGGTCTTTCGGATCGCTCGGCGGGAGCAGATGGAGCGCCTTCCCCTCGCGGATGCGCTTCCGGGTTTGTTTGTAAAGCGCGATGTCCTCCAGCAGCTCGTTCCACTCGCGCGAGCCCGGGCGGAGTTCATGAATCGGAAACATCAGAATCCAAGGCCCGCCGAAAAGACAGGAGCGGTTGGCGTGATGGGAGCCCCACTCCTGCTGATATTTGTCGAGAAAGCGCGGCGACAGAAAGTGGGACAGGTCATACACCGCCATGCGCGTCTCCAGGGCGTTGTCGTTGTCGCTCGTGATGCTGGTCACATGCTGCTCCATCATCTTGTAGCTCGGAAAGGACAGCCCCCCATCGCAATGTTCGATCAGGACATTGGGGCGCAGCCGATGGATCTCCGCGAGGGTGGCCGCGAAGCCCTCCCGCGCAAGGTATTCCTGGTCGCCGCGCACTTCGTGTTTCGCGGGATCGATGAACCCGTACAGGTGCGTGTCGGTCAGAAACCAATCCACTTTGTCGCGGTCGATCACTTGGAGCACGGTGTCCACCGCCCAACGCCGCGCCTCGGGTAGTCCCAGGGAGAGGGCGTACACCGGGAAGTGGTCATGACCATACCCCCAGCACCCCTGGCCATGAGTCCATTCGGGATGCTCCCGGTAGAGCTTGGAGTGCGCGGAGATGTTCGCGAACGAAAGGTGTACCCCGAATTTCATTCCCTTCGCATGACAGAGGTCCGCCAGCGGCGCGAGGCCATTCGGGAACTTATCCGGGAGCGGCTCCCAATCCGGGCCTTCCCACCCGAAATCCACCACAAAGACCTCGACACCCAGTTCCGCGCAGCGTTCGATCCCTTCGCGCGCGAGGGCCTCGTTGATCTGGGTCCCATACCCCCAACTGTTGAACATCAGATAGGGAAACCTGTCATCCGGAATCGGCCAGGCAATCCGCTCCTCCGCGAACCGCTGGGTCAGATAGCACCCCTCATCGAGATCGCCCCGGTAAAGCCCGACAAAGGACTTGGGGATCTCAAAGTTCTCACCGGGCGCAAGTGAGAGGTGCGCGCGCAAGACCACGGAAAGAGTCCCGCTCGCATCGAGAACACATTCGGTCGGCGCGTAGGTCTCCCAGCCGAGAACCATTCCCTCCGGCGTTTGCTTCCTCTGAAGGGTAAGCCAGGTGGCTGAGCGATACCGCCCGGTTTCAAAGCGCAGCTGGGATTTCGCGGAGAGGTCGGTCTCATGCAACGCGAACCAGCGCGGCTGAGCTTCCGCGCGGATTCGTTCCAGGCCGTGGTATGCCATCGAGTTTGTGGCGCCAGGGGCGAGCCTCAGCTCTTCGATCCAAGCCTTCTGAATGACAACCTCGGAATCTCCCAGGTTGCGCGCGGCTCCCCAACGTCGCACAAAGGGGTGGCCCGGGTAACACTCGAAGACTAGGACCACCTCCAGTTTCGGATTCTCGCGGACAAACCGGAGTGTGAGTCGCTCCTGCCCAATCGGGTTCTCCCATTCGGAGGTGACCGTCTGGCGCGGATCGAGGGAGGTCAGCGCCTGGGTCGCGCCGCTCGATGGGTCCGCGACGAGCAATCGATAGAGAACTTGAGGCGTGTCCGGATGGAGCCAGTTGGGGCCATCCTTGAGACGGAGGCTTTGAGTTGTGGTGGGATGCTCGGAGGCGCGCGCCTCGAATTCGCGCTCGATAAGATTGTTGGAAGCTTTGGCAGCTCGGCAGACTTCGACCCTTGAAATGAGGGAGAGCAACAAGGGGAGGAGGATGGCGAGCCCATTTCGTGAAATCATTCACCACACCCCCGGAAGCAGTCGGTAGCGCACGCGCGCCGCGTACGCGGGGTAGCCCTCCAGGTGTTCATGCAGGAAGCGATCCTCCAGGATGACTCTCCGAAAAAAAAGGACCAAGCAAGGAACCAGCGGGGCGAGCGACCAGAGCGAGCCAAGGGCAAGCCCCTCTCCAAACAGCCCGACCAGGATTCCAGTGTAGCCGGGATGTCGGACAAAGCGGTAAGGCCCATCGGTGATGAGATGGTGGCCGCGCTCGGATTGAATTCGCACCACGGGCGAGAAGAATCGGTTGACCCCCATCGCCCAGAACGAACACCCGCTCCCCAGCGTGTAGATCAAGAGCCCGAGGAGGTGAGCCCAAAGCGGAAGCGGCGGCGACCACTGATAGCGACCCATGTCGAGGCCCGCGATCACAAGGTGCAACTGGATCATCGGCATCGCCAGGAAACGGAGGTTACGGTCGATGCCCCCCTTGCCGGGATGGAAGCGCTCCTTGCGGAGGTCGGGATCAATCGCCGACAGGCCATAGAGCAGCAAGAACGAATGGATGGCGATCACCGCCCAGAACCAGGGCAGGTCGATCCTCCCGGCGGACCCGAACAGGATCAATATGAGCACCCCTTCAAAGGCAACAAAGCGGAGCGCGAGTCCGAAGGTGCTCATGGATATTGCCGGATTGACCGCGAAAAGAGGGAAGGAGCCCGCTCAATCATCATCCCATCCATGCCACGCATCCCGAAGTGGCCCGACTTCATACTTCTCGACCAAAGGATGCGCCGCAAGCCACTCTCCGACAGCTCTGCGATTCCCCTCAGTCGCGGAGGTTACAAAGAAGCCCAACTCCAACCCAACTCCCCCACCCCCACAAACGAGATCATTTCCCTCGATGGCCTGTTCGACAAAGGTTTCAAACACACGGTTTCGCTCCTCGATGGAGGGAACGTTAACCATGCGGAACTCCACCTCGAATCCGAGTTCCTGGAACTCACCCAATCGCCGCTTCTTGCGAAGTCGCTTCTTCACGGTATCAATGGATCAGGTCCCGCCTCCGATCGCGGAGGTGGCCACTTCCAGCACCACAGATCCCGGTTGGTCTCCAAGCAGGGTGGTGGCCTCAAGGATTTCAATACCCGCGAGGCGGCCATCGGGTCCATAGTCAGCCACGATATCTTCATTGAGATCTCGACACACGGCGGTCCCCGGTTCAAGAGTCCTGAGTTCAAGGTAGAGGGCGTCCGCCTCGGCATCATATGAAATCTTCATGGTTGGAACCTCCATCTACTCGTTGTGGAAGTAGGTCTTCACAGTGAGCACCACGACCTGGTCGAGCTCATCCGCGAAAACAACGTCCACAGTTTTATAATTGTACGAGGCTCAAGTGAAAGGGGAAGCCGTCTTGCCCTCGAACCGAAGCGTTGAGTGCCACTTCCCGCGCTTCGCGGGAGTCCACACACCTCTTCGGATGGTCTCCCACACCTCGCGCTGCGTTGCACCTCGAAGTCCCATGCGACGTCTCGCATGGAGAGTCAAAACAATGGGTTTATCGGGATTTGATTTCATGCCGCCTTGGCCACTCCCGTGGCGAGGTGCATGACCTCTTCCTCGGAGGCCGCCTCGCGCGAAAGCTCCCCCGCGATGCGCCCCTCGCGCATGACCAGGATGCGGTCGCTCATCCCAAGGACTTCGGGCAGCTCGGAGGAGATCATCAGGATCGCCAGCCCGGCGCGGGCCAGCTCGATCATCAAGCGATAGATCTCCACCTTCGCGCCGACATCAATCCCGCGCGTGGGTTCATCGAGAATCAAAATCCTCGGCTCAGTGGCCAACCAACGCGCGAGCAACACCTTCTGCTGATTCCCGCCCGATAGAGTCCCGACCAGGTTGGCCAGGTTGGCGCTCTTCACGGTCAGCCGCCCGGCGTAATCCGCGGCGAGCGCGCGCTCCGAGGCGGGGTTCAACATCGGGCCGGATGCGACCCGGTCCAACGCGGCCAGGGTGATGTTCTTCGCGATGGAGAGGTTGAAAAGCAGGCCGCTCTGTTTGCGGTCCTCGGTGAGCAGCGCAATTCCCCGCCGAATGGCGTCCAAGGGATGGCGGATCTCCACCGGCGCTCCGTTCACCCGAACCTTCCCGACGAGCTTTCCGGGCGGGACCCCGAAGAGCGAGCCGGCGAGCTCGGTCCTTCCAGCCCCCATCAGCCCCGCCACCCCAAGGATCTCCCCCGCGCGCAGGGCGAAGGAGATGTTGTCCAGGATCGGACGATGCGCCGAGGGGTCGGTGACCGTAAGGCCCTCCACCTCCAGCGCCGGATCCCCTGCGGACCGTGTCTGCCAAGGGAACAGGTCGCTGATGTCCCGCCCCACCATCGCCGCCACCACCCGTCGCGGATCGGTCTCATCCCGCGCCCAAGTGCCCACCGCGCGCCCATCCCGCAGGACCGTGATGGTGTCCGCCAGACGGAACACCTCCTCCAGTTTGTGGGAGATGTAGATCGAGGTGACCCCCTGACTCCTAAGCTGGAAGAGCAGCTCGAACAAGCGCTCGATCTCCGGATCGGTGAGCGCGCTGGTCGGCTCATCCAGGATCAACAGATCCACCTTCTGGCTGAGGGCTTTGGCGATTTCCGTCATCTGGCACTGACCGACCGAAAGCGAGGAGACGGGAGTCTCTGGAGGGAAATCCAACCCCAGGCGGTCGAGCAGGGCGCGCGCCTCGGCGCGCATGCGACGCCAGTCCACCCACCCGAAGCGGTTCGGCTCGCGCCCCAGAAAGATGTTTTCCGCCACGGTCATCCCGGACACCAGGTTGAGCTCCTGGTGGATGATCGCGATCCCGGAGTCTTGCGCGGCGCGGGTGTCGGCGAAGCGGGCCTCCTGGCCTCGGTAGTGGATCCCGCCGCCATAGGACCCGTGGGGATACACCCCGGAGAGGATTTTCATCAGGGTCGATTTTCCCGCGCCGTTCTCCCCCACCAGCGCGTGGATTTCCCCCTCCGCCACCGAAAAGTTCACATGCGAAAGGGCGTGGACCCCATCGAAGTCCTTCGAGATATCCCGCATTTCAAGAATCGGAGTGGACATGAGATTCTTTAAGACCTCGTCTTCAAGCCAGCCTGTTTGCAGATTTCATTGGCCGTGATCCGGTCTAGAGTTCGATGACGCTTTACCGGAATAGTCTTTACCTGGTTTGCATAAGTGGAGTGGTTTGCTCCCTCTCGGAGGAGATTGTATCCATTGGCCTCAAGATGCTCGATGAGTTCCCTCCGCTCCTCTCCATCTTCGGGAAAAAACGGACCTTTGGCTACCGCCGCCGCGTGAGGGGCTACTCCAAGTCTCGCGTGTCGATGTCCAATGGGGCATGGAGGTCTTCATCCACCTCGCTTGGAAGGGATAGGACTTTCCAAAAGCAGTAAACCGTCAAGATTGTGACGAATGAACAGGACACCAAGAGAAAGATCCACCCGCTCGTTTCCATCAGAGCCCGCCTCCTCCGGCGCTCGCTTCACGCTCGCGCCAACGTTTGCCCGCAAGGTTCACCAACATGGTGAAGAACACGATCAGGATCAGAATGAACCCAAGCGTGATCTGGGTCTCATGCTTGTAGAGGGCGCGCCACACATAAGACCCCTCCTCGGTCGCCTTCACCACCAGGTTTTGGTAAATGAACAGACTGAAGATGGAGATCAGATACAGGGGCGAAAGATACTTGATGATGAATCTGAAGAAACCGGGGATCCGAATGTGCGCGCCACGGTGCGCCTCCTCAAATCCTCTTTCTATCCCCAACACCCACCCGAAGAAGATCACGGTGATCGTGCCGAGGAGGAAGATGCCGACCTGGCCAATCCAGAAATCCATGGTGTCCAAGGCCTCCAGGTCCTTGCTGAAGTAGACCACGAAAAAGCTCCCGATCAAGGTGAGCAGCCCGAGGAAGGTCACCGAGGCGCGCCGCGCGAGGCCAAAACCCTCCTCCAGAAAAGCAATCACCGGCTGGAGCATGGAAAGCGAGGAGGTGATCGCGGCCAGAAACAGCAGGAAGAACCAGATGAACCCGAAGAAATGCCCGATGGGCATGCGCTCAAACACGGCGGGGAGGGTCAGGAACCCCATGCCGAGGGAGGAGCCGGCCACATTGGTGATGGCGTCGCCGCCAAGGAAGATGAACGCGGCGGGAACGGTGATCAACCCGCCCAGGCAGACCTCGCAGAACTCGTTTGTGGCGGTGGCGGAGATTCCGGACAGGACCACGTCATCCTTGGCCCTCAAGTAGCTCGCGTAGGTCATCACGATCCCAAAACCGACCGAGAGGCTGAAGAAGATCTGCCCGGCGGCCTGAAGCCAAATCTCCGGGTTGTGGATCGGATTGAGCAATGTCCAAACCGAGCCCCCCTCCGGCACCTTGAGGTTCCACATAAAACCAAGCCCGTTGCTGACATTTCGGTCCGGAAACTCGGGGTTGGGAGTGCCGAGGGTGAGGACCCGGATCAACACAAGGATCGCGAAGAAAATCAGCGAGGGCATCGCGAACTTGCAGAAGGTCTCAATGCCTTTGGAAAGACCGCGATAGATCAGGTAGAAGTTCATGACAAAGACCACCAGCAGAAAGACCACCGCGGGACTGAGACGGCCGCCGAGAACCAGCCCATTGTCCCCCGTGCCGACAAAATCCGCGAAAAACTGCTTGAAGGGGGTGGTGTCGGTCCCCACACTTTGCGGCATCCCTCCGGTGAGATAATACCAGGCATACGCCAAACACCAGGACTCGATGAAGACGTAGTACATGTAGATGACCAGCGGGACAATGACCGCGAGGACCCCGAAATAGATCGATCCGCCGGATTTCGTGAGAACTCGGAAGATCCCCGGGGCGCTGTTGTACCCCCGCTGCCCCCCATAGCGGCCCAAAGTCCATTCACACCAGCAGATGGGGATTCCGATCAGCAGAAGGGAAATGAAGTAGGGGATCATGAAGGCCCCTCCCCCGTACTTCGCGGCAAGCCCCGGGAAACGAAGGAAATTACCCAGCCCGACCGCGGATCCCGCGACCGCCATGATCACGCCGATGCGGGTCGCCCACTGCTCCTTTTTCAGCTCGGCCACTCTCTGCCCCCCTCTTCCTCGGCTCTCGGCCCGCGTGCGCGAGCCAGGGAGCGTATTCAAACCCGCCACGGACGAAAGCACAAGACGGGAATTCCGAAAGATGGGGCACTCCAATCGGGCCACGCCACCCCGAGGGCCTCGAATCCTTCCGTGGGACTGCCATGCCCTAACCCCTTTTGCTAAACTGCTTCTTCCCGCATGATGAGGGAAAAGCGCTTTAGAGGTAGTGGTTCAATCATGGGGTATCGTGTCAGTGTTGTCGGAGTGACCGGAGCGGTCGGTCAAGTCATGTTGGAGTGCCTTTCCGAGCGGGAATTCCCGGTGGATGAGTTGGTCCCGCTCGCCTCCAGTCGCTCCGTGGGAAAGAAGGTGACCTTCAAAGGCCAGGAGCTCACCGTGGCGGAACTTGGCAAGCATTCGTTCGCCAAGGGGGAGATTGTCCTGTCATCGGCTGGAGCCTCGGTGACTCGGACCTTCCGGGAGCGCGCGGTCCAGGCGGGCGCGGTGATTGTGGACAACACCTCGGCGTTTCGGATGGAGAACGGTGTCCCCCTGGTGGTGCCGGAGGTGAACGCCTCGGCCATCCGCTCCCATCCGGGCCTGATCGCCAATCCCAACTGCTGCGCGGCGATCCTGGCGGTCGCGGTCTGGCCGCTGTACCGACTTTCACGAGTTCGCCGGATGGTGGTCGCCACCTACCAATCGGCGAGCGGCGCGGGGGCGGCGGCGATGAATGAACTGGTGACTCAAACCCATGAGGTCCTTGAGGGAAAACCGCTGACGAAGAAGGCCCTGCCTCATCAGCTGGCCTTCAATCTGTATTCGCATAATGCCGCGATTGAGGTCAACGGCTATAACGGCGAGGAAAACAAGGTGATCGCCGAGATGAAGAAGATCTTCGGCGATCCGGACATGCGCCTTGGCGTGACCTGTATCCGAGTCCCGGTGATGCGCGCCCACTCCGAGGCCGTGAACCTCGAATTCGAGCGCCCGGTTTCGGTCGAGGAGGCGCGGGAGGCCATCCGCAAAGCTCCGGGGTTGATTTTAGTGGACGACCGGGAGAAAAACCACTTTCCGATGCCGATTGAGGCCAGCGGGCGGGATGAGGTCCTTGTGGGGCGCATCCGTCAGGACCTGTCGCAGCCCGATGGACGCGGATTGGAGATCTTTATCAGCGGGGACCAGCTCCGAAAGGGGGCGGCCCTCAACGCCGTGCAAATCGCCGAGGCGCTGATCGCCGAGGGTGGGAATATATCATAATGGGAGCTGCCTGATGCCGCACATCGAAGAGATTGTCCGCAAAGCCAAGGAGAAAGCCTATCAGGAGACCGACTCCGAGCCGGATCCCAGCCTGACCACCGCGATTCAGTGGCCGGTCACCTGCGAGATTGGACCCGGCCTGGAGGATGCCATCACCTGCGAAAGCAAGGTGGGTTATGTCAACGGTCCCAAGGGATGGCTGATCTATTGCGGTCTGGACACCTTCGATCTTTCCCAGAAGTCCTCTTTTGAGGAGACCGCTTATCTCTTGCTCTACGGCAAGCTTCCCACACTTAAGGAATTTGAGGATTTCAAAGCGAAACTCAGCAAGTATCGCGCCCTGCCGAGTGAGATCGAACCGTATCTTGAACGCCTGCCGATTCGCGAGAACCACGCGATGACCGGTCTGCGAACTCTGGTTTCGATCCTGGGGATGCTCGATCCGGACGCCGATGACACCTCGGTGGAGGCTCAAACCGAGGTGGTCATCAAGATGATCGCGCGCTTCCCGACCGTCGTTGGGGCGATTTCCCGGATTCGCGCCGGCGAAAAACCGCTCGCGCCCGATCCCAGCCAATCCCTGGCCGCGGATTTCATTCGGATGATGACCGGCAAACAGCCCAGCCCGGATGACGCCCGGGTGATGGACATCTGCCTGATCCTGCACGCCGACCACGGGATCAACGCCTCGACCTTCGCCAGCATGGTGGTGAACTCCTCCATGTCCGACATGTACAGTTCGCTGGTGGCGGGAATCGGGAGCCTCAAGGGACCGCTGCACGGCGGCGCCAACGAGGCGGTGCTCCACACTCTCGAGGAAATCGGCGATCCGGCCAAGGTTGACGGTTGGTACGAGGAAAGTCGCGCCAAGAAGCGGAAGGTAATGGGCTTCGGCCACCGGGTCTACAAGGCCTACGATCCCCGCGCGAGGGTCCTCCACCCGCTTGCGGAGCTGCTCTCCCAGCGCGATCCCGAAATTCGCAAGCTCTACGACATCGCGGAGAAGCTGGAAAAGCTGGTTGTCGGGGACTTGGGCGCGAAGAAGGGGGTCTTCCCGAACGTGGACTTCTATTCCGGGATCGTGTATGCCGCGATGGGGATCGACAAGGCCATGTTCACACCGATCTTCGCCGTCAGCCGGGTCACCGGCTGGGGGGCGCGAACCATCGAGTATCTCAAGAACAACCGCATCTTCCGCCCCCAGGATGTCTATGTGGGTCCGCTCCGAGTCGAATATGTCCCAATCCAGGAGCGGGGATAGCCGGGGGGGAGGTTTTGTCAGCTTAATCGGCGCGGGACCGGGGGACCCGAGGCTGATCACCTGCCTTGGTTTCTCGCGTCTCGCCGGCTGCGATGTGGTCGTGCATGACCGCCTGATTCCACTCGCGCTCCTCGATGAGGTCCCTCCCACAGCCGAGCGCGTTGATGTCGGCAAGAGTCCCGGTCACGATGGCATCCAGCAGCCTGAGATCAACCGAATCCTGATTGAGAAGGCCTCGGCCGGCCTCCGCGTGGCGCGCCTCAAGGGGGGGGACCCGGCGGTTTTCGGACGAGTTGGGGAGGAAGCATGCGCGCTGGCCGACGCGGGAGTTCCCTTTGAGATCATTCCGGGAGTGACCGCGGCGTCCGCCGCCGCGGCCTCGCTTGGAATCCCCCTGACTCATCGCGGCCTCGCCTCCAGCGTCACTTTCGCCACCATCCACGAGGACCCCTCCAAACCGAACTCCCAGATCGACTGGAACGCGCTAGCCCACTCGGGCACTTTGGCCTTCTACATGGCCGGCGGCAGAACGGCTGAGGCCGCGCGCCGACTGATCGCCGGAGGGATGTCCCCCGAATGCCCGACAGCGATCATCCTGACCGCGAGCGCGCCCGAGGAGCGGATTCTCGAAGGGACCTTGGCAGGGCTTGCACAGGGGATCGGTTCTCCCGAGAAGGGAATTCCCTTTGTCCTGCTGGTTGGGGAGGTGCTCAGTCTGGCCGCTCCGCGCGAGCGGCGCCTGCCGCTCCTCGGTCGAAGGATCGCCATCACCCATCCCCCCACACCTCCGAGCGATCCCTTGCGCGAGGAGCTCCCTCTGCTGGGCGCCCATCTCCTGGATTGCCCCTGCATCGCGATCCTCCCCCCCGAGGAAGACTCGGCCATCCGAGAAGCCGCCAGGGAAATCGGGACCTATGACTGGGTGCTGTTCACGAGCAAAAACGCGGTGGATTTCTTTTTCCAGAGACTCTTCGAGGAGGGGCTCGATTCTCGCGCCTTCGGCTCCTGTCGGATTGGCGTGGTCGGAGACGCGACCTCCCGAAGGCTCTCCGAATTTTCGCTCTTCCCCGACCTGATCCCCGCCGAGGCCACCGGACGCGCCCTGGCCAAGGCGTTGATCGAGCAAGGCAAAGTGAGGGGCGGGCGTTTTCTGCTTCCGTGCTCGGAGATCGCGCGCGAGGAGCTTGCCGGGCAGCTGAGCGAGGCCGGCGGCCTCGTGGACCGAGTGATTGCCTATCGGACCGTGGCCCATGCCGGGGAATGGAGCGCCGAGGAGCAACTTAGATCGGGCGCCGTGGATGCGATTACCTTCGCCAGTCCCTCGGCGCTCAAGGGGTTCCGCGAGCGTCTCGGCGCCGAAATGGCAAGTCGCCTCCTTCGTTCGTCGAAGGTCTTCAGCATCGGTCCGACCACTGCGGCCGCGCTCCAAGCGATGGGTATCGAGGCGATTCACGAGGCGAAGACAGCTTCCCTCGCGGGGATTCTGGAGAGTATTCTTGAGGTCTTCCGAACAGACTCCACGCAAGGAGTTTCAAATGGTTGACATCCATTCCATTTACCACGGCGACTTGAGGACCGAGGCTCGTCATGGCCCCTCTGGGACCACTCTGATCACCGACGCGCCGGTGGACAATTGCGGGAAGGGAGAATCCTTTTCCCCCACCGACCTGGTCGCCACCGCGCTGGGGACTTGCATGCTGACCACGATGGGGATCGTGGCGCAACGTCACAACCTCACCCTGGACGGCGCTCGCGCGCATGTGGTCAAGGAGATGTCGCAAGGTGCTCCGCGACGGATCCGCCGCCTTAAAGTGCGGATCGAGATGCCCTCCGGACTCTCTCCCGGGGACCGTCAGCTCATGGAGAATACCGCCAACGCCTGCCCGGTCCACAAAAGCCTTCACCCGGAGGTGGAGATTCCGGTGGAGTTTGTGTATCCCGATTGAGGGTTGCGCGCCAAGACGCGAACTGCCCGGAGTCTCACTCCAAACGAGGTCTCCCGAGTGTCATTCAAGCCGCTGACCCTTCACACCATCGGCCACTCAAATCACGCCGAGGAATGGTTCATCGACCTGCTCCGCGCGCATGGGATCACCGTGCTGGTGGACACGCGATCCAGCCCCTACTCGAAATTCGCGCCGCAATTCAATCAGGAGGCGATCCGCGCCGCCGCGCGCGAGGCCGGGATAGAGTATCTGTTCCTCGGCAAGGAGCTTGGGGGTCGCCCCCAAGGGTTGAAGTATTACGACCGTGAGGGGCATGTTCTGTATGGGAAGGTGGCCGAGTCCGGCCTGTTCACTTCCGGTGTCGCGCGCGTGATGGATCTGGCCGGGTCGGAGCGCGTGGCCCTGGCCTGCAGCGAGGAAAACCCCTGCCTCTGCCACCGGCGGCTTCTGATCACGCGCGTGTTGACGGAGAAGGGGGTCGAGGTCCTTCACATCCGCGGGGATGGGCGGGTCGAATCCGAGCGCGAGCTTCTTGAGCGAGAAGAGGCGGAGAAAGCGCCCGGCGGCGCGCTTCAGCAATCCCTGTTTGATTTCGAGGAGGCCCCAGCATGGAGATCCTTACAATCGGTTTTGCCCAGAAAACCGCCGAGCAGTTCTTCGGAGCCTTGAGGAGCGCGGGCGTTCGTCGTCTGATCGACATCCGCCTGAACAACACCTCGCAACTGGCGCGTTTCACCAAGCGGGAGGATCTCCCCTTTTTCCTTTCGGAGCTCTGCGGCGCGGAATACATCCATGAACCGCTGCTTGCCCCCACCCAGGAGATTCTCGACGCCTACAAGAAGGAAAAGGGGAGCTGGCGGGATTATGAGCGAGGATTCCTCGCCCTGCTCCGTGAAAGGAAGGTGGAGAAGAAGATTCCCCGCGAGCTCTTCTCCATCCGCTCGGTCTTGTTGTGCAGCGAACCGGAGCCGGACCAATGCCACCGTCGACTGGTGGCGGAGTACCTTCAGGAAAAGTGGAGCGGGGTGAAGATCATTCACCTTTGAAGATCGATGCGGATAGTCATCCATCATCTCACGCGGATGCAGGCGGGATTCTTCTGCGCGGCGGGGATCGATTGGTCCAACGGGGCGCATGTTCGCCCCGTGCTTCCCAACCACCAGCGCCTGGAGACCCGGCTGCTCGAATGCCATGGCGGTCCCTTTGAGATCGGCGCTCTCCTGGACCTTGGGGAAGTCACTCCTCGTCCGTCCGCGCCCGAGAGCGAGGATCACCTCTTCGACCCGAGGAGGGTTCGGCGGCTCGAGCGTGTTCGCCCGGAGCTCTTCTGGAAGGCTCTTCAGCGGATCGCCAAGTCCACCTTTCGGGAGATCTTCGGGGAGGATCTTCAGCGCGTGGGGATCCGAAAATTCGCGGTTGAGGCCGGGAAGGGATGTCGCTCGCTCGGATGCCTGGCGCCGAATGGGAGGCTGGCTCTGCGAGTGGCCGAGGCGCCGGGAAAACCCCCGCGTGTTCAGCTTCAGGTGAGCGATGGAAACCTGGCCGCGGATCTTTCGGTGACGGATATCCGTCTGTACGGCGGGGATCATGTCACCCCGGACCGCAAGCGGATTGACCAGGTCGCGGGTCGTCTCTCGGCGGGGGTCCCCGCGATCATCGCGGTGGGGCTGACTCGCCCCTTCGCCGCCTCGCTCGACCAGGACCCGATGCACTGGCTTCAGGTGAACAACATCCATCTGGAGGACAATCCGGTCTCGCGGCTCTCATCGGGCTGATCCACAAGTTGACGATGACCGCGCGGACGGGTACCCTTCGCCTACTATTCTCGGCGGGCCCCCAGGGGGGCCTCGCTTGGCGCCCCCAGGACGCCCTGATGGGAGCATTGCGGATGTCCCCTGCCACACCCTCTTCAAGGAGAATTCGCGCGGCGGCAAGCGTTGTGATGGGGCTTGCGCTCGGCGCCGCGGCGGGGATCGGCGGCTTCACCTTTGTCTATGCCAAAGGCGCCTCCTACCTCACCAACGATCCGGCCGCGTGCGCGAACTGCCATGTGATGAACGAGCAGTTCGACGCGTGGTCCCGCTCCAGTCATCATCATGTCGCGGTCTGCAATGATTGCCACACCCCCCACGACTTCCTTGGAAAGTACATGACCAAGGCGCTCAACGGATACCACCACTCACTGGCCTTCACCACAGGCATTTTCCACGAACCGATTCGGATCACCCCACGCAACCGTGCGATCACCGAGCAGGCCTGCCGCGCCTGTCACGCCGATGTCGTCCTGGCCATCGACGCGCGGCACGATGGAAACCAGACCCTGGACTGCATCCGATGCCATCAGTCCGTCGGGCATCTGCACTAACCTTGGAGGCAAATCATGTTGAGGCGCTGTTCGGAAGACGGAAGAAGAGGGTCGATCAAACTGGTGGCGGTCGTTGCAATCGTGGCCGCGCTCGCCACCTTCGCGGCGACCGCCCTCCTGGTGAACATCTTCGAGCATAAGCAGGAGGCCAGGAACCCGTTCTTTCGGGTGGTGGACCTGACCGATGAGACCGAGGACCCCGCGATCTGGGGGAAGAATTTTCCCCAGCAATTCGACGCCTACAAGCGGACTGTGGACATGATCCGGACCCGCTTTGGGGGGAGCGAGGCGATGCCGCGAACCCCGACCTCCGCCGATCCGCGCTCGGTGGTGAGCCAGTCCCGCCTGGAGGAGGACCCGCGCTTGGTTACGATGTGGGCGGGTTACGCCTTCTCCAAGGATTTCCGCGAGGAGCGCGGCCATGCCTTCATGCTGGAGGACCAGATCTACACCGAGCGCCAACAAGTCGCCAAACAACCGGGAACCTGCATCCACTGCCACGCTTCCGTGTATGTCCCCTACAAGAAGGCCGGGGGCGGCGACCTGATCAAGGGTTTCGAGGTCCTGAACAAGATGCCCTATGCCGAGGCCAAGGAGCATGTGACCCACCCCGTCGCCTGCATAGACTGTCATGATCCCGAGACCATGCAATTGCGCGTGACCCGCCCCGGATTTCTGGAGGGAATCAAAGCGCTCAAGGCCTCGCAAGGGATCCGGAATTACGACCCCAACACCATGGCCACTCGGCAGGAGATGCGCGCCTTCGTGTGTGGCCAGTGTCATGTGGAGTATTACTTCAAGGGCGAGGAAAAACGCCTCACTTACCCCTGGTCCAAGGGCCTCAAGGCTGATGAAATCCTCGATTACTATGAAGAGACCGGCTTCAAGGACTGGGTCCACGCCGAGACCGGCGCCCCGGCGCTCAAGGCGCAGCATCCTGAGTTCGAGATGTGGAACCAGGGCATCCACGCCCGCAGCGGAGTCGCCTGCGCGGATTGCCACATGCCGTACATGCGCGTGGGGGCCATGAAGATCAGCGACCACCATGTCCGCAGCCCGCTTCTCAACATCAGCAACGCCTGCCAAACCTGTCACAAATTCTCCGAGGAAGAACTCAAGGATCGGATGGAAACAATCCAGGAGCGCACCTACCAGATGCGCAACCTGGCGATGGACGCGCTGATGGACTTGATCAAGGAGATAAAGGCCGCCAAGGATTCCGGCGCGAATGATGAAGCCCTGGCGAAACCGCGCGAATTCCAACGTAAGGCCCAGTTCCTCCTCGATTTCATCGAGGCCGAAAACTCCACCGGATTCCACGCCCCGCAAGAAGCGGCGCGCGTGCTCACTCAGTCGCTGGATTACAGCAGGAAGGGGCAGATGGCGCTGAGGGAGGGGGCCTGAGGCCGGAGATCAACGGGAGCCTCAGTCCTCCAAGAGCTCCTTCAACATCAGCTCGCGCCGGAGGAGAAAATCCCGGCTGACACGGAAGTGCTCGGTCTCCTCATAGGGTGTCAGGCGAATCCCTTCCTCGGAGAGGACATAGATCCACGAGTCCGGGTACGCGAGGATGATCGGGGAGTGGGTGGCGACGATGAACTGGGAATCGGCCTTGACCAGGTCATGCATCGCCGCGAGAAAGGCCATCTGCCGCATGGGGGAGAGCGCCGCCTCGGGTTCATCCAGGATATAAAGCCCCGCGCCGCCGAACCGGTGCAAAACAAGGGACATGAAAGACTCGCCATGGGATTGACGGTGGAGCGACTTTCCGCCGTAGGAGTCCAGGACATCCGGAACCTCGCGATCCAGATACGTCGCCAAATTGTAGAAGGTCTCCGCCCGCAGGAAGAAGCCGGTTCTGGGTCGGGCGATCCCGCGCAGGAGTTTGATATAATCGAAGAGCGGCGAGTGGGTCTCCTCGGTGGCGAAATGGAAGTTCTTGCTTCCACCCTCCGGGTTGAATCCGAAAGCCACCGCGATGGACTCCAAGAGGGTGGACTTTCCGGTTCCGTTCTCGCCCACCAGGAAGGTGACTCCGGGATGCAGTTGGAGGGAGTCCAGGTGACGCAAAACCGGCAGGCAGAACGGGTATTCCTTGAAGGAGAGGACTGCCTCCCGGCGAAGCACAATCTCACGCAGGAATGTTTCGTGAGCGGCCCAAGTCATCAGGGTCAATACCTCTTCCCCAACGCCTTGTAGCCGAAGATCCCCGCCGCGACTCCAAGTCCGCTCACAAGCGCATCCAGGAAGTCCACGCCCAACCCGAGAAGTCCGAAAGCCGGCCCCTTTTCGCGCGCGAGATAACCGATCCATTCTCGGGTAAGACGAACATATAAGATCCCGAAAAGCAGGCCGAGCGAAAGAAACCAGCCGCTCCAGAGCGAGAGCGCAACCGAAATGAGGACGCATTGGGCCACCGGCAGGCGCAGCATCGCCTCGCGCGTGTTGGTTCCAAAGGTCCCGCCGGCCTTGCGATAACCGCTCTCGCGCTGACGAAGTAGAAGCTTGGCGAGATCCCGGCTGCGCTTGAACTGGTTTCTGAAGAAACCCGAGGCTGAGAGACGTTTGTTGTGGACCACCTCGAGTGTCCGGTCAAGGAAGATCTTTCCCCCCGCGCGGATGATGTTTTCCCCCAAGGTGCGATCCTCGATGCTCGCCGAGCGAATGTTCTGGTCGAATCCCCCGCAGCGGAAGAAGAAGTCCTTGTCCACGGCGGTGAGGCTTGTGTAGGTGGTCTCAATCCAATCCGGCAGGCGGTTGAGGACAAAACGGTTATAGAGGTTCTTGTATTGGGAGAAGAAGTTAGTGTGGGGGCACTGCTTGGAGAAAACCCCCTGCACACATTCACATTCGCGCTCAGCAAAGACCTTTTGCAGCGCCGAGAGCAGCTGGTCGGGCAGCCATACATCCGAATCGGTGAACAAAACAATCTCCCCGGAGGCCACTCTCGCCCCCTCGGTCCGCGCGGTCGCGGGCCCAAAGTTGATCGGGAGTCGATGATGGATCGCGCCCATCCCTTGGACCAAGGGCGAAATGTCCTCCGTGGAGGCGTCATCGACCACGATGATCTCCACGCCATCCCGTTGGCGGCGGGCCGTTTCTAGGGTCTGGCGCAAGGTCCGGGAACCGTTGAAGACGGGAATGACGATGGAAATCCGGGCGTGGCCCCGCATGGCCTCACCATCCTAGCATGAACCCAGGTCGGGATGAGCCTATCCGGATCGCCTTGCCGTTCCCTCATTGAGGGTGGACATAGCGGTCGAAGACCTTTCCCTCCTGGTTCATCGCCTGACAGCTGACCCGACCGCGGTCCACATCCACGATCCAGAAATGCGGTTGTGCCAGGGCCTTTTCTTCATACCAGCGACGGGTCTGGCCCACCTCTCTCGGCTCAACCCCAAAACACCCGTTTCCAAGGTACAGGACTCCCTCCGGGTCAATCGCCTCCGACTTGAGGAGCTTCGAGCGCTTGAAACAGTGGTCATGGTTCTCGAAGGCGGTGGTGAGCCGATACTTCTCAAACAAGGGAGCCCAAACCCTTCGCCCTTCCACGGATCCCAGATCCTCGAACGACCGAGAGCTGGGATACAGGGGCATATGATAAACCGCCAAACGGACCGGGAGGTCCTGGGACTTCCGGAGCTCCTCCTCGAGCCACGGAACCTGTTGGTGATGCGGAACAAGGTGGCCGGTGTCGAGGACAATCAGGGAGAAACACTCTCCGAAACGCCGCGAGAAAAAAGTCCCCTCGTGTTGCTGCCAGAAGAAACCGGTGAAGAACGGCGCGCGAACGAACGGGTCGGAGGAAGGGAGCTCGTTGATCTCGTGGTTCCCGATCGCCGCCACGATCGGGACCATCCGGCCATCCGAGGTGAGCATCTCCTGGTCCCAGTTCCGAAACCAGGAGTCCCAACAATCCACCCTGGCCAGATCCCCATCCGCGTAGGCGATGTCTCCCCCGATCACCGCGAACAGCGGGTCCTGACGCCCCGCCCAATGGAGGAGCTGGACACACAACTCCTTGACGCCCATGTCCCCTCCGGTGATGAACCGTATCGGACTCTCACCCGAGGGAACGGTTCGAAACGACCTCTCGCGGGAAAAACCCCCGCGCTCATCTCCCACGATAAAATAGTAAGCGGTCCCCGGTTCGAGGTCGCGCAGGTCCGCCCAGTGAATCCAACGCCCATCCGGAAGTCCGGCGATCTGCTTGCGCCGGCTCTTGACCTGCTGGGCATACGCTTCGGGATTGCCCCCGCGCGGAACCTTGTCGTAATGAACAGTCAGTGTCTCGGCCTCTTCCCAGGTATGACAGTTGACCGTAATCGTGGAGCACGGATTGTCCGGGTAGGTCAGGTAGAGATTGATTGGCCGCGCGCAAACCAACCCTGAAGGGATGAAGACCATGCAGGCGACAATCTGGTGGAGCGTGACTGTCCAGATCGATCGCCCGCGCCAGTGATCGCGAGAGTGGTTCATCCCGGTCCGATAGCCCCCTTCATCGTTCTCCGGATAGGACCTCCCGATAGATTGAGGCAAGCCGCGGGGCCCATGCGGCCAGCGAAAAATGCTGCCGCACCCGCACCAGCGCCTCCTCCGCCATGCGCCTGCGAATGGAGATGTCGCGCGCGAGCAGAAGCAGGCTGTCCACCCATTCCTCCTCGGTCCGGCACAGGAATCCATCCACTCCGCCTCGAATGATGTCCCGATTGCCGCCCACATCGGAGGCCACGGGCACCACCCCCGCCGCCATGTACTGAAGCAGCTTGAGGCCGCATTTTCCCCGCTCGAAAGGGGTGTCCACGAGCGGCATGATCCCGATGTCCAGCCAGCGGATCCACTCCGCCTCCTTCTCCTCCGACCAGGCATGAGATTGGGACTGGACTCCCTCCCATGCGGGCGCTTGGGCGCCGATGACAACCAAACGAATCGGGACCTCGCGGGCAACGCGCTCCACCGCGCGCCGGACCACCGGGAGGTAACGCGCCGACCAGGGGGTCCCGATCCATCCGATGGAAATCAATCCCTCGTGTTCATGATCGTGTGGAAGATACCTGGTGGTGTCCACGACCGTGGGGACCAACCACACTCGGCGAGCGCGCTCCCGCGCGTAGCTCGCGAGATACGCGCTCCCGCAGGTGACGCCATCGGCCCACTCCAGGAGCTTGGGGATCTTGTTTCGCAGCAGCAGGCGTGTCGTCGGATTCCGGCTCCGTCGGTAGTTCTCGAAGACCGCATCATCATAATCCAGCAGAATGCGTTTGCCTTCACGGAACGCCTTGCGTTCGAGCAGGGCCGGGAGGTAAGGCAAAAACTCCTTCTCCACCACCGCAAGGTCGGCGTCCGAAACATGCTTCATGTCCTCGATTCGACGCTTGTAAAGGTCGATAAACCCGGTCGCCATCCTCCCTCGCGAGTAACGGTCGCGGAGGTACTCGCGGGAAAACAGCGGGTGACAGTGGGTGATGAATCCTTCCCGCTCGAAGTGTTCCTGGTACTGGTAGGTTCGATAGCGGCTGCTGGCCCCCTGGCGGTCGTACTTGGTATAGAAGAAAATCCGCATGCGCTGAACTTACTCGGAATGCGCGCCGGGGACAATCGAGGCGCGTGAGCGGCGTCGTTCCCGATCCTCGGAGGGCGCGCGCGCCATAAGGAGAATCGGATGCGGGCTTTGGTGCTTCACAAGGTCGGGGATTTGCGCCTGGAGGAGTTGCCCATGCCGAACCCCGGCGCGGGCGAGGTCCTGGTGCGGGTCGGATTCTGCGGGGTCTGCGGCTCGGACATCCCGCGCATCCACGAGAAGGGAACCTATCGCTTTCCGACTGTCTGCGGGCACGAGTTCGCGGGGACAGTCGAAGCGTGCGGCGAAGGGGTCTTCGACCTTCAGGTGGGGGAGCCGGTCGCGGTCTTCCCCTTGCTGTGGTGCGGAAAGTGCCCCGCCTGCGAGCAAGGGAAGTATGTCCAGTGTCAAGACTACGACTACCTCGGATCCCGTCGGGATGGGGCTTTCGCGGAATATGTGGTCGCGCCGCGGCGGAACCTGTTACGGGTCCCCGAGGGGGTCAGTCTCGAGGAGGCCGCGATGACCGAGCCGGCTTCCGTGGCCCTGCATGCCCTTCGGCGCGCAGGGGGTTGTTCGTTCGGAGAGACTGTCGCCATCTTCGGGGCCGGTCCGATCGGCCTTCTGGTGGCGCAGTGGGCGCGCATCCTCGGGGCTTCGCGAATTCTGCTGTTCGACATTGTTCCCGAAAAGGTCGAGATGGCTCGGTCGTTCGGGTTTGAGCAAGCATTTGACTCAAGGACCATCGATCCCGTCGCGGAGGTCTCCGCTCAGACCGGCGGAGAGGGCGCGGAGGTTTGCGTGGAAGCGGCGGGCTGTCCCCCCACCCTGCTTGCGGCGCTCGGATCCGCAAAGCGAGGTGGGCGGGTGGTGCTGCTAGGCAACCCCTCGGCGGATGTGACTCTCCCGCAAGCCTTGATTTCCCAGCTGATGCGCCGCGAGGTTGGAATTGTGGGAACCTGGAATTCGGACTACAGCGTGTCGGGCGCGCGCGATGATTGGCGTGACTCGCTCCAGGCGATGGCCGAGAGGAAACTCGCCCTACTTCCCCTGATCACCCACCGGGCGCCGCTTTCGGGGGCCATCGCGGCGCTCAACATGATGCGGGACCGCTCCGCCTTTTTCGCCAAGGTCCTGATCGCCCCGCGCGAGGGGTGAAAGCGCGCGCCGCTTCCGCGCGTGCATATCGCTCACCTCGCAGGGGCGCGCTCGCCGCAAGTCCAGCCTACCCCTTCGCCTCGACCAGGTCCGCGTCCGCCGGGATCGGCGTGCTCCCCTCGATGCCGAGGGTGGCGCGGACCGCCTTCTCGATCCGGTCCGCCACATCCGGGTTTTCCTGGAGGTAGCGCTTGGCGTTTTCGCGCCCCTGCCCCAGGCGGTCGTCCCCGAAAGTGAACCAGGTTCCGCTCTTGTCGATCACCTTATGGAGCGAGCCGAGATCGATCAGGTCGCCCATCTTGGAGATGCCCTCCCCGAACATGATGTCGAACTCGGCCTCGCGGAAGGGCGGGGCCATCTTGTTCTTGACCACCTTCACCTTGGCGCGGTTGCCGACCGTGTCGTTCTTGTCCTTGATGCTGGCCACTCGGCGGATGTCCAAACGAATGCTCGAATAGAACTTGAGCGCGCGCCCGCCGGGAGTGGTCTCCGGACTCCCGAACATGACCCCGATCTTCTCGCGGATCTGGTTGATGAAGATCGCGATGGTCCGCGAACGGTTGAGGACCGCGGTGAGCTTGCGCATGGCCTGGGACATAAGGCGCGCCTGGAGGCCCACGTGCGCGTCCCCCATTTCGCCATCGATCTCGGCCTTGGGGACTAGCGCGGCCACCGAGTCCACCACGATCACATCGATGGCGTTGGTGCGGATGAGGGTCTCCGCGATGTCCAGCGCCTGCTCGCCGGTGTCGGGTTGGGAGACCAGGAGATCATCGATGTTGATGCCCAGACGTTGCGCGTAGTGGACATCGAGGGCGTGCTCGGCGTCGATGAACGCCGCCTGGCCGCCGAGCTTCTGAGCCTCGGCCACGATATGCAGGGCCAGGGTTGTCTTGCCGGAGGATTCCGGGCCGAAGATTTCGATCACACGCCCGCGTGGAATCCCGCCGATCCCGAGGGCGAAATCCAACGAGATGGAGCCGGTGCTGATGACCGGGACCTTCTCCATGCTGGAATCCCCCAGGCGCATGATCGAGCCTTTGCCGTAGGTCCGCTCGATTTGAGTGATGGCCAAGTCGATGGCCGAATGCTTGCCGTTGTCTCCCGCCGCCATGATGGTCGCGCCTCCGAGTGCATTTATTGTCACGAATATAGGACCAATCCGGGGTCCAGTCAATGGGTTTCTTGGGGAGAGTGGCGGCTCCGGCTGTCCGTGAGGGTAAGTGGTGGTTTATCAGAGAGATAAGAGACATTATTTCTTGAAGTGGGGAATGGCAACCCAAGCGGGCTACCAAGCGCTCTCCACGCCCTCCCATTGTCCGTCGTGAAAAGCCATGTGGAATCAATAGGTTGCGGAGGATTCATTTATGTGTATTATCTGGAAGCGAGACGTTTGATTGGGTTTATCCGGAGGGCCAGCAAGAGAAATCGGCTGTGGGCGGCTGGAATCAGTCGGATCGACCGTGCCGAGCGAAAGGATGCAAACGATGCCAAACAGTGTGCGGTTTCACCGCGTGTTGAAAGCGTCGCCGGAGAAGGTTTACCGGGCGTTCCTCGATGCGGACGCGAAGGCCAAGTGGCTGCCGCCGAACGGATTCACGTGCAAGGTTCACCACCTGGATCCCAAAGTCGGCGGCTCCTACACGATGTCATTCACGAATTTCACCACCGGCAAGAGCCACTCGTTCGGCGGGGCCTACCTCGAACTCCTGCCACACGAACGCATCCGCTACACGGACACGTTCGACGATCCGAACCTGCCCGGGGAGATGCAAACGACGATCACCCTGAAGAAGGTGTTCTGCGGGACCGAGCTGAACATCGTGCAGGAAGGGTTGCCGGATGTGATCCCACCCGAGGCATGCTGTCTCGGCTGGCAGGAATCGCTCACGCAGCTGGCGCTCCTTGTCGAGCCGGAGATTCCGGATTGACGAGAGATGGGTATGATGCGGAACCGCATAACACGCCGAGATAAATGGAACGGCAAACGGCAATCCATTGAAAGAGAAAGGTTTATCGCGCCCTTGGTAGGATTTCCCAAGGCGGCTGATTTGGGCAGAAACGAAGGAGCCCGCATCCTATGCGGGTCCAACTGATCATTGTTAGCCAACACGAAGAGCCAGGAGGAACTCTGCAGTGGATGACAAGGAATTGAACTGGCGTGCCAGTCGCCTGGAGCAAATTGGCAAAGTCCTCGAGACGTTACCTCCAGAGGTTCGCGGCGAGGCGTTCGAACTTCTCAAGGGCTACGTTACTGAGCACCCTTCCGAGACTCGCACCAAGGCGAAGCAGACAAACGGCCACCGGGATGTGGCTGCGCAGTCTCAGGAGGAGTTTTTCGCTTTCGTCGATCACGACAAGCCGGCGGATAACGCGAAGCTCATTGCCGCGTGGTTCTACCGCGAATACGGCGCCGAGCCCTTCTCGGTGGAAGAAGTTCGAGAGAAGGCGGACGCTGTAGGCATCACCATTCCTACGAGGGTCGACATGACCTTGGTCCAAGCGAAGGAGAAGGGGAAGAAGCTCTTTGCACGTGCTGGCACAGGCAAGTTCAAACCGACCGTACACGGAGAGAGGGCCCTGAAAGCGACCTACTCCGTGAAGAAGGGGACGAAGAAGCGCACGAGGGATGCCGAGTGACTCTGGTCGAATTCCTCGCGCCGCTTGCGAAAAAGACGCATCAGGATCGCATCCTTGCTGTTCTGTACTACTGCGAGCGGTACGAGCAGAAGACCGCTCTCACGGTCGACGAGCTTCGTGAGAGGATGAAGCGTGCGCGCGCAAAGGGATGGGCCAAGGTTAACGTCACAGACGTATTGAGCAAGAGCGGGCCACTTGTAGACACCACTGGGCTGCAGGGCAAGAAGCGCCTCTGGAACCTCACGAACTGCGGTCGCGAGCACGTGCGAGGCCTCCTCGGACTGCCAAAGGCCGATGTCGAGATGGAATATGACGTCGGCACTCTCGAGGATGTCGTCGCCAAGATCTCAGACGCCGATGCGCGCGACTATCTTGAGGAAGGCCTGAAGTGCCTCCAGGTTGGGGCACTGAGGGCTTGCACGGTGTTCCTTTGGGTTGCGGCCATTCGATCGATCCAGGTGAGAATGATGACCAAAGGGTCGGCATCGGTCACCGCCGCACTTCAGAAGCATGACCCGAACGCGCGCCCCATAAAGACCCTCGACGACTTTGCACACGTCAAGGACGCAACTGCTCTATTGGCAGCGAAGGAACTTGGCATCCTCGACAAGAACCAGAAGGACACGCTTACGGAGGCGCTCAACCTCCGGAACCGGTGCGGCCATCCTGGGAAGTACCGACTGGGTGTCAAGAAGGTGTCGGCCTTTGTTGAAGACATCACGTCGATCCTCTTCGCGCAGAGGGATGTTGGCTGACAACAGCATCGAACCGATGGCGCTCCGTGCCGCTTCTGATGCTGGGCGTTAGACGAAGGACGACGCAACCATTCAGGAGGCACAGATAATGGAACCTCTCCAATTACTTCTTGGTGGTGTTGGGGGCGGCATCATCACAGGGTCCGTGAATTACTACATCTATCGGAAGACACGTGCGCAACCCACGGGCAAAGCCTACCATCTTCTCAAGGGGCTAAAGAAAGTACTGGGCGCTCCGCAGGGAGAGCATTTTCACGCAAAGGACGCCAACGACAACTACGCGATCGCGAACCACATCTACGCGAATGCAGATGGCAGGATCATCGCCACGGCCTTTCACGATGATCCCGCCACGTATGGGGATGCCGACCTTGTTCGCGGATTTCAGTACGGCGGTTCTTTGGTGACGAGGGTTACCTGCGCAGAGGTGTGCGGCCCCAGGTCAACGGAAGATGCTCAGACCCGACTCGTCGAATGGCTGCCTGGGGCCTCTCTTGTGGTTATTCCAGCAGGAGAGCGATTCGTTCGTCTCGATGGGATCTTCTGCAAATTCAATGACGATACACACCTGTGCTTCTTCGCGTTCAGGGACCCGAAGCAAGCCAAGAAGAACAGAGGGTTGGTGTTTCGCGACGGCATCGCGGTTCAGTTCTTCGATTACTTCGAAGGTCTCGCGCTGTTGTACAAGTAGGGCTGCGGCTTTCAACTGGTTCTAGCGGACGGCTATGCGCGCCGCCGCCGATACTGAGCGGTTAGGCCGCGGGCCCTTGCTTTAGCATGATAGCCGTGCTATCAGGCAGCGATGATTCGATCCTTCCAGAGTCCCGGGACCGAGGACATCTTCAACGGGCGGGACACGAAGGCCGCCCGCCAGTCCTGCCCGAAGGACCTCTGGAGGATCGCCGGGCGGAAGCTGGAACAATTGGACTCGACCGTTCGATTGGACGACCTCCGGGTTCCCTCGGGCAACCGCCTCGAAGCGCTCTCCGGCGACAGATCGGGTCAGCACAGCGTCAGCATCAACAGGCAGTACCGGATCTGTTTCGTTTGGAGGTCCGATGGCCCAGAATCGGTCGAGATCGTAGACTATCACTGACGGCTTAAGCGAGGTATCCCATGGTACGCATACCAACGCATCGACAGCCGACCCACCCTGGCGAGATGCTACTGGAGGAGTTTCTCAAGCCGATGCGGCTCTCCCAGAAGGAGCTCGCCGACGGTATCCACGTGCCCTATCAAAGGGTCAACGAAATCATTCGCGGGCGGCGTGGCGTGACTCCGAGCACCGCGCTACGGCTCGCCCGGTTCTTCGGCATGTCGCCCGATTTCTGGCTGAATCTCCAGCTTCGTTGGGATCTCTACCATGCCCAGCAGGCGGAGGCCGCAACACTGCGCGATATTCGCCAGGTCAAACGAGATCGGCGGGCGGCCTAACAAGGAAACGAACCCGACGGCTGGCGCATGGATTCCCGATCTCAGTCGGGAATGACGCCTCCGGATTCGCGACCAGGATTCGGCAACGACAACGGAGACGCCGTCAACAAAAGAACTGGCTTGCCTTGACATCCTGAATAACGGAATTAGATTACTGTCTTGCTGCGGGCCTCTCGAGGCGGTGTGGCGCAAGCGTGTGGAGCGCCTGGAAACACCCCTTCGAGATCCGCCCCTTCCGGTGGAGGTGAGGGGATGAGCACGGACCGGGCATCTCTGCCCGCGTTTCGCCAGCCTTTCCTGAGTGGCGGCGATGTCGTTCGTCCGCCAGCCTCCACGTCGCGCGCGGCCCCCACCCCCCCAAACTCCCCCGTGGGAGAGACCCCGGCCAGGAGCCCCCCGCTTCCCATCCCGGATTGAAACCCCCTCGACGGGCCTTCCCGGTGTACCGTCCGTTGGCGCGGGCCAAGGTGGGCTGCCAAGCAACTCCCGTCCCCCGCAACCCCCGTTCCCCAAACCGCTCACCGTCGGAGCCGCGCCGTAATCCGATGCGCAATGAAATGTCCCTCGCGAATCCGTTCAAGAGAAGGAGAAAAACATGAGAATGCTACTTGCGGTTTGGTTTGTCGCCTTTCTTATTCTCTCGGTGGCCCCGCCGACCGCCCAAGCGTGGTGGGAAGAGCGGCAACTCACCTTCGACACCGACAGAAACCATCAGCTGGATAACAACCTCAACTGGTCCCCCGACTGCAAATGGGTGGCCTACGACACTCGGGCCTTCGGGACTTTCGGCGGCATCGGCAACACGCTGAAACTTGAGAAAGTCCACATTGACACACAGGGCATCGTGGTCATGTACACCGCGCCGAACGTCATCCCGTTAAACGGCTTCGGACCGGGAACCGCGGCGGTGAGCTTCTTCCGGGAGGGAGACACGGTCATTGCCATTCGCGGCCTGGATGGCGTGCAGTATGCCGATGTTGCTCGCTTCGGCGCGATGATCAGCCCGACCGATGGGTCGGTGGGCCCGTATGGGTATGTGGTCTCGGACGCCCGGGACGCGACCCTACCCTTCACCCCCGGCGCGCTTCGCGGCGGCTCGCACCGTCACGAACCGAGCGGCGATGGGCAATGGGTCGGATTCACCTACAACGACCAGGTCATGAAAGCGCTGCTAAAGAACCTCCGAACCATCGGCGTGACCAAACTGGGCATCCCGGTGGATGTGGATGACACGCTCGGAAATCAGGATGGCAGCTTCACCGTGCTGGTCGTGAAGGTGAAACCCCAAGCCGAGATCACCCCGGGCAGCGATGACATCTTCCAGGGTTCCGATGACGCCTGGGTCGGCGAGAACGGCTACCAGAAGCCGGATGGGTCCTGGCAGCGCGCGCGCGCGTTTATCGGGAGGACGGTACCCGCCACGGGCGGGGTCCGCAATGAGGTGTATATCGTGGACATCCCCGAGGACATCACGGTTCCCGGACCGGATGGACCGCTGGAGGGAACCGCGACAACCTTCCCCATGCCGCCGGCGGGCACGGTGCAGCGGCGCTTGACCTACAGCGCCTCCGACTGCGGCGGGATCATTCGCTGCAGCTTGGATGGGAAGTGGATCGCGTTCACCCGCGGCGGGCAGATTTGGATCATCTCCCCCCTTGGCGGCGACCCGATTCAGGTTACCTCGCTTGCCGCCTCGGCCTCCAAGCCGTGGTGGGACCCGACCGGCGACTACCTCTACTGTGTCTCGGACAACTCGATCTGGCGCACAAATGTCATTGTGGGCGATCCCGACTTTGGGGTGTCGGAGAGGATCACCGATCCGACTCTCTATCCCGGTCGCGCGCCGGATGCCCTGTGCGTCGCCCCGGATGGCCAGTGGATTGCCTTCAACCGGAGCCTGAACCGAGGGGATGGGGTTTACCTCAACCAGGTTTTCATCGTGGCGATCCGCAAGGTGGCGGTGCTGGATATCAAACCCGGCGACTGCCCGAACAACTTCACCCTCAACAAGAACAACGAGGGCAAGATTCCGATGGCCATTCTGGGCTCGGCCGAGCTTGATGTCACAGAGATCGACCCGGACTCGATCAACATCAACGGGGTTCAGCCGGTGAAGGCTCCGACCGTGAACGATGTCGCCGGACCGGGCGCCGAGCTGTGCGCCTGCGGGAGTGGACCCGATGGTTACCCGGATCTGGTCCTGCATTTCTCGCAACGCGACCTGGTGGATGCCCTGGACCTCGGCAGCCAACCTGAGGGCGCGGTGGTGGAGGTGACAGTCTTCGGGAATCTGCCCGATGGCCTGGAGGTCCAGGCCACCGACTGCATAACCCTCCATCATGCGGGCGGCCTCTGATCCGGCTCCAAGCGAGCCACCCGGTTTGCATGAGGCGAGCCGAACAGAGACCGACTGGGGAGGCGGTTGATATGGACCTGGTGATGCTCTGGAGGGGTTGATATCAGGTCAGCGCGCGGTGGGGGCGCTTTGGCAAGCACCCCCACCGCGCCAATCTTCAACCACTCGCATCAGGAGAAGGTTACCCCCGGTCTCCAATGCCCCCACATTGCGCCCCAACCCTCCGGGACTTGAGTCACCTGAAAGACCTTCCCACCCCCCGCGCGCATGCGGTGAATCTGCCGGCGGCCGCTTCGGTTCGAGCCGAAAAGCACCCATTCGCCATCCGGCGAAACCTGCGGGTGGTAATGCAGAACCCCCGGATGGTCCGAGAAGGTCAGACGTTCTTCGACCCCCTCCACCGAAACACGCATCAGCTCGACACTCCCGCCGAATCGCGCGGTGAAGTAAATGTGCTTTCCATCCGGAGCCCAGACCGGAATGTCGCTGCTCCCGCCATGATAGTCGGGCACATCCAGGACCGTGACCACGCCGCGATGCCCGCGACGATCCGCGATCTTCCGCAAGTTGCTTCCGTCCGGACGCACAATGTGGGGATGGCAGGCATAGTGCTCGCCGGAGACAAACAGGAGCCACTCGCCATCCGGAGACCACTTCGGCGCGAAGTTGAAGGGGTTCCCGGTCTCGATCACCCGCGCCTCGGAACCATCCGCGTTGGCCAGATGAATCTTGTAGTCCTTGTGGTACGCAATCCGCCTTCCATCGGGCGAGGCGTTGGAGCCGTAGGTGAAGCCCTCCGCGCCGCTTGAAAGGTCCACCTTGTGTCTTCCGTCGCGGTCCATCCGGTGCGGATGGGAGATGCCGTTGATGAGCGCCTCGAACCCGAATCGGTTCGGGTCATTCGGCCAGAAGTAGAGTCCCGCGTTGTAATCGCTCACTCGTTCGACCGCGGTGAGGTTCCGGTAGCGCCCGGATTCGAGATCGAGCAGTCCGACATCGTGACGCCAGCCCTCGGTCATCCGGAAGGTCTGGTGCTCTTCCTCCCACAGGCCATTCCTGGGGTCTTCCCACCCGCAAGCCACAATCGCCTGTTTGCCATCCGGGGACCATCCGGCGAACTGGGTCCAGGAAAAGGGCCGCGCGCCGAACTCGGGCAGAAGTCTCCGGAAACCGCTCCCATCCGCGCGGATTAAGCAGGCTTCGGAGGTGTATTGGTTCACATGCCGCCCGCCGGGAAGGTTGACCCGCAGGCGGGTGAAGCCGATGAGACGATGCGCATCCGCCTCCTGGGCGGCATCTGAACGAGACTGAAGGAGGGGAAGACCGCACAGTCCGAAGGCGGAGCGTGAGAGAAAACCGCGGCGAGAGAGGGGGGGCATGGGGGGCTCCATTTGGCGCAAGTTTGCCATGAGAACGTCGATTTGTTAGAGTACCGGGAAGAATGGAGGTGGCGCGGGTGAGGATCGAAACCGAGCAAGAAAATGATGGCCGGTGGATCGCCGAAATTCCGGACTTGCCTGGGGTCCTGGCCTATGGAACCACACGGGACGAGGCCATCGCCCGAGTGGAGGCGCTTGCATTGCGCGTGATCGCTGACAGGCTGGACTATGGGGAGGCCATCCCTGAGCTGAACGGCTTATTCGCGGTTACGGTATGAGTGAGTGGCCTTCGACCGGAGCCGGTCGGGTTCTCGCCTCACCTCTGCGCATCGGATGGACCATAAAGCGACAGCAGGGGTCTTCGCATCGGGTTCTGTCGCGCGCGGATTGGCCGGATTTCGTCTTCGCGTTCCATGATCGGGAGGAGCTGGGGCCACGGATGTTGGCGCGTATCGCCAAACGGACAGGACTGTCACCGCGAGATCTCTAGACTGTTCTACAGATTCCACTCTTTCGTCCTTTCCTCCTGTTTCTCGATCCAATCAAGCAGACGCCACGGATTGGAGCTTTAGCTCCTGGAAGTAGAGGAACCAGAGTGACAAGAAACACGGCGCCTATCTCACCGCGTGCATGGACGGGAGCGTGAGAGTCTTGAAGGGAGACGGATTCGCCAGCGCTGCCGCGAAGGCAAGCCCACCCAGCCCGAGGGCGGAGCATGAGAGAAAGGCGCGGCGAGAGAGGGGGGGCATGGGGGGCTACGCGGCAAACTGTTCAAACGAGAAATGCGGAATATTGGCCCTGTCCTTGGCATGTTCGATCGTGATGGCGCAGATGTTTCCATGCTTGTCGAGGTCGAGAAGGGTGTTCTCATCCAGATCCCTTGTCTCGGCGACCTCCGATTCCTTGAATTCAATGTGAAGGGTGTCCGTGTCCTGGAAGTATTTGACTTTCATGGGGCAGACTTTCTGGAGGGGTTAACCACCCTTCTCTTGTTTCTCATACCATTCGAGCAATTCCTGTCGGGTTCTTACGTCGTGACCAACAACCGAGCTAAGCCACAAGGGAAGCCAAACACTTGTGCGAGGAGATCGGTTTGTCTCCATCGAATACTCCTCCTCCGGGATGTCCATGAGGATATCCCGGAATTCAATCAGATCAGAGGCGGATTTCCTATGTCTAAGAACTTCGAACCCTTTGGTTGCTTCGTGATCGTCGTCGCTCTCGAGCATATCTCGAACCCGAGAAAGGTCCAGATTGGGGTCTTGAGCAATTGCTCGGGCGAGACTCATGCTCTGGCCGGTGCCTGGGTAAACGTAGAATCGAAGATGATCCAAGTTATCCTGTTTCAACCAGACAGAATATGCGTGAAGGATAATAGGGGTCAAAACCAGTCCTGCAAGAATGTGTGAAGTGTAGGCGACTCTCGTGTTCTTGGAGATTCTCCAATCTCGCCATCCGAACAGGGCGCGGATGCACACGCTCGCATAGCAGACCAGGAGATACAGGAACAATCCACCGGAACGCGCCCCAAACACTAGGCCAGCCAAAGGAAGAATATCCGTGAAAAGAAATCTCTGGGGGTTTGACTGAATCTTAAGTCGTTGGAAGTAAAGGAAACTGAGTCGCCAGACTCCAAGCACCCAAATCCCGCCATGCATAAACGGGAACGCGAGATTAACGAGGCTTAGCCCGCAGTACGAACAGGCGTGGACAGGGGAGGTAACCAATATCACGAGTACGACGGCATGGATCAATTCCCTCAATGCAAATCCCTCCTTTCCCCCAGCTCCACCTCCTTCATCCCCGCCACGCGCTCGGGCGAGAAAGCAGCGATGTCGAACGACAGCGGGCGGGACTCCAGGAGCTCGGTTACCACGCGCGCGGTGAGAGGCGCGAGGATGATCCCGCTCCGATAGTGTCCGGTGGCGACCAACAGTCCCGGAAGGTGGTCGAAGGCTCCGATGTAAGGGAGTCCATCCACGGTCAGCGGGCGGAACCCGTGCCAGACATGCTCCACCGAGGCTCGTCCAAGCCCCGGATAAAAGAACCGAGACTGATGCAGCAAGGTCTCGATCCCCTCGGCGGTGTTTCCGCGCTGGAAGGCGACCCACTCCTCGGTGGACCCGACCACCATGCGCCCCTCATCCCGCGGCGTGATGTAGGTCTTGCCGTAATGCACAATGTGGTTCACCGGCCGCGCGCGATCCACGAGTAGGATGATCTGCCCCTTGACCGGAACGCCGGGGAGCTGCCTTCCAAGCAGTCGCGCGAGCTCCGTGGACCACGGTCCCGCGCAGAGCAGCGTGGTTTCGGCGAAGACCTCGCCCCGGTCGGTCCGAACTCCCGCCACTCGGTCGCCCTCCATCAGGAATTCGCGCGCCTCGATGTGCGTTTCCAGCCCCGCCCCATGATGCAGCGCCGAGGCCAGCAACGCGCGGGTGTACCAAGGGGTGCGCACCTGAGTGAAGGTCGGGAAAAAGACCCCGTGGCGAATTTCGGGGTTGAGCTGAGGCTCCCTGGCGCGCAACTCGGATTCGGAGAGCGGCTCGGCGGGAATGCCCGCGCGGGCCTGCCATTCGAGGAACTCCGGAACCTGTTCGATCTCCTCCTCGGAGAGGAAAAAATCGATCCCGCCGGTCTCACGGAAGCCGGTGTCGATCCCAGTTTCCTCGGTCAGTTCCCGGCTGTGTTCGCGGAACAGCGCGAGGCTCCGGACTTTGAAATCGAGCAGCGGGCCTTCGTCTGGCGAGAGGGCGCGAGCGATCAGCGCACCGGCGGCGGCCCAGGAGGCCTCCCGGCACGGCTCCCCGCGCTCAAGAATCAGGACCTTGTGCCCGGACTTGGCGAGCTCGCGCGCGGCGGCGCAGCCGATCACGCCCCCGCCGAGGATGAGGAACTCCGTGGAATAAGCCATGATACCAAGTAGTATAAGACCACCGCGGTGCGACTTGAATGAGTGGGGGGACAGGCACGAACGCGCCTCGGAACTTGGATGGCGACCGCGAGGTCTTCGACCCGAGGGTTCATCCGCTGATTTGCCCGGCTCCCCACTTCGACCGAGGCAGGGGCCCGCGGGTCCTCCGTTCGGAGGGGTCGTGATTCCTACGCCTCCGCCCCCTCAGGAACAAGCTCCTCCGCGGCGCAGGAGCGCATCCATTCCTGCAGACGCTCCTTGTCGCTCGCGACTGTCCGCGCCCCCGCGAAGAGCACCAGCGCGAGCAGCCCGCCAAGAATCGGAATGATGTGCATCGCGACGCGCAGCCCTTCCGCGCGGAACGGCTCCAGACTCTCCGCGGTGAGCAGCTCCACGCCCGCGAGCAGCGCCGCGCGTTCCGTGAAGAAAGTGCTCGCCGCGCCGGTTCCCACCGGCCCCAGCGAAGCCCCCAAGACATACATCGCGAAGAAATAGATCGCCATCGCGGTGCCGCGCAGGGATGGCTCGATCACATCCTGGATCGCCGGATACACCAGCGAATAATAGGCGTACAGAATCGCGCAGCCGCTTCCCATGAGGAGGGTGAACAGCAGCTTCTCCCCACGCGGGGCGTCCAACGCAAAGTAGAGCAGGGGAACCGAGAGCAACAGCGCCCAGGCCGCGAAGAGCATCCGCCCATTGGGGCGCGCGTGGGCCACGCGGTCCCCGATCAAGCCTCCGAGCGCCAGCGCCGGGAGCCCGGAGAGACCATACACCAGCATGGCGATGAAACCCGCCTCGCGGATGCCCGAGCCGTGGAAGCGCATCAGGTACGGGGCGAGGAACGATCCGATGGCGTACATGATGAAGTTGAACAGCGCCCCGGACAGGATGATCCACCACATCGTGGGGATTGAGAGCACGAGCAGGAAGGGATGGCCCGCCCGACGCCTGGCCCCGATGACATGTCGCTCCGAGGCGCCGCGCGAAGGCTCGTTGATGAATAGAGCGGCCAGACCGCAGAGGATCCCCGGTAGCCCGGCCACATAGAATGCCGCGCGCCAACCGTAATCGTGCGCCACCTGAGTGCTCACCAGAAAGCTCAAGGCAATCCCAATCGGCAGACCCATCATGAATATGGAAAGGGCGCGCGAGCGTTTCGCCGATGGGTACAAGTCGCCGATCAGGGAGGTCGCCGCGGGGGCGCAAGCGGCCTCGCCGATCCCCACTCCGAGACGGTACACAAACAGTTGCCAAAAACTCCGCGAGAGGCCCGAGGCGGCGGTCAGAAGGCTCCACACGAAGACGCCGATTCCGAGGATGGTCTTGCGGCTGGCGCGGTCCGCCAGAGCGCCGATGGGCAATCCAACCGCGGCGTAGATCAGGGTGAAGGCGGTCCCCAACCACCCGATCGCGGTGTCGGATAGCTGCCATTCCTTGCGGATGGGTTCGGTGACCGCTCCGAGGATCATGCGGTCGAAGAAGTTCATTGCGTTGATGGCGAACAGCACCGCCAACGCGTAAGTCGAGGTGCGGCAAAAGGTCATGGGGTCTCCCGTCGTCGTTTGCTTGGCGTGGGTCCTGTTCCGGCCAGTCGTCCCAGTGGTCGGCTAATCTACAGGGAGCGGGGGAGGAGGGCAACGAGAGATTTGAGGGATGGGTGGCCCGGCACACACCGGAAAGTTGGGCTTGCCTAGAGGGTCGCCAAGCCAGTAGCATACTCAAGAGGTTGGTCGTAAATTCGCGGCAAGGACTCCGATATGGACACAGTGACCGTTTCTCCCAGTTATCGAGTCGTTATCCCGAGTTCGATCCGCAAAGCCCTCGGCATCCAGCCGGGTCAGCGCGTTCATGCAATCCAATACGGAAATCGGATTGAACTGATCCCCGTGCGCACGCTTAGGGAGGCGCGTGGTTTCCTGGGGCCGATTGACACAACGGTGGAACGGGAAGAAGACCGCGTATGAACATCGTGGACTCCTCAGGTTGGCTTGAGTATTTCGCAGATGGACCCAATGCGGCGGCATTTGCGAGGCCACTCGCCGCAACTGAACGGCTGATTGTCCCTACAATCAGCCTGTTCGAAGTCTTTAAGCGTGTCCTCAAGCAGCGTGGTGAAACGGTCGCGCTCGAATCTGTTGCGCTCATGCGGCAGGGACGTGTTGTGGATCTTGATACAGCACTTGCCCTTTCCGCCGCGAAGCTGTCAGTCGAGACCGGCCTTCCCTTGGCTGATAGCGTGATGTTGACCACCGCCCGGCGCTTTAGAGCGATCCTCTGGACGCAAGACTCAGATTTCCAGGGAATTGCGGGTGTTCGCTACTTCCCCAAACGCGGTCAGTGAAGTTAGCCTCTAATGAAATTGGAGCGCGGCTGAAGGAAGCTTTCGATCTCCCGCTGGATGACAGGAGCCCACTCCCGCCGTCCACATTTGGCAGAGCCGATGCAGTCAAATTCGATGTAATTGCGACTTTTTCGGATAATTTCGGCCCATTCGTAAGAACTCATGATCGCGCTTGGAGGCGGAGACCCATGAGCCTGGAGGATGACCTGACGCAAGAACTCTTAACAGGCTATCAGCGATCAGGTGAGGAAGTCGGCTATTGAGGAACTCGCTTCCTTCAATCTGTCCGGAAGGACGGTGGTCTTGCCACGGCTAAGCGGATGTTGAAGAAGCGAAACAGAGGACAGCGTAAAGGACTTGATCCGCTCCTTGCCGCGGGTCGTCCTGATCTCACCTTGGAAGCAATCGTCCAGCAAGCATTGTTTCAACCGCTTTTCACCCCAGAAGAAATCCAGGAGGCGGTTGAAAGGGTGGGAAGATTCCAGGAGGAATCTGCTCGACTCGTTGGTGAGCGCGAGCGTCTCTTCCCGGATGAATTGGAGCTTGGCCGCAAGTACTCTGAAGGGGCGCGAAAACAGATTCGGGTGAACGCCTACGAGCGTGATCCAAGAGCGCGAGAGGCGTGCTTGAGACACCACGGCTATAGGTGTGCGGTCTGCCACGTTTTGTTTGAGGAGAAATACGGGGAAATTGGCAAGGACTTCATCCATGTTCATCATCTCAAACCAATTGCCCTTACTGATGGCGAGTATCGTTTGGACCCGGTTGAGGACCTGAGGCCAGTTTGCCCGAATTGCCATGCAATGCTCCATCGAGACGTAACCGTCCTGAGCATTGAGGAGCTCCAGGCAAGACTGCGCGGACCAGAATCTCCGTGTGATCGGGGCGGCGCCGGGCAAGCCGAATCGGGGCTTGGCCGGCCTTCCCAAGGGGCTTGGACTCCGGGCCGGGATTTGGTTTAATTGAATACGAGGGGAGAGGGGAAAGTCCAAACCATGGGAAGCTGGGGTCCCATGTGGGCATTCTTCGGTATTGGAGGGCTCCACGTTGTCCATTAAGCATCTCCCCATTGCAGCCCTGGTCGTCGGCCTGCTGGCCTGCGAGACCTCGCCGCTCCTGGCGCAAGCTCCCAACATCTTCGGCGGGGATGGCGGCAGCATCGAGAAGGTCATTCCCCCGGCGGGCTGCAGCCTGCGCTATGTTCGCGACGGCAACCACTTCCGCTACACCGCGCCCGCCAAGAACTTCGAGGAGCCGATCCGCATCAAGTTCGCCCAGAAGGCCGGGCAGAAACCGCGCCCCGACATCATGGTCTGGGCGGATGAGATCAATTGGCACCCGGATGTGAAATCCGGAACCGCCACCGGCAGGATCATCGTGGACGATCAGGCCGAGTACCGGATCGAGACCACGTATGTGGAGTACAACCAGAACACCGGCCAGATCTACTGCCCCCGGAAAACCACCATCATTCAGCGCACCGCGGATGGGAACTCCAACAAGATGGTGGCCGAAAGCGCGATCCTGACCTATGACGAGAACGGAATCAGCTCCGCCCGCTTCGACCGTCTGATCGAAATGACCACCTTTGTTCCCAAAGGCTCCGCCAACCCCCTTAAGAAAAAGGACACTAAGACAGGGTCCAAGCCGGCGGCCAAGCCCAAGGAAGGGGCCAAGGAGGGGGACTCCAAGGTGATCGCGATTCAAGAGGGGGCGCGCAACAAGGCGCGCGTCAGCGGCCCGGCGGAGTAAACGGTTCAGGCGGAGCTTTCCGGATGTCCCACGTGGAGATGACTGATGACCACGAGTCCGGGTATGGACCTCCCCAGGAAATCCGCATCATGCGCTAAGAGGGGAATTCCGTAGCGCACTGCACTCGCCGCAATCCAACAATCGCCCGATTCAAGACGTCTCCCTTCTCTTCGGCTGGCCTCCATAACCTCGGCCCAAACCTTTGAGAGCTCGATGTCGGAATCAAGGACGAGGAAGCTTCGCAGGAACTCCTCAAGCCCCAATTTCTGCCTTGCCCCCCAACGGTTTCGCTCGGCCCAGCCGAAAAGCTCCGCAACAGTCTGGAAGCTTAAAGCAGGGGTCTTCCCGACCATGTGGGGGGTATAGAGGCGGCGATCGTTAGACTCGGCTTTCTTGGGATGGAGAAAACTCGCCACGGTTGTATCGAGGAGGGCAACCGCGGCCGCGCTGGAATCCACCTCAACAGTTCTCCTTCTCCCGGCGCCGCTTTCTTTCAGCCGCGATGAACCGTAGAAGCTCATCGGGATCGTCATCCACAGGCCAAAGAGACGAGATGGAATCAAGGTCGAAGACAGGCTTCACAACTTGATCTTCCATTAGATCCTGGAGGCTTTGCGACACCGAACTTGAGCGAGGTTTTATTGTGGCACTGGGCATCCACGCACTCCTTTCTCAGACGGGGTAAACCACCGACTCTATAATAGGCAAGCGGCCCCAATAAGGCTATATCCACCCCAGCCTTCCGCAGTTTGCCTGAATCTCGGCCAGTTTCTCCTCCGCCCAGACATCCCATTTAGGGTCCGGCTCAAAAACCCGGGAGACCCCGGTCATCGCCTTCCCGGCGCGTTCGAAATCCCCCCCATGGAACACCGTTGTGGCCGCGAGAACAGCCGCGCCAAACGCGGAGTCCGTGGAGCTGCACCGCGCCACGGGAATCTGCAGGATGTTGGCGCGCACCTGGGACCAAGTGTCGCTGCGCGCTCCGCCGCCGGTGGAGTAGACCGGCCCGCGAACCTCGATGCCCAGCTCCCGGAACTTGGCAAAACACCACTTCTCAACGAAGGCGACACCCTGAAGCAACGAAAGGTATTGGTCAATCTCATCCCCGGGTTGTTGGTAGTAGCCGTCCGCGCCGGTGGACACGAATGGGAAGCGCTCGCCCACCTCCACGAGCGGATAGCACGCCACCTCCGTGGGGAACCGCGCGAGGGCCTCCGTGTCCAGGACGCTCAGGTCCTGGTCCGGGAAAAAGAACTTGAGGCAGGCCCCACCGACATTGCTCGCTCCTCCGGGAAGCCAGTGGCCGTTGGGGTGACGGTGGCAGTAGACCGCGCCGCTGGAATCATGGACCAAGTCGGTCCACAGCCCCTTGAACGCCAGCGTCGTTCCGAGTGAGACCGAAAACTCGCCCGGCAGCGAGGCCCCCGTGGCAAGAAAGGAAGCATTGCTGTCGGTCAGCCCCGCGACCACTCTGGCCTGCCGGGGGATTCCCATCTCCTCGGCCACTTCCGGCAAGACCTCGCCGATCACCTCGCCGGAGGGCCTCACACTCGGGAGCAACTCCCGCACTCCGAGCTTGTCCAGTTCCTCCGGCCAGTCCTGCCTGACCAGATTGAAACCGGTTTTGAGGGCGTTCGCGGGATCCGAAAGGTCGTAGCGCCCCACCAGTTCCCCGACCATGTAGTCGGCCTGATGCGCGACCCGACGGACCTTGGAGAATAGCAGGCGTTTGTGGCGCTTGAACCAGAGGATTTTGGGAAGGGCGAAGCTCGGGTTGAAGCGATACCCGACTTCACGGCAGTGGGCTTCGAGCAGTTGGTTGAGCTCGTTCGCCTCCTCGGCGGCGCGTGTGTCGTTGTGCATCAACCCGGGATAGAGCGGGCGATTGTTCTCGTCCAGGAAGACAATACTCCCCGAGGTCCCATCCACGCACAGCGCGGCCAGGCCCGAAAGCGCCACCCCGTGTTCGCGCAGGATCCGGATGCACTTTGCGAGCGCGGCGAACCCCGCGACCTTCCAACCGTCCGCGACCTGCTCGGAGACCCCGTTCTCATCCATGAATGGGGCCGGAGTGATGTGGGTGGCGGAGGCCAACACCACTCCCTCCGGACTTGCCGCCACCGCCCGAGCCCCGCTGGTTCCCAGATCCAGGCCGATGACAAACGAACCCTCGGAACTCATTCCTCTTCCAGGCGCTCCTCGAGGGCGCGGACATACCCCTCGAAATAAAGCTTCACTCTCGCCCTGAGCGCGGGATCGGCGAGATCGGAGAAGGGGATCTCGCTGACAAAGTAGAACTCGCCCGAATCATGGTAGTGGAGCATCGGAAAGGGGAGATCCGAGTCCGCCTCCATCTCGTCCTCGAGAAACTCGGTCATCGAGCCGCCGTTGTCCAGCACCGCTTGCTCGATTCCCTCGCTGATCCAGCGGTTGCGGGTCACAAGACCGACGCGGACCGTCCCGGCCTCGGCGCGGACCCCAATCAGGAACGCGCAATCGGGCTTGGGCGGGAAGAGAAGACGGCGGTCATCTCGCGCGGAATCCGATTCCGGACCGACCCGCCTCCGCTCGGCCGATTGCCAAGAGCGAAAGGCCCCCCAATCGTTCCAAGCCCAATCCAGGAAGGCTTCGACTTCGCCCCCGCTTGGGGCTCTTCTTGAGCTCACCGGCGATTCCGTCAGGTGGTCACTCGGGCGCGAGCCTCATCGGCGAGCATGGTCGAGAGGTAACGCTCGCCGCAGCTCGGCAGGACCACCACAATCAGCTTTCCCTCGCTTTCGGGACGCGCCGCGACCGCCAGCCCGGCGTGCAGCGCCGCGCCGGAGGAGATGCCGCAAAGGATCCCCTCCTGGGTGGCCGCTTGACGCGCCCTTTCAAAGGCCTGTTCGTTGCTCACCTGAATCACCTCGTCGATGATCTTGGTGTTCAGAATATCCGGCACGAACCCCGCGCCGATGCCCTGAATCTTGTGCGGCCCCGGCTTGCCGCCGGAGAGCACCGGGGAATCCTGGGGTTCGACCCCGACCATCCGGACACTCGGCTTGCGGGCCTTGAGGACCTCGCCCACGCCGGTCATGGTGCCGCCCGTGCCGACCCCGGAGATCACGACATCCACTTTGCCGTCCGTGTCGTTCCAGATTTCCTCCGCGGTGGTCTTGCGGTGGATCTCCGGGTTGGCGGGGTTCTTGAACTGTTGGGGCATCCAGGCGTTGGGAGTTTCGGCCACCAGCTCCTCCGCGCGCGCGATGGCTCCCGGCATCCCCTTGGCGGCGGGGGTGAGGACCAGCTCCGCGCCCAGCATGGCGAGCAGAATGCGGCGTTCCATCGACATCGACTCCGGCATCGTGAGGATCAAACGATACCCGCGGGCGGCGGCGACAAAGGCCAGACCGATCCCCGTGTTTCCACTGGTCGGCTCGATGATGACCATGTCCTTCTTGAGCTCCCCGAATTTCTCGGCGGCCTCGATCATGCTGACCGCGATGCGGTCTTTCACGCTGGATAGCGGATTGAAGAACTCCAGCTTACAGGCCACCGTGGCCTTGAGTCCCGCGCTCATGCGATTGAGGCGGACCAGGGGGGTGTTCCCGATGGTCTCGGTGATGTCGTTGTAGATGCGACCCATGGTGTCCGATCCTCCTTCTCTTTGAAAGACGAATGGTACGGAAGTCCCGGGGGAAATGGCAATACACCCCCTTTGGCTTCGATTTCCACCGCTAGAGCGCCGTGTATCCCCCATCCACCGGGAGGACCACTCCCGTCAGCCAAGCCGCCTCATCCGAAGCGAGGTACACACAGGCGTGGGCCACGTCATCCGGGACCCCGAAGCGCCCAAGGGCATAATTCGGGAGGATCTGCTTCAGGAAACTCTCATCCTTCATCATCTCCTCGGTAAGCTCGGTGCGCACCAGGCCCGGGCAGACACAATTGACCCGAATCTTCTCGGGACCCAGTTCCGCCGCAAGCGAGCGGGTGATCTGGATCACCGCCCCCTTGGTGGCGGAGTAACAGGTGACATTGGGGATGCCGATCAGCCCGACAATCGAGGCCATGTTGATGATGTTTGGGCCGTTGCCCTTGCGGAGTTCGGGCAGCGCGGCGCGGGTCATGCGGTAAAGCCCACGGACATTCACGTTAAACAGCTTGTCATACAGTTCCATGGGGGTCTCTTCGATCGGCGGGGAGATGAAGATTCCGGAGTTGTTGACCAACACATCGATTCCCCCGAGGACTTTAACCGCCTCCTCGACGACATTCTGAGGTCCCTCCTCGGAGGTGAGGTCGGCGGAGACATAGTGGATTTGATCGGAGAGTTTAGCGGTGGCCTCCAGGCGCGCCGCACGGCGCGCAGTGATGAGGACCTTGGCCCCTTGCTCCGCGCTCCGCAGTGCGATGGCCTTCCCCAATCCGGAGCCTCCTCCGGTTACAATGATCCGTTTGTCCTTGAGTCTGTCGCCCATGGCACGCCTTTCAAGAGAGAGAAGACTTGACTGAATCGTATCATCCCGTGGGGGATGATCCCTGTTCGTGGGGGTTATCCTCGGGGCAAATGAGGGGGAGCGCAAGGGTCAGCGGGGCGGCGGGTCGGGGCCGCACTTCACTCATACAGCGCCCAGTCCATCACCGAGGAGGTCTCGGGTCCCTGAACCGCCCCGACCGCGGCGTGCGCATCGAGTAGCCCCGCCCCGGATTGAATGTCGGGACCGGCGGTCTCGGCGTCGATGGCGGTGTTCTTAAGGACATCATAGAGCTCGGTTGGTGAAAGCAGCGGCTGCGCTTCCAGCACCAGCGCGGCGACCCCGGCGGCGTGCGGCGCGGCGGCGGAAGTGCCGAAGAAGTTCGGGAAGGAGTCCGCGTCAAAAGGTGTGTCCCCCCCAAAGAAGCTCGTGTTGCCGCCATCCGCCGCGGTGAGATCCGGTTTGAAGCGAGTCTCCGGAGGCGCGAGCCTCGGACTGCCGAAGGGGGTGAAATAAATCGGGAGATTGCCGCCGAGCGATGAAAACCCTTCCACATCGAGCAGCGTGGGTGAACCCGACAAGGCCCCCCCGCTGTCGATCTCCCCGTAGAACATGGCCGCCACCGCCATCGCCCCCGCCGCCGTGTTGTGCCCGTAAACCGTCCGGTCACGCATCAGCGGTTTGTCCACTAGGGTAGCGCCGCCGGCGCCGGTGAGATGAGCGAGTAGATGCAGGTTCACCGGCTCCCGACCGGCGAAATGGTCAATCACCAGATAAACAGTCCCCCCGGTGGGATGGGTAAATTGAAATCCCTCCACCGCTTCTCCCATCGGAGACCCCACCGTACCCTGAAACGAGGTGCTCTGAGCCAGGGTGTTGGCGGGGCCGGGAGGTGCAGTTGAATTGACCAGATAGAGGTCCAGATCCGCCTCCGCGCCAGGGCCGGAGGCCAGAACCCCATGGTAGGGCTCGTCCCAGTGGAGGAAGGCGTTGAGGGTCGCATTGGCCAGCATGATGATCTCGAGGTGGGTGTCCGTGCCGCTGCCCATGGCGAACCCAAAGTCATGCAGGTCCACTCCACTTGGAGGGGTGGATTGGTCGTCGAGGAAATTGATCGTGTCTCGATATTCCCGCTCGTGGGCGTTGTCGGCAATGTTGCCCGCCGCGGAGAAATAGGCGGCGCCTCCCGCCACCGCGGCATCCACCGCCTGAGCGATGGGGCCATCTTGGTACATCGGTTCGGACAGGTAGGCGATGTCATCCACCAGCACATCGCATTCAAAACCCGGGTCGTTCGCGAGGTTGCCGATGTTCTGCGCGAAGGTGAAATAGCCCGAAGCCGCCGAGGCGAATGAAAGCGCCGCCCCCGGCGCGAGATCATGGACAATTTCCAGCATCCCCGCGCCTTCATCTCCGCCCACCCCCGGTCCGGGGTCCAGGACCCGCACCTGCGCGGGGAGGTCGCCTGAGAGCTGCGGCCCGGAGCCGGTCAGGGTGTTGCCCGCGAGGGTTCCGCCCGTGACTCGGTGGACCGTGTCGCTCAGCACACCCACCCGCGTTCCGCTACCATCCACCCCGAACTGGCCGCGCGCGAGATCGGCGCGTAGGGAAGGGTCCCCCTGCGTGGTCACCGATCCCGCCGAGGTAACCCAGATCGGCTCCGGGCGAATCCCACGGACATCCTCGCGCGCGGCGATGGCATCGAACTGGAGCGCGCTATCGCAGCGCACCGTGATCCCGTGGAGGCCATCCCTCTCGTAAGTTCCGACCACCTCCAGACCCGCATCGCGGCAGGAATCCAGGAGATCCTTGGAGAGCGCGGTCGCGCCGATCAGGCACTGCAGCTTCCCCTCGCGGATGGCGTGCGGCGCGGCCTTCGCAAGCGCGGCGAGTGGAGTGGACTTCCCGGACTTCGCGGCAAGCCTCGCCTGAAGTAGGTCCGAGGTCATTTTGGTCAGACTTGGGTTTCCTTCGCACAGCGCCTCGACCTTGGAATTGGCTCCACCGAAGGACTTCGCGGACACGATCAACAATAGGAAACAAAATGGGATCAAGGATCGACGAGGCATTTCGCACCACCCGGGTAGGCTGGCATTGTGGGGGCGTGGCCGGAAACCGGCTCGACTCAAGCTAGTGTCGGCGGTGGCGGGTGTCAACCTCCATTTTTGTTCATCTGGACAGTCCGATCAGCTTTCAAACCGTTCAAGGACATTCAGAATCGAGAATCGCCCCCTCCCGAATTCATCCCCAAGCATCTGGATCGCGTCCTTCTTGGTCTTCCCTTGCCCGCGAAGGGCGCGATAGCGCCTTAAGACCCGGTTCCGCTCTCGCTCCGTCCAGGCCTTTCCCCGATTGGGGACCGATTTCCCGCGCGGGGTTCGCAGGCCGCTCAGCATCGATCCCGGAAGGAGATGATGGATCTGCCTCACATGATGCGCGAAAGCAGTCTTGCTGAGTTCGAACCCGAGCGCTCGACGGCCCAGGCCGATGGCGGCCTTGGCCGTTGAGAATGAACCTAGGAAGAGGTCCGCCACCAAGTCTCCCGGGTTGCTGCTGTATTGAATGATCCTGGTCAGGAGCTCCATCGGGAGCTGATTCTTGTTCTTGGTCCGCCCCGGCTTGTACTCCCGATTGATGATCCAGACATCTTCGCGGTCCTGGTAGTTCAGGGAGCGTTCCCCATCGGTCCGCTCCGCCTCGCCGAAGCGGCAGAAGGCGTTGAAGGTGACAGGCCCTCCCGGCTTCACATAGTAAAGGACATGGTAGTGCGAGGAGATATACTTTGCGCGCGTGTAAACTCCGAAGTTGTAGCGCCAGATCAGGTGATTGACCTCAACCAGGGAGGTCTCGGCCAGGGCGTTTAAGATATGACGGAGGTTGGTGTAGCCCGAAACCACATAGAGCGACCCTCCGGGGCGGAGAATGCGCTCCGCCTCGGTGATCCAACGGCGACTGAACTCAGCGTAGTGCTTGGAGGGGACCTCGACATACCCGTCGAGGACAAACTCCTCCCTCCGGTTGTAATGCTTGTGCAGCCGATCCCCACCGATGCCATAGGGCGGATCGGTGATGATCAGGTCGACTGAATTCGGAGGGACACGGCGGCGACAGCCTTTGATGCAATCCTCGTTGTAGAAAGTTCCCCACTCCGACATTCAGCCTCCCAAGCGTCTCCGATCCACTAGAATACTTCTCGCTCGAATAAAGCGTTGGAGGGAAGCGCTCCGTCGCGTCCCCTGCAACCTAAAGACCGGCCACGACTGAGCGTGGCCCTCCAAGGCGCCACACGCCAAAGTCAATCGCTCTAGAACGCCAACCGCATGTTCCCCTGGTGAGAGAGCGCGATTTTCCTATGAGACATCTCAATGGAAAAGGCGTCCAGATCCATCTCATCCTGATCGAGCGGCTCCGGTTCGACCCCTTCATTGCGGAGGATGAAGCTTTTGTAGGAGTCGTTGACATACTCCATCACCACATCCCCGATTCCCACAAGCATGCCCTCATAGACATCCGGATCGATGTAATTGATCGCCCACTCGCCCTCGATCCGCATCGCCTCGAAGCTGCGGTCGTGCACGCCCACCGGGTGGACCACCAGATAATCCGTCTCGTCATCCGCCTCGTTGTGAATCAGCGCGTGGTAGGTGGTCCCATCCGGGGACTCGAATTGGGCCGCGCGACGACCAATCAGGTTAAAAACCGCGTCCACTCGCGCCGCGAGTCTCCTACCCATCGTTTGGATCCGGTCGATGCGGTCCTTGGTGGGGCCCTCGTGGAGGTATCTGTTGACCGTGCCGATATCAATCATCGCGTCTGCTCCTTTCCGAGACCGTTTTGTCCGGGAGGCGTGCGGTCGCCGTCGGATGTGCAAGAACGGGCGGTAGGTCAGGCGGCGAACTCGGACACCCCGAATCCGGACCTTCGTGGAAGCTATTCTATCACAAATTCGGCCCGGTGGAGCACCCATCTCCACAGGGAATCCGACTCATCCGCTGAGCAGCACCGGAGAGAGGGCGTTTTTCGCTCGATCACGCACCCCTTGAGGGATGGTCCGTTGCAGAAGCCGAACAGCGTATGGGGCCTGCCCCGGAAACAGGTACTGGAGCTTCTCCGGATGCTTGCGGAAGAAGGTCGAGGCCTGGAGCCTCCGGATCAGTTCCGGGGGACGGTACTGGGCGAGCAGATACAGGCGGTTGTAAAAGGCGTAACGCTTCGGGTCCAAGGGGTGGGAGTCCTTGTTCGCCTCATACATTTGGGTCATTTCGTAATTGGGGAAATACGAGAGATAGCTCAGAGTGTCGCTGCCGATCTTGACCGGCTGGGGCAGGGAAAGCAGCAAGTCGAGGGTCTTTTGGCAATCCTCTTCGCTCTCCAGGGGGTTGTTGGTGATAATATCGATGGCGAAATCGATTCCCGCCTCGATCAGGTTGTTGGCGGCGGAAAGGACCATGTCGCGCGGGGCGTTGCGGCCGTACTGCTTGAGGAGGACCTCCTCGCTGCCGCTCTGGACCCCCATCCGGACCTCCACCTCGCCCGCGCTCTTGAGCAATTTGCAGATCCCCTTGTCGCACTGCTGCGGGTAAACATAGGCCCAGTAAGGAAGGCCGATCTCCGTCCTGTAACGCGGCAGGAAGACCTTGAGCCATTCCTTGTGGATCGAAAAAATATCATCCCAGAAGTGAATCTTCCGAACCCCATATTTCTCCTTGGCGACCTTGAGGAGCTGGAGGGCATAGTCCACGCTGTGGCGGCGGACATAACGCTGCCCCTGATACATCTTGTGCATCACATTATGGATGCAGAAGGTGCATTTGTAGGGGCATCCGCGCGAGGTGCAGACCAGGAAGTCATCCCAGCAGTCACGGTCCTCGCGGGGCCAGACCCCATCATGACTGATTTCATACTTCCCCTCCGGCTCGAAGTCGGGGAAGGGTAGGCTGTCGAGGTCCTGGAGCAGCGGGCGCAGTTCGTTCCGGCGGATCGTTCCATTCTCGCGCGACCAGATGTTGGGAATCGCGGTCAGGTCTCCCCCCCGATCCCAAGCCGCCGCGAAATCCGCGAAGGCATGCTCCCCCTCGCCGCGGCAGAGGTAGTCCGCGAACTGGATGTCGAACTCCGGATTGACCGTCGGTTCGATCCCGCCCCAGATGACCTTGAGACCCAGCTCCCGGTGGACTCGGTCGGTGAGGGCGCGCGCGGTGTTGATGAACTTGGAGGTGAGCGAGAGGCCGACAATGTCGGCCTGCTTCTCGCGGATCAACTCGATCAGGAGGCTCCACTCGGTTTCGGAGATGTGACGCGGGTAGCAGTAGGCGATCTCGCCGCGCGAACACAGCCCCAGGTTGACCTCGTCCATCACCGGTTCGGGCGGGAAGTCCTCCTTCATGAGGACCTCGTACTGCTTCAGGTAGATGACCGTGACTTCATGCCCCTGCTTCTTCAGGAAGGCGGACAGATAGCGCAGCCCAAGGGCGACCGTGTCATACAGTGAAACCAGCGCGATTTTGGCCATTCGGGACAGGTCCTCCCCGCAAGGACTTTATTTTCGGGCGGGCGCGCGGGGGTGTCAAGCGAAAGAGGATCGACCGGTTCGTTGCCATCCCCAGCGGAATTGCCTTTCCCGGTTCCGGACCCTCGGATAGGGGGAAAAAAACGCGGATGCGACCCAACCAACCAAGTGCTATAATCCTCAAGTCCGCTACACTAGGCGGTCTTCCCGCCCAAGCGCTTCTCCAGCGGTCGTTCCGACCCGCGCCCTGGTTTGTTTTGACTACGAGGTCCCGCCGCCCAGCGCGGCCTGACCTCCCTATCGGAGGAGCAAATCATGCGGTTCATTTGCCTTTCGAAACGGGTCCACCCGCTACTCGGCGCGCTCTTCTTCCTTGCCTCGGCTCCCGTGATTTCAGCTCAGGACATCTGGGAGCCGAATGGAACCCGGCAACTATCCGCCGTGGTGGACTTCCCCGGAAACTGGGACCCTCGCTTGGCGGCCTCGCTGGATTCAAGGGCGGGTGTCGCGGATGACGATTGGTATTCGTACTACGCGCCCTCGCTTAGCGACAAATGGGTTTCGCTTTGGATTGAACCCATCGAAAACTCGATAATCGACACGGAGATCGAGCTCTACGCTGGAAACGAACTATCCCCCGCCGCCGCCAACGATGACATCCGCGGAGGACCCAGCGCGATTCGAACCTCCGGAATTGCCGGAGCCTCCATCCCCCAAGATGTCACTCCGGTCGCGCATGTTTTTCCCTGGAACCACGAAGAGGTGATCCAGGGCGGCTATCGCCTCAACTTCCTCAGAATGCTCGCCGCCCCGGCCTTTGTGGACCAGGAGGTCGAGCCGAACGACACCTTCGGAACCGCCAATTCCTTCTCCATCGGAAACTCCGTGAACGGTCGGATTGAGAGCGCCTCGGATGTGGACTGGTTTATCGTGGGCAAGGCAGTCCCAAGGAATGAGGATGTGCTTGTGGTCCTGCAGAACCTGTCTGGGGGCGGAGCGGACCTCCAATTCAAGGTCTACGCCGACAACGGAGTCACCGAATATAGCGGAGTCGGTCTGTTCGGAGGCGTCGGTGAGCACGATTATCTGCGCATACCGTTTGGCAGTCACACGGATGACTTCATCAGGCTGGAAATCCGCTCGCTCAGCGGGTCCGGTGATTACCGGTTATTCTTCGGGACCGGCATCGCCGCGCTCTGCCCCGGACCCTACCGGAGCGCTCCCCTGGCAACCATCCCGGATTGGGCGAACGGTTCGGTGGGAACGGTCTCCGATACAATCCGGATTCCGCCGAATTCAGGAGTCATCTCGAATCTCCGTGTGTACATCGACCTGTCGCATGACTACTTGTTGGATCTCGACCTCGGGCTGGAGCACACGGCCACGGGGACCAAGGTGCTCCTGTTCGACAACGCCTGCGAAACCAGCGACAACATTTCAACTGTTTTCGATGACGCCGCCGGGACGCGCGCCTGCCCGCCCGTGCATCTATCCGCGACCCCGGAGCAGCCTCTCGCCGCCTTCAACGGCGAGCAGGCCGAGGGGGATTGGAGATTGACGGTCACCGATGTCGCGCCGGGGTCGGTGGGGGTCCTCAATCAGTGGCGCCTGCTGATCCCGACTCCGGAACCCACGCGCACTCCCACGCCCTCCACCACCGCCTCCCGCACCCCGACTCCCACCCACACCCGCTTTTTCGACTGCGGATCGCCTTACACCAGCGAACCCCACGCCGCGATCCCCGACGCCACAGGCTCCACCACCGGGGCCCTTGAAGACACCCTTATCATCACGGACAACCGGACTATCACCGATTTGGATGTTTTCGTGGACATCACCCATCCGACCAATGTGGACCTCTCTGTCTCACTGGAATATGTGGTCACCGGTCTCACGGTGAGCTTGTACACCTCCAACTGCGCAGCGCCCTCGGCGGATTTGTCGGCGGTGTTCGACGATGAGGGGGAACCTTTGTTCTGCCCACCGGTCGACCCATCCAGGCCAGTTCAGACCGACAATCCGTTTGCGCGTTTGAACAGTTTCGATGGACAGAACCTGGCTGGAACCTGGAAGCTGAATATTGCCGACCTCGGCGTGGGGAATGCCGGAACCCTCAATAAGTGGTGCTTGATTGTGACAGGCGCGACCGCGACTCCCACCGTGGAACCCACGGTGTCCCCGACTCCGACTTGCCCGAACCAAGCTGACCTGTCGGGCGACGGCAAGGTGAATTCGGTGGACCTGATTGAGTTGCTCCGTCAGAAAGCCGGCCAGCCGCCCGCCTTCGGGAACGCGGACTTGGACTGCAACGGTGTGGTGGATGATCTCGACCTCTTGAGGTTTGTGGCCGACTGGATGTGATTAATCGATTAAGCGGCGCTACCGGCGCGCCCGCCATCGACGATATTCACGTGTCGCGTTATTATTTTGCATGATCTTCTCGTTCAAATCCGTTGAGACCGAGGCGCTTTCAAAGGGGCGCCGGGTGAAACGGTTTGCGAGCATCGAGTCGGTCGCGCGACGCAAGCTGAGGCAGCTGGAGATCGCGAATTGCCTCGATGACCTTCGCGTGCCTCCGGGAAACCATTTGGAGGCTCTCAGGGGCAAGCGCGCGGGACAGCACAGCATCCGTGTTAACGATCAGTCCCGCCTCTGCTTTCGCTGGTCGGACGCGGGCGCGGAGGACGTCGATCTCGTGGACTACCACTAAGGAGGATGTTTCATGCGAAAACTCAAGCCTGTCACGCCCGGTGAATTGCTCCGCGAGGAGTTCATCAAGCCGATGGGGCTGACCCAATACCGTCTTGCGAAGGAGATCAACGTACCCGCGCAGAGAATTGGAGAGATTATCGCGGGCAGGCGCGCCATCACCGCCGACACGGACCTGCGTCTCTGCCGCTTTTTTGGTCTGTCGAACGGATACTGGTTGCGAGCACAGGCGGCCCATGATACCGAAGTCGCGGAGCGGGCGCTGGCCGCGCAACTCGCGAAGATCCATCCCTGGAACCCTGAACGGGCTCCCCTTCAGGGGGGTATGAGGCGCGGGTAGCAACTGAATTCGGGCGGGCGCCGGCGCGGTTCTCTCCGTGAGGGCCTTGGGAGGCGCGCATCGGACTTTCGACTTCGAGCTCCCCCCTTCGTCCAACCTTGCCCTTCCACCGTTCCTGCTCTAACGTTGCCTCTTCGATTCCTGGGTTTTTCCGCCCGGCCAAGGAGTAGTGAATGACCTTTTCACGCATCGTTTCCACCGGGATGGCTTTTCCCCGGCGGGTTGTCACCAATCATGAGCTGGCGCAAACGGTGGACACTTCCGACGAGTGGATTTTCACCCGCACCGGCATCCATGAACGCCGGGTGGCGGGTCCGGATGAGACGACCTCGGACCTGGCCGCCGAGGCGGGGCTGATGGCCCTCAAGCGCGCCGGGATGGACCCGATGGATCTGGAAGTTCTCCTGGTCGCCACCATCACAGGGGACCTTCCCTTTCCAGCCACCGCTTGTCTCACCCAGACCAAGATGGGGGCCAAACGCGCGGTGGCCTTCGACATCTCCGCGGCATGCAGCGGGTACATTTATGGCCTCTCCGTGGCGGATGCTTACATCCGCTCAGGTATGTATAAGAATGTCCTTGTGATCGGGTCGGAGATCCTCACCAAATTCCTGGACTGGAACGACCGGGGCTCGTGTGTCCTCTTCGGGGATGGCGCCGGGGCAACGCTGGTGACCGCCTCGGAGACTCCCGGTCTCAAGTATGTGGAGATAGGCTCCGATGGGGATTTCGCGGAGCTGATTTACATCCCCGGCGGCGGTTCCCGCGTGCCCACCACGCATGAAACGGTGGATGCCGGGCTTCAATACGCGCGCCTGGATGGGAAAGAGGTCTACAAGCTCGCGGTCCGCTATGCGCAGGAGCTCACCGAGCGCGCCCTGGAGAAGACCGGCCTTACGGTGAACGACATCGATCTGCTGGTGCCGCACCAGGCGAATCAGAGGATCACGGATGCTGTTCAGGAGCGTTTGGGGATCGCGAAGGAAAAAGTGGTCACCAACATTGAGTATTATGGAAACACCTCGGGAGCCACCATCCCGGTCTGTCTCCACGAGGCGGTTGAGCAGGGCCGCCTGAAACCGGGTGACAAGATTCTCCTGGTCGCCTTCGGCGCGGGCTTCACCTGGGGCGCCGCCGTGTTGGAATGGTGACAAGACGATGATTGACGAAGGGCTTCTCAGGCACATAACCGACACGATCGTCGAGGGCCTTCGCCCCCACCGTGTAGTCCTTTTTGGGAGCCACGCCAAAGGAAACGCGGGAAGCCAGAGCGATATCGATTTGTTCATCGAGATGGACTCACCTCTCAGCCCACCGCGGCGAGCCCTCCAAGTGAACCGGTTATTTGGGCTTCGACCTTGGTCGATGGACATAGTGGTCTACACTCCAGAGGAGGTCGCACGATATCGCGACACTCCTGGAACCCTCATTTCTGAGGTTGAAGCCACGGGGATCGTTCTCTATGAGCAACCTAAATGAAGAGCTCCTTTCGTGGTTGTGGAAGGCCGAGAACGATTTCCTGAATATCGAGAACAACCTCTCCTCGGAAAGGGTTCCATGGGACACAGTCTGTTTTCACGCACAGCAGGCGGCTGAAAAGCTGCTGAAAACGGCGATTCTGGCGCGGGGAATACGACCCCCAAGAACACATGATTTGCTGGTGCTCCTCACCATCTGCTCAGAAGGTGACCCCTCCCTTTCCGTGTTAGTCGAGGAATGTCGGATGTTGACCTCCTTTGCCGTGGAAATCAGGTATCCCCATCCCTCCTACGAACCGAATGAAGAGGAGGCGATGGATCTGGTCGAGGCGGCCCGCGGGATACGCGAGATGATTCACTTGAAGCTTGGATTCCAGGCTTGAGGTTCCCCCGCATGGGACACTCCTGGCGGCGCTACGACAAATGGGCCCTTGCGGCGCTCCTGCTTATCGGCTTCCTGATCCGGGTCCGCGGCATCGAGATCGACCTGATTGACCACCATTGCTGGCGCGAGGGAACCGAGGCCATGATGGCCCGTCACTTCTTTCGCCACGGCATCACGGTCCAGTACCCGCATATCAACGGTTATTCGGCCCGCCCCTCGGTGTTTGTCAATGAGTTCCCGCTTTACCCCGCCACCCTCGCGCTGGCTTACCGCGAGTTCGGGGCGGAAAACATCGTGCTCGGAAGACTCATCAGCATCGCGTGCTCGCTCGCGACCGCCGCGCTGTGCTACTGGCTGCTCCGGCGCCACTTCAACAATTCAGCGCCGTTCTGGGGAGCCCTTCTCTTTGTGCTTTCGCCTTTGGGGAGCTATGTCGGGCGCTGTCTGCTGCGCCATCCGATGGCCTTCTTCCTCATGACGTTGGCCTTCTGCCTTTGGCTGCTCTGGCTCGAACGACCCACTTGGAGGCTGTGGGTCGGAGTGTGGATCTGCTGCGCCCTGGCCGTATTGACCAACTTCGCCAACGCCTATGTTGGGGTCCCCATGCTCGCCGCGCTGCTCTTCCACAGAGGAGTGAAGGGGCTTTCGGACAGGCGGGTCTGGGGGCTGGCGGGGGCGATCTTTTTGCCGACCGCGTTGTGGATCTACCACGCGATGGCGTTCGGAGCCTGGTTTCTCACCGGACAGGATGGAGCCAAGCAGCGGGATTTCGGGCGTTTCCTGAGACTGGAGTGGTGGAATTCCGAGTTTTTCTCCAGCCTCGCGGATCATCTGTACCGGATGGTTTTCACTCCCATGGGATGTCTCCTCGCGGCGCTCGGATTGTTGCTTTACTGGCGTTCCCCGCTCGCATGGATTGTGCGAATCTGGGCCGTATCGGTCTTTGCCTATCTGGCCTTCGACCACTATGTGGTTTATATCGTGGTGCATGACTACTATTTCCTTCACGCGCTTTTCCCGGGGTGCCTGGCGGCGGGGATTGGCTGTGGGGCGCTGGTCGATCTGTCTCGAAGGCTCTCCAAGCGCTATCCGAATGTTTGCGCGCTGGGGGCAAGCGTTTTGCTTCTGCCGCTGGTGTTTTGGAGTTGGCGAGTCTGGGACGCCCCACTCAAGGAGAGTTTCCTGGTGACCGAACCGGGTTGGATTCAAAACTGGGTCCCCGCGGGCAAGGCGATCCAGGCAAAGACCGAGAGGGACGCGGTCCTGGTCGTGGATCGTGAAATCGACGCCCTGATCTACCTCTGTGACCGTCCCGGATGGGTGACCAACTGGCGGACCCTGGACGAGGCCACGATCCGGTCCCTGATCGAGGCCGGCGCGGACTATTTGTTGATTACCAAATACACCATGGGTGAAAATGGGCGCTTCACCGGATACCTCTTCGATGATCCCAAGGAGGGAAGCCCGGCCGCCCCGTGGGTCCGCGCTCATTGCGCGGTGATCGAGGACGCCTCCACCTTTCAAATCGTGGACCTGACCCCCGACAGGCCGGCTCAGGTGGAAAGCGCGGCTCCCCCCGGAGGCGAGGATGGCTGAACTTTCGATGCAACCTCAACAGCTGGATGAGAAGCAGCGTTTCTACGACCGCTTCGCGGGCGAGTTCGACGCCAAGATGAACCGCTACGACCTGGAGAAACGGGTGCGGGTGGTCTATGACCGTCTCCTTCCGGAGGACCTCTCCGGCAAGCGGCTTCTGGATGCGGGGTCGGGGACCGGCTGGTTTTCGTTGCGCGCCAGTGAGCGCGGGGCCAAGGTCACCAGCATCGATGTCGGGCTCAATCTGCTCCGCGAGGTGGGGCGGAAATGCTCAACCGATAAGAGCGTGGCGGACATCTGCAACCTACCATTCCCCGATTGCAGCTTTGATGTCGTGGTGAGCAGCGAGGTGATCGAGCATGTGCCCGAACCGAAGCGCGCGGTCTCGGAACTCGCGCGGGTTCTCAAGCCGGGCGGCCTCCTGGCGCTGACCACACCCAATCGGGTCTGGCATTTCGCCATCGTGCTGGCCAACAAGCTCGGCGCGCGCCCCTATCAAGGACATGAGAACTGGGTGGGTTACCGGGAGCTGCGGTCGTGGATGGAGGAGTGGGGGCTGAGAGTCGAAGAGCAGTTTGGATTTCACCTCTTCCCGTTTGTCACACGGCTCTCGCATCCGGTCCTGGATTTCATGGACAGGTTCAGCGTCGGACTGGGACCGTGGATGCTGAATCAGGCAACCCGGGCGCGTCGCGCTTCGGAATAGCCCGGCTTGTGTCGAAAATGGGGGCATGCCCCTGAACGCCCGAAGCGCGCTGGAACTGTTTGAGTCCTACCTCTCCGGTGTCCGCGCCGCGAGCCGTCACACCCTCGCGGCCTACCGTCGCGACATTCTCCAATTCCTCGAATCCCTATCCAAGGCGGATCGGTTTGACCCGGATGTCCATTTGGTTGACATCGACCTTGAGAGTGTGGACACCTCGCAAATCAAAGGGTTTCTGGCTCATTTGCGGGGCAAGGGCCTGGATGCCCGTTCGGTGAACCGGAAGCTTTCGGCGGTCAAGGGTCTGTTCCGTTTCCTGGTCCTTCAGGGATACCTTCCGGAAAGCCCGGCGGGCGCGGTCAAGGGACTCAAGCAAGCGCTCCGTCAGCCCGGCTTCCTCCCGGTTGATGAGACCGCCCGGCTCCTGGATGGGGCCGAGCATCCGGCGCGGGATCTCGCCATCCTGGAAACTCTTTATGCCTCCGGCATCCGGGTCTCCTCCTTGGTGGGCTTGAATGTGGGGGACTACAACCGCCGCGAGGGGACCCTGCGCATCCTCGCCAAGGGGGCCAAGGAGCAGGAGGCCCCCCTGGGAGAGCCGGCCATGGACGCCATTGACGCTTACCTGGCCGAACGCGGGAACCCCGGCCCCAAGGAGCCCTTGTTTGTCAATCGCTTCGGGACCCGTCTCACCACGAGGAGTGTCCAGCGCATGGCCCGCAAAGTCGGCTTGTCCCTGGGGGTCGGAAGGGTCACTCCCCACATGCTGCGTCACAGCTTCGCCACCCACCTGCTCGATTCCGGCGCGGACCTCCGCTCGATCCAGGAACTGCTCGGGCACAACTCCCTCAAGACCACGCAGAAGTACACACACGTCACGGTCAAACGGCTGCATGAGGTCTATGACAAGGCTCACCCACTGGCCGGGGCTAAGTCACCGGATGGTTGACCTTCACGCATCCGGTATGATGTGAGATGGTGAGTCATGATCCGGAAAGCAGTTCTCCTCACAACGCTGTCGCTCTTGCTGGCGGGCTGCATGGCCCCCTTCCGCGCGGCGGGGGGGTTGGCGAAGAGTGTCGCCGACACCACGGTGACCGGGGCCAAGGCGGGCGGGAAACTCCTCATGCGGGCCGTGGAAGTGCCCACCGAGGCCGCGCGCGACGCGTGGCGGGAAGCCTCCACGGGACGAGCCCCCGAGGTCGAGCCGCCCCCCATGGAGCCCTGACCGCGGGCCCGGTTTGTCCCCATGAACCCGCACGACGACCTGTGTGTCTGCTTCCATGTCTCCTGCCAGAAGGTCCGAAAATTTGTCCGCCTGACCCGTCCGGAAGTCCCCTCCAGAATCTCCGAATGCTACGGCGCGGGGACCGGCTGCGGCTGGTGCATCCCGTTTCTGGAAGAGATCTGGAGCGCTGAAAAGGAGGGGCGCGACCCCAACCTCCGGATGACCAAAGAGGAGTACCTCACCCGAAGGAAGGCCTACCACGCTGCGGGGTCCCCTCGAAAGCAACGCTAGGTGACACTGCACCCGCGCGAATTGTATCAGATCGTTTCGGATGCGCGCGGGGGTCTGTCCCCTCCAGCGGAGTCACACGGTCCGAATTATATCCTAGGATGCTCTATTAAGTCTCTCCGATGATTCATTAGGAGTGTCTGGAAGCCTTGTACTCGCAGTCACGGGACAGGAAGCGCACCAGTTTTATCTTATTTTAGTGTTTTATCAATTTATAGGCTTGACAGGCTGGCGCGGATATTGATAAAGTGATGGATCGAGTGTGCGAATTTCCACGCTCGGGTGGTCGGTTTATCGGCAAGGAGGCCGCCATGCGCCTTCTCAAGACAGACAACTCAGCCCAGGAGAGGGGCCTCACTCTGGTTGAGGTCCTGATCTCGATTTCTCTGACCACGCTCACCTTCGTGGGCATCTTCGCCACATACACCACCTCTCTCGCGATCCAGCGGGATATCGACCAGCGCGCCAAGATCCTATTCATGGTGCAGCGGACCCTTGAAGAGGCGCTGACCGTGGACTATGAGCATGTCACGGTGGGCACCACGCTTGAATTCATTGAAGGCGAGGTGGACGGATACCTGCTTTTCACCAACACGGTTGAAGATGTCCAGGATGCTGGTCTCCATGACCTGTGGACCCGGTTTGATGACCCCCACCCGACCACGCAGATGAAGAAGATCACCATCGAAGCATCCTGGGGACCCCACGGGACCGAACCGGCGGATTGGGAAAAGACCGCGCTCTCGACCTACCGTGTCGAGCGCGAAAACACGGTGGATTTCAGCGAGCGGGCCTCCAGCCAGCTCCCGTGGAACTGAACTTGGAGGGTTCCCGATGATCGCGCGCGCCTCATCTCCCTGTAACCGCGAACATGGATTCACCCTCCCCGAGGTCTTGATCGCCACGGGTCTCTCCGGGCTCGCGCTGGCCCTGGCCGCCACCGCGCTCATGGGCTTCGCTTACTCGGCGCGCACCACCGCGCTGCAATTGGAGACCCGTCACCGCAACCAGGATGCCCTCAAGAAACTGGGTCGCCAGGTCATGGAATCCACCAAGGTCGAGGTGGAGGAGCAACCACAAGGCGGTTCGCCACTGCTTTACATTTGGCATGACGATCAAGTGGTTTGGACTCCGGAGACCACCGATGACGACACGCGCGGGGTGCTTTATCTCGACGCCGACACCCAGGAGCTTCGCTACCGTCCCGACTACAACAATCCCGATGTGTATGAGGTTTTCTCCAGAAATATCGAGTCGGTCCATTTCGAGATCGTGGGGCACGCGCTCTTCGCCAAGCTTTCGATGCACTATGACTCCGGGGATCCGGATTCCCTGCGTGAGATGCTCGCCAGTTTCGCGGTTCGCAACAATCCCAAGAATCGCCTGGGAGCCAGCAATTAGCGCCATGGAGGAGGCCTAAGGGATGCAAGACCACATCATTTCCACAAGGAGATCCGGCCCGAACTCAGCGGCGGAGCGCGGAATCGCGCTCGCGGGGGTGCTGATCTTCGCGCTGGTGGCCAGCGCCTTCAGCGCCGCCGTGCTCCATTCGCTCAGCGTTCACAGCCAGCTCATTCAGGACGACTACAATCACACGCGCGCCTTGTATCTCGCCGAATCGGGACTCAACCGCGCCGCCGAGGCGACGTGGATCGGTTACCTCAACGCCAACCCGCTCCCCAGCGTGCGGGTCGCTTGGCTCGACCAGCATTACACGGATTTCGACCAGGAGAATGTGGCCTACGGGGGGGATGGCGACACCTACACGGTCCGCGCGCGCCGGATCATGACCACGGGAAACAGCGATGAACGCCTGGTGGTCTTCGAGGCCAAGGGGCGAACCGTAGTCGGAGAGATCCCGGTCGAGCGCGCAATCACTCGCGTCGTGCGCTACGGTCACGACCAGAGCTCCATCTTCGATTACACCTATTTCCTCAACAATTTCGGGTGGTTCTGGGGCTCCACGATCACCGCCAACGGCGAGGTGCGCGCCAACGCCAATTTCGACCTTCAGTCCAGCCCAAAGGTCAATGGCGATGTGTACGGGTCGGTCAACCCCGATGTGGGCGCGGCCGGAACGGTGACAGGATCCTATCTGACCGACAACCTCACGACCTATCGGAACAACGCCGCCAACCACTGGCGTCCCACCAATCCCCCCTTTGAATACGGGTTCGCGGGGGATTCGGAGCGGTTCGCCGAGCAGGACATCCTCGAAATGCCCTACCTCAGCGATATCTCACGCTTTGAAGCGCTGGCGCAGAACAAGAACGGGCAACTCAGCACCAGCACGGTGACCATCGGCGGACTGACCGTTCCCGGAGTGACCCTCAACAATGTCATTCAAGGTCCGGTCTTCCTGATCGGAACCCCGACCAACCCCATCATCATCGATGGTCCGGTGGTCGTGAGAGGCGATGTCGCCATCACCGGATATGTTCAAGGGCAAGGGACCATCTATGCCGAGCGCAACATCCATGTCCTCGGCGACATACGATACACCGACCAGCCGATCTTCGACCACTCCGAGAGCGCGCCTCCCGACGCCAACGCGGAGCACAACGCCAACGCCGATTTCCTGGGTCTTGCCTCGCGCGGGAATGTGATTGTCGGAAACTACAACGACACGGATTGGAGCGTGGTCAAGAACTACATCAAACCCACCTTCACCAAACCCTACACCGATGAGGACGGCACAACCCACAATGGGGATTACACCGCCTATGACGGCGGCCTCAAACAGGATGGGACCAGCCGCAGGCGCTATGAATCCACCTGGTCGAACACCAATTTCACCAACATGGCGAACCTGGCCAAGACCCTCTTCGGACGCAGCAACCATCGCTCTCAGCGCATCGATGGTCTGATCTACACCAACCATCTGATGGCGGGGCGTTTTCAAAACTTCCACCTGAACGGGGCGATGATGTGCCGGGATGAGGGGTGTGTGTACAACACCTCCTTCAACGCAAATTACGACTACCGCGCCAAGGCTGAAGGCGAATATTACATCGATATCGACCTGCCCAAGGCCGCCAACGCCGAGCCGACCGTGTGGCTGGACGGACCCTATGAAGATTGGGTCTCGAAGCTCGATCCATTGGATTACGGGCTTCAGCAATGAAAAACCGGGAGGTCCGCATGAAAACCCAATCAACCGTCCGCGTTGCTCAGATGCTCGTTGGAGCCTTGCTCGCCTGCATGGCCTGTGGCGGCTGGGCCGCGCGCGAGCACTCCGGCGGCTCGGAGGCCCAGGAGGACAAGATCTTCGAGGAGACCCTGCGCGCGCGCGAACTCGCGCTGGAAAAGGCCCGCCAGGAATTCCTCAACAAGCAGTCGGAGCGCGAGGAAACGGTCACCGTCAAGGTGCGGCGCGCGAGCGACGAGCCCGGCAAGCGCGGCGAGGTGATCGCCGAGGGCAAGATTTCCCGCGAGGAGTTTGAGAAGGGGGACTGGCCCGCCACTCTCGCCAAGGTCAAGAGCGAAGCCGGGCTTGCCGCGCCGACAGCGAGTGAAACCAAGGCCCGGCTTTCCCGCGCGGAACTCGCGCGCAACGCGCAACACTTCAACTGGTCTCTGCTGGGAGTGGCCGTGGCGGCCGGATTGGGTTGGTGGCTTTCGCGAAGCCGAGAGTATGTCTGAGCATTGAGCAGTCCTCGCTCGCGTGTAGCGTTGGAGGGGCGCGGTCCCTCGCGCCCGGACACGACAGAGCGTGTCCCTCCAGGTGCGACAGCCAACGGAAACCTGCGCTAGATCTTGATGATTGCCTTGTCCTTATGGAGCCGCCAGGCCACGGCATAGCAGATCAGGTAGAAGCAGGCGAACAGTCCCAGCGCCTTCCAAGCCGGGGCTCCCCTCTCGATCCAATCCCGCTGCGCCCCCATGAGCAGCATGTGAAAGATATAGATCACAAGCGGGTTCATCCCAAGGACCGTGAGATGTGGGAGCCGCCCTCGTTTGATATCGCAGAGCCAGTGAAAAGAAGCGAATGCGAAAAAGGCAAGTCCGGTGGAAAGCAAGGTGTAGGGCATGGTCATGTACCGTTGTGAAAAGGGCCATGCGCTCTTTATTCCGGGCCACTCCAGGTGAAACGCGACACCGAGCAGGGAGAGCGCCAACCCCCACGCAAGCGCCCGCTTTAATAGCGCCGCTCCCATTCCGGACTCGATCCAGTCATAAGCGAGAGTGCCCAACAGCAGATTGAAGACCCAACTCAGCGGACCCAGTGGGCCGCCGTCGATGAAACCGTTTCCGGTCATCTGGTTCGCCCCGTATGGGGACCAGGTGAAGAGCGCCTGATAGAGCAACAGGTATCCCCAGGCGGCGGCGAGTCGCACGCGGGCGCTCTTGTCGATAAAGGGCAGGGCAAGCAGGCCCGAAAAACCGATGTCCACCAGCGCGTCCCACCAGTCTCGCCACTCAAAAGGGTTGTACACCACCACGCCGATCAGAATCAGGATTGAATAGCGCTTGGCGGAAGCCCATCGCGCCGCGGTGATTCCTTCCTTGGCCACTCGCCGCTGGAACGAAAGTCGGAAACCCATTCCCACAATGAACAAGAACAAGGGAGCGATGGTGTCGGCGTACGAATAGGATTCCCGGTGGTGCCGAAACAGCTCGGGCATGGAGCGGAAGTTTCCCAGGAAATTCACCAGGATCATTCCGAAGATGGTGTAACCCCGGAGCTGATCGAGGGATTCGATTCGTCCGTTCGTCGCGGATGTGCGCGTGTCGTGGTTCATGCGGTTTTTCCACGCAGCTTTCGTGTTGCCTCGACCAGGGTGTAGGCCGCGAAGGGGAACAGAAAGGGAAGAAGCGGCGCGCGAAAGCGGGCGTTTGTGAAATATACCAGCAGCATCAGTGTGTAGACCAGGATGACCAGGAAGAGAAATCCGGTGGTCTCGCGCCGCGCCAAGCACCAGATCATGCCGGCCATCGACAGGTAGATCAGTGGCCAGCCCCAGAACACCAGAGGGAGACGCCCCTCGCGCCAGAACGGCTCCTTGTAAGTCGGCATCACCTTCTCCCCTTGCGAGTCAAAGACCGGCCAGAAGCGGAGCTGACGGCGCTGGGTTTCCCATGGCCAGGGTCGATAGGGACAATCCAGATAACTCCACCACGTCCAAGGTTCCACCGCGCTCAAGGCGGTCGCGGGGGCGAGATAAAGATAATAGACTTTCTTAAAAGTGTTTTTCACCGTTTCCCAGGGATGACTCCGGATGAATTGGAGTCCGATCAGGGTGAAGATTTTGCTCTCGAGGACTTCATCGTACGAGCCGCGCTCGCGCAGGCGCATGCGGATGCCCTCCTTGTCCCCGAACGAGGCATATCCGAAATCTTCATGGTGCCCCAGGTAGAAATTCACTCCCCCGTTGGTGCTGACCAGGACGAACTGATCAAGCACGGTCTGATTCCGGATGGTCCAGAGCGAAACCACGAGGAACGCGTAGGTGACCATGACCAGGGGAGGGGCGTAGGGAGACTCGATAAAGCTGAAACGATGCCAATCTGGGGGCGGGGGCGAAAAGTGGCGGCGGCTGCGAAGGAAAAACCAGTACGCCCCCGCCAAGACCAGCGGCGCGAAGTTCGGACGAGTGAGGATCGCGGCCCCGCCGACTATCCCGATCAGCGTCGCCCATCCCAGGCTGGGCCGAGTGGCCCCTTTCACCGTGAGATAGGCCCACGTCACGAACAGGAAGGTGAACAGGGTTTCCGTCAGCAGCTGGCCGCAGAAAAAGATGGTTGCCTCCTCGAAACACAGCAGGGCGGCCGCGACCAAGGCGATGCTCCGAGCGCGAATCGCCACGGCGCCCGGAGTCGGTCCTTCCTGGGGAGCCTGACGTCCACGTTCCCTGAGCTGGAAAAGGTGGAAAGTGAACAAGTACGCGAGCGCCACGGTCAAAGCGCTCAGAACGCACTGAATCAATAGAACCGAATCGGGTCGTGTCCCGAAGAATCTGTAAACTCCAGCGATCATCAGAGGGTAGAGCGGAGGGCGGTAGGCCTTGTAAAGATCCGACATGATCAGCCCACGCCCCTCGAGCAGGTTCAGCGCCATCGCCTCGTAGTCCGCCATGTCCGAGAAGGGAGGGGTGTCGATCTGGCGGACATAAGCCATGCGTAGTCCGAATCCCAAAAGGATCAAGAGGAGTAGGAGACGAGGCTGCCAAGCCCGCCCCGTCGTTTCATCCACGATGGGCGGTTCATCCGGTGGGCCGGAGGGTTGCTTCAAGGCCTGGACCGGAATGGGTGGGAGCGCCTCGAATTCCCCGTCCTCATCCGAAATGGGCGGAACCGGGACAGGCGCGGCGGAACCGTGGCTTTCGATGGTTGGCATCGGCGGACCGAGGCTAACAGAGGCCCTACCGGTTGGAAAGGATTTCAGCGACCTTGCCGACCCAGAAATACCACGCCGCTGGGGCTTGAGTGTAATCCACCACCGCGGAGTAGCCGTTGATCAGAATTCCGGGCGTGGCCAAGACAACTATTCCGAAGAACACATAGGGGCGATGCGGGCGTCGCTGGGCGAGGGCCTCCCCAAGGGGCGCGAGGCTCAGCGGGACGAGGGAAAGCAGGTATCGCGGACCCGGGCACAGTCCCCCATGGTAGTCGTTGTACTTCGCCACGATGTAGAGGTAAGCGAGGGCCGAAAGCAGAATTCCCACCCAAAGATGGCGCTTCTCTCGCCAGGTGAACGACATGGCAATTCCCGAGGCGATCAGCAGCGGATTATAGAGGAAGACTGAAAGGTCCGCGCCGAAAAGCAGCTTGGGAACCGAATCGATCAGCGGGGTGTCAAATCGCTGCGTGCCGTAAGGCGCGCCAAACAGTCCCCCCCAACGGACCCAGTCGAAAAGGAGAAGCGCGAGCGCGCAAGCAAGCATCGGACCCAAAAGCGGCGCGAGCTTCACTCCGCGCTGTCCCGCGCCGTCTCGCGGACAGCGTTGCACCGCGACTCCAATCCACAACAGCCCCGACAGCGCCGCCGCCATGTCGAGCCGGGTGAGCAACGCACACCCCATGGCGGTCGATGACGCGAACAAGAGCCTCCGGCGCTCTCTCCGCCCAAAGGAAAGCAGCGCGTGGAAGGCGGCGAGCAGCATCAGCGCCGCGAGCGGCTGCGTGAAGTAATCCCGGCTGTAAGGGAAAATCATTGTGGAGACGGCCGAGAGCCCGGCAAGGAGCAGGGCGGCACGAGCGCCGGCGCCGAATTCGAGCGCGGTCAGGAAAAGCAAGGTCACAATCCCAGCCGAAACCCATTGGTTGGTGGCCAACGCGAAGCGGTCTCCCCAGCCCATGCGCGGTTCCCCAGGCTCCGGCGGGTCTTTATCCAACAAGCAGCCGAGGAAGTACCCCGGAAGGGACACAACCGGGAGCAGCGGACCATAGAGGCTGTAGTGCTTTCCATCCCGCCCCACGCGCGTGACAAACTCCTCCGGAATCGCCAGCCCACCGCGCGCCATCGCGCGGACCGTGTCGAGCGTGACCTTGCTGTCCACGGTGAGCGGTTTCCCCGGATGAAGGGTGGTGAAGAACAGCCAGGAGATCAGAAAAAGGACTAGCGCTTGAGCTCTCAATTCTCGGCGAGGATCCTCTGCCGGGATCCGGTCTTGCCGGGCTTCCGGGGAGGACGGATGTCCACATCAAAAGAAGGTTCGGTGCGGTAGATCTCGTACCGCCGGCGGCTGTGCTCCTCGAGATACAGCGCCTGGTCCCAAAAGTCCACGATGACCGCCGTCTTCTTCCCGGGATAGGGCCTCAGCGCGCGACCCACCCGTTGCAGGGCGCGGGTTTCGCTCTTGCCCGCGGCGGCGAGAATCAAGACATCCAGCGAGGGCAGATCAAGCCCCTCGTCCGCCAGCGTGGTGGCGATCAGTATCGGATGCGATTTTTGGCGCAGCTGCTCCAGCGCAAGGTTGCGGGTCTCGCTGGTGTCCCCGCCATGAATGAAAACCGAGCCGGGAATCGTCTCCTCGAGCTGCTTTCCATGCTTCACCTGTGAAACCAGGATAAGAACCGACCGCCCTCGCAGCGCCGAATGCTCGGCCACCTCGGCGATCAGGGCGTTGCGCTCGGGATGTTCCACGACCTCGTTTTGATAAACCTTGCGGTAATCGCGCACCATGCGTTTCCCGGAGGGGAGCACCTCATACATGGTGATCTTGGGCGGGACCAGGTACCCGCGACGGATGAGATCGGTGGAATTGACCGTGCACAGCTTCGGCCCAAGCGCGGCCTCGATCATCAGATCGGCGTGGTCGGAGCGCCACGGAGTGGCCGACAACCCGTAACGGTAATACGCGTTGGGAAGGCGCATCGCAATCTCGTAGAAGCTATCCGCGGGAAGATGGTGGCACTCATCGAAGATCACCATTTCGGCGGACTCCAGCGCCCGCGAGGCCGCTTCGACTTCCTCTGGGGAAAGACGCTGCCCGGCTTCATCCTTCCAGATCGGAACCTCATCCGAGATTTCCTTCTTGAGTTTGACATTCAGCACGCGCGCCGCGGTCTGGATCGTGGCCACGGTCACCCGCTGAACATCCGCGCGCCCATCCCCAACTTGCCCGATGGGAATTTGGAGAACCGACTCGAACACGCGGATCGCCTGATAGAGAAGGTCCTTGGTGTGGACAAAGAAGATCGAACGCGCCCCGCGCGCGGCGATCGAGCGCGCCCCGATCAAGGTTTTCCCCGCGCCGGTTGCGAGCTGCAGCACTCCACGCTCACACTCCGCGATCTTTCGCAGCGTCTTCTCCTGGTAATCGCGCGGCGCGGGACCATGGGCCGTGATCGGAACAGTGTCCGAGGGCAAGGTGCGGAGGTCTTGAACCTCGAAATCATGGCCCGCTTCACGCAGAACCTTTTCAATTGAGGCGAGCAGGCCGGTTGGAAAGGAAAGCCCGGCGCGCTTGCGCATCAGCCTCCGGTGGCCATCCCAGCGTCCATCCTGATAGAGCTTCGAATACTCCGCTCCATCCACCCAGAAGCTCGTCGCCTTTTCCAGGACTTCCATCGGAAGATCGGAGCCTTCGATTCGGGTGTAGGTGTTATCCACCAGCAGGAGGGTCTTGCCCGAACCGGCGCGCTGGAAGGCGTCGCGAATGGTCTTGGGCACATTTTCAAAGGGGACTTCCAGAAGCTCCGCGACCTGGCCGAGCGAGGAGAGCGGCACAATCCACTCCTCGTCCTCCTTGTTCCAAACCCGGTCGGGAAGTCTTCGAATCGCGTCGACGCGATCCTTGGAGTAAACAAAGTGGACCCCCACTCGACCGGTCGGAAGAAAGCGAAACCTCACCATGAGGGGAAGGATACGATATCAGGGGTGGGATGTGTAGAAACAAACCGGGGATCCGCTCCAGCGGGCAGGGGCCGGACCTGGCTTGCCCCTGCCCGCCCCGAGTCGATCAGCCTCTTCCGCGGAGCTTGTACTGCCCGCGCCCAATGCGCTTGAACTCCGGATTCCGGCCAAGCGTGGCGGTGATCTGCTGGAGCAGAGTCTTGGGTGGATCGGGGAAAGACTTTGAGCCAAGCAGGGCCTGTTCGATCTGACGCGGCCCCATCGGCTCGGACGCGCCGGAGAGGACACCGCCGATAGCCTCGCGCAGGGTCACTCCGCGACCGCCGCGCGCCGCGCGTCTCCGCTTCGGCCCTCTTGTGGCCGCTCTGGCTGCTTTGGCCGCCTTGGCGGGACGACCCGCCTTGCGACGGCCCGCAGCCTTCGCCGGGCGACCACGCCGTCCCCCACGCGCGGCGCGCGCGGGTCCGAAGCCCTCAATGGCCTCAATCTCCGCCGTGACTTCCGCCAGCTCTCTGGCAAGACCCTCTTGCCTCTTCTTCAGCCCCGGCAAGCGCCGGCGCTCTTTGTTGGTTAGTTCCTCATACAGCTTCTTCACATCAAGGAGTGTGAGCCCTTGAATAGAAGCTTTTCTTTTGCGACCTCGACGAGCCATAAATCACTTCTTCCTTTCTGATAGGATTGTTGGAATGATAATGCTCCATGCAGACCCCTTCAAGCTCAACCCTTTGTATGCAAACACACTTCAGCGAAATGTAACTATGCCTTCGTTCATCTCAAACAACGATACCTGCTCGGCCATGCTCGTTTCACCGCGAGCTGCCAGGGCTTCCCCTCTCCTCGGCGACGTTTCATACTCTTCCGAGAGTCTGCCAAGAATCTTGATTCAAATCCCGTGAATAACTTGGACACGCATGCTGATTGAGGACACAAGACAACTTGAGGAATTCCGCAACCGTCATCGCGGCGTTTTGCAGATCGGTTTTGACACGGAGTTTGTTCGGGAGCGAACTTACTATCCTCGTCTCGAAATCTTTCAGATCATCGCCGAGGGCGAAATCGCGGTGATTGACTGCCAGGTTGTTGAGAATCTCGCCCCGCTCTGGGAGTTCCTGGCCGACCCGGCGGCCGAGAAGATTGTTCATTCCGGAAGTCAGGACATGGAGCTCATCCTGCAAGAGTCCGGATGTCTCCCCAAACCCATCTTCGACACCCAGATTGCGGCCTCGCTGTTGGGCTTCGGCTCCCAGTGCGGATACGGACGGCTGGTGTATGAGCTCCTTGGAAAGAAGGTTCCCAAGGGAGAGACCTTCTCGGACTGGAGCCGCCGCCCGTTGCACGCGGACCAAGTCCGCTATGCTCACGCCGATGTGGAGCATCTTCCCGAGCTCCGCAAGGCGCTTGGAAAAAGGCTTTCCGGCGCGGGGCGCGAGCATTGGGTCCATGAGGAATGCAGCCACCTTTCCGAACCGGAAACCTTCCACCGTCATCCCCCGGAACTCTGTTATTTGAAGATCAAGGGACGCAGCGGGCTGGACCCGGAATCGCTTTCGGTTCTGCGGTCCCTGGCCGAATGGCGAGAGCGCGAGGCGCAATCGCGGAACCAGCCTCCCGGTCGCGTGGTCGGTGATCATGTTTTGCTTTCCATCGCCAAATCGGCGCCGAGATCGATGGACGAATTGCGCCGTCAGCGAGGGCTGCACGCCAACGAGATCAGTCGCTGCGGGACAGAGATTCTCCGAGCCGCCCGTGAGGGGCTGGAGCGCGCCAAGTCCGACCCGGTGGAACGGAGCTCCTCCTCCAAGCCGCGTTCGGAAGAGGAAGATGACGGACTGTTTCGCCTTCTCGGCGCGGTTCTCCAAATTCAAGCCGAGGAAGCGCGTGTCGCTCCCGCCATGATCGCCACCAGTCAGGAACTGCGCGATCTGGTGATCGGGTTCCGGACCGGGAACCTGAACGGGCTCCCGCTGCTTGCGGGGTGGCGCGGGGAACTCGCCGGATTCAAACTGCTCGCGGTTCTTGAAGGCAAGCTCTCGCTCCGAGTCGATCCTCGCAAAGGGACTCTTCTGCTTGAGGATGTGCATGAGTGACACCGCCCATCCGCCGATTGTCCTGCTCACCGATTTCGGTCTCCAGGATGGTTATGTCGGCGTGATGAAAGGAGTGATCGCGGGGATCGCGCCGGGAGTTCCCGTGATCGATCTGAGCCACGAAATCCCGGCCCAAGACATCCCCTCAGCGGCGTTTCTCCTGGAAACCTCCTGGAGCTACTTCCCCGAGCGCTCTCTCTTCCTCGCGGTCGTGGATCCGGGAGTCGGTTCGAGTCGCCGGGGACTGGGAGTCCGCTCGCATGCTCGGTTCTTCATCGGTCCGGACAACGGAATCCTTTCGGGCGCTCTGGATGTCGATTCCGAGATTCGATCCATCGAAAACGCGAAACTGTGGCTGGCCGAGGTTTCGAAGACCTTCCATGGACGCGACATCTTCGCGCCGGTGGCGGCGGCCTTGGCGACCGGAACCCCATTCGAGCAGATTGGTCCCTTGATTTCTGACCCGATCCGCCGGGAGGCTCCTCCGCCAACCCATACAAGCGCGGGGCTTGTGGGGCAAATTGTCTATGTGGACCGATTCGGAAACCTGGTGACCAACTTTCCGCCGGAGCTTCTTCGGGACGGGGAAACGTGGGCGGCGCTGACTCCGGATGGAGCGGAGTGGCCCTTTCGCGGGACTTACGCGGACACCGCGCCGGGAGAACGCTGCGCGGTGGTCGGTGGGTTCCGGAGAATCGAGCTTTCCATCAATCGGGGGAGCGCGGCCCAGGTTTCGGGGCTGGGGATCGGGAGCGCCGTGCTGCTCCGCGCCACCTCCCAATGAAATTCCGCTCCCCCGGATAAAGTGATATAACCTGTGTTGAATTCTGAAACTCAAGGAGCTCTCACCATGAAAGAGAGATGGGTCGGCCCCTCACTGTCTCGGATACTCGTGCTCTGCGGACTGCTCCTGTCGGGAACGGTCCAGGCCCAGAACTACGCTCCCACCGCAAGCGCGGATCTCACCCTGTCGGCGCGAGGAAATCCAAGGCTTGTCTTCGATCCCTCCGGCACGCGCCTCGCTGCCTCGCTCACGAAGACCGAGGACAAGGGCCGGGTTGTGTTTCTGAATGTCCCCGACCTCTCCGAGATTCGCGTGGTCAAGACCGACACCGAACCCTATGCCCTGGCATTCAGTCCGCAGGGGGATTACTTCGGACTGTCCCTGGCGCGCCCCACCGAAAAAGATGATCTACGGTTCGTGGTCCTTTCCACCAAGGGGACCGAATGGAGCGCGCTCTACGCCGAACGGGGACTGCAGTCTGAGGTGGCCTCGCTCGAGTTTGATCCTGTGGGGGACCTTCTCTATGTGGGCGGCGCGGATCCCAACGAGATCTATCGCTTCGTGGTCGGGACCTGGCAGCGCGAACGGATTCCATCGCTTGAGGGCCTGGAGGCCCCCTGCCGGTGCGTGGACCTTTCGCCCAATGGACGCTTCGGGGCGATTGGGGCCTCGAATGCCCGTGTCCTGGTCTGGCCGATGGATGATTCCGGGAAGGGCAGCCTGCTCGGAAGTCAACAGTTCAAAGGCTCCGTGGAGGCGGTCGCCTTCAGCCCGGACTCGCGTTTCCTGGCCGCGGGCGATTCGGAGGGGGTGGTCATGGTGTTCTACGCCACTCCCGATGGGTTGTGGGCCTGGAAATCCGTGTTCAACCTTCCGGATGGAGGGGTCCGAGGCCTCGCGGTCCTCAATGATTCCAGCTTAGTCACCCTCAGCAGCGAGGGGAGGGTGTCACGCTGGAACCCGGATTCGACCGGTCAACCGCTCGAGAGTTTCGATGTCGGACCGGGCAACGCCCTCGCGCTTGCGGTGGATCCCACCGGTCGTTACATGGCGGTGGGTGGAGAGAAGATCCTGCTATACCCGATTGTCTCCTCCGCGCCTCCGCCGGTGACTGAGATGCCCGCCGCGCCCTGGACCATCGTGGGGAGCGGCTCGGTCGATCTGGGGACACAGGCCCCGGCGGTCCCCTCGGTGAAAGCGGCCACCTCGGAAGGCGTCGCGCAACCGCCCGCGCCCCCTCCCACCTCGGAGGACCATGGAAACCTTCTGCTTTGGGTTGCCCCGAGCGCATCCTCCGCGGATGGACAGGATTGGATTCAAGTCTGGGCTGGAGGAATGGATGAGGGCCGCTATTCGCCCCTTCAACTGGTGCTCCCGTATGAATCCCTTTCCGCGGCGGTCTTGCGCTCGAACTTCGGGAACCTGAACAAGGTCCTCACCCCGAAAGATTTCAGCGTGATGTACGCCGCCGGGGTGCTCGGCGCCACTAAGGAAGGGGGCGAAGCTTCAATCGCCTATGGACCCAAGGGCGAGGAGGTTCCGCTCGGCGAATGGATCAAGGCGGTTGAGACCTCGAACGCCATCGCGCCCACCCTGTGGTTCCTCGATCTGCGCGTGGGACCCAACATGAAGGATGACACCGCGCTCTCGATCCTCTCCGGCATCACCGAACAGCTCACCAAGGTGGAGGGCAAGTACAAGCGAACCGCGATGGGCGTCGGGTTGCTCGTGCTCTCCCGGGAAGGCGCATACCCTGAACTCGTCGGCAATCTCCCCGATGCCCTTTCCGGGAAGGGGGATGAGAACGGCGATGGAACCCTTTTCGACCGCGAACTGATCCTTTACCTCGCCGACCGCTGCCGCACCGCGCTGCGTGTCACCCCTCTCGGCGACGCCAAGAACGCGGTCCCGGTGCTGCCGCCCTTCCGGCTGGGGGGAAACTGACCGCCCATCCGAATCACTGCCGCGGCTCGGAACGGTTGCGGTGGTCGGCAAGCGCTTGACCACAGGACCGCTCCCTTACGGTCGCGGCTCGGTTACTGTACCTCCATCACCAACACCCAATCGTGCGATTCGGGCGGGTGGATCGGGCGCCATTTGCCCTCGGCGTCGCCTTTCGCCTCGCCCAGATCGATTTCGTTGCCGTTGGTCGGATCAAAATAGAACGCGCGGTAGGCGACTCCCGGCTCCAGCGCAAGAACGGTCGGCGGGTCCCACACATGTCCGACAAAGAAGATCCGCAGCTTGCCTGGTATCCCCATCCCCGCAAAACGCCACACCGCGTCCGGCCCGGCGGGGTCCACCCACTCCGGATGCACCTCCATCTCCCACCAGGGGTAACGCCTGAGCAGCTTCGCGCCAAGCCCAACCTGACGTGAGCCGGGGAGCTGATACGCCTCGGTCCAAGGCGTGTTGCCCCAGGAGCGTCCGTGCGGCGAGAGCCCGTAGGGCTGCTCGACTGTGCTCATCTGCCAGATGCCGTTGGCCCCATAGGTGTGTCCCGCCGCGCCATTCAGCATGCTGAGCCAATAGCACCAGCGCTGCACATTCTGCCAACTGCGACCGAGGATGCCCTCGTAGTTCACCTCCGAATTGACCACCGGCATCCTCGGCTCCTTGGCAAGGGAGTGGACCAGGCTCTCCTGGATAGTCGCCAGGCTCTCCATGTCGCCGTGCCCGGTTTGAAGCATCTCGAAATCCATGAGCGAGTCATCCTCCACCATCTCGCGCCCATAGCGGGTGGGGTGAATCCCGATCAGATTGTGGTAGCCATCGGTCTCGCGCACCGAACGCATGACCTCGGTCCAACCCTGCTTTTGCGTCTCGCTGTCCTCCTTGGGGGTTTTCGAGAGGTAATAGGCCATGGTCCCCTCGCCCGCGACGCACCACACCACGGGGTAAGCCCCATAGCGCGCCACAAGATAGCGCCAGTAGCGCTTGATCTTGTCCACTCCGATTTGCGGCAGGTAATAGCCCCACATCCCGACAATGCAGGGGACCAGCCCGGCTTCGACCAGACCGCCGATCTTAAGGTCCGCATGGTCATGGTAGGCGGTGTTGATGCGCGCGAAATCGGCCTCGAAGGGATAACCGGCCTCGTTTTTCCCGCGCGGATCCCAGGCATCCATGTCCGGCAGCGGACCCGCGATGATCTGGATCACGGAAAACCCCTTGGCCACGCGATCCATGGCGAGGGTCTTGAATCCTTGTGGCCAGGCGAGCCGTGTGGTGAGTCCCATCCACCAGGTGTCGCCGACCCACAGAAACGGAGTCCCATCGGCATGCACAAAGTGACGCTTGTTTTCGGAGACCCGAATCCTTCCATGCCGCTGAAGGTCATTGGTCGCGGTCCCTTCATACACCGTGATGGTCCCGGTCTGCTCATGCAGGCCGCTGTCTCCCGCATCCGAGCAGACAGTCTTGAAAGTGCACTCGCCGACCTTCTCGCCGGAAAAACGAACCTTCCAGACATGGCCTCCATTCCAGAACCCGGGGACCCGGAATGAGGACCCATCCGGGGCGGCGAAATCGACATCCAGATCGACCTGGTTATACGGGTCGGCGTATTCGCCGGTGGAGTGGAAAGTGAGTTCGATGACACCGTTCTTGGGGGCATGGAGGGTCATGGCTTGTGCCTCGAGGGTGAAGATGGCAAGAATGGGAACAAGATAGCACGCGGGTCTCATGGTTGGGTCTCCTTTTCTCTTGGCGACAGCAATACCGGTATGGGGTGGCTCTCCCCGGGGCTGGCGTTGAAGGCCGCCAGGAGCACCTGCCCCTTCTCGTTCATCCCGCACAACTCTCCGCGTAGCCAGTGCTCCGATTCGGGAAAGAGCCGGGCAAGGTCCATGGTTCTCCCACGGTGCTTCATTGTGCATATATCCGCGCGATATGTCATTAAGGAAGGAAACCACCTGTACAATCGAAACCTCACAATCCATGCCGTAATCGTTGGAGAGTTCCCGAATATACGAGCCCTTAAATTGGCCCGAAGGTCTATCCGATCCCCGTGCAAGTTCATCAGAACGGGTTTGTCACCCCCAAGGCGCAATCCACCTTCCGGCCGCCAGTCGAAGACGAGTGTGGGTTGGCCTGCCTTCTGAAAAGTCCCCATTGCATGCCCATCCTCCGCGAGTAACCTCGGATGCCAGACCCCTTTATCCGCCGAACCGATCACTCTGGTTCCATACTCGGGGTCCCACACAAGAACTGAATGTGAAGCCAGACCTGTGTCCCACCCTCCCGATACAGGAAAGCCTTTGGGGAGTGGGGTCGAATAGATCACTCGGTGCCCCTCTCTCTCAATCTCCGGACTACCCGTCATGCCGCCCACCAAGAGCGCCCCCTTCTCGCTGAGGTCGCACACATGAAGAAAAGCCGCATCGGTTCCAAGATTTCCAAGGTCTTGGAAACCGGAATCGCGCCGCCACAGGAACACCCGGCTCTCCGCGCTGGTGTCGTTTACAGTCCCGGCCACAAGACCGCGATCATTGACGCGGGTGAAGGAAATCGAGCCTCCGGTGGGGGATGGCAGAATCCATATATCTTGTGTGGCCGACCAGATGAAGGCGCTCTTCGTTTTCTCGCCGAGCACGTTCTCCTGGAACACACATCCCACCACTATCCCGCTACTGTTTACATCGTTCGGATGAACTCTCATTCCCCGCGCGAAGAACTGAATCCCTGTCTTGCGGTGCCAGAGGAAGGCCGAGTGCCCGCCCTCCTTGAGCCACGCTTCCCCGGTGACATGGCCCCCATCGCCGAGCGCCGCCACTTCGAAGAGGCCGACCTCCGCAGAAGCGATCCCAGTTCTCCTGTAAAGCGGGGGCCTGGAATCGCGCCAGAGCAGGCCAAGGAGGGTAAGGACAAAGATCAGAAGGACCAGAAGAGCTACTCTGCGCTTAGGGGCAGTCATGGCCGATTACTTGGGAACAAGCAGGAACGCCCTATGCAATTCATCACCGAATGAGGACATCACGAGTATTTCGCCCCGTTCATTGATCTGCGATGGATAATTCCGAACCCGCGCGCCTCCACGAGGAAGATACCGCGACAGGTCGATTCGCCTCCCCTTTCGTTCCACAAAATAATCCCGATCTTTCCACACAAGAATACTCCTCAAAGAAGGGTCAAAGGCGGCAGCCACACGCTCAAGCAATTCCGATCCCGCGAATCTCCTCGTGACCCACTCCTTGGAACGATAAAGAATCTCTCCGCTTGGATTCTGGTCCACGATGTCCAGGTCAGGGTTGGGGTCGGATAGCTCGGTCAAATACCCTTGCTCCGACCACTTGAAAGGAAGCCCGTGTGTTCTTTCCTGATCGTGGAAGCTCCCCATTCCAATACCTTCCTCTGTCACAAAGTGGAAGTTTCTCCCGGCTTGAGCGTCCACCGCGATTTCCTGGAACCCATCGCCCGGTTCGCGGTAGAACAGATGGTAACGAACCACATTCTGCTGCTTGGTCTGGCTCGCGGGGGAGGTATCAGCCGGTGAACCTGCCGAGTTCCCAGGCAGGATCTCGGTTCCTGTCCCCACAAGCAAGCCATTTGCATGCCAGGCATTAACGGAATATCCAATGCGTGGGGGAGCATTCGGATCGAGACGGCCGAATGCGCCATGCTCATCCATTTCAAACAGGTGCAAGGTGTTGGTGGCATTGACCGGACGTGGTCCCGCCGAGGCGATGGCGCGTCCGGCATCATTGATCGCGATGAGTGAGGTGTTATCCGGATAATCCGGGTGACGATGAATCCGGAAACCTCCTGTTTCGCTCCAGATGAAACCACACATTCCCGAACCGTCTTTCACCGCGCCGCACACCTGGCCGCGATTATTCACATCCATCCAGTACAGAGTGTGGTCATTCCCAAAGAAACGCATCCCCTTGTCTCGGTCCCACAAGAAGCCCGCCACTGTTACACCCGGCAAGCCGTTGACAGTTCCAACCACCTCGCCCCGCTCGTTCAGGTCGATGGGAAAGACAGTCTCCGCCTCCGGATGCGAGATCGACAGGCATACGTATTCCGCGCCAAGAATCCGGCTCAGATAGAGGAGGCCGGCGGTGACAAAGAAGACGAGAAGCGTGACGAGATAGCCTTTGCGGCGGTCGGATGATTCCATGATGTTCTATCCCGCTTCCTCAAACAACAGCAACTCCGAGCTTCCAAGATTCTCAAGACGGACCGGAATTCCATCCCGCATGAGCTCGAATCCCGGAATGACCGCGGAGGAATCGAGCGAATCGAAGGTGATCCGGTAGGTCTTGTTTGGGAGCAGGCCGCGCGGGTGGAAGAGATAGGTGTCGTTTTCACTTTCGCCGATGTTGGCGATCAGTGTCCAGCCCTTCCCGCCATCGGGCGCGGCGAACTCAGCCGCGAACCACCCGCTCGAATCCACGCCCCCGGATAGGTCGGCGGGGGCATGATGGAACATCCGGCAGGTCGGAAGCAGCGGCTTCATGAACCGCTTGTAGACCTCGGCATAACGGCCAAACAGCGCGCGGCGCTCCTCAGGCATCGACTCAAGGTCCGGCGCGACCATCCCGGAAAAGTGCAGCGGGGTGCCCAGGGCGTAAGTCATCCGAAGATGAGTGTCCGGATTCCCCGCGCGACCACGCCCCGGTTGCCCAAAGGCGCCATGCGCGGTTACAAACACCTCCGGCGGGATCCCCAGGCTCTGACCGTAAAAGCTTCTCAGGACATTCGGAATCCAGAGTCCGTCGGTCAGGTAGGCCTCATGAAACTGGGACATGATCCCCAGATCATTTCTGGCCCCGCCCGCCGCGCACTGTTGCAGGATCAAGTTCGGATAGGTTGTTCTCGCCCGCTCATAGACCGAGTAAACAGCTTCGTAATACCGCCAGGCGTTGTTCTCACGGAAACCCTCGCGCAAGGTCGAGGGGCCTTCCCCGGTGAACAGCGGGTTGTAGTCGAGGCGAAAGAGGTCCAGCTCGTTCTCCTCAATCAGACGGTGAAGTTCGCTCTCCATCCAAGCGGCGGCCTTAGGGATTGTGAGATTGAGGATCGCCTTGGGACCAATCCATTCGGGATGTTCCTTCGCGGTGTGGCTCGCGTGAACCGCGCCGCGCCCCCCTTCCAGTTCCGCATACACTCCGAACAGCATCCCTTTCTCGTGGGCGTAGTCGCGCAGCGGCTTGATCCCGGCTGGAAACCGGGCCGTATCGGGGACCCAGTCGAGCGTGTTCGTCCACCATCCCGCGTCCAGGATGAAGAGCTCGGTCCCAATCGCGGCCGCGAGGTCGATGTTCTCGCGCACGGTCTTCTCAGTCATGCCTTCGGGGTGCTCACGCAGATACCCTTGGTCGGCGGGAACCAGATATTGGATCAACCCATCACGTCCCTCGGCGCGCTTCGGGAGGACCGAGCGGCGAAGGTGCTCGTGCATGCCCTGAACAGTCTGGTCGAGGTCCCCAGCCACAAGGCCAAGATGCACGGCCGGGGTCCTGATGGATTCCCCAGGGCGGATGACCCGGAGCGGCTCTTTCGCCCGCGGGCCGAGGGCGAAGCGGACCCAATCGATGCCGGGGTCCTTGGCCTTCTTGTACTCGAACTCAAGGGCCCAGTTCGCCGACCACGCCAGGTGGCCGATCAGGTTTTCACCCTTGGCGCGGTTCCGCAGGATAAAGAACGGATCGTTGAAACCCTGCCCCTCCTCGCATTTGAGGATAGTGGTTCCTTGATCGAGGGGTTTCCAATCGAACCAACCCTCCGACCCCCACTCGTTTTTCACAAAGGAGCCGAGCTGGAACGGGAGGGGATCCTCCCCGCGGATGAAGTTCTTATAGTAAGTGTGCGCGTATTGCCTCCCCGACCAGACCGACAACTCGGTGAGCGCCACCGCGTGATCCGATGCGTTGGTAATCTCCAGGGTGCGGGTCAAGATCGGGGTTCCATCCAGGACCGTATGAATCTTCAGATTCAAGGCGTGCGTGGGCTGATCGAGTTCAACCGTGCAGACCCGCGCCCCGCCGGCGCCCCATTCCGATTCGGAAAAGCGAACAAACCTCCAACCGCTTGAGACCACGGTGGGAGTGGAGTCACTGGGGGTCTTCAGGATCGTGATGAGGAGGGCCTCATCTTGGCGTAGTTCGTTGCTCCAATCGAAACGCCCATCGGCGGTCCAATAGCGCGAAACCCAGCGCCCCTCGCGCAACCCCTCCACGGCCACCACGCGGCCTGACTGGAACCGGACACATGGCTGGGGGGATTCCTTGAACTCGGTCCGGATGGTTTCCGCCCATATGGGGATCGCGAGCATCAGGAGACACAAGACTTCGAGGAGCGGTATTCGGAGCATGGATGGAATTCCTTTCTCTTTGGGATTCGCGCGGCCAACTCAGGGCGCTCCATACCACCGTCGCGCGAGATAAAACAGGTCGCGGATATCCTCGCCGTTTGCTCCATCGAAATCGGTCAGATGATTCCTCACTCCGCTGCGATCTTCAAGGAACGCATGCAGATCGAAGGGGTCCACCTGACCGTTTGGAAAGATGTCCACCGTGGGGGAAGCAATCACAACCTCCGCCGTGGCGGTGTGCGCCAACACATCCCCATAAGGGTAACCTTGCGCGTCCAGAGTCCAACCCTTGATTTCGACCACATCCTTCCACATCCGGCGATAGACCAGCTTGGCCTCGACTATCGCAAGTTGGCCTTGAGCGGTGTTCAGGTCGAAGACATAGCGGGAGCGGTCGAGACCTCCGGGTGGGATCGTGGTGTTGCTTGCCTCCCCGAGGGCATCGATGAAGACCACGCGCTCTTTGGTGGTCCCCTCGACATCCCCGCGCCCGTAGAGCACCCGCGCGAAGCCGCGTCCCGGCCTGTTCCCATAGTCATTCTCATCGGGTCCCACTCCCCCCCAATCCGGGACAAGGTCCGTTCCGTTGGGAACCCAGGACACGGGCTCGCCGATGTTGGTGGTCGCGGTGACCGCGAGGATCACATTCCGGGTGGTGAATCCGGTGGGGAAGTTGTGCCCCGCGCCGATGTTGCGGACCTCCACGCGCGCGCGCAGCTCGTTGTTCACACGGCTCGCCGCGAGCACCAGGTTGGTCGCGGCCTGAAGGAACGGGAGCGTGGTCCCCTCGAAGGCATGGTTGTGAATCTGAGTAGCCTCTCGAACCGGTCCCCCGAAACCGAGACTGTCGGGGTTCTCGGCGGGCGGCATGTGGCAGTTCTGGCAGGTGATCCCCTCCTCGGCGTAGGCGCTGCCAAGCCATTCGGAATAAGTGGTTTGTCCCGGCGGACTCCCCTCGTCATCAAAGTCGCCGTCAAAATCATGGTCCATGTTGTATTCGTGGCAAGGCGCGCAGACCAGACTCTGGGTGTGGAGGGGATTGTATGAGGCGCGCATCAAGTTGGCGGTGCGCGCGGTGACATCATCCAGGGGACCGTACTGAAGGTCGGTCGCGGTGGCGCGCAGCTTGGCTTTGCCGAAAAACGCGGTCCTCCCCAATTTCCCATTGTCCTGTTCGACCTTCTCCATCTTATGACAGACATCGCAGGAGACCCCGAAATCATGGGCGAGACGTTCAAGCGAACCTTGCGGAGAGTCGGCGGTGGCATCGGCGAGCTCCGTGCGGTTTTCGGGTGAGGTTCCTTCAGGGATCAGCGAGGTCAGCATCGGCAGATGGCATTCCGCGCAGAGTCCGGTGGTGTAGGGGCTGCCCGCCGCCACGCTGGTGGAATCCCGCTTGAAGACATATCCCGGCTGCGCGAGTCCGCCCCCGGTGCCGGAGCCATCATAGAGATCGCGGACCCAAGTGTTTTGTCCGGCGGTGGAGTGACGAGAGGGCCGGTCCTCGCCGGAGCCGAACCACTGCGAATAGAATGAAGCGTGGCAGAAACCGCAAGAAAGCCCCTCGGAGGGGTGGTTGAAGGGGTTTTCCAACACCGGCTCGGCGGGAATCGGATCGAGAATCAGGATCGCGGGCGCGGGGGGATCCTGCGGAGTGTAGAACCCCCCATCCAAGCCGCCGTTGTAATAGCCCTCCTTGGCCGCCACGACGTTCACCGGGACGCCGACTTCAAGGTCGATGACAAACCCGCCGGAGGCATCGGTCACCACATGCGTGGGGGCGGTCTGGACACGGACCCTCGCGCCGGGAATGGGTGTGCCGCTGTCGCGTTCAAGAACGCTCCCGGGAACTGGAATGGCGCTCCCTGTCGGAGCCAAGCCGGAAAGGATGTTGATTGTGAGGAGTAGAGAGAGACTGGCGGCACGGCTTGGCAAGATGAGGAACCTCCACGGAACCTGCTTCAAGGGAAAGGTATCACCCGCGGTATCCGCCGCCAACCAAAGCCGATGGAGAGTCCGGTCACTCCCCGTGGTAGCGCATGTCCCCAACCAGCAGCAGGATCGCTCCGATCAAAAGCGCGACTCCGAAGAGGTAGGGCGCGGAGTGCGCCACCGAGGCGAACAAGAACGCGGCGGAAACCGGACCGATCACCCGCCCCAGGCTTCCCATTCCCCGGAAGGCGCCAAAGACTTGGCCCTGCTTATCGGGACCGACCAGCCGCGAAACCATCGCGCTAGCTGTCGGGTTCACCAGACCCGAACCGACCCCGATCAAGGCAAGCACCGGCAGCAGCGCTCCGATCCCCACATTCGAGTCCGACCATGAGATCGCGACAAACCCCAGGCAGCCCAGGATGAGAAGCACAAAACCCGCCTGCGCCAGCGGTTTCTCGCCGTGACGCTTGACCAGGTGTCGGATCCCCCCGCCTTGAACCAGCGCCGAAAGCAGCCCCGCGAACGCGAAGAGATACCCCACTCGTCCCGAAAGGACTTTTTCCTCCACCCCCGGCATGACCTCCTCGCCCACAAACAGCACGAACACCGTCTCCCAGGCGGAAAACGCCACGGTGAACAGGAAATTCGCCAGGATCACCCGCATCACCGCCGGGTCCGAGGCCACCTCGGAAATATCCAGGATGGGGTGGCGCATCGGGCCATGCGCCTGCCGTTTCTCGGGCGGAAGCGACTCCACCAGAACAAACAGGCCGAACAGAAAGGCCACTGCGGAGAACACCGCGGCCACGATCGAAGGCAGCGCGAAGGAATGCTGGCTCAGGATTCCGCCGATGGTCGGCCCCAGGATGAACCCCAGGCCAAACGCGATCCCGATCAGGCTCATGCCATGCGCGCGCTTATCCGGAGGCGTGATATCCGCGATGTACGCTTGCGCGGCGACCAGGTTTCCGGCGGAGATGCCCGCAAAAATCCGCCCGGCAAAGAGCATCGCCAGACTTCCCGCCATCGCCAGGATCACATACGAGATAACCGTGCCGAAAAGCCCGACCAGAATGATCGGCTTGCGCCCATACCGCTGCGAAAGCCAACCCCAGACCGGAATAACGAAAAACTGCACCGCGGGGAAGATGCCCATCAACAGCCCCGCCTCCAGATCGCTCGCGCCATACATCCGGCCATAGGGCTGCAGAATCGGGATGATGATCCCAAACCCGATCAGGTCGATGAACACGGTGAAAAAGATGACTATTAACGAGGCCACGATTCAATTCCTTTTCGCGCATTTCACGAAGTGGACCACATTCTCCCAGGGGGTGTGCTGCAAGATTCCGTGATCGAGGTTGAGCACATGCCCGCGCCTCTGTCCGCTCTCAATGCAATTGTGCGCCGCTCTCTCAATCTCGTCCAAAGACCCTTCCGCGAGCAAACGATTGCTGACATTGCCCTGGATAACCGCATCGGGCCCAAGCTCCTCGCGCGCCTCGGCGATGGTCCGGTGGCTTGCGATGCTCTGCGCGTCCGAGCCGGATGCCTTCAGCAGGGAGAGCTCCCGAAGTCCCTTGGCGAACAGGATTCGGGGAACGCTTGCGCCGATTCCCTCAAAAACCGCCCTCTGGTAAGGCAACGCGAACTCCCTGTAATGCGCCGCCGTGGGAAGGTCCGCCACCGATTCGAACAGTTGGATCGCTTGCGCGCCGGAGGCTATTTGAAACTCCAGATAGCGAATGGTCAACTCGGCAAGTTTACCGAGCAAGGCGTGGGCGACCTCCGGGGCCTCCCCCAGGAGACGTTCGGCCTCTTGGGCCTCTCCCGGCGATCTTCCCTCCACCAGAAAGTACAGCAAGGTGAGCGGAGCGCCCGCGAATCCGAGCACGGGAAGCGCGGCTCCGCATTCTTTTCGCAAGTGGGAAAGAGTCTCCCCGACAAAGGGGAGACTCTCGCCGACATCATACAGTTGGAGCGCCTCGACTTGCTCCGCGGTCCGGATGGGACTCTCCAGGCGCGGTCCCGGACGAAACACAAAGGGCGCGCCCAGCGGCGCGAGCGGAGTGAGGATGTCCTGGAAGAAGATGATCCCATCCACTCCGATTCGGCGGGGCAGGAGCGAGATCTCCACGGCGAGTTCGACATTTCGGAAGAGGTCCTCAAGGGGAGCGGGGTGACGCTCCCGTAGGGCGCGGTATTCCGGATCGGAGCGGCCGGCCTGGCGCATCAGCCACACGGGCGCGCGCTCGGTCGACTCGCCGCGCAAGGCGCGCAGGAGGATCGGTGGGGCGACAGATTCCGGGTTCACGAGAGGGTCAGGCGCTCACCGAGTAGTAATACCGGTCCCCGAGCTTGTAGGCCCCCGGATCGAGATAGGCGTCAAAAACAGCGGCAATGTTCCGAAGCAGGACCCGTCCCAGCGGCGCGGTCACCTCGACCACCCCATCCGGACGAAACTCGACCAAACCATCGGCCTCCAATTCCGCCAGGTCCGCGAGCTCCCGCGCGAAGTACTCTCGTCCGAGGATTCCGAACCGGCGGCCGATATCCTCCGGATCAAAACGAGTGAAACAGTACAGATCGGAGATGACCGCTTGGCGAATCAGGTCATCCTCCGAAAAGTGGATGCCGCGATCGTAGGGCAGCTCCCCGCGCGAAATCCCCTCTTCATAGGCCTCAATCTCCTTGACCTTCTGCCAGAAGCCGACGCCGATGAGGTGTGTGATCGAGGAGACCCCCAGGCCGATCAGGTCCAACCCGCCATGCGTGGTCATGCCCTGGAAGTTGCGCTGAATCGTGCCATCCCGGAAGGATCGCGCGAGCGGCTCCTCCGGCAGCGCGAAGTGGTCCAGTCCGATGAAATCATAGCCCGCCGCCTCGAAGGTCCCGATGGCCTCGAGAAACATCGAAAGTTTTTCCTCGCTGCCGGGGAGGTGGGTGTAATCCATCCCGCGCTGGGTGGCGATCTTTTCCGGGATTTGGGCGTAATGGTAGAAGGCGATCCGGTCCGGACGAATCTCGATGGTTTTCCGAACCATGTCCGCGACCGTCTCCGAAGTCTGGTAGGGCATGCCGTAAATCAAATCGAAGTTGACCCAGCGAAAGCCGTGGCGCCGCGCGCCGGCGACCACATCCCGAACCATTTCATAGGGCTGAATCCGGTGAACATGCTGCTGCACCGCGGAATCAAAATCCTGGATGCCCATGGAGACCCGAGTGAAGCCAAGTCGCGCGAGGGTGGCGAGCACATCCTCGGTGGTGTGGCGCGGATCGATCTCCATCGCGATTTCGGCATCGGGGGCGATGGAGAACCGAGAGGCGATTCGCCCCTGAATCTCAGCGATCTCTGAGGTGTCAAGGTAAGTCGGGCTGCCGCCGCCCCAGTGAATCTGGCGCACCGGGCGGTTCATGCCGGGAAGTTCCGCCACGCGATCGATCTCCGCCAGCAGGGCCTCGAGGTAAGCGTTACGCTTGTCCGCGGCCCCCTTGGCCTCCTTTTTCAGGATGACCTTGTTGCACGCGCAGAACTTGCAGAGGGTTTCACAAAACGGAAGATGGAGGTAAAGCGAAATCCCGGGCGCGTCCGGGTCTCCCGCGCGGCGAGCAAGCTGTCCGACGAAGTCGGCCCCCTCCCGATCCGACCAGGCGGTCGGCATCGGGTAGGAGACATGTCGTGGGAGTGCCAGCCCCGCGTATTTTCGGAATGTGTCGAGCGGAAACGCTTCCGGAATCACAGGACCTCTCCTCAGGATGTTGACAAACTGTAACTCGGCATCTCGCTGCTCGGTAGGAGCATCAAGCCCGGGAACTGAGGTTCCGCGACAATCGACTCCTCCGCGGGCTGCGCGACCCAGGCCGCGATCAGCGATTCCACCTCATCCACCGCCTCCCAGAATCTGGGATCGAGCTGCATCCGTTCGGCGTACTCCTGAACCGCGATCTCCAGATGCTGCGCATCGAAGAACGCCACCTTCCCGCGCGATTCGATTCCGGTCGTCGAGCCGAGAGTGTTGAAATCCAGAATCACAAGCGGGTGATCGGCTCCCTTGCGGATCCGATGCAGGTCTTCGGCGCCAAGGACCGGTTCGGAGCTGTCCATGCCGTAAATCACCAGAGTGGCGCGGGAAACGGCCTCGAGGACCTCGGCATCGCTGTAGGACTCGACCCGCCGGCGGCGGCACCCCTCTACCGCGCGACGCAGCATCTTCACCTGACCGTTGGACTTATGGCAACGGTGGAAGAAGGTGATCCGCTTGGGGTCCACTCCGAAATCCCGCGCGAGATGTTCAATGGATGTCCGGCTGGTGTTCGAGCTCCCCACAACCACCACCTCCCCGGCCAGAACCTTTTCGCGATCCACACAGTGAAAGACCCCTTCCATCGCCGCGAGACAGTAGCTCGGCGAGAAGTTTCCCCACGAGGACAGCGCGCGCGCGTCATCCGCCTTGGATATCACGCTCCGGATGAACGCGAGGCCCCCCTCGCCCACCGCGCCGAGACACTCGGCCAGGCGAACCGCGCTCTCCAACTGCTGGCGAACATCGGTCTCGCCGGGAAGCCCGCTGTTCAATCCGGCGGTGGTCCGCACCAGGTGGTGAACCGCCTCACGGTCTTGGAGCAGATTGAGCTGGTGAGGTGTATCCGCGAACGGCGCGAAAAATGTGTTGATGATCCTCCTGCGGACCTCGCTCGGGCGCTCGTTGTGGAGGGCGTACACACAGAATCGGTTGCAGGTGTTCCAGATCCAACACTCGGAAACCCCGCTTTCCGCCTTGAACTCCTTGAGACGCTCGGAGGCTTCGTGGTGCGGGAGTTTCACCTTGCGGAGCGATTCCCGATCCACATAGGCGAGCGTCGGGCCCATTCCCGATCCGATGGAGTTCTTGAGGAACACTCCCACCATCGTGAGTCTTTCCGTCCCGGCCTTTTGAGTGGAGAAGTGTGAGCGGAACATCAGTTCATGCCTCCAATGGTTCTTTCGACCAGCGCGCGCAGCGCGGCGATGAACCCAGGGTCGTCGTTGAGAGCCGGAACCAAGTGGAGCTTTCCACCGAGTTCGTGCTCGAAAAGTTTGCGATACTCGATGCCGATCTCATGGAGGGTCTCCACGCAATCGGCGGTGAAGCTGATCGGAACAACCGCCACCTGTCTGTCGCCCTTGGCCGCGAGTTCCTTGAGAACATGCTCGGTCGAGGGACCGAGCCACTCCACCGGGCCAAGGCGGCTTTGATAGGAGATTCGGATCCGGTCCGAGGGCCATTCGAGGCGCCCACTGATCGCGCGGATCGAAGCCTCGACCTCCATCTGGTAGGGGTCCCCGGCGCGGATATACGACACCGGCATGCTATGAGCCGAGAACAGCAGCACGCTCTTCTCGGGGGAAAGATGGTTTTCGGCCAGGTGCCGGGTGATGACCGCGGCTTGGGCCTCGAGGTACGGCTCGAAGAGATGCCACGACGAAAGCACATGAACATTCCAGCGCAGGCCCGTTTGGCCCAGCAAGGCGTAGGCTGCCTGGAGGGCGGTGCCGATGGTCGGCCCGGCGTAGTGCGGATACATCGGCAGAAGGACCACATCGTGAATTCCCTCCGAGGCGATCTCCTCGAACACGGAACCCAGACTCGGCCTCCCGTAGCGCATGGCCACGAACACGCGCGCGCTCTCGCCCAATTCGCGTTCAAGAGCGAAGGCTTGGTCATTGGAAATCGAGAGGAGCGGGGAGCCTCGGTCGGTCCAGATCATGGCGTAATTGGCCGCCGACCCCTTGGCCCGGAAGAAGGCAATCAAACGCGCGAGCAGAGGGGTGGCCCAGCGCCAACCGCGCGGCAGACTGATTACCTCCGGGTCGCTCAAAAACTCAACCAGATAGGGACGCACCGCCTCCGGATCGGGGCGATCCGGAGTTCCCAGATTCATCAGCACCACCGCGATTCCCCCCCGCGCGCCGGCGGGATTGAGATCCGGTAGTCCAGTTCGGAATTGCGTCCTTCCTTCAGTCTGCATGTTCCTCTCGTTTCGTGTCCTTGGCCCTTGTGCAGGCGTGGCTTGTCGGGGGAAACGGAGGTCGGAACCCGCGCCGGAAACGAATCAGGAATGATCGTGCATGATTGCGATCATTCGTGGGTCGGCAACGGGCGGTGCAAACGGGGAACCTGCTTCCGTTTCCCTATGGAAGCGGAGCGGGAGGGCCGCGCCGGAAGCGCTTGGGAACGAGCGCTTCGCGGGCTGAAAGGGAGGGAATCGCGGCAAAAGCAGGATGGCTAGGCGTACGCGCGGGAACCACGCTCGCGCTGAAATGGGCCTCGCCGGGGATCAAATTCCTCGCAACCGGGATCAAGGAAATCCCGGCTGTCGCAAGCACAATCGGAACCACCCAGTGATTCAACAGGGGACCCGCCCCGCCCACCTTCTCCACCACCACTGCAGTGTGGAGAAGGCCGACAATGAGCGAATAGACCACGATCCGGCTCCAGGAGGGATGCACCTGGATATAAGCAAAACCGGCCAGTTTGAAGAGGAAGTAGAGCGAGGACCCGCCCAGGAAGAGGACCTTGAAGAGGCTCGCCCCGGTGGGGCCGGTCTCAGCCAAACGAGCCAAGGCGGAGACAAAGGCCGGGGCATGACCGACGAGCATCACGGCCCAGAAAAGACGCACGGCACACTGCCACGCCCCCTTGGGGCGGCCCGCCGGTCTCGCTGGGACCCACCACTTGCCGCGTTTCATGGCCTCATTCTCGCCCTTTTTCAATTATGGAAAATCATAGCATATATTTCCCGGAGCGACAAGCACTCAAATTGACTTTCCAGCATATTCCCCGGTCAGGGAAAGGAGGAACTTGACAATCAGCTCCGCCTCGGAATCTGTGAGCGGGGTCGGCGACTGGTACTTGCCCATGGTCTTGACCGCTTCCAAGAGGTCGGTGACTGTCCCGTCGTGGAAATACGGCCCGGTCTTTTCGATGTTCCGCAGGGTCGGGACCTTGAACTTGAAGCGGTCTTTCTCGTTGCTTGTGTGGTTGAAACGACCGTAGTCACGCTTGATCACATCCCCGCGATCCACAAAGTAGTCGGCGTTGATCCCCATCCGCTCAAACGACTGTCCCCCGAGGATCTTTCCGGAGTGGCAGGTGGCGCAGGCATGCTCCTTGAAGAGCTGATACCCCCGCTGCTCTTCCTCAGTGAGGGCGCTCTTGTCCCCGCTCAAGTATTTGTCGAACCGTGAGGGGGTGTTCAGCGAGCGCTCGAAGGTGGCGATGGCCTTCATTACATTCTCGGAGGTGAGTCCATCCGGGAACGACTTTTTGAAGGCCTCGACCACATCCGTGGCGGCCTGGAGCTTGGGGATCGCTTCGTTCCAGTTGGAACCCATTTCAATCGCGTTGTTCACCGGACCATCGGCCTGGGCCTCCAGAGTCGGCGCCCGGCCATCCCAAAAGAGGATGAACTGGAAGGCCGAGTTGAACACGGTGGGGGAGTTGATGTCGCCGACCTGACCGTTGATCCCGGTGGAAAACTGCTTCTGGTCGGTGCCGCCCTTATCGAGACCGTGACAACTGGCGCAGGAAAGACTGTTGTCATGCGACAAACGGACATCGTGGAACATCTTGTCGCCGAGGGCCACAATTTCCGGGTTCTGCCCATGCTCCAACGGAAGCGGCTGCACCGGCTCCTGCTCAAACTCGCCGGCCACTCCCGGGGTAGTGTAGTGGCTCTTGCGGACATCCCGAACCCAAGCCAGGAGATCTTCTTTCTCCGCGCCCGAGAGCTTGGCGTCCCAATGCAGCGCCGCGAACCGTCCGGGCGGCATGGTGTTGTGATCGAGGGCGTACTCCAGCTTCGCCAGCAGCGGCTCCGGAACCGGCGCGCCCTCCGGGGCGGAGGCGATCTCCTGGAGATCGAACCATGCCAGCCCCTTCCGGATATCCGCCTCAATCAACCCCTTGGCGATGGGGAAATTGGCGTAAAACGGGAGCTGCTCGCCTTCGGCGTGACACAGCGCACACTTCGATTCGAGGACTCCGGCGGCCTTTTCATACAGCGCGCTCGGATCGTTGCGCTGGGATAGTTTGGTCATTGGGGCGGGTTTGAAGAGGAGGTTGGAGATCGGAAAGGCGAGCGCCACGATCACGATCAGGACAATCAGAACCAAGAGGGTCTTCTTCATGGGATGGCTCCTCCCTGCCGGCGAAATGAAGGATGGTTGTGGGCGGTCCGAGCGGCCACCGTAGCCCCAAACACCCATATACCCTACCACACCAGGACCGGCTTGTGACCTTCCCTTGCCCCCGGAACAAAGCCCTTTCGGAAGATTGACAGCCCAGTCCCGTAGTTCTACCCTTATCGAGCCTCCTTCCTTGGAGGTTTTGGGAATAGGCAAGTCTCGCACGAGGGGGTATCCGACATGGACCTCGCCTATACCATTTGCGCGGTCGCGGGCTCCGTGGTGCTGCTCACTCAGCTCGCCCTCACCCTCTTCGGTGGGGATGGGTTCGGGGATCATGACGGCGCCGGGCATATCGATTTCGACTCGGGGCACATGGATGTGTCCTCGGGGATGCCGGACGACACCGAGACCGGCGAGGATTACCTCGAAGCCTCCTCGGAATCCTTCTGGGCCTTCGAGATGCTCTCCTTCCGCGCGCTGGCCGCGCTGTTCGCCTTCTTCGGGCTCGGCGGTCTGGCCGCGCGCGAGGCCGGTTCCGGTCCCTACCCCACCTTCCTGGTCGCGGCTCTCGCGGGGGTGCTCGCCATGGTCCTTGTGGCCTGGCTGATGCGTCTGCTGCTCAACCTCCGTTCCGAGGGAACTGTCAGCATGGGCTCCGCGCTTGGCGCGCAGGGGGTGGTTTACCTCACCATCCCCGGCGAGAAGCAAGGTCCCGGCAAGGTGACTGTCACCGTGCAAAACCGAACCATGGAGTACGAGGCGGTGACCGGCGGCGACCCGCTCCCCACCGGGACCCAAATCGAGGTGGTGGACATCGTCGGTCCGAACACGGTCGAGGTGGAGCGGGTGGTTTAGTTCGTCAGTCCCGCGAAAGCGGGAATCCAATGGATGACGTAGCCGGCGGACGTGAATCCCCGATTTGGCGGGGATGACGCTGGGGTGGAGGGCATGAGTCATGGGTAATCCTTACTTGGTGATGGGGGTCGCGCTGGCGGCCCTGGTCGTCTTCATGTTCCTGGTGATGCTCGGCAAGCGCTACAAGCGCTGCCCCAGCAACGCGATCCTGGTCATCTACGGCAAGATCCGCAAAGGGGACAGCGCCAAGTGCATCCACGGCGGCGCAGCCTTTGTCCTGCCGTTGCTCCAGGATTACGCCTATCTCCACCTTGAGCCGATCCAGATCGAGATCCCGCTCAAGGACGCCCTCTCGATGGAGAACATTCGGATCAGCGTGCCCAGCGTGTTTACCGTGGCCATCGGAACCGAGCCGCAGATCATGCAGAACGCCGCGATCCGTCTGCTCGGACTCGACACGGTGGCCATCAAGAAGCAGGCCGAGGACATCATCTTCGGGCAACTCCGTCAGGTGATCGCCTCGATGAAGATCGACGACATCAACCGCGACCGGGAAAAATTCCTGGCCAGCATCCAGCATTCGCTGGAGCCGGAGCTGCGCAAGATCGGCCTGGTGCTGATCAACGTGAACATCAAGGACATCACCGACGAGTCCGGATACATCGAGGCCATCGGCAAGAAGGCCGCCTCGGAGGCGATCCAGCGCGCTCGCGGCGATGTCGCCGAGGAGCAGAAGAAGGGCGAGATTCGGGTCGCCGAGGCCGAGCGCGACAAGATGGTTTCGGTGGCGCTGGCCGGGAAGGATCGGGAGATCGGGGTCCGCGATGCGCAGCGCGAGCAGGCGGTTCGAGTCGCCGAGATGCAGAAGGAGCAGGCGGTCGGCGAACAGCGCGCGGGATTTGAGCGCGACACCCAAGTGCGTCTCTCGGAAAGGGACATGCGCATCGCGGTGGCCAACGCCTCCAAGGAGCAGGCGGTCGGCGAACAGCAGGCTGCCTTCGAGCGGGATGTTCAGGTGAAAGCCGCCGAGCGCGACATGCGCGTGTCGGTGGCCGAGGCCAACGCCCGCGCCATCGAGGGCGAGAATCAGTCCAAGGCGGCGATTGCGAACGCCAACGCCACCCTGCGCTTCAAGGAGGCGGAGGCGCTGCAGCTGGGCGAGTCGCGCATGGAGGAGGCCAAGGCGGCGGTGATTGAGGCCAAAGCCAAGGCGTTGGCCAAGGCCGCTCTGGCCGAGGCGGAGCGGATCGAGGCCGAGCGCCGCGCCGAGCTGGAGGCCCCCGCCAAGGCCGAGAAGGCCCAGACCATAGTCGAGGCCGAAGCCGCCGCCGAGAAGATGCGCATCGAGGCCGAGGGCGAGGCTTCCGCGATCTTCGCCAAGCTCGCCGCCGAGGCGCGCGGGCAGTATGAGATCCTCGCCAAGAAGGGGCAGGGCCTGGGCGAGATTGTCCAGGCGGTGGGCGACCCGCAGTCGGCCTTCCAACTGCTCTTGCTGGAGCAACTCGACACCTTGGCGAAGACCTCGGCCCAGGCGATCTCGAACATCAAGTTCGACAAGGTGATTGTGTGGGAGAACGGCGGCGCGGATGGCGCCGGCAGCACCTCGAAGTTCTTAAGCAACCTGGCCGGGACCCTCCCTCCGATGCTCCAGGTGCTCAAGGAAATCGGCGGCGTGGAGATACCGGAATCGCTGATCCGTGTGCGCGGGACGGATGCCTCCTCGCCGCACGCGGCCTCGGGTGGCGCGCCCCCGGCGAACCCACCGGCAGAGGGCGGGGGGATTTAGGGCCTTGTAGCGATACGCCTGCAACAAATCCCCCTCCCCTGGTGGGAGGGGTTAGGGGGGAACTCAGGTTCCCCCCAGCTGACACACCCCCTCTGCGCCAAAACGGCGCGGTCGGGGGCCGAAGGCCCCCTCGGATTCCCCTATTCCCCTGCGTTTTCACCCGTTCCAATCCTCGCGTCTCGGACTTAACCGGCTGACTTCACTTGGGTTATCTCATTGACCGACGCCATGCGGACCCCGTGGCACCGGAAATGCTCTTCCCTCTCCGGACCCGTTCAAATGGGTACTGCCATGAACCTGTCCTGACAGATGGAAGAAAGGAGTGCAAAGCGCGATGGCGAAGGTGAAGGTAACACCATTGGCCGACCGTATCCTGGTCCGGCGCATCGAGGAGGACGAGGCCAAAGTCGGTAGCCTCTATATCCCCGACACCGCCAAGGAAAAGCCCCAGCAGGCTGAAGTGGTCGCCGTTGGACCCGGTCGGGTGAAAGACGACGGCACCCGAATCCCGATGGAGGTCTCCGTCGGAAACAAAGTGCTGATCGGCAAATATGCCGGGACCGAGGTGAAACTCGACGGCGTCGAGCACCTCATCCTGCGCGAGGATGATGTTCTCGCGATCCTCAAGTAATCCCGGGTTGGAGCCTCGGGAATTCACGCCTTAAGAAAGGAGCCATAAACGAATGGCAGCCAAAATCATTGCCTTCAACGAAGACGCGCGTCAGCGAGTGTTGAAGGGTGTTAAGAAACTCGCGGCGGCGGTCAAGGTGACCCTCGGGCCCAAGGGCCGCAACGTCGTTCTGGACAAGAAGTGGGGCAGCCCCACGGTCACCAAGGACGGTGTCACCGTGGCCAAGGAGATCGAACTCGACGACAAGTTCGAGAACATGGGCGCCCAGATGGTTCGCGAGGTCGCCAGCAAAACCAGCGATGTGGCCGGCGACGGCACCACCACCGCGACCATCCTGGCCGAGGCCATCTATGAGAACGGCCTCAAGTATGTCACCTCCGGGGCCAACCCGATCTCCCTGCAGCGCGGCGTGCTCAAGGGAGTCGAGACCGTGGTCGAGGAACTCCACAAGCTCAGCCGCAAGGTCAAGGATCGCACCGAGATCGCCCAGGTGGCGACCATCTCCGCCAACGGCGACTCGCAGATCGGCGAACTGATCGCCGACGCCATGGAGAAGGTCGGCAAGGACGGCACCATCACGGTCGAGGAGGCCAAGACCATCGAGACCACCCTGGATGTGGTCGAGGGCATGCAGTTCGACAAGGGCTATCTCTCGCCGTACTTCGCGACCGACGCCCAAACCATGGAGGCGGTTCTCGAGGATGCCTACATCCTGCTCAACGAGAAGAAGATCTCCACCATGAAGGACCTGCTCCCGCTGCTGGAGAAGATCGCCCAGACCGGCCGCCCGCTGCTGATCATCGCGGAGGATGTCGAGGGCGAGGCGCTGGCCACCCTGGTGGTCAACAAGATCCGCGGCACGCTGCGCGTGTGCGCGGTCAAGGCCCCCGGCTTCGGCGACCGCCGCAAGGCCATGCTGCAAGACATCGCCATCCTCACCGGCGGCAAGTTCATCAGCGAGGACCTCGGCATCAAGCTCGAAGGGGTGCAACTCTCCGACCTCGGACGCGCCAAGCGGATCGTGATCGACAAGGAGAACACCGTGCTCGTCGAGGGCGGCGGCAAGCCCGCGGACATCAAGGGCCGCATCCAGCAGATCCGCGCCGAGATTGAGACCACGACCTCCGATTATGACCGAGAGAAACTCCAAGAGCGCCTGGCCAAGCTCGCGGGCGGAGTCGCGGTGGTCAATGTCGGCGCCGCGACCGAGACCGAGGTGAAAGAGAAGAAGGCGCGCGTGGAGGATGCCCTGCACGCGACCCGCGCCGCGGTCGAGGAGGGGATTGTCCCCGGCGGCGGCACCGCCCTGATCCGCGCGCAAAACGCGCTCGAGAAGGTCAAGCTCAACAACGAGGACGAGCAGCTGGGGATCGAGATCCTCAAGCGCGCCCTGGAATCCCCTCTCCGCCAACTGGCCGCCAACGCCGGTCTGGAGGGCTCCATCGTCGTGGAGCGTGTCAAGGAGGCCAAGAAGGACAGCGGCTTCAATGTCGCCACCGAGGAGTACACCGACCTGGTCAAGGAAGGCGTCATCGATCCGACCAAGGTGACCCGCACGGCGCTGCAGAACGCGGCTTCGATCGCCGGTCTGCTGCTCACCACCGAGGCGCTGGTCTCCGAGAAGCCCGAGGAGAAGAAAGAAGCTCCGGCGGGCGGCGGCCATGGCGGCGGCGGGGACTACGGCGACTTCTAATCGCCCGCCACCGCGGTTCCGATAGTCAGAACGACAACCCCCTCCGGGAATGGCCTCCCGGAGGGGGTTCTTTTCTTGCCTCTTGTCGTGAAGGCCTCGTTTCTTGTTCTTGTTGAACCACGGAAGCCTTGGAATTTCACGGAAACACGCGGAGTACCGAACGGTCCAACGAGAGGCCCGTCCGTGTCATTCCGTATTCTTCCGATCCTTCCGAGGTTCAACACGAGCAGACCGGAGATGTTGGGGCGCCTGTCCTACGGGGTAAACGGCTTGAACTCAGTCCTTCTCCCCACCAGCTCGAACAGGAACTCGAGGATTTCCACATGCCTCTGCGCTTGGGCCACCGAATCGCCCCAGGTGTAGAGACCATGCCCCGCGATGAGGACTCCATGCAGCCCCGGTTGCGCGGTGAGCAGGTCCTCGAGCTTGATCGAGAGATAGTTCATGTCCTGCGAATTGGGCAGAATCGGCACAAAAACCTTGGCCTCGTGGGTGGAAACCCCCTCCAACCCCTTGAGCATCTCGTACCCGCTGATGGTGAACCCGCCGCGCTCCTCGAAGCGCTCTCCGAGCAGGGTGTTCCAAACCGAGTGGGTGTGAAGCACCGAACCGGCACCGGTGAGACGGACAATGGCGTAATGAAGCAGCGCCTCGGCGGAAGGCTTGCCGGTCTGTCCCTCCACCGGCTTGCCGCCGGGACCGACCATCATCAGGTCGGGAAGATCGAGGTGACGTTTGTTCTTCCCGGACTGGGTGATGAGCAGGCGCAGCGGCTCCCGCCGCAGCACCACGCTGAAATTGCCGCCGGTCCCCTGGCACCAACCCTGGGCGTTGAGCTCGCGCACACAGGCGCACAGCGCCCTCCCGGCGGTCAGTAACTCCTTCCCGTCAATGGGCGAATCGGATGTCATCGAAGGATTCAGTCAAGCGCGGGTGGGAGACTGTTCAGAAGCGCGACTTCCTGAGTCTTGTCACGGCGCAGTTTTTCATACGCCGAGGCGACTTTCTGGGTGTACCGAAGCGTGGCCGGGATGCGGCGGTAATCGCCGACCTCCTTGATCCGATTCGGACCGGCGTGATAGGCGGCCACCGCCTGAGTCACCCGCTCCTCCCAATCCAGGTGGGCGAACTCCTCGAACATCATGCTCAGGTATTTGATCCCGCCGCGGATGTTCTGCTCGGCGTCATAGGGATTCCGCACACCCACGCGCGCGGCGGTGTCGGGCATGAGCTGCATGAGTCCCTGGGCTCCGCTGGAAGAGGTGGCCCTCGGATTCCCCTCGCTCTCCACCGCGATGATCGCGCGCACGAGGAGCGGGTCCACTCCATACTGGCGGGAATACTTCCGGATCAACTCCGAATAATTCCCCGAACGCTGGAGCGCGGTGGGCTTGGCTCTCGGGGAAACCTTGGCGACCGTCGCCGGCGTGCTCTTCTCCACAGCCGGCGTGGGTTCCGCCGCCTCCGGGGTCTTGGCGACCGGCGCGGATTCGGTTTTGGCTTCGGAACGCTCGGGGATCACCTCCACGGCCTCTTCCTTCGGCTGGGTGGCGGCGATGGACATCTTGGCCCGTGGGACCACCGTGATCGGGTACTCCAAGACCGCGCCGGATTCCTTCTCGATCAGTTCCAGGTCCTTGAGGCGGGTTTGGGCGCGGTCACGGGCGTCGGATTCCTCGGCGGCCTTTAGAAAGGCGTTCCGGGCGCGCTCGATCCGGTTGCCCCGGGCGTGCTTCTCGCCGACTCGCAACCAGTAAGCCCCGGCGCTTTCCCGCTCCACGCTTACCAGGGTCTCGCGAGAAAGGGTCCAGATCCCCGCGCCCTCCATCTCGAAGGAGACAGTGGCGGTGTCATCCCGAATCAGGACCCCCTCGACTGTTCCGCCCCCGGCGAGGTGGAACTTGTCGGCATGGCTGGGAAGCGCGGCCACGCACACGGCGAACCACAGAAAGGCCCCCGGCGCGCCACTCCTCACAAAGTCAAACACCATTCCCAAGAAACCCCCTGCAACGGGTCGAACCCTCTCACCCTCGGACAGCCCGTGTCCGAAAGTCAGCCCCTCCCCGGCCGTCGCCGGGCCAGAAAGGCCGGTAGTAAACGCTCAAGTGGCGTATCGGTCAGAACCCATTCATAACCGATGCGATGCTCCAAACACCCCTCTCGATAGGTTTCGACTGTCTTCTCCAGCGCCTCGCGATAGGGTTGACGCAGCCTAACCGGGTCGGAATCGATGGTTTCGTCTCCCTCCAAGTCGCGGAACCGAATCCCGCCCTCATAGCCAAGCTCCCACTCTTGGCGGTCCATCAGGTGAAACACAATCACCTCGTGCTTGCGGTGGCGGAGCAGCTTGAGGCTGTCGAGAACTCGCTCCGGATCATCAATCAAATCCGAAATCACCACGATCAACCCGCGCCGAGAAAGCTGCGCGGCTAGCGCCGAAAGCGCATCCGCGAGCGAGGTGTCCCCCCTCGGCTCCACGCCATCAAGCAGCTCCATGAGGTTCCGCATGTGCCCGGGGGCGGCCCGCGCGGGGATGTACTCCCGAACCCCACGGTCGATCACCGCAAGCCCGGTGGCGTCCCGCTGACGGATGAGCAGGTACGCGAGACAGGCCGCCACTCGGCGCCCGTAATCCAATTTGGTCAACCCGGCGCGCGCTTTCGGCCGCGCCCCCTCGGAATGCGGCGTATCTTCCCCGCAGAAATCCATCGACCCGCTGGCATCCAGCACCAGGGTTGCGCGGAGGTTGGTGTCGGCCTCGAACTGCTTCACAAAGAAGCGGTCCGTGCGGCCGTAAAGCTTCCAATCCACATACCGCAACTCATCGCCGCTCTGGTAGGCGCGATGCTCAGCGAATTCCTGGTTGTAGCCATGATACGGACTGGTGTGGAGACCGGTGATAAACCCCTCGACCACCTGAGTGGCGAGGAATTCCAGCGACTCCAGCGCGGACACCACCTGTGGGTCCAACCACCGGGAGGCGGGTTGGCGGTTATCAACAGGCGCGGCCATGACAGCGGTGAGTATAGGTGTGGAAAGAGTCAAGTCAACGGCTTGCCGCGTTTCCTCAAGGGCTCGCGCTTGACAAGACGAGGGTAGATGCGCTGGCGGTAAAACCAGCCGAGTCGCAGATACCAGGGTTTGCGGCCGAGGAGCTCGATCTCCTCATGCCCCAACGCCTCCGGAAGAAAACGCGCCTTGGTCACCGCAAGGCGCCTTCGGTCCAGGGATTGGAGGAACCGGAAGAGCGGCCTTCGCCACCAACTGGCGGCCCACCAGGCGGTTGTGAAATCGATGAGATAAGGGTTACCGTCCGCACCGATCAGGATATTCCGGTTGCGCAAGTCGCCATGCGCCACCCCGCGCGCGTGCATTTGCCCCACGATCCCTTCAACCGCTGAAAAGAACTCCGGACCCGGTCTATGGAGGCGCGGATGGATCGGTTCCCCCTCGATGTACTCGATCAGATACGCCTTCGATCCGAGGACGTGCAGGAGACGGGGAATCCCCTCGATTCCATCGAGCCGTCTATGGGCCTCGATTTCTCGGCGCACTCCCCACAAACACAAAAGCCTGAAATACCAGACCCGCGGGCCGCTGAAATCCCGCAGGACACAGCGCCGCCCATCCCAATCCACCAGCCAGATGTCCGCTTGGCTCTGGCTTCGGGCCGGGTGAAGGAGGCGAACCGGACGAACGCCGGGCCACGAGGACGGAACAGGGACTTCTGGATCTTGGGATTTCATTGGGTGACTGATACGGTGCGGATTCGAGGCATATTGCGGCAGGGGGAGGAGGGAGACAAGGCAAGGACAAGTCGAAAGGGTCCAGCTCCGGGGGATGGGCGGCTGCCGTGAAACCGCGAGCCCACCCTTTCCCGGCTTGCATGGGGTGCTCCCTAGAGGATCTTCCCTCGCGCCAACCTCATCCCACCCACCTCCAGCGAGAAATCAAACGCCGGGGCCGAATGGGTCAGCGCGCCGATGGAGATCAGGTCCACCCCGGTCTCCGCGATAGCGCGGACTGTCTCCAAGGTGACCCCCCCAGAAGCCTCCAGAATCGCACGCCCGGCTGTCATCCCCACCGCCTTGCGCAATTGCTCAAAACTCATGTTGTCCAGCAGAACGCGCTCCACCCCAATTTCGAGCGCCTCTCGAAGCTGCTCCAGCGTGTCCACCTCGATCTCCACCGGAATTCCACGCGAGTTCCGCTCCTTGACCGCGAGCAGCGACTTTCCCGCCCCTCCGGCCAGCGCCACATGGTTGTCCTTGAGCAGGACCATCTCCTCCAAATTCGCCCGGTGATTGGTCCCCCCACCCATCCGGACCGCGATCTTCTCCCATCCGCGCCAGAGCGGTGTGGTCTTGCGGGTGTCGCAGATCCTCGCTCCGGTCCCAGCCACCGCCTCGACATACCTGCGGGTGAGCGTGGCGATCCCTGAAAACCTCCCCACCAAATTCAGCGCCACACGCTCCGCCGACAGAATCCCTCGCGCGGCTCCAACCACCTCCGCCACCGGGACATTCGGGGCCAAGGTCCCCCCATCCTCGATAAACACATTCACCACAAGGGATGGATCCAGCAGTCGAAAAGCCTCCGCGAACAACGGCCCCCCGCACAGAACCCCCTCCGCGCGGGGGATCAAGAGCGCTTTGGCTCGGTGGGCTTCAGGGATGGTCCAGAGGGTGGAAACATCCTGAAAGGCATGGTCCTCCTCCAGGGCGAGACGGATGAGTTGGGAGGTCTGAGGATCAAGCGACATGGGCTCCCGGGGATGGCGCGAGCTGACTCACGCCGGGCCCGGCATCTGGTACATGAAACGCGCGCACTCGTGGGCGGCCTTCTGGAAATCGGTCAGCTTGAAGGAGCAGAAATCCTTGCCGAGCGGCGGATGGCCCCGCTCCAAGTCGGAGAGAGTGGCCCAGGCGAAGTCCTCGTGCTCGGGGGAAAGGACCACCTCATGTTCCGGGGTCACGGTTAAAAAATCCAGGGACAAGAGCGGACCCTGGTCCGCAAGTTCCCCGAACCAGTAATCGACCAACCCCAAAACCCGCACATCCAGCCCGGTCTCCTCACGGACCTCGCGCAGGAGCCCCAGCTTGGGGTCCTCGTGCGGCTGGAGCCGTCCCCCCGGCGGGGCCCAGATCAGCGGGGGTTTGGCGCGTTTGAGAAGCAGAAACTTGCCCTGCTGATAGACATACCCGGTCACCGCCACCTGATGGGTGACATCTTTCCAGGGGTTGGCGATCTGTTCCATCGAGGCGACCTCACGTGGCGCTGGGTTCGGCGGCTGGGGCCTTGGGGAGCCTTTCGGGACTCTGGCTTTCCGCGCCGATTCCCGCCGACATCCCCCCCAAGAATTTATAGCGCAAAGCCACCATCGACATAAAGCCGACCTCGGCCAAGAGGTAACCCATGACATATCCCTGTCCGCCGGTCCCAAAACCGTAGCTGTGGAGCCCCGCGCCGAGGACAAAGTTCACGCCATACCAGGTCATCAGGATCAGCTGGAACCCCAGCACCGCTCCGACCGCCATCCCAAAGGGCCCGATCATGCCGAACAGGCGAGCATGCAACAGCGCGAGATACCCCAGGATCGAGATCAGCGCCCAGGTCTCTTTCGGATCAAACCCCCAGAACCTTCCCCAGGATTCGTTCGCCCAGACCCCTCCAAGAATGGTTCCAGCGGTGAGCAGCAGCACCCCGAGCTGGATGCCGCGGTACACAAAGGCGTTCGAGGTTCGGATGATCTCCTTCTTGCCCGGGGCGAACAAATAGAACAGGAGCGAAAAATGCGCGATGGCCATCGCCAGGCCGAAAGCGCTGTAGGAGATCACAATGGTCATCACATGGATCAGCAGCCAATAGTTCGAGCGCAACACCGGCACAAGGGGGCTGATCGCGGGATCGAAGGGGAGCATGTCCGCGAGGATCAGCACGGTCACCCCCATGAGCGAGCCGCACAGGCCGAAGATGCGTTGACGGTAAACCAACTCAAAGATGGCCGCGAACAACAGCACGCCCCAACCCATGTACACCACGGATTCGTACATGTTCGACACCGGAGGTCTCCCCGCGATCAGAACCCGCAACAGCAGCCCGTAAGAGCTTAGGGCAAACCCAACCGTTGTTGAGGCCCACGCCGCCAGGTACACATAACGGCCGGAGACTCCCATCGCCACCCCGAAGAGGATCGCCCCCAACAGGAGAAACTCCCAGGCTTTCCGGAAGGGCTTGAAGGCGTTGTATTGAATCTCATACCCCAGAACCTTTTCGCTCGGGTAATCCCCCCCGCCGCGCGCGCGGAGCTCATGCGCGAACTTGCGAGCGCTCTCGTTGAAGCCCTCCGGATTTTGCGTGGTGAAGCCGGTGAGCATCCCGGACAGCCCCGCGCGGATGGTTTCGTCGGAGCCGTCCGAGGCCATCTCCTCCAAGGATTTCCAGGAGAGCCCCCCGCCGGACTGCGCGACCGGAACGACTCGGATGTCGGTCCCGAAGAAGATTCCATCCAAGGTGTTCAGAACCCCATGCAACTCGCCGATCTTCTGCTCCAGCGGGGTCAGTTTGTCATCGACCTGCTGCTTGCGCATGATCTCCCGGAAGACCTCTTTGAGGCCCGAGCTCGCGCGCAGGTCGTTGTAGGAAATCCACTCCGCCTTGGAGTCCACTCCGAGGACCTTCTTGACATCCGCCTTGGCCAGATGGATGCAGCGGATGTCCTTCCATTTCTCCGGCTCGAACAAAAGCGAGAGCAGATTGGTCATCGGGTCGCGGGTCAGGAATTCATGCGGGGCCTTCTTGGCGCTCCAATACTCGCGGGAGGTCACCAGGCGCAGGGTCTCGCGCGCGAAGGTGTCGAGCGGCTTGGGGCGGGCATCATCGAAGATCACCACCGCGCGCAGCTCGCCGTAGTCAAAAGGGCTGGGCGCGGGTTTGCCCCACGATGCCCCCGCGAGCGCGAGCGCGGCGACACCGAGGATTGCCGGAAGCGAGAGTCCGAGTGTTCGGGTGTGGATTCGGGCGGTCATGATGAAGCGAATGCCTCCTTGGCGCGCGCTTTCCAGCGCGCTTCGATTTTCTTGAGATACGGTTTGCCGTAGAACATGATGGCGATCCCCAGGCACAGGACAATCGAACCGATGTAGATGGTCCAGATCCCCGGGTCTCGCGCGATTGAGAAGATCGATATCTGCGGATCGCCCTTGGGGATGTCCTGGTAGCTGGACTGGAAGATGCGGTAGCCCATGTGGTCCAGCGGCTCGTTCATCAGGATGGTGACATCCCTTGTCGAGGTTTCAGTGCCGGTTTGGGTCAGAACTTTTACATCGCTCTCGTAGCTCATCGGGCGATTGGTCGCCCCGGGGTAGTGCAGCAATCGAAAGTCCTTGAGCTGAATGGTGAATCCCAAGGGAAGAAAATCCGCCTGATAGACGACGGTGAACTGCTTATCGCCGAGGGTGATCCGGTTCTCCTCATAACCTCCCTGGCGATCGAACATCGATTGCCAGAGGGCGACCTCCGCGCCGGCGTTGTTCACCAGGCGGATGTGGGCCGCTTTGGCGCCAAACTCTCCCTTCTTGATCGGGCGCTCCACAAGCGCCTCCTCCGGGCGCGCGTTCTGGAGGAACGGATCCACGGTCAGCATCATCCCGGCGGTCAGCATCGGCGCGGGGATCGACTTCCCGACCTCCAGGGTCCCGGTGCTGCTCGCCCCCGCCCCGCTGGTGGCCTTCCAATGGAGCTTTTCTCCCGGCCCCAGGATGAGCAGGAGCTCCGCGCCGCGCCCGGCTCCCGATCCGGATCGGTACACCGCCTCGAAGGGGGCCTGCTCCTCTCGGTCGTGCATGGAGCCGAAATCGGGGAAGTTCGCGAATTCAATCTGCCGAGTGAGGAAACGGGTCCCGTTTTTGAGCACATCGAATATAACCAATGGGTTCGGCGAACGATCCGGGTTTTCAGCCAGAATCCCGGCCTCGTTCAGATACCCGGCCTCCATGCGCTCGGTCACCAGGATCGATAGCTCCGTTGCCTCCACCGGAACCGGTTCCTTCATCGCCCGACCCACATCGATGGAGACCGACCGGCCGCTGTCGGCGAAGGTGAGCTCAAGCGTTCCCATGTCCCCCTCGGTCTTCGGGGGCGGAGGCGCGAGCAGGCGAGCGAGATCCTCCTCATCCTTGGCCGCTTTAGCGAGGATGGTCGCCGGACCGAGGTTGGTTCGGTCACGACCGACCATCCCCGGCGCAAGCCAGCCCTCCGCGATCCGCCCCATGCCGCTGTTGTCGATGGCGAAGCGGACCGCCGGATTGGGCGCGGGGCTGTCGTTCTTCCAGATTTCCTCGAAATCACTGTCGGGATAAAACCCATCCACGATGGCCTTGAGACCGAGCTCCTTGAACTCATACGCTTGAGGTTTTTCCGGACTGGGTTGGCCCCACTCCACCTCAACCGTGTCGAAGCGATGGCGCACAGGGCTTCCGACCTCCTGGATGCCGATGAACGAGTTGGAGAGCTGGATGCGGTCCTTGGATTGGCCCTCCTGCAGCATCATCTGCCCCTCGACCCCATAGCGGTGGGAGATCAAGGAGCCGACAAGGATGGTGAGAACCCCCAAATGGGTGATCAGGAACCCGGTCTTGATAAACGGCCAAGGGAAGCGCGCGAGGGTGGCAAAGACCACGTTCACAAAGATGGCCGTGAGCAGCAGGTCAAACCAATACGTTCGGTAAATGAGCCGCTGGGCGAGCCGCGCGGTGTAGCTCGATTCGTAGATGGTTCCCGCGATGCAGACCAAGCCGAGGATCGAGAGGAGAATGACCGCGAGCTGCAGGGAGCCGAGAAAATCAAAGATCCTACCCGCGAAGCCGTTGGGACGGAAAGGGTTCCGGCGTTTGCGCGCCGCGCTGATCGGCAGCGGTTCGGTGTATTCAAGCGGAACCGCCTCGACCGGGACCGCCTCCGCGGGATCGGCCACTGGGGGCAGACGGTGTTCGGCGGCGCGCGGCTTGCCGTTCGTTCGTTCTTTGACTCCGGTCTTTGCCGCCCCCGCCGGGACTCTGTTCTTGGCCAAGGTCGATCTCCAGTTGAGGAAAGTTCTCCAATTTTACCCCTCAATCCCGCCCGAATCAATAATGGTCGAAGAATACCGGATTTTTTGGCCTTGCCCTCTCACTGTTTTCCCCCTAAGGTCAACCTCCACAAGGGAGGACAGAGACATGGATACTGCGCGGTTCCTCGGGTTTTTCTGCGGTCTTCTCCTCGTTGTTTCTCCATCTTCGGCCCAGATTGAAACCAAGACCCTCCATCTTCCCGGGGACTTGGGGGATGTGGCTGTTGGGGTTCTGACTGTCGAAACCTCGGACGAAAAGGCGGAGTGGCTCAGTTCCAGGGAGCGCGCGCCGGTCCGGTCCTCCCATGGACTCCCATCGCGGGGCGACAAGGCTTTCACCTGCGCGCTGCTTCCCTACTTCTGTCTGGCCCTGGAATGGAAGCAAGAGGGAACCGAACTCCTCACCGACACCAACGGGGACATGAGGATCAATGCCGTGGATGTGCTCAACACTCTGAGCACCGGTCCGCCACCCACGCCGACCGAGACTCAGCCGGTGGGTGAGGCGAGTCCCACTCCGACCCAGACCAGCGTCCCGGCCACCCCGACTTCCACTCACACCCAGGCCGCGCCCACCGCGACCCACACCCAGGCCGCCGCAACCTCGACTCCGACTGACACCCAAGCCCAACCCACCCCCACAAACACGACCGCCCCACCGACCGCGACCTCCACCGCCACTCAGGCCGCGCCCACGGTCACCAACACCCAGCCGATGGGTGGAAATCCCGTGATCACCGGGATCACCCCGCGCGTGGCCGACCCGGGCGCGGAGGTGACCCTCACCGGAACCGGGTTTGGCAACGGACCGGTGAATGTGGATGTCGGGGGGACCGTGGTGCCCGGCAACGCCGGCGACACCCAGGTCACTTTCACCATGCCGAGCGTGCAAGGAATGAATTTCCTGATCCACTGCGCCGAGGTCCGGGTGATCACCCCGAACAAGGCGGTCAGTAACGCCCTGGCGGTCGGCTACCCGAGTCGCTACGACCAGCCGAACGACATGTCGGCGATTCTCTCGGATGTCCGCTACACCCCCGCCGCTCAGGGCCAGACCGCGCGCTTTGAACTCGATGTCGCAATCACCACGAACCGAACCAGCAATGTGGGACCCCTTGCTCTCTCCTCGCCCGCGGTGATCATCCACGCCGCGACCACGGATGCTCAAATCCCCGGGGTGGGAACCGACAACGATGACACGAACCCCTTCATCTCCTCCTTCCCGGTCTACGACTACCGTTTTGAAGAGCCGGTCTTTTCGGATTCCGCGCACCGCTTGGAATTCGGCGAAACCACCACGCCAAGAACCTGGATTGTCGCGGCGGATGATCCCTCGGTGAAGGCGATCAGCCTGGACATCGCCATCACCGAACTGGCGCGAGTGGCCAACGCGCACGCCGCCGACCTCTCCAACACCCCCGATTTTCCCACCCCGTTCGGCGTGGCCTATGACCCGGTGACCGGCTATGTCCATGTCACCGGAGATCCGGAGGCGTGGATCTACGGAGTGAAGGCCAGCTCGGTGGACCAGGAGATCGCCATCGAATTGAGCACCACGGGGAAAGGCCCCTCGTACATCACCGTGGCCCCGGCGGGGCAGGACCCGATCGCGCCCAATGGGCGTATCTTCACCTCGGTCACCCACCCGGAGACCCTCAACACCGACCACATGGTCGCGGCGCTGGACGCCTCAACATTCCCGATAAGCGGGGGAATAGCGAATGTCACTCGAACCTATCAGGCGGATCCCTTCGGATCGCTCGGGTTTGAACAACCCCGCGGCCTGGCTTTTGATCCGGCCATTGGGACACTCTATATCGGCGGCGCGACCCGTGTGCTGAGTTTGGAGATCGACGCCACTCCGAGCGGGTTTTACCTCACCGGTTTCAATGATGTGCGCGGGGTTGCGGTGGACCCCGGGACCGGCGCGCTGTTCGTGGTCGAGGCCGGAACCAGCCAGATCATCCGCCTTGCGGGGCTCAGGGATGGCAAGGGTTCCGCCAAGGGTGTGGTTCAGCACAACTTCGGCGGACCGGGCGGCGGAGTGGGGCAGTTCAGCAACCCGCGCGGAATCGCGGTGGACAACGATGGCCTTGTCTTTGTGGTCGACCGGGGGAACCACCGCGTTCAGGTCTTGGATGGAAGAACCCAGAACATCAACTGGTTGTTCATGTTCGGCGGGCACAAGGTCGCCCGCTCGGTGGTGGACTGCATGGGCGCCGGCACCATCTGCCCGATTCCGCCGGCGGATGGTTTCGACGGCCCGGGATGTGTCACGGCGCAAGACAACAACACGATATGGACAACGGACGAATACAACGGACGCATCCAGCGGTGGATCCATGATTCCTACGCGGATGACATCTGGCCTTACGCCAAGAGCGCCAAGACCGGGAAGGTGAGATCAAACAGGAAACAGGATTGAACCCTGGCGCAATCGCTGGAATGAGAACCGCTGGAGCGTTTTTCACTCGAATGTAGCGTCGGAGGGACGCGCTCCGTCGCGTCCCTCGGGCCCGTTAGACCAGCCACGACCGAGCGCGTCCCTCCAAGGCGCTACGCGGTAGCGTTATCCGCGATAAAACAAGAACCCTCACCTCCAATTCTCGAGGAGTTCGAGCAAATCCTTCGCGTCGATCCTCGATGGGAGTTCCTCATCCGAGGTCATGATCGGGAGTCATGGTCGTGGTCCCGGAATCGATCGAGGGTGAACCGCACTGCAAGTGCCAGTCCCCCGATTCGCCGTTCCAGGGCATGACAAACAGCGGGTCTTCTGAAATGTTGCCGCCGATCTTCTCGCACAGTTTCCGGCGCTCCTCCGGCGTCCCCGGATCGGGCAACAGCGTGGCGATCAAAGCGGCGCGGCAAGCAGCGAGCGGCCTCCGCGCGGGCCAGATATGCAAAGTCGAAATATGCCCATGCCGCACATTCTTCTCGTGCACCGAATCCAGCGAGGCTTGTTTCAAGGGAAAAGCCCGTTCAATCAGCCGTGGTTTGTCGGTCATGACTATCTCATCTCACCCAAAGGAACGACGAAAGCGAAATCGGAATGATCCGGGGGTCGGGAATCTCCACATTGTCCTGGAGGGTGACCAGTAGGCCGAAGGGCGCGTTGTAGACCTGCTTCTCGATGAACGCCCGCAGCCCACGGGTATCGTCGAGCGGGTCGATTCGCTTGCGGTATTTGACCTCGATGGGAATGCGCCGCACACCGACCGTCACAACGTAATCCACTTCCGGCTCGGCCCCGCGTTCAGGGAAATGCGCGACATCCAGCGTCGGAATCGAGGCCAGGAAATACCCCAACGCGCTTTCGGCCAGGCGACCCGCCAAATCCGAAAGATGCGGGGCCGCAGCTAGGCCCTCCGGATCCAGTGGAACGACTTCCTGCAACCAGGCGGCGCGGAGCGTGTGATCGGAAAGGCAGATTTTCGCGGGCGACTTCCTGCGCTTGAGACGCAGCTCGATCGGCTGAACTAAGCGCACCAGCAAGGTGCCGTCGAGAAAGCGGAGGTAGTTGAGGATTCGGTTCCAACCGATATTAGCCGCAAGCGCCTGTTGAATCTCCGTCACGAACGCCGCCTGCCCGGCCACTTGTCCGGAGTAACGGCAGCACAAACGGAAAACCTCCTCGAGCAGTTTTTCGTCACGCTTCTGTCCGCGCGGTCCCATGCGGAGGTCGTGCTGAATCGCCCGGCGAATAACCGTCTCGTTGAGATAATCCGCCAGCTCGTGCCAGGGCGTTTCATGTTTTTCCTGGGCGATGGGATAACCGCCCCGTTCCGCAAAGGCTCGAAAGCTTTGGAGGCGGATATCCCGTTGCTCTTCTCCAATACGGACGGCGTCATGCCAAAAGGAGGCGGACACCAATTTGTCCAGGCCGTTGTCTCCCCAAAGTGAATCGGAGTGAACTCCAAATCGCAACTCAGCAATTTCGCGAAGGAACAGAGGCCCCATCTCCAGCGTGGTGACACGTCCGGCCAGGCTGTCCCGCCCCGCTTCGATGCGGAGGGAGGAACTTCCGGTGATGAGCGCGCGCACACCGTGGTTGTCGACCAGATTCTTGATCTGCGGCGCCCAGGCGTCCAGGTTCTGAACCTCGTCGAAAAGGAGGCAGGCGGGGCGGCCTTCATTGGCGGCCCGATTGAAGGACTCTCCGAGGATGGTTTCCTCGAACCATCTCGCAATGGCGAGGACCGGCTCCTTGATGCCGCGCAGCGTGGGCAACTCGTCGAACGGCACATACAGGATTCGTTTCCCAAGTACGCCATCTTCGAGCAACGTCTGAATGGTCTGGTGGAGCAAAACCGTTTTCCCGACCCGCCTGGGGCCGCGCAACGCGACCGCGGGTGTCATCCCGTTCACGAACAATCGATACAAGCGTCCGAAGGGCCAGCGGCGGAAAGTGGGAGGACGTAGCATTTCCCCTCCCGCCCACCATGGATTCACCGAACGAAGATTCCTTGAAAGTTCCAATGGGAGTTCGCCAAAGAGAGGGTTCCGTTCCAGCGGATGTGTTCGCCGTTTTCTCATGTTCTATACCTCCCCCGCCTCCATGACTTGAGTGTGTCCAACCCTAACACCGCCCGCCGCCGGGGGATTGAAAGCTGGTTCCGTATCTCAGCACCGGCCCGAAGGAGTGCACCGGAAGCGCCTAGCGACGAAGTGAATGTCACCCCCGAATCGCTTCCAACGGCGCCGGGTTCGGGCACGAGTGCTCAAAGTACCGCTCCGGCGCGGCCCAGCGGACCGCATTGGTGAGAACCTGAAGGACATCCGGATGGTGGTAGATGGGATAGGTTTCATGCCCGGGCCGAAAGTAGAATATCCTCCCGTGCCCGCGCTGCCAGGTGCATCCGCTCCGGAACACCTCGCCCCCCTCGAACCAGGATAGGAAAACCACCTTGTCCGGAGTTGGGATGTCAAAGCGTTCACCGTACATCTCAGCATGGGGAATTTCGAAATACTCACCCAAGCCGCGCGCAATGGGGTGGCTGGGCTCCACCACCCAGATACGTTCCTTTTCGTTCGCCTCGCGCCAGCGCAGGTTGCAGGTGGTCCCCATCAGGCGGCGGAAGACCTTCGAGTGATGCCCGGAGTGAAGGACAATCAGGCCCATGCCTGCAAGGACTCGCGACTGGAGCTTATCCACTAGGCTGTCGGCCACCTCGCCGTGAGCCTGGTGCCCCCACCACAGGAGCACATCGGTCGAGTTGATGAGCTTATCCGGCAGCCCCTGCTCCGGTTCATCCAGGGTGGCGGTCTTGACCGTGAACCCTGCTTGCTTCTTGAGGTGGGCGGCGAGGGTGTGGTGGATGCCTTTCGGGTAGAGCTTGCGGACCTTTTCGTTGGATTTCTCGTGACGGAACTCGTTCCAGACGGTTACGCGGATTCTTTCGGGCATGAGGAGCTCCTTATTCATGGGGGGCCTTGGGGACCTCAAAAAGGCGTTCAATATCTCGCGCCGAATGGAGGACTCGGACAATGACAACTCGGTCCTCTTCCACCCGGCAAAAGATGAGAGACTTCTCGAAGCCACGAACGGGAAGCATTCGCAATCCAGCGAGTCTCGGCCTCCTGCAATCCTGGGGGCTTCCGATTCCCGAGTTGGTCCGTATCGGATGGTAAGCGGATTCAACCTCGTCCAGATAGTGGAGGGCCGCGTTCAGGCTGTCCCGGGCGATGTATCGAGCCTGATCAATGACATCCTCTCGGGCCTCCACGGTGCGCGCCAGCTTCCGCTTCATGTCCCGTGAGGTTCAGAAAACTCATCTGCTATTTGTGTCCGAATACCATCCCACTCGGTCGGGCCAATCTCGGATACGCCACTATCTAACCCTTGTTCGAGCAGATTCTCCAGGTGATCTTGGGCTTTCTCAAGACGATCCTGGGCAAGGAGGGATGCCAAGTATTCTTCCGGGGTCCCAAAAGGACCACGCCTGACCTGCTCAGCCACCCATTCGGACAATGTGTCGGCAAGGGAGATTTGGAGTGTAACCATGACTTGCCCTCCAATGAGCGTATTCTGGAATACCCCGAGCCGCCGGGCAATGGGGTCCGGCGATTTTTGATTTTACCCTAAACACCGGCTCATTTTTGTGTTAGCCTGCGCCGATAATTGGATGGATTCGGGGGGATCCGTGAGAACGCCGGGGGAGGAGGGTCCCGTCTTTTCTCGCGAAAACAACGCGCTTGAGGCGGGACCTGAGGGGCAGGCTCCGCCCGAGCACATGGATGTGGGGAGCATGATAAAGATCTTGGCCGAAAGCGTTAGGTGGGCGCGCCTGTGCGCCGCCGTGGGAATCCTCTGCGCCGCCTGTGTGGCGTTTGCCGATCCGCTGGAGGCGGAGGAACAGCGTCGCCGACCCTCCGGCGCTCAATCCGATCCCTTTTTCCGTCCGGAATCCGACCGCACTTTCCAGCAAGTTCCCCAAGCCTTGGACCAAACCGGCGAACCGATCGTCGATTTTTTCGCGCCTGAAGACCTTTCCTCGCTGGAGAACCTGCCGCGCGCCATCGGGGCGGACGGGACCGAGCTTGGGGACCTCCCCGAGTCGGAGTTCATGGAGGACCTGGAAAAGCGGGAAGAGGCCGCCCCGAAAGAGTCCTGGCTGCGTCGCGGCGGATACCTGGAGTATCGCGGGACTTATTCCACCAACATCGATCTCTCGGCGCCCGGCGTGGATTTCGACCTGAGGCGCACCGGCAGGACCAACGTGGACGCGATCCGTGAGGTCGAACGAAATGATTTCGTCAACAGCTTCGAGCTCGACTACGATTACGAGTTCGCGATCCAGCCCGAGGTTCTCAAGGCCGCCATCCGCTACAATCTCTACAGCGAGTATTACTCCGACAACGGCAGCGAGAACAACATGCTCAACCATCTGGAGTTCGCCCTGATTCGACGGCTCAGTCCCCAGACTGAGTGGGAGATCTACGGCGGATTCGAGACCGAAAACCGGGACACCCACGCCCAGTTCCTTCGACCGGATTACGATCAGAACACAGTCGGCACGGAGGTGCGTCACACGGTCGGCGAGGGGAAATACCTCTCCATGGGCTACGAATACAAGACCCGCAATTATGAATCCAACCTGGGCGGGGACCCGCTCACCATCACCCCTTACCAAGATTGGACCGAACAGTATGTCTGGTCCCGCTACTACCATGACATCTGCGCGAATGTGACCTTCGACATCGGGCTTTCCTTGCGGGACCGCGACCATGAGTCCCCCGCGCTGGATCCCATCGGGGCGCGCCAGCCGGGAACCTATCGCGACTACGACCTTTGGGAGCCGCGAGTGGGCCTTTATTTCAAACCCAGCGACCGCGACCAGGTCTATGTCTTTTACCGCTACCGCGACCTTGATTCGACGGGCGAGTACTACGATTACCAGGAGAACGTGGTCACCGTCCAATACAGGCACGATGTCCTGCCACAGTGTTTTCCGGGCCTTGTTTTCCGCTCCGAGTTCGAGTGGGCGCGGCGGTCCTACGACGACCAAGTGGCGTTCGCGGATGACCGTCCCACCTTGGGCCTGAGGACCGCCAAGAACGACCCCCGCGACGACGAGCGGATCACGCTTTACCTCGCACTGGAGCGCGAGTTCAACGAGTGTTGGACCACCGGAATCGATTTCACCTATGTGGACAACGATTCCAGCGACGATTCCAGCCGCTATCAGGAAGACCGTTACGGGTTCTACGTCCGCCGCGAGTTCTAATCCCCGCGCAAGCAGAGCGAGGTCCCCATGGAGCGCCTGAGGCTACCGGAGTGGGTCGCCAACATCGGCCCGGTGCTGATGGCCGGCATGATCGGCGTCCTCTTCGCCGGATGGGTCCTGTTTGGGGGCTATTCGGGTCCCGAGGGCAGCAGCATCAACGCCCGCTTTAATCTCCGTAATCGATTTGAGCCTTGGACCGAACCCTCCGACAACATCCTCTTCATCGACATCAACGATTCCGCCCTGGAAAGCAACACCGAACCGAACACCCACACCCCGCGACGCTGGCCCTGGCCGCGGGGTCAGTGGGCCCTTCTGCACGCGGCGCTGCATGCCCACGGAATTCGGCCCGCCGCGATTGTCTACGATATTGTGTTCGACCTTCCGGACAACGCCTCGTTCGAGGACAGCTTCATGGGTTTCCGCCTGGTGGAGTCCGCCTCGCCCGAGGAGCAAGCCGCCACCCCGACCAACGACCAGATTTTCCAGGAGTGGATGGAGAAAACCTCCGACATCCCCACCTTCCTGGCGGCGCTGTTCCTGCCACAGTCCCCTGTCAAATTCACGGTCGAGGAGTACGCGCGCGCCAAGGTCTCAGCCTCCGATCGAGAAAAACGGACCTGGCAGCCCCCACCCGCGAGCTTCAGTCGTTTCGGGATTCCCTATCAACCTGAGGTCCATGACCCGGTTTACCACGCCCTGGAGGTGGGAATCCCCTGGGACTCCGAATGGTGGATGTCCACGGTGGACCCGGAAGAAGGGGCCGGCTATGAAGATCTCGAATTCATGGGGCTGGCGGCCTCCCTGCTCCAACCCGCCGCCGGAGCGGGCGCCACCACGATGGACCCCGAGGCCGATGGAATCACCCGCTACGCCCCGCTCTTCTTCGAATACAATGATGTGCTCTACCCCTCACTCCCCTTTCAGGTTGTGCTCCACCTGCTCAAGGCCGATCCCGCCAAAATCTATTTCATCGAGGACTACGCGGTCGTTCCCCTGCCGGATGGGGAAGAGATTTACATCCCCTCCGATGAAAGGAAGCGGATGGTGGTCAACTTCCGTTTCCCCTGGGGCGCGGAAGCCAAGGCCGGATCCGCCATCGGCAAGCCGTTTCAGCATGTCAACTACTGGAAGTTGATTGACGGTTTCGATCAGCTCAATCTCCTTAAGCAAGGTCAGGTTTCCGAATTCGACACGAGTTTCATCGATCCCCGCGCCCTGGACGGCAAGATTGTGATCATCGGATCCTCCGCGGAGGGAACCCACGACCTTCGCGCGGTTCCCATCGCCTCGCGCTATCCGATGGTCGGCCACATCGGGGAAGTGATCCGTTCGATTCTGCAGCGGGACTTCCTGATGATGGCGCCGCGCTGGTTGAACGCCATCTGGATCATCGGCGGCACCATGCTGGTCGGCATCCTCGGACAGTTTTTCGCGCCGGTGAACCACGCCTTCGCGACCGTCTTTCTGGCAGTGGCGCACGGCTTTTCCTCGTATTTCCTCTTCTCCAAGGCCGGGATCGTGGTGGACTTCTTCCATGTCTCCCTCGCGGAGATCGTGGCTTACGCCGTGGTGACCGTCTCGCAATACATGCGGGTCTCGAACATTTTCGGACGGTATGTGACCCCCGAGGTTCGGCGGTACCTCCTCTCGAACCGCTCGGCGCTGGAGCTCGGCGGACAGGAAACCGAGGTTTCGATCCTGTTCTCGGACCTTTCGGGATTCACCAGCATGTCGGAGAAGATGCAGGCGCGCGAGGTCATCGCCACCCTCAACGAGTATTTCGGCCCGATGTTCCGGATCATCATCGACGAGGAGAAGGGGACGCTCGACAAGCTGATCGGCGACGCCATCATGGCGTATTTCGGGCATCCCCAGCCGATGCCCGAACACCCGGTCCAGGCGGTCACTGCGGCGCTTAAGATGCAGCGCAAGCTGGCCGAGCTCCGCGAAACTTGGGAAAAGCAGGGACGTCCGCCGATTCGGATGCGGATCGGGGTCAACACCGGTGTCGTGGTGGCGGGGAACATGGGGGACAGCGGGCGGACCGATTACTCCATCATCGGGGACAGCGTGAACCTCGCCTCCCGGCTGGAGTCCAACGCCCCGGTGGATGGGGTTTTGATCAGCGAAACCACCTATGAACATGTCAAGGATCGGTTCAAATTCAAGGAACGGGAACCGATCAAGGTGAAGGGCAAGGAGAAGCCGGTCAAGGTTTACGAGGTTCTGGATTTTGCGTAGGTTTTGCGGATGTACGGACACCCCAATCTGGACTATGATTTCTGTCCATAACGGAACGTGAGGTGCGCATGATGCTTCGGACAAGTGCCTTTCCTGAAGTCAGTCGGGTTTGGGTCTATCGCCTCGCGGGGATCGTCGCCTCCTACCTCCTGCTGAGCGGCGCCTTCGCCGCGCAGGACCCGATGGAGCTCCGCAAGGCAAACCCCGGCGCCTATGCCGACAAAGGGGCCGCCATCGAACTTTTTTCGGAGTTCGTCGAGGTGGCCGTGGACCCCTCCGGCGCCTTCACCATGGGAACCCGGACGGGAGACCCTGACAACCCTCAGGATGACAACAAGCGTCTCCTCTTCGGGCATCCGTTCCCGGGAACCGGAGGCACCACGCTCCGGGTGGATGGCTCCGATTTCACGAATTACGCCAACGGGACCCTCGGCTCGGTGGTTCAGCCCCCGCAAACCTCGGGGGGAGTGAACACCACCATCTGGCAAGCCGGGGATATCCTCTTCACCCAACGCCTTTCCCTGGTTTCGGGCGATTCGGGACGCGCCGACACCTTATCCATGGAATATACCGCGACCAATAACGGCGCGGTTTCTCATCAGGTGGCCATCCGGGCCTTCTTCGACACCCAACTCGGCGATAACGACGGCGCCCCCTTCCGAGTCCCGCTGATCGGGGATGTGACTCGCGAGACCGAACTGCTTGGCAATGCAGTGCCGCAGAGCTACCAAAGCTTCGATGACCTTTCCAACCCCACTGTCCAAACTCAGGGAACCCTCATCGGCGGCATGGCGGTTCGACCGGACCGAGTGGTTTGGGGGAACTGGGGCCACCTGAACGACACCCCATTCGACTTCACGGTCAATCCGAACATCATCAATTCCGATAGCGCGGTGGCCTTGTATTGGAATGACCAGCCCCTGGGACCAGGCCAGTCCCGAACGGTCGTTTCGTACTACGGTCTGGGCGACATCGAGGTGGTGGGAGGGGATCTGGTGGTCGGGCTTGTCGGGCCGGGCGAACTCACCATCCAGAACGGGTCCTATAATCCGAGTCCTTTCACGGTCACCGCGTTTGTCTCGAACCCAGCCCCGGCGGTTAAGACCATCCACACGGGGGTTGTGGCGGAGCTCCAGCTGCCCCCCGGCCTGGTGTTCGCCCCCGGCGAGACCGCCTCTCACCCACTCGGCGAGCTCCCGGACGGAGCCGCCACTCAGACCTCCTGGCAGGTCCTCGCCACCGGGAATCCGAATGGGCTTCTCGGGTATAGCGTTCTGGTGACCGCCCCGGGAATCCAACCGATCTCGGTTCCGCGCTCGATCCTGGTTCCCCCGCTTCAGGAAACACCGGTCGCGCTTCATCCGGGATTCGAGCAGGGCGTGCCCATCGGGGACGGGCTGGTGCAATCCTCCATCGGAATCGCCGATATCGACCAGGATGGTCTCAATGAGATTGTGGTCGGAGGCGCCGATGGCTCGCTGTACGGCTACAATGGAGATGGGTCTCCGGTCCTTGAACCGATGGGGACTAAAGGGCAGCCGCTCCCCTTCGGCAGCCTCTTCCAAACCCTGGATGGCGCGCCGATTCTTTCCTCGCCCACTCTGGCCGATGTGGATCTGGATCGCCGCGTGGACATTTTCTTCGGGACCGACGGCGGCGAGGTCTTCCACCTTGAGATCAAGCTCTCCAGCGATGGAATGAAGAGCGTGGACGACCTCATCTCCTCGCCGCATGGTACAGCCATTTCAAGCTCCCCGATTCCTCGCGCGGCCCCCGCGCCGGGTGAAGAGGATGACGTGGGCCGCTGAGCAAAGGAGAAACATCCTCGAACCATGAGCGCGCGCGTTGAAAAACTCCTCGAGGAGATGCACCACCATCTCCATCGGGAACTGCTACCCTTTTGGCTTACTCATGGAGTTGATCCGAAGCACGGCGGATACCTGACCTACCTCGACAAGGACGGCAACCCGACGGGCGAAACGGTCAAAACCCACCTCTGCCAGTGTCGGATGATCTACACCTACTCCTCGGCGCACCGGGCGGGCCTCGGCGGCGGCAAGTGTCTGGAGATCGCGCGCCAGGGAGTGGACTTCATGCTCAAGCATTTCTGGGACACGGAGCACGGAGGCTGGTTCTGGACCTGCGAGCAGGATGGAACCCCGCGCAATCTGAGCAAGCTCACCTACGGCCATTCTTTCGCCATCTATTGTCTGTCCGAATATGGCATGGCCTCCGGCGACCCGCGCGGCCTGGAGTGGGCGCTCAAGACCTATGACATCCTCCAGTCCCGAATCGCCGACAATTGGCGCGGCGGATACTATGAGTTCCTCGAACGGGACTTTTCGAAGAAGCGTCCGGGTAAGTACGGCGGAGACCGAAAGTCCTTCGATGTCCACATGCACCTCATGGAGGCCATGACCAACCTATACGAGGCCACAGGGTCGAGGGTGCACCGGGATCGGACGATCGAGATTGTCGAACTGATCTTCTCGCGCATGATCCACCCCGAATTCGGCGCCGGACTGGCTCAGTTCTCCCTGGATTGGCAACCGCTCCGCGCGATTCTGTTCGCGGATGTGTGGGGTTCGGACCGCGATGTGGAGGACGATGAGGGACGTCCCCTCAACAACACCAGCTTCGGCCACAACGTGGAGTTCGCCTGGCTCCTCAATCACACCATCAAGATCCTGGACCTGCACCGCTCCAAGTATCACGAAGCGTTCCGGAAACTCTACGACCACGCGGTTCAATATGGGGTTGATTGGGAACGCGGCGGAGTTTTCTGCGAGGGCCCCCAAGACGGACCCGCGCGGGAGCGTAACAAGGAGTTCTGGCAGCAGGCCGAATGTCTGGTCGGGTTCCTGGACGCTTACCTGATCTTCGGGGACAAGAAGTATCTGGACGCCTATGAGAATGTCCATCGATTCGTGATGGACCATGTGATTAACCACGCGGTCGGGGAGTGGTATCCGCTCTTCGACGAACACAACAACCGTCTGTGGGATTACATGGGCCACGCCTGGAAGATCAACTACCACACAGTCCGCGCGGCGATCCAGTCCGAGGCGCGTCTGCAAAGAATTCTCGAGCGGTGACTCAGGATGGCGCGCGAATCCTCCCCCGGCTGCCTGCGACCGTTCCTGATTGGCTGCGCGATCCTGTTGGTGATGGGGATCGGCGCCATCGCCACGGGGGCCTATCTGCTCTTCCACAAGCGGAATGAAATCGCCGCCGCCGGAATCAATCTGATCTCGTCCCGGATGATTGAGGACTCCAGCCTGTCCCCGAACCAGAGGGAGCAGGTTCTAGGCCAGATCGAGCGCGTGACTCGGCGGCTCTCGGAGGGGCGCCTGACCATCGAGCAGCTCCGGCGAGTCCATGAGTCTTTTCTGACTGGAAAGCTCGGCATCCTGGTTTTGACCTCGACGGTGGACTCCAAGTGGATCGAGGAGGTGGGTCTGGCTCCGGAGGAAGTGGAGGTCGGGCGACGTTCCGCGCAGCGAGTCCAGCGCGGCGTGGTGGAGGGAAAGATCGCGCCGGACACCTTCGCGAACATCCTGCGCTCGGTTTCCGGAGAGGAGGTCGGCGAACGTCGCGGTCTCACGACGGAAGAATGGCGCGCGGCTCTCGCCGAGCTCAAGAAGAGCGCGGATGCGGCGGGCATCCCGGATGAACCGTTTTCCCTCAATCTGCCCGAAGAGTTGCGTAAGCTGGTAGATGAGATCTTGGTGGAGGAGACGTTCCCGCTCACGGAACCCACGGCGGCGGGAGTGGAATCGGCAAGCGGGGAAATCCAAGGCGCCACCAAGCCGGGGACTTGATGAAGCTCACCCTATCCGAGATTCGCCGGAACGCCACCACCTTCGCGGTCTTCGGCATTCGACGTCGGAGCGTGGCGAGCTTTGAGGAGAAGACCCGCCACTTCGAGTTCCCCGCGAACTATCAGGTCTAACCCGTGGACCCCGAGGCCACCCTCGAGATTCAAGCAGTCGAGATTCTCAGTGAGCTCCATGACGCGCTTGAGCGCGGCGGGTACTCCGGACACCGATTGGAGCGCTTCCTGGTCCGAGTGCTGTTCTGCCTCTTTGCGAATGACACCGGCATTTTCGAGCTGGACTCCTTCAAGACTCTAGTTAAATCCACGCGCTCGGATGGAAGCGATCTGGGGCCTTTGCTCGCACATTTGTTCACCGTGCTGGACACCGATAAACCGGATCGCTCCCCGAAACTTCCTGATGAATTGAGGGAGCTTCCCTATGTCAACGGAGACCTTTTTCATGAGGACCTCGGCTTCGCGGAATTTGACGCGGCGATGCGCGCCGCGTTGGTCAAATGCTGCGACTTCAACTTGGCGCGGATCAGCCCGGCGGTTTTCGGTTCGCTCTTCCAGTCGATCATGGCGACCGAGGAGGGCAGGCGGAAACGTCGCCAGATCGGCGCGCATTACACCAGCGAACGGGACATTCTGAAGCTGGTCCGCAGCCTGTTCCTGGACAACCTCAAGGCCGAACTGGCGCGCTGCGGGGCGAATGAGAAGAAGCTCAAAGCCTTCCATGAAAAGCTCGCCTCGCTCCGGTTCCTCGACCCGGCCTGCGGCTGCGGAAACTTCCTGGTGGTCGCCTACCGGGAACTGCGACTGCTTGAACTGGAGGTCCTCAGGGCGCTCTACAACGGCAACCACCATCAGGAACGACTGGTCCTCGACACCCTACTCAAGGTGGATGTGGACCAGATGTACGGGATCGAGATCGAGGAGTGGCCCGCGCGAATCGCGGAGGTGGCGATGTGGTTGATCGACCACCAGATGAACGAGCGGGTGGGCGAGGTCTTCGGCTCGCCGGTGCTGCGCCTGCCGCTCAAGAAGAGCGCGAGGATTGTGGTGGGCAACGCGCTCCGGATCGACTGGAACGACGCGCTTCCCGCCGCAAGGTGCAGCTATGTGATGGGGAACCCGCCGTTCGTGGGAGGCAAGTTCCAGGCCGAGGCGCAACGCGACGACCTGGGTCTTGTATGCAAGGAGATCAAGAACGCGGGGCTGCTGGATTATGTGAGCGGATGGTACCTGCGGGCTTCCGAGTATCTCCGCAAGACCGAAATCCGCGCGGCCTTTGTGTCGACCAATTCGATCACGCAAGGGGAGCAGGTGGGGGTCCTGTGGCCGGAGCTCTTTCGTCGCGGGATCAAGATTCATTTCGCGCACCGCACGTTCAGTTGGATGAGCGAGGCGCGCGGCAAGGCGCATGTACATGTGGTCATCATCGGCTTCGGGGCCTTCGACCGTTCGGACAAGGTCATCCATGACTATTCCAAGGCAAATGGCGAGCCGATCCCGGTGGCCGCATCCAACATCGGGCCGTATCTCGTCTCCGGTCCCGACATTGCCATCACCAACCGGTCCACGCCGCTGTGCAAAGTTCCGGAGATTGGGATCGGGAACAAACCCATTGATGACGGGAATTACCTGTTCTCAAGGGAGGAGATGAAGTCATTTATCCGACGGGAGCCAGGCTCGAAGCGTTTCTTTCGTCCCTGGTATGGCGCGGATGAATTCCTGTATTCCAGTCCGCGGTGGTGCCTGTGGTTGGGGGAGGCGGAGCCGCGCGAGCTGCGCGCCTTGCCGCATGTGCTTGAGCGAATCCGGAACGTGCGCCGTTTCCGTCTTTCCAGCAAGAGCGCCCCGACCCAGGCTCTGGCGGACACCCCGACCCGTTTTCATGTCGAGAACATTCCGAAACGAAGGTTTCTGGTGATTCCGAAGGTGTCTTCCGAACGCCGCTCATATATCCCGATCGAGTTTCTCGAGCCCCGCTCGCTGGCGAGTGACCTCCTTTTCATTCTTCCAAGCGCGAGTCTCTACCATTTCGGGGTCCTCACCAGCGCGATGCACATGGCTTGGGTCCGCCAGGTTTGTGGACGACTCAAGTCTGATTTTCGCTACTCGGCCAAGCTGGTCTACAACAATTTCCCCTGGCCCCAAGACCCTGCTCCGAAGCAAGTGGCGGATGTCGAGAAGGCGGCGCAGCGCGTGCTGGATGTCCGAGCCCAATTCAAGGGGAACACGCCGGCGGACCTCTATGATCCCGAGACCATGCCCAAAGCCCTCCGGGAGGCCCACAAGGGTCTCGACCGCGCGGTGGACCGGTGTTATCGCTCCGCGCCGTTCAACGGCGATGGTTCGCGGGTCGAGTTCCTGTTCGAGCTCTACCAGCAACTCACCGCCCCGCTCCTTCCCACGGCGAAACGGGCGCGGCGCCGAAGGTCTCAAACCTCACCCGCCGAATCCGCCTGAGCACCGCGCCGCCTGGGAAGGGCTTCGGCAGATCTGGCTCGAACCAGAGACCACGGGTCGGTCTCTCTCGGTTTCGGGGTATCACCCGTGGCGTCTGGACGAGGTACTGCTGTGGACAGAGAGGCCAGGAAAAGAATCTCTTCATTGGGTTACTCTCTGATCGCTATCATCCTTGTCCTCGGATTCAGATCCTGTCGGAGTGGAATTCACCTTATTAGGCGAAGGCGCGGAAAGGAGGATCCCCCTACCCGCTGGAAGTTTGGAGTTGACCAGTCGAAGAAGGGAGAGTCATGGTAAAGATTGGCCAAGGCCAGCACATCAAGCGCGTTTCGGACTCCAATCCGAGTCAGTATGTAATAGCGCTCCGGCGGGAAGTCAGTAATGCTAACCACCGAGACATCATGTTCTCGGTTGAAGGATTCGACCTGCTCAGTAGAGGCGCCGGGGCGAGCACGCACTATCCATGTTGGCGTGAGCAGCATGCCTGCTGTTCCAGGTGCCTGAAAGAGAGGGGAGACGATGAGAACTCGAGTGTCTTCAGAGACGGTACTTAGTAGTGCCCTCATTCGATTCCAGGGAGTCGATTCTCGTAAAGCAATCTGAAAAAGGCCGGATGGCAAGGGTTCGACGTCGATGAAGGTGCTAAGCTCCGAATAGTCAGAAAGGAATGAGAGACGCTCTCCCTCATCCACCTCTTGCTGAAAAGCAACACCTATCACAACATCTGATGGCGTCAAGTAGATCTTGACGCTCTCGCTGTAGTAAAACAGGTCCGAATCAACTGGCGTGGGGGTAGGGGTCGAGGGTCCCGTTTGATCCGGCGTGTAGGTTGGCGTGCGGAAATCGGTTTCGTTCGGTGTATGAGTTGGAGTTGAAACGTCCCCCATTCCGTGCATGTACCACTCCTCACCCAAGGAAAGGACATCCTCAAGAACTGTCTCGCTATCACGCCACTCTTGAAGAAGGAGGAGGAGGTCTTTTGGGTCCACATTGTTATCCCCGTTCTTGTCGGAAATTGGGGGCGGAGGTGCCGATCCCACACTGTGCTCGTGTGCGGCCACGACAGTGGCGCCAACAACAATGGCGACGAGAAGCCAGCTGAGGATGAAACGGACCTGCGCCCCCAAGACTTGGGACTTTGATGGTGAGGACATTTCGCATACCCTCCCTTGCGCTGAGAAAGTGGCCGAGGGGCGGGCAACGACCGGGCGTAAAGAGCCTTTCAGGCAGCTCGAACAGCTAGCCACAGAGGGCTGTTCACACTTGCACTAGCACTGTTGCGCGGATTCTCGCCCGTGTCAAGTGGTTTCCCTGTGCGTGTTAGGTTGGCTCCCCGCCCAGAGTTGGAAGCCGCCCGCAATCCCGTTACCCTGCCCGCGACATGCATCCAACCGGCATTATCCCCCGGCGACGCACCGGGCTGCTCCTGGTCATCCTGGCCGCGCTCGCCGCCTATTACCCCGCGATGTGGGGGGGCTTCCTGTGGGATGATGGGATGTATGTCACCGCCAACCCGCTGCTCGCCGATTGGGAGGGGCTTTCACGGATTTGGCTCGAACCGAAGGCATCCCCCAACTATTACCCCCTCACCTTCACCTCCTACTGGATCGAGGCGCATCTCTGGAGAACAGTCCCCTTTGGCTATCACCTGACCAACGTGCTGCTGCACTGCTGCAACGCCGGCGCGCTGTTTCTGCTCCTCCGGCGTCTCAAGGTCCCGGGCGCCCTCCTCGCCTCGGGACTGTTTGCCCTTCACCCCGTGCATGTCGAATCCGTGGCCTGGATCGCCGAGCGCAAGAATGTGCTCTCCACCCTGTTTGTGTTTCTGGCGCTTCATGAATGGAAGCGCTGGATCACCACGGGCGAGAAGCGGTTTTACCTCCAAGTGATTGGGTGTGTTCTCGCCGCGATCCTCTCCAAGACCGTGGCCTGCACCCTTCCGGCGCTACTGCTGCTGTTTTCCTGGTGGCGTGAACGGGATCGGTGGAAGCAGCGAATCCTCCCCACCCTCCCACTCTTCCTGGTGAGCGCGCTCTTTGCCGGGATGACCATCTCCTGGGAACGCGAGCGCATGGGGGCCGGAGTGGCGGGCGCGGACCTGTCTTTCCCGGACCGCCTGATCGTGGCGGGAACCGCCCCCTGGTTTTATGTCGGCAAGCTGCTCTGGCCCACCGACCTGATGGCCATCTACCCCCGCTGGGATCCGAATCCGACCAACTGGATCCACTGGCTCGCGCCGCTCGCCACCCTTGCCGTGGTCGCGCTCGCTTGGTTCCTTCGAGGCCGCGTCGGGCGCGGAGTCTTCTTCGCGCTGGGCGCGTTCCTCATCACGCTTTCCCCGGCGCTCGGGTTGGTGGATTATTCGACCATGGACCTCTCGCTGGTGGCCGACCACTACCAGTATCCGGCCAGCGCCGCGCTGCTCGCGCTGTTTGCCGCGTTCTTCGCCAACGGAGTGAGACGTTTCGGACTTTCCACCAGCACCACCCCTGGCCAGATCCCCGGCGCGGCCCTCGCCTGTGTTTTGGGAGTCTTATCTTATCAGCAGGCCAAAGTGTACACCGACTCGGAGACTCTCTGGAAACACAACCGCGAAGGGAATCCCACTTGTTGGGCGGTCCACAACAACCTCGGAACCGCGCTCTCCGCGAAAGCGGAGAGCTTGATTGAGGAAGCCGGAAGACTGGAGCAATTCGGGAGGCCGGAAGGGGCGACGGAGGCCCGGAGGCTTGCCACGCAATCCTTCGAGGCGGCGATCCCCTCCTACGAAGAGGCCCACCACCTGAAGCCCGATTTGGACCTTATCGTCTTGAACATCGGGAGGGCCTATCAGAACCTCGGACGAATCGAGGAGGCCTCCGGGACCTACCGGCGCGCCTTGGAGATCAATCCCCATTCGAGCCAAGCCTACTTCAAACTCGGAAGGCTTTACCTGGATGTCTTGAAGCAGGCGGACGAAGCGGAAAAACTCTTCCTCAAGGCGGTGGAGCTCGACCAGAAATGCGTGGAGGCGCTCAACAGCCTGGGGGTCCTGGAGGCGCAACGCAACCGGTGGGACATGGCGGTGGCCTATTTTCAGGCGGTGCTTGATATCGACCCAAGGCATCCCTTCGCGCGCCGAAATCTGTTGAACGCGGCGATCGACTATCACAACGCCCATTCCGAGGCTCAAAAGGACCGACAGGAAACGCAACCGGCGGAAAGGGAAAAAGAGGGAAGGACGAGGGAGTAAGTCAGTGGGGGAGCGGACAGCCACAAAGGCGGTGGCGCAAGAACAGACTTGGAGCCGTCGCGCAAGGAGCGATGGAGCGGTGGCGCGTCTGGTGGGAGCGGTGGCGATCTCCCCTTGGGCGGCGCGCATCCTTGTCGCGCGCGGGATCACCGAACCTGAGGCGGCGGATTCCTTCCTCCATCCCGAATCTCACCCCTTCCATGACCCCGCCCTGCTTCCGGACATCAATCCGTTCCTTTCGCGGATCGAGGCGGCGATTTCACGCCGGCACAGAGTGGTCATTCATGGGGATTACGACGCCGATGGGATCACCAGCGCGGCGATCCTCAAGTTCGCCTTCGAGCGCGTGGGGCTTTCCCCGGAGGTGTATCTGCCGAATCGAATGGAAAGCGGGTATGGCATCCGCGCCGATTGGATCGAGGCCAAGAAGGCCGAGGGGTTCGATTTGATCGTGACCACGGACTGCGGCTCGCGGGCGGTGGAGGCCTGCGCCCGCGCGGCGGAGCTCGGGATCGACCTGATCCTCACCGACCACCATCAACCCGAGGAGGACCTGAAAGGACCGCTCGCGCACATCAACCCGCACCTTTCAAGGAGCAGGTATCCTTTCCAGCATCTTTCCGGGGCTGGGGTGGCGTTCAAGCTCGCCCAGGCGCTGTTGCCGCTTGTGCCCCCGAGCTTTCAGGAAGCCTACCGTCGCGAGCTCCCGATTGATTTGGCGATGATCGGCACGGTTGCGGATGTGATGCCGCTCATCGGGGAGAATCGGAGGATTGTGGTGGATGGACTGGACCGTTTGCGCGCCAATCCCTCGCCGGGGGTTCGCGCGCTGCTTGATTCCGCGCGCTGCGCGCCGGAGGGGGCGACCCTTGAGACCATCGGATTCCAGGTGGGGCCTCGACTGAACGCGGCGGGGAGGCTCCGTTCGCCGCGACTCGCCTTCGACCTGCTGGTGTCCCAAGACCCAAAGCAATTGGCGGATCTTTCCGCCGAACTGGAGAAGGCCAACGAGGAGCGCAAGAAGTTGGGGGCTGTCGCCACCGCCTCCGCGTTGGAGCGTTTGCGCGCGAACCCGCCCACGGGCGCGGTGGTGTTGGCCGACCCGGAGTGGCATCGAGGCATCCTTGGAATCGTCGCCGCCAAGCTCATGGAAGCCACCGGGCTGCCGGTGTTCGTGGCCTCGATTGAAGGCGACCTCGCGCACGGTTCCGCGCGCGCGCCTTCCGGCTTTGATGCCGGCCAGATGTTGGAGAGCGTGTCGGACTTGACTGTCGCCGGGGGCGGTCATGCCGGAGCGGCGGGTTTCACCGTCGAAATGAGCCGCTGGGGAGACTTTGAGAAAGCGCTGCGTCATGTCGCCTCCGAGTTCGACGGGCAAGCGGTCGCTCCGGAGCTCCTGATCGACGCCTTCCTCGAATCCGAGCATCCCGTGGAGGCGATCCTCCGCGAGGTCCCCGTGCTCGAACCCTTCGGGCAGGGTTTCCCGGCGCCGGTGTTTTCGCTCTGCCGGTTCGAGGGCAGGGGGCGCTACACCCTTTTCGGCGAGGGGCACCTGCGGATCAACCTGGGAACTCCCGCGCGCCCCCTGGAGGCGGTCGGATTTCGGCTTGCCGAATGGGCCAAGGACCTGGACCACGGTCCGGTGGATTTGGCGATTGAATATGGGGAGAACCACTGGAATGGCAGGACAGTGATTCGACCTCGGATTGTGGCGATCCGGCCCTCGCTGAGGGAAACTCTTGAACCGTCGCTCCCGGAAGAGGTCTCGCGGGTGGAGCTCGGCGGCGGGATTCCGGGAGTGGTGGTGTGGGATGGTCGCGGGGGCGCCGCTCTCGACCTGGAGGGGTGCCTGCGCGTGGGCTACGGTCCCGAGTGGCGCGTGTGGTGGCGCGAGAGCTCGCCCGGGGAGTTGCCGTTTTGGAAGAACCGAATCTGGGAGCGAAGCTCGGCTCTGCCGGTGGGGGCCTGGCCGGGGAGTTGCTCAACCGGATATGGGGGAGAGATTCCCCCCGAATGGGATGGACGGATAGTGGATATCCTCTGGCCGCCGATCCGCAAGATGGACCGCGCCTGGCTGCGCTCGGTGTTGACCTCCACCGGCCGTGGGACCCTGGTGCGACTCGCCTACGGCGCGGAGGCCTTGGAGGCTTGGTTGTCGGGAATGCACGCCGAGGCGACACGCGAGAACACGGCGGTGGTCTACCGTCAGCTGGAGCAGCCCACTCCGCTCAAGGAGCTGCTCCAGCTACCGCTGTCCACCGCGACACTGGGGGTTTGCCTGGAGGCGCTTGTGGATCTTGGGTTGGTGGAATGCGACGAGGAGGTTGCTCGACGCGCCACCGCCACGGCCAAACGGGAGCTCTCCGCGTCCGCTTTCCTACGCCGCTGGGAGGTTTACACGGAGAAGCTCAAGACCTGGAGCGACACCGCGCTCCGTCGCCCCGCCGCCGAACTGGTTCGCATGTGGCTTCGGGGGGACCCGGCCGGTCCGAAACGATGAGCCGTTGGGAAACCGAGACCTTCAACTATTCCAGGCCGCATGTCCGCCTTCTCAAGTGCGCCGAGGAGGCGGCTCGAAGCTCTCCCAAGACCGTGTTCGAGCTGGGCTGCGGGTTGGGGCTGTTGCGGGAGGAGCTCTTGAGGCGTCTTCCCAATCTGGATTACCACGGATGCGATGTTTCTCACTCCGCGGTGGCGCGGCTGAATGACCCTCACGTTGTCCAAACCGACCTGCGCGCCGACCCGCTTCCCTTTCCGGGGATGACCTTCGATTGCATTGTCGGGTCCGGGGTGTTCGAGTACATCGAGGACCTATCCGGGCTGTTCGCGGAGCTCCACTCGCGCCTCCACGGGAATGGGCGCCTCGTGGCCTCCTACTACAACATGCGTCACGCCTATCGGCGCATCCTCCACGCGTTGGGAAAGACCCCGCACCGTCACCCCGATTGGCGCAATGACCTTTCCCCGAAGGAATTCCGGGCGCTTCTCGAACGCGCCGGGTTCACGATCGAAAAGGTTCTGCCGGTCAATGTGTGCCTCACCGGGATGAAGGGGCCAAAGGAGTCGCAACATCCGCTGGTTTCATGGCTGATGGCGCGCATGCCGCTCAAGGACCAGTTCGGGCACCAGCTGATTTATGTAGCCCGCAAGGCGGAGTAGGATTGGGACGGTTCGGGATGAAAGCGCCCGCATGGGCTGATTCCTCCCATTTCTCCCGGATGGAGGTCCGAACGATGAACCGCTCAACCCGAAGGGGCTTTCTCCAAACCTCGGCGTACACAGCGCTGGGCTCAGCCCTCGCCCTGTCGCATCAAGGAAAAGCACACGGACAAGAAACCACCAAGAGACGGGAATCCATGAGCGGGATCAAGACCCCCCAGGAATGGCTCAACACGGTCTACACGCGCTCGGCGGAAGACAACGTGCTGGCCGCTTTGAACCCTGATATTTTCTTCGGCTACTTTTCGGTCTGCGCCGATGGGCAGGGGTTCGGCTTTGGCAACACCTACCCCAGTCTGGATGGCCACCAACTCACGCATGCCCTGCTTTGGCTCGGACGGTTCGAGGAGGCGCTGGCCAACTGGGACTATGTGAAGCGTTGGCAGAAGCCGAATGGGCAGCTCCCGATCATGATCGACTCGGCCGGAAAGGGGTTGTATGTCCACTGGGTTCCCGGCGATCCGCTTCGCGCCCTCGGCGCCACCACGCTCGCCCACAACGCCCACGCCCTATACACGCACACTCTTGATGAGAGCTGGTTGGCCAGAAACCTGGAGTGCATCCACCTCTCGGCCTCGCACCTGGAGTCCCTTTTAACCCCAGAGGGGCGTGTCGGGGGGGCGGGCTACTATGTGGAAGTCCCCACCCGAATCGAATGGGATGGAGTGACCCAGTGCTACGCGGTGGATGCCTTCCGGAAGACCGCCGAGCTTTGCGCCAAGGCCGGAGACCAACCCAAGAGCGCGCATTGGGCCGAGCTGGCCGAGCGCGTTCAGTCCAACTTCCGGCGGGAGTTCTGGCGGGAGGGGCACTGTGTGGAATACATCCATCCCGAAAAAGGCCCGATTGACAGGCATGGAATGACCGATGTGGACTGGGCCGCCATCGCGGTCGGCATGCTTCCCAAGAACCAGGAGGATCTGCTTTGGGAAAAGGTCCGCGACGATAAGGGCTTCCGCTATGGAGGAATGCCCACGAGCATCTCCACCGCCCCGGAAACTTACGAAGATTGGGAGTTCATCCCCGCCGACCAGTTCCCCCATTTCGACCATCGCCATGACTTGGCCGCGATGGGAAGAGTCTGGTATCTGGAGGCTTGGGCGCGCGCGCGGCGTGGCGATGTGGAGGGCCTCCTGGATGGGTTGCAGGCAGTCGAACGGGCCGGCAGACCCAACGGATATTCCTGGCAAGAGCGCTACTTTCCGTCCGCCGAGAGCATCAAACCGGGTGGTCCGATGACCTATTGCGAATACCCCGCCAACCTGGTTCGGATCACGAACCAGTTCCTGTTCGGACTGGACCCTCAAGTCGATGGGACGCTCCGTGTGGCCCCGCGCCTCCCGGAGAGTTGGTGGGAGGCGGGTTGGACCGCCGCGCTGCGTGTGGGCGCTGGGTCGCTGACCCTCTTGGGCGCCGAGGGAGCGCTTGCGGGAACTTGGGAGGACAAGGTTGCCAGGAAGCTTGTCCTGGCTCCTCCCACGGGAAAGACCTGGAAGGAGGGGGGCCTCGGAGGCGGCGACAAGGCGGTCGTGGAGCCGCTCCTGGCGGTCCGTGAGGTCAAGGCCGGGGAGCGAGTGGAGTTTGAGCTGACGTTTGGGTAGAGACAGAACCACTCCAAGGTGGCCCCTTCCCTATCGCACCTTTCAAGATTGAGCCTTTGAGGTAAACAAAATGCAACACGGGATACACAAAGTAGTCGGGTTTGAGAAAGGCGCCCCCTATACATTGCAGGTCAAGTTCGCGGATGGGATGTCCCCAACGATCGATTTTGCTCCGGCAATCCTTCACGATGGGCCAAGGTTTTTTCCGGATCTGAGAAAGCTTGTGGAGACCTGGGAGCGTAGCGCCGCGTAACCGGCGCGGGGGCGCGAATCTTTAGCGATTAGAAGTCGCTCCCGCGATCCACTACACCTCCTTCCCCCGTCGATAGGCGGAGAGGACCTCCTCGCGGGTGATCAGCCCGACAAACTCCCCGGAGGCGGTGAAGACCGGTAGCGCCTCGCGCTTGCTGGTCGCGAATTCCCGCACCGCCTCGCGCAGACTGGTGTTCGGCGAGAGACGCGGGATCGAGAAATCGACCACATCCTCCAGGTTCACCAACCGACCCAAGAATGGGTCCGCGAGCGCGAGACGCAGGTCCTGTAGGGTCACCACTCCGCGAAACTCTCCCTTTGCGCCTTCCACCACAAAGGCGGCATCCTCGCCCTCCCGAATCCGCTCAAAAGCCTGATCCACGCTCAGCGAGTCGGAAAGACGTGGAACCCCCGCGCGAACCACCTCTTCCACCCGGATTCCGAGCAACGGGTCTTTGTCAAAATCCACCGGAAACCATTGCCCGTGACGCTTGAGAATGTTGGTGTACACGGAAACATGCTCCCAGCGGCTCATGACAAAGCTCGCCAGCGCCACGGTGGTCATGAGCGGCAGGAGGGCATCCGGGTTCTCATCCGCCACCCGCAACGCGACCAGAATGGCGGTCATCGGGGCGTTGAAGGTTCCCGCGATCATTCCCGCCATCCCCATCGTCGCGTAAGAGCTCGGACTGGCAACCACATCCGGGGAAAGCCGTTCGAGGATTCCTCCGTACAGAGCGCCGAGCGTGGCCCCGATGAAGATCGCCGGGGCAAAACACCCTCCAGGAGCGCCGGAGCCGAGGGTAAGCCCGGTGGCCAAGATCTTTCCGAACAGCACAAACGCAAGATCCCAGAGGAGCGGCTCACTGTTGATCAGGTGGTTCAGCGACTCGTACCCCTCGCCGATCACCTCGGGGAGGAAGTAGCACCCCAGCGCCCCCACCCCTATCCCCCCGATGGCGGGCTTGATCCACAGCGGAACCTCAAGGCGCTCGAACCGACGGGACGCATACTCGATCCAATGGATGAAGAATCCCGCCACAAGCCCCACGATCAAACCCAGCCCAACATAGGCCGGGAGCTCGATGGGGCGGAACACGAACTCGGGAAAGACCACGGCGGTCTCGACCTCAAAGACCGCGCTGGTGATCAGCGAGGCCACCACCGCCGAGATCACCACCGGCGCGAAGAGGGTCAGTTCAAAGCCCTGGAAGATCACCTCCAAGGCGAAGAACACCCCGCCGATGGGGGCCCCGAAAACCGCGGCAATCGCCGCCGCCACCCCACAGCCTACCAAGACACGAAGCGTCTTCTGTTTGGCGCCGATTCGGGAGCCCATGTTGGACCCGAACACCGAGCCTATCTCCGCCACCGGTCCCTCCGGACCCGCCGAGCCGCCCGTGGTGAGCACCACGACCGAGGCCACCGAGGGGGCCGCCATTCGCCACGGAACACGAACCTGGTTGGTTTGAACAGAGTGGATTACCGAGGGGATGCCGTGCCCGGGACGGTGATCGAGGAGTTTGTAGAGAACAAAACCCACCACCAGGCCGCCCAGCGGCGGGAGCAGGAAACGGATGGCGATCGAGCCGAGCAAGAAGTCCGCCGGGTTCCCTCCCCAGATGGTCTCGTTGCCCTTGAGCACCGCGAGGCGATAGAGGACGGTGACCCCGCCCGTAAACAGCCCCACAAGACTGCCCCAGACCAACATCCAGCCTGGGGATTCAAGGTCGCGGTGGCGCGAAAACCACACTCCGGGGTCCTTTCAGGCATCCGAGTTCGATCAGGAGGGACTCGCTCTATCGTGTCCGGGCGTGAGAGACCGCGCCCCTCCTCCGGAGCCTCGAATCCGGTCCGCAACCTCGCTCACGCAACCAAGGCGTGGCGACGTCAGACCTTTGGGTCGATCAGCTCGTAGTTGCCGTCCTTGCGACGCGACAACACATTGAGACGCTGATTCTCGGAGTTGATGAAGACCAGGATTTCCTGGTGGATCAGGTCCATCTGCATCGCCGCCTCATCCACCGACATGGGCTTGATGGCGTAGTTCCGGCTCATCACCACGCGCGGATTCTTCTCGCCCATCTCCACATCCTCGCCGGCGAGAACCTGGACCTGAACTCCGAGCTTCTTGATGACCCCGGTCTCCTCCTTGCGGCGCAGACGGTGATTCTGAATTTTTTCCTTGTGACGCAGGATTTGGGTTTGGATACGGGCCAGGGCGACATCAATCGACTTGTAGAGATCATCGGTGGTGGAGTCGCCGTGCAGGAAATACCCATCGGCCTGAATGTTCACCTCGGCGCGGTGAGACCGTTTTTCGACCCCCAGGATGGCGTGAACCTCGAGAATGTCATCCGTGAATTTAGTCAGTTTTTCAACACCCTTCTTGACATGATCCTCCAGGGCGGGGGTCACTTCCACATGGCGTCCGGCAACAGTGATATTCAAGATAGGAACCTCTTTTCGAATGCTTCAAGGGATTAAAATTCTGGGAGATGAAGGCATGGAAGTCAAGGCGGACGCATCCTAGAGGGGACCAGGAGAGGCCCCGATTCGCGCCACGATTCCGGTCAAAAGATCCAGCAATATCCACAAGATCAGCAGCAGGATTCCGACCGAAAAATCGATCACCCCCACCCGCGCGAAGGGAAACCACTTTCGGGCGGCGTCGATCCACGGGGCCACCACCAATCCCAGAATCAGCGTCATTCGATCATAGGGGTCCAGGCCCGAGAACCCCGCCAACATCTGTAGCAGGAGCAGGATGAAGATTCCGAAAAGGAAGGTTCGGACCACCGAAAGGGCAATCACCGGGAGCGCGAGCAGCGGGGACTCGATCAGGGTCCCCCCTTCCGGGCATAGAATCGGGGGAAAGGCCTGGAGCGCGCTCGTACCCGTGAACGGCAGCAAGGTGACCACCACCAAGGCCCACTGGAAGACAATCAGGTGGGCGGCCACCACCAGAAACACCAAGAGGGGGCGGTAAGAGGGGAGCAGCTTGCGGATCAGGACAATGAAACGCTTGGCGATATCGTGAACCATCATCACCGGGACATTGCCGATGAAGGTGACCTGATGGCGGGAGAGTTGGATGTCGGCGTAGACCACGAACAGCAGTAGGGGGAGTGCGAGACGGGTGAAGAGCTCCTGAAAACTCAAGGTGACCCCGAGCGCGAGCACCCTCGGATCGGGGCGCGAGACCATTACCCCCGCGGCATACAGCAACCCCCGGCAGAAGACCACGATGGCCAGGGCGAAAAGGGGGGTGAGGTCCCGGTCGGGAACCTGAATGAGCTTGCGCGAGAGGGTTTCAAAGGGGGCGCAAATCTTGCGCGCGGCCCCCCACACAAACCGAGTGAGCGGGTCCATCCCATAGAACCGGAACGGTTGCACAAAGAAGTCGTAGAGGAGGATGAGCGCGAGGATGTCGCCCGCGAACCGGGCGAGAAGGATGATCAAATCCATCGGCCCATGTTAGAGCGTCCCTTCAATCCGACGCCGCAACTCCTGGAACACCCGCTTACCCCATCCATAGCGGACATCCACCACCTTTTTCGAGCGGTCCAGCACGACCATCGAGGGGAGCATCCCGAGCGGGACCCCATAGGCGGTCAAGAGGTTGGGGTCCAGGTTTCGGAGCGTGGTCATGTCCAGTCCCATGACCTTGAGCGATTCAATCGCCTCCTGGTCGTTTTGATCGAGGTTGATCGGAAGGATCACCAGCCCCTTGGGACCATAGTCCTCGCGAATCTTTCCCAGCTCGCGCATGGCGAGCAGCGATTCCCAGGAGAGGCGCGACCAGAACAGGATCAAGACCGGGTAGTCGCCGAGGGTCTCGAGCGAGACCTGTCCGCCCGCGGTGTCCTTGAGGGTCCACTTGGGGGAGGTCTTGCCCACCAGGGTCTTGCGCGCGCGCCACAGGGTTTGGAGGATCGGCAGTTCGGCCTGCATCGAGAGCAGATGGGAGCGCGCGAGCGGCGCGAAGATCGAGACGCTGTTTTCGTTGAGGAAGGTCTCCCAGGCGCTGGAGAGGGTGGAAAGGGTCAGGGTGGCCGCCGAAAGATCATCGTTGGCCGCGAAGAGTTGATCATCATGTTGCTGCAGGGCGGTGAAGAAGGCGCGCGCCTCCTCGCGACGTTTGGAGACCCAGGTGGCGTCCTTTTGGACCACTTTGACCAGGCGCGCGGTGGCCTGGGGCACTGTCTGCGGCCCCTGGGGGGTTTGGATCGTGGTGGAGACCTGGACTTCGCGCAGCCAGTGGCTTTGAGGATCGAAGAAAGCCTCGCCGGTGGTCAGCACGCCGATGACTTGGTCCATCTTGTCCTCGCCGTATTGGGCGAAGGAGCAACGCACCAAGCCGTTGGCCTCGCCGAGCGGTTGATAGGAGATGTATTGCCCCCGCACCGTGACAGGCCCTTTCCAGACTTTATCGAAGGCGCTCATCCCTGACAGGTCGGGCAGGAAGGACTCGATGGTTTCCTGAAGCTTGTAGGTCGCCTCGCGCTCGCGCGGGAATTGTTTCTCTCCGGTTTTCCCCAGGGTGAGGGGAAGGGCGCCGCCCATCATTTCCTGTGGCGTTCGAGGGGCGTTGTAAAAGACCCAGACCGCCTCAAATTTCCCTTGCTCGCGCTCGCCCAAGACCCAAAGCTCATAGCGCCAGGCAAACGGCGTCGCGCTCTGCCCCGGCGCGACTTGGGCGGCGGTTGTGGCCTCGAAGATGATCTGCAAGCCGGATTGCAGCGGATACTCCAGGGCGGCTCCAGGCAGCCCCCAAACTCCCACCGCAAGGAGCACCGTATGAAGGGTCCGTCGCATGCTGTTGTCTCCCCCAAATCGACCGCATCGTAACCCGGCGCGGTCCCGATTTCAGCCCCCATTCGGAGGCGGCAATCTCTAAACCTTCAACTTTCTTAACTTACCAGTGCGAAAAGGGTTGAGCAAGATTTCCTCATAAAGATTCTTGAGACCGAGCCGACACTCTATAGCGGGATGAGGAAGCAGCCTTCCGGAAGGTCGGGCGACCCAGGAAGGCCCTGAAGACTGAAGTTCCTGGTTTCTCCTTTTCCCGGATTTTCAAGCCTCTGCAAGGGCGTTCAGCGCTTACTGCTTCATCGGCCAAGATTGCGCTGTGCCCTTTTTTAAGGGCTGGTGCCCATCCCAGCCCCGGCCACTGCCTCCCCCTCAGGCGGTGGCCGGTACCTTTCAAACAAGCGGGGCCACTGGCTTAAGAGCCGGTGGCCCCGTGGTTGTTTTCGCGGGTGATGCCTCTTCCCGGAACTATCAGGACACCAAATCCACGGCGTATTCAAGGGCGGCGCGGATATCCTCTCCACATAGCGCGGGATAACTCTTGATAGTCTCTTCGGGCGTGCCTTTCTCCGCAAGATGGTCAAGGATGACGGAATCCGGAATCCGAGTCCCAGCGAGGCATGCGGGGCCATGGCAATCTAGGGGATGCTTATTCCACTCATTCTTCTTGGCTTCCCAACGGACTCCTCAAGTCCTCCCTTAATCTGGTCGAAAAGAGAGGTGATTTGCGAGGGAGCCGCCGTCCGGATCGACCGGCTTTCCTCGGATGAGCCCGACCGGCCTGATGCCCGCCACGAAAGGAGGATTCCCCCCATGGAAAACCTGGTCGCGGTTGCGCTGATTTTCGCCATGGTCGCCCTGATGATCTTGCTCTGAGTGTCCACACTCCGCCCGAATTCGCGTATACTTGGCGGATGATCCACCGTCATCTGCTGGGCGGCTGTGTCGCCATTCTCCTGTGCCTGCTTCCGTTCGCCTCCTTCGGGCAGCGTCCCACCACCGAGGAAATCCTCATCTACACCAATCGCTGGGGCGACTTGAACTTCCACGCCGAGGATCTGCTTGCGCTCCTGCGCTGTGACCTCGCGCGCTGGAAGTCGCGTCCGGGAACCCCCCAACCGCTCTCGTTCGGGGGATTCTCAATGACATACGACTCCCAGCGCGGGCGAGTGGTCCTCTTCAACGGAACCGACGCCGAAGGCACCGTGGTGGTCTCGGAGACCTGGGAGTGGGATGGGGAGAAGTGGACGCTGGAGGACACGGATGGCTTGAGTAGACGTCTCGGCGCGGCCATCGCCTACGACTCGGTCCGCCACCTGACAACCCTCTTCGGCGGGCAGCAGGCCAACGCCATGCAGCAGCCCGGGGCCACTCAGGCCGACACCCGGACCTGGAATGGCGCGGCCTGGACCCAACTCTCTCCAACCACCAGCCCCAGCGCGCGTGTGGGGCATGCCATGGTTTTCGATTCCTCGCGCGGAGTCGCCGTGCTCTTCGGGGGCGATGACAGCGATTTCCTTGTGCTGACCGCGCCGCGCCTGGGGGACACCTGGGAATGGAATGGAACCAACTGGACACAGCGCGCGCCCGCCGTTTCGCCCCCTCCGCGGTTCCGGTTTGCGATGGCCTTCGACAGCGCGCGAAACCGGACCGTTCTCTTCGGCGGGCAGGGGGAAAATGTCCTGCTGGGCGACACCTGGGAATGGGACGGGACCAACTGGCAACAGAAAACCCCCATGCAATCCCCCTCGGCCCGTCGCGGGCACGGAATGACTTACGACTCGGCGCGCGAGCGAGTGGTTCTCTTCGGCGGCGAAGTGGGGGTCGGTTTCTCGGATGAAACCTGGGAGTGGGATGGAACGGATTGGACCCCCATCCCCGCCACCAGCGCGCCGACCTCCGACACCTGGGCAATGGCCTATGACTCCACCCATTCGGAAGCGGTCCTGTTCACCGGCGAGAGTACGCATGTGTATGACGGACTGCCGGGGTGTTCGGGTCGGTAGAGGTTACAACCTCATCCTCGCGGATAGCCAAGAGAGAATCAGGAGGCGTCTTCCATGAAGTCACCATCAAGCGCGCGGTTCGCCGTTCTTGCACTCATTGCACAATCTGTCCTTTCGCTTTCCTCCATGGCGGCGAACCTCACCCAAGCGGTCATTATTCCGACTCCCGCCGAGGGGACCCTGCTTAAAGCCTCTCAAATGCTGAGTGAGGAGCTGGCCGAACGATCCGGCGTCACGCTCCCCATCGGGAGCGACGCGGAAAAGGGAAATCCCCGAATACTGATTGGAACCGTGGAGGCCATCCCGGGAATCGAGGTTCCGGACAAGCCCGAGGGGTATTCCATCTCGATGGAAGGAGACACGGTCAGGCTGGTTGGACGCGACCCTCGCGGAGCGCTGTTCGCGGCGGGAAGGCTCATCCGACTTGCCGACTGCGCGCCGGGAAAGATCACGCTGCGGCTCGCCAAGCCCATCGCCACCGCCCCCGATGCTCCCTATCGCGCCCACCAGCTCGCCTATCGCAACACGGCCAACACCTATGACGCCTGGACTGTGGAGATGTATGAGCAGTACACCCGCGACCTGATCCTGTTCGGCTGCAATGGAGTGGAGCTGATCCCGAGTCTCGATCCGGACGAGAAAGATGGCTCCGTGATGGTCGAATCGATGCACGCGATGAACAAGAAGCTTTCCGTGCTCATCGGTTCGTACGGCATCGATGTCTGGCTTTGGTCCCCGGTGATGGGAGAAGCGGGCGAGGATGTGACCAACCCGGAAGGCGCCGGAGTGGCCTGGGAGAAACGCAGGGCGATCTTCGCGGACTACCCGGTGATCGACCATCTGTTCGTGCCTGGAGGTGATGACGGCGATACCCCCGCCGAGTTCCTCATGCCCTTCCTCGAGGGGCTTTCCCCGCTTCTCAAGCAGTCCCACCCGAACGCGAAAATCTGGGTCTCCAATCAAACCTTCACCATCGATGAGAACAACTATTTCTTCGATTACCTTCACACAAGGAACCCGGGGTGGCTGACCGGGATTGTCTATGGTCCCTGGACCAAGATGGGCCTTGAGGAGATGCGCGACCGCGCTCCCAAACAGTTCCCGATTCGCCTGTATCCGGACATCAACCACACGGTCCGCTGTCAGTATCCGGTGCGGGACTGGGATCCGGCGTTCGCCAACACCCTGGGGCGCGAACCGGTCATGCCGATGCCGAAGGCGCATCATCACATCTATCTGCGCTACAAGCATCTCAGTGATGGCTTCGGGACCTATTCGGATGGCATCCATGATGATCTGAACAAAGTGATCTGGAACGCCCTCGGATGGGACCCCGCCGCGGATATGCCCGCGCTCCTTCGGGAGTACGGCAAGGTCTGGTGGGGCGCGGAACTTGCGGAAGATGTCGCGCAGGGCCTGGAAATGCTGGAAGAGAACTGGCGCGGTCCGATTCTCGAAAACGCCGCCATCCCTGCATCTCGGGAGCTCTGGGAAAGCATCGCGAAACGAACCACGGGTTTTGACACGCATTGGCGCGCGCAGATGTATCTCTTGCGCGCCCGGTACGACGCTTATGTTCAGGCCAAGGCGCGAGCGGAAGCCGGTTTTGAACAAGAGGCCCTGGCGGCGTTGTCGAGAGCATCTGAGGTTGGAATCGAGGAGGCGATAGACAAGGCGCGCGCGGAGTTGGCCAAGGCGGATGGCCCGATTGCGCCGGGACTCCGCGAGGGGATCGAGAGCCTCGGACCGGTTCTGCTGCGGAGCATCGGCTACCAGCTCAGTGCGAAGGAGCCTTACAAGGCGCGGAATTCGGAGCGCGGGGCGGTCCTCGATTGGCTGGATCAACCGCTGAATGACAGGCCGTGGCTGGAGCAGCGCTTTGAGACCATCCTCTCGATGAAGGACCAACAGGCGCAACGGGCCGCGCTGGATGAGGTGGTCCACTGGAAGGATCCCGGTCCGGGTGGGTTCTATGATGACCTCGGGGCGGTGGGCCGATCCCCCCATGTGGTTTACCAACAGAGCTGGGAGGAAGACCCCTCCGCCTGCCACAGTCCACGGGTGGAGTTTCCGGGCTACAAGGCGGACCCGGAGACCATCGCCGCGGCCAAGGGGCCCTCGGATGAGGCCAACGCCGCCTTCAAGGAAGAGCGGAATCGCCCCGGTGTCCCGCCGCTCCTCCGTGGCCGCCAGGAGCTGCGCGTGTCCTGGCAGTCTCAGATGGTTACCAACTACGGAACACCCTTGAAAATGCACTACGATGGGCTTGACCCGGATGCGACCTACCGGCTCAAGGTGACCTACGCCGGGCGCTATCGCCCGACCATGACCTTGACTGTCAATGAGGCTTACAGCATCCACGGCCCCGTGGCGCAGCCGAATCCGATCTGGCCCGTGGAGTATTACATCCCCAGGGAGGCCACCAAGGGGGGAGTCCTGGACCTGGAATGGGATCTGGTCGATGGGCGGGGTTGCTCGGTGGCGGAAGTCTGGCTTCTCAAGGAGTAAGGCTTGGCATATCCGGGGAAATGTTGAACCAGGCCCCCCTTTCTCCCACAATCAATTCGAGGAATCCCTGTCAGCATGCGCCGTTTTGACCTGATCCTCCGCGGCCTCGTTTTCCATTGGCGCTCCCACCTGGGGGTCTTTCTGGGTGTTGTGGTGGGAACGGCGGTGCTCACGGGCGCGCTCCTGGTTGGCGACTGCCTGGATGAGACCTTACGGCGCGCCGCCGAACAACGCTTGGGAAAGACCGAACTCGCGCTCGTGGGGCAGGATCGCTTCTTCCGCGCCGCGCTGGCGGAGGAACTTGCCGAGGCGCTCCGCGCCCCGGTGGTTCCCCTGCTTGTCCTGACCGGTTCGGTCTCCGAGGGAGACTCCAGCGCGCGGGCCAATCGAGTGCGAGTTCTGGGGGTGGACAGCCGATTCTGGGATCTCAGCGTCGAAAAGCCGCCCGAGGGCGCGGACCTTTCCAAGGGGGTGGCGCTGAACCGCCGTCTCGCCAAACACCTCGGCGCCTCCGTTGGCGATGAAATCGTGATCCGCGTGGAGAAACCCGATGAGCTCCCCCTGGATGCCCCACTCGCCACCGAGGAGGATTCGACCACGGCGTGGCGTGTCGAGGTCTCCGCGATCGTCTCGGATTCGAGTCTCGGCCCGTTCAGCCTCGAAGCCCATCAGATTCCTCCCCTCAATCTTTTCCTGCCACTCCAAGATCTCCAGACCCGTGTCGATCACCCCGGCGGGGCCAACCTGCTCCTGGTGGGCGCGAGCAGCGCTGGAAAGGTCAATGTGGAGGCGGCCTACAAGGCGCTGCGGGAGACCTGGGACCTTGCGGACGCCTCCCTGGAGCTGCGGGAAGCCCCGGTCACCCACGAAAGGGAGTTCCGGACATCGCGCATCTTCCTGGACCCGGGAGCGGCGGAGGCCGTGCTTCAGTCCGGAACCGGCGCCTCGCGTGTCTTCACCTACTTTGTCAACTCGCTTCGTCTCGGAGAAAAGGCGACCCCCTACTCCATGGTCACCGGACTCGACCGGATCCGATCGATTTCGGGCGAGAACCTCACCCTCGGCGAGGATGAGATTCTGATCAACGCGTGGCTGGCCGAGGACCTCGGGGCCAAGGTCGGAGACTCGATTGAGCTCGCTTACTATGTCCTCGGCCCGATGCGCAAGCTGATCGAGAAGACCCGCTCCTTTCGCGTCCGCGCCCTTGTTCCGATGGAGGGGGAGTGGATCGACCCCCAGCTGATGCCGGATTACCCGGGGCTCTCGAAGGCCGAGAACTGCCGCGACTGGGAACCGGGCTTCACCATCGAGCTCGACCGGATCCGAACCAAGGATGAGGATTACTGGGACAATTATCGCGGGGCTCCGAAGGCCTTTGTCGCCCTTGCCGCCGCGCAAGAGATGTGGACCAACCGGTTTGGAAACCTGACCGCGATCCGTTTCCCGGCGGACACCAATCCGCGCGCGACCTTGGAATCCAGCCTGCTTTCGCGTCTTGAGCCGCGCGCGCTGAGCCTTCAGTTTCGGGATGTGCGCGCGGGCAGTCAGACCGCGCGCGCGAACGCGATGGACTTCGGCCCGCTCTTCCTGGGTTTCAGCTTCTTCCTGATTCTCTCCGCGTTGCTGCTGGTGGGACTGCTCAATGTGTTCGGGGTCGAGCAGCGCGGGGGCGAAATCGGCGCGCTCGCGGCGATGGGGTTTCCCAGGAGGCTTCTGGCGCGGTTGCTGGTCCTGGAAGGCGCCGCGCTCGCGCTTCTTGGGAGCCTGTGCGGTGTGGCGCTTGCGTTTGCCTATACCAAGGGTGTGCTGATCGGGCTATCCACGCTGTGGCGGGGCGCGATCGGTTCGGGGCTGGAGCTCAGCTTCCATGCAAGTCCCGCCGGCTTGGTCCTCGGAGGGACGCTTGGAGCCGGGATGGCGCTTGCCGCCATTGCGTTGGCCACGCGACGCCAGGCTCGAAGGCCCGCGCGGGAGCTTCTCGCCCGCTCGGTGGACCTCCTCCCGGAGATGTCGGCGTCCGGGGGCGGCAGCTCCCTGCGAAGCCTCGCGCTGGGCTTGGTCTTGCTGGCGGCGGCGCTTGGGCTTTCCCTTTCAACCGATCTCGCGGATGCCGCGCGCGCGGCGGAGACCTTTTTCGGAGTCGGCTTCCTGGTCTTGCTCGCGGGTCTCTTCCTGGTACGCGCGCTACTCGCGCGGTGGGAAATGGGAGGGACGGGAGGGGCGTTGTCGTTCACTCGACTTTGGGTTGGGAATCTCTCGCGGCGTCGTGGGCGCAGCCTGGCGTGCGTGGCCTTGCTGGCGTGCGGCTGCTTCCTGGTCATCGCGGTCGGGGCCAATCGCCGGGATGCCGCGTGGGATGCCGACCAGAGGAACTCGGGCACAGGCGGCTTCACCTTCCTGGGCGAATCCACCTTCCCACTGCTCCATGATCTCAACACCGAGGAAGGGCTGAACCAATACGGCCTCTCCAAGGCCGATTTGCCGGGGGTCGCGGTGGCGCCCATCCGAGTTCACCAGGGGGAGGATGCCAGCTGCCTGAACCTCAATCGCGCGGCTGCTCCCACCCTGCTTGGGATTGATCCCTCAGAGCTCGCCAAGCGAGGCGCGTTCACCTTCGCGAGCACCCTCTCACCGGTCGAGGGCGACTCCCCCTGGGCGCTCCTGAATCGCCCGCTTGCGGATGGGACCATCCCGGCGGTGGTGGACAAGGCCACCCTGCAGTGGGCGCTGCATGCCTCGCTGGGGGACACCTTGACCTATTCGGATGAGAAAGGAGAGCCTTTCCGGGTTCGCTTTGTGGGAACCCTCGCGAACAGCATCCTCCAGGGAAGCATCCTGATCTCCGAGGAGAACCTCCTTCGCGGCTTCCCCTCCGAGAGCGGATATCGGATGGCGCTGATCGACGCCCCCCGGGAGAAGATCGCGCAGATCGGGCAGACCCTCTCCCGGTCGCTGTCCGACCTGGGACTCGACCTGATTCCAGCCGAGGAGAGACTCGCGGCCTTCAACGCGGTCGAGAACGCTTACCTTTCGATCTTCCAGGTTCTGGGGGGGCTTGGGCTGATCCTGGGGAGCGTGGGACTGGGGATTGTGGTCCTGCGCAATGCGCTGGAGCGTCGCGCGGAACTCGCGCTTCTGCGCGCCGCCGGGTTCTCTGAGCGAAAGGTCTTGCGGCTGGTCCTGGCGGAGCACCGGATGCTGCTGATTCTTGGATTGGGCTGCGGATCGCTGGCGGGCCTCGCGTCCGTCCTCCCGCATCTCATATCCCCCGGCGTGGAGTTCCCGGCACTGTCGCTGGCCGTGACCCTCGTCGCGATTGTCGGGAGTGGTATGATCTGGATTCGGCTTGCCGCTGGAATGGCTCTCTGTGGCCCGATTCTGGATGCTCTGAGGAACGAATGAAGGGACTGGAGGAATCATGAAACGGTTTTCAGCGAACATCCTGATGGTCGGAATCCTTCTTTGGGGGCTTGCGCCCCCGGCCAACGCCGCCGAGGGAGAGGCCGCCCCAGCCGACACCGGCTACCGGAATGACTTCGAGGCGCTCGCGACCGGTAAGCCGCCCAAGGAGTTCCTGATTCTCCAAGGCGAGTTCAGGGTCATCGAGGAGGAGGGTAACAAGGTCCTGGAGCTCCCGGGGGAGCCGTTGGAGGATTATGGGCTCTTGTTCGCGAAAAGCGCGCGGGAGGGGCAGGTGATTTCGGCCAGGTTCAAGAGCGAGAATGTGCGCCGGACCTTCCCGACCTTCGCGGTGGGGCTTTTTGGGGTGAGCGGGTTCAAACTCCAGGTCTCTCCGGCCAAGCGCGCGTTGGAGATCCTGCGCGGAGGCGAGGTTCGCGGGAGCGCGGAGTACAAGTGGCAGTCCGGCTCCTGGACCCATCTTAAGCTGGAGGCCCGGAAGAGCGGCGAGACCGATTGGACCCTCTCCGGGAAAGCCTGGGTCGAGGGACAGGAAGAGCCGAAGGATTGGATGGTTTCCATCCAGGACGCGAAACAACCCCCGAGCGGGCGCCCCTCGATCTGGGGCACGCCCTTCTCGGGCAAGAGAATCCTGTTTGATGACCTCCGGCTCGAACGTTTGGCAAGCCAGTGAAGCGCCCGGGGGCGTGGATCGGATCAATTAACCGCGAACATTCCCCGCCCGTCGCGGAAAAAGGTGAACTCATGGACCTCAAGCAGAATCAAACCCGGAGAAGGTTCCTCGGGGAAGCGGCATTGGCGGGCGCGGCGGGGCTGCTGGCCCCGGGTTTGAGCTCCGCCGCCGAGCCGAGAGAGGGAACAAGCGCTTGGCGGATCGGCTGTTACACACGCCCTTGGGGCGCGCACGATTACCGCGTGGCGCTGGACGCCATCGCTGAGGCAGGCTTCAAGTATGCGGGATTGATGACCACGCGCTCGACGAACGGCTTGGTCATTTCCACCGCCACCACGGAGGCGGAGGCGCTTCGGATTGGGGAGGAGTGCGAGGCGCGCGGACTGATCCCGGCCTCGGCCTACGGCGGGGACTTTCCGGTTGCGGAGTCGCTTGAAAAGGGGGTCGAGGGACTGAAGCGCCTGATCGACAACTGCGCGGCGGCAAAGGTCCCGAACCTGATGCTTGGCGGAACCGGCGACTCGGCGTTGCAGGAAGCCTACTACCAGGCCGTGGCGCGAAGTTGCGACCATGCGGTCGAACGCGGGATCGGGATCAGTGTGAAACCGCACGGCGGCCTGAACGCCACCGGCCCGCAATGTCGCGAACTGATCGAGAAGGTCGGACGAGACCAGTTCCGGATCTGGTATGACCCAGGCAACATCCTGTATTACTCGGATGGAGTCCTCGACCCGGTTCGGGATGCCGCCGTGGTGAACGGCTTGGTGGTCGGCATGAGCGTGAAAGACTACATCCACCCGAAGGTGGTGGATGTCACCCCCGGTGATGGGAAGGTCGATTTCGCGGGGGTTCTCAAGCAGCTCAAAGCCGGGGGGTTCAACGGCGGACCGCTGATTGTCGAGTGTCTCAAGCCCGGCGGACTCCCCGAGCTGCTCGCGGAGGCGAAGAGGGCGCGACTTTTTCTGGAGGCGCTGACCGCTTAGATCCGCCTTACTGAGCGCGCAGCCAAACGGGGGTGAAGCCCAAACGCCGCACCTCGCGTTGACCCGCCTCGGAGCGGACAAACCTCAAGTATCTCCCCGCGTCGCCATCGGGCGCGGGCTCCTCATTCGTCACAAGCAGAACCTTTCTTCCAAAGGGATACCATCCCCTGGCCAAGGCTTCCGGGTTGGCGGTCGCCGCCTCGACATTTCCCCTCGCGACAATCGGCAACACCCGCGCTTGGCCGATATACCTCAGCCGGTGGACCCATCCCAAGGCGAGGGGATTTTTCGCCACCGCGCGCTCGATAGCGGCGTCGCTGCTCACCCTTTGGGCCCCGGTTCGGACCGCGCAATTCGGAAGGACCAGAGTCTTGAGCGCTTTTCCGGCGGGGGATTTATCCGGCGGGAGCAGCGCCTCCACCCTACGCCCCTTCATGGAGGGTTCATCGAGGAGGGCGCCCCAGTCGCGCGGGAGCTCCGCGCCATTCACGCAGCTCTCCGAGGCGATCAGGTCGCGCGCCATCTGCTCCGGGAGAGACTTGATCGGGTTTCCCGGATGGACAATCGGAGCGAGGGTTTCCCACCCCACCTCGACCGATACGACTCGTTTGGCCGGACTCGCTTCCAGGAAGGCCCGATGGCCGGGAAGGAGCGGGCCGGGAACAAGGGCGAAATCGAATTTCCGACCGGCCACCTGGCGAATCGCCTGGCTGAGCTCAAAGGGTTGAACTTTGACCTGAATGGAGGCGGCCTGTCCCCAGGCTTGAGCGAGCTCTTGGAAAGGCGCGACAGCCGCCACGCGCACAGGCGCCGCCACGGATGGGAAAGCGGAAAGGCTCGCGGCGAGAAGGAGTCCCGCGGAAACGAAGGAGGTCCGGGATCGATTCCCGGCCATCATTCTTCGCTGCGCCCGCCCAGAAGCCCCAGCCGGATCGCCCATTCCACGAGCAGGAGCAAGGAAGTGATCGCGGCGGCGACATAGGTGAGGGCGGCGGCGTTCAACACCGACGCGACTCCGCTGGTCTCACCGGGTCCCGAAAGGAAGCCGAGTTCCACCAGCTGCCGCTTGGCTCGCCGGGAAGCGTCAAACTCCACGGGCAAAGTGACGATCGAAAAAAGGACCGCCACCAGGAAGGTTCCGAATCCGATCATGGCGATGGTGCGTCCGATGCCGGGAACTCCACTCGCCGCGCCGAGCATCAGCCCGATCAGCATGAAGAAGTATCCCATGTTGGTTCCGAACGCGGCCACCGGAACCATCGCGGTCCGAAGAAAAAGCGGGGTGTAGCCGCGGGCGTGCTGGAGGGCGTGCCCCGCCTCGTGACAGGCGATGCCGAGGGCCGCGAGGCTCCTCCCCGCGTACACATCCGGAGAGAGACGCAGGACTTTGTGGGTCGGGTCGTAATGGTCGGAGAGCATCCCATCCACCGGCTCGATCCCGATCCCCGCGACTCCGTTGGCGCGCAGCATGCGCTCGGCGGCCTGAGCGCCGGTTAGGCCCGAAGAGGCCGGAACCTCCCGATACTTCCGGTATGCGCGCGAAACCAAAAGCTGCGCGCCTCCCGACAGAATCAGGGAGACCACGAACACGGTGAGCGATAGCGAATCGAAGAAGAACATACCTCAAACCTCCCAACCCCTTAGGTTGTTTCCATTGAGTCTACGGCATAAACGACCTTGAGCAAGGGGTGTAACGAAAGCGTGGGAGAAGGCGCGGATCCCGAGCGAAGGGTGTGGAAAAGCTTCAGGTCTTACTGGTTTCCCGCGGAGATGCGGCGGCCGTTGAGGAACCAGTTCCCCTCGGTGTAGTGGCCGCCATAGCGCAGGATGTCCCCCTCGGAGCGCAGACCGTTCGTGGGGCTGTATTCCCGCGCCACGGTGCCCATGGGGAAGGTGTCGATGTGTCGGGTGTCGGGCAACCCATCCGGTCCGCGCGAGGCCAACATCCAGGCCTCGATCCGGTAGCCGTTCACCACGCGGTTCCCGCCTGAACCGAACTCGTACAACAAGTCCGACGAACCGAACAACGAGGTGTTCTGGAAACGATCCGAGGGGAGATTGTCGAGATACCGCACCGGCTCCATCAAGCGCAGCAATCCGCGCCTGTTCCACACCCCTGGATTGGAAAGGGCGGTGGGAGGGGTGCTCTCCGGGTATGTCTTGTTGTCCATGTAAAACCACTCCACCGCGGATTCGACCACCTGAAGGTCCTGTTGAGTCCGGGCGATCTCGGCGCGCGTGCGAGCATTCATAAGCGGAGGGATGGCGATCACCGCCAAGGTCATGATGACCAGCAGGATCACCAACACTTCAATCAACGTGAGACCGCGTTCATTCCGCCTCATCGTCTTCTCCTCCCGCCGGACAATGCGGCTGTTGCCGCCCTGTCCACGGGCCGGGACCTCGCTTGTTTATGGAGAGCCATTCAGACTCTCTCAGCTGAAGCATAGCGTGTTCCGACCCTGCGTTCAACTCCCTTCTTGCCGTTTACCACGCTTTTGTCAACTTCCTAGCGACGCCTTTCGCCTGAAAGACCTCGCCGCGCATTTCGTGGCGTTTCTGTCTTATCGGACGTTTGCCGCCCGATCTTATTCATTTCTCGTCAGAGCAAATACGCAATCGCCATGCCCATCTGAGCCACCAGCATCAAGAGGTACATGTGCTTCCAGGAAACATGATTCGCCTCGACCGCAAGGTCCTCCGGGCGACGCAGGATCAAGTAGGCAATAAACGCCCCCCAGGCTGAAAGCGCCAAGCCAAGACCGATCAAGAACAGAGGGTTGCCTGAAAGACGACCCATACCCGCTAGCGCGGCGAGCACGAGGAAGGGGAGCACAAAGAAGGGGGCGATCATCCAAGCGCTGGCGCGAATCCCATAGCGGATCGGCAAGGTGATGCAGCCGTACTTTTGGTCACCTTCCATATCGGAGAAGTCCTTGGTGGTTGCCGCCCCCAGAATGTAAAGTCCCATGACAGTCCCGAGCAACCAAGGCTCAAGATCAGCCGGTGAGGCCACCGCCGACCACCCCGCAACCACCAACAGACACCCGCGCGGGATGGCGATGGTGACATTGGCGAGGATGCCGAACCGCTTGGTCCGAAATGGGGGCCCGGAGTAGGCGTAGGTGATGAAGGTGGTGACCGCCACAATCCCAAGGAAATCGAGGTTCACCAAGGCCGCCAGGGCGAAAGTGAAAACATACGCGACGACCGTGAAAACCCAGGCTTCGCCGAGACTCAGCGCCCCCGAGGGCAGAGGCCGCTTCGGCTTGTTGATCCGGTCGATTTCCAGGTCATAGATCTGGTTGATGGCGTTCGAGGCGGCGTTCAGGCAGGCCGCCGCCAGGGCCCCCAGGAGCACCTCCAGGGTGGCCGCCGCGCCGGACAACCCCTCCGGGCGACGCGCCATCCAGGCCACCACGCCCCCGCTCAGAAACCCGACGGAAGGGGCGAGTAAGGTGAACGGACGCGCCAGCTCCACATAGGCTTTCACCTTCATCGGTCGAAAAACGCGAAACCATCGCCCTCCGGATCATAGAGCAGGCCGCAAGCGCGGTCGAACCATCTGGGAAGGATGAAATGCCGCCCACGTCGATGGGACCCCTCCAGAAGTCGGCAGGCCCGGTGGTGAATATGCCCCTGGACAAAGACATCCACCCCGCGATCCACCTGAGCGTGGACATAGGGCCAGTACGGCAAGGTCTTCCAGAGCGCCTTGCGGCGGGTGACCTCATGGGTCAGGTTGATCAGCTGGGCCACAATCCACTCCTTGGAATTGCTGGAAAGCGAATGAAACAGAGCCATCGGGAGGGTCTGGCGGATGACCCCATGCAGGAGACGGTAGCCCCAGTCACGCTTACAGAGATCATCCCCGTGACACAGGTAAAAGGCGCGTTTGCCGATCTTTCGCTCGATCTTCCGTCGATGGATCGGAAAAGGAAGGGGCAGCGAGCGGTCAAAACAGAGCGCAAAGTCCCGATTCCCCACCACATACTCCAGTCTTCCGCCGGTCTCGACAAAACGCTTGAGCAGCTCCAACACGCGCGCCCCGAATAGGACCTCCAGGCGCGGGTCCCGGTACCAAATGTTGAACAAGTCCCCGAGGACATAGAGGTCCGAGCACCCGAGGCTTGGGAGGTCCTCGAAAAGGAATCGCTCAAACCGGTCGATCCGGTGGGGAACCTTGTGGTCGAGATGCACATCCGAAACGAAGACAGTCGGGCCGGTCACGGGGTGCTCTTTTCTCAGAATGAAGCCTGTCTGGCAAGAGCGAATCCCAGTTCACCTCGATATGGTTCATATCCCGCTGATATGACGGGCCGCCTCGACTCCAGCCAAGGGTTGGCCTCGATCCCGGGATTTCCTTGGGAATTCATTCGCGGAATGGGTTGGCACACGCACTGCAAATCAACACGGCTGTCGGAAACAAAAAGGGCAAACACACCGGCGGAGGTTCCAATCGCCGCCACGGGTGATCGAGATAGATGAGAGAGTGGCCCTGGCGTGGGAGTTCGGCGGCTCCACGAATAGTCCCACGCCGGGGTTTTCAACCAAGACGGTAGGTCCTGGGCCCAGAAAGCTCCCGTTAGCCCCTCAGCCCAATCGGTCCTTCTCCCAGGACCTACCGTTAAAGAGAACAACCGAAAGCGGATTCATTCGCCCCTCTTGAGGCGATCATCATACGAGTCGGCTCCCCCGAAGCCAGGGCAAACGGGGGGGCGGTTTTCATCCTTCCCACTCCAGATCGGTCGCGCGGTCCCCCAAGAGGGGTCGCGCGACCGGTTTGGAATTGACGGTCCCTCCGGTCCTCCCCTAATCTCTCTCCCTCATGCCGCCGCAATCACCCGAACAGGCAGCCCCGCTTATTCCTAGAAAGTGGCGGCTCTTACTGGCGCTTCCGGTCCTGCTCGCGGCGCTTGTGTGGGCCGCTTATGCCGAGCTCTCCCTGGCGAATCTGATCGGTTTTGGAACCAAGGATCTGCGCCCGGGGACCGAGATCACCCTCAAACCCTTCCTCGACCCTCGTTTCCCGGATCGCTTTCCCTGGGTGGACTACAACGGCTCCTGGCCGGGCTACAGAAACCTGTTGGCGGCGATGGCGCTGTTCGCCCTCGGGGTCCTCCTGGTCCGCGACATGCCCTCGAAGCGCCGGATCCGGGTCCCGCCAACGGTTGAGGCGGGACTGGTGGTCATTCTCCTGTTGGTGGCGGGCTTCATGCGCTTCCACCTGGGCAACATATACCCCTTCGGGTTGCACTATGACGAAAGCACCAACGCCATGATCGGGCGTGATTTCATCCGCGAATGGGAGCCGGAAACTCAGAAGCGGATCGCCGAGCTCGACCAACAGATCCACGAGCGGAAAGAGCAGCTCGCCGCCAAGCTCGATGAACAAGCCGCGGCGACCGAGGAGGCGGCCAAACGGAACCTGCAGGCTGAAATCGACCGTCTCCGCGCCGAAATTCGCGGCATGGAGCGTCACCGCGAGGACATGGCGGTCCCGGTCTTCACAACACAGGGATTCGGCAAGGCCACCATGCACATGTATCAGATCGCGCTCGCGATGAAGTGGTTCGGAACCTCCATCTTCACCATCCGCCTTCCGACCATGATCGCCGGCCTATTGGGCGTGCTCGCGCTGTACTTCCTTCTGCGGGTCCTCTGCGATGTTCCCACGGCGTTCTTGGGCGCGGCGTTTCTCGCGGCCATGCGTTGGCATGTGAACTTTTCGCGCGTGGCCTATGACGCCATCGAGGCCCCCTTGATCATCACCCTTACCGGAGTCTTCTTCTTTCTGGCCTTCAAGCACAAAGACTCCCCGCCCAAGGTCCAGGCCGAATCCCAGGAGGAGCGTGTCCCCTTGATCCCTTGGGGATGGCATCTGCTCAAAACCGCGCCGATGTGGCTCCTCGCGGGATACTGCTTCGGGCTGGGGGTCTATTCTTACAAGCCGCTGTATCTCTTGCCTGGGGTGCTTGCCGGTTTTCTCGCCGTGCGCTGGGTCCTGCAACGCCATCTGCTGCGCTGGAACGTGATCGGACTTATCCTGTTTCTCGCCTCGGCCTATTGGTGCGCGAGCGAGATGCTGGAATACCGTCGCACCCACCCGGAGGCGTTCTCGGAACGGCTCAACATGGTCAGTATCGTGAACTCGAACGAACCGCTGCGTCCCAACTGGGAGCGGGTGAGGGACACGCTGTACACGACGCTGCGCATGTTCCATGTCCGAGGCGACTCCAACCCGCGTCACAATCACCCCTTCGCCCCGATGGTGCACCCGCTGCTCGCGGCGCTTTTCCCACTCGGCGCGGCCTGGGCGTTGGCGTGCTGGCGGAGCCGCCTTGGGCTCTTCTCGCTCGGTTGGTTTGTGGCCATGCTGCTGCCCGGGGTGCTTTCGATCGAGGCCCCGCAAGCGCTGCGGACCTTGTGCGTCATGCCGGTGATCGCCATCTGGAGCGCGGTGGCGCTACGGGAGGTCGGGCTTGCGGTGATGACTCTGGCCGAAGACTGGCTCCCCGGAAGGCGCTGGCTCGCCGAGCCGCTGCGCTGGTGCGGTTACACCTTGATGGCCCTTATCGCCATTGTTTATTGGCGCGGGGAATACAACCTTTATTTCAAGGATCAGGTCACCAAGATCGATCCCTATATCCACTTCGACGCCAAGTTCGTGGACATGGCGCACTATGTGAACAACCAGAAGGGGAAGTTTTACGCGGTCAGCGACGCCAACGGCCACAACGCGCTACGACTCCTGAACCCGCCCGGAATCTGGCGCAACCACCTCTACCTCCAGCAGGAGCTTCCGGCGCGTTACGCGGATGATGAGGACGCCCTCTATATCGTGATGGAGCCTTGGAACCGTCCCGACAAGAATGTCTGGATCGAATGGCTTTACCCTGAGGTTCCCCGCGAGGATCCGGTGGATCCCTTCGGCAACAAGATTTTCGCGGCCTACCGTGTGCCGGTCGAGGTCAAGAAGCGCCATCGCGGCTTCTCCGTTCAAACACTCTCCCGGGATGGGAGCGACACCCCTCAAGGGGAGCCGATCACCTACCCGTCGCTTTCGCTCACCCCAGAGGAGCAGCCGCTCCAGGCCCCTTTCAAGGTGAGGGGGAAGGCGCTCTGGGTGATTCCGGAGGGGCAAGAGGGATCGTACGGGTTTCGGGCTGAAACCATCGACCATTTCACCTTGCTGGTGGATTCGGAGGTGATTCTGGAGGCCACACCCGGCGCGGGGGCGCTTGAGGCCCGCAAGGAGCTCCTCGCCGGAGCGCACCAAGTGGAGTTCATTCTGGAGAGCGAGACCTACGCTCAACCCACCCGAGCGTTTTATCAGCCCCCCGGGTCTTCGAATTGGGAGGAGTTCCGCGGCGAGCGCTTCCATGATCGAGGGATAATTCCGAACGGTCTGAGGATGACATTCTGGCATGGCGCGCGGCGCTGGGACGGAAAGCCGCTTTTCGTCTGGGTTGACCCGTACATCAACTACCGTTGGAATGGCCCTTACCGGTTCCCAATGAGCGTGGAATGGAACGGTTTTCTGGAATGTCCCAAGGAGGGCAATTACACGATTGTCACCGAGGCCTGGGACTACGCACTGGTGGAGATCGATGGGAAGAAGGTGGTGGAATCCCCAAGCGGCGGGAACCAGAAGAATCGCCCGGCTCCGGGGACCATCGAACTCACCAAGGGCAAGCATCCGATCCGAGTGCGTTACACCGACAACATCGGCGGCGGCGAAGCGCTCCGCCTTTACTGGCAGGTTCCCGGCCAAGGGCGCGCGCTGATCCCACAAAGCGCGCTATCCTATTAAGGGATGGAACACCTCTTCGGGGGTGGCCCCAATCAGCCGCCCAAACGAATGCGGATGTGGGTTCCATGCGTTGGCATGCTCTTCTCTTCCTCTGTGTCCTAAACCCCTGCTGGTGTGAACCACCCGACGGGAAAGGCCCCTTTTCGTCGGATCCCGAATGGATGAGCAGTCTCGACGACCTGGAGCTCTGCCAGCTCGGCGGCGAACGCCCGGCGTTGATCTTGGTCTGGGCCGACTGGAGCACGGACAGCCTGGCGGTCGAGGGGCGTTTCCGAAGATGGCGGGGAGTCCGCGAGATTCTGTCGATGTTCTGCAAGGTCTGCCTGAACCTTGAAACCAACCGCGAGGCGGTTTCCGGCCTTCCTGTCCGATCAGTCCCCGCGCTTGTGCTCCTGGACACCCGGACGGATGCCCCCTTGGCGAAACGGGTGGTCTCTGTTCTGGATGAACTCGATGAGCGCGAAAGAGTGCTGGCATTCCTCGAGGCCGGTTTCGAGACCGACTTGCGCGGGGGGGAAACGGTGGAGTTTGCGACGGGCGAAGTGAAATCGGTCACCTCGCTCATCGAGGAGGCGGAGCTCGCGCGGCGGCTCAGCGACGCCAAGCGCGCCGAGTCTCTGCTTGAGCAGGCCTACAAGGCCGGCGCGAGCGGGGAGACTAAGCTGCGGCGCGGGATCGCGCGCAAACGTGGGGACCTGGCCTATGAAACCTCACGCTTCGAGGACGCCATCCGGCGCTACCGGGAAGCCTGGGATCTCTCGGTGAAAGGAGCAACCGATGAGGAAACGGTGCATGTCTTGGTGCGACTCGCGCTCCTATTGAATGACCGATCGGAAAACGAGGAGGCCTCTCGGCTGTTGGAGGAAGCGCTGAGGAAGGTCCAGGAGGCGGCCGACCGGGAACGGCTCGACCGCTATCGCGCGGCGGTGCGCGGCGGTTTGTTTGTGCTCGCCGGAGAAGGGTATCCGGGGGTGCGCGGGGGAGGGGGAATCGCGAAGGAGCCGGAGGATTTGGGCGATCCTTCCCTCTCCTACGAGGAGCGGCTGCGCAAGGCCAACGAGGACCTCGACCATCTTGCCGCGATGCTCGCGGAGGCGTTCCAGGCGAAGGGGGGATATCCCGACCAGATCTTCAGATTGTTCGAGGACCCCAAAGCGGTGGAAGCCTTCCGCGACCCGTTCCTATTCGGCTCGGAGTATCACTATCTCCACTTCGAGGAGCCGGAGGATTTCCTCCTGTATTCGATTGGACCGGATGGAATGGATCAGATGGGGGAGGTGGATTTCAACCCCAGCGAGGGAGAGAAGGGCCAAGGGGATCTGACCCGCCGCCCGGTGAAAGAGTAGCGCCGCGCCGGGGTTAACCCTCTGCTTTTCCATCCCATTGAACCTCTACGCCTGGAAAACGCCCGATGTCCTTATCCCTGGTCAAGAAAACCGCATTGTTCACCTGAGCCGTGGCAATCAGAACACGATCCACCGGGTCCCGATGGATGTCAGGCAACATGCTGGAGCGCGCCGCAATTGTTGGGGTAAGTGGAAGAAGGTGGATTCCAGAACCGACGAGCGCCAAATCAAACCACTCTTCGAGGCCCGATCTGATCTCGATCCTCCCCTTTTTTTGAAGAAGAGCTATTTCGAGACAGGAGACACTTGCCACAGCGACTGGGTCTTTGGCGGTCTCTATGCGAGACGAAACGGACGTCGGAATTCGATCCTTGTCCTGACACACCCACCAGAGCCATGTATGAGTGTCCAGTAGGATCATGCTTCGCCAAGCCACTCCTCAGGGGGGACCACCGACCCCTCGACATCCCCGTGGATGACCGTTATCTCAGCCAAATACGGATGTGGTTTCCGGACAGATTCACTCGACGAGGGCTCCGGAACATAGAGGATAGCCTCGATCCGAGAACTCGGCGGGAGTGCCGGAATATCTCGGATGACCCCTTGCTCGTCCGTCTCCAATAGAATCCGCGCCGTCTCCATTTTGCCGAACCTCAATTCATCTTTCTTCAGGATAACACGCCGGAAACAGGGATCAAACCACCGCGAATTCTCGAGATGGACCTCCGTGGCGCCCAGATCACGCCTTCCTCAACAAATCTCGATTGACAGCCGGGAATGGGGGCCCTATGGTTTCGCTCATATAGACAGCCCCTCGGCCTCGGGAAGCCGGTGAAAAGCCGGCGCGAACCCGTCGCTGTAAGCGGGGACGAAAGCCGCATCATGTCATTGGCCGCAAGGCCGAGAAGACGCGGCGAGTAGGGTGATCCGCAAGCCAGAATATCGAGTCCGGGCGGCTTTCCGCAATCACTTCTTCGGGGATAGAAGGCGGATGGGTTGCTTGGAAAGTCCACGAAGCCCCTCCTCGATCCACCGAGAGGGGCTTTTCGTTTGCCCCTCCGATCTTGGGTCGAAGAAGGCGGGGCGCCGCAAGCCCTCCAGCCCGCCGCCTTTTCTATCGCAAGAGGTCGATGCGAATCGGTGTCGGAGGTTGTTCCATGTCTGTCATCCGCCCTTTGGTTGTCTCCCTTCTGTGTTGCCGGATTCTCGAACCGGCCTGTTCCCAGGTCCTTTCCTTCACCTCCATTCCCTCGGGGTACACGGGAGATTCGATCCCCCTCCCGCGCACCTTCGCGGGCGCGCTGGCCGCCGATCCGAACGATGATTTGACGGTCTACGCCTCCATCGGGAGCTTCTTGGATGCCGAGCTGGTCCGTATCGACCTCGCCTCCGGAGCGGTGACCACGGTCGCCGATGGACCCTTCGGAAACCTCGCCGGGATCGCGGTGCTCTCGGCCACCCAACTGGCCCTTGTGGACAACGCATCCGCGCCCGGAGGACCGCCGGATCGAACCATCCTGCTCGCGCAAGACCTCAACGCCGACAGGGATTTCAACGACCCGGGAGAGATCGGGGAACTGATCGAACCGATCCTGACCGGCTTCTTCGGCTGGAGCGGCGCTCAAGCGCGAGTGGTCCCGCCGGGGAACAGTTCTGGCATTCCCGCCGGGTCGGTCCTTATCCAAACCGCCGATGGCGGCGGAGAGGGAGACCTGCTGGTGGTCGCCGATCCGCTCGGCACGCCTGATTTCCGCCCCATCGGTGGGGCCTTCTTCACGGGATTCGATTTCAACGGGGGCTTTGATTTCGACAGCGCCGGGAACCTGTTGGTGGGGGCCGCGAATGTGATCGATCCCACCTTTTTCGTGATTGTCGGGAATGTCCTCGCGCTTGAAGATGTGGACCAGGATGAGTCCATCGGCGCCGGGGAATCCAACCAAGTGGTTTCCGGGGAGCAGCTCCCGAACGGCATCTTCGACTTGGTCATCGATGCCGAGGATGATGTCTTTGTCACCAGCGGTGGGGAGGTGCTGAGCTTTCCCGCTCCCGCCGCGCCCCTCATCGAAACCGCCACACCGAGCCTGTTTGTCGGCACGAATTCGTTCTTCCTGACCGGGCTGATGATCAATTCCAAGCTGCGACAATTCGAGCCATCTTCCGGTTCCAGCGGAGCGACCTTGGTCATCGGGAGCGGCTTCGGCGAACTGAATCTCCTTTCCCTCCGCCCCGAGATCACCGCCTCGGTGGAAAATTGGGAGCTCTACCATGAGTAAGCGCACCTTCTCCTTGCTTTTCATGGGTGCCCTCTGCGGCGCATCCTTCGCGGCGGACTTCACCGCGCCCCAACGAATCACCAACGGCGCGGCGAAATACAACCTTTCACGGACCCCGAACAGCATCCTGGCGCTGGATTCGGCGGGGAAGCTCCACCTGACCTATTGGTCCGGGGGGATCCAGACCACTCCCGGGACCCCCAGCTATGTCTATTACCGCAGCTGGACTGTCACGGAAGGCTTCTCCCCGCAAGTGTCCATTGATGATTCGCGTGTCGGGCCGAATCATGTCGGGGGCCGGCATCCCTCCATCACGGTGACAGCGGATAACACGGTCTGGGTGGTTTGGCATGACCACCGCGACAGCACTGCGGATGGGAACTGGATCAACAATGTGGAAATCTACGGCGACAGGCTGCCGCCGGGTGGCTCGTTCGGTTCAACCGATATCCGCCTTACAAACACCAACGCCGGGCACCCTGGGGACAACGGTTACACCCCCAAGATCGCGCGCGGCCCGGATGGACGGCTTTCCCTGGCTTGGTATGACAGTCACTTCTCCTCGGGGGATTTCGCCGACATCTTCCTGAAAACCTCCGACCCGTTGGGGGTGTTTGACCTGGGCGAACCGATGAGCGCGATGCGTCTCACCGACCTCGCCGACCATCCCACGATCCCCTATTCGGTTCCCGATTTCGCCGTCGATTCATCGGGGACCCGTCACCTGGCCTGGGCGGGCGGGTACGGACCCGATGTGAATCTCTATTACGCCGCGGCCCCCCTGGGGGCGACCACGGTTCAGGAGGTTCTGCTGGCTCCCGGCGCGACGGATTTCTTCGATCCGCCGCGCATGGTGTGCGCGCCCAACGGAGATGTTTGGATTGCGTGCGGGGATGACTCCAACCCTCAAGGCGAGGATGTGGTTCTCTTCCGGCGTCGCGCGGGGCAGCCCACTTTCGATCCGCCAATCTCGATAGCCCCCGATCCCGCGCGGCAGTACGCCCCGGACCTGGAGGTCGATTCCCAAGGGAAGGTGCATCTTGTCTGGGTGGATGAGCGCGGCGGGGCGCATGTGTTGTACGGAGTCTACGACCCGCTCCTTGACCAGCTCCTGGAGGAGCAGCCAGTCACTCCGGAGCCGGGAAACTGGGCCCGCCCGAGCCTCGCGTTGGGCCCGGATGGGGACACCCATGTGATCTGGGAGGAGGATCGCGCCCTCGGCGAAGGGGACATCTGGTTTTGCACCACCAAACGCCCCCCGACCAGCTCCGTGGAGGCCTGGTCGCTTTACGAGTAGGGGAACTCGAGACTATTCGAGCCCGCGGCCCTCGGTGGTGTGGACAATCTTGCCGTGTTTGATCCCGCGAAGGGCGATCATCTTTTCGGCCAGGTGTTTGACCTTGGAGCTCTCCCCGCGCAGGATGGCGACCTCCAGGCAGTTGTCATTGTCCAGATGAACATGGGTGGAGGCGGTGACCAGGCCGGCGTGATGGTGTTGCACATCGGTGAGGCGGTCCCCGAGGTCGGGGGTGTGATGGTCGTACACGAGCGTGACCGTGGCGGCCACCTTCTCCCCCTTTCGGGCCCACTCCTCGGTGACCAGGGAGTCGCGGATCAAGTCGCGGATGGCCTCCGAGCGGTTGGTGTAGCCGCGCGCCGCGATGAGGGTGTCGAACCTCCGCAGGAGGTCTTTCTGGATGGTGACCGTATAGCGCTCCATCTGGCTCATGGGTGGGAGCCTCCTTCGGGGGAATCTCTGGGTGCGTCCGGAAGAATAAGGTTGGCCCGCTCATTCGGCAACGTCGGAGAATGACCACTTGGCGAGCGAGCCATCCCACTCGCCGTGGGACAGGCATCCCCGCCTGTCCCCAGTGCAGCGACGCAACCGAGCCGCGACCGTGAGGGAGCGGTTCGGGGACACGTCGTAGTCGGGGATTCATCACGCGCTTCGCGCACCTGCTTGCCCAAGGGAAAGGGGGTGGACTATATTGCCCCGGCTGACACACTGAGGCCTAAGCGCGGTTTGTTCGGTCCAAGCCAGATTCCATGGAGAAATCCTTGTCCACTTTGAAGACTTTTCCGGAATGTATCGGCGCCGGAAGGAAAACCCTCCACGCCTGGGAGGGCCCGGCGACGCTGCTCGCCCTCATGGTTCCCCTCGCGCTCGCCTTGGGGTGCGGGCCCGCTTCCCGCGACGCCGAGGAGCGCCCCTCCCCCCAACTGCAGAATGTCGCGGCCACCTGGAACGGCGGGCAGCTCACCCTGGGTGAATTCCTGCACGCCTTCCGAGAGCTTCAGGATCCCGACGCGGTCGATCCGACACGGGTGGGCGAAGTGGTCTCCCAACTCTTCCATGAGTGGGTCGCGGAAAAAATTCTGGCCGAACGCGCGCGAGAGGCCGGCATGCACCAGGACCCGCGCGCCCTGGATGAGCTCGCCGCCCTGCGCGAGGATCGCTCCATCGCCTTCTTTGTCCGCAAACACATCGACGAGGCCATTCGGATCAAGCGCCGCGACATCCAGCAGTTCTACGACGAGCACCAGGAGCGCTTCCTCTCCCCCGGCACCTACACCTATTACCGGATCTTCTTCTCGAGCAAGGTGCATGGCCCCGAGCGCGCCAAGCAGCGCGCCGAGGAATGCTGGCGCATGCTGGACAAGGGCGCCAATTTCCATGACTTGGTCCCCGAATTCTCCGACACCCGCGAGGAGAAGCGCGACACGGAATATGGCCCCTTCAAGGCCGGAGAAAACCCCCCGGTTATCGAACAGGTCATCCTGGAAACCCCGGTGCGGCGCTTCTCCAAAGTGGTGGAGCTCCCCGATGGCTACATGATCTTCTATCCCGAAACCAAGACCGAGTCGGTGCCGCGGTCCCTTTCCTCGGTCGAAAAAGAGATCTTCCGGGAGCTCTTCACCGAACAGCAGAAAGCTAAGGTCGAGGAGCTCATGCGCGAGTTGGCCGCGCGCTATCAGGTGGTCGCCCATAAGGAGCTCTTCGACGCCGCCGAGGTCAAGGACTCGGAGTTGGCGCTTCAGATTCGTCCGGATGGCGGGCGCTTCACTTGGGGCGAGTTCCTGAAATTCGCCGAGTCCCAGAACGCGAGGAATCGGAGCGAGAAGGAGTCCGCTCTCGAACTCTTCACCCGCAGAAAGCTCCTGCTTCACCACATCAAGAAGGTCAAGTTCGAGAGCACCGATTATTTCCGCCGACGGTTCCGGCCGTTGGAGAACCGGGTGCTCTCCGACTACTACCTGAGGGCCACTGTGGATCCCGAGGCGGACCCCACCGAGGAGGAATTGCAGAAGTACTACGATGACAATCCGGAGGAATTCCGCCGTCCCGAAAGGATTGAAGCCTGGCACCTCGCCAAGAAGATCCCCTATCCGGTGGACGCCTCCGAGAAGGATCGGGTCACCGCCGAGCGTCGCATCTACGGCACCTTGATGGAGGTTCGGCGGCGGGTGGCTGAGCTCGGGGAGAATTTCAAGACCTGGGCCGACCGTTTCACGGACTACGAGGATGGCGGGTACCTGGGCTACCAGCCCGTGCTCGCGCTCCCGCCCGAATGGATCAGCGTGGTCGCCACCCTGGAGGAGGGTGAGATCAGCCAACCGATCCGGGTGAAGGACACCTTCGAGCTGGTCCTTCGAGGCAAGAAGGAAGAGGGGGGGGTCCTCAAGTATGAGGTCGCCAAACAACAGGTGCGTGAGCGCGCCAAGGAGAGTAAGGTCAAGAACCTTCGCACCGGCCATATCGAGCGGGTTCTCGCCGAGGTCGGCACGAGCTATGACATCAACACCGCGGCCCAGTTGGTCGTGAAGCTCTTGGACCGCGCCACCCGTCCTCCGGAGTATTGGCTGGATCCGTATCAGTAAACGCCGCATTTGGGGAGCGCGACTTGCCTTTTCAGGGAGGACCGGGACAACGCCAGATCTGGATGGTGGCTCTCGCGGTCCTCGCGGCGGTCTTCCTGAACCAGCAGGTCCTTTTGCCGCTGGAGGGGGCGGGTGACCCTGCCCGCCAAACCTATCACGCCAACGATCTCAAGCATCTGTATCTCGGCGGCCGCCTGCTTCTCGCCGGTGAGGACCCGTATCCCTACGAGAACCTTCGGCGGGCCGCGCTGGAGGTTCCCAATCCGGAAAACCCCTCAGCGCCTCATCCCGACATGGCCTATCTCAACCCGTATGTCTATCCGCCATTCACCGGATACTTGTTCGGCTGGCTCGGAATGCTCTCCTATGACACCGCCAAGTGGCTCTGGTTCTGGGGAAGCCAACTCCTGCTCGTGCTGTCCCTGCTGTTATTCATCAACGGTCCGGGCGGGCGCCCTTCGTTGGGGTGGACCTGCTTCCTGGTCGCCTCGGTCGCCTTTTCATTTCCTCTGTTCCGGTCCGTCACCGCCGGTCAACTGAACCATGTGCTCCTGTTCTTGCTCAGCGTGGTCTTCGCGCTGTGGCGGAACGGGCGCAAAGGGATAGCCGGCGCGGTCTTGGGATTCGCCGCCCTGGTCAAGGTCCAGCCCGCCTTTCTGGTTCTTTGGCTCGCCTGGAAACGGGAATGGACCGCCTTGGTCGCGGCGTTGATCACCGTGGCTGTGTGTGTGCTGGGGCCGGGGGTAATCCACGGATTGGGACCCTACTTTGCTTATTACGATGTGCTCGGGGACATGGCTTACGGCTCCTCGACCTGGAGTGATCAGGGGGCCTCGTTCCATGTCGATCCCGGAAACATAGGTGTTCCGGCGTTGATCTACCGACTGTTCGCGGAGAACCCCAAGACCACCCCCTGGCTCAACCTCGGCGTGGGGGCTTACTGGCTGTGCGCGCTGTGGGCGCTTGGGGTGCTGGGATTGTGCCTGGCGTGCTGCCGGGTTCGGCGGCGGGATGAGGATCCCGAGATGGAGCTCTCGGCGTGGGTGTTTGGGATGCTGCTGATCCCCAGCCTGTTTTGGGACCACTATCTGGCGCTTGCGATCCCGGCCTGGGTCACGCTTGTTGCGCGCCTGTCGCATCCGGGAGTCGGGGATGGCCTCAGGGCGGTGGTGGCGATCTGTTGGGTGTGGGCGAATTGGTGGTTCCTGTGGTTCAACCCGGCTCACTTGAAGGGTTTGAGCATGCTGTATCTGAACGCCTCCTTGCCGCCGGTGCTGGCGCTTTTCGGAATGTGTCTGTGGCAGGCTCGAACCCAGGAACGGCGAGTTCCGAGCGGGGAGTGGTGATGGGACTCAACGCTTGAGATACAAGTAATTGGTCCCAAAGGGGGAAAAATATCCCCGCAGGCGGGGGTCCTGGGTTCTGGGATCATAGGGGGAGGCCGGGATCGCCCGATAGGCCTTGTCGATTTCCGCAGCGACCTCTTCGGTGAATTGGCTCCACCAGCCGGTGTCCTTCCAGGCGTTCGGCCCTAGTCCGGTGTCGAACGGAAGCACCAAGGCGTTGAATTCCTTGGCGCGGATCATCTTGTGGAACGGTTCGGGGTCGAAACGCCCTTCTTGGGTGAGCTGGGTCATGATGAACGGGTCCCACACCAGCTTGTGTCCGGAGAGCAGCGCCACTCCGGCATCCTGGCTGAAGATCGGCTCGGGGATCTGCCTGAGTCGACTCACCAAGGTTCCGGTCAGATCGCCGGAGGTCCGCCCCGGTGTCCCCCCCCAGTCAAAGATCTTCCACTCCCCATAGAAATGGGGCAAGTGAGTGGGAAATGAGGCCCCCAGAGTCAGGAGAATCGGGAGAACCGGACGCAGCGGGTGAAGGGTCGGCGTGGTGTGGCGAATCTCGGCCAGGGTAAGCCCGGTCACCCAGCAGGCCACCATCGTCATTTCAAAGAGGTAATTTGTGGCCGAACCGACCTTGCCCACGAGCAGGAATGTGCCGAAGGCAAAGGGAACGCAAAGAGCGGCAAGGTCCCAGCGTCCCGTGCCGATGGCGCGCAGGAGATGCCAGAAGAACAGCGCCATCGGGATCATCATGAAGTGCATCACGGCGTTGTGAAACATCACCCACACATCTTTCCAATAGAAGCGATTGACATTGTAGGAGACAAGGTGGCGATAGAACTCGCCCCCGGTGGCGAGCGTGAGCAGGAGGAAGATCGCCCCCCCGATCAAGAGCAGCTCCCCGAACCATCTGGCGGCGGCGCGCGCGCCCTCGACCCGCCGGAGGTAACAGTACCCCGCGAGCGGTCCGACCCACAGGGTCTGGCGGGTGTAGAGCGCGAGCAGAAAGAAGAGCGTGGCGATGCGGGGGTGATCGCGCCTCAACAGGAATAAGAGGCCCAGCGCCTCAAACGCGATCCCCACGGAATCGACTCGGTGGTGGGTCCCCCAGTTGTAAATGGGATAGGCGGTCAGCCACATCAGTCCCGCCACGATCGCGGCGAAACGGTCCTCGGTTTGGAAACGGGTCATCCGATACAGGCAGAATCCGGTGGTGAGGACCCCGAGCAGGGAAAGCGCCCTTCCGAAATGGAATTGGAAACCGAAGGCTTTGACCCCCACGGCGGTAAGCAGCGGGAAGACCGGCGGGTAGTTGGCCACCAGCCAGGGAGGTGAATCCAGCGAACGGTATGGGTTTCGGAGATCCGCAAGCTCTCCCGCGTGGTTGAGGAGGTAACCCTCGCCGAAATCCACCGTGTAGGGGTACGCCACGATCCGGAGCGCGTGATAGAGAAACACCCCGCTGAAGAAGACCAGCGCGGCGACTAGGGCCGTGTGGACCCCGCGCTCAACTCCGCGCGAGCGGTCCGGGGTTCGGGGGAGTTCTGGGATCACCGCTCAACTCGGGTTCAAGAGTCTAACAGCGGAGCCGAATGTCCGCCGGATTCACTGTCGAGGGCCTTCCACCAGGAAACCGATATCATCCCCATCCCCATCCTGGGATTTTTTGTCCGGTCCCGTGGAAAGGATCTCAGCGGCGATTCCATTGCCCTTGGGATCGGGTTTCAGCCGATATCGAATCGGCGCGTCCCAGACATCCTTAAGGGGCAAATCGGCTCCCACCAGATAAGGCCCTCGCCAGCCGGTTTCGCCATTGTTCTCAACCAAATCCTTGAAGAATGGCGGCTCCTCGCGTGGAAAATGTCCCAGATCCACATGAAAATCCTGAATCGCCTGGGCCAGGCGCTCAAGCTGCGCGATCTGCGCGGAGCGTTGCGGGTCCCCACCGGCGAACGCCGCCGCCGATTCCTTCTCCGCGGCCGCCATCGCCGCGTTCCATTTCTCCCACTCCTTGCGCGCGGTTTCGACCGGGGTGTCCTGCTTGACCACTCGCCGATCCGACCCGATCAGCAGGGAGGCGGGCGCGTGGACTCGCTCCAGCAAAACATCATGCTCAGGCTCCTTGAGGATTTGGCCCTGGCCTTCGAGAAGCACAATCTTCACTCCCGAGCGAAGAAACTCAATCTGCAATAACCCCGTGAACAAGGTGATATGAACGCTGAGCAGATCGACCACGAAGGGATACTCGCCCCGGTTCTCCACCCAGGTTCGCCCACGCTCCACGAAAACTCCGTTCAAACGAAGGTGAGCCATGCCACCCTGGTAAAGCCCCACCTTGGCCTTGTCCTTTTGGAGTAGCTCCACCGGACCCGCGAGCGGATTGAGGGTGTCGCCGACATACAGCCGTTGGTTTCCGCGAAGCGCGAGCCAGGTTCCGCGGAAGGGGCGATACTTGTTGCCGTCCGCGTAGCTCCGCGCCGTCCCATACTCATCCCCCAACCCGGCGATCTCTCTACTCGAGTCCGGATAGCTCGCCGCCTCGTCGCTGGCCTCCGACACCGCGCCCCCGGAAATGATGGCGCGATCCTTCTTGGTGAACTCGACCCGTTTGAACCTGATCGAAATCGGGACAATCGGAAGGGGGGTCGGGGTCGGCTCCCCTTCTCCCAAAGAAAACCCGATCGAACCCTCCACCTCGGTTCCCGGCGCCTCGTTGGTCTCAAGGGGAGGAGCCTCCTTTTCGATCGACTCGATATCCTCGCGCGCGATGCTGACCGTAATGCCCTTCGGCAGACGGACCGAGACCGCCTTTTCGCTTTGGTCGAGGATCTCCCCCTCGATGGTGTCTCCGCTCTTGAGATGCACCACCTCCCCCGAGGCGCCCCCGATGCACAGGAGCACAAAAGCCAGTCCGTTTCCGAGGATTCTTTTCATCATTGTTCAAGCCACTTCCCACTCGTTTCCCAATTTATCACGATAGCGATTGAAGGATACTCCCAAAGGCTTGGAAAATCACCTTGCCAGGCGATCCCGGGCTTCCCTATCCTGCCGCGATGAAGATCCTGATGGTTCAGCGTTTTGACATCGCCAATGTGGGCTGCGCCGAACGGATCTGGCGCCAGGCCGAGGAACTCCATCGGCGGGGTCATGCGGTCACCCTGGTGAATTACCCGCACCCGGAACGGCGCGCGAGGCTCCCCATCCTGCGCCCGGATGCGCCCCGCGGGGTCGAAGTCCTGAACCTCGACCGTCGCGCGGTGGCCATGCCGGGGAACTTCGGAAAGCTCCGCGAGCGGCTCCGCGATTCGGACCTGGTGCATCTCTGGAAGCCATACCCGGACACGGCCCTTCCCTTGCTCCATGCCTTGCGACATGAGCCTCGTCCGCTCCACTACGACTGGGATGATCTGGAGGGTGGGCCGGAGGGAGTCGCGTTCCGGCTGACCGGCTCAAAGGCGGCTGGAAGCCTGGTTGCGTTCTGGGAACGCGAGATCCTGGAGTGGGTGGACACGGTCACCGTGGCAAGCGCGGCCATCCGCGAGATGTGCCTGCGGTGGGGCTTTCCCGGGGAGCGAGTTTTCGAGGGTCCGGTGGGTTCTGTGCAGCCCCCGGAGGTCCCTGAGTCCCTGAAGCGCTGGAGGGAGCGATTGCGCGGCCATCGGGCCGTGGTCTTGGTGGGTCAACTGGAGTCCGAGGATTTCCCGGTCTCGGTTCTCGCGGGGGTCGCGGAGGCGGCCAAGGACTCGCCCGACCTGATCCTTTTGGTGGTTGGGGATGGAAGCTCGCGCCGCGCCCTGGAAGTGGAATCCGAGCGCCTCGGATTGGGAAACCGCTCCCTATTCACCGGGTATGTTGCGCGCGAGGAGGTCCATGCCATCCTCGCAAACGCCTCGCTGTTCCTGTTTCCGCTGGGGGATGACCTCATGAGCCGCTGCAAGTCCCCCTTGGTGGTGGTCGAGGCCATGGCGCATGGTCTTCCGATCGTGGCTTCCTCGGTGGGCGAGGTCCCGTTTCTGTTGGGCGATGGCGGAGTCCTGGTGGAAGGTCTTGCCGCTGAGAATTGGAGGAGCGCACTCCGTCAAGTCCTGGATGACCCGTCGCTCGCATCCCGTCTTGGGAGACTCGCCCGCACCCGCTTCGCCGAGGCGTTCACTTGGCCGGCGGTTGTGGATAGCCTGGAGAAGGCCTATCGAACCGCGCTTGTTGAAAACTGAACAAGCACCGACCTCGATCGTTCCAAGAAGCTCAAAGGTCACCGCCTTAAAACCCCCCTTCTAGAAGCATATTTCCTCTCCTCGCGTTCCATAACCTCCTTGAATCGTTCCGGTTACGAATTAGGTCGAGCGCGGCGGACATGTTGGCAAAAAACCTGATTCTCCTGGATGGGGAAACCAGGGTTCAGCGGCGTGGACCTCCCCTCCGAGCGGGGGGTTACGCTCTGAAGAAAGGAACCGGCGAGCCATGCCCCCTTCCTCTCAATTCGCTTTCGTCTTGCCCGACCCGGACGGGGAATCCGCGTTTGACTATCGGCCCCCACGGGTCCGGACAAATCCGCTGAAGATGGTGGAGCCGCCCCCGCTGATGCTCCCCAAGAAGAAGGCTTGCCCATTCCCCCCCTTGGAGGAGGGCATCTCTCCGTTCCCGGATTGCGCCGAATTCGCGCATGCCGGAGGGTGCAAGGTGGTGGTGCATCAGCACTATGGTGGAAGCCGGGGAGACATTCTGCGATGCAAGACCTGTTCGCGGACCTTTTCATCACGGCGATGCGGGGTGTTTTTCAAGAGTCGCCTGCCGGAAGAGGTGGTCGAGACTCTTCAGGAGAGCTTCCGCCGCGGTGAATCGATCCGTCAAACCGCGAAGCGCCTGGGGCTGAACCGGGGCACGGTGCGCCGCTACTTCTCGCTGATGGATGACCAAACGGGCGAGGTGTAAGAAGACTCCGTTAGATCCCTTCTCGTTTGGATGCGGCGTTTGTTCTTGGAGAGGCGCGGTCCCTCGCGCCGGGACACGACAGCGCGTGTCCCTCCAGGTGCTACAGCCAACGGAAACCCGCGTTAGAGCAGCAAATCCAGGAGCCTCAGCAGGGCATAACCCAGGGCGATGAGCGCTAGGAGCGCGGTCGCTCCCATCTCAAGCGCGGACATCGGCACGGGCTCCGAATAGACCACCCGAGTCCCCGCGATGTAGTCGTGCAGCGCCTTCTTCTCCGGGTTGAAGGCGGCCATCAGATAGCCCACCCCGCACAGGCAGCCGCTGATCTGGGATCCGGCGTAACGGCCCACGGACTGGCCCAGTGAAAGGTACCCAAGCGTTCCCTGATCGACCACGCGCACCCCCACGATCCGCTTTCCGGGAGTTTGGCCGCTGACATAATGGTAGAAGGAAAAGGCCAAGGAGTGGAGAAGAAAAACCACCGTGGTCTCCACCAGGAAGGCCAGCAAGAGCGCCCAAAGGATCTCTTCGTCGCCCTGCAGGACCAGCTCCATCAGCTCCTCGGGATCCATGGGCGCGATCTCGACGAGGGAAGACTCGAAGGGGGCCATCGCCACCATCACAAAGGGTCCCACCGCGAAAGAGAGTAGGATCAGGTCCACCAACACGGCGACTGTTCGGATCCAGAAACCCGCCGGGCGGACCCGGTAGCGCTCAAAAGGCGGTTCCATCCCGACGGACCCGGCATCCTGGGGAGGGGGAGGGGGAGGGGGTGAGACCGTGGCCCGCCCGAGGGAAGCCGCGAGGGGCGGCGCAAATGTTCCCGTAGCGGCGTCGGGCGCGGGCAATTCCCGGAGGTGACGGCGCGCTTCATCGTGGAAGGGGTCGAGCGCCAGGCATTGCTCGAACGCGGCCCGCGCCGAAACAGAATCGCCGGACTGGTCCAACACCAATCCCAGGTAGAAATGCACATCGGGGAAATCGGGAATCTCGCGCGAAAGAACGAGCAGGCGCTCCCGCGCGGCGGGATAGTCCCCCTCCCGGGCCAGCGCCAGCGCGGTTTGAAGAAGTTCGCGGGGAGACTCGGAGGGCATTGCGCGAGGAACTGTACCCGACAGGAACCGGGCTTCCAAGAAGGTCATCCGGATTCGATTCCGGGCGTTCTCACTTCCGGTTGACAATCGGGGGACCGACTCTAAAGTACAGCCTCCCGCTTCGTGTTCTGAGGGGAACGCGTGACGTGAAGCGGGTCCTGATATTGACTGCAGGTGGGCTAGGGGATGATTCCAAGGTACAGCCGTCCGGAGATGGCGAAGCTCTGGACGGACGAGCACAAGTTCAAGACCTGGCTTCGCGTGGAGCTCGCGGTTTGTGAGGCCAGGTTCCGACGAGGGGAGATCCCGCCGCAAGATTGGGATCAGATCCGCAAGAAGGCCTCTTTTTCCTCCAGGCGAATCGCCGAGATCGAGGCGGAAGTCAAGCACGATGTGATTGCGTTTCTCACCTCGGTGGCGGAAAAGGTGGGACCCGCATCGCGCCATATCCATGTCGGGATGACCTCCAGCGATGTGCTCGACACCGCGCTGGCCCTTGCGCTCAAAGAAGCGTCGGACTTGCTCATCGCCGGCGCCGAGCGGCTTCGAGCGGCAATCGGCCATCAGGCCCGCTTGCACAAGTTTACCCCCTGCATCGGGCGGTCGCATGGCGTGCACGCGGAGCCGACCACCTTCGGGCTCAAGCTCGCGGTGTGGTATTGCGAGATGGGGCGCGCCCTGGAGCGGCTCGAACTTGCCCGAAGGCACATATCGGTCGGCCAGATCAGTGGGGCGGTTGGGACCTGCTCGCACCTTCCGCCTTCGATCGAGGAGGAGGCCTTGGCGCTCCTCGGGCTTGGCGTTGACCCGGTCAGCACGCAGGTCATCCAGCGGGACCGTCACGCTTTCCTCCTGACAACCCTTGCCACGGTCGCCGCCACGATCGAAAAGATCACCACCGAGATTCGCAACCTCCAGCGGACCGAGATTCTGGAGGCGGAGGAGTTTTTCGATGTCCATCAGAAGGGCTCCTCGGCGATGCCCCATAAGCGCAATCCGGTCACCGCCGAGCAGATGACCGGGCTGGCTCGCGTGGTGCGCGCCAACTCGCTCGCCGCGCTGGAGAACGTGGCGCTCTGGCACGAGCGGGACATCACTCATTCCTCGGTTGAACGGGTCATCCTGCCCGACTCCTGCATCTTGCTCGATTACATGCTGGCCAAGACCACGCAGCTCGTCGAGAAACTCCTGGTGTATCCGGGGAACATGCAGGCCAACATCGACAAGACGCTGGGGCTGATCTACTCCCAGCGCGTGCTGCTCGCGCTCACCGACAGCGGCCTCGTTCGCGAGAAGGCGTACAAGATTGTCCAGGAATCCGCGATGCGGGCCTGGAGAGAAAAGGTCGATTTCCGCGAGCTGATCCGCAAGAATCCGGAGGTGAAGCGCTGTGTGCCCCCGGCGAAACTCAAGGAGTGCTTCAGCCAGGATTTTTATTTCAAGAGCGTGACCCACCTGTTCCAACGGGCGGGACTGGAGGAGTAAGTGAAATGACAGAGGCCGCACGTTCAACCGGTATTCTTGAGTCGAACATCCCGGAAATCCCGCTCCTCAAGCGCGGGAAGGTGCGGGATGTCTATGACCTGGGCGACAAGCTCCTGTTTGTCGCCACCGACCGCATCTCGGCGTTTGATGTGATCATGCCCACCCCGGTGCCGGACAAAGGGCGGATCCTGACCGCCATGTCGCGCTGGTGGTTCGAGCATTTCCGGTTACGGGTGCCCAATCACCTGGTGGCGGACGAGGCGGCCGAATGGCCGGCGGCCATCGCCCACCGCAAGGCCGAACTCCTCCCACGCTCGATGGTGGTCCGCAAAACCCAGCCCCTCCCGGTGGAGTGCGTGGCGCGCGGCCATCTCGCGGGGTCGGGATGGAAGGAGTACGTCAAGTCCCGAACTGTCTGCGGAGTCCCCCTGCCGGAAGGGCTTGTTGAAAGCCAGGAAATCCCAGCCGGCCCGATCTACACACCCGCCACCAAGGCCGAGGTGGGTCACGATGAGAACATCACCTACGAGCAAACAGTCGAGATGATCGGCGAGACCGCCGCGGCCAAGATCCGGGACTTCACTCTGGAAGTTTACCGCGAGGCGGCCCGAATCGCGCGCGAGCGCGGGGTGATCCTCTTTGACACCAAGTTTGAATTTGGCCGACTGAACAGCGAGATTGTGCTGATTGACGAACTTCTCACTCCCGACAGTTCGCGTTACTGCCTGGTGGAGGACTACAAGCCTGGCCAGTCGGTGGTCAATCTGGACAAGCAATATCTCCGGGATTGGCTGGACTCAATTCAGTGGAACCGGACCCCCCCCGCGCCCGAATTGCCGGAAGAGGTGGTCTCGAACACCCGCGAGCGGTATCTTGAAGCCTATCGTAGAATCACCGGTTCCGAGTTAACCTAAGAGCTCGGTCACGAGGGGAGAAAGTCAGCCATGCCGCTCAAGGAAGAGTGCGGAGTTTTCGGCATTTGGGATCACCCGGAAGCCGCGCGGCTTGTATATCTCGGGCTATACAGCCAGCAACACCGCGGGCAGGAGAGCGCCGGAATCTCCACCATCTCCGACGAGGGGGTCATTTACTCCCATGTGGACATGGGCCTGGTCCACGAGGTTTTCAACGAGGACAACATCTCGCGCCTGGTGGGCGGAAGGGCCATCGGCCATGTCCGCTATTCGACCACCGGCTCCAGTCAGATTTGCAACGCCCAGCCGATTGTCCGCAATTACGCTCGCGGCCAGATCGCGTTCTGCTTCAACGGCAACATTGTCAACGCCCAGGAGCTGAGACATGGCCTGGAAGAGGCGGGGAGCATCTTCCAGGGGAGCTCGGATGGCGAGGTGATTGTCCATCTGGTCGCGCGGCAGCATGAGGAGAGCCTGCTGGACCGAGTGGCCAACGCGCTCAGACACTGTCAAGGCGCTTACAGCGCGCTGTTCATGAACCAGCACGAGGTCCTCGCGGTCCGTGACCCGCATGGGTTTCGCCCCTTGTGTCTGGGGAAGCTGGGCGCGGCCTGGATGGTGGCCTCCGAGTCCTGCGCCTTCGATATCGTGGATGGGGAGTATGTCCGTGACCTGCGCCCCGGCGAGGTGTTGCGCATCACCGATTCGGGCCTGGAGTCCTTTTTCCCCTTCGAACCGGTGGAGGCGCAACCGTGCATCTTCGAGTTGGTTTACTTCGCCCGTCCCGACAGCATTGTTTTTGAGCGGGATGTCAACGAGGTCCGCAAGCGTCTCGGGAGACAACTCGCGATTGAGTCGCATGTCGACGCCGACCTGGTGTTTGCCGTTCCGGACTCCTCCAACTTGGTGGCGCTTGGGTTCTCGCAGGAATCGGGGATCCCGTTTGAAATCGGTCTGATGCGGAACCACTATGTGGGACGCACTTTCATCGAGCCGGAGCAGAGCATTCGCGACTTCGGGGCCAAGATCAAATACAGCCCGCTCCGGAGCACCCTGCGCGGCCAGCGAGTGGTCGTGGTGGATGACAGCATCGTGCGCGGAACCACGGTCCGCAAGATTGTCAAAATGATTCGCAAGGCCGGGGCCGCGGAGGTCCACCTCCGGATCGCCTCTCCGCCGATCCGTCATGCCTGCTTTTACGGCATCGACATGCCCACCACCTCCGAACTGATCGCCAGCACCCACTCGCCCGAGGAAATCCGCCGCCACATCCGCGTCGATTCGCTTCACTATTTGTCGGTCGAGGGCCTGCTCGAAGCCTGCCGCGGAACGATGGACACCTACTGCACCGCCTGTTTCAGCGGGCGCTATGCGATAGATTTCTCCCAGCTCGACGAAACCAAGTTCGCCTTCGAGCGCCGCCCGCTGGTCACCGTATGATGGAAGCCCCGCTCACCTACAAGGATGCGGGAGTGGATATTGAGGCCGGCGAGGAGGCCACGCGCCGCCTTAAAGCCTGGGTCTCCAAGACTCGAACCCCTCAGGTTCTGTCCGAGGTCGGCGGCTTTGGGGGGCTCTTCCACCTTGCGGGTTGTCCGGAAGCCGACCCGGTCCTGGTCTCCAGCATCGATGGGGTCGGAACCAAAATGAAAGTCGCGTCGGCGCTCGGCCGGTACGGGAGCGTGGGACACGACATTGTCAACCATTGCGCCAACGACATCCTGGTCCAAGGCGCGCGCCCGCTCTTCTTCCTCGATTACATCGGCGCGAACAAGGTGATTCCCGAGCAGGTCGCGGAGGTTGTCAGGGGGGTCTCCGAGGCCTGTGTCGAGCATGGCTGCGCCTTGATTGGCGGCGAAACCGCCGAGATGCCCGATGTGTATGGTCCCGGCGACATCGACCTGGTGGGAACCATCATCGGCGTGGTGGACCGGAACAAGATCCTGAATGGTTCACGCGTGGTGGAGGGAGATGCACTGATCGGGCTTGCCTCGAACGGTTTGCACACCAACGGATACACCTTGGCGCGGAAGGCGCTTTACGGAGACAGGCCGGAGCTGCTCCGGGAGTCTCCTCCAACGCTTGGCGAGTCATTGGGAGCTGCATTGCTCGCTCCACATCGGAGCTATTTCAAGATGCTCTGGCCCCTCCTTGAGCAAGGCAAGATCCACGCCCTCGCGCACATCACCGGAGGCGGCATCCCCGGCAACCTCTCCCGCGTGATCCCCGCGCGTCTCTCGGCCCGCGTGGAGACCCGATCCTGGAATGTCCCTCCCTTGTTTGAGCTGATCGGGGAAAAGAGCCGCGCCCCCCGGGCGGAGCTCTATCGGGCCCTCAACATGGGGGTGGGGATGATCGCGGTGGTTTCCTTCGATCAGGCCGAGGAGGTCCGCCGAGCCGTCGCCGATTCAGGGGTCGAGGCATGGGTGATCGGCGAGGTGCGCGCACGGGGGGAGGGGAGTGAGGCCGTCGTGACGATCTGAGCTCGTGACCGCGCGGATCGTGCGCTCTCGCGTGGAATCCCAGCACGATCCGGGCAGGCGGGATGCCTGTCCGATGTCGGCTTCTCCAGAATAAGAAAAAGGAGCCTGTCATGTTTCGCCCCATCCGGCTGATCCTCATCGCTCTTTTCCCGCTTCAACTCCAGGCCGAGCCGATTCTTCCGCCTCTCTTCCACCAGTCCGGCGACCTCTCGGCCGAGGCGGGCGCCGCCTCCGTTCCGCTGCCGCGGGACTGGCCCCGGGAGTATTCCGACGCGCTGGAGCGCGGGGAGGTTTCGTTCGCGGGTAAACGGGTTCAGGCCCAAACCGTGGCCTACTGGGGCGATGAGGAATCCCCACGGCGAGTCCTGGTGCGCTGGACAGGAAGGATGAACCGCGAGGCGCTTGAGGGAAACCTCGCGCCGGATCCCGGCGGGCCCAGCGACGCCGGTTGGCATTTCACATACCGGATGGTCGAAGGCAACACCGGCGAGCGCAATTGGATCATGGGGCTCCGAGACATTCCCCTCCAAAAGACCGAGTATGAGATGTATCAGCTCAATCTCCACCGGCTCAAGAGCCGGGTGGGGGTGCGCCTGGGCCTACGTCACAACAATCGAATCTACTGGTGGCAGTTTGTCCGCGCCGAGTTCCTCCAAAGGGGGCCTGTCTTTGATGTCCTGCGCGCGGGGGGGCCGATCTACAACGAGGAAACCACCCTCCAGGCCGACCTCTACCTTGTCCTTTACGCGAACGGCGTGATTGAGGCCTGCGCCCATTTCGCAACCCACATGCGCGAGGGCGAGGGGCTGGATGTGCGCGGCGTTCCGGTGATCGCCTTCGATGTTCCCCATTCGCCGAAGATGGATGTGGCCCTCACCGGTAAGGAATCCCATTTTGATCTCGGCGGGGCCAAACTGAACCTCGGCCTTTCCACCCATTACGCGGACGGCGAACGCCCCGGATCACTCAAGGCCGAGGACGGTATCGTGGTCTGGCAGCCGTGGTTGGACCAACAGATCTTCGGCGGGAACCTGGTCGATCCCACCGGCATCCCTGAGCATCGTATTCTCCGTCACGACGGTGCGACCGCGGCGCTGGCCTCCAAGGATAACTTGGGGCAAGCGGATCAGTTTTACGTTGTGACCGTGGGGGACAAACTCCTCCCCAGCGGGGTGGCCCGGAGCGTTCCGTTCACTTTTTCCGTCGGCGCGGCGTCCGCCGAGGTGGTGCGCCTTCAAGCGCCGGGGTGGTGGCATGCTCAAACCGCGGCGCTGCCTCTGGGAAACCTCCTCCCGGTAAGGTGGTGGGCGGTCCCCCAGGCGCTTGTGGCGGGAGAGGCGAGCTGGTTCGCGCAACAGACCCTCACCGGACCCTTTGAGCATGGCCGTCGATCCGCCGATGGAGATGGGACACTCGCGGCGGCGATGCTCGCCCTGGGCAGCGCTCTCTCACGCACAGACTACTGCCGGGAAGCGCTGGCCCCCGCGTACTGGCGCGCGGATATCCCCACCCACCATGTGGACTTCAAGATCCGTGAGATTCCCTACTTCGGGTGGCAGTGGATCGTGCAGCCGTACAGCGTGTGGCTGGGGGCGCTGGCGGGGTATTGGGAGACCGGGGATCCGTATTTGCTGGAGACCTCTCAATTCGCGGCGGATTCCTACTACCGCTTCTTCTGGACCAATCGCCCTCACCGTTTCGTGGGACGCGACACGCTCCCCGTGTTCGACCTGATCGCCATGCACCAAACCACCGGCGAGAAGTTTTATTTGAACCGTGTGCGCAAAATTCTCGCCGAGGCCCGCGCGACTTACAGCCAGACCGACGCTTATTGGCCCGGTCATCAGTCCGGATGCGGCTCGAACGGAGTCGCGCGGCGCGACCAGTACGATTATATCCCCATGGTCCTCGCGGGTATTCATGTCGATTTCCTGGAGGAGATGGCGCGCTTCCCGGCGGAGACACTGCCGGAGGAGGAGGCGCACGAGATGTGGCGCTTCATCCGCTTCATGGTGGAGCTCACCCGCGACAAGGGGGGAGTCCTTAAGGATTGGATTCCTTACCGCATGGCGCTTCAGTATCGGGTGATGGCCGCGCTGATGGAGCGCTTCCCGGAGGAGCGCGAGGAGTGGTCGGGTCTGCTGGCCAAGTGGAACGAGGAGTTCGAGCTCCCCACCCGTCATAGCGGGGCCAAGGCGTTCACTTGGATCTGCGGGGCGCTCCGGTTTGACGCCATGGCCTGGAACCCCGTTTGGGTCAACGGCGCGCTCCGCCTCGCGCCCAACCGCATCCTCCTGGAAACCAAGGGCGCGCCGAAAACCGCGATCATCGAGACCCCCTTGGGGGATGTGCAAGTGGCTTACGAAGACGGCGAGGTTTCCGTGATGGGGGCCGCTCCCTGCAAGGTGGTGGTCCAATGAGAAGGATCGCGAAGCCCGATGGGGCCGGGAGAGTCCGGAATGCGGAGGACTGATTCGCGGTGAGCGGGGACATCGAAACGCTGATCAAGGAGTTCTCCGAGGAAATGGCCGCGCGGATGCTTCGCGCCGCCGAGACCGCCGCTTCGGAAGAAGACATCCGCCACGAATGCAACAAGCTCCTGGATGAGTTCGTGACCCGCGCGGGGTTGTCGATCAAGGGCCGTCACGAGTACGGACTCGCGGGCGGGAGAGTGGACTCCAAGTATGGCGGCGTGGTGATCGAATACAAGTTCCCCAAGGGGATCGGGAGGATTGGCGAAAGCAGGGAGGCTCCCGGCTCCAAGGCCGTCGTGGAGCAAGTCCAACAGCGCTTCCTCGATCTCCGGTCGGAGGAGAATGTTGAACTGGAGCGCATCTTCGGGGTCGGGTGCGATGGACGCATGGTGGTGTTTGTCCGCGCCCGGGCCGGGGCGTTCGAGGCCGAGAACCCTCTGCCGGTCACACCGCTAACGGTCGAGCGCTGGCTTCGGGCGCTGGTCTCGGTGGGCGCGCGCGGGCTTTCATTCACTCCCGATAATCTCGCGCTGAAATTCGGATCGGAAAGCAGCAGCGCCAGGGAAAGCATCCGAAGCCTCCATGACCTGATCTGCTCCACGGACAACCCCAAGGCCCAAACCTTCTTTCGGCAGTGGCAGGTCCTCTTCGGCGAGGTGTGCGGATACGATATCCATGCCCAAACCTCAAGAGTGAGAAGACTCGCCGATCACTACTCGGTCAAGAACCCGAGACCCGCCGAGCTTCTTTTTGCCGTTCACTCTTATTACGCGATCCTGATCAAGCTCGTGGCGGCTGAAATCGTTTCCCCCTTGCTGCAATTCGGGCCTTCCCCGCTCAAACGCCTCATTGAGGCGCCGACCTCTGAAAAGCTTCACGGCGAGCTGCTGAATCTCGAGCAAGGCGGCATCTGGTCGCAGGTTGGCATTCTCAATCTGCTGGAGGGGGATCTCTTCGCCTGGTATCTTGACGCTTGGGACGAGCGTTGCGAGTCGGCCGTTCGCGAGATGGTCCGTGCGCTCGACGATTTCGACCCCACCACTCTGGCCGTGGAGGCCGCCGAGTCCCGAGACCTTTTGAAACAGCTCTACCAGCAGCTCTTCCCGCGCTCGATCCGGCATGACCTCGGCGAATACTATACGCCCGATTGGCTCGCGGACCTGGTTCTCGACGAATTGGGCTACGACGGGAACCCGGACACGAGACTGCTCGATCCCGCCTGCGGGTCCGGGACCTTCCTGGTCATGGCGCTCAATCGGGTCAAGGCTTGGTTCTCGGAGCACCGTCACGACTGCACATTCCGGGAAGACGAGCTCTTCAAGAAGATTTTGCGCAATCTGATTGGGTTTGATCTCAATCCGCTCGCGGTGATGGCTGCTCGCACCAACTACCTGATGGCCCTTCGGGATCTGCTTCCGCGTTCGGCGGGAGTGGATCTTCCGGTCTACCTGTGCGATTCCATCCTGACACCGTCCCAGTACGGCGACCTGTTCACCGGTGGTCACGGCAAAACCCGGCGACTCCGAACCAGCGAGACGGAATTCATCATTCCCAACGAGATCGCGGAGAACCCCCATCAGATCGGACGATACACCGAGACCCTGGAATTCTGTGTTCGGACCGGTCTCTCCCCCGATGATTTCCTCAAGCGCTGCGATGTCGAGGCCATCCCCACCGCTGAGAAGGACCTTCACAGGGGCCTCTATGTCCAGCTCCAAGAACTCGCCGCCGCCAACAAGAATGGGGTCTGGGCGCGGAACATCAAGAACGCCTTCGCGCCGTTGTTCGTGGGCAAGGTGGACCTGGTCGCGGGGAATCCCCCTTGGGTCAATTGGGAAAGTCTGCCCGATGCCTACCGGGACGCCATGAAGCCCCTTTGGCAGGAGTACGGGCTCTTCACCCTCTCGGGCTCGGCGGGAAGATTGGGCGGCGGGAAGAAAGACCTCTCCATGTTGTTTGTCTATTCCGCGGTGGACAATTACCTTGAGGAGGGCGGCAAGCTTGGCTTTGTCATCACCGAGAGTGTGTTCAAGACCAAGGGAGCGGGGGATGGTTTTCGACATCTCGAATACCACAAGCGAGGGAAGACTGTCCGTATCAGACCGCTGGAGGTTCATGACCTGAGCGCCATGCAAGTCTTCGAGGGCGCCACCAACCGAACGGCGGTCTTCATCTGTGAAAAGAGCAAGCGTTCCTTCTCTTATCCCGTCAAATACACGGTCTGGCGCGGCGCGTCGCGAATCTCTCAGGAGGTTGACCTCGCGGAGGCCAAACAACTGGCCAAGCCCATGACTCTCGCCGCCCTGCCGGTGAACCCCAAGAAGTCCAGCTCCCCCTGGATGACCGCGCCCAAGAGCGCCCTTTCCGGAATCCAAAAGGTCCTGGGAAAGAGTCCTTATCAAGCGCACGCCGGCTGCTGCACATGGTTGAATGGGGTCTTCTGGATAAGGATTCTCGCGACGCTTCCCAACGGAAACCTCGTGATCGAAAACCTACACGATGTCGGGAAAATAGCCATCAAGAAGGTGGAGTGGGTGATTGAGCCGGATCTGGTTTACCCCCTTCTCCGCGGTCGGGATGTGCATCGTTGGCGCGCCGAACCTTCGGCCTACATCATCCTCGCGCAAGACCCCAAGACCCGTCGTGGGATCCCGGAATCCGTGATGGTGCTGAAGTATCCGAAGACCTTCTCCTATTTCAAGCAATTCGAGGGGGACCCGAAGAACCCGGAGCACGGCGCCCTGCGCGGTAGGTCGGGATATCGAAAGTATTTCAAGCCGACCGACCCGTTCTATTCGATGTATAACGTGGGGCCGTACACAATGAGCAAATGGAAGGTTGTGTGGCGCGAACAGACAGCCCTTTTCCAAGCCTCGGCGATTGATGGAGACCGGAACCTACCGATCCTTCCGGATCACAAATTGATGCTCGTTCCCTGCAAGTCCTCGCGAGAGGTCCATTACCTCGCGGGGATGCTGAATTCCTCCACGAGCTTGCTCGCGGTCCATTCATACGTGGTGTCCATCTCCACGTCGACGCATGTATTGGAGAACGTTCGTGTTCCGATGTACCAACCATCTTCTGACCTCCACGCGCGACTTTCACAACTCTCACGCCTGTGCCATTCGGCGCGGGACCGGGGTGACCATGACCTTGTTGCGGCGCATGAACGGGAGATAGACAAGATCGCGGCGGAGATTTGGGGAATCAGGAACAAAGATCTTCGCGCCATCCAAGGCGCACTACGGGAATTGACCGGCGAAGGTCGCGACGACGATGGCGATGAGGATTAAGCCCTTCTGGCGCCGTCCCCAATCCTTCTTCGAGGACCGCTGCCGGTTGTATCGAGACTTTCTGAAGACCCCCTTCGCGGAATACCCCGAGATGACCTCCGATGAGCAGCGTGGAGTGACCGCGCCTCCCCTTGCAAAACCGGCGGAGGAAGGGAAGGTCACCCGCGCGCTTCCCAATCCTCGCGGAACGCGTCTCCTTGAGCGAGATATTGAAACCTGCCTGAGGAACCGTCGCAGCCGCAGGGATTTTTCCCATGCTCCAATTTCACTTCCTTCGTTGTCCTTTCTACTCTGGGCTTCACATGGGGTGCTGGAGGTGATCGACGGTGGGCGCTCCACCCACCGGACCGTGGCCTCCAGCGGCGCGCGACATCCTTATGAGACCTATTTCTTCACGCCCCGCGTCGAAGGGCTGGAACGCGGTCTCTGGAGGTATCTTCCCCTTTCCCATGAGGTTCAATTTCTTCGCCCCATTTCCGACTTGGAGGCCAGCCTACGCGCGGGCGGGTTGGGTCAGGAGCATGTCGGACGAGGCGCGCTGGTGTTCGCCTGGACCTGCATCCCGCGCCGCGCCGAATGGCGCTACAACATGGCCGCGCACAAGCCGATGCTGATCGACCTCGGATGCATCTGCCAGAACCTCTACCTCGCGGCGGAGGCGCTCGGGGTCGGGGTCTGCTCCATCGGCGGATATGACCAGCCCCGCATGGACGCCCTGCTCGGCCTGGACGGTGAGGAGGAGTTCGTGGTCCACATGGCGACTGTCGGTCCCCTTGCTGAAGACTAACCCACAAACTGCTAGCATCCCCGCATGGAGCCGTTCGAGATCTTCCTCCAATCCGGGGTCCGAATCGCCACCCCGCTACTCCTTGCCGCGCTTGGGGAACTGCTCGCGGAAAAAGCCGGCCTGATCAACATCGGGATCGAGGGGAAACTCCTCGCGGGGGCCTTCGCGGCCTTTGTCGTGGCCGCCTCCACCGGTTCCCTCTGGGCGGGAGTGCTCGCCGCGATGCTCGCCGGGCTTGCCCTCGCGGTTCTCTTCGGGGTCTTTTGCATCGCGCTGCGCAACGATCAGATTGTGACCGGAGCGGCGCTCAATTTCCTGGCCCTCGGCGGAACCGGGATGGGCTATCAACTCCTCTATGGGCAAACCGGGAGCGCCGCCACAGTGGCCCCGTTCGCGGAATGGAACCTCTTCAGTCTGGAAAACATTCCCTTGGTGGGACCCGCGCTCTTCTCTCAGACCATCCTGACCTATCTGGCGATCTGGATCGCCCTCCTGTTCGCGTTTCTACACACGAGGACCCGCCTGGGTTTCCATCTTGCCGCCGTGGGGGAACACCCACGCGCGGCGGATGCCGCCGGCATTCCGGTGAACGGAGTGCGCTGGTGCGCGATCCTGATCGAAGGGCTCCTCGGAGGGCTTGCGGGCGCCTCGCTTTCGCTTTCGCTCTCCAACACCTTCAATGAGGGGATGAGCAACGGGCGCGGGTTCATCGCGCTCGCGATTGTGATCTTCGGGCGCTGGAACCCGCTCGGAGTCTTGGGTGGGGCGCTGTTCTTCGGCGCGGCCACCGCCTTGCAGCTGCTGCTTCAGGCCTCAAACATTGTTTGGCTTTCGGCCAACTACCCCTATCTCCAGATGCTGCCATATCTGTTAACCTTACTGGTGCTCGCGGCGGCCTTGGGGACTTCCCGCTCGCCCCGGGCCATCGGACAGCATTACCATCGGGAGTAGCGCGCATGCGGGCCACCGGCGAGGTCCATCTCACACGAACCCTGGAAATCGCGGCCTCGCATTCCTATGTCCTCGACCGCCTTTCCCCGGAGGAGCGGATCGCGGCCTTCGGCAAGAGCGCGGCCACCCACTCCCACGGCCACAACTACGAGGTCCGTGTGACCCTCGCCGGTCCCATCGACCCGCGCGGCGATTGGGTGGTCAACATCAAGGACCTCGACCGGGTGATGCGCGAGGTGATTGATGAGCAGCTCGACCACCACCACATGAACATCGAGGTCGAGAAACTCCGCGACCGCTGGCCGACCTTGGAGGTTCTCGCCCCGTTCATCTGGGAGGAGATGGCTCCGCGCCTACCGGTGGGCAGGCTCCATGAAGTCCAGATCTTTGAAACCCCCGATTTCTATCTCGATTACCGAGGAGAGGGTCAGATGGTGTATCTCACCCGTATCTACCGCTTCGCGGCGGCGCATCGATTGCACAACAAGAATCTCTCGGATGAAGAGAACCGTCAGATTTTCGGCAAGTGCAACAACCTCCATGGCCACGGGCACGATTATATCCTGGAGGTGACCGTGCGCGGCGAGCCGGACCCCAAGACCGACTGTGTCATCCAGGTGGATCGGATGGACGCGGTCCTCAAGGAGCAGATTCTCGAACCGTTTGACCATGTCTATCTGAACCTGGACACCGAGGAGTTCCGGGACATCAACCCTAGCGCGGAGAACATGGCGATCGTGTTCTGGGGAATCCTCGAGGGCCGATTTGCCCCGGCGGAGCTCCACCGTTTGCGCCTGTGGGAGACCAGCCGGAGCTACTTTGACTATTACGGTCCGAACGGAGGCTGAGGACAATGACGCTTTCCCGGAGAGGTTTCCTCGGGGTCGCAGGCGCGGCGTTCGGCGCGGGAACTCTTCATGGGGGGACAATCCTCTCCGCCTTTGCCGCGCCCTCCACGCCCAACCTTCCGGGTGGCAAGGAACACCGCATCGTCCAGCTCGAAGCCTTCCAGGTTCCCCCGCGATCGGTGTTTGTCCGGATCGAAACGGATGGGGGACTGGTGGGTTGGGGCGAGGGGAGCCTGGAGGGGCGCGCGGCCACCCAGGTGACCGCGATTGAGGAGTACAGGCGCTACCTGATCGGGAAGAACCCCTTCGAGATCGAACGTCACTGGCAGGCGATGTATCGAGGGGATTTCTATCATGGCGGGCCGGTGCTCACCAGCGCCATCTCCGGGATCGACCAGGCGTTGTGGGACCTTTTGGGAAAGGCGCTGGGGCAACCGGTCCATCAACTGCTCGGCGGGCGCGCGCGGGATCGGATCAAGGTCTATTGCGGAATCGGCGGTGGCTCCCCGGAATCCGCCAAGGAGAGTATCCAGAGCGCGCTTTCGAGGGGGTTTCGCGCGGGCAAGATGGGGATGCCCGAAACGGCGGAAATCCTGGATGGGATGGAGGTCATCAAGTCAGTCTACAATCAGGTCAAGTGGCTGCGCGAGGCCGCCCCGGATGATTTCGACATCCTGATTGATTTTCATGGGAAGCTCGCCCCCGCGATGGCGATCAGCGTGATTGACGCAATCACCGAGCTGCGCCCCTTCTTTGTCGAGGAGCCGATCCTCCCTGAGAATGTGGATGCCCTGGTCCGGGTGGCGCACGCGGTCAAGGCGCCCATCGCGACCGGAGAGCGGATCTACACCAAGTTTGAGTTCCGCGAGCTGTTGGAGAAACAAGCAGTGGCGGTGGTTCAACCGGACTGCTGTCACGCCGGCGGGATCACCGAGGTGAAGAAGATCGCCGCGATGGCGGAGGCGTACTATGTCGGGGTCGCGCCACACAATCCACTGCAAGCCCTCTCCACCGCCGCCTGCCTTCAGATCGATGCTTGCAGCCCGAATTTCCTGATCCAGGAGCAGGGCAATCTTGGCGATGGGCTGCTCAAGGAGCCGTTCGTGGTCAAGGATGGGTATATCGAGGTTCCCACCGGGCCGGGCATGGGGGTCGAGATCGACGAGGAGCGTCTCGCCCAGCTGCGCGCCGAGTGGAAAGATTGGGAAACTCCTCGCCTCTGGCACAAGGATGGGGGGGTGGCGGACTGGTGAAATCGATCACGAGGTGCTTCTTCCTGATGATCTTCGCGAACGCCGTGCATGCGGGCGGCTTTTCCCTCCAGGATGACGGCAAACACATCACCATCCTGGAGAACGACAAGCCGGTCCTGGTCTACAACTACGCCTTTGTGGAGGTTCCGGAGGCGGTAGCTCAGAAAACCGGGCCGAGGCAGGGGTACATCCATCCGCTGTATGGCCTGGACAGGGAAATCCTCACGGACGATTACCCGGATGACCATTTCCACCACCGTGGGGTCTATTGGGCGTGGCCATACTCCGCGGTCGGTGGGAGACGCTTTGATCTCTGGGCGCTGGTCGGGGTTCACAGCGAGTTCGAGAAGTGGATCGACAAGCGCGCGGACGAAAAGTGCGCCACTCTCCAGGTGGTGAGCCGCTGGATCCTCGATCCCACCGGCGAGACCGTGGTGCGCGAGGAGGTTTCGATAAGGGTCCACCCGGCAAGCGACCTGGGACGCGCGATTGATTTCGCATTGCGCTTCACCAATGTGGCCGACCGGGAGGTGACCCTGGAGGGAACCCATGACATCGACAGCGGCACGGGGAAGGTCAAGGGTTATGGCGGCTTTATGTACCGCATCGATGCCTCCCGCGAGCCGCGCGTGATCGCCACTGCGGAGGGGGTCCTCCCCGCCGACGACATGCGCGCCAAGAGCCCTTGGGCCGATCTTTCCGCGCCGATCAGCCCGGGTGGTCCTTTCTCCGGCGCGGCCATCTTCCAGCATCCGGGGAACCCCGGCTATCCGCACGAGGGCTGGTTGCTTCGTCACTACGGCACCATCGGGGCCTCCTGGCCCTGCGACAGGCCGCACCGGATGGCTCCGGGAGAGGCGGTGGAACTCAAGTATCGCCTCTATGTTCACCGCGGCGATGCAGCCGACGGGAAGGTGGCGGAGGCGTTCGCCGAGTTTGTGACATGGGCGCCATAGAAACCTGCCCGCTGGGCGGGACCAGGAAGAAGGCCATGAAAAACTTCGATTTGATCACCCTCGGCGAGACCCTGATTCGGCATTACACGCGCGGTCAGCAGCGCCTCGAACAGAGCGCGGACCTCGGTTTCGGGATCGCGGGCGCGGAATCGAACGTGGCCATCGCCGCGAGCCGGTTGGGGCTGCGATGCGGATGGATCAGCAAACTCGCGCGAAACCCGTTGGGTGAAAAGATCGAGCGCGAAATCCGCGTGCATGGGGTGGACACCTCCCATGTCGTTTGGACCGACCAGGGGCGGGTGGGGACTTTTTACATCGAGTTCGGCAGCCCCCCTCGGGCAACCCATGTTCTGTATGATCGGGCGAACAGCGCCGCTTCCACCCTTCGCCCCGAGGAGGTGGATTGGAATTATGTCCGCGCGGCGAGTTGGTTTCACACCACCGGAATCACCTGCGCGCTTTCACGGAGCTGCCTGGCCACCGTTCTTCGCGGGATCGAGGAGGCGCACCGGGGCAAGACTCTGGTGTCTTTCGAGATCAACTATCGCGAGAAGCTCTGGACCCTGGCGCAATGCCGGAGCACCCTGCTCAAGGTCATCCCCGGAGTGGACCTGATCATCTCAAGCGCGGAGGATGTCAAGCGCGTGTTTGGCATGAAGGGGGAGGGGCTGGTGCTCGCGGAGCGCGTGCGTCGCAAGTTCGGGGCCCGGCGGATCCTGATTACCTGCGGCAGCCAGGGCGCGGTGGGGTTCGACCACGAGGGCAGTCACCATGAGCTCTCCTTCGAGCGTTTCCCGATCAGCGTGGTGGACCGGATCGGGGCCGGAGATGCGTTCACCGCCGGTTTTCTCGCGGGCTTGATTGAGAAGGACTTTGCCACGGGGCTGCTCCACGGCGCGGCCACCTGCGCGCTGAAGTATTCCATTCCAGGCGATTTGGCGTTGATCAACCGGACCGAGATGCTGGAGGTCGCTGCGGGGAATGGCGGCGGCGTGAGGCGGTAGAACCCAACTGCCTGGCGCGTGAATCCGTTCTCGCGCCGCTGGGGCCGAGAAAGGATTCTCGGCCCGGCAAAACCCGGCTCTCCGCATCAACCTCCCCTACCGGGAAGTGTCATCAAACCTTTCCCGATAGAACTTCTCAAAGCAGTTCCGTGCGAGCGCCTTGTAGCCCTCCGGGGAAAGGTGCGCGCAGTCCTGACCGAGATTGAGCGCTTCGGGCGGGGAGGGAAGGCTGGGGTCTCCCTCGGGCAGCGGGACTGTCTTGGGCGCGATCCCCTTCGACGAGTACCCGTATTCGTATTGCATCAGCCCCAGGTTGTTGACATACGCCACACGCGGGTTCTTTTCGGCCAGCGCCGCCTTGCGGTCTTCAAGCTTGCGCAGCCCCTCATTGAGCTCGGAGGGAGTGGGCTTTCCAAGTTTGGAATAAATCGACAGGTCGCCCTCTTCGGCGCACCACGGAACCGCTCCGGAGGCGCGTGGCTCCTCGAAGTTCAGATACGCGTATCCGCAAAGCAGGACTGTCAGGTTCTCACGCTGGGCGAGAATGTGGTTCACGACCACCTCAAGATTCGAGGCAATCAGGTCCAAGACCCGCGCCTCCTCCTCATCCGAAAGCGACACCTTCCAGGAGTTGAAGAAGTCGTTCCCGCCGAGACTGACATGAACGATGTCGATGGTGGGATGCTCCGCGAGTTCCCGAGTCAGAATCGCGAGTCGCTCCGGCTTGCGCCACTGATCGGCGCGGGTCCCGCCCACGGCGGTGTTGTCTCCCCGTTCGATGATCTCCGGAAAACCCTCCTCCGCGAAGACCGTGCCGAGCGATTTCGCGAGCCACATGACATGCACCCAACTGTCGCCGAGGAGCAGCACGCGCTCCGTTCTTCCGGCGGGGCCTTCGGCCACCGAGGCCTGGATCGGAACCTCAAAAACAGTGAGCGCGAGAAAAAGGAGGTTGAAACGCGGCCTATGTGGAGCGAACATGGTGTCGCCATCGTGGAAGGACTCGGTGGCGATTGCAACCCATGAGTGAAGGCAAACCTCTCGATCCGCTCAAGTCCGCGTGGGAGCCGGGGGCCGCCCAGTTGGCCGCCTCGGCGTTTTTCGGGGGTTGGATCCTCGCGGCGGTCTTGGAGAATTTCCTGCTCGGCCAAAGCGATGTGAACCTCTGCCTTTCCAACCTGGCCAAGAGCGTCTTCACGCTGAGCTTCGGGCCTTCATTCTGGAATGATTTCGTTCCCTGGGTGGTGGTCCCCTGGGTGGCGGCGCTGATCCTCTTCAGCGCGCTCCGTCAGGCGTGGAAACCGATCCTGATCCTCTTCACACTGGGATTCGCCGGAATCCTCGCCGCGCTGGATTTGAACCTGGATCTCTTCACATAAGAACGCCCCCCCCTCCTCCAACGGCATTTGCGGAAAAACGGGGAAGGGAGGCCCCTCAAACGCACACCGGCTCAAGACACCCGCTTTGAACCCCCTCGTAATAGGTCTCCACGGTGTCCATCGCGAAATAGGGGGCCTTAAGGCCATTTGGCCCGGTGCGCTTGGCCAATTCCTTATCGTACCTGCGGACAAGCCGCTCGCCCTTGCGCTTGAAGTGCGGGTCCTCCGCGCCAAACCGTCCGAGGTAGCGGTCGATAACCCCGACCGCGCGCTCGCGCACAGCCGGCTCCTCAGCGCGCTCCCGGATGACGCACAGGATCGGCGCCTGGTTCCGCAGGCTCCGCGCGAAATAGGATGCTTTGTGGTTTCGCAGGACCGCATCCGGGTGGCGCGCGCAGCGCTCGAACCCGTTGAGCTCCACCTCGATGGCCTTGAGGATTCCCGGTCCCTTCTCACGGTAAATCCGTTTCTGAAAAGCCTTGGCGATTTCCAGGGTCTCCCCCTTCTCGAAGTTCGGATGGGAGTACGCCTTGGAGTATCCATGCAGATCTTGGATGTCGAAGGAGTTGTCAATCCGCCCTTGGAGCTTGAAAACCTTCCAGTTGGGGGTCCCCACGATCGGGCTTTCCAGGGTGATCTGGTTATACACTCCATCGAGCGCGATAAAGTTCTCCTGCTCCGTCCGGATGTTTTCCCGGTCGTGATGCGCCAGCCCGAAGATCATGGAAAGGATGGTTTCGATCCCATGCGCGTGCAGGCGGTCCACCACCCCCTTGAGGTCGATCCCGCGCGTCTTGGCCAGGGGACGGGTCGTGGACTCTACCCCAAGGAAGACCCGCGACACACCCCAGCGCAAGAGGTCGTCCGGATCGTATTGGACAATGCTCCGGAAATCCGAGAAGGTGAAATACCCCGCGTTGGAGAGGTTGGTCTCCCCGCCGTGGTACAGCAGCTCCCCAAGCTCGCGGACCTCATCCGGTCTGGACAGGAAGAGCTCGTCAAAAAGGGCGAATCGATCCACCGAGCGGTCGAACAGCCGCGTCTTTTCCATCACCCGGTACATCCCCGCCGCGTTCTGCAGCGGAATGAACCGTCCCCCGAAGAAATGGCCCGTGGCGCAGAAGGAGCAACGGTTGGTGCAGCCCACCCCTGGGACAATCACCCCGGCGCGGTTCACCTTCTCCGGCATCATCTCCAGGAAGAACTCCATCGGCGGGAGGATCGGGTCGACCGGCTCCTCGGTCCCGAACAGCTCCCGGATGAACTCCACCCCCTCGCCCCAGCAGACATGGTCGGCCAGGCCCTCAATCTCCTCGCGCTTGAGGAACTCCTCGGTGTAGCAGGTGACCCCGTGCCCGCCCAGGATGATCTTGGTTTCGGGCGACCAGTCCCGGATCCACCGGCACATCTCCATCACCGTGGGGAACTCCATGTTCGAATGAACCTGGATCGCGATGTATTCGTATTCCTTGCGGATCTCGGCCTGGATCTCCTCGACAGAGGGAAACTCGATGACCTTGGAGGGGAAGGGAACATTCTGCGCGAGCAGGTGCAGGGCCACCGGGCGGTTGATCGAGTGCATTGTGAAGAGACCTTGGAAGGCGCTGAGGCGTCCGCCGAACAGGTCGAAGGGGTGGGCGTAATCCACCAGCGGACGATAGGGCTTCGGCGTCATCGTAAACAAGATACGGATATCTTCCATTAAGCCAACCTTTCCATCCGGGTTGAGACCAAACCTCAACCCTCCCATCTTACCAGATTTCTATGCGGGCACCAGTTCCTGCTTCGCTCGCTGAAGGAAAGCCCGGACCAGGTCGTGATCCTTGACTCCGGGACTCGATTCCACGCCGCTGGAGACATCCACTCCGCAGGGGGTAAGCATCTGGAGCGCCTCCCCCAGGTTGTCCGCGGTCAAGCCCCCCGAAAGGATCCAGGGAACCGGGGGACTCCAGCCCGCCACGACGCCCCAATCGAAGGTCTGACCGGTCCCGCCCGGACGGGCGGGGTCGAAGGCATCCAGGACCAAAGCGTCACAGGGGTAATCCTCATAGACCCGGAGCGACTCCCGGCCGTCGACGCGAACCGCCTTCCAAACCCGCAACCCCTCGGCGCGGAGGTCCTCGGCGATCTCGGGAGGCTCCGCCCCATGGAGCTGGATGGTGTCCAGATGGATGGCCTTGGCGGCCTCGATCACTGCCTGGAAGGTCGGTTCGACAAACACCCCGACCCGCAGACCAAAGGGGGGAAGCCCCGCCGTGATCTCCCGGGCCGCCTGAACATCAATATAGCGCTTTGATTCCGGATGGAAAACGAAGCCGATGGCATCCGCGCCGCCGGCGAGCGCCGCCTCGGCGTCCTCGCGTCGCGTGATCCCGCAAATCTTCACCCTCAAACTCATTCCAGCCTCCTCCTCTCAGCCGCCCTTCTTGACCCCCGGCGGGTCCCCATCCGAGAGGACCCAGCTCTCCCCGGCGGCCACCCCATGGCGACCCGGAAGTTTCCGTCCCAGCCTCAAGCCTGTCAATAGGAAAAAGGGGGCCGTTTTTAGCAGAAAGCGTGCCAGACATGATGGTTCTTGCAGATTTAGTCCGCAAAATGACAAGTTTTTTCCCCTTTCCGCCCATTCTGAATTCTCACTTCAGTCGTTCAGGCCCCACGCCGATAAGCCCAAATGGAGATCCGTGGCCGGTGAAAGCGTGCGCAACAATGTCAGAAAAGAGCCTCCCATCAGGATTCGCACTTCCATGTGTTCTTTCGGTTTTTTCGACTGAGGCCCGGTATCTAACCGTTGACACACCGAGGGGGCTTGGCGTAGCATCGCGCTGATCAGTGTCCTTTCTTTGCCGTTGTTCTGGGATGGGGTTCTTCCGCGCGTCAATGCGAGGAAGAGGGATTTGGTTCGAATCGAAGGAGACGAGCTGTGTCTGGTCACTGTTGTATTGCCGCGCCCACCTTGTTTTCAACACCCCCTGTGAATAACTCAAGCGGTCCGAACATGAGTCAAAGGAGGCAAGCCATGTCCCGGCTGCGTTCAGCGTTTACCCTTGGTGCGATCTTCACCATCCTCGCGGGAGTGTGCGCGCCGCGCGCCTCCGCGGTGGTCTTCAACACCGACCTCACGACCGTGCCGGGGCCGGGGGGGATCGTGAGCTTGAATTTCACGGTCTCCAACACAGCCGCGGGCGCGCTCTCAGTGGATGTGTATCGGATCAGCTCCTCCGTGATGCCGGTCATCGGAGCCTTCACCGCGGGAACGCTGATCGGTTCCAATATCCCTGTGAACGACGGCGCTCCCACGACCCTGGTGAATACGGGACTTGAGGCCACCAACGTGGCCAATGGATTCAACGCGGGCACGACCACGGTCAGCGCGGGCGAATACTGGTACCTGGTCCGGGCCAAGGAGGTCGGGATCGGCGGCGATGTTCCCTCCAGCATCCAAGGGGCGGTGGCGGACGCCAACCCGCCCTCCACGATGGGAATCAACCAGTTCACGCTGACTTGCAGCGATGGGACCGGCAATGTCGATGTCGCCTTTGTCAATCCGAACGATGAAGTCGGCGACTCTGGTTCGAACCCGGTCCTCCACCCGGTTCGCCAGTTCGCCTCTCCCAGCGCCAACTATCGCTTCGATTTCATCCTCTACCGAGTGGCCCAATCCGAAGCCTTCGACCTGACCTCCGACCCGGTCCCCGGGAACATCGTCACCACCCAGGAGATCTTCCCCTACGACCGGGATAACTCCACGACCTACACCGACCCGGCGCCCGCCGGGACGGCCCTTGCGTACGGCATCCGCATCCAGGACACGGTGGGGAATCAGAGCGGCGGTTCGCCCCTTTCCTCAAACCAGCGCGCCTCGGCGGTCACCCCGCCGGATGACGTGGCCGCCGCGCAACTCCTCCTCGCGGGGGTCCCCGTGAATTGCGTGAGCTTCACCATGAACACCCTGTCGCTGGTCAGCGACCCCGGCGATGTCACCCCCGCCGTGGTTCGCGTGTACGCGCGCGATGACGGCGCGCTGATCGACTCCTCGAACCTGGGGTCTTCTTTCCTGATTGATTCGATCAATTACTCCTCGGGAACCTCGAACGACACGATCATCTATTACCACACCCCCTCCAATCCGACCCTTCCACGTCTCAACAACGTGACCTACACCTACGGCATCGTCCTGGTCACCGACAACAACCGGACCTCGTGCGTCTCGAACTCGGTCTCGCTCCTCACCACGGACATCCTGCCGCCCGACCTGATCGAGCTGGCGACGCCGGCCGATGGGGCCAAGGTCAACGGCACGGTCATCTTCAGCGCGACAGTCTCGGATGATTCCCCCGCCGGCGGCGGGATTCAGACCGTGACCTTTGAACTCAATGGAAACACCATCGGGGTCGCCTCCAACGTGACCGTCGGCCCCGGCACCGGAACGGCTCAAGTCTCGTTCGACACAACCACCTTGCCGGATGGGCTGTACACTTACTCCGCGACCGCCGCCGACTATAACGGCAACAGCCTGGAAACCGGATCCGGAGACCCGGGCGCGGGGCCCGATTTCACCATTCGGATCGATAACACTCCCGCCACGGTGACGGTGGACTCTCCCACCAAGAACACGCCCGTGAACGTCCAGTTCGCCCTGTCGGGAACCGCAGTGGACGCCAACGCCACCATCGTGAGCGTGACGGTCAACTATTCCACCAGCACGGGGTCCGGTTTTGTTCTGGCCTCGGGAACCTCGGCTTGGACCGGCGTTGTTCCGGTGGATCCGCTCTTCGCGGACGATGAAATTTTGTACGTGACCGTGGAGGCGCTGGATGACTGTGGCCTGGTCGGAGTCGCCACATCCTGCTTCTGCGTGGACAACTTGTGCCCGATCGCCTTCATCAGCGCGCCCTCGGTTTTCGGTCCCGGGGGCGGCGCCTTCATCGTTTCCGCCGACGATGATGATTTCCTCGGGGCCTGCAACGCCGGGATCAACCAAGTCACTTTGACCGCTCTATTGAACGGGGCGACTGAGGTTTACACATCCGGTCCTCCGCCCGCCTTGGGTGGTATCCATATCCTCCCCACCCTGGACTTCAATCTGAACCACGGGGAAACATCGATTATCACGATCGAGGCTCGAGACGGGGCGGTTGACGTGGGTAACGAGTGTTTCGGGGCCTCGGCCACGGTCACCGCGGACTATGAGCCGCCGATTTGCAGCCTGATCTCTCCCGCCTCCGGGGATGTGGTCACCGCCATCTCGATTATCGGCCAAGCCACGGATGTGGGCGCGGCGGGTGTCCTGGAATCCTGCGTGGAAGTGGTCGGAGTGACCACCATCTGCGGGGTGACCCAGGTCACCGGTTTGGTCAATCCGGGCGCGGATGGCTTGTACACCTTGATCATGAGCTCCACGGACACGGTCGGGAACGCCACGGTCTGCGATTCCGTCGTGGTCCGAGTGGACACCGTTCCGCCCGTGGTGGACATCACCAGCCCGCTTCCGCCCAATGTGGGAGTGAACGTGAGCTTCCTGCTTTCGGGGACCGCCTCCGACCTCGGCTCCGGGGTTCAGGCGGTGACCGTGGAATACACCACCGACAGCGGAACCTCGGTCGTGGTGGCGACCGTGGACAACCCCGGCGCGTTCAATGTGAATTGGAGCGCCGTGATCCCGGTCGATCCGCTGCTTTCGGATGACGAGATTTTTTCGGTTACCGCTTACGCGGTGGATGCCGCCAACCTGCAGGGCAGCGACACCGAAAACTATTTTGTGGACGACACTTCCTCGTGCGCGGTTCTCGGATTCCCGACCGCGGGCTCCAGTGTCTTTGTGGGGGCCGCCGGATTGGTTCTTTCCGCGACCTTGGGGGATGACGACGCCTCCTCATCCTTCGACACGGGGGTGACCGCCGCCAACGCCACGGCCTTGCTGACCGGAGCCACGGATGTTCTCTTCACCTCCGATCCGCCCGCGCTCGGGAGCACTCCGATCAATTCGCCTTTCGACCCGACGGCCTACGGCCTCGGGGATGGAGATGTGTCCGACATCAATGTCTGCCTGGTGGATGGCGCCACCGGAACCGCCAACATCTGCTGCGTGACCTTCGAGGTCATCGTGGACCTCACCGCCCCGACCTGTTCGATCGATGCCCCCGAGGATGGAGTCTGCTTCAGCTTCGATAACACCGTGCTCGGGGCCACCGACATCACCATCTCGGCCACCGATCTCGGCTCCGGCCTCGCGGCGATCGGCTACCGGATCCTCAACAGCCTGAACGCGGTGGTGGCCTCAGCCACGGTCGGCGTTTCCGGGACCAGCGCGACCTTCACCTTCAGCGAAAACGTGGTCGGATTGGGCGATGGAACCTACACCCTCATCTCCCAGGCCACGGACGAAGTCGGCAACGGCGGCCAGTGCGACCAGATCACCTTCACGGTTCGCACCACCGGCCCGCTCACCACCATCAACAATCCGTTCCGAGCGATTGTGAACGACAACCTCTCGGTCAACGGCTTCTCCACGGTCCCGACCTTCTCCTCCGGGAGCTCCGGGCTTCCGGGACCGGGGACTCCGGCCGGTCAGTCGGCCCTCACGCCGGGGGATGACGATTCGGTCGAGGTCAACTTCAGCGGCTCGTTCGCCTTCCCGTTCTTCGGCGTGCTCTATGACAGCGTGTGGGTCAACTCGAACGGCAACCTGACCTTCCAGAACGGCGACCCCGACCCGACCGAGTCCGTGGCGGAGTTCACCAACGGAGTTCCGCGCATCGCGCCCTTCTGGGACGACTTCAACCCGGCCGCGGCGGGCTCCATCACCTCCGAACAACAAGCCGATAGGCTCATCATCCGCTGGATCAATGTCCCGCAGTTTGGGATCATGGACCAGAACACCTTCCGAGTGACCCTGTATTCCACCGGCGCGATCCTGTTCGAGTACGAGGGGATGAACAGCACGGATGGCCTTGCCGGAGTGGCCCCCGGCTTCGGGGGTCCGGTGAGCGCGGTGGACATCAGCGCCGCCAGCCCGGTCACCATGAGCGCCACCGGCAGCTATGAAATCTTCACGACGCTCGGCAACCCCGCCGATCTGGACAACCTGTCGATTGCCTTCCTCCCACAGAACGACCTGGTTGGGACCTCCGGCGCGACCTCGGTTCTCATCGGGTACCCGGGCCCCAACGGCGATGTGCTGCCCCCGCTGCCCCCGGCTGTCGAAGCGGCCGTGGCTCCGGTTTCGGTCGGATTCAATCCGCTCGGCGGACCGGATCAAGGGATCGAAATCGCCTTCACCAACGGTTTTGAGTTCCCCTTCTTCGGCAAGTGCTGGAACTCCGTGGTGGTCAGCAACCACGGGTTTCTCGAGTTCGGCCAGAACACCACCGCCGCGCTCAGCGTCTTCGCCCCCACTCCCGCCAATGTCAACGGCCCGACCCCCAAGGTGATGGGCTTCTTCGCCGATATCGGCGGGCACCTCGGCGGCGGAACCTTCTATCGCCAGTTTGATGATCGCTTCCAGGTCATCTACGACAGCGTTCCCGAAACACTCGGGGCGCCGGGGAACATCAACGACATCACCATCACCCTCTACAACACCGGCGCGGTCCAATTCGAGTACGGCACAATCACCTATTTCTCCACCGCCGCCGACACGAATGTGGGCATCGGCGTCGCTGGGGGCGTTTCCGGCCAGCCGGTGGATGGGTATGAGTCCATCCCGCTGGTAACCAACGGGGTGCTGAGGAATCCGATCGATATCTCCGGCCTTCCCGGCGCCGCCACTCAGTTCGCGGTTCTCGACAAGGTCCAGTATGAGGTCTTCAACGCCACCAACGTCCTGGATGTCACCCCGGTCATCGGCTTCCAGGGTAGCACGATCTTCACCGCGCCGGGGTCCTTTAACCCGATCACCGGCGCTTGGTCGGCCAACCTGGTCATCAGCCCGACCTTCTGTTCGGATGGCGATCCGTTCAGCGTTTGCGCGCTCGGATTCGGCGGCTGCACGGCCAACACCCGCGGCCCCGCGACCAACAAGGTGTATGTCCTTGATGTCACCGACCCGACGGTCACCATGAATGTGGACGTCACTCCAGGAGGGTGCTCCGACCTGACCCTGGAGCTCGACGGCATCCTGAGCGATGTGGGAGTTCCCGGCTGGCGGATCGACTCCGGGATCTGCGATGTGGAGCTGGAGGTGTGGCAGGGCGGAGTGCAGGTCGCCGCGATCGGCCCCGAGGACATTTATGTGGGGGTGATGCCGCTCTCCGACATCCTCCCTTGGGGTCCCGATGATGGTCCCCTGTTCTACAGCGCCACTGTCAGCAATGTGACCCTGAACGTCGTCTCGCTGGTTCCCTTCGGCCTGAATATGGTCGTGCGCGACTGCGCGCGGGATGTGGCGAATGTCACCGAAACCTACCCCGGCGCCGTTCCGGAGATCTATGTCCTGGATCCGACCGTGCCGGAGTGCGCCCTTCTCGCGCCCTCGGATGGCGCGTGCATCAGCTACGCCAACACCGTTCTCGGCGCGACCGACATCATCATCACCACCACGGACACCGGCGGTTGCCCGGGCCAGGTCGGCTATGAAGTCCGCAACCTCGGCGGCGGTGTGGTCGCTTCCGGCACTTCGGCCGTGTCCGCGATGGTGGAAACCGTGGCCTTCTCGGTCAATTTCGCCGCGCTTGGCGATGGCGTCTATGACATTATCGCCTTTGCCACCGACCAAGTCGGCAACGGGACCCAGTGCGACGCGATCCAGGTGACCGTGGATCTCAATGGCCCGCCCGTTCAGATCGCGGACCACGACGAAGCCATCGTGAACGGCGATGTGGACATCACCGGGTTGGCGGGATCCGTGATCTACGCCACCGGCGCGGCGGCGGTTCCGGGAAGCCTGGGCGCGTTTATCTCCACATCAGCCTTGTCGCTCAGTGATGATACCTTCACGCAGGTCAACCTGCCGTTCAACTTCCCGTTCTACTCCGGGACCTATTCCGACATGTATGTCGGGTCCAACGGGTACATCACCTTCGGCGGCGGAGACGCTGATTTCAGCGAAACGCCGGTGGAGTTTGAGGATGGCCTCCCACGCATTGCCTTGTTCTGGGATGACCTCAACCCCGGCGCCGGTGGGACTGTCTCCGTGGACTTGTATTCGGGCGCGGCAGTTGTGCGTTATGAATCCGTTCCAGAGTTCTTTAGCTTCGGGGCCAACAGCGCCACCGCGACCCTTTATGTGAACGGCGCCATCGTCATTGAATATGGCAATCTGACTTTGACCGGCTTCCTCGTGGGCGTCTCCCCCGGCGGCGGCGCGCCCGCGATTCAGCCGGACATCAACACCGGCGGGCCATTCGACATGGTCTTCAACGGATTGTTCGAGGCCTACAGCGTGATCCACGACTTGACCGACGAAACCGTGGTCTTCCTGCGCGCCGATGGGGTTACCACCGCGGACAGCGTGGACCTGTGGTACCCCGGACCGGGTGGGAGTGTGCTTCCCCCGCTTGACGCCACCACCGAGGCTGCGGTTTCGCCGGTGGATGTCTTCAACCCGATGATCCACAACGCCAGCAGCATCGTGGAGGTTCCGTTCACCAACGGCTTCGAGTTCCCCTTCTATGGCCGTTGCTGGAACTCGGTGTTCATCTCCGCGCGCGGTCTGGTCGAGTTTGGAACCGGAACGATCTCCACGGGTGTCCCGACCCAGGCCCTGGTCAACGCGGTGACACCCAAGATCATGGGGCTTTGGAGCCGGATCGACGGCTCCGGAGCAAGCGGTGGAACCACAACCTATCGTCAGTACGACGACCGCTTCATCATCGACTACGACACAGTCCCGGATGACTCCACGCTCGGCACGAACACCTTCAGCATCACGCTCTACAACACCGGCGCGGTCGCGCTCGATTATGTCTCCACCAATGCCGTGACCTACTTCGACTGCGCGGTGGGCATCAACTCCGGCGTGGTCGGACAAGACATCTCCGGCTATGGGGATGTCCCCGGCGGCGTCCAGACCAATGGTCTTGAGCGCGCGCAAACCAACCTTTCGGGTCTTCCCGGCGCGCCGACACAGGCCTCGGTCTCCGATCAGTCGCACTGGGAGATCTTTAACGACACCTTCGATATCGGCCCCTCTTTCGCGTTCCAGGGAACCTCCATCCAGGTGGTCGGACTCCCCTTGGATGCCTCCGGAGCGTGGGCGTATAACGTTCCCATCAGCGCCACGTTCTGCGGTGATGGCGACCCGTTTGGGGTGAGCGCCAAGGCCTTCGGCGGCTGCAATGGGATCACTCGCGGCCCCTCGGACAATCGCCTGTATGCCATCGACCGGACCTATCCGGCCGTGGCGCTGTTCAATGTGGTGGATCCGTTCACCTTCAACTCGTATGTCGGGGAGTGTTTCCATGGTCTATTCGGCGTCCTGTTCACCGCCAATGACGCGGGTCTGATGGGCTACCGGATTGACTCCGGGATCTGCACTTACGCGGCCTCGATTTACCAGAATGGCGCGCTGATCGGATCGGTCACGGGGACCCTGCCGGATCGTCCGAACCAGGGGGGCATCCTTCTCGCGTCGCTCGTCGATCCGGTCGCCATTGGCCTTCAGCCAGGCTGGTTCGGCATCGATGTCTCCGCGGGGGATTGCGCCATCAATCTGGCCAACGTGAACTCCGAGTTCGGCGGCTCCCCACCCGAAACCTTCTACTACGACCCGCTTGAACCGAAATCCCAGCCGATCTGCTCGCGCCTGTTCATCGCGGCGGTCACCGAGATCGCCTCGGTCTCGCGCACCATCCTGTATGAGATCGATCCGGACCACAGCGACCTCTTGAACACGGAGGTCGTGGGAAGCCTGATGCTCCCGGCGGAGATCTCCTCGGCCACCGGCTGCGCGCTTGGTTATGACAACGACAGGCTCTATTACGGCGACACCAATTCCGCCTCCGGAGCGAACACCATCTTTGTCTATGACGTCAGCGTTCCGGGTTCCATCGTTCTCACCGCCACATTAACTCTGCCCGCGAGCGTGACCGTGGTGGCCGGAATGGGCGCGGAGGGCGGCCGGCTGTACATCAACGAGCAGGCCAGCGATGACCAGCTCTATGTGCTGGATGCGGCCACCGGCGCGTATCTCGGCGCTCAGCCCGCCTTCTTCCCGCTGCCGGGCGCGGAGCTTGAGGTGGTCGCGGTCGGCTCGGGGGCCTTCGGACGAACCTTCTTCGCCGAACGGTTTGATCCCGCCGGAGCGCCGCCGCCGAGGGATCGGTTCTTCGAATCCTTCCCCGGCGGAACCAACTTCATTACGCCCGGCCTCCCCTCCTTCCGCACGGTCGGCATGGGCTTCAGCGGGACCCGCCTGTTCCATGGTCGAATCGAGCCGATGGGCAACGTGATTCGGGAGGTGGCCACCACCTTTGAGCAGGCCGCCTTTAACGCGGGTTTTGAGCTCAACACCTTCTTCATTCCGGATGGCGCCACGGTCTGCGCGGTCGCGGCCGCCCCGGCCCTGTATGACTGCACCATCTGCCTGAACGACTTGCCCTACAAGCTCGCGGCGGCGGTGACCGACACGGCCCCCTGCCCAATGTCGCGGGTGGATCTGTTCGCCTACGACGTGGAAGTCGGACCCGCCAGCGCGCTCTTGGTGAACACCGCCACCGACATCACCACCGGCTTGGTCCGGCGTGGTTTGCTGACCTTCCCCGACACCAGTGTCCTGCCGACCTCGGCGGCCATCGCCTGCGCCACGATCACCGAGGCCACGCTGCGCCAGATTCTGCCTGACGGCGAAGGCCAGATTCGCGTGATCTCGCAAGCCTATGACGGCGCCGTTCCGACTCCGAATGTCGAATCGGCCACCGGCATGTTGATCCGTGGGATCACTTTCACCGTGGATATCCGCGCGCCGCGCGTGCCGTACTTGGCCTCGCTGCCGTTCGCCGCCACAAGCGGTTCGGCGGCCACGGTGGATCTTACCGTCCGCTTTGAGGACTTCGGCACGGGCCTGAATGTCACCACCGATCCGCCCACGCTCACCGGTCTGTTCAGCGTGCTGGGTGGCTCGGCCACGGACGCCACCTTCACGCTCAGTCTCGCCCCCGCGGTTAATGGCGTGGTGACCGGAACCGCGAGCTTCGCGCCCGCCAACCTCACCCTGCCCGCCACCGGCAGCGCCTACATCGACTTCGTCGTGAGCGCCACCGACAACTGCGCCAACGCCACCACCGTGGTCCTTCTCGATCGCTTCATCATCGACAACCAGACTCCGCTGGCCGATGACCCCGACCCGTATTACCCGGCCGAGGATATCATCGCCAACGGCACCGGCGGCGGCTTGCTGTGGTCCTACACCAACCCGTTGGTGTGGACCGGCAACGAGATGTTCAACATGGACGCCTGGGACGAGGCCTTCAACACCGCCTTCCCCGGCACTCTGGCCGAACTCCCCAACATCCTGGGCGGCACCCTGGCCTTCCCGGTCATTCCGCAAGCGACCTCCTGCGACGAGTTCAATCCGGGCATTGAGCCGGATATCGACTTCTCGCCCTCCGGCGTGGCCAGCGTGGAGCTGTACTATGCGACGGGTCCGGCGGATGCCACCCCGGCCCTCCTTGCTTTCAGCAACTTCATCGATGTGGCCACCGAGATAGTGGACGTGACCGGAGGCGGCTATATCCCGCTCTCCAAGGCCAGCGCGCTTCGCTGCGCCACCGGGACCTTTGTGTGGGATGTGTCCTCCCTGCCCGCGACCACGCCCGGCTCGGATGACTACTTCTACTTGAAAACCATCACCCGCGACCACGCCGGGAACAGCCTCGATCCGGTCTTCGGGCCGCTGATCAATCTGGACGTGATCCCGCCGACTAGGACGATCATCACCGCCCAGGCGCTCTTCGGCACCCCCGATGTCCGCCTCGATTGGGAGTACATCCCCATCGATAACGTGGGAACAATCGGCTACGAGATCTACCGCACCCGAACCACGGTGGATGATGTTCTCGACGCCAATCCGTTCACCGACTTCGACCTGATCGGCGTGATCTGCGCCTACGACGGCAACGGTCAGCCGATCACCGAGTTCCTTGACACCAGCGTCCCGCCCGAGGGGACCTACGCCTACTTCATCGTGGCCTTTGACCAGGCTGGAAACGGCTGGTCCGGCAACTCGCTCGCCACCAATGACGCCTGCGAGCCGTTTGCCGTGGGTCTCGCCGGGAACATCTCGAATATTGTCGCGGCGGCCCCGAATGACCTGGTGGATCCGTACCCGGTCACCAACCTGCGCGTCCGGGCCGGCGAGCCGGATGACGGCATCCTGCTTTCGTGGGATATCCCGAGCGTTCCGGTCGGCGGCGGCCCGGTCCGACCCACCGGCGACAACATCGCGATCTCGGTCTGGGAGATCTTCCGCGACCAGCGCTCCGGCCCCATCGCGGAGAGCGAGGTCAGTGAGCCGGATGGAGACATCGTGCGCGATCCGGACCTCCTGATCGGGACCGTGGTCAACATCATCCTTCCGGACATGACCACCCCGACCGGGACCCTTCGTCCGCAGCCGACTCAGGTGGTCGCCGAAAAAGCCTCGATCAGCGCGGCCACCCCGAACCTGCTCGTGCTCTTCATGGATCCGCTCAATGTGGGATCCGTGAGCCGTGTGTTCAACAAGACCACCGGCGAGTCCTATCAGGTCCTCGCGGCCACCGGAGAGACCATTGATATCACGGGAACCGTTCTTCCCGCGCCGACGGATGTGGTGCTCGTGGATTACCTCACCGATAACCGCACCTTTGTGGACCACACCGCGCTGCCGGGCCACTCCTATTCTTATGCGGTTGTTTCGCGTGACGCGGCGGGGAATCGCTCGCTGATCTCCACCAGCGTGCTGGTCGGCGACGCCACCGCGGTGGCCTTCGACACGACTCCGCCCGAGCCGATCGAGACCCTCCAGGCGCATCCCGATCCCTTCTCCGAGGATATCGGGTTGTTCTGGGATTCCACGCCCTATGATCAGGTCGGCGTGACCGGCTACGACATTTACCGTCGCCTCGGCGGGGACCCGATCGAGTTCCTCAGCCACTTCGACAACGAGAAGATCTCCGAAGCGCTTTGCCCGGTGATCTGCTTCGCCCCGAACGCGGCCACGGTCACCCTCACGCTGGCCACCTCGGCCATCGACGTGGACCTCCTCAAGGTGATCGACACCACGCGGAACCGGTTGATCCCATCCGCCACCGAGTCCGTCGATCCGGTCAACCTCCCGAACTACAGCCTCTCGGGAGACCAACTGACCATCCGCAACATCGACGAAAGTCCGGTGGCTTGGGCCCCAGGCGCGACCATCTTCAACAACATCAAGGTGGTCGCCTTCAAGGCCGCGACCTCGCTCTACAACGGCGGAGGCTTCGATCCGCAAACGTTCTTCCTGGATAACGACACCATCGGCGGCGCGCCCTACAGCTATGTCGTCCTGGGTGTCGATCCGTGGGGCAACGTCGCGGACATCTCCAACAATGGGTTCGCGGTGGCCAACGACTTCACCCCGCCCGCCACGCCGACTGTCACCGTGGACTCCAACTGCTTCCACGAGGATGACTATGTGATCGTCCGCCCTGATCCGAACGATCCGGATGTGGTCCAAGCGTGGGCCTTCGCCGACCCGGGTCTAACCGACCTGATCGGCTCGGAGCTGGATTTCGTCGGCAACGGCTTCTTCCAGGTTCCCATCGGCGCGAACCTCTACGAGGATGTCTGGGTGGTTGTGACCGACTTCTCCGGCAACACCAGCCCGTCGGTGAACGTCGTGAACGACATTGTCCCGCCCGCGCCGCTCACCAGCGCGGAAGTGACCATTCTCTCGAATCCGCCCGGAACGGATGACATCCTGATCGCCAAGCCCTCCGATCCGGATGCGGTCACCGTGGTGGTCTACCGCGACGATAGCCTCTTCAACGTCGTCGACTCCGTCGAGGATATCGACGATGGCGCCGCGGATGGTTGCTGGACGCTCAATTTGGGCGACAATTTGAGCTCCACGTTCTATGTGACCGTCGCGGACGCCGCCTGCAATGAGAGCGACGACTTGGCAATCGGCAACGACACCGCCCCACCGGGCGAGCCGCAGGTGACCGTCCACAACAACACCATCGGAAGCGGCTGCACGCGCGTGCCCGTCGATGACACCCTCACCGCCTGGGTCAGCGCCGACACCAGCCTGGTCAAGGTCTACGAGGATGTGGCCCTCACCAGCCTGATCGCGCTTGTTCCGGTCACCGGCCCGGGTGTCGGACCGATCTATATCGGCGACAACAACAGCTTCACTCCGGGTTCGCTGGACACTGTCTATGTGATCGCCTGCGACGCCGCCGGGAACAGCAGCGGCGCCGCTCACGCCCACATCGACATCACCGCTCCGCTGATCACCGAACTCTCGATCTTCGAGCAGTTCCCGCAAGAGCCGGGAACCTTCCCGAGGGTTGAGGACGAGGTCGATGTCCAGATCGACATCGACTCCGCCGAGGTGGACGAAGTGGTGTGCGTGAAGGTGTTCACCGAGTCTCCGACCCTCAACCGCGAGTCTCCGGGGACACTCACCACGGCTCCGAACTTCAACCTCCACGGTCTCGCGGCTGACGCCACAAGCTCCGTCTACTTCAGCAACTGGGACGGCGTCGCGATGGGGGCCGATGACGTGATCTACCGTCTCGATCAGTTCGGAACCTTTAACACGGTCCACACGGGTCTGGTGGAGCCGACCGGGCTGGCGGTCTCCAATCTCGGTCAAGGCAATCTGTGGGTCGCTTCCCGGAATCCGGGCAGCCCATCCCAGGTCCGTCTGACCGAGATGACCACCACGGGCCTGGTGCTCCAGGATATCGACTTCGCAATCCCGGCCCCGGTTGCGGGCATGACCTTCGGCGCGACCGATGTCCTGTATTTCATCACGGAATCGGGCGCCCAGGTGTTCGCCTACGACACGGCGCTCGCCACGCTGACCCCGCTGCTCGCGGGCATCACCGAGCAGGGACGTGGGCTGGCCTTTGATGGCGTGTCCACCCTCTATATCTCGCTGCTTGCGACTCCGGGGAATCCGTTCAGCGGTCAGGTGTTCTCGTTTGACTTGACCACCTCCACCCTGAACCTGGTCCTGGTCAACCTGGCCGAACCCGCGGGTCTCGCCCTCGACCGTCGCGGCGGCCTGCACTTCGGCGAGACCGGACTCGACTTCCTCGGCGAACGGATCGTGCCTCAGCGCGTCTCCGAGCTCCGTCCGGGGACCGACGGCGCGCTGGTGCTGGCTCAGGCCAGTCTCCTCGAACCCGCCGCCACCATGGTGGGTCCGGTGATCGACACCTACGGTCGCTTGGTCACCGCCTCGGTGGAGAATGGGACGATTCTCATGTATCAGGCCAATCGCCGCTCAAGCGTCCTGGTGGATACGGGCGTCGGAGTCCAGATCCCGCCGACCGCCCGCATCCTTGCCCAGCGAGTGCCGGGTGACGATTTCCGAATCGAGGGCGTCCGAATCGGCGACAACAAGGTCCAGGAGGTCCTGGCTTGCGCCGTTGATAAGGCGGGGAACACCTCGAACGTGATCGCTTCCGCGATCAACGACGTGGTCGGCCCGCAATTCCTCGCGGTGGCCGTGGTCCAGAATCCGCCCGGAGTCGAGGACACGATCTACGGGTTCACGGATCCGTTCACCGTCGTCCGCGCGTACGCCGACGCCTACCTGAACAACCGGATCGACCGTGAGGACAACGCGATCCGCACCGATCGTCTGGGCTTCTTCTATGACCTGCGAGTCGGTGATAACCAGAACCCGTTCGTGGTCCTCGCCAGCGAAGATGAGGCGGGTAACCTGAGCTTCCCATTCGGCCTCTTCAACGACATCTTCGCGCCGGACGCTCCGGTCGGAGATCTGGTGGAAGTCCTGTCGGCCTGCCCCGGCTCGGATGACCAGGTTGTGGGTCTTCCGGGAGCGGTGGAACCGAACTGCACCGTGGAGATTTACTCCGACTTCGATCTGACCCAGCTTGTGGCCACGACCGTCGCGGACGCCAGCGGCGCCTTCGGTCCGGTCTCGATCGGGGATGACCTGTATGAGGTTCTGTGGATCGCGTGCAGCGACGCGGCCTTCAACTTCGGGCCGCCGCTCGTACTGGATGGCGAAAACGGCAGGTCGGTCAACGACCTCGTTCCGCCGCCGCCGGTTGACCTCCAGAACGTGGTTCTTCACCAGCTCGGAACGGGCGAAGACCTGATCGAGGGCCTCCCCGGCGCGGTGGATCCGGAGGACACCGCTCGCGTGCGCCTGTTCGCCGATCCCGACCTGTTGCTTGAGGTCGGCGGCGGGTATTCGCCGATCGAGCTCGCCAACGCCACCGGCGGTTGGAGCGCCTCGACCCTCGGCTTCAACTTCCAAGTCGGTGCGAACTTGGCCGGATTCGAACGCATGTACCTGGTGGCTGAGGATTCGGCCTGCAATCGGTCGACCGCGGTGAGCCTCACCTTTGACATCTCGATCGCGACTCCGGATGCCGAGCGGATCCTCTTCAACGCCGACAACCCGAATCACAACACCATCCGGGGCATCGAGGGCGCGGTTCCGTCGAACTGCACCATCCAGTTCAGCACTTCGGTTCTGGACTTCACCAACTCGATCCTTGGGACTCCGCTGCTTGGCGTGGCCTTCTCGGATGGGTCGGGAGCGTTCCAGGCCATCGATGTCGGACGCGTGGGCGCTCCGATCAGCTATGTGGTCGCCATTGACGAGCACGGCAATGTTAGCGAGATCGTCGAAATCGACACCGCCGACCGAGTGCCGCCGGCCACTCCGAACCTGGATGAGTTTGTCCTGGTGGAGCGCGGACGGGCGTTCAACGACACCGTTCGCGGGCGTCGCGGCGCGGTTGGTCAGGGCGAGGAGGACCTGTGGCTCCACGCTTACAACGAGCCTTCCCTCAACAGCGAGCTGCCCGGCTTCCCGATCCTGGTCCCGGCCGGCGGCTTCAACAGCGTGCCGACCCCAGGCTCCTTCCCGGAGACCTCAATCGGCGACAATCACGCCGACAACTCGGTGAATCCGCCCGCGGTTGTGGGCACGGCCGCAGTCTGGTTCACCGCCGAGGATGAGTTCGGTAACGAATCCCAGCCCGCGCGCCTCCCGCTGGATGTCGCGATTCCCAACCCGGATCCGACCAAGATCTACGTGGTCTCCCAGAACCCGCAAACCGACGCCTACATCATCGGCATGAACCGCGCGGTGGAGGGGCATTCGCGGGTTCTGGTCTCCGCCGATCTGAACGCGGTCCTGGTGTTCGGGAACTTCTACTCGGATGACAACGGAGCCTGGGACGCGGTCAACATCGGACCTCTCCTCAGGCAGCCGGATGTGATCAGCGGCGCATACCTGTTCCCGGATCGGCGGGACACGGTCTATGTCCGCTCCGTCGACCTCGCCGGCAACAAGAGCGCCATTGTCCCGATCTCGGTGGAGATCGTGACTTACGCGGTCCTCGACGCCTTCGGTGGGGTCACCATGCGGAACGGCCTGGAGGGGGTGGCGGATTCGCTCCAACCGACCTTCCTCCCGGATGGCGTGGCGCGTGACCTCGAGCCGGGCTTCTATCGCGCCAATGGCGCTCTGGACACCGGCTTCGTGGTCGGCGATCCGGCCCTGCCCGAATTCACCGCCTCCCCGACCGGCTTCTACCGGATGACCGGGACCGGCCAGATTGCGGGCCTTGGTGATGTCCTACCGGTCGACCAGACTGGGTTCACCCCGTTCTCGGGCGATTACGCCAAGGACATCGAGGTGTCTCCGACTCAGCCCGGTCCGAAGGTGGGGGTCTACATGCTGGATGGCGCGGGGAGCATCTACACCTTCGGCGGGGCCGATCCGCTGATCGGCGTGGCCCTCGGCGGCGACCTTGCGCGCGACCTGGAGCTCTACTACCAGCCGGATGGGACCGTGAAGGGCGGTTACATCCTGGATGGCCGAGGCGGAGTCTCCAACCTCGGCGCGGCCCCGGCGATTGTTCCGCCTCCGCCGTTCCTGCCGGATGAGGATGTCTTCATCGACATCGAACTGGTGAAGAATCCGTCCACGCTGGCGGTCGAGGGGGCCTTTGTGCTCTCGAAGTTCGGGCAGATTGTCACCGGAGGAATCACCGATGGCGACTTTGTCGCGGACACCACCCGCGGCGTGCCGTTCTTCGGATTCAACATCGCGCGTGACTTGGAGCTCTCGATCGATGAGGTCGGGGCGGTTATCGGCCTGTATGTCCTCGATGGCTTCGGGGGAGTCCACACCGGCGGCCAAGCGCCGAAGATCCACGACGCGCCCTTCTTCGGCTTCGATGTGGCCCGCGACCTGGAGATCGTCAGGCCCAGCCCTCAGCAGTAATCGCATTGAGCGAACCGGTTGCCCAATTCGGCCCCCCGAGTCATCATGATTCGGGGGGCCGCTCTCTTATGTGGATGACATTCAACAAGTTCGGCACGACTCGGATCCTGCGCGGATTGGCCGCGATCAGCTGCGTCCTGACATCGAGCTCCGCTGCTCAGACCCTCGACCGCGTGGTCGCCTCGGTCAATGGCTCGGTCATCACCCTTCGCGAGCTCAATCAGAAGGTCCAAGACCTGAATCGCCTTTACGCCCGCCCCGACAGCCCCACCAAGGGCAAGGTTCCCCCGGAAGGAGCTGTGAAGCGCCGCGCGATCGAGGATCTGATCGAGGAGGAGCTCATCGTCAACCGGCTCAAGGGAGACCTCCGTGAGGAGACCGCCGCTCGATTCGCCGAGAAGACCGTGGATGAGCAACTCGACCAGCTTCGCAAACAGGTCGGCGAGGCCGAATTTCGCGCGCGACTCGCCCAAGAGAGCCAGACCGTGGAAGAGTTCCGCGCGGCGATGATCGCGGACCGAAAGCGCCAGATTCTGGTTCAACAGGCGCGTCAAGCCTGGATCGATGAGTACCTCCTCACTCCGGTGTCCCAGGCTCAGGTCGACAAGTATCTGGAGGAGCACAAGGGGGTCCTCGAGGAAGGCGGAGCCCCGGAGGTTCAGTTTGTCTTCCTACGGATTCCCGACGAATCCGATCCGGCGGCGGTGGAGGCAGTCCAGCGCAAGGCCGAAAAGGTTCTGGCGCGCGCTCGCGTGGGGGAGCCCTTCGAACAGTTGGTGGAGGAGTTTTCCCAGCACGACCAATCCAAGGGTCGCAAGGGGTTCCTCGATCTGATCAGCCCCACCAACCCGTTCCCCGAATTCGCGCCGCTCTTCGAGCTGGACGCCGGACAGGTGAATCCTCAAGTCATCCGCATCACCGGGTGGTTCTGCATCGCGAAGGTCAAGAGCAAGCAGAGCATCTACAACCTGGTGCGCCGACGAATCGCCCTTGAAGAGCAGCGCAAGGCTTTGGAGGAGTTGAAGAAGTCGGCCATTATTGTCTACGACCGCGAGGTTTTTCCCGCGACCACGCCGTAGAACACGGATTGCGGGCTTGGACCGTCGCGCGCGGGAGGACGCCTCTTGTTGTTGTTCTACTCGATCACGCCGATTTCGGCCCAGTCCCGCAAGCTCAGACGGATCAACCATTCCCCATCTTGGTTCCGAATCTCAGTGTCCACGGAGACCGGCAGCCCACGAATATCGAACACGCGGATCAGCGGTTCCGTGCGCTTCTTCAGTCGGAATTCGCCGGATACGCAGGTCACGATCCGTTCTTGTCCGATCACCGCGCCTTCTCGAATCTCCAGCGGAGTGATCGGGAACATGTGATTCAGCGCGCCATATTGCCCCGCCCCCGGACCCTCCTCCGGGATGGAAGTGCCGTAGTGGTAGTACAGCAGACCGTGCCGAAGATACGCGATGGCGGCCTTATGAATCAGGCGGGCGTAGTTCTCGGCGGCGCGGCTGTCTCCGTCGCGTCCGGGTCGGACCCCCAATGAAATCGGAGTGCTGAGGTGTCCCTCGCACGGGTAAGCCGCCAGGGGAGGCTTGTCTCCCTCCTCCCAGCCGAACAGATTGAAGCTCCATTCCGATTCGTTGAAGCGATGGATCGGGACCGACTGCATCCGTTCGACCGCGGGAAAGGTGTTCGCCAACATGTACTTTCCACGCGCGAGGACATATTCCGCGAGTTCGCGGCGGGCCTCGATCCCCACCAGCGCTCCATCCGTATAACGTCGAGCGATCTCTCCCGCGCTCGGATTCACATCCACTGTCCGACCATCCCAATTCTCATGGGAGTAGCGTTGGGAATCGTTGAAAGCCAGACTGAACTGATCGATGTACAGACCATCAAGCCCGACCTCCTCGATGAGAAACCGCGCCTGATCCATCCAGTACCGGTGTTGTCCATTCCCCGGAGCGGCGTAAACCGCGATGGCGATCATCGGGATTCGTCGATCCCCGGAACCGCGATAGTAGAGCTCGTACCGGCACCGGCCGTCCTCATTGACCAATAAGCAATCGTTCCAGGGCAGATCGAACGAGCGGAGAATCTCCATCTGGGGTTCGGAAAGCGGATACTGGTTCTGGGGACGGTCGGGGGAGCTGTCCCACAGGGCTTTCTGCGCTTGGGGGGGAAGGGAAACCAGGTTCCCCTCGATACATCCGATGCAGAGGATCTCCGGGGCGACACTCTTGAAGGCATCGCGCGCTTCGCGCCCGAGCGCTTTGAGTTCCTCGCGGGATGTGGGTCTTCCGGTCCGGTAATTGTAGTTGTCGTAATCCACCCATGGCGAAAACGCCACCACGCCCAGCTTCTTTCGCTCCAGGTAAGCCTTGAGGCGCTCGCGATCCCTCACCAGGTCCATGTCGCGAGTCAGGTCGAAATAGTCGAAGGGGCCTTGAACGGTGAAGTTCACCTTCCAGTCTCGTCTCGCTTGATTGATGAACGACCAGTAGTCGCCCCCTTTCTGTCGCGGATAGAGGGCGTATCGAAAGGTGTGGGACTCTCCTGGGCGAAGCGCGAAATGGGAAACGGAGATCCGTAGCAGGTTCGCCGAGGCCGCCGCCTCCATCTGCAAGCGGAGGATGTCATCCTCCGCCAACCATCCCAGGCCGCTGTCGGACTGACCCAGTAACGCAGTGGGGTTCTCGGAGGTTTTGCGAATCCCGGCGATCTCCTGCCCCGCGAGCAGGAGCGGCTGAAAGGGGGTCGGGGCCGCCCACTCCTGGCGATAGAGGATGGCGAGATCCTGATTCGCGAGGTTGGTGATCGTGTCGGACACCTCCACGCGATGCCCCGCGATGGCCGCCTTCCGTTCAATGGAATGGTGTTTTCCTTTGGCGGCCTGGAGAATCCCATCCTCTCGACCCACGGGGGGATCGACCCTCCACTCGGAACCCTCTGTTGTCGGGTCTTCTCCGAGCCTGTTCCAACCGATGGGGTCGCCTGGGAAGGAGAGGTTGGTTTCGAGGACATACCAGTCCGTGCCGATTTCCACCTGGAGGGTCCCGGCGCGACCAAGCCGGACCTGAAACCCCTCCCCCCTGAGCGTGGGTCCCTCGGTGACCCGCGCGCTGAGGTCCTTCCCTGAGTGGTCCTCGAGGACAAGCGCGGTGTCGTTGGCGGGGGCGCTGGAAGCGAGGGCCGCCACCACGACCGTCAGTAGGGAAATCTTGGTCACAAGAGCGCCTCCTGAACCCAATTGTGGGGATCTCTAGGGGCCCCGATACACGCGAACGAGGGGGATTCCGTCAATCGCCACTTCGGCCAGAGGAACACCCTGCTCGGCAAGCGCTTGCTCGGCGGGGCCGAAAAAGCCCTGACGGAACTGCAGGATGCGGGCATGCGCCGGGGGAACCTTGACGAATGTCCAGCCCGGCGGCAGCAATCCTTCACGTTGCTGTTCGAGCAGAGGATGCTCGTCCAAGGCGTGAGTGGCCACACGGGCGTTATCGGGAAGAAGTGGGATCAATTCCCTTAGGAAACGGGGAGAGAGGGAGTCGCACCAATAGGTGGTCTCAAGCCCAAGCGCGTTCGCGCCGCGCACCCCCCCGACCAGGAAAGAGTAGTAGGAGAGCTGGTGCGGGTGCAGGCGGAAACAGGTGTAGCCCTGGCAGACGATCAGCAGGCCAGCCACCGTCCCCAACCACAACCTCCCCCCAAGCTCTCCGAGCCGTTCGGTGAAAACCCGTGAAAGCGAGGAGTATCCTTCCGCCGCGAGGACCGCCAGGAAGGGCAGGCTCGGCAGGAAGAACCGAATTCCGTCATAAGGGGATTTCCATGCGAACAGAAGCGGAACGGTGACCGCGTTGAGGGCCACGAATCCGAGCCACCCATCCTTCCGCTCTTGCGGCGTGATGGAGGAGAGCAGAGGCCTCAGCGCGCGGGCCACGAGAGGAACCGCTAGTCCGGGCGGAAGCGTGGCCGCGAGCATCACCCACGGATAGTGCCAGGGGACATTTCCGGGATATTGCTCGCCCAAGTAGTAGACCGTCATCGGAACTTTGGCGCTGTAGTCCGAGAAGCGTTGGACTAGGCGATCCACCGTGTGCCACCAAAGATAAGGTTGGGTGAGCAGGTAAACGAGCGGGGCCACAACCGCGCTCGCCATAACCCACTTCCACACCTGCCAGCGCCTTGTGACAAGCGCCCAGGCCACCAGGGGAAAGGGCAGGAAGAAGGCGTGCAGCTTTACCGAAAGGGCGTATCCAAACACGGCGGCCGCGAGCAGGTGTCCGCCCCAAGAGCCCTTCCAATCCCCGGGGGAGGGGTCCCGAAGCATGGCCTTGTGAAAGGCATGGGCGGCGAGAAACCAGGCCACGGCAATATGGATGTCGTATTCGGCGAAATGAGCGTGGGCGAACCAGCGTGGATGCAGGAGCAGGACCGCGCTGGCCATAAGCGCCGGGCCGAGAGCGTATCGTCTCCACAGAACCGAGAAGAAGAACGCGGTGAACCCGGAAACGAGCAGCGAGGTGAAGGCCGCGAAGGCCACCCGGTCGCCGACCGTTTCCGGGAGGGCCACTCGCGGCAGCGCCATTAAAGTCCGAGGCAGGGAAGGGTGGTCTGATTCGGTTTCAAAACCTCGGCGAACGCCCGGCTCGCTCAGTCCTTCTCCCGTGCTCAGAAAAGTCCGGAACCAGTCCGCCTGGTTACGCGCGGCTGGGAAATTGATCTCCGCTTCGTCCCAAGTGATTCCATAATCGCGGATTGTCCCCACAAGAATGATCGCCGTCACGACAAACACGGTCGACGGAGCAAGCAGGCCGCGCCATTGGGCCAAACGCTGACTTTCCACAAGCGCGGACATCAAAGGCCAAGCGTCTTCTGTTCCGCGTCCTCATCCGGATCGATCCCATGGATTCGGAGCGCGGGAGAGGGTCGCCCCTCGCGGGGGATGCGGTCCTCGCGGTCTCTTGTGAACAGTCCCGTTGACGCCTCGGAGCGTGGCTCACGGGGTGGCTCGACTGCTCGCCCTTCTCCACGCAGCTTGGCGAACGGGCTCGGTGGAGCGGATTTCGCGCGGTATTCGGGCGCCCGCAGATCGAGGGTGGCGAACACGGCGGGATCCATCCGAGGGCGGACACGCGCTTCGGGGCGTAGCGACCGGATCACCGAGTAAACCATCCCCGTTCCTATCGCGACAAGCAGGGTCCCGATCAGGATACTCATCATAGGCTCACCTCCGCGAGGACCTCTTCGATTTCACGACGGTGGGGCATGGAAGGCTGGGCTCCCAGACGGGTGACCGAGATCCCGGCCGCCACAGTCGCGAAACGCACCGCCTCCCGCAAGCTTTTCCCCTCGGCCAGGGCCACGGCCAGATTCCCCGAAAAACAGTCCCCCGCTCCGACCGTGTCGCGGGCGTCCGCGGGCAGCGCACGGCTCCACCAGCCCTCTTCCGGGGTCACCACCATGCACCCCTCGCGCCCCTGAGTGACCACCACCGCGCCCACCCCCCTTTTGAGGAAGGAGCGCGCGGCCCGCTCCACCTCCTCCACGCTCTCTACAGGCATGTGAGTGAGGGTCTCGAGTTCCACCAAATTGGGAGTGAGCACATCCACACACGGCAGCACGGAATCCGGAATGGGCTGGGCGGGGGCTGGATTCAGGATCAGGGTCGCCCCCACGCGGTCCACCGTTTCCGCAAGGTGCGCCACCGTGTCGATCGGCATCTCCAGCTGAGTCAAGACAGCGTCCGCCTCGGAGAGGACTTCCGTGGCGGAATCGACCTGTTCCCGGGAGATCGCATCATTAGCCCCCATCGCCACCACGATCATATTCTCCCCACCCGCATCGACCACAATCAAGGCCACGCCGCTGGCGAGCTTGGGGTCCTGGATGGTCAAACGGGTGTCGATCCCCTCGGCTCCGAGCGCGGCCAGGGCGATTCGCCCGAAATCATCCTGCCCCACGCGCCCCACGAAGGTGACTTTCGCCCCGGCGCGCGCGGCGGCCACCGCCTGATTCGCGCCCTTCCCCCCCTGGAATTGAGCAAAAACACCCCCGGTGAGGCTCTCTCCCGGATTTGGAAAACGCGGCGCTTGGACGACGAGATCGGTGTTGGAACTTCCCACCACCACCAGATGTGGCATGCACTCCCCCCTCTACCCCATCTCTTGACCCCGATACTATCCCTCTCGGGCCAGTCTCTCAAGCATCGCGCGCGCGGAACGCTTGAATGCGGACTCTAAGAGACCTATAATATCAATACAGTACCGGAATAAGTTGATTCCTCCCCTTCCGGTCAGCGACGAGGAGGCCGCCCCCGTGAAAGTCAGCCGCAGAGGTTTCTTTCAGGTCCTCGGTTTGGGCGCCGCTGGAGCGGTGGCCTCCCCCGACAGGTCGGATGCCTCTTCCCCCTCCGCTTCGCTTGGCGAGGGCATGGGCATGCTGGTGGACACCACCGAATGCATCGGCTGCCGAAAGTGCGAGTACGCCTGCGATCACGCCCATGAGCTCACGGGGCAGCCCCCCAGCGCCTTCGAGGATCTCTCGATCTTGGACACACCGAGGAGAATGGACGAGGACTCCTTCACGGTGGTCAACCGTTACCCCAACCCGGACAACCCGGAAAAGCCGATCTCGGTGAAAATCCAATGCATGCACTGTCTGCGACCGGCTTGCACCTCGGCCTGCTTGGTGGGAGCGCTCCAGGTGGCGGAAAACGGCGCGGTGGTTTATGAAGCCTGGAAATGCCTCGGTTGCCGCTACTGCATGGTCGCGTGTCCATTTGGAGTGCCCACTTACGAGTACCACGAACCGTTTACACCCCAGGTCCGCAAGTGCACCTTCTGCCACGAACGAGTGACCCACGAGGGCAAGATCCCAGCCTGCGCCGAGATGTGTCCCCCAATGGCCCTCACCTTCGGACAACGCTCCGAACTGCTCGAACTTGCCCATAAGAAGATCGCGGACAATCCGGAGCGGTACATCAACCATGTCTATGGCGAACACGAGGTCGGGGGGACCTCCTGGCTCTATCTCGCTCCAAGGGAGTTTGAAGAGCTGGGGTTTCTCAAGTTGGGTCCCGGGGCGCTGCCCTCGCTCACCGAACCGATCCAGCATGCCATCTTCAAGTTCGGGATTCCTCCTCTGACCCTTTATGGGCTTCTGGGCGCGATGATGTGGGCTTACCGGAATGGAGATGATCCACCGGTCAGCCACGACATGGAGGGCGAGACGAATGACGCATAGCACGGTTCGCGCCGAGCCCGCCCGCCACGAGTTCTGGACACCGGGGGTCTACTTCCTGATCGCCTTCACCCTGATTGCGGTGGGGATCGCCATCTACCGCTTCCTTTTCGGGCTGGCCGCCACCACGAACCTGGATCAAGAGCATCCCTGGGGGATCTGGATCGCGCTCGATGTCGCCACCGGAGTGGCCTTGGCCGCGGGCGGATTCACCACCGCCGCCGCGCTCACCCACATCTTTCATCGGCATCGCTACGAAGTCCTGGTTCGACCCGCGCTGCTCACCGCCATGCTGGGCTACACATTCGTGGCCCTCGGACTCACCGTGGACCTGGGGCGCTATTACAACATGCACCACCCCTTGCTGCCCTCGATGTGGCAAGGGAATTCGGTCCTCTTCGAGGTCGGCATGTGCGTGGTGGTTTACCTGAATGTCCTCTATATCGAGTTCCTCCCGGTGGTCTGCGAGCGCTTCATCGGGGCGGTGAACCTGCCGGGCTTCCTGGCCGCGTTGAATCGCCCGGTGGACCGGCTGCTGCGTTTTCTTGATCGCACCCTCTCGAAGGTCATGTTCCTGTTCATCATCGCGGGAGTGGTGCTCTCCTGCATGCATCAATCCTCCCTCGGCGGTCTGCTCCTGATCGCTCCCTACAAAGTCCATCCCCTTTGGTACACCCCCGTGCTGCCGTTCCTCTTTCTCTTGTCCGCCATCGCGGTGGGCTACCCGATGGTCATTTTCGAGTCGCTCCTGGCATCCAAGAGCTTTGGCCGCAAGCCCGAGATGAGCGTGCTCACTCCCCTCTCGCGGCTCGTGGTGCTCACACTCGGGATCTATCTGATCGCCAAGGCGGCGGATCTCCTGATCCGGGACGCTTATGTTCATGTTCTGGAGGGGAGCCTCGAATCCTGGATGTTTCTGGTCGAGATCTGTCTCGGAGGGTTGCTGCCGATGGGGATGCTGCTCTCCGAGCGCGTCCGGCATTCGCCCAATTTGCTGCTGGCGGCCTCCACACTCGTGGTTGTCGGCGTGGCGATCAATCGGATCAACGTGTTTCTGGTCGCCTATCAACCCCCATTCGCCCAGAAGGCCTACTTCCCCAGCCTCATGGAAATCTTCTTCACCGTGGGGATGGTGGCGGCGCTGATGCTGGTTTACCGCGCCGCGGTCACCATCTTTCCGATCCTTCCGAGAGAACGCGCGGTTCGCGCGGGAAGGGCCTAGAGGGGAGGGAATGCTCATGCCATGTCTCCCCAAGATTCTCATCTCCGGTCTGATCGCGGGATTCCCGTGCCTTTCGCCCCTCGCGGCGTGTGCGTTCGAGGGGGCCGCCGACTTGCGGAATCGCCCCTGTGTGGACTGTCACGCCTGTAACGCTCCGACTCGCGAGGCCCCGTGTCTCCGCGGCTGCCCCAGACCCCACGAGGTCGCCCCCACTCCCATCCCCGCCACCGCGACCGCCGATATCCCGGATTTCTTCGTGCTCGATCAGCTCAGCGATCTCTACGGACCGGTGTTCTTTCCCCATAAACTCCACGCCGACATGGAGGGGATGGCGCAAGGGTGCGCGGTCTGCCATCACCACAACCCGCCCGGAAAGATCCTCGGCTGCAAGGAGTGCCACGGCGGCCCCTCAAATCCCGAACACCTCGGGCAGCCCGGCCTGAAAGGGGCCTACCACCGCCAGTGCCTCTCCTGCCACCGTGAGTGGAGCCATGAAACTGATTGCGCGGTCTGCCATCAGCCGCGCGAGAACGGCCATATCATCCCGGTGACTCCCGAAGCCACGGACATCATGGGACGGCTCCATCCCAATGTGAAACCGCCCGGGAAATGGGTCTATAAGACTCCGGACATGCCCGAGGGGGGCGTGGTGACCTTCCATCATGGGGAGCACATCCAGCTCTTCGGCCTGGCCTGTGTGGAGTGCCACCGCAAGGAGAACTGCAGCCGTTGCCACGGCGGAACCGCGCCGAACCATCGTGTTCGAACCGACCCTCATGAGGATTGCTCCGCCTGCCATGATGTCTCCGATAACTGCACCCGCTGTCACGCCCAGAGCGAGACCGCAGGTTTTGAACATGGCCGCCGCACCGGGTTCTCGCTCAAACCTTACCATTCGGAGCGCGACTGCGCCGCCTGTCATGTCGGCGGAAAGGTCTTCGGGGGCCTCAGCCCCGACTGCCGGAGTTGCCACGCTCCGGACTGGATGCCGGAGGCTTTCGATCATAAGCTAACCGGGTTGGAGCTCGATGAGCTCCACCAGGAGGCTTCCTGCGCCGATTGCCATGTGGCGGGTCTCGGCAAGCCGGTGGGTTGCGCCGGCTGCCATGAGGACGGCAAGCAGTATCCGGAGACGCTTCCCGGCAAGCGAGTCGGGGATGCGACCGCGCCCGGAAAATGATTTGTATTGGTTTCTGATCGCGAAGGAGGATTGGAAGGCATGGCGAACGGGAATTCCGAGAAGATCCCCGCGCGGACCCTCTTGGGCCTGGCGGGATGGATCCTCACCCTTTCGGCCCTGGGGGTCGGGGCCTCGCTGATTTTCTATGACCTGGTTTGGGGGCACGCCAACCCTTACACCGGCGTGGTCACCTATCTCCTCACCCCGATGTTTCTCTCCATCGGCCTTTCGATGGTGGGGGTTTCCTGGGTGCTGCGCGTTCGGGCGCGACTCAAAGGCTCGCCGGAGACCCGTCAGCCCTTCGTCATCAATTTCGGCGACCCAAGGCATGCCCGCAAGATCAAGTACTTCGGGCTGTTTTTGACTGTTTTCGCCTGTCTCTCGGCGGTCGGATCCTATCGGAGCTACCACTTCACCGAATCCACCGAGTTCTGCGGACTGACCTGCCATCAGGTCATGAAGCCGGAATATGTCACCTACCATAATTCCCCTCACGCCAAAGTCAGCTGCGTGGAATGTCACATCGGCGCGGGCGCCGACTGGTATGTGAAAAGCAAGCTCTCGGGCCTTCGTCAGGTGTTCGCTTACAGTTTGGAGACCTACCATCTGCCCATCGAAACTCCCATCCGCGACCTGCGGCCCGCGCGCGAAACCTGCGAGGAATGCCATTGGCCCGACAAGTTCAGCGGGAACCTCGAAAAGACCATCGTTCATTACACCAACACGGATGAAAACACCCCCTATGTCATCCGCATGCTCCTTAAGGTGGGCGGCGGCCAGGGGGAGAAAGCCACCGGAATCCACTGGCATGTCAGCAGCGGTTACAAGATCGAATACATCGCCACCGACCGGGAGCGCCTCAAGATCCCCTGGGTGCGCATGACCGATCGCGAGGGCAGGAGCACGGTCTTCACCTCGGAGGACTGCCCGCCGGAGATTGCCTCCTCCACCCATGAGTTGCGCACCATGGACTGCATCGATTGCCACAATCGCCCCTCGCACATCTTCCGCGATCCCACGAAGTTGGTGAATGACGCGATCTCTCATGGCGACATTTCGGTCGCCTTGCCGGGAGTCAAGGGAACCGTGATGGAGCTCTTGGAGACCGCTTATCCCACCACTGAAACCGCGTTGGAAACGATCGAGAAAGGCATGCGCGAAAATCTCCTGGCGGATGCGGACTCCTCCGACGCGACCCGCGCGACCACGGTGGATAGGGCCATTGAGTCGGTCAAGAAGATCTACTCGGAGAACTTCTTCCCGGAGATGAATGTCGATTGGACCACCCACCCCGCGTTCACCGGACATTTTCGCTGGGATGGCTGCTACCGTTGCCACGACGGCAAACACAAGGCGGAGACAGGGGATGCCATTTCCCACTCCTGCGACAACTGCCATGTGATCACCGGCCAGGGGGAAGGCTTCGAGTTCCTGAAGGATCTCCCCTACCAAGTGGCTCCCTTCAATCACCCGCTCGACATGGGGGAATTGGACGAGTCCACGAATTGCACGGAGTGCCATGCGGCTCCCGAACCCACGGATTACCCAAAGGTCCGCGCCGAGGCCACCCATGCGAGGACGACGCCGGCGGATGATCTCGCGCGGGCTCGTTAGGATTTGACCCCAAAGGAACGCCCTCATGGATGACGATCCCCACCGCCCCACGCGCGCTCCACGCGCGCTCGATTCCGACGGGAGAACGCGGCTCCCTACGCGGCGCTTCCTTTTGATCGGCCTTCCTCTGCTTCTGTTCCTCGGCGCCGAGACCGCTTTTGCCAAGGACTTCGATAGCGAAGACTGCATGCTCTGCCACTCCGAGGCGAGCAACTGGGACTTCACCGATCCCAAGTCCGCCCGGCTCTTCATCCTCTCGGCGTCCTTCGAAGGCTCGGTCCACCAGGAGGCCGCCTGTACCGACTGCCACGACGGAATCGAGGATCTTCCCCACGACGAGAAGCTCCCGCCGCCCAACTGCGCCGGCTGCCACGATGACGAACAGACCGTGTACAGCCACAGCCTGCACGGCATGGCCGTGGAGAAAAAGGACCCGCTCGCCCCGCATTGTTGGGACTGTCACGGGGGCCATGACATCATCCCCAGCGCCAGCCCCGAGGCCCGAACCAATCCGATCAACATCCCCCAAATGTGCGGCGCCTGCCACGCCGAGGACGCTCCCGTGGCGCGCGAACGGAACATCGCCCAACACGACATCCTCCAACACTACGCCGAGAGCATCCACGGAGAGGGGGTCCTCAAGAAGGGGCTGACTGTCACCGCGGTCTGCACCAGCTGCCACACCGCGCACAACGTGCTCCCTCACACCGATCCCAATTCCAGCATCCACCGGGAAAACGTGGTCAAGACCTGCACCCAGTGCCATGCCCTGATCGAGCAAGTTCACCGCAAGGTGATCGAGGGCGCGCTCTGGGAGAAAGAACCCGATAAGATTCCGATCTGCATCGACTGCCACCAACCCCATGATGCCCGCAAGGTCTATTACGAGGAGGGGGTCAGCGACCGTGACTGCATGGCTTGTCACGCCCAGCCCATCGAAACGGCGCATGGCCCTATCCCCTCCGTGGATCAGCACCTCCTCGCCGGTTCGACTCACTCCAAGGTTCGCTGCGCCCAATGCCACACCGGCGTGGACAAGCGCCTCGACCGACCCTGTGAGACCGTCGTCGCCAAAGTGGACTGCTCGATCTGTCACGCCGAGCAGGTCCAACAGCATGAACGCAGCTATCACGGTCAGTTGGCAAAGCAGGGTGATCCCGACGCTCCGGTGTGCCTCGATTGCCATAGCGCCCATGGAACTCTTCCGCAAACCAATCCGGCCTCACCCACCTTCCCCAACAACGTGCCGACCCTGTGCGGCAAGTGCCACCAGGAAGGCCACAAGGCCGCGGCGCGGCATCACAGCAGTCAGACGGAGATCATTGAGAACTACTCCGAGAGCATCCACGGCAAGGGCTTGCTCGAAAGCGGGCTCCTGGTCACCGCGGTCTGCACCGACTGCCACACCGCCCACCTCGTCCTTCCGAAGACCGATCCCGAATCGAGCGTCAATCCGGCCAACATTCGGAACACCTGTGGGGCCTGCCATCACGGCATCCAGGAGACCTTCGATGAGAGCATCCACTCGCCGTTGGTCAGCAAGTCCGAGCAGCCGCTTCCCGTGTGCAGCGATTGCCACACCGCCCACACCATTTCACGCACCGACGCCGAGGCTTTCAAATTGGGGATGCTGGAGACCTGCGGGAAATGCCATGCCGATGTGGCGGAGACTTATTTCGACACCTATCACGGCAAGGTCTCCAAGCTGGGATCGGCCGGAGCCGCCAAGTGCCACAATTGTCACGGGGCGCATGACATCCTTCCGGTGACCGACCCGAACTCCAGGCTCAGCCGGGAGAACATCGTGGAAACTTGCGCCCAGTGCCATCCCGGCTCCCATCGCCAGTTCGCCGGGTATCTGACCCACGCCACCCACCACGATCCCGACAAATACCCCGCGCTCTTCTGGACCTTCTGGGCGATGACCGGCCTCTTGATAGGGACCTTCGCGTTCTTCGGGATCCACACCCTGGCTTGGATCCCGCGCTCGTTTGTCGAACAACGCCGCAAGAAGCGGGAGCCGCGCCCGGCGGAGGAGAAATACATTCTCCGCTTCGACCGGGTCACGCGCCAGTTCCATTTCATCATGATCCTCTCCTTCTTCGGACTGGCCCTCACCGGCATGACACTCAAGTTTTCATACATGCCGTGGGCCGTGTGGCTTTCCAACCTCCTGGGCGGCTTCAACTCCGCCGGGATTATTCATCGCATCTGCGCGATCACCATGGTGATCCTCTTCGCTTTCCACCTTGGCTATGTGATCAAGAAGAAACGTGAAAAGGGACTGACCTGGAAGGGAATGCTCAGCGGCACGCGCACCCTCGCGCCCACATGGCGGGATGTGGTCGAGTTCTTCCAATCCCTCAAATGGTTCGCGCGCATGGGGCCGCGTCCGCGCTATGCCATGTGGACCTACTGGGAGAAGTTCGACTATCTCGCGGTCTTCTGGGGCATCGCCATCATCGGCTCCACGGGCTTCATCCTCTGGTTCCCGGAATTCTTCACTCGTTTCCTGCCGGGTTGGATCATCAACGTGGCAACCATCATTCACAGCGATGAAGCGCTACTCGCGGTGGGCTTCATCTTCACCATCCACTTCTTCAACACCCACTTCCGCCCCGATAAATTCCCCATGGACATGGTGATGTTCACCGGCTGTGTTCCCGCCGATGAATTGAAAAGGGATAAACCCGATCTGTACAAGGAACTGGAGGAAAGCGGGAAGCTTGAGGAGATGACCGTTCCGCCGCCCAGCAAGGAATTCCTCTTCTGGGCGAGACTCTTCGGATTCCTGGCGCTTTTCACGGGCTTGACGCTCGCCCTGTTCATCATCTGGTCGATGCTCTTCGGCTACCGATAGGCGCGGGAGGACCCACAACCATGAGGCGCGTGAATCAGAGGTGGATCCTTGGAGCACTGCTTCTTCCGCTGGCCGGTCCCTGTTTGGGAAAAGCCTTCGAGGACTCCGATTGCCTGCTTTGCCACGGCGATCCCTCCGAGTTCGACCTGACCGTCCCGGCCTCCGCGACCCTGCTGATCACGCCTGCCTCCTGGGAAGGCTCGGTTCACGCCGATCTTTCCTGCACGGATTGCCATGACCAGATCGAGGATCTCCCACACGGGGAGATCCTCCCCCCGGTGAACTGCGCGGGTTGCCATGAGGATGAATTGGAGAAATACAAGGCAAGCGTTCACGGCATGGCGCGCTCGGATGGGCTCCCCGGCGAGGCCGCCTCGTGCGTGTCCTGCCATGGTTCGCACCAGATCTATCCGTCCTCGGATGATCGCTCCAAGGTTCATCACCATAACCTCGCGCAAACCTGTATCCAGTGCCATGAGGATCAGGCCCTTATCGAACAGCGCTCGCTCCCCTCCGGGGAGACCATTGAGACCTATGTGATCAGCGTGCATGGCCAATCGAATGTCCATGATGTCACTTCGCGCGCGGCCACCTGCAACGATTGCCACGGGTGGCATGACATCCAGCCCGCCACCTCATTGGAATCCACGGTGAGCCGCCAGAAGGTCGCCAAGACCTGCGGGCAGTGCCATGAGGATGTGCTCGAGGAGTATTACGGGGGAGTCCACGGGAGCCTGGCCAAGGACGGCAACCCGGATGTCCCCGTCTGCACCGACTGTCACGGCGAGCATCAGATCCAGTCGCCCGAGGACCGCCGCTCCACGGTCAGCCGCCTGCACATCGCCGAAACCTGCGGCAAGTGTCACGAGAACCCGGAGATTGTGAAGAAATACGATATCCCGATCTCATCCCCCAGCACGATGTACCGGAAGAGCGTCCATGGTCGCGCGCTCCTCTCCGGGGTCAATGATGACGCCGCGGCATGCCAGGATTGTCACGGTCACCACTCGATCCTCGCCGGCAACAACCCCGACTCCTCGGTGAATCGCGAGCACATCGCCGACACCTGCGGGAACTGCCATCAGCACACGCAAATCCACGACGAATACATGAAGAGCGTCCATGGTCAGGCGGTCAGGAAAGGGGTGCGCGAGGCGCCGGTCTGCACCGATTGCCACGGCGAACACACCATCTTGGCCCATGATGATCCCGAATCGCCCGTGTATTCCACTCACCTGGCGAAAGAGGTGTGCGCCCGCTGCCATGATTCGGTGGTGGTTAATCGGAAATACGGTCTGCCATCACACAATGTTCAGACTTTCCTCGAAAGCTACCACGGTCTCGCGGGTCGGCTCGGAGACACCACCGTCGCCAACTGCGCGAGCTGTCATGGCGTTCATAACATCCTTCCCTCCAGCGACCCGGCCTCGCAAATCCACCCGGACAACCTGATCCACACTTGCGGAAAGTGCCACAAGAATGTCACCCCCGCCTTTGTGGCCGGGATGGTCCATGTCGATCCGGACACACGCGAACATTTTATCGCCACGGCCACCTGGTTTGTTCGCCAGATCTACATCTTCCTGATCGCCTTCTCCATCGGAGGAATGCTGCTCCACAATCTGATCATTATCTTCCGCCATATCCGCGACAAGTATCGTCTCCAGAGAAACATCCCCCATGTTCAACGCTTCCCCAAAGTGGCCTTGATCCAGCACCTGATGTTGACCCTGTCCTTCATCACCTTGGTGATCACGGGATTCTCGCTGTCCTTCCCCGACTCGATCTTCACCCGGGTGATGCAGGAATATCTGGGACTGGGCGAGACCCTCCGCTCCTGGGTTCATCGCTCGGCGGGCGTGCTCCTGATCATCACTCTGGCGTGGCATATCGGTTCGATCGTTTTCACCAAGAAGGGGCGCTCCGAGTTCTGGGCGTTGATGTTCCGCTTCCGGGACCTCACCGACCTGTTCAAGAACTTGGCCTATCACCTGGGACTCTCCAACGAGAAACCCAAGTTCGACCGCTACGATTATTCGGAAAAACTCGAATACTGGGCGTTCCTGTGGGGCGGCGTGGTCATGATCGTCACCGGTCTGCTGATGTGGTTCCCGGCGGCGGCCGCGATTCACCTGGGAATCTCCAGAATCTGGGTCGAGGTCGGCGCGGTGATCCATTACTATGAGGCGTGGCTCGCGACCCTCGCGATTTTGATCTGGCACTTCTTCTTCGTCGTGTTCCACCCGGAGGAATATCCGATGGACATGTCTTGGATCACCGGGAAACTCTCCGTCCACGCGATGGAAGAGCGCCACCCCGAGGAACTGGAACGATTAATCCAAGAGGGAAAGATCCAAGTCGGTTCGACATCGGCCCCCCCCAGCGACATGGATCAGCGCTCCTCATCCTGATCCTCTTGGCGCATTTCCGGGAAATTTGTTGTTGCAATATGGTGGCCGCTCGATTACGGTCTCCCCTCAGCTTGGAGACAATGGGGGTTGTCCCCTGTCTTGAAACTCAGGGAGGCTGGCTTCTATGGACTATCGAGGCGAAGATCGCCTGATCCGCTATTGGACCGCCAACAAGAGACTCATCTCCGCTCTTCTCACGGTGTGGGGCTTGGTTTCGCTCGGCTTGGGAGTCCTATTGGTGGGTCCGCTTAACGGAATCAAATTCCTTGGAGTCCCGTTCGGGTTTTGGGTCGCGCAGCAGGGGGCCATCTATGTTTTCGTGGCGCTCATCTTTATATATGCGCGCCGCATGGACCGATTGGATCACGATTACCACGCGGACGAGTGACGCGCGATGACCACGGAAGCCTGGACTTATCTGGTCGTCACGATCACCTTCCTGCTTTACCTCTACATCGGGTGGCGCTCGCGCGTCCGGGAATCCTCCGGATTCTATGTCGCGGGCCATGGCGTTCCGCCCCTCGCCAACGGCGCGGCCACCGCCGCCGATTGGATGTCCGCCGCCTCGTTCATTTCCATGGCGGGGCTGATTTCGGCCATGGGCTACGATGGCTCCATCTATCTGATGGGCTGGACCGGGGGATACGTGCTCCTGGCGCTGCTCCTCGCCCCCTACTTGAGGAAATTCGGGAAATACACGGTTCCGGATTTCGTGGGCGACCGTTACTATTCGACACCGGCTCGGATCGTGGCCGCCATCGCCGCCATCTTTGTATCCCTGACTTATGTCGCCGGCCAGATGCGGGGGGTGGGGATTGTCTTCAGCCGGTTCCTGCATGTGGACATCGCGGTCGGGGTGATTGTCGGCATGGTGATCGTCGCCTTCTTCGCGGTTCTTGGCGGCATGAAGGGGATCACTTGGACACAAGTGGCCCAATACGCCATTCTCATCACCGCGTACCTGATTCCCGCGTTCGCCATTTCCCACATGCTCACCGGGAATCCTGTCCCTCAGCTGGCCTTCACAACCTCGGACTTGGTGTCCCGACTGAACTCGATCCAGACCGACCTCGGTTTTTCGGAATACACAAAGCCCTTCGCGAACAAGTCCATGCTTGATGTGCTCTGCATCACTTTGGCGCTCATGGTCGGAACCGCGGGTCTGCCGCACGTGATCGTGCGCTTCTACACGGTTCCCTCGGTCCGGGACGCGCGCTATTCCGCCGGATGGGCGCTTCTGTTCATCGCCTTGCTCTACACCACCGCCCCCGCGCTTGCCGCCTTCGCGCGATACAACCTGATCTCCTCTCTGAACGGCAAGACCCTCGAGGAGGTCCAAGCCCTTGAATGGGCGCGGAGTTGGCAATCCACGAAACTCCTCGCGTTCATCGACAAGGACAAGGATGGTCGCCTTACCATCGCCCCGGGGAACGCCTTCGCGCTCAAGGGGAAGACCCCTCTGTTTGACCAGCCCAATCCGGAAAGTCGGAACGAAGTCTATTTCGATCCCGACATCATCGTGCTCTCCACCCCCGAGGTCGCGAACCTGGCCCCCTGGGTGATCGCGCTTGTCGCCGCCGGTGGACTCGCCGCGGCGCTGTCCACCGCCTCGGGCCTCCTGTTGGTCATCTCCAGCTCCATCGCTCATGACGTGTACTTCCGACTGATCAACCCCAAGGCGGATGAGGCCCACCGCGTTTTCGTGGGGCGAATCATGGTGGTCGCGGCCATCGGCGTGGCGGGCTACTTCGGAATCAACCCGCCTGGATTTGTCGGGGAGGTGGTGGCCTTTGCGTTCGGGCTCGCGGCGGCCAGCTTCTTCCCGATCATTCTGCTCGGAATCTTCGACAAGCGCGCCAATCGCGAGGGCGCTATCGCGGGGATGGTCGTGGGGCTCGGCTTCACCGCCTATTACATCATCGGCTGCCAGTTCATGGGCATGCGCCCCTGGCTCTTCGGGATATCGGCGCAGGGGATCGGCGCGGTGGGCATGCTCATGAATCTCGCCGTGACCTTCCTGGTTTCACGCCTCACCCCTCCGCCCCCGCTCGAAATCCAAAGACTGGTGGAGGACTTGCGCATCCCCGCTCACCCGGGACGGGCGGTGATCTTGGATGAAGGGACGGAGTGAGGGGGGGTATTGTGGGTTCCTTCCGCGCGGGGTGCTTTATTCCGGTCCTCGCTCCGCCTCATATACAGCACGTCATCGAGGAGGTCGTAGTGGTAGGAGATGCCATGTATGCTGCCCTGTAGCCGCGTCATGGGGAGGTCTGTCATGATGGTTTCATAGCCGAGTGAGCAGGTCCTTCCACTTCCGACGATGTGAGATATCTTCTCTTTGTCGATCCAACTCAATTCCCACCTCGATCAAGAATCCCCGCCTGCCGGTCTCGCCAAGGAGAGCCAGGCAGGATTCCACGAAACGCTGGAATTCGAGGACATACAGGTTTTGTCCCGTCGTGAACTCTCTCTCAATGAGGTCATCCACTTGGCCGGTATCATCCGGAAAAATCCCTCCTTGAACCAGGAAGAGCAGCTCTCGAACGCCCTTGCTCCGGACTCCGGGGAGTTTGTCCTCAATTTGGCGCAAGGTAAGTTGACGATCCTTAACCTCCACACCCATGACTACATTCCCCATATCGTCAAGACACTCGAGATCCGCAACATTTCCAGTGCTTGCGTCTGATGCATTGACCTTCCCGGCCACAATCCGGTGAAACAGATTGAATCGGCTCCCGATGCACCGAAACAGTGCAACGGTGATGATTTGAAGCCTTTTTCCACCAGTCCGATCTCTCAGGAACTCATGCATGATCGCCTGAACTTGCTTGAGGCTCACCCTATTTGGCACCGGATAGACAATTGAGACCGCGTCGAGACGTCGCCGGATGGCGTTTAGAATTTCACGTAGTACAACAGTCGCCTCTCCTCGGTTTTGTTGGACATATTCGAGGACTACACAAAGGTCGTCAAACCCATCTTTGTTCTTCTGGGCTTTCCGGTTTTCGCCCGAGATCGAGGGAATCCGCAAGGGGTTGTTCAAGTACGGTTCCTTTGATCCCCCCAACACGCTGTGGTTCGTTCGGTCGAATTCAACGATTACATCGTGGCACAGGCTGCGTGCGTCGAAGGCGCCTTCCAGTCCTGATCCCGCCTGGACAGACCTGCAGTCGAGGTCGGGGTTAACCGCCTTTGCGAGAACTTGAGTGGGCAGGACATATCGATAGGTCAACGTCGTGGAGTTTATGGATCGCTCAATGGCATCCTGAATCCCACCCGGAATGGAGGATTTCGGAGCCGTCCTCCCTGGTACCAAGCAACGGGTCCATTCGAGCAACAGTAGATCTCGAGCCGAGGGCATCAATCCAGAGGGATATTTCTCCTGCATCAGTAATTCACCCAAAGCGCCTCCTGGCGAGGTTTCTTGATGGAATGACAGTGTTTGACCGGAGCCTCAATGCATCTCCAATCCCGATAAAGATCATCCAGCAGATCACAGCGGTATCCTGATACCGCAGCCATGCCCTGTAGGGACATAAGCCGCATCGCCAACATTTTGTGTTCGTGATCAGTTAGTTCAAAGCCATAAGCTTTATCATCCCCACGACTCTCGTGGGGATACGGCGGATCGCAGTAGAAGAGGGTCTCCGAGCTGTCATAGAGATCGATTAATTCAAGGGCCGGACGATTCTCGATCTGGACGCGGAGGAGGCGCATTGCGATTTCCGGCAGCGCCTCGACACTGCCGAGCCATCGGGAAACCACGCCACTCATCCCCGCGCGGCTGGTGTTCTTGCAATTCGCCCACCTGCCCAACGAGGCGGTTTGCGCAAGTCCCGTGCGGACCTGACGCGCGCGCACAAAAAACCGTCGAGCGCGCTCCAGATCTGAAATCTTCCCTAGGTGATCTTGGCAAGCAATGAAGAACTCCTCCCTGGAAAAGGGTGTCAGGCCGATGGCCTCAATCAACAAATCTTTTTTCGCGCGAAGGACTCGGAAGAAATTCACCACCTCTCCATCGAGGTCGTTGTAGGTTTCAACTGGGGAAGGTGAGCGGTTGATCAAGACGGCGGCGGAGCCTCCAAATGGTTCACAGTAGTGGTGACAGGATGGGAGTAACGGAAGGAGCCAGTCAAGGTGGCTGAACTTGCCTCCGTACCATCCAAACGCGATCTTCTTCCCGTTCCGCCTCGAGACCTTTCTCTCCTTTGGAGCCACCAAGAGGGGTGTTCCGTTCCCATTCTTACCCGCTCTCACTGCGATTGGAGAAGGAATCCGCGACACAGATCAGGCCTCCATTGTGGTGACTATAAGATCATCATAAACCGGTTTGGGCCTCGGAATCAAGCCCGATCTTTCACCTCCCCGCCGGCTTCGGCCTGAGTTTGACCGTCAGGTCCTCCTCGGTCGGGTTCGACTCGACTCCTCCCTCGGGGACCTGCGCGCCGGCGGTCCAGAGCAGGGCGTTGAGCACCAGCTTCCGGAAATTCGGGTCGCGCCAATTGGAGTGGAAATGCCCGCCCGTGAACCCGAAGCCCCGACCGCCATCCTCGCGCGTCGCCGCCCAAGCCACAATCTCCTCTCTCCCGGGGTGCGCCTTGGTGTCCTCGGTCTTTCGCGTCTCATCCGGGGGGAAGCCGGTGAGCAGCGGGGTCACCCCCTTCATCCCGTCCCGGAAACGCATGTTGTAATACCACTCATCCAGAATCTTGAACGGTTGCACCCCGCTCGTGATCGGGTGCTTGGGGATGTTCTTGAACTCCGCCACCCAGTGCGGGTTGATGGAGTAATGGGTTTCGTAATAGCCCCCGATCCACTCCTTGAACTCCGGACCTCCCTTGTCCTTCGGGACCTCCACGGCGTAATGAACACAGGCCATCCCAACCCCCTTCTTCATGAGCGCGTCCAGCGCCTGGAGACGGTCCCCCTGGATCGCCGGGTGCCCGGAGCCGCCATCCATGTAGAACATAATCGTGTCGGCGTTGTCGAAGGCGCTCGGATCCTTCGGCCAGCCCTCGTAATAGTCCGCCGCCGCCACGTTGGGAACCTGATCGAGGCACTTGCGGAGCGCGTGGACCCCCGCAGGGAAATCATGCTCGCCCCAGCCGTGACTCGGTTTCCCGGAGACCAGAACCACCTTCTTCCGATCCTCCAGTTTGAGGCGCCTGATCCGCACATCCTTGAACTGGATATGCATCGGTGGTCCGGCGTGGAGTTGCAGCGCGAGCAGGCCGGCGCGCTCACGGTCCTTCGGGTCGTTGTCGATCACCTGGCTCATGGTCACCCCGTTGATGACATGGGTGAAGGCGTGCCCGCTGGCGATGACCTTGTATTCGTTCCATTCCCCCGGGCGGACCGCCTTGTAGAGCTCGGCGGCTTCACCCAAGGAGCCTTTCACCGTGGGCTTGCCGCTTGAGTCGACCTCGGTCTGCTCGCCGCGCTTGGCGAGGATCCCGCGCCCCTTTTCGTCATAGAGGATGCCCGTGTAGGTCCCATCCGAGTCGATGTCGGCCTGATAGCCGCCGATGACATACTTCGAGACTTCTTTCGAGCGGTACTGAATCCCGGAGTTGCCGGAGAACATGCGGTAAGAAAGGCGCAGCTCGAAGTCATCCACCTCGCCATCGCGCCATATCAGGAAGGTGTTGCCTTGGGTGGGGTTGTCGGCGGTGGTCTCGCCGTCAATCACGCCATCCTTGACCTTCCAGAAGCGGGCGTCTCCATCCCACCCGGAGAGGTCGGTTCCATTGAAGAGGCTGCGGAAACCCGCCTCGCCGCTCTCCTCCGGCGCGGCGGCAATCCCCCAAACAGCGCTCATGGGGAGACAAAGGATGAGTGCGAATAACCCGGCGAAGAATCTCATGGCGTCCTCCTGTGGCTGGCAAATGTGGGAACGAACACCGGGAATTTAGCAGAGGGGCAGAGGCGGGGGAGGGGGGGAGTCATTCCCGGCAGGCAGGCGCTGATCGACCGGCGCTGTTCCCACCCGCTGTTTCTGATCTCCGTCGCCCGCGCCCTTCTGGATCGTCAGCTCGCCGCCCAAGCCGGCGCCTTCGAGAAAGACGGAGGATTCACCGAACGCCTTCACCGCATCCGGACAGCGCGTCGATCCCGTCCGTCCCCTTGAAGCAACCTTCGGATGGCCATATCCTCATTGGTATGGCCACCCCAAGCATCAAGTCTACATACACCCTCGATGTCGGGACAGTCCGGCGTCTTGAGGAGATAGCGCGGCGCTGGAATGTCTCCAAGTCGGAGGCGCTTCGGCGCGCAATCCGCGGCGCCTCCGAACCGTCCACCGTGGAACCAAACCCAGCCCTCGCAATCTGGGATGAGGTTCAGGAGAGCCTAGCCCTTTCTCCTGCCAAGAGCGCGGTTTGGGCGCGCAAATCGCGCTCCTGAAACAGGTCCTCCAATCTCCAATTCCGTTTTCGGAAGCGGATGCCTCAAACGCCGCCCGGCTTTACAACCGTACTGGAAGACGAAGGGCCTCGTTGCTGGATTGCATGATTGCCTCAGTCGCCCTGCGGCTGGGAGCGTCTTTAGCCACGGCCAACCTCAGGGATTTCAATCGGTTCAAACCTTGTGGATTGGTGGTCGCCGAGGTTTAGTCAGCCCTTACTTCCCCTCCAAGAACAAAAACCCATCCCTCTTCATCACCCCGAGCTTCTCATCCATCCGCGTCTCCACCGGATCCGGACCTGAATACCCAAGCCGCTTGCGGACCTCACGCCGCAGCCACCAATAGCCTGAATTCCACGAATACAAATGATGCCCATAGGGCGCTCCGGTGAGGGTGTTCAGCGATTCATGGAAGGCGGGCATTGCGGCAAGTTCCTTCTCCAATCGCCAAACCAACTGGTCATCAACCCAATTCGGGTCCATCCCATGAATAAGGCCGTCCAAGTAATTCGCGGCATCGCACAAAAACCAGGACCCGCCATACGTGTAAGTCCCGTTGTGACCCTCAAGCAGGCTCCCATCCGCGAGCGAAATGATCCGCATGCCATGCGGCGACTGGATCCTCACGGATGTCTCCAGATGCTTCCGAACCATGTCATCCGGAAGCAGTTTCTCGCCCAGGATCGCGTAAGTCAGAACTTCCCCGTAAAGGGCATCCTGGCCGACATGCTCTTGTTGACGGAGGCTTGTGGGCATGTACCCCTTCTCGTGGTTGAACATGCTCCGATATCCGGCGATGGCCTTCTCGATGTCCTCCTTGGTCACTCCCAATCCCAGTTCCTTGGCCGCCATCAGCGCCCCGCAATGAAACCCTTGGTTTGAGGAGGGAGGATCGCCATCCTCATAAGGGAGCTGATCCATATAGGTGCGCAGAATGATCTGATCCGGTTTGAGACGGGGTGGCATGTACAGTCCATCCGTCTCGTGGTCGCGGATGAACTTGTAGGCCCGCTGGACAGTCCGCATGTCGAGCTCCCCGCCCGCGCGCTTGACAATCAACGACCAGAGCAGGTAGTACTGCGCGTTGTCCTCATAGTGCAAGCGCTCATAGAACACCGCCGCGCGCGCCTCGGAGTCATAATAGGGGTCATCCAGCCCGCGGCTCATGTAAAAACCATCGGTCACCCACTGTTTCCAACCGTATCCCACCCCCGAGATGAACAGGTAATCGCTTTCGGGACGGAGCAGGTTGCGACGCAGCAGGAGGTACGAGGTGTTCCGAAGAATCGCCTCGATTGCGGAGCCGGTGAACCCCTTGGCGTTGGCCAGCGCAAGATGGGCGGCGAGCTGGATCTCATACAGCGATTTCGCGGGAGAGGCAAAGATCCAGGTCTTCCACGCCTGAGTCTCTCCCATTTCAATATGTTGCCACCCATCAAAGGCGGCGCGATACACCGAGGTGGCATCCACCTCGGCGGGAATCGCGATGGTCCGCTTCTTCGAACCATCTCCGTTCCTCAGGGAAAGGCGCCGCTCCGTAAGGTCAAACTCCATGAAACAGCGGTTTTCCCACCTGCCGGGCGTGTCGCCGATGACCCCGTAGAGGACGGATCCGTCATGGACCCCGAGAAACGGAAAGGTCTGCGAGGAGTGCTCCGCGAATTCCGGGCCGGAGCAGCTCGGGCTGTAGCGGCGATTCTCCGTCTCCCTTCCGGTGAAGGAATAGAAATCTCCCGCCGCCGCCACCCTCCAACCCAGGTCGAGAAAGTAGCGCTGGTCGGCGCTCGCGGTGACCGTGACACAGCGCTCGATCAGACCCGCGCAGACAGGGCGAAAACTCTCTGAAAGCCGGATACCGACCGCCTCGCCTCCGGACAATTTCAGGGTTCTCCCCTCGGTCCGCGCCTCCGTGTAAGTGACTGAAGCTGCTCCCGTCGGATGATAAACCCAAAGGCTTGCGTCACCCGCGATCGGCGCGAAAACAGTCCGAGTTCCGTCCATGACCCGGACCGCAACCCCCTCTGGGGAGGAGAGAGTTACAGGTTCGAGAGCCATGCCGCGCGACGCGCCGGCGACGAGTAGGACAATGAAGGAAATGGAACTTGATCTCATGAGGGAACTGTAACCGCGCGCGCGGGGCTTGGGAATCATGAAATCTCGGCGCTCCCCTTACGGTTTCCGGCGGGGAGTGTACCATCGCTCGGACCTTCATCCTGGAGCAGGCTTGGTGCGGCGGCTGTCCTCTTCCCCTCGAATCGCCTTTGTGGACCTTCTATTCCACTGGCCGCCCAAGGGCGGGAGTTGGATCGATGGCTTCCAGGTGATTCATGGACTCCAAGCGCGCGGAGCGCGGGTCGCTCTGTTTTGTCCGGACTTCCAGGATTTTTTTCCCCGTGGCTCGATTCGCGGCGAGCTCCCCTTCGAGGTCCGCGCGCTTCCCTTCAATCGCCTGTCGTATAGCGCGCCCACGGGGCGGCGGCGCTTCTCGCGCGCCATCGAGGAATTCGCTCCTGACTTGATCGTGATCCTGGATGGCGGTCCGATGAAGAACCAGCTCCTGACCGCGCTCGGGCCGGAGCGCTGCATCCTCCGCTTCTATGCTTATGAACTCCTCTGCATCAATCAGCATTATTACCGTTATCATGAGAACCGGATCTGCGACCTGGGCTTCCTCGATCACCCGGCCGAATGCGAGCGCTGCTGGTTCAGGCGGATGCCGATGTGGGGCCGAGCCGCGCAAGTGTTGCTATCGCCCAAGCGCCACGAAACCAAGCTCCACTACTCCCACGAATACATCTCCAGCCTTGCGTTTACCCCTGGCTACCGCGAGCAGCTCCGGGAGAACCTGTCTCGGGTCGGCGCGGCGGTCGTGTATAACTCCACGCTCGCCGACAAGCTGGCCCCGTATTGCGCGAAGGTCGAAATCATCCCCGCCGGGGTGGACAGCGACGTGTTTCATCCGGGCGCCAACATGCGGCGGAACGGACCCGCGCGGATCTTCTTTCCCGGAAGAGCGGATGATTTGCTCAAGGGCTTCGAGGTCCTGCTTGCGGCGGGAGACCTGCTCGAACGGGCCGGTGCATCCTTTGAAATCCTTTACACATCCGCGACGGACCATCGCGCGACACGCGGGTGGCTGCGGAATCTGGGCTGGAAGAATCAGGAGGAGCTCGCGGACCTGTACCGGGAGATGGACATTGTGGTGGCCCCTTCGATCTGGATCGAGCCGTTCGGGATCACCGCGCTGGAGGGAATGGCCACGGGTCTCCCGGTAGTCGCGAGCAACTTAGGGGGACTCGCGCGCAGTGTCCTCGATGGAGAAACCGGGTTCCTGGTTCGACCGAACGATCCGGGTGAGCTTGCGGCGCAGATGCTCCGGCTTATTCATGATGCGGACCTGCGCGCGCGAATGGGCAAGGCCGGAAGAGACAGAGTATTAGCTGAGTTTACCTGGGACTCGATCCTGGATTTCAGGTATGTTCCCCTGGTGGAAAGGGTTCTGGATACCCTCGCCGGCAAAGTTGCCACAATGCGCTAGAGGAGGCGCCTGCATGCGTCACACCATCGCCGTGTTTGTGATGACCATCCTGCTTTATTTCATCGATCCCGGGACCCCCGCGAGCGCGGCCGATAAGCGGAGCATTATCTTTATTCTGATCGATGACTTGCGGCATGACACCTTCGGATTCATGGGCCACCCCTTTGTCCAAACCCCGCATCTGGACTCACTCGCCGCGCATGGCCTCGTGTTCTCCAACGCCTTTGTCACCACCGCCCTTTGTTCGCCCAGCCGAGCCTCGATCCTCACCGGGCTGTACGCCCATGAGCACGGAGTCCTCGACAACTCCACCGAGCTTCCCGAGCAGCTCCCCACCTTCCCCAGATTGCTTCAGGAGGCAGGCTACCGCACCGGCTTCATCGGCAAGTGGCACATGGGCGGCGCGAATGATGCGCCTCGCCCCGGTTTCGACCGTTGGGTCTCGTTCAAGGGCCAAGGGGTCTATAACAACCCCAGCTTGAACATCGACGGCAAGCGCGCGGAGGCGCAGGGCTACACCACCGACCTGCTCACCGATCACGCCGTCGATTTCATCCGCTCGTCGGATGAAAAACCCTTCATGTTGTACCTGTCGCATAAGGCGGTGCATGCCGATTTCCAACCCGCCGAGCGCCACAAGGGGTGCTACTCGAAAGAGGTCATCCCGCATCCCGGAACCATGGCGAACACGGAGGAGAATTACGCCGGAAAGCCCGATTGGGTCCGCGCCCAACGCGACAGTTGGCATGGGGTCGATGGGATGTACAACGGGCGGATCGAGTTCGATCCGTTTGTGCGCGACTATTGCGAGACCCTGCGCGCGGTGGATGACAGCGTGGGGCGGGTGGTCGAAGCCCTTACGGAGAAAGGACTGCTCGAATCCACTCTCCTCGTGTTCACCTCGGACAATGGCTTCCTGTTCGGCGAGCACGGCTTGATCGACAAGCGCTGCATGTATGAACCCTCGATCCGTGTGCCGCTGATTGCCCATTGCCCGGAGCTGGTGAAGGGTGGAACAAAGCGCGAGGAGATGATTGTCAATCTGGATTTCGGGCCCACCTTCCTGGAAGCCGCGGGGCTATCGGTCCCGGAGTCCATGCGCGGGCGCTCGTTTCTGAGGCTCCTTGCGGGCGAGAAGGTCGAGTGGCGCGAGGCGTTCCTGTACGAGTATTTCTGGGAGCGTTCGTTCGCGCACACGCCGACCGTGTTCGGAGTCCGGACTCCGCGATACAAACTGATGCAGTACCAGGGCATCGAGGACGTGAACGAGATGTATGATCTGGAGGCGGACCCGGAGGAGCGCAACAACCTCCTTCGGGATTTCCGAATCCACCATGAATCGGGGACACTCGATGGCCTGATCCTCAAGGAGGCCACGGGAGAGATCAAATCGATCTACCAGGATCTGCGTGGGAAACTGCGGGACCTGCTGGCGGAAACCGGCGCGACCGGCGAGGCGAAGTGGGGGAGGTGAGGTGAGGAGACTGGGCTACCGCCTCCTATCCCGCACCAAACCCGGCGAGACCACAAGGAATCCGGGACGCTCTCATCCACGAAGAAGTTCACTGAGATTAGCGGGAAATCGGGATGACCCCATCTGCTCGCAATGTCTTCGCGGCGTGGGACAATGCCGCCCTAATCCCATCCGCCGTCAACCGGGGATGCTCGGAGAGAATCTGCTCCTCGGTTTCGCCTGCCGCGAGTTTTTCGAGGATCAGCTCGACCGAGACCCGAGTCCCCCGGATGACCGGTTTCCCCATAAGGACAGAGGGGTCGACAACAACATGCTCTTCCAGAGTCTCCAAGTCTTCTGTGTTGAGCGTTTTTGCACGGATTGGAAGCGGGGAGATCCCCCGATAGAATTAACCCCATGACCCGCCCTCCGGACCCCAAGTCGAATTCCACCCAACGGGAGGAGCTGGACCGTGAGCTCCAGCTTTCCGACTCGCTTGTCCTCCGGGCGATCCTGATCCTGATTGGGGGCTTGGCGGTCGCGCTTGGGATCCTCGGAATCTTCCTGCCCTTGGTCCCCACCACCCCGCTCCTGCTCCTGGCCGCGGCCTGCTTCGCGCGCGCCTCACGGAGATGCTACCTCTGGCTCTTGAACAACCGCCTCTTGGGTCCCTACGTTCGCGAGTGGAGACAGCACCGGAGTCTCAGTCGGCGCGCCAAGGTCACGCTCCTGGCTCTTCTGTGGGGCTCCTTCATCCTCACCAGCTGCTTTGCCCTCTCGCATCCGCTCGGGAAAGCGCTGGTGTTCGTGATCCCCATCGGGATCACACTCTTTCTACTCCGGGTCCCGACACGAGGGCTGGTGGAGGATTCGGCCTGAGGGGCCAAACAGGTCGGGGATGATGGCTCCGCGGGTAGGATTCGAACCTACGACCTAGTGGTTAACAGCCACCCGCTCTACCGGTTGAGCTACCGCGGAATCGTGAAGGACTCATCGGCCGGGAGCGGACAACACACCGGTGCTCCCCACCGACCACTGGATTATCTACCATACCCCTCCTTCAACGACAAGGGGGACCAGCCAAATCATGAATCCGGACACCAAACGCAAGGTGCTCCAACTCTTTCCCAGCCCGATCTTCGTGGTCGGCTGCGCCCACGAGGGCGAGGTCCACGCCTTCGGCGGGAGCTGGATGGGGCAGTGCTCCTTCGATCCCCCCATTCTCTGGATCGGGGTGCGCAAGGACTCTCGCGCCCATTCCTTGCTCGATCTCGGACGGCCCTTCACGATCAACATCCTGAGCGCGGAGCAGGTCAAGGTCGCGCGAGTCTTTTTCAAACCCCCCACGCCCACGGAGGGCCGCTTTGGGACCATTCCCTTCCACCTCAGCCCACTCGGCGCGCCGATCTTGAACGACTGCCAGGCTTGGGCCGAGTGTGTGGTCCGCGACAAAGCCTCTCCCGGCGACCACACCCTCTTCTTCGGCCACCTCACCGGCTGCGGGCTGAACGGCGCCGGCGCGGTGCTCACCACGGTCTCCAGCGGGATGAAGTACGGCGGATAGAAGGCTTGACGGGTCTTCCGGTTGATCACCCTCCCCGGTAACCTCAAGGCTCAAGAGAGGAGAAGAGGACCGCCCAAACACAAAGGCATGGAACTCTCACGCGAACAGATCGAACGCTATAGCCGCCACCTGATCCTCCCCGAAATTGCGGTCGAGGGTCAGAAACGCCTGCTCTCAAGCCGGGTGCTGCTGATCGGCACGGGGGGCCTCGGCTCCCCGCTCGCGCTGTACCTCGGCGCGGCGGGAGTCGGGAAACTGGGGTTGGTGGATTTTGATGTGGTCGACCGCTCCAACCTCCAGCGCCAGGTCATTCACGGTCTGTCCTGGCTCGGCAAGCCCAAGGTGGAATCTGCCAAGGCGCGCATCGCCGACCTGAATCCCGATGTCCAGGTCGAAGTCCATCGCGAGGCAATCACCTCGAAGAACGCCCTCGAAATCCTTCGGGAATATGATGTCGTGATTGACGGCACCGACAACTTCCCGACCCGCTATCTGACCAATGATGCCTGCGCGCTGCTCAAGAAACCGAACATCTACGGCTCGATCTTCCGTTTTGATGGACAGGCCACTGTTTTTGACACCGCGCGCGGAGGCCCCTGCTACCGCTGCCTTTATCCCGAACCCCCGCCGCCGGGTATGGTTCCGAGCTGCGCCGAGGGAGGAGTGCTCGGAATCCTTCCGGGCATCATCGGGCTGATCCAGGCCACCGAGTGCATCAAGATCCTGCTCGGCATCGGCTCCTCCCTGGTGGGGCGATTGATCCAATACGACAGCCTGGCGATGAAGTTTCGCGAACTAAAACTCCGACGCGACCCAAACTGCCCGCTCTGCGGAGACAACCCTACCATCCATGAGCTGATCGACTACGAGCAGTTCTGTGGCATCCCCAAACCCGATGAGAAGAAAGAGGAGCAGCAGACCATGATTCCCCAGATCACCGCCCCCGAACTGAAGGCCAAGCTCGACGCCAAGGAGGACTTCCTGCTCCTGGATGTGCGCGAGCAACACGAATACGACATCGCGCGCATCCCCGGCGCCACTCTCCTCCCGCTCTCCGTGATTCAACAGCGAGTGGGGGAGCTGGAGGACCACAAGGGCCGCGAAATTGTTATCCACTGCAAGATGGGTGGGCGCTCCATGCAGGCCTGCCAGTTTCTCCAGTCACAAGGGTTCTCGAAGGTCGTGAATGTCGCGGGTGGGATCACCGCTTGGTCGGATCAGGTGGACCCGAGCGTGGCGAAGTATTGATAACCCACTGCTTTTTCACGCCTTACGTCTTTTCCTCACTCTTCCCGCATCTTTTTCCCAACAAACCTCCAGCTCCCTGAGTATTAGAGGGTATTAGGGGGCGGAGGTCTCCCCTCTCGTCCCGGTTGCCGGAATCCGATGTCCGGACTGGATGGTCCGGTTGGTTTTGAGAGAAATCGAAGCTGGTGTCTGGAGAATTGGAGGAAATGGAAGATGCGATTCAAGCATACTCTCATTGCGGCGGTTCTATCCCTGGGCATGTGGAGGGGAGCAGGAACGGCCACCCCGGTGGATGTGGATGGGGACCAACAAACTGGAGCTCCGGAGCTCCTAGACCTCGCGGCGAGCTGGAAGGGACCAGCGAGCCCTCCAGCGGACCTTTCCATCCCACCGGACCAGGCCCCAAACACAGGTGATGGCGAAAAACAGGTCTTCTCAGACCGAGAACTAATCATTCGAGGAACGTCGGGGAATCAGTCGGCAGAATTGAGACTTCAAACCCTTGGTGTCCAGGATCTGCTTCGCATGATTTCAGAACCCTTTGGGGCAGCGGGTGGCGGCGGGTTCCGTTCCCGGTTAAGCATGTTCACGAAGCTGAATACCGCAACAGCCCCTGTTGAAACCGTAAAGATTGTTTCCTCCGGTATTGGGCACAACATGAACGCTACAATGACTCTCACAGGAGATGCCCCGTTGCTTCAAATGATCGGATCAAGAGCATCCCCCTGGTCGGCAGCGGTCACGATTGGCTACACACCGCCAGGTTCAACGAACCCGGCTGAGTTCAACCAGCTTAGGTTCCAGATGTACTCCTCCCCGACTGGAGGGAACATCAACCTTTTTAAGGCCGGGGCCACCACACCCACGGTCGACATCGATGGCTCAATCGGACGAATCCAGTGTCTTTCCAGCGACTTCACCCCAAAGATCAGCTTGGAGGGGGAAACTGGGAGGATCCTCGGGCAAACTTTCCGGGTCGGAAACGACGGTAACATTACACTTTTCAAGACTGGAGCCAGTACTCCGACCATCGATCTCGATGGCGCCCAGTCAAGGATTCGGCTTGTACCTTTTGGAGACAAGGCGCGTATTCAGTTGGACGGTGGAGGTGGAGCGGCTGGCATCACGCTGAACCACGACGACATCAACGCCTCTCCGGCTGGGGCAGTAAGGCTCCGCGTGGTTGGCAACGAGCGTGTCGAGATAATCTCCGCCGGCGGCGGAGGTCAAATTAAGCTCTACCCATCCGCGACAACGACAAACTTGACTCCAGACCAAATCGCCGCGCTCGTTTCCATCAGGATGGATGGAAACAACGGCCGTGTAACCTCCAAGTCGGTCCAGATCACAGGCGGATCGGATTTCTCGGAGAATTTCGACATGTCCTGTGAGGAATCCTCGGAGCCGGGAATGGTAGTCGCCATAGATTCCGCCAACCCGGGGCATCTCTGTCTAGCTCGGACCGCCTACGACAAGAAGGTGGCCGGTATTGTCAGCGGAGCAGGAGGGGTAGCCCCTGGTATGCTCATGGGGCATGCGGGGACTCTCGCCGACGGTAAACACCCTGTAGCTCTAACCGGCCGTGTTTATTGCTGGGTGGATGCCTCCAACGGCGCGGTGGAACCAGGCGACCTCCTCACCACGAGCGACACTCCCGGCCACGCCATGAAGGTTACCGACCACGCGAAAGCCCAAGGGGCGATTATTGGGAAGGCGATGACCGGACTTGCCGAAGGAGCGGGGTTGGTGTTGGTGTTAGTGACGTTGCAATGAGTCCAATGATAATGATCGCCTGATTCCGGTGGAGAATGCCATGAACGTTATCAATCGCCTCATCCTTATCCTCATGAGTCTCGGAGTTGCCATAACACCTGGAGTCTGCGGGAATACAATCCCCTGCGATTGCTGCGACCAAGTACCAAATCCGAATTGCGATCTCTGCCGATTAGTCGAGCCCTGTCGGACCACGTTAATAACCTGCGAATCAAGAAAGGCCACCTTACTCGAGCTTTACTACAGGTATACTCACGACCTGAGACAAGGGGTGACATACCGCCTCATGCCAAGCAGTTATTTGTATCACGTCCAGCCTCTGTATGGCGATGCTATGGAAGATGTTCTTTTCGGTACAACCTGTAACGATCTCACTGCCCGTGTCGGATATATTGCAAACTGTCAATACATTACGGGAAACTGCTCCAACACACTGGTTGACTATATTCGAGATCAACGGCCATTGATTGGAGGATACCTGCGAACGTTTCTTCATGAGCTCCACCACATTATACAGTGTCGAGAAATGGGTGAAGAATGCTATGGATACAATTGGTTCAATGAGCTTCCGGAGGCGCAACTTATAGCAATTAGAGACGGGTTTCTGCCCGGATTCGGCCAAATCCACGATCTCCAACCATTTGAAGCAGAAGCCGAAGCAGTCGCGATTGCAAATGAAGCTCTCTTTCCGGGAGGGCTTATTCCCAGAATCATCAGTGGTATTAGTGCAGACCCTATAGCGCCAGTTGGAGGGGAAGTTGTCACCCTTCGAGCTGGTGTGGAGCAGATGCTATACAATAACCCCGTCAGAAATGACCGAGGATACTTCAATCTAGAATCGCCAGGGCTGGGTCAAGCCATAGTCCTGCCCGCCACAAATAGATTCAACGGGGATCCTTACTTTTGGTGTGAATTTGACCACGACCAAGACTCGATATGCGATCCCGAAGATGGCGCTCGCACGGACAAGTACACATTTAGGGGTGACGATACATGCGAAGCCACTTGGACCATTCCAAATGGTGCGATCGGAAGTACAATCAGCTACTACTTTGAGATAAGAGATTTTGAAGGGCGGGTTGTGGGAAGGTCCCCAAGCGGCAGCTTTACAGTATTGAATAGGTCAGCGGTCGTGTGGGTGGATTTTGATTATGCAGGGGAAGAGGACGGATCATCAGACTTTCCTTACAACACACTCGCAGAGGGGCTCTCGGTGCTTGCCTCCGGCGGAAGCCTCCGGTTCCACCCAGGGAGTTCTGGGGTAATTTCAACACCTCCAATTTCGGTTCGAAGTTTCTGGGAAGCATTCGGCGGTACCGTCACCATCGGTCAATAATCGCATGGGGGAGTTGTAGGGTCACCTCCCCCTCCGCCCTCCTCCTCCTCCCCCACGGGCGCCTCCACCGCCGCGCGGGGTTGGGGGCATCATCCCGCCGCCTCGAGCGCCCATCGGCGGCGCTTGCATGCCATGTCCCCCCTTGGCGAGCTTCGATTCGGCGCTCCCAAAGCTCTTCTTTTGCTGCTTCATCCCACGGTCCAAGGCGGTTGAAAGGTCTTTTGGACTCATCCCCTTCGCACTGAAGGCCTCGGCACTCTTCATCTTCCCAGCGCTCCGCGCGAACTGCGTCTGCGCACCCTTAAGAGACCGCTGCATCTCCTGGGTCCCTCGATTGATCGCCTTCCATGCATCCTGCTGCATCGCCGCAAGCGGATTGCCCCCGGCCGCCTGTTGGAATCCCTGATTGTGTGGCGAATGTCCCCTCGAAAGCGGCTGCGAGCGGCTCGAGACATCTTGTGGGGAGGAGGATTTTGCGGCCGCCGAATCCTCCCGATTCCCCCATTCGTAGGTCTGCCCGCTTCCAGTCGTCGCCGAGCCCCCATGCTCGACATCCACTCCGGTGTCCGTCTTTTCCACCGAGGCGCTGTGCTCGATGTCCGCGCTTTGGCCCGATTTTGTCTCCACATGAGTGGAGGACTGATGCGAGGCGCTTGTCTCGGTCTTCTGTCCACTCCCGGAGTGTGACCACTCGGCGCCCTGGCCGTTGGCGGCTTGAACTGTCCCCTGTCCTGAGCGCTGGAAGGAGTCGGAGTCATACGATCCACTCCCCTCCTGGTGGACCACCACCCCCTGGCCTTGTGAGTTCACCGCCCCCGCCGTGTGGGAGGAGTTGAAGGTTTGATTCTGGGTATCCACATGAGTTTGACCCGAATGAGCGGTTGCCACGGCGCCATTCGGAGTCTGAACCACCGTGCCGCCCGCGCTACCGGCATGGACCTGTCCATCCTCGGTCGCCACCACCCCGCCGGCGCCGACATGCGCGGCGTTCTCACCCGCCACCGCCACCCCGTACCCCGCGGCGGATGCGTTCTGGCCTTGGACTGTCCCATAGGCCGCGCCACCCTGAGCAGTCGCCGCGCCCGGCTCCACGTATGTGACCCCAACCTGGGCCACCCCAGAAGGGGCCGCGTACACCACTCCGCCAGTGGGCGTTGCGTTCTCCACCACGGTGACATCCGGAGCGATCACCACCGAACTCACGGGTGGGGGAGCAGGCGCGGACGTTCCTGAATTCGAGACGGTCTCAGTGGGGGTAAAGACCACATTCGCTGCAGCATGTGGGGCCACCACGGCCTCGCTCACAGCCATGCCCACTCGCTTCCTGTATTCCGCGCGAATCTGATCAATGGTTTCCCACACCCCTTCCGGATCCTTGGCCGCTATCCGTCCCAAGAGCGCGGTGGCCAGCGGATGCGACTTCAGGTCCGAGAGGATCAACGGCATGGAGGAAAGCAGGGCGAGTCCCTCTTGGTAGGTCGGATTCGAGGAGGGTTGGTCGGTAAAGAGCGCCTCCGGGTCCTGAGCCACCCCCAAGATGGCTTCAATCACCTCATCCGGATAGAAGGCGATTCCGGACAGCACCTCACGCCGAATCGCCTCGGCCGCCGGCGACTCCTCCAGCCGCGCCTGGATTCGCTCCCGGAGCGCCGCCGGCTGGGCTTCGGCTGACAGTTGGGGAAGGAGGGGAAGCAGACAGAAGAGGATCGATACCAGGTGGGTCTTCATTGGGGCATCCTCGGTTCGGCGAGCTGGGCCACCCCCGAAAGGTGATGGCGCTGTTCGGGCAGGGGACAGCCATGAACAGCGATATGCATGATAAAGCAATGATATAGCAACTGTCAACGACGACTTGAGGGTCATTCCGGTTGCCCACAGGGTCAGCCTCTCCTACTCTCCCAGGCCATGGGCGCCGGAATTGTGATTCTCTTTGTCCTGACTGGCCTCATTGGGGGGTTCATTGGCGGGCTGCTCGGAGTCGGAGGGGGGATTCTGTTTGTTCCTTGCCTGGACTGGGGGTTCACCGCGCTGGGGGTGAAGCCGGACCTGGCCTTCCAGATGGCGGTGGCCACCAGCCTCGCGATCATCGTGGTGACCGGCCTCTCCAGCGCGCTGGGGCACACGATGCATGGAAACCTGGACCCGAGAGCGGTTCTCGTGATGGCCTGCATGTCGGTTCCCTCCTCGTTGGTCGGTTCGGGGATCGGCAATGTGGTTGGCGGTGCGGTCCTCGAACGAATCTTCGGTCTGACCGCGCTGGCGGTGGCCTTTCAGTTCCTCCGACCGATCCCGATCAAGCATGACAAGGCGGACCGCGAGGTCTCGGTCTCGAACTATGTGATGGTTGGGGGCATCAGCGGTCTGTTCTCCTCGATCATCGGAGTCGGTGGAGGCATCCTCACCGTCCCTCTGCTTCACCTGGGACTCGATGTCCCGATCAAGCGAGCGGTGGCCAACTCCAGCGGATTGATTGTCTTCAGCGCGCTTTCGGGTTGCACGGGGTGGGTTCTTCAAGGACTGAGCGTGGAAGGTCGCCCGGCGTTTTCGGTGGGATATGTCAACCTGGTCGCGTGGGTTCTGATTTCATTCGGCGCGATGATCACCGCGCAACTGGGAAGCTGGGCCGCGGCGCGGACCCGAGCCAACCGCCTGCGCGTCCCGTTCGGCGTTCTCCTCATTCTGGTTGGCATCGAGAAGGTGCTCTTCTGAAGGCGCTCCAATCGCCGCGAGGATTTGGCCAAGCGTCTCCTCGGTCGCTTCCGGGCATCCCCAATGGTCTGGTTCACACGGAGGCCTGCCCCTTGGATTCCCTCAGCTTCCTCCAATAGTCCAGTCGCTTGAGGATCTCGCGTTCAAAGCCTCGCTCCACCGGATGGTAGAATCGCGTTCCCTCAAGCCCCTCGGGAAAATACTCCTGTGGAAGGTATCCCTCGGGGGAATCGTGATCGTACTGATATCCCTTCCCGTACCCGAGGTCCTTCATCAACCGCGTGGGGGCGTTTCGGATATGAAGCGGCGGCGGAAGGGGTCCTTTTTCCTCGGCCACCTGAGTGGCCTGCCCGAAGGCGGTGTAGCATGCATTGCTCTTGGGCGCGGTGGAGAGATAGAGGGTGGCCTGGGCCAGGGCGAGTTCTCCTTCCGGAGTCCCCAAGGCGTGGTAGGCGTTCATCGCGGCCATCGCGAGCGTCAGCGCCTGGGGGTCGGCGTTGCCCACATCCTCGCTCGCGAAGCGCACAATCCGCCGCGCGACATACATCGGATCCTCGCCCGCTGCAAGCATTCGCGCCAGCCAATAAAGGGCAGCGTCCGGGTCGCTCCCGCGCAGGCTCTTGTGGAACGCGGAGATCAGATTGAAATGCTCCTCGCCGCTCTTGTCGTACAGCAGCGCCTTCTTCTGGAGCGCCTCCAACAGCATCGCGGCGGTGAGCGTCAAAGGACGCTCCCGGACCGCCATCACCGCGAGCTCCAGGGCGTTCAGCGCGCCGCGGGCATCCCCATGGCAAGCCGCGGCGAGGGCCTCCATGGCATCCTTCTCCAGTTCGATCGCCTCTCCCCCAAGTCCGCGTTCCGGATCCGCCAGGGCGCGCCGAAGAAGCGCGACAATGTCCCGTTCCTCCAGCGCCGCGAGAACATATACCCGGCACCGTGACAGGAGCGCGGAATTGACCTCGAAGGAGGGGTTTTCCGTGGTGGCGCCGATGAGGGTCAGAAGGCCCCCTTCCACATGCGGGAGGAGCGCGTCTTGCTGCGATTTGTTGAACCGATGGATTTCGTCGATGAAGAGCAGCGTGCGTGTCCCTGAGCGCTCCAGGCTCCGGCGCGCCCCTTCCACCACCTCGCGGATATCCTTCACTCCGGCGGTGACCGCGGAAAGCGTGATGAAATGGGCTTGCGTTTGGGCCGCGAGCAGCATCGCCAGGGAGGTCTTACCGCTTCCCGGAGGCCCCCAGAGGATCAGGCTTTGGATCTTCCCGGCCTCAACTGCCCTCCGGAGCAGTGTCCCCGGCCCGATGATCCGGTCCTGTCCCAGGAGCTCATCCAGCGTGCGGGGGCGCATCCGGTCCGCCAGCGGCCTGGAGGCCTTCGGCACGACTGGCTTGTCGCCCAAGGTTGGGGCTCCGCGCGTCTCATCAACAGGGTTCCCAAAGAGGTCCGTGGAGCTGCTCATGTCGGAACTCTAAAGCATATCCGCCCCCGGTGTGTACTCATCCTAGGGTGGTTCTCGACCAGAAATGAGGACCCATGCCTTCCGTTGCCTCGGTTGTCCAATTCGATCCGTTCTTAAGAATCTGTGGATAACCTGTGGAAATCGAGAGGGTTTGCTCCACTTCAATGCCTCCGGAACCCCCTCTGGTGTGAGGTTTGCAGCGTGAAATGAGGAGCTTCCGCGTCAGGAATGATTGTCCAGGGCGTGGCGCGCGGCTAAACTCTATCCGAGGGGGGAGAGTTATTGACTGATTTTCGGAGGTCTTACAATGCCCCTTTCACGGCCCGTTTCAGCCTTCATCGCTATATTGGCAGTTCAATGGATCACCCCCGTTTTCGCGCAGGCGGACATGGAGTGTTCGGTGATCAAGACCGCGGAGCAGGTCATCTGGGCCACCCGCGAGGAAACCCGGACACGTGAGGTTCCCACCACTCGGATTGAAACCGCCGCCCGCAAAGTCACCCAATACCGCCCGGAGACCCGCTACCGCGAAGAGGTCAAGTACAAGATCGAGACCCGCGAGCGCGAGGAGCCGCGCACCCGCCTTGTCACCAAGACCCGCCCGGTCGAAAAGGTGCGCGAAGAAACCCGTTATCGGACCGAAACCCGCCACAAGGATGTGGATCGGGTCCGCGAGGAGACCCGCGTCCGGATGGAGCCGCGCACTCGGACGGTGACCAAGACGCGCGAGGAGGAGCGGACCCGTCCGGTCCAGAAGGTCCGCGAGGAGCCGCGCACACGCAAGGAAACCCGCTATCGAACCGAGGTGCGCGAAAAGCCGGTGGTTGAACACGATGAAGTCGTGAAGACCCGGCTCGAGACCCGCACGCGCGAAGTCGAAAAAGTCCGGCCGGAAACCCAGGTCAAGATGGTCTCCCGAGTCCGTCCCGAGGAGAAGATCGTTTACGAGGATGCCAGCCGAGTGGTCCCGCGCGAGCGCGAGGTGACCAAGTACAAGACCGAGCTCAAGTACAAGACCGAACGGCGGACCCGGATGGAACCGCGCGAACGCGAAGTGACCGCGTACCGATGCAGCCGGGAATGTCAGGGAGGGCAATTGGTCAGCTTGCGCGAGCCTTACTCGCGGACCGTGATCGATTGGGAGCCGGTCACCTACCAGGTTAAGATCCCGTTCGAGGTCGAGGTTCCATACACCGAGACCCTTGTGGACAGCGAGGTCGTGGATTACAAGGTGGCCAAACGGAAGACCGAGTATGTGCCCTATGAAGAACCGGTTGAGAACACCGTGTATGTTCCTTACACCGACACCGAAACCTACGAGGTGGAGGTCCCCTATGTCGAGAAGGTCCCCAAGACCATCATGGTCAAAGAGGAGATCCAGGTTCCCTACGAGGTGGATGTTCCCTACACAGAAACCGTGAATTATACGGATCAGGAGAAGTATACGGTCACCGTTCCCTATGAGGTTCCCGAATCCTATGAGGAGCCGGTGGAGTATACGGTCAAGGTCCCTTACACCGAGCGCATCCCGTATGAGGAGCAAGTCCCCTACACGGTGAAGGTTCCATACACCGAGGAGGAGAACTATCAGGTTGAGGAGACCTACACGGTGAAGGTTCCGTACGAGGTTCAGGTTCCTTACTCAGTCCGGGTTCCCTACACCGAGATGGTGGCCTTTGAGGTGGATGAGCCGTACCAAGTCGAGGTCCCGGATGTGAAGACCGTGGAATATAAAGTCCTGGTCCGCTACCCCAAGGCCAAGGAGATCATCGAGCGGAGGAGCCCGATGAACTGCGGTCCTGATGGGCGCCCGCTTGTCCGCGTGGCGCGCCACACCCAGGAGACCGCCAAGGCAGAAGTGGTCTCCCACAGGATTGTCGAGCTCACCCCAGAGGAAGTTCAAAAGGCCCTGGCGAATCCCCCGGGACCGCTCGAGACCGTGCTCACCCCAATCGAGGGGGACACGCCGACCGTGATTCGGACCACGGGAGGACCGGAACAGCAATAAGCCCCGCGAGACAAGAGACTGGTTTCGGGAGCGGAGCGTCGAGCGGCCTCCGCTCCTTTGTCTTTTCGCCTGAATCCTGTCATCATCCCGTCCGACCCCCGCCCAAGGTCTCACAGTCCATCTCCACTTGGAGGCTTTGAGGATGCTTGAACAGGTGGACCTCACCCACGCACTGACCAAGAAGGAATTCGAGGCGGAGTTTCCGCCCCTTCGCAACCGACTATCCGAGCTCCAACAGAGGATCCGTCAAGCGGGCATTCCGACCATCATTGTATTCGAGGGCTGGGAAGCCAGCGGCAAGGGCGCGCAGATCTCGCGTCTGGTGGAGCGGCTTGATCCGCGCTGGGTTCAGACCCACCTCGTTGAGGACCCGGTTCCGGAGGAGCTCCTGCGCCCATTCCTCTGGCGGTTTTGGATCAAGACCCCCGCCCAAGGGCACATCGCTCTGTTCGATCAAAGCTGGTACCGCAAGGTGTTGGTCGACCGTGCTCTCAAACGCACGCGCGGGCGCGAACTGCCCCAGGTGTTTCGAGAAATTGTCCAGTTCGAGCGTCAACTCGCGGACTCAGGCGCGGTCCTGGTCAAGTTCTTCCTCCATATCAGCGAGAAGGAGCAGCGCAAACGGGTCTCGAAGATCACCAAGGACCCGACCCAGGCCTGGCAGGTGACCAAGGCGGATCGCCGGCTGGTCCGAAACTACGGCGGCTATGCCGAGTGTGTCGAGGAAATGCTGCAGCGCTGCTCCCCGCATTTCGCCCCGTGGACCGTGGTCGAGGCGCACTGCAAACGGTTCGCCACCGTGAAGGTTTTTCAGACTGTCATCGCCGCCCTGGAGCGCGCGCTTGAGGAGCACAAGGCCCAGGCGCGCCGCAAACCCAAACCCATCCCGCTTGTTCCCCATCCCAAGCCGACTCTCCTCGACCGGATCGATCTATCCGTCCAGGCGGACCGCAAGGAATACGACTCCGAGCTCCCCAAATTGCAGGTCCGGATGCGGGAACTGGAGTTCTCCCTATTTCGCAGTCGGGTTCCGCTCGTGGTGGTTTACGAGGGTTGGGACGCCGCCGGGAAGGGAGGCAACATCCGCCGAGTGACGGGCAACCTGGACCCGCGCGGGTATCAAGTCACCTCCATCGCCGCTCCCAACCAGGAGGAGCTGGCGCACCATTTCCTCTGGCGGTTCTGGCGTCCCCTTCAAAAAGCCGGCCACATCAGCATCTTCGACCGGAGCTGGTATGGCCGTGTCCTGGTCGAAAGGGTCGAAGGGTTCTGCCGCCCGGAGGACTGGTGGCGCGCCTACCAGGAGATCAACGAATTCGAGGAGCAGCTCTCCTCCTTCGGCACGATCATCGTGAAGTTCTGGATTCACCTCTCCGCCAAGGAGCAGCTCCGGCGCTTCAAGGAACGCCAGAAAATCCCCCACAAGCGCTGGAAGATCACCGAAGAGGATTGGAGGAATCGGGCCAAGTGGCCGCTCTACGAAGAGGCCGCACTGGATATGCTCGAGCGCACCAGCACCACCTACGCCCCGTGGGTGATTCTGGAGGGGAACTGCAAGCTCCACGCTCGCCTCAAGGCCCTCCGCACGCTCACCGAGCGAGTGGAGGAAGCCCTCGGGCGATAAGGGTCGCTTGACCGAACCGCGCTCTACTCGATTCGCCGTTTGAGGGCGCCCGCGTGATGCTGAATTTTGCGGAACGCCTCCGCGAAGGAATCCAGCTCGCTCGCGCCTCCCATCAGCACATTCATGTGGGTCCAGAAGCCCTCATGCCGGGAAACCCGCTCGGTCACCGGGCACGAAACCTTCGAGTAGTCGATCCCACGAGCCTTGAGCAAAGGGGCAATGAACGGCCAGGAGGCATACTCCCGGACACACCCCTGGGTGTAGATCGGGACATATCCGTTGCCGACCGGAATCCCCTCCGCCTGCGCCGCTTTGGTGAATTGGTCGCGGGTCAGCCCCTCGAATTTGGAGCTGTCGTACCGGAACAAAACCAGGTGATGGGCGTGCCGGGTCACTCCCTCCACATCCACGGCGATTGCCTCGACCCCTTCGATGCCCCGGAGGATCGACTCCAGATACAGGGCGTTCTTGTGTCGCAAGGAGTTTTCCTCGTCCAGGGTGTCGATCTGCCCCAAGAGTAAGGCGGCCTGCCAGGCCGATAGTCTCAGGTTGCTCCCGAATCGCGAATGGCCGTACCAGACCCCTTCGCGGGTTCGCCCGCAGTTCTTGGCGGCGAAAACGCCGTCGGCGATCTCAGGGTCATCCGTGGTCACCGAGCCGCCTTCTCCCGAAGACATGTTTTTGCTGGTTTGGAAGCTGAAAGTCCCGGCGTGCCCCCAGGCCCCCGCCTTCCTCCCCTTCCATTCCGCGCCGGGGGCCTGCGCGCAGTCCTCGATCACCTTGAGGTTGTGTTTCTCGGCGATGGCGCACACCCGCTCCATGTCCACCATGCACCCCGCGATATGCACCGGGATAATCGCCCGCGTGCGCTCGGTGATCGCCGCCTCCAACTTGTCGAGGTCCATCAGGTAATCGGATTCCGAGATGTCCACGAATTTGGGGACCGCGCCCATGGACATGATCGGGGTGATCGTTCCGATGAAAGTGTATGGGGAAGTAAGGACCTCATCCCCCTGCTTCACTCCCACCGCGCGGAGCGCCACCGTGATCGCCTCGGTGCCGTTCACACAGCTCCCCGAATAGCGCACCCCGACATACTCGGCCCATTTCTCCTCAAAGGTGTCGATGATCGGCGCGCCCACCCCCCACTCTCGGGAGGCCCACACCTCCTTGAGGGCATCCAGCATCCACGGTTTCGGGTCCGGCCACTCGGGGTAGGGGGTTTTCCTCACCGGCTCCCCGCCGAGGATTGCGGGGCTGCCTTGGGTTGCGTGCAACACGGGTGTCGGCATGATCCATGAACCACCTTGTCGATCTGATGAATTTCGGAAATTGAGGATTGAGCAAACAATTCTAGACCCACCCCCCCGGCAAGTCCACCGAGTCGGGGGCGCTTCAAGGGGTCAGGTCCCCGCGGCGGAGCGGATCTTGATCAGGGTGACATCATTCCCTTTTCCGGCGAATTGGAGGTCATCCATGAAACAGCGCGCAAGGAGCAGTCCCCTGCCATGTTCCCGGAAGAGGTTCTCCGGGTGAGTCGGGTCGGGGAGGTTTTCAAAGTCGAAACCCTCGCCCGGATCGATGAAGCGGAAGACCGCCTTTTCCGGGCTGTAATCCGCGATGATTCGCACACGGCGGTCCGCGTATTCGGGGAGAAGCCCCCGCTTGCTCAGCTCCCGTTCGAAATCTTCGTGCCCGGTCTCCGACTCGCGGATGATCGGGTCGATCCGGAGCGCGCCGTAGGCGATGGCGTTGATCAACACCTCATCCAAGGCCAGGAAGACATTCTTGACCTCCGCCTCCTCGGCGAGATTGAGGTTGAGGACCGGATCCACAAGCATCTGAAGAACGCTCTCGGCGTGATCCATGGCCGGCGGAACCGAGATATCCATGTGGAGGGAATCGACGAAGGAGTAGGCCAGCTTCCGGCGGTCCATCTTGTGGACCGCTTCAACCGCCTTGGAGACCGCGGGGACAATCTCCTTGAGGTCAAACGGCTTGCAGAGGAAATTGACCGCCCCCAGACGGAGCGCCTCCACCGCCTGCTGCAGGTCGCCATATCCGGTGAACACCATCACCGGCAGCTCGGGGCGGGCTTTACGAATGCGGCGAAGAAGCTCAATCCCCCCCATGCGGGGCATTTGAAGGTCGGTGATGACCACCGAGTAGTCCCGCGCATCCAAAGCGGCCAGCGCCTCCACCCCATCGGCGGCGATGTCCACCGCGTAGCGACCATCACGCTGGAAGATGTTCACCAGGAGCGTGCGAATGACTTCCTCGTCATCGACCGCCAGGATCGTTGGTTTGCTCGGCTCGGTGGAATTCAAGCGGGTCTAGCCTCCCCCCACGAATCGGAGAATCTCCAACCGATCCTCGTTGGAAAGCAAGGTTCCTTCCACATCGTTTCGGCGGATAATCCTCTCATTGAGCTCCACGACAACCTGACGCTGGTCCAGGTTGAGTCGAGCGAGCAGATCGGCAAGGGTGCGGACGGACTCCACCGCTTCGGATTTTCCGTTGATTGTCAGATTCATCGGAGTTTCCTGAAAGGTCCCATTCCCATCCACCTTTGAGATTATGCTAACATGCGTAAACTAGCCGGAGCAACTCCGAGGGGAGAGGATTCTTTTCCTTTTTGGAATGTCAAGGGGATGGGTTGACATTTGAAAACCACGAACTCCATCGCGCCCCCTGGGCTGGCGGACTACCACCGCGCGCTTGACCTGGTGGCCAGGAACCGCCACCAGGAAGCTGTCATTCCACTTCGGCGGTGCCTCGCCGAGGAGCCGAATTTCATCGATGCCCGCTTTCTCCTTGCCCGAATTCACCGGCGCCAGGGGAGACGTCACGATGCCTTCGAGGCGCTCGGGGAAATCCTGACGGCGATCGCCAACGATGGCGAGGCCTTGGCGGAAGCGGCTGAAATCGCCCTCTTCGCCGGCGCGGAAAGGGAGGCGCTTCGGCTCTCCGAAGCGGCGGTGAAGCGCGCCCCAAGGCTCGATGCCGCGCGCTCCCTGGCTGTGCTCTTGGCGTTCGTCCTGAAAGGGGCCCCCGCCGCGCACCGCGCGGTCAAACGTCACCTCAGGGAGCGCCCAACGTGGGGCCAGGGCTATTCCTATCTGGGATTTCTGGAGGAGACCCTTGGCCGCTTCCCGGCCGCCGAGGAGGCCTACCAGAGCGCGGTGGAAATCGATCCCACGGACTCGGTCACCCTCGAGCATCTCAAGCGACTCTGGCGAGGGGAGCTGCTCGAGGAGTGCGCTCTGGCCAAAGCCTACTCCGACCTGTTCGTCCACGAGGCCCGGGAACTGGCCGCCGCCGGGCTGCCCGTCAAGGGGCTGGAGGCGGTTGAGGAGTGGTTTAAGCGTTTCCCGGGTCGGATTGAGCTCCTGGAGATTCTGGTCGAAGCCTGCCTGGTTCGCGGCCACTCCCGAAAGGCGCTCGGTCTGATACGCCGTGTCCCCAAGGAGCGGATGAGCAAACCGGTCCTGGCCCTCAAGGCCCGGGCGCTCCATGCCGCTGGAAGCGCGGACCAAGCCGCCGATCTCTATCGCCTGCTCTGCCTGGAGACCCCCTCCGAGACTCACCACTGGGTGGAGTTCGCGCGATCCCTCATCGACTCGGGGGAGATCGAGGCCGCCGAGGAGACTGTCGAAAAGGCGCTTGGGCAGCACCCCTCTGAGGCGCGGCTGTGGTTTCTTCGAGCCGCGCTCCACAAGGAGCGGGGGAGGGCCGATCGCTCACTTGCCGATCTGGAGCGCGCGGTGGAGCTTTCTCCGCGCTACAAAGAGGCGCTGTTTGCACTCGGTGTGGAGCGCCTGGAACAGGGATATGTCGAGGAAGCCCTTCCTCCGCTCGGGGATGTGGTCGCCTTGGATCCCCAACACCTGGAGGGGTGGCGACACTATGCCATCGCCCACACCCGCGCCCGAAACTGGGAGGAAGCCCTGGATTCTTGGAGGAAAGTTCGGGGCCTCGATCCCGAAGATCCCCAGGCGGCCCAGAACATCCCCCGAATCAGCCAATTCCTCGGCGCCCCGGCCTCGCCCGGCACACCCGCCCACAAGGGGGGACGCTGATGGAGATCGGAGTCCATCCGTTTCTCCCGGCGGGGCTGGTCCTCCTCCTGCTTGGGTGGGCGGCGATTCCGCTCGCCGTCCGAGTGGTGGGCTGGTCGCTGGGCGCGCTGGTGGGGGTGCTCTTGGTGGATATCGCGATCCTGCTCCTTCCGGACACGCGAATCCCCGATTGGGGTTACCTCCTCAGCGCGGTGGTTTTCGCGGTGGTCGGCGGCTTGGCCGCGCGGGCCTTCTTCGGAATGGTCGTCTTTGTGTCCGGGGTGCTGATCGCACTGGCGCTCAAGGTCCGCCTGGATGAGGCGGTCGGGCTTTCCGAACGCTTGGCCAATGGGCGGCTGGGAGACTTTGCCGAGGGGCCTTGGTTCACCCTCCTCGCCGGTCTCCTGGGAGGGGTCCTCCTCAGTCTCCTGCAACGGTACCTGGTGATTGTCGGCTCCTCGCTCGCGGGCGCGGCGTTGATCGTTGGCGGAGTTCATCTGGAGGAAAAGTGGCTCACCCTGGCGCTCATCGGAATGGCTGTCCAAACCCTGTGCTGCACCCTTTGGATCGGACGAGGAGGGAAACGGAGGGGAGCGCCGGATTGATGGGAGTGAACGAGAGCTAAGGATGGGTCAGGCCCCTCGGCTCCTCGGGCGGAGTCGAGGTGAGTCCGAAGCGGCCCATGAGCGCGATTCCCCCGATGAACAGCAACTCCCCGACCCCATGGACCATCACCGGCGCGAGCGGATGCCCGCTGATCTGGTAAACCAGGCCGTAAAGCAGACCCCGCAGGAACATCAGGCCGGTGAGCAGATGGGTGAGCGGGGTCCAGCAGGCGGCCGCTTGGAGAACCGCGGCCAGAACCACCCCTTCGCTCGCCCCCACATCGCTCATCAGTTGCTTCTGGATCTCCCAGCGGAAGAGTGGCTCTTCCAGACCCGCCGCGAGGACCCCACACCCCAGGACCAGCAAGGGGCCATGCCGCGCGAACAGGCGAGCGCAAGATGTCAGGAACGCGCGGGGGAATAGCTTGGGCGCGAGCATCGCCCCTAAAGAGAAGTAGAGGAGGATCAGCAGAATATCGAGCGCGATCCCGAGGGGGACCCATTTCACCCAGTGGATGGAGAAAACGGGCGCGACCTGGAAATGTTGGAAGATCGGACCCGTGATTCCGCGCCCACGATGAACCAGGGCCAGGGCCGTGTACAGAAACCCGGCCCCAAGCGCCAGCCGAATCCATCCCGCCTTGAAAAAGAGGATCATTCCTTCCGGAAGAGCACCACGAATTGGTCAAAGTAATTCCAGTCGAAGTGATTGCCCATGTCGTTCCGCATGACTTTGAGCGCCTCAAAGGTGGGCAGCGGGTCGCGGTACGAGCGCACCGTGGTGATGGCGTCGAAAACATCCGCGATGGCGCAGACCCGCGCGGCGGGCTCGATCTCATCCCCCTTGAGTCCGAAGGGATAGCCTTTTCCGTCCATTCTTTCGTGGTGCTGCAGGACAATCTTCTCAATGATCTCGTTAAGGGTCTTTGTTTCCTTGAGGATTCGGCGCCCCGCCTCGGGGTGGGTTCGCATGAGCGCCCATTCGGCGTCGGTGAGCTTTCCGGGCTTGTTGATGATCGAGGCGGGAATGGTCGACTTGCCGATGTCATGGAGGAGGAACCCTTCCCCCAACAATCGGAAATCCGGTGTCTCCGTTTCCGTCTCGAAGACTCGTTGAGCCAGGGCCGTGGAGAAGATCGTGACATTCACGGAGTGGGTGTAGGTGTAGTAATCATGGTGGGTGAGAAACATCAGGCTGCGGGTGGCCTCCTGATTCTCGAGCATGAAGTTGACCGTGTGGTGGATGGCGGTCTTGGCCTGGCGGATGCGCTCGCTGGATTTGGGAGTGACAAACAGGTCCTCCATGATCGAGGTGGTGACTTTGTAAACCGCCTGGGCCTTTTCCACGACCGGCATCTTGGGGTCCGCCACCACCGCCTTGATCTCGTGACTGGCGTACTCGAAGTAATCGTCGCGCTGGGAGCGGGGGACATACAGCTCGGCGACCCCGTTCGCGATCAGGCTGCTCCGGACCTCCTCGGTGAAGGGGATGTCCTTGGCGCGGTAGAGAACCTGTTTCCCGCTCGCGTGCTTGAGGTAGAGCTCAAAAGTGAGGACGGTGTCCAAGCGCAGTGAATGGAGGCTGATCGGAAACAGGCTCTCAACGGGCTGCTGGGCCTCGGCGGTCATGATCCGTCGGCGACTTTGGGAACCTCGAAGAAGGAGCCTTTGGCTCGGGCGCTGTTGGAAAGAGCGGCCTCCAAGGGAATCGGAGTCCCCTGGATGTCCTCGCGGAAAACATTGACCAGGGGCACGGCGTGAAAGGTCGGCTCCACGCCGGCGGTGTCCAACCGGTTGAGCTGGGCGGCATAGTCCAGGATTTCGCTGAGCTGTTGGGCATACCGCTCCGACTCTTCCTCGCTGATTGCAAGCCTGGAAAGAAGCGCGATATGTTGGACCTCCGCCTTGGTGACCGCCATTGCCCGTGAACTCCCCTGGCCGCGTTTGAGAACGCGGAGTGAAATCGAATCCCCGAACTATACCGGATTCCGCCCCCGAGACTCAACCGCAATCCCGGTGACAGTCCCCGATTGCTTGACAGCCGAGCCAAGACCCCGGAGAATAACGACATGCGTCTGATCGCCCTTGTCACGCTCGCGGCGTTGCTGTTCCTCTCCGCGCACATCACCGTGGACCACGCCCTGGTGGACTATTGTCACCGGGCGCATGCTCACCCGGATGGGGCCTCGGATTCGGCTTGTCCCCACACCCACTCGGATGACCACCATCCCAGCCATCACCATGAAAGCGGGGATGAGCACCAGGGGCACTGCCATGACTGGCACCCGTCCTTCGCCCATGCCGCATTCCACAAACTGATTCTTCCCGTGTCGATGGCCCTTTCCCCGGTCGAGACCCCGCGCGTGGCCGCGACCGGCGTGGGCTTCGCCTTCTCAATCACCGAGTGGGATCCACCCCCCAAGGAGGGGTTGTTCATCACCCTCCACTCCCTCCTGATCTGATCTCCTTTCCCATCCGCTTGGAATGGGCGCGCCCCTTTTGACACCGCGGACATGGGTGTCGATCATGGGGGGCGCCCGCTGCCCGCTACGGAATTTCGGCTGATTTTCAAGGTGCGCGCTTCCCCAGGAAAAGGAGCGCCACCCAGGGAGAACGGATCATGCACAAGACTCGCATCCTCATCTCCACCCTTGCCTGGCTGGGGATGGGTTGTTCAGGTTGGGTCTGCTGGGGAACCCCCGAGGCCCCCTCCGCGCTGACCGGCGCCGAGATACACTCAACCTCTTCATCGGCGGAAGAACCGCTTCCACCCTTGGAGGAAGAGGTCCCCTCGGGCTCCTCATGGATTGCCTCAACCGTTCCGGCGGGGGGCGTAGACCTCGCCGGTTTACTTGATCTGGCGTTGCGCAGCAGCCCAAAGCTCTCGGTGGAGCGCGCCAAAGTCGGGGAAACCCGGATGCGGGCGCTGGCCACGGGGCTTCTCCCGAACCCAGTGGTTGAGGGCGGGGCCAAGAAGGTCAGCGGCGAGCATTCCGGGCCGGTGGTCCGCATCAGCCAGGAGCTCCCTATCAATGGGGCGCTCGGCCTCGAAAGGCAAGCGGCGGGTCTGGAGCTGATGGCCGATCAGGCCCAGCTCTCGCGTGGAATCCAATCGGTCTTGGCCGAGGTCATGCGGGCTTATGTATCCACCCTTGCGACTCGTGAATTGGCGGGGGTTGAACAGCATGGCCTCGAGCTCGCCGAGGGCTTTCTTCGTCATTCCTCCGAGACCTACCACCGGGGGCTGTCCGGCGCGCTTCCCTTCGAGCTCGCACGGGTGGAGGTGGCGGGCGCGCGCACGGCGAACCTGCTTGTTCTAGAGGAGCACGCCAACGCGCGTAAGAACCTGGCCCTCCTGATTGGGTTGACCGAGGCCGGGCTTCCCCAAGTGGCGGGGAACCTTCGCGCCTCCCTGCTTCCGGCGGACACCGCTTCGCGAAAGCCCTCTCGCCCCGACCTGGAGGCCGCCAGCCTCCGGATACAGGCCGCCCAAGCCGCGGTCGCCGCCGCCGAACGCGCTCGGATTCCCAATCCCGTGATCGGCTATGAGCGCGAGGAAGCCGGGGATGACACCGAAAACTTCTTCACCCTCGGACTTGAGATTCCCCTCTTCAATTCGGGCCGTCCCCGAGTCCAGGAGCGCATCGCCGAACAGCAGACCGCCCATGCCGAAAAATCCGCCCTCGCGCGCGAGATCGAGTCCGAGCTCGAACGAACCTCCTCGCAGCTCGAAATTCGACGTCAAGCGGTGGAGATCTATGAGAATGAAATCTCCCCGAGCATCCGCCAGTCCCTTGAAACCGCGAGATCCGCGCTCGATCAGGGCCTGACCGACAGGAGCCTTTTGCTCCAAGCCCAGGTGCGTTTGGTGGAACAGGAGCGTAACGCCATCCGCGCCCTCTCCGAACTCCGCGAAGCGGAGATCGATTACCTCCTCGCGCTCGGCGCGACCACCGGACAATGACCCGGAGAGGAACCCAACATGCAGACTTTCAGCGCCCCCTTCGCGGGGGATTTCAAGAGGCGCGCGGCCCTTATCGCCGTGCTCGCCGCCGCGGGACTGATCGCCGCCGGCTGCGGCGGTAACACAGACGGGCCGCGTCCCGTCCAAGATGATCACGGCCATGAGCATGGGCACGCGCACGACCATGGCGCGGAGGAAGCCAAGACCGGCAGGATCACCGTGTATGGCATCCGGCACTGGTTGTACATCGAACACCCGTTTGTCTTGGCGAAGCATCCCTCCCCCTTCACCACGCATGTCACGGATCTCAAGACATCCGAGCCGCGCCGGGAGGGGCCGATAACCCTCCGCCTGCACGGGGATTCGGGCGAACCGCTTGAGGTCCTCGCCAAGGCCCCCACGCGACCGGGAATCTACATCCCCGACCTGCTTTTCCCGAACCCGGGAACATGGCGGGTTTCAGTACTCATCCCCTCGGAGGATGGGGCCGAGGAGATCCCCCTGCCGGACATCACGGTGTTTTCGTCGGACCAGGAGATCGCCAAGGCGCCCGAAGTCGAGGAGCCTTCAGGAACCTCCTTCTTGTTGGAGCAGCAGTGGAAGATCCCATTCAAGACGGAACCGGTCCGAAAGGAGGAGGGAGCGATCCTGATCCCGGAAAGCGCGGTGGTCCCCAAGGAGGGTCAATCGATTGCGTATGTTCAAGTCTCGGGAGAGACCTTCGCGGAACGACAACTCAGAATTGCCAGGCGCGAAGATGGAAAGGTCTGGGTTGAAACCGGTCTTTATGAGGGCGACCGAGTGGTGACCCGGGGCGCGGACGCCATCGTGCTGGCCCCCCTTGAGGAGCACGCGCACGGCGAGGAAGACGCGGTCGAGATGGACCCTAAGATCCGCGAGGCCATCGGACTCACCTCGGAACTCGCGATCGAGGGGGCGCTTCAGGTCACGCTCGATCTCTACGGCTGGGTCCGCCCGCGGCCCCAGGACCGAGTCGACATCCATTCCCCCATCCCGGGCGTGGTCCGCAAGGTCCACAAGTGGCCTGGGGAAAGAGTGGAGTCGGGAGACCCCCTCCTCACCCTGGATGTGCCGGAATGGCTTCAATGGCAGCGGGATGTTCTGCACGTTTACCACGAGCGCGAGCGGGTGACCGACCTTAAGACTTACGCCGAGGGGGAAGGGCGCGCCGCGGTGGCCAAGCTCCTTGGCGAGATCCGGGTCGCCGCCGCCGAGGCCGACAAGCTCCGCCGGGAAACCGAACTCCTCGCGGAGGCCGGCGCGGGGGCGGTTTCACGCCGTGAAATCGAAACCAAGCGGGGCGAGCTCTCGGTGGCCGAGGCCACCCTGGAGGCTAAAAGGCTCCAGGCGCTTTCCTGGGGTTTCAGCGAAGACGATCTGAAAGCCTTTGTGGCCGGCCTGGCCCTCTCCGAGTCCGCGCGCAAGGTGCTGCCTCCGGAGGTCAGCACGTCCATCCGCCAATCGGAATTTGATCTCGAGGAGGCGGTCCACCACTCCCTCTTCTCCGAGGCCAACCTCCTCGCCTGGGGGTTCCTCAAGGAATCCCTGGAGCGGCTCCGAAAGGGCGACACCACGGCCATCGAGACCGTGCTGGTGCTCAAGAGTCCCAGAAGCGGCGTGTTGATGGACGTGGATGTCACCGAACAGGAGGCGATTACCGATGAACAGCGTCTTCTCCAACTCGTGGATTACTCGAAGGTCCATGTCGAGGTCGAGGTTTCCGAAAGCGAGATCAAGGCCGTGGTCAACCGCAAGGCGGATGCGTTCCCGGTCCATGTCCCCGGGCTGGGGGACCAGATCTTGGAGGGCCGCTTCGTTTACTTCGACACTTCGATCCACCCGGATGTCCGCAAGGCTCACCTGGTGATCGAATTGGATAACCCGGATGGCAAGTTGCTCCGCGATGGGATGGCGGTCACGGTCGCCGTGCCCTTGGAACGCCGCTCCGGGGTCCTGCATGTCCCCAAGAAGGCGGTGCTCTCGGATGGTTTTGAGAAGGTGGTCTTCGTGGATGAGGGGGAACACTTCCATCGCACGGTGGTCCGGACCGGTCTCGAAACCCTGGCGCGAACCGAAGTCCTTTCGGGGCTTTCCCCCGGCGACAAGGTGGTGGTGGAGGGGAATCGGGCGTTGCTGCTCGCGGTCTCCGCGCCCAAGGAAGGCGCGGCCGATCACGGTCACTCGCACTAAGGAGACTCCGCCATGCTCAAACACCTTGTCGCGCTCGCGCTGGAGTTCCGCCTGTATGTGGTCATCGTCGCGGTTCTGCTCTCGATCTTCGGGCTGTGGTCCGCAAGTCAACTGGACATCGATGTCTTTCCTGATTTCAACCGTCCCTATGTGACCCTCCTGATCGAGGGGCACGGCATGGCCCCGGAGGAGATCGAACGCCTGGTCACCTTTCCCATCGAATCGGCCATGAATGGGGCCCCCGGGGTGGTTCGCGTGCGCTCCACCTCCTCGGCCGGTTTCGCCATGATCAACGTGGAGTTTGATTGGGGGCGCGACCTCTATCTGTGCCGCCAGATCGTTCAGGAGCGCCTGCAACTCGCCCAGGAGAAGCTCCCGGAGGGGGTGACCCCGGTGATGGCTCCCGCCGCCTCCGTGACCGGCGAGGTCCTGCGCATGGCGCTCACCTCGGACGGAAGCGTGTCCGCGGCTGATCTACGGACCCTGGCCGATTGGGACATCCGCCCGCGTCTCATGGTCGTGGAAGGGGTCGCTCAAGTCTTCACCATCGGCGGCGAAGCCAAGGAATATCAGGTTCTCGCCAAGCCCGCCCTGATGGCCCGCCATGGAGTCACCCTGTCCGAAATAGAAACCCTCTTGCGCGGGGCCAACGCCAACACGCCGGGAGGCTTCATCCAGCGCGAGGGAACCGAGCTCCTGATTCGCAACATCGGGCGCCCCGCGAACATCGTCGACCTCGGCCTGCTGACCGTGAAATCCGGCCCGCACGGCTCGGTTCACCTGCATGATGTCGCCGAGGTGCGCGAAGGCCGGAAGATCCCTCGCGGGACCGCGGGCCTGGACGACCAAGACGCCGTGGTTCTCACCGTGCTGAAACAGCCCGAAGCCAACACGCTGGCCCTCACCGATAGGCTTGATCAAGCCATCCGGGGCATCAAGGCTTCGCTTCCGAAAGGGGTGACCCTCCATGATGACGTCTACAAGCAGGCCCGCTTCATCCACACCGCCATCGACAACGTGATCGAGGCGGTGCGAGATGGCTCGATCCTGGTGATTGTCATCCTGTTGCTCTTCCTGATGAACCTCCGGATGTCCCTGATCATCCTCACCGCCATTCCGCTCTCGGTCCTGTCCACCTTCATGGTCTTTCAGTGGTTTGGAATGACCATCAACACAATGACCCTCGGAGGCATCTCGGTGGCGGTCGGGGAACTGGTGGATAGCGCGATTGTCGGCGCGGAGAACATCTATCGACGATTGCGGGAAAACCGCGCGAGACCTCCCGAGGAGCGCGCGCATTTCCTCCCGCTCATCGCGCACGCCACCAACGAGGTTTTCGCGGGGATCGCCCTGGGGACCGTGATTGTCCTCCTGGTGGTCATTCCGCTCTTCGCCCTGCCTGGAATTGTCGGGCGCATTTTCGGACCGATCGGGGTGGCGTACCTCGTGTCCATTTTCGTTTCGATGCTGGTCTCCCTGACCCTTACACCGGTGCTGTGCTCCTTCCTGCTCAAGGGAAGGCTCCCCGATTCCGGAAAGGATGGCATCGTGGTTCGGACCCTCAAGCGCGCGGTGGAGCCGGTGGTTCTCACCTCGGTTCGGCTGCCGTTGGTGGTGCTGGCGCTTGGCGGGATCATCGCGGGGTGGTCGGTTTGGAAAGTCACCCGACTCGGGATGGACCTACTCCCCGATTTCAACGAAGGCTCGGTCCTGGTGGTGGCGATCACACCTCCCGGCACCGCGCTGGATGAGGCCAACCGCCTCTCTCGGGCGGTTTCCGTCGCCATGCGCCAGGTTCCCGAGGTGGCCATCTCCAAGACCGGGAGACGCTCCGGTCGCTCCGAAGGGGATGAGCATGCCCACAGCGTGGGGGTTTCGGATGTGGAGGCGGAGCTCCTCACCCCCGAGGGCCGGGAGCCGCGTCCTCTGCGGGTAATCCAGGAGGATCTCCGCGAGGCGTTGGCGAAGGTTCCCGGGGTCATCACCGAGGTCGGGCAGCCGATTCAGCACCTCATCAGTCACCTCATCGGGGGGGCGCGCTCCCAGGTGATCGTGAAAATCTTCGGGCCGGACCTGAAGACCCTCGAACGCCTTGGGAGCGAGGTTCACTCCGCCATGCGCGAGGTCGCGGGCGTGGTGGATGATTATGTCGAACCGCAAGTGATGATCCCACAGCTGCGCATCACGCCGAACGATTTTGAGCTTTCAAGGCATGGCCTGCGCAAGGGCGAGGTCCTGGAGCTCCTGGAAACCGCGCTGCAGGGCAAGGTTCTCTCCCAGGTTCTGGAGGGAGAGCGGAGCTTCGATCTGGTCATCCGCGGCGAAGACAAGCTGCGCGACAACCCGGAGACCATAGGCAACCTGCTCCTTCCGATCCCTTCCGGCGGCCTCATTCCCCTCAAATCGGTCGCGGAAATCGCGGTCTACCCGGGACCCACCTCGATCAGCCACGAAAACTCGCGCAGGCGGCTCTTTGTCTTGTGCAATGTGGCCGGACGAGACCTGGGGAGCGCGGTGAACGAAATCCAGGCTCGGATCGAAGAGCAGGTTGAGTTTCCCGAGGGCTACGCCTGGGTGATGGGAGGACAATACGAACAGCTTCTCGAATCGGGACGGACCATGACCTGGCTGTTCCTTTTCGCGCTGCTCCTGATGGGGGTGTTGCTCGCGGCGGAGTTCCGCTCGTTCGCGCTCGCGGCGATTGTGTTGATGAATGTCCCGCAAGCGGTGATCGGGGCGGTGATTGCGCTTCTGGTGACCGGCACCACCTTGAACATGGGGGCCTTGGTCGGGTTCGTGGCGCTGTGCGGGATCGCCTCGCGCAACGGCATCCTGCTGATCACCCACTGGGTGACCTTGATCCGGGATGAGGGCGAGGAGTTCACCCCGGCGATGATCCTGCGCGGCTGCAAGGAGCGTCTGGTCCCGGTGCTCATGACCGCTCTCACCACCAATCTGGGGATGGTTCCGCTGGTGCTCGCCGAGGGGCAACCCGGCAAGGAGATCCTCTACCCGGTGGCGATCGTGATCTCCGGCGGGCTGACCACCAGCACGATCCTCGATTTCACCATCACTCCCGCCGCCGCGTGCTTGTATGGCCGCAAGGCGATCCTGCGTCTCGCCAAGCGGCGGACCGAGGGGCTGGATGACGAACACATGCTTGAGGCCGAGAGCCTGGAGGTGGAAGGTCTGAGCGCGAAGTGAGAAAGGGGATTACCGGCCGCGGGCGGACGAAGCTGTTCCGTGACCGGACACCGGGCCGTTTGGAGGCTCAAGCTCCTTCTCGGCCACAAACGGCGTTCCGTGGATCCAAAGCTCTGACTCGCTCAGGTCAATCGCATCGCTCCAAACTACACCGTAGCCGTGCGGGTCGGACCGGACCGATTGAAACAAGCTCTCATCCGCGAGGGGGCGGAAGACCTCTTCGTCCAAGAGTGGATTGCAGTCGTACACCTTGCGCTCGCCACTCGAAAAAACAACCAGAAGTCGCTTTTCGGCGAGAGGGGTAACACCCTGGACTCGTGGATAGGATATCACGGTTCTCATGGAAGTGCTGGAAGCATTCGGTAGTTTTGAGTTTTCCACATCTCCAAAAGCTCCTCCTGGTGCATGGTGGCCCATTCCTTCAAATCTGGCGATAACCGGCATCCTTTACCCCTAAACCAGAGCATTCCCCTCTGGGTGAGACAAGCCAACCTTACCCCTTCTCACCCATCGTTTGACTTTCGCTATGTCGCCCGCTCGTGGGTGGCGCGCAGAAGCGCCTCGGTCTCTTCCCACCCCAGGCAGGCGTCCGTGATCGAGACTCCATAGCGGAGCTGGGCCGGGTCCCCTTCGAGCTTCTGGCTTCCCTCGAAGAGATTGCTTTCCACCATCAGGCCCAGGATTCTCATGGAATCCTCCAACCACTGCCCGGTGACATTCCGCCAGACCTCGGCCTGGCGCTTGGGGTTCTTCATCGAGTTGGCGTGGCTGCAATCCACCATCACCCGAGGATTCAGCCCGGCCTCGGAAAGCCGCCGCGAGGCGTCCGCGATGCTGGCCGAATCATAGTTCGGCCCGGACCTCCCCCCGCGTAGGATCAGGTGCCCCCAAGGGTTGCCCGTGGTGTGCACAATGCAAGTGCTCCCCTCGGCGTTAATCCCCAGGAATGCATGCGGCGAGCGCGCCGCCTCCATCGCCTGAAGCGCGATCTCCAGGTTCCCATCGGTTCCGTTCTTGTAACCCACCGGCATGGAGAGGCCGCTGGCCATTTGACGGTGTGTTTGGGATTCCGTGGTGCGCGCCCCCAGCGAGGCCCAGCTCACCAGGTCGGCCGTGTATTGCGGCGAGATCGGGTCGAGCATCTCGGTCGCGGCGGGCAGCCCCATCTCCCCCACCGCGAGCAGAATCTCGCGCGCCTTGCGCAGCCCCCCGGCGATGTCGAAAGTCCCATCCAGATGGGGATCGTAGATCAGCCCTTTCCAGCCGATGGTCGTGCGCGGCTTCTCGAAATAAACCCGCATCACCACCAGCATGCGGTCCTCCACCTCCCGCGCGAGCTCAACCAAACGGCGGGCGTATTCCATCGCCGCCGCCTCATCATGGATCGAGCAGGGCCCCACCACCACCAAAAGACGCGGGTCCTCGCCCAGGAGGATTTCACGAATCGCCTCGCGCGCGCGCACCACCGTGGCGTTGGCTCGCTCGGTCATCGGCAACTGGGAGCAAAGGTCTTTCGGAGAGATCAGCGGAACTGTCTCTCGAACATGCAGGTTCTGGGTCTGTTTCATGGGGCAGCGGCGCTTTCATCCATACTATACCGGGTTTGATCCGCTTTTCCCACGGATGGGTTTTTTCCCTATGCCGCGCGTGCTCTTATAGAAGAGCCATGGAAACCGGAACGGAGAATCCCCCCAGCGAAGATGGTTCAAAACCGCGCCTGTCGGTGGGGCCTGCGGCGGGTCTCGCGCTGTTCGCCGTGGCTCTCGCCATCCGCCTTGTTCATGTCCTGCCCCTTGGCGACCTGGAGTCCGCGAGCCTCCCCCCGCGCTTCCCGATTGAGGATGACCTCGAATACCACACCCAGGCACGACGCTGGGTTTCCGAACCGGGTTTCGCGCTCTCCACCTGGCGCCCGCCCGGATATGCCCTGTTCTGCTCGCTGTTCTATGGGTTCGACCCCTCCGAGGGCTACCGCTGGGTGCGTGTCGCGCAGGCCTTTCTCGGCGCGGGGTCCTGCGTGCTGATCCTTATATTGGGATGGCGGCTTCATTCCCTCGCGCTGGGGCTGCTCGCGGGGCTGTTGTATGCCCTCCAGCTGGAGGCCGTGGTCTACACCGGGCGGATCATGCGGGAAACCCTCTTCCCGTTCCTCTGGCTCTCCTTTGCCACGCTCACGCTGGCACCTTCCGGCCCGCTGACCTGGACTCGAAGCGCGGCGCTCGGCGCCGTGGGGGTCGGGATCTGTCTGGTTCGCCCGGAGGGAATCCTCCTGCTCCTCGCCCATGCCCTCTGGGACCTCCGGCGCCATCGCGCGGAGTGGAAACGGGAGCTTCCCCGGTTGGCCCTTGTCTTTGCGTTCGTTGTTCCCTTCCTGGTGGCGAATGGCCTGCGGGTCCGCGCCCAAGAGGGAACCTTCGCCCCCTTGGGACTCGACGGTCCCGGCTTGCTGTATGTCGGCAACAACCCCAAGACCGGGGAGTGGGACTATTTCCACGAGGACCCCAGGACCACGCTTCCGGAACTTATCGGGAAATCCCGCGCGGAGCAGAACCGAATCCTCCTGGAGCTCACCCTGGATTACCTCCGCGAGAATCCCACCGCGTTCCTGCGCGGGCTGGTCTATAAGGCCAAGGTGCTCCTCTTCGGGACCTACAAGTACTGGCAGGAGAGCCGTTGGACCTTGGGGGAAGACCTCGTGGTTTATCTCCCGCCGCTCACACACATGCCGCTGGTGGGCTATGGCTTCTTGCTGCTCGCCGGAATCTATGGCTGGCTGCATCGCCCCAAGACCCCCGGATGGGGGCTGATCTGGCTGTGGATCGGGACTTATCTCGCGGTGATGATCCTGGTGGCCTCGTTTAGCCGTGGGCGGGTCAGCCTGCTCCCTTTCCTCGCGCTGCTCGCCGCGTGGGGGTTCATGGCCTGGTGGGATCCCTTCGCAAAGGTCCTCCGCAACCGATGCGGGTGGCCGGACGCCCTCAGGAACCTTGCCGGGGCGGTTGTGGTCCTTGCGCTGGCCTGGAACTCGCGCTGGGTGATCGACCTGTTCGACTCGAGTCCCCCGGCGGTGGAGGCGGCGCTCAACGAGGGGGCCGAGCGCGGGCGAACGTTGAAGCTCCGGACCGAGGTCGGCGCGCGGGTGGAGACCTGGATGGAGGGGAAGCGCCTTCAGGAGGAGCGGATCGAGAGCTGGGATGGCCGCCATGAACTCACCCTCCCGCCCCCAATGTTAGCCGCTGGGGATATCGAGGTCCGTGTCTTGGACAACGCCGGAAATCCCACTTCGCTGACTTTCGAGGGCCTCAACCTGGCTACCCTGGATCGGGACCTGAGGCTTGAGGCGGTCCGAATCCGGGCGCGCGACCCGGGGGTGGTGGAGCGGGAGCACCTGGGGCGCGCGGCGCTTAAGTTCCAGAAGTCAGGGGGTGTCCGCTTCCGGATTCAGGTCCCAGCGCCCGGAGTCTATCGCTTTTCACTGCTTGCGGATGGGACGCCCGCGCGCGGCTCCGGCCCGCAAGCGCGCGTGACCCTCGACCGGAACTCCGCCTCGAATTTAGACATAACCCCGGGTTCCTGGCGCGCTTACGATCTCGACCTGGATCTTGCGCCGCGGATTCACATGCTCGGGATCGAGTTTGTGAACGACGACACCGTGGTGGACACGGAGGGGCGAATCCTGGAGGACAGGAATCTGATGATCGCGGAGGTGAGGATTCGGCGAGTCAGGTAAGCAATCAAAGAAACCCGATGACTGCTGACTTCATACCCAGCGCTCCCCGCTGAAAAAAAGAGCTTGACACTCTTTCGCTCAGTCAGCTATTCTTTTCCATTGGCTATCTCGCACTGCATTCCAGGACGGTGTATCAGGAGGTTAGGCGGGTGAAGCGAAATGGTTCCAGAACCAAGCAGTCTCTCGGAAGGAACCCCGCGTTGGTATGCCTACTTGTGTGCATGGGGGGGGGGTGCGTTTGGGGTCTGCACCGAGACGCTCGACTACGCTTGGTTCCTTCGGAAGCCCGGCGCACTTGATGAGTACATTATCGCCCTGGACGAGAACGGCCACCTGATTGTCGAAGGCGAGGTCCATGAGAACAAGACCGTGGCCAACCATCTCTCAACCTACGCAGTGTCGGGCAGCGTGGTGTGGCAGGCGAAGGACACCGGTGGCACTCAATTAGCCGCTGTTTACCAGAACAACACCACCGATCGATTCGACTTGGTCCTGGCCGGTTCCCTCGTGGAATCCGCCAATTTCGGAACCTATTCCGGGGTTACAAACCGACTTAAGGTCACCAAGGACTCCAGTTCCCTGATGGAGCTCAAAACCACCGGTGGCGGGCTCAACGATGGTTCCCTCCTGATCGCTTGCACCAAGGAGGAGAATCGTCCGGTGGGGTTTATCCAGGAGCGGTGGGACTCCCCGGAGGCGATGGCGACACCGCTCTACCATCCGAACCATTTCACATTCATCCCGGGCATGGGGAATGCCATGTTGGTGACCGAGCGCACCAATCGAAAGGTGAGAGTTATCGAAGATGATGGTACCCTGAAGAAGGATCCCATTGCGGACCTCACGCAGCTAATATCAGTTCCGGCCGGTCAACACGGACTCCTGGGAATCGCTTGTCATCCCGACTTCGATGATGCGGTTTCTCCGAAGCGCTTTGTCTATGTGTTCGGCACGAGCAACACACCCACACTTTTCCCCAATGACCCGTATCGACCCAACGTGGAGACTTGGGTCAACAAGATCTACAGGTTTGAGGTCAACGCGGAACTGACACCAATTGCCACTCCCGCACCGGTAAGTGGGGGACCTGATGTTTATGCGGGTAACACAACCCCAACCCCAGTCTTTACACCCGTTTTCGAAGAGGTTGACCACACTGGAGGGTGCCTGAGATCCTACTCGGATGGTTCTGACGACTACCTCCTTCTATCAACAGGCTGTATTGACCATGAAAGAAACGCTGGATATATGAGCGGACGCCCCCAGGATGTCCGTGTCTATCCCGGCAAGCTTCTACGCTACAAGATTGCTTCCAACGGAAATCTGGAGATTCCATCCGATAATCCCTTCACGGGTTGGTTGACCGCCACACCAACAGCCGTTCCCGCCGGCACACCCACACCCGCTTCATACAGCCAGCGCCTTCCGAAAGCGGAAATCGTCGCCTCAGGTTTTCGAAACCCATATACCTTCGCCCTACGCCCCGATCCAAACACGGGTGCCATCATCGAAGCGTGGATTGCGAACGTCGGGGGCGTGGAGGAACGCGGTTTTGAAGAGATTGATCGCGTTGACCTGTCTTTTTCCGGGGGGCCCGATATTAGTGACTATGAGAACTTCGGATTCCCTCGAGTTGAGGGCAATTCCGCTCAACCGACTCCTTGGCCGACACCGGGTTACCAGATGTATACGGGATGCAATTCAGGTTGCGACCCCGAGAATTACGGAGGGGATCTCTTCGAACGTCCGAGTTTCCCCTATGTCCCTTTCGCGAATCTGACTCCTCCCACCGTGTATTATCTGCGTCCATCGGGTTCGGGTAGTGTTGGGGGGCCCGCATTCATTACGGGTGGCTTCTTTCCGTCAGACTATGAAGACGATCTCGTATTCCTTGATTTTGTCCATGGCACAATTGGACGAGTCCCGGATGACCAATTTTCAAGTGCCCCCCTCCTCCTGAACGATTCCCAAAGAATCTGGTGGGATTCCGAACAACCCGGCATGAATTATGAACTCCAGCAGGGACCGGATGGGAACCTTTATTACCTCTGGTACTCCTTCGCTGGTTCCGTCGGGGGAATCAACCGGCTTTCATTCAGGAGAGAGGATTAAAGGGAGGACGCGCCATGAGAACCTCCGGAGCGGCTGATCGGAATGGCACCTTACCCATGGCGGTCCTATACACGGTCATCGTGGCGGTTTCCATCTTCCTTGATGCAGGAAGTTGGGGAGCCACAATTTTCGTCTCGCCTGACGGGGATTCCTCTAATGGAACCGATTGGACCAGTGCCTACACCACAGTCACACTCGGTCTTTCTCATGCGACATCAGGAGATCAGATCTGGGTGCGTCAGGGCGTCTATAACGAATCGATAGCATTAGTTACTGGGGTTGCCGTATACGGGGGATTTTCCGGTCAAGAAAGCCCCGGCGAGTTTTCCTTGCGTGATCCCGTGGCTAATGAGACTGTGATCCGGGCAGGAACAACAAGCGTCATCAGGACCATTTTATACAGCCACTGGTGGTTTGGTCTCCAAGCACTTGGCGCCCTTGGAGCAGAGAGGTTCCACGTGGTTATTGGGGCCGATGATACCATCCTTGATGGATTTACCATCGAGGGGGGTGTCGCTGAAAGAGGGGGTGGCCTGTTTTACGATAATTGCTCGATGGTGGTCCGAAACTGCCGAGTTACGACCAATATCGCCCTTGATGGAGACGGACGTGGTGGAGGAATCTATATTCGCCAGTCTTCAGGGGTCATCGAGGACTGCACTATCTCGGAGAACATTGCCACCGGGGGAAACCCATGGGGATCGGGTGGGGAGGGAGGCGGCGCTTGGATCAGCGATTCGACGATAGCCTTTCGAAGATGCCGAATTGACAGGAATCAGCTCGCCCTTTCCAGGGACCATTCTGGCGGAGGCGTTTTCTCCGCGGGTGAAAGTGACATCCGATTTGTAAACTGCCTTATCGTTGACAACAAGATTCGAACGGACGTGGATGCGGGGACAAGTCAAGCAGGGTGGGGTGCGGGGTTACTCCTTGATGGAGGGGCTGCGGAGTTTTGGAATAGTACAGTTTCCAGAAACCTTTTCTCACACCCTGGCTTCTTCATTCCAACTGAAATCGGAGCATCGAACGCACATGTCGAAATGTCAAACTCTATCTTCACGGGAGATGGCATCGAAACACCATCCGATAACGTTCAGATTGAATACTCTTGCCTTTCTCACCCCTACACCGGCCCCGGCAACACTGACGCGGACCCGGTGTTCGTCAATCCCGACGTGGGCGATTACCGACTCTTGCCAAACTCGCCTTGCATCGACTCCGGAACAATCACCTCGGCGACCACCGATCTGGATGGGAAACCGCGACCCGTGGACATCGTGGGAGTGGGGACCGAAGGCGCGGGCGCG
>JAJVIK010000004.1:150819-431949 GCA_022072055.1 bacterium | reverse complement strand
GTGGACAGAGCGAGATCGGTTGGGAGAATGGAACCCCCTCGTTTGCGAACTGCATCCTGTGGGGTTCGGGCGATCTCTTTGCTGGAACCGGTCAGCTTGACATCACCTACAGCGCGGTCCAAGGCGGCTACCCCGGCCTCGGCAACATCTCCGATGACCCGCTCTTTATTGATCCCGCTAACGGCAACTACCATCTCCAGCCCAATTCCCCCTGCATCGACACGGCAGGGACAAGTGGTCCCAGCGATGATCTCGACGGCAACCCCCGCCCGGTGGATGTGGCCGGACTCGGGCGCGATGGAACCGGCGATGAGTACGACATGGGGGCGGATGAGTTTCAGCCACCAGCTCCGACACCAACCCCGACGGAGACATTGCTGCCCACCCCCACCATGAACCCGGCCTCGGACATCAACCAAAGCGGCAAGGTGGACACGGATGATTTGCTGCTGCTGATCGCGGACTGGGGGAAGGTCAGCGGGCCGTAGCGAGAGGACCCTCACCCCGGCCCTCTCCCGCGAGCGGGAGAAGGTCTCCGAGCCGCGCGCGTGAGCTGGCAGGTGGGGAACTGGACCGCTCCCTCACGGTCGCGGCTCGGTTGGTCGCGGCTCGGTTGCACCGCGCCACACTTCATGGCCCCTATTCCGTCCCGTACGGCTTTGGTAGCCTATTTCAAAAGTCTCAACAAATCGGCGGAGTAGGGACCGGGTTGTCCCACGGGAGAGAATCCAAGAATGGCCGTGCCAAGTTCCCCTCGGACCGATGTGGAAATCCTGGTGGTTGACGATGAGCGGCCGGTCCTCGAGGTCATTGTCGGAAACCTCGAGGAGAAGTTCCCCACCTTCCGCTTCCTCAAGGCGGAAAGCGGGAACGCCGCGCTGGCCCTGATCGGTGAACGTCTGCCGGATATCATCCTGCTCGATCTGCGCATGCCCGGACTGAACGGCTTTGCGCTCACCCGCATCCTGCGAAGCCGCGAGACCACCCGCCGTATCCCCATCGTGGCCATTTCGGGTCTCAAGGACAGCGTCTCGGTCATGAAAGCGCTGGAGCTCGGCGCCACCGACTACTGTGTCAAACCCATCGACTTCGCGCTCTTGGCCGCGAAGATCGAATCTCTATGCTCACGTTTCCTGAAGAAGGACCGAATCCGGAAGCGCGCTCGCAGTGTCCCGAGGCGGAATCTGACCCTGCCGATCCTCGCCTCGATGCCCGTGGTCTTTCCGGAACGGGAGGGCCTTTGGATCGAATCCCCCCTGGACATCGAAGAGGGCGCGCCGCTCAAGATCGACGGCGCTCGGCTCTTCCGCGCGCTGCGTCTCAGGCCCGACACCCCCTACCTGTGGTCCCGAGTCGAGCACTGTCGCGAGGAGGACCAAACCTACCATGTCAAGCTCTTGTTCGAATCGATTCCACCAGACTACCTGGAGCAGCTGGTCATCCTGAACCGTTCCCGGGACCGACTGCGTCGGTTCCTTGGGGCGAGCCGAGAGGGTCTGACGCTCGATTTCCCCTGCATGGTGGTTGACGCTTCAGGGCATGGTCTCTGCCTGAAGGGGGCGCTTCCCTGGAAAGTCGGCGCGGCCCTACAACTCGACCTGGCCAACCTGGTGGCGAAACTCGGAATCCAAACCTCGGACACCCTGGTGAAAGCCACGGTCATGTGGGCCCGCCCCAACGAGGAAAAGTATGTCGCGGGTGTCCGCTTCTCTGAAGTCGAGGAGGAATTCCAGATGCAGATGATGTCCTTCTGCATCAAACCAGGGCCGCTCCACTAGAGTGTGAGAGATTTCTCTCAGTTGAGCGCCTTCCGTGCGGATTTGGACACTCTCGAAGGCTCAGGAATGTGCGTTGAGCCTCTTTTTACCCGAAAAACCAGGATTCTTGACCTCGATCCGTGGCATGCGGATTGCGCCTCGCATCTCCTGGAAGCCCCGCTCCGAGTGAAGTTGACGCTCCGCGAAGGGGGCTGGTAAATTAAGGGTGAGAGAAAGAGACCCATGAAAACCTTCAAGATGACCCCGGCTCGACTGATTCCCCTGGCCCTTGCGGCGCTCCTCGTGGGTGTACCGGGCGCCTGGTCGCAGTGCGCCGATGGAGAGTACAACGGGAGCTACAAAGACCCGCAGATCCCCGATCGAAACCCCCACATCGGTTTCCGAGTTGAACAAGACGGAACGGTGGTGGCTCAGGTCTTGGTGGACATTCTCGGGTGTGACGCGAATATTGCGGTACCCAACGCCGCCGGAACAGGAGCAACCTCGCCGGGAAGCATCTCCATCCAGGTGTCTCGCGCGGATGGGGTTTCGCTTGCATTCATTGGCAGTTGCTCCGGCGAGAGATACGAGGGCACATGGACTGGAATGCTTCCACTGCCTGGCGCCACGGGTGAGACCTGCACGGCCATGGGAGCTTGGTCGGCGGCGCGGACCCCCACCGGGGACGATGATGACGATGACGATGGGGGAGGTGGCGGGGGCGACGATGACGGTGGCGCCGGAGATGATGACGGGGATGACGACGATGGGACCGGCGGCGGCGGCGATGATGACGACAGCCAGGCCGACTCGCGCGCCAAATCCCGGGCCTCCAGCGGCGCCTCGAACCCGGTCGTGGAAACCCCGCTGGGAATCGACTTCGACATCAACCCTTCCTTCTTTGACCGCGCCGCGCTGGAGGCCATGGCCCGAATCGATCCCGACAGGATTGCGGCGATCGCCACCATGCGCCTGGTGTGGAGCAACAACCGCATCCGCAAGGAGATCCTGGAGCGGGTCAAGGAAGAGGTCGAAGAGAACCTGAAGATGGAAGTCGGCGGAAACCGACCGGTTCCGGAATCCAGCCGGAGACCCTGGAGGATGGTCGAGAGAATGCGCACCTGGAAGCGCGGCCTGTCTTCCGGAGAGGTCCTGGAACTCGGTCAGGGCCGCCAGGAGATCAAGATTGATCTCGCCAACGAGGATCGGAACTGGAACTTTTCCCGGGGTCGCTCGATTCAGGTCGAATCCGACCCGATCCTGGTGAGCCAGGCGCATCAGACCGCGCCTCCCCCGCGCAAGCTTTTTAATCGCGGGGTCAAGCAGGGGATTGTTCAGTAACTCTTCCCAATCCAATTTCCAGCGAGAATCCACTATCATTCTCCCCGGAGGTCCGCCATGTGTCTCGCGGTTCCGGGGAGAGTTGAAAGCATCCGCGGCGAGGATCCGCTCACTCGCGCCGCCAAGGTCAGCTTTGGCGGCGCGCTGAAGGAGGTCAATCTCGCCTTTGTCCCCGAGGCGGAGGTGGGGGACTATGTCCTGGTGCATGTCGGCTGCGCGCTTGCCCGGATCGATCCGGAGGAGGCCGAGAGGATCTTCCAACTCCTTGAGGATCTGGAGGAGCCCGCCACCGAGGACCACGCATGAAGTATGTGGATGAATACCGTGAGAAGCGTCCCGCCCAGCGGCTCGCGGAGGAAATCGCCCGCTCGGTCACTCGACCGTGGACCATAATGGAAGTCTGCGGGGGTCAGACCCACGCGATTGTCAAAAATGGACTCGATCAACTCCTGCCGCCCGAAATCACCCTGGTTCACGGTCCGGGTTGCCCGGTCTGCGTAACCCCGGTCGAGCTGATCGACAAGGCCATCGCCATCGCCTCGCGCCCGGAGGCAATCCTCTGTTCTTTCGGCGATATGCTTCGGGTTCCCGGCTCTTCGCGCGACCTATTCGCCGCCAAGTCATCGGGCGCTGATGTCCGAATCGTTTACTCTCCACTGGTTGCCCTCCAGGTCGCGCGCGACAACCCCGGCCGGGAGGTGGTCTTCTTCGCCGTGGGATTTGAGACCACCGCGCCCGCCAATGCCCTGGCCGTGTATCAGGCCAGAAATGAAAAACTGTCGAACTTTTCCCTGCTCGTTTCGCATGTCCTTGTTCCGCCGGCGATGGAGGCGATCCTCTCCTCGCCAGGGAATCGGGTCCAAGGTTTTCTCGCCGCGGGGCATGTTTGCACGGTGATGGGGGCCTCCGAGTATGAGTTGATCGCAAGCCGCCATCAGGTTCCCATCGTGATCACCGGGTTCGAGCCGGTGGATATTCTCGCGGGAATCCTGATGTGTGTCCGTCAACTGGAAAGCCGCTGTTCTCGAGTGGAGAACCAGTACTCGCGGGTGGTCCGCCAGGAGGGCAACCCGCGCGCGCAAGAGATCATCCGCGAGGTGTTCCGCGTGACTGACCGCAAATGGCGCGGTATCGGGGAGATCCCGCGGAGTGGGCTTGGACTTTCCGACGAATACGCCGAGTTCGACGCCGAGCGACGGTTCAACCTTGGCGACACCTCAGTCGAGGAGTCCGCGGAATGTCTCAGCGGCCTTGTGCTCCAAGGCCTCAAGAAACCCTCCGAGTGCCCCGCTTTTGGAACACGCTGCACCCCCGAGCATCCCCTCGGCGCGACCATGGTCTCCTCGGAGGGAGCCTGCGCCGCCTATTACCGGTACCGGAGATGAACATGGTCCGTAAGTTTCTTGCCGCCCTTGTCCTTGTCGCTTTGTCGCTCCTGGTTTTTGCCGCCCTGCCCAATGGGCCCAGCTCTCAGAGCCTGATCGAAAGGGCCAAGAAGTACGATGTGCGCATTCTTCGCGACAACTGGGGGGTGCCGCATGTCTTCGGAAAGCGGGACGCCGATGTGGGCTATGGCCTCGGTTTCGCGCATGCCGAAGATGATTTCGAGACCCTGCAGGAGGGGGTCTTCCTGGTTCGAGGGACCCTGGCCGCGGTCAAGGGAAAAGAGGAGGCTCCGACCGACTACATCGTCCGCCTGTTGCGGGTCTGGGATCTGATCGAGGCCCGCTACACGACCGACTTAAGCCCCGAAATCCGCGCGATCTGCGAGGCTTATGCCGATGGGCTGAACCACTATGCCGCGCTGCATCGTGACCGTGTCCTACCCGGCCTCCTCCCTGTCACCGGCAAGGATGTTGTGGCGGGTTTTGTGTTCAAAGGCCCGTTCTTCTTCGGACTCGACAATCGCATTCGCGAGCTGTTTGCTTCGGAGCGCCGTCACCCGGTCTCGCGTAAGACCACCGCCCGCGGTGCCGGGAATTCCCTTACGGATGGAATCCCCCCCGGCTCGAACGCCTTCGCGGTGGCTCCCAAGCGGACCCCCGATGGCAAGACCCACCTGGCGATCAATTCGCACCAACCCTGGGAAGGGCCGGTTGCCTGGTATGAGGCTCACCTCCACAGCGAGGAGGGTTGGGACGCCACCGGTGGGGTTTTTCCCGGCACTCCGGTGATCCTTCTGGGCCACAATCGCCACTTGGGCTGGGCCCACACGGTCAACAGCCCGGATCTCATCGACATCTATGTGCTGGAAATGAACCCGGACAACCCCAATCAGTACCGCTTCGATGGGGAGTGGAAGGACTTGGAGGTCCGAAGGGTCGGCATCCGGGTCAAACTCTGGGGACCGTTCTTTTGGACCGTGAAACGGGAGACTCTCTGGTCTCTGTACGGACCCACGGTCCGTCAGGAGCATGGGGTCTATTCCATCCGCTACGCGGGCATGGACGAGATCCGTCAGGTCGAGCAGTGGCACCGAATGAACAAGGCTCGCAACTTCGAGGAGTGGCAAGAGGCCTTGAAGATGCGCGCGATCCTCTCCTTCAATTGCGTGTATGCCGATAAGACCGGAACGGTTTATTACCTCTACAACGCGCGCTTGCCCATCCGCGCCGAGGGATATGATTGGGAGGAGTACCTCCCCGGCGACACCTCGGAGACTTTGTGGACCGAATACCTTCCCTTTGAGAAGCTGCCTCAAGTTCTCAACCCGCAATCCGGGTTTGTCGTCAGCTGCAACAACTCCCCCTTTCGGGTGAGCGCCGAGGGCGACAGCCCGCGCGAGGAGGATTTCTCCAAGACCCTCGGAATTGAAACGCACATGACCAACCGCTCCCTCCGCGCCCTGGAGCTCTTCGGCGGGGATAGCTCGATCACCGAGGAGGAGTTCCTCGCCTACAAGTTTGATGACGCCTATTCCAAGGACTCGGAAGTCGCCCGCGCCCGCGAGGCCCTTGTGGAGGCGCCGCCGACGGATGACCCCCTCATCGAGGAGGGAACCGAGCTGCTCCGGAAATGGGACCTCCGAACCAACGCGGAAAACACCTCGACCGCGATTGCCTTGCTCTCCATCCACCCCAACCCCGATGGCGGCCACAACGGCGGGGATGTCCAAGGGATGCGAGAGAACATGGTCAAATACGGATCAATACTCAAGGAGAACTTCGGGCGCCTGGATGTCCCCTGGGGCGAGGTCAATCGCCTCATCCGCGGGGATGTCGATCTGCCGCTTGATGGCGCGGCGGACACCCTGCGCGCGACCTATAGCCTGATCATTCGGGGGGGAAGCCTGCTTGGTTTCGAGAAAGGCAGGGCCCAGGCGCGCGGCGGGGACAGCTCCATGTTCATGGTCACCTGGGATTCCGAGGGCAAGATGACCTCGCGCGCCATCCATCAGTTCGGCAGCGCGACTCTCGACCCAAACTCTCCGCACTATGACGACCAAGCGCCACTCTTCGCGCGCAAGGAGTTCCGCCCGGTGCTCCTGGATGAGACCGAGATTCGCGCCCACCTTGAACGCGAGTATCGTCCGGGGGAATAGCGCGAGCCGTCATGACCGACTTCGGCCTTGCCTGTCCCATCCCCCTTTCGGACTACCCCACCGTGACCCTCGCGCACGGCGGCGGCGGCCGGCTGATGAACCACCTCATCGAACGCATGTTCATGGCGGCTTTCAGGAATCCGCACCTGGATCGTCGTCACGATGGCGCGGTGTTTGAGACGGGCGGGGGAAGGTTGGCGATCACCACCGACTCTTATGTGGTCCGCCCGCTCTTCTTCCCGGGCGGCGATATCGGTTCGCTCGCCGTGCATGGCACGGTCAACGACCTCGCCATGTGTGGGGCGCGTCCGCTCCATTTGACCGTGGCCTTGATCCTCGAGGAGGGATTGCCGATGGACACGCTCTGGCGGGTGACCCAGTCCCTGGCCGAGGCGGCGCGCGCCTGCGAGGTCTCCATTGTGGCGGGTGACACCAAGGTGGTGGACCGCGGCAAGGGGGATGGCCTTTATCTGAACACCTCCGGGATTGGAATCTTGGAGCACGCGCTCGACATCCGCCCGGCGAGCGTCCGCCCGGGGGATGTTGTCTTGGTGAGCGGAGACCTGGGGCGACATGGCATGGCGGTCATGGCCGTGCGCGCGGGACTTGAGTTCGAGTCCGAGATCGAGAGCGATTCCGCGCCCCTCTCCCGCGTGGTTCAGGCGCTGCTCCGGCGGAATCTGGAAATCCACTGCTTGCGCGATCTCACACGGGGGGGGCTCGCCTCCGCGCTCAACGAAATCGCCGCCACGGCGCGCGTGGGGGTCACTCTGGATGAGGCGGAGGTCCCGGTTCGCGAGGATGTGCGCGGGGCATGCGAGGTCTTGGGTCTCGATCCGCTCTATGTGGCCAACGAGGGGCGCTTTGTCGTCTTTCTTCCCGAACGGGAAGCGGAAGTGGCCTTGGAGATCCTACGAGCCCACGAGGTCTGCCGGGAGGCGCGGCGAGTGGGGTTTGTGCATGAAGACCCCCAGCCGCCAGTGACTCTCCTGACAACAATGGGAGTCCATCGGGTTGTGGATATGCTGAGTGGCGAGCAGCTCCCCCGGATATGCTGACCGGGGGCGACTGGGGGAAAGAAACAAGGCTCCCGCCACGGAAAGCCGCCCACTCGCCGTGGCGGAAGCCGAGAATGCCCCCGCGAGGGGGACAAATTGGAGGTGTTCCCTGGCGCGACTAGATTGTCGCCGGCTCCAGGTCGTCCTCGTAAAGAGAATCTTCTTCTTCGTAATACCCTTCGCTCGCGTCCTCCTCGCCGTCCTCCTCGGACAGGCCCATCTGGGAAACCTTCGCGAGCGTTGAGCGAAGATCCCAACTGGAATAGGGGTGCTGCAGGAACGCCAAGTTTCCTTCCGCCAGGCCGGAGTGGTTACGGCTTTCCGGCGGAGTCAGGACCACCACGGTGACTTCGGGATCGATCTCCTCCAGATACTCGTCCAGGGTCCATTCGGAATCGTTCAACATCTCCTCGTCCAGGACCACCAGCGCGTAATTTCCATCCTCGAGGTCAGCCAGAATTTCGCCGGGGCTGGTGGCGTGATCCGCGTTCCAGCCATGTGAGATCAGATAGGTGGACAGATTGGATGCCTCATCGTAATCGCAGATTCCGACAAGGGAGTTGAGTGGACGTGTGTGCATGGGCGGCACCTCCATTGAACGGTATAATGGTACTGTATATCCTTTAATCGGCCCCGTCAAGAAATATCTTGAGAATCTCCCACCAAAATTCGACATCATCGTAACTTTCGGTTTTTGAAGGAATAACGAAAGATGGTGAGAAGGATTTTTCGTCCCGCGGAGAGCGATCCCCAAAGCGTTCCGCTCACCTTGGACTTGCCCCCGCCGCGCTTTCGATAATGGACCGGGACCTCCATAAATCGCACCCCGAGGCGCGCCGCCTTCACCTGCATTTCAACAGTCCAGCCGTAATTCGGATCGCCCATTTCCAGCCGCTCCAGCGCCTGTCGTGTAATGGCGCGAAAGGGACCCAGATCAGTGAAGCGAGCCCCGAAGAGGAGGTGGATCAGTCGAGTGGCCAAGGCGTTGCCGAAGCGCTGCTGGGGTTGGAGCGCTCCCGGTTCCGGGTTGCCGAGCACGCGCGACCCGATCACCAGCTCGGCCTCACCTCTTTCGATGGGCGCGAGCAGCCTGGGGAGATCCGTCGGATCATCGCTGAAATCCCCATCGAGAAAGACCACCACCTCCGGATTGTCCATTGCCGCGATTCCCGCCAGGCACGCGGAACCGTACCCGCGCCTCGGAGCGGACACCACTCGCGCCCCCGCTTGTCGTGCGACCTCGGCGGTCCGGTCGCTGCTTCCGTTGTCGGCCACCAGAATCTCATGGACCTGATCCTTGGGAATCGCCTCTATGACTCGACCGATGGTGAGCTCCTCGTTCAAGGCGGGGATGATCACGGAGACGCGCATACGAGGGTATTGGATCTCTATTGTTCGCGTTCTCAAGGAGCGGTCACATCCACTCCCGCGGCCCACAGGGCGGTTCGCTGAGCGAGGTAATCGTGCTCCTTCGAGTAGGGGAATTCCCCCTGGCCGCGAATGCAGCGCGCCAGCTCCTCAAAGTCGCGCACATGGCGCTCATGTTCGGGAACCTCGATCTCGTGTGTGCCGGATTCAAGTCCCCCGGCGGGGAATTTGAGCGACAAGCGGGCCCCCGGGGGTTCGAGCGGCTCAAGGAGCGCCGAGCCTTGGGTTCCCAGCACCTTGAAGCGCCGTGTGCGAAAGGCGTTGCGCTCCATGGCCGAAACCTCGACCGAAACCAGGGCATGCGAGTACTCCAGAACCGCCACACCGCTATCGATCAGGCCATCCTCAAAATCCCCGCTGTGCTTGGTGAAGGAGGATACTTTGTTGGGACCGCCGAGAAGCAGAACGATCATGTCGATCAGGTGGCAGCCGAGCTCGAGGAGAATCCCCCCGGGGTAGGAGGCGATCCGTTCACGTTTCTCCGGGGTGAGATCGGTGCACATGCTGGAGTGGATGGCATACACATCCCCAAGCCAACCCTCGCCAACCGCCCTGCGAACCAGGTCAAACCCGGCGTTGTACCGGAACATGTAACCGAGCTGGACTATCAAACCCCTCTGCTCGGCGGCGTTCAGGAGTTCCTTGAACTCCGGGAGGGAAGTCCCCGGGGGCTTGTCGAGGTGGACATGCTTCCCGGCCTCGATCGCCGCCCTTCCGAAACGGAGGACCCGGTCCGCGCGGGTTTCCACCGCCACCATGCGAATCGAATCGTCCCTTAGGATTTCCTCCTCGGTGAGCCGGCGGACCCCCCGGAGCCTCTCACTCTTCCCGAAAGTCTCCCTGTGCGCCTGATCCGGCTCGCAGATTCCGACCACTTCCCAGTCCGGTGACTTCCGGAGGATCGGAAGAACATCGAGCGAATGACCATGATCCAGACCGATCTGGGCGCAACGGATGGGACTCGGCGCCCTTGATGGAGCCTGTTCAGCGGTTGCCCCTTGTGTTCCGAGCAATGAGAGACCCGCCGCGACCTGGGTTGAAAATTCTCTTCGGTTCATGGCGCCTATCCTCCTCGTCCTCGGCGCGCGGTCCCCGCGCCTCACGCGCGGAGCCGGTCGAGGAAGCCATGATGCCACGATTGCCAAGGATTGGTCAGCCAATATCGGCGCGCTACGGGTTGGTTTCAGGGTCCCATTGACCTTCTTCATGGAACCGCCTAGCCTGAAATGTCCTCATTCGTGGAGGAGAAAAGATGAGAATTACGGTGGATCTTGATGAAAACACCTTGTCGAAGCTCCAGGAAGTGACCGGGATCAAGAAGAAATCCCCTGCGGTGACCCATGCGGTGGAGCAGTACCTGAGGTCGGTCCGGGTTGAGGAGGTTATCCGGAAGGCCGTGAACGGCGAGACGGATTATTCCACGACCAACGAAGAACTGGAGGCGATGCCATTCGATGACCTTGATCGACTCATCGGTTTGGATTGACTTCCTCCGACCCGCGGGAGCCGGCAACACCAAGGAAACGGTCGCCACCTTACTCAGGGAGGATCGCGCGGCGTTTTCGTGTCCGACCTACTATGAGCTTATTAATGGAGTTAAGGATCATGAGGAGGCCGATCTTGAAAGGACCCTCTTGGTCGCCCACAGGGAGCCTTTCCGAGTGCATCATTGGAACCAGGCTGCCGAACTCGCGCGATTGTTGAGAAAACAGAGGATCAACCTCCCACACCTGGACATCCTCCTCTCGGCTGTTGCCCTGGAAACAGGTTGGCCGATCCTCTGCGCCGACCGTCACTTCGACACCATCCGTGACAAAGGGGATGCGCGTCTCCAAGTCATCCAACTCGCGCCCGCCTGAGGACCACGCGAGACTTCATCCGGAAAGGATTACAATTCATGTTCAACGGCCTCAACCTCCATCTCGGCAACCTGTCGCTGCTATCACGGGCCAAGACCCGTTCGCTTTCCCCTGAGAATTTCTCCGGCGAGAAAGGGAAGGGAGGGATGGCGACCGAGGGGACCGGCGCACAGTGCGCGCGGGATCTCGGCCAAGGCTGGAAGATTTCCCCCTCGGTCAAAATCGCCCCGGGGCAAGTTTTCGAGCTGGCCGACATCGCGGGTCCCGGAGCGATCCAGCAGATCTGGATGACCCCCACCGGGAATTGGCGCTTCAGCATCCTGCGCGTTTATTGGGATGGCGAGGAGACTCCCAGCATCGAGGTCCCCATCGGGGACTTCTTCTGCATGGGGTGGTGTAAATACGCCCAGGTGAATTCCCTCCCGGTGTGTGTCAACCCGGGCAGCGCCTTCAACTGTTACTGGGAGATGCCCTTCCGCACGCACTGCCGAATGACCTTCGAGAACATCGCCGCCGAGGAGATGGTCCTGTATTACCAGATCAACTACACCCTCACCGAGGTCCCCGATGAGGCCGCCTACCTCCACGCCCAGTTCCGTCGAACCAACCCTCTGCCGTACAAGCAGGACTATACCCTGCTCGATGGGGTCCGGGGGCATGGACACTATGTCGGGACATACATGGCCTGGGGGGTGAACAACACCGGCTGGTGGGGGGAAGGGGAGATCAAGTTCTATCTGGATGGCGACCGCGAGTGGCCGACCATTTGCGGCACCGGAACCGAGGATTATTTCTGCGGCTCCTACAACTTTGACCGTGAGGGGCGCTACACCGAATTCTCCACCGCCTACTCCGGTCTCCCGCAGGTGATCCGCCCGGATGGAACCTACCAGTCCCAGCAGCGCTTCGGCCTCTACCGCTGGCACATCATGGACCCGATCCGATTCGAGAAGGACTTGCGGGTGACCATCCAAGCGCTGGGATGGCGCAGTGGCGGCCGCTATCTCCCGCTTCAGGATGACATCGCCTCCACCGTGTTCTGGTACCAATCCGAACCCCATGCCCCGTTCCCCAAGCTTCCGGGCAAGGATGAACTCGAGGTGGTTTGATCGGACACCCCCCAAAAAAAATCCCAGTACCCGCCAGCGCCCCTTTTCCCCTATGATGGGTGCCCTGACCTCAGGCAGGCCTTCGAGGATTCCATGCCTCCGTCCACCCACGACCGCCCCATCGGACCCGCATCTTCCCAATCCGCCTGGTGGTTCAAAGCCTCCCTGGCCTTGGTCGCGTTGTGCGCGCTTACGGGTGTCCTCTGGGCCCTGGCGGAAAGGCCTCGACTCAAGAGCCTCCAGGAGCTAATCGATTCCTTGCCCAAGAAAGGGCGCGGGGACGACTATGTTTCCTCGGACACCTGCCGGGCCTGCCACCCCAGCGAATATCATAGCTGGCATCGCTCCTTCCACCGCTCGATGACCCAGGTGGCCTCGGAGGCCAGCGTCTTGGGACCGTTTGAGGACCTCCATGTCGATTCGATGGGCTGGGACTATCACCTCACTCGCCGGGGGGAGGAGTTCTGGGTGGACATGCCCGATCCCGATTGGGCCATGTACCGGCAGCATCAGGGAGAGCGTGTCCGAGAGGTCAAGAATCCCCCCCGGGTTCGGAAACGAGTGGTCCTCACCACCGGCTCCCATCACTACCAGACCTACTGGGTTCCCAGCCGTTTCAGCACAGTCCTCCAGAGCCTCCCGCTCGTGTACCTGATCGAGGAGGCGCGCTGGATTCCCCGTGAGCACGCTTTCCTTCGTCCGCCCGGCTCGGACCGAATGGTCCCGCAGTGGAACTACCAGTGCATCAAATGCCACAGCACCGGCCCGATCCCGGGATTGGACCTCAAGAACGGCATGCTCGACACCAAGGTGGGCGAGTTTGGAATCGCCTGCGAGGCATGCCATGGACCGGGCCAGGAGCATGTCGAGGCCAATCGGAACCCCTACAGGCGGTATCTCCATCACCTCACCGGCAGGGCCGATCCGACCATCATTCAACCGGAGCGGCTGGACCACGATCTCTCATCCCAGGTCTGCGGGCAGTGCCATGGCTTTTTCACCGTCAAGGATGGGCATGACTGGGCCCAACATGGGTTCGCCTACCGTCCCGGAGATCGCCTTGAGGAGAGCCGTCACTATTTCAGGTTTGATGACCCCCCTGAACCGGACCCTGAGTTGGAACAACTCCTCCGGGACACCCGCGAATCGCTGGACAGCGTGTATTGGCCGAACGGCAGTGTCCGCGCGAGCGGACGGGAGTTTACCGCGATGCGCGAGTCGGCCTGTTTCACGCGCGGCAAGATCTCCTGCCTCTCGTGCCACTCGATGCACGACAGCGATCCGAACGACCAGCTCGCGCGCGGAATGGAGGGGGATGAGGCCTGCTTCCAGTGTCACGCCGAGTATCGCGACCGAATCCGCGAGCACAGCCACCACCCCGTCGAGTCCGAGGGCAGCCGCTGCATGAACTGTCACATGCCCTACACGGTCTATGGTCTCTTCAAGGCGGTGCGAAGCCATCAGATCGACAACCCCAAGGCGGACTCCTCGACCACTCGCCCGAACGCCTGCAACCTCTGCCACCTCGAACAAAGCCTGGGATGGACCGCGAAATACCTGACGGAATGGTACGAGGAGCCGACCCCTGTCCTGTCTCAGGAGGAGAACTTAGTGGCCGGTTCGGTGCTTTGGACCCTCAAGGGGGATGCGGCCCACCGCGCCGTGGCGGCTTGGGCCATGGGCTGGGAACCGGCGCTGATGGCCTCCGGGCGCGGGTGGGAAGCCCCGTTCCTCGCCGAGCTGCTGATCGACCCCTACACGGCGGTCAGGCTGGTCGCGGAGAGGTCCCTTCGAAAACTGCCGGGGTTTGAGTCCTTCCGGTATGACTTCATCGGCGCGGAGGAAGACCTAGTCCGTTCGCGGGAAGACGCGCTCCGGCGTTGGAAAGAGGCCAGCCAAGGATCCCTTGACCGGAAGGGAACTCAGATCTTTGTTGGCGAGGATGGCGCGCTCTGGCGGACCGGATTTGATCTGCTGCTGGCCAAACGCGACAACCGTCCGCTTAATTTTCGAGAGTGAGCCATCCCATGCCCAAGAAGGTCACGCCCAAAGAAACTCCTGACCCGCAAGGGCATCTCGGAGATTCCATCCAGTCCCTTGCGGACCGTCACCTGGCCTTTGGCTGGTGGAGTCTCCTGATCTTCCTGACACTTGGGGTGGTCTTGGAACTCTTGCATGGGTTCAAGGTGGGCTGGTATCTGGATGTCTCCAATGAAACGCGAAGACACCTGTGGACACTTGCGCATGCGCATGGAACCCTGCTCGCGCTGGTGAATTTGGCCTTCGCATTCAGCCTGAAGGGCTTTGGGGGCCACGGGGGAAGGGGGCTTGTCATGGCCTCGCGCTGTCTGATCGGGGCGGGGGTTCTGATGCCGCTGGGGTTCTTCCTGGGTGGGTTGGTGATTCATGCCGGCGACCCGGGGCTTGGGATTGTCTTCCTCCCCGCCGGGGCCTTGTTCCTGTTGGCGGGCGTGTTCCTTGCGGCGAGGTTACTTGGGATTAGGCGGACTGAATAGCGCGCCTCACCGGTCGGAATGATTCCATCCGCAATCACCAATCAAATCCTATTGACACGCCGTATGTCTCCACGTATGCTTCTATTGTCACTCTACCGGTGGGACTGCCAGAGACTTTGCGACTGAGGAGGATATCCCATGCGGAAAAACGGTTACTCATGCCCGTGGATTGTATCGCTGCCTCTGCTTTTCTTATCGGGACCTGTAAATGCTTCTTCTCCCGAAGAGGCGACTCTCTCGGCCTTCAAGGGCAAATGTCGCATATCACTGAAGGACGATGACGAAGATATCTGAAAGGGGACGATCCTGACATGACTCAATTCCCACGTGAAGTATCATGGGTATGCATCGGTTGGATTATTGGCACTCTGAGTGTGCTGTTGATGTATGGGCAGTCTGGTGTGGCGCAAGACGTCACGGTGGAATCCTTGAGACAACTTGCGGAAGAGAGTGCCGCCGAGATCAACTCAGGAAGCGTGACTTATGAACGCAAGGTATGGAGGAGAGTAGACCCGTGGACACAAGACGTTCGGAGTATAGCAGACGTCGATGCTGCCTCAGCGGACCCGGAAAGCGCAACCTATTGGGATATCAATTTTTTGAAATTCGTCAAAAAGGATGGAATAGTGCTTTGGCACCTCCACCGGGTCAACCTACGCCCCCATCTGGACTATGATGAGGCCACAAGGAATAAATGGGTCATGAACTATGATGCGATGTATTCGTTTGATGGATCATTGGTCCGATGCCGTCTTCTCACTTTACCGGGTGCGGAGGGGGATAGACCTTTGTGGCCTACGTTTACCGTGACCAAATACGACAAGAAAGTGTCTGAAGTTTCCAACGGGCCCCTTGACCGGATTTGGGAATTCGGAGTACCCAGTTTGGTCAGAGACACCCCGCCGGAGGAGTTTTTCGACCCTATCTTGAAGCTCAACCGGGTAAGCGAGAAGAGGTATACGGTAAGCCGAGCATTCAAACCTTCGGCAAGTGGAGAGGTGGACATCAGCGCCAATGAGTTTATCGACTTGGGTGTTGGCGGCAAGTCCACCGGAAAAGAAGTTTTTAATTTGATGAACATGACCGGCGCTTATAGAAAACGCTCCCTTAATAATGAGACACAATATTCGGACTATAGGCTAGTCGATAATATCTGGATCCCAATGCGGAAAGTACACAAATTATATCAATTTGCCTTAGGGCAGGACCCCGACTCGGATCCGGAATTGAGCTGGCTGACGGATGTGCAAATCAAGCATGCTCGCTTGAATATTGAGATCCCCTTGGGAGAACTGGAAGTAAGACCTGAACCAGGCGATGATATCATGGATCACACTTCGAGTAGTAATGCCCCATGATACACCTTTGCTCGGGGATTGCGGATGCGATGGGTCGGGGGGAGCGCTCAGCGCCATGATACATCGTCACGCTGTGATCCTGCCTCTGCTACTTCTCGCGCAGCTTTGCGGTTCGGATCGCTGTACAGGGGGTAGCGACTCAGATCTGACCATTGAAAATCTCACGGAGATTGTGCGGATGGCGCAATCCGAGATCCGATCTGGAAGCATCACTTATGTCAGGCGTCAATGGCTTAGGAAGGACGGGAGAGAAGGGCTATCACCCCAAATTGCGGCTCTCAGCCACATTGATGTAGCCAGTCCATCGATCCCGCCGTCCTATTGGGATCATCACACTCTGATTTTCTCAAAGGACAATCAAGATAGCTTGCGCTATCGCGACACAATCACAAGCCTGATGGATTTAAGCGAACTCTCGCAGGTAGCAATCGACAGAAACTGTCTCGCATTCAAGAAGGTGTACACCTCCGATGGGAGAATTGTTCGGATGCGAACAGTCTGCAAGGGACAACGCTATCCAACCTTCGAAAACCAGTTTGTCAACTCGGAGGGACGAGACGCGTATATCTGGCCCATGCTTGAAAGTGTATGCAATCTGGGGCTTTCCAGGATCCTCACGGAGGACACTCCAACGGACATGAAACCGCCTCAGATAGCTGAGATTAACGGAAGTGTCGTCACGATTGAACGTTGGTGGGACTTGGAGCCGCATGTAGGTGAGGGATTCTGGGTGGGACGAAATGTCGTTGAGACCATTGACCTGGAGAAAGGTGGGCGCTCTCTGAATCAAAAGGGCTATATTCCGCATCCGCCAAATGAATATAGAGAGGAGCTGAGCGGCGAAACCACATTTGGAAATTATAAAACTTTTGGCGGGATCTGGTACCCGACGCATGTGATAAGCAAGGGCTTCGATTACGTGCTGGATGAGAATCGCAGAACCATGGTGAGAATCTTGGAGCTCATCATCGAGAGCGCTGAATTCAATATTGAAGTTGATGAGAGTTTGTTTGCTCAGACTCCGAAGAAGGGCGACTGGGTCTATGATTTTACCGTGGGGCCACGCCCCCTTGACTACTTGCAGAAAACCGACTGATCCGTACGAGGTCGATGTCCGATGAAGCGGGTGCAGCTACTGTGCATGGGTGGGGGTCGTGCGGTGACGAGCGAATCGGTGGCGGCCCACCCTGGCCGGATTGAGCGTCCTCCGACTCGGACGAGCGGTTTCGGCCAACCAAGCCCCGTCCCCGTGTGAAACCCTGCCCTACCTCGTCTTGATCATTGGGACTCTTCTCACTCCCGCAATTCCCAAGAGAAAAACTGCTTGTTCCCCGCCTCTTCCGGGGGTACGATAGCTTCTGAAGCGGTCAAAATCCCCCAATCTATGAGGTTTTCGATGAGGTTCCGGAATCCATTTCTTAAGGGTCTTCCATGGATCCTTCTCCCCACGCTTGCGATGCTGGTCCTCAGCTTGGGACCGGACGCCTCCACCCCGAGCGAGGTTTCTCCCCCCGTGGTCCTGATCCCCGCCGGAGGTGAGGTCCTCTGGGAGTCCCCCAAGGTGGAACCGGGTAGCCTTGTCGCCCTCCAGGCCGATATCCCCTCCCCGAATCTTGCTCCGGACGATGCCCTCACCCTCACGGCCTCCGCGGATGGGCAGCGGGATGTTTCCAAAACCCTGAGCGCCGGGGATCCGGGACTCTATATTCCGATCCGTGTCGGAGAGGGTGGCGCGCTCAGGCTCCGCGCGGTTTCCGCTTCCACCAAGGAGTTGCCGCTCCGAGTCGATATCCGTCCGCTCCCGATTCCCGCCGAAGACCTCGCCGCCTTTGAAGCCGAACCCAACAACTCCTGGAAGGAGGCCACTCCGCTGCTCATCGGGCGCGCCCTTTTTGGCAACGGAGATGATGTGGACTACCTCGACAACAAGCACGAAAACCCGATCAAGGGCTACGCCCTCGGTCTCGACAACCCGATCAAGGATCGGCCCGGCCTCGACTGGTTCCGAGTGGAGTGGAGCGAGGAGGACCCCAAACTTGTGATCTTCGAGCTCGACATCCTCGACCGGGATGTCTCGGTCAATCTGCGCATGTACAAGCCCAACGCCGAGGGGAGCGACATCGAGCTGTTTCTCGATGGGCACGACCCGATGGAGATCATCCACGACCGCGAGCCGGAGCGTTACAGCAAGAGCATCACCCGCAAAATCTCCAAGGGAACCTATTACCTTCAGGTGATCGGAAACCACCCACGCTATGTCTTGCGCTCCACGGTCTACAACTTGCCGCCTTATGCCGATCCCCAGGAGGCTGCCCGAGTCGGCGCGCATTACATCATGAACGTGGGGGATGCCTGGGTGGCCCAGGTTCCGCGCGAGGGGAACATCTACCGGCGCGTGCAGAACATGCACGACTCGACCACGAAATGCACCGCCTGCCACCCCTCGATCTTTGCCACCGAGGCGGTTCTGACCGCACAGAAGATGGGCTATCCGATCACCGCCAAGTCCAACCTCCAGTATGTGGTCGAGCGCCTCTACAACGGGCCGGTGAAGATGTATGGCCCCTTCGATGTCTTCTGGCAGCGTTACATAGCGATCCCGATGCAGTCCCAGGGCAAACACGGGATGATGCTCATGGACTTCGAGAAGTATGTGAGCGGAGTGGAGAAACCCACCTTCCTCCGCTTCGCCCCGTTCCTTCGTCACGCCTGGACCGGGATGAGCGAGCTTCATCCGGATGAGGCCAACGGCGTGGTGCCGCCCGACAGCAATGTGGGTTACGCGGTCCGCGACTGGATGGTGCTCCGCGAAGCGTACCGTCGCACCGGAGACCGGAGTTACCTCGATTCCGCCGATCTGGTCCGCTCGCTGGTCACCGGGCCGAAGTGTGACCGGAAGAACATCCAGGACAAGATTCACCGCATCTGGGGACTGGCCGTGATGGGCCGTCACAACCCCGAGGAGTTCAAGGATGAGCTCCACACGGCTGTCGAAGAGATGATGACCTTTCAGAACCCGGATGGCGGCTGGCCGGATGTGGTCGAGACCGGCCGCGGCAGCGCGGTTTACACCACCGGCCAGGTGATTTGGACCCTTGCGCAGGCGGGAGTGACCCTCGAGAACAAACCCGAACTCAAGAAGGGCATCGATTACATCCTCTCTCAGCAACAGGAGTTCGGAGGCTGGTTCCAGACCACCACCCACGAGAACTTCCGCACCCCGATGCGCGAGACCCGCTATGCGGTGATGGCCTTGGCGGTCAGCCATCCGCTTTGCGCGGAACCGAGGCAAGGATGGGGGAACCGCGATGGAGGGGAGGGGCAGATCCCGCGCGGCGACTCACTCCTCCACACGCTCGATGACCTCGACAACCTTTGGCAGGTTCCCAAGGGGCGCGAGGAGGGATTCACCCACGCCCTCATCCCGTTTCTCTCCGACCGCGAACCGCTTGTCCGCGCCACCGCCGCCGAGACTCTCGGACGGATCGGAACCGAAGCCTCCATCGAGCCTCTGATCGGCCTGCTTGATGATCCGGTCAAGGATGTGTGGCGCGCGGCGGCTTGGGCGCTGCGTCAATTCGGCAATCGCGGGCTTGCGGTCGAGCCGATCAAGGCCGCGCTCAACTCCTCCGACTGGGCGACCCGCCGCGGCGCCGCGCGCGTGTTCGCATACCAGTATTACGGCATGGATGAGCGCCTCGATATCGCCAAGGATCTCATGAGGTTGACCCGGGATGACAACTTCTGGACCCGTCTGGAGGCGCTCAAGTCGCTGCGCCAGTGGTTCTATCGCTCCAACGAAAACGCGTTCAAGCGGGAGATTGTGGACCTGTACATCGACCACATGGGGATCGAGGAGCATCCGGCGATTCGAACCAACCTCGCACAAGGCATGTACATCATGCTGGATGAGAATCAGGCCGGCGGGGTGAGCCTGGAGCGGAACATCGCCCGCTTCCCGTACGAGCGCGACCGCAAGACTGTCCTCGCCGCGCGCGAGCATGTGGAGCAGTCGGTCCTCCTTGAACCGGTGCTTGAGGGGTTAACCAGCGGCAACCGGTTCCAACGCGAGGCCCTGATCGCCTCCTTCGATGGGACCTTCTTCGCGGGGCGCGACTACATCAAGGACCCCACCGCGATGATCGATGTGGGCAACGACCGCGAGTTCAGCTTCTATTATCGCCCCAAGGAATCGGTCCTCGAACGGACCTTCGAAAGCCTGCTCTCCTCCACCGACCTTTCCGCGGCACGGTATGCGCAGGCCCTTAAGCTCGCCAACTTTTTCCGTCTGCCGAAGAAATCGGATGACCTGAAGATTCAGGAGATGTTGCTCGCCGCCCTTCACCATGAATCCCCGGAAATCCGCGGCACAGCCCGCGAGATTGTGAAGAACGACCTGGCTCTGGTCGGGGCGGAAAGGTCCGAGGCGGCGTTGGGACAGCTGCTCAAACTCCTGGAGGATCCCGAGATGGAGGTCCGGGTCGCGGCCCTTTCCGCGATCAAGAGGAATTCCGCATTGCTCCATGAGTCGCGAGTGATGGCCTTTGTCTCCGGTCTCCTGGAGGGGGTCGGCTCCGATCCGAGCTTGCGCCCCCTCGCGCTGGTCGTGGTGGACACCGACCTTGCGCCGGACAAGCAGGCCATTCGACTGATCGAGGACACCTTCAACGAATCGGGCGACGAAAAGCTGCGCCTGGAGCTGGTGGATCGCCTGTTTGACCGCAAGGCCATGATCGAAACCGACCAGCCGACCCGCGACCTGATCCGCGTGCTGGACACCATCGCCGGAGACCCGGTCACCGCGCTGCGCGAGAAGCTGCTGACCCGCCTCGAAAAGACCACGGTCCTCCGAAAGAGCCCCAAGATCGCCGAGGTTCTCCACAGCGGCCTCTCGGACACCAGCCCTGGGATCCGCCTGCGGAGCCTCAAACTAGCGAGCGAGCATGTCGAGTTCTGGAACGATCCCGCGACTTATGAGTACATGCTGCGTTTGGTCATCGACGCCGACCCGAAGATTCGCGCCCTCGCCCTCGAAAAGGTCCGGGAATTCGACTTGTTGGGGAAGGAGCCGCGCTTCGCCGGTCGGATCAAGGCGTTGGCGGAGGATCAGGAGCTTGGGAAAGCCGCGGCCGAGCTGCTCCTCGCCAAGGGTTACGATCCCTCCACGATTCAGGCGGATGACTCCGTGCACGCCTTCGGGATTCCCGACCTCGAGTTCTTCCGAGAGAAGGTGAATCCGATCTTCTACGAGGAGGGCGCGGACAAGCACAGTTGCGCGGAATGCCACCAGAATCACAGCATCCTGCGGATCGCCGGTCTGCCCCCGGGGATGAAGGAGCTTTCCGAGGAATTGATCATCCAGAACATGAATTCGGCGCTCAAGGTGATCAACCTCTCCGATCCCGAACAGAGTCTTCTGCTGCGCAAGCCGCGCAGCCCGCAAGGTCAGGGCGAGGTTCCGGCGGACAGCCCGACCGGGTTGGTCCATGTCGGCGGCCCACGTTGGGACTCCAACTCCAGCCCGGCTTATGAAACCATCCTGACCTGGATCCGGGATGCCTCGAAACGCACCGACCTGCGCATCAGCGGAACCGCCATCGCCGACAGCTATTCGCCGGACTACCCGCCCGCGATGGCCCTGGACAACAATCCGCAAACCATCTGGCACACCGAGTTCGTGGGGGCCAATCCGCCCTATCCCCATGAGATCGTGATCGACCTGGGGGCGCCTAGTTCCACCTCCGCCTTTCAATATGTCCCGCGTCAGGACAGTGTTTCGGGTCGGGTGAAGGAGTGGGAGCTCTTTGTGAGCGTGGATGGACAGGAATGGGGCGAACGGGTCGCGTCGGGCGAATGGCCCAACGACGCCACCGTCCAGACCATCCCGCTGCGGCATCAGGGGATTCGGTTTGTGAAGCTGCGGGGGCTTTCTTCGGTGGATGGCCAGCCCCACATGAGCGCGGCGGAGGTGATTGTCCTGCGAGCGAAACAGGAAGTGGCGGTGGCGCGGTAAGGTCGAGGCGACTGGTTCGATTTAGTCGAATGGGGGAACGCACATGGTTTACAAAGGTCACGTTCACCGGGGGGTGGTCGTGCTGGATGAGGGGATCAGCCTACCTGAGGGGGCAGAGGTTCAGGTTGAGCCTGTTTTCCCCGAAACGGTTCCCACTTTGGCGGAACAATTCCGAGACATCATTGGGATCATCGACGACCTCCCTGAAGACTTCGCCGAGAACCATGACCACTATATCCATGGGGTTCCGAAACGGTGATGCGGGTCTTCGCCGACACTTTCGATTTTCTGGCGCTCACAAGCAAGAAAGACAAGGCGCACGCAAGAGCCTTGGAGTATTCCGAAGTTGCTGGTCTTGCGACGCTGACCACGGCGTGGGTGCTTGCCGAGCTGGCGAATGCTCTCGCCGATCCGCCCCTGCGGGATTCCTTTGCCCGGCTACTCGCACGCATCATGAACAATCCGAACTGTACTGTGGTTCCCGCCTCAGGGGATCTGTTCGACCGTGGAATGGACCTCTATCTGAGCAGAAGGGATAAGAGCTGGAGCCTAACGGATTGCATTTCCTTCCTGGTGATGGAGGAACTCGACGTTCACGAAGCGCTGACTGGGGACCGACACTTTGAGCAGGCAGGCTTCACCGCGCTATTGAAATAAAGCGGATTCTCATGAAGTCCAGGTCCTTCTCTGATGAAGACCAGACTGTTTGGGAGGGAACAAAGAGAGGTTGAGCGTGCGCATTCAGCTTAATCGCAGAACCTTCCCAATCGCCTCCCTCATCCTCCCCTCCGAACCCGGAGCCACCCAACACCAGTCGGTGAGATTGGTGTCCCCCTCCTCGAAGGCGCGGTCGATGGGGATGTATCCCGGCGCGCACTCGCCATAGCCCATCGCCAAGACAAACGAATCCGGGCGCGCCTCCTGGGCCGCGAGCTGGAATTCGACATAAGACTCGGCCGGAAAGAGGAGCAGTTGCGCGCCGCCGAAATCCACCGCCGGCACATCCAGCTTGTGTCCGGCGTCAGCCCTTTTCCTCCAACTCAACCCCAGCGCCGCGAGGCACTGCCCGAAAGGATGCAGGTCATGCTTCATCCGCCCCTCCAACTCCTCCACCGAAAATCCCTTGTCGGAGCGCGGTTCAAGACGCAGGGGCGTGGTTCGGAATGCCAGTTGATCAAGGGCTTTTCTTTGGGTCACCCCCCAGGCCGCCTTCATGGCGTCATGCATCCGCTTGGCGAGCGCCGGGCGGTTCTCCTCCGCGCCGTCGTTGTACTTGCCCGCCACCACATTCCCGCTGCACCCGGAGGCGTACATCTGGAACGTCTCAGACGTCTCGGCCTGTCGGGCGCTTCGCGCGATCCCGATGAAATCGGCGGAAACTCCACCGCGACCGTAATAACTCATCGGATGAACCGCGTAACCCGATAGGGCCACCAGCGGCCGGTCTCCATCCCAGAAGCTGAGGGTTTTCAGAACCGGATCGATGGTTCCCTCCGCTTGCTCGCGCGCGTAGGCGTCCTTGGTGGCGCTCATGCGCGCGAAGGCGGGTTTCCCATCCGGCCCCAGGTAACGCCGATTCGAGGCGACCTGCTCCACCTTGGCCTGCCCGGTTCCGTAGTGGGTCATCCGCCTCGCCTTGGGTAAACCATCCCGCAGCGCGCCTGCGGCTCGTTGGACCGCCTCCTCGTGGAAACTCAGGTCACAGACTCGCCCCTTCGCGCCGGAGGCCTCAAGCAAGCGCTCGGCCTCGAGGTCCGCGATGGGGGCGTCATGCTGATGGATGCAGGTCACAAGGACACGTTCGGGGATCGTTCCGGCGGCCTCCGCGAGGGCCTCGCGCCACCGCGTGTAGGCCTCATTCCGAATCTCGCACCAGTCCACCGAGGCGAGCACGATCGGATTGTCCGGTCCGAGGAGGACCAACCCGTGCACAAAGAGCGGGTCCACCACTGTTTGAGCGGGAGCGATGCCACCGCCCATCAGCGGGTGGCCCATTGGCGGGGTTACCTCGGCTCGGAAGGTGGCCACCCTCCAGCGGGTTTCGGTCCCACTCCCAAACACTCTGGTGAAAACACCGCCGCTGAGCAGACCTAGCAGGGAGCCGATGGCCTCGCGACGCGACAGGGGAATAATCGGTGGGTCTTCCATGGGCTCAAGGGCGCGAAAGCCCGCGCCCCTCCACCCTATTCTATTCAAAGAAAAACAGGAATCCCCGTATGGACAGGTACACCACCAGCAGCCCCAGCGCCACCCATCGAAGAATCCCCAGGCGCTTCTCCTCCTGCTTGGCGATCAGGGCGCGCATCGGTTGCGCTTCCTTGTGGATGAGCTTGTCGGTTTGTTCGGTGTGACGGCGCTTGATCTGGTTGATGGCGCGCTGGAGCTGACGGCGCAAACCGGCGCCCTCGGCCACCTCCATGCGGGCCTCAAGCAGCCGTAGGTGCTCAAACCTCCCGCGGCGCTCCAGATACCGCGCCACCGCCAGCTGCACCTCCTTGGAGGGGTGGCCCAGATTCTGTATCAAAAGGTCCAGGTAACGCGGTTCAAAGGTTTCGGCAAGGTACAACAGCGCCGCCTCTCGCAAGAGCGGCTCGCCGTTCATGCAGGCCCCGAGAGTCGACTCACCGACCTCGTAACCGAACTTGCGGCAATACGAAACCACCGCCTCGCGCACCAGGGCGGAGGGGGTTTCCATGAGCGACATCAGGACTCTGAAGATCCGGTCCCCTCCCACCTGGGAGACCACGTGCAAATGGTGCAGGAGCTTCTCCTCATCGCTGGTGAACAGGTTGTGGAGACGAGGTTCGGTTTTCGAGAGAAGGGCCTGAATCTCCTCGATGCGATCAGCCACCCCCTCCGAATCCTCTTCCATCCGCTCCAGGAATGTGAGCGCGAGCGAAAGGCACCCGGCGGCCTGGAAGCGGTCCGCGAGGGCCGAGAGAATCAATGGGTCGGCTTGCGAGTCCTCCAGGAGTTCAAACGCGCGCCTTCTCGCGGGAATCATGGAGCCATCCTTGAGGTGCGCGAGGATCAGGTAATACATCGCGATCCGGCGCAACCTCGGCTCCTCCTCCAGCTCCAGCATCTTTTCGAGACAGGCGATGGACTCCGGGTAGCGATCCAACTCGAAGTGCGCGCGACCCATTAGCCCGTAGCTGATCGGTTGGAGAGGACCCACCGCTTGCGCTTCCTGGAAACGGACCAGGCAGACTGAGTACTCCTCGGTCTCGAAATGAAGGCGCGCGAGGTGCTCCAGGAACAGGGACTGCTTACGCTCCAGGTCGATTGCCTGGAGGTAATACTCCTTGGCGGCCTCCAGGTTTCCCATCTCGTGATAGGTGAAACCCAGGTAGAAATAGGCGATGGCGCAGCCGGGATCGAGGTCAAGCGCGCGCTCATAGGCCAGACGCGCCCCTTCGGTGTCACCCGCCTCGAATTTCCGCTTGCCGCGCTCCAGTTCCTTCTTGACATCCGAACGAACCAGGAACACCACGCTCTGGCGCCCCGGAATCTTCCGTCTTCCTCTGGACTGGGTGTCAGGCGCTATGGGGGAGGTTTCCCACTCTTTATTGGTCATGGGGGGTTGTATGGTTCTCGCTTGCCGTGTCGCCGCGCCCCCCACGGTCGACGATGGATGTTTCACGCTCTCAGCCCCGCTCTCGGCCATGCGCCGAGGATCATGTCAGTACCCGGCGGAATTATCGGAGCAAGGCCCCGCAACCTGAACCGTTTCCTTTGACGGGAACCCCCACAACCCGCAAGAATTCGCGGAATTCTTGCGGATTTGGTTGAGGAATTCAGAGCCATGCCTAGGGTCTTCAATGACTTGAGATGGATACGATCGCTCTCGGATTTCCTTAGTGATTGGTCCGGGGGCATGGACGCGCGATGAGGCCCTCCAGCTTTCAGGAATGACCGCCGATAACCCACCCGATGAGGTCCCTGCTCTTAGCGGTCTTGGTCCTGGTTGCCGTCCTCGCGCCGGGTTGCGCCTTCGCGCAGAACGGGGGTGTGAACGGCCAGTCGCGCGCCTTCGATTGCCGGGACAAACTGCGCCGTGGATTGGCGAATTCCGCCACCGGCTGGGTGGAACTCCCTTACCGGGTGTTCGCCGACACGGTCTTTGGAAACCGCTCCCCCTTCGAGGGATTGTTCATCGGCTTGGCGGTCGGGACCGCGAAAAGCGTCCAACGAACCGCCGTTGGGGTTTTCGAAACCGCCACCTTCCTGATCCCCAGCTATGAACCGATCCTCGACCCGGAGTATGTGACCCTTTCCTTCGAGCCATCGACCGCCAAGAAGGAGCCTCAGGATCCGCGCGCCGGGTTGCGGGTGGGGCAGCCTCAACTGGGTCCGCCCGAGCCTGTTCACCCCAAGCCTTGACGAAACCCCCAAAAAGCGGCACATTTTCCCGCCGGTGGAGGAGTCGTGACCCGGCCCGCCGTCGCCCGTATCCCGCAGGTTTTCCACGACGCGGTTAGAATGGATAAAAAAGTTGACGACATCCGTGGAATGTCGATATTTCTCTGGAAGGAGAGCGCTGGATGCCCTCTGGTAAGAAGCGGAAGCGCATGAAGATGGCGACCCACAAGCGTCGCAAGCGTCTTCGCCGCGACCGTCACAAGAAGAAGAAATAGGCCACCGGCCTCGATCCTTTTCCCTAATCCCCTGGGGAAAACCCCTCCGCCGGGAGGGTCACGGCTCGCAGGGAAAGGAGTCCGCACCATGGAGATCACAGAAGTCCGAGTCTATCCGGTGACTCACGAGGACGAGCGATTGTTGGGGTATGCCACGATCACGTTCGATGCGGCCTTTGTGGTGAGGGACTTGAGGTTGATCCGAGGGACGGGTGGTCTGTTCGTGGCGATGCCCAGCCGCAAGCGGGCGGACGGCACCTATTCGGATGTCGCGCATCCGCTCAATCCGGATTTGCGGCAGAAGATCGAGACAAAGGTCATTGCGGCCTACCAAGAGCAGATTGAGAAGCTGCGAGGCGGAGCCTCCCCGCATGGGGAGGCTCCCTCAGGCTCCGCCGAGGAATCGCAACACAAGATTGCGGTATAAGAGTTTCTTGAGACTGGCGGTCACCCTACGATTTACCGTGTGTATATCGAAAAAGGCGAGGATTTTGGTTTTGTGGCCCACTGCCCCGCGATACCGGGATGCCATACTCAAGGTCAGACCCTTGAGGACGCCATCGAGAATATCAAAGCTGCTATCGAGGGATGTGTCCAATCGTTGGACCCGTCCCTGGTGGGACCACCAGTCAAACAGACCCTATCCGTCGACGTCGAGGTTGCGGCTTAGTGCCGAAGCTTCCGGTGGTTTCGGGAAACCAAGCGGCGCGCTTTTAAAAAGGCCGGATGGAGATTTTCCGGGGAACCAGTACCGAGAAGATTTCCCCAGACATTCCCAAGCTTTTGAGACGCTGGCGGTGTTACAACCAGCTCAGTCCCAGCCGCGATAGCCTGACCCGGGCGCGCTCCCGCCGACAGCGGTCCGCCACAAGGATCGCGCGCACTTGGGAAACCGCTTCCTCCAGTGAACGATTGAGCACCCAATAGTCATACCTCTGGGAGAAAGTCATTTCCCATTCCGCGTTCTTCATGCGTAGCGCGATGGTTTCCTCGGAGTCCTCGCCGCGCCCGGAGAGACGCCGGTGAAGCTCCTCCCTTGAGGGCGGCAGCAGAAAAATCATCAGCGCCTCCGGGTATGCCTCCTTGACCTGCAGCCCCCCCTGAACATCAATCACCAGGAGGACATCCGCGCCCTGTTCGAGCCGCTCCTCCAGCGGACCGCGCGGGGTGCCATACCAGCGCCCATGAACCTCGGCGTGCTCGGCGAACATGCCGCCGCGGATTCCCTCCTGAAAGGCCTCCTCGGAAAGGAACAAATAATCCTTGCCGTGCGCCTCTCCGGGGCGCGGCGGACGAGTGGTGGCGCTGACCGAGGCCACTATGTCCTGGTAACGAGCCAGTAACTGGTTGCGGATGGTGGTCTTGCCGACACCCGATGGCCCCGAGAGGACCACCGGAACTCCAAGGTGGGCGCTACTCGACATTCTGGGCCTGTTCCCGTAGGCGCTCCACAAGGTTCTTCATCTGAAGGACTGTCTGAGTCACCTCCAGGTGATTCGCCTTGCTGCCGATGGTGTTGATTTCCCGGAACATCTCCTGAAGTAGGAAGTCGAGACGGCGCCCGACCGGCTCGGGGACCCGCAGGATTTCCTCGAACTGCTTGAGATGGCTGTCCAGACGGGCGAGCTCCTCGGAGACATCGCAGCGCTCGGCGAAAATCGCCACCTCCTGGTGCAGCCGGGTCGGATCCAACCCACCATTCTCGGATAACAGGTTCTTGAGACGGGCCTCGAAACGGTCCCGAAAGTCGGAAACCACCTTGTCCTTGCTGGTCTCCAGCCTGGCGCGATGCTCCTCGAGGGCGGTGAGCGTTCTCCGGAAATCATCGGCAAGCTCCTTGCCCTCCCGCGCGCGCATCTCGCCCAGCGCGCGGACGGCTTGGTCCACAACCAAACGAATCTCCTCCCAGATCTGGTCCAGATCGGCGACGGGTTCCGAAACCTGGAGAACATCCGGCATTCGCAGAATGAAATCGAGTCCGATGCTTCCCGGGAGCGCCAGCGCATCCGCGGCTTTCTCCGCGGCCTCGTAGTATCGCTGGGCAAGCGGGAGGTTGAGCACCGGCTCCGGCACCGAGCTGGAGTTGGCGGCAAGGGTGAGGGCCACCTCCACCCGCCCTCGGGCTATGTTGTTCTTGAGGTGGGAGAGCAGGTGAGGCTCGAGTGAGGAAATCTGGCGCGGCAAGCGCACGCGGCTGTCTAGAAAACGGTGGTTCACCGACTTGATCTCCACCAACAGGTGCCCCAGTGAGGTTTCCCCCTCCGCTCGACCATATCCGGTCATGCTGGATATCACTCGATTCGCTCCTTGCCTTGCTCGCCTCAGTGCAACCGCGCGAGTTTGTACGCGCCTCGATGGGGTGTCAACAACAGGGAAATCAGATTCCTGACCCCGAGGCGTGCGCTTCCGAGGCCGGGCTGACCCAACGGTTGAGCGTGGCTTGGAGAGTCTCCAGGGACACCGGTTTGCTCACATAATCATCCATGCCCGCCGCGAGACACTTCTCTCTGTCGCCCTGCATGGCGTTGGCGGTCATGGCCACAATCGGCACCCGATGGCCGGTCTGTTGTTTTGCGCGGATGGTCTGGCTGGCCTTATAGCCATCCATTTCCGGCATTTGGCAGTCCATGAAGATCAGGTCGTAAGGGAAACGCTCCGCCATTTCCACCGCCTCTTTTCCGTTCGCGGCCACATCCACCCGGCAACCGATTTTCTCCAGCATCCGGACCCCCACTTTCTGATTGACCACATTGTCCTCCGCGAGCAGGACACGCAACTTTCTTTTGCTCTCCAGCCCTTCCTCGGCAAGCTTCTTGGCGGCGACACGGGATTCCTGAACGGTGTGACGCGTGATGATCGAAGGGGGTGGCGCCTCCGCGCTCGCCCCCAGAACCCCTTCGAGGACCGCGCGGAGGTCATCGGTCCGACAAGGTTTCAACAAGAAGCCCCAGAACCCGGCCTCCTCAAATCGGCGACCGTCTCCCTTGTTGGACGAGGAGGTGAGCAGTATCAGGCGTGGGGAGACCGAACCTTTCAGTTCGAGAATCCGCCGTCCCAAGGTCTCCCCATCCATGTCCGGCATGCTGTAATCCAGAAGGCACACGGTGTATGGATTGCGCTCCTCGTTCGCGCGTTTGACCCAATCCAGCGCCTCGATGCCGCTCGCGGCCAGATCGCAGCGCATCCCCCAGTAACCGAGCTGCTCGGCCAGGATTCTCCGATTCACCGGGAGGTCATCCACCACAAGGATCCGAACCCCCCGGAGGTCGGCCGTGGAAAGCGGCGGCGGCGGCGGACTCCCATCCGCTGTCAGGGGCAAAGTAAACCAGAAGGTGGAGCCATCCCCGGGGCGACTCCTCACTCCGATCTCGCCCCCCATCAGCTCCACCAGCCGCTTGCTGATCGCCAACCCCAGTCCGGTCCCCCCGAACCGGCGCGTGGTTGAGGCATCCGCCTGGGTGAACTGCTCAAAGAGGAGCGGGATCTTGTCTTCCTCAATGCCAATCCCGGTGTCCTCCACCTGGAAACGGAGGAGTGGGCTCTCCGTATCCGCGTTCAGGTAATCCACCTCCACCAGGACATGTCCCGTCTCGGTGAACTTGATCGCGTTGCCCGCCAGGTTGAGGAGGATTTGACGAATCCGTCCCGGATCCCCGATGTACCGGGTCGGAATCTCAGGGGCGAATCGGAATGAAAACTCGATGCCCCTTTCGAGAGCCTTGGGCCTGAGAAGGTCGGCAATCTCCTCAAGAGTGGCGCGGAGGTCGAAGGAAATCGGCTCGAACGCCATTTTCCCCGCCTCGATTTTCGAGAAATCCAGGATTTCGTTGATGAGCGAAAGCAGCGCGTCCGCGGAGCCTCGGACCGTTTCGGCGTAGTCCTTCTGTTCGGGAGCCAGCGGAGTGTCGAGCAAGAGCCCGGTCATCCCGATGATCGCGTTCATCGGGGTCCGGATTTCATGGCTCATCGATGCGAGGAACTCGCTCTTGGCGCGGGTGGCCGCCTGAGCCTCGTCCCGCGCGCGGAGCAGCTCCAGCGACTGGTTCGAAAGCTCCGCGGCCTGCTCCTCGATCCGCCGCTTGGCCTCCTGCACCTCAGCCAGGTGACGGCGCTCCTTTTCCGCGAGGCGAGCCTGACGTTTGGCCTCGGCGCGCGCGAGGGACAGGACCACCGTGGCGGCGATCAGCGCCCCGGCGAAAAAGCCAAAGGCCCCAAGCACCGCCCCTCGGGTGATAATCATCTCCCTCAGCCAGTGGCGGGCGTCGAAGTCCACTCCGAGGACCCCCTCCAGCGAACCATCGGGGGCATGGAGCGGCTCCAACGCGCTGACCCATGTTCCCCAAAAATCGGTGTAAGGGACTTCTTCGAAGGAGGGTTCCCCCCGAAAGGCTCGTTCGAGGGGTTCCGCAAGCCCCTCATAGACCTCTCCGATAGGGGTCCGTTGCTCTCGGTCCCCCTCATACTTCCCGTCGTGGTTGTAGTCCGTTTCGGAATCGACCATGAGCACGACTTTCCCATCCGGACGCTTCCGAAAGGTGTAGATGTCGGCCACCAGCGGGTTCCGCTCTAGCCAGCCGATCTGGGTGTCGATCAGGTAGAGGTAAAGGGGGTCATCGGGGGGGGTGTCCAGGGACAACTTGGAGTGCCCATGGCGTTCAAACTCGTACCCGAAGGTCGGAGCAAGTCCTTGCATGAAACTCCGAACCTGAACCACCTCCATCTTCTCGGCCAACTCCGCCGCCACCCACGCGAGCGCAAGCAAACCGCACAGGAGTCCCCAGGGCAGCCGGTTGACTCTCTCCACATCGGGAAACCCGCGGAGCCAACGCAACGCAAGGGCCATTCCCCCGCAAGCCACAAGTGCCAGGGTTAGCCAGTCCAACTGGTAATCCAGGATTGCGTTGATGATCTCTTTCACATGCAGCGTCCCGACTGATAGGCAGAGCCATCCTCTCTTCGGTAATGTAACCCCTTCCCCTGATTTCAGAAAGCGGAAATCGAGGCGCCACGAAATAGGAATGGGAATCCTCTGGAATCTCCCGGTGATGTAGACTCCCCGGCGATTCCCATCCAAGGAGATCGAAATGCTTCATCCTCCACTCCCCCGCGTGACCAAGATCGCCAGGCTCCTGCTCATGAGCGCATCGGTCGCCGTCTGCGAACCGGGTGATTTCCTGAGCGAGATTCTCGATGAGCGCGCGGTTGTTCTGACCCAAGGTTGGGGAGCGCTGGGTATCGACACCGCGGTCGCGCCCACCGATGGGCGCGCCCCGGCGCCGCTCCGAATCGGCGCCAAGTCCTACGCACGAGGCCTGGGGCATCACGCGCCGGGAGAGATTGTTCTCGATCTGGCGGGCGAGTACTCCACCTTTGAAGCGGAGGTCGGTGTCCAGGCTCAGGACGGGCGCGCCGGGAGCGTGGTCTTTCAGGTGTACGTGGATGGCGAGAAGCGTTTCGATAGCGGGGTGCTGCGCGATGGCGATCCGCCCCTGCCGCTGAAGGTCTCAACTGAAAAGGCGGACACCCTGCGCCTGGTGGTCACAGATGCCGGGGATGGCATCAACTGCGACTGCGCGAACTGGTGCGAGGCGCGACTTGTCCGGAAGCCTGGCGTGAAAGCCCGGGAGGTGGAGGCCGCGTCATTCGATATCGCCCCATTTGCAGCCGTCTCGGCTTGGGACCCCAAGCGGATGGATGGCGCTCGCAACAATCGAGTCCAGGAATTCGCGCTCGAGGACCTGTTTCTTGGAACCGCGCTCCCCCGCAAGGGGGGGGCGTATGAACTCGCTCCCGGCGGGGACGAGTTTGTGTGCGTGGGCCTGGAATGGCCGGAGCGGAGAGTGTTGAAGGAACTGGGGATTGTGTTTGAGTCCGATGCCCCATCCCGCGAAAACGCGCGTGTCGATTTTTGGTCCGGAGAATCCCCGTGGCAGGGGAAGTGGATTCCGTTCGCGGGGGCCATCGAGGGCGAGGGGAAATCCTGGAAGCTCGGTGTGAACCGGAAGGCCAATCCCGAATTCCCAGTCTATGGCACGGAGAAGGTCCGGTGGGTTTTCCCGGCCACAGGCGCTGTCCGAGTGGCTTCGCTTTCGGCTTTCACCCCCAGCCGCTGGGATGAAATCGAACTCCGTGTCGAAACCGCAAGAGGCCACTATGAGGAAGTGGGTCGCATCGCCGTCTACAACGGGGAGTTCATTTCCGGGAGCGAGACGCCGCCCTGCTTGGAGTGGTCTTGGGACCGTGGGAACCCGGTGAATCTCCGCGTTCGCTACAGTCGCCCAAGACCGCACAAGGGGGACCGGACGGTTCTTTCCTTCGCCTCGCCAAACGGGAGTTTCGGCCTGTCCGTGGAAAGCCTCCTGGAGCGCGGGCAAGTGTATGTCCGCGATCTGGGCGTGCTCGTCTCACTCGCCTCGAATCCAAGGGCGCTGGAGGAGGTGGCATCGAGCGTCGAGAGTGGGAGCACCGTGCTGGAGCGTGTCCGTGAGATGCCCGACCAGACCTTCGAGGCGGCGATGGAGCATGTTCACAACCCGATCCAGGATCTCGGCCCGACACTGCTCTCGCTGGCGTGCGACAACTGGAAATTCGCGGCCCATCGAGACGGGAAGATCGACTTCAACCAGACCGCCGATGATCCCCACCAGAGCTGGGGTAGCTGGAAACCGCTGTGCCGGATGATTCCGACCTTCGGCGCCCTCGGCACAGTCCCGACCGAAGCGGTTAGTCGCCATCTCGAGGGGGAGTGGCTCCCGATTCCGGTGATCGAGCTGGTCTCGGAAGGGGTGACCTACCGCCAGCGGACATGTGTCGCCTCGCTGGGAAGGCGAATTGAGGGATCGCCCTGGCTCCATGAGCGCTCGGTGTGCGTGGCCGAATGGACCCTTGAGAATCCCTCAGCCGAGCCGAGAGAGGCGTCGCTCAATCTGGAATTCCGGGTCGAGGGCAAACAGGCTGTGTGTCGCTCCACCGACAAGGGCGAGGTGGTTGAAGTCGAGGGGATTCCTCTTGCCTACATTCCCCGGAATGATCGGGAGGGGTTCACGGTCTCCGCCGATCAGGATGTGTTGCGTGTCGCAGCCACCCTCCCCGCCGGCGGCGCGGCGCGTCTCGCCCTTGCCCTCCCCGGATGGGCGCCGAAGCCCCTGGAATTCCCGGACCTTCCCGCCACCGAGAGTTTGGTTCAATCCGTCCGGAGCTATTGGGAAGAGGTCCTCCAATCCTCTGCGAAGATTCACATCCCCGATCCGTTTCTTGAGAATGTCATCCGCGCCTCGCAGGTCCACTGCCTGCTGGCGGCTCGGAACGACCCCACGGATGGAAGCGTGGCCGCGTGGATCTCCTCGGACCGCTATGGGCCGCTGGAGAGCGAGGCGCACTCGGTGATTCTCGGGATGAGCCGCATGGGGCATGAGGAGTTCGCGCGCCGCGCGCTGGATTATTTCATCAAGCAATACAACCCCCAGGGGTTTCTCACCACCGGATACACCATGATGGGGACCGGCTGGCATCTCTGGACTCTCGCGGAGCATTTCCATCTATGGCGCGAAACCGACTGGCTGAGGCGCCACGCCTCTGAGGTGGAAAGAGTCTGCCGCTGGATTGAAGCGCAACGAAAGAAGACCATGCGCCTGCTTCCCTCGGGCGAAAAGGCTCTCGAGTACGGACTGTTTCCGCCGGGAGTGGCCGCCGACTGGAACCGTTTCGCGTATCGGTTCGTGCTCAGCGCGCATTACCTCGCGGGTCTGCGGGACTCCGCGCGCGCCTTGGCCGAAATCGGGCGCCCTGAATCGGAGGGCCTGCTTCGGTCGGCCGAGGGGTTCCGCGAGGACATCCTTCGCGCCTACCGCCGGATGGTCGCGAGGACCCCGGCGGTCCCGCTTTCGGATGGGACTTTTATCCCCGCCGATCCCTCGACCGTCTACTGCTTCGGACCTTCAGGCGAGGGTTTCCCCGGCGAGGATGGGAATCGGAGCTGGTGTTATGATGTGGAACTCGGCGCGCATTATCTCCTCGCCCTCGGGGTCATCGAGCCGCAATCCAACCTCGCGGACTGGATGGCGCGGCGCCTGGAGGATGACCAGTTCTTGAGAAGCGGCATGGGGGATTACCCGGAGGAAAGGAACCGCGCGGATTGGTTCAACCTCGGAGGGTTTTCCAAGGTCCAGCCCTACTACACGCGAATCACCGAGCTTCACTCCCTTCGTGATGATGTGAAGCCCTTCATTCGCTCCTATTTCAACTCGATCCCCAGCCTTCTGTCCCGTGAAAACCTCTCCTTTTGGGAGCACTTCCACAACATGGGGGGCTGGAACAAAACCCATGAAACCGGCTGGTTTCTCGCGCAGACCCGGACTCTGTTCGTGATGGAACGGGGCGAGGAGCTTTGGCTCGCGCCGTTTGTCACCACAAACTGGCTGAAGGAGGGGATGGAGGTTGCGGTGGAACAGGCCCCGACCGCCTTCGGGACTGTCAGCTACCGGCTTCGTTCGGAGGCCAACGAGGGAATCATCCGCGCGGAGATCCAGCCGCCCAAGCGCAATCCACCCAAACGGATTGTCCTTAGGGTTCGTCACCCGGAGGGAAAACCGATCCGCTCGGTCGAGATCAATGGGGAGCCGAGTGACCGGTTCGATCCGTCCACCGGAACCATCCAGATTCTCCCCACGGTGGGCGTGGCCCGGGCTGACGTTCGGTTCTAGACCCGAGTCGCCATGATGCGTGTGCGCTCCAGTCTGGGTTAAGGCCCTCGACACGCGCTTTTCCTCTGGAATCGACCCTTCCCCGGAGTTGATCTCGCCCCACCCGCGTGGTCTAATTCCCCTCGACGGTTCGCCGTCTGAGCCGCCTATCCCAACGTGGAGGTTTCCGATCATGGATGTGGGTGTCTTTACAGCGATTCTGGCGGGCAACGGGGTCCCGCTTGGCGATTCCCTCGATTACCTCAAGGGGCAGGGGATCGACTGGGTTGAGATCGGCACCGGCAATTATCCGGGGAACGCGCACTGTCCCCTCGATGAACTGCTCAAGAGCAAGAAGGCCCTCGATGATTGGTGCGATGAATTCAAGCGCCGCAAGATCCGCATCTCCGGTCTCTCCTGCCACGGCAACCCGATTCACCCGGACAAGGATTTCGCCAAGTCTTGCCATGAGGTTCAGCGCAAGACCATCCAGTTGGCCGAGAAGATCGGGGTCAAGGTGGTGATCCTGTTCTCCGGGTGTCCCGGCGGCAGCCCCAAGGACACCACCCCCAACTGGGCCACCTGCGCCTGGCCGCCCGATTACCTCCAGATTCTCGACTACCAGTGGAATGAGGTCGTGATCCCCTATTGGACCCAAGAGGCCAAGTTCGCCCGCGATCATGGCATCAAGCTCGCCTTTGAGGCCCACCCCGGATTCGTCGTGTATAACCCGGAAACGGTTCTTCGCCTTCGGAAGGCCTGCGGCACCACGGTCGGCGCCAACTTCGACCCGAGCCACTTCTTCTGGCAGGGCATCGATCCGATCGCCGCGGTCCGCGAACTCAAGGGCGCGATCCATTACTGCCACGCCAAGGACACCCGTGTCGAGCCGCTCAAGGCGGCCATCAACGGAACCCTGGACACCAAGAGCTATGGCGACTTGCTCGAACGCTCGTGGGTTTTCCGCACTTGCGGTTATGGCCACGGTGAACTGTGGTGGAACGACTTTGTCTCGACACTCAAAATCTGCGGGTACGACCATGTGCTCTCCATCGAGCACGAAGACAGCCTGATGTCAGCCAAGGAAGGGCTTGAAAAGGCTATCGCCTTCCTCCAGCGCGTGACCATTAAGGAGAAGGCCACCAAGGCCACCTGGTTCTGAAGGGGCGAGAGTCGGGGCGGGTTCACCCCGCCCCGACTCTCAAGTCCCGATCAGTTCTTCAGCATCTTCGGCTTCACCAGGCGTTCGAAATCCTTGTAGGCGAGCTTGACCAACTCGGTGTGCGTGCCCGCGTTGAAGGCAATCTCCTCATCTTGGGCCAAGCTCTCCGCCACATACACATCCATCCCATACAGATTGCCGAAGGGGGGCATCGCGCCCAGTTCGCAATCAGGGAACAGGTCCCGGAACTCGGACTCCGAGGCCAGCTCGGCGTGGTCGGTGCCGGCCTCCTCCCGGAGACGCTTGAAGTCCACCTGACGCGACCCCGGCAGGACCACCATCGCCATCTTCCCACCGATTTTCACCACGACAGTCTTGGCCAACTCCTTGCCCGGAATGTGGGCCGAGGCGGCGACCTCCTGCGCGGTGTAGGCCCGCGAGTGGATGATCACCACATAGCGCACATGGTTCTGGTCCAGATACTCCTTCAATTTCGCGACCGGCATGGCAAAGCCCTCCTCCCGTTTCGTCTGGTTCTTCCCAGGAGGTATTCTACACCCGCGCGGATTTCCGGAAAACAATTTCTGCTAATGGCATGAGTGAATTCCCCGCCCGATTTCCCCCGGATTGGTCATCAGATGATGAGCGCCTCGGGCGTCTCTGATGCGTATCAGCGCACTATCCCCGCCGGGAATTCCTGAGGTACCATGGGGAATGCGCGCGCGATCGAGTCGCGGATTTCAACTGTCCCACTTGGCCTTTCTTGGGCTGATCTTCCATGGATTCACCGGGGGTGTCCCGGGCGCGCGCGCGGCCGAAGAGCAGCCTTTCCCCTTGACCCGTGTCTACAAGACCATCAGGGATGTTTCCCTCTCGCTGACCGTTTACCAACCGGCGCCGAGCTCCACAGCGGAGCTTCGACCCGCCCTGGTGTTCTTCTTCGGAGGGGGTTGGACGAAAGGGAATCCGAGCCAGTTCGAGCCGCATTGCCGCCACTTCGCTCAGCTTGGTTTGGTGGGGATCACGGTGGACTACCGGGTGCGGGACCGTCACGGGACCACTCCGCTGGCGAGCATCGCGGATGCGCGCTCGGCCATCCGCTGGGTTCGCGCCCACTCCGCGAGCCTGGGGGTCGATCCCAATCGGATAGTCGCCTCGGGCGGCTCGGCGGGAGGGCATCTCGCCGCCGCCGCCGCGTTCATTGACGCCTTTGATGAGCCAAGCGACGACAAGTCGGTGAGCGCGGTTCCCAATGCTCTCATTCTCTTCAACCCCGCACTCGACACGAGCCGCCTCCGAACGGATCGCGGCTTTGGGACCGAGGCGGAGCGAGCCTCCCCCCTTCGCCATGTCAAACCCGGCGCTCCGCCCACGATCATCTTCCATGGAACCGCCGATGAGACGGTCCCCTTCGAGGTGGCCGAATCGTTCACCAAGAGGATGCTTGAGCTGGGGAACCGATGCGAGCTTGTCCCCTATGAAGGCCGTGGGCACGGATTCTTCAACCACCGGGAAGGGAAGGGGAAGGACTACGCGGACACGATCCGGAGGATGGAGGGGTTCTTGAGGGAGGTTGGGTTTCTTCAACGCTGACCGGAGAGGAAGTCGAAGAAACTGGAGATGAGCTGGCTGATTCGAGATGTATTCCTATCGAAGGTGGCCTCGTCAATCTGAATCCAAATGCTGAGCGGCCTTTGTGGGTAGGATTCGTCGATCCTCTCTTTGATCTCCCTCGGGCTTCGGTTTAATGAGGTCTCCGAATCCATCCAAACGAGGAAGTTCACGTCCCTGTATTTCATCGGGGTGAAGTGAAAGTGGTTCTTCTCATCTGATGCAAGGAAGGCATCGATCTCTCTGATCAAGGCCTCAACCGTTGTGCGAGCCACCTGTCCACACGTCCCAGACACCACAACAGCGGAGAACTGATCACTTGGCGCCTTGATCCCTTCGAGCCTCTTCCGAGCGAGTCTGTGTTCCTGACTTTCATCCAAGACCCGCAGTAGGCGCTCGCGAACGGTGGACAAGACCCCCAGGCGGTCCTCGCGTCCCACAAACAGTTTGAGTGGTTCCACCACAATGTCACGGTAGCGAGTCTTCGAAATAAGTACGGCCTCTTCGTTATCACCCTGTTTCCAGGTTCCTGTCTCCAATACTTCTTCCGTTCCAAGGTCCGTCCTATGGATTCGGGAGTACCCTCCGCCCTTCTCCAGATGCAGATACTCGACCGCTGTTCCTGTGATTTTGCGGAAGAACGAGTCTATTTCGGATGAGAGACGCGCGAGGGTAACTTGATCGGCTTGATCCTCGTTGGGAATTCCAGTCGGCAAGGTCAGAAGAATGAAAGAGGAGAGCATCAGCGAGGTCATCTTACGGGCCTCTGTCAGTGGAAGACTCTGAAACACCCCTCCAGGAGCCGATACAGCCTGTCCAAGTGCGGACCGTTCCACACCGTAATCTCCGGGAAACGGTAAGAAACTGGCGCCTGGACCATTCCTGGCGCGGCCCATGGGTATTCCGCGTTCGGCCCATCACCGGCAATCGCCGGGGCAAGTCGCTCAATCTCATGAACGATAGGTTCCAGAGTCTCGAGATTACGCCGGAATTGATCCAACTCAAGTTTCAGGAATCTGCGTAGCCCTTCTGCCCGCCGCGCCTCCTTTCGGATGAAGACCGAGAACCCTCTGTGTGAACGCGGAGGCGCATCCATCTTCGTTGGTGAGCAGGACACTCCCTTCGAGAGCTTCTCGGTGGCCATCTGGAGGAAGTGAAGCCAGTGGCAATCTGGCGCGCCAGCCTTGCGGAGCTCCTTTGCCATGTCGAAATCCGAGCGAGCCTGTAGAAGGAAAGCCGCCCGCCACGGATTACCCATGGGGGATGATTGTTGGCCAGATCTCGACGGCGTCCTTCCATGTCCCCCAAGTAGCTGGAGGAGACAATCGAAGGCATTCGTCGGGAGTGATCACCGCAACCCCAGAGGGGAAAAACACTCCGGTTTCAGGATCGGGATTGAAGTACCACGGGTGAATCTCATCTCCCTCGGTGGGCGAAGTATCTTGATCGACCTCGACAAGGCGGATTTCGTCCGTGTCGGGGAACAAGAAAATACGTCGAATGGATGGCTCAATCCTGGCATGATGCTCCGCCAGCTTACGCGCTACCTCAAGGATTGTTTCCACGGGAGTCTCCATATCCCCTAGTCTAGGGACCAGTTGAATCTGGTGCAAGGCCGCTTACAAGGGTTTCATGGTCTCTTAGGTCGATATGTGAAACCCTCCATCGCCACCGCGCTTCTCCCCCCCGGAACCACCCACTCGACCAACGCGATCGGCCCGCGTCTGCCGATGAGCGTTTGCTCAATCGCCAGCGCGGGGAACTCCTCCACCGATTCCAGCGTCTTTGCCTCCTCGGCGGTTAAATCGCGGAGGTGAATCCGTTGAAGGACTCGCGCGAGCGGTTTCCCATAATCGGCCTCAATCAGTCGGAAGATGTTCGAGTGACGATGGTCTTTCATCACCAACCCAGGGAGCTCGGACACCGGCGCGAGGATCTGCTCCAGAGCCATCGGACGCCCGCCGACGCGATGCAGCTTCACAATCCGCGAGGCTTGATGCCCAGATCTCCCATGCACCTCGAAGACCCGCAACGCCTCGCGCGAAAGGCTGGTCATGACCTTCGACAGAACACGGACTTCAACCGCCCCGTCACCGTCGAATCGCAGGTCCGCCGGATCCCACAGCAGGGAAACCCCCTTCGCGGGCTTGGGATGGCGCGCAAGCGGCGCTTCCTCTTGACCGTGCTCAGTCCATCCCTCCTCCTCCAGGAGGCGAAAGGCCTTGCGAACGACCACCGCCGTGACCTGGTGCGCGGCGGCAATGGCCTCCATGCTTGGAAGAGGCTTGCCCTCCGGATAGGCCCCCTGCCGGATTAGATTACGGAGGATGTCCGCAAGTTGTCGAAACAGCGGAATCGAGGAATCCCGGTTGAGTCCGGTCATAGCGCTTCAATCGCCTCGGGCGCTCCGGGCGTTTCCAGCTTCCCACGCCCCCGGTTCTCGCGGACCAACAGGCGAATGGGAGTCCCCGTGAAATCGAAAGTCTCGCGCATTCGGTTCACCAGATAACGTTTGTAGGTCAGATGCAGCCCTTGGGGATTGCGGACAAACAGGGCGAATGTGGGGGGCTTGGTGGACACCTGAGTGATATACAGAATCTTCGGAAGGATCCCCCGGATGCCGTGCGGCGGGCGATGGTTGACCCACTCCTTGAGGCGTTCGTTCAGCGCGGGCGTGGAGATCCGATGGGAGTAAGCAGTGTGAACCTTTCGGATTTCATCCCACAATCGCGGAACCCGTTGGCCCGTTTGCGCGCTGATGAATTGGATCGGGCAGTGGCGAAGGAACTTCAGGTTTCTGTAGATGTCCTTCGCGCTGGCGCCCGCGGTGTCGCTGTCTTTTTCCACCAGGTCCCATTTGTTGGCCACAATCACAGCCGCTCGTCCGGCCTCGTGCGCCAGCCCGAAGACATGGGCGTCGGTTTCGGTAAGCCCCTCCGAGGCGTCGATGAGCAGCAGGACCACATCGGCGCGGTCAATGGCGAGCAGGCCGCGTGTCACCGCGAATTTCTCAATGTCCTTGATCTTTCCGCGCCGACGGATTCCCGCCGTGTCCACCAGCAGGAACAACTGCCCGTCATGCTCCACCAGCGTGTCGACCGGGTCGCGCGTTGTCCCGGGGATGCTGGACACCAGGGACCTCTGGTGACCCACCATGCGATTGAGGAGCGTTGATTTCCCCACGTTCGGGCGCCCCACCAACGCGACTCGGATGATCTTCTCATCATCCCCGGCTTCAATTTCCGCGGGGCGGTCGGGGAGCATCTCGACAATGGCGTCGAGCAAATCCCCCGTCCCGGTTCCGTGCAGGGCCGAGACGGTTTCCACCCGGTCGAAACCCCAGTGCAGGAAATCAGCCAGACCCTCTTGCTCGCGTTTGGCGGTGTCGGCCTTATTGACCGCAAGCACCAGCGGTCTTCCACAGCGGCGGACAAAGCCCACCGCCTCTTCATCCTCGGCGGTGGGTCCCGTGGTGATGTCCACGACCAGGACCAGGGCGTCCGCGAGCTCCACCGCCTCGGCGATGTGACGGCGCACATTGACCTCGATCTCGCCGGAGGAGGATGTCTCATAGCCGCCGGTGTCGAGGAAGCGGATGGGGACTCCGTTCCACTCGAAGGTTCGGGCAATCACATCGCGGGTGACTCCCGGTCGATCATCCACGATCGAGACGCGATGCCCCACCAGGCGATTGAAGAGAGTGGATTTACCGACATTCGGGCGACCGACAATGGCCACGGTGTAGGGAGCCTTGCTCATGGGGGAAGAGTAGGGGATTCCACGAGGGAGTTCCACTGATGGGGGTGGAGGATCCACTATCCCCGCCCTCCGCCTCGAAACCTCGGATTGAATCTGTCGGACCCTGTGGTAGATTCCATGTGCTCAAATCAAAGCGGCCGAGGGACATTGGCTTCATGACGTTCGAGCGAATCAACGCTGACAAACCACACTTTTGGAAAGCCGACATTGCGGCGTCGGTTGACCAGTTCAACGAATGGTTCATGCGCTTCGCCCCAAAGGCGTTCCGCGCTACTCGTCTCCAGACAACTGAGCAAGTAAAGGCAGCACTCCTTGCAACAAATGACCTCAGAAACTTGCAGCCCGACCGACTAAAGGCCAACCCTGGCGCCCTGCCGACGCTCCGCATGTGCACCGCCCCACCGCTTGCCGTGGACCGGCTTGTTGGGCTATCGAACGCCAACAAGTCACTCATCGGGAAAATGGAGGAGGGCAAGATCGCTCCCCGCATGAATGAAGAGATTCTCCTGGTCCACCTGACCTCGGTCTGCCTAGTCCTCAACAGACTCCTGGACCGTGACATTTTCCCCTGGCTCGACAGGGGCAAGAAGCCGACAAACCATGAGCGCGACCGGGCTTCAACAATTGTCGCGGACCGACTTTGTGGCGCCGTGGCCAACCCTATTGTGCGTAACGCCCAGGAGCAGCGGCAGCTTACCAAGATCGGAGACTTCCTGAACAAGCTCGGTTACCGCAGGCGCGCGCACCCTAGCGAATTGACCCTCCAGGAGATGGAGCCGGCCACCTATACGTTCCGCATGAATGTGCCTGTAGGAAAGACGCTCAAGGTTAACATCCCGATCGACGTGGTGATTCAGCCCAAGAACCCGCGTAAAGACATCTTGCCGATTCTCATAGAAGCGAAGTCAGCTGGGGACTTCACGAACACGAACAAGAGGCGGAAAGAGGAGGCGATGAAGATCCACCAGCTCCAGGCCGCTTACGGCGCCAAGGTGCAGCTTGTCCTCTTTCTGTGTGGGTACTTTGGCAGCGACTATCTTGGCTATGAGGCCGCCGAGGGATTAGACTGGGTGTGGGAGCACCGGATCGAAGATCTTCTAAAACTGGGGCTGTAGAACCCGTGATCGTCCACCACCAGAACAATTCAATCGAGGCGCGTCGTCGGGTTGTTCAGGAGGATCTCGATTCGCGCCGGTCAGGAGGCGACCGAAACCGATTGGGCCAATTCGCCACGCCGAACGACCTTGCTGTGGAAATTGCCCGCTATGTGCTGTCCGTTGCGGGGAATTCGTTTCATCCGATTCGGTTCGCCGATCCGTCGATCGGTACGGGCAGTTTCTTCTCGGCGGCGCTGTCGGTTTTTGGCTCGGAGGGGCTCGAACGTGCAGTCGGAATCGAACTTGACCCTGCGTTCAGCGAAGCTGCCCGCGACCTTTGGGGGAATGCTGGCCTTGAGGTTGTTCGAGATGACTTCACCCGCGTCGTTGCCGATGGCTCAATCCGTTTCTCCCCAAACCTTATCCTTGCGAACCCGCCCTATGTGCGGCATCACCATCTAGGACGTGGCGAAAAGGAACGTTTGCAAGCCCTTGCGTACCGGATGACTGGCCTGGAGGTTAGCGGTCTTGCGGGCCTGTACGTCTACTTCCTTCTGCTTGCCACCGCCTGGATGGAGGACGGTGGCTACGCCGCGTGGCTCATTCCTTCGGAATTCATGGACGTCAACTATGGCGAAGCACTCAAATATTTCTTGACGAATCGTGTAACCTTGATCCGGGTACATCGCTTCGATCCAGGCGACATTCAGTTCGGCGACGCGCTCGTTTCATCAGTCGTGCTGGTCTTCCGTAAAGCGGCGCCTTCATCTGAGCACGAGGTGGAGTTCACCTTCGGGGGCTCGCTCGGGTCGCCGTCTTCAAAAGACCGCGTCTCGCTGAAGGAATTACGTTGCTCCCGGAAATGGACAATGTATCCGGTTCACGCCAAGAACGACCGACGAATCTCCGCCGATGCGGAAGGACCGAGGCTTGGCGACCTTTTCCGCATCCAGCGTGGGATTGCCACGGGGAGCAACAGTTTTTTTATCCTCGACCACTCGGATGCCAACCGGCGTGGCCTCCCCGACCCTTACATTCGCCCCATCCTTCCCAGCCCGCGCCACCTCAAAGTCACGGTTGTCGATGCCGATGAAGCCGGCTATCCGCTCATCGACCGTCCGCTTTGCCTCATTGACTGCGACCTGCCTGAACGGATCCTTAAGGACCGCCACCCGCCGCTGTGGGAATACCTCCAAACCGCCGAGTCGCTTGGAATCAAGGATGGTTATCTCGTCGGAAAGCGCACCCCATGGTACAAGCAGGAGCAGCGCGCGCCCGCTCCATTCCTTTGCACATATATGGGGCGGGGGTCCGATCTAAAGCGACCCTTTCGATTCATCTGGAATCGTTCGCGGGCCATTTGCACGAACCTTTACCTCATGCTCTATCCGACCCACGAACTCGCGGTGTTGCTGAGCCGAGACAGTAGTTTATACGCCGATGTGTTCCACCTGCTCAATCAGATTACCGCCAGCGAACTTCGAGGAGAAGGCCGAGTATATGGGGGGGGTCTCAACAAGATCGAACCAAACGAATTGGGGAGAGTCTCCGCGTGGTCGTTTATTCGACAATGGCCGCACCTCTCCCACACCCTACATCGACAGGGGAACCTCTTTGACTAGATCACCTCCGGCCAATGTGGCCGTGGGATCCTCCTGACCTGTGCTAAGCTCACACGCTCATTCCTCTTGCTTTCTCTACCTGACGCTCCTCCTGGCTGCGGGCGCCTGGTCGATGCCCTCGGGTTGGCGCCGCGTAACCTCGCCTCCCCCCGCCCTCGGCTGCTGGTTTTGGCACTCCGCCGAGTTTGAAGCCGAGGGTTACAAGGAGGCCATCAACCTATTCGCCGAGCATTCCCCCTATGAGATCCTCACCACCAGCCTGCGGGTTCCGCTCAGGGAACTGGCGGACCCGGAGGTCCGGGATCAGATCAGCGCCGCGGCGCGGTATGCGCGGGAGAAGGGAATCGCCCTCGCGATGGATCTGGATGTTCGCTTGGCGCGAAGGGCCTTCCACGCGAGATATCCGGATGAACTGCAGCGGATGCTCTGTCTTCGTGAGGTCGATCTCAATGCCCAGGGCGAAGCCATCCTCAAAGTCGAGAGCCAGGACCTCAGCGACCACTACACCTTCAACACAACCCACTATATCCCGCTCGCCGGCGAGCTGCTTCGGGTCTATTCATATGAAAAAGGAAACGACGGAATCCTCCCGGAAACCGTGACCGAGGTTCCTCCGGATCGGTATCAGGTTCTCGAATCCACTCCCGAACGGGTCAGCCTTCGGTTTCAGGCTCAACAATCAGAGAAGTTCCGCAAGGCCTGCGCGGTGGTCGCGTTCACCCATCTGACGCCGGATGTCTTCGCGCCCCATCTCGACGCCTTTCAGCGCGAGTTGATCGAGACCTATCGAGACAGCGGGATTGTCGGTGTCTGTAAGGACGAATGGGGGTTCCCGCCCTGCTTTGACGGCGCCCCGAAGAAGGATGATTATTGGTATTCCCCATTCCTCGCCGAGGCGTACAAGGAACACACAGGGGGAGGAGATTTCATCCGGGACGCGCTTCTGATGACCTTCGGCGAAAAGGGTAGGGAAGCGAACCGGCGTCGCGCCATCAACCATTTCACGCGCCTCTGCCATGAACGCAACGGGGCCATCGAAACCCATTTCCATGAGGTCACCAAGGAGGTTTTCGGCGCCACCGCGCTGGTGGCCACCCATCCCACCTGGTATCCCTTCCCGGACCGTCGCGAGTTCAAGAAGAACGGTCTCGATTGGTGGATTGCCCGGCGCGACTTTGCCCAAACCGACGAAACCACCCCATTTTGTGTGCGGACCTCCTTGTCCAAGAAATGGAACAGCCCAGTGTGGTACAACATGTACTACTCCTCGGATGTGGAGGATTACGAAACCCAGATCTGGTCTTCCGCGCTCGCTGGAGGACGGGTCAATGTCCATCCGCTCTACCCGGTTGGCTTCGACATGCCCAGGCACGGCGCTTACAGCGCGCTGCTGAAGGCCGACTTGGTGACCGCTCAGGAGCGAATACATCTTTTGGACCTGATCTCCGGAAGTCCCCTGGACTGTCCGGTCGCGGTGGTGTTTGGACACTCCGCCGCGATGAACTGGGCGGGGCCGGTTTATGATGATGTCGGCATGGCCCTGGCCGACGCGCTTTGGAGCGCGGGCTACCCCGCCGATCTGATCCCTTCTTCGGAGATTGAGAATGGCTCCCTCAAGGTCTCCGAGGAGGGTCTTGTCCGCTACGGACCTCAACGGTATCAGGCGGTTATCCTGTATCATTCGGAATTCGAGAGCCCCTCGACCGCGAAGTTCTTTCAAAGCGCAAGCGCCGGGAAGACCGCGCTCTACCGTGTCGGGGATTGGACCATGGATTTTGACGCCCAGCCTTTCGACGGGAATGCCGCCCTTCCGGAAGGGATGGTCGCGCTGTCGGATGGGTCTCAAGGGGTTGAGCAGGTGATTGCCGACCTTGCCGCGCGCGGGGCGCCCAGGCAATTCGAGGCCACCGGCAAGCTCACCGGTTTCGGGCCGTCCTCGGTGGCGCCACCCACGCGCGGAACCGCCCGTCTCCTTGACGGCACGGTCATCCTGGTGTCGGGAGCGAATGAGGTCTCCGGGGACTCGATTCGGTGCGCCACGATGGTGAACGGGCATCGCGTGGAGGTCGAGGCCGCCGGCGTTGTCGGCATTCGTCTCTCGAAGTCGGGGGAACTGGAAGCGCTGGCCGCCGGGGGGCTCAAGCGCTTCAGAGTGGGGTCCACCGAGCTCAAACCGGAGCGACCCCTCGATCTGGCGGTCTGGCGGAACTCCACGGGCCGGATGGAGGGCGTGGTCCTCGGCGAAGACTCGGACATCCCACCGAACCTCAAGTCGATCTCCCTCGATTGGCGTCGGTTGAAGAGAACGCAGGGTTTGTGAGGACAGGCCGGGACTCAGTCGGGCGTCTCCTCCGCGATCAGATTTCCCTGCGTGTGTTCGATCCGTGAGTTTTCCAAGATGTTGTTTCGGATCAGGATCGGCTTGTTTGAACCGGTCTGATCCTCCACCTCGATTCGAACATTTTCCAGAACATTTCCGGTGAGGACTGTATTCCCAGCGCCGATATGAATTCGGACTGGAGCCTCCGGGCTTGCGGAATGAACACAGTTCCCGGTGACCGCCGCGCCCTCGCCCCGAATGTCCATGGCCATCTCGCACTTTCCGCCCTCTTCAACCGTGAGGACATTCCCGGAGATGACATGACGGTCCGAGGCGGCCCAGGAGCGAAACCCGATGTCGAGATGGCCTCCCTTCTTCACATGGATTATGTTGTCGGACATCAGGATCGAGTTTCCCCGATCGCTGCCGATGGCGACATGCGTTCGTCCCGTGATTTCCGCGTAGTTCCCGCGAATCTCCCCCGGCCCGGTGAGGATTTCCACCGAGTCGGAGAAAGCGTTTCCGAGCACATTGTTGAGGACCTTCATGTTCGAGCCTTCAAGCATGATTCCGAGACGGCGCGAATTGAGCACCCGGCAGCCCTCAATGGTGATGTCGTGGTTGGGAACACCTCCCGGACCGCCTGGCGCTTGATGGTAAGCCTTGATCCCGCAGTACTCGAAGCGGGCGTGAGATACGTTCGGGTCCCCCTCTCCGTAAGGGTTGTTGTCCCGGTCACAGTCCACCACCAGGTCCCGGACCGTGATGAAACCGACATCCGAGCCGATGATCCGAACCACGTTCGTGTTTTGTCCCGGCGCTTGACGGAGCATGGTCGCCGCCCCTTGTCCGGAAACGGTCACAAAACTCCGGTCGATCAGGACCCCTCCCAAGGTCCCGGTCACCTTGCGGATGTCGTAGCTCCCTTCCATCAGCATCACGGTTCCGCCAGCCTCGGGTAGCGCGCGGATGGCTCGGTTGATTTCCTCCTGGTCCCCGACACCATCCCCCACAAAGTCCGCGCGAGCCTTGGATCCCTCCGAGGAGGATTGGGTCGCTACCACAAGCGTGGCACCCCCCCCAGCCCATGTGCACACCGCCAGGGGGAGGATCAGAATGAGCGGTAAAGGGAACAGGCGCATGCGACAGACCTCCCACGATGAGCGTGAATCGAGGAGGGATACCGAATTTCAGCGGCGCGGTCAAATATTGACGCCTCCCAGCAAGACACATTATCCTCAAGGCGTTGATCCAACCCCGGGAGGACGGTCATGCTTGCGCGTCCTTACAACCTGGCCCCTCGAATTCGCGCCGAGGAAAGCGATTCTCCGCACGAGCTCTGCGGGACCCAAGTCTTCCTCCGGCCCAAGGCCACCCTGCTGCGTGTCCACGAGACCGGATGGCACCCCCCCACCGACATCTATGAAACCTCGGACGCTTACCATGTTAAGATCGAAATGGGCGGCATGCACCGGGAGGTCATACTCTCCACGCAAGGTAAGATCAACAAAGCGATGCCCCGCCAGGAAATCTTCTCCCTGCTCCAGCATGTGCAGACCGGCGAAGGCCATTTTTGCGTTGGGACAGCGCTCGCGGATCGCCATCGCCTGGCGAAGGTCCACCTCCATGGAGGGGGTCGAGACCTCCAGGATGACCAGGTCCGGTTGGAACTCGCAGGCGCGGCAGATGTAATCCTCCTCGTTGGTCCGCTCCGCGATGCCGTCAATGGTCAGGACCTCGAAGCCCTCGCGTTGGAGAAGGGCGGTGGCGTAGCCATGTAAGAAGGGAATGGCATGTAATCACTGCAGTCCGTCTCATAGTGCGGCCAGCGCGAGCCTGCGCGCACTCCGTAATACCCTGGCCTGCACCACGGCCCGTTTCCCAAGAACACTCGCATCCGGTTCTCCCTTCCTCCAAAGGACCAAAACACGCCAACGTCGATGAACCTTATGTTATCCCCGCAACCCCATTCCCACAAGCGGGTTTTGACGCGCTATTGCCGAGGATGCCTCGGCAAGGAGGGGCGAAAGTCTTTCAATATCATTATCTGATCTTGACAGTGTCATCTAATGGTCATCAGACTGCTTGCGATGTACAGAGAGTCTGGACTGGGCCCACGGTTGGTTCTGTTCCGGGCGTTATGGTCGTCGAACGGGAGGCGCGCGCGTGCTGGGGTCGAGAAATTTGGTGGGAATCCTTGTTTGTTTTTTTTCCCTTGGCTGTGTGGAATCCTTGCGCCCCACGGCGACAAACGGGAAGGCGGAATTGCGGGGAGGCATCGTCAAAGGGGACAGTCAGCTGTCGGATTCAAGTCCAGAGGCCCCCAGCGTTGGTTCGAGAAATCACGCGGCGCCGACAACTCCGCGAAAAGAGGGGGATGAATCCGTCTCCGCCGGAGCGGAAACGGTGAAAGGCGGGGTCTCATCGATTGAGGAGGACTTGGAGCCATCGCTGAAGGTCAAGAATTCCCCTTCTGTTCTTGGCCAGACAAAGACCCCTTCAGGAATTGGTCCACCGTGGCGACTCTCGGGGGCCGATGAGTATGTGGGGTACTCCAATGAGGTCCGAGTGAGGAACCCCAATGAATTCAGCGTTAAGGTTCGCCTGCGTTCCGAGTCCGGTGACAAGGAGTTCGAGGTTCCCGCCAATGGGGTCAATTCGGTTTCAGCCTCCAACGGCCGCTACGACATCTTTTTCACTTATTCCAACGACCCGGAAGGCCTTTACCAGGGCGATAGCTTCACGCTTCAGAACAACGGAGTGGAAATACAGATCGTCAAGGTCGTGGGTGGGAATTACGGAATCAGGAAGGTGAACTGACCGCCGTTCTGAGGTGCGCGAGGCTACCGGAGTGTACGACCTGGCGAGAAGCGCGAAGGAGTTCCAGGATAAGGCTCTTTGCAACCTTCCCTGCGCTCGGCTTCAGGTCGATGAGATTTGGAGCTTCGTGGGATGCAAGCAGATGACTAAGGACCGGGGCGGCATGGGGGACGGCGGCGTATGGACATGGACGGCTCTCTGCGCGGACACGAAGCTCGTTCCGTGCTGGCTGGTTGGCGGACGGGATGCCGGTTATCCGACCGAGTTCATGCAGGATCTTGCGGCCAGGCTGACCAAACGGGTTCAGCTAACCTGGGATGGACACCGGGCTTATCTGGATGCAGTTGAAGACGCTTTCGGATGCGAGATCGACTATGCAATGCTGGTCAAATTGTACGGCGCTGACCCGGACAATGAACGCCGGTACAGGCCCGCGACTTGCCTTGGAACCGAGCGCGGAATCATCATGGGAAATCCCGAGAAGGAGCATATCTCAACCTCTTACGTGAAACGCCAGAATCTCACCATGCGGATGCAAATGCGCCGGTTCACGCGCCTCACCAACGCCTTCTCCAAGAAGGTGGAGAATCGCCGCGCGGTCATCGCTCTTCACTTCATGCACTACAACTTCTGCCGGATTCACCAAACCTTGCGAGTCACCCCTGCGATGGAGGCGGGGGTGACCGATCACGTTTGGGATCTTGAGGAAATCCTGGGTTTGATGGAGGATTCAAACTGACCCACTACCCGGCATGGTCAAATATTGACGCCTCCCCGCAAGACACATTATCCTCAGGGCGTTGATCCAACCCTGGGAGGACGGTCATGCTTGCGCGTCCTTACAACCTGGCCCCTCGAATTCGCGCCGAGGAAAGCGATTCTCCGCACGAGCTCTGCGGGACCCAAGTCTTCCTCCGGCCCAAGGCCACCCTGCTGCGTGTCCACGAAACCGGATGGCATCCACCGACCGACATCTATGAAACCTCGGACGCTTACCATGTTAAGATCGAAATGGGCGGCATGCACCGGGAGGATATCAGTGTTCACGCCGAGGGGCGCGTGCTCACAATTGCGGGGAAACGCTGCGACCATTCCCCGGAGACCAAGATCAAATTCCGGCGAGCCGAGATCAAGTACGGACAGTTCGAGGTCAGCCTGGAAATGCCCCTGGATGTGAACGTGGATCTGCTCAATGCGGCGTATGACAACGGGTTCCTCGAGGTCCGGCTCCCCAAGAAGCCCGGAGCGACATTCAGAATGTCGCGCATCACCATCCGGATCGGCGCCTGACCCCGCTTTCCACAATGCTATTGGACGATACAACCGACAAAGATCCCGGCGCGCAGTCCCTGGTCGAGAACCCGATCCTACCGGCCATGGAGGACACCGACGAAAACGGCAAGAAGTCCTCCCTGCCTTCCGAAATCGGAGTCCTTCCGCTCGCCAACACCGTGGTCTTTCCCTTCCTTGTGGTGCCTCTCCAAGTGAACCGCCCGAGCTCCATCCAGCTGGTGGATGAGGCCCTCGTGGGGGACCGTGTGATCGGACTTTTCACCCAAAAAGAGGGCGGCGCGGGCGAGGAGGTTCCCGAGGTTCACGAGGTCGGGACCGCGGCCAATATTCTCAAGATGCTCCGCTATCCGGACGGGTCGATGATGGTTCTGGTCCAGGGGGTCGCGCGCGTCCGACTCCTCGAATACACCCGCTCCAAGCCCTTTCCCAAGGCGCGCGTGGAGGAGCTGCCGGTCACAACCATCGAGGGGCTTGAGGTGGACGCCCTCGCGCGCAACCTCCAGGAGCTCTTCAAACGATTCATTTCGTTTTCCCCCTCCCTTTCGGATGAGCTCCACATCGCCCTCAACAACACCAACGATCCGAGCAAGCTCGCCGATTTCATCGCCTCGAACCTGACCATGAAGGTCGAGGAGAAACAGGAGCTTCTCTCGACTCCGGATGTGCGCGAGCGCATGCATCGTCTCACTCAGATCCTCACCCGCGAGCTGGATGTCGCCCAGCTCGGCAGCAAGATCCAGGACAAGGTCCAGTCGGAGCTCAGCAAGAGCCAGCGCGAGTATTTTCTGCGGGAACAGATGAAGGCCATTCGGGGCGAGCTCGGGGAGGATGACGGCGAGGATTACAGCGATCTTCAGCAGCGACTGGCCAAAACGAAAATGCCCCAGAGGGCCCGTCAGGCCGCCGACCGTGAACTGGGTCGGTTGCGACGGATGAGCCCCAACTCCGCCGAGTACACTGTCTCCCGAACTTATCTGGAGTGGCTCCTTGATGTTCCCTGGGAGGTTTCCACCAAGGATGTTCTCAACCTCAGGAAAGCCCAGAGGATCCTGGATGAGGATCACTATGACCTTGAGAAGGTCAAGGATCGGGTCCTGGAGTTTCTCGCGGTTCGGAAGCTGACCGAGGGTCCGCGCGGGCCGATTCTGTGCTTCGCGGGTCCGCCGGGGGTGGGCAAGACCAGCCTGGGGCAGAGCATCGCGCGGGCGATGGGCCGCAAGTTTGTGCGCATGTCCCTCGGCGGAGTGCGCGATGAGGCCGAGATCCGCGGGCATCGTCGGACCTACATCGGGGCCCTTCCGGGAAGAATCGTGCAGGGACTCAAGACCGCGGGCTCCAACAACCCGGTGTTCATGCTGGATGAGGTCGACAAGCTCGGGGCCGACTTTCGCGGCGACCCCTCGGCGGCGCTCCTGGAGGTGCTCGATCCGGAGCAGAACCATTCGTTCGAGGATCACTATCTGGATGTTCCGCTCGACCTGTCGCGCGTGTTGTTCATCGCCACCGCGAACATGCTCGAAACCATCCCGCGTCCCCTCTTGGATCGCATGGAGCTGATCCGCATCGCCGGGTACACCCTGGATCAGAAACTCGCCATCGCCAAGAAGTACCTGATTCCGAGGACCCTCAAGAACAACGGACTGACCCGGCGGAATGTGGTCTTCCAGGATGGGACGATTCAACGAATCGCGCTGGATTACACTCGTGAGGTCGGATTGCGGAATCTGGAGCGCGAGCTCTCTTCGGTGGCGCGCAAGGTGGCCCGCAAGGTCGCCGAGGGCCACAGGGGAAGGGAAGTGATCGAACCCGAAAGCCTGGAGGCCTACCTGGGGCCCTCGAAGTTCACCAATGAAGTCGCCCTGCGCACCGCCAGTCCGGGGGTGGCGACCGGCATGGCCTGGACCGAATTGGGCGGGGACATCCTGTTCATCGAGGCCACCTCGATGCCGGGCAAGGGCAATCTCAAGCTCACCGGGCAGCTCGGGCAGGTCATGGTCGAGAGCGCCCAAGCGGCGTTCAGTTATCTTCACGCCAACTGCAAGCGTCTACGGATCGCGGAAGGGCTTTTCCAAAAACACGATTTTCACATCCATGTTCCCTCCGGCGCGGTGCCCAAGGATGGCCCCTCGGCGGGAGTGACCATGGCCACCGCGCTGTATTCGCTGATGACCGGACGGCCGGTGCGCCATGATCTGGCGATGACCGGGGAAATCACCCTGCGCGGGCAGGTGCTGCAGATCGGGGGTCTTAAGGAAAAGGTCCTCGCGGCCAAGCTTGCCGGGGTGACCCACATCCTGATCCCGAAGCGCAACCAGAAAGACCTTGTCGAGATCAGCGAGACCGTGCGCGAGGGATTGACCTTCGAGTTCGCGGAGAATCTGGAGGATGTGATCCGCGCGGCGGTGGATGGGCGGATCAAGAGACCTTCCGCCCAGTCGAAATCGCGGGGTGGCGTGAAAGCCAAATCGACTCGGGCAAAGATTGCCCGGCGAGGGTCGAGGAAACGGTAATGCGACCTTACATCGCCACGGTTCGGCTCGGCAAATCGCGGGAGGCGGGAGAAACATCGCGGGCGGTTGATCGGGAGTGGCCTGGAAGTCCCGAAGGCTGAGAGTCCGGGTGTCCTGGGTTACTGTGAGACACTAACGTCCAAGATCACTCGCCGGAATGGACGCGATTAGCCTAGACTTCGCGTAAAATGCCGACCGTAGATTTCGGTCGGGCGCATCGAGCGCGTCGGCGCTACAACTCCAACTTGTAAACAAGAAACACGTCGTCCAGCTTATACCCGTACGCCTCGTACAAAGCGCGGGCCTCACGATTGGTGATCGCGGTCGATAGGACCAGCCGCTTCGATCATGCAGGCCTCCCCCAAGGCAAACCACGCCCCGGGAGGAAGGCCAAGGCGCCACGCTCGCGCGCGGCGCGGGGAACAACCCGGCGGGTCTGAGGCGGCATTCCTCCGCGACACCCTTCCGGACCCCTCTTTCCGGAAACAGATCGTTCAATTATCCTCATTTCAAGGAGAAGAATGATGAGAATCACGGTCGATATTGATGAAGAAACCCTGGCCAAATTGCAGGAAGTGACCGGGATCAAGAAGAAGTCCCCCGCCGTGGCCCGGGCGCTGGAGCAGTACCTGCGCTCGGTCCGTTTGGAGGAGCTGATCCGGATGGCGATGAATGGGGAGATGGACTACCCCTATACAAACGAGGAACTTGAGGCCATATGCGATTATGATCCTGATCGATTCTTCAGTTTGGATCGAGTTCTTCCGGAAATCGGGAGCTCCGAACTCGAAAGCAAAAGTCCAATCGCTTCTACGTGATGGGGAGGGTGCGTACGCTTGCCCCACCTATTTCGAGCTCCTGGTTGGCGCTCGCGAGGGCGAGGTCAATTATATTAAAGGAATCCTTTCCTCCGTCCATCGTGAGATTTTCCGCCCCCATCATTGGGAATCCGCGGCTGAACTCATGAAGCGACTCAGGAAAAAGGGCTACACGCTCGCGCGAGGTGACATCTTCCTTTCCGCAGTCGCCCTCGAAACCGGCTGGCCGATCCTGTGCGCCGACAGGCATTTTGACACGATCCGGGATGAGGGGGACTCAAGGCTCCGGGTGATTCAGATGGCGGGGGAGTAAGGGATCAGGCCCGACATGGGGGCGGGATTCCCCCGCCCCCATCCCACGGCCTCTCTACTTCCGGCACACCGCCTTGGCCAGCTCCACCAGTTGGACAAACTCCGCGCGATAGCCCTCGCGGTCCTCGCCCTTGCCGGAGTGGGCCAACGCGGCCACCGTGTCCAGCGTCGCGTTCCCGCGATAAGGCGACTCGCGCAGCAGCATCCCGAACGAGGCCACCGCTGCCGCGAACTTGAACTCGGTCGGGGCCGAGTCGAAGGAGGCCTCGTTGTCCATCACCGGCTGCTCGATCAGTTTGCTCGTGTCCCCATCCGGCTGCTTGTAGCGCAGCTTGAGGGTGAACATCTCCGGGCTGCTCACCACCTCCATCGCGGGTTGGGCCGAGGGCTTCTGGTACTTGAGCGGGTCCACCCCCGCCAGGTTGATCGGCACTCCCGCCGGGACAATCTCATACAGCGCGGTGACCGTGTGCCCCGCGCCGATCTCGCCCGCGTCCTTGCGGTCATCGTTGAAGTCCTGAGCGGCCAGGATGCGGTTCTCGTACCCGATCAGCCGATACGCGCCGACCTTGCCGGGATTGAACTCGATCTGAACCTTCACATCCTTGGCGATGGTCACCAGCGTTCCGGCCATCTGCTCCACGAACACTTTCCGAGCCTCCTGGAGCGTGTCGATATAACCGTAATTGCCGTTGCCCTTGTCCGCCAGGGTTTCCAACGTGGAATCCTTGAGATTCCCCATCCCGAATCCGAACACCGAGAGAAACACCCCGCTCTTGGCTTTGTCGGTGATGAGGGTGTCGAGCTGCCCCCGGTCGGTGACCCCCACATTGAAGTCCCCATCCGTGGCCAGGATCACTCGATTGATCCCATCCTTGATGAAGTTGTCCTGGGCGGTCTTGTAGGCCAACAGGATACCCTCCGCGCCGTTGGTGGAGCCGCCCGAGGACAGCGCCTCGATGGCGGCCTGGATCACCGGCTTGTCCTTGCAGGAGGTCGAGGGGAGCGCGAGCCCCGAGGACCCGGCGTAAGTCACAATCGCCACGCGATCCTCGGGTTTGAGCTGCCCGAGAAGCAGCAGCATGCCGCGCTTGACCAACGGCAGCTTGTTCTCCGGCTGCATCGACCCGGAGACATCGATGAGGAACACCAGGTTGCAGGCCGCGCGGTCGTTGCCCTGGATCTCCTTGCCCTTGATGGCGATCCGCGCCAGGCGATGGGTGGGGTTCCAGGGGCAGGCGGCCATCTCCACATGCGCCGCGAAGGGATCCTCTCCACTGGGTGGTGTGTAAGAGTAGGGGAAGTAGTTCACCATCTCCTCGATCCGCACCGCATCCCTGGGCGGGCAATTCCCCTGGTTGAGGATGCGACGAATGTTGGAATAGGAGGCGGTGTCCACATCGATGGAGAAAGTGGAAAGCGGCTCCTCCGAGACCGCCTTGAAGGGGTTGTCGGTGATCGCGGAGTAGTCCTCGGTTCCCGGTCCCTCCGGGGTGACCCCTTGCGCCTCCTCCGGCGCCTTTTCAGGGGCCAAGGCGAGGATGCGTGGTTCGTCCTGGCCCTGGACCCCAGGTAAGAAGTAGGCTCGCCCCTCGGAAGGAACCGCCCGCACGACCTTCAGTTCCCCGGCCTGCAGCTCCGCCAACTGCTCGATGGGCCGAGGGGCCGAGGAAGAGGAATTCTCCGCTCGGAAGAGGGGAGTGGTCCCGGCGGCATACCCGAAATCCGGGGTCACCGCGGCGCCTCTGGCCCGATATGAGTCGGAGTCTGTATCCTCGTAGCGGTGAACAACCTGCTCGGGAGAGGATGAAGGCGCGACGATTGCGAGGTTGTCGACCTTTCCGCCATAGCCGGGATGCCCGCCACTCGTGCGAGCGCTCGAAAGACTGAGCGACTCGCGCGCCTCCTGTCTCCCAAGCGACCTGGCGGGAGCGCGCGAGGCGGGGGCGAGGGCAACAGGTTGGGGGGCCTCCCCGGCAGCTCCCCACTCCTGGCCCAGCTGGGTTTGCTTGCCATTCTGCGTCATCCGAACTGGCTGGGGCTGCTGGGATTGCTGGGCCAAGAATCCCTTTTCGGCCCCCGCGCCGGGGGGATTTCCATCCCCTGTCTGAGGCGCGAGAAGGGATTCTCGCGCCAGCGTTTCCGGTTGTTTCGCCAGTGTTTCTGATTGTCGCGCCAGCGTTTCAAGTCCACTCGCCAGCATTTCGGATTTCTTCTCGAGCGTTTCAGACTCAATCCGTTCCGGGCCCTGTTTCACCCGCAGTTCACCGAGTCTCCTCGTCTCCAGATAATTTGGCTGAACAAACACAATCCCCGCCATGATCGCCAGACACACCGCCACCGCCGCCCCCAGACGGTACGGTTCCAGGAGCCAACCAAGCAGGCCGACCTTCCGTGGAGCCTCGTCCCCGTGGTCCTTCAGGTTGTTTCCATCCTTAATTCTCCTCTCAATCGCCGCCCTCCTACCGGCATCCAGTCCGGCGGCGGGCGCTTTCTCGAGGGCGAGATCATGCGCGAGGGAACGGCCCAAGGCGCGGATCTCCTCGACATATCCGCGGGCCTCCGGGCTGTCCGAAAGGCGCGCTTCAAGTTCTCTCGCCTCCGCCGGGTCGAGCTCCCCCAGGGCATAGGCGGTCAGTTTCGGGTCGTTCAGGTCGATTCGTTTCATGGTCGTGTTCTCCTTCACACCCCCGCCGGGCTTCCGGCGAGGCGTTGGCGCAGGGTCTTCATTCCGGCGTGGATCAGGAATCCGACATTGCTCACGGAATGGCCGGTGACTTCGCTGATTTCGCGGTAGCTGAACCCCTCCTGGAACTTGAGGCGGATCACCTCTTGCTGGTTCTTGGGGAGGGCGCTCAGCGCCTTGAGGACCAGGGATTCGGTTTCCCGCCGGTCCAAGGCCTCGATGGGTGTTGGGGCCGCGCTTTCCAGCATCTCCAGCGCGGCGTCTTCGAGCGGTTTCATGCGATGCTCCTTCCTGAACGCATCCACCGCGCGGCTCCGGCAAACCCGGTAGAGCCAGGGGGCCACACGCTCCCCCAGCTGTTCGGGGTCTTCGGAACAAAGACGGAGAAAGGTGTCTTGCACCAGGTCGCGGGCGGATTCGAGGTTCCCCGAAAGCCGCGCGGCATAGCGCAGCAGGGGGGCCTCGTGTTCCTTGAGGACCCTTCGGACCCATTCCCCGTTGAGTGCGGCTTTGGTTCCTCGCATGCGAGCTCCATTTCGGAGGCGTTCACCTATACAACGCCGCTCCGCTGTGTTTCTTAGAAGGGAAAATGACCACGCCCATTCAACACCCGCGCTGCCCGGTTTGCGAGGGCGGAGATGCGAATGTTCCCTACCCGGGTCTCCCGGATTTGGTCGAGTGCCCTGCTTGCGGCCTGCTTTTCCGGTCGGATTGGCGGGAGATTGCCGCCCCGAACGCGGCCTATGAGGAAGCCAACTCCTCCCCGGACCGCTTGCTGGCCGAGGAGAGCAGGCGCGGGCCCTATTATGCGGAGATTTCGAGGCGCATCCTGACCGTGAGCGGCTCATCCCCGGCAGCCGGCGCGAGAAGGGACTCATGCGCCAGCGACCCCGTAATCCCTCGCTGTGCCGAGAATCATTTCTCGGCACTGGAAGGCCCAGGGACTCCGATCCCCATGGACCCGGCGCGAGAAGGGATTCACGCGCCAGCGCCAACGGCCGGGGGCTCACGCTCCCCAGGTCATGGAACTCTGCTCGAAATCGGCTGCGGGGCGGGCGGGTTGCTTACACGCCTACACGCCCAGGGCTGGACCGTGGAGGGCATTGAGCCTTCCGGACCCCTTCATGCCCATGCCCGCGCCCGGCTGCCTGCGGAGGTTCGAGTCCACCCTTGCGCCTTGGAGGAGGCAGAGCCTCGCCTTGTCCATCGCCCGTACCAGGCTGTTGTCGCCCTGGATGTGATCGAGCACCTCCCCGATCCGTTTGTGCTTCCCACGACAGCCGCCGAGTGGCTCGCCCCGGGAGGGCTCCTCTTCCTTCAGACCCCCAACGCCCGCTCGATTCGGAGGAGACTCCAAGGGGCGCGCTGGGAGCAGCTTGCCCCGGAGGAGCATTTCCTGATTCATTCCCCGCGTAGCCTGCGCCTTGTGTTGGAACTGTGCGGGTTCAAGTCCGCGCGGATTGAAACCGTCGGCGGCGGGGCGGTCGATGGTCCGCTCCGGAGAGCGTTGATGAGGCCCGTGGGGAGGCTTCTTTCCCTTTGCGACTTGGGCAATGCTCTCTGGGCCGTGGCCATCAAGGATAGACCATGATTCACACCATCACCCTGAACCCCAGCATTGATCTCACCGTGCGGGTCAACCGTCTCCAGCATGGGGAGGCCCACCAGCTCGCCGAGCCGTTGGAGGATGCCGGAGGCAAGGGGATGAATGTGGCCCGCGCGCTCCATCAGCTCGGAGTGCCGGTGACCTCGTGGGCGTTTCTCGGGGGGGTGCGCGGGAAACGCTGGCTGGACCTCGCCGGACGGGAGGATATCCCCATCGAGGTCGTTGAGCTCGCGGGCGAGACCCGTCAGAACATCAAGATCTTCGAGGAGGCGCAACGTCACCAGACCGACCTCAACTTCGCGGGACTTGAGTTCGAGGAAAAAGCCTGCGCGGAATTCCTGGAGCGGCTCCGGAGGAAGCTCCAGCCCGGCGACACGGTGATCCTGGCCGGGAGCACCCTGCGCGGGATCCCGTTCTCATGGTGGAGCGACCTGTCGGGAGTGGTTCAATCCTCAGACTCCAAGCTGATTGTGGACATGGCCGGTCCGGGCCTGATCCAAGTCGCCAAGTGCAATCCGTTCCTGGTCAAGATCAACCGGGAGGAGTTCAACGATTGGTACGGCCTTTCAATGGTTTCGCTGAACGAAGTGTTCGTGGCCCTTCAGAACCGCGAGTCGATTCAATCGCACCTCGTGGTGACCGACCGCGCGGCGGGGGCGCTTCTATGGACCACGAAGCGTCGTTTCTTCCGGGTGGGGGCGCTCAAGGTGGAGGTCGAGGGGACTGTCGGGGCGGGGGATGCGTTTCTCGCGGGCTTGGTCACCGCCTGGGGGGAAAAGGAAGGGGATTGGGAAAACGCCATGCGCTGGGGGATCGCCGCCTCCGCCGCCGCGGTGGAGCTTCCGGGCACACGTTTCGGGACACGAGACCGGGTGATCGAACTGGTGAAGAGGGTGGGGTAGGACCTAATCCCTTATTGACCCACCGCAGGCAGCGACGCGCTTTGAGCGGTGGCTTGCGCGGGGCGGCTCTCGATCTCTTGGAGTCGACGATTGTAATCCGGGTCGAGACGGTCGCGGAGCTGAATCGCCGAGCGGATGATCTCCTCCTTGCGACGATCAAACGCCGAACGGCGCACATCGCCGATGAAATTCACCACTTCCCGCGCGTTGGGAACCTTCTCCAGGGCCACGAACCGGTTGAAGGCCTGCTCAAAGGTCATCCCCGGCTCGTCGTGATACTGCATGTCCATCCCAAGGTGCAAAGTCAGCCCAGCGAACTCAATCGTCCGCACACGGCTCTTACGGGCCAGTTTGACATCCGAAAGGGTCCGCGCCAGCGGTTTGGTCTCGCCGCGCGCGATCTGCTCCTGCATGGAAAGGAACAGCCTCGCCGATTCGTTGTCCACCGGGTTCCGCGCGTCCAACCACCAATCCAGCGGGTCCGTGGTGTCCGGAAGGAGCTTCTCCGGGTCGCGCTCAATCATGGTCAACTGAATCGGCGGAGCGGTCTCATGCACAATCCGGTCAATATCCCGCTGCTCAATCACCACCTTGGCGCCCGATTGGAGCACCACCTCCACGCGCTCCTCCACCTCCTTGTGCGAATCGGCGACAAGCGTGCTGCCCGACTTCAGATAGACAATGTCCACCGCCGGGCAGCTCGCCCCCGCGAGCGCCAGAATCAGGACCACAGGCAGTGTGCGCGGTGCTCTCATGGTTGACCATCCTCCGACCATTCTCTCCAAGCAGGTCCGGGACAGACCCGGCTCTATCCTGTTCATTCTAGACAATCTTGAGATTCCCGTCAATTTTTATCCGCCGTCTTCTGTTTCGGCGTGGGCCGCTCCTGGCTGAAGAGCCGCTTCATGTCCAATTTGACAAAGGAGCGCTCATAGGCATTCAACGGCCCCGCCTCTCCATCCGCCCCCGCGTTGGCGGTCCAGACCACCATATCGGTGAGGTCATACACGGCCACCTGCAGGTTCCCCGTGCGCACAGTGGGAAGAATCTCACGAACCGTGACCTCCCCGGAAAGGCTCCCGTAATGCTTCTTGAGCATCTCATGCAGGGGGCCATCAAAAGCGGGGACATTCCAGCTCATCCCCCAATAGACAATATCGTCGATTCTCGGGTGAGCTTCAGTCAGCGGCTCGAGGTTTTCAGGGTCGAACACATTGCACAGGGTCCGGGAGGTTTGAAAACTCCGCACCCGACCCAGCTCGCCATCCCCCACCGCGTACATCAGCGAGGTGGTCCGCTTCGCGTTCCGGATTCGGTCCGTGGCCTCCTCCAGCGACTTGTCGAACTGAAGGATGTCGCGCAGGAGGAAGGTGAAGGGGATCCCATCAAAGGAATCGTTGGCCTTGTCGTAGTCATCCCCGATCTCGCTGATGGCCAGGCGCTCGGAACTGATTCCGGTCACCGCCCCGACCACGCCCGCCCAGCCGATGTTGGCGAAGGGATGGCCCTCTCCGGCGTTCGGATGATGAACGGTGATGACCGGGTACTTCTGAATCCCCGCGTTGACCGCGTAGTCGAGCGAGCGCAGCTGCAACAGATGCCCGCTGCTTTGGGTGGCCTTGCCCCAGGCCCCGAACAAGGAGCAGTGCCATTCGCTGGCCTCGCCGATCATGTTCGAGCGGATCAGCGCCTGAAGATCAAGCCCCGCCCCATCGGCCACCCCCCGCAGCTCTTCGAGGAAGTACTCGGCCACATGGGGTTTGACCGACTCCCACACCTGATCGAGCAGGCTCATATCCCCGCCCATTTCCTTGACCATTGCCTCCCCAATCCGGACCAGCTGGGTGCCGATCTCCTTCTTGAGAAGAGTCCCCTGCGCATATCCCCGCTCATACGGGGTCCCCCACACATGCACGATCTGAATCAGGTCATCCCCCTCCCCCACGGTTTCGAGACGTCCGTTGGAAATCTCGCTCACCAGTTTGGGCGGGGAGTCATAGATCGGTGAGTTGTTGGTGACCACCTTGAGCGCGAAGCACGGGGCGGTCAGGCAAACCACAAGGACACACGCCAGGAATCTGATCGACATTTCAAACACTTCCTTCCGTCGAGCAACAAGAGGGGGCCTCCCCTCGGCGGCATCATCCCCCGGCCCATGGGTTCTTGCAACACGTTTCCCTGGGCACGCCAGGAGTTCTCTCGTTCGGTCCTCAAGATTTCATATCATCCGGATATATCCCCATGCCGTGTCGATATCAGCAGCACCCCCAGCGCAGGAAGTGCACACCAAGGACCGCGATTCCTCGGCGGGCAAGGGAGTCCGTGTAAAATCAGTGAGATCAGTTGGTTGCATGCATTAAGAAGACCCGTCTACGGTCCCTTCGGCCCCTGCTGCATCCCTTGGCACACCCTCTGCTCTACTCGGAATCGTCCGGCGTCGGCCGGTGTGGGATGCCAAGGAATCAAGGAGAGCTCGCCATGCAAGGAACATTCTGGAAATCCATCACGGTCGCCACCTTTGCCGCGCTGGCGATCCTCCTCATGCTCCCCTCCGCCTCGTTCGGGTGGTCGGTTCCCATCGGCCCGGGGTACCACACTGGAATCGCGCGGGTTCAGGCCGACCCGGTCTACATCCCCACGCGCGGCATTGTGGTCAATCCATACGCCCCCATGCCGGTCCAGGCCTATTCGGTCACCCCGGATGGTTGGCCGTACTTCACCTCGGCCCACCCGGATTACCGCGCGGCGTACCACTCCCGGTTTCGTGAGCTGACCCTGGCCTACCCGGAGACCAGACCCGCTTGGTGAGAAACCAACGACCGTCGGTGGAACCGATGGCAACAGATACGCGAGAGCCAAAGTAGCCCAGTTACCCCGTCCTTCCTCGGGACGTAATTCGAGGATCTTACACCCCCGGGTTGCCCACCCCGGGGGCTTCTTTTTTTGCATCCGCAAGTTGTTCGCTCCACGAGTTTCGACTAATTTCCTGTTCTCCCATGCCCGAGGAATCAACGCGCGGAGGTTGGCTCACGCAAGTCGAGGGGCGAGCGCTGCTCTTCCTGCTCGTGGCGCTTCCCTTTCGCGAAACACTCGCCGGGTGGTGGGTGGGCTTTCCCCTGGCCCTGACCGGTTTGGCCTTTCTGATTCTCCTTGCGCATGCCTTTTCGATTTCTCCTCCGCCACGTGCGCCCCGTCCGCGGTGGCAGCTTGTCGCCCTTGCGGCATGGGTCGTGATCTCCGCGTTTCGCGCGCCGGATTGGGATCGCGCCTTCGGACTCCTCGAGGTCTGGGGGCTGTCCGCCGCCCTCGGATGGGTGGCCGCGAACCAGGCCAAAGGGAATCCCCGCTTTCCCCTCAAGGTTTGCCTGGCATTGTGGGCTTGCGCGAGCTTCATCGCCGCATTCAACCCCGGCTGGCAGACGCCCCTCGAGGAAATCGAGAAAGCGATCCAGAGTCAGGTCATCGAGGAGGATTTCAAACAGGCCATTCTCCATGCCGCAGCGCAGGGACGGCTCCATTTTCCATTCGGGAATCCCATCGACCTGGGGCTGTTTCTCACCCTTTCGCTGCTCTCGCTGCCCGTGCTCGTCCATGAGATCCGCAAGACCGGTGGGCCTCGCCTGTTCACATTCGGCCTGATCCTCTCCGCCGGGGTTCAGGTCTATGTCCTCTGGGGAACCCGATCGCGCACTCCGCTGCTCGGCCTGATCGGGGGAATCGGAATCTGGATGCTTCGCTCGCGGGTTTGGCGGGGACACCTGCTTATTGGGGCCTTGGTTGGGGTGCTGCTGCTGGGGGGATTGCTCGCCGTTTCACCCGGCGGCCGTGAGATGCTCGGGCGTTCCGAAACCGTGCATGCACGCCTGATCTACTGGAAGGCCGCCGCACGAATGATCCGAGAAGCTCCCCTCCTCGGCCAGGGTGTCGGAGGATATGGCTCCAATTACCCCCGTTTCCGGGAGCTGACCCCTCACCAGACCCTCTACCCCCACAACCTTTTCCTGGAGGTGATGGCCGACATGGGCGCGGTCGGCCTGCTCCTGCTGCTTGTGGCGATGGCGACTATCATTCCCTACCTCCTTCAGCGCGCGGGACTGTGTCGGCTTTCCCGCGATGGGGTTCAACACCCATTTGTCGAATCCCTCCATCCCTTATGGGGACTCTCCGCCGCCACCTCGTTCCTCCTCTCCTCTCAGGTTGGCTTCCACCATGACATGCTCTACCTCCTCGCCCCGGCGGGGATCCTCGCCGGCGCCACGCTTTCCTCATCTCGAAGCGCTCTCGCTTCACCTCCCGGTGCCACCCGCGGAAGGCCGCTTTTGCTCCGGATCGCCCTGCTCCTGTTCGCGTTCGTCGCGCTCGCGCGAGAGATCGGACACTTTTCTTTTGAGAAGGCCCAGAGGATCTTTGAAAACCGAGGGGACATCCGAGAGGGGACCGCTCTGCTCCGGCGCGCGACCACTGTCTGGCCCCCGCTGTGGGAGGCGCGCGCTTACCTCGGCGGCATGGCCATCGACCTGGGCGATGAACAGACCGGCATGAGACTTCTGCGCGAATCGATCCGCTGGAGCCCCACAACCCCGAACCTCCATTCCGAATTGGCCACGGTTCTCTGGGACCGAGACGAGAAGGAGGAGGCTCTCCTGGAGATTGAACGAGCGATCTCACTCCACCCGGTCAAGTGGGCCTACCACGACCAAAAGAGCCGCTGGCTGCACTCCCTGGGCCGCGCCGAGGAAGCGCGCGCGGAGAAAAGCCTGGCCCTCGAACTCCAGGCCCAAGAGCCGAAGTTCGAGGAAGCGCTCCAAGCCATCCGCGCGAAGGAATCTCCATGAGACGGCCGCTGTTGGCGCTTGCGTTGGCCTGGGGAATCGGGATCATTCTCGCGGGCCTCTTTTCCACTTCCCCGGCGCTTCCGCTGCTGCTCGCGCCGGCTGTGGCCCTCCTGTTCGGCTTTGCTCTTTCCGGTCAACAAGCGGGCGGACGCGGGTTGCTCCTCGCCCTTGCGCTGGCGATGGCTCTTGCGGGCTTCCTGCGCGCGAATCTTTCCCATGCGGACCACGCGCGGACACGCGCGCGGCTCACCACTCTCTCGCCTCCCTTTCCCACTCCGGTTCGAGGGACCCTGAAGGAGGCCTTCGTCCGTTTCGCGCCGGACCGCTGGCGCGCGCGAATACGGAACGCCGACCTATGGGAGGGCAATCACTGGGTCCGCCTGCCGGGCGAATTGGATGTACAGGTTCTGGGAGGCAAGCAGCCCGAAGGGGGGTCGGGGGACCTGTTACACGCGAGCGGACGGTGGCTGCTTGGCGGAAGGCCATCCCACGCGCTGCTGGGCGCCTCCAGTTTCCCAAACACTCTTGAGACCACCGGGTCCGTCCGTGTTGCGGACAATCGGTTTCAGATCAATCCCAACTCCTCGCCCTCCGCTCTCGAGAGGGTGGTTCGGGCGCGCGACAACTGGCGGCAAACCATCAGGATGTGGATGCTCGAAAACCTCTCGCCCACCGCCGGGCCGCTTGCGCTTGCGATGACAACCGGCGACCGGGGGTGGCTACCGGAGGAAACCTACGAGGCGCTCCTTCGCTCCGGCCTTCTCCATCTCACCGCCATCTCGGGACTGAATGTGACCGTGGCGCTCCTGGTCCTGCCGCTGCTCTTCAAGCTGGTGGGCGTGAAGCGTCGCCACCGCGCGCTGCTGGGAATCCCGCTCGCGTGTTTGCTGCTCGCCCTGGTCGGGGGGCAGGTCTCGGTGATGCGCGCCACTTTGGTGGGAGTCATCCTGATGTTGGGGACTTTCCAGGATCGCCCCTCGGATTCCCTCAACCTTCTCGGAGGCGCGGCCCTTGCAATCCTGGTTCCCCTTCCGGGAGAACTTGGAGAGCCTGGTTTCCTGCTCTCTTTTGTGACCGTGGCGGCGCTCCTCATGTGGGGGCCCGGCAGATCCCACAATTCGCGGCTGCGTCACCCTCTGGAGTCCTTCCTCCAAAAGCGCATCAGCCCCTTCAACCCGCTCTACTCGGGTCTGGTTTCTCTCACGCTCTGGCTGATCCTCGGGCTGTGGGCCAGCGCGGTGGCCACCTTGGCCACGCTGCCGATCAGCGCCTGGTTCTTCCACACTTTCGCCTGGAAAGGGATTTTCGGAAACCTCATCGCGGTCCCGCTCGCGGAAATCATCACCGTCCTGGGAATCCTCGCCGCCTTCGGTCTCGCCTTTGTGCCGGGGTTGGGAGGCCTGCTCGCGGGTCCGCTCAACTTCCTCTGCGAAGCCCTGGCCGCCTGGGGTCGTTGGATCGCGGACCTCCCGTTCGGATTCTCACGGATCCTGCCGCTCGATGCGGGACCACTGGCGCTAATCGCCGCGTTCCTCCTGGTGCTCGCGTTGCCGCGGGCGTGGTTTGGGGGGAGAGTTCTGACACGGCGCCTTGTCGCGCTTCTCCTTCTGGCGCTCCTCTCGTGGTGGCCGCTTCTTCCGGCGCGCGCCGCGCTTCGCGTGCACTTTCTGGATGTGGGCCAAGGCGATGCCTCCCTGCTCCAATTCCCGAGCGGGCAGACTCTGCTCATCGACGCCGGTCCCCCCTCAATTCTTCAGCCCGGAAGGACCGGAAGGCTGGTCCACTCCCTGACACGACTCGGAGTTCGACGCATCGATGCTCTCGTGATCTCCCACACCGACATGGATCATGTCGGGGGTCTTGAGGAGCTTCTCGCCCGCGTGCCGGTCGCAGCGGTCATTGCTTCGGGGGATCATGGCGACAACCCGGTGTTCCAACGGATCGCCACGACCCTGGTCAAAGCGGGCGTGCCCACGGAGCGAGTGATCTCCTCGGATCGGATCGACGGCATCCCCTCGACCGACATCGATGTGTTGAATCCCGATCTCGAGGACCTCCTCTTTCAGCGCGGGAAGCGCAATGATCGCTCCGTCGTGCTGTTGGTCGAACACCGAGGGCTCCGGCTGCTGTTCACCGGGGATATCGACGAGAATGTCGAGCGCGAGATCGTCGAGGAGCATCCCGACTTGGATTGCGATGTGCTCAAGGTCTCCCATCACGGAAGCCGGTATGCAAGCGCCTCCGAATTCCTCGCGGTGGTGCAACCCGAGTTGGCGGTGATCCAGTGCGGAGTGAACAATTACGGCCACCCCGCCCCGGAGGCGCTGGAGCGTCTCCACGGCTCCGGCGCGACGGTTTACACCACGCGAGAGGATGGAACGGTGGGTCTTTCTTGGGATGGTCTTCGCCTCAAGTTGACCGCTTCGAAATGAAACCATGAGAATCGTGAAAAAGACCTATCGCCTCAACCGGTTCCTGTCGCGCTGTGGCGTCGCCAGCCGCCGTCACGCCGAAGCGCTCATCACGGAGGGAAAGGTTCGGGTGAACGGCCAGGTGGCCGATCATCCCGGAATCCAGGTCGATCCGGGCCAGGATGAGGTTCGCCTCGGCGCCAGGCTTCTGAGCCTTATCGAACCCGTCACGCTGATTCTCCACAAACCCAAGGGGGTGGTCTGCACTCGAAGCGACCCCCAGGGACGTCGCACCATCCACGACCTTTTCCCCTCCAAGTTGGTCAAGCGTGGGCTTCAGTCGGTGGGGCGACTCGACTTCGAGTCCTCCGGCCTCCTCATCCTCACCAGCGATGGGGATCTGCACCGCCTGCTCGAACACCCTTCCTCGCGGATCGACCGAGTCTATCGGGTCAAGGCGCGAGGGGTCCTGGATGAGGCCAAGATCGAGCGCCTCAAGTCGGGCATCGAACTGGAGGAGGGCAAGTCCCGCTTCGCCGCCGTGGAGGAACTCCGAGTCTCCGGGGGAATCAGTCGGTTCACGGTGACCCTGCGCGAGGGGCGCAACCGGGAGGTCCGCAGACTCTGCGCGGCCGTCGGCCTGGAGGTCCTCGACCTCAAACGCGTCCGTTTTGGGGAGATCGACCTGGGAGACCTCCCATCCGGAAAATACAGAGACACAACCTTTCAGGAAGAACGTTTCTTTGAGAAGATCAGAAAACGAGGTCGCAAGCGGCGCGCTTGAGCGAAATGCCCCTCCAGTTCCTCGATCCCAGAGCCTTCCTGCTGCTCCTGCCGCTATTGCCGTTCCTTGTCTGGCGGTGGACCTTGCTCCGCGACCTCGGTCCCGCGCGGCGCTGGATCGCCCTGGCCCTCCGGGTTCTCACGGGGCTCTTGCTCGTCCTTGCGATGGCCCAGACCCAGGTGGTCCGAAGCACCGAAACCCTTTCCGTCCTCTTCGCCATCGACCTCTCCGAAAGTGTTCCCTCGGAGCAGCGCGAGGAAGCGCGGGGGGTGGTTCAAGGGGCGCTGGAGCGGATGGAGAAGAACGACCAAGCCGGAGTGGTCGTCTTTGGCAAGGAGGCGGTGCTCGACACCCCGGTTCAACCCTTCCTGGTTTGGGACCAGCCCAATTCGCTGTTCGATGACGCCGGCAGCAATCTCGCCGCGGGGCTGCGGCTTTCGCTTGCCAGTCTGCCCACCGAATCCCAGAAGCGGATTGTCCTCTTTTCGGATGGCAACGAGAACCGCGGCTCGGCGCTCGAGGAGGCGGAGCGGCTCGCCGGACTGGGCATCCCCGTGGATGTCTTCCCCCTGGAATACCGCAACGAATCCGAGGTGTTTGTGGAGAAGCTCGTTCATAAGACTCAGGTCCACGCCGAGGAGCCGCTCTCCATCGATGTGTTCGTGGTTTCCCGGAGCGCCACCCCCGCCAAGCTCAGGCTCCTGCTGGATGAGGACCTGATCCTCGAGCAACCGGTCCGGCTCCAGGCCGGGAAGAACAAGTTCACGGTCCCGTCCCTCAAGATCCCCGGCAGGAATTTCTTCCGATTGGAGGCGCGGGTGGAGGCCGAGGCCGATTCCACCCCTGAGAACAATCGCGCGGGCGGGTATGTCAATGTCGAGGGGGTTCCCGCGGTTCTTTTGGTGGAGGGGGACTTGCCCACGGACCCCGCCGCCGGAGAGGAGTTCGTGTCTCAAATTCAGTCCGAGGGGATCTCGGTCCGGCGGATTATTCCTTCGGAGCTCACCCCGGATCAATCCCAGCTGATGGCCTATGACTCGGTGGTTCTGTCGAATGTGAACGCCTCCGACCTCTCCCAAGAGGCGATGGAAATGCTGGAGCGCGGGGTGTTCGCGCTCGGGGTTGGCCTGGTGATGGTCGGCGGGGCCCAGAGCTTCGGCGCGGGGGGCTATCGGGACACCCCGGTCGAGAAAGCCCTGCCGGTGAGCATGGAGATCAAGGAGCGCAAGATCATCCCGATCGGCGCGCTCGCCTTGGTCTTGCACACCTGCGAGATTCTGGACGGCAACAACTGGATGCGCCAGATCGCGATCGAAGCGCTTCGTGTTTTGGACCCCCAGGATGAGGTCGGGATGCTCGACTATGAGGGCATGGGAGTGAGCTGGATCTTTCCGATGGGTCCGAAAGGCGATGGGCGCCGCCAGGCGGCTCTGATCAAGGGGGCGCGGCCGGGAGACATGCCCGACTTCGAGACCGCCATGAAACTCGGCTTCAACGGGCTCATGACCGCGAGCAGCGTGCTCAAGCACATGGTCATCCTGTCGGATGGCGACCCTTCTCCCCCCAGCGATGGGCTGATCAACCAGTTCGCGAGCAATGGGATCACCGTCACTACGGTTCTCATCGGCGGGCATGGTATGAATTTCCGGGATGTGATGAGCGGGATCGCCTCTCGGACCGGTGGCAGGTTCTATGAAGTGACCAGCCCACAAAGGCTCCCCAAGATCTTCGCGCGCGAGGCCGCGCGGGTTAAACGAAACCTGATCGTGGAGCAGCCCTTCCAGCCCAACATGGTGGCGGAAAGCGAGCTTACCGAAAGCTTCTCCCCGGGCGAGTTTCCGACCTTGCTCGGATATGTCATCACCACCCCCAAACCGGGCGCCGATCTGCCCCTGCTCACCCATCAGGAGGACCCGCTGCTCGCGCACTGGCGCCATGGAGTCGGCAAGTCGATGGCCTTCGCCAGCGACTTCAAGCCCAAGTGGGCTCCGGAATGGATCGAGTGGGAGGGCTACGGCAGGTTCTGGGCCCAGGCGATGCGCTGGGTCTCCAAGCGGAAGCTCGAGGGCGACTACCGGGTTTCGGTCCACCAGGCCGAGGGCAAGGGGCTTGTGAAGGTGGAGGCCTTTGATGAAGCGGGTCGTCCGGTCAATTACTTGACTTTCGAGGGCACGGTCCTCGCGCCGGACAGCCGCTCCGTCCCGCTCCGCCTGGTTCAAACCGAGTTGGGGACTTACGAGGGGAAGTTTGATGTCGAGACCGAGGGGACCTATTTGGTCAATCTCCAAAAGAGCGCCTCCGGGGAGGAAGACACCGCCATCCTGACCACCGGCCTTTCCGTTCCCTATTCCCCCGAATTCTCCAACGACCAAGCCAACCCACGCCTACTTCGGAAGATCGCGGATGTCACCGGCGGTCGATACGCCCCTTCCCTCGCCTCGATCTTTGAGCACTCCACTCGCGCTCACTCCAAACCCTTTCCACTCTGGCCTTGGCTCCTGGGGACAGCGGTGATCCTGTTCTGGCTGGATGTCTTCACTCGACGGGTGTTGCTGGAGTGGGCGGATATTCGCTCCGGGTGGAACAGCTTCCTGGTGGCCTTTCAACCCAAGCCCGCGATTGAGGCTGAACGAACTCTGGACCGACTCAAGCAGACCAAGGAGGCTGTGCTCCCCAAGCCTTCAGCCCAAGTGAGAGAGGGAAGCCCCGCGTTCCCACGCTTCGATTTCCACGGCCTTGAGGGGCGGCAGTCCACGGAAGTGGACCTTTCCAAGCCGGAGGGTCGGAAGGCGGCCCCGCAAAAGCGCGAAGCGCCTCTGGACCGGGGTGAGGAAACACCGGGTCCTGTGGCGACTCGCACGACCTCCAAGCTGCTCGATATGAAACGGAAACGTCAGCGGTAAGGACCTCGCGGGTCAGGCCGGCTCAAGCAGCGCGGCTGCCTGGGGCGACAGTTGACGCTCCAGCTCGGTGATGGCGTGCACGATCTCCATCTTGGCCGACACAATATCCTCCACCGCGTTGGCCTCGCGAAGCGCCTTCAGCGCCTCCGGGGAGCCAACCCCCAGGAGGACTTGGGCCGAAAGGGCCCGGACCATCGGATTGGGATCCCGAAGCCCCGCGAGCGCCTTCCAATAGGTGACACCCGTTGTTCCCCCGCCAGCACGCTGGCTAGGCGGGAGGCTATTGTTTCGTTCGGGTTTCTCACGGTTTGCAGATTTCATTGTCCATCCCCTTTTCCCCAGCAAAAACATGAACTTCCCTCCACCTCGTTCGGGCTGAGCGTCCCGTTCTCGTGTTAAGCCACCTCCGAGCCAACATCAAGAAAACGCTAAGGGAAGGAGGTCTGTAACGGCCCCCGTTTGTGGACGAACGCGAGACCACACGTATTCATTCCGGCTTTAGAGCGATTCGAGCGGGACTCGAAGGACCAGGACGGACTCTTTCCCCACCGAGACAATCACGCACAAATACTTGTCGTGCACGATGCTGTGCGGATACGCGTAGGCCCCTCCCTTGGACATCCCCGGATACTTCACCTCGTAAGGCTGGTCGGCGAGGACCCATTCCTTGTCGAACCGAATCCCATCGCGCGAAAGGGACAGCACCAGCGGATTGCGCCTTCCCGGAGATTGCGGATCGGGGTTTCCCACTTGGTGGAAACGGCGATCGGGGAGACGCCCGAAATGAAACTTGGCCACATTGTCGGTGAATTGGGTCGGCCTCGGGGCAGACCATGTTTCCCCCTCATCCCGGCTCTCGGTCACCCACAAGCGCTCCGTGCCGGACCGAAGCAGCATGTGGAGGACTCCATCATCCGTTTGAAAGAACGATCCCTCACACAACCCGACAGGCCATCCCGCCTCTTCTTGAACCTTGTGGAAGCCCTCCGAATCATCGAAGAAACCCTCCCCCATTTCTTTCGGATAGATCCCGCTCATCCGCCATCCGCGGAGTCCGCTTGGATCATCCGTGAATGGAAAAGAGGTGTGGCCGCACAGAATCAAGCGCCCCGTGCGCGTGGGCGTCGGGGGATGGTTGGGAACCACGGGGAGTCCAAGGTCAAGGATCTCTCCCCAACTCTCCCCATCGTCGCTCACCAGCGCCCGGAGACGAACATCCTGGTGGTGAGTGTCTCCCTCCGGTCTCTCTCCCCGGTCGGCGATGTCCGCCTGGTATTCGTATTGGCCGAAGTAAGCCACGAGCTTTCCCGCGTGAGAGTGGAATCCGGCGGCGGTGAGAACCCGCTCCGAATGGGTTCCGCTCATGCTGTCCACCAGTGGACGCGCGGGCGACCAATTGAGGAAGTCGCTGGAGCTGGAAATGAGGATTCGTTGTCCCGGAGCATCCTCATCCTTCCGTCCATTGGACCACATCGCATGGTACCGACCCTCGTGCCAGATCAAGCTCGGATGATGCGAATAGGTCCAGTCGCCGTCCGGTCGATGAATATAGACCTGCTCGGCCCTCGCCCTTGCGCGCGGTTCGCTTGGGTCATGGAGGTTCGTGATCGGGGTGTCGCCCGCTTGGGCTATCAGGGCCAGCGCGAGAAGGGAAAGGGTCATGGTTGCCTCGTGACACCGCATGTGGAGCAAAAAAAAAGCGCCGGCGCCGCGGCGCGCCCGGATGAATCTGAATAATAGGGCGTCACCCGCGCGCCGGGAAAGGTTCAGATCTCCAGCGGCGAACAGGAATGATTGAAGGGGTGGCGCTGAAGATCGAGAAACTCCTTTCGGACTGCTTAACCCTCCACGCGGCTGAACGCCGCGCGGTCCACCCTGGGCAACATTCCGGCGTCCGCGATCAACCGATTGAGTTGCGCGCGGGCGTAATCCAGGCGCTCCAACGGGGTGGTGTAATCATGATTGAACGCCATCACCGCCGAGTCGGGAACGCGTCCGAACATCTTGCAGCACATCGGCATCATCCGGATCTCGAAGACCTGATTCAGCACCTCCGCCGCCGCTTTCGTGGTGGCGTCCCATCCCTCCGGAATTGTAATCTGCGGGGGTGGGTATGCGGGCTTCTTCCAGAATCCATGCCGACGCAGCTGGCCTTCGAGCTTGGCAAGCTCCGCTCTCAATGCCGCAGCTTCCGCCATGGTGCATCACCTCCCGCGATAATTATAGCAAAGAGGTTCTGGAATACCACGGACAAGTCAAACTTCCCGCCTTGAATGCTCCATGGGGGCTACTCCCCTAGGCGGTAATTGGGCGCTTCCTTGGTGACAATGATGTCATGCGGGTGGCTTTCACGGAGCGAGGCCTCCGTGATCTTCACGAAGCGGGTCTTGGAGCGCAGTTCCGCGATGTTGGCCGCGCCCGCGTAACCCATCCCGGCGCGCAAGCCACCGACCAGTTGGTAGACATAATTGTGCAGGCTCCCCTTGTATGGGACTCGCCCCTCAACCCCTTCCGGGACCAGCTTTGCGGCGGCCGCCCCGGCCTGGAAATAGCGCTCCTTACCGCCGCGCTCCATGGCTCCCAGCGAACCCATCCCCCGGTACTCCTTGAAGGTTCGGCCCTCGTAATAGATGGTCTCCCCGGGGGCCTCCTCGGTGGCCGCGAAGAGCGACCCGATCATGACCGCCGAGGCGCCCGCCGCGATGGCCTTCGTGATGTCCCCGCTGTATTTGATCCCGCCGTCGGCCACCACCGGAACCCCATGAGCCCGGGCGGTTCGAGTCGCCTCCAGAATCGCGGTCACCTGAGGAACCCCCGCGCCGGTGACCACCCGAGTGGTGCAGATTGAACCGGGACCGATGCCGACCTTCACCACCCGCGCGCCCGCCTTGATCAACGCCTCCGCGCCATCCGCCGTGGCCACGTTGCCCGCCATCAGCGTGGTGTTCGGAAACGCCGCGCGAATCCTCCCGACCGCCTCCAGGATCATCCTGGAATGCCCATGCGCGCTATCCACGACCAAGAGATCGACACCCGCCTGGACCAGGGCCGAGGCCCGTTCCTCCAGCTCCGGACCGGCGCTGACAGCCGCGCCCACAAGCAGTCTCCCCTGCGGGTCTTTCGCGGCGTTTGGAAAGCGCCGGCGCTTTTCGATGTCCTTGATCGTGATCAGGCCGCGCAGCTCCCCGCGCTCGTTCACAATCGGAAGCTTCTCGATTCGATGTTTGCCAAGAATCGCCTGGGCCTCCTCCAAGGAGGTGCCCTCCGGGGCGGTGACCAGGTTCTTGCTGGTCATCACCGCCGCGATCGGCTGGTCGAAATTGGTTTCGAAGCGCAGGTCGCGATTGGTGAGGATCCCCACCAGCTTGCCGGTGGAGTCGGTGATCGGGACGCCGGAAATCTTGTAGTGTGCGGTGAGATCGACCGCGGCTTGCACCGGGTCCTCGGGGCTTAGGGTGATCGGGTTGGTGATCATACCGCTCTCGGAGCGCTTGACCTGATCGACTTGGCGCGCCTGTTCGGCCACCGGCATGTTCTTGTGGATCACCCCGATGCCGCCCGATTGCGCCAGGGAAATGGCGAGGCGCGACTCGGTCACCGTGTCCATCGCGGCGGAAAGCAGCGGCACATTGAGACGAATTCCCGGGGCGAGCTCGACCGAGGTGTCCACCTCGGAGGGCAAGGTCTCGGAATACCCCGGAAGAATCAAAACATCATCGAAAGTCAGGCCCTCTTGAAGAGGCTCCCCCTCGGCCATGCCCTCTTGCTCCTTCACTTGCGGGTTAAGAAAACAGAATACCACAGGCGGAATGGACAGCCAAGGAAAGACAAACGCACGACAATCCGGGCGCAAGTGTCGCCGCCCAACTCACTCAATGGCCAGGACCCGGAGAATTCTCGTTGTGATTTCGGAATGCACCAGCCAGCCTTTCGGCGAAAGGGCCACCTTTGGACCGCTCGATCGAAGGTGGCCGCTTCGGTCGAGGTCCGCGAGGAGGGAGCGAAACGCCTCGGGTGGAGGATGTCCCAGCGCCGCTTCGAGTTCCCTGAGATGGAATCCCCGCGCGGTTCTCAGTCGCAGCATGACCCAGTCCAGAAGGGCCGATTCTCTGGAAGGGCGTCGGGACCGAATCGGTGGAGATGATGGGACGGTTTCCCAGAGGTTGAGGTAAGTCTCCCACGAGGCGGGATTGGCGAACTCCTCCCCGCCGAACCGGCTCGCGCCGGACATGCCCATCCCGATCCACTCCCCACCCGTCCAGTACAGCAAATTGTGGCGACACTCCCCGCCTGGAAGGGCGGCGTTGCTCAGCTCGTAAACGCTGTAGCCGGCTTGCTCCAAGGTTTCCACCGCCGACAGAAACATTTCGGATTGAATCTCTTCATGATCGGGGGTGTGCGCGGCGAGCGCCTTTTGAGTTGTGGGGAGATTGGGATGGAGGATCAGGTTGTAGAAGGAGAGATGCGGCGGCTCCAACCGAAGCGCCTCCGCGAGGTCTCGTCTCCAATCCGCGACCGATTGCCCCGGGAGGCCGTAAATCAAGTCAAGCGACCAATTCTTGAACCGGGCGGAGCGAATTCTGTCGAGGGCCTCAAGCGCCCCCTCGCGGGAGTGCAGCCGGTCCAGGAGGGAGAGGAAGCGGTCCTGGAAAGATTGAACCCCCACGCTAATGCGATTGATTCCCAACGCGCGCCACCCTTTGAGGACTTCGTCGGACAGACTTTCGGGATTCCCCTCCGCCGTGATTTCAATCTCGGGTGTGAACGCGAACCAACGCTGGAGGGCTTCCAAAAGACGCTGCCAGTGCGGGAGCGGGAGACGGCTGGGGGTGCCGCCGCCGAAGTAGAGAGACCCCGGTTCGCGCTCGATCCGCTCCCCCCAGAAGCGAATCTCATTGAGCAGACGCGACAAGTACTCCTCCTGGGCGTTATCGCGGTCGGTCACCACCGCGAAGTCGCAATACCCGCAACGCGCGCGGCAGAAGGGGAGGTGGAGGTAGAGACCGTAGGGTGGGGGGGGACCTTCGTTCACGGTCCCGAAGGGGGCGCGTTGGAGGGCGAGAAGCGCTGGAGCAGCTCGCTGATCGGACGTCCCAGCGAGAAATGCAGCGCGGCCATCGCGATCACATAATCGATCTCCGCGCGAACCCGCTGGGACTCGGCGGCGGTCAGGTCGTTCTGGGCCTGGACCGAATCAAAGGGGTCGATGATCCCGAATTCGGCCTGCCCGGTGATGATCTCAAAAGCCTTCCGCGCGAGCTCCTCGTTCCGCCGCAAAATGGAGATTCGCGCGAGCAGGGTCTTCTGTGTGCGGTAGGCTTCGTCCACCTCATTCGTGATCACGCGCCGTCTTTGCTCCACATCGGTCTGCGACTGGCGGACCAGGATTTGCGACCTCTCGAAGTTGGCCTTGTCCGAGGGCAGATTGAGCGGAAGGTTCATCCGCAAGTTGGCCGAAACATCCTCATAGGAGAACAGCTTCCAGGACTCCAGGAAGTCATCCTTCTCCTCCCGGAACCCAATGCGGGCGTCAAAATCGAGGTTGGGCAGCAGGCTGTTCTTGGCCTGATATAGCCCCAGGTCTTGCTGCATCTTGCCGATCTCCGTCGCGCGCAGGTCGGGTCGTTGTTTGAGAGCCTCCTGAATCGCCTCCTCGATCGCCATCGTGGGAGGGGGGACCGTGGGAACCCCGGTCGAGGAAAGCACAATGGCCGTGTCGGGCTCGATACCGAGCGTGAGACGCAGATTGATCAAGGCGGTGTCGATGTTGTTGCGCGCATCAATGTACTGCTGCTGAGTGGAGGTGACCTGTTGCTCCGAGCGGTAGAGGTTGAGCGCCGCGATCTCGACCGAGGTGTTGGGATCATCGCGACGGGTCAGTTCGAAGAACTCCCGCGTGCGCTGGTAAACCTGGATCGCTCGGGAATAGGAGTCCCGCTGGACCAGCGCGAGGGAAAACGCTCGCTGGACGGCGAGGTAATTCCGGATCACATCGTTGACCACCGACTGGATGAACCTCTCGAGGTCCAGGTTGACCGCCGCGCGTTCGAGCTGCTGGACGCGCAGATCGGTCGTGGCCACCTCTCCGGCCCCCTCCAAAAGCGGCTTGGTGATGGCGACATTGGCCTCGGAGAACCAGCGGATGTCGTTGAAGGTCTCCAGCGTGAATGGATTGCCTTGATTGTCAAAGAACCTTGTAAGACGAGGCTCCTCGGAGGATTGGTATGTGCTCCTCCCCGCGATCGAGATGCCGCCGCCCGTGGTGAATCGCCGCGTGACTATGGCCCCATCCGGCGCCCCGGAGATTCCCCCCTCGGCCCCACCGAACGAGACCGAATACCGATCGAAGAGCGTGTCCCGCAAGGTTTCATCGTAATGCAGCCCCGCGCCGAGGAAATACAGGTTGCCGAACTCTTCCACTCGCTCACGCAAGGTCACCTGGGCGATGCGCAGACTGTCACGGGCGTTGCGCAAGGGGCGATTGTTCTCCAAGGCGAGAATCAGACAGTCCCAGAGACGGAGCCCGCCCTCCGGATCAAGAGTCGGCCTCCACTTCAGGTCCGCTTCGATCTCGGGGTCCACCTCAATGGGGGCGTCCGCCGAGGAGGCCGCGACCTGGGTGGCCGATTCGGGCGCGGGCCAGCTCCGGGCGGGTTCCGATTCCTGGATCTCCTGGCCCCAAGCAGCCGCGGCAAGGAAAAGCAGGCCCACGAATGAGGATCCGAGAGGCGCGCGTCGCGGGGCTGGGTGTTTGGACATCAGATACGCGTCTTTCTGGGCTTCTTGGGGGGATGAATGGGGATCCCAAGGCCCTGATCTGGGATTTCGGAATCATCGGCTCATTCTGGCGGAGTCTTGAACGGGACTGGCGCTATTGGGGGAGCCGGGACAGGCTTCCGGGATGTAAGGCGAATGAATTGCGTGGCTCGGAAAACCATTCTAATCTTGTCCACCTAGGATCATCCCAGTTCAATCAAGGGGGTAAAGGCAAGATGGGGAAGGCCCTGCGACAGACTCTCTTCGGACTAGCCCTCTTCAGCGCGAGCGCGGGCGATGGCTTTCCGGTGTTCAAGATTCATGACATCAACCCGGAGGCGGGCACTGGGCTGGCCATTGCGGTCGCCGACATCGATGGGGATGGCAAACCCGACATCATCGGGGTCAGCGCCGATGACGTGGCCTGGTACGAAAACCCCAACTGGGAGCGTCACCTGATCGCCGGAACCCTCAAGGGGAGCAATGTCTGTGTCGCGGCCCAAGACCTGGATGGGGATGGGCTGCCGGAGCTCGCCCTGGGCGCGGATTGGCAGTTCAACAACACCAAGTCCGGAGGCTCGATCCATATCCTTCATCGCGGCCAAGACCCCAGACAGCCCTGGAACGTGCGCGACCTGCTCGCTTGGCCCTCGATCCACCGCATCCGCTGGGCGGATTTCAACGCCGATGGGAAGCCCGAGCTGATTGTCGCCCCCCTCAAGGGCAAGGATTCGACTCCCCCCTATCACATCGACAAAGCCACCCGGCTCTTCGCCCTTCACTCCCCGGACAAACCCTTTGAGGAGCCGTGGCGGGAAGAGACCCTTAACGAATCCCTCCATGTGGTCCACAACCTCTGGGCGAGTGTGGGACAAAAGAACCGGGTGACCCTCTTGGCCGCATCCCTGGAGGGGATCACCGCCCTCGTTCGGACTCCCGCCGGGGAGATCCAATCGGAGCTCCTGGCGCGCGGCCACCCCGAGGCCTTTCCGAATTCCGGGGCGGGGGAAATCAAGGTCGGGGAATACAACAAGGAAACCCCGCTGCTCGGGAGCATCGAACCCTGGCATGCCCACCAAGCCGTGGTTTACACCCCCCTCCAGGGAGATGGCGGACCCCCGGCTTCGTTGCATTGGGAGCGCCATGTCGTGGATGACCGGCTTGCCGGCGGGCACGCCATCTACTGGGCGGACTTTGATGGAGATGGGGCCGATGAACTCCTGGTCGGATTCCGCGACAAGGCCGGTCCCAAGGAGCTCCCCGGCCTCAACGTCTACGATCTGGATTTTGATCCGGCGCGCTCACCCACCCTCACCTGGACCAAGCGCGTCATTGATGACGGCGGCATGGCCACCGAGGATGCGGTGGCGGAGGACCTGAACGGGGATGGTCGCCCGGACATAGTCGCCTTCGGGCGCGCCACCCACAACATTCGTTACTATGAGAATCTCGGGGAACCCGCCCAACCATGACCGCGAAACTCAGATGGGGCATCCTCAGCACCGGTCGAATCGCGCACGCCTTCGCGAGGGACCTCAAGACCGCTCGGCGCGGCGCGGCGGTCGCGGTCGCGAGCCGTGACAAGGACACGGCGTGCGAATTCGCAGACGAGCACGGCATCCCGCGCGCACATGGGACTTACGACGACCTCCTGAACGACCCGGAGATCGAGGCGGTTTATATCGCTCCGCCGCACAACCTGCACGCCGAATGGGCCATCCGCGCCGCCGAGGCGGGCAAGCACATCCTGTGCGAGAAACCGATCGGCCTCAACGCCCGGGAGGCGCACTCGATCATCGAGGCGGCGCGCGGGCGCGATGTCTTCCTGATGGAAGCCTTCATGTACCGTTGCCATCCGCAAATCGGCGAGCTGATCCGTCTCCTGCGCGAGAAGGCCATCGGCGCGGTGAAACTGATTCAGGCCAACTTCAGCTTCAAGGCGGACTTTGACCTGGACAGCCGCCTCTTCAATCCGACCTTCGGCGGAGGCGGAATCCTCGATGTGGGCTGCTATTGCACCTCGATGAGTCGCCTGTTGGCGGGGGTTGCCACCGGGAGGGAGTTCGCCGAGCCGGTGGAGCTTGTCGGCTGCGGGACCATCGGGCACGAAAGCGGGGTGGATGAGTGCGCCATCGCGGCGGTGGAGTTCCCCGGCGGAGTTCTTGCCCAACTTTCGACCGGGATTCTGGCCGAGCAGGAGGAAGTGGTCCGGATCTACGGAACCGAGGGAAGAATCATCCTGGATTCCCCCTGGCTCCCGCAGAAGGAGGGTCGTCAGCCGATCCTCCGAGTGATTCCGAACGTGGGCAAGCCCCGCGAACTCCTTGTGGAAAGCGACCGGGGACTGTATGCCCTGGAGGCGGACCTGGTCGCGGAATCGCTCCCCAATCGCCAAGCCCCCTGGCCCGCTATGAGCTGGGAAGACACGCTCGGAAACATGCGCATGCTCGACCGGTGGCGGGCCGCCATCGGCCTGGAGTGAATCCGGTCCGGAATCCCCGCTTCGATTTGGCCGATTGACCCAAAGGGATTGGATTCGTAACATCTCGCCAATCTTTGGCCTCAGGAGTGCGTGACAGATGACCCCACAGGGTGAAGAGAGAAGATCTGCGGAGCAACCGACCATCGTGGCGATCAGCCGCGACGAGCCTTGGCTGCATTTTGCCGAAAAGACCCTCCGGCGCACCGATGAAGTCCAGGTCCACAAGGATCTGGATGGGGTCGGCCAAGCGCTTGGCGAGATCGGAACCCGCGTGGTGGCCTTTGTCTCCAGCGAGCTGGTTCCGGCAAGGATCAAGGAGTTCCAGGCCTTCCTGGATGAGGGCAGGTTCTGGAAGGTGTGGGTCCTCAAGGAGCCTCACGATGATCACCAGCGGATCAACGACAAGCACCTTAAGGAGATGGGGGTGTCCGTCACGGACCGTCCGGACAACTCGAAGGCCTTTCGGCGGCTCCTGAAGATTGTCTTCGGGTGATGTCCCACGCCGTTTACCTGATCCTTTTTGTCTTCAGTCTCGGAATCAGCCTCCTTGTCACCGCGCGCGCGGTCCGCCTCGCCGAGCGCTGGGGCTTTATCGATTCCCCGGGGGAGCGCAAGGTCCATGACCGACCCAAGCCGCGTCTGGGGGGATTGGGCGTGTGCGCCGGGTTTTTCCTGACCCTCTTCGCCGCGCTCCTGGCGGCGTACTTCGCTCCGCTCGCCCTCCTTCCGGATTCGCCGGCGAGCTTCCTGGTTCATCACCGTCGCGGCCTCGAAAAGGAATGGCTCGCGCTTGTCGGATTGGTCGCGGGCGGCGCGGTGATCTTCGCGGGCGGCCTCCTGGATGACAAACGCTCCCTCTCGCCCAAGGGAAAGCTACTCTGGGAAATCTCAGCGGCCGGGATCGCCATCGCCGCCGGTTTCCGACTGGAGTTTCACCAAGTGCTCTTCAAGGGGGTCGGCCTCGACCTTCTCATCTCCGTCCCGGTGACCCTTCTTTGGATGCTGTTTCTGATCAACGCCTTCAATCTGCTCGACAACATGGATGGTCTCTCGGCTGGAGTGGCTGCGATCACCACCGCCTTCTTCGCGATCTACGCCCACTGGCAGGGGGAGTTCTTCCTCGCGGCGGCGATGACCTGCCTGATCGGCGCCTTGCTCGGATTCCTGCGTTTCAACTGGAACCCCAGCCGGATCTTCATGGGCGATGGCGGGGCCTTGTTGGTGGGATTTCTGATCGCCGCCTTCACCTGCCGGTGCACTTACTACCGGATGTCGATGACCCCCGGCTCGATCCTGTCGCTGCTCTTGGCCGGGGAAACCTTGGAGACCCGCCAGGGGCTGCTCTCGCTGCTCACCCCGCTGGTCATCATGGCGGTCCCGATTTTCGACACCGCCTCGGTCGTGTTCATCCGCTGGCGAAGCGGAAAACCGCTGATGCAGGGGGACAAGAATCATTTCTCGCACCGCCTTGTCGCGCTCGGTCTCTCCCAGCCGCAGGCGGTGATCGTGATCTACCTCGCCACCACCTTCACCGGGCTTGGGGCGCTGGTCTTGCAGTCCGCCTCGATCACCCAGGCGATTCTGGTGTTCCTTCAGGTCCTCTCGGTGTTTGCAATGATCCTGCTCCTGGAGCGTCCGGGACACGCCAGGCGGGGGGAGGGGAAGTAAGGGTTCCAAGGAGCGCGGATGCTACTTGTGGCGGAAGGTGATGCGGCCCTTGTCCAGGTCATAGGGGGACATTTCGACCGTCACCTTGTCCCCTTGCGTGATTCGGATGTGGAACTTCCGCATTTTGCCGGAAAGGTGCGCCAGCACCTTATGGCCATTGGTGAGCTCCACCCGAAACATCCCGTTGGGCAGGACTTCGTCGATGCTTCCCTCAACCTGTATCTGATCAGCTCGCGGCATAATGTCCTTTGAGAAAAACTCCACGGGGGCGCCCCACGAGGGGATCGCCAAGCACAAGGGGGAATCCTATTTACAACGTTCTCATGAGTCAATCCGTGAGGGCCACCCAGCGCGCTCTTCCGAGCCGCGACCAACCGAGCCGCGACTGTGAGGGAGCGGTCCGGTTCCCCCACCCGCTTGCTCACGCGCGCGGCTCCTTGCGATTACCGCTTTACACGCCCGCGCGGGTTTGGTAAAAACAAGCTTAGGGGATGGAGGGTAAGACAAGGCGTGCCTTAACCTTCCGTGAAAGAGGGGAGAGTCCGATGAGCGCTTCTTCACGCTTCTCATCACAAGCCATTCCGGTTGTCCTGTGCCTCCTGCTTGCCGCCGATATCCTGACCCGCTGGTTTGGTCCCACTCCGGTGGAGGCCACTCGGATTTCGGGGCGCGAGACCGACGCCGCTTTTCAGAGCCTCTCCGGAGCCAATGAGAGTCTGGCCCGGGCCAACCAGACCCTCGCCGCCAGCGTGGACCGTCTGAGCGGCGAGCTTCGCGGGGTCCAGAAATGGGCCGATGCCGAGAAAGGACTGGCCAAGGCGCAGGAACAGCTCGCCAAGGCCTCCGAACAACTTGCTCAATCGATTGTTGTTGCATCTGATGCCTTGAAAGCCATGAACGAGGGGACCCCGGTTTCCGGGAATGTGGGTGAGGAACCGTCGGAACAGGCGGCTCCGGAGGAGGCTCCGGGAACCGAATAACCGGTTTCCTCCGACTTCGGGGCGCGCGGGCGGTTTCCAACCTTCATCGAGGGGTAGGACACTCTCATGGCGTTTGCGCTCAGGTTCTTGGTTGTCACCGCTATCACCACGGGGATCCTCGCCATCCCCGGGATCGGCCCAGCGTCACAGGCCGGTCCGCTGTTCGGCTGGTTCCAGGGCCTGTGGCCCAAGCAGCCCGGTCCCGAGGACCCGCACCTCTATCCCGAAGGCTCGCTGCTCTACGATGTCTGGACCTGCAAGGGCGAGACCGAACTCGGCTGGATTGGGGTCACTCAACAGTTCACCGACCATGACCCCTACGTGGTCGTCGTGGTCCGCAGCGAATTCCCGGAACAGAACCGGATGGGGATCAGCGTGGGGGTGGAGCTGCACGCCCCGCGCCACAAGATGATCATCGCCTCCGACCGCGTGATCCTCCGTCGCGATCAAGACATCGCCTTCTTCTACCACCCGCTGGACATGGCGCGACTGGGCGGGTGGGGGGAGTATAAGGCGGTGATCACCATTGACGGCATCCCACGGAAGGAAATCGCGTTCCAATTGGACCGTGAGGAGGATCTGCGAAGGCAGGCCGAGGAACAGCAGCTCCGCAAGGAAGCTGAGGCCGTGTTCACGGGTGGGAGCTCGGAAGCTCGCGGGCTTCTGGGCGAACCGGATTCGAGTCCCGGCAAGAACGAGCCTGGAGAGGTCGATCCGGTGGCTGAAGCCGCGCGCTCGACCCCTCAGCTGGAGGTCCGCGACCCCAAGGATTGGTACCGCACCCGCTTCGAGAACGAAGAGGGGGCGATCATCATGTTCCCGAAAAAAGCTCGCCGGACCTGGCAGGAGAATGTCCAGCGCGACTTGAACTATCGGATCCGGTACTACATCTTCCTGTGAAACGTCGGTTGTTGGGGCGGTTCCCTTCGGAGCCGCCCCAACAAACCATACTCTCCGGTTCCAGGAATCCGAGGACGGTTGTGTCATGCCCCTTTCTGAAGACCGGATGCGAGCCTACCGAGAGGACGGTTTTGTGGTCCGCGAGGGAATCGTTCCCCGGAGGCTCATCGACCGACTGAACGCCGAGCTCGATGAGCTCGAGGAGCGCGCGGTGAGACTGGCAAACGGGCGAGCGGAGGTTTCCTGGGCCGAGTATTTCGGAAGTGAAGCGACGAACAAGTGGGCGGCGATCGGACTCAAGGACCACTACCGCCCCGGATTTGAAAACTGCCGCATCTACAAGATTCAGGAAGCCATCGAGTTCTGCCCCGGCGCGCGCGAGATTGCCCTTTGTCCGGAACTGGTGGAGGCTGTGCGAGATCTGCTTGGGGAGCGGCGCATCGGGGTCAACCACTCCAAGGTCCAGTTCAAGGAGGCGCTCACCGGACCGCCGCAACCCTTCCACCAGGACAGTTGGTACTTCGACTGCGACAGCGACAAGGTCCTCACCGCCGTGGTCTATCTGGATGACGCCGCCGAGGCCAACGGCGCCCTGCAAGTTCTCGCCGGCAGCCACCGTCTGGGAATCCTCCATCACGACAACGGGATTGTGAACGATCCGAGGGTCGATACCGCTAAAGCGACTCTCTGCCCGGGAAAAGCGGGAAGCGCGGTGCTGTTTCATGCCCTTTGCGTGCATGGTTCGGATCGCAATCCCAGCCCCAATCGCCGTCGCGCGCTGGTCCTGCACTACTATCCCCAAGGACTGATTTGGGGAATCGAGGGGGAGGCGCATGATGCCACCTTTGTCCCAATCCCCTCGTAACATGGGTGTCCCGCCCGCGCCCGCAAAGTCCCTGGAGGATGTTTCTTGGGAAGGGATGACCCGAGCGGTGGAGAAAATACGAGAGCGCCTCCTCCGAGCTGCTTCCGCCTTGGAGAAGGTGGACATTCCCTACGCGGTCACTGGCGGGAGCGCGGTGGCCGCCTGGGTCTCGCGAGTGGATGAGGCCGCGGTGAGGAACACGCACGATGTGGACATTCTCCTCCGGGGCCTGGATTTGGAGCGCGCCAAGGAGGCGCTTTTCCAAGTGGGATTTGTCCATCGCCGGGGGATGGGAATCGACATGTTCCTGGATGGCGAAGCGGCGAGCGCCCGGTATGCCGTCCACTTGGTCTTCGCCAACGAAAAAGTCCATCCCGAGTATCTTGAGCCGACCCCGGATGTGGGCGAATCGGTCGCGGCCGAAGACTTCCGACTGGTCACCCTTGAGGCCCTGGTCCGCATGAAACTCACCTCCTTCCTGCGCAAGGACCAGATGCACTTGATCGATATGGTCGATGTGGGGCTGGTGGATGAAAGCTGGCTTGGCAGGTTTCCGGAGGCGCTCTCAGCCCGGCTCCGAGAGTTAATCGAGAATCCGGAGGGGTGAGGGACCCCAATCCCGTCGTAACACCGCCAGAAAGAACCAAGGACCGAATCTCAGTGCCACGCAAGACCAAACCCCGCCCCAAACCCCCTCCAAGAAAGGTGATTCCCTCCGCCACCCCTGGGGCCGAGACCCTCTTCCGCGAGGCGCTTGCGCTGCACCAGTCCGGCAGGAGCGACGAGGCGGAGATCCGTTACCGTCAAATTCTCGCGGCGGCCCCGAACCATCCCGACTCCAACCACCTGCTCGGCGTGATCACCCACCAGAAGGGGGACTTTGAAAAGGCCGAGGGGCTGATCCGGAAGGCCATCTCCGCCAACCGTTCCGCGGCGGTCTTCCACAACAGCCTGGGCAACACCTTGAACTGCCTCGGACGCCACAAAGAGGCCGAGGGGTCTTTCCGGAAAGCCCTTGCCCTCGATTCGAATCTCGCCCAAGCCCACTTCAACCTTGGCTATTCCCTGGCGGTGGAGCGTCGCTTCGAGGAAGCAACCGACTCCCTCCGACGAGCCGTTGAAATCCTGCCGAGCTACTCCGACGCCTTCTATGAACTCGGGAATGTTCATTCCCTCTCGGGGCGTCTCGCGGAAGCTGTCGAAAGCTATGTCCGCGCGATCCAGCTCCATCCTGGGAGGATCGAGGTGTACAACAACCTCGGCCTGGTTCTGGGCTGGCAAGGGAGTCATGCGGATGCCGAGGCGGTCTTTCGCCAGCTGCTGTTGCTGGATCCGAAATCGGTCAAGGGGCATTCGAATTTAGCGGGCGCGCTGATGTCCCAGAACCGATTCGAGGAAGCCCTTGCCTCGTTGGAGGCCGCGCTGCGCCTCGATCCGGAATGCGCCGAGGCGCACAACGACCGGGGGTCCGTTTTGGAGGCCATCGGGGACTTGGTCGAATCCACGAGCTCCTTCCGGCGCGCGGTGGAATGCCGCCCCACCTTTGTGGAGGCCCACTCCAATCTGCTCTTCGGTCTCAACTATCGCGAGGACCTTTCGGCCAGGGAGATCCACGAGGAGCATTTGGCCTGGGGGGAGCGTCACGCCGCCCCGCTCAGTCCGGAACGGCCGTTCCTTGATCTCGCCCGCGACCCAAACCGCAAGCTCCGGGTCGCGTACCTCTCCCCCGATTTCCGAACTCACTCGGTGGCTTATTTCATTGAGCCGATCCTGGCGGCGCACAACCCCGATGCCTTCGAGGTGATCGGCTACTCCGATGTTCCCACTCCCGACAAGGTCACGAGGCGAATCGCCTCCATTTGCCGGGAATGGCGGCCGGTTTTCGGAAAGACCGACAGTGAAGTCGCCGAGATGCTCAGACACGACCGGATTGACATCGCGGTGGACCTTGCCGGACACACCGGGAGGAACCGTCTCCTGGTCTTCGCGCGGAAACCGGCTCCAGTTCAGGTTTCGTATCTCGGCTACCCCAACACCTCCGGCGTGCGCGCCATTGACTACCGGATCACTGACTTTTGGACCGATCCCGAGGGGGAAGCGGACACGCTCCACAGCGAGCGCCTGGTCCGATTGGAGAGCGGCTTCAACTGTTACCTTCCGCCCCCGGATGCTCCCCCGGTGACCGAACCTCCGCTTCTCTCGAGCAAGAGGATCACTTTTGGCTCGTTCAACAACCTCGCCAAGGTCAATCGCATGGTGATCTCCGCTTGGGCTGGAATCCTCCGGCGTGTTCCGGATTCGCGCCTCTTGATCAAGACCCGCCACATGGCTGATCCGCTGATCCGGAATCGAGTGGTCGAACGGTTCGCCGCGGAGGGGATTGCCGAGGAGCGCCTCGTCCTGGTCAGCCACATTGCTGAGATGTCGGGTCATTTGGATGCTTACCGCCTGGTGGACATCGCCCTTGATCCGTTTCCATTCAATGGCGCCACCACCACTTGTGAGGCGCTCTGGATGGGGGTTCCGGTGATTGCGCTCGCGGGGGACCGTCACGCGGGCCGGGTCGGCGCCGGCATCCTCGCTCGGATCGGCCTGCCCGACCTTGTAGCCGAGGACCTTCCGGATTATATCGATATCGCGGAGACCCTCGCGGCGGACCGGGAGCGGCTTCGCGACCTGCGACTGGGGATGAGGGACCGCTTGAAGGGGGCGACCCTTCTCGATGCTCAGTTGGTCACTCGGGCGCTGGAGGCGGCGTATCGGCGGATGTGGATTGAGTTTCTGGCTTCCTCGCAGTGAGATCGAAGAGGGTCCACTGCCCCTCGCGCTCGGCCGGATGGCGTTCGTCCAATTCCTGATACAGGGGATCCGTGGAGGCGCTTCGCCCGTGGTCTCGATCTTCCCGGTAGGCGAACAGGGCCGGGTTCTCGCCCTGGTCCCTCAATTGAAGGGCCTCGTCCAGCTGATCCTCCGTGGTCACTCGGTGGGTCCTGCGTTCCGCTCCCAGGCGGATAAAGGGGGTCCGATTCCAATTGGTGAGCACACTGTCCGTGAGCTGGGTGGCAGTGCGAATCTGTTCGAAGACTTGGTCTTCCGGGGTCTTGAGCACGGGCGCGGTTCCTCGGATCAGGGTTTCCGAGCACAGCGCGAACGCCAGCGCCCCCGCGAGCAAGACCGCAACGGTTTTTCTCCCCCGACTTGTCACCTGATGGTCGTCCGCGGGCTCGTCCCGAGGGCTTGACAGCCCCTCATCGATCGGCTCCCCCGCCGTATCGGGGACCTCGGCCGGTTCCAAGGGAGCCTCGCCATCTAGTGCAGATGGCGCCGAAGCGGGGAATTCAGTCCCGCGCCATCGCGCGAGCGCCACGGCGGCGCTCCAACCGAAGAGAGCCGCCACGAAAGGCGCGATGTGGCGAAAGGTGAACCAATGAATCCGGGTGTGGTCGGGAAACACAATCCACCAGGAAATCCCCGCGAGGAAGAGGATGATCAGGACCTTTCCGCGTTCGCTCAGTTCCCAGAACGGGTCCTCCTTGCGGGCCGCGAGAACGAGAGTGACCAGGAAGACCGGCGCGAGGAGCCAAAGAGGAAAACCGAGGAGGGAGTCGAATCTTCCCGCGAGGAGCCACAAATAGTCCGTAACCCAACCCGGGTTCCGCGCTGGGTCCCCCGCCACACGGTGAAACAAGGTGTTTTTCAGGTCGGTAAAATGGGCGGGTCCCACGGCCAGGAGGTTGATCCCCTGCTGGAGAAGGAAGGCGCTGACCGGCGCGGCCAAGACTGCCGCGTACCGGAAGCCGTTCCGTTCGAGTCCCACCCAGGCCATGTATCCGAGGGCGAAAATCTGAAGGTCCAATATCGATTCGTAGCTCATCCAGGCGTTCAGGAACATCACCGCCCACAGAAGCCGAAAGCGGAGCAGGGAAGCGGGTTTTTCGGTTGCAGCAACCACCAGGGTCATCCCAAGAAGGCGGAGCGCCTCGTGGTAGGCGTGGCCATGGATGCTGTCGATCAGGTCGCTGTTGAGTTCGCGCGTACAGAGAAAGGCGAGCGAAAAGAATGCGGCGTTTGCTCCCCAGAATCGGTAACAGAACGCATACCAGGCGCAGTATCCGGTGAGCATAAGCAGAATCGGGGGAACTCGAAACTGGAGGAGGGATTCCCATCCGAATAAGCGCCGCTCCAAGCCGTTGATCCAATCCGGTCCGGGCGGGTAATGGGTGTAGACCTCGGGCGGGCTTCTCAGTGGGCCGGGTTGATGAACCGGTAGGAACCGGCACGCGGCAAACCCCTCCTCGGCGAAATGCTGTCCAGCGACCAAGACAAAGCAGTCCGCGTAGGCATCCCCGCGATCCACGAAAAGCGACTCACGAGCGTACCAAAGGGCGTGACCCGCGACCGCGAGGATGAGCAGCAGAGGAGCATGGCGAGCGACAGGCCCGCCGAGAAGCCTGGAGATGCGCCCGCGGGTGGGGTGGAGGGTTCGAGGCGAGGTCACTGGGGAACCGCTCTGTCACCTCGCCCTGATCCCTTACGGGTCAAGGGTTTGAAGCAGGCGGTGGCTTTGAAATCGCGACTGTACACCCAATAGGCGTGCCCGGCTCGCGCTTCGGAGAGAATCTCCATCATCTCGCTGGCGCAGCGGGCGCCCTCCTCCGAGTTCGGATAGGCGCCCCATTCCCCCACAAACAGCGGAAGACCCATCTCGTCCGCGTGGGCGCGGAGCTCCGAGACGATCCGTTTCATTCTCTCAGCGCTCACCTGCCCGGCCAGCGCGGTCTCGGTGACCAGATCGTAGGCATGGGGCGCATAGGCCTGCAAAGGATCAGTTTTCCCATCCTTGCCGCGGACCGGTTGGATTGCCGAGCGGAATCCGGTGTTCGCGGAGACAGAGGGTTCGATAAACAACCAGTGCCGCCGGTCAACCTCGCGGATCGCGTCCGCGACCCGCTGATACATCGGTTGAAGGGCAACCCTTTCAAACTCCTGGAAGATGGGAGTCCCCTTCTCAAGGACCGCCGAGAACACCTCGGCCTTGGAGAGCGCTTCGATAATCCTCTCGGGTTGCCCCAGGACACCCAGCATCTCATGAACTGGGCTGGACGCACTCATGCCAAGATGCGGCGCGATAATCGGAGCGATTTCGGTCTGGAACACTCCAATCCTTCCGCCGATGAACGGCTCGTTCATCAGGTCATGGCCGATTACGGTGGAATTGTCGGCGTATCTCCCGGCGACATGCCTCCACATCGCGGCGTATCGCTCCTGCAGGCCGACACCTCCCGGTCCCGGCGCGTTCGACCAGAAACTGTCAAAGGAAGCCTGGACCATCGGACTCGTGTAGTAGGCCATGCTCCAGACCCCACCGGGAAATATATGGGGTTTCCCTTGATCCCGGGTGGCCCATTCCGGGGCGCCGTCCCCACCCGGGATCTTCGGTCCATAGAGGTCCTGGTGCATGTCGAGCACCACTCCGAGTCCGGCGTTCCGAGCCCAGGCGATGCGCTCATCGATCATTCTCAGGTAGTTTTCGTCGTATTCTCCGGGCTCCGGCTCAATCGCGTCCCAGATCAGCAACAAACGGATGCTGTTGAAGCCCCAACCGGAGATCCTGTGAAAATCCTCCTGCGTGCACCAACCCTCGTAGGGCGGGTGCTTTTCTCCCACATTCACCGCGTGGAGCTGTTCGATTTCGTCTGTTTGAACTGGGAATCGTGAGCGGTCACTCCCAAGGGGCTTGGAGAACGACCGGCCGTCGATTGGAATTGAAGGCCCCGGGGCGGCTCCCGCTTCACCGGCATGGCCGAGCGCAAGGCCGACAAGGGCGATGACAACCAGACCGGACAATCCGCGGCTTGCCGCCAGAGATCTCATCCTCCCAGTTCCACCCCTTCGGTTCTCCTCCTTGCCAAATACAACGAAAACCCCAGGCAGATCAGGCACAACCACGCAAAGGCATCCCCAATTCGCGTCTGGAAGGTGAGGTGATCATAGATCGGGACCTCCACCGCATCCGCCGCTTCCTTCCAGGGGGGAAGCGCCGCGATCCGATTCCCATCCGGAAGATAGACGCCCGAGAGGCCGGTGTTGGCCGCGCGCGCCACGGCCCGTCCGGTCTCTATCGCGCGGAAATGGCACTGAAGGGCATGTTGCGGCGCGGCCGCGGTGTCCAGAAACCAGGCGTCATTGGTGAGGTTGACCAGCAGGTGCGCGCCGTTCAGCACCGCCCGTCGCGCCAAGCCGGGGTGAGTGGATTCGAAACAGATCAAGGGGCCGATCTCCCCAAAGCGGGTCTCCAAGACCCGACCCAAGGCCCCACCCGAAAAGGCCCCGCCCCCCCGGTTCTCCACAAACCTCTGGATGAAGGTGAAGAGGTTTCCGAGCGGCACATACTCCCCGAAGGGGAGCAGCCGCGCCTTGTCATAAACCCGGATCGGCGCGGATTGTGGCGCCGCGTGCACCGAGGGGAGCAGCAGCGAGCGGGTGTAGGTGGAGCATTCCCCCCGGAGGAAATAACTCGCCTCGGCGGGGGTGTTGGCGGCCACTTCGCTCTCCTGGTCCAATGGGTCGAGAAACACCGCGCTGTTGTACAGGAGGTGAGGTTGGTCTCCGCGTTGATCCTCGTCCAACACCCCAAATAGGAGCGCGGCGTTCCAGTCTTCCGCGGCGCCGCGAAGGTATTCCAGCAGGCCCGGATCGCCTGAGAGGATGGTGGGGAGCGCGACCTCCGGCCAGACCACCAAGTCCGGTTTCTTCTCTTGCACCAGATCTCCGGTGAGGCGGGAGTACCTCTCCACGGCCTCCTTGATCGGGACACTCCACTTGAGCGACTGGGGGAAATTTCCCTGAACCAACCCAAGCAGGAGATGGCGTTCCGGAACGGGGTTCGGAGAAACCTCCCACAGCGCCACGCCCAGCCAAATGACCGGCAAGGTGAGAAAGAATCCCGCCCCCTCCGGGATGAATTCCACGGGCGCGCGTCGAAGTAGAACCAGGGTCAGCCACGCCAGCAGTGAGTTCCCCGCCACCAGCGCAAAGGTGAGTCCATAGACCCCCCATCCCTGCGCCAGGAAATCCAACGGCCCCGAGAGGTGGCCCATCAGGTTCCAGGAGAAGCCGAGCGGTCCCTTGGAGCGGAGGAATTCCATGCAGACCCAGAGCATGGGCAGGACATAAAAGCGCCACCTCCGGCTGAACAGTCCCGCGAGCATCATCCACAGCCCGAGCCAAGTCGCCTCCGCCAACGCGAGGCTCCCAAGCCCCACCCAGGTCACATGACGCAGCCAGTGACAACTGACTCCAAACCATATCAGACCCGCGATCCAGCCGATCAGGAAGTTCCCGGGCGCGTCCCGGTCCCTGAGCAGGAGGAAGAGAGGCGCGAGGATTACCCACCCGCACATCCAAAAAGCGGGATAGAGGAACAGCACCCCCAACCCAGCGCCCACCGATCCGGCGACCAGGATTTCCGTGCCCGGGCGGGGAAGCCATCCGCTTGTTTCTGACTCGGATGGGCTTTGTCTCTCAGTTGCGGTATTGAGGGTCGGCGGCTCCATGTTCCTCCTCATCGGGCTCTATCAGATCGATTTCGTCGCGCCCCTCAAGCGGGCGGCTGACAGAGTAGAATCCCCCAAACCATTTGCCCATGTCGGTCTGCCTGCAACGCAAGGAGCAGAACGGCAGATAGCTCGCGGGAGACTCAAACTCATCCCTGGACCTCCCGCAAATGGGGCATTTCATAGGACTCATGCAGGGTCTCTTCCTGGGCGGGCCAACGCCTTCTCAATCTAATCAAACACCGCTGAAACGATCAACCCACTCCCCCTACTCAGTCACAAAAATCGCCTTTATAGTGAAACCCCGTTAGGAGGAAGACCCGATGAATGTGGATGCCTTTCTCACAAAGATGGTGGAATTGGGCGGGAGTGATGCCCACCTCAAGGTCGGGTCGCCTCCCGGCGTGCGCATCGCGGGTAAAATTGTCCCGCAGGGAACTGTCCCCCTCCGCCCCGAACATACCGAAACGATCGCTCGGACCCTCCTCAACGAGCAACAGTGGGAGGTCTTCGCCGAGCAGAACGATATCGACTGCTCGCATTCGATCCCAGGGGTCTCGCGGTTTCGGGTCAACATCATGCGCCAGCGCGGCAGCATCAGCTTGGTGCTCCGACGTATCCCCGAAAAGATCCCCTCCTTCGCGGACCTGGGGTTGCCGGAGGTCTGTAAGACCCTCGCGCTCAAGCCGCGCGGCCTGGTTCTGGTGACCGGCCCGACCGGGAGCGGCAAGTCCACCACCCTGGCCGCGATGATCGACTACATCAACGAAAACGAGCAAGGGCACATCCTCACCATGGAGGATCCCATCGAGTTCATGCACGCCGACAAGAAGTGCTTTGTGAACCAGCGCGAAATCGGGTCGGACACCAAGGATTTCACTCAGGCGCTGCGCCGCGCGCTCCGTCAGGACCCGGATGTGATCCTGATCGGCGAGATGCGCGACCTGGAGACCATCAGCCTCGCGGTCACCGCCGCGGAAACCGGGCATCTGGTGTTTGGGACCCTCCACACCAGTAGCGCCATCAAGACCGTGGACCGAATCGTGAACGTGTTCCCCCCCGAGCAGCAGGCGCAGATCCGCATGCAACTCGCCGGGACCTTGCAGGGGGTCATCTCGCAGACCCTCCTGCCCAAGATCGGCGGGGGAAGGGTGGCGGCGCTGGAGATTCTGGTCGCGATTGATGCGGTTCGCGCGATGATCCGGGAGGGGAAAACCCCCCAGATGCTGACCGCGATGCAAACCGGCGCGAAGTTCGGGATGGCGCTCCTCGAGGAGCACCTCAACCGCCTGATCGCCGCCAAGCAGATCACCGTGGAGGATGCCATCGCCAAAGCCAACATGCCGCAGCTGATCAAACGTCCCGGCGGACAACCGGTGGTGGAAGAGTGACCTCGCGGCGCCAGGGTCAGACTTCGCGGTCCTCGCGAGCCACCGTGTAGATTCCCTCCAAGTTTCGGAACCGCTCCCCGATATCGAGACCATACCCCACCACCCACTCATCCGGGATGGTGAAACCCACGAAATCAGGGGTGAGTCCGGAACGAACGATGGCCCCTTCCTTGACCAGAAGAAACGCCCACCGGAGGCTCTTCGGCGAATGGTTCGCGAGCGCCCGCGTCAGCGCCTTGGCCGTGCCGCCGCGGTCGAGGATGTCCTCGATCACAAGCACATCCCTCCCGCCCAAGTCCAACTCACCCACCTCGGTTACTTCCGTCGCCGCGGTGGGATCCGTGCCGTCTCCATAGGTCGCCACTCGGACAAATTCAACCCGAGGGTCCAAAGTCATCCGAAGCAGGAGATCAGACAGGAAGTGGTGCGCCCCCTTGAGGACTCCAACCACCACGAAGTCCGTCCCTTGGTAGGCTTGATCGATTTCGAGGGCCAAGGCGGCGATCCGCGCAAGGAGCGCCTCGCGGTCGATCAGCTCATGCCCTCCCTCGGGAAGCGCTTTTTCAAGCATGAGGTGAACCTACCCGATTTCACCGGTTTGGTCGAGCAAAGGGAGGACGGACATGGGGTCTGGGGGCCGCGCGCGGCGGCAATCTTCAAACACGCCCGGATTCTGTATACTATCCCCACGCCTTGAGCGGTTGCCCGTGCTTTGGCCCCTCTTGGTTCACTTCCGAGGGGCCTCCCAACAACCTAGAGTCCGCCTGACGGATTGTCTCCCAGGGGGGTGCGGAATCATCGTGATTGGAGGAGATTCATGAAGGTCTTGAACATCGAGGAAGTCGCCCCGACAAAGCGCAAGATGACGCTTCAGATCGAACCGGGGGATCTTGAATCGGAGCGGGAGGAAGCCTACGAGGAGCTGGGCAAGGAAGCCGCCTTGCCCGGTTTTCGCAAGGGAAAGGTCCCGCGCAAGCTCCTGGAACTTCGCTTCGACAAGACCATTCGACGCGAGGCGTTCGCGGATGCGGTCGGGAAGGCGGTGAAGGACGTCGCCAAGGAGCGGGACCTTCACATTATCGGTCGGCCGGATCTCGACGAATCCGAAATCGAGGCCAAGGTCGATCAGGTCACTGAGAACGCGGTCGAGGTGAACGTGAGCCTGGATGTCGTCCCTCCCTTTGAAGTCCCCCCATACAAGGACCAGAAGTTCAACCTGCCGCCCCTGGAGTTCACCGAGGAGGACATCGAGGCCTCGCTCAGGCGCGCCCAGGAGGAGGAGGCCTACTATGTCGCGGTCGATGACCGCCCCACCCGGGAGGGGGATTTCCTCCTGATCGAGGTCAAGACCACGCGCGGTGATAAGGAAATCGAGGCGCTCACCCACCAACGCCTGATGGTCGGGGACCTGTGCGGCGGGGAACGTCTGGAAGTCTTTGACAAGGGGCTTTTGGGGAGGGTCAAGGGCGAGCAGTTCGAATTCGACTATGACCTTCCCTCGGACCATCCCCTGTTTGAGGAGGGGGAGACCAACACGCTGCATGTCACCGGCCGGATCCAGCAGATCAATGACCGCGTGCTGCCCAACCTGGATGACGAGTTCGCGAAAGACCTGGGGTATGAAACTCTCGACCAATACCGGGCCTTCACGCGAAACCAGCTCGAGTACCAGCGCTCCGCGGTTTTGGCCGGGGCCAAACGCCGCTTGGTGGAGGGGCATCTGCTCTCGAAGACCGAGGTGACCGTGCCGGCCGCCCTGGTTCAGACCCACTACCTGCGGCTGAAATACTCCCGAGAGATCGAGGCCCGCGAATCCGGGGAATCCGAGGCCTCGTTGCCCACCCAGGAGAAGCGCCGGCGTGAACTTGAGACCATGTACGAGGCCGAGCAAGACGCCAAGCGCACGCTGGTCTTCGCGAAGATCGCCGAATTGGAGGGGCTCTCCCTGAGCGACGATGAATACATCGACTCCATGGCTCGTATCGCCCGCTCGCAGGGAGAAAAGGACATCGACAAGTTCCTCGCCGATGCCGAACGCAAGGGGCTGGAAAACCTCTATAAGGAGAGTTTCCTCATGTCCAAGGTCTCGCGGTTTCTTGTGGAGAACAACGAGTTCGTGAAGGGTTCCGGCGCGGAAGCCGATGATGGGGCGAAGGAGTCCTCCTCCGACGCCAACGAGGAGAAAGATTGATGCCTTTGATTCCAATGGTGGTCGAGCAGACCAACCGGGGGGAGCGCGGGTACGACATCTACTCCCGCCTCCTCAAGGACCGCATTATCTTCCTGGGGGAGCCGATTGACGACTACCTGGCCAATCTGATCATCGCCCAGCTCCTGTTTCTCCAGGCGGAGGACCCGGACAAGGACATCCAGCTCTATATCAACTCGCCGGGGGGGTCGATCATGGCGGGGTTGGCGATCTACGACACCATGCAGTACATCAAACCGCCGATTGTGACCACCTGCCTCGGCATGGCCGCCAGCATGGCCGCGATTCTCCTAGCCGCGGGTTCACGGGGTAAGCGCTTCGCCCTCCCGAACTCTCGGATCATGATCCACCAGCCGATGGGAGGCGCCCAGGGGCAGGCCACCGACATCGAAATCCGCGCCCGCGAGATCCTCCGTCTCCGCGAGCGCCTCAATGAAATCCTCGCCAAACACACCGGCCAGACTGTCGAGCGAATCGCCGCGGACACCGAGCGGGATTACTACATGGCGGCGGAGGAGGCCCTGGAGTACGGTGTCATTGACTCCATCTACCGAAGTGGGGATGATAATGGAGCGGCGAAGTCCTAAAGGAGCGTCTTTCTGATGGCGGGTTCGATGTTCGATTACACGGGACGCGGCAGGCTGCTCTACTGCTCCTTCTGTGGGAAGAGCCAGGAGGAGGTCAAGAAGCTCATCGCCGGACCTCCCCAAAAGGGAACCTCCCAGCCGGTCTATATCTGCAACGAATGCGTCGCCCTGTGCAATGAGGTCCTCCACGAGGTCCGCCAAACCGATGTGAAGGGCATCCCCAAGCCGAAGGAAATCTCGAAGTCTCTCGATGATTACGTGGTCGGGCAGGATCACACCAAGAAGGTGGTCTCGGTCGCGGTCCACAACCACTACAAGCGACTGCACTACAACGAATGCAAGTCGGATGATCTGGAACTCCAGAAGAGCAACATCCTCCTGATCGGCCCCACCGGCTCCGGCAAGACCCTGGTCGCGCAGACTCTCGCGCGGATTCTGGATGTCCCCTTCACGATCGTGGACGCCACCACCCTCACCGAGGCGGGATATGTCGGCGAGGATGTGGAGAACATCATCCTGCGCCTGCTTCAGGTGACCAATTACGATGTGGAGCGGACCCAGAAGGGGATCATCTACATCGACGAAATCGACAAGATCGCGCGCACCACCCAGAATGTCTCGATCACCCGCGATGTCTCGGGGGAAGGGGTCCAGCAGGCGCTTCTCAAGATAGTCGAGGGAACCCAGTGCTCGGTCCCGCCGCAGGGCGGGCGCAAACACCCCCACCAGGAGTTCATCCAGGTGGACACCACCAACATCCTGTTCATCGCGGGCGGGGCCTTCGTGGGGCTCGCCGACATTATTTCGCGGCGGATCGGCAAGCACGTGATCGGATTCGGGGCGACCGAGGGACGCGGGACTGAGGTTCAAGAAACCGAAATCCTGCGGAAATGCGAGCCGGAGGATCTCATCAAGTTCGGCATGATTCCGGAGTTCGTGGGTCGCTTCACCGTGACTGCGGCGCTCGATCCGCTCGACCTCACCGCGCTGCTGCGGATCCTCACCGAGCCGAAGAACTGCCTCTCCAAGCAATACCAGAAGATTTTCGAGATGGAGGGAACCAACCTTCAGTTCACCCAGGGAGCCCTCCTGGAGATCGCCCAGTTGGCCCTCAAACACAAGACCGGGGCGCGCGGACTGAAGGCGATCCTGGAGCGCGTGATGCTCGACATCATGTTCGAGCTCCCCTCCAAGGATGGGATCAAGGAGCTGGTGATCACCGAGGAGGTGATCCGCAACCACCAGGACCCCTGGATGGTCCTGGATGGCGGCCCGATCCTGCACGAGAAGGAAGCCGCCTCCTAACGGAACCCGTCATCCCCCCGCAAGCGGGGGATCGAGCCACACAACCCGCCGTCGCGGCCAATCCGTATACTGTCCCCCCGCAAGCGGGGGGATCGAGAGGGGGATGCCCGGCGGCTGCAACTCCCGTGGGAATCTGATGTCCGGCCCCTCGTTCAAACGCCTCACCGGCATTCCCATCGCCTCCTATCGGGCCCGAGGAAGCGCGCGGGTGGTCGCCTTTTTCACCGAGGAGGAGGGGCAGGTTCGAGCCGCCGTTCGGGCGGGTTCCAAGCGTTCGGGGGGCTTGGTCCCCTCGCTCCCGAGCTTCTCCACCTTCGATCTGCTGCTCTCGAAAACCGGCGCGAGGCGCGATCTCTTCGACCTGCGCGAGCGCGAGGTCCGCGCGCTTCGTCCCAACCTGGGGAAAGGCGAGCCGCTCGCCGCTTGGGCCGCCGCCTCGGTCGAGGCCGAACTGATCCTCAAGACCACCGAGATTCAGCACCCCGAGCCGTATCTCTATCGGATGTTTGAGAAGTCGCTGGACTGCCTGGAGGCGGGCGCGCCTCCGCGCGCCTTGTTGATCGCGTTCCTTGCCAAATACCTGGAGCGATCCGGACACGGGCCTCGTCTCGACCGGGCCGTGGACGGCGGCCCGCTTCCGGCGGGTTCCCCTTGGCTCTTCGACATCAGGGCCGGCGGCATCCTGCCCTCGGGCCAGGGGAATTCTCCGGGGATCGAGGTCGCGGAGGGTCGGCGCGCCTTTCCCATCACACGGGAGACGCTGGACACCCTCAAGAAATTTCGGCTTGCGGTCTTCGAACGCTTGGAGGAAACTCCCTTGCCCGTGAAAACGGGCAGGCTCCTGGTGGAACTTTTCGCCGCCTGTATCGAGATTCACTTGGAGACTCGCCTGAAAAGTCTCGATTTCTGGCGGGAAACCGTGGAGGGAAAGGGCGCCGAGGCATGACGCGACGGGTGGAGAGGTTGGAAAGGTCCTTCGCCACGGACCTGGAGCGGGCGGTCTTTAAGACCCCCCTGTGCGACACCCATGAGCACCTGCAATATGAAAACGCCTGGATCGAAGAGAAGGCGGATGTCCTTTCCGATCTGCTGAACAACTATGTCCCCGCCGACCTCCTCACCGCAGGAGCCTCCCAGAAAGCTGTTGAGCGCGCGCTGGACTCCAAGGACCCGGACATTGCGGGTCGCCTCGCGGGGGTGCTCCCCGCGCTGGAGCGCTCCCGATACACCGGCTATGCGGAGACAGTTTACCTCTGCGTGCGGCATGTCTATGGCATCGAGGAGCTCACCGCCGCCGCTCTCGCGGAGGCGCAGCCGATTCTGGAGGGACTCAAGCAACCGGGCGAGCGTCTCCGGCTCTTGCGGGATGTGGCCGGACTGGAACATGTCCAGACCGATGACTTCGTGTGGGCCGCGCTTCCGGACCCCTCCGGCAAGGACTTCTTCTTCTATGACCTTTCCTGGCGGAATTTCTGCAACGGGGAGATCCCGGTCGAGGAGATTCACAAGGAAACCGGGATCGAGGTAAAGGACCTTGAGGACCTCGATGAGGCGATGGAAAAACTCTTCGAGAAATACGCCCCCTGCGCCATCGCGGTCAAGAGCCAGCACGCCTACAACCGAACCCTCCTCTGGCGCGAGCGCGAGCGCGCGGATGCCGCCATCGCGCTGAACAAGCTCCTCAGCCACCCGGACACCGAGCTTGCCGAGGAGGACCGTCTGTGCCTCGGGGACTACTGCTGGGCGAAGGGAGTGGAGCACTCCATCCGCCATGAGCTCCCGTTCAAGCTCCACACCGGGTATTACGTCGGCAACCAGCACATGCGCACCGAGCGCATTCCCGCCGGGAACCTGTGCACGCTGTTGATCAAGTATCCGAAGGCCCGCTTTGTGCTGATGCACATTGCCTACCCGTACCAAGAGGAGCTGGTGGCGATCATCAAGCACTTCCACAACACGGTGGTAGATCTGTGCTGGGCGTGGTCGATCGACCCATACAGCACCAAGGATTTCCTGCGCCGCGCGTTGCGGGCGGCCCCGCTCAATCAGGTGTTGGGCTTCGGGGGCGACACCGGCAAACCGACCAGCGCCTACGCCTACTCGATCCAAGCTCGAACCTGGCTCGCGCGCACGCTCGCCGAAGAGGTCCGCGATCGGGCCCTCTCCGAGTCCGAGGCCATCCGCGTGGCCGAGGCCTGGATGCGCGAGAACCAGCGCGAATACTTCCAACTGGAGAAGAAGCGCCGAATGGTGGCCGCTTGGAGCGGCCCGATGCTTGAAAAGTAGAGCCTATTTCAACGAAGTCGAAAGGAGGAAATGATGTGAAAACGAATCACCGAAGCGGTTTTACCCTGATCGAGCTGCTGATTGTCATTGCCATCATCCTGATTCTGATCGCGATTGCCCTGCCGAATTTCCTGGATGCCCAAGCCCGCGCGAAGGTCACGAAGACCGAGGGGGACATGAAGGCGATGCAGGAGGCCTTGGAAGCCTATTTTATCGACTGGCGGAAGTACATTGGGAATTGGCAGATCCGGCGTCTGACCACTCCCATCAAGTACATCACGGTCCTGCCTGAAGATCCCTTTGGCCCAATCAACTCCGCGGATGTGGGTTACCCCACGGTGCTCTCTGAATATGGTCCACCCATCAAGCGATTCTACATCTATCACGGTCCCCCGACTTTTGATGATCATCCGGACATGAAACGGATCGGCATTCGCTGGGTGATGACAGGGCTGGGGCCGGACCAGGGATGGTTTGACAACATTGGAGCGCACACGATATTCAAATATCCACGCTATAGCCCAACGAATGGCACACGGAGTCGTGGGAATATCGAGCGTGTCGGTCCGGGGCAGATTCCCCAGGACAAGTATCGCTACTTCTGGGATGGATGATATCCTTTTCGGATGCCGCGCAATGTCCTCTTCATGATCCCCACGCTTGACGTGGGGGGGACCGAGATGCAGCTCGCGCTGCTGGCGAAGCGGTTGCTCCAGAGCGAGTTCCGCCCGCACATCCTTTGCACCCGGCGCGAGGGGGAGCTTGCGGCGGAATTGCGCGGCCTGGGAATCCCGATTGAGTGCCTGAACCTCGACCGCCCCGTCTCTTTTCAGGCTTGCCGCCAGGTCAAGTGGTTCTGCCGGGACTGGAAGATCGACATCCTGCACAGCTTCCAGTTCGGGATGGACCTCAGCGCGGTTCGGGGAGCGCGCTCCGCCGGGGTCCGCGCCGTGTTCACCAGCCGCCGCGAGATTCCGGACTGGATGCAAAAGCGTCACCTCCGGGTCCAGCGTATCGCCAACCGCAAAACCGACCTGGTGGTCTGCAATTCGGAGGCGGTCCGCCAGGACGCCTGCGCGCGCGAGGGGCTCCCGCCCGAAAAGACCCGCGTGATTCACAACGGGTTCCCCGAGGAATGGATTCCAAGCCGCCCGCTGGTCCAGGAAAGCGACCGTGAGCGGGTGTTCCTGCGCCCCTTCCAGCTCCGCCCCGAGGAAAAAGCCCTGGTCTGTATCGCCAACTTCTCCCCGGTCAAGAACCACCTGCGTCTCTTGGATGCCGCCAAGAAGGTGCTCCTTCAGGGAATCGATTTCCGCCTGTTCCTGATCGGCGAGGGTCCCCTGCTCGAGGAGGCCCGGGCCCACTCGGATCGGGTCGGGCTGGTGGCGACCTCGGTGTTTCTCGGAAAGCGCAAGGACCGTCTTGAATTTCTCGCCGAGTGCGATGCGCTGGCGCTCCCCTCGCTTTCGGAAGGGTTTCCCAACGCCGTCCTTGAGGCCCAGGCGCTGGGCATCCCGGTAGTGGCGAGTAACGTAGGGGGGATCCCCGAACTGGTCGAACATGGGGAAACCGGCTGGACCTTCGATCCGACGGAGGTCAACAGCATCGCCAAGGCGCTTTGGACCGTGCTCACCTACACCCAGGATGCCCTCCGGTGCGCGACCGAGGCGCAGGCCCGGGCGCGCGCCAAGTTCACCGCGCGCGAGATGGTTTCACGGTATGTGGCCCTGTACAGCGAGCTCTGCCCTCCGTCCTGAGGCCGCGCGCGCGAGCGCCCAGCCCGCCCACCAGAACAACACCAGCGAGAGGTAACGGTGGTGCAGCAGGTGGAAGGGATAGGTCATCTCCTCCAGATCGCTGGGTTTGATCGAAATGTTTCCGATGATCGCGGCGAGCAGGAAGAGCGCGAGCGCCCAGCGCCGGCCTTGCTCCCAACACCACCATGCCCCGAAGAAGAGCGGGACCAGCAGCCAGACCAAGGTGTAATCGGCCACGCGCGGGATGGTGAGCAGCACCGTGGGCAAGAGGGTCAGAAACCCCAACCGGTTCTGATCCGCCTCCGAAAGCCCCGCCTCCTTGGCCCGCCGCCAGAGCGCGAAAACTGCGAACCATGCCGCCACCGGGATCCCGAAGGTCATGGCGTAAGCCAGCGGGGGATACACCAGGATCGGCTTGAAGAGGGTCTGATCGGTAAACAACCGGAAGGCCACCGAGACCGTGGCGCTGTTGTAAATCCCGACCGTGTGCTCCTCCATGATTCTCTGGAAGGTGGGGGACTTGAGGAAGATCCGGTACTGAATGAAATTGCTCCAGTCTAGGACCATCCCCAGATAGAGCAGGGCGCTCGCGGCCATGGCCGCGCCCAGCGGCTTCCAGCGCCGGGCGATGATGTCCCACACGAGCGCGAAGACCGTGAAGGGTTTGACCGCGGTGAGACAGCCGAGCATCCCCCCGCCGAGGTAGGGTCGCGCAAGTCGGGTTTGGGCCCAGGCGGTGAGGATCGCGGCCTCCATCAGCGCGGTGTTCCCGGCGCGGAAATCGGTCATCACCCCGTCGTACCGGAGTCCCAGCAGATGGAAACCGATCCAGGAAGCGGGCGTGAAGCTTCTTCCGAAGAGCCGCAAGCCGATCCAGTACAGCGACTCGAAAGCCACCGCCTGAATGAGCATCCAGCCGAAACGGATCACCCCGTCCGGAAGAAGGGTGAACGGCGCGAGGATCCGCGCGAAGAGCGGCGGATACACATACACCGTAAGGTTGGTGACATGGATCGGCGCGCCCTCATCCTGAAACGTGTACGGGATCAGCCCACGCCGAACCTTGTCCGCCGCGCGCAGATACGCCGACAAGTCCCACTGCGAATCCGCGAACCGTGAGTACAGGCACAGCGCCATCGACATTCCGACCAGGAAGAAGGCGATGCGCCGCGCGTGGTCGTTCACCGTTTCAGCTCATCGGGCGTATTCCGTGGCGCGCGTTTCGCGCAGGACAGTCACCTTGATCTGTCCGGGATACTGGAGCTCCTCCTCGATCCGCTTGCTGACATCGCGGGCGAGTTTGGCCGCGCCCACGTCGTCAATCTGGTTCGGCTCGACCACGATGCGGACCTCCCGCCCTGCGGAGATCGCGAAGGTCTTCTCCACCCCCTTGAAGGAGTTGGCGATGGCCTCCAATTGCTCAAGGCGCTTGATGTAAGTCTCCAGGGTCTCGCGGCGCGCGCCCGGACGCGAGGCCGAGATGGCGTCCCCGATCTGCACCAGGACCGCCTCGATGGATTTGGCCTCCACATCGTTGTGGTGCGCCTCGACCGCGTGGATCACATCCTCGCGCTCCTTGCAGCGGCGGAGCTGCTGGACCCCGATGGTCACATGCGAGCCTTCCGTCTCCCAGTCGATGGATTTCCCGATGTCGTGGAGCAACCCGGCGCGGCGGGAGATCGTGGAATCCGCGCCGACCTCCTCGGCCAGCATCGCGCACACATGCGCCACCTCGACCGAGTGCGCCAGCACATTCTGGCCGTAGGAAGTGCGGTACTTGAGACGTCCGAGGAGCCGGATCAGATCGGGGGCCAGGTTCGGCACTCTCGCGTCCAGCGCCGCCGTCTCGCCCGCCTCCTTGATGGTCTCGTCCATCTCCTTGAGGACCTTGTGGTGAATTTCCTCGATGCGTCCCGGATGGATGCGCCCATCCACGACCAGGCGCTCCAGGGTGATCCGCGCGGCCTCGCGACGGATCGGGTCAAAGCCGGAGAGCACCACCGCCTCGGGGGTGTCGTCGATGATCAGATTGATCCCGGTGGTGGACTCGAAGGCGCGAATGTTCCGCCCCTCGCGCCCGATGATCCGCCCCTTGAGGTCGTCGCTCGGCAGCGGGACCGTGCTCACCGTGTTCTCCTGAACCTCCTCGGAGGCGATCCGTTGCATCACCCCGACCAGGATTTCGCGCGCCTTGCGCTTGGCGATCTCCTTGGTCTCCTCGGTGTACTTGGCGATCACCAGCGCCTGCTCGCGCTGCATCTCCTGGTCCAGGTTGTCAAGCAGCAGTTGGCGCGCCTGAATCTCGGTGATTCCCGCGATGTTTTCGAGAATCTGGCGCTGCTTCTCCAGCGTGGCCTTGAGGTCCTGCTCCGACTCCTCCACCGAGCGGAGCCTGGAATCGAGCTGGCGGGACTTCTTTTCGAGGTCGCGTTCTTTTTCATCAAAGCTCTGCGCGCGCTTGTCGAGCAGGTCCTCGCGGTTGGCGAGCTGCTTTTCGAGCTGAATCAGCTCCTGGCGGGTGTCCTTGGCCTCGCGCTCGAAGGCTCGGCGCTCCTCGCTGAGCTCCTCGCGCGCCTCCATGACCGCCTCGCGACGGCGCGTTTGCGCCTCTTTCTGCGCCTCGGCGATGATCCGCTGCGCCTGACGGTGCGCGCTTTCGATGTCGCGCTCGAAAATCTTCACGCGCAGGAAATACCCGACTCCGCCGCCGAGCAGCAGGCCGATCGCGCCGATCAAGATTGAAATGAGTGGTTCCATTCGTTTCGATTTCCTTTCTATTTCAAAGATGGAGTGAACATCAGCCGCTCCCCTCGCGGCTGGAGTGTGATTCGAGAAGGTCCCGGACCGCGGGTCCGAGGTGTTCGATCAGGCTCCCCGCGGTCACCGCGAGCGGACTCTCCGAGGCGACCGCGCGCTCGCCCGCCCGCCCGTGCAGAAAAGCCGCGAGCAAGGCCGCCTTGTGAGCGGACACTCCTTGTCCCAAGAGCGCCGCCAACATCCCGGTAAGCGCATCCCCCATTCCCCCTTGGGCCATTGCGGGATGGCCGGAGCGATTGACCGCGAGCGTTTCACCCGGCGTGGCGATCACCGTCGCAGCCCCCTTGAGGAGGACAGTGGCCCTCCAATCCTCCGAAGCGCGGCGGGCGATTCCCCATCGATCCGCCTCCACGGCGGAGGGGGACAGGCCGTTCAGCAGGCGTCCCATCTCGCCCGGATGAGGGGTGAGAACAGTTGGGCCGCGGCGTTCTCGGAGCACCGCCTGAGCGCCGCGGGCCGCCAGCGCGTTCAGGCCGTCCGCGTCCAGCGCCATCGGCCTGTCGCATTTGGCGAGGCATTCGACCACCACTTCTTGGGTTTCCGGATGGCTTCCGAGACCCGGTCCGATGGCCACCGCATCCGCGCCCGAAGAGTGTTCCAATATCCGCGCGAGAGCCGCCCTCGCGATCGAGCCGTCCGAAGTTTCAGGAAGCGGCAGGGTCATGGCTTCCGGCACGGCGGCCTTGACCGGCGCATTGAGCGAGGCCGGAATTCCCAGGGTCACCAATCCCGAACCGGCGGCGAGACAAGCCCGCGCGGCCAGGATGGCCGCGCCGAGGAGTCCGGGCGAACCGGCCAGGATCAGGGTCTTCCCTCGAACGCCTTTGTGAGTGGATCTGGGATATCGCGGCAGAGTTTTTGCGGCCCATGCGGGGGCGATCAGCTCCGCCTCGGACTCCGCGTTCTGAAGAAGGTCCTTGGGAAAGCCGATGTCCGCCACCGCGAGCGCCCCGGTCCGGTCCAACCCAGCCCCAAGGAAATGGCCTTTCTTGGGCAGCCCGAAGGTGACCGTGGATCGGCAGGTCACAGACTCCCCAGGGGAATCTCCCGTGTCCGCCTCCACCCCGCTGGGGATATCGACCCCCAGGGTCCATTTGGCGCGCTCCTCCGAGAACCGAATCAGCTCCGAATAAGGCTCCTTCGGCGCTCCGGTGGCGCCCGTTCCGAGGAGGGAATCGATCACCACCGGGCTGTCGGAGAACCACTTGGCCCCCTTGGAGGAAGCTCCTTCCCAAACCTCCCAGCACGCAAACGGGGTCCCGCGATACCGTTCCCAGTTCGCGCGACTGTCCGGGGAGAGCGATTCGGGAGGATGGGTCACAATGACCCTGGGGCGATAACCCCACCCTTGGAGATGTCGGGCGGCCACCCAACCATCGCCGCCGTTATTCCCCCGACCGCAGAGAATCACTACCGGCGTGGACGGGTTTCGGCACAAGCGGTGGAATTCGCGGGCCACACTCCACCCCGCCCGTTCCATGAGGGCAAGTGAGGGGATTCCACGCTCCTCGATCGCCGTTCGGTCGATCTCGGCCATCACTCGGCCGCTGACAATCTTCATGGCTCATCCGCCCAGTATTCAAGCAATACCGGCGACAGCCATTCTCGCGGAAGGCTAGGAGGAAGGAGGGAATCTGGGCGGAGCTATCGCGCGAGCGGAATCAGGGAGACTCCGACTCGGGCAAATCATCCTCATAAAAGCGGTCGTGCAGATACGAGAGCAAACAGGCGGCTGAAAAACCGACAGCCATGATTCCGAAAAAGAAGAAGAGGCCGGTCGACTCTCCCATAAACCACTGGACAACCCACAGGTTGACCAAGCAAAACAGCCAGAAAACCGCATTCACGACGAGATACTCCAGTGCTGAAAACCGTTCCGGATCCGCTTCCGGGAGCCGCTCGGCTTCCACGGGGCGGACTGGCTCAACCATCTTCGGAACGGGTTTTCCTTTTCCCTTAGCCATGCGAAAACAGCCAATCTCCGTTCACGGGGGCGACAATAAAAACACACGGAACCGCCCCCACCGGAATCGGTTGGATCACCGATTCTTTGCCCTTATTTAACACGCGCTGGGATGGGTGTAAAGGTCCTGATCTTTTTTCCTTGCTTGTTCGGGTGGTCAAGGGCGGTGACTTGCCCCGCCCGCATCATGGGGAATGACCGAATGGCCTGACACTGCGCTCCGAGCCTGTGAAAAACTCACTCAACCTCACAAAAAAACTTGACTTAGGGAAGCCTGGAAGATACTCTCTAGCCAACTCGGCCGTGTCTTGAAGTCTCTTGCCGTGGTGTTCCTGCTTGGTTTGTCGGCCTGTACCCGGGGAGGGGGAGCCGAGAAGTGAACGTAATTCCTTGAACTCCCCATAAGTCTGTCTGATTTGATATTGCCTCTTTGCAGAGGAGGAAACGGTTCATGATGCGCCACTATACAATCGGGGCGGCCATCCTGGTGGCTGTTCTGGTGGGTGGAGAGCTCGCCTCCGCCCAACCCTTTGGCCCGGAACGGGCCCCATCCTTCTGGAGCAACTGCTGGTCCAAGACCCGCTCGGCGTTCCATTGGTTCAAGACCAACCCGGTCCGCAAGAACGAAATGGAGACCATCGGGCCGCGAGGCGCAGCACACTATGCCCCCACCAAGTGGGGGGAACGGCTCGCCTGCACCCAACCCGAGGTCGAGCGCTCCCTGCGCAAGGTGGATTATCTCCTGTATTCCGATTTCCGCGACACCATCCGTGAAGCGGACAATCCGGAGCACGCGGATGGGAGTCGCACGGAGCGGTTTGGCGTTCCTGGACCCCCTCCCGGTCCCTGATTGGCTTTCTGGTTCTTGCCCAAGCGATTCGTTGGTTGTTTTTGGCTGTTTTTAACTTGAGCAGAGAAAAGGGTGGGTGTTATGAAGAAAGCGTCTTCCTGTTCGGGGAGGTCTGTCCCCGGCGCCTGTTGGAGACTCCACGGGTTGGTCGCGCTTGCGCTGGTTCTTCTACCGTGGGCCGCAAGTGGGTCGCAAGAAAGTCCCATGCCCCCCACCGGACTCCCGGTGATTGAGGCGGTCCGGAAGATCGCCGATCAGATTGGAGTCGGGACCCCCGAGCTCTCCGTTCACCATTTCGCCACGTTCTCCGTTGTTGAGCATGCCGGGTCCGGAAGAAACTGGGTGTTGGCCAAACCCTCCACAAGCATGGCCGATGAGGGTTGGAAATTGGCCTCGGTCGGGGGGCCCGGAAACCCCACGACCGGGGCAATCGGAACCCCCGGCGCGGATGTGGCCGTCGTGGAGGTTTCACCCGAAGGTGTTGGATCGGAACCGAAGCTGCTTTCGGAACTGGATGCGCCGGATCAGGTCGCGATGGCCGAGCCTCCCTCGGATGGTCCCTACATCGGAGCCAGCATGGAGCCGCCGGTCGATCCCGGGCCCGCGGTGATCCCGAGCGGATTTGTCCAGTTCGGCGGAACCTATCACAGCAATGTCCACCTCACCGATGAGGAGGTCGATTTCGATCTGGTCCGTCACGCCGACACCGACACCGAGATCGACGATTTCATCTATCAAGCCGCGGTGGGGCTGCGCCTCGATCTCAATCCGCGCCTCGCCCAGAACACGTATTTCGAGTATGTCGGGGCGTTGGATTTCTTCGATAGCGAAACCGGGGAGAACCGCTGGCGACACTCGCTCGAGTTCAACACACGGGGCGAATCGGGCGAGCTGATCGACCTGTGGTGGCGCGGGGGAATCATCTTCCACGACCAGCTCCGCCAGGATGAAGCGGAATACCTGGCCCAGGATTACACCGAGTTTTGGGTGACTCCGGGACTCGACTTCTTCCTTTCCGACAAGGACACCCTTTCGCTCAGCACTCCGCTGTTCTACCGCAATGTGTCCAAGGATGGCCTCCCCGACAAGACCCTCGGTCCGCCTCCCGCGCCCGGCGGGGGCGACCTTCCCCCGGCCCAGGGGGGTGTCGCGCCCAAGTCGGACATCGAGCGCTACGCCGACCATGTCGGGTTCGGCGTGGATGGCACTTGGCGTCGCCGCTTCAGCGAGTCGCTCGAGACCCGCTTGCGCGTGGCCTATCTCCGCCGACAGTATGACCGTCCCGCGCTGGATGAGTACGGCTCCATCTTCGGCTGCGACAGCGCCGGATGCACCAAGGAGATCTACGGCGACCGTCAGGATGACCTCTTTGAAACTTCGCTGGGTTACACCTGGGTGATCTGTCCGGAAACTGCGATGGGCATGTCTTACCGTTTTCGCAACAACGCCTCGAATGGAGATTTCTACGATTTCTACGAGCACGGTCTGCGCCTGGTCGCCAACCACACCCTCTTTCACGGGCGTTGGTGCGAGGCGAATTTGAGTCTTGTGGGGGATGTCGCCTGGCGCACCTGGAGGGCGCGCAAGGCGGACACCCTGAACACGCTGGTTCTGCCGCCGATCTCCGGCCCGGATGGATTGCTCACTCCCGGGTACGACGAAGACACGCGGGATGATCTCACCTATATCGCCCGGCTCGGATTCGACCGCCAGTTCGGGAGCTACACGATCGGGACTTTCTATCAGTTTGAGGCCAACGACTCCAATGATGGGTCCGGAGATTACAAGGATCATGGGGTGGGCGGTTTCGTGAGACTTGAGTACTGAGACTTGAATCGGGTTTGTCACGGGCGTTTGCGCGGTTGATCGCAAGAGGAGGAGAGAGGGTGTCATGTTGCTTTTTCAAGGCAGGTTGGTGATTTGTCTCAGCGCCATGCTCACGCTGGTCGTGAGCGCTGCAAGGCTCGAGGCCCAGGAGGTCATGCCGCCGGACGATGACCCGGCGTGGCTCGAGGCCCAGCCCGATGCTCCCGGGTTTGGTGGGCCGATTCCTCCGCCCGTGGGGGGCGCGCTCTGGTCCGAGAAGGGGGTCAACCAGGGCGCCATCTCCCAGGGGCCTGGCCCGCTCAAGAACGGCCAGACTGAAAACTGCCCGCCCAACAACGCGGTCTGCGGCGCGGTCCATGTGGTCCGTCCCCATCCCACCAACGCCAACATCCTTTACATCGCGGCGGCCAATGGTGGCGTGTGGCGCTCCGACAACGCCACCGCGGCCAGCCCCAATTGGGTTCCGCTCACCGACCAGCTCCCCACGCTGTCCATGTCGGCGCTGGAATTTGACACAACGGACGCCACTTTCAACACCCTCATCGGCGGAACGGGCCGCACCAGCGCCTATCTCGGAACCGGAGGGGCGCGCATCGGGGTTATTCGGACCACCGATGGCGGCGCCAACTGGACCGTGCTCGACGGCGGTCTTGCGGGCCTGAACATCTCGGGAGTCGCCGCGCGAGGAAACACCATCCTGGTTTCGGTGAACAACTCCAATACCAATAACACCGGGATCTACAGAAGCATCGATGGCGGCCAGATGTTCACCCGAATCTCGGGGATGGCGGGCAGCAATCTACCCCTGGCCGGTCGCGCCTTCGACCTCTTCGTGGACCCTGTCAACGGAATGACCGCTTACACCGGCATTTCGCAAGCCGGAGCCCAGAATGGAATCTACCAGTCCACCAACTTCGGGCAGACCTGGAATCGTGTCAGCAGCCCCGCGATGAATGGACTGATCAGCGACGCCAACACAAACAACATCGAGATCGCGGTCGGCAACAGCAACAACGTGTTCGTGGGGATCATCAATAACGGACGCTTGGCGGGGTTCTTCAACTCTCCGAATGGCGGCGGGAATTGGAACCAGATGGACCAAGTCGTGACCAACGAGAACACCGGCGCCATCGGTCTCCAGCCGCGCGAGAAACCCGGCGGGCAGGGCGGGATTCACTTTTCGATTGTCGCCGACCCGAATAACCCCAACATCGTGTATGTCGGCGGCGACCGTCAGCCGCACGCCAACGAGGGGATGTCCCCCACCACCTGGCCGAATTCGATCGGCGCGACGGACTTCTCTGGGCGCCTGTTTCGGGGCAACGCCGCCGCGGCCGCGGGGACCCAGTGGGCGCACTTGACCCATTCCAACGCCCTCGGCGCGGCGGGCGGCGGAACAGCCAACAGCAGCTCGCCGCACGCCGACTCGCGCGAAATGGCCTTCGACGCCAACGGGAACATCATCGAGGGCGATGACGGCGGCGTTTTCCGGCGCACCAACCCCCAGAACAACACCGGCGACTGGTTCTCCATCGTGGGGGACCTGCGCGTGACCGAGGTTCACGACATCGCCTACGACACCATCGCCGATGTGCTCCTGACCGGGCACCAGGACAACGGCACAGGTCTCCAAGATTCCCCAGGCAACCCGAGCTGGACCGCGGTTCGCGTGGCCGATGGCGGCGATGTGAAGATTGACACGCTCACCGTTCCCAACGGCTCGATCCGCTATTGGAGCAGCCAGAGCCTAGGGGGCTTCGGCTATCAGGCTTTCGATAACAACAACGCGCCCCTCGGCGGACGAACAGTTGCTGGTCTGACCGTCTCCGCCACCGGCGCGGCCCTGGTCGCGCGTTTCCTCACCCCGGTGGAGCTCAACCGCTTCATCCCCACTCGCCTTCTGATTATCGCCGACAACTCCATCTATGAGTCTTTTGATCAGGGCAACAACCTTTTCGAGGTCGGACCGGGATTGGGGCCAAACCTGTTGCCCAACGCCAACGCCGTTGAAAACGCTGTCGTTTACGGCGGCCGGCGCAATGGGGTCGACAATCCGGGCGTGTTCTATGTCGGCTCCCTCCAGCAGGTGATTGTCCGCACCGTGCAAGGCGGCCCAGTCGGCCCCACCGCGGCGCCTTTCCCTGGCGGCTCCAATGTCCTGGACATCGTGGTCAACCCGGAAGACTGGATGGAAGCCTATGTCATCGATGCCGATCAGGTGTATTTCACTCCGGACGCGGGTGCGACATGGCAAGATATCACCGGCAATCTGACCGGAGTCGGCGTGCTGCGCTCGCTGGAGTATGTCCCGCGCGCGGGGTTTGATGTGGTCGTTGTCGGAACCGACATCGGGGTCTTCCGGACACGAACCAATGACCTGGGAACCTGGAACGAGATCGGGACCAATCTGCCGAACACGCTGGCCTATGACCTGCAATATGATCCCGTCGATGATGTGCTCGCGGTCGGCACGATGGGACGCGGGGCCTGGTTGGTGACTCTCCCCTGCGAGACCGGGATCACCATCAGCGGTCCCGACATTGTGACCGTGTGCGATGACGCCGCGGCGGTCGCAATCGAAGGCTTCGCCGGCTCCTGCGAGGATGACCCGATCGTGGGGGTGGAGTGGCGCTTGGTCAACGCGCCGGTGGGCAGCCCCTTCGCGGTCTTTACCAACACCGGAGTGGCGACCGCGCCGGATTCGGGAGTCTTGGTCCATTACACCATCGACCTGGAGGCTCCCGGCGGCGCTCGTCTGCCCAATAATTCCAACGTGATCGAGGTCCGCGCGATCACGGCCGGCGACGAGGTGACCGATGTCCGGCAGAAGGAGATCCGGGTCATCGAGGTCACCCCCATGGTGACCATCGAATCGCCTTCCCAGGTGACAGTCTGTGATGACGTGGAGGATGTGGAGCTCCACGGCTTCGCCGCCTCCTGCGACGATGATCCGATCAACCGGGTGGAGGTGAACACGGGGTCCGGGTTCACCACGGCCGGGGTGAACATCGCCACCTCGAGCGTGAGCTTTGTCAATTACGTGGTCCACCTTGGCGCGCCCGGGGGAGCGAACCTGCCCGCTTCGGGCAACCGCACCATTTCAGTCCGAGCCATCACCGCGAGCGGCGCGGTTTCCGCCGTGGTCAGCGTGGTCGTCGAGGTTCTGAGCGTCAGTCCGAATGTCACCATCGAATCCGAGGCCGTGGTCACTGTCTGTGATGACGTGGAGGATGTCGAATTGCACGGCTTCGCGGCCACTTGCGACGCCGACCCGATTGAGCGGGTGGAATTCCGCAATGTGACCGCCAACCCGGCCGGACCGTTCCTCACCGCGGGGGTGTCACTGGCCACTCCGCGCGAGGCCTTCACCAACTATGTCATCAACCTCGGTCCTCCCGGCGCGGGGGGGAACCTCCCCTTCATCTTCCCCGCCACGAACGGTCGGAACCGGATTGAGGTTCGCGCGGTCACCGTGGATGGCGACATCTCCGAGATCCGCTTTGTCGAAATCGAGGTGTTGAGCGTCCAGCCGATGGTGACTCTGGAGGCCCCCAGCCCGCTGGAAGTCTGCATCACCGATCCGGATGTGCAGATCCAGGGCTTTGTCCAATCCTGTCCCGCCGACCCGATCAACGTGGTGGAATTCAGTATCAACGGCGGAGCTTTCGCGCCGGTGGACCAAGTCGCCACCATTCGCGAGGGCTTTGATTCGTGGGTGCTGCATCTCGGCGCGCCGGATGGCGCTCGACTCCCGGTCAACAACACCGAGGTCCGCATCCGCGCGTCCACCGTGGATGGCGACCTTTCGGATGTGGTCTCCACCTTCGTGCGCTGGCCGCGGTTGGCGCTCCAAGACCTGAACCTCGATCTCGCGGGCGAGGTCGGAGCGGGGAATGGAGTCCAACCCCATCTCCTGGGGAGCTTTGTGGTCGCCGAGGTGGATGGCTTTGTCCAAAGCGGCCCGATCCACCTGGCGCTTCAGAACATCCTCCTTCCGGCGGATGGCTCAACCCCGACCATCGGTCACGAAAACATTGCAATCCTGCCCGCCGAATTTGAGCTGACACCGGGCCAGACACAGTTTGTCACCGTGCAAGTTCAGATCCCGGTGAACACCTCATTTGGGACTCCGATCAATGGGACCAACCCGCCTCTCCCGACTTTGCTGCACGGCCCCACGACCATTCGGGTGCGCGGCGAATGCACCAACCCGCTGAACGCGGGGCTCCAGGTGACAGTCAGCCCCTATCGGGATGATGACCTTCTGCGGCGCGGGTTCCCGCACTTCTGCGGCGACTGCGCGCCAAGCCACTGGCAGATGTTTTCGTTCCCGGTGGTTGGATTGGATCGTCCCTTCAACCCGACCCTATTCGGCTCCACCTTGCGGAACCAACTGGAGGATGATTTCGGTCTGATCAATGTCAGCACCACGCCGTTCCACGCCGTGCGTTGGGATCCGGCGCGGACCCAGAACGTGTCTTTCGCCCGATACAATCCCCCCAACCCGCTGCTTGAGCCGACCACCATCATCAACCCGGGAGAAGCGTTTTCGATGGTGCGTCGCATTCCGGGGGACATTACCCTCGATGGTTATTTCCTGAACCACGCACCAAACCAGCCCGCTGCGAACTACCCGCGAGTGGCGTTTCCTTCCCTCGGAACGGTTTGGGAGGGGTCCTATGACCAGTCGCGTCCGCTGAACACCCCGCTCACGTTCCCGACCGCGATCCAGATCGGAAACCCCTACGCCTTCTCGATCCGGGTCTATGAACAGGCGGTCGAGGATCCGGGAACGGGACTGCCGACCTCTTCGTTGACCGCGATTCCGGTTCCGGATGTGGTTCGATCGGTGCGCCGATTCAACCGCTGGGTGGGTGAGCAGTTCCTGGAGATTCAGGGCGACCCGGAGATTCCGGTCTTGTTCAGTCCCTGGAATGGAACCCTTCGCCCGACGGAGGGGTGCTTCGTGCAATATGGCCTGGCGGCCTCGCGCGACACCCGCTTTGTGTTTAACCGTCCGCCCCTGGTCAACGACAGCACGCCTTGGCCGCAGATCTTCGATTTCACCAACAAGAGCGGGGACAAAGAGGCCGCCGATGAGGTCCCCCAAGACCTCCAGGAGATTCCGGACAAGGTGGATCCAGAGGGTTGGGGCTATCGCCTGACCCTGACCTCCGCCGAGGGCGAGGTCCGGACCCTGGTGGTGGGGGCCTATCCGGGCGCGAGCGCCGGGTTGGATGGAGCCGATGTCGAGTCGATCTTCCCACCCTGGGCGCGCCCGAGCGACCTCGAATTTGACTTCTATGTCAATCGCGCCGGGTGGGGCGCGACAGGCATCCTGTTGCGTGACATGTGCTCACCCTCGGATGTGCGCGCGGGGGTTCGCATCCCGCTCACGGTCCTTTCGACCAGCGCCGGGGAGGCTGTCCTCACCGTGGAGCCGATCGGCGACCTCCCACGTCGCCTGCGCGCCGAGGTCAAGGACTCCGGAAGCGCGGTGATTCTGGACGTCGCTTCGGGAGGCGGCTCGATCCAGCTCGCGGCGGGGGGCCGGAGCCTCGCGCTTGAGATGAAGACTTGGGCCGCTTCCGATATCAACACGGATAACGCGGTCAACGGGCTCGACCTGTTTGGGTTCTCCAAGGAGTACCAGCGGAACAACCAGGGGAACCCCGCCGACCTGGATGGGAATGGAAATATCGAATCGAACGACCTGATCGACCTTCTGAAGGGAATGAAGTAATCAAAGACTGAGAGAGACCGCTTGATGGTCCGAGCGGGAGCCGGTTAGCGCCGGTTCCCGCCCACTGCCGGCAGCGCGTGAAGGTTGCTTTCCAGGATCAAGGCGACCCGGCGGACATCCAGATACACCGGTTCGAGCGGTTCCGACCCCGCCAGGGCCAGCGCCACCTCATCCGGACGGACTGTTCGACCCCCCTCCACGCTTAGAGTCGCCCGGAGCACGGGCAACCCCTCCTCCAGTTCCAATTCGAGGGATTCGATGAATGGCGCGAGCTCCACGGTCCTGGCCGGTTTTCCCTCGCGGGCCGCGCGATGCGCGAGAAGCGAGCCGGTCTTCTCGTATCGCGCGATGCCCTCCCGTAGGACCTCATAGACCTGCTCAGGGGTGGGCGTTTCAGGGATCCAGCGGACCTCCCCCTCGAGGCGACGGGCGGAGTGCGCCAGCGAAGGGGAGCCCGCTGGAATCCATTCTGCTTCCTGAAAAGTGATGCCGGGGGCGCTGACACCGGATAGACGAGCCAACAGGTCCCCGACACTCAAGCTGTCCACCAAGCCTTCCGCGCGGACATCCACATCCACCCATTCCGAATAGGCTTCTGTCCCGACCGGCAAGGCCATCGCGAAGGAGAGCTGCGCCCTGGGATTGAACCCGGTGGAGGTCGCCAGCGGCAGCTCCGCGCGGCGGAAGGTCTGGACTAGGACACGCTGAAGATCGAGCTGCGAGAGCCAACGCGCGGGGCCGGTCTTCGAGAAACGGAGACGCAGCGTCCTTAAGGCGACATCTTGAGAGGGCGCCTCGCTCCGCTCCAGTTCGAGCTCCGAGGAGATGAGGGCGCATAGGCCCGGCTCCTCCTCCAAATGTGGAGCTTCCGACTTGTCCCGCTCCTTCCCGCTTGAGAGCAGCGACGCCAGATCCACAAGCGAAGGCCCTCCCTCCAAGGTCTCGGCTGGGTAGAGATCATGCCGATAGGTCTCCGTGCAGACGCCACAGAGCGTACAGCCGCGGCGGTCCCGGCAATCGTAAGTGGCCTTCTCTTTCATGGCCCTTGTCCATTCGAGCCGGAAATAGCTCCGCTCGACCCCACAGGACACAAGCTCCCAGGGGAACACTTCATCCTTGCCTCGTTCCCGCTGGTTGTAGAAGGCAACCTCGACCCCGGTTTCCTCGAAGGCGCGCATCCAGCTGTCGAAGTGGAAGGTCTCCCGCCAATCATCAAAACGGCACCCCAGCTCCCAGGCCCGCAGGATCGCCCTTCCCACGCGACGGTCCCCGCGGGCCATGATTCCCTCGAGAACCGAGAGGCGCGGGTCATGGTAACTGAAGTTCACCGGCCCGCGCGGAAGAATGCGTTTGAGATAACGGATCTTTTCCTGGAAGCTCGGGAGGTCATCCTGTCCGAACCACTGAAACGGGGTGAACGGCTTGGGAACATGCGGGTTGACCGAGACATTGAGCTTCGGTCGCTTGGGGACCTTTCGGACCAGAAGGTCGCGGACCCGTCGCACCAAATCCGCCAGCCCATCCAGGTCATCGTATGTCTCAGTGGGAAGCCCCATCTGGAAATACAGCTTGATGGTCTGCCAGCCGCGCTGAAACACCCCCTCAAGGGTGGCGAAAATCTCCCGCTCGCCCAGGTCCTTGCTGATCACCTTCCGCAGACGGCGCGTGCCCGCCTCCGGAGCGAACGTAAATCCCGTCTGATGGAGCTCCGCCAGCCGTGTGGCGACCCGCAAGTCGAACCCATCGATCCGGAGAGAAGGGAGCGAGATCTTGAGCGAACGGTCCCAACCCTCCATCAGCCCATCGATGATCCCGGGCAAATTCTTGTGATCCGCGGTGGAAAGGGAGAGGAGCGAGAGGTCATCCAGCCCGGTGTTCCGCATCATCTCACGCGCAAGGCGGATGATCTCCTCGCTGGGTCTCTCGCGCACGGGACGGGTGAGGTAGCCCGCCTGGCAAAACCGGCAGCCGCGCGTGCAGCCGCGCAGAACCTCGATCGCCGCGCGGGCGTGAACCGTCTCGGTCGAGGCCACCATCGGCGTGGAGTTGAAGTAGGCTCCGCTGAGTTTCACCTTACGCGCCTCGACCGGGAGCGGGAGCTCCGGATAGGCCTTGGCGAACCCCGCCACGGTCCCGTCCGAGTGATAGGAGACTGTGTAGAGCGAGGGGACATAGACCCCGGGTATTCCGGCCAACGCGCGCAGCAGTTGGTCGCGCGGGGCCGACTTCACCGGCATCTCCGCGAGCAGCCGGTTGATCTCCAAGACCACCTCCTCGCCATCCCCAATCACAAAGGCATCGAAGAAGTCCGCCACGGGTTCCGGGTTATACGCGCAGGCTCCGCCCCCGATGATCAGCGGGTGATGGTGGTCGCGCTCCGCTTGGAGAAGTGGAATCCCGGCGCTGCTCAGCATGGTGAGGATATTCGTGTAATTCATCTCGTGCTGAAGGGAAAAGCCGAGAATGTCAAACTCCCCGAGCGGGGTTCCGGTTTCCAGGCTGGAGAGCGGCAGGCCCAGCTCCGTAAGCCTTCGTTCCGCGTCCACCCAGGGCGCGAAGACCCGCTCGCAAGAACTCTCCTCCGCGCCGTTCAGGAGGCCATACAAGAGGTTCATCCCCGTGAAGGACATCCCGACCTCATACACATCGGGGAACGCAAAACACCATTTGACTTGGGCGGCGCCCTTGAGGGGCTTCAGGTTGTATTCTCCGGCCACATACCGCGCGGGCCGAACGATGGAATTCAGAAAAAGATGGCTCTTCACCCTTGAAACCTCGATTCCTTAAGGCGCGCGGCCTTCACCGCGCCCCTCTAAGGCTTCAGTTTACCCACAAATCATGCTGTTGGGGAGGTAGGATGGACAGGCCTCAAGCCCAACTGTTCCGGGCTATTCCTTCCCTAAGCACGGCGGGGGAACTAATCTCTCCCAACTCTTCGTGGAGGCGGGCCTTGAAAAACACCTATAACTCCCCGCTCAGCCCGACCGAGCTCCAGGAAGTCGTCGAACTCCTGCGGCTCGGGAAGGTGGGATTGTTCCCGACCGACACGGTTTATGGCCTCGGGTGTGTGGCCACCTCCTCAGCGAGCACTCTGGTCATTTACCGCATGAAGAACCGTCCGATTGACAAAACCTTACCGCTCCTGATCGGCGGCTGGGACAGCTTTCGACGCTTGGCCGGTAAGATCAGGGCCTCCCACCGGAAACGTCTGGAAGCGCTCTGGCCCGGAGCACTGACCGTTGTGGTTCCGGCCTCACGGGAGGCGATCTCGCTATCGTATCACTGCCAGAGGAACGGCACCCTGGCCCTGCGCATGCCGAATCACCCGCAGCTCCGCTATGTGATTGAGCATCTACAGTCCCCGATTGCAGCCACCTCCGCCAACGAATCCGGGAGGATGGAGGCGCTTTCGCTGGAGATGGTTCCGCAAGCCATTCGTTCGCGCGTGGACTGGGCCTGGCGGGAAACTATCCCCAACGACGAACCGATCCCGAGCACCGTGGTGGACTTGACCGGCAAGGAGCCGGTCGTCTTACGCCAGGGAGCCATCGATTTTTAGAAAGACATCATGCGCCAGGGGTTGAGTCGAAGGGCCTTTTGCCTCGGGGGCGCGGCATCCCTGGCCGTGCCGGCTGCCGCAAGCATGGGGCCCACACAACCGGTCCCTGACAAACGAATCCGAGGCGCGCTCTGGTGGCTGTATTCGGATGTAAGCAAAGCGGACGAGGCCTTCTGGAAGACAGAGATCGCCGCGCAAAAAGAAATCGGCTTCGATCTCCTGTGGCTCTGTTCCACCACCCATGTCCTGCGCGCGGTCCACGAAAAGCAGTGCGCGGACCCGTACCCGATCCTCTTCAAGGAGGCCGAGCGGCTTGGCATGCGCGTGGTCCTGGAAACCCACACCTCCTCGAGCTGGTGGAAGGATGTGGATTGGCGCAAGGAAGCCCAGGAAAACGAAGAGCTCATTCCAGAGGTTCTCGAAAAGTACGCCGGGTATCCCTCGTTCTGGGGCTGGTATATCGGATACGAAACCCACCACGCGACCGGCGAGTACGCCAAGGAGTACCAGTCGCTCTTGGCTGGAATTCGCAAACGGTGCGCCAAGGAATCTCCCGGAAAGCCGGTCATGCTTTCCCCCTTCTTTCTTTTGGACAGGAAGGGGGTGCTCGGCTTCGAGTGGATTGCCCCCGAGGAATTCACTCGGTTCTGGGCGGAGACACTGAAAAGAACCGAGATCGACATCCTGGTGCTTCAGGACAGCGGCGAGCATCTGGCCTGTTACTCCCTTGAGGAGCGGCGACCGTTCCTCGAGGCCGGGCGAGAAGCCTGCAACCGGGCCGGAGCCGCCTTCTGGGGAAATGTGGAGTCCGCCGAGCTGGATGTGGCGAGTGTCGAAGCCTATAAGGAGATTCGCGCCGAAGTGGACCTTGGCGGCCAGGGAAGCCACTGGCGGCGAGTTCCCCTGGAGAAGCTGAAGCACAAGATCGAGATCGCCGCCGAATACGCCGAAGCCTTGGTCACCTGGGGTTATACCGAGTTCTGGAGACCTTCCCTCGCAGGAGCGGCCAAGGAGTATTACGAAGCCTATCGAATCTCGCCCCGTTAGGGTTGCCTGTACCACCGACGAGCGCCGCAGAATAAATCGAGGGCTTCGATCTCCTGGTCGAGACGGTCCATCAGTAGTTCCGAAAGCCCATGCGGCAAGAGCGGAGGGGGATCGATCTCGTTCAGCACAATCCTTATCGGCTCGACACGTTCCAGGGCCACCACGATGTCGGGACGGCAGTTCCCATTCATGTCCGCAATTTCCACCTGAAGCGGAACGGAGTTATCGGGTGTCAGCACCAGATTGCTGAAGAAACTGGTCCCATCCCCGTTATTGAAGAGCAGAAGCACTCCGCGCGTTGCCCCAGTCACTTCGGGAGCATTCGCGATGGCAAGGTCGGAGTCCCCGTCCGAGTCGATATCCCGCGCGGCGATGGAGGTTGGCCCGGAACCGGCTTGAATGACATCCCCCGCCACGAAATGGAACTCCCCTTCGTTCCTCAGAATCTGAAGCGAGTCCGAGGTGAAATCCGCGAGCGCCAAGTCCGGCAGTCGATCTCCAGTGAGGTCCGCCGCAGCTCCCCCGCTTGGGGTGAAGCCGAGGTCCATCGGCGGCCGCCCCTCGAAATTCCGATTTCCGAGGTTCCTCAAGATGTGCAACCGGGGCGGTTGCGTGTCATGGAACACGACCAGGTCCGGGAATCCGTCCCGGTCGATATCACTCGGAAGGAGCAGGTGTGGAGTGGCCCCCACGGTCACCGTGGCGGAAAGGGGAAACAGACTTGTTCCGTCGTTGAACCACAAGAACACATCACCTGCCGCGCGCCGCGTCACGGCGATATCCAGGTCGCGATCTCGGTCCAGGTCGATCAGCGCGATCGCAGATGGGTCTCCACCCACGACGAAAGATGTTCCCGAGGCAATCTGACCATTCCCGCTGTTTAGGTGGACCACGAGTGTCCCCAGATTCTGTTGCAGCGAGGCCACATCCGGGAGGCCATCCCCGTTGATGTCTCCCGCGGCCACGCGGGACACTTGGGTGGCCGAGATCGGAGCAGTGGCCATCAGGCTGGCGTTCCCGGAGTTGAGGAGGACCGAGATGGTGCCGTCGCGCGCCACGACCACATCCCGGTCGCGATCCCCATCCATGTCCGCCAAGGTGAAGTGAACGAGATCACTCTCTCCGGCCAAGGAGCGCCCGGGTGCGACCAGTAACAGGACCCAAAAGAGAATTGAATTCGGGCGCGAACCTTGCCCGGTGAATTTGCTCATGGTTTTTCCCCTCTCCCCCCGCCGGGCGCCGCCTATCAAGTCATCTCACCCGACCCGCAGCCCCACCCCACGGCGCGGCTATCCGGGCCGAGACTATAGGAGAGGCCCCCCGGAGTTCAAAGGGCGAAGCGGGACCCTTGAGGGGTGAGACACCCAGGCAAACATGATAGAGTTTGCCTCTAATTTCACAAATTCGGAGCGATTTTGATGTCTCTTGTTCGCATCGGTGTCATCGGGGTGGGTGGAATCTCCGGGGTTCACTTGGAGAATCTGAGACAGATGGAAGGGGTGGAGATTGCGGCGCTGTGCGATCTCTCCGAGCGTGTGCTCTCCAACCGAATAGAAGCCTTCGGTGGGCGCGGGTATGCGGATTTCCACGAGATGCTGGAGAAAGAGGACCTCCAGGGGGTGCTACTCTGCACCCCGCCCAAGGTGCGATTGGAGCCGATCCGGGCCTGTGTGGACAAGCGGATTCCGGTGTTTGTGGAAAAGCCGCCCTCGGTGACTCTCGAGGAAGGGGAGGAGATCCGCGCGCTCCTCGCGGAATCGGATCACCCCCACATGGTGGGTTTTGTTTTCCGTTGGGCCGAGTTTGTGCGCCCGGCTCTGGAGGCCATCGCGGGGCGTCAGGTGTACGGCATCCGGAGTCATTACTTCGCGGACATGATGTTTCCCGAGGCGCGCGAGCGCTGTTCGCCGATTTACTACGACAAGTCGCTCTCCGGAGGGCTGATCGGGGACCAGGCGTTGCACATCCTCGACTTGATCCGGCATGCCACGGGCGCTGAGGCCCGACGGATCTCGGCCTTCGGGAACAATCTCATGTGTCCGAAGGGGCCTGGGATCAACACCGAGGAAACAGTCGCCATTCAGTTGGAGCTCGAAACCGGGGTTGTCGCGAGCCACCTGCACACCTGGGCGTTCCCACGTTGGGAGATTGAGATGACCCTGTTCGGGGACAACTTCGACCTAACCCTTCACCTGAGCGAAAACCGCGCCGAGGGGCAGATCGATGGGAAGAAGGCAGTCTTCGCGCAGGAGTCCCAGTTGCACTATCCCGAGATGGAGGCTTTCATCGAACTTGTCCGGACCGGAGACCGCGCGCTCGCGCGCTCGGACTACACGGACTCGCTCAAGACCCTGGCGCTCACTCAGGCGGTGGACCGATCGGTGGTCACGGGGGAGATGGTGAATCTCTGAACCAGGGGTGGGTCTCTTCGACAACACATCCGGATTGAGTGCCGATCACCGCAATTCAAGAAATGCTCCTTCCGTGCTTACAATGAAATCCTGGATCAGGGATCCCGTTGATTTCCAGTCAATGAGGAGCTCGAGCTTTCACGCGCCCGTTCGGACCCGCTTCACCTTCGCGCCCAATCCGGCGAGCTTGGTTTCGATGTGCTCGTATCCGCGGTCCAGGTGATAGACCCGCAGGATGTCCGTGGTCCCACGCGCCACCAACCCCGCGATCACCAACGCCGCCGAGGCGCGCAGGTCGGAGGCCATCACCGGAGACCCGGAAAGGGTCTTGACCCCTCGCACAATCGCGGTGTTGCCGTTGATGGTGATGTCCGCGCCCATGCGATTGAGCTCGCTCACGTGCATGAAGCGGTTCTCGAAAATGGTCTCCCGGACAATGCTCGCCCCCTCCGCGAGACACAAGACGGCCATCATCTGGGCCTGCAGGTCGGTTGGAAATCCGGGGAAGGGCAGTGTGACCACCTCTGAGATCGGTTGGATCGGCCCGCTCCGGCGGACCACAATGTCATCAAGCGATCCCTGGCTTTCCACCTCCAGCTCCGTGCCGGTCTGGCGTAGATCCGCGAGAAACGCGGTCAAATCCTTCTGACGGCACCCGCGCACGCGAACCTCGCCCCCCGCGAGCGCCGCCGCCGCGAGATAAGTCCCCGCCTCGATGCGATCCGGGATGATCGGGTAACTCTTCACCGAGAGCCGGTCCACCCCCTGGACATGGATGGTTGAGGTTCCCTGTCCCTCAATCTTCCCTCCCCCGGCCACCAGGAAATCGGCGAGATCGGTCACCTCCGGCTCGCGCGCGGCGTTTTCGATAACGGTCTCCCCCGGCGCGAGAACCGCCGCGCAGAGGGCGTTCTCGGTGGCCCCCACGCTTGGGAAATCGAGATTGACCGGTCCCCCGCGGAGCTTGCTTCCATCCGCCACCACATACCCATGCTCGACCTCGATCCGGACCCCCAGGCTCTCCAGCGCCTTGAGATGGATGTTCACCGGGCGCGCGCCGATCGCGCACCCGCCGGGCATCGAAACCCGCGCGTGACGGTGTCTGCCGACCAACGGACCCAACACAAAGAACGAAGCGCGCATCTTCCGCACCAGGTCGTAGGGCGCCTCGATCCAGCGCACGCGGCTGGGGTCGATCGAGAGCCGCTTGGCGGCGGAATCGTAGTGCGTGACCCCGCCCATGCTGCAGAGGAGTCGCTCCATGCCGTGAATGTCGGCCAGGTCCGGCACATTCCCGAGAACCACCGGCTCATCGCAGAGGAGCGCGGCGGCCATGATCGGCAACGCCGCGTTCTTGGATCCGCTGATCTGAACTTCCCCATGTAGGGGGGGGCTTTTTTCAACCTGTATGGAATCCATGGTGAAGGGAGCATACCACGGGCAAATCCGGCATGCAGTGGAGAGGACCTATCGGGGCGTGGCCTCTAGCTTGCGCTTCCGGGTTTCGGCCAGCTCCCGGCGTGCGTTTTCGACCTCCCCCGCCGAGCCGCCGCGCTCAGCCGCCGAAAGGGCCTCTCTGAAAGCGTCCTCAGCCGCCACATAATCCTGGAGTTGGTCGCGATAGATGCGCCCCATCCGGAGGTGAGCGACGGGGATGTTGCTTCCCCGGTCACCGAGAGCCTTGAGGTGCTTGCGGTATTGCTCCAGCGCCTCGCGGGGTTGGTTTAAGGTCTCGAGCACACCGGCGTAACGGAGATGGAGGAGGGGTTGGTCCAAGTGACGGACCTCGGGACGGTTCCCGATGGCGGCCTCGTCGCGACGGTAGGCCTCGGCGGCTTTCTCGGTCTCGCCTCGCGCCTCCAGAATCCTCCCTTCCAGATACCCCACGCCCGGAAGGAAAGGCCCCACTTCGAGGAGCGGAGCGAGCGCCCCGACGGCCTCAGTGAATTTGCCCTCGGCAACCAGTATCTCGGTTTCCACCAAGGCCGTATTGGGGTCATCCGAAATCCGAGCGGTTCGGCGCAATGTTCCCCGCGCGGAGGCGGGAAGCCCCTCCAGCTTCCACTGAAACTGCGCGAGCAACAGCCCCAGGTCCGCATTCCCGGGGTCGGCCAGGACAGCGCGTTTCATGAGGCTCACAGCGCGGTTTCGTTCGGCTCCGCCACCCGTCGCGAGCTCCCCCGCGCTCCAAGCCATTCGAGAGGCCCGGTAAACCTGGACTCCGTGCCAAACAAGACAAGTCCCCAAAACCAGAACCACCGCTCCCACAACCGCTCCAAGCGTACGCGCCGAGCGCCCCTCGGCAGCCTCGGACTCCTCCCCGCGCGCGCACGCCAGGCCGAGGAACGACGCCGCCAAGATGAGATGCGTGGGAAGGTGGACTGGAAATTCGAGCAGCGCATAGAGCGCCGCCGCCAGGGCGGCCCCGAGCAGACCCAACCGAAATCGGTGGGCCTCCCCCGAGGACTTACCCAGCGCGCGGAGCGCGCTCGCGAAGGCGAGCGCAAGGAACCCCACCCCCGAGGCATACCCGAGCAGACCCCATTCAATCAGGAGTTCCAAGTAGTCGTTGTGGACATGGACCGGGCGCAGAGACTTGAGTTTGGCCACCCGCGCGCTCAGCGCCTCGCCCTCCTCGGAGAGCGCCTCCGCAACCTCCGGGAGGAACCGGAGACGGAACTCCCCCGGTCCGACTCCCGCCCAACGAGTCTCCTCCCACATCCGCGACCCGACATAGGCCAAGAGCACTCGCTGCGAGGCGCTTTCCCCCCGTAGACGCAAGGACTTTCCCCAACTTTCGATGTAGCTCTCCCGGTGCGAACCGGAGGAAACGGAGCTGACACCCGCGGAGACAGCCACCACCACGATCAACAACCCCCCCGCAACCAACCACCGGCTGACAGGGGGCCTTGGGCCAGGCTCGCGGCGACCGGCCCTCCCGCGGCCGATCAGCAAGGTGAGGAGGCTGGCCCCCGCAAGGGCCAGCAGCGCCCCCTTGGAGCGGGACATCACCACCAAGGCGATTGAAAGGATCGCCGCGGCAACGCTGAGCGCGCGGACACCGATTCGCCCCTGCTGGGACCATCCAAGAGCCAGAACCGGCAAGATAAGCAGAGCGAGATAGGAGGCCAGGAAATTGGGGTTGCCGATGCTCCCAAAAAGCGCGGCCTTGAGACCCCCCCGCGCCTCGGACAAGGTTGCTCCGAAAAAGAAAGGTTGCCAATCATGGCCCAAAAAGGACCCCGCAACCTCACACAACGCTCCGACCACCTCCACGGAGACAAGGCCCAGGATCACCGCTCCCAGCGCTCGAACTCGTCGCCCGGTGAGTGTGAGCTCCGAGCTCGCGATCCATGCCGACATCCCGCCGATGAGCGGCGCCACAATCCGCAGAAGATAGTCGGTCCTGGCGGGAAGCCCCGGCTCGATGGCTCCAAGCGCCCCGGGATCCCGCAGGCTTTCCAGGGTTCTCCAGATGAACAGCCCTCCTAGTGGAACGAGCGACCAGATGGTTCTCAGGAGCTTCCTCGATACGCCCCTGGTGAACAGCGCGAGGGCGGCGGTCACCCCAAGCAGCCCCGAGACCACCAGGAAGATGGAATGCTTCTCATCCCGGAAGGGGACCGCGCAATAAGGGTCCACCACCAGCCCCACGGCCACCCAGCCCACCATCAACAGGAACAGGATCGCCCGGTCCAGGATCCTCATCCGCGCCCTCACTCCGCCCACACCCCATGCCAGCGGGTGTTGGTCAGAATCCTTCCAGACTTTGTGAGGAGATAGATCCAACGCTTATCCGAGAGAAACACATGATCCACCACATCCGGGTCGCGTCGCGGCAGGCTCCTTGGGAACAAGTGGCTCCCGCGCAACGCTAGAACCGCGGGCGAGGTGGGCCAGGGGCTGAGATAGACCCCACCAAAACGGTCCACGACCGTGAATCCGGTGGAATCGGCCTGAAGCGACTGCCCGACCGGTTTCCTCGGCCAGTAATGAGTCGCCTCCAAGGGACCCTTGACCTCCGGGGAATCCAGCGAGGCCGACCAGATTCTCCCGTAACAGTCGAGCAGACTCACCGACCCACTCGCGGAGATCGCCAGGTCGCGCGCGATGTCGTACACCGTTCCGCCTGATTGAGAGACGGAAACAAAGCGCTCATCTCGTGTCCAGCCCCTTTCCGATGGAGAGTGGTACAGGTTCCCGTAGAGATCCAGGGCCCAAGGTTGTCCCGATCCGGGATCCACCGACAGCCTCCGAAAAATCGGTTCAGGCCCGCCGGGGCAGACTTTGCGGGTCCCGTGATCGTTCCAGAGGTGGAGAGCGCCCCTGGCCTCCAGGGCAAACAGATTCCCCTCCCGGTCGAGTCGGCAGTGCGCGAAAGGGCTTGCCTCGGCCACCAGCTGGGCCGCCCGAATTCCGTTTTCGAGAATCACCAGCCTCCCTCCGGCGGTGAGCATCAGGAAGCGCTTCGAATTCCAGTCGAGGGCGAGTCCAACCGCCTCATCGCGCTCCACCTGGAGATAGTCCTCCGGCAGAGCTTTCCCCCCACGCGCAAGGAACCGGGCGAACAGCGCGGTGTTCTCCTCGTTGATCAGGCTCACGGAGCTGTCCTTCGCCAGGCTCACCCATCGATCCGGCTCCCTTCGCACCCCGGCGGAGGCGAGCGCGGAGCCCCGAACTTGGTTCTCCAGCCCGCGGAGATCAAGCGCTTTGGCCCGATGGATCAGGAGCTCCCAAGAGCGGACATCCCCCTCCTCGCGCGCGAGCAAGCCCTGCCGCGAAGTCTCGACCCCAATCGCCCTGAGAAGGACGCTCAGGACAACCAATCCCGCCACGACAAGCGCGCGTATTTCATAGACCCCAGGACCGAACGGACCCCATTCGAATGGGGCGCGCCCGACCTGCAGCGCAAGGAAACGCCACAGTCCCCAGAGGGCCAGAGACAATCCCAAAGCAGTCGCCAAGCCTTCACTCGGCAGAAATGCTTCGGGAAGATCGAGTGGAGACAAATCAAGGCAAAGCATCAGCCCACCGCCAAGGGCAAGCGGAAAGCCTAACCCCAGATGAAGTGGCGCGCCCATTCCACCGGAGGCCGCATCCCCTTGTCGGCTGAAACTCAACAAGAGACACAACCCGCCCATGAGAAGCGCGGGCCCCGGCGCTAGCCAGCTTTCGGGAAGAGCGGGGAGGTAGAGCTGGAGCAGCAATGCCGCCGCCAGGAGTGACCACAACTGGATGGCTATCCGCCGCCAAACCCCAGGTTTCGCGTTGCCCTCTCCGGCGCGGAGCCAGTCGTGAAAGAAGGGAGAACCGGCTGTCCAGACAAAGAGGGCTGTGACAAGAACCCCGAGTGTTTCACGAAAGGTGAACATCGGGACCCATGCCAGCGGAAGATAGAGCGGAAGGAGCTGCGCCCAGGAATGTTTCACCCCGTTCCATTCCTCGCCTCGAGATTCCTGACCGGACAGGCTCGGCTGGTGGGCCCAACAGGCCAGCAACCCGATATCGAACCACAGGAGCGCGGAGACTCGCGGGTCGCGGATGGAGGCGTCAAAAACCTCCATCGCGGCGTAACCGAACAACGCGGATGCCGGCAAGATCACCCGCCAGTCGTCGGGTCTTGCCGCACGGCATCTCCAGACCCCGGCGAGAACCGCGAACCAACCCACAAGCGCCATAATCCCACCCCAATACAACCACTGAAGATAAAGAGAGTGGGGGTAGTGCGCGCGGCGGTAGTGGTAGTTCAGGTTTCCCGTGGGGCTGTCCGCCAGGATTCGGTCGAACTCATCCCCCATGCCGATACCCCTCAGCCAGTTCGCGGGGTTTCTCCAGCCATCCACGGCGGCGGTCCAGATTCCCACGCGCGAGCGTTCGTAAGGGTTTCCAAATTCCTGTCCGAGAGTCCCGAGACGAGGGGCCAAGACCACCACAAAGACAGCCACCAGCGCGGCCACGGCGAGCAACGGGAGGATCAGGCGAAGGCGCGAGCGTTCCGGGCGGGATAGGAGGAACGCCAGCATTGCGGCGCAGACCGAGCACCCCAGCAATCCCGCGCGGCTTTGGAATCGAATCACAAAGAGAAGCTCCGCGGCGACCAGCGCCGCCGCCGGAATCAAGCGCGCAAGACCGAGGGTCCCGCCTCCCAGTCCGATGAAAGCAAGGGTCGGGAACGCCAACAGGAAGAAGGCGCTCTGAAAGTTGCGATGTGGAAAAGGGCCTTCCAGGTTGGGATTGGTGGGGTCCCCCCATGGGGTCCTCCACAACAGCAGCGCATGCCCCGCCATCCACAACACTCCCGGCCAACGCTCAAGCGCCCCGGACGAGGCCACCCAACGCGCCAGCAGGAAGCCGCAGAGCGCCTGTCCGAGCAGACGAAGGAAGTCTTGGAGCGCATCCGGAGAAAGCTGACTGAAGAGGCCCACCAGAGTCCCGAAAAGGAGAAGCAGGAATCCAGCCGCAAAAGGTGAGAGCGCGCGACCGAGGCTGGGTCCGGAAAACGGCCGGCAAAGCACGCCCCCTAGGAGCAACAGCGGAAGGAGATTCTCGATATTCTCGCCCACCTTCAGTTCAAGGCCGGCGACCTCGAACTGAATTCGTCCCACCGCCAGGAACACAAGCCCCACCGCAAGCAGGAGCTCTCCGAGCAGGCGGCGCGAATCTGTCGCAACCTGGGTCATTGTATGTCAATCAGGATCTGGAGGCCGCGCGGATGGCCTGAACCATCTCCCGAACCGCCGCCTCGAACCCCACAAACACCGCGCGGGCGACAATGCTGTGTCCGATGTTCAGGTCACCCATGCCAGGGATGCGCGCAATCGGGGCGACATTCCCCAGATGCAGGCCATGGCCCGCGTTGACATGCAACCCCAAATCAAGGCCGAGCTGGGTTCCCCGCTCGATCCGGCGGAGCTCCTCCTCCGCCGGGTCCTCTTCGAGTTCGGCGTACTTCCCAGTGTGAAGCTCGATGAGGTCCGCCCCCACTCGCTTGGCGGCCTCGATCTGTGCGGGGTCGGGATCGATGAACAGCGATACATGGATTCCGGAGTCCCGAAGCCCGCCCACAAAACCTTGGAGCAAACCCTCATGCGAGGTCACATCCAGGCCCCCTTCGGTAGTGAGCTCTTGACGGCGCTCCGGGACCAGACAGACCTCCTCCGGGCGAACCGCGAGCGCGATCCGCCGAATTTCCTCCACCGCCGCCATCTCGAGGTTGAGCTTGGTGGTCACTGTCTCGCGGAGCCGATACACATCCCGATCCTGGATGTGCCTGCGATCCTCGCGTAGATGCACCGTGATTCCAGCCGCGCCGGCGATTTCGGCCAGGCGCGCCGCCTCCACGGGATCCGGGTAATCGGTTCCCCGCGCCTGGCGGAGCGTGGCCACATGGTCGATGTTCACGCCGAGTTCGGTCATGGTTTGTTCTCCGGAGTCGCTGACAGCGGGATCGCGGTGGGAAGATTTTCCAGAATCTGGATCGCTCCGGTGGAGCTGGAGGGTGGGTTCCCCGACAGATAGGAGCTGCGGACCTCCCGCCAAAGGTCCCGGAACACCGTGCCGAGCTCATGCGGCCCACCGACCCAGAGTTTGACCGAGGGAGGCGTGGCTTGGAGAATCTGAACCCCCGCGGGCAGATTCACCGGCGAGAGCCGAGAAACCGGAACCTCCTGCTCGCCGGGCGGAAACTGAGAGGGGTCCAGCTCCAGGGTGAGAGAGTTGGCCGTGATGGATTCCACCTTGGTCCGCGCCCCTTGCAGCACGAGGTCCACGCTGGTTGGGTCCACCGAGTGCTCGATCCCGGCCTGGGGCGCCGCCACGGACGGCTCCACGATCTGGATCGGGACCCCGGTCACCAGTTTCTTTTGGAAGAATGGGTTGATGTACACCTTGAAACGGACATTCGGCTTGGGGTCCCCGACCACCTCCAGATTGCCCATCTCCAGATCGTCCACAGTCCACACCTGCTCAATGACCCCGGATTCGCCATCAATAACCAGCTCGTTCCGATTCCGGATCGTGCGATACCTCGCCAGGTCGGCGTCGCTCCCGGCGACCGTGATCGTGGCCGGGTTCACCCAGGTCGCGGAAATGATGTATCCGAGCGCGGGGGTTCCTCGATAACGCGGGACCAATCTGGCCTCGCGCGCGTTCCACTCGGTTTCCACCTCAATCTTGTTCGGGAAGATGTCCTCCTGGCGGACGCGGATTTCATCCGCCGAAAGGCCCATGACGGTGGGCACAAAACCCTCCGGATCGAGCACAACTTGGTGCATGGTGGCGTCCTGGATGTCAGCGAGGTCCACGCGCATGATGAAGTCCCCCCCCTTAAGGTCCTGCAGCACGCTCGGTCCGGTGGCGGTCACGCTCACCCTTGGGTGTTTTGAAACCACGCGAAGACTCGGCTTGAGGTTCACGAACCGGACCTCGATGTCCGAGAAATAACGGCTGGTCATGCGGTGGCGGGTCACATCCCACCAGTAGAAGGTGGCCACCAGAAGCGCGACGAGCATGAGGCCCCAGTCCTCTCGGACAAGGCGCTTGAGCGATCTCCAGACTCTGTGAAACGATGGCACGGTCCTAGTCTTCCTCGCCCAATCCCGCCATCATGGTCGCCAATTGACGGTTCAGCTGGTCCGGATTGAGGTCGCGAGCCAGCTCCCCGTTGTGGGCCAGCGAAATCTTTCCACGCTCCTCGCTCACGACCACCACCACGGCGTCCGATTCCTCCGTGATGCCGACCGCGGCGCGGTGACGGGTCCCCAGCTCTCTCGGTTGCTCGCGCTCCGTGAGCGGGAGCAGACACCCCGCCGCGACAATCCGCTCCTTGGTGATAATGATGGCTCCATCGTGCAGCGGCGAGTAGGGGTTGAAGATCGACTCGATCAGGTCCGCCGAAACCTCGGAATCGAGTCGAGTTCCCGAGTCGGTGATCGCCTTGAGCCCGCTCCTGCGAGTCAGAACCACCAACGCCCCGTTCCGCTTGGCGGCCAGGCGGTTCGCCGCCTTGACAATCTCCCGGATGATGTCCTTGTCGGACTGAAAGACCCGCTGAAAGATCGGATGCACGCCCAGGCGCGCCAGACCCCGTCGTATCTCGGGCTGAAACACGATCACCACAACAATCAGCGCGACCCCGGCCAGCCGGTTGATCAGCTCGGTGAAGGCCATGAACCCCAAGGTACGAGCCAGGACATACACGCCGCCCAGGGTGAGCAGGCCATACAGCACGCTCATCGCGCGGCTTCCCTTGAGGAAGCGGAGAATCATGTACACCGCGACCGCGATGGCCAGGATGTCCAAACCGTTCCTGGCGCCTGTCAGGAACGAATCCATCTCAATGCCCTCCTCGGATGGCTTCCAGGGTCCGAAGGCAGTCTCGGACCGGCCCCACATCATGCACCCGGTGGATCCGATGAATGCCTTGGGATGCGATCCAGGCGGTGGCCGCCAGAGTGGCGTGGAGCCTCTCCCCCACTTCACGAGCGAGGATTTTCCCCAGGAACGACTTGCGTGAAACCCCAACCACCACCGGATGCCCCAGCGCGTCGTATTTCGTGAGATGCCTCAGAATATCGAGGTTTCCCTCCACCGATTTTCCGAATCCGATCCCCGGATCGATCCAGATTCGATTGTCGGCGATTCCCCTCGATCGGGCCATTTCCGCGCGTTCGGCGAGGAAGTCCCGCGACTCCCCGATCAGGTCCCGGTATTCGGTGAGGGCCTGCATCGTCCGTGGGGTCCCCCGCATGTGCATCAACACCAAGCCGCCGCGCTCCTCCGCGACCCATTCAGCGATCTCCGGGGAGTCCCGCAACGCGCTGATGTCGTTCACGAGATCGGCGCCCGCCTCAAACGCGGCCAGGGCCACTTCGATCCGGGTCGTGTCCACCGAGACGGGGACATCGGATCGCGAGCGGATTCCGGCAATCACCGGGCGGACACGCCGTATCTGCTCCGCCGCCTCAACCGGCGCCGCGCCGGGGCGGGTCGATTCGCCGCCGATATCCAGCAGGTCCGCGCCTTCCTCCACCAAGTCAAGCGCATGCTCCACCGCGCGCTCCGGATCCAGGAACAGCCCTCCATCGCTGAACGAATCCGGAGTGACATTCACCACCCCCATCACCAGGTTCCGACTCTGAAGTAGACTCAGAAGCCCGGAAACCCGATCATTCCTTGCATCCCGGAGCGGCATCGTGCCACCATACCCGTCGCCTAACCGGCAAACAAGGGCATGTTGACGGGAAGAACTGGCTCCGTCGCCATGTCCCAACTCGAAGGAGCAATCCTCCCCATGCCTCGCTCTCCCCGTCTCCTCCACCTGGGGATTGCCGCCCTCTTGGCGGTTCTCCTCGCGCTTGGGTGCTCCAGCCTCAAGAAAGAGGGAGGCTCCGCCTCAAGCGGAGCGGGAGGGAGCGCCATCCTCTCCCGTCTGAGCGCGGACGAACAACGGAAGGACATCGGCTACTACACCCTCCTCTACACCAACTACGAACCAGGCAACACGACAAATATTCAAGTCGCCCAAGGCGGAATCCTGATGAATGACGCGGGCGTGCTGAAGTTCGAGCAGCAGAAGCGCGAACCGCTGCGGAACGTGTGGGCCTACTTTCATCCTGAAAGGGAAGTGATTGTCGCCTTCCCCAAACTCAAGACCGCTTACCGCGCCAGCCCGGCCATCTTCAACGCCCCCGAGGCGGAGCGGATTGTGGCCCTTTACGATGGCCTTCGCCTTGTTCTGGGCCTATCCAATGTCTGGACCAACCCCGATCAGAACCGGACGAGCGCTTCTCGCGGTGGAACCAAGGCCGAACTCACCGAGTCGGGGCGGACCTTCCGGTGGGACATGGACATCGATCCGGACAATCCCAATCACCCCTTTTCGGCGCTGACCGCCAAGAAACGCCTCAAGAACCTCATCCATCTGGAGCGAAAGGTTCGATCCGTGCCCTCCTTTAAGGTCAAGGGGAGCGTTCCCACGCCCGAAATCCCCACCACCGCCGTCCAGTGGAGTCTGACCTTCCCCGGATCGAAGCGAACCGCCGACTTCGCCTTCGACCCGGTGGTCGGGGCGGAGTCCCAAAGGGACCGTCTCCAAGTCGCCCTGGAGCCTCCCGCGCTCGACTCCACCTTCAAGGTGACCGACCTCACCGTGCCGATGGTTCTGGATTGGCTTAACTTACAGTAGGGAAAGGCCGAAAACTCAGTGGGATGATCCGGGTTACGCGTCTTAACGGCACTCCATTTGTTCTCAACGCCGAGATGATAGCGACTCTCGATCAGGCTCCCGACACGATCATTACGCTCATGGATGGGAAGAAATTTGTGGTCAAGGAGACCTTTGAGGAAGTCATGGACAGGGTGATCGAATATCGGCGTTTGTGCCGCATGATGCCGAACGACTAGGGGAATTCGGAACCATGATGGACCTCGGTACAGTCATAGGGCAAGTCCTGGCCTGGATCCTGATGGCGTGGGCCATTTGGCTCGGCGGCAACATCCTCGGATATGTCGACTACCCCTCTGTCCTGATCGTTTTTGGCGGTGGCATTTGCATGCTGTTGGTCGCGTTCCCATTTGCCGATCTGTCGAGAATTGGGGGAGCGGTCTCGAAGGCGCTGAGGTTCAAGGACAATTCCCCCCTAAAATCTGTCGAACAGTTGGTCCGCCTCTCCGAGATGGCGCGACGGGAGGGGATTTTGGCGCTGGAACGCTCTGTCGGCGACATCGAGGATGACTTCCTCAAGACCGGGATTCGCCTGGCGGTGGATGGGATCGAGCCCGAACTGATCAAGGAGATACTTCAAACCGAAATCGCCTTCATGGAGGATCGCCACAAGAAAGGTCTCTCAGTGCTGGAGTATATTTCCGGAGTGTTCCCGGCGATGGGAATGATCGGGACCCTGATCGGTCTCGTGGCGATGCTCCAGAATCTCTCCGATCCCTCCTCGATCGGACCGGCAATGGCCGTGGCCATTCTCACCACTCTCTACGGCGCATTGGTGGCCAACCTCGTCGCGGTCCCGCTCGCCAAGAAAATGGCGGCGAGGAGCGCCGCTGAAATCCACGCGCGCGAGGTGATCATCGAGGGGATCATGGCGATCCAGTCCGGCGATAATCCGCGGATTGTCGAGCAGCGCCTGCTGGCGTTCCTGCCCCCCTCGATGCGTCCCCGCAAGGAAGACTAAGGCGGGAATTCGATGGCGAAGAAGTCAAAATGCGAATGCCCGCCGGCCTGTCCGGAATGGTTGATCACCTTCTCGGACATGATGAGCCTGCTGCTCACCTTCTTCATCATGCTCGTGGCGCTCGCCAATTTCGAATCGCAGAAGATCAAGGACGCCATCGTGTCGCTGCGCGGAGCCTTCGGTTACATGCGCCCCAGCGCCGAGCCGGTCACCATGGCCACCCCCAACCTCCGCGTCTCGGGAATTCCCCATGTTCGCAAGGGGAAAGGGGAGGAGAAGGAGAACCAGCGTTCCAAGATCGAGGCCAGGATTCTTCAAGAACGTCTCGACCGGGTGCTGGCCGCCGAGCTCACCAAGGAGGGCATTGTCCTGGTGTCGCTCTCCCCAATGTTCTTTGAGCCGGGTGGGGCGACCATCAAACCGGAGGGGTATCGGGCCCTTGCGCTCGCCGCCGAGATTCTGAACTCCTATGACAACGATGTTCGGATCGAGGGCCACACCAGCAACGCCTCGCCCGAGGCGGAATGGGAGTACCAAGACCTCTGGAAGCTCTCCGGCGCGCGGGCCGAGGCGATCCTCAGATTCCTGGTGGAGCGAGACCCCAAGGTGGATGCCAAACGGCTCAGTTACGCGGGATTCGGCTCACAGAAGCCCAGGGTGAGCAACAAGACCAAAATCGGGCAAGCCTTCAACGACCGGGTGGAAATCAAAATCCTCGCCAACGCCGAGCCTGAGGACACAAGCGCTCACCTGCGCGGCAGCCGGGATGAAATCCCCGACGACACCGAGGTTCCCGCGCCGGAGTAAGAGGCCGACCCTTTCGATCAGATTCCAAACTCCCTCGCCACCGCCTCCGCGATCAGCGTTTGTCCCATTTCGGAGGGATGAATGTGGTCGCTCGACAGGAGGTCCTTGAGCGAGGTCCCATCCTGACCGACCGCCGCTTGGAAGTGAAGGTGCAAGTCGATCAGTCCGAGGTCATTCTCCTCAGCCACGCGCCGGATTGCCCGGCTGTGCGAGCGGACCTTCCGGTTGGCCAAGGGCACATCCACCTGGGTGGTGGTCATGAGAAACACCATGGGTCCATCGGGGGAACGTAGTCGAGCAACCATCTCGCGGAGCGTTGTCTCAAAGCTCTCGACGGAGACTCCGTTCTTGAGATCATTCCAGCCGAACTCGATGAACACCGCCGCGGGCTTTCGCGGCAGCACATCGCGTCCGAGCCGCGCCAGCCCCTCCGCCGCCGTGTCTCCCGGAACCCCGGCGTTGATCAGCTCCAGGAGAGCTTGGGGATATGCCGACCGGATCTTGGCTTCGAATAGGGCCACCCACGAGCGGGGAGCGTTCACCCCGGCGGTGATCGAATCCCCAAGGGCCACCCAGGTCATCCGTTCGCCACGGGCGAGTCTGGCGCGGAGCGGCTCGGTTCGCGCCAAGTCGGGAGCCGGGGGACGAACCGGCGCGAACCAGGACCACGCGATGGCGAAGGCGACCGCGAGGGCGAGCATTGCTATGAGCGCCCGGAAGTTCATGGCCATTCCGATGTTGCACCACCGGCGCGGTCTCCGCCACCCTGTGCTATCCATCGAAATCGGGTCGAACAGGTGGACTTTCCAGCCCCTCCCGCTTACTTTGAGCCGCTCTGATAACCATGCTTGAGGCGGTCCAACAGTTTTTCGACTTCAGCGACCAGACTTGGCGGCTGCGCAACGACATCGTGCGGGTCGCCCTGGCCGTGTTCCTGGCCGCTTTCTATTTGCTTTCCACCGCCTTCATCCTCTTTGATGGTCCCCGGAAGGAATCGGACCCCGCGCCGGATGGTCCCCGAGAGGAGCCGGAGGCGACCTCCCCGGAACCCCTCAAGCGACCCTGGGTTGCGCTTGCTTACACGCTTGTGCTGCTGATTTTGGTTTTGGCCTTTCCGTGGTTGTTGGAGCAACGCCGTTATGGCTGGCTGATCCCCGCCGCGCTCGTGGCCGGCGTGGTCTTCCTCCCGGAAAGCCGGAAGCGCACCCTCAGCCTCCGTCCCCCGGAGAAGGTTCTGAATGGAGAGCTTGTCGCCTTCGCGGCCTTGGCGGTCGCGGCCGCCCTTCTGGCCCTCTGGAGATGGGACAAGGTTCCCATCGCGATGAACGGGGATGTGGGGACCATCGCCATGAGCGGGCGGGACATGTGGCGTCAGCACCTCCACCCGCTCTACACCAACCCCTCCAGCCTTCCCGCGATCCCCGACATTTTCTATGGGCTTTCCCTGATCCTGATGGAGGATCAAGTCTTCGCGATGCGCGTCTATCCGATGGCGCTGGCGGCGCTGTGCCCGATTGTCTTGGTGCGCTGGATCTCTCTCTTCGCCCCACGGGGCCTTGCCTGGATGGCGGGGATTGTGTTTGTCCTGTCCCCCTTCTTCCAGTACTACAGCCGGGTGCCGATGGGGACCAGCCTGATCTTCCCTCAGCTGGTTTTCCTCTATGGGATCACTCGCTGCCTGATCCTCAAGGGGGTCTCCGGTCCGATCCTCGGCGGCCTCGGACTCGGGGTGGCGCACTGGGATTACTATGCCGCGCGGGTGCTCGTGGGTTATGCCCTCACCCTGCCCGCTCTGCTTCTGCCCTACTGGAAAACCCTCGCGCGGGGCTGGTGGCTGCGACTCTTGGCGCTGATCGTGGTGGCGGCCCCCTTTGTCGCGGCTTTCCCCTTTCAAGCCTACTACAAGGAACGCGGCTGGACCTGGAGCCAGGTGCCCGCGCACTACACGCTCGAAAACCAGGAGGTCCTACGGATCGAGGGCCTCTGGAAGCGCAAGACCATGGACCACTTTCGAATGTGGTTCGATCCGACCCTGAACGAGGCGCGGTTCATGACCGTGCCCGGCTCTCCGGTGCATCCCTTTCCTCTAGGCGGCCTGCTGCTGGTGGGGACCGGGTTGCTCGCGCTGGCCTGGAAGAGCCCGGCGCTTCCGATCACTCTCTGGTTGTTCCTCTTGGGAACAGCCTGCTCGCTGGTGGCGAATGGCGCGCCCAATGGCCATCGCGCGCTTCCGGCGCATCCGGCGCTCGCGGTTTGGGTTGCCATTGCGCTCTACCACCTCTGGCCGGCGGGATCCCTCTCTTCTCCGCGCGCGCTCAAGGAGTTTCGACGATGGCTGGTCCTCGCGCTCTTGGTTCTATCCGCGGTCACCTGTTTGAAGTTCTTCCAATTCGACATGTGGAGGGACCCCAAAACCATCATGTGCCATGATTGGGATGAGAACGCGCGCGCCAGGCGCCTCCTCCGCGATGTCGACACTTGCGATGTGAGCATCATCCCCTACGAAAGCTCGACTGACCGCTTCCTGTTGGATGGCAAGCGTGTCCGGATCCTCAATTTCGGGGACTGGCTCCCCGCCAACTGGGCCAGAAGACCGGTGTCGATCCAGGCCGAGAGCTACTGCCAGGAGCTAGCCGGACTCCCACGGAGCGTCTTCGCCAAGTGGGAGTGGGAGGAGGTTCGGGACCCGGTCGGGACCTTGTCGGGGTGGGGGTATCGGACTCGCGGCAAGAAACTCGGCTTGGCGGAGGTCGCGCGTCAATGGGAAGAGCAGGGCCGGATCACCGGGACCCTGATGCTACCGCAATCCGGGATGTTATCGGTGGACTGCCCCGGCTGCGTGATATCCTACCACAATCCCGCCGCGCCTTTGGTTTCGGAGGAGTCCGGAACCTTCCAGGCCCTACGCGGTCTGACCACCCTCTCTCTTTCGCCGCTCGTTCCCGGGACCCCCATGCCGCTCTATCTCCGGTTGGCCTACAAGCCCACGAACGGCGCCACCGAGGAGGTTACTCTCAGTCCGGCGGACCTGTACTCGATCCCCATGCACGGCTGGCTCAAGACCCTGCGCCTCCGCGGCGGCGCTCCCGGTCCGGAAGGGAAGACCTTTCAGTCCATCAGCCCCGTGATCTTCACTCGCGGCTCCTCCGAGGACCCGGAAATGGGCCGAGCGGTGGAGCAGGAGATTCGTTACACCGCCACGGTGAACCTCCCCTCGGGAACCCATGAATTCTATTTCATCATTCAAGACCCCCGGCCTGTCTGGGTGAAACTCGATGGCGTGGAACTGGCATCCTCCCGGGAGGACTCGCCGGAGCGGATTTTCCGATTCGCGCTGACCGACCGTATGGCCAACGGAAAAGTGCTTGAGGTCGGGAAGATCGAACGTTTCGGGGGAGGTTATATGAGCCTGGAGATTCCAGCCGGTCCAGGACTCATGGAGGTTCCTCCATACCACTGGTTCACGCCAGCCGCGCCAAGGGACAATCGCGGACCATCCTCGAACAGAATCTGAGGCGCTTCCTTGATCGCCCCGACCCCCGCCACCGTGTCCGAGACCGAGACCACCGATAGCCCGCCCCCGCTCCCACGCCGTCGCCCCGAAGGGTCTGGGTGGAGAGTCGTCCCTCGGATGGTCCTGCTGGCGCTTTCCGGGCTGCTTGCCGCGTTCGCCCAGGCTCTCATGGCCTATCGTGAGAGCGCCCTGCCAATCCTCAAAGAGAAACTGGGGGATTGGGCGCCCACTCTCGAATTCCTGCCCGCCTTCTGCCTTCCCGCGCTTCCGACCTCGGTGGCGCTCCTGTGCGCGCTCCTTTCGGTCATCCCGGCCCTCGCCCTCGGCTGGAGACTTCTGGAGAACAAGATCGAGGCGGGTGAAGCCTCGACACCCCCGGAGGAGCCGCGCACGCCGCTGCTCTCGGCGGGGCTGGCTTGGTCGCAGGTTCAGTTCTTTGCCGCGCTCTCGCTGGTGTTCCTGGCCTTTGCGCTGGGGGCGACCGCCACACGGCCTCGGAACATGGAGGAAGGCTGGTTCAAGTGGTTGTTTGTGAACACGACCGGCTCGATGTACTCCCCTTACGCGGGACCAGCCTGGATCCTGGCGATGCTCTCGGCCTTGATGGCCGGTTTGTTCGCCGACCTGCGCCTGGCCACTTGGCCGAGGCTGCGAGGGCGCGCCTCGGAATGGCTCTTCGTGTTCGCGCTCACCCTCTTGGCGATCGGCTACTATATGCACGACCTCACCCACTGGCGCTACAGCATCATCGGGGATGAATACGCTTTCTATTTCCACTCCGAGGTGCAGGCCAAGGCGGACCGTGTCCCGATCTTCTCCGAAAAGGGGGTCTATGGGACTCATCCGGAGCTTTCAACCCTCGCGCAGGCTTGGCTGATGCGTTATTTCGGTTTCACCGCCACCAACTGGCGGCTCCCCTCGGTCCTTTCCGCGGCCCTGTGCATCGCGCCGATCTATGCCATCGCCCGAATGCTTGTCGGGGTTCGCGCGGCGGTGGCGGCGGCGCTGCTGTGGGCCTTCGCCCACTACAATGTCTCCTTCGCGCACATTCCCTACAACAATAATCAGGTGATGTTTCCGTTGGTGACCTCCCTGGCGCTGTTCCTGTGGGCGAGGATCGAGCGCAGCCTGATGCTCTTCTGTCTGTGCGGGATTGTCGCGGGAATCGGGTTTTACACCTTCTTCTCGGCGCGCGTGGCGGTTGTGGCGGTCGCCCTCCACGCACTGGTTTACTATTCCGGAGTCCCCACTCGAAAGTCGATGCGGAGTGTGGGGCTTGCCCTTGCCTTCTCCCTCGGATTGGTGGTCACCACCCTGCCGATCTTTCGCAATCCCGTCGCGTTCCTGTCGCTGGCGATCAACCAGACCGCCTTCGCCCAGCACATCGCCAACTGGAAGGGAGAGGCCAAACCGGTCGAGGGCCGGCTCGGCATCTACACCAGCCCCGAATCCTTCCGTCGCCTCAAGGAGAACACAGTCCAATCGCTGCTGCTCCCGCTATCCTATGAGGCCCGCCGGGCCTCCGTGCGCCACTATGTGAGCGGCGGCCTTGTGGATCGGGTGAGCAGCGCGCTTGGCATCCTGGGGCTTGCGTACATGTTCGTCTGGGGTTGGAAACGGCGTTGGCTCGCCTTCCTTCTCTCGTATCTTGCCACCCTTGGCGTGGTCGGCATGATTTCAGCGGGGGAGTATCCGCTGATTACCCGGATGTTGATCCTGGTTCCTTTCGTGGTGATCGCCGCCGCGGTCGGGTTGGAGAAGCTTCACCTGCTCGTGGAATCCACATTGGGGAGCCTTCCGGCGGTATGCTTTTCTGGGATCCTGGTGGCCTCCGCGTTGGGGTTGAACGTGCGCCAGAATCAGGTCCTTTTCTACCGCCAGCCCACCGCCGCATCCGGCTCGTATGTGTTGGCTCTCGCCCAGGAGAGCCTTCCCGACACGCATGTCTACTATCTCCTCCCGGAGGGCCACAACGAGGTGGTGATCATCGCGCTGATGCACATGAGCGGGTTCAAGGACCGCTTCACGTTCATTCGCAGCACGCCCGAGACCGGCGCGCCCGAGCCGCTCAAGCGTCCCGCTCTGATCGCCCTGAACGAATTCCATCCTCACCGGGAGGCGATCCTTCAGCGGATTCAGGCTCAATATCCCGAGTCCAAGCTCCACGAATATCCCGGCTCGCTGGAGGGAAGCCTGTGGGTTCTGGAAATCGGGGATTCGGGCTGGACTCCGCCCAACCTCCGGAAGGATGATGATGGGTCCTGATCAGATAGGATTGCCGGAGAGGCATGGAGGGAATGGTCGTGAACGCTCGCGGTTTGTTGGGGGTGGTTGGTCTTGCGTTGGCGCTCGGAGGGGCCCAAATGGCTTCCTCGGCGGAGATTGGGATTCAGGCGATCCCAGGCCAGGCCGAAGTGGGAACTGTGGAGATTCACGGCCTCGCGGCGGGGGTCTTTGACCCCAGTCTCTGGGAAAAGGGGAGCCTGCATTTCCTCCCCGACACCCGCTCCCCGATCCTGGCCCCCAGGAATTCGGGTGTGTTCCGGAACATCTATGCCCCCTCGGCGGTGGAGACCCGATACGGCTGGCGGCTTTTCTACGGCGCATGGGATGGGGTTCCCAGTGGGAACGACCGGATCTATTCGGTGGAAACCGGCAACTTCCTCGATTTCGACGAGCGACACCTGATCATCGATCATGGCCCCTTCATCCATGTCTGCAATGTCTCAGCCATCCCTGGCGCTTCGGGGGGTTATGAGCTGATGTGCACCGCATACCCGGACAGCGCGGGACTCAACAAGCCGGCCTATTTCAGCAGCCCGGATGGCAAGACCTGGAACGGAGCGCCCGCCCCCTATTCCGCTCAAACCTCGGACCTGATCTCCATCGAGGGATACCCCCCCTTCGCGGCGGCGGATATCAATGGGATGAATGTGTTGCTCAAGGAAGAGGACTCCTATCGCCTCTACTTCTGCAATTTCAAGGACCGCGGCCAGGTGTTTCGCGCCTCCTCGAAAGACCCTAAACACTTCCAATATGAGGGGCACGCCCTTGAAAGTCGGCACTTTGTCAACGATGTCAAAAAGGTCGCGGTGGGCGGTGAGGCTTGGTACTTGATGGCCCTGCACGGCAATGGTCCACAGCTTTTCTACTCGCTTTCAACGGATGGACTTCACTTCAGTCCCGAACAAGAGCTCGCCGGGAACTTGGGCGCGGAAGACAAGCACATGGTGGCGGTCGGATGGGTGCTTCGCGGGAGTCGGGTGCTCGGCTTCCTCTATGGCGCGGGGGCGGTCCCCTCGCTCGACCGCAACCGGCTCTTCGGGCGCTGGCTGCAGAAGCGGGTGGTGTTCGTGGCCGAGGATGGGACCCGGTATGAACCGGATCGGGCGCTCGGACCCGACCGTCAGATTCTCAAGGTTCCGGCGGACCGGGAAATCAAAGGGCGCTTCGAGTTCCACCGGGAGGATGGCGTGACCCGGATTGGGGACTCGATTCCCGCCGCCATCCGGTCCGGACAGGTGTTCCAGGCCGACATCCTCCCCTCTCCCGAGGAAGGGATCGATCTGCTCGAGAGCGGGCTGAGCGGGTGGGTCTCCGATCACGGGGGCGACCCCACGGGGTGGATCATCAAGGAGGGGATTCTGACTTTCACCGGGCAAGGGAGCTCGATCCGTCTCAAGGAGAGCGGGTATGGCGATTTCCTTCTGTCCCTGGAGTACCGCTTGCCGGTGGGCGGGAACAGCGGGGTCTTCATCCGCAACTTCGACAACGTGCTCGATACCTTCCACGCATTCGAGATTCAGGTCCTGGATGACAAGGCCGAGGTGTACAAGGACATCAAGCCCTACCAGCACGCGGGATCCATCTACGCGGTGGTCCCCGCCGCGAAGGATGCGATCCGGCCCGCCGGGGAATGGAACCGGATGGAGATCCTCTGTCTTGGCTCGCGCATCCGCGTTCGGATCAACGGCGAGGGGGTCGCGGATGCGGATGTCGATGCGTATGAGCAGCTCCGCCACCGCCCCCGTCGAGGAACCATCGGTCTCCAGAACCACGGTTCCACCTTGGAATTTCGCAGCCTTCGACTTGTTAGGCTGGACTGACAAGGCGGCGTATGACCTCTCGGCGTTGTGAGCGTTAGTCCAGGGGTGTCCGCCCGTCCACTCCCGCTTCCCAGCATGCTTGACCGATTGAGACGTTACACAAACTGGCTCCACACCCAATGGCCCTCGGGTGGAGTCGAGAGGCTCCCCGTTGCGGATGAGCGTGGGCGCACCCCCCTTCGTGGGGTCTATGTGGTCGGGGATCTGACCGGAGTCCCGCTTCTCAAGTTCGCGCTCGATTCCGGGGTGAAAGCGGTCCGGGAGATCGCTTCCGACAAGACTCTCGCGCGCGAGCGACGGGAGGCCGAAGAGGGAGTGGTGGATGTCGCTATCCTGGGCGCGGGCGTGAGCGGTTTCGCCGCGGCGGTTGAGGCCAAGAAGCGCGGTCTGTCATTTGTCCTCCTGGAATCCGCCCAGCCTCTCTCGACACTGGTCAATTTCCCGAAAGCCAAACCGATCTACACCTATCCCTTGGAGATGCGGCCGGCGGGCGACCTCCAGGTTTCTGCGACCGTGAAAGAGGGCCTTATCACCGAGATTGAGGATCAGATTGCCGCGTTCGAGATTCGACCGCGAGCCGGCCAAGCCGAGCGCATTGCTCGAAAAGGAGATCTGCTCGCGGTTTCGCGCGAGGGGGACTCTCCGATTCTTGCCCGACGGGTGATCGTGGCGATTGGGCGAAGCGGGAACCACAGGAAACTCGGGGTACCCGGCGAGGATCTCGACAAGGTCTATAACCGTCTGCACGACCCCAAGGATTTCAAAGGGAAGCGAGTTCTCGTGGTCGGGGGTGGTGACAGCGCACTCGAGACCGCAATCGCCTTGTCCGAAGCAGGGGCCGAGGTGAGCCTCAGCCATCGCCGCGCCGAGTTCACGCGCCCGAAGCCCGAGAACGTCGCGGCGCTCGAAACGCTCGCCGGAAACCCGGAAGGGAAGGGAAGCCTCCGCCTTTTTCTCGGAAGCGAAGTCCGGTTGATCCGGGAGAAGGAGGTCCTTCTTTCCGTCGCGGGAGGGGAGACCCTCACTCTCTCCAATGAGGTTGTGTTTGTCATGATCGGGCGCGAGGCCCCGCTCGATTTCTTCCGCCGATGCGGCATCCCCATTCAGGGGGAACTTGGCGCCCGACAGCGACTGGCGATGGGCGGTTTCTTGCTGTTGTGCGTGTTCCTGTACCTTTGGAAATCTGGGGGCAACCCGATCTCCGCCCTCTTCGTGTCCAAGGGCTGGTTCCCCTACAACCTGATCGAAACCGGCAAGGCGCTCAACCCTTCGTCCCTCTTCGGGACAGTCGCCCTCTCCATGACCACCCCATCCTTCTACTACGGACTCGCCTACTCGCTCGTGGTCACCGGATTTGGAATCCGGAGGATTCGCCGGAGGAAGACCCCTTACATCACCGTTCAGACCTGGACGCTGATTGCCATTCAGGTCATTCCCCTCTTTCTCCTCCCCACCATCGTGTTTCCGTGGCTTGGCCACAATGGGCTTCTGCCGGGTTGGTTCGAGGATGCCTTCTTCCCGAGGGTGGACTATGACCCGCACGGGCGCGAGTATTGGCGCGCGGCGGGCTTTGTTCTTGCGTGGCCGTTGTTCATCTACAATGTGTTCACCGACCAACCGCTGTGGGCCTGGCTCGTTGTGGCCTTCGGACAGACCTTTGTTCTCATCCCCGCGCTGATCTATTTCTACGGCAAGGGGGCTTATTGCGGGTGGATCTGCTCCTGCGGGGCGCTCGCCGAGACCCTGGGCGACTCGCACCGCTCCAAGATGCCCCACGGACCGGGATGGAATCGGCTGAACATGGCGGGGCAAGCGATCCTGGCGTTCGCGACGGTTCTCCTGCTTCTCCGGATACTCGGGTGGTTGGGGCTCCCATTCGTGAATGGCGTCTTCCATCCCCTGAAGGACCCCGTGTACAAGTATGGCGTGGATATCTTTCTTTCCGGGATTCTGGGGGTTGGGCTGTACTTCTGGTATTCGGGACGAGTGTGGTGCCGCTTCTTCTGCCCGCTTGCCGCCCTCATGCACATCTACGCCCGCTTCTCACGCTTCCGGATTCTCTCCGAGAAAAAGAAATGTATTTCCTGTGGGGTGTGCACCTCGGTCTGTCACCAGGGAATCGATGTGATGAACTTCGCCAACAAGGGCAGACCGATGGAGGACCCCGAGTGTGTGCGTTGCTCGGCGTGCGTGCACTCCTGCCCCACGGGGGTCCTTTCGTTCGGGCAAGCGGACAGGAGTGGGCGGGTGATTCGGATGGATCGCCTGGCCGCCTCGCCGGTGCAAATGAGAGAAGGAGCCTGAAGCCGTGGGCAAGCCCCTTGGGGGGCTCAATAGGCATCTTGAATGAAGGAGGAGGGCAGTCCGATCACAGGCTGTCCCGGAGGAAACCATGAAGAGAATCCTGACGGGCGCGATGTTGTTATTGCTGAGTTGTTTCACAATTCAGCAAGGACGCGCGAGCGAGGCGCCCCACGACCATTTTAGCGCCATCCTCGCAAGGGTGGTGGACGCGGACACGGGGTGGGTGGATTACACAACCCTGCGGAAGCTTGATGGGGAGCTGGAGGAGTACCTTGCGGAACTTCGAGGCATCCATCCGAAAACCCTCCCCACCAAGGGGGCCCAGCTCGCCTATTTCCTGAACCTTTACAACGCGCTGGTGCTCAAGGGGGTGCTCGACCACTGGCCGGTGAAGAGCGTGCTGCATGACTTCAAGGACAACGCCTTTTTCGAGCAGTTCACCCATGAAACCGCGCTGGGGAAGATCACGCTGAACCATCTCGAACACGAGGTGATCCGCAAGCGCTTCAAGGATCCCCGCGTCCATTTCGCGCTCAATTGCGCCTCGAAGGGCTGCCCCCCGCTCCACCGCGCGGCGTTCACCGCGGATGGACTGAATACGCAACTCGACTCGGTCTGCTCCGCTTTCGTTAACGATCCGCATCGGACGCATCTGGACTTCAAGAAGGGGCGCGCCTCGATCTCGGCGCTGTTTCAGTGGTACGCTGAGGACTTCGAGGAGAGCGGAGGCGCGCTGGGCTTCATTGCCCGGTACCACAAGGGCGGCGACAAGGGCCACATCCGGGAGCTAACGGTCGAGCACCAGGACTATGACTGGAGCCTGAACTCCCTGGGGGATTGAGAGCGGCTCAGGAAACGGAACCGGACTCAAGAGCTTCGCGCACTTTGGCCAACAGCGAGGCGTGGGTAAACGGCTTTTGAATAAACCCAGCCAATCCCTTGCCCGTGAAGCGAGTGGTGGCCTCTTGCTCGTTGTAGCCGCTGGTGAGGACGACTCGAACATCCGGCCGGATCCTGCGCATCTCCCGGAAAGCCTCCTCGCCGCTCATCCGCGGCATGGTCATGTCGAGCAGGACCAGGGTGATTTCCATCGGGCGCTCGCGGAACATCTCGACTCCCTCCGCGCCATCGCGCGCGCACAACACCGAGAGTCCGCAGGCCTCAAGCATCCGCTTGGACACCACCCGGACAGTCTCCTCGTCATCCACCACCAGAATGGTTCCCGTGGCGCGCCAGGCCTCTCTGGGTTGAGAGTCCGGGGGCGTCGGGTCTTCCGGCCGCTGGTCGGTGGCTGGGAACAGCACCTTGAAGGTCGTGCCGATTCCAAGTTGGCTGTAGACCTTGATGGCGCCTTTGTGGCCGCGCACGATCCCGAGCACCGCCGCGAGGCCCAGACCGCGCCCCGTGAACTTGGTGGTGAAGAACGGATCGAAGATCTTGGCGCGCGTCTCCTCGTCCATGCCGCACCCGGTGTCCGAAACCTCGATATAGACATAGTGGCCGGGCGGGAGTTCGTCATCGAGGTAAGTGGAGGAGAGGTACTCCGCGTCCACCTCCATGACTCCCGTGTTGACCGTGATGATCCCGCTCTTGGTCCCCAGGGCGTCCGAGGCGTTCGTGATCAGGTTCAAGATGACCTGCCGGATCTGGGTGGCGTCCGCCTCGATGGCGGGAAGGTTTTCGGCGAAATGATACCGCAGCACCGCCTTCTTGGTGATCGACACCTCCACCAGGTGGGACATCTCCTCGACCAGTTTCGAGAGGTTGATGCGTTGGACCACGAATTTGCCCTTGCCGGAATACGCCAGCATCTGCTTGGCGAGATCCGCGGCCCGAAGCGCCGCGGTTTCAATCTGCGCCACGCTCTCACGGGCCGGGGATTCGGGCGAGAGCTCAAGCAGCGCCAGGCTCGCGTTGCCCAGCACCCCCATGAGAAGGTTATTGAAGTCGTGCGCGATCCCCCCCGCGAGAACCCCCAAGCTCTCGAGCTTCTGGGTGTGGTGGATCTGGGCCTCCAATCGCCGTCGCTCCTCCTCCGCGCGTTTGCTTTCGGTGATGTCCACATCCATGCAGAACACCTCGATCACCTCACCGGAGGAAAAGATCGGGAACATGGTCGAGTAAACGCAGAGCTCCTCCCCCTCGCGGCCGCGGACAGTCCATTCGCGGGGCGGGATCGGTTCGCCGCTGTCCCAGATTTCCGCGAGAATCCGCTTGAACTCCTCCCGCTCGTCCCCCATTTGGAGGAGGTCTTGGATGGTTTGGCCAAGAGCCGTTTCCGCCGAGTGCCCGTAAAAGGTTTCGGAGGCGCTGTTCCAATGTCGAATCAACCCATTTCGGTCGAACCCTTGGATCGCCACATGGGGAGTGTTCTCGATAATCGCCTCGAAGCGCGACAGCGCCTCGCGGAGCTCCTTCTCGGCGCGACGGGCGTCGGTGGTGTCGGTCAGGATGCCGAGCGAACCGATCACTTCCCCCTTTTCGTCACGGACCTGGACTGCGGCGTCGGAGAGCCAGCGCTCCTCGCCGTCCGGGCGTCGGATGCGATAGTCCGCCCGCCAGCGAGTGTCACGCTCGCGCTCCACCTTCTCAACCGCGTCTTCGATGCTGAGGCCCCTGAGGTTCTCCAACAGGATAGTCTCCTGAATGATCTCGTCGAAGCGCGGCCCGTTAAACTCCTCGGGCGAAACGCCGACCAACTCCTTAATGCGATCACCCAGGAACTCATAGCGGTCGGTGTGTTTGTCGCGGAAATAGGGCACCGCCCCGGCGGCTTGAATCGCGTTTCGATAGAGCTGCTCGCTGCGACGGATCGCCGCCTCGGCCACTTTTCGCTCCGTGATGTCCTGGAGGATTCCCAGCGACCCGATGATCTTTCCATTTCGGTCGCGGACTTGGACAGCCGAATTCGCCAACCACTTCTCGACGCCGTTCTTGGTCCGGATGCGGTAGTCCGCGCGCCAACTGATCCCTTCCATTCCCCGGGCGCGCTGCACCGCCTCTTCCAAGGTAAGCCCCTCCAGCGGTCCCGCCAGCACAGTCTCAAGGGTGAGGCTCTTCCAAAGATCGAAGGTGAACTCCTCTTTCTTATATCCCGTGAGGGTTTCAATCTGGTCACCCATGAACTCGTAGGTGAAATTGGTTGTGTAATTCTGGTAATAGACCGCCGCTCCGGCGACCTCGATGGCGCTGCGATAGATTCGCTCCCGCTCTCGGACCGCCTCCTCGGCCATCTTTCTGTCCGTGATGTCTTGGAGGATGCCCAGGGACCCAATGACCTTGCCCTCGCGATCCCGCACCTGAACCGCCGAGTTTGAGAGCCACCGCTCGGAGCCGTTGCGGAGGCGCAGGTGGTAATCCGCCTGCCAGCTCAATCCCTCCTCGGCGCGGGCGAGCTCGATCGCCTCCTCCACCGGCAGGTTCTCCAGGCGCCCCCGCGGGAAGATCTCCAGGGTCAACTCGTCAAGGACCTCTTGGGTGAACTCTCCCACCGGAACCCCGGTCAACGCCTCGATTCCCTCCCCCAGGAAGTCATAGCGGTGCCCCTCCACATAATTCTCATAGTAGGGCACCGCTCCGGCGACCTCGATGGCGTTGCGATAGAGGCGCTCGCTTTCGCGCAAGGTCGCCTCGGCCAGTTTCCGCTCAGTGATGTCCTGCAGGATGCCGAGCGAACCGATCGCGTTCCCCTCTTCATCCCGGATCTGCACCGCGGCGTCCGCGATCCACTTCTCCGACCCATCCCGGGCCCGGATCCGATAATCCGCCCTCCAGCTCACCCCCTTGTCGCGGCGTGCTTTGGCCACCGCGTCCAGGTAAGGGAGTCCCTCCAATTGACCGAGTGGAATCACCTCAAGCGTGATCTTGTCCAGCATCGCGCTGGTGAACTCCTCGGCCGGGTAGCCGGTGAGAACCTCCACGCCCTCTCCGATGGAAACATACCGATGGGGGTCGTAAAGGTCGTAATAGGGAACCGCGCCGATGATCTCGATCGCGTTGCGGTAGAGGCGCTCGCTCTCCTCAAGCGCCTTGCGCGCGCGTTTTCGCTCGGTGATGTCCTCCACGGTGCCCTCGTAATAAAGGGTCCGCCCCTCCTCGTCCCGCGCCGCCCGGGCGTTCTCCAGGACCTCCACCAGCCCGCCGTCGCGAGTCCTCCAGGTCTCCTCCCTGGCCCGCACCTCGCCTTGCCGCTCGATTTCCTCAATGAAACGAGACCTGGCGTCCTCCAAGCGGAAACTCGCGGCGGTCAGGGGTCGCGCCGTGAGCTCTTCAACCGAGGAGTACCCCAGCATCCGCGCCAGGGCCGGGTTGGCCATCAAGATCTTCCCTGAGGGCGTGGTCTGATAGAGGCCGATCGAGGCGTTCTCGAAAAGCCCCCGAAAGCGCTCCTCACTGGCTCGAAGGGCCGCTTCCGCCGATTTTCGCTCCGAGATCGCGGCCACTATCCCAAGACCTGAAAGGATCAGGATGGATAGGAACCCCTGGAGCATGAGGATTCGGTACGGGATGTCCCCGACCAGATACGAGAAGGGGCCTTTGCCTTGAAGGGTTCCCCAAAAGGCCATCAGGCTGATGATCGCCCCCCCGATGGAGACCCCCCGCAGCCCCAATCGAAACGCGAGCAAGACCACCGGGGGGAACAACAGAAATGGGAACATGAGTGAGTCGGAGCTCGTTTCCACATCGTGGCGGAACATCGAAAAAGAGAACGCGAACAGCGCCCCCAGCAGAATCATGCCTTCCAGGAGGCCTTGATGGGTGAGAGTCTTGCCCTGGAACCGCCCGCCTTGAAACCATGCGATGATGGGCGGCGCCACCGCGAGGATCCCGAGAAAATCCGACACGCACCAGACCCGCCAAAGCGTCCCAAAGTCCTCCACCCCGATTCCCACCAGAGCGGTGGCAGCTCCCCCAAGCGCCGAGAGCGCGGCGCCAAGCGCGGCAATGAACAGGGCGAAGACCCCCACATCCGAAAGCCTCGAAAGACTGATGGCCGCGCTCAGATGGCGGACCACCGCAAAGACCACCAAGCTGTGGACACCGATATCGGAGAGGAGGAAACCGAGGCACACCAGGGCCCCCTTCCCCGCAAGGAAATTGGCCAGGAAATTGGCTGGCGCGATGCCGAAGAGAATCCAGGTCCAAGCTCGCAAAGGAGTGACCAGGAGCGCTCCGACCAGGAGCCCACTGGCGGGCCAGACCGCCGCGATGGTGTCTGGGGCCGGAAGAAAAAGGAGCGGAAACCTAGCCAGGACAAAGTAAAGAATCCCGTAAAGAACTGAGATCGTAAGTGATCGCCAGAGCGCGGAGTCCTGATTCTGGCCCCCTATGGGTACCCCCATGGAACGCGATCTCCTTCCGAGATATTCCCACTCGATCTGGGAAATATCGACCATTCCATCCCGTGACTGCACGGAAATTAGGGGGGAAAATACACCACTCCCAGAGGATCAAATCGGGAATGACGACTGCGTGGGAGGGGCCTGAACAGCCTGCGAGCGAAGTCGGAGCATCAGGTGCACAAGCGCGTCTCGGAGTGGCTCCAGCCCTTGCTTTTGCAGGGCGGAAATTGGAAACACCGCCACAGGGGGGAGGGCGCCGGCGGGACCACAAGGGTTCGTCAAACGATCAGCTAGAGTCTCGACCTCCTCCATGAGCGCTTCATCGATCTTGTTCAGCGCCACCAATCGGGGTAGTTCGAGAAGACGTTGCGCGTAGCTCCCGATCTCCTCGAGGAGAGCGCCATAGGCCTCCATCGGATCCCGTTCTCGTCCGACCGAAACATCCAGGACAAACAGGAGCGCATGGGTTCTTTCAATATGGCGCAGGAATTCCAGTCCCAGCCCGACTCCTTGGTAAGCTCCCTCCAGGATTCCTGGAATGTCCGCGAGGATGATGCGTGGGGGAGCCTTCGAATGAGAGCCGCCTTCGCAGGCCATTCGCTGAAACTCCGCGCTCTCTTCCGGCAGGAGCGGAAGGCTGCCCAATACCGGATAGAGGGTCGTGAAGGGGTAATCCCCAATCCGTGAGCGCGCGCGCGTGATCGCGTTGAGCAAAGAGGATTTCCCGGCGTTGGGGAATCCGACCAGGGCCACATCCGCGACCATCTTGAGCTCGACCAGAAGATCAAACTCCTCGCCAGGCTGTCCGGGCTGGGCGTGCTGCGGAGTCTGGTGAGTGGAGCTTGCGAACGCGGCGTTCCCCTTACCCCCCTTGCCGCCGGCGGCGACAATCGCTTCCTGCTCATCCCCGACCAGGTCGCATAGAATCTCTCCGGTCTCGGCATTCCGGACCACCGTTCCGGGAGGAACCGGCAAACGGATGCTTGCTCCGTCCGAACCGCGTTTGTTGGCGCCGGAGCCATTGCCGCCATCCTTGGCGGCGTACCAAGGGCGACCATGCAGCGTGATCAATGTGGTCTCGCCGGGATCGACATGAAAGATCACATCCCCGCCGCGTCCGCCGTCTCCGCCATCGGGGCCACCCATCGGGACATACTTTTCACGGCGAAAGCTGACCGCACCGCGGCCACCCTTGCCGGCGCGGACATGAACCTTCACCCGGTCAATGAACATGGAGGGTATCTATAGGGATTGCCCAGGCCCTGACAACCCCCGCCGTCCCTGGACGGAAAGTCGCTAACGTGTTCCGCTCAATCTCCCTTGGGAGGCTGAAAGTCCTTGGAGGGCGGGTTCTCGATGAGGTTGGTTCCCGCGCGGGAGCTGTAAGGTCGCAGTGGAGGGGAAGGATCACCGGAAGTGGACCGTGGTGGTTCGGGCGGGGTCGGAAGGTTATCAACACCCGCGGAGTACAAGGAGGCGCTGAAGTGATCGAAAGCGGCCTTTCCGGTCTTGACCGCGAGTCCGACTGTTCCCGCCGCGCGGTCCGGCGTGGGGTAACGGAACATCTCGTTCCCGTCCAGGAAGGCCACAATCTCGTTTCCTCGATCCTCGGCGCGCAGGGTATACCACTCGCCCGGCTTCAACGAAAGGTTCACCCGGCGCAGGTCCTCGCGCCGAACCCCGCTCACATACTGGGTGAGATCAAGGAAATCTTGCCAGCGTGGATAGTGCCGGAGCCGGAGCAAGTAGAAGTTGTTCTGGTCCTCGAACCGAAGCAGGATCCCCGCGGACTGGTCTCCCTCTTGAAGCAGGTTGAGGCGAGTCTCGACTTCGTAGGGACCCGAGGCGAGGCCGTACACATAGATGATCTGAAACTCTCCCGGCAGGGAACTCTTCCACGGCAGGGTCTGAAAGAGCTCGCCCTCGTGGATTCGCCACCAGCCGGCCACCCGCTGCCAGCGCGTGCCCAGCTGCGAGGGGCTGTTGAACTCATCCGTGAACTCGCGGACCGATTCGATCGGCTCCTGATATGGAGTGCTCAGGAGTTGTGGAGTGAGTTGAGCGAAGCATCCGGCGAGCAACACCAGCGCGCCGGTGGTCGCAAGAAAGCGAAACGGTCTGGACATGAATCTCCCCCCTCTTCCCGGGTTCCCCCGACCCGGACATCAGCCAGTATCGTATAGGAATACCCGATTTGAAGTGATTTATCAAGGCCAAACCTTTAACTTAAAGAAATTGAGTTGATTTCAATAATCCCACCTTGGCGCATGGCGACTCGATCCCAACCTGGGGGCAACCGTGCCGCGAGCGTGAGGGAGCGGGCGGGGGGCGAAAAGCGGAGTGCACCTCCGCGATGAGGTTCGGCCCATGAGCGAGCAGGGTTAAGCCACCATGCGTCGAATTATCTCCACCGCGGTCCCCTCGCCACGGAGTCGAGGCTTCAGCCTCGCCCATGCACGGGAGGGAGTCGTGTTCCCCCCTTTTCGCTTTCGCGCCGAAACCGCACAATCGAGTCCTGGAGGGGGAAAGCGCGAGGGGATGAGTGCCGCCGCTGGGAAAACGGGGTTTGAGTGGGGACGGTCGCTGACCGAAGAGTACCTTTCCGCCCTTGGAACCATCCACGCCACCGGGGGTGGAGTCCCTGAAACCTCTTATTATCCAGCGCTCTCGAACCTGTTCAGCTCCGCGGGCGCGAACCTGAAACCAAAGGTCTCCTGCGTCATCCATGTCAGGAACCAGGGGGCTGGACTCCCCGATGGCGGGCTCTTCACGGCGGAGCAGATTCAGAAATCCGATCAAGCGCGGCCTCAAGAAGGTCAGGTCCCATCCCGTGGAGTGATCGAAGTCAAACCTCCGTCCGAAAGCCTCGATCCAATCGCCAGGAGCGAACAGGTCCGCGAATACCTCGCGCGATATGGAATCGTCACCGTCACGAATCTGAGAGAATTCCAAATCCTGGAGCAGGGTCCCGGTGGAAAGCCGATTCCTCGGGAGGCCTTTTCGCTTGCGGAAGATGAAAAGGCATTCTGGAGTCAGGTTGTGGCGCGCCCGCGCGCGACCGCGAACGACGTGGGCGGACCCTTCATCGAGTTCATCCAGCGCGCCTGCCTCCATGCCGCTCCCCTGGTCAACCCGAAAGATCTGGCGTGGTTCCTTGCCTCATACGCCCGTGATGCTCTCGCGCGAGTGGAGCGTGGGAAAGACCTCCCCGCGCTGGAAAGTGTCCGCTTGGCCCTCGAACAGGCGCTTGGGATGAGGTTCGTGGACGAGAAAGGGGAGCACTTTTTCCGCTCCACGCTTGTCCAGACCATTTTCTACGGAGTGTTTTCCGCCTGGGTTCTCTGGCATCGGGGCAAGCAGGCGGGAAACGAGCGCTTTGATTGGAGGAATGCCGCCTGGACCCTGCACGTGCCCTTTATTCGCGCTCTTTACGAGGAGCTGGCCAAGCCCAGCCGCCTCGGCCCCTTGGGTCTGGTGGAGGTCCTCGAGTGGGCCGCGAGCGTCCTCAATCGGGTGGACCGAGAAGAGTTTTTCGCGAGATTTCAAGACGAGTACGCCGTGCAGTATTTCTATGAGCCGTTCCTTGAAGCCTATGACCCCGAACTCCGAAAGGAGCTGGGGGTCTGGTACACCCCCCCGGAGATTGTCCAGTACCAGGTGGCTCGGGTGGACACCGTCCTCCGAGAGGAGCTGGACCTTCCCGATGGACTCGCCGATCCGAACGTGATCGTGCTGGATCCGTGTTGCGGCACCGCCGCCTACTTGGTGGAAACCCTCAAGCGGATCGCGACCACATTGCGTGAAAAGGGGGGGGACGCTCTTGTCGCCTCCGATCTCAAGCAGGCGGCGATGGACCGTGTTTTCGGCTTCGAGATCCTCCCGGCCCCCTTTGTGGTGTCGCACCTTCAGCTCGGCCTGATGCTTCAGAATGTGGGGGCGCCGCTCTCGCACGAGCGGGAGGAACGGGTTGGCGTTTACCTCACCAACGCGCTGACCGGCTGGGAGCCACCCAGGGAGCCCAAGCAAAGGGTGGTGTCGCCCTGGCTCGAATTGGAGAAGGAAAGCGACGCCGCGGCGCATGTGAAACAGAAGGCAAAGATTCTCGTTGTGTTGGGAAACCCGCCCTATAACGCCTTCGCGGGGGTCAGCCCCGAGGAGGAGCAAGGATTGGTCGAGCCTTACAAGGTGAACCTGAACAAGCCCACCGACCAAGGGGGCTGGGGAATCAAGAAGTTCAACCTCGACGATCTCTATGTTCGCTTCTTCCGACTGGCCGAGCGTCGCATTGCGGAGATGAGCGGAAAGGGGGTGGTGTCCTTCATATCCAACTTCTCCTACCTCGGCGATCCGTCTTTTGTGGTCATGCGCCAGCGTTTCCTTTCCGAGTTTGACACTCTCTGGTTCGACTGCATGAACGGCGACAGCCGGGAAACCGGGAAGCTCACGCCCGAAGGTTTGCCGGACCCCTCGGTCTTTTCCACCGAACACAACCGCGAGGGGATTCGTGTCGGAACCGCGGTCTGCGTGATGGCCCGCAAGCCGACGCGCGACAAGCGACCGAAGGTCCATTTCCGGCATTTCTGGGGAGTGACCAAGCGCTCGGATCTCTTGGCAAGCCTTTCGCGGAAGAGGTTCAACGCGGGATACGCAATATCGAAGCCAAACAAAGAGAGTCGGTTTTCATTCCGCCCGGAGAATGTATCGCCGCAGTATACTGGATGGGCGAAGATTTCGGAGATTGGGCTCTCCCATTACAACGGCCCAGTGGAGCGAAGGGCCGGCGCGCTTATCTCAATCGATCAGAGCGCACTCGCGGACAGGCTCCGCGAGTATTTCAATCCGAGCACTTCAGATAGTGATGTGGCTGCAATTTTCCCGTCACTCATGATGACAGGGAATCGCATCATTGGGCCAGAGGCACGAAAGAAGCTCCTTCAAGAACACAGCTTCGATCCTTCTCGAATTGTCCGTTACCCTTTTAAGGTTTTTGACGTGAGATGGGCCTATTTGGCAAATATCCGCCCACTGTTCAGCGAGCCGAGCCCCGAGTTACTCGCCCATCGCAGATCGACTAACCGCTTCTTCATCACCCGGGATAGTGCGGATAGAGCAATAGAGGGCGTCCCCTTCTACGTTTCTCGCCTGGTGTGTGACTACGATTTCATTTCCGGTCACGCAAGGCATTTCCCTTTTCTGCTTTCAAATGGATTCGGTGGGGGAAAGCGTGAGAACGGACTGTTTGAAAATGGAGAGACCCACGCCAACCTCTCCCCGTCCGCGCGCGCTTACCTCGCCAAACTCAAGATCAGGGACCCGGACTCCGATCCCAAGACAGCCTCGCTGATCTGGATGCACGCGCTCGCCATCGGTTATAGCCCCGCTTACCTCGCCGAAAACGCCGATGGTCTCCGCCGCGACTGGCCGCGCATCCCGCTTCCGAACAGTCGCAAGGCGCTCGAGGCCTCAGCCGCGCTGGGGGAGCAGGTCGCCACTCTGCTCGACACGGAGCGAGAGGTTCCCGGAATCACCGCCGGGAAGCTGGGTGCGTTCTTCCGGTCTGTCGCTCCAGTCACCCAGGCGGGAGGAGGACACATCGACACGGGGGGCGAAGGGCTTGCGATCACCGTGGGGTGGGGCCATGCCGGGAAGGCGGGGGTCACCATGCCGGGGAAGGGGCGCGCCGTGGCGCGCGCTTACATCCCCGAGGAGCGGGAAGCGCTGCACGCCGAGGCCAAGTTGAACCACCTGACCGCAAGCCGCGCGATCCGGCAACTCGGGGCCGAGACCCTCGATGTTTACCTCAATGACTCCGTTTACTGGCGCAACATCCCCGCGGCCGTGTGGGAGTTTCACATCGGCGGTTACCAAGTCCTCAAGAAATGGTTGAGCTACCGGGAGCGAGACTTGCTTGGGAGGGCGCTAAAGCCCGAGGAAGCCAAGGAGCTGACCGGGATCGCTCGACGCATCGCCGGTATCCTCCTGCTCCAAGACGAGCTGGATCGGAACTATGTGTCGGTCAAGTCTTCGACCTTCGACTCCGGCGGAGGCGAATAGAACCCTGTTCTCGAGCTCGCGTCACGATCCCGAAAAAAAGGGGATATAAAAAAAGAAGCGCCCGGTGGAACCGGGCGCCAGTATACACTTCTTTTCGTAGAGCCTGTCACTCGACGCGTCGTAAAGCGACGGGCCGGTACGCGTGAATTGCAGGCGTCAATGTCGGGAAGGGGCTTACTTGCCCTTCTTGGCGGCTTTCTTCGCCGACTTCTTGGCGGCCTTCTTCGCCGTCTTCTTGGCGGCTTTCTTGGCGGCCTTCTTTACAGCCTTCTTCGCTGCGGCCATGGGTCATTCACCTCCCCCGTTTATGAGTGGTCACGGACGGCAACTGCATCACCGGCTCCGTTGATCCCTTGGGTCGATCGGCATTCCGATCAGCGGGTCCTCCAAGGTCCACAGTCTCGTTCCCCTCCGAGACATCGACGTAAAGTTAAATTCTTGATCGCGCGTTGTCAAGGAAGAAAACATTTTCGCGCGCATTTTTTTTTACCTCGGTTCCGAATCTCTTCATGCCATCCATCGTCGCGGTTCATTATCGGCGTGTCAACACGTAAGCATGAGCGTGATCAACATCCGTCCGGCGGCGCGACCTTGCACGCGCGGCGCGAACCCTACACCTCGCGCCCGGCTTTCGGTAGGATCGAAGTCCATGAACGATCAGAATCGTTTCGTTGTCAGCGCGCTCAAGTTTCGGCCGCAAACCTTCGCGGAAGTGACCGGACAGGATCACATCACCCACACTCTCCGCAACGCGGTGCGCAGGGATCGTCTCGCCAACGCGTACCTCTTCAGCGGTCCGCGCGGAGTGGGCAAGACCTCCACCGCGCGCATCCTCGCCAAGGCGATCAACTGCGAAAGCCCCGCGGATGGCGAGCCCTGCAACGAGTGTCAGAGCTGTCGTTCGATCACCGGAGGGCGCGCGCTGGATGTGATCGAGCTCGACGCCGCGAGTAATCGGGGCATCGATGAGGCCCGCGATCTCCGTGAGAATGTCCGCTTCCCACCCACCATGTGCCGTTTCAAGGTGTACATCATCGATGAGGCCCACCAGCTCACCAAGGACGCGTTCAACGCGCTCCTCAAAACCTTGGAGGAGCCGCCGCCGCACGCCAAGTTCATCCTAGCCACCACCGAGGCGGACAAGATGCTGGACACCATCCTTTCGCGTTGCCAGCAATACCGCTTCCGCCCGCTTTCCCTGGAGCAGACCGTGGCCAACCTGCGGAAGTGCTTGCGGTCGGAGGAAGGCTCCCGCATCCCCGAAGCCATCCGTGAGAAGGTCCTCTATCTGATCGCGCGAACCTCCGAGGGGGGGATGCGCGACGCTCAATCCCTGTTCGACCAGGTGGCGAGCCTTGCGGATGAGTCGCTTACCCTGGAGGAGGTCGAGCTCCTGCTCGGCGGCGTGCGTTTCGACACGCTTTCCGAAATCGCCGAGTCGATCCGAACCCGCAATGTGCTTCGCGCCCTCGATCTGATCCACGAGGCCCACCATCGCGGACAGGACATGGCCCATCTGGTCAAGGACCTCCTCTGGCACTTCCGCAACCTGATGGTCGCCAGGTCGGCGCCGGACCATCCCGACCTCCTCGGACTCCCTCAAGAGGAGTCGCGACAGCTTGCCGAACAAGGAGCGCGCTTCGCACTGGAGGACCTTCTTCAGGGGATCGACATCCTCTTCGAGGCCGAGCGCCGTCTGCGTTCGACCGGCTCGCCGCGCGCGGTCTGCGAGGCGGTGGTGATCAAGCTCGCGAAGATGCCCACCACGGTCGAGATCGAAGCGCTCCTCGGCGGCGGGGGAATTCCGAATCGCCCGGTCGCGCCTCTCCCCGAGGAGTCGCGCGCGCGGGTTGGTCCGCCCGCTCCGATGAAGATCGCCCCTCTTACGGAGACCTTAGGCCCGCCCAAGGACCTTGAAAATGCTTCGGCTCGTTTAAGCTCCACTCCACCCGATCCGGCCGTGCCCAAGGTCGCCATCCGGATGGATGAGGAGCCGGAAAAGGATCTGATCGACACGCTCGGCGAGCAGTGGGCGACCTTCTGCCACCATGTCTCTGATCGGGACATTCGCTATGGCGGTTACCTGGGGGACGCCGCCCCCATCGCCTACTCGGATGGCGTGTTGGAGCTCGCGCTGCCCAACGACTTGGAATACCACATCAGCCAGCTCGGCTCCCGCAAGGCGCGCGAGGTCCTCAAGGCGGTCCTCTGGGAGCACTTCGGGGTTCGCGCCGAGGTTTCGATCCGGGGTGTGGCCCGGGCGGAGCTTCCTCGGGTGCAGCTGGCCGTTGTGGAGACCCCCCCTCCCGCTTCGGCTCCAGTCTTCTCGGCGGACGAGGTCACGGAGGCGGAGCCGGCTGTAAAGACCCTCCTCGAACAGTTTGATGGAGTCATCCTCGAAATACGAAATAATCCCAACCGCTAACCATGGCGATGGGGTGAGGTGCGAACATGCTCAAGGGTTTTGGTGATCTGGCGAATCTGATCAAGAACGCGCGCGACATCCAGCAGAAAGTGGATTCGCTCAAGCAGTCCCTTGTGGAGACTCCCGCCGAGGGGGTTTCCGGCGGCGGCCTTGTGCGCATCAAGGGGCGCGCCGATGGAACCGTCCAATCCGTGGACCTCGATCCCGCCACGGTCCAGCGGGGGGATGTCGAAATGCTGGAGGACCTGGTCCTCGCAGCGATCAACAGCTTCAATCAGAATCTGGCCGAACACCGTCGCGCGAAACTCGCCGAGCTCACCGGCGGACTCGGGCTTCCGCCCGGAATGGACCTTGGTCTGTGAAGTCCTTCAGGAACCTCCCCACGGTTGAAAGCCTGATCGCCGAGCTCAACCGCCTGCCCGGAATCGGCCCCAAGTCCGCCACCGCGCTCGCGTACCATCTTGTGGCCGAATCGCCCGAGCGACTGCGCGCCCTTGCCGAAACCATCGCCGCGATCCCCGAGAGGATTCGGCATTGCTCCCTTTGCGGAAACCTCACCGAATCCGATCCCTGTTGGATCTGCGTGGACTCCGCACGGGTCCGCACGGAGATCTGCGTGGTGGAGGGACCGCTGGATGTGCTCTCGGTGGAGCGCACCGACGCCTATCACGGCCTCTATCATGTCCTTGGCGGGACACTCTCTCCGCTCGATGGGATCGGACCCGGCGAACTCCGGGTCCGCGAGCTTCTGGAGCGCTTGCGCTCATGCGAGGTCCGGGAAATCATCCTCGCCACCAACCCCTCGGTGGAAGGCGAGGCCACCGCCGCCTATCTCAAGGGGGTGATCCACGGACTCAATCTGGGCATTGCGGTGACGCGATTCGCGCGCGGTCTTCCGATGGGCGGCGATCTGGCTTATGCCGACGCCGACACCCTTTCGGTTGCCATTCAAAGCCGGAAGGCGGTGGAGTGAGGCATGAGCAGGTGAGTTTCCGGCGACGATAGTCCCTCGATCCTCCATTCGATTCCGAACAATCCCCTTGCCGTTCGTTCCACAAACCCAACGTCTTCGAGCATCTCCGGGGAACATCTCTCGCGCAGACATCGCTCACCCAAGAGGGCCCCGACCAGCTGTCCGAACACCGAGGCCAGCGTGTCGGTGTCGCCGCCCGAGTTCACAATCAGTACAAATGCCCGGTGGAGGTCATCCCGACTCGCCTCCAGGGCAAAGGCGATCACGGCGAGAAACTCAGCCGGATCAAACCCCAGGCCGGTGACCCCCGTGGGAAGAGGGCTGGAACGTTGCGCATGAAGGCGGCGACAGGTTGCCTCCAAGCCCGCTCCCTCAACCTCCCGCGCGAGGTCCAGGAAGAGGTCCACCGTCTTTTCGATTCGCTCCGCCGCGGTCCTTTCCCCGCGAGAGCGAAGAACCGGGAGGAGGGATTTCCAGCTTTCCCGGAGCCACTCGGTGGGCCGATCGACCTTCGAGGGATCCTCCGCGAGCGCGCGAGCTGTCCACGCGCCGAGCATTCCCGCGGCCTCCTTGGCGTGCCCCTGGTCCAAAGACAGAAACCGACTGAAGGAGTCGAACGCTTCCTCGTCCCTGGCGTGGACCATCCAGGCGGCGAGAGTCGGAAGCATGAACAAGCCGAAGCAGATCGGCTGGCCGGACTTGAAGAAGCACGCTTCCGCCTGGGGGCTGCTCTCTCCGGCTCGCGCCGCCGCGAACATTGCCAGCCAGTCGCGTATCTGGGCCTCCCGATTCCTCGCGAAGCCCTCCCCCAAGCGGGCGCTCCCGGCGGAATCGACCGACCTCCTCAGTTCTTCCTCCAGGAACCGGATAAAGGACTCCTCGGATGCAGTCCCTTTCGTCCTTGCCGTCCTTTCGAGGAATGGAATCCAGAGGAAGTGCCGGAAGAGCGTGTCATCGGTCACCATCCCGACCGTGTCGGCGGGGATGCGGTCGGCCGGGAGCCAGCACCGCCAGGGGCCACCCGTTCCGGCGTGGATGGTGCGGCTGAAGGGGAGGCGAATCACGAGGTGAATGGGTGGGGGTTTCCCCTCGGTCGTCGCGCCGAGGGCATCCCCGTAGGCCCCCAAGAGGAGCATGCCGTGAACTTTATCATCCAAATCGACCATGCCGAGGGTCATGACCGTTTCAACTTAGCTGGGGAGGCTTTGGGGGTCAATCCGGCCCCCAATCGCATTAGACTCCATGGGAACTCGACGGCAAGGGAGGACCGAGGATGGGCTTTCTCTCCAGAAGACGATTTGGAGTGACCGCCGGGCCGACACGCGCTTGGCTCGATCCGGTCCGCTACCTCGCCAATGCATCGACCGGATCCCTCGGCGCCATGATCTCCGACAAGCTTGGGAGCATGGGCGCGGCGGTCGATCATATCCTCGGCCCCGGCGCGGTCCGACCGATCCACCCAAACGTGCGCATCCATGAGGCCGACACGCCGCAAGATGTCATCCGCTGTGTGGAGATGTTCTCCGGGGATGCCCCTCCCTTCGACGCCTGGATACACGCCATGGCGATCCTGGATTTCATTCCCGCCGAGACCAGTCCTGAGAAGATCGACTCGGACCGTGAGGAATGGAACCTGAAGTTGATCCCCACTCCGAAGATCATCCGCCGCTTCAAGGCCCTCTATCCGGATGCCCTTCTCGTGGGTTTTAAGCTGGAGACCGGAGATAATCTCGAAGACCTCAAATCCGCCGCGCGCCATCTCGGAATCAAGGCGGACTGCAATTTGGTGGTGGCCAACTTCGCCCCGTTCAAGAACCCCGGCAAGCACACCGGCTTTCTGTTCGAGCCTTCGGTCGAGAAATGGTCCGAACCTTACATCGGCAAGGAGGCCATCGCCGACGCCCTGGTGAACTGGCTCCTGCGCCGTCTGGATGGCTGATCCTCCCGCATGCGACATCCCAGCGGCATCGAAGAACTTCATCCATCCCAGGAATGGTGGTTGGTTCAGGAACTCTCGAACCATCGGGACGAAAACGCTTATCTTCTCGGCCTTCTCTCCGACTACACCCTCGCCGGGCTGATCCGCATGCCCTGGGGTAGGTTTTACCGACCGGGAAATGGGGTGGGGAAGGGGGTCTTTTACGGAGACATCACCGGGTTGGTGGTGGCTAGCGGGGCGAATGACCGTGGGGCCGAGACCTTCGCCCGGTTGGTTGTGAATGATGGCCTCTTCATGAATCGGATCATCTCCGCCTCCGAGCAAACTCTCCTCCTGCACGAAGCGCTGGCTCAGGAAGACTCCCGTTGGACACTGGTTCAAAACCGCTTTGAGGAATACGCCATGCGCCTTGTCCCGACCGACCTACCGGACGAACGCGAACCTCGACTACGCATCGCGGACATGCATCAGGCGCGAGCTGTCGCCCAAGGGTCCGCGCGGGCCATGCGGGAGGAGATCGAGGTGGAGGCCAAGGGAGAGGAATTCGAACGCCTGGTGCGATCCAAGCTCGACCTCATCCAGCGCCGAAGGTACTACATCCTGGAAGAAGCGGGGGAGATCCGATTTCAGGCGTACCTGAGCGCATGTCTCCCGGATGTGGGACAGATTCAAGGGGTCTGGGTTCCCCCCGAACACCGCAACCGAGGGATCGCCACTCGTTGCCTGGCGGAGATGTGCCGACGCTGCCTGGCCGCCTCGGACCACCTGGTCCTGCGTGTGCAGAAACGGAACCTAGCGGCGCTCGCGGTGTACCGCAAGATCGGCTTCGCGCCCTTCAAGGATTCACTTTCGATCTGGTATCAAACCCCGTAGACCTCCGCTCGATTGGCAATCCCTGATCCGGATGGTACCCTCCTTCGGTCAAGAAAGAGGTTTCCCCCATGATAGCTCCAAAAGGGAGTGAGCGCATTCGCTGGTTTCATGAAGCCCGGTTCGGCATGTTTATCCACTGGGGCCTGTATTCCCTTCTCGGGCGCGGGGAATGGACCATGTTCGTGGAGCGCATTCCGAAAGAGGAATACTCCACCCTGGCCCGGCGCTTCCACCCGCGTCGCTTCGACCCGGATGCTTGGGCCGCGCTCGCGGTGGAATCCGGCATGAAGTACATGGTCCTGACCACCCGCCACCACGACGGGTTCTGCCTATTCGACAGCCAGGTCTCCGATTTCACCTCGGTCAAGACCCGCGCCAAACGGGACTTCGTGGCGGAGTTTGTGACCGCCGCGCGCAAGGCCGGACTTAAGGTCGGGTTCTACTACTCCCTCCTGGACTGGAGGTTTCCCGGGTACTTCGAGCCTAAGAAACACCCGCGCGACAAGGAGGCGATGATCGAGCAAGCCCACGCGCAAGTCCGGGAGCTCATGACCCAATATGGCAAGATCGACATCTTGTGGTATGACGGCGGCTGGGTTCCTTCGCTTCCGGGAGTGGACATGGCCGAGTTCTGGCGCGCCAAGGATCTCAACCGCGCGGCGCGCAAACTCCAACCGCACATTCTGATCAACAACCGTTCGGGCCTGGATGAGGACCTGGACACCCCCGAACAGCATGTCACCGCCTCCGTGCCGGGGCGCGGCTGGGAGTCCTGCATGACCATCGGCGACCCTTGCGGGTGGGGATACATCCGCCACAACCCCAACATGAAGACCGTGACCCAGCTCATCCAACATCTGGTTACCGCCGCCGCCGGGGAAGGGAACTTTCTCCTCAATGTCGGGCCTCAGCCGGACGGCGAGGTCCGGAACCGCGAGGCCGCGCGCCTGCGGGAGGTCGGCGAGTGGCTCCGGCTCCACGGGGAAGGGATCTATGGGAGCGAGCGTTGTCTGCTGAAAGACTCGATGCTCGGACTCTGGACCGCCAAAGGGACAACGGGATATCTCCATGTTTTCCGCTGGCCGGGAGAATCGGCGGTCCAGGCCTGTGTGGGAACTCGCGCCCTTTCGGCCACCCTGCTCGCCACCGGCGAGACCCTCAAAACTCGCCAGGAGCGCAACGGCCGACTGGTGATCCAGGGACTTCCCAAGGCTCCCCCGAACCCGCACGCCTCGGTCATCAAGGTGGAATTCGAATCACGCCCCGAGCCGATCCGAGAGAAGGATCGCGCCGCATGGCTGGAAGGAAAGGCCACTTAGGGGAAACTTGCCTTGATCGGAATCCGCCGCTTCCTTCCCGCGCTTGTTCTGATCGCGTGCCTTGCGCTCTCGCGCTTCGCATGCGCGCATCCGGACCCGCTCGAGAACATCAAGATCTACTCTTACATCCTCTCGGTGAGTCCGAACCAGGCCCTGGTCCACTTGAATCGAGGCATCTGTTACCGAATGGTGTTCGACTATGAGAAGGCGATTGAGGATTTCAATAAGGCGGAGGAGCTCGGGGTCAAGGGGCGCCCGCTGTGGATGAACCGCGCGATGGCGTGCCTGCCGATCAAACGCTTCGACCTGGCCCACGCCGATCTATCGCGGATTCTGGAGGAGGATCCCAAGGAGCCCACAATCTACTTCTATCGGGGCGAGGTGCTTTTCCGTCAAGGGCGCTTTAAGGAGGCCATCCGGGAATACAGCGCCTCGCTGGAGGTCAAGAACTCGCACTATGTCCGTTTCGTGCGCGCGGACGCCTACCGCACGATCGGAGAGGCCGCCGCCGCGTTGAGCGATTACGGACAAGCGATCTCAATGGCTCCCCAGATGGTCGCCTACCGCCTTGCCCGCGCCCGTCTCTTGGGTGGACTGGGAAGGTTCGCGGAAGCGCGCGCCGATCTTGACGCCGCCGCGGAGAAACAGCCCGAGCGCTACCAGATTTTTATCGACCGGGCGGTTCTTTCGGCTTCGGAGTCTTTGGACGCCAGCCGGGTGGCCGACCTCAAGCTTGCGATGAAGTTTGTGGAGGATGAGCTCTTCTTTCAGCCCACCAATCCGGCGGTTTACGCCGATCGCGCTCAGGTTCACGAACTTCTGGGTGAGATCGACAAGGCGCGAGACGATCTCAATAAGGCGGTGGAACTGGCGAGCGAGAACGACTCGAAATTCCTGCGCCTGCGCGCGGCGTTCCTGCGGCGCGCAGGTGACAGCGCCTCCGCCGAAGCCGATCTTGCCCTGGCCGCCCAGGTGGATGCTCGCCCAATCCCCACCGCCACACCGCTCCCCGGGCCGACCTTGAGTCCTCAAGACCTCTTGATGCAACCGACCCCGAATCTACTGCCTGAATTGCAGAAGTAAAGGATTTTCAATGCCTGAAAACCTGAAGATCAGCATCAGCGGGATCCGCGGAATTGTCGGAAGCTCGCTGACCCCCTCCAGCGCGCTCGACTGGACCTTTGCCTGGGAGGCCACTCTGCCTGAGGGGCCGATTGTCCTCGCGCGGGACGCGCGCGCGCATGGCGAAGGGTTGCTCCATCTGCTCGCCGGCGGCCTGCAGTATTTGGGTCGCCGTGTCCTCATCGCCGGGCTTGTTCCCACGCCGACCGTGGGGGTCCTTGTTCGCGCCCACCAAGCCGCCGGCGGGATCATGCTCACCGCCAGCCACAATCCGCGCGAGTGGAACGCGCTCAAGCTCTTCAACCGGGAGGGACTGATCCTCTCGCCCAATGAATTCACGCGCCTCGAACCGATCTGGAATGCCCCACCGAGCCTCTCCGCATACCCGCACAAGTCGGGCGGGTTGGTGGAGTCGCCGGCGGACCCGCTCGATGCTCACCTCAAGCTGCTTCTTCCACATGTCGATTGCGAGCGCATCCGCGCGCGCCGGTTTCGCGTGGTGGTGGATGGCTGCCGGAGCGTGGGGGGAATCGCGCTCCCCCGCGCCCTTCACGAGGTCGGGGCCGAGGTGATTGAACTCGATTGCATCCCCGATGGGGCCTTCACGCGCGCGCTGGAGCCGCTTACCGAAAACCTTGACTCCCTTTGCGCCAAGGTCCGGGAGTCCCGCGCCGACTTGGGCATGGCGGTCGATCCGGACGCCGACCGCTTGGCGCTGGTCTCCGAAAAGGGCGCGCCCATCGGGGAGGAATACACCCTTGTCCTCGCCGCCGACTCCGTGCTGGGGCGCGGCGGGAGGGGACTGGTGGCCAATCTCTCCAGCACCCTTGTCCTGGACTCGGTCGCGCGAAAACATGGATCGCCCATTCATCGCTCCAAGGTGGGGGAGGCGCATGTGGTGGACCTCATCCGGGAAACCGGCGCCGCCATCGGCGGGGAAGGGAATGGGGGGGTGATTTTCCCGCCGGTGCAACCCGGCCGCGACTCGCTTTCCGGCGCGCTGCTGGTGCTCGATCTCCTCGCGCGCGAAGGCAAATCCCTTTCGGAGATGGCGGCGGACTATCCCCCGGCGGTGATGGTCAAGACCAAGTTCCCGGCCGAGGGCGGACTCTGGGAAATGGTCGAGGCCAAAGCCGGAGGCTTGTGGCCGGAGGCGACCTTGGATCGGACCGATGGCCTCAAGTGGATCTGGTCGGACCGCTGGATTCATCTGCGCGCCTCGAACACCGAGCCGATCATCCGCATTCTCACTGAGGCCCCTTCGGAAAAGGAGGCAAACCGCTTGGTGGAGGGGCTTCGGGAAAGTTTGGCGTAGAACGCTCCCCGGCGCGCGCGCTTTCTCAGCCGTGCAGGAGCTTCTTGAACTCCTCGATCAGCGGCGGGACCACCTCGAACAGGTCCCCCACGATCCCATAGTCCGCGATCTCAAACATCGGGGCTTCCGGATCGGTGTTGATGGCCACGATGCACTTGGAAGTGGACATCCCCGCCTTGTGCTGAATCGCGCCGCTGATCCCGCAAGCGATATAGAGCGAGGGGCTGACAGTCTTCCCCGTCTGCCCGACCTGGTGCGAGGGGTGGATGTAGCCCGCGAGCACCGCCGCGCGCGAGGAGCCGAGCGCCGCGCCCAGGACCTCCGCGAGCGGCCTCAGGAACTCAAAGCCTTCCGGCCCTTTGACCCCCATCCCGCCGGACACAATGATGTCGGCCTCGGTGAGATCGACCTTCCCGGCCGCGCGCACCACCACTTCCTTGACCTTGGTTCGGATCTTGGAGGGGTCCGGCGCGACCGCCAGGGACTGAATCGGCGCGGGGGAAGCCGCGGCGGGAGCGGAGGGATACGAGTTGGCGCGAACTGAAATCACGAAGCTGGATTCCAAGACTTCGACATGGGTGACCGCCTTCCCGGCATACACGGGCCGCTTGAAGATCGGATTGCCGCCGGTGGAGATCGTTCCGGTGACATCGGAAATCATCCCAACGCCGAGGCGTTGCGCCACACGCGGGGCGGTGTCCTTTCCGATGGAGGTGTTCCCGAAAAGGAGCGCCCCCGCCCCAAGACGCTTGGATGCCTGAGTGATCGCTTCGGCGTAGGCCTCCGCCGTGTAGTCGGCCAGCGACGGGTCCTCCACGACCGCCACCGAATCCACTCCGAGCGTGGCGGCCTTCCGGGCCAATTCTCCGATTCCCTCCCCGACGAGAAGGGCATGGAGCTTCCCCCCGCGCGCCTCGGCCAAGGGGCGCGCCGCGCTCACCAGCTGCGGGGTGACCTTTCGGATGTCTCCGTTCTGAAGCTCAACAAAAACAAGGATGTCGTTGGACATGGATTCCTCACACCACCTTGGCTTCTTCGCGCAGCGCCTTCACCAGGGCCGCCGCCGCCTCGGCGGGGGTTCCCTTGAAGATTTTTGCGCCCGACTTGGGGGGGGGCAGCTCATACTTCACGACCCTGGTCTTCGAGGCGGGCGGGTTGATCCCGAAATCCGCCGGGGCCTTGATTTCAAGCGGTTTCTTCTTGGCCTTCATGATGTTGGGGAGAGTCGGGTAACGCGGCTTGTTGAGGCTCTTGTCGGCGGTCACCAGGGCGGGGAGGGGAACCTCCAGCACCTCGGTGCGCCCATCCGCTTCGCGCCAACCGGTGGCGGTTCCATTCGCCACCTCGAGCTTGCTCACCACGTTGATCTGGGGGATATCGAGCAGCTCGGCCACGCGCACCGCCACCTGCGCGGCGTTGTCATCCACCGCCACATACCCGGCGAGAAGCAGATCATACCCCATGCTCTTCACCGCTCCGGCGAGCACGCTCGCCACCACCGAGGAGTCCGCCTCCTCAAGCCCGGCGCTGTCGACTCGGACCGCCTCATCCGCCCCCATGGCGAGACATTGGCGCAGCGCCTCCTCGGCGCTCGCGGGTCCCAGACACACCACGGTCACCTTTTCGGCGACCTTCCGCTCCACCAGTTGGATGGCCTCCTCCACCGCAAATTCGTCGTAAGGGTTGACCACCTTCTTGACCTTGGAGTCATTGGGCTTCCCGGAGCCATCCAGTTCGATCCGCGCCTCGGTGGTGAAAGTCTGCTTCATGAGCACAACGATCTTCATCAGGACACCACCTCGAACGGATAGCCTTCGGCTTCAACCGCCGCCTTGGCGAGCTTGCGCCCGAGCTCGACCCGGTTCACGTGCGGCCACTTGGCGAACTTGCGCAACACCGCGAGGTTGGTCTTGAGGCTGTCATCCGCAAAATACCCTTCAAGCAGGGTTCGCGCGCTTTGCTCGATCACGGCGGTCGAGTCGAGCATCTGGTAACGCACCGCATCCGCGTGGCTTTCCGCCGGCGGGTCTCCCGCCTCGATCCGCTTCACCGCCCGCAGATAGGCCGATTCCAAGGCGTAGATGTGGATCACCATGTCCGCCATCCAGGCCAGCGCCTCCTGCTCCTTGGAGATTCGGTCCATGTCCGGCATGAAGCGCTGCGCGATCACGCCGCCCACGAACAGATACAGCCGCTTGGCGTTGAAGATCGCCTCGGCCACATCCGCAAGCGGCTTCCCGGCGCCGTCATAAGGCTCAAGCGGCGAAAGCACCGCGGCCTGGATCTTCTGGACCGCGCCGATGAGCGGCAGCCTACCGGTCATGGCCCGCTTAAACAGATTCCCGCTGATGAACAGACGGTTGATCTCGTTGGTGCCCTCGTAAATGCGGCTGATGCGGGCGTCACGGTACCCCGCCTCCACCTTGTACTCCGCGATGAAGCCATAGCCGCCATGGATCTGCACCGCCTCGTCCACCACCCAATCCAGGCACTCGCTGTCGAACACCTTGTTGATGGCGCACTCGCCGGAGAGCTCCTCGAGGGTGGCGAGTTGACGGTCCAGCGTGGGCTCGCCATGGGCCCCGGCCGCGCGAATCGCCTCATCGATGTCGCCGGAGGTGCGGTAACCCATCGACTCGCTGGCATAGGCGCGCGCCACCATCCCCGCGATCTTCTGTCGGATCAGGGGGAAATCGACCAGCCGCGTGTTGAACTGCTTGCGCTGGATTCCGTAGCGGACCGCGCGCCCGAGCGCCTGCTTGATCCCCCCGCCGACTCCCACCCCCAACTTAATCCGGCCCAGGTTGAGGATGTTCAGCGCGATCTTGTGGCCTTTTCCGATTTCCCCGAGCACGTTCTCCACCGGGACCTTCACATCCTGGAAGGTGAGGGTGGTGGTGGAGGAGGACTTGATCCCCATCTTGTCCTCCTCCGCGCCGATACTGAACCCCGGCGCGCCCCGTTCGATCAGGAACGCGGTGAAGTGCTCGCCGTTCACCTTGCCGAAAACCGTGTAAAGATCGGCGATTCCGCCGTTGGAGATGAACACCTTGCTGCCGTTCAGGATGTAGTGCTTGCCATCCTCGGAGAGCGCCGCGCTGGTGCGCGCCGCCAGGGCATCCGATCCCGACCCCGGCTCGGTGAGGCCATAGGCCCCGATGATCTCCCCGCTGGCGAGTCGCGGGAGATAGCGCTGCTTCTGCTCATCGTTTCCGAAGAACAGGATCGGCTCGGACCCGATCCCGATTTGGACCCCATAGGCCACCGCGAACCCGCCGGAGCCGCCCAGGTTCTCGATCACCACCATCTGGCTGATCAGGTCCAGGCCGAGTCCGCCATACTGCTCGGGGACCTCGATCATGAACAACCCCGCCTCGCCCGCCTTCTTGAGGGTGTTCTTGAGGAGGTCACGGTCGAGTTTCTCAAGCTCCTCGCGGATCGGTTCGATTTCCTGGTCGACAAACTCGCGCGTGGTGCGGATGAACTGGCGGTGTTCGTCGGTGAAATCCTCCGGAGTGAACACCAGCGCGGGGTCGGTCTCCTCGAGCAGGAACGAATACCCCTTGATCCGTGGTCTGATTTCAACTGTCATGGTTTCTCCTCTCAGTTCATCCTCTCAAAGATTCCCGCCGCGCCCATGCCGCCCCCGATGCACATGGTCACCATGCCGTAGCGCGCCTTGCGACGCTCCATTTCGCGGATGAGGGTCGCCAGCAGCTTCGCCCCGGTGCAGCCCAGCGGATGCCCCAGCGCGATCGCCCCGCCATTCACATTGACTTTGCTTGGATCAAGGCCGATCTCGCGGATCACCGCGAGGGCCTGCGCGGCGAAGGCCTCGTTGAGCTCGATCACATCGATGTCGTCCGTCTTAAGCCCCGCCATGGCGAGCGCCTTCGGGATCGCCTTGATCGGACCCACCCCCATGATCTCAGGCTCCACTCCCCCGACCGCGAAGGAGCGGTAGGCCACCAGCGGCTTAAGTCCGAGCTCCTCGGCCTTCTTACGGCTCATCACCACCGCCGCCGCGGCGCCGTCGCTGCGCTGCGAGGAGTTCCCCGCGGTGACCGTGCCGGTGGGACTGAAGGCCGGCTTGAGCTTCGCAAGCGCCGCCGCAGTCGTGTCCCGGCGCGGGCCTTCATCCACCTTGAACTCGAAGGGTGTTTCGTGGGGTTTGCCATCCTTGATCTCGATCCTGCGGGCCTTCACCGGAACAATCTCATCCTCGAATTTTCCGGACTCGATGGCCGCGATGGCCTTGCGGTGGCTCTCAAGCGAGAAGGCGTCCTGATCCGCGCGGCTGACATTAAACCGTTTGGCCACATTCTCGGCGGTGAGGCCCATCCCCAGGTAAACATCCGGCCATTTCTCCGCGAGTTCTGGGTCAGGGGAGAACTTGACTCCGGTCATCGGGATCAGGGTCATCGATTCGGCCCCGCCCGCCACGACGCAGTCCACGCTCCCCGCGAGGATGCGCTCGGCCGCCAGGGCGACTGTCTGCAGCCCCGAGGAGCAGAACCGGTTGACCGTCATGGCGGGGACCTCGATGGGCAGTCCGGCCTTGAGCGCCACAATCCTCCCCATGTTCATGCCCTGTTCGCCCTCCGGCATGGCGCATCCGAGGATCACATCCTCCACCTGAGACCGCTCCAGTCCGGGGCAGCGTTCAAGCGCGCCGCGAATCGCCACCGCCGCGAGCTCCTCCGGGCGCACTTCCTTCAGCGCCCCCCGCCCCGCTTTCCCACACGCGGTGCGGACCGATGAAACCACAACTGCTTCGGTCATTTGGGTTGTTCCTTTCCCATTTCCTTCGCAAGGACAGGCAAGATGCCTGCCCTACATGACTGATTGCTCGCACAGGAGTTGTGCTCCTGTGCGGATCCTTCGGGCCGAGTTGCACTCCGCTCTCCACCCCGCGAGCCTAATTCCTCAACGGTTTCCCCGTCTTCAAAGTATATCGTATCCGCTCCTGTGTCTTCGGCTGGCCGCACAGGTGCAGGAACGCCTCGCGTTCAATGTCCACCAAATAGCGCTCGGAAACCTCGGTCCCTCCCGCGACATCCCCCCCGCAAAGCACATAGGCGAGCTTCTTCCCCAGATGAACATCGTAGTCCGAGACATACCCCGCCACCTGCATGTTGCGCAGCCCCACCTCGATCATCGCCAGGCCCTCGCGACCGGCGACCTTGACCGGCTTCTCGCGCGGCGGACGGAACCCCAGCTCCGCCATCGCGAGCGCCAAGCGCTTGGCGTCATGAATCTGGCAGTCCTTGTTCATGCTCCAACTGTCATGGTCCCGCAACAGGCCCATGACCTGCCCCTCGCGCGCGCTGCCGGAAACCTTGGCCATCCCGATGAGCTCGAAGGTCCGCTGCAGCAGGGGGAGCGCGTTCACCTCGGTGTCGTCGGGGATCCCCTCACGGTAACGGATCGCCATCTCCTTGGTCCCCGCGCCGCCGGGGATCAGCCCGACGCCGCACTCCACAAGCCCGATGTAAGTCTCCGCCGCCGCGCGGATGCGATGGCTGTGGAGCGAAAACTCGCAGGCCCCTCCAAGCGTAAGGCCATGCGGGCAGGCCACGATCGGCTTGGGGAAATACTTGATGCGCATGCTCACATTCTGGAAGCGCGCGATCATCTGGTCGATGGTGTCCCAGTCTTCCTCCTCGGCCGCGAGAAGCAACTGGACCAGATTGGCCCCCGCCGAGAAGTTCTCGCCCTGATTGGCGATCAGAATCGCCTCGAACTCCTTGTCCGCGCGATCAAGGGTCTGGTGCAGCAGGGTCACCACCTCCGCGGAGAGCGTGTTCATTTTCGAGTGGAACTCGAAACAGACCACCCCATCCCCGAGATCAACCAGCGAGGCCACCTCGTTGCGGAGGATTTCGGCGCTGGACTTGGTTTTCACATGAACCAGGTCGACCACCCCCGGGCGAGGCGGGATCGGCTCCATGCGGCGAGAATGGAAGTTGTAGTAAGTGGGGACCTCGTTTTGGACTCCATAAAAGGACCTGCAACCGGCCGAGAGGAGCTCCCGGACCAGGGCGGGAACCTCGCGGCCCTCGGCCTTGAGACGCTCCGCCACCGACTCGACCCCAAGCGCATCCCACAACTCGAACGGCCCGAGCTCCCAGTTGAAACCCCACTGCATCGCCCGGTCGATGTTCAGAATGTCCTCCGAAATCTCCGTGGCCACTTCCGCCGAATAAACCAGCGTGGCCGAAAGGAAATCCCACACAAACTCCCCGCCGCGATCCTTCGAGCCAGCCACCGCCTTAACCCGCGCGCGGACATCCTCGATCACCTTGGCGGTTTCCAGGGATGGGAATGAGACCTTCTGGCGCGAGGCGTATTCAAAGGTCTTGAGATTGAGGGCGTGGATCTCCTTGTCCGCGCCGGAGCCGACTCTCTTGTAGAACCCGGCCTGGGTTTTTTCCCCACGCAGGTTCTTTTCCATCATGGTCTGCACAAAGGCGGGCATCCTGAGGACCCGCGCGGTCGGATCGCTGCTGAGCTTGTCGGCCAGATACTTGGAGTTGTTCACCAGGGTGTCCAGCCCGACAATGTCCATCAAGCGGAAGAAGCCGCTCTTAGGCCGCCCGATCGGCTTGCCGGTGAGGCCATCCACCTCCTCGACCGTGAACCCCTTCTCCTCCACCGCGTTGAGGATCCGCCCGATCTCGGCCACCCCCACCCGGTTGGCGATGAAATTCGGCGTGTCCTTGGCGTACACAATGCCCTTCCCTAGGATGTGGGTGCCGATCCAGGCGGCTTTCTCCAGGAGCCCCGGGTCGGTCTCGGGTCCGGGGACAATTTCAAGCAGACGCATGTAGCGGGGGGGATTGAAGAAGTGGGTCACCATGAATTGCTTCTGCAGGGCCTTGGAGCGACCGGCCATCATCTCCTTGATGGAGATCCCGGAGGTGTTGGAGCTGAGAATCTGTCCGGGGCGGAAGACCCCCTCAAGGCGTTCAAACAGGGACTGCTTGATCGCCACCTTCTCCGGGGCCGCCTCGATGATCCAGTCCACCTCCGCCAGGCGCGCGAAATCATCCTCGATATTCCCGACTTCGATGAGCTGCACGAGCGAAGGCTCAAAAAGCTGGGCGGGCTTGCTCTTTAATAGGAGTTGAACGCTTGAGTGGGCAATCCGATTTCGGACCTTTCGGTCGGAAAGGGTCAAGCCCGCCGCCTGCTCCTCGGCGGTCAGCTCGGTGGGAACAATATCCAGGACCAGGGAAGGGACCCCGGCGTTGGCGAGCTGCGCGGCGATCCCGCTCCCCATCACCCCGCTTCCGATGATCCCAACACGTTTAAGTAAGACACTCATGGGCTAAACGGGCCTCCATTTACTCCAAGGTGAGCCGCCGAGTCTAACGGACTCCGGAGTGAATCGAAAGAACCACGGCCCACTCGGGTCCACTCCGCGCACCCAGGGCCTGGAAATGAATCAATATGGAATTCCGGTTGATTATACATTGAGGTTAAACGATTAAACAACCTCCGTCAATAGACTTATCGGGATTTCCCTCATGGGAGAGGTCACGCTCCTGTCTTTACGGCCCCCTGCAATTCCACGAACCTCTTTGTCGCGGAACATTCGTAACTCATTGTTCAATTTCGGGAGGCAGTCATGGATCGAGTGGCCTTCACCATGAAAATCAGACCCGAATGTCGGGAGGAGTACCTCAAGCTCCATGAACATGTGGATGGTCCCCTGATCGAGGAATATCGTCGCCTGGGGGTGCGGAATTACGCCATCTACCTCGCGGAGGATGGGACCTTGTTCGCCTTCCTCGAATGCGATGATTTCGAGGCCTACAAGCGCGCGGTGGAGGGGAGCCCCAATCAGAAGGAATGGGGAAAGAAGGTTTACCACCTGTTCGAGGTCAAACCGGACGAGCCGGGCGGGTTGGTCATGCTTTCCCCGGCTTTCCATATGGACCAGGAAACCCCATAAGCCGCGCGGAAAACGAGGGAGGAAGCTGTTGAAATCTGCCGAGGAGGCATTCCACGAGGCGGTGTGCGCCTTCCAGGAAGGGCATCTCGAGCGCGCCCGGTCGCTTTGCGAGAACGCGTTGGAGATCTCTCCCGAGCTTGTGGGAGCGCTAAACCTATTCGGGATTGTGACCCACCGGCTCGGTAATCCGGAGGAGGCGGTTCGCGCTTTCCGACGCGCCCTCGAGATTTCTCCGGGCCTCGCACACCTCCACTCCAACCTGGGCAACAGCCTGAACCAAGTCGGGCGGAATGCCGAGGCCGAGCAGGCGCTCAGGGAGTCTCTCCGGTTGCTCGAAACCTCTCCGGATGCCTGGAACAACCTGGGAAACGCGCTCCGTCCCCAAACCCGCCGTGAGGAAGCCGCCGAGTGCTATCGGAGGGCCCTGGGGCTTCGTCCCGACTACTCCGAAGCCCACCTCAATCTGGCCGACACCCTGGCCGAGATGGGGGAACTGGAGGCGGCCATCCCCCATTACGAGGAAACCCTTCGCTTGGTCCCCGGACATCCCGATGCCCTCAACAATCTGGGATCGGCGCTCGAAGCCAAGGGGCTGCACGCCAACGCGGAGGAGGTTCTGCGTCTCGCGGTCGCGCGCGCCCCGACCCATCCGCGGACTCACTACAACCTCGGCGTGGCTCTGGTCCAGCAGGGGAAGTGCGGCCAGGCGATCCGGTCTTTCGAGACAGCGCTTAAGTTCGATCCGAATTTCGTGGAGGCCCATGACCATCTTGGGTCCACCTTTTCCCTCCAGGCCCGCCACCAGGAGGCGGTGGAGTGCTATGTCGAAGCCCTCCTGCGCGATCCGGCAAACGCGGCGATCCACTCCAATCTGCTGTTCGTGCTGAATTACCTCGACAATATCAGCTCCGCGGACCTTTTCCGGGAGCACTTGCGCTGGGCGGAGAAACACGCCGAGCCGCTCAGCTCGAAAGCCGCGCGCCCCGGCAGGCGCGACCGGCAGGGGGACCGGGTCCGGGTGGGCTACATCTCCCCCGATTTCCGCTCCCATTCGGTGGCGTTTTTCATCGAGCCGATCCTTGCGGCGCATGATCGTTCCCGCTTCGAGATCTTCTGTTATTCGGATGTGGGGTGCCCGGATGCGGTCACCGCGCGCCTCTCTGCCCTGGCCGATTGCTGGCGGAGAATCGAGGTGCTTTCGGATGAGGCGGTGAGCGAGCTCATCCGCGCGGATGAATTGGATATTCTGATTGACCTGGCGGGTCACACCGCCGGCAACCGTCTGCTTGTCCTGGCCCGCCGCCCGGCGGCGCTTCAAGTGACATGGATCGGCTACCCGAACACCACCGGGATGTCGGCGGTCGATCTGCGAATCACTGATGCGTGGGCTGATCCTCCCACGATGACGGACCAGCTTCATGCCGAGCGCCTGGTGCGGCTCCCGTCGGGTTTCTCCTGCTACCAGCCTCCCAAGGACAGTCCCGACCCCGTTCCGCCACCCGCGCTCCGAAATGGATTCGTGACCTTCGGCTCGTTCAACAACACGGCCAAGCTGGTTCCCGGAGTGATTGAAGCCTGGTCCCGGATATTGCAGCGTGTCCCAAGCTCTCGATTGGTCCTCAAGGCGCGGCAGCTCGCCGACCCGGAGACCCACGAGTTCTTCCTCCGGCGCTTCGAGGCTTGTGGGATCTCTTCCGATCAGCTCCAAATCCACGGCCCGACCGAGGCGACCCCGGAACACCTGGCGCGATATGGGGAGATCGACATTGCGCTGGACCCTTTTCCGTTCGGCGGGGCCACGACCACTTGCGAGGCGCTGTGGATGGGAGCGCCGGTGGTGACCCTTGCCGGGGAGCGTCACGCCTCCCGGGTGGGGTGCAGCCTGCTCAACCGGGTCGGACTTTCTGATTTGGTGGCCGATTCAGTCGAGGGGTTGGTCGAAACCGCCGCGTCGCTGGCCGAGGACCTCGACAGACTCTCGCGCTTGAGAGGGGAGCTCCGGGAGAGAACGCGAAGCTCCACGGTTATGGACGCCGCGAAAGTCACCCTGGAGTTCGAGGCCGCGCTGCTTGATGAATGGGCGCGAATCGGGCGTGCGTGACCCTCTTGGCGTGAACCACCCTGTCTTCACAACCGAAACCCGCTCCAGTATCTTGAGAAGGATGTCCGACTCAATTTCAATGATTTCCGAGCTCCGTTAATTTCCGCGGGAGAACAAACCGGGTCCAGTGTTTCGCAACGTTCCAGTCTCCAAAGATCTTCTCGCTTACGCCAACTCGACCCTGGATAGTGGTCCGGGAGCCTGTCTGGTTTTCACCGGAGTCTTCACTTTCCTCGGCTTGGCCCTGGTCCTGATCCGGCGCATCGCCGGGGCGGAGGACATGGGGCGCGAATGGCGGCTGATGGGGGCGCAGCTGCGCCGCGTGATCCATTCCACCCTGATCCCGCGGCTGTGCATGCTCCACGCGATGATCGTCATCCCGCTGATCTTCTATGTGAACACCAAGGAGCACTACATGACCTCCAAGCAAGCCACCATGTTCTTCATGGCGGCGACCGGTTTGGGGGCATGGCTGGCCGTGCGCTGGTTTGTCCCGCGCTTCAAGGTGCCGTTCACCTGGCCGATTGCCTTGGTGTGCATCGCGGGGACTCTCTCGATGTTCGCGGCGGTCAACATCGCGGAGGGGATCGGCGACCTCTTGGCGATCTTCGGTTCGGCTGTCTTCACCTTCCTCGGACTTCAGACCTTCAGCACCTCCAAGCGCATCCACCTCCTTGCAATCCTGTTCGTGATCGTCGGCGGGATCATGTCCCTCTACGGGCTGTCGCAGGCCTATCTTCTTCTTCCGGTGGACATGGTCTACGCGGTGGACACTCGCGCCCCGGTCTCCACGATCGGGAATAAGAACTACGCCGCCTATTACCTGGATCTCTGCATCCCGCTCACCATCGCGCTCGCGGCCACCCGCCGCGGTCCCTTCCAGACCCTGCTGTGCCTGATGGTCTATTTCATTTGCCGCTGGCATTTCGTGCTCTGCGACACCCGCGGCGGGACCTCCGCGATGACCGTGGGGATCCTGCTCACCACCGCCCTGCTCGCGATCTATCACAAGCGACGTTTCCGCATGCTTCTCTTCATCGTCCTGCTCGAACCGATCATGTGGGGAACGCTCAACGGCGGGGGCTTGGACTACCAGGACACCCAACGCTGGGGGAAGGTCCTCAACTATGGTCCCGCCAAGAAAGCGGTGCATGAGGCGATTCCGAGCCTGCCCAAGGACCTTGCCGAACTGCGGCCTTACCTGAGTCAGTGGTTCTTCCAGGGGAATGAAGCCTTCCTCGGGGTCCCCATGCGGATCCCCGCGACACTCCTGGCCATTGCGCTGGCCCTGGGGGTCTTTTACCTGCTGGTGAAACGCCTCTCCGACTGGCGCATCCACCTCGGCGCCGCCTGCATCCTGGCGTTTCTGCCCTACTGGTTTGTCGCTTGGGGAACCATGCCCGCCAGAGTCCCCTATCAGACCCAAGCCGGCGAAATTGTCCGATACTTCGAGCAGGCCAAGGTTCCGAACCAACGTCTCGCCGTCCAGATGCTCCAGGAGTATGCCGCCCCGATGGCGAGAGGCACCGACGCTTACAACGACTTGTATCTTTCCAAGCACCGGGATGTGGCCGCGAAATTCTCTCTCTCCTTGTTCATGTGCATGGCGGTGTTCCTCCTGTTTCGGTGGCACGACCGAAACGAGGGTTGGCTCCCCGGAATGGCGACAGTCGGGTGCATCGCCGCCTGGTGGCTGGTGTACTTCATGCTCAATTCGGGCGGGCACCCGCTGGTCCGGCCCACCGGAGGAATTTTCGCGCCGATGACCCACGCCTGGCCCCTGGGCCTGGAGGGGATCGCCTCGGCCAGCCCGCTTCTGGGTTTTATCTTCAGCCCCTTCGCCTTCGCCGTGTTCAGTCTGGCCGCCATCCTGATCGTGATCACCTGGACCCAGTTCCTGCCCGACACTCAGCCCGAGGCGGTCGTGGCGCGCGCGCGCGCGCTTGGCTGGAGAACCCTGCAAGGGTCCGCCATCGCCGTGGCGATTGTGCTGCTTCTGGTTTTTTCCCTGCACAAAACAACGTGGCGAGTGGCGGGGGCGGTGGCCTCGCACATTCACGAAGGCCCCTCGCGCGCGCTCTTCTATGGCGCGCACGCCTTCTTCAACACGCAAGGGGAGTTTTCCGATGTCCCCGCGGACAACCCCGTCGGATTCCGTCTGGAGATTTACCAGGGAACCCTCCGCAAGATGGAGGACAACCCGATCATCGGCCTGGGACCGGGCAATTTCAAAGTCATCAACCCCCACCCCAAGTATGAAACCGCCCTCGAGCGCCGGATTCTCGGGAAGGAGGTGCTGGGCCGTCACCCGCACAATGATTTCCTCGAGGATGCCACCGACAGCGGCGCCTTGGCCTTGCTGGGCATGATCTGGATGTTCGGGGCGACCGGCTTCATCCTGTTCCGCGCGCTGCGGCTGATCCATCCCCCCGGCAACGCCAGCGATGTCTTCGTCAACACCATGAGTTGGGGGCTGCTGTGGGCGATGACCAGCATCCTGGTGCACGCCCAGTTTGAGATGCCGCTCTTGCAGCCCTCCTCAACCTACCCCGCGTGGCTTCTGTTCGGCGTCTGTTACCAGATCTGGCGAATCCAGCGACGCAGGATTCGCGCTGTCCAAACCGAATCTCCGCTGGTGGTCGAATCCCCCTCCGCGGTCGCCGAGCGCGCCCTGCGCGGCGCGCCCAAGCCGAGCGCCGCGGTCTATGAGCTCCCGCCGGTTCCAAGCGTGAACCCGCTCGGTCTTAAGCCGGTTCCAGGCTTTGTGTCCTGGCCGCTCCTCGCGGTGCTGGTCCCGATTCTGATGGGCACGGTGCTGATGCGCCAGTTTGTAGGCGAAATGTGGCTGCGCTGGGGGATGATCTTCAGCGACACCGGGGAGCGCTACGACTTTGTCTTCAACGCCATGGAAAAGTCGCAGGACATCTATCCGCAGGAAATGGAAACCAACTATATCCTGGGGAGATACTGCATTGACGCCGTTTCCACGCTCTTCCGACCCTGGCACATGCTCATGCGCCCGGACATCTACACCGAAGCCGAGCGCGAACAGGCCGAGAAGGAGCTCGCCCGGATCGAGGAAACCAATCGCTTGGACCGCAACAAGATCGTGGACTACGCCCAGCTCGGCATCGATGTCCACATCCGTGATGTCTTCATGAACCCCAGCTACAAATGGGCCCATAACAACATGGGGGTCCTTTACGACAAGCTCACCAGCATCTACGAGGCGCTCGCGGTCAATGAAAAGGACCCCGAGAAGCGCAACGAGCTGCTGGCCAAGTCCACGGAGTGCGAGGCGCGCTCGCGGAACTGTTACAGCGTCGCGCTGGAGATCGATGACCTCCAGGTGTACGCGCTCTACAACCTAGGCCAGGGGGCGCTGCGCGACAGTAAGACCGCCTCCTCGGCGGGCAATGAGCAGGAGGCGGCCAAGGGGCTGCGTTTGGCCCTCCAGTATTTTGAGCGGACCTTGCTCGCCGACCCGAGCCGCCAGGATGTCAATGTGTTCATCGCCGAATGTCGCACCAGCCTGCGGGATTACGAGGGCGCGGTGACCGCGATGGAGCGTCTCTTCGCCTGGATGGACAAGCGTCCCACCAACCGAGTGGACCCGTACCTGGAGGACAAGATCGAACCGGTGCTGATTCAGTGCGCCCAGCGGACCATGGAAAGCAAGGGATCGGATGTGGCCTACCGCGCCTCGACCCTCTTGTCGGAGCGATTTGAGGGGGCGCGCTGCCGCTACCTTCCGCTGCTCGCGCACGCCGCGGTGAACTCGGGCAGCCCGACAGCCGCCCTGGCGGTGGCGGCCACCGCCCGGACCGAATGCGCCAACGCCGGTAGGGATGGAAAGCCGGTTCCGCTCTCCGCCGAGCTGGTGTTTGCCGAGGCCAAGGCCTACACCCTGGTGGGGAACAGCACCTCGGCGCTCCAATCCCTGCGCACCTTGATGCGTTCCGGCGCGGCGGCGGTCTTTCGGGACTCCGTGCTCCGGGATCCGGCCTTTGAAAGCCTTCGAAAGGCTCCGGATTTCCAGGCCATTCTGAAGGAAATGGAAACCGCCAAGGCCATCCAGCGCGCGACCCCCACCCGCCCCAACATCCGGCCCCCCGCTCCCGCCGGTGACACCCCGCAACCCTCCTCCGCTGTCGCGGTTCATGCGCCCACGACCGGTCCGATGCACCCTCATGCTCCAGCCGTGAGCGGCCCGCTCGCTCCCACGGAGAAGACCCCCTGACATCACGCCCCGGCCCGCTTCCTGAATTCCTTTTTGCGCGCTGATTGCAGGTTGACCCCTCGCCGCTGTACAATCCGGTGGGATGACTCGAGGGAAACCCATGCCATCACCGCGCGCCTACGCACTGCTTCTCTTGGGGGTCGGCATCCTGCTCCCTGTTCCCGTGTTTGCCGAGGATCCCGCGCCCTCCTCACCCTCCTTGCCCGGGATGGAGCAGATCGACCGGGTTGTCCGGGAATGGGACCAGGCCGCCGACAAGGTCCTTGAGCACGTTGATTCCTTCATTCAAAAGGCCACTTCCACGCTGGAGAACGAACCCCGCGCTCCGGAATCGGGCGCGAAATCGGAAACCGGCAAGGACGAGGGCCGAGACCCGCTGGTCTATATCCTTCCGATTGAGAATCAGGTTCAGAGTATCATGATGACCATCTTCAAGCGGGGACTGGCCGAGGCCAAGAAAGAGGGCGCCGACCTGTTCCTTCTGGAGATGGACACCCCCGGAGGGGAGCTCGCCATCGCCGAGGAGATCTCCCGGACCCTCCTTGAGGCCGAGGTCCCGACCGCGACATGGATCAAGAACGAGGGGCTTTCCGCCGGGATGTTGATCGCGATCTCAACCCAGAAGATCTTTATGCGCTCCACCGCGCTGGTCGGGGACTGTCAGCCGATCTTCATGGCCCCCGGCGAGATCAAGGAGGCCCCGGAAAAGGTCCTCACCGTGGTCCGGGCCTACGGCGAGCGCGCGGCCAAGAAAAACGGCTATCCGCTGGATGCGGTCCGGGCCATGATTGATCCCAAGAAGACCTACACCAGCGCGGATGGGAGTGTCCGCTCCACAACCGGCGAGCTGCTCACCCTGACCGCCGACAACGCGGTCAAGATCGGTTTTGCCTCGGGGATCGCCGAAAGCCTCGATGAGGTCCTTGAGATGCTCAGTCTCAAGGGCGCGCGGCGAAGGAATTTCGAGAGCAATTGGGCCGAGGAGGTCGCGGCCTTTATCAGTCGTCCCGCGATCGCGAGTCTTCTCACCCTGCTCGGACTCGCCGCGCTGTTCATCGAATACAAGACACCGGGTTTCGGCTTCTTCGGGACCGTGGGGCTGATTCTCATGGCGCTGGTGTTTTGGGGTCACTCCATCGCTCATCTCGCGGGGCTGGAGGGGGCGATCCTGTTCTTCATCGGGTTCGCGCTGCTCGGAGTGGAGATCTTTATCATCCCCGGATTCGGGCTGTTCGGGACAGCCGGAATCCTCCTCATGGTCATCGGTCTGATTCTGACTCTCCTGCGGGTTCCGATCAACAATCCGCTCTTTATCCCCGAGGTCCATCTCATGGTTCCGCTGATGCAGACCTTCGCGATCCTGATCGGCTCGATTCTGCTTCTGTTTGCGATCCTCAAATACCTGCCGCGCTCGAACACCATGGAGCGAGTGGGCATGTCGCTGGCCATGTCGCTGGAGGCCGCGAGCGGCTACACTTCGCACGACACCCATTCGCGCGCCACGCTGGTGGGGCAGGTCGGCAGGGCCCTGTCGCCGCTCCGTCCCGGAGGCTTCGCGATGATCCAGGGGAAGCGCGTGGATGTGGTCACCGAAGGGGAATTCATCGAACAGGACCAGGTCGTGGAGGTCGAGCGGATCGAGGGGCTCCGGGTGATTGTGATCCCGTCAAGGAAATCGGCATGAGCCCGGCTTTCATCGCCGGTCTGATCATCCTGGGGTTCCTCCTTTGTGTGATCGAGATCTTTGTGCCCGGGGGGGTGATCGGCATCACGGGGACTCTGTTGGTGGTGTCCGCCGTGATCGCCGCCACCGTGACCTATGGAACCGAGGTCGGAATTCCCCTCGGTTTCGCATGCCTCGCGGCTGGGATGGTCTTCTTCGCGCTCTGGCTTCGGTATTTTCCTCGCTCCCGCATGGGGCGGCTGATCAGCCTCTCCACCGAGGCGGCGCGGGAGGCGGGCTTCACCTCCCAGCCCTCGGAGCTCCTGGCGCTGATCGGCAAGACCGGCGTGGCTCTCACGGAACTTCGTCCGGCGGGGGTCGCGACCATCGAGGGGCGGCGGATCGACGTTGTCACGGATGGCGGTTTCCTCGACAAGGGAACCCCCATCCGGGTGGAAGAGGTCAGCGGCAATCGGGTCGTGGTTCGGGCGCGAGAAACCGCTTGAAACCCGGCTCGAATCGATAATAGTACCCGCACCGGAGGATGCCTCCGGGGGCATCTGGAAACCAAAGGAGACCTTGTGATGGAACCCTATCTCGGCTTGGTGTTGGTCGTCTCCGCCGTATTCCTGCTGTTCTTCTTCTACATGGTGCCTGTGCGCCTGTGGCTCGCGGCGACCTTCGCGGGGGTGCACATTGGGATCTTCAACCTGATCGGGATGCGCATCCGCCGGGTCCCTCCCCACGCCATCGTGAACCCGCTGATCAACGCCCACAAGGCGGGCATTCACCTCACTCCCGATATGCTCGAGGCGCACTTTCTGGCCGGGGGCAATGTGTATGCGGTGGTGAACGCCCTGGTTTCCGCCGACAAGGCCAACATCCCGCTCACTTTCCAACGCGGGGCGGCCATCGACCTCGCCGGTCGCAACGTGGTCGAAGCGGTCCACACCTCGGTCAATCCACGGGTTATCGATTGCCCCACTCAGACAGGCGGGACAGCGATGCTGGACGCGGTTGCCAAGGATGGCATCCGCCTCCTGGTCAAGGCCCGCGTCACCGTGCGCTCCAACCTCGACCGCCTCGTAGGTGGGGCCACCGAGGAGACTATCATTGCCCGCGTGGGGCAGGGAATTGTGAGCGCCATCGGCTCCTCCAACACCTACAAGGATGTGTTGGAGAACCCCGACCGGATCTCCAAGAAGGTGCTCGACAGCGGCCTGGACTCCCAGACCGCCTTTGAGATTGTCTCCATCGACATCGCGGATGTTTCGGTGGCGGGCATGGGGAATGTGGCCAACGTGGGCGCGCTCCTGGAAACCGAGCGGGCCGAGGCCGACAAGAAGCTTCGTCAGGCCGAGGCGGAGGGACGTCGCGCGACCGCCGTGGCGCTGGAGCAGGAAATGATCGCCCGCACCCAGGAGATGCGCGCCAAGGTGATCGAGGCCGAAGCCCAGGTTCCGCTCGCCATGGCCGAGGCGTTCCGCGCCGGAAACCTCGGTGTCATGGACTACTACCAGATGCGCAACATCCAGGCCGACACTCAGATGCGCAGCTCGATCGCGGATTCGACAGGCGGCGCTCCACCCGCGGGTGGAACCACCCTGCCGCCAGCCAGTCCGAGCCGGTAAGCCGAGGGCGGCGAAGTCATGGAAGACCTGATCGGGCTACTCGTCACCATCGGAGTGATCCTTGTTTGGGTGGTGCAGAATGTCTTTACCGGCAAGCGTCAGGCCCAGCAGGAATTCGAGGAAGCGCTCCAGGAACTGGTCGACGAAGAAGAGTTTGAGGTCCTGGTGGAGCGGGAGCCGTCCGCCCCTCCCGCGCGACCGCGCGGACAGGCTCCTTCCACCCCTCCGGCGCGGGAGGTCCCCAAGGGCGCGCCCACCTGGGAAGATTTGCAGCGTCAGCTCCAAGAACTGATCGGCGCGCCGACCAAGCCCGCTCCGGAGTCGCGCCCACCCCAGGCGGAGGCTCCGGGTCAGCCCCCGGGGCGAACCGCGCCGGATTTCCCTCCGCTTCCGCCCCGTGAACGCCCCGCGCCGTTCCCGATTCCGCGACCGATGGAGCGTCGCCCCGCGCCAAGCCCGCGGCCGGTTCCCCAACCCATTTCCCAGCCGGCGAGGGTGAGTCGACCGGAACCGGCGCTCCAGCCCAAGCCGCGCGCGGAATCCCCGCCCGCCGTTCGGCGGATGGCCGCCTCCTCCGCGCATCGCCCCGCCCACCCCGGCAAGTTCCCGAACCTGCTGCCGAACCCGCTCGCGAACGCGGTTTTGATGGGAGAGATCCTGAGGCCCTATTCACGTCGAAGGCGGTGGGGTGCTTACTGAGGTTGCCGTCGGGGCCTTGAGGACGGCCACCGCGGAGAATTAGGGGTTTTTTCCCCATCCATCCATCGCGCCGTGCACGATCCCTACGCCGCCCTTCGACATCGGAACTTCCGCCTCTATCTCACCGGGAACCTGGTCGCCCTGCTGGGAATGCAGATGCAGAGCGTGGCGATCCTGTGGGAAATTTACGAGCGCACCAATGACACCCTCGCCCTCGGTTTGGTGGGATTGACTCAGGTCGCTCCAGTCCTCGCGCTGGCGCTTGTCGCCGGACATATTGTGGACTCGTACGACCGCAAACGGGTCCTTTCCTGGTCCCTTGCGCTCAGCGTGACCTCCTCCGCCGGGCTGGCGCTTATCTCCCTCACAAGCGCGCCGGTCCCTGCTCTGTATGGATGCCTGTTCGCTCACGGAGTCGGGCGCGCGTTCCGCCAGCCGGCCAAGTCCGCCATCCTCCCTCGGATTGTCCCCCCCGAAGACTTCCCCAACGCGGTGGCCTGGGCCATGACCAGCTTCCAGTTGGTGGCCATCGCCGGACCCGCTCTGGGGGGAGTCCTGATTGCGCTGACCCACAGCCCCGCGTTGGTCTACATCCTGGATGGGTTGGGGACCCTGTGGTTCCTGCTGCTCCTGCGAGGAGTGACACACCGCCCCCACGAAACTCCGCCGGATTCGATCACTCTGAGGGGCCTACTGGCCGGGATCGGATTCCTGAAACATAACCAAGTGCTCCTCGGGGCGCTTACCCTGGACATGTTCGCGGTGCTCTTCGGCGGCGCGGTGACCCTCTTTCCGGTGTACGCCAAGGACATCCTTCAGGTGGGGGCGACCGGTCTCGGATGGATGCAGGCCGCGCCCGCGGTGGGGGCCTGCCTGATGGGGGCTTACCTGGCGCATCGCCCGCCGATTCAAAAGGCGGGCCGGACTCTGCTCTTGGTGGTGGCCGCTTTCGGTTCCGCCACCATCCTCTTCGGGCTATCCCGGAGCTTTCCCCTCTCCCTTTTGTCGTTGCTGCTACTCGGAGTATTCGATCAGGTGAGCGTGGTGATCCGCCACACCCTGGTTCAGACCCTCACCCCGGACTCGATGCGCGGGCGGGTCTCGGCGCTGAACGGGATGTTCATCGGGGCCTCCAACGAGCTGGGCGGGTTTGAGTCCGGGACCGTGGCCTGGCTCTTCAGTCCGACCTTTTCGGTGGTGAGCGGGGGTTTGGGAACCCTCGCGGTGGTTCTACTTGCCGCCTGTTTCTGGCCGAACCTGAGGCGATATGGGAGCTTGGCCTCAATCCCGCCTCAACCGGTCCCCGAGGATCCGTGAGGCCAACCCTCAATCCCCAATCGTCAGGGGGGAATCCCGGGCGGATTTGTGTAGAATGGTGGCGGAGGCGCGAGGATGGACCTGAATCGAATCACCGTGAATCCGGCGCAATGCGGGGGACGCCCTTGCGTTCGGGGGATGCGAATTCGTGTGGTGGATGTCTTGGAGATGCTGGCCTGTGGTGTTTCCAGGGAAGACATTCTGAATGATTTCCCCGACCTTGAACCGGAGGATATCCAAGCCTGCTTGGCTTACGCCGCGCGGTATTTTGACCATCCGGTTTTGATGGGGGTTTGAAATGAGGTTCTTGGTGGACGCACAGCTGCCCCCCGGTCTGGCGCGGTTCATCAAGGAGCAGGGTTACGATGCGGAGACAGTCCGTGAAGTTGGTCTCAGAGAAGCGGAGGACAGCGCGATCTGGGACTATGCTCGGGCAGGCGGACTGATCCTCCTTACGAAGGATGAGGACTTCGCCGAACGGACCTTCAGGACCGAGGATGGCCCTCAAATCATCTGGCTGAGGATCGGCAATTGCACCAATAGCGCGTTGAACGCTTGGCTTGCTCCACTCTGGCCCACCATCCTTCAACAGCTGGAATCCGGCAACCGACTCATCGAGGTCAGACGTTAGGAGCGATTCCTTGGAAGGTTGATCCAGCGGAGTGTTCTCAAACGCAATTCCCCGTGAAAAACTAACCCTCCGATGTCCCGAATCAAAATTCTCCCGGAAGTGGTGGCCTCCCAGATCGCCGCGGGCGAGGTGGTTCAGCGTCCCGCCTCGGTGGTCAAGGAACTGATCGAGAACTCCCTGGATGCCGGCGCCGGACGGATTCGCTTGGAGGTGGATAAGGGCGGGAACTCGAAGATTCGGGTCGTGGATGACGGATGCGGGATGTCCCGCGAGGAGCTCCCCATCGCCTTGCGCCGTCACGCCACCAGCAAGATTGAGGCGGAGGCCGACCTGGTCGCGATTCGCACCTTCGGTTTTCGCGGCGAGGCGCTCGCGGCGATCTCCTCGGTCTCCAAGGTCGAGCTGATTTCACGCGAACAGGGGGCGCGCGAAGGCTCGCGCCTGCTAGCTGTAGGCGGGGAGGTGACCGCGCTGGAGCCGGTGGGGTGCCCGCCCGGAACCTCGGTGACCATCTCGGACCTGTTCTTCAACACCCCCGCCCGGCGGAAGTTCCTCAAGAGTCCTTCCACCGAAATGGACCGTGTTTCCGAGATCTTCCTCCGGACCGCCATCGCGCACCCGTCCCTTCACCTTGAGATTTCGCACAACAGCAAGCGCGCGCGCAACCTGACCGCGGTCCCGAGCACCCTGGACCGCCTGGTTCAGATCTTCGGGCGCGACCTGGTGGAGGAGCTCCTCCCGGTGGAATTCGCCAACGACCGAATCCAGGTCACCGGCTTCACCAGTCGCCCCACCACTCATCGCAACTCCGCCGCGGACATCTATTTCCATGTCAACCGCCGCTTTGTCCGGGACCGGTTGCTCCTTCGCGCGCTTTCGGAGGCATATCGAGCCAGTCTTCCACAGCGCAGGTATCCGGTCACTGTCCTGTTTCTCGAGCTCGCCCCGGAATCGGTGGATGTGAATGTCCACCCCTCCAAGGAGGAGATCCGCTTTCGAGATGAACGCTTGGTCTGGAACTGTCTCTACACCGCCATCCGCGAGGCGCTTTCCGGGGTGACCCTCCCCGCGCAGGGGCCGGTCCCTGAATTCCAGACCGCTTCACAGTCACGCGAGCTTGCCGAGTCCTTTCCTCCATTCGCGGAGCCGCCCCGCGAGAAAGTGATTCCTCCCGAGCCGAGTTTGAGTGTTCCGAAGTCAGCTCCCTGGACTCCCCCCGCGGGCGCTGAAAACCAGCGCGCTCTCCCGACTTCCACGCCAATCCAGGACATGGAGGGGGCCCCGATCGAGTGGTCCCGCCAAGCTCCAGAGTTGGAGCCGCTCGAGCGGATTGAGACTCTGAACCGCGCGCCGCTCTCGAAGGGTGGGACCCAGCCGAGCCTAACCCCGGCTCGGCCCTCTCCGCTTCGCGCCCCCGCCTGGCGCGCGGTGGCGCAGGTGTTCAACAGCTACATCATCGCTGAGTCCGAGGAGGCCATGTCGGTCTTCGATCAGCACGCCCTCCATGAGCGCCTCCGCTTCGAAAAGCTCCGCACGGAGTACGAGGCCCGAACAGTGACCCGTCAACGGCTGCTCTTCCCTGTCACGGTGGAGATTCCGGCTCACCGCAAGGGGAACCTCCTCGAATCCTTGGACCTCTTTTCAGCCGTGGGACTGGACCTGGAGCATTTCGGGGACACCACCTTTGTGGTCCGCGCGGTCCCCGAGGGGGTGGGGCTGGCGGATGTCGCCGGACTTGTCGAGGATGCGCTCAATGATCTCGCGGAGCAGGGAAACATCGCCCCGCTACCTGACCGCGCTGAAAAAGTCTTGGCGCGGATGGCCTGCCGGAGCGCGATCAAGGCGGGCGAGGCCCTCTCTCTCGAACAGATGCAGGACCTTCTCGACCAGTATACCGACACCCCCGCGCTGGCCACCTGCCCGCACGGACGCCCCCCGATCTGGAAGATCACCCGGAGGGAAATGGACAAGTGGTTTGAGCGCGGTTAATGAGGAACCACCGTTGGGATTGGCGTCCGAGTGGGACCCATGATCCCGACGTCCAACCGACTGGATAGCCCGAGTCCGGCGCTTCTTTTCCAATCCAGAATCAGAAGGAGGATGTCCAGGAAGTCCACCCTCCGATCCCGGTTGATATCGGAGCCTGGATTCACGAAGGTCGGAGTCGGCGTTGGCGCCCGCGGCATCGGGACATCTTCATTTTGCCCAAGCCACAATAAGGCCCCGATATGCGCTTGGTAGTCGGAATAACCCTCGGCCTGAACCCGCAGAAACACCGGGTTTGTGTCATGAGAGGCGATCCCAAACGCATAGCGTCCATCCTCACCCGAGGTGGCGTGGTGGACCCCGGGATAGCAGCCCCCTGACGTGACGGTCACGGTCGCTTCGATGGAGGCCCCCACGATGGGGTGTGCGACGCCATCCGCGGCGTCATAGACCAAACCCCCAAAGTAGAACGTGAAAAAGGAACATGGGAAATCCTGAGGTGTTGGCGTCGGGGAAACCTCCTGAGCGGTGGCCACAAGGGTTGAACCTGTCAGGAGAATAACTCCTACAAGAACCAACGAGGTCAACTCAATCACCTCCGTGATGAATCGAGGTATTCTACCCCCCGACGAACAATCCAAGAAGCCGAGAGGAGTTGCACCCATGGAGGGTGCGCGCGCTGATTCGGCAAGCCGCCAAACCTTTTGATCCGCCTTAACTTAACATCCCCTACCGCGATTCAAATGGTTTCGGGGGTCTCGATCCTTGACGATGGGCCTTCTGTATAGTAAGGTCTCCTTTCGTGCCAACTGAATCCGGCGGCCCGTTGCGGGTTTATCCGGAATTACACGGGCGATCACCAAGGAAAGCCAGTGCCGACGATCAACCAACTGATCCGTCATGGGCGGGAAAAGAGTCCCCGCAAGACCAAGGTGCCGGGCCTCAAGGCCTGCCCCCAGCGTCGCGGCGTCTGCACCCGCGTGTGGACCATGACTCCCAAGAAGCCCAATTCCGCGCTGCGGAAGGTGGCGCGCGTGCGGCTTTCAACCGGGATCGAGGTCAACGCCTATATCGGCGGCGAGGGCCACAACCTCCAGGAGCACAGCATGGTGCTGGTCCGTGGAGGCAGGGTCAAGGACCTCCCCAGCGTGCGCTACCATGTGGTGCGCGGCATTCTCGATTGCGGGGGTGTCGGCGCGCGCCGTCAGGGGCGGTCGAAATATGGCGCCAAGAGGCCCAAGCCGGCCAAGTAGGCCTGGGTCTTTGGAATAATCACTCTTGAGAAAGCGCCCTGGCCTCCAACCAGCCGGGTGCGCGGCATGAACCGGAGCATCGGTTCCGCTGCCAGGATCACGAGGATCATGCCGAGAAAAAAAGGTATCACGAAAAGGGAAATTCTGCCCGATCCCAAGTATCGGAGCGTGCTGGTGAGCATGTTCATCAACAAGCTCATGTACGAGGGAAAGAAGAGCGTGGCCGAAAAGGTGGTCTACACCGCCTTTGACCAGATCCGCGAGAAAACCGGCGAGGATCCCCTCGAGGTCTTCAACCGCGCGGTTGAAAACGCCAAGCCGCTGGTGGAGGTGCGCTCGCGGCGAGTCGGGGGCGCCACCTACCAGGTTCCGGTGGAGGTCCGCGCCGAGCGGCGAGTCACCCTCGCCCTGCGCTGGCTCACCTCCTACGCCCGCTCCCGCAACGAGCGGACCATGATCAATAAACTGGTCGGCGAGATTCTGGACGCCGCCAGGGGACAAGGGGACACCATCAAGAAACGACAGGATACCCACCGCATGGCTGAGGCCAACAAGGCCTTCGCCCACTATCGGTGGTGATCCTCCACAGGGCTGATCTCATGGCAACAGCTACCGTCGAAAGACTGGATCTCGTTCGGAACATCGGCATCATGGCCCACATCGATGCCGGCAAGACCACGACCACCGAGCGCATTCTTTACTACACTGGTAGAACACACCGCATCGGCGAAGTGCACGATGGCGCGGCGGAAATGGACTGGATGGTCCAGGAGCGCGAGCGCGGGATCACCATCACCTCGGCGGCGACCACTTGCTTCTGGAAGGGGCATCGGATCAACATCATCGATACCCCGGGCCACGTGGACTTCACCGTGGAGGTCGAGCGCTCGCTACGGGTGCTGGATGGCGCGGTGGCGCTGTTCTGCGCCGTCGGCGGCGTCGAGCCTCAGTCCGAGACCGTGTGGCGGCAGGCCGACAAGTACGGCGTACCCCGCATCGCCTTTGTCAACAAAATGGACCGGATGGGGGCGGATTTCTTCGGCACCGTCAAGATGATGCACGACCGCCTGGGCGCCAATGCCGTTCCGCTCCAAATTCCCATCGGCGCCGAGGACAGTTTCACCGCCCTTATCGATCTCATCCAGGGAGTGGCCTTCACCTGGAACGAGGAAGATGCCGGGGCGCAGCCGATCCAGTTTGAGATTCCCGCCGAGTATCACGACCAATATGTGATCAACCGGACTCATCTCCTGGAGGCCGTGGTCGGTCAGGATGACAGCCTCCTGGAGCGCTATCTGGAGGGAGAGGAACTCCCGGTGGCGGACCTCAAGACCGCCATTCGCAAGGCGGTTGTCGCGGGGGACTTCATCCCGGTTCTGCTCGGGGCCTCGTTCAAGAACAAAGGGGTTCAACTGCTCCTGGACGCCGTGGTGGATTACCTCCCCTCGCCGCTGGATAAGCCGCCGGTCAAGGGACACCTGCCGAACGACCCGGACGCGCGCGTCGAGCGCGAAGCCAGCGAGGAACAGCCGTTTTCGGCCCTTGCCTTCAAGCTGATGAGCGATCCGCACGGCAAGTTGGTGTATTTCCGGGTTTATTCCGGGAGCGTGAGCTCCGGCCAGAGCGTGCTGAACACCACCACCGGCAAGAAAGAGCGCATCGGGCGCTTACTGCGCATGCACGCCAACAAGCGCGAGGAGGTCGAAACGGTCAGCACGGGCGAAATCGCCGCGGCGGTGGGGCTTTCCCACACCTACACCGGCGACACCCTGTGCGATCCGAACGACCCGATTGTGCTCGAGTCCCTCGATTTCCCCGATCCGGTGATCAGCGTCGCCATCGAGCCGAAAACCAAGCTCGATCAGGACAAGCTGGCCACCAGCCTCGCCAAACTCGCGGAGGAGGATCCGACCTTTCAAATCCGCACCGACGAGGAGACCGGGCAGACCATCATTTCCGGGATGGGCGAGTTGCATCTGGAGATTCTGGTGGACCGTCTGACCCGCGAGTTCAAGGTCGGGGCCAATGTCGGCAAACCGCAGGTGGCCTACCGCGAGACCATGACCCAGCGCTCGGAGGCGGAAGGTCGCTTTGTGCGCCAGTCGGGCGGCCGCGGCCAATATGGCCATGTGGAAATGGAGTTCGAGCCGCTCGAGGCCGGTTCCGGCTTCGAGTTCGAGAACAAGATCGTGGGCGGGGCGATCCCCAAGGAATACATCCCCGCGGTCGAAAAGGGAATCATCGCCGCCATGCAAAACGGTGTCTTGGCCGGATACCCGGTGGTGGACATCAAGGCGATCCTGGTGGATGGCAGTTTCCACGCCGTGGACTCCAGTGAGATGGCCTTCTCCATCGCCGGTTCAATGGCCTTCCAGGAAGGATTCCGCAGGGGCAAACCGGTCATCCTGGAGCCGGTCATGGAGGTCGAGGTGGTGACCCCGGATCAGTTCCTCGGCGATGTGGTCGGGAACCTGAATTCGCGGCGCGGTCGTATCGAGCGCATGGAGGCGCGTGGGACCAGCCAGGTGGTGACCGCGCTGGTGCCGCTCGCGGAGATGTTCGGCTACGCCACCGTGATGCGCTCGCTCACCCAGGGCCGGGCGACCTACAGCATGCAAATCGCGCACTACGAGTCGGTGCCGGCGAAGGTTCAGGAAGAAATCATCGCGCGGTCCAAGTAAGGACGGCGAAAGAAGAGATGAAGGCCCCCTCCGACCGGAGGGCGCCGGAAAGAGGAGAAACCCGCTTCGGGAGGAAGGACGATGGGAAAAGCGAAATTCGAGAGGACGAAACCGCACGTTAACGTCGGGACAATTGGCCACGTCGATCACGGCAAGACCACGCTCACCGCCGCGATCACCATGCGTCAGGCCAGCAAGGGCAAGGCGCAGGTCCGTCGCTATGACGACATCGACAACGCGCCGGAAGAGAAGGCGCGCGGGATCACCATCGCCACCCAGCACGTCGAATATGAGACCGACGCGCGCCACTATGCCCACGTCGACTGCCCGGGCCACGCCGACTATATCAAGAACATGATCACCGGCGCGGCGCAGATGGACGGGGCGATTCTGGTGGTTTCCGCCGCCGATGGCCCCATGCCCCAGACCCGCGAGCACGTTCTTCTGGCCCGCCAGGTGAACGTTCCTTTCATCGTGGTGTTCATGAACAAGGCCGACATGGTCGATGACCCCGAGCTCCTCCAGCTGGTCGAACTCGAGGTCCGCGAGCTGTTGTCCTCTTACGAGTTCCCCGGCGACGACATTCCCGTGGTGATCGGGTCCGCGCTCAAGGCGATGGAGTCCGAGGGCAAGGATGACGCCGCCTGCAAGTGCATCGATGAGCTCATGGCCGCGGTGGACAGCTACATCCCGGTCCCGGAGCGTGACGTCGACAAGCCCTTCCTGATGCCGGTTGAGGATGTGTTCTCGATCGCCGGTCGCGGCACGGTGGCCACCGGGCGCGTGGAGCGCGGGCAGATCAAGAAGATGGAGGAAATCGAAATCGTGGGCATCCGAGACACGGTCAAGACCACCTGCACCGACATCGAGATGTTCCGCAAACTGCTCGACTCCGCGCAGGCGGGAGACAATGTCGGTCTGCTCCTGCGTGGTGTCGACAGGAACGGAATCGAGCGTGGCCAGGTCATCGCCAAGCCAGGGAGCATCACCCCCCACAAGAAGTTCAAGGCAACCTGCTACATCCTCTCCAAGGAGGAAGGCGGTCGCCACACGCCGTTCTTCAACGGTTACCGTCCGCAGTTCTATTTCCGGACCACGGACGTGACCGGGACTGTCACTCTGCCGGAGGGGACCGAAATGGTCATGCCCGGCGACAACATTGAAATCACGGGCGAACTGATCACCCCGATCGCCATGGAGAAGGAGCTCCGCTTCGCGATTCGCGAGGGCGGTCGCACCGTCGGCGCGGGAGTCATCAGCGAGGTCCTCGAGTAAGGAAAAGATCGGGGAACCCCTATGGCCCAGCCCAACATTCGGATTCGACTGAAATCGTTCGATCATCGCCTGATCGACCAGTCGACAACTCAGATCGTGGACACCGCGAGGCGGACCGGCGCGAAGATCATCGGGCCGATTCCGCTTCCGACCAAGGTGACCCGTTACACGGTGAACCGGTCCACCTTCACGGACAAGAAGTCTCGCGAGCAGTTCGAGATGAAGACCCACAAACGTCTCATCGATATTCGCGAGGCCAGTCCGAAAACCATGGACGCCCTACAGCAGCTCGATCTGCCGGCGGGCGTTCACGTCGAAATCCAGGTATAAAGGGACCGCACGAATGGCGAAGACCCTTTTGGGACGCAAATTGCGCATGACGCACATGTTTGACGACAACGGCGTCGTGATCCCCCTGACCGCGATCGAGGTGGGGCCGTGCCCGGTTGTCCAGGTCAAACGACCGGAGACCGACGGCTACTGCGCCTATCAGATCGGGTTTGGAGAGGCGCGCGAGCGGAGTGTCACCCAGGCCCTCCTCGGCCACTTCAACAAGGCCGGGGTGTCCGCCACCCGGTACCTCCGAGAGGTTCGCTGCGCCAACGAGGCGGAACTGCCCGAGGTCGGCGCCACGCTTTCAGTCGAGGCTTTCGAGGAAGGCGAGTTCGTGGATGTGACCGGGACCAGCAAGGGCAAGGGGTTTCAAGGGGTGGTGCGGCGTCATCACTTCGGCGGCCAGCGAGCCACTCACGGCCAGATGGAGTCCCGCGTGCCCGGCTCAATCGGCGCGAGCTCCTATCCGTCGCGCGTGTTCAAGGGAACCCGCATGAACGGCCGGATGGGTGGCGCGCGAGTGACCGTGCTCGGACTCAAGATCGCCAAGATCGACCCCGAGAATCGCCTGATCTATGTCCGGGGCTGCGTGCCCGGACCCGATGGGCGTGTCGTGGAGATCCGAACCAGCAATCGCGGCAAAGCCAGGAAAGCGAAATAGGACGAGTTCACCATGCCGAAGGCTCCTTTGTTCCGACAGGATGGCTCCTCCGTGGGCGAGATCGACCTCCCGGAATCCGTTTTCGGGTGCGAGGTCCGTCCGGGACTGATCCATCAGGTCGTAGTTTCCCAGCGCGCCAACCAGCGCCAGGCCACTAAGATGACCAAGAACCGCTCGCATGTCAGCGGCGGCGGCAAGAAACCGTGGCGCCAGAAGGGCACCGGGCGCGCCCGCCAGGGAAGCATCCGCGCCGTGCAGTGGGTAGGCGGCGGACGCGCCTTCGGGAACCAGACCTACAATTTCGAGCAGGATATCCCGCGCAAGATGAAACGAGGCGCGCTTCGCGCGGCGCTCTCCCAGAAGTGCCTGGACCAGGCGGTTCTGGTGGTCGAGTCCATCGCGCTTCCGGAAATCAAAACCAAGGCCTTCGCGGCCATCTTGAAGAATCTGAATCTGGGGAGCGGCACGCTCCTGGTGCATCAGGGACTCACCGAGAAAGAGCTCCTCTCGGCCCGCAACATCGAGGGGGTGCGACTGATTCGCGCCGCGGACCTTTCAACCCTCGACACGGTTGAGGCGCGGAGCCTCCTATTGGTGCGCGACACCGTGGAAGCGCTCGAGAAGCGGCTCGGGGCGCAAGGATAAAGGCCATGGCGGGACATCTACGGACTTCTCAGGACGTCGTCCAGCAGTTCTGGTTCACGGAGCGCAGCACCGCGATCCAGGAGGACGAGAAGCGGTACACCTTCAAGGTGGACCTGCGGGCCAACAAACATCAGATCAAAAAGGCCATCGAGACCATTTTCAAGGTCAAGGTGGACAATGTTCACGTGATGACCGTGCGCGGCAAGGTCCGCCGCGTGAGATACCGGGCAGGCTCGACACCGCACTGGAAAAAAGCGGTGGTTCGCCTGAAACCCGGTTACACCATCGAATTCTGAGGCGGCGCGGGACATGGGTGTCAAGACATATAAGCCCTATACAAAGAGCCGGCGGTTCATGACCAACGCCGACTTCTCGGAGATCACCAAGAGCGAACCCGAGAAGTCGCTGCTGGCCCCGATCACCCGCTCGTCGGGACGGAACTCCTATGGCCGCGTCACCAGCCGTCACCGCGGAGGCGGCCACAAGAAACGCTACCGGATCGTGGACTTCAAGCGGAACAAGGACGGGGTCCCGGCCAAGGTGGCGGCGATCGAATATGATCCCAACCGTTCCGCGCGCATTGCGCTGCTACACTACGCCGATGGCGAAAAGCGCTATATCCTCGCCCCCGAAGGGGTCAAGGTCGGCGATATTCTCGACAGCGGAGCCAAAGCCGAGCATAAGACCGGCAATTGCCTCCCGCTGCGCAGAATCCTGGAAGGCACCACGGTCCACGCGATCGAACTCAAGATCGGCAAGGGGGCGGCGCTGGCGCGCTCGGCGGGCGCCTTCGCGCAGGTGGCCGCCAAGGAAGGGGATTACGCTCAACTCAAGCTCCCCTCCTCCGAGGTGCGCTATGTCCACCTGGATTGCCGCGCCACCATCGGCGCGGTCGGCAACGCCGACCACATGAACATCTCGATCGGGAAAGCGGGACGTTCCCGCTGGCTGGGGAAACGCCCCCATTCGCGCGGCGTGGCCCGCAACCCGGTGGATCACCCGATGGGCGGTGGCGAGGGCAAGTCCTCCGGCGGACGGCACCCCTGCACCCCCTGGGGCAAGCCCACCAAGGGTTACCGCACCCGGAAGAATAAGCGGACCCAGACGATGATCGTCCGGAGAAGGAAGAGCTGAGGTTCGGTTCGAGGATAAGATATGCCGCGCTCCCTGAAGAAGGGCCCCTTTGTGGATGGCCACCTGGTGTCCAAAATCCAGTCCATGAACGACGCCCGCGAGAAGCGGGTCATCAAGACCTGGTCGAGGCGCTCCACCATTCTGCCCGACATGATCGGCCACAACATCGCCGTCCACAACGGCAAGAAGTTTGTGCCGGTGTACATCACCGAAAACATGGTCGGCCACAAGCTGGGCGAGTTCGCCCCGACCAGGACTTTCAAGGCGCACGGCGGCAAGTCCGCCAAGACGGCCCGGATGAAGTGAGGCGCTCTGATGCCGGCCCAAGCCAGCCATAGATTCGCGCGTATCGCCCCCCGCAAGTGCCGGTTGGTGGCGGATATGATTCGCGGCAAACGTTACCATGAGGCGCAGGCGATCCTGCACTTCACTTTCAACAAGTCCGCGCGACTGATCGAACGCGTCTTGCAGTCCGCGTTTCACAACGCGCGGGAGAACTTCGACATGGACGCCGACTCGCTGTATGTTTCCCGGATCTGGGTGGATGAGGCCGGGATGGCGGGGATTCAGGGCAAGCTGAAGCGCTTTCAGCCCGCGCCGCAAGGTCGCGCCCACCCGATCCTCAAGCGCGCGAGCCACATCCACGTCGAACTGGACGAGAGGAACTAGGCGCGAATCGCGCCCGATGGAAGCAAGGGAGAAGGGCAGTGGGACAGAAAGTTCACCCGAAGGCCAATCGCATCGGCATCACCACGACCTGGAAGTCCAAGTGGTACGCCGAGAAAAACTTCGCGGATTACCTCCACGAGGACCGGATGATCCGCAACCTGGTCAAGAAGCAGCTCTCCCATGCCGGGATCTCCAACATCGAGATCGAGCGCTACACCAAGAAGCTCCGCATCACCATCCACACCGCTCGCCCGGGGATCATCATCGGACGTCGCGGGCAGGAGGTCGAGCGGCTGAAGAAGCTGGTTCAGTCCAAGACCGACAAACAGGTCCTTCTGAACATTCAGGAGATCAAACAGGCCGACCTCGATTCCCAGCTTGTGGCCGAGAACATCGCGCTGCAACTTGAGAATCGCGCGTCGTTCCGTCGGACCCTCAAGCGCTCGATTCAGAGCGTCATGCAGGCTGGGGCGCTCGGAACCCGTGTCGTGGTTTCGGGACGGCTCGGCGGGGCCGAGATGTCGCGCGTGGAGGGGTACCGCGAGGGTCGAGTTCCGCTGCACACCTATCGCGCGGACATCGACTACGGCTTTGCCGAGGCGCGCACCACCTATGGCGTGATCGGCGTCAAGGTGTGGATTTTCAAGGGTGAGATCCTGCCGCGTCGCGGACAGGAGCCGATTACCGAGGAGGAGGCGCCGGCTCATGCTAATGCCTAAGCGGCAGAAATTCCGCAAGCAACAAAAAGGGCGTCTCACCGGGATCGCCACGCGCGGGGCTGAGATCTCTTTCGGCGAGTATGGGCTCAAGGCCATGACCCGCGGATGGGTGACCTCGCGCCAGATCGAGGCCGCCCGTATTGCCATGACCCGTCACATGAAGCGCTCCGGGCGCGTGTGGATCCGCATTTTCCCGCACAAACCGATCACCAAGCACCCGGCCGAAACTCGAATGGGAAGCGGCAAGGGGACCCCCGAAATGCATGTGGCCGTGGTGAAGCCCGGTCACATCCTTTTCGAGATTGAAGGGGTGCCTGAGGCCGTCGCCAACGAGGCCCTGCGTCTGGCGAGCCACAAACTTCCGGTTCAGACTCGAACCGTGAAACGCGACCAGATTCGGATCGAATAGCGGGGACCGGACAATGAAGGCGAATGAGTTTCGCGACATGACCAAGACCGAGTTGTCGGCCAAGATCGGAGCCCTCAAGGAGGAGCTGTTTTCCCTCCGGTTCAAGATGAACACCGGGCAGATCGAAAACAACAATCAACTCCGGATCTTGAAAAGGGATATCGCGCGCGGTTTGACCGTGCTCAGGGAAGTCAACGCGGCGGAGAAGACAGGAAATGCCTAGGAAATCATTGCGGAAGTCCCGAGTGGGAGTGGTGGTTTCCGCCAAGATGCAGAAAACCGTGGTCGTCCTCGTCGAGCGCCTGATTGAGCACCCGCTCTACCGGAAGACCATCAAGTGGACGAAGAAGTATCACGCCCACGATGAGAACGGGAGCGCCAAGGAAGGGGATACCGTCCGCATGGTGGAAACTCGTCCTCTCTCCAAGACCAAGTGCTGGCGTGTGGTCGAGGTTCTGAAAAAAGCCGGCTAAGTCGGTTTAATGAGGGTCGAGGCGCGCCGCCGATCGGCTGGCGGATCGTAGGGTAGAAAAGAAGAAACGGGTTTGTTATGATTCAAGAGCAGACTTATTTGTCCGTCGCCGATAACACTGGAGCCAAGAAAGTCCAGTGTATTCGGGTGCTCGGTGGCACCAACCGGCGCTACGCCAGTTTGGGAGACATGATTATTGTCGCCGTCAAGGAGGCCATTCCGGACGGCACGGTCAAAAAGGGCGAAGTCAAGAAAGCGGTCATCGTTCGCATTCGCAAGCAGTTCCGTCGCCCGGATGGGTCCTACATCCGTTTCGATGAGAACGCGGCGGTGCTGGTTAACGATGCAAAGGAGCCGATCGGAACCCGTGTGTTCGGTCCCATCGCGCGGGAACTCCGTGAACGCAAATTCATGCGGATTGTCTCCCTGGCCCCGGAGGTGATCTGAGTGCGGCGCATGGGGGAAGCGGGCCGGGTAGTCATGGACCGACCGTTGAAGGGGAGGTGCGCGATCGTGTGGAATGGACTCAAGATGTTGGTGGTGGCGGGGGCCGTGGTCGGGTTCCTCGGAGGATTTGAGAGGGCTTCGGCCCAAAGCGCGACCGAGAAATTGGGGCGCGGATTGACCAACACGTTCCTGGGGGTTTTTGAGGTCCCGAATCAGGTCTTCAACACCTACCGGGAAAACACAGGGAAACGCATCGGGACCCGGGAAACCGCCACGATGAAGGCCCTGGGAGTAGGGACCGTGCGCGGATTCCGGGAAGCGTTTCGACGCACCGCGCATGGCGTCTGGGATACGGTCACCTTCCTGAGCCCCGGTCCGGGAGGGAATGAGTTCCAGCCCCGGATGAAACCGGAGTACATGGAAGAAGTCACCAATTACTGACGCCCCGGAGCCGAGGGCGTTTTGAAGTCGGATCCCGCGAACCTCGGGGGCAACCCCGAGGTTTTCCGCGTGAGAAAGGGAAGTCATGGCCAGGCAGTTCGTGAAGAAAGGCGATATCGTTCAGGTCATCAGCGGTCCACGGCCCCTGCGCGGACGGCGCGGCGACCGCGGCAAAACCGGCAAGGTCCTGCGGGTCTTCCCCAAGGATCAGTTGGTCCTGATTGAAAGCATCAACATGCGGAAAAAGCATGTCCGCCCCAACCCTCAAAAGAACATCAAGGGCGGCATCATCGAGCGTGAATTTCCCATTCACTGGTCCAAGGTGAAGGTAGTCCAAACCAGTGACTAAGGCGGAGTGGAAGAACTGATGAACAGGCTTCAAGAGAGATATCGCGAACAGGTCGTTCCCGCTCTGGTCAAGCGTTTCGGATACGAGAACCCGATGGAGGTTCCCCGCTTGGTCAAGATCAACCTCAACATGGGGGTGGGGGAAGGCACGCGCGACATGAAGATACTCGAGGCCCTGCGCGGCAACCTCGCGAAGATCGCGGGGCAGCAGCCGGTCATCACCCGGGCGCGGAAATCGGTCTCGAACTTTAAGGTCCGCGTGGGGATGCCCATCGGCTGCATGGTGACCCTGCGCCGCGAGCGCATGTGGGCCCTGCTCGACCGCCTGATCAGCATCGCCATCCCCCGAATTCGAGACTTCCGGGGGCTGCCCACGCGCAGCTTTGACGGTCGCGGGAATTACAGCTTCGGACTCACCGAACAACTGGTGTTTCCGGAGATTCACTATGACGACATCCCGTGCCTTCATGGCATGGACGTGACCATTGTGACCACGGCGCGCAACGACGAGGAGGGGCGCGAACTGCTCGCCCTGCTCGGCATGCCGTTCCGGAAGTAGCGCGCCGACAGTCTGGGAAAAAGGGAAGCTTCATGGCCAAAAAAAGCATGATCGTCAGATCGAACCGAACACCGAAATTCAGCACCCGGGCTTATCACCGCTGCCAAGTCTGCGGGCGCTCGCGCGGCTACTACCGGAAGTTCCGTCTGTGCCGAATCTGCCTGCGCGAGATGGCCCACCGCGGCGAGATTCCCGGTATGGTCAAGGCCAGCTGGTGAGGAAGGGAGAACGACCGCCATGTCCATGACCGATCCGATTGCCGATTTTCTGACCCGCATCCGCAACGCCAACTTGGTGATGAAGGACCGGGTCGAAATGCCGTCCTCCAAGCTTAAGAGGAGCCTGGCCAACATCCTCAAGCAGGAGGGGTTCATCCGGAACTACCGGTACCTCGACAACAAGAAGCAAGGGGTGCTGCGAATCTACTTGAAGTACGGAGAAAGCGGGGAGCGCGTGATCCGCGGACTGCGGAGAGTGAGCAAGCCCAGCGTCCGCGTGTATGTCGGGAAGGATGACATCCCGCGAGTCCAGGGCGGCATCGGAGTCGCAATCCTTTCGACCAACCAGGGCATCATGTCCGGCAAACAGGCCCGAAAGCAGGGCGTGGGCGGCGAAGTCCTCTGTTACGTGTGGTGAACGACGATGTCTCGAATCGGAAAACTGCCCATTAAACTGCCCAAAGGGGTGGATGTGAAAATCGAGCCCGGCTCGATTGAGGTCAAAGGTCCCAAGGGGAGCCTTTCCCGCGTCGTTCCGGCCAGCGTGTCGGTCCGCGCCGAGGATGGCGCGCTGCATGTGTCCCGCGCGAACGATGAACGTCAGAATCGCGCGTTGCACGGCCTGATGCGGGCGCTGATCGCCAACATGGTGAAGGGGGTTTCGGAGGGATTCCGGAAGAACCTGGAGATCATCGGGGTCGGATATCGCGCGGCCGTGGAGGGCAAGACCTTGCGCCTCGATCTGGGCTATTCGCATCCGATCCATTACCCCTTCCCGGCGGGGATCGACATTAAGGTTGAAAAGAACACCCTCGTTTCCATTGAGGGAATCGATAACGAGCTGGTGGGACAAACCGCCGCCGAGATTCGCCGTTTCCGGAAGCCGGAGCCTTACAAGGGCAAGGGGGTCCGCTACGCCGGCGAAATCATCCGACTCAAGGTCGGCAAGAAGAACGTCTAAGGGAGCGGGCTTGGCCCATCAAGGGGAACAGTTCATGTCCACGAAGAGTCGAGAGTCCCAGCGAGTCGCGCGGCACCGGCGGGTGCGAAAGAAGGTCCGTGGCGTCCCGGAGCGTCCCAGGCTGGCGGTGTTCCGCTCGCTGCGGCATATCTCCGCGCAGGTGATCGATGACGTTTCGGGCAAAACCCTATGCGCGGTGACCACCGCCTCCAAGGAGTTCCGGGCGGCGCACCCGGACGCCGGGAATGTCCAGGCGGCGGCCAAGGCCGGGGAGCTGATCGGCAAGCGGATGAAAGAGGCGGGCATCTCCGCCGTGGTGTTTGACCGCGGCGGCTATCTCTACCACGGTCGAGTGAAGGCCTTCGCGGAAGGGGCCCGAGAGGCCGGAATCGAGTTCTAAGCGAACATGGCGAACGAAAAACGAAAAGACTCGGAGCGGGGATCGGCCAAGAGCGATCTTCAGGAGCGAATCATCCACATCAACCGCAGCGCCAAGGTGGTGAAGGGCGGACGCCGCTTCTCCTTCAGCGCGCTCGTGGCGGTCGGGGATGGAAAAGGTCGGGTTGGCTTGGGGCACGGCAAAGCCGCCGAGGTTCCGGACGCCATCCGCAAGGCGATTGAAAAAGCCTCGCAGAACCTGTTCGAGATCCCCAAGATCGGCTCCACCATTCCCCACAACATCCAAGGGGAGTTTGCCGCCGCCAAGGTGCTGCTCAAGCCCGCCACGCGCGGGACGGGGGTGATCGCCGGCGGTCCGGTGCGGGCGATCCTGGAGGTGGCGGGGGTCGAGGACATCCTGGCCAAGTCGCTCGGCTCGAGCAACCAGATCAATATCGCCAAGGCGACCATCGAGGGGCTGCGCGCGCTTCGAACCGCCGCTCAAGCCGGGGCCGCCCGCGGGAAGACCGTGCGAGAAGTCCTGGGGTACTGAGAGACAATCCATGTCCGAGAAGAAGATTCGCATTACATTGAAACGAAGCACCCATGGCCGGAAGCCGAAGCGCGCCGCGACCCTGGAAGCCTTGGGGTTGCGCAAGATCAATCAGTCGGTGGTCGTTTCCGCGACCCCGCAGATCCTCGGCATGACCCGCCAGGTCAAAGATCTGATCGCCATCGAGGACGCACTGTGAGCTCACCCAACCTGGCTCCCCCCGAGGGGGCAAAGAAAAGCCCGAAGCGTCTGGGCCGCGGTCGCGGCTCGGGCCTCGGTAAGACCTCCGGACGCGGCCACAAAGGCCAAGGCGCCCGTTCGGGCGCGGGCAGGCCCGCCTGGTTCGAGGGCGGTCAAATGCCGCTCCAACGGCGCGTCCCCAAATCCGGCTTCAAGCCGCTCTCAAGGACCCGCTACCAGATTGTCAACCTCTCCGCCCTCGCGAAGGTCGAGTCCGGGACCAAACTCACCCCGCTCGACCTCGCCGCCAAGGGTTGGGTCAAGGACTCGGAGGGTTTGGTCAAGGTGCTGGGGGATGGCGAGTTCAACACCAAGGTCGAACTCCACGCGCACGCCGTGAGCAAGTCCGCCGAGGAGAAGATCCGCAAGGCGGGCGGCTCGGTGGTCCTGATCCCGCTTTTCAAGTCTGATTCGGAATCCGCGAAGGCTTAAACCTCAAGGGCATGCTCGGCGCATTCAATAATATCTTCAAGATTCCCGAACTCCGGAAACGCCTCGTCTTCACCTTGGGGATCCTCTTCCTGCTCCAAGTTGGGAACCGCGTGCCCATCCCCGGCATCGATTCCGCGCTGCTTGAGGAGCTCAATCGGAACAGCGGGGGGGGCATCTTCGGCCTGATCAATCAGTTCACCGGCGGGGCGTTCAGCCAGCTTTCGGTGTTCGCGATGGGGGTGATGCCGTACATCACCGCCTCGATCGTGTTTCAGCTCCTCACCCTGGTGTGGCCGACCCTCGAGCAACTCTCCAAGGAAGGGGAAGAGGGCCGCAAGAAAATCGAGCAGTGGACCCGCTACGCCACCGTGGGGATCACCTTCATGCAGTCCTTCATGCTGCTTTCCTCCTACCAGTATCAAACCCTGGGACAGGGAGGCGGGAACACGGTGGCCTACAATCCCGGCCTGTTCTTTCTGCTGGAGGGCGCGCTTGGCATGACCACGGGAACGATCCTGGTCATGTGGATGGGCGAACAGATCACCCAGCGCGGAATCGGGAATGGGATCTCAATCATCATCTTCGCCAACATCGTGGCGCGCTTCCCTCAGTCGGTCACCCTCATGGCGGTGCTTGTCCGCGAGGGGGGAGTGGCTTTCCCGATCGTGCTGGTCATGATTGCCATGATGGTGGTGGTGATCGCGTTCATCGTGCTCCTCACCTACGGTCAGCGGCGGGTGATGATCAAGCGCGGCAAGCAGATCGTGGGCCGCAGAACCGCGCCCGCGACCACCTCCTATCTTCCGCTCCGAATCAACACCGCCGGCGTGATTCCGGTGATCTTCGCTTCATCGATTATGATCTTCCCCTCGACTCTTCTCACCTTGGTGGGGGGACTCTTCCCGGAGTCCTGGAACCTGTTTCTCCAGGACTTCATCAACGGCTTTCTTGTGCCGGGGAAGCCGATCTATGTCTGCTGTGAGTTTCTTCTGATCCTGTTCTTTGCCTATTTCTACACGGCGATCACCTTCAACCCCAAAGACATCGCCGAGAACCTGCAGAAGCACGGCGTGGCGATTCCGGGGTACAAGCACGGAGCCAAGACCGAGGAGTACTTGAACACCATCCTGACTCGAATCACCCTCGCGGGGGCGATCATGTTGGCCGCGGTGGCGGTGCTTCCGCAGATTTTCATCGCCTGGTCGCATGTTCCCTCGCAGATGAATGATTTTCTCGGGGGAACCTCGTTGATCATCGTGGTGGGCGTCGCGCTCGACACGGTGAACCAGATTGAGAACCACCTCCGCGTGAGGAACTACGAAGGCTTCAGAGCCGGACCGATGCGTCGCCCTCGGTTCTAAGGTCCTGGGGCGCGAGGGCCCGATGAAGCTGATCCTTCTGGGGCCGCCCGGGGCGGGCAAGGGGACTCAGGCCGCCGAGCTGGCGTCCCACTATGGGATTCCCCACGTTTCCACGGGGGACCTGTTTCGGGCCGCCTACAAAAGCGGGGATGAATTGGGCCTCAAGGCCCATGAGGTCATCCAGCGGGGCGAGCTGGTGCCCGACTCGATCGTGATCGGACTGGTTGAGCGAAAGCTCGACTCGCTTAAGGGGTCCGGGTGGCTGCTGGATGGCTTCCCAAGGACCATGGATCAGGCCACGGCGCTGGACTCGCTCCTGGAGCGGCGCGGACAGGGATTGGACGCGGTCCTCCTGATTGAAGTCGAGGGAGAGGAAATCGTGGCCCGCCTCAAGGACCGGCGGATTTGCCGGGACTGCGGCGCCACCTACCACCTCCGCTTCAAGCCCCCGTCCATTCAGGGGCAGTGCGACATGTGCGGAGGGGAGCTTTACCAGCGCGATGATGACCGCCCGGCCACCATCCGTCGGCGCTTGGCGGTGTATGTCGCGGAGACCCACCCGCTGATCGAATACTACGAGCGGAAGGGTCAACTGGTCCGGGTCGATGGGAACAAGGGGATCGACGAAGTGATGGCCGAGGTCAAGGAATCGTTGGACAGGCTGATCGCGGAAAGATCCTGAGCCGATGTTGCTGAAATCGAAGTCGGAGATCGAAGCCCTGGCCGAGAGCAACCGGCTGGTGGCGGAAGTGATGAAAGGGGTTGGCGAGCGGCTCGTCGTGGGCGCACTCCCCAAGGAGATCGACCGCTGGGTGGAAAAGGAAATCCGCTCCCGCGGCGGGATTCCGGCCTTCAAGGGATATCGAGGCTTTCCGGCCTCCGTTTGTTTTTCGGTCAACGAGCGGGTTGTGCATGGCATTCCCGACCGGACCCCGCTGAAGTCGGGCGATGTTTGCAGCATCGACATCGGGGTGCTGTATCGGGGATTTTACGGAGACATGGCGCGGACCTTCGCGGTGGGTAAGGTGCACCCGGATGCCGAGCGCCTGATCCGCGCGGCGCACGGCGCCCTGGATGCCGGAATCGCGCAGTTCAAGGTGGGAAACCGCCTCTATGACATCTCCGCGGCGATCCAGGCCAAGGCGGAGGAGGGCGGCTACGGGATCGTTCGGGATTATGTCGGGCATGGGATCGGACGGTCCCTGCACGAGGACCCTCAACTTCCCAATTTCGGGAAGGCGGGCACCGGACCACGGCTTCGTGTGGGATTGGCCCTGGCGATTGAGCCGATGCTGAACCTGGGCACTCACGAGGTCCAAGTCCTGGAGGACGCCTGGACCGTGGTGACCAAGGATCGGCGGATCAGTGTCCATGTCGAGGACACCGTGGTCCTGACCGAGCAGGGGCCGAGGAACCTAACCCGGCTCTTCGACAACGGGACACGGCATTGACCGAAAGACCCGGGTTTGAGGCGAAAGTGATCCAGCGATTGCCCAACCAGATGTTCGAGCTGGAGCTGGAGGGAGGGGCCAGGGTGAAGGCCCACCTGGGCGAAGAGATGAAAATGAAGTATACACGCCTGTTGCCCGGAGAAAGGGTTCGGGTGGAGATTTCCGCGTTTGATCCGGGGCGCGGGCGAGTGGTTAGCCGGATCGGGTGAGGCCGGTCCAGGAGATAGGAGCCAGAGAGTCATGAAAGTCAGACCGTCGGTGAAACCGATATGCGATAAGTGCAAGATCATCCGTCGCCGCGGCGTCATTCGGGTGATCTGCGTCAACCCCAAGCACAAGCAGCGCCAGGGTTAATAAAGGAGAAATCGCGCACATGGCCCGAATTGCCGGCATCGACTTGCCGCGGGAGAAGCGGATTGACATCGGACTTGCCCGAATCTATGGAGTCGGGAGGACCAATGCGAAGGGAATCCTGTCCGAGGCGGGCGTGAAGCCCGAAACCCGCGTGAAAGATCTGACCGACCAGGAAGTCGCCAAGATCGCGAGCGTGATCCAGCGGGATTACGTCGTGGAAGGTGACCTGCGTCGCCAGGTGCAGATGAACATCAAGCGGCTGATGGATATCGGCTGCTATCGCGGCCTTCGTCACCGGCGCGGACTGCCGGTTCGAGGCCAGCGCACTCACACCAACGCCAGGACGCGCAAGGGACCGCGACGGACCGTGGGCGCGAAGAAGAAAGCCTGATAGGAGGAAGCAACGGTGGGTAAAGCCGCTCCGCGCAAGGGACCCAAGAAGGTCAAGAAAACCGTGCCCAAGGGGGTTGTGCATGTTCGCGCGACCTTCAACAACACCATCATCGCGATCAGCGATCCCGCCGGGAACGTGGTCGCGTGGGCGACTTCCGGGGGCATGGGGTTCCGTGGCTCTCGGAAGGGCACGCCTTTCGCCGCGCAGGTGGCCGCCGAGGCGTGCGCCCGCAGGGCCATGGAGCATGGGATGAAGTCCGTGGAAGTCCATGTCAAGGGTCCGGGGTCGGGCAGAGAGGCGGCGATCCGTTCGCTTCAGGCGACCGGTCTGGCCATCACCCTGATCAAGGATGTGACTCCGATCCCGCACAACGGATGCCGTCCGCCCAAGAAGAGGCGCGTGTAAAGACGATCACCTGACAAGGAAGGTTGAGAAAACAGTGGCGAAATACATTGGGCCTGTTTGCCGCCTTTGCCGGCGAGAAAACACGAAGCTGTTCCTTAAGGGGCCGCGCTGCTTCTCCGAGAAGTGCGCGGTCAGCCGCCGGGAGTATCCCCCCGGGCAGCATGGAACGCGGCGGGCGCGCGGGCGCTCCGCGAACAACTATGGCAGCCAGCTGCGCGAGAAGCAGAAGGCTCGTCGCATCTATGGGATCCTGGAGCGCCAGTTTCGCACCTATTTCCAGCGCGCGAGCCGCATGCGCGGCGTCACCGGCGAGAACCTCCTCCAGCTCCTGGAGCGTCGCCTGGACAATGTCGCCTACCGCATGGGTTGCGCGCTATCCCGCGCCCAGGCGCGGCAATTGGTCCGGCATGGTCATTTCCTGGTGAACGGTCGCCGCGTGGATATCCCCTCGTATCTTGTGAGACCGGGGGATGTGGTCCGACTGATCCCCGAAAGCCGAGAGATCGCCAATGTTCAACTGGCCTGGAACCTGGCGGAGAGCTCCAGGCAGGCTCACTGGTTGATCCGCTCCCAGGAGGATTTCTCCGCAAGGTTCGATCGTCTGCCGACCGTTGAGGAAATCAACATCCCGGTGAAGGAAAACCTGATCATCGAGCTGTATTCGCGCTAAGCGGAAGGGGTCCAACGATGGATTTCAAGTCGGTCATTATGCCCAGCCGGATCGAGGTCGAGGAGGAAACTCACACCGACCGGTATGGGAAGTTTGTTGTCGAGCCGCTCGAGCGCGGCTATGGAATCACCCTGGGCAACAGCCTGCGCCGAGTGCTGCTCTCGTCGATTCGCGGCACCGCCTTGCGCCATGTCAAGATCGCGGGCGTGCTTCAGGAGGTCTCGTATCTCCCGGGAGTGGTCGAGGATGTCACCGATATCGTCCTCAACCTCTCCAACATCGTGTTCAAGCTCCACCGTTCGGAGCCGGTGACCCTCTCGCTCTCGATTTCCGGTCCGGGCGAGGTCACCGCCGCGGACATCCGTCCGAACCCGGATGTGGAGATCCTGAACCCCGAGGAGCACATCGCCACCCTGGAAGAGGATGGAGTCCTTGAAATGGAGATGCTGGTCGATGTCGGGATCGGCTATCTCCCCTCGGAGCGGAACAAGATCGAGGATGGGGACATCTACACCATCCCCCTGGATAGCGTGTTTTCGCCGGTCAAGCGGGTCAAATACAAGGTCGAAAACACCCGTGTCGGCGACATCACCGACTACGACCGCCTGAACCTGGAGATCTGGACCAACGGCACCATCCGTCCGGAGGAGGCCCTTTCTTACGCGGGCCGCCTGCTCAAGGACTACATGTCCCTCTTCATTCACTTCGAGGAGGGTCCGGTTCCGATCTACGCCACCGAAAAAGAGGATCGTCAGGAGATCAACCCGGCGCTCTTCAAGGCGGTGGATGAGCTGGAACTTTCGGTCCGTTCATACAACTGCCTCAAGGCCGCGAACATCCGCACTGTTGCGGAACTTGTGCAAAAGACTGAAAATGAAATACTCAAGTACCGGAACTTCGGTCGCAAGTCGCTGACCGAGATCAAGGAACTCCTGGAGCGCATGGGATTGGCGCTGGGGGTGACGATTGATGATCCGGAGATTCTGAGGAAGGCCGAGGAGCGCCTCGCCAAGCGCGAGGCCGAGATGCTCTAAGACCGGAGAACCCGGTTCAAGGCGACCTCGCGCGGACAGGGAAGGGAACTTGCCATGTATCACCGAATGGGAGAACGAAAACTCGGGCGCACCACCGCGCACCGGCGCGCGCTTCTGAGAAACCAAGCCACCTCGCTTTTGCGCCATGGCGGGATTGTCACGACTGTCGCCAAGTGCAAGGAGCTCCGGCGTTTCGTGGAGAAGCTGATCACCCTGGCCAAGCGGGACGAGCTCTCGCGCCGTCGCCTGGCCAACCGGCACCTGAACGATTGGGGGATGGTCGGCTACCTGTTCGAGGAGATCGGCCCGCGCTATGTGACCCGACCGGGGGGGTACACCCGGATCGTGCGCCTCCCCGAACGTACCCGGGACGCTGCCGCGATTGCCCGCATCGAATTGGTCGAGGACTGACAAGAACCGAAAGCCGTTTGAAACCTTGGGAGATCGGACCTTGCACGTGGACCCTCACGCCAAACTCTTTGAGGTCCTGGACAGGGACCCCACTTACCCCCTCGCCGCGTATCACGCCATCCACCGCGGGCTGGATTTCACGGTCCGCATGAAACGGGAGGCCGGGCATGTCACCGGCCAGGAACTCGCGCAGGGAATGGCCGGGTATCTCCGCTCCGAATTCGGGCCCTTCGCCCTGATGGTTCTTGAAGGCTGGAAAATCCGCTCCACGTTGGATTTTGGCCGGATCGTCTTCAATCTGATCGAAGCCGGACTGATGCGCAAGCAGGATTCCGACACGATCGAGGATTTTCTGGATGTGTATGACCTTCCGGAAGTTTTCGGGAAAGAGTGGGATTGGCTGCAGGACATCCGCCCCGACCTGGGGCTGAGCGTTTCCAAGCCGGGGTCTCTGGGCTGATCTCCCGTCCGCTTCCCTCTTCAGTTCACAGAGTTTTCATCTTTTCCAGGCGATCCTCGGTTTGAAGGGGCTCAATGAGCTCGTCGAGGTTTCCGTCCAGGATCCCCCGCAAGTCGTGCGTGGTGAAATTGATCCGGTGGTCGGTGATCCGGGTCTGCGGGAAGTTGTAGGTCCGAATGCGCTCGCTGCGGTCCCCGGTTCCAACCATCTGGCGACGTTTGTCGCCGCGCTTGGCCATCTCCTCCGCTCGCTTCCGCTCAAGCAGGCGCGCCCGGAGGACTTTCATGGCCTTCTCCAGGTTCTTGATCTGAGACTTCTCATCCTGGCAGCTCACAATCAAACCGGTGGGGAGGTGTGTGAGACGGATGGCGCTGTAAGTGGTGTTCACGCTCTGTCCGCCGGGGCCGCTGGAGCAGAATCGATCCACCCGAACATCGGAGGCGGGGATATCCACCTCCACCTCCTCGGCCTCGGGAAGCACCGCCACGGTCGCCGCGGAGGTGTGGATTCGCCCCTGGCTTTCGGTTTCGGGGATGCGCTGCACCCGATGAACCCCGCCCTCATACTTGAGGCGGCTGAAAACCCCCTCGCCCTCGATCTCGAAGACAATCTCCTTATAGCCTCCCGCCTCGCTCGGATGATCCTCAACCACCTCCACTCTCCATCCCTTGTTCTCGGCGTAACGGGAGTACATCCGGAAGAGGTCCCCCGCGAAGAGCGCGGCCTCATCCCCGCCCGTGCCGCTGCGAATCTCCACGATCGTGCTCTTGTCGTCGTCCGGATCCTTGGGCACGAGGAGCAAGCGAAGCCGCTCCACCAGCTCCTCCTCTTTCTCGGTCAGCGAAGGATGCTCCTCCTCCGCGAGTTGGCGCAGGTCCGGATCCGAGGAACCGAGGAGCTTGCGGGTTTCTTCAAGGTCCCGCGTAACCTGACGGAGTTCCCTGCCCACCGCGATGATGGCGCGGAGCTCGGAATGGGCCTTCCCCAGTTCCTGGATGCGCCGTGGGTTCGAGAGGACCTCGGGCGAGGAAAGTTGTCTTTCCAGGTCCTCGAAACGCGCCTCCAGAGGCTTGATTTTCTCCAACAGTTCCATCGACTTTCCTCAATATCTTCCGGTGGTGTTCAGCGGCGCCCGGGAGGGGAAGGCGAGCGCGACGGGGAGAATAGCGGGAGCCGGAAACCAATCAATGGCCGAGACCATCCCGGATGACGCCAACCGATCCTAGGAGCGGAAAACGGGGGACGACAAAAGGAGTCTTACTAGAGATACGGTCGTTTCTTGATCTCTCGTTCCTTGCCAAGGAAAGCATCGGCCTTCATGGTTCGATTCGTGGCCGGAGGGATGGGGTTCTTTCGCTCCTCACCCACCTCGGAATGACGGATTCGCCATTCGCCATCCTCAAGGGCAAGCGAGAAATGCTGAGCGTAACACATGGCGCCCAAGGGGGTCCTGTCCACCCGCGTAATCTCCACCTGGGCGTGGTCCCCCTCGATTGCCACCTGATCCACTCGCCCGATCTCCTGGATCGTGCTCTTGCCGTGAGTCTGCAGTTGCTGAGCGCGCAGGGCGCGTCTCCGGTTGCAGTACTCTTCCATGGAAAGCGTCCGGCTCTTCTTGGAAAGCAACCTGTATTCCACCGCGAACCGCCCCTCGTTCCACCCCGCAAGGTAATGCCGGACAACCTCTTCGGGGGTGAGGTTCTTTTTCTCCTCGCGTTCGGCCGGGGCCGCGGCGGATGAAGCCGTGGACTCCTCCTCGTGCTTTTCCGGCACGACGATCGAGGGCGGGGGATCGAACACGAAACTCGTGCGGGTCGGTTGCTTGGGACGTCCGCTGGGGCGAGGAGCCGGAGGGGCGACAGGAGCTGGAGCGGGCTCCGCCTGAACTGAGGGGAAATTCACATCCGCGAAGGGATCGAGCGAAGGGAGCGGAGGCGCGATGGGCTCGACCGGGCTCGAGGGCGGGACCACGCCGCCGGAGAACACCGGCGGTTCGGGTGAGGGACTCATCGGGAAGCCCGAGGACTGGAGATTCGGGGGAAGGCTCGGCGCGAACTCCTCCTCCATGCCTCCCCCGTTCGCCTCCTCGGCAGCCATTTCCTGGGTCACCTTGTCTCGAGCTTCATAAAGCGAGCCTTTTTTCCGGCCCCGTTGGAATGGAGACTCGATGGTCTGCGCCGACCACCGATGCTGGTTCCAATTGACCCGGTAACAACGGCAGTTGGGGCCGTTGGAGATCTCCTCCGGGTATTGGTACTGACAGGATGGGACCACTTGACCGTAGAACTTCGAGTAGGTGTAAAACACGCAATCGTTGTGCCCGCACTTGATGTTGGCGACCACCTTGCGGGAGTCGCCGAGATGGTGACGGTCCGAGAGCTCGGCGATGGCCTCTTCCGTGCTTGAGAACATCTCCACAAAGTGGTCCGCGTGCGCCGCCTTGAGAACACCGCCAACGGGTGGGGTCACATTGGTCAGGACCATCTCGCGGCGACCGGTGTGCGCCTCGCGATGCGCGGCGATGAACTGGCCCGCGATGGTGGTGTCGACCCGCCCAACCTCGGCCACGTCCACGATCACGGGCCCGTTGGTCTCCTTGATGACCTTGTGGAGAAGGGAACCCAGTTCCTCCAGCTCCCGGAAGGAGAGATCTCCCTTCAGGTAGAGAACTGAAATCAATCCGTGGTCTTCTACATAGAATTGCATGGCGTGAGGTTGGTTACACCCAATTGTCAAGTTGTCAAGTCTCCACCACGGGGTGAACGCAGCGTTGGTGTCGTTTACTGGAGGCCGCTTACGGCATTCCCAACGGAATGCCAGTGGGTATTATGGCACTTTGATGGAATGAGTCAAACCCCAAGTTGGAGCAGTCACATGCCAAGCCCAGCGCCTCTCCGCGGACGGATTGCCTTGATTACCGGCGCGTCTCGCGGAATCGGAAGACACATCGCCCGAAGCCTTGCGGGGACGAGAATGAGGCTGGTTCTCTCAAGCCGAACTCTGGAATCCTTAGAGCCTGTCCTAGCCGAATGTCGCGCTCTAGGGGCTGAATCTATGGGAATTCCGTGCGACCTTTCCTCCCCCCAGGAGGTCTCACGCCTCGCGCACAATGCGTCCGAGGCTTTTGGCGGACTCGATGCTCTTGTGAACAACGCCGCGACAAGCCTGAAAAAACCCTTCCACGAAACCACGGACGAGCAGTGGACCCAGACCTTTCAGGTCAACACGATGGCCCCCTTCATCCTCTGCCGGGAATGTCTCCCCGCTCTCCGGAAGTCCGACTTGGCCACGATCATCAACATCGGATCGGTGGTGGCGATCAAGTGCTATGATGGGCAAGCGGCATATGGCGCCTCGAAACACGCCCTACTCGGTTTCACCAAGGTTCTGGCGCGCGAGGTTCAGCCCCTGGGGATTCGGGTTCACGCCATCAATCCCGGCGCGGTGGCCACCGAAATGGTGGGAGTCATGCGGCCCGATCTGGACCCAACCGGCCTGATCGATCCCGATGACATCGCCGATTGGATCCTGTTCCTTCTCGAACACCGTCACGCGCGCGGAGTGGTGGATGACATCCACCTGCGGCGCGCCGGCGGGGAGCCTTGGTATTGAACCGCGTTCGGGCCTGTCCCTACGGCTGAATCGGAACCTGCTCAAATTTCCCCATCATCGTGTAGAGGTTGATGAGGGCCTTGTCCATCATCCGTTCACCGCCGCCGAGTTCGACCCAAGAAACGGTTTGATCCGCTCCGTACCCCCCTTCGGCGGCCCCTTCAATGGTCGGGAAGTACAGGTGATGCCCGTTGCAGTATCCGAAGAATAGGGTCTTCTCGGCCCGACAGCGCTGTTTAAGTCGAACGGAATGGTTTGAGAAGAACTCTCCGGAGGCTCCCACCAAGGCCAGCTCCCCGTTCAGGAGAACCGTGGTCAGGTGAGGGCGGAGGTGGCTGTCGGCCACCTCATCGGAAAAGGCTCCCGCGAGTTCGGGGAAGAACGCGCGCGCCAGGAGCAGTTTGATCACCGGATTCCGCAGGTCCATCCGCGTGGTGAAATCGAAATCCTCATCCATTGCTTTAATCGAAGGTTTCTCGGGGACCGTGGTCTCAATCCCACCGGCGATCTTTAGCACCTCGCTCGCCAGCGCCTTTCCGAAGGCTTCATGGCCACGAGTCTCTTCGGTGGTTTTCGTGGAGAGGTCCCCCGCCGACCCTTGCATGAACACACAGGGCGCTGTGAGCGCCGATTCCACCGCGTTCATCATCTGGCCGGGATAATCCGCCGAGAAGCGTAGGTCGCTTGCCTCCAGCATCGTGGGATGGGCCGCGAAGTTCACGATCAGGGCGATCGGTTTTCCGGAAAGGTCATCCAGGCGGATCACGGCAAGCTCGGTTTCCCTTGGCTTCGGCTCGATCTTGGAGTGGCGGTTGCGGTTCATGTCCACTTCGGTCGATCCCCAGCCGATCCGCGCGTCGCGTAGGTCTCCGGCCGCCTCGCAGATCGCCTCCACGAGTTTGTCCTCGAGCTCCTTCACATACGCCACGGCGTCATCGAATTTCCCTTTTCCCTTCCCCGCCTCATCCTTGAGTTCCAGGACCGGGCCGTGGTGGGTGTGGGAGCCGCTCATCAGGATGCGGGTGACCCCCGCGCGCTCCAGGACACGCTTGCGAATGCTCTCCATCACCGGGGGCGTGGGGGACCGTCCCAGGTCCAAGCCTACAATCGCCAGACGGTCCGGGGTGGCCTCGACCACCACCGCCTTCGCGAAAAGGGGATCCATGACCCCCACGGAGAGCGCGTCATGACGCGCGCCATAGCCCCACATGGGCGTGGGCTTGGTGGGGGTGATGTCACGCCGCGCAAACCCGGCTTTGAAATCCCCGGCCTGGCCGGAGAAGGAAAAAGCCACCGCGAGCAGGGCGGGGAGCGCTAGACTTCTTGCCAGTCGAGACATGCCAGTCCTCCGTGTAAACCGTTTCAGTGGGGAAGTCTCGCCTTGAGAAGGGGAGTTGTGAAGGGAGGGGGGAGTCGGTCCGGAAATTCCTCCGTCGCATCCGGCGGACGACTCTGCTACCATCCCCCCAGCGGTTTGGAGTCAAAAGGCCGACGGGGACTTGGCGTGGAAAACGGGCGGCGGGGCGTTGTGTTGGTGGTGGATGATGATGGCTTGATCCGGGAAACCGTGGGGGAAATCCTGCAAGCCACCGGCGTCCCGTACCTCCTGGCCGACAGCGGCGAAACGGCGATTGAAGCCCTGGAGGGGCGCCGCGATGAAATCGGCTTGGCGATCATCGACATGATCATGGATGGGATGAACGGCCCGGAGACCTTCCGCAGGCTCCGCGCCATCAGCCCGGACCTCAAGACCATCCTCGCCAGCGGATACCCCCAGGACGGAGAGGTGGATGAACTCCTTGCGGAAGGGGCCAGCGCCTTCCTCGGCAAACCTTTCAACATCCTGGACCTTTCCAGGCTGATCGACAGTCTGATCGGGGAATCGAGCGCGTCGAGTTGTGATTGACGAACTTAGAATTCGCCTGTAAATTAAGGCACAGCTCCGGCGTCTCGCGGGGCCCGGGCGATTTCGCTCCCGGTGGGAGCCAGGTGGGGTTTCATGTCCAAGATCCTGTTTATCAACTGCTACGACGACATGATGCTGGCGCTGCGGACCATGTCCGCGCAGCTGGAGCGGGATGGGCATGAGGTCCATCTCCTCGCCCTTCGTCACCTGGAGGACTGTTTCACCCCTTGTGTCCCGCCCGTGATGCACCCGGTTTACAACTATTCCCTCCAAACCACGCAGAAGGAACTCGACCATGTGATGACCCTGTTCGAGGAGATCGACCCCGATTGGGTCGGGTTTTCGGTGACCTCCAATCATATCGGTCTGATCATCCACATCGGGCGCCTGTTCAAGGAGGCCAAACCGGGGATTCCGATTGTCTGGGGCGGGGCGGATGTGTGGTTCAACGCCGAGGATGACATCCGGTACGCCGACATTCTGGTTCTCTCCGAGGCCGACTCGATCATCAACGACTTGGCCAAGGCCATCGACGGCGACAAGGATCTCAAGGAGGTTCCGGGAATCTGGTACAAGGACCGTCACGGCGAGGTCCACAAGAATCCCAAATTGCCCCCCTTCGAGGACCTGGAGAGCGTGCCGTATGGGAACTGGTCGCTGGAGCGCTTCCATGAGGTTTCGGCGGACCAGCTCTTCCGGCACGGTTACCACCCCTACAGCATGGTGGGGCAGGGCTTTCGGACCGTGATGACCGCGCGCGGGTGCCCGTTCACCTGTTCGTTCTGCTGCAATGGGTATGAGCGGGAGGAAGTGAACTTTTCCCGACTGGGCCGTCAGCGCACGGTGGAGCATGTCATCGCCGAAATCAAGCATTTGCTCAAGACCTCGCCCGGCACGGATGTGATCTACTTCAGCGACGAAGTCTTCCCGATGAACCGTCGCTGGGTGGAGGAGTTCGCCGATGCGTATCGCCGCGAAATCGGGTTGGCCTTCTCCTGTTACGCCTACCCGACCACGGTCAAGCCGTGGTTCGCGGAGGCGCTCGCGAGAATGGGCGAATGTTATGTGCAGATGGGAGTCCAGACCGGCAGCGACCGCCTGAACCGGGATGTCTTTCACCGTTTCGCCACCCAGCAGGACGCGATCAACGCCGGGCGAATCCTGGCCGAGCACGGGATCAGCTACGCGGTGGACCTGATCGGCTACAACCCGATGGAGACCGAGGAAGACTCCCGCGCGACCCTTGACCTGTTGCTCAAGATGCCGCGACCGTTCATCTTCCAGGCAGCCTATGAGCTCATGTTCTGGCGGAATTTCCCAATCACGGACAAGGCTTTCGAGCGCGGGCTTCCGCTGCGCCAGATCAACGAACACACCTGGCTGTCCGAGCCGAGGAAGGATTACCGCTTTTGGCACGCCATGTGGGTGATCGCGGGAACATGCAAGAGCATGTCGCGGGAGCTCGCGTACTCGTTCGTTGAAAACCCGGCTTACCGGGAGAACCCGGAGTTGCTCCACCAGCTCATGCAGGACATGCAGCTCATGAACTTCACTCGAACCCCGACCGGGAATTGGCAGCACAAAGACCGCCACATCCGCGACCTGGAGAATTACTACTATCGCATGGAGGGAAGCCGCGCGGTCAAGACCTATTTCAACGCCAAGGAGCGTGTGGCGGAACTCGTGGAAACCGGATCTCGCATCGCCAAGGAGGTTCTTTCGTTTCCATTCAACAGGAAGGCCAAGAACGGGGCGGATGGGCATTCCCCCACCGAGGAGCTCGCCCCCATCTTCGCCCAGCATCAATCCGAAATGGCGGCGCGCAAGGCGGAGCATGAGGGGCTAGGGGCCTCGACCGGAGTCTCCCCGGCGCTAGTCATGGCCGAGGGGATCACCGCGACCCGCGGAACCAACGGCACCTCAATGGCCAAGAGCGACACCCGCAAGAAATTCCAGTACCCCAAGGCCACTCAAGTCCGCGTGGGACGCGCCCAAGGGGATGTGAAGCGGGAAGAGCCTCATACATCCGATTAGGGTCGCGCGACGGTCTCCACCCCCGCTTTGCTTCCTTGAGAATCTAAAGTCGGCCTTTTGATTTTCAAGGATAACCCTCGAAGCGGCATACCCCCCTCACACCAGCCCCTTGGCCCTCAGTTCCGCCGCCGCTTGCTCGAAGCGGTCCTCCGCCTCCACCTTCTCCGACCACTCCACCAGCTCGCGGATTCCGTTTTCATAGGCGACCTTCGGCTCCCAGCCGAGCAACGCGCGCGCCTTGGAGTTGTCGGCGTAACAGTGGCGCACATCCCCCTTGCGGAACTTGTTCTGGATGTCCGGCTCGATATCCTTCCCGCACACCCGCGCGATGGTTCGCGCCACCTCGGCGATCGGCAGCGGGATTCCGGTTCCGAGGTTGAGGCTCTGGTGGTCCGCCGCCGGAGTGTCCTTGATCCGAGCGAGCGCCTCCACAATGTCATGGACCGAGATGAAATCGCGGGTCTGCTTGCCATCCTCATAAACCACCGGGCGCTGATCGTTCTTAATCCGGCTCATGAAGATCGCCGCCACCCCGGTGTAAGGATTCGAGAGCGATTGGCGCGGCCCATACACATTGAAGAACCGTGTGGCGACCGCCGGGATTCCATAGGTCCTCCCGATCATCAGGGTCATCTCCTCCTGGTGCGCCTTGGTCATGGCGTAGATCGAATTGCATTGGAAAGGCTCTGTTTCCGGGGTCGGGACCGGTCGGAGCGATTCGCCGGTTCTGGGATGGAGCGGCTCCCACTCCCTCTGTTCCATTTGACTCTCGGGGCGCAGACCGGGGCGGAGACGCTCCCCGGTGCTGGGGGCCTCATACAAACCCTCCCCATAGCTCGACATGCTCGCCGCCACAATCACCTTGCGGACAGCGTGCTTCTCGTTCACCAGGATATCCAGGAGCCGCGCAGTGGCCTGGGTGTTGGCCGAGGTGTAGTGGTCGATTTGATACTGGGACTGCCCCACCCCGACCGCCGAGGCCAGGTGGTAGAGGACATCAACCCGCTTGAGCAGCGGCGCAAGGATCTCCCGATCCAGAACATTTCCCTCGATGAACTCAGCTTCCCCGTTGAGGTAATCCGGCGCCCCGTTGGGATGGACCTGCGGGTCCAGACAATCCAGGATCACCACCCGCTCGCCCCGTTTCACAAGCAGATCCACCAGAAAAGAGCCGATGAACCCGGCCCCGCCCGTCACCAGAATTCGCTCCGCGCACATGACCTTTCAAGCCGCCTCCCTCCGCAACGCAAGCAGACCCGCAAGCCTAGTCTTGGGGCGGGCAGGGGACAACCCCGCGCCGCCCGCGTGGAGGATTCATTCAGCCCGGCCGCTTCCGTATAATTTCACCTGTTCATGAGGGCGAAGCACACCCTCTCCATGGAGGGCCACTTCCGCAAAGTCTCAATCTCGATCCGATCCGTGGGACCCGCGGCGAGACCAGACCCCTCGGACCGACAAAAGGGGAAAGACCATGTTTGAATCGATTCCAATGGCCAAGCCGGACGCCATTCTCGGCCTGACCGAAGCCTTCAAGAAGGATCCGAATCCGAGCAAGATCAACCTGTCCGTGGGGGTCTACAAGGACAACACGGGGAACACTCCGATCTTCGCCTCGGTGAAGAAAGCCGAGGAGCGGCTTCTCGCCGCGGAGAAGTCCAAGAGTTACCTGAGCATTGAGGGGAGCAAGGAGTATGGGGATGCGGTCCAAGCGCTCCTCTTCGGCAAGGATCATGAAATCCTCGCTTCCAAGCGCGCGGCGACCGCGCATACCCCGGGGGGAACCGGCGGTCTCCGGGTTGCCGCGGATTTCCTCAAGGCCCATTTCCCCGGCGCGACTGTTTGGCTGAGCGACCCGACCTGGCCCAACCATCCGAATGTGTTCCAAGCCGCCGGACTGGCCTGCAAGACCTATCCGTACTTTGATTTCGCCACGAATACTCTGACCTTCGACAAACTCCTGGAGGGTCTCCGCGCGGTCCCCAAAGGGGATGTGGTTCTGCTGCACGCCTGCTGCCACAACCCCACCGGGGTCGATCCGACAGCGGCCCAGTGGAAGGCCATCGCGGATGTCCTGGCCGAGCGCGGCGCGCTGCCCTTCTTTGACTTCGCCTACCAGGGGCTCGCAAAGGGACTGAGCGAGGATGCCGCCGGGGTTCTTGAACTGGCCCGACCGGGGGTGGAGATGCTGATCGCAAGCTCGTTCTCGAAGAATTTCGGCCTCTACAATGAACGAGTCGGCGCGCTCACCGTGGTGGCCGGGAACTCCGACCCTGCGGAGAAGGCCATGAGCCAGATCAAGTCCTGCATCCGCGCCAATTACTCGAATCCCTCCTTCCACGGCGGGGCGATTGTCACCACCATCCTGAACGATCCGAGCCTCCGGGCCGAGTGGGAAGGCGAGGTCACCGCCATGCGGAATCGCATCAACGGCATGCGCAAGACCTTCGTGGAGACTCTCAAGGCCAAGGGGGTCGGGCGGGATTTCTCGTTCATCGCCGGCCAGACCGGGATGTTTTCCTTCTCGGGTTTGTCCCCCGAACAGGTGGAGCGTCTCAAGAAGGAGTATGGGATTTACATCGTGGGCAATGGGCGGATCAATGTCGCCGGGATGACCGACTCGAATGTGGGTGTCCTGTGCGATGCGATCGCGAAGGTGCTCTAAGAAGGGCTGGGTGGGAGGTCGCGAGCAAAACGCCGATGCGCACGCGCCTGCACTTTGAGATTCTTCCCCAGCCGGACCTGGCCACCTGCGGGCCGACTTGCCTCCACGCCATCTACCATTTTTACCGGGATCCGGTGAGCCTGGACCAAGTCATCAGAGATGTCCCAGTGTTGGAGGAGGGTGGAACGCTCGCCGTGTTCCTTGCCTGCCATGCGCTCCGGCGCGGGTATGACGCCACCATCTACACCTATAACCTTCAAGTCTTCGACCCGACCTGGTTTCAAAAGGACGGGATCGACATCCCGGAAAAACTGAGGGCCCAGGCGCGCTGCAAGAAGACCAAGAAACTCCAACGGGCCACCGCCGGGTACCTTGAGTTTTTTGAACTGGGAGGCAAACTGAAATACGAGGACCTGACCCAGGAATTGATCGAAAGCTACCTGAGCCGGTCCCGACCCATCCTCACCGGCCTCAGCGCGACTTATCTTTACCGGAGCGCGCGAGAGTACGGAGCGGTGGATGTGGTCGACGACGACATTCGAGGGGAGCCCTCCGGGCATTTCGTCGTGCTCTGCGGAATCGACAAGGAAAGCGGCCTGATCCAAGTGGCCGACCCGATCAATCCCAGCCCACTCGCCGCCAAGCACCACTACACCGTCTCGGTGAACCGTGTGATCGGCGCCATCATGCAGGGGATCATCACCTACGACGCGAACCTCCTGATCATTGAACCGAAGGCCTGATTCCCGATGCCGATCCTGGTCGTGGTGAACAAACCCAAGGACTGGCCGCTCCATGTACCCGATGTGGAGGTGGTTTCCGCGCGCTCGTATCTCACCGATCCGCGGTTTTCCCAGGCGCGCGGAGTCAAGGTCTTCAACCTGTGCCGCTCCTATCGCTATCAGAGCCTGGGTTACTATGTCTCGCTGCTCGCCGGAGCGCGCGGCCACAAGACCTTCCCCAGCATCGCCACGGTCCAAGACATGAAGACCGTGAGCATCGCTCGCCTTCTGTCCGATGACCTTGAAGAGGTGATCGAGGAGAGCCTGAAACCCGTTCAATCGGACTCCTTCACCCTTTCGGTGTACTTCGGGCGGAACATGGCCAAGCGCCACGAGCGCCTTGCCATGCAGCTCTTCAAGCTTTTCCAGGCCCCGCTGCTCCGGGCGGAGTTTTCCAAGGAGAAGGCCGGTTGGCAGCTCTGGACCATCCGCCCGATCCCCGCCAACGAAATCCCCGAACCCCACTGGCCCTTCGTGATCGAATCCGCGACCCGCTTCTTCCAGAACGGAACGCCGGCCCCCTCGCGTCGCCCTCATGCGCGCTACGATATCGCCTTCCTGGTCAACCCCGAGGAGAAGGATCCCCCCTCCGACCCCAAGGCCCTGCAGCACTTTGTGAAGGCCGCGCGCCGCTTGGGCATGGATGCCGAGCTGATCGACCGGGAGGACTATGGGCGGCTGCCGGAGTTTGATGCCCTCTTCATCCGCGAAACCACCAATGTGGACCACCACACCTTTCGTTTCTCGCGCCGCGCCGCCGCCGAGGGGCTTGTCGTGATCGATGACCCCGACTCGATCCTCAAGTGCAGCAACAAGGTTTATCTGGCGGAACTTCTGGAACGCCATCGAATCCTCACCCCCAAGACTCTGATTGTCCACAAGCGCAACAAGGATGCCCTGCGCGAACAGATCGGGTTCCCCTGCATTCTCAAACAACCCGACAGCTCCTTCTCGCAAGGCGTCTACAAGGTGGAGGACGAAGCCACCCTGGAGCGGACCCTGGAACTGTTGCTTGAGGACTCCGAGCTGATCATCGCCCAAGAGTTCCTCCCCACGGATTTCGACTGGCGGGTCGGGATCATCGACCGTCAACCGCTATATGTCTGCAAGTACTTCATGGCGCGCCGTCACTGGAAAATCCAGCATACCGACAGGGTCGGGAAAACCCATTTCGGGAAGGTCGAAACCTTCACCGTGGAGGAGGCCCCCGCGGAGGTGGTCCGGACCGCGCTGCGCGCCGCAAATCTCATCGGGGATGGCTTCTATGGAGTGGATCTCAAGCAGATCGGACCGAAGATCCAGGTGATTGAGATCAACGACAACCCCAGCATTGAGGCGGGCTATGAGGACCGGGTTCTCAAGGAGGGACTCTACATGGAGATCATGGGGGTCTTCCTGTCCCGCATCGAACAGCGCAAGCAACCGATTCGCCGCGATGAGTGAGACTCCGCGCCTCCGCCTCTTCGAGGGGTGTGGAGTCGAGCTGGAGTTGATGATTGTCGACTCCGAGAGCCTCGATGTTCTCCCCATCGCGGACCGTCTGCTTCTGGATGGTTCGGGCCTTGTGGTCAACGAGATCGAAAGGGATGGGGCTTGCTGGTCGAACGAGCTGGTCCTGCATGTAATGGAGCTTAAGACCAACGGACCCGTATCAAACTTGATCGGAGTTGAGGACCTCTTCCACCGCGAGGTTCAGTCCATTCACTCCCGGCTCTCGCCGCTCGGCGCCTGTCTCCTTTCGACCGCGATGCACCCCTGGATGGATCCGCTCACGGAAACCCGGCTGTGGCCGCATGGCAATCGGGAGATTTACGAGGCTTACAGTCGAATCTTCGGGTGCCGGGGGCATGGCTGGTCCAACCTCCAGAGCATCCATCTCAACCTGCCGTTTCAGGGGGATGAGGAGTTCGGGCGGCTCCATGCCGCGATTCGCCTGGCGTTGCCGATCCTTCCCGCGCTCGCGGCAAGTTCCCCTATCCTGGAGGGAAAACCCACGGGACTCCTCGATACCCGTCTCGCGGTCTATCGCGACAATCAGAAACGGATTCCCTCCATCACGGGCAAGGTGATTCCGGAAGCGGTTTATTCTCGACAAGAGTACGAGGAGCGGATTCTCGCCCCGATGTACCGGGAGATTGCCCCGCACGACCCAGATGGAATTCTCCAGGAGGAGTGGCTGAACTCGCGCGGAGCGATCGCGCGCTTTGAGAGGGAAACGATTGAAATCCGCTTGCTGGATTCCCAAGAGTGCCCTGCCTCGGACCTCGCGGTCGCGCGGCTGGTTTCCGCATTGGTTCGGGGGTTGGTCGAGGAGCGGTGGCTCCCCCACAAAACTCAGCGAGCTTGGCAGGTGGAGCCGCTGGAGAAGATTCTCCTGGACACCATCCGCGACGGAGACCAGGCGGTGATCGCAGACCCGCGATACCTCGAGGCCCTTGGTTGTTCCGGTCGGTCCGAGCTTCGCGCAGGGGAACTTTGGGGGCGAGTGGCAGAAAGAGTCCTTCCTGAGGAGCTGGCGACTCCAACCGGCGCCCTTGCGGTAATTATGGACGGGGGGTGCTTGTCACGGCGGATTCTCGCGCATCTTGGAGAACGCCCATCCCCGGACCGCCTCCGCGCGGTCTATCGTTCTCTCGCCGACTGCCTCCGCGAGAACCGCCCGTATTCCTCCCCCTTGCAAGGGGGAGGTTAGGAGGGGGTCGGTTTGCCCACCCTCCCCCTGCCCCTCCCGTGCACGGGAGGGGAGTCTTGGTTCCTTCCCCGTGCAACGGGGAGGTGAGGAGGGGGTGGGCTTAAGGTCCCGTGATCGAGCGCCATGACCACCACGGCCCGCCGCGCGAGGTCGTCGATGTCCGCCTGCATGTATCCGGCCTTTCACTCCGTCCTTCGTCCCTCATCTTTCTCCAACCTCTCCAAGTCCGCCAGATCCTGGAGACGCCCTGACGCTCGCTTGTTGGCCATCAAGTGATGACGCGAAAGGACCGGGACTGAAATACCCCCAATCTGCACGTCGATGCGATCAGGCCAAGCCGACTCGAACGCCACGCCATCAATCTCAGTGAGGATGTCTATCCGGATCGGGGGGACTCCGATTTGAAAAATGGTCCCCGCCGTTGCCAAATCCGCCTCTGTGAGATCATGGAGTGGAGCGCCGAATTCCACCAGCGAGGCGAGGACCTTCGGCGCGTTTTCGTCGCTTGGCCGCACCCAGATATCAAGGTCTTTCGTGGCGCGAACATGCCCATGGGCAGCCATGGCGTGGGCTCCGACTATGATATACTCAACGGAGTGGGCGTTGAACGCTGCTAATATCTCGATGAAGTCGCGGTTCACCGACATCCTCCTGTCCCCACGCGTAACATAGTTTTGTTAAAGTCCACACGGCCACAACCCGCTCCTCAACGGAGTCGTCAAGCCACTCGTCGTCCGGCGGAATCGGCTGGCCCGGACGGATAACGCGAGATGTCAATTCACGTCGATTCATGACCGCCTCCCGAGCACTCATCCTATCACATCCGCTCAAGGCGACGAACTCATTGCCGAGGATATGGCAGCTCGCCGCATCCATCAGACACACGACATCGAAGTCGCCCTCCCGCTCCGTCCTGATGGACGCCTCATTCAGACGGAACACGATCCACGCTTCGTTCACGGCGTAGTCGCGGGGATGGGGCAAGGGGGGGCGTCCTTCAATTCGAATGCTCAAAATCAGCGGCGCACCCCAGGGCGTCCGCTGCATGCGATTGTTAGCCCTTGGATTCTCTCGTCTCATGGGCCATCAGAGCGTCCCGAATCTCTCCGGGATCCTGGACAACAGCCGCGTGCCATTGTCCGAACCCTCCGTGCGCATTCACCGCCTGAGTCCATTCGTCGAGATAGCGGCGCTTCACTTTGTCCTGCTCGGTCTCCTGCCCCTTCGTCTCCAGCACCAGCATCACGCCGTTCGTCAGGCGAATCAGGAAGTCCGGCCTGTATTCCCGCAGGCGTTCCGTCGCCCAGATGCGGAACCGCGTGGCGATCAGGCTTTTCACCCGGTAGCCGACCGAAATGATCATGTCGAGATTGTAGTAATCCAGCTCCCGTTGGACCCGCCGGGAGCCTTCCTGGCGAACCGACAAGAATTTCTTGTGAGTTGCCTCCGGCGCCAGTTCCCCTTCCTCGTAGATGTTGAGAATATGCTGGCTGATGTTCTGCTGCGTCGTCTGAAACAACCGCGCCATCAGCGGTTGCGTGAGCCAGATGGATTCCCTTTCCAGCCGCACGTCCAGTTTGATCCGCCCGTCCTGGGACTCGTAGATCAGCAATTCGCCCGAAGGCGGGGTGGATGAATCGCTATCCGCAGATGGCGCAGATTTGCGCAGATGGTTTTTCTGCTTCTTGTTCTTATCTGCGTCCATTTGCGAAATCTGTGGATTCTTGCGCTTACTCATCGTCCGCCTCCCCGTTGACCGCAGCCCTCCCCGTCTCGATCAGACCCTCCGCGACGGGCGCTGGAACTTCGGCCGCCCTGGCGGCGACCAACTCCATGCCGAGAATATAGCAACTCGCCGCATCCATCAGACACACGGCATCGAAGTCGCCCTCCCGCTCCGTCCTGATGGGCGCCTCATTCAGACGGAACACGATCCACGCTTCGTGTACGGCGTAGTCGTCCGGATCGCTCGTCAGGTCGTTCTCGAACAGCGCGAGGTGGATGGGCATGGATGGTTCTCCTTTTGGGTCGTGTAGTTTATCGTATTCTTAACGCCCGCCCTCAGCCGCAAAATGGCCCGCGTCCGCGCGGGGCATTTTGGGGGCTGCGAAGTGTTGTTGGCCGTCTCATCTTTCTGGGTCCCTCTGCCCCGACAGCAGGGCAATCGTATTGATCATCGAGCGCGTTGCCTCGGCACAGAGCGCTGCATCTCTGAATTTGGCAGTGCGGCGGTGTTGTAGATTGACGGCAAGGTCGAAGACCGCTTTAGCAAACTTCCGCTGGTAGTCGTATGCCGACCCCTGGAGTTCCTGTGCAATGTAGCTTTCCAGCATTCTCTTGGCGTCCGTCGGACTTGGCGGCACGCCATCAAGGGCACCGTGCTTCTCGGGGTCGTAGACGGCCTGAGCGAGGGAAATGACGGCTTCTCTACAGAGAAGGCCGACAGACTGGAAATCCTCTTCATCCCGCGCCCGTTCCAGCGCGTTGCCGATCTTCTCCATGCTCCTATCCACTCGCATCCAGCCCGTTGGCTCTTGAGGCTTGATCACAGTCCTGCTGGTGGAATGCAGGGCATCGAGTAGCGGCTCGTAGAGGTCCGTGATGTAGCGTCGCCGTGACTGATAGGTCGGAAGACTGCCATCGCTCCATTTCCCATACCACACCCAGAGGTCGGCATGTGGATTTGGATCCTCTATATCCATTGCTGACAAGGCATCCCTGATCCGCAATCGGCGTTCCTCGTATTGCCCGTTGACCTACTTAATCCCCGGCCCGCCTGTGGATACTGCGATCATGAGCGATTTCTGCGCCTCCAGGTCCTGGATCAAATCCTTCCTGCTCGCATTCTGTGCCATGCTCTGCTCGGACAAATTGTCGCGTTGGTCATCGCTAGGTGATTGATCTGGAGCGAGCGCTGCTTCCTTGAGGAACGCGCCAAAGGTGCCATCTGGATGCTCTTCGGCCAGAATCTGGTCCCGGAGTTCGGGCTGCGCGTCGAGGGCCGTTCGCCAATTGGATGGTTTCTGGAATTCCTGTCTTAGAATTTCCAAAGAGCGCGCGTGGACCTCGGCCTGAAACCATCCGACCAATGCGCCGTACTGCACACGCGGTTGACCATCGACATTGAAGCTGGGAATGTCCCCTCTGACAATGAGCTTCCTGACCGTGGATTCACGCACCCGAAGGTAATCTGCCACATCAGCTACAGTCATGACTGCCATTGGATCGATCATTCTCAATCCTCGGCCAACAATAATTAGATGGACCCGCATAAGATGCGGGTTTCTTCGTTCCTGTCCATATACTCCGCCTGAGGACATCTCGTCAGGGATCGCCCGAGTCCTTCTCTTTCAACGCCATTTCGCGGGTCGTTCCATTTAGCCCGGCGTCCTATGCGGATCGGCGGAAGGACCAGCTCCGCAACGTCCGTCCGGGGGATGCGAGCGGTCGCGGAGCAGCATGTCCCACAGGCGCGCCGCGTCTTTCACGTCATGCCGCATAAACTACCTCGTGCGTTCGCAGAATCTCATGCTTGCGCCACGGATTCCGCAACGCCTCTTTCTCCACCAGATCAACCGGCCGCCCGAACCGCTCCTCCAGTTCCTGCTTCATCGTGATGAGATCAAACAAATCCCAACCCGCGTCCGGCAGGAAACTTACCAGGAAATCCAGATCGCTCTCCGGCCCAAAATCGTTCCGCAAGACGCTGCCAAAGAGCGACAATTCCCGGATGCGCCATTTCCGGCAAAACTCCGCCAGGACTTCCGCATCCAATTGAACCTGTGCATGCATGATCCGGCCTCCGTGACAAATAGCCTACTCCACCTCGATCTCGGCGGTCCACTGCCCCTCCCCGCCCATGTCGTCCCGCGCCCTGCAGGCGACCCACTTCTTGCCGCCGCTCGGGAACTCGTATTGCACCGCCCTTCCAACCCACCTCGACCTTCGGCGGCGCGATGAATTCCCCCTTCGCCGGTCCGACCAAATCCTCGCCCTCGATCGTCATCATTCCGCCCGGAACCCCTTCACCTCCAGTTCCGAAATCGCGCGGTAGTGCCTCAGATTCCCAGAGCATAGAATGGCCTGCCGTTCCACTGCGGTTGCGGCCACCAGCGCGTCGGCCACGTGCAACCCTGATTTGAGCGCGTATTCCTCCACGTAAACCAAAGCGCGGTGACCGATGTTCTCGGTAAGCGGGATGACCTCAAATCCCAGGTCCTTCAAGAACGAACGGATCAATCCAACCTCTTTCCTGTCACGCGACCCCTGGAGGAGTTCCATGACATTGACCACCGAGGTTGCGCGCATGGAGTCGGAATCCACCACGCGCGCCGCGCGTGGGTTGCCGCGCAGGCACCAGATCAGGATGTCCGTGTCAAAGAGCATCGAAGCGACCTTTTCGAAACCGCCGAACCAGCTGAGCCGGGCTCTCCAGGTCGGTGCGGTCCCTCCACATCCCAAACGCCGGATGAGTCTCCACCGGCGCGGTGCGCTCGCCCTGAATCGGCACAATGCGCGCCATGGTCTTCCCCCGGCGAGAGAGCGTGACCGTCTCCTCGCGGTTGATCGCGTCAAGGATTTTCCCGGGGTTTCGCCTCAAATCGAGAAAGGATGCCTTCATGCCCGTTGCTCCTCAAAGTGTTCACTTCAAGTATGCACTCTCGTGCCCGTTGGGTCAATTCCCGCACGGTTCCCGGCTTTGGGCGGAACGAGGAAGGGGCGGCGGTGAGGCCCGTGGGGAACGGTCAGACAAAGGGAACCGATTCTCCCTTGACCATCTCCCCGCCGAGGTGGAGCATCCCCGCTCGCGTTGCTTGGCAACCGTTTTTCGCCGATGGAGGGGCATTCCCCTTGGCCTCCACCTGCCTGATCCTGACCTGCGAGCACGCCGGCAACCGGGTTCCCCCCGAGTTCCGGGAGATCCTGTCTCCGGATCACCCGATCCTGAGCACCCACGCCGGATACGACTTGGGGGCGCTGGAACTGGCGCGCCATCTCGCTCGGCGCCTGGAGGCCCCGCTGCTCTTCAGCACGGTCACTCGCTTGGTGGTCGATCTGAACCGATCCGTCGGAAACCCCGCGCTCTATTCGCGCTTTACCCGTCCGCTCCCGAGGGAAACACGCCTGCGTATCCTCGAACGTTACTACCATCCCCACCGCGACCGGGTCGAATCGGAAATCCTCGCGCGTGTCCGCAAGGGGCATCGAGTCCTCCACCTGGGGATTCACTCCTTCACCCCCGAGATGGGGGGAAAGATTCGGCGGACCGACATCGGCCTCTTGTACGACCCCGCACGCGGCCTGGAGCGCGAGTTCTGCGATACCTGGAAGGAGTGCCTCGAAAGGGCCGATCCGAACCTGCGAGTCCGCCGCAATTACCCCTATCTGGGGGTGGCCGATGGGTTCACGACCTCCCTGAGGCGAAAGTTCCCACCCCACCGATATCTGGGAATCGAGGTTGAAGTCAACCAAAAGTGGCTGTTTTCACGCGGAAAGGGGTGGCTGGACCTCAAACAGACCCTCTCCGAATCGCTAGCCGAAACCCTGGGGTTTTCTTGACACCCGGAAGATGGAAAAGTTAACATCGCATGATCTCAAGGGAGCCTTTCGCTCCCATATTTTTTGTTAAGGCGTCCAATTCATGATTTCCGTTAACAACCTGAAGCGTGGTGTCCTGGTGGACCTTGAGGGGACCGTGTACGCGGTGGTCGAATACCAGCACCACAAGCCCGGGAAGGGGCACGCGATTGTCCGGGTCAAGCTCAAGAACGCGGCCACCGGACTGGTCATCGACCGGACCTTCAACGGCAAGGAGAAGATCCCTTTGGCCGACGCCCAACGTCAGAAGATGCAGTTCCTGTACGCGGATGAGTCCTATCACTTCATGGACCAGCAGACCTACGAGCAGGTGGCCCTTTCACGTGAGGATGTCGGCGAAGCCGCCAACTATCTCACTGAGGGGCTGGAGGCCGAAATCCTGTTCCATCAGGGGAAGGCGCTGGGAATCGACTTGCCCGCGGCGGTCACCCTCAAGGTGACCTACACCGAGCCGGGCCTCAAGGGCGACACCGCCACCGGGGCCAAGAAAAAGGCCACCGTGGAAACCGGGTATGTGCTCGATGTTCCCCTCTTTATCGAGGAGGGGAATGTCCTCAAAATCGACACCCGCAGCGGGGAATACTTGGAGCGCGCCAAGTAAGCGCAACCCACTCGATGGATATCCGTGAACTGAAGAGGATCATCCGCCTGGTGGAAACCTCAGGCATCGAGGAGCTGGAGATCGAGCAGGAGGGGACCCGCATCCGTGTGCGCAAGGGTTCCGGGCTGACTCAGACCTTCCTGCCCGAACGGTATCTTCCGGCGCCTGCGTATCCCCTGGAGACGCGCGGCGCCACTCTTCAGCCACAGGCCTCCAAGGATGTTGCCGAGGCTCTCCCCGCCGAGGCCGCAGGGGAGGTGCAGGCCCCGGAAAGCGCCCTCTCGGTGATCACCTCCCCGATGGTTGGGACCTTCTATCGCTCCTCCGCGCCCGATTCGCCGCCCTTTGTGCAGATCGGGAGCGATGTCCAGCCGGAAACCGTGGTCTGCATCCTGGAGGCCATGAAGGTGATGAACGAGATCAAGGCCGGTTGCGGCGGGCGGATAGTGGAGATCCTGGCTGAAAACAACGCGCCGGTCGAGTTCGGACAACCGTTGTTCCGAGTGGCGGCGTCGTAGGACGCCCGTGAGCCCCATCCCCCCCCACTTTCGCATCGCCGAGAAGATCGCCCGCGTGGGGCGCTCGCGGGGTTTGTTCAACCATTCGATCCTGATCCATGGCCCCACCGGCGCGGGCCAACGCGAGGTCGCGCTTCGTTTCGGGCAGAGTGTCTTCTGCGAAACCGGCGACGGCCCTTTCGGGGCTTGTGGGGAGTGCCGCAACTGCCGCCGCGTGCCGCAAGGGTTGCACCCCGATTTCATCTGGATCGAACCGAGCCGGGAAAAAGGGCTGCCCAACATCTCCATCGACACCCTCCGCGAACAGCTTCAAGACCGTCTTGTGCTGCAACCTTTTGAAGGCGACAAGGTGGTCGGCTGCGTGTACGAGGCGGAGATGATGAAGCCGGAGGCCGCCGGGGCGATGCTCAAATACATGGAGGAGCCGCCCCCGCACGCCGTGTTCATCTTTGTGACCGAGAACCGCGAGCGGATTCTCCCCACCATCCGGTCGCGTTGCCTGCCCGTGCCGATTCTTTCCCCCGCCGAGGAGACCATCGAGGCCGGGCTGGTGGAAGGGAAGGGACTGTCGCGGGCGGAGGCTCGTCAGGCGGGGCTTTGGGCGGCCAATGAGGGATTGCTGCCCGAGGCGGCGCTCTCCGAGGGGGTGGCGCAGGTGCGCGAGGAGAGCGTGCGTCTGCTTGATCTCGCGGTGCGCGAAGGGGAGTATGCCTTCATCCCCCAGGTCAAGGCGCTCAAATACGATTGGGAGACCACGGCCCGGTTTGTGCGCCATTGGCGCGACCTGCTGCGGGATTGCCTGCTGCTCGCCGAGGGGCGCGCGGAGCCTCAGACCCACCTTTCCGAGACCAAGACCCTCAAGCGCTGGGCCACCGCTTTTTCCACTGAGGACCTGGCCGAGCTGATCGACCGGGGCTTCGAGTATGAAGAGGGGATTCTGGGGTACGCGAACCGCCCGAATTGCCTGGCGACTTTCCTGTCGGAGGTTTCGGCTCGTTCGCGGGCGTCGCGTGGGTGAGCCAAGGTCTTCGGCACGGGGCGCGGTTTCTGGTAGACTGAGGTTTGTGCCGGTGTGGCGGAATTGGTAGACGCGCCAGATTTAGGTTCTGGTGGGCGACCCCCGTCGGAGTTCGAGTCTCCGCGCCGGCACCAGAATGGCCCTCAACCTCAGACCCCTCACTCCTTCGTAATCGCCTCGTCCAAATTCAAGATCACCCGGCAGGTGGCGGTCCAGGCGGCCAGGGCGCAAGCCTCGGCGTCGGGACGGTTTGCATCCGCGGTAAGCGCGGCCAACTGAAGGGCCGCCTCCGGATTGGCGGTGAATTCAGCCACTCTCGCCTCTTGAAACGACTTCAATCGGTCTACCTCACGCGGAAGCGGCTCCCGAGTAAGGATCGCGCGAAAGGCGAAGCGAATCCGCCCCTCGGTCTCCTCCGGACCCTCCGCGAGCACGCGCCTCGCCAACGCGCGAGCCGCCTCGACATAGACTTCGTCGTTCAGGATAGTCAACGACTGAAGCGGCGTGTTCGCCCGTGACCGCCGGGTGCAGACCGTGTCCGGCGGCGGCATGTCGAAAACTGTGAGACCCGGATAGAGCGCGGTGCGCTTGAGATGAGTGTAGAGCGCGCGCCGATAGCGGTCGCCGCCCGCGCTGGCGGGCCACTTCGCGCCGCCATAGGCCACCTCCATCACCCCCTCCGGCTGAGGCGGGAACACGCTCGGCCCCCCGATTTTCGGATTCAGAAGACCGCTCGAGGTCAGGGCGATGTCCCGCACCATCTCGGACTCGACCCGGAAACGGGGACCTCGGGCGAGCAGGATGTTGGCCGGGTCGCGCGCCAAGAGCTCGGGGGTCGCCCGCGAAGACTGACGGTAGGTGGCCGAGGTGACAACCAGGCGGTGCATTTCCTTGAGGCTCCACTTCCGCATGGCGAACTCCGTCGCCAACCAGTCAAGGAGTTCGGGGTGGCTGGGCGGCTCCCCCTGGATCCCAAAATCTTCGGCGGTGTACACAAACCCTCGCCCAAAATAAGCCTGCCAGAGGCGATTCATCACCACCCGCCCCACCAAGGGATTGTCTTCATCCACCAGCCACTCCGCGAAGGTCAAACGGTTCCTGGCTTTCTCTTTCGGTAGCGGATGCAGAACCGCCGGAACCCCGGGCTCCACCTCAATCCCCTTGCGCAGGAACTCGCCGCGCACATGGACATGGGTTTTCCTTAGGGTTGCTCGCTCCTGCATCACTAAGGTGGTTGGGAAGACCGGAATCTGCGCGCGAAGGGCGGCGATCCGGGAATGTTGCTCCGAAAGATCGGGGGAGATCGAGAGGAAATGCATCTTGATTGCGGCGAGCTGCTCCGGGGTCCGCTCGGCGGGCGCGACCACCAGCGCCGCCTCCACCTCGGGGCGAAGGTCGATGGCCTTGACCGGCGCGGGATCCGCGGTGACCCACACTCGGAAACGGCCCAGTGTGCTCTGATGGAGGAACCATTGGGTAATGACCAGGGAGAGTTTCGACCCCGCTTCGAGGGGACGCGGCTCCTTGATCCCGAAGACCGCGGTGTGCGGGATCCCGCCCCCCTTCATGATCTTCCAACCCGTGTCGGCGACCCCATCGATGGCCTTCTCGACCCCATGGTCGGGATCGAAGGGCGCCTCCGAGGCGTTCACGAGCTCCAGGGTCACCGCGCCCAGCGCGCCGTTCGCATATAACCGGAGATCGGAGATCATGAAATCGCCTTTCCCCATCACATCCCCCCGACCAGGACCGTTATCGGGAAGGCTCTCGTGCGGAAGGGTTTCCAGCTTGATCGCGGTGATCGTTTCGAGGGGCGAGGGGAACTCGACCCGATAGCGGTCCCGGTTGGGCCGATCCCCGCTTGCGAGGATCGATCGGTCCTCCAGCTCGGTCAGCGTCGCGCCCAACTCGGAGGTAAACGATTCGGGATCGAGCAGGGTCCAGCGTCTCGCCTCCGGCGCGACCTTGGCCTCCCATTCCGCAAGCTTCTCGCGAAGATGGAGGGCGCGCTGTTCCGCGAGGGGCAGCTCCGGGTGGAGATGCTCGCGCGTGACCTTGCCCGCCAAGAGGCGAAATTTGCCCAGAGTGTGCTGGTTCCCCCAAGCCTGCTTGAGGACAACGCGCGCCGTTGCGCCGCTTCCGAGCAGGATCGGGTGCTGAAGCTGGAAAGTGGCAGTGAGGTCCCTCCTCAGGTCGCCCGAGCCGTTATCCACCGCCCAGCCCGTTCGGGGGTTGCCGTCAATGGCCGCGGAGGCCGGAAAGCCGGTCTGTGAGACATCCGCGATGGCCGAGGAAAACGAAAGCGCAGCGGCCTCGGCGCCCTCGGTGGCGGAGAGGATGACCGCGAATTCCGAAAGCACGAAATTCCCGTTCCCGGCGCGACCCGGTCCCTTGGCGTCCAGGCGCTTCTCGACCAACGCCTCCAAACGGAACGAGTCCAATTCCCCGGGGCCCAGGGCCACTTCCATTTCATAGGTCGCGGCGGCCGGGTTCTCTCCCACTGCCAGCAGCGAGTGATCCTCGAGCTTGGCGAGAACGGACCCGCCGAAAGCGGCATACTGGGACGGATCAAGGACCTCCCAGGTTCGTCTTTCCTCGAAGGGAGGGAACTCCTCCTCAAGGCGGGCTTCGATCGCCTCGATGCCGGCCTGGATCGTGTCGCGCCTACGGAGGTCCTCCCCGCCGGGGACATCCAAGTCCGGCTCATCGGCGTTGTTCAGGAAGGCGAACACCTCCCAGTATTCGCGTTGTGTGATCGGATCGAACTTGTGGTCGTGGCATTGGGCGCAATTGAGGGTCAGCCCCAGCCAGACCGCCCCGGTGGTCTTGACCCGGTCGACCACCGCCTCATAGCGGAACTCTTCGACATCGATCCCGCCTTCCTCGTTGATCATGGTGTTGCGATGGAAACCGGTGGCGACCTTCTGGGAGAGTCCGGCGTTCGGGAGCATGTCTCCGGCGATCTGCTCGATGGTGAAACGGTCGAAAGGCATGTCTTCGTTGAAGGCCCGAATCACCCAATCCCGATAGGGCCAGATCGAGCGAACCCGGTCCTTCTCAAACCCGTTGGTGTCGGCGTAACGCGCCAGATCGAGCCAATGACGCGCCCAGCGTTCCCCATAATGGGGCGAGGCGAGGAGCCGCTCGACATATCTCTCGTAAGCACCGGCGGAAGAGTCGAGCGCGAAGGCATCCGCCTCTTCGGGGGTCGGCGGCAGGCCGATCAAGTCCAGGGACAGACGCCGCGCGAGGGTATGGCGATCCGCTTCGGGTGAAGGGGATAATCCCTCTTGCTCCAGTCTGGCCAAGACAAAGTAGTCAATCGGACTTCGAGGCCAGGCGCTGTTCCTCACCGAGGGAAGGTCGGGACGGACGGGGGGATGGAAGGACCAGTGGTCGGTTTTCGAGGTGAGAGCGGACTTGGCCGGCGCGCCGCCGTCATCAGGCCACTCCACCCCCTGGTCGATCCAGGCTCGGAGCAGACCCACCTGTTCCGGGGTGAGCGGGTCCCCCTCGGGGGGCATGATCACATCGGGATCCACACCGGCCACATAACGGACCAGCAGACTCCTCGTGCTGTCTCCCGGTGCAACGGCCGGGCCGGTATTGCCTCCCGCCAGCAACCCCGCCCTTGTATCCAGCCGAAAGCCCGCCCGTTGCTTTGCCGCGCCGTGACAGGAGAAACACTTCGATTCGAGAATCGGTCGGATGTCCGCGGTGAACTCCACCTTGCGTGCGGCCGGTGGCGGGAGGGGCTTCTCCTTGGTGGGGTCTTCAGACCACGCCGGTCCGCGCCAAGCGAGACAGATGGCCAGAATCCATGGTCCGGCGACAGCGCGGGAAAAGGCTCGTGGGCGGTTTTCAAGCATCTTCGTTCCGGGGTGCATGAGCGGGGACGCCCATGCCACCTTCCAAGGAGGTCTCTCCGTTCTAATTCAGCTCCTTGATGTAGATGTTCTTGAAGTAGAGCGTGTTGCCGTGATTTTGGAGCTCAATCGGTCCGGTTGGGTAGATGGGTTTTTCACGGTTCCAGTAGTTTTCCAGGACCACGTTGTCCACGACCAGTTTGTCGTTGAGTTTCACGGTCACCCGCTCGCCCACCATCTTGATGTAGAAGGTGTTCCACTCCCCCACCGGGTTGTCGGCCTTGACCAACGGGGTCGAGGGGTTCTTCTGGTTGTTGTACAGCCCGCCGGAGCCATGTCCCTTGGCGCTCGGGTTGGCCGGGTCCCAGATCTGCACCTGCGGAGAGCCTCGGAGGTAAATGCCGCTGTCCCCATCCTTGAGGATCTTCCAATCCACAAAGAGCTCGAAATCGCCATAGTCCTTCCCCGTGGCGAGGCTCTCGCCCTTCCCATCGAAGACCAGCGCCCCATCCTCGACCTTCCAGTGGGTGCGCATGCTCTCATCGGCGACCTTCCGGGCCTCGGCGAGCTGTTCCGGGGTCATCGCGGCTCGCTTCTCCGGGTTGTCGAGGGGGGACTTGCCGACACCTCTCCAGCCGGTGAGGTCCTTCCCGTTGAACAGCGCCACGAAACCCTCCGGTGGAGTGTTGTCGGCGGCAAGGGAGGGCCCCATGGCCCATGGAAGAACCATCAGAACCAACAGTGACAAGAGCTTCATGTCATTCCTCCTCTTCATGGACTCGGACGCTTCTTGTGAATGCATCCCTGATTTCCGGCTTGCTCGCCTTGGAGGGACGCGCTCCGTCGCGTCCCGCGGTTCCGTAAGGCCGGCCACGACTGAGCGTGGCCCTCCAAGGCGCTCCACGATAACGTTAACCGCTCTAGTGAACGGTCGCCGCGGGCGGTGTCGAATAGGCCGAATAGTGCTCGGCCACCTTGGCCTCCTGGGTATCCCCCTTGTGCATGAACACACGGTAACGGAAGGTGAGCTCCTGGCCGTTCGGGAGCGTGTATTCCCCGCTCTCCGCCTCGCCGAAGGACTTGAGTCCGAAGACACTCGTGCTGTACAACCCGTACCCGCGAATATGCCAGTGGGTGGGGTGGCGGAAGTTGGCGGGATTGTCCATCACCGCGATCCCGACATTCTGGCCATTCAAGTTTCCGCTGTAATCGCACCAGTCGGCGGCCTTGCCCCAACACTCGGCCTCACCCACCTTGCCGTTTGAGTTGGCCATTTTCCCGCCCCCGCGCTTCTCGTCGATCAGCGGGTTCATGCGGAAGGAGCAAACCCCGCCTTCCTTGGTGTCATGGAAGGTCACATCCCCATCCGTGGCGGTGAAGGTCACGCGCGAGTCGGTCAGGCGGTCCGGGCCTTCCGTGACGTAAAACACATACTCGCGCTCCTCTTGCACCACGCGCTTGTCCCCCTGGACCCAATCGTTCATCGCGCGGAACTTCCCGAACACCGGACCGGAGACGACCTCCAGGATTTCACGGGTCTTCTGCCACCCATGACCCTCCTCGACCATCCAAAACCGTCCGTCATTCACTTCATCTTGCGCCACCCACCAGGAGACATGGTGACGGTGATCGCGCATCTCCTTGGTTTCATAGGGCAGATCCTCGATTGGGTAGGCGCGGGTGAGGCGATGCTCGCCCTCCAGCAGCACCGGATGCAGGAAGGGTTTGGGGAGGTCAGGCCCGAAGTGGTAGGCGGTGAACGGAACCCCATCGATCACTACCGGGATCTTGTGATCGGCCAAGGTGAGCAACACGCGCGTGGGCGGATTCTTGGCCGGGGAAAGCTTGAGTTTCTTTTCCTCGTTGGGTTTCATCGCGGGGGCCAGGAAGACGAATTCGGCGCCATCCCGCTGGGCAAACCCCAGGTCCTGGCCATCCTCGGTTTGCACCACGAGGACCATGTGCTCCGCCGAGTCTCCAGAGGCCGCGAATCTCACGGGGCCGCCGAAGAATCCCTCGGGTCCCGCCTTGAGGGTCAGCATCATCACTAGAACCAGATTCATGTGCGCGCTCCTTGTCACGGGGAGTATGAGATCGAGACCGAAAGTTACCATAGCTTGGAGAAGATGTCAGGGGAAAGGGGAGCGACGGAGCGCCTCATTCCTTGAGAATCAGGTGTCCCACGCTGTATCTCTCGTCTCCGGAAAGGGGCACAACCCTCACGCTATCGAAGCCCCTCCAGCGCGCGGCCGCCGGAACCGCGAGTTTTCGGGTCACCAACCCGGTCGGCGCGCCCGACTCCGGTTCGATCACGAAATCCGCGATCCGGGTGTCGCGCAAAACCAGATCGATCCGGTAAACGTCATTCCCATCCAGACTGATCTCCATCTCGTTCGAGAAATGGGTCCTATCCAACTCCACCTGCAGCGCCTCCCTCGAAATCCGTTTCACGCCGGAATCCTCCCACCGGGCCCCATCCGGCCGAGGAAGGGCCACGTCGGCGGCGCGAAGATGCTGGATTCGGTTCCGATGGTAATCTCCGAGGAGGAGGTTGCATTCCCCGAGGTTCATTCGGAGGATCGCCGCCCATCGTTTACGATCAAACAGGTTTCCGCGCGTGATCAGGCCAAGGAGCTCATGGTATTCGGCAAGGTCGGGGTCCGCGATCCGGCTTTCCCCGCCTTCGAGGGTTTCACGGTACCCTCGAGGGACCTCACGAACCATGTGCCCAATTCTCCAGCCCTCCTTGTCGAAAACTTCCAGGCGGGCAAGGAGCGGCTCAGTGAGGCCATGCTGATCCAGGATATGGACCCGCGGACCGGAGAAGTAGCCAAGGAATCCCATCCCGGTTCGGTTGGGGATGAAGCAATCCCCCCGAGCGCGAAATTCGGCCCCCTCGGTCCCCCATTTATGTTGGATGACCGGAACCCTCCAGTCGTGTTTCAACAGGCCGGTCCAGCCATAGTAGATCTTGCGTTCATCCGCGATCCCGTTATCGAGGACCAATTCCGGGTTCCCGTACTCGCCGCCGGTTCGAACCGGACACAAGGGGGAGGACAAGCCCACGAACAGAACAAGCGTGGTGGCGGGAAGCCACTCCTTCCAGAACCTTAGCGGAGACCGGACGACCAAGGCGAGCGCGAACACCAGCGGGGCGGAGAAGAACCGCCCGCTCATGAAATCGCCGCCGACCCGGATGACATAGACCAGGTAAAAACACACGCCAAGCGCCACCGCGCGCTCGGCCGCTCCCCCTTGAATCCATCCCAAAAACATCCCCGCGCCGATCACCAGGAGCGTGAGGGGGTCCATGGAAATCGAATTGACAAAGTAATGAATGCCCTGGAGCGCGAGAGTGCTCGGAGGAACCCCCGTGCTGAGTTTGGCGTAGGCGGTGTTCGGGAAGGGGAAACCGTAATAGACGAGCGAGAAGGTGGTCCAGGCGATCAATGGAATCCCTCCCGCAAGGAGCGCCAACGTCCCTTTGATCTTGGGGCGCTTCCACCATGCAAGGGCAACGGCGGGCGCGAACAGGAGGGCGGTGTCGAGGCGGTTGACCGTGCCGAGCGCGGCGACTCCCGACAACGCCAACAGTCCTAAGCCACTCTCGACTCCCTGAAAGAAAAGCCACAAGAAGAGAACCAGAAGCAGGTGGGTCAGGGGGTTTTCGAGTCCCGAGGTGGAGTAATCCACAAAGGCCTTTGACAGAATCAGGACAGTCGCCGCCAAGAGGACACCACGCCCCGGTGGCGCCAGTTTGAGGAGAAACAAGGCCACGGCGGCCGTGCTCACCCCGATGGAAAGGAAAAGCGCCGTGTAATACGGCTCCTCGGTGAAGGAATAGACCGAGGAGATCAGAAACATCCACAACGGATGGGTGTAGGCCTGCACACGGTCCGCGATATTCCAGCGGAGTCCGAAACCATGGGTAAAATTGTCCACTGTCCGCAAGGTGATGTAGGCGTCATCACATAGCCACGCTGTCCGGACCAGGACGACGCCAAAGAGGACGGTCGCGAGCGCCATGAGAACGCGGTCCCGGGTTCGCGGATTCCGCCTCTGCTCGGTCATGCTTTCACGGGATGGATCGGGCAAATTCATTCCAGTAGTCGGAAATGACCCATCGAGTAGAAGCCATCGCCTGACACCGGCTCGAGGATGAAGCTGTCATACCCGCGCGAAACCACCTCGGAGGGAAGCGCGGCGCGGTACACTGTGAGCCCGGGAGTGGTGCGACGATCGGTTTCGAGGAGCAGCTCCCCTTGTGGGACCGAGTCCAGTTGGAAGGTGAGCCGGTAGCGGTCGTTATGGTCGAGGCTGATTTCGAACATCGGCGAATGTTGGAGGGTCCCAAAGTCAAACCCCACCGTGGAGCTCTCGATGATCAAGTTGTCCGGCGCATCCCAGGGGTCGCCCTCTTCGGCGGGGGTTCCGAAAGAGGCGTTGGTCACACTGTAGACCGGCTCTGAGAGGTAGCCATCCAAAAGATGATCGTACACGCCCATGTTGAGGGCGATGAGGGTCTTCAAGCGGTCCTTGGACCCCAAGTCGCCGCGAGTGAGCAATACAATCTTGTCGTAATACTTGGAGAGATGCTGCTCGTGGATACAGTTTGTCCCGGTTTCGAGGGACTTGAGGTAGCCCTTGGGCAGGCGACGTTCCCCCAGGATGTCGGTGGGGTGCTTCCCGGGCATCCGGGCGAGGAGGGGATCAGCCAGGCCGCAAGGATGGAGAAGGTAAACCCCAGGACCCCCGAAATACCCGAGCATGCCGACATTGGATTCCACCAGGGTTGCGCGGTCACCGCTGTTCCGCAGCATCTCTCCGCGGATAGCCCAGCTGTGCCCGAAGTTATTCTGCTCGCGTTGAACTCGGGAGAGTCCGGTCCAGGGATAGAAGACCTCGCGTTCGTTCGCGATCAAATTGTCGAGGCGGACCTCCGTGCGGCCGTAATTCGGTCCGCTCAAGACCGGGCAGTCCTCCGTGTGGAAACCCACCGCAAGGATGAGACCCCACACGGGCAGCCAGGTCTTGAGCAGGGAGGCATCCCACCTGGAGAGGATCGCCACGGCGCAAAAGAGCGGCGCCGAGAAGAGATGCCCGCTCATCCGGTCCCCGCCGCATAAGAGGGTCCCCGCCAAGTAAAGGCCAGTGCCTAACGCCATCAGCAGCGAGAACCGATCTCGGACCAAGCAAGTCACCACCAGAACTGAAACGATCACCGATAAAGTCAGCGGATCGAGGTTGATCGAATTGAGGTGGTAATGGATTCCTTGGATGACCCAAATCCCGGCGGAGACACCCGACCGGGAAACCGCATAGCTGGGGGTGGCCCGCGGGAAGCCAAAGTAGAGCAGCGAGAAGACCTCCCAGCACAGGAATGGGACAAATCCGGCGAGGAGCGCCAGGATGGTGGAGGGTGTCCGGCGCTTCCAGCCTGCCGCCGCTAGGAGTGGAAGGATCAGAACACCGGCCTCGACGCGGGTCAGGAGAACCAAGGAGAACATCAGGGCAAGAAGAAAAAGATACCACCGCCTCTGTTCATGGTTCAGCCAAACCATCAGGAAACCAACCAACAAGAAGTGAAGCAAGGCGGTCTCCAAACCCGAGGTCGAGTAATCCACGAAAGCCTTCGAGAGCGCGAGAATGGAAATCCCCACGATCGCCGCCGGTTCGGAGGATGCAATTCCGAGGGCGAACACCAGGATGGCGGCGAAGGACAGGCCTACGGAGAGGAGGATCGTGGTGTAATAAGGTTCTTCGGTGAAGAAATAGAAGCCGGCGAGGATCAGAGTCCAGAGGGGGTGATCGGTCACCAGGACCCGTTCGTCCATGTTCCAGCGAAACCCGAACCCGTGGGCCAGGTTGTCGGCGATGCGGAGGTCCACAAAGGCCGAGTCGCTGAGCCAAGCGGTCCGGACCACCACCCCGATGAAGAAGACCGCGAAAAGGATGACCGCTAGGTTCGCGCACTCCTCCTTTAGCGACATGGAGGACACCTCACTAGGCCCTTTCCCATCATGGCAATTCAATGCGCTTCCTTCGGCCAGGGATAGACATTCACTCCCGCCCCTTTGTCCACACGTCCCGGGGGGAGTTCGCTCCGCCAGGCGAGGAGTTGTCCGGCAAGTCGCTCGACCACCTCGGGGTTTCGATCAGCCAGGTTATTCAGCTCGCTCGTTTCGTTGGGAATGTCGTAGAGCTCGATCCGGCTTCGGTCTGGGTTCATCAAGAGCTTCCAGTTCCCTTCGCGGAGGGCGAGCATCGGGCTTCGATTGATCACATGCCCAACCACGGCGGAGCGGAACTCCCAGAAGAGCGGCTTCCTCCGTTCGAAGGGGCGCCCGAGTAGCGCGGCGGAGACATCCTGGCCATCCGGCCGGAGGCTCTCGGGATCGGGGACTCCCGCGAGCGCGCAGAAGGTGGGAAGCAGATCCACTCCGCTCACCACCGAGGCGTTATCCACCCGACCGGCGGGAACCTTCCCGGGCCAGCGGACAATGAACGGCACCCTCACCCCGCCTTCATACAGGCTGCGCTTACGACCTCGAAAGGGACCGGGACTTCCCACCCCACTATGGGAGGCGTTGGTGATCGTGATGTCCTCGGGACCGTTGTCGCTCGAAAAAACCACCACCGTGTTTTCGGCGAGTCCCAGCTCATCCAACTTGGCGAGGATGCGCCCGATCTGACGGTCGGCGTCGGTCGCCGCGCCGTAATAGATCTCCAGCGCGCCGCCCAGTTTCTTGTAGGGTTCCCGCTGCTTTTCGGTCGGGTCGAGATAGGCGTGGGTGTCCTTGAGCCAGGCTTGAACGAAGAAGGGCCGCGCACGGTTTTCCCCGATGAAGCGGAGGGTTTCATCCACAATCAGCTCGCTGGACCTCGGGATCCAATCGGCAACCCCCTCCCAGCCGGGGCCATTGCCGTTGAAGGTCCGATAGTCGTCCAGGCCATATTCCTTCGGTTCCGGCGCTCCCTCGCCCGCGCCCAGGTGCCATTTGCCGAAATGTCCGGTGATGTAGCCGGCGCTCTTCAGAAGGTCGGGCAGGGTGGTCACTTCCGGATCGAGCCAGTTGGGCATGTCGCGCTGGGCGTTCTGTTCATGGGTGGCGAGATGGGCGTGGATGCCGTGCCGGGCTGGGAAATGCCCGGTCATGATTCCGGCGCGGCTGGGAGAACACACCGATCCGTTCACATAGTACTGAGTGAATCGAGTTCCCTGACCGGCAAGGTGGTCCAAATTCGGGGTCTTGATCGTGGGGTGGCCATAACACCCCAGGTCCCCCCAGCCCCAGTCGTCCGCCAGGATGAACACGAAGTTGGGAGGCTTGGAGCCCCCATCGGCGGCCCAAGCGCGCGCCAGTCGATGCGGACCCCATGCGGCATACGCCGCGCCCCCCGCCGCGAGGGTTTTCAGGAAATCGATTCGTTTCATCGGAGGCCTCCCGCAATCCTCTCCATCCAAGGCCGGATTGTGTTCTCTCAAGGCTTAGTGAGCGCCACCCTGAAGCCCTGCGTGTTATTTCCAAGATTCCAGGATAGCCCCTTGCGCGCGGCGGAGCGGAGATCGGTTGGGAAATTGCGCCAAGAGCCGCCGCGCATCACGCGCCGGAAGCGGTCCCCGCCGACTTCCCAAACCGTCCCATCACCCGGCGCATCCTCATAGGTCTCATGCCACAGGTCCGCGCACCATTCGGCCACATTGCCGTGCATTTGGTGGAGCCCGAAAGGATTGGCTGAACCGAAATGGCCGACCTCCACGGTGGCTCGCGGCGACGGTCCGGTCGGGCCAGAGCCGTATGGGTCGGACGAGAAGTAATTCGCGTATTCCGGGGAGAGGGTGGGTCCGAAATGGAAGGGGGACGTTGTCCCCGCGCGGCAGGCATACTCCCACTCGGCCTCTGAGGGGAGCCGGTAAGCCCGCCCGGTGTGTTTGGAGAGGCGCGCGCAGAACTCGACCGCATCCTCCCAGGAAACCCGCTCAACCGGCCGTTCGCCGCCCTTGAAATACGAGGGGTCCGGGTCCATCGCACGCTCAACCATCGGAAGCTCCGCCACCGCGCCCCACTGGTCTTGCGTGACCTCGAACCGTCCCAGATAGAACGAGGGAATGTGGACGGTAAGGGCGGGTTCCTCGGAGGGTCTGTGGCCCTCCTCGGTTCGTTCGGAGCCGCGGGTGTAGGTCCCCGCTGGGATTTCGATCAGCTCCATGCCGATTCCACCACCCAAGTCTTCAACGAAGATTCGGGCGCTCCCTGGTTTGGTTTCACGAAGTTGGCCACGGGCGGAGAGGGTGACAGACTCGAAAGCGATCTCCTCGGCGCGAGCGGTCACGGACGATTCGCGGGCCGCCTCCGAGGTGGCCGCCTTGACCTCGGGAGCTGGAATCGGAGTCGGGGTCGCCGTCGGCGTGGGGGCTGGGGGTTCCGGACTGGGCGCGAAGGCCACCTCCAAGGGGCCCAGCGGGAGCTCCTCGCCCGGATGGACCTCGAAATCGAGTGGAAGAACCAGAACCTCGCCGGGGGCCGAGCCTTCTACGACCAGGGCGGAGTAAACCCCAGGCGGCGCCCAGAGTCGAAACTCCCCGCTCGCCCCGGTTCTGCCCTTGCGGTCGATCCCTTGAATCCCGACCGATAGACCGGGCAATGGGCTGCCGCTCTCGGCATCCTTGAGGACCCCCAGAAGAACCCCTTCCTCGACCTTCTCGGAGGAAAGGGGGAAGGTCCCGCCCTCATCTCCGGTGTTGCGGATCACTCCGGACAGGATGGCATCCTCGCCGACCTCCCGCGCGAGCCGCTGGGCGAGTTCGCTTCCATTCAGGCTTTCCCCCTCCCCGAGACCTTTCAGGATGGAGACCAGCGCTTTTCCGAAGGGGTCCGAGGCGGACTCGACTTGGGGGGTGTAGGCAATCGCTTGGCGTGAGCGGAGGTTCGGGTCGACCCCTCCGCCCGAGGAGAGCACACGCGCGCTGAATCCCGCCCCGGATAGGACGAGCACATGTCGCGCGCGAATGGAGCGAAGCACGGTCTGCACCAGGTCTGAGGGAACCGCCTCGGTGCGGCTCTCCGAATCGAAGCCATACCAATCCACCTCATCCCCTTCGGGCCTGGCGCTGGAGTACCCGTTGAAGTACACCAGAATTCCGGCGTTCGCGGCCCGCGCCTCCCCCAGGGACCGGAGCAGTTTGATGATCTCCGCGCGGGTGGCATCGCCGTCGTAGAGTTCCACCACCTTGGTGAAATGGAACTTCTCCCACAGCAGGTTGGCGATGCGCCCGGCGTGGTCCACGCGCAAACGGGGTCTGGGCAGGTCTTGGTATTGGTCCAAGGCAATCAGAAAGGCCCATTTCTCCGCTGGAGCCGAGTCCTGGGCCAGAATGTGCCTGGGCCGAAACACTAGCGTGGGGAGAATCAAAAAGGCGGAGGCCAAGAAGACTTTGAGAACCCTCTGAGTTCGCATCTGACCACCCCCTTATTTGGGAGAAGTTGTTCCCTCGTCTCGCGCGATGTTCTCAAGATTACCACTGGCACCCAGCTTCAATGAACCCGGATGGGCCGAGTTCTAGTCCTCATACACCGCCCGGAGAAGCAAGTAATAGGAGAATCTCCGCAAAGGGGGTACACGGACCAGCCGGCGGTCCAGCTTCAGCGCCCAGTGAATGAGGGGCCGTGGAACCCAGCGCAACCCCCGCCAGTTCAGGACATTGGCGGGAAGGAGCCGATAGGGGGTGAAGCTGAACCGGACCTGCCTTCCCGGCGCGGACAGGAATCCCCTCCATTCCCGGAGGGTGTAGGAGGTCTCCACCGGTTGGTTGGGGAGGGCGTTCACTTTCCGTTCCAGATACCGTCGGAAAGGATGGGAGCGGTTCGGTTCGAGAGCCAGGAGCTCCCGCGTGACCTTGGCAATCGATCTGAAGCACGTGGCGGGATCGACAAAGTGGTGCGCCACGGCGTGCAACACGGCGATGTCAAAGCACTTCGGCGGAAACCGATCCCCAACCTCCTCGGCCGGGCAAACCTCGAACCGGAAAGAATCCGGAAAGGACTCGGATTGGATGTTGGCGACCGAGGCCTCGGTGAGTTCGATCCCGACATACGAGGCCACCGGGAATTCATCTCGCAGCAGGCGAGCCAGGACTCCGATTCCAAACCCGACCTCCAGAACCCGCTTGCCCTCGAAATGCCCATGCCGACGGAAGAGATCGCGGAACTCCTCCTCCTGGAGCCTGCCCCCCTCGGTGAAGCCTTCCAGGAGTTCCGCGCCCGGGGTTCCCTCCCATTTGGAGTAGAAGGCGCGCCAGTCCGAGCGCTCCCGCTCAATGTCTTCCGGGCGCATGGGACGTGTGGGGTCGGGTGTCGTCGGCATGGCTCTATTTCGCGCAAGCAGTCTGTCTGAAATAGTCCACCCTTCGCAAGGAGCGCTGAACTTTCTAGACTTTCGTGAGGATTTGGAGGCTTTGTTCGGACTTTTCGGCTCCATGCGTTCCATGCCAGAACTTGAAAGCGCGAATTGGCGCGGCGATCACATCGGGACCACGAGGGTGTGGGGACTCGTGTTGTGGGTCTTCGCGTGGGCTTGCCTTTCCTCCTGCTCGTCCCTCCAACCCAAGGCCACCACCTGGCCCGAAGTGTTGGAGCGCCTGCCCCCCACGCGCGAAGAAGTGGCGCTTCCGTTGGTGGAGATCCCCTCCGGGGCGACTGAGAGCCCCTATGCCGGAGTGCGAGTGACGTGTGGGGGGAACGACCTCCTTTTCCAGATCGACACAGGCTCTTCGGTCACCGTGCTGCGAGAGTCTCTCCGCCGCGATCTCAGGCTGCGCCCGATGGGGAAGGCCGAGGCCGAGGGTTTCGGCGCGGAATCCACCGAACAGGACCTCCATTGGACCTCCTCCCTGGCGCTGGGGGATCTGGCGCTCAAGGCCGAGCCGGTTACTTTCCTCGCGGACTCCAAGTTCGATCAGCTCCCGAAGGTCACGCCGACTCGAGTGGATGGCATCTTGGGAGCCTCTCTGCTCCAACGCGGCGAGATCGAATTTGACGGCCCGAACCGTCGGCTCATCATTCGACCCTTCGAGAAGTCCACGGTCCAAGACAGCCAGAACTGGATTCAACTGGCCCACTATGAAAACGTGAACGGATATGTGGTCCCACTGGAAACGGGAGAGCGAAGCCGGGTTCGATTCCTCCTGGACACCGGATCAAATGTTCCCTTGATCTTTGAGGAGGGACAGAATCTGGGGGCCCGCATTAAGGAGACCCACTCAATCGGCGAGTCGGAATGCTCCACCTTCCGGGGAACCTACACCCTGAAGGCCTACCGCCTCCCCCTCCCCTTGGGTCTGGGCGGCTACCGATTCCAGCCGGGACTGACCGTGTATGTCGAGCCGAGAGAGGATCCGAGCCTGGATGGAAGCATTGGGATTCCTGTGATCTGGAGCTGCAAACGGGTGGTTCTGAATCGGAGTCTCGAACGCGCCGTGTTTGAGCCGCGCGAGGCCGGACCGCTTTCGTAAGCATCCCAAACCCGCTACCATTCCCCCTCATTCGTTCGAGAAGGAGTTTTTCATGGCCAAAGCATCCCGACTGGCCTTCGGTGAGGCGCTCGCCGAGGTCGGTGAAACCAATCCGAGGGTGGTTGTTTTTGACGCGGACCTTTCCAAGTCCACGATGTCGATGCTGTTCGCGAAGAAGTTCCCGGATCGGTTTTTCGAGATGGGAATCCAGGAAGCGAACATGATCGGGGCGGGAGCGGGCATGGCGCTCTCCGGCATGATCCCCTTTGTGTGCAGCTTCGCGTGCTTCATCACCGGACGGTACGACACCATCCGCATGTCGGTGGCGTACTCAAAGGCCGGGGTCCGAATTGTCGGCACCCATGCCGGAATCGGCATCGGCGAGGATGGGAACAGCCAAATGGGGCTGGAGGATGTGGGACTGATGCGCGGGCTGCCGAACATGATCGTGCTCCAACCGGCGGACGAACTCGAGACCAAACAGATGGTTCGCTTCCTCGCCAACGGTCACGATGGCCCGGCGTACCTTCGCCTGACCCGTCAGACGCTGCCGGATGTCTCCCCGGAGGGGTATCGGTTCGAACTCGGGAAAGGGATGGTCCTCCGCGAGGGGAAGGATGTCACCTGTTTTGCCTCGGGAGGGACTGTCGCCAACGCGCTCGTGGCCGCCAATCGCCTCGCCGAGCAAGGGATCGACGCTCGAGTGGTCAACCTCTCCAGCATCAAGCCCATCGATGTGGACCTGATCGTCAGGTGCGCGAGGGAGACCGGCCGCATCTTCACGGTCGAGGATCACAACGTGATCGGCGGGATGGGCTCGGCGGTCTGCGAGGTTCTTTCCGAACACTGCCCCACCAAGGCGCGGCGCTGGGGGCTGCTCGACAAGTTCGGAGAATCGGGGACTCCGGAAGGGCTCTATGAAAAGTACGAGCTGGACGCCGAAGGGATCGCGCGGCGGCTGGCCGAGTTTGTCAAAGAAACTCCACGGTGAGGAATTCGGATCCCTGGTTCGATTTCCTTGGGCGGGAGTTCGCCGAGGGCCGCGGTCCCGCCGGTTTCCGCTTTGCGGAGCTTACTCGGAGCTGTTTGAAGGTTGAGCTTTGGAGGGCGACCGAACCGACCGGCTCGGTGTTTGAGGCGCTGGCGGGGGTCCTCGATGAAACCGGAGAGAGTGATCGCCTCCGCAGCGCCGAACCTTCGGCGGCGCTCGCGGACCTTGACACCCGATTGCGCGAACTTCGCGCCGCGTCCCCAAGCATTCCCCTCCTTGTCCGGCGTCGACCCGACAGATACCTTCCGCGCAGTCACGCGTGGATGCTGGGAGAGTATTTCGCGGAGCGGGACCTTCCTCTCTGGGCGGATCTTTCCGAGCTCCACCCCGCGCGCGCGGTGGACTGGGCCCGCAATCTGTTGGAAACCGGACTGGCGTGCCCGCGCCTGCTTGTTCAGCTTCCGCCTCGTCTGGCACCCGAGGATGTCTCCGCGCTCCGGAATTCCGGCTCCTGGGTCCTTGCCGTTCAGAAGGCGGGGGGAGTCGGGAGTCACGCGTTGGAGCAAATCTGAATCCAATCCCGGCGACACCCTACCGGGTCTCCTCCAGCAGCGGGGGGAGATCGATCCCATTGGTCCGGCCATCCAGGTTGAAATCGAAAAGCGGGTTGTACCTCGGCATGGTTGGGTGGCGCTGCCAGGTGTTCAGGAATTTCATCAGGTCCTCTCCATCCACATTCCCATCCCGATTGGCATCTCCAGTCGGGGGCCCGGGGTAGTAACCGGTTCGCAGGGGATTCCCGTGGAAGGTCGGCCACTGCAAGGCATGCTCTTTCGCGGGACCGAGCAGATCGAACACATAGAGGCGCGACTTCTTCTCCGGGCCGCTATGGAACGCCACCGCGAGCTCGAGCAGGCCATCCCCATCGACATCGCCCACGGCGGGAGTGGAAAGGATGTCATCGCCAAAACGCGCTCGCGCGTCCGGCTGGGCTCCCGGTGGGAAAACCAGAGGGAATCCGGGCAGCGGGCTCCCATCTCCACGCAGTCCATAGACCCGCGCGTTGGTCATGGCGACGATGATGTCGAGGCGGCCATCCCCGTCGATGTCCGCGATGATCGGCGAGGCGAAGTTCAATGCCTCGGTGATGCCCGGAGGGAAGGTGTTGGCGGGCGCGATGAAGGGGAATCCGAGGAGCGGCCGGCCGTTTCGGTCGTAGGCGTAAACAATCCCGTGGTCCGAGAGCGCCACGATCTCCGGGAAGCCATCCCCATCGAGGTCACCCAACGCCGGCGAGGAGTCCACATCGTTCCGCATGCCTCGAACCAGCGGAGTCGATCTACCCGGCAGCGTCACCGGCCATCCCGATGAGAATGGCGATCCGTCTTTCTTAAGAACCTTGAGGGTCCCATCCGAGGTTCCGACGACAATCTCCAATTCGCCATCCCGGTTGAGGTCGCCGATCGCTGGGGAGGAGATCACTCCGAAATTGGAGCTGGAGCGTCCGATCTCGGTCCCATCGTTGTCGTAAATCCGAATCGTGAATGGAGGGCCGTAGGTCCCCACCACAATCTCATCCAAGCAGTCGCCATCCAGGTCCGCCGCCGCGGGGCTGCTACGGATATCCACGTCCAGAATGACCGGCCAGTTCCCCGGAACCGGTGTTCCATCCAGGTTCATCGCGAAGAGTCCCAACCCGGAGTCCGCCGAACCGGTCCGGTCGGAGCCATGCACCAGTTCCGGCTCGGAATCCCCGTCCAGCTCCGCGATCACAATCGCGGTGAAGATTTCCTTATCCACTCCCCCGAGCAGGGGAAGCGGGTCGGTGAACACCGGCTCCCCTTGAGTGTGGGTCGGCGTGGGCGTGGGCGTTCCGGTTCGAGTCGGAGTGCGGGTGGGTGAGAACGTCGCGGTCGGAGTGGCCGTGTTGGTGAACGTCCGCGAGGGGCTCGCGGTCCGAGTCGGCGTGGGAGTGAAGGTGGTTGTCGACGTGGAGGAAGGAGTCGCGGTTCGCGTGGGGGTGCCGGTCACTGTCCGGGTTGAAGTGAAAGTTGCGCTCGGGGTGTTCGTGACCGTGAAGGCGCGCGTGGGCGTGGCTGTCGGCGTGTGGGTCGCCGTGAAGGTCCGTGTCACTGTTCGGCTCGGGGTCTGAGTCACGGTCCATGTGGAGCTCGGAGTCGAGCTCGGAGTGGCCGTGACCGTGGAAGTCCGTGTGAAAGACCGGCTTGGAGTGGCGGTCACCGTGTGAGTTGCCGTGCCAGTCCGAGTTGGAGTTTGGGTGAGCGTGCTGGTCACGCTCGCGCTGGGAGTGGGGGTGTCGGTGATGGTGAAGGTCCGAGTCGCCGTGTCGGTGGGGGTCGAGGTGACCGTGGAGGTGCGGGTCGGCGTGGCCGTTGGAGTTTGAGTGATTGTGTGGGTGCGAGTGGGTGTGCTGGTCGGAGTCTGAGTCACTGTCGATGTATGCGTGAAGGATCGCGTTGGAGTGGCGGTCACAGTGCTCGAGTGAGTGGGCGTTTCCGTGATGGTGTGCGTGCGAGTCGGAGTGGATGAGGGAGTGTTGGTGATCGTGGGCGTGCTGGTCGCGGTATTGCTGGGGGTGTGAGTCACCGTGGAGGTGTCGGTCGCCGTACTTGTCGGCGTCCTTGTGATGGTCGGTGTTGGGGTCCGGGTCACGGTCGAAGTGAAGGTCCGGGTGGGCGAGGGCGTGGCGGTTCGCGTCGCCGTGCCCGTGGCGGTGCGCGTTTTGGTTGGCGTGTGAGTCCGGGTGGAGCTTGGAGTGAAGGTCCTTGTCGCTGATGGGGTGTTCGTCACCGTTTGGGTGAAAGTCCGAGTCATGGTGGGCGTATCGGTGATCGTGTCGGTTGGAGTCTCAGTGATGGTGGGCGTGTCGGTGACCGTGTCGGTTGGAGTCTCGGTGATCGTGGGCGTGTCGGTGACCGTGTCGGTTGGAGTCTCGGTGATGGTGGGCGTGTCGGTGACCGTGTCGGTTGGAGTCTCGGTGATCGTGGGCGTGTCGGTGACCGTGTGAGTGGGCGTCTCCGTGATCGTTGGAGTTGAGGTGACTGTATCGGTTGGCGTCTCCGTGATCGTTGGAGTTGCGGTCAAGGTCTCGGTGGGGGTCTCGGTTGGAGTGGAGGTTGGTTCGGGCGCCGCCTGTGGAAAGAACAGGAGGTAATTTGGGTGGCTGAGTCCCCCGGCGGCCGATCCCACAAAGGAGTCCATGAACGCCCCTGTCGCGCCGTTGTACCGGAGAACGGAGTCGCTGCTCTCACTGGTGACATACAGATGCCCATCCGGGCCGAACGTCAACCCGTTGGGTTCATTCAGGCCCCCGCTCCCGGTGGAAACAAAGTTATCGATAAAGGCCCCTGTGGAGCCGTTGAAGCGGACCACACGGTCGTTGTCTTCGCTGGTTACATAAAGGTTCCCATCCGGACCCCAGATCAGATCGCGTGGGTCATCCAGGTTGGTGGAGGCAAAGACTCCGATGAAGGCTCCGGTCGAGCCGTTGTATTTCAGGATCTTGTCGCTCTCACCCGAGGCCACATAGAGGTGGCCATCGCCTCCGAAGCGGAGACCGGAGGGTTCATTCAGGCCGCCGCTTCCGGCGGGAACAAAGATGCTCAAGAACGCCCCGGTGGAGCCGTTGAAGCGAAGCACTCGATCCGTGGCCCGGTTGGTGACATACAAGTGTCCGTCCGGGCCGAAGACACAACAGAACGGCTCGAAGCCATCCGGTTGCGCGGGGACAAAGATTGAAATGAAGGTTCCGGCGGACCCGTTGTATTTGAGCACTTGGCGACTGTCGCGACTACAGACATAAAGGTGTCCATCGGGGCCAAAGGTGAACCCGCGCGGCTCGTTCATGGTTGAATCGGAGGAAGAGGCGAAGGTCCCGACCAGAGCGCCGTTCGCGCCGGAATAGCGAATGATCTTGTCACTGGTGGGGCTGCTCACGAGAAGGTCGGGAACGGCGTGGGCTAGAGGGGTTCCCCAGGCCAGGAGCGCCAGGATGACGACGCAATAATGGGGGCGAGGTGTGCCAGCCATGGGGATCTCCCGGTGAAGCTCCGGGGAATTTCAACGCTTTCGGGGGAGTCTCGACTGAGAAGTTGAGCTTTAAGAATAGCGTGAATTTGGAAATGTGGATACTGGGAAACCGGGCGCGAAGGTGTGGGAAAGGCGCATAGCCAGGGGACGGGAGTTTCAACCATCAACTCCCATCCCCAAATCTGCCCTTCATCCATGAAAGGCGACAAACGGGAGAGGTCAGAACCGGTTGTCCCCATCCATTAACCGCCCGAGTCCTCCCAGCACCGAGCCTTCCTCCTTACCGCCGCGCTGAGCCATCAGCATTCTCCCGGCCAGGCGCGAAAACGGTAGCGACTGGAGCCAGACTCTTCCGGGGCCGCGCAGGATCGCGAAGAAAAGTCCCTCCCCGCCGAACAACATGGTCTTGATATTCCCCGCTTGTTGGATATCCATCTCGACCCCACCCTCGTAGGCCACCACACACCCAGTGTCCACATGCAGGAGCTCCCCGGGACCGAGGCGGCGCTCAATCACCGTTCCTCCAGCGTGCATGAACACCATGCCATCCCCTTCAAGCCTCTGCATGATGAACCCTTCGCCGCCGAACAGGCCGGTCAGGATCTTTCGCTGGAACTGGATCCCAATCGAGACCCCTCGCGCCGCGCACAGGAAGCTGTCCTTCTGGCAGATAATCCGGCCGTTCACGGTTGGAAGGCTGAGTGGGATGATGTTTCCGGGATAGGGCGCGGCGAAAGCCACATGGGCCTTTCCGCTTCCCCGGTGAGTGAAAACCGTGGTGAACAAACTCTCGGAGGTCAGTAGCCGTTTTCCCGCGCCCACCAGCTTGTCGAAGAAACTCGCGTTGGTTTGGGTCCCGTCCCCGAAAACCGAGTCCATCTCCACCGAGGAGTCCTTATACATCATCGCTCCGGCCTCGGCGATGGCGCTTTCCCCCGGATCGAGCTCAATCTCCACAAACTGCATCTCCTCTCCGACAATCCGGTAGTCGATGACATCTGCGGTCTGGTTGGGGGCTTTCGGCGGCGAGGGAATTGTCGCCAAGGCCCGTCCCTGAAGTTCCGGAATCTCGGAAATCGGTTTCCATGACGGAAAACCCTCGCACCAGGCATGGCCATTCGGGTTCGCCGCCGCCTCCTGAATTGCCCGCTCCAGGTCCATTGGGCCGACCTGCTGGCCATTGTAGCTCAAATACCATTTCGACATGGGCCGCTCTCCTTGGGTCAAATCCTGAAACGATAGAATCGGGTATCAGTCCCGACCCTTCAAGGGCCTCCCCCGGAATCACGCCATTTGAGCGTTCACAGGTCCGTGCAATTGGTCTAACCTCAACGCCTCATGGCCAAACCGAAGCTCTCCGCGGCGGGCGGTCTGTCCTCCGTCCTGTACATCTTCAAGAAGGGCTACGAGGTCGGCAGCCTGCGCGGCCTTTATCGTCGCCTCCGCTCGAACAACGCCTGTAAGGCCTGCGCCCTCGGCATGGGCGGCCAACGCGGGGGGATGGTCAACGAGGCGGGTCACTTTCCCGAGGTCTGCAAGAAGTCGATCCAAGCCCAGGCCGGAGACATGGCCGGGACCATTCCGGAGGATTACCTCCGGACCACCCCGATCGAGTGGATGGAACGTCTCTCCTCCCATGATCTGGAGCGCCTGGGGCGGATTGCCCATCCGCTGGTGGCGTACGAACACGACACGCATTTCCATCGCATGGGTTGGGAGGAGGCGCTGGACCTGGCGGCCAAGGCGCTACGCGAATCATCCCCCCAGGAGGTCTTCTTCTATTCCTCGGGCAGATCGAGCAACGAGGCGGCCTTTCTGTTTCAGCTTGTCGCGCGCGCTCATGGCGTCGCCAACATCCACAACTGCTCCTATTACTGCCACCAAGCCTCCGGAGTGGCGCTTTCAAAGATCTATGGCTCCGGAACCTCCTCGATTGTCCTGGATGATCTGGCGAAGGCCGATCTCGCGCTGGTGGCCGGGTCCAACCCCGCGAGCAACCACCCGCGCCTGATCACCCAACTGGTCAACCTGCGTCGTCGCGGCGGCAAGGTGATCGTGGTCAATCCGCTGAAGGAGCTCGGCCTCGTCCGCTTCCGTATACCCTCGGATTGGCGAAGCATGCTCTTCTCCTCCAGGGTGAGCGACCTTTACCTCCAGCCGCACGTGGGCGCGGACATCGCCCTGTTCAAGGCGCTGCTCAAGGGAGTTATCGAACGCGGCGGCGTGGACATGGGTTATGTGCGCGAGCACACCAGCGGCTGGGGTGATGTGGAAGCCGACCTTGCGGGGTCATCCTGGGAGGATTTGATTGACGCGTGCGGCGTCCCCAAGTCCCAGGTGGAACGGGCCGTGGAGCTGATCCTCCGCGCCAAGCGCGGGGTGTTCCTCTGGGCAATGGGGCTCACCCACCATGTTCATGGCGTGGACAACATCTTTGCGCTCGGAAACCTGGCCCTGGCGCGGGGATGGTTGGGCAAGCCGGGGACCGGGCTTCTCCCGGTCCGGGGCCACTCGAATGTTCAGGGAGTCGGCTCGATCGGGGTTTCCCCGGCGGTCCGTCAGGCGTTCGCGGCCAAGCTGGAGGAGCTCTACGGCATCCGTGTTCCCGAGAACCCCGGTCAAGACACCTTCGCCTCGATGATGGCCGCCGAGGCGGGCAAGATCCGCGCCGCGGTCCTGCTGGGAGGCAACCTGTTCGCCAGCAATCCGGACCGGGAATGGGCATCGCGCGCTCTTCGGAACATCCCCTTCACCGCCTACATCTCAACCAAGCTGAACGAGGGACACATACACGGCCGTGGACGCACCACCCTGATCCTGCCCCCGCTTGCCCGCGATGAGGAGAGCCAAGCCACCACCCAGGAGTCGATGTTCAACTTCGTGCGCATGTCGGAGGGAGGAACTCCCTCCGTGCAAGGAGAGCTCCGCTCCGAGGTGGAGATTATCGCATCCCTCGCCGAACGGATCCTTCCGGAGAGCAGGTTCAACTGGAAAGCCCTGCGCTCCCACGCGCACCTGCGCGCGGAGATCGCGAAGGTCGTGCCCGGGTACTCCGCCATCGCCGAAATCGAGCGGGCGGGAGGGGAATTCCAGATCGAAGGACGGACCTTCCACACGCCGGAGTTCAAGACGCCCGACGGCAAGGCCCACTTCCATGTCACCCCCCTGCCGGAGTTCGCCCCCGCGAAGGGCGAATTCAGGCTCATGACTCTGCGCTCCGAGGGGCAGTTCAATACGGTCGTCTATGAAGAGTTCGACCTTTATCGCGGGAACGACCGAAGGGATGTGGTCATGCTTTCGGAGGAGGACGCGCGAATCCTCTCTATCGCGGAAGGGGAACGGGTCCGAGTGGAAACCGAGGTCGGGGCAATGGAGGTTCACGCCGCGATCGTGGATATCGCTCCAGGGAACCTCGCCATGTACTATCCCGAGGCCAACGCGATTGTCCCACGCCGGATCGACAGCCGCTCGAAAACCCCCGCGTTCAAGTCCATCCGGGCGCGGATACGGAAGAGGGAGTAAATGGTTGTTCATGGAGACGCCCCGCCTCTAAATGGAACCGGCCGCTCCATCTCTTCCTTCATCTCCATTGGCAGCAGGAACACATCCCCCGCGCGATTGCAGAAATAGAGGCTCGATTCGGAAGGCTCCCGCGCGTGGCCATCGGCCCAGAGGGCGTAGAAATCGGGATGGGCGTCCACCGGGCGGCGAGCATACGTGTGGTTTCTCGCGCTTCCCGATGTGAGCGGCTTGGCCAACCTCCAATTCCGCCCTTCATCCGAGCTGGTCCACATCGCCATCTCTCCACCCGGATTCCCTGGTTGAGGACCCTTCTCGGTTGGCCCGATGATCCGCCAGGTTCCATCCTCCTCAATATAGAGGGAACCCATGTCGTAGTTGCTGTCCGAACTTGTGACCGGCAGGATTTCCCACCGAGCGACGGTCCAACGGGCGGTTCGCCAGGTGCGCGGGTCGTTCGCCGGACCGGACTGATATCCCTTGCTGGTGAGGAAAAGAATCACCGGGCGGTCCATGGCATCGAAGGTGATATCCATCAAATACACGAGAAGTCCTTGCGCGGCGTAGTCCTCCACCAAGGCCGCGTTTTCCACCTCAACCAATGGGAGTTCCAGGGTCCTGCCGGAAACCGTGGTCCAGGTCTTTCCGAAATCCCGCGACTCGATGTAATAGAGATTGGTTCTCCAATTGAGTCCCTTCCCCTTGGGGTGGTAATTGAAGGAGGTCCCCGCTCTGGCGCGTCCAAGCGCGCTGATCTGATAGTGGCCTTCGGCAATGGCCGCCAGTCGAACGCGCTCGCCCCAGTGGACTCCATCCCGGCTGGTTAAGCGGAAGAGTGTCCGCGCCGCCGGGTCCCCGTAGCGTGTGAAGAAGCACAGGAACCCATTGGGTCCCGTGTGCCAAGCCTGCATGTAAGAGAAGTTGTCCAACGGAGCCGACCTCCCCTGCTCCAGGAACGAGGCTGAGACAAGCTCGAAGGAGTCGATGGCGTAAGGCTCCCGGCTACGATGAATGTACGAGGGTCGCGAGCGGCCGTGCGAGGTGGAGAAAACCCAGATGTAGCCCTCCGAGTCCACCGAGATGACCGGGTTGTCATGGGCGTCGCTGGTGTTCTTGTTGAGCAGGATGGTCGGGCGCGGAACCATCCCGGTCTTGTGATCGAAATAGGAGACCATGTGAAGCAGCTCCTGATTGCTGCTCGGAGTGGTTCCGCCATAGCAGAAGAAGGTCCGTTCGACCTCTTTCCGGTAAACCGCGAAGGGTTGATGGTCCGCGCAGTAGGTCCCAAGCCCGCCGCTGTACTTGTAGACATACTCATCGCCGGAGGGCTGGTTCATGTACCAGATGCCCCGATAGCCTGTGTCTTTGAGGTTCAGGGTGATTTCCTGCGCCTGGCTTCCAGCGGAAAACCACAGGCCGAAAAGGATGAATCGGAGAGAGTGATATCGGGACATGGGTTGGGTATACCACGCGCGCCGGTGGGGGATAACCGGCCACGATCTCCGAGTTTTTCCAAGTCCCCAAATTCGCCTCAGCAATCCCCAATTCCCGCCCAAGGATGAAATATGGTACCATAAAGCCAGTGAGGACCGCCCATGAAATCTTCCCCTGATTCCGCTGCTCCCTTTCCACCCACGAACCCGGCGTGGTTGAAGCTCGACCTCTACTGCAAGGGGATTCGCCTCACCGAAGGCTGTCTTCCTCAAGACACCCACGGTCGCCCCATTCTCCGCACTCGCGCGGGGCTCGGGAGCGGGATCGAACTGATCCTACCCGAGGAGCTCTGGACCAATGTCCCGGTCACCGAGCCGTTCGCCAAGGACTCGCCCTACGAGCTGGTGAGACGCCGGGAAGAGTTCTTTGTCACCCACAACGGAAACCACTGTGTTGACGTTCGCATTCCAGAGCGCCCCCAGTGGTACGATAAGACCACCCGTTCAGGGAAACGGATGGATCGGGTCGGAACCCTTCAGGGGACATATCTCGCGATCTATCCCGCGGCGGTCTGCGACTACTGGCGTGAAAGCCCCAAGGCGAATTGCCGGTTCTGCTCGGTCGGTCTCAACCTCGGACACGACGACGCCGAGGAGAAGACGGTCGAGGATGTGCTTGAGGTGGTTCATGCCGCGCGGGCCGAATCCGGGATCACTTATGTCGATTTCAACACCGGACACTATGTGGGTGAGACTTACCTCGACATCCTCGAACCGATGATCACGCGGATCAAGCGCGAGACCGACCTCTTGGTGGGGGTCCAGACCCCGCCGCACCACGATCTTTCCCGCTATGACCGCCTGCAGGCCATGGGCGCCAATCGGGTTTCGTTCTGTTTTGAACTTTTCGACCAAGCCACCTTCGAACGGGTCTGCCCGGGGAAGAACCGAGAGTACGGCTTGGATCGATATCTGCGCGCGGTGGAGTATTGCGCCGGGCTCTCGAAGAAGGGGACCTGGAAACAGCCGTGGCTGGCGAACGGCGAGATCATCGCCGGTCTGGAGCCGCCCGAGGCTTCGATTCGCGCCATCGATTGGATGACCTCCATCGGCGCGGTCCCGACCGTGTGTGTGTTCCGACCGTTACAGGGGACCGACATGGCCGATGAACCGCCCCCCAAGGCCGAGGAGCTCGCGCCCGTGTTCCAGCGCCTTTATGAGGCCTGCATGGAGCGCAACCTCCCCATCGGGTTGGCCCCAAACATTCATGTCAGCTTGGTTCTGCTCCCCGATGAGTGTCGCTTTCTGAGCTCCCGCCCGGGGAGCTTGGCGCGGAAGGAGAAGCTACGCCAATGGAAGGCCAGCGCCTTCGCGGCGCAGTTCTACGCGCGCAGGAAATGGAGGGACCGTCACACTCCCCCGCGTTGATCCCGGACTCGTTTCAGAACGCGGACATCCGCTTGATGGCGTGGGTCATCGACCCGGCTCTTGATTTCGATCAATTCATCCAGGCCGATCCAGTTCGCCTCCGTTCGACCATACTCTGCCCTGACGCGTGTCCCAAAGGCCCTCTTGAAGTCGGACCCTTCCACTGTCAGCAGCAAGTCGATTCGGTTCGGAGCGACGCCAATCTGAAGCATTTCGTCTGGGTGGAAAGGGTCAAGCAAGTGAGGACTCCCAAATCCCGCGAGGGCCTGGTTGGCGAGCTCGATGTTCGCGGGATCGGGATCAATCCAGATGTCGATATCCTTCGTGTACCTCGGCCTCGCGTGAAGGATGAAGGCCATTCCGCCGATGATCAGATACCGCACGCGATGTTTTTCAAGGAGCGCGAGAAAGTCCTCGAAATCCTCAATAGTCTCCATCATTCCCCATCATCCCACTCGATATCCGGCAGGCCAAGCTCTTTCCGCGCCTTCCGGACAAGCTCGATATCCCTGCGAATCGCAACAAGCGCCGACAAGCGCGCCTCGGGTCCTTGGTCCTGCCAGAACTTAAGGTCCCAGTCCTCCGCCTCCGCCCAGGTCTTGGCGCGGTTGACCACAATTCGCTTGCGACGTTCACGGGAGCGTTCTTCGAGGGTCATGGGGGGCCTCTGCCGATCCTTCCGGTAACGTGGAGTCGTTTCTTGATAGGACGCTACATCCTAGCAGAAAAGCCCCACGGAGTACTGTCCGAAGTTCGCTCATGTTATGTCGAGAGTCCCCCCACGGACAAGGCGCGCAGCACCTTTTCCCGTATATTGTCATCATAGACAGTCAGTGAATGAGAGCCGCCGAAAGCGCCGAAATCACGGGGTTTGACTGGACTGGAGGGAACGCTGAGAAGAATTGGGAAAAGCATCGTGTTACGACCCTGGAGGCGGAAGAGGTCTTCTTCAACGACCCCCTCGTGGTAAGTGAGGACCCCGGCCATTCTCGAGGTGAAGTGAAATTCCATGCGCTGGGACAGACTGATAGGGGGCGGGAATTGTTTGTTGCGTTCACACTGCGTGGAAAACGGATTCGCGTCATATCGGCCCGCGACATGAGCCGGAAAGAACGAAAGGTTTATCGAGCATGACTAGGCAACGGATTCCGAAATTCAAGACCGAGGATGAGGAGCGCGAGTTCTGGGCGAGCCGGGATTCCACTGAGTTCATCGACTGGTCAAAAGCCGCGAGGACTGTGTTTCCGAATTTGAAGCCCTCGACCAAAACGATCTCATTGCGTCTACCGGAGTCGATCATCGCTGCCCTGAAGGTCCTGGCCAATAAGAGAGGTGTTCCCTATCAATCTCTACTCAAAGTCTTCCTCGCCGAGAGAATCGAGGAGGATCTGAGCCGCGCCCAAACCAAGCCGCGACCCTAAGGGAGCGGTTCCCTCCCCAAGCGCTTGCTCACGCGCGCGGCTCGGAGCGTTCTGGATTCCCGATTGCGTGAGAATGACGCGCCAAGTCTTCTATCTCTTCAACAACCACACCTCCGCCACGTGCGACTGTTGGCGCCAGTTGAGGTGGGCCTCGTCGAGCTTGTCCCAGGTTAACAGAATCGTGCCATCCTCAAGCGCCTTCCTCGGCGCCGGGAACTCCTTGAACTCCCCGATGTTCTGGGAGTAGACCGTCGGCTCCGCCAACTCCCCATCGATCCGCAGCTTGCTGTCCCGCTGGCCGGTGATGCGGACCGTGTAGTTTCCGCTCGGATCGAGCCCGTCATAGCGCATGCCGATTAAGAGGTCCATGTACGCCGGCCAGGAATTCCGACGGCGAGAGAGTCCGCCCTCCCACCACATGAACCCCGGACAGGGGTTTCGCTCAAACAAGGGATCGGTGTTGGCGTCCTCCCCGAAGATCACATGCTCGGACTGGGCGATGTCCCCCACGTCATCATAAAAGCTCCCCGGTCCGGGGTTCTCCCAGGAGGCCAGAATCGCCAGCCGCTCGAGCTTCTTGGCCTCGGAGTCGAACTTCTTGATGGCGGCGAACTCATCCTCATACCACCACAAATTGTTCAGCGGTCGATCCACGAAATCCAGCGAGGCCCCGCGCTCCGCCCCGCTCGCGCCGTATTTTGGGACGCTGGTCTGAAGGGCGATGGTGTCGAAGAGACGTTGCGCGAGCTCAAAGATGTGATCCCGCCAGTCGCTCTTTACCCGCTCGGTCTCCCCTCGTCGCAGGATCGCGAGCGCCTCCTTCATTGCGGCCTCGGAGCCGACTTGAGGAGCTGCCTCAAGCGCGCGGCAGGCCTCCTTCTCCAGCTCGTTCTCGTAAATCAGACGGTGGCGGGTGTAGGCGTCATAGTAGGCGCGAAAAACAAGGCACAGCCAGCGCCAGTTGTCGGAATTCTCAGGAAATTCCTTCTCAAGGGCGGCCCACAAGGCAAGGGTTCCATCCACGGCGCCGTTGTCCGCCAAACTCCCATGCCAGTTGCTCTCCAGCGCGAGAATCCCATCGGCGGCGCGCTCGGCCGCGCGGTCCCCGAAGAAAAAGCGCGAATACTCAATCATCGCAACCCGCACCGGCATGTCCGGGTCCCAACCCAAGAGGGACCAAAGCAGTTTGTTGACATCGTCATGCACCCCATCCGAATACGAAAGGAACCCGTCGGTGTAAGGGATCGTGTGGCGCAGGATCCCCGCATAATCGACGGGACGAGGGTTGATGGCCTCGCGCCCGAGGGTGGCGGCCAGCGCCGGATCCCACCAGAAGACCGGATACTGCGCGCGGGTGTTGTGGGTGATGTCCGGGTAGTCCCGGAGCATGTACTCCTTGGGGAGACGTCGGCGGGTCTCCGAAAGCGGCGGCGCGGAGGGGCCCGCCACCAGACCCCGAAGCCATTTGGGCCTCTCCCGATCGATGTACTCATGGACATAATCCACCTTCTCCGGTTCAAAGCCCTGCATCGACACCCAGACCCCCGCCCGGGGGTGATACTTGGCGAGCAGGTCGGCGAGCTCCTTGAGAAACGGCATGACATGCCTGGGGTGGTTGTCGCCCGGATCACCCCCTGGGACAAAGACCCCATCCAGCCGCGGACAGGCGCGATAGAAGGCTTCGTGACGCGCCAGCATCTCCTTCCGCTTGACCTCATCCTCAAGCGGGAACTCCGCCGGGGTCCAGACCCAGTAGTCCAGGTCATACTTGGCGCAAATTTCTCCCATGCGGATGTTCATCTCATCACGCGTGAGCTTCATGTGCGGACCCGGATCGGAGTCCTGGAACGGAATGTTCTCGATGCAGTTGGTTCCGAACAAGGCAAGCTCGCGGATATAGTCCTCGAATTGCTCCAGGGTCCAGGCATCCCAGCTGTTGGCGCGCGGACGGTAGCCGAGCTGGTGCCCGCGGATCGGATAGGCCGGGGAGGTCGCGTGGTCCAAGTCCGCCGGAACGAGCGCCATCCCCTGCGCCGCACGCATCTGTCGCAGGAGATAGCCCACTCCAAAAACAGTCCCGCGCGGGTCCGCGCCGACCACCCACACCACCGGTTTGGCGGAGTCGCTCAAATCCACATGCACGCGATACCCCTCGGCCCGCGTTTCGGGGAGAGATTCGCCGCTCCTGATGGGCAGCTCACGGTCCCAGACCTTTCCCGCCACGCGCGCGCTGACCACGATCACCGGCTTGCTCCCCTCCGGCCATTCGCTTGTCGTCGTGGGACGCGCGCCCAAGCGCTTCTCCATCTCAAGCGCCAACGTTTCCGCCGCCGCGCGCTCCGCCGAGGGAACCTCGCCGGGACGGGTGACAATCACCGCCTCGGAGAGTTGCAGATCCGAGGCTTGAGCGAGGGGAGCGGAGAGAACGACGAGGAGGCAAAACGGAACGAGTTGTTTCATGGCGAACCACCTCAACGGACAAGCTGACCCGCCCGATAGCAGCGGGCGGTTGTTTGAAAGCGCGAGGACGCCTCAGGAGAGCTTCCGAAGCGCGTCGCTCACATCCTTGTAGATCGGCAGGACCTCATCCAGCGCGGCGACCTCGATCGAGTGACGCACGACCGGCGAGATGCCGCAAATGCCGAAGGGCACACGCATCTCTCGGGACTTCTTGAGAGAGGCCACCAGCATCGCCAGCCCGCTGGAGGCCATGTACCCCACTCCGGTCAGGTCGAGGACCACCTTCCGCGGGAACTTCTTCAGGAGGCCGCTCAGATAGTCGGTGAGCTCGGTGGCGGTGGCCACGTCCAGCTCGCCCATCACCTCCACGATTGTGGCGCCATCCTGGTCGCGCATTTCATAAGCCATCGTTCACAGAACCGCCGCGAGGGCGTCCTCCTCGGCCAATGCGAGCCGTCTCAATTCCGATTCACGCAGGGATTGTAAAACAGAAACCGCCTTTTCAAGAGGGACCTCCTCGCGAGTTCCGTCCGCGCGACGGGTGACCTCGCATACCCCCTTGGCGAGGGATTTCTGACCGACCGCGACCTGGAAGGGAACCCCGATCAGGTCGGCGTCCTTGAACTTGACCCCCGGGCGCTCCTCTCGGTCATCATAGAACACATCCAGACCCGCGGCATGGATTTCGCGCGCCAGCCGGTCGCTTGCCTCCGCCACCTCGGGCAAGTGCGCTCCCAGCGAGAGCACATGGACATCACAGGGCGCCACGCTGACCGGCCAGATGATTCCCTTCTCATCGTGATGCTGTTCGATGACCGCCGCCACGGTGCGCGTCACCCCGATCCCGTAGCACCCCATCACCATCGGCTTCTGGGAGCCGTCTTCATCCTGGAAGTTGGCCTCCAGGGCCGTGCTGTATTTCAGCCCGAGCTTGAACACCTGTCCGACCTCGATCCCACGAACGATCCGAATCGGTCTGTCGGGATGATCCGCGCACAGGTCTCCCGCGACAGCCCAGCGCAGGTCCAAGACCCCGGATGGCTTGAAATCCCGGCCCGGAACGACATGGAGATAGTGTTTGCCGGTCTGATTCGCGCCGGTGACCGCCTCGGGCATGGCCATCACCTCGGGGTCGGCCCAGATCTCGACGCTCGGATCGAGGCCGATGGGACCGGCATACCCCACCTCGGCGCGGGTGAGTCGGCGGACTGTCTCGGGATCGGACATTTGAGCAAGCGCCCCGATCTCTCGAGAGACCTTGACCCCATTCGCCTCACGGTCTCCGCGCACCAGAACCGCCACGTGACGGTCCTTGGCTGTGAAAAGCAGGGTTTTGACCAGCTCGTTGGCCTTCTTGCCGAGCAGCGCGGTGACCTCTTCGATGGTGGCGCGCCCCGGTGTGTCGATCAGCTCCGCCGGGGGAAGCGAGGACCGCTGGGCGAAGGGCGGAGGAGGAAGCGTGGGACAAACCTCCAGATTGGCGGCGAAGTCGGTCCCGTCGCACACCGCGATCTCCGCCTCGCCCGCCTCGGCGAGAGCCATGAATTCATGCGAGAACTTCCCCCCAATGGCCCCCGTGTCCGCCGCCACCGCCCGTGTTTCCAGCCCACAGCGACGGAAGATGCGGTCATAGGCGCGGTACATCTCCCAATAGGAATGTTCGCAGCCTTGTTCATCCCGGTCGAAGCTGTAGGCGTCCTTCATCAGAAACTCGCGGGCGCGCATCACCCCGAAGCGAGGGCGCACTTCATCCCGAAACTTGGTCTGGATTTGATACAAATTCTTGGGCAGATCCCGGTAGGAGGCCACCGCGCCCGAGACCAGGGCGGTGATCACCTCCTCATGAGTCGGGCCGAGCACAAAGTGTCGCTCATTCCGGTCCACAAGACGCATCAACTCCGGCCCCATGTCCTCCCAGCGCCCGCTCTGTTTCCACAGCGTGTCGGGTTGGAGGGTCGGCATCTGGACCTCCTGCGCCCCGGCTCGATTCATCTCCTCGCGGACAATCTCCGCGACCTTTTGAATCACCCGGAGTCCGAGCGGCAAATAAGTGTAGAGGCCCGCCGAAAGCATCCTCATCATGCCCGCGCGAAGCATGAGCACATGGCTCGCCACCTCGGCGTCTTTTGGAACTTCTTTTAAGGTCGGTTGAAAGGCTTTGGAAAAGCGGACAAGCAAATTCAAGACACCAGCTCCTTGATCCAGTCGAACAAGCCAAGTCGGTCAAAGTCGTTATAGAAAACAAAGGCGAACAGGGGCAGCAGGATTGCCAGTCCCACCCATTGAATCGCCTCTCGGGTCTTCAGGGAAAAAGTCCTTCGGCTGACCCCCTCCGAAAGCGCCACCACCAAATGGCCCCCATCGAGCACCGGAATCGGAAGCAGATTCAGCAGCGCCAGGTTGGCCTGGAGCATCGCGCAGAACCAGAACAGCTTCCGGAGACCTTCCTTTCCGATCCGAGCTGAGAGTTGGAAGATGGCCACCGGCCCGCCCAGGACCTTATGGTTCACTCGCCGAGTGACCAGCCCCTTGAGAACCATGAAGGTTTCCACACAGGCCCCAATGGTCCCGGTCACGCCTTCTTGGAGGCTTTCGATCAGGCCAAGTTCGCGGGAGGATTCCTCAAAAGTCACACCCAGTTGCGCGATGGCGACCTGTTTCGCGGACTGAAGCCCGATCTCGCTCGGCATGTAGGTGACCTCGATCTTGGGCGTCACCTTGGCGCTCTGAATTTCCTGCTCGTCCGGGTTCCTCCAGGTCAGTTCAAACGGAACCGGTTTCGCTTCCTCGACTGATTGGCCCTCGGGGATGGTGTAAGAGAAGGCGATTTGCTCCTGAAGGTCATCGACATTGTCGACCATCTCGCCATTGATGGCGAGGATTTCCGCGCCGGGGCGAAGGTCCAGATCCGCTGCGGGGAAACCGCGTACGCTGGCGGCGACCCTCGGAATGACCTTCGGGCTGATGCCCAGGGCGGCCGCCCCTAGTCCCATCAGGGTGACATATTCGCCGCTCTCATTCTTGATGATGGAGGGGGTGACCGAGGCGGATTTCACCTCTCCGGCGGGGGTCCGCCAAGAGACCGACACGGTCCTGGCCGCCATCCCTTCCGGCTTGGTTTCGGTCAGGTTCTGCGCCACGCGACGAAAGGCGGCCCAGGACTCCGGGGCCTTACCATCAATCGATAGGATCCGGTCTCCCGATCGTAGACCTGCCCCAAACCCCGGCCCGGCCGGGTCGACAAGGGACAGGACCATCCGGTTGTCGCGCTCCTCGGAGTAGAGCGGAAGGGTAACCTTCAGAACCTCCTCGGCTCGCTTGATCCCAATTTCGACCGATTCCTGATGGGCCTCACGAGCTTTATTCGTGGCCGTGAGGTAGTCTTCCCAGTCCTCGACATTCGCTCCATTCACCGAAAGGATGACATCGTTCTTACGCAGCCCGGCCTCATCCTCCAGGCTCCCGGGAATCACCTTCCCAACCACGTTTTGGTCGTAAGCCTTCCCAAAGAGAAACGCCAGGGCGAAAAAGATCGCGAAGGCCCCCACCACATTGGCCAGCGGGCCGGCCACGATCGTCGGGATTCTGCGCCAGGGCGAAATCGAGTAGAACTCATCCTGTCGCCCGGTGATCTCCGCCGGGTTGTCCCCGGCGAGCTTGACATACCCCCCCATCGGGATGGGCGCGAGGATGTACTCGGTCTCCCCCCGCTTAAAGCTGAAAAGGGCCTTTCCGAAGCCCACGGAGAATTTTTCCACCCGGATTCCGGAGAGCCGGGCGGCGATAAAATGCCCCGCTTCATGGATGACCACCGCGACTCCGAGAACAAGGATGAAATAGAGGGTATTGAGGAGATAATCTGGGATTTGGTCAGGGGTCATACAGCTCCAGAACCTTTCGACACAGCAATTTTCTGATTATAGGGGGGGGGAATGCGGTGTCAACGGAATCAAACCAAGCGCCCCCCAGGCCAGCCTTGGTCGGAGGGCGCGCCGCTTGGGCCGGGATGCTTCGGCTTGGATTTTTTTGATTGACCTTCGAACGGAAAAAGGGCATCTTACCGGCCATATTTTTTGCGGGGGGGTGGCGGCAATGAGGTACTTTTTTTCGTTCACAACCGCGGGGTTGTTTGGGGCCGGAGGTCTTCGCCTGCTTTTGATGGTCGCGCTAAATGCGGCCATTTCCGGGGAGACCCCGGGGCAGACTCTCTCCAACCCATGCGCTCCCGAACCGGGAGGGGCCAACCCTCTCAGCTGGTCGGGGGAATACCGTCTTCGTTACGAATCCCGGCAGAACTACGACTTCATCTACAACCGGGAAGGAGTGGATGGCCGAAGCGACAACGATGACAACTTTCTCCTTCATCGTTTCCGCCTCAACCTGGACTACCATCCGAACCCATACCTCCAAGCGCATGTGACCGTCCAGGATGCCCGGGAGTTCGGCTCCCACCAGCTCGATCACGATGATTTGGATGACCGCTTCATCAACATTTTTGAGAACCGGACCGACCTGCACGAGGCTTGGCTCAAACTGAAGCTCGGGGAGTGTCCGCTGTGGGTTCAGGTCGGGCGGCAATACCTGAGCTACGGGGACCAGAGACTCTTGGGCGCCTTCGACTGGTCCAACACCGGGAGGACCTTTGACGCGGTCAAGTTGATCTACGAGCAAGGGGATTTCAAACTCGACCTCTTCGCGGGGAATGTGGTCCTGGTGGACTCCAACGCCTGGGACAATCCCGACCACTCGGACAATCTCCTCGGCGCTTACGCCACCCTGAAGAACCGGCCCTACGGAACGCACGACTTCTATCTCCTCTATCGCGACAACGACGACCTTTTTACGGAGCTCTACACCCTCGGGACCCGAATCGACGGAAAACGAGAGGCCCTGGACTGGAACTTCGAGTCGGCCTACCAGTGGGGCTCCTCCACCGACCGAGTCGCGCTCCGTCCCCTTCAACGGAACGAGTTTCTTTCCCACCAGGCCTTCGCCCTCCATGGCGAGCTTGGTTGGACCTGCAAGAATCTCGCCTCGACGCCGCGTCTGGGCCTGGAGTACAACTTCGCCACAGGCGATGACGATCCCAATGACGGAGAGAACAACACCTTCGATAATCTCTTCCCGACCAATCACCTGTTCTATGGGTACATGGACTTCTTCTCCTGGAAGAACATGCACAATCCCGCGGTGAAACTCTCCTGGAAGTGCGGGGAGAAACTCTCTTTCAAAACCCACTGGCATTTCTTTTGGCTGGATGAGGAGTCGCAGGGCGCCTGGTATAACGCCGGAGGCGGAGTGGTTCGCAACGCCGCCGGGAACAGCGTGTCGAGCTATGTCGGAAACGAGCTCGATCTGGTCGCCTCCTACAAGGCCACCGAGAAGTGGCAGGTCGAGCTCGGCTACGGTCACTTCTTTGCCGAGGACTATGTCGCCGACACCGCGCCGGCGATCGCGGGCGCGGATGACGCCGACTTTGTTTATGTGATGTCCAAGTGGACTTTCTAGGACCGCGAGGTGGGCGGGGCGTGGAGCGCGCCACGCCCCGTCTCAGCCCGGCGCTCGGCCCAGCCCAGGAGGTTCCGGTCCGACCAAACTCTTGGAAGCTCTTGATCCCCCTGTATAATACGGAATGGAGACCCGAGGAGGAAATCCGCTCGAGGGGTTTGAGACGGTTGATCGGGCGGGTTTCGGCATCGGATTCAATGAAGACGACAGCGAGGACTTGGGGACATGCCGCTATCGAAATTCGGATTCGCCGGCGCAATTGAAGACCTGATCGCCAAAACCCCCTCCAACGAAATCCCCCTCGACCTGGCCGCCCTGGCCCTGGTCATCCCCATCACCGGCTCTTGCGATATTGGTTGGAGTCTGCGAGAGCTCGATTCCCTGGCCGAGGAGGCGCTCGCCCTGGCCGGTGAACATGCCTCCAACGAGACCAAACTCGAAGCGCTGCGCGTCACCCTGTTCGACAAGCATCATTTCCGGGGCAACGCCGAGGACTACTACAACCCCGACAACTGCTTTTTGAACCGGGTCTTGGAGAGCCGCAAGGGCATGCCCATCACTCTCTCCTTGATCATGATCGAGGTGGGGCGACGCCTCGGACTTCCCATGGTGGGAATCGGGCTCCCATGCCACTTTGTGGCGGCATACCTCTCGAACGAGGGCGTTCGATACTTTGACCCCTTCCAAGGGGGAATCGAGCGGACACGCGAAGAGTGCCGTGACCTGGTCAGTTCCATATCGGGTGGGAGCATTGAGGCGGATGACTCTCATTTTGCGCCGGTGTCAACGCCGCACTACCTTGCGCGAATGCTCTGCAACCTAAGGAGCATTTACAGACAACGCGGCGAGTACGCCAACCTCGCGAAAGTCCTCCGCCAGATGCTCCTCCTCAAACCCAACAATCCCCCCCTCCACCTCGAACTTGCCGCCGCTCTCGCCGAAGTCGGAAGCCCGCTCGAAGCCCTCCACCACCTCTCCCTCCACGCCAAACTCACCAAGGACCCGTCCGAAAGAGCGCCCATCGCGGTCATCGAGCGCGAAATCCGCAAACGACTGGCCTTCCTCAACTGACAGAAGCCCTCCAAGAAGCTGACAAGCAAAAATCAATGCGATAGAATCAATCTTGATGTTCAAGCGATTCTGTCGATCCCTGACCGTCATTCTTGCCCTTAACGTGGTCCACGCGTGGTCGGGCGAGGGCCCCAAGCGCATCTATGTCGCCCCCGATGACCACACCGACTACTACTGGACGGCCACTGGGGACGCTTACCGTCAGGCCTTCCTGGACACCCTCGACTATTACCTCGACAAGGCGGATGAGACCATCGGGAATCCGGCGGACTTTCAGAGCCGCTGGAACTGCGATGGCTGTCTGTGGATGTGGGAGTATGAAAAGAACAAGCCCCCCGCCGACTTCCAACGTTTGATCAACCGGGTCAAATCCGGCCATATCAGCGTGCCGCTCACCGCGCTCGTTTCCTGCTACGGTGGCGCGCCGGTCGAGGGGGTCCTGCGCGGGATGTACTACCCGGGGCGAATCGAGCGGCGTTTCAACCTTCGATTCAACATGGCCGTTTCGATGGAAAACCAAACTCTCCCGTTGGGGCTTGGGGCGCTCTGGGCCGGTTCCGGAGCTCGATACACCTGGAAAGGGATCTGCGGCTGCGCCACCAAAGTCCCTTCTCCCGGCGACCGCGAGCATGAGATCTACTGGTGGGAAGGCCCGGATGGCAGCCGGGTTCTCGCCAAATGGTATTCCCTCTTCGGCAATCAGAGCATCGGTGGGTACGCCGAAGCCTACAACCCGGTGAGCGCGATCAATCTGGTCGACACCAACCCCACCTTCCTCGCGCGGTATCCCTACAACGTAATCGGGGTCTTCGGTCAGGGCTGGGATGGGTTTCAAACGATGGACCAACAGGTGGTGAATGCGGCCCAGTCCGAGAGCAACGCGAACCGTCGCGTGATTGTTTCCAATGAGCTCGACTTCTTCGAGGATTTCGAAGCGACCCACGGCGCGGGGCTGCCCACCCTTTCCGTGGCGTACGGCAACGAATGGGAGCTCTATTGCGCCTCGATGGCCGAGGTCACCGCAGGGGTTCGACGCGCGGTGGAAAGGCTCCGCGGCGCCGAGGCGCTGGCCACTCTGGTTGCCCTTAAAGACTCGGACTTCCTCGATGGCCGCGAAGGCGCCCGCGACCTGGCCTTCATGAACCTCGGTCTGTATTGGGAGCACGATTGGACCGCCGATGGCCCGGTCGGGAGGAACCCGCGCGCGGAATGGCAGCGACTGATCGGCGAGCAGATTGAGGATTATGTCGAAACCCTTCTCTCGGATTCCGTGGCCGCCCTTGGAGGTTTGATCCGGAGGAGTGGGGAACGGCAGCGCTTCTTTGCCTTCAACCCATTGAGCTGGACTCGGACCGACCACGCCGATTATCCCTATTCGGGTCCTCTGCCCGTGCATGTTGTGGAACTCTCCTCGGGAAGCGAGGTCCCCTCGCAGATTGTCACTCTTGAGGGTCAACCGCATATCCGGATTCTCGCCCGGAACGTGCCTCCAGTGGGCTACAAGACGTTCGAGATTGTCCTTGGGGCGGGGCAAGCCTTCACCCCCGCCGCGACAGTCGCCGGCTCGGTTTTTGAGAATGCGTTCTATCGGATCACGCTCGTGGATCGGGGGGCGATCACCAGCCTGCTCGACAAGACCCGGGGCAACCGTGAGATGGTCCGAACCATCGGAGGACTGGCGATGAACGACCTCGGCGCGGGGGGAGGGTCCCTAGCGGTCGAGAATTCGGGTCCGGTGTCGGTGACTCTCAAGGCGGACAGCCCCACGCCGCTCGCTCACCTTTCTCGGATCACCCTCTTCCGCGAAATCAACCGGATCGACATCCGCAACGAAATCACTCAAAACTTCGGGGATGTTCGGACCTGGTCATTCGGCTTCGAGCTCGATAACCCGGATGTTTGGCATGAGGAGGTCGGCGCGGTGATTCGCGCCAAACTTCTGGCGGATGGGGGGCATTATTCGGGACGCAACGCGCGCTACGACTGGCTCACGCTCAACCACTTCGCGGACATCGGCGATGGGGCAGTGGGCGCGACCCTCTCAAGCGCCGACTGCTGTTTCATGCGCTTGGGGAACAGCACGGCGACCACGCTGGACACGGCCACCCCCCGTATTTCCCCGCTCGCGGGCGGGCAGGTGGATGGCGCCGGGTTGGGGATTCCGAACCAGCACGGAGACTCCCATTTCCTCCAGCGCTTCGCGCTCGCCACGCATGGCGCGTTCTCCCGTCGCGAGGCCATGAAGTTCTCGCTGGAGCACCAGAATCCGCTCGTGGCCGGAGCAGTCACGGGGGGGCCGCACTATCCGGAGGAACAATTCTCCCTCGTGACCGTTTCGAACCCGGATGTTCTCCTGTGGGCGCTCAAACCCGCCGAGGAGGGGATCGACAGGGGGCTTGCGGCGAGGTTCTGGAACCTCTCCAATTCCCCCTCCAACTTCACCCTCACCCTTCATGGCGCTTCAGTGGAGCAGGCCATGACGGCGACCCACCTCGAAACCGAAACCGGTCCCGCGACGCTTTCATCGGGGTCGCTCTCCGCCTCCCTCGCGCCTCAACAGCTCAAGACCTTCCTCCTGACCGTCGCGCCCTCCAGCGGAGTGGCGAAGTGGGAATTGTACTAGACGCCGTGGAGGGGCCTTGATTGAGTGTATCCTGAGAGATACGCTTGGTTTGTGTTCGAGGTCCGCCAAACGGAGGCGTTTTCCCGCTGGTTTGATTCGCTTCGCGACCAGCAGACAAGAGCTCGAATCCTTGTTCGAATCAGGCGTCTCTCGTTGGGCAATCCAGGCGACGTTCGTTCCGTGGGCGAAGGCGTTTCCGAAATGCGCGTGGATTACGGCCCAGGGTATAGGGTTTAGTACATCCAGCGGGGGGAGAAATACGTGGTACTGCTTACCGGTGGGGACAAGCGCGGCCAGGATAGGGACATTGAGGCAGCCTTCGATCTTGCGCGAGGACTCTAGGAGGGCATCATGACAAAAACAAAGACCTTCGCGTGGGATGCCGCGGAGAAGCTTGAGACAGAGGAGGACATGGCCGCTTACCTGGAAGCTGCTCTCGAGGAAGGGGACGCCGCCTTGGTTGCCGCCGCGCTCGGAGATATTGCTCGCGCCAAGGGCATGGCCTCTGTCGCGCGCAAGACAGGGCTTGGGCGCGAAAGCCTCTATAAGGCGCTTTCCCCTGAGGGCAACCCGGAGTTCGCCACTGTGCTGAGAGTGATTCGCGCGCTCGGACTCAAGCTGAGTGCCACCCCGTTCCATCGATAGGGCGCCGCTTCAGGTCCCCTGCATCATCTCGGCGGCTCCGCCAGGCACTCGATGCTGTAATCGTAGGCCAGCTTCTCGCCCTTCTTCAGTTCCGCGCGCCGTGTCCAGAGCTCGAGGTTGGCCTGCTCCCATGAAGGCTCCCACCACAGCTTCGGCTGTTCCACCTGTTCCGGTTTGTAGTTCACCTTGGCCCCAAAGCGATCCCGATGATTGTAGATCGCAATCTCTCCCCCCTTGGCGGATAGGAGCAGTTCCGCTTTCGGTCCCGTGTAAGTGTCCCAATCTTCGTTAAACTGTTTCCACTCATCATCCTTGATGTATGCCGCGATGACCGAGGTGTCGGTGGTGTCGGTCACGATGTCGAACTCCGGACGCACCTTGATCTGGTACTCCGTGGGATCGTTTCCCTGATGGAGAATTTCGCTGGAGAAGAAGACCTTTTCGGGTTGGTCGCGCCGGAAATAGACCTTGCGGGTGTACACGGAACCGTTCGGGAGGTCGTTCCGAAGGGTCATGTCCACCGCCGTTTTCCCAACTCCAAAGCGCGGGGTTTCCTTTTCCTTGAACCCACTGAGGCCGGACTCCTCAAGTTCTCCGCTGAGCATTTCCATCCCCAGATTCTTGCGTCCCATCGCGGCGAAGAGGTGACGCCCGGTCGGCTTGTGGTACAGCTCCACCATCCGCGCGTTCCGCTCGGGGACCACGGTCACCCGCCACACGGAGTTCTCCAGGCGCTCGCCCGGGATCCCGGCCTCGGCCTGCTTCAGCCGGTCAAAATACTCCTCGGCGGGGGTGTTTTCGCCGGCCATGGTCATCTGGTGCTTCTTGCAGAGTTCGATATACCGGGAGCCAATCCCGCCCATGTCCGCCGGCCAGTCAGGCTTGAACACCCCATCCTGGAAACGCATCCCGGGGCCGGCCTCAATCAGGGCCTTGTACACGCAGATCGAGGCCTTCTCGACTCGATCACGGATTGTCTCATTCTCCGCCTCGGCCATCGCCGCCTCGAACATCCGGTACATCCGGACTGTCACCTCCGGGTCGAGGGCGAGATCCCAATAACGCGGGAAACAGGCCGGATGACACCCCTTGGAGTCCACGTAATCGTGGAAGAACGTGAGGTATTCCAGGACTCGATCCGCCGCCTTGCCGTAGTGCAGGCGGCAGAACTCCTCCACCAGACTCCAGCCCTCCAGATTCGGATTCCACAGACACCTGGAAATCACATAGTTCCTCAACTCGGACATCTCCCCGGCGGTCCCGTTGCCGTTGGCCTGCATGAACACCCCATGCACATTGTTCTCCGCGAAGAACTTGAGGTTCGGGGAGATCACCCGCAGATTCGGGAATGGGAGGTCGTACGCTCGGAAGTTCGTGTTGTAATTCCAAATCCAGATGTCCTCCGAAATCTTCTTCCAGTTCATGAGGTCCTCGAAGAACTCGCGATTCTTCGGGCAATTCGGGTCGTTGATCGGATGGAGCGTGCAGCATTCGATGCTGCAAAGCTGAATCTGGATGTTCTTCCTCGGAACGATGGTCTTGGGAGGTTTGCGGGTGTACCAGTAGGCGAGTGTCCCCACCTTCACTTTCGGGTGCTTGGCCTCGACCCGCTCGGCCACCGCGTTCACAAACGCGAGATGAGAACCCATCGGGGTCCCCTCCGCCTGGTTGATCGCCTCACAGGTGGCGCAGCGGCAATACTCGTCGTTGTCGTTCTGGCTCACACTGATGTTGCGCTGGTTGGGGTTTGCGTCCAGATCGGCGATAACCCCCTCGGAAACGATATCCAGAACCGCCTGGTTGGTGACACAAGGCTCCGGGCCGCCGCCGCCTACATCCAGCCTCCGGACCCCATCCACCAGCGCGAAGTATTCCGGGTGGTCCTTCCCGTACTTGTCCGGAGAGACATATCTGAAGAGCGAATGGTTGATCAGACTCTGCGGGGTGTTGCCTCCCAACTTGTCATCCGGGGTCACCGTGTTCACCCGCATCCGCGCGGCGAACTCGGGGGCATCCGAGTTTTCACGGTAATAGCTCCACCTGAAGGAGAAGGTGGGGGCGAAGCGGAACTCCTCACAGGGGATCGAATCCGGGGGCGGGGAAGGGAAATGGGTGTGGTCCCGGGTCAGGAATCGGACACCGCAATAACGCTCGAAAAACTCATAGACCCCATACAGGGTTCCTCGAGGAAGTCCTCCCGCGATCAGGATCCGGGTCGGCTCCACGCGGATCCGGAGCCCCTCGTCCCCAAGGTCCTCGATCGAGAACGCGGGATCGACCGACCGAACCGAGTCGATCCCCACATGAATCGCGCCCGCGACCGAGGCCTTTTCGGCAAGGGCAAGCTCCACTCCCGAAACGCCTTTGAAGAGGGACCGGAACTCCTCGGCGGCGTATTTCTCGCTCACGGTCGCCTGAGGGGATACAACCACGGTCCAGTCCTGGAGCTTCTTTGTCGGCAGGGATTCCCCCAAGGCCGAGGAAAGGATAAGGGAGCTGCTCAGCAGGGACATGAGGGTCCGAAGCATGGGGAACGCCTCCTGGAAACAAGAATGAAATCGGCAATCGGTGGATTCTACATCCCCTCCATGTGGGAGGGGAGTGGACCGCTCACGGGAAAACCGTTCGAACCGCTTCCAAATATTTCATTCCGTTCTTGGCGTCCGGCTCCAGATAGCTCCCCTCGGTCCACTCGTTCCAGCAATTCAAGGTGACAATCCTCTCATCGCTTGGCCGGGTGTCCAGGAAATCTCGGATCGATTGGAGGGCCTCTTGGAAAGCGGTTGGGGTGTTTCCCACCAGGACCGGCGTGTAGGGATACCCCGCCTTGATGAAGGGTCCGGACTGATCGGTCCGCGGCGTCGAGTCCCAGCCGACAGTCACATTCGGGTAGTAGGGAACCGAGTAAAGATTCACGGCTTCACGGGCATACTTCAGGTATTCGATGAATACATGCTGGTAGGGCATGCTCGGGAACTCCGACAAGGCGACATGGTGAACCCACACGTACGAGGTGACGCTATCAAAACCGAGTTCCTTGACCAGTTCGGCCGGATTGGGAGCCACCTCGGCGTTCGGCAGGACTGTCTGCCCCCACATGACGATGTTCAGGTGCAGCCCCGGAAAACCGGCTTTCACCGTCTTCTCACGGAAACGCTCCAACGCCTCCCGGGTTTCGCGCAAGCCCCCAAAACTCCCCACCAGGGCGGAAAGGTCGTAGAATGAGAAATAGGGGCGCTCTTTGATTCTCCAATAGGAGGGATGCCTGAAGTATTTCTCGATGATGTAATCGGTCGCCGCCTCGAAGGTGGCGGAAGACACCTTCCCGGGATAGAGCAGTTCCGGAGAGCGCGCGAGGGTTCGGGGGAAGATGTCGGTCCAGTCATGGTTCGCCCACATCAGTCCGAACTTCAACCGGTTATTGTTCTCAGCCTCAAGAAACCCCCTTTCCAATCCACGCTCCAGAAACGGGCCGTCATACCAATACCAATCGAATAGGAACGCGTCGATTCCGTGATCCGCGGCGGCGTCGATCTTCTTGGCCATCACGGCCGGATCGGACTCGTCCTCATATCCCCAGGCGGGAACCTTCGGTTGCGCATGGTTCTCGAACCTGGGTCTGGCCTGTTTCACCAACTCCCACTCGGTCCATCCCGCGCCGTATTGCCTCTCGCGACGCGGATCGGGGTGGTAGCTCGGGAAATAATATGCCGCCACGGTGTATGCGCGGTCTTGCGGATGCATCCCATCCCCTTTCCTCTCCGCGCCCCCTTCGGCGGTCAGGATCGCGCAGGTGATGACCGAAACCCCGATAAATGACTTGAACAAGACTCCGACCACTCCCTTCTCGCCCGGTTGCGGGGAACCGCTCAGAGCTTCCCAAAGACCTCCGGGAAACTGGTTTCCAGGAGGTGGCGCTGGGATTCCGAAGTGGTCTCCAGGATGGGCCTCGCCGAGTTTCGCAGCTCCAGGATCTCATCCTCAATGCGCGAAATCTGTTTCCGGTGGATCTCCTTGATGGCGCGACGTTGTTCGGTGGCGCTCGTTTCAATCTTGACTTCGTGGCGATACCAAACAGTTTCCCGCTGAACCACGATCGCGGCGAGCCCCAGGCCGACGGAGATGAAGACCAGGAGCGCCAAGGGAGACGCCACCACCAGGAAAACCGGACCCGCGAGCAACATGGTCACCACGGCGATGATCATTCCGGCCACCCAGGGTTTGGGCCGGATCGTTTTCTGTCTTTCAACGGCCTCGATGAACGATATCTGGTGGGAGTGCTCCCTGCGCTCCTCCCGAAGCGCGCGGACCTTCTTGGCGATCTCGGAGATCTCATTGAGGGCTCGGGCGCGAGCCTCTTCTTCCTTCTCCTCGGCATTCTCAGGCTCTTCCCCCTCGCTCTTGTGTGGAGCCTCCGCATCGTGGGGATGATCGGCCGATGCCCCGGCCATGCCGCGAAACTGCTCGGAGTCGCGGATTTCGGGGGGCAGCTCCAGAAGCGGTATCCTCCCTTGTAGCGCCCTGAGCGCATCCCCGGACCGGACCCGATTCTTGATCTCATCGATGCTGAAATGGGTCCCACCCGTGAGGACATTCAGACCCTGGATAAACTCCAAAAGGATTCCGCCGGTCTGCGCCCGAACGATCCCTTCATCCAAGGGGATGCGTTCGTTCAAAACCAGATTGGCGAGTTGGAGCGCCGGGTTGGTTGCCTGAGCTTTCTTCACAATTCCTGCTCCGTTGCCGTGCTCCCTTCATTGTCGGCCCGGAGAGCACGGATTTCCAGCGCGACTTTCCTGCGGGAACCAGAGGGCGATAATAATGAGAATGGATTATCATTAAGTCCTTGACCCGGCCTGGCCCGTGCGATAGTGTCGAAAGCAGTCCATTCTTGTATGGGGAGTCAAATGGATCACCTGTACCAGCGACGGATTCTTCCGCTTCGCCTTGCCGCCTTGGCCGTGGCGGTATGGCTGATCCACCCCTACATTCATCCGCTCGGGAACCACTCCAGGCCGACCCGCGACGATCACGGCGAGCACACCGATGGCGGAATGCCATGTCCCGCCCATGATTGCCACCGCCACCACGAGGACAAACGGGAGACTCCCGACTGTAATCACCACTGCGACCTTTGCGCCGCCCGGTCCGAGAAGGCCGCGTTCGTTTTACCCCCGCAAGGTTTGACAGACTGGCTTCCCCGGCCCCTCATCACGGACAACTTCCGCACCCAGCCATCCTTCTCGGGTAGACTGGATTGGCCGGAATCACACTCCCACCGTGGCCCTCCTTTCCTTTCCTGATAGCGTAACTGTCTCCTAGGCGGCCCCTCGCCGAACTCATCCACCGAAACCGAATGTGGACGCATGGCGTGGGAGGCCCACACCCCTTTGCCTCGCGCGCCTGGCGTGGCGAGCAAGGGGCGAGCTCCATCCATTCTTCCTCGATGACGGGAAGAACCTCTTCAGGAGAAATGGAATGAGATACACCCACAAGAGGGGTTTCACTCTGATCGAGCTCCTCATCGTCATCGCGATCATTCTGGTCCTGATCGCGATGGCTTTGCCCAATTTCCTAGAGGCGCAACTTCGCGCGCGCGTCACTTCCGCCCAGGGGAGCATGAAATCCACGGCCACCGCCCTGGAGGCTTATGCGGTGGATTGGCGCGGAAGGTACCCTTGGGGGGCGGCGCTCGAGAACCTGAGCAACCCCATGCTTCCGCCGGAGGAAGGCTTTGAGGCCCATATTCCCGCGATCCTCACAACCCCGATTGCCTATATGACCGAGCTCCTTCCGGACCCTTTTACCAATCTGACGGTTGAAGGCTCCGACCACGAGCTACCGGCGCCGTTCCACTACAACGAGGAGAAGACTCTCGATGCTCTTGGAGAGCCGACCTTTCTCACGGAGCTGTCCCGCGTACTTTACGGTCAGGCGCGGAGCGGCAGGTACTATATGTTCAGTCATGGTCCTGACGGGGACCACGACGAAAGCCTGGACCGGTCCGAAGCGGGCAAGGAGACTTGCCGCTACAGCCCCACCAATGGGACCAAGAGCAACGGGGACATCTATTACTTCGGACCCGGGGTCGGATTCAATTGAGACTCCCCGGAGAGGGGCGCGCGGCATGCCGCCCCTCTCCGGTTTCCGCAGGCTTGACGCCCCCCCTGGGTCTCCCCACAATCCCAATGCTTGCTTGCCGGGCTTGTGGGGGAAGCCTCTCGTCGTTTCGCGCTGTTTCGCCGCCTTCCGGTAAGTCGCTCGCCAGCTTCCATGCGCTTTGAATGGTTTGTCGCTCGTCGCTATCTCAAGGGAGCCCATCGCGGGCGCACCCGCATCTGCACCGCCGGGGTCACCATCGGGGTCGCGGTGCTGATTGTGGTTATCTCCGTCATGAACGGATTTGAGCGCGAATTCCTGGGGAAAATGCTCGGAGCCTACGGGCATTTGCGGCTCATCCCGATCACCGAAGCGCACACCCTCGCCAGCCTTGCCGACTATGGCGATTGGACACGGATCTTCGGGGAACGTCCGGGAGTGGAGGGGGTCTCCCCAATCATCGAGCATGGAGTCTTCATCACCACGGAACAGGCGTGGGGGTCGAAAACCAGCGCGCAGTTTGTCCCAGTCCGGGGGATCGATCCGAGGCTGGAGGGGGAAGCCAGCGACCTGATCGGCTCCAAGCTCCTTGGGGATTGGGAAACCCTGGCGGACGAAGGCGAGGTTCAGGCCGCCGGCGGCGCGCAAGCATTCGATCCCTTCGCCCTCCCGGCCAAGACTCCAGGCATCTTCCTGGGCATCGAACTCGCCAAGGAGCTCTTCGGGGCGCCGCCTCAATGGCTCTGGAAGCCAAACGATGACCGCCTCAAGTATTTTCTCGAAACCAACGTGATGGGCGCCACGGTTCGCCTGACTCCCCCCGAAATCATCCGGGGTCCATCCGGCAGGGACCTTCGTCCGATCGAGGCCCGGGTCACCGGCATCTTCAAGACCGGGTTCTATGACTTTGATCTCCGCTGCGCCCTTATCTCGCTGGAAACCGCGCGGATCCTCAAGGGGGTCCCCGGCGGAGGCGTTGAGGTCCTCGAATTCCGACTCGCCGATCCGGACCCGGCGAACACGGCCAAGGTCGCCGCCAACCTCGTCCGATTCGCCTCGGAGACGCATCAAGTGCGCTTCTTCCCGAAGCTCTGGACCGATTTCAATCCGGTCCTCCTGGATGCCGTGCGGATCGAAAAGGTCGTGATGACCTCGATCCTGGCGCTGGTGATGGTGGTGGCCGTGTTTGGGATCGCCGGGACTATTGTGATGACCGTGCTGGAAAAGACCCGCGAGATCGGGGCGCTCATGGCGCTTGGCGCGCGGCGTCGGTCGGTCATGGCGATCTTTGTGCTCAATGGGTTTCAGGTGGGACTGTATGGGACAATCTTTGGGAACATCTTGGGGGTCTTGATTTGCTGGCTTATCGGGGTGCTGCACATCCCCATGCCCGGTGGCGGCGGTGTCTATGTCCTCGACATCGTGCCCGTGGAAATGCGCTGGGCGCATGTGGTGGGGATATCCATCTTCTCGCTGGTGGCCTCGACCCTGGCCGGGATCCAACCCGCCTGGAAAGCGGCGCGGCTCCATCCTGTCGAGGCGCTGCGCTATGAATAAGGGAAGGCCATGAGAATTCTATTCGTCGGGGATGTTTTCGGAAAACCGGGGCGCCGGATCTTGAAGCACCACTTGGAGTGGCTCAAGGAAGAGCTCCGCGTGGATGCCTGCATCGCGAACGTGGAGAACGCCGCCGCTGGGAAGGGTCTGACCCCGCCCATCGCGGAAGAACTTTTTGCCGCCGGGGTGGACTTGATGACTATGGGTAACCACGGCTACGACAACAAGGGAGTGTTCGAGCTCTACAACCAGGGCGAAAACCGCATTGTCCGCCCGCTCAATTACGCGGCGGATTCGCCGGGTCCCTCCGAAGCCTCCCTCACCACTCCCGAGGGGGTCCGGCTCACTGTGATCCAGGTCCAGGGCAGGGTGTTCATGAATCCCACGGACTCCCCCTTCACCGCGCTGGATCGGTATCTGGTGTCCCGTCCTCCAGGGGCCTTGATCGTGGATGTGCACGCCGAGGCCACCTCCGAGAAACAAGCGCTGGGTTGGTATCTGGACGGCCGAGTGACCGCGGTCATCGGAACTCACACTCATGTTCAGTCCGCCGACGAGCGAATCCTCCCAAAGGGGACCGCGATGATCACCGATGTGGGCATGACCGGGCCGCACGACAGCATCATCGGGGGGGATATCCAGCAGATGCTCCGTCGCTTTCTCACCCAGCTCCCCACCGGATTGGAGGTGGCAAAGGGCAATCCCAAGATCCACGCGGTCCTGATCGAAACGGACCCCTCCGGTCGTCGAACCGAACGGATCGAACGGCATTCCTTCGCGGAGGCGGACCTCAATCGTGGCGCGCTGCCGGATGAGGGTTGAAAGATTTCGACTTGAGGGATATCTGGGTTACCCATGGCAAGAGCGCTGAAGGGAATCGTGTTTGATCTCGATGGAGTGGTCGCCGACACGGAGGACTTCCATCGGCGGGCCTACAACCGGGCCTTCGAGGAGATCGGCCTATCCACGCGCTGGGAGTTTGCCGACTACAAAGCGCGGTTCACCTGTTCGGGGGGGTCTAAACTGGCCGACCTTCCCGTCCCCGTTGCGACCGTGGAGCCGGAGACATTTCGAAGCGAGCTTTACCAAGCCAAGCGGAGACACTTTGTTCGCCTGCTTGAGACCGCGCCCCTCTCCCCCCGACCCGGAGTCGTCCGATTGGTTCGTCAGGCGCTCGACCGCGGCGTTTTGCTGGGGGCGGCCAGCACGTGCCAGAAAGAGGGAGCCGCCGCGATACTCCAGCGCTGCCTCGGTCCGGAACTGGCCGGTGGTTTCGGGGTGGTGAAGGCGGGCGAGGACGCCCCCCGGAAGAAACCCGCCCCGGATGTATATCTCCTGGCTCTCGCCGACCTCGGACTTCCCTCAAGCGCGTGCGTTGCCATCGAGGACTCCTGGCATGGTCTGGAGGCCGCCAAGGCCGCGGGCCTCTGGACCCTGGTCACACCCAGCGAGTACACGCGAGGGGATAACTTCGACCTGGCGGACCGGGTGGTTCCCGACCTTGAGGCGGGGGGGATCACGGTCGATGGATTGGAGGAAGAGCTCGCGAAGTGGTCCGCGCGGCTCGCCGTGACCCGATGACCGATCCCTCCCCCCGTCCTCACAGCTGGCGCGGCTGTTTCCGAGTCGAGAAGATCCTCGAGCCTCCGCTCCCACCGGATGTGGAGTTTCCGAGATTCTGGTCGCGCTCCCCGTTGCTCTCCAAGCGATCTCGGGGACGGCAAACCTACCGCGCCCTCATGTTTCGCGCGGTGTACATCATCGGTCGGATCACCTTCAGCCTCGGGATCGAGCGCGCGGCGCGTTTCGCCCGCTTCATCGGACGCGTGGGCTACTACTTCCTCCGGGCTGCGCGCGAGTCCGCGCTCGAAAACCTGCGCCTTTCCTTGGGAGATCAGCTCACCGAGCAAGAGCGGAAACGGATTGTGAAAGAGGTCTTTTCGGG
>JAJVIK010000004.1:0-150809 GCA_022072055.1 bacterium | reverse complement strand
TTCACCATCTCCGCGGTGGAGACCATGTGGATGTCGCGCTGGAAAGAGCTCTTCTCCTGGCTGGAGATCGAGGTCGAGGGGGTGGAGCACATGGAAAACGCCCTCGATCAAGGGCATGGAGTGATCGGTCTCTGCGCCCACTTCGGGAGCTGGGAAGTGTTCGCCTCGGCCAGCGCGAAAATGGGAATGCCCGCCAACGTGGTCGCCCGCCAGCAAAAGGACCCCCGCCTGGAGAAGTGGATCGACTCGATCCGCACCAACAGCGGGCTCAAGATGATCACGCGCGGAAAAAACCCGGTTCAGATGCTCCGCTGTCTGCGTCGCGGCGAGCTGCTTGCGCTGCTCACCGACCTCGACACTCGCAGCGCGGAGGGGATCTTCGTGGATTTCTTCGGTAGACCCGCCTATACTCCGATTGGTCCGTTCCTACTGGCCAGGCGAACCGGCGCGCGAATCATCCACGGCCTCTGTTACCGTGAGGGGATCAACCGATTGGTTTTCCGCTTCAGCGAATCCTGGGAAGTCCCGCGCACCGAGGACGAAGAGGCGGACATCCGCTGGGCCGTGGAACGCGCCAGTAAATACCTGGAGGACCGCATCCGGGAATGTCCCGAACAGTGGGCCTGGTTTCACAAGCGATGGAAAACAACCCCCGAAAAAATCCGGTCCCGATCCACCCTCTTGTCCGACTCGGACGAAGATTCCCAGGACTGATCCCCTGGCTAGGGGGTTTCTTCTGGGTTTCGCTCCTAATCTGGGTGCTCCTCCCCAGAGCGCAGTCGGTGGTCCCCACAGTGGAAGCTCTTTACATGCAGGACTCCCGCAAGATTGAGGGGAAAGGCTTCCGGCTGCGTCAAGAAACCCCCTATTCCGATGACCGATTCACTTGGATGGACCTGCACGCTGAACGAGGGATGAACCGTGAGGGAAACGACGAAGAGCATGTCCTGCAAGAGGTGGTGGTCAAATTGGTCACAAGAGGGGCCGCGCCCGAGAAGGGTGACTCCGACTCTTTAGAGGCCCTGACCCAACGCGCCGAGGTGGCCTGGGTTCTGATCCTGGCGGAAACCGGAGTTTATTCCCTCAAGGGTGGAGACATCCGCCTGGAGGGAAATGTCCGGGTCTATGGCTATACGCTCGAAGGGGAGTTGGCCGAGTGGTTCACCACGGAGAAACTCCTCTATGATCGAGAGGAGGCGCGAGTCAGATCGTTGGAACGCGCCACCTATGAGGGTCGCTCGTTCTTCCCTGGCTCCCCCCACAGCGGTTTCGTAGATGCCGATGTGAATCTCTCGGATGTCAATATCACCGACTTTACTCCCCTGGATCCGGAAAGCCTTCAGACTCCCATTCGCAATCCCGAACTCAGACCCGAAGTCGCTCCCCCGGAAGCTCTGCGTTTCATCCGGCCCGCCCGCCCCTCGCCTGATCCGAAAACGGTAGGTTCCGTTGACGATTCCCGCTGAATGGCTACACTGCTTCCGAGTGGTTTTGAATGGGATCACCTTGGCGCCTGTTGCACACCCTTGCAGCTTGGAACCCGGTTGCCACCCGGAGTCTAAATGAGGACAATTTTCGCTGTTTTATTCTCACTTTTCTGCTCCGGGACCATTTCTTGGCGCGCCGCGGCCCAGGAGGAGTCCCTCCTTTGCCGAGGTCATCGCGCCAGTTTCTCACGCTTGGTCAACGCCTTGGCCGTGGAGATTGCCGCCAAGTCTCAACTTGACCTCGCCAAGGAGATCTCATCTACGCCCTCTGAAACGCTTTACCGCGATGTCCGCCAGGGCCGATTTGCGTTTCGCTTTGACTCGAAGGCTCGTCTGGAGGCCCTGCAAGCGATCCTTCCCCCCGATACGCGGTTTTTTCCAGTGTTCCAAAGGGAAGGTTCGACCCTCCCCACCTGGACCTTTGGAGAAGTGATTGTCCAGCTCGTCCCCGGCGCGGCCCAGGGGGCGCTCGGGGCTCTCAAGGCGGAACCGGACCTCGAAATCGTTCAAACCTCCCGCTTTGATCCCGGTCTGGCGCTCCTCAGGACCAAGACCGGGGGGAAATCCATATTCGGCTGGGCCGCCGAGTTGAGCGCGCGCCCAGGGGTTCTCTGGGCCGAGCCGAACTTTTTCGGCGGGGTGTCCCTTTCCGTGGCGGACCCGTTCCGTTCCAACCAGGCGCATCTGGACATCATCGACGCCGATGCCGCTTGGGCGGTCACCCAAGGGGATCCCGGTGTGGTGGTGGCCGTGATCGATGAAGGGGTTGATCGCAATCACCCGGACCTAGCCGCGAATATCTACCAGAATCCACAGGAAATCCTGGACGGCATCGACAACGACGGCAACGGATTCATCGATGACCTTACAGGATGGGATTTCGCGGGAAACGATCCGGATCCCAGTCCGAGCAATATCGGCTCGATCAACGCCCATGGAACCGCGGTTTCCGGTGTCATCGCGGCGATCCGTGAGAATGGCATTGGGGTGGCCGGCGTGGCGCCTCTCTGCCGAATTCTCCCCTGCCAGCTTTTTGGAGCGGCGGGATACGCCGGGGATTTCCAGGCCTCGGAGGCAATCCGCTACGCGGCCAACTACGCCGATGTCCTCAATGGGAGTTGGGGCGGGACTGGGGTCGGGGCCTCAGTGGTCATGGATGCGATTGACTATGCGGTTAAGGAAGGGCGCGGCGGTCTCGGATGCGCGGTCTTCTTCGCCTCGGGAAACGGCAACGGCCTTCCGGTGGAGTTTCCCGCCAACTACCCATGGGCGGTCGGCGTGGGCGAAACCAACTCCGCTCCCAACAGACTGGACCTCCGTCACGAGGAAAGCAACTTCGATTCCAGATTGGCGTTGGTCGCGCCTCAGGCCAACTGGACTCTGGACATCTCCGGGCCGGGCGGGTTTGACAATCCCACCCTGGATGTTACCGGCGGCTTCGGCGGGACCTCTTCCTCCACTCCGGTCGCCGCGGCGGTGGCGGCCCTGGTCCTCTCCAAGGATCCCACCCTTTCGGGACCCCAGGCGGTCCTCAAGGTCATCAACTCCTGCGAGACCCCGATGATGGGGATAGCCCCCAATGATCGGTACGGGAAGAGCGTGGAACTCGGATACGGACGAGTGAACGCCGCGCGCGCGGTCCTTCAGGGGCAGGACTATATCGATGACCGACTGGAGCCCAACGATTCACCCGGCGATGCGGCCCCGCTGGAGCGTGGGTTCCACCCTTGGCTCTATCTCGGTGACAATCCCGATTTCTACCGAGTGCCGGGGGTGGCCGGCCAGAACATCCGCTGTTCGATCCAGTTTCTCAATCTGTTCGGCGGTCTGGATTTCCACCTCCTGGACGAATCCGGACGGGTGGTGGCGACCTCTCAGATAACCGCCAACCAGAACACGTACACAGGAACGCTGGACTTCATCCCCACCGAGGACGGGGACTTCTTCCTCTCCGTGTTTCCATCGGGGGGCGCGGGGGCCCCTTACACGCTTGAGATCGAGGCCACGCCCGCCCCCGATCCCTTCGAACCCAATCAGACTCTCCTCCAAGCCGCGCCGATCTCCCCCGGTTCCGGAATCTCCATCCCCGGACTTTCCTGCAATGACCTGGACCTCTTCCGAGTGAACATGGTCACGGGGGAGTACCTCTACGCGCTGCTTTCCTTTGCCCATTCGGAGGCCAACCTTTCCCTGCGGGTCCTCGATCCGGCCGGGAACTCTGTTCGATCCTCGGATCTGGCCACCTTCGGGGAGTCGGTGGACCCCTATCAAGCCGTGGAGGATGGGGACCACTACATTGAAGTGGCCAATGTCGGGGGAAAGGTGAACCGGGAGTACACCCTTCATGCGGCGCTCACTTCAAATCCTCCCCTTTCGGGCCCGGGAATGGATGACATCTATGAGGAGAATGACACGGTCGCAACCGCCGCCTCCCTCGCTGGGGGGTACTACCGGAACCTGTCGCTGGATGACACCTCGGGTGAAGTCCGAGATGTGTTCAAGTTCACCGCGCCTCCGCGCAAAGCGGTGCGTGTCACCATCGGGTGGCAAGGGCCTCAGGACATCGACCTCTTCATTTACGGAAGCGAGGTGACGGTGGATCCTCCCAACACCCGCCCGCTCGCAAGGAGCATCTTTGTCGGGCAGGACCGCGAATCGGTTCACGTTCCGGCGCGCCCCACATCCGAAGAGTATTATGTGGACATTGTCCGCGTGGCCGGCGGGGGACAGACTTGGTACCAACTGGGGATCGAGTTCCTGGATGAAATGCGTCCGCCGTTGTTCGGATTCCTGCGCTTTTCCGAGGGACAAGTGGGGTTGCCGATCAGTCCCGCGGCCCTTTCCGATTGGCGAGGTCCCCTGTTCAGTCATGCTCCCGCGGGTGATCCCGGGTTAGGAAACTGGGTCCCCGGTCCGGAGGCGCTCGGCCATCCGGGATCGGATGGACTGGCAGTGGACACCTCCATGGGGGGTTTTGTCTTTCCAGGAAATGGGGACCGTGGGGAATTTCGGATTGGGGACCGTGATTTCACGCTTTGGGTCCGGATATCCCCACGGAACTCAGCGACAAGGCGGACCATCGCCGGAATGCCCGGGGTCTGGGAGTTCTTCATCCGGCCGGACAACACGCTCGAGTTCTCCGCCGGAAGCGGTCCGGGCGCGGAGGTGTTCGGCGGATCGGGTTTGCCCGTGATTCCCGGCCGGTGGCAGGATGTGGCCTGTGTCTGGGATCGAACCGGGGGGGCGGTCCGCGTGTTTTCGAGCGCTCAGTCGGGTCTTGCGTCGGTGTCCGCCCCGATTGGCGCGCGAACCATAGCGGGGGTCCAGGACTTCCGGATTGGGGCAAGCACGGGGGGCATCCAAGGATTGGGGTTGATCGAGCAGGTTCGCTTCCACGACTCCGCCCTCAGCCAGGCTGAGATCGCCCGGTTCTCCTCGGGACCGCCTCTCTCCTCCCATGACCATTGGAATCTCTTTCAGTAATCCGCGAATTATTTCTCTAACAAATTCCTAACGGATGGCTTATAGTACTCGTGTTCAGGTCGGGGAGCCTCCGGCTGGACCTCCGGCGCGGTTCGTTCGCGCGCGGTGCAACCCGAATGAGGAGGCGCGTGAGATGGTCCTCGGATCGACCAACCCAATCGCCGCGCCGCGCGGCTTCACCCTCATTGAACTCTTGATTGTCATCGCCATCATCCTGATTCTGATTGCCATTGCGCTTCCGAACTTCCTTGAGGCTCAGATTCGCGCCAAGGTGGCGCGGGTCAACGCCGACCTCCGGACCATCGCCACGGCGATGGAATCGTACCTGCTGGATTGGAAGATCTATCCGCCGGATTCCGAGGATGAGTTCGATGAGCAGGCCCATGGTCTGGCGCAGCTCACCACCCCGCTCAAGTATCTCGCCGCTCTCCCTTTCGATGTCTTTGTCGGGAGCCGCGCCCCGGTGGATGGCACCCCAGTCTATTTCGAGATGGCCTCGACGGGGATCACCCCGGTTTTCATGGCGTTGGGGCGTCGCCCCTTCAAGCGCATCAACGCTTTCGCCCTCTACAGTCACGGGCCGGACATCATCGACAATTTCGAAGGGGAGTCGGATTGGCCCTGGAATGGCCCCGCCCACCCCTGCCCAAACCCGGGCCTGAAGCCGGAGATGGGAACCCACACCTACAGTCCGACCAATGGGACCACCTCATCCGGCGACATTGTGAAGCTCGGTGGGCAATACAAGGCCGGGCACTGGTGCCTGGACTGGATTGAAATCCGAGGGGAGGGATTTGAGCATGCGGAGTGAACTGAAGGGGTTCACGCTCATCGAATTGCTGATCGTCATCGCCATCATCCTGATCCTGATCGCGATCGCGCTCCCGAACTTCCTGGAGGCTCAAGTGCGCGCCAAGGTCGCGCGCGTGTCCGGCGACCTGCGCACGGTCGGAATCGCGATGGAGTCGTATTTCGTCGATTTCAAGGTCTACCCGATGGACCACGACCCCGACAGCTTGTACCCCGATGAATATGGGCTCTATCAGCTCACCAGCCCCATCAAATACATTCAGTCGCTGCCGCCCGATGTTTTCAATCAGCGCGGGAGCGGCAGCGACCCGAGCGAGGCGGATTTTGAGATGGCCTCCACCGGCGTGACCCCGATCTTCCTCCGATTCCGCTATCCCAAGGTTCACGCCTACATTGTGTACAGTCACGGCCCGGACCGCGGCGATAATTTTAACGACAACAACGGGTGGCCATGCCTGCCCTCGAGTTTCAACCCCTGCCCCACCGAGATGGGATATCTGAGGTACAATCCCACCAACGGAACCAATTCAGTGGGCGAGCTGGTCCAGCCCGGCGGGGAGTTTCGCTCCGGCAATTATTGCATCGATCACTGGCAACGTGTTCGAGGTTTCAATCCACCCCCCATCCAGTGCGGAGGGGGATAAAAAAGGAGGTTTCGCATGCGGTCCAAGATTCTCAACGGAAAAGAGCCTCGGCGAGGGTTTACGCTCATCGAGCTCCTGATTGTCATCGCCATCATCCTGATTCTGATCGCGATTGCGCTTCCCAATTTCCTGGAGGCGCAACTTCGAGCCAAGGTCGCCAAGGTTGAAGGGGACTTGCGTTCCATCGCCACGGCAATGGAGTCTTATTTTATCCAATATCGAATGTACCCCCCCGACCATGACCCGGATGCCCAACCCAAAGGGCTGTATTTCCTGACCACTCCCATCAAATTCATGACCGTGGTTCCCGAAGACTCTTTTAACCAGGCGGGGACGGGATTCGATCCGGGAGAGGCATTTTTTGAAATGGCCTCCACCGGGAGACCGTGGGTGGCCAACCCGTTGTTTCGTAATCCCCCAAAAATCAACGCGTACGCGGTCTTCTCTCACGGGCCCGCGCATCGAGACACGTTCAGCGACAACGACGCCTGGCCCTGTTCATCCCCGACGATCGATCCCTGTCCGAACACGATGGGATACCTCCGCTATTCTCCCACCAACGGATCGAGCTCAATCGGCGCCATCCTGCGAGCGGGCGGGGAGGTTCGCTCCGGGAACTATTGCATTGACGAGTGGCAGCGGGTGAAGGGGTATTTCCCACCGGCGGGAGGGTGCTGAAGCCTCCGGGGCGAACCTCTTGTGAACCTCTCAGGCGGGGCCGCCGCGCGCCTCTTGCCAGCGGCGTCGGACCATCTTCTTGAACGGGTCCTGTTCATCGAGACGCGGGTCCCTGATGAGCAGGTCAAAGATGGCGATGGCATCCGACCCTCGCCCGAGGCGCAGGGAGAGCTCTCCAAGCAGGAAGAAGATCTCCATTTCATTGGGTCTCGCCCCGGTGAGATCCTCGAAATGGAAGGCGGTGAGGTAGTAGTCAAGCGCCTCGGCGAGGAACGGATGCTCCGCCTCCCGTTCCTCCCGGGCGCGGTGTAGCCAAGCGAGCCGGTGCGCCACGCGCGCGCGTCTGAGCGGCGAGGCCCCCGCGAGCCGGTATGTCTCGCGCAGGAGCAGATGGCGAGCGATCGCAGTCTCGGTATCCATCCGGCCTCCCTCGCGGGTCCGCGCAAGGGCGAGGAGTTTGTCGCGCGCCGGGATCGAATCCGCGAAACGGGTGGGAAGGTCTTCCCGCCTCGCGGCCCCCGCCCAGGCTTCGTAAGGGGGGGAGATGACCGCGCGAATCTCCGTGGGAATCACGGTCTGGGTCGGATGCTCGAAAGGCTCTCCGCGGGCCCTTGTCCGGTAGGACCAACCGAAGGCGGGCGGCTGCAGGCGTTTGAGCGCGCCTAAGTCGGCCTCGAACCCGGCCAGTCCGCAGTTGGAGCACACACACGCCGAATAGGGTAGCGGATCGAAGCCCTCATAGACTTGGCGCAGATCGGTTTCGCGCGAAACCTGGACTAGCCTGCGCGCGAGCGCCTTGGCGTAGCTGAAGTGGTGCCCGCAGGCCACGCACCGCGCGGTCTTGGAGTAGAGGGGATCATCACCATCGGAAACCGAGGGCCTCGGCGGGGATTGGTCCGAAAGACGCCCCTCGGCGGCGGCCAGGAGCGCCACACGGTCCCTTCCATCCGAAGGGAAGGTGGCTCCGCCGAGCAGGAGGACCCAACGCTCGCCCGCCGTGAGCATCGGCGCCTCCACCTTCGCGGGAAACAGGGATAGGAGCTTTCGGGCCACCGCGCGCAGGCCCCCCTCCCCAGTGGCCGGCAGAATCCCCGCGAGCTCGCCAACCCCGAAAGGTTCGAGCACGTCATATTCCCGCAAGGAGGCCCTCGCCGCCCGGATCAACGCCTCCACCGCCTGATGGATCTCGGCGGCGTTTTCCGGAATCCGGCTCCACAGGCGGTCAATCTCCTCGGGGGAAAGCGCGCCGACCGGTTGCGTGGTCCTCCGGACTCCGCCGATGAGAATGGAAAGCGGCTCTTCGCAGCGCTCGGCTCGCTTGAGTTCCCGGACAAGAAATTCCTGGAAGCTCCACCGCAGGTCGATCTCCCCGGTTTTCGAGACCAGTCCGGAGGGGTCGGCGAGGAGTTTCTCAATCCGTCGCAGCGCCTCCGGCAGATCGATCGGTTTGACAAAATAGTCCGCCGCGCCCGCGCGGATGCAGCGAAGCACAGTCTCGCTGTTCCTTTCGGCGGTCAGCATGGCCACCGGGATGTGGCGAAGCCTTGGGGAATCCTTGAGGAGTTGGAGAGTCTCCAGCCCACTGATTCCCGGCAGATTCACATCGAGAAGAATCAAATCCGCTTGAGCCAGGTCGACCGCGCCCTCTCCGCTCGGTTCCCCCTCCCAGGCGAGCGCCGCCTCCGAGGACTCAAACGAAAGCACCCGGTAGCCGCGCGGCTCAAAGGCATGGCGCAACAGCAGACGCTGGTCCTCGTCATCATCAATCACCGCGACCGAGGAGCGACGGTGCAAGTGGGACTGGGGACTCAAGGGTTCTCCGCCAAGAGCTTCGCCGCCTCCTCGGCGGCTTCGGTATTCGGGTATTTCTCAACGACCCGTTTCCAGTTCAACTTGGCTCCCGGCAGATCCCCCTTGATTTGGTCGATCTTGCCGAGCTTGAGGATCGCATCCGCCACGAACTCCGTGCGCTGCGACCCCCGCAGGACATTGAATTCCTTGGAGGCTTCCCCCCAGCGCTTGGACAGGAGCAGGGAATTGGCCAGGCGCCACCGGACTTCCTGGTCTTCATCGGGATACGCCGACAGGTATTTCCGGAAGGTGAGGATCGCGGCCTCGAATTCCTTATCGCGATACTGCTGGACCCCTTGGGCTTTCAGGGTCTTGGCGTCCGGCAGCGGCTCGGAGGTTGGGCGCGAAACAGGCGCGGGGGCGGGTTTCTCCGAGGGCGGTTGGAAGGCCCCGGAGGGATTCGGATCCGCTTTGGCGTTCGACGCGACAAATCTCGAGGAGTTTGTTTCCAGTCCGGTTGCGGGCGCGGAGACCATCTGAGGGGGGGGCATGGACTGAGCGCTTGGCCCGGCGCCTTCCGGAACCGCCTTGGAGGGGCCATGCCAGGGATCGGAGCGGTTCAGTGACAGCCCGGAAGAGCGCACCGCGCGGGAGAGGTCTCCTGAAGCGCTCTCCGAATTCTCGCCGCTATCGTTCGAAGGAAAGAGAGAGGCCCCCTTGGGAACACCCGAATCCGCCATCCGCGGCTCCGAGGGGGAGGTGGCCAGCGCGGGAGGAGAACGCAGGGACAAGCCGCCGACGGGCCGGGGGCCGGATTCCAAGGGTGGCTCACCCACCCCGTTGCTTGGAAGCATCGGGTTACTCCCGACAAGGCTGTCCGGTCGAGGCGGGCGAGAGGCAATCGCCGCCCTCGGGTCCTCCTGAGAGTCCACGGTCATTGGAGGCTGGCCAAACCCGGCCACTCCGGAAAGGGCCGATGGCGCCACCGGCTTGCCGGTCGGCTCAGGGGGAACCGGCGCCGCCCCCGGTAGCTCGGTTTCGAGCGGCACTCGTTTCGGGGTGAGCGGGGAGGCGAGGGCGCTCTCCAGCCCTCCCCCGGAAGGGGTGTCCTCAATTCTCGGCGGCAACGTGGATGGATTCGAGGCGGGCGAAGGGGGCGAAGGCGCGGCCTTGTTCTCTTCGGACCATTCAAAGGTCTGCTCCGATGCGCGCTCCAGTCCGGTCTCTCCCGCCGTGGGGCCGCCACCCGCCACGCGCTCCTCAACCACCGAAGTCTCGCCAACCTGGGCCGAATCGGAGGCGTCCTTGAGATCACGCCGGAACAGGGAGCAACCCGAGAGAAGCACCGCTGCGAGGCAAACAACCCCCCAACGGATGGTCAGATTCATGACACGCCGACCTCCGAGCCAACCGGAAGCCCTAGAGCCGCCATTTCACGCTGGAGGAGCGCGAGCGATTCTTCCCGCATCGGACAAAGCGGGAGGCGGAACTCGCCCACATCCGGCCAGGGGATGCCCCCCGGTCCGGGAGCGCCGGCCATGAGGTTCACCCCGGTTTTCACCGGGATCGGATTGGTCTCCACGAAAAGCGCCTCAGTCAGCTTGAACAGCGCGTGATGAACCGCTCGCGCCTCGACAAATCGGCCCTCCAGGCCAAAAGCCACCATCCGCTTGAGCTGTTCGGGGACCAGGTTGGCCGACACCGAGATCACTCCGCTTCCTCCCAGGGCCATGAGTGGAAAAGTCAGATTGTCCTCCCCGGAAAGCAGCCGGAAACCTTGAGGGGCTCGGCGGATGATTTCGCTCGCGAGACCGAGGTCACCCGAAGCCTCCTTGATGGCGACAATGTTTCCGACTTCGGCAAGGCGCAGCACTGTGTCTAGGGTCATCTTGAGGCCGGTTCGTCCGGGAACATTGTAGAGGATGACCGGGGTTTCGGAGGCCGCGCGCGCCACTTCCTTGAAGTGGAGGAGCTGACCGGCGGGTGTCGGTTTATTGTAATAGGGGGTGATGACCAGGACCGCATCCACTCCACACCCGGCGGCGGATTCGGTGAGGGTGATCGCCTCGTGGGTGGAGTTGCTCCCCGTTCCGGCCACCAGCGCGGGGCCGCCCCCCTTGAACTCCGAACGGAAGAAACCCGCCGCGTGGCGGACCAGCTCTTGGTGCTCGGAGTGGGTCAGGGTGGCCGACTCGCCGGTGGTGCCACACACCACCACGGCATCCGTTCCGGCGCGAGCGTGGATTCGGTACAAAGTCTCCAGCGTTGGGTAATCCACCCGGCCCTCACGGAACGGAGTCACCAACGCGACCATCGAGCCACGACACTCAAAACCCACCGGAAAACCCTCCACCGCGCCCTTTTTCCGCGATTCTAGCCAAGCGCTCCCACCGCGTAAAGCGACGCGACCGGCCGGTCTGGAACCCACTGGCGGCGATTCAGCCCGCCAAGTCCTTCATTCGCAACTCAATCGCCGCGCGGTGGCCTTGGAGTCCCTCCGCCTCGGCCAGCGCCATCGCGGCGGGACCAATCTTGCGCAGCCCCTCCGGCTCCACCCTCACCACGCTGATCTTCTTCATGTAGTCGTCCACGGAAAGCGCGGAGCTGAAACGCGCGGAGCCTCCGGTCGGAAGCACATGGTTTGTGCCCGCCGTATAGTCGCCAATCGGCTCGGTGGACCATCTTCCGAGGAACACCGCGCCCGCGTGGCGAATCTTGCCAAGCAGGCTTTCGGGGTCTTGCGTCTGGATCTCAAGGTGTTCAGGGGCCACCAGATTTGCCACTTCACATGCCTGATCGAGGTCCCGGACTCGGATCGCGGCCCCGCCGCCCCGGAGCGAACTCGCCGCGATCTCATGTCTCGGCAAGGCCGCGAGCTGTCGCTCCACCTCGGCCTCGACTTTCTCCAACAGCTCCGCGGAGGGCGATACCAGGATCGACATCTCGCCGCCGGCGTGTTCGGCCTGAGACAGCAGGTCCGCCGCCACATAGCGCGGCTCGGCGCTCATATCCGCAATGACCAGGATTTCGCTGTTTCCCGGAAGGCTTTCGATCCGCGCTTCGCCCAGAACTTGGCGCTTGGCCTCCATCACATAGGCGTTTCCCGGACCGAAAACCCCATCCACTCGCGGGAATCCGGGGAGCTCCGACGCGAGCGCGAAGATCGCCTGCGCGCCGCCGATGGCCCACACCTGGGCTGGTTCGATTCCAAGCATCCGGCAGGTTGCCAGCAGGATCGGGCTGACCGTGCCGGTCTCCTTGCTCGGAGCGGAGCAGACCGCGAGCGACGGACACCCCGCCACCTGAGCCGGGATCACATCCATGATCAGCGTGGAAAACAACACGGCCGCTCCGCCGGGAGCGTAAACCCCAACACGCTCCAGCGGGCGAAACAGTTGGCCGGTCCGGATGCCGATCTCTTCATGAAACCAATCCGCCCGTTTCTGTTTCTCATGGAAAACGCGCACTCGCTCGATGGCGAGCTCAATGGCGCCCCGAAGCTCGGAAGAAAGAGCCGATTCCGAGGCGCGGAAATCGGCTTCACTCACCCGAAAGGCCTCCGGACGCGCCTCCTTCCGAATGCCGTCGAAGCGAGCGGTCAGTTCGGCGATGGCCTCCCACCCACGGTCACGGACAGCCCTGCCAATCTCCGTGACCTCCCGCGAGACCTCGCGGCGGGCCTCTTGCCTCCGGTTGAGGAAGGCGCTGACCCCCTCAGCTCCACGGGTGGCGTCAATTCGCTCCAGCATGGCTCGGGTCCATTCCGATCACCCCTTGGGGATCTCCGTGTAGGGTGTTTTGCCCCCGGTCCGATCCTTGCCTCGAACCAGGAACACCTTGTGTTGGTCACGTTCGCTGAGCGGGGTGAACACCACATGCGCGGGCATGTAGCGCATGGTGTACCCGCAGCGACGCATCGGGGAGAAGTTGCCCTCCGAGCCGTGAATGGTCCAGGCGTCATGGAACGAGCACTCCCCGGCCTCAAGCTCCACATCCACCGCCCGCCCAAGGTCAAATTCAGATTCGTCCAGCGTGTTCTCGAACACATTGGTCCCCGGCGCCAGGTCTCGGTAGCGTCGCTCAATCCTTCGAAGGTGTGTGCCCGGAATCACCCGCATGCAACCATTTTCGCGCGTTGATCGATCCACCGCCAGCCACAGAGTAATCACCTCCATCGGGTCGAGCCTCCCTTTCCAATAGTCGGCGTCGGTGTGCCAGGAAACCGGCAAACCATCTCCGCCGGGTTTGGAAATGAAGTGGCTCGACCAGAGGACAATGTCGGGGCCGATGAAGCCCTCGATGATGTCGAGCACGCGCGGGTGAGTCAGGAACTTGAACAGATAAGGGTGCTCGAAGTGGGGAACATCGAGGTGCTCGGGACGTTTGCTCTTCGGCCTTGTCTCAATCAGGAAATCGATATAGCGGCGCAGGTCCGCGAGCTCAGCTTCGTCGAAGATCCGACCAAACCGGAGGTACCCATCGGCGCGATACATCTCCAAGTGCGCAGGGGTGGGGGGTCCCGCCGGCGCGGATTGAGCGCTCATCGGTTCAAGTCCCTTTGAAGAATGGGAGTCCGGCGCGAATGTCATTCCGCCAGGTTTGCGATCAGCGACATCTGGCCGCGATGATGCGAATCGTGCAGGCTGAGCCGAGCGATCCCCTTGCCGAGGGTCGAGAAATACGGCAGCAGTCGCTCGGGCATCTTGCCCCTGGGAGGACCGGGTAGGTCTTCATCCGAGAGGCGGCTTACCGCCTCAATGAGGGTTTTCATGACCCGGTCATAGATTCCGAGCACTTCCTCCCACGAGGGATACTCCGCCGCGTTGGATGTGATCGGCTTGCCCTTCATGAAATCCGGGGCGAAGGTGACGCCAAATTCCGGTTCCAGGATCGACTCCGATCCGAGGACCCAGCGAAGCCCCACCGCGTTCGCCGACCCGGCCAGATGCCCGATCAACCAGAGCGGATGCGCCTTACCCGGCTCGATTTGACGGAGCCTGGCGCGCTCCGGGACCTTTCCGGCGAACTCCAGGGTTGTGCTCCGGCAGGAATCCAAGAGCTCACACAATGTCTCCACCTTCGCCCGACTCATTCGACAACCTCTCCAGTTTCTCGCTATCCCCTCAAATCAGGGGGTCCATTCGCCCCGATTGGCGTTGAAAACTTGTTCAGGCGCATCATCAGCCTTAAGTGTGACTCTGTAAACCTGAATACCGAGACCGCGGTGATCCTGGCTCTCCGCGCGATGCTGGGAAGGAACCCACTCCCGGACCCGTAGGGTGAGAGTGAGCGTCTCGGAATCCTGGGGAGGAATCTTTGCCCGCAGCTCATTTCCCCCGGGGGCAAACTCGGCGAGTCGCTTTTCCCCAAGATAAATCCCGCTTTGCGGTTCCACGGCCTCCGCGGGAACCTCCGAGGCCAGGGTCAGCTCGTAGGGCTTGTTCGGATTGACGGGTAAAACAAGCGTGGATGAGGCGGTGGTCCAGCGCCAGGTTGAGTTCGGCGCCAAGTCTGTCTCCTTGCCCTCCGGCCCGAACCAATGGCGCAAATACCGGCTGTCTCCCTTGGCTCCCAGGCGAAGGGTGTAGTGTTTTCTGGCTTCCTCGTTCCAACCGATGGAATCTTCCTCGTTGGCCACCGCCTGGGTCTTCTTACCGGCATGGTTTTCAACACGGAACCCGGAGGCGGCTTGGTTGCCCATCAGGATCGCGGACCGGACCGGCCCCCCGACCAGGACATGCAGACTCCCCTCGGAGAAGGTATTCCCTTGGACAATCGCGGCGCCGGAATCGATCCGGATGCACGGCGACCCGATCCCCGTGTTGTCCCAGTGGACAAAATTGCACGCGCTCGCGGTGAGCTGCCCCCATGGGGCATGGTGGTGGATGCAGCGATCAATCGGGCCCCAGAACGAGCAGTTCACCAGGCTCACCTTGCCGCGCGCCGTATCCGTCACCTCCACTCCCACTGAATCCCTGCTCCCCCATCTTCCGACAAACTCGCCGTTGGTGATCAGAAGCCCCGGATCCTGCGCCTGCTCGACCAGCACCGGGCGGACACACGAGTCCGCCCCGATCCCCAGGAAGTTCCCGTTGCAGCTCCCGGCCTTGCTCTCGCTGTATTTGTACCCGACCCCATACCCGAAGCAGAAGGTGTTGAGCACATAGTGCCAATCGGTGCGCGCGAACTCGAAGGCCACCCCTTCGGTGTTGACCCACTTGCAGAACGGATCCTCGACCTGGTAATTCACCCCGAAGGGCCAGAAGTGACAGTTTTCGATTCGCCCGATGTCGTAGCACTCATCCACATAAAGCCCCCGGAAGCTGGGATAGCCGAAGACATTCCGAATGACATGCCGCGCCGAGCGGACCATCACCACCGCCTCATACGGGTTGATCAGGCAGCAATCAAAGACCCCGACATCCTCCGCGCCGTCCGCAAGGACACAGGGAGGATAAGGAACGGGCGGGACATCGGTTTGCCTCCATTCCGGGTAGCGCACGATCACCCCGGAAAGGACCGCCATGTGCCCGGCAAGGTGAATGAAAGGTCTGCCCTCTCGCGATCCCCGTCCGGCAAAAGCCAGCAGCACGGTTCCATGCAGGTCGGGGCTGCCCTCATGACGGGTGGTCGGGGGGACATTGAAAACACCCTTGAGCGTGACCGCCGCCGGGATCGAGAGATTGCCCTCGACCCGATACTGCCCCGCCGGGAGGTAGACCGTGCCGCCGCCGGACGCGCCGGCTTGGTCCAGAAGCCTCTGGATGACCTCGGTGCAGTCGGTTTGTCCATCCGGCTTCGCGCCCGCCTCGACCGCGTTCCAATCGGCTCCCCAGACCGGGAGAGTTGTGAAGATAAGGAGTAGCAGACAAGAGGTCTTTTCGAGTGGGAGGATGGATCGCATGGTCATTTCTCCTCATGCTCCAAGGCCGCAAGGACCGCTTCGGGGGCGGTTTCGATCTTCGATCCGATCGCCTCGGGGATTTCAATCGCTTTGTAGGGCATGCCCGGGGCCTCCTGCCCCGCGCAGACCACCGTGATCGAGCCGCGCGCGTATTCGCACCTCGGCTCCTCCCCCACCTTGTGAAAGAGGAACAGATAGCGGATCGACTTGCGGCGTTTTTCCTTGACCAAGAGGTGGACTTCGATCAGGTCCTCGAAGCGGAGCGGGTGACGGTAGCGGCACTCGGCCGCGACTCGCGGCCAGGTGACCACCCGACCTCCCATCAGGTCATGGACCGAGAATCCGAGCGAAAGGTAGAAGGCGTGCTCCGCCGCCTCCATGAATTTGAAGAAATTGGCGAAGTGCACGATCCCCGCCATGTCGGTGTCGGAGAATTCGATGCGACGTTCATATCGGAATTCGTAGGCCATGCTGTCATCCCTCCACCGACTCCGACATCACCTCAGGATTGCCCGCGCGGGAATGCAAATCCCACGCATGCGGGTGACCCTCACGCCGAGAGGACCTTCTCCGCGACAGCGGCCACCCCCTCCGCCATCCGCCGCAAAGTGAAATGCTCCTCCACCGCACGCCTTCCCGCCTCTCCAAGCGACCTTGCCTTGGCCCGATCCATGAGGAGCTCCTCCAACGCCTCGGTGAGGCCCCCCGGCCGGGATGGGTCGTACAGAGTTCCGCCCTTGGCGAGCTCCAGAACCTCTGGAAACGCGGCATGGTACGGCTGGACCACCGGAGTTCCAACCGCCAAGGCCTCGATGACATACAGCCCAAAAGCCTCCCCGTATGTCGCGGGAACCGAAAGCACCGTGAGTCCCCGCAGAAACTCGACCTTCTCCTCAAGGGAGATATTGGGATGAACCTCGACATCCCCAAGGAGGTCATGCGCGCTCAGTTTCTCACAGAGCCGGTTTACGAACGGCTGGTCGCTGGGAGTCATCGCGCCCGCCACCCGGAGCTGAAGGTTTTTCGCGCGCCCAGCGCGCTTGAGGTCGATGAACGCATCCACCAGGGTCTCAAGCCCCTTGTCCCGGCACAGACGCGCCAGGTAGCCGATTGTGGGGAATTCAGGTTCGAGGTGTTCGAGCCCGGCCCCGACCAGGCCGGAGCCGTTGTGGACCACATGGACTTTTCCATCCGGGAGGTTGAGGCGCCCGCTCATCAAACCGCCGTAATAGCGGCTTACCGCGATGAAGGCGTCGATGTCCCGCGCCCGGTCCGCGAGCGTTTTCCAGGCCTCGTCGGAATAAGGCGCCACGAGGGTGTCAAGGAACCCATCCTCGCCCTGAAGGGTGCAGATCACCGGAACATCCAGCGCGCGGCGGATCGCGCTTCCAATGCCCGCGAGAAGCGCGTTGGAGACCATGACCGCATCCGGGCGCCCGTATTCGCGGAGCCACTCGATCAGGCGCTCGAGCTCCTTGACCTGACGGCCCTCCTCGCCGCGTAGGGTCGACAAAGTGATCTCGCCGAGGTCTTTGGCGCGGGTCATTCCCGAATGGTCCGCGGCCCAGTGGAGCAGTCGGTCCGAGTCCAAGAGGGCATCAAGCCAACGCGGAGTCCATCGGAAGAGCGCCGATTTCTGCTGCAAGTATACATTGATCCCGCCATAGAAGAGGGGGACATGGGGCGTGGGCGCGGGCTCATCCGTCACCATCGGGAGGTACAGCGGAACCATCAGCGCCTCATGGCCGAGCTTCTGAAGCTCGGACACCAGCGCGTTGTCGCGCACACAGTTGCCGCAGTGAAAGTTCCCGGTCCCCGCGGTGATCTGGACAATCTTCATGCGACCGCGAGCAGCGCGCGCCCGTGGGGAAGCGGTTCGGGCAGCTTCGCGAACTCCGCCATGGCGTTCTGCAATTCGTTGAAATCGATCAGCAAATTCCCGATCAGGCAGTCGGTGACATCGGCCTTGAGATGGGGGTGTTTCCGGATCAATTTCCCGAAGCTGAAGCCGTGGTCATAGAAGGCGTACACCAGGCTGCGCATCGCCTCGATTCCCCGACACATGGTTTCGCCGTAATCGGCGAAAACCTCCGCGCCGAAAGAACTCGCCGCCAGCGCCCGGTCCACTGTCTCTGCCGCGAGCTCCCCGCTCTTGAGCGCCAAAAAGACCCCGGAGGAAAACACCGGATCGAGAAACGCAAAGGCGTCGCCGATCAGAACGAGACCGTCGCTCGCACAGTATTTGGAGCGGTAAGAGTAATCCCCCGTGTGATAAAACTTCCCCGTGGGAACCCCGTGGGAGAGGTGGTCCCGGAGCCACTCGTTGTTTTCGATCTCACGATTGAGGATTCGCTCCGGGGCACGGCCCTCGCGGTACATGTAAGACGGTTCCGCGACAATCCCCACACTGACCAGGTCGCGCTGGAGCGGGATATACCAGAACCACCCCTTTTCGGGGACATAGGCCACGGTGGTGGCGCCCTCATCCACTCCCGGATCGCGCAGCGCGCCCTTGTAATAGGTCCAGGTGGCAACCTTGTTCAGGTAGGGGTCCTTCATCTTCCAGCCGTTCTTGGTCACCGCCACGGCATCCCGTCCGCTCGCGTCGATGGTGATCGGGGCGCGGACCTCAAAGGGGACTCCATCCTTGCGAACCGCGCGGACTCCAATCACCGCCTCTCCTTCGGAGAGGAGCTCTTTGACCGGGGTCTCCTCGTGAACCTCGGCCCCGCGCTCACGAGCGTTCTCCAGCATCATCTGGTCAAACTCGGCGCGCTCGACCTGCCAGGTCTGCCCCGCCTCGTGGTTCAGATGGGTGTGAAAATAAAACGGGATCGAGGCCTTACCGTCCATGCTGACAAACTGCACGCTGTATTTCTTGACAAAGGGGGAAGACTTCATCTTGGAAAGCATCCCGATCTTGTCGAGAACGAAGTAACCGTAAGGCAGGAGGGACTCCCCGATGTGGTAGCGCGGGAACTTTTCCTTTTCGAGGACCACGACGTCACGGCCCTTTCCGGCGAGGACAGCGGCCGCGGTCGAGCCGGCCGGTCCGCCTCCGATGATGACCGCGTCACAAGTTCTGACAGTTGACATCAAGCGCTCCTTGAGCCGCCGGCATTTCGGCGGGCGGCAGAATTTCCACGACCTCCGCGAGCGGCAATCCCCGCCCGTCGGTCATCGTGTTGCATCGTCCGAACAGAAAGGGAACGGACCCCGAGGCGAGCGCCTCGCGCATCAGCGTGTCCGGCGCCGCCTTGAAGAAGGCCGAGGGGCGGCACTTGTGCTCGACACGATGTTTCTTGAGGATGGTTCCCAACGGCATCCGGTTTTCGACGATATCCATGCGCGCCTCGAGCGGGAACCGGGACAGGTGGATTCGGATGGCTCCAAACTCGACCGGCTTCCCGACCGGTTCCAACACCAGGATCACCTCCCGCTTGTAGACCGAGCCCGAGCGTTGGGAGCCCAGCAACCGAAGCGAAATCGGGCCGCCGTGATGCCTCTCCAACGTGGGGGTCATGTCCTTGTCGTGGACCAGAAGGGCCCGGTAGGGGTCTGGAAGGTCATTCGGGGAGATCAGGGCGACGGAGGGGTGAATCCCGTCCGGGTAGAACTCCCATAGCGGAAACAACGGATCGTAATAGACATGCTCGCGATTCCGCGAAACCGGCCCGATCATGTGTACCGCGCGCTCCGGTGGGCCGACGGGAAGAAGCGCTCCAGCAGGCGATCCACCTGCAACAGCCCCGCCCTTGTCAGGTTCAGGTCATCCCCCTCCACGCGGAGGATTCCCTCCTCTCGCAAGCTCGCGAGGGGTTGCTCGAAGCGCTCGCGGATGTCCACTCCGAACTTGTCTTGGAAGTAGCCGACCGACACTTTCCCGAGCTTGAATTGCAGGATGGTCTCGCGGATCAGGCGCTCGTCCTCGGTGAGAACATAGCCTCGGTGAATCGGCATTTCGCCGCGCTCGATCCGCGAGGTGTAGACCTCGAAGTCCTTCTCGTTCTGGAGGTGGACTCCGTTGATGTGGGAGAAGGAGGCCACTCCGAGCGAGAGGAGGTCCGCGCCGCGCCAGAGATGATCGCGGTAGAGGAACCGCGCGCGGGTGGGGTCCTTGACCGCGGTGTAGGCGCTGCCGATGGCGTAACCGGCGGCCTCCAGCGCCGCGAAGGCCTCGCTCACCCAGCGACGCTTGGTTTCCCAGTCCGCCACCGGCGCCACCAGCCTTCCCTCGGCCTTCATCCGCTGGTAGATCGTGGTGTTGTAGGGGATCTCCATCTGGTAGATGGTGACACTGTCCGGGGACATCGCGAGGGTCTTCTCGACACAGCTTCGCCAGTTCTCCTCGGTCTCCTCGACCATTCCCGCGATCAGGTCGATGTTGATCCGCGGAAAACCCACGGAGCGCGCGAACTCATACACACGCTGTATCTCCGGGGAGCGGTGCGCCCGGCCATTGATCTCGAGAATATGGTCGCTGAAGTTCTCGACCCCCAGCGACAGCCGGGTCACCCCGATCTCGCGCAAGGTCTCGAGCTTCGACTCGTTCAATGTTCCCGGCTCGCACTCAAAGGTGACCTCCTCGGCATGATCCCAGGGCAGGACCCGCTTGAGCTCCTCCGCGAGGGCGAGAAGCTGTCGGGCCGAGAGATACGATGGGGTTCCGCCGCCGAAATACACAAACAGAGGTCGGCGCCCGCCGAGGAACGCCTTGCCCGTGTACATCTCCAGTTCCCGGACCAGGTCGGAGTTGTAGTCCTGGATCTCGGCCGCGTTCTTGTCGGTGTAGACCTTGAAGTAACAGAAGTGACAGCGTTTACGGCAAAAGGGGATGTGAACATAAAGACCCAGAGGGGTCTCCGGTTGGGGGGAACAATCCAGGACTTCAAGCGCCTTGGGAACCTGCTCCGGAGTCCAGAACGAAAACGGCGGGTAATTGGAGACAAAGTAATTCCCGGGCGTGGTTTCCTTCTGGGGGGCCAGTGGCAAGGGGCGCGCGAGTTCGGTTGTCATGGGGTCCTCCAATTCCGTTTAGCGCCGGGGCGGCTCGAATGCATACACAGCCCCATCCTCCGCGCCGATCACGACAAGATTTTCGGTGACCGCCGGAGACCCCATCATCCCCTGTCCGATTTCATGGGACCAGACCTCCGCGCCGTCCGCGAGGCGAAGGAGATAGAGGCGTCCATCCTCCGCTCCGAAGAGAACCTTGTCCCCGACTATCACGGGGGAGCTGTCCACCTTGCCTTGCGCGCGGAAGGCCCAGATCGCCGCTCCGGTGTTTCGGTCGATGCAGTGGAGCCTTCGATCCCGACCGCCGACCAGAACCTGCTTCGGGCCCAGCGCCGCCGAGGAGAAGTAAGGGAAGTTCCGATCCTTGTAGATCCAGGCCACGGTGGCGGAGGGGATGTCCACGCAGAGAACCTCGTTGTCGTAATGCCCCACATAGGCTCGTCCCCCCTCCAGCGCGACTGACGCCGCGATGTAGGCGCCCGCGTCCACCTCTCCCACCTTGTGTCCATCGGTGACCGAAACAATGTGCACCCGGGCATCACACCCCCCCACCACGGTCACCTTTCCATCCACCGCTGGGGAGCCGTTCACATAGTTGTCCGTGAGATAATCCCAGATTTTGACCCCTGTTTGAGAATCAACGCAGTAAAGCTTGCCGTCGTAACTGCCGAAAAGGACCCCCTTGCGACCCCCTTCGGGTAGGGAAACCCAGTTTGGCCCGCATAGGATTCGATCCTCGGTCTCGAACTTCCAAAGGAGCGAACCGGCGCTTGCATCCAGACAATAAAGGAACCCATCCGAGGAGCCGACATAGACCCTTCCGTCCAGAACGAGCGGCGAAGATTCCACCGGACCTTCGGTGCTCGCCGACCAGACCGGCGCGCCGCTCGCGGCATCGAGGCAATAGACCCGTTTGTCATTGGAGCCGAAATACACACGTCCTTGGACGATGGCGGGGGAGGACCTCACCGGACGCTTGGTTTCAAACTTCCATTTGAGTTCCAGCCGGTCGGGAAACCGGATCCCCTCCGCTCGGCCCACTAGGGAGGGCCCGCCTCGAAACATCGGCCAATCGCCGGCATGGACATCTTGAGAGGGAAAAAAGAAGACAAGCAGGAACAAGGCGGCGACACTCGGCGCGCGCCCGAGAAGGGCGGGGAATGGAGATGTGAATCGAGAGGTTTGAAGCACGCTTCAGGTTACCAATCGGAGTGGGTTTGGACAAGGAATGTGGGTTTACCCTTTAGTGAGGCGGCGGAGTTTGCCAAGGATTCCGCGGCCCTCGTCGCGGGTCTTGGCTTGAAGGAGCAACGGTTGAGAGCCCTTGTCCGGGGCGGTCCACGGGTTTTCCGCCCAACGCAGCAACGGGGCCAGGCTTGCGGAGAGGGTGTACCTTGAAAGGAACAGGCGACGGCCGTTCGCGCCCTTTCGGGCGCGCAGCTCGGGTGAGGCGGCGGCGGCCAAGAGGGCATCCGCGAAGGCCTCCGGCGAACGCGCCGGAACGACCCATCCCGCGTCGGACTCGACCAACTCGCGGGCGATCTCGGGGCCTTCGGTGGTGATTGCGGGAAGGCCGACTCGCATCATCTCGGTGAGTCGGTTCCTCGCGCCGAATTCGGTCTCATAGCAGGGAACATCCATGCTCACCCCGAGGTCCGAGGCGCGCATCAGGGCATCGAAATCGAGCCAGTCGAGCCAACCCAGAAAGTGGCAGCGATCCCGGTGGGGGCTGGAATCCACCTGGGTTCGGAAAGCGGAAAAGGTGATTTCGTTGTGGCCATCCACCTGGCCGCCCGTGGAGACAAAGTGAATTCGCGGGTCCTTCTCCATCGCGATGGAGAGGCCCTTGAAGAGGTTCTCGGTGTCGAACTGATAATTGTAGCACCCGATCCAGAGCGCAACGATGGCGTCCTCCGGGAGATCAGAGCGCAAGGGCGGAGAATCGGTCGATGGAGGCGGGTCCTCGCGCCCATTGGGGATGACATGGACGAATTCGTACCCGCAGGTCGAGGCGCGCAACCGTCCGATGGCGGCCAGTTCGCCAACCAGCGCGTAACGCTGCGGGCCGCTTGCCGCCGAAAAGACATCCGCGTGAACAAGGGCCGGCAGCTCATCCCCCCAACCGTGAGGAATGGCCTCATCCCGTCCGGTCAAGCGCGCTCGGACCTGAACCTCCCCCATTCCAAACCCATTCATGTCGGCCCAGAAGGGGATTGAGGGGACCAGCGCGGCGGCGCGCGCGGCCGGGAAGGCGTTGACCCCGATCAGAAGGTCCGGTCCGAAGCCCTCCAAGCGGGCGCGCAGGAAGGCATCGTTCCGGAAGTGAATCATCTCCTCCACCGAATCGAGGGTGAAGGCTCCATCCTCGAAGGTCCTGTGTTCGGGATCGAGTTTGCGTTGGCCGCGCTCCACTCGCGTGGGGCGAAAGGCGATCACATGAACTCGGTGGCCGGAGTCGAGCAGCCCCTTGGCCACATGCCAGGTGCGGTTCGAGGAGGAATAGATGTAGGAATCCCGCTCAATCGGCAGGGGCCCGGTTCCGAGAATCGCGATCTTCCTCATGGCTTCCGGCTCATTTCCCGTCGCGGGCCCTCAAGGTGGTTTTTTCCGCGTTGGAGGAGGATCCAAGGTCCCAGCAAGAGCATGAGGATCGGGAGCAACACAAACAAGAGGACAAACTTCCTCCAGCGGATTGGGCGGACATAATAGGCTCGCATGCGCGAGGAGTCGATCAAGTTACGCGCGAGCAGGCGCGCCGCGCGAAGAAATCCCACCGACTTGATCAGCAGATATTGATGCCGCCACTCCTCGCGGAAGTGCATCACCAGCCAGCGGTCCACCTTGCGCCCGGTTTGGGCCACCTTGTGCCAGACCGGGTAGCCCTCCACGACCTCGGCGCGGTAACCGAGCGCGCGAACCCGGACAAAGAAGTCCAGGTCCTCATGCTGGTAGAAAAAGACCGGGTCAAAACCCCCGACCTCCGTCGCGACCTTCCTCGGCATCACCATGAAACAGGTGGAAAGAGCCTCGGCCTCACCAAGTCCGCCGCGTGATCTCTCCCAGTCGATATACAGATCATCGGTGAAGTGAATCCCAAACACCCAAGGGTTGGCGAGCTCCCTGTCGGTGTAGATCGGCCCGGCCACCGCGCCGAGATCCGGATGCTCCAGCAACCTCTGTCTCAGGTCACGGAGGGAACAAGGGTTCAGGAGGACGGCATCCGAGTCCATGAAGGCGATCACCTCGGCTTTCGCGGCCAGGATTCCCTGGTTCTTCCCGACACAGGCCCCGCGGTTGGTCGGGTTGCGAATGATTCGGATCGGATCCTCAAGCGATTCCAGGAATTCAAGCGTTCCGTCCGTGGAGCCGTTATCGATGATGAGGATCTCCCGGGTGATCCCCTCCTGCGCGCGGATGGAGTCGAGCGCCTCGCGGAGGTCTTCCCGGCGATTCCAGGTGACCAGGATGATGGAGACATCGGGCGCGTTCGCGGTCACAGGTCGGATAGCAGGCGAAGGTTTGAGCGCAGATCATGGCGCATGCTCGGCGTCAGGAAGCAGGCGTGAGTGCAGAAGCAGGTCTGGAGGGCCGCCTGATTGCGCTTGGATTCTTCCGACTCCCACAGCGCGCTGAAATCATCCCCGAAGTCTCCCAGATTGGCGAAAGGCTTGGAGAACTCGCAGGTCGCCACATCCCCATTGGCGTAGATGACCGGTGTCAGGCCCTTGGGGGCGACGCAATTCACCATCTTGCGCCGCTTACGGAGCATCTCGAACTGAGTCCTCAGCTTGGAGTTGAACAGACGAAAGGGGAAGTCCATTTCACGGTTCAAGTCGCGCACATCGCCGTAAATCCTGTCCCAATCGGATTCCGGGGGCAGCCCCAATTCGGGGGGGTTAAACCCCTCCTCGCGAAGGTCCTCGGGTATCTCCCACGCGCTGAATTCCGTGCCCCGCACCAGCTCAAAGGCCAGCGCGATCCCGAACTCTTTTCGGATGAACTCCGCCAAGGGGCGAATTTCCGTGTAGTTTTTCTTGTTGATGACCATCAGAAAAACCGGGCTGAAAAAGCCCGGCTCTTCCCAGCGCGCGAGGGAGCGGAGCCTTTCCGCCGTGGCCATGGCCTTCTGGAACGCGCCCGGGATGCCTCGGATTTCATCATGCGTCGATTCGAGTCCATCCAAGGAGATTTGAATCGAGAGCCGCTTGCGGTTCCAGGATAACATCTCTCGGCAATAGGCGAGCGTTCGGTCGGTGTAAAAGCCGTTGGTGTTGATCTGGATGTCCCGCGCGCTCGGGGAGTCGTGAATGAGTCGAACCATCTCGGGGAGCTTGCGGTGGAGGAAAGGCTCCCCGCCGGTGATCGCGATTTCCTCCCGAACGGGGGGGAGTGTTCGGAGGATTCGTCCCAACCGTTCGGGACTCAGATCCTCGGTCCCATCGTTGAGATTATCAGCGAAGAAGCAATGCGCGCAGCGCATGTTGCAGTGGTTGGTGACATACAGGATCAGGATCTCAAGCGAGCCCTTGGCCATGAGGGCGCGCCGCCGGGCTCGCAGCTCCTGTCCGACAATCCGTAATTTGCGGGTGAGCATGGACTCGGTGACCGACCTTGTTGGGGTCTTCCTCCAACCCCAATCTACCCGATTCTTACTCGCAGTGCTCCACCAACGCTTTGATTTCGAGGACCTGTTTCTCGGAAAGGGGGTAGTCGATGGCTTCCACGATCTCATCCACCTGCATGTCCCTCCGCGCCCCGCAGATCGCGCAAGTGACCCCCGAATGGGCGAGCACCCAGCTGATCGCGAGCTGAGTTACCGTGCATTCCTGCTTCTCCGCGTATTCCTTGAGCAACTCCACAATCCGCAGATTGCGCAGAAAGGTCTCCCCTTGGAAGTCCGGGTTTTCGCCGCGGTGGTCCCCTTTCGGGAACACCGAATCCTCGGTGAATTTCCCGGTGAGCAGGCCGCAGGCCAGGGGGCTATAGGCGAGAATCCCGATCTCGTTGTCCTCGCAGAACGGAAGGATTTCCTCCTCGATCTCCCGGTGCAAGAGGCTGTATTGGGGTTGGAGCGACTCATAGCGGGCCACATCAAGCGCGGTTTCGAGGTCCCGAATCCCGAAATTGGAGAGGCCGAAGAATCGAATCTTCCCCTCCTTTTGCAGTTCCACAAGGGCTTGAATCGGCTCCTCAACCGGGGTCTTTTCGTCAGGCCAATGGACCTGGTAAAGGTCGATGACCTCGCGCTTAAGACGTTTGAGGGAGGCCTCGCAGGCCCGTTTGAGGTAACCCTTTTCATTCGAGACGCCCGTCATCCATTGGCTGTCGAACTGGACCGCTCCCTTGGTGGCGATGTAGACCCCGTTCTGCCCCTCCAAAGCCTTCGCCAGGACCGTTTCGGAACGGCCGCCGCCATAGACATCGGCGGTGTCGAAGAAATTGACACCCCCATCCAGGGCGGCGTGGATGGCCTTGATCGATTCGGCGTCATCCGCGCCTCCCCACCACCATCCGCCAATCGCCCAGGCTCCAAAGCAGATCCGACTGACCTCCAGGTCGGTTCGTCCGAGTTGCACGTATTCCATCGCTCCGCTCTCCTTTCCTCCATCCTAGACCAAGCGGGTTTCAAAAACAGCCTGTCATTGGAAGGGGAGGTCGAGGTATATTCCCTCCAAACGCGCCGGCGGGAACCACCCGGCGCCGGTCCCCAAGGAGATTCCCATGAAACAGCTGAGCGCCATCCTCCTCTCCACGCTTCTGGCCGCGGCGGCGACCGCGACGGATCTCAAGGCCGGAGCGGCGAGGGTGGACCTCACACCCCCCTTGGGGATGGGCGCGACCCTGGGCGGCTATGGAGAACGCATGAGCAAGCCCGCGGTCGGGGTGCATGACCGCGTGTGGGCCAAGGCGGTGGTTTTCGAGGGCGAAGGGAAGCGCTTCGCGTTGGTCACCCTGGATGCCGTGGGGATTCCTCCGGCGATCAAGCCCGCGGTGGTCGAGAACCTCGCCTCCGAGGGCTGGAGCCTTGAGGCGATGATGATTCTCCCCAGCCACTCGCACGCCAGCCTCGAACTCCATCAGATCAACCCCATGAACACCTTCCCGATTCCGCAGCTCGGACTCTACAAACCGGAACTCTATGAGTTCGTGGTTTCCAAACTGGCCGAGGTGGTGAGGAGCGCCGCCAAGGACCTCAGGCCGGTCCGGATCGGAACCGGATCGAAGAATATCGGAGAGGGCTGGAAGCGCAACCGCAGGGAGGGGAACACCTATATCGACCCGACACTGACAGTGACACGGATCGAGGAAACCTCCGGCAAACCCGTCGCGGTTTTGGTCAATTGGGCCACCCACCCGACCTTCATGTCTGAGGCGGAGATGATGTTTTCCGGGGGCTGGCCGGGGCATCTACAGCGCACGCTGGAGGCCTGGATCGGGCAGGGGGTCACCGTTCTGTTTTTCAACGGTGCGGAGGGGGACCAGTCCCCCCTGGCGCGACCGGATTCCGGCCCCAGCCGTTGGGAGCGCGCGGAACGGTACGGGCGCGAGCTGGGCTTTGAGGCTGTGAAGGTCTGGGAGTCGATCTCCGCGCGCCCGTGCGACCGCTTCAGTTTCCACCGCGAGACCATCCCCCTCCCCAAGCGCACTTGGCACAAGGACTTCATGGAGACCGGCGGCACGGAATACGGAATGCGGCCCGAAATCATGGAGGACCTGCTCAAGCAACTTGCGCCGAGCGAAACCGCGAGCGTCTCCCTGCGCCTGGGGGATTTGGTGATCGTCGGGATTCCCGGTGAACTGGCCGCGGGGCTCGGGAGCGAGCTCGGCAAGCAGGTCTCCGAGGCCACGGACGCGAGGCATGTCCTTGTTGGTGGACTTGCCGATGAGTGGATCAGCTACATTCTCGCGCCGGAGGAGTATGACAAGGGGGGATATGAGGCGAGCGTGAGCTTCTATGGCCGCGACCTCGCCCCCACCCTCCTCTCCGCGGCGCGCGAGGGAGCCTCCACTCTCAAGTAATGGGTGAAGTGGCACGAAACCTGTAATTTCTCTCGGTCAAGAGCCGGAGTCTTGCTTCGGCCAGGGGATAACCGGGAGAAAACATGCGGATTCCACTCCGAGAGTCGAACTGTCCAAACCGGAAAATCTTTCCACGGGCGGCATCCTTTACCGCCGCCTTCCTCCCGCTCGCGTTGACCGCCGGGGTCCTCTTCGGCGCTGAGAGAGAGGCGCGCGCCTGGACCCTTTCCGACCTGAACCCCTGGAAGCAGATCCAAGAATACCGGATCTTCTCCCTCACCCGCGCCAATCCCGCCGGGGTGCGCATCCTGGTCGTTCCGGTGATCGATGATCCGATCAACGCCCCGATTTACACCCGTCTTGCTTCCGAATTCACCAACTCGCTGCGCTCCTTCGCGAGCGAGGTCTGGCTGGTGACCGATCTCCCGGACAACCCGATCAAGACCGGGTTCTACACCGCCATGCCTCACATCCTCGCCGATTACCGTCTTCGCAATCAACTTTCCATGGACCTGCTGCGCAAGATGATGCCGGATTTCGAGTGCGACTACATCGCGCTTTTCGAGGTGACCGATTACGACCGCTTTTGGGTGGATGAGGACCTCCAATACCGGGTGGGGGTGCGCGCGGTCTTGTATGATTACGAGGATGGCTTTCCGCGTCTTGAGAAATTCCACCAAGGCGGGCGCGGGAGACGGCTGGAGGAGGGGGCCTTCAACGAAGCCGAACGTTTCGCGGTCAAGGGTTTGGTTCAGGCGCTGGAGAAACCGCTCCGCGAATCAATCCGCCAGCGCGAGATCGAGCTCGCCAGGAAGCGCGAGGAGATGACCGCGATCGCCCTCGGCCTGGGTCAACGGGAGCTCGCGATTCACAAGTATGACCTGGCCCTGATGATGAATGAGGTCCGCAAGTCCCAGGAGCTCGCGCGCAAGGCGCAGGCGGATGCCCAACGCTGCACGGATGAAACGGCCAAGTGGCGGGAAGAGGCCGAGAAGAATCGCGCGCTCCTGGAACAGTACCAGGGCCAGGCCGGCGAGGGGACCTCGGCCCCTCAGCTTTACAATCAACGCGAGGGATGCCCCCCAGACCTTCGGTTCATGCCTTCGGCTAGTCCCCCCGCTCCCTCTGCCAGTCTGATCGCGGGAACTCCATCAAGCGGGCCGCGGACACCCGCCCCCGCCGCCTCCGCGAGGGTTGTGGACCTCAGCTGGCTCCTCGACCAAGCTCCTGGCGGCGAATGGGAGTATGTGGGACCTCCACCCGAGGAGCCGCCGAGACCCGCGCGTCCCACGATCCCCGCTGGAGCCGCACCGGTTCCCTCGGGCGGATACCTGCCGCCCAGGTAGCCTGCGATCCGAAGCGCCGATTCGGTCTATCCCATGACCTCCCAATAGAGGCAAGCCGCCGCGAAACCGATGTAGAGGATCGAGGCGACGATCAGCATGAGGGTGCAGATCGGGCCGGGCCGGGCGCACTTCGGCAGCAGGCGGTGGTTCATGTACAGGGTGAGGGGCGTGTACACCGCCATCGCGAAGCCCCCCATGTAGGCCGCGTTGAACAGGAAACCGAGCTCGCTCACCCCGCGCTTCTCCATCACATAGGTGATCCCACACCCAACCACCATCCAGACCGAGGCGACCACCAGATACCACCACGCGAGCGGGCGCTTCTTGGCCCCCACATAGTTGGTGTACACAATGTCCGCGATGGAGCGCGAGACTCCATCCACGAGCGTGAGCTGGGTGCTGAAGAGAGTCGCCACTCCGACCACCAGGAACAAGGTGCGCCCCGCCGGGCCCCACACCTCCCCCAAGAGGCTCGCCATGTCCCAGATCAACGTGCCCTGGCTCGGAACAATCCCGCGCGGGTGGAGCACCGCGAGCGAGCCGAAGATGAACAGGAGGATCGTGATCGAGTTCAGCCCCCAGAAAAACAACATCTGATCGGAGACAACATACTGCCACCAGCTGCGGAAGGCGGTCCGGTTCTCGGGGGTGTCCGGGAACCGGTATCCGGTGGAGGGAACCGCCTCCACCTTTCCGCGCAGAGGATTGACCAAGCTCGGAACCAGCGCCCCCATCCCGATATGCTTGTCGCGAAGGTAGAAGGTGTAGAACAGGTTGGCCGTGCCGCCCGCCCCCGCGAACACAATCGCGATGAAGAGCTCTTTGACCGTCATGCCGGGCGGCTTGTATCCGAAATTGACCAAGCCCGAGGCCATCTCCCCGAGCGCGGAAAGAGTGCCGACCGCGAAGGCGAGGACCAGAAGGCTGGCCGTGATGATGACCACCAGCGCCTCGATGCTCCATTCCACGGAGCGGTAGATCTTCTTGGGACCGAAGAGCAGCGCGGCCACCGCGAAGAAGGTGAGAACGGTCCAGGTGGTGTCGCTCCCCCAGCCATCGGGTCCCACTAGAAGCGCTTTGAGCGCAAGGCCGGAGGTCCTGCCCCAACCCGGAGCGAGCCACCCCAGAATGTTGAAGGCGATGAAGAAAAGCGCGAAGCCGCGCCAGACCCGGCAATACCCGGTGTAAACAGTCTCCCCGGTGGCGATGGTCCAGCGCCCGACCTCGAAATTGATCCACATCTGGAGGAAGACCCCGACCCCCGCGGCCCAGATCATCCCGCCGCCGTGCTGGGCCACCATCCTCGGCCAGATCACTATCTCCCCCGCGCCGATGGAGAGGCCGACCAGCACCGCGCCCGGACCGGCAAGACGCCAGAATGGGGCGGTCCTTGGGGGGAGGTCGGCGCGCTTCAGAGGCTCCAGCGGCTCGTGTATTCCCATGTTCGGGGTGGAGCCGCTCCCGGACTCTATTCCTCGATCTCCATGAGCGTGGCGCCCGCCACAATCTTCTGGGTGATGTCGGCGGGAACCTGCTCGTAGTGGTCCAGGACCATCGTGAATGAACCGCGACCCCGAGTGATCGAGCGCAGGTCAATCGAGTACCTGAACATCTCCGCGAGCGGGATGTGGGCCCGGATCACCTGCTTGCCGTTGACCGAATCCATGCCCAGAACCTTGCCGCGCCGAGAGCTGATGTCCGACATCGTGTCCCCCAGATATTCATCGGGCACCTCGATGGTCGCGGAGACAATCGGCTCCTTAAGGATTGGCCTGGCCTCCCGGGCCACATTCCGGAAACAGATCGCCGCCGCGATCTTGAAGGCCGCCTCGGAGGAATCCACCGGGTGGTCCTTGCCGTAGAACACGGTGGCTTTCACATCCACCACCGGGTACCCCGCGAACACCCCCTTGGGAAGAGTGTCGAGGACCCCCTTTTCCACCGCCGGGATGAATTTGGTGGGGATGACTCCGCCGACCACCTCGTTGGCGAACTCGAATCCGGTCCCAGGCGGGAGCGGGTCCACCTTGAGGTGAACCTCGCCGAATTGGCCGCGGCCCCCCGACTGTTTCTTGTGACGGTACATCCCCTCGGCGTGCGCGGTGACCGTTTCCCGGTAGGCCACCCTGGGCACGGTGAGGGTCACCTCGATCTTGGCGTGACGTCTCAGGTGTTGCACCACCGTGTCGAGGTGCAGCTCGCCCATTCCCTGGATCACCGCCTCGCCGGTCTCTTGATCGCGGCGCACTCGGAAGGTGGGGTCCTCCATCTCGATCTTGTGGAGGTGGGAGGCGAGTTTCTCGTCATCCCCCTTGTTAACCGGCCGGATCGCCATCTGGAGCGGCGGGAAGGGGAATTCCGTGGGGGGGACAACAATCGGATTCCCCGGCGAGCAGAGGGTGTCGTTGGTGCTGACATCATCGTGTTTGGCGATTCCGATGATGTCCCCCGGTCCCGCCTCGGGAATCACATTCTGCTCCTTCCCATTCACCTGGAGGAGGTTGTGGACCTTGATGATGTTGCCGGTCGTGGAGTTCAGGATCGGAGTGTCGGGCTTGAAGGTTCCGCTCCAGATCCGCACCAGAGAAAGGCGCCCGGCGTGCGGGTCGATGCGGGTCTTGAAGACCAGGGCCGCGAGCGAGTCATCCTTGCCGACCTGCAGGGTCACCGGCTCCTCGGAGCCGGGTCGATGCCCCTTGATGGTCTTCTTGCGTTCGGGCGAAGGGAGGAAATCCACGATGGCGTCAAGGACCAGCTGGGTCCCGATGGCTTTGGCGGCCGAGGAGCAGAGAATCGGCACGCAGGTCTTGGCCGCGACCGCCTTCTTGAGACCATCAAGCATCTCCTCGCGGGTGAGATCCTCTCCCGCCAGGTATTTCTCCATCACCGCCTCATCCACCTCCGCGGCGCAATCCAGCATCCGCTCGCGATAGCGGGAGATGAGCTCCTGGCAGTCGGCGGGAATTTCGGGGAGCTCCTTGTGCTTGCCCTTGGCGTCGAACCCATAGGCCTTCATCGAGATCAGATCGACCACCCCGGAGAACCCGGATTCCTTGCCGATGGGGACTTGGATCGGCACGCAGCGCGCGCCGAACGAGTTCTGAAGCGCCTCGACCGCTTTGGGGAAATCCGAGCGCTCCTTGTCGAGCTGGTTGACCACCGCGATCCTTGCGAGATCGAACTCATCGGCGTAAGCCCAGGCCTTTTCAGTCTCCACCTCAACCGGCGAGGTGGCGTTGATCACAAACAGCGCCGCGCCACAGGCGTTCAAGCAGCTTCGAACCTCCCCGATGAAATCGTAATACCCCGGAAGGTCCAGCAGGTTGATCGAGTGCTTGTTGTATTCCAGGTGGACGAGCGTGGAGTGGATTGAAACCTTGCGGTCTTTCTCTTCCTCGGTGAAATCCGAAAAGGTGGTTCCATCATCGGTTCGACCCAGGCGGTCGACTTTGCCGGTCAGATAAAGAATCGCCTCCACCAAGCTGGTTTTTCCCGCCCCGTGATGGGCGACAACGGCGACATTGCGTTTTTTGCCGATCTCAACCATTTGCAGACCCTCCGGTAAGGCTGCCATCCGGACCGCTCAGCCGGATGCAAGATTCCGAGACCGGTCCGAAATAAGCATGTAAAGATGAATGCGAATCAATCGCCGGGAAGTGTAAAGCAGCCTATTCACCTGTCAAGAAATCCTTGAGGGGGCCTCTCGGAGTCGCTCCCTTGACTTTTCCGGGGCTGAGTCAGACGATCATACAAAATGATAATTCGTATGACAGAGCTCCCCAGGATGGCCACGCGCGGATTCACACTGATCGAATTGCTGATTGTGGTCGCGATCATCCTGATCCTGATGGAGATCGCGCTCCCGAACCTGATTGAGGCTCAAATAAGAGCCAAGGCGGCGCGGGTGGTCAGCGACATGCGGACCTTTTCCCTCGCTGTGGAATCCTATGCCCTGGACTGGAGAAGATACCCTCCCTATGGCCGAGTCGATCCGGGCGGCGCGATCCAATACCCGGCGACAACCAACTCCCTCAGCGACCTGATGGCCTTCGTCGGGGCGCCCATCACCACCCCAGTCGGGTATCTCGATTCGGTTCCCGCCGATTTGTTCGCCGAAAATCTCGATGCTCGGAGTGTCCTGAAGCAGATCGAGTACCTGAACCTGGACCAGCATGTCGCGAATTTCGGCCCCTCGCCACCGCCCTTCGCCTCCGGGCTGATCCCCGCCTGGGGGCAATGGCGGATGGTTTCAGCCGGACCGGATGGTGATCGTGGGGCCGATATCAAGGCCAACAAGGTCTATTCACCCACGAATGGGACCCGGAGCGACGGTGACTTGGTCCGTTGCCGGCGGTACCAGGACAACGCTCAAAACCCAAGGCTCTCTCCACCGGAAACCTAAGCGGTCGGGAGAATGCCATGGCGATTCACAGCGGGAGGTCTGTCATGCGAAATACTCATCGGGCCTGGATTTTCCTGGCCAACTTGGCGGTCCTGCTATCCTTCCGAGTGGCGCTCTCGGATATCCCCGCCAAAGAAGACTCAGGTGCTCCACCGCCGGTCACGGAAGCGGAGTTGGTTCGTTTCCATGGTCACCTGGGACCGTTTGTAGTCCTTGGGGCAAAGATGGGAGAGCTGGCCATCGGCCAACATCATATCCCGCGATACTTTGGCCTCACCGTGGAGGTCCAGGGACCGATTTCTCCCCCGCGATCCTGTCTGGTGGATGGTCTCCAGTGGGCGACCGGCGCCACCATGGGGAAGGGAAACATCCGGCAGACTCCAAGCGAGGAGATCCGCGTGCACTTCAGACGCGACGACACGGGAGCAGGAATCACGGTTCGCCTCAGCGCGGAGGCCACGGAGCTTCTCAAAGCATGGGAGGCGGAGTCCGTGGAGGTCGAGGACAGGGGAAGGCGGTTGCTCTCCATCCCCGCCGCCGAGCTCTTCAAGGTGGATATCCGTCCCTGAAACCAGGCTTGCCGCCTTCGGCGGATTATCCACGCCTTATTGACACTCTTTGTCGGCCCTTCATATACTTTTCCGGGGTGGAAGGAGAGGTGCGCCTTTCCGGAAGGGGTGAGATTTTCCGGGCAGTCGCATCCCACACGCTGGAGGATCGCTCCAATTCGTGGCATTTCCTTCGGGCCGTGCTACTGGACCGGCTGAAGGGGACTGAATCTCCGCAAGGCGGTCTCGAAAGGGTGGAGGGTACGAAAATGACACACGGAAAGCGCGCCTTGAGCCTGATCGCATCGCTGGGGGCATGCCTGTTCCATCCGGTCCTAGGCTTCGCGCAAGCCCCGCCCCCCAAAGTGGAGATAAAAAGCGACCTCACTGTAGGGAGCCAAGCCGACCAGGAACGTCTCGCGCCGGGAAGCTACATCGAGGGGGCAGGCGCGGCCAACCAAGCTTTTCAGGATACGGTTAAAGCCGCGCAAGGGGGGCAGCCAGGCCAGCCCGCCGAGCCGCAGGCCGAGACCTTTGTCACCGCCAAGAAGGGCTGGCAAAAGAAGGGCGCGAGCCGGATCTATGACGCCGTGGACGGACGGATGATTGTCAATGACGTGACTGTCCAACCCAACAAGCTCACCCGCAAGGAAGCAGTTCGAGAATATGACAATGGCCGGCATGGGGATGAGGTCCCGCGCGATGGGGTCCCCTCTCGAATCCAAGTCAATTCCACGGATTTCATCGGTCCGCGCACGGCCGCGAACTATGATGAGTTAAAAGGCATCATGTTTGCCGTCGCGGCCCACCCGGATGGTCCCCAGCGCTTTTTCGATCTGCCGGTGGTTTCGCTCGATTGGGACGCCGAGGATGTCCCATGGAAGCCGGAGACTCGCACCGGGCCCGGAGTCTATCGCCTCTCCTCGCTGGAAAAGCGCATGTACGCCTTCGTGATGAGGGATAGCCTGGATATCATCCGGGCCTACCAGAACGCCGAGGGGAAGGATCTAACCCCCTTCAATGATCGGGTCGACCCGCCCACCGGACTGGAATCCAATTCCCAACAGTCTCGCAGGGAGTCTCAAGGGGTGGACACCTGGAACCTGGCCCTTTCGACTGGAAAGAAAGTCAAGGTGGAAAAGGAGATGCTGGCCGCCCTGGCCGGGACTGAGATCGCGGATGCGAGCTGGTTTCCGGGGGGGTATTCGGCTGTTCAGCTCTCGGAGTACCGTTCGGGCACCGCGGGCGCGCTTTCCACGCTCGGGCTTCGCGCGGGCATAAACTTGGGGCTCGGCGGCTATGGCGCGCAAGGGGGCTTTGGGGGGTATGGTGGCGGTTACGGTGGCTACGGCGGGTATGGTGGGGGCTATGGTGGGTATGGCGGGGGCGGATATGGCGGCGGAATTCGACCGGGGGCGGGCCTGATTCCGGGTGGCGTGCCGCCTGTTCCTTCGGGATACAACGTGGGGGTTCCCTCGCCGATAACCCCTGCCGGGGGAGCGCTGGGATTCGCTTTCTGAGTTTGGGCTTTTTTGTCTCTGGTCCCCGTCTTGGTGTCGGGGAGTGGAGGATGTGGAGGATTTTCGAGAGATGGCCGCGAAAAAAAGCGCTTCGGCCGCTATCCCGCCCAAGGAGCGGGAGCGGTTTGAGGAGTGTGTCGCCGGGATTCGTTCCTTTCTGGAACTGTGGACCCAGTTCTATTGGGCGTTCCGCCATGCATTCTTGGGAGAGCCCGTGACCTCCCAATCGGAGTACCAGTTCCTCCAGATGAAATCCGAGGTGGCCAGGAGACACCAGTTCCTCTTTGAGCAGCTGGGAGACCTGTACATCAACGGTGGGTTGCTCACTGATTTGCTGCGGATGATCGTGAACCTGGAGAAGGTCTCCAAGACGCAGAAGGATAACTATCACAAGATTGAGAAGTTTTGGCACATGGTGTTTCTGAATCTCCAGGACACCCTGATTTCGATCCAATTCCGATTGGATCAGGAGGACAAGCAATGATGCCCACTTCCCCCAAGAGCCTGACCCGCCATGTCTTGGGCGTGCTCGCGCTGGCGCTGGCGGTCACCCTTTCGGGCTGCGGCCTGTGGAAGAAGATGCAGGCCAACAAGAAGAACCAGGAGGTGGAGGCGCAGCTCGCGGATGTTCAGGCGCAGCAGGCCAACCGCTTCCTCCCGGACCTCTTCACCAGCGCGAATAAGGCTCTCAGCGACTCCCAGGCGGCGGTCGAGGGCAAGAACTTCGATGAAGCGTTGGGACTTGGGGATTCGGCGTTGTCCACCATCGAGCAGATCCGCTCACGGCTTCCGCAGGCCAAGGCGGTGATCCAGCAGAAGAAGACCGATCTGATCGCGCTTCAGGAGCGCATGAACGCCACTCTCGCTCAGATCAAGGCGATTGCCCCGGAGGAAACCGCGCTGGTGGAGCGCGGGGCGGGAATTGACCAACGGGTCGCGCAGATTCAGGAAGCCCAAGTTCAGGTGGTCGAGGGGGATCAGGGTTACGACAAGATGCTCCAGGAGGCGAAGGCCTTCCTGGATGAGGCCACCGCATCCCTTGCGGTGTTGGAGAAGGACAATTCCCAGAAGCTGATCTCGCGGATTGAGGATGCCTGGAAGAGGGCCGTGAACCTGGATGTGCTCAAGTATGTCCCCGAATCCCAAATTGTCCCCGAGGCCATCGAGAGCGCCAAGGCGCTGGTGGAGGCGGCCAGCTACCGCGCGGTGCTGACCCAGTTTCCTCCACTTGAGCGGGACATTGGAGCTTTTGAGCAGCGGGCGCGGGAGGCGCGCGCGCGGGCCCGTATCGAGCAGGCCAATCGCCTGATCAAACTGGCCGAGGCGGAGCCGGGCGCATCACTGGAGAAGATTGACGCCGCCAAGAAGGATGCCGACGGCGCGGCCACCCAACTCCAGCAGGGGAACTTTGACGCCGCCTACGAGACGGCGGACGCCGCGCTGAGCACCGCCCGCGGCGAGACCCGTGGCCTTGAGGATGACATCCGCCGTCAGATCGAGCAGCTCGAGATTCGGCTCGAAGAGTCGCTTAAGTACGATACCGCCCGCATCGCCTCGGAGGAGTATGGTGAAGCGGTCGCCGCGCGCGACCGTGCCAAGAGCCTACTGGAGGATATCCTCTATGAGGATGCCGAGGCGACGTTGGAGACCGGAGCGGGGGCGATCGAGGAAGCCATCGGACAAGCGCGCTCGGTGCAGCTCTCCCTGCGGATTCGCGAGGATCAGGACAATTTGCTGGAGATGGAGGGCAAGGGCGCCTATCAGTATGTGACCGCCGAGTATCAAGCGATCCAGGGATTGATCGAGGATGCAAGCGGGCAGGTCGGGATCGGCTCCTTCGCCGACGCGGAAAAGACTCTCGACGAGGCCGAGCAGAAGATCCTCGGCTTGGAGGCGCGTCTGCGCGAGGTGGCGCAGAACCGCTTGGCGGAGGCCGAGAGCGCGCATGGAGAGGCGGTTTCCGCGGGTGCGCGCGAACGCGCCGCGGAGATGCTGGCGGAGGCTGATGGCAGCCTCGAAAAGGCCCGCGGCGGGGCCGCCACCTCGGACTGGAAGGCGGCCATTCAGTCCTCCGAGGAGGCCCGGACCCGCGCCGAGGCCGCCGCCCAAGAAGCCTATCGTTTGAGGACCGAAGAGCTTAAGCCGGACGCCGAGCGCGAACTCCTGCGCGCCCGCCAGTCAGGAGCGCCATCTTACGCGGCGGCGCTTTACAATCAGGCGCTGGATGCCCTGGATCAGTCGGGGAAGGCCTTCCTGAACAAGGATTTCCGAGCCGCGCTTCACAAGATGGAAGAGGCCCATGAAGTTGCCATCCAAGCGCGGATGAACCAGATCGAAAACGCCAAGAAGGCCACGGACTCCGCGATCGGAGCGCTCGCTCAAGACTATGACTCCGAGGCGATTGCCTCGGCCCTGGTCGACCTTGCCGAGGCGCGCGACAAGATGGAGGCGGGTGATTACGCCGCCTCTCGGACTTTGGCGGATTCGGCCCTTGAGAAGGCCAATGCCTCCGAGGTGCGGACATGGCGCGCGCGCGCCACCCAGTCCATCGCCGAACTGAAGGCTCAGGTCGCGAAAGCGGATGCCGGCCGGGGGGCGACCTATGCCGCAGCGGAATTCGGCGAGACCTCCAATTCACTTTCCCAGGCCGAGCAGCTTTTCGCCCAGGAGAGCTTCCAGTCCGCCTATGAGCAAGCCGAGGCCGGACGCGCCCAGGCCGAACGGACCTTTGCCAAGCTCGCGGACGAGGCTCAGCTTGTTCGAGGGGAGTACGACAACTTGGTCAATCAGCTCAAGTCCTATGTGCAGGATGATTTCGGGAACGCCTTTCTAGCCGAGGCGACGGCCCGGATCGGCGCGGTGGATGACGCGATTCTTCGAGCGGATCTCCCCAGGGTTTTCGCCCTTTATGAAGAGGGGAAGGACGCGGTCGGCAAGCAGATTGTGGCCACCAAGATCCACAACCTCAACACGAAGCGCGAGGAGCTCGTGGCCAAGATCGGCGAGGTCGAGCGCGGCGGGCTGATCCAGTTCGTGGAGACAACCGGCGGCGGGCTCCGCGAGCAGGTGGCCGCGGTCCAATACGATCCCGTCCTGGATCGGCTCAAGCCGGAGCTGGACTACTATCAGCAAGGGGTGAGGGCGCTTGCCCAGGTGGAGTCGGAACTTGGCCGCATGCAGGAGGTCGCGCTCAACAGTATCGATCTCCGTGTTCAGAAGGTCCGCACCGACATCGACAACGCGCGTGAAATCGGAGCCCGTGATCTGGCCCAGAGCGTGTTCAACTCGGCGGTGGACAACTATGAGAAAGCGCGTGACATGGTTTTCCTGGTCCGCAACAAACTGGAGGGCTCGGAGGCCATCGATTTCATCGGGATCGGCAACCAGCTCCGAGCCGCGGAAGCCCAGGCCAACCAGCTGAACCAGACCGCGATTGAGAGACGCAACGCGCTGGACTACATGCGGGACATTGTTCTCTGGACCTATGACATGACTCGCTTCCTGGATCAGTGGCACCCGGTGGAAGAAGTGGGATATGAAATGATTCTCACTTCCGCGCCGACCAGCCGAATCGACACCTACAAGGTTTTCCAGGCTGGAATCGCGGTCGCGGACCTGCGCCGCGAGGCGGAGCGCCTCTATGATCGGGTGCGTCTTGTGGTCCCTCCGGCGGCCCAGGGCAACCTCCACCAGATGGCCCTTTCCAGTTTCTCCACCTTCGTGAAGGCGGCGGACAACTTCCAGCGCTACGGGATGTACGATCGCTATCCGCAACGGGTCCGTGAGCGCCATCTGGCCCAGGCGTTCACTCAGCTCGAGCGATTGCATGTCCTGAACGACGCCTTGATCACGCAGATTCTTAGGGATGTGAAAGCCTACAACCTCGAGGATTTCGAGCGGGACATTTCGGATGAGCTCAGCGCCTTCACCGCGTATCTTCGACGCGATAAGTCCGCGGGCTGAGGCCACGCTGATCCCGGAAAGCGAACCCAATGGATTTTCTCACCCCTCAGAATCTTGAAATTGCAAATGGCGTGCTGATCGTTCTTTTCGCCCTTTATGTGCTATTTTGCCTGGGCGTATTCCGTCGCGACTGACAGACGAGGCTCTAGACCGTGGCGCTTGAAAACTATGTCGGCCCTCCCCCACATGAGCTGGCCAAGGGGTTCATCGAAAGTTGGAAGACTTTCCGTGAGATGATGGAGGATTCGCTGAAGGCCCCGAACCTGCCGGATGACGTGGAAATGAAATTCCTGGTCCTCAAGGCCCAGGTTGTTCAACGCAGCCGGATCCTGGCGACGGTTACCGAGGGGAAGTGGAATATCCACGAGAAGGTCAAGGGCCTGCTGAACACCTGTCAGTCCCTCGAATACATCCGGCAGGAATCGCCGATCATCCATGACAACATCCGCAATCTCTGGCACGACTCCTTTATCCAGGCCTCGAAATCGGTGGCGGTGTTCGAGTCCGAGTACCAGGAAGACACCGCGTAAAGCTCACCATCGCGCGCGAAAAGGAGGGGATGATCCGTGGCGGTTGGGTATGGAACGGCGGTCATCAAGAGCCTGATATGGAAGCTGTTCAAGATCGGAATCGCGTTTTGCGTCATCTACGCCGGGGTGTTCTGCGTGGGATTTGCCATCGAGTTCCTGGGACGATGGTCAGGGGATTTGCGCTTCAATTTCCTCGCCATTCGGGACAAGGTGACCCTGATCCTCACCGGGATCTACGCCTTCTTTGTTTTCATCGGCAAATTTTGATCCTGGCGGCCGTGATTCTCGCCGGTTGCGGCGCGGCGGGGGTCCGGAGTCTTCCCCCCCAGTATGAGACTGTCTTCATCCGCATGGCCAAAAACTCCTCGCTCGAATACGGCGCCGAGGAGCGACTCACCGAGTCGATGGTCGAGGAGTTCCAGCGCGATGGCCGCCTGCGGCAGGTGGATGATTGGCGTAACGCGGACCTGATCCTCGAATTGGACATCGCCGAGTATCTCCTGCAGCCCGTGGCCCTCAACAACGATAACCGCACCGCGGGCAAGAGTCTTTCCCTCAGCGTGCGCGCGGGCGCTCGCGACCCGAACACAGGTCTCTGGGTGATGCCGGAGCAGACATTCTCGGATCGTGGCGTGTTCTTCCTGTCGAATGTCCCCAGCGGGCGGCGCGAGGATGACGTGCACCGTCGGATCGCCGAACAGATCATCAGCCGCCTGATCGAGGGTTGGGGATGAAGGACGCCTTCGGCTTCCTCAAACAGCTCAAAACGGAGACTCCGCCCCCCGTGGTCCACCTCCGGGGCGAGGATGCCCTGATCCGGGAAACAATCCGGCGGCGGATCGTCATGGCGTGGTCGACCGGCGAGGAGGAGGCCACGCTTGAGTTTCTGATCGGGAGTCCCGGGATCGCCGCGCTCGGCGCCGCCGCGGGAGGCGGCTCGTTCTTCTCCCTGAGGAAAGTCCTTGTCCTCACCGATCCCCCGGCAAGCAACCGCAAGAATCAGAAGGTCCCACTCCTTTCCACGCTGGGCAAGAACCAGCTCGCGGAGCTGGCTCGGATCCTCAGGGATCTCCCCAAAGAGCATACCCGAGTCCTTGTCGAAACCGGGGACCTCAAGCCGACTTCGCAGCTTCTAAAGACCCTTGCCGAATGCTCCGTTCAAGTTGATGCCTCACCCCCGAAAGGGAAGGTCCGCGAACAGTGGATCCAGGCCCTGGCCAAGCGCGCGGAGGTTGCGCTGGGGGCCGATCTCCTTGAGGCCATGACCGCCTCGGACGCCCCCCTTTCGGTTTTGGCCGCTGATCTGGAAAAAGTCGCCTTGGCCACCGAGGAAGGGAAGGAAGCGGACTTGGATACCTGGCAGGCCCTCACCCAAGCGGAGCCGCAAGCCAAGATCTGGGAGACCGGGGACGCTCTCGGCGAGGGAAATCCGGGCAAGGCGCTCGCGGCGATGAAGACCCTGGAGGAGAGCGGGACCGACATCTATGGGATTGTCCCGGCCCTGCTGTCCTGGAACCAGCAGCGACTTCAGGTGAAGAGCGCCGAGGCGAAAGGCCGTGGGACGCCGGAGGGGATGGCTCCCTTTATCATTAGGAAGATCAAACCCCAGGTGGCGGGACGTTCCCTGCCGCGGCTTCGCCGTGAACAGAAGGCCCTGTTCCACCTGGATCGCGCTCTCAAGCAGAGTTGGGAAGACCCCCAGACTCTGCTGGAGAAGTTCCTTGTGGAGTTCTCGCGGGGTAAAGGCGGATGAGCGCGGTGATCGCGGTCCTGATGGCGGGCGGCCTGGGCACCCGTCTGTGGCCCTGGAGCCGGGTGGATCGTCCCAAGCAGTTCCTGCCCCTGCTTGGAGAGCGCTCTCTCGCGCGCGAGACCTGGGATCGAATCCTCCCGCTGGCGGCGCCCGAGCGCATCCTTGCCCTGACAAACCGTCACCTCCTTGAGGTCGCTCGGAATGAGCTTCCGGACCTGAGGGAGGAGAACCTCTTTGGCGAACCCAAGAGCTGCAACACCGCGCCCTGTGTGGCGCTTGCCGCCGCGATCTCGGAACGGCGCTGGGGACCGGACTCGGTGATGGCGGTTCTTTCCGCCGACCATTATCTGGGGGATGTGGAGGCCTTCCGCTCAAGCTTGCTGGCGGCGATCAGAGTCGCGCGCGCCGAACACTGTTTGGTCACGCTGGGAATTGTTCCCACCAGACCCGAGAGCGGCTACGGCTACTTGGAGTGTGAGCGCAATGTCGCGGAGATTCTCGATGGGGATTCGGCGCGGCTGGTGGCCTTTCGTGAAAAACCCTCGCTGGAACTCGCGGCGGAGTACCTGCGAAGTGGGCGCCACCTCTGGAACATGGGGAATTTCATCTGGCGGGTGGATTCCATCCTCGCGGAGTTCGAGCGGCAGATGCCCGCTCTCCTGGAAAGCGCGCGGTGCGCGGCGGACTCCGGCTCGATCATGCCGGAAGCGTTGGACAGGTTCTACTTGGGGTTGCCACCCGAACTTTGCCTTTCAATCGACTATGGCATCATGGAGAACGCCCGGGATGTGCGGGTTGTCCCCTGCCGCGCCCCCTGGGATGATGTCGGGTCGTGGGCGGTGCTTCGACGGCTTCGCGGGGGAGAACTGGATGAGCAAGGCAACCTTTCCACCATCCGCCACCTCGCCATCGACACGCGAAACACCCTTGTGACCGGGTCCGACTCCCCCGACGGGATTGTGGCGACCCTCGGAGTTGAGGGCCTGGTCATTGTCCGGGATGGGGAGCGGATCCTCGTGGCCTCGGAGGAGGCCATTCACCGTATGCGGGAGGTGGTTGAAGGGTTGCGCGCGAAGGGGTGGGTGGAGCTCCTTTAAGCGGGGGTGGAAACCTCCGAAACCCCCTCAGACATCCTCGGATTGGTTAAGCTTCTTCTTCTCGCCCTCGGGCGCGTCATCCTCGTCGATCGAGCGCAATCCCATCTTGAACTCCTTGATGCCGCGTCCGAGCGAACGCCCGAGTTCGGGAATGCGGGTGGCCCCGAACAGAAGGACCATCACCAGCAGGATGATCATGATTTCCGTGTGGTTGATGCCGAACATCGTTCTTCTCCCACTGCCAAGTCGGGGAAGGGAACCCGACTCCGGGATGCCCCCTTTCCTCGCTTAAATGGTACCCCCAAAGCCATCCGGTTTGCAATCCTTCCCCCAAACCGTTACCGTGCTTCCGAAGAATGCGTTTGGACTAGAGCCGCCTTTTGGCCGCATTCGCGCTGATTTTCTTCCCATCCGAAGGATTGGATCCATGTTTCTCCGCCGAATTCAAAGTCGCAAGCCTAGTCTTGCTTTCTTTCTTGCCTTAACGGCGCATGTGTTCCCCGCCTGGGCGCTTCCGCCCGCGGGGACTTGGCCGTTCCAGGATGGCTCCTTGCTCGTTTCGGGGGCGAGCTCCGACCTTCGGTTCGATTTCGCCTTCGTTCCATTCCTCGACACCGCGCCCGCCTGGGTTCCCGCCTATCCTCGTCCATACGGCGAGGCCGCCGAGGATGTGCGTCCCCTTCAGGGTCTCGGGGGGGGCCTCCGATTGGGAACCGTGGACTCGTCCGGCGCCTTCATCCCATTCTCCGCGAGCGCGCTTTCGCCGCAGGGGAGAAGTCCTTATTCCGCCGCTTTTGCCGTCTCCTCGGGACAATTCGAGGGAACCTTGGCTTGGACCACGGGGATGGACCATCCCGGAATGATCTTTGAGATCCGCAATTCGGGAGGCGCGGAGGCGCGTCTTGAACTGAATCTTCAAACGGTCCCCCTTCGCACTCTCTGGGCGACCCCCGCGAAGAAGGAGAAACGTGATTGGGGAATCCCCGGGCACGAATGGAAGAGCGAGGAGCGGATACTCCTTCACGCCCAAGGAAACCCCCTGGACGCCACACATTCGTTTGTTTCCGCGCTCTGGTTTGGAGAGGTCGGGGCGAATTGGAAGGGCCGCGACCTCGAGGCGGTTCACGAGGGAGCCTCCTGGCGCGTGCATGTGACCATTCCCTCGGGCGAATCCATTCGCTTCGGGTTCCTCCATTCGGACAACGAAGGAATCCTCAAGGCTGAACTGAGCGAGCTGCGCGGGGAAAAGATCGACTTCTCCGCCTTCGCCGCGAAATGGAGCGCGTGGGTGACCGAACGGATTCGGGAGATCGCCACTCGCATCCCGCTCGAACCGGATTCGTTTTCGCCCCGGGAAAGGAAAGTTCTCGAGGACAACCTGATCCAAACTCGCCTGCTGTTTCTCTCCAATGGCGGACTCCTTTCACGGGCGATGACGCTCGCCGATTTCCCGCTGGCGCTTCGGGATCAAAGCATCGCTCTGCGGCATTGGTTTGACCTCGGCTTGAAATACCCGAATCTGGCGCGTTGGGTGGAGCTGGCCCGTCACAATCGTGTGTGCCAGCGCTCGATTCCGATCCCGCTCTTTTCCGAGGGGGGGCTGAAAGACCTCCTCGAGCAGGGGGAAATCATCCTTGCCGCGCCGGATCCGGAATCGCCGCCATCGAGGGAATCCTTCGATGCCCTCCTCGGGTATGTTTTCGCGGGCGGCAAGGTGACCCTCGTGGATGGAGTTGAGGGTTTTCGGGGGAGGAAGGGGTGGTGGACCGAGGCGGGCGCGACCGATCCGGCCGATTACGCCATCCGGTTGTTCGGGATTCCGGTCGATCCGGGATCTCGCCAAACCTTGGACGAGGAGGGGCTTTCCCCGGAGGTCAATACCTTCGCCCTGGGTTTTACGCCGCTCACAAGTGGGGAGGCGAAGGGGATTGAGCGGGTCTCGGTCCCTCTCCCTGAGAGGGGCGGTGTGCTCTTGCTCCATCCGAGACGGGAGAATGGTCCGGGCATGCGCCTTCACTCGGTTCGCTTCGGCAAGACCGGCTTTCATCCGCTCTCTCTCGAAGCCGAGCCGATGGTTGCGGGGGAGCGTGGTGGCCGGATGGCCTTCAGCTCGATTGGGGAGCCGATGGCTTGGGAACTTCTAGGCGAGAGCTATGTGGCCTACCGTGTTCCCGAAGGGGCGACTTCGGGGTGCGAACTGGAGGTGGAAGGCGAATGGGCGGTGGCCTGGGGCAAGGCGCCGCCGGTGGAGACCCACACCCTCCGCAAGAAGGCGTTTCAGTCCTGGTTCCAAAAGGAGCTCCTGACTGTCGAGATTCCGCGCGTGGCCCACCCGACTGTTTACAGTGGGACCTACACCTGCCGTGTGTTTGATGTGACCGGGACTCAGGTCAGTCCGGTCTGGTTCCAGAAGATCGGAAAGGGCTCGTTCGCCTGGGTGGGGTTGCCTCTGGATTGGGTGTTGCGCGGGAGCGACACGGGCGCCGATGGGCAGAACCCGCTGCGGAACGATCCGGGCTTCGACCTTATTCGTCTAACCCTCGCCCTGCATGACAGTCGTCGGGCCGGCGGCGGACGGGCGAGCCGCGAGCCGCTCTCCGGCTGGGGATCCAAGTGGTCCGCGAGCTTGCCGGGCGACCCGAGGGTCGACTTGGCTTATCACGCTTTCTTCCCGATGGAACGTCTGAATCCCTGGAGAAGCATTGGGGGCGGCTGGCCATTTGACCGGGCGATGGACGCGATCGAGCATGCCAAGTCCTCCGGAATGATCCTCTCTGGCTCCCCGGTCGCGGTGGCCCTTGACCGCAACGGTCAGGAGCGTGTGGACCTTTACGCCAACTGCTGTCTGCACGCCCTGCTCCATCGGATCGAGGAGATCGCCGCCAGGGAAGGGCAGGGGGCGCTCCAGGCTCACGCCGCCCGCGAGCGGAAGAGGCTTCTTGCCTCACTTGTGGAAATCCTTGAGGTCACGGCAGAGCAGCCGGTCCCGGCTCGATTCCTTCTGAATGACGCGCCTGCTTCCGCCGCCTCCATCGCGGAGACCCTTCCCGCTATTGCCTGGGCGGTCTCCGAGATTCCACCCCAAGATTACCCCGGCGGCGCGAGCGCGCGGGCGCGCCTCTTGTCGCTGCTGCTTTCCGAGCAAGCCGCGCTGTCCGATTCGAGGTCGCTCGCCGCCTTGGCCGCCGTTTCCGAGGAGCGCCGGGCGGAGCTTGTGGAAAGAATTCTTTCGCGCGCTGGAGCAGGAGACCTGGCCTTGATCGGACATCAGGAGGAGTCCTTTGACCTGGCGTCCGCAATCCCTGGGCTGCACGCGCTGTGTTTGTCCAAGCGACGGAGCTGATGCCGGTCTCGCCATGGGATTGGCTGGGGACGTAAGTTCCCCTAATCTCCTTCATCTCTGAGGCAAGCGAGATCGGATGGAGACCCTTTCTCACCACGACACAGCCATATTGTTTCTGTCCATGGGGATCCTTCTGGGCGCGGCGCGGGGTCTCGGTGAGCTTGCGCGCCGTCTCCACCAGCCCTCCGTCCTTGGAGAAATCCTGGCCGGGGTCCTGCTCGGACCGACAGTTGTGGGGCACTTCTTTCCCGAGTGGTACGCGGAGGTCTTTCCGGCCGCCGGTCCGACCCGAGTCGCCCTAGAAGGGATGACCTCCACCGCGATTGCCTTTTTCTTGCTCGTGGCGGGCATGGAGGTGGACCTTTCCCTGGCGTTTCGTCAAGGGAAAGCCGCAATCGTGGTCGGTCTGGTGGGATTCCTCTTTCCCTTCGCCTGCGCCTTTCTCTTGGGATGGTCTTTCCTCGACAAGATTGTCGGGAATTCATCCGCTGATCCGATGGTTCTCGCGCTTTTCTTCGCCACCGCGCTTTCGATCACCGCCCTTCCGGTCATCGCCAAAATCCTCATGGACCTCAATCTGTTTCGCACGGATGTCGGGACCATCATCATCGCGGGCGCGATTCTGAACGATCTGATCGGGTGGAACATTTTCGCCGTCCTTATCGGGATGGTCGAATCAGGGGGGAGCACGCTCCTGAACCCACTCCCCACCCTTGGATTGACTTTGGCATACGCCTTGGCGCTACTCACCTTGGGAAGGTGGACGCTGAACCAAGTGCTGCCGTGGCTTCAGGCGCATACCAGTTGGCCGGGCGGGGTTCTCGGTTTCATCTTCACCCTGGCGCTACTCAGCGCGGCCTTGACCGAATGGATCGGGGTCCACGCGCTCTTTGGCGCCTTTCTTTTTGGAATCGCGGTGGGGGACTCGCGCCACCTCCGTCAGCGGACACGGACCACGATTGATCAGTTTGTTTCGTTCATCTTCGCGCCGCTCTTCTTCGCGAGCATCGGTTTGAGAGTCGATTTCGTTTCGAATTTCTCCCCAAGCCTGGTTGTGTTCACGTTGGTTATTGCGGTCTTTGGGAAGGTTGTCGGTTGCGGCCTGGCCGCATCCTGGTGCGGTTTGAGCCGGCGCGAGTCCATCGCGGTGGGGTTCGGGATGAGCGCGTTGGGCGCCATGGCCATCATCGTTGGACTCTACGCGCTCCAACTTGGCGCCATTGATGAATCGATGTTTGTCGCCCTTGTCGTAATGGCGGTGACGACCTCGCTGGGGAGCGGGGCGATGATCCAGCGGGTTCTTAAGCGGAGAAAGGCTCTTCGTTTCACGGATTTCCTCTCGTCTTCCCACTTCGTGGCTTCGCTGGAGAAGGTTGACCGGCTCGAGGTCATCCGCGAATTGGTCGAGCGGGCTGTCAAGGGAACCTCGCTGGATCACGAAAAAGTGATCGAGACGGTTTGGCGGCGAGAACAGTTGATGTCCACCGGCTTGGAGAACGGGTTGGCGCTTCCTCATGCCCGCTTGGCGGACCTGGAGCGCCCGATCCTGGCGGTTGGAATATCCAGGTCGGGGGTGGATTTCGACTCCTTCGACGGACAGCCGGCCCGTTTGATCTTCCTGTTGTTGACTCCACGGGAGGATAACGGCGCCCAGGTTGAGATTCTGGCGGACATCGGCAGGCGCTTCCAGGATGCACGCCTGGCCCAACAGGCCGCCGAATCCACCAATTACACGGAATTCCTGGCGCTGATGCGAAGCCACGAACCTGCGGAGGTGAACCCCACTCCCGCCGTCGCTCTTTGAAAGAGCTGACCCTCGGTCTAACCTTCCCGCTCGTTTCCGAGTAACGCTCCCCTCTGGCGGGGCTTTGTTGCGTGACTGACATGTCCGGGCTATCCAACCACGACATAACCTTTTTCCTGCTTTCCGTGGGGGTCCTCCTCGGAATGGCGCGAATCCTTGGGGAAGTGGCGCGCAGGCTTCACCAGCCGTCGGTCCTGGGGGAAATCCTCGCCGGGATCCTGCTCGGCCCCACAGTCCTTGGCGCCCTTGCCCCCGAATTCTCCGCCACTCTTTTCCCCCCCGAGGGGGCCATTGATCTGGCCCTTGAGGGCTTCACCCTGGTGGCGATCACCCTGTTCCTCCTGGTCGCTGGGATGGAGGTGGACCTGTCCTCCTGCTGGAGGCAGGGGAATGTCGCCATCGCGGTGGGGGTGTCGGGGATCGTGGTTCCCTTCGCGATCTCGTTCCCCATCGCCTGGTTCCTTCAGGATGCGCTCCTGAGGACACCTCCACCCGATCCGCTGGTCTTCTCCCTTTTCTTCGCCACCGCGCTGACCATCTCCGCGCTCCCGGTCATCGCGAAGATTCTGCTTGACCTGAACCTTTACCGCACCGACCTCGGCGCAGTGATCGTGGCCGGCGCGGTCATGAACGACCTGATCGGCTGGAACATCTTCGGGGTGATCCTCGGCATGATGGACTCCGGGGATGGCGCCCACCACCATCCCGCGCGGACCATCCTCCTCACGCTCGGTTTCGCGGCGGCGATGCTGACCGTGGGGCGCTGGCTCTGCGACCGGGCATTGCCTTGGATACAGGCGCATGCCAGTTGGCCTGGCGGGGTCCTCGGTTTCATCCTGACCCTCACCCTGCTCAGCTCCGCCGCCACCGAGGCCATCGGCATTCACGCGATTTTCGGCGCGTTCCTTTTCGGGGTCGCGGTCGGCGATTCCAAACACATGCGTCAGCGCACCCGCTCCAACATCGAGCAGTTCGTGTCCTTCATCTTCGCGCCGATCTTCTTCGCCAGCATCGGCCTCAAGGTGAACTTCATCGACCACTTCGATCCGCTCCTTGTTTTGGTGGTCCTGGGGGTCGCCACGGTTGGAAAGGTGCTCGGATGCGGGTTGGCCGCGCGCTGGAGCGGGCTTCCCTCCCGAGAGGCCTGGGCCATCGGTTTCGGCATGAACGCGCGCGGCGCGATGGAAATCATCCTCGGACTGCTCGCCTTGGAGCGGAAGGTCATCGACGAGCCCATGTTTGTCGCACTCGTGGTCATGGCGCTCGTGACCTCTCTGAGCAGCGGGTCGATGATCCAGCGGGTCCTCAAGCGCAAGAAGCCCCTCCGGTTCACCGATTTCCTCACCTCCTCCCAGTTCGTCGCCTCTCTTGAGAAAGTGGACCGACTGGAGGTCATTCGCGAACTCTCGGAGCGGGCGGTGAGGGGGACGGCGCTCAATCATGCCGAGGTGGTGGACATGGTCTGGAATCGGGAGCAACTGATGTCCACGGGGCTGGAAAACGGGTTGGCGATTCCGCATGCTCGAGTGGCGAGCCTGGAGCGACCGATATTGGCTGTGGGCCTATCCAAGACCGGCGTGGATTTCGACTCCTTCGACGGACAACCCGCTCGACTGATCTTCCTGGTCCTAACCCCCCACGAGGACAACGGCGCCCAAATTGAGATCTTGGCGGACATCGGGCGACGTTTCCAGGATGCGCGCCTGGCCCAACAAGCCGCGGATTCCACCAATTACACCGAATTCCTGGCGCTTATGCGCAGCCATGAGCCGGACGAGCGCTTTCGACCCGCGCCCAATGGAGGTTGAGGTTTCTCCCCGGCGCGGGTATAGTGCGATGCGGTTCCCGACGGGGGGATGCCCGAGTGGTTAAAGGGAGCAGACTGTAAATCTGCCGGCGCCAGCCTACGGAGGTTCGAACCCTCCTCCCCCCACCAAGCTCCTTTTGTTCTTGGGCACAACTAGAGCATTTCTCACTCGAATGTAGCGTTGGAGGGGCGCGCTTTGTCGCGTCCCATGGCCCCGCAAAACCTGCCACGACGGAGCGTGGCACTCCAAGGCGCTCCACGCGAACGCGGACCTTAACCGCTCTAATCGGTCTTCGATGGCTTTTCCAGAATCAAATAAGCAACCGCGCCGGTCAGGTCGGTCCCCTCGGGGATCGGCAAGGGGAGCCGTTTCATGGCGAACCGACCTATCAGACTTTGCCACGGGTTCAAGATTTTTTCCTTGAATGTCGAAGGGCGATCGGGGAACCACCCCCGCAGTCTGAGTCGGTCCACCAGGTAACCCGCCTCGATCAAATCCAATCCCCCAACGGCGCCGAGACGCTCAACGAGCCGGTCCGGGGAATAGGTCCGGTAGAACCCGACCGAAGTGTCGGGGGCCGAATCCGAAAGCGCCAGGGATCGTGTGTCATATTGAAGGCCCACGCGGAAACTCTGGATGCGCCACCAATCCCGAAACTCGTTTCCCCCCTCCGTGGTGATCACCGCCCGTCCGCCGGGCGCCAAAATTCGGGAAACCTCCCGCATCATCTCGATGTCTCCGTTCTCCGGGATATGCTCGATCGTGGAGATCGAGACCACAGAGGAGAGGGCATGGTCGCGGAAGGGGAGTCGCCGGCCATCCGCCTGGACGAGTGTCAATCGACCCTGGAGCTCTCCGCTCCGGAGCGGCAGGCAGTCTCTCGGGAGGTCTCGGATGCAACCATCCGGGTCCGAGCCGATTAAGATGATGCCCCTTGTTGCCGCAAAGGGGATGAACGGCGAAGGGCCGGTCCCGATATCCAACACCAAAGCGTTTGGAGGTGGGTCCAGCGCGGTGAAGGTGAACTCCATCTCGGCGGCGCGGCTGTAGGTCGGGAGTCTCCAGATCCCTGGGTTGTTTCTCGCCACCCATTTCATGTAAGCCCCGGTGGAGAACCGGTTTCGACCCGACAAGATGTCCGCCAGCCGGATGATCCGACGGCTGATCCACCAGGCGAGATAGCGATTGAGGCCGCGAAGGATCAGCCCAATGCGGAAACTGCACAGGAGCCCCCACCCCAGGGCGCGCCATCCTCGACGTGAGGGAAGCAGGAGCCGAGCGGCGCGGATCAGCAGCGGTCCCGCCTCCGCGACCCGCGAGCACAGAATCAGGCTCCGTCCTCCATAGTCGAGAGCATCCACGCACTTCGGGTCTGTCTTGAGGATGGCAAGATACTCGTTCGCCGCCGCTTCAAACTGACCCGAATTGAAATACAACCATGCCAGATGCCCTCGGGCATGAGCGTGTCCGGCGGGATCCAGCGCAAGCGCACGCTGGAAGAGGTCCGCCATCCGGCGGACCTCTTCCAGCCCGTGAATCGCCTTACCGATTTCCAGCGCCTGCCTGAAGCAATCCTCGGCAACGACCTCGGGTCGCGAGGGACTCCCTGGAGCGTCCGGGACCTCCTTGTTCATCGGTTGCGCGGGATTCCTCAGCCCGGTGGCCAGGTCAGGCGACGGCCCCCGAGGAGGTGGATGTGCAAATGGTCCACCGACTGCCCGCCGTTCGGCCCCTTGTTGATGACCAGCCGATACCCTCCCTCCGAGATCCCCTCTTGTTCCGCGATCCGGATCGCAACCTTGAAAAGGTGGTCCAGGATCCCATTCCCGAAGGGGGCTTGGGAGATATCCTCGATCTCCTCCTTGGGGATGACCAGGACATGGACCGGGGCCTGCGGGTTGATGTCCCGGAATGCCAGCGCCCGCTCATCCTCATACACCTTGTCACACGGGATTTCCCCTCGGATGATCCGACTGAAGAGGGTCTCCGCCATCCTGAGTCTCCTTTCTGGCCGAGCACCTACGGCCCCGCTGCCGGAAAAAGTCCGCGCGTGGTACCGTGAAGCAGGCGGCGCGCCTTCGCCCAGCCGGTGGGTATCATAAGGGAGATAGGCCGAATCTTGAGCTACAACCCGATTTTTGATCTGGTCTCGGGGCTGTTCCTGATCTTTGTCCCCCTGGTGGTGGTCGGGTGGCTCACCCTGTTTCTCTTGCTCCACCGGGAGAATCCCGCCGAGCCCTCCCACCCCAAACCGGGTTCCCCCGAGGATTGGCCCGCCTGGCTCGACTCGATCAACGAACAAGCGCAGTCGTTCCTTGAGGAATTCGGTCGGAACGGGCACAAGCCACTGGAAACGGAGGGGGCCACTGAGAAGCTGGAGGCTCTGATCGCGCGCCTGCGGGCCTTGTCCGAGGAGCGTCCCCCTCAAGCCGAGCCGCAAAACGCCCCGGAGGAGCCCGTCCCGGTCACCTCGCCAGAAGGCCCTTGAAGCTACGATAGGATTCCCCCCAATCCCTCTTGGGGGAAGGCTCATAGACCTCGATCTCAAACGAACGCGCCACCATCCGCCGCCCCTCCTCCAGGCTCCCTATCTCATTCATCGCCATGGCCTGGGCGAGAATGTTTCCGATCGCGGTGGCCTCGGTCGGTCCGACCAACAGAGGGATTCCGAGGATGTCCGCGACCAGCTGATTGAGGAACCGGTTCTTCCCTCCGCCGCCGACCAGATGCAGGACCTCAACCGCGCTCCCGGTGAGGGTCTCGATGCTTTCCAGGACCGCGCGGTACTTGAGCGCCAGACTCTCGAACACACACAGCGTGGTGGAGCCCACATCCTTGGGCGGGGTCTGCCCGGTTTCCAGGCAGAAGTCCCGAATCCGGCCGGGCATGTCCCCCGGCGGCAGAAACCGCGGGTCATCCGGGTCGATGAAGGCGGATCCGGACGGCGCCTCCGCGGCCAGTGTGGCCAGCTCGCTGTAATCCAACACCGTTCCGAGAGTCTCCCAAGTTCGACGGCACTCCTGAAGGATCCAGAGCCCCATGATGTTTTTGAGGAATCGGATGGTTCCCTCGGCCCCCGCCTCGTTGGTGAAGTTCAGTCGCATGGCTTCCTGGGTGAGAATCGGTTCCGGCAGCTCGACTCCGAGAAGCGACCAGGTTCCGGAGGACAAGTACGCCCAATTCCGCTTCGGGTCCGATGGAATCGCCGCCACCGCCGCCGCGGTGTCATGCGAAAGGGAGGCGATCACCGGCGTGTTTCGGCAATCGGCGGGGAGTCCGAGATGGTCCACCAGGGAATCATCCAGAGTCCCGATCCGTGTTCCGGAGGGGACAATCTCCGGGAACCGGGAGCGCGGATAGCCCAAGCGATCAATCAGGTCCTCGGCCCAAACTCGTTCTTTGGCGGCGAAAAGGTTGCTCGTGGAGGCGAGGCTTGATTCGACCACTTCCGCCCCGCAGAAATGGTGATTCACCAGGTCCGCCATCATGAGGAACTTGTCGGTGGCCGCCCACTGAAGACTTCCCCGCGAGTGCAGCGCCTCCAACTGATAGAGGGTGTTGATCGGCATGAATTGGATGCCGGTCCGGGAGTAGATTTCCTCCTTGGAGACTCGCGAGAAGACCTGTTCCGGCATCCCCTCGGTTCGTTTGTCCCGGTAATGGATGGGACTCGCGAGGGGATTCCCCTCCCGGTCGAGCAGTCCGAAATCCACGCCCCAGCTGTCGCAGGAAATCCCGGCGGGGGATTCGCCGCGCCTCCGGACAAACTTCCCCAGTCCGGTCTGCATCTCACGCATCAACCCGGGGAAATCCCATGTGAGAGCGCCACGCAGGAACACCGGTTGATTGGGGAACCGGTGAACCTCCTCCAGAGAGATTCTTCCTCCCTCCAAAGTCCCTGAAACAGCCCGCCCGGATTCCGCTCCAAGGTCAAATGCGAGGTAATGGTGCATGGAGGAGGCTTACTTCTTGAATGGCGGAATGTCCACAGGCAGGCCGACTCGCAAAAAGAACCGGGCAAAGGCCTGGGCGGGATGCTCGCGGTAGGGGGGCAGGAGGCGGACACGCGGCCCGACGCCTCTTGCCAATTCTCTCATGAATCCGATGGGGAGGGAGAATGTTCTCCGGAAATCGACGATCTTCACTTCCGAGGTGAATCTCTCAAGCTTACAGACCGCGATCATGTGGAAAGCTGGGTGGAATCGGGACTGGACAAAGTGGAAGCATGTCCCCTGTGCGAGGTCCTCCCCTTCGACCAGGGTGTACCACGAGAAACCGGTATCTTCCATGGACAATCGCCGCCCTATGCCATGGGATCGTCAATCGGGAGAGGTCTACCCCTCCCAACATAGCGGAACTTGACTTGGATCGCGTCCACTCCTCGAGGTTGCGGGGTGATCACGAGGTCCCAATCGAGGGCTTCGTCGCACGGCGATTCCAGAGGAGCGGGGGAAGGGGAGGAGCCAGCCTCCGCGACAACCCCCTGGAAGCGGGGGTCGAGGTCCTTTTTTGTCGGTTCCTTCATGCTGTTCTCGTTACAAATCTCACATCAATGTACCTCGTTTCAAGCAGGCGGTTAACCCTTGTCGGCACGCCCTTTTTCGAGGCGCTCCAGTTGGGCTTGTTCAAGGCACTCCCCACGCTAAACTCCCTTGTCTGTTCACCGAACACTTTCGGGGAGTCCTCCATGCACATCCAATTCATGGGCGCGGTCCGCGAGGTGACCGGCTCCATGCATATCCTCACGGTCCAGGGGAAGCGGATCCTCCTGGACTGCGGGTTCTTCCAGGGCAAACGGAGCGAGTCCAACCGGCTGAATCGCGAGCTTCCCTTCGATCCGAAAAGCATCGATGTCATGGTCCTTTCGCACGCCCACATTGACCACACAGGGAGCATCCCCACCCTGGTCAAGAACGGCTTCAAGGGGGTCATCTACACCACCTTCGCAACCCGCGACCTATGCTCGTTGATGCTCATGGACTCGGCCTACATCCAGGTCAAGGACGCCGAGTTCTACAATCGCAAGGCCGAGGAGCGCGGGGAGAAAGACCGGATCACCCCGATCTACGATGAGGCGGACGCCCGCGCCTGCCTTTCGCGTTTTGTGGCGATTGATTACAACACCACGCTCCCCATCTCGCCGGGAGTCCAGCTCACCTTCCACAACGCCGCGCATGTTCTCGGCTCGGCGGTGGTCCTGCTGGACCTGGAGGAGAACGCCGAGAAGCGCCGGTTCCTGTTCTCGGGGGACCTTGGACGGAAGGGGCTCCCGATCCTCAAGGATCCGGTCTACCCCCAAGGAGTGGAGTTCTTTGTCTCGGAATCCACCTACGGGGACCGCTTGCACGAGCCAATCGAAACCCGCGATGACCACCTCGCCAGGATCATCAACGAGACAGTGGCCAGGAAGGGCAAGATCATCATCCCGAGTTTCGCCTTGGAGCGCGCCCAGGAGATTGTCTTCGCCCTCAAGAAGCTCCTGCTCGCTAAGAAGATCCCCAAGCTTCCGGTGTTCGTGGACAGCCCGCTCGCCACCAACATCACCCAGGTCTTCCGAATGCATCCGGAATGCTACGACGAGGAGGTGTTGCTGTTCAACAATCATAACGACAGCCCCTTTTCGTTCGAGGGTCTCTCTTATGTCACCAGCGTGGAGGATTCCAAGGCGATCAACGACATGCCGGGATCCTGTATCATCATCGCTCCCTCCGGGATGTGCGAGGCGGGGCGTGTGCTGCACCATCTGCGCAACCACATCTCGGACGAGCGCTGCACGATCCTGATTGTCGGATTTCAGGCCCACTACACCCTGGGGCGCAAGATCCTGCGCGGAGACGCCGAGGTCCGCATCTTCGGCCTGATGCATCCGGTCGATGCCAAGGTCGAGGTTATCAACGCCTTCTCCGGTCACGCCGACCGGGACGAGTTGTTTGAATATCGACAGGGCCTGGGGAGCGCGGTCGAAAAGATCTTCCTGGTGCACGGTGAGGAGGAGCAGTGCGAGGCCTACGCCCGATTCCTGGCCGACAAAGGCGACCGGGATGTCACCGTGCCGGAGCTGTACAAGGAATACCCACTCGTCTGATGACGAGAACAAGGAACAAAGCATGCTACTTGCCGAACGAATGGACCGAATCGACTCCTCCGGAATCCGGAAGGTTTTCGCCCTCGCGGGGAAAATGAAGGACCCCTGCAACCTGAGCATCGGACAGCCGGACTTTGATATTCCTCCGGAACTCCGACGGGTGGCGCTCAAGGCCATGGATGAGGGTCACAACCGCTACACTCAGACCGGCGGGGTCCAGGCGCTTAAGGACAAGGTGGTTGAGAAGCTTTCGGCCAAGAAGACGATTGGGAGTGATGGAGTCCTGATCACCTCCGGAACCTCCGGTGGAATCCTCCTGGCTTTCATGGCGCTCTTCGATCCGGGAGATGAGGTCATCGTTCCGGAGCCTTACTTTGTCATGTACAAGCACCTCCTCAATCTGATCGGCGCGGTCCCGGTGTATGTGGACCTCTATCCGGATTTCCGTCTCACCGCCGAGCGCATCGCGCCGCGCCTCACCGACAAGACCCGCGCGATCCTGGTCAACAGTCCCGCCAATCCCACCGGAGCGGTTGCCGGTCGAGCGGAGCTCGAGGGGATCGCCGCGCTGGCGCGCTCACGAGATCTGTTGGTGATCTCGGATGAGATTTACGACCTGTTTGTCTATGATGAGCCGTATGTCTCGATGGGCGATGTTCATGAGAACACGATGGTTTTGGGGGGATTCTCGAAGACCTATGCGATGACCGGGTGGCGTCTTGGTTACGCGGTGGGGCCGTCTGATGCGATCGCGGCGATGGAGGAGCTCCAGCAATACTCGTTCGTGTGCGCGCCGAGCGTGGGCCAACAGATGGGGATTGCGGCGCTTGATCTCGACATGCGCCCCCATTGGGAGGCCTATCGCGCCAAGCGGGACCTGATTTACGGCGGCCTCAAGGATTCCTTTACAGTCTCCAAACCCGGCGGGGCCTTTTACATCTTCCCTGAAGCTCCGGGGGGCGATGGGGATTCATTCTGCGCCGAGGCGATCAAGAACGATCTGCTGGTTGTCCCGGGGAGCGTTTTTTCGGAGCGCAAGACCCACTTCCGGATCTCGTTCGCCGCGCCGGACGAGACCATCAGGCGTGGGATTGGGATTCTACGTCGCATGGCGGAGGCGAGCGCTCGCGCTTGACAAGCTTCCGCCCCATTTCGGATGATCATTTCGGCATCCCACCTCGGAGGTTTTCCCTCATGTCCAAGATTCCGGTCGGCATCCAGCTTTACACGCTCCGCGAGGATTGCGCCAAGGACTTTCGAGCGACCATCCGCGCGGTGGCCGAGATTGGGTACCAGGGAGTGGAACTCGCGGGGGATGGCGGACTTTCCACCAAGGAAATGAAGATGCTGCTGGAGGAGAACAACCTGGAGGCGGCGGGTTCCCACCATGGGATCGATCAGCTTGAAGGGAGCTTGGACCAAGTGATCGACTACAACCTCCGGATCGGCAACAGCCGAATTGTCTGCCCCTATCTTCCCCAAGAGTTTCAAGACAAAGGGGCGGATGGGTACCGTGATGCGGCGCGGATCCTGGATAAGGTCGGGGCCAGGCTCCGGGAGAGGGGCCTATCGCTTTCGTATCACAACCATTCCTTTGAGTTCAGCGGCAAAGAAAACGGCCAGTACTATCTGGACCTGTTGCTGTCCCTCGCCGCGCCGGAGAACCTCCTCGCCGAGCTGGACACCTATTGGGTGCAACACGGCGGCGAGAGTCCGGTGGGGTACCTGAACCGCTATGCCGGTCGGGTGGCGCTCCTGCACATCAAGGACATGGCGGGGGACGCGAACCGCTCCTTCGCGGAAATCGGATCGGGGATTCTCGATTGGGATGGGATCTTCGCGGCGGCGGAGAAGGCCGGTGTGAAATGGCTCCTGGTGGAGCAGGACATCTGCCCAGGGCCTCCGATCGAGAGCGCGCGGAAAAGCTTTGATTACCTGGCCTCGCGCGGGCTAGTGGAAGGAAGAGGCTGGTAACAGTGCTCGCGAAACGGATTATCCCTTGCCTGGATGTGGACCAGGGACGAGTGGTCAAGGGGGTCAATTTCATCGACATCCGCGACGCCGGGGACCCGGTGGAGGTGGCCAAACGCTACGACGAACAGGGCGCGGATGAACTCACCTTCCTCGATATCACCGCCTCCAGCGATCACCGCGACACGATGGTGGATGTGGTGGCGCGCACCGCGGAGCAGGTGTTCATGCCGCTCACGGTCGGCGGGGGCATCCGCTCGGTCGCCGACATGCGCCGTCTCTTGGAAGCCGGGGCGGACAAGATTTCCATCAACACCGCGGCGGTGCTTCAACCCGATCTGGTCAACGAAGGTGCGCGCTATTTCGGCTGTCAGTGCATTGTGGTGGCGATTGATGCACGCTCCACAATCCGCCGAAAAGGGGTCGGACCCTGGGAGGTTTACACCCATGGGGGACGTCGCCCGACCGGCCGGGACGCGGTCCTGTGGGCGCGGGAGGTCGAGCGCCGCGGAGCGGGCGAAATCCTGCTCACCAGCATGGATGCAGACGGAACCAGGGATGGCTATGACCTTCCTCTCACTCGCGCGATCGCCGAGGCGGTGAAGATACCGGTAATCGCCTCCGGCGGCGCGGGCAACCTCCAGCACCTCTGCGAGGCGGTCACCGAAGGGAAGGCGGATGCCGCCCTGGTGGCCTCTATCTTTCACTTCGGCGAATACACCGTGGATCAGGCGCACGAGTACCTCCGGGGGCGCGGAGTGACCGTGCGCCACAAGCTCTCCGCATGAGGCCCATCCTCCTCGCCAGCCGGAACCGCAAGAAGGCCCTGGAGCTCGGGCAGCTACTCGAGGGACTCCCCTTTGAGGTGGTTTCCCTGGAGGAGTTTCCGGAGTACCCCGAAGTTGTGGAGGATGGCCTTACCTTCGAGGCGAACTCTGAAAAGAAGGCGCGCGAGGCCAGTCTCTTCACCGGGTTGTGGAGCCTAGCGGATGATTCCGGCCTGGTGGTGGATGCCCTTGGCGGCGAGCCGGGGGTCTATTCAGCCCGCTATGGCGGCAAGGAGTCGGATGGCGAACGGAATCGATTCCTCCTGGAAAAGCTTAGCGCTGTTCCACCGGACAAGCGGACCGCTCGGTTCGTGTGCTGCGCCACTCTATTCGGGGATGGGAAGATCCTCTTTCAGGCGAGCGGTGAGTGCGAGGGGCGGATTCTGGACGCCCCGCGCGGCTCCCAAGGGTTCGGCTATGATCCGATCTTCCAGCCGCCGGGCATGGACCGTTCGATGGCGGAGCTTCCCCCGGGGGAAAAACACGCGATCAGCCACCGTGGGAAAGCCCTCGCGGCGGTCCGCGAGTTCCTGAAACAGCTTGGCAAGTGAGGCGCGCAATGACCGCATCAGATGATGAGAAATGGATGCGTCATGCTCTCGCGCTCGCGGCGCGGGGAGTCGGTTGGACCTCGCCGAATCCGATGGTCGGCGCGGTGGTCGCGCGGGGGAAGGAGCTCCTCGCCGAGGGCTTTCATGAACGTTGCGGAGAGGCACACGCCGAACGGATTGCGCTGGACCGCGCGGGCGAGGCGGCGCGCGGCGCCACCCTCTTTGTCACCCTCGAACCCTGCGCCCACCGGGGCCGCACCCCGCCGTGCCTCGACCGGGTTCTCGAATCGGGTGTGGCGCGGGTTGTTGTGGCGATGAAAGACCCCAATCCCCTCACTGATGGCCGTTCGCTGGCGGCGATGCGGGAGCGCGGCATCGAGGTCGAGGTCGGGGTTTTGGAGCGGGAGGCGCGCCTCCTGAATCAACCCTTTCTTTCTCGAGTTCTTCGGAAACGGCCGTGGGTGACTCTCAAGTACGCCATGACCCTGGATGGCCGGATCGCCGCTTCGACCGGTTCGAGCAAGTGGATTTCCGGCGTGGAGTCGCGTGAGTGGGTCCATGACCTCCGAAGGAGCCGCCGCGCGATTGTCGTGGGTTACCGCACGGCGATCACCGATGACCCGATTCTCACCTGCCGGATCAAGACCGAGCCACCGCCGAGACAACCCCTCCGAATTGTCTTGGGCGGAACCGGCTCACTCCCGCGAGGCGGGAAGCTCGCCGCCACCGCGCGGGACGCGCCGGTGTTGCATGTGATCTCGGCGCGGCGCTATCGCGGCAAGCTTGAGGAACCGCCGGGGGTGGAGGGAGTCCTGCTCGGGGAAAACCTCAAGCCGGGCGAATCCATCCTGCATGAGCTCCTTGCGCTCCTTCACGAGCGAGAGGTCGACAGCCTCCTGGTGGAGGGAGGCGCGCAGACCCTCGCGGGATTCCTGGATGCCGGCTTGGTGGATGAGGTCCACGCCGTGATCGGCCCGAAAATCCTGAATGACGCCGAGGCGATCTCCCCCTTCCCCGGAAACAACCAGTGCAGCTCCATCGCGGATGGGGTCGAGCTCCAATCGGTTGACATTCGGACGATGGGCGCGGATGTCATTGTGCACGGCTATCTGAACCTTCTTTAGAGCGGTTAACGTTATCGTGTGGCGCCTTGGAGGGCCACGCTCAGTCGTGGCCGGTCTTACGGGATGGGAGGGAAGCGAGAGACCGCGGGACGCGAAAGACAACGGGACGCGAGAGACAACGGGAAGCGAGGGACCGCGGGACGCGAGGGACCGCGGGACGCGAGGGACAACGGGTCGCGAGGGACAACGGGACGCGAGGGACCGCGGGACGCGAGGGACCGCGGGACGCGAGGGACCGCGGGACGCGAGGGACCGCGTCCCTCCAACGTTACATTCGAGTGAGGAATGCTTGAGAGGACCGGACATCCATCGCGCCAAGGGCGTCTCGCCCTCGCCGCGTATATGATTCGACCATGAACCGCTTGCTTAAGGCGCTCGCTGAAATCTGTCGCAAACACCCTCTCCGCGAAAAGTGGCTCCTTGCCCCGAACGCGCGCGCCGGTCACCAGTGGCTGGAAGCTCTGGCGCGCTCGGGGACCGGGGTGGTGAACCTACATGTCAAGACTGTCCGTGGCCTGGCGCGCGACCTGGCCGCGCCTCGGATGCGGGCGTTGCGGATCAGCCTCCTTTCCAAGCTCGGACAATCCATCGTCGCTCAGCGAGTTTGGGAACGATCCGCTAGAACCGGCGGGGGATACCTGAGGAACTTGACTCCAACCCCACGGCTGTTCGATCGACTCGCCTCGACCCTGATTGAACTCCGCCGCGCGGGACTGTCCCCGGCGGACCTCATCCCTGAACGCTTCGAGGCGCCGATCAAGGGCAGAGAACTCGGGATGTTGCTCGGACTATGGATCGAGGAACTCGACCGGATCAGGAGAACCGACCATGGGGGTGTCCTCGCGCTGGCGCTTGAGCGACTGCGAACCGACCCCGATGCGGCGCCGGGGGCTGTTGTGGCGCTGCTCCCCGAGGATCTGGAGCTCCAAGGGCTTGAAAAGGAGCTTCTGACGACGGTTCTCGCCGAGAATCTCATCAAACTACCCGTGGATAGCCCCGATTCCTTGCCGGACAGCCTGCACCTCTCATTCTTCCATGCGCATGGGGAGATCAACGAAGCGCGCGAGGCGCTCCGTCGCTGCCTGGAGGCCGGCGCGCCGCTCGACCGCGTGGAAATCGTGGCTTCGGACAAGGAATCCTATGTCCCAATTCTCCATGAGCTGTTTGAATCTCGATTCTGGCTGGCGTGCGGCGAAGAGAATGCCTCGCCACCGATCACCTTCGCCGATGGAATTCCCGCCTCCTACTCGCGACCGGGCAAGGCTCTCACACTTTGGCTTGAATGGATTCGAGAAGGCTTCCCTCAGGCGCTGCTGGTCCGAATGCTGGAGGATGGCCTGATCCGTTGCCCGGAGGATTTCGAGGGGCCGGGAGGGTCCGCGCGTTTGGGAAGATGTCTGCGCGGGCTCGCCATCGGTCGGGGGAGGGAACGATACCTTCCCCTGATCGAGGGGCGCCTCGCCGCCCTCAAGCGGCGAGCGGAGCGTCAGGTCTTGGCGTGTGACGACGAGGGGGAGGTTCACCGGCGAGACGAGAGCCGGTTCATTGCCGAGATGGAGGCTCTCAGCTCTCTGGTGGGGAGGCTCCTGGATCTTACCCCTCCCTTCACGGAGACCACATTTTGTGTGGTCGAGCGCGCGCGCGACTTCCTGGAGACCGCCGTCTCCTCCCGGAATGAGCTCGACAACTTCGCGCGGAGGGAATTCCTGGAGGAGATCGAAGAACTCAACGGGTGGTTTCAGGATGGTTCCGGCTTGCCCGACCTCGATCTCTGGGATTGGCTGGCGGGCTTGCCGGAACGGACTCCGCTTCTCGGCAGCCGCCCAAGGGAAGGCGCGCTGCATGTGTCGAGCCTTGCGGGCGGCGGCCACTCAGGACGCGAACACATCTATATCCTGGGACTGGATGATACCCGTTTCCCGGGAGTGGGACTGCAGGACCCGTTGCTGCTCGATGGGGAGCGACGCCGACTCTCCCCTGAACTCCCCACCGCGAGGGACCACCTTGAACGGAAAGTGGAGAACTTCCGATATCTGCTCGCGCGGCAACGGGGTCGGGTGACCCTGAGCTACACCTCCCGCTCGGTGGTGGAGGACAGGGAAATGTTTCCCAGCTCGGCCTTCGGAGAGCAACTCGAAGGCTGCTCGGATGTAGACCCGGAAAGGTTGCCCTTGGCCTCCTTCACGCCGTCTTCCGCGGAGCGCGCCCTCCATCTTGGCGAATGGTGGCTCTGGAGGCTCGGTGAATCTGGGGGGAGCCTCTCCGCGCTTGGCTCGGTGGCGGCCTGCCATCCCCATCTCGGGCAAGGTCTCCTCGCCCGCCTCGCCCGCGATTCGGATCGGTTCACTGCTTTCGACGGACGAATCGCGGGCTTTGAGGGCGGCCCGGACGACCCCACAACCCAGGCCGGTCCGACACTTTCCGCGAGCGCCCTGCAAACCGCCGGGCGCTGTCCGCTCGCGTATTTCTTCAAGCATGTCCTTCGTATCGAGCCGCCGGATGATTTCGAGGAGGATCCGACCCGCTGGCTCGATTCGCTCGAGTTCGGTTCGTTGCTCCATGATGTCTTCCACTTGTTCCTATCCGAACTCATGCGCCGCTCGGAAAAGCCGAAGCGCGATCTCCACTGGGGTCTACTCCAGGAGATTCTCCGGGGAGCGGTCAAGCGCTATCGGGAGGACATCCCGCCCCCGAGCGAGAGCGTGTTCTCGGACCGGCTTCGCGAGCTCGAACGCGCCGCGCATGTCTTTCTGGTTGAAGAGGAGGTTTTTGGCCGGACCGGCTCTCCCGTTTTCCTCGAGGCATCCGTTGGGATGCGCTCCGGCGCCATTCCGACCGCGTTGGACTCGCTTGAGCCGGTGAGACTGGAGCTGGAAGAAGGGGTTGAGATCCGCGCTCGCGGGCGCATCGACCGAGTGGATCTGACTTCCTCCGGCCGCTATGCGATCTGGGACTACAAGACCGGAGGCGCCAAGCGGTTCGGGAATAAGGACCCCTTCCTCCAAGGTCGGCTGCTTCAGCATGCGCTGTACATTGACCTGGTCCGCGAGCGACTCCGTGAGATCATCGGGCCGGACGCCGAGGTCGAGTCGTTCGGTTACTTCTTCCCCGGCGCGCAGGAACATGGGGAACGGATTTCATGGACCCCGGAGAAACTCCAGGACGGATTGGGAGTGGCCTCCAAGCTCCTTCGCCTGATCACGGGCGGGAGCTTTGTCCCAACGGAAAACAGGCAGGACTGCGAATTCTGCGACCATCGGTCGTGCTGCGGGGATCTGGATCTCACCACCAGCCAAAGCGACCGCAAACTCAAGAATGCAGAAAACTCGGAGATTGAACCGATGCGCGATCTGCGCGGGCTGGAAGAGGATTCCGACGATGATTCCGCCTGACCAGACCCAACGCGAGCGGATTCTTGGCGACCTGGACACCACGCTCTTGGTCGAGGCCGCCGCCGGAACCGGAAAAACCACCTGTATGGTCGGGCGCATGCTCGCTCTGATCGCGAAGGGGAAATGCGGGATCGACAACCTCGCGGCGGTCACGTTCACTCGCAAGGCCGCCGCCGAGCTGCGAATGCGCTTTCAGTCCGAATTGCGCAAGGCCGCGGAGCAAGCAGCGGATTCCGCGAGCCGGGAGCGGTTCGGAGAGGCGCTCATGCATCTTGACCAGTGCTTCATCGGGACCATCCACTCCTTTTGCGCGCGCCTGCTCCGAGAGCGTCCGGTGGAGGCCGAGGTGGACTTTGTCTTCGAGGAGCTGGATGACGACACCGATCAGGAATTCCGCGCGCGCGCTTGGCGCGAGGCGCTCGCGGAATGGGGCGCTTCGGATAATCAAGTCCTCGGCGAGCTGCTCATGCTCGGGCTGGCTCCGAGCGCCTTGGAGGAGCCCTTTGCTCAGTTCGCCGAATATCCCGATGTGGCCGAATGGCCGGTCACATCGAATCCCAGCTTTTCCGTCACTGAGGTGGTCCAGGCGCTGGAGGAGTATGTCGCGCACATGCGCGAACTGCTGTCGATCCTTCCCTCGGACCCGGGCACGGACAAGCTCATTCTCCAATTCCGTCTCCTGGTGAGGATGGCGCGGCAGTCGGACCTTTCGGACGAGGCGCAGCTCTTCCGGATACTTGAACAGTTCAAGCCGATCTCAAGTTCCTTCAAGGTCACTCAGAAGGTTTGGCCGGGCAAGAAGGAGCAGGCCCTCGCGGAGCAGGACCGCTGGACTGAGTTTCACGCGAAGCACGCCGCGCCGTTTGTCCGGTATTTCCGCGGAAAGCGCCACGCCGCGGTGATTCGCGCCTTCCAAGCGGCTCAAGTCCATTACGACAGGCTGCGTCAGGCCTCCTCGCGACTCAACTTCCAGGACCTGCTGTTGCGCGCGGCCCGGCTACTCCGTGAGCGCCCGAATGTCCGACGGTTTTTCCAGCGCCGTTACACACATCTCTTGGTGGATGAGTTTCAGGACACTGATCCGATTCAGGCGGAGGTGATGTTGCTGTTGGCCTCGGAGGACATGGGCGTGACCGATTGGCGTCGATGCATTCCGCGTCCCGGCTCCCTCTTCGTGGTCGGGGACCCGAAGCAGTCGATCTATCGTTTCCGGCGCGCGGACATCGTCACCTATAACGATGTCAAGCGGATTATAGAAACCACGGGCGGCGCGGTGGCGACGCTCTCCGCGAACTTCCGCACCGAGCGTGGGATCATTGAGTGGGTGAATAACCTCTTCGCGCCGCACTTTCCCCTTCAAGCCACTCCCCAGTCGCCGGTCTATGTTCCCCTTGCGCCGGGGCGAACGGAGGCCTTGGCTGGGGACCTTTCCGGCGTTCTGGTTCTTGATTTGCCGGCGGACCAGACAACCGGCGAGAACTTGGTGAAGGCGGAGGCGGAGCGCATCGCCGCTTTCATCCGATCCGCCCTGGACAACGGGTGGAAGGTTCCGCGCTCGCGGAGGGAAGTGGAATCCGGGGCGCCTTCCGAGGCGCAAGCCGGGGACTTCCTGATTGTCACCCGGGGGCGCAAGCATCTTTCGGCGTACGCCGAGGCGCTGCGACGTCACGGAGTCCCGCACGAAGTCACCGGGGGCAGCGCTTTGAACGATGTTGAGGAGCTTCGGCTCCTGTATATTGTCTTGGCCTCCGCGTGGCGTCCGGATGATCCGGTGGCCTTGGTGGGCGCGCTCCGGAGCGAACTATTCGGGATCAGCGACTCCGATCTCTATTTGTTCCACCGCATGGGGGGGATTTTCGATTTTCGCTCGGGCGTTCCTCAAGGGTTGGATGGCGAATTACGCCGAGAGATTGCGGAGGCCTTCGGGCGCCTGAATCAATACGCAAGATGGCTTCGCGAGCTCCCCCCCGCGCCTTGCCTGGAACGCATTCTGGAAGACCTGGGGCTTAGCGCGCGCGCGGCGGCCCACCCTGGCGGAAATGAACGCGCGGGGGGTCTCCTCAAAGCGGTCGAGCTGATCCGGAGCGCCCAGGGGGCGATCCTATCCACCGGAGACCTGTTGGAGAAACTTGGACGCTTGGTGGATCGAGTGGACCTTCAGGATTCGCTTCCGGCCTCCCCGAGTCGGGCGCGCGTGGTCCGAGTGATGAACCTCCACAAGGTCAAGGGGCTGGAGGCTCCGGTTGTGTTCCTCGCCGACCCGACCGGGGGTGGGAAGGATCACCCCGTGGAAATCCATGTGGACCGCGCGGGAGATCGGACCAGGGGCTATCTCGCGGTCTTTTCACCCCCGAACCGATTCGGCGGAAAGGGGTCGATTCTTGCCCACCCGGAGGACTGGGAGCGCATTGAGAATCTGGAAAAGAGTTTCCTGAAGGCGGAAGAGATACGTCTTCTCTATGTCGCCGCGACCCGCGCGGGGGGCTGCCTTGTGATCACCCGCCGCGCCAAACGGCCTGAGGAGAATCCGTGGAACTTTTTCTCCGAGGTTCTTGGGGATGCTCCGCCGCTACCCGAGGCATCCTTGTCCCCGCGAGGTCCGATGGATGGGGGGCCATTCATCCGGGAGAGGTCAAGGCGGCCCAGGCGGATATCGCGGAGCGCTGGAGGAAGGTTCTTGAGCCGAGTTACAGGGTCCGGGCGGCAAAGCAGGTTGCGGCGCTCCCGAGACCTCAAGCGGAGACTGAGGGCGAGCATGGCGTGGAGTGGGGAGAACTGCTGCATCATCTCTTCGAGCGCGCGATGCGCGATCCGAAGACGGACCTTCGCGCCGAAGCGCTCGAACTGATCGAGGAGTTGGATCTCAGCCGAGATCTCCTTGATCCCGCCATGGAAATCGTTCAAGCTGTCCTCAAATCCGACCTCTGGTTACGCGCCCTCCGCAGCCCCGAACGTTACGCCGAAATCCCCTTTACTCTCCGGATGGACTCGCTTGAGGATGGAGGCGTCGCGGGGATTCTGCGGGGAGTGATCGATCTGGTGTTCCGCGAAGGGGAGGGTTGGGTGATCGTGGATTACAAGAGCAATTCCGTGGCGGACCGAGAGTGGCTGAAACAGAAGTATCGCCCACAACTCATGAACTACAGTCGCGCCTGGGAGCAGGCGACGGGCGAACGCGTGGTGGAGATGGGGCTGTATCTCACCCACCTCGGGGAGCACTTGAAGATGGAATAGCCGCCCCATCCTCGCCCGTGAGTTGCACTCATGGGCGGAACCTTACCGCTTAATCCGCGCCGAGCCGCCTCCATAAACATGCATCAGTTCCTCCAGCGTGATCATGCTGGTGTCCCCGCGCGTGGTCTGGAGCAGCGCCCCATGCGCCGCGCCCAGATTCACACACTCCTCGGAGCTCATGCCGGTGAGGAACCCATAGGCAAACCCGCTGGAAAAGCCATCGCCGCCCCCGACACGGTCCTCGATTTCCAGGTTCTCATAACGTCGCGACTCGTGGAACGAACCATCCGCGTAGAGGATCGCCGCCCAATTGTTGACCAAGCCGCTCCTCACCTCGCGCAGGGTGGTTCCCACCACCTGGACATTCGGGTAGCTCTCCACGACCCGGCGGACCATCTTCTTGTAGTTCTCCACCGGGAGTTCGCGGAGGTTTTCATCCGTCCCCTCGACCTCGAAACCGAGGACCTTCTGGAAATCCTCCTCGTTGCCGATCAGGCAGTCCACATAGGGGACCAGCTCCTTGGTGACCTCCTGGGCGCGCTTGCTGGACCAGAGTTTGCTGCGAAAGTTGAGATCGTAAGAAACAATGGTCCCGGCCGCATGCGCGGCCTGGAGCATTTCCTTGCAGGTCGCGGCGGTGTCATCGGAAAGCGCGGTGAAGATTCCGCCGGTGTGGAGCCAGCGGACTCCACGCTTTTCGAAGATCCGCGTCCAGTCGATCTCGCCGGGCTTGAGGTGCATGGCCGCGCTGTGTCCGCGGTCATACAGGGTCACGCTGGCTCGAACCGAGGTCCCGACCTCGGTGAAGTTCAGCCCCACGCGGTCCTTCTTGCCGACCCCATCATAGGGGACCATCACCACCTCGCGGGTGTCCATGCCCACCGCGCGGGCGTGGTTGATGACCAGCCTGCCAAGCGGGTTATCCACCATCCGCGAGGCCCACCCGGTTCGGAGTCCCAGACGGGCCAGGGCGTAAGCGACATTGTATTCGCCCCCTCCGACCCAGACTTCGAGGAGGTTGGCGTATTCAAGGCGGCCATGCCCCTGGGGCGAGAGCCGAATCATGCACTCGCCCACCGACAGCAAGTCAAGTTCGGTTTCCTGGATTGAACGGATCTTCAGCGGCACGGCGGTTCTCCTGGCAATTGGATGGGAAGCAAGAATGGGAGGATTTTCGCTCAAATGAATTGGGGACTCAACCTGCCTGATCGGCCCTCGCGCGAACCCGGTTTGCCTTGAGGATCCTTGTCATCAAGAATATCGTTCTAGGTGAAATGACAGTCATGGGAAGAATCCTCACCTCCGTTGACCTGCCCCCAACGTGAGGGCCAGTTGAAATGTTAGTCTCCCGGTCCTTGAACTGAGTCGATGAGACGGATATTCGTCCCGATCCGGCTTCATGGGACACTCTCCCTTGTCGGCTGGGAGGATAGGGCAACGCCGGAGAGCGACCTGAGCGCCCAGTCGGTCACCGACGAGGTGTCGGCCTGTCTTCCACTTTCGGGGGACAGGCCGTTTAAGTTTTTCCCCTGACACCTTTGAGGCGCCCAAAGCGATAAACTCGAAGGGGCCTCGACCGCTTTCCCGTTTTGCTCCCGCTCCCATTGGGCGCGATATTCCAGCGGGGTCAGGTACCCGAGACTCGAAAGCGGCCGCTCCTGGTTGTAGCGCTGCCGCCAGGCTTGGATCACCACCTTGGCCTCCGCCAGGTTCCGAAACACCTCCATGTTCAAACACTCATCCCGAAACTTCCCGTGGAACGACTCCGCATAGCCGTTCTGCCGGGGACTTCCATCCCCTCGCCCACCGTCTTGTGGTGAAACGTGAAAGGATTCCCCGTATGCACATGCGCGAACGGATTCACGCGCCACGCCGGGTGACTCGTCCCGACGGGTCACGCCAGCAGCAACGCCTTAAACCCCGCTTGCGTGAAATGTCGGTCTCCGGTCAATGCTTCCTCCGACCCATTCCGCTCCATGACCACGAACGAGATGCAATCAGTCAGCGACCATTCCTTATCGTGACGGCGGGAATAGAGGTCGGCGCCTTGGTCGAAAAGGTCTTGTGATGCCGGGATCACAGTGGCGCGCGGCGCGGACTTCAGCTGTTGCAGGAGCTTAACGAAGAGAGCGCGTCGGGGAGGTTCCGCAAACGCGTTGCCGACTTCCGCAAGAACCCATGACGTGGTGACGATCTCCACCTCGGCTGATTGAGCATACAGGAGCGCCACCTCATGCGCCGTGTCATCTTTGCTCAGGAGCGCGATGAAATAGAAGGTGTCCGCGAAAAACCTGATCACTTCTTCGGGATTCCGTAAAGGTAATGGTCATGGTTCTTTGCGAAATCTGCCGGCAGTCCCTCCGCTTTCCCAATCACATCCTTGAGGGATTCGTATAGGGTTGGAAGGGGTGGGCCTTCAGTCTCCGGTTCAGGCGCGATTGCCACCTCCACCGAAACCCCCTCCGGCAAAGCCGCCGGTTCATCCAACAATACAACTCCATTTTTCACATGGCCGCGATAGGTCATTGGTCGAGATCCTCTGGAAAAAGGATAACCCATTCTTCATTGTCTTCCACCCTTTTCCTCCGTAGGATTCCCGTAGGGGGTTATTGAACCGGCATTGCCTTACAAGGGTTCGAGTGCATAATGGGGATGCCATGACCGCCAACGTGGAGGGAATCGCGGAACAAGTGAAAGCCCTCCAAGAGGGGGAACGGAACGAGTTCTTTGTGTGGCTCGCCGAGTACGAGAACCGGCGGCTCGATGCCTGGGACAGCGAAATTGCCCGCGACTCACTCCCCGGCGAACGTTTCGACCCAGTCCTCATGCGTGCGCGCGAAGATATTGCCGAGAGAAGGACCAAGCCTCTAGATGAGGTCCTCGACAACTCCTGATTTCCGGACCAGCTACGCCGCGCTACTCCCGGATATCAAAACTAGGGCACGGACCGCTTACCGTCTTTGGCGGACAAACCCTCGTCACGAATACGAAAGACTCATCAGGGAGATTTCATGAAGCTCCGTTTTCGGTGGGACGAAGAGGAGAGTCCCCATGCATGAGTCTATCGGTATCCCCGGGTGGATCGACCTTCAGGTTAACGGGCACGCCGGGGTTTCGTTCTCCTCCGCGGAGCTCACCCTCGAAGGAGTGGCCGAGGCCACTCTCGGCCTGGTCGAGCAAGGAACCCACGGGTTTCTCGCCACGGTCATCACCACTCCCCGCGAGGTGATGAGTCACTGCCTCTCGGTTCTCGGAGAAGCCTGTGAAGACCCGAGACTATCGAAACACCTGCTCGGCATCCACCTCGAAGGGCCATTCCTCTCCGCCGCACCGGGGGCCAAGGGCGCGCACCCGGCGGAGTGCATGGTCCCTCCCTCTCTCGCGCTTTTCCAAGAGTTTCAGAGAGTCGCGGGTGGTCACATCCGCCTGCTTACCCTGGCCCCGGAGCTGCCCGGCGCGCTCGAATTGGTTGCCGCCATTGGCTCCGAGGTGGTTTGCTCAGCCGGGCACTCCCTTGCGGGCTACAGGGAACTCCGGGATGCGGTCAAGGCGGGTCTGCGTATGGGGACCCACCTCGGTAACGGCATCCCCTCCCAGATTCCGCGTCACGACAACCTGGTTATCGGGCAAATGGCGTTGCCCGAGATCACCTCGTCTCTGATCACCGATGGGTTCCATCTGCCGGAGGGGTTTATCCGGGCCTGCCTGGCGGCCAAAGGCTCCGAGCGGCTTGTCGTGGTGAGCGACCAGACCCACTTGGCGGGTTTGCCGCCCGGAGAGTATTCTCTCGGAATCGCTCCGGTGGTGCTTGAGGCGAACGGTTTCCTGCACATGCGGGATGAGCCCTATCTCGCCGGGTCCTCGCGAACCCAAGCGGAATGCATGTCCCACTTGGCGACAATCGAGGGGGTCACGGAGCGGGACCTCTACCGTATGGGATACGAGAACCCGCTCAAGCTGCTTGGGGAAACGCCACTTCGAGGATGAGGCTCCCGGATGGAGTTTGAAATCAAGACCGAGCGCGGCGCGCGGATCATCGAAATGAGCGGCGCGCTGGACATGCACGCCTCCGAGGAGGCGCTGAGGGTCCTGCGCGAGGCGGTTCGGTCGGCCCCCAACGCTCTCCTGCTTGATCTTTCCGGGCTTCGTTACCTGAAGTCCTCCGGATATCAAGTCCTTTTTGAGGTCATCGAGGACTCGCGTAAGCTGGCCGTTCCTCTTGCCGTGGTCGGAGCGCCGGAGGGAATCGCGGAGATCATGCGGGTGTTTCGCCTCGAGGACCTGATTCCGGTCTATCCGAGTGTCCACGATGCGCTCGATGGCCTGCTCCCTGTCCAAACCTGAAAAGAAAGCTCGCCTGGCCGGGATGACACATCTTGTCGATTGGAACAAAGGAACTGTCTGTGTCACCGGAGGCGCGGGTTTCATCGGACAATACCTCCAGAAGGGGCTTGTGGCCCGTGGGGTGGAGCCGAATCGCCTGCGCGTCCCGAGGAGCCGTGACCACGACCTGACCGTGCTCGAAAACGCGCGCCGGGCGGTTTCGGGCTGCGACCTGGTCATTCACGCCGCCGCTGTGGTGGGGGGGATTCACTATAACCAGAACTTTCCCGGCGAGGTTTTCTACCGGAACACCCTGCTCAACGCCCAGGTCCTCGAAGCCTGCCGCTTGGAGCAGGTGGGCAGAGTGGTGTGTGTGAGCAGCGCCTGCGCCTATCCGCTCAAGGCCCCGGTGCCGATCCGGGAAGACTCCCTTTTTGAGGGCGAACCCGAGCCGACCAACGCCCCCTATGGCTTCGCCAAGCGGATGCTTGTGGTCCAGGCTCAGGCATACCGACGCCAGTATGGTCTCAACGCGGTTTCGGTGATCCCTTTCAACGCCTTTGGGCCGGGAGATGATTTTGACCCGAAGACCTCCCATGTGATCCCGGCGCTGATACGAAAATGCTTCGAGGAAAAAGAGCTGATTGTGTGGGGGGATGGCTCGCCCACCCGGAATTTCCTCTATGTGGAGGATTTCGCCGAGGGGATTCTCCTGGCGGCGGAGAAACTGGATCGTCCGGAGCCGGTCAACATCGGAACCGATGAAGAAACCAGCATCCGCGAGTTGGTCGAGCATGTGGTCCGCGAAACCGGCTTCAAAGGGGCGGTCTCCTTCGACACCAGCAAGCCCAACGGCCAGCCCAAACGCGGCGCGGACATCACCCGCGCGCGGGAATGGCTGGGTTATGAACCCAAACACACCTTTGTGGAGGGGCTGCGCAAGACCATCGCCTGGTATCGTGAGACCCAGCTCGGGGGAAAGAAATGAACGCCCTCTCGGCGGACAATCGAAACCGCGCGAAGCGGACCCTGGTGCTGCTCACCCTCAACGAGATTGAGGGGATTCGCGCGCTCCAGGATCGGATCCCTTACGATAGCGCCGATCAGGTTTTCGTGGTGGATGGGGGCAGCACGGACGGCACGCGCGAGTTTTTTCGCGACCATGGCGTTCGTGTGCTCGACCAGAAGAGCAAGGGGCGCGGGGAGGCCTTTCGGATGGCTGTTCGGGAGGCCGCCCATGATCACATTTTGTTCTTCTCCCCGGATGGCAACGAGGATCCCGCCGACATCCCTGGACTCTTCGAGCTTCTCGACCAGGGCGCGGATATCGCCATCGCTCGTCGCTTCGGTCCGGGCGCGCGCAACGAGGAGGATGACCAGGTGTTCAGGTGGCGCGCCTGGACCAATCGGGCTTTCACCCTTGCCGCCAATCTCCTTTGGAATCGGGGGAGGTTCGTTCACGACACGATCAACGGCTTTCGAGCCTTCAAACGCTCGAGCTTCGCCCGACTCAAAGTCGATGGACCGGGTTTCGTGATTGAGTTCCAATCCTCCATCCGGGCCATGAAACTGGGATTGGACATCCGGGAACTCCCCACCCATGAGGGGGCGCGAATCGGCGGGGAAAGCACCGCCAAGTCCCTCCCCACCGGCCTTCTTTTCGTGAGGTATTTCCTTCGCGAGGTTTGGCTGGGAAAATCCTTCGCCAAGGCGGAGTAGAATGTGTTTTGATTCAAGGTCCGGGCGCGCCGCCCAGACCGCGGAATAGAGGTTGGGAGATTGCCATGAGTCTGCTCGGGATTGATGTCGGCACCACCGGCTGCAAGGCGGTTATCTTCAACGAGGAGGGGAGTCAGCTGGCCGCCGCCTACCGCGAGTACCCGCTGCTATCCCTCAAGCCGGGGTGGTGCGAGCTGGACTCCCGCCAGGTGCTGGAATCCACCCGCGATGCGGTTCGCGAGGCGACCGGGAAGTGCAAGGTTCCCGTGAAGGCGCTTTCAGTGTCCGCTCAGGGGGAGGCGGTCACTCCGATTGGCCGCAAGCGTGAGATTCTCGGACATGCGATCACCAGTTCCTGCCCACGGACCGCCGACCTGGTGCCGGTCTGGGAGAAACGGTTCGGACGAAAGTACCTCTACGAGCACACCGGCGCGCCGCTCGCGTCCTGTTTCACCCCCCTGCGCCTCGAATGGCATAAGGACCACACGCCGGAGGTCTTCTTGCGCGCGGAGAGGTTCCTGTTCTTCAATGACCTGGTTTATTGGGCGCTTGGGCTTGAGCCGACCACCGATTTCACCGAGGTTTCTCGCTCGATGTGCCTCAATGTCAAGAGCGGGAAGTATTGGAAGGAGATTTTCGACTCCATCGGGTTCGACACGGGGAAGCTTCCCAAGGTCGAGCCATCCGGCACGGTGATCGGGGAAGTCCCTTCCTCCATTGCGGCTGAGTGGGGGTTGCCGAACGGAGTGGTCGCGGTGACCGGGGCGCACGATCAGCCCGCGGCCGCCCTTGGGTGTGGGGTGATTTCCCACCGGATGGCCTGCTATGGCATCGGCACCGTGGAGTGCGTGACCAGCGCGTTCTCCGAGCCGCTGATCAACGACCGGATGCTGGAGAACAACATCTGCTGCTACCACCACGCCTTTCCGGGGCAGTGGGTGACCCTGGTCTACAACTGGACGGGAGGCTCGTTGCTGCGCTGGTATCGCGACACCCTCGGAAAAGGGGCCGCGGAGGAGGCCAAGCGCGCGGGAAAGGATGTCTACGATCTTCTCACGGCGAAAATCCCCTCGGACCCGACCCGCCTGTTTGTCCTCCCGCACTTCACCACCACCGGAACGCCCTATTTCGACAACCACAGCGCGGGGGCGATCCTTGGCCTTTCGCTGGGCACCAAGGAAGGGGAGATCATTCGCGCGGTGCTGGAGGGGATCACTTACGAGATCGCGATGTGTGTGGGCCTGTTCCGGGAGATCGGCTTCCCGATCCACGAGTTCCGCTGCTCAGGAGGAGGGGCGAAATCCTCGGCCTGGATTCAGCTCAAGGCCGACATCATGAACGCCGAGATGTCGATTCCGGAGGTGAACGAGGCCGGGTGTCTGGGGGTGGCGCTGCTCGCGGGAACCGCGATCGGGGTGTATCGGAACCTGGAGGAAGCGGTCAAGACCACGGTCAAGGTGACGCGCCGCTATCAACCCGATTCAAGGCGCGCCGCGATCTATCAGGAAAACCTGGCGCTCTATCGTGAAATCTATCCGAGCCTCAAGGATTTGAACCACCGGATCACCGCCCTCGATCATTGAGCGCCAGCTCCCAAAACCGTGAGAACACCGCCCTCGCGAGCGGTTCAAGGGTCGGCGCGCAGCGCGCGGTCTGTTCCACGATCTCGGTCGGGCCCGGAAGGGCCGGGTATTTCAGAAGTTCATCAATATAGGCCTCCGCCCAGATCGGCGGGGTTTCGGCGGTTACCTCCATGTGGAACTGAAGGCCCCAGGCGTGGTCCCCCAGCCGAAAGGCCTGATGGTCGCAGCGCTCCGAGGATGCCAGCAGGACTGCGCCCTCGGGCAGCTCCCAGCGGTCCCCATGCCAGTGGAAAACCTCGAGCGGGGAGGGAAGGATCGAAAGCAGCGAGTCCTCCCGCGCGGCCTGGGAAAGGGTGATTGGAAACCACCCGATCTCCTGTCCTCCCGTGGGACCCACCGGGGCGCCGACAGAGGCCGCGAGGGCCTGGGACCCCAAGCAGATTCCGAGGGTCGGGACCCGCTCCTCGACCGCCTGTCGAAGCAACGCGAACAGGTCCGTAAGCCACGGATGGGCATCGGTTTCATACACCCCCATCGGTCCGCCCAGGGCAATGATCGCCGCATAGTCGGATGCCCGCTTCGGGAGCGGATGGCCGATCACCGGACGGCAGACCTCGGCCACCGAATGGGTGGGCCGGGTCTCTTCGATGAGCGCCGGCCCCTCACAACCGACAGGCTGGATGTATAGGACTCTCTTTCTCATGCGCGTTGTTTACACTAGTCCGTGCTCGCGGAAAACACGTCCCAAAACCGGGGCCAGGCGCGCCCGAATCTCGGGGTTGGCGTAGGCGATCCAATCGACCTCGCTGGTGGTGTCCAAAGAACAGGCCAAGCGATTTCCTCCGAGGTCAGTGACCTCAATTCCGGCCTCCCGCGCGATCAGCTCCACACAAATGTCATAAGGGTGACAGGCCATCCCGGGAGGAGGTGAATCAGGCTGATTGAGGCGTCGAACAGCGGCGCGCAGGTCCGCCTGGAAGCGGTCATGCCCGGCAAGGAGTTCGTAGATCTGCCCTCCGGTTGAGAGATACTGATCTTCAAACACCAGACAGCGTCCTTCCTTCTCAAAGGCTCCCAGGGCTTTGAAGGCTTCTTCCTCAAGCTCAGCCAAGAGCGGTTTGCGCCCCAGGAAAAACTTGGTGAACTGAGCAAACCCGTGCGAAAGGTCGGTCGCCCGGCTCGGAGTGGGTCTCCAGGCGCGGCGGGAGCCATGGCTCAGATTCTCTCTCCATCCCCTGGTTCCCGAGTCCCGCGTCGCCCAGATCGTGTCGGCGCAGATTTGCTTCGAGGTCGGCAGCTCGCTCATGACCGCCAGTTCGATGTCCGCGAGGGTGGTCCCAGGGCCCCGATTGGGGGCAACTCCCGCCAGGCTCCAGGCCGCGCGCTTGTCATACATGAGCATCCGGGTTCCATCGATGGGATCGACCAGGATTCGATACCGGCATTCCTCCTCGCGTGTCCCCTCCGGAAGCGGCAGTGGTTCATCCCCGTGGACCCCCTCGGCGATGACCACGATTGGGAAATCCCGCGCGAGAGCGTTCAGATGGTCAAGCAGGATCGATTCACAGTCGCGGTCGATGGCGTAGATGGTGTCGGAGGGCGATTCCTCGCGCACTTGCGAGAGGCTTCCCGCCTCGGCGCGCGCGATCTGGGTTCGGATGCATCGGCGGATTCCCGCCTGCATGCCGATCAACGCGAGGCGAATGCGGTCGAGGGCCTTGGAGTCGGAGGGGGGATTCATAGGGAGTTCATCGTGGAACAAACATCGCGTATCCGATCTCGCGGTCGGGGTCCAGGCGGAGCCTCAGATCAATTTCCCGTTTCACTCCTCGCGGAAATCAATTCGAGGAGTTCAACTGGGGATAGGACGGGAATAAGCGATCTTCGAAAATCACGGGGGTCCCTCGTAACAATCATTTCAGCTCCATACAGACTGGCCGCTTCATGTGTCACCCCATCCTCGAAATCTTGAAAGCCGATCTCCAGGGCCGCATCGAGCACGCCCCGATTGACCGTCGCCACGTCGAAGATGGACAGGATCTTTCTGATATGGGATTCAGCAGCCTGGAGTCCGACAACTTTTGCCGCGAGGTAATGAATCGTCGTGACCGAACTGGCGCAGAGACATGCGTGAATCCGTTCTCTCTCAACCTCTGAAAACAGTCTTATGCCCGCATCCGCGAATGGAGGTCTATCGAAAAGGACATCCAGAATCACATTCGTGTCGAATAAGACTCTCACAAGTATTTTTGCTCCAAGTGGCGCCGGTAGTCTTCACGGTCGAGGTCATGCCCCTTCAAGGCTCCCCTCAGCGACTTCGCGATTGGGGTAATCGGGTATTCGTCCGATTGGCCCACTCCAAGAGTGAGAAAGTACTCACCCACGATCCGCGAAACAGATTTCCCCCTTTGTTTCGCGTACTCCTTGGCTGCGCGGATAAGGCTATCATCCATCCGCAATGTCAGTTTCGTGTTCATGCCGTGCTCCTTCATTGACGTATAGGAGTTGCTGGAAGTATACGTCTCACTGGCGTGGCGTCAAGGATTGAGGCCCTCTGGGGTCCAAGAATTTTACCGGTCCACCATCGAATGCAGCGCGATGCGGTTCCCCTCGCTGTCTAGCACCACCGATTTGAAGCCGTGTGGGCCGATGGCGTGGATCGGGTGGACCACATTGCCGCCCAGCCGCTCGACTTGAGCCACCGCCTCCCGGATTCTACCCTCCACGTTCAGGTAAATCAGAATCCCTCCATCCGAGCGGATCGCGGACTCCTCCGGGACCAGGCAGCCGCCGTTGCCCTCATGGTGCTCCAGCACCGCGAACGAAACCTCCCCGTAGCGCTCCTTGTGAACCTGTATCCCGAGCACGCCGGCATAGAATTCCACCGCTCGGTCCAGGTTTGCCACCGGGATGTCAAACCACACGGCGCGATTGTGCTTGGAATTGAATTCGCTCATGGGAAAGCTCCTGATCGACAAGCGTCTTGGGGCGGCGCCTCATGCCCCCCGCCCGAACGGATCCAAACCATACCATCCGCGCGAGCCGCCCGCCACCATCTCCACGAGGGTGGACAAACCCTTGTGAGAACCCGCCGAGAGCGGTATTTTCCACCTACATGCCCGCCCCCGTGATCGGGGGCTTTCTTTCCTTGAAGGGAGCGAGTCAAGCCATGCCGAAAAAACTGAAGGTTGGTGTGATTGGAGTCGGAGGGATCGCGAGGACCCACTATCCCGGCTGGCTGGAAAGCCCCCACACGGAAATTGTCGCGCTCGCGGATATTCGCGCGGATAACTTGAAGAAGCAGGGCGCGGAGCTGGGGGTCTCCAAACTGTACTCCAAGGGGGAGGACCTGATCGCGGACAAGGAGATCGACATCGTCGATATCTGCACCCCAAACATGTACCACACCCCGCTCACCGTGGCCGCGCTCGAAGCCGGGAAACATGTCCTTTGCGAAAAGCCGCTCGCTCCCAAGCCCGCCGACATCAAGAAAATGATCGCCGCGCGCGACAAGAGCGGCAAGCTCCTCATGACCGCGCAACACTTTCGTTTCGAGGGAACCTCCAAGGCGCTCAAGGCCGAGATCAGTCGCGGCGTTCTAGGGGAGGTCTACCATGCCCGTAGCTGGATGCTGCGCCGCTCCGGTTCTCCGACCACACCGGGATTTGTGCTCAAGCAACACAGCGGCGGCGGGCCGGTGATCGACATTGGAGTCCATATCCTCGACCTCACCCTGTGGATGATGGGACACCCCAAGCCGGTAACCGTCACCGGGGTCACTCAGGACAAGCTCCGCCGTCTCCCCGGCGCGTTCAGTAATTGGGGCGGGCCGGTCAAGAAAGAATGGGATGTGGAGGAGTTCGCCGCTGCCTTTGTCCGCTTCGAAAACGGCGCCACCTTGATCCTGGAAGTGGCTTGGCTTCTCAATCACCCCAAGACCCATGGCGAGGACATGCAGATGTGGCTCTACGGCGACAAGGGGGGGGCGCACTGGCCGCAAAACCTGATCCTCAAGACCGACAACAAGACTCGCCAGCACCTCGACATCCAGCTCCAGAACGCCGAGGGGGGCGAAGCGCACGCCAAGGAATGCGTGGCCTTCGCCGATGCGGTCGCGACCGGAAAGCCCTCACCGGTTCCGGCGGAGGAATCGCTGGCGGTCCTCACCATCCTGGACGCCCTCTACCAGAGCGCGGCCAGTGGTCGGGAGATTGTCCTTAAGGGCTGATTTTCCTTGAGATAGAATTTCCTTTCGGTATCCGGGAAGTTTGAGCTTGACATCGGGGCAATAAATCGGATAATCACATGTGAATAAAGGAGAATAAACCGATGCTCTCGAAAACCGGACTTCAAGCGGTCAAGGCCCTGGCCCAGCTGGCGGAGCTTCCGGAAGGGGCTTACGCTGGGGCCGCAAGCCTCGCGGAGAGGACCGGCGGCGGGGCCAACTACTTGGGAAAGATGCTGCAGATGCTGGCACGGGAGGGCTTGGTGATCTCCCAGAAGGGGTCGGGAGGGGGATTTCGGCTGGCGCGCCATCCGAAGGAGATTTCGCTCTTCGACATCGTCGAGCCGATTGACCACATTGCCCGCTGGAACGGGTGCTTTATGGGACGGCCTGAGTGCTCCAGTCAGTCTCCCTGCGCAGTTCACCACCAGTGGGCGACCTTAAGGGATGGATACTTGAGCTTCTTGAAGCACACCAAGCTCTCCAGCTTGGCGGTGGGAGGCTCGACCACCCATGAAGGGCGGTAAGTTTGCGGCCACAAATCGGATATAGACATGCGATTCGATGTAAATCAAGAACAGGTTGAAAGGAGAGAAGCAATGCGCGCGACTGAAATCCTCATGAACGAACACCGAATCATCGAGCAGGTCTTGGCCTGTCTCGAAAAGGAGGCGTTGAATTGCGACCTCAAGAACCGGTTGGAGGTTGACTCCGCGGAAAAAATGATCGCCTTCTTCAAGACCTTCGCGGACAAGTGTCACCACGGCAAGGAGGAGGATCGCCTTTTTCCGCTCCTGGAGGCTCGCGGGCTTTCTCCCGACTCGGGACCGACCGGGGTCATGCGTCACGAGCACGACATGGGCCGAAGTCTGATCGCCGGAATGGAGGAGGCGGTGACCAAAGCCAAGCAGGGAGATTCGCGCGCTCCCGCGCTGTTTGCCGGCGTCGCGCGGAACTATGACCGCCTGCTTCGCGCGCATATCGAAAAGGAGGACCACTGCCTCTTCGCGATGGCGGACCACCTGCTCAATGAATCCGATCAGGCTCTGCTGCTGAGGGGTTTTGAGGTGGCCGAGGCGGAGGAGATGGGGCATGGAACCCATGACCTCTATCTCGCCCTCGCGGACGGGCTTGCCGAGAAGTACGGGGTCGAGCGGGCCTCCGTGGAGTGCGCCTGCGGCCACAAGCTCCATGCCTGCTCCACCCACGCCTGACAGGCCTTGTCAGATTGAAACCACCGCCCACGAATGGGAGGAGAAAAAAACATGAGATACTGGAAACTGTGGCTGAGTTTCGCTTTCGTGATTGTCGCTTCGTTCGGAGTGCTCGGGTATTACGGATACGAGATCTACCTCCAGGCGCCGCCGATCCCCAAGCGGGTGGTGGATCGCGACGGAAATGTCCTGTTCACCGACAAGGACATCCGCGATGGCCAGAATGTGTGGCAGTCGATGGGAGGCCAGGAAATCGGGAGTGTGTGGGGGCATGGAGCCTACCAGGCGCCGGACTGGTCGGCGGATTGGCTGCATCGGGAACTGGTGGCCATCCTTGACACTTGGTCCAACGCGGAACACGGGAAACCCTACGGGGACCTCGATGGCTCCATCCAAGCCGTCCTGCGCGAACGCCTCAAGAAAGAGGTTCGGACCAACACTTACCAGAGCGACACCGGGGACCTGACCGTGTCTCAAGTCCGAGCGGGCGCCATTGCCGGGACGGGTGATCACTACGCCCGGTTGTTCGGGGAGGACCCGGATCTCCAGGACCTGCGCGAGTCTTACGCCATCCCCGCCGGAACGCTCAAGGACCCGGAGCGGAAGCGCCTGCTCAATGCCTTCTTCTTCTGGGCGGCCTGGGCCTGCGCGACCAATCGCCCCGGACAGGAAATCACCTACACGAACAATTGGCCCCCGGAGAGGCTGATCGACAATTCTCCCACCGGCTCGATTGTCCTGTGGTCAATGATCAGCGTGGTCTTGCTACTGGCCGGAATTGGGGCGCTTGCCTGGTATCAAGCGGTTCAGCGTCACAAGGAGGATCCGCCGGCGGTGGTCCCTGAACACGACCCGCTCCTGTCTCTGGAGCTGACCCCTTCCATGAAGGCGACTCTGAAGTATTTCTGGGTGGTTGCGGCGCTCTTCCTGGTTCAGGTCGGGCTCGGGGTGATCACGGCGCATTACACGGTTGAGGGGTTGGGGTTCTATGGCCTCCCGCTCGCCGAATGGTTCCCCTACTCGGTGACCCGCACCTGGCACATCCAGCTCGGTATCTTCTGGATCGCGACGGCGTGGCTCGCCACCGGACTGTTTGTCGCTCCGGCGGTTTCCGGGTACGAGCCGAGATTCCAGAAGCTCGGAGTCCAGTTCCTGTTCGTGTGCCTTCTGGTGATCGTGGTGGGATCGATGTTCGGGCAGTGGCTGTCGATCCAGCAGAAGCTCGGGCTGACCGCCGGGTTCTGGTTCGGGCATCAGGGGCTTGAGTATGTGGATCTGGGCCGCTTCTGGCAGTGGTTCCTGTTCGTGGGCCTGTTTGTGTGGCTCGCGCTGGTGGGGCGGGCGCTTTGGCCCGCCTTTCGAGAGGGGGGCGCGAACCGTCACCTGCTCACTCTGTTTCTGATCTCCGCCTTCGCCATCGCCGGTTTTTATGGAGCGGGGCTGGCCTGGGGTCAGCACTCCCACTACTCGATGATCGAATACTGGCGCTGGTGGGTGGTCCACCTCTGGGTGGAGGGGTTCTTCGAGGTCTTCGCCACCGTGGTGATCGCCTTCCTGTTCACCCGCATGGGGTTGCTGCGAGTCGCCTCGGCCACCTCGGCGGTTCTGTTCTCCTGCGTGCTGTTCCTTTCGGGCGGCATCATCGGCACCTTCCATCACCTGTACTTCACCGGAACCCCCACCGCGGTGCTTGCGCTGGGTTCGGTATTCAGCGCGCTGGAGGTGGTCCCGCTGGTCCTGATTGGCTTCGAGGCATATGAAAGCCTGAACCTCACCCGAGCCAAACCCTGGGTGGAGGGATACCGCTGGCCGATCTACTTCTTCGTCGCGGTGTCGTTCTGGAACATGGTGGGGGCCGGTCTCTTCGGGTTCCTGATCAATCCCCCCGTGGCCCTCTACTACATGCAAGGGCTGAACACCACGCCCGTGCATGGTCATGCCGCCCTGTTTGGGGTCTATGGCATGCTGGGGCTGGGGCTGCTGCTCTTCTGCCTCAAGGGGATGAACGTGACCCGCCCCTGGAAGACCGGAGTCTTGGCGCTCTCTTTCTGGGCGATCAACATCGGGCTGGCGCTCATGGTCACCATCAGCCTGCTTCCGGTGGGACTCCTCCAAGCCTGGGCGAGCGTGGACACCGGCATGTGGTACGCCCGCTCGGCGGAGTTTCTGGGTTCGGACTTGGTCACCACCCTGCGCTGGCTGCGGGTGATCGGTGACACGGTCTTCGTGATCGGCGTGGTGGGTTTCTGCTGGTTCGTGGCGGGGCTCAGCGGGGGCTGGTCGCTCGCAAGCGCGCCGGAAAAGTCCATCCGCGGGCTGATCGAGACGCCCGTTGTCGGCAAGTAAAACCGACAAGAGCGGCGGCGGGGGCATGAGCCGCCCCCGCCGCCACCCGCCGTTCCCGTCCTATTTGGTTTCGAGGGCGCCCGACAGGTCCAGACAGACCGCCTCCTTGGTGCTGCGCACATAGATTCGGCCATTGGCCAGAGTGGGAGTCGACCAACACTTGCCGTCGATGACATCGTTGCGCGCGAGTTCCTTGTAATCGTCCGGCGTTGCCTCGACCACCACGAGTTCGCCATTGTCCGCCAGGGCGAGCAGCTTGTCCCCCTTGGCTCCGGTGAGAATGCAGTTCCCAGGACCGTACTTGTCCTTGGACCACTTGACCTCGCCGGTGAGAAGCTCGACACACTGCATCGGGCCTTCGCCGTGCTTCTTGAAGCTGAACATTCCATAGAGGAACCCATCCTTGTGAACCGGCGTGCTCCAGTGGTTGATGACATCATTCTCCTTGCGCCAGACCTCCTCGGCCTCGAAGCCGGTGGCGGTCTTTTTGAGGCGGGCGAGTCCCCCGCCGATTCCGTATCCCGCGGAGCAGTAAGCCAAGTCCCCGGTCAGTATCGGTGAGGCGGCGGTGGAAGTCTTGTAGGGGAAAGGACGTTTCCAGAGTTCCTTGCCGGTCTTGGCGTCGACCGACACCAGACCGGATTGAGCAAAAAACACGATCTGGCGGACTCCGAGGATGGTGGCCGGAACCGGCATGGCGTGAGTCATCTTTTCATCGCCGCTCTTCCAGACCGCCTCGCCGGTGGTCTTGTCCAGAGCGATAAACGATTCGCCCGCGCCGCCGCCGGGGACACAGATCAGATTTCCTTCAAGGAGCGGGGAGGCCGCGCTCTGCCAGCGAATGTTTCTTCCATTGAAATCCTCAACGATGTTTTTTTGCCAGACCACTTTCCCCGATTCCGCATCCAGGCAATACAGACCCAATTGAGAGTCATACACATAGACCCGGTTTCCGTCCACCGTGGGCGTGGACCGTGGCCCATCGCCCCCGTCGTTATCGGACGTGCCTGAGTCCCCACCACCATCGTAATTGGAGATGCACATCGGAAAGCTCCACAGCTCCTTCCCGGTGCCGGCGTCGAGCGCGACACAAACCTCGCGCATCAGACCATCCGAATCCTCGCGCCCCACCAATGTGAACGCCTTGCCGCCCACGACGGAAAACGAGCTGAATCCGAGCGGGGCGGGAACTCTCCAACGGACCTTGGGACCCTCCTTCGGCCAAGCGGAAAGGTTGATCTCCTCCTCGGTGGTCCCGTTCAAGTGCGGACCTCGATATTGAGGCCAATCGCCCGATTCAGCCGAAATGGGTTCCAAGGCCAACAGCAGGACCAGAAATAAGCTGAAAACACGGGGGTTTGGGCATCCATTGCGGTTCATCTCGAGCAACCTCCAGGAGATTCAGGGGATTGAAACCTCGCCCAATGGCCGAGGAGTCACGCTTTCAAAAAGCATCCATCCAACCCGATCGAATGACAACCCCAAGGATCGGCGGGGTCCGATTCCCGTTGAAAGGGGGAGGGGGTCTGGCTAAACTCCGCCCATGCCTCCGAGCCAAGTCCTTCGCCACCCCCTGATCCGGCTTTCCGTCCTATTCGCCGTCGCCGCCCTGTTTGGGGGCGCCCCAAGCCAGGCGCAACGCTCATATCCAGGTTGGTCGGCGCCCAAGGAAGTCCTCCCCTCCGAGTACAACAACGCCACTTATCCGGACATTGCGGCCGATGGCGACATTCTGCATGTGGTTTTCCGCGCGACCTTCACGGTGACTGGTGAGGGAGTGGGCCCTAGCGAGGAGCAGGATCTGATCAACCGGATCGTGGATGTGAACCAGCTCTTGAGAGGGCTGCGATACACCACGGCGGTTGAGAGCGCGGGCGGGATGGAAAAACTCCGGGACCTCAAGAAGCAGCTGGAGGACCGTCTCCGAGAGGTCCAGGAGGAGCAGGAGCGCACCGTCGCCACAACCTCCGGCCCTCCGGTCCAGACGGCGCTCTACTATACCCGCTCGGATGACCGAGGCCGAACCTGGTGGAAGAAGCCGATCCAGGTGGTTTACAACCCGGAATCCTTCCTCGGACAGACTGCGCTCACGGTGGATCGGCAGGGGCTGCATGTGGTCTATTCCGCCGCCTCCGGCGAGAATGTCCTTCAGATCTTCAGCGTCCTCAGCACGGATGGAGGCAAGACCTGGTCCAAGCCGCTGCAGGTCAGCGAATCCCCGTATCGCAAATTCAGCCCGCAAGTGTCCACGGCCCCCGGCAATGGACTCCTGGCCTGCTGGTGGGAGCTGGAGGAAACCGAGGTCGCGACAAAGACTCGTCCCGACCTGGATGCGCTCAATGACCTGCTTCTCAATCCATTGCTGACCACGACCCGTCAGGCCCGCACGCGCGTCACCATCCATTACGCGCGCTATGTCGGCGGGTCCTGGATGGCGGACCAGGTTCTGGACACAGCGAGCGTGCAGCTTCCCTATCTGAACCTCAGGAACGGCCTAAAGGGGGAGAATTACATCTATTGGCTGGGCGATGCCGGGATGGAGTGCCGTGTTTCCAGGAACGGAGGGGTGGCTTGGGAGAGCACGATTGAGTTCGCCCAAGTGTTGAACCGGGAGAATTACAACACCTTCTGTCCGGGGGGCGGCGAGCTTCAGTTCATCCGGGCGCACGTGGACCGACGGCGCTCGGGGCAGCTCTTCCATCGCGAGGGGCTTTTCGGGGCCGACTGGCGCAACATCATTGACAACCAGACTCAGTATTCCTACCCCGAGGTCGATTACACGCGAGATGAGACCCAGGTGATTTGGGGAGTCACCGACCCCTCCGGCAACCATTTGCTGTTCTTCCGCGAGGATAACAAACCCCCGACCAGCGAACTCACTTATCCCCCCGATGGGGATTTCGCCAAATATGAGATCACTTTTATTTGGAGCGCCACGGACGACATCGCGACCCGGCTCGACTACCGCTATGTGCTCATGAACCGGAAGGACCCGAATGTCCGTCCCGAACCCCACAACTTCCCGCTCTACGCCGCCGACAACCACTATGCCATCAAGGCCAATCCGGATGGCTACTACACGCTCTATGTCCAGGCGCGGGATTTCTCCGGGAACGAGGAGCCGAAACCGACCACCTTTGACTATCACACCTTTTATGTCTCCCCGAAGATTCAGGTGAACCCGGACACCCTGCCTCCCATCAAGATTCAGACTCGAAACATCGAGATTCGTTGGAGCGTGGAGGACAACACACCCAGCCAATCCGCCCCGATGATCGCCTACCGGCTCGATGGGGAGCCGGTGACCGAGTTTGCTCCGCGGACAAGCGTCCGGATCGCCGGTCTACGGGATGGGTGGCATCAGGTGCAGCTCTACGCGGTGGATTCCAAGGGGAATGTCTCCACCTTCGGCGACACGGTGAGCGTGGAGGTGGACCTTCAGCTGACCCTGAACTGGCGTCAGATTCCGGTTCAACCTCGCGAAGGGCCGAGAGTCTATGTTCGAGAGGACAGCGTGCCGCTCAGTTGGGTAGTCACCGAAAACACCGAAGACAAGAACATCGGTTATTTCTCCTCGTATGAGGTGGTCCACGACGGAAAGACTCGCGAATACAGTCCCCCGCAGGCCAACCTTGAAACGGTCCTGGTGGGAGCTCAAGGAGGACAGATCGAGGAGGGCGAATATATTGTCACGGTCCTGGCGCAGGATGAATTCGGCACCCCGGCCTCGAATTTTGTTCAGACCGCTTTCACCGTGGACCACTCTCCGCCCGAGGTGAAGTTCAACGAGCCCACTTACGATCCGGAGACCAAGATCCCGACGGTTTCGGTGTCCGCCACCGACAATTACTCCAGCCCGGACAACCTCGAATATCAGTTCCGGATCGTGGACGCCACCGAAGGGGAGTGGACCTCCTGGACCAAGGAAGAATCGTTTGTCTGCGCCGGGAAGCCGATCAAGTTCTACACTTGGGGCTACACCGTGGAGGTTGTGAGCAAGGATGTGGCCGGAAACATCAACAAGGCCCCGGTGACCTTCTCGCTGATCTGGTATGACCGTAGCCCCTGGATGCTCTACACGCTGATCGGTTTGGCCGGGCTGTTGGCGCTTGGGGTCCTGTTCGTGATCGTTTCTAGCCTGTTCGAGCGCGCCAAGGCGCGGAAACGGGCGGCGGCGAGGAAGGCGGCGGCGCTGAAGGCCTCCCCTGAAGGGCCTCAGGCGGCCGCTCCGGTTGGGGAAAAGGACGACCTGTTTGCCGCGCCTCCGACCACCGCGGCCCCGGCGAAATCCTCGTCCGCCGACCTGTTCGGTCCGGCCACGGTCCCCGCCTCCCCCGGTTTTGGGTTGGAACCGCAAAAGGCCTCGCCGTTTGATGATCCCTTCGCATCCCCGGTCACCACCAAGACCCAGGTTTTCGAGGATCCCTTCGCGGCGCCCGCGCCGCCCAAGCCGCCTGAGCCCGCACCCGCTCCCGCTCCCGCCCCGGCCATCAGCCTGGATGAGGATGAACCGCTCGAGATCGGGATGGGTCTTGGAGGGGAGGCTCCGCTTTCCTTCGCGCAGGAGGAAATCACTGAAACGGCGCCCCCCGCGCCTCCTCCGAAGCGTGACTGGTCAGCCGACCAGAAGGTCGAGCTATCCGACCGCGATCTATTCGATCCGCTTTGATCCCGATCGTTGCGTCCATGGGCGGTTATGGAACAGAGGAGCTGAATTTTCATGCTTGACATGAAATGGGTGCGTGAGCACGCTGCCGAGACCGAGGAGGCTTTGCGGTCACGCGATTCATCGATCAATCTCGCCCCGCTCCTGGACCTCGACCGGAAACGCCGTGAGGCGATCACCGAGGCGGAGCGACTCAAGGCGGAGCAAAACCGTCTGGGCAAGGAAATCCCGGCTCGCAAGAAGGCCGGAGAGTCCGTGGAACCGCTCCTTGCGGAACTTTCTCGGATCAAGGAAGAACAGCAAGCGGCGCTTACTCATCAACGTGAACTGGAGGACACGTTCGAGGAGATTGCTCGCGCACTGCCGAACATCCCCCACGAGAGCGTTCCTCGGTCCCTCGACAAACGGGATAATGTGGTGGTCCGCGAGCACGGCGCCAAACCCGAGTTCGGGTTTCCGTTCAAGAACCACCTCGAGATCGGAGAGACGCTCGGGATTTTCGATTTCGAGCGCGGGGTCAAGATCGCGGCCTCCGGGTTTCCGGTGTACGTGGGGGATGGGTGCCGGCTCGAACGCGCGTTGATCAATTTCTTGCTCGACCGCAACCACGCCGCGGGCTACAAGATGATCGGACTCCCCTACCTGGTGAATCGAGAGACAGGCTACACCTCGGGACAGATTCCGAAATTCTCAGAGCAGATGTACCACCTCGCGGCGGATGACCTGTTCATTATCCCGACCGCCGAGATCGCGCTGGGAGGGTATCATCGGGAGGAAATCCTCCCAGCCTCGGATCTGCCGCTGCGCTACACGGCTTACACCGCCTGCTTTCGGCGAGAGGCGGGGACCTACGGCGCCGAGGAGCGGGGTCTTGTCCGGACCCACCAGTTTAACAAGGTCGAGATTTTCTCTCTCACCACTCCGGAGACCTCGTACGAGGAGCTGGAGCGGATTCGCGGACAAGCGGAGCATCTCGTCGAGGAGCTCGGCCTGCACTTCCGGACCACGCTGCTGGTCACGGGCGACCTCGGTCAGGGCGCGGCCAAGACCTACGACATCGAAGTCTGGCTTCCGGGTCAGGACCGCTATTACGAGGTCAGCTCCTGCAGCAACTGCGAGGCTTACCAGGCGCGGCGCGGGAATATCCGTTATCGGCCCACGGCGACCTCGAAGCCTGAGTTTGTGCACACGCTGAACGGCTCGGCGCTCGCCACTTCCCGGCTCATGATCGCCATCCTCGAGTGCAATCAGCGCGAGGATGGGAGCGTGCGGATTCCGGAAGCGCTGCGGGGATACATGGGCGGCCAGGAGGCGCTTGCTCCGCCTTCCGGCGGATGAGCTCTCACGCCAAGGGGCGCGTGCGATTCCCCCGGCGCTGCGAGACGGTGAGGACCCCCTGAACATCGATCAGTTGGGCCGCGAGGCGCTCCAGCTGCAAGATGTCCCGAATCACGATGCTGAATGACAGGGTCGCGCGGTTGTTGTCGAAACTCAGGGTGTGGCAACCCTTAATGTCGATTCCAGCGGATGAGATCGTGTTGCTGATGTCGGCGAGGAGCTGGTGACGGTCGTTGGCCTCAACCACAATCTCGACGAGTGAGCCCATCTCTCCGTTCTGATCCCAGCGCATCGGGATCAGTCTGGCTTGATCCCCCTGGAACTTGCGGATGTTCGAGCAATCCCAACGGTGAATCGTGACCCCGCGCCCGCGCGTGACAAACCCCACGATTCCCTCTCCGGGAACCGGCTGGCAGCAGCGCGCGAGGCGATAGAGCATGTCGTCGATGTCGGATATCCTGATGGTCTCGCCGATCGCCTTGGGAGCCGCGCCTTTCTTCCCCTTGGCGCGATTCTTGAGAATGCGAGCGATGACCTGCTTGGTGGCGATCCGCCCAAATCCGATCAGGGCGAAAAGGTCCTCCTCGGTCTTGACCGCGAGGGAGTCGAGGATTTCCTGAAACTCCTCGGAGCCGAAGAACGCGTTGGGATTCTTCCCCAAACGGTGAAGCTCGCGTGATAGCAGAACCCGCCCCTGCTCGGTCAGGTTTTCGCGGTTGGCCTCGAGCAGGTGGGCGCGAATCTTGGACCGCGCGCGGGAGCTGCCGACAATGTTCAGCCAGTCGGGCGATGGGTGAGCGGTCTTGGATGTCTCGATCTGAACCACATCCCCGGTCTTGAGCTCATGCGAAAGCGGCGCATAGCGCCCATTCACCACCGCGCCTTGACAGTGATCGCCGAGGTCCGTGTGGATGTAGTATGCGAAATCGATGGGGCAAGACCCGGCGGGCAGGCGAATGATGTCCCCCTTCGGCGTGTAGCAGAAGGTTTCATCCGAAAACAGGTCGGTCTTGAGGGTGGTGCTCCACTCTTCCTGGTCGTTGGTGTCCTGGAGGATGCCGGAAATCTGGGAAATCCAGGCTGCATCGTCCCCGAGACGACGGCTGCTGCGGCCGCGCTCCTTGTAACGCCAATGAGCGGCGACCCCCTCCTCGCAAACCCGGTGCATTTGATGGGTGCGAATCTGGATCTCGAGCATGCGGCCCTCGGGTCCGAGCACCGTGGTGTGGAGCGAACGGTAGTCGTTGGCCTTGGGCTTGGAGACATAGTCCTTGAAGCGTCCCTCCACCGGCGGCCAGACCCCGTGGACTATCCCAAGGGCGGCGTAGCACTGATCGACTCCATGGACCAGGATGCGGATGCCGGTGAGATCGTAGATTTCGGAAAAGTCCTTGTTGTCCCGGCGCATCTTCTGGTAGATGCTCCAGAAGTGCTTCACTCGCCACTCGACCGTGGCGTCGATGCCGTGCGTGGCCAGGACATCCGCCACGATGTTCTGGACATTCCGCGCGTAGAGTTGGCGCGAAGCGAGACGTTCATCCACATTGGTCTTGATGTCCCTGTAAACAGAGGGGTGAAGGAACATCAGGCAGAGATCCTCAAGCTCATTCTTGACTCGCTCGAGGCCGAGACGGTGGGCGAGCGGCGCGAAAACATCCAGCGTGGATTGGCAGATGCGCCTTCGTTTGACCGAGGGGAGCGAGCCGAGGGTCCGCATGTTGTGCAATCGGTCGCAGAGCTTGATGATGATCACACGCAGGTCCTTGGCGGTGTGAACCAGGAGCCTGCGCAGGTTTTCGATCTGTTTCTCGTGCTGGAGCCCGAAGCGGATGCGGCTTACATTGGTCACCCCCTCGACCAGAAAGGCCACTTCCTCGCCGAACTCCCTGCGGAGCGTCTCGGGGGTGGTGAGGGTGTCCTCGAGCGTGTCGTGCAGCAGACAGGCGGCCAACGTGGGGCGGTCCGGCATCAGGTCGCAAACCAACTCGGCGACAGTCAGGGGATGCGTGATGTAAGGCTCGCCGGAAACCCGTTTCTGCCCCCCGTGCGCCTGGAGCGCGAACTCGAACGCGCGCCGGGGAAGGGTCTCCATCTCGGGATCGGATTCGGGAGGCAGCTTTCGGACGATCTCATCAAGACGCGCGTGGAGGTCCCTCAAATCCTCGCCGGACAGAGGAACCGCCGGTTCCGGGTCCTTGAGGATCAACCCGGACTCCTCATGCAGAGTGGAGGTTATAGGTGGACTGGTCGCCGTCTCCATCGACTTTGTGGTTGTTTCCCCCATTAGCCATTCTAGACCGCGAACGGCCAAGCGGGTAGGAGCTAGACAATCTCCGGTCGGATGACGCGCGCCCTCATCTCGGCGTAGGCTGCTTCCAGACGTGGAAAAGTCGACTCATCCGGGAGGATTCCCACCACCGCGCCCCCACTCCCCGCGAATTTCGAGGAGCAGCCCAGACGGCGCGCGGTCTGGACCAGCTCGATATTCCTCCGGCTGAGCTGATAGATCGAGGCTCTCAGATCGAAATTCATGTCCATCAGCCTCCCCAGCCAATGGTACTCACGGTTGAGGAGCGCGCTTCTGGCGTCCTCGGCGAACTGCGCGAACTTCTTCATGGCCTCGACCACGACCGGGTCGCCGCGTTCCCAGCGCGCGCGAATGTCGCTGTGGAAGACCTCGGTCCCCTCGGAAAGGTCATCCAGATAGGCGACATACAAGGGCGGAAGAAGCCCGGGATCGAGCTCCTCGAAAAGCCCGTGTCCGTGCTCGCCCATGTAGGCGGGGTTGAAATCCATGTAAACCAACCCTTGGTAGACCTGGATCACCCGGTCCTGATACCCGGCCGGGATGCCAAGTTCCTTGGTTTCAACCTCCAGGATCACCCCGGGCAGGAGCGGCTTGGGAATCGTGACCCCATGGAACTCCTGGAGCGCCTTGAAGGTCGCGGTGACAATCGCGCTGGATCCGGCAAGTCCCACCTGCATGGGGATGTCCGTGTCGTACCAGAGACGGCAGTTCTTCCTTGGAAGTTCGATCCCCTCCGCCTTGCAGTAGTCCCGGAAGCGCTTGAGGGAAGCCTTGAGCAGCCGAAGCCCACCGTAGTACCCATGCAGGTTCACATCCTGGGCCAGATCATCGAGTGAGGCGAAATCCACCGGATCGCGTTTGCCGGGCGCCACCTGAATCCGCTCGCTCTCTTCAAGCCCCACTCTTGCCGAGAAATTCCTCATCGTGAAACTGATGGTCTTGCCGCCATAGCCGTCCGAAGGATTGCCGATCAGGCCGGCGCGCGCGTAGGCTCTGGCTTCAATCATGGCCCTCGGCTCCGATCACCACCACCATGTGAGTGTCCCCTTTCCAGGTTGCCGCCTGCTCGATCAGCGGTTCGATCCAATCAAGGCCGAACCGGCACATGAACGGAACAAGCCCAAAGGCCCGCTCCTGAAGCTCTCCGTCCGGGAGAAACTGCCCCTTGAGGTCGGACAAGCGCGCCATCAACGTGCTGTCGCGACGGGCCTCCTCGCGGCGATAGAGGTCGCGGAGCTGCTCGATCACCTTCGCGGCGCGCCCGAGTTGCGCTTCGGTCGGATCCACCAGCCCCGGGCGATCAGCCCGGAAGAGGTTTCGGAGCGACTCTTCGGTGCCCGCGATCTTACCGGCTAAATCATCCAGGCTCCGCAGTGCTTTCTCAAGGGTGCGCGAGGTGGAGCGGACCTTGGCCAGCTCGCGCGTGTCCCGACGCAGATCCGACCAGGAAATCCGCATCTCCTCCAAGCGAGAGGCCTGATGATCCGCGGCCAGTGTCATCGAAAACCGTGGGGTCACCGTGGGGCGCGGAAGATTGTGTCGGGCGTACATCGGCCCAATCTGGGCGTGATAGGCCAGCTCCGAGGGGCCGAGAACGGAAACCGCGGTGGGCAGAATGAAATCCTGGACGATCGGACGAAGCAGGGCGTTCGGAGAGAAGTCTTCCGGCTGGTTGCGCAAATGGCTCACAAGCGCTTCGCGGGAAAGGCTTTCCTCCGCTCCGGCAATTCGGAACCTCCCGGATTCCCAGGTGAGCGGGCGTCGAAGACCCCCTTCATGGAGGAAGAACGAGCAGACCCCCTCGCGCTTATGGACATGCGGATGAAACCCACGCGCGGTCAACTCCTCCGACACCTGGCGGAGCTCCCCCAGGGTCGCTTCAGGTTCTGAAACCTCCCGTTCCAGGATCGGTACGGCCGCGCGACGCAATCCCGGCTCCCAGGGACGAACCACCAGGAGAGGATGATGCTCAAAAACCCGGGTCCAGAATCGGTCGAAGAAATCCGCCCAGGTTTGACTCTCGCGCCAGAGCGATTCAAGGAAGGACAGAGTCCGCTCCCTGAATTCGGTGGGCGGGTGATGCGCGCCCACAAAATCGCGGAGAGAGTCCCACCACGAAGATGAGAGTCGAACGGAATGCCCGGGGGTCCCTTCCCGCGCCTCGGACAGACCGAATGAATGACGAGGCGTCGGTCCCTCAGGCCCAGGCCAGGCGAAATCATCAATCTCCTCGAGATCGCTGTCGTCGCCGCCATCCCACAGAATCGGAATCACCGGAACGCTCCATTCCTTCTCCAACCGTTCCGCGAGAATCACGGTCGTGAGGACCTTGGCGAAGGTGAAGAGCGGGCCGCCTAGCGCCCCAGGCTGCTGGCCGGTCGCCACCGCCAGGGCCTTGGGGTCCGCGAGGCGTGTCAACGCCCGCTTCTGCGGGAAAGAACAGGGAGGGGAAGACTCGGAAAGCAATTCGACAAGCGCCTTCCTCTCACTCCTCCGCTCGCGCCAGAACTCGGCGCGATGGTAGGGGAAGGGAATCGAGTGGGGTGGGACAATCGGCAACAGGGAATGCAGCGGAGAGGGCTGGGAAAAGGCCGCGCGCCAATAAGCCCCCTTGGGCCCCAGGTCTTCAAACGGAACGGCATCCACCCGAACGGGCTTCATGAAAGCGGGCCGCCTCTCGTATGAACCTTGAGCACCAAGACAGTCCCGGGCCGCGCGAGATCAGCTTTCGGAATGAATCTCGAGAACACGCTCCACAATGGTGTCCGGCGTGACCCCATCCGCCTCGGCCCGGAAGGTCGCGACAATCCGGTGACGCAGCACCTGGGGGGCGATTGAGCGGATATCCTCCCGCGAGACCGCGTAGTGCCCATGAAGAATCGCCCGCGCCTTGGCGGCCAATACCAGGTAGAACGAGGCCCGAGGCCCCGCGCCCCAGGAGACATATTTTCCGATGAAGTCCCCCAGGTCCCCGTTGCGATCCTTGGAGGGGCGAGTGGCCGTGGCCAATGTGACCGCATATTCGACCAAGTCCTCGGAAACCGGGACCCGTCTGACCAGGCGCTGCAGGGTGAGCACCTCATCCCCGCCCAGAACCGGCTCGATCTTGGGCGTGAACGCCGAGGTATTGCGCTTCACAATCTCGATCTCCTCGGAGCGGGACGGGTAATCCACGCGCAGACTGAACATGAACCGGTCGAGCTGCGCCTCGGGCAGCGGATAAGTCCCTTCCTGTTCGATCGGGTTCTGGGTGGCGAGCACAAAGAACGGCAGCGGCAGGGGGTGGTCCTCCCCGGAGGCGGTCACTTGGTATTCCTGCATGGCCTCAAGCAGCGCCGCCTGGGTCTTGGGAGGAGTTCGGTTGATTTCATCCGCCAGGACCACGTTGGCGAAGATGGGTCCCCTGACAAATCGATAGCTGCGCCGTCCTGTGGCCTGGTTTTCCTCGATGATTTCGGTCCCGGTGATGTCCGAGGGCATCAGATCGGGGGTGAACTGAATGCGCTTGAAGGCGATCCTCAGCGCCTCCGAAAAGGTCCGGACAAGCAGCGTCTTGGCCAACCCGGGCACCCCGATCAGAAGGCAGTGGCCCCCCGAGAGCAGGCAGATCAGCAGGCTTTCGACAATCTCATCCTGCCCGATGATCGCTTTTCCGATTTCCAGCTTGAGGCTTTCGGTTTTTGACTTCAGATCCCGGACCAGAGCGACATCATCGCCGCTGGCCTGGGTGAGGACAGTTTCGGTCATGGAACCCTCCGGGGGAGATGCGGATAGTCTAGCGGGGGTTCGGGCGGGGGGTCAATGGAAGGCGCCGAGCCTCACCCCCAAGCCCGGCCTCTGTCCTGATCCTCGATCGCCGCGAGGCGATTCTCCAAACTCTCAATCCGCGTGGTCAGGTCCTGAATTTGGATCAGTAGCCGCTGCGGATCAAAGCCCCCGGATCCGCCAATCGAGAGGACCTGAGGTGTCGGCGCGCGATCCGGGACCGCGGATTCCGTTCCCACCGGCTCAAGAATCGGGATGATCTTTCCAATCGAGGCCATTTCCAGGACCTTGCGGGCGGTCGGGTCGGTCGGTGGGATGACCTTCACGCTCCCACCCACCTTCACAGCAGCTCCGCGCGCCTTCACAAGCGCGCCAATGCCCGCGCTGTCGATGAAGGTCACCTCGCGCATGTCCACGATCACGCTCCTGTGACCATCCTCGATCAGGCAATCGAGGGCCGACCGAAACCGATACACCTCCAGTTTCGCGAGTTGCCCCGCGAGCCTCACCCGGCATTCACCGGCTTGATCCACGACAACGATCTTCAGCAGTTGATCCATGATAGGTCCTTAAAGTCGATTGATCCCGTTCAGAGCGGCCACCTTGTAGCACTCCGCCAGAGTCGGGTAATTGAAGACATTGTCGATGAAGTAGGTCACCTTGCCATGGTGAGCCATCACCGCTTGCCCGATGTGGACCAGTTCGGTGGCCCCCTCTCCGATGATATGGACCCCGAGCAGCTCCAGGCTCTCGCGATGGAACAGGAGCTTGAGCATTCCGGTGTTGTCTCCCTGAATCTGGCCGCGAGCGGTCTCGCCGAATTCCGCGCGCCCGATTTCATAGGGAATCTTCTTCGCGGTGAGTTCCTGTTCGTTCTGGCCGGCGTAAGAGATCTCCGGGATGGTGTAGATTCCGTAGGGAAAGGATTCCGGGTAGGACAGCGCGGTGATCCCGAAGGCGTGGCAACTCGCGAGCCTTCCCTGCTCCATGGAGGTGGAGGCCAGAGCGGGAAACCCGATCACATCTCCGACCGCATAGATGTGGGAACACGCGGTTTGATAGTTCTCGTTGACCTTGATCAGGTTGGTCCTCCCCTCGGTGGGGATGCCCACGCGGTCGAGATTGAGGGTTTCGACATTCGATGTGCGCCCCATCGCGCACATCACCCGGTCGCACTTGATCACCTTTCCGCTGGCGAGGCGCAGCTCCATCTTTTCAGTGGGATTCGTGTCCAGCGCTTCGAACTGCTCGCCGAGCCGGAGGGTGATGTCCATCTCCCGCATGTGGTAGACCAGCGTGTCGGTGATTTCATCATCCATGAACCGCAACAAGCGCTCCCTTCGGTCCACCAAGGTCACCTTGGAGCCGAGGCGCGCGAAGATGCAGGCGTACTCGCAACCGATTACCCCGCCGCCAAGCACGGCGAGTGTCGCGGGGATGTTTTCCAGGTCCAGGACCGTGTCGCTGTTGATCACGCGCGGGTCGAATTCCGGCATTCCCTCCAGGTTTGCCGGGCGCGATCCGGTGGCGATGACAAAGCAGGCCGCGGTGTAGCGGGTGGTCTTCCCGGCGCGGTTCATGACCTGAACCGTGTCGTGATCGATGAAGCTCCCCTCGCCCAGGAGGATCTCCACTTGGTTGCGTTCGAGTTGATCTCTCCAGATCTCGATTTCGTGCTTGACCACACTGCTCTTGCGCTCCAGCAGCTGCGCCATGGTCGCCTTCTTGCGCTGGGGACCATCCCCAAATTGAAGGTGGCGCTTGCGAAATCCCGCGAGGAACTGGACCGTTTCACGGAGGGTCTTGCTGGGAAGAGTGCCGGTGGTCACACAGGCCCCACCCACCTCTCGCTCCCGCTCGATGACCGCCACTCGTTTATTGAGCTTGGCTGCCTGGACCGCCGCCTTCTGCCCGGCCGGCCCGGCGCCGATGACTATCATGTCATAATCAGGCATTCAGGAAATCCATTTCCATCAAAGGATAGAAGTATAAATGACAATACCTATCGGGCGCTCTTGCCGAGGATTTTTTGGCGATTATCGACATGTCCGCTCCGAGGTTGAACCAAAGAACATGAGAATCTGAGTCACTTCGGCAGCGAGGTCAACATCTCCCGCATCCTTGGCCAGGTCGAATCGATTTGGTCCAAGGTTGCCCGCAGGTTCGGGTTGCCCATCTCAAACTCAGACAGGATCAGTCGGCGCAGGTTCTGAACCGTCGCGGGGTCCATCCGGAAGGATCCGAGGACGCGACGGACGCCCCGCGCCCATCCTTCTGATGATTGGAACATCGTAGCGAACCGCGCGGCATGGCTCGGCCTCCATCCCAGAACTCCCAGCGGCCCGGTGGCATCCAGCGCGCCGCGACCTCTTCCGTCCTCGGCGATCAGGAACGAGAGCTTCCGGAGGGATAGGAATCTGAAATGCGCATGCACTCGATATCCGACATGGAAATCAAATTCCCGATAACGCCGCATCACCTCCACGGTTCCGGATGCGTCCCAGGCCTCGAAGCCCATTCGCTCCGCCGCCTCCTTGATGGCCGCCGCATTGGCGGCGTGCGGCTCGGTAGTATGCTCGTCCACCGTCCATCCGCGATGGAAGGAACAGACTCCCCCTGCCTTGGGAAAGAGATCGCGCAGCAGGCGCAGCACGGCGAGACTCTGAGTTTTGAATCGTGGGGTTTCGGCCGGTGTAAAGAGGATCCTTTCGACCTTTTCCGGAGGCGCCGGCGGAAGGCCGAAACAGTCCGGGTCATACCAGGCCGGACAACCGGTCATCCAGGCGTTCTTGAAATGGAGCCTCTCGAGGAGACGCAGTGTCAGGTAATCCCGGCAACCGGCGTACTTGAAATCGTTCCGAATCCGCGCGAGGAGCGGCTCGGAAGAGAAATCGAAGGCAAAGGTCTTAAGGTCGAAATCATCGCCTGGAAAGGACTTCCATCCGAGGCCGAACGAGACGATCGGGACTCGGATTCGATCCAGGTCTTCCAGAATCGGGTAGATCCGTGTCCCCAGGCCGGATTGATAGGCGGGTCCCCCACAAAGGATCAGCGCCTTCGCGGAGTTGATGAGGTCGAGGTGTTCGGTGACAGGCAGCCAAGAGGGGAGTTCCTGGAAGGTTCGGTCCGGGGCGAAGCGCTCGAAGAGGCGCTTGGCCGAGTGCGCGATCAGAAAATCCCCGGCGTTCTTCTTCGCGCCGGTCAGGAGGATGTACACATCAAACCTCTCCCCGCGCCTTCAGCCGCCCGCCCCTTCAGGGGCGAGGTGCTCCCACTGGAGGATTTCATCCTCCGGGAGATCGCGGACTATCCGCCTGCCGATGACCCGATCGAGCTCGGTCGGAGGAATCCCGGTCGCGGGTCGTTTCATGATCAGATCCTCGGCCCGAAGGGCTTCCCCGGCGCGAATCGCGCGCGCCAGCACAATGCTCCTGCGCGCGAAGCGGGTGGCTGGGGCCTCGGTCTCGATCACCACCTTGTCACGGCGACCATAGAGGACACGGCAGCGCTCGATCTGGCCCTTCAGCTTCCGAAGATCGACGGGGTCCATCGCGTGATAGTGGTCGTTGCCGGGGAGAGATTTGTCCAAGGTGAAATGCTTCTCGATCACGCAGGCGCCCAAGAGGACCGCCATGGTCACTTCCAGCATGTCCGCGGATGGCTCCACATGGTCGGAATAGCCGATGGGGAGATCCGGGAACTCCTCCCGAAGTCCCTGAATCATTCCCAGATTCGCGTTGGGAGGAAGCGTCGGGTAGTTCAGGATGCAGTGGAGGAGGATCACCTCCGCCTCCGGGCTCCCCCCGCGGATGACTCCCAAGGCGCGCCGAATCTCCTCAAGGGAGCTCGCCCCAACCGCCAGCAGAATCGGCTTTCGCTTCGCGGCGACCCGTTCAAGGAGCGGAAGGTTGGTGATGTCCGCCGAGGCGACCTTGAAGGCGGGCACCAAGGGGTCCAGAAAGTCCACCGCCTCCAGGTCAAAGGGAGTGGAGAAGAAGGTGGCGCCGATGCCGGCCGCGTATTCCGCCAGCTCGCGGTACTCCGCCTCGCCGAAATGATCGAACTTTTGGAACAGTTCGAACTGCGAGCGGGTGGTTTCCTTGGTTGTGTCCCAATAGGCGGGGGAATCGCGGGCCGCGATTTTCGCGCTCTTGTAGGTTTGGAATTTGACCGCGTCCGCGCCGCCCAGGTGCGCCTCGCGGAGCATTCGTTTGGCCGCCTCCATCAGGGGAACCCCCTCCTTGGCGGCGATGTCGTAATAGTTCACCCCGACCTCCGCGATGATCAGCGGATCGAGGGTGTCAACTCGGATGTCTTTCTTGCCGATTCGCATTCGAGAGGTCTTGGGATTCCGAAAGTATTCAGTCGGATGCCGGCGTGAGACGGATATCGCGAAACTGGATGGGATGGGCCTCGCTCTGTAGGCCGATGAAGCCCTCGGTCACGGAGCAATCATGGACATCGTTCTGAAGGACCCCATTCACAAAGACCTGCAGGGAGCTTCCTCGGCACACCACCTCCATCTCGTTCCATTCCCCAAGGGGCTTCTCGCTATCCTCGGCGGGTTTGGCGATCCGTCGGTCCTCCTTGTTCACGTGCTCGCGAACCTCGAACCCATCAATGAGCCAAAGGTCCCCGCTCCGCCCCTTCTGGATTTGAGGCTCGATGGCCTTGGGCCAGACCTTGTCCGGGCCGGTGGCATGGATCAAGACCCCGCTGTTATCCCCCTTCTCCACCCAGCGCCATTCCAGGTGGAGCCGGTAATTGGAGTGCGCCTTCTCGGTCCGGATATACCCGACCGGGCTTCCGGTGCAGTGCAGGATCCCATCCCGGACAGTCCAGGTGGATTCCGGATTGTTCGCGGGATCCGCCGAGACCCGCTTCCAGCCTGAAAGATCCTTGCCGTTGAAGAGGAGGATGGCCTTGTCCTCTTCGGCAAGAGCCAAGGGCGTTCCGGTCAGAGAGAGGGAAATCAGAAGGATTGTGGGTCGAAGTGCGCGCATGAAGGGCTCCTTTCCATCCGAGGTCGTCCTATGTGAAGAGGCGCGAGAGACCGGAAAGGAATCCCTTCGGTCCCTGGCTCTCGATCAGGATCTCGATTTCCGGGCGGTCGAAGTAAACTCCTGAGCAGGAGGTGCACTGATCCACGAGAATTCCGAGCAGTTCGATCTCTTTGAGGTCGTGTCCGCATTTTGGGCACTTCATCCAATGCGTATTTTTCCGGTGCTCCGCCTCGAGCCGGGCTCGTTGCGCCTCCAGTTCCTTCCGTTTCCTCTCAATCAGGGCGCGATTGTGCTCAAAGAAATACTCCTCCTCGCCCGCGGCCAGCGTGTTCTCAAGGGGGTGATCAGTCATGGGCGGCAAACTCCCGGTGTGGTTTTCCATCGGCTCTCCCATCGGGGAGAGCGAGCCGCATCGTATCGTTCATGGCGCAATCGAATCAAGGCGCGGGACCGTTTGTCTCCCAACAGCCCTGTCGGCGGAAGCGGAAGGTGCATGGCGGAGGAGCGATGCGTTAGGCCTGCATGCCTACCATATTGTTGACCCGTTGTGAAATCCTGTGAAAAACCTGTGCGGTGTATTATAGGGCGGTGCCTGCCCACCGTTGTATCCCCTCGGGCTGTAAGTATAACCTGAATGAATTCAATATGTTAAAATCATTCGTTGACACGCCGGGAGGCGTGTGGTACGTTCATTTCAGATGGCAGGTGAGGCCCGAAGGAACCTGTTCTCAAAGGAATAGGGGAGGAAAGGGGGTGTTCCATATGACCGGGATTGAAGTCGTGGTTGGGGCAGATGAGTCGATTGATCAGGTTCTGCGTCGGTTCAAGCGTCGTTGTGAGCAGTCGGGACTCAAAGCGGAAATGCGTCGCCATGAGTATTACGAAAAGCCGAGCGTGAAGGCCAAGCGAAAGATGGAGCAGGCGCGTCGGAACGCCCGTCGCCGCATGCGTCGGCAGGGCTGAGCCGGTTAATCACCAAATTGAAACCACCGGGCCGATGGGGAGGGTTCTCCATCGGCCCGTTTTCGTGATCCCAAGGTTCCATTTCGTCCCTTCCGAATGACCGCGCCACTCCTGTCCAGCTTCGGGCTTTCAAACCGCGGAAATGTCCGCGCGAAGAACGAGGACACAATCCTCCGCCGGGATGAGCTTTCCCTCTTTGCGGTTGCGGATGGTATGGGTGGGCACTATGGCGGCGAGGTGGCAAGCCGGATCGCCATCGAGACTCTCTTGCACTCCATCGTCGGCTCTCAGGGGAACGCGGAAGGCTCCGCCGTTCTGCGCCGCGCGGCGCGCGCGGCGCACGAGGCGGTCCTTGCCGAATCCGAGCGCTCCAAACTCCGACGCGGCATGGGCACCACCCTCTCCGCGCTCCTCATCGGGGAGCGCGAGGCATGGATTGCGCATGTGGGGGATTCTCGGATCTACCGGCTTCGTGAACCGGATTGGCGCCAGCTCACCCTAGACCATTCCATTGTGGCGGAACGGGTCCGCGCGGGGCTGATGAGCGCGGAGGAGGCCGAGTTCTCCCCGCAACGGAATTTCCTCACGCGCGCCCTCGGGACCCAGCCGGACCCGGAATTTGAGTTTCTGGATATCGATATCCGCCCCGGAGATCGCTTCCTCCTGTGCAGCGATGGGCTGTGGAGCGAGGTTGAAGATGGACTGATTCGCATCGCCCTACAAGATCGAACCCATTCGCTCGAACAGTGTTGCCGGGAGCTGCTGGAGCGCGCGCTGTCCTCCGGCGGCCGCGACAACATTTCACTTGTGCTGGTGGAGGTTTCCGGCGCAAGGCCTTGTTGACCGGCGGCGGGTAAGGCAATATCTTACTTAATATGACCACAACGGTTTCATCCAAGGGCCAGATTGTTTTACCGGCTGAGTTGAGAAGGCAGGACGGGATTGAGCCGGGACAGCAATTCGAGGTCGAACGGCTTGACCGAGGGGAATACCGCTTGGTTCGCCGCGGTCCGATCCCAAACGAGGGTTTGGCGAAATGGCTCCATGACTGCCCGGAGAAGGGTTTCTTCGTGGGAATTGATTCAGAGTCCACGGATTCACTGTGATGTTCCTTGTGGATGCAAAAGTCCTATCAGAGGCCACGCGGCCCTAATATTCCCGCTTGACTCCACCCCTCCCCTGCGACAAGGTTTGACAGTCTGCCCCCATGATCCCGATGAGGAGACCAGTCACCGGCGATGCTCCCGATTCCAAACCGCATCGAAGATGAATCTCATCTCGACGACCTCCTTTCCACCCCCTCGCAGGGGCTGATAGAACTCTTCGGTCGCCTCGCGGGCGATATCCTGGTGCTTGGAGTGGCCGGGAAAATGGGGGTGACCCTCGCGCGAATGGCGCGCCGCGCGGCGGATGCCGCGGGGCCGCCCCGCCGTGTGATCGGTGTTGCGCGCTTCACGGATCCGAAGGCCAAGGCCGAACTTTTGAAGGCGGGGGTCGAAACCATCCCCTGTGACCTCCTGAATCGCGCCGAGGTCGAAGCTCTTCCTGACGCTCCCAATGTGATCTTTATGGCCGGAAAGAAGTTCGGCGCGGAAGGCTCGCTCGAACAGACCTGGGCGCTCAATGTCCTGATGCCCGCGCAGGTCGCGGAACGTTACGCCCGCGCAAGGATCGTGGCCTTCTCCACCGGCTGCGTGTATCCCTTTGTCTCCCCGCTCACGGGCGGCTGCGGCGAGGATGAACCTCCCGCGCCCATCGGCGAATACGCGCAGTCCTGCTTGGGGCGTGAGCGCGCCTTCGGCCATGCATGCTTGCTTCATGGCACGCCGGTCTGTCTGATCCGCCTGAACTACGCCATCGACATGCGCTATGGGGTCCTCCATGACCTCGCCGCCAAGGTTTGGCGCGGTGACCCGATTGAACTCTCGATGGGCTGGTTCAACTGTATCTGGCAAGGGGACGCCAACGACTGGGCATTGCGCGCGCTGGACTTGTGCGCCTCGCCCGCGAAACCGCTCAATGTCACCGGGCCGGAGATCCTTTCGGTCCGACAAGTGGTCCGGCGGTTCGGGGAGCTCCTGGACCGCGACCCGATTGTGCTCGGGAGGGAGGAGGAGACCGCTTATTTGAACAATGCCTCCCTGGCCGCCGGACTGTTCGGATATCCTCGCATTCCCGTGGAGCGCCTGATCGAGTGGACCGCGGACTGGGTCTCGCGGGGAGGGTGCTCCCTCAATAAACCCACCCACTACGAGGTGCGGGATGGAAAATACTGATGACACGCATCGCCGACCTTCCCCCGGACCTTGTGGAGCGCGCGCGGAAAGGGATGGTGATCCCAGCCCATCCCCTCGCGCTTGACTCGCACCGCCATTTCGATGAGCGACATCAGCGCGCCCTCACCCGCTATTACATCGACTCGGGCGCGGGTGGGCTCGCGGTTGGCGTGCACACCACTCAGTTTGAAATCCGCGACCCAAAGGTGGGACTCTTCGGCCCAGTGCTGGAACTGGCCTCCGAGACCCTCGACGATTACGGCGCGAAGCGTGGGCGCGAGTTGCTCAAGGTGGCGGGGATCTGCGGGAAAACCCAGCAAGCAGCGCGCGAGGCCGCCTTCGCGCTCGCGGCCGGGTACCACTGTGGCATGGTCAGCCTTTCCGCGTTTGCCGAATCCCCCATTGAGGAGATGCTCGATCATTGCCACGAAATCGCCTCGATCCTGCCGATCTTTGGCTTTTACCTCCAACCGGCGGTTGGAGGGCGAGTCCTGCCGCACTCGTTCTGGCGTGAATTCGCCGAGATCGAAAACGTGCTGGCGATCAAGATCGCCCCCTTCAATCGCTACCAGACCCTCGATGTGGTCCGCGCGGTCTGCGAGGCTGGCCGCGCCGGCGAGATCGCCCTTTACACCGGCAATGATGACAACATTGTGATCGATCTGCTCACCGAATACCGCATCCGAACGAGCGCGGGAGTGAGCGCCGCGCGGATTGTGGGGGGGCTGCTCGGACACTGGGCGGTGTGGACTCGCGGCGCGGTTGAGATGCTCGAATCGATTCACTCCCTCCGAGATCAGGGGGCTGACATCCCCGCCTCGATGCTCTCCCTCGCGGTGGAGGTGACCGACTCAAACTCAGCCTTCTTCGACTCCGCCAACCGTTTCGCGGGGTGCATCGCGGGGATTCATGAAGTCTTGCGCAGACAAGGCCTGCTTGAAGGGACCTGGTGCTTGAACCCGAAGGAAACCCTTTCCCCCGGCCAATCGGCGGAGATCGACCGCGTGTATCGGGCCTATCCGCGCCTCGCCGATGACGCTTTTGTCAAGTCACACCTGGACGAGTGGCTCTCGGATTAGGTTGGGGCGGCGCGCCGATGGAAGCTCATCCCATCCCCCATTCCGGCGCGAGCGAGGGTTACAGGGAAGGTTTCCGGCATGAAGCCATTCGGGTCTGCCTCCGGGTCCTTGCTCCATTGGCTGTTCTCAAGATATTCCTTCTCGTCTTGGTGATTTATTCCCTCCGCTTATTCCCCCTCATTTTCTCGGAGGAGAACTACCGCGCGAATTTCCATTGGCCGGTAAGCGCTCCCTCGGAACCTTCCCGGATGTACCGCACCTGGGACTCCGAGCACTTCATCTATCTGAGCGAAGAGGGCTATCACGCCGGGGAGCCGTCTGTCGCGCGCTTTCCTCTGTGGCCGCTGTGCATCCGCGTGGGGTCCTTCTTCTTTGGGGGAAATCATTTCCATTCCGCGTTGGTTCTGGCGAACCTTCTTTCCCTGCTCGCGTTTGTTGCCCTTTACCATCTGATCCGGGCGCGGGAAAGCGAGGAGCGCGCCTCGGCGGCGCTGCTGGTCTTGATCGCCTTCCCTGGGTCGCTGTTCTATCTGTTCCCGTATGGCGAGTCGCTGTTCCTATTCATCGCGGTGGTCTTCTTTCTCCTGCAGGAGCGGCAATTCCGGCTCGGCGCCGCGGTGTGCGCGTTTCTGCTGCCGCTTGCCCGCGAGGCGGGGATTTTCATCGTGCTCCCCATTGCGCATTTTCTCTGGGAGCGGCGCGGCAAGGGCGAACGGCTTGACTGGCGCGATGCGGCTCTGATGGGCGCGCCGATTGCGGGCCTTGCGGCGTATTTCTTGTGGATGCACCACGCCACGGGGGATGCCTTCGCGGGCCTACGCGCCCAAGCGAAAATCCTGTCCGAGGCAGGGGTTGCACCGCCGCTCGATCCCGGCGCGTTTGTGAGGGCCCTGCTCGGCTGGAAATCCCTCCATGAACCGCATGGTTCACTCTTGGATCGGGCGCTGTTTCTCTTGTTCCTTGCCTCGTTGCCGTTCCTGTGGCGGAGGGACCGTCGCTTCTTCCTGTATGCCCTTCCGCTGGGAGTGGTCCCGGTCATTTCATCCGGCTTTGTTTCCTTCACCCGTCACCTCGCGCTCGCCTTTCCGATTTTTGTCCTCTGGGGAGACTGGCTTTCCGGGCAGAGTCGTTTTGCCTGGCGCGTTCTGACTGCCGCGTGCCTGGCGGCGGTCCAGCTCCTGCTTCTGATCCGGCATGTCAACTTCTTGTGGGCGGGATGAGGATGCGTGAGAACCGCTTGGCCCGTGGAGGGGATGCCTTGTCTCAGCCGACCTCGGAGATCGATCAAGGCCTGAGGGAAGAGGCCCGAAACGCCACCTTGCGACTGGTTCTTCCCCTTGCGATGTACAAGGTCTTTGTCTTGCTCTTTGTGTTCCTTTCGGTCGAGTTCCTCCCACCGATCTTCAGCAAGGCGGGTTACCACGGAAACTTTCATTGGCCGCCGGATGGGGTCCCAAACCGGACCTCGGTCTTTCGGACCTGGGATGGCGAGCAGTACCTCTTCTTGAGCGAACACGGGTATCGCGCGGGGATGATGGCCTCCGCGTTCTACCCCCTTTGGCCCTTCTGCATCCGAGTCGGCGCCGGGCTTTTCGGGGGAAATCACCTGGTTTCCGGGTTAGTCCTCTCCAATCTGTTTTCGCTGGTGGGGATTCTCGGGTTTCACTATCTGGCGTTTCTGTGGCGTGGCGCGGAGACCGCGCGCGCGGCGACCCTGCTCCTGCTGGCCTTTCCGGGAGCTTTGTTCTTCTCTTTTGTCTACAGCGAGTCGCTGTTCTTTCTCCTTTCCGTCCTCTTCTTCCTTTTCGTGCTTGAAGGCAAACACGCCGCCACGGCATGGGTCGCGTTTCTGCTGCCGCTTACGCGCTCGGTGGGGATCTTCGTGCTTGTTCCATACTTGGCCTGGCTCACCTGCTCCTGGAGGAACAAGGAGAGAATCCGTTCTGTCGCGTGGCTCCCGGTCTTCGCGGTCTTCATCGGGTACGCCTTTTACTTCACGGTCTTCTGGGCATCCACCGGCGATCCGTTCGAAGGCTTCAAGGCCCAGCGCCTTTTCATCGCCAATTCGACCGTGGGAAAGCTCGTGGATTTCAAGGGATTCCTCGCCGAGCTGGTGACCGTTCAGGACCTTCACGGGATCCTGGGTTCGCTCCTGGATCGCCTCTGGTTTATTCTGTTTCTGCTCAGCCTGCCGGGAATCCGGAAACTCGGTCCCGTCTGGTTCTGGTACGCGCTTCCCCTCGCGGTGGTTCCCGCGATGACTGTGTCATTTATGGCGTTCACCCGCTATGTCGAAATGGTCTTCCCCATGTTTCTGGCGTGGGGGGTCTGGTTTTCAAGGGAAGAGCGAAAGGTGTGGCTGGGGGTAATCGCCGGGATGTTCTACATTGTCCAGGTTTGTCTCCTCATTCGTCATGTCAATTTCCATTGGGCAGGTTGAGTTAACCTTGCGGATCCGATGATGCGAATCCTCTATTCCCTTCCGGCAATCGTGATGTGCGGAGGAGTGGTCCACTTCTTCCAGGTGGCCAAGCGGCTTGCCCGGAAGGGGCACTTGGTCACTATCCAGGCCCCCCGGATCGAGGATCTCGGAATGCTGCCGGAGCTCCCCGACTCGGTTCGCGTGATTCCGCTTCGGAAGGTCACCTCAAACCTCTACACCCTGCCGTCGGAGGGAGCCCCCCTCGCGTTTCTGCGTGGGTTTCGGGACCTTACCTGGGGGATCCGAAACATCGCGCGTCAGATTCCCCCGGACACCGAAATTATCCACTCCGGCTTCCACCCCAACACCGAAGCGGCTCATCTCGCGCGGAAGAAGGGCTGGTGGCGGGGGCGAATCCTCGAGGGAATGCACATGGATCCCGAGACCTTTCTGGTCGAGTCCTACCGAAAGCGGTACGCTTGGCTCTTCAAGGACTCGCCTCGCAAGGCGGACCATATCCTGACCGTGTGCGAGCCGCTCAAGGAGCGACTTTCACGCTATGGCGTTCCGGTCACGAATGTCCGCAATGGGGTCGATCCGATCTTCCTGGAAACACCCCCAGCGGGCGCTCGCCGCCAATTCCCCGGTTTTGTTCTTTATTCCGGCGCGATCAGTCGACGGAAGGGAATCGACACCTTGCTGGAGGCGTTCGCCCGTCTTCGCGACCGGTTCCCGGGCCTCCGTTTGGTCCTCACCGGCCGGGGTTCTTGGGAGCAATTCTATCGCGGGCTTGCCGAGCGATTGGGGGTTCTTTCGGCGGTCGATTACCGGGGGGTGGTGACCCCCGCGGAATTGATCTCGTTGATGGATGCCTGTTCCGTGTTCGCCTTTCCGAGTTGGTCCGAGGGTTTTGGCCTCCCGCCCCTTGAGGCGATGGCGCGAGGGTGCGCGGTGGTGACCACCCCCACGGAGGGTTCGCTTCAGTATGTTCGCGACGGCAAGAACTGTCTGCTGATCCAACCTGGAGACACACACGGCCTGGCCGAGTCCATCGGAGCCATACTGGGAAACCCTGATCTGGCGCGGTCATTGGGCGAGGAAGGACGCGCCACGGCGGTGGGGTACACTTGGGACAAGGTCGCCGACCGCACCGAGGCGGCCATGCTCGTGGAGTGGGAACAAATCGCTCGTTAACATCGCTCTCCGCGGCATTCCCCCGCTCGACTCCCTCGCGCTTGGGATTGTCTCCCAGCCCCCTTTTCCCTAGAGTGAACGCCAGGACGACAGACTTGGTTATTCAAACGAAGACACAACGAGGAGGATTCTCATCATGCCGCACAGCTTGCCGGATTTACCCTATCCATTTGACGCGCTAGAGCCGCATATCGACGCCAAGACCATGGAGATTCACCACGACAAGCATCATGCCGCCTATGTCGCGGGGTTGAACACCGCCCTGGAGGGGTTGGATGCCCTCGCGGCCAAGGCGGTGGATGATCTCCTGCGCGGGATCGGCGAGGTTCCCGAGGCCAAACGTCAGGCGGTCATCAACCACGGCGGCGGGCACTCGAACCACACCCTGTTCTGGCAGGTCCTGAGCCCCAAGGGCGGCGGGCAACCGGGCGGTGACCTCGCCTCGGCGATCAACGGGGCCTTCGGCGGTTTCGATGCCTTCAAGGAGAAATTTGAGACCGCCGCCAAGACCCGCTTCGGCAGCGGCTGGGCGTGGCTTGCCAAGAACGGGGAAGGGAAGCTGGAGATTCTCAGCACGGCCAACCAGGATTCCCCGCTGATGAACGGCCTGACCCCGATCCTGGGTCTGGATGTGTGGGAGCACGCCTACTACCTCAAGTACCAGAACCGTCGCCCGGAATATGTCTCCGCCTTCTGGAACGTGGTCAACTGGGATGAGGTCGCGCGGCGCTTCAAGGCTTGATTCAAAGGTTTGATCCCGCGGGGCGGCGAGTCCCGGATTCGCCGCCCCGCGCAAGGTTCCGCAACCGTTCCGCCGCCGCCTCGGGGGTGATGTCGCGCTGAGGCTCGGCGAGCAACTCATAGCCCACCATGAACTTCTTGACCGTGGCGCTCCGCAATAGCGGAGGATAGAAATGCGCGTGGAGCTGCCAATAGTCGAGGACCTTTTCCGTGCGGAAAGGCGCCCCATGCCATCCCATCGAATACGGGAATGACACCCCGAAGAGGCGGTCGTAAGCGGTGAGAAGTCGTTTGAGCGCAACTGCGAGGTCCGCTCGCTCCGAGTCCGCAAGGTCGGGAAGCTGTTTCACATCCCGCTTGGGGAGCAGTAGGGTCTCAAAGGGCCACACGGCCCAATACGGAACCAGCGCCAGCCACGCCTCGGATTCAAGGACCACGCGCTCCCCCTCCTTGCGCTCGCGCTCCAGGTAATCCAAGAGCAGGAGCCCCTGGTGACGAGCGAAGTACTCCCGCTGTGCGCGGTCCTCCTTGGCGGGCTCGGTTGGAAGCGAGTCCACAGCCCAGACCTGACAGTGGGGATGCGGGTTCGAGCAACCCATCAACTCCCCCTTGTTCTCGAAAACTTGCACCCACCGATACTTTCTTCCCAATTCAGCCGTCTGCTCCGCCCAGACCTCCACGACTTGGCGAATCTCGTCCGCTTCCATGCGAGCGAGGGTGAGATCATGCCGTGGCGAGAAACAGATGACTCGGCAAGTTCCCCTGGCCGGCTCCGAGTGGAGGAGAGGATCGACCAGACCTGAGGAAGAGGGATCCTCCGGGAGCAGGGCGCTGAAATCGTTGGTGAACACAAAGGTCGTGTCGTAGTCGGGGTTCTTCACCCCGCCCGCGCGCGCGTTCCCCGGGCAGAGGTAGCAGTCGGGATCAAAACGTGGGAGGTTCTCTGGGGGCGGGGACTCCACCTTCCCAAGCCACGGACGTTCGGTCCGCTGGGGGGAAACCAGCACCCAATCGCCGGAGAGCGGATTGAAACGACGGTGGGGCCTATCGCCCTTCAAAGAGGTCCCTCCCGTTCACCAGGGCGCGGATTTTCCGGTCGGCCACGCTGCGCTTTAGCATCCAGAACCCGCAGTCGGGGTTCACGCATCGAATCCGGTCCACCCCGATCACGCGCGCCGCCTCTTCGATCCGTCGCGCGATCTCCTCGGGGGTCTCGACCGTGTTGCTTTTGATGTCCACCACCCCCAGGCCGATTCCAACCTCCGGGTTGATCCGAGCCAGGAACTCAAGCTCCCAGCTCCCGCGGTGCGCGACCTCCAACAACACATGGTCGGCGTGCAGCCCGCTCAGGAAGCCGATCAGGGCATCCCAGCCCCCCTTCTGGATGGTCTGTCCGCCATAGTTTCCGAAGCAGAGATGCACCGCCGGGATGGTGGGGACAGCGTCCAGAACCACATTGATGCACTCCAACGCCCATTCGGCCTCGTCCGGATGGCCGGTGATGTTGGCTTCGTCAATCTGCACCACCTCGGCGTCGATCTCGGCCGCCTGGTCGGCCAGCACCTCGGCGAGCGCCATGCACAGATCGCGCTTGGAGCCATAGTGCAGATCGAGGAGAGTCTTGCAGAGCATGTGCGGCCCTGTGACAGTGAACTTCATCGGGCGCGAGGTAAGCGCGCGCGCCCGGCGATAGTCCGCTCCCAGGTTGAGGGTCCCCTCCCCGATTTCCCCCTCCACCAGCGCGCTGGGCTTGCTCCGGAAGCTCATCCCCTCCAGCTCCTGGAAATGGAGCAGCTCCGAACGGGAGAGGGAGGAGCGGACATTCTCCAAGGGACGGACAAAGTACTCGATCATCCCGTTGGTGTCGGGATGGTTGATGTCGAAACGATACAGTTCGCCATCGGCGACCAGGTCGATCCCGGCGTTCTCCTGAATCTTGAACACCACCATCGTGGCGTCGATCAGCGCCTGCTCGGTGGGATAGGCCGCGAGCCAGTCCGGGACCGGATAACTGCCGACAACCGTGGTCTTGATTCGGGGTTGCATCGGGGGCCTCCTTGCGGAAGTTCACCTTCTCGGCTTGCGCGCCACCGCGAGCAACGAAAGGCCGAAGGGCAGCTTCAAACCATACTCCAATCGCACGATGGGAAGAAGCATGTCCATCAGGCGGAGCTGGTTGGTGGGGAGAATCTTGCGCTTGAGGACCTTGCCGTTGAACCACCAACCCAGCGCTCCGAGGACATTCATGTAGCGGGTGCTTTCCACGATGAAACCAGTCTTCTCAAGCAGGCCCGCCAGCCCCACGGCGTCATAGCGACGTTGGTGCTCCAGGCCCTCGTCAAACTGGCAAAACAGCGACTGCATCGCGGGAACCAGTAGGATCAACCTTCCGCCGGGTTCGAGGGTCTCCCAGGCGAAGCGAAGCGCCTCCTCCTGATTCTTGATGTGCTCCAGAACATTGGTCGAGACTATCGTGTCCGGGTCTTCATCCAGCGCCGCGGGACGTTCCGGAGACTCCAGATCGACGGGAACCACCCTCACATGGGGCAGATGCTTGAAACGATCCTCGAGGATGGCGCGGTAGGTTTCGGAGATTTCGCCGAGCCAGAGACGGTCGGCGCCGGTGTAGTGACGGCTCATGGCGCCGGTTCCCGCGCCCAGCTCGAAAATCCGTTTCCCGAAATGGGGGCGCATCAGATCAGCCTGCCAGGCGGCGTAGCGTGAGAGCCGCTGCATGCGCAAAAGAGTCACAAAGCCGATATCGGGATTCCCCCCGGCGTCGGTGAACGCGCAACGCAGGATGGTCCAAAGCGCCGCCACTCCATCCCGCCAGCCGATCTTCTTTCCCTCTTCATACCCGCGCCCGTGATAGGAGATCGGGATTTCGTAGGTGCGCCAGTGGCGCTGGGCAATCCGAGCGGTGATCTCGGGTTCGATGCCGAAGCGGTTCGAGCGCAGCTCGAAGCTGTTCAGGACCTCGCGGCGGAAAACCTTGTAGCAGGTCTCCATGTCGGTCAGGTTGAGGTTGGTGAACACATTCGAGAGCAGGGTGAGCAGGCGGTTCCCGACCGCGTGCCAGAAGAACAGGACCCGGCGCGGACCGGACATGAAGCGGGAGCCGTACACGACATCTGCGTGCCCCTCCAGAATCGGCTGGAGCAGGCGCGGGTACTCCGAGGGGTCATACTCCAAGTCGGCGTCCTGGACCAACACAATTTCGCCGGTGGCTTCCTGAAAACCCCGTCGCAGGGCGGCCCCCTTTCCCTGATTGGAGTCCTGGTGGAGGACTCGGATTCCCTCGGCGCCCTCCACCTGCATGAGCTGGTGACGAGTGCCGTCGGTGCTGCCGTCATTCACAATCAGGATTTCCTTCTCCAGGGAAACCTCAACCGCGCGGACACGGTCGAGAATCGACAGCACGGTCTCCTCCTCGTTGTAAACCGGGATGACAATGCTCAGCTTCTTGTAGCCGCCAAGAGGGGGATCGCAGGGACCGTAGGATTTCATGGAAGGGAATTGTGGAGGATTGGCCGCCCTAAGCCAACGGGAACGGTTGGACAAGAGCCTTCATTTCACCGACCTGGAGTTCGGTTCCGGGCTGGGCGAATTTGCGTCGGATCGAGGTAGTGGCTAGGACTCTGTCGATGTGGTCCGAAAACGCGGCGGAGAGGACCTTCCCGACCTCTGTTGTCCCCGCCAGGACCGGCGCACCCCGTTCGGGAACCGCTTGGCCCTCGATCACCAGTCCCACCAGTAGCCGGGGTGGCTTCCCGAGATGGTGCATCCGCGAAATGATCTCCTGACCCACATAGCACCCCTTGGTCACCGAGGCTACCTCTCCAAGCCCGCACTCGAAGGGGATCATGCTTTCATCCACCTCGAATTCGGGCCAAGGCGACCCCTTCTCAATCCGGAGAACATGAAAGGCTTCCAGGGTGGAGCGAGTCGCGCCCGCGGACAGCAGTGAGTCCACCACCTGCTCGAAAGCCCCTGTGGGTGGCGCCAGGACATAGGTCGGACATGCGAGCCAATCCACCGAGTACACGTCCACGCTTGCTCCCCCCAAGTTGAGCGAATAGACGCGGTGGGGGGCGAGCTCAAGCCCGACGCCGCCAGATGCACGGCTCAAAGTTGAACCGGCATTCGGTCCTCCCAGGATAAGCGCGGTCAAACTCTCCGAGAGACCCTGGATCCGCACATCCTCCGCGAACAGGACACGATCCAGCAGCGGAATGAAGTCGCCCTTCTGTTTCCCCGCAAGGAGCGCGCGGTAGCCCTCCGGCGTCCTCCAAAGCGTGAAATACAGAAGGATTCGCCCCTCCCGGTTGAGGAAGCAGGTGGGAACTCCTTGATCGACCTCCAGGTTGCGGATCTCGTTGCTGAGCTGACGGTGCAGAAAGCTTGCGGCGTCCTTGCCGGTGATCGAGAAGATCCCGAAATCAACATCCGTGACCAACGCCGCTCCCTCGCGGAACGGCCGCGCCGTCTCAAGCCCCTCCATGACGAAAGGATCGCTCAATCAAGCCAGAATGTCATGGACCACGCGCCCATGCACATCGGTCAAGCGGAAGTCGCGCCCTTGGAACTTGTATGTGAGGTGCTCATGGTTGATTCCAAGGATATGCAAGATGGTGGCGTTCAGGTCGTGGATGTGCACGGGGTTTTCCACGACGTTATAACAGTAGTCATCCGTCGCGCCGTAAGAGATTCCGTGTTTGACCCCCGCGCCCGCCAGCCACATGGTGAAGCAGCGCCCATGGTGGTCGCGTCCAAAGGTGTCGAGGTTGAGCGCCCCTTGGGAATACACCGTTCTCCCAAACTCGCCACCCCAGATGAGGAGCGTGTCCTCCAGCATTCCGCGTTGCTTGAGGTCCTTGACCAGCGCGGCGGTTCCCTGGTCGACATCCTTGGACTGGGAGCGGATATCGCGCATCAGGTTGTTGTGTTGATCCCAACCGCGATGGAAAAGCTGGATGAAACGCACCCCGCGCTCGGCCAGTCGCCGCGCGAGAAGGCAGTTGGCCGCGAAGGTTCCCGGCCTGCGCGCGTCCTCGCCGTAAAGCTCGAAGACATGCTCCGGCTCGTCGGAAACATCGACCAGTTCCGGAACCGATGTCTGCATGCGAAAGGCCATCTCATATTGCGCGATCCGGGTCTCAATTTCCGGATCGCCGAAGGCCTCATGCTGCATCTTGTTCAGTTCAGCCAGTCCATCAAGCATGGCGCGCCGCCCTTCGCGACTCACCCCGGGCGGGTTCGAGAGGTACAGAACCGGGTCCGCCCCCGCGCGGAATTTGACCCCTTGGTGTTGCGAAGGGAGGAAACCGGGACCCCACAGCCGGTCGAAAAGCGGCTGCATGTTCACGAAGGGGCTGCCCTTGGAGATGAGCACCAGATAGGCGGGGAGGCTTTCGTTGTCGGTTCCAAGGCCATAGCTCACCCAGGAGCCGATGCTCGGTCGGCCCGGCTGCTGGCTTCCGGTCTGGATATAGGTGTGCGCGGGATCGTGATTGATCGCCTCGGTGTTGAGCGACTTGAGAATGCACATCTCATCGGCGATGGTGGAAATGTGCGGCAAGAGTTCGCTGATCCACTGCCCCGAATTCCCGTGCTGGGCGAAGGAGAAGAAGGGGGACACCACCGGGAAGGTGGACTGTCCGGAGGTCATGCCGGTCAGCCGCTGGTTCATGCGCACCGAGGCCGGCAGCTCGGTTCCATGGAGCTCCTTGAGCTTGGGCTTGTGGTCATAGAGATCGATGTGGGAGGGGCCGCCCGCCATGGCGAGGTAAATGACCCGCTTGGCCTTGGGGAGGTGATGAAGCTCCTTCATCACCCCGGGCACTCCGGCGGCAGTCGCGGGGTTGTCTTTGCCGAGTAGCGAAGCCAGCGCCGCCGCGCCGATGCCCTTGCCGGCCAGTCCGAAAAACCGGCGGCGGGTCAGGAATTGTTGAAATCGAGTTACCGGGTCCATGTAAATTTCCTCCTCACCCCAACGTCACCGTCTCATCCAGGTTCATCAGCAGGCTCGCGATGACTGTCCAAGCGGCGTGCTCGGCGGGATCGAGGGAATCGTTGCGGGGCGATTCGCCGACCGTGAGCAGCTTCGTGGCCGCCTCGGCGTTGGCCTTGTACTCCGCGAGTTGGGCTTCATAGACCTTGACCAGAACCGCGAGCTCCTTTGCGCTGGGAGTGCGCGCGGTGGCGAGCGTGAAGCCATAGGCCGCGCGGGACATCGGATCCCCTCCGGTTTCGGTCATCATCCGCGCCGCGAAATGTCGCGCGGCCTCGACAACCTGCGGATCGTTCAAGAGCGCCAGGGCCTGTAGCGGGGTGTTGGTTCGGGGACGGCGCATTTGGCAGACCTCGCGGCTGGGAGCGTCGAAAATCTGCATGTTCGGGGGCGGGACCTGGCGCTTCCAAAAGGTGTACATGCTTCGCCGATATAGCGACTCGCCGTGGTCCTGAACAAAGATCTGCGCCGAGTATCCATCCCCATAGGCCATCTCCTCCCAGAGTCCCGGCGGCTGGTAAGGTCTCACGCTCGGCCCGCCCAGGGTTCGCACAAGGATGCCCCCGAGCGCAAGGGCCGTGTCACGGAGCACCTCGGCGTCCATCCGATAGCGTGGCCCGCGCGCCAGCAATCGGTTGCCCGGATCCTTCTCCTTCATCAATGGCGTGAGCTTGGAGGATTGCCGGAAGGCGGCGGAGGTCACCATGAGACGGTGCAGCGCCTTCACATCCCAGCCCGTGCGCACAAATTCGGTGGCCAGCCAATCCAGAAGCTCGGGATGGCTGGGCAGGGTTCCTTGGGTTCCGAAGTCCTCCGCGGTCTCCACGATCCCGACACCGAACTGCTGCTGCCAGAAGCGGTTGACTGTAACCCGCGCCGTAAGCGGGTTCGCGGGATCGACCAACCACTTAGCAAGACCAAGACGGTTACTCGGCGCGCCCTCTGGAAGGGGAGGGAAGGCCGATGGTAGCGCGGCCAACACCTTGTCTCCCGGTTGATCATACTGGCCTCGGTTGAGGACAAAGGTTTCGCGCGGCTCCTCCATCTCCCGCATGACCATTGTGGTGGGGATCGTGGCCTCAAAGGCCTTCTCGGCCTCGACCGCCTTGAGGCGCTCCTCATCCAGCGCTTTCCATTCGGGGGAATTGAGGCGACGATAATATCCCCGCAGCTCCAGGGCATCCGGCTCGCTCCGAGAGCCGGGAGCGCTCGCCAGAATGCGCTCGATCCTCATCGGAACATCGCCCACCTGTTCATCCACGCGTCGGAAGAAGAAGCTGTACATTCCCCCGTAGTTGACAACTTTCATCAGGAGGTTGTTTTCCCCCCTCTCGAGCGGGACAGTGAAAGTGTCCTCGTTCTCTTTGAGTCCGCGCTTCACATTTTTGTCCAGGACCACATGCCCATTAGCCCACACCTTGATCGCGTCGTTACTGCCCGTGGCGAGGGTCATGGTCCTCGGGCTTGGGGAGTTGATCACACGGTGGAGGTAAGTCGCGGCGGATTCCCCCGCCAGATTGTTCGGCTTTCCATCCTCAAGGTCCGGGCGCTCGAACCACTTGTGGCGACCGTCGGGGTAGGTTTCAGCGAGGTCCAACTTAGCCTCTGGACCGTAGTCGGTGTCATAAGCGGTCTGTCCGTCCGGGGCCTTGTAGGGTCCGTTGAAGCTCCAATTGCCGAGGGTCGAGGCGGACAGGGCCTCATCCGTGGAGATCGAAAGGCGTGGGCGCCCGATGGAGTGGCGCGCGAATTGGGTCTCAAACCGGAGTCGGATGCGCAGGACCCCGCCATCCGAGAATCCGAAGGGCCTCTCCGGGACAAAGATCGCCGCGCGGCTTTCCGGTTTGTTGAAACCCTCCACGGCCCAACCGCTCGCGGGATTGCCGTCGATGGCCTTGCGGATGTCGAAATCGTTCTGGGAATGGTCGGCGTTGGCGATCAGGAAGCGAAGGCGCTCGCTCTTGTTCGGTTCAATGGACCCGGTGTATTCGGCCTCGAACTCGGAGAGCGCGAAATTGGAGTTCTCCGAGCGTCCCGCGCCCTTATTGGCCATAGACTCGTCGGCGAGCGCCTCCAGCCGGATTGCGGTGATCCCCGCCGTCGTGGTGTGAGCCTCGAACTCATAGACACAGGTGTCCGGGTTCGCGCCCTCGGCGAGGAAGGATCCGTCCTCGAGCTTCCGGAGGGCGACTCCCCCGGTGGCGGTGGTGGAGCGGGGGTCAAGGGCCACCCAACGGGCGGCGGATTTGGCCGCCCATTCCTTTTCCCACTCGGTCTGCGCGGCATCGACCTCCGGCATGGGGGCCGCCAGTTTCCGTTCCAACTCGACCACCTGGGCGCGCAGTTCGGCGAGTTTCCGCTCCTGCTCGGGAAGGGGCGCCTTGATGCTCGGGACCGAGTTCCCCTGGGTGCCGTCAATCCCCTGCTCGGGAATGGTGTTGAAGAAGGCAAACAATTGGTAATACTCGTGCTGGCTGATGGGGTCGAACTTGTGCTCGTGACACTGCGCGCATCCGATGGTCATTCCGAGGAACACCGTGCCCGTGGTGTTGAGGCGGTCGATGACATACTGGATGCGATACTCCTCCGGAATGGTTCCTCCCTCGAAGGTGATCATGTGGTTGCGACAGAATCCGGTGGCGATCAGCTGCGAGAGCGTGGGCTTGGGGAGCAGGTCTCCCGCGAGCTGCTCGACCGCGAATTGGTCAAAGGGCATGTTGCTCCGGAAAGCCTCGATCACCCAATCCCGCCAACGCCACATGAAGCGCTCATTGTCGATATGGTAGCCGTTGGTGTCCGCGTATCGGGCGGTGTCGAGCCAGAAGCGGGTCATGTGCTCGGCGTAGGCGGGGCTGGCGAGCAGACGATCCACCACCTTCTCATAGGCATCCGAGCTCTCATCCCGAAGGAAAGCGTCGATTTCATCCATTGTGGGCGGTAGGCCGGTGAGGGCGAAAGTCACGCGCCGGATCAGGGCGCGCTTGTCGGCCTCGGGCGAGGGGGTAAGCCCCTCCCTTTCCATGCGAGCCAGGATGAACTGGTCGATGGCGTTCCTCGGCCAGGAGGCGTGGGCGACCTCCGGCGGGTTGGGGCACTCCGGTTTAACCAGCGACCAGTGCTTCTTCCAGACTGCTCCCGAGTCGATCCACTTGCCGATCAACTCGATCTGTTCCGGGGTCAGGGACTTGCCGCTGGCCGAGGGGGGCATGCGCTCGGAGTCGTCCTCCGCAATGAGACGCTTGTAGAGCTCGCTGCGGTTCCGGTCACCGGGGACAATCGCCACACTCCCTGAGGCAAGCGGCTTGTACCCCCCTTCTCCATCATCAAAGCGCAGTCCCGCCTTGCGGGTGCGATCATCGGGGCCATGGCAGTTGAAGCAGTTGTTGGAGAGCAGCGGTCGGATGTCTCGGTTGAAATCGATCTCCCCGGAGGAGGCGCCGGCGAGAGTGGCGCTGGGAGGGGCCTGCGGCAGCCCCAGCAGGGCGCGCCCGACCTGGAGGGACTCTTGCTTTCGCTTGAGTTCCTCGAGCGTCCTCTCCGCTTGCTCAAGGGCGGCGCGAAGTTCCGCCAGATTCGCCTCCGTGGCGTTGAGTTCCCCGCGCGCGGTCGATTCCCGTGCGTCGATCTGCTCCACCACCCGAGCCCTGGCGGCGGGATCGTCCTTTAGCTTTTCCAGAGACTCCGCGATGGAGGACAGGGCTTGCCGGCGGGCATCCTCGGACACCGCTTGGGCAAGGTCTTCGGCGCGCGCGGCGCCGCTTCCCAGAAGAATAAGCCCCGCAAGCGCGAGGAAAGGACCTCTCAGGCACCGAACCATGCTCCTGAATCCCTCCCGAAAAGCTGACTATAATGGGCGGTTTTTATCCCATGTCCGAATTCTAGCACGAAAAATGGAGGCCCTGTCGAGCTGATTCCAGCGACTTCCCCAGATGGGATTTCTCTCTCAAGCCAGGATTCCCGAAACCACGTTTCCGGCCACATCCGTTAGCCGGAAGTCGCGCCCGTTGTAGGGGTAGGTCAGCCGCAAGTGGTCGAGACCCAGCAGGTGGAGGAGGGTGGCGTGAAGGTCGTTCACGCTCACCGGGTCGACCGCGGCCTTGAAGCCGATTTCATCGGTTTCCCCATGGTGGGTTCCGCCCTTGACCCCACCCCCCGCGAACCAGGTGGTGAAGGCGTGCGGGTTGTGGTCGCGCCCAGATTGCGCGGTGCCCTCCGCGCGCTGGACCACCGGAAGCCTGCCGAATTCCCCGCCCCAAACCACGAGGGTGGATTCGAGCAGACCGCGCTGCTTGAGGTCGGCCAGCAGCCCGCCGATGGGGATGTCGGTTTCGGCGGCGAACCCCCGGTGGTTGTCCTCGATGTTGGTGTGGCCATCCCAGCTCTTTTCGTTTTCCTCGCCGCCGCTGTAAATCTGGACAAAGCGAACTCCGCGCTCCACGAGTCGGCGCGCCATCAGGCACTGCTTGCCGAAGTGTTTGCACTTGTCGTTTTCCAGCCCATAGAGCTTCCGGATACTCTCCGGCTCCGCCTCGACATCCAGGGCCTCGGGCGCCTCCATCTGCATCCGATAGGCGAGTTCGAAACTCTCAATCCGCGCGGCCAGTTCGGGATCCTCCCCCAGGGAGGCGAGCTGACGTTTGTTGAGCAAGCCGAGCAGGTCAAGCTGACGGCGCTGGCGCTCATCGGTGAGTTCAGGCGGACGATCCAAGTCGTTGATCGGCGCGCCTTGAGCGTTAAGGGCGGTGCCCTGGAAGATGCCGGGCAGGAATCCCGCGCCCCAGTTCTGAGAGTATCCCTTCGGAAGTCCGCGCCCGAGTGTGTCATACATCACGATGAAGGCTGGGAGGTTTTGGTTGACCGTCCCAAGCCCATAGGTCACCCATGCCCCCACGCTGGGGAAGCCCATCCGGTTCATGCCCGTGTTGATCTGAAAGAGGGCGGGGGAGTGATTGTTGGTCTCGGTGTGGCAGGAGTGGATGAAGGCAATGTCATCCACATGTTGGGCGATCGATGGAAAGAGCTCCGAGACCCAGGTTCCGGATTGGCCATGCTGCTTGAAGGCGAACGGCGACTTCATGAGTGGGCCGACCTGATCGACAAAGAAACCGGTTTCCTTATCAAACCCTTCGAGTCGGACCCCATCCCGTTTCTCGAGTTCCGGCTTGTAATCAAAGGTGTCCACCTGGCTGGGACCGCCGTTCATGAACAGCCAGATCGCCGACTTGGCTTTGGCCGCGAAGTGGGGGGGATGGGGCTCCAATGGATTCGATCCACGGGCGGCGGCATGGGCGGTTGGGAGGAATCCCTCCTGGCTGAGCAATCCGGCGAGCGCAACCGACCCAAAGCCTTGGCCGGTGAGGCGCAGGAATTCCCGACGACTGGCGTAAAGCGGGGAAGGTTGCGCGATGAGGTGGGGGTGGCCTGGTTTCATGGGGCGGCTAAATCCATTTGATCCGGATGTCTTTCTCGAGTCGTTTGAATTCTGGATCTCCGGTCCAGAGAAAAGTCCCCTCTCTTTGGGCAAGCGCCGCGGCAAAGCGGTCAGCGAGGGAAACACCACCCCGCGCTTTGAACAGCCCGGCCTGTTCCGCAAGTGCTTTATCCGTCGAAACAACCTCGATTGGGAGCTGCTCCAACTCCTGTTTGGTCAAGTCCCAACTCTTGAAGCTGCCTTTCATTAAGCATCCAATCGCCCTATCAATGGCCTGATGCGGGTCGGGGCTCAATACGTTATCGTGGTCGCGTTCGGTCAGCACGACTCGTGCGCCCGGCTCCAAGTGGTGGCGCTTCCGGACTGCGGCTGGCAGAGGAACTTCTCCCTTTCAGTTATCGCCACTCTTGGCATGACCAAGGCCCTCCCAAATCCTTCATTTTCTTTCAATAGTGGTCAGGTTCGTATGGAGTGTCAACCTAGAACCGACGGTATTTTGAGCTTCCGCATCTTCTCCCGAACGCTTGGTCTTGATTGACGATCACGGGCCGCCTCCCGTAATCTCCCCCCCTTTGCTACCATCCGGGCCATTCATTTGACCGCCCGAACAAAGGAGAGCCATCATGGCAATCGAAGTTAAACTTCCCGAGCTGGGGGCCGAAGCCGGCGATGAAGCCACCGTGTCCTACTGGATCGCGCAGGAGGGGGACGAGGTGAGCGAAGGGGATGACCTGGTCGAGATGCTGACCGACAAGGCCAATTTCAATGTCCCTTCGCCATGCTCCGGCAAGGTCGCCAAGATTCACGCCGCCGAGAATTCTCAGGTGAAAGTGGGGGACCTCTTGTGCGAGATTGAGGCCGCGTCGTGATCCTGGTGGTCGGCTCGATCGCCCTGGATTCCATCGAAACGCCCCACGAGCGGGCCGAGGACGTGCTCGGCGGGAGCGCAACCTTCATCTGCGCCGCCGCCGCGAAGCTGGCGCCGGTCGGACTGGTCGGGATTGTCGGGGAGGATTTCCCCGAGCGATACCGTCGTCTTTTCTCCGACTGGGGGGTGGACACCGCGGGTCTGGAGGTGGTCCCGGGCCGAACCTTCCGGTGGGGGGGGCGCTACCACTCGGACATGATCCACCGCGACACGCTCTTCACCGAGCTGGGCGTGTTCGAGACCTTCAGCCCGAGCGTGCCCGAGAGCTTTCGGCGCGCCCCCTATGTGGCCCTTGGGAACATCCATCCGGATCTCCAACATCATGTCCTTGACCAGATGGAGAAGCCGAGCTGGGTGGTCGCGGACACGATGAAACTCTGGATCGACATCGCTCGCGACTCCCTGGAGCGCCTGCTGGGGCGTGTGGACGCCATCGTGGTGAACGACGAGGAGGCGCGCCAACTCACCGGCCAGATCAGCTTGAACGCCGCCGCCGCCGATCTGCTCGCCAAAGGGCCCTCGGCGGTGATCATCAAGCGCGGGGAGCATGGCGCCTCGCTCCACAATGGGAGCTCCTTGTTCTCCTCCTGCGCGTTCCCGCTCCACAAGGTGGCCGACACAACCGGCGCGGGGGACACTTTCCTCGGCGGCCTGGTCGGGTGGGTCGCGCGCTCGGGCGGCGCCACCGCAGAATCGATCAAGCAGGGGATTCAGATCGGGTCCTGTCTGGCCTCCTTCACCGTGGAATCGTTCGGTGTGGAGCGCCTCTGTTCCGCCGGGCAAGGAGACCTCGAGGAGAGGGTTTCCGTGTTGAATTCACTCTCGCGAGTGGCCGAGATCGCTTTCTGAGGAGCCGCGTCGATGTCGTCCGTGGTCCATGTGGGTCTTGTGGGGTTTGGGGTGGTGGGGACCGGCCTGGTCCAGTGCCTCAAGCGCAATCGCCGTCAGATCGAGGCCCGCGCCGGAATCCCGATCCGGATTAAAACCATCGCCGACCTGGACATCACCACGCCAAGAAACGCCGACACCACGGGCATCCGTATGGTGACCGACGCCAGGGAAATCCTGGAGGACCCGGAGATCGACATCGTGGTCGAACTGGTCGGCGGAACCGGCTTCGCGCACGATCTGATCAGCCGGTCGCTGCGCGCGGGGAAAGATGTGGTGACCGCCAACAAGGCGCTCCTGGCCCTGCGGGGCCATGAGCTCTTTGATCTCGCCGCCGAGAAGAAGCGCCTGCTCCTGTTCGAGGCGGCGGTGGGAGGCGGGATCCCGATCATCCAGGCCATGCGGACCGGGGTTTGCTCCACGGAGATTGAGCGCATTTACGGCATCCTCAACGGGACGGCCAATTACATCCTCACACGCATGGAGGAGTCGAATCTCGATTTCGAGCGCGCCCTGATCGAGGCCAAGGCCAAGGGTTATGCCGAGGCGGACCCGACCTACGACATCGAGGGGCACGACACCACTCACAAGCTGGTCCTCCTCAGCCAGCTCGCCTATGACTGCAAGATCCGATTCGAGGAGGTCCACCGCGAAGGGATCACTCGACTCACCGCCTTTGACCTCTCAACCGCGCGCGAGCTGGGGTACCGCATCAAGTTGCTCGCGATAGCCAAGAAGGAAGGCGACCGCCTGGAGGTTCGCTGCCATCCGGTCCTGATTCCGCTCCAGTCCCAACTGGCGGCGGTGTCCGGGGTCTACAACGCGGTCTTGATCGTGGGCAATCCCTTGGGGCCGGTGATGTTCTTCGGTCAAGGTGCGGGTGGGGATGCCACCGGCGCGGCGGTGGCGGCTGACCTGATGGAGGCCGCTCGTCAGATTCAACGCGGCCCCGACCGAAAGAATTTCTACACCTTCGACCACCAGGAAATCCGGGTGAAGTCGATAGATGACAGTGTCTGCGCGCACTATCTGCGCCTGGTGGTGGAAGATCGCCCAGGCGTGATTGCCAGCGTGGCAACCGCCCTGGCCGAGCAGTCAATCAGCATCGCCTCGATCATCCAGAAGGAACGTCACGAATCGCACCAAGGGGTTCCGGTGGTTATCACCACGCATGAATCCCCGCACTCGGCCATGGCTCGCGCGCTGGAGAAGATCGGAGAGATGGAATTCATGGCCGATCTGCCGTACTCGATTCGGATCGAAGACTTTGAATGAGGCCCCGCGGGGTGGCGCGCGCGGCCTTCTATATCGACTCGCACGGCTTTGGGCACTCCACTCGCTCCATGGCCTTGATCGAGGCCTTCCCTCCGGATTGGGACTTCCTCCTGCGCTCAAACGCCCCGGACTGGTTGTTCGAGAAGGAACTCCATCGTCCCCACAAGCAATTCCCGTCCCCGCTCGACATCCACCCCAAGCACTCCACCGGGTATCGGATCGATCCGGCGGCCACGCGCCACGCCGCCGCCAGGAAAGTCGCTGAGGCCGACAACCTCCTCGCGAGCGAGGCGGATTGGCTCCGGGAGGAGGGGGTGGACTTGGTCTTGTCGGACATCTCGCCGCTCGCCATCGCGGCGGCCCGGCGGGCCGGACTTCCAGCCTATGGTGTCAGCAATTTCACCTGGGACTGGATCTTCGAGCCGCTGTTTGTGGGCTTCGGCCCCGATGGGGTTGTCCAAACCCTGCGCGAGATGATGGGGGAGGCCACCGCCAACTTCCGCTTGCCCTTTTCCGATCCCGGAACTTTTCCGTTCGGTTCAGTGGAATCCCCCCTGCTGGTCCGCCACCCTCGGAAACCCCGTGAAGCGGCCCGCGAGGAGTATGGTTTTGAGGCGGATGTTCGTTACTTTGTGGTGACTTTCGGTGGGATCGAGCGCGAGATTCCCAACCTCCCGCGGCTGAAGGATTTTGAACCGCTCCAGTTTGTGCGCGTGGCGCGCCCGGTCGAGCTCTCCCCGGGACTGGCGAAAAAGGAGTTGATCCGGCATCCCTTGGCGCGGAACTTCTGGATCCTCCACGCCCCGGATCTCTACCACCCCGACCTGGTCCTCGCCGCCGATGGCGTGGTTACCAAGCCGGGGTATGGAATCCTCTCGGAGTGCATGGCCACCGCCACTCCGATTCTTCTCGACTCAAGGGAGGATTTCCGGGAATTCGAGGTGGTCAAACGAGTGGTCGCGAACTACCCCCAGGTCGCGGTTCTGGAATCGAGAAAGGTCGAGGAGCTGGATCTTGGGGAGGCCCTCGAAAAGGTTTTGGCGTCGCCTCCCAGACCCTGGCGGGGTGGTGTGGATGGAGCCGAGTTCATCGCCGAGCGGATTGTCCGGGGAACTGATTGACACTCCGACCTCCTTCCCCAATCCTACCCGCGCGTTTGCACCCGAACCTCAACCCCTGGAGAGGCCTATCGCCATGCTGAAAGCGCTTCTATCAGCGTTAGTCCTCCTTGCCGCGCCGGCAAGCGGCGGCCCCCTGCTTCAGTTCGAGAGGCTCCGCATCGGGGACCGGACTTATGAGGCGGCCTCCGCTTGCGACATCAACCGCGATGGGACCCTGGACATTGTCTCCGGCGCTTACTGGTTTCCCGGCCCGGATTACTCGCGTTCGATCAAGATGGCGGAGGTCGAGCGCCAGGGGGATTACTTTGATGACTTCTCCAATTACCCCCTGGATGTGAACGGCGATGGCTGGGTGGACATCATCACCGGCGGCTGGTGGGGAAAGACCGTGCGCTGGCGCGAAAACCCCAAGGGCAAAGCCGGTCTATGGGCCACCCACGACATTGACGAAACCGGGAATGTGGAAACCATCCGGTTCTGGGATGTGGATGGGGATGGAGTGGTGGAGATCTGCCCGAATGCCGGGGGGAATGTGAGCTTTTACAAGCGGATTCCAAGCGGGGGGGACAAGGAAGGGGTGACCTTCCGAAAGACCCTGGTGAAACAGGGGGGCTGTGGGCATGGACTCGGTTTTGGGGACATCAATGGGGATGGCCGGGGGGACTTCGTGATTCCCGAGGGCTGGCTGGAGGCGCCGGAAAAACCCCTTGAGGAGCCTTGGCCCTGGCACCCGGAGTTTGATCTTGGCGTGGTGAGCGTGCCGGTCCTTGTCCAGGATGTGAACGAGGATGGCAAGGCCGATCTGATCGCGGGGTATGGACACTCCTACGGTCTCTGCTGGTGGGAGCAGGGCGCCGATGCCGAGGGGAAGAGGACCTGGACCCGACACGACATCGACCCGGATCGTTCGCAATACCATGACATGGCCTTGGCGGACATCGATAACGATGGAAAGCCCGAACTGATCACCGGCAAACGTTGGCGCGCTCATCCGGCGGGCGATCCCGGTCTGAATGACCCGGTTGGAGTCTATTACTACAACATCGATGGCGGCGCCTTCGAGCGAATCACGCTCGACTACGGTTCACCTGAGCGGGCCAGCGGGGTGGGGATTTACCTGTGGGTCGAGGACCTCGACGGGAACGGGTGGAAGGACATCTTGGCCCCTGGGAAAGAAGGCTTGTACCTGTTCAAGAACAAAGGGGAGCTCTAAGGTCTTTCAATGTCTCAGTTCCGTCGCGCGGTTCTCCGACTGCTGGCTGTCTTTACGACCCTTGTGGGGCCGCCGGTCGCCGCTTTGGAGGACAACTATGAGCGCGGGACAGTGGAAACCGAGATGTACCACCCCTGGCGCGAGGGCACAACCTTCGCCGAACATCATTTCTCGCCGTTCTATCACCCCAATGACCCGAACCCGTACTGGGATCGCGTGGATGCCGAACGCCCCCAGGTTCCCCAGGTGGTCCATGACCTCTGGTCCCTCCCGAAGCATCTGATCTGGGACACTCCGATCAACATGGGGGTCAACCTCAAAGACGACTACTACGACACCTGGAGCGAAAGTGAAAGCGGCGGACAAATCGCCCAGGACCTGATCACCGGAGTTCCCAACGCCGCCATGGTGGGCGTGAACGGGATTTTCGACAGCTTCACTCACTTCTACACGGATGTTTATGTTCCGGTGGTGCCGGGCGGACTGATTCTGGTTCCGATTCGTTGGCTCTCAAGCCTCACCGAACCGGCCCCGAGCGTGTACAACGTGGTGGATGTGATCCCGAAAACACTCTGGGGCGTGGCCTTGCCGGTGCGCAAGCTCGCGACCACCTTGGCGGATGAGGTCCAAAAGGGAACCAACTTTGTGTACCGAACAATCACCAACCCGACCCAGGTTCCCGACCACGCGAACCGCTATTGGCCGGGACCGCAACCGGCGAACTATTCCCCGCCCACTTACGTTCCCCAGTCTCCGCCCACCACTCCCGGACGGTCCTCCGGGTCCAACCCGATCCGGTAAGGGCCGGCCATGCGCGCGCGACGTCGCGGCTTCCTCAAGACTCTGAGCGGGGCCTGGTTGGGGTCGCTTGTTTCCGACACCTCCGCGAGTCCCGCGCAACCCCACTGGCGCATGGCCATCGGTCTCAACGGCTTCGCCTCGGCCAAGTCGAAATATGGGATCGATTACCCGCTCCAGGAAGTGCTTGACTTTGCCCAAGAGGAGGGATTCGAGGGGGTTGAGCTCGTGGATGGCTGGCCGGAGGGCGGGTATCCCAAGGCGGAGGACTCGAACCGTGTCGGGAAGCTGCGAAATCTCCATGACTCATTCGGTCTCCAAGTCTTTTCCATTCAGACCGGCGCGGCTGACGCGTTTTCTCCGCGGTTGGAGGAACGTGAACGTTACTTGGAAACCTTCGCGGACCGCTGCGACCTCGCCCGCGCCCTCGGCGGCGAGTGTATCGGCCTTTGGCCGCACGGGGATTTGCGCGGCCAGAACTTCGACCAGGCTCTTGAGAACCTGTGCAAGTCATTCCAGCGCGTCGGTGAAATCGCCGCCGCGCGCCGGCTCGTGGCCTCCTTTGAGATCGAGCCTCCCTTTGTCTTCAACAGCGAGGATCACCTGATCCGAATCCTCAAGGGCGCGAACCACCCGAACCTCAAAGTCATCTATGACCCCAGCCACTTCGATCTCATGAACGGCTCCACCGGAAGGCCGCATGAACCGCTCCGGCGGGTGGGGGTGTCGAACATCGGGTACCTGCACCTCACCGACACCGACGGCGCCCTGCGCGACGGAGGGACCTCGAAGCATCTTCCGTGTGGGGAGGGACATGTGGACCTGCCAGCCTCCTTCGAAACTCTTTGGAGCGGCGGCTTTTCCGGTTGGATCATGGTCGACTCGTGGGAAACCCCGGATCCTTACAAGGCCTGCCGCAAGGGGAAACAAGCGGTTGAGATGTTCCTCTCATCGGCGGCTCGGGGGAAGTAATCGTCATCGCTCATCCTCGCCCACGCGCCTTCTCCGCCAAGGACGTGAGCGACTCCTGCGAACCCAGGGCAATGAGCACATCCCGCTCATCAAGGATTTCCGCCGCGGGCGGGTTGAAGATCATGAGTCCCCCCTTTTTCTGAATCGCGGCGGCGATGACATTCTCCCTCTCGCGGAACTCCGCCTCGGCCACATGGCAGCCAACCAGGACCGAGCCGGGTTGAATCAGGATTTCCTCCATCCTCAGGTCCAGGTGCAGGTCGCTGGAGGCCACTTCCAGGAAATCCACCACGGTGGGCTTCATCAAGGTGTACGCGATCCGAGTGGCGGTGGTGGTGAAGGGATTGATCACCTTATTGGCCCCCGCCTTGAGCATCTTGTTGACCGCCGACTGATTCGAGGCGCGCGCCACGATGAAGATCGTGGGGTTCTTTTCCCGCGCAGCCAGACACACAAAGATGTTGTCCGCGTCATGCTCCAGCACGCAGGCCACGCCCTTGGCGCGCTCGATCCCGGCCTCGGCCAGGCTCTCCTCGTTGGTGGCGTCGCCCTCGATAGCGAGCATCCCCTCGTGCCGGATCGATTCTACCGCGCGAGTATCGCGGTCCACCGCCACAATCAAACGTCCCCGTTTCCGAAGGGCCGCGGCGACCTCCAAACCCACTCGCCCCGCCCCACAAATGATGAAGTGATCTCGGATCTTTTCCACCTTTTTCCTCGCCACCCGATCTTGGTCGACAGTCTGCTCCAGCATGTTCTGGAGTCCGAGGGAAATCATGAAGGAGAATGTGCCCACTCCGGTGAGAATCAAAAACGAGGCGAAGACCTTCCCAGCCGTGTCCGGCTCCCCGATCCAGCCATAGCCGACCGTGGAAACCGTGGTCACGGTCATGAAGAAACAGTCCACCCAAGGCCAGCCCTCAATGATCCGGAAGCCGACCATCCCGACAAGGATGATGGGAAGCGGGAGCAGGAACAACCATTTGCGGGAGGCGGCGTCGACGGCTATCATGCGCGCGGCGAGTGTAACGGCCCCAAGACACGATCACAATGCAGCTTATTCCAAGACTTCCAAGCCATGTGGGCCGCGCCCTGCTCCGCGCGGTCCAGGGCAACCCCTTCGCCGCGTTTGGGCTGGGGTTTGTGACCCTGCTGGTGTTCGTGGCGGTGTTTGCTCCTCAGCTGGCCTTGTCGGACCCCACCCGGCAGAACCTTTCGGCGCGCGATCTGCCGCCCAGCCGCGAGCATTGGATGGGGACCGACCGTTTGGGGCGCGACATCTACTCGCGCGTGCTGTATGGCGCGCGGGTGTCGCTCGCGGTGGGAATCATTGCCCAGGGGGTCGCGGTCGGGATCGGCGTCGCGCTCGGATTGGCCGCCGGGTACCTGCGCGGGTGGGTGGACACCCTGGTGATGTGGCTGGTGAACGTGGTCTGGGCGTTTCCATATCTGCTCCTGGTTCTGGCAATCCAGTTTGCCCTGGGGAATCGTGAGGAGAACATCTTTCTCGCGATCGGGTTGACCGGATGGGTGTCGGTGGCGCGGATTGTTCGCGGCGAGGTGCTCTCCCTGGGAGAGCGGGAGTTCATCGAGGCGGCCCGCTGCCTGGGACTATCCCCCGCGAGGATCATGGTCCGTCACCTGTTCCCAAACCTGCTACCAAGCCTTGTCGTGGTGACCTCCCTGGGACTCGCGACCGCGATCATCGCCGAGGCGGCGCTTTCATTCCTCGGACTGGGGGTCCAGCCGCCCAATCCCTCCTGGGGCAACATGATTCTCGATGGTTACACTCGCATCCAGTTCGCCTGGTGGCAGGCATTCTTCCCCTCCGCCGCGATTGTGCTTTCGGTGCTCTCGTTCAACCTGCTTGGGGATGCCCTTTCCGCCCCCAGAACGGAGGTCTAAGGGCGCGCGCGCCAGGGGAGGAAACGCGGCATGCCCGCTTCGGAGCGTGGGCGCATCCGCCATTGACATCCGCCCCTTTCGTTTGTACCGTAATCATCAAGATAAGCTCTCTCTTATCGAGAGTGGTGGAGGGGCTGGCCCTTAGAAACCACGGCAACCCACGGATGGCTTGGCCATCCGGAAGGTGCCAATTCCTGCGAAGGGGAGTTCTCGCAGGTCGCCCACCAGACAGCGGCCTGATGCAACGAGGATTCCGATCGCCCCGGGGGAGACCCCAGCGGGCGTGTAACTTTCGGGAGATGAGAGGAGGCGCGTCGGGTTGTCTTGTTGTATCCACGGACCCTCCGAAGCCCTTCTCTTACCCTGAGAAGGGCTTTTCCATTTAGACCTTTCCCGGGGGAGAGAGCAACCGCCCAAGGAGTCCGTATCATGTCCCAGGAGACCCTTGCCCCCCCCGTTTCAGCCCCGGCCGCGCACGCGGCCCTGAATCTCACCGGCGTGGTTTGCCCGATGAACTTTGTGAAGACCAAGCTGCGCCTGGAGCTCATGCAGGCCGGTGAGATTCTGCATGTCATTCTCGACAAGGGCGAGCCGCTCAAAAATGTCCCCCGGAGTGTCAAGGCCGAAGGGCACAAGATCGTTCACGCCGAGGACCTTGGCGCTCAAGCCGCGCTGTGGATCCGGAAGGCGTGACCGAGAAAACGGAGAGAAAGGACCAAGATCATGCACCCTCACCGCCCCATTCCTCCGGTGGTCGATCCCTCCCGGGTCATCAAGGGCCTGCGCTGCAAGGAGTGCGGTCACTTCTACGAGAAAAGCCCGATCTATGTCTGCGAATTCGATTTCGGGCCTCTGGAGGTGGTGTACGACTACGAGCTCCTCAGGGGAAAGCTGACACGAGAGGTGATCGAATCGCGCCCCAAGAACTTGTGGCGCTATCGCGAGCTGCTTCCGGTTGAGTCCGAGCCTGAAATCGGGCTTTACTCCGGATGCACGCCGCTGGTGCACGCCGATCGTCTCGCCAAGCGCCTCGGAGTAGAGGAGCTCTACATCAAGGACGACTCCTGCAACCATCCGACTTTTTCATACAAAGACCGGGTGGTCTCGGTGGCGCTCTCCAAGGCCAAGGAGTTCGGTTACAAGACAGTCTCCTGCGCCTCGACCGGAAACCTGGGCAATTCAGTCTCCGCCCATGCCGCCCGCGCGGGATTCGAGACCTACATCTTCGTCCCCGCCGGACTGGAGATCGGCAAGATTGTCGGTTCGCTTGTTTACCATCCGACGCTCGTCGAGGTGGAGGGGAACTATGATGACGTGAACCGATTCTGCAGCGAACTTGGGGAGAAATACCGCTGGGCCTTTGTGAACATCAACCTGCGCCCCTATTACACCGAAGGGGCGAAGACTTATGGCTTCGAGGTGGCCGAGCAGCTCGGCTGGAGGCTCCCCCAACACATCGTGGTTCCGGTCGCGGGTGGGACCATCCTCCCGAGGGTCTACCGCGCCTTCCGCGAGTTCGTGACTCTCGGGCTGGTCGAAGACACGAAGCCCCGATTCCACGCCGCGCAGGCCGCCGGATGCTCCCCAATTGTCACCGCCATCAAGGAGCGCAGCGAGGTTTTCCGCCCGGTCAAGCCCAACACCATCGCCAAATCCATTGCCATCGGAAACCCGGCGGACGGCTACGAGGTGATGGATATTGTCCGTAAGACCGGCGGCTGGGGAGAGGAGGCCACGGATGAGGAGATCATTGATGCCATCAAGCTCCTCGCGGAGACTGAGGGCATCTTCACCGAGACCGCCGGAGGGACCACCCTGGCGGTGGCGAAGAAGCTCATCGAACAGGGAGTCCTCCCGCGCGATGAATCGATTGTGGTCAGCATCACCGGGAATGGGATGAAGACCCAGGAGGCGGTGGCGGACCACATCGGCGCGCCGGTCCGGATTCAGCCGAACTTGGCGAGCTTCGAGGAAGTGTGTCTGGGGGCGTTGGCTGGGGTGTGAGGGCAGGCGGACCGACAGGGGTTCCGCGCGCGGCCAGTCTGAGACGTGGCCAGGGGTTCCAACTACTCACGCGAAAGGCGACGGGGCTGGCCTTTCGTTCCCTGCGGCGACCCGCCGGCCTTGCCTCCTCTCCAGCTATGCCCGAAGTTCTTGTTCCATACACGCAGTACGAGTGAATTTCTTTTTCTTTCCATTCTGTAACCTTTTTCCCTGAGCCTCCGTAAAGAGAGATAATCCCGGGAGCTGAACTGCTGCCAGGATCGGAGGAATACCCAAATGAGGTTTCATATCCTTCCCCTCGCGATTCGGGGCGCGCTACTCGTCCTTGCCGGAATATGTGCCGCTGTCGGGGAGCCCGTTCCAGTGGATTTTGACCCGATCTACCCTTCAGGAGGGTCAGGCTACCCACGTGTCTTGAGTGGCGGAGGCGTTGCTTTGGCCGAAGTCGAGCAGACGGAAGCTCCCTTAATTCGCACGGTTGCACCGGATCAGGGCGAAAATCCCCAGACTCCCTCGGCGGCTCTCACCTTTAGCGGCCAATCCCAATCTCCGAGTATTGACGGGGGATTCATCTACAAACCCCCGGACACCCACTTGGCCGTGGGACCGGGAACCGGTTCAGCCGGACGGGTGGTTTTGGTCACCAATAGTGGGATCACCATCTACGACAAGACCGGGGCAACAGTGGCAGGTTCGACCGACTTGGACGCCTTTCTTAGTCTCGGGTCCATCGGGTCCTCCAACAATTCGTTTGACCCCAAAGTCTTGTATGACCAACACGCAAGCCGGTTCTTCGTCGTGATTTTGGCTGGAAGGACTCCGAATAGCGGCGGCTCCGGTGGAACCAGCAATGTCCATATCGTCGTTTCGACCTCCAGTGCTCCGGGGACAACAACGGGAAGCGACTGGACCTTTCTGTCGGGAAGCGCGCTCACGGCCTTCACGGGGGATGGTCTTGGACCCGGACCGGGCGGAACTTACGAGACTTGGTTCGATTATCCCTCGATTGGAGCGGACTCAAGTCGTCTGGTGGTTACCGGAAACATGTTTGACTCGGGAAGCGTCTTCCGAGGCTGCAAGATCCGAGTGTTCAACAAAGCCTCGGTTCTTACCGGAAGTTATTCGTATACCGATTTCAATATTGACACCGTCACCACCTCGGGCGCCAGTACAGTTCAACCTTGCCACACCTTCGGCTCCACTCTGAATGGGGATTTTTATCTCATCAATCGCTTTGGCTCGACCGCTTACCGCTTGTGGCAGCTTACGGGTTCCGCGGGAAGCCCTTCGCTCGTGGCCGGGACCTACACCACCCTGCGCTCGTGGACGGCGGGAACCTTGATCTCGACGGGAGCACCACAGTCGGGCGTTACCGGGATCACCATCGATACCTTATCTCCCAGGATCATTAATGCGATCTACAGAAATGACAGCATCTGGTGCAGTCTGAGCGCCGACACGGACAGCGATTCGCGCACGGAAGTGGTCTGGTTTGAGATCGATCCCAATTCGACAAACAGTACGACCGCCGGCTCCGCCACCACTCCGACAATGGTGCAGTCCGGCTCCCTTGATGGGAGCGACTCGGGGGCTTGGACTTTCCTCCCCTCCATATCCGCGAACTCCGATGGCGACGCCATGATCTGCTACAGCCAGAGCTCCTCCACTCAGTTTGTGGACATGCGGGTTGTCTCTCGGAATCCTGTGGATACCGGGGGGACTTTCCAGTCCCCTGTCGTGATTGCCACCAGCGCTGGGGAATACGACGACTTCTCCACGACCAATCCCGAGCGTTGGGGAGACTATTCGGCCTGCGTGATTGACCCGGACGACGACAAGACCTTCTGGGGCGCGCATGAGGTTGTTCAGACCGCCAGAGTGTCGGGAAACGACTCGCGCTGGGGAACAAGGATCGTGAAGATGGGCGCCACGAGCAGCTCTCCCACGAGCACCCCGTCACGCACGGGAACCCACACTCCAACTATTACCGAAACGCCGACTCACACGGGGACCCGCACCGCGACGATCACTCAAACCCCAACACAGTCCGGGACCGCCACCCCCACGATCACCGAAACGCCGACTCAAACGGGGACCCGCACCGCGACGATCACTCAAACCCCGACACAGTCCGGGACCGCCACCCCCACGATCACCGAAACGCCGACTCAAACGGGGACCCGCACCGCGACGATCACTCAAACCCCGACACAGTCCGGGACCGCCACCCCCACGATCACCGAAACGGCGACTCAAACGGGGACCCGCACCGCGACGATCACTCAAACCCCGACACAGTCCGGGACCGCCACCCCCACGATCACCGAAACGCCGACTCAAACCCTAACCTCCGCGGCGACGGCCACCGAAACCCCAACAGTGGCTGACACTCCCACTTTGACCCACACTCAAGCGAGCACAAGCACGAACACCCCCGTGCCCACCGAAACAGCAAGCGCGACCCCCTCGACCACCTCCACGTTTGCCGACACACCCACTCTCTCGTCCACCAAGACCTCCACGCCGACATCCACCCGAACGGCCACGGTGGCGCCTTCTCCAACCGCGACGGATGTGGTGACCGACGTGGAAGGTTGGGATTTGTACTGATGAAAAGAAAAGGGGGGGAGCTACTTCCCCCCCTCAAGAATATCTTTCTCCTCAAACACCACGCGGTTGACCACGGTTCGGCCATCCGAGGTGAAAACGAGGTGGATCTTCTCGTCCTTGGCCTGAACAAGGACCGGGTAAGCGTAATCGCCGTCCGGGCGGGTGGCGATGTTGACCTTGTACGGCCAGGTCTTGTCCCCATCGGTCGAGATCGCCACGGTGAGCGGGCTGCGGTCGTTCATGTTGTCGTTATAGGCCAGGACAAGGTGGCCGTTCTTGAGTTTGATGAAATCCACCGCCGCGTTGGGATTTGGGAATTGGGAGTTCACCCCCTCGGTCCAGGTCAGGCCGCCGTCAAACGATTCCGCGCGAATGGTCCAGCCCTCCGTGGTCGGCTCGTAGTTTCCCCCTCGGCGACAATAGGCGATCAGATGGTTCGGCTCCAGCTCCGCCACCGCCGGCTGAATGTTTCCGTTCTTCGAGCGGATCGCGCCCGCTTCCTTCCAGGTGCGGTTTGTCGGGTTGTGAATCAGGAACCGTGAGGTGCTGTCCGGGCCGACCGATTCGGTGTCATGGCCTGTTTCGTGGTAGATCGGGAGAAGATAATCGCCGTTGTGCAGCACAATCGGCTGCCCGCGCACCATCATCCCCTCCTCGAAGGAGAGCATCATCGAATCCGACCAGGTCCCGGCTTGGTCCCTGGAGATCTTGGCCTTGATCCGCGAGGTGGACCAAGTGTCGCCGTAACGGTTCAGATAGAACAACCAAACCAAGCCGTCCGGGGCTTGCCAGATCACGCCGTTCCCTTCCGAGAGCCAAGGGGTGTCGGCGATGGGTTTCGGATCGGACCATTTTGTCTCGCCCTTCTTGAGACGCGCGCCGAAGACCGCCGTGTCGCCCTTGTACTCCCCCTCGCCGCCGTAGTAGCAGAGGTAGAAATCCCCGTTGTCGAGTTCATCAAAGGACGCTGGGTGCTTGTAGGGTCCGGTGGGGACCTCCGGGCCGAAGATGCGCTCGATCTTGAACTCCCGAGCCTCGGCGAGCGCGACCGACAAACAAGCGATTAGGGTCAAGAACAGGCGTGCGGACATGGGGCTCTCCTTGGGGAATGATGCTTACGATACACCGGAAGACGCAGGGCAGGGAACATCAGCCGCTCTCCTCGGAAACCGGGGAAGCAGCCGGGGGTGGCTCGACGGCCTCTGGGGGGGCGGATATACTTTGATCTTCGATGACGCCTCCGCAAGACCCCGATGAGCCTCGGTTTGACCATCAGTTCTTCGAGGGCCCCGCGAACCCCCACGCATCCGTTGTTATCCCAAGCGCCGACGGGAGCCGTGGAGGGAATGTTTCGCGCCTGATTGAGACCCTCCGGTCGCAGAGCCATGTTCCCCTTGAGGTCCTGATTGTCATCGGAGTGCGCCCGAACGGCCGCGCTCGGAATCGGGGCGCGGAGAGGGTTTCAGGGAAGTATGTGGTGTTTCTCGATGATGACGTGGAGGTTCATGATCGGGACCTCCTGAAAAAGATCTTCGAGCTCCTGGAGAGCGCGCCGGGTGGGATTGGGGCGGTGGGGCCTTCTCAGACGCTTCCGTCGAACGCCAATCCCTTTCAGCGGCGCTGCGCGCGCGAGCTGGAGCGAGTGCATGCGCCGGAGGTGGATACGCCGATCGAGAGCGACATGGTCACCCATGCCTGTCTTGCGATGGCGCTCGAAACCTATCGCGAGGTCGGCGGCGAGCATGAACACCTTCCGCGCGGCACCGATCCCGACCTCCGGGCGCGCCTTCGGAGAATCGGACGCACGATTCTGCTCGTTCCCCACTGCTCGATCGGCCATCCGCCACCCACGGAAATGAAAGCGCTTGTGCGGACCGCGTATCGGAACGGTTATGGGTCGGCCCAGGTTGCGCGCCACTTTCCGGACTACTCCCTTCCGACCGCCTCGGATCATCTCGCGCAAGCGGGGGACTCGCGCTCGATCTTGGAGCGGGGAGTCGGTTACCTGGGAAGGTCCGCACGGGCGGTCCGTGAGGGGAAGTTCCTCCGCATCGCCTACGAGGTCGCTTATGGAGCGGGGTGGGGCGCTGGAACAGTCTTGGACACACAGCGCAACAAGCTGGTTCTCAAGCGAGCCGCGAAGCCGTTCCTGCGGGCTCTCGGTGGCATGCTCCAGGCCCGAAAGGAGCAGCGGCCCGCGTTGCGCTTCCTGACCTACCATCGGATTGCCGATCTTCCCGGCTTCCCGCTGTGTGTCTCGCCGACCGAGTTCGAGCGCCAATTGGACTGGCTCGCCGCGGAAAGACTCCTCATCCCGTTTGAGCAGGCGATCCGAGTTCTTGACGGAGCTCGGGCGCTTGAACGGGATTCGGTGGCGATCACCTTCGACGACGGTTACGCCGACAACTTTACCGAAGCGCTTCCTCGCCTTCTCAAACATGGCGCGGACGCCTGCTTTTTCCTGGTGACCGACCGCATTGGGGGTCTCGGCGAGTTCGGTTGGGTTCGTAAGTTGGGACCCCCCAACTACCACATCCTCACCTGGGACCAAGCGCGGGAAATGAAAGCCGCGGGGATGACCATCGCCGCTCACACAACCCGGCACCAGCGCCTTTCCGCGCTCTCCGAGATGGACGCGCGAGAGTGCATCGATGGGAGCCTGCGAGGCATCGCGCGGGAGATCGGGACCCCCACCACCCTGTTCGCGTACCCCTACGGGCGAGCGCGGGACTTCGGGGTCCGGGACATGCATGTGCTTGAGAACTTGGGAGTGGAGACCGCGTTCTCCGCGATCCATGGCGCGGTAAACCGCGAAACCCATCGGCTCGCAATCCCGCGGATTCCCATCGATCCGAGCGATACCCTGAAGACCTTTCAAGCCAAGGCGCGGGGGGCGTTTGACTTCCTGGGGGCCTTGCGACCTTGACCCGCGCGGCCTCGATGGAGGCCCCGCTCACTCCACGACGGTGAATGGGATTTCAGTGGAGTAAGGCCCGACCACCCCCGCGCCGAAAAAGGCCCGGACTCTCCAGCGCAGGGGCCGAATCGGGAGCGAGGTGAATTGTGTGGAGACCGTGGATGTGGTCGATTGCTCGATGACTCGCACAATGTTGGAATTGGGGTTGTCATCCAACAGATTGAATTCATACCCCAAGGCTCCGATCACGGTTTGCCAGGTGAAATCAATCCCAGTCTGCGGGACCTGACTGTTCGCGAGCGGCTGGATTGGCGTGGGGGCGAAGAACCCCGGGATCGGAGTTGGAGTGGGGAGTCCTGGCGGGGCTTGGGACTGGATCATCAGGGCGGCGTCATCCCCATTCGTCTCCCCGTCCAGATTGAGATCAGAGAGGGTGAAGTCGCGCTGCCAGTTGGCCTGAAAACCGAAAAAGTCCTCCGGGGTCGGCCCCCCGGATTCATCCAGGTCCCAACCCGCGCTAGCGAGGGACGTGAAGACAAACTGCCGCTCCGGGCTGGCCGGGCTGACCCGCATCTGGTTGTCCACCGCGGCCACGCTCCACTTGTAGGAACCCGCCTGAGCTTGAGTGAAGGGCCGGGAGGTTGTGACCTTGGTTCCCGAGGGTGGCTGCGAGACCGAAACAAAGAACCCGGCGGGGGGGGAGATGTTGAGACGGTAGCTCGATGCCCCTTCCACGCGGGTCCACTGAAACCGAATCAGGCCGCTGTCGCCGCGGAGAATGACCAAGTCGGGCGGCAGCAACGGCGCCGGAGCAGGGAGATTCCCGCCCCCGCCGGAGCCGGTCTGAATGGTGAAGAAGGAAGTCGAACTTTCGGCGGACCCCCCTTCGCCAAACGCGGTGACCTTCCAGGTGTAAGTTCCTGTCACGAGGTTGTTCAGCCCGCGTGAAATCGGGTTCTGGGCGCTTTGCGCGACCTCGATCTCGAGCGGCTCTCCGAACTCCTCCGGGCCGGTGATCAGGATGAGATAGCCGGTGGCCCCGGCCACATTCCCCCATAGCAGGGTGATCTCGTTGGGCGGGGCGGAGAGCTGAACCACCTCGCCATTCTGTGGGGAGACCAGGACCGGCGCTGAAATCTCTCCTTGAGCTTCAAAGCAGAGGCATGCCATGCATGCCGGTAGGAGGGTGTGGCGCAATTTCATCATGACAAAGGAAAGTGTAGCGAACACGGAGAGCGGATGCCCAGGGACTTTCTAGAAGCTTTCCGACCTTTCGTCGTAGCGCGAAAAAGGCTCCTGGCTTTCGGGAGATGTGTCTTGATTGGGACGAAACGGATTGATCTCTTTTTCGCTGATGTTGTCCGGAGTGAACTGATCAGGATCGTAGGTGTCGCGCTTGAAAAGGTCGAGGATCGGAACCTTCAGGCCGACCCCTTTTTGATCCTGTCCCACCGGCCCCTTGACCGCCCCACGGGCGCAACCCGCTAGGGCAAAAACAGTGACCAAGAGGGCGCTTAGGCCAAGCGACCGCTTACCCACGGGTTCCTTCCTTCGAGCCAAGGTCCACCGTCATTCCCTCGGCGGACCCGAACACCTCAACGCCCAGCGGCGAGGCAAGGCCGCGCGTGCGGTCCACAATCTTGTCGAGCTCCACGTCCGTGCGCATGGGATCATGGTGAAAGAGTCCCAGCTTCCTCACGGCCCCTCGCGCGGCCACATCCAGGGCGTAATCGATCGGGCTGTGTCCCCACCCCCGGAAGCGTTCATATTCCTCCGCCGTGTAGGTGGTGTCGAAGAGCATCAAGTCCGCCCCCTGGATGAACTCGATCAAGTTCTGATCGGGGCGGTGGTTCGGAGCCACCCCGGACTTTGTCGGGGAGTAAGGGAAATCAAACGGCTCGACATCCGGGATATACACGAACGAGGTCCCCTCGGCATCCACCCGGTAACCGACCGCGCCCCCCTCTCCCGCGTGATTGACAAACATGTGACGGACGCTTGCCTCGCCCACCCGGATCACGCTTCCTTTTTCGAGGGGGCGGAACTCGAGAGTCGCCCGCACATCCACATGGTCCATGGTGATCGGGAAATAGTTCGGGTACATCTGATCCCGCAGCACTCGATCCAGCCCATGTCCGGTGGGTCCATGCACATGGAGATGGCAGCCGCTGCGATAGAGCGGCTTGAAGAACGGCAGACCCTGGATATGGTCCCAATGAAGATGTGACAAGAGCAAGTTGATGTCCATCGGGGCATCCTCCGGGACCCCGGCGGTGATATGGTTGCCCAACAGACGGATGCCGGTTCCGGCATCGAAGATCAGATAAGAACCCTGCCGCATGCCCGAGCTCGAAAGCTCAACTTGAACACAGGGGGTGTTGCCGCCGTACCCAAGGGTTGTCGCCCCCGGGGTCGGAATTGAACCTCGCACCCCCCAAATTCGGACTTTCATGAGCGCTTGGACCTCTCCGCGATCGCTTTTTCCAAGTAACCGCTCCTGCGATGAGCCGCCAGGGGATCTTCCGGTCGGTCCATTTCGATCCGAACCTGGCGCAGCAGGGGTTCCACATCGGCGTTGAAGGCCTCGACCAGGGTTCGCTCCGCCTCCACCACGTCCTGCCCCTCGCGGGCCTCGGCGAGCCGTGTCCGGTTCACGATCAGCGCTTTGGCGAAAGCGGTCTGGAGATTCATAAGAGTCTGGATCATCGCCTCAATCTTGGGTTTGATGTTGTGAGACTGATCGATCAGATAATCCACCTGGAACCCACTCCCGAGGCGGATCTTGCCCTCCACCAGCTCGCTGTAGATCAGAAACACCTCATAGGGGTTGATCGAGGACACGGTCAGGTCGTCATCGGCGTACTTGCGGTTGTTGAAATGGAAGCCGCCAAGAGTTCCCTCGTCGAGCATCCAGGCGACCAGGTGCTCGATGTTGACCCCTTGGGCGTGATGTCCGAGGTCCACCAGGACCTTGGCGCGCTCGCCGAGCTTCCGGCAAAACCCGGTCGCCATTCCCCAATCCGCGATATCGGTGTGATAGAAAGCCGGCTCGAAGAGTTTGTACTCGATGAACATCCGCTCGTCACCGGCAAGGCGGGCGTATACCTGGCCGAGACACTCCTCGAAGGAGCGCTTTCGACGCACGAAAGAGGCTTGTCCGGGATAATTGGTCCCATCCGCGTACCAGCAGGAGAGCGATTTGCTTCCTGTGTCCCGCATGACCTGGATGCACTCGAAATGCCGCTCCAAGGCCGCTTGACGGATCGCGGGGTCTTCATTGCCGAAGGAGCCGAGCTTGTAGATCTGCTCCTCGAAAACATTGGGGTTCACCGCGCCGATGCGAACCCCCTTGTCGTCGGCGAACTCCTTGAGCTCCCTCCAATCGGTGAGATAGTCCCAGGGGATATGGATGGCCACCGAGGGACAGACCCCGGTCATCCGGTGGACATGGGCGGCATCCTCGAATTTCTCGAAGACATTCCGGGGGACCCCCGGTTGCTTGAACACTCCGAACCGGGTTCCGGAATCAGCATATCCCCACGAAGGGGTTTCCACTTCCTGCGCTTTCAGCTCGGACTTAACCCACTCGAGATCGATGCCCCTCGCCTCCAGTGTCTCAGCCAGGACCTCATAGGCGCGCCTTGAATCGAGAGCCAAAACCATCTTCCGCCGCCTCCCGAGATGTGAGCTTCACAGCGAAGCCTGGAACCTGCGCCTTCCCCAGTTTGAAATGATAGCCTCCCGACAACAGACTGACACCCTTGCGTGACCGCAGGCCCCCGATATTACTTTCCCGGCCGTATCTCGGCAAGCGCCTGCTTCTTCCCGTCCAGCGGGTCCTATTGGGGCCGGACACCCCAGTCCACGCGAAACGCGTTGAAGTACGGTAGGTCCATCCCGGGTTCGAGGCGAATCCGCAAGAACTCCGGCGGAATCCACCGGCCGGGGACCCTGAAATAGAGCTCGGTGAAGCGCATTCTAGGCTCTACCGTGATCCGCTCCATGTCCATCCCCACCGACACCCAACGTCCCCCACTGAACACCAGGCATTCGACAATATAGTCATACCCCTCCGATTGCATCACCAGCCGCAAGACATGCTCCTTCCCAACCTGGGTCGGAAGGCGAAGGGTCAGTCCCCCGGAGTCCTTCGGAATCGTGACTCCGTTTTCCGCCAAGCGCGGAGGCGCCCCGCGCTGCCCGATGGGGACTTGGCGGCGAAGGTCTTCAACCCAGGGTGGGTCGAGGGGAGGATCCGTCTTTCGCGCGATCCGGTAAAGGGTCGGGCGGAACAAGGGGAGGTCCAGCGAGGCCCATTGGGGGTTGTGGACATGCTCCACCTGGAAACGCGCCTCCTCGGTTGGATTCCCGATGTCCACGGACGCCAGGGGGGTGCATCCCTCCCAGTACCTGCTGGTCCCTGTCTGGTTTTGGTCCAACCAGAGGATCGGGCGGGTTTCAAAGCGCTCGATATTCACCTTGGGCCAGAGCGCGAGCCATGACCGAAACGGGTCGGCGTCAAAGGCCACCAGCGGTTGGTCCTGGTCGATCCATCCCTCAAGGTCCGTTTCGGTGACCTCCCGGGCATGCTGGAAAGCGTCATCCACAAAGAGGGGTTTCCAAGGACCCGGAATCAGGATCCCCGCGACCGGGGCGATCCATATCGGGATCCTCTGGGTGTACAAGGCGCTAGCCAGCCCACCGTAAGCCCAAGCGGAGGGCTGAACCACCAAGGTTTCCGGCGGTGAGTTGGCGCGGACCCATTTCGCGAGCGCCATCTGCTCTCCATCCTCACGGTGCCAGGGGAAGAGCTTTCGGACCCTCGCGGTCTCCGCGAAAAAAGGGAGGAGCTGGATTTGGGCGATCAGGACCGCCAGACAGAGGATTCCAAGCGGATAACCGAACAGCCCCGGATCGGGACCTTTTGTCGGCAACACGACTCCCTTCCGATCGGATCCGACCCAACGCGCCGAAAGACCTATCCCGACCGCCAGCGCCGGGGCCACAAACACGGCGTAGATGCCGCGATCCAATGTCAGTCCCACAGCCCCCTCATAGAGGAGGAACGGGCCCATGAGCAGCCACCAGGGCGCGGCCTTAGCGAATGGCGCGAGGAGCAGCAGACCACCCCCGAGGACAAAGGGCCAAAAACCGAAGACCTCGGGATCGACAAACTCACCCCAAGTCCGCCAGATCTGCTCCCACCAGTGTGAACCCGCTCCCGCCCCCAGCAGGCTGCCCCATTGAGGAGGCGGCGCGGCTCCCCGAAGAAACAGCGGCAGAAGGGGAAGCCCGGAGACGCCATACACCACCAGCCAAATCGCCCCGATCCAAGCCAGAGCGACCCCAAGGGGAATGAGCACTCCAAGGGAGAATGGAAACCAGGCGTGAGGGACCCCAAGGTCGGGTTTCAAGAGCTGCTCAAGGGAATTCAGTCGCTCTTTCAATGACTTGGGCTTCCTTGCCGGGAGAGCCCGCGTGAAATCCTCAAGCCATGCCTCAAGCCGCGCCAGCAGGCTTACCGGACGAGGTTCGGGTGGTTCGGCGGTTCCCGGGTCGGAAAGGGATGAACGTGGGGCGTCCACTCGCGCGGGCGAAGACCGCGCGAGGAGAAACAGGGTGGCGGGGAGCGCGAACAGACTTCCGGTGTGGGTTCCCACCGCGATCCCAAAGGTAAGCCCGCACGCAAGTGGGCTTCCCGCCCCGCACGCGCACCACCAGGCAAGGGTGAGCCAGAACATCTGGGGCATGTACACCTCCTGCACCCCGGCGAAGCGGATCGAAACCGGGAAGAGCGACAGGCTCGCCGCCCCTACCCAGCCCGCGAAACGCGATCCCGACCAGCGCTCCAGGGCCAGGCCGAAAAGAACAACGGATCCCAGTGAAGCGGCCATCGACACGCCCACCAAACCCCAGTCCAGGCGGATGAAGGGTTGAATAAGATACCCAATCCAGAGGAAAAACAGGTACGGGGAGTGAGGGAGGGCGCGTCGCTCGATGCAGTAGATGTACTCTGAGGCGTCCGGGCCAATCACCGCCAGCGGTGAGATCTGGGGGATTCGGAGCGCCAGGGCGAGCAGCGCCAGGCAGCCGTAGAAGAGCGGGTTGGCGAAGCGACCGCCTCCATGCCCTCCGATCTCCCGGTTCCGTTCCATGTCATCCTTCCACAAGATCGAGGACCTGGTCTTCGACGGCGGCGACCTTGTCCCGGAAATCACGGACAAACCGGTTTTCGGCGGCGAGGAGGTGGTGGTCCGCGTAGTCGGGGATGATTCGCGCGCCGCGTTGATCATCCCGACTCTTCGATTCCTCGATCCGGAGCGCCACGGTTTTCATCCGCTCCACATAGAGGCGGAGGAGCTCGCTCGGTGAAGAGCCCAATCCTTCGCTCAAGATCAGGGTTCTCCGGAACTCCCACTCCGGGTCGGCGGAAGGTCTGCGGATGAGGGTGGAGGAGACCTTCCCCCTGTCCGCGCACCTGAGGAACAGTCCCTCAAGCGCGAACAGTTGAATGTGGAAGGAGTAGACCTCCATCGCGCGGAGCCGGGACTTTTCAGTCAGGAAGTTTTCTCCGAGACCCTCCGCCTCGGATTCCGTGTACACCTCTTCCCCCTCGATCTCCGCGAGGCGCGCGCGCGCCGCAAGCATCCTTTCGATAATCTCGCGGCGAAAGACTCGGCGCTCCAGCTGAGATCGAAACGAACGGTCCCGCTCGGCGAACTTCTGTTCGCCGCGCAGGAGTGCAAAGAGGTTGCGATCCAGGACCCAGCCGGGGATGATCTCATTCAACCCCGGCCGAACGTGGCGCGGATACCGGCTGGGCGGCGCGATCAACGAAAAGGGAAACGCCACGCGCTGGGGCGCGAGGTTCGTTCCGGTGGCGATGAAGGTGTAAGGCGCCTCGGTGAAACAGCCGGGAAACTTCACGTTTACTCCCAAGCCGAGAAACATCCCCTCGCCCGGCCAGAATTCCTGGTCCGGGGCCTTGCCGGTGTGGTTCGACCCGCAGTTGCAGCCATGCCCGACATTTCCCTTGCCCTCCGGCCAGACCACCCCGATCAAGAGCGCCTGATGGTGGAAACCGACAAATGGGCCAATCAGCGAAGAGCTCACTTCGCCCTCGGCGATGGTGGTGTTGGGTCCGATAATCGACTGGAGGACTTTTCCATGGCGCTCCACCCGGCTGTGCTCGCAGAGGAGCGATCTCTCCACCACCGAAAGCGAGGAGACACGGCAGCCCCACTGCACCCCGGACTCGCTGACCAAGGCCCCATCCTCGATCACGGTGGGGTGTTCCGAATCGCTCAGGATGACGGAATCGGAGACCCGGGTGGCTCCCTCGATCCGCGCGGAGGCCCCAACGAAGACGTTCTCCAGGCGCGGCGTGTCCAGAATCCGGGAGTGGGCTTGAATGACTCCATGATCCGAGCGCGACCGGGCGAGGTATGCTTCCACCTTGCGGAGATAAGCGGCCAGGGCGCGGACATTTCCACCGGGGCGCGCGCTGCCGGCGGCCTGGTCGAGAGTCATCTCGGGAAAGAACCGCGTCACCCTCCCTCCCGTTTCGATCAGCGCGATGGGGGTTCCCACCCCGAAGTGAGACCCGGGCCGGTGCGTGATCCGCCCGCAGCCAAGGATGGCCACCCCATGCCCGACACGCATCCGGGAAACGAGCGTTGTGTCCCGGATCACCGCTCCATCCTCGACCCAGGCGTCCTCGAGGGTAGTTCGCTCAATCCCGGCCGGTTCACGGCTCCCCTCAAGGTTCACCCAGCCGTATTGCCTTCCGAGGATGACCTTCCCCCGAAATCGAGTCTCGCGGACCCGTTCGGGGCTGAAACGCTCGGCCACCTTCACCAAACTCCAGTCGTCGCAGAGACAACCCTGTCCGATGAGAACCTGGATTTCCCGTTCGGTAAGCGCGCGAACCGGAAACGTGAGGCGGCGGGCGGCGCGCAGCGACGAGAGGAAAGTCGAGGATTTGAGCGGATCGATGGTCCCAACCACTGCGCTCAGGGTCTCCTCTCGCTCACCCCTTGAGAATCGTGTCCGGATCGAAGTGGGCGCTTTCCACCGAGCGGAAGTAATTGTATGTCCCCACCTTCAGTTCGTGCGCCGATTCCATGTCCGCGACAATGATCGCGTGGCGGTGCAGTTGGAGGATTGAGGAGGTCCACATGTGGTTGACCCCCTCCTCCACCAGCTTCTGAAGCGCGCGCGACTTGTGGTACCCCATCACCAGGATGAGGACCTCATCCGAATCCATGACAGTCCCCACGCCGACCGTGAGCGCGAGCTTGGGAACCTTCTCGATGTCTCCCCCGAAGAACCGCGCGTTGACCTTACGGGTGTCCTCGGTCAGGGTCTTGAGACGAGTCCGTGATTGGAGGGAGGAGCCCGGTTCGTTGAACGCCAAATGCCCATCCTCGCCGATGCCGCCTACGAACAGGTCGATCCCCCCCCGATCCCGCATCTTCTCCTCGTAGCGCTCGCACTCCCGCTCCAGGTCCTTCGCAAGCCCGTTCAAGATGTTGACATTGCCCGCCTTGATATCGATGTGCCCGAAAAAGTTGTCCCACATGAACCGGTGGTAACTCTGGGGATGATCCGGATCAAGGCCGACATACTCATCCATGTTGAAGGTGACCACGTTCGCAAAGGAGATCTTCCCGCGCTTATTGAGGCGGATCAGTTCCTTGTACATCCCCAGCGGTGAAGACCCGGTCGGAAGCCCTAGAACAAAAGGTCTCTTGGCGGTCGGCTTGGCATCCCGGATTCGGCGCGCCGCATAGCGCGCGGCCCATGTCCCGACCATCTCGGCGGTCGGCTGAAAGATCACCCTCATGGAGGCATTCCCTTGTGTTTGAGTTGTTCCCGACTACGATGGGGCTACTATGAGCCAAGGGGATACTCCCTTCAATCCCGAAGACCTTCACCCGCTCGCTGCGGAGCTCCCGCCGGGAGAGGCGCGGGTGGTCGAGGCGAGGATCGAAGACCGAATCGCGGAAGTCATTCTTGTTCACTCTCCGGCGGGGCCGAGGGTCTACCTGAACCGCTGCCGCCACCTCCCCATCACTCTGGATTGGGGCGATGGGGAGGTTCTGGATGAGAGCGGCAAGCTCCTCCAATGCCGGAACCATGGCGCCTTGTTTCGTCCGAGCGACGGACTCTGTGTGGCCGGCCCGTGCCAAGGGCTTTTCCTTATACCAGTGGAAGCCGAGGTCCGCCGCGATGGCCGTTCCCTGGTTTCCGAGGAAGGGGTCACCCGTGAGCGGGCCTGAGCGCTGGATGAAACAAGCCCTCGCCCTCGCGCGGATGGCCGATGCCGAGGGCGAGGTCCCGGTTGGCGCGCTGATCACCCGCAACAATGTGATCGTGGGGGAGGGCTGGAACCGACGCGAATCCGAAACGGATCCCACCGCGCACGCCGAGATGATCGCCATCCGCGAGGCCGCGCGGACCCTTGGAAACTGGCGTCTCACTGATTGCACCCTGTATGTCACCCTCGAACCCTGTGTTCAATGCTGCGGGGCGATCCTCCTTGCGCGCGCGCCTCGGGTGGTGTACGGGGCCGAGGACCCGAAGGCGGGCGCGGTGAAGAGTCTCTTCCAGCTGCTCTCCGACCCAAGACTCAACCACCGCTGCGAGGTGACCGGGGGAGTCATGGCCGAGGAGTGCGGGGCGATCCTTTCCTCCTTCTTTGAACGGCTGCGAGGAAGCTGAAAGGGCATGGGGGTTTCGCCCGGACCTTTTGACCCCTGACAACAACTGGGACTCACCCCGGTCCGGGCGTTCCTCTATCCTTGCCCCATGAACCTTCCCGTGCTCGCAAAGGAGCTCTCGCTCGCGCTCAGACGTCCCAAGGCGTTTGTGGTGGCCGGATTGGCCTACGGCGCCTCGGTCTTCGCGGTCACTCTTGTGTGGGGTTTGATCACCTCCAATCCGACCATCCCGCATGAGGTGATGGCCCGGCTGGTTTTTTACTCCCTGCTTCTCGGCTCGGCCCTTGGACTCTCGTTTGATGAGGCGCTCCTGGCCGCCGCGAGCCTGGCGGGTGAAAGGGAAGGGGGGACCGAGGATCTCCTGCGAACCGCTCCGCGCTCCGCGACTCTCGTGGTCCTGGAGAAATGGCTGGCGCCGATGCTTCTGCAAGCGCTGTTCCTTTCTGGAATGCTGCCTTTTCTCTCGCTGCTGTTCTTCCTCGGGGGAATCAGTCTGTCCGAGTTGGCATACCAAGGGCTAAACCTCCTCATCTGGCTCAACACCTGTATTGCCATCGGGATTCACTCCTCTGCGCGCTGCGGGAGCGTGCGGAGCGCCGCCACGAGAACCGCGACCGCGATAGTCTGGCTGGGCCTGATCCTTCCGGCTTACTGTCTGGCGCTGGCTTGGCTTTCGGCTTCCAAAACCTGGGCCTTGGAGGCTTTTCTCTGGCCGGTTTTGGTGGGTTTTCTCCAAAGGCTGGGAGACCTGTTCTCATTGCTGGTCCCTGTTTCTCCCGTGTGGCTTTTCGATTCCTGGTTCGCGGTGGAGGGCAGGCCCCTCCTGTTTACAGAGGACCCTCGCATGGTGGGCGCATGTCCGGCCCTTACGGCCTGGGGAATTCTCTTGCTCCTTCAATCTCTCCTGCTGGTGGACTCCGCGCGGGTCTGGAAGCGGTTCAGGGAACCGACGGCGGAGCGCAAGCGCGCCATCGCGGACCTCTTCGCGCGTCGGAAGGGGGCCGCGCCCTCAGGTGTTCATCCCGAAGGATGGCGCGCGTTCTTTGTCAGGGAGCGCGGAGGCTATTTCCGCCGGATTGATCTCTTCCACCCGCTGCCCGTTCTGGCCATGGCATTGACCGCTTGTGGCGCGAGCTGGTATGTGGGGGAATCCGCGCTTGTTCCACTCTCAGCCGCCGCCATGCTGATTTCGCTGGGGATCTCCCTCCGGGATGCGCTCGGCTCCTTCCAGCGCGAGGTGAGGAACTCCACCGCTCCGCTCCTGGTCATGACCCCCATCCGCCACAGCCAACTGTTGCTCGGGAAATGGGTTTTTTACAGCGCCCTTGCCGGGATCTTTCAGTTCGCTGCATGGCTCCCCGCATTCGCGCTGGCGGTGTTCCGGTGGTCACAGGGAGAACCGGTGGGGTACTGGCCCTGGACCTGTTACACCGGCCTTGCGGCCTTTGCGATCTGTCATCCGCTCGCGGTCCTCTTGAGCCTGATCGTCGGGTTTCTTGTGAAACGTCCCGGACCCCAGGTTCTTCTCATCGTGTTGGCCTATCTTGGCCTCCTCACCAACCTCGCGGTCTTGGCGGGTATTCCGCTCGTGCTCCTCGCGATCTTCCTCGCGCACGAAACCCTTCAAACGGTCCATGGCGCGCGCCTGGAACAGGATCAGAGGCGACGAGTGGTGGCGGTCCTGGCCTTGTGGGCGTTTTTTCTGCTCCCGGTCGGCCTATCGGTTTGGCTCACAGTGAATCTGTTCGAGGGGTTCTCCGCGGTGTTCCTGCCGGTAAACAGCCTGATCGCCATGCCGCTGCTTGCACGACTGATTTGGGTGCTTCTCGATAGGCAGAGCCCCGCTTGGTGGCGGGACCACCTCTTGGGAGTTCCTCACAGAACAGTGGACACGCATCGGGCCTGGTGCTTTCCCCTTTTGCCGCCTTGTCCTGAGGGGGAAAAACACCTTTACCCTCTGGGACAGGGAGCTGCGGGGTGTCCTCTGCCAGGAGTTGAGGAAGGCGCGGAAGGAGCGCGGACTATCCCAGCGGAAACTCGCTCGCCTCCTCGGCGTGAGCGAAAACACAGTTGACTGCTGGGAGAACGACCGGAGGAGGCCGTACCGCAAGATGGTTCCAAGGATCATGGAGTTTCTCGGATCGGGTCGAGTGGGAGAAGCGACTGACGGCCGTCTGGGTGACCTTGGGGCCTTGTGCGAATTCTCCGCGCGGGGCCGAAAGAAGGGGAAGGGATAAGAACCTCTGGGGAGTCGGTTGGCCAAGCAAAGGGGAGGTCGCCAGCGCGCACACTCCCCCTCTCACCCCTCAATAGGAGATAAAGAAAACCCCCGACAGAATATCGGGGGACTGGACGTCGCGAACTCGACCTGCGCTATCGGCGTTGTTGACTCTTGCGTTCAGCAAGGTCGTAGAACTCCTGGCTTGGCGCAATGAAGCACCCCTCTGCCATGATCCGGGGCAAGTGAGGTTCAATATTGTGGAGACGCTCAGCGTGTGAAGAACTGGGATGAGAGGCTCTGAAAAGGCATCGGACTGCATGCTTCATGTATTTCCACATGGCAACACCTCCCGTGTGCTACATTCTTGACATAGTATATAAATCTTCCTTCGGGGCGTCAACGGAACCTACGGGGACGCACGTGAAGACCATCCGAGGTACGCCAAGAACAGAGACAGAAGTGCAACTAGGAGGACAAAGGTCTGGTACAGAAACCGCCACAGCGGGGCCTTGGTGTGGACCCGGTTCATTCCAATTCGGACAGTGAACTTCAACAGCGCGTCCTCGTGCGAATAAAGGACCGGCCACGCAAGGTGATCGGCCGATCGGTCTGGGTGGATCGAATAGTATCCCGGCAGAGGGTCATTCACGGTTTTTCCCACCAAGTTTTCTCGCTCCAGGAGATCGATCACGTCGGCGCACAGGCGTGCTGGAACCTGAAGGGCTTCACTGATAACCTCCTTCGGGCGTGCCTTCGAGGGGTCCGTCGCATACCGACGCAAGTGCTCAAGAGCTCGCCTGCCAACTTCTTGAGGGTCTTTCCGACCGAAGTGCACGAAACCGCTCTTCCACTGGAAAATGGCTTTGTCCGAGGTTCTACTGTCGAGCGTGAGAGGCATATCCAGAGGAAGCATGTGCTCCACAATATCCCCGTTGGGGGTGGCACCGATGATAGCCAGTTCCTTCCGCGGGCGAGCCATGATCCAGCAGTCTCGAATGGCAACCTTTGTTTGGGGATCATGAGTTCCCCGAGTGCAGAACTTCTCCTCTATCTGCCGCAGGCAGTGCATGTCCTTCGATGATTCCTTGTGCCGCGTCTGAGCGATCTGCAGGGCTTGCCGGAATTTCTCCCGAACGTCAAACGGACCCACAACGAACGCCGTGTAGGTCACCCCCACTCCGAACCCACGAAACAGGTGCTTGAGATAGCGGCTCCAGCAGTATTTCCCTTTCGGGAAGATCGAGTCAACCACGCCCTTCGGCTTTGAGAGCAGTGTTGCCTGCGGTGGCCTCAATGCTATCCGAACCCAGCAGGCCTCTCCGTATAGCAACGGGCTGGCAAGCCGCAGCTGGAGGAGCGCGTACCCAATTTGCTGCAATTGTTCCCAACAGTCCTTGTCAAGACCGACCGGTGTTCCGAGCCAGGAGTGGCACACCTTCCCGACATAGTCAACCGGCCTCCGTGGATCGGGATCGTAGAGGCGCACCTTCACCTGCTGAGACTCCGCCACTTTCAGTTCAATAAATCCATCAATCCGTAAATGCTCCGTCGTGGCATCAGGAGGATCAAGCAGCAAGGTGTCCGTCTGAAGGGTGGCAAACCGCTCAAATTGTCGCCGCACCTTTCGATCTGCTTCCTCACGATTCGTGATAAGCTCCTGGAATCGCGCTGTCACCTCTGGGTCCGTTCCGAACAGGCGGCTAGGGTGGAGAAAAAAGATGTCACTGATCTCGCTTCGGTCCGGTGAGACGTTTCGGATGAGCATATCGACAATATCCGTCGTGCCGCCACGGCGGTTTGGTTGAATCACCTCGTACGAAAAGAGGATATCAATCGCCTTCTCTGAGGCGAAAGGAAACAAGCAGTCCATTGTTTGCCCTCCCTTCTACATTGCTCGGACTACCCCCATGAACATCTAAAGAATTCACTCGTTGTCAGACACAATCGACAGACAACCCAAACCTTTCCGCTGATCCACGTTGAATCCTGCTCCGCACGGCTTAGACTCTACTATGGGCTTGCGGCGCGCGCCCAGTCCGCGATCAAGAGCAGCAGGTCCTCGGTGTCCACCTTGCCGCTTTGGTTGATGTCCGAGGCGGGGTTCATGGTGGGGGTTGGAAGGAGGGTTTCGGTGGGCGTGGGGGTTGGAACCGGCGGTTGATACTCATACGCCCCCATGTCGTACTCATCCCCGCTTCCATCGCGCCCCAGTCCGGCCACATCCACCGGGCGGGGGTTGCCGTCGAGATCATCGCTGGGACCACTTGTCCCCGCCGCGTCGATGCAGGGGGATTCGGGTTGAAGATGGAAGTTGCCGCCCGCCGGATCGACAAAGAGGGGATCATCGGAAATGTTGCCGAGGCCCGCGTAACCGCCTTGGACCGCGCTGTAGGTGATGTCAAGCTGACCGGTTCCAGCAAAGAGATCGCCCGAACCCCACAGGATGCAGTTCGCAAACGAGGGGGTTCCATTCTCCCAACCGATCTCGCTCTGTCCAC
>JAJVIK010000002.1:107614-452157 GCA_022072055.1 bacterium | reverse complement strand
TCCTCGCCTTCCAGCCCCTTCTCAACCCATCATACATTCCCGAGCATTCCCCATCCCTCAAAAAACTCAACCCCAAGAGTTGCTTAAATCCGACCCCCGTTTGTCGGATTCACGCTGAACCAGGACATTCCGACATCTACTTCAAACCCTGCTCTGCTTGAATGTCACCTACATGGTCGATAACCGCACTCTTGCCCCAATAGACATCATAACCACGCATTGTAAGGTCAGTCATCACCTCCTGAGCCTGCAGATCACCTAACTGTATGTCGAGTGCCACGATTTTGCATCTCCTCTGGGTCATCCCCAATAATGGACGCAAGTCAGAAACTGGATTGCCAGATATCACTAGCTCCTCCAGTTCGGATAGTACTTCAATTCCCTTAATTGACGTTATGTTATTATAGGACAAATCCAGCACCTTTAAGGAGGTCAATGATAAGAGTGGAGTAATGCTCGCAATCCGGTTGCACACAGCGTATAGCGACCTCAATTGTTGCGAATTGGCGATTGCGCCAAGCGATGTAATCTTATTACATGACACGGATAGGGTGGTCAACTCAATCAAAGGTGCTGCAGGTGAAATGTCTGTGACATCACTATTATTGGCGTAGAGCTCCGTGACATTCGGAAAGTGTCTGATGATCTGTAATGACCGTGACGGGTTATGATCAAGAATCAGGCATCGAATACCTTCCAAACCGGCATCAGTTGTGGCCCACGATATTGAGGAATTGGAGAGATTCACAACACCATTGTGCTCCATGACGCGCGATATTGTTATCTCTCTCGGATCAGATCTCTCTCTGAAGGGGTCATTGTAGACCTCACAATCCGAACATTGATGGTGTTGACTTGGATTCGCCCACAGGATACCACCAGCCAGAAGAGTCAACGCAAACACTATCTCTGTCACACGGAGTGATAAGGTCGCTCCGAATTGGATGAGTCTAACGACAGGTGTGGTTGTGGAGCTCACCGTCGACATTCCATCTGTCGAGAGTTCCCATCGAGCGGCGTAGTAGGGTGTCCTTCCGTGACGACACCTCATTGTCCTGGACCTATACGTAGGCCCTCACATCTACCGGCATTCGAATGGCCCGGTGTGGGTCGCATATCATCGTGAGTACACCCACAACAATGACCGAACTCATGCATAAGGTTTCCACCGACGATTGGTGGTGAGCTATTCAGGCCGCCCAAATTCAAGGTTTCGGTACACACGGCAACTCCATCGCAATTTCTTGCCCCAAAAACCCAATCCTCCGGTGACGGAGGTTGCTCTACCCATCCCCATGCTGGAGCCTCGGTTGAGTCCTCACTGCAAGAACAATTTGGAGACGTACATCGGATCGGTGTATTGTCATTACACCGCTCAATCATACAGGTTATAAACTCTTCAGGAACTCCGTCTACGGGCCACGCTCCGCTTTGAATGCGGGCACACCTTCCAAGGAGCTCTCCCACACCTCGCCAGAAGCCGTCATTGTTGTCCAGATTCACAAAACATGACCCATCGATTTCAAACATCCCAGTGGGATCCGTAAAGCGAGCCGGACAATTTGCGCTTATTGTGTAGGGGGATACGTGGTGGCTGCATCTGTATCTCACCGGATCTCGCCCCACAAACCGCCCCACTCCTGCGTCCAGCCAGCGGGCGTGGAAGAAATACAGGCCCGTGAACGTGTCGATCCACTTTCCCGTTTGGTGTTCGGTGATACCCGCCGTGCGGGCCGTGCCCCACTGCGAGCCGCCGAGGAGGTTGATTCGTTGCCAGGTCGGGAGGTTGCCGTCGTTCGAGAGTTCGTTCCCAAAAGCATCCTGGCTGAAATAATACAACTCGTTGCCGCGATTGGTGGAGTTGGCGTTGTAGACCGCGAGCACGTTGCCCACCGCGTCGTAGGTGTAAGTGTAGTCGTTGGTGGCGTCGGGAGTGGAGTCGTTGTTGGTGTGCGTGTACACCCGCTTGCCGATCAGCGCCCCCAGAGTCCCCGGCCCGTGCGTGTTCACTTCCAGCCTCCTCCAGGCGTCGTCCTCCGTGAGGCCGTTGCTGTTGCTGTCATAGAGTTCGTCCACGCGCAGGAGGTTGAGGCCGTCGTACTCATAGCGCCGCCCGCTTTGAAGCGCGCCGGGGTTCGCGCCCGTCCCCCCGGCGAACCCGCTGGCGCGTGAATCCTTTCTCGCGCCGCGAGGCTTGGGGATGGGAATCCCCGGGATCCCATGGGCCGAGAAGGGATTCTCGACCCAGCGTTTGGCTTTCTCGACCCAGCATTTGGCTTTCTCTGCCCTGTGGGTGGGTTCCCAACACAACCCCAAAATGCATTCCCCACCCGGCGAAAAAGACACACGAGGGACATATGCACATAATGCCACGTCCCGTAAGGAAGTCAAGAGTGCTGTGCGTTGAGGGCTGTCGCCGAACCAGCGGTGATTTCCGACGGAGGGTGAATCTCGGATCGGAGTCTCGATGGAACCACCATGGATTCCCACCGGCGGTCGGGAATGAAACTTCGAGAGGCCGAGAAGGCTCGAATCACGCGCGTTGCGCGCAATCCACGCAATGTGGTAACTTCCACCCACTCCTGGAGGTGATACCAAAATGACTCGAACCACTTGGAAGACCCTGTTTTTCGCGTGCCTGCTCCTTGCCATGGGAGGCGCGATCCCGGCCGCGGACGAGGCCGGCTGGACTGACCTCTTTAACGGTAAGAACCTGGATGGCTGGACCCAACGCAATGGAACCGCCACCTATCGCGTGGAGGGGGACTCGATCGTCGGAAAAACCACTGAGGGAAGCCCGAATTCATTTCTTTGCACCGACAAACTCTATGGCGATTTCGAGCTGAAGTTCCAGGTCAAGGTGGATAACGCGCTCAATTCGGGGGTGCAAATCCGTTCGCAGTCCGAGGGCGGAACCCCGGAGGGACGGGTCAACGGTCCCCAGGTCGAGATCGAGGCGAGCGGAGAAAATGGGGCCGAAGCGGGCTACATCTATGGCGAAGCGGCTGGGGGATGGATGACCCCGGAAAGCAAGCTCAAGCCTCACAAGCATTTCAAGGATGGAGAATGGAACGATTACCGCGTGCTCGCGGTCGGTCCGAACATCAAGGTGTGGATCAACGGTGCTCAGATTTCCGATCTGACCCACGAGGAGAAGTTCAAGTCCCACCCCAAGGGCTTCATCGGGCTGCAGGTCCACGGCATCGGCAAGGGAACCGGTCCGTATGAAGTGGCCTGGAGGAGCCTGAAGATCCGCGAGATCAAATAACCGCTCTCGGGGAGGGATATAGCTCGTTCGGCACGGTGGAGCCAAGCTTCCAACCGTGCCGAACAGAGACCAAAAGAGTTAGTTCATGGGCTCCCGCCAGCCGGTCGAGAGCAGGAACAGGTCCTGGCTGGTGGTCCGGTCGTCGCCATCGAGATCGAGGCTCACCCCCTCATCCTCGCTGTGTTCGATGAACCGAACCAGGTCGGAACCGTGGACCTCCCCATCATCATCCAGGTCCACGTCGCCGGGCCGCTTGACCTCGATCTTCGTGGCGACCGGCTGCCCGGTTGAGGCGCAGAAGACCACCTTCACCGCCAGCCCCACGGCAAGGTCCGCGAACTGAATCTCGGCCTCGACTCGATCATCCTCGATCCGAGTCTGGTCGTTGACCTGGATTTCCGTCACCCCGACCACGAGGGTCCTGGTGGAATCGAAAATCGCGTTGATATAGCCGCGGATTTCGGTCTCGCAGTCCTCGGATTGCTCGCTCTTTCGCCGGATCCGGGCGGCCTGAATCTCGCCGAGTTGATCGTAGTACCCCTCAACCTTGACCAGGTCGCCGACTTCCAGGTCCCCGAAGGCGAGGGGTTGGTCGTGGTCGCCCAGAAGGGTGGCTCCGCCCGCGCGGATCAGGGTGTCCCGCACGGTGAGAGTCGGACCGAGCGGATCGATCTGCTGGATGCGCCCTTCGATTCTCACGCGACGCTCCCGGTGGTCACGCTCCTCCCGCTTGATCTTGGAGGCGAGCGGAACGCCCGTCTCGCTTTCGCAGTATTCGATCTCCACCCAATCTCCGATTGCGAGTCTCTCGAAGCCGATGGGATTGCCCTCACGGTCCACGATTTGAGTCCGATCATCAGTCCGGAACAGGACCATCCCCACAACCAGGGAGCGACTGGCTCCGAAGATTTCCGAGATGGCGCCATGCAGCTCCCGGTCACACTCGTGTTCGCGATCCCTGTGGCCCTTGACCTTGATCTCGCGGGCCTGGATCGTGTCTCCGCAGCGCAAGCCTTCCACTTCCACAACATCCCCGACCAGGAGATCCTCGAAGGTCAGCCCCGCGCCGTCATCGTTTCCTCCATTTCCATTGTCACCGTCATCATCGTCATCATCATCTCCGTCATGGCCGCCGTCGTCATCGTCGCCGTCATCATCGCCGTCATCATCGTCGTCGTCACCCTCATCGCTCTTCCCGTCATCCTCGGCTTCCCTCCGGATTTCGGTTTCGGGGGAGACCTGGACGAGATACCCGAGGACTGTGAGGGTTTGCGCGAGGGGATCGATGGAGGCGATGCCTCCCGTCACCTCAATCTCGGAGCAGGAGCCGTCAAAGGTTGGAGTCGGTCCAACGACCCCGGTGTCGGTCGCGGTGGGGCTGGGGATCTCCTGGAGGGTTTCCGTGGGTGTCGGCTCTGGTGAGTCGGTGGGAGTTTCAGTCCAAGTGGGCGTGGGGGAGGCGGTCTCCGTGGCCTCCCTGACAGTCGCGGTGGGGGTGAAGGAGACCAAGGGGGTTTCGGTTGGAGTGGAGGTGGCCCCCTGGGTGTTGGTTTCGGTTACAGTCGCGGTGAAGGTGGGCGTGGGCGAAGGAGGCGCCTGGGTTGGAGTCTGAGACGCGGTGGGCGGAACCGTGGTGTTTGTGGGAGTCGCCGTGGGGAAGAGATCGGCAACCCCCGGGTTGGTCACATCCGCCGGGTTGCCTGGATTGGGCTGGCCAACAGTCCATGACCCATTTGGATCGAGGAGTTCCTGTCCGTTGGTCCGGCCATCACGGTCCGAGTCGCGGGTCGCGAGCGCGGCGGACCAGACCTTTCCATTCCCCGCGAAATCGGACCCAAAAGGGTTGCGCGCCGGAATACTCGTGGTGTGGCAGGTGAAGCACGAGAAGGTGTTCGAATTCGGGATTAGAGAGACAAACTCCGGTTTGGCCGTTGAGATTCCCGGCGTAATCGCCATGAGCAGACAGGCCAACAGGGTGCAATTAAGGTGGAAATGGCGGAACGATGACACGGAAATCCTCCTTCGGCGACAAACGGTGGGAGGCGGCGCCTCCCACCCATCAATTGGATCTCTCACACCGGGGTGTGTTTCTTGTATGTGCCGGGCGGCTTCATTTTTTTTACACCCTCCTGGGAGCGGACTTGAGAATTAATCCGCCGCGGCGATCACCCCGGCCTGGTTTCTCTCCGGGGAGTATTCGGTGGCCGGGGGGGCGCCGTGGCACTCCACGCATCGCGTGCCCGCCTCCATCGGTTCCCCATCCGGGGGATGGATGAACTCCTGGACTTGGTACGGGAGTTCCGAGAGCTCCCCGAGGCCTTCTCCCTGTCCGACGATCAGATGGCAGGTGCTGCAATCGTTGCTGATGGTTCGCCCGTCCTCGGAAACATGCTCGCCATCATGGCAGCGAAAGCAGCCATCCCAGCGAAAATGCCCGATGAAATCCGGGTGGGTGCTCCAATCGACACGGCCCTCCGGGAAGAAATTCCTCGCGTAAATCTTCTGGAGGGCCGTGATCGCGCCCGCGATGGCGGTTTCGCGGGTTGCCGCTTCCGGGAGCTCTGCCGTGGAGTAGCGCTCCCGGATTCGCCCTTCGATGGCCTTCATCGCCTCTGGGGTGGAGCCGTGCGCCTCTTCGAGCAGAGCCATGGCGACATCCTTGATGTCTGGAAGGGCGGGATCGATGGATCGCTCGCGGAGCGCCTCGTTCACCGCGCTATCGGGGTCCTCAAAGGCATGCGTGGGGCGGTTGTGGCAATCCACACAGTCCATCTCCCGAGACTCGTGAAGGGAACCACCTGAATCCGTCTGGGTCGAACGGTAGACCGTGACCCGGCCCGCGCTATCGGTGACCTTGACCCAAGGGATTTCGCGGCGGGTTTCATCGGCGGCGATGTATTCCACCTTATTACCACCGCTCACATGCCAGTGAATTCCGCGCGAGGCGCCGTGTTCTCCCCCTCCCACTTTAAGAAGCAACCGGATCGAATAGGGCGCGCTGGTTTCCTCCCGGCTGAAATGGGTGATCGTCTTCTCGGAGTTCCCGATGAATTTCTCCGGCCAATGGCACTTTTCGCAGGTGTCCCTGGGTGGACGAAGGTTGCGGAGCGGGGACTTGATGGGGAGCTCGTAGGATCCGGTCAGATACGCTCGCACCTCCTGAAGCCCGTTCAGCTTGGTGCGGAGATACCACTCCGCGCCATCTCCCACATGACACTCCACGCAGCCGACCTCGGCGTGCGCTGAGTTCTGGTGGGTCACAAAGTGGGGATTCATGACCTCGTGGCAGACTATTCCACAGAACTCCGTGGATTCGGTGAAATGGTAAGACTGGTAACCACCGAGGCTGACAAGGCCTATCAGGAAGGCCCCGCCGAGCCCGGAAAGCGCCAAGGTCTTGGCGTGCTTTCGGTTCCCCAGGTCAATGGTCACCCGAGGTAGGCCCCGCTTCCCCGGCCCGCCCGTGCGTTTGAGCAACCGCGCGGCTCGCAATAGCGCCAGGAGCGAGACGCCCGCCCCCAGGAGGACCGGCGCGATCAGGTAGACCGCCGCCCTCTCGTGTGGAGAGAGATTTCCGTGGATGAGATCCAGCGAAACCAGGACCAGGGTTCCGGTCAGAGTCATCGCCACCAGGATGGCGCCAAGCCAGAAGATCCCCGTGGACAGCGCGAAGCGCCATCCACCGGACTCTCGACCCCTCCCGGGAAGCTTGGTCCCGACTTGTTCAGCGGTTCGCCAATGAGGTGTCCACACAGTGGTGACTGTCCCCCTATGCCCAATTCCTTCGGATCGAGGCCGCATGTCCGGAACGCTCTTCCGGAGGCGACCGATCAGCCCCTGTAACACTGGGTCTGTGGGGTGGAGCGTCATGTTTTTTACATTCCGGCTTCGCGACCTCCGCGAGCGGGAGGAAGGCGGGCTGTCGATATTGGAACAGCGGATATACAATCCGTTCATCCAGCACCGCGAAGTTCGCTTATTCACCACGGACATGGGATCGGATTTTTTTGAAGGGCAGTGTAAAAAGAGTCGTTCCACGGACCACTTACAAGCAAAGGTGGATTCCAAGCGTTCTGACTCGATGGCCGAACAGGCATCCGTGGATCCGAAGCTTTTCGAGGCCTTTCGAGCGGGCGACCACCAGGCCATGAAGGCGATTGTCGGGAGCTTTCACAAGCGGCTGATTGGGTTTATACGGCTCTACACGGGGAATCGAGAAATGGCGGAAGAGGTGGCTCAGGAGGTGTTCCTCGCGGCATACTTGCAGCGGGACACGGTCCGCTCCGCGGAAGGCTTGAGGCCCTGGCTTTTCACCGTGGCGAAACGAAAGGCTCTGCGCGCGGCCGAGAAGGCCACTCGAACCCGTGAAGTCTCGGATGAGGGCGAGACCCTCTTGGAGATCATGGACCCGGTTCAGGCGGAGCAATGGGATCAGGTTTTCCAAGGTCAGGTCGGGGGACACCTGCAGTGCGCCTTGCGGCAGCTTCCTTCCCGAGATCGGGAGATGCTGATTCTCAGATATTTCGGAAACTTGCAGGTCAAGGAGATATCGGAGGTGTTGAACATCCCGATGGGAAGCGTGGGGGTCTTCTTGACAAGGTCGCTGGCCAAGATGCGACGTCTCTTGGAGGAGCAAGGCATTCGACCCGAGGATGTGTTTCACTGATGAAGCCTGGACAAACGGACACATTCCAGCCCGATCCGGACATGGACCGCCTGCTGCGCGAGGTGGGAGACGCCTGGGCCGAGGACTCCTGCCGGTCGAGCGAGCGGTTCATGGCCTCCTTTGATTCCACGCTGCGGCGTCTGGGACCCGCTCCCCGAAGGGAGACGGTTCGACCCGGCTGGACCTGGCGGCGGTGGCTCCTTCCCGCCTTGGCTGTCGCGGCCTGTGTGCTCGGAATTCCAGTCTTCCTGTATCAGCAATCGAGTGTGACGGGAACGATCCTCTTCCAAGAGGGCGATCTGGTGGTGCAAGGAAGTGGGCGAAACTCCCGGGAGCTGGCCAAGGGGAGCCTGATTTCTTCTGGAGAGGATGGGCAAGGTTACCTCTCGCTGGATCGGGATCGGATCAACCTTTTTGTTCAAAGAGAAACTGAGGTGACCCTGACCTCCTCGGACAGCATCCGTCTCGCGCGCGGAGAGATTTGGGTTCGAGTCGATCCGGGGTCCGGATTCTTTGGGGTCACCACCCCGCATGGGTTTGTCCATGTCCAGGGGACCACCTTCGGCGTCCGTGTCTCTCCAGAGGAAACCCAAGTGGAGATTGCGGCGGGGAAGGTCCTTGTGGGCACGGAGAAGAACCGAACCTTGGCGCTGACTCCCGGCACGGGGGCCAATCTCTCCTATGTATCGGATGATCCGGTTCCCCACGAATCCCGGGAGGACATCACCCCTTCATGGGCGGAGGATTTATTCGGCCGAGCCGCGGCCTCGCGCGCCGAGGCCTTCTTCCCCTCCGCCGCTCCGCCTCACCTGCCTTAGTCGCAGCTATCGAAGGCGTTCCAGCACGGATCTGACTGGTTCATTTGACGTTATGACTGTTTAACTTGTCGTCATGACTGTTGAACTTTACATCTTGCCCAGTTTACAGTACTCTAAGTCCTAAAGGTGGTGGACAGATGCAGACCCCAACGCTTGGCAATCGCTTGAAAGTGGCGCGCGCCGAGAGGGAGCTTTCGCAAGAGCAGCTCGCCACCCTGGCGGGAGTGACTCGCCAAACGATCAGCGCGATTGAAACCGGGCTTTACTGTCCTTCGGCGTTGCTGGCGTTCGTGCTCGCCAATCGGTTGGGGAAGCGAGTGGATGAACTGTTCTTTCTGAAAGGAGAGGAGCCATGAGCGGAACCTCCACGGTGATCACAGATGAGCGGACAGTGGCGGTGGTCAATGCCGGCTACAAGTGGTCCACGATTTTTCTGACTTACGCCCTCTTGGCGGATGTGATGTACCGGGGCCTGGTCTTCCATGAGGCGGCCTGGGACTTGCTGGCGCTGGTGATCCTCAGCGGAGGAATCCACTTCGTTTACCAGGCTTACATGAAGGCGCTGCCGCAGAGCTTTGCCAGAAAGGTCCTGCCCTACTTGCTCTTGTGGGGTGTGCTTGCGGCGATCATCGGAGCCGTAGCCGCCTTCCTGATTGAACGTTTGCCCCTCACCTAGCAGGCATATCGGATTCAACGGTCAGTTCCACGATCGTGTCTGGAGCGGCTCGACCCGTCCCTTGGATCGTGAGCTCGATCCCTGTTCCGCTCTGCTCCAACGTGACTGTCCCACCGGTAAGAACGGAATGTGCGGTGATCTTCTCGGGGATGGGGGGCAGAGAGAGCTGAGTGGTTCCCGGATCGAGCACATGGAGGTAAATTCGGTCGCCCTTGCGAGTGGCGGCTCCCCAGTCCGCTCGCTCGAAGGGTCCCCCTCGGGTCCCATAGAGGGTTTCGCCGTTGCGCTCCAGCCAGGCCCCGACCTCCCGGAGGCGCTCGACTTGGCGCGGCTCGATGCGCCCATCCGGCATGGGTCCGACATTGAAGAGGAAGTTCCCATCCCCGCCCGCGACCTTGACGAGGGTCTGGATGCACTCCGTCGTGGACTTGATCTCATCGTTCGGTTTCCAGGCCCACTGACGGCCAAGGGTCATGCAGGTTTCCCAGGGGCGGTCGGTCTGCATCCTTCCGATCTTCTGTTCGGGCGTGTCGTAATCGGCGGGCAACCCACAGCGGTCGTTGATCACCACGCCCGGCTGAAGGGCGCGGATCTTCCTGAACAAGGGAACGGCGTCCCAATCCTCGGCGGTTCCGCCCAGGCCATCGAAGAAGATCGCATCGATCTGCCCATAGTTGGAGCAGAGCTCCACCACCTGACCATGCATGTACTCCAGAAAGCGGGAATGGTTCGGCGTCCGATAATCCGGGTGATGCCAATCGGGCTGAGAATAGTAGATCCCGAAACCGAGGTTGGCGGAGTGGCAGGCCTCGGCCAGCTGCTTCACAATGTCCTTCCCATAAGGGGATTCCGGGCTGGTGATCTTGTAGTCGGTCCACTTGGAGTCGAAGTTGGTGAACCCATCGTGGTGGCGTGAGGTGAGCACCAGGTACTTCATGCCAGCCTCTTGGGCGATGCGGACCCACTCGTTGGCGTCGAACGCGGTTGGATTGAACTCTTTGTAGAGGTTGTCATAGACCTCCACTGGGATTTCGCCGGTTCCGCCGGTTCCCCTTCGCTCCCCGCCTCGTGACCAACCGATTTCGGTCCCTTTGAGGCTGACCGGTCCCCAGTGGATGAACAGCCCGAACTTCCACTCGCGCCACCGCTCGATGGACTCCGGGGGAGCGTTCAGGTCCTCACCAAAGGTCCCGCCGGACAAGAGGCAGGAGAGGATGGCGAGGATCAGGGCGAGACAGTGGATTCTTGGGGAGTCTTGGGTTGAAGATCGGGTCATGGGCGTCTTCTCCATTGAGTATGCGCGTGAGGGACAGCATGATAGTATAATGGCTCGCCAATTCCTAATTAAGGGAGGTGGAAAAATGGCTCGGACAGCAGGAGGAGATTTGAAGGCTTCACGAAGGGATTTTCTCAAATCAACCGGGGCAGCTGCCGCGGGTCTGGCTTTGGGCGAGCGGGCATTCTCGGCCGCGAAGACAGAGATACTGGCGCTCAATGGAGGCCCTCCGGCGGTCAGCGCGCCGCCAATTGACGCGGACCGCTGGCCGCTTTACGGAGCGGACGAAGAAAACGCGGTCCTCGCGCTCCTGCGGACCCCAAACTACGAGCCGAACGCCCAGCTGGAATCGGAATGGAGGGAATACCTGGGCGTTCCTCACGCCAAGACCCACTGCAACGGGACCAGCGCCTTGGTGTCGATGTTCTTCGCTCTCGATCTCCCCCCAGGTAGTGAGATCCTGGTTCCGAGTTACACCTTCTTCGCCACCATCGCGCCGATGCGCTTCTTCGGTTTGGTCCCCGTGTTCGTGGATATCAATCCCCGGACCCTGAACCTCGATCTGGAGGACGCCAAGAAGCGCCTCACCAAGAACACCCGCGCGATCCTGCCGGTCCATTGGATCGGGCTCCCCTGCGACATGGACGCCATCAGCGAATGGGCCAAGGAAAAGGGGTTGATTGTTCTTGAGGATGCCGCCCACGCCCATGGCGCCAAGCTTCAAGGGCGACTTATGGGGACCTGGAGCCGGGTGGCCATTTTCAGCTTCCAGATGACCAAGCCGCTTCCGGGCATCGAGGGCGGGATGGGAGTCTACCAAGACAAGGCAGACTATCACCGGGCGGCGGCGCTGGGGGACTATCAACTGGAGGGAGTCCCGGAGGACAGCGACTATATGAAGTACAAAGGCTCCGGGCTGGGTCTCAAGCTCCGCATGCACCCGATTGCCGCCGAGCTGGTCCGTGTCCAGCTTCGCGGCCTGGACAAGCGCAACGCCGCGGGCGCGGCGCAAGTCCGCAAGCTCAATGATCGCCTGGTGCAACTCTCCGGCTTGTATGAACAGACCAGTGGGAGGAAGGACATGGAGCGGATCTACTACTCCTGGAACATGCTCTTCATCGATGAGAAGGAAGCAGGCATGACCCGGGATCAGGCGGTGACCGCGCTACAGGCGGAAGGGGTCAAGACCAGCAGCTTCAGCTATCGACTCCAACACAAGCTGCCGCTCTACGCCGAGGCCAAGTGGTGGCATCACGCCCCGACGATCCCGGACCTGCCAGGTTCCGAACAGGCCAACGCCACCGCGATCCCGCTGCCGTATTTCACCTCGGAGCAACCGGAACTGGTGGAACAGTATGTTCGCGCCTTCGAGAAGGTGTGGGCGCACCGGAAGGAGATTGGGAAGGCGTAATTGCAGTGCGGCGGGGAGCCTGGCTCCCTGGATTGTATCGCTGGGAGGTGACTGGTCTCATGATTCCTCGAGGTTTTCTTCTGGGCTTTGGAGTGGTCTTCTCGGTCATCGGACTGATGGCGCTCGCGCCGCTCGCCGCGCCGGCGGAGAATCCCTTGGCCTGCCGGATGGCGAGCTATGGGAAGTTTCAAGAGGCCGCCTGGACCCACCTGCCGCTCATTGGGATCTGTCATGTTTTCATGAGCATTCCGGCTCCGGACCAGATCGAGGCAACCGAGAGGAAGCTCGCCGATCACAGATTAACGCCACTGGTCTTCCGGGGTGAAACCGATCTCTCGAAGGAGGCTTACCTCAGTGACCTCACGGCGCAGATCAAGACCTGCGAGAAGATGGGCGTGCATTACTTGTTCCTCTCGGCCAAACGTCGCGAAGCCCCCAAGGATCTGATCTATGGCCGCCTCCGTGAGGTGGGCGAGGTGGCCAAACGACATGGAGTGACCCTCTCGCTGGAAACTCATCCCGACTTGGGGACCAACGGGGATGTCCACCTGGAGACCATGAAACAGATCAACCATCCCAATGTCCGGGTCAACTTCGACACCGGAAACATTTCGTTTTACAACCAGGGTGCGGACGCCTGCGCGGAGCTGGAGAAGATCATCGACTATGTGGCCACGGTGGAGCTCAAGGACCACGATGGGGCCTTTGAGACCTGGCATTTCCCGCCGCTCGGACAGGGGGTCATTGACTTCCCGCGGATCTTGAAGATTCTTGAAGCGCACCGCTTCCAGGGACCCATCACCCTTGAGTTCGAGGGCATCAAAGGGGAGGAACTGGACGAGAGCGGAACCAAGAGGGCCATCGCCGAATCGGTGGCGTATGTCCGCTCCCTGGCGTGTCTGGACTGAACGAGCTTTTGGGGGATGCACCGTGGGTCCCGCGCCCATGCCGTTCATGCAGTGAGGAACATGATGAGATTCACTTCCATTTCCACTCGTTTGTCGTTGGCGACCTTGGCGATTGTCTCCTCGATGGGTCAGGGCTTCAGCGAGCCGCTCATCGAGAAAGCGCTCCGTGACCTGGAATCCAAACCGCCGATCTCAGATGAAAGCTTCGATTTTGTGGTAATGGGCGATTCGCGCTCTTCCCAACCTCTCGGTCTGCCCGAGACCTTCAAGACCATCCTTCGCGAGGCGGACTCCCTACAGCCCCGGTTCGTGGTGGACTGCGGGGACCTCATCCTGGGGGGCGCCGCCGAGGGGATCGGACCACAGTGGGATGAATTCGAGGAGGTCGTTGCCGGCTGCGCGGCTCCCTTCTTTCCAGTGGCTGGGAACCACGACATCAGCGACTCCGCGACGGAACGGATCTGGCTTGAGCGGATGGGTCCCACTCAGTACTCCTTCCGAGTGGGAAACTCCCTGTTCATCGCGCTCAACACCGAGGAGGTGAACGCGCTGGACCGAATCTCGGAAGACCAGGTCCGCTGGCTCAAGGGGCTGCTTGAGGCCACCGACGCCAAACACATCTTCTGTTTCATGCACAAGCCCTATTTCGCGCAAGACTGGGATGACAATTGGTCGAATGTCGCGGAGGCGCTGCGGGGCCATCCGGTGAGAATCGTTTTCGGCAGCGACATTCACCTCTACCGTGATTGCGGAGTCCGTGAGGGGGTTCACTATGTCATCACCGGTGGAGGGGGCGCCCCAATCCACACCCCTGAAGAGGAGGGCGGATTCCACCACTATCTCCTCGTCCAGGTTCGAGGCGAAGAGGTTTCCTGGTCCGTGATTCGCCCCGGCTCGATCCTGCCCTCGGATGTGGTGACCGCGGATCGGGTGAACGAGCTGCGCGCCATCCGGAAACAGTGGGTCGGAACCGAACCGGTCGAGGTCCCGCATGGGGAGGGCCTGGATCGGGCGGTGAAGGTCAGGATTCGGAACCCGTACGACACCAGCTTCTCCTCCAACCTGGAATGGGAGGTCCCCGATGGTTGGAGCGTGGAACCGAGGGAAACGGTCTACACGACCCAACCCAACGCGACCACGGAACTTGAGTTCCGAGTGAAGGCGGCTGGTCCCGCGAGTGTCCTCTTCCCCGCCCCAATGCTGCACACGGTGTTCGAGAAGACCCGATACGGCGGCCCCGTGCGGGTGGATCGCGAGCTGGATCTGATCCCCACGACCGTGGCGAAACGCGCCCCCGCCGCGCTTGCCATCGATGGCGACCTCAAAGACTGGAGCGGCGCAAATCCGGTCCCGGTCAGTTACCCGCACGGCTTCGATCCCAACGACAAGACGGACCTGGAATCGCGGGTCCGGTTTCAGTGGCATCCGGACTGCTTCTATTTGGCGGTGGAGACCTGGGATGATGAGTTCCACCAGCCCTACGCCGGGGATATTGTGTGGCTGGCGGATAACGTGGAGCTGTTCCTGGACGCTTGGTCGTGGGGGCTTTCACTAACTCAAGCGGGCCCCGAGGCGTTCCTGTATTGGGGAGTGAACCGATCCCGGGAAACCGTGAACACCGAGGTCCAGCTCGCGGTGAAACGGGATGGGCGGCTCACGGTCTACGAGGCGGGCTTCCCCAAGGACGTGGTCCTCCCGATGAGGCTTGAACCGAACGCGAGCTGCCGCTTCTCCATGATCATGAACGACCTGGATGGCTCAGTCCCGGATCGTCCCCGGCACTGGCTGGAGCTCACCCCCGGCGCCGGGTCCGGCTCGGGCGAATTCCCCCGGATGAAGGTGATCCTGGGGGAATAACGCGGACCAAGCTTCATCTTTTCTTTGCAGCCGATACGGAAACGGCCGCTGAGGTCCGCAAGGTCACGGGTCCGAGCAAGCCGGACTCCCTGAGGGGCGCATCCTTGCCCCAAAGCCTCCAGGTTGTGAATGTGAACCTGCCCGTGGGACTGGCTTTCCCCTCTTGGACCCATGAGGGCCACGCCTCGAGCGTCCCGTTCGGATGACGCTCGCTGTCTTCGGGCAGTTGCTCATCCCCGATCAGGCGGTTGACCCAGAGGTTGACCACCTCCACCTGGAGCTGGTTCTTGCCCGGCTTCACCGCGCCGGTCACATCCAATCGGTAAGGCTCCCTCCACAGGACTCCAAGGTCCTTGCCATTCAGGTTCACGCGGGCCATCACCTCGACCTTCCCCAGATCGAGCCCCACTCGTTTGCCCTCCCCATGCATGTCTGGAGGGAGGTCAAACGTTGCGCTGTAACTCGCGGTCCCGGAGAAGTGTCTTACTCCCGGATCGGGGTGTTCGCTCCAGGATGCGAGCTGCTCCAGGGTCACTCCGTGGGGCGCGCCCCAGTTGGGGGGGAAGCGAACCTCCCATGGGCCTCTCACCTCCACGGGGCGCGGAAGGCTTGGAACATCCGCGTGGAGAGCCAGGCCCGAACTCGTGGTCAACTCGTATCGACCGGCTCGCCACGCCTCGATCACCGGTTGCCCCTCGGCGCCGGGGCGCACCTCCGCCGGGCGCGGAATGCTTGTCGGAAGAGAGAGTGAGATTCTGTTCGGGTCAATCGCCTTGGCGCTTGCCGATTGGCCATCGACCGAGTATTCGACCTCAAGGGTCTTCACCAGGTTCACGGCGGGGTCATCGCCTTCCGCCATGCGCGCCACCTCGAAGCTACACACTCCCGAATCGACAAGACGTTGGACCTTGGACCTCACATCGCGCGTGCGTTGGGGATCGCCGAGGATGCCGTAAACAGCCTTCTCAATCAGGATCTTCGCGCTTCGCTCCGAGACCGACAACACCGGGTTGCCGTCGCGAGTGACGCTCACGACCGGATCCGTGTCCCCCTTCGCCTTCCGAAACACAACAAAAACCGATTCGCTGGGGCCGAGAGGCAGGGGCAATCGAACTCCGTCATCGCGCTGCTCATAGACAACCGCGCGCTCTCGAACTCCGCTCTCCGGCCGCCAGAACTCGGGATGTTTTTCGCCCACTCGGAAGGCGCAGACCGCTTCCACCGGATGGGGTTGAGGATTGGCCACGAAATACAGGTCGGTGTCTCCCACGGCGCGATGGATGTAGCGCAGACCCCCCAGACACGAAAAATCCGGGGGAACACCCATACCTTCGAGGACTTTGCGGATCACGGCGCTATCAGGGAATGTGGCGGAGACCGCGCTTGCCACAGTGTCCCAGGGAGGAGTCCCCAACGGACCGAGCTCCTGCGCCTTCCCCCACCCCTCCAACACCCCTTCCGCCACGGTCCAGTTGGCTGGGGCGGTTGTTCCGCTTTCCCAGGTATTGTCGCTGTTCACTTCGAGGGACTTGCCTCCAACCAACTGGACAGTGAGGGAAAGTATCAGTCCGGCCGGGTTCGGCCTGTCGCGTTTGTTCTCGGCCGCCACCGCGAGTATGTTGGCTCCCGGTTTGACCAAGGCGGTGACATCAAAGACATGGTTGCGGTTGATTTCCTCTCCCGACCCAACCGGTTGACCGTTGATCCAAAGCTCAAAGGCGTTGTCGGCGGTCATGACCACACGCGCGGATTCGATTTGGGCCCCCTCTTCCACGGCCAGTGTCCGCCGGAAGAAGCGCTTCGCCACCGGCGCCTCGATCGCGGGATTCCCCTCGTCATGCCAGATCCACTTGGCCTGCTCCAAGGGATTTCTGGATGCGCACGCGAGGTCTGTCTGACGTTCGATTCCCGCTCCGTTGATCACACGGCCCTTGCCGTATGCGCGTTCTTCAATCTCGCCGGAAGGCTCGCCTTCTCCCCAGAGTTCGGCGGCAATCCGGTTGACCTGAACATCGCAATTCGGGTAATCCGAAAGTCCCGGGGCTCGATCCGGCTTGGGTCCGATCACGGTGGCGCCGGCAGCCACCAGCTCCTTGATCTTACCGAGCAGTTGGGGGGTCATGGTTCGGAGCTGAGGCAGGACCAGAAGGCGATAGCTGAGGCCATCCGGGAGCGCCAGTTTCCCATCCCGGACAGTCATCCGGGTAAGCAAGGTGTCGGCGCTGCAGTTGTCATAGTCATACGGAAGCGCGGGGTGACTCACGAATCCCTGAGGGCTGCTTTCCGGCTGCAGGAAACAGACATCGGCCACAAAGAGGCCCTGCCGCAGCAGGTATTGGCAGCGCGCGAGGTATTCATGCCAGCCTGCGGACCATTCCCACCAGGTCTGAGTTCGCTCGTAGTGAATCCCCCAAGGGCCCATGGTCATTCCGGGTTGACGGTCCAGCCAGGGCTGCATCGCGTAACGGTGGAACACGAAGCGATTCACCCCATCGCAGAACGCCTGGTCGCCAAGCGCCTTGATCGAGGCGGGATGCTCCTTCCACTTTTCCTCATCCCCCGCCGTGAAGGCCTCCGCCCCCAGGATCGGTTTACCGTAAATGTGCGCGGCGGAAGCCATCTCCTTGCAGGTGTGCATCGCTCCGCCGCCCATCCAGAACTCGCACATCGGCTCATCCGCTTGGCCGGCATAAGGCAGGTCGTCACAGGGACCCCCATAGGCCTCGATCGAAAGCCGAAGGCCATGCCGCTGGGCGAGAGTCCGCAGATGGCCCGCGTAATTCTCCACCACCAGGTCGGAGATGGTTTGACGGAGATCCCAGAGAAAGCGCTCGGAGAGCTCAAGGGTCTCGACAACTCGCCCGGTGATCACCGGCAGGTATGGGAGGGGGTCATACCCGCGTCTCCCACTGAACTCCTCGCGCATTTTCATGGTCCAGTTCTGCGCGCCGTTCTCCCAACTGTCGATGTGGGTGGCGACCAAGGTCTTGCCCGCCGAACCGCCCACATCCGCGATGAGCTTGCCCATCATCCCGTTGAAGTTGGCCTCGATCCCCTCCTTGCTGAGCTTGTCGCACTCCAATCCGCGACCGCTAGCCGGGGAGGGGGCGTTCTCAATCCCCGTGCTGGTGTGACCGAAGCGAACCAGAGTCCACTTGCCGGATGGGACATCCCATGCGAGGTGTCCGTCCTTCGCCATCGCGGAGCTCAGATCGATCACCCGGTCTTGTTCGATCCGCATTTCCGGCGGCAGGACAGTCTGGTCGGCGGGGCCGCTCCCCGCCGCGTTGTAGCAGGCCTTGGCGCGAATCCTCCCGATGCGGTAATTACCCGGCGAAGGGAACGCCAGAAGCGAGATATCCCTGTAATAACCGGCCACGGTCTCGGGTTGGGGAAGCGCCCCCTCGAAACGCTTGGGGCCTTCGACTTCAATTTCCGACCAGACCACTTTCTGCATGGACTCTTCCGGCTTGATCCAGGGTCCGCCGCTACCGTTCCAGCCCGCGTCGTTGTTCATGTTCACCTGAAGCCCCAGCCGTTCCGATTCCGCGACCACGTGCCGGAACAGGTCGCGCCACGGCTCGCTCATGAAATCGACCGGACCGAGCGGGACCCCCTGGTCCACCTCCATGATCAGGACCCCACCGATCCCGACCCGCTTCATGGCCTCCAGATCTGCGGTGATTCCCTCCTTGGTGATGTTGCCGTTCAGCCAGAACCAGTAGACCCACGGTTTGGCCTCCTCCGGGGGATTGCCGAACCCGGACGCAAGTTCCTCAACCGTTGGCGCGCAGAGCGCGTCGGACAAACCGGCTCCAAAGAGACCCAGGATCACAAGGATGACCCCAAGAACGTTCAAGATTCGCCTGATTGGATTGGGCATGTTCCACTCCTTGGTGCTCGTTGGAATTCGTTTGTCTTAGTCATGCGTCCGAGCTCTCGGCGCTCTAATCGAGCGAGGGGATCACCCTCTCGCCCCTGGCCTGGGCCTCCGGATCCTCGTACGCGCCGTAAAACTCGGAGTTGCAGTCGAGCCACAGGGTCACCCGGTGGGATTCCTCGGGTGAAAGGTGGACTCCGTAATGGTTGGCGTTCAGGTATCCGAGCAGTTTCGAGGCGCGCGCTCCAAATCGACCCGGAAGAGTCCGGCCGCCGCCATGATCCCCATCCGGAAAAGAGCCGTTTCGGACATGGAAGTAGAAGCCATACTCGCCCGCCAGATTGCGGTAGGCGCGTGTCCAGCCGTAATCCCCCTCGATCACTCCCGCCAAATCCAAGGCTCCCTCTTTCTGGTGGCAGCCGACACAGTGACGGTCCAAGACCGGTTGAACCAATCGAACAAAACTGAAGGGGTTGGAGCCATCGAGATCCGGTTCGATCCGCGAGGGAGGCCGCTGGAGCGCGAGCGGAACCTCAGGGGTCCGGGTCGGGGCGCGATGTTTGGGCTCATGGCATCCCAGGCACGTGAGTCTCTCTCCCGGGTGGAGATAGGTTCCCGAGCGCATGGACTGAACCGCCAGGCCATTTGGGTCGAGGGCCTGGAAATAGAGCTCCTTGCCAACGGGCGCCTCGAAATACGCGCTGCCGTCGCTTTCCACCGGGACAGTCCCCAACACCGCGCGGGCGTTGGTTTGTTCGGCGACTCCGATCCTCGGTTCATTGGGGGGTGGAGTGGTCTTGGGCAAGACCTGCAGGACCCTGAGGGAAGCGATCTGGGTTCCCTCGGGCCATTCGAAGTCGCTGTTGTACACATTCATCAGCGCGATGGTGGCGGGAACCTCTCCCCCCGTTTGTCTGGGGATCACGGGCGGAGTGGGCCGGGACCGAAGCGGCATCGGGGAAAGGCAGGGGATGGTTGGATCGCGATAAACCAGTTCCCGGTTTCCCTCGGCGTCGATCCAATAGATCCCGTGATTCGAGGCCCGCGAGTCATAAACGCACAGAAAATCCTGCTCGCTGAGCGGCCAAGCGGTTCCATAGACCATGCAATCCTTGATCGGGCGAATGTTCCTCTCCGCCTCCGGGAAAGGGACCTCGGGCGTCAGCCTCGCAAGCTGGGACATGGAGCCGTCATCTTCAACCTCCGGATTGATCAACACCAGCGATCCGAGGGCGTGACCGTGATGCGCGGCCGCGGTGGCCACGAATTTCCGCGAGCCGGGAATGGCGCGGATGTCCATCTCCATCCAGGGCCGATCTTCCCTTCGGTTGGGATAGTTGCCGTGAAAGGAGCGCGGGTCGCGTCCATCCGGGAAACAAATCCAGATGTGGTGGGCGATATTCGTGTCCCGATCCACATAGTCCCAGCGCGTGTACACAAGCATGCCGTCGTTCGCCACGCTCGGCTGCCACTCGTGCGTCTCATGAAAGCTCAGACAGGTGATGTTGGTTCCATCCGAGTCCATCCCATACAGGGTGTACGTGGGGCAGTGGCGGCCACAGCGGAGATACCCTCCGCGGCGTTCGCTGATGAAGGCCACGCGCCCATCGGGAAGAAAGCAGGGATCGAAATCATCCCAAGGGCCATCGGTGAGCTGAACCAGCCCGGTCCCATCGATGTTCACCCGGAACAGGTGGAAACAGCTTTCGGGTGTCCACTCGAGATCCTTCCCCTTCGCCTCGGAATAAGCGAACAGGATGGTCTTCCCGTCGAACGACAGCTCCGGGGAAAGGAATGCCCCGCCTTCCAGCTTCCGCCCTTTGAGACGGCCCGACTCGACCACCGAGTCTTTCAACAGGTCGATCACCTTGGGGGCCTCGCCGAACGGATCGGCCAGGACATAGAGACCTCCACCGGAAACCGCGTTGAATCCATAGAACTGGTCGCACATATGAAAAACCCCTTTGGGGTGGTGACGTTTGATGAAGAGAATCTTGTCCATATCCAGGAGCGGATTGGTGAAGGCAATCCGACGCGCAACTTCTCGGGCGGAAAGATAAAGCCTTCCCCGCGTTTCTTCGCTCGCCTCCGGCATGGATTCCACGCGAGCGAGATCTTTCTTCAAAGCTTCAAGCTCAACGCGCAGGGCCTCGAGGCGCGCGGCGGCCGCGCTCGGAGCAAGCCGCGCCGTGACCCTCTCCGCGCGTTCCAGAATGCTCCGTGTGTGCGCGAGGGAAAACGATTCCGCGCCGTTTGCGGCGCGGTATTCCTGGTCGCGGTCCACCCAATCCGCTTCGATCAGATCCCTCAGACTCCGCTCAGCCGTGGCGCGCGCGCAGAAAGCCACGCCCAGAATGAGGGCAATTCCGCACAGGCGGGGAAAGCACAACCCTCGACCGTGGTTCAGGCTCCTTTCGATTCGCGCCATGATGGACCCTCCTTTAACCGCTCCGGTTTGCTGATCTCCGTTGTCACGACTCCTGGATCGCGTCCGCTTCGAGTTCAAAAAGCAGGTCCCGACGGCAGATGTCGGCGTGATGGAACACTGTCGGAAAAGAAATCCCCCGGGTTTCCAGGAACCTCTCGAACAGGATCGAATCCGAGGGTTGTTTGAAATAAGCGATCCCCCGCGAGACATCTCTCCATCCCATTCCGCGAGAGCTCAGGATGGACTCGACCACCTCCCAGGTCTTGGCGATCTGCCCCTCCGTGTCATCCGGAGAGACCGTGCGTCCATCGCCGGAGATGCTGGCGGTCCCTGATATGAGCAGACGGCGATGGTCGGGAGCGTTGACCTCCATGGCTCGGCTGAAGGAGCTGCCGTATTCGAGGGGAGACCCTTGCAACGGCGACGGCACGGACCGCGAAGACACCCTCGAGTCCTTGGGCCGAACGGCGAGCAGCCCACCCACCAGGGAGGGGCCCGAGGGATCCACGCATCCGACGCCCGTGCTGGCCGGTATCAGTCGAACATGGATCTCCGATTCGGCAAAGAACTCATCTCGAGTCCGATTGAAGGCGGCATACCAATCATCTATCTCCTTGATGAAAAACCAGGTGCGGACCACATCGGCGAAGGACATGCCCGCAGCCTCCAGCCCTTTCTCAAGAGCCCGGAACACGCGCCTGGCTTGACCGTCCCTGGCTTGTTCGGTCGATTCGGAGATGATTCCCCCCAAGCGCAGGTAACGCGCGCGGTCATCCTCAAACCAACTTCCGACAACCTGTCCATCCATCCGGATCGGTTCAACCCGCGCTCCGCTCACCGCCCACGCCTGAAGGCCCCCAAGCGACAACTCCCCAGGGGTTGGAGTGATCCAGGTGATCGGAAAACCCTCCCCACCGAGCGCCGATTTCAAGGTTCGGATGTTTTCGCTCGAATCCCCCGGAATCCCGTAGCCTTCCACCGAGACCAGGGAGGCCTCGCTCTCTTCCAGAAACGAGACCGCGCGCTCGAAAAGAACCTCTGCGGAGTCGCCCTCCGCGCGCGGGAGGCTGATGAAGCGCTCCTCGCCGAAGGTCCGCCTCAGCGTGAATGTCCGGATTCCCTCGGTAGCGGTTTCTCTCATCACTTTCTCTTTCACGGGCCGCCTCAGATCGACAGGAGGAACTCGATCAGGTCGTTCAGCTCTTGGTCGGTCAATTCCGAGGTTGTCCCGTGCCTGTCCTTCCAATTGTGAATGGTCAGGAGCTCGCGCATGTCCGCCGCGCGTCCATCGTAAAGGTACGGCGCGGTCCGCCAGACCTCGGCAAGGGTCGGGGTGTCGAAGGCTTTGTCCGCCTCGTTGCCGCGTCCCGTCCCGACATCGTATTTCAGCATGTCGGTGTAGAGCGGACCCTTGTGGCAAGTGGCGCAACGCGCTTTCTCGAAGACCTCACGTCCCCGTCGGGCGCTCTCGCTCAATTGGCCGTTCACCAGCCGGGGACTGGGCGCCGGAACAAGGGACTTGAGGTAAGCATCGATGGCCGAGGCTTCCTCATCCGGACGGGTGGCGAACAGGATGTTCCGAATCCCCGCGCGGACCGAGGTTTCCGCGCTCGGTCGGATTCCCGTAATCGTGGTGGGAGGGGCTTGGTGGGCGAAGAGCATGCTCTTGGTGTTCTTGGGGGTGCCGATCCCATCGTTCAAGAGGTCCCAGTTGAGTCCATCCACCCGCGCCTCACCCGGATGGCAGCTCGCGCAGCTCTGCCACCGCTGAAAACAGATGGAGGCGTCATGAAACAGCATTTCCCCCCAACGAACCGGGGTGATGGGGAGAGGTGGCCCAAGGGGAATCGCGCGCGCCTTGGCGGATGAATCGGAATTCAGATCGACTATGCCGATACTGTCGGAAAAGTATTCGGCGACATAAGCCGCCCGGCCCACAACCGCAATCCCGCGAGGCCCCTTGCCCTCAAGCGGAACCCGCTTGCGCAATCCCACCAGGAAGGCCAGATCGTTGGGAACATCTTCCCAAGCCAGTGTGGTCTCGGAGACTCTTTCACCCGCCGCGACCTTGGCCAGCTTTTCGTGGAGGCCCTCGCGATCAATCACGCTGACCTCATGGCCTCCCGCTTCGGCCACACAAAGGAAGCAGCCATCCGGCGTGCAGACGACTCCCCAAGGGTTGGCGGCCCCCTGATCGATGTTGTCCAGAAGGAATGTGTTCAAGAAAGTCCTCTTCTCAACATCCACCATGCTGACCGCGTTGGTGTTGATCCAACCTCGGTCGATCTGCGTGGCGGGGAGGCGGTACCTTCCGAGGGTGTGGGTCACATAAGCGAATTTGCCGTCCGGCGAGATGCAGATTCCCTGCAGCGCGGTGCTCCCGTTGGGGAGACGGATATTCGCGGCGACTTTCATGGAAGCCGTGTCGATCAGGGTCACCGCCCCCGCCACAATGTCGGCGTTGGAGGGCCCCTCGGGGAGCAGGTTCGCGACCATGAGGGTCTTTCCATCGGGGGTGATCGCGGCGGCGAAGGGTTCACGAAGCGCGTTGATCTCAGCCGAGACCTTGTGAGTTTCCAGATCCACCGCTTTCAACTTGTTTTCAAAACGGCAACAGACAAACAGTCGCTTCCCCTCCGGATCGAGCACCGGGGCGGCGGGAGTGTGCCCCATGCGGATCTGTTCCACGACTTGATTTGTCTTGAGGTCGATTATGGCGACCTGTCCCTCCGGAGAGGCCAGGGTGACATACAACTTGTTCGAGTCAGGCGACACCGCGAGCCCGCTGGGTGGACCGGAAACCGCGATGGCGGCGGTAACCGTACAGGCGCGGATATCAAAGACATCCACGCGATGCCCTGTAAACTCCGCGATATAGAGAGTCCCACGCGCGGGGTCAGCCGCCAGCGCAAGTGGAGAGAGGTAGTCCTGGCACCAAGCGCCGTGGGCAAACAGGGCGGCGCAGATCAGTGGACGGATGTGACGTGAGCTTCTCATCGAGTTCCCCCCGAGGGTTGGTGCCAAAGAGATTGCCAGTAGGCCCGATCAAGGACATAGGGATCAAGCGCCTGGTCCAGGTCACCTTCTCCCGGCAAGATCCCATAGCGGCGCATCTCGCGGACATATTCTTGCCGAGGTGAGAAACCGGGCATGTCGAACCGCTTGATCTGTTCAAGGCGATCCTTCGCGTCGCGAATGGCCGCAAGGATGGTCCTGTAGTCGGCGTCGTTCGGATCGTTGAAAACGGGCGGTGACTGCGCGGTGGTCTCCGAACCTTCTGACAGGGCATGGCAGATCCCATGCCCCCCTGCTTCCTTTGCAAGAGGCGCCAGAAGGAGCAGCGATAACTCGGGGTGGGTCAGGTTGTAGAGGATGTGGCGCGAAAAGCGCAAACGCGGGTCATCGTACTTGATCGCCCAGGGCGGCATGTCCATGTCATCCGAGGGGGATGAGGGAAGCGCCAAGGTCCCTCTGTGGCAGTTCCCGCAGCGTGACTCCATGGCGTCCAGCGCCGCCCGCATGCTGGGCCACTCCAGATCGGAGCGATCCAGAACATTCTCGGCGTAGCCGCCGATCATGCCGCAACCAAGACCGGCGTAAGTCCCAGGGTAGGGTCCCCCCGTGTCGATCCAGAGTCGAACCATGTCCCGATCGAGCGGAGCAAGCCGAACGCCTTGATGCCCTTCATCGATCTTTTTCATCAGTGAGCTGGCCGAGCTGCCGATGCCGCGCGGCGGATAGTTGCTCACCGGCCGGTTGCGTCCGTCGGCCAGCTGCAGTCGCGCGCTGAGCGTGAAATAGCTGTGCGAAAACATGGGACCGCGATCCCCGGACAGGATCACTCCACCCGCGCGCGGTCCGCCCTTTTCAGTCCCCTCGTAACCGTGGCATCCCACGCAATGCCGGTCCAGAATGGGTTGAATGTCACGCGGAAAATCGAATACATCGGGGACTCCTGGGATGGGTTCAATCTTGCTGGGGGGGTGGTCCAGCGCCATGAGATCGCCTCGAGGCGGCATCAGCGTTCGGGTCCGTTGCTCGTGACACCCGACACAGCCGACCACTTCTCCCGGCTGCACGGTGAGAAAGCTCTGCATCCGCTTAACCGAGAGGTCACGATCATCCAGCGCCACCAGGAACACGCTCCGCAGGGCGGGGATCTCAAAATAGGCCGAGCCATCCGGCTCCACCGGCACGGTCCCCAGCACGCGCTCCAGGGTGAAGGTTCCCCCATAGCTGAGCGGCTCCATGCCCCCGGTGAAGTTGATCGGTTTGGGAAGGGACTCCAGCACCAGGAGTTTCTTGATCTCCCCCTTACTCACCCCCTCCATGTTCCGACCCTCATAGATGTTTGACAGAACGAGCCGCCCGGTCTCTTTTTCCGGGTCGCTCTTGGGCGGTATGACAAGATCTCGAGGCCGAGGCGCAACCGGACGCGGTTCGTGACACTCCAGGCCCGCGAGGCTGTCGAACTCGGACAGCTCGAAGAGCTTCCGGGTGAGTCCGTCTTCGTTCAGCAACACGAGCTTCCCGCGGTGCGCCGCGATGAACAGTTTGCTTGCGATCGGGTAGGGGTCGCGGAACCGGCGCGACGGATGAACCGGCCGCGCGCGGGTCGGATCATCCGGACCGGCGCTCGGATCGACAATGGTCACCACGCCGTCATGCTCCTTGGTTCCATGACCGGGGGAGAAACTCGCCAGAATCCTGTTAGTCCCGGGGATCGGTTTGGCGTCGATCATCACGATCCCCGGATTCAGGTTCCCGAAGAAGACCATCTGGTTGGTCCCATCCGGATTCATGGTCCAGAGGTGGTGGTAGTGGACCTGACTGCGGTCCACATATTCCCAGCGCTGATAGAGGATTCTCCCATCCGGGAGCGGCCAGGGGGTGTTGTCGTGTTCGCCGCTGCTGGAGATTTGCCGGACATTTCCGCCATCGGCCTCACAGCGGTACAGGATCGCCACCTGAGTGAGCCAACAGTTCACCCAACGGTTGCAGCGGCTGGAGCAGAACACAATGCCACCGTCCGGAAGGTAGCTCGGTTCAATGTCATCGCAATCGCCGTCGGTGAGCTGACGGAGGTGGCCGCCATCCAAATCGACTTCATACAGGTGATAGTGGGGAGAACCGCCCTTCCGATAGGAAAAGAGGATCTTCCTCGCGTCGTAATCGACTTGTGGATCGCGCACTCCGCCAGTGGGGTCGTCGATGAGGTGGGTGACTTGCCCCGTTTTGAGGTTCAGCTTGCACAGCCGCCCGCCGTCTCCATATGTCAGACGTTCCGTGTTTTCGGCGTAATACCCGAAGTTGGCGTACCAGTGCCCATCCTTGCCCGGCTGGCGCACCGCGAAGACAATTTCCTCCACCCGTCCGTATTCCGATGGGAGCCCTTCCGTGACATCAATCCGGAGAGTGTCCTCCATCGCCTCTTCCTCAGCTGAGGCGGTCAAGGCGGACAACGGGAGCATTAAGCAGAGGAGGAAGAATTCGCTCCACCTCAGGCAATGTCTCGCGCCAACAGCGTCATCCTCCATCATCTTCCCTGCCCTTTCCAATTGAGCTCTGTTTCCATCCCCGCTCGAGGAAGACACTCGCGTTGGCTCGGCGAAACTCGATCAATTCGTTTTCTTGTTCCGCGCTGAACGACCCCGCCCACTGGGCATAAGTGTCCATCCATATGACCAGGCGTTCGAGGCTCTCGGAATCGAGACGCGCTTGGTGATGCCCCTCCGGCGCGGTGAGCAGGGCAAGCAGCGGGCTGGTCCGAGCAAGTCCCGCGCCGACCGCGGAGAACCCGGCGCGGTATCCGTTCAGGACCGCATCCTTCAAAGACGGGGAGCCATAGCCGGTAAGGGATTCATACGAGGAGGCCGAGGTGAGATTGAACCGGGCCGCTTCCGCATCCGACCCGCCCGGCTGATGGCAAGACACACAATGTCGCTCGAGGACCGGTTGAATCAGTCTATCGAAGCGCAGCGGCCAGGACCCTTCGGGTCCGACCATGATTCCGGATGGTTCGCGCAAGGAGGCGAGTGTCGTCGCCGGCGAGGGCGCTTGAGTGCGCGGCTCATGGCAACCGATGCAGCTCAACGTTTGACCGGGCTGTACATGGGTGACACTGCGCATGGTCTGCAGGGTCATCCCTCGGCTGTCCAGGGCCTGGAAGAACACAATCACTCCCGCGGGCGCGCGGAAGTAAGCCGATCCGTCCGGTTCGACCGGGACCGTTCCAAGGACACATTTCCCAGGATCATCCCGCGTGATTCCGATGCTCGGGTAATTCATGGTGGGGTGAGTCTTTCCGGGGACCCCGACTATCCGCAGCGCCTTGACCTCCCCCGGCTTCACCCCATCAAGCCCGCGATAGACATCCGCGAGCAGGAAGCGGCCCTCGTTGCTCTTGTTCCAGTCCACTAATGAGGGAAGAACCGGCGGGCGCTCCCTCGGCCGCAACGGAATCGGATCAAAGGAGCTGATCGAAGGGTCGCGGTGGAGCAGTTCAATGTTCCCCCGCGCGTCGAAGAGATAGATTCCCATCGCATTGGGGGCCATGAGTTTCCCCTCGGAGGGGGATTCTTCGCATCCCCAGGAAACCAAATGGAAGCGCTCGGAGAGCGGCCACGGGTTGGCGTAGAAAGTCTCCGGCCAGGCTTCGCTTTCCGGGAAGGGCACTTCAGGGGTGAGGCGGGTGATCGGAGCATCCCCCTCCGTTCCCACCGCGGGGTCGAGGAGCACCAGGCTCCCCATGGTCTGGGCATGGTGACCGGATGCGGTGAAAACAATCTTGCGAGACCCGGGGATGCTGACCGCCTCGAAGGTGCAATGCGGATTGCGGGTGAAGTTGCCGTAAACGATCCGCGGGTTCGTTCCATCTGGGTTGAGCGCCCAGAGTCCCATGTAGGGCATGTTGTCCCGGTCGATATAGTCCCAACGCGAATGGAGGATGGTTCCATCCGAGGAGACGCTGGGAGTCCATTCAAACATCTCGAAGGGTGAAATCGGAAGGAGCCCCCCGCCATCGGCGTTCATGGCGTGAAGGGTGTAAACCGCCACGGGCCTTTCCGGACCCCCGCCGCAGCGCACATAGATGTCCGGCAGATCCTTGACCGTGGTGGACTTGGCGGCGCTCGCCGGGCCGCACTGGAAGGCCTGACCGCGGCGAGTGGAGAGAAACACGATCCTCCCGTCCGGGAGATAGCGCCCATCGAAATCATCATACTTGCCCTCGGTCAGACGGCGAACCTGTCCGCCGGCAAGGTCCATTTCAAAAAGGTGGTAGAAAGCATCCTCCGGGATGTTGGCCTTGTTCAGCTTGTCGGCTTGTTCGGCCACGCCGTGATGATGACGGCACCAGGCGAAGAGCAGACGGTCCCCTTCATACGAGAGCATGGGCCGAAGGAAGCTCCCCGGCTCGGTGAACGCCTCGCTGAGACATTCTGTCTCCGGATTGTCGTCCTTGTAGTTCCGAAGGATGTACAGACCTCCGCCGGGTCGCGACCACCAGCCGTAGTATTGGTCCGACATGTGGTTGTAGCTGCCGGGAACCCGCTTGGTGAAAAGGATCGAATCGAAATCGAGCAACGGATGCGCGAGAGTCAGCTCCCGCTGAAGCCAACGAGCCTCGAGGTAGAGCTCCTTTCCGATGCTCTCGGCTGGTGTGGTCGCCACACTCCGCGCCAAGCTCTCAAGGTCCTTCCGTTGGTTTTCGGCGGAGCCGCGGAGCTCGGCAAGCAATCCTTGGCAGTGGTCCAGAATCTCCCGGGTCCGCTTGGACCAACGGATCTCCCTTGGGATTCGCGTTCGGTTGGAGGAGGCACAGGTGCTGCTCTGATCGGCGGGTCGGTGGAGCGCGAGGTTCTTCCCGGAATCCTCCAGGCCGAACACCTCGACCTCATCCAAGTGCAGATAGGCCTTCGCTGGGAGTTGAATTCGGACAAACCGCGCGCGCCTGCCCTCAAGCGCGACCGAGAGCGGCTTGTTGTCGGTGAAACCGAAAAAGGCGCTTCCATCGTGGTTGTAAACTGTCTCCCAATCCCCGCCATCACTGGAAAGACAGACTTGGAGGTGGTCGGCGCGCGAGGCGACCCCATCGCATCGATTCCAAATCACCACTCGGCTGATCGGTTGAATCTCCCCCAGGTCCACCCGCCACCATGGCTCCTCCTTCTGGCCGGTGTGGAAACCAAACTTCCCATCCTTGATCCCGTCGCAGCCGCCGATGGCATCCTCCCGGGTGGTGACCTGACCGGCAACCGCGCCCGGCTCACTTCGGTACTGCTCGTGAAGCAACCAGTCCGCCTCGACCTGATCGCGGAATGTCTCGGCAACAGCCCCGGCGCTGAGAACCGAAAGGAGACCCCAGCAGACGAAAAGGAGCACCCAGCTTTCCGGTTTGTGGTGACAGGTTGCGGCTATGGTCACTTGCACCCCTCCCTTCCGTTTCCACGGGGACACGTCGGCTCTGTGCCCGGAAGCCCAGTGAATGATAAACCAATCCGGAATTCCATCATATCCGCTCAGATTTGAGAAGATTCTTTTTTCCTGGGATTAGTTTCTCATGGAACCGATTCCTAGAGCGCGGACAAGCCAGGCGTGCGCGGCCTCATTGTCCACCTGGTGCTTCCCACCATGGAGATGGGTGGTGACCCGGTCCGCCGCGTCCAAGATCCGGTAAGCCCGCCGGACTTCCCCGAACATGGCCTCATACTCGGCCTCCGGCATCGTTGCGGTATTCCAGGCAAGGTTCAGTAGGGATGGGTCCGCTCCCGGACAAAACGCGGCATCCAGGCGCCCGTGTTGGAATTGAACCGGTTTGGGGACAGCCAGCCCCGCCCAATCGCACTGTTCGCCGAGGAGGCTGGGAAGCTGGGATCCGATCCCGCAATCGCAGTGCGGTGGAATCCGAAATCGTTTCCGGTAATGGTTCCAGGTGCTCAGGATGCACCCGACCACACCGGCTTTCACACGTTCATCCAGGGCGAGCAGGTTCATGGCCAAATGCGCTCCGGTTGAGAGCCCGCACACTGCGATCCGCTCCGGATCGATATCCCGGTTCCCAACCACGAAGTCGAGCGCGGTCATGGCGTCCCAGGTCCACTCCCCTTGGAGGGTCCATGATTGGTCTTGAAGGTCGTGGTCCAAGGTGGCGGGCTGCAAGACCGCCCAGCCTCGCTCCGCGAAGTAGGCACAGAAATCATCGGGATGACCGCTCGCGAAGGCGGCGGCATCCGCCTCGCCCCAAGGCGCTTCATGGCCATGCAACGCCACCAAGAGGGGTGGGCGCGTCCCGCCTTTCGGAAGCGCGAGAAGCAACTGATTCTCACGGTTCGGGCGCGAGTGGTAAACCACACGCTCCAGGTCGAACTTAGAATGAGTTTCCTTGGAGATGGTTCGCGCCTCGAGTGGCGGGCGTTCGGGGAACCCTCCGCCCATGAGAAGCGCGGCAAGACGGTCCCGATGGTCTGACCGCCACTTTATGAAGGCTTCCTTCTCATCCGGAAAACACGAATGCCTTGCGTCGAGCGCTTTCGCGTAAGCGCGCAGGCCCTCCGGACCTTCGACAACCGGATTTAGAGGAGGAGGAGTGCAGGTGAGAGCCACTGCGACCCTTCCCGGTGAGGGGATCTCCAGATGGAGGCCGTACAGGCTGTAACCCAGGGTTCCATCCCAACCCGGCTTGAGCGCCGCGTTTGCACCGGTCGCGGCCTCGATGCGAGCCGGCTCCGTGGCGCGAAGGACCACAAGACGGGATCCGATCTCGCTCGCGTTCAGGACCAGGGTGTTCGACTTGAGTTCGATGTGCGAAAGGCCGTCGATCCGGTTGCCGCCATGGTCCGCTTCCCACTTGAGCTCCGCGCGCCCGGCAGTGGAGACAACCAGGAGGAGGCAGAGGCTCACAGGACGCAATCGGCGGAGGAAGCGCATGGAGGCCAACCTATTGGGGGAGGACCCGGGTGGTGAGCAGGAGGCGTTTCTCCTTGTTCGCGGTTCGCGCGATCACGCAGGAATGAAAATTCTTGTCGCTCCGGCTTCCATCGTGCCCGGCCAAGGTGTTGTCCGGCATGCGGGCCTGAGATACCACGAGCGGAGCATCGCCATGAAGAGTGATTCCGGCCTCCGCCCACTCCACCCTCCATTCCCGCCCCGCGCCGGTGACGGCAACCTCCCGCTCGGTTCCGAGGTGCCAGCGGAACAGGATCGTGTCCGGTTCGAGGTCGGGCGCAAGCTCAACTTCGTCAGTAACCTCAAGCAGTTTTGAGTCCCACGCCACGGTCCGCTCCCACCGCGAAAGGCCCTCGTAACACTTGCCTCCGTCCACTCGGACCTTGCCGCCGGTGTTGTCGAGCTCGATCACGGCGATCGGCGCGATCCCGTGCTCCTTCTGCCATCCCGGCAGTGAGAGGGTCTTGCCCGCGTCCGTGGAAGCTTCCGGGAAAGCCTCACCGAGTTGAAGCGCGTTGTGCCCCGCGCCGGAGCTGTATTGGGACATCATGAGGGGGTGGTCATAGCTCGGGGTTCCGGCCTCGATCAGGATCGGTTGCCCTTTCGAGATCAGATTGACATGGCCGCGATCCTGATGGTCGTGTTGGTCGAGCGGGTGTCCTCCCCGAATCCAAACTCCGGTTGCGTCCCGGTCCCAGCTGTCCCGCCAATTGACCCGCGCCGCGCGCTCGTAGACAGCGTATCGAGGAGGGGCCTGATCTTGGCCGACATCCGGAAGGGCGGAGGCGGCAAGCCCCGCGAGGTCCTCCGTGGGTCCGCTTGTCTGGTGGCGGAGCGCCCAGCGCGCGACAGGCGAGGCGGTGAGCGTGGCGATCAGGGAGAGCAGCGGGCGAGCCGATTCGGGGGCGTTGTAGGAGGGTCCGGCATCGAAGCAGTTGATTCCATAACCGCCAGGTTGGAAATGATGCACCAGCCAGGTCGGAAAGTTTTCAAGGAACGGATGACTGATCGCGCGCGCGTCGCCCGCGACAGCCATGGCGTGTGCGGCGTGGAGAAGCGAAGTGACTGTGAACGAGGCGTACCCAAAGCCCTCTTCGAATTCGCCCTTAGCCCCATGCGCATTAAGGGCCTTGAGCAGATTGGCGACCCCCAGTTCATACGCCTCAGGATGCTTGTCCTTCCCAAGCAGAATTGAGGCGCGCACCAACCCCTCCGTGGGAAGAACCCACTGGTTGGTGATGGGATTATCCGTGCGCACAAACCACGGCCGCTTGGTCTTCCAGTCGTCCACCACCCCCTCGATCTCCTTCAGCAAGAGGGCCTCGATCCGTCCCCTCAAGTCTTGTGGAACCGCCTCTTCCGGGAGCAATTCAAGCGTGTCTCCGAGAGCGCGAATCCCGGTTCCGGTGGCCAACCAGTTCCCATCCTTGCCGTCGAGCGGGAGACGGTTCCCCGGTGTGTACAGGGTCCATCCGGGGCGCTGGAGCGGCGACCACCTCGCCATCTCATCGAGTTGAGCGAGGATCCGATCCAGGAAGGCTTGCTCTCCTGTCAAACGATAGGCGGCGGCCAGGAGCGGGAGCTCCCTGGAGAGGGTGGAGCAGGCCCCGAAATCGGACATGGCGAGCGCGAAGGTTTCGCGGATTTCCTCCTCCAGGGCGTTGCTTCTCCCATCCAGCCAGGTGCGATCCTTGCCGACATCGGCAAGACAGCGAGCACGGCGGACAATCGGTAGCGCCTCGGCCTCTCGGGCCTGCTCGATAAGCCCCGCGCGTCGTTCGGTCAGCGCCGAATTCGCCTTCGCGTTCTCAAGGATATCCGACCACGGTGAGACAGCCGCGAGTGAGTCTCCCGTAAGTGATGGGAGCAACGCCAGAATGAATAGAGCGGATCGCATGTTTGGGATCGTGGAAGACTCCGAGTCAATTTGGAAGTATCGGAGTCCACCAGGAGTCGGGATGCTTCCGGGACCCGTCCACGGAAACCCCACACGATGACCATTGTATCATTCCGCCTCCACTTTGCCGATAAGGTTTGCTATAATCTTCATGTTCAAGATCGCGCGCCGAAGCGGTCCTTCAGCTCGCCCATTGGGGGCGCAAATGCGCGCGTGAAGGCAGGCTCACGGCACTCCAGGCGCGGGTGAGGGGCTTGGAATCCGGTCACATCTGGTCGCCGATGAGCACACTTGGGGGTCATGCCTGCGAGCTCCTCAACCGCCTCGGTTTGATACTTGGATGCCGTATGAAAGTATCGGACTTGATTGGATGTAGATGAGGAAGTCGCAATGAAGGCCAAACAATCGCGAAAAACAGACATTCCCTGGATCGAAACGCTGCCGTGGGGAACCCATTTCTGTCACCTCCACCGAGAGCAATCCGAGCTCCATGACGCGGTGGTCCCCTTTCTGAGAGCCGGACTGGAAAGCAACGAGGCTTGCCTGTGGGTAGGTTCCGGTGGTTCTGCACCCAAGGCGCGCGAGGCGCTGAGGGAAGGGATTCCCGACTTCGAGGAATTCCTCGCGACGGGCGCATTGGTCATGATCTCCGCCGCGCGGTGGGTGACTTCGGGGGGAAACTTCGATACCCAGCAAGCCGTGGAGGACTGGAGAGTTCGACTCACTCGAGCGCTGGCCGAAGGCCACGAGGGACTTCGCGTGGCATTGGACGCATCCGCGTTGCGTGGATGCCATGGAAAGGCGTTTTCTGAGTTTGAGGCTGCCATCGACCGAGTGATTGCGGGGCAGCCCATCTTGGTTCTATGCGCATACGGACTGGGGAGGGTGAACGCTCCGACACTCTTGGACATCCTGCGTGACCACCCGTTAGCCAGCCTCCGGAGGAATGGAGAATGGGACTGCCTCGAAACGCGCGCCACCGCACGAGGGGAGTGGGAGTATCGAGGTCACCTTCGGTTCTTTGAGAGCCTGGACCGGGTCAATCGGGCCATCCAGGGAACCAATGACTTGGAGGAAATGATGAGTGAGGTTCTCGGCGAGATGCTGGGGATCTTCGAGTGCGACCGGGCTTGGCTAGTCTACCCATGCGACCCTGAAACCAAGTCGTGGCGTGTGCCGATGGAAAGGACTCGCCCGGAGTATCCCGGCGCTCTGGTACTGGGGATTGAGGTTCCAGTCGACTCTGAAGCGGTTCGGGTGTTTCGGATCGCGAACTCCACGGATGGCCCGGTGCGGTTTGGGCCAGGCTCGGAGCACCCTCTCCCGGGGGGTGAGACAGAACAATTCGGACTGAGATCCCAACTCGTCATGGCGCTTCACCCAAAAGGGGACAGGCCGTGGCTGTTCGGACTTCATCAGTGCTCTCACCCACGGGTCTGGACATCCGAGGAGGCGCGCCTATTCGAGGAGATCGGGAGGCGGATGACGGACGCCCTGACCAGCCTCCTGACTTACCGTGACTTGCGCGAGAGTGAAGCGAAATACCGCCGGATCGTGGACACCGCCGTGGAAGGGATTCTGGTGCTCGGCGCGGACACCCGGATCACCTTCGTGAACGCAAAGATGGCGGAAATGGTTGGAGTCAAGGTTGAAGAGATGGTCGGGCAACCCCTCACCTCCTTCCTTTTCGAGGAAGAACTGTCCGATCACCACGAAAAGATGGCGGAGCGACGCCGCGGGCTTTCGTCGAACTACGAGCGTCGTCTGCGCAGAAAGGATGGCAGTGAGGTCTGGACGCTGGCCTCGGCCGTTCCGATTCTGGATTCTTCCGGGGATTTCCGAGGCTCTTTCGGCATGTTCACCGACATCACGGATCGCAAGCGGGCGGAACATCGGCTTCAGGAGCACTTGAATGAGCTTCAGCGCTGGCATGACCTCACGTTGAATCGTGAGGAGCGGGTCCAGGAACTCAAGGCGGAAGTCAATCTGTTGCTGGAGCAACTGGGGGAGCCGCATCGGTATGGGAGTCAGCGCCAATGAACCTCCCGCCGCTGCTGTCCCTGTTCAGCGAGGCGCTGTTCGACACGGATCGGGATCGGGCGCTTCAGCTTGTCCGCGATGCGATCCACCAAGGGGCCGCGGCCGAGGAACTGATTTTCGAGGTGGTGATTCCGGCGTTGGAGAAGTGCGTGACCGACCTCGAGGAGTGCGAGGAGCTCAACTTGGCGCAACATTTCCTGACTTCTCAGATCGCAGCGGATGTCACCGAGGAGCTGCTCCCTCGCTTCCGGGTGGCGCCGGAAACGGTCGGGAGAGTGGTCATCGGGAGTCCCCATGGAGACTTGCACACGCTCGGGAAGAGGATTGTCGTGGGCTGCCTGCGGCCGCGAATGATTGAGTGCGCGGACCTGGGGGTAAACGTGTCGGCGGAGCGCTTTGTGGAGGAAGCGGAAAATCGTCGCGCCTCGGTGATCGCGATTTCAGCCATGATGGTCCACACGGCGCGAAGCGAAAAGGGATGCCTCAAGGTGAGGGATATCCTCAGGGAGCGGGGGCTGGAGGATCGGATCAAGGTCATTATCGGCGGAGCCCCGTTTCGGTTCGATGATCAGCTCCACCAGCGCGTGGGGGCGGACGGGTGGGCTCCGGACGGCATTCAGGCGGTTAAGGCGATTTCGCGGCTGATCCGGGAGGCGCGGCCATGGTGACTGGAATGCAGCGACTCAGCGCGGCTTTTGACGGGGCCGCGGTCGACCGGATCCCCGTGTTCTGCAACCTCCTCGATCAGGGAGCGGGAGAGCTGAACCTTCGTCTCGAAGAGTATTACTCGCATGGGGAACGAGTGGCCGAGGCGCAGATCCGGATGCGCGAGAAGTACGGTCACGACAATGTCTGGTGCCTTTTCTATGTGGGGAAAGAAGCCGAGTTTCTCGGGTGCCGAAAGATCCTCTTCGCCGAGAACGGTCCGCCGAACGTCGAGGATTGGGTCATCAATTCCTTGGAGGACATCCCACGTCTCGAAATTCCGGAGGATGTATCCGCGCATCCGGCTTTTGAGGAGACCCTCAAGTGCCTGAGCATCCTGCGCCGGGAGATCGGCGGGAAGTATCCGATCTGCGCGTACATAACGGCCTCGATGGCCCTCCCCGCGCTGCTCATGGGCATGGAGAGGTGGATGGACCTGTTGTTCCTTGGCCCCGCCGGCGCGCGCGAGGAGCTCCTGTCCAGGTGCCATGAGTTCTTTGTGAAGGAGCTGACCGCCTACCGCGAGGCCGGGGCGGATGTGCTGATCTACTCCAATCCTTTCGGCTCCACGGACATTGTGCCGATGGGATTCTTCCAGGAGTGCTCCCTCCCCTGGATCGAGAAGGACATCCGCGCGGCGGGCCCCGCGGGAGTGGTGTATTACGGCGGCACCGCCAGGATCAACCCGGTCATGGCGACCGTTTTCGAGCGGACGGGAATCAAGGGCTATTACATGGGCCCGTTCGACCGAGTCCGGGAGGGCAAGGAAATCCTCGCCGGACGCGCCCTGGCTTGCGCCACGATCAATGACATCGCCCTCATCGACTGGAGTCCGGAGGAGATCCGGATGCAGGTGAGGAAGATCATCCAGGCGGGCCTCCCCGGAGGGAAGTTCCTTTTCGGCACTTGTGTCATGCCCCTCGACATCCCCGAACCGAACATCCGCGCCATGCTCGAGGCGGCGTTCGAGTTCGGCTCGCTCGAAGGGGGGAACCCCTCATGAGCGACAAGCGCGCCGCCCGCAAGACGGAAATCGCGCGGCTGGAGGAGCGTCTCAAAAAACTCGCCGCCGACAAGTCACACCTGCAGCTGATCATCCACTTGATGAACCGTGTCGGCTCAGTCTCCGGACTTGAGAACACGATTGGAGGATTGTTGAGGGCCATCGGGGAGGTCATCGGCGGACTCGACCTTGTCCTCTACTACTGGATCGACGGAAAACCGCGGATGGCGGACCTCCAGGGGGGCGATGAGCCGCTCGCTTCGATCGAAGATGAACTTGTCCGAACGGCCCTGGAGTCGCGCGCGCCGGTCGAGGAGGAAAGGCCGTTCCGCGAGACTCGCATGCTGACCCCTGAGTTTTCCAGGGGGTACACCTGGGCGGTCCCGCTCCTGGTTGGTTCCGAAGTGGTCGGGGTTCTCAAGATGGAGGGGCTGCATGTCGCCATCCGGGACCTGTCGCCCACCTTGCCCACGTTCTTTAGCTTCGCCGCGCTGGTGTTGAAAAACGAGATCAACAGCCACACTCGTTTGCGGAGGGCCTACGAAGACCTTGAGCGCGAGATCGGGGTGCGCAAGCGCGCGGAAGAGGACCTCTTGCGGGCCAAGGCCGCCCTGGAGGAAAAGGTCGTCGAGCGGACGGCGGAGCTGGTGCGAAACGAGCAGCGCATCAAGCGGCTCCTGGAGTCTTCGGAGCGCTCGCGCCGCGCGCTCCTTTCGCTTCTTGAGGATCAGAAAACCACGGAGGAGGAGCTTCTCCGGGTGAATCGCGCGCTCCGCACCCTGGGTGAATGCAACCAGGCCCTCTTGCGCGCCAATGACGAGCAGACCCTTTTGAAGGAGATCTGCCGGATTGTCTGCGAGGAGGCGGGATACCAGGTGGCTTGGGTGGGTTACGCGGAACAGGACCCCCTCAAGACCGTGCGCCCCGTGGCTTGGCATGGGGTCCGGCCCGAGATTGTCGAGACCATTCATATCTCCTGGGACGAGGAGTCGCAGACCGGGAAAGGCCCCTCGGGCCGCGCGATCCGAAGCGGAGAGATGGTTCATGTTCAGGATGTGAACGCCGATCCGGCCCTGGCGGTCTGGCGCGAGCGCGCCGCGCATTATGGTGTTCGCTCCGTGATCGCGCTTCCTCTCATGGACGAAGACAGCCGCGCTTTCGGGGTCCTCGTGATCAATTCCCCGGAGGACCATCCGCTCGGACCCGATGAGGTTCAGCTGCTGGAGGAGCTCTCGCAAGATTTGGCCTTCGGAATTGTCACCCTGCGCACTCGCGTGGAGCGAAAACGCGCCGAGGAGGCGCTCCAGGATCGCGAGCAGCGATACCGCGCGGTCATCGAGACCTCGGCGGATGGCTTCTGGACCGTGGACACGGAAGGTCGCATTGTCGAGGTCAACGACGCCTATCTGAACCGCTCGGGCTACTCCCGCGAGGAGATAGTCGGCAAGGAGGTTTGGGAGTTCGAGGTCAAGGAGGACCGCGCGGATGTCGCGGCCCATGTGCAACGAATCATGGAGCAAGGGACGGACCTGTTCGAGTCCTTCCACCGCACGAAGGACGGAACGGTTTGGGATGTGGAGGTCAACGCCTCCTATTGGCCGATCGCCGGGGGCCGAATCTTCTGCTTCATCCGAGACATCGGGGCCCGGAAGCGCTCCGAAACCCTGCTGCGCAAGCGTCTGGACTTATCCGAGATCGCCTCGCGCGGCAGCCTCGACGACCTCTTGCGGGCCGGCCTTGACGCGGCCGAGTTTTATACCGGGAGCCGCATCGGCTATTTCCATTTCGTGGACCCGGATCAGCATCGCCTGACCCTGCAAATGTGGTCCACCAACACGCTCAAGGAGGAAACATGCCTGGCGGAGGGCAAGGGGCTGCACTATCCGATCAGCGAGGCGGGTGTCTGGGTCGATTGTTTCCACGCCAAAGCGCCGGTCATCCACAACGACTACGCCAGCCTTCCGCACACGAAGGGGCTGCCGATGGGACACGCCCCCGTGGCCCGCGACCTAGGAGTCCCGGTCGTGCGGGATGGCCGCGTGACCGCCATCATCGGAGTCGGGAATAAGTCCACGGACTATGACGAGAAGGATGTCGAGATGGTCCAAGCGCTCGCGTCGATGGTCATGGACCTTGTGGAGCGCAAGCAGGCCGCGCGGCAGCTGACCCTCCTGGACTTCGCTCTCAACCATGTGCGCGAGGCCGCCTTCCTCATCGACGAAGAGGGGCGTGTCCTGCACGTGAATGAGGAGGCGTGTCGAGCTCTGGGGTGGCCTCGCGGGGAGATTCTCACGCTTTCCGTTCCGGACATCGACCCGGATTTTCCCGCTCACCGCTGGCGGGAGCACTGGAGCGAACTCAAGGCGCGCGGCTCGCTCACTTTCGAGACCAGGCACCGGACCAAGGACGGTCGGATCTTCCCGGTGGAGGTCAGCGCCAATTACTTCGAGTATGAGGGCCAGGGATACAACTTGGGTCTGGTCCGAGACATCACCGAACGCAAGCGCGCCGAGGAGGACTTACGCAAGCTGTGGCACGCGATCGAGTTCAGCCCGGCCTCGATTGTCATCACCAACACGGAGGGGAGCATCGAGTATGTGAACCCCAAATTCACTCAGGTGTCCGGGTATTCGCGGGAGGAGGTCATCGGGAAGAACCCGCGCGTCCTGAAGTCCGGGGAGACTCCGCGGGAAGAGTATGAGCGGATGTGGGAAACCATCACTCGGGGGGATGAATGGCGGGGTGAATTCCATAACCGGAAGAAGAACGGGGAGCTTTTCTGGGAGTCCGCCTCGATCTCGCCCGTCAAGGATTCACGCGGCGTGATCGAGCACTTTGTCGCGGTCAAGGAGGACATCACCGGGCGCAAGCGCGCCGAGCGCGCCTTGGCGGAAAGCGAGGCGAAGCTCCGCAGCATCCTGGACAACATCGAAATCGGCGTGGCCCTGATCGGCCCCGGGATGGAAATCCTCGAGATGAACCATCGCATGCACGAGTGGTTTCCGGGGGTGGAGTCGGCGAGGCGCCCGATCTGCCATCAGGTCTTCAGTGATCCGCCCCGCAACGTGATTTGCGATAACTGCCCAACGTACCAGACGCTGCGGGATGGCAAGGTCCACGAGGCCACCTTGCAGACCCAGCAAGGCGCGGGAAATCGGAAGTACCGGATTGTGTCCTCTCCGCTCCTCAATTCAGCCGGCGAAATCACCGCTGCCGTGGAACTGGTTGAGGACATCACCGAGAAGCTTTCCCTGGAATCCCAACTTCGTCAGGCCCAGAAGATGGAGGCGGTGGGACGTCTCGCGGGAGGGGTGGCCCATGATTTCAACAACATGCTGAGCGTCATCCTCGGGTACGGGGAGATGCTCTTGGGAGACTTGCAGGCCAGCGATCCATACCACGAAACGGTCGCTGAGATCGTGTCCGCCGGGAAGCGCTCGGCGGCGCTGACACGACAGCTCCTGGCTTTCAGCCGGAGGCAGACGCTGGAACCCGAGGTTGTGAACCTCGACGCCGTGATCCAGAACCTTCAAAAGATGTTGCGACGGTTGATTGGAGAAGATGTCTCCCTGGAGCTGCGTCTCGCGGGGAACCTGGCCCCGGTGATGGCCGACGCGGGACAAATCGAACAGGTCATCATGAACCTTGTGGTCAATGCCCGAGACGCCATGCCCATGGGCGGCCGGCTGACCATCGAGACCTCCAATGTGGATCAACCGGAATCGGAACCGCAAGACAGCTTGGCGCTCGCGCCCGGAAGCTATGTCATGATGTCCGTCACCGACACGGGTTGCGGGATGACTAAAGAAACCTTGCCCCAGATCTTCGAGCCTTTCTTCACCACCAAGGAGAAAGGAAAAGGGACCGGTCTCGGCCTCTCCACGGTGTACGGGATTGTCAAGCAACATGGTGGGGAAATCTGGGTGGATTCGGAGCCGGGCAAGGGCGCGATCTTCAAGGTTCTCCTCCCAAGAACAGACGCGGAGCCGGACTTCAGAGGCCCCCTGGGCGAAGGCGAGGACCTGAGGGGAAACGGAGAAACCTTGCTCGTGGTTGAAGACGAGCCTTCCATTCGGACCCTGGTCGAGAGATTCCTGAGCAGCCTCGGTTATGAGGTGAGAGTGGCGGAAAACGCGAGCGAGGCCCTTCGGCTGGTTGGTTCGGAGGGCTTGAGTCCCAATCTGCTCATCACCGATGTGGTCATGCCCGGAATGAGCGGCGCGGCCCTGGTGGAATGCCTGCGAGCGGATCATCCGGACCTGAAAGTGCTCTACATGTCCGGGTACACGGATGAGGCCATGGCGCCCCACGGTTTTGTGGACACGGAGGCTCCCTTCATCCACAAGCCCTTCAAGCCGCGCGACCTGGCGGCCACAGTGTCGGGAGTTCTGCGAGGGCAGGCCGCGAGCTGATCGGATCTAGACCAGTTCGAGAATCTTGTCCGGGATCGACTTCAGCGGGACCACATGGTCCGCCGCGCCCAAAGCAATGGCCTCCTTGGGCATTCCAAAGACCACGCAGCTGGCCTCGTCCTGAGCGATGGTGGAGGCCCCGCTCTCTTTCATCTCCTTCAAACCCTCCGCCCCATCGCGTCCCATGCCGGTCATGATCACGCCCACGGCGTTCCTTCCGGCGAACCGCGCCACCGATTTGAAGAGGACATCCACGGAGGGGCGATGGTGGGAAACCAACGGTCCCTCCTTGACCACCACCTCGTAGACCGCGCCCGACCGGGATAGGAGCATGTGGTGGTTGCCGGGGGCAATGTAAACCCGACCGGGCGTGACCGTGTCCCCGGACTCGGCCTCGCGCACCTCCACCGCGCAGAGTTCATTGAGGCGGTTGGCGAAGGAGCGCGTGAAGTGTTCGGGCATGTGCTGAACGATCAGAGTCCCGGGAGCATTCGCAGGGAGCGCCGTCAGAACATCCTGGAGCGCCTGAGTCCCCCCCGTGGAGGCTCCAATCGCGACAATCTTGTGAGTGGTGCGTGTCAAAGCTCGTCCGCGCGGGCGAGGCGCGGGCCGCTCCCCATTTCGAGGCGAGACCCGCACCCGCGCGGCCGCCTGGATCTTCTCCGCCAACTGAACGCCGACATCCCCAATGGTGTAGGACGCCCCCGGCTTGCACATCACCTCCACCGCCCCCAGGTCCAGCGCCTCCAACGCCAACTCACCCCCCTCCTCGGTGAGCGAGGACACAATGATGACCGGAAGGGGGTGGTGCTTCATGAGGCGGCGCAGAAAAGTGAGCCCGTCCATCCTCGGCATTTCGACATCCAGCGTGATCACGTCCGGCTCAAGGTTCACGATCATGTCCCGCGCCACATAGGGGTCCGGCGCGACTCCCACAACCTCGATTCCGGGTTCCTTGCTCAGTTCCCGCGCGAGGATTTCCCGAACAATCGCCGAATCATCCACCACGAGCACCCGGACCTTTTTCATGGGCTTGCCTCCTCGACCGCGATGGTCAAAAGCACGGGGAAATCATCGACAAGGAAGCCGATCGCATCGGGATCGCCCTGCGCCTCCCGCCACTCATCCCGGCTGATTGTGGAAAGCTCGGGTAGCGCCCCCCGCGCGCGCCTCTCGCCGCCGACCAGCACCGTCGCCAAGTGACCGCAGACCACATTCACCAGCTCCACAAAGGAGTCTTCCGCCCGAAGCTCAGCCAGGTTTTCCTTGGAGACTATTCCCAGGACATTCGCGGCGATTTCCTTGCACATTTCCACCGGCACAATCACGGTCAGTTGTCCTTGGATGTCGCCCCGAAGCCTCACCGCCGCGCGGCGGAACTCCTCTCCCCCGGCGGGCAGGTCCTCCTTGTCGAGACATTCAACCAGCATGAATGCCTGTTTCCCGACAATGTCCTGGAAAACTTCGACGATCCGGTCCCTCCATTCAGCGCGCATGGCCGACTCCCAACAGATCCTCGACGACTTCCTTTATCCGTTCCGGAGTGAAAGGCTTGCGAACATAGGCCCTCGCCCCCTTGGACAGCATTTCTTCAATTCCCATCGGGTCCTGTTCCGCGGACACCACCACGACCGGGAGTCGTTCGAGGAGATCGTCTTCCCGCATCGCCTCGACCAGCTCGAAACCGTCCATCAGCGGCATGTTGATGTCCGTGAACACCAGATCGATCCAGTGATGCTTGAGGATGGCCAGCGCCTCGGCGCCGTTCCGCGCCTGAAACAGGTCCCCCAAAGGAATCCCCGCGAGCCTCAGGGTTTTTCCAAAGAAATCCCGGACCGTGCCCGAGTCATCCACCACCAGTATGTTGAACGCCATCGCTTAAGCCTCCTCTCGTCCCGGACGGTGACGACCGAGATCTCGGGCGCCTTCTAGAGCTCCCGATGTTGGCCTCCGGATTGAACAAAGGTCCTGCCGGTCTTTATCTCCAGGGACACGGTTCGCGGGGCGCTCCCTCCGGTTTCCTCGGAAGTCACGAGCAGGTCGTTCTTCCAAAGCACTTTGCGCAGCACGGCGTAATTCTTCTCCCCGATTCTGAACATTCCGTTGTCGTGGAGGATCGCCGCGCATCCGGCGGCTTTGATCACCAGATTTTCCTTGCGCGCGCCCAGACCGAACAAGTGCTCAAGGAGGACTTGAATCCCCGTGTCCACATAAAGCGCGGGGCGCTCCGAGGCTCGCATCGGATTCTGCTTGGAGAGGGGAAGCATGCAGTGAGCCATCCCCCCGAGGCGGAGCACTGGGTCATAGACGGACAACCCCAGGCAGGATCCCAGGGAATGCGCGATCAAGACATCTTTCGGCCGATCCGAGACCGAGAACTCTCCGACCCCCACCAGCCAACTCACTCCGGACGCCCCCGGTCGCTCGCGGATCAAGCTGTAGCCGATTTCAGGACGGAAGTCCGTGTCGGCTCCACCTCCGAGCGTGGACCGAGACCGGAGGCCCTCCAAAGAGCCGGGGAGATCGAATGCCGCGCTCATTCCACGCTCACCCCCGTGACCGTCATTTGCAGAGCGCGACTGAGCTCGTTCATGGTGAAAGGTTTGGCGAGGGTGGTCCGAAACCCGATCTCCGTGTAGTCCGGAAGAGCCTGGTCCCGCATGGCCCCGGTGGCCGCCAGAGCCTTAACGTTCGGGTCCAGCTCGCGCAGACCTTTCAGAGTTTCAATCCCGCCCATGCCTTCCTCCACAAACAGGTCCAGGATGACCGAATCGTAACACTGCCCGGTCATCAGGGTTTCACGGTACGCTTGGATGGCATGTTCGCCGCGACGGACCCAATGGGGGTCGAATCCCAGCTGAAGCAGCATCTTTTCCATCATCTCCCCGACCGCGGGGTCATCCTCCATCAATAACACCCTGTCGCATGCCTCTTTGGACATCCCAGCCACACTCCTTTCCACGAACCGCTAGAACGACATTTCGAATCGCAATCCAAGCACGAGCGCGTCCTTTCCATTTGCGTCGATCGGATCGACGATGTACTGAACAACAGGTCTGAGACTCAGGTTCTCCGTGAGGCGGGCTTCATGGAAAACCTCGATGGCGCTCTCAGCGCCGTGGACCGCGACAAGTTCGTCGGAAAAGGTCGCCCGGAAGAGGGCCGCTCCGGAAATGTCGGAGTCCCTGCCGGGAACCATGCCGGTCCACTGCAGGCCGGTCCCGATGAAGCGCTTCACCTCGCTTCGATCCTCGGGGGCCCAGGCCCAGTGAAGGAACCAGCCGATTCCCTGCTCCTCCCCTTCGGCGCATCCGGGGTTTTCCCGCCAGATCTCCTGTTCCAAGGTCACGTAGAATCCATGGGCGCCGTTGACGGTCCCAGGGTCCTCAAGGTCCTGATCCAGACGGTCGAATTCGTCCCCATTCCACCATCCGCCGAGCGCCAACCGACCGGAATGGCCGCGCAAGTCGTACCGGAAGCTCGGTTCAACCAGAACCAACGGACCTTCCCAACGCTCAAATGAATCGCCCAATGAACGGCCCCCATCCGGCCGCCCCTGAAAGACCCCAGCGGCGATTGAAAACGGTTGTTCGGGGTCCGTTCCCAGGATGATCCCCCAGTCCGGATCGGGATAAGTCGGGAGCGGAATGTTGGGCGAGAAGGCCCCGCAGGAGTGGATGAACTCACCGGCGTAATCGATTCTCGCGAACTCCGCGTTAGCGTCGATCTTGCCGAGCTTCACCCACACCTTGTGGTCAAAGAGATACTGGCGATACCAGAATTCCGAGATTTGCGTGACATCCTCGCACTCGATGTTCGAGGAGCACATGTACGCCCCCACATGCTCCTCCGTGAAGGGAGACCCGCGCGTCAGATCCAGATGAAGGAACAGGGTCCCCTCCTCCCAAAGGCCCGCCTGGCCGGTGTCCAGCTCCAGGGACAGTCCGATGTTCCCGCGATATTCCCCCGAGTGATGGGTGTTTCTTCCACCCTTCGCGTTCCAAAGCCCCTCACCGACAATGTTGACCTCCTCGGTCAGACCCCACTGCTTGAGCCGGTCCCTGGTTTCACCGGGGATCGACGAGAGGTGGCGCGGCTCAAAGAACCCTCCATCCCCTCCATCCCACCCCGCGCCGGACGTCGCGAGAAATGGAATTCCCAGGGCGATACCCAAAAGAACCCGCTTGCCGAGGTCCTGTCTCTTTACCTGCAGGTCAATGGTCATGGCGGATTCACAAGCCCTGGCTGGGCCCTATTCCTCTTTGCGATAGACCGATGGCGCCACGGTCTTAAGCTGGGTGGTCACTCCCGCGAGTCCCTCCGACTGGCCGAGGATCAGGAATCCGCCAGGACGGAGGAGACGGTGAGTCTCGGCAAGCAGACGATTACGGACCGCGAGGTCGAAATAGATCATCACGTTTCGACAGAAGACCACGTCGAACGGCCCACTCATGGGAAAAGGAGGGTCCGAGAGATTCAAACGGCAAAAGGAGATTCGGTCACGCAGCGCCGCCCGAACCTGATACTCTGGGCGCCCCCCTTCACCGAGGGTCCGAGCGAAATGACGGATGAGGAGGTCACCGGCAAGCGGCGCAACCTGCTCCTCCGAATAAATCCCGCGCGCCGCTGTCTGAAGGACCTGCGTGGAAATGTCGGTGGCGAGGATGCGAAGGTCCGCGCCGTTTCCCGCCGAGGACTCCAACGCGGTGAGGGCAATGCTGTAAGGCTCCTCGCCCGTGGAGCACGCGGCCGACCAAAAACGAAACTTCCGCCGTCCCTCCCGCCACCACTCCTCGATCCGGCTCCGCAGGAACTCAAAGGCCCTGGGTTCCCGGAGGAAGGAGGTCACGTTAGTGGAGATGGCGTCGAGGAGCCTTACCGCTTCTTCTCCACCGCGGTCCTCCAGGACGTAGTTCATGTAGGCGCGCGGGTTGTCGAATCCCAAGGCCCGCATCCGCTTGCCGACTCGCGCGCCGACCATGGACTCTTTGTGTTCCGCCAGGTGGATCCCGCTCCGGGCGTAAACAAAGTCCCGGATTTCGTTGAAAGTCTCTCGGTCCATGACATTCGCCTTCGTTCTCGATTGCAGTCTCTGACCGTGGGGAGGATGGATACGTCCCGGGCGGCCCCTCTCCGGACTCGTCCCACGTCCGGAGAGGGGGATCAGGATCCCAATGAACCCTCAGAAGTCCTTGAGATCGTCGTCGTCCAGAGGAATGACATCCTCCGGTTTGACGGCCCTCGCGAGCCGGTTGGTTGCCAGCGGTCGAGTCTTGGCCTTGCCCGAGGTCGCCTTGGATCCATGTCCGTTCCGAGGCGACATCCGGGGCGCGGCCGGTAGCGGTCGCACAGGTCTCTCGGCGGTCCGCGAGACGGACGTGACGGCGGCTTGATGCCCCGCTTGGGCCGACTGAGCGAAGAGGGTGAAGGTTGTGATCATCGCGGCCAGCTCCTCGGCCTGGCCTCGCAGTTGATTGGCGGCGGCGGCGGACTCCTCGGAGTTGGCGGCGTTCTGCTGGGTGACCGTGTTCATCTGGGCGACCGCCGTGTTGATCTGGTCGATCCCTTTTGATTGTTCGTCCGAGGCGGCGGCGATCTCGGCGATCACCTCACTGACCTTCTTGGAGCCATCCACGATCTCGCTCAGGATTCTCGCGACATCGTCGCAGATCTCCACGCCGCCCTGGGCGTTGCGCACAGACTCCTCAATGAGGTCGGCGGTGTTTTTCGCGGCGGCGGCGGAGCGCTGAGCCAGGTTGCGGACCTCCTCGGCCACGACCGCGAATCCCTTTCCGGCATCTCCGGCGCGCGCCGCCTCAACGGCTGCGTTGAGCGCCAGGAGATTGGTTTGGAACGCGATTTCATCAATGGTCTTCACAATCTTGGCCGTCTCATCCGAAGAGGCCTTGATTTTGTTGATCGCGCTCGACATCTGCTGCATGGCGTTGTTGCCCTTTTCGGCGGATTGGCGGGACTCGTTCGACATCTGCTTGGCCTGGTTTGCGTTGGAGGCGCTCTGGCGGGTGTTGGCGGCCATCTCCTCCAGGCTGGCCGAGACCTCCTCCAGCGAGCCGGCTTGCTCGTTGGCCCCTTCGGCCAGAGTCTGGCTCCCCGCGCTGATCTGATTGCTGGCCTCGTTGACCTGCTCGACCGAGGCGGCGACCTGCCCGAGGGCCTCATCCAGACTTTGAAGAACCTTGTTGATGTTCTCCTTCATGGTGTTGAACGCCCCCGCGTACTCACGCTGGACGCGCGCGGTGAGGTCGCGACTTGCGGCAGCCTCCAGCGCCTTGCCGCCATCCTCCTCGATCAGGCCGCGCAAGGCGTCGATGCACTGGTTCAGGTTGTTCTTGATCGTGTTGAAGTCGCCGTTGTAGGAATCGGTGATCTTGGAGGGAATGTCCCCCCTGCTGATCCGGTCCACGTATTCGGCGGCGACATTGAGCGGGCCGATCACGGCGTCCAGGGTCTCGTTGACCCCTTGGACAATCCGCCGATAGTCGCCTTGATGCTTGTCGGCCTCGGCGCGCGTGGCGAGATGCCCCTCCACCGCCGCGCGAGCGAGGTTCTGGGCGTCCGCCGAAAGCGCGGTGACGGCTTCCTTGACCTCGTTCAGGCTCTCGGCGATTCGGAGGAAGTTCAGTCGAGTCTCGGCGGTGTTTTCGTCCCCCTCCGCGACTGCCATGTCGAAGTCGAGGTTGCCCTTGGCGAGCTGTCCGAGGGCTCCCGCGAGGCGGTCCACCTCGACCTTCTGGAAGTCCGCGACCGCCTGAGAGACCGCCGCCGCGCGCTTGATGGCGGTCTGGTCGGAAACGATCTCAAAGGCGCCGATGATCTTGCCGTTGCCGTCTCGAACCGGAATCCCGGTGTAGCTGATGTTCAGGCACTTTCCATCCGGCCGCGCGATCGTTTCCGCCGTGGACTCGCGTCCCTCCTGCATGGCCCTCGCGCAGGCGCAGCGCGCCGTGCGGCAGTCCTCAGTCCGGAAGAAGTCGTAGCACTTCGTTCCTACCAGGTGCTCAGGGTTCTTTTCTCCCACCGCGGCGCCGGTCTTGTTCATGTAACGTATAGTGAAATCGCTGTCCACGATCATCGCGGGGGCGGGCATGCTGTCGAGGTATCCGACCAGGGTGTCGAGGGTCTGATTGACCCCGCCGATAATCTCGCGGTAGGCGCCCTGGAATTTCGTATCCTCGCCGCGCGCGCCAAGACGTCCCTCGGTCGCGGCCAGTGAAAGCGCCCGGGCTTCTTCAATCAGTCCCCTGAGGGAATCGATGACCAGCTTCACCGCCGGCCCGATCTCATCCCCGTCATTCTTGACCTTTGCCTCGAGCGAGAGGTCGCCGACCGCCACCTTCTGCAGCACCGCGACCACATTCCCTTGGAGATCATCCGCGAACTCGTCCATCGTGCGGGCAAGCACGCCCACCTCGTCCCCGCGCTCCATCCGGAGCCGGAGGCCGAGGCGGCCCTGGGCCATCTCCCGCATCATTTCGACTCCCCGAGCCAGCGGGCCGGTGATGCCGCGGGTGAGGACGATTCCGATCAAGAGCGCCACGCATAGCCCAACCAACGTGAGAATCGCGATCATGCGGACCGAGCTGTCGAAGTCCGTTTGCTGCTCCGCGTAAACATCCGCGGCGGTCTTCTCGTTAATTCGGGCCAGCTCCTCCAATGCGCCCAGAACCGAGGCGAAGGCGGTCCGCGCCGTTCCACCTTCCCGCAGCGCGAGCAGGGTTGCATCCGTCTTCCCCGCATCGACCTGGCTCCTGACCTCGTCCATCGCCTCCAGAGCTCGCGGCCAGTTTCTGTCGAATTCCACGAGGGCCTTACCCTCCTCGTCCTCCGCCGTGGAGCCTTCCAGCCTTCGGAATTCCTTGATCTTGTTGATCTGAGTCTCGACCTCCGTGGTCCCGACTTTCATCGCCTCGGAGAGGCTCGCTCGCTCGGAGGGATGCAGGACATAATGGAGGAGGGCGGATTCGGATCTCATCAGGGCGTTCCTGGCCGCGGCGGTCTGCGAGATCATCCGCAGGGCGTCCTCGTACAACACATTGAACATTTCATCGCCGTCGGCGAAGCGCCTGTAGTTGTCGAACGCCAGGCCCGCCATGATCATTGCGACCAGAAGGAATCCCCCGATCAACTTCTTTCCGATTCTGATGTTGTCCAGCGTTTTCATTGTGGTGTTCCTCTGTTTCCAGCCTTGGAGCCCGTGGGACAGGCTTTGGTTTCCTTTCTAGCGGGCGCTTTCGGAGCATGACCCGGTCAGGGACGTGAGCGCCTCGCCTTCCTCGCCGCTGAGGACTCGGTCCACGTCCAACAGCAGCACAACCTTCTGGTCCACTTTTCCGATCCCCAGGATGAACTCCGTATCCACCACGGATCCGAACTCGGGCGTCGGTTCAACCTGGTCTCCCGAGATGTCGATGACCTCGGAGACCTCATCGACAATCGCGCCCATCGTGATCTGGCGTCCACGGCGAAGGACCTGGATCACGATAATGCAGGAGCGGTCCGTGTCCTCTTTGCGCTCCATCCCGAACTTCACGCGCAAGTCCACAACCGGGATGACCTTTCCGCGCAGGTTGATCACGCCTCGGATGAATTCGGGGGTCTTGGGAACTCGCGTGATCGCGATCAAGCCCATGATCTCCTGAACCTTCAGAATCTCGAGGCCGTACACCTCGCCACCGAGCTGAAAGGTGAGGAACTTCCCGCCTCGCGCGAGGGGCTCCTCGCGCTCCTCGCCCGCCGCCGAGGGTCTATCCAAGACCGCTTGTTCAGGCATCGCCTCTTCCTCCCTTACCGGACCGTTTTTTCATGTGCATGAATCCGCGGCCCGAACTCACGCCGCGGCCTCGTTCAGTTCCCCGCGCGCGGCGTCTTCGCAAGTCGCCAGCCGCACCAGCGAAGCCACATCCAGAATCAGACCCACTCGCCCATCCGGCATGATCGCCCCCCCGGATAGACCGGGCGTTCCCTGGAGGATGTCGCCAAGCGGCTTGATGACGATCTGCTGCTGGCCGAGGAGCTCATCCACGACGATTCCAGCCTGTGAACCCGAGTCCTCGACCACGACGATCGTGGCTTTCCCCAGGTCTTGCTCGGACCCCGGCGCGTCGAACAACCGGTCGAGTCGGAAGAGCGGGATCAGGTTTCCGTGGACCTTCAGCATTTCCCCGCGCTGGAGGACTGTCTGAAGGTCTTCGCGCCGGGGGCGAAACGACCGGATGATGGAAAGCGTGGGGATGATGTACCGTTCGCGGGCCACGCGAACCACCATCCCATCGATGATGGCCAACGTGAGCGGCAAACGGATGGTGAAGATCGAGCCCATCCCTGGTTCGGAAAGAATCTCCACTTGTCCGCGAAGTGCCTCCACATTTCGCTTGACCACATCCATCCCCACGCCTCGACCCGAAACCTCGCTGACCTTCCGCGCGGTGGAGAATCCGGGAAGGAAGATCAGGTTGAGAACTTCGCGATCAGTCAGGGAATCCGTCTCCCTGACAAGGCCGCGCTCGATGGCCTTGGAGAGGATCGCGTGGCGATCCAATCCCTGACCATCGTCTTGAACCTCGATAAAGATATTCCCGCCCTTGTGATAGGCGCGGAGATCGATTCGTCCGGTTTCCGGTTTTCCCGCCCGGAGTCGGTTGTCGGGGTTGGCCTCGATTCCATGATCCACGGAGTTGCGGATCATGTGGATCAGCGGATCGCCAATCTGGTCCACAACGGTCTTATCGAGCTCGGTTTCCTCCCCGGAGGTGAACAGCTCCACGCGTTTGCCGGACTTGTGGGCGAGATCGCGGACAAGCCTCGCCATCTTCTGGAAGGTCCCGCGGATCGGGACCATTCGGAGGGAAGTTCCCATTTCCTGAAGCTCGCGGGTGATCTTGTCGAGTTGCCCGAGATGACGGAGAAGCGTGGGAGAGGCGAGCCGGTTCACCTCCTCGGACTGGAAGACCATGGATTCGGCGATGACCAGCTCGCCGATGGTGTCGATCAGTTGATCCAATCGGTCCGCGTCCACCTTGACCGTTTCGCGGACCTGAAGGCTCTTGGAGCCTTGTTCGCGTAGTTTTTGGGCGACATCCTTGGCGGCGACCTGTTTGGACTGGACAAGAATTTCGCCGATCCTTCTGGGCGCGGGCGACTCCATCTGCATCCGGAACGCCTCGTCCACGCCCTGCTGAGTCGCCAAGCCCGCCTCGACCAGCGCCTCCCCGATTCGTTTTCCGGAAACTGTCGGCTTCAATTGCCCGGATTCGGGCGTCGTGGGTCGATCTCCCGAGGCGGCGCGCTTGATGCGTCCGATCAAGCCCTCAATCGCCGGTCCTCCTTGCCCCTCCTCCTCGGCCGAGGCAAGCGGGTCCTTGACGAGCCTCTTGAGGCAATCCACGGTGTCGAAGACCAAATCGATCGTGGATCCGCCCAGCAGGATTTTCCCCTCGCGCGCCAGAACCAGCAGATTCTCCGCCTCGTGCGCCAATCCCCCGATCAGGGCCATGCCCAGCATTCCCGCGGAACCCTTGATCGTATGGAACGCTCGAAACACCGCGTTGATGGCTTCCGCCTGGGATGGATCGGTTTCAATGGTTAGAAGATGGATTTCGGCATTTTCGAGGTGCTCCATCGATTCGGTGATGAAGCAGGACAAGAGCTCCGGGTTCTGGACAAGGGGGGAGGGGTCGTTTCGGGGGACACATCCCAAGTTGTCTTGTTCGGCTCCGGGGGTCTTGGATCCGGAGCCCTCTCCAGTTGTTCGATCCTCCCGAAGCGTCCCCTCCCCGATTCGATCACTTCCCGAGGCCCGGTCTTTAGGCGTGAGAGACCGGGTCAGGGATTGAAGGCGAATCACCAGGTCGTTGAGGGCGCCCCAGGCCGAATCGCGCACTTCGCCCTCGGCGGCGGGAAGCGCATCGAGCGCCCCAAGCGTGGCGCGAGCGAGTTCCGCTTCGCGCTCATGTCCGGATCCGGCCAATCCGTTCTGTATCGAATCGAGTTGCCGCCGAATGGTCTCGAGGACCCGTCCGTCATCCGGCTGGGCCAGGACAACCGTTTCCGCGAGGCGCTCAACCCTCTCCCCGAGGCTCATGGAGACATCCGCTATGGAACCGGAGGATGCGGAATTCGCCTCCCCCGGGAGGATTCGAACCTGGGTGGTGAATTCGCTCTCAAGGATTGCCAGGAGGTCTTCCGAGGCGCATTCGCATTCGAGGGTGACCTCAATCGGTTTCCCTGGCTCGACCTCTTCCGACCCAAGGATATCCGGAGCGACCCGGAGGATCGTTCCTTGGGTCTCCAGGGCTTTGACCAGAATCAGCCCCCGCAGGGTCGGCATGGGGATATCCGGTTTGAGCTGAAAGGCGAGTTTTTTCAGCATAGTCCCAGTCTTTCCGTTCGAGCCTTCGCGGAACCTCACGTCACGAGCCGATGGGGCACGCCGCCTGTTCGCGCGCGTTGAATCGATGCCTTGGGCCATCGGGGATGCTTCGCCCCCCTTCAGCACCGTGGATCAGCCGAGAAAGGACCTCCGCCACTGCGAGGAAGCCCCCCTCGATGGTGCTGACGAACCTGGGCCGAAGCGAATGAGCCTTGGCAATGGCGTCTTTGCCATCCTCAAAGAGGACCAGGATCACGCGAGTGGCGAGGAGGGGGTCACGCAACGAGAGGATGGCATCCAGGTGTTCGGTCGTCGGGACCATCAGGATCGCCACCTCCGGGATCGGAACACGCTCCAACAGCCGCGCGCGGAGGTCGTCGAGAGTGCGGGAGACCCAGAGTTTGCGGGGGGGCGCCACGGAGCGGGTCACCGCCTCCAACTCCCCGGCTCCTGAGCACTGATCAGGGACATAAAGAAGGATCGGATTCGCGGTCCGGTTCAGCGTTGCGCTCATGGCGCGCTCGCAATACGCAAATGGGATGCCGAGCATCCAAAGCGAATCTAGTGCGAGATGCTATTGCATTAAAACGCTGATAAATGGCAAGTCGATGATTGAAGGTAGATTCAATACAACCTGCATGAATGCTGAAAATGAGATTCTCTTCCAGCCGATGGGACTGAGTCCTGAAAAGTGGACAGACTGGAGTCAGTTACCGGGTGGAAACAGTCCGTCGCGGGAGCAGAGCGTGCTTCCTGAAAAGGGCATAGAGGCGCGAGCGCGAGATCGCGGAAGCGCGGCAGGCCCTTTGGATGTCCCCCTCGCAGAAGGAGAGCAGGTCCCGAAGGTACCGCCCCTCGCATTCGCAGCGAACCTGCTCCCAGGTCGGAAAGTGGGGAGCTGGAGGGGCCGTTGGGAGGTCGGTGATTTGTCCGTTCAAGGGCTGCCGGATTGTGGACTTGCGGATACAGATTCGCAGGCTCTGCGGGAGATGCTGGAAGTGGAGCGTTTGGGCGGCCTCTGAAACGATCAGGGATCGTTCCAACACCGCGATGAGCTCACGAACATTGCCTGGCCAGAGATAGGTGAGGAGAGCCGCGAGGAAGTCATCCCCGATGGCCTTACTCGGGATTCCGCGACGGTCGCAGATTTGGCGGAGGTAGTGGCGTGAGAGGCCCTCGATATCCTCCGGTCGATCGCGCAGGGGTGGGAGATGAATGACCGTGGTCCGGAGTCGGAAGAGAAGGTCCTTGCGGAAATGGCCGACCTCGACCAGTTCATCTAGGTCCCGGTTTGTGGCCGCGATCAGTTGAAAATGGCTTTCGACCTCGCGCTCCGCTCCAACGGGACGAAACCGATGGGCCTGGAGCACGCGCAGGAAGGCCTTTTGCAGGGATAGTGGAAGCTCCCCGACCTCATCCAGGAAGAGGGCGCCTCCATCCGCTTGCAAGATCAGCCCTTCCCGGTCCTTGTCCGCGCCGGTGAAGGCCCCGCGCACATGCCCGAACAGGACACTCTCCACAATGCTTTCCGGCAGCGCGGCGCAATCCACCACCACAAAGTTCCCGGCCGCGCGCGGGCTGTTTTCATGAACACACCAGGCAAAGAGCTCCTTCCCCGTTCCGGTTTCTCCGGTGATCAGGACATTGGCGCCGGATTCGGAGGCGCGCGCGGTGAGTTCCAGAGATTTCCGCAGCTGCAGGCTCTCCCCGATGATTCCATCGCGCTTGAAGGAGGCGGGGAGGGCTTGGACCTCTCTGCGCTTGCGGTACTCAAGCGCCCGGGAGAGGGTCGAAATCATGGACTCGAGCGGAGAGCCCTTCTCGATGTAATCCCATGCCCCATGTAGGATCGCGCGTTCGGCCCCTTCCGGATCCCCCGCCCCGGTGAAGACAATCACCTCCGGCTCCCCCGAGGCGGTTCGGAGCCTTGGGAGGATGTCGAGCCCGCTGCCATCCGGCAGAACCACATCCAGCAGGACCACATCCACGAGGGACATCGCGACCTTCGCAAGCCCATCCTGGAGCGTTGTGGCATGGTCCACCTGATGACCGAGGTCCTTGACCTTTCTGGCCAGCATGCCGGTTACCTGATAGTCATCATCAATAATCAGGACATTGGACATCGGCATCTCCTCGAAAGGAGTACCATAATACCATATATCAAGTGGAATTCCGCCTTCTGACCCCGGTCGGCCTCGGCATTCTCGCGCCCCTATTTTTCCCACCGCCAAAACTGGTGGAGGGAGAGTGTCGGGATTCGGCGCGCGAGCCACCGCCGAAGGACAGGGAAGGCTCGTTGCAGTGGAAACAACAGCCTTTCGGGAAACCCGGGTAGCGCGGCCCAGGGGCACAGCCCCAGGTGGAGATCGGTCTCGCACCCCAGCCGTTTCCCTTTACGGAAGCCCGCGGAGTGGAAGGTCCGTAGAACCGAGGAATGGGTCACAAAGTGCTCATGCGCCTGGGGGGTCCAGCCCCCGAAGGGCGCCCAAGTGTTTTGATCGTATCCCCCGAACCGTTCCATCCATCGCTTCACCAGGCCGGCCACGTTTCCGTAATTCGGGGTCGATAGGAAAAGGTTTCCTCCCGGCGCGAGAACCCGTTGGAACTCGAGCGCGGCTCGCTCCGGTCCGGAAAAATGTTCGTAAGCTTCGATACAGATCAGGAGATCAAAAGTCTCGTCCGCAAGCGGGAGCGCACCGGCCTCCGCGAGGACGATGGCTGTCCGGTCTCCCTCCGGGGCGATCAGGTCCACTCCAAGGTATTCGCAATCTCGTTCCTTGAAATAATCCCGCAAGAAGGCGCGCCCGCATCCCACCTCCAACACGCGAAGCGCGCGTGGCTCATTCAGGCCGAGGTCCCGCCAGATCCGCTCAAGCAGCGCGAAATCATATCCGCTCACTCCCCCGAAGGGGGAAGAGACCATTTCGGGGTGCGCGGTGTAGAAGGCTTGCAGACAGCGAAGTGAATCGGGATCGGAGGTCATTTGTCCGGCCGGTCCACGGTCAGTCTAGCGCCGCCACTGGGTTTCGATTGCATCCGAGCAGCGGCACACCCAACGAGCCATCACAAAGAGCAGATCCGAGAGCCGGTTCAGAAAGGGAACCACCCATTCCCCAATCGGCTCAGCGGCCTTCAGGGTGACCGCCACCCGTTCGGCGCGACGGCAGATGGTTCTGGCGAGATGGAGGGCCGCGACGGGAGGGGGCCCTCCGGGTAGGACAAACTCCTCGAGCGGCGGAAGCTCCGCGTTGAACGAGGCGAGACGCGCCTCAAGATCGGTGATATGCATCTCGGAAATCCGTGGCATTCCGGGACGGTGGGCCTGCTCAGGCGTGGCCAGCTCCGCCCCCAGGGTAAAGAGGACATTCTGAATCTCCGCAAGGTCCCCGTCGATTCGGGACTCCCAATCGCTTGCGGCGGCCCCAGATCTTTGCGCCAACAATGACCGCGCAAGGCCGAGGGCGGCGCTGAGCTCATCCACTGTCCCGCAGGCCTCAATCCGGAGAGACCCCTTGGAGACACGATTCCCTCCCCCCACCAGCCCTGTGGTTCCATCATCCCCTTGCCGTGTGACCACCTTCGTGATCCGCATGCCATGCCTCCAGGTTCAGGGAATATCTCATGATAGCCCCACTTTTTCCAACAGAACTCGCGCGCCTCGGTCGATTCTCTTCAGAGTGCGTTCTCCCGGTTCATGAGAGACAAGAGGTTTGTCCAATCTGAACAACAGTGAGAACAGATTTTCCCCTAGGAACGACTGTGGATGGGAGGTCTCCCCCAAGAGTCCTGTCAGAAAGGCCACATTTGTGGGGGGGAGGTGGAGAGATATCCAAAGCAAATGAGGTTTAATGGAACTGGAATGTTTCCTGCACCCGATGAGGCTTGACCGGCTCCCAGAAGGCAACCATGACCCCCCGCTTCCAGCCCCCCGAGATTCGCCACCTTCTGACCATCCATCTGGAGGATTACTTCCAGGTCGGCACGCTACGTTCGGTCATTCCAAGGGAAAACTGGTACCGCTTCGAGACCCGAGTCGGGGAAAACACGTGCAAAACGCTCGACCTATTGGATGAATTCGGGATCAAGGCCACTTTTTTCGCTCTGGGCTGGATCGCGGATGAGCTCCCGGAGGTGGTCCGCGAGGTGGCTCGTCGCGGGCATGAGATTGCGAGCAAGGGTTATTACCACCGCAGCATCCGTGAGATGACCCCGGAGGAGTTTCGCAACGACCTCAAGCGATCTCGGGACGCGATCGAGGCGGCCTCCGGGAAGAAGGTCTATGGTTATCGAACCGCGCGAGGCTGGTTTCGCCCCACGGATCTCTGGGCGCTGGACATCCTCGCCGAGGAGGGCTTCGCCTATGATTCGAGCATCCGGCCTCAGTTCTGGACTTATTCGCATGAACCCTGGCGCCGTTTCCCACATGTTCACCGCGCGGGAAACCGGGAGCTGTGGGAGTTCCCGCTCCCGTCTTGGAGCCTCGGAGGATGGTGCCTGCCCATCGCGGGCGGAAACTACCATCGACAGATCCCCGACTTCCTGATGCGCCGCGCGGTGGCGCGTTGGTGTCGCAGGCACGATGCCCCCTTTGTGATGTATTTCCATGTTTGGGAGCTCGACCCGGACCAGCCCCGGATTCAGGCCGCCCCGCTGCTTCAGCGGATTCGCCAATACCGCAATCTGGGGAAGATGTCGCTGCTCGTCCCGGAGTATCTCCGACGATATCGCTTCATGTCGATCGGGGATTACTTGAGCCTGCCGAGCGTGGATGTCGGCGAGCCGGTGGTTTTCAAGGATTCGAGCGGGGACAGGAGGCTCTTCCCGGTCCCGGATAAACCGAGCCGGAAGCGCATCCCGGCACCCCCCACCAAGGAGCGTATTCCGGTCACACTCGTTGTGCCGTGCTACAACGAGGAATCCTCGCTGCCGTACCTGGCCAACACATTGGGGAGTGTCGCGGAGGAGCTCCAGGGGGACTATGAGCTGCACTATGTCTTCGTGGATGACAGCAGCACCGATGGGACCTGGGAAACCCTTCAAAGAATCTTTGGCGGGCGCGCCGACTGCGACTTGATCCGTCACCCCAAGAACCTCGGCGTGGCGGCGGGAATCCTGACCGGACTCAGGAACGCGAGGACCGAGGTGGTCTGTTCCATCGACTGCGATTGCACCTATGACCCGCATCAATTGCGCGGAATGCTCCCGCTCCTGGCCGAGGATGTGGATGTGGTCACCGCCTCGCCCTATCACCCGCTCGGCCGGGTCCTGAATGTGCCCGGCTGGAGGTTGGCGCTATCGAAGAGTCTCTCCTTGCTCTACGGTCTCATTCTGCCGCAGAAGCTCGCGACGTACACGAGTTGTTTCCGGGTTTACCGGCGCAGCGCGGTGGCGGATATCCCGCTGCGCGAAGGGGGATTCCTGGGGGTCGCGGAACTGATCGCGATGCTGAACCTGCACGGTTCCAGGATCGCGGAGTTCCCGGCCGTGCTGGAAGTGCGCCTCCTGGGCCACTCCAAGATGAAGATCGCGCGGACCATCCTTGGGCATCTGGGCCTGATCAGGAGGATCCTGCGCGAGAAGCGCCGCATCCGTCGCCTGGGGCTTCGGTCTCGCCCCGCTCAGCCGATAATTCGGGAGTCTGAACCGTCGCCTCAAGTGGAGCGGAACGAGCGAATTCAAGGAGGAGGGAACCATCACGTCTAAGCCGGCCGTTGCACCTCAAGAAGTCGTTAAACTCCCATCCGACCAGGAGGCTTCGGGACGGAGTTTCGGACCCGAGGAGCTCGAAGCGGTTCAGGAAGCGCTTGAGAGCGGTGTGCTGTTCAGCGTTCGCGGGAAATTCGTGAAGGGCTTTGAGCAGCGTTTCGCGGAGCTGGTGGGCGCGCGCTTTGCCTCCGCGTGCGCCTCGGGCACCGCCGCCATTCATTGCGCGCTCGCGGCGGTGGACCCCGAACCCGGGGATGAGGTCATCACCACCGCGATCACCGACATGGGGGCGCTTTCCCCGATCCTCTATCAAGGGGCGGTTCCGGTTTTCGCGGATGTGGACCCCCGAACCTACAATGTCACCCCCGAGAGCATCGCCGCGCGGATCACCGGCAGGACCAAGGCCATCATCGCGACTCACTTGTTCGGAAACCCCTGCGACATGACCGGCATCCTGGAGGTGGCGAACAAGCGCGGGATTCCGGTGATTGAGGATTGCGCGCAGGCCTTCGATGCCGAGCACGCCGGGAGGAAAGTCGGAACCTTCGGCGCGGTGGGGTGTTTCAGCCTCCAACAGGGCAAGCACATCACCAGCGGCGAGGGGGGGATTGTGGTCAGCAACGATGAGGCCCTCGCGCGACGCATGAAACTGTTCATCAACAAAGCTTGGCCGTATGGCGAGCCGAACCCGGATCACACCTTTCTCGCGCTCAACTACCGGATGAGCGAGGTGGTCGGCGCGGTGGCGTTTGCCCAGAGCGCCAAGCTCGCGGAGGGGGTCCGCCAGAGGATCCGCATGGCGCGGCGCATGACCGAGCGGCTACAGGGGCTTCCCGGAATCGAGACCCCGCATGTCCGTCCGGGGGATGTTCACAGCTACTGGAAGTACTGCCTGCGAGTGGATGGAGCGGTGATCCCCGGAGGCTCTCCGGCGCTGGGAAACGCCCTCAAGGGCTGGGAGGTGCCATCCGCGCCGCGCTACATCCAGAAGCCGGCGTTCCAGTGCGCCGTCTTCCGGGATCAGCGGACCTTCGGGAACAGCCGTTGGCCGTTCACCCTCGCCGCTCCGGAGGCGGTGGATTACTCGCCGGAACGGTTTCCGGGGACCTTCGAGGCCCTCGAACGAGTGATTGTGCTCCCCTGGAACGAGCGCTACACGGAGATCCATGTGGACTATGTCGCCGCCTCCATTCGCGAAGCGGTTCAACAACTGACTGGGGGAAAGACATGAACGGCAAGCAGCTGAATTTCGGATTGATCGGCGCGGGAGGAATCGCGCAATCCTATGTGCAGGCCTTCTCCCAGACCGACCTGGGTCGGATCGCGGCGGTGGCGGACACTCGACCCGAGGCGGCCAAGGCATTGGCCGAGGGCTTGGGCTGCGCGAGTTTCAGATCCCATGAGGCGCTGGCCGACAAGGCCAAGGTGGATGCGGTGATCGTGTGCACTCCACCCTCCACCCATGCCGAAATCTGCCTGGGTCTTATCGAACATGGGATTCATGTCCTATGTGAGAAGCCGCTGTGTCCGGACTCGACCAGCGCGAAGCGGATGGTCCAGTCGGCGGAGCGCGCGGGCGTGGTTCTCACCATGGCTTCCAAGTTCCGTTATGTGGAGGATGTCATCCGCGCCAAGAGCATTGTGACCTCGGGCATCCTGGGAGAGATCATTCTCTTTGAAAACGCCTTCACCGCGCGCGTGGACATGACCAACCGCTGGAACTCGAACCCGGCGGTGAGCGGCGGCGGGGTGTTGATCGACAATGGAACCCACTCGGTGGACATCATGCGCTATTTCCTGGGGCCGGTGGCCGAGGTCCACGCGGTCGAGGGGAAGCGTGTTCAGGGCCTTGCGGTCGAGGACACGGTCCGCATTTTCATCCGCAGCGTGGAAGGAGTCATGGGGAGCATCGACCTCTCCTGGAGCCTCAACAAGGAACTCGACAGCTATATCGACATTTATGGCTCGCGCGGAACCATCCGGGTGGGATGGAAAGAGTCGAAGTACCGTCAGTCCTCCAGCCCGGACTGGATCGTTTTCGGCAAGGGCTACGACAAGGTCCAGGCGTTCAAACGTCAGATCGAAAATTTTTGCCACGCGATCCGGAAGGAAGAACCGCTCTTGATTACCGCCGAGGACGCGATCGGTTCGGTGGAGACCATCGAGGCGGCCTACCGTTCCCTTGCCGGCAACCATTGGGTTCAGGTTAGCGGCCCAAATGAAGCCCTGTCGCACGGGCGGAACGGACCCGCGCGAAAAGCCCCTCCGGCCAGGAAGCTCGCGCTCAAGAAGTGAACCGTGCCTGTCCGGATTCACCCCACCGCCCTCATTGAGGATGGAGTCGAAATCGGGGAAGGAACCTCGATCTGGGACAATGTGCACGTGCGCGGTCCCGGAACCCGGATCGGCGAGGAGTGCATTGTGGGGGAGAAGACCTACATCGCCTACGGGGTCGAGATCGGCAATCGGGTCAAAATCAACGCCAATGTCTACATCTGCACCGCGGTGACCATCGAGGATGGGGTCATGATCAGCGCGGGCGCGCTGTTCACCAACGACCGCTTCCCACGCGCGACCACCACAGACCTTAAGAGCTTGCGAACCTCAGACCCGGACGAGCACACCCTGCCCACGCGAGTCCGGGAGGGGGCGACCCTCGGCGCCGGGTGCATCATCGGCAACGACCTCACCATCGGTCGCTTCGCCATGGTCGGGATGGGGGCCTTGGTGACCAAGAGCATCCCGGATTTCCATATGGTCGTGGGCCACCCCGCGCGAAGCATCGGTCTGGTCTGTCGTTGCGGGGAGCCGTTCCTTCGTTTCGAGGCCGGTTCGGCTCCAGCGGATCGAGAGAGCCTCCGCTGCGAAGTTTGCGGGCTTGCCTATTCGATTCGTGGCGGCGGAATCGTAGAACTTTCTCCGCCCTGACAGGCCCGCCTACCCCCATTGGGGGCCCGATTCGACATAAGGGCTGAGATCCACAACCCCCCATGAGCCTTCGGGAAGCGCCGCAAGGTCCAGGTCACCGAGATGGCGATACTCCTGTTCGGCGGGCCAGAAACCGCTAGTCCCGATTGCCTGAGCGAGAGGATCCGAACCGTTCGCCGGGGAGGTCCCAGTCCCCACGTACATCACCGGACAGATGCCGAGCGACCGCGCGACTTCGGCCCGGATCGCAATTCCGAAGGGTTCGATTGGGTATCGGAGGTATCGCTTCCGCCAGCGCATCCGCTCGGTCGCGCGGCTTGGGGGAAGTGAAGAGAAACAGACCGCCGCATGCTTCCCCCGAATCTTCCAGTTCGAGGCCCGAAGGAGTTGTTCGTCCCGAATCCGGGCCAGAGTGACCCGCGCGGAACGCGCATACCTGGCGCCGCTGGAGCAAACCGCGCGGAAGTAGTCCGCGAGAGTCTCCCCCGGCCAGGGTCCGGAAGCGGCGCGAGTCCAGTGAATCAGGGACTCCTTCCAGAGCGGGTCCACCTCCCTTCGGATGTCTTGAACTCGGAAGCGGTAGGGGGGATAGGATCGGTTGTTGACAAAGGGAATTCTGAAGTCGGGAAGGACTCTCGGGTCGGTGGATATTCCCTGAAGAAGTCCGTCCATCCTACCGCCGGGACGGATGCTGATCGGAACAATCGTATCCGCATGCTCCACGATCCAACGATCCCGGAAGGGTCCTGAGTCGCGTCTTCCCGTGCCGCGCTCCGGAAGCATCGCAAAGCAAGTCCTTCCCGGGTTTAGGCTGAAGTCGTGGAGGATGGTTTCCGCATGTGGGCGCGGATCGACGCCAACGGGGGCGGGGAGGAGCACCCCGAGGAAACAGTCCGCATCCCCGGCCGCCCAAGTGAGGAAATCCCAGTTGGGAGAACCCACCGAGCTGAGCACAACGGCCCGCTCCTCGGCGAGGGAGCGGACCGCGGATTGGGTTTGCGGGATCCATGGGTCCGTGCCGAGCGGATAGCGGCTGTGACTGGAATTGAGAATGGTGGTCGTTGGAGCACTTGGAGGCATGATCGCCCCAAAGACCTCCAGCCCCTTCCATGTCCCCAAGAGGTCAGGCGCCGCCACCGGGACTCCATCCCCACACGACGAGTTCCGGAAGGTCGACAGGTCGCCAAACCCGACCATGTCCAGGCTCGGAGAGGAGGACTGAGAGATAGTCCCTGAGGTTTTCCAGGGAGCGGCGTTCGGCGCTATCGAGGGATTCAACCAGGAGGGGGTCTTCCAAGACCGATGCCATCCGTTCGGACAGAAAGCCCAAGCGTCGGAGCAGTTCCCACTCGAGCGGGGCTTCGGGGACAATCCCACCCAGGTCGGCCAAGACCTCGCGGACCCGGGATTCGGCCCGCCATCTGACCGCCCCTTTTTGGAGCGCTTCGGGAAGGCTCAGGCCCCATGGGGAATGGGACTGGCCGTTCATTCGAGTTCCGCGCGAAAGGGTCTCCACGTGCTCCATCCACCGGACGGGAATGCCGGAGGCCAATCCGCTTTCCGGCGAGTACGGTCGAACCCTTGAATCCGCGCCAAAGGTCGCGAAGAGACCGGCGATGGCACGGTTCCGATCCCTCCAGACACGCCAATCCGGCCACTCGTCGGTTCTGAGCGCGAGCTGGAAGACAATCTGCTCCTCCCCCCCCTCGGGAGCAAGGCGCCGAAAGGCGAGCTGAGTCAACGGCGCGAGCCGCGCCGGAAGCCAGGGCGAGTCCGGGAGGTTCGCCACGAGGAGGCTTGGGGGCATTTCCTGGTCCCATTCCGCGGCCAGGCGACGGTACCGGTCGATCTCAAACCAATCCTCGCCACTGGAAGTCACCAGGTCGATCTGAACCCCCTCTTCAGGCTGCGGGGTCTCCATCCGCGGGGCGGAGCGACCCTCAGCGCAGGACGAGACCAGGAATCGCGCGGTAATCGGAATCTCGGCGCGGATTTCTTGAAGGAGACCCCAAGAGAGGGAGTCGGGGGCAACCCACATCTCTGTCTCCGGGGCAAAGCGCTTCAGCACCGCGCTGTAAGCTCGGAGGTAATAGGCCGCCTCTTCCTCGAATGGGACGACCCGGCATTGGGGACAAGCGCATCGCCGCCAATCGGTAATTGCAAACCCGATGGCGCGGGCTTCGCACAGGTGACGGACCACGGTCTCGAAACGGTGAAGCATCCGCCGCCGATTGGCGGGAACCTGACGACATAGGGGCGCCCCGAAATGGGTCTCGGCGCATCCTGGGGCAATCCCAAGGTCGAGCTCGATCGGAAGCAGGACTAAGGTCCACCAGCCTTCTCGGTTGAGCTCGCGAATGAGCTCCGCCAGGGGACGTTCCCATTCGGCGGCGTGCGCCTCATCCCTTAAATCGGGACTGATCCTCGGAATCGGAATGGCATCCACCGCGACGGCGTTGAAACCGAGGGCGGAAAGATGATCGAGACGCGCGCGGAATTCCGGCGACCGCCAGGAGTCCGGGGAGAAGCGAACCGCGCGAAGAGGAACCCGTGGAACAGCAGTCATCGCAGTCCAGCGGAACGTCCCGCCCCGAACCGTGTTCAGAAGAAACTGCCGACGAACCTCCTGGAAGGCGTGCGAGAGACCCCGGTGGTGACGAACCCTGAGAACCCGATTGGGGCCCAGTTCGAGCTCGAAAGCCCCTTCCACGCGCAAGGTCCCCTCCGCGCCATATGGCGCCATCCGAGGAAGATGGGGCTCGATGCGCGCCGAGGGTTGTTTCCATTCCTCCGCCTCGGAATTGCCCACCACTTGCCAGCCCGCGCGACGGACCTCCGCCTCCAGGGCGCGGTAAGAACCCTGCGCGCTCCTTGGAACGGTCTCAACTCTGGGGAGTCCCAAACACGATTGCTCCATGCCGGAAAGCGTGGCAACGTTACGGGATGAACGCAAGAGGAGATCAGGCGCGGCCTCCGACACTGGACTGGATTCGGGAGCAACCCAAGGCGGAGCTGCATGTCCACCTGCTCGGCGCGATGCGCCCCGCCACGGCGTTCGAGCTCGCGGCCCTCCACGGGCATCCCCCGCCCTGCCCGGCGCCGTCCGATTGGGTTCGGACCTTTACCACCGGAAGTCTCTTCGAGTTTGTCGAGCGCTTTATCGGCCTCTTTCCACTCCTGCGAACCGCCGAGGATTTTGAGCGGGTGGCCCTGGAGGCATTTGAAGACATGGCGGCGGATGGAATTGCCTACGCTGAGCCGCGTGTCACCCTGACCTCGCACCTTTCGCGGGGGGTGGCGATCGAGGCGATCTCCGAGGGACTCTCCTCGGCGGCCCGGGAAGCCCATCGGAAGTGGGGGATCGAGGTCGGGTGGATTGTGGACTTCCCACGGGTGCTTGGGATCGAGACCGGGCGGCTCGCGCTGAATCTCGCGGTGGAGGGAAGGCGCTGGGGGGTGGTGGGGTTCGATATCGCCGGGTATGAGGGGACCTCGGAGGAGGACAGCGCCTTTGTCCGGCTGTTTCGCGAGGCGCGCGAATCGGGGCTGGGCCTCACCGCGCACGCCGGGGAAACCGGGCCTTCGGAGCATGTCCGCGTGGCCCTCGAGGAATGGCGGGTGGAGCGCATCGGCCATGGCATCCGCGCGGTCGATGATCCCGGGTTGGTGTCGTTCTTAGCTGAGCGCGGGGTTCCGCTGGAGGTCTGCCCCAGCGCGAATGTGGCCTTGGGCGCGTCCCCTTCGCTCGCCGAGCATCCGGTCGATCAACTCCTGCGCACCGGTGTTCGGATCACCTTGAACACGGATGATCCCTCGCTCTTCGGGGTCACCCTGAGCGAGGAGATCCACCGAGTGGCGACCACCTTTGGGTGGACGCAAGAGCAGGTCTCGGAGGTCATCGGGAATGGGTGGAAGGGACGGTTTGGGAGGAGGTGAGAGGGGTGTATGACGCAAGCGCACCCGTTCCCTTTTCCCCCTCGCTTTGCGAAGATGAACCCCTTGTGAGCGCTCGGGCGGTTTCGACCGTCGAAGCGCAATTGCCATTTCCCCTATCCGAAAGGAGTTTTCATCCATGAAACAGCGCCACTTGAAGCTGGTCCTGGTGGGTTTGGTGGGGCTTTCGCTCTCGGCGACCGCCGGAACCAAGGAGCCTTCGATTGTCCCCGCCGAGGCCAACAACGATGGCTGGATCGCCCTCTTCAACGGCAAGGACCTCACCGGCTGGGAGCCGGTCGGAACCGCCGCCGATTGGAAGGTCAGTGATGGGGCCATCGAGGTGGTCGGGACCGGCGACGGCTGGCTGGCCTCGGTCGCCACCTTCGGGGATTTTGAATTGATTGTCGAATGGTGGGTTTCCAAGGGCGGCAACAGCGGAATCTTCTTCCGCGCCGGGACCGACGGCAAACCCTGGGTCAACGGGTACGAATCCCAGATCGATGACGACGACACCAAGAACCCCACCGGAAGCATCTACAACCGGATCAAGGCCAAGAAGGTTTCCACCCCCGACGAGCAGTGGAACACCACCGAGATCCGCGCCGAGGGCTCGCAGATTACGGTCAAGCTGAACGGCGAGCAGGTGGCGGATGGGAGCGATGAGACCTTCAAGCACGGGCGCATCGGACTGCAGATGCACGACGACAAGACCACGGTCAAGTTCCGCAAGGTCTGGATTCGCCCGCTCGGCCTCAAGCCGCTGTATAACGGCAAGGACTTCGCCAATTGGAAGGTCAAGACCAAGACCGGCGAGCCGGTGGAGATCAAGGTCGTGGATGGGGTGATCCGGATTCAAGGCGGGCCGGGGTATGTGGAGAGCAACGGCGATTACGGCGATTTCCACGCGCGCTTCAAGATCAAGACCGAGCCGCGCGAGGACAACAGCAGCAACAGCGGGGTGTTCATGCGCGGGCCGCGCCATCCGGGGGATGATTTCCGCAAGTGGCCGGAGGGGCTGGAGGCGCAGGTGTTTAATGAGCCGGAGGATTTCACCACCGGGGGGTTCTACCACTTTGTGAAGGCCCCGGCCGTGTATGCCCAGAACAACGAGTGGTTCTGGATGGACATCAACGCGGTCGGGAACCGCTACCAGACCTGGGTGAACGGGATGCCGGTATCGACCTGGGTGGACCCGAAGGACCGCTTCAAGAGCGGCGTGTTCGGCCTGCAGGCGCATGACCCCTTGAGCATCATCTACTACGGCGCTGCTGAGGTGGCCGAACTGGCCCCGCACGTGGATGGGAAGTAAGTGAGGAGATTGCCGGCGGCGGCGGCGGAAGCCGCCGCCGGCGCCTTGGAGAAACCCTTGGAACCGAGCATCGGATCGCGGTCAAGGTTGGCGCGGGTCGCGATTTCCCTGCTCCTTGCCCTCTTAGGCTGCGTTTCGGTCTGGCAGGCGATTCTTGCCCAATCCTTTTGGGCGCCGCTCCCGCTTCATGAGAAGCAGTGGGAACCGGGCCTCGCGGGCTATATCCGAGCCCTTCTCCTGTTCACTTTTTTTCTTGTCTGTTCCCTGCTCCTCCCCAAACTGCTGAGGTGGTGGAAAGGCTCCCCGCCGGATTGGTGGCCCAGCGTTCCTCCGACGTTCCGACTCCCGGCTTGGCTGGGGGCAACGGCATTTGTCCTGATCTTGGCGATCGCCCAAGGATTCCGTTTCTACGGCTTGGTGGAGCTCCCTCCGGGCCTGTGGCTGGATGAGGGAATCAATGTGATGGACGCCGAACGGATCCGCAAGACCGGCGAGCACGCGATCTACCTCCATTCGATGAGCACCCAGCGGACCGCGCTGTTTGTGGAACTCTTGGCAATCACGCTGGATTGGCCTTGGCCAAGCCGAGTGTACGCGGTCCGGGGCACTGCGGCTGTGGTCGGTTTCGCGACCGTGATCCTCTACTTCCTACTCGGCTGGCGCATGTTTTCGCTCCGCATGGGCCTGTTGATCGCGTTCCTCCTGTCGGTGTCCCACTGGCATGTGAACTACAGCCGTTGGGGCATGGAACAGATTCTCTGTCCTTTCTTCGAAATCGGCGCGCTCGCATTCTTCTTCGCGGCCTGGAGACTCGGCGGATGCCGAGAATCCACTCGCAAAGCCCCCAGCATTGCGGAAGTCCCATCCGGCGCGAAAGCTTCCGAGGAAACAGATCCGAAGCCGGAGAATATCGTTCCCGAATACGAGGAATCGGAAACCCAGATCGAACCGGCGACAGCCACCCATCAAGCCACGAATGGAGGAATCGGTCCGCGAGGGCCTTGGGGGGTCAGGGGCCTGTTTCAAGCCGCGAGGGACTCGAAGCGCCCGCTGGGAGCATTCCTGCTGTATGGAATCGCTGGGATATTCCTGGGAAGTGGAGTCTATTCCTACTCCAACTTCAGGCTTTTCGCGGTGGCCGTGGCGCTCTTCTTTCTTCTGTTGCCCTTCTCCTGGTGGCGGGAATTTCGACTGAAGCCGCGTCCCTTTCTGATCGCCTCGGGGGTGGGAGTCCTGTCGTCGTTGATCGCCCTTGCGGTGATTCACGGCGCGCGCGGAAGTTTTCAGGAATTGGTGGCCGCCAACCAAGTGCTTGTGGTGAAGGGGTTCCCCGAGGCTTTCCCTCAATACCTCGTGCGGACCAGGGGATGGCTTATGGTCCCGCCCCTGCTCGGAGCCTTTGCGGCGTATGTTCTGTTGTGGCGAGTGGCGCGCAAGGACTGGGTTGGTTTTGCTCTCATGGTGGCGGTGGCGCTGCTTCTCATGGTTCCATTTCTGAATGCCTCATATGAGGACTGGTACGCGTTCACCAAGCGCGCCAAGGAAACATCGGTCTTCAATGTGCCGAATTGGAAATACCCGCTCAAGGACATGGCCACCAAGACCCTCCTCGGCATGCATTGGATCGGGGACCAGAACGGGCGCCACAATCTGGTCTATGCCCCGCAACTCTCGATGATTCCCGCCGCGCTCACCGTGCTGGGGCTGGCGTATGGGCTGCTCACTTTGGCGAACCCGATCTCGCGCTTGCTAATCCTCCTGGTGTTTTTTGGACTGCTCCCCGACATGGTGACTTGGGAATCGCCTCACGCCTCGCGGATGTTTGACGCGCTCGCGCCGCTCTTGATCCTTGCGTCTCTCGCTTGGCGAGAGGTCTATCGCGCCCTGGCGCGCATTCCCCTGCTTGGTCTGCCGGTTGCCGTGCTCGCCACTCTGATCGGATGCTGGTTCATCTACCAGGATGATTATCGTCTTTACTTCAAAGAGCGACCCGCAAGCGAACCCTTCTATGAGAGCTTCCTCCCGGATGAGGCCTTTGCCGCGGAGTACGCCGGGAGCCTGCCCCTCGAAACCACGGTCTTCGTGGACCCGCAGCTCCACTCCAAGCACAACTTCTGGTTCTATCAGGGAGACCTGACCTCTGGGAATCCCCGCAAGGTCCTCAAGTTCGATGTCGGAAACATGCCGGTGAGGGACATCGACACGAAGGATGCCTACTTTGTGGTCATGCGGACCGGCGAAGGGCTCGTGGATTGGATGATGGACCTCTATCCGAAAGGGGAATTGGTTTCTGGGAAGTCTCCCTGGGGGCGGTTCAATTTCGCGGCGGTTCATGTCACGCGCGACCAGGTTCGAGAAACTTTCGCGAAATGGGAACAGGGAAAGATTCGCTTGCGCCACGGCCTGCTCGCAAAGTACTACGTGGGGGATGAATTGGTCGCCACTCGCCAGGTGCCCAGACTGTTCGATTGGAACCTCCCCGACGCCACCGAGGGCCGTCCACCGACGAAGGTGGTCTATGAGGGCTTTGTCCGGCAAGAAAAGAGCGGTCCCGTCCATATTGGGGCCCATCCCCAGAATGTCACCATCACCATTGGGGACAAGGTCTGGATTCAGGGACGCGGGGCCGCCTCAAGGGAGGATGGGCAATACGTGACCCATAACCTGCAGCAAGGAATCCACCGTTTTCGGGCGGAATTTGATCATGGACCGGATGTGCGGGTGCCTTACTTCGTCTGGCTGATGTGGCGCGCCCCGGGGTCCAACCTCCCGAGTCCGACCCCTTTCCCAGCAGAGATGTTTACCGCCCCACCGCTGCCTTAGTCGCAGGTGTCTCGCCTTCCGAATGCGCCCTCTTGGTTATTGAACTTCCTTAATAGTCGTTCTATTATTCTCAATCGAAGGTCTCCTTTTCCGTAAAAGCCGTCCATCCAATCGTCCTGAAAAGGGAGGGCATGGTCATGCTAAAGGGCGTGTTGATGCGGAAAGCGGAATGCCTTTTGTGCATCCTTATCCTCTTGGGTGCAGCACCCGCCGCATCCCAAGCGGTTCTTCCCACCCCGACCCCCGGTGTCGGGGCTCTGGGTGTTGAAAACGCCAATTACGCGCTTGAGTTTGATGGAGTGAACGATTGGCTGGACATGAATGATTTGAACATCCCGGGCGATTTCACCATCGAAGCGTGGGTCTTTCTCATGGGTGGGATCATCAATGCCTCGGATGCCATTGTGGGGCAGGTGGGCCTCGGACAGGACATCAATTGCCACGATCGCCGCTGGCGTTACTACGCGGGGACGAGCCTTCCCGATATTGTCGTTGCGCAAACATTGCAGGATTTCTCCGAGTGGACCCATATCGCCATCACCCGTCAATCCGGAACCATGAAGCTCTACATCAACGGGGTCCTGGAGTCCTCCGGCTATTGGACCCAGCCATTTATCCCCAAGGCCATTGCCAGAGGGAATGACTGCTATGGAACCTGCGGTTTCCTCGAGGGGCGAATGGACGAAATCCGAATCTGGGAGATCGCCAGAAGCCATGAGGAGGTCTATGAGAACCGCCTTCATCCGGTTAACGAAACGGAATTTGGGCTGGTGGCCTATTGGCGTTTCGACGAAGGCGAAGGCCAGATTGCTCATGACATATCTGGAACAGGAAATGATGCCCCCCTCGGACAGTCCACACTCCCCGAACAGAGTGATCCGAGGTGGGTGCTCAGCGACATCCCCGGATGGGTGAATGAGATTCCGACTCCGGGGGCCACACGGACCCCCACCGCGTCCCGGACGCCGACCCCCACATTCACTCCCGTGGACCAGCCCCCCTCACAGCCCTCAGTGAATATCCTACCGGACCTACCGAAAACCAATGACGACCTCTTCTGCCAAGCCGGTGGGAGCGTGGACCCCGAAGGCAACGATGTCACTCTGTCCTACGCTTGGTACCGGGATGGTGTCCAGATCGAGGTGGAGGGATTCGGGCCGGTCACCGGCCCTTCCCTCAGCCATGTTTTCACCGCCAAGGGCCAGACCATCGAGTGTCGGGTGACCCCTTTCGATGGCGCGGTGGAGGGTCCCTTTGGGAGCGATTCGGTGGTCATCCGGAACTCGCCGCCCACCGCCCCCGGGGTCAGAATCCTCCCCGAAAAACCCAATCCGAATGTCGGACTGGCGGTGCTGATCACCCAGGAAAGCATCGACCCGGACGGCGACTTTGTGACCTATGTCTTCCAGTGGTTCGAGTCCACCGATGGGGTGAGTTGGACCCTGCGCCCGGAAGTCAGCGGGAATCTGATTCCGTTTGTCCAGGGTCAACCGGAAATCTCCAACCTCTACACCCAGGGCGCCGAGTTTTGGCGCGTGGATGTCATTCCGGTCGATCTCAGCAAGCGCGAGAAGGCGCTGCTGGAGACGAATCCCTCGGCGCTGGACGGCAAGGCGCTCACGGTCGGGGAGATCGGCACCGCGCGGGTGTACATCCTGCCGGACCTGGATGGCAACGGGGTGGTGGACGCCGGCGACCTGCTGCGCCTGCTGCCGCTGTGGGGCAAGAGCAAACAGGAACTTGGCCCGGACCTCCAGCAGGTGTACTTTGACACGACCGAGCCGGGCAACTCCGCCATCGGCCCGGAGCATCTCTTCAAGCTCCTGGTGAAGGACTGGCGCGAGGGGGGCTGAGGGTGACCCTCCCACAGTCCCTCCCGCGCGCGGGAGGGGAGTTACACGCCCTTACGGTTACGGGCGCGGGCGAGCTATAATGAGCGATACCGTTTAGGAGGTGTGGCGCATGCCTGACAATCGGACACGCGGCATCCTGTTCCTGGCCTTGGGCGCGGTTTTTCCCCTCGTCCTTCTAATTGGGGGCGGGGTGATCAGCAGCACCCATGGGGATTACTGGACCCGTGTGTTTGTGTGCGCCTATCTGATAGGCCTGGGGTTCCCCGGTGTCTGGGTTTACCAATCGGCGAAAAGGACTCGGGTATCCTCTCCGGTCCTTTCGAGGAGACCGTCGATGCCTCAGCGATTGATGAGCGCCGCATTTCTCGGAGTGGCCACAGTGTTCTGGGCTCTTTTCTTCAAGTCCGAGTTCTTCGCCACCCCCGCCGCCCAGCATGGGTTTTTCATCTTCACGGGGTTGGCGCTCGCACAGTTCATCCCGCTGGGCTTGGGGAGTCTTCGCGCGGAAGGGGAGTCCCCCTGCATTCCACCGGAGGGCGAGCCCGCGCCGCGACCGTAGGGGTGCGGTTCGCCCGGACCCGCTTGCACACGCGCGCGGTACGGGGTTGCGCGGTCGAAGCTCGCGGGGACAACCCCACCCCACTCCAAGTCTACCCCATATTCTCCACAATGGCAGAACCGAATTCGGAACACTTGAGGAGCTTCGCGCCCTCCATCTGGCGCTCCAGGTCATAGGTCACCCGTTTCTGGATGATGGTCTTCTCCAGGCCCTTGACCACCAGGTCCGCCGCCTCCTGCCAGCCGAGATGCTCCAGAAGCATCACGCCCGACAGGATCAGCGAGCCGGGGTTGACCTTGTCCTGACCGGCATACTTCGGCGCGGTGCCGTGGGTGGCTTCAAAGAGCGCGGTTTCGAGATTCATGTTCGCCCCGGGGGCCAGTCCCAGGCCGCCGACCTGCGCCGCGCACGCATCCGAGAGGTAATCGCCGTTCAGATTCGGCGTGGCCAGGACATCGTACTCATCCGGACGCAAGAGCACCTGTTGGAACATGGCATCGGCGATTCGGTCATTGATCAGAACCTGGCCGTCCTTGAGCTTCCCGCCTTGCCTATCCCACAGGTCGGATTCGCTGATGGTCTTATCGGCGAATTCCTCGCGGGCAAGCTCATAGCCCCAATCGCGGAAGGCCCCTTCGGTGTACTTCATGATGTTGCCCTTGTGGACCAGGGTGACCGAGCGGCGCTTGTGGTGGATGGCGTAATGGATCGCGGCGCGGACCAAGCGCTTGCTGCCGGTGACCGAAATCGGCTTGATCCCGATGCCGCTGTCGGCGCTGATATTCTTCTTGTAGGCCTCATTGAGGAAGTTGATGACCTTCTTGGTGACCTCCTCCCCTTGCGCGGATTCGATGCCCGCGTACACATCCTCGGTGTTTTCGCGAAAGATGACCACATTGAGCTTGTTCGGCTCCTTGACCGGCGAGGGAACCCCCTCGAAGTAGCGCACCGGGCGCACGCACGCGAACAGGTCGAGAACCTGGCGCAGGGTGACATTCAAGCTGCGGATCCCGCCGCCGACCGGCGTGGTGAGGGGCCCTTTGAGAGCCACATGGAAGCGGCGAATGGCCTCGAAGGTGTCGTCGGGGATCCAATCGCCGAACTTCTCGTTGGCTTTCTCGCCCGCGTAGACCTCATACCAGGCGATTTTGCGCTCGCCGCCATAAGCCTTGGCGACCGCGCCATCCAGCACCTTCATGCCGGTGGGGGTGATGTCGGTCCCGATGCCATCCCCGATGATGATCGGGATGATCGGATCGTTCGGGACTTTGAGGCTCCCCTTCTCCAGGGTGATCGGGGACCCGTGTTTCGGGTCTTCATACTTCTCAAACATGCTCATCGTGGACTCCTCTAGGCGGCGCCTTGGGTATGGATTGGGATAACGGATAAACCGATGGAAATTAGCACATGGGCGCGAGTAAAGGCAGGGGACCGAACCGGCGAGTGGCCACAGCCGGGATCAAAACAGCTCAAAGGAAGACACATCGGTCGGGGAGGGGGTCACCGTGGGGGTCAGTGTTGCGGTGCGGGTCTCGGTGGCGCTCGCGGTCGGCGTTTGTGAAGGGGTGCTTGTCCGAGTGGGGGTGCTGGTGAGGGTCGCGGTGGGGGTCGCGCTGCTTGTCGGAGTGTGGGATTGGGTCGGAGTATCGGTCACGGTCTCGGTGGGGGTCTGGGTGATCGTTGGGGTATCCGTCGCGGTTCCCGTGGGGGTCTCCGTCGCGGTGTGGGAAAGGGTCCCGCTTGGGGAAGGCGTGGGGGTGATGGTCGGGATTTGAGTCATCGTTGGGGTGTCGGTCTGAGTTCCGGTGGAAGTTGGGGTGTTTGTGATCGTTGGAGTGGGTGAGGGGGTGGGGGTGGGATCGGGAAGACTGTTCACCGACGCGAGCGCATCCGCCAGTCCATGCCCGAAGGTGTTGTCGAAGCCCGCCGCGCCACGATCCGCAGCGCCCGTCGAAAGGGCAAGCTGAACCTGCGCGGGGGTGAGCATCGGATCCTTGTCCAGGATAAGCGCGCAGAGCGCGGCCAAGTGCGGAGCCGCGGCGGAGGTTCCAAAGAAGGGATTGGAGAAGCCTCCCGCGCCTGTCACGGAGACTCCATCGGTCCCGGTGATGAACGGGGTGTCGCGGACCTCGGCGGGAAAAGCAAGGGTTGAAGGCCCCCGGGAGCTGTAGAAGGCGATGTCGTCATTGCCCGGGTCTGCGGCGTTGATCGCGGCGCAGGAGATGGCCGCTTCGACCGCCGGGTGCCCGAAAACGCTGTCCACGCCCGTGGCGTCATCATCGGCGGCGGAGTTCACCCCCAGTCCGAATATCTCTAGCGTTTTCGTGGTCCCTGAGACACGCGTGACTCCCGCCACGACCTGGATCGTGGAAGCTCCCGTGTTCGTGTACGCGGCGGCCTCAAAGGGGTTATCGTCTCCATTCTGCACCGCCGCGCTCCCGGTCAGCACCGCAGTGAAGCTGCTGTTGATGATGAACAGGTCGTAATTGTTTCCGGAGGCGCCGAAGAGGTCATCCCACTGAAGGAACACGGTGAGGGTGGCGCCCGGCGCGAGGGAGAAGTTCAGGCCCTGGTCGACCCCAATCCCGGCCTTGAAGTCGTGCAGGAAGTTGCCGTTGACCGAGACCCCGCCCCCGGGATTGTCGAAAGTCCCTTGGTAGTGACGGGCCCCATCATTCCCCGCCGATGTGCAGTAAGAGACCCCGCCGGCGCTGATCGCGCTGATGACCGCGCTCGCCACGGTTCCATCGTCGAAATAAGGTTGACCATAGAAGCCCAGGTCATCGCAGATGACATCACAGTCGTAAGTGGTGGCGAGCGTGTTGATGAGCGTCACCATCCCGACCGAGGTCGAGGGTCCCCCGAAGAAAAGGGAGACCCCCGGGGCGAGATCATGGATGATCTCACACATGGCGGTGCCTTCGTCCCCATTGCCGGTGAAACCAGGGACCAGAGTGATGCCGCCTGGGGGCAAGTCCCCGGAGGCGATGGCGCTCGCGCGATTGTTCACGCCATCGGAAATGACGCCGACCTTGATCCCGCTCCCGTTGTATGGACCGGGCGAGGCGAGCGCGCGGACATCATCCGCGTTGTGGATGGCATCCCCTTGAGAGTTCACGCTTCCGGTTCGCGAGAAGGCATAGTCGGGGAGCTCCGCCTTGACCACGGACGGCAGCGCGGCAAGCGCCTCCAGACGGTCAAAGGGGATCCATCCCTGGTAGGTCCGGATCGAGGGCGCGCCAAGCTCCACGATGAATCCCGAGCCCTCCAGCTCCGACCGCACGGATGGAGTGAAGTTCGCGACTCGGACATCGATCTGGATGGTCCCATCATCGCGAACGGTGGCCACCTTGGGGTGAGTAAGGCGGGAGAGATTGAGGCGTTTGAGGTCCTGGGCGGAAAGCCCCGAGGTTTTCCCCACACGGCTTTGGGCCTCCTCGGCGATTGTCCTCCGGAAGGCCTCCAGGCGGGCCTCGATCTTCGGGGAATCCGTAACCTTCCCTGCTCCGCCGAGAGTCTGTCGGTCGCACTGCAACTCACGAGTGGCGCCAAGGGATAGGGAGAAAACCTCTTCGGGGGGAACCGGGACAGCGGGGGCGAGAGCGGCCCCCGGCTCAATCCAGCCTCCAACGGCCCACAACATCCCCAAGAAGAGCGGGAGGTGAATTTTCATAACGCCAAGTTTAGTCGAATGTGGGGGTGATGTGCGCCAAATCGCTGGATCCCATCTCGACCCCTCCCCCTTGAAAGTACTCCTTCCAGCGTCGAGTCACCATTCCGGACACCTCCAGCGAAGCGAAGAGCTCCTTCGGGTACCAGGGTTTCATTCGGGCATCCAGGACCACCGGAGGGGTGTGGGAAATGTGGTGGCGGTGGACCGTGAGGGAGCGCGGGTGCAAGTCCGTGGCGGGTTCAAAGCGGGTGAAGGCGGTCCAGAGGAAATTGATCACGCTCGCCGCGCATTGTTTGGGCCTGTCGCACAGAACCACCAACTGCCATCCATCCAGCGCAGGGTCTTTTGCGAGTCTGGCTGGGAATTCGGTATCTTCGGCGTAGGAGGGGCCGCCCACAACCAGACAACCGGCGCAGAAGACTTGGGGGTCCAACACCCCGCCCGGAGGCATTCCCTCCCAAACCTTGGGGAGCTCCCGGATGGCGGATCCCAATCCCATCAGCACCCCCTTGGAGCCTTCGTTGACCCTGGGACCGGCGTAATCCAGGGTGTCCATCGACAGATTCGAGAAGACATAGAGGTCTGTCTCCCAGCGGCTGCGGGCCAGGATGTGTTCCAGGAATCGCGGAAAATCCTTGAGGTCGACTCGCTTGTCGGTGAGCAGGAGGAATTTGGTGAGGGAGAGCTGACCCTCGCCCAGGATGCGGAAGGCGGACATCATCGCCTCGCGCCCATAGCGATCCTTCACCACCGCGCCGGAGAGGGAATGGAAGCCGGTCTCGCCGTAACTCCACAAGTCCACCACCGAGGGCATGACCACCGGAAAGAGGGGACTCAGGAGTTCCTGGATGTAGTCGCCCAGGTAAAAGTCCTCCTGACGCGGCTTTCCGACCACGGTGGCCGGATAGATCGCATCCCGGCGACGAAGCATCCGGTGACAGCGGAAGATCGGGTAGTCGTGAGTGAGGGAATAATAACCGTAATGGTCTCCAAACGGGCCTTCGGGGTGGGTCTCAATGGGGGGCGATTCCCCAAGCAAGGCAAATTCGGCCTCGGCGGGGATCGGATGACCACTGGGCTTGTCCTCCAGGACCGGGAGCTTGCGTCCCAGCAGCAAGCCTGTGAGGAGCAATTCGGGAATCCCTTCCGGAAGCGGCGCGATCGCGGACAGGAACAGCGCCGGAGGCCCACCGAGAAACACCGAAACGGGGAGAGACTGGCCGAGCTCGCGCGCGGTCCAGTGGTGAAATCCCCCGCCCTTTCCGATCTGCCAATGCATCCCGGTGGTGGTGGCATCATGACGTTGCATGCGATAGATCCCCAGATTGGGAACCTGAGTCTTGGGATCGCGGGTGAGGACCAGCGGAAGGGTGAAGAACGGTCCCCCATCCTCCGGCCAGGTCTTGATGACCGGAAGGGAAAAAAGGTCAGGCTCGGTCTCGATCACCTCCTGGATGGGGCCCGATGACTTGCGCTTGGTTCCCAGGCGGAGGGCTTGAGCCACAAGGGACCGTGAGCGCCAAAGGGTCATGAGGTCGGGAGGACCACCCGAATGGACCAAATCCACCAGACCGCGAATCACCTCGCGAGGTCGCGGGCCAAAGGCCATCTCGACTCGCCGGGGGGTTCCAAAAAGGTTGGTGACCACCGGAAAACAGCTCCCCTTGGGGCGCTTAAAAAAAAGGGCGGGACCATCTGCCGCGATGACCCGACGGTGGATCTCCGCGATCTCCTGGTCGGGATCGACCTCGGTCTCGATTTCGACCAGTTCCCGTTCCCGCCGGAGGAGGTTGAGGAGGGCGCGAAGGGAACCGAGGTCTGCGGCGGGAGCTGGTTTAGCGGGCATGGCTCACCTCTTCCCCCGCCTCCACAAATCTGTAATCCGAATCCGCTGTCTCGCCGAGGTCACCCCGCAGGCGGGCGAGCGTGGCGGCAATCGCCGCACGGGAGGAATCGACTCCGATCCAGCGACGGTTGAGCCGACGCGCCACCACAAGCGTTGTCCCGCACCCACAGAAGGGATCGAGCACCAAGTCCCCCGTGTTGCTCGAGGAACGGATGATCCGCTCCAAGAGGGCCTCGGGTTTCTGCGTGGGGTAACCGACACGCTCGGCGGCCCTTGCACCCACCGGCCTGATATCCGTCCACACATCCTGGAGCGGCACTCCCGGCATCTCATCCAGATACCGTTTGTAGGCCGGAACCGCGCCCGGTCGGGACTGGACCACGCGCCCTTCCACTATGAGTTGCTCCATTTTCTCCCTGGTGTAGCGCCAGTAACGGGTTACTCCGAGGACCTCATACTCAGGATTCCCATTGTTCGCCCCGCCAGGACCGGTCAAATCGCCAAGCCGGTACCGTCTCCCGGTCCCCGGCTCCACATGGCGGTAGAACGATTCCACATACTCACGGTCATAAGGTGTGTGCTGAGGGTTCCAGGTCCATCTGTCGCTCTTGCCGTGGAAGAGAATCACATCGTGGATGCGACCATGTTGACATCGCCCCTGCTTGGTGTCGTTGTGGGCGCTGCCGCGCTTCCAGATGATTTCGGTCCGGAAATTCTTTGCTCCAAAGACCGAATCCACAAGGAGTTTCAAGTAATGGCTTGCGCTCGGGTCGCAATGGAGGTAGAGACTTCCGGTGGGCTTAAGTACCCGATGAAGCTCGCCGATTCGGGGAGCCATCATCGAAAGATAGGCCAGCATGCCGGTTTCCCCCACAAGGTCCCGCAGCGAGCGGAGAATCCTCGCGATCCTTGCCCCGCTTTCCATGGCGCGCTGGAGGTCCAGCTCGGCGCTCTCGTCCCACCTCCAGGTGTCCCCGAAGGCGACACGGCCGGCGGGGCCCTCGGTGTCGGCCACCGGCTCCGAGGAAAGGGAAAAGTCCTGGTTGCTCTTGAAAGGGGGGTCGAGGTAGACCAAGTCCACGGAATCATCCTCGACATGGCGCATCAGGATGTCGAGGTTGTCTCCATGGTAAAGACTGTTCTTGGAGCTTCCTCGTTCCATCAGTCCTTCTCCATCGGCATGCGGCTTTCAGCCCTGGGGCCAAAAAGAACCTCCACAAGGGGTGTGTAGGTGGGGCCGGTCCTGGCAAGTTCGCTTCTCACCAGGGTGATGGAGCGGACCTCCTCCACTCCCCAAGCGGCGGCATGGATTTCGGGTGGAACCTTCACCGAGAGCGGCTCCTGCTTGGCGCGCGCCAGGGTGAGGTGCGGCTCAAAGCGCTTCTTGTCACCGGGGCATCCGGCGCGAACGCAAGCCGCCTTGGCGGCCTCCGCGAGTCGAACGAGCCTCTCCGCGCCAACCCTCACCCCCACCCATAGCACGCGCGCCTTGGAGAGACGAGGAAAACCGCCCAGCCCTCCAACCTCGATCCGAAAGGAAGGAATTCGAGAGACTTCTTCAGTAAGCGAATCCTTGAGGAGTTCGAGCTTTGAGATCGGCGTGTCTCCAAGGAAGTGGAGCGTGAGGTGCCAATGCTCGGGGCGAACCCACCGAAAAGGGTAGGCGAGCTTCCGCAATTCGTCGTGGCGGGGCCGGGCGAGCTCCCGGAAACTCCCCCAGAGCGGGACCGCGACAAACAGGCGCCAGACCTCGCTCCTTGCCTGGATCTCTCCGGCTCCCTCACTGGTCCTGGGCGTCATCTCGGCGTCGTGAGACCTCGAAGAGGGTGTCTCTCAGGTAGGCGGCGGCGGATTCGGGAGGGGTTGGGTTCACAAACATCCCCGTGGCCAGCTCGTACCCGCTGAATCGCGTAATTCGGGGAATGACCTCAATGTGCCAGTGGAAATCCTCCTCGATCGTGGTCCACTGGTCCCGTCTCGGCTTGGGACGTGGAGAAGTCTTAAGGACCACGTTTACATCCGGAATGAGAAGCGACTCCGCCAGGGCGATGGCGACCTGCTTGAGGACCTCAGCCAAATCGGAGATTTCATCGGCGGAAACGGTCTCGTAGCGGTGCGAGTGAACGCGCGGTAGGATCCAGACCTCGAAAGGGTTCCGCGAGGCGAAGGGACAGAAGGCCACGAACCCACGATTCTGGGTCACAAGTCGAACCTTCTCCTCGCGCTCCTGGTCCACCAGGTCGCAGAACGCGCAGCGCTCCTTGTACTCGAAATACTCCCGCGCCCCGGAGAGTTCCCCGCGAATCCCCACGGGGATCACCGGAGTGGCGATCAGTTGGCTGTGTGGGTGGCTCATTCTCGCCCCGGACCGTCGCCCCTGGTTCCGGAAGATCGAGATGTATCGCAGCCGTGTGTCCTTGGAGAGGTCGAGGACCCTGTCTCTCCAGGCGGTGAGGACCCGCGCGATCCGTCGCTCGGGGAATTCGTGCAGGAGCAGGTCGTGCCGCGGGGATTCGATGATGATCTCATGCGCCCCTACTCCGGTGATGCGGTCGAACATCCCAATTCCCTCGCGTTCCAGCGCGCGCTCGGTGCGCAAGACCGGCAGACGGTTGGGAATCACGCGCAGAGACCAGGAGGAGCCATCCGCCTCCCCATTCTCAGAGGGGATAAAGAGGATGTTGTGGCCGGTTTCGCGCTCGTTTCCCGGACAAAAGGGGCAGTCTTCGCGAGGGGTTTCGAAGCGGACAAACCGGTCCAGCTTGACCCCGGCCTCTTCTTCGGGGGAAATCACCACCCAATTCCCGGAAATGGGATCCCGACGCAAATCCGACATGTGACAGCAAGCCCTCGATAAGAAACGGCATTGTCGGGGAAGCGCGGCCTTGGAACAACCCCCCTCGGATAGCTTCTAAAAAGGTGCATGGCGGGTGACAATCATTGGAGAGGACTCCAGTTTTTTCCGGGCTCGGCACGAGCCGTGGAATGGAAACGGAATAAGATGAAGACTTCGCGCGCGGTCATGGATGAAAATCGAATCGCCCCACAAGTGGGCCCGGAAACCGAGCAGCCGAGCCTCCTGGATGCTGAACCCTTGGAGCTCGGCGAGGAAGGGCACCTGGTTCTCCCGCTTCGCGACGTGGTGCTGTTCCCCGGCATGGTCGCGCCGCTTTTTATCGGTCGGCCAAAGAGCGCGATCGCGATCGAGATGGCGGCGGAGCACGATACGAGCCTGATCGCGGTCACTCAAAAAGACGTGGGGACGGACAACCCCGGCCCAGGCGACCTCCACGAGGTGGGAACCCTCTGCCAGGTCCTCCAATTGGTCCGTCTTCCGGACGGCAGCCTGAAGGTGCTGTTGGAGGGCCTGGGGCGAAGGAGAATCCACGAGGTGTCCGACGGGGGCAGCGAAGATGTCCCCATGGCGGCGCGGAGCTCGCCGATGCCCGAGGAATACCGCCCCTCGTCGCGCCTGAACGCCTCCGTCCGGTATGTCTCGGAGCTTTTCGAGAACTATGTGCGCCTGCAGCGGAAGATCCCCAAGGAAAACCTGCTGTCGATCCTGAGCCTGGAGAACCCTTCCCTGCTCGCGGATCAAATCGCGGCTCACCTGTATGTGAAGGTGGAGGTCAAGCAGCAGATTCTCGCGGAGCCGCGCGTGCATCGCCGTCTGAGCCTGCTGGCGAGCTTCCTGGAGCAGGAGAACGACATCCTTGAGATTGAAAAGAAGATCAAGGATGAGGTCCGCGGACAGATGGAGAAGTCCCAAAGGGAATACTACCTCGCGGAGCAAATCAAGGCGCTTCAAAGGGAGCTTGGACGGGAAGCGGAGCCGAGCGACGAGGTGGAGGAGTATCGCGCCAAGCTGGTGGCGGCGAAGCTCCCCCAAGAGGTCCATCAGCGCGCCGAGCGAGAGCTCAATCGCCTCGCTTCCATGGCCCCGCTGTCTCCGGAGGCCACGGTGGTCCGGACCTATCTGGATTGGATTTTCGACCTTCCCTGGCACGCTCAAACCGAGGAGACACTCGAGCTCCCGCTGGCCGAGAAGATTCTCGAGGAAGACCACTACGGCCTCAAGAAACCCAAAGAGAGAATCCTCGAATATCTGGCGGTGCGGAAACTGAACCCCGCCTCGCGCGGACCGATCCTCTGCTTTGTGGGCCCACCGGGGGTGGGAAAGACCTCGCTGGGACGCTCCATCGCGCGGGCCACGAACCGTCGCTTCGCGCGCATCTCCCTGGGCGGCATGCGCGATGAGGCCGAGATTCGCGGGCACCGCCGGACCTACATCGGGTCGTTGCCGGGGCGCATCATCCAGACCCTTCGCAAGGTCGGGATGAAGAATCCGGTGATCCTTCTGGATGAGATCGACAAGATGAGCGCCGACTTCCGGGGAGACCCGAGCTCCGCCCTCTTGGAGGTCCTAGACCCCGAGCAAAACTGTCACTTCAGCGACAACTATCTGGAGGTGGAGTTCGATCTCTCGCGGATCTTCTTCATCACCACGGCGAATGTGTTGCACCCGGTGCCGCCCGCTTTGCGGGACCGGATGGAGGTCATTGAGATCTCCTCCTACACCGAGGAGGAGAAGGTTCAGATCGCCAAGCGCTACCTGGTTCCGCGCGCGGTCAAGGAGACCGGCCTATCGGGCAAGAGCATTTCCTTCACGGTTGATGGAATTCAGGAGGTCATCCGCCGTTACACGCGCGAGGCGGGAGTGCGGAACCTGGAGCGTGAGATCCAATCGATCTGTCGGAAGGTTGCGCGCGGCGTGGCGGCGGATCCGAAGAAGAAAACCAAGGTGACTGTCGGCTCGGGGACCACTCGGGATCTTCTGGGAATCCCAAAATTCATCGAAACCGAGAAGAAGCGCAGCCAGCCGGATGTGGGGATTGCCACCGGCTTGGCCTGGACCGAGGTGGGGGGGGACCTGCTCAGCATCGAGGTGGCGGTCCTGGAGGGAAAGGGAGACCTCGCGCTCACCGGGCAGCTCGGGCAGGTCATGCAGGAGTCGGCGCGGGCGGCGCTTTCCTTCGCGCGATCACGGGCCCAGCAATTCGGGATCCCCAAGGAATTCCACCGGCGCTACGACCTGCATGTCCATCTTCCGGAGGGGGCCATCCCCAAGGATGGTCCCTCGGCGGGCGTGACCTTGGCCACCGCGCTGATCAGCGCTTTGGCGGGAGTGCCGGCGCGACCGGATGTGGCCATGACCGGTGAAATCACGTTGCGAGGGAAGGTTCTCCCGGTGGGCGGGATCAAGGAAAAGGTGCTGGCCGCGCACCGCGCCAAGGTCGCGCATGTCCTGATTCCGGAGGAAAACAGAAAGGACCTCGAGGACATCCCCCCATCCATCCTGCGGGATATCGACATCCGGACCATCCGGAACATGGATGAGGTGTTGGAGCTGGCCCTCGCGTCGCGGACCGGGAAGCGGTGAGTTGTGCGCGGAGGCGCGCGCCTATGGCCGCGCCTCCGCGCCTCAGGTTCATTCGGTCAGCGTGGTGGAGTCGAGCTTGATGCTCCCCTTGGCGTTATAGGTGGCCGGCCCCTCCGGGCCGAGCGCCGAGTTGATCACCAGGTCGAATTCCAGCGTGGCAATGGAGCTGGTCCTTGCGATCACCCCGGCGGTGTTGTTCACCTCGGTGGTCGATTCATTCTTCATCTCGAGTTTGTTGACAGTCACGTTCACAATTCCGAGGGGGATGCTCCCATCCTTCCACAGGAAGTTGGTGGTGGACTGAATGGCCGCGAGCTGCGAGCCGCCTTCATCGCGAAGCTCCTTGAGGGCGCTAACCGTCTTCACATCCTCGATGCCCAGATCGGTGAAGGCCGAAAGCATGGGGTTGTCCTTGGCGAGGGAGGCGGTGAGCTCCTTGATCGACAGCACATTCTCCCAGGTGTCCCCCTCCTTCACATCCTTCTCCGGCAGCGGGGCGCTCTGTGAAACAAAACTCGCGAGGTTATCGGAAACCTTCTTGACCTCGGCGGCCTCATCGGAGCCCATCTGGCTGGAGTCCAGGTCGAATCCCACCGGCGCGCCCAGGTTGTTCATCCGCACGGTCCAGCTCTGGGACTTGATCTCCCCGGAGATGGGGATCTTCTCCTCTTTGCCGTCCGCGGTGATGGTCCCGCTGGATTCGTTGATCTTGGCCCCAAAATCGTGCTTTTCGGTCCCCATGTCCACCTTGGCGTTTGTGTTCACATCGAAGCCATCCAGGCGGAACTCGATTTCACCGACCCCCTGATCATCCACATTGAGGACCTTCTGGGCCATGGTCACCCCGAAGTTTCCCGTGGCGCTCGCGGAAATCCTCTGGGATCCTTCAATCTCCACCTTCCCATCCATGATCACCGTGACCTTGGTCTTCTGTTCCTGGTCTTTGGCGTACTTGAGCCGGAGTTCCACCCCCCATACAGTCTGGGCGCCGACCAACACGCCCAACAGACATACCCACGCTTTCCTGAAAGCCATTGCAGTGCATCTCTCCTTTCGATGGACACCCGACCGGATTCCGGACATCGGCCGGAATGAGGGCCCTTGAAAGCGGCTATTAAAGCAAAGCCCCCCTGGGAAGGATAGTCTGGTTTGGCACGTGCTACTCGCCAAACAGGATTCCCCGCGCCTCCTCGGAAAGTTCCGAGCCGGTCCGCCGCTCCACCGTGGTGCGAATCACGCGGTCGAAGAGCAGTTTCTTGGTGAGAACCTCGGTTCCATCCGGGCGGGGAACCTCCATGGTGACCCCGATCCAGTCCCGGGTTTCCTTGTGGGACATGTATTTCCAATCGCGGCGGTACTCCAGGTTTCCCTTGGAGCTGATCGACAGGGAGAGGATCAGCAACTCCTGGGGTGGGGCGAGCAGGTCGGGACCAATCGCGTTGTAGCGCAGAGAGAGGGGTGTGGAGGACCCGATAGGGATCGGGAACCTCCGAGGTCGTCTTGAGTCGATGGCTCGCTCGAAGGCGAGCACCGCCGGCTGATCGTCCCCCTCCGGGACCGCTTGAACCGAGTAAGTCTGACTCGCCGGGACCACGATGCGATCCGAAAGGATGCGCGCGGGGCGATCCTCGCGCCACTGAAGCCCCGGAGCAAGCGGCCGCTCGGGGAGCTCGATCCAAGTCTCACGCAAGGCTTGAGTCAGCTCCAAGAAGGGGAAGTTGTTTCGCATGGACTTGCGCTCCTCGAAGCGCAGGACCTCCCCGCGCGCGCTGAATGTCGCGCTCAAGTCCTCAAGTAGGAGGTGGCAGAGGATCGGAACGGATTCATCCGGGCGGAGGTTCCGGTCGTAGACAGTGGTTCCATCGATCACAAGTCGTCCGGGTTCGATCTCCACATAGGTCTCGGTGGCCCCCTCGATCCGGCTCAGAATCCGGAAACGGTCGAAGCGATAATTCGCGCGCCAGCTTCCCGGCGGTTCCGGGCTATCGTGAACCGTGGCGGCGAAGTCGATCCCCACCTCCTGATGGAACCGTCCGGAAGGGAACCCGCTCAGGGAATAGGTTCCGGAGCAGACAATGTCCTGGTGAATCTGGAATTGGTCGCCCGCCACGGGTCGAAGCAAGGCTTGCTCCGCGAACACCGGGGTGACCGCAAACAGAGCCATCCATATCATGCGGAGGGAGCGAGCGCGAAGGGACATGAGAAATTGGAGGATAAAACCGATTTCCCCTCAATCGAAGAGCCGCGACTGTCGGCCGGATTGGGGCGGCGCCTCGCGGCGCGCGACGCTCGAATCCATCACGCCCACCGCAGCAGCGGGCGTTTGCCGTCCCCGCTCGCGGGAATCGAATCCACCCGGCGGATTTCGACCCGCATCGCTGGGCCGATGTGTTGCTCGATCCTCACGCGCAGGGTGGATTCGATCTCCGGATTGAATTCCGCTCCGGGAACCACCAGGAGGGAGAGAAGCTCCGGGTTTTCGACCACGGCCTGGAACTGGCGGACTTGGCGCTGCATGTCTTCCAGGAGCAGGGTCAGGAAATGCACCGAGAGGTGTTTTCCGGAAGGGGTCACCACGCGCTCCGCGAGTCTGCCGTGCACCGCGCGCCAGACCTCCAGGCCCCGCTTCCCCAAGCGGATCTCCGGGATGATCGCCTCGACCAGGTCACCCGTATCATACCGGATGAAAGGTTGAGTGGTGTTTGAAAAGCAGGTCAGGACAAGCCGCCTGAGTCCGCTCGGGTCGGGCGGATCGAATTCCAGCAGCTCGGCGTAAAAATCCTCCATCGAGAGGCACAGTCCCTCTCCATCCCGTGTTGAAAACGCCACGCGGCCGAATTCACGGCTGCCATAGGCGTTGATCACGGCGGCCCCAAAGGAGGTCTCGATGAAGCATTTCTGCTCGGCGGTTAGTGTTTCGCCCGAAACCACGACCGTGTGGAGCAAAGGGAGTTCGATGCCCCGCTCTCGCGCTCGGCTCGCCAAGAACATTGCCGTGCTGGTGTAGGACTCAAGGACCGAAAACTGCTTCGCGCGAAGGAGGTCGAGCAGGCGATCCGCGCCCTGCTCATCCAGGTCAAAGGCCGATTCTTCCCGGCGATTGAGGAGGGTTCGAGTGAAGAATTTCTTCTCAAACCGCGAGCCGGAGGTGGGGACCCGACCGGCGCCCCAGACCTTGAGGAACGGAGTACCGGGGTCAATCCCCCAGACCGACATCTCTCTCAGGTAGCGGGCGATTTTGGAGCCATTGAGGCGACGGTTCACCAGGAAGCGGAAGGGTTCGCCGGTGGAGCCGCTGGTGCTGTAGGGGATCCGGTCCGAGGGACCCGCGGCGGTGGAAACCAGGTTCCCCTCCGGCTGGTCGCGGAGGATCTCCTTGGTCAGGATGGGAAGTCTCTTGAGTTGGTCCGGATGCTCAACCTGCTCAGGCGAGAGCCCATGGTCACCCAGCCATTCGCGGTAAAAAGGGACTGTGCGGAAGGCCTGGCCGAGAAGTTCCCGGGTCCGTCGAAGCTGGAGTTTGCGAAGCTGCGCGCGCGGCCACCACTGGCTCTCCCGGAGCAGTCGATACTCCTCGGAAAACCGGTTCCCCGCTCGGAACGAGGCGAGCGGAAACACCAGGGATCGAAGCAGCGTCTCAGGGAGGGTCATCGCAGGCACATGATCCTCGACTCTCGCTTGGGGGGGAAGGAGGGTTCCCTATGGCAAGCAGCGATCCCAGGCGCCGAAAGAGAGGTTAGCGTCAACCTGAGACCGCCAAATGTCCCTGCATTTCCTTGGACTCAACCGCCTCGTTGAAGAGCTTCACATCGCTCCGCAGCATATCCGGGTCATCCTTGGTGAAGACACCGATACACACCAGATCGCCGCCGCGCATGCTCCGCGCAACAACCTCAAATGCCTCGCGTGGATCGTTCCGGCCCGCCGCCATCACTTTGTAATGGATCACGGGCCGAGAGAGCCTTGGAATGAGGTCTGTCATCCGCCGGCGGTCCTCATCCAGGAACAGCTCCTCCATTCCGGAAACATGTTCCGGGCAGCTGTCGCGACTGGTCGGAATGTAATAGGAACACATGTAATAGTCGATATCGAGATTGGAATCGGCCCACTCATGGACCTTCGGGTTATGCGCCGCGATTCCGGCGAGCATTCCCTTCTCGCGGATCCTCCGGACCACGGGCGGAATCTCCTCGAGTCGCCCTTGGGCGAAAAGGAAATCCATCACTCCCCCGTGAATGTGGCACGCCTTCGCCCCCCCAGAGGCGGCTCGATCCACGCAAGCCTCGTGGCTGCCGACTTCCGGGCAGGTTTGAGCAAACCATTGGAGCCCTCCACCCTGGTCCCAGTATTCCAGGAGGAACCTCATGACATGATGGTCGGTGCGCGCGAGAATGGTGTTGATCCCAAGAGACTCGGCCTCGCGCAACGTCGATTTGATCCGTTCCGTAGTGTAGTAACGGATCATCTCCAGGTCCCTCCCGCGGCTTTGGTGGGAAAAGCCGCTGAAGGGGTTGCTCCCGAGGATGAAGCGACTGGTTTTCAGGCCGCGGAAACTGATGTAGTCCATGGTTCCACCTCGTTCCTGGCGAATTGTACGACGCGCGCGAGGGAGAATACACCCGATCCGCCTGGAATCCTGTCCCAATCCCAACAATCCGATGTGGGGGTCAATTCCGAACGCGATTGCGGTTTTCCTCGGTCATCCGAACCTTCAGCTCTTCGACCTGTCCCTCTTTCGATTCCAGGCCCAAGGTCACTTCCCAATCCGGATCGTGGCCCATCTTGGATAGGACCTCCACCAGGTCCTCGGCGAACCGCTTATGCGCCAGGTCGCCGAATTCGTTCCGGGCGAAGTCCAGGATATGTTCGACCGTGACGCCATCGATTGAGACCAGCGCCGACCAGCGGTTGTGGACACAGACAATCGGACGGTCGTCTTCCCAACGGACACCCGAGTATGGAGTCGCCTTGGCGTAACCATACTGGGTCACCGGCCGATGCCCGCCGGGAACGGCGCCCTCCAGAAGCCAGTAGCCGATCTGGTCGACATCGGGTTCGCCGCAATTGGCGGCCACGGCGACGCCGACTCCGTGGGCCGGCGCGAAACCGATCCAGGCGCCGCAGTTGTTCCGGCCGCCGTTCTTATGCAAGACCAAGCCGACTGGCCTGCTTAAATCGATCGACCACCCAAGCGAGTGGCTCGCCATCGAGCCGTCGGACAACCTTGCCGGGGTGAAGATCCACGCCAGCATTTCCGGGGAAAGAAGCCCGGGTTTCATGTGCGCGGCGAGAAATGTCGCCAAGTCCGGAGCGGAGGTGATCAGTCCACCGGAAGGCGCCAACCGCTCCCGGTAAGAATGCGTTTCCGGAATCCGCGGGACACGGCTGCCGTAACCGGTCGCCACATGGAGCTTCTCGTTGACCTGGATCGTTGTTCTCTCCAGGCCGAGCGGATCGCACACCGTTTCCCGCAACAGCTGCTCATACGGTTTCCCCGCCGCCCGTTCCAGGGCGTGCCCGAGCAACCCCACCCCCAGATTTGAGTATTCTTCGTCCGCCCCGGGGTAAAACTCCAATGTCACTCCGGCCAGTTGATCGTACAACCGCCGCGGCTCCAATTCGTAGCGGCCCTCGACCGATTGAACCCGGCCGGGGATTCCACGCGGCAGGCCGGATGTGTGGGATGCAAGCTGCCGCAAGGTAATCGTCGCGCCGAGTTTGGGATTGGCGGTGATGGACACGCCTTCCGGCAGATAGGTCGCCACCGGTTTGTCCAGGTCCACCACCCCCCGGGCATGGAGCATCAGCGCGAGCAAAGTCGTGAACACCTTGGTCACGGACGCGACAGGGTAGGAGGTTTCCGGAATCGCTTTCACACCCGCCTCCAAATCCTCAAACCCGAAAGCGCCTTGGTAGACAATCGCGCCGTTGCTCACAACCGCAACGCTCAGGCTCGGGAATTGGGAAAGGTCAACCTGTCTTTGCAGCCAAGCGTCGATTTGCCTGATGGCGCTTTGGTCAAACGAACTGACATCTTCGAATTCAGGCTGGACCGGCGGCGACGCGCCGCCGCCGATTTCCGCGAACCACAGAGCGCCGAGTCCGAGGGTGAACCAGAAGAGGCCCCCCAGCCGTCGCCGTCCGAGTCTCCTATCAGGAATCGCTTCGGATGACGGAGACGGTTCGGAGCCGGGCGCGATTGCGGAAGCGGTCGGATTGACCTTGCGGAAAGTAGAAAAGAAAGTCCAAGCGCCAACGGCCATCCAGTACAGGCCACAGCAGGCAAGGATGAATGCGGTCGTTTCGGGCATGTCCCTTCCCTTCATCGCTTCGTCGAGGCATGGCACGGCCCCTTGAGTCCCACCTCATTTTCTCCTCGAATCCACATCGCTTTGGAGCGCCTGAAGCAGTCCCCTTCCGGCACTAGGGGACCCATCCGGGCAATGCGGCGGCCTGCCGGGTGTTGCCTTCGAGGCTGGAGTTGAAGAGTCCGGAGGGGTCTTCCAATGAGGCGCCCTTGGCAAAGGTCAGCTTGACGACATTCTTGTAGGTCTCACCGGTGCAAATGATTCCGGCGTGCGACCACACCGGAACCCCCATCGGGTCCGATGGTTTTCTCCATTTCACCTCCTCGACTCCCTCGGGGTCGGCCTGCCTGATGAGCCTTCGGATTCGAGCGAGCATCTCCCCGCGCCAGTCGCCAAGCTCCTTGATTCGCTCATCGATCAGCTGAGAGGGTGAGGGCGCTCGGTATCCTTGCTTCGCGCCAGTTCTAGTTTTCTTCATGCGGTTGTCGCTTTCATTATGGTTGGCCGCGCGCGCTATTTGATTATCGTTACCAGCACAACTCAATCCCCGAAGAGATTCAGGGTTTTGTCAACATCAACGGGTCATAGGAACCGGAGGAACTCTTCCTCGGTCAATCCGGCTTGCTTAATGATTCCCTTGAGGGTGGGGCGTTTCAGGTCCTTGGAGTGCATCGGGACCGAGGGCAGTTTGCGCGTGACCGAGTTCCAGAGGTACAGGTGCCTCCCGCATTGGTGTTGCTCAATAAACCCGGCACTCTTGAGCGCGGATACACCCTCTCTCGGCTTGAGCGACGGAAGCCTGCTCATGCCGCTTCGGAGATTTCCACGTTCAACCGAACACTCACGGGGTCCATTGGATCCGCTTCCACCGGGATCGGTTCTCCAACCTGTTGAAGGGTTTCCAGGTAACCGAGGATACATTCTTCGGCCATCGCCACGGCTTCCTCGAAGGTGTCCCCTTCGGTGATAGCGCCGGGAAGGGCGGGGACTGTGACCGTGCATCCGCCTTCTTCGGCGGGTTCAAAATGGGCCGTATAGGGGACTCGCATGGTTTGCTCAGTTCCCGTTCTTCACGTTGGAGTATCGGCCTTCAGGGAGGGAACGGCAAGGTGGAAAAGGGTGGTGGGCGATGCGGGACTTGAACCTGCGACCCCCAGTTTGTGATACTGGTGCTCTAGCCAGCTGAGCTAATCGCCCTTACGGTGACAGACTATAGTGCGCGGCGCGCGGTCCCGCAAGCTGAGTCGCAATCCGAACCCCTGGAACCCTATTCCCGGTCCGGCATTCGGGAGAAACTCCACGCGGCCCAGTTCTGCCGGATCATTCCATGCCATTGGGGGGGAAAAGTTTTCACATGCGCGGTTTTGAGGAATCGGAGGTCACCCTGCAGCGGATCGAGGCGATCCGCGCCCTTCGCGAACAAGGGATCGAGCCCTATGGGAATCGCTACGACCGGACCCACTCCACCGCGGAGGCGGTCGCGCTCTATCGCGCCACGGTCGATCCGGGCGCCGAGAAACGCGAGACCGATTCGGTCAAGGTCGCGGGACGGATTCTCAGCTTGCGGGTGATGGGCAAGGCGGCCTTCGGAGATCTGCACGATCTCGAAGGCTCGATCCAGGTCTACCTCAAGCGCGATGACCTGCCCGAGGGGGTCTACAACGGCCTGGTCAAGGGGCTTGCCCTGGGGGATATCGTGGGGGTCGAGGGACCTGTCTTCCAGACCAAGACCGGGGAAGTCTCAATTCATGCCCGTTCGGTGACTCTGCTTTCCAAGGTCATCAACAACCTCCCTCCGCTCAAGGAGACCGAGGAGCCGGATGGGAGCATTCGCCGTCACTACCAGTTCTCCGATCTCGAACTCCGCTACCGCCAACGCTATCTCGACATGATCCTCAACCGGGATGTGCGGGAGAGTTTCCGGAAGCGTTCGCGGATGGTCCGGATCATTCGGCGCGAGATGGACCGGCTCGGGTACCTCGAGGTGGAGACCCCGATGATGCACCACATCGCGGGGGGCGCCGCGGCGCGGCCGTTCATCACCCACCACAACGCCCTGGATCTCGACCTGTTCCTGCGCATCGCTCCCGAACTCCACTTGAAGCGGCTTTTGGTGGGGGGGATGGAGGCGGTTTATGAGATCAACCGCAATTTCCGCAACGAGGGGATTTCGATCAAGCACAATCCCGAGTTCACCATGCTGGAGGCGTACAAGGCCTACGGGAACCGGGACACGGTGATGGAGCTCACCGAGCGCTTGATCGCTACCGCGGTGGAGGAGCTGTTCGAGTCCACGAAGGTGACTTACCAGGGCGTGGAACTCGATTTCGCGCGCCCCTGGAAGCGAGTGACCATGCTCGAGTCGATTCGACAGGTGACCGGGCTGGAGGTGGACATCCATGAGCCGGTGGCCGACCTCCTCCGGAAGGCCGCCTCGGTTGGACTGGACCTCGGACCGGCGGAGACCCCAGGGAAGATCATCAACACCCTCTTCGAGGAGAAGGTGGAGCCGAGCCTGATCCAACCGACCTTTGTGATGGATTACCCGACCGAAATTTCCCCGCTGGCGCGTCAGAGAGGGGATGACCCCGCCTGGGTGGAGCGTTTTGAGCTCTTCATCTACGGACGGGAGCTGGCAAACGGTTTCACCGAGCTCAACGATCCGGCGGAACAGTACAGGCGTTTCGAGGAGCAGCTTCTGGAGCGCGAGGCGGGGGATGAGGAGGCCCATGAAATGGACCTCGATTATGTTAACGCCCTCCGTTGCGGGATGCCGCCTGCGGGTGGAGTGGGGATCGGGATCGACCGCCTGGCGATGATCCTAACCGACAGCCCGAGCATTCGGGATGTGATCCTGTTCCCCCTGCTCCGTCCCAAGGAGTGAAAGGACCCGAATAAAATCTTGCATGAAGAATAAGAATTGACGAAGCGCAAAGCCGATCTAGAATTTTGTTAAAGGGGTAAGCGATTTACGATTGAACCGCCCAGTGTCATTTTGGTCATTCAGCGCGTGACTGAGCCGCCGCCTCAATCGGCGCATGCCGGGAGGTTCGAGCTGTGCGTGCCCTACGGCTCCACTCGATCTTCTTTACTCTGGCGGTTCTGCTGGTGGGGGCGCGTGCGCTCCCAGCCCAAACCTATCTCCCCAGTCTCTCCGGCCCTCTGGACCTCACGGTCATGCCGGATCTCCAGCAACCGGACACCCTGATCGTGCAAGGCGGAGGGGTTCCCCCGGCGCCGAGCTGGCCGAACTACTGCTCGCCGGTTTCCGCGGCGAACATCTGGAAGTTTTATGACACTCGCGACGGAATCAACCTCGCGCCCTGGGTGGGGGACCTTCCCCAGCCGGGACCGCCCTATGGCTGGATGATGAGTTGGTCCACGGCCACAATTCAAGGGCAAGGAACGCCCGCCGCGCCCCTTCCTCCTCTGCCTCCCCCGGTGTACATGGACACAAACGGGGTGAGCACCGCTGGACCCTCTCCTTGGGCCGGAACGCGCATCCAGGACATCTACCAGGGCATGAAAGCCTACACGCCCGCGGTGGAGAGCGCGAACGGTCTCACCAAGGGTCCCTACACCGCCTCGATCACAATGGATGAACTCGCTATTTGGGAGCCGGTCAACCCGCCGACTGTCAATCAGGTCAACGAGGCGGCCCAATACGCCAACTACATCGCCTCGATCAATTCCGATATCCCCGCGGTTGTCAGCTTTGATAGGTGGGTGGTCCCCGGAACCGGGCTCGCGGTGGGAAACATCGAGTACTACGTCTTCGGCATCTCGACCAACGGCGACAGCGGAGGCGGTGTGATCGAGCAGTGGGACGGGAGCGACACCGGCCATTCGGTGACCGGCATCGGCTACCACCAGAATTTCGATCCCGATGGAATGTTCGGGCTGCTCCCACTCGCGGACTGGTACATCACACGCGATAACTGGCTCTCAACTGGCGTGGATGTGGCCGTGCCTGTCTCCGGGCATTGGATGGCCACGGTCTATGCCGCCACGCCGGAGCTCAATATTATCAAGTGGTCACAACCCCCGGTCCAAAACCCGATGTCGCCGGAGCCGAATTGCTATTGGGGCTGGAACGAGAAATCGATCTACGGCGGCGACCAGTTGGCGGCGGATGATTGGCTCTGCTCCGACACTCGCCCGATCACCGACATCCACTGGTGGGGTTCCTATCTCAACTGGCAGGGAGAAATCCCACCCGCCACCGCTTCAAGTCAGTTCCATATCGGGATTTGGACGGATATCCCGGCGGGAGCCTCCGAGCCTTACAGCCATCCGGGAGTCATGGTGTGGCAGTGGATTGTGGCGCGCGCCGAGCTGAACGAACGCATGGTGGGTTGCGACGCTTTTATCGGCATGGCGACCGAGACTTGCTTCCGTTACGACTACCTGATCCCGCCCGATCAATGGTTCTATCAGGATCCCTTCCCGGCAACCCGGGTCTATTGGATCAGCATCGGCATGATTCCCGATCCAACGCCCGCGGAACAGTTCCCCTGGGGGTGGAAGACCCGCGAGCACTTCTTCAACGATGACGCGGTCCGGATCTTCATTCCCACGGCTCCCGTACCGGGATCGGCGTATCAAATGGGCGAACCGATCATAATGCTCCTGGAATCTTGGGATCTGGCCTTTGAGCTGACCTCCGACACGACAGTCCTCCAACCCACGCCCACTCCAACCGTTACCTTGACCGAAACTCCCACGGCGACCGACACGGCGATCCTTGAGCCGACTCCCACCGCGACGGACACGTTGCCCTCCGTTCCATCATCAACGCCGACCTCAACTCAAACGCTCCTGTCCACCCCCACGTCCACTTCCACGCGCACATCCACAACCGGTCCCACACCAACAGTGACCGAAACGCTTCCGCCGACCCCGACGCCCACCGACACGTTGCCTTCCGTGAACACACCGACGCCCACGGACACGTTGCCTTCCGTGAACACACCGACGCCCACCGACACATTGCCTTCCGTGAACACACCGACGCCCACGGACACGTTGCCTTCCGTGAACACACCGACGCCCACCGACACGTTGCCTTCCGTGAACACACCGACGCCCACGGACACGTTGCCTTCCGTGAACACACCGACGCCCACCGACACATTGCCTTCCGTGAACACACCGACGCCCACGGATACGTTGCCTTCCGTGAACACTCCGACACCGACGGACACGTTGCCTTCGGTGAACACGCCGACACCCACGGACACATTGCCTTCCGTGAACACACCGACGCCCACGGACACGTTGCCTTCCGTGAACACTCCGACACCGACGGACACGTTGCCTTCGGTGAACACGCCGACACCCACCGACACGTTGCCTTCGGTGAACACGCCGACACCCACCGACACATTGCCTTCCGTGAACACACCGACGCCCACGGATACGTTGCCTTCCGTGAACACTCCGACACCGACGGACACGTTGCCTTCGGTGAACACGCCGACACCCACCGACACGTTGCCTTCGGTGAACACGCCGACACCCACCGACACGTTGCCTTCCGTGGTCACCCCGACACCCACGGATACGTTGCCTTCGGTGAACACGCCGACACCCACGGATACGCTGCCCTCCGTGAACACCCCGACGCCCACGGATACGCTGCCCTCCGTGAACACCCCGACGCCCACTCCGACCGACACCAGCCTGACAGGTCCATCCGCAACGCCAACACAGACGGGGACCGTGTTCGAGACACCCACGGTCACGAGCACCGCCTGCCAGAATTCGGCGGATATCGATGGGAACGGAGTGGTTGATACGTATGACTTGCTGGATATGTTGAGACTGATGAGGGGCATTCCGGTTCCAGGCGGCGGCAACGCCGACCTGGACTGTGACGGGGATATCGACTGCGACGATCTATTCCTCTTTCAGGTGGAGTGGCGAAAGTAGGATTCTGAGGGCATGGAGGTTTCCAACCTCAGCGCCGCCTCCCGACCAAGTTCCCCTCGCGGGGGAGGTTCCAGCGACCTCCCTGCCGTCGTAATCTCCCATGAAGATTCCACCGACTCGTTCCAACCTAGGGGAGCCACTGCCCATGGATTCACTCGCCCCACGCCAAGTCCTGGATTGGGACCTTGCCTCCACCAATCTGCATCGCCTTTCCAAGCGGAAGTACGAAGTGGCGGTCCTCCCGACCGGCTCGACCGAGCCGCACAATCTGCATCTTCCCGAGGGGCAAGATTCTCTTCACACCACCGAAGTGGCAAGGCGGAGTGTGAGCTTGGCGTGGAAGGAATCCGAATCGATTCTGCTCTTACCCGCGTTGCCATACGGGGTGGACTGTAACCTCCTCTCGTTTCCTCTCGCGATCCATGTCTCCCAGGCTGCTCTGGATGCGGTGATCCGCGACATTCTTGGATCGCTCGTTCACCATGGAATCCAAAAGGTGGTGGTTCTGAATGGGCATGGCGGAAACGACTTTGTCCCGTTGATTCGGCAGGTTCAGTGCGACCTGGATGTCCATGTGTTTCTTTGCAACTGGTGGTTGGTGGGAGCGGACAAGTACGCTGAAATCTTTGAGAAGCCCGACGACCACGCGGGGGAGCTGGAGACCTCCGTGGCGCTCGCGCTCTTCCCACAACTCGTGGAGCCGGGGGTGGCGCGGGATGGACAGGCGCGCGCCTATCGATTCGAGGCGCTGGAGAAGGGATGGGTGCGCACCAGTCGGAACTTCGCCAGCCTCAATGACCACTGCGCCACGGGCGACCCTTCTCTTGCGAGCGCCGAGAAGGGACAGAAATACCTCGCGCTGGTCTGCGAGCGTATCGCCAAATTCCTTGTCGAGGTTGCCGATTCGCCGCTCGATGAGACTTTCCCGCATGTGAGTGAATCCTATTATCAGTCCCTCCCCCATCCTCCATAATTGCAGGTGGAATGAATCAGACGAACCAACATCAGATTCTTGAGGATCCGGAATTCCGGGAAAGGTTGGACGAGGGGGCGCGGGCGGTGGTGCGGGCGCTCCGCGAGGCGGGACACCGGGCGCTCTGGGCCGGCGGGGCGGTCCGGGACCGATTGCTCGGAATTCCGTACAATGACATCGACATCGCCACCTCCGCGGAACCGGATGAGGTGGAGTGGCTCTTCCCAGCCTCGGTTCTGGTCGGAAAGTCTTTCGGCGTGGTGCGAGTGAAGGCTGGAGAGACCGACTATGAGGTCGCCACATTCCGCCGGGATGGAGCCTACCTGGATGGCCGTCACCCGGAAGAGGTGGTCTACGCGGATCATCCCGAGGTGGATGCGCGCCGGAGGGACTTCACGGTCAACGCTCTATTCTACGACCCGCTGGAGGGGCGGGTCTTGGATTTTGTCGGGGGATCGAGAGACTTGGCATCACGGACCCTCCGGACAGTGGGGGATCCCAGCGAACGTTTCCGTGAGGATCGTCTGCGACTGCTGCGCGCGATCCGCTTCGCCGCGCAGCTCGATTTTCAGATCGAGGCGCAAACCTGGGAGGCGATTCGGCTCGAGGCGCATCGAATTGGGGAGATCAGCGTGGAGCGGATCCGCGATGAACTCCTACGGATGCTGGTCCGGCCCAGGGCCGGGATGGCGTTCCGTCTCCTCGACGAGTCCGGCTTGCTTGGAATAATCCTCCCCGAGGTGGAGCGGATGAAGGGAGTTGCTCAACCGGATGAATACCACCCCGAGGGGGATGTGTTCATTCACACCCTGCTCCTGCTCGACCACCTCGACAACCCGACCCCCGAACTTGCGCTTGGGGCGCTATTTCACGACATCGCCAAGCCCGACACTTATTCGGTGTCGGACCGGATACGCTTTAACGGGCATGATAAGCTGGGCGCGGAGATGGTGATCCGGATCGCGGACAGGCTGCGTTTTCCCAATCGCATGACCGAACGCGTGCGCGACCTGGTCGCGCAGCACATGCGCATCGGCCAAGCCAAGAAAATGAAGCCATCAACCCTCAAGCGGATGCTGAGAAGCGAACTTTTCCCGGAGCTCCTGGAGCTTCATCGCCTGGATTGCCTCGCCTCCCACCGTGACCTTGAGCTCCACGATTACTGCGCCGAGCATCTCGCAACCTTGCCCAAGGAGGAGCTCCGTCCCCCACGGCTGCTCTCGGGGCATGATCTCATTGAATTGGGATTCAAGCCGGGGCCGAAATTCAAGGAGATCCTGTCTGAAGTGGAGGATTTGCAGCTGGAGGGACGGCTCGCCTCGCGCGAGGAAGCGCTTGAATATGTCCGGACAAAGCAAGCACAACCGGGAGAAGACTGATGTCCACGCTCATCCCTGATTCGTTGGCGCGAGTCGAAATCAACGCGGAGGACCTCGCGCACAATTTCCGCCATCTTACCGAGCTCGCGGGGGGCGCCACCGAGGTGGCGGCGATTGTGAAGTCGGATGCGTATGGCCATGGCCTCCTCCTCTCCTCGAGAGCGTTTCATGAGGCCGGGTGTCGAGTGTTTTGCGTGGCGAGCACCGAGGAGGCGGTCTTCTTGCGGGAGCATCTCGGGCCGGATATCCGCATTCTGAAGATGGTCCCTTCCCTGCCCGAGGAGTATGAAGCTGTCGCCACCAACGGCATCGAGCAGGCCCTTGCCTCGGAAGAGGACCGTCGCGGCTGGCAGTCCTGGCTCTCCGAGCGGGGGCTGAAGCTCTCCGTTCACCTCAAGGTGGATCGAGGGATGGGGCGCTTGGGGTTTTCCTATCCGGATTTCATGCGTGAGGCGGAAGAGATCGCCAAGTCGCCCATCTTCAATTGGGTGGGGCTCATGAGCCACCTTCCCGCCTCGGAGGAGTCGCCTGACCCATCCGCCGTTTCCGTGGACAGGAACGACTACACGACCACTCGCGAGGTCAACCGATTCCGTCTGCTTGCCAAAGAGGTGGAGAGCCTGTTCGGACGCCCCTTGGTCAAGCATATCGGCAACAGCGGGGCGCTCTTGTTTCATCCCGAAAGCCGTTTCGACCTGGTGCGCTGCGGTCTCGCGCTGTATGGCGCGGATCCTCGCGGACAGGCCGGGACCGGCCTTGGGCTTCGTCCCGCGATGGCTGTCCGAAGCGGGCTGGTCCAGATCCGAGCGCTCGACAAGGGGGCGACGGTCGGATACGGCAGAGACTACCGGGTCCGTCAACCGACCCGGGTCGGAGTGGCGGCCGTGGGCTACGCCGATGGCTTCTTCCGGCGATTGGCCGAGTATGGCTGTGTGTTGGTCCGGGGCCAGCGCTGTGGAATCCTTGGCAGGATCTCCATGAATCTGATCAGTGTCGATCTCTCCGATGTCGAGGGTGCAAGGATGGGCGACACGGTCACCCTGCTCGGCGCGGATGGGGACGAAAGGATTTCGGTTGAGGAGCTCGCGCGCTGGGCGGGAACCATTCCCTATGAGGTCTTCACAAGCCTTGGGGGACTGATCCGTCGGCGCGTGGCGATCTGAGAACAGCCACTGGTTCCCACAAGCATATCTCATTTACACAATTTCCGTCTTCCGGACGTCTACCAAGTAAAGGAACGCCGGAAGAGCCGGCCGCTTGGCTGCCTTATCAGGCCCCGAGTGACAGGGAGAGATTCATTGGACCCATCCCAGTTGATATACCGGGAGCTGATTGCTCCAGTCGAAGAGCGGATGAAACGGACCATTGCCCGAATCGTTCGTGACCCCGATGACGCCGCGGACACTCTTCAGGATGCGCTGTCATCCATCTGGAAGAACCTCAAGAAGATCCATCTCCACCCCAATCCTCAAGCTTACATTCTGGGGATATGCATAAACTCCTCTTATGACACCTTGCGCAAGAGGAGCCGCCGGTCCGAGCGTGAGGTTGCCCTGGAACACACACATGATCTGCCCTCAACGCAAGGCTGGCCCGACGCGCATGCCATCGAACGGGAAAGGGAGCGCGAGATTCTGGCGGCGGTCGCCAGCTTGCCTCCCAAGCAGGCGCAGGCGGTCTTTCTCCGGTTGGTCGAGGGGGAGTCCTTTCAGGCCATTGCAAGGGTCATCGGCTGTCGCGAAGAGACAGCTCGGTCGCATGTCTCGAAGGGCAAGGCGGTCCTCGCGGAGGCGCTCGCGAGTCTTTTGTGATCGCGGCAGAACCCTTCAAGGAAACGAGGTGGAACCATGAACGAGCACCTGGAATCTGCGGATCATCCGGAGGACTCCTCGGACGAGGTTACGCGCGTGTTGCGGGAAACCTTCTCGAACGATATACCCGAAGGGTTGGATCGGAGAATGACGGCCATGCTTTCGAGCTTTCGGAAGGACCTCGAACATCACCCTTACGTCAGCAGGCTCCGCGCGAAGGAAGCCCGGTCCATGCCGAGTTGGCCGTGGCCGTCATTCCTTAACGCGGGGAAGTTGGCCTTGCTGGGGGCGGTTGTGTTCCTGCTGTTCGTCATCGTCGAGTCCACGTTCGTGGGCAAGGGCGTTCCGACCTGGGCTGACATCGAGGAGCGGTTTCGCTCGGTGAAGTCCTACAGCGTGGTCATTTACGCCCGTGAGGATACGTTCGCCCCAACCATTCAATATGAGCTGTGGGTCAACTCGGATGGGCGCAAGAGATTGCGGACCGGGTCACAGGTTCTGTTCGCGACCGGTGAGGAAGTGACACGTGTCTTCGACCTCGAGAACCGGCGGGAAACCAAGCCGGAAGTGCAAGCCGTTCAAATCCTCCGATTCATGGCGGCGAAGGGGGGCTTTTCCCTGGAAACCCTGATGAGAGCGTTTAGCGGAGACTGGGTGGAGTCAACCCCCAAGGTCAACGCGGACGCCGTGATTTCGGAAGATCTGGTGGTTTTTGACGTGGAACAGCCGGGTAGCCCCGATTGGCTTCGAGTGTGGGCGCTGCGTGGAAGCCGACTGCCGATCCAGATGCGGGGTTGGGAGCCGAAGGACGGGGAATGTGTTGACTTCTTCTTTTCCTACTCAGCGGAGCAGCCCTCCGAATTCTATGATCCGGAAGCCTTTGCGACCAAGCTCCAGGATCCCACTCAAAGCAAATGGGGCCTAGCTTATGCCTCGCTGGATGATCCCGGAGGCAGGCAGGTCCAATCGGATTCGATCAATGAAGAGTGCGCGTTCTCCACCGTGACCATGACGCTGGACGGCAAGCCATGGTCTCTCGGAGAGCACCGGGGGAAAGCCATCCTGGTGGGATTCTGGAGCACCGATTCCGGGTTTGATTACGAGGACTGGTGGAAGGAGACCTATGCGGAATTCGGGGATCGGGAGGACTTTGTGATGGTCGGAGTCGCCCTTGACCTCGAGGCGGGACCCGTGCGGGACTACATCCGAGCCAAGGGCATCAAGTGGGTTCAGCTCCATGAGCCGGGCAAGGGATACAAGAACTCTCTAAGTCAGTCATTCGGTGTAACTGGAGGCTCATCCACCTGGTTGATCTGGAAGAACGGAGAGATTGAACCGCTTGGACATGGGGGAGATCAGGTGAGGGCCGCCCTATTAGGACTGAGTTACGAAACGCATTCCGATCTGACGTGGAGAATCAGTCATCGGATTGGGGATGGTAAAGGGATGACAAAGGATGAGGTCCGGAACCTCTGCGGACCTCCAGACAAGATCGAGCCTCAAGTCGAAGGCGAGACCTGGTTGTACGAACTTGAAAAGCAGGATCATTCCAAGACCTATGAGGTGTCGCTGACCTTCGACGGGTCCGGAAAGAACACCAATTTAATCTCTCAACACAGGATCCTGAACGCGGCGGTCGCCACAATCTCCATCAGCGAGGATTACTGGGCGAGAGCGATCGGCCCCAAACTGGACCGAGGACTCCTGCTGAAGGACCACAAATACGGTGTCGCGATGGTGGCGAAGCGCGGGAACACCTGGGCCGTAATTGGTGGAGGACACCCCTGGACCGAGGTGGAACCGGGGAAGGAGTACCTCCGCCGACTGGACCCGGGAGCCTACGATTTCAGCATTGTCATCAGCGACAAGCAGACCTATCAGAACGTGCAGGAGATTCCCCTTCGAGAGGGGGTTGAGCTGGTGGCGGGCGAAACGCTCGAGGTCCGGTTTGAGTGATGCCGGATCTGGGTGGGAACGGGGATGCTGTCCATTGCCGGCGGCATCCCACGATTGGCGGGGGCTCTCCTTGTGGGTTATAGTGGTGTGTGCGTGGGACTTCCCTCGCGCAACGGTTAGGAGGAGAACCATGGGCGAAATGATGAGCATGGAGGAGATCAAGCGGAGGTACGATTCGGAATGGGTGTTGATCGAGGACCCGCAGACAACGGAAGCCCTGGACGTGATCGGAGGAAAGGTGCTGTTCCATAGCAGGGACCGAGAAGAACTTCGCAAGAAAGCGATGGAACTGCAGCCGGAGTTCTCCGCTGTCTTGTTTATGGGTGAATTGCTCGATCCGAACATGGAGTACATCCTATGAGGCGCTACTTTGATATTTCTCGGAGACTGATCATTGTTCCCGCCTTGGTGACCGGACCGAAGGAACGGCAGGTTCTCAGTATGGTATTGGACACAGGGGCAACTTCATCCGTCATCAATTATGAAGTCCTCAAGAAGATTGGGGCGCCATTTGGTGAAAGCGTCGAGGAGGTCACGATGACGACCGCCGCGGGAGTCCTTTCCGCCTTCAAGGTCACGGTGAATTCACTTGAGACGCTGGGAACGCAGCGGGAGAACTTCAAGGTTATCGCCAACAAAAGCTCGGAATTCATCGAGATTGATGGCCTCCTGGGCCTGGATTTTCTACGCGGGCATCGCCTCACGCTCGATTTCCGCGAGGGGATCCTCTCCCTCGACTAGCGCAATCAAATCCTCCTTAATTCCCGCATGAAGCGTTTCCTGGTCGTTCTCGCGCTGATTCTGTTGGCCCTGCTGATCATCGCGGACTGGGTTGGGCTTGTTGATCGCCTTTTCCACCCCGCGGCGAACGGGAGGATCGTTCGCCTTCTCACCGTATCCTCGGAGCGGATCGAGCTCAGCACCCCGCTGTGGGACTATCGAACAACCCTTCGACCCGCATGGAGGCCGCGCGGAATATCCAATGGGATTGTGGAGCTGGCGTGGAGCGGTTCGCTTGAGGCCGATCGGGACGCGCCGGGATGGGAAGTCCGTTCCGGAACAAGTGAACTGAAACAAGGTCCCCTCAATTCCCCGCAAGCGAATCCCGGTCCCGGATATGTCCTACGCGAAGGCCGCGAGATTCTCCGAATTCCCAACCTGACTGTCCCGGCGGACCCAACCACACCGCTGGCTTTTCCGGTCTCGATCTCGGGTGGAACCGGGGTCCTTGTGTTCGAGGCACGCAGGAGCGGGGATGCCGTGGCCCAACTCCGAGTTTCATTGGGAGACATGTGGAGCGCCACGATCGAGGCCCATGGCAGTGCTTGGACCTCCCATCGTCTAATCGCGCCGGATATCCCGGCAGGCACGCAGACCCTTACGTTGAGCTGCCTTCGAGCATCGGGACATGGAATTGCATTGCGCCAAGTGCGGCTCCAGGAGCCAACCACGGTCGTTGCGCGTGTTCCCGAAGGCTCCGAGGCGCCTTATATCCGATTCCGTCCCGCACACCCGGAAGCCGAGCTTTTCTCGGAGATCGCGAAACCTTGCAGTCTCCGGCCAAGTGTCCGGTCACCTTGGGCGGTCTATGATGAGGACGAACGTTGGGTGCGTCCGGTCGAGCGGAACGGGGTGGTGCGGACCGCGCTCTTTCTCCCAACGCCCTCGCGGTGGACCGTGGAGGTCGAGGCCCTTCGTGGGCATGAACTGGAATTCTACCCATGCGTTGAATCCCGTGAGGGGAAGACAGCAGCAGCGGCCCTGGTGGCGGTTTATGTCGAGCCAGGCGGCGCGGAAAAACGGCTTCTTTGGCGAGAGACCGTGTCCATGGAGGGTCCCGAAGCGGAACCTTATTGGGTGAAAGGAGTGAGGGTTCCTCTAGGGCTTAGGCTTTCTGGAAGGGTCCGTATCCATGTCGAGACCGAGTCCAAAGACCCGCGCGGAGGAACGGTCGCGGTTTCTGTCGCCGAGCCGCGCTTGGTTCCACCGAGCGGTGTTGCGCCGAGCGCCTCATTCCAGAAGGGGCGACCGAACGTCCTTCTGATCTCGATTGACACCCTTCGCGCGGACGCGCTTTCCGTCCTGGGGTATCGACGAAAGACCAGCCCCTGGATGGAGCGTTTTTTCGGGGAGGAGGGGATTCGCTTTTCCCACGCCGAGGCCCCCTGCACCTGGACCCTGCCCTCCCATGCGAGCCTATTCCTGTCGCAATACCTTTCGCGTCATGGGGTGATCGCGGACAGTGTGAGGATTTCCTCGGAAAGCACGCTGCTCGCGGAACACTTTGCGCGAGAAGGGTATGACACCGCGGCCTTTGTGGACGGGGGTTTCATTGACGCGAGCTATGGTTTTCATCAGGGGTTTGGTTTCTACGACCAGCAGGGCGGACGTTTCGCCGGCATCCTTCCGCGAGCGAAGGAATGGCTTCATCGACGGGACCAAGGCGCCCCGTGTTTCCTTTTCCTACACACTTATGATGTCCATGCCCCGTATGCCTCGCCCGAGCCTTACCGGAGCCGGTTCCTGGAGGAGGGAATCGCTCCGCCAACCGATAAGGACCTGATTGTGCCGGAAGCGGTAGTCCTTCAAACCGAGAATCGCGCCATTGAGGAGGGCAAGCCGACCCTCGATGGCCGGTACGCCGCGTATTGGCGCGCGCTCTATGATGGCGGAGTCTCGTATGTGGATCACCTGCTGGAGGAATTCTTTTCGGACCTCGCGAACTCGCCCCTGCTCGAGAACACCGTGGTAATCCTGCTTTCGGATCATGGGGAGTCCTTTTACGAACATGGCTCTTGGGCGCATTCCTGGAATGTGTATCAAGAGCTCACGCATGTCCCGATTCTGATCCGTTTCCCGGACAGGCGTCACGCGGGAACCCTGTCCGAGGAGCGGGTATCGCTGCTGGATGTGGCCCCCACACTCTTCGAGGTCCTCGGCTGGAAACCACCGGAGGATTGGCAAGGCAGGTCCCTCTTGCCCTTGGTTCGCGGGGAAACGAAAAGCGAGCCACGACGGATCTTTTGCGAGCTCCACCGTGAACCGTTTATCTTCTCAGCGGTCTATCTGAAAAACGCCAAGTACATCGCAACCCGTAAGGCCGATGCCATGGCTCCCGCTCAGAGGCACGACGGTCGTGAGGTCTACGACCTGACGACCGACCCGGGCGAAACCCGGAACTTGGTGGCCGAACCGGCGCGCCAAGCCACCGAGGAGTTTGCCCGCGCCGATAAGGCCCTGGCGCTCATGCGCGGAGTCCGCGAGCGGGAGGGCGACGCCGAGCGCGCCGACCTCGACTCCGAGGATGTTGAGGAGCTTGAACGGCTGGGTTACATGCGCTGAAGAGAATGGGACCCGTCGGATTCCTGCATTGAGACGGATGTCTGTGTCATACTGAATAACCCATACGTAATGGAATAGTACATCCTGAGCTGAGCGGTCCCGCAAGATCTCACGGTTTCCTCTGATCTACCACGGTTCTGCAATAAGTCGCTTTCTGGTCCTGTTCTTGCGAGGGATGGGAGGGTTTACCTGAAAGGAGGACTTCGCCATGCGTTGTCTCTCGCTACTCCTTTTCGCCCTTTTGACGGCGCTTCCCTGCGCCTCGACCCCAGTCACGTTCGACGGGTCTTATCTCACACCCGCCGATGAGTTCCACAGCCTTCCCTGGAGCGAGAACCACTCCTTGGTCACCGACTGGGACGGAAACGCTCTCCTTGCGCTGGAGGCATGGGTTACTCCTCAGGGCGGGACCTATGTGACTGAAGCGAACCGCAACTACTTCAGCACGTGGGCGGGGATCACCTTGATGGTCTATGACGCGCTTGGGACCCTCATGAAGGAGGTTGTCCTATCCGGAGGAGAGGGCGGATTCACGCCCAGCCCCGTAAGTCTGGGCTCGTTGGTTACCCTGGATTTCATTCCAGCCTTTTTCGAGCTGTTTGTCGATGGCCGGGATGCGCGAGTGGATTGGTCAGTCCAGTTCTTTACCGCCGGGGATGTGGTCTCCGGAGATCAGGCGGTTCCGGAACCGATGACCTTGGGCCTCCTTGCCGCGGGGCTGTGTCTGATCGTCCTCCAGGGTCGGCTCCATGGGCGCGCCCATGCTCCCCTGCCTTCCCTGTGCCCGATCCGGCGTGATAGCCTCCGAGTGTGAAGGGGCGGGCCGGCGGCATGGGTCGCGCGCCGCACGGCAACCACGCGCAGGGAGGGCAGGTATGGCCACGGTCAACATCCGTGATGAGAACCGTGTTCTCGATGAGGCTGAGGAGATTCGAGGGTTTCTGACCCGTTTCGGAATCTGGTATCGACGATTTGAAGGTTCGGACAACCTGCGCGAGGACGCAACGAATGAGGAGATCCTCGCGGCCTACGACGCCCCTATCCGGGAGCTCATGGCGGAGGGGGGGTATGTCACCGCCGATGTGATCAATGTGAAGCCGGACACACCCGGTCTCGACGCCATGTTGGCCAAGTTCAGCGCCGAGCACTGGCACACCGAGGACGAGGTCCGGTTTATCGTGCACGGCCGCGGTCTCTTCCACATTCACCCGAAAGAGGGCCCGGTTTTCAGCATCGAAGTGGCCAAGGGGGACATGATCAAGGTTCCAATGGGAACGCTGCACTGGTTTGATCTGTGCGGGGATAGAACGATTCGCGCCATACGGTTGTTCCAGGACCCCGCCGGCTGGACCCCGCATTACACCGAGTCGGGGGTGGACACGCGATACGAGCCGGTGTGCTTCGGGCCGATGTACATTCCCGCCGCTTCCAGGTGAGATCTGTGCCGCTCCCCAACGGAACACTCGGCGTGCTCCTCGACATCGAGGGAACCACCACCCCGATCACCTTTGTCTATGATGTCTTGTTCCCCTACGCCAAGTCGCGTCTGGAAGCCGCCTGTCAGCGCGCTTCTCAGAACCAAAGCCTCCGCCATGCCATCGAGCTGCTGCGGGAGGAGCATCACCGTGAGGCGCTTGCACTCGGGGAGGCGTTGCCGCCCTTCGGAAACGGAGCTCCCTTCGCGCTCTGGCTGATGGAACAGGACCGCAAATCAACCGGACTTAAGGCGCTTCAGGGGTTGATCTGGGAGGAGGGATACCGGAGCGGGGAGCTCAAGGCCGAGGTGTTTCCCGATGTCTATCCGGCTCTCCGTGAATGGCGCGAACGGGGCATCCGTCTGCGCATCTTCTCCTCAGGGAGCGTGCTGGCGCAGAAGCTCTTGTTTGGCCACACGGATCATGGCGATCTGACCCCGCACTTCGAGGGCTATCACGACACCACAACCGGTCCCAAACGTGAGGCGCGCTCCTATCGGGCCATTGCCAAGGCGTTCAATGCTCCGCCGGAGACGATTCTGTTCTTAAGCGACATGGTTGAGGAGCTCGACGCCGCGAGCGAAGCGGGAATGCGTACAACGCTCGTGGTCCGCCCTGGGAACAAACCGGTGGGCGCGCATGAGCACAAAGTGGCGCGGAGCTTTGAGCATCTTCATTGAGTGGCGTACCATGGGGATCGGGAGGTGACGCCAGATGCGGAGGTCCGTTGAAGCTACCATTGAGACTGACGGCCCTGTGCAGCTAAGCGAGGTGATTCGGCTGCCCCATCCCTGTCGTGCTATCATGACGATCCCTGACGACTGAGAGAAACGGGAGACGGCCCTCCTCTCGGAGGCAGCTCTCGCATTCGATTGGAACCGACCCGAGGAGGATCAGGCTTGGGCCCACTTGCAGCAGGCGAAATGGGTTCGGATCGGCCCTTGCGCAAGAGGTTGTTCGACGCCTAGAGACAGGTAGAGTTCCTCTAGTCTTGGACCCGCCTTCAGTTCCCGATCTCTGAGGCAGACGCCAGGATGAAGGTCGGAGGGTGTGGCCAAGCGCGCGCCTCAGCCTCAGTGGTCACTCCAGTTAGAACCAGCGCCGAGCTCATCCCCGCGCGCCGTCCCATCTCCATGTCGGTTTCGAGGCGGTCTCCGACTAGAAGCACCCTGTCCGGCGGCAACCCGAGGTCGCGCAGGATGACCCGGAGCATAATCTCCGAGGGTTTCCCCACGATCGCCTCAACCTTCTTTCCGGAGCACGCTTCCACCGCCGCGATGATCGCGCCGCAATCCGGGATCACGCCACCAGGAACCGGGCAGGCCACATCCGGGTTTGTCGCGATCAGGGGAACCCCGCGACGCGCCGCCGCCATCGCCTGATGTAATTTGACATAGTGGAAATCACGGTCAAACGACAGGAGCACCAGATCACATTCGGCGCTGCCATCCACGACCTGAAAACCCGCCTCGACCAATTCACCGATCAGCGGGGCCTCTCCAACCACATAGAGTTTCGCTCCGGGAAACCGTTCGAGCAGATACTGGGTCGCCACCGCCGAGGAATTCATCACCTCGGCCTCGTGCGCCTCCACGCCGAGTGAGCGCAACTTGGCGGCGTAGGTGAAGCGGGTTTGGAGCGGATTGTTGGACAAGAACCGAATCTTCTTTTCGAGGGCGCGGAGCCGCGCGAGCATCGGCCCGACCCCCTCGATCAAGTTGGGGCCGAGATAGAGTGTCCCATCCAGGTCGAAGACATACCCTGAAAAGTCGAGCAGCGAGGGCTTGGCGGACACGCTCAAACAGGCAGGACCAGGCCGATTCCCATTCCCACCAGAAGCAGGCCGATGGCGAGCGCTGCGATCCGAGCCGGAGAAAGGCCTGGAGCGGCTCCCATGTAATCCTCCGGTTTTGGGGGATAGAAATAGCCGGAAAAGATCGACTTGTGGACGTGGAACGGACCGACCTGTACCATCCGGTCATGGTGATACGTGTTATGGGTCTCCTCGCAAAGGCGATCTCCCGGCAGACGCGGGTCATCGTAGCAACCAAAGAGGGGTCCTTCCCGCTGCCAAGCCGCCATGTTCGGATCGATTCTGCTCATTCTTCCCACCTATAACGAACGCGAAAACCTGGCCTCGCTGGTGGAGGAAATTCTCGCGCTCAAGATTCCCGGTCTGGAGATCCTCATCGTGGATGACCAAAGCCCGGATGGCACGGGTGAGATCGCCGAATCGCTTTCTCGCGATCGCCCCGAGGTGTTGGTTATACACCGAAAACCGCCGCGGGGTCGAGGACTGGCCGGCATCGAAGGGTTTGTCTTGGCCCGAGACCAGGGCTACGAGGCTGCGGTCGAAATGGACGCGGATTTCTCCCATCCGCCCCGTTACCTCCCAAACCTGCTGGGTCTTTTCAAGGAAGTCCCGGGAATCGATTTGGCCATCGGCTCGCGTTACATCCCCGGGGGGAAGATCGAGGGTTGGCCCCGCTGGAGGCATTGGAACAGCGCGGTGGCCAACTGGGTGGCGCGGAGGGCGCTGGGGCTGAAGGCGCGGGACTGCACCAGCGGTTACCGCTGCTTCACGCGTCGCGCGTTGCTCGCGATTCCGTGGGAGTCCTTGTCCGCCACCGGTCCTGCGATCGTGGAGGAGGTCCTGATGCACTTCGAGCGCGCGGGCCTCAGTCACTCCGAAACCCCGATCACCTTCGTGGAACGACAACGCGGGACCTCGAAGGTCACCCCGATGACGATCCTGCGCTGGCTAAGGGAACTGGGGCGCTTTCGAAGGGGATAGAATTCCTGGTCAGGACGCGGCAGCGGGCTCGGACCGCACTTTCATCACTTGATGGATTCCAGCGAGACGCAAACCGCAAAATCAGTCCGGGGTCCCCGTTGACCGGGCAGGCTCCGCTCCGCCAGACATGGAATCAGACGCAACAAACCGGCGTAATGGGCCAACCTCTAGCGGGCGTCGCTCTCGAAAGTACCGGATGATCTCTTCGTGGCTCATGCCTGCAATCTCGCCGGAGATTCTCTCTTTGATTCGCCGGATCTCTTCAAGACTCTCACTCACCTTCATACCGCGTAGACCTCCAGTGGGGTGCATATCCTGATTCCTTTAGTACACCCGTGACGCATATTAACAGCGACAAATCGAGTTGCCCGCCTGGCGTTGGCAAGATGACGGAAATTCCAACTCAGCAGATAACCGCACTCGGCAATGGTCGCGCAGGCCACATGGAGGCAGTCTTCGTCACATAGGCATCACTCAACGCAAGCACTTGGTGGTCAACCAAGATCTCCACCGGTTGCCATCGTGCAACCAATTCGAGCAGATGGGTCCGCTTGGGCTCGTCTGGCTCACGCATTTCAGCTAGAACAACATCTGAGGTGAGAAACTCCCATCCGTGGGCACGAACATGCTCGAAGAATTCATCGGTGGCATCGCGCTACTGTGGGGCATCCACGGCCAAAGTGAAATTCCAAACGGTGCTGTCCAGATAGAAACGCGGCACTCTCATCCTAAGGCTCTCTTCTTTCCGAAGGCCCCCTCACCCCGCCATCACCTCTGAAAAGGCCTCGATGAAGCGATCCAGGTCCTGTTTCTTCTTGGTCTCGGTGGCGCACACAACCAGTCGGTTCTCCGCGCCTGTCCATCTGGAGTCATGAATGCCGGGGAGGATTCCTTTGGCTTTGAGCCGGGCGGCGACATCCGACGCCGGGCGGTCCAGAACCAGGGTGAACTCATTGAAGAAGGGGTTGGCCGATAGCGATCTGAGGCCCCGAATCTGCCGGAGACCCTCAGCCAGATAGTGGGCGTTGTCCGCGTTGCGGCATGCGACCTCGCGGAACCCATCCCCCCCAAGGGCCGCAAGGTATAGGGTCGCGGCCAGGGCGCAAAGCGACTGGTTGGTGCAGATGTTCGAGGTGGCCTTTTCCCTCCGGATGTGTTGCTCGCGGGTTTGTAGGGTGAGGACATACCCGGTCTTACCCTCGGCATCCAGGGTCTTCCCGACAATGCGTCCAGGCATCTGGCGAACGAATTTCTGCTTACAGGCAAAGTACCCGGCGTAAGGGCCTCCAAAGGACAGAGGCATCCCGAGCGACTGGAGCTCGCCCACCGCGATGTCCGCGCCCCATTCGCCGGGAGACTTGAGCAATCCAAGCGATACCGGATCCGAGGCTTGAATCCAGAGCGCCCCGCACGCTTGCACGGCGCCGCCAATCATCTCCAGGTCCTCAAGATACCCGAAAAAATTCGGATGCTGGACAAGCAGCGCGGCGGTTTCCGGATTGAGATTGGCGTGGATGGAATCCCCATCCAGAACCCCATTGCGCTCGGGAATCTCGACCAGCTCGGCGTGCATCCCCGCCAGGTAAGAACGCAGGGTCTCCTTCCAGCGCGGATGCAGGGTCCCCGCGAACAGGACCCGACTCTTGCGGGTGATCCGCATCGCCATGAGCGCGGCCTCGGCCAGCGAGGAGGCGCCGTCATACATTGACGCGTTGGCCACCTCCATTCCGGTGAGCCGTGTGATCAGAGACTGAAACTCGAAAACATACTGGAGGGTCCCCTGGCTCACCTCCGCCTGATAGGGGGTGTAGGAGGTGCAGAACTCGGCGCGGGAGATCAAGCGATCCACGAGGCTGGGGCGGATCCGTTCATAGGCGCCCCCGCCGAGAAACGAGAGGCGGTCCTGGACAGTCCCATTCAGGCGCGCCAAGGCCCCAATTTCCTCGCGCAACTCGGCCTCGCTGAGAGCGGGCGCCAGGTCCAGGTTCGGGTTTCGGATGCCCGCGGGAATCTCGGCGAACAGGGAATCGATATCGGGTAGGCCGATGGCCTCCAGCATGCGGCGTGTGTCGGCCTCGGTGTGCGGTGTGTACGGCATGAATGAATAAACCCCCTCGAATCTGTGGAAACAAGGAGGATACCGCAACCCTCAAGGCGGTCAAAGAGCAGGGCAAGTGCGATTACAGTCCCTGCCCCAGGAGCCGAGCGATTATTTCCGCCTTGCGGGGATAGGTTTCGGCGCTGGAATAGGTCCGTTCGACGACCTTGCGGGCGGCAAAGCTTAACGATTCCGCGAGGGTCGAATCCCGGAAGATTCGTCCCATCGCCTCGGACAGCGCCCCGGGGTGACCAGGAGGAGCGAGAAGGCCGGAGACTTGGTCCTCGATCAGTTCGGGGATGGCCGCGAATACAGTGGAGACGACAGGAGTCCCCAGGGCCATCGCCTCCATCAAAACCACGGGGATCCCATCCAGGCCATTCGCGCCGGAACGGCATGGAAGCACGCACAAGTCCGCTTCGGCCAGGCGGCGACGAGTCTCCTCGCGGGGAAGCGCGCCGACAAAACGCACCCGGTCCTCCAACCCCAGGTGTTTAGTCAGGGTCACCAGATTCTCACGATCTGGTCCCTCGCCGATGATTTCGACCAGAAAATCAAGGTCCCCTTCCCCAACCAGGAGTGAGACGGCCTGGATCAGGGTGTCGAACCCTTTGGTGTCGACCAACCTCCCGACCCCCACAATCCGAAGCGGACTCCCCGGGACCCGCGTCGTCCGCCAAGGGAAATCCGCCAGTGCGATCCCGCAGCGAATCACCTCGATTTTCTCCGGGTCAGCGCCCTGACGCGCGGCCAAATCGCGGAGGAAATCCCGGTTTCGGTCGGACACCGGGAAGATTCGGGCGGCATCACAGACCTTCCGCTCCAGATGCGCGCGATAGAGAAAGAGGTCATAGCTGTGGGCGTTCCATGTGAAGCCACAGCCAAGCACCCGCGAGCAACCCCAGGCAAGCGAAGCCGGGTAGTGCGCGAAATGGGAGTGGCAATGAATCACCCCCTTTCCGCGCAAGTCCAGGGCCGCCTCGAAGGCTCGTTCGGCGGTGACGAGGATTCGCCCAAGTTCGCGTGGATACTGAATTCCCTCGGCAAGGAGGGTGGAAAGGGTGGAAAGGGCGCGACGCGGCCAATAGGACACCGCACCCACTAGAGCGGTGGGGTATTTCCAGGGATACAGGACTTCCTCGATGCCGAGGTCCGCGCGGGTCCGTCCTCCCATGAGACGCTGCTCCTGCTGGGAATCGAGTCCCTCGGGCCAGGGGCGCAGGCTCACCACCAGGTTTCGGAATCCGCGCCGCGAGAATGCCTGGATCTCATCCTGGACAAAGGTCTCCGATAAGACCGGGAATCCCGAAACAAAGTGGGCAATGAGGGGGGGGGGCCGGTTCATCGAGAGATTTCGACGGTTTCCCAGGTGGGGTCTCCGTTCCTTGCCCGGAGGATTGACCCACGGTTGAACCCAAGCAAGGTGTTTTCCGGGCCTTCGCCCAGGATCTGAAAACTGTCGCCCCAATCGGGAGGGAGCGGAAAGACCGCGCGGCGCTCCCCTTTCGGCGTGTAGGAGACCAATCGGCCCTGATGGAGGTCTTCAACCAGGAGGGTTTGGCTCCTCGCAAGCCATGCCGAGTCCGAGGGGATCGTGGCCGCCGACTCAATCCGTGAGTGGCGGATCAGGTGAAACATCGGGTCGAAAAGGAAGAACATCAGCGAATCCCCCGAGCGCGCCCAAAACAGAACCCCTTCCGCCACACCCTCCTTGGACCTGACCACTTCGAACCCTTCCGGATCATACACCACCTCGGGGGCGGTTTCCCGGATGGCGCGAAACAGATCACTCATCGGAATTGTCGCCTGCACGGCCCCGATACGGCAGTCAAACGGGACCAGGCTCCCGCCGTCTAGAAACGAGAGGATCAGACAGACATCCTCGGACAGCCAGAAAGTTCGTCCCACCGACCGCAGGAGATTCGACCGAAGCGAGAGTGTCCCATTTCCACGAAACTCCCGGGCGAACAGTTTCCCGAACTTCGGGCCGGCGGAATGGACCTCGAAGGTCTCGGCCACAGTGGCGGAAAGCGGGTCGTCGCCTACTTCCTCCCGCGCGCGCCACCAGGCAAGACTAACACCCGAGGGTGAAAGGGAGACTCTTCCCTCCAGGAACTCGATTGCGGGTTCCGCCGAGTCGTTCTCTCGGAAGGTCGCGCCCGTCACGCGAGACTCGACCCGACCATCCGCGAGACAAATCCGCTCAAGAAACGCGCGGACCTCCTTTCCCTTGGGATCGGGAGCCTCATCCTCGAGGTTCTCCGCTTCGCCGACAGTCTTCCGCCAACCGCGCGCGAGCGCCTCCCATGGGGTGTCCTTTGGAGCGCTCCGCAGGGCAACCAAGCTCCCATCCAGAACCTCGATCGCGCGCATGTCTGCGCTCGGGGGAGGCTTAAGGCAGGTGAACTCCCCGGGGCGTTCAAAATCATGGGTGCAAAGCGCCCCACGCGCGCTGTCGGTCCAAGCAAGACGATGGCCGAAGTGGGAGAGAGTCACCCTCTCAACATCCCTCAGGACCGGCCCCTCGGCGGCGGGCGGAATCGGGGTCCAATGGATCGAAGTCCCCGCGCGGTGGATCAGGAATATCCCGATCGCGATGGCCAACAAGAATAATCCACACCCGATTTCGTAAAACCGGAGTCGGATCGCGGCCCGTGGTTTCAGTTCCGGTGGTCCCGACATATAGGTCTATCGCTGGCCGGTCTCTTCGTTTCCTGGGGTGGCTCCAGTCACCCGATACAACACCGAGGCATAGTACTGGCGAATGAAGCGGTAGGCCATGACTTCGGGCTGACTTCCAATAACAAGGGTCCGCTCCTGTCCGGGAGGCCCGACGGGAATCCGGAGGAACTCACCCGGGAAGAGCGGCACGGTTTCGCTGGTGGCCTCGGCCACGACGGTGAGTTTGAATCTCCGGCGCAGTTGTTGGAGCAGTTCGGTCGGGATCGAATAGATGTTGGAATCGAACAGCAGGTCACCCGGTTTGACCTGACCCAGGGAGTCGGCGGCCAGCCACCTGGCGCTTTGGCCCGACCAGACCGAGACTTTGACATTCCGATAGTCTGGGTTGTATTCCTCACAGGCCCAGAGAATTCCACCCGCCTTCCGATGTTTGGGAACCTCCCGCGCGAGTCGCGCCATGTCTGCGAAGGTTTCGTGCTGGTAGTAAAGAACCGCCGAGGAAAGGACAAGGAGCCAGAGCGCTGTAAATCCCCAAGCCGCGCGCGAGTAGAATCGAGGGAGCCAGGCGGCTCCCGACCCCGCAAGCAGACAGAGCCAGGGGAGTAGGGGAAGGCCATACCGAAACTGGAACGAGAGGAAGCGGGTTTGAAGGATCAGCCCGAGGACCCCGCCCAGGAGACCCAGGAATGCCCATGTCATCCCCACTTTCCCCCAAGCCACGGCGCGAAACAGGCCGATACAGCCAAGGAGCAGGAGCGGAGGAGTGACCGCATAGGGGAGCGCGCGCAGTCCCGCCACGGCGAAATCGCGGTATAGGGCAAATTCATGGGTCCTTTCCGCGAACTGCTGCTCGTGGATGGTGAAACCTCCCCAGAGGGCGGCCACCGCGCCGACCCAGAGCACACCCGCGGTGGAGAGCGGCCACGGACTTGTGCGCGCGCCCCTCCCGCGCAGATGGAGGATCAGGAGGCTGAACAGGGCGATCGGCGCCAGCGCCATTCCCTGGTAGCGAGTTCCGAACGCGGCAATTCCCGCCAGGTTTCCGAGGAGCCAAAGACGCGGAATGGTCCGCGCCGGGCACACGCTCAAGTTGCAGACCAGGAAACAACCGACCGCGAGGGTTGCGAAGAGGCAGAAGGTCATGTCGCTCATGGCGTGGAAGGACCATCGGTTGCCCATCGGGGAAAGGGCCCACAGGGACCAGACCAGCCAGGGGAACTCGGTCTCAGGAAGGTTGTGTTTCGGGTCGCGCGCAAGCCTCCAGGCGACCCAGGCGAGGATGTAAGCGGTGAGGGCGTGGGCGGCCATCGAAAGCAGCCTTCCGGCGACATGTCCCTCCAACCCCATGGGCGCCGCTACCCGGATCAGCGCCGGGTATCCCGGTGGGACATACCTCGCGGGACCCGCCCCTTCGGCCACCACATAAGTGGGAGGGTCGAAGTACGCCACTTGGAGCACGCCATCGGTGAATTCCCCCTCCACCCAGATCAGTAGGGGAAGGTGAAGCAGAAAGAGGCCCAGGGAGGCCCACGCCAAGCGGGTCATCTGGGGGGAAAGAGCGCGGACGATCCGCCTCGGGGGGCAACCGGAGCTGGGGATTGGGGTGTGGGGAGACCGGTGGCCATGGGACGGAAACTGTCCTCGAGCGCGCGGATTTCTTGGATCTTCTGGTCATCCAGGTTGGCTTCGGCGGTGTAAGTCACAATCTGAACCCGGTAATCTCCCTTCTCGATCAGGGTTTGAAAGAACCGCACGGGAATTCCGTTGTTGATCGCCTGCCACTCCCGTTTGAGGGCGGGCAACCCCGACAAAGTGCCGGGCTGATCGCTGACCGGACGAAGGTTCTCCAGCCCCGGTTTCACCGCGTCCGCGTAATCCCGGAGTTCCACTCCCGGAAGGGATTCCACGATGACCGTGGAATAGACGCCATCCTCGGATTCATACGCCACCACCGCGTCGGGGTTGAGAGTCTCAAGCTCCACTTTGGAGTCGATGACTTTCCACTTGCCCGAGGGACGGTCCATCCGAAAGCCGTACTCGCTGTTCTCATAGACCCGTGAAATCAGGGGCAACGGGGTCGCGGTCGGGAGCGGCTTAGGGGTCTCGGAAGGGGTCGCGGTCGGCTCCACCGAAGGAGGAGGCGGCGGCTCCTCGGCCTCTTCCGGGAGTTCCGAAAGAACGTTTCCCGGCTCGACAGACTCCGCCGTGGGGGGCTGCTGTTCGGAGGCAACCGAGGCGCCCAAACTCTCCACGCGCAGGAAGCGATCTTTGAAGACCCCGTCCAGGCGCATTCCAAGGTCGAGGGACAAGGCAAACTCGTCGGTTTGGAGCATTCCGCTGACCGATTCGCCGACGGTTTTCCGGACACGGACCTTGCCTCCGCTTTCGCGCTCCACCTCGAAGGACTCGACCTCGGAGAGGGGGACGGAGACCTCGCCATACTCGGTCAACACGGCCAACCCCGCCGCGGAGAGTTTTCCGGTGACTCGGTCTCCGTTGGCCATGACAAAGGCGCGGCTTCCGGTCTGGGGCGCGGCGGCGGAGGTCTCAAGCGCGGAGCGGCGCAGGAGCAGCAGCCGGATTCGCTCTTTCCGGATCGGAACCTCGGCGCCGGAGCCGCCGATGCGGAAGGTGATCAGGCGATCCTCAATAATCCCGGAGAAGGAGTCCCCGTTGATCGCCACCACCTTCTCTCCCAGGGTTTCAGAACCCTCCAGCGAGAAACCCGCGCACTTCCTTAGGGGCAAGGCCACCCGCGCGTAGGGGGTGAGGAGGGTGATCTCCCGGTTGGTCGCCTCGCCCCGCAGCACATCCCCGTTGGTGAAGTAGATCACATCCTGGTCCGAGAGGCGCTGCTTTCCGAAGATGCTGGTGATCAACGCCCCCCTTGCTGAGGTCGGGACCAGGACCAAAACCAAGCACAGGCCCCCAAGACGCCACAGGATGCTCCCGCCGATTCCTCTCCTCATGGTTCGCGTTTCTTTCCCAGTCCCCCAAGCGCGCGTGGCCGTCCCGCTCACTTCGAGTCGAGTTCGCGAATCCGAATGTTGCGGAACTCCACCTCTTTGTCGTGTCCGTGATTCTGAACTCCGACATAGCCCTTGAGCGCGCGGTTGCCGGTGTAATCCCCGACTTTCTCCCCATTGATCCAGACTTGGTAGTGTTGCCCCACGGCCCGGATCTTCATCTGATTCCACTCGCCGGTCGGTTTGCTCGGATTTCGGGTAGCATTGAAAAACGAGTACAGGGAGCCGGTTCCCAAACCATCCGTGGCGGCATCGTAAATCTGAATCTCGTAGCCTTCGTTCACCGCCCCCCAGGGTCCCGCGAGGCCGCGCCCTTCGGCGTCATTGGGTCGGACTTTTTGGGGGATGTTCGGGAAGCGGATGAAGACCCCGCTGTTGGCGTTGTCGATATTGCGCCTCCATTCAAGCTCGAGCTCGAAATCTCCAAACTGGCGGTCGTAGTACCAAAGCATCCCCATCCCGCCCATCGCCACCAGCGATTTCTGGTCCTTGTCGATGGCGAAATAGCCTGGACCGGTGTGAGCCCAGCCATCCAGAGTGGAGCCGTCAAAAAGGACGATCTGGTCGGAGCAGCTCCCGTGGACTGAAAGCCCGAGGAGCAGGCAGACCAACAGCAGGAAGCGGGAATAGTGCGAGATGCAACGGCGAACTGGATGAATCATCGGGCGTGTTCCTCCTTGAGCAGGCTAAGTCTCTGTGCGTCGGGGGATAAGTGTGGGTCAGTCCGGGTTTCCGTCAAGCCCACTTGCCCACACCGACGGTTCCAACCGATCTTAAGTTCAATCATCTAGCCTAAATAAAATGAACCAGATAGGAATTGACAGACAGGCCCGAAACGGTTAGCCTCTCAGCTGGAGAAGGCGTGCTCTTGCACCCGCATGAGGGATGTGGGGGCGGGTCGCCGCACGAGGGGGATGGCATGGCCGAGGAGACCGAATCTCTCGAGGTCCGCGCGGAGAGATTGTCCAAGAGCCTGGAGGAATCCAAGGAAGCCTATTGCGCGCTCCTTGAGTTGGAGCGTGAGCAGGGTGCGCTGATCGAATCGGCGGACCTGGAGGGTGTGGCCGAGCGAATCTCCCTCAAGCAAGCACTGCTGGAATCCATTCAGGGCATCGATGATCGCCTCCATCGCGAGCATCGGGCATGGCAGGAGGTGCGGGAATCCGCGCCGATTGAGCTGCGCGAGAGGTTGCAGGAGCAGGTGGAGGGCTTGCGCGCGGTCATGGCCCGGATTCTCGACCTGCAACAGAGCAACGAGCAGAACCTCCGTCTGCATGGCGAGGAACTCAGCGGCAAACTCAGAGAGATTCAGCAGCGCAAATCGGCCCATCGTGGGTATCAGCAAAGGGCCGCGAAGGACGCCTACGCGAGGTCCAAGTTCTATGATCGGTCCTCCTGAGGAAATTGCCCTGCCCTCGCGCGCCTCCGGTGAACTCAACCTGGGGGACCTTCCGAAGCTCTCGCCGGAGGAGGCGCAACTCCTTTCCCGTCACTTCGAGGTTTTCACCGAGACCACGAACCGCTTGGTGGCCGCGCACCAGCATCTTCAGCGGCAGGTCTGCTCGCTGATGGAGGAATTGGAGGCCAAGAACCGCGAGCTGGAGGGAGTCAACCAGGCGCTGGCCCGCAAGATACTGGAGACCGAGGAGGTGCGCGAGTTTCTGGACCGCGTGATCGACTCCATGCAGTCCGGGCTGGCCGCGTTCGACCCGGATGGCAACCTGACTCGAATCAACCGATCCGCCCGAGAGATTCTGGGATGGGTGGATGAAACCCCCGCCCGCTTCGAGGACCTGGTGGGCTCCGGGGACGCGCGCCCGCCGCTAAGAGTCCCGCTCGCGGATGGGCAACCGAGATCGGGAGAGATGCGCCTCCGGGGTCGTGACGGAAGAAGCGTTCTGGCTCGCTTCACCGCCGTGCCGCTCACCCCTGGTGCGGAGGGTGAACCGGGAGACTGCGGAACTTTGCTCGCCTTCGAGGATCTCTCCAGGCTTCGTCTCTTGGAGGAGAAGGTTCGCCGTTCGGGAAGGCTTGCGGCGCTTGGGGAGCTTGCCGCGGGCGTGGCACACGAGATGCGCAATCCGCTAGCGACCATGCGAGGTTTTCTGCAACTGCTCCCGACCGAGTTCGAGGATCCGGAGTTCCGCGAGGAGTGCTCGACGCGGCTGATCCGGGAGATCGACCGTCTCGCGCGCCTCACCGACAGTCTGCTTGAGCTTTCACGTCCCATCCGGGTGGAAGGGGTGTCGGTCGACCTTCGCGAACTTGTCGAGGAGGTGCTCGCGGAACAGAAGGAAGCGCTTCGAGCCGAGGGGATCGAGGTGAGCCGCGAGTTCAAGGAGGCGCCTCCGCCGCAGCTGGATCGGGACCGGATCAAACAGGTCTTGCTGAACCTGGTGCTGAACGCCCGCCAAGCGATTTCCGGCGAGGGTCGGATCCACGTTCGCCTGGGGACTCGGCGAGAGGCGTGGGGCGCGGATGAGCGCGAAACCCTCCTCGCGTTCCTCACGGTCCAGGATAATGGGAGGGGGATCGAGGCGGGTCATCTGGAGTCGATCTTCGATCCGTTCTTCACCACCAAGGATGGGGGCACCGGACTGGGACTCGCCCTATGCCACCGGATCGTCGAGGAGCACGGGGGAGCAATCCGGGTGGAGAGCGAAGTGGACAGGGGAAGCGCGTTCACTCTGTATTTTCCGCTGGAACCGAGGGGAGATTGAGAAGGGGCATGGCGAAAATCTTGATCGTCGATGATGAGGCGGGAATTCGTTCGGTTCTCGGACGGGTTCTCGGCAAGAAGCATGAGACCCGCGAGGCGTCGGGCGGCGCGGAGGCGCTCCGGATTTGCCGGGAGTGGTCGCCGGAGGTGGTCATCTGCGACCTGAAGATGCCCGAGGTGGATGGGCTCGCGGTTCTGCGGGAGCTCGGGGCCCGCAAGGATGAGGCTGTGGTGGTTGTCCTCACCGCGCACGGGTCGGTGGAGACCGCGGTCGAGGCGATGAAGCTCGGGGCCTTCGACTATCTGAGAAAGCCCTTCGACGTGGAGGAAGTCCAGGTCGTGGTGGAGAAGGCGCTGTCGGTCCGCGATCTTAAGGACGAGGTTCGCGCTCTCCGCCGTGAGGCGCAAAAGCGGGATCGCCTGGATGGCATCATCGGAAAGTCCCCCGCGATGCTGCGAACCTTCAGCTTGGTCGAGCAGGTGGCGCCCTCCAGGTCCACGGTCCTGATTGTCGGTGAAAGCGGCACCGGGAAAGAGCTCATCGCCCGCGCGCTGCACGCTCACAGCGCCCGCGCGGACAAGCGCTTTGTGGCGGTGAACTGCGCGGCGATCTCCGAGGAGCTGCTGGAAAGCGAGCTCTTCGGACACGAGAAGGGGGCGTTCACCGGCGCGGTCTCCCAGAAACTCGGAAAGTTCGAGATTGCCGGCGGCGGGACCCTGTTTCTGGATGAGATCGGGGAGATGTCCCCGCGCCTTCAAGCCAAGCTTCTGCGAGTGCTTCAAGAGGAGGAGATTGATCGGGTCGGCGGCAAGGAGTCCATCCCCGTGGATGTGCGCATTCTCGCCTCCACGAACCGGAATCTCCGGGAAGAGATCAAGCGCGGCAAGTTCCGCGAGGATCTTTACTACCGGCTGAATGTGGTGACCCTCTCCTTTCCTCCGCTCCGCGAGCGCAAGGAGGACATCCCGCTGCTCGCGGATTATTTCCGGAAGAAATATGCCGAGGAGAACGGCAAGACCATCGGCGAGATCCCGTCGGCCACGATGGAGGTTCTGTTGCGATACAATTGGCCTGGGAATGTCCGCGAGCTGGAGAATGTCATCGAACGAGCGACCTTGCTCTGCCGGAACGGCGTGATTTCGCCGGACTGCCTGCCCGAGGAAATCGGTCGACCGGAGCATCGCGAGGGTCTTGAGGTCAGGGTTGGAATGACCACGTACGAGGTGGAGCGCATGCTGATCCTGGAGACCCTCAAGAGCTGTGGAAACAACCGGACGCGCGCGGTGGAACTCCTGGGGATCAGCGTGCGGACCCTTCGCAACAAACTCGCGGAATACCGTCAGGCGGGAATTGAAATCCCGTAGACCCGGAACACGCCCATGGCGAATCTGATCGAGCTCTCTCGAAAACTGAAGGTCCGGGCCGAGGTTCTCCAGAAGCGGTTGGAGGAGATCGGACTCGGAGCCATCCCTCTGGATGAGAACCTGCCGGGGGAGATGGAGACCTTTTTGAGGGATGCTTTTCATGTTCCGTTTTCGGAGCGGCTGCGCTCCCGGTTTGCGTCCCTCCTCAACCCATTCAGAGGAAAACCTGAGCCGGAGCCGCCGATCCCAGCTCGCGCCGAGCGGGGAGGGGTCGCCCCCGTTGCCGCCGATGAAGCGGAAAGGGCGCTTGAGGAATGGCGCGCGGTGGAGGAACCCCCGGGTGCCGACCAAACCCTAACGGAACTCCTTCCACCCAGCGCGCCGGAGGCGGAGGGATTCGCCCATGAAGAAGCCCTGGAGACCGCGCCCGCCCCGATCGCTCCGCCCCCGGTCCAAAGGGAAGCGGTCGAGCATCCCCCGCTGGATCTTCCGCCGGTGGATGACCTGGAGCGCCTCTCAACCTTGTTTGTTCCCTCGGCCTCTCCGGGAGAAGCTCATTCGGACCTGCTGCTCACCTCCCTGGAGGCGATTGAGAAGGTCCGCGAGTCTTTGGCCGAGGTCCCCGAACCGACCCTTGATGCGCCTCAACCCGAAGTTGTGCCCGAAGAGGGGATGGTCCCCTCGGAGGAGGCCGAGCCGGAGATCGAGGAGTTTGTCCTCCCTGGACCACGGGAAGAGATGAGCTCGGCGCAGCTGCAGGCCTATGTGGATGAACTCACGAGAGACATCCACTTGCTGGAGCGGGTGGACGAACTCCCCTCGGAACCGGTCCGTCGGGTCATTCACCGGTCCCTGGCCGGGGTGCTCCGTGACCTGGACAGGACCCTCACCTGGGGCCACAAGGCAGCCCTTTCCGGGGCGATTCTCGCGGCTCTGGTCGCGGTCGGGCTTTCCCTGCACTATCGAGACGTGAACTACGGCGAGGGTGGGGACGAGCGCTTCTATCGGGAGGGAGTCGCCGCGTTGCGGAGCCGCAATCCGGAGCTTGCCCTGGAGAGCTTCGGGAAGGTGATAGAACGCTTCCCCGAAAGCCCGCTGATCCCCCAAAGCTTGAGCCGGATGGCGGAGGCCAGGCGAGCTTTGGGGGAACTCAAGGCATCCATTTCCACCCTGGAGCGGGCGCTCGCGATCCATGAGGTCCGCGTGGGCAAACCGACCACCGAGTGGTCTCTCGATGATCTCCGATTCCGCTGGGAGGGCCGTTACACCATTGGAGACACGGAGGCTGAGAAAAAGGACTGGGGGGCGGCGGCCGAGTCCTTTGAAAAAGTCATTCATGAGTCCCGCGACGATCGCCTTAAGCAGAGATCCCTGTATCGTTACGCCGAAGCCAGGCATCGCGAATCCGAGGAGGTGGAGACGCGCGAGGCGGCGGAGGTTCGGGGACTGCTCGCGGCCAACGAACGCGCGCTGGAGGCTTCGCCCGAAAGCGAGTACGCCTGCCCCACCTTGCGGCGCTCGGCGGAACTCTGGGAGGAGCTTGCGGAACTGGAGTTCGGCTTCCGGAAGGAAAACTTGGAAAAGGCCTTGGGGTGTATCGAGAAGCTCCTGGCTCAAGGGGATCGCCTGGTCGCGGCGGGGATGGACCCTCGTGGACTTCAACTCGCCCAAGGTCGGGTTCTCCGCGAACTGGGACGTCACGAGGAAAGCGTGGCCCTGCACCGGAAGATTCTGTCGGACATCGTGGAAGAGGAACCGGACAAACCGCCTCCGTTTCCCGTCGTGTCCGGGTTGGCCCGGTCTCTTCTCGGCCGGGCCGAGGCTTACGTCGCAGGGGGAAAACCGGCCTCCGCCGAGGCTGACCTCATGGAAGCGGTGGAGTTCACCAAACCCAGTGAGGAAAGACCGTTCTCGGAAGAGGAGCTGACCGAGGCCCTTTATTTACGAGGTCACGCCGAATACCAGATCGGAATGCTCAAATCCTCAACGCCCGAGGGAAAAGCCGCCGCGATCTTCAATCGCATGGAAACAGCCTACCGGAGCGCGCTGGCTCGAAACGACCACTTCGGGCCGGCGGGGCGCGACTCGCTGCTCGCCATGATGCGTCGAACCAATTATCTGTTCTCGATCAACAAGGACTTCCGTGACGCGGCCGAATCCTACCGGAGGATTCTGGAGCTCTTCCCCAAGAATGTGTACGCCTACCGCGCGCGCTTCCGGCTGGCCACGGCGCTGTTCGAACTGGGCGAGTATCTTGAGGCCGAGCAGGAGTTTCAGAAGGTGGTGGACCTGTTCAATCAGACCCGGTACACCGATGACGAAGCCTTCCGTGAGTCCTATTTCCGCTTGGGGCATTGTCAGTTTCTCCAGCAGGACTACTCCCGCGCCACCGCCACGCTCAAGTCTCTTCTCGGGCTGCTCAAGTACGAAAAAACCCCGGAGGCGCTGTCCGCATGGCGAATCCTCGCCGAGGCCCATTTCGCCCTCGGGCAGTATGACGAGGCGGTGGAGGAGCTCCAGGGCTTTTTGTCCCGGTATCCGGATGAAGACTCCGAGGGAAAGATCCGCTGGGCGCTCTCGCGCGCCCTCATCGCCCGTTTCGACTATGAGAAAGGGCGCGAGGAGCTTCAGCGCCTGGTGGATAAGTTCCCGAACGGCGAAGTGGGCAGGTGGGCGCGGTATCTGATCTGTGAGAGTTACCTCAACGAGAGTCGCGGTCCGGATAGCGCGACCCGTCGCGGACTCCTCGACCTTGCCCTGGAGTCGGCCAACGCGATTCGGGTCCGTTACCCGGGAGAGGACGCCCCCCTCCAGCTTCTGGGGCGAATCTATTTCGAGCTTGGCGACTATGAGCGCGCGGCGCGCGACCTGGAGTACTATCACAACGCCGCGCGCGGGCACAAACCGCAGACCCCGACCCAGTTCCTCCTCGCGCAAGCGTACTTCAACCTGAAGCGGTACGAGCGCGCGATCGACCTGTATCGGAGCATGGATATCTCCCAGCTTTCCCGTGAGGAGGCCGCGCGCGCGCTGTATCAGTGGGCCGAATCCCTTCGCTTCGAGAACCGCTTCTCCGAGGCGGACTCCACCTACTCGCGTCTGCTCAAGGACTTCCCGGTGAGCAGCTTCAGCGAACTGGCCTTGGGACGAAGGGACGAGGTCCGCTGGCGGATGGCTCAGGGGTTCTGAGGGAATTCACGGCATCGGAGCGTTTTCGCGGGCGCGATTTCACTCCGGGCGCGGGGGTCCTTTGTAAGGCTCCGCGCCGAGTTGAAGCCCCCGCTTCGGAACCGAGGTGAGCTCGGGATCATTGGTGGCCGGGGCGGTGATCATGCCGTGGTATCGCGCCATCCAGTACGCATCCAGCCATCCGGAAGGGTCCTCCACTTCCCGCGCGTTGCTCCCCCCGTCCGGGTCCAGCCAGGAGTCGATCCAGCGACGGCCATTGGTCTCGCGCGGCGAAAAGGGGCGCACTCCCCCGCTGTAAGGAGTGTACCCCTTGGGCGTGTGGATGTCGGCGCGGTGCGAGTTCCTGAAGTTGTACTTGATCAAATCGAGCGGCCATTCACGCAGGTGCGCGGTGGCTTGATCCAACTCGCAATCGTTCCCGGTGAGCGCGCCATAGATGAAGTTGAACCAGGGGACATGCTCGATGCGCTCGATTTCCCAGCTGCGCTCCAGGCTCCGACGATAGATCGAGCGGAGCTCCGGGTCCTTGGTGTATTGAAGGAGCGGGTGGTAGACATAGAAGGCCAGCCGGTCGTCCGAGTGAAAGACATTGCCGGGTGGAAAGGTGAGCTTCTGTCGGATGACCTCCTTGTGATAACCCCACTCCAGCAGCTGATTGCGCCCCTGCTCGAACTTCGGATCCCCGGAAAGGGCGCTCGCGGTCTCGACAAAGGCCAGGGCCTCCAGCCCATTCAGGCCGCGCGCATAGGAGCCGATGGGACGCTGGAGGTACTCCGGCTCCCAACGCCCCCAACGCGTGGGCAACCCATCGAGGTCCTTGAGATACCAGCCGCTGTCGATGATGTGGCGGATCATCTCGCTGAAGAACTCCACCGCGAGGGCCTTTTCCTCTCCTTGCGCCGCGAGTTCATGGAAGATCGGCGTGGCATAGCAGTGAGCGTCGATCTCATCGCTGGAGGTGTCGCTCTTCCACTCCCACAGGCCATCCGGGGTGTCGATCCACTCGGCGGCGTACCCTCCGGACCCGCCGGAGGTCTTGTGCCCCTTCTCTCCCTTGGCCCAGATCGAGCGCGCGGGATACCCCCCGATCGGTGTGATGTCTTGGGCCCACTTGAGGGACTTGAAGGTGTCGACCGCCTCGGCGCGCGCGGCTTCATCTCCGGTCACGGCATACTTGAAGGACATTGCGGTGAGGTAATGGGTGGACCAGCCGCAATCGTTATCGCTGACTTCGCGGACCCATTCGCCGAGAGTGTCATCCCATTCGAGCTTGTAGACAAAGCCCAGGCGCTTCTGGCCCCACTCCTCGAGGTGACGCTCGTAGTACGCGGCCTTCTTGGCCAGGGTGTAGGGTTCATACTCGATGATTCCGAGACCGCCGGCGGTGGCGATGTAGACGACTTGAGGGCCGCAGGCGATGGCGCGGACCTCCTCATGCGGCAGCCAGCGGTCGGCGCTGAAATAGTGGTACTCCTCGCCGACCGAACGAATCGCGCCGCGCTGGGTCCCGATCCAGAGGTCATCCGCGAACCCCGGCGCGAGGCAGGTGGCGTCTTCATAACACAGGCCCTCTTTGCCGGTGAGCGTGGTCATGGCCATCCCGCGCAAGGTCGCCACTCCGCGGTCGGTGGCGATCAAGAGCCTGCTCCCAAGGGAGAGCATGTCGCGACAGGCGTGGCTTGGGAGCGCGCCCCAGTCGATCACGTTTTCCCATTCGATTTCCTTCCCATCGAAGAGAACCAGGCGGCCCGGATAGAGGAAATAGAGGGTCTCGGAGTAGGAGGCCATGTCGATCAGGGAGTCTTGGACCCGGCAGCCCACAAGCGGGACCTTCTCCTCCCCCTCCAAACGGTAGACCCCTTCCGGGGTGGCGACATGAATCTTCCCCAGGTGCTCGCATAGGGCTGTGACCTTCCCGGATTGAACCTGTGTCCATCCCACTGTTTCCAAGCGATACAACCCATCCTCGGCGAGCGCCCAGAGGGAGTCGCCCGCGACCTTGAGCCTGCGGATTGCGGCGGGAATCGCCGGGTCAGGCGCAATCTGGTCGTTGTCCAAGCGTAGGAGTCCGCTGTCACTTCCCAAGAACACTTGCCCGTTGTAAACCGCAACCGCGGTTAAGGGGAACTCGGTCTTGATCTTGCGGCCGGTTTCCTGGAGGTAGACCGTATCGGGGATAGGACGCCAGAGAGGGGCGGCGAAGGAAGTTGAGATCGGAACAGCTGTGGTGAGTTGGAGAATGGAGAGTAAGAGCAATCGGCACATGGTGACGACTCGGAGCCTCCTGAGGTAGTGTTTGGGGTCGGTGTTAAAACCTCGCACAACCTTTGCGAAAACTCTCCCTGGAGATTTGACAAAGCCGATTCCGTAATCCATGGACTCAGTCCGCGAAGGCCGACTGTACTTCCTTTCAAGGCGAGGTTCTGATTTCAGCGGAGCATTCACCCTTACAGTGCTCTATTCCTTAGTGGTCACCGCATTCCACGCCTCATCGTCGAATGGGTTGTACCAAAAGTCGAACGAGGACTCCGAGATCTCCATGAGGTCCTCCCAGTCATCCTCCGGGTGCACCTCATCCACGATGATTGGTACTCCCTGCAAGTCAGTCATGTAGTCGCGGTCCCCCCAGCATGTCCACGAACCTTGCGGTACATCCGAAAGGTAACCCATACCGAGGGTGAGAGTATGAAAGGAACCAAGAAAACACTGTCACTTTGCGCGACCATCGCTTGTCTATCGCTGATCAGGCTTGCCCATTGAAGGCCGTGGAGGAGGCACAGAATCAGGGCGATGGTCAGCGGAATTGACAAAGCCGCATGGGCGAACAGTGCCATAGGAATATTGAGAAAACGAGACAAACTTTGAGAGAACACGTGCCAAAAGACAAACAGCGCAATCCCGCACAAACCAGGCAATATCCAGCGTTGGCCAAGAAACATTTGATTATATGGGAAAGTGTATGCTGGTATCATCAAACATGACCACATCATCCAACTTCCCACCTCGGTCTGGAAGAATCCATTTCCACGCAACATCTCCTTGCAGGCTGCCTCCTCGACCTCTGTCAAGAAGACACGATTGAATCGCCTTTGAGCTTTCCCACAATCGCCAAGTGCCCTGAGGGCCGTGGGTTGGGCAACTTCTGTGTCCAGTCCCTGCTCCGAGGCTTCCTCCACTGCCGCTTCATAGTGCGCCTCGATCTCCCGGCGCACTCGTTCCCTCCCCTCCGCGGCCAGGCCCTTGGTCGCGATCGAAAGCCATTCCTGAAGAGACATGGGCCGCCGCCTCATGGCACCCCCTCCAGAACCAGAGTCACGGCCGAGCTGAACCGATTCCACTCTCTACGCTCCTCGGCGCATTTCTTTTTCCCGGCTCGAGTCAAACGGTAGTACCGCCGGGTCCTCCCCTTCTCGATCTGTTCATAGGACTCCAGGAGACCCTTGTTCTCCAGGTCATGCAGGGCGGGATACAGAGTTCCCTCTCGATAATCGAGGACCCCCTTCGATGTGCTCTTGATATGTTTGGCGATCAAGTACCCGTGGTTAGGGCCTCGGGAGAGGCACTGGAGGATCAGGGCTGGGAGTGGACCTTTCAGGTTCATCGCCGATACCTCGGAATGCAAGGGGTATCCTAGAGCTCCGATTTCGCGATATCAATGGTGTTTTCGGCCCCTACTCAGGTCGCCCATCCGGGCGTAGGGCCTGATGCCTCAGCGAATCGTGGTTCGGGCCACGCGATGCAGCGCCAGGGTGTACGGCGCCGCGCCGCGCGCGCGTTGCTCCGGCGGCGGGATATGCGAAGGTCCGCCGGCGATCAGCTCCACCTCGATCTGACGATTCCAAAACTCTTGGGGAACCGGGAAGGTGACGCGAGTCGGAGCCGCGGGCACATTGACCGCGGCGCTCGGCTCCCCACCCTCGATCCGCGCCGAAAGAGTCTGCGGCGCGCTCGGCGTGGCAAACAGCCCCGTCACATCCACCTCGAGTGCGTTCCCTGACCCCGAAAGGCGGAAGATGCAGTTGCGCGCCATGCGCCCCTCCAAGTCAATGCCGCCCAAGACCCCGAGCATGCCCTCCCCTTCCGCCGGGACAATCTCACGAGGGGCGTGGTAGCTCTCCTGGGCGAGTCGCTCCGCCAGATCCTCATCGAGTGTTTCATCATACCTCGGACGGTCTTGTGGGGGACGCTGGCACACATCGGGAATCGCGCGCTGCTCCTCCAAGAACGTTTGGAGACGGTCCGCCATCAACACATGGGCGGCCGGATTGCAGTGAGGGTCATAGCCGAGCGAATGAACCTTCATGTAGGTCCGGTGATCGAACAGGGGAAGCGTGGAAGCCTCCGGAATTTCCAGGGAGCGACAGATTTCGCGGACCTTGAGATTGACCGGTTCGGAGTGGTTGCGCGTGCCGAAGGCGTACACCAGGAAGCGCGCGCCATGGCTCCGGCACAGGTCGCGCATCGCGGCCAGCTCCCGCGCGGTCCACTCCCAGCGCCGGACTGTCTCGGGGTGGTCGCCGACGAGAAGCGGCGGAACAATGTCCGGGAGGCGGTTGAACCAATTCGAGAACAAGCGGCCAAGGGCGGAGCCGCCGGAGCCTTGCCTGGCCTCGCGCTGGATGATCCAAGCCGGGGCGAACGAGCCTTTGATCGCGGCCGAGTCGATGGGCTTTTGGGGATCATACTCTTGAAGCAGCCCCTCCGAAGTGGCCGAAAGACTGTCATCCAGATCGTTTTCCACAAAGGTGTAGACCACTGTGTCGGGCTTGAGCGCATCAATGGTGGTCTGGAGTTGCCCGCGAACATTGCGGATGTTGTAGGCGCTCACCCCGGCGTTGATCACATCGATCTGGACCGCGTTCCCCGCGCGATGCCGGAGTTTCGATTCGAGCACATTGGGGAAGGTTTGTTCATTGGAAACCCCTGTGCCGTAGGTGACCGAATCGCCGACGCACACAAGTCGAAACATGCCCGCGCGCTTGGGTTGGACCGGAACATCTCGGAAGCCATATTCGTTGGTGGTGAAGCGGACCCCATAGGTGAGGAAGGTGGCGTTGGGAATCAGCTGAAAGGTGGTGTCCGGGTCCGCGGAGGGTTGGCAACGGAAGTTGTTCTCCTGTTTCCCCGGCGGCGGCTCCTCCGGGAGAAACCGGCGCGCGACCAGCTCGGCGGGGAGGAGCGCGAGCCCGATCACCGCCGCGACGGTGACCATCACGAACAGCGGACGGTGGTGAGCGGATTGCCGCTTGGGCTGCTCCGGATCCACCAATGGCGGTTCTTCAATCTTGGCTTTCTTGCGCTTGGCCACTTCCGTTCTCAAGTGGGAGGAAATAGGTGTTCAGCCCACCACCGCGAATTCGTGGCGTCCATCCTCGACAATGGCGCCCTCCACCAGGCGAAGGGAGCGCCCCGCGCGCTCGGCCACTCGCGGGTCATGGGTCACCAACACAATGGTCTTCCCTTCCCGATGAAGCTCGACCAGGAAATCCAAGATGCTCCTGCTGGTCTCCGGATCGAGGTTTCCCGTGGGTTCATCGGCCAAAATCACCTCGGGATCGTTGGCAAGCATCCGCGCAAGCGCCACGCGCTGCTGCTGCCCGACCGAGAGCTCGCTCGGTTTGTGGTCGAGACGCCCCTCCAGGCCGACCCGCGCGAGCAACCCTTCGGCGCGCTCCCTTTGGGCCGATTCCTCCATCCCCGCGAGGAACAGCGGAACCATCACATTCTCCAGCGCGGTCAGATACGGCACGAGGTTGAAGGTCTGGAAAACAAAGCCGGTCCGCCGCGCGCGCAAGCGGGCCCGCTCCTCCGCCGACAGATCCCCCAGTGAGGCCCCATCAAACAACACTCGTCCGGAGGAGGGGGAGAGCATCCCGCCGAACAGCAGCAGGAAGGTGCTCTTGCCGCTCCCGCTTGGACCCACAACCGCCACGAATTCCCCGCGCTCGATCTCGAGGGTGACATTGTGGAGCGCCCGCACCAGTTTGCCGCGATGGTGATACTCTTTGTCGACATGCTCCATCCGCAACATCGCGTTCACACCTCCTGAAGGCTCGCGCACGGGTCCAGGCGCGCGGCTCGTCGAGCGGGAAAATAACTCGCGACCAGCGAGATCGCGGTTGAAAGCAACACGGCCCAGAAGAGGAGCAGCGGAAGCGGCAGCACGGTCACCCCGGCGAGATGCGGCCCCAGCGCCACCGCGAGCGCGGTTCCGGCCATGTACCCACCGATTCCACCCGCGACCCCAAGCAGCGCCGCCTTAAGGAGGAAGATCCGCAGCACCATCCCCGAACCCGCCCCCAAAGCCATCAGGGTGCCGATTTCGCGGCGACGCTCGAAGACATTGGCGTACATGTAATTCGCGATCCCCGCTCCGCCCACAAGCACAATGATGACCATGAAGAGGACCGAAAGGTTGGCCATCATCGCGTTGGTCTTCACCTGGGTGTCCACCACTTGCGAGATGGTGACCACCTTGGCCTCCGGGAGCAAAGCATTGAGCTTCCGGACCATGCCCGTGGTGATCTGTTGGCAACATCCCACGATCTCAATGGCGTTCAGCGCTGGCCCCTTGCCGGTGAGATCCTGGACAGTGTGCAAGTGAGCGAAGATGCGCGTGTCATCCACGGTTCCTGTTTGCGGGAGGACCGCGCTGACCGAGAAGCTCTTCCCAAGGAGTTCCAAGACGCCGCCGGATTCGATTCCGAGAAGCGCGGCGGCTTCCGCGCCGAGAAGCGCCTCCGATTCCCCCAAGATCTCGACCACCCGCCGGCGAACCAGGATTTCGTCGCCGGAGGGCTTCACATACCCCGGAAGGTCCGCCGCGCAGACATGCCCGGTGGCCCGGGAGAAGACCCCGGCTCCCTGCCAAGCCGCCTTGGCCTGAAACTCGCTCTTGGGAAGGATTCCGGTCAGGGTGAACTCACGTTCGCCGATCCGGACCGGAACCGAGAGTTTGGGAGAAAGATTGTTGACCCCCTCGACATCCGAGAGCGCGATCGCCGTGACATACTCCTCGGGCATCACCTCGGACTGCATGTCGGCGCTGTAGTAATCCTTGAGAGAGGCCGACTTGGGCAGAATGAGGATATTGGCCCCGAGCTGGTCGAGCTGCCTCGCCACGGCCATCTCCGAGAAATGGGAGACATGTTGGATCGAGACCACCACCGCAATCCCGAGAAAGATCGCGAGGAAACCGGTGAGCAGCTGGTGTCTCCGCTCGAAGAGCTCGCGGCCAACCAGAGTGCTGAGTTTCATGAAGGCCCCCTTACTTCTTACCGAAGGTGCTTGAGATCTTGCCGAAGAATTTCTTCAACACGCCGCCGCTGTCGGCTTGCGCCTGCTGGCTCTTGAGGCAATGGCAATCCGGTCCGCAGCCTCCCAGGGTCAAATGTTGAACCAGGACATTTTTGTCGGTGGGTCCCGGAAAAAGACCCAGCACAACCCCCGGCGGGGTCATGAACGCCGAGATCGCGGTGTCGGTTTTGGGGTCAATCGCAAGCTGTTGAAGGAAGCGCGATTCCGTGGGGTCATCGGGGTTCACGAACACCACCTCGGTGTGGCGGCTGAACTGCGGGTCATTCTTGAACTCGTACACCCCGCGGACCGATTCCTCGTTCAATTTGGTCCGCTCATTCTGCACGCACAGGAAAACCATCTTGTTCTCCTGAAAGGCCTTGAGGCTCTTCTCCTGCGCGGGAGTCCCAAACGCGCCAAGGATTTGGGTTTCATCGAACTTTCCGGGGAAACCGCCCATGATCGCGCCGTTGGGGGCGATGGCCATCACCATCGGCATCGGCGCGCGATCCACACCGAGGCGCCGGACCAACGCCGTTTCAGACGGGTCGTTGAGGTTGACCACGCGCGGTTCGGCGCGGCTTGCCGCCTTCCGCATGGCCCCCTGGAAGACTGTGTACAGAGACTGTGTCTCCGGGCTTTGGTCCTTGTGAAAGAAGAGGAACTGATACTTCGCCACGGCGGCCTGGGCCGGCGGCGCGGCCTGCGCCCGCTGCGCCGGTGAGGCGGCCTGCCCAGTCACGGGCTCCTCCAGCCCCGGCCACTGGGCCGGTTGCGCGACTGACGGACTCATCCAAGCGATGACCACCGCGCAGAGAACCGCGGCCACAGTCACAGCGCCAATCTTCATGATTGCATCCTCCTTTGGCCCCATTGGGGGGGTTCCATCCGCAAACCGGGGCGAAGCCTCGGTTAGTTTACTCAAATTCCCTCCACGGCGCGACCATTTCCGAGGCCCGTTCAAACCCAATCCGAATCCGCCATCCCCTCGGGTGGTCTGCCGAAAAGAGAGTACAGGACGGGCAAAACCACCAGGGTGAGCAGCGTGGATGAGACAATCCCGCCGATCACCACGGTGGCGAGCGGCCGCTGGACCTCCGCGCCCATCCCTTGGGACAAAGCCATCGGCACAAAACCGGCCACATCGGTGAGCGCGGTGGCGAGCACCGGGCGCAGGCGCGAAAGCGCGCTCTCAACCACCGCTTGCTGAAGCCCCATGCCTCCCAGCATCAGGCGCTTGGCCGAGGACACCACCACCAGACCGTTCAGAATCGCAATCCCAAAGAGAGCGATGAAACCGATGGCCGCTGAAATCGAAAACGGCATGCCCCGCCAGTGCAGCGCGAGAACCCCACCCACCGCGGCGAAAGGGATCTTGCAGGAAACAATCAAGGCATCCCGCATCGAGTTGTAGGTGAGATAGAGCAGCATGAAGATCAACGCGAGGGCCAGCGGCACAGCCACATAGAGTCTTTTTCGCGCGCTCACCATGTGTTCGAATTGGCCGCCGATCTCGAAATACGAGCCGGTGGGGAGTCGGATTTCGGCGTGCAATCGCTCATCCAGCTCGCGCACAAAGGAGCCAATATCCCGCCCGCGCACATTGCAGTGCACCCCCACCGCGCGCCGACCCCACTCGCGGAACACGGTCGCGGGGCCCTCGGCGTAGGTGATGTCGGCGAGCTCCCTGAGTGGAAGCGCCACTCCAGTCGAGGAGGGGACCACCAGATTCTCGAGCGTGGAGATGTCCTTCCAGTAGGTCTCATCGAGTCGCGCCACCAGGTCGAAGCGACGGTTGCCCTCGCGGATTTCCCCCACCTTCCGCCCCCCCATGGCCTCCACCATGTTGAGCGCCCCATCCCCATGCAGACCATGACGGGCCAAGGCCTCGCGGTTCAGGCGGACTTGGAGCATGGGAAGCCCGGTCACCTGGTCGACTCGCGGCTCGGCGTTCCCCGGAATCGCGGACACCACCGACTCGACTTGGCGCGCGAGCTCCTCGAGCCGTCCCAGATCTTCGCCATAAATCTTGACCACCACATCGGTGCGCGCGCCCGCGGTCATCTCGTTCATGCGCATTTCGATGGGCTGGGTGAAGGCGGCTCGCATCCCCGGGAGCTCGGAGAGCTTCTTGCTGAGCAGCTCGGTGAGTTCGGCCTGAGAGGCGGCCCGCTTCCACTTTTCGCGCGGGTGCAGTGTCATGAACAGGTCGGAGACCTCCAGACCCATCGGGTCGGTGGCCACCTCCGCCGTTCCGGTCCGGGTCCAGACCTTGTCGATTTCATCCGGAAAGGATTCGAGAACCGCCTTCTCGAGCTGCCGGCCGTAACGCACCGACTCCTCCAGCGAAACCCCGGCGAGGCGGACTGTGTTGGCGATGATCGCGCCCTCCGAGAATCTGGGGACAAACTCGGTCCCAAGATCGAGCGCGATCGCGGCGGTCGCGCCGAGCAGCGCGAAGGAAAGGGCCAGAACGGCCCACCGGACTCGCAGCGAAAGACGAAGAATCGGGTCATACAGGGCGGTGCACAGCCGCATGAACCCATTCTGCTTGTGGCGGATGGTCCTCGGAAGGAGCAGACTGGCGAGCACCGGCATCAGGGTGAGCGAGAGGATGAAGGACCCAAGCAGGCAGAAGAGGAAAGTCAGCGCCATCGGCTGAAACAGCTTCCCCTCGATCCCGTGCAAGGTGAGGATCGGGAGATACACAATCGCGATGACCGCCTCGCCGAAGGTGGTCGGGCGGCGCACCTCGATGCAGGCATCCCGCACCAGGCCGACAAAATCCTTCTCGCCTCGCCTCTCGGCGATCCGGCGAACGGCGTTCTCCACAATGATGATCGAGCTGTCCACCACGATCCCGAAGTCGATGGCCCCCAAACTCATCAGGCTCCCCTCAATCCCAAACAGGCGCATGGCGTTGAAGGCGAAGAGCATCGAGAGTGGGATCGACAGCGCGGTGATGATTCCCGCACGGAAGTTCCCCATCAGGAGGAACAGGAACGCGATCACAAACAGCGCCCCCTCGATCAGATTGGCACGGACAGTCCGAAGCACCGAGGCGACCAGGTCGATGCGGTTGTACGCCACATCCAGAGCGACATCCGAGGGGAGCGCGCGCTGGGCCTCCGCGAGTTTGGCTTCCAACTTGCGGGTCACCTCGCGGGTGTTTTCCCCACGGAGGGTGAACGCCAGCCCCAGGACCACCTCGCGTTCGCCCATCGCGGTCACCGCTCCGCGGCGGATCTCATGGCCCTCCACCACGCGCGCCACATCCCGCACTCGAATGGGAACCCCCTCATGCGCGGAAAGGACCACATTCTCGATGTCGGCTACGCTCTCCAAAACGCCGATCCCATGGACAAGGAGCTGCTCTCCCGCACGGGTGACTCCCCCCCCGCCGACATTCGCGTTGCTCGCGCGGAGCGCGCTTTCGAGGTCATCCAGGTCCAGACCGAACTCCAGGAGCTTGGCCGGATCGAGAAGCGCCTGATACTGCTTGACCTTGCCGCCCCAGGCGTTCACCTCGGAAACGCCGGGGGTCGAGGCGAGGATCGGCTTCACGATCCAATCGTGCAGGGTTCGCAGGTCGGCGAGTTCGCGAGTGGGGGAGGTCACCAGATAGTGAAACACCTCTCCAAGCCCGGTGGTGATCGGGCCAAGCTCCGGGCGCTCGATTCCCTCCGGAAGCTCCACGCCCTGCAACCGCTCGTTGACCACTTGCCTGCAGACATGGATGTCGGCGTGCTCCTCGAACAGGGTGATGACCTGCGAGAACCCGAATTTGGAGAGCGAGCGGATCACCTCCAGCCCAGGCAGCCCCGAAAGAGCCATCTCAATCGGCGCGGTGATCTGACGTTCGACCTCCTCGGGAGAAAGGCTCGGGGCGACTGTGTTCACCTGAACCTGGAGCGGGCTGGTGTCCGGCAGCGCATCCACCGGAAGGTGCAGGAAGGACCAGACCCCCGAAAGGACGAGCGCCCCGACGAGGATCAGAATCACCAGCCGGTTGTCCAACGACCAGCGAATGATCGCGGCCAGCATCAGCGGTCGGCCTCGGCGATTTTGGGGTTCTCCTTGGCCTCCCGCGCCCCGCTTGCGGGCGAGTCGGCGGCGCAACAGCCCGCGCCGATCTTGGACTTGAGAACCTCGGTCTTCATCAGGTAGCTGCCGCGGGTAACCACTTCCTCGCCGGGAAGCAGACCGGCGCGCGCGACCACAAAGCCATCCCGCTCAAGTCCCAGACGCACCTTGCGAGGCTCGATGGTGAGGGGATCCTTCCGCACAAAAACCAGGTTGCAGCAACCATCCCATTGGACCGCTTCCTTGGGAATCGCCACGACTTCTTCCCCGGAGTGGATCCGGATATCTCCCTTTCCGAACATGCCCGCGCGCAACAACCCCTCGGAGTTGTCGAGCTCGGCGCGCACGCGGGTGGTGCGGGTCTTGGGGTCGAGCTCGGCGCCGATCCAAGTGACCTTCCCGGAAAAAACCTCCCCATCGAGGCGGTCCACCGCGAAGGTGACCGGCAGGCCGAGGCAAACCTGATTCGCATCCTCCACAAACAAGTCAAGACACAGCCAGAGGGTTGAGAGGTCGGCCACGGCGAAAAGTTGTTTGCCCGGCTGCGCGAGCTCGCCTGGAACCGCCGCGAGCTCCACCACGGTCGAGTCGAAGGGCGCGCGCACGGGCAACAGGGAATCCGTGTTCCGTTCGGAAATGACGGCCTCGATGTCTCCGTCCGACAACCCGAAGTTCTTAAGCGCCTGGCGGGCGATGGCCAGCTCGACTTGGGCGCGCTCATGCTCCGCTCGCCCCTCGATCAGATCCCTGCGAGCCACCGCGCCCGAGGGCGCGCCGCTCTCCAAGGATTCCGCCACCCACTTCCAACGGTTCGCCTCCGCTTGCGCGCGCAGCAAGTCCGCCTTGGCTTTCCCGAATTCCATCGAATCAACCAGCGCGAGAATCTCCCCTTTGCTCAGCTTCCGCCCCAGGTCCGCGGTCACGGCCTGTACGATGCCCGGCGCGCGCGGGGAAAGCAGGGCGTACCGCGAACGGTCGTATTGAACCTCCCCATAGCAGCCGATTGTCTGGGTCATGGGGCGGCGCTCGATTTTCTCGAAGACCAGTCCGGCCTCCTCGGCCACCTTGTCCGAGGCAAGCCGGATGGTGAGGCTGTGAAGCGGGCAGTTCGGATTCAGGCCCGCGCGATGTTCGGGATCGCTGACGGCCAAGTCCGGCGCGCGCGCCTCCATCGAGAGCGCGGCGGCATTTCGTTCCACGATCGCCTCGAGGGAAGACTCCTCCATTTCGCTGGGCGCGCCCTGGTCGGCGCGGCAGTACACGCACTGCGAGGCGGGAAGACCGTGCTTCTCGCACCAGTCTCGTCCCAGACCAAGCTTGGCCAGATCCGGATGACAGAGCACGCACAGCGATTCGGGGAGCCCATGTCCTCCGCACCAATCCCCCTTGGCTTTGAACGACTCGACCAGAGCGGGGTTGCACTTGACACACATCGATTCGGGAACTCCATGCTCGATGCACCAGTCCCCTTGGGTCTTGAACTCTTGAATCTTGGCGGCGGTCCAGTCGCCCGGCACGGCGATTGAACAGGTTTCGGTTTCGGCCCCCGCGGTCTTCGCGGCGCATTTGTCACAGCAGGGCTTCTGCCCCTCGCCCCCGCCGGGTTTCTCCACGCCCGCTCCTTCGGAAACCGCCTTGACAGCACACTTGTCGCAGCAGGGTTCCTTGTCCTCCGGAGTGGAGGAGGTCTCCCCGCCGGCGCAGCAAGGCTTGGTGCATGCAGTTCCTTTTCCGGACTCCGGTTCGGCGGCAAGCGCCTCGGACCTATTCAAAAACCCGACAAGGATCTCGCCCGGATTCACCTCGCGCACGCTAAGAAACCCCACAACCCCCGCGACCAGCGCCACGATGACGCCGGCGAGGGTCTTGTAGGATGAAGGTTCTGGGTTGCTTGTCATCTCTTTTCCTCCCGATTGATGCCCGGTGATGAGGGCAATCCAGGCCGCGAGCAGACCTCTCGCCGCATATTCCGACGGACGACGGGAAACGAGAGGAAATCAGATGCGGAACGAACAGAGCTTGGCCCTTAGGGCCTTTTCCGGGGGCCGGAACCGATGCGGATCCAGCGAAAGGATGGCGACAAACTCCGGGAAACGGGTCTCGGTCCCGGCTGTCGAGGCAAAACAACACGGGTCCATTGCCGGGAGGTTCACCTCCGAATCCGTGCTGGGTGGGAGATAGGCATCGCAACAACCTGACAGACACTCGCAATCTCGAGGCGGCTGTTCAGGCCCTTTCGATTCCTCCCCCTTGTGGCAGCACGCGCAACTTGTCTGGGAGTGCTCCGAGGCGCGCTGCTGCATGTACCGCTCGATGGCGCCGGCTAGCCCTCGACAGGGACACAGGACTCCCCCCATGAGGAAGACCCCTAGCAGAAGAGCGGCCGAGCAGCGCTTATCGAGTGCCATGCAAGAATCTCCGAAACTTGACCTCAGTCTAGGAACGGACTCGAACGGTGTCAATGATCGGCTTCGGTCTGCTCAGCCTTGATTCCGAAAGTCACGCGTGCACACTACCGCGGTTCACCGATCAACGCCTAAGAGAGACCCTCAACAATGCCCACCACAATTGCCGAACAGATGGCGGATTACGCGGCCCAGCTCCGCTTTGAGCACCTTGCCCCCGAGGTGGTGCATGAGGTCAAGCGACGTCTGTTGGACAGCCTGGCCTGCGCGCTGGGAGCCTCCGGCGCTCCTCCGGTGGAAATCGCCAAAAAGGTCGCCGGAGCTTCCCAGGCAAGCCCCGGATCCGGAGTTCTCGGAACCGGCCGCATGACCTCCCCGGACATGGCCGCTTTCGCCAATGGGGCCCAGTTCCGGTATTTGGATTACAACGACACCTATCTGTCCCTGGAACCGTGTCACCCCAGCGATAATTTTGCCGCCACCCTGGCTATCGCCGGGAGGGATGGAGCTTCGGGGAAGGATTTCATCACCGCCTCGGCGCTGGCCTACGAGATCCTCTGCCGCCTGTGCGATGCCGCCAGCATCCGGTTGCGAAACTGGGACCATGTGACCTATGGGAACTTTTCCACGGCCCTTGCGGCCGCCAAGCTCATGGGGCTATCGGAAGCGGCCATGGTCCATGCCCTGGGGTTGGCCGGAACGCCGAACAACGCGCTCCGTCAGACGAGGGTCGGCGAGCTCTCCATGTGGAAGGGATGCGCCTTCGCCAACGCCTCGCGCGGCGGGGTCTTCGCCGCGATGCTGGCCGAGGCGGGGATGACCGGTCCGGCGCCGATCTTTGAAGGCGAGAAAGGATTCTTCGACCGTGTCTCGGGCCCGTTCGCCCTGACCTTGCCGGAACATGGGGAAAGCCCCTCGATGATCCTCCAGACCTACATCAAGTTTTGGCCCGCCGAGTACCACTCCCAGAGCGCCATCGAACTCTGCCTCAAACGCCGCGAGGAGATCGGTCCCGCCGACATGATCGAATCGATCCTGATCCGGAGTTTTGACGCCGCTGTGGACATCATCGGGAAAGAGAAGGAAAAGTGGAGCCCCAAGTCCCGCGAGACCGCCGACCACTCGATGCCCTACTGTGTGGCGGCCGCGCTCCTGGACGGCAAGGTCGACCTGCCGACCTTCGACGAAGAACGGATCGCGGACCCGAATATCCACGCCCTCATGCAGCGCATCCGCATCGAGCGGGACGAGGCCCTTTCGGCCAAGTATCCGGACGGCATCCCCAACGACATCGAAATCCGCACCCAGGATGGGCGGGTAATCCGGGATCGGGTGGACTATCCGAGGGGCCATTGGAGGAACCCGATGACCGACGGGGAGGTCATGGACAAGTTCCACCATCTCGGCGCCCCTCTCCTCGGAGACTCCCAAAGGTGTCGAATTGTGGAGTGCGTGTTGGGAATGGAACAGCAGGGGGACATGCGGGAACTGCTCCGGATGTGTGTCTGGTAGCCCAGTGATCCCCCATGCCTCCCGTTGCACTTGGCTGGGCGCCGCCCGGACTCTCTGGCCTAACCGTCCGCTTTGGACTATTCTCAAAGTGTCGGCTTTATCGAGTGGCGCCCATGCCGCTGCTTTCCTCGCTCAAACCAGACAGGATGCTCCAAGGAGGCTGACATCATGACGGGAACCGGGCAATTCGAGGTCAAGGATATCAACACCAACGCCGGCACGGCGGTGATCGTGCTCGATGGAGAACTGGACTATTCCATCTACACCGCTTTCAAGCGCGCGATCAATGACCTGATCGCAAAGGGAGTGACCAAGATCACTTACGACCTGTCCAAGTTGACCTATATCCAAAGCCTGGGGCTCGGGATCATCATGTGGTCCTATGTGGAACTGGACAGCCGGGGCGGCAAGGTTTCCATTTCGGGCGCCAATGACCGTATCAAGCAGGTGTTTGTCGCGGCCCAGCTCGACACCCTGGTCACCATCCAGTAAACCGAAGGGACGCCTCCATGCCGCGTGTCGCGGTGATCGGGATGGGTCCCATCGGGAACCTCCACGCCGACATTCACAAGGAACATCCGCTCGCCGAACTGGTTGGGGTGTGCGACATCCTAAAAGAGCGCGCGGACCTGGCCGCCGACCGACTCGGAGTTCCCGCCTTCCACGACGCGGAGAAGATGTTGCGAGCGCTCGCTCCCGATATCGCCGACATCTGCACCGGGGGGCATGAATACGGGAGCGACCATTATCGACCGGCAATGCAGGCCCTGGCGGCGGGATGCCATGTGCTCTGCGAAAAACCGATCTCCAACGAGATCTCCCTGGCCGAGGAGATGGTCGCCGAGGCGCGCGAGAGGGGTGTCTGCCTCGGAGTCAACCTGAACCACCGCTTCACCCCCGCCGCGAGTCTCGCCAAAGGCTGGGTGGAGGAGGGTCGGCTGGGGCATCTCCTTTTTGTCAACATGAGCATGTGGATCAAGAACCCCGCCGAAAGCTCGCCCTATTTTCAGATCAAGGCCCTCCATCCCCACACCGTGGACATCATGCGCTACTACTGCGGGGACATCGAGGCGGTTCAGTGCTTCGCCACCAAGGCTCCCGGTAGATCAATCTGGTCGACCGCTCAATTCAACCTGCGTTTCAAGAGCGGCGTGGTCGGGCACTTGGTCGGCAGTTATGACATCGAGCGCGGGCATCCGATGGAGCGCTGCGAGGTTGCCGGGACCGGGGGCCGCTTCGTGCTCGAGGACATGTTCCGGGAACTGACTCTTTACCCCGCGGGGAACCTGGAAAAGACGGTTTACACTAATCCGATTTTCGGCGGGATGCGGGATTTCAGCGACACCTTTCGGAACCGCATCGGGCGATTCCTCGAACAGGTGAGCGAGGGAGTCGCCCCGGAGGAGATCGACGGCTCCGGGGCGGACGGGCTCGCCGCCCAGAAGGTCCTCGCGGCGGCGATTGAGTCGCTGGAGACGGAGTCCGTGGTTCGTCTCTGACACGCGGTGGGGGCGGCAAGCCACCCCCACCTTCGCGTCGATATTACTTGACCTCGACGGTCGCTCCGACCTCGGTGAGTTTGGCCTTGATGCTCTCGGCCTCCTCCTTGGAGACCCCTTCCTTGAGGGGCTTGGGAGCGCCATCCACCAGGTCCTTGGCTTCCTTGAGGCCGAGACTGGTGAGCTCGCGAACCACCTTGATGACCTTGATCTTCTCGGCTCCGGCGGAAGCCAGGATCACATCGAAGGAGGTCTTCTCCTCGACCGGTTCGGCCGCCGCGGCGGCCATCGGGCCAGCCATCATCATCGGAGCGGCGGCGGTCACGCCGAACTTCTCCTCAAACTCCTTGGCGAGCTCGGCCGCCTCCAACAGGGTGAGTCCGCCGATCTGGTCGAGAATCGCCTGAATCTTTTCGCTAGCCATTTTGTTCTCCTTTTCTTTCCTCTAGGCGCGGGCCGCGCCCACGCCTGAATTTTTCCATGCGGTCGGCGCTCAGGCCGCCTGCTGTTCCAGCTTGTCGTGGTAGGCCTTGAAGAGGCCCGCGAGCTTGGTCGCGACTCCGTTGATGCAGCCGAGCAGATTCCTCGGCGGAGCCTGAACCGATCCGAGAATTTTCGCCAGGAGTTCCTCCTTGGAGGGCATCTTCGAGAGCGCCTCCACCTGGGCCGAATTCAACACCTCGTTCTCAAGGATGCCCGCTTTGGGCTTGATCGCCGCGATGTCCTTGGCGACTTTGAAGAGAGTCTTGGCGCCCGTGACCCCATCACCGTAATCCACCGCCACCGCCGTGGTCTGGGTCAGAAACGGTCTGACCTTGTCGCGCAGCTCCGCGGGGAGCGCGAGACGGATCAGAGTGTTCTTGGCGACAATGTAATCGAGTCCGGCCTTGCCGCACTCGCGCCGCAGGAGGTTGGCCTGCTTGACACTGATCCCCTTGAACTCGCTGAAGACGATTGCCTTGGCGCGGTCAAACTTCTCGGTCAGTTCGGCGACCACCTCGGCCTTGGTGTTCCGATCCATTTCCCTCACCTCCTTTCCTCATCCCGCGCGGACAGGCGGGACCCCTGCCCCACGATGTCTCGCAAAAACGAAAAAGCCCGCTTCACCGAGCGGGCTTTCGATAACGCAACAAATCGCCGGCTGCCCCCGGATCGGGACCGCCGACCGCGTGAATCGCGCCCGGTCTCGGTAGGATGTTTCGGTTTAAGCCCCCGGGGGGGCTCCTACTGTCTTCGACCGATGGTCGTTTTGTTTCAGCCTCTCAGCTCGGTCGGATCCACTCGAACGCTCGGACCCATGGTGCTGGAGAGGTAAATCGATTTCATGTAAGTCCCTTTGGCGGAGGCCGGACGGGCCCTGACAAGGGCATCCGCCACCGCCTTGATGTTTTCATGCAGAAATGGCGAGGAAAAGGACACCTTCCCGACGGGGGCGTGAATCACCCCGCCCTTGTCCACGCGATATTCGATGCGACCGGCTTTGAAATCGGTCACCGCCTGGCCCACGTTCGGGGTCACCGTTCCGGTCTTCGGGTTCGGCATCAGGCCGCGCGGACCGAGCACCTTCCCGAGTTTACCGACCTCGCGCATCACGTTCGGAGTGGCGATGGCGACATCGAAATCCGTCCAGCCCTCCTTGGTGATCTTCTCGATCAGGTCATCGAGTCCGACAAAGTCCGCGCCCGCCTCTTGGGCCGCGCGCACATGATCGCCATCCGCGAACACCACAACCCGCACGGTCTTCCCTGTGCCATGCGGCAGCGAGACTGTGCCGCGCACCTGCTGATCGGCGTGGCGCGGGTCCACCCCCAAGTTCACCGTGAATTCGACCGTGGCGTCGAACTTCGCGGGCGAGGTGTCCTTAACGAGAGCGATGGCGTCATCCAGCGGATACTGGCGGTTGCGGTCAATTTTGGCCTGAGCCGCCGCGAACTTCTTGCCGTGTTTCACTCTCTCCCTCCTTTAATCGTTTTCATTTCCCGCCAAGCGGGACCCACGAACCGCTTGCTTAGGCGCGCGGCTCACTTGGCTTCCGTTCACCAAACCCGCTTGCTTACGCGCGCGGCTCGGTGAAATCACCCTTCGACAACCTCCAGGCCCATGCTCCGCGCGGAGCCGGCGATCATCCGCATCGCGCCGTCGAGGTCCTTGGCGTTCAGATCCGGCATCTTGGTTTGGGCGATCTTCTCGACCTGACTCTTGGTCACCTTCCCGACCTTGTCCTTGTGGGAGGCTTTCGAGCCGCTTTCGATCTTGGCGGCTTGCTTGAGGAGGTAGGTGGCGGGGGGGGTCTTGGTGACAAAGGTCATCGAGCGGTCGGCGTAGACCGTGATCTCGACCGGGATGGTCACCCCTTCCTGATCCTTGGTGCGGTCGTTGAACTCCTTGACAAAGGCCATGATGTTGACCCCGTGCTGACCGAGCGCGGGACCGACCGGCGGGGCCGGTGTGGCCTTCCCGCCCACACACTGGAGTTTAACAATCGCGACAACCTCTTTTTTGGGTGGCATCTTCCGCTCCTTGCTTAAACGGCGGGCAAACTCACGCCGCGGTCCTCTCTACCTGGAGGAAATCCAATTCCACGGGAGTGGCCCTCCCGAGCATTTCAATCATCACGGTCAGACGTCCCCGCTCCACATTAATCGAGGACACGGTCCCGGCGAAATTGAGGAACGGACCATCGATGACTTTGACCCGATCCCCCTTCTCGAAAGTGATCTTGGGACGAGGCGCCTCGCCGCTCACCTCCATCATCCCGAGGATGTTCTTCATTTCCTCCTCGGTTAGCGGTGTGGGGGCCTTGGCCGGTCCGACAAATCCGGAGACGCCCGGGGTTTCCTTCACAAGCCCCCAAGTCTGCTCATCGAGGATCATCTCAAGGAGCACATACCCCGGCATGATCTTTCGGGTGGAGATTCGCTTCTTGCCGTCCTTGATCTCCGCGAATTCTTCGGTCGGGATGATGACCTGACCGATGCGGTCCTCCAAACGGTCCCTGCGAACCGCGTTATCCAGGGACTCCTTGACCCGGTTCTCGAACCCGGCGTAGGTGTGAACGGCGTACCACTTCATTTCGCTCATGCTTTTTCAGTCGCGTTCCGTTTCAGATGAACCGCTTGATCCCGTTGTAGATGACCTCAACGATGGCCTGCGCGCCGCCCATGTAGATGGCCATGATCACCATCACCACGATCGTGACAATCGTCGAGTTTTTCACTTCCTCGCGGCTGGGCCAAGTCACCTTCTGGAGCTCTGCGAGGACCGAGATGAGGAACTGCCCAAACCGGGATTCCCGGATGAACTTCACCTTTTTCAGGTTGTCAATGCAGCGTTGAAGAAACTGTTCCATCGAACGCGCGGACCATCCTTCTTTCGCAGAGTGGCAGGCCAGGAGGGATTTGAACCCCCGACCCCCGCGTTTGGAGCGCGGTGCTCTACCGGGCTAAGCTACTGGCCTTCAGATGAAAGTCGAACTCTCTCTCACCGGGTCTCTCGGTGCGGGAGGTGCTTCTTGCACCTCGGGCAGAATTTCTTGACCTCGACCCGGCCCGGATGTTCCCGCTTGTTCTTGGTGATCGTGTAATTACGAGCCTTACACTCCACACATTCCAAGACAAGGGTGACACGGGGCATCGGTTGGTCCTCGCCGCCACGGCCAATGGGCGGACAGATCCCCAGGGAGCAAGCCCGAAGCGTCACGGATGCCCCGCTTCCACACAAAAAACCTCTCCAGGAGGACCGGAGAGGTCGGGGTTCACTCACACTTCGGAACTTCTCTTCTCGACCAACGGTAAGCTATAGAAAACTCGACGGTCAATGTCAAGCCCGATGATCGAAGAACTGCCTACTTCAATCGACCATCGGGGCGGTGGCAACCGCCGGGAAGGACAGCTTGACCGCCGTTCCGTTCCCTTCCCGCGTCTCGATGCCGATTTCGCCGCCGTGCGCCTCGGTGATCCCGTGCACGATCGAGAGACCCAGGCCCGCACCCTCATCGGGACGCGTGGTGAAGAAAGGGAGCAGGATCTTCGGAAGGATCTCTTGGGGGATCCCATGCCCACGGTCCACGACCTCCACCCCCGCCTTGCCTTCGTTGTTGAGGAAGGTCCGCACCAGGAGCTCCGTCCCCGCTCCGGAGGTTCGCGCAGCCTGCATGGCATTGCGGAGGAGGTGCAGAACCGCCTGGGAGATCTGATGAGGATCGCCCAATATGGTGGGATGCTCCGGGGAAAGCTCAAGACTCACTTGGTTCTCAGGAAGCCAGAGGAGATCGCGGGCCACAACCACGGTCTCCCTGACCAGTTCGTTCAGGTCGATTCTGCGAACCCGGACCGGCTGCTCATCCGCGAAGGCCATCAGCCCATCGATGATCTCCTTGGCGCGATAGGCGGCCTCGGTGATCTTGCGCAACTTGGTCCCTTGCGCGGGGGTGCAGGAGGCCTGCTCCAGCATCTGCGCATAGCAGATGATCGGCGTTAAGCTGTTGTTCAAATGGCTGGCAATCTCGACCGTGAAATGGCTGATGGCGGAAAGACGTTCCGAGTATTGCTGCTCGGACTTGATCGCGAGCGCCGCATCGGCCGTGGCCTCGCTCGGCTGTGTCCTCCCCATGGCCGCCTCCGGTTCGGGCGTCCTGAGTTGTGTCTTGAGTCCCATGGCGTTCATCCCCAAATTCCTCCTTCTCGTCGCCCAGCTCAGCGTGTTTCTCGGAAAGGAGGCGAGTCCCATTCAAACATCGCTGCGAACTCCAAGCGCAGATTCCAGGCCAGTCTCAGTTTCGGATGAAAACTCCCCGGAATTAAGTGGGTTAGAGCATACACCCTAAACAAAAACATTCAGTTGGCTCTCCAGCCAAGAAATGAAATTTTACGTTCTGAACGTAAATATACATTAATTCGGCAAACCATTACTCTCAGAGCGGCTTTTCTTCTTTCCCCGGACCGGGGTAGTTCGGCGAGAGGAGGTTCGACTCCGGTCGGAGCGCCAGTTTCCCGACGGAGACATATTCCTCTCCCCGTGGGGAAAGGTGCTCGATCAGTCGGTTCCGCCAGGTTCGCACCCGCTCGGCATGGGTCGGATCCGAGGCCAGGTCCTGGAGCTCCTGGGGGTCCTTCTCCAGATCGAAAAACTGCTCCTCTCCATCGATGGCGTGGAAGATGTACTTCTCGCGACCGTCGGTGAGCGCGCTCCAGTGGTTCTCCTTGCTGTAGCAGATGTCATGTTCCAGGTCGATCCAGGGGCGCCAGCCGTCGGTTTTTCCGCGCGCCAGGTTGAGGAGGCTCATCCCATCCACCCCCTCGGGGATAGGCGCCCCCGCGGCATCCGCGAAGGTCGGGAGCAGGTCCCGGAGCTCGACCGGTTCGGGCTGGACTCGACCCCCTCCTCCACCCTCCAGCATCTTTGGGACCCGCATGAGCATCGGGATGTGAGCCGAAGGCTCGTAGGCGTAGCTCTTTCGCCAAAGGTGATGGTCGCCGGTCATGTCTCCATGATCCGAGGTGTAAACGATCAGGGTGCGCTCCAGGAGCCCGCGCTTTTCGAGAACCTCCAGGATTCGCCCGATCTGCTCATCGACAAAGGACACCGATCCGTAATAACCCTGCCGTGAAGAGCGGACCTGCTCGGCCCCCATGTCTCCGTGCCAAATCTGAAAGGAGTCGTCGCTCCGCTCCCGATAGCGCTCGGCCCACTTGCCGACCGCCGCCGGAGGAAGGTCCGTGTCGGAGTAGGCGTCCATCCATCGCTGGGGCGGATCGTAGGGGCTGTGTGGGCGGGCGAAGGATACCTTCAGGAAGAATGGTTCCGGATTTGTGTAGGTCTCGAGGAAATGGACCGCCGTGTCCCCGGTCCAAGTTGTGGGATGAAGTCGTTCGGGAAGGACATAGGTCTTGGAGCGATAGTCGTTCCAGAGGATGCCGGTGGCGTCCGGGTTGAGATTGGGGGCCTGGGAGAAGAACCAGGAGCGGTAGTCGCTACGGAAATCGACCGTGAGCTCCCGGCTCGATTCGTCCAGTACCGTTCGATGGAAGCCATGCAGACAGCGTTGGGGAGTCCAGTGCATCTTGCCGATGCCGAAAGTGTAATAGCCCGCGTCCCGGAGCAGTTGCGGCATCTCGACCGGGTATTTCGGAGCGACCTTGTGATAGCCCAGCATGCCGTTACGCCAGGGAGACATGCCGGTGAGCAGCGCCGCGCGGGCCGGAGTGCAGCTGGGGGTGCAGCTGTAAGCCGAGGTGAAGCGGATGCCCTCGGAGGCGAGCCGGTCCATGTTGGGGGTCTTGATCGCGCGGTTGTCGGCGCACCCCATGCAGTCGCCGCGATGCTGGTCGGACATCAAGAACAGGATGTTGGGGCGTTCCTTGGGCGCTTGAGTAAAGGCGAGGCGCTGACGCGCGAGCGCGCAGGCGGCTCCGGCCATTCCCGCTTTGAGCAGGGTCCTGCGCCCCAGCTTGGTAAGCTCACTCTTGTTTTCCGGCATCCGCTTGATCCTCCAGGTTTTGGACTCTGAGAGAAAGTTCGGGAAGGGTGATCCCCATGCGCATCCAGGACGTCCTAAACTCCTTAAGGGAGGAGATCGCCTTGAAGCGCACGCGTAACGCCCCGCCCTCCCTTTCCCAGCTCGCCCGCAGGGCATCCCCTCGAAGCTCCTCCTCTTGCCGGAGTCGCATCCATCCCCCGGATGTTGGGTCTTGGACCTCCCAGGTGACATCGGAGATCAAACCGCTCATGAAACCCCAACCACCCTGTACGGATCTGTCTTCGGGAGATTTCTTGGGGAAGCTGGTGGAAAGCGAGAGCGGACTGAGTTTTCCTCGTTGCGCGGGACGGAAGAAGAGTTCCCCGGTGACGGTATCCGTTCCCCCGCCGATAAGCACCAGCGGCTCGGTGGGTCGAATCTGAGCGCCCATGGTGAGGTTCTCATAGGAGGACCCGCGCGATACCTGTGTGGAGGCCTTGATGACATACACATCCCAATCGGACGGATGGATCTCAAAGAAGGAAGACAACTGCCGCACCGCCACGGGCAAGAGGACAAAGGAGACGGATTCGTTCCCGATGGGAGGCGGCTCGATCTCAATGGGCGCGATGGAGGCATGGATTTCCGCGAGACAGTACGCGCCCGAAAGGTCCGAATCCGAGGCGCCGAAATCATCCAGGAACCTCCGTCCCCCGCTCATGAGGATTTCCGGCAGACCGGTCAGATAAGTTCGACCCTCCTGGTCGACGAAAGCCTGGAGCGGCTTGTTTTCGAACTGGCGGGCGTAATAAATCGAGCTCCCGTACCGGTTTCGGAGCATGGTGTCAGGCAGCGATCCCATCCCCACTTCCCGCAGATCCACCTCTCGGCTGGCCCCGGAGGGTAGGGCGCCCAAGGCTCCGAGGTTGGCGCTCGCCCCGAGGACAGTCACCCCCAGGCCGGAGATGGCGAATCGGCTGTGGTTGGAGAAATGGAGCACACGGCTGTTTTCGCCCTGGCGGATCTCCGCGAGCATCGGTCCGCCGAGGTCCACGACCGTGTCCAGCGCCAGGTTCGAGGAGGCCCAGGTGTAAACCAGAAGCTCCGGGGGTAGGACCTGGGTGGAACCGCCCGCGGGATCGGGCCGAAAGGCCACACGATGGAGGGTGTTCCGCAAACTGTACTCTTCCATCTGGGCGGGGATCGGGAGCGCGGAGGGATCGGAGCGGACGGCGAAGTTCCGCCGGGCCGGCGAATAGACTCCGGTCATGGTTTGAGCGCGCGCATAACGGCTATTGTGGGGCTGAAAGGCGACCGTGATCCCGCGTTGGAGAATTCCCCCCTTCTGCTGGAGCGCGCCCATCTGATAGGCCAAGAGGGAAAACCCAATCGCAAGCGGCGGAAGGAACAGCCACGCCAGCTCCCTCCGCTTGCGTTTCCGAAACACAAAGTAGTTCACCGGGATGACCAGGACGGTATAAAGCCCGAGAAATCCGCCGATGAAGAGCGGGCCGGGGAGCTCGCCGAGTAACGAAACCTTGAGGTACAGGTTGAAGGGGGAAAGCTCCCGCGAAAACGAAGGGGCGTGCATCGGGAGGCTCTCCACAAGCCCCCGCCAAGGGTCCGTTCCGTTGCCCCCGAATTTGGCCCAATCTCCGAAGGAGAGGGTCGAGACAAAGACTCTGCCCGCGCCGTGGTCCCTCCGGAACAGCACCGGGGTCCCATCCAGGGAGACGCAGGCTTCGCCGGTGAAGCTCCCGCGCGCCACCAGCACCGCGCCCGCGGTGGCGGAGGTCGGCCCACCGGCCGGATCCGTGGTCCACTCGAAAACCGCGCTCCGTAGGGAGCGCGAGGCGGGAGTCTTTTTCCGGATCACCCCCTTGGGGAGCAGGAGCGGCTCGCTCCCCGCGAGGATCCCCTCGAGGAGACGCGACCATCCTGGGGCATTCAGGAACTCGCCGCGATCTCCGAGCGCCAGCACCAGGGTCCCGCCGAGCTCGACATACTCCAGCAGCGCCTCCATCTGTTCCGGGGTGGTCGGGTCCGGTCGGAGTCCATCCCAGACCAACATCGAAATGCTGTCATAACCCTGGACTCTTTCCGGCAGGAGTTCGCTGCGAGACAGGGTCTGAACGGTCACCAGCCGCCGACCGGCGAGGTCCTCGCCCCCCACCGAGCTCTCCAGCCAACTGTAGGTTCGGGTCCTTTCCGCCAAGACCACGACCAGGCGCTCGCGTTCATCCATGGCACGGACCCCGACTGTAGCGAGCGGCTCCCTGAAGGGACCGGGAAAAAGACTGACTTCCAGGTCTTGAGTGAATTCGGGGAGCATGCCCAGCGCGCGGATCAGCTTCCGCTGGCCCGGCGCGAAGCGAATCGGGACCTCGACGCGGGATTCGACCAGGGTGCTGTCGGACTTGGGGGTGACGAGCAGGGTGGTGGCGATCTCCCGGTCGGTGGGGTTATCGACCTCCAGGTTGAGCGGAATCCATTGGTTGGGACGGTAGGCGCTCCCGGATTCGGTGAAGCCGGGCAGCAGGCGGACCGAAAAGACATCCCCACCCCCTGGGAGGTCTCCCTGGGATTGCGCGGACCGAACAGCGCTCAGAAGAAAGAGAAGGACAAGGAAGCGTTTCACGATCCCAAGGGAAAGTACCAAACCCGCTGGGCGGGGGCAATCGAAAACTGCGCGCCTACCGGAAGGATTCCACGCTCCACCCCCGTTTTGGGGGGCCGCGACACCGAGGCGAAGCTTTTCCCCCGCCTTGTGGGATGGCGAGCTTCGACCGGGCTCCCCTCGCACGAATGGGAGATCCGCTGATTGCGGCGCTAGGATTCCAACTGTCGCTCCCTGGCTGTACACTTATGACACGAACGGCAACTTGACCATGGCCGAGAAACAGAACGGCGCGGGGACGAAGCAGGAGAAGTGGGTGTATTCCTGGAATCCGAGGGATCAGATGACCAAGGCGGAGAAGTTCACCGGGACCTCCGACACCTATGCGGGCAAGGTCGAGTACGAGTACTGCCTCTCGTGCGACGGAGCGCTCTCCAAGCGGCGGGAGTACAGCACCACCCAGTCCGGGAACATCGTTCAGGAGCGGCGCTATGAGTACGACGGCCTCAACCTGTTGCGGGTGGATCAGCGGGTGGACACGGACGGCGATGGGGTGATCGAGGCGGGGGAGACCGCTTGGCGGCATGTGGAGGTGAACAGCCACCGCCCCGGCGCGCTCGGCGCGCAACTCGGCAAACGCGCGTACCTCTACGCCAGCGGCCAGAGCACCACGCCCTCCTCGACCACCGACTACGCGTATGTGTATGATCCGGTCGGCAATGTGTGGGTGATTCTGTCGGACATGGGGGAAGAGGTGTACTGGTTCAGCCAGGATGCTTTTGGGAACGAATTGTCGATCTCCCCCTTCGCGGGAACCTCGTGGCAGACCGCGCGCAACGCGGGGATCACGGAACACCAGACGGGGAAATGGATCGATCCGTTCACGGGCTTGTACTACTTTTCGGCCAGGTGGTATGACAGCGGGGTGGGGAGGTTCGTGAGCTGGGACCCAGCTCTCAGGTCGGCGGTTGTGTCAGTTGACTCTGGTTGTCAATTATGTGGTGGGACGAATGCTCCAATCTCGGCCCATCCCATGACATATTTGAATCTGTACAATCCTGTGTCTCTAAATCCTTACAGCATCAGCCTCGGAAATCCCGTGATCTATCCCGATCCCAATGGGGAATCTTCAATTGTATTGGTTGGTTTGATCGTCGTCTTGATTGCTCTCATAATCAGCTTACTTCTCCTCATCGCTGTGCTAGACTTGAAGTGCAGGGCAAGAGCAATTGCGCTCTCCGCCACAGTATCCGCATTATTCATCAACAACCCGCAATTACTAACTGATCCGGAAGCACTTACGACAAAGGCCAAGGTGGAAGCGCACATTGCCAATGTCAACAGACTCCTTGATGACGTTAAAGGCAACAACTTTTGTCGGGACACCTGCCATGCCATCCTGGACCATGTTGAGGATATTGTACAAGATCTGCAGACACCGGAGTGAGACAATGGGACGAGGCAAGAACGACAGAACTGTAATTGGCGGACTTAGGATATACGTTGCTGCTCAGGGTGCCTTGCTCTGCCTGTGTGTAACACTTGTTGTAATCGTGGTGGATCGTATAGTATCGACAGATACGGTTATTGGTTGGAGATTGATCACGGCATTAATAGCATCCTGGGTCGGATTTCTTTTCGCTTCATGGCATCCGCTCCTGGCTGCACTGCGAATCGCCTCTATCCCTAGACGTGCATGTCCTGTTATCATTTCCCTTGTTTATGGTGTCTTCCTTCTCCTCGCAATATCCCTATGCGATCTCATACTTGTTCGTAACGGATCTGATGGATTGGGCCATGCTTTTTCTAATATATTGACACGCGTGAGTATTGCGACATGCATGCTCGCGATCTTAGTGATTGTGGTCAGCATACTTGCATTCATGTGGCGATCTGCATCTCCTCAGAAATAGCGCAATGAGCAAAGCTGATGAAGCCCGGTTCCAGACCAAGGCGGAGAAGTTCACCGGGACCTCCGACACCTACGCGGGCAAGGTCGAGTACGAGTACTGCCTGTCCTGCGATGGGGCGCTCTCCAAGCGGCGCGAGTACAGCACGAGCCAGTCCGGGAACATCATTCAGGAGCGGCGCTATGAGTACGACGGCCTCAACCTCTTGCGGGTGGATCAGCGGGTGGACACGGACGGTGATGGGGTGATCGAGGCGGGGGAGACCGCTTGGCGGCATGTGGAGGTGAACAGCCACCGGCCCGGCGCGCTCGGCGCACAACTCGGCAAACGCGCTTACCTCTACGCCAACGGCCAGAGCACCACGCCCTCCTCGACCACCGACTACGCGTATGTGTATGATCCGGTCGGCAATGTGTGGGTGATTCTGTCGGACATGGGGGAAGAGGTGTACTGGTTCAGCCAGGATGCGTTCGGGAACGAACTGTCGATCTCCCCCTTCGCGGGAACCTCGTGGCAGACCGCGCGCACCGTGGGCATCACGGAACACCAGACGGGGAAATGGATCGACCCGTTCACGGGCCTCTACTATTTCCACGCCCGCTGGCTGGACGCGGGAGTGGGGAGGTTTGTGGGGAGGACCACACTGCCAATGTATTGGGAAATGCCGTATGAATACTCTGCCAATAATCCAGTCACATGGTTTGACACAACGGGGCTTATCTCGCTCAACCCTATCGTAGATTGTCTCCGGAGGGGTGGCACTTGCCTTGGTGATTTGGTGAAGAGCCTCTGCAAGAGGAACTGTTTGCCTGTAGCTGGAAAGCATGCCGGAACGATACGAGACCTGTGTAACTTGGACGATGAACAAATCGAAAAGGGAATTCAAAGCACAGCTGCCACAATCGCAAAACATATTGAACGAGGTGTCGAGGGACAGGCGTCGAACCAGATTTCACTACTTGCATGTTTTTTCAATGAATTCGCAAAGCGAAAGGCGAATGGGACGTGGAAGAATGGCAAGGAGACGACCTGGAAGAGCTTATTCACGATTGCCTGTTGCACGCCATGCCTCCCGTGCGATGGAAACGCCTCGTGTCCCACTGGATCATGCTCGATGGATGGGGATGGTGGGGATCCATGGGGATGGGTAATCGATTTAATAGACCCCGGCCTTTGTCAAGGGGGAGCATATTAGGCTGGAGTGAGCGATGATTGGAAAGAGGACGCCTATTCTACTTGGAATGATGTTGAGTAAGAGAGTTCTTGGAGTTTCCGTTCAATTGCCAAGTGACATCAATAAGTGGTGTATTGACAATTATCCGGCGATTGTTGTTTGGGATTGCGGCAAGAGGATCCCTATCACTGACATAACGTCACTTTTTCATTTCTGGTTTGATCACGGAGCGAGGACATTCGCATTTGGAGGCCGCTGGGGGTACCGTGTGGAGGACCACGTCGTTGAACAATTAGCAGGAGATGAAAACCCCTTCGAACACCCCGACTCCATCCTCACCTCAAATTCCCTTTCACTACCAGCAGCCATTTGGCGGGGTGGGTTCACGGGATACGTTGATGCACCAGATGACGTGGAACCTCTTGTCTATATCATGCTTTTCGGGCCTGTCAGTAGGCTCAGAGAGGCCCGAAGTTGGGTCCAGAGGATCGCGGAAGGATGGATCCCAGAAGACAATGTTACTTGAGTGAATTCAAGACGGATGTGTCTGTGGTGATGCTTCAAGTCCGTCCACGGTTCTGAGACATGAATTCCTTCTCGCCACAACACACACGGGGGCTCCTATCCCAATCCGCTTGGCGCGAAAATGGATAAGAGCGCCAGCGGTTGAAGGAATGGTGGCGACTGATCACGTCCTTCCCGTGCAGGCGGGAGTCCAGAGAGGCGTGGTGGCCAGACGGATACCCACTTTCGAGGGTGTGACAACGAGGGTGTGACAACGAGGGTGTGACAACGAGGGTGTGACAACGAGGGTGTGACAACGAGGGTGTGACAACGAGGGTATGACAATGCGCGTGGATCAGCGGGTGGACACGGACGGCGATGGGGTGATCGAGGCGGGCGAGACCGCTTGGCGGCATGTGGAGGTGAACAGCCACCGCCCCGGCGCGCTCGGCGCGCAACTCGGCAAACGCGCGTACCTCTACGCCAACGGCCAGAGCACCACGCCCTCCTCGACCACCGACTACGCGTATGTGTATGATCCGGTCGGGAATGTGTGGGTGATTCTCTCCGATGATGGGGAAGAGGTGTACTGGTTCAGCCAGGATGCGTTCGGGAACGAACTGTCGATCTCCCCCTTCGCGGGGACCTCGTGGCAGACCGCGCGCAACGCTGGGATCACGGAACACCAGACCGGGAAATGGATCGATCCGTTCACGGGCCTCTATCTCTTCCACCACAGGTGGTATGAGAGCGGAGTGGGGCGGTCGGAGATTCCTGGATCACTCAGCCTCCGGCGGCCTGGATGATGGCGGCGAAGGAGTCGGCCTTCAGGCTCGCCCCGCCGACCAGTGCGCCATCGATGTCCTTCTGAGAGAGCAGCGTGGCGGCGTTGTCGGGTTTCACGCTCCCGCCGTACTGAATCCGAATGCTCTCCGCCACGGAGGCGCTGGCGAGAGAGCCGAGAAGCCCGCGGATGAAGGCATGGACCGCCTGCGCATCCTCCGGAGTGGCGTTTTTCCCTGTGCCGATGGCCCAGACCGGCTCGTAGGCCACCACAACCTTGCCCAACTGTTCAACATCCAAACCGGCCAAGCCCCCGCGAACCTGGGCCTCGACCACCTTTTCGGTGATCCCCTGTTCGCGCTCTTGTTCGGTTTCCCCGCAACAGAAGATCGGAACGAGATCGGCGGTCAGCGCGGCCTTGACCTTGAGGTTGATGAAGGCGTCATCCTCCTTGAAGTACGTCCGCCGCTCGCTGTGACCGAGGATCACGTAGCGACAGCCGAGGGCCTTGAGAAACGGGGCCGAAAGCTCGCCGGTGAAGGCGCCCTCATCCTTGGGATAGAGGTTCTGGCCTCCGACTCCGACCTGGGAGCCCGCGCAGGCTGTGACGACCGCCGCGAGCGCGGTGGCAGGAGGGCACACGGCCGCTTCCACGGCGGCTTGGCTTCCCACGCTCGCCACAACCCCCTTGGCGAGCTCCACCGCCTTGGCGGGATCGCCACAATACATCTTCCAGTTTCCGGCCACGAACTTTTTACGCATGAGGTCCTCCAAAATCACGAGGTGAGAGTCATATCCGCGATACTACTTCGCGGGGGATGGAATTGAGAAGCAGACCGCCCTTCGCGGGCGCGCCGTTCGGGTTCCTTTCCGCTCTCTCCTCCCTAAAATGCCCCTCGCCGGTCCATTCCCGCGAATCAGATCAAGGAGCCATCCCATGTACAAATACGCCGTGTTCACCGACGAAATCAGCCAGGACCTCGATCTCGCCCTTTCGGTCGCCAAGGAATACCGCTGCGAGGCGGTGGAGATTCGTTCGGCCTGGGACACCGGGGTCCATAAGATGACCGACGCTCAGGTGGAGGAGGTCCGCCGCAAGACCAGCGATCTTGGCCTCGCGGTGTGCTGCCTCGGCACCCCATTTTACAAGTGCGAGCTCGACAACCCCACCGAGGCCAAGGAACACCACGATTACCTTAAGCGCTGCTGCGAGGTGGCGCGCAGGCTTGGAACCGACCTGATTCGCGGGTTCACCTTCTGGCGTCGCGGCCCGGTGGAGCCGGTCTGGAATCGGATCATCGCCAACTTCGAGGCCCCCATCAAAATCCTGGAGGAGGAGGACTGCCGGATGGTGATCGAGAACGAGGCCTCGACCTATCTCGGCACCGGAGCGATCACCGCGAGCTTTCTGGATGAGATCGCCCACCCCCGTCTCGCCGCGGTGTGGGATCCCTGCAATGTCCTCTTCGATTTTGACATGGAGGAAAAGCCCTTCCCCGATGGTTACCGCGCGATCCGCAAGCACATGATCCACATGCACCTTAAGGATGGCGAGCGCACAGGGCCGAATGAGGCCCGCTGCACGAGGATCGGCGAGGGTCAGATCGACTACCGGGGTCAACTCCGCGCGCTGATCGAGGATGGTTACAGCGGGTATGTCTCCCTTGAAACCCATTGGCGGCCGACCGACATCTCGAAGGAGTTGATGGACCGTCCCGGCGGCTCCGCCTATTCCGCCAACGCCGAGACCGCCACGCGCCTGTGCCTGGAGAGCTGGCGTAAGTTGATGGAGGAAATCGTGTAGGGTGAGGTTCACCTACTTGAACCGTGCCCCCGGAGGCATTTCCCCATCACCACCGCGTGTCACGGAACCCTTTCTTTGAGGTCTATCATGTTTTTGCATACCCCTAACCGTTTCACCCTGGCCATGCTCGCTTGCTTGGCGCTTCTCAACGATGGCGTTTCCGCTTTGCCGGAGCCACAACTCAAATGGAGCGCCGAGGTGACCGCCACGGGCGACTCCTGCCCGATCGCGTATCCGAGCAAGGATCCCGACAGCATCCTGATCGGAGTTCCCGGTCGCCTGGCGCGGGTGGGGACCGACGGGAAGGTCCTCTATGACGTGGTCATCCCCGGGGCGCCGGATGGCTCCTCTTCCGACTCGTATCACTTCCATTCCCTGCCGGTGGATCTGGACGGGGATGGGGTCGAGGAGGTCCTCGGCGGAGCCTACAAATCCGTCTTCGCCCTCAATGGCGCGGATGGTTCGGTGATCTGGAGTTTCGATCTCGGAACCACGCTGGACATGTTTCACATGGCCGCCGCCGCCGACCTGGATGGCGACGGCAAACAGGAGATCCTCCAGCCCAACATGGACGGTTGGATGCACTGCCTGTCCCATGACGGCAAACTGTTGTGGCGTCAGCGCTCCTCGGAGGGAATGATTTCCATGGCGGCGGTGGGCGACATCGACCGGGATGGCGCCCCGGAAATTGTGTACGGAACACGGGACAGCCATCTGATCGCGCTGGATGCAAACGGGCATCTGGAATGGGACGCGTTGATCGAACCGCTGAACATGGGCAGAACGCTTCCGGTGATCGCCGACGCCGACCGAGACGGGAACGCTGAGGTTTACACCATGTGCGCCGCCAAGTCGCTTCATTCCGGCCTGGTGTGTGTGAACGGCGCGGATTGCGCGGTGCGTTGGCATGGAGAGATGACCCACATGGCATACTGCGCGCTCGCCGTCGTGGATTTGGATGGGGATGGGAAGGATGAAATCCTGGCGGGAGACAAGGGCACGACCCTGGCCTGTTTCAGCCCCGATGGGACCCTGCGTTGGCGCACCCAGATGGGAGGGCGCGGAATCTGGACCCGTCCGGCGGTGGCCGACCTCGATGGCGATGGGACGCTTGAGATCATTCAGACCGTGCGGGGCAGCTCGCCGGAGGGGTACGGTTGGTATGTCCTGAATCCCAAAGGGGAAATCCTTGGAAGTTACATGATGGAGGGCGGGTGTTTCGGCTCCCCGCTGGTCATGGACCTGGAGCGGGATGGAGTCCTCGACCTGATTGTCACCTCCCGAAGCGTAACCAAGGTCCACGCCTACACCTTCGGCGGCAAGGCCGGCGAGGGGGCCGCGGTTCTCTCCAGCTGGCCGAACCCTCCGTATCCGATTCGCATCGGGACCGCCGCTCCCCGCGGCTCCAAGAAATCCGAGTCCATGCCGCTCCTAGGGGGAAAATTCAGGCCCAATCATTTCGGCCTGTTCCCCTTGCCGATTGCGCTCCCGGAGGAGCCGGCCGAGAGGATCCTCGAGACCGCGACCAGGTCCCCGGAAGGGTGGACTCAGCTCAGGGCCTATCGCATGACCGCCGAGGAGGGTTTTTCCGAGGCTGAGGTTCCCGTGTTTTCAACAGGACAGTATTCCCTCACGCTCCGGCTGTTGGACATCAGCGGGAGGAAGGTCCTCGGCGCGCAACGGGTGGTCTTTCAGGTCCCGAACCTCTTGGCCGGACTTAAGAAGGCTCACTCCGCGACCGCCAAGGAGCTCAAGGAGGTGGAGGGCAAGCTTCGAGCCGAGGCTCGCGACGCCGCCGCCAACCTTCGCCTGCACCGTGTCGGCTTGGAGGAGGATTTCGCCGCGCTCGCGGAACGAATTCGCGGTTCGAAGAACCTCACTCTGGCGGACAAGGACATTCTGTCCCGCGATGTGGAAAAGTTCTTTCCCAAGATCGACTCGACTCGGAAGCTGGCCGCGCTCATCCGGGGGGAGGTCGATGCGGGTCGCGCTCCGGCTTTTGTGATGTGGAGGGATGAGAACCCCTGGGACAATGTGGATCCCGGCACCGAACTGCCGGAGGCCGGCGGTCCCTTGGAAACCTCGCTGTGGGCGGCCGGGAACGAGGTCGAACCGGTGGTCATCAGCTTGGTCAACCTGGAGTCCAAGGGGATGACGGTTCGTGTGGAGCCGGGAACCCTGCGACGGGAAGGGACGGGAGAGAAACCCCGACCGGCGCATGGGTCTATCGATTTTCTTCGAGTGGTCCATCTTCCCAGCCGCTTTGGTCCGGTGGTCCCGGACCTCCTGCCGCCGCTCGGAGATGGGTTCCTGCTCGACATCCCCGCGGGGGAGGTTCGCCAGCTCTGGCTGAATGTGAAGACCCACGACCTTGAGTCGGGGCATTACCTCGCCGAATGGGACCTCCGCACCCTGGACACGGCTTCGATTTCAAACAAGTTGACCCTTCGGATCGATGTCTCTCCCGTCCGGCTTCCGGAGGAGAGCCATTTCGCGATGCACTTCTGGGCCAAGACCCAGCTCGGCGAGATCAACACAATCCCCGATCTCATCGCGCACCGACAGAATGTCTGGTACCAGTTTCCGATCCCCACCATGAACGCGAACGAACAGGGGGAGCTGGTCGGGGAGATCGATTGGAGCGCTCATGATGCTCTCCTCAAGCAGGCCAAGGACCTCCACCTGCTGCTGTATGGGGGGCCTCCGACCCCGAAATTCCCGGATGGGGTCGAGGTGACCGACGCGCTCCGGATCGCCGGACAACGCAGCTGCGCCAAAGCCCTGGTGGAGCACCTCAGGACCTTCGGGCTGGACTACCGAAACTTCGCTTTTTATCCGCAGGACGAACCGGGACTCGCCGGGCCGGTCGACAGCTATGTCGTCGCCGCCAAGGCCATCAAGGAGATCGATCCGAACTACCAGGTCTATGCCAATCCCATCGGCATGATCGACCATGAGATGACCCGACAGATGGAGCCTTACACCGATGTGTGGCAGCCGGAGATCGCCTCGATCCGGACCCTGGGCGAGGAGTTCATCCGGATCATGCGCGGCCCCAAGGGGGACAAGATGATCTGGATGTTCACTCCTCCGGGAAACCAGCGAGTCCTCGGACCGCTCGATTTCTTCCGAGGCTTGGCTTGGCTCGCGCTCTACTGGGGGATCGAAGGGGGCGGTTACTGGGTCTATCACTCGGATGACTTGTGGGGCACCTCACCCACTCGGGAGCCGGGATTCGGCGCGGTGGCTCATGACGGACGATCATTGGTGACCAGCCGCCGCTGGGAAGCCACCCGGGATGGCTCCGAGGACTTTGACCTGGTCACTTTGCTCAGGGAGAAATTGGCCGCCAAGCCGGACGCCGAGGCGCAAAGGCTCCTGGAGGACGCCATCCAATTCGCGGGCGGCCTTGTGTACGACAAGGCCCCGAACAAGGTCCTGGATTCGAAGGAAAACCAGTCTCGGTTTCAGGCCAACCGCGAAGCCATCGGCCGGGCGCTGGAAAGACTCAACAAGGATTGAGCGACATGAACACCTCTTCCACGAACACCTCCCCGCATCGGGCCCGGCGGGACCGTCTCGCGGCGCGCCTCGGAGAGGCGAATCTCGATGCGTATTGGGTTTCCGGACTCCCGAGCATTCGTTATCTCGCCGGATTCACCGGGACCTACGCGCAGCTCCTGATCACCCGCGAGGGAACCTTGTTCATCACAGACGGACGTTACCAGGAGCAGGTGGAGTCGGAGGTCTCGGAGTGCGAGGTGAAGATCTTCCGCAATCGAACCTGGCCTGAGGTTTTCGCCGAGGAGATTCGGGAGCGGGGATGGAAGAGAATCGGGTTCGAGGCGCGGCAGCTCACCGTGGAGGGGTTTTCCAAAGCGCGGGAGGCCGCCGCCGACTCGGTCCATTGGGAGCCGATCTCCTCGTGGGTCGAGGAGCTTCGGGTGGTCAAGGACACGACCGAGATCGAAATCCTCAAGCGCTCCGGCGCGGTGGCGGACCGTGTTCTCGAGGCGATTCTGCCGGAACTCCGCGAGGGGATTACGGAAAAGCAGGTGGTTCGGAGGATGATGAACTTGTTCTGGGAGCATGGCGCCAAAGGGCCTTCCTTCGACCTGATCGTCCTGTTTGGAGCAAGAAGTTCCCTGCCCCATGGCCAACCGGGAGACACGCCTTTGGGGAAGGGGGATTGGGTGCTCCTCGATTTCGGGGGAATCGTGGATGGGTACTGCAGCGATTGCACACGAACTTTTGTCTTCGGCGAACCCGACTCCCTCCAGCGAGAACGGCACGATCTGGTGATGCGGGCGCATCGGGCCGCCTTTGAGGTGGCGCGACCGGGGGCGGTCTGCAACGAAGTGGATCAGGCCGCAAGGAAAGTCTTGGAGGAGGCCGGATTTGGCCAGGCGTTCATGCACGGCCTGGGGCATGGAGTTGGCCTCGAAATCCACGAGGCCCCACGGCTTGCTCCCCCTAGCAGGGAGGTCCTCCAGGAGGGGATGGTGGTCACCATCGAACCGGGGATATATCTCCCGGGATGGGGGGGAATTCGCCTGGAAAACGCGGTTGTGGTCGGATCCGGAACGCCGGAACCGTTGACCCAGACAGACATGGGAATCCAACCTTTCCTCTGATTCGGACAGATCGTGCAATTCTGTTCTAGGCAATGGCCTCAATCGGACGCATACTTCCTTTATTGACATCCCACCCAGGTTCCGCACGGAGACTCGCCGATGACCGCTGCCGCGAAGCCGAGAATCCTGATCGTCGAGGATGACCCGTTTTCTCAGCAGGTTCTCAAGAAGATCCTGTCGGAGCAGGGGTTTGAGGTGGTTACGGCGGAGAACGGCGCGCGGGCGCTGGACCACCTCAAGGCCGGCCCGAGTTTCGATGTCATCCTCTCCGATTGGATGATGCCGAACATGGACGGCGTGGAACTCTGCTCGCGAGTCAAGGAGGACGAGGCTCTCCGCGGCACTTTCTTCATCCTGCTGACCTCCCGCGAGAAGACTGAGGACAAGGTGCGCGCCCTCGACCTGGGGGTGGATGATTACCTCACCAAGCCCTGCCATCAGGAGGAGCTGGTCGCCAGGGTTCGGGCCGGGATTCGCATTCGGAGCCTCCAAAGCGATCTCATCAACCTGGAGAAGAGAGTCGCGGTGGTTCAGGTCGCCGCCACGGCGGGACATGAGATCAATAACCCGCTGACCGGCATTTTCGGGTACCTGGACCTGCTTGAGGATTCGATCCGCTCAGGGGCCGCGCCCGAGGCGCTCCTCGGGTATGTCGAGCGAATCTCCAAGCAGGCCACGCGCATTCGAGACATTGTCCAGCGGCTATCCTCGCTCAAAGAGGTGCAGACCAAGGCATATGTCGGGCGGCAAAGAATTCTCGATCTGTTTCCGGAGGATTCGGAGGAAAAGGGTTGAGGGGGGCTCATTCCGCCCGAGGGGTTTTGGGGAAGATCACCGGTTTCAGGATTTCCCAGTTCCCGGCCACGTAATCGTAGAGCGACCAGACAGTCACCGCCGAGGCCACCGCGAGCAGCAGGTTATAGAACCAATAGGGTTCGAGCGCGGGAGGACTATCCCCCACCAAGACGCGGATTCCGAGAATCGCGAAGATCACCACGGCCTGGACCACGGCCTTGACCTTCCCAGACCACCTTGCCGCAACGACCACACCCTTGTGAGCGCAGACTGTCCGAAGGGTCGAAACCACGGCATCCCGCCACAGGAGACAAAGGACCAGGTACATGGCGATGCGGTTCCCGGAGCCGACGGCGAACTCGACCGCCATGCACAGAAAGATGGTGAGTCGGGAGACGCTGTCGGCCAGCGGGTCAAGAATCTTCCCGAAATCGGTAACCTCCCGGCGACGGCGCGCCGCGATGCCGTCAAACAGATCGGTGAGTTCCGACAGGATCACAATCACCAGCGCCGAGATCCGCGACCAGAGGTACCCCTGGAAGAAGACCACCGCGAAGACCGGGGTGAGCAGGAGGCGGGTCCAAGTGAGCAAGAGCGCCAGGTTCATGGAAGCCGATCCTACAACGAAGCGGCGCGGGGGTCAGCGGGTGGAGGGCTGTAGGGGAAGCCTTACGCTCTCGCGGCCCACCCCTTCCAGCGGACCCCCTGGCGGACAACCTCGTCCGCCGTGGCGCCGATCAAAATCACCCCGCCGATCACCGCATACTCCAGATAGGTGGGGATGCCCCACAAGTTGACCGCGTTGCGGAGAACTTGCAGTAAGGCGGCTCCGAGCAGGACCCCCGCGACGGTCCCCTCGCCCCCTCGTAGGCTGCACCCCCCGACCACCGCCGCCGCGATGGCGTAAAGCTCGTAGAACTGACCGTGACTGGCGGGTTGGACCGCGTTGGTGTACAGGGCGACCAGGACCCCGGCGATCCCGGTCAGCAAACCAGCGGCCATGTAGGCCCCGGTCTTCACCCAGCCGACCGGAACACCGGAGAAGGTCGCGGCGAGCTCATTCCCCCCCACCGCGAAGAGGTGGCGCCCGGGAACCGAGCGGTGGACGATAAGGGTGGTCAAGACCGCCAAGACCGCCAGGATGTACAGCGGCACGGGCAGTCCCAGGAGGCTCCCGTTGGCGAGCTCCTTGAACCTCGGGTAGTCGCTCCCAAAGCCCTGCGTGATGTCCGAGGTGATATAACGGGTCATTCCGCGATAGATGAGCAGGGCGCAGAGTGTCACGATGAAAGGCTGGAGACGGACCCGGGTGATCAGGAATCCATGCACCCAACCCAAGCCGAGCGCCACTGCAAGGCACGCGAGGGTCCCCACGCCGGGGTGAAGCCCCCAATCCTTGAGAGCGATCACAAGCAGGACCCCGACCAGGCCCATCAACGACCCGACCGAGAGATCAATCCCGCCGGTGATGATGACCACCGCCGCGCCCATCGAGTAGATCCCGAGAAAGGCGATCTGACGAGTGAGGCTGAGAATGTTGCTCTGGCTTCCAAAGACCGGTTTGGTGATCGCGAGCGCGGCGCAAAGGGCGAAGAGAAGGAGCAGAATCCCGATCAGCTTTCCCATTCAGGCTTCCTCTTGATGTCGGCCTGGAACATGATTGAGCTCATGCTTCAAGGGATGGATAAACTCACTGGGTCAATGCCTTGAGCTCGTCCCAAAAGGCCTGAACGTTGTCCTTGCGGACCAAGACCACGCCGGTGTCGATCAGGCCCCCTTCGGGGACTGCGCCCTTATTCCCCCTGGCGATATCAGTCAGGAGTTTGATGGTCTGATACCCCATCTCGAAGGGGCGTTGCACCACCGTGCCGTGGATAAGCCCCTCGGTGATGGCCTGAAGGGTCTCCTCGTCCTCATCGAAGCAGACAATTTTGACGCTTCCCGCCTTGCCGGATCCTTTAAGAGCCGCCGCGAGAGCGGGACCGTTATAGGACCAAAGCCCCACCAGGCAGGCCAGGTCCGGGTGGGCGACCAATTCGTCCTCGGCGATTGAGCGCGCCTTGACCGTGTCCACCTGGTCGGTGCGCGTGTCGAGGATGTCCACGCCGCTGCCCTGGAGTTCTTCCTCGATGCCGCGCTTGCGGTCCTGAGCGTTCTGGGCGTCGAGGGTGCCCACAAAAAGCATGATCTTGCCCCCTTGCGGCAGGGCCTCCTTGATCAGCTTCCCGGCTTCACGACCGGCCTGGAGGTTATTGGTCCCGACATAGGCGAGGCGCTTGCTCTGGGGGGCGTCGCTATCGTGGCAAAGCAGGGGGACCCGATCCGCCACGCCATTGAGGAAATCGGTCTGATTGGCGGGATCGATCGGGCTGACAGTGATGCCATCAATACCCTTGTTCAGCAGGTCCTCAATGATGCTGCGCTGCTCGGCGATCCCACCCGAGGCCGGGGGTCGGAACTCCGCCTCCACATCGAGCTCCGCGGCCGCCTTGTCGAGCCCCTTCTTGGCGATGGTCCAGAAGTTCGAGACATTGTTGGGCACAAAAGCAAAGCGAAGCCTTCGCTCGGCGGGAGGGGGATTGAGCTCGCCGGGCTGCGGCTCGGACGCCTTGTCCGAGCCGCACCCGAGCGCGACGAGCCCGACAGATATGCAGAGGAGCCAGGCTCGAGGCATGCCTTCAGTATTCAGCCGCCTCGAGCCGAGTGATCTGGTCGGAGAGCTTGGTCATGTTGGCGTTGATTTGCTGAGTGTCTCCCTTATCCAAGGCGCGCTGCAGAGCATCCACGATGGAGCGGGTTTCGATCGCGGTCGGATCGCTGTTGTCCCCGATCATCTTTTCGGCGCGGAAGATGAGGCTCTCAGCCTGGTTGAAGAGAGTCTCCTTAACACGCTGTTCAAGCATGCGGGTGACACGTTGGCGCGCTTCGCGGGTCATGCGCGCCTTCTCTTGCTCGCCGAGACGGTTGTCGGTGGCGACCACGGTCACCGAGACCTCATTTCCGGTGGTGAGATCGCGCGCGGTGGCCTCCAGAATCCGGTCATGGTTCAGCCGGAAGGTGACCTCGATACGGGGGATCCCTCGAGGGGCCGGCGGTAGACCATCGATGCGCAGCATGTCGAGAAAGGTGTTGGTCGAGGCGATCTGCTCCTCACCCTCATAGATCGGGAAGGAAATCGCGGTCTGGAAATCCCGGGTCGAGGTGAAGTAGTCCTTGGCCTCGGTCGGGTAGGTGGCGTTGCGCTCGATCAGGATCCCGTACTGGTCGTTCACCAAGCCGACGCCCAGCGAGAAGGGGGTGAGGTGCACGATCACCGGGTTGTCGGCGGGCATGCGGTCCGCCGCGGACATCTCCAGCTCCTCATCCAGCGAGGCAAGCAGTCCGGACTGATAGGCCGCGCCCATGGCCACCACCTCGTCGGGATTCACATCCCGTCTCGGCTCCTTGCTCACAATCTTCTGGACCACCTGTTGGACCATCGGAATACGGGTGCTGCCGCCCACAAGAATGATCGTGTTGATGTCGGCGGGAGTGAGGCCGGCATCCTCAATGGCCTGCTGGGTGGGCTTGACCGTGCTCTGGATCAGGTCCTCCACCATGCTCTCGAACTTGGCGCGGGTGAGGTCCATGTCCAGGGTCAAGGGACCCGAATCGCTCATCGCGATGGCCTCGAGCAGGATGTTGGTCTTTTGCGCGCTGGAGAGCTCGATTTTGGCCTGCTCCGCGGCCGCGCGCAGCTTGTAAACAGTCCCCTTGTCCAGCGACAGGTCGATGCCGTGCTTGGCCTTGAATTCCTCGACCATCCAAGTCACCACGCGCTGGTCGAAATCATCGCCGCCGAGCATGTTGTTGCCCTTGATGGCGAGAACCTGGAAGACCCCGCCGATAACCTCGATGATGGAGACGTCGAAAGTGCCGCCGCCCAAGTCGAAGACCATCAGAATCTGGTCTTCCTCCTTATCGATGCCGTAGGCGATGGCGGCGGCGGTGGGCTCGTCGATGATGCGCCGGACCGTCAATCCCGCGATCTCGCCCGCGTCGCGAGTGGCCTGACGTTGCGCGTCGGTGAAGTAGGCCGGCACGGTGATGACCGCTTGGTCCACCTCCTCGCCCAGGTACTCCTCCAAATCCCACTTGAGTTTCTGGAGGATCATCGCGCTGATTTCCTGCGGGGTGTAAGGCTTGCCATCCACGTTCACCCGGTAGTTGGTGCCCATGTGGCGCTTGATCGAGAAGATCGTGCGCTCCGGATTCAGCGCCGCCGCGCGCTTGGCGGGCTTGCCGACCAAGACATCCCCCTCCTCGTCGATGCACACCACCGAAGGGGTGATCCGATCCCCCAAACTATTGGGGATAATGTTGGCCTGTCCTCCCTCAATGATGGCCATGCAGGAGTTCGTTGTTCCCAAGTCTATCCCGACGATACGGCTTGGCATGTCACCCTCCAATTTCCGTGTAATGAGCAGGCATCCTTAATAAAAGGAGCCATTGTCCACCTTCAAAGGCAAAGCACGAACTCCAGACAGAACGCCTTCCGCGACTCGATTATTCCACAAACGGGGACTAAAGCACAGGGGATTTTCGGGGGGCCTTGGGAGTCACCACGACCTTCCCCACCCGGAGGGTTTGGCCGCCCCACCGGTAGGGCTTTTCACGCACTTCGATCACGGTGCCCGGGGGAAACCGGGGATCCTGTCGGACCTCCACCGCTTCATGGAGGTGAGCGTCAAAAGGTCTCCCCACGGAGGGGGCCGGGCGAACCCCCAACCTCTCAAGCGCCTTACCCATTCGCCGGTGTAGTCCCCGAATGCTGGTCATCCAGTTCTTGAGCAGAGGGGTGGATTCGATCGAGTCCTTATCCGCCAGTGAGATTAAGCGCTCAAATCCATCCAGGATTGAAATCATTTCGAGAAGCATGCGTTTGGTCGGCTTCCCTTCGGGATCGCGCATGGGCTGTTCGCCGGGGGGTGGCAGCGGGGCGCGGGCCTCCTCCAAGTGGGCGCGGATCCCGTTCCAGATCTCATCCGTCCAGGCCACCCGAGTGTACTCGCTTTGGGGAAGCCCCTTGGGGCGTGACTCTTCGTGGTAAGGCGTATAATCCCGGGAGGAGCTCACGGATCGACCACGACCTACTTAAGGGCCTTCGGGGAGCGCGCGCGCAGCTTCACCGCCCGCGCCTGCTGCCGAAGACCCTTGTCATTGGGGAGGAGCTCAACCGCTTTTTCATAGTAGAAAGAGGCGTTTATCCAATCCTGACGTTCATTGTAGATCTCCGCGAGTTCCTGGTAGACAGCGGCGGAATCGGGCACCACTTTGAGGGCATCCTTGAGCTGGACAAGCGCCGGATTCACCATCATGCGCCGTCGCAAGGCCCGGGCGGTGTCAAGTTTGGCCTGGACATAACTTTCTCGCGCGAGTTCTTTGCCGATATCCTCCTGGATCATCTTCTGCCAAGTGGCGAAGGCGCGGTTGGCTTGGTTCGAGTGATGAAGGGCCCAAGCCATCTTGTTCATGACCTCAAAGTCTTTCGGGTTCTCCTTCAGGTGGAGTTCAAAGCTCGCCACCGCTCCAGCCCAGTTCTGCGCCTTGAACGCCTCAAGGCCGACCGATTCGGGCGCTCCCGCCGGGGGAGCGGGACGGCTCGGTTCGGCCTCCGGCGTGGGCTTCCGTGTCTTCGCCACGGTCGAGGAGTCCCCCATCGCCCGCGGGGTGCCATCCGGCGGAGGCGGCGCGAGCGACACCTGGGCCCTCAGACCCTCATCGCCGGTGAGGTTCAGGAATCGACCCCCAAAGCGCTTGTGGGTCTCAAGGATCAAGTTCTTCAGGTACGGGTCATCCCCGCGTTCGGTCAGGTCGCGGTGCCAGGCGCGAAGGGTTTCAACCCAATACCGTGTCTCCTCCTCCTTGTTGAGAAGCAGGGTCGCGCACACCGCGAGGTTGTGCAGGATGTAGGAGTTGTTTGGGTCCAAACGCAGTGCCCGGCGCCAGCGGTGAGCGGCGTCCGCGTAGTGCCCCGAATCGGCCAGTTCGATGGCCTGACGGGAAAGGATGAAGACACGCCCATCGCGAACATCGTCGTTACCCGGTTCAAGCTCCTCAATTCGGTCCAGATCCTTGAGCGCGGCGGTCCAGTTGCTGTTTTTGGCGAGGATCACGGCCCGCTGCTTGAGGGCCAAGAGGAGTTCCTTCTTGGCCTCGGCGGAAGTGGCGGCCTGGGTTTCGAGGGCCTCGATCTCGCGGTTGACCTTGAGCTGGGAGACTGTCGAGGTGGAGACTCCGCGGAAACGGACACGTCCCGGAGGAGCGGTGAAGAGCATGACATCCACGGCGGCCTTGCTGGCCGGGTCGCGGAGGTCCTCGTAGGCTTTGCGGATGGTCCGGAAGGCTTCTTCCTCGCGCTCGGGCGAGAATCGCTTGACCAGCTTGAAGTACTGGTACTTGGCCTCTTCCGGAGTGGCTGTGGTCAGTAAGAAGAGCGCCTCGTATGGGGTCTTCGAGGCCAGAATCTTGGCCCGTTCGTCCTTGAACTTGAGGAGCTGCTCGTTCATCTCAAGACCTCTACAAGAGAGGCGCGACCGGAGGATGCCCGCATGTAACGCCCTTTTTCACAGCACCGGGGGAGGTCCCCTGAATCCAACGCCCCGGCGCGCGATAATCCATGAAAAATAATGATCTGGGAGTCTCGCCCCTTGATCCAAGGACCGTCAAGAGGTTCGGATCGAGAGGTAGGATAGCGCATCCGGCTCTTCCTGTCTTCCAGTCTACCAGACGAATCCCAGGGCGGCCAGGATTTCAAGGGCGCTCTCATCCGAGATTCCCCCTGGCGGGGCGTGCTGGTGGAACTCCCGTCGGACGGGGTATTCCTTGCGCAGGCGGTCGAAGAAAGCGGGCCTTTCCGGGGGAGTAAGATCGAGGATTCCCCGCATCCGAGCATCGTCCTCCCCAATCGGATAAGCGGAAAGGACCGCGCTGCGAACCGCCTCGCGCCCCTCGCCCTGGAGCGGAACGGTGGACCGCCGTTCCTGTGCTCCGAGACCTTCGGGCCACCCGAAGGGAGCGCCGAGGAAACGCCCGATCGCTTCCGCCATCATTCGTGTCCCGGCGATCTTACCATCGAAGGAATACCCCGCGATGTGGGGGGTGGCAATTCGCGTTCGCGCCACCAGGTCCACATCCGGATCGGGTTCGTTCTCCCACACATCGAGGACCGCGCCCGCGAGTCTGCCCCCCTTAAGCGCGCGCAACAGCGCGGGATTGTCCACCACCGCCCCGCGCGCGGTGTTCAAGAGAAGCGACCCCGGCTTCAGGCGGGAAAGCTCCGCCTCTCCGATCAGGTGGAAAGTGGGATGCGCGCCGCCACGCTCAAGTGGAGTGTGCAGGGTGACCACATCCGCTTCGACCAGGACTCGCTCCAGGTCCACGAAGCCAGTGGGGCCTTCACGCTCGGCGCGAGGGGGGTCGTTCCGGAGCACTTTCATCCCAAGGGCCAACCCCTTGCGAACCACGCGGGAGCCGACATTACCGACTCCCACCACACCAAGGGTCTTGCCCTCAAAGGAGATCCCATCCCGTTGCTCGACATAGAGGAGCGCGGCGGTGACATACTCAGCCACCGAGGTGGCGTTGCTCCCGGCGGCATCCGCGAAGACGATTCCTCTCTCTTTCAAGTAGCGCAGGTCGATGTGGTCGGTGCCGATGGTGGCGGTTCCCACGAAGCGGACCGGGCTGCCCTCAAGAAGAGCGGAGTCCACGCGAGTGACCGAGCGGACCACCAGGATCTCCGCCTCGCGGACCATTTCAGGAGTGATCTCCCGGCCGGAGGCCAGGCGCACGTGTCCGAATTGCGAAAAGACCTCCACGGCGAAGGGGATGTTCCGATCGGCAAGGATGCGCATGGGGGCTAAAACGAGAAATTCTGCTCGAAAACCGGTTGATCCGGAATGGTCACAGAGGCGCTCCGGGAGTCCTCCGGGGAGAACTCGGCGGCCACCGCCTCGTAGTTCCCGGCGGGCACGCCTTCAAAGAGATAGTTCCCGGCGGCGTCGGTCACGGTGACAAACTCCTCCGCCGCGCCACGCGAGGAGCCGCCGCGCGGATAGAGCACGAAGGTGGAGCGCGCCAGCGGTCGGCCTTGAACAGTCACCTGACCCTGGACCCGGACCCCTTCGTCGAGAACAAAGTCCACTTGGCTGGTTTGTCCGTCATGCACCGCCACGGTTTTGGACTGCGAGGAGAAGCCGAGCAAACTCCCCGGCTCGCTCCTAACCGAGAGGCGATACTCACCCTGCGCCATCCGGGGAAAGGAAAAGTACCCCTGACCATCGGTTCGCGTGGATGGGGTCTCCAACAGGTCCGCCAGGAACTCGCTGATCGCGGGCTCGGCCCGGAGAAGGCGGTTCCCGCAACCCTCTCCGGAGGAATAGCGCACCCTTCCCGAAATCGTTCCGCCGTTCCCGAAGGTGAGCGTTCCCACATCGGCCCGCCCACCAGCGGAAACCGGGATGCTGGGAACCACGATTGGGGCGTAGTCCTTGTGACGGACCACCAGAGCGTATCGGTCTTGCGGAAGGCCCAGGAACGCGAAGGTCCCATCCGGAAGGAGCGTGCACTCGACACGCCCCACCTTGGCGACCGCTCTCGGCACCGGCTGCCCCTTGGGACCGAGCGCTCGCCCGACAATCGAACCGCCGCCGTTGAGGACCACTTTGATGTCGGTGGGACCCGCCCCATCGACCACTTCGAGACTGAAGAGCGAGGCTTCACCCTGCCCCTCGGCGCGGACATGGAGGGTGTAGACCCCATCCCCGAGCTCCGTGATCTCGAAGGTCCCATCCTCTGAGAGGACTTGCCTGGAGGAGTAGAAACCACCGGGGGGTCCCATCACCTGAACGGTGAACTTGGTGCAGGGGGTCTTCCCATCCACTTGGTAGACCACGCCGGAGATCGCCCCTCCCCTCTCCCTCAAGACAAAATCGACTCCGCTCGCGCCCGCGTCCACGTCATACCGGAGGTCAAACGCACCTTTCATCTCCGCGACGACCGTGTATTTTCCGGGTCGCAGACCCTCAAGACTGTAGGTTCCGTCACCTCCCGAGCGGGCTTCGGCGACATTGCCGGTCTTGATCTGTTGAAGCAAGGGGCCAGCCCCTCGCCGACCCGATGGATTGAGATTCAGTAGCCCCTCCTCGCTCAGGAACCCCACCGCGAAAAGGTATTCCATCCGACCGGCGATGGCCCCCACCGAGGCGTTGGGAAGCGGGTTCTCTTCCTCATCGAAAACTCTCCCCGAAATGGTCAGCTCGCTCTTCGGCTCGAGAACCACCTTCACCTGCTGATCCTTTAGGTTCGGAAGAACGGAAACCGAGGCGAGTCCGCCGGGGTAGTAGTCCGCCTGCTCGGCGGACAAGCTGTAGCTCCCCACCGGAACCGAGGTCCATTCAAACCCCCCGGATTGGTCCGTGGCCCCCGAAAGGGTCTTCTCTTCCTTGGGATTCTCGATGGACCTGAGGGTCACCTGCGCCCCGGCGATGGGGGTTCCGGTGGTGTCCACGACCAGACCGGAAAGCGTGGCGAGGGCAGATGCCGTGAGCGCGATCTGTAGGCCCTGGAAGTTCCGGTCTGGGGGAATCTGGATCTGCGGGTGCAGCCCCTCGGTGGCCCCCTTCGGCTCCCCGTAAAACCCCTCGCGATAGCCATAGGCTTGAGCGGCGATGTAATAGGCCCCGGGGGGAATGAAATCAAAGGTGAAATCTCCCGCGCCGGAGGTGGTTTGGGAGGGGAGTCTTTCCCAATCCGGCACGGTCTGGTCCACTCGAAACGCCCGAACAAGCGCACCTCCAATTCCCCCCTTGGACTTGGCGTCGATGACTCGCCCGGAAACTCGGACACCCTGGACCAATTCGACCTCGCCGATGTCGAGCTCGGGGCTATCATCCATGAAATTCGCCGAGGCATCGTTGCCCTCAAATCCGCCCGGCTTCCGGAATATGAGGTCGTTGCTTGAGAACGATGTTTGGACTGTAAACACGCCATCCGCCGCGCTGCGCCCAGCGCTCCTCTCTCGCCCCTGGTTCTTGAGATCAACCTCCACATCGGCAAGGGGAGAACGATCGAAGGCGTGGACCACATGCCCGGTGATCTTGCGGTTGTCCATGATCAGGAGGTCTTGACGGATCTGAGAGAGGCCTCCGATGGGAGCCAGCCGATATGGGCAGGAATCCGCGCGATCGATCATGGCCTGAAGCCGCGCCTCGAAACGGCGCGGGAGATTGCGGACCTCATAAGTCCCGGTCGGGCCGGCGAGAAGGGTTCCGGAAAGGAATGGCCCCTCCTTGAGAGGGATTTGGACAGTGATGGTGGCCCCGGGCAGGATGGCGCCGGTGGAGGAAAGCTTGACCGTGCCGAAGAGACGGACCTCCGGCTCCAGGCGGAAGACCGCATCCGATGCTCCGGTTCGGACCTCTCGAATCATCTGGCGGGCATAACCGCTGGCGTAGGCGACAAGGTCATAGGTTCCCGCCTCCAGATCATGAAGCGCGAACTCTCCCTTCGCCCCTGTGCGAGTCTTGCTTGGTGGGGGAGGAGACTCGAACAGGCCGATCCTTGGAAAGGGTGGTGACGGAGGTCCCTGGACCTCCTCGCCCGCGCTATTCGCTCCGCGAATCACGTGAACCGTGGCGCCAGGAAGCTCTTTCCCGATGGCGTTGAGGACCTTCCCTTCGAGCGTGGCGGACGGGACCACGCGTAGCGCGACATCCCCCTGGCTTTCGCCGGGCTTGATCTCTCGCCCGTCGTCATACGATTTCGCATGCACCGCGGCCAGTCCTTCTCCGCCCGCGCGGAAGAGCCAGTTTCCCGGTTGGATCTCCGGAATCTGAAACTGTCCTAGATCATCCGTCCGGACCTCGTGAGCCGGAACGGCTTTTCCATTTGAAAAGGCCCTCACGGTCACTCCCGCCGCACGGGTCTCTTCGGCTCCGAGGTAGACCACGCCCGACACGGCGGCCAGGGCCTCGCGGGTCTCCTCCATCACCTCGGCGGGCGCGGGCCTCGGCGCGGAGGGGGCCTGCTTGGGTGGGGGAGCCTGCTTGTCGGATTCCTCGACGACCTCCACGGGGAGGGCGGGTTTCTCCAGGGGGCCTTCCTTGAGCGCGAGCCACAACCCGGCGCCGAGACCAACGGCGATCACGAGCAAGGCGCCCACAACAAGGAACGGGTTTATCAGGCGGGTTTCTTCTTTCCTGGCCATCACATGGGAATCTATGGGAGGGGGGGATGGGAGGCAAGAGCAGGGGGACCCACCAAGTCCGTCGTCCGATCTTGGTCCTACCCCCCCACCCGCGCCAGCATCCACACGGACATTACAATGATGACCACAACCAAGCAGGCCACCAGAAACCCCACCGTGTCGGTGCGCGTGGGCCGGTAGATTTCAAGGTCGGGGTGGCCGAGGAGTTTGGGTGGGTTGGCGGGGGTGACCCCTTCGGGCAGCGTGCAGGGCGCGGAAATGACCTCGCCGGGTTGGATCGGAGTGCGGAGAAGATTGTAGAAGCGATCCAGTCGGGCCGTGTCGTGACGAGGAGTGAGCAGGCTGATCCACACACCGGCCGCGATCCCAGTCGTGAGATAAGCCAACATGCGCCAAGGCAACTCCACGGTGAAAAGCTCCTTCTTGGGATCGAAACGAACCGCAAACTCCGCAAGGGGATACAGCCATTCGGCCACATCCGCCCGGGTCAGGAGATACCCGGTGGCAATCGACACCAGGGTCGCGGCCCAAGCCCCGGCGTTGGTCGCCCTTCGCCAGAAGACCCCCATCCAGAACGGGATCCCCAGCATGGCGCCCACCTGCCAGAAAAACTCCAGCCCGGCGATGACACTCTCCAGGTAGAAGGCGGCGGCGATGCCCCCGACCACGGTCAGGCAAGAAACGGCTCGACCGAAGATCAGATAGTGGGGCTCGCTCCGCGCCGGCGCCCAATGCCGCTTGTACACATTGACTGTCAGCAGGGCGGCGCTGGAGTTCATCAACACCGCGCAATTGTCCATGACCGAGGCCAGGACCGAGGCGATCAACAAACCAAGCAGTCCCGGCATGACCGCCGGGAGTAGGTCATAGGCCGCTTTCCCAAAGGCCATGTCGGGATCCGCAAGCCCCGGATACAGCGCAACCGTGCAAAGCCCGGTAAAACACCACGCGATGGTGCAGAGCCGCTTGAGAAAGTTCCCGTAACAAAACCCCACGCGGCTGTCGTATTCCGATTTCGAGGCCCCGCAAATCGCTTGGGTCATGGCCTGCCCGCCGATCGTGAACAGGGAATTGATTGAGAGCATGGCCACATAAAACAGGTTGATCTCGCTAGGCGCCACGAGCGAGAACATGTGGGGGTCCCGGATCTTCTCGTGCAGCCCCGAAAACCCACCCACCGACTGAAGCGCGAACGGGAGGATCAGAATCGACAGGACAATAGTGAGCAGCCCCTGAACGAAGTCGGTCATCACGGTCGCCAAAAGCCCTCCCGCGACACCATACAACACAAACAAGACTGTCATGGATCCGATGGCGTAGACCAGTGGGAGCTCATGTCCCGTGCAGGCTTCAAGAATCTTCCCCGAGCCGAGAAGCATGGTGCCCATGTTCACCATGCCGATCAGGCTCGAGACGAGGGAGAAAAGGACCGCAAGCCCCGGACCGAAACGAAGCTCAAAATAATCCGAGGTGGTCAAGGCCCGCATTCTCCGGAAGATGGGGGCAATCAACCAATAGAAGGGGGTGGCGAATAACCACAGCCATTGGTACCAGATGCCGGAGAGCCCGTTGGTGTAGGTCTTGGAGATCACTCCGACCGCCTGGTCGGAATGGGTCCCCGCGCCGAACGCGAACATGGTCATGAACACGCGCCCGAAGCGGCGCCCCCCTTGGAAGAAATCCTCCAGGTTGCGCACGCTGCGGGCCATCCACAAACCGAGACAGGTGATCCCAATCAGATAAGCCAGAATGACCGCGTGATCGATGAGATGGATGCCATAGACCCTCATGGCCGCGCCTTGTCATCGGCGGGAATGAAGGCTCGAATCACGGCGCTGTTGTCGAGCTCTCCCCATCCGGAGGAAATCGCCAGATCAAGCATCTCAAGATGTGTTTCCGAAACCGGGAGTGGGACTGCGGCCCTTCGGCCAAGTTCGAGGATCAGTCCCACATCCTTCCGGTGTTGGGCGAGTTTCGCTTCCGGAGAGAAGTCCCCACGGATCATTTTCGGCCCTTTGTTCTCCATGATCCGTGAATAAGCCGGGGTTGCTTTGAGAATGGAGAGGAGGCTTTCCTGGTCCAGCTCGAGCCCCATCGCCAGCGCGAGCGTTTCCGCGAGGGCGAGTCGATTCAACCCCAGAACCTGATTGACCAGCAGCTTGGTCAACGCCGCGCTGCCGATGGGACCGGTGTGAAACACGCGGTCCGACCACGCGGAAAAGACATCCCGGTTGGCCTCAAACTGCGCCAATGCGCCACCCACCAGGAGCGTGGAGGCCCCCTCTCGGACTTGGGTTGAAGAACCCACGATGGTGGCATCCATGTAGGAGATGTCTCGCTCTGCAAGGCGCTGTCCGGTCCGGAGGGTGTCCGAGGGGTCTCCCGTGGTTGTGTCGATGACCGTGGCGCCCTCGGAGAGGGAACCCGCCAATGGGCCGCTCCCCCAGAGGACTTCGTTCACCACGCTCGAATCCGGCAGACACAAGACCACCCTTCGGCACTCCGCTGCGACCTTCCGCGCCGAATCCGAGAAGCGGAGGTTCTGACCGGAAACCATGGCGGTTCGCGAGGGATCGCTGTCGTACGCCAGGACTTGAAAGCCGGCCTCGGAGAGCCGTTGGGCCAGCGCCGAGCCGAGCAGGCCGACTCCCACCAAGCCAATTTGGTTTGGATTCACAGGAAATCCCCTCTATCCAGTGGAAATGGCTGACCAGGATGGCACGGGTTCCCTCCTCCAGTTCCGCTTGAACAGGTCGCCATACTCGTGGGAAATTGGAGACGCGCCAAGGTTTGGGAGCTGATACCTGATTCAACCCCCGACCGACGAATCCCTTCCATAACGGAACCTTTCGTCAATCATGGAATCCAGGACCGGGAGAATTCGCTTTGCGTCTCGGTCAGAAAGCCGGCCCAACCGACGGACGACAATTGAGCAGGATATTGTAGTCAGGCGATATCTGATCCAGGATGGTTTGGACAATCCAGCAGACTCCCAGTCCAAAACCCTAAGCGATTCTTCTTTCTGGGGCCTTCCGGTCAGACCAACAACCACTACATTTCTTTCCCTTTCGGAGAAACCGGGTGAACTGAGGACCACACAAGGTCGCCGTTTCTGAGAGCTCAAGTCCTCGAACGGAAACTCGGTCAGGACAACCTCTCCCGGGTCATAGATCGTCATAGACGGAATCTTCGTCGTTGTCCCAAATCTCGGCAAACGAGTGAGATTGTATCCGGAGCCAAAGCCGTTCCTCCTCTTCCTCGCTCGGCTCCTCCGCTTGAAACAAAACAATCACGTCTCCCGGCGGGAAGGAGCGCGCGCCATCGGGAAGAATGACTCGCTCACCGTCAAACATGGCCTTCACAGCGGGCATTGGAGATCACCTCTAAGGAAGCTTTCTACAAACAACTATATCCTGCCCCTAATCCCCCCTGGGAGCAAGTCGGGAATCCTGCCAGAGGATCGGGCGCCTTCTCTATTCTTTTCATCCGAGTTTAGTTCATCATCCCCTCCCATGAAAAGCAAGAAAGAAATCTTCGGCTGGGCCATGTTCGATTTCGCGAACTCGGCTTACACCACCAATGTGGTGACTGTCATCTTCTGCAATTACTTCACGAAGGCGGTGGTCCCGGAGGGGGCAAACGCCAACACCTTGTGGGGCTTCGGCGGATCGCTCACCAACCTGCTGATCATTCTGACCGCGCCGATCATCGGGGCCATCGCGGACTTTTCGAGTTGTCGCAAGAAGTTCCTGGTGACCACCTGTTTGCTGTGCGTGGTGACCACCGCCGGACTTTTCTTCGCGGTGCCGGGGGCGGTGTTCCTGGCGCTCTTCCTGTTCGTGGTTTCAAATTACTTCTTCCTGGTGAGCGAGGCGTTGTGCGCGAGCTTTCTGCCCGACCTTGCGGAGCCGCACGAGGTGGGCAGGATCAGCGGGTTCGGATGGAGCCTTGGATACATCGGCGGCCTGCTCGGGTTGTTCCTGTGCCTGCCCTTGGTGAAAGCGGGCGGTTTCGGGCCTGAGAACAGCTGGAACCTTCGGTTGACGAACCTGGTCACCGCGGGGCTATTCCTGTTCGCGGCGATTCCGACTTTCCTGTTCCTCAAGGAACACGCGCACGGCAGAACCCTCCCGCCCGGGAAAACGTATATCGGGATCGGACTTGAACGAGTGATGGAAACATTGCGACACCTCCGTCAGCTCCGCGACCTTTCGCTCTTCCTCGTGGTTTTCTTTCTGACATCGGTGGCGCTCATGACCGTGTTTACCTTCAGCTCGATTTACTCGGCGCAAGAGATGGGGTTTGACGCCGGCCAGTTGATGATCCTGTTCATCGCGGTGCAGGTCAGCGCGGCGGCGGGCGCCTTCGGTTTCGGGTTCCTGCAGGACCGTATCGGTCTCAAGTTCAACATGCAGCTCTTGCTGCTGGCCTGGGTGGTTCTGGTGGTGGCGGTCTATTTCACTTACTCGGTTCAAGTGTATTGGGCGCTCGTGCTGATCCTGGGGGCGTTGCTCGGCTCGGTTCAATCCGCGGCGCGGGGGATGACCGCCATGTTCGCGCCCCCCTCGAAGGCCGCGGAAATCTTCGGGTTCTGGTCGCTAACCTACAAGGTGGGCGGCATGATTGGCCCGCTGCTCTACGGCACGATCGCGGATCGATGGTCCCATCGCGCGGGGATGCTCACGATCTCCGTTTTCTTCCTGCTGGCGTTCTTGACAAATATTCCGGTTAACGAAAGGCGCGGTCGCGAGGCGGGAATGGATTTTGAGAGACATCTGACCGGAGGCGCGGGATAGGGCCCCTGGGGCGTCGGCTTTAGTCGTGTATCCGCCACTCCTTGGGAACGGTCCAATGAAAGGTGGTCCCGGCCGGTTCCTCGCTGGTAAACCCGACCTGGCCCCCAAGATAGCGCTCCCCCAAGAGTTTGACGCTGTAGGTCCCGATGCCCCGCCCCGCCTCCCCCTTGGTGGTGAATGACCTCTTGAAGATTTGGAGCTGGACCTCCTTGGGCATGACCTCCGGATTGTGGACCAGGAATGTCACACACTCCCCGCGATCCTCGCACCTCAGAGTGACCGTGCCGCCGCGCGGGGTCGCCTCCAGGGCGTTCTTGACCATGTTGATCAGGACCCTTCGCGCCAAGACAAGGTCGGTGGTGAGAGAAGGGCCGTTCGCGGCCTCCACCTCCAGGAACCGTCCCTCGGAAACCCTATGGTTCCCCAGGACATCCTGCACGGATAGGACCAAGGTTTCGACTTTGATGGTCTCGGGATGCGCGCCCAAGTCCCCTGACTCGGCGGCCAGCAAGTCCCGTTGGCCCTGAATCTCTTCCACCAGGGTGTTGGAAGCTTCGACCAGCGCCTCTTTGACCTCGCGGTCTTCCTCGGAATCCTCGGAGCTTTCGGCGATCAACAGGGCGAGCCCTTGAAGCCCGCCGGCGGTGTTCATGACATCATGGAAAAAGAGCCTTTCAAGGACTCTGCGACGTTTCTCCCCACTGATGTCGCGCATCACGCAAAGGGTGAGATCGCATCCCTCGATCTTTGCGGGCGCGGCCACAACCTCCATGTCCAAGGCGGGATCCTTGTCTGTCCGGAGCGAAATCCTGCACTCCTTGGTAATCCGCTCTCCGGTCTCGAGGCTTTCGTATATCGCGCGCGCCAGCCCACAGGTGGTGCAGGTCTCGGTGGTTCCGCACCCGGCGGGCATCTCCGTGGCGTGAAGACAACGCAGCGCCTCTCCGGGTCGCTTGCCGATCAGGGATTTCGGTTCGGAAACTCCCAGGTCACGCAGCATCCTGTTGTTGACCGCAACAATTTGTCGCTCCCGATTGATGATGAAACCAAGGCCTGGAATGGAATCCAGCAGAGTTCTCAGCAGTCCCTCGGAGGCCACGCGCTCCGCGATGTACTGAACCTCGCGCCGTGAGGCGCGCTCGGCCGGGAGGAAGAAGGTCTCAGCTTGGGGTCGGGCTTGAGCGGGCATGGCGAGCCTCTCCTGACACTGGCATTCCGGTGTTTAATACTCTCTATTGTACCACGGTCGCTGCCGGAAATCTCGCGTTTTCTACCTTTGGCTGACTTCCAATGGATGGCGCGCAGGCGACCTTTCCCTTCCACCCTTGGTTTCGCCATCGCGGCGCTCAGGTCCGGATTTGACCGTTCCCCGAAACCACGAACTTCTTGCAGACCAGGTCGGTCAGTCCCATCGGGCCTCGGGCGTGGAGCTTATCCGTGCTGATTCCGATTTCCGCTCCGAGGCCAAACTGTTGTCCATCGGAAAAGCGGGTGGAGGCGTTCACCAGGACGGTTGAGGAATCCACCTCCATCTGGAAGCGACGGGCCGCCTCCCACGAGCGTGTGACAATCGTGTCGGTGTGGTGGGAACCGTAAGTTTCGATGTGATCAATAGCCGCTTCGAGGTCCGGAACCACCGCGACGCTCAGGATGAGCTCCAAGTACTCGGTCCGCCAGTCTTCCTCGGTGACCGGCTTGAGCTCGATTCCCTGACCTTGCGCCGCCCTTCTGGTTCGCTCGTCCACTCGGAGCTCGACTCCCGCCGCCGCGAGGCGCTTGAGCGCCCCTGGGAGGAACGAGTCCGCCACCGCCTCATGCACGAGGAGGGTCTCCATCGCGTTGCAAACGCCCGGGCGCTGCACCTTGGCGTTGAAAACAATCTCATCCGCCATGTCGAGGTCGGCGTCACGGTCCACATAAACATGGCAGATGCCGTCATAATGCTTGATGACCGGGATGCGGGATTCCTCGACCACGCGCTCGATCAGGCTCCTTCCGCCTCGCGGGATGACCACATCGATCAGGCTGTCCAGTTTGAGCAACGCCCCCACGGCCTCCCGGTCGGTGGTCTCCAGCGATTGGACCACATCCGGCTCAACACTGTGAAGCGAGCAGGCCTCGCGGAACACTTGAGTCAAGGCGCGGTTGGAATAAAACGCCTCGGAGCCGCCCCGAAGGATGGTGGCGTTGCCCGCCTTGAAGCACAATGCGGCGGCGTCGATAGTCACATTGGGTCTCGACTCATAGATGATCGCGATCACTCCGAGCGGCACCTGCATGCGCGCGATCTCCAGGCCGTTGGGGCGACGCCAGGCATGGGTGATCTCGTAAACCGGATCGGGGAGGGCGGCCACTTCGCGCAGACCCTCGGTCATGGCTCGCACGGTCTTGTCGGAAAGAGTGAGCCTGTCCAGCATGGCCGAGGACAGTCCATGCCCCCGCCCCGCTTCCAGATCCAACGCGTTCTCCTTGCGGAGGTCGGGGAGGCGCTCCTCGATCAACCGCGCGCAGGTGAGAAGAACATCGTTCTTCTGCGTGGTCGAAAGCCGTCGCCCAAGGCGCGAAGCCGCCCGGGCGTGCGCGGCAAGGTGGTGCACTGATTCGCGAACATCCGTCATGGCGAAGCAATCCTCCCGAATAACGAGGGGACATGGGAGTCCCCGGGATGGTCTCATGGTAGCCGATATGCGCGAGTGTCAAAGGGGAGATGCCGTGGCACTCATCGCGCGGACTGGGGTTAACCGCGCTGGTGCGGACTGATACCATGCTTTCCAGTCTTTGAGGCGGTTCCGCGCGGATCGGTCCCGGAACCGCCCGGGAAGGGAGAGGCATCATGGCGATTTGCGCGGTTTGCGGGGAAATGTTCGACAACACCACCGGGTTTTGTCCGAGCTGCGGCGCCGAGTACAAGATGGAGACCGGGGGTCGCAGCGCGGAGAGCCTTTTCGCCGAGGCCATGCAGCGTATCCAAGCCGGGCAGGTCATCGACGCCAAGGGGTTGCTGACCCAGCTGATCAAGCTGGACGAGGGGAACGCGAGTTACCGGTTTTACTTGGGGAGTGTCCATTATAAATTGGGGGAATACGAGGCCGCTTACAACGCTTGGCAGCGCGCCGATCGGTTGATGCCCAATAACGACCGCATTCTGAAGGGGCTGGTGGCGGCGCGCCAGAAAATGGCCGAGGCGGAGCTCAAGAAGAAGAACGCCTGACGCCCTCCCACCATGGACCGAGCGACCCGGCAGCGGTGCGAATCCCTCGCCCGGACCCTGCGGTACATCCTGGGGGTGGCCCCCGACGAGTATGGCTTGGTCCCGGATCCCGAGGGATGGTGCCCGCTCAAGAATCTGGCGCTTGCCCTCGCGGAGGATAAGGCTTGGCCCGGAATGACGCCGACTCGGCTGGCAGACCTCGCCTGGCAGATGGACCCTTGCCCGTTCGAGTTTGATGACAAGCGGGTGCGGCTTGTTCCCGACCCGGAAGGAACCCTCCATCCTCCGCAACGCGAGCAGAATCCTCCTCCAACACTGCTTTACTACGGGTCACGTCGCAAACCCTACGCAGTCCATCGGCGCGATGGCATCCAGCCGGCGAACAACGAGGAGATCGTGCTGGCCCGCGAGGCGGAGATGGCGCTGCGCATCGCGCGACGGCGCGAGCCCAAGCCGATCCTGCTGGAGGTCAACACTCGGATCGCCGAGGCGCGAGGGACACGTCTCTTGTCGTACGGAAGCCACCTGTTCGTGGCCAACATGCTGCCACCCGAGGCCCTGTTCGGTCCTCCCCCCAAGGAGGAGCTGGAAGATCGCCCGGTCAAGAAACCCAAACCGGCCAAGACCGAAGGCCCGCGACTTCCCTCTCTCGACTCCCTGGCCCAATCGAGCGCCTGGAACCCTGCGATGGACCGCCTGATCGCGCGTGACCCGGAAGCGGCCAAGCAACTCCTCAAGCGCCAGCGCGAGCGCAAGCGGGTGGACTGGAAGGACGCCGCCCGGAAGGAAAAACGCAGGGGGAACTGAAGTTCGGAGGAGGGATATCCGCGAATGACACGGATCATTTTCAACGGCCAGGAGTATTCCAGCTTGGAGCAGATCTCCTTCGCGTCCTGTCGCGGCGGTCTCCGGATGAGATTCAGAGGGGAGGACAACTCTTACCTGAAGGGAGTCATCGTGGCCCTCATGATCATCATCGCGGTGCGGATGCGAATACGGATGGGGGGTAAGAAGGGGGGGGAAATACCGTTGCCGCGATCGCCCGGGATTCCAACGGCTCGATGGATTTCTAGTCTGACTATCGCACTTGTTCACGGATTGGCGTCGATTCTGGCAGCCATGTTCGAGGCCTCTGTTCCTTAACCAATCGCACCTCCAATCTGTACCCAAGCGCCGACGCGTACCGGCGAAGCGTGGCAACAGTTGGGGAATGCGTCCCGCACCCTGACTCAAGCCGCGCCACCGCGGATTGAGTTGTCCCAATCCGCTTGGCGACTTGCGCCTGAGTAAGTCCGCTCTCGACGCGAGCTTTCAGGATTTCATCGAGATATGCGAATTCATCCGCCAGTTTGTCGTATTCAACCCGAACCTCAGGTCTTGCAAACGCGCGAGCCTTAAAAGCTTTAAGTCCTCTCCGCATCCTTGATCTCCTTCATCCGTTTGCGAGCGATTTCGAGTTCCCTTTGTGGGGTCTTTTGGGATTTCTTCACGAACTGGTGGAGTATCACAATTTCGCGCCCCACGAGAGTGCAATAGAAGACTCTGGCAATTCCCTCCGCGGCCTTGAGCCGAAGCTCGAAGAGCCCTCCCTCCATCACCCGAGTGTGGGGCATCCCGAGATTGGGGCCATAGACCTCCATCCGCTCGGCATATCTCAGGAAACGGGCAAGGAATCCCGCCGGGAGTGCAAGAATCCTTGACTCGACCTCGGGACTATAGAAAGTGACCTTCCACATGGTCCCATTTCCGCTTTATACCATATACGCTATATCCCTTCAAGGTGGTTTCCCTTCCGGGATCATGCAAGACTCACCTTTCCATGCCCCCGATAGACTCGATACAGCCTCCGGCGCGGGAAGGGATTGCCGACACTCACCCCACGCTTCAGCGCCGCCTGGGCCTGTTCTCGCTCACCCTCTATGGTCTCGGCAACATGCTCGGGGCGGGAATCTACGGGACCATCGGGGCGGCGGCGCAGGGGCTGGGAAATGCCCTCTGGATGGCCTTCGCCGCCAGCATGGTCGCGGCGGGTCTCACCGGCCTCTCTTACGCCTGCCTCGGCTCGCGCTACCCCCGTGCGGCGGGCGCGGCCTACATCACTCAGCGCGCCTATCGCGCTCCGTTCCTCACGTACCTCGTGGGGCTTGCAGTTCTGTTTTCGGGACTCACCTCGATGGCCACCGCCAGCCATGTGTTCTCGAATTACTTCCTGAGCGTCCTCGATCCGCGAATATCGGCGATGGGTTCGGAGTGGACGACACGGTCCGTGGCCCTTCCGTTCCTCCTCGCGCTAGCCTTCGTGAACTTCTGGGGCATCCGAGAATCGGCCTGGCTGAACGCGCTCTGCACCGTGATCGAGACCGCGGGACTCCTGTTCATCATCGCCTTCGGCCTGCGGTTTGTCGGTGGAGTGGATTACCTGGACGCTTCCTCCCCGAACAACCCCAGTGGGGACTTGAGCCTCATGCTGGTCCTCGGCGGCGCGGTGCTGACCTTTTTTTCGTTCATCGGATTCGAGGATCTGTTGAATGTCTCCGAGGAGGTGAAGAAGCCGGAACGCACCCTGCCGCTGGCCTTGGTCGGGGCACTCCTGCTCGCCACTTGCATCTACATGACAGTCAGCGTGGTGGCGGTCTCGGTGGTCCCCTCGGCGGAGCTCGCCGCCTCGGACAAGCCCGCGCTTTACCTTGTGGTGGACAAGGCGGCCCCTTGGGTCAAGCCTCAGGTGTTCGCGTTCGTGGCCATGTTCGCGGTGATGAACACCGCGCTGCTCAACTTCATCATGGGATCGCGGCTTGTCTATGGGATGGCCAAACAGGGATTGCTTCCCGCGTTTCTGGGGAAGGTGCATCCGAATCGGCGCACTCCGCATGTGGCCATCCTGATCCTGCTGGCAATCGTGCTGGTCTTGGTGGCGGTCGGGAGTATCGCCTCGCTTGCTCAAGCAACCTCGCTGCTGCTGCTCGGATCGTTCACCGTGGTGAATGTCGCGCTTGTGATCCTGAAACGGCGTCCGGGAGAGGCGCGGGGAGGATTCGAGGTTCCGGCGGCGATTCCGGCGCTTGGGGCTGGGATCTGCCTGGCGATGATCGGGAACGGCGCCTGGAAGATGATCGCGGGTTATCAGAGGGCCCGCGAACAGGGGCAAACGGAAGCGATCGAAAAGCTTTTGCCGCTGCTCATCGCCCTGGCGCTGGTGGGGGGAATCAGCTTGCTCTATGGGATCCTGCGACCCCGGCCGGCGGAAGAGGCATCCCTGGAATGACCCCTAAGATTCGTTGACCGCCTTCTCCTCCTCGATCAACCCCTGGAGTTCGCGCTTGATCTCTTTCCCGCTCTCGTAGCGTGAGGTGATTTCCTGGATCGCGCGCTCGAAACGTCGCTCGATGGCGGAGAGCGCGGTGAAAGCCATCAACACCCCGCCACCGACCACCACGAGCATTCCGAACATCATGGTGGGGTTTGCGATCCGCGGAATCGGGGCTTTGGTGACCGGGTGAAAGGAGCCCGGCGCGAGAAGAAACCCAAGCATTCCGAGGAAGAAGGTGATCCCGTAATAGAACAGCACAATGTTCCGGTGACGGAACCCAAGCCGTAGCAGTCGGTGGTGCATGTGACGGCTGTCCGCGCGAAACACCCCCTGTCCTCCAAGCAGCCGCCTGAGAGTGGAGGAAATCACTTCAAGCAGCGGCACCACCAAAAGCACTAGGGGGGTGGCCAGGATCAGTCCGGAAAGCTTCAGGAATTCTCCTTCTCCCGAACCCGCGCCGAGCCAAAGCCCGAGCAGAAGGGCGCCGGTGTCGCCCATGAAGATCGTGGCCGGATTGAAGTTGAAAACCAGGAAGGCGAGACACCCGCCCACCAGCATCGCCGCCACCCAGGTGAGGAAGTGGTTCTCCATCGGACGGTTGGCCAACATCAGCCAGAAGGCGGCAATGGCGACAGTCCCCGCCGCGAGTCCATCCAGCCCATCGATAAGGTTTATGGCGTTGAGGAGCAGCACGATCCAGCCGGTGATCACCACCAGGTCGATGAAGTAAGCAAGGTTCAGTTGTTGAAATTGCCAGGTCTCTCCGGAGGTGACCCTCAACCCCACGAAGAGGGCCGCCGCGAGGGTCTGGAAGCCGAGCTTGACAAAGGGGTTGGTGTCGCGCAGGTCATCCCAGACTCCCACCACCACGAGGATCGCGCTGGAGGCGAACAGCAGCCAGAGGTGAAAATGGTCCTTGTAGCGCACGAGACCGTCGGCGTTGGGCCCCCGCGCGATGTCCCCTCGCCACAGGTTGAACAGACAAAAGCTCAGAAAAAGTCCGATGAAGATCCCCAGCCCGCCGATGGTGACCACCGGAGCGCGATGAATCTTGCGCTCGTTGGGTTTGTCCACCCAACCCATGGCAAGCCCGAGGCGCTTGATCGCGTGGACGCATGGCACGGTCACCGCGAAGGTCTGAAGGAGGAGCAGCCAGGAGGCGGAGGATGGTGTCATGGGTGTCGCTCGGTGGGGATGTCCACCTCAGCCGAATCGATCCATCCGGCGGAGCGGACTTGCTCGTGGACATCGGCGGGAGTGATGGTTTCCATGCAGCAGGGCGATTCGGCGCACTCTCGGGCGTAAAAGTGGACACATGCCTTGGGCGAGGTGATCTTGAGGAGGGGCGTGACTCCCTCGATCTCGGCGGCTGAGGTGGGACCAAACAGGCCCACGGTGGGAACGGCGGTTCCGAGTCCGACATGGAGCGCGAGCGTATCCGAAGTCACAAGCAACGAGCAGGTCTCCACCAGGGCCAGGAAATCCCGGAGGGGCATGGCGCCGGGACTGACAAAGAGATCCGGACGTTCGAGGGCAAGCATCCGGTTGGTTTCCTCCTCATCCGGCCCGCCAAGCAGCAATATCCGACAAGGGGAGTGCGGGGCAAGGAGGAAGCCAAGTTCGATAAATCGCTCGGGCGGCCAACGCTTGGTCGGCCAACGCGAGCCGGAGCCGGTGTTGAAGGCAAAGGGTCGATGGCCCGCGAGTCCGAGATGTCGCAACTGCTCGCGCGCCCCCTCACGCTCCTTGTCGGTCAGGCGGATTTGAATCGGGTCGGGGTTCTCCGCCTCAAGCCCGACGATCCGGCGCATGTGGGCCTGATAGGTGTCCCGGTTCTCGCGCTTGACCCGGTCGAACGAAGCCATCTCCAGCCAAGCGGTGGCCTCGGGATTGGCCGCCACAATTCGACCCAGGTCATCCAGCACATACCCCAAGTGGCGCACCGCGCGCTCTTGGGTCGCGAGCGCCGAGGCAATCGGATCGTTGTCGAGGTTCATGCAAATATCAAACCTCTCGCCGAGGATTTGGAGCGCGCCTTCCTCCTCAAGGAGGAGGACCCTGTCGATCTGAGGGAGGTTCTCAAGCAGTGGCGCGGCGGAACGACGAGTGAGCCAGGTGAGCTCGGAATCCGGCCAGAGCCGCTTGATTCCCGGCAGCAGGGAGGTGGTCCGGAGCACATCCCCAGGCGCTCCGAGCTTGATCAGGAGAATCCGATCCCCGATAGGATCCTGTTCATCGCAGGTGGGGCATTCCTTGCCTCTCGCCTTGTTCGGGATGCAGGGGCGCGACCCGCGATAGTGACGGCAGGAAGTGTGGATGAGCATGGGCATTCACGGGTGGCCTTCCGGCCACAAGGGACAGAAACCATACCACAATTCCCCTGTCCGGGCAGTCCAAGGGGCATGCCCGGTCAAGGAGGTCAAAGCGGGCCTCTCCATTCAATAGGCCAGATTGCTCCGCCGAACCGTGAGCGAGCGCTTGACCTCGTCATCGATGCCGACAATCCGGTAGGTGACCTCCGGGTCCGCTTGGAGGGTGTCGAAGGAGAGCAGCCCGAATGAGCAGGTTTCGTTGTAGCCGAAGAGCGCGCCGGGGACCAGGTTGTGGGTGTGTTCGTTGGTGAGGCGCGAACTCTCGAACTCATACAGCGGGTAACCGTCCGCCCTCTCGATTCGCCAGGCGTCGGAGCGGTGACGGTCGGCGCTCAAGAGGATCACCCCCTCGATCCGGTTCTCATGAAGGAAAGCGAACAACTCCTCGCGCTCCTCGCGGTAGCCGTTCCAGGTGTCCAGCGACTCCTTGGCCTCGAAGGACCACGGAACCGGAGAGGCGATCACTTTGAAAGTCGCCGTGGAGGATTTGAGACCCTCCTTGAGCCACTGCTTCTGAACCGGGCCCAGCATGGCGCGCTCGGGCGCCTCCGGATGGGTCCGGTAGGAGCGACCATCCAGCATGAAGAACTCCACATCCCCAACGGGAAAGCGGTGCCAACAGCCGGGCCACTCGGGTGAGCCGAACGATGGGTTGTTCCAATTGTTTTCGAAGAGCCGCCACATGGATGGCTTCCAGGAAGGTTTTTCGCGAAACGGTCCCAGCCAGGAATCGTTGGTGGCGGAGTCGTGGTCATCCCAGATCGCGTGGATTGGGGTCGAGGCGATCAGTTCCCGGTACTCCGGGCGGGACTGACGGCGGTAATAGGTGTAATCATGAAACGGACCGGCTTCCTCCGGGAGATCGATGTACACATTGTCTCCCAGGAACAGGAATGCCGAGGGTTTCCGGCGGAGGATGGTGGTCCACATGCGTTCGTGGGTCGGGCAGTAATTCGCGCCGCCGCCAAAGGCCACATCGAAACGGACTTTTGATCCGGCGGTGGGCGCGGTCCTGAAGAGGTGAGTCTCGCTCCCTCGCGCCGGTTTGCCATTCAAATGCACCCGGTAATGGTACTGCGTGGCCGGCTCGACGCCGCAAAGGGAGACCACGGCTGTGTAATCCCGCTCGGCGCTGGTCCGGTTTTTCTCCGAAGGGATGATGGATTCGAAGCCCGGCGAGGTGGAGGCGATCACCTGGACCTCGCACTCGGTCGCGGTCCGGACCCAGAATTTCGCGCTATTCTCGGTCACCGCGCCGAGCATGGGCCCATGGATCAGCGCGCGGCCATGACGGGCCGCGAGTTCCCGGAACTTCTCCGTTCGATAGAGGGGATCGAAAAGCTCCCTGGGCCCGGCCTGGAAACGTTCGAAGGGCAACCCGGCATCGAGCGCATGTTGGAGCGCCTCCAGAGCGCGTGAGATCTCTTTCAGTTGCGCGCGGGCCAGCACGAGAATGAAACGGGATTCCAGGTCTTGCGGGTCCTTGGCGATCAGCTCCTCGCAGAGCCTCACCGCCTCCTCCGGCTTGCCATCCAAGACATGAAGCAACGCTTTTTGTCCCAGGCGACCGTACTGAGAGCCATCCGCGCGCTCGAAGACGCGACGGTCCCAAGCGGTGGCGCTGCCGTAATAGGCAATCCCGGAATTGTCCTCGAAGGCATCCGGCGGAGCAAACTGCTCGGACCAGCAGGAGGCAGCGAATCCTAATGTGAGGAAGCACAGAGCAGTGCCGCCAATCGTCCATTTGCAGTCCGCATACCGTATGGATTCCCGCTTTCGCGAGAATAACAGAATCCTTCGCGTCTTGGAGAATCTCATGAAACTGGAACAGCTCCTTTCAGACAGGGCAGCTCACCTCACCGGAATCCCCAACACCCGCTTGGCCCGTCGAACCACATAGTCGTTCTTGTCCCCCAGCGCGACCTGTAGGGTCGCGGCCACCTTGGGATCGGATGGTCCCACCAGATCCAGCATCTCGATCGCGGCCAGCCTGACAAACGGATTGCGGTCCTTCATGAGCGAGAGCGAGACTTCAAGCGCGGGCTCCTGTTTTCCGTGACGAACCAGAGCATAGGCCGCGCCCAGGCGCGCGCCCGGCTCCGGTCGGTTCAGGTTCGCCTCCAGCGCGTCGAAGGACTCGGCGTCCACCTCCTTGATTTCCCCAAAGGCCCGCCCCGCCCAGAAAGCCACGTTCGGGTCAGGATCAGCGAGGGCCGCTTTCAAGATCCCCATCGCGGGCGAGCCGAGGACCGCGAGCGACTTCAGCGCGCGGTAGCGGATAAGCGGGGCGGAGTGGTTCAAGTCGCCAATCCAGTGATTGGCCGTCCCGCCAAACACCTGTTCGTTCCCGGCGGAGCTTTCGAGCGGGGTGTAGGGGGTCGCGAGAGTGACCTCCTTTCCCTTCCCACCCGTGGCCAGCCAGCCCGCAAGGTCGAATTCCGGAACAAGCCCCAGATCGCGGGTCTCGATCATCCAGGAGTCCAGCTCGCCACGCAGCTTCGCGAGGACTTCCGCATGCGCGGAATCCTCCGCGAGGTTGGTGAGCTCGTAGGGGTCCTTGTCGGTGTCGTAGAGTTCCTCGATGGGTTTCCGCTCCAGAAACGGCAGTGTCTGGGGACCCACCAGGCCGATCTCCGCCTTCACTCGGCGAAGCTCCTGCATGATCGGAAAACTTTCGGGGTAGCTCAACGGCAGATCGTATGGGATTTGCGGCTCATAATTGCGGATGTACTTGAAGCGTTCATCCCGCGCCGCGCGGATAATGTCGTAGCGCTCATCCATCCGGTCCCGGGCGGCAAAGAGGGTCGTTCGCGGGGCGCCCTCCGAGGCGCCGAGGAATGGAACCCCCTGCATGTGGGGCGGAATCGGGACGCCGGCGATGGAGAGGAGCGTGGGGGCGAAGTCCACGAAGCTCACCAGACGCTCGCTGACTGATCCCGGTCCAATCCTCCCCGGCCAGCGGATAATCAGCGGCACGCGAATGCCCGAATCATACAGCCACCGCTTCCCACGCGGCGCGCCCACTCCATGGTCGCTGAAGAAGAACACCACGGTGTTGTCGGCCAGGCCATCCTCTTCGAGCTCCGCGAGGATCTTCCCGGCCTGACGGTCCATCGCGGTGATCAGGTCATAGTAGTGGGCCCAATGACGCCGGATCAGGTCCGTGTCGGGATAATAAGGCGGAAGCGTAATCCGCGCGGGGTCATGGGGTTCGAGACCTTCGAGCAGGGCGCGCTCCCCCGGCGAAAGACCTGGAGGCAAAGTGCCGATCTTGGATTCATGAGTGATCGTGAAATTGAAGACCGCGAAAAAGGGTTGATCCTTGTTCGGGCGGTTCCGGAAATGCGCCTTGTTGCTCGATTCATCCCAGGAGCCGGGAGGGGCATCGAAATTGTAATCCTGTTTCTGGTTGTTGGTGCAGTGGTAACCGGCTTGCCGGAGGTATTCGGGGAAGCACTTGATGTGTTCCGGGGGCTGGTTCTTGCAGCGCATGTGGAGGGTGCCCAAGGTCGTGGGGTGCACGCCGGTGATCAGGCAGGACCGGCTGGGCGCGCAGACCCCGCTAACGGAAAAGGCGCGGTTGAAGCGAACCCCTTGGGAAGCGAGTCGGTCCAGGTTGGGGGTCCTTGCTTGCGGGTCTCCGTAACACCCCAGGTTTGGGCTGGAGTCCTCGCAGGTCAGCCAGAGAATGTTGAGGGGCCTGGACGGTTCCGCGCGCGAAACGGTTTGATGGAGGCCCAGGGCGGCAAGGGCAGCCGATCCGGAGTGGAGAAAATCACGGCGTTTCATGGCAAGCTGCCCTCCGAAGGATGAGATTCTCTCAAGTTGAGTTCCTCAGGGTGTGAGCTCCACATTGGAAATCCCCGCGAGTCCCGGATGCAGGAGATTCCCCTCGAAACGGATTCCAGTCGGATAAGTGGGACCCTTTTCATTCGATTCTCCCCAGGGTCCGACATAGATGGCGTAACGATACCGAGGGGGCGCGACCTTGGGCTCTCCATCCACGAGGATTTGATCACGGCCGTGGTCATAGACAACATTTCCTTGAATCAGTACATCCCGGAGGGGGGGATTGGTGGGGAGCTGCCCCTCATAGAGGGCGATGGCGTAAGAGCCCTTCTTGTCCTCCGAGGCTCCTCCCCAGTTCCAGTATTCGTGTCCGTAACCGTAGTCCGAAATGATGTTCTCGGCGATGATCGTTCCGCCATCCACATTGGCCGCGCGCTGCGACTTGCCCTCCGAGGCGGCCTCCGCGGCGTGCGAAAGAGCACCGGGATTGAGGATGATTCCCCACAGGTCGATCCGGTTGAGCTGGTTTTCGGTGATGATCAGGTTCCGGGAGCCGTGCGTGGCCTTCACCCCCATCATGCCGCACTTCACGATGTTCCGCGAGCAGATCACGTGGTCCGAGTGGATGTCGATCCCCTGCGCGCAATTCTCAATGTAATTCCCGGTAATAATCGTGTGGTCGGTTGACTCCGGGGAACTCACCATGATCGCCGAGCCTTGGTGCCAATTGGTCACCGATCCGCGTCTGAACACATCCGACGCGAGTTCGCCCACATGATTCGGTTTCTTCCCCGGAGTTAGCTGTCCAAGATTGTGTTTTTCTTTTATTTCAGGGGTCGGCAGCAGGCGGTTTTCGACCACACGGTTGTCGGTAACCCGCGTTCCCTGGCTGAAGCGAACCAGGATGCCATGCCCATCGATGGCGTGGAAAGCGTAGCCGTAAAGATCACTCTCCGTGCGGTCATCAACGGTGATTCGTTTGTAGTTGGTGACCTCGCAATCGCGGACAATGCAACGGACGCAATCGCGGAGGTCAATCGAACCTTCCGAGGCGTGGTTATCCAGCACTCTGACGCCATCCAAGAGAGTGTCCGTGCAGTCCAGAATGAGGACACCCGGAGCGCGCGCCTCCTGTTTTCCCTCGGCGCGACTGAAGGTGAGGTCGCAAACTCGCACCCCCTCGGCCCCTTCAATTTCCAGGATCGGCTGCTCGGGATCCTCCTGGAGGATTCGCCCATAGCCATACAGACCGGAGCCATCCCGGCTAATCCGAATCTTCTTCTGTATGAGGTGGTCTCCATCCGGCACAAGGACCATTTGTCCGGGGTTGGCGTCCAGCGCCGCCTGGATCGAGGGGTAATCGGCCACCGTGGGGATTCCCCCGAAAGAATCTGAGCAAACAGATCCCATGATCAGGATGGCGGCGATGAGGCGCTTGAGTGTCGTTTTCATGCACTTGACCTTTCAGGACCGAGCCAGAACCGGGAACCTCTTCCCCGAAAAACGTCCCCCGACCCGCAACCCGCATCCGTCAGTGACACAGTGAGGCTTCCCATCATAGGTCACGCCGGCGGGCATGTAGATGATCGCAAGCGCGCGTCGCGGCTTGGCGCTCCGGTTGGGTCCGGCATGGTGGAACGTGTTTCCGTCGTGGAAGGTGCAGCTTCCGGCCTTGAGACGGACGATCGTTGGGCGGTGTTCCCTCCGGTCCAGACCGGCGACCTTGAAGAGGCTGCTCGGGTGAGTGAGACTGACCGGCGCGAGCGCGCCGAGGCGATGGGTTCCCGGCACAAAGCTCATGCATCCGTTGGACTCGTCGACATCATCCAGCGCCAGCCAGCACGAAAGCGCCCCCGGCTCCTTCATCGGCCAATACGGGAAGTCCTGATGCCAAGGGGTCGGCGCGCCATCAAAGGGAGGCTTGATCAGCGCATGATCGTGCCAAAGTCTGATGGAACGGCATCCCACGAGTCGCCGGGCGATATCGGCAAGCCGTGAATTCAGGATGAAGGGCCGAAACTCCTCGTAATCCTCCCAGAGGTTGACCATCTGCGCGAAGACCTTTTCGTAGCGGGGGTTGGTTTGGATGAGACCGTCCGCGTGTTTCCGTTTCCTGTCCCGAACCGCGCCGGTCAGAATTCTCCGGAGGGCGCGCACCTCCTCGCGCTCGAGCACATCCGGCAGGGCGACAAAGCCGTTTTCTCGATAAAGCCGAATCTGTTCTTTGGAGAGCGGGTAGGGTTTCCGGACAGGCATCGGCGGAAGGGCTTCCTTGGGCATGGGGCTATAGCTGGGCCTTCACCCAGGCCAAGGCATCGGGAACATAGATTTCGGTGAGCTTGTGCCCCTGGTCGTACCAGATCAGTTTAGTCTTGGGACTCTCGATGTAGGCCTTGTAGGAGGCCTCAAACCGGGCGGCGTCGTACATCTCATCTTGCCTTCCCGCAAGGAGAAGAAAAGGTTTGTCCTGAATCCCCCAGGTGAAATCGATGGGCGAGGCGGGACCATATCCCTCGCTGAGCAGGGGAGGGACACAGGCCACGGCCATCTTGATCCTCGGCTCCACCGAGAGCAGGTAAAAACTGTCCATCCCACCCATGCTGTATCCGACCAGTCCGATGCGCTCCATGTCGATCTCATCCCGAGTGGCGAGGTAATCGAGGGCGCGACGGTAATCCTTGACCGTCTGAACGCTGATTTCCGCGAAGGTGAAGTAATTGCGCGTGGGCGGCGCTTTCGGGTCCTCAAACACATTGGCATGCTGGTAGTCGATCTCGTTGCTCCGCTCGCCATGCGTGGCGGCATCCAGCGCCAACACCGCGTATCCGGAGTCCAGCAGGGCCTTGCGCATTTCCCCGCCGCTGATGATGTTGCCCTCCTCATACCAGGCCTCCTTCGAGCCGGACCAGCCATGAAGAAGCAGCGCCAGCGGGTAGGGTTTCGTCGCCTGCTTGGGAAACTCGAGGTATCCGGGAACCAGGAATCCCTGCGCGCCGCGAAAGACGATCTTCTGCCTCAGGGTGGCCTGGCTGTCCCACTCCCGGACAACCCGGCCATCCAAAGGAACCTCGCGGGCGTAATCAAAGAATGGAACCCGGGCCTTGAAGGCCTCCTGGCTGATCCGAGGGTATGGAGTGGCGTCCTGGGCCGCGGTCCCGGCGGCGACCAAGGAGAGGATAAGGAAAACAAAATGAATATATCGCGGGAGAGTCACGGCGGCCTTCACACCTCCTCAACAGAACATGCCCCACCGGGCGAGCCGGAAGACCCGCCCGGTGGGATGGATTGGATTACTTCCTCCCACTCCCCTTACCGCCTCCCGAGCCTCCGAAGCCGCCCCCCGGACTTCCGGAGCCGCCTGGGGGGATGCCATTGATCGCCCCTTGCGGTGAGGGGGAGAAGATCGGTTGGTCCGGGGTCATCTTGGGCTGGAAATTCCCACTTGTGGGGGGAAGCGAGATCCCACGCCCGCTGCCCCGATATTGGTACTGGAATTGGCCCCCGCCCTTTCCGGACGGACTGAACTGACGTTGCCAGTTCCCCTGGAGTTGGACCCCCTTCTGACCCTGGGGCTGGATCATCGACTGCCCCTGGAAGGACATGGGGGACTGGCTCTGGAGGCTCCCCTGGTCCTGTTGGTTGCTCAGTCTGCGCTGGCGGATCGAGGATTTCCCGGCCCCACCTTGGCCTTTGCCTTGGCCCTGAACCTCGATTGGCTCCACGGCTCCCTGCCCCTTTCCGGAGGCGCCGCCTTGGATCTTCCGCTGAGTTCCCCAGGGGCCGGGTCCAGTCGATCCCTTCGGTTCTACCTGAGGCTCGCCTTGGCCTTGGACATCCGTGGGGGTGGTGATCTTAGATTGCCCCTTGCCCTCGCCACGCCGCCGCGTGGAGCGTTGCTTTTGGCCTTGGACGGAGGCGCCACCCTTGTCACCGGGGGTTTGGAGGTTCTCGGCGGAACCCTTCTTGCCGCCGCGGACTCCCGCTCCCGTTCCCTTGCCGCCAATTGGTGCGGTTTGGTCGAGCACCTTGTAGGACTGGCCACCCTTTCCTGTCGGCTCCTTGGGAAGGGGCGGAGAATCCTTCTTGGCGCCGCCGGTCCACTTGGAAACCTCCGTCTTGGGGAGCTTCAGCTTTTGCGGGCCTTTCCCTTTATCCTTCAAAGGAGATTGTCCGATTGCCTCGGTCTCCACCTTGGCGCGTTTCCCGCCAATATCGCGTAGGTCTTTCCCTTGGGACTTAAACTTGTTTCTGCGATCCGGGTCCACCTTCTGGAACTTGAGGCCCCCGAGGCCCTCCTTGGTGACCTTGTCCAGCGGCGAGGCCAGCCCGAAGTCCTTCTTCGCATCCGCAAGCTTCAACTTGTCCTCCGGGAGTCCGCGCGCCTCATAGGTCTTGGGCGGACGGAACTCCTTGCGACTCCGTCTCCGGATGAAATCGTTCCTCAAGTGATCCACCCAATGCCCGCCATGGTGATGATGGTAGTGAACCGAGTAACAGGCAAAGAGCGGGTCGTACCCGTGGTGGTGATGGTGGTAGTGGAACTCGAACCAGGGCACAATCCCCCACCGGTCCGCGTAGAAGGGGTCATAGTAGTCGCCGAAGCAGTAGTGGTGGTAGTGCGGGTGGAAAAACAGGTGAGAGACCAGGACATCCGCGAGAATCACCACCGCGGGGCAGTAAACAAAGGCGGGTTCGACATACACCGGGGCGCTGAACGCCACCGGGGCAAACAGCACTCCGCGATTCTCCAAGACGAAATCCCAATAGCCGTTGATGAAGACATACCCAGAGGGGGTCCATTCGTAGTGCGGGGGAACCCAGACCCAGCCATCGGGAACCGTGAGCCAATAGCCCGGTCTCCAAACATAGTTCCCACCGTACCAGACCCAACTTCCGGGCGACCAGACATAGTCTTGGGCCGGGGGCGGGCTGGAAGGTCCGACTTCGAGGGTCGGAGGCGGCGGAGGGAGGTATTCCACCTCTTCTCCCTGTTCGGCGACCCAGAACCCGGGGATCCACTGGTATCCGCCTTGGACTTCGAGCCAATACCCCGGCACCCAGGATTGGCCCGGCGGCGGGACTCTCCAAACCCCGCTCACCCAGATAAAGTCCTGGCGTTCGGGGTCCCAGCCCCAATAGCCGGGAATCCAGATCACATCCTCTCCTTCGGGACGCTCCTCCGGGGGAATCTCCTCGATGGGCGGGGGAGGGGCCTTCGGCACGATCAAGCCCTCGGTGGGATCCATCTCCACCGACCCCGCGAAGGCTTCGTGGACCGGCCCCTGAGTCAGGACTGTCATGTTGTTGTCCTGGGCTGAAGCCCCCGCCTGGGCCAGTATGAGTGAAAGGCACGGGGCCATAAGAAATGTCAGAAATCCTCTCGGTGTCATCTCAACACCTCCATGAACAAGATCGCCATTCGGCGTTGTGGTCTTAGACTCACGCCGGGTGGCAAAGATTCAATCCCGGCCAGGCGAAAAGTAGTTATCGCAGCCCCCCGCTTGGGCCTTCCTCAGTCCTCGGGAAACCTCCGCTCCGTTCCCTCCAAGAGGGATAGTCGTCCCTGAGCAGACTCTCCGGCCAATATCCGTACCAAGCATACCCTGTCCGCCGCTCGATTTCGACTTCGGCCAGGGATTCCACCTTGCGACCATCCCGATTACAGAAAAAAGGCTTGCCGGTTTCGAGATCGTAGTAGCGCGCCCACATCCGGGGCGCGGCGGGGTCCGACACCACCACCACATCGTGGGTCGCGGTGTGGTTTTCGAACCTTTGAGCCGGGATGGGGACTCTTTCCAGCCGGAGCCCTCGAATCGCCGCCTGCTCGAACCATTGCACCGCCGCCTCCACCGCGCCGCGCGCCTCCGGGCTGGGGTCCTTGAGTTTCATCAAGAAGCGAACGATGCCCACGCTTTCCTGTCCGCAGATCGAGGGGAGTTCGAAGGTTCGCGCGGCGACCGGCTTGAGATTTTGGTGGTCATGCTGCTGGCACCAGGCGGTCTTCGTTCCGTCCACCTCGATCTGGCAGGCCAAAGTCACCGAGACGGCCCGGTCAAGGGCTTCGGCCACCCTCTTGCGCCTGGTTTCATCCAGCCAAGAGAAATGCTCAACACCCTCACGGATATCGAGCAGGAGGGTCATAACCCCCACCATCACATCGTCGTTGAAGGTGATCGCATCCACATCCGACCCTCGCCATCCGCCGCTGGGACGCTGTTCGGCAAGGATATATTCCAGGCCACGGGCCGCGCTTTCGCGAAAGCGTTCGATTCCTGTTTGGGAGTACACCTTGGCGATGTACTCCACTTGCGGATAGGTGTTGCGATTGTCCAAGGTGCTTCGATGGATCGAGGAACGGTAAATCTCGCGGACTTCCTCGGCGGGGATCTTCGCCAGCCAGTCAATGCTCTTGGGCCATCCCCCATCGGGGTTCTGATATTGGAGGATGTTGTCCGCGATTTCGACAACCTGACTGGGTTTCCAGCGTTGGTCCTTTCGATCCCGCCCGTGCTTGTTTTGCCAGTGGTTGATGCTGTCCTGGAACTGACTGATCTCGATGGGGGGCGCTTCCGTCCGGCTGAAATCCGCGCTGAGCAAGATCAGCAATAGGCAAGAGGCGGATCCCCACGCTCCACGACCCGCAAGCATGGCGATCAGTTCTTATCGGCTCTTCGGAAGATTCCCGACTGGGGCGCGCTGGTCGGGCTGGTCCACTGTGGACGCCAATACAAGAGGGTCACTCCTTCGCGGGCATCGCCGGAATCGTAGTCGCTGAAGCCGACATTGAGGCGCGCCTCTTTCCAGTCGCCTCCCTGGCGGTCCTTCAGGTAGGAGAGCGGGATGGCAAACTCAGCCTCAAAGCCGCTTTCGGTGGCGCGGCTCGCGGTCCGGACCGTTTCGGGGGCCTGCCCTTCCGAGAATTCCTCTTTCTGCTCCTCAGAAAGCCGCGGACCCGCCATGAGAGTGAAGATGGAAGTCTTGGGGTCCCCTTGGCCGTCGGCGCGCCCATCCACCCAAACGAGTGCAAAGTCCTCCCAGTATTTCCAACCGTCGAAGCAGGGTTGGTCATCCGTTGCTCGAACCGCGACATAGATGAACTCGTCATCATGCGCGACTCCAAACCGGAACGAGCCATCCCAAGGCCCCCTCCAGCCCGGTGGGTTGTGCCAAACCTCACCCGGCTGATCGACTTGGAAGGAGAGGTCACTCCAATCTTCGAGGCTGCCGTCGATGCTTGGCGCGCTGTCCCGCTTGGGGATTTCCATGGGGGAGTCCACCGTGACGCGGACCTCACCCGCGAAGCGGGTTGAGGGGGTGTTGTCCGACCGGTCCAGGAACGCCTCCCAGTGCAGGACCACCGGCTGCGCCTGGGCGATCGGGATGGGCTCCCCGGCGCTCACTTGGAGCTCGGTCACCAATTCCCCCATCCCTGGGACAACCGCCGAGACACTCCCCGGTTCGACCCGAACGCCCGGCTGCGATTCACTGAGCACTTTCATGCGCAACGGCGCGTTCGTGGGATTTTTGATCCGGAGGGTGGACTTTCCGGAGGCGAATGCCGGGGGGTCGGCCAGGATCGAGGTGGCGGTGACCGCGCGCCCGGCGCGAAAGAGACCGTAGTCCTTCGCCTCGGCTTCGGTGCGGACATCCTTGTCGAGGATGCCGTCCATCAGCAGGTTCGCCACGCGCGGACCTTCATCGGTCAAGGTGACCCAGGCGATCTGATCGAATTCCCCGTAGGCCGGGCCACGCAGGGCGCTCCCGCCGCCGGTGGTGGCCAGGGTGATGAAGGAAATCCCATCTTTTTCCTGCCTCAGGTAGTTGTGGGTGTGCCCGGCGAACGCGGTGCATTTCCTTCCCTTGAGCAGCGCGGCGATCTTGGCCCAGCCCTCATTGCCCTGGTCGTTCCAGAGCGGTTTGTGCTGGAAGACCAAAGTCCAACGCACATCCTTGCGGCGCTCCAGCACGCGCGCCACATAATCCACCTGATTCTGGCTGATGCCCGTGTTGTTCTCGGGGCCATCGTTGGTGGAGAGGCACAGGAAGAGGACATTCTTGTACACAAAGTGGTAGTACTCAGCCCCAAAGCGCCGCCGGTAGATCTCCGCCCACAGCGGCTTGCCGTTATCGTGGTTCCCGGGGACAAAGAAGAAGGGCATCTCGAAGTTGTTGACATCCCTCATGAACCCATCCCACTGAGCGTCGAGCTGCTCGCGGGTGTTTTCGTAACCCTCGATGAAGTCTCCGATGCTCATCACGAATTCGGGTTGGAGCAGGTTGATCTTGGCCACCGCTTCTCCAAATATCCCCGCCCTGGGGCCGCCCGCGTTGTCGCTCACAATGGCGAAGCGAATCAGATTGGGATCGTTGTTGAGATCCAGGTTTGTCCAGGGTTTCGCCGCGCTCGCGACATCCGAGTCGATTGTGGCCGGCATGGGCTCCGCGGTCCACGAGGGGGCGCCAAGGCCGAATAACCCGATCAGCGCGAGAATCGCTGGGACTCGACCGAAGCGCGCGCCTGAGATTGAACCTTCCGACGGATTCCGTTTCACGGTCATGGGACAAACCTCCAAGGGATTGGGTGAGTTTGTCACATTCGGCAGCTTTGAAAAGCCACCTCCAAGAGCTTGCAAGAGGCTGTCGAACGGTTACCCTGTCCCCGTTTGGCTCAGACAGGGTCTAACCAATCCATCCGACGAGGGGACCCGATGCTCTCCCACCTTCTCATCCCAATCCTGCTATTCCAAACCGTCGCCGCTGAGGACCAGACCTTCCACGGCGCGGTGATTCGCGTGGGGCGGGGCGCCACGGCGGTCGAACGCCGAGTCGCCAACCTACTCCGTGACCGCTGGACCGAAATCTCCCCCTTACCGGTTCGGGTCGAAGTCGAGGATGTTTCATCCACGGTTGGAGACCAAGAGCTGTTGGTCCTTTTAGGGATCCCTCGGAACCATGGGGAGATATCACGGGAATTCGATCTTCAACGGATCAAGCCTCTTTCCGAAGCCGATCCCGGACCGGAGGGTTTTCTACTGAAGACTTTGCCGCGCGGGAACGCCCAAGTCCTTTTGGCGGCGGGCGTGGATGAGCGCGGCGTGCTCTACGCGGTCGGGGAAATCCTTCGGCGCGCGAAGGTCACGGAGAGCAGCCTTCTATTCCCGATCCCGACCGAGAAACGCAATGCTCCGGCCTTTGAGATTCGCGGAACCCAATTCGGCCAGAGCTCGGTGGCCAAGCGGCTCGGAAGGGTCCGCGACTGGACCGATGCGGAGACGCAGCGGGTCATCCTCGATTACGCCCTGGCGGGGGCGAATGTGTTTTCCACCGAGACCGGGTTGATGTTCGATTTCATCAAGTCTTATGGCCTGATGACCCAGGGAGGGCTGGGCCCCAACACGGGATCCGGACCGCCGGAGTGGCAAGCCAAGGAATCCATCGGACGGACCGGGTATCTTTGCCCCTCGGTTCCCGAGGCGCGGGCGGCGCTGCTCAAGAAATGCGAGGACTACTTCAAGTCCGGTCCCACCTTCGATCTTGTCAAGTTCCATGGCGGCGATGGCGGCGGTTGCGAGTGCGACAAATGCGATCCGTACGGAAAGACCTTCATCCATCTGGTGGAAGACATGGCCGCGATTGTTCACAAGTATCACCCGGAGAGCCGGGTGTATTTCACCAACCAGAAGTTTGACGACGATGACGACCGGGCGATCTTCGAATACCTCCGGGAGAAGCCGCGGACCTGGCTGTGGGCTTTTGGGTACGGTCCCGGCTCGGATGCCATGAGCTGGCAACCGGGGCACCGTCAAACCCACCGCATGGACCTCTTCCGCTATCCGGGATTCGGTCCCTTCGGAAGGTATTGTCAGGAGATCGTTCATCAGCTCCCGCCGGAACAGGTCCTGGTGTTCTACAACGAGATCACCCACTGGCGCTATTCGCAGCACGGGTATGTTCAGATGTATCCGCGCGCGGACCGGAACGGCGATCTCCCCCCGCGCTGGAACCACTTCATTTACGAGCGTCGCCCGGACCAAGCGCTGACCATGGTTTATGACCGTCTCACCTTCTTTGCCTGGCCGCGCTTTTACCACTGGGTCTTTAACCAACTTCTCCGATTTGGGGTCGGGGACATCACCCACTCCAGCGGAAGCCATGACCATTTCAATCAGTGGATGTGGCAGCGCCTTCTGTGGGCGCCGCAAACCTCGGTGGAGGATGTGGTCGCGGAGTACTGCCGAACCTGGTTCGGGGAAGCGGCCGCGCCGCCGATGGCGGAGGCGATTTTCCAGCTCGAGAAGAACCTGGAGGAGATTCCGGGGCAACCGATCACCGAGAAAGAAGGGATCGACCGCTATTACCGCCTCGTCAAGCAGGCCGGCGAGCGGATGCCCGCGCTGCTCCTCAAGGGGAACTGGCTCTGGCGCGAGTACATGCAGAAGGCCGCGCTGGACAAGTGCATCCAACTCAAGGTCGCGCAGCAGACGGACCTGGAGGCTCGAATTGAAAAGCGAGTCACGGAGGGTTTTGAGGCCGGCGATCTGAAGGCCGCGGCGGTGGAGGCGCTGACCTGGTTCGACACTCTCGCCGAGACCGAGGAGATGAAAGCGCTGCGCGGGGAGGCCACCCGTCTGGGGGAGGAGAGTAACACCTTGTTCGGGGTGCGCAGCGAGGGGATCTACAACCTGGAGCATGACTACATCGGACTCGGCTGGCTGAAACGTCAGCTCGAAAGGGCGCGGGACGCCTCCGGTAATGACCAGCGCGAACTGCTCTGGGCAGTCATTCACTACGAGGATGCGGGCGAGGGGGGATTCTATGACAACTGTGGAACCTACAACCCCGCGCCCAATCTGGTGAGGGGCTATCCTTACGATCACGGGCAGCCGTATGTGTCGGGGATGTTCTCCGAGGGCAATCGACCCAGCCAGCGCTCGATGTCGTTCACGCAGGATGAGGAGCAGGGGGTCGCGCTTCATTATCGCGGGCTTGATCCGAACGCTAGCTACCGGATCCGTCTCACCCTTTCGCGCCCCTGGTACCAGGAGCGATACGCGGCGTGGATGAACCAGAAATCGCAGCGGATCGAGGCGGACGGGATCCCCATCGCCGAGGAACAGGAGCTCCCGCTCCAGATGAGCGATTTCTTCACCTACAAGATCCCTCCGGAGGCGATCCGCGATGGGGAGCTCGTGATTCAACTCCGCAAGGCGCAGGGAGTGGCCGAGGGGGATCGTGTGAGTCGGGAGATCTGGAGGAACAGCGGGGGTTGGGGGACACTCCTGGCCGAGGCATGGCTGATGCGCGAGGATCGCTTGCCCTGGCTGCCCTAGAGTTCAATCCATCTGAGTGGAGGCGCGCCCATGATTCGCAAAGACAGTTTCGAGTGTTCTCAACAAGCCAGGCAGCTCCTACGAGTGGCATTCCTTGTCCTTGTGGGAGCGCTTTGGATCGGACCTTCCCTTGGTGAAATCCCCATCTATCGGTCCGAACCCTCCTCTCAATTCTTTCAAGATTGGCTACTGTGCGGCCCTTTCCCTCTCGAAACGCCTCCCCCGAATGACCCGGAGGTCCGCCACCTGGTTGGCTTCGAGACCGATTTCCTCGCGAGCATCGGCGGCGAAGCCCATCCCACGGTCAACGAAGGCGGGAAGGTTTCCCATGACGGGACCGTGGTGGAGTGGGTTCGTCACCACTCCGCGGACCATATCATCGACCTCGACTCGGCCATTTCGACACGAAGCCCGGCGACCGCCTACGGATACTGTGAAATCGAATCCTCGAATGACCAGGTCTGTCTGCTCTCGCTCGGGACCAACGACGGTTACCGGCTGTGGTTGAACGGTGAGCAAATCGGGGATTATCCCTCGGGTCGGAGCCTGAGCGCCGATGACGAGATCGTTCCGGTGCGATTGCTTTCGGGGAAGAATCGCGTGCTGCTCAAGGTGGAGGAGCGTGGCAACAAGTGGGGCTTCTGCATGCGCCTGCTGCCGTTTGAGGCCGGTTCCTTCGCGGATCGATTTCCGCTGTTTAACGTGATCTCGCGGGAAGATGGGACAGCGTTCTTGCGCCTGGAGCAACCCGCATGGCTGGCGCCGGAGGTGCTGAAGTCCGTGAACGTGTCGGTGACTCGCGAGGGCAACCCCAACAAGGTGATTCGCCGGCTGGAGTGGAACAAGGAGGCGGAGATGGACCTCGGAATTGACCCCACGGACTATGGTCGCTATGTGGCCAAGGTCGTCGGAGAGAAGAAGGCGGGAGGCGAGTGGGAGACGGACATCCGTTTCGTGGCCGGGAAGCGGGTTGTTCATACCTTGTTTGCGGACGGCAAGACCGATTACTCAATCGTCATCGGCGAGAACGCCTCGGAATCCGAGAAATGGGCGGCGAGCGAACTGCGCCACTGGCTAGCGGAATCCGGCGGGGCCGATTTCCCGATTCGGGGCGACAGCGAGCCGGCCACCGAGCGCGAGATCATTCTGGGGGACAATCGTCACACCGAGGCCCTGCTGGGATCCGAGGACACACGCTTCCGGCATGCGGATGAGATCTTTGAATACCACAACGCGGGCCCCACCATCCTGATTCGCGGTGGTCGAGACCGGGGGACGATGTACGGGGTGATGGCCTTCCTGGAGCGCGAGCTGGGGTGTCGCTGGTACACCCCCAGGGTGAGCGTGGTCCCCAAGCGCGAGCGAGTCTCCTTTGAAACCCTCCATCGTCGCGAGTCTCCGGGAATCCGGGTGCGGAACGATTTCTATTTTGAGGCCTTCGACCCGACCTGGGCGGCGCGGAACCGGGTCAACGGAGCCATGTGGGATCGGGACCAACCGGGCGGGGTCGAGGCCTATTGGTCGGTCCACACCTTCTTTCCGCTGCTGCCGCCGGAGGAGTTCTTCGCGGAACATCCGGAGTATTACAGCCTGATTGACGGCAAGCGGACGTATGACCACGCGCAGCTCTGCCTCACCAACCCGGATGTCCTCCGCCTCCTCACCGAGCGCCTCGGGACGGTGATGCGCGAGAACCCCGGGTACTTGATCTACTCCGTTTCCCAGAACGACTGGCAAGGCCCCTGCGAGTGCGACCGCTGCCAAGCCATCGCCAAACGGGAGGAAAGCGAATCCGGGCCGGTCATTAATTTTGTCAATCAGGTGGCCGAGGCGGTGGAGAAGGAGTTTCCGGACAAGTACATCGGGACCCTGGCCTATCAGTACACCCGCAAACCCTGCAAAACCCTGCGCCCGAGAAAGAACGTGGTGATCCGACTATGCAGCATCGAATGCTGCTTCGCGCATGATTTCAAGAGTTGCGAGGAAAACGCTTCGTTCCTGGCGGACCTCCAGGGGTGGGCGGAGATCGCCCCGCAACTCTATATTTGGGATTACGTGGTCAACTTCAGCCACTATGTCCTTCCGCATCCGAACTTTAAGGTGCTTCAATCCAACATTCGGACCTTTCGCGACCACAATGCCATCGGGATCATGGAGCAGGCGGCCTATCAGAGCCGCGGCGGCGAGTTCGCCGAACTTCGGGCTTATGTCCTCTCGAAGCTGCTGTGGGACCCGGAGTGTGACGTGGAAAGCGTGATTCAGGACTTCATGTTCGGCTATTACGGTCGGAGCGGCCAGTATGTCCGTCAGTACTTCGACCTGCTGCACGGGCGGATCACCCCGGAGACCCACATCCACATCCGGGTGGAGCCGGACGACAAGATCTATTCGGACGACTTCATACGCCGGGCGGAGGCCATCTTTGACGAGGCCGAACGGGTGGCCGACAGCGAGGAGGTGCGCCGGCGAGTGGAAACGGCCCGTTTCCCGGTGATGTACCTCAAGTGCAGACGCTCGCCGATGGAGGCCAAGCGAGACGGAACCTACGCGCGCCTGTGTGAAATCGCGGAACGGGAGCAAATCACCCACTATGCCGAGGTGGGCGCCCCCCACAAAGAGGCCTTTCATCTCGGAATGGAGGCGACTCAGTAGGGAGCGTCCGACGCGATGGACAAACACACCTTCGATCCGTCCTATCGGCGCGCCCTCCACGAGGCGATCTTCACGCTCGTGGTGTTCATCATCCCTCTGGCCTTCACGGTCATTTACTGCGCCCGGACCGGGTACGACCGCGACCCCCATACAGTCGGCGACTATTGGGGAATTCCGGACTGGGTGTTTTGGGGGGTGTTTGTTCCATGGACCGTGTGCGTGGGTTTCACCGCATGGTTCACCTTCTTCCACATGGTCCATGATGATCCCGAGGAGGTTTCTCCGGCGGACGACATGGAGGCGGCTCGCTCGGGGATGAAAGCGGAGGGGGACGCGGGTGGAGATTGAAAGCAGCTCCTCACACTGGACTGTCCTCACCTTCATGGTCTATCTGGCTGGGGTGTTCGCCATTGCCGCCTTCGCGCACCGTCGGTCACGTGGAAAATCCTTTCTGAAGGAGTACTACATTGGAGGACGGACACTAGGGTCCTGGACTCTGGCGTTCACCTTCGCCGCGACCAGCGCCTCGGGCGGAACATACACGGGCTTCCCCTCCCTGATTTACACCTACGGCTGGGTGCTGGCGTTGTGGATCGCGGGCTACATGGTTTTTCCGATCTGTTCCATGGGCCTCCTGGGAAAACGTTTGAACCAAGTGGCGCGAAAGAGTGACGCGATCACCTTCCCCGACTTATTCCGCGATCGCTTCGCGTGTCCCTGGCTCGGAGTGTTGGTCACCCTCTTCCTGCTCTTCTTTCTGGTTGTGTACCTGGTCGGACAGTTCAAAGCCGGAGGGGTCTTGTTCCAGACCCTGATGACGGACTTTCCCACGTTTGAAATCTGCAAGCAGTTGTTGGAGCCGGCGGCGCGCGGTCTTCCCGGAGTGTCCGCCGGATACTTGGCGGGACTGGTGTTTTTCGCCCTATCGGTGGTCCTCTATACGGCCTTCGGGGGATTTCGCGCGGTGGTGCTGACCGATGTGATGCAAGGGGTCATCATGGTGGTGGGGGTGACTCTGCTCCTCCCGCTCACTCTGTATCAGGCCTATGTCCATCTGGCTCCGGTGGGCGATCCACGCGCGGTGGTCGCCGCCGCCTGGACCGAGGAAGAGCGCTATGCCGGAATGGAGGTCCGCAAGAACGAAGCCTTTCGCTTCTCACAGCTCCCCGAGGGCCTTCGGAAGGTCAACAGCCACCTCCAGGCGACCGAACCCGAGGCGCTTGTGGCGCCGGGCAGAAAGAAGAGCGCGGACGAAGCGCGGAGCGGAGGGTTCGAGGCCTTTCTGCCGATTGGAATGGCGATCTCCTTCTTCTTCATCTGGCCGATTGGGGGCGCGGGTCAGGCCGGAAACATGCTCCGTTTGATGGCCTTCCGAGACAACAAGACCCTGGCGCGGGCGATTTTTACAGTCACCATCTGCTACAGCCTGATCTATCTCCCGCTGGTGGTAACCTTTGTCGCGGCAAAAACCCTTCCGCTCCATCTGGAGCAGTCGGACCAAGCCATGCCGGCGATGAGTCTATTCGCCGCTCCGCCCTTCCTGGCCGGACTGCTCATCGCCGCGCCCTTCGCGGCGGTTATGTCCACGGTGGACAGCTTTCTCCTAATGATCTCCTCCGCGCTGGTCCGCGACCTCTACCAGCACGGTTTCAACCCGCATGTTTCCGAGCGGACAATCAAACGCGCCAGCCTGGCCACCACGCTGGCGGTCGGTTTCGGGGTCATGCTCATGGCCGCGGACCCGCCGCGCTACCTCCAGGATCTGCTTGTCTTCGGATCCTCCTCCCAGGCGGCGACCTTCCTCATCCCCATGGCGCTCGCCCTGTATTGGCCCAGAGCCAACGCGGCTGGAACAGCCTGCTCGATGTTCGCCGGGTTTCTCGGCGTGGCAAGCCTGTACCTGGTCGGGAAACTCCGGACCGGAGAGCTTCAACCCTGGACCCCGCTTGATCTCCATCCCTTCATGTGGGGCCTGGCGGCCTCGCTTGTCGGTGGAATTGTGGGAACGCTTCTAACTCCCAAGCCGCCCCAAGAGTTGGTTGTGAAATATTTTTATCGGAGGCACTCGAATGCACGCTAATGACCATCTTTCGCGCCGGGAGTTTCTGGAATTGAGCGCCCGCCTGGGAGCGGCCGGGGTGGCGGCGACGGGTCTGCCTCGGGCCGCTTGGTCCGAGGAGACTCCCTCCACCAGCCCCAACGAACGCATCCGACTCGGCTTCATCGGGGTCGGGGCGCGCGGGCTTCAGGTTCTGGAGGAATTCCTCAAACAGCCGGATGTCGAGGTGACCGCGATCTGCGATGTGTGGGGGGACCACATCCGCCAGGCAGTCGAGAAGTGCCCCAACAAACCCTCCGAGATCAAGGACTATCGCGACCTGCTCTCGCGGAAGGATGTGGACGCGGTGGTGATCTGCACCCCACCCCATTGGCACTGCCTGCAGGCCATTCACGCCTGCGAGTCCGGAAAGGACTTCTACATCGAAAAGCCGATGACCATGTCTGTGGGCGAGAGTCTTGCGGTCCGCAACGCGGTTCGTCACCACAACCGGATCACCCAGATCGGGACTCAAATTCACGCGGGGGACAACTACCGCAGGGTGGTGGAGATCGTGCGCTCGGGAATTCTGGGAAAGATCGGGGTGATCCGGACCGTCCATGTGGGAAACCAAGGCCCCGATGGACTGGGAGAGATGGCCGATTGCGATCCCCCGCGAGACCTGGATTGGAACCAGTGGTGCGGCCCGGCCAAGCTGCGCGCGTTCAATCCGCTGATTGCCAAGGGCGCCTACGAGCACGGGTCCTTCATGGACTACAGCGGGGGCTGGACTCCCGGCATGGCGCCCCACATCCTCGACCTCCCCTACTGGGCGCTCAACTTGGACCATCCGATCCGGGTCAGCTCTTCCGGCGGGCGGTACATCATCCAGGATCCGGGTGATGCCTACGACACTCACGAGGTGTTGTTCCAGTATCCCAACTTCACTCTCACCTGGAGCAGCTCGATTGTGAACGCGTGCGGCTACAGCCTCCCCGGTCCGGAGGGGACTCGGCGGACCCTGGCGATTGTTTTTCAGGGTGTGAACGCAACCCTGGTGACCGATTACAGCTCCCACGACATTGTTCCGGAGCTCGGTTTGGCCATCGACTCCGCCGGAGTGCCGGAAAGCGTGCCCAACTCCCCCGGCCATTATCGGGAATGGCTGGACTGCCTGCGGAGCCGCAAGCAGCCCAGTTGCCATGTCGGCTACCACTACAAGATTGATGTGGCGATCCAGCTCTCGCTAGTCTCACTCAAGCTGGGGAGGTCGGTGGCGTTCGATCCGGTCACCGAGACCATCCCGAACGACCCGGAAGCCCAGAAGTTGGTTCGACCCATCTACCGGAAGCCGTGGAGATTCCCGGATGGGTATCTGTCGTGAGCTACCGTTGGAAGAAGAGACTCTCCGCCGTGCCTCGGAGGATCCGGTCCTTGTCGGAAGCCGAAAGGAAATCGGCATGATCGCGGATCAGCGCAATCGAGTCCTCATACGAATGGTTGGTCACTTGAAAGGGGCAGTCCGACTCCCACAAGCACCTGGAGGGGGTGAAAGCCTCGACCATTCGCCGGATGAGGGGTAGGAGGTCCAGATAAGGGGGTGTTCTTTCCCCCAAGGCATAGAACGCGCCGACCTTGAGGAACACCCTCGGATGCTTGGCCATCACGGCCAGGCGGTTCATGTGCTCCTCGGTCGGCGGCTGGGTGTCGCCCGTGGCCAGGAGGCACAGGTGGTCGATGATCACTTGCGTGTCCGGGTGTTTCCCGCAGACCCGCTCCAGCTCCGGCAGGGCATCCCAGCGGATCAGCGTGGACAGGATGAGGCGATGCTTGGCGGCGATGGCGAACATCCGCTCCATCGGTTCGGGGCGCAGCCAACTCTCCGGAGGCTGTTTCGAGTGCGCGGGCTGAATCCGAAAGGCCGGGCACCCGCGCGCAGCCAGACGGGTCATTTCGCCCTCGAGGTCCGGCCCGAACGGGTCCACGATCGCGGTTCCGACAAAGGCGCCCGGATGCGCCGCGATCATGTCGAGCATGTACGAGTTGTCGAAGCCGTAATAGCTCATCTGGATCAGGTTGGCGCGAGTAACCCCGCACCGGCCGGCGTGCGTGAAGAAATCCTCCGGGGTGAACGATGCCGGACGCATCTGCTCCTTGCGCTGGTCGGGCGCGAGGGGATATCGGATGGTGTCGGAGGACCAGACATGGACATGCCCATCGATGTAACCCGAAGACGATCCGGGCGGCCCCCCCGCGAGGGCGGGCCATGGAGCTGAAGCCGGCAGCGCGGCGGAGGAAACGGCCAGGGTCTTGAGGCATTCGCGGCGGCTGATGCGGTGGGTCATGCGCGGGACCTCCGGTTGAAAACTGGATTCGACTCTGAACCGGGCTGGTGTACCATTCGGGCAATCCGAGTGTCAAGGAAGACTTCCAGGTCGGAGGAAAGAACGATGCGGACATGGCGTCATCGGGGGACATTCATCGGGATCGCGATGTTCGGAGCGCTGCTGGTCCTGTCGGCGGGCCGTTCGGCCCAAGCCGAGGAGCTCCTCACGGAAATCCGACGCGAGGCGCGCACGGACACGATTGAGGAGAAACTCCAGCTGATCGAGGCGGCCTACCGCAAGGGGCGGTTTGACCTCGCGCTGTCTTTGTCGGAATCCCTCAAGGAGACCCTCCAGTTTGAAGAGCAGCTCAGGGAGGATCCGGGGACACCGCTGCTTGCGGCGGCCAAGTCCTCGAAGGTCGCCGACCTTCCGGCGGAATGGGCCGAGTGGGCCCGGGGGTGGAGCTCCTATCGGGCCCTCACCCTCAAGGAGACCGCCGGAATCGCGCGCGCCGCCGAGCCGGTGGACCTGATCGTGGCCTTTCCTGTCGCGGAGACCACCGATCTCCAACGCGAGACGCGGGTGGCGCGGGTCAACGGGGAGGATGGAACCCTCCGCGAAGTCGCCTCCCAGATTTACGGTGAAGTGCGTCGCGGCGATTCCCGGATTTGCCGTTTGGTCTTTTTCGCCGACGCTCCCGCGAGCGGCGAGGCCGCCTATCTGATCCTGCATGGAAATCCGCTGGCCGAACTCCCGTGCTACGCCACGGACCTCACCGTGACGGGAGAGGGATGCGGAGTGGAGGTGACCAACAACCATTTTGTCGCCGACCTTTCGGACCAAACCGGTCAACTGGAGCGAGTTCGGTACCGCCGCGAGCATGGTCTTGAGCTCTACGCCGGGGGAAAGGGGCATGGCGAGCCGCCGACCATCGACTGGTCGAACGACTATGTGGACCAGGACCACTACCAGAAGCTCCGCATCCGCAACTGGGCCAGCCCCCCCAATTATGAGGTGATCCGAGGCCCGCTGTGTGTCCGGGTCCGTCACTGGGGTTTCCCCCACAGCCCGATCCATCCGGTCTTCACCCCCAGTCGGATGCACATCGACCAGACTTATGTGTTTTACGCCGGGAAGGATTACTTCCTCAAAGAGGGCAAGATGGAAGCGGCCAAGGATTTCGATTTCACCACGATGCGCGATGATGAATGGGTCCTCTCGGGCTATTCCTTCACCGAAAAGGTCTGGATCGATGGGGCTGGAAAACTCAGAGAGGGTGAGGTCCCAGCCGAGGAAGGGGAACACCTTTGGGGAGTCGGGTTCCATCACCCGGAAAGTCGGGACGCCTTCATCGGCCTGTGGCTGGACCATGTCTTGTCTCCGGCGGGGCCGCTCACTCGCAATGCTCCCCCAATCCTTCACTACCACCAGCACGGTCAGCTCTGGAGCCGTTCACCCATCGGGGGCGGCGACCTCCATTGGTATGCCGGCACGGTCTTGTCGGAACGAAACGCCTATCTCGTCGCGCCTTTCCCCCAAGGCGATGCCGCTCCGGTGATCGAGGGGATTCGGAAGCGGTTTCTCGCGCCTCTTGTGGCCTCGCCGGGAGAGCCCCCGGATCTCAAGAAGCACGTCCAGGTCGGGTCGCTCGCCCGGTATGGCGAGACCGAGGAAACGGGGGCTCTCAAGCACGCTCTTTGGGAGGCCATCCGAGATGTCACCGACGAGCAGCTCTATCGGATCGATGGGAATGTCGTGGACCTGGGCTATGTCTATGACCTCAAGGTGAGGAACGGAGTGGCGGAGGTGTTGATGACCATGCCCCACCGGGGGCGTCCGGTGTATGACTATCTGGTCTTCCGCGGCGGTGGAAGGAACACCGAGGGGATACGCGAGCGCCTCCTCAGGGTTCCGGGAGTCTCCCAAGTGGTGGTTCGTTTCACCTGGGAGCCGGCCTGGTCGGCGGCGCGGTTGACCGATGCCGGCAAGCGCTCGCTTGGACTTGAGGAATAGGCCGACGGACTTAACCGAGGTCGGGACCCAGCGGGGGCAATTCGGGCCACTGGAAGAAGTCGGTCAGGAAGCGAACGAGCTCCTCGACCACGGCGGCGAGCAACCGATTCCCCTTCTCCGCGCTGGCCGAGAGGGGGCTGCCCATCGAACCTGGCGCGGTGAGACGCCGGAACCGGCGATAGATGCTGACACGGCTGCTCTGGGGGCTTTCTGTTTTGACCCACTCGTTGTCGAGCGCCATGGGGGTTTTCCGCGCGCGATCCATCCGGACCAGGTCAGGTCTGAGCGCCAGCACCAGCGAGGTTTCATACTCGCACGAATGCGACACCGCGGGGGTCTCCATCCCCACGCGGAAAGCCTCCGGATTGAGCTCCCACCAAGTGGCAAGGGCCAAATAGGCATCCTCGGCTATCTCGCTTCCGCACACCAACTCGGAAAGGGCTTGGGCGACCGGGACCTTGTTGCCGCCATGCCCATTCAGGAACACAACCCTTCGGAACCCGGCCTGGAGGATCGAGAGCGCGATGGACTCGATCACCTGGCTGTACAACGAGGGGAGCAGGCTCACTGTCCCCGGAAAGTCGAGATGGTGATGGGAAGAGCCAAGCCAGAGGGTCGGGAGTAGGAGGACTCTGTCCGCAAGCCGCCGCTCAGCCGCCTCGGCGATCGCGGTCACCTGGAGGGTGTCCACGATCAACGGGAGGTGGGGACCGTGCTGCTCCAAAGAGCCGAGCGGGACCACCACCGGAATCCGCTTGTCCAACTCCCTGATCCGAGGCCAGCTCTGTTCCTGCCAAAGCATCACTCCGACCTCCCCTGTCTGGGTGGGATCGGGAGGTTCACAATCGGTCCATACATATCCGGGCGACGGTCCGCGAAACGGTGGATTTCATGCTTACCGGGGACCCGAACCAGGCGCTTGTTCCGGGCGCGGTCCACATCGATTTCGGCATGGAGAATCTCCTCGCTCGCGTGCGGCGCCTCGGCCAACACCCCACCATCGGTGTCGCAGATCTTACTGCAACCGATGAAGGTGAAACCGCGCTCCACGCCCACCCGATTCACCGCCATGTAGTAGACATTGTTTTCGAGGGCGCGGGTGTTGGGAACATGCCCCGCGGTGCACTCGGTGCCCGGAGGCCAGTTGGTGGGGAGGACTATCAGGTCCGCGCCGAGGAGCGCGAGCGCGCGCGGGGCCTCGGGAAAGGCCCCATCGTAGCAGATGTGCATGCCCACTCTCGCCGCCCCGATGGACCACACCTCGAAGGGGCGATCTCCCGGGGTGGTGAAGCGGTCCACCCCCAACATGGGGAGGTGAATCTTCCGGTAAGCGCCGACCAGACCCTTCGGCCCGACCAAAACGCAGGCGTTGAAGAGCCGCTCTCCATCCGTCTCGAGCATCCCCACAACCGCATGGAGGTTCAGCTTCCGACAGGTCTCTGACCAACGTGAGGTGCTGGGACCGGGAACCGTTTCAGCGAAAGGCCGCGCCTCATCGAGGGATTCAAAACAATAACCCGCCAGCGCGCACTCCGGGAAAACCGCGAGCGCGGCTCCCATTCCAGCCGCCTCCGCCAGGCGCGCCTCGATCTTGGCGTGGTTCGCCTCCGGATTTCCCAGCGCGACATCCATCTGAACCCCGGCAACGATGATCGATTTCGCCATGCGGGTCTGTTGCCTCTTTCTCTAGCGGGTCCGGAACTGAGCAAAGCCAGCGGCCAGACGGTATAACCCCTCGGCCACCACCGCGCCATCGGAGGAGACGCTGACAAAAGTGAAGCCCCTGCCGATAAACCCTTCAAGAAGTTCATATCGGGGGGCGAGAATACCCGCCGTTTTCCCATGCTTGCGCGCCGACGCCACCACCTTGTCGTAAGCTTCCTGCATGTGGGGATGCTCGAACTGTCGCGGGATTCCGAGCGAGACGCTCAAGTCGGTGGGTCCCACATAGAGGACATCCACACCCTCGACCTCTGCGATGGAGTCCAGGTTTCCCAGGGCCTCGGGGGTTTCGATCTGAACCACGACCAGCAGGTTCCGGTTGGCTTCCTTGAAGTACTCCTCGAAACCCGGCCCGAATCGGCAGGCGCGGTTCCATCCGGCCACGCCTCGGTTTCCCTCGGGCGGGTAGCGACTCGCGGCCACCGCTTGGCGCGCCTCTTCCGCCGTGTTCACCATCGGGACCATCACTCCGCTCGGCCCCAGGTCGAGGACGCGCTTGAAACGCGGCGCTTCGTTGGACGCCACTCGGACCACGGCCGCCGCCGATGTGGCCTCCAGCGCCTGGAGCTGGGCAACCAAACTCTCCTGGTCCCCGGAACCGTGCTCCAGGTCGAGGATCACATGGTCAAACCCAGCCTGCCCCGCGATTTCGGCGGTCAGGCCGGATCCCAGGTTCAAGAAGGTCCCGGAGAGAAGCTCCCCGCTCAAGACGCGCTTGCGAATCCATTTCATGGCGACTCGACTTCATACCCTACTTCTCCCGCCAAGACTACTCCCCGGCGAGTTCAGAGCGTGGGAACTCCCGCGAAGGACATCAGGGCCGAGTGCTGCTTGCGGAGGCCGGTCAAATTGACATGCGAGGAATCCACGAACTCCTCATCCGGAAGGAGCGCCGAGAGATCGAGGAGTGGAGTCGAGCGAGCTCGGCAGATTCGGGTCACGCCCTCCAAATACCGCGCGGGATAGGGAAGCTCGTGGGTCCAGCTCACCCGCGGCAGGAGCGCCACCGAAACCCGAACTCCGCGCTCGCGGAGGTAGTCCAGCATTCTCCCGAGTTCCGCGACCTCTTGGTCCATGACCTTCCGCCAATCGGTGGACTCGATGGTTTCGACCAGCCTCGCTCGGTAAACCGTGGTGTCCCTCGGGGCCGCGCGCGCCTCGCGTCCCCAGAGCGCCCACCAAGCAGACTTGGCGGCCAGCGAAAGAAAACCGGCGCAGCGTTCCCGATCGATCCTGTAGTTCCTGAGGACTCTTGGGATTCCACGGGGGGTGATCCCCCGTTCCTGATTGTAAGAGTAGAAGCCGTGACGGGTCCACAGGCTCGGAAAGAAATCCCCCTTCTCCACCGCGCTTCGGTAGCACACGGCGAGCACCGCGTGGGTCTTTTCCCCCCCGGCGGCGAGCCAGCCTTCGTGGTCGACAAGATATCGGATGAATTGAAACTGGGTGGTGTGATTCGTGGCCCCGATGCCGTAGTTGTGCACCAAGCGCCGCTGCTCCTCCGGCAGAGTCCAGGTCATCAACCCCCACTTGAGGTTCGAGGAGCCAAAGAAATAGGTTCCACCATGAGAATAGTCGGCGTGAGGGAGCTCATCGAGGAGCATTCGGTCCTCGAAATCGACAAAATAGCCGTTGTTTGGGAAGACCAGATTCGCCTGTTCCCTGAACTCCAGTTCACGGTCCCGAAACCAGGCTTCAAGGGTCCGGTCTTGAGCAAGCAGGTCCACGAGCGCGAAGGTGGCGCACACGGCCACGAGCAGGAGCAGCGAGACTCCGACCTGGAACCGGTGGGCATCGGCCACGGACACTTCAAGGCTTGCCTTGCTCATCTCAGAATGCCTCGTAAAGAACCGCCGGCTCGTGACGGACCGCGAGCAGGACCAGAGTGACCAGGACCGCAAGGAGAGTCACCACCGCCACGGCCAGGGTCGGGCGTTTGGACAGGAAGCGCGCGATTCGTTCAGACATGCGGCTCCGCTCCCTTCCCTCTCTCGAGGAGTTCAATCAAACCAAACCCTTCCACATAGTGAAACGAGACCTTTCGGTTCCCAAAGAGCAGTGCGGGTTGGGGCGGCGAGACGCAAACTACCCGGAGCCCCTTGGCCTCGATCTCGGCCAGTGTCGCCTCGGGATCGTCGATTTCGTAGCACAGGTGGTAGATTCTCTCCCTCGATTTGGCAAGGATGGCATCCACCGGCCCGGGGGTCTCGGTTGGAAAAATGATCTCCACATCCGGCGCGCTGGGGTGGGTACACAGAATCAGCCGGACATTCTGGATCGGCTCGCGCAGTGTCTCCCCCACGGTGTAACCCATACCCCTGAGCAAACGGAGGGCGCTCTCCGGGCTTTTGACCGCAAGTCCGAAGTGATGGAACGAGAGCTGTTCAAGGTTCATCGCGCGTCTCTCTTCCGGCGGTTTTGCTCACGGATTCCCCACTCCACTCACCACTGCAACCAAGCCAGGAGGGCATGCAGCGGAGTCGCCTCCGCCGCGAGGTGAGTCGGGAAGAATAGAACCGTGAAGACAAAGTAATGCAGTGTGAGGAACACCGCAAGCGCGCGGATCGGGCGGGATTCAAGATACTTCCGAAGGCCCGCTCTTCCACCGCGTTTGAGCAGCCAGGCTTCCCACAGTTTGGCCGCTGAGACGCCGATTCCGTGGAGAAGCGCGAAGACCACAATCTTCAGATTAGACCCATGCCACATCCCCACCAGAAAGAAGGCCACAAAATAGCAGGCAAAGGCCCACCTGGAGGCGGCTTGGGGACTACGTTTCGCCAAGGCCATATAGAGAGGGGTGAAGATGTAGTCGCGCACCCAGAAACCCAATGTGCGGTGCCAGCGTGTCCAGAAATCAATCAGGTTTCGGGACAGGTAAGGGCGGTCAAAGTTCTCCGGCAGTCTCATTCCGATCAGAAACGCGCCCCCGATCACGATATCGCAGTACCCCGCGAAGTTCAGATAGACATACAGCGGGTAGGCGTAGAGCATCCCCAAGAACCACGCCAGGGTGACCGGCAGAGGGGCTGCATTCGCCTGAGAAAGCCAGGTTAATCGCCATTCCCCCATCCGGTCGTAGGCCATGAGCAGCGCGGCGGCCAAAACAGTCACCTTGCCCACCCCCATCAGGATCCGCAGGAAGGCTCGAAGGACCTCCTCCCGAGAGGCCGGCGGCGGCTCTGGGGCAACCCAGTAGCTCGCAAAATCCTGGTATCGCTGAATCGGTCCGGAGAGCAGGCAGAAGAAATTGAGTTGATAGTTCAGATAAGTCCAGAACGATGGATTCTCGATCTGCCCCTGGATCGCATCCACGATGAAGTGGACCTGCCGGAAGAAAATATAACTCAATCCGGTGATCAGGATGGGATGCTCGAGAATAAGACCGGGCAGGAGCGGAAGAAGAAAGTCGTAGCGCTTGAGGATCACAAAAACCAAGGTGAAGACGGCGAGATAGAGCGCCACCGCGCCCTTGGCGGATCGCGCCCGCGCCCACAGGGCGGTTCCATACCCCGTAACCAGGAAGACCCCCAAGAGGATCCAACTGAGCGGAGCGGGGTTCGCCAGATAGAGAACCGCGAGGTTCAGAACGAACAACGCGCATCGGCGTGAGAGATGCCCTGCGAGCAGGAAGAAGGCCGCGCCCAAGGCAAACAGGCCGAGAAGGAATTCAAGGCTCGCGACATTCATTCCCGTCCGTTCATGCCGCCCACGCGCGCCGCGCTAAGTGGTGACAATCACGGCCTCCACCGAAGGAACCAGGGGCGAGCGCTTGGTGGGGGGATAGGCGTACGCCGAAAAGGCATTTTCCACATGGAACCCGGCGGCTCGCACCTGGTCCAGCACATCGAGCTCGGTGCGATAGTGGTACACATGGTCCTCGTGCGGGGAATTGAGCGCGGCGGTGATGAAGGCCTTGCCGCCCGGCGCGACCATCTTCCTGAGTCCGATCAGGAAGGTGAGGGGATCCTCCAGGTGCTCGAGCACCTCCACGGAAACCACGAACGGAAGCGGCTCGATATCCGGGGCCGTGAGTATGTCGCTCAAATGCGAGGTGTACCGCTCCGCGGTCCCGAACCGGGAAAGCAGACGTTCGGTGAACTTGAGCGAATGGGGGCTGAGGTCCCAGCCATGACCCCGCGCGCCGGGAAGGCCGTTCAGGATCACGCTCGAATAAAAGCCGGTCCCGACTCCGACATCGTGGAAGCGCTGGTCCGCGGAAAGGGCCATGTCCCGGAGGAAGAAGGTCCTGAAAAACAGAAGGTGACGGTAATGGTGGACCCATAGGAACTGACTGATGAGGTGGCCCGGAAGGTATTCGTTCATCATCCGGTCCTCGTTCTGGTAGACCTTGTGGGTGGCCTCCTCATAGGTCAGCGGGGCGTAGGTCCCATCCTTTTGGAAGGCCACCAGTTGGCGCATCACATCCACGATATAAGTGGTGTAGCCGGTAAGCGCCTTCCGATACTCCGCGCCGTCCACGAACGCCGCGCGTAGGAACGAGTCGAACTCCTGCTCCCAGGCTCTCCCAAAGAGTTTTCGATTTTTGATGAAGCTCCCCTCGGTGAGCCCGAACTCCTTGCGAGCGACTTCCTGGATTTCGTCGAGGTATCCGCACATGGCTAACCGCGCCCCAGTTTCTTGGCCAGAAGGCTCACCATGCTGCCCACATTCTCCCCATCATTGCGGAGGTTGGAGATTTCGGAGGTGGCGAACTTGACCCCAAAGCGGCTTTCCACGGCGATAATCAGATTGAGATGCATGAGCGAATCCCACCCCTCGATGTCATTCCCGGTCATCTCGTCCCGGAGGGCGATCTCCTCATCATCGAATACCTCGCGGAACACCTCCTGCAGCTGCGCGCGCAGTTCATCCATTCGCTTGCATCTCCTCAATGTGGGTTGGAAGCGGCGTCCAACCCCCCGTGATATCGAGCTCCCACCGGGAGCTCCCATCCTGTTCCTCGCCAATCCGGGTGAACCCCAGATCGGAGTAATGATCCCGGACCAGCCCATTCTTCGCGGTGGGGATGTATTCCCCGATCAGCTTTTCCGCCCCACGTTTCCCCGCCTCGCTCACCAGATGATTGAGCAGAAAACGCTCCACCCCGCGTTTCAACACGCGGCAGCTCATCAGCCAGGTGTCGATCCGGAAAACCTCGCCTTCGAGGCGGGCCAGAACCACCGAAATCAGCCCATGGTCCCCGAAGCGGTCCGCCAGGGAGACCGCGACGGTCACCCAACGCGAATCCTCGACCAGGGCCAGCACCTCGCCGGAGGCCCTCCGCCGAGTGGTCAGGTTAAACTGGTTCGAGCGCTGGATCAGCTGGACACAGCGCTCCAGGTTGGTCGAGTCGATCGGGGCGACTTTCGCGGTCATCCTCAACGAGCCGAGAAACTCGTCCAAGCTGCCCGCCGCGCTCTCCGCCTCGCGCCGCTCGGCGTTCGCGCGATAGAAATCCGTCCGACGGAAATCCTCGCCCGCCAGGGAGGTCACCTGGAAATAGCGGTGTTTCTCCAGCGCCCGGATAAAGCCGGCGGGATCCTCCGGTATTTCCGGGACGGCCACTTCCGGGGCGAGCCGCCTGACCAGCGCGCGCTCCATCGGATTGTCATCGACAAACACCAGCGAATTCAACCCGATATCCAGGGTCCGCGCGATGGCGCGCAAGTTGGCGGCCTTGTCCTCCCAATTGGCCACAAAACAGGAGATGTCCTCCAGGCGGAGAGCCATCTCCGGGTGTTTCTCGAACGGCTCGCGGGCCAATTCCTCGCTGTTCTTGCTGCACACCGCGAGGATCACCCCGCGGCTCTGGAGCCCCTTCAGGTGGCGCTGAAACTCGACATAGGCTTCCCCTTCGCCGCTCCCATGCCCGAGTCGGATGCCCCCAAGCCCATCATCCCCGATCACCCCGCCCCACAGCGTGTTGTCCAGATCGGTCACAAGGCATTTTTTCCCGAGTCCCAGTTGGGACAGGACCAGCGAGGCGACACTGTGGGCGTAATCGACCAACAACTCCGGGGCGCAGGGGAGCTTGGCCTCGAAGTAATACCGGGTGTCTCCCCAAGCCCAGCGCCCAGCGGCGGCGGCCAGCTCGCCGACATCATGCACAAGCACATGGGCCGGCGCCTCGTCCGCGAGCTTGCGGTTGAGATCCTGGATGAGTCGGCTTGGGCTGGAGGGGTGAGTGGTCTCGTAATTGCCCAGAACTCTCCAGGGGGGAGGATCGAAGTTGTTCTGGATGATCTGGCATCCGAGGCGATCCTGCAGGACCTCCCACAAGCCGGCCCATTGAGAGAACTCGGTGTCCATCCATTCTCGCGCGCCTTGGGCGTCCTCTCCAAGCGAGGGGAGGGTCCTTAGATCGTGACGCCCCACCGCGATGTAGACCAGATTGGGATGGAAGCGATAGAGCGGGGAATTCGGATCGAGGATATCCTGGCGGAAGATGCCATATTCCGACTCCAGGATCTCCACTTTCGCCCCGGCGGCGAAAAGGAACAGCTCGATCAGGGAGGCAAGCTGTGTCGTGGTGAACCCGCCCAGGATGGCGAGCCGCGCGGAGGGGCCGGTCGTGTCCACGCGCCCCTGGAGCCGTTCGCGGAGGCCGATCAGGGTCCGTGCGGAGGGGTAATCGAGGTCCACTGCGACCATTCTTGCCAGGCCGCTCGCCGCCTCCTCAAATCGTTCCGCCGCCAGCTCCGCCTTCAGGGCCTTGACCGCAAGATTGAAACAATCTCTTTTCCTTGCCGGGGACGCGGTCAGGTATTCTTCCAGGATTTCCTCAAGTCTGCCCATGGAACCCATGTTCTTGGTTAAGAGTGGATCGAATTCCGGCAAGTAACGGGCTTCTTGTCAATCAGGCAGGCGAATCTTCCTCCGCCCAAGGAGCGACGGGACCTTATCACGAATCCCGAAGGCGCGCCTACGCCAAGGATACCTCAGATCGGGTTCAGCAGCCGAACCCGCCCGGAACGCCAGACCTCCTTGTATTCCTCCATGATTCTTTCCCGCATGCGGAGTCTGCCCTGCTCTGAGAGACCCGCCAGACAGCTCTCCCAGGTGTCATCAAGGACCAAGTGCGCTCTTGAGTCGAGCAGTCGGGCCACTTCCGACTCCTCTCTCCGGACATAAAGCAGGCTGTAGGCTCGATCGGCCAGGTAGCCGACAATGGGGCCTTGACGTCCCACCAGGATCGGTTGGTCAGACCCCTCCATCGCCTCTAGTGCATCCACCAGCGGCGGGTAATCCACGCCGTGGGGAAGGCAGATTCGAGTGTAGGCATGGTCGGTGGGGTACAGCTTCCTGAGTGGGCTTTGGTCGAGTCCCAGCACATCCACCGGGAAGGCGGTCAGGAGAGCCAAGGCCCCGACCAGACTCACAAGCGGGTGTCCGAGGGGAACGGATCGAGCCTTTTCCCAGAGCATGCCGAGTATCGCGACCCATCCGATGGCCGCGACAAGGCAGAATGAGGGAAGAGCCACAACCAGGAATTTCGGGTCGCGTGTCGGTGAAGCAAGCCAGAAAAGAACAAACACGGACAGGAAGATGGAATGCAGCCTCAACCCTCGCAGTAGACCTCGGCTTCCAATCCGGCCCAAGAGCAGGAACAGGAAGCCGAGCGCAAGCAGCAAAGCATGGACTGGCCCCATCTCTCGAACCGTCTCCCATATCAGGCGAAGAATCCCCCAGTCGGTGCGGGGGTCCCCCCCTTGCCCGGCTTGAAAGGATCCCCACCTTCCGAGCGAACGGGCAAGCCAGTCGCTCGGGCTGCCTTTGATCAGGATGAGGAGCGGCCAGCTGGAAAACACAGCCCCAAAGGCCGCCATCCATACCCAAAGGGGCTGGTATCCTCTCCCCCCACGGACTGATCTCCACAACAGGAAGGTCATGGCGGCAAGCTCCCACGGAAGGGCGATGTATTTGGTGATGACCGCCAAACCGCAAAACGCGCCACTCAGGGCCGACAGGCTGTCCCTTGTCTGGGAAATGGCCCGGTTCAGTGTGAGAATTGAAAGCAGCACCCACAGGGCGGCGGGGGCTTCCAGATAGACCAGGTGGGAATACTTGAGCCACAGGGGATTCCAGCCCAGGAGCACCAGGATTGTGATCCCCCAGGTCATGGAGATTCGACCCGGGAACCCCAAGAGCGCCGCAAGCGCGGAGAACGCGAGAAGAGTAGTCAGCCAACGCATGACGCGAAGGAGGGCGAGCGCCTTGGAGGAGGATTGGGGAGTCTCGGAAGAGTTGTCCAAACGGACCGGGATGCTCCAGAGCGCGGTTTGGAGGTAGGGGTGGATGTAGTAGAACGAAGGCTGAGGTCCCATGCGACGAAGCGGCGCGCCGGAGCGCGCCCACTCCCGCGCCAGATCGGCGTAGACCGCCTCGTCATACTCCGGAACCGGATTGAGACGATCCACGCGAAACGCAAAGTAGGCCTGATGACCCGCCGCCAGGAGTAGTAGGGCTGTCAACGCCAAATGGCGGGCCAAGGTTCGAGGCAGTGCGCCGTGGGCTTTAGTCATCAGCCGACTGCCGCGAAAGATGTTCACGGAGAATCCGGAGCAGCGCCACCGAAAGGGCGATCAGCGCGCCCCAGGCCAAAAGGGGGACAAGACGCGCGGACCAGGCTCCGCTTCGCCAGAGGTCCGCGAGGAACCAGTCCGGGTCCGGGTCCAGCCTCCATGCCCACAGGTGAAGGAGCGGGCCATAGTGGGACAGAGAAAGCACCAACCGAGTGTCCTCACCCGGGGGGAGTCCGGAGAGGGTCTGTGCGAGCGGCCACATGAAGTCCACCAACACGCCGCACACTTGGACCGCGATGCCCCAGACTAGGGTGACCCCATACAACCCCCAGGTTGACCGCTTGGCGCCCTCGACAAACAAGTGTGGGAGCGGGAGGAGCAGGAAGGCGGTGACCTGGAAGAGGTGCCGTGGCCCCCAACACCACCCCCCCAGGTTCTGCCACCGCCCGATGATGAACAGATATCCGCACACCACCACGAGAGCGGAGAGCGCGGTCACTCTGTCCTTCTTGATGAACAGCGGCCAGGCCGCAAGCGCCGCGATGAGGGGGGGTGAGTACCAGAAGATGCCCTTCCCCGCCGAGAGGAGATAGATCCGGAGGGCATGAATCAGGGGGACATCAAACTGGATTCCCTCCGGCTGGTCGGAGTAAGCGCTGTGGAAGAAGGACCCAAACCGAAGTCGGTTGAGGATCAGTTGGAACGAGGCCACGAAGGCGAAGGCAAGCACTCCACCCAGCGCCGCCGCCGCCTTTTGGCCCGTGCTCCTCTGGGAGGTCGCAATCCGCCAAAGCGAGAGAATTGCGATCCCCGGACAGGCGACAGCCGAATCGGCCCGCGCGAGGAACGCGAGGCCGCCAAGAACACCGACGGTGCTCGCCTCCAAGACCAATCCACCGGGTCGGGCGAGGAATCCAATGCCTCCAGCCTGGAGGAAGGCGGCGAGCAGGAGCAGTGTGGCGAGCGGTTCGGAAAAGAATCCCTTGGAGTGGGGCCAGGCAAAGGTTGCGACCAGATAGGTGAACGGAAGAGCCAGCGAGGCCAACCGTTCCCCGAAAAAGAACCTCCCCAAAACGGCCAGCAGCCAAAGGGTAAGCCAAGTCACCAGGGGGTTGAACACCGAGACCACGAGGCGTGTCACTCGCTCGCGGTGATCGGAAGGGTATAGACCCTCAAACTCCGCGCCGGGACCTCGAAATGGGCGATAGAACGGGACAGTTCGTGAGAGGCGCTCCTCCTGAAAGGAAAGCCATCTCTCCGGGATGAGCGGCGCGAGGCCCTTCCCCAGCCAATACAGAGGAACCGCGAGCAGCGGCTGAAGCGGGCCATATTGCGGGTATTCCTTGCCATCCCGACCGGTCTCGGTCCCAAAGTCTTCGGGATAGGGGGGAATCGCGTAGCCATTTCCGGTCGCGAGGGACCGAACGGTCCGATAGTTCACCTCATCATCGGGTGAATGGAGGTGCCCGCTGGCGGTGGCCAGGATCAGGAATGCCGCCCACGCGAGAAAGACTCGCTCGGCGCGCTTGGCAACAGATGGGGGGTTGGGCATGACAAGGGAAATTCTGAAAGCGCGCGGCTTCGCCGTCCAGTTGTTAGATGGATTGGAGGATTTCACGAATTTTTCGCTTGACAGCCATTCCTCTAGTTCTCATATTCTCGGCAAGTCTTTCTTTTCCCCGGTCAAGAAAGTCTCGAATGAAAACCCTTGGGAGGCCACCTTCGAGTGATTTGCCCGCGCGCATCCGTCCTACTGAGCGTTGTCCTTGGTCTGTGGTCCCCATTCGTTCCAACCCCAACGGCCTTTTCGCAGCCCACCCCGGCGGGGGACTGGAACTTCGACAACCCGCTGGACCTGACCCACGCCACGATTGGGAGCGACCTGGCCCTGGTGGGGACCCACACTTCCATTCCAGGGGTTTCCGTGGTGGATGGCGCGGTCACGATCGGAGTGGGAAGTCATTATGTTTGCGACCACGGGCTTTCTCCGATCCCCGGCGACAGCCGGGTGAACCTGTACTCGCTCCTGATCGACTTCCGGGTCCCCAGCCTGGGGCAGTGGTACGCTTTCTTCCAGACCAACGAGGCCAACACGGATGATGGGGATTGCTTTGTCCGGAGTTCGGACGCCCGTGTCGGGGTGGGTTCCAGTGGCTATTCGGACTCGAGCCTATCCGCGGGGACTTGGTACAGATTGGTGGTTGTCGCCGACCTTCAAGGAGGCGATTACGACATCTACCTGGATGGGGTCAGGATCCTCAATGGCACGGCGAGTCAGGTGAACGGGCGCTTCTCGCTTGGACCCACCTTGCTGCTGTTTGCCGATCAGGATGGGGAGGACAATCCCATTGATGTCTCGCGGGTGGCGATCTTCGACGCCGCGCTCACCCCTCTCGAAATCCTCCAACTCGGCCCACCCGGCACCCAGCCGGAGGGCAACACCGCCCCGGTTGTGGTGGATCAGCCCGCGGGGCCGCTGACGGGAACAACCAGCACTCCTTACACCTTCTCGTTCGCGGCCACGGACGCCGAGGGAGACCCGGTGGAGTTCCTGATCGATTGGGGGGATGGCCCCGCGACCGGGTGGTCCGGCCTGGCTCCCGCCGAAACCCCGTTCAACGCGACCCACGAGTGGAGGTGCCAAGGGGTTTACCCGATCACCGCGGTCGCGAGGGACCAGTTCGGCGCGGTCTCCGCCCCGGTCAACGTCCAGGACATCACCATCTCGGGGAGCTGCACCCTCGCCTTCCTCGCCGAACCGTTTCTCCAGAACATGAAGCCAGACCGCATGACGGTCATGTTCGAGCTGGAGACCCTCGCGCCGTGTTCCGTGGAGTACGGCCTCGACGAGAGCTACGGCCAGAGTGTGGCCTGCACCCAGGAGCCCTCCGGGTTTAACACCTTCATCTACAAGGCGGTGCTCACCGGATTGCAGCCTTACACGATTCACCACTATCGGGCGATTGTGAATGGAATGGCGGGGGAGGACCGAGCCTTCCAGACCGGAACCGACAACCCGATTAACTTTGCGTACAGCGTGTGGAGCGACAGCCAAGGCACCAATCACGGGGCATACCCGCCCGACCCCTATGAGCCGACCAGCGCGATGATGCGCCACATGCGGGATGACCCTGAAATTCACTTCGGGACCAACTGTGGGGATCTGGCCGAAAACGGCAGCAGCTATAGTGACACTCACCAGTTTTATGTGGATCGGGTGGGTCGGTATCTCGGTCAGACAAAACCCTGGTGGTCGGCGTGGGGGAATCATGAGCCGGGGAGAGGCGCGGTGTTGCGGAAGTTCGCCGACATGCCCAGCCAGGAGCGCGTGGACCTGATCGGCGGACTCGCGCCCACCCCCGGCTGGGGAAGTTATTCCTTCAACTACGCCGGGTGCCACTTTGTGATGATCGATGACGACACCCGGGTGAACGACATCCTCAACTGGCTGGAGGGCGATCTGCTATCCCCGGCCAACCAGAACGCCCGCTTCACTTTCGTCAATGTCCACAGACCTCCTTACTGCGAGGTGTGGATTGACGGGGATTCGTTCCTCCGCCAAAACCTGATTCCCCTGATCGAAGAGCCGACCATGAAGCGGAAGGCGGATGAACTCCTGCAACAGGAGGAGGCCAACCGTCGGCTTCAGAAGCTTATGGAGGAGCACAAGGTGGCGATCTGCTTCAGCGGCCACATGCACGGTTACCAGCGGGGATTTCGGAACGGGGTCTACTATTGTGTCACTGGGGGCGGGAGCTGGCTCGACCTGTCGGAACCGCTCACCACGGATTGGGAGCACATGACAGTCGGCGGGTTCCATCCGCTCGCGATTGATGTCTCGCCTCTCGGACTGGGCGGCGAGTACGGCATGATCAACGAGTATGTCAAGGTCGCGGTCGCGGGGAATGTGTGGTCGGCCACCTCGCTCGGGTTCAGTCCCAGCGGGGATTTTTATGGGATCATCGACACCTTTTCGAGTAGCGAGATTCCGCCCTCGCCGACCCCCACGGCCACCGAGACGGTCGGACCTTCTCCCACCCCCACCGAGACTCCCGCCGGTTTCTGCAGCTTGCTCGCGGAGAATTTCGAGGCCCGCGCCTCGGTCCTTCAGACCCGAGCTGATGAGGGGAGTTGCGCGCCCTCACAAGTTCAACCGGAGCAACTGGGTTGGACCCACTCCCCGCCCGCGGGGTGGTCCATCGACAACTCGAACATGGGTCCCCAGGGGACCACGGAGTGGCAGGGATGGAGCTTCGCCAGCAAGGATTTCTGGGTGACCGCGGATGACCAGCAGCGCTCCGCCTTCACTCTCGGAACCGGAATTCTCGCCATCGCCGACCCGGACGAGTGGGATGACTGCAACCGGCCCTCCCTGCTCGGGACATTTGACAGCGCCCTGGTTTCTCCGCCGATCCCGGTTCCCCCGGGCAAGCAGGTCGCCATCGAGTTCGACTCGCATTACCGTCAGGAAGACAACCAGACCGCCGAGGTTTCAGTGTCGATAAACGGCGGTGAGGAGACGGTTCTGCTGCGCTACGGGAGCTTGGCGGAGGACGACAACACCGGGGCGGATGTTCAGAACGCGCATATCTCCCTGGCCCTCCCGGCTCAGGCCGAATCTTCCAGCATGGTCTTGAAATGGCGCTTGTTTGACGCCCGCAACAATTGGTTCTGGGCCATCGACAACCTGGAGGTGACCGCCACGGGGGAGGGGCCATGCTTTGAGCCCACCGTCACCCCCAGCCCGACCTCCACCACCACGCCCACCCCCTCCGAAACCCCTATCCCACCCTCGCCGGACTTGAACGAGGACGGGCGTGTGGACTCGGTGGACCTCCTCGAATTCCTGATGCAGATGCGGAGTGGAGTCCCTTCGGAGGGCTTTCATTCAGGCGACCTGAACCAGAACGGGGTGGTGGACCTGGACGATATCCTCCGTATGCAGCGGGAATGGAAGGCGGACTGAACTAGGAGGGGCGACACGGGACCGGCGGCGATTTACAGTTGCGGCATGAGTGGAACCCCTCTCATCGAGATTTCCGGAGTCACCTTCGCCTATGACGGCTCGCCGACCCTTGAGGAGGTGAACCTTGTCCTTGAGGAGGGGGACTATGCCTGCCTCATCGGTCCCAACGGCGGGGGAAAGACCACCCTGCTCAAGCTGATCCTCGGCCTGCTCCATCCTCAGAAGGGAACCATTCGGGTCTGGGGGCGCCCTCCTGAGGAGGCGCGGGTCCGGGTGGGCTACATTCCCCAGAGGCATCGCCTCGACCCCAATTTCCCGGCGGATGTTCTGGATGTGGTTTTGATGGGTCGTCTGGGGACTTCCTCCGCCTTCGGTCCATACCGGAGGCGAGACAAGGAAGCGGCCCTGGCCTGCCTTCGGGAGGTGGAGATGGAGGATTTTCGCCATCGCTCCTTCGCGGCGCTTTCGGGGGGCGAGCAGCAGCGTGTGTTGATCGCGCGGGCGTTGGCCTGCGAACCTCGTCTCCTGCTGTTGGACGAACCGACCGCGAATCTGGATGTCCACATGGAAGGCGCGCTTTATGACCTGCTCTCTCGTCTCAACCGGCGGATGAGCGTGGCGCTGGTTTCGCATGATGTCGGGATTGTGACCCGCTTCGCGCGCACCGTGGTGTGCGTGAACCGGCGCGTGCTCTCGCATCCGACCGCGGAGCTGACCGGGGAGATGATTCAGGACATGTATGGTGGAGACGTGCTCCTGGTCCGCCATGACCTCCACTGCGCGCACGGGGAGCACACATGATCGAGTTCGTTGAGGCGCTTGGGGAACACGCCTTCCTGCGGGGCGCGCTTCTGGCCGGACTTCTGGCCTCGGTGGCGTGCGGGGTGGTGGGGAGCTATGTGGTGGCGCGGCGGATTTCCTACATCGCGGGGGGGATTGCCCACTGTGTCCTCGGAGGGATGGGCGCGGCGAGGTATTTCTCGGTGGTTCACGGCTGGGAGTGGGCGCACCCGCTGTATGGGGCCTTGGCGGCGGCGATTCTGGGCGCGCTGGTGATCGGCTGGGTGAGCCTTCGCCTGCGGGAGCGCGAGGACACGGTGATCAGCGCGGTGTGGTCGTTCGGGATGGCGGTGGGAGTCCTCTTCATCTGGAAGACCCCGGGCTACAACGAGGACCTGATGAATTACCTCTTCGGGAACATCCTGATCATCTCCGGGCACGACCTCTGGCTGCTCGGAATCCTGGATGTGTGCGTCTTGGCGATGGGGGTGATGTGCTACCGTCCGCTGCTCGCGGTCTGTTTTGATGAGGAGTACGCGCGGCTTCGTGGGGTGAGCGTGGAGTTCTACTACCTGCTCCTGTTGCTGCTGGCGGCGGTGACCGTGGTGGTGCTGGTGACCGTGGTGGGGATCATCCTGGCGATCGCGATGCTGACCCTTCCGGCGGCGGCGGCGGGACAGTTTTCGCGGACCTTGTGGCGGATGATGGTGACCGCCACGCTTTTCTGCGCGGGCATTGTGGCCCTGGGGCTGGCGGCGAGCTATGGGCCGAACCTGCCCGCCGGGGCCACCATGATTGTGCTGGCCTGCCTGCTCTATGCCCTGGCAACCTTTCTTGGCCCGATGGTCCGAGGGGCAAAAAAGGCATAGAAAAACCGCGCGCAATCCTCTAGAATTACATTAATCCTGGGTGTATTCAGTTCAGTGTCGGAAAAAGGTCCCCGCTCATAGACCTGGGAGCCCGCCTGGAGGCGGGTAAAGCGTTTCATCATCTATATTTGTAGGAGACATCGCTCGCGCCTTCGAGGGATGTCCGACCGGTGGAATTCAAGGAGGTTCGTGAAATGTTTTCATCCATTTGTTTCAAGCGTGGCAGGAAGGGCTTCACCCTGATCGAGCTGTTGATCGTGATCGCCATCATCCTGATCCTCATCGCCATCGCACTCCCCAATTTCCTCGAGGCGCAGATTCGGGCGCGGGTGACCAAGGCCAAGGGGGAACTCCGGAGCATGGGCACGGCGATGGAGGCCTACTTTTTGGATTGGAAGGTCTACCCCGCGGAGCACGAGCGGGATTCCTTTATCCGCAATCAGCGCGGATTGTTTTGGCTGACCTCTCCTATCAAGTATATGACCTCGATGCCCACGGACCCGTTCGCGTCGTTTGGGGCGGACGAACAAATTGCAAGAGGTTATGTCACGTATGAAAGCGGGGGAATTGAGGTTGGCCCAGGCATCGGGACCAAGTGCCCTGCATGTATGCTGACGTATATGATTTTCAGCAACGGCCCGGACCATATCCAGGATATCTCGGGAGCCAATCCTCATTTCGCCCAGGTTTATAACAATTATTCGCCGACCAATGGGACCAACAGCGTCGGGTCGGTGATTTATTGGGGTGGGGATGGCTGGTGGATCGGAGTTCCCGCTGAAACCCGAACGGCCGCTGTTGGCAATCCCAATGTTCCCCTCCAGCCCAACATCGTGGATGGGGTCATCACTCAGCGACGCCTGCCAAGGTTCTGAGGAGGGCTTCGAGTTGGCTTCATCGGGGGTGGTCCAGGCAAGGGACCACCCCCTTTTTCATCTTCTAGAAACAGACGGGAGGTCCAAATGACAGATCCAATCGTGCAGGCGCTTCATCTCAACCGTTTTCGGCGCGGCTTTACCTTGATCGAGCTCTTGATCGTCATCGCCATCATCCTGATCCTCATCGCCATCGCACTCCCCAATTTCCTCGAGGCGCAGATTCGGGCGCGGGTGACCAAGGCCAAGGGGGAACTGCGCAGCCTCGGCATCGCGCAGGAGGCCTATTACCAGGATTGGAAAATTTACCCACCCGAGCACGAAAGAAACGAGACCAATCGCTTCCAGACCGGCCTGTTCTGGTTGTCCTCTCCGATCAAATACATCAGTTCGATCCCCACTGACCCGTTCTCGGCCTTCGGTGCGGACGAGGTGGTCGCCAGAGGATATGTGACCTACGAGACGGGTGGCATTGAGAACGGGGGTCTGATCGGGGAGAAGTGCATGCCTTGCATGCACACCTACGTCATCTTCAGCAATGGCCCAGATAACGTTCAGGACATTCATGCGGCTGAGGCGCACCGCGACAATATAACGTGGAATTACTCCCCGACGAACGGCACCAACAGCAACGGATCGATTTACTATTGGGGTGGGGACGGCTGGTGGATCGGGGTGGGCACGAGCACGGTTAAGGCTCCGAACGCGCGAAACGCCCCGATTCAACCAGTGATTGTGGACAACGAGCGCTACGTTCACCGTTTGCCGAGGTTCTGAGGATAAGCCGCTGGCGCGGGAAGGAATTCCCGCGCCAGCGATAGGTCAATGGAATAAAACCGTCGCGGTGCGATCACGCCGCGACCGTGGCGCTCATCTCCATGACCCCGCGGATGCCGTCCGCCACACGGTTCGCGTTGGGCACAAAGGCGTCCTCCAGGTTCGCCGCCATCGGCATCACCCCATCCGGCGCGGTCACCGGCACGAACGGCAGGCGGAAGTCGAGCTGGCGCTGCACCCGGCTGTAGACCGTGTGCACAACGTTCCCGGTGTCCGTGCCCTGCGACACGCACACCAGGCGGCGGGTCTTCTTCACCGATTCGACAATCGTGTCCACATCCAGCGGGACCGTGGTGCGCGGATCGATCAGCTCCACGCTGATCCCCTCACGCTCGAGTCGTCGCGCGGCGTTGAAGGCCACGTGGAGCATGCGCGAATAGGCCCACACGGTCACATCCTCCCCCTCGCGCACAATGCTGGCCAGGCCGAAGGGGATCGTGTAACGCTCCTCGGGCACATTGGCCCCAAACACCGCCCCGCCATAGAGCAGTTGGTGCTCGAAGAAGATCACCGGGTCCTCGCTGTAGATCGCGGTGTTCAACAACCCCTTGGCGTCGAAGGGGGTCGCCGGAACGCACACATACAGACCCGGCATGTTGGAGTACTTGGAGACCAGTTCCTGCCCGTGCTGGCACGAGTATCCCTTCCCGCCCCCGATGGTGGTCCGGACCACAAAGGTGCGTTTGGCCTTGCCGCCGTACATGTAGCGCGCCTTGGCGGCCTGATTCTGAATTTGATCCTCGGCCTGGGCGAGAAAGTCGTTGTACATGATCTCCACGACCGGGATGAGCTTCTGGGTCATGGAGGCCCCCAAGCCGAACCCGACAATCGCCCCCTCGGACAAGGGCGCGTCAAAATTCTTCTCGACCCCATGCTTCTCGGTCAGTCCGGCGGTCACCCCGAAAGCGCCGCCATAGGGACCCACATCCTCGCCGTAGGAGATGACTCGGGGATCGTTCTCGAAGGCTTGCGCGAGGGTCTCGTTGATGGCGTCCTTGATGGACAGCTTTCGCTCGGTGGTCGCCTCCGAGTAATGGCGGTAGCTCTTGAGCTTGAAGTATTCGGGATCGAAGGACTTCGAGTAGACATCATCCAGCATGGTTTCGAGGGGAGGCTCGGGAGCTTTCCAGGCGAACTGCACGGCCTCATCGATCTCTTTCTGAATGTCGGCGCGAAGGGCCTCGATCTCCTCGCGGGTCATCACCCCGGCGTCGAGGATTTGAGCCTCGTATTTGCGGACGCAGTCCTGCTCCATCCAGAGGCTCTCCTCGGCGTCGCTGCGGTAGGTCTTGCAGGAGTCGGAAAGGGAGTGCCCCTTGTAGCGCATGACCATCATCACCAAAAGGACCGGACCGTTTCCCGCGCGGGCGTAATCGGTCCAGCGCCGATAGGCGTCCCAGCATGCCAGGGCGTCGGTGCCGTCAACCACCTCGCCGGGGATGTTGTAGCCCCAGGCGCGCACCGCGCAGTTCTCGATGTTGGAGGTGTCCTCCAGGCGCCCGGTCATGGCCGCGCCATTGTCCTCGACCACGAAGATCACTGGGACCTTGAGCGCGGAGGCGAAATTCAGGGTCTCGTTGAAGACCCCTTCATGGACCGCGCCATCCCCGATGAAACAGATGACCACCTGCCCGGACTTGGCGTACTTGACCCCCAGTCCCGCTCCCCCGGCGATGGACAGTCCCCCGCCCACAACCGCGTTGGCCCCCAGGTGGTTGCGCTCGAATTCGGCCACGTGCATCGAACCGCCCTTGCCCTTGCAGCAGCCCGCCTCGCGCCCGAACATCTCGGCCATCATCGCCTTGGTGTCGGTTCCCTTGGAGATCGAGTGGCCGTGGCCACGGTGGTTCGAGGTGATGTAGTCGTCGGGCCGAAGCACCACCGCGATCGGGGCCTCCGCCGCCTCCTGCCCCACGCACAAGTGGGTGGCTCCGCGGTATTTGACCGAGGGATCCTTGTAGACCTCGTTCTTGAGTTCGCCGATGGTGGTGTCGAAGATCCGGATGCGAATCATCACCTCAAGGAGCTTCTTGGCCTCCGCCTTGGTCATTTGGCCTTCGGCAAGGACCTCCCGCAGGGGACGATGGAATTGAAAGACCGGAATCGGGGGGGCTGTCAAATAGCCCGGTTCATTTCGGTAGGGGCGCACGTGTTCCTTGGGCACAGCAATCATACCTCCACTTTCTTGAGAAACATGGGGGAATTGTAGCAGGTCCGGGCTTGTCGGTTAATCTACCCCGGCGGGTCCCGAACCGGCCAACGGCGGGTGCTGAAAAGCGGGTCTTCAGGCCGTTTGGCGAGGGCTTTCGCCGACACCCGCACGGGCGAAACAGAGGAAAGCCAGGGCATAGAACCCGCATCCGGTCCAGAACGCGGTGGAAATCCCCCATGTCATGGCAATCGCCACCGCCAGGATCGAGGCGCACACCGAGGTGGCGCCGTTCACCCCCCACAGCCACGGGGTGAGATCGGGGTTCCGGCGTTGCGCCCATTTCATGCCGAGGGGCAAGGGCATCCCCATGAACACCCCGATTCCGGACAGCAGCCCAACCGCCACGAGAATCCTCACGGGGTTGGTCGCGGAGCGGAAATGCGAGATGAGGGCCGGGGTGGCAAGACCGAAGAGCAACAGCGCAGCGAGCAGCGCGATGAACAGCTTCACCTCTCCCGCGCGAGAGAGGCGGAACGATTCGGTCAAGTAGCTCCCGACTCCGCTCGAAAGAAGGAGCGAGAAGAGGACCACGGAGAGCCCGTAGACCGGGTGGCCGAGAAACACCACCAGTCGCTGCATCTGGGAGATCTCCACCAGCATGAAGGCCAAGCCGATGGAAGCGAAGAAGGTCGAGAGCGCCCACCCGGCGGAATCCGCCCCGGAACCGCGCTTCACCCGGATCGGGACCAGGATAAAGGCCAGCGAAAGAGCCAGCGCGGTGAGCAGAAGAGTTCCCAGGGTGTTGACCGCCTTCATGTTGAAGGCCACCGGCCCCCTCCACCAGTCCGCGGCGTGGAACATGTGGCTCAGCTTGAGCATATTGAAAAAGAAAGGGGAGTCATCGGTTGGGGGGGAAAGGTCCACGGGAAGATCGGCGGTGAGGACAGCATGCGAGATCCCATCCGCGAGCTGCTCCACCATGCGGTCCGTGGCGCGCTCGGGCGTGAGGATGACCTCGAAACCTGGGTCGCGGTCGATCTCCTCCACCTTGGCCACTTCTTGCGCGGTGTAGGGGGAGCGGCTGGTGAGCAGGCAGCAGACACCGTACTTGACCGCCGGCGCCTGGACACTGGCGAGGATCAGGTGAGCGCGCGGGTTCTCGATTCCAATCTCCCTCAACGCGCCGGCAGCCAGGGAGACCGTGCGGTACATCTCCCAGGGCGCGCGGGGCACATGCCACCGGGAGCAAGACAGGATGCCGTTCGGCTTGAGCTTGGAAAGGAACTCCCTCCAGGCCTCGAGGGTGTACAGGCTGTTTTCCGAGAGCACAAAGGCCCCGGCGGCGGTGGCGGCCCAGGTGTCGATCAGCGAAATCTGGATCAGACTGAACCGGTCCCTCTGACGGGTGATGAAGCTGCGGGCCTCGTCATTGACAAAGCGGACTCTCGGATCGCGGTCCAGGTGGGAGGTGTAATCCCCAAAGCGTCCATGGACCGTCTTGAGGATATCTCCGTTCAGCTCGACCCCCAGCACCGACTCGGCCCCGAAATGGAGGGCCGAGAGGATGTCGCGCCCCCCTCCCGCTCCGACCACCAAGACATCGGTCGGCGGGCGAACATGGTAGGCAAGGTTGACAACATCCGTTTCGAGAAAGTCGAGCCGGGAGTAGTCGCCCTCGAAATTGACCATGGCGGTCAAGGCTCCCGCATCGATCTGGAGGGGGAGTTGGCGGACCGGGCGTTTGGGATCGATGCGGGCGAGGATCATGTCCCCTTGGGGAACATCCTTGGTCCCAACCTGTATCCGAGAGAATGAGTTCCACTTCTCATAGAGGGGCGGCAGCTCGCGCTTTCCCTTGACCCAGCGAATGCGCAGGAGGGCCTCGCCCTCGCGCGCCAACGCCGTGTTCCAGCAGGCAAAAGCCGCCAGCGCCAGCGCGAGAACCCCAGCCGAGATTCGCATGCCCGGGATCGGCTCCCCCCAAAGAAGCGCGAACCCCCCAAGGGCGCCGAGAGCGGCCACGAACACCACCGCCGAGGGGCCATCGGTCGCCTCCAGGATTCCCCAGACCGCCACGCACCCGCAGGCCGCGCCGATCAGGTCGGCGGCATACACGCGCCCGAGCCTCTCCGGATAACGCGTCAGAGCGAGGCATATCACCACGCCGCCAACGACCAGCGGGATGGCCGAAACGACATAAGTTGAAATCAGCGCGCGAGCCTCACGGAATGTGGCCCCGGGCACATCTTTGTAAGGGATGGTCAAGTAGATCGCGAACGAAATGACCATCGTGACCGCGAAAACGAGCGAGTAGAACGCCAGATGACGCCGCGTATTCCCCGGCGTGAAATGGGAGGGAAGCAGATATACCAGGTTGGCCCCCGCCGAAAGCCCAAAGAGCGCGATCGAGATCGCGGCGAAGGCATGGTGGTACCACATGGTCACGCTGAAGATCCGCGTGAGCAAGATTTCGTACATGAGGATCGCCATGGAAACCAGGAACACTCCGACATAGAGGCTCCAGTCCCGCGTTTTCCAAGTCACGCCCATCCGGGTTTCCGTTCAAGCCCTTCTCGTGGAAAGCGCGCCGAGGCCGCGCGCTCAGTCCTCGGGATGATCCGCCGTGACTTCCATAACCGACTCCCCTTCGCTAGTGAAGGGGTAGTTGGGTTTTGGCACGGTGGAGTAGCCCTCCTGAAGGCAGGACCAAATGAACGCGAGGGTGGCCACAACATAGCACCCCAGCCCCGCCCAGAACGAAACCGAGATCCCCCATAGCAGGGCGATCACCACCGCCAGGATCGAGGCCAGGACGGAGGTCGCTCCATTGATTCCCCACAGCCACGGCGCCAGCTTCGGGGACCGGACCAAGGCCGCTTTCATTCCGAGTGGAAAGGGCATTCCGAGAAAGATCCCGATCCCGGACAAAATCGCCGCGGCCACGAGAATCCTTATCCCGGTCGATTCGCCGCGCATCTCCTCCACCAGACGCGGGGTGTAGCAGCCATAAACGGTAAGCGATCCGAGCAGCAGCAAGAAGAGGACCACGCCGACAAAGGCGGGATTGACAATTCCCCGAGTCAAAAAACTCCCGAGACCGCTCGAAAGCAGGATCGCGAACAGGACTACGGTCAGGCTGTAGGTGGGATGTCCCAGGAACACAGTGAGGCGCTGAAGCTGCGAGATCTCCACAAGCATGAAGCCGATTCCGATCGCGGCGAACAGGAGGAACAGGGGCAGTCCGGTGCGGAATGCGGGCCTTTCCGCGCGCAACCACAGCGGGAGGAGGATGAACGCGAGGGTGAGGATTGTGGCGGTGAGAAGCAGCGCGCCGAGGGCGAACACCGCCTTTTGATTGAACGCGACCGGCCCCGCGCCCCAGGCCTCCCGGTCGAGAACATGGGAGAACTTCAACATGTTGAAAAAGAAGGGGGAGTCATCCGTGGGCGGCGCAAGGGTCACCGGTAGGTCCTCGGAAAACTCCGCCAGAGGCCGCCCGGAGGCGAGGCTCTCGAATAGCGGGGTCGAGGCCGAACGTGGCGAGATGTCCACGCGGAAACGCATCCGCGCGGCGACGCCCTCGGCGCGGTACAGCTCCGACAGGGCGAAGGGTGAACGACTCGCAAGCACCGTGGCCACCCCGACATCGCTGAGCGGCGGAAACGCGCTGATCACCAGCAAGTGATCCCTTGGATCCTTCGCGCCGACCCGCTTGAGCGCCTCCAGGACCAGGGTGATCGTGCGGGAAATCTCCCAAGGGCTGCTTTGAACATGCCAGCGCGTGATTGAGAGCATGCCGTTCGGTTTGAGCTTCTCCAAGAAGGCGGTGCAAGCTTCGACCGTGTATAGAGCGTTTTCGGAAAGGACGAAGGCCCCCGCGGCGGTGGCCGCCCAGGTGTCGATCATGGGAATCTGGATCAAGCCAAAGCGCCCCTTCTGACGAGTGATGTAGCTCCGGGCTTCGTCGTTGATGAACTGGACGCGCGGGTTCCGGTCCAGGTGGCCGGTGAAATCCCCGAAGCGAACATTCACGGCGTGCAGGACATTGCGATTGATCTCCACGCCGGTAATTCGCGCGGCGTCGAACTGAAGCGCTGTCAGTACATCCCGGCCCCCGCCGGTTCCCACAACCAGCACATCGGTGATCGTGCGCACATGGTAGGCGAAAGCGGTGACATCCTCCTTGAGAAACTCGAGCCTGCGCTCATCGCTCTCATGTCCGATCAGATGGGTCTGCGCGGTGGAGTCCAGCCACAGGGACAGGCGACGGATCGGGGGGCGAGTCCCAATCCCGAGGGCGCTCCCCCAACTTTCGGGGGGGACCGGCTCATCGGGGTTCCCCTGGACATGAATGCGCGAGAAAGAGTTCCACTTCTCGTACAGCGGTTTGCCTTCCATGCCCCCCTTGACCCACCGGAGGCGGAGGAACGCCTCACCCTCGCGCGCGAGCCACGCGTTGGCCACGACCAACCCGATGAACCCGAGCGCCACGACATAAGCCGCGCGACGGACCCCCACCGAACCGCTCTCCCCCGCAAAGAAGAAGGTTGAAGAGGCGGCGACCAGCGCAATGAACACCACCGCGCTCGGGCCATCCAATACCTCCAGGAGGTACACCAGCGCGGGACAGCCGAGCGCCGCGCCGGCGAGGTCGGAGGCGTAAATCCGACTCACCTGGGATGGGAAGCGGGTGAGCGCAAGGCAGATCGCAATTCCGGAAAACACAAAGGGGATCGAAACCACCGCGTAGGTGAGGGCGATCCGCCCAAACACCCAGGCCGAGAATTCGGCCGGGTCGGCGAACGGGATCCGCAAGTACAAAGCGAAACTGAGCACGATCATCACGGAGAACCACAGGGAATAGTGGGTCAGGTGACGTTTCGATCTTTCGGGGGCAAAGTGATTGGGAAAAAGGTAAACGCAATTGGCCCCGACAGTCATCCCGAACATGGCCACGGAGATCGCCGCGAAGGCATAGTGGTACCACATGGTGACACTGAAGATGCGGGTCAGGAGGACCTCGTGCATGAGCGTGGCCATGGCCAGCAAAAACACGCCGAGGAACGGACCTCTCCGAGTGAAGGTGTCGAGGCTCATGGGGGGCAATTCCGAGGCATAAGCCTAGACCAATCCGGAAGAGTCCACCAGTGAACCGAGGCTCGCCCGGAGGGGCTATTTCCGGAGCGCCCGGGCGCGGATAATGAGGATCTGAACTCAGCATGAACGGAGGCGGAACATGGCCGAGGAAATCCTTTGGGAGGGGGCTCCCTCGCAGTGGACTAATTTCGGGGTGTTTTTTCTGTGCGGAGTGCTCATTGTGGGGCTCGGCGTGGCCTCCTTCGCCACACCGCCAGCCGCGCTCCTGATCTTGCCGGTCCTGATCTTCGGCTTCTGGAAATGGCTGGTTCTACGGTGCGAGTGGTACACCCTCACATCGGAGCGGATCCGTCGCTCGGAGGGAGTGCTCTCCAAGACTCAGGCCGAGCTCGAACTCTATCGGGTCAAGGACATGGCGGTGAATCGCCCATTCCTGCTTCGCATCGTGGGCCTGGGGAACCTGGTCCTGATGACTTCGGACAAGACCGATCCGGAATTCCTGATCCCCGCCGTGCCGAATCCGGACGATCTCCTGGATCAGGTCCGGAAGAATGTGGAGATCCGTCGGGACCAGAAGCGGGTGCGCGAAATCGACATGGAGTGACATCTCGATCAGCTCAGGATCTCAATCCCCGACCGGATTGCGTCGAGCGCCTCGGCGAAAAAGGCGCGGTAGCGCTCGGCGACCACCCGATCCTGCTCGGGGGTTCGCTCCTCCGGTGGGGGCAGGTCTCCCTTGTGAAGCATGTAGAGGGATTTCATGACCCCTCGGTCGATGAGCATTTGGACTTTCCTGGTGTCGCGAATCCACCCGTAGTGGGAGAAGATCGTCTCAAAGCGCGCGCGCGCTTCTCGGTCCGAGAGGTTCTTCCATCCCAGATCCCTCCAAAGCTTGTCCGAAACCTGATAGCCGGCTTTGCAATGCTCGCGCCCATGGGCGAGTAAGCTGAGCATTTCCTCGCGCATGCGCTCAAGCTCCGCGGGATACCTCTCTCCCAGTCGCTGGAGTGTCCGCGCACCGGTAAAACCGGGAAAAGGCCCCTCTACACGAGGGAGAATCTGATCCAAGGCCTCTTCGAGAGAACGGATCGCCGCCCCATGAATCCGCGCGCCTCCTTCGGTGGCGTTGATCACTCGCGCGCCGGTCGTCGCAATGTCTTCCTCGAAGCGTTTAAGGTACGCGAAGAGGGTGTGGGTGGTGGGAACCTTGCCGCCATCGTTGGCGGGGACCCAGAGCACCGAAATCTCCTCCAAGCCCTTCGGGTTGAGGGGGTCCTCCCACTTCCCTCCCCCGCCTCCGGCCGGTACGAAGCGGCCTTGAAACGCCGCCCCGTCGGCGTGGGTCTTACCGCCCTCGCGCTCGAAGGAGAGGTCCTGGCCGACCAGAACAATCGGGTCCGCGCCCCAGCGCGCAAGCAGAAGGAAAGCGGCCTGAGCTACGGTCAGCCCCTTGGTGAGGCGCTCCAGGGGGCCGGTGATCTCCTCAAACCAACCGTAAAGGATGGGCTTGTTGTTCCCCACGAGGAAACACGGGCCGGGGTGGCGCTGGGCGACCTCGGGGGTGCATTCGAGGTCATAGGCGAGGGGGATGTTTTCGAGGCCTTGGACCCCCTCGAAGTGGCGCGCCGAAAGGCCGAGCGGGTCGATCGAAACCACAAGGTCCGGAGTGATCCCATGGCGCTGGAGAATCCGAAGCGCGGTGTCCACCGCCACAATGGGGATCCTTCCCTTGGCCGCCTGGAGGCGGTCCGCGTTCTTGTTGAGGCTCGGACCGGCGCTGACCAGTATCGCAGGGCCACCTTGGAGGACTTGGCCGACATCTCGAAACAGAAACGAATCGCCAAGGGCGCGGAAATTGGCGAGCGTGTTCCGCTGGAACAGGGGGCCGCGCTCCATCACGGTGAGCATCTCCGAGGTCCACTGCCGCACCAGGTCGAGGAGATTCTGTCGCCGCGCCTCGCGCCACTCCGGGTCAAGGTGAGCGGCGGGAGGATACTCCACGATTTCGATCCCATCGACGATGATCTGCTGAAAACGCTCCGCGGCCAGCGCGCGCACCTCTTGCTCCTCGCATCCCACGAAGAGAAGCACATTGGGATCCTCGATCAGCCGGCGCCAGTCTTTCCAGGAAAGCATCGCGCGGAAAACATTCGGGGACGCCTCAAAACACCACAGCGACCCGAGGTCCTTCCCGCGGACACGCAGGAACTCCTCCACGGGATAGCCGAGGCCGATTCCGAAAAGGGCATGGGTTCTTGAGCCTCCCCCTTCGAGAGACTCGGCCCATTGCGCGGCTTCTCGGCGGGGATCCCGGCGGCTGTGGAGTCGCTTCCGGGTCCCGTCCGGGAGGATAACCTCCGCGGTGGGATCTCCGGAGTCCGCCGCTGCGATGGCAACGGAGGTGCTCGCCGGAAGGTTTCGGATCCGGTTAGCCAAGGCGGGATTGCGGCGACTCAGGGTTTCGAGGTTGGATTGGAGGAAGTCAGGACACACAGGTTCCCCCCCTCGGTTCCGGAAGGAGCGCGGGCGCCTTCCACCGGGTCATTGAGGCAATCGATACCGGCGAATGGAATAGGGCGGGAGGGTGTCGCCGACCACTCCCTCCAATTCAATCTCGGCCTCGCGCTCGCTGTAATTGAGCACAAAAAGGGAACCGTCTTCAAGCACGCTCAGGAAGACCTGATCCGGGTGCTTGGCGCGGAGCGCGGCCATTGTCCAGGAATGGAGGGAATCCTCCTCCAGGAGAATCTCCTTCACATATTCTCCATAGAGACTGGGCGGCTCCATGTCCCCCTGGAAACGAGCGAACTCTCCGGCCCCGGTGTCGCCGATCTCCCATCGGCTGTAGACCGAAGCATCCCCCTCGACTGTTTCGAGGGGTCCGCGCGGGAACGAGGGATAGATAACGGTCCCACCCTTGCGGACCCATTGGTCGATCACCGCCAGCACATCCGCCTCGATGACATTCCCCCAGGCGAAGACCAGGACCTTGTAGCGGTCCAGAAACCCCTCGCGAATCAGACGTTCATCCAGGTGATCGACCTCGATCTCGTTCCGGATCGCGGCCGCGCGGGGGAAGAAGCCCCAGCCGTAGAGGTGGCGGAAGGCGCCCTCATCGAGCTGGTTCATGGTTTCGGGGTAGTAGACCGCAACTTCGACAAGAGGTTCTCCTCTTGTGTCCAGCATTGGGGCGTATTCGAGCCAACGCGCGATCGACATCTGGCGGGGAAAGATGTTTCCGGAGTAGGTGAAGAAGTGCAGCGCGTTTGTGGTCATGCAGGTGAACAGACGCCCGACTGTTCCCCTTGCGGTGTGCGAACTCGCCGGTTCATAACCAAGCGGGACCCGGTAGTGCCGAGCGGCGGTGGCGGCAAGGCGATTGACATAGAAGTTCTGGAGATAGCTGTCGGTTTCATTGGTCATCCGGATGCCGCCGCCAATCGCCACCATCGACTTGGTCTGGCCGGAGAAATCGGTCCCGGCCTCGCGAAAACCCCAGCCTCCCGCGGATTGATAGATCCGGGTCTTGGGCATGGCCCTGCGAGATTCCTTGGCCCACCAGTCGCACCAGTCGGTCATGGCCTGGGTGTACCATTCGGTCATGTCCAGGCGGCCGCGGTATGTTCGGTACTGGGTTGGAAGCTGCGGGCGTATCTCCTCAAAACCGGCGTGCTTGGTCTCCCAGGCATGGTTGAGCGCCTCAATGGACGAGTATTTTGTCCGCAAGAAGGATTGGAAGGCGGTCTTGGCGTATGCATCTCCAGCCCAGTATCCGATATGAATGTGCATCGGCATGCCCCGATAGCCCCAGTTGCCCCCAGCGGGATACTGCGACTCGCCGAAGTTCCCGCTCGGTCCGAGGCGAACCCCTTCAAGAACCCCCTTGGGTTCGTAGTGTCTCCCGAACGCCGTGAGAAATCGGATCACATGGCGCTGGTGGAACGGACTCCAAATGCTTTGAATCGGATTGGTTTCCCCATGCTCGAGGCAAACAAAGCCGACATCCTCCGGTCCCCCCTGGAACCACCCCGGCAGGGAGTACGCCGACCCCACGATCAACAGCGGAAACCACTTCAGGCCACAGCCGGTGATGGCCTCCACCACGGCATCATAAGCCGAGAAGTCAAACTCCCCTTCCCTCGGCTCCACGAAATCCCAGCGGACATAAGACTCGACCGAGGTGAAGCCGAGAACGCGCGCGAGAGGGGCCAGCTCGCGAACCGTGTCGATGGACTTCCGGAGGCTTTCCATGTCGCCGCGGTGATCCACCCCGGCCGAGCAGACCAGCTCCGTGGGACGGTCTAGGGTCAGCATGGGGGTGAGGTCGCGTGGGATCCCCTCGATATGCCGGTCCCATTCCTCGCGGCTCGGATTGGGTATCGAACGAATGGCGATCAGGTGCTGAAGCCCGGTGATCTTGAGATGCGGGGGCGCGGTCTTGGGCCATTCGAGGTTGGGGTTCCCAAACTGAAACCATGCTCGGCGAACCTTGCCGGTGTTGAGTCGAGTGTAGGAGCACGCCCTCCGGGCAGCCTTAAAGGTTCCCTCAAAATGATCGTCCGTAAGGAGCGCGGCCTCGATCACCCCCGCCCCGTTGTCGAGGAATTCCACCTCCAGGGTGAAAGTGGCCCCCCGTGGGAATTCGCCCTGATAGCGGAAGGTCCATTCGGTTTCGACATAGGGGTCTTCGGAGGGGGGGAGCGAAATTGATGGAACCCCGCTGACTGTGGCGGCGGAGACTTCATCCGCGTTCATCAGAACGAGTGGGGTATCTTGGCTCCGCTCGCTTCCAGTCGGCCAGACTCGAGAGACCGAAAAAAGGAGCGCTTCTCCCGCGGAAGCCACCCCAACCGACAGAGCTATGGGCAGCACAATAAGCCATGAGATAGACTGGAAAGGTCGCACGCACTCCCCCCGGGATTGATGAATTCTTTCTAGGCTGACGGCCAAAGCCGGAAAAAGTGGATTTTATTTGCTGAATATGCCTGGGTCAAGCCACCGGCCACTTTTTCGACAACTGAAAAGCTCCCCCTTGACAGGCATTAGAAAAGCCATAGAATGACAATGTTATATTACTTATTCTCAAGGAGGCTTCGTCATGCATATGCATCGAAGTGTAATGACCTCCTGCTTCCCCCTATTTGCCCCGATTTGGCTCATTTCTACACTGATCCTGTCCCCCAGTGTATGCCTGTCCACGCCTGAGATTATTGGTTCCCTGGGCGGGGCAAACACGACTCTAGCGGTGAGTGGAGGCTACGTATACACGGCTTTCGGAGTGCATTTCACGGTCTTGGATGTGTCCGATGCGGCGCATCCCCGGTTTGTCACCCGCCTTGTTCAGCCTGAGATCATCACCGCCATCGCGGTCGCGGGATCACGCGCGTATGTCGGCGATATCCGTGGGAGTGTGTTCGTTTTCGACCTCGCGAATCCTGCTGATCCAACGCTTCTGGGCTCTTGGACTCACCCCTATCGTCAACGGGTCAAGAGAATCCGGGTCCGGGGATCACATGCCTTTGTGTCGTCCGATATCAAACCGCTGGCGACCCCGTTCCTGGTCCTGGATGTTTCAGATCCGGGGAATCCGACTGGAATCGCTATGTCCTCCGTCGGCGCGGGCGCGGAGGACTTCCTCCTCGAAGGCGATCTGGCTTACCTGGCCGACTCCTCCCAGCGGCTCGTGATCTTGGATATATCGACCCCCCAAGGAGCACTTCCCATGCTGGGCTGGGTGGACACTCCGCAAGTTCGCTCCAATTACAGGGCGTGCCTGGTCAAACAGGGGACCCATGTAGTCCTGCAGAACCGGGACCGTCTCTTCACCATTGATGTCTCCAACCCAGCGAGTCCGGTCGTGGTAACTGTCACCGATCAGAACGTGAATCGGGCTTGCCGGTGCGAGGTGTTGGGGGAGGCTCTGTACGTCGCGGACGACGCCCTCCGGGCCTACGATTTCTCTCACTCTGCAACCCCCTTCTCCGAAACCCCATTCGATTTGGGTGTGCTGGACTATCCGAACCTGAAACCTGTGGACATGGTCTTGGACGCGACCACCCTTTGGACAGCCAACGAGTACGACGGGATACAAGGAATTGATGTCACCCACCCGGGGTCGCCGGAACTCCTGGGGCAATACAGTGAGCCCGCGTGGGCGAGATCGATTCTCCTCGCCGGGAATGTGGCCTATGTGGGAGGTGGAAACGGATGGGGATGCGCCCTGTGGGCGGTGGATATAACGGACTTGTCCGTGCCCAGGGTGACTTCGTTCACTCGGGGCTCAATTTCTGAGGTTGATGATTTGGACATCTCAGGGGACCGTCTGTATGCCGCCGCCGCGCATGGCTTCGGCGCGTTCGATACCTCACACCCCACCGACCCGATTCTGGTCGGTGGGAATCTGGGTTCCGGTCAGGCCAACGCGGTTGAGATTGTCGGTTCGTATCTGTACGAAGCGAACTGGGGGATTTCAATCTATGATATTGATCCCCCCCTGCCTCCGTTCGGAACGCCTATTCAACCTCTTCGACAGGGACTTTTCGCCACCGCGATCTATGACATGGACCAATGGGGCAATCGACTGGTCCTGATTGGGCATGACAAGGTCTGGCTCTTGCAGGCCACGAACCCCTTGCACCCAACGGATCTGGGCTCAGTCCAACTGGTACCCAGCTACTCGCTTCAGCATGTCTCCATGGTCGGCTCTCAGGTCTATGTCGCGGCGGGATATGATTTCTTGGGCTTGGATTTCTCCGACCCCGGCAATCCAGCCTTGCTGTCTCAATCCCACATGGACAGCTTTCTCTGGGGGCTACATGCCGAGGAGGCGTTAGTTTGGCTCGCCGGCGGCAGCGGCGGCCTCCTCAAGATGGATGTGAGCGATCCCCAACACCCAGTCTTGGTTGACCAGGTTTTCCCACCGGGATTCCAGGACTCGTATCGGATCGAGACGGAAGTCCGATGTGTGGAACAAGAGGGAGACCTCGTGGGTTTCGGGTCCCGGGACCACGGAGTGGCGTTCTTCCTTGTGTCCGGGGATTCCCAATCCGTAACGGAGACTCCTGAAGCCCAGCCATCACCAGCCAATACTCCGCAAGGAATCGCCACATTCGATCTGGATGGAAACGGAGCCATCAATGCCGTCGATCTGCTCGCGGTGATCGGCGAAGCCAAGGCATCCAAAGAGGCCATGCCCTGTGAAACCCTTCTGGGGTTCTCCACAGTCTGGCAAGGGAGCGAATAACGGGTGGCTATTTAGAGCTCGAGGAAGCTTCCCGGTAGGCTTTCAGGAGCACTTGGGCGAAGGCCTGAGGCGAGAATTTCCTCGACTCCTCCAGCGCGGCGCGGGTCTTTGCCGTTCGCGCGCCCTCCCCTCCGCTCACCTGTTCGATCACCGTGACCATTGATTCCACATCCGTCGGGTCAAAAGTCCATGCCGCCTCTCCTGCAATCTCCGCCATTGCGCTTTCCCGACTCACGGCCACCGGGCAGCCACAGGACATCGCCTCCAGCACGGGGAGGCCGAAGCCCTCGAACAGGGAGGGATAGACCAGACAAAGCGCGGTCCGATACAGACCGGCGAGCTCCGCCGAGGGGAGGAACTCCCGGCGGATAACCCGGCGTCCATAGCGAAGGGTCCAGACATCCTCTCCAGACTCCCCCCTCGAATGCGCCCCGATCGAATCCAGAAGGCGACGAATTCCCTGGCATTTCCAGCCCCAGCGCCCCACCAGGTGCAGGTCCCCCTCGAACCCGGATAGGCGCCAGGCTTGGATCAACCTTTCGATGTTCTTCCTCGGCTCCAGCGTTCCGACTCCAAGGATGAAAGGGGATTGTTCGGTTTCGGACTGCTCCGGAGGCGCATCGCCCACGGAGGAGCGGAACTCCGCGCTCACAACCGGGGGGACAACTCGAAGCTTCTCCGCGCACTCTGGAAACACTTGCCTGATCCGCTCCGCCTGCCACTGAGTGTCCGCGAGCACAAGTCGCGCGTGATGCACAACCGACCGGATCGCTCGGCACAAGTACAGGCGCTTGAGCGGCGGAAACCACTCCGGATGAAGGAACGGACCCACATCGTGGAGGGTGGCGACAATCGGCAGGTCGTGGCGCGGCGGGCCGACAGCGGCGGGGTAATGCAGCAGATTCACCCCCTGGGTGCGATCCCGGGAGATCCAGGTCGCCCCACGCTCAAAAGGCCAGCGCAGGCTAAGCCTCGGAACGGGTCGCAGGGGGATCGGATAGGGTTGATCGAAGGGGAAGTTTTCAGGCCCCAGGCCAAGTCCCTCAATCCCCTCTTCCGCCAGAGCTGCAAGGGCCTCGGCGACCCGGTCGGTGTAATAGCCGGTCCCACTCCAGTTTCCCGAATAAAGGAGAGAGAGGCCGACAGTGACCCTTCCAAACCCCATGCTGGGACCGGCTCAACTTCCTACGAGCGGAAGGGTGACCCCAAGCAGCTCCAGGGCCTTCTTGAGCTGAAGATCCTCGGCCAGGGCGGCCCGGTCAACCTTGGAGGGTTCCTCATACAGGGCCGGATTCATCACCTTGAGGGGATCGACCTTGACCGTGTAGTCAGGCTTGATCCCCGTGCTGTTGATGCAGATTCCGCTCGGCGTGTAGTACTTGGCCACGGTCAGTTTCAGCGCGGATTCATCATCCAGCGGGATCACCTCCTGGACTGTCCCCTTCCCGAAGGTGGTCATCCCCACCGCCTTGCCGCGGCGATTGTCGCGGATCGCGCCGGTCACAATCTCGGCGGCGCTGGCCGTGTTCTCATCCACCAGCACCACAAGCGGGATCTGGGTGAAGCCGGAATCTCCTTGAGTCCGGTACTTCCGGCTATCGGAGGAGACTCGGCCCCTTGTTTCGGTCACCAGGCTCCCTTTCGGCAGAAAGATCTCGGACACCTCGACCGCCGCCTTCAGAAGCCCGCCCGAGTTGCGACGGAGATCCAGGATGCACTTCTTCATCCCCATCCCGGAGAGAAAATGGAGGTTCTCGGCGAGTCCCTTGGCGCTGTTCTCATTGAAGCTGTTCAGGCGGACATAGCCCACATCCTCGGTGAGCAGGATTCTCTCCATTTCGGGGTGCAAAATGGTCTGGCGCACCAGCTCGTAGGTCAACGGGTCTGGAATATCGGGGCGACGGATGGTCACCGCCACGCGAGTGCCCGGATCGCCCTTCATGCGGTCCACCGCCTCATCCTGATTGCGCACCGGATGCCCATCCACCTCCAAGACCACATCTCCCGGACGAATCCCCGCCCGATAGGCGGGGGTGTCGGGTAGCGGATGGACCACCTTGCAAACCCCATCCTTGAACTCGATCAGGACCCCAACCCCGCCGAAACTCTCGGTTTCACCCTTGAGGTACTTGACCAGTTCACGGTTCTTCTCAGGTTCGAGATAGGAGCTGTAGCCATCATCCAGTTCGCTCACCATCCCGCGGATCATGCCTGAGACCAGGGTGTCGAGGTCTACCTTCGCCCCGGACTTCACTCGGATCGCCTGAATCGCCAGCCGGAAAGCCTCGAAGTTGTCCTTGCGGGACCCGCGCGGGTGAGTGGGAGGCACCACATCCGAGTATTTGAGATTCGATAGGCCCGCGGCCCGGAGCATCTCGGTGATGCCGGAAATCAGCAACTTGCCGGTTTGGACACGCTCGATGTAGCGCTCTTCAATGATCGTGTAGGCCTGCTGAAACTTCTCCTCGAGTTGGAGCGGACTGAGCTCGCGGCTCTCCGACTGGGCAAGCGCGGGAATCGACGCGCCCAAGAGAAACGGCAACAAGAACAGTCTGGTCGTGAATATCCACGCCATTCGGGATCGAAGAACTCCTCGATTCATTTCACTTCCCCCCATCCTGAAGCGCCGCGGAAGGCCGATCATCGCTCACGCCCGCGCGGGCGTCCCGCGCGCCTCCCTGGGTGGATAATTTGAACGGGCCGCCGACAAGGATCAAGAGGGCGATCCCCCCGTATCGGCTCCCTCGGCGGTGTTCAGGAACTCGGAGAGCGATTCGAACAGATTCGAGTCAAACCTTTGACCGGACTGACCCCGCAGACGGTCGAGCACCTCCCCTGGCTGGCCGCCTCCGGAGTCCCCTTCGGCGAAAAACGAATCCGCAAGGGTGAGCATCCGTGCTCCCATCGAGATTTCCTCGCCGCGCAACCCCCTCGGTCCGCCGCTACCGTCAAAGCATTCATCCAGGTCCTTCAGAATCGCAACCACGGAATCCGGGAGTTCAAGCCGGCGGGCCATCCTCACGGCGATCTCATTTCGATCCAGCGCGGAGTCTTCCGATTTCTCGCCGGAGGCAAGGGTGGGAACGCGGGCCGTGGAGGCCCCGTGAATGAACGCCGCGATCTGGAACAGCTGCCTTGTCTGCGCGTCGATCTTGAGGAACGCCGCGAAGGAGTCCATGAACCGAGCGAGCTGGTGGGCCTTCCCGCGCAGGTCCGGGTCCCCGGTCTCGAAGAGATTATCGAAGACCTTCATGGTCTGGAGGGCGATCCGCTCCTGGCGCTCGAAGAACTCGATGTTGAGGAGCGCCATCACCGCCTGCTCGGCCATGGTGTGAAGCACCTCGCGGTCCCCCTCGGTGAATCGCGCGTTGTGCCCGATTCTCCCCCCCACCGTGAGCACCCCGATCACCTCGGCCTCGAACATCGGGACGGAAAGGTACGAGGCGGCCGGATAGAACTCAGGGGGATCGGAGGCGAAGCGCGGATCGGTGGTGGGGGAATTGACCAATAAGCTGGCCCCCTCTTGGGCTACGCGTCCCGGCAGCCCCTCACCCAATTCCAAAGGTCGGGTCCCGATCTCCTCGGAATCCAGCCCGATTTGAACCGAGGGAATCAGACGGCCGGTTTCATCGAGCAGCATCACCGAGCACTTCTTCACGCTCATGACTTGGAGGATAAGTTTTCCCATCCGGTTAAGAATCGCGTTCCGACCCAGCAGGTCTCCCAGCATCCGGCTGGAGGAGACCAGGCGGTACACGGAATGGACTGTTCCCAAGGCGGCGGCCTTTTGCTGGAGCTGCTGGAAATCCAACGCGTTGCGGAGAGCCACGCTGGCCCCAAGGGACAGGGTTTCGAGGGCGACATCCTGGTGGGGGAGGAGTGTGGCCCCCTCCCTTCCCGTGCATAGAACCAACCCGAGCAAGCGCTCGGCCAGAGTCAGCGGAACCGCCCAGACCCCCCGCCCTTCCACGCTGGAAGGGAACAGCGAGAGGAACCAGCCTCGCAAGGGATCCCCCTCCGAAAGCATCTGCGCCGCCTGGGGCCAAGCGAAGACCTTATTCTCGTAGGGTGTGGATGGGATCGCAAACTCCTCCGTGAGCCTTGGATTCGGATCGAAGCCGGTGGCGGCGCTCTTGACCAGACGGTGCTCCTGATCCACCAGCAAGATGACCCCCTCGCGCGCATCGAGCAGAGTCACTATCTCCTCCAGGATCCGCTGGGAAAGAATCTCCAGGTCGAGGGTTGAGATGACCTCTTTCCACAGGCGCTTGACTCCGAGGAGGTCTTCGCTGGCCCGTTCTCTCTCGGCGATCTGCTGAAGGTGTTGGGTGAGAAGGGGCAGGAGGGGGTAGAGACGCCTCTGCTCGTAGTTTGGGAGATGGGCCAACCCGATTGTCCCCAGGGTCTCCCCACCACAAAGCACCGGCACTATCACCTGGGTCTGTTCCGGCGGGCTGGCGGCCATGAGCGCGACCCGTTCACGGATGGCCTGATGGATCGCTGCGACCGTGGCTTCGTGCCACTGATCACGCAGACTGGCGCTATCGTGGAGAAGACCACACCCTACCTTGTTGTGGCTCTCCAGGATATGGATCGGCTCGTCCGGGTCGGAGCAATACCACCAGACAGGCTGATCCAGTAAGAGGTTCAGGCTGTCTTTGAGCTGCCTGAAGCCATGGGTTTGGAAGAGGGCCAGGAGCCGCCTCTCCGCAGTCAGAAAGAGCATGATTCCAATAATCGATCCTCAAGGATATCACGCCGGGCGATTCGCGCCAGTGCGAAAAGCTCGCTTGGAGGCCATTTTGGCCTGCATAAATAGGGTTGACGGCGGTTTCCCATTTCGTCATCGGTCCGGGGAGGGGGGAACTGAAGCCCGCAAGGGAGGTGGGAGTCGCCGCTCGGTTAACTTTCCTTCCCATCGTTTCCGATACTCTCCGTACGGGAAAATGCTGGAACCCAGACCGCCCGGCATGCAATCCGCGAATCAGCCAAAACCACGATGAACTCTTCCAGGCAAAAATGGGCGATTATTGGCGGCGGGATGCTGGGTCTCACACTTGCTCACCGCCTTCGTCAGCAAGGCAAGGAAGTCACACTCTTTGAGGCCGCCGACCACCTCGGAGGACTTGCGAGCGCCTGGACGCTGGGGGATGTGGTCTGGGACCGTCACTACCATGTCACCCTCCTTTCCGATTCGTTCCTCCGGAGCATTCTGCGGGAGCTGGACCTTGACGGAGAAATGGAGTGGGTCATCACCGGGACTGGGGTCTACGCGAACGGGCGAATGCACTCGGTTTCAAACACCCTCGAATTCCTCCGCTTCCCCGCCCTTGGCCTGATCGACAAGGCGCGCCTCGCGGCCACAATCCTGTATGCCTCTCGGATCAAGAACTGGAAGCGCTTGGAGCGGATTCCCGTCGCGGATTGGCTGGCGCGTTGGTCGGGCAGCCGGACCTTCGAGCGGTTTTGGCTGCCGCTCCTCCGCTCCAAACTCGGAGAGAACTACAGGAAAACCTCGGCGGCGTTCATCTGGACAACCATCCAAAGGCTCTATGCTGCGCGTCGGACCGGCCTCAAAACCGAGATGTTCGGGTACCTGCCCGGCGGGTACGCGCGGATCCTGGAGCGTTTTGGGGAGAAGCTGAGATCGGAAGATGTTGACCTCCGGCTCAACTGTCCGATCTCGGAGGTCGCGGGTGAAGATGGGAGGGTGCGAGTACAAACCAAGCATGGGGAAAGTCACGCCTTCGATCATGCGGTGGTGACCGCCGCGGCCCCCTTGGCGGCACGCATTTGCAGGGGCCTATCGGTCGAGGAACATCAGCGCTTGGAGTCAGTCCTCTATCAGGGAATCGTTTGCGCTTCGGTCCTCCTGAGGAAACCGTTGTCTCGATTCTATGTGACCAACCTCCTTGATGAGGGTCTTCCTTTCACGGGTGTGATCGAGATGACCGCGATGGTGAAACCGGAGCACTTGAAGGGCCATTCCCTGGTCTACCTCCCGCGATATCTCCCCGTGGATGACCCCTTTTTCGACACGCCGGACGAGGAGGTCCGCGAGGTCTTCTTGCGAGGTCTCGAACGCATGCATCCTCATTTTACGCGCGAGGATGTTCTGGCATTCCGGATCTCACGCATTCGCCATGTCTGTCCCCTCTCCACCCTCGTGTGCTCGGAGACAGTTCCCCCGATGACGACTTCAGTGCCTGGGCTTCACTTGGTGAATTCGGCGCATATCCTCAACGGGACCTTGAACGTGAATGAGACCGTGCAGCTCGCCGAGAACGCGGCGGAGCGCTTTGCCCAAATCTGATGTCAAAACCCATTGCCAGCGTTTCCCTTGACCTGGACAACGAGTGGACCTACCTCAAGGTGCATGGCGAGAGTTCCTGGAGGGACTATCCCTCCTACTTGGAGATCGTGGTCCCGCGTGTCCTTGAGTTCCTCAAGAAGCGGAACCTGACAATCACCTTCTTTGTGGTCGGTCAGGATGCCGCACTGGAGAAGAACCATGCCGCGCTCCGCGCGCTTTCCGAGGCGGGCCATGAAATCGGCAACCACTCCTTCGCGCATGAGCCTTGGCTGCACCTCTATTCGGAAGCCGAGGTGGACGATGAGCTTTCCCGTGCGGAGGAGCGCCTCGAGGCGGTGACCGGACAGCGGCCCCTCGGCTTTCGCGGTCCCGGATTCAGCGTGTCCGAGACAGTTCTCAAGGTTTTGAAGAGGCGCGGATACCGATACGACGCGAGCACGTTCCCGACTTTCCTGGGCCCCCTCGCGCGCATGTACTATTTCATGACCGCGCGGCTTTCCGCCGAGGAGAAGAAACAGCGAAAGCTCCTGTTCGGGACACTCGGCGAGGGATTGCGTCCTTTGAAGCCCTATCGTTGGAGCCTGGGCGAGGACGAACTCCTGGAGATCCCAGTGACCACCCTTCCGTTTCTCAAGGTCCCCATTCATGTGAGTTATCTCCAGTATCTGGCCTCATTCTCGGAGATACTGGCAAGGCGCTATTGGCGGATGGCGTTATCACTCTGCAAGGTCACCGGAACTGGCCCTTCGCTGCTCCTCCATCCGCTTGATTTTCTAGGGGGAGATGATGTCTCGTCACTAGCGTTTTTCCCGGCCATGAAGGTTCCCGGCGAGAAGAAGCTCGCGAGGGTGGGGGAGTATCTGGAGCTGATGGCATCTCGGTTTGAAATCCTCCCGATGCGCGAGCATGCCGAGCGGGCGCTGGCCTCCGGGGCGCCAAGAAGGTTGAAGCCGAGGTTCAGGGGCGGCGATGCTGACTGAGTTGCCGACGCGGCAGATCCCGGGAGAGGGTCGGCGGAGGTGGTTCACCGACGATTACTTTGATCTTATCGTGTGGTTCCGCGAGGATGGCGGCATCCATGGCTTCCAGCTGTGTTACGGCGTGGGAACGGATGAGCATGCCCTCACCTGGACCGAGAGCGAGGGATACGGTCACAACCGCATGGACACCGGGGAAGGCAGTCCGCTCAAGAACCGGACTCCGATCCTGGTCGCGGATGGGGAATTTCAGGGGGCGGGGGTAACCCGACGATTAGAGGAAAGCAGCCGGGGGATCGACGCGGAGGTGCGGGATTTCGTGCTCCAAAAGACCCGCGCCTATGGGAAGCGATGATCGGTCCTATCCTCCATGCCGCCTCCGCAGAATCGCCGCCGCCTCGACCTCGTTGCACAGCTTCCGATAGACCTCATCCATCGGGACTTCCGCGGCTGAACCCGGAGCGAAGCCGCAATCCGGGTTGACGGTGATTCTTTCCGGGGCAAGGAACTCGAGCGCTTTCTCAACCCGGGCGGCGATGGCCTCACCCGAATCGATCTTCCCCGGCTCGACGCTCACACACCCCAGCCCGATCTCGAAATCCGCGCGCAGTTCCTTAAAAACCGCCATGTCCCCCGCCCCGGGCGCGGTGAATTCCATGGTGAGGTGATGAACCTCTAAGCGGTTGAGCTGCTCAAGGATCGGGCGGTACCCGCCCTCATGGGAATGCTCGCCACGCACCCTCGCGCCGGCGCGGCGGCAGAGATGGACCGCGAGCTTCGCACCCGTGATTCCCTCAACCACCGAATTGACGCATTCCACCGCGAAATCGGCCGCGGCGTCGGGGTCCTCATACTTGGCGCGAACGTCGGGATCGACGAACAGGCACAGGTGCGGATCGTCGATCTGAATGATGTCCGCGCCGGCGTCCCTCACCAGCTCCACTTCGCGGCGCAATATCGGGACGCAATCTCGCACAAAGTCCTCACGGCGCGGGTAGGCCTCGGCGGATCGGGCCGGGTCCCACATCCGCTCCCCGAGTAAGGCGGGCGATGGAAGAGTGGCCTTGACCTTGCGATCGGTGATGGACTTCAGAAACGAAATCTCATTGGCAATAAACCCGGGACTCTTGGGTGAAAGTTTCCCAGTCACAAGGGTCCAGGGGCGTCCATCGCTCGGATTCGTCCCGACCTCGAAGCCGTGAGCCAGCTCCGCGATCACCCCGATATAGGACTTACGGCGCCACTCCCCATCGGTGATGACATCCAGACCGGCGTGCTCCTGCATCGCCACGGCATAACGGATGGCGGAATCCATTTCACGGTCAAATCGCTCGCGGGGCAGCGGGGGAAGGTCGTTGATCAGGTCGCGGACAAACAGCGGGCGCGGGATCGAGCCCACAACCGAGGTTGGGAAAAGGGTGGCCACCAATCAGCCCTTCCAGTGCCTTCGCGCCAACTCGAAATCTTCCTGGGTGTCGACTTCCATGTAGCCGCCTGGGGTGTCCACATGCGTCATCTCCACACCATCCTCGATCATCTGTTGGAAGAGGTGGATCAGATACGCCTTCTCGAAGACCGGGGCCTCGCGGAAGGGCCGGCCGGAACGGGTGGAGCGGTGACGATGGAAGTGCTCGCGGAGCAGTCCCGCCCCTTCCGGTGAAAACTTGGCGACGCCGATGTACTCCCCATAGGCTTCCTCGGTCGGGATGGCGCGGTGAACCCGAGTGACAGTCCCATTCATGACTGTCACCTTTTCAGCGTCATCGGGGGGGTGTTGTGTGCGGTGTTGGTAGCGCTCCAGCCAGCGGGTGTCCACCACGAGTGAAATGTCGGCTTTCGACTCCCGCGCGCGACGAACCACCTCGGGGGTGAAGAGGATATCCGAGTAGCAGCAGATGAAACCTTCGCTCATCTGATCTTCCGCGTGCATCAGGGAAAGCAGGATGTTGTTGTTCTCCCAGTCGGAGTTGTGGCGAAAGGTGAAGCGCGGGTAGTCGGAACGGACCTTGTCGATCTGATACCCGCCGATGAAGCAAATATCGGTGATCCCCTGCCGCTTGAAGGCTTCCAAGGTCCAATCGAGGATGCGCTTTCCCCCCACTTCCGCGTAACACTTGGGCGTGTCCGCGGTGGTGGGCATGAGGCGACGGCCTCGTCCGGCTCCGATGATGATGGCTTTCACGGTACCTGGGGCGGTTGAAAGAGGGCCGGTGGGCGGCGCCCGCCGGCCTACTCGAATCAGGCGTTCTTCATCGCGAGGAACTTGGCCGCCTCGCAGGGTTGAATGGAGTTGGAACGGATCGCCTCATTGGTGGCGAACACCGCGATGGCGGCCTTCTTGGCGGCGTGGCCATCGCAACCCACCAGGGACGGATCGTTCTTGCGGACCGCCTCGGCGAACATGGTGAGCTCCTCGCCGTAAGGGGCGTAGGGATCGACCTCATCCAGGCCGCTGCCCTTGGCCTTGCCGCCCATGCTGCCGTGACTGGTGAGGTTGGCCTCGCCCTTCTTGCCTTTTTCGACATCCACCTCGGTGGTCTTTTCCACTCCGGTCTTGAAGAGCATCGCCTGGGTCTCCCCGGTGATGTAGACCGTGCCCTTGGTTCCCATGATCTGATCGTAGTACCCGTCGAAGTCATTCGTGGTGATCGAGGAGAAGGTCATCACCTTGTCCCCCGGATATCGGAAGATGGCGAAGGCGTGGTCGAACACATCCCGCTCATCCTTCCAGTGGAACAGCCCGCCGCCCGCCGCCACGGTTTCCGGCGCGGACTCCCACATCCAGTTGCAGACATCGATCTGGTGGCTTCCGAGCTCGCTCATCAGGCCGTGGGAGAACTTCGAGTACAGGCGCCAGTTGGCCATCTGGTCGGGGGTCTCATAACCGTGTGCGGCGTAGTCGAAATCGGGGTCCTTCATCTGCATCAGTTTGAACCATAGGGCGATTTTCTCCGAGGAGGGCATGGCCTCGAACTCCTTGGGGCTGATCCCTTCTTGGATCTTGGGAAGGTCGAACAAGAGATTGGCCTTCTTCTTGGCGTTGTCGGATTCGGCCCACTTCTCGGCCAGCACCTCGCTGTCCCACATCGGCATGTTGCGCCAGTCGTTATTGCGGTGCCACAGGGAGCGAATGTGGTGAACTTCGCCGAAAATGCCATCCGTGCCCTGTTTCATCCAACCCTTGGCGGTCTGATAGAGGGGGTTGGCGTGACGCTGGTGGCCGATGGCGAGGATCAGGCCGCTCTTCTCAGCGGCGGCGATCATCCGGTCGCACTCATCGACCGTGTAGGCCATGGTCTTTTCGCAGAGGACATGCTTGCCGGCTTCCAGACACTTGAGGGTGAGTGGAGCGTGGGTGTGGAGCGGCGTGGCGATGAGAACCGCCTCGAAGCCCCCGTCCGCCAGCATCTTGTCCACGTCTTTGTAGACGCGCTCCGAGGAGAATTCCCACTTCTGCTTGATGACATGCTCGCCGAGGATGCGGTGGTCCGGGCGCAGGTCGCACATGGCGCGGACCTGGATGGAGGCGGGGCTGGCCGCGCCGAGCAGCACGCGCCCCTCGTTGCCGGTGCCGATGATGGCCACCTCCAGCGGTTTGGCCTGGCTGGCCGAATAGGCATAGGCCGCCACGGCGGGAATCGCCGCTGTCGCCTTCATGAAATTTCTGCGGCCGATAATCATCTCTTCCGGCTTGAGCATCTCTCGTTTCCTCCATAATCCGCGCGCGGGGGTCCGACTTTCCGGCTCCCCCCGCTACTCTATCAGTATCCTCCCAACGCCCCGCGCTGACAAGCGGGGATCGCGATCACGCGAAGTCCGCCCGGGTTTTCCGGCCCCTCGGAGTTCGGTCAAAATCGGAGTCGTAGCTGACAATTTCCAGGCTGTGCTGTTCAGCTAGGGTGTACTGGTAGGCGTCGTCGAAATCAAGGCCGAATTTCTCGGCCCGGACAACAACCTCCCCCAATTCGTCCTCGGGAATGGAGAGAACCCGAACGAATCCAGTCCGGATGATATCTCCATAGAACTTCAAGAGGGGTTCAGTTCTTCTTTGGCGGATAAGGATGACGGAGATGGAGTGCAAGGAGAAATCTGAAATGAACAGATTGAATTGGCTGACTCGACCGAAGAATTCGCTAGCCTCCTCAGCCTTTGCCTGAGAAAGCGCGACATCTACAAAGACGTTCGTGTCAATGAGCAGGTCCATCGTCGCTGCGCCAATCGTTTGCAAGGTGCTGCAGTTCCACCGAGGTGTACTCATCCTTGAGGTGGCTCAGCGCTCCGGCCCACGAAAAACTCGGTTTGGCATGGACCGAGCCATCCTCGGTGGCGACTCGCTCCAGGAGAGTGATCACCTCCGCGCTGATGGAGCGTCGCTCTCGCTCAGCCAGCTCTTTGATACGGTCATACAGCTCAGTTGGAACATTGCGGACATGCAGGGTCGGCATCCGGCACTCTCCTTCCATTGATAGCGTTATGCTACCATGATACAGCCCTTTTGCAACCTGGTTCGGCGAAAGGTAGCGTTGGAATGCGCGCGCACGGGGGTTGGACCGGAGGCGAAAATGGAGAGCCTGGTCCAAAGGATTCATGGTATAGTTTCAGAGATTCGCCGTTGGAAAGGAGCAGAGAGATGCGCCCCCGCCCGGTCATCGCGCTGCTGTCATTGCTGGTTTGTCACATCGCTCCCGCGCAAGTTCTTGATGTCGACGGAGATGGAATAGTCGGTCCGCAAGAGGCCTTGGCGTTGGCTCAGGATTGGCGCAAGGGCGCTTCGGGCGGATCGAGCAACTTGGTTCTGGACTTGACCGTGGCGCCAGGTGAAACCGTATCCCAAGGGGATGTGGTCTCCCTGACCACGGGCGGCCTTGTGAAAGGGGGGATTGTTGTCCGCGCCCTCGGCGTGGTTTCCGAGACACCTCTCCCGGAGTCCAATCTTCTAGTCGCCGCCCCCGTGATCCGACTGAGCGAGAATCGGTTTGTCTTATGTTACGACATCTCGGGTCCGGCAGGGGAAAAGATCGTGGTGGGAACGCTGGTTGGGGACTCCATCGAGTTTGGCGCGCCAATCGATCTGAGCGCAAACAACCTTAATAACAGGGCGCTAACGACCCTTTCTGAAAGCAAATTCGCGGTCGCGTATAGGGACAGCGGCGACGGAAACAAGGGAAAGGTTCGGATGGGAACCATCAGCGGGGACACCATCACCCTGCGGGGGGAAGAGGTTTTCAATGATGGGAACACCACGCCGATTTCAATTACCGGCATTTCGGAGAATCGTTTCGTGGTGGCATACAGGGACATCCCCAATTCAAGCGCCGGGACCGCGAGAGTCGGGTTTGACCACCCCATTCTGGGACTTCTCCTGAGTCCGGAGACTGCCTTTGAAACCGGAGGGATCGGTGGCAATACCGCAATTGGGGCCCTGAGCGGGACCAAAGTCCTGATCCTGTATTCCGAGGGGAGCGCGGGACGCGCGGTTGCGGGAACTGTCGTCATCCCCACGCCGCTCTCCACCGGCGCTCTCACCTACGGGGCCACGGAAACGGTGGCTCAAGAACCCTCGATCGATTTCTCCGTGATCCCACTTTCCAGTTCCACGGCGGCGGTGGGGTTCGTCGGGAGCATGAGCATCAGCAAGCTGCAGCTTGTGACCGTGACGGGAACGGATCTCACCCCGGGGGTCCGGACGGATTTGTTCCCATTCAGCACCTCGGCCCTCTCATTGGGGTTGATGGCGCGGGACAAGGTTGTTGCAGGTCTCGACACCGGCGCTCCAGGCGTGACCGGCGCGGCGGTGGCGTCCATCGAGAATACGACAATCCGCGTTGGCCCCAGCCTGAGCAATCCAGCCACCCGGTTGCATTCGCTTGTGCCGCTCGGAGAGGATCGAGTCGTGTTCTTCGACGGCCAGGATGGCCGCGCGGTTCTTGCTCGAGCCACCCCGATTTCGATCACGATGGGAATCGCGCAGGAGGCTGGAACGGCGGGGCAGAGTATCCCGGTTCTTGCAAGCGGGGTCTCGGAGGTCCATGCCGGGCTAACTCCAGGTTCGTTTTACTTCGGCCAGCCGGACGGATCCCTGGACACCTCCTTCACGGATGCGCCCATCGGGATGGCCCTTTCCCCATCAACCCTGTTGGTCGGAACGGGACCCGCCGGGCCTTGATACGGTCCGCTTGTCCGGGGAGCATGGTCCCCATCCCGGAGGCCTGACCTGAATGATGAACCTGACAGCTCGCTGGAAGCGCTTTCGGTCCAGGCTGCGGACCCTCTTCGGACGGGACAACTTCCTGTGTGACAGCTGCAAGCTGAATTACGGGAGCGCGTGCCGAAGACGCGAACGCCCCAACGCGACCATCTGCGAGGATTACTTGAAGAAGTATTGAGGCTCATGAGCCGGACTCACCCGGAGAGCGCTTCAATTTCCGCCCCCCTTAGATTCACATCAAGGGCGACCACCCGGTTGGCTCCGCCACCCGCGTCTTCAAAGGCGACCTTCATCGCTTCTTTGACCGGATCGAATGGACCAAGAGCGAAGGCCGCGATGGTGGGACCCGCGCCCGAAAGCGCCGCCCCGAGCGCGCCCGAGTCCCTGGCAGCCTCCAGCGCGGCGAGGAAACCGGGCATGAGAGGGGCGCGGTAGGGTTGATGCAGCCGGTCCGAAAGGCTGCTCTTCAAGAGGGGGTAGTCCCCCGTGGCAAAGGCCAGCGCGGTGAGCGCGGTGTTCTGGAGGTTGGCCACGGCATCCCGGAGGGGAACCTCTTTCGGAAGAGCACGGCGCGCCTCTTCGGTGGAAAGCTTTCGTTCCGGAATGAGCAGGACCACCCTAAGCCCTGGTTTCGGCTCAATCCGCTTCGCAACCGCGCGGTCTCCATCCGCCCCACAAACCACCAACCCTCCGAGCAGCGCCGGAGCCACATTGTCGGGGTGGCCCTCGGCCTCCACGGCAAACTGGAGCAGCTCCTCGCGCGCGAAAGGGTCCCCCGCGCACCGGTTGGCCGCGACCAGGGCAGCCACCCGCGCGGCGGCGGAGCTTCCCAGCCCGCGCGCGAGCGGAACGCGGTTCAGGCACTCGAGGTTCACCCTTGGAGGGGGCTGTCCAAGGCGCTCAAACAATCCGGCAAAGGTCCTCCAGATCAGGTTTCGTTCGTTCTCCGGCGCCTGACCTTCCCCCTCGCCTCGGACCCTCAAGGAAAACTCCCCCGCCGGTCGAATCGAGAGTTCATTGTGCACGTCGAGAGCCAAGCCGAGGCAGTCGAATCCCGGGCCCAAGTTCGCGGTGGTGGCGGGGACTCGGACCCGGAAGGGATGGAAAGGCATCGAGTCTTCGGTAGTCTCACCCATTGAAAGCCTCGCGGTTCGTTTTCAGAATAGGCAGAGTACCGAACCGCTGCTCGAAAGGAAATCCCGCGCTCCATGCCCAATGTCCGGATAGAGATGTTCCGGGATGCGCTTGCCCGGGACCCGAACAACGAGCTCGCCCACTTCTCCCTGGCCAACGAGCTGCTTGAGGAGGGCGAATACCGAGAGGCGTTGGAGCATTACCGGTCCGCCCTGGAGCCAAACCCGGATTGGATGCGTGTTCATATCCAGATCGGGCGCTGCCATTTGGAGCTCGGCGAGGGAGCAGAGGCCCGGTCCTCACTCCTCAAGGCCAAGGAGCTGATGGAGAAGATCCGGGACTATGACAGCGCCGAGGAAATCGAGGACCTCATGGAACGATTGGATGAGGAACCCCTCGCCTCTGACAAAGAGTGTTAGTGCACTTTCCCAAGGAGCGCCGAGATGAAGTCAACTTTTTTTTCAATTCTCATGCTGATGGCTGTTTTCAGCCTCGGGGGAATCTCACGCGCGGAAACCGATTCGGTGGTGGCCAGGGGGGACTGGGGCGAAATCACGGCCGTGGAGCTCGGTGAAGCGCGCCGCGGCAACCCCGCCGGCGCCTCCGATGAAATCTTGATTCAAGTCCTCGCCCGACAGCACCTTGCCGCCGCCAAGGCGCTTGAGGAGAAGCTTGATGAGCGCCCGGATATCCGCTGGCGGCTGTGGCTCGCCGAACAACGCGCTGGGAGTCAGGAATTCATTCAGGAGCGGATTGTCTCGGGGGTCAAAGCGACCCCGGAGGAGCTTCGAGCGGCCTATCAGGAGCGCCTGGGTCGCTATGTCACCCCGGAGACTTTCAGCTTCCGATACATTTTCTCCGACACCACGGAATGCAACTCTCCCGCCGAGGTGGCCAAGGTGAAGGAGCGGATTGATCGGGCGTTGGCGGAGCTGCTCGAGCCGCTTGGTCCCGATCCCAAGCGCCCCTGGATGGTGCATCTGGATCTGTTCAACGAGGTCGCCAAGGAATACTCCACGGTCAAGGGGGATCCGACTCGCGTGGCGGGCCCCTTTAAGCTCGATGAACCGCTCCAGGCGGCCATCAAGCAGACCGCCCTCGCTCTGAAGACAGGAGAGGTCAGCGAGGTTGTCTCCACTAAGTACGGTTACGAAATCCTACGCCTCGAAAACCGTGTGAGCGCCGCGACCAAGGAGTTTGAGACAGTGATCGGGGAGCTCGAGCGTGAGATCGCGAGCAAGAAGCGCGAGGATGCCGTGGATGCTTATTACCAGTCTCTTCGGGACGCGGACGAGAGATGGGACATTTATGTGGAGCGGTTTGTCTTTCTCCTTCCCGGCGCTCACCGGGAGGTTCCTTCAACCACTTATGTGGCGCGGATCGGGAACCGGCACTGGCTCCCGGAGGAGTTGCGCGACTTCATGCGCGCCACAAACCGTCGTAACTGGCTCATGGCCAAAGAGCGGGAGAAGGCTCTTGAGCTCGCCTGGACCGCCTTTGTGCGGCCTCAGTTGATCCACGAGGACGCCCAAGCGGCGGGTTATGTCGACCTTGCCACCATCCAAGCTCGCCTCAAACTCGAAAAATCCGCGATTCTCGGCTCGGCCTGGTTGGAAGAGGAAACCCAGCGGATCACCGCAGAACTTCCGGCCCCAACCACAGAGGAAGTCCAAGCCAGATTTCATGAGCAGCGTGAACGGTTCCGAGCAGCCGAGATGTACGAGCTGGAAAGGGTCCTCCACCCCATGGAGGAATTGAAGGACAAGACCCTCAACCCCGCCCGCAGGGAATTCCTGTATCGCGAGGGGGAGAAACGCTTGACGGGAACCCTCGCGGAGTTGGTCACCGGAGCCTCCCCGGAGCAACTGGCTCTGGCCACATCAGACGAGGAGCGCCCCTTGATGTTCTCACGAAAATGGGTCTCCAAGGGTTTGGAATTCCCCGCGGAGGTCTGGAATGAAATCAAGGAGCAGCAGAGTGGACAATGGCTCCCGAAACCTATCCGGACCGATCAGGGCGTGACAGTCGTGCGACATGTCGATTACCGGGCGGAACGGATCCGGGACTTCGCCGAAGCGCGGAGTCAGCTCACCTCGGAGATCAAGAACGAGCGGATCGTGGAGACCCGCAAAGGGATTCTCGACACCCTTCTGGACGAGGCCAAGGCGAAGACCGAGACGCTGAAGCGCTGAGTCTGGGAACGCCGCCCGGCGTCAGAGTTCCGCGGCCAAGGTTTTTATGAGGAACTCCACGATCTCTGTCGAGGGGGACGATGCGAGCGGAACTCTGGGGCGACGGAGTTCATCGAGCCGGTTGAGGAAGTCGTTCGCGGCCGTGGCTTGAAGGCGCGAGAGCACGACATTCTCACCGAGCCCATCCGGTCGCTCGGTTGCGGCGCGCCAGAGTAGACAGGGGGTTCCGAGATAGGCGCACTCCTCTTGAACGCTGCCCCCATCCGTGAGCACCCCCGCGGCATCACGCAAGAGTCGGACAAAATCCGGATAGGTCCGAGGGGGAAGCAGTTGAATCTGACCCCGTTCGAGCCGTTCCCAAAGCCGCGCTTTCTCCAGTCTCCTGCGAGTCGGTGAATGCACCACGAATCGGACGGGAATGCGCCTGACACAGTCTTCGAGGACTTCCACCAACCGTGCCAGCCGATCCTTGCGCTGAATGGTTTCCAGGCGGTGGATGCTCACTAGGAGGAATTGCTGATCCATGACCGTTTCGGGCAGCCGCTCCAAGGCCAAGTGCAGGCTTTCGAGGTTTGTGTTGGCCGAAAGAGGGACAACCTGACCGGGGTATCCACGTCGCCGGATGTTCTCCGCCGCCCAATGACCCGGAGCGAATAGGAAGTCCGCGCGACGCATGACGCTTCTGCGAATCAGCTCCTCCGGAAAGGGGGCAAACACGGTTCCGCTTTCCAAACCCGCTTCCAGGTGTCCCACTCGAAACCCGAACCGCCGCGCGGCCTCGGTCCCAAGCCAGGTCGAGGCCGTGTCCCCATGCACCAGGCAGACCCCGGGAGGAGGGCCAAGCGCCTCGGCCACCGATGAGGATCCTCCGAGAATCCGAGAAAGAGCCCCAAGAAGCCAGCAGAGTCCCTCGCGGATCGTGGTGATGTCCCGGTTCCGTGGGTCGAGCGCGGAGTCGAGCGGCGGGAGCGCAAGCTCTCGGAGCAAGCCCTCCATCGACTGGGCGTGCTGGCCGGTGCCGACCAGGCGCATGGGGATTCCCCGCCTCGCCACCGCCCGGATGACCGGCGAGCACTTAATCAGTTGAGCCTTGGTGCCAATCAGGAAAACAATCACTTGGCAATCACGCGCGAGGGAGTGGCCGCCGCCTCGGCGTCATCCGGGGAATCCAGTTTGATCATGTGGGCGGTTCGGAGGTAAGCGGTGGTTTCGACACGCTCCAGCTCCTGAAGCTTGCGAATCACCGCGGAAATGCGCAGGGACATGTCGCGGATGGTTTCCAGGGATTTCCTGGCCTTGGGGTCCAGCTCCTCATGGAGCAGGAGCAGCTCCGCCTGTCCGAGCAGCGCCGCGAGGGGGTTGTTGATCTGGTGGGATAGAGTCACCACCGTGGCGTGGATGGCGGCGATCTTCTCGGATTCCATCCGGCGCAGCTGAGCGGACTCAATCTCGGCCTGCGCCTCCTCCAAGCGAGCCATGAGGAGGTTGAAGCTGCGCGCAAGCTCGGCGATTTCATCGTTCCCCTCCTCCGGCGCACGATGGCCATACTCCTCCGGCCCCACAACCGAGGCCATCGCCTCGGAGAGGCGCCGGAGCGGGCGGAGGACCATCCCAGTGGCGAAGCTCGTGGCCACCAGCCCCGCCGCCAGGATCAGTCCCATCACAAGATACCGTTGCCAGATCAGGCTCGCGCGGAGCTGGCTGAACAGGCCGCTATCGAGGGTGAGTTGCAGGGCAAAGCGGCCCTCCGGCTCCAGCCCCGCAAGCACCTTGGTGATAGTGACAACGGACTCGCCGGTTCGGGTGAGGGTGGTGGTCCCTTGATGGGCGGGCGGGTTTTCCGAGGAGGGGACAATCACGCGGACTCGTTCGGGGAGGAGCATGTTAATCGGCGGCAGGAGGGTCTCTCGTACATCGATACCAAGGGCCAAGAAGCCGCTCGCACCCTCCTGTCGCGCACTCAAGGGTTGGACCGTGATCATGTACGGATTCCCGCGAAAGGTCGCGAAACCGGAGCAGCCGCCCCCTCCGGCGCGCCCCGCGGTCCATGCTTCTCCCGTTCCCTTCTCCATCGTCGGACCGCCGGATTCCCGTGCAAACAGGAGAACCGGAGACCCGTCCTCCACCCACCCGATCGCCAGATCGGTGTGGGTCGAAGCGCGCAGCCATTCCCCGATCCCACTCGACTCCCAGGCTGTCTCCCATGCGAGACCTTGGGAAATCTCGGACTCCAGTAGACCGGAAACATGCTCGGAAATGTCGATCAGCCCGGCAAGCTCGCGCCGGAGATAGGACTCGGCGCGAAGCAGTTCGGATTCCAGAGTCTTTTCCTCGATCTCCTCCAGGGTCCTGAGGGAGATCGAGAGGAAAAAGCCGTATAGGAGGAACGGGAGCAAGAGCGCCAGAAGCACAATGGCCTGGAACTTTTGCCTCAGCTTCCTTATGCCAAAACTCGGCATGGTTTACCTTTCCCCGCCGAGCCGCCTCTCAGTGTGGATTGTATCGAGAGGGCGAGCCAGTGTCGAATGAATTATCAATCCGAGCCCCCCGTCGAGCGTCGCACGGCATAGGCCCAAGCGGGTGGGATGTTGATCCAAACAGCCTTTCGATGCCATTGCCAGGGAGTCAAGCGAGACCGCACCACCTGCTCTATGGCCCGGAACCGGCTCCGCTCCTCGCTCCGCGCCAACCTTCTCTTCAGCGCCCGGATCGCGATGTACTCAAAGAAAGTGTGGCAGCCACCCGGAGCAAGGGACTCAAGGAACCCGCCGAGCAGCTCATCCACCAGCTCCGGGCCAAAGTTGTTGAGCGGCAAACCCGACACCACGAGGTGAAACCGTCCCGGCTCAAACAGGTCGCGCACATCCCGCTGATGCAGTCGCACCCGCCCCCGCTTGGGCCCCCACGCGGGGTCGTTGTCCAGGCGTTCAGCGAGATGCCGGGCAAACACCGGGTTGACCTCGCAGAGGTGGAGCTCATCCTCAGGTCCCAAGCCCCGAATCAGGAGGTCGCTCACGGGACCTGTGCCCGGACCGGCCTCCAGAATCCTCCGCGGACTCGAGAGGTCGAGCAGGGGTCGCGCGAGTTCCCCGGCAAGCGCGCGACCGCTCGGCAGGATCGCTCCGGTGGTCTTGAAGGCGCGAACAAACTCACGGAGAAACAGGGCGGCCGGTTTCACTTTCCCCTCAGTTCCCCACGGGTCGAACCAGTTCCTTGAGAAGTTCCAGAGCCGAGGCCTTTCCTGTGGACCCCACCTCGACCGGGGGACCGACACAGGCCGGGCACCCTTTCCCACAGGAACACTCCGCGACGAGCGAGTAGACCGAGCGCCAGATCCTGGCGCGGGTCTCAAAAACCTTTCGGCTGATCCCGACCCCGCCGGGATAGTAGTCGTAGAGATAGATCGTGGCCTTTTCCACGAATGGGGATTTGACCATCGGGACACAGCGGATATCGCGCGGATCGCACATGACATGAAGCGGGGCCGCGGAGGCGAGGGCGGAGCCAAGCGCGCGAATCGCTCCGCCAAGGCTCAGTCCCTTGACTTTCAAGACCTCCTCCAGCCAATCCTCGAAGGTGATCCAGTACGCCTCGGTTTGGAGTTCCTGCTCCGGAAGGTGGACCTCGCCATACCCGACATTCTCATGAGTCTCGAAGCGAATCTTCTTATACTTGGTGACCAGGGTGGAGACCGAGACCTCCCCCCAACAATGGGAGCCGAGCCGGTCCGACGGCTCGGTTAGGCGCGCGGACTCGCGGGGGGCGAGAAAGATCACATTGTCCACATCCCGAGTCTTCGCGCCCAGAACCTTCTCCCGCTGCTGGGCGAACTTGACCTGGATTTCATCCTCCACATCCTCCGCGACGGGAACTTGAGACGCGGAGAGATCGGCTTCCTGCGCGAGGGGAACCGCCTCCTCCAGGTTCAAGGCCAGGACCCGAATATCCCGTTTTGTGACCGCGTCGGTGTAGTAGTCGAGCATCGCCTCTCTTGCGTATGCCTTGCGACCTTCCCAATCGAGTCGCTCGATCAGGTAGGGCTGGGTCTGGTGGAGGTAAACCGCCTCCTCGTGGATCATTTCCGGGGCGCTCGCGAAATCGACCTCGCCGAGGACTTGATTGCTCTTCGACAGGTTGAGGATCACGAAGTTGCAGGGATCGGCGGTGCGCAGGGAAACCTCCTCCGCCGGGTAGCGATCCGAGGAGTAGTAATAGCGGCCATTCTTGAGGCGCACGATCCGTTCTCCATCCAAGTAGTCCAGGATCGGTTTGACATTGGCGTCCCCAAAGCGCTCCCCCTCCTCAAAGGGAATCTCAAAGGCCCCGCACTTGAGGTGCGCCGCGAGAATAAAGAGGTTGTCGGGGTTGAGGATCCCATGCTCCGGCGAGGACCCGAAAAAGAACTCGGGGTGATGGGCGAGGTATTGATCCATCGGGGAACTGTTCATGACCACGACCACCAGCGAGGTGGTGGCGCGACGGCCGGCGCGCCCCCCTTGTTGCCAAGTGCTGGCGATGGTTCCCGGGTAGCCCGCGAGGACCGCCGCCTCCAGTTGGCCGATGTCGATCCCCAGCTCAAGCGCGTTGGTGCTGACCACGCCGCGGATCTTGCCGGACTTGACCCCGCGCTCGATCTCGCGCCTTTCCAGGGGAAGGTATCCGCCGCGATAGCCTTGGATCTGATCGGCATCTTCGCGCAGCCTCCGGAGGATGCGCCGGAGGTAAGTGGTAATGACCTCGACCCGCTTACGGCTGCGCGCGAAGACAATGGTCTGGGCCCCTTCGGTGATCAGGCGCGCGGCGATTCGGCTCGCGGCCTTGATCGACGAGGCGCGAATGCCGAGTTCGGCGTTGACCACGGGGGGGTTGTAGAAGACTACGTGTTTTTCTCCGGAGGGGGCCCCGGACTCGCCGATCAAGGTGAATGCCTCCCCGACCAGCTCCTCGACCAGCTCTTTGGGGTTGGCGATGGTGGCTGAGCAACAGATAAAGCGCGGATTCACCCCGTGGAACGCGCAGATCCGCTTCAGTCTCCGGAGGACATTCGCCATGTGGCTGCCGAAAATGCCGCGATACTGGTGGACCTCGTCGATCACAATGGTCTCGAGGTTCTCGAAGAGTTTGATCCAGTTGGTGTGATGCGGAAGGATGCCGGAATGGAGCATGTCCGGATTGGTGACCACGATGTGCCCGCTGTTGCGGATGGCCTTACGGGCGTTGGGCGGAGTGTCGCCATCGAAGGTGAAAACCTTGATGTCGCGGTCCAGCCTCTCGGAGATCGAGTGGAGCTCGACCATCTGGTCCTGCGAAAGGGCCTTGGTGGGGAAGATATACAGGGCGCGAGCCTCGGGGTTGAGGCACACGCGGTGAAGGACCGGGATGTTGTAGCAGAGGGTCTTGCCGCTGGCCGTGGGGGTAACCACGACCACATGCTCTCCGGAGAGGGTCGCCTCGATGGCCCGGCTCTGGTGGGAATAGAGCTGGGGGATGCCCCGCTCCGCGAACAAGCGGGCAACTTCCGGGTGCAAGTTATCCGGCCAGGGGCCAAACACGGCGGGGCGAGGTGGAATGACCTCCCAGTGGGCCACATCGCGGCCCAGCTTCCCGGTGTCCCGGAAAACCGCAAGAACTTTTTCGAGTGGACCCATCCCGCCCGGACTATAGCCGCTCCGGTGGAATCGGCGTAGGGGCGGTCAATCCGGCGGCCGGCGCATCCGCGCGGCGACTCTCAGACAAAGACCAGCAGAATAAACAGGATCAGCCAAACCCCATCCAGGAAGTGCCAATAGGCGGCGGCATGCCGAACGCCGGCGTGGTGGAGGCTCCAGTATCCACCCCGAAACGCGCGGAAAGTGACCAGCGAAAGGAAGCCAAGCCCTCCGATGACGTGAAGGGCATGAAGTCCGGTCAGCATGTAGAAGGTGAACGCATACAGTTTGGCCTGATCCGGAAAGCCGAACCATCCCATCTTCCACCAGTTAAAACCCTGAAGGGCGAGAAACATCAGACCCAGAAGGGTGGTCACGAGCATCCACGGCCCGACCGCCCTGGATCGATCCAGGCGGGCGCTTCGGACCGCGAGTTGGATGGTTGCGCTGGAAAGCATCAGGACCAATGTGCTCGCCCAAAGCCCCCCCGGCATGGGTGGGGTTCCTTCAGGGGGCCAGGCCTCGGCCCGAAAGCGGGTCACCAGGTATCCCATCACACTGGCGATGAAGAGCATCGAGAGCGATGCGAGGAAGATGCGCATCCCGAGGGCCCCAACCTCCTCGGATGCCCTATCGGCGGGGACCAGACCCTCGTCCCGGACCACGAAAACCTGGGATTCGCCGGTCCGGGCGTCGTTCATCGCGGAGTCATGCCGGGGGCGTACCCCGGAATCAGGACCTGCTGATAGTGGGCGGTGTCGAGCATCGCCAGGACCAGGAACAGCGCGAGCGCGCTCAGCGAGATCACAAAGACCAGGGCGTTAATCGGGCGGTCATAGCGCAGGTGCATGAAATACATGACCACCAGCGCCGCCTTGATGGTGGCGATCACCATCGCCAGCCACAGGTTGAGAGAACCGAGATCGATGTAGGTGGCGGCCACGGTGATGTAGGTGAAGACCATGAGGGCCGCCCAAGTGGCGACAAGAATCGGCCAGCCGACAATGTGTCCGACCTGTTCGCCGTGACCGGAATGAGAACCATGCGCTGAAGACATCGAAATCTCCTAATGAATCAGATAGAGCAACGGGAAGAGGTAGATCCAGATCAAGTCGACCAGGTGCCAGTAAAGTCCGACCAGGTCCACCGGAGTGAAGTAAGCCGGCGAGAAATGCCCCTTGAGCGAGCGGATCAAAACCCAGGCGATGGCGAGCATCCCGATGATCACGTGCACGCCGTGCAGCCCGGTCATCATGAAGTAGATGCTGAAGAAGGTCTGGACATTCTGTGGCTCTTTGCCATGGAGGTCATGCCCGGTCGTGTCCGGAGCAAGCTCCATGGGGCCCATGGCCGCCGGGAGGATTTTCGAGCGTTCCACAACCACCCCGGCGGAAGTGGTCATGATGACCGTGGGGGTCACGGCGGCGGGGTCCGCGGCGGCGGCTTCCGCGGGCGGGGTGGCGGCATGCGCGGCGGAGGGATCCGGGGCCTCCGAGTGGTCCTCATGTCCATCGCCCGCGGCGGCTTCATCGTGGCCCTCCCCATGATGGGAGGGGTTGTATTGGCTGGCCCAGAGCAGGCCATGCTCCCACTTGGCCTTGTATTCCACATACTTGACGCAGAGGAAGCCGACGCCGCCAAGGAGGGTCAGGCAGAGGCAGATGACCAGCCCGGTCTGTTTTCCGATTTGCGAGCACCGGACCGCCCAGGCCATGGTGAGCGAGCTGGCGATCAGGATTCCGGTGTTCACCGCGCCCCAGAACTTGTCCAGGAATTGGTGGGCGTAGATGAAGATCTCGGGGTGATTCGCGCGATAAACCGAATAGGCGCAGAAAAGACCCGCGAAAAGCAGGACCTCGGTGGCCAGGAACAGCCACATGCCGAGCTTGCCCGAATCGAACTGCTGCTCGAGCGAGTCGAAATGGTGCTGGAGGTGAGGCGAGTGAGCATGCGCGCCATGCGCGTCCGCGTGAGGGTGAACTTGCGCGTCCATCAGGAGGCCACTCCTTGCGCGTCAACCCGGACATAACCGCCGATGGCCGGATCGTATTTCAGATTGGAAAAGTCGTAGGGGTCCCCGACAATCGGGTCCTTCTTGAAGTTTTCGACCGGGGGTGGCGAACTGGTCTGCCACTCCAGGGAAGCGCCGCCCCAGGGGTTGTCCGGAGCCTTCCGGCCGCGGATCAACGAGTAATACAGATAGCCCGCGATGACAAAGAACCCCACCGCCATGATGTAGGAGCCGATGGTCGAGACCACATGGTAAGTGGTGTAGCCTTCGGTGTAATTGAAATACCGGCGCGGCATGCCTTGGCTGCCCATTGCGAACTGAGTGAAGAAGGTCATGTTGAACCCGATGAAGATCAACAGGCACGCCACCCGTCCCCAGTTCTCGTTGTACATCTTGCCGAACATCTTCGGCCACCAGTAGTGCAATGCCCCGAGGAAGGCGATCACGGTTCCGCCGAACATAACGTAGTGGAAGTGAGCCACCACAAAGTAGGTGTCGTGAAGGTGGATATCGGTTGAAAGAGTCGCGAGGAACAGGCCGGTCAGGCCGCCGATCCCGAACAGGAACAGGAAAGAGAGGGCGTAAAGCTGCGGGGTCTTGAACACGATCGACCCCTTGTACATCGTGGCGGTCCAATTGAAGACCTTGATCGCCGAGGGGATCGCCACGCTGAAGGTGAGCAGGCTGAAGATGGTGTTCATCAGCTCGGATTGGCCGCTGGTGAACATGTGGTGCCCCCACACGATGAATCCGAAGGCCGCGATGGCGATGCTGCTGTAGGCGATGAACTGGTAACTGAAAATGTGCTTGCGGCTGAAGACCGAAATGAGCTCGCTGATCACGCCCATCGCGGGGACGATCATGATGTACACGGCGGGGTGGGAGTAGAACCAGAAGAAGTGCTGGAACAACACCGGGTCCCCGCCGAGGGCCGGATCGAAGATCCCCACTCCCAGCGCGCGCTCCACGATCAGAAGCAGCAGGGTGATTCCGAGAACCGGGGTGGCCAGGACCTGGATCAGCGCGGTCGAATAAAGCCCCCACAGGAACAGCGGCATTTTGAACCAGCCCATCCCCGGGGCGCGGAGCTTGTGGATGGTGACTATGAAATTGAGTCCGGTGAAGATCGAGCTGAAACCGAGGATGAAGGCCCCGGTGACAATCGGAATCACACCCTGGAAGGGGGAGGAGGTGCTGTAGGGGGTGTAGAAGGTCCAGCCGGTGTCGAAGCCGCCGAGCAACAGCGACAGGAGCGCGCAGACCGCCCCGATGACCCACAGATACCAGCTGCACAGGTTGAGACGCGGAAACGCGACATCCTTCGCACCCAGCATGATCGGCAGCACAAAGTTGCCGAGGGCGGCGGGGATGCCGGGGATGATGAACAGGAAGATCATCACGGCCCCGTGCAAGGTGAAGAGCTTGTTGTAAGCGTCCGCCTCCATCAGGTTCGGAGTTCCCGAAAGATGCTCGGTTCGCAGCAGCACCGCGGACATTCCTCCGAGGAAAAAGGCGCCCAGGATGCAGATCAGGTACATCACTCCGATGCGTTTGTGGTCGAGCGTGGTAAGCCAGGACAGAATCCCCTTGCTCTCGTTCAGGTAATTCTTCTCCGCCGAGTCCCGCGCGCCGGCGAGTCCCCCGGCCGGGATGGTGGATGTTTGAGTGGCCATGACGGTGGGCGCTCCTTATTCCGTGAGGGTCTTGAGATATTCGATGATGGCCGTGATTTCCTCGTCCTTAATCCGCCCCTTGAAAGTGGGCATGACCGGCTGGAACCCGGCCACGACCTTGGCGTTGGGCTCGAGGATCGACTCGCGGATGTAATTCTCGTCCACGACAATGGTCGTTCCGCCCTTAAGCGCGACCTCGTGGCCCATCAGGCCCTTGAAGGTGGGGCCGGTGTTGGCCTTGCCGTCGATCGAGTGGCACTGGGCGCAGCCACGCACCTTGTAAAGCTTCTCCCCGGCCTCATGAGGCGGCATCTTGGCGAGGAAATTGGAGGCGTCCTCCAGCCATTTTTCAAACTCCCCGGGAGGATGCACCACCGCCTTGGTGATCATGTTGGAGTGGTCCTTGCCGCAGAACTCCGCGCAGAAGAGGTCATATTCGCCCGCCGCGGTCGCGTTGAACCAGACCGTATGGTAGCGTCCGGGAACCACATCCTTCTTGAGACGGAACGCGGGGATATAGAGGCTGTGGATCACATCCTCGGAGGTCATGGTGAGCCGGACCGGGCGATCCACCGGGACATGCAGGGCCTCATCCACATACCCGTTCGGATAGGAGAACAGCCATTTCCACTTCTGACCGGTCACATTGATGTTGTAAGCGTTCTGCGGAGGGACCGACAGGCGCATGAATCCCCGGAACCCTTCATAGAAAATCGCTATCACCAGCAGCAGCGGAATAATGGTCCACACCAACTCCAGCTTGAGGTTGTGGGAGGGACTTGGCTGGGGCCCGCCCCCCTCGCGAGCGCGGTAGCGGATGCAGAACCAGACCATCAATCCCACGATCAATGCGAAGAAGAACGCAGAGAGGTACAGGATGAAACTAAACATCCAGTCAATTTCCACGGCATAGGTCGAGCGCCGCGGCGGCAACCAGAAATCGCCGTCACTCTGGACCAGGGACTGCGTGACGAATGAAAGAATGAACTCCATGATTCGACTCAAGTTTGATGACCCTCGACCGTTGGGATCCCTCGCGCCAATTCACGGCGCCAGAACTTCAACATCACCGCCGCCAGGATGAGCGCGGTCAAGAGGGCGGTCACGCGCATCACGTTGAGGGCGGCAAACGCGTAGCGCCCCTCGGCGGCGTCATAATGGAAGCAGAACAGGATGATCTGGTCCATCGCGCTTCCGATCTTGCCTTGCCCGGCCTCGACCAGGGAAAGGCGCAGGGTCCCGGGCTCGTACATGACCCCATAGAGGTACCGTGAAAGGACCCCTTGGGGCGTGAGAATGAAGAGCGCGGCGGCGTGCTGGTACTCATCATTCTCCTCATCGTAGCGGTACCCGAATCCCACGGCCTCGGTGAGCGCGCGAATTTCCTTTTCACGCCCGGTGAGGAAATGCCAACCCGGGGCCGCCTCGGGGCGGCCATACTCGCGGATGTAGTTCTGCTTCTTGTTCTTCGCGAGGATCGGGGTCTCGCCCGGATCAAAGGACACGGTCACCACCTCGAATTCCTTGCCGGGAAGCCAATCCAGCTCTCTCATCGCATCGAGCAGGCCGTTGAGCTGCAGGCCGCAGAGCATCGGGCAGCCGTAGTAGTTCAGGGTCAGCAGCACGGGGCGGCCGGGCTTGAAGTAGTCCCCCAAGCGGATGGTCTTCCCGTTCTCATCCTTGAATTCGAGTTCCAGCGGGATCTTGGCGTTGAGATGCTCGGTGATAGTGACCCCCTCGAGCTGAGCGGGCAGAGGCTCCATGCGCTCGGCCCAGGAGGGAATGGCCCCCAGGGCGGCAAACGCCGCCAGGAGGGCGGCGGCGGGACGGATTCGGATCTGTTGACGCTTCATTCTGACGGTGCCGAAAGCGGAGGGGCGGCGGGCGCCGGGCGCGCTCCCGCGTCGCGGACCACGAGCTGCATGGCCTGCTCGATCGGGATGGCGACTGTCCCGCTGGCCTTGTTCACCCAACGGTAGGCGTTGAGATTCTCAAACTGTTTCGCGCGCAGGGAGGTCAGCTCCTCGGGGGTCTGTTGAACCACCTTTTGCTCAAACTCCGCCTTCTCGGTCATGTAGTAGAGGGCCTGCGTCCCCACCACGGTGGCGATCAGCAGAGCGAACCCCACCGCGCCGATAATCGCGGTCCAAGGCACATTCGGATCTGAATTGTCCGTCATCCCCTCGCTCCCTTAAGCATTCTCAAACGCCAGCGATTCCGCAAGTCTCGGGTCTCCCTCGGGAATCAGCGAGTGGTCGCGAAGCCAAAGCGCCAACACCGCCACCCATATCCCACCAATTCCGAGGAAAGTGCTCAGGTCCAGAAGACTGAATGGAATCGTGCCCACGGGCGCGCCCTCGACACGGAGCCAGTATTCCGGCATAGCAAGCCAATAAAGGTCCAGCCAATGCATCGCCAGAACCCAAACCGCCCAGGGGGTGAGCAGTCGGAGACGTCGCTTGGAAACGCGCCCGATGAGCCCCAGGAAGGGGATGATGAAGTGGCCGAACAAAAGCGCGTAGCTCAGGTTGAGCCAGTCCCCGGTGATCCGGCGATGGTACCAACCGGTCTCCTCGGGAAGGTTGGCGTACCAGATGAGCATGAATTGCGAGAAGGCGATGTACGCCCAGAACACGTTCATCGCGAAGAGGAGCTTCCCGATGTCGTGGTAGTGTTCGGCGCTGACCGCGTGGCGAAGGCGGCCATTGGACTTGAGGAACAGCAGGATCACCGGGAGTATCGCCATGAAGCTCAGGAAGCTCCCGGCGAAGAAGTACACGCCGAAAATCGTGCTGAACCAGTGGTAGTCCCGCGACATCAGAAAATCGAAGGAGGCGAAGGTCAGCGTGATCGCGAAGGCGATCAGCCCCGGCGCGGACATTCGCTCCATCGAGAGGGTTATCTTCGGATCCCTGCTGGCATCCTGGTCCAGTGAGCGTTTCAACAAGAAGTAGGAAAGCCCGCACCACACCCCGAAATACACGGCGCACCGGATCAGGAAGAACGGCGCGTTGAGATAGGGCTGCTTCCACTGGAGAACCGGATCGTTCTGGAGCAGCTCCGCGCTGGTCCAGGGGAACAGGTGGTGCATCCCCAGCAAGATCGGGATGAACAGCACCAGCATGACCAGTGTGTTGGCGCCCACGGCCTCGGACAGACGGCGCACCACCACGCTCCATCCGGCGCGCGAGAGGTGTTGGATCAGGGTGAAGAACAGACCGCCGAGGGAAATGCTCAGGAAATAGCAGAAGTTGACCATGTAGGCATGGTAGGCCCTGCGCACTCCATCCTCGGTCATGAAGGCGAGCGCCACGCTGATGATCAAGCCGAGCAGCCCAACCCCTCCGGCCATGCCCATCAGCTTGGGCGCAAGGGCGTCGAGCCGCCTACTCTCCCCGGATATGTCCGCCGGATGTCTCACTGATTCTTGTCTCCCTTGCGTTCTTCCGCCCGGCCTCTCAAGGCAGTTCGCCCCGACGGTCGGACGGGACATCCTCGAGGGTTGCGTTCTGGCTCCGTTGCAGCGCGCGCACATACGCCACGATCGCCCACCGGTCCTCCACGCGGATTTGGTCTCCGTAGGGCGGCATGGTCCGAATCCCGTTGGTGATCGTGTTGAAGATGTGGCCGTCCTCGCGTGTCCGCACAACCTCATCGTGGAGCGAAAGCGGCGGCACCCAAGTTCCCTCCTGGAGGCGCTCCGCGCGCACTGAAATCATGCCTTGCCCCAAGCCATCCAAGCCGTGGCACTGGGCGCAGTAGATATCAAATTTCTTGCGCCCCCGTTGCAGGAGGGATTCGGTCACGGGGAGGGCGTTGGTCGCGGCGAAACGGCCATCCACAAGGCCCCGATGGAGATGGTCGTCGGCGAATGCTTCGCCTCTGGCGACCGTGCCGGGGACCTGCGGGCGCATCGCGCGACCATCCGCGAAGAGCGGATTCTTCATCTGGGCCCTGAACCTCGGTTGTTGGTCCATGTCCCAGATGAGCTGCATGCGCGTGACCTCGGAGGTGCGAGTCCGGGCGCGAAGGGTGTATAGCGGCGGAAGCAGGGCGAAGGCGCCGAGCACCAGCAAAGCGGTGATTCCCCACTTCCGGAGCATCGGCGGAAACTCGACCGCGGCGCGTTCCTCGACAACCTCAACGCTTTGCCCGCCGATGGATTCCAGCAGCTTCCGGGCGGAATCCCGATTGAACTTGGGATCGGCGGCTTCGATGCTGATGTAAAACCTGTCGGTGGACATCCGCGAATTGAACCGACCACTGTTGAAGATCCCATGGTAGAGGCTCGGAAGTCCGTTGAGCGCGAACATTCCGAAAACCGCGCCGAAGGCGCTGAAGAGAACGGTCAGCTCGAAGATGATGGGAATGTTCGCCGGGAGGCTGAACATCGGCTTGCCGCTGACAATCACCGGGTAGTAAACCGACGAGGTCCACCACTGAAGCGCGAGCCCGGTCAGCGCCCCGGTCAGACCGCATACAAACACGATCGTGGGGAGGATGGTCCGGCGAATCCCCATCGCCTCATCGATGCCGTGAACCGGATACGGCGAGTGGGTGTCCCACTTCGTGTAACCGGCGTCGCGGACCTTCCGAGCCGCCTCGAGCATCTCATCCCCGGACGGGAACTCCGCGAGGACGGCGAACACGCGAGTGGAAGGCTCGGCCTTGGTCTGGGGTTTCGCGGTGTGGTCGTGCATGAATCTCGTCCGACGTTACGGCCGGTCTTCTCCGTTTTCCTCAGGGGTGATCTCGCCCCAGTATTGACCGTGGCCGGGGTGACGCCCCGCCTGGGGAAGAACGCTCTTGACCTCGGCCATGGCCACCATCGGCAGATAGCGGCAGAACAGCAGGAACAAGGTCATGAAGAGCCCGAAACTCCCCGCGAAGGTCAGCACATCCCAGCGGGTGGGGATATAGTAGCCCCAACTCGACGGGAGGAAGTCCCGGCTCAGGGAGGAGGCCACGATCACAAAGCGCTCAAACCACATGCCGATGTTGATCAGGATGCTGATCACGAACATCACCGGGATGCTGGTCCGGCACCACTTGAACCAAAACACCTGCGGGGAGAGCACGTTGCAGGAGACCATGGTCCAGTAGGCCCACGCGTATGGCCCGAAGGCGCGGTTGATGAACGCGAAGGCCTCGGCGGGATTCCCGCTGTACCAAGCGATGAAGAACTCGATGCTGTAGGCGTAACCGACCATCATGCCGGTGACCAGCATGATCTTGTTCATGTTTTCGAGGTGGCGCAAAGTGATGATGTGCTTGAGGTTGAACATCGCGCGGGCCGGGATGGCGAGGGTCATCACCATCGCGAAACCGCTGAAGATCGCGCCCGCGACAAAGTACGGCGGGAAGATCGTGGTGTGCCAGCCGGGGAGAATCGAAACCGCGAAGTCGAAACTCACGATGCTGTGCACCGAGAGGACCAGTGGGGTGGCCAGCGCCGCGAGGATCAGATAAGCGACCTCGTAACGGTGCCATTGACGGCTTGAGCCGCGCCACCCGAGCGCGAAGATGCCGTACATGACCTGGCGAAGCCGGGTCTTCGAGCGATCCCGAAAGGTCGCGAGATCCGGCACCATGCCGACATACCAGAACAAGAGTGAAACGGTCATGTAGGTGCTGACCGCGAACACATCCCAGAGCAAGGGGCTGCGGAACTGCGGCCACAGGTTGAGATAGTTCGGGATCGGGAACATCCAGTACTCGAACCACACCCGGCCCACGTGAATCCCCGGGAACATCCCGGCGCAGATGACAGCGAAGATGGTCATCGCCTCCGCGAAGCGGTTGATGCTGGTCCGCCACTTCTGACGGAAGAGGAACAGGATCGCGGAAATCAACGTGCCCGCGTGACCAATGCCGACCCAGAACACGAAGTTGACAATCGCGTAGCCCCAGGCCACGGGAACCTGGAGACCCCAGATGCCCGTTCCCATCCAGATCAAATACCCGACCGAGGCGCCGAGGATCCCGGTGAGGCAGAGGGAAATCCCCATCGCCACATACCAGATTTTGGGCGGACGCGCCGCCTCGGCCACCGCCGAGACCGAGTCGGTGATCGGCCCGAAGTCGGCCCCTTGAGTGATCAGGACCGGCCGCTGGCGGGGATCGTTGGAAGTGTTATCTATTTCACGAATGACTGTCGTGCTCATGCGCGTGACCATCGGATTCTCCCGAATGGGCTTCAGCCAAATCGGGATGCGGGTTGCGGACCCTCGCCAGGTGGGCGGTGCGAGGGCGCACATTCAACTCCTCAAGCAGGAGGTAGGCTCGCGGATCGTTCTGCTGTTGGACCACACGACTGTCCTTGTCGTTGAGGTCCCCGAAGACAATCGCCCCGGTCGGACAGGCGACCTGGCAGGCGGTCTGAACCTCGCCGTCCCGGATCGGGCGGCGCTCGTTCTTGGCTTCGATCTTGGCCTTGGCGACCCGCTGGATGCAGAAGGTGCACTTCTCCATCACGCCTCGCGAGCGCACGGTGACCTCGGGGTTGAAGACCATTTTTTCCACGGTCTCGTGCCGTGTGTGGTAGTGGAAGAAATTGAACCGTCGAACCTTATAGGGGCAGTTGTTCGAGCAATAACGGGTCCCGATGCAACGGTTGTAAACCATCACATTGAGGCCATCATGGTCATGCACCGTGGCCCCGACCGGACAAACCTGCTCGCAGGGAGCGTTCTCGCAATGGACACAGGCCACGGGCTGGTGAGCGACCTGGGGATTCTCGGGGGACCCCTTGAAGTAGCGGTCGATCCGAATCCAGTGCATCTCGCGTTGGCGGTGCACCTGCTCCTTGCCCACCACCGGGATATTATTCTCCGACTGGCACGCGACCACACACGCATTGCAGCCGATGCACTTGTGCAGGTCCATGGTCATCCCCCACTTGTTGTCGCCATACTCGGCGGGGGGCTGCCAGAGCGACGCGAGGGGATGAAGGTGGACACGGTGCTTGGCGAAATCGGGATGCTGCTTGTATTCCTCCAGGTTGGCTTCGCGCACAAGCGCGCGGGTCCTGCCCTCGCGCTCCTTCGCGCCGACCTCATCCATGGCGAAGTGGTCCTGAGTCCCGGCAAGGATGCAGGTCTTGCCGGTCTTCTCGATCTGAACGCCGGTCGTGAAGTCCATCCTCGAGGAGGCGCGCAGTCGGTAAGTGTCGAAACCCACGCCGTTCCCCACGCGCCCGGCGGCGGAGCGTCCGAAACCGAGGGAAAGGCCGATGCTGTTCTTCGGCTGCCCGGGGAGGACATAGGCGGGGACCTCCAGCGACTGGTCCCCGACCTTGAGACGGAGCATGTCTCCATCGCGGATGTCGAGTTCCGCGGCGGTTGAAACCGCGAACAGAGCCGGGTTATCCCACGAGACCTTGGTGATGAAATCAGGCAATTCCTGAAGCCAGCCATTGTTGGCAAACCGGCCATCCAAGATCGAGGAATGGGGGCGGAACACCACCTCCAGGCTTCCGGAATCCAGTTTCGGGGCCGGCACGGATGCATTGAGGGCCTGGACCAGGAGATCGTTCCGGTGGGTGAATGGGGCGTTTGCCTCCTGGGTCCCCTCCTGGATCCCGTTGCTCAGCAAGTTCCTCCAGGCCACCTCGAAATCAGCCCCGGGTAGAAGCGGTTTCACGGTCTCACGAACCATGTCGTAACCGCTCTGGGGTATGTCGTCGGTCATCAACGACAGGAACTCCAGCGCGCTCTTGCCCTCGTACAGGGGATGGATGAGCGGCTGCTGCACGCACAAGGTCCCATCGTAAGCCCGGCCATCCCCCCACGTCTCCAGGTAATGCGCGCGCGGAACATGCCACGAGCACAGGCGCGAAGTCTCATCGAAGTGAGTGTTCAGGTGGAGACTGGTCTTGGCTTTCTTGAGCGCCTCGCCGAAATCTAGGTCCGCGGGCGCGTTGTAAACCGGGTTGCCGCCGAGAATCACCAACGTTTCCACCTGCCCCTCGGTGAGGGCGGCGTTCAAGGCGCGGATCGATTCCAGGTGAGTGGGGCGGGCGGGATCGGGGTCCGGGGTGTAACGAACTGTCCGACCCACATTGTCGAGCGCGGCGTTGAGCGTGTGGACCAGGGCGTGCACCAGGGGCGGCTGGCGGAAACCGACTGTCACCGCGGAGGCCCCCTTACTGCCCATGAGGTCCTTGGCGATGGCGGCGATCGCCTTGTCCGGAACCGTCTCGACCGAGACCTTCGCCTCGGCCATCTTCCGAACACCCGAAATGACCTCCGGTGACAGATATTGAGATTGCAGTCCCAGGTTGACCGCTTCGACGATCAGGCGGCAGACGACTTCCAGAACCTGGGAGGCCGGAACCGGGAAACGGTGGTCGGCGAGGGCGCCCGCCAGGGTGAAGCCGCTCTCGATCGCGTACAGGCGATTCATGGTCCCGGAGTCCGGGTTCCGCGCCGTGATCAGGTCGCGGGCATGGAGCAGCGCCGCCGGGTGGGTTTCGAACAGGTCTCCATCCAAACCCACGACAATCTTGGCCTCGGAGAGGGAGTAATGAGGGCGGGTCGCGCGGCTGTGAACCATGGCCGTTCCGACACGTTCGTTGTCGTTGGAGACAGGCTCGTACTCAAACCACTTGATCTGGGGGCAAGCGGCAAGCAGCTTGGCTTTCAGTCGAGCGAAGGTCGGCGAGGAGGAAGCCTCGCTCAGAATCGCCACCCCCGCGCCGCTCTTGGAGCGCATGGCCGCGAAAATGCCATGCGCGGTTGTGTTGAAATGATCCCAGGAATCGTAGTAAGGCTCTCCCTTTTCAACCCGAATCGGACCGCGGGTCCGATCGGGGTCATACAGGTCGAGAACACTCGCCTCGGCCAGGACGTCGTTCGCGCCACGGTTAATCGGATGCAGGTCGTTGCCGTCGACCTTGATCGGGCGGCCATCGTAGCTGGTGGCGAGGAGCCCTCGCGCCGACCCGCCAAGGTCCAAGCAGGTGGCGTATTTGACGGGAACCCCCGGCATCCTTCCATCGGGACGGTTCGCGTAGGGGTAGATGTTCTCCTTCGGCCAACGGCACCCGGTCAGCCCCGCGAGACCCACCGAGGCCGCCATCACCTGAAGGAAGCGCCTGCGGGAGGTCCCCTCCGGCGGCGAATCGGCGGCCTCCGCGAATTCCGGACCGAGCTCGGCCAAGAAAGCGGGGTCGCGCGCGAGCTCCTGGAGGCTCCGCCAGTACCCTTGTCCGGACTCGGTCGAGTTTATCGGTGACATAGTGAGCAATCCGTCATCTTGTCGCGCTCGCGGATCTTGAATTCCTTCTTGAGGCTTGCGCCGATGACCGCCTGATCCTCGAGCGGCACATAGTCCATCTTGGTGATCTCGGTGAGCGGACGAAGGGATTTCTCCGGCTCGCGATGGCAGCTCAGACACCACCCCATCGTGAGCGGCTGGTCCTGGTTGACCCGCTCCATCTTGTCAATCCGGCCATGGCACGAAACACACCCGACCCCGCGATTCACGTGCGCGGAGTGGTTGAAGTACACGAAGTCCGGAAGGTCATGAACTCGGACCCATTCCACCGGAAGGCCGGTCCCATAGCTCTCCCGCACCGCGATCAGCTTTTCGCTTTGGCCGCGGATGTTGGTGTGACAGTTCATGCAGGTCTGGGTGGGCGGAACCGAGGCCTGGGCGGAGTCTTCAACCGTGTTGTGGCAATACCGACAGTCCATGCCCAACTCTCCTGCATGGAGGGCATGGCTAAAGGGCACCGGTTGCGTGGGAGCATAGCCGACTCGTTGCGTGGTCGGATGGGCAATATACACGCCCATGCCGATCACGTAGGTTCCGCCCAACAGGACCAAACCTACTGCGATGCTCGCAAACTGGTTAACCCACTTTGGAAATGGCAGCGGCGACGCGGGTTGGTTCAGCACAACGTGGGCGGACTATAGGGAAACGAATCCCTTGAGTCTAGACCACTCTTTTTCGCAAAAAAACTCCGGTTTCAATCTCTAGTATTTTCAATCGGTTGAACGTAAATTCCAGAGATAAAATGCCGTCTTTTTGAAGGCGTATGGGCCTGCTTTCCATCCCCAAAAGGAGCGAAAACCGGTATGAATTGGGCGCTTTGTCTCTTTCTGATGTTGGCGCGGGAGGGCGCGACCGCCGAGGGATCCCTCCCAGCCTGGGATGCCGTTGCGCTGCGCGATGGCTGGGCCGCGAACGCGGACATGGTCATCGAAGGCCTGGAAGAGCATGTCCTAAAAGCGCGCACCCAAGGTCCGGATCCGATCTTCATGATTGAGGGGTTGGAACTCCCGGCCCGGCCTTGGCAGTACCTGGTTCTGAGAATTCAGGCGGACCGCGCCGGACTCGCCGACTTCTTCTGGACTGGAGACGCTTCGGGACCCAACGGCGGGCTTGAGGAGGCCAAGAAGACCCGATTCGAGATACCGGCAAGCGACACGGCGCGCGAGGTGGTGGTGTTCCCGTTCTGGCACTCGGAGGGAACCATCAAAACACTTCGTCTGGACTTGTACGATGGCGTCCGATTCGGGATTGAGTCGCTTGAGGTTCGAGAATGGGGGAGCGGAAAGGAGCCTGACAGGCACACCCGCGAGTGGCATTTCGGCGGAGACTTGGACTCCTGGCGGATTCACCCGACCGCCTCCGAGCACTTTTCTCCTCCCCTTTCCCTGAGTGTTAAGGACCACGGGTGGGTCACCCTGGAGATCCAAAGCCGGGCGGATGGAACCGCGAGTTTGCTCTGGGCCTCGGAAGCCTCGCGCGGTGTGCAGAGCGAGCAGGTCCAGATCGTGGGGGATGGAAAACGGCACGCCTACAACCTTGAACTCTCGGGCAACCGGGCTTGGACTTCCCCCATCGTGGCCTTGGGGTTCCGTCTTCCACCCGAACTCCAAGGCGGTTTGGCGGGAATCAAGACCCTGCGGATTTCCGATGAACCGACCGGACCGGAATGGTTCGAGGTGGTGTATTTCGGATTCGAGGAAGGACTCAATCGCCAAGGCCAATCGGCGCGTGTTCTGGCCGCCATCCGGAACCGAGGTGGAAGTGTTTCCCGGGAAACACGCGCCGCGCTGAACCTCGCGCCGGAGGAACAGGTCTTACCGCCGCTTGAACCTGGAGACCAGGCCGACTTGTTCTGGGAGCTCCCCCCCGGCGCGGATCCGGTCCAAGTGGCGACCTTGTCGCTCGGCGCCGGGGGGACTGAGTCGGGGGTCCTTGCTCGGACCGAGCTGCGTTTTGATCCAACCCCACCCTTGCCGCCAGCGGGGAGTATCCCACCTCCAAACCCGGTGGAGACCGAGCCGGATGTGTGCGCGTACTACTTCCCCGGATGGGACTCCGCTTCCAAGTGGGATTGCATTCGACGTTGGGCGCCGAACCGCCAACCGTTGCTGGGGTACTATGATGAGGGAAATCCGGAGTGTGTGGACTGGCAAATCAAGTGGGCGGTGGAGAACGGGATCACCTGTTTCTTGGTCGATTGGTATTGGATTCGCGGGAATCAGCACCTGACCCACTGGTTTGAGGCTTACCGGAAGTGCCGCTTTCGAGACCACCTGAAAGTGGCTCTGATGTGGGCCAATCACAACCCCAAGGGGAGCCATTCCCTGGCCGACTGGGAAGCGGTGAGCGAGGAATGGATCGAGAACTACTTTTCCCTTCCAAGCTACTATCGGATCGACGGTAAGCCGGCTCTGTTTCTATGGGATCCGAGCCTGGTTCGGGAGGATTTGGGCGGGTCCGAGCAGGTCAGGAGGGCGCTCACCCTGTCCCAGGGGTTGGCTCGCGACGCCGGGTTTCCAGGCATCCGTTTCGTGGCGATGTCGGACCATGCCGGATCGGGGCAGGCGCGGACCTTGCTTGAGGAGGGGTACGAGGGGGCCACCAACTACCATGAGTGGGGGAGCGTCGCTCCCACCTCCCTCGGCGGCGCGCGAGCACGGTTTCGCGAGGTGGTCGAAAGCGCCTCCAGAGCCTGGGCCAACCAGGAAAGGGTGTGCGGCAAGTTGACCTACTACCCCATTGTGGACACCGGTTGGGATGCCCGCCCCTGGCATGGCGAGAAGTCCCTGGTCATCGGAGGTCGAACCCCGGAGCTCTTTGAGGACCTCCTGCGGCAGGCCAAACAGTATTGCGAGGACCGTGATCTTCCGTTGGTGGTGCTCGGACCGGTCAACGAATGGGGCGAGGGGAGTTACATCGAGCCGTGCACCGAGTTCGGATTTCAAATGTACGAGGGCATTCGGCGAGTGTTCGCCAAGGGGGATCCCTCCTCTTGGCCGATCAACCTCGGTCCGCGGGATGTGGGACTCGGACCTTACGATTTCCCCCCGGTCCAGACCGTGAGCCAGTGGACCTTCGAGGGCGGGCCTGAGGGTTGGAAGGCGATGATGAACATCTCCGACCTCCGCGCGGAAGGGGGGGTTTTGAAATTCCGAACCACCTCGCCGGACCCGGCCCTGCTGGTGTCGATGCCGGAGTTCAAGGCCTCCAGGTTCAGCCGCGCGGTGCTGCGGATGAGTCTCGCCAATCCTCCCCAGGGAGGGAATCACGCGCAACTCTTCTGGTCTCTCGCGGGCGCTCCGGCCAGCGAGTCCACCTGCGTCTCGCTTCCGCTGCTCGCGGACACCGAGTTCCATGACTATGTCTTCGAGCTCTCCGGCCACCCACGCTGGAAGGGACGGATTCCGACCTTCCGGCTGGACCCTTGCTCGCGCGAGGGGATCGAAGCGTGGATCGATGAATTCCGCTTTGAGTAACCGGTCAGGCTAATCTGAGGACTTCGGTCGAAACTCGGTTGAGCTGCTGATCGTTCAGGCGCGAGTGCATCGGCAAGGAAAATATCCGGGAGGCGATCCGCTCGGTCACCGGCAGCATACCCGATTGGAAGCCGAATCGTTCGCGATAGGCCGGGTGGAGATGCAGGGGATCATAGTGAACAGTCGCCCCGATCCCCTTCTCCCGAAGGGCGTTCACCAGCTCATCTCTCTCGGCTCGCGACTCCACGCTGAGCCGCAAGACATACAGATGGCGGGCATGCGCCACACCCGGCTGTTCGCTTGGGAGGATCAGCCTGGGGTCTCCCTCGAACATCTCTTGGTAGAAGCCCCAGGCGCGCGCGCGGCGCTCCTGCATCTCGGGCAAGCGCGAAATCTGCGCCCGGCCCAAGGCGGCCAGGAGATCGTTGGCGTTGTACTTGAAACCGAACTCAGTGACCTGGTAGCGCCAATCTCCCTCGCTCCCAAAGCGCTTCCAGGAATCCTTGCTCATCCCATGCAGGCTCAAGCGCGCGGCGTGATCCAAGAGCTCTTCGCTGGGAAGGGTGAGCATGCCGCCCTCCGCTGTGGTAATGTTCTTGTTCGAGTAGAAGCTGAAACAGGCGCAGCTCTTCCCCGCCCCGATGGGGGCGCCTCGATACGAGGCGCCGAGCGCGTGCGCGGCGTCTTCAACAAGGACCAGCCCATGCCGCTCGGCGAGCTCGCGAAGCGAATCGAGCTCCGCCGGATGCCCGCCAAAATGCACGGGCAGGATCGCCTTGGTCCGGGGGGACAGGAGCGTCTCGACATGACGCGGGTCGAGACAATAGGTCTCGGGGTCGATTTCCGCGAAAACCGGGGTGGCCCCCACATGGACCACCACATGTCCGGTGGCGGTGAAGGTCAGTGAGGGGAGAATGACCTCATCCCCCGGACCGATCCGATGGACCAGGAGCGCGAGGTGCAGGGCCGCGGTGCACGAATTCAGGGCCAGGGCATGAGAGGCCCCGACCGCCCGACAAAACTCTTCCTCGAAGGCCGCGCACTCCGCTCCACGGGTGAGCCAACCCCCGGCAAGGACTTCGAGGACCATCTCCCGCTCGAGTGGGGAGAGGTCCGGTTCGCCGATGGGAATGAAATCCTCCGAACGCTCCAGGTGACCGGAATCAACCATGCGCGAACCTTAGATGGAATAATCCTCGGCGTAAACTTGGAACTCCTTCGGGCTGACATACACATACTCCTCCTTGCGAAGCCCCAGGGTCCGGTAACGGTCTTGTGAGAGCTCGACCAGGATGTTGTCGCCCCATTCGGTCTCAAGCTCCACCTTGACCATCGGACCTGCCGGGTTGAGGTGAAGAATCCGGGCCCCGAACGCGGTGCGACCGTTCTGGGAGCGCTCGATGTTGAGCAGGTGAGGGCGGATGAACACCTTGGCCTCGCGGCTGTCGTGGATCCCGGTCTTCGGAACCTCGATCAGAGTGTTTCCCAGGTAGGCCTTGCCGTTCTCCACACGGCTGTGGAACAGGTTCACATTCCCCAGGAAGTTGTAAACAAAGGGGGTCTTGGGATGGTGGTAAACCTCCTCCGGCGAGCCGACCTGCTCAATGCGCCCCTCGTTCATGATGACCACCCGGTCGGCCACCTCCAGCGCCTCCTCCTGATCGTGGGTCACGAACACGCTGGTGACATGGATCTCATCATGGAGACGGCGGAGCCAGGTCCGCAGCTCTTTCCGCACCTTGGCGTCCAGGGCGCCGAAGGGTTCATCAAGCAGGAGGATCTTCGGTTCGACCGCGAGGGCGCGCGCGAGGGCCACTCGCTGACGTTGCCCGCCGGAGAGCTGCGAGGGATACCGATGAGTGAGCTGCTCCAGCTGCACCAGCTGAAGCAGGCGCATCACCCGCTCGCGGATTTCCGCCTTGGAAGGGCGTTCGGCGCGGGGCCTCACACGCAGCCCGAAGGCGACATTCTCGAAAACAGTCATGTGACGGAAGAGGGCGTAATGCTGGAACACAAAACCCACGCGGCGGTCTCGAAGGGGTTGGTCGGTGACATCCTCGCCATGAACCAGAACCTGGCCGGAGTCCGGAACCTCGAGGCCCGAAATGATCCGCAGCAGGGTGGTCTTCCCGGACCCGGAGGGACCCAGCAAGGCGAGCAGGTCACCGGGGGGAACCTCCAGGGTCACATCGCGCAGGGCGGTGAAGGCCCCGAAAGTCTTGGTGATATCGCGGACTTGGATGCTCATGGGGAATCTCCGTTACGCGGCGGTCGAATCCGTGTCGCCAGCCAGTTCCCCGTGCACTCGCCCCTCGGCGATCTTCTTCAGCGCCAAGGTGGCGAGCGCGAGCAGGGCCAGCAGCGAGGCCACCGCGAACGCGGCGGCGAAGTTGTATTCGTTGTATAGAATCTCCACATGCAGCGGCATGGTGTTGGTGCGCCCGCGAATGTGCCCGGAGACCACCGAGACCGCGCCGAATTCCCCCATCGCGCGGGCGTTGCAGAGGATCACGCCATAGAGCAGCCCCCACTTGATGTTGGGGAGGGTCACCCGCCAAAAGGTCTGAAGCCCGCTGGAGCCCAAGACCAGCGCGGCCTCTTCCTCCTCGCTTCCTTGCTCCTGCATCAAGGGGATCAGTTCCCGCGCGACAAAGGGGAAGGTAACGAAGAGGGTGGCGAGGACCATGCCCGGGAGCGCGAAGATGATCTTGATGTCATGCTCCCGCAGAAACGGCCCAAGCCAGCCCTGAAGACCGAACAGGAGCACAAAGATCAGACCCGAGATGACCGGAGAGACCGAAAAGGGGAGGTCGATCAGGGTGATCAGCAGGTTTTTGCCGGGGAACGAGAACTTCGCGATGGCCCAAGCGGCCGCGAGACCGAAGGCCACATTGAGCGGAACCGCGATCGCCGCGATCAGGAGGGTGAGGCGAATCGCGGCCAAGGCATCCGGCTCGCGGATCGCCGCGAAATAAACGCCGATTCCCTTCTCAAGCGCCTGCGAGAAGACCGCCACGAGCGGGAGCACCAGGAAAAGTCCGAGGAAAGCCAAGGCGATCAGTATCAATGTCCGCCGAAGCCAGGCCGGCTCGGTGATCACCCGCGGCTTGGCCCGTCGCCTGGAATGCACGGAAAGGGTGGTGGCGCCCGCCATTTGGTCAAGTCCCCCTTGCTAAGCCCGCGCCGCGCCGCGGCGCACCCACCAGGTCAGAAGATTGATGAACAGCAGGACGCTGAACGAAACCAGGAGCATCACCACCGCGATGGCGGTCGCCCCGGCGTAGTCATACTGCTCCAGTTTGGTCATGATCAGTAGCGGCGCGATCTCGGTCCGCATCGGGAGGTTGCCCGAGATAAACACCACGGAACCGTACTCCCCGAACGCGCGCGCGAAGGCCAGCGCCACCCCGGTGAGCAACGCCGGGAGGATGCTCGGAATCACCACTCTGCGCAGCGCTTGAAACCGATTCGCTCCCAGGCTGGCCGCCGCCTCCTCCACCTCCGGGTCCAGGTCCTCAAGCACGGGCTGAAGTGTCCGGACCACAAACGGCAAACCGATGAAGGTCAGCGCCACCACAATACCGAGCGGGGTGTAGGCCACCTGGATCCCGAGCGGCTCCAGGCGCGAGCCGATCCAACCGGAGTTCGAATACAGATTGGTCAGTGAAATTCCCGCCACGGCGGTCGGCAAGGCGAAGGGCAAGTCCACCAGCCCATCCACCAGCCCTTTGAGCGGGAACGAATAGCGCACCAACACCCAGGCCACCACCAGGCCCAACACTCCGTTGAGCCCGGCGGCGGCCAGCGAGGCAAGAAAGCTGATCCGGAAAGAGGCCAAGACCCGATCCGAGGTCACAACCTCCCAGAACTCCATCCACGACAGCGAGGTGGCGCGGAGCAACAGACCCGCAATCGGGATCAGCACCAAGAGGCTCAGGTAGAGCACGGTGCATCCCAGCGCGAGACCGAATCCGGGGAGGACAGTATGCTTCTTGACGGCCATCAGGTTTCCTTATCTCTCACTTCTTGACGGTCTTCTTTTCATAGATCTGGTCGAAAAGGCCCCCATCCTTGAAATGCGCCTCTTGAGCCTGTTTCCAGCTCCCGAAGACCTGGTCCAGGGTGAACAGATCGATGGTGGGGAAACGATCCACGACCGTCTTGGCGAGCGATTCAAGGCGCGGGCGGTAGAAGTGCTTGGCGGCAAGCTCCTGTCCCTCCTCGGAATACAGGCGCCTGAGATAGGCCTCCGCCACCTCGCGAGTGCCGCGTTTGTCCACCACCGAATCCACAACGGCCACGGTTGGCTCGGCCAAGATGCTGACCGAGGGGGCGACGATCTCGACCTTGCCCGGACCGAGTTCCTGAAGCGCGAGGAAGGCTTCGTTCTCCCAGGCCAGCAGCACATCGCCGATGCCCCGCTGGACAAAGGTGGTCGTGGAGCCGCGCGCCCCGGAGTCCAGGACCGGAACGTTGCCGAAGAGTTGACCGACAAACTCCCGGGCTTTGGCCTCATCGTTGCCATGCTTCCTGAGAGCGAAGCCCCACGCGGCCAGATAATTCCAGCGCGCTCCGCCCGAGGTTTTCGGGTTGGGGGTGATGACTTGAATCCCCGGCTTAACCAGGTCATCCCAATCCTTGATTCCCTTGGGATTGCCCTTGCGCACCAGGAACACGATGGTCGAGGTGTAGGGCGCGCTGTTGTCGGGGAGCCGCGACTGCCAGTCCGCCGGGAGCAATCCGCCGCGCTCGTGGATCTCATCGATGTCATAAGCCAGCGCCAGGGTGACCACATCGGCCTCCAGCCCATCGATCACCGCGCGAGCCTGCTTTCCGGAGCCGCCATGGGACTGCTCCACGCTGACCTCATCGCCGGTCTTGTCCTTCCAGAACTTGGCGAAGGCGGCATTGAAGTCCTTGTAGAACTCGCGCGTGGGGTCGTAGGACGCGTTTAGGAGCTTGATCTCCTTGGCAAGCCCGGAAATCGATAGGCTCGCCGCGACGGCGACTGCTAGTATGTTCTTGATCAAGTTGGTTTTCATTTTGGTTTCTCCTTCACTCTCATCGGGGTGAGACACTCTCACCCATGCGGAGCGCAACTCCGCGGCCAGGTTCCGCGCGGGGGCGGCCCCCCGCGCAAGCGTGCGATCCACTCATGTCGGCTCTACATCGGTCATGCGGAACCGGGCTCCTTGGGAAGGCGCTAGAACTTCCAGGTCGTTTGGATATAAGCGAAATCCGCATCATCCGCGCCTCCTCCAAGGGGAGCGGTGTCGGCGGCCAAGCCGCCCGCGAAAAAGTGGCCGTATCCCGCTTCGACCTCGAAGTCATCGTTCACCTCATAGACCCCATAGATGTTCAATTCGTGTCCCAAGAAGTGCTCCGCTGAAGCGCCTCGGGCGTTGCGGAACTGATGTCCGCCGGAGTCATACCATGCGTCATTACTCTCCTCCGGCTGCCAGAAGAGGAACCAGTCAGCCCCCATTCTCAACTTCTTGGACTGTTGCCAGGCAAGCTTGGGTGCGAGGATCTGGATGTTCTTCCACCCCACGAAATCCATGATCCCGAAAGGGGTGTGGTTATTCGGATAGAGCTGGTCAAATGTATTGTTCTCGCCGTCGAACGGGTCTTTGTCCCCCGAGGCGAAGTCATACTCAAGAGCCAGGCGCGGCATCAGCGGATGGTCCTTGCAGATGTAACCCAGCTCGGCATGCACGGCCCAAGCTTGGTGGTCCAGTATTTCTGTGCTGCTGACGAACGGTCTTACCGTGTCCACGGAGCTTCCCCATTGATAGACCCCTTCGAGATTCCAATCCCAGGGGCCTTCATCGCCCACGATACGCGTTCCCAGGGAGTACTCCTCACGGTGGGTTTGATCATTATCCCGATACAAGAGGTACAGGTCCTGAACGCCATGCGGGAGGTTCTTGACCGTGGCGTAGGCCCCCAGGAAATTGTCATTGTGATCCGCCCGATCCCATGCGTTGGAATCCACTCGCACGCGGTTGGCCGCGAAGAGATCCAGCTTGACATCATCCTGTTCAAAGATCAGTCGGAGGGCGTCGAAGTTTCTCCCCGTGTTCCGAAAACGGCTGTTCCCGAGCAGCCTTCTATCCCCATAGATGAGCTCCTGGCGTCCGACTTGGAGCCAGACCGGGGCGTCGTAAAGGCGAAGCTTGATCCACGCCTCATAGAGGTCTGCCTTGTTCTGAATCGAGTTTTGAAACGCACGGTCCAGAGCGTCATGGTCAATCTGATGCGAGCCGGTCTCCCGTGCGTCCTGAAACGTGAAATGCGCATGGAAATGCTTGGTCGGTTTGAGATCCAGGTTGAGGCGAAGTTGACTCAGAAGGAAGTTGTCATCGTTGTCCTGTCCCTGGGGAGCGAGGTGATCTCGACTGTACACCAGGTCGAAGTTCTGTTGGCTTTCCCAGCGCAGGCGATAGTGGCCGGAGAAGTCGACCGGGCTGTCTTCCTGCTTCTTTTCGTCCTTCTTCTTCGCCTCTGCCCTCTTTCCCGACTTGCCTTCTCCTCCGAAATTCGGCCCCTCGCAGGCAAACTCCACTTCCTGTTTAGGGGAGACAGGTGGCGCCGGCTCGGGCAGCGAAACCGGATCTTTCGCGACGACTGGTGACAACTCGCTCTCCTTCGCTTCCAGGGGCCAAGCCGGTCCAACGCCCTGTTCGGCTTGGACCCAACCGTTCCCCACGACCATGATGAAGGCCAACAACCGGATGACTCTCATTGCCATTCCTCCCAATGGGTTCAATAAGAGCCTCCAGCGGTCTGGTCGGCCCAGGTTTCACATTTTCACTTGTGCCTTTCGGGCGCTGTGTCGAACCGGAACTTCTCCTTCCGCTCGATCTGAACCACGCGCGAATCGTGGATGACAACTTCGACCGAACCGAAGCGGATTCCCCTGAGCGAATTCAGGATCTCCTTCTCCGTGCGGCTGGGACCCGAATCCGCAAGTAATCCTCGGCGGCGCTGATCCTCAGACATATCACTCTCTTTAATCCATCGTTTGAATAGGGAAATGCGCGGAACGAAACTCCCACTCCATCATTGACACACCTTCTGTGGTCCAAGATGCCACCGTGTTTTCTGTTCCCGTCAATCCCCTATTAATCCATCAATTGTATAGGGAATATACCGGACCCGATCCGCGATTGTCAAGCGGTGAATGCCCCCAATTCACAGCAAACCGTGGAAACCAACCCTAACCCAAGCATTCTCAACCTGTTCACAATCCGAGGGAATCCCCACATGGTGAGCCGGGCATGTCATCCCGAGACGGTGTTTTCCCAGCCCGGCTATACATGCGTTCGGATTCTTGTTTGGAACCCTTGTGTCCGGTAGAATCACCCCTTCACTGCGCGTTTGGGACTTCTTGAGGGAGGATCGCGCCGCCTCGCGCACGCCCCTTCCCTTCTTTCTTCGGACCATCACGCAAGCGATGAGGAGGAAACTGATGCCCGCGAAGTATGTCTACAGTTTCGGCGGCGGAAAGGCCGACGGCGATGAAAGCATGAAGAACCTCTTGGGAGGCAAGGGCGCCAACCTGGCGGAGATGAGCGGGATCGGGATTCCGGTGCCGCCGGGATTCACGGTCACCACCGAGGTGTGCACACACTACTACAAGCACGGGCGGCGCTATCCCAAGGAGCTGGAGGGCCAGGTCCGCTCCGCGCTGGAGCGGGTCGAGAAGATCATGGGCCGGAAGTTCGGCGACCCGCGCCGTCCTCTACTTGTTTCGGTCCGCTCCGGAGCGCGCCTTTCGATGCCCGGCATGATGGAAACCGTGCTCAACGTGGGCCTGACGGAAACCACCCTTCCCGGCCTGATCGAAGAGTCCGGGGATGCCCGCTTTGTGTACGACTCGTACCGCCGTTTGATCATGATGTATTCGGATGTGGTCATGGAAAAGGCGGCTGGCGTGGAGCCGAAGGATGGCCACGGCATTCGCCCCCGCCTGGAGCATTTGATTGATGAGCGCAAACACGCCAAGGGAGTGACCCTCGACACGGATTTGTCCGCCGAGGATTGGAGGGAGCTGGCCGCGAGGTTCAAGGAGACCGTGCTGGAAGTTCTCGGGAAGCCTTTCCCGGATGATCCGATGGAGCAACTCTGGGGCGGAATCGGCGCGGTGTTCGCCTCCTGGATGGGCCGCCGCGCGGTGGAGTATCGCCGCATCGAGAAGATCCCGGAGGAATGGGGAACCGCGGTCAATGTGCAGGCGATGGTCTTCGGGAACATGGGAGAGGACTGCTGCACGGGGGTGGCCTTCACCCGCAATCCGGCCACCGGCGAGAACCATTTCTACGGCGAGTTCCTGACCAACGCGCAGGGCGAGGATGTGGTGGCGGGGACGCGGACCCCCTCGCCGATCAACGATGAATCCAAGAATGACGCCAACAGCACTCAGAAGACTCTGGCCGAGGTCACCCCCAGCGCCTATGAGCAGCTCAATTCGATCCGTCTCAAGCTCGAGAAACACTACAAGGACATGCAGGACATTGAGTTCACGGTGGAGCGTGGAACGCTGTGGATGCTCCAGACCCGCACCGGAAAGCGCACCGGCGCGGCGGCCGCTCGCATGGCGGTGGAAATGGCCCAGGAAGGACTGATCGACCGCAAGATCGCGCTGATGCGGGTTAAGCCCGAGCAGCTGCTCGAATTGCTCCTGCCGATGCTCGATCCGAAGGTGGAGCGCGCCACCCATCCGGTGGCCAAGGGACTGCCGGCGGGCCCCGGGGGAGCGGTGGGAGAGATTGTGTTCACGGCGGATGAGGCCGCCGAGCTCGCGAAATCCGGACGCAAGGTGCTCCTGGTTCGCAACGAGACCTCGCCGGAGGATGTCCACGGCATGCATGTCGCCCAGGGGATTCTGACCTCCAAGGGCGGAATGACCTCGCACGCCGCCCTGGTCGCGCGTGGTTGGGGGAAGTGCTGCATTGTCGGCTGCTCCGCGCTGCGCATTGACATGGGGTCGAGGACTCTCACCATCGGGGACAAGACCTACCGCCAAGGGGATGTCTTCTCCTTGAACGGAACCTCCGGGCGGGTCTTTGACCACGACATCGCTCTGGTGGAGCCGGACCTGGAACACAACGAGCACTACATGAAACTGATGGAGTGGTCGGACAGCTTCCGCAAGATCGGCATCCGCACCAACGCCGACACGCCTGAGGATGCCGCGCGCGCGCTCAAGTTCGGCGCCCAAGGGATCGGGCTTTTCCGCATCGAGCACATGTTCTATGGCGAGGGGTCGGATGACGCCCTGTTCCTGCTGCGGAAGATGATCATGTCCGCCACGCTGGCGGAGCGGACCGAGGCGCTTGATGAGCTCTTCCCGCACATGAAGGATGACATCAAGAAGACCCTCGCGGTGATGGGCGGCTATCCGGTCACCATCCGGTTGCTTGATCCGCCCTTGCACGAGTTTGTGCCGAAATCGAGGGAGCGTTTGGAGGAGCTGGCCGCCTCTCTCCATATCGATTTGGCCGCGCTGGAGCGTCGCGCCGAGGGTCTGCACGAGAACAACCCGATGATGGGGCACCGCGGAGTGCGCCTCGGCGTCACTTACCCCGAGGTGACCGCGATGCAGGTTCGCGCGATCTTGGAGGCCGCGGGCGAGCTCCTCAAAGTGGGGGTCAAGGCCCTGCCCGAAATCATGATTCCGGTCACCTGCACCTCCAAGGAGCTCGACCACCAGAAGGCCATCGTGGAGCGTGTCCACTCCGAGGCCTGCGCCAAACTCGGCCTTTCGAAGATCCCCTACCTCTATGGCACCATGATCGAGATTCCGCGCGCCGCGTTGACCTCGAACCGAATGGCCGAGGTGGCCGAGTTCTTCTCCTTTGGGACGAACGACCTGACTCAGATGTCGTTCGGGTTCTCCCGGGATGACATTGGCGGGTTCCTGGGGGATTACCTGGAGAAGAAACTCCTGCCCGAGGATCCCTTCGCCTCGATTGACATTGAGGCGGTCGGGGAGCTGATCAAGATCAGCATTGAACGCGGGCGCGCGACCCGTCCGGACCTCAAGGTCGGCATCTGCGGGGAGCACGGCGGCGATCCGGCCTCGGTTCGGTTCTGCCACGAGGCCGGGTTGAACTATGTAAGCTGCTCGCCTTTCCGAGTGCCGATTGCGCGTTTCGCGGCGGCGCAGGCGGCGATCACCTCCACTCCGAAGACTCAGGCAAAGCCCGCGCCGAGGAAGGCCGCGCCCAAGAAGGCGGCGGTCAAAGCCAAGCGGACGGCCAAGCCCGCGCCGGTGAAGAAGGCCGCCAAGAGAGTCGCCGCGCCACGAGCCAAGGCCGCCAAAAAGGTCGCGCCGAAGCGGAAGGCCGTTCTCAAGAAGGCCCCCAAGCGCGCGAGCGCCAAGAAGGCGACCAAGAAGACTGCCAAGCGGCGCTGATTTCAAGTCTCGATGACCTCCCCAGGCTCGCGTGGGAGATTTCCCTCGCGCGAGCCTGGGGGAGCGGTCCTTGCCTTGGCGCGGACCAGGCGGCGTTTCCCCGGTGGTGGAATCCCGAACGCGTGCTAAGATCGTGTTCGCCGTGGGCGCGCCGCGCCGAACCGGTGACACGACGAAATTGTTGATTTGACCCGCTCTCGGATGCCCCCAGCGCTCAAGGATATCGAGGATTTCAAGCGCGGACTCGAGGAGGTTGAAAGCCTACCCTCGGTCCCCACGGTGTTAATCGACCTGCTCCACTGCCTGGGGGATGAAGCCTCCAACACGGACCAGATCGCCACGCTGATCGGCCAGGATGCCGGTCTAGCGGCTCGTCTGCTCAAGCTCGCCAATTCCAGTTGGATGGGGCTCCGGACTCAGGTGACATCGATCCAGCGGGCGGTGACCCTCCTGGGGCGAACGCAGGTCCGCCAGATCTGCCTCGGGAACAGCGTCTGGGCGACCCTCAAGCCGCTGGCCGCCAAGTCCCGCTTCAACCTGGAAGGCTTCGAGCTCCACTCCCTGGTTTGCGCGGAGGTCGCGCAAGACCTCTCCAAGCATGCAAAGGGAATCGAGGCGGAGGATGTGTACGCCGCCGCGCTGCTCCATGACATCGGCAAGTTCCTGATGCTCACATTTGAGGGCGAGGCCTATGGTCAGGCCATCGCCGAGGCAAATGAGCACAAGCGCGACTTGAACGATGTGGAACTGGAGATCTTCGGTTGGTCGCACTCGATGCTGGGAGGTTGGTTCGCGGAGCATTGGGGACTGCCCGCGACTGTCCAGGAAGCCGCGCGCTGGCATCACGCGCCGGACCAGGTCGCGGATCACCCGAACGGTCCTCTCGTGGGTTTTGTGGCCGTGGCCAACAGCTTGCTCAAGGTAGTCAAGGTCGGAGACTCCGGGAACTCGATTGTCCAGCCGGTCGGGGGAATCCTTCCCAGCTTGAACCTTACCCCTCAACACCTTCAGTTGGTCGCGGAGAAGCTCAAGGGGTAGACTCGGCTTGCGCGCCCAGAATTGGGCAACTCGCGCAGAATTGAGCTCGCTTGCGCGGTGGAGGCCGGCCGGGGGTCTCCCTTCGCTCCTCGCCAAATCCTCACAGACTTCCCATTCAATCCGAATAAGCGAGTGGTCCAATTCTCCCACGCCCTCCGGACGAGGGTTTATTTGCATCCTCGGTCGGTTGGCGACGCCGGTGGGGCGCGGACGCGGTTCGGGTGGTCCAATCGGAAGCAATCCGTCTGTTTCTCAAGAATTCATGAAATGCAGCCGGGCACGGTATTTGCCCTAATGAACACGGGGACCTCAAGACGAGGCGTCCGGACAACAACGACTCACGGGATGGAAGCGGGAGAATGAGAATCATGAAACACGGATACCTGATCGACATGGATGGGGTGATTTACCGAGGTCCGGAAGTCATCCCCGGAGCCATCGAGTTCATCGACCGTTTGCGACAGCGGCGCATCCCTTTCTTGTTCCTGACCAACAACAGTCAGAGAACTCGAAGGGATGTGGCGACCCGCCTGGAGCGGATGGGTTTCAAGGTGGAGGAGGAGCACATCTTCACCTGCGCGACCGCCACGGCGCGCTTCCTCGCCAAGCAAAAGCCCAATGGAACCGCGTATGTGATCGGCGAGGGGGGCCTGCTGAACGCCCTGCACGCCGTGGGGTACTCGATTGTGGACCATGACCCGGATTATGTGGTGGTCGGAGAGGGTCGGCTCTTCAACTGCGAGATGATTGAAAACGCGGTCCAAATGGTGCTGAACGGCGCGAAGCTGGTGGCCACCAATCCCGACCCCAATTGCCCCACTCCGAAGGGGATGCGACCCGGTTGCGGAGCGATTGTGGCGATGATCGAGACCGCCACCGGCATCAAGTCCTTCTCGGTCGGAAAACCCAGCCCGGTCATGATGCGTGAGGCGCGCAAGGAAATCGGCCTGTCGGCCGATGAGACCACCATGATCGGGGACACGATGGAAACCGACATCCTGGGCGGGGTCCAGATGGGCTACCGGACAATCCTGGTTCTCAGCGGCGGGACCCGCAAGGAAGACCTGTCCCGCTACGCCTACAGGCCGGATGTGGTGGTGGAGTCCATCGCGGACTTGATGGATATCGACCGTTCGCTCCGGGCGGCTTAGAACCTCTTGGCGTGGGTCGCGGCATGGGCACAGTGTCTCATGCCGCGGGCCTCCTCAATTCTGGAGGTGGGGCGGGAAACGACTGGTGTAACGTTCCCCATCCACCACCTGTCCGGGCTTGGGGAGGCTTGGGAAATCCCTGCGGCGCGCCACGATATTGGGCGCGGCCACCCCCATCCAGCGCGAGTCTCCGCCGTAGCGCAGGATGTCCCCTTGGCTCTTGGTGCCGTTGGTCGGGGAGTACGAGGAAATCGGCGTGGCGCCTCCATCATTGAGCAATGGAGTGTCGTTATCGCTCGCTTTGGTCTCGGGTTTGGGCGTATCCGGTCCCACGCTGTAGATGCACCACGCGACCAGGTTGCCGCCGAAGAAGTGGTCATGCGGGTGAGAGAACTGGGGGAGTTCCTGCGCCCCGTGTTCATACCCATCCAGGACATAGCTGAGCGGGCCGCCCGAGAGATCGAGCCCCACCCCCTCTTGGTCGAGAGTCCCCGGAAATGGGTCCTCGGGGAGGCTCTTGATATAGACAATCGGGCTGGTCAGCCAGGTCAGCCCGGCGGTGAAGCGGGTCCTTTTCGTGTAGTTCGGAAAGGAGTAAGCGGGATAGAATTTCCAATCGATGTAGTACGACTCCATGGCGATGGCCAAGGAACGTATTTCAGACTTGGCGCGGGTCACCCGCGCCCGGATCTGGGCCTCCAGGAAATTCGGGAGCGCGATCGCCACGAGGATGAGCACGATGGCGATCACAATCAGGAGCTCGATCAGGGTAAACCCCTTCCTGGCCATGACTTCCCTCCTTCAGTTCGAAAGGCTGCGTGGGTCCTGACTCTTGTCTCCGAGGCGACAGATTGTCGATGTTCACACGCCAATTCGGATCCCGTCAACAAGAAAATCGCCCCCCACACCTCCGCCCCTGGCCGGGCGCGGGTCGTGCAAACAGGGTTTCCGCTCATTTCGGGTTGTGGTAAGAATGCCCCGTTGAGGCGTCGAGGGCGGCGCTCATTTGTGAGTGGGAGGACGGTTCGGTGGAAGATCCCAAGTTGGAGGCCGACATCGACCAAGTCAAGGAACTGATCGGCATCTGGCAATCCTATTTCAAACTGCTGCTGGCGGCCTTCGATAAGGAGAAGGCCCTTCCGCCGGACGCCGACGCCCAGTTCCAAAAAGTCAAAACCGTGGTGGCGCAACGTCACGATCACTTCTCCAAGGTGATCACCAAGGACCACTATGTGGCGCAGAACATCCTCCAGATGGTCAAGCGCACGATTTCAATTTTTGATTTCGAGAAGTCCAGCCCGGTGGCCATCGATAAGACCCTGATCGAATGGCACGAGGCCAACATCCTCCTCTACGAAACCCTGGGGTCCCTCGAATTCAAGAAACATGAGCTCAGCAAGGTCTCGGAGTCGGAGCACAAAAAGGAACTGGCGGCTCGGGCGCGGAAGGAAAAGATCGAAAGGATCAAGGCGAATCGAGAGCTTTTCGCGGTTCTCAAGCTGATCCTCATCCTCGGGGCGGCGGCGGGCGTCTGGTTCTCCCCGATTCCAACCATGATCTCGGAGGTTCCGTTCGTTCGCGCGAGAATCAATGATTTCCGGAATATCTTCGGGTATGAGGAGCTCCCAATGCCGGGAGAGGCGTCTCCCAAGGGCGCCGGCGCGGAAGAAGGAAAATAATCAGACAAGCCCGACGCCATGTCTTCTCAGGAAGAGACGCGCTTCGATCCTTTCGCCCTGGAGCAGGGGGGAAGTTTCGGCCAGACCCTTTGCAGGTCGCTCGTCCGGTTTCTCCGCGAACGTCGCCTGGAGACCCTTCGCCACTGGGCGAGGTTGGCGGGAGGGATCGGGTATGTGGTGGCTCGCTCGCCCCGCCGAACCGCCCTGCGCAACTTGCGGGTCGCCTTTGGGGACTCCCTTGCTCGGCATGAGCGGAGTCGCATCGCCAAGGCCAGTTTCGTGAACCTCGCGCTCACCGCGGTGGAAGCTTGTTACGCTCCCCGCTTTGAGCGTCCCATGTCCAATCATATCGAAGTGAGCGGGACCGAGCATCTGCTGGAGGCCCACAGCAAAGGAAAGGGGATCCTCTTCCTGATCCCACATATGGGGAACTGGGAGGTTTCGGCGCGTTACCTCACCGAACGGATCCCCGTGGTCCACGCCATCACACGCCGTCAAAGACCCGAGTGGCTGGGGAATCTGGTTCAGGAGATCCGCGCCGGTAACGGCGTGGTGGAGATCGACAATCGCAACGCGCTGCGCCCCGCCCTTTCCGCGTTGCGGAGAGGAGAAATGGTGATCATGATGATCGACCAGTACATGCGCAACGGCTCCGTGGACGTGCATTTCTTCGGTCATGAGGTGAAGATCACCGCCTCGGCGGCGCTGCTTGCCGCGCGGACAGGGGCCACGGTCCTCACGGGGGCCTGTTTCCGGCTTGCGGATGGAAAACTCGGGGGAACGATCTCCCCCCCCATCGAAACCACCGTGACGGATGACCGCGACCGGGATCTGGTGGTCAACACGGAACGGTACATGCGAATCCTGGAGGACTTCATTCGGCGGCGCCCCGAGGAATGGATGTGGATGTACCGTATGTGGAGGAACCACGAAAAACCCTCCGCGGCTCGAGTCTCCTGATCGATGGAGAGTCTGGCCCAAGTCCTGATTTCCCTGCTGCGTCGCGCCCGGCTTGAGACACTCCGGCGCTGGGGCCGGCGACTGGGTCGGCTGGCCTTCAGGCTGGCGCGGGACCGAAGAAGAGTCGCGCTCGCCAACCTGGATCTCGCCTATGGCGATTCGCTCACCCGAGAGGAAAAAGTCCGGATCGCCAGGGCATCCTTTGAGAACTTGGTCACAACGGGACTGGAATTCATCTATTCACCCGCGCTCGGGCCTGATTTCTCCGATTACTGTGGCCTGCAAGAAATCGAGAACTTCTGGAGCGCCTACAATCCGGGCAAGGGGACCATCGCGATCATCCCGCACATGGGGAACTGGGAACTGATCGCGCGCTTTTTCGCATGGGCTGGGGTCCCCGCGCACGCGGTCAGCCGCAGACAGAGGCAGGCTTGGGTCACTCGGATCGTGGCGGATATTCGCCGACAGAACGGCATCGGAGAGATCGACAAGCGCGAGGCGCTTCGGAAGGTCATGACCGCGCTTCGGCGGGGCGAGGTGGTCTGCATGCTGATCGACCAACACGCGCGTCGAGAGGCGATTGAGACCAGGTTCTTCGGTCATACCGCCATGACAGTGGCCTCGCCGGCGTTGCTCGCGCTCAGAACCGGCTGCAACGTTTTGGTGGCCGCGGGGGTCCGCGGTCCCGAGGGCGGAATCGCGGTTCACTGCTCGGAGGTCTTGGAAACCATCCGGACAGGCGACCCGGAGGCGGATATTCAATTAAACACCCAGCGCTATGTGGATGTGATTGAGCGGTTTGTCCGCGAAACCCCGGATTGCTGGATGTGGATGCACCGTCGCTGGCGCGCCCCCTCGGGGAGCGTGGCCAAAGAAGGGTCCGATGAGGAAGATTGATTGGTGCCCGGGGCGGGAGTCGAACCCGCATGGGTTGCCCCATACGCCCCTCAAACGTACGTGTCTGCCAATTCCACCACCCGGGCTTGAAGGGTTCTTAAAGCCTATCCGCTCCCCGGCCTGAAATCAATCCCGACCCCCTTCAGCGCGTGCGTGGGTCCAGGTCCTCCCGCAATCGGTCCCCGACCAGATTGAAGAGGATCACGGTCCATGCCAGCGCAAGGCCGGGAAAGAAGGCAAGCCACGGCGCTCGCCGGACCTCATCCCAACCCTGGGCGATCAGCGCTCCCCAGGAAGGCAGCGGCGGTTCAACCCCCAGCCCCAGGAAGGAAAGCCCCGATTCCGCTAGAATCGCTCCCGCCATCCCGGTGGTGGTCCACACCAACACGGGGGTCAGGCAGTTGGGGAGGATATGGCGGAAGAAGAGCATCGCCCGCCCGACTCCGAGGACCAGCGCCGCCTGAGAGTATTCAAGCTCCTTGACCACCAGAACCTGCGCGCGCATCAGCCGGGCGATTTCCGCCCAGCTCGCGAGTCCGATCGCCACGAAGAGGACCACCAGGTTCGCGCCCCAGATTGCCACCAAGGCCACCGCGAGGAGCAGGGTGGGAAAGGCGAGCATCACATCGACCACGCGCATCACCGCGAGATCCACCCAGCGGCCCTGAAATCCGGCCCACCCCCCCAGAAGCACTCCGATGAACAAGGCGACCACGCGCGACAGCGCGGCCACCGCAAGCGAAACCCGCGCGCCAACCATCACGCGGACAAACAGATCGCGCCCCAAAGCATCGGTTCCCAACGGGTGCCGAAGGGAGGGTGACGACAGCGAAACGGAGTAATTTACCGAGTCATACCGGTCGGGCCAGACTTCAGGAACCACCAAAGCCGCCAGAATCCAGACCGATAGCAGAACCATCCCGACACGGATCCGGTAACGCCCCCTTGTCGAATCCGTTCCGCTCATGCCTGGCTCCGTCGAATGCGGGGGTCGATGAGCCCATAGCACAGGTCCACCATCAGATTCACCAGGATGAAAAGACCCGCCATGAACACCACACAGGCGTTGATGAGCGCCAAGTCCCGCGCCAGGATCGCATCCACCATCAACCGCCCGATGCCGGGCCAGGAGAAGACCTTTTCGGTCAGCACGGAGCCGGAGAGATAGCTTCCCAAATCCAGGCCGATCACGGTGACCACTGGGAGCGCGGCGTTCCGGAGCGCGTGTTTCCCATGGATTGCCCATGGCGAAATCCCTTTGGCCCGGGCGGTCCGTAGGAAATCCGCGTGAGAGACCTCGATCAAGGCCACGCGCGTGATTCGGGTGATGAGCGCGATGGAGCGCAGCCCCAGGGCCAGAGCCGGCAGAATCAGGTATCGCAAATCCCCGCTCTCATACCCTGATGGGGGTAGCAGGCGCAGTTGCAGCGACAGAATCCAGATCAACAGCATGCCGATCCAGAACACCGGCGCGGAGATCCCAGCCAGAGAGAGGAGGCTGAGGGCGCGGTCGAGCCGAGTTCCCGCGTGGATCCCCGACAGCATCCCGAAAAGCACCCCAACCGCCGCCGCGAACAGCAGCGCGGCGAAGGCCAGCAGCGCGGTCCGGGGGAAGCGCTCCAGGATCAGCTCCCAGACCGGCTCGCGGTAACGGCTCGAAACGCCCCAGTCCCCGGAGAGAAGGCTTTTCAGATAGAGGACGTAGCGCGTGAGCGGGTCCCGGTCGAGGCCGAGTTTCGCGCGAATCTCGGCAAGGGCCTCGGGGTCCGCGCGCTGGCCCACCAGGGTCTCGGCCACATCCCCGGGCGCCATGCAAGTCAAGGCGTACGAGAGCGTGAGCACCCCCCAAAGGACAAAGACCGCGAGGATCAGGCGACGAACCACGAAGGCGATCAAGATGACGCGGACTATAGACCATCCGCCAGGGTACATGAACTTGCCAACCGCATGCCCTATGATCGAGGTCAATGAACAATCTGGCCGAACACGCCAAGCGGTCCCGCGTCGCGGTCACCCTTGTTCGCTCTCTGCGACGCCTCGCGCGCCCCGGGAGGTTCCTGGTTTGGCGCACTCCCATCGAGCCGTTCCGGACCGACCTGATTGAAAGGGCGCGCCGAGCCCCCGGCGTCCCATTCCTTGAAGTGGCCAGCGGCCATCGCCGACTCTCGCCGGACTTCGTCAATCTGGACCTTCAGCCCGATCCGGAGGTGGATGTGATCGGGGATGCCTGTTCCCTGCCCTTCCGGGACTCCTCATTCGGACTGGTTTGGTGCGAGGCGGCCCTCGAGCATGTTCCCGACCCCGTGGCCACTGTCCGGGAAATCCATCGAGTCCTCAAGCCTGGAGGTTGGGTTTATGTCGAAATCCCGTTCCTCCAGGGCTTCCATTCCGATCCGGGGGACTACCAGCGTTTCACCCTTGAGGGTCTTAAGCGCCTTTTCCGGGACTATGAGGTCGAGTGGTCGCGCCCCTGCTCCGGACCCGCCTCGGCATTCTGCTACATCGGAACATCTTTCCTCGCTACTCTGTTCTCGTTCGGATCGCCCTGGCTGTACAAGATCGGGTTCCATTATGTGTTCTGCCGCTTGTTCTTTCCGCTCAAGTTTCTCGACCGCTGGTTGATCCGACATCCGGAGGCGCATCGGACCGCGTTCGGATACGCCCTCCTTGCCAGGAAGCCGAAGTCCCCCTCCAATACCCTCCCATGTTGAAACGCATCATGGTCGGGTGTCTCGTTGGCCTGATCGGATACCTCTTGGGGCTTGGCGCGGGAATCTGGCTTGTTTCGACTTTATCGACGAACACGCACGACCGGAGCGTGGAGGCCGCCATGACCGGAGCCTTTGTGGTCGGACCGCTATTCGCGCTGATCGGTTTCGGGCTGGGGATCGCCTATTCCGGGCACAAGCGCGAGGGGGATTCCGAGCCGCGACCGTGAGGGAGCGGTTGGCCCCGGAAATTCAGAGTACGACTTTGCGGGGATGCGCCGGGGTTGGAACCCTCGCGCCGGATTCATGACTCCCGCATGAGGACTTTCCGGATCAATTCGAGCCCACGGTCGGCGGACCCCAGCGAGGTCCGGATCGTGGAGAAGGCCGCCGCGCCCATTAGCTTGCGACGGTCGGGGTTTATGAGGAGGAACTCCAGCTTGGAGGAGAGTTCCTCCTCGGATCGAACGACATCCACGCCCCCGGCCTCGATCAGGAGCTGAGTGGCCTCCTCGAAGTTCTCCATGCGCGGTCCGCAAAGGACGGGTTTCGACCAAGCGGCCGCCTCGAGTGGGTTCTGTCCGCCACATCCGGCCGGCGACACGCCCATCGACTTCCCAATGAAGACAACATCCACCACGCGATAGATCCGTTTGAGCTCGCCCATGACATCGAGGAGCACAATGGGCGCTGGCCCCTGACTGTCGCGTTGAAGAGGTCCTGAACTCCGTTTCGCAAGCGGATGCCCCGAGGCTCGAATCGCGCGGGCGGCCTCCTCGAAGCGCTCCGGGTGCCTTGGGGCGACCATCAGCCGCAGATTGGGATGACTCTGCCGGAGGCGGGTGTACACCCGGATCAGCAGGTCCTCCTCGCCGGGAAAAGTGCTTCCGCCCACAAGAACCAGGTCTTCCTGGGCAAGCCCGAACTCCTCGCGGCGGATGGGACAAGGATCCTCTAGGAGTTGGACCGCGCTTTCATACTTGAGGTTTCCCAGGACATGGACCCGCTCCGGAGGCGCGCCCATCCGGATGATACGTTCCGCGTCCCTATCGCTGCGCATCCCAAAGGCCGCGGGATGGCGAAGCAGCCAGGTGAAAAAGGCTCGAAGGCGGAGATATCGCCGAAAGGAGCGATCCCCAATGCGCCCGTTCAGGAACATAACGGGAACCCCCGAGCGAGTGGTTTGAACCACGAGGTTCGGCCAGATTTCAGTTTCGAGAATCACCAGGAGGCGTGGGTTGAGTGTCCCCAGAACCTTCCGGACCGCCCACCCGAAATCGAGCGGGGAATAGAACACGCCATGGACATGCGCGAGTCCTTGGGCGATGGCCTGACCGGTAACCGTGTTTGTGGACACCACGACCGGAATATCGGGGAAGGCTTCACGAATCCGCTGGAGGAGAGGGGGCAGCATTTGCGCCTCACCGACCGACACGGCGTGGACCCAGATCGGTCGTCGCCCCTCCAAGGTTCTGACCCAGGGACGACGCAAAGCGCCAAAGCGCTCCGATAGGCCCCCACGCATCTTTCCCTTCCTCCAACCGGTCCACAGCACCCACGGAAGCAGGATGAAAAACCCGATGGAAAAGACAACCGAATAGAGGGGAAGCCACATGGAGGCGAATCCGTGGCTCAAGGCGCGAGCCGACTCTCCAGGATTTCAGCGATCTCTTCGGGACTCAGGGGGACCGGGTTGTTCTTGCACCCCGCCTGCTTTACCACCCGCGGGATGTCTTCCCGGATCATCCCGAACTCGGAAAGGAGCGGCATGCCGAGATTTCGAGTCCAGGATTCAAGCCGACCCAGCAGAATGCCGCACCCCTGAGCCGTTGATGCCGATGGAGTGCCGCTCAAGAGGCACCCGGCTTCCGCGTATTTCCGCGCGATCGGGCCATCCGCGCCCTCGATTGTGGCGATTCGGCGGAGGTTCACTCGAGTGGCGGGCAGCAGGAGGCTCCCGCAAATGGCTCCATGCGGGGCTTTGAAGAAGCCCCCCAAGGGGGAGGCCAGGCCATGCACGATCCCCAGTCCGGCATTCGCGAGGCACACGCCGGACAGCAAGGCGGCGCACGCCATCCCGGTCCGCGCCTCAAGGTCGCCGGGATCCCGGAAGGCTCGCGGGAGACACTCGGCCACCAGTTCCAACCCTTTGCGGGCAAGCACATCGCTGAGCGGAGAGGCCGCTGGTGAGACGAACGCTTCGAGAAGCTGAACAAGCGCATCCATGCCGCACGCCGCGGTCACCTCCAGGGGGCATGAAAGGGTCAATTCCGGATCCACGAGGGCCACATCCGGGATAAAACGGTCATGCCTCAAGGACTTCTTGAATCCCTGAGGACCGACTCTCCCGAGGACCGCATTCTTGGTCGCCTCGCTTCCGGTGCCCGCAGTGGTCGGAACCGCGATGAATGGGACCTTGGTTCCATCGTGGACCTCGGCGCCCACCCCTTCGAGGTAATCCGCGACCGAACCCCGCTTGGGAAGCATGGCCGAGAGGGCCTTGCCGGCATCGAGAACGCTTCCCCCCCCGATGGCCACCACCACCTCGATCCGGGACTTGGCGAACTGGTCCCGGGCCTGATCAATGAATTCGGGCGTGGGTTCCCCCGAGACCCTCAAGTGAGAAACCTGGAGCCCTTCCGAGGCGATGGCGTTCTGAAGGCGCTCCCACCGAGGGGAGCGTTCAAGTGAGCCGCTCCCGGTCGCCAGGAGCATTCGGGCGCCGAATCGACTTGTCTCTCGCGGGAGCTCGGAGATTCGCCCAGCCCCAAAGACAATCCTCGGGAGACCCGAGAGAGAGAACGAGGAAATCACCACAGGTCCCTTTCGAGCGGCCTCACCACATTGTAGGGAACCCCTTCGCGGGGCGCGGCCATCCAATCCGCAACGGTCTCCCGCCACACCCTGTAATGTTCTGTGTTCTTGTGGGCCGCGGCGGCTTCCTCCGACTCGTAAGCCTCATAGAGAAGGAACCGGGTGGAATCCGTGGAACTCTGCAGGATATCGAAACGAAGGTTCCCCGGCTCATGGATGGAGCTTTCGTGGTTGCGCGAGCTGGCGCGGATAAAATCCTGCACGTGCTCCGGTTTCACCCGGACATGGACACAAGTGACAATCATTCGGCGCGTCCTCCTTCGGCTTGACGGGTTTTTTCCATCTGGATGGTAAAATTCCGGAGCCGCCCGGTGGTTCCAAGGACCATCAGGACATCCCCATCCCGAAGCGGCTCCTCGGCCGGCGGGGCCAGGATGGTCCGAGACTTCTCCCCCTGCTTCTCCGGTTTTCGAATCAACCCCACCACGTGAACATTGTACTTCTTGCGCAGATCAAGGCCCTTCAGCGATTGCCCAATGAAGTTGTCGGGGCAATCCACCTCGATGATGGCGGCATCCTCGCTCACATCGATCCGGTCCAGGAGGCCCGGAAGGGTCATCGAACGGACCTGTTGCTCGGCCGCGACCCGTTCGGGGAACACGGTCTTGGTGGCGCCGACCTTTTCAATCGCCGCCGCCTGATCCTCGGTGTTGACCTGGACGATGATCTCGCGCACGTTGTGGGTGCTCAAATAGTGAACCACCAGGACTCCGATGTCGAAATGGTCGGGGAGTCCGAGAACGGCGGTGGAGCATTCGGAGACTCCGATTTCATCCAGCATTTCCCGGTCTCGAAGATCTCCGCAAAACGCCTTGGTGACTTCATCGCGGATCGCGTGGACGCGGGATTCGCTGACATCCACGGCCAGGACCTTGAACCCGGCCGACTCAAGTCCCAGGGCGACCCGTTGACAGAAGGTGCTCAAGCCGAGCACGGCGACAAAATCAGGCACCGAGAACTCCTTTCTCAACCCACGAGGACATAGTCCTCGGGAAGACTATACCGCTTCTGCCTTCGCCCGCCGACCAGGGCGTCCGCAAGCAGAAGCGGCCCCAGTCTCCCGATCAGCATGACGAAAACCAAGAGGATATGACTCGATCCCTGCAGGTCGGGCGTGATCCCGGTCGAAAGCCCCACCGTCCCCAGCGCGGAAACGACCTCGAAGAGGTGATTCAGGAAGTTTCCTCGCACCGCGTCGGTGTAGACCACTCCCCCCGGGGGAGACTCGAGGACCTCCATGATCATCACGGAGATGATGGTGACCAGGGCATAGGCGGCCCCCACGGCCACGGTCTTGGCGAGAACATTGAGCGGAATCGCGCGTCCCAAGAGCTCGATCCGCAGCGTGGAGCGGACCCGCGACCACATGAGCGCCACCAGCACCGCGAAGGTGGTGGTCTTGATGCCACCCCCTGTGGAGCCGGGAGAGGCGCCGATGCCCATTAGGAAAATCAGGACACAGAGCGTGATGTTGGTCAGCGCCCCAGTGTCCACCGAGTTGAATCCCGCCGTGCGGGGAGTGATCGACAGCATCAGGGAGGCGAGGAGACGGTCCTTCATGGGCAGCCCGGCCATGGTGTTGTTCCACTCCAAGATCAGGAACACTCCGGTGAAAACCGAAATCAACGTAACCGTGGTCCAGAGCACGACTCGCGAATGGAAGGAAAGCCTCCGCCGGCGACCATCCGGACGGCGGCGGGTGAAATACTCGGTGATGTCGGAGAAGACCAGGAAACCGAGACCTCCGAGGATGATCAGAATGTCGATGGTCAGATTCACCGTGAGGTCCCCGCGATATCCGATCAGACTATCGGGGAACAAACTGAAACCGGCATTGCAGAAAGCGGCCACGGAGTGAAAAACGGCGAGCCAGGCGGCATGGGCGGACGGGTGATCGCGCGAGAAACTGAGGTACAGAAGCAGCGCGCCAACAGCCTCGCACAGCAGCGTGTAGAAAACGATCTGTTTGAGGAGTCGGACCGGTTCCACATGCGGCAGGCTGCCGTGACTCTCGCTCAGGAGCAGTCGAGTCTCAAAATCGGTCCGGCGACCTTGAAAGGAAATCAGGAGCCAGTTCGAGAAGGTCAGGATTCCGAGTCCGCCGATCTGGATCAACCCGAGAATGATCGCTTGCCCAGCAAAGGAAAACTCCGTCCCGGTGTCCTTGACTGTAAGCCCTGTCACGCACACGGCGGAAGTGGCGGTGAAAAGGCAGTCACGCAGCTTGACCTTCTCCGGCTCCCCGGAGGATGAGGGAAGGTGAAGCAGGACCGTGCCGAGGAGGATGACGGCCACGAAGCTCAGAACGATTTGGTGGGAAATCGAGAATTTCTGCGGGAGCATGGCTGGGAAGATTCCGCGAAGGGGCGGAGCGCGAAACCATTATCGGCCAAGGGAGGGGGCGGGTCGAGAGGGGGCGGCTCGCGGGGTTGAGACGCCATCTTGGGTGTAGAGGCGAACCGGCTCCGACTTGCCGCGAATCTCGCGGGGACCGATTTCGCGCAACGGAAAGTCTCGGGGGAGCCGCTCACGGGTGGCCTCGGTCAGCAGTAGCGGCGTTCCAGCGCTCTTGGTCAACCCCTCCACCCGCGCCGACACATTGACCGTGTCTCCAATGGCCGTGTATTCCATCCTTCTTGGGGATCCGATGCTTCCGACCACCGCTCGCCCGGTGTGGATGCCGATGCCGATGGAAAGCGGGTGAATCCCCTCCTCGCTCAGCCGCTGGTTCAAGACCTTGACCCGCTCCAGTATCTCACATCCCGAGAGGACCGCGTGGAGGGCATGGTCCGGGGAGGGGTCCCCGGCCCCGAACAGGGCGATAAACCCATCTCCGAGGAACTTGTTGATCATTCCGCCGTGGGCCTCCTCCACGACCTCGACGGTCTCGTGAAAGAACCGGTTCAACACCTCAACGATCTGCTGGGGAGTGGAGCGCTCGCTGCGCGCGGTGAAATCGCGGACATCGACGAACAGGACGGTGAGCTCCTGTTCGGCCCCTCCCAGACCGGGGTCCCGGGCGAGAATCTGGCGCGCGGCCTCGCGGCCCACATGGCACCCGAAGGTTTCCCGCAGACGGCGCTTTTCCCGAAGCTCGGAGATCATTCGATTGAAGTCATCGACGAGCGAGCCGAACTCATCGGCGCGGATCAGTTCGATGGTTTTGTCCAGGTTCCCCGCCGCGACCCGTCGCGCGGCGCGCCGAAGCAGGAGTACCGGACCCACCAGCAACCGGCCGAACATCCACGCGGTCAGGAGGCCGAAGACCACCGCCACCGCGCCGACCGAAAGCGCGAACCACTGCCCATGAACCCCTTCCGGCGGGGGCGCGAGGATCAGGAGCACCAGCGAGACAATCGGCGCCACCCCCGCCGATATCGCCCAAAAAATGCCTCGAGTCCGGAGGGTCACCGGGCGCGCGCCGCCGACTTCCGAGGGGCGTGTCCCTCGAAACAGGATCGGGAACAGGAGCTGCTGGCTGAGCAGTTCCACCGCGAAGAAGCCATGCCCGACCGCGATGGAGGCTCCAATCCCCACCGAGATCGGCAGGTGCGCGTAGACAATCGGGTTCTTTGGCTCGCTGGCGCTCAACACGGCGACCATGAACACCGGGATGCACGACAGCCACGCTGTCCCCGCGATCACCGTGGCCCACCAAGGGAGGTTGATCGCCCGCCTTTGCGCCTGGAGGAGCTTTTCACGCGGCGCGGACTCCCCCGCCAAAGCCCCCCGAACGGAATCCTTCATCGACCACACAACCCAAAGCCACAGCAGGGTCGCGGCCGGATAGATCAAGAGATTGTAAATGCTGACAGTGTGAATGAAGCGCTCAAACTGCGCCTCGGTGAGCAGAGGGCGGATATGACTGAGGTTGTACCAGATATTGAAGGCGCTCCCCAACAATTGCGATCCAAGCGGGAGAATCGCCACCAGGAGCAAGGTCCGCCGGGCCACGCCCTCCATCCGCGAATTCTCCATGGCGTTCCCTAGCTCCCCTTCCGAGCGTGGAGCTGCTTCTCCAGCTCCTTGATCCGATCTCGATAGAGGGCCGCCTCCTCGAAATCCAATTCCTTCGCGGCCGCCACCATGCGGGCCTTGAGGCGGGCGATTTGGTCCTTGAGGGGCACGCGCTTGTTCTCGAATTCGTCGAAGACCCGATAAACCATCTCGCGAGCGTCGGTCTTCTTCCGGCGCACATCCTCGAGCATGTTGATGAGCGCCTTTTCGACCGTCTTGGGTTGGATTCCATGCTCGCGATTGTGATGTTGCTGGAGTTCCCGGCGACGTTTCATCTCGGCCAGGGCGCGTTCCATCGAGCCGGTGATCTCATCCGCGTAGAGGATGACTCGCCCCTCGACATTCCGCGCCGCCCTGCCGCAGATTTGAATCAGGGAGGTTTCGGAGCGCAAAAACCCCTCCTTGTCGGAGTCCAGGACCGCCACCAGCTTGACCTCCGGGAGGTCCAACCCCTCTCGCAGGAGATTGACTCCCACGACCACATCGATCTCACCGCGCCGGAGCCTTTCGAGGATGTCCACCCGCTCGACCGTGTCGATCTGGAAGTGAAGGTAATGGGCTTTGATTTGGAGGCGTTGGAGGAAGGTGGCCAGATCCTCGGCCATCTTGCGGGTGAGAGTTGTGGCGAGCACCCGGCCTCCCGCCTCAACCGCTTCCCGAACGCGCGCGATCAGGTCGTCCACCTGCCCGCGCGCGGGCCGAACCTCCACTTCGGGATCCACAAGTCCGGTCGGACGGATGATCTGCTCAACCACCTGTCCGCTCTGGGCGCGCTCCCACTCGGCGGGAGTCGCGGACACGAAGATCGCGCGCTCCACCAACTCGATGAACTCCTCGAAACGGAGCGGGCGATTGTCCAGCGCGGAAGGGAGCCGGAACCCATACTCCACAAGGGTCTCCTTGCGCGAGCGGTCGCCCCCATACATGCCGTGGATTTGGGGAAGCATGATGTGGGATTCATCCACGATCACCAGGTAATCGTTCGGGAAATAATCCAGGAGACAGAAGGGGCGCTCCCCCGGGGCGCGTCCATCCAGGTGACGAGAATAGTTCTCAATCCCCTGGCAAACTCCGGTTTCCCGCAGCATTTCCAGGTCAAAGCGGGTCCGCATCTGAATCCGTTGCGCCTCGATCAATTTGTTCGCGGCGGTCAATTCCGCGACGCGGTCATCGAGCTCCTCCCGGATCGAGGCGATGGCGGCGCGCAGACGCGATAGCCCGGTGACATAGTGTTTGGCGGGCCAGATGGTCACGCTCTCCAGCTCCCGGAAGACCTTTCCGGTCAAGGGGTCGAATTCGGAGATTCGTTCCACCTCATCCCCGAAGAGCTCCACGCGAATCGGGAGCAAGCCGTACCCTGGAAAGATGTCGATCACATCCCCCTTCACCCGGAAAGTCCCGCGATGGAAGTCGATCTCCTTTCGCGTGTACTGAAGGCTCACGAGCTTGCGCAGGATGGCGCCTCGGTCTGAAAACCCGCCAAGCGTGATGGGGAGATAAGTCTCGAGATATTCGGTCGGCGCGCCGAGACCGTAGATGCTGGACACCGAGGCGACCACGATGGTGTCACGGCGCTCGATCAGGCTCGTGGTCGCGGAGAGACGAAGCCGCTCGATCTCGTCGTTGACATCCGTTTCCTTCTCGATGTATGTGTCGGTCGAGGGGACATACGCCTCGGGCTGATAGTAGTCGTAGTAGCTGACGAAATATTCAACGGCATTCTTGGGAAAGAACTGTCTGAACTCGGAATAGAGTTGAGCCGCGAGAACCTTATTGTGGGAAATGATCAGGGTCGGAAGGTTGACCCGCTCGATGACATTGGCCATCGTGAAGGTTTTTCCGCTGCCGGTCACGCCAACCAGGGTCTGAAAGCGCAGGCCGGCCTCCAAACCCTCGACCAACTGCTCGATGGCCTTGGGCTGATCCCCTTGCGGTGCAAACTTCGAGACCAGCTCAAAGCGCCCCTCGCGCGGGGTAAAGGCGGACGCGCGGGGCCGAACGGATAGAATCTCAACCGACATGGGATCCCTATTCGTATCCGGATTCACTCAAATTCCAACGCGAAGAGTTCGGCCCGCTCCATCTTGAACAACAGAATCACCGGCTCGCCGGGAGCAAGGCCGAGGTCCTCGTGGTCCTTCCATCTTACCGGAACTCGGACATGATCGCCCACGATAGGAACACAGTCCTCGAAGGAGCGCCCTTCTAGAATCGGACCCCGGTGTCGTCCGGTTTGAGCGGCTACCAGAACCTTCCCAGCGCGTTTTGTGTTGACGTTCAAGTGGAGACGATTCCCCTTGGGAATCACCGCGACCGTGGCGAACTCCCCACGTTCTTCAGCTTCCAGTCCGATCAGCCGTCCCTTGGGCCAGATCGCATAGCCCCAGCCGGTCTTCATCAGCCCGCGTGGATACTTGTGGGGAACATCGGACCCGAAGTAGCGCAGAGCGAAACTCCCATCACCCAATTCGAGCAGGGGCGGACTGGCGAAGATGCAGCCCCCATCCCATTGACCGAAAGGGGCAGTTCGCATAAGCGGTTCATCCCCGATCCAATTCCAGACCTCCCCATCGCTGCTGGAAGCGAGACGGATGGAAGTGGTGTCGTCATTCAGGTCATACAAGGCTGGGAACATGAGGAGGCATTCGGGAGCCTTTGGAATCCAAGTGAAGCAGTTGGTGTAGAGTCCAATGGTTGGCGGGAGCTCCGGCCCGGTTTCCAGGAGAGTCCGGGGAAGCGGGAAATTGCGGAAATCCCGGCTCCGTGTTATCCCGATGGATCGGCGGGCGTGACCCAGCCACGAATCCCAGCGAGAGGAGCGTATGCTGGGCGCGCGCGGGAGCGGATTCCAGGTTCGGACATACGCGGTGTAGCAGGCCCGGCGAGGGTCATACCAACCGACATTCAGGGTGTCGCAGTGTTCCACCACAAGCGGATCGGGGAGTTCATCCCAATGAAAGCCATCGGGGGAAACGCTTCCCTTCAGGCACCAGTATCTGGTTTCGTCGTTGATGATCCGCTGGGCCACGGAGCTCCAAGCGTCGGGGCGACGAGCGCGGTATTTCTCAAACTCCTCCGCGCTGATGCTGCCCTCATAAACACACTTGTAGCGCTCCGAATCCGAGGTCGGGTCGATGAAGACCTGGCCATGCGGTCCGCTCGGAATGAGGTTGTTTTCCTTCGACCCGGCGTGCTCCACGAGCCCGAGCTTGGGTCGCTCCCAGGAAAGTCCATCTTTCGATTCCAGATAACAGGGGGCGCCACAGCTCCCCCACGCCTTGTAGATTCCTCCATCCTCAACAATGGAGTCGATGGCCAGTTGGCGGCTTTCCCAAGGGAACTCCGGTTCAATCTCCATCTTGCGGAGCTCAGAAGGGGCATGCGCGCGGATTCGAATCCCCCAGGGGTTGTAGGGTTCCGGATTCCAAGTTCCCTCCTCCCTGTCGAGCTTGTAGTCGGTTGTCGCCCAGGCCGGTTTCCCTTCCCTATCGAGCCAACCCACTCCTCCCGCGCGGACAAAGGTCCAATTGGTGAAGACGATCCGGGATCCGTTCAGCTGGTAGGGTTCCCCGCGCGGCGCAAGCGGAGCGGTGAGATCCGCCCCCGGAGAGGCGCAGTGAAAGAGAAAGATTGCCGACCAGATTCCCCGGCGCAATCCTCCAAGAATAATCGCAGTCATCCCAACGCATCCTCCACACTTTCTCAAGGTCTTGAATCCTGATGCTTTTCTCGGTTGGGAAAAAGGCCGAGACAGCCTCGCAGCTTGCGCCAGCGAGTCCATCATAGGGTCCGCCGGTCCGGAGGCAAGCGGAAATCCAATCGAATTGACTCCGGGGCCGGTCTTCCCTACCTTGGAAGAGCCATGCAGATTGCAAGGATTCCTCTAACGTTGTTCGGCTTGGTCTTGGCGGCGGCATCTGGCCCCAGCGTGGCCCAAGAAGCCGAAGCCTCGCAGGCGAATCCGTTACGGTGTGAGCTCTGCAAGCAGATTATCAAGAAGCATTACTACAAGATCCCCGGCCTTTCCGAGTTCTACTGCGAAACGTGCCATCAGGCCGCGCCGAAATGTTTGTTTTGTGGTCGCCCAATGTCTGGAGCGCAGGCTCCGGAGAAGGTCTGTGCGAGATGTCGCGCCAAGGCGGTCACATCCCCCGAGGAGGCCCGGCAGCTCTACCATCAAGTTCGCGATTGGCTCGAGGGGGATTTGAACCTTGCGTGGTCCTGGACAATCTCCCTTCGTTTGACAAGTGACCTGCCTGAAGCGGTGGGGATCGAGGGCAAATCCGGTTTCCGAGAGCTGGGGGCTTTCCTGCGCGAGGGGGAGACGGGGACCATCGTTTTGCTGGAAGCGCTTCCGCGCGACTTACTGATTGAGACTCTCGCTCATGAGCTCGCCCACGCCTGGCAGGCTGAGAACTGCCCCCCGAAATCGACTCTCCTCTGGAAAGAGGGTTTCGCGCAGTGGGTGGCGGCCAAAGCGCTTGATGGATTCAATTGTGAGGAAGCGCTCGCAATCCTTGAGCATCGCCAGGATTTGTACGGCAAGGGGTATCGGATGATTCGAGAACTGGAATCCAAGCATGGCCGCGAGGGAGTCTTCAGCGCGGTTCGGGAAGGACGTTAGCGTGGGACTCCTCGGACAATGGACCTTCGAGCCGGTGGCCCCGCCTTGGGTGCTGTTGGCGGTGCTGGGATTTGGCGCCGGAATCGCCTGGTTCCAGTACCTTCGACGCGAGGTCTACGGGGTCAAGGCGCTGATCATGAAGGCCCTGTTCGGGGTTAAGGTGGCGATCTTCTTGGTCTTCACCATCTTACTCGCCGGACCGCAATGGACGCGCGAGGCCAAGCAAGAGCGCCCCCCGAGGATGGTGGTGCTTTTTGATGTTTCGGAAAGCATGAACAGCGCGGAGGGGCCCGATCAGCCCACCGCGTTTGTTAAATTGCGCGATGCCTTCCTGCGAAGGCTCTACCCACTGTGGCAGGACCGTTTCCAGTTCCGCTTCTACAGTTTCTCCTCGCAGCTGGTGTCCACCGATGTCGAGCGGCTGCGTGAAATGACCAATGTGGTCGGGGCCGCCTCGGATCTCCGGGGACCGGTCATGGAGGCGATTTCGCAACAGGGGGCCAACCCGCCCGCGGCAATCCTGATGCTCACCGATGGGAATCACAATTGGGGCCCGGAGCCCACCTCGGATATCTTCAGGACCGAGGAAGACACTCCGATTCCGCTAATCGCCGTGAGCACCCCCTCCTTTGGAGAGCTGCGCAAGAGTTTGGCCATCCACCAAGTCACCCTCCCCAGCCCGACCTTCGCGCGCGAGCCGGTGGAGATTCGTTTCCAGGTCGCGGCCTCCGGAGCTGAGAACCAGGAAGGCGAAACCAAGATGAAGATCGAGTACAACTCCGAGGGGGATGTTTGGGAGCCGATGGAAAACGGCGAGGCTTCCAAGCCGTTCACTTTGCTGGGGTCCACCAACTTGGCGAGTTTCGGGACTCAATTTCCAAGGGGTGGACGTTACCGGATCCAGCTGGAGGCTAGCGCTCCCGGGGTCGAATCGGCCAGCGTGGTGCATGAGGTGGAGGTGGAGCCGGGAAGGTGGAAGGTGGCGCTTTTCGCGGGCGTGGCGGGATGGCGGGCCGGGTCGCTCACCCGTCGAATCGCCTATGTTCCGCGGTACTCGCTCCAAGCCGCGATTTCGACGCGGGGGGGATCCTGGGTGTTCCTGGCGGCCGGGTTGGGAGAAGAGGACCGGAAGCTGGAGCAAACCCACTTGCTTTCCCTTGAAGGGGTGGCCTCCGAGGCGGACCTCTATATCTTCTCCGGCCTTTCTCCGGCTCAGTACCAGCTCCTCCCGGCCGGGATGATCAAGGAACGGGTCGAAAAGGGGGCCGCGGTTCTGCTCGTCGCGGGAGAGGAAGAGCCGCCTCAGCCTTCGGTGCTGGAGGCGATGGGGCTATCCTCGGTCTTTGCCGCCGATTTCTCGAACGCGTTCCTTTCCCCGGCGGCTCGGGAAGTCAGCCTGACCGAGGCCGCCGCCAAGCATCGCGCCACGAAATCCCAAACTCTGATCGCCGCGGCCAAGAGCCTCCCGGTCACCCTGCAGAGCTTTGGAGGGATTCAACCGGCGCCGGACTCGGAGGTCCTGATCCGGTTCCTGGGGGGGGAGCCGTGTCTGGTGGCGAGGACCGCGGGGCTGAACCGGAGCGCGTTCGTAGGAGGCTCCGACCTGTGGCGATGGCAGTTCCAGCCCGGCGAGGAGAGCCGCCGCTTGTATGAGGCCTTTAACGCTCTGGCCGACAACTTGATTCGATGGCTCGTGGCGGGGGAGGAGGAAGAAAAGGGGAAGCCGGTTCTGATCCTCTCGCAGAGCCGTGTCCCTCTCGGGAAATCCGTGGACATCGGGGTTCAATACGCGGGCGCGACGGATTCCGCCACCGCTTCGATCCACCTCACGGTCACCGACCCAAACCGGATCACAACCCCGCTCTTCGTGCATTCTCAGCCGGGCGGCTTCTTCACGGCCGAGTACACCCCATCGGATGCAGGGCAGTATCTTTTCTCGGTTCAGGATCCTTCCATACCCGGGGCGACCGACGAGGCCGAAATCTCGGTTGAACCGTTCTCCATCGAAACGGCCATTTCCGGGGCCAACGAGGATCTTTTGAAAACTCTGGCCGCGAACACAAAGGGGGCCTGGGTGGACGCGGACCGAATCGCCGATTTGGACGGCCTGAAACAACTTGAGCCGATATTCGAGCCTCGCGTTACCTATAGAGTGCTGACCGAACCTCTCATGTCCGCCCCCTGGTTCCTGCTGATCCTGGTCCTTCTGTTCGGAATCGAATGGTTCCTGCGGCGAACCCACGACCTTCCCTGAAACTGGAATGGTGGCCCGCTCCCCTCTCGCGCTATACTTTTGGGTGGCGGGCGAATCTCCCCTGGGGTAGGGTACCGCCGCGAACATCGCGGCAACCGCGGAGCCTGTTTGGAGCGTAAGAGCGCAATGCTGGTCAAACCGGGGAGCAGGGTCAAAGTGGAGGTCGATATCGGCGATCCAAAACCGATCTTCCATACGGTGGTCCGGAGCTGTGACCCGAGGGCCATTGAGCTCGCGGCGCCCACGGTGAACGGGAAGAAAGTCGGAGTGGCCTCCGGCACGAAGGTCACATTGATTGAGGTCTCCTCGACCGGGCTCCTGTTCATCGAAACCCTGGTCGAGGAGGTAAAGAGCCAGCCCCAGGCTCTATGGCTCCTCAAGTTTCCGACTCTTGAAAGCATTCGCCGCATTCAGCGCCGCCGGGAGGCCCGCTACGAGGTCGATGTCCATGTTCGCTGGAAGAAGAGTCCCGACGCGAGGGATTTTGAGATCGACCCGCTTCATGTGGTGAACATCAACACGATGGGAGCGCTGGTCACCACCGAGAAGCAGCTCCTAATCGGGGAAGATATCCTGCTCGACCTGTCCCCGCTGGTGCAAGTGGGGGGAACTCTCACGGGACAGAAGGTCCTCGCGCGCTCCAAGGTGGTCCGTCAGGTGGGGGATTCAGGTCGTGTGTTTGGAGTCTCTTTTGAGGCGCTGGACCGCCTCCAGAGGTCCTCCTTGAACGAGGCCATTCGCCGTCTCAAGAGCCGGCAGGTGTAGGGTTCCAAGGGAGTCTCGGAGGCGGAATAATCTCCACGATGCCGAAGGACAATCGACTCCGGATGAGAGCCCGCCTTACTCCACTCCTTGCCGCGCAGGCAATCCTCGCCGTTGTGCTCCAGGGGTGCCTCAACGCCCCGCTTCCGCCTCAGGAGGCCACCCTAACGGCAACCTTCCGTCTGGAAGGCTCCGAAAACCACGAGGGGGTCGAGGTCATCCTTCCGGGAACCTCCTATCGAGGCTACTCCAGCCAGGAGGGGCGCGTTGTCTTTGATCACTTGCCTCCGCGAACCTATGAGCTTTTGGCGCGCAAGGAGGGATACGCGGAGTACCGTGAACGGAGAGTTGTGCTGGAAGGCGGTGATTCCATTGACCTGGGAGAGATTGTTCTAGCGCCACTCCCCAAGATTGGCGGAGTGGCGGGCCAGGTGGCGCTGGAAGCGGTCGGGGGAGCCACGGTGGAGGTGGAGTTGGTCGGGGCTGACAAGATCGTCACGGTGAATCGGGACGGGCAGTTCGAGTTCAAGGATGTTCCCCCCGGCCGATACGATTTGCGTGTGGACTGCCCTGGATTCGTGGCGGATCGGACCGTGACAGTCACGGTCGAGGCGGGATCGAAGGTCACCTTGGCCAAATTGAACCTGAAGGCGCTGAGCCCCATTCAAGCGGAGCCGGAGGAGCCGGAGCCTCAGGGTGCGGGGATGGTCCCGTCCGCCAGCCCCCCCCTGGCGCCGATCCAGGCTCCGAAGCGCGAGGCGACCCTGCGGGTGGTCAAACCCAGAGCGACAATCGATCCGGAGGCGCCCGGCATCCTCCGAGGGAGCGCCTTCTTCCCGGATCGGACGGATCACTCGGGAATTGTCGTCCGGATTGTCGATCCGCCCCGTGAGGTCCGGACCGATTCCACCGGGGCGTACTTGATATCGGATGTCCCGCCCGGGGCGCGCACGCTGCGGGCGGAGGCGGAGGGATATCTGGCGGAGGAGCTGGTGGATCTTCCGGTCGCCCCTGGGGAGCTGGTCACCGCTCCCCGCATGGAGCTTGCGCTTGATCCAAGCGCGCTGGCTCCACCGGCGCCTGTCCAGGTCTATGGACAGGTGTTGCTTGCGGACAAGGGACCGCAACCGGGGATCCTGGTGGCTCTGGAGGGGGCGAGCCTGGTGGTTCCGACCGGCAGGGATGGCTCCTTCGTTTTCCAGCAGACCCCTCCGGGGACTTATGTGCTCAATGTCACGCGGGACGGGTATGAACCGTTCAGCACCGAGGTTGAGGTTGGGGCGGTGGGACCGATTCCGATCCCAGTCATCACTCTCCAGCCCGAAGGGGTCTACCTGGAGGTGGTTGAGACCACGCCACGACCCGGAGAGAGAAAGGTGGAGGTCTCGGATCGGGTCCGCGTGGAGATCCGCTTCAGCGAGCGACTACTCCCCCGCACCGCGCGCCCCAGCGTTTCAGTGTCCCCGCCCGTGGCCATGCGAGTGGGAACTCCGGAGATCGATCTGATCTCGATTGAACTGCTTCGAACCGAGTCGCCCAAGGTGGAATTCGAGACCGCCTACACGATCACCATCGGCCAGGGCCTGGAATCAACGGAGGGACACCGTCTTGAGGAGCCCTTTCTCCTGACCTTCACCACCGGGGGGCCGAGGATCCTTGGAACCATTCCACCCAGCGGTTCACGGGATGTGCTGATGACCGCCGATCAGCCGATCGTGATTGACTTCAACAAGTCGGTCGATCTCGAGGACCTCGCGCGCAAGATCCGAATCTATCCCGACACCGGGGAGGTGCCCAACCTGCGCCAGCAGCGTCGCCCTTACGGTCAACGAGTGGAAGTGCAGATCCAGCTCGTGGAAAACAGGCGCTACCGAGTCTCGATTCCGCGCTCGCTCAAATCGGAGGGGGATGGAGCTCGTTACGAAAACACCCCCTACAAGGTGGAATTCCGCACTGGCGCGTATGATGCGCTCCCGGACCGGAATGATGAATACCTCGACGAGTTCGATGAGTTTCTCGATCAGTAGCCGGACGCCCCGGACCTCCGGAGCCTCGCGCGTTCGGTCCGATTCCCTCGAAACCCTCCACTGGCTGTACTCGGTCGAACAGCGCTCGGTCCTCCCCATCAAGTGGCTTGTCCTGTTGTTCGCGATCTCCCTGATCTTGATCGAGGATCGCGCCCTGCTTCTGGCTCCCGGGGTTCAAGCGGTCTTGTGTGGTTACACGGTGGCCAACGCCTTGTTTTCGTGGTTGTTCCTGGCCAGGAAGGTCAGCGTTCCGAAGTTTCGCGTCTGGAGTCTGGTCTCGCTGGCGGCCGATGTTCTCTTTGTCTCCGTCTTGGTCCTTTTCACCGGGGGACTCGACAGCGAATTCTATTATCTGTTCTTCCTCCCGATACTGCGCTCGGCGGCCCTGTTTCAGAATCCGTTTCAGAAATTCTGGTGCGATATCCTGATGACGCTGGTGTACCTGGTGTGCGCGATTCCCGCCACGCAAGCCAAGGCGGACGAGACCCTGGCGTTGCTTGTGCTCCGCGTGACCCTGATCTGGGGCGTCATTTTGATGAGCTCCTTCCTGGTTCAAGTGCTCACTTCGCAGCAGGCGCGGATCATCACGATCAATGACCGCTTGCGCTATCAAAGCGAGCAGAATCGTTCGGTGCTTTCGAGCATGAGCGACGCGGTGATGCTCTTCGACCCCAGCCAGCAGCTCCGTTTCTGCAACCGCTCGGCCGAGGAGCTCCTGGCGAAGCTGTTGGGAGTGCGCCCTCCCGTTGATCGGAAGCCTTTCAGCCAGACCTCGCTGCAGCTCTACTGGCTTGAACCCCCAAGGCCGTTTGGCGAACGCAGAAGGAGCCTATGGTTGGACGAGGACGCCGATACTCGCTTTTGGGCCAACCTCACTCCGGACCAGATCGCCACTCCGCTTGAGCGACTTCTGGAGGAGGTCCGTTTCAGTCCCAATGGGCGAATCGATGGGATCCAAATTGCCCTGGAGGAGCGTCACGGAGACCGACGTTCACTGGTGGCCAGCGCGGCGGCGATCGGGCACGGTGACGAGACTCGGTTCGGGTGGATGGTCTTGCTACGGGACATCTCCGAGTACCAGTCTTTGGAGGCGCAACTCCTGTCCGCCGAGAAACTCGCGGCGGTGGGGAGGCTGGCGGCGGGTCTCGCCCATGAGCTCGGCAACCCATTGGGGATCATCAAGTCCTGCGCCACTTACCTCGGACGGAAGATCGATCCGAACTCCGACCTCCGTGAGGAGGCGGAAGTGCTCGCCTCCGAGGCCGAGCGCTGCGAGCGAATCCTCCGCCAACTCCTGGCCTTCGCCTCCCAAGAGCAGCTTCAGATCAGCGAAATCGACCTTTGCGAGCTGGTTGAAAAGGCGGTCAACCTGGTGGCCTACCAGGCCCCGGAAGGGATTGAATTGTCCATTGAGGCCCCCTTGGATAGCGCTCCTTGCTCCACCGATGAGAGCCTGCTCACCCAAGCCTTGGTGAATCTGCTGCTGAACGCGGTCCAGAGCATCGACAAGCAGGGGAAGGTGAGGGTTCTCCTATCCGACGCGGGAGATGAGGGCTGGGAGCTGCGTGTCCGAGACAGCGGGTGCGGCATGGGCAAGGAAACCCTCGCGCGGATCTATGACCCGTTTTATACCACCAAGCCCTCCGGCACCGGCCTGGGCCTGGCGATCACCCAACGGATTGTTCAGCGGCTCGGCGGAGAGATATCAGTCGCCTCCGAGCGAGGTCAGGGAACCGAATTCACGCTCAGAATCCCGCGCGGGGCGCGGCAAGTCGAACTTGCTCCGGCCTAGCCGATGCCTCCCCCCATGGCCCGCGAATCGCTCTCAAGCGCAACCGCCGAACACGCCCGGGCGGTGGTTGAAACCTGCTTGCAACTGCTCCCCGCGGACGCCCGGCCATTGGCCGTCTATCTGAGCGGCGGCTTCGCGCGCGGCGAGAGCGGCCACTACCTTTGCGATGGGAAACCCCTCCCGTTCGGTGACTATGATTTTGACGTGATTGCACCGCGCCCGTTGTTGGACAGTGAGATTGAGGCGGTCGAGGAAGCCCTGTTCCAGCGGCTTCGATTCCAGCCGGTCACCGCCGAAAGCGCCCCCACGCTGACCGAGAACCCGGACAGATTCAATGTGCTCGACCTTCGCTTCAAGACCCCGGATGAGTTTCTTTCCGCCGCTCCTGATCTCGCGCTGTTGGATTTCCTGGGTTCGCGCGTGCTGCTCTGGGGGGAAGACCTAGTCCAAGGGCAGCTGAGCATCGGAATCGATGAGGTATCCCCTTTCAGCCCCTGGAGAATCGTGGGCAACCGAATCACCCTCGCTCTCAAACATATCGACACGGACTTTTGGGAGCGCGCGCCGACCCGCCATGAGGCGCTCGCCTTCCGATTGGCGTCCTGTCGAACCTATCTCGACCTGGCCGGGATGATTGGATTCCTCGCGGGGAAGTATGGCGCCTCATACTCAGAACGACTCGCTTTTCTACGAGAGGATCAGGGGCTTTGGCGGGGTTGGTTTGAGGACTCCGACGGCTTCGTCGGACGCATCGAGGAATCGATCCGTTTCAAGCGGGAGCCAAGGCTGGAGCCTCTTTCAGGGGCGCGCATCTGGGGGGAATGGTTTGAATTGGTGATGGACCTCGGCGCCGCCTTGCCGCATCTGGCCAACTTGGTGCTCCTGACACGGCACCTCCCCATTGAGAAGATCCGGGAGACTTTGAGGAGGTCCGCCGGCGGGGGGGCGTCGGTGGCGGTCACTCGCCCCTTCCAGGAGGATTGGCGTCCCCTGGCGGCTCGCCAAGCGCGGGCCTATCCGGGCCTGTTCTATCGCGATTACGCCCTCCAACTCCTGCGACGGAAGAGGAAGCGGCTCCCCTTCGGCAGCTTCCTGGCGACCCAGGCCTCGCGCTGTTACAGCCTGATCGAGAACACTCTTTGGAAGGGGCGTTCGTGGACCTTCAAGAACCTTCGTCGCGCGACCCTCTCGCCCCAGGCGTTCCAATCCGCGGCGCAGACCCTCCTGCTGTTCAGCCTGGCCCCCGACCGGAGCGTCAGATTGGAGCAACTCGAGGCTTTCGACGAGCTGATGAACCCTTACCTTTTGATGCCGTTTGACTTTCTCCCACCCGCCCGTCGCTGGGAGGCGTCGAAACGATGCTTTGTCCACGAGATGCTGGACTATCGCCGGAAACGGTAGCCCTCCCGCGATCCTCGATCAGCTTGGCGACCAGCGCGGTCCAACCGGTCTGGTGGGAGGCCCCGACCCCGCGACCTGTTTCCCCGTGGAAGTACTCATGAAAGAGGACCAGGTCCTTCCAGGCCGGGTCCGAGGTGTATCGAGGATCACCACCATGGGCCGGCCGGGCGCCGTGTTCGTTGGGCAGGAATATGGAGACCAACCGGCGCGAGAGTTCATCCGCCACCTGCTTGAGGTTCATCCACCGACCGGAGCCGGTCGGACATTCCACCTGGAGCGTGTCGCCGTAGAAGTGGTGGTAACGCTCCAGCGCCTCCACGAGCAGGAAGTTGACCGGGAACCAGATCGGTCCGCGCCAGTTGGAATTACCGCCGAACAGCCCCGAATCGCTTTCCCCCGGAAGGTAGCCGACGCCATACTCGCGCCCATCCAAGCGGAGCCGGTAGGGGTGCTCGGCGTGGACCTTTGAAAGCGAGCGGATGCCATGAGGGGAGAGGAACTCGCGTTCATCAAGGACATAGGACAGCACGCGGGTCAGTCGCTCGCGCGAGGGAATCGCGAGGAGACGGCGGTGATGCAGTTCGCCCTCGCCCGGATCCCGCTCCAGGTAGGAGATGTGGCGCGCCAAGTCTTTCCGGTTTTCGAGGAACCATTGCATGCGTTTCCTGAACCCCGGCAAGTGAGCGATCCTGTCCTCCTCCAGGACCTCCACCGCGTAGAGGGGGATGATCCCGACCATCGAGCGAATTCTGAGCGGGAAGCTCTGGCCGTCAACCGAGATCCGGTCGTAGTAGAAACCATCTTCCTCATCCCAAAGCCCTTGACCGCCAAGGGTGTTCATGGCGTCCACAATGGCGACAAAGTGCTCGAAGAACTTGGAGGCCATGTCCTCGTAGGCGGGATCCCCATCCGCGAGTTCGAGCGCCATGGCGAGGAGCGTGGCGCAATAGAAGGCCATCCACGCGGTGCCATCCGCCTGTTCAAGGTGACCTCCCTGAGGAAGGGCTTGGCTGCGATCGAAGACTCCGATGTTGTCGAGGCCGAGAAAACCGCCGGAAAAGAGGTGCTTGCCGGTCACATCCTTGCGGTTCACCCACCAGGTGAAGTTGAGGAGCAACTTCTGGAAGACGCGAGCCAGGAAGACCCGGTCCCTCGCGCCACGCGGCCCGGTCATCTTGTAGACGCGCCATGCCGCCCAGGCGTGAACCGGGGGATTCACATCCGAGAGCGCGAATTCATAGGCCGGAATCTGCCCGTTGGGATGCATATACCACTCCCGGAGGAGGAGCACGAGCTGCTCCTTGGCGAAGTCGGGATCGAGCCGCGCGAAGGGGATCATGTGGAACGCCAGATCCCAGGCGGCGAACCAGGGGTACTCCCACTTGTCCGGCATGGAGATGATGTCGCGGGAGAACATGTGCCCCCATTCCGAGTTCCTTCCCCAGTGGCGCAGGGGCGGCGGCGCGGGTTGCTCCGGATCCCCCTCCAACCAATCCCTGACCACATAGTGGTAGAACTGCTTCGACCAGAGCAGTCCGGCGTTCGCCTGGGAAACCACGCGAAGTTCCGCTTCGCCGAGGGCGTCCGGGACCTGTGAACGCGCGAATTCCTCGGCTTCCCGTTCGCGCTCGGAGAAAACCTTGTCAAAGGCGGCGCCGAACAGTTCCGTCGGAGCTTCGCGCTCCGCGTACAGACGCGCCTCCAGGATGCGCTCCTCGCCCGGCTCCAGGGTGGTCATGATCCAGCCCGCCGCCTTGGTCCCCTGGTTCTTTAAGTTGACCGCCTCCCCGCGCCCATGGATGACAAAGTCGTGGAAGGCGTCCTTGACATGCGGGTGTTCGTTCGGAACCCCGAAGAGTCTCTCCAGGTTGGTTTCGTTGTCGGTAAAGAGGATTGAGAGTGGCGAGCCGCCCGGGGTGGGCGCGAATTCAAGGCGGAACGGCTCCAGCGTGGCATGGGTCGCGCGGATCGAGCGCTCCCCGGCCAGCGTCATCCTCGGTTTGATCCAGCATCCCTCGTGACGGCACCCCCAGGTCCAGGTGTTGCGGAACCAGAGAGTCGGCAAAAGGTGGATCGGAGCTCGCTCCGGACCTCGATTCACCACTCGAATCCGAATCAGGATGTCGTTGGGCGAGGCCTTGGCATATTCGGCGAAGACATCGAAATAGCGATTGTCCGCAAACACGCCGGTGTCGATCAGCTCGAACTCCGGATTGTGAAAGCCCCGATGGCGGTTCTCCTCGACCAGCAGCGCGTAAGGGAATTCAGCCTGCGGATACTTGTACAGCGCGCGCATGAAGGAATGCGTTGGAGTGGAATCGAGGTAATAGTAGCACTCCTTCACATCTTCGCCATGATTTCCCTCGTCCCCGGTGAGTCCAAAGAGACGCTCTTTGAGGATCGGGTCACGCCCATTCCAAAGAGCAAGCGCGAAGCACAGGCGGCACTCCCGGTCGGTAATGCCGAGCAGCCCATCCTCCCCCCAGCGGTAGGCGCGACTTCTCGCGTGTTCATGCGGGAAATAACTCCAGCAGGTCCCATGCTCCGAATAGTCCTCGCGGACTGTCCCCCATTGGCGCTCGGAGAGGTAAGGACCCCAGCGCTTCCAGTTTTCCACGCGCTCCCGCGCGGTCAAGAGACGTTTCCGTTCGGCGTCCATCGCTTCATTCCCCCGAAGACCAAGCCACCCGGAACTCCGGATAGAGGGTGAGACCCCCATCCACGAAAAGGGTCTGCCCGGTGATGTAGGAGGCCTCATCCGAGGCCAGAAAGGCGAAGGCGGCGGCGATCTCCTCGGATGTCGCGGCGCGTCCCATCGGGATGTGACTCTCAACCTCGGCCTTGGCCTTGGGATCCTCCGCCCAGGCCCGGTTGATCGGGGTGATGGTCGCGCCGGGCCCCACCGCGTTGACTCGTATCCCACGCCCGGCATATTCCAGCGCGAGGGTCTTGGTCATGTTTTCCATGCCCCCCTTGCTGATCGAATAGCTTAAGTACTTGGGCTTGGGAATGATTTCGTGCACGCTGGAATTGTTGAGAATCACTCCGCCCGCTCCGCGTTGCAGGAAATGCCGAATGGCCGCGCGGGCGCATAGCCAAGCCCCGCGCAGGTTGATCCTGACCACCCAATCGAAGTCCTCCATCTCCATCTCATGGCTGGCGACCGGGCGCTGGACCCCCGCGTTATTGACCAGAATATCGATGTGGCCGAACTCGCGAATCACGCGCTCGAACATCTCGGACACCTGGTCCTCCTGGGAAACATCCGCCTGGACAATCAAGTCCTTGCACCCAGACTCGCGAACCGCCATGCAAGCCTGGTTCACCAAAACCTCGGTGTTTTCGGCCTCTTCCTTGGAGCGGCTGTAGTTGATCGCGACATTGGCGCCTTCGCGCGCAAAGCGAATCGCGATCGCCTGCCCGATTCCGGTCGAAGCTCCGGTGATCAAGACATTCTTGCCTTCGAGTTTCGGCATGGTTGGGTCGCACCTCCAGGACTTTTCTCAGGGAGCAGCCTTGGCCGCCAGTCCCTTGTTCCTCTCCACAAAGTCGATGAATCGCTCGACCTGATCCCGCAGGCGAGCGACCAGCGCCTCTTCCGCGAGACCGGTCCCTTCGGCGTTCCATTTCTGGTTGATCCCGGGGATCCAGACACGGTCCGGAAGCATGACTGCGTTGCGGTAGCCGAAGATCATTTGGATCTGCTCGACCGCGCGGAATCCTCCCCAGATTCCAGCCGCCTCGCCGGTGAAGCAAACACAGCGCCTTTCAAAGCTTTCAGGGAACTTGAGCATGTCCACGAAATACTTGAGAACTCCCGGAAAGGACCCGTTGTACTCGGGCACAATCACATGCAAGCCATCCGCGTTCAGCACACGGTCGCTGATCACTTTCCAGGAAGAGGGTTTTTGGGCGTAAGAGCTCGGCAGAAAAATTTCCTGGGGCATCTCCGAGAGGCTCAGGATGTTCGCTTCCCGGCCACGGTCCCGGTAATATCCCCGGATGATTCCGGCCAGTTTGAGGGCGTTGGCGCCGGGGCGATTCGTTCCGGCAATGATCTCAATCATCGGAATTCCTCCTTCTGAGGGGGTGGAATGGCGATCCCTGACGGGATGGTCCCGCTATACAGGATTCCCCGCGGTTGTAGAAGTCTGTCTCGCTCCTCATGGAATTCCGCGACCCTTTCACCGGCCAACCGGCGATGGGAGAAAGCAAACGTGATACCAACTTGCGGCTGTCCGGACGGGTGGCGCCGACCCTTGGAATCGCGGGGAACTCCAGGGGGTTGGGGAAGGATTGGACGTGCAATTCAGTCCGAGATGTCGTGGTCCCCACGAAATCTCGTGGAGCAAGGAAAGAGGTTATTCCACCTGGACCCGGATCTCGTCACCGATCCCACCAGGACCAATGGCCGCAATTCGGTGCGCCCCCGGCGCGAGCTCCCAGTCGAGCCGGTAAGGCGGTCCCACCGCCCCCAGCTCGACTCCATCCACGAACCAGGTGACCCGCTCCACCAAGTTCTCGGTTCCGGCTTCGAGGCGAACTGTGTCGGCCCCTTGGTTGAGGATGAACCGGGTCCCATCCAGCGGATAGAGGATCTCCACCGGCGACGGCGCGGGTCTGTCTTCAGTCCCGGATGCGAGCGCAAACGAAGAGTTCACTCCCCGCGCCTCTCGATCGAAGAGCCAGCCCGCGAACGGAGCTTCCAGTTCATGATGGATTCCCTCTTCCCCGTGAAAGGTGCAGAGGGGGCATTCGACCTGATCTCGTCGGAACCATTCGAGCCGTTTGCTCGGGCAGTGACGGGTGGGTCGCATTCCCGAATGGCCGCAGACCTCCCGTTGCTCGAGGGTCGCGGGAGGGGTAAAGGGGGTCGGAGCCGATTCGGCGTAGAGATGTCGAAGAATGTCTGAAAAGATCGGGCCCGCGCCATGCGCGCCGCCGGTTTCCTTCATCGGACCGCCATCAAAATTCCCGACCCACGCTCCGAGGGTGTAATCGGGAGTGAAACCCACGATCCAGCCATCCCGGTAGCGTGTGCTGGTGCCGGTCTTCCAACCCACCCGGTAGGGGAAATCCAGACATGCAAGGGATCCGAAGGTCAGGGAGCGCGCATTGGGGTCGGAAAGGATGTCCGCGACGAGGAATGCGGCCTCCTGAGTCATGACCGGATTGCCCGTGCTCGCCGAATCCTCGGCCAGGTAGCGCAAGGGACGCAGCACTCCCCCCCTGGCCACCGCTGCGTAGGCCGTGACCAATTGTTCGAGCGAGACCTCCGGGTTCCCGATCGCGAGACCGAGACCATAGTAGTCCGGTCCCTTGCTCGGATCATTGAGAAGTCCGAGCGCGGTCAGTTTCTGATGGAAGGCGGGATAGCCGAGGAACTGTATGGTTCTCACCGCGGCGAGATTGAGGGAGTTCCCAAGCGCGCTTCGGACCGTGGTGGGTCCGTAGGCGCGGCGATCAAAGTTCCTGGGGTCATACTCCCCGCGCGGCGAGCGGTAGCGGCGCTCGGTGTCCGCAAGGAGCGTGGCCGGGGAGAATCCGGAATCAAAAGCGAGGCCGTAAAGAAAGGGCTTGAGGGCCGAACCCGGAGAGCGAAGCGCGACCACGCCATTGTTGTATCCCAGCGCGCGCGCGCTGTACTCAATCGATCCCGCCAGCGCGAGCACCGCCATATCCCGATTGCGAATCACCAAGACGGAGGCCTGGCTTGCCCCCAGGTCGGCCAGCCGTTCCCGATGGGAGCGCAAGGTCTCTTCCACATGCCTTTGCAGGGGAGCGTCAAGGAGTGTGCGAACCACTCGTTCGGAGTCCTTGGCCGTCCAGGGCGACCCGCTCTCCCTGTTGGCGTGGCCCCGTTCGACCAGAAGATCGACATAATGCGGGGCGGTGTTGGGGTAGCGCCTTGGGCGGACGCGGATGGGGGTCTGAGCGGCCTGCTCGGCCTCGGGGCTGGTGATCAGTTCAAGCGCCGCCATACGTCGCAAGACCCAGTTCCGACGTTCCCGGAGAGCACTCGGATCTTGTCGGTATGGGCTGAGTTTACCCGGCGCTTTGGGAATGGCCGCCAGGGTGGCGCACTCCGCGAGCGTCAGATCCTCGGGAGCCTTTCCAAAATAGGACCTGGCGGCGATTCCCACGCCCACCATGCCGTTGCCGAGGGGAACATGGTTCAGGTATCCCTCAAGGATGTCCTCCTTGGCCAGGAGCATTTCCGCTTTGATTGCCCGGAGAACCTCCGTGAGCTTGCCCCGGTAGGTTCGCGGACGCGGGTAGATGCTTCGGACCAATTGCTGGGTGAGGGTGGAGGCCCCGGACACAATCCGCTCCTGCTCCCAGTTGGCGAGCGCCGCGCGCGCGATGGCCAAGGGGTCAAATCCGGGATGGTTGAAGAACCGCTTGTCCTCGGCGGCCAGAAAGGCCTCAATCAGCCTTTCCGGGATCCCCTCTCGCGCCACCCAAAGGTGACGCTCCCCCTTATCGTCGGTCAGCGCCCGAATCGGCTCGCCGCGCGAGTCCAGAAATACCACGCTGCTGGGCAATTCAAGGCGGGTTGGGTCGAACTCCACCCAGGCGAGGAGCAGCAAGCCTATCCCCATGGGAATTCCCACAACAAAGAGCGCGAGAAAGGCCTTGCGGCGGTGAAGGCGCCAACGGGAAATCCGTGATTGGCTCATCATGGCGGATGTCCTCACCTTGACACGCCTCCCCTCAGCGCTCCTCAATCACCATTTCGGATTCGGTCGAGTAGGCATACCGGTCGGGTTGGTACATCAGTTGCGCACGGGTCGGGGGAATCCGGAAGCGACCTGCGCAGACCGCGCGAGCGAAGTAGGTGAACTGGTATTGCCCCTGCCAGACATGATCCCGGAAAGCGGTGACACGATCCTCGCGGAGCTCCTGGTAATTGGGCAGAAACCGGTAAAAGCCCTCGCTGTCCCAGTATCTGAAAGCCTCCTCCTCGCCGGAAACTTGACCCGGAACCGGCTCCTCGGTGGAAAGGGCGCTGTTGATCGCGAGCAGCCCGGCGGGGAGCGGATCATCCAGGACGAGAAAGGAGGCGACTTTATCTTGAACTTCCACCAATAACTTGACCTTGATCACATCCCCCACTCGGATCGTGTCCGACCCCGCCGTGTTCTCGATTGACTTGGAAACGACAAGACCCTTGTCGGCGGTGGGATCGGCGCCGGGGGCCACGGGATAGACCATATCGATCTGCGCCGAGACGGAGGCCTCGGTGTCCAAGACCAGGTCCACCTTGGGACGCGCTAGAAAGGCCTCCGGGGCCAGGCGGAAGCTGGTCGGGTGAGCTCCGGATAGACTGAAGGGCTCTTCAATTCCACCGGGCTGAAGGACCCGGCCAGTCACTTCCTGGTCGGAGAAGTGCATCTCACGGAAATGCCCCCCCAAGGCAAGCAGCGCCCAGCCCGTGTCGCTGGTCGAACTCCAACGCCCCTCGGGCTTCATCGCCGCCAGGAGGTCCGAGGCGATCCGGTTGGCGGTGACCTCGGTGTCCAGAATCAGATCGCTCGCCATCAGGCTGACCGCGGGCTCGCGCATCTTCGCCCTGTAAACCACCTCCGTGTCCGAGGGTGGCGCGGCCAGGGTGGCCTTGGTCTTGGCCACCAAGTCCACCCCCTTGGGGGGAGTGGCCAAATGCGCGGCGAGCAGGGCAAAGAGCTGCCCCTCCCGTCCCAAGTCTTCAAACCCACGCCAGAGGGCCTCCAGCTGCATGGAATCCAGCCGTTCGGCCTTGGCGAGCAGGAACGCCGCCAGCGCGGCGGAGGAACCATCCCTCCGGCGCTGGTTTTCCGCCGGCCCACTCATGTTTTCCTCAAGGTAAATCCAGGCTTTCTCCATGCGATCCTCGGACACCGGGAATCCGGCTTCCTCGACGTGTAGCAGAGCGTTCAGCGCGTAGAGAGTTCCCCAATAGTCCGAGGTGCGCTGCCCCGGCCAATACGAGAACCCGCCCGAATCGGTCTGCATCGAAAAAAGCCGGTCCACCCCCTTTGCCAGGAACTTGTCGGTTTCCTCGACCGAGAACCCTGGGATGAGTTGGTCCTCGATCAGAGATCGCAGCGCCGCAAGCGGCAAGACCCCCGAACTGGTTTGCTCCACACAGCCATACGGGTATTCGAGGAGATAGCGAAGTCCGGGCGCGAGACGCATGAACGGGGAGGTGGAGAGGGTCAGGGTGAAGGCCAGCTCCTGCTCGGAAAGATCCTCCTTGGGAATCGCGGCCACATCAAAGGGGAAGGTGTATGCCAGGGAGCCTGTCCCGGTCAGGGCCTCGAACAGCATGTCCCGATGGATCGGAGAGCCGTATCGGACCGGAAGCGCGCTCAGGACCGAATCCTCATGGTCGCCCATCCGAGCGCTCAGGGTCACGGAGGCGCGACCGCATTTCTCCGCCTTCCCCTCCACCGGAATGAGAGTCCGGTCATGCGCTTTTACCGGGTGAGCCTCGGAGCGCGTTTCCAATGAAACCTCTCCGCTAGAGGTGGGTTGGAAGCTCACCACCCCTTCCTTAGGGGTCTTATTGAACGCGGCGACCTTGAAACGAAACTCATCTCCGACAAGGAGAAAGCGCGGCAACCCCGGCTCCAGATAGAACTCCTTCACGACCAGGGCGGACCGCTGCGCGCTTCCGACCCGTGTCCCCCGGTCCGTCCCGACCGCGAACACCCGATAAGTGGTCATCGTGTCGGGGAAACGGAAGGTCACGCTTGCGTAACCCGCCGAGTTGGTCCGGACACTCGGATTGAAAAACGCGGTCGGACTGAAGTCGCTTCGGATGGTCAGGCCCACCGCCTCGCCCTCCCCGCCTCCACCGCCTCCGGTGAGTGGGTCGCTCGCGAGCTCCCCGTAGGCGGTCTGGTTCTGAATCTCGGAGCGCAGCTCGCGGGTGAACACGGAGAGCGGAATGGTGAAGTCGAGGAGCCCGTTCAAATTCGGGGTCTTGTAGGCGGTGAGGGCCAGGACCTGTTCATCCACCACGGCCACCGCGAGTTCGCTCTCCACCCCGCGCCCCGCCCCATCACGGACTGAAAGGTCAAGGGTCATCTCCTGGCCGGGTAGCGCCTGCAGGTTTTGCCGGTCCGCCGCAATCGAAATCCGCAGCGGGTCAACCTCCTCGCGCACGGGAACCTTGACCGTTCCGAAGACAAAGCGTGGGGCTTGGTCATCAAACTCCGATTGATAGCTCGGGAAATCGCCGCGCGCCACGGTCCCCACCACCGAGAGGTAAACGTTTGGACGATGCGCGGAGGTGAGGGGAACCTCAATCTCGCCCTTCACGGCTTGAACGACCCGATCCTCAAGGACACCTTCGCGCTCCACTGTCACAAGACAGGAGGAGACCGGCAGCCTGCTCAGGACCGAAAGCCTCAGGGTGTCGCCGACCGAATACTCCGGCTTGTCCACCAGGAGACGCACCTTTTCAAAGGAGCGGCCATTCTCCGGCTCTTCCTCATACCAACCGAAGGGGCCCTCGACGGTCACGAAGACGCTGCTGGTGGATTCGTGGCCCTCTGGGGATCGATACACAAACAACAGGTGAAAGGAGCCGGCCTCCTCGAAGGTCGTTTCCAGGCGCGCCTCGCCGGCCTGAAGCGCGACTGGAATCGGTTGCCGCTTTCGCCACACCGTGGTCCAGGTCCAGAAAGCGCTCCCCTCCTCGTTGCGCTTCCGTGTCCACATGTAGTCGCGTTCCAGGATCACCGCCTCGAGTGTCCCCGCATTCACCTTAGCTCCGTTCCTGTCGATCACCACGCCGCGGAAAACCGCGGGCTCATCGATCTTGAGAGTCCCCTCCAGCTTCTCGATTCCCACCAGGTGTTCGAGATCGAGCGCATAGGTCGCGCTTTCCGAGGCGACACGGCCATCGAAATCCACCACCGAGGCGGTGACGCGCAGGCCATGACGCCCCGCGAGGACCTCGCGTCCAAGGGGGAGAGCGACTTCCACCTCGCCCGATTCGTTCAGGATTGATTCGCCGGACTCGATGAACTCCCCATCCTCAACGGTCCGGTTCCCGAAGGTGTACCCGGAGAAACCGGACGGATTCAGTTCGACAGGGGCGGAGAAAACCTTCCATCGGACCTGGCCGTGTTTGAGCGGACCGCCCGAGTAATAACGCCCCCCAAGGGTGCAGACCACGACCTCCATCTTTCGTTCGTGACCCACATAGCGCTTGTCATCGCGGGTCTCCCTCCGGAATCGAATCTCGGCGCGATGCCGCGGCGGCTGAAACTCCTGAACCTGGAAGTGACAGGTCGCGCCCTGTCCCTCCACGCCGGTGAGCACGCGGGCGGTGTAAAAACCGAGGGGTGAGTACGCAGGAAGAGAAGCTTCGCTGGAGACCGTGCCGAACTCCGAGATTGGGAGTGATTCCCGATAAAACTCCTCGCCCTTGGAATCCGCGATTACCACCTCACAGGTGGGTTCCGCCGGGATGCCGATTGTTCCATCCCGGAATTCGCGGAGTGACCCCTTGAAGTGCACGGTCTCTCCCGGACGGTAAATCCCCCGTTCGGTGAACAGATGAGTGTTCGTGGCTTGGGCCAGGGCGCGGGGGGTTTCGGTTCGGGTCACCTCGTCGGTGGCAAGGAGAGTCGCCGGGGTGAGCTCCAGGAAAGAGCAGTCCGTCGATGAGGCCGCGACCAGCAGCACAACCTGGTCGACCGGCAGGGTCCGCCGTTCGACCCGGAAGGAGTCGCTCGAAATGCTCGCGTGAACACTGGAATAATTGTCCCGAGAGGCGGAGAAGAGCCCGGATTCATCCGTCTCCCCCAAGGAGTAAGCGCGCATCTCCCGATCGAAGGCGAGCAGCGACACCCCGCCGACCGGCGCGCCGGTTCGGAAAGAAGTGACCCAGATCAGCAGTCGGTCCTGGGAAGACTTGGAGGCAATCGAAAGGTCGGTGATCCGATAAAGCCGAGTTTCGGTGGAGGCCGGAGACTCCGTTCGGTTGCTTCTGAAGCGGATGGCTTCAATCGCTCCCGCGGCGTTTGATTCGCGGAAGGTCAGGGGAATCGAAAAGGGGGTGGTGATGTTCTTTCCGCCATGATTGAAGAACAGGTGGGACTCATACCGGACCTTGGAAAGGAAAGGCTGAAAGTCCGCCGCGCCCGCGAGAGTTTTCTCGGCGCGTTCGACCTGTTTGGATAGGATCGTTTCCAGATCGCGTGGCGTTATCGCACTGTTCTCCTGGAGAGGCGCGCGGGCCAGCGGGACAAGCAGGGGGGGCACATGCACTCCCTCAAAGAGCGGCTCCTCGACATTCACAATGTCGAGGTGAACCATTTGTCGGCTGTCACGCTCTATCACGGTCTTGCGACCGGCGAAACTCATCTTGGGTTTCAGGTCGGGCATCCGGAACCTGTTCAAGGTCCGGGCGTAGGCTGTTCCGGACTTGGATTTAAACCCCTCCGAAATCGTTACGAGGTAATCCACTCCCAAGGTGAAATTCCCTCGGACCAGCGCGGCGCGCGGCCCCACCGGCCGGCTGTCGTAAAAGTAAACGTCGACCGCAGGGATGAAGCGGAGGTATCCCTCGATCCGGTGGATATCAAAGTCCTCGGTGAACTCCAGCAGGACTGACTTGGCCTCGGCGGTGGCCTCGATCCGCGCCAGTGTGAACCCTCCGCCGGCCGCCTGGGGGTCGCCCGGACCTTCCGCGCCCCACGCCGTGGGGAGGCAGATCGAACCCAACAGCGCCAACATCAGCAACCCTTCAATTTGAGATCGCATGGGAGCCCCTCCGAGAAAGGAGGCATGGGAAACCAGCCCACGCCCGTGGTGACCACCGAACCGGTCGGTGATCCGATTGTACGCCCCTCTTAGACGCACTCAAGCGCGATTCATTCAACCGCCGAAGCGAACCAGGAGCGCGATGTCCTGGGGCCCCATGTGGGAGGAGCCATGCTTGAGGTAGAAGTCCACGATCCGTGTCTTGACCTCGGGGGTCCACCGCGCCAGATTGAGCCACCGCGCCGGGAGGCTGACATAGTCCGGGCTGGACTTGGGGTTGCCGGTGATGTCCCCGAACAGCACCCCTTTCCCCAGCCGCCCCATTCCGAACAGGACGGTTTTCCCGAACCGTTCCATGTCCTCCGGGGTGAACAGCGCTCCCTCTTCGGCAAGCAGAATCGGAAGCGAAAGGGTGAGAGCCGCATGGGAGCTGTCCTCGCCCTGAACCTCTTCGCGCGGGGTGGATTCGGTGACCGGCTGTTCGGTCATCCAGTATTGCCAGTAGTAGGCCCCATCCGGGGCCTTCACCAACCGGTTTTTGATATGGGCTCCGAGCGCGAGGGCGCGCTGCTTCTGAGCCTCATCGCCGGTCAGCCTCCAGGCGTGCCAGTGCGCCTGCCCCATCGCGCTCTGCCAGTTGGCCGGAAGGTGCTTCCCATCCTCGGCGATCTCCCCATCGGTTCCAAAATAATGCCCTTCCCCCTTGGCGGGACCCTCACGGTACCCCTTGTTGTGGTGGGCCAGGGCCTCCAGGGAATCCGTGAGCAGGGAATCCCATTCCGCCCCCATGCTCGGCTTAAGGTCCGAACTGTCCCTGGCAAGGCGAAGGAACTCGAGGATCGGAGTGAGGATCACCCCGGTGTGGACGGTGAAGATGCAACGTCCCTTCTTCGAGTACTTGTCCGAACCCCAGGCCTTGGCGGTTTCCCCGGTCCAGAGCTGCTTGCCGATCCGGTCATCGCGAGCGGCCATGACCGCCCGGATGAGTTCCCGGTTGGCCTCCAAGTATTCCTTCTCCTTGGTCGCGAGGAACATGTCATTGAGGGCCGCCATGTAATAGGAAGTCCCCCAGGCGATGTTGCCTTGATCGTTGCTCAACTTGGAAGCGTGCTCTCGCAGCTTTTCTCCCAGGAAACGCTCATCGAAAATTTTCGGCGTGGCGATTTCGGGGACAGCGGCGGCCGGCGTCGCGCCCTTGAAACGCTCCTCGAAGCGTCGAATGTAGTCTTCATCGGTGGTCGCGGCCTCTTCCGCAATGGCGGGAAGGCTCAACGGAAGCAAGAGCAGTACAACCGGAAGCAACATGGTTCGGATCATTGGGTTTCTCCTTGATCACTTGAGGATACCATCGAGCCAATCGTAAATCTCACCCCGCGCGGAGTCCGGCAGGTCGTGCTTGCCGGGGTCGAGGCGGCTCCGGAGTCGCCCCTCCGCGCCGTACAGCTTCCAGATCGGACAGGTGGCCTCCACTAGCGGGTGAATCGCGGCGGCCTCCGGGAAGATCTCATCGCCGCTGGTCTGGTAGTTGAAATACCCGCGCGGGGCCACCAAGCGGATCACATCCTCGAAATCCCACGCGGGAAGCCACCCCGCTCGGAGATCCGCGCGGAGACACGGAATGTAGGAAAACCACTCCGGACGAGCCCAACGCTCCAGGTTCGCCTCGGTCGCGAAGGGGGCAAAGCCACAACTCGCCACTGAAACTTTCACGCGCTCATCGAAGGCGGCCACAAACAGCGCCTCCTCGGCCCCCAACGAGTGCCCCATCGCCCCGATCCGAGTGGGATCAACCCCCGGCACGGACTGGAGGAGAGTGATCGCCAGCCTTCCATCCCGGATCATCTTTCCCAGCGCCGACAGGTTCGGGTGGAGACGGTAGAACGCCTCGGTGTGAAAGGCCCCTTCCGGGTAGACTCGCTCACCCGCGGTGATCGAATCCGGGATCAGCACTAAATAGCCGCGCCTGGCGAGCTCCGGCCCGAATTGGAGGCTGGCCCTGCCGGAGTGGCCCGCCGGCTCTTCCTTGCCTTCCGGCACGGTCTGATGGAACACGAGCATTCCGGGAAGGCTGGTCCCGTCAGTGGAGGGCCGAAGGAGATATGCGGCGACTGTCTCGCCGCCGGGGATGACATAGCGGATCTTCTTCTCGAGGAACCCTTCTCGCTCCGACTGTTCGACGACTTGATGCGAGGGGGTCCACTCGGGAGGCTCCACCGGACCGATATCGCGGATAAGGAGCTGTCGGATCTCCCCTCGGCGCCGCTCCCACTCCTTCCGATGGGAGGCGCGCGCGCCCTCCTCAACGGGTGGGATCACCGACTGTCCGAACCGGAGCGCCTCGGTCCTTGCGGGGAGGTGGGCCTTCAACCAATTATAGGCCTTGTTTCTTCCATCCGCCGGAAAGGAGTGTGCGCCCGGGACCAGGTTCGGCTCCAGGTTGTCGGCGGCTCCATAGAGTCCATACACCTGCTTGAGTTCCGAGAAGATTCCTTCCAGGTTTTCGGTGTTCGGAAAGACCCCATCGGCGAGAGTGGCCCAGTTGAAGTAGGGGCGCGGCGCGATGCAGGCCACGATCTCGTGCCAGTCGAGGGGCGCTGCCCGGATGTCCTCCACATAGAACCCCACGCGCGGCATCAGCGAGGTGAGATGGCACCAGCGGTTGGGCGAGGGGTCGGTCCGCAGGGTGTTGAAACCGCAGCTGGCCACGGCAGCCGAAATGCGCGGCTCATGGATGGTGGCCATGATGGTGGTGTAGGCCCCATGCGAGTGGCCGATGGACCCGATCCGGCGCGGGTCCACCTCCGGAAGAGTCTCCAGCCAGTCCATGATCCGGCTGATGTCCCAGGCCATCTTTCCGAAGAAGGACCACTTGGGGTGTTTCCGGTAGAATTCGAGCGCCCCCGCATAGGGATTTGCCCCTTCCGGGATGCGTTCCCCAAACCCGATCATATCCGGGGCAAGGCAGACACACCCGCGCTTGACCAGCTCGACCGCGAACGCAAGTTCGGGACTCCCCTTGATCCCACAAGGCTCCTCTTTGCCCTGCGGAACTGTCTGGTGGATGACAAGCATGGTGGGGGTGGGCGCCGTGGGCAGGGGTTTGGGCAGCAACAGAAAGGCCGGAACCCAGTCATCCGGTTCGGTGGCGATCCGGACATGGCGGCGGACATAGTCCCCCAGGTCCTCCTCGCCGAGCATTTCGGCGAGAGCCGGGACCTTTTGGAACGGTGTTGGCTCACCCAGGATGGCCTCCAGGGTGGACAGAATTCGATCCCGCTTGGTTTCCCAATCCTTGATGGTTTGGACTTGGCCCCCATCGTCCGTCCGCATGAGGGGAACCAGGTCCATTGTACCGACTTGGGGGGTGAGCAGATCCGGCTTCTCCGCGCCGGTCAGGGTCCGCCACTCTTCCCACTTCCAACCCGGCCAAGGGTTCGCCGCCATGAGGATCGCTCCGGTGATGAGGATCATTGTGGATGACATGAAATCCCCCTTCCCTACTCAAGTCCCGTCCAATCCGTGTCCGCCTGAGTTGCCGCGGACCAATCGCCGTTCTTCGCGTGCGCGAGCGCGGCGCGGCGGTGACGCTCCCAGGCGCTGATCTCCGCCGCGGTCCACCATTCGGCTCCAAACGATTTCCCCTCTCCGACCACCTTGGCCAATGCCTCCGCCACGCCCGGTTTCTGGATGTGCGCGGGGTGGAAGAGGAAATGCGCGATCCCCTCCACCGAGCGGACCGCCCGATGGAGATCGCCGGTCACACAAGCCGGAACGGTAACCACTGGGTCTTGAGTAAGGAAGGGGAATTCCAGGCAGCCGATCCGTTTCCCGAGCCTATCGAGCGGAAACCAGGGATGGCAGGAGCCGAACGGAAACCCGATGGTCCCCGGCTTGCTCGGCCCGCGAGTGGATTCGATCTCCACGCCGACCTCCACGCACCACTCGAAGAATTCGGTCCCCCCCTCCCAGCGCGTGTAGTGGTTCTTGTTGGTCAAGATTCGATCCACTCCGGCGGCCCGGCAAACCTGGTGATACTGTGTCAGGAACTCTTCGCGGTTCCACCGAAACCCGATCCGGGGATCGGAGCCGGAATCGTAGTGGAACGCGATCTCATGTCCTTCCTCCCGAATCCGCTCAAAGACCCGGGAGTCCCGGGGATAGCAGGGAAGGATGTTGCACCAAGTCGCCCGGACCCCATTCTCTTTGAGTCGGTCGAGCATGAAGCCCGCAAGCTCCGGATCGTTCCCATCCGTGTCCAGGGAGAGATGCGCGATGGCGGACGCCCCCTTGGGGAAGTAACCGAGATTTGGAAGGGGAATTCCGACCTCCCTCGACACCCAGAGAACCGAGGAGATGAGCCATTGCCGAAGGTGGTCGGCCACCGGGATGTCGAAAAAGGCAAACCCTGCTTCGCCGTGGAAAGCGCGATCGTGACGCCAATCGAGGACCAGTCCATCCTCGGCTTTGAGAATGTTGTCATCCAACGGGGCGGCGCCATCCGGGGCGGGAACTCCATCGCGAACCACCGGAACCCCCTGCTGGATATGGACCACCGAGCGAACCAGGTCGGCCGCCCAGCAGACCATCGGGCCCCGGTTTTCGGACCTGGCTCTCAAGACCCCGGCGATATTGGCGGTGGGGCGCGCGGAGGGATCAAGGAACCTCGCCAGGGTTTCACCCTCGGGAAACGCCTCCAGGGCCGGACCTCCAAACACGTGCAGCGGTCGAGGCGCGGAGCGGGCGATGGGGTGGTCGCTGGGGTCCGCATAGCCCTCTCCGAGATCGCGACAAGGACCGAGCCAATCCGGCCTTGCCTGTTGGTATCCGGATGAAAACCGGACTTGGAGCAGATCCTCAAGGCCCAGTGGCGCGCCGAGCAGGACAAGTCCGCCGCCCTCTTGGACATGGGACCTGAGCGCGGAGACCCACTCGTTGTCCAACGGGGCGCGTCCATGAACCAGAGCAATCCAGATCGGGAAGCGGCCCGCGGCCGCCGGGCCTTCGGAGGGTTTCACCTCCTGGTACACAAAGCCCGCATGGTCCAGGACTTCGAGGAGATAGCGGTGATCGGGATTGTCCGAGAATACCACGATCGCAAGGCGCCCGTGGGGGGCGGGGAGGCTCATGCCGGATCGCCCTCGCGGTCCGGACGTTTGGGGAAGCCCACGAGCGCAAGGGTTGCGAGGACGCCGATCAGCATCCCGACCCAAGGCGAAAAGACCGCGAGGGCCACCGCCGAAAGCAGCACCACCCCACGCTCATTAGGGGTCTTTGGAATGCTCATGGCCACATACGCGCAAGCATAGCCGGTGAGAACCAGGGTCAGCGAGAGCGCGATTCCCATCAGCGGCTTAAGCCCGGTGACCAGCGGGCGAATGAAGTAGAGGAACGGAATCCCGAACATGTAGTACGAAAAGATGCCGCCATAAAGCGAGTCCATCTCTTTGCGCCCCTCGCCCCAACGCTGGCAGATGATGACATGGACGCCGGTCCACAGGCATCCCTGGGAGGGGAAGAAAGGCGCGAGGACCGACATCAGGGCGTTACGGATGCCGATGGAGAGGTGCGCGCGATTGATGTCGATCACCACCTTTTCATCGGGGCGAGCGGGCATGGCGGCCTTGAGCACCTCGATCCCGGTCACCAGGTCTCCGAACAGAATGGTGTAGGCCATGAGCGCGAGGGGAATCCCGGCGAGGAACATGTCGAGCGAGGGCCAGCCAATCGAGAGAGGGGAAACCTGGCGGAAAAGCTCTCCGAAAGGGGGGATGAGGAGCGGGGGATTCCACTCGATCTGGTAGACGATCTCCGGTGGGTTGCCCACAAAGGGGCCGATGAGCGCCGCCAGGAGGAATCCTGGAAGGAGGCCGAGCGCCGCCAGTTTCCGCAGCCAGGGGATTTGCAGCTTGTATTTCTGGATCGGGGCGGAAAAGGTCAGGACCAGGCAAACCGCCACCGCAAGGGTGGTCGCCACCGGCTGAACGGCGAGGAATCGGGCATAGTCATCGAGGAACACCCTTTTGAGCGCGGCGATCGCCGCGCCCAGGATGATCCCCCCCTTGAGCGCGGCCGGAAGCCAGGCGATAAAAATCCTCCCCAGCCCGGTGACCCCCAGAAACAGGACCAGCGCGGCGAAATCGAGGGAAAACGCGGTCATTGCGCGGACACGCTCGGAGGGCTCCTGGTAGGGTCCCGCGGGATCGAGGAGATGCAGCAGCACGAGCGGAAGCGCGGGGGTGATCCAACCAGGGGCCATCGGTTCGCCGAACAGGATCGGGGCGCTGGAAATCAGCATCGACTGAAGAACGATGAAGCCCACCGCGGCCTCGAAGGAGAGGCCCATGTCGCGCATGAGGATGGGAACGAGTCCGAGTCCGGTGGCCCCGGCGACCAGGATTCCCTGCCAGAACTCCGGCCATTCGATCCGGACATGATAGAATGGGACCCGCAGGGTGAAGGGCCCCCAGCGCAAGCCGGGGTGTTCGTGACCGTCGGGGCGGGTTGCGAGCATGCGAATAGAGGGCTTTTCGACGACAAGTGGGGATGGTAGGGAATCCACCGGACAGTGGGAAGGGCGAGAAGCCGGGCAGAGACCCTTGACGTTTCCGCCGTTGGGTGGTTCCTTATCCCTCGGGGGGGTGAGGGGTCATGTCTCAGCAATCCTTTGTTCATCTGCATCTCCACAGCGAATACTCCATCCTTGACGGCATGTGCCGTCTCGACCACCTGCTGGATGAAGTCAAGAAGAAAAAGATGTCGGCGGTCGCGGTCACCGATCATGGCAACATGTTCGGGGCGATGGACTTCTACGCCAAGGCCAAGAAGGCTGGGGTCCATCCGATCCTGGGTTGTGAGGTGTACATCACCGCCGGCAGCCGCTTCGACAAGGGCGGAAAGAAGTCCCCCAGCCCGGAGCAGTCCGGCGGCTTCGGCGGGCACTACAACCACCTCACCATCCTTTGCAGGGATGAGATTGGGTACCAGAACCTGCTCAAGCTCTGCACCATCGCCTACGCCGAGGGGTTTTACTACCGCCCGCGGATCGACCGTGAGGTCCTGAGGGAGCATTCCGCGGGCTTGATCGGGCTTTCCGGTTGCCTCGCGGCGGAGGTTTCCCAGGCGCTCCTCAAGGACGACATCGAGCGCGCGCAGAAGACCATCGAATGCTATGTTGACATCTTTGGGGATGGGAACTTCTACCTGGAGATCATGTCGAACGGCCTTCCGGACCAGAAGAAGGCCAATGCGGGGGTGATTCAGCTCGCCCGCGAGATGGGCCTTCCCTTGGTCGCCACCAACGACTCGCACTACCTCCACCGCTCCGAGTCGGAGGCTCACCGCGCCATGGTCTGTATCCAGACCGGCTCGCTGATGAACGATCCGGATGCCCTCCAGTTCGATTCGGACGAGTTCTACCTCAAATCCCCGGAGGAGATGTGGGAGCAGCTCGGCGAGTACCCCGAGGCGCTCAAGAACACGGTCGAGATTGCCCAGCGCTGCAATGTGGAACTCCCCGACCGAGGCGGCAAGTTGGTGATGCCTCGCTTCAGCGCCCCCGAGGGCCGCGCCAATTCCGAATATGTCCGCGAGCTGGCTTATGCCGGAGCTTGGGAGCGTTATTTCGATCACGCCGACGAGGAGGATTGGATTCCCGGTAGGGTTCCCTCCAAGACGCTCACCCCAGTGGGGACTCCCCCGCCCTGCCCCGGAGACTGGCAACAGGTCGCCAAGCGTCTCCCCAAGGCGGTGAGGGACCGTCTCGACTACGAGCTCGAGATCCTCGATTCCAAGGGGTTTGTAGAGTACTTCCTGATTGTCTGGGATTTCATCCGCTTCGCGCGCGAGCGTGGGATCGCGGTCGGGCCAGGGCGCGGGAGCGCGGCGGGCAGCATCGTGGCCTACACCCTGCGCATCACCGACATCGACCCGCTGGAGCACAGCCTGATCTTCGAGCGGTTCCTCAACCCGGAGCGCGAGTCCCCGCCCGATATCGACACCGATTTCTCCGATAAACGCCGCGATGAGGTGATCCGCTACTGCGCCGAGAAGTATGGCGCGGATTCGGTTTCACAGATTGCCACCTTCTCGCGTCTTGGGGCCAAACAGGTGGTGCGGGATGTGGCGCGGGTGATGGGCATGCCCGCGAGCGAGGGCAATCGCATCGCGAGCTTCATTCCCAATGAGCTCAACATCAAACTCTCGGAGGCCCTTGAGAAGTCGCCGGAGCTGGCCGCGATTCGCCGCGAGGACTCCGAGCATGAGCGCCTGTTCGAGATCGCCCTGTCGATCGAGGGCACCATCCGTCAGACCTCGGTGCACGCCGCCGGCATTGTCATCGGGCCGGACAGCCTGATCCATTACTGCCCCTTGATGAAAACCAACAACGGGGACTCTTGCACCCAGTTCGAGCACAAGCACCTCGAAACCCTCGGCTTGGTGAAGATGGACTTCCTGGGTCTTAAGACCCTTTCGGTCATCGAGGACACGGTGGCGGCCATCCGCGAGCGCGGGACTGACTTCCATATCGAAAACATCCCCCTCGATGATCCCAAGACCTACGAGCTGCTGCAGAAGGGGCGGACCAACGGGATCTTCCAGCTCGAATCCGCGGGGATGAAGGACCTGATCAAGAAGCTGCATCCGGAGAACTTCAAGGATGTGGTCCCGCTCATGGCGCTTTACCGCCCCGGCCCCTTGCAGAGCGGAATGGTGGATGAATTCAATCATGTCAAGCATGGAAAGAAGCGAGCCTCGTATCTCCATCCGGACCTTGAGCCGATCCTCGCGGAGACCCACGGCACCATCCTCTATCAAGAGCAGGTGATGCAGATCGCGCAGCGGATCTGCGGCTACACGCTCGGTGAGGCGGATCTGCTGCGGCGCGCGATGGGCAAGAAGAAGGCGGACCTGATGGCCGCCGAGAAGAAGAAGTTCGTGGAGGGCGCGGTCAAGAACGGCTACCAGGAGAAGATGGCCGCGGAGCTCTTCGACAAGATTGAATACTTCGCGGGATACGGCTTCAACAAGTCGCACAGCGCGGCCTATGGAGCAATCTCCTATCAAACCGCCTATCTCAAGGCCAACTTCCCCGCCGAGTTCATGGCGGCGATTCTAACGAACGACCGAAACAACACCGACAAGGTGGTGCGGTATGTCAATGATTGCCGCGAGATGGGGATTCCGGTTCTGCCGCCCGACATCAACCAAAGCATGGAGAACTTCACGGTGACCCCGATCGGGATCCGGTTCGGGCTTGCCGGGATCAAGGGGGTGGGAGACGCCGCGGTCGGCTCCATCCTCAAGGAGCGTGACGCGGGAGGGCCATTCAAGGACCTCGGTGACTTTTGCGAGCGCATCGACACCAGCGTGGCCAACAGCAAGATTGTGGAGTGCCTGATCCGCTGCGGGGCGATGGACAGCTTCGGCAGGAAGCGCTCGCAGCTCCTGGAGGCCTATCCGCGCGCCTTGGAGGGGGCGCTCGCGGTCCAGCGGGATCGTTCGGTGGGGCAGGTGAGCCTGTTCGGCGAATTCGGTGTCGGATCGACCGGGGCGATCGTGTACCCGGACATCCCGGAGCTCGGCGACGCTGAAATCCTCAAGGGGGAAAAGGAGCTCCTCGGGTTCTATGTCACGGGCCATCCGCTCGCGGAGTTCGAGCGGGAGTTCAAGCTCCTGTCCACCAAGACCGCCGCCGACATCGCCGAGCTCCAAGAGGGGGAATCCGAGCGGGTGCGGATGGTGGGGATTGTCACCGGGGTCCGCAAGCGTCGGACCCGCTCCGGGGATGTGATGGGGGATGTGACCTTGGAGGATTTGACCGGGGAGTTTCAGACCGTCATTTTCCCCAAGGACTTCGCCAATTACTCGCCGCTCTTGAGCGAGGGCAACATCCTGGTGGTGGAGGGAGAGGCGCGGGTGGGGCGCGACAAGCCCGAGGTGACGGTCAACTCGATCAAGCCGCTCAAGGCCGCCTGGGAGGAGAATGTCCGCGCGGTGCATGTCGAGCTGCTCTCCGAGGGGATGGAAAACGAAATGCTCGAGTCCCTGAAGCGCACCTTCCGCAGGCATCGCGGAAAGGCCAATCTGTTCCTGCATCTCAAGACCCCCCGGCATGGCGAGGTGGTGATCCGGGCGGGGCAGGAGTTTCAGATCGCGCCATCGCGGGACTTTGTCTATCAGGTGGAGGACCTGATCAATAAGGATGTGGTCAGTTTTGAGGTGGCCCCCTATCGCCCCAAGGAGCGTGAGTACGGCAACGGAAACGAGCGCCGTTGGAACCGCGCCCCTTCGCAGAACTGAGCGAGCGCGTTAACCGAACCGCGACGCGACTGCGAGGGGGCGGTCACCCCCTGCTGGAGGGGACCGAAGCGATGGGTCTGCTTGGGGAATCGTCCGTATTTCCAGTCACTCGCCTGTCCGCCGCTAGGAGTCGCCTTCCTCTTTTCCAATCTTTGAAACAAGGACCTTGTCAACCCGGAGGCCGTCGACATCAACCACCTCGAAGCGCAGACCTCCCCATTCGAAACAGTCTGACTCGGATGGCACTTTGTTCAGGTGGAGCATCACAAATCCACCCAGGGTCTGATAACCGGCCTCTTCGATCTGAGGCATGTTCGCCAAAGAAAAGGCCTGCCTGAAATCTTTGATGGGCATGGTTCCCCCCAAAAGCCATGAGCCATCCTCCCTTTGCACCATCCAGGGATCTTCGCTTTCGGATTGAGGATGAACGCCAAGGAGGATGATTTTCGTGAAGTCGCTTAGGGTGACCATTCCACTCACTCCTCCATATTCATCGAGGACGAGCGCGACCGGCTGCAGGCTGGACTTTAGCGATTCAAGACCTCTCAACACGGACATGGCCTCCGGCATAAATAGGGGCTTCTCCATGACCCCTCTAAGGTTTACCGAGCCGTAATCCGCGATCTGCGCCCACAGGCTCTTCACGGAAACCACACCGACCACGTTGTCGATATTGTCCTCGCACACGGGAAAATACGAGTGCCCGCTGTCAATGACTTTGCGCCAATTCTCCTTCGGCGGGGAGCAAAGATCGAGGTAGACAAGGCTTGTCCGGGGGGTCATGACACTGGTGATCCTAAGGTCCGCGACAACCATCGTTCGTTCCACAAGCTCCTGCTCGGCGGGCTGGATCACCCCGGCGGCTCGCGCCTGCCGAATCATCTGGTGCAATTCATCCTCCGTCACCGTCGGTTCGGAACCGCGCCTCACGCATAGCAATCTTAAGATCAAATTCGAGGAGCGGGATAAGAGTGAAACTCCGGGCGATGCCAATCTTGAAATCAATTGCATCGGCCTGGCCATGTTGGCCGCAATGGACTCCGCATGTCGAAGCGCCAGTTGCTTGGGCACCAATTCACCCACGACCAGCGACAGGTAAGTGACCAGAATGACGACGATGCCAATCGAGAGACCCTGGGCATATGGCAGGAGATAGGAAGCCGCGCCTAGGGCCTCCTCCAGTTTCTTTGCTAGAGTAGCGCCCCCGTAGGCTCCCGCCAGAATTCCAACCAGGGTAATTCCGATCTGGACTGTGGAAAGGAAGCGATCCGGCTCATCCAGGAGATCGAGCGCGGCCTTCGCTCCTCGATCACCCTCCAATGCCCTTCTTTCCAGGCGGGCGCGCCGGGCCGAAAGGGTGGCGATCTCCGTCATGGCAAAGACGCCATTCAGGAGGACGAGCAGGCAGATGACGAGCAACTCGAAGGCGATCTCAGCCAAGTCAAACCACTCTTCCTGATTCAGATAGAGCGTGGAATCTTGACCTATTGAAGCGGATAGACGGCCGAATCACAAGCGATCCCGGGAATCTCCCGGTAAGATGCAGCCCTTGCGCCATAGGAAGCGTCCCCGAGGTGTCCTCGTTCAGCGCGGATACGGCAGCGGGGACGAGCGCCGCTGGAGCCGAGCCGCGACCTTGAGGGGGCGGTG
>JAJVIK010000002.1:0-107604 GCA_022072055.1 bacterium | reverse complement strand
CCTTTCCGCTCCGTGGTAGATTCCCCGCTGTCCCACTCCCCACCTGAAAGGAGCCGTCATGCGCCTGCTCGGCCTCATCCTCGTTTTCACGGTCATCCTTGTTCCATCCATCTCCTGGTCCGAGGACCCTCCCCTTCCCCGCTTTTCGGCGCCGGGGTTCGAGAAACAGATCTCTAGCATCGACGCCCTCTTCCGACTGCACTACCCTGGTTCGAACCCCAAGGCCACCATGTGGGAGGAATGGCTCTCTCTGTGCTCCCTGTGGCCCGCGACCGAGCAGCTCCAAAGCATGCGGGACCAGTGGAGCCAGGCCATTTCCTCGAGAACCATGGAGGCCGATGGCTATGTCGCCACCCACCAGCATGGCTCCATCGCCCACCAGACCGGTTGGCCGTTCCCGTTCTGGAAACAGTCCCAAAACACCTGGGGTCGGCATTTCAACCTCCCTCCGATCGACAAGGGCTGGCATGGAGTAGAGGCGCAGGATCAAAAGGGATGGAAGTGGGAGGGCCTGGAATCCAAGGGTGTAATGGATGGGTGTTGGACTCTTGCACTTCAGTCCAACGACGCGGCGGTGGTCGCGCCCACGCTGGAATTCGACAGTTACTGCGCCCCTTTCCTCCAGTTGCGCTGGAAGGCCAAGGGACTCGGAAACGCGGCGCCCTATGTCGAGTGGGTCAACTCCCCCACCGAGGAGTTCACTTCCGAAAAACGCATGCATTTCGACCCGGTGGAATCGGATTCCTTGGTCTACACCCACATCCCGGTTTACCGTCACCCGCTCTGGTCCGGAAGGATTCACGGCTTGCGGATTGGGTTTGATCCACAAGGCGCCCAAGCGACTGTTGGGATCGATTCGTTCTTCACCACCTTTGACACGCGCCATGACATCAACAACTCCTCCTTCCTTCTCGGCGCGGACAATTACTTCCGTTGGAGCGGGGATGTGAATTTCCTACGCTCCCAGATTGAGCGTTTTCGCAAGGCGCTGCTCTATGTCCTCACCGAGTTTCAGCTCGCCTCCCGTCACCTCGTGGTCTGTCCTTGGGTGGGGCATGAGGGGCGCGCGGGATACACGGTCCTCTCGGACGGCAAGAAAGAAATGCACTGGGGAAATGGGATCGGCTCCAATTACTGGGACCTGCTCCCCATCGGCCACCTGGACCCCTATGCCACCAATCAGGCTTACCTTGCCCTCCGCAAGATGGCGGCCCTGGAGGAGGCGATTGAGCTTCACCCCGAGTGGAACATCCCGGCAAGCGGCCTCAAGATGGACCCGGAGTATCTCCTTGATCTCTCCGAAAAGGTCCGCGAGGAGTATCAGAAGACCTTTTGGAACCCCGAGACCGGGCGTTTCGTGTTCCTGGATTCCAACGGGGAGAGGCATGATTACGGGTTCACCTTCCTCAACCTCGAGGCCATCTATTATGGTCTTGCGAGCAAGGAGCAGGCGGAATCCATTCTCGCCTGGCTGGATGGCAAGCGCGTGGTCGAGGGGGACACCTCCACCGGCGCGGACATCTATCACTGGCGTTTCGCGCCGCGAGCCACCACCAAGCGGAATGTGGAGTGGTATTTCTGGGCCTGGACCGGGCCGGAATCCATTCCCTGGGGGTACCAGATTCAAGATGGTGGGGCCGTGCTGGGGTTCTCATATTTCGACATCCTGGCGCGGCTCGCGGTGCTCGGTGCGGAAAACGCCTGGGACCGTCTCATGACCATCGCGGAGTGGTTTGGGGAGGTCCAAGCCGAGGGGGGGTACCGGAAGTATTATGAAGGTTCCAAGCCGGAGCGCGGCTCGCTGCAAGGGGGCGGAACCCCTGGTGGGCTGGGACTGGACCATGAGTTCTTCGAGAGCGCGATGGTCCCGCAGACCTTGCTGTATGGTTTCCTTGGGTTCCAACCCGCGACCGACGGTTTCTCAATCATTCCCGATCTGCCCAAGGCGCTCCCGTCACTCGCCATCGAGGGAATCGCGTGGCATGACCTGGTCCTGGATGTCAGCGTGGCGCCGGACCGCATCACGGTGGGGTATCGCGGGGATGAGGACAGCCCGGTGACCATCCTCCTTCCGGAGGGGCAGTGGTCGCTTGTGCATCGGGACGCTTCGGGCCAGGTCCTTCCCGGCGGCGCTCCGGAGGCGAAGGGGAACGCGTGGGTGCTGCGGCTTGCCGATGCGGGGAGATTGGAGTTTCGGAAGGAAAAGCCTTGAGACGACTGCTTCTTTACCTGGATACGTCAGTCCTCAGCCATTGCCTGGCCGAGGATGCCCCTGAAAGAAGGGATGCCAGCATCGAGCTTCTTGAAACCTATATCAAATTGGGCCTTCATGATGCCGTGATTTCGCCTGTCGTGATTGATGAGATTCTCAGGACAAGGGATCCGAAAAAGAAGGCTCACCTCCTGGAAATCGTGGGGAATCTCCCCATCGAACTCCTGGAGAATGAGGAGAAGCTTCCTGAGATTCAGGAACTTGCTAGACTTTACATTGCGAGCGAGGCGTTGCCGCCCCGGAGCTTTGATGACGCCACTCACATCGCCTATGCCACCGTGTCTGGCGTGGATGCGGTGGTTAGCTGGAACTTCAGACACATGGCGAACATGAGGAGAGAAAGTCTCATTCAGGCGGTTAACTTGCGACAGGGTTTTACCAAGGGGATGCGAATCATTACCCCAATGGAGGTGCTCTCGGATGCATCGATTGAAGGATTCTGAGGCATTGACCGCGCTCTTGGAGGTCAAGGCGGAGGCGGCAAAGGAACTGGAAGGGTTGCCTCTTGAGGAGGCGATCCGTGTACGAATCTCTTCTTCCATCGAATCCGCGAAGCAAGTGGGGTTACCCAAACGGAAGACCGGCCGATTTGGGGAGAATGGGAAGCATTCTGACCTGGCTCCATGAACCGCCTCAAGGACATGCAGCCAATCCACTGTATAAAGATCGCCTTCAATTCGGAGGAGACACGAGCTGACCTGCCAGCCAAGTCGGGGCCCGCGTCGCCCCAACGGAAATCTCGCGCAAGACTCAGCGACCTGACCTTGTCCCCAAACTCAGGCCTCTGCCTCCCCATCTCAGGGAATTCATTTAACAGGCGGCATCGTGCATCGATTTGGCACAGGAATCAGGACAACAAGGAAAAGCAACCCAACCATGAAGCCGACAAACCCCAGGTAAATTGTGAATGGTATTGCTCCAGCAAGACCACCCGGCAACGAAAAGAGGAGGGTTCCCCCAGCCAGGAACAGCCACGACCGGAACAGACCCCTTCGGCAAACTGACCATACCGCCAAGAAACTCGCGAATGTTCCCAAGGCAATTCCGTAAATCGCTCCCTTAATCGCCCCAAATCCAAAGATGTACTGGTTCGTCCAAGAATGTAAGACCAGAATTCCAAGGAAACCGCCAATCATTCCCCCGGTAAGCGGAGCGATTGCCAAGGTAAACACAAGGGCCTTCGCCACCCTCCGGGCAAACCGACGATCCGCTCTGAATGCACAAAGCGCTCCGAGAGATTTGCTTCCCGGAGCGCTTCTATCTTGATTCGAACGTGCCAGCACACTCATTGGGTCCCAGCAAGTCTTACCCCGCCTCCCTCAAATCGACGAGGGCGGGAAGGTGGAGACATAAGTCCGGCCATCGATCTGCACGCCGTTGCCGGGGTTCTGTTTCCAGATGTGCAGACGGTCCCGTCTCCCCACACAATCCGAAACGGGTAGATCCGTCAGTCCCACCCAGACCCTCTCTCCACCAAACAGGAAGATGTCTCCAATACTGTTGGTCCCGTTGGTCGGACTGTAAGAGCTGATCGGAGTGCAGCAGGCCGGGCAACCGGTGTACGGGTTGACATGCGTCCTCGGGCGGTCCGGCCCGGCGCTCATCAGGAACCACATGCGCAGGGTCCCCCCGCCATGCGGGTGGCTGAGCTGCTGGTCGCCGCCGTAGATCGTGTCGACCCCGGTCAGGCTGTAGCTGAACGGACCGGGAACCTCGGTTCCACCGCCATCATGCGCGTCGATCCCGAGCGCGAACGGGTCATCGGGAAGCCCGGTCATGTACTTGATCGGAGAAGTCAGCCAAGTGAGGCCCACCTGCGCGCGGGTCCGGAAGGGGGTCTTATAGTCCGGGAGGGAGCGACCGGGGTAAAACTTCCAGTCGAGACGATAGGACTCCAAGGCGATCCCGAGGGAGCGGATTTCTCCCTTGGCTTTGGTCACTCGCGCCCGAATCTGGGCCTCCAGGAAATTGGGCAGGGCGATGGCGATGAGGATGAGGATGATGGCGATCACAATCAAAAGCTCGATCAGGGTGAAGGCCCGCCAGGAATCCTTTTCAACAGGGTTCGGAAGCGACCTCACTTTGCTTGCACGGTCGATCATGGGGCGACAACCTCCTTGGGAAAACTGTGGCTATGCGGGCAGATGAACCTGTCGAAACCGACCTTAATATCCAGCCAAACGGCCTGAATGTCAAACGCTAATTCTTGCGCGTCTCAGTCCACATTCAGCCTAGCCGCCGGGAGGAGAGGCTTGGGCCCCCCTCTTTCCTGTCCCCCCATGCTCTCGCAGCCGGGCGACGCGGTTCCGCCCTCCCTGGCCGCCACGATGAATCCCAATTCGCGGCTGACCTTCCACCCTGGCTCGTGGCATAAAGAAGTGACCCGTTCAAGGGAGGAGCAGCATGGCCGAGTACAGGCTGACCACGACAATTCCCCTGGACCGGAGGGTGGTCTTGGAGTTGCCCCCTGACGAGCCGAAAGGCTTCAAGGTGGTGGATGTGGCCGCTTTGGCCTAGGAAAAACCAACCCGGCCCCGAGGGATTGACTCCCCCGGGGCGGGGCTCTGTCTGGTCTTTTCGGGCGCGCCTTAGCCGCGACTGATGAAGGACCTCCGGTTCATGGCCGCCGGACGCCGTGAGGAGCGACGCACCTTGACCTCCGGAACCTCATAGGGGTGCCGTTGCGGGCGGGTCATCCAATCATGCGCCTCGGGATCACCGACAATCTCCTCCTTCTCGGGATCCCACTGGATCTTCCGCCCCAACCGGATCGCGATGTTCCCCAGGTGGCAAACAGTCACCGAGCGATGGCCGACCTCCACGTGACAGATCGGGTCCTCGCGGGTCTTCACGCACTCGAGGAAATTGAGCTGGTGGTTGTCGCTCTTGTACAAGCGCAGGTCGCTGTCCTTGAACTCGATGTTGGCGAGCTCCGTGGGAGTGGTTTCGATCTCGCTCCGGGAAACAAACACCTTGCCCTCGCTGCCGGTGAAGATCACGCCGTTGCGCCCCTCGCTGTTGCAGATCACCGGAGCGGCATCCTTGTACTCATAACGGATCTTGAAGGTGAGCGCGGTGTCATACCCTCCCGGCTCGGGAAAAGTGGCTTCCCCCTCGGCGCTGATCGGTCCGGAATAATCGGTGCCGTTGCCCCACTGGGCGATGTCGTTGTGGTGCGCGCCCCAGTCGGTCATCTTGCCGCCGGAGTAGGCGTACCACCAACGAAACTCATAGTGGCAGCGGGTCTTGCGGTAGGGAACCACCGGAGCCTGTCCGAGCCAACGATCCCAATCCAACCCCGGAGGCGGATCGATGTCAACGTCCGTTCCTCCGGTCGGGCCGCCACCGATGAAGGTCTCGATCAATTCGACCTTTCCAATGTAGCCGTTGCGGACCAGCTCGCAGGCTTTCCGGAAGCGGGAGTCCGAGCGCTGCTGGGAGCCGGTCTGAAACACACGCCGATTGTTGCGGACCGCGGCCACGCAGCGCTTGCCCTCCTCGATGGTGAGGGTCATCGGCTTTTCGCAGTAGATGTCCTTACCGGCGTTGGCCGACTCAATGATCGCCCTGGCGTGCCAGTGGTCCGGGGTGGCAATCACCACGGCGTCGATGTCCTTGCGTTCGAGCAGCTCGCGGTAGTCGTTGTAGGTCGGGCGCTCCTCGCCGACCGCCTTGATGAAGTTGTAGCGATGCGCGGAATCCACATCCGCGGCGGCCACGAAATGGCAGACCGGGTGCTGCTTGAAATCGGGGAACAACCCGCCCTTGACCCGGTCGCCGAAGGCGATGAAGCCGATGCCGATGCGGTCGTTGGCGGCCACCGCGCCGCCGCGCCCGAGAGTGGCGGCGGAGACAATCATCGGGGCGACGCTTGCCCGCGCCGCTGTCTTGAGGAAATCACGTCTGGTTTTCACACCCTCTTTCGCCATGCTGTAGCCTCCCTGTGTATGGAAAAGTCCGCAAAACGGAAAGGGAAAAGGTATGCCTGGGGTGGGGGTATGTCAACGGCGAGATCGAGACGCGGAAGGGAGCGAAGGGGGTAGGGGCGGGAGTGGGGGCTCACGCTGCGACACAAACGCGGCGCGAATCGGGGCCGGCGAATTGCGGTGAAGAGGCCAGACCCACAATCAGCGTCTTTTGATGCATGAGATCAGGGATTCAGGTCGCCTGCTTCCCTTCCCCCACCCTCTTCAACCACGCAATCTGGTCCTGGATGATCTTCTGGATCAGCTCCAGGCTCAGCCCCTTTTCGTGACCGCAGTCATACCAGAGGATCTCCTTCGGCTCCCCCGCCTTGCTGTAGTACGCCTCGGTGCAGGCGCGCGGGATGATCTCATCCTGGAGGGCGTTTTGAAACAGCAGCGGGCGCGGGGCGATCTGGTCGATCCGCAACAACGGCTCGGCGGGGGCGAGGAACCAAGCCCCCAGAAACGCGAGGAAGCGCTGCCCACGGCTCGCGTTGTCGCGCACCAGTCGGTTCCGGGTCATCATCCCGGTGACATCCCCGCCGCCCCACATGAGCAACCCCTGACGGTAACGCGGCTCCATCGCCAGCGCGCTGCTTCCCAGAATCGCGCCAAGGCTCACCCCCCAAAGGGTCAGATTGCTTGAATCGATATCCGCACGGCTGGAGAGATAATCGACCGCGCGGCGCGCCTCCACCACGGTCGAGGAAAGACGGTCCTTGAAGGAGGTGAGCGCCTTTAGCCCCTCGCGCGGAACCTCGTTTTTGCGCTCCCCTCGACCGAGCTGCTCCGGGCAGAACAGGGCATAGCCCGCCTGAACATACGCCTCGGCGATCTCATCCGCGAAATCCATGTCCTGTCCGATGCCATAGAGAAGCACCAGACACGGGAACGGCCCTTCCCCCTCGGGCATGTGGAGCAGGGCGGGGACCTTCATGCCCTTCTTCCCCTGAAAGACCACCTTTTCGCGGACATGTCCCGGTTTGTTTTGCTTCTCGACCACCTCGGCCAGCAGCGCAAGCTTGGGATCATACCCGCTGAAGAAATTGGCGTTCCACCAGACCCGAAACAGAGTGATCCCAAGCACGATCCCCGCGAGAACATAGATGAATCCCCTCAGCACGCGATGCCTCTTCGTCGGAGGGGTGGGCGAGGATTCGGAAACGGGGGCTGAGGTTAAGTTAGCCACGGCAAACTCCTGGTTCATTGAAGTGGAAATTTTCTCTTTACGGTCTCCAGGCTGGGAGTATACTCAAGGGACAAACCGGTTATGAGGGGTTGAACCATGTCCGCCCGACTTCCCCTGAGGACCGCGACCTGGGTCGCGGCATTCCTTCTTTCCGCTCCCACCTATTCTCAGGTCTCGGTTGTCACGCTCCAGCAGGGATCAAACGGTTACACGGGAAGTGACGATGCCGGCCTCTACGAAGAGGAGCCGAACTTTTCCAACGGGGGGTTTCCTGAATTTCATGTCGGGCGCACGGGAGACAACGCCCCCGCGCCTCCCACGGGCGCGCTCCGCCGCGCCGCGATCCGCTTTGATCTCACCGGCATCCCCGCTGGAGCGATCGTTCTGGATGTGACCCTGAGGCTCACGGTTTCGGGTTCGCCCCCCACCGGACCGGATGATGTCCCCGCTTCGCTCCATCCGATTCTGAAGGATTGGGGAGAAGGGTCGGTCAGCGGGGGGAATCGCGGAGCCGCGGCCGCGCCGGGAGACGCCACCTGGACTTCAAACAAACATGGACAGGAAACCTGGACCGCCCCCGGCGGCGATTTCGGCGCCGCAAGCGCAACGACCTTGGTGGGACGGAGCGGAAGCCCCCGATGGTCCAGCGCCGCGATGGGCGCGGATGTTCAGGGATGGCTGGACAATTCCGCGACCAATTTCGGGTGGATGGTGGTGGGGGATGAGAGTGGAACCCTCCGCACCGCGCGAACCTTCACCTCTTCCGAAGGCGGGGCCAGCGCTCGCCCTGTCCTTGAGGTGAAGGTTCAAGAGAGTGTCTCCTCAGTTGAGCATTGGTTTCTGTACTGATTCCACGAAGCCCCCCACCCAAAGGGCGGACAGTTCCCAGCCAGGCGAAGACCGTGCGGGCTATTGCAGCGCCGATTCGGGAATGCGGATCTCGATGTGGAAATAAGGCGCGCCGGTGGTCGTCTTGGAGGACTCCGGGTCGCCGAAGACCTGTGTTTCCACAAGGTCCTTCTCGGCCGAGCCATCCCGATTCCGGTCGTTGTCCAGCCAGACCCGCACCCGTCCTCCGTACCCAAGCGTGGTGATCCGGTTCACGAAATACAGGCCCAGCCCCTGGTTCGCCCCGATGGCTTGCATGTTGAAATCCGCCTCCGCGCCGCGATAGCCCTTCTCGAAGAGGCGATTCAGTCGCTCCGGAGAGGGCGGATTCTCCACCGGGTTGCTGACATGGATCACATAGGCCCCGTCATCTTTGAGGATCGAGAAATCGATCCTCCCGCCCTCGACCGAGTACTTGATGGCGTTTCCCAGAAGGTTGTCGAAGATGGCGTCAAACCAAGAGTGGTGAACCAGAACATAATCATGCGCGAATCGGGACTCGCGGCGGATCACAAGCAGCAGTCCGCGACGCCGCAGATCGAACGAATAGGCCGAAGCGGCTGTCACAAGCAGGCTTTTGCCCAGCTCGGTCCATTCCCGGGAGCGGGTCACCGCCTTGGGATCGATGTCGAGAGTTCCGAGGAGATAAGTGGAGCGCGTGATTTTCTCGAGCAAAGCCACGGCCTGGGCCATCTTGTCCACCAGGCTCTTCCAGCTCTCGCCCGGGGCGGGAGTCTCCAGGCTCATCTCACGGATCTGATCTTTCATCAGGAACGCGAGCGAGAGTAGCGAGGCGATCGGGCTGCGAATCTCATGGCCGACAAAGGCGGAGATTTCCTGGACCGTGTTGACCGCGGAGCGGAGACGCTCATGGGTGCGCGACAGGGCTTGATACATCCACTGGTGGGCGAGCACCACGCCGATTCGACGGCAGAAGAATTCGATGAATCGGATGTCCCGCGAGTCCCGGTTTCGACCGGGATCCAGCGGATAGAGGTCGATCCATCCCTCGAAGTCATCCCGAGTGATCTCGGGGGTAGGGTCGAAGTGAATGCGCAGGCAGCCCTCGGGCGGCGCTTCGGCGACCCCTTCCTCGGTAATCCCCGCCTCCTCGGCGTGCACATGGATGTCGGACCGGAACCCGAGCTCTTCGAACATGTGCTCAAAGAGAAGATTGAGCTTGAGTGGGTCCATGGTCCCGCGCACGCATTGGTCGAGCACGACCAACGCGCGGAGCTCCTCCGAGGTGAACTCGGCGATTTCCGCTTGGTACTCGGCGAGCTCCTCGGTGAGGCGGGTTTCGATCAGGTTGGGGCTTTCCATGGGGGTTGACGGCACTAGCTCACTGACCTCGTTTCAGAAACCTTTCCGGTACGCGTCTTTGCGGTGGGCAATCCGCAAGACCAATACAAGGAGATCCTGGTCCGATACCTGGTAGATCACGCGGTAGTCTCCAATACGAATGCGGAACCTGTCCTTGGCCCCAATCAAAGGCTTACACCCTGTGGGTCTCGGATTGGACATGAGCGAGAGGATTCGGTAGTCCATTCGCCCTTGAATCTCCCTTGGCAGGGACTTGAAGGCCTTCCATGCCGAGGGAACGAAACGGACTTCGTAATTCATTCCAATCCAAGTTCCCTGCGGATCGCCTCATACGGGATGGAAGGCTCTCCGCTTTCCTCAAACTCCTTCAGGGCTCTCTCGGCCTCTTGGGAATCCAGAAGGTCTTCGTAAAGCTCGAGTAGCTTCAAATCCTCAATGGAGACCATCGCCGCAATCGGTTTGCCCGCTTGCTCCACCCAAACACGCTCTTTCCCTTCAAGAATACTGGTCAAGACTGATTCCGGAATGCACACATCCTCGGCTCGAAGCGTGGTCATGCTCCAACCTCCCTAATCCCGGCGCACCAATGGTTCCATTCAGTTTGAGGGACAGAGAGTGTCCCGGTCAAGTTAGTGGGCGCGCTTGAAGGAGAGCAGTCGGGTATACAGGTCCGCGAAACGGTCCGCGATGGAATCCCAAGAGAAGCGCTCCGAGACACGCGCCCTTGCGGCCTCCGCCATGCGCAGCCTTTCCGGCGAGGTCCAAAGGGTATGAAGCCCCTCCGCCAATACCGTCGGATTCCCAGGCTCCACAAGGATGCCATGCTCGGCATCCTCCAAGACATCGGGAATCCCACCCGAACGCGAGGCCACCACCGGGACTCCCGTGGCCATCGCTTCCAGAAGGGTCACCCCCAAACCCTCCCGGTCCCCTCCGGCATCCGCGAGAGAGGGTTGCACGAAGAGGTCCGCCCCCCTGAAGAAGCTGGAGATCTCGGAATGCGGGACCGGCCCATGAAAACGAACGCGAGAATCAAGTCTCAGCGAGGAAGCCAGCTCGCGAAGACGGGCCTCCCAGGGTCCAAAGCCGACCAAGTGAAGATGCGATTCCGGCAGACGTTCAAGAAGCTTTGGGAGCGCCTCGATGAGGACATGAAATCCCTTCTTCTCCGCGAACCGTCCCACCGCGAGCAGGCTTGGGTTGCCCTCCAGTTGCACCCGATTCTCATCAGGCGCCTGGGTGAACTGGGTAAGGTCCACTCCCATCGGGATGAGGATCGGATCGGAGTCCGGATGGATGGATCGGACTGCCTCGGCGGTGGCCCGGCTGTTGGCGGTGACCGCCGAAGCTCCGCCAAGCGCCATCCGAGCGGATCGACGGAGCGGACCACGCAGCCCAAAGACATCCCCCGCGTGCGCGGTGAGCAGCAAGGGAATCCCCCCCTTCCGGCACGCGCCCGCTGCTAAAAAACCTTGTGGGATGATCCAGTGCGAGTGCACCAGGTCAAAATCGCCGGATCCAATAAGCCTTCGGATCGCCGCCCGTTGGGCGACTAAGAGACTGGGAAGAGCCAGCCGCGCCCGCCACGAGGCTCTCAGGTTGGGAAGCGCGCCCCCCTCGTAGCAGACTTTTTCCAAGGGTTCCGGAGCGTATCGAAAGCGAATGACGCGCACCCCCTCCCATTCCTCTTGAACTCGAGCTCCTGGCGCATGCGGGACGAGGACCGTGCAGCCATAACCACGCCCCGTAAGGCGACAAGTCAGGTCCCAGACAAACGCCGGCTCGCTGTCCCCGACCCAACGCGGGAAGGTCGTCGCAAGCACCAGTACTCTCGGACAAGCGCGCGCTCTCATGTGGGGGGAACCTCATCCACACGCGGCCTTCCCGCGCGGAAGACTCGGGCAAGGTCCTCTCGACGAGCCAAGCCGAGCAGCCAAGCACAGGCGCCATAGGTCACGCTCAGCACGGTCCCCTCGATGAATAAGGAGAGGTAGGTCTCCCCCGCGAAGGGAACCCCCGCCAGCAGCGCGATGCCGCCGGAGAGCAGCGCCGCTCCGGAGACCCGGTAGAACCCCTCGGTCTTGGGGGAAAGCGCCAAGGACAGAACCATCAGGCCGCCTACCCCGAGAGGAAGGGTCCAGGAAAACTCCGCGATACCGCGACCGGCAAGGATCACCCACACAAGGTACGGGACCGAAATCGCGAAACCGGCCACGAGCGCGATGAGATACCGGGTCATCGCGGTGAGGCACAGAAGCATGCGGAGATGGAATTCGGCGGCCAGCATGAACGCCCCCGCCAGCGCGGAAACCTGGATCAGGTGAACGATCAGATCGATATCCGGGCGGTATTCCTCGCCGAGCACGATCCAGACAAGGGGGTGCGCCATGCCGACCATGCCGGTGACCACCCAGCCTCCGAGCAGTCCGCTCATCCGCCAAGCCTCTCCCTGGATTCTCCGAAAGCGGTCCCCTTCCCCAGCTTCCTGAGCGGAGACCAACCAAGGGTAGGCGCTCACGCTGAAGATCCCCGCGAGGTACACCACCAAGCCAAACCCCTGCATCGCCAGCCCAAAGTAACCCACCTGCTCCTTGGAGAACCCAAGCTGATGCGAGAGCGGAACCAGGGAGCGGGTGGCGGATTGATAGATCAGCTGGCCGACCATCGCGGCAATCCCCAGCGCCCGAATCTCGGTCCAGGGAAAAAGTGACAGAGACTGGGTGGTGGTCGGCGCGCCGGATACGAAGAACATGGCGCGCCGTTTATGGCACGAGGCGGAGGTCCACAGGAGCGAGGGGATGGAGCATAACAGCAGGAGCGGTGGAATCGCGCGGATGGCCCAATCCTCCAAGTTCAGGACAGAGGTTCCCCGCCTCACCCACCAGGCCGCCCCACAAATGAGAACGAGGCGGAGAAACAGGATCAAAACAGGAAACCAGGTCGAGGGGCCGAGTCTGCCGAGACCATATTCTGCCGCGGCCAGGAGCTGCGCCGCTCCCGAACAGGCCACTCCAAGAAAGATCCATCCAAAACCGGTCCGGTCCTGGAGAAATGGGTAGAGAATCCACAGCGAAAACAGGACCACCGCGAACCAGCGGAACACCTGAGCCGCCAAGACCCCCTGTCGGGGTGGGTCGGACACGCGATAGATGGCCACAAAGTGCGCCATCATGGGCGCCGCGCAGCCGTTGAGGAATCCGAGGAGCAGCAGAAACAGACCGAAGTAATTCTGGAGGATGCCGTGGGCCTGAGGCCCCAGGAGGGCCGGATAGAGGGCCAGACCCGCCATGGAAAGAATCAGGTTGGCGAGACGGCCGGTGAAGAGGGTAAGCGTTTCTCTCCCAAGGGACAGGGGTGTCATCCGATGCGCTTCAATCGAAGGAGGGTGAGGGGGCGCGAGGGTCGAAGAGGTTCCGCGCCGCCTGGGCCACATCCGCTTGGCGGATCAGGGTTTCCCCCACCAGCACCGCCGACACCCCGGCATCTCGGAGAATTTCGAGGTCGGCCCAACACCGGATGCCGCTTTCGCTCACCAGGACCGCATCCTCCGGGGCCAAGGGCGCGAGATCAAAGGTGGTCTGGAGGGTAACCTCGAAGGTGCGAAGGTCACGATTGTTGATGCCAATCAAGCGCGCGCCACAGCCCACCACCCGGCTCATCTCTTCCTCATCATGGACCTCGCACAGGGCGGCGAGATGCAGGGTCTCGGCCAATCGGATGAATTCGGAAATCTGGGAATCGGTCAGGATCGAGGCAATCAGGAGAATTGCATCCGCGCCCAGCAGCCGCGATTCGGGAATCTGGAAGCGATCCACGATGAAATCCTTGCGGAGGATCGGGAGCGGAACGTGATCACGGACTTGAGCCAGGTAGGCCGGGTCTCCCTGGAAGTGAAGCTTTTCGGTGAGCACGGAGAGGGCGGAGGCTCCCCCCTTCTTGTATCCCTGCGCGATTCGGGGCGGGTCAAAGTCCTCGCGGAGAATCCCCTTGGAGGGTGAGGCTTTCTTCAGCTCGGCGATCAAGGTGATCCGATTGGCGCGCGCGAGCGCTCCCTTGAAGTCGCGTGGATGTGGGCCGGCCGCGGCCGCGGCGAGATAAGACTCAAAATCCTTCCCCTCGCGCAGGGCTTCGATTTCAGGCCGTTTGTCGGCCACGATCCGGTGAAGAATGTCCGGCATGGAGTTTGATTTCGGTCCGACGATGTCCCCGACTGTCCATGAGTACCATACGCGCCTCCCCGTGGCCAGATGGATGGCCATGGGTGGCGGGCATTCCGATGGCGCGGGGCAAGGTTTTCGATTATCCTGCAACGACTCGGACGGATGAAGCGCCAGTTTGCACCCCCTAGGCTCGACATAGGCCGTCACGTCATTCCCTGGAGTGGAGATTCATGATCTGGATTTGGCTTGGTTTTATCGCCCTGGTGATGGCCGCGCTGGCCATCGACCTGGGAGTTCTCAACCGCAAGGCTCATGTCATCGGCACCCGCGAAGCGTTGCGTTGGACCGCTGTGTGGGTGACCTGCGCGCTCGTTTTCAATGTGGTGATCTATTTCATTTACGAGCATCACTTGCTCGGAATCGGGGCCACCGCCACCATCAGGCTTTCGGGTTATGACGCCGCCCTCCAGTTCTTCACCGGTTGGCTGGTGGAATACTCGCTTTCCCTCGACAACATCTTCGTCATCGCGGTCATCTTCAACTATTTCGGGGTCCCTCGGCAGCACCAGCATCGTGTGCTGTTCTGGGGCATTCTGGGAGCGATGATCATGCGGGGGGCGATGATCGCCGCCGGAACCGCGCTGATACACCGCTTTGAGTGGATCATCTATGTCTTCGGAGTCCTCCTGCTGCTCACCGCGGCCAAAATGCTGCGAGCGGGGGATGAGGAGGTTCATCCCGAAAAGAACCCCTTAGTCAAGCTGGCCCGGAGAATCTATCCGGTCACCCCTTTCTTTGAAGGGGAGAAATTCTTCACTCGCCTGGACGGCAAGCGCGCGATCACTCCCATGTTCCTGGTCCTCCTGGTCGTGGAGAGCACGGATGTTCTCTTCGCGGTGGATTCGATTCCGGCGATTTTCGCGGTGACACGCGACCCCTTCCTGGTCTTCACTTCAAATGTTTTCGCGATTCTGGGTCTGCGGTCCCTGTTCTTCGCGCTCGCCGGATTGATGGCCCAGTTTCGCTACTTGCGGTTCAGTCTGGTGTTCCTCCTGGCCTTCATCGGGGTCAAGATGCTCTTGAGTCACCATCACCCGATACCGACTCATGTGTCGCTGGCGATCATCTTCGGGATTCTATCGATTGGCGTGCTCGCCTCCCTGGCGAGCATGAAGCGTGAACGAGAAACCGGGGTGTCCGAGGCGGCGCGGGAAATCGCGGAACTGGCGGAGGAACTCGACGCCGATCCGGACAGGGAAGGCTCTTCGCGATAGACGATCAGGGGGCGGGACCCGAAGAGCCGTTCCCCGATCCTCGCGAGGGAAACGCGCTTTCCGGATTGCCCTCGATCCTCGGGGCCACAACCCCGGCCAGGTCGCAGAATCGCAGCCAGGAATCGAGGGCGTTGCGCTCCCACCGACGCCGGTCCTCCAGGGTTCCCCGGAGTCCGACCGCGAGATCCGCGAAGCGGTCGGCGTGACGCAAGTGGAACACCGCGTGCAGGGCCGTGGCAAAATGGTCGTGGAGGCTCCGTGTTTCCGGGTCCCGGGCTGAAAGGTATGGGGCCAGGAAGGGTTCCCAATCGGCGGGCTGCTCGCCGGTAAAGTGATGCGCCGCCTCCACGGCCTCCATCAGACCGAACCCATACCTGGGTGAGCGCAGATCGAGGAACGCAATCTCCCCCTCCTTGGAGAGCATCAAGTTCCCCGGATGGTAGTCTCCATGCAGGAGCTGATACCTCCGAGGGGCGAAGGCATCGGCCCAATCCAGAAACCAAGCCTCCACCTCGGAGGCGATTGCATTGAGTTCCGGGAAGAGCCGCTCGATCTTGCCCCAACGCTCGCGGAATCGGTGGCTCCAGCGCAGCGAGAGACGTCTCCCTCCCAGTCCTCCCACATCTCCATATCGAATGTTCTCGTTGGAGTGGAGTCTTGCGAGGGTGAGGGCCGCGGCGCGAAGCGCGCTCCGGTCCCCAGCCAAGGCGCGAAGGCTGGTCCCAAGCACCCGCTCCTCCAAGAACCAGGCGCCTTCCGGGATCTCACCGCGAGCGACCTCGGACGGGACGCGAAAACCGAGTCCGGAGAAAACTCGGTGGGCGCTTCGATAGCCGGCCAGGCGCGCGCTGGAGTCGGGTGGGTAAAACCGGAGGACGAATTCTCCCTCCTGAACGGTCACAAAATGGACTTCGGAGGTGATTCCCTCCGGCGCGGGCTCAAAGGCCGCCTCGGGGGAGAGGTTGGCCCTCGGAGCCACGTGCTCTCGCCAAAGGGGTTCGAGGAATCCGTGCTGAGCAAGGGGCGCCGGCATCGGAGCGACCCTAGCGGCCGGCAACCACCCCGGTGGATTCGAGGAAGCGGGAAAGGATTCCCTTCCCCACCCCAGTCAAGATGGATTCGGGATGGAACTGAACCCCATGGATCGGAAACTCGCGGTGGCGAAGCCCCATGATGAGGCCATCCTGTGTCCAGGCGGTGACCTCCAAGCAGTCCGGCAGACTTTCCCGTTCCACAATCAACGAGTGGTAGCGCGTGGCGATAAAGGGGTTCTCCAAACCCTCAAAGAGTCCCACATTGGCGTGATGAATCTCGGAAACCTTGCCGTGCATGATCTCAGGGGCGCGAATGACCTTCCCTCCGAAAACCTGGCCGATGCTCTGGTGTCCGAGGCAAACGCCAAGCACTGGGATGGTTGTCCCCGCCTCGCGGATAAGGTCCATGGAGATCCCGGCCTCATTCGGAGTGCAGGGACCGGGAGAGACCACGATACCGTCCGGCGCCTTGGCGATCACCTCGGCGGGAGTGACTTTGTCGTTGCGTGAGACCTCAATCTCGGCCCCCAGCTCGCCGAGGTATTGGACCAGATTGAAGGTGAAGGAGTCGTAGTTGTCGAGGATAAAGATTCGCGGCATGGAATCACTCTATCGAGAGGAGGAGGTTGAGGCAACCGGCAAGGCCGGAGGAGCGGCGCCCGGGCCGTGGGTCACCTCGAATGGCTGAACGGCGTGGCAGGGTCCCCCGGGGTCTCCCTCGACCCCGGGGGGGCTTACTGCCTCAAAGAGACCGAGTCTCGCCTCGGTTTGGCCACCTTACTTGGCGCCCGGTCGCGTCGGCCTCAAGGGCCGGGGACCAGGCTGGTGATCGGGTCGATATTGACAATCGCCCATTGGCGCGGGCCTTCCCGACGAACGGTGAAGACCAGCGAAATGTCCGTCAGCTGCTCATATTCCGTGTAGGTGAATGTAACCGGCCTCGGATCGGGCGGGATGAACTCCGGCAAATTGTCGAGAGCGGTGGCAAACACGAAACGGCAGACCGCGCCGCCTGGGAGAGTGGTCCGGAAGGACTCGCTCCCTTGGCTGTGGAAGTTGTATTCGAAATCCTCGCTGAACTCGAGTCCGTCCGGGAACTCCCCAAAGACATCCGCGAAGGCCTTGTCGATATACAGGATCACTCCGCGATGGTCGCCCGGATCCGCCATCCTCAGGTCGGTGGGGATCGGACTGAACAGGAGCAGCGAGGCCCCGACCGCGTCGCGCTCCTCGACCTCGAAGGTGACCAGCACGGGCGGATCGGGGGGGACTGTGACCTCCGTGGAGGTCTCCGAGCCGCGGTACCCGGTCCTTCGCGCGGTGACCGAGACAAACGCGGTGTTGCCGTCCTCGCTGAAGGTCACCAGCGGATCGAGGAGGGCAAACCCGGCCAGCGGGCCCCCAAAGAGGTCCCTGGTCGCATCCCACTCGTCCAGGATGCCGTTGGCGATCTTCGCGCCCGTGGGGATGTCGAAGGTCCCCTCGATGAGCTGCGTGCGCGAGAGATGGAGGCCATCATTGTACGAGGTCGAGATCGTCGGAATGAGGGACTCCAGGTCCTCATTGCGGAAGGCGACCTCGAACTTGCGGACCGTGGACATGGCGAGTAGAGCTTCATCCGTAAGCTCGACGGTTCCCGCCAAGGCGAAGTCGCGGATCACATCCATGCCGGGGAAATACGGATCGGGGGCGGGCTCATTCGTGGGGGCGATGATCGCCTTGTTGCCGAGCGCGGTGATTCCGCCCATGCCGTCGAGGATGTAGAAGCCGCCTTTCTCGAAGACCAGGAGGTCACGCGCGATGTCGTAATCGAAATCGGCGCCGGGCGAGAGGTCGGGGGAGCGCCCAAGCGGGAACACATCCCCCAGGCCATCCAGGACATATCCGCCCTGGCTGTCAAGTTCGATGTCGCGGGCGATGTCAAACCCGAAGAAGGGAAACTCGTTGAAGTTGATCGCGTTCCCCACCGCGTGGACCCCCCCGTTGCCGTCCAGGATATACCCGCCGCGCCCATCCTTGGTCGGCTCGAAGTCACGGGCGATGGGCATCCCAAACAGCCCCATCGCGCCCATGCCCTCCAGGAACGGCGTGGCATCCCCGATGGTGGCGATGTTCCCAAAGCTGTCGAGCAGCCAGAGGCCCCGATTGCTGGGGGTGAACTCGATGTCGATGTACTCGCCCATCGGCGGCGGCACGGGGGTGAGAACCACCTTCTGGAAGCCGTACTGATCGACTTGGCCGTCGCTGCGCAGACGGACCAATGTGGTTCCATCCAGGCTAAGCGCCACGCTCCGGTAGAGGTCCTGCGTTCCGCCGGTGATGCCATTGAAGCGATAGCGCACATCGCCCACCGAGATGACATCGCCGAAGCGGCTGAGCATGAAGACCGCGTACTCGACTGTTTCCGTGCCCGAAAGGATATTGATCGGCGCGGGGGCATAATCCGAGTAGGGCCGGTTGTAACCGTCGTCGATGACCGCGTAGATCCAGTAGCGTCCAGGCGGGGTCCCGCTGAAGTCCACCTCCAGGCTGTCGACCTCATCGTCCTCGGGAATATCCTGAGCCGAAGAGATCGGGGTTCCATCCGCGCCGGTCTTGTCGGTGTCGAGGAAGAAGTCGATCACCGCGCTCGAGTCCGGGTCGCTGTCGGTCCAGACCAAGGTGAAGAGATTGTCGAAGAGGACTGTCTCCTGTTTCGGTTCGAGCACATCAATCCGGGGCGGATCGTTGAAATCGATGGTGATCGAGCCTGGCGAGCGGACAATCACTTGCGGATTCACTCCATCGTTGAGCACCGCGAGGGGGGTCACGACCACGTTGGGGGCGCCCTCCGGGATGGGGACGATCGCGCTGTTGAAGCTCAGGTTATCCGCGGTGTCTTGCAGCAGCACCACGCCCTGCGGGACCGGAATTTCGTTGCCGTTGAAGCTGATCGCGTCGCGGTCGAGATAGAAGGTGATGAGCGTGGCGGCGTCATCATCCTCATCGGACCACTGCAGGTTGAAGGCGTTGCCCTGGACCACGTGAGCCCCCTGTTCGGGCGGATTGATCCAGAACAGCTCCGGCGGCGAGTTCACGATCACGCGCGCGCCGCTGTAAACCACCGTGGTGTTGGCGCCATCATACGCGCGCAGGCCGACATAGTAGCTGCCGGGGCTGGTTTTCGAGAGGTCCCAGATGAAACGGTCCCTTCCCAGCGAAAAATTGTCCTCGTCCTCGGGGATGTTGAGGCCGGTCAGGTTCACCGAAAAGGTGGTCGTGTAGGTTCCGGGAATCACCGGGCCGTTGCCGCCGACCGTGTCGAAATCCAGGAACGCCTTGATCGAGGCGTTGCTGTCCGGGTCCTCATCGGTCCAGATGACTTCGTAAGTCCCGGTCATCGGCACGATGGTCTCGACCGAGGGTTGGAGGATCGCCAGGGTCGGGGCGATGTTCTCGATCACCGTGAAAGTTCCCGAGTAGACTTCGGTCGCGGTGACCCCATCGGTGATGCGGGCGAGCAGACGGTACACCTGCGGGACCGAGGCGGCGGAGACCTCATCAGCGAGATTCAGGTCGAGGGCCGAGACCCCATCCGCCTCCAGGAGGTTCTGGCCGGGGGATTCCACCGGCACGAGGCCATCCGCGCTGTTGGTGTCCGTGTCGAGGAACAGGTCGATCACCGCCACGCTGTCCGGGTCGCGCGCCTCGTAAGTGATGGTCAGCGGATTCCCGCGCGGATTGACCGGGTGGAAAAGGTCTCCCGGCTGATCCGAGGGGACAATCCACCGGAAGGTGGGCGAGGAGTTGATGATGAACGCGTTCGAGGAGTAGAACTCGGAGCTCGGTCGCCCTTGTAGGAAATGCCCCTGGGCGTCCTGCTGGATCGCTCCGGTGTCGGTGATGACCGCGTAGAGGTAGAGCACCACACCCTTAGGGAACTGATCGATGCCCACTTCGAACTGGTCTTGGTCCTTGAGCGCGGCTGGGAAATTGGGATCGGAAACTCGAAGTTCCACCGGAACGCGGTCCCCGCTGAACACACTGCCGTCAAAGGCCACATCCGTGCCGCTCACCACCGTTCCGTTGACTCCAAAGAAGTCGGTGTCCCAGTAGAAGCGGATGAAGGACTGCTCCACCAACCGCTCCGGGATGTCGCTGTCGGTCCAGGTGATCAGCATGGTGGGCGAGGTCACCACGAAGGGATCGCTGGGGGAGCCGCCCGCGGGCTGGGTGATCTGGATGGTCGGCGGTCCGCCGCTTTCCAGGATGGTGAGCGGGTTGGCGGACTGGAACAGCAGGGGGATGTTGACCCCATCGTCGATCCGGGCCACCACGGTGTAATTGCCGGGCGGGAGCAGCTCGGTGTTGACCGCGAGACGGTCGGTCTCGTCATCCTCCGGGATTCCGAGGCCGAGGTCGAGGGCGTTCAAGTCGGCGACATTTGTCCCGAAGCCGTTGGTCAGATCATTATCATTGTCCAGGAACAGGTTAATGAACGCCGCGCTGTCCGGGTCGCTGTCGGTCCAGGCCAGCGTGTACGCCTCGCCTCGGAACACGGAATCATTGAAGCCATCCGGCTCCAGGAAGGAGAACGTCGCGGGTTGATTGATCCGGATGAAGGCGTCGCTGTAGACCGCCTCGGGCGGGTTCACGCCGTCGTTCAGGAGGGCGTAGACATAGTAGTCTCCGGGTGGGATGTCGGGGTAATCGCGCACATCCCAGTTGAACACTCCCGAATTGGTGAGCGGGATGGCGTTCGAGTCGAGCAAGGTGATCGGGTCGGTCTGATTGATGGCCGTTCCATCCGCGCCGAAACGGTCGTTGTCGAAGAACAGGGCGAAGGTGGTCCCGACATTGTCATCAGCGCCGTTGGCCCAGGTAATCGGAAAGAGCGGCGGGTTGACCCCCAAGCGGCTGAGTCGATCCGGATAGACATGGATTGTTCCGGTGACATCGTCCATCTGATCGGCCAAATTCGGGCGCACCAACTGCATCGAGGGGGGATCGTTCGGGTTCACCACCACTCCGCCGATGACCGGGATCGAATCGCTGTCGACATTCACCTCGTCCCGAATTTCAGCCACGAGGAACAACCCGAAGGAGGTTGTGGGGAACGGGTCGATCAACCCGGTGTCGAAGACGAACTGATCGCCCGCCGGACCGTCCGGGTCCTCGGCCAGGTTGGAGGCCGCCGCGATCAGGGTGGCGGGGGTGTCGGGGGTTCCGTTCAGGTCCTCGTCGATCCGGTAATAGAGACGGATGGTGGCGTTGCTGTCCGGATCGCTGTCGGTCCAGGACAGGGTGACATTATCCCCGCGGGTCACTGTCCCCGGCGAGGCGGAGAGAAGCTGGATGTTCGGACGGCGGTTGATGGTGATCGAGTTGGGGCTTGTCCGTACCACTTGGGGATTAATCCCGTCATCCAGAACCGCGATGGCCGAATAGGTTCCGCGTGGGACCGAAATCGGGTCGGAGATATCCCAGAAGAACACATCCGAGGCGGCGCCGATGGAGAAGGCTCCACGGGCCGGATAGGGTCCGGGGCCATTGTCGGTCGCCATGTCGAGATTGGGTGCGGAGACCGTGTTAAACACCGGTGGATAGGTCCCCTGCATCTCCCGACGGGCGGAGACATCGCTGGTGTCGGTGGCGTAATAGAGCTTCACCGTGGCGGTGAAGGGGGCATCATCGAAATCATCCCACACCACCGGAATCTCCGCCGCGCCATCCGCCACGACTCCACCCATGGTCGGGTCGGTGACATCCGGGTTGGCGTTCACGACATCCGCGAGCGATAGCGAGCTGAAGTCCAATTGCGGCGGATCATTCTCGGTGAAGGTGATCTGAACCAGCGAGTTGTCGACCTCGCGCGCGAAGATCTGGCGCGAATAGTTGAGCGGGTTGTTGGAGGCGGGCGGCTCGACCACCGCGTACAGGTTGTAAGTCCCTTCAACCAATCCCGCCACCGATCCGGTCAGGACCTGCAGGATGTTCGGAGAGGCGCTCAGGTTGATCGCCGTGTTCAGCTGAATGTCGGCCAGCGTGACAATGTTCCGCAGGAAGAAGCGGACTTGTTCGTCGTCGTCGGGCTGCGCTCCCCCCTGATCGTTCCAGCGTATTTCCAGGCTCTCTCCGAGGAACAGCGAAACATCCGTGTCCGGCTCCACGAAGGAGAAGGTCGAGGGACGGTTCAGGTAGACATACGCGAGGTCTGTGTCGCGGCTGATCTCATCCGCGATCACTCCTTGAAGGGCGTACAGGCCGGGCGCGAGCGAGGACATCTCCCAGGTGAAGGAGTCCGGCCCGGTCTGAGCGATGTTGAGGGCGGGGACTGGAGTCCCGCCGGGCGAGCCGGGGAGGAAGCCCTGAACGATCTGAGTCGGATTGCTGATCATCCCGGCGGCGAATTCCAGCTTGATCCGGGCGTTCGATCCGGGGTCCGGCTCGGAGTCGGTCCAATTGATCTGGAAGCGGTTGTCGCCGTCCACCTCCAAGGCAGTCGCGCCACCGGCGAGATCCCCGGCAAAGGCGAAGGAGGGTGGGCTATTGGGGGTGATCCGGACCCGAACAAGCTGCGCCACCGGCTGGGCGGCATCGTCCATTTCACGGCTGCCGCTGACAATGTCCCGGACATGCGCGAGCGCCACAAAGGTCCTCGGCGCTCCGGAGATCATCTGGTTGGAAAGTGAGGGTCCTACGGTCAGGGCAAAGGTGCTGGATTGTGTGACCGCGAGCACCTGCCCCTCGTTGACCCAGAAGATGTTGCCGGGGGATAGAGCCGCAATGTCCGCGCCGTTCGCGGTTTCGGTGTTGCGCGCGAAGAGGACCTGCGCCTGGGGCGTGCTCAGCACCGCGAGCTGGGTCTCGTCAATAAGGAACACATCGGCCTGCCCACGACCCTCGGGGTCCCCGGCGGTGCAGCCCACATTGAAGGGAATCCCTTCCAGGACGCTGGGCGGATTCCCCGCCACGATCCCGCTCCCGGAGACCGGCTTAAACTTGAGCGATGGAGCCGAGTTGGTGACCGTGAGGAAACTCGGGCTGGCGTCGGTGAAGTCCGCGATGCCGTCCGTGATGACCCCTCCCACGCGCAGTTCGGCAACGCGCGGATCGGGGGGATCAAAGAGCGAGGTGTTGATCAGCGAAACATCCCAGGCGAAGGAGTCCGCGGCCCCATCCGGATCCTCAGGCAGACCCACCGCGGAGGTCATGGCGTCGCTGGCCAGAATCTCATTGCGGACAAGGCCATCGAAGGAGAACCCATTGGCCAGATAGGCGGAGTCCGCCACGAAGAAGAAGTCGATCCCGGCGTTGCTGTCCGGGTCGAAGTCTTCCCACCGCAACGTAAAGAGCTGGTTCGCGGTGTTGCCGAGGATCGGAGTTACAATTTCAAGGAACGGCGGCTCATTCACATCCCCACCGTCAATCGGACCGGTGGTGAAGATCAGGTTCGAGGTGGTGGTCAGGTAACGGATATTCTTGACCGTGACCGAGAAGACCGAATCCTGGCTGATCGAGCCACTGGTGCGCAGGACAACGTAAATATCCGGTCCGAAGTCGGTCCCAGGAACGAAATCATCCCTCGCCGGCAGCGGAACGGGGGTGGCGACACGCAGGAAGACCTCATTCTCGCTCGTATAGAACGGGTTGTTTTGCAGCGGGATGAAGGTGTCGGCTTCATCAAAGCGACCGTTGATGGTCCCGTTGTCGAGATACAACGCCACTCCGCTCGCGGGCGTGGCCGAGAGGGGGGCAAGATCGCTGTTGGTGAAGGCGGAATCCCCAACCTTGGTGAGGGCCACATAGAGGGAGACCAGGCTCTCGTTCGAGGTGTTCGGGTTGGCCTTTGTGGCGGTGATGAAGTTCAACCCGATCACATCCTCTGGACCATCATTGCGGTCGAACGAGGCGCCAAAGAACCCGGTGGTGTCGGTGGCGAAGACCGGCACGTTGGTGGTCACCAGATTGGTCAGCACCGAGGCGTTTCCGAACGAAGGTCCGGACTCGAAGGTGATTCCGGACTCGCGGATATAGACCTGGAACTGGTCGCGGAACGAGATGTGATTGCTCGTCCGAAGCACCAGGAAGAAGTCCGGACCGGCGTTCTGTCCGGAATCGTTGTCCGGAACCGGCACGCCGGGGGAGAAGGTGATGTCCACATTGATCACGTTGCCGTTTTGGACCGCGCTGGAGCCGCTGGGGCTGAGCGACACAAAGGTGTCGGCGGCATCAAAGACCCCTTGGATGCCGACATTGGTGTTGTCCATGTAGAGCGCGAACCCGGAGTTCGGGGTCGGCGAGAAAGGATTGAAGTCGGCGGTTGTGGCGCTGGGCATGTTCGGACCCGCCACGAGCGGCGAACGGACCTCAAAGGAGAGCCTCGAGATGGTCCGCTGCGGCCCGCCCTGGTCGTTGATATTAATCCCCACCATCGCCTTGGGGTCCCCAGCCGCCTCGATGGTGTCATTGATCACGGTCAGGTCGCTGAAGACCGTGTCGGTCTGAGTGAAGGCCTGGAGCACATTGCTGTCGATGGCCTCGAAGGAGAAATCCTGGCGGAAGACCCCGTTGACCTCGTGGAAGATGTCCACCGTGGTTCCGACCGGCGCGCCGAGGGCATCGGCGGAAAGGAAATGTTGGGTCGGGAAGTTCTCATCCGGGAGGAACCGAATCGGCCACTCGACCACGTCGTTGTTGACCAGGGGACGAACCTGCACGATGAAATCGTCGCCGTTCGAGATGTCCGCGTCGGGACGGATGACCACAAAATAATCGTTGCCTTGATTGTCCCCGAGGTCGTCGGGCGGAATCCGCTCGCCGATCACGCCGTCCTCCTCGGCGAAATTCAGGTCGCCATCGGTGTCCTGATAGTCGCCGAGGGGGTCATCTCCAAAGGGATCGAAGAACAGGTACACCGAGTTCGGGAAGCCATCCACATTGCCGATCAAGGGCACGGCGCGGACCAACTGGTCTGTGCGATCAAAGATTCCGGGCTTGGAATCGGGACCGGCCGAGGCGGGCGAGTCGCGGTAAAGCGCCACGCCATCGGTCTTGAGGATCACATTGTTCGGCCCTGTCCCGATGGGGGCCAAGTCTTCGATCGTGAACTGGGAGTCGCCGCCGACGTTGGCGAAGTTGACCAGCAGGTATTCCATGTTGGTCGGACGCCCATTGTCGGCCAGCGAACGGTCATAGATGTTGAACCCGATCACCGCGATTCCGGACTCCTCGGTGGGGATGTTGGCGGGGATGGGTTCCGGGCTTCCCGCCACAAGATTCTGGTGAATCACCGGGACATTGGCGACAATCGAGTCGGTGCTGACCCCACTGTTTTGGACGCTCGGCCCGCTGCGGAAGAGCACTCCGCCATCCCGGATGGTGATCCGGAAGGCGTCCCGGTAGTCCACGCTGGAGCTCGTGCGAACCACGACATAGTAGTCGTAACCGACATTCTCCCCGGTGAAATCCTCGGGCGGAATCACGAGGCCATCGGTGGGACGCAGGGTGACCTGGACCGTGTCGGTGGTCCCCGCCACCAGGCTGTATTGGAGGAAATCGCTGCGCAGCTCGACCGGCAGGTCGGCGGAATCGAAACCGCCGGGAATTCCGGCCTCCGGATTGTCGCGATAGATCCCCACTCCGCCGGTGGAGTCGTCCGCGAGCGGCATCAAATCCGGCAGGCCGATCACGCCGCCCGAGTTGGTGATGTCAAAGGTCCCCTCAAATTCGATGTCGCGGCTCACCAGGTCATGCGTGAGGGACTGGATCCGGACCGTGATGCTGTCGATATAGTCCTGCTCGTCATCATCCGAGTAGGGATTATCGGCCACGTCTATTCCAATCACCCCGACAGGACTGGAGGTGGAGTCCAGGTAAGGGTTGCCCACGAAGATGTCGTCATCGGAGCCGATGGGCACCTGTTCGGGACGGTCCACCACGAATCCAAGGGAGTTGTCCCCCTGGATGGTGTCGGGAATGTACCCGATGATGTCCTCGATGAACATCTTGCACTCGGCGGGCTTTGTGAGCTTGGAGGCGTTCGGGTAGCCCGCGTCGGTCCCGATTCCGCTGGAGAGACCGAAGGCCGCGAAGGCCGGCGTGGAGCCGCGCGCGATGGAGACCATGAAGTCATCGCCGGGACGCGCGCCTTCGTAATCAAGCAGGATGATGCCCTGCTCCACATTGGAGGGATTGGGCACTCGGGCGCCCGGCTGGAAGTAATCGCCGCGATCATCGCCGTCAATGGTGATCGCGACAAAGAAGTCGTAGGTTCCATCGTCGGTCACCGGCACACGCGGCCCGCGACCGTTGTTGATGGTCGAATCGGTGAAGACCGCCATCGACATGACCGGCGGGGTGTTGTCGAGCCAGGTCCAGTGGATCTCCTCCGGATCATGGCGGGAGACCGGCGTATCGGTGGCCGGATCGAACAGGCCGTCCCCGTTGTCCTGATACAGGATCACGGAGTCGATATCGCCGAGATAATCGTCAAAGGTGTTGAAGCTGTTGCGTCGCGTGGTGATGGCGTTGAAGGCGTTGTCGCCGAGGTCCTCGTTGATGCCCTCGTCCACATTTTCGTCGATGCCCTCATCCACCAGCCCGTCTTCATCGTTGTCGATTCCATCCGCCATCGCGCGTCCCTGCGCGTCGCGCGGGCTTTCCGCTTCGCCGTCGCCATCGTTGTCCACGCCGTCCGCATAGACAATCGGCATGCCGGGATTGGCGGGGTCCTCTTTGACTCCCTCATCTCCGATGGACATTCCGGGGATGCCATCCGTGTCTTTCCAATCGTCGCTGTCATGGTCGTTGTCCAGACCGTCCGCCATCTTCACGCCGGCAAAAACCGAGGGGTTTCCGATGTCTTGGGTGCCGTCGGCATCCGGCCAATTCTGGAAGTAGGGATTGCGGACAAACGCGTTATCGGGAGGAGGCGGACTGGTGAGAGCCGGAACCAAACCAAAGATGTTTGGCGAGAGTGGGCTTCCATCCTCCCCATCTCCGTCGTCATCCAGTCGGAAGAAGAAGGTGTCGGGGGTTCCATCGCCTGTGTTGTCGACGCCGGTTCCCGCGAAGTTGTCGTAGGGCTGCCCCGGGCGAAGAACAAACCCCGCGGTCGCGCCTCGGTAGACCCTCTCGGGAACCTCGTTCACTTGGGGAATTCCGGAGGTCGGATCGAAGACCCCATTCCCGTTGGCGTCAAAATACAACTCATCAATCGCGGGATCATAGACCCCGTTGCCGTTTTCGTCGTGCCAAGCCCAATAGTCTTGGTTATCCTCGTCCACCAGGGGATGAATAATGGGAAGGGAGATGTCCTCGTCGGTCAGACCGTCATCGTCATCATCCAGACCGTTGGGCAGCTCCTCATCAATCCGTCCGTCGCCGTCGGCGTCGAACCCGCGCCGGGTGGTCTGAACGCCCGGGGTCAACCCCTCGAACACCACCTGGTCGAAGGCGTCGTACTCGAAAATCTTCGGGTCGCCGTCATCGGCGATTTCGCCCAGGTTCCGGAAGATTTCATCGACAAAGGGATCATAGACTCCCGGGATTCCCGCGGGATCATCGGCCCAGTAGTCGCCATCGTTGTTGCGACCCTCGCGGCAAGAGGTGAAATTCAGGATCACATAGTTCAGATACGAATGGACCCCCGCGATCTCGAACCCGATCACCGCCGTGCGGCTGCTCTCGGATGGGAAAACTTGGGGAACCTCCATGTCCTCCAGAATGTTCAGGGCGTCGGGGTGTTGGCTGAAGAGGTCGGGGTAGTTGTGCGGCTCGAAGGGATAGAAGCGGTCCACGGCGCCGCCGAGGATGACATCCGGGAACGGCATCACATCTCCAGCTTGGTCCACCACAGTGATGATCCGGGATCCGAACACACGGGTCCCGAAGGGGCTTCCGGAACCGGTTTGATGCGCGATGTCCTCCCGCTGAATGCGAACGATCACGGAGAACTGGTCGTTGTTGTCGATGGTGGCGTCGGTTTCCACGGCCACCATGAAGATCGCGGTGCTGTTCAGAACATAGCCGTCGCCGCCGGAATAGAGACGGGTGACGCCGGAGACCGGATTGATGTTCGGATCGCAGGGCATGTCATAGGGCGGGAGACGCTCGGCGAGTTCCTCGCACGGAACATTGAGAATGACATTGGACCCCACGACGCGCTCGCGCGCCAGGAGGATATTCTGGGCGAGGTTGAATTCGTTCTCGAAGTCGAAGAGCGGGTTGTTGATGTCTTGGGTGATCCGGTAAAGCGAGACAAAGGCGATTTCACTTCCCGGGTTGGCGGCGCTGATGCCCCGGAAGTCGGCGAAGCTGACCCGCACGCGCTTGATCTCCAGACCGCCGTCATCATCGAATTGCGGTGTCTGAATATCGTCCGTGTTGGTTTCCGAGATGTCAAATCGGACGACTTCGGTGACCCGGCTAGTGGCCGTGATCCCCTGGCCTTGAACCACCAGGCTCCTTCCGGTCAGGCTGCCGTAATCCGCCCAGGCCGTCGCGGTTGCGAAGGCCAGGACGATGGGGAGCGCCGGAAGCAGACGGCGCATGGCGCGCCGAGTGCCCCTCCGGGTTCCCGCCACGGTATTGCGAAGGATGCAGGTTTTGCTCATAAGCCTTCCGTGTCGCCCCGTTCGATTTTCCAATTCTCGCGTGGAGCATCGCCCCACAGTCTCTCAAGCCGGTAATAGTCCCGGCTCTCCTCGGTCATCAGGTGCGCGATGACATCCCCGAAGTCGAGGAGGATCCAACCGGAATCCTCGTATCCCTCGACCGATTTGCACTGAAAACCGGCCTTCTTGGCCTCCTCGACCGCGGCGTCGGCGAGCGCCTGTATCTGGATTCGCGCGAAGCCGGCGCCGAGCACGAAGTAATCGGCCAGAATCGAGAGGTCTCTCAAGTCGAGGACCTCCACATGATCGGCTTTCTTCATGTCCAGCGCGCGAGCGAGCAGGACCGCGAGCTCCCGGGAGACCGCTCCCGACCCGACCTTCCCCACGCGCCTGGTTGTTTCCCCATGCCCCCTTTTCAACGTCTTACGCCCTCGGGGACGGCGCCCCAGCCTCCAACCACTCGGCGAAGGCGAAGCTCCGCGAATGCGGTTCACGGCCCCTGCCGAGGAGGTAGCGGATCTTTTCCCGGCAGACTCGAAGCGCGGCTCCGAACAGGTCCGCCTTGGCTTGCTCTCGAATTTCCCTAGTCCAGGACATCGGCCTCCCCGGCTCGGAGTAGTCCGCGACAAAGAGAGCCATCCCGACCGGAGAGAGATTCGGCGCCCCCGTTGGGTGAAAGCGGACCGCGTCGAGGATGTCCTCCGATTCGATCCCGAACACCTGGTTCCCGATAAATGCGGCGTGGAAGCCATGCCAGAGGTTCGGTTGGTTCCGAGTCTCTTCATCGAGATCAATCGACCCGTGGGCGAGCAGGTCAAGGAACATCTCCTTGGACTCCTCCTTGGCGCAGTCGTGCAGCCAACCCGCGAGCCGACAATCCGGCAGAGAAACCTCCGCCGGGGGACAGATCTCCTCCAGCGTGGCGACCACGCGCTCGACATGCGCGAACCGCTTCGCGGAAAGTCTGTCCTTGGAATAGTTCATGATCCGCTCTTCAAGTTCCGTCATGCCTTCTGGAGCACTTTCGCCTTTTGCGACTGCTCGATGAGCCGCGCCAGATCATCCCGATTGGGGGCCTTGCGCATCGCTGTTTCGTAGGTGATGAGCCGCTTGAGATGGAGGTCGAGGAGGCTGCGGGTCATGGTCTGCATGCCGAACTTCTGCCCCGCCTCCATCATCGGCAGGATCTGCTGGGTCTTCCCCTCGCGGATCAAGGCGCAGATGGCGGGCGTGCCGATCAAGACCTCGACACACGCCACCCTGCCCTTCCCGCTGGCCACCGGGAGCAGTTGCTGCGCGAGCACCGCCTCCAGCACCGCCGCGAGCTGAATGCGAATCTGCTGCTGCTGGTGAGGCGGGAACACATCGATCATGCGGTCCACCGTCTGCGAGGCGTCATTGGTGTGCAGCGTGGCGAACACAAGGTGACCGGTCTCGGCGGCGGTGATCGCCGCTTGGATGGTTTCGAGGTCGCGCATTTCTCCCACGAGCAGCACATCCGGGTCCTGGCGCATGGCGTACTTGAGCGCCGAGGCGAACGAGTGGGTGTCGGCCTCCAGTTCGCGCTGCTCGACCAGGGCAAGCTTGTGGTCGTGGAGATACTCGATGGGGTCCTCGATGGTGATGATGTGAACCTGCCGGGTCCGGTTGATCAGGTCCACCATGGCCGCGAGGCTGGTGGATTTCCCACTGCCGGTCGGACCCGTGACAAGCACCAGCCCACGATTCTTCGTGCAGATCTCCTTGGCGACGGGTGGCAGCCGAAGCTCTTCGATGGAGCGAATCTCATATGGAATCGCCCGGACCGCCATGGCAACCGTGCCGCGCTGGCTGTGCACATTCACGCGGAAACGCGAAAGCCCGCGAACCGACAGCGAGAAGTCGAGCTCCTTTTCACGTTCGAAGCGCGCCTTCTGGGTGTCGGAGAGGACGCTGTAGATCAGGCGGCGCCCCTCCTCCGGGGAGATGACCGGGTAGTTCGTGTCGATCAGTTCCCCATCGACGCGAATCACCGGCGGTCTCCCCACCGCCAGGTGGAGGTCCGAACCGCCCTTTTCGAGCAAAACTTTGAGCAAATCGACGAGTTCCATCGCCCCTCGGTGACCTTTCGGGTTTAGTCGGTCCCGCCCAGTCTCCACCAGGCGCGGCGAGGTTTCTTGGATGGTGACTCGGCGGTCGGGGTCCCCTCGGTCTCATGATAGGCAATGACCGGAGCGCCATCCGCTTTTTTCCCCTCGGGACCGAGCAACACTCGCGCTCCGAACTCATCCTCGAAGAAGAGGATTGGAGTCGGATTCGGGGAGTTCGCGTAGAACCCGCTGGCCGCGATGGCCGGTGGCAGCATGAATCCCGAATCGAACGGATCGGATTCCTGGATCGCTTCTTGCATTTTCGGGTCCAGGAGTTGCACAAGGCTCGGTCCGGAGGCGGCATTGACCGCTTCGCGCAGGTCCATAACCTGCACTTCGTTCTTCTCCTTGCGGGGACCTGCCGCTGGAATTGAAGAATTCATGCGTTCGGGGGTCTTTGCGGCGGCGACAGTGAGGTCCGGAGCTGCGCCAGCCTTGGGCGCGGCCGGGACAGTCCTGTCCGCCTTACTTATGGGTGGCCCCTGAATCGGTTCCGATGCCTCTTCCGCAGGGGCCGGAGAGGGCTTGGGAGCGGGACTTCCCTCCAACACCTGGATTTCCGGAACCTGAATGGGGTGGGTCTTCGCATCGGATTTACCCGCGCCGGCCTTCCCGGCCTTTTGATGGTGGCGCGCGGCGGCTTCTCGTTCACTCAAGAGCAGCGCGGCGGACTTGGTGTCGGACCCCTTCGCCTTCGGCTCTTCAGCCGCGATGGCCACCGAGGCGGGTGGAGTCGCCGGGGCGGCCACTTCCTTCGGAACAGTCACAGTCGGTTTTTCCGCAACCTTTGTCTCTGCTTTCAGCTCCGGACGAGGCGCGGGCGGTTCGGGTGGCGCCGACGTTGCGGCCACCGGGGCGGGAACTGGGGGTGGGACGGTCGAGAGGGAGGTTTCTTTCCGGTTCGGAGCGGACGCCGCATCCGATGAGACCTCCTTCGGCTTCACTTCCTTCTTGGCCACGGCGGGCTCCGGATTCGATTGCGGGACTCCCCAGGGATCAGCCAAGTCCTTCTTGGCGGGCGCGGGGGGTTCTTGCGGAAGCGGCTCCGGAGTCGAGGCGACCCACCCCGTGGAAGCCTGCTTTTCCTTGTCCTCGCGGAGAAGGGACTCGATTCGCTTCCCAATCGCGTCTTCGACTTCATTCGCCTCGGAGGGCCCGGTCTCCTCAACGAGCTCGGAACCGATCTCCGGGGCATCCCAAATTGTGCCCGCCTCCCCGGCCTTTTGGAGGTCTGGGGTCTCCTCCTCCTTTGGTGCTCCCTGGGCGTTTGCCTGTTCGCGGGAGAGTTTCTCCTTGCTCGCATCGGAGGACTCGCGCGCGCCCTCACGCAACCAGCTGGGGCCTTTCGGCTTGGTGTCCTTGGGGGCCTCTTCCTCGGGCGGGACAAGTGGCACGAGGGGAGTAAGGGGCGAAGCGGCCGGTTCGGCTTCACGATCCGGGCTGTACCAACCCGCGCCGGAGCTCCCCGCTCCCGGCTTGGCTTGTTTTTCAACCTCCTTGAAGGAGCGGACCTCACCGGAAGGGGCGGCCGCGCCTTCCTCAAAGGTGGCCTCCTCCAGCAAAGCCCCCTCCTCAACCTCCAGGGGCGGGAGCTCCTCGGATTCGATGCGCTTGCCCTCGGCGGTGATCCGGTAGCGGCGCTGCCCGCGGTTCTTGGCCACCTTGTAAGGTTTGACCTTCTCGACCTGGTCCTTGGCGGCGCGAGCGGCGGCATACTGCTTGGGTTTGCAGTTGACCGCCGAGTATTGGATGTTCTTTTCGAGGGCCTCAAAGGGGGCTTCCGCGGTCTCACGCCACTCGTTCTGTGTCTCCAGGGCATCCGCCACGTGGTCGATGTCGTCGTGAAGCTCCTGCTCCTTGCCGTCCAGCGGCGGATGCTCGTAGATCACGTAGGGAGTGACAAAGAGAAGCAGTTCGGCCTGCTCGTCGTTCTTGGCGCGACGGCGGAAGGGGAGTCCGAAGAAGGGGATGTTCCCCAAGACCGGGATTTTCTCGTAGGTGTAAGTGAGGTCGCTCCGGCGCAACCCGCCGATGATGATGGTCGAACCATCGGGCACGATCAGCTCGGTGGTCGCCCGGCGGGAGTCGATCGGGAAGGCGATGGAGTTCTGGAGAACCACGTTGGGACCCGCGATTCGCTGCTCCAGAAGGAGCTTCATGCGAATGTATGTCCCTTCCGCCTCCTGCGCGATCTGCGGGGTGACTGTGAGGGTGATGCCGGTCTTCTGGAACTGAACCGATTCCGTGACCACCCCCTGGCTGACATTGGCCTCGACAAAGGGAACCTCGTTGATCAGCTCGATATTGGCTTCCTTATTCTCGAGCGCCAGAATCTTGGGATTGGCCAGAACCTTGACATCGTTGTTGGTCTCAAGCGCTTGCAGGAACCCGGTCAGATTGTCCTTGCCGTTGATGATCGCGAACTTGAACTGCCCCGCGACATTGGAGGCGTTGAGCGCGCCCGGGGCGAGGTTGACATCGAGGGTGTTGGCCGGATCCTGGAAGTACTTCCAGTCCACGCCATACTGCTGGTCCTGAGTCCAGGAGATTTCGACAAAGCGCCCTTCGATCTCAACCTGCTCGAAGCGGGTGTCCAGAATGTGGATCAGACGGCGGATGTCCTCGATCCTCCTTGGGATGTCCACCGCGATGATGGCGTTGGCCTCCACGTTGGCCTCGATCTGACTGAAGCTCGACCCGGATTGATTCCCGGAGAAGACCTTGCGGAGGTTGTCGGCCACGGTTTCGGCGGGGAGGTAGTTGAGGGGGAAGGTCTCGGTGATGGTCTCGACTCGGTCCTCTCCGAGGCGGGCGGCATCCACCACCCGGACGATGTTTCCGTCGTAGATGAAGCCATACCCCTGGGAGGACAGGATCGCCTCCAGGGCGGATTGAACGGTGACATTCTCCAGATAGACCGTGATGGAGCCCTTGATGTCCCCGGTGATGATGTTGATGCCCGCGATGCGCGCGAGCAGGCGAACGACATCCGAGAGGTCGGCCTCGTTCAGCTCCAGGGACTCAATGATGATCTGCCCCTTTTCCCCCAGGTTGCGGGAGAGCTTTTGGGAGCCGAGGGGCTCCGCGTCGACCGGCTTCGCGGCGGCGGAGGATATGGCGGGCGCGGTGAGCAGGAGCGCCGCCAGGATGAAGGTGATGAGTCCCCAGTACTGTCGCATGTCGGATTGGTCCCCCGTTAAGGTTCGATGACCGGTCGGGCCGCGGCTCCAGAGCGCGCGGCGGTTGTCAGTCAAAGGGAAGGTCCTCCTCCCTGAAGTCTTCCGATTTGACCGTGCCCTGAGCGGTCACAACGAATTCCTTGCCGAAGTACAGCACGCGCGCGAAGCGCTTCTTGATGTCGGTCACGGTGGCGCCATCGATGACATCCCCCACGGTCAGCATTGTGTCGCTGATCATGATCAGCGCCCCAGTCGGGGACTTGCTGACCGCCTGGAGCTTAAGGGGAGGCGGCACGACCTCCGTGGGGGTGGCGGTCGGGGTCGGGGTGGGGGTCGACTCGGGAAGCGCCGCCAGTTCGGGAGTGGGTGTGTCGGTCGGGATGGGCGTGGGCGACTCGCGCGGCGGAGTCGGCAGAATCAGGGGCCACATGATATCCCCGCGCGCGGATGGGCGGTAAATGAAGACATCCCCGGATTCCGCCAGGAGCGGTTGATTGGCGAAGAAGTCGAGGTTGATGGTCGTGGGGAGGACCCCCTCCATTCCCATGACGCGAGTGAAGACATGCCCGAGGACAAACAGGCGGGCGTAACCCTCGTAGACCTCCCCGATCTCGCGGGCCATGTCGGCGGCGCGATTGGGTATCGGAGTTGGGGTGGGGCGGGCCTTCTGCGTGTACCCGCGCTGCGCCGACGCCGGCAAGGCGGCTAGGAGGAGGCACAGGGAGAGGATCAGCGCCGCGGGCTGGGTCCATGCGCGCCCGTTGCGCCGGCGGAGTTCGCCTGAGGGGAGAAGGCTCCCCCACCGGGGTCTATTGTCGATCAAGGTCTGAACCATCCTCATAACCAGGCCATGGGCCGAAGCAGAATCAGCGGCGCTCATTCTCGGACGCCGAACCGCGAGTCATCGCATCTAGGGTTTTCTGGGAGCAGCCTCCTCCTTGGCGGCCGCGCCGGCGGCCACCGCCTTGGACTCCTCCTCGACCACCTGGTCCTTGAACATGAACGTGGAAATCCGCATCGACACGTCGTGCTCGGAATAATTCTGCTCTTCCTGACCCGTGGTCTCTCCGGGCTTCTCGGTCAGCCGAAGCTCCTTGATCTGCGAGAAGCGCTGGTTGCGTTCGAGTTGATTGATGAAGGTGGCGATGGAATCGTAGGTTCCCCGCGCCTCGATCCGAATCGGGAGCTCGACATAGTCCCCCTTGTCCACCGGGTCGATCTTTGTCTGAACCGTGATGTCAAGTCCGGCCTGGAACTTGAACCGGTCGATGTCCCGGAAAAGTTCCGGGGTCTTGGTCGACTTGGGCAGGCGAGCCTCATATCGCCGGATCTCCGGTCCGCGCTCCTCAAGCTCCCGTTGCATGGCCGGAATGCGCTCGATGCGGAGTTTTTCCTTATCGTACTTGTCCTGTTGCGCCTCCACCTGCTTCTCCAGCGTCCCGATGCGCTCATAGAGCTTGTAGATGCCGATCGGGATGTTGTAGTCCGGTCCTGGCAAGGCGATCAGCGCGCCGGCAACGAGCGCGCCGATGATCCCGACCTGCTGGACTTTCTGACGATCCTCAGGAGATAGCGCCATGATCCCTGATCCTATTTCCCCGCGCTCTTGGCCGGTGTCGGAGCCGGAGCCGCCGGCTTCTTCTGAGTCGACGCGATTTCCGATTCCGGAAGGGGTCGCCTCGCGGCAAAGGTGAAGCGCCAGATGTTGCGGGCCACATTCCCCTCCTCAAGCGAGGGGTCCCACAACTCGGTCTTGCCTTGACGGTGCTCCAGTTCCCCGGTGAGTCCCGCCATGAAGTCCGGGGAGTTCCGAAGGGATTCGAGGGTCTCCGCGCTGCGCGCGAAGCCTCGGTCGGCGTTCACCGTGGCGGCATCGATCTGGAAAGTCTGGAAGGTCTCCTTTGGGTTCTTCGGCGATTGGAGCTCGATGCTCTCAATCCAGATGTCCGAGGGGAGGTTGTCGCGAATGGCCGCGAGCTTCTTGGACCAATCGATCCGATTAGTGATCAGGTCGTTGATGATGACCTGTTTGCGGGTGAGTTTGTCGAGCTCCGCCTGCAAACGGTCCGATTCCTTGAGTTGTTCGATGTGCTCGGGCTTCTTCATCTCGTTCACGAGACGATTCTTTTCCGTGTCGAGCGCGCGCGCCTTGAAGGCCAAATTGGCGTTCACCAGGCCAAGGGCTCCCAGCACGACAATGACCCCGATGAAGACCAGCGGCTTGGTCGGGTCCACTTTCCCCCCGCGCTCCGCGGCGCGCAGGCGATCCTCTTGCAGTAGGTTGATCTGGATCACGAGACCCCGCCTCCGATCAGACTCCGCATGGCGAGTCCCAGGCTGGTCGTGTACATTGCGCCGCGAGCAAGCGGGTCAAGCGAGGCGATGGCCCCGCCGATCCCAGCGAACGGATCAATCACTTCCGTCGGGGTGTCGAGAAGGTTCTGAATGTACTGGTCGGCATTCTTCATTTGGACCGTGCCGCCGGTGAGATAAACCTTTTCCACGGCCTGTCCATCGAGCTGGTTTTCATAGAACAGCAGGCAACGCTTGATCTCGCTCACAATCTCGCCGAGGAACTGTTCGCAGATCGCGTTCACCCGCTGGTCAACTCCCTCCACGGCGCCTTCTCCGGCGGAGGAAATCTTCATCTGCTCCATCATGTCGGGGAGATTGCTCTGGGAGAGGGTGAACATCTCTTCCCCCTCGCCGCTTCCCTCCTCCATTCCATATCCGATGCCGTGGTCCAACTTGGCCGCCTCGGCGGCCCTTTCGTCGAGTCCGAGCTCCGACATGATCGCGCGGGTGATCGTCGCTCCCGCCGTGCTGAGATCACGGGTGAACCGGGTGGTGTCTTCCTTCATGATCGCGATGTTGGTCACCGCCGACCCGATATCCACCAGGGCGATGGGCTCATGCGGAGTCATCCGGGCCCCGTGATGGACCGCGTTTACCAGCGCGAATGAACCGATGTCCACGACGCGGGGGTCAAGCCCCGCGGCCCGAACCACATCGGAGTGCCACGCCACCATTTCCTTCTGCGCGGCCACGATCAGGACCTCCAGCGCCTTCCCCTCCGCCCCGGCATCCACAACTCCAAGCCGCTGATAGTCGAAGGCCACATCCGCCATGTCGAAGGGGATGAAATCCTGCGCCTCGCTTTGGACGGCGAAGTGAAGCTCTTGGCTCTCTTTTTCGCTGAAATAGGGGAGACGGATCACGCGGACAATCACGGATTCACCGCTCACCGCGGTGACCACATGCTTGGTTGAAAAGCCCACCTGGGAGTAGAGCTCGCGAACGGCTTGAACGACCGCCTCCTTGCGTGAGGGAGAATCCATGCCCGCGCGGATCGGCGCGGAGCCGAACCGGTCCACGACCAACTCATTCACGGACCCCTTTAACTCCAGGCCCTTGACCGAAGAGTGGCCGATATCCAAACCAATAGCCGGGTACTTTTTCGGTTTCCAGAAACGCATCTCCCAAGCACCGCTCTTCCAGCAAGTATATCAACAAAATCAAATCAGCAAAGAAGAAACCCACCAAAGTCAGCCCGTCCGCCCGTCCAGGTTTCCCACCTCCGGATTGAGCAGGTTCTATCATAGGGGGTTGTCGGCACCTGGAGTTCCAGTTGTAAGTCCTTTTTTTGGGGGAGGATGATTTCGGAGTTCCCTCTCCAGCCTTCCCGGTGTAGAATTCAAGGAAATGTGTCCTTGCCGGACTTTCGATCGATTCCGCGCGTGGAGGTGTTTCAATGCGACGAAGAGATTTCCTAGGAACAGCCCTTGCGGGAGCCACTTCCATTTGGGCCTCGAAAGCGGCCGCGGCAAGTTCCGCATCGCCGGGGTCGGCCTCCTCAAGCCTGTTTGACCGGGTGACCCTCGGGAAGAGCGGACTGTCGGTCACCCGAGTGGGCATGGGGACCGGCATGAGGGGATACCACCGCCGCTCCAACCAAACCCGCTTGGGCGAAGAAAAGTTCCATGCCCTCCTCCGATACGGGTTTGAGAAGGGGATCAATTACTTTGATTTGGCCGACCTTTACGGAACCCACTGGGACATCACCCCCGCGCTCAAGGGCATCGACCGGGATAAGTATGTGATCGTGTCCAAAATCTGGTGGCGCGAGGGGGGACTGCCGGAGATGGAGCGACTGGACGCCGACAAGCTGGTGGACCGTTTCCTTCAGGAGATCGGGACCGAGTATATCGATCTTGTCCATTTGCACTGTGTCACCGATGCCGACTGGCCGAAGAAGCTGGCCAAGCAGATGGATCTGCTTTCCAAGCTCAAGGAGCAAGGGAAGATTCGCGCCCATGGGGTCTCCGTGCACGCCCTGCCCGCGCTCGAGGTCGCCGCCGAGACTCCGTGGGTGGACTCGGTCCACACCCGCATCAACCCCTATGGCGAGAAGATGGATGGCCCTCCCGACAAGGTGGTTCCAGTGCTCGAGAAGATTCACGCCGCGGGCAAAGGGGTCACCGGCATGAAGATCATCGGAGAAGGGGCCTTCCGGGATGATCCCGAGAAGAAGGATCACTCGATCCGCTATGTGCTCGGCCTCGAATGTGTGGACACCTGCATCGTGGGGTTTGAGAAGCCCGAGGAGATCGATGATTTCTGCGAGCGGGCGAGCGCGGCCCTGGCCGACGCGCGGGTTCCGTGAGAGGTGGGTTGGGACGACGGTTGAATCTTGGATTAGTTTTCAGTCTTCAAATCCAGCCTCAGCACCGCGAGGGCGACCCCCTCCTTCACTCGCGGTCCCATCAGCACGAGCGACTTGGAGGGCTGGAAAGGACGCTGAACCTTACCGCCCAGCTGCTTGAACTTCCCCTCCGGTCCGGCCTCACGGCGCAGCCACGCGGCTTGAAGGAAATCCCTCCCCTTCTTGGTCTCGAGTTGAAAGGTGAACGCAAGTTCGCGGTCGAACGCAACCTGGACCGGTTCGGGAGCATCCTTCGGAAGCAGCTTGGTTTTGACCAGAGTGAAGCGCCTGAATTTCGATTGCTCCGCGAGCTTCTCGAGCGCCCCGCGCGCGGATTCGATCTCCTTGGGAACCTCCACCTTCTCGGTCTCCGCGCCCTCGCTTCCCAGCGCGAAGCTCACGGTCCAATGAGGCCCCTCAATCTTCTCCTCCTCGGCCGCGGAGGCGCTCAACAGGCCTGCATGAAGCCACGGCAGGAGGCTCAGGCCGACCCACGCCACCGAATAGAGCGCCCGGCTATTGAGCCTTCGGGTTTCCGTTAGTCGACCCCTCTTCGGAGAAGAAGTAAACCAGCGCAGTGTCATTTTCCTCATCCTCGATGGTCACGGCGTTCCAGCCATCCGCGAGTTCCACGGACACTTCTTCGTCAGGGACACCCTCGAACTTGAAGAAATCCGGACCGAGCGGATCATCCGCCGACCCCTGGGAAGCGGCCAGGCCGCTCTCGGTGGAGGCCATGCGTTCCCCGGAGGGATCCGACTGCCTTCCGGCCCCGAAAGGCATTTGTGGGATGACAATCACGGCCAGCAAGAGAGCCAGCCCCCCCGCGGTCACGGGGACCCAGATGCTCGGGGGAGCGAAGTATTCCCAGAGGCGAGACCAAAACGAGCGGTTCGCGGCGCGCTCCTCGGCCAAGCGCCGAACCCGGATAGCCATGTCCGCGGGCGCCTTCAGCCCCTCGGGAGGAGCGCACGCTCGCCGGATCAAGGCGCCCAGCTTCTCACCCCCCGGCAGCTCTTCCTCGTTCTTCCTCATGATCGTGCTCCCCAGCTTTCATCCAGATACGGGCCCAAGAGCTCCTGCATCTTCTTGCGGGCGTAGAAGAGACGCGACATCACGGTGCCGATGGACACCCCGGTCGCCGACGCGATCTCTTCATAGCTCATGTTCTCCACCTCGCGGAGCAAGAGCGCGGTGCGGTGCTTTTCGGGGAGGGACTCCATGGCCTCGACCACACGAGCCTCCAGCTCCTCATCGGCCCCTCGATCTCGCGGATCCACGCCTTGGGGGTCCGCGATTTCAAGCGCCGCCTCGCCATCACGCTCACGCTCCTCGTTGTACTGGTCGAGCGAAAACTCCTTCCGCCTTCGTTGCGCCCGACGGCGCGCATCATGGCAAAGATTCACCACGATGCGATACAGCCATGTGTAAAACGCCGACTTTTCGGCGAACCTTCCAATGTTCTGATGCACCCGGAGGAACGCCTCTTGGGTCACATCCAGGGCCTCCTCCGGGTCGCGCAAAAGACCCTGCGCCAAGCGGTAGATCCGATCCTGGTACTCCTTGACCATCTCCTCCAGGGCGGAAAGATCCCCCGCCTTGAGCCTCCGGACCCACTCCAGGTCACGCTGCCGAGAGGTGGTTTCCTCCGGTTGGTTGGACGGCTCCCCCCGCAAGTTATTCAAAAAAAACCTCCTCTTTCCTCAGTAGGTGTCCTTTGGGAAAAGAACCACCGGGATGGTCTGAAGGATAATCTTAATGTCCGTGAGGATCGACCAATTCTCCATGTAAGTGATGTCCATCAGCACCATGTCATCGAAACTCACCGCATTGCGACCGCTCACCTGCCAGACCCCGGTGATGCCGGGTTTGGCGCTCATCCGCGGGAGATGGTGCTCGCGATACATGGCCACCTCATAGGGCACCGGGGGTCGGGGACCCACAATGCTCATCTCGCCCCTCAGAACATTGAAAATCTGTGGGAGCTCATCGATGCTGTAGCGACGGATGAACCGTCCGACTCGGGTGATCCTCGGATCATCCTTCTCCTTGAAAACAGGTTTGCCGGTTTCCTGGTCCACCTCGCCCTGCCCTTCTTGGATCACCTTTTTCATGAATTCCTCATGACGTTTGGCGTCGGCATCCACGCGCATTGAGCGGAACTTGAACATCGGAAAGGGCCGGAAGTCTCGCCCCATGCGGGTCTGCTTGAAGAACACCGGCCCGCGCGAATCCAGCTTGATCAGGATCGCCACGATGATCATCGGAATCCCGAGAACCATCAGCATGGCGGAGGCCACGACCAGGTCGAGCACTCGCTTCATGGTTCCCGTGGCCCCGCGAATGGGATCCACGAAGAGTTCCAGCAGCGGAACGAAGCGGAGACGTGTGATTTCCACCTTCTTGGGGCGAAGTCCCAGGAGGTCGGGAACCACCTTGAAGGTCACCCCCCAGCCGGCTTTCATGAGGATCGGCAACAGGTCTTGCTGGCGCAGGTTCCTGCCGGCCACAAACACCTCGCGCGCCCCGGTCGCGCGGATGGTCTCCGGAAGCTCCGCCAGGCGCCGAGAGTAATCCTCATCCCCTCCGTCCACAGGGACTTCCTTGACAATCCGGTAGCCGATGGTCGGGTCGCGCTGGAGCTCCCCCTTGATCATTTCGGCGAGCGAGCCGCGCCCCAGGAGGATCACCGGAACCAGGTTGCGCCCGCGCCGACGGGCCTGCCATTGAACGGTTCGGATCACGGCCCGGAAGGCGATGCAGGCCCCAAGACAGATCAGCCAATCCACGGGAAACACCCGGCGGCCCGCGACAAAACGCTCTTCGCCGGTCCCGGTGGCCGCCGAAAAGGCCACCACAATCAGGAGGATGGACCCGATGGTGACCGCCCGGAAGGTCTCGAAAATGTCCTCGACCATCGAGATCTCCCCATCCAGCCGGTAGCATCCGAGGCGGGTCATCACCACCAGGCGCAGGATCGGCAACGGGAGCAAGATGGTGATGATGTAGGGGTAAAACTCGACCCACATGACCGAGGGCATCCCCCTCCAGACCGTGAACATCCCCAGTGACCGCGCGGTTTCCCGGTCGAAGCCCGCGAACCAGTGGATGTCTTCGATTCCAAATGTGTCATGGACCAGGATGAACGCCAGGACAAACGAGCCGACGAAGATGCACAGATCGCCGGCCACCATGACCGCATGGACAAGGAAACGAAACGAATGGTTTCCTGGTGTGGACATCCGGAGCTCCCTCTGGTTGGCGCGTCAACGGTGACGCTTTCGAGCGAACACGATTTTAGCGGCGCGGGAGGCGATAGGAAGGGTGCGACCGGAACCCTAGACATCGGGGGAAGGGCTGTCTTAATGTCACCAGGAAGTGAGCGGATAGCTCAACCGGTAGAGCAGCGGCCTTTTAAGCCGTTGGTTCTGGGTTCGAGTCCCAGTCCGCTCACCACTTCAAAAGGCCCGTCTTGATGGGCCGAAACGCAAGTTTCCCTCTCCGGTTTCAACCCCTTGTCACCCATCCATTCCGGCCCGATTCCGGTCCCGTTGTTGGCAGGGGTCCGGTATCTCCGAGCCGCGACCGCGAGGGAGCGGGTTTGACCCATTCCGGATGATTCTCCCCACGCCGCAACCGCAAGTGCTAAAGAGCGCGGTCGCCTCTTGAAAAGTCTTGCCTCGCAGAGGCAGCCTGATATAATTATGTGCTTTTGTGGAGCTTAGAGCCAGGCGGAAAAGTGGGTGTACACCTGAAACCCGAGGGATCAGATGACCAAGAGCTCCGTCATTCCCGCGGCGGCGGGAATCCACGTTGGCTCTCAGCCGCTTCTTCTCTCAACAGTATCCACGGACTTGGCGGTAGCACCCAGTGGATTTCCATTTTCATGGGAATGACGCGGATCCGGAAAAGTTTGACGCTGTAGTATTAGGGAACACGACATGCACACCATGCAAACCGTGATTGTTGGTATGATAGGGGTGGGAGTCATCATCTACGCCACCTATTGTGGATGGACGAATGGCTATCTTGCGAGGGTGGGTGTTATACTGGTTTTCCTTTCACTTCTCCCCCCGTTGTTTGTCACCTTACAACTGACAGGTACTCTTGCCGCTGCCCTGGAGGAAATGTTCAATGCGGCCCCGTGGTTCTATCCTTTTGCCCATATCCTGAATGAGGAAAGCGCTACTGTGCTCTTCTGCCATCATATCCTGTACTTCATAGTCGGAATTGCTTTGGTAAGCTTCTCTAAAAGTCGTGGGCGAGATAGCAGTGTGGAGTGACTATGTGTTCTGCTCGAAGTGGACGAGCGCTATGACACGGCAGGCGGGGCGATTGACGCCAACGACCCCTGGAGGACGCTGGAGGTGAGCACGCATTCGCCGGGACTGGTCGGCAACCTGGTGGGCAAGCGCGCCTACCGCCACACCGACAACGACGCCACCCCCAACGCGACCAACGATTATGTGTATGTGTACGACGCGGTGGGGAACTTGTACCTGGTGTTGAACGACGAGGGGGGCGAGGAGTACGCCTTCAGCCAGGACGCTACGCGGATCACGCCAGGATGTCCTTCACCACGCGCCCATAAACATCCGTGAGACGGTAGTCTCGGCCACCGTAACGGTAGGTCAGTCGTTCATGGTCCAGGCCCATCAGGTGCAGGATCGTGGCGTGGAGATCATGGACATGGACCTTGTTCTCCACCGCGAACCATCCGAACTCATCCGTGGCCCCATACGCGAGCCCGCCTTTGACTCCGCCGCCCGCGAGCCACATCGTAAAACCGAACGGATGATGCTCGCGCCCGTTGTCGTTCTCGGCGGTCGGAGTCCTCCCAAACTCCCCACCCCAGATGACCAAGGTCTGCTCCAGGAGCCCGCGCGACTTGAGGTCCTTGAGCAACCCCGCCACCGGCGCATCGGTCGCCAGGCAGTTGTTGGTGAGCTCCTCGCGCAGTCCGCCATGCTGGTCCCACAGTTGGCAACTGCTCCGTTTGGCGGTCTGGGTGTGGAACACCTGAACCATCCGCACACCCCGCTCCACAAGACGACGCGCCAAGAGGCACTGCTTGCCGAAGATCTCGGTCACCGGATTGTCCAGGCCGTAGAGCTTGCGAGTCGCCTCGGTCTCTCCGGCCAGACCGAAAGCCTCGGGGGCTTCGGTTTGCATGCGGAAAGCCAGCTCGAAGGACTCGATCCGCGCCGAGAGACGGCTGTCCTCCTCACGCTCCCTCTGGTGGAGACTGTTCAGGCGCTTGAGGAGGTCGAGCTGCTGGCGTTGGTCCTTCGAGCCGATCCGGGAGTTCTTCAAATTGGCGATCGGGTCTTCGAGGTTGGAGACAAGGGTTCCCTGATAGGCCGCCGGCAGGAAGCTGGAGCTCCACAGAGGCGCCCCCTGCGCGGGTTGCGCGGGACTGAGGACTACGAATCCCGGGAGGTTCTGGTTCTCGCTCCCAAGCCCATAGAGCAACCACGAGCCCATGCTGGGGCGCGAGAACGCCTGCTCGCCCGTGGTCATCTGCAGGCACGCCCCGTTGTGATTGATGTTGTCGGCGACCATCGAGCGGATCACGCACAGGTCATCGACACAGCCGGCGAGATTGGGGAGCAGTTCGCTGACCTCAATGCCCGACTGCCCGTGCTTCCTGAAAGACCAGGGCGAGGCCAGCAGGTTGCCGGTCTTGGTGCGCTCCAGTTTGGGTTTCTCGAAGGGCAGGGGCTTGCCATGATCGGTGGCGAGGCGCGGCTTGGGGTCGAAGAGATCGACATGGGAGGGGCCGCCGGAGAGGAACAGGAAGATGACATTTCTGGCCTTGGGGGCGAAATGCGGGGGACGGAGCGCAAGTGGGTTGGTTTCAGCGCCCGAAGCGGCCCGTGATTCCTGTCCGAAAAGCGCGGAGAGGCCGAGCATGCCAAAACCGCTCGCGAAGGTCTTGAGCATGGCGCGCCGGGAGAATCCAGGCCGCCCCGGCGGGGATGAATGGGTGAAGCGTCCGCTCATGGAACAATCCTCTTCAGAACCTCGATGGAGATGCCCCCAGTCTGCCTCAACCTGTCGTCACTGGTGAGGAAGACATCGCACTTTGATTCCAGCGCCGCCGCGAGATGGATCGCATCGGGGGTTGTGTAACCATGATCCGCTCGAACTCTGGCGGCCCGCTCCATGACTCTTCTGTCCAGGTCCACCATCTCATCGACTTCGGTATCGAAAAATGACACAAACTCATCCACCAGGGAAACTTGCCCTTCGCGCAGTGGTCTAACCAAGCATTCCATGCGAGAGAGCTCGCTTGCAACCAAAGTGGCGTCCACGCGTCCGATGAGCGATCTAACCTGTTGGGAGCGATGTGGGGACCCTTCGAAAAGATAGATGACCGTTACGGCGTCCGGGTAGACTCTCACGGTCATTCGTCCCAGCTGTCCCGTTCTGCCTGGATATAGGCGTCAATCTCCGCGTCAGACATGGGCACATGTCCGCGCGCCTCTTGCCTCGCGCGAAGCCATGCCATGAACTCATCCAACGACTTGCGCTTCTTGACAGCCCTCAGCGCCTCCACCGTCAACCGCACCCGCGTCGGGGCGAGTGGGATGGGTTCATCCAGAACCACCGTGCGGTCGCCCTTAAGGGTGCCGGTGACGACATACTTTTCATGCACCATTGAGAACTCGCTCATCGGCTTTGCGTCTCCGTGTCCCGATAGGGAACCCTGTCTCTCCTTCAGTCTACATAAACAAACTCGTTCGCGCAAAGCAAAACTTGGCAGTATTCCGCCCATATCCGCCTGGAAGTCGGACCGTTCTCAAGGAAGCCGATCCCGAGTTCGACCTCCTCCGCGGTCGGTGGGCGGCCATAGAGCAGCCAATAGAGTCGCGCGATGCGCTCGGATGTGTTCGCCGCGGGTGTTCCCAACATGCGCTCCGCAAGTTCTTGGGTCAGCTGGAGGGGAAGACTGTTGTTCAGAAGAAAGAGCGCCTGCGGAGCGACAGTGGACTCGGTCCGGCGGTCCACGATCGCGGTCGGATCGGCGGCATCGAACAACGCCCCATAGGTGGCCCGGTCGGATCGGACAGTCTTCACATACAGGGTGCGTCGCGGAGCGGCCAGGTCCGCGACCGGAGGCCCCCCGAACGCGGGTTCCAACCTCCCGGAGACCGCCAGCAGGCTGTCCCGAATCGCCTCGGCTTCCAATCGGCGGCGGTTCATTCCACCAAACCAGCGGTTGTCCGGATCCGCGGCGAGCAACTCAGGCGAGGGCGCGCTCGATTGGCGGTAGGTGGAGGACAACAGCATCAGACGGTGCATTGCCTTGATCGACCAACCCGAGCGGACGAACCGGATCGCGAGCCAGTCGAGCAATTCCGGATGGGTGGGCGGCTCTCCCATTTTCCCGAAGTTGCCCGGGGTGCGGACAATCCCTTCGCCGAAATGGCGCTGCCAGAGCCGATTGACCAGAACTCGGGCGGTGAGGGGATTTGAAGACGAGGCCACCCAGCGCGCGAGCTCCCGACGGCCGCTGCCCTCGCGGATCGGGTCTTCGTTCCCGGTCCGCAACGCCTCTGGAAACCCCCGCGGCGCCACTTCCCCCAAGTTGTCATAGCGGCCCCGCTTGTGGACTGCGACATCGTGGACCCCGGCGTGGACGGTGTCCGGAACTCCGCCTTCCTGAATTCCGACAGCGTACTCAATCGGAGCGCGTGATTTGCCTTCGAGGGCGCGAAGCTCCTCCCGGAGAGACGCCAGCCTCCCCTTGGCATCCTCCGAGAACAAGGACTCCTCCACAATCGCCGAAAAGGGTCCGCTAGACGACAGAAGCTCCTGAACCAGTTTGGAGTCCGGAGTGTCCTGATCGGGGGCGACCGCGGCGGAATCAATGGCCTTCTGGATCCTTGATGCGGCCTCCTCGATCATCCGAGCAGCATTGTCGACCGGGGTTTGGTCGAGCGCGAGCTCGCCAATGGCCTTCTTCCAACGCACCAGAATTTCCGGCTCCGTCCGCTTGTCCTTGCCCAAACCAAGAAACCGCCAGACAGCGGGGTTACCAAGCCTATCCGAGTGTGGGTTCCCCGCGAGCAGATCCGAGACCAGATCCGCCGCAAGGCTCCACGTTCTGCCTTCTCCGCCCACCTCATGGACTTCCAGTTCCACCGTGGTCGAGTCGAATCCGTGATTTCCCCTCGGACCCACCGATAGGAGGAGTGTGTCTCCCACCCGCACGGTGACCAAGGCCGGACCATCGCCCCGTTCGTGCTGCTTTCCTTCAGAGAAGGACTGCGAAGCGCCATTTTCGATCAGGCCCTCGGCGAGAGGGATGTCCTTCTCCTGGGTCTCGACCACTAATCTCCATTCGATCCCATCTCCACCCTTGGAGTCGGCATCCGCCACCGATCCGTTCACCGCAACGGTTGCCGAAACCGGGCTTCGCCACGCCACCCCGACCGCCTCCTCCGGACCGGGATGGACCACTAGGGAGCGCGCCGGTTGGATCACGGTCAGGTATTCCAGCGGCTTGTCCAGGCTGTTGGCCACCACCGCCGGGAGGGTCTCTTCAGCGATCCAGGCGGAGAGTCCCACCAGGTTATGAAGATTCTGAACCTTTTTCGGGAGCAGCGGGTGACGGGTGAATCCGAGGTAGCCCAGCCAACCCTCCAAAAGGCGCGGATCGAGGTCTTCCTTGGAGGCAAAGGCGGAGGCTTCCATCCCGGCTTCTCGGCAGCGCCATGCCGCCAGGAGATACTTTCCGGTCTCCGGCAGCCGCGCGCGGGCCAGCTCCGCCTTCTGGCCTTCCACAAGGGACTGAATCTGACCTTGCAGTTCTGTGACCCGCGCGGTCTCCTGCTCGCGCGCCGCGAGTTCCCCCTTGGAGAGGAGCGGAATCTTGAGCACCGGAGACCCTTCGGTCTTCTTGCCGGGCCCAGGAAGGATATGGCTGCTGAAGAAGACTCCCGCGAGGGAGTAGTAATCGCTCATGGAGAAGGGGTCGAATTTATGGTCGTGACAGCGGGCGCAAGTGAAGGTCACTCCGAGCATCCCCCGCATGACCACATCGATCTGATCGTCAACAATGTCGGTGACCATCTTCTCCTTGTCGGCATCCCCCCCCGGCCAATTCCCGATGGCCAGCAGGCCCGTGGCGATAATGCCTTCCCGGTTGAATCCGGGATCGGGTCCTTCGGTTGGGATCAGATCTCCGGCGATCTGATAGCTCAGGAATTGGTCATAAGGCATGTCGCGGTTGTACGCATCCACCACCCAATCGCGGTAGCGGTGGGACTCGGTCACATCCTGCTCGGCGGTGGCGCGGGAATCGAAGGAATCCGTGTAACGAACCACATCCAACCAGTGCCTCCCCCAACGTTCGCCGTAATGAGTCGAGGCGAGCAAGCGCTCGACCACCTTTTCAAACGCGCCGGGGGAGCTGTCGGCGAGGAACCCCTCCATCTCCTCGGGAGTCGGTGGCAGACCGGTCAGATCGAAGGTCACTCGACGAAGAAGGGTCCGCTTGTCGGCGGGTGGCGCCGGATGAAGCCCTTTGTTTTCCAGCTTGGAAAGGATGAAACGGTCGATGGGGTTCGCCACCCAGGTCACATCCCTGACTTCCGGCGGCATCGGCTCCTTGGGTGGGGTGTAAGGCCAGGTTTGGCGCGCCTCCTCCACACTCAACCGGAGCGATCTTTTCCCATTCGGAGGAGGACTGGGATAAGGCGCCCCGCGTCGAATCCACTCGACCAGATCGGCGATCTTTCCCTCCTCGAGCTTCCCGGATGGGGGCATCTGAAGCGCGGGATCGGTGTATCGGATCGCGCGGACCAAGAGGCTGTTCTCCGGATCGCCGGGGAGGATAGGCGGGCCCGATTTCCCGCCATCCCGCAGCCCCTCCGGGCCATCCAGGCGCAGACCCCCCTTCTGCTTTTCGGGACCATGACACTGAAAACAGTTGTCGGCCAGCACCGGGCGGACACGCTTTTCGAAGAACTCCAAGTCCCTGGAATCCACCGTCGGAACAACGGATCCGGCTTGGAGGTTCTGCCTGAGGGTCTCCAACGAGGCCGGGTCGGCGCGGAGGGTTTCCAGCGCTTCCACCAAGACATTCAGCGTGGCGGTATCTTCCTCGGATCGGGCGGGAGATGGATCAGCCGCGAAACAAGTCCCGGCGAACCCGATCAGTAAGAGGACATTCGCAGCACTCACTTCGCAAGCCTCGCGCCTGAATTCAAATCCGGCTCCCTCAGCTGCCGGGTGAAACCCCTTCGGCGGTGACCTTGAGGCGGGCGGCTCGAATTCCGGACCCGGCCCCCTCTTCATAATAGACAATCAAGACCTGTCCATCCTTGAGTTCGATCAGGCTTGGATAGGCGCCGTGTTTCTCGTCCACCTGAAGCGGCCCTTTCCAGGTCGCGGTCTCGTCGGTGGACCAGTAGACCGAAGTGCCGGGGTGACGGACCCCGAGCAGGATCGTTCCACTGGAATGGCGCAGCAGGTAAGGGCAGTGCCCCCGGAAACCGATGTCCTGAACCTTGCCCCAAGTCTTGCCGTGATCCTCGGACAGCGCGAAGTGCATGTTGACCCGGTCCCCGCGCAGCGCGGCGAAGAGCCTTCCATCCTTCAGCGGGATGACATCGGTTTCGGCATCCAGGCGAATCCCGCTGTCGGCATCCACCAGGCTGTGGTCCTTCCAAGTCATGCCCCCATCGTACGACTTGATGGTGGAGCCAAAGGCCCGGTCCTGTTCCTTGAGTTCCGTGTACAGCCCCAGGATCAGGGAGCCATCCGGGAGCGCGCGCACCGGGGTCGAACAAGCCACCCAAGGGAGCGTGCCCGTCGGAATCTCAGTGGGTTCCGACCAAGTCTTACCCCCATCGATGGAGCGCGCGATCACGGTGTGGATTTCGGTCGTGCCTTCGGCCACAGGCTTGTAGGTGAACCAGTTGCAGAGGAGTGTCCCTGAGAGGGTCCCATTCGGGACCACTGCTATCGAGGGGTCGCGGTCATCCTCGGAGGTGTCAATCAGAACCGCCGGGGCGCTCCAGGTCCGGCCCTCATCGGAGGAGCGAATCCCCATGATCCGCGCCCCCTTGGGCCACTCCGCGTTGGGGAGGGAAACATGGGCATAACCTGAGTAGAAGACACACAAGAGCTCGCCATCCGCGAGACGGCACACATCCGGGAAGGCCGCGTAGCCTCCCGCCGCCGGTCCGGAGCAGATGACCGTGGGTTCGCCCCAAACGGCGGTTGAAACAAACAGGAGAAAGAAAAGTCGTTTCATGTTCTTGGTCCTTGTGTGTGTCTGTGGTCCAGGGTGCAAAGGATGGAGGCTTTTCCCATCTCGTCAAGGGCCTGAGTATTCCCGTCCCGCGGGGGATGTGGGAGGGGTTCCAGGAGCAACCGGAAACAGGGAACATTCCCCATCTTGTCGTATGAGAGGAGGAACCGAAACATGAGCATCACCCACACTCTGCGCGCATGGCCCTTTGCCCTGTTCCTGGCCGCGGCCAGTCTTTTTCCAGCTTTGGCGGTCGCGGAACAGGCCCCGGTGAAGTGCCTTCAGATTGGACTTGAACCCCACAAGGAGGCTGGCATCTGGAACGATGTCCTCGCGGACATTAAGGCCAACTATCCCTCGGTGGAGATCACCGCGGTTGAGAAGGAAAACCTGGAGGCGTTGAGGTACGAGAACCTCAAGAACTATGAGGTCCTCCATGTGGTGCAGATCGCCGCCGAGAACGGCGAGCCGCCGGACTATGCGAAGGAGGGCATCCTCCAGTTCCTCCAGAATGGCGGCGGGCTTGTGGTCAACCACTTCGCGGTCGCCAATTGCCAGAACTGGCGCGATTCGATCGACATCTTCGGCGCGATGTGGGTGAGCGGGAAATCCACACATGGCCCATACCACACCTTCCGGGTGGATGTGGCCGATGAGGCCCACCCGATCCTGGAGGGAGTTCCGCCCTTCACCACCGATGACGAGCTCTACTATAACTTGCTGATGCGCCCCGACATGCGCGTGCTGATGACCGGAAACGAGGAGCGTCTCGGGCACACGGTCGCGGAGCCGCTCCTGTGCACCCACTATGTCCACAACGCCCGCTGTGTTTACTTCGCGCTGGGGCATGACGCGAAATCCTGCGCGCATCCGATGTTCAAGAAGGTCGTGGTCCAGTCCATCGAATGGGCGGCCAAGAGAAGATAGCCATGAACGCCGAAGCTCGGGGGCTTGGCAGACGGGAATTCCTTCGGGATGTGAGCGCGGGGGCCGCCGCGCTCACCCTCCCGATCGCCACGGTTGGCGCGGACAACGCGGAGAGTGCGGTCAAGCGACCCAACATCCTCTTCATCCTGGTCGATCAGCTCCGCATGGATTGCCTCGGAGCCTATGGGAATCCGGATGTGAAGACCCCGAACATCGACCGTTTGGCCGCCGATGGGGTCCGCTTCAATCACAGTGTCTGCCCCTACCCGGCCTGCACCCCCTCGCGCTACTCCCTGCTGTGCGGCCTTCCGGTGCATGCCCACCGAGGTTGGACCAATCACTCCACACTGAGCGCGGGGATTGAAACCTTTCCCGGAATTCTCCGGCGCTCCGGGTATCGGACCAAGGCGGTCGGAAAAATGCACATGACACCGACATACCTCGATGTCGGATTCGAGGACTTGGTTCTGTCCGAGCAGGATGGGCCGGGAAGGTGGGATGACGACTATCACCGCTATTTGATGGCGCGGGGCCTGGTGGATCAGAACGACCTGGAGGACCAGCGCCGCGAATATCGAGACAAGGCCAGGGCGACCTATTGGGAAACCTTCGGGGCGCTGGTTTCCAACCTCGAAGAACAGCACCACTCCACCACCTGGATCGGAAACGAGTCGGTCGAAACCCTGAAGGGCTGGAACGCCGAAGGGGGCAGCCTGCTGTTCGCGAGCTTTATCAAGCCTCACCATCCCTTTGATCCGCCCGCGCCATGGAGCGAGTTGTACGATCCCGACGCGCTTCGACTGCTCCCGGGATGGACCGAGAAGTGTTTTGAGCATGATCTCAACTACAACCGAGGGTATTTCCCCAACGATACGCTCACCGAACCCGCCCTGCGGCGTGTCATGGCCTATTACTACGCCTCGATCTCGCACATTGATCACCAGGTGGGGCGGTTGCTCGATTACCTCCAACAGGCCGGGCTTTATGAGGACACTCTGATTGTGTTCACCTCCGATCACGGGGAATACATGGGACAACACCATCTGCTGCTCAAGGCCAACCTGATGTACGACTCATTGCTCAAAGTCCCGCTGATCCTCAAATGGCCGGGGAACGTAGGCGCCGGAAGCGCTTCAGATCGGTTGGTAAACAATTTGGACCTTGCGCCCACCCTCTGCCACGCGGCCTCCTGCACGCCCGCGTCCGGAATGCGGGGAGGGAATCTCGCCGACGAGAGGGAGGGACCCGAGCTGGTTTTCGCCGAGGCGAACTTCGGAAAACAGGTCACCGCGCGGTCCCGGAATCGAAAGCTGATCCTGGTCGAGGACAAGGAGCGCCGGCTGACCATGAGGCTCTACTTTGATCTGGAAAGGGATCCCGCCGAGCTTCACAACCTATACGATGACCCCGCCCACCAAGCCGAGGCTCGTGGAATCGAAAAGAAGCTCCTGGAATGGGGGGCCGAGGGGTCGCGGGAGCTCTTTCTGAACCAGGAGGAGAAGCAGGTCGAACGCCCCAATGTCCCGCCTCTTGATCTGAGCCACCGGGACAAAGTGATCGCCTACTACCGGAGGAAGATGGAGGAGGCGGCCGGGTGACCCAAGGCGCGCGCGGAGGCTGTGCCGGTCAGCCTGTCCCAACCGCGAGACGCCGCGCTCGCGCAATTTCATCGGGATGAACGCCCCTCACCTGTCGCGCAAACAAAGAGACAGCGGCGACGGTGTCGCCATCAATCGTGAGAAACTCCACCTCGCACCCCTTACCTCCCTCGTAAACGAGGACGACCGTGCCCAGGTCATCCGTCTTGAGTCCAACCTCCGGCAGACCCTCAGTCAACGCCACACAATCCGATTCTCGAATCATGATTACGTCCCAGTATGGCGCTCTCACTCGAGTCTCCCCTCACGAAAACCGTGCACCCTCAAATCCAAGAAGAGTGTTCCATGAAAAAGCGCCGGAGGCCGATATCCCTCCACCCACGGCTGAGTGAGCGCCTCGCTCCCCCGATGCCAAAGGAAAACCGCGGGAGCGAGTGATTGAATCCGATCCAAAACCTCTCTCTCCAGCTTGGCGCGACGATCGGGGTCCCACTCCCGACGCGCGGCAAGAATCAGTCGGTCGGTTTCGGGATCGGAGAATCGTGTGTGGTTCGAGGAGGACCCAGAGAGGAACAGCGGCGAAAGGAAATTGTCCGCGTCCGGATAGTCCGCCCACCAGTTCGCGTAGAACAAATCAAACCTTCCCTCGCGCCGCCGGCTCCCGTAGGTGGTCGGATCGGTCTTCCGCAAACGGCACTCAATTCCCGCCGCCTCCAGGTCCGCTTGCACCGCTTCCATCGCAAGCGAGGTGGTCGAATCACTCTCCACATACCACAGTTCGAGAGGGCGAATGGTCATGGGGGCGCTCTCATGGACCGTGTCCAAACCCTCTCTAGGGTTCTCGTCGGAGTTGCCTCCGTGGGAGGATCCCGAGGCCTGCGCGCCGAGAAGCCCGGGTGGAACAGGTCCCTCCGCAAGCTCCGCGACCTCTCCATACAAGGCCTTCCGGAAGCGATCCGGTTGAATCGACCGCGCGATGGTCCTCCGAACCTCAAGCCGATCCAGCGGCGGGCGATGGCACCCGAAGCCGATGTAGTACAAATTCATCTCGGGGTAGCGCCGGATCTGCCCACGCCATTCGGGATACCTGCTCCAACGCGCGGATTGACTCGGCGGCAAAGGCTGGAGAATGTGCAGCCCGCCGGTCTCGAAAAGCGCGGCGGCGGAAAAGTCTTGAGCGACAATCTTGAATTCGAGCGTCGATAGATTGGGATTGTGTCCGGGGTAGAGCCGATTGGGGCGGAGACTCAACCGCGAGTCATCGATCCACTCCGCAAGTTCCCAAGCCCCCAGCGCCACGGGCCGCCTCCCGTAGGAGTCCCCTTTGGCGGCCACCTGTTCGCGATCCACAATGCGCGCGGCGGGCATGGAGAGGCGCGCGAGCAGGGATGCTGAAGGCTCCAGGGTCTCGACCTCGATCTCTCGTTCGCTCGGCGCGCGGAGACCCGTAAGTGTTTCCACGGTCCCTGCCCGAACCTCGTCGTAACCCAGGACGTCCTCGAAGATCCATGCATGTGGAGAAGCGGCGCCCTTGGAACAGAGACGGTTCCAGGAATAGAGGACATCCCTTGAGGTCAGATCCCTTCCCGAGGGGAACTTGAGTCCCGGTCGGATGGTGAAGCGGAGCATCTTTCCATCTTCCGAGACCTGCCATTTCTCGGCGAGCTCCGGAACGACCTTTCCATCCTCATTGCAGCGCGCCAGGCCTCCGTGGATCAGGCAGGCGAGGTGACTTTCCAGCGCGCGGACCGCATGGGCCGGATCGAGCGTGGTGGGGTTCTCCAATGCTCGAAGGAGGATTCTCGGCGGGTTTGGCGGGGGAGCCGGCGAGGGGGCGCCGACATGGCACCCAACGATTTGAAGCAGACTGAGCAAGCCGCAGGGGAATCGAAAACGGCTAATCATACGCCTCTTTGAGGTGGACAATTCGGATGACATACGCAATACGCGCCGTGTCGTCGATTCTGTAGACAACCCGGTAATCCCCCACGCGAAACCTGTGATTCCCCAAAAGGTTGCCTCTCAGAGGCTTGATGTTGGGGTCTTCATCGCTCGCTCTTTCATCGAGATATGTCAAAAACTCCGTGGCAACCTTGAGCATGGGCGCCGCCAGAGCCTTGATTCGGCGGACCGCCTCTCTCCGTTGTTCCGCTGTGGTCATCGCTTGGCTCCCCACTTCAACTCTGATGGGGTCAGCAGGATGCTTCATTTCCTCACAGGTTGAAACACCACCGACTGGCGTTGTCGCGCCTGTTGGGCCGCGCCGGATCCGCAAATCTCCAGGAGCCTAGCGGCGGCCTCTTTGAAAATCCGCGCCGGCTCCGATTCCGGCTCGCGCAGGGCGACCGGCACTCCGAGATCCCCACCCTCGCGCACCCCTTGATAGAGCGGAATCTGACCGAGGAGGTTGAACCCATGCTGCTCGGCAAACCTCGCGCCGCCCCCATGTGAAAAGATTTCATGGCGCTCACCGCTACCCGGAACCAGGAAATAGCTCATGTTCTCGATCACACCCAGAATCGGAACCCGGACCTTGTCGAACATGGTCGCGGCCTTCCGGGCATCTGAGAGCGAGACCCCTTGCGGGGTGGTGACGATCACCGCCCCGGTCAGCGGGAGCAGTTGGGAAATCGAGATCTGCGCATCCCCGGTTCCAGGCGGCAGATCGATCAGCAGATAGTCCAACTCACCCCAGTTCACATCCGCGAGGAACTGACGCAGCGCGCCATGGATCATCGGTCCGCGCCAGACCACCGGCTCATCTTCCTTGAGGAAGAAGCCCATCGACACCATCTTGACCCCGTGACGCTCGATTGGCTGGATCTTCCCCTCGCGGACCTCAGGCGGCTCGGTGGCTCCCATCATCAGCGGAACATTGGGACCGTAGATGTCGGCGTCGATCAGCCCGACTCGCGCGCCGGTTTCCGCCAGGGCCACCGCCAAATTGACCGCCACGGTGGATTTGCCGACTCCCCCCTTTCCGGAAGCTACCGCGATGGAGTTCCGTATGTTCTCGAATGTTTCTCCCGGACCGGGGTCACCGTGCGCCATGCCGAAGATTCCTTTCTCGCCAGCCAATAGGGGTTCAGACGGGAACAGAAACCGCTCCCAAGAAGGTTTTCAGTCTACCTGAGCCATTGTCCCAATCGAAGGGCGTTACACGGGGGGAGTGCGCCTCCGCGGGGGAAGGCCCATTCGGGGTTTGTCCGCACCTAGCGGGATGGGGGGCGGCATCCCCCCCATTTGATCCCGTACCATCCCGAATCACTCTTCCTGAAATGTCTCCACGCCCATTTCCTCAGCGGCCGAGAACAACGCATAGACCCGACCTTCCTCATCCACCACCGCTGAACTCTCTCGGTGCTCCGGCGCGGAAAAACTGATACTGGTAATGTAGTCCCCATTGTTGTTGTACTTCATCAAGCTGACCCTGTTTCCCGCTCCGATCTGGAGGCCCTTGTCATAGCCCTCCTTGGTGCGGACGGTCACATACACGTTTCCCCAGCGGTCGCCGGTGAGGCTGTGAAAATACACGGACCCATCAGGAGGGTCGCCGTAACAAAAGGCTGTGATGAAATCGCCTTCATTGTTGAATTTCTGCGTGGGTCCGTAATAACCGGTGACAAACACATCGCCGCTTCGGTTGACATACAGCCCATGAGGCGAATTGAATTGCCCGGGGTTGAGGCCCTCCTCTCCCCAATCATAAAGAAATTCCCCGGTCGCGCTGTAGACATTGACCCTCATGTTATCCACATCCACCGTGTACAACCGGCCTTCGGAATCGAAATCGAGCCCATGAGCTCGAAGGATCATGCCGGGTTTCATCCCCTTTTCGGCGAAGATCTGAAGGAACTCTCCTTCGTGGCTGAAGACCTGGATCCGGGGGCGATCTCCCTTGCTGTCGGTCACGAAGATTCGGTCCGTCGCATCGGTGGCCACCATCCTCGGTTCGGTGAACTGACCTGGAGCGGCCCCTTGTCCCTTCCCGAGCGGGCCAAGGTATTGCCCCTGGGGGGTGTATCGATGCACCCCGTTGCCTTTCTGGTCGGCGATAAGGACATTTCCATCGGCATCCAGCCCGATTCCGTGGGGGTCAGTGAGGTGAGTGGTCTTTTCCTGTCCTTCGAGCACCGGTTCAGACCACATGCCAACCGACTTGTAGCGCGGAGGTCCATCCCCCATCACGACAGTGGCCCACAAGTAGCGGTTGGCCGATTCCGGAACCTCCGCGCCGATGTGGATCTCACGCGGCGATGGAATGGAGCCAGGCGCTCGATAAAGGCCCGTCGGATCGATGGTCCCGAACTCGGCATTGCCGCCTGGGATGTCGTTTACCGACCATCTGACCTCTTTCGCCATGGTCGCGGCCATCAGTCGTGTCGCCACCATGACCACTTTGAAAGACTGTTCCTTGCCGGGTTGGAGTTGGACAATTGAGGGGCTGATGGTGGCTCGGTGGTGTTTGGAAAGCGGCTCCGCGGACGCGGGGCTTGGTGGGAAGACAAGGGCCAGCGTTACAACCGCACAAGCGAATGCCATCCAGGGGATACGCCCACGATTCATCTCGTTACTCACTCCCTTCGCATGATTCAGTTGTCTCAAGGCTCCCCCGAATCTCACGACCGAGCGCAGTCTGCTTGAAGGAGAGTGGCGAGTCGAGATCACTTTCCCACTTTCGGTGCTAGGAAGGGCAGGCGAGGAGGGTGCTCCGCCGACACCGCGCGGCACAAGGCCCCCTCTCCCGCGCGCGGGAGAGGGCGGGGGGTGAGGGTGACAGCGCCCCATCGCAGGACAGGCAGTACTCGTACTCGACCTTGCCCGCGCAGGTGTCCCCGCGATTACCGTCTCACCGATGTCTACGGGCGCGTGGTGAAGGACATCCTGGCTTGATCCCCGGGGTTGGGCGCGCCATCGGCCGGAAAGTAGAGAAAGCGCGCGCGGTACTTGTACCTTTTGCCATGTTCTCAAGAGGGGGGAGAAAATAGAGGTGAATCGTGACTTCGCCTGCGCTCACTTCAATTCTTTCGGTGATCGTTTCCGCGATTCGGCGCTGCTCGTCGAAGGTGAGCGAGGGCCAGCGGGCATACAAGGATCTCGCTTCGTGCAGGACTTGTTCGCTGGAGAGGTGGGTGATCTTCATATAGTCAATCTCGGCTTGTAGCCGGGGGATTTCATCCTCGAGTTGGGAGAGCCGCTCCTCCAAGGGGCGGTTCTTGGCGGCGAATCGCTTGCTCTGAATGGCTCCGTCGATGTAGAGGCGGTAGACGCGTTCCATTTCGGCCTGGACCGACTTCTCTTCGCGCTCCAGGACCTTGAGGAGTTCCTCCTTCTCCGCCAGCGTCCGATCCGCCTGGGCTAGGTGCTGTGCGATGTCCTCCGGCGAGACAACAAAGCCTCTCAGCTGCTCAATGAAGATGGCCTCAAGGTCTTCAGCGGGGATCTTGGTCCGGCACCGCGCGCAGGTGTACTTCGGCGAGTTGGAGGGAACGTACATCTTCTTCCCGCAATCGCAGTACGCGAGTCCGGCGAACAGATGCACGGGTTTCTTGGAGCGCGGCTTCCAGTTCCGCCGCGTTTCCGTGAGGATCGCGTGGCAGCGATCCCAGAGTTCGGGGGGGACAATCGCTTCGACCTCCGTGTGGACCCACTCGCTCTCAGGCTTCTTGCGCCGCCCGTCCTTGCCGTTGCCATGCGTGGTGTGGTTTGCCCGGTGGAGACCCTTCGCGGTTGGATCGGACAGGACGTACTCGATAGCGGCGGCACTCCACAGCTTTCCGGACTGGGTCCGGTACCCAGACTCATTGAGGATACGGGCAACCGTCTTCTTCCGCTGGGACTCAAGGAACAATTCGTGAATTCTTCGCCGCACCGGCGCGTGGTCAGGATGCGGAATCAGTTTCCCGTCCACCCACTGGTACCCAAACGGCGCCTTCCCTCCCAGGGGTTTCCCCATCTTCGCCCGGACCGGCACGGACGCCGCCACGCGCGAGGCGATTTCCTCCCGTTCCCACTGGGCTAGCGCGGCGATGAGGGTGTAGAAGAGGCGGCCCACGGGGGTGCTGGTGTCGACCGACTCCTGCAGGGAGATCATGTCCACGCCGTGCGCCTGGAAGATGTCGGCGAACTCGAGCAGCTCCCGCGTGTTGCGCGCCAGCCGGGCAAGCTTGGAAAAGATCAGCCCCTCAAGGTGCCCGGAGCGCACGTGTTCGAGCATGCGCTTGGCTTCGGGGTGTTCCATCACCGCCTTCCCGGAAACCGCGTCCAACCGATACACCTCCACCACGGTCCACTCGCGCGACTCGGCGTACGCGCGCGCCCGGCGCTCATGGTGTTCGGGACTCTCGCCTTTGACCTGATCTTCGGTGGAAACCCGCAGCCAGATTCCCACGCGCTTGTGTGACTGCTCGCCGCCCTTCCGCATCACCCTTCACCCTTTCTTCGGTTTGGTTCTTCCGGATCGTCCGACGGATTTCGCCATGACGTCGGCAATCGCCTGCTTCCTCCGCTCCCGGTCCGCGCTTGCGCCCGCCGCATGCTTGGTCTTGACCCTAAACCCTCGGACATGGGATTCGCGTTCCGCGTGCGCCGGTCCGAGTTCGTCCAAAAGAAGGAGCAACTCCGGGAGCGTGCAGACCTCCACCTTGGCTTTTTCCGTGTCACTGAGTGTACCAGAAATGGTGGCAGATAAAGTGGGAACACGCTTGGAATCAGCCACCACGAGGACCACCCTGGCGTACCCCGCGTCGAGACATTTGCGGACGTTGCCGATTTCCTGTTCCGGGGTGGAGGTCACCGAGATTTCGCAGGCAATCGAGCGGACCTCGGATTCCAGCGATACGTCCACGCACCCGCCTCCGGGGAGCGTCTTTTCCACGCTCACCCGGTACCCCAGTTCCTCCCCTTTTTGCTTGACCATTTGCTGGAGGTACTTGTGCTCCTTCCCCCCGCGTCCGGGCGTGGGAGGAAGGATGGGCTTCGGTCTTGGGCGCTGCGGAACGACCGGGGGAAGCGGGGGAATCTCCACCACCTCATGCCCTTCCACGCGCCCTTCGGGTTCGGAAGGCGGAGACGGCTGAATGTCGGCTGGCGCTTCCGCAAGGACTGTTTCTTCGCGGGGCGGTTCGGGAACCGGTCCCTTCTCCTGCTTCGGGCGCACGCTCTCGTCCTCCGCAAACTCCCGCGCGAGTTCCGCCTCGACCTCGGCACGCGACCGTCCATACCGCCCCCGCGTGGCGGCGGTGACGTACTCGCGGAAGAGGTGCGTTGTGTGTTCGTCAAGAGGGGGAAGCGGGGGAACCGACAGGTTGAAATCATACTCGGCCCGCTCGACCCGCGCGATGGCTTCCCCCGTGCCGAGGTTCAGCAAGTCCGAGGCCTCAAAGAACGAGAACCCCTCCGCGAGCTTCTTGGCGTCCTGGTCTCCCACCCGGAAACACACCCGCGTGTACGGGTGGGTGAGGACGGCGCTGGCAAGATCGCTGGTGCCCAGTTGGCGGAGTTCCTGATGCGCGAGAATGAGACTGAGCCGATACTTCCGTGCTCCGGCGAGGATTGATGTCAAGGAGGGGGTCACGAAATGGTGGCACTCGTCAATGAAGAGACTGAATGGACGGCGGTCCTCTTCTCTCTGTTCCTGCCGTGAGAGCGCCACCTGGTGGAACTTCGACACGAGCAGGCTCCCCAGGAGGTACGCGTTCTCTTCCCCGATGGCCCCCTGGGAGAGCCGCGCGAGCAGAATCTTGCCGCTGTCCATGAGGGCTCGGAAGTCCAACCTGCTCTCCTTCTGCGCCACCATGGAGCGGATCGGTTTGGGACGCAGGAAGGTGTCGAGGCGGGTGAGGATCGGTGCCTGGGGTTTGCCGGAGAGGAGCGGGAACTCACGCTCCCAATAGTACCGGACGTCGGGGTCCTGGACCGTCTTGAGGAAACGGTTCCGGAAGGCGCTGTCCACCAGGAAGCGCCGCAGGTCCCGGAGGGTTCCGCCTTCGCTGCTCTCCAGAAACGCGAGGATCGCGTTGCCCAAGACTGAAGTCATTTGGTCTCCCCAGCTGGTCGAGAGGCGCTGAAACACGGACACCAGGTCCGAGGAGAGGAGCGTCTTCTCCAGGGGGGAGTGCGCGGCCAAGATGTTGAGTCCAACCGAGTACTCCTCATCCGAAGGGTCGAGCAGGATCACGTCGTCAAGCCGGTCCTTGGTGAGGTACCCGATGATCGCATCAATCAGGTCCCCGTGCGGGTCGAGGACCGCGAAGCCATTGCCCTGTTCCAGGTCTTGGCGGATGAGCTGCAGGAGGAAGGTGGACTTGCCGGTGCCGGTGGCTCCCACCACGTACAGGTGTTTGTTGCGCTGGTCGGGGGTGAGGGTGACCGGGGCCTCGCGGCCCTGGTGGCGGTTAATCCCAAGGATGAGCGCGCCGTCCGTGGCGAGCGCGGGGACCGCTCTGGTCTTCTCAATCTCACGCCGGAGTTTTGGGGATCGCACGGAAGCCGAGGGGGGGTGGACGAGCGAGAGGACTTCTTCGGCGTTGAGGATCATGCCGGAGCGACGCGTCCGGCGGCGGATCAGGTCTTCTTCATGTTCGGCATCGTCATACTCCTGATTCGTGAGCGGGATGAGTTCGTTGCTGCCGAGGCGGTTGTACTGGGCGAGCGCCCCGCCGAGAGAACGCATCAGCGGCCAAACACGGCTCCGGTCACCGCTCCGTACCGCCATCCGCACCACAGCGGCGAAGAGTTCGGAGCCGAGCTTCTCGCGCGTGAGTTTGGCCATGTCGGCGTCTTCAAAGATGGGTTTCCCATCCGGAGCGAAGACGGTGGAGCGGATGCTCTCCACCCAGGGCTTCGACACCGGCTGGAGCAACACCTGGAACACGGCGGACTCGCCCGGCTGGAGTCCCTGCATCGCGCCCCCAATCGCGGTCAAGGGATCGGGGTCGTATGCCCCGAAGGTGTAGAGGGGGAGCATGAACTCCCGCGCGAGGCCGAAGTCCACCACGAGCGTCCGGGAGTCCCCCACGCCCTCCCACAGGGTCCGCGTCCCGCCCGCCGTCCGGCTGAAGGCGCAGTCCGGGAAGAAGGCGGCGAGCTGGGCGGACACGCCCTCCGCGTCCTCCGCGTGACAGGCGAACTGGACCCCAATCGTCTCGCCCGTGCCCACGATCTCAAAACCGAGCGGGTGCTGAAGATAGCGGAGCGCCTGCAGGAATCGGCGTGTGGACTCGTGCGAGACCCGGTACCCCGTGGGGGCGGTGACCTCGATCTCGACCTTGAGGCCCGATTCCTGGACGGTTTCCGGTTCGGGTTCGTCAACCTCGAATTCAGGTTCTTCTTCGAGCGGTTTGGGTTTGCGGAAGCCTTCCCGAACGAGCGAGACCAAGCCGGAGAGGAGCGTGTGGCGTTGTCCGTCGTCAACGACCGGTCGTGCAGGGATGGTCCAGGTGAAGGGACAGAAGGGGGGTTCTAACTCGACGGGCAGGTCATGCAGGACCCAGCCGCGTCCCCGGTATTCCCAAGAGTAGAAACAGCGCAGGAGGCGATCTTCCTCGGTGAGGGATGAAGAGTCCGGGGGGACTAAGAGGGAACCGCTCACGGGCTATCACCGCATAAAGAAGTCGCGGTGGATCGGCTTTCGTTCGTCGTCCGAAAGCCGAGGCAGACCCCTGGCGTCCGTGATCGCGTCCACCGCCTCCAGCACCGCCGCATGAGCCACGTTTTGAAACATCAGCGCCGTGTCAATCTCAAAGTACGTGGGTTTTCTGTAGTAGACCTCCCAGATAGCCCCCATTACGGTGAGACCCAGGAGGAACTCCTCGAACTCAAGGGGAGTCTCCATTGCGCCGGAGCGGATGAGCCACCAGAGGAAGGACATGAGCACGATGAGGAAGAACAACCCCTTGAAGAAACCGAACATGTTCGTGAAGAGGAAGGTGAGGAGAAAGAGACCGGTTCCCATCCCGATCCAGTGCAGAAAGGTGAACGAGGGTTTCAGCATCACCAGCCAGGAGGAGAAGAAGAAGTCCTTCCCGAACGGCGCGGCGCAAATGTCATAGACGCACTTCAGGCGTTCGATCCGCAGGTACACCCGTTCCGGGGAGATGACGCTGCGCTCCTTCCAGGTGACCCGCGAGACCTCCGCGTCGGGGGCCTCGTGTTTGGCGAAGGCGGCTTCCACCTGGGTGTAGAAGTCGGTGGGGGAGGTGCTGAAATCCGAGAATGGTTTGGTCCAGTGGGAGAGGAACTCGGCGTTCCGGGTCTTGAGCCAGCCGGGTTGCATGGGAGAGCCTCCCTAGTCTCAAATACACGTGGCCGTTTAGAGCCACGGGGTACAGGAACCTACCATCCCCGCAATATCCGGGAAAGGGGGGCTGTGGGGGCGATGAGCCGCCGTGTTCCCGCTTTCTGGCCACTCCGAAGGAACCAACACAGAATCAGCTTGACAAACGACACCCCAGACAGTATTCACTTACGCTATATAGTCTCTGCCCCTCCGTTTCTGGGGTAGATGGCTCTCCTCTTCCCCCTGCCACCACAAGGATGCACTGACCGCACTTCACAGAACGGAGAGTTTGAACATGGTCCGCCTCAGCCAGCCCCACTCCCGCTCGCTCGGGTTCTTGAGCGGCGTCCTCGTATCCTTCATGTCTCTCCTCGCGCCTGCGGGCGCGGAACCTGAAATGCGGGTCCACTTCATTGACGTCGGCCAGGGAGACTCCATGCTCGTGGAGTTCCCGTGCGGAGCCGTCCTCGTGGATACGGGCGGCCAGGACGCAGCCGCAACCGAGCAGTTGATCGACTACCTCACGGAGTTCTTCAAGCGCCGCGCCGACCTCGAGAACACCCTGGACTCGGTGATCACCACCCACAACCACATTGACCACACGCGCGGGTTGCAGGAGGTCGTCGAGACCTTCACGGTGGAGCGGTACGTGGACAACGGGCGGGTTGAGGTTCTGAAGGGAAAACCCGGAACCAAGAACCCCCTCTGGCTTCACGAGAACGCGAGCACGGGCGGCCGCAACATTACCATCCGCGAGGCGCCGGATTCCGAGGTGGTCGAGGTCGAGGACCTCTCCGGTCTCACGGACGACCTGATTGACCCGGTGAACTGTTCCGAGTGCGACCCGAAGATTGTGATCCTCTCGGGCGGTCACACGGGGAACCCAGGCTGGGAGGATAAGGAGTTCGAGAACGAGAACAATCACAGCCTGGTGGTGCGGATCGACTTCGGCGAAGCCTCGCTCCTCACCACGGGCGACCTGGAATTGGCGGGAATCGAGACCCTCGTCGATTACTACGCGGAAACGGACTCCCTCGATACCGACATCCTCCACGTCGGCCATCACGGCTCGTACAACGCGACCACGGAAGACTTCCTCCAGGCGGTCACGCCGGAGATTGCGGTCTTCTCAGCCGGGAAGTGGTACTTCGGGCGCAACACCGGCGAGCGTTTTTCGACCTTCGCCTACGGCCATCCCCGGCTCGTGACCATCGCGCTCCTTGCTGACAATATCGAGCGCCTTCGGGAAGCACCGATCCACGCACGCGCCGCCGACGGGGCCAAGCGCTTCAAGCGCATGGACGTGGAGAAGGCCATCTATGGAACCTCCTGGGATGGGGACGTCGTCGTGACCGCGCTCCCGAATGGAAATCTGTCGGTCTTAACCGCGACGGGTAGCAACTGATACTTCCGTGCCCGTTGTAGAGGATCGGCAAACGCGTGGCATAAACTCGGTCCAGACGAACCACGCAAACCAAATTCGCCCAGGAGATTTTGAACAATGACAAGGCCCCACCTGGTCTTTAATTACACCTTTCACCCGGTGGGGCAAGGGCTCTTTGCTTCGGGTTCCCTGTGTGCGAGGGATTCCCGTCCACCCCGGTTCAATTGGGTCTATGATTGCGGGACGAGTTCCTCAACGCGGCTGGTCCGCCGAGGGATCGACGCACTCCAGTGGCAGAATGGGAGACGGAACAAGATAGACTTGGTCACGCTTTCCCACTTCGACCACGATCATATCAGTGGCGTCGTGGACTTGCTCCAGGCGTTTCGCGTCCAAGTTCTCATGCTTCCCTATGTGCCATTGGAAACGCGGCTGACCATTGCCTTTGAAGAAGGGGTGGACCCGGACGACCCGATTGCGAGTTTCTTTGTGAATCCAGTGGAGTATCTGACAGCGATAGAAGGATCGGAGATCGACACTATCCTTCTTGTGCTTCCGAGCGAAGGAGCTGGACCAGAGATTCCAGAGGGAGGGAGACCCCCCGGACCAGATGAGGATGGGTTTTTCTTCGGCGAACTTGCCACGCTTTCCGTCAATGACTATGACGAGGATCTGCGATTCTTGAGTAGTCAACGTGACAAGGTTGAGTTCTTGCCGCCGGGGCGCTCGTTGCCACTTCGATCCTTTTGGGAATTTGTTCCGTATAACGATGCCGACCTTGCCGACAGGATACCGGGTGACTTTGGCATAGAGGTTCGCAAATGGCGAGATAAACTGTTGATTCCAGGGTCTGACCGTTACCAAGCGTTGCGCGCCCTCAAATCGATATACGATGACAGTTTCGGATCCGATTCAGAGACGCGGAATGCAATCTCACTCTTCCTATACGGTGGTCCCATTTATCCGGCCTGGGAGAGAGTGGAACTGCTTCGCACCCCGCACTTTCCTTATTGGCACAGCCCCATGCTGATCCCATTCGCCGACTGGATGTTGTTTAATGACGGATGGGCCTGGCCATCCGCTCGTGGCAGTGTGCTCTATACCGGCGATGGCTATCTCGACACCCCCTTACGGCTGGACAGATTGCTCACGTACCTCAAGGAGTTCCGGATCAGCACGACGGGTGTCCTCCAGGTGATGCACCATGGCTCGGAGCATAATTGGCATTCGGGGGTTGCCTCCAGAATAGCCCCAGAGCTGAGCGTCTTCAGTTCTGATCCGGACAACAAGCGATACAGGCACCCACACATCGCAGTCTTGAGAGATTTTCTGGCGTATGGGCCAATTCAAGCCAACAAGGATCGAGGCGTTTCTGCGGGGGGGATTCTTTCAGCGTGATAGAGGGAGGACGGCGAATATGAACAGAACTGATGGAGGTGCGCCAGCTCCGAACCAGTCTGTCGAGAGGTCACCCAATATCGCGCTCGCGCTCTCGGGTGGTGGCTCACGCGCGATTGCCTTCCACCTTGGCTGTCTCAGGGAACTCAATGCTCGCGGAATTCTGGAACGCGTTTCCGTGGTCTCTGCGGTTTCGGGTGGTTCGGTAATCGCCGGGATGTACGCATACCGGAAGGAGGATTTCGATGCCTTCGACCAGCGAACCGTGGAGTTCCTGCGAAGAGGACTGGTCTGGAGCACTGTCCGACACCTGTTATCTCCGTCACTTCTCCTGTTGATCGCAGCGACCAAGCTCGTGTCTTCTCCTATCGCACGAGCAGCGAAACTCTTCAAGAAGGAGCCACCTCTGCGACGGTGGGCAAGTCGGACGTTGGCCCTGGAAGGGGCCTTGCGGAGCGTGCTCGGGGACCCCATGCTCTCTCAAGTTGCACGCCCCGGCCTTGATGTCATCTTCAATGCTTGCGAACTGAGAACTGGGACTGCCTTTCGATTCGGGAACCAGCGGTCGGGGTCTTGGAGATTTGGAGAGATAGAGAATAATGAGGTTCCACTTTCTCATGCCGTAACCTGTTCAGCAGCATACCCACTGTTCCTCCCGGCGCTGGACGAAATGTGGACCTTCAAGAAAGACGGAAAACTTTCGCGTGAGCGAGTTGTAATAACGGACGGTGGAGTTTTTGACAATTTGGGCTTAACGTGCATTGAGCCGGGACGGAGTGGGGACTACAGTCTCCACGTCTACAACCCCGATTACATCCTCTGTTGCAGCGCGGGGCACGGCCAATTCAGCGGAAAGGCGATCCCATACCACTTCTGCTCTCGAATGTCGGCGGCCTTCTCGTCAACATTTCGGAAGGTGCAGGATGGAGCGTTTGGCCGTCTCCATGAGCACGAGAAGGCCGGCCGGATCAAGGGGTTCATCCTTCCATACCTTGGGCAGCAGGACAGTGTGCTTCCTTCCCCTCCGGCTGACCTTGTTGCAAGAGAGGAAGTTGGCGACTACCCGACAAACTTTTCCCCAATGCGCAAAGAGAACGTTCGCCGATTGACCCTGCGCGGAGAGCAGTTGACCAGAATTCTGCTTTCGCACTATCTCCCTGGACTCTAACCTTCAGTTTTGAGGTGCCCTGCACGTGTTCTAATGTACTCGTATCGGGAATACACAACTCCGCTGTTTCCAGAGGACCCTCGAGACCTCCAGTTCAGGAAGCTCATGTTTGGCGAGGGTGGCCTCGACGGATTGGTAGAACTCGGCTAGAGGGAGACGTGTACAGGGTTTGTTGTCACACCCTTCGGGTAAACTCGGAACCGCCTGGGAATTGGGGAAAAGGTTGCAAAAGTCCTCGGTTTTGACACAATGGGCAAACTAATGGCTAGAAAATCAGGCTCGAAAAACAACAACAAACCCTCCAATGGGGCCAACCTCGGCTTCGAAGCGGCCATGTGGGCGGCGGCGGACAAACTCCGGGGCCACATGGACGCCGCTGAGTACAAGCACGTCGTCCTCGGATTGATCTTCCTCAAATACATTTCGGATGCTTTCGAGGAGCATCGCGCCAAGTTGTTGGACGACCCGGAGGCGGACCCTGAGGATCGTGACGAGTACATCGCTCAGAATGTGTTCTGGGTTCCAAAGGAAGCCCGCTGGTCCCAGCTCCAAGCAAACGCCAAACAGCCCACCATCGGCAAGCTGATCGACGACGCCATGGTCGCGGTCGAGCGCGAGAATCCCAACCTCAAAGGGGTGCTGCCCAAGGACTACGCCCGCCCCACGCTCGACAAGCAGCGCCTCGGTGAGTTGATCGACCTGGTGAGCAACCTCGGCTTGGGCGACAAGGCCAGCCGGTCCAAAGATGTCCTCGGTCGGGTGTACGAATATTTCCTCTCTCAGTTTGCCAGCGCAGAAGGTAAGAAGGGGGGCCAGTTCTATACCCCACGGTGCGTCGTGCAGGTTCTGGTGGAGATGCTTTCGCCTTACAAGGGGCGCGTGTTCGACCCGTGCTGTGGTTCGGGTGGAATGTTTGTCCAGAGCGAAAAGTTCGTGGAAGCCCACGGAGGACGGATCGGGGACATCAGCATCTTCGGGCAGGAGAGCAACCCGACCACCTGGCGCTTGGCCAAAATGAACCTCGCCATTCGCGGCATCGAGGGCAACCTGGGGCCGGAGAACGCCGACAGTTTCCATCGCGACCTGCACCCGAGCCTCAAGGCCGATTACATCCTGGCCAACCCGCCGTTCAACGACAGCGACTGGGGAGGGGACCGGCTTCGTGAGGATGTGCGCTGGAAATACGGTACGCCCCCGGCAGGCAACGCCAACTACGCCTGGGTCCAGAATTTTATTCATCACCTGTCGCCGACCGGCTTGGCCGGGTTCGTTCTCGCCAACGGGAGCATGTCTTCCAATCAGTCCGGCGAAGGGGAGATCCGCAAGGCTATCATCGAAGCCGATCTGGTCGATTGCATGGTGGCGCTGCCGGGGCAGTTATTCTATTCGACTCAGATCCCGGTCTGTCTTTGGTTTCTCCGCCGCGACAAGCGACGTCTTCCCGCACATTCCGGCGGCGAGGCCGCCGACCGGCGCGGGCAGACCCTGTTCATCGACGCCCGCAAGATGGGCCGATTGATCGATCGGGTCCATCGCGACCTCGACGCAGCCGACATCGAGAAGATCGCTGGAACCTATCATACCTGGCGAGGAGACAAGGGCGCGGGTGACTACGAAGACATCGCCGGGTTCTGCAAGAGCGCTTCGCTCGACGAAATTCGCGGGCATGGGTTCGTGCTCACGCCGGGCCGGTATGTCGGAGCCGCCGAGGTCGAGGACGACGGCGAGCCGTTCGAGGACAAGATGTCCCGGTTGGTCGAAACGTTGGACGGGCAGTTTGCGGAGTCGGCCCGGCTCGAAAAAGAGATCCGGTCGAACCTGATCAAACTGGGGTTCGCGTTCAAGTCATGACTTCGGAATCGCTCAATCCCTCCGCCCGATTGCGTTCGATCCTTCGAAACGGGGGATTTCGAGATATCCACTCTTTCGAAAACCGCCCCTTGCGTGCGAGCGGGCGATCAGGTATATTTCAGGTATCACTTACTCCCCACTGGACCAGCCGAAAGGCCTCCGGTGGGGTTTTGCTTTTTAAGGGGGTTCGATATGCCTACTGAACCCTCTTCCAAGCGGACCATCGCCTTCTTCGACGGTCAAAACCTCTACCGATGCGCCAAGACCGCGTTCGGTCACACCTACCCCAACTACGACCCACTCCTCCTTGCACAGCGTGTGTGCGAATCCAAAGGCTGGCGTCTGAAGCGCGTTCACTTTTACACGGGCGTCCCGGACCGGGCGGACAATCCCGCCTGGAGTCATTTCTGGGCCGCGAAACTCGCGGTCATGGGAACCCGTGGGATCAAGACCTTTTCCCGATCTCTCCGGTATCGGAACGAATCCCTGATTCTCCCGGATGGAACCGAACGGACAGTCCTGGTCGGCCAGGAGAAGGGGATCGACATTCGGATCGCGCTGGATGTGGTGCGGATGGCGCGTTCGCGCGACTACGACGTGGCGCTCATCTTCAGCCAGGACCAGGACCTTTCGGAAGTGGCGGACGAGGTCAAGCAAATCTCCATCGAGCAGGACCGCTGGATCAAGGTCGCTTCCGCCTTCCCGTTCAGTCCCACAACCACCAACCGACGCGGCATCAACGGAACCGATTGGATCAAGATCGACCGGGCGATGTACGACTCGTGCTTGGATGGGAATGATTACCGATCAAGGGAAAACAAAACATGATTACAGACTCCCTTGGTTCAATAGCCACTATTACCATGGGTCAGTCTCCCCCTGGCGAATCGTGTAATACATTCGGAGAGGGGACACCACTCTTAAACGGTCCCACAGAGTTTGGTCCATCTCATCCATACCCAGTTCAGTTCACAAATCAGGTCAAGAAACGAGCTCGCAAAGGGGACATACTTTTCTGTGTCCGTGGATCAACGACAGGAAGGATGAACTGGGCGGATCGCGATTACGCTATTGGGCGTGGAATAGCGGCAATACGACACAAAGCGGGAGTTGAGTTTCAGCCGTTTCTTCGTGGGATTATCGACTACCGTCTTCCAGAATTGCTTGCTCACGCGACTGGCTCCACCTTTCCGAATGTGTCATATCCTCAACTCGCTCATCTCCCCTGCGAGATTCCCCCCCTGGCCGAGCAGCGGGCCATTGCGCACATCCTGGGGACTTTGGACGACAAGATCGAGAACAACCGGCGGATGAACGAGACGTTGGAGGCGATGGCGCAAGCCCTGTTCAAGTCGTGGTTCGTGGACTTCGATCCCGTCCGCGCCAAGATGGAAGGCCGCCCCCCCGTCGGCATGGACTCCGAAACCGCCGCGCTGTTCCCGGACCGCCTCGTCGATTCGGAGATCGGGGACATCCCGGAGGGGTGGGGGGTTGGGACAATTTCAGACTTGGCCGAGATCAACGCTAAGACGCTTGGAAAGGCAGACAAACTGGAGACCATTGAGTACGTAGAGATTTCCGCCGTATCACAAGGGAACATCGGGGCCATCCAAATCTACCAGCGCGGCGCAGAACCAAGTCGTGCTCGGCGCATTCTTCGGCATGGGGACACGGTCTTGTCTACGGTCCGGCCCGACCGCGGCTCATATTTCTTGTGCCTACATCCTTCGCCTTCTCTGATCGCTTCAACCGGCTTTGCAGTGATCACACCGAGACTTGCGCCATGGTCATTCATCCATTCGGCTCTCACTCTGCCTGAATTATTCGAGCACCTTGGCCATCAGGCAGACGGTGGGGCTTACCCTGCCGTTTCTCCAGAGACCATCGGGAAGTGGCAGGTCGTGTTCCCCCAAATGCCAGAGGTTGCGAAAGTTTTCCATCAAATGTGCGGACCTCTCTACGAACAGGCTCATCGCAATCGTGAGGAATCCCGAAACCTTGCAGCGGTGAGGGATGAGCTGTTGCCCCAACTTCTCTCCGGCGAGCTAGACGTGCGCACAACGATGCAGAACTATGAGGTCGCCTAATGAAAATGAGCGGAGCAGACCATGGCTAGAGCCGACTTACTAACCGACCTCGTCCGCTTCGGTATGTCTGGAGACAAGGTCAGGCTACGAAAAGTGGTTGAGGCTATTATCGCCGAAGAAAGAGCGAAGAAGCATACCGTCCTTGCGAAAAGGTTGGAGGACTTACTCCGCGCCATACCCGCGGACAGGCCAGCCCCGAATGGCGGAAGCGCCGTGCTTGAGCAGAAAGTGTCTAACCTGCTTCATGAGGTCATGCCCGAACGATCGTTCGACGACCTTATTCTGCCCAAAGACGTATGCGAGATTTCGAGAGATGTCGTCCAGGAGCATCATCGGTTAGACCTGTTGCGCTCATACAACCTTGAACCACGCAACCGCGTGCTGTTGATCGGCCCGCCAGGCAATGGAAAGACCTCCCTTGCCGAGGCATTTGCTCATGCCTTGATGGTTCCTCTATTGATTGTCCGTTACGAAAGCGTCATCGGGACCTACCTCGGAGAAACAGCAGTTCGGCTGCATCGTCTTTTGGAGCACGCCCGCACGCGGAGGTGCGTTCTGTTCTTTGATGAATTCGAAACGCTGGGAAAGGAGCGGGGCGACCGCCACGAGACGGGCGAGATCAAGCGCGTGGTCAGCTCGCTACTCATGCAGATTGACGCACTGCCGAGCCACGTCGTTGTCATCGCGGCAACCAATCACGCCGAACTGCTTGACCGTGCCGTATGGCGACGGTTCCAGGTTCGCATGACATTGCCCGAGCCTACACGCGCCCGACTTGCTGAATGGTTCGCCAAGTTCGAAAAGCGGGTCAAGGTACCGCTCGGCTACACGCCTGAGACCATGGCAAAAAGGCTGTTCGGCGTCAATTTCGCCGAAGCTGAAGAGTTCGGGGCAAGTGTCTTCCGGCAGTACGTTCTCGAACAGCCCAACTCCGACATGAAGAAAATTGTGGATCGCAACCTGAAGAACTGGGCTTCGCGGACGGTCAAGACAAAGCAGCAAAATGGAGGCGATGAATAGTGGCGGAACATCCGTTGTTGCTGTTTCCAACTCCCGAAACCGCCGACTGGTCCCGGCGGCCGCCTGGCTTTCCGCGCATCCACAGGCCGTCTCTTGACAGGCAAGGACAGCGACTTTCTCCGATTTTTACTCAGCTTCAAACCGAGTTTAATGCACGGCGCGTGGAGTTACAGCAGACAGCAGCAGGAGCCGATCCAGAGCAGGTGCTGGTGATTGAAACGGTTGGCGGCGTCGAGAATTTCGCAAACGCTGTAAGGCGGATTCCCGGACTTGAATGGATGGCCGAATTGGAAAATGACGAAATCGCGCCCGACGAGGATTTCTACGACACACAGAATGCAAACAGGGAGCTTAGCGGGCGACTCTATCTCGTCATGACAAATCATCGGGCGCTGATTGAGATGCTCTCGCTATGGCACCGATATCAAGCAGATCCGAATATGACATTCGAGCGTGGGCTTACCAAATTCCGCGAAGTGTTTCTGTGTCTCAAGGATATCCGCCGGTGGGGAGTTCAAGATCGGATCGAGGAAACGGGTGTGCTCGCTGCTTGGCACGAGGATTTGGAACACGATGGCAGACGCGCCATCCGCTTCGAGGTCGAATTGTGGTTCCGAGGTGCGGACGAAAAGCGCCAGAATGCTCAAGGGCAAGTTCAGACGCTCATCGAAGAGCTTGGCGGATCACTATTGGGCAACTGCACCATCGCTGATATTGCCTACCACGCCTTACTCGCTGAAATTCCAGGCAATGCCGCCCAACAGATTATCGATCACCCCGAAGTTGACTTGATCAAGTGCGACAGCGTAATGTTTTTTAGGCCGGTTGGCCAAATGGCAACTGGAAGGAACCCGATTAAGGGCGAATTGTTGGATCATGACATAGGAGCGGCCCCCCTCCCAACAGGCGACCCTGTGGTTGCGATTCTTGATGGCCTGCCTCTGGCAAATCATGGATTACTTGAAAACCGCCTGATTATCGACGACCCGGACGACTATGCCTCTGAGTACACCGTTGCGGATCGGATGCATGGAACTGCAATGGCCTCCCTGGTTTGCTGCGGGGACTTGAGCGATGACGCGCCACCACTGGCTCGCCCTGTTTACGTGCGTCCGATCATGAAGCCCATCCCATGGATTGATTCGCCCCGTCCGGAGCAGATTCCAGATGATGTGCTGGTGGTCGATTACATTCACCGGGCCGTCCGCCGCATATTCGAGGGAGAAGGGACGGCCGATCCTGCGGCACCAACTGTACGCATCATCAACTTCTCCATTGGCGACCCATGTCGGCAGTTCACTCAAGCGTTGAGTCCGTTGGCCCGACTCCTCGATTGGCTGAGTATCCAGTATGGAGTTCTTTTCGTCATCAGTGCGGGGAACCATCCGGATGACATCGAAACCCGCATGTCGAAGACTGAATTCGATGCGCTGACGACTACCGAGAAGGAAGCTCGAGTCGTCAAGGCGCTTTATGAGGATGCGCGGCACCGGAAGATGCTCTCTCCCGGCGAAAGCATCAATGGCCTCACCATAGGCGCACTTCACCATGATTCGGCAACCGTGCCTAACATGGACTATGCGGTGAACTTGTTCGAAAGTCTGCTGCCAAGTCCCGTTTCGCCATTTGGAAGTGGCTATCGCAGAGCCGTTAAGCCCGACCTCCTTTTCAACGGGGGCAGGTTTCTCTACACAGAGCCGCTCGGAACCACTGTCGATGCGACCTTCAAAGCACGGCGCATGCGAATTGCACCTGGAAACAAAGTGGCTTCCCCGAGTGCCGTTTCCGGAGACCTGACCAAGGTCGCCTACTGCTGTGGAACCAGCAATGCCGCCGCTTTGGTTTCCCGAATGACCGCATCCTGCCACGATGCGCTGCTTGAGATATTCGAGGAGCAGGCACCCGATATTGAGTTGAGACCGTATTTGGCACCGCTTCTGAAGGCTATGGTGATTCATGGTTGTTCCTGGGGTGAGATAGCAGATCGACTTCGTGCCATTCTTCAAACTCCGAACAACGGACACCAGGTTCGGAGTTTGATCAGCCGCTGGTTGGGTTACGGCGTACCTGACAGTAATCGTGTTTTGTCTTGTACCGAACAGCGCGCGACGTTGCTTGGTTTCGGTCAGCTTGGCGACGAAGAAGCACATCTCTTCTCTTTGCCCCTGCCTCCCTCGCTTGGTGCGCGCCGTGAATGGCGGCGACTTACGGTCACCTTGGCCTGGATGTCTCCAGTTGCGGCGAGGACTCAGCGTTACCGCTCTGCCGGATTGTGGTTCGAGGTGGATGGCAGCGCCATTGCGACAAGTCGTGCCGACGTTGACACAAAAGCATCTCGACGGGGAACAGTGCAGCACGAGGTATTTGAAGGCGACCGAGCCTTCGCGATCACTGACGACGCCAACCTGACGATCAAAGTCAATTGCAGAAAAGATGCGGCGAGCATTCAACAACCCGTCGCTTACGGACTAGCAGTGACCCTTGAGGTCGCTGAGGGTATCGACATTGCCATCTATGAAGAAATTCGCACCCGTATAGCGTCCGCCGTCGAGATTCGCACAAGGGAGGGACGTTGATATGGAGGACGCAACCATGCTCTCTTTTCATTGTTGTGGAGCATGAAATAAATAAAAGCGGGAGAAAGGGTTACGACGGTCCCAAGACTCGATTTGACTCTGAACCCCAAAGGCCTCACATTGGAAGGAAATAATGGCCCCATTGACCGAATCCACCGTTGAAGAAGCGGCCCTTTCCTGGTTTTGCGAACTGGGCTATGTGGCGGTCCACGGTCAGGAGATCGCGCCGGGGGAGGTTCACGCCGAGCGGACCGGGTTTGGGGATGTGGTCCTCAACAACCGCCTCTGGATCGCCCTGGGCCGGCTCAACCCGCAGGTCCCCAATGCCGCCCTTGAGGAAGCCGTCCGGAAGATCACCGTCCCGCAGTCTCCCTCCTTGATCGCCAACAACCGCGCCTTCCATAAGATGCTGGTCGACGGGATTGCCGTCGAATGCCGCCGCGAGGACGGCAGCGTCGGCGCGGAGATTGTTCGACTGCTGGACTTCGCCGATCCCGACGCCAACGACTGGCTCGTGGTCAACCAGTTCACCGTGATCGAGAGTCGGCACAACCGGCGACCCGATGTGGTCGTCTTCGTCAACGGCCTCCCCCTCGCAGTGATCGAACTCAAGAACGCGGCGGACGAGAACGCGGACATCTGGGCCGCGTTCAATCAACTGCAAACCTACAAACAGCAGATCCCTTCCCTGTTCACCTACAACGCCATCCTCGCCGTCTCGGACGGCCTCGAAGCCCGCGTCGGCACGATCAGCGCCGACCGGGAGCGGTTCATGCCCTGGCGCACCATTGAAGGTGAGACCCTCGCCCCCGCTTCTCTGCCGCAACTGGAAGTACTGCTGCGCGGGGCCTTCGACAAACGGCGCTTCCTCGACCTGGTCCGTCATTTCATCGTCTTCGAAGAAGACCCCAACAACGGTTCCCTGATCAAGAAGATGGCCGGGTACCACCAATTCCACGCGGTCAGCAACGCGGTCGAGGAAACCGTCCGGGCTTCGCTCCCGACCGGGGACAAGCGCGTCGGCGTGGTGTGGCACACCCAGGGTTCCGGCAAGTCGCTCACCATGGCGTTTTACGCCGGGCGGCTGGTGGTGGAACCGAAGATGGAGAACCCGACGCTGGTGATCCTCACGGACCGGAACGACCTCGACGGCCAACTTCACGGGACCTTCTCCCGGTGCGCCGAACTCCTGCGCCAGAAACCTGTGCAGGCCGAGAATCGGGACCACCTCCGGGAACTCCTCAAGGTGGTTAGCGGGGGAGTCGTGTTCACTACGGTGCAGAAGTTCTTCCCGGAAGGCAAAGGCGAACAGCATCCGCTCCTGTCGGATCGGCGGAACATCGTGGTGATCGCCGATGAAGCCCACCGCAGCCAGTACGATTTCATCGACGGGTTCGCCCGCCACATGCGGGACGCCCTCCCGAACGCCTCGTTCATCGGGTTCACCGGGACGCCGATTGAATCGACCGACGCCAACACTCGATCCGTGTTCGGAGAATACATCAGCATCTACGACATTCAACGAGCTGTGGAAGACAAGGCCACCGTTCCGATCTTTTATGAAAGCCGCCTCGCCAAGTTGGCCCTGGCCGAAGCGGAGAAACCGAATCTCGACCGCGACTTCGAAGAGGCCACCGAAGGCGAAGAAATGGCTCACAAGGAGCGGCTCAAGACCAAGTGGGCGGCGCTTGAGTCTATCGTCGGCTCGGACCGAAGGATTCGGCTGATCGCCGAGGATCTAGTGAGGCACTGGGAGACACGGCTCGAAGTGATCGATGGGAAAGCCATGATTGTCTGCATGAGCCGCCGAATTTGCGTGGAGGTCTACGAAGCCCTCCGCCGCATCCGCCCCGAATGGCATGACGAAGACGACGCCCAGGGGGTGATGAAGGTCGTGATGACCGGTGCGGCTCCGGATCCAATTGAATGGCAAACGCACATCCGCAACAAGCCCCGGCGTGACGGCCTAGCCGCTCGGTTCAAGGACCCGAAAGACCCGTTCAAGATCGTGATCGTCCGAGATATGTGGCTCACCGGGTTCGACGCGCCCTGCCTTCACACGATGTACATGGACAAACCGATGCGTGGTCACGGGTTGATGCAGGCCATCGCCCGAGTCAACCGCGTGTTCCGCGACAAGCCGGGTGGTCTGGTCGTCGATTACCTCGGCCTCGCCCCGGAACTGAAGCAGGCGCTCGCGACCTACACCGAAAGCGGGGGAGCCGGGGAGACCGCGATCGATCAGGACCAGGCCGTCGCCATTATGGTGGAGAAGTACGAAGTGTGCAGGGACTTCTTCCATGGTTTCGACTGGAGCAGCTGGGCAAGGGCCAACGCCGGTCAGCAGGTGTCGCTGCTCGCCGCCGCCCAGGAGCATATTCTGGAGAACTCCCGGAAGGACTCGACCCCAGACGACTACAAGAAGCGATTCCTCCAGGCGGTCACGGAACTGTCCAAGGCGTTCGCGCTTTCGGTGCCGCACGAGAAGGCGCTTGAAATTCGTGACGACGTGGGATTCTTCCAAGCCGTACGGTCGGCGCTCGCCAAGGGAGAGGAACGAGGGAAAGCCAAGTCGGCGGATGAGATTGAATCCGCGATCCGACAGATTATCTCCCGCGCGGTGGCTTCCGATGAAGTGATCGACCTGTACGCCTCAGCGGGAATCAAGAAACCGGACATCTCAATTCTTTCCGAAGACTTCCTTGCCGAGGTCCGGGATATGCCGCACAAGAACCTCGCGGTGGAACTCCTCCGGAAACTCCTGCAGAACGAACTCAAGGTGCGCGAGAGGAAGTTCCTCATTCAATCACGCTCATTCGGCGGTCTCCTCGAACAATCTCTTCGGAAGTACCAGAACCGTACCATTGAAACGGCGGCGGTCATCGAAGAACTGATCGAACTCGCCCGCGACATGCGGGAAGCCGCTAAGCGCGGGGACGAATTAGACCTTACCGAGGATGAACTCGCCTTTTATGATGCCCTTGAAGTGAACGACAGCGCCGTCAAGGTGCTTGGGGAGCCAACGCTGAAGGTCATCGCCAAAGAACTGGTGGACGCGATTCGGAGGAACGTGACGTTCGACTGGACGGAGCGGGAAGCTGTCCGCGCCCGCCTGCGGATCATGGTCAAGCGCATCCTCAAGAAGTACGGCTATCCGCCCGATATGCAGGAGAAGGCGACGCAGACCGTGCTGGAACAGGCGAGTCTGTTGTGTGTGGATTGGGTGGGGTGAGGGGCGGATCCATATCTCTGGCTAGTGGATAAGGGGAGAATTTTGGGAATTCACTCTCAAATTCGGTTATCTTCGCCGGATTGGTCTCGCGCAGCATGCCCCAGTCGTTGGTCAGCGTGTCCAGTGGAAGGTTTCAAACTCCGAATCCTTAACCCCCGTGCAGCAGCATGTTTGTCGGCGCAAGGTTGTAGGTGGTGATGCTCTTCTCGCGCCCAAAGATCATGTAACATCTAATATGACTACACTTGATACAGATTTACGCCGTCATGCTTAATCCAGTAGGCGTAAGTGGTTCTGAAACCGGAAGAATAGTTTAAAGCATAGGTCTTCGGCTGAGCATAATAAACCGGATAATGGTCGGCCTGGGAGGCAAGTAAACACATGGCGACTGAAAGCGGTTTCGGGCCAAGGGGTGCCAAGGCTGCAGCGGTCGTAGCGTGTTGGGTTAGGCTGAGCAATTTGTCGAAGCACGTGCAAGTGTCCAATGCACCAACCTGATGGAAGCGTGGCTTGACTTCAGACATACTATTTTCTGGATCGGATCCGAGCGCCTCTTCGATTGCACGCGCGGACTCCCATGAGCGGCGGACGGATCGCCATGGTTCAGCAGGGAACGGGATTAAGACATCAACATTGATGCCGCTACCTCGACCTTCGAGATGAACGTGCAATCCACCCACGGCAAATCCCGCGCCGACGATCCAACGCGAGGCCGCAACGCGCTGCTTATCAGGATCTACGCAGCCAAAACCAGTGATTGCTCCCCAATCCCTGCAATTGCCGGACAGTGCCCCCTCAGGATAACTTAGTGGCGTCGAATATACGATAAGAAAGTCGCGCACACTAGGTGAGGTCAGCGCCGACTTGATCGCTTGAAAAAAGAACCGTTTGGGCAGAGAACTGATGTCAAGACAGAAGTGAGTTACCGGCGAGAAATCGAATTTTTGTTTCCAAGCCGCGTTTTGCAGAGGTGCTTCGAGCGCGACTTCTGTCGGTTGAATTGAAAGTCCTTCTGTGGTGCAGCTGGCCAACCGCTCGCGGATTCTAACCTCTTCAGCGGCGCTGTCCGCTGGTTCGGTGTCGATGACTCGGAGCATTTCGATGCTCTCCAGCAAGTCACTCCGGTGCAGTGCCATAAGCGCTGAGATGGACCGTTCTTCAGGGGCGACACACCCCAAGAAACGCCACTTACGTTGGGCACTCAGATCGAGCGCCCACTCAAGCTGTCCCCAAGGGCGGAATGGCGACTTCGCTGTCATATTACTTCGGGGAAAAGCCAGGCTTGGTTGGGGTCTTTCATTGGTGACGACGCAATACTGTCCGGGACTTCCTTGGGCAACACACCCGCGGCTTTAGCGAGTTTCAAAATGTCCTCAATCTTGGCATAGACGGGTTCCTTGGTATGGGCTTCCGGAAGCTCGTAGAAGGGTGAGAGCGCAGGGTTGATGTAGTATTTTTTGCGCGGCTCGCTAGCGTGCTCAGACTTAATCTTCGAGGTGTGATCCATCTCGTACAGGTCGCCCCATCCGACAGCCTCCTCGATGAGCTGGCGAAGGGCCTCGTTCCTCTCCAACTCACTGACCCGCAAGGAGAAGCCGTTCTGGCCGGGATTGGACATGGATTTGTCATCGAGTAGCCCGGCGCGCAGCCAAGATGCTACTTCGTTGAGGAAGCGGCTGCGCACATCGCCCGCTGGTTGACCTGGCTGTCGCATCAGCACTTCGTACACCTTTCGCGAGGCTTCCAGGACCGCACGTGACTGAATTTGCGCGGGGACAATGCATTTGCGCTGACCTTGGGGCGTACGCATGCCATCGGTGAGGCGCTGCCAATAATCCCACGTAAAGCGGCATATCGTGATATATTGGAGGATGTTGCTGCCGCAGAGGGAGAGCACCTTGGACTCACCCCACCAAAGCATTTTTTGTTGATGGCGAGACACTAACTGCAGAACTGCCTGTGGGTAGCGCTCTTTGCGCCAATACACTTTAGCCGAGTTCCAAGGCGCTTCGTCGGTGGATTGGGGTGCATTAAGTCGTGCGCGATTCATGCGCTCCTTTGCTTTGCCTTTTCCCTCTGTTTGCAGGCCCCACGCAGCGAGGAGAAGGGCGTTGAGGGGATCGACAGGAGAATGCTCCGGTGACGGCTGAGGAATGCCAGTCAACTCTTTATGATAAACCTTCTTGATTTCGACCCGCCATGCCTCGGGCCACTCGGAATCCAGTTTGATCAACTTCTCAAACTCGGGCCTTTTTATGGCTTCGGCGACAACCTCCTGCGGGGTTGGTGAGGGACCGAAGAACTGCTCGGGTTTGTGCAGGTCCTTCGGTAATTCCGCAGCATCGGGAAAGGTGGTTTGAACACGCCTTTTAAAAACATCTTTGGCTAATATGCGGAAAGTCCAGTTCTTGGCGTATTCACCGCGTCTCAGCAGCGCATCGATGTCAAAGACTTGGTAGTCTCTGCCCTCTTCAAGCTGGCGACCGTCGCGCATGGCGAGGGAGCCGCCTTTGCCCCAGTCATAGCGCCGTGCCCCAATGCGGTAGGAGACGCGGTCATCGCGTTTGCCAAGCACTTCGTGGAGTTCATTGCGGAGGCGTTGTCCGAGTGCGCGCTTGCCTTGGCCTTGCATCCACAGGGCTTCGATCTGATCGATGGTTGCGAAGACATTGGTTGCCTCCGAAATGACGCCGGACAATTTTAGTTGCCCTGAGGCTCGGGCTAGCGGTTCGCCAATCATCGTTCGCGATTTGCGAATCGAATCTGGAAGATCCCGATTGCCGTTCGCCCAAGCCCGGTAGGCGATCACCCTGTCCTTGACCTTACGCTTGAGGCTCTCCCAGTCGATGACGGTGGAAAGGAAGTCAAACCAACAGTCCTGGGCTGCGAGCTCCGTAGCGAATGCATCCTTGTGGTCGGCCTGGATCAAGCTGACGAACGCCTCCGGCTTCTCGCAAATAGTGTCGATGCAGATCAGTAAGCCGCGTAACAGCCAGTAATTGAAGAAGTCTGCAAAGGACTTTGCCAAATCTTCTATGTCATCCGACGACGGTTCGCTGGGCAGGGTGTTGGCGATGTCGAGCAATCCACTCTTGTTAAGGTCCACTCGTGTGGAGATGAATTTGCGGAGATTTTGCGAAATCGGGAAGCGGGTCTCCGTCGACCTTTCTTCTGGATCGACCTTGAAATAGGCTATTCGGATCTCGGGATCGAGGAGCCGCAGGAGCATACTTTTTCCGGAGCCTTGGGTTCCCTTGATCACGACATTCCCGGACTGAAGAATTGCACCCGCCGACGCCACAAGCACTGGGCTGAAGAACCTCACGAAGTGCTCGCCTGAGACCGTGTGAGTCACGTATGCTTCAGTGAACGGGTTGGAAAGGAAAGGCTTCATAGGGGTTGGCGCGCCACTCGGGGGAAAAGCGGTTTCCATGCTCCAGCACCATGATGGAAAAGCGGCAAAGAGTTGTCCGGCGTGTTGGAAAACATGATCACGGTGGCTCCCTTCTGAGGCGAGTCGTCATTCCAATAGCCAAGAGCCCCTTCTTTGCACTCCTCCTGCGACTTGCAGAGTCGGGTATGAATCTCTTCGGCCATTTTGCGAACCCGATCAAATAGCGAATCCTGTGGCGTATCGCAAGAGTAGACGAAGCAATCGCTGCTTAGTTCGAAAACAGGCTTAAAATTGAACTCCGGGAGATCGGGGAGCCCAGGCCTTGCCGCGTCCAGTTTTGCCTTCAGACTGCGATACCGATCTGCGCCCTCGGTGGCGATGATCATCGGGCAGAACATCACTGGGAGATCGAGCGTTCTGACAGCCCACTCGACTGTCGCCTCGGATTGCATGCCGGTGCCGACGAAGTCCTCTAGGAGCACGATTCTCTTGTATTTCTGTTGGTCGATGTATTTGCGGATCTTCTCTACATCGCCAAAGTGCTTCAGGTCGCGGAAGGCCGGTTTGCGTTCTTTCCCTTCGATTCCATTGACATGGTGAAAGACACTGATGAGGAGGCTGTCGGTGATGGGACAGAACCAAGTGTGATTGAAGCGCTCCTCATTGAGCAGGTCTTGCCAACCCGTTTGTGTAAGGCAAATGCCTGCGTGGCTCATGCACCAACGGCTGATCGGTCCAGAGAAGGCGTTCTGGAACATGGCCACAAAATCATCAAAGGAGAAGAACGCGATGCAGTGGGTGAACTCGAACAGGTCGCGTTTCTCGGCTGAGGTGAGGTTTGGATTGTTGAGCCAGCTGTGGAACCGTTCCGCAAATACGGATGGATGGCGCGAATAGAGAGTGGGTACGTAGGTATTGAATTTAGTGCGTTCGAGGAAGCGGAGGTCGGCAAGGATGCAACTCAGCCGAGCGGACGCTTCCTGATCAGAAAGCTCGTCCTGCCAAGCCGTGACCATTTCGAGAATAAGATCGCGGGCGCTCATCTTCCAAGAAGTTCCCTGGCAAAACCTGCGACCATCCTACCCATCGGTGGAGGGACAGCGTTGCCAATCAGACGGAATGCGGTGCGTTTTGTGCAATCGAACACGTAGTCGTCCGGGAAGCCTTGAATGCGGGCGGCTTCGCGCACGGTGAAAGGGCGGTGTTCATTCGGGTGAAGGAAAAGCTGTGCCTCACCAAACCGTGTGTCGACCGTGCAGGCCTTGTCGTCCCACTGGAAGCGGCGGTATTTACCGTTGAAGCTGTGGCAGAGGTCGAGATCGGTGCCAACTCGCCGCAGGTAGCCTTTGTGCAAAAGGGCTTGGATGAGTGGGGTGGTTTGTTCTTTAAACTGCTTCTTCAATCTAGCCACAGAAACGGGGTCGGCGTCGCCGAACGTACGGCGTCGCTCCTGTCTGCGGACACGCATGATGAACTCCAGCATTTGGCATTCTGCTGCCGTGGTTTTGCCGAAGACTTCTGGGATGTTCCAAGTGTGTATAGACCGAGAACCGCCTCGGACATTGCTAAGCTTTTGGCCAGGGCCAATGCGGCAAGCAATACGGTAGTCACGGGAATCAACTGCGAGCGGCTCGGGATCGTGGTTCGGCAATTTTTCCACTCCGCTCAAGGTTACATCCAATCGCCTGCTTGGCTTGGCATGAATTTGGAAGTCAATATCTCGCGCAGTTCGCCAGGCAAAAAGAAGAAGCCGCCTGCGGGTTTGGGAGAGCCCGATATCTGCCGCATTAGCTTTCAATGTGTGGGTACGATAATCCTTCGACCGCAAATGCTCTTCCATTTCTTTCCAATACTTCAGATGAGCACCAGACGCCGCTGCGGTGACGTTCTCGATGACAATGACTCTTGGATTGATGTGCGCTGCGATCCTTCCCGCGAGGGGAAGCAGGTGATTCCTTTCGTCTGCCAAGTCCCGCTTCCCTGCTGTCGAAAAGCCTTGGCATGGAGGCCCTGCAATGACAATGTCAGGAGTCCTGTCAATCTGAGGCATGAATTCTGTAAGGTCCGCCTGTACAGCCTTTGAGCAAACATTCCGCTGATAATGGCAGATTGCGTCGGCGCAGCTGTCGTAGGCTTGCACAGGAACAAACCCGGCATCAACCAGCCCCAAATCAAAACCGCCGCAGCCCGAGAACAGGCTCACAAATTGGTAAGGTGTGTCGGAGCGCGTCATAAAAAGTTCAACCCACATACGGTTTCGATGTAAGATACCCGAACGTAGCGCAGTGACAAAATCCTGTCCATTGGCCTGGACATCGGGGTTCGGCTTCCTTCGAAGACAATTCATCTTTTCCAATGTTTTTGGTGTCAAGAGACCGGGAACTCAACTGAAGACGGTCCCCGATGACTACGCTACTATATACAGCGTCTTAGATGATTGCGCATAATCTCTGGAGTTGTGTATTTGGTTTCTGCCAAAGCTGGAATTGGTCAAGGACCGCGTGCGTTAGTTCCTCCAGCGAGGCGAAGTAACGGTTGTGGGTGCACAGGTGACGGGTCATTTTCCAAACCCTCTCCACGGGATTGAGGTCCGGGCTATAAGGGGGCAGGAAATCAAGGCTGAGAACATGACGGTGTTTCCACAGCCAAGGTTGGAGGTTCGCGGCGTGATGATAGCGCGCGTTGTCCAGAACAACCAACATCCTGCGCCCGTTGCGAAGATGCCGCAGGAGTTGCTTCAGGAAAGACTGAAACGAGGTGGCGTCAAACGTCTCCGCTTGCCCTGTGACCAAGCGACCGTCTTCCACGCGCACGGCTCCAAAGATCGCGACGCTCTTGCGGGTTGGGGCATGCTTGAGAACGGGGTCACTATCCTCAGGAGGGACCCACATCGTGCAGCGTGATCCGTGTTGTTGGAAATGGCACTCGTCCTCGAACCAGAGGTCAAGGTCTTCTCTTGCGGCCAGGCGGCGCAGTTTTTTTATATGCCCGCTGGGCTTCGGGGTCAGCCTGGGCGATAACCGGCCGCGGTTTGCGGCGCCGGAATCCCAACTGCCGGAACAACCGCTGGCATTGCCGTATGCCAAGCCGCACGCCGTATCGCTCGGCCAGGTGATGACTGAGAAGTCTTCCATCCCACAGATTCTGGGAGTACCCCCAATCACGAGGCGAACGCCGCAGGTCTCTCCCAACCTCCACCAAGGTGGCTTCATCCAGCGCAGGCGGACGTCCCGCGCGCATGCCCTCCTGCAATCCGGCGAACCCACTCCGCTCGAACCGCCGAACCCAGTATTGAACCGTGCGTCGGCTTTGCCCCAAGAGTTCCGCCACCTTCGAACAACTAAACCCGGAGCAAACCAGCAGAATCCCGTGCAAGCGATGATCATAGCGAGACTCCTCCGAGCGGAGAATCTCGTCCTGAACCGCCAGTCGCATGAAGTCGGCATTTTGTACTTCCAGTCTGCGCATAATGTCCCTCCCACAATCCCTGCGGGGAGATTACCACAACGATGACGAATGCGCAATCATTTATGACGGCCTGTATAAATCCAACTTAGGTGTACCGGCATTCTGGTGTCGGCAGAGACTCCTTAGTGGCTCCTAGATTCTCCCAAAGATACGGCAAACTTTGCCTTTATGGGAGGGGGGTCTGTCCTCCACTCCCGTTGGTCCCGACCTTACCACTAAACCCCCTCGACACCCTCCCGTCGATCAAGAGACGCAGGTACACCTCCTGGTTGGGGAGCCGGGTGAAATCTTCGGGACTGAACTCCGGGAAGAACTCTTTGGCGAGAAACTCCGCGTCCGCCGGTCCGAGCCGGAATGAAATGATCGTTCCGGTATTGCCGAGAATCGCATCTCGAACCAAGGGATCGAGTTGCGAGAGGAACTGATGGGCGAGCACAAGCCCAACATGGAACTTCCTCAGCTCCGACATCATGGAGGCCAGCGTCCCGGTAGCGAACGAATGGAATTCGTCCAAATAAATGAAGAAGTCCTGCCGTTCGGATTCCGGAGTGTCCCCCCGACTCAGCGCCGCCGCGTGGAACCCGGCCACGAGCAGGGCCCCCACCAGCCGCGCGTTGTCTTCCCCGATCTTCCCCTTGGCCAGGTTGACCAGGAGCACCCTGCCGCCGTCCATCACCTCCCGCAGTGAGAAGTCGCTCTTGGGCTGTGTGAGAATTCGGGCAAGGAGGGGATCGGCGAGAAAGGCCCCAACTTTGTTTTGAATTGGAGCAATCGCCTCGGCCCGCAACCGCGCGGGGTACGATTCGTACTCCTTGAGCCAGAAGCGCCGCAACTGGGCGTTGGGTGATCGCGCCGCCGCCTCGTGGCGATAGGCTTTCTCGTCAAACAGGCGCAGCACGTCGGCGAGCGTGGCTTCGGGTTGATCCAGAAGCACAAGCAGCGCGTTCCGGAGGATGTGCTCCAAGCGCGGTCCCCAGAACTCCGGCCAGAGTTTGCGGAAAACCTCCAGGAGACCGGAGACCGTCAGCGACTTCTTGGCGGATGGAACCCGTTCCAGCGGGTTGTACGTGAGTGGGTGTTCGCGGTTGGGAACGTTGAAGTAGATCAGGTCCGCCTTCCGGTGATCGGGGACGGCGGCCAGGACGCGCTCCACCAAGTCCCCATGAGGGTCAAGTAGGGCGAAACCGACCCCGCGCTCCAAGTCCTGCTTCATCATGGTTTCGAGCAGCGTGGATTTCCCGGTCCCGGTCTTCCCGATGACATATAGATGCGCCAGCCGGTCGCGCTGTTTGATACCGAAAAGTTTCCCTTCCCCACGAAAGTTGGTGCGCGCGAAATAGGTCACCGGGTTGTCGGCGTTGGGGTTCATCCCCCAGTGTCGCAAGCCTCTCTTAATCTACAAGCCTGGGGAGTATGTCTGAATCAGTGCCTTGACCCTCCGTTTATCGCTCCGCCTGGAAATAAAAGAGCGCCCTTCCTTGAAGAGGGGCGCTCAAAAGACCTGACTTGCTCAGGCCACTCTCTTGGCCCGGACGTCATCCGGTTACATCGGATAGTGAACGTCTTCGTATGCTTCCATGTAATCCGTGATTTGGTCGTACCACTCCTCCTGGAGAGGTGTTGGATCTGTGAGCACAACCAGCTGCGCAGCAAGGGCGCGAGCCCTGTCATACTCTCTCTCGGTCTTGATGGGACGCAAGGGGTAAATCGCTTCAAGTTCTTCACGAGTGGAGGGCACGGTTTTCACCGAACTGGTCACTCGATCCTTGGAGTGATCAACACACTTGGTTTTTCTAGCTCTTGTGGCGTTGGACATAGGACAGCTGCTCCTTCCATCGTTCTTTGTCGTATTCCTGGTGCGTCAGAATCTGGAGGGTAAAAACCTTCTGTTTGTCATAGTGGATCGCTGAAACCAACCGGTACTTGTTTCCTGCAACATTGAAAATCGTGACAATTTTGCCGTTTGACAGTTTGAGGCTATCCGCAGTCGGGAAGTCTTGTCGCACCTCAGGCAGGCTTGACCATCTTGCCTTCCTGGTAACCTCATACCATCGCTTCAGCGCCTCTTCAGAATCCGAATACCTTTCCCAGAAGTTTCTCAGTGTCTTCCGACTTATGATCCTCATGCCGCCCCTTCCTTGACGATGAATCACCTGAACCGGGCTGTGTCAAAGAACGGGCGGTCCAGAGATTCAGTCTGATCCGCTCGCCGTCGTTTAGTTCGACGCTGTCTATCCCAAAGAGTACGCCCCATCGGAAAGAAGTCAAGAAAACTTCCACCGACACCTGGTTGGCTAAAACTGCAATCAGGACCTGAAGTCTCGGTTGAGCCACGACCGGGAGGAGCATGCCGCAATCGGCACAAACCCCTTCCTTTCGCCTTTCCCCACACTCGGTACGCTGGGTGCAGAGTTCTTTTAGAACCCATCACACCCATACCCGAAAGGAGGACCATCTTCATGGTCCAAGCAGCGTACCAGACCCAAGTTCAACACAGCCCCCTCCCGATCTTTGTCGTCACGGAAGCCGAACGCGGGTTCGACGTGTTCTCACCCGATGACCCCCGCACCCACTTCCACGTGAGCGGCACGCCCGCCGCGCCCAGTTGCACTTGTGCGGAGTTTCTTCACCGGCGCGACGGGCTCCATCGCTGTCCCCACATTCTGGCCGTCTTCGGCGGACGGGGCGGCAACGGACAACACACTCCGGAAGTCGATCCGATTGAAGCCGAGGAGCGGCTGGCGATGCAGGAAGAGTCCGGCGTCACCGGACTGGACACACGGTACACGCCGCCCCGGTTCCCCAGCGACCTCACGATCAAACGCAGTGTCTCCCCGGACGGAAAGATCGACTCGCTCTCGGTGGAGTTGTCCTGCCCAGTTCACGAGGCCGACTTCGGAGCCACGGTGACCCAAGCCTGCACGGCGCTCAGTATCCAGGACGCCATCGTCCAGACCTTCCTCGCCGACAAGCGCGGCAGCCGAACCCAAGGCAACGGCAACGGACGGCCCCCGTCGAACGGAAACCTTGGTCCGCAGACCGGCGCGTACGGCCAGGGAGGGTCTCCCTCCAACGGCCAGTACCGGCAGCAAGCCAACGGGCAACCGGTCCCGGCCACGCTCCTCAGTGTCGGCGGGATGCAGACCAAGTCCGGGTGGAGGCTGTACCTCCTCGTGGACGTCAGCGGCAAGCAGTACAAACTGTTTGGGAACCACCAGCAGCTTGCGGAACATGTGGCGAGCGCCGGGCACTCGATCAACCCGGTCCAGATTCACCCAGAACTGAAGTTCAACCTTCCCTGCCAGGTGGTTCTGGAACCGAGCAAGGACGGCAAGTACACCAACGTGGTGAAGGTGTTCCCCGCGTACCAAGAGGGGGTGCCGTACTGATGGTGGCCAACCTAAGCGACGACCAACTCCTCCCCCCAAGCGTTCCCCACCTCTCCTATTCGCAGGCCAACAAGTACCTGACCTGCCCGGAGCAGTACCGTCTGTACTACCTCGAAGGCCTCCGTCCCAAACGGGAAGGAGCCAGCCTCGTTTTCGGGAAGCTGATTCACCAAGCGCTCGCCGTGCTCTTCCAAGAGAACGGTGATCCGGTGAAATACTTCCAGGACGCCTGGGACTGCACCGAGGAACAGGACCTGCGCTTTGCCTTCCGCGAGAAGCGCGAGACCCTCCGCGAGCGGGGGACCCTCCTCCTCGAGAAGTTCGTGTCCGAGGAACTGCCCAAGATCGGGACGGTCCACGACTCGGAGAGGGAGTTCACGCTGACCCTCTCCAACCTGGACCTCCCCTTCGTGGGGTTCCTGGACCTGGTGGCGGACCTGGACGGCAAACGCACCGTGATCGACTTCAAGACCTCGGGTTCCTCCTATGAGGGCCACGAGGCCCTCCTTTCGGACCAGCTCACCGCCTACCAGTGCGCGGAACCCTTTGCGGAACAGTCTGCCCTCCTGGTGTTCGTGAAGACCAAGGAACCCAAGATCGAGTGGCACCTGTCCTCCCGGACCGGGCCGCAACTGCGGGAATACCTGGAGAAACTGGGGTTAATTGCCCAGGAAATCCACGACCGCCGCTTCTACAAACGTCCTGGCCAACACTGCGCTTGGTGCGACTTCCTAGCGGTCTGCACCGGAGACCGGAAGCGGGTCGAGGAGACGTTGGTGAGGGTGTGAAGGTTCATTCTGACCCAGCCTGATGAGGGCTGGGTCTTTGCTGAAATCGTGTTTGTCACTCAAACCTTCAAGTGGTACAATCCTTCTCAGTACATCGGAGATCATCATGCGGCCAAGGGTTTTCCCACGAGTCGTCTGCCTAACGGTAAATCGTTCGTGCAACATGAATTGTGAATGGTGCTATTCCAAAGGAGCACAGCAAGGCTCTTCGCCGATGCCACTCGACTTGTCTTGCTCACTGGCTGACCTCGCGATTGATGTTGGCGCACGTGAACTCATCTTGATCGGCGGTGAACCGACTTTGTGGCCGTTCCTTCGTGACTTCAACGAATATATCGCTGGGAGAGTCCCTATTTCGATGGTCACAAACGGACTGAGGTTTTCTGATCAGTCCTTTCGAAGCCAGTACCGAGAATTTTCAATTCGCCGTACTGGACTTTCACTCAAGGCTTCCAGTAGAGGGCGAGTTGTTGGCACTCACGCCGAGCGGCAATGGGAAAGCATGCTGGAGGGAATTCGAGAGGCCCTCACTTTCCCGAATTCTACTATAACCTTTGTCTGCCATCCCGACGATCACAATATTATCGATGCAGCTTCCCTCACCAAACAGCTTGGTGGTGACCGATTGCATCTCAGTTTATATACCCCCACGTTCACCTCCGGCAAATGGGAATCTGCTTATTCCTGGTCCGAACTGAGGCACATGTTATCAACGATTAGTAGTCTGTACTTGGAGGCAGCAGACATTCTTGACGGAAAACTTTTCCTTCGAAGCAGTTATCCGTTCTGTGCATGGCCAGCAGAATATATCCCTCTCCTCATGCAAAAACAAGTCCTTTCATCAGGCTGCATGGTTTCTCGCAGGAATGGCTTGGTCTTCGATACCGACGGATCTGTGCTTTCCTGCAACCACCTTTTCCCCTATCCGATAGGAAAATATGGGACCGACTTCACCACTCTAACCGAATTTCAATCATTCTTGGAAGATCCTGCTATATTGGATGTTTACAATCAGCTTTCCAGATATCCTTCCTCAGAATGCAAGGAGTGTTCATATTACGGACTATGCGGCGGCTCGTGCCCAGTTCTATGGACCGTGTTTCATCCAGATGATGTCATTTCAAGGAAAGGAGGTGATTGACTGATGACGGATCTTCCCCTGATGGTGTCTGAAGAGATTCCGGAGGATCTTCCCAAGGGGCTCTCAGCGATTATTTCAGACGATTGTCCCGCGCCCCCTGATGATTGCACGAGCGATGACCCAGGTGACTACAGCTAATCGCCGTTTCGATTGCTGAAAGTTCCCGATGGGATGAAGGAGGGATACGAAGTCGTACCCTCCTTTTCATTATTATGTTATAATCACAACATTGAGTGGAATGTCGCCACCAATTCATGTGTGATACGGTTTACATATAGTTCGGATATCGAAGCATTCGTATTTGAGACGAAAATGGCTCCAACTAAAGGTCATGGCCAGTTGGATCAATTCCGCGAACAGATCCTTGAGGTAGTGCCGGACCCAGCTTCCCGCTTCATGCTAAGTCAAGTGTCGTTTATCGAACGATCTTGGAGAAATGTTTCTGATCATTTTTACGAAACACTTGGCCAGTTCTATGGGGTGTCGCTCATTGAACCGGATTTGACGTGTTACTTGGTAAGGACCGACATTTACCCATACGATTATAAGGATACGGTGTCTCCCTGGTTTACCGCACCGCTATTTACCAACCACCTTCACCGCAACGCCAAGATCCGTCATGAACTCTGCCATTACTATCAGCCGGACTCATTGCCACGCGTTGTAAAAGAGGCACTCCCCGCTATCCTCAATGACGATTCCTTTGAACAATACTGGCCTGATAGGGGAAATCAGGACGAGGAGGAACAAAACTGGCGAAACATAATTCTCGACCTGTACAAGCACGGGAAGAAGTTCTCCGACCTTCTTAATATGCTTCCGAAAGAGCAGGGGTGAACCCCTCGGGGTGAGCTGGACAGAAAAGTGGGTTGAATAAGGTGGTTTTGGGCCGGTGTTTTTCGCCCCGAATCTCGGGTGTATCCGTCATGCTTCGCCCGAAGCCGATTCGATTGGTACCTTGGTCTGAAACATGCTGTTTCGGCACATCCCCCTTCCTTTCCTCTTTGAAGCCGGAATGCGAGACTGAGCCCATACGACTCACAACCCGAGTTCTTCCATCTTGAGATCGAACAAGAGTCCCTCCTTCGACGTGAACCACTCCAACAAAGTTCTAACTGGGTTCGGTTCAAGGACCCTTGACCGGACGGGGGGTCGATTCATGAGCAGCTGAAACGGATTTGACGGCTCAACCACAACGTTTTTCCCGAACACCCTCCGGTTCGAACTGGCGATTTCCACCAAACGCCGTTTTTCGTCAGAGTTTCCCGATTCGTAGGTCAACAGAGCCGTTTTCGCGAGTTCGAAACACTTTTCCAGTTTGGCGATGGAACTGGCGGAATCGTCCTTCAATGCGGCTAAGTCCTCTTCCAGGCGGTTGATCTCGGAGAGGATCGTGGCTTTCTTCCGGCAGAAGACTCCATCTTCGAGCAATCCTTCGAGGTGCGAATCAATGAGCCGGTCAAGTCGTATCTTGGCCTGCCCCAGCTGCAGACGGAGCTGATCCCTTCGCTTGTCTCGCTCCTCATTCCACTCAGCCCGTAGGTGAGCGATCAGCTTGAGGATCACTTCCATCTCCGCATCCGTGGGCTGAACTTGAGCCAAGAGGCCGCGAACAGACTTCTCAACCTCTTCCTCTCGGGCTGAAGCCCTTTCGACGCAGCTCCGGTTGTGACAGCGGTAGTAGACGTGGCCTTTGTGTAGTTCTCCGGTGAGAAGCCTTCCGCACACGCCACACGTGAGGAGGCCACGGAAGAGGAATGGGTGAGCAAAGGTGACATGGCGGACTCTGCCAGCTAGAATCTCTTGGACGGTTTCAAACAGACGCCGGGAGATAAGCGGCTGATGGACTCCCTGGTAGACTTCTCCCCCTGGCCCCATCCTGAGGACGCCGATGTAGAAAGGGTTCTTGAGGATCAGCGAAAGTGCGGAGCGTTTCAGTGGCTCCCCGCGCCTGTTGGTCAAACCGATCCGTCGTGCTTCCACCACCAGCGTGTCGAGACTATGGCTCCCGGTGGCATACCGCTCAAAGAGGTATCGCACGAGCCGGGCGCGCGCCGGGTCAATCTCTTTGGGCTTTCCCTTCCCACCGTCCAAATATCCGAGCGGCGCAGCAAGAGGATACAAGCCTTGCTTGAGTCGCCCGTACATGCCCTTGCGCGTTTCCTCCCGAAGGTTGCGAATGAAATCCGCCGCCACGACCGCTTGAATGTCCGCTGAAAGCCGTCCGCCTCTGGTGTTGAGGTCGAGCGCGTCCCCCGCAAAGTGAATCTCCACGCCGGAATCGATCAAGTCGCCGATGTCCGCCCAGTCCTTGAGGTTGCGCGCGGAGCGGTCGATTTTGTGGATTACGACGCCGTCCAGTCTCCGCCTCCGAAGCAGAGTGAGCATCTCATTGAACACGGGCCGTCCCCGTTTGGCCGCCGTCTCCCGTTCCTCGAACCATTCGGAAACAGCCAGGTTGTTCCGGACGGCGTAGCCTTCAATCGCGGAGCGCTGCTCCTGAAGCGACACGCCTTTCTCGCCTTGCTTGGCGGTGGAGACGCGAATGTATCCCGCGTATGTTTTCATGAGGAAGAGGTTTGATTCTCTTCTGAAGAGAAGAGCTTCGAAGCTACCGTTTTGCGAGGCGGTTCGTCAAACGAGTTATCCACAAGCTCTCGCTCCTGTCGCTCCACGATTTCCATCACCAGGGAGAGGTATCGCCGGAGGTTGAACTCGGCTTCTCGGAGTTCTTCTTCACTGAGAGTTGGGAAAAGGGCCTTGAGGGAAGGCGGGGGTGCGGCGTCGGACATCTTTCGAGCGTATCTTCACCGCCCTCTGAAGAAAGAAGGGAGGATTTGCCCCGCCTGCACGTTCCCTTGCCTTGGCCAATTCACGCCCCCTGATACCGTGGACCGCATGCACCCGGTCCGTGACGCCTTGCCCAAGCCACCCGCCCCGCCGCAATCAAGCTGGCCGCTCGTTTCCGGCACGTTGGCTGACGGGACCCTGATTGAGACCCTATACCGATCCGATCCGGCGGAGACATCGTTCTGCGTTTTCAAGGACGGTTCCTGGTCCGTGCAGCAATACGCGGTGATCGGAGGGCGGAAGTATGTCCCGTACTCGGCCACGAACAACCTCCTTAAACACGAGGTCGTGCTGTTTCCCTCGGGGCCGGAGGAGTACGGGACCGAGGAGGACCTGATCGCCTCGATCCGGGCGTACGTCCACCGCTATGTGGACGTGTCCCCGCTGTTTGAACAGATTGCCGCTTACTACGTCCTCTTCTCCTGGGTGTACGACGCTTTCGGCGAACTCCCGTACCTCCGCGTCCGAGGCGACTACGGCTCCGGGAAGACTCGCTTTCTCCTCGTGCTCGGCTCCCTCTGCTACAAACCCATCTTCGCGAGCGGCGCGTCCACCATCTCCCCGCTCTTCCGCATCCTGGACGCTTTCAAGGGCACCCTCATCCTGGACGAGGCCGACTTCCGGATGTCGGACGAACGGGCGGAGATCGTCAAGATCCTCAACAACGGGAACGTCAAGGGGTTCCCCGTGCTCCGCAGTGAGGTCACCCGTGACAAAGAGTTCAAACCCACGGCGTTTTCCGTGTTCGGCCCCAAGATCGTGGCCACCCGTGGTGATTACCAGGACCCCGCGTTGGAGAGCCGCTTTCTCAAGGAGGACCTGGGGACAAGGCCACTCCGCGAAGACATTCCCATCAACCTCCCGCCCGAGTACAAGGAGGAGGCGCTCCGCCTCAGGAACCAGCTGCTCCTCTTCCGGTTCAAGAACCGAACCAAGCGCCGGATCGTGGAAGGGTTGATCGACCGCTCGATTGAACCGCGTTTGAACCAGATTTTCATCCCGCTGCTTTCCATCATTGAGGACAAGCAGGCCCGCGAGGACCTGCGGGACTTGGCGCGGACCTACAACGCCGAGCTGGTCACCGACCGGGGGCTGGACATGGAGGCCCAGGTGCTTCAAGTCATCCGCGACCTGCGCGAAGCCGGGGAACCGCTCGCGCTCAAGGCGATCACGGGATGGTTCGCCGACCGGCATGGGGAGGAGTATGAAAGGAAGATCACGCCGAAGTGGATCGGGTATGTGATTCGGAAGAAGCTGCACCTCAGGACCCAGCGTATCCAGGGATCGTTTGTGATTGATTCAACCCAGGGGCCGTTCCTCACGCGGCTGTTCCGGAAGTACGGAGTTGGAGAAGACGAGGCCCCTTCCAGGGACTTCAGGGACGTTAGTGACTTTGGAGAGGGAATGGGAAAGGGGGACGGATCAAACCGCGGCTCTGTTAACCGCTTGGGTTTTTGAGGATCGACTGGTTTGCCTTGCCCGTTTGAAGTCCCTGAAGTCCACAAAGTCCTGCGCGGGTTCAATGACGAAGTAAGAGGACACCTCTCCGGGTCCGCTCCTCATTTGGCTATTCCACAAGTATGTCGGTAAGGGAGAGGCCGAGGCGAAACCCGCCGGAGACGTTGCATCAATTCGGGTAACAATAAGAGGAGATTGAGAACCTTGAGTGGCCAGAAAGTGAAGTGGCTTGACAAAGTAACGGGTCAGCCCGTATGTCCTTCTTTCTCTGGGCTGAAATCACCCAAGGTCACCTGAAGCCACCTGCGGTGGATCCCTGCTGGCAGTTGCCGGCATTGTCGGTCCGTTGAGACTATTCCTGATCCCCGCCGGATATAATCTCCATCCTTGGTAGGAGTGAGATCACATAAGCGACAGCGATGAGGGTAAAGAGAAATGCCGAAAGCACCTGAAACGAGACGATTACCATCGCGGGTCCAGAGACAGGATGAATCTCACCATAGCCCAACGTGGTTGCCGTGACGATCTGGAAGTAGAGAGTTTCCCCAAATGATGTGAGCTCACGGCTGAACGCTCCCCGTGGGAGTGACGATGAAAGGATCGCGGAGAAGACGATCAGGCGCCAGTAGTCCATCACAGCGAAAATTAGCCGCCTTGCAACGCTAGTCACGGTCTCGACATCCTTTGAGATTTCCATCTGTCGGAATCCGAGCAATTTCTCCAGCAGCGCGTTTATACCCAGGATATCTCGCGGGTATTTTTCAAATCTCATGCACCGACGGCGGATGTTCTGGAAGAGGATGAAGTTAATGTGATGCTGGAGGATTTCCAATATACCCCATACGCCGATGAAGGCCCCACTGTGGTATGACGCAAGCAGCGTGAATGAGCGAGGGGCGAACAGGAAGAGCAAAGGCAGTACTATCCCCGTGATGGTGAACCAGATGGTCATCATCATATCTCGGTAAATGATGCTTGAGGTGTGTCGAATCCTCCTCTTCTTCTCCGGCCGTTTGTTTGCGAGCGAGTCACGGTACAGAGTCAGGCAGAACTCCTTGTGGTAGAGAGGGGAAAGCATCCACTGGAGGAAGTAGAATATCCGCTCTGTGATTGCGACAATGAAACCCTCTTCCTTGACAATTCTCATCCAATCGTTTGCCTTTTCTATCTCGGGGGGGCTACTCATGACCGTTGTCCTCTTCTGGTGGAAAGGAAAACCCCATCCAGACGAATGGGGCTTAAGCGCCATCTCTCACTTGAGAGCTGCAATTATGCGAGTTCAGACTTGAGGAGGAAATCAGGAAATCGATCCTTGACCTTGTCCTCGAGTGCCTTGATCCGTTCCCGAAGTCTCTCTCTTTCTGGAACTACCCGTCGGTAGTGGTCTACCAAGTAGAGCATGGCTATCCGGACTTGCCCCTTTACCCGTTCGCGATGGACAGGCCTGATCTGTCCAAGGAGATTCGTGGCCGCGTAGATATACCATTCTCTCATCACGAGCGGTAGAGCGTCACGTTCTTCCCGTGTGAGTGGGTGCCCGAAGTAAAGCTCGGTAGTCTCATCGTCTTTTCTGTACATTTCTCTCGTGTAAGGCTCGGTGAATCGTTCTCTGATATAGAGTGGGACAAGATCAGGCGGGATGTCAACAGCGGTGTATGCCACTGCGTCCGTTGGTGATCGCAGGGTGTACTCCAAGTTCTCCACGTATTCCTTCATGAACGCCGTTTGTTTCTCCTCGGCCTCCAAGATGTCCGCGATTCCCCATGTGAGCCATTTAATATCTTCGCTTGGACGGAAGAAGAATGCAGGCTCGGCGTAGAACGGGGAATCGGGGTACTTGGTGTCTTGAGCAAGCTCGTTTAGTCGTTCCAAGGCCACACCCATGCCTCTCGGGAGGTGGACAAGTACCCCATCCGGTGGCCAATCGAGCTCCCGGCTTAATAAGATACGCCCCCTCCTTCTGCGCTCATTCCGTACCTCTCTCTGTTGCTTCAGTCGTTCCCATAGTCTGTGAAAGATCATTTGTATCCTCCTGAGTCAGTCGGAGCGCCCTAAGGTTCAAGGCACCCCTTTCTGCTCAGGAGTGACACATACCATATAATACTATAAGTATGGTATCTGTCAAATGGTAGACCGAATTGCCAGCGGTTCCACAAGTTTGCCCAGGTGGTAAGTCCAAGTGCCGAATCTGAATGGGTTCAACGTCGGGAGTTGGTGGAGGGAAGTTGGAAACAAACGAAGTGTGCTCCCCCAGCACGTTTCCCCGTCTTTCTCTCCCCACGCACCCCGATACAATAGAACACACTGAGCACCTTCCCCGGCTCGTGGTCGAAAGCCATTCTTTGTTCTTTTGTGTCCAAACCCCTCCACAACTATCTCCGCGCGTTCCGCCGGGGAGCCGGACTGACCCAGAAGGAGGTCGCTTTTTTGTTGGGCCTCCCCACCGCCTCTCAGGTCTCCCGCCTGGAACACGCCGTCCGCGAACCGAGCCTCCGCACCCTGCTTGCGCTTGAACTCCTCTTCCACGCGCCTGTCCGCCGCCTCTTCGCTGGGGTCCAGGACGAGGTCGAACGCAAGACCACCGGTCGAGCCAGACGGCTGCACGCGCGCCTCACCCGCGCCAGCGCAAGCCCCCGCCTGGAGCGCAAGCGCGAGACCCTGCGGACCCTCATGGAAAGCCACGGGGACGTGCTCGATCTCCCGGTATGAAGCCTCACCCCCAATCTCCACGCGTCCTCGCGCTCGATCCCACCAGCCGAGGTCTGGGCGTCGTGGTCTTTGAAAGTCCCACGCTCCCGATTGAGTGGGGTGTCCGCGAGCTGCGCGACGCCAAAGACGCGCGCTGTCTCGCCTTGGTTACCGACCTCCTCCACCGCTTCCAGCCGGACGTGGTGGTGATCGAAGACACGGCGCACCCCGCGTGCCGGAGGTGCGCGCGGGTCCGCATCCTGATTGACTCGATCCGCCCCATGGCCCTGTCGCGCAAGGTGGGTGTCGTTTCCGTGAACCGCGACCAAGTCCTCAAGGGACTTGGGGCCGACACCAAACACCAGGCCGCCACGCGGATCGCCGCGCGGCTTCCCGAACTGGCCCCGTCGCTTCCTCCCTTCCGAAAACCCTGGATGAGCGAAGACCCGCGCATGAGCCTCTTCGACGCCGCCGCCTTTGCCCTCACCTTCTACCACTCCCTCCGCTGATTCAAGTTTCCATGCCCAAACCCCACCGCATCCTGGCGATTGACCCCGGCACGCGCGAGATGGGCGTCGCCGTCCTGGAAGGGGACGCGGTGGTGTACCACGGCGTGCACGTCTTCCTCCACCGAACCTCTCCCCACGCGATCCTCAGGGAAGGGAGAACCACAATCCTGCGCATGATCCGCGATTTCACGCCGGACGCGCTCGTCGTGGAGAAAACCTTCTTCGCCAACAACCGCAACGCCGCGCTCGTCAACGTGCTCGCGGATGAGGTCCAGGCGCTTGGCAGGAGGAAGCGCCTCACCGTCCTCTCCTTCGCTCCGAGCACCGTGAAGAAGCGAGTCACCGGGAACGGCCACGCCAGCAAGGCTGAAGTCGCCGCCGTCCTGGTGGCCAGGTACCCGCAACTCAAGGGGTACGTCGTCGAGCTACCCAAGTGGAAGCAGAGGTTCCACGCCAACATGTTCGACGCCGTGGCGCTGGGACTCGTGGCGCTCGATTCCCTCTGAACCTTGTCGGGAGTCATGACCGACTCATCGCTACCTGAGTCGGCGATTGCTCTTTGCAAGGAGGTGAATCGATGCCGGTTCAAGACGTTGTTCTTTCCAAACCCAGCGAGAAGGTCAAGGCGCTCAACGAGTCCGTCCAGGACGCCGCCGAAGAACTCCTGCGCGAGATGGAGGCCGGGAAATCCGAGACCCTGCTCCGCTACCTCGAATGCTGCGCCAAGTTCCACCAGTACTCGTTCCACAACATCCTGCTCGCGCTCACCCAGCGGCCCGACCTCTCGCGCTTGGCGGGGATGCGGCGCTGGAACGACCTGGGGCGGTACGTCAAGCGCGGGGAGAAGGGGATCGCCATCCTCGCCCCCATGCGCGTGGGGTACCGACACGCCGACATGCCGAACGAGGACGACGGGGAGACTCTCGAATCGTTCCTCATCTTCAAGATCGTGTATGTGTTCGACGTGTCCCAGACCGAGGGCAAACCGCTCCCGGAGGTGATTCACGCAACCGGGAATGTCTCCACGCTCTATCCCGCGCTCGTGGAAGTCGTCCGCTCAGCGGGAATCATCCTCGATATCGAAGACAGCGTGCCGGGTTCGTTCGGAGCCTGTGGCGTATCCCTCAAGGGACGGATCGTGATCAAGCGGGACCTCGCGCCCGCCGACGCCTTCCGCACGTTGGTTCACGAGTATGCCCACGAGCTTCTGCACTGGCGCGCGGAGAAGGAGGACAAGACGATCCGCGAGACCGAGGCCGACGCCACCGCGTTCGTGGTGTGCCACCGCTACGGGATCGAGTGCGACACCGCCGACTACCTCCTGCTCCACGAGGCCACGCCGCAGCTGCTCCTCAACCGCCTGGAGATCGTGCGCCACACGGCGGGGCGGATCATTGAGGCGCTCGAATCGCGGGTCGAGGCCCTTGCCGCCCCCTGACCCTCCACGGCCACCCCACCGGGTGGCCTTTTCTCTTTAGGAGGCACATCCGGTGTGTTCCCTCAGAGGCGCGGCTCCCAGCTGCTATCCGCCCGTAGCCGTGTCGGAACGTGCTTATGGTCCAGGGGTTAGGGTGATCCACCAAGAAGATTTCTGAGTTGACGAAGAGAGAATTGAATTGTAGAGCCTGATGTGATATCTTCGTACCGGTTTATTTGATTCGCTTGCGTGACTCGCTCAGGCGGCTGTATCAGGCACATAGTGTTTCCTGTCGCAGAGGAGGTCGTCCCGATGACTCCGGTCCTTACCGCGCTCCTCATCCCGTTCTCCGCCCTCAGCATGACCTGGATAGCTGCAACCCCTGAACAAGGAGCAGCCGTCCGGGAAGCGATGCTCACTGATTACGCACGTGCCGAAGCCGTTATCGGCCAGGGGGAGCTGGTCAGCGCGCTCCCCGACAGCGGCCGGGTCCTCTATGTGTGGCGGGAGAGCGGCGACTTCCTGGACCTGCTTCGCAAGGTTGAGGAGGCCTATGCCTCCCAGACCGAGCAGGCGATCCGGGAGGGCCTCCAACAGCGAAGCCAAGAGATCCTTTCGGGAACAGCCGAAGGGATCATGCTCCTCGACGCGGCGATCCTGAACCGAGCGCTCGGCAACCTGGTCGGGGCCGAGGAGTGCCTGCGCAAGGCGGTTGAAGACCCGCTCTACGTCGAGAATCCGGGTGTTGGAGTTCTGCTGGGTCGAACCTTGCTCGACGCCGGGCGGCTCGCCGAGGCCACCCCCGAATATGAACTCGCCATTCTTCTCGCCGAGCAGCTTGGCGATCCCTCCGCCGTGTTCGCCGTCCGGCACGCCTCCGCCGACGACCTGTATCGACACGAGCAGGTGAATCTGGGTGTCCGCGCCGCCTCGGAGTGCCTCCAGTCCGACTATTTAATGGAACGGGCCTGGGCGCTGGGGGTCTGGATCATCTACTCGCACCACATCGGCAACCCCACGGAAGCGTTGCGGGCCTACACCGAGCTGTCCGAATTGCTGCCAGGCGTGACGCCCAGCCCGGCAAGCGACTGGGAGCAGCGCCGCTTCGGTCAGACCCAGACGACGCTATCCTGGTATCGGGGGGTCCTGGAAGGCGACACGCTGTCGCGAATGATCCTCGACGTGGAGGCGGCGGACCCGGACTTCAAGTCAGGGAACCTGATCGCGGTCGAGCGACGTCTGCGCCCCTGGAAGGACCGGTTTCCCCTGAGCGCCTTCGACACGATTCAAGGCCCCACCCGCGAGTGGGTGGTGTGGGTTCATTACAACTACCACGCGGTCAACTCGATCCTGGGGCGGTACACCGACGCCGAGGCCGGGTTTCGGGAGATGACGGAACGGATTCCCGCCGAGGAGTTCGCGGGGCGCGTGGTGGACGCGTGGTGCTGGCTGGGGCACGTGCTGCGCTGCCAGGGGAGGTTGGAGGAAGCCCAGGCGGCGTTTGAGAGCGGTCTGGCGCTTGACCAGGGGGGGAGCGACGCGGAGGCGGAAGCGGTGGACTTCACCCGCCTCCGGCTTCGCGAGGGGAAGACTTCGGGAAGCCAGCGTGTCTCCTACGTCCATGAATACCAGCGGCTGCTCGAGCAGCTACAAGCCCAGTGAGAGGAGTGCCGCCATGCAGGGATTCTTGCCAACTCACGAGCGCCATCTCGGCATGAGGATCAATGCGGGTCTCACAGCGGTTGTTTGCGCGGCGAGTCTTGCGCTGGGGATTGTGGAAAGCAGCGCCACGCAACCGCCCCTTGAGGCGTGTGAGATCCTGCGCCCGAACGGGAACGTCAACACCCTCTGGGACGCGTACGATTACACCTATATCGACGACGCGGTCACTGCTCCCTCCGCCCCGAACGGGGGCGAGACGGATGTGGAGGCCGGGAGCACCGATGACAACCTCGAACAGAAATGGACCTTTGGCGACCCAGTGGGGACCAACTACTCCACGGTCACCAAGATTTATGTGTACTGCCACGGCTTCCAGGAGAGCAATCCCCCGGCGCTGACCGTGACGGTCTACGATGACGCGGGGTCCCTGGCGACGGCGCAGAGCCTGACGCTCGACGAGTCCACGGGGTCGTGGAAGTCGCTGCTCTTCACCGGGACCTGGACCAAGACCCAGATGAACCAGCTCAAAGTCGGCTTCAAACCCGGCAGCATGACCGGGGCCGACATCTACTACATTCAAGCCGTCTACTGTCAGGTCTGTGGTCCGGAGTTCACCCCCACACCGACGCTAACGAAGACATTCACCCCGACACCGACTTTTACCCCAACGCCCACGGTTACGGTCACCCAAACGCCCACTCCGACGTGCGGGCCTCCAAATTCCAGTCTTGCATCCGCTGATGCGAGTTTTTGGGGTGAGAATACGAGCGATGGCGCGGGATCGGCGGTGGGTGCTGCGGGCGACGTGAACGGCGATGGGATCAACGACTTCTTGATCGCGGCCTACTCCAATGACAATGGAGCCACCCACGCGGGCCAAGCCTACCTGATCTTCGGCGCGACGACGGGGTGGTCAATGGACACGGACCTTTCCGAGGCGGACGCGTCGTTTCTGGGGGAGGCGGTCAGCGACAACATGGGATGGAGCGCGCGTGGCGTGGGAGATGTGAATGGAGATGGGTTGGACGACTTGCTCATGGGCGCGTACCTGAACGATGCAGGGGGAAGCTCCGCAGGGCAGTCCTATCTGGTGCTTGGGGCCACGTCCGGCTGGTCCATGGATCGAAGTCTCTCGCAGGCCGACGCCTCCTTCATCGGGGAGGCCACGGGGGATGAGAGCGGGTTGTGTGTCTCGCCAGCAGGTGATGTAAACGGCGATGGGTTGAAGGACTTCCTGATCTGCGCCGCCAAGAACGACTATGCTGGGGCGAACGCGGGGCAGGTGTATCTGTTCTTCGGAACGACCTCCGGCTGGTCGATGGACACGGACCTATCGGAGGCAGACGCGTCGTTCGTGGGGGAGGCGGCGGGTGACTCACTGGGGATGTCCGCCGCCTCGGTCGGCGACGTCAACGGCGATGACCTCGACGACTTTGTCTTGGGCGCGCCGATCAACAGTGCGGCGGCCAACTCGGCGGGCCAGGCATACCTCATCCTGGGAGCCACGAGCGGGTGGAGCATGCACATGAACGTGGCCACGGCCGCCACGGCTTCCTTCTGGGGAGAGGCGAGCACGGACCGCGCGGGATATAGCACTGCGGGGGTTGGGGACGTGAACGGCGACGCCCTCCCCGACTTTGCCATCGGCGCCTACTTCAACAACGCGGGTGGAGCCGACGCGGGTCAGGCCTACCTGATCTTCGGGGCCACGAGCGGATGGAGCATGGACCAAAGCCTATCCTCGGCGGACGCATCCTTCATTGGAGAAAACGCAGGCGACTGGGCGGGACTAGCCTTGTCCGGTGGGGGGGATTATGACGGGGACGGGCTGGCGGACCTCCTCATTGGAGCGAGGCAAAACGACGCGGGCGGCGCTGAAGCGGGTCGCTCGTACCTCATTCTCGGAGCTACCACAGGGTGGAGCATGGACCGTGACCTCTGCACCGCCGACGCTTCCTGGACGGGAGAGGCCGCCGGTGACATTGCGGGCCTCAGTCTCGCTTTCCTTGGGGATGTCAACGCAGACCAGAAGCCGGGGGACTTTCTGGTGGGTGGGTTTGGGAATGATGAGCCGCACTCCGCGGCCGGGCAGGTGTACCTTATCGAGGGGATCGGGATTCCACCCACGCCTGTTCCCAAGACCATCTATGTGGACCCGGACGCTTCCAGCGGGATCCACAACGGCAAGACCTGGCAGCGCGCCTTTCTGACAATCACTGACGCCCTCGCCGCGGCTTGGCCGGGCGACAGCATTTGGGTGGCGGAAGGGCTTTATGTCGAGCGACTGGAAATCACCAAGCGGCTCAACATTTACGGCGGGTTTGTTGGGGATTCCACGGAAGAAGGAGCCCGCGAGACCCAACTCTCCCAGCGCGATTGCACAAGCCGGGTGGCGATTGTGGACGGCACGGGTGAGACCACGGGCACCGCCATTGAAATCGCCTCCACAGCCAACGACACCCTCCTGGACGGTCTTTGGGTGACTCACGGGAGCAGCTCCGGCATCCGTTGCGAGGGGAGCAGTGCGCAGATTGTCCGATGCCGAATCTTCAATAACCACGCATCCCAGGGCGCTGGGGTCTACTGTCTGAACTCTCAAACCGTCCTCGACAGCTGCGAGATTGTCTCCAACACGGCGGAGCACGTGACGTCGGGATTCGGCGGTGGGGTGTACACCGAGGACTCCACGCTGATGGTCAAGAACTGCATCTTTGTGGCCAACCACGCCTCCCATGCCGGGGGCGCGGTGTACGCCAAGGATGACGATTCCGATCTTGTCTACTGCACGATCCACGCGAACACGGTGGGGGAGACCGGCGACGGCGAAGGCCTGTATTCCAACAACTCCACCGAGACGCTGACCAACTGCATCCTGTGGGACAGTGGGAACGAGATCGACTCCACGGGGACCGCCCCCACGGTCACCTACTCATGCGTTCAGGGTGGATTCTCGGGGACGGGAAATGTCTCTGGTGACCCGAAGTTCATGGTGGAGTGGGATGGGCTTGCATACAACTTACGTCCTCAAGTGGACTCATCCTGCATTTCGGCTGGGGTTTCGATTGAGAACCCTCCGATTGGCCAGGATATAGTCCAAAAGTCTCGACCTGATGTTCCCACGGTCGGAGCTTATCAGACGAACCCGGGGCCGAATTGGTACGTGAACGCCAACGCCACTCCTGGTGGCGATGGTTCCAGCTGGGCGGAGGCGTACCAAACCATCAGTGCCGTTCTAACAAATCCCGACTTGGAGGACGCGGATCAGATCTTTGTTGCCGAAGGCCTGTACCAGGAATCTCTTACCATCTCCAAGGCGGTCTCGGTCTTTGGAGGATTCCGTTTGAGGGGGTCTCAACCCGATCCGTTGTACCAGCCTGGTCTTTTCCGATCCGTGGTCACCGCGAACAATGGTAGAACCGTGACGTTCAATGTAGGGGGATGTATCATCGAAGGTCTCGAGATTACCGGAGGAACCTCTCTCCACAGTGGGGGCGGGATTTATATTAAGAACGGCTCACTTCTTCTTTCCAAATGCCGAATTCACGACAACGAGGCAGCCCGGGAAGGTGGAGGGATTTATGTCGAAAGAGCGGGAGCTTTTGCCCTCCGGGATTGTGATATATATCGTAACGTTGCAGGGTGGAATGGTGGAGGTCTCATGGTCCGCGACACACCATACGTTTTCTTGTTCCCTTCACTCTTCCACGAAAACAGTACAGATTCAAAGAAAGGGGGTGGCATATACATAGCGGGAGCGAATTCAATGTTGCTCTTCCATGGTGTTAGAGTTACACGCAATTCGTCTGTCTCTGATCCGGCGGGAGTCTACCTCAAAGAGACTCCCCAATCGGAGTTTCTTGACTGCCTTATTTCGGCGAATTCTGGGATAGGACTTCTTGTTGACCTGGGCTCGGATGCAACGATGAAGCACTGTACGGTTGCCGCCAATGAGGGCCCTGGTATTCAACACAATGGGCCTGTAACTGTGAGTAACTCGATCGTTGCCAAGAATGCCGGATCAGATCATGCGGGAAGTGCATCTTTCACTTCTGACCATACCTGCTTTACTCAGAGTGTGGATGGAACAGGAAACCTGAATGCCGACCCGATGTTTTACCGTGAGGATTCTGACTGGCATCTCACCTATGACTCACCGTGCCGTGACGAGGCTACAACTTCCGGCGTTACTGTAGATATTGACTTCAACCCACGCCCATCCGCTTTCGGAGAGAAGAAACCGGACATGGGCTGCTACGAGTGGCCAGACCCGAAGTTTTTTGGAACCTCGGACCAAGCCTATGCAATCCATTTTGACGTTCGCATCGCCGAGGGGTTTCCCTCAACGGATCCTCAACCGCTATGGTTCGTCCCCGAGCGACTCGAGGCTTGGCTCGCAACAATGAAAGACCTTGGGATGAAGACCACCGAAGTCTTCGTTCCCTGGTACTTGGTCCAGCCCGTGTCGGGGGAGTGGGTCTGGAACGAGGATGGAACGCTCAACGCCTATTACCTTGACTCTTCTTCCGATTGGGCAGTGAAGGAGCTCAGTCACCCTTATGAAGACTGGGACCCAACCGACCCCGACCCACCGACATGGACTGGGTCCATCTGGGGAGACCCACACCATGTCATCTTTCATCCCAGACACAAGGCGAACTTGGGATACTTGAAAGCCTTCCACTATAAGTGGGCTGAGGGGGTTTACCACGCCCTTTGGCGTATGCACGAAGAGGGCATTGATGTCGTGGTGGGATTAACTGACATGCCCATTTGGATCGCGAGATTCCTGAGTGATGCGAGTGAACACGCTGATGTTCCGTCCTTTGTGGATCTTCGGGAGCAGCTTTACCCGGGCCCTCCTTCCGAAGACTCCGCGGTATTGTTGCTTAGACGTCTCATGCCGAGCCTGTATTATCCCCAATTCACTGGATTTCTCCCGTGCCAAGGTGGATCGACATGTACCCTCGACTATTGGAAGGAGTATGTCAAAAGGATCGAGACCTTGTTCCCGTTTGTCAATCATTATGAGGTGATCAGTGAGGTTGAGGATCGGTTTTACCATGGTCGTGAAGGAATCCTCTGGGACCTCTTAACCGCCACTCGGGAGGCCCTTGACGAGGTTGGAGCTGAAGAGGATAAGATCATTATTGCTTTCAGATGTGTTTATCAGACGGCGGGAACGCCAGCGAACGATTTCGACTATCGGACGCTGCTGACGAATTTGATTACCGAGGCGGGTGATGTTTCATTTAGTGATCAGGAGAATGTCAACCGATTTCTCGATGTTGTAGACATACTTGGCCACAATATATTCATAACCATAGGTCCGGAGGACTCGTTTGCCCGCCATCGGCCCATCACTGTGGCCAGAAGAACCATTAATCGGGTCGATTTCATCCACGACTATATGTACAATGGCACAGTCCGCCTTTACGACCAAGTCGAATTCTGGATCCAGCAGTTTACCGTGTTCCGCGGCCTGCGGAATACACGAAACGCGATCCGTGGTGAGCCGATCATCAATGCCTCGGATGACCAAGAAGACTTGGATTGGGGAAGGAGCTGTACATTCGAGACCCTGAAGGCTTACCTCCAGGATCCCAGAGTGGCAAGGGTTCTGTACACCAATACAAAGGACATTGATTCGAAGGAACCCTACGATTTCAACGACTCTGGTCTGTACGATTTCCATTTTGGGAAGGAGAAGAAGGCGGACTATGCCACAACCGGCATCAAACCAGTGGGATACGATGCCCCATCTGGGTGGAAGCATCCGCTGATGGACGATGTTGAGGGCGGCACCAATTACTTTGATTTCTACTTCACCGAGCGAGTGTCTCACAATCCTTCCTACTACGCCTGGAAGGCCATTGCGGGAGGGATGAGAGATGACCCGGCTCAATCCGTGGTGGACAATCCTCCAATCTCCACGATAGCTTCTCTGGAAATTCTCACCGGTGGTAACCCAGTTCTCAACATCAGTTGGGATGGCGCCACCTGGACCGCGCACACGGTCAAGGTACTCCTTGACCCAGTGGTCAAGACCGGCACAATGAAGCTTCTGATTGATGGGATTGAGATGGCGAGCAGTTACACAACCGATGGCAATAAGGTCGTGTTTACGCTGGCAAGCGCCGCGGCGGCGGCGGGTGACAAGGCCACTCTTGCGGCGGAGAGCGTCTACCATCGCCTCACGGTGGTCTATGAGGAAGGCAAGCTGGGCGATCAGTACACAGGCCTAGGTCAGGGTGGGATGGTGGAGAGCGCGTACCGCTACATTCCGATCCAAGTCGACACCCCAGATTTCGCAAACATGTACGCGTGGGATTTCAGCGCCAATCCGTTCGAGACGGCCACGCCCGCGCCCACCAATACGGTGACCCCCACCCCCACGACGGGAGGCCCCACCGCGACGGTTACACCCACCGGGGCGACACCTGTGCCGACCCCCACCTTCGCCCCGACGTACTATTGGTACTCGCGAAACTACTCCTCTTTGGGGGCACTGGAGACCCCAACGCTGGTGTATATCCAGCGCGTGACCCCGACCGGAACGCCCACACCGTATGAGTATGACATCCGCTTCACGGGGGGTGCGGGCTGCGCGAACTGCAACTGGCAGAGTCTCTGCATCGCGGCGGGGACCTGCTGCGACAACCTGGAGCCCGGGAGCGATCCGCCCTGCGCGGGTCTTCCGGGCTGTCTGACTCCAACACCGACGCCCACGTTGTCCTACCAGCCGCCAGAGACCTGCAGTTGGGATAACCACGAATGCAACCCGGTGTGCGACATTCACAACTTCGAGGGCGGGGACATGTGGAAGCGGATCGACACACGGGGCTACGAGAACGTGATCGTCGAGTTTGAGCTCTTCGCGGAGGGGCTGAGCGCGATCCCTCACGGACGGCGGATGCCGGGCTCGGGGTACATGCCTCAGTTGGAGGACGGGAACAGACATTTGCCTTACCTTGTGTGCAAGAACGCCGCTCCCAATATTCTTGAAGCCTGCATCGACTGCTTCATGATGGAGCAGTTGTTCGAGATATGGTACACGACGGATTATAGCCCTCCATATAAGATGTCGCTATTCCCTGCTTTCCGAACGGAACAGGATCAATTTCCTGGAGGTATTCTTAACTGGAAGCTTGCGAAAGCCATTCCACGCTCCGTTTTGCGGGCGAAATACGGAAGCTGGGAAAAGGTAACGCTCGACTTCTTCGCACAGGACGCCACGGATGATAATCCGAACTTCGGCCTGTGGTTCAGGTGTTTGTTGGATTCGGGGGACAACAAGGTCTACATCCGCAACGTGGTGATGAGAGGGCAGAACATGCCGTAGTCAAGGA
>JAJVIK010000007.1 GCA_022072055.1 bacterium | reverse complement strand
CGGGGTGGAAGCGGCGACCACCGGGACCGGGCATTCGCCGTTGCGTCCGAAGAGAACTTGCAGGAGGTCGGATTGTTCGGTCTTGGTCGGGAGGCCCGTGCTGGGACCGCCGCGCTGGATGTCGAGGATCACCAGGGGGAGCTCGGTCATCACCGCCAGCCCCACGAACTCGCTCTTCAGGGCGACCCCCGGCCCGCTGGTGCCGGTGAGTCCGAGCGCGCCGGCGTAAGCCGCGCCGATGGCCGCGCCGATGGCGGCGATTTCATCCTCGGCCTGAAAGGTTTTCACTCCGAACCGTTTGTGACGAGAGAGCTCATGGAGCACATCGCTCGCGGGGGTGATCGGGTAGCTGGCGTAAAACAGGTCGCGCCCGGCACTCACCATCGCGGCCACCGCGCCCAGCGCGAGCGCCTCGTTTCCGGTCATGTTCCGGTAGCGCCCGGGCGGGAGCTTGGCCTTGCGAATCCGGTAGTGGGTGGTGAACACCTCGGTGGTGTCGGCGTAGTTGTAACCCGCCAAGAGCGCGGAGCGGTTGGCCTCCAGCAGCATGGGGGTTTTGCCGAACTTGGCGTCGATCCAGGAGAGGGTGTGGTCGAGCGGGCGGTCGAACATCCAGTAGACCACGCCGAGCGCGAAGAAGTTCTTGCAGCGCGCGGCTTGCTTGCGATTGAGTCCTGTGCTGAGGACCGCGTTCAAGGTGAGCGTGGTGAGCGGGAGTTTGATCAGGCGGTAGCCCGAGAGGATCCCATCCTCGAGCGGATTGTTGTCATACCCGGCTTTCTCCAGGCCGGGCTTGTCGAAGGCGTCCTCGTTAACGATCAGGATGCCGCCCTCCTCCAGGTCGGGGAGATTGACCTTGAGCGCGGCGGGATTCATCGCCACCAGGACATTGGGGCGGTCGCCGGGAGTGCGGATGTCGTGGTTGCTGAAGTTGAGCTGGAAGCCGCTCACTCCCGGAAGCGAACCGGCCGGGGCGCGAATCTCCGCCGGGAAGTCCGGGAGCGTGCTCACATCGTTCCCGAAGACCGCGCTGGTGTTCGTGAACTGGGCGCCGGTGAGCTGCATGCCGTCGCCGGAGTCTCCGGCGAATCGGATCACCGCCTGGTCCAGTTCGGTGGAGGTGACCCTTCGTGGGGAGACAACATCAAGTGTGCTGGAGGATGCTGGCAACTTCTTTCTCCTTCTCGGTCCGCGGTGCCCCGGACGCGCCGATGGCGTGACCGGGGTTCCCAAGCGTTAAGACCTCATTACGCGCCTTCCGGGGATTCCATTTTTTGTTCGAGCCGGGGTGGGAGGTTGAACACCTCCGCCGGGAAATGTTCGGCGATGTAATTGACCAAGTTGCGCGCGGCCACCACGCCGAGGATCGCGCCCTGCTCATCCACCAAGGGCACATGACGGTACCCCCCCTTGGCCATGACCGCGATGGCCTGGCTCAGGGAGGCGTCCGGCGAAAGGGTCGAGACCGAGGTGGTCATGATTTCCTTGAGGGTGAAATGACTGGCCTCGCGGTTCCCGATGTATTTGACCAGGATGTCGCGCTCCGTGACCAGACCGCGCAACTTGCCTTCCTTCTGAATCAGCACGCAGCCTCGGCGCGCCTCCTGCATCCGCCGGAGCGCCTCGGTGATGGATGTTTCTTCGTGCAGGATGATGGGTTCGGGGAGCGGGAGGTGGCGAACCAATTCCCGTTCAAGGGTCTCAGAGAGTCTCATGCATGCGATTCCGTGCCCAACCTTGCGTGACCACCTCATTCAACTGATCCTCTATTTTGCCGCGAAGACTCACATTTGGGAAGTCTGGACGCTTGGAAGGGAAGAGACAAGCGCCTGGGAGGGGGGTGTCGGGGCGGTCGGGTTCCAAAGTCGGGGCGGCATTCAGCTGTTGTCGGTTGGGAGGGTCCGGAACTTGACTACTGAGTGCGTTCGTACGCGACCGCGCCGTCGCGGAAGAGAAAATCGACCGCCAGCGAGCCGAGCTCCCCGACCTCCATGCGAAAGGGATCCCCGGAGAGGACCACGAAATGGGCGGGAAGGCTAGGCGCTAGGAACACCTCATCCAGCTCATCGCGGGGCGCATGGGACGCGGAGCGGCAGAGCGCAAGGAGAGCCTCATCCAGGCTCAAGCCGAGCCTCGAATCAAGGCCGGTAGATTGGGAGACCGCGCCGGCAAGCGCCTGAAACGGAGACCAACTTCTGAGCGGTTCATCGGACCCGAAGGCGATCCGTACCCCGTGCTCCCTCCAGGCGCGCAGGTTCAGGGCCTTTTTCCAACGGCTTCCCCAAAAGAGTTTTCCCACCTCCCGCTCGGAAAGGATCCGCCTGGGGTTGGTGACCACGGTCACGCCCTTCTCCAAACCGCTTTTCGCCGCCCCCCACTGGAGCAAATCCCCTTGCGCCAGGAAGGCCCCCGGAGGCGAGGGCAGCTCCTTGGCGCACTCGGCCAAGGCTTCGAGAGCGTTCAAACAGGCGGCATCTCCCGAGGCCTGGAAGATCGGCGCGAAACCGTGGCGCGCGCACCACTCCACGGCCTCGGCAAGCCCCTCGGGGGGGGTTACCTCGATCCCATGCTTGTTCCAGTCGTCCCCATAGGGCTCAAGGAGGAGCGCGGTCTGGGAAATGAGGGTCCCATCCACCTGCAGCCAAAGCCCACCGACCTCCAGGTTGCCGAAGCGGTGACCCGTTTTCCATCCGCGTTCGGCGAGGCGCTCACGGTCTTTGTGGCGGATATGCGCCACGACGGGGATGGGGATAAGCCCCTCCTCTCCCATCTCGCGGAGCATCTCGAAATGCGGGAAGGTCTCATAGGTCTCCAACGCCCCAACGCCCATGGAGAGATAGTCCTCGAAGATGGCAGCGAGGTTGAGGCGGAGCTCCTCGCGAGTCGGCTCGGGGAGTTTTCCGTCGAGCAGTCCGACAGCCGCCTCCTTGAGGATTCCCGTGGCGGATCGGGTGGTCGGATCCCGTTCGATCTCCCCACCGCTGGGATTGGGGGTGCCATGAGCGATGCCGATTTCGGACAGTCCGCGCGAGTTCAGCCAGGCGACCCGGTTGTCCGCGCTGAAGAGCGCGACCGGATGATGGGGCGCGACCAAGTCGAGATCGGCGCGATGGGGGAAACGTTGCCAGCCCCACTGGTGTTTGTTCCAGCCGAATCCGAGGATCCACTCCCCCTTCTCCTTGGTGCGGGCGCTCTGCTCCACCAGCGCGAAGATCTCGGGGATGTTGTGCTGTTGGGAAAGATCCAGGGTGGAGCGAGCGAGCGCCTCCCACACGAGACGCTCCAAGTTGGCGGAAAAGGCGGGTACCACCGCGCGGCCCGCCAGGTCGATCTCTCGTCCGGCGCTTGGGAGGTTTTCGCGCACCCGTTGGTTGGTTCCAAGGCGCAGGATTCGTCCTTGGCGCACGGAGAGCGCCTCCACCCGGTGGGCGAGACCCCGGAGCGGGTAGACGCTCCCGTTGAAGAGGAACAGGGACTCGTTGGGCTTGGAAATGGCTGAGAAACCTCTGCCCTACCGGACTTGGGGATGCCCCCTAGAAATCCAAGAGGGGGGAGCTCGCCGTGGCGTAGAGTTTCTTCGGAATGCGACCGGCGAGATAGGCCTGCCGTCCGGCGATGGCCGCGGCTTTCATGGCCACCGCCATCCGCACCGGGTCTTTGGCCCCGGCGATTCCGGTATTGAGCAGCACGGCCGCGCAACCGAGCTCGAAGGCCTGGCTCACATCCGAAGCGGTCCCCACGCCGGCATCCACCACGATCGGAACCTCGGCGCGCTCCAGAATGATGCGGATGTTGTTGCGATTCAAGATTCCCTGGCCCGATCCGATGGGTGCTCCGGCGGGCATGACCACCGGGACCCCGGCCTCCTCCAGCTTCTTGGCCATCACCGGGTCATCCGAGGTGTAGGCCATCACGAAGAACCCCTCGCGGATCAGTTCCTTGGCCGCCTCCAGCGTGGCGACCGGGTCGGGGAGGAGAGTTCTTTCATCGGCCAGGACTTCCAGCTTGACCTTGTTGTGGCCGCAGGCCTCGCGCGAAAGGTGGGCGATCCGAATCGCCTCGGAGGCGGAGTAGCAGCCCGCCGTGTTGGGAAGAACCTTATAGCGCTTGGGGTCGATGTGGTTGAGGAGGTGGTCCTCGGCGCTGAAGTCCACGCGGCGGATGGCGACGGTGATAATCTCCGCGCCGGAGGCGGCCAAGGCGCGCTCGGTGGTCTCGAAATCGGGGTACTTGCCGGTCCCGACAAACAGGCGCGACTCGACCCGCCAATCGTCCAGAAGGAGGGGATCATCCATGGTGGATTCCGATGCGTTCAGCGATGTCATTTCGGATCGGGCGAACGGGATAGGTTTTGCTGAGGGAGAATGTACCACGGGATCCCGCGATGGATAAGGGACCCGTTCGACCGCGTGGCCCAACGCCCACCCGGCGCCTTGGATCCTCACAAGCTCCGTTGAATTATGGAGTTGTATGTCCATATTGCGAAAATCCCCCCTGATGGGCTATAATCTCGGAAATTCCTGAAAGAACGCGGAGGACTCCGGGTAATGAAGGCTCTTGTTGAAACCCCATTGGACCTTGCGGGCCGTGAAATCCTATCGATCTCGCTCGCCTCCGCGCTGGCCGAGCCCGGCTCTCGCTTCGCTGTCCGGGGCCTCCCGATCCCGGATGTGGACCTGGAGGCGGCTTGGCTCAAGATGCTGGAGGCCTGTGGGGAGTTGGGGCCGGAGGATTTGTCTTCCGGCGAGGTTCTCCCCGCGGAGAAGGATCTCGCTCCGCTTCTGGAATGGAAGAAGCTCCCCGCCGACCGTCGCGAAAAGGCCCACCAAGCGGTGTTCGGTTTTGTCGGCTCCCGGCACTGCCCACCCTTCGAATCCGAGTACCTCCCCTGGAAGGACCCCACTCACCGCGCGCAACACCTCGCGGATATCGCGGGGTTTTATTCCGCTTTCGGGGTCATGCCCGATCCAAGCGAACCACAACGCCATGATCATGTGTCCATCGAGCTCGAATTCACCGCCTTCCTCCTCGAAAAGGAGCGTCTCGCGTCGCTTGAGACTTTCCCTGGCGGGGAGGATCCGGTTGAGACATGCCGCGAGGCTCGTCACGCCTTCCTCAAGGAGCATGTCAGCTGGTGGGCGCCGGCGTTTGCTTGGGACCTGGCCAAGCGCTGCCGGGAGGTGAAGGAGCGTCTCGCGCCCGAACAGGTGGCCGAGGATGTGGAGCTCCTCGCCGGAGTGGCGCGTTTACTACGCGCATGGGTCACCGCGGAGCGGGTCCTATGTGGGATCAGTCCCTCCGAACGCTCGGTCGGACCGGAGGTCCGCTTGCCCGTTGTCGAGGAGAGTCTCGACAGCGAGTGCGAGGGATGCGGAGCCGACTGAGGTTTGAGGAAAACGATGCTGAGCCAGACCTCTCGATACGCCCTGCGCGCGGCTTACTGCATCGCGCATCTCCGTGAGGAATCCCCCATCCAAGCGCGCGAAGTCGCGCGAATGACCCACATCCCCGCCAATTACTTGCACAAGATCCTGCACGACCTGGTGCGTCACGGAATCCTCGAAAGCAGCCGTGGGGTGGGCGGGGGCTTCCGCCTGAAGCGGCCCAAGGAAAGGATCACGCTACGCGAGCTGATCGATCCTTTTGAAGACACCCAGGAAAGGACCGGATGCCCATTCGGGAACCTCCACTGCGGGGCGGGGAACCCCTGTCCGGTGCATGACCAGTGGGCCGAGATTCTGACACGCTACGAGGGCTTTCTCGGCAACACCACTCTGGCCGATCTGGCCGAAAAACCCTCTTGGGATTATTCCGAGGAGGCGGTCCGCGCCTCCTGAGCGAGGTCCAATTTTTTGGGGGATGTGGGGAGAGTCGGAGAGTATCATGGGGACGCAATCTGGATATTGACATCCAGAAATGCCTTATAGTATGATTCCCCCCATTCCGGAGGGGCGGAGTAAAGAAGTAAAGAGGATATTGATTATGAGCGAAGCGATCCTCGGCGAGCATCGGGTGGGTGAGTTGCACGATCCCCATTTGGCGCACCATTTTGATAGTTCCACTCAGCAATTCAGCGCCGCCAAGCTGGGCATGTGGATCTTTCTAGGGACTGAGATCCTCTTGTTCTCCGGGCTGTTTTGCCTTTACGCGGTCTTTCGCGGGAATCACCCCGAGGTTTTCCATTATGCGCATCAGTTCTTGGACAAGAACTGGGGGGCGCTCAACACCCTGGTGCTGATCCTGAGCAGCTTCACCATGGCGCTTGCGGTGCGCTCGGCGCAGACCAACCACCGGCGCGAGCTGATTCTTTTCCTCGGTCTCACCCTTTTGCTCGCGGTGGACTTTCTGGGGATCAAGGCCATCGAATACACCCACAAGTTCCGTGAGAACCTGGTGTGGGGAAAGCGCTTTCTGGAGGATCCGCATCCGGGTCTTGTGGGGGCGGGAGCGGTTCAGGCGGTGAAATCGGACGAGCGGCAGGTGTCCGAAAACGCAAGACCCAGCCAAGCCGCTCCCGCCCTAGCGCCCGGCAACAAGGACCGAGGCCGCGACTTGTTCCGAGTGACTTGCGCGGCTTGCCACGGGCTGGCCGGGCAAGGGATGCCGGGGTTGGGGAAGGACATGCGCGGGAGCAGCTTCATCGAGGGCCTGGATGACGCGGGCCTCTTGGCGTTCATCAAGAAGGGCCGTCAGCCCAACGACCCGCTCAACACCACCGGGAAACCGATGCCCCCCAAGGGCGGGAACCCGGCGTACACCGACCAGGACCTGATGGACATCATCGCGCAGGTCCGTGTCGTGGCCAAACCGAAGGGAGGCGGCTCGGCCAAGGTTGCCGCCAAGCCCAGTGAGGCGGCGCCGCCGGTTCCGGAAGAGCCCCCCTTCGAGATTCACAAGAGTTTCCTCCAACCGGCGGCGGAAGGGCCGGTGGGGTTGGCTGTCACTCCCGCCGCGGGCCACCGGGCGGATGTGCCGGACCCGCGTCACGATCCCAATCGTCCGGCCAACGCGCAAACCTTTTTCAGCATCTATTTCCTGCTCACCGGGCTGCACGGCATCCATGTCCTGATTGGGATGATGGTGATCAGTTGGCTCCTGTTCCGCGCGTTGCGGGATGAATTTGGGCCGAGCTACTTCACGCCGGTCGATCTGGGCGGGCTTTATTGGCACCTGGTGGATGTGATTTGGATCTTTCTGTTCCCGCTTCTTTATCTGATCAAGTGAGGCGGGGGCTTGGAATCAACGATTGGAGATTGAGACCCGGAAGGGAGGAAGGGTGAGTTCGATGGAACCCAAGGCAACCATTTCCAACGAGGCGACATCATCCAGCTCCAAGGCGCTGGTGGTGACCGTGCTGGCGGCGGTGTTCGCGGTCAATCTCGCCATACTGGCGTACTCGGTCCGCACGGGAACGAACCACCCGGAGCATCCCCCGGCGGAGCACCCAGTCGCGCCCGCCCAAGTGGCCGGGGTCCCTCCCGCGCCGTCAAGAGGCCCGGAAACCGGAACGCTTGTGGTCGCCGCGCCGGTCGCCGCGCCCGCTCCGCCGGCGGTTCCGGCGATTGTGAATCCGATCACCCTACCCGATCCGGGAGTGATTCAGGGCATGTATGTTCAACACTGCGCGGCCTGCCATGGGCTTACCGGCCGGGGGGATGGTCCCGCGGCAAGCCAGCTTTATCCGCGCCCGCGTGATTTTGTGGAAAGCCCGTTTCGGTTCGCGCCGATCGGCGGTGGCCAGGAAGAGCTGGTGCTGGCGGTGGAGCGAACCATTCGGCAGGGGGTTTCCAGGAGCTCCATGCCGGGGTTTCGAGGGGTTTTGGAAGAGCCGGTGGTGGCGGGGCTGGCCCGATACGTGGTGAGCCTTCGGGCGGGGGCTCAACCCGGTTCCCCCACTCAAGAGGTGGAGGTCGGGACCCGTCCCCCAACCACCCCCGGCTTGATCGCGCGCGGCGCGCACCTGTTCGATTCCCTCGGGTGCGTGGCCTGCCATGGCGCGACCGGGCATGGCGATGGCCCGAGCTCCCGCACCCTTCTCGATTCGGTCGGACGTCCCGTGCGCCCGGCGGACCTCACCTCCGGCTTGTTCAAGGCCGGTCAGACCCCTGAGGACCTCTGCCGGGTGGTCCTCAAGGGGATTCCAGGAACCCCCATGGCCGCCTTCGAGGCCAGTGTGACCACCACCAACCCGGATGGAACGCGGAACCTGACCGACGCCTGGGCGCTGGTGGCGTTCGTTCAGAGTCTTCAGCCCAAGACCCCGCCGATTGGGGTCGGATCGGGCGCTGAAATCGCGATTGTGGAGGCCCCCGACGAGGGCATGATCCACGACCCCGCGCATGTCGCTTGGCTCGGTGTGACCCCCTCGGAGATCGAGCTCAAGCCGATCTGGCAGCGCGAGGAGACAATCAACCATGTCACGGTCCGCGCGGTGAAAAACGCGACGCAAATCGCGCTGGCCCTGGAATGGCGCGACCCCAGCATGGACATCCACCGTGACCAGGGGGTCTTCCCGGATGGCGCGGCGGTCATGTTCTCTCTTGGGAAAGAGGTCCCGGCCCTCCCGATGGGAGTGCACATCCCCGGACATCAGCCCGAAGCCCCGGTGAACATCTGGCATTGGCAAGCGGACCGTCAATTTGTCGCCTCCACTCCCGGAGCGGAACAAGGCGGTTCGTTCGAACAGCCGACCGAGAAATGGAAGCTCTTTCTGCTGTCCTCGGAGGCGCAAGCGGCCCAGGCGGAAAAACCTTCGGCCACGGGCGCGCCGCCGGAGCTCCCCAACTTCCGCTCCGCCGAGGAGGCCGGAAACATCCCGGCTCTTCCCACTCTGAGTCGGAATTCGGTGCTCGAGTCCAACGCCGAAGGCTTCGGGACCCTGACACCTCAGCCGGTCTCGGATCAGAACGTTCTCGGAACCGCGGTGTGGACCACCGGCCTGTGGCGCGTGGTGCTGGTTCGCGACCTCGCCGCCGCGCAAGAGGCGGATATTCGCCTCGACCAGACGGGGAGAATCCCAGTGACCTTCGCGGTCTGGGATGGGGCCAAACGGGACCGCGACGGCCTCAAGCTGGTCTCGGGCTGGCATTGGCTCCTGGCTGGAAACTCCACTCAGAGCGCGCAGGCGCCCCAAGCAAGTCTTGAATCCAACCCCTCCACTCCAACCACGACCGAGGTGAAACCATGAGCGACTCCCTGAAACCAACTTCAACGCGGGAAACCAGCGGCGGCTGGGGGCGAAGAGACTTCCTGGCGGCGATGGGAGCGGGAAGCCTGTCCCTGTTCGGTTCGGGCCTGGCCCTCGGAGGGCTGGCGCCGCTCGCGACCATTGAGAATCCACTCAAGCACTACCCGACGCGCGATTGGGAGAAAGTGTACCGCGACCAGTATCGCTACGACTCCTCTTTCACCTACATCTGCGCGCCGAACGACACGCACAACTGTCGCTTTCGGGGGTTTGTTCGCAACGGAGTGATGATCCGCACCGAGCAGAATTACGATGTGGACCGCTGCGCGGATCTGTACGGGAACAAGGCCACCCAAGCCTGGCATCCGCGCGGGTGCTCCAAGGGTTACACCATCCAACGCAGGCTCTATGGCCCCTATCGCTTGAACCATCCGCTGATCCGCGCGGGGTGGAAGGCTTGGGCCGATGATGGGTTTCCCTCGCTGTCGGAAAACCCCGAGCTGCGCGACAAGTACAAATTCAACTCCCGCGGGCGCGACACTTTTGTGCGCGCGAGCTGGGATGAGGTTTACGGGTATCTCGCGAAGGCGGCGGTGGCCATCGCCAAGACCTACAGCGGCGCGGAGGGCGAGGCGCGCCTGGCCAAGGATGGCTACGAGCCGGAAATGGTCCACGCTTGCCATGGGGCCGGCACGCGAACCATGAAGCTTCGCGGCGGCATGGGCTTGCTGGGCGTGATGGGCAAGTACGGCATCTATCGCTGGTCGAACATGCTCGCGCTGCTCGATCAGAAGGTGCGCGGAGTCCCGGAGGCGGAGGCGCTGGGGGGGCGGCTCTGGTCGAACTACACCTGGCACGGCGACCAGGCGCCGGGGCACCCCTATGTGCATGGACTTCAGGCCTCCGACTGCGATTTCAACGAGCTGCGTCACGCCAAACTTCACATCCAGTGCGGCAAGAACCTGGTGGAGAACAAGATGCCGGAGGCGCACTGGTTCATCACCATGATGGAGCGCGGCGGGAAGATCGTGGTGATCACCCCCGAATACTCCCCCGCCTCCACCAAGGCCAACTACTGGATTCGAGTGCGCCCCGGCTGCACCGACACGGCGTTGTTCCTTGCGGTCACCAAACACATGATCGATCAGGGCTGGTATGACGAAAAGTTCCTGCTCTCGATGACCGACTTCCCGCTGTTGATCCGCGCCGACACCCTCACCCGGTTGCGAGCCTCGGACATCATTCCAAACTACGCCCTCGCGCTTCCCAAGGATGGACCCTCCTACAAGGTCCAGCACATCACCGACGAGCAGTACCGGAAGATCGGCGACTTCACCGTGTTCGACTCGAAGTCCGGCAAGGTGGTCCCGATCACCCGCGATCAGGTCTCGGGCAAGATGGAGGGGGACGGGATCAGCCCACAGCTTGCCTGGACCGGGAAAGTCACCCTGGCGGATGGGACCGAGGTCGAGGCCATGACCACTTGGGAGGGTTACAGGCTTCACCTCAAGGACTACGACCTCGAGACCGCCTCCGAGATCACCGGGGCGGAGAAGGAGATGATCGAACGTCTCGCGCGCGACATCTGGGAAACCGCGAGCCGCGGGCATTCGGTCGCGGTCCACGTGGGCGAGGGGATCAACCACTGGTTTCACGCCACCCTCTGCAATCGCGCCCAATATCTTCCGCTGATGCTCACCGGCTCGATCGGCCGTCCCGGCGCGGGCTGCTACACCTGGGCCGGAAACTACAAGGCCGCCCTGTTCCAAGGCGCGGCGGATGTCGGCCCGGGGTTCCTCGGCTGGATCGCCGAGAATCCCTTCGCCCCCAACCTCGATCCCGCGGTCGATGGCAAGGACATCAAGGTTCTCAAGACCACCAAGGATGAGGAGCCGGCCTACTGGAACCACGGCGATCGCCCGTTGGTGGTGGAGACCCCCAAGTATGGGCGCAAATGCTTCACCGGCGACACCCACATGCCCACGCCGACCAAGTTCCTCTGGTTCACCAATGTGAACCTGTTCAACAACGCCAAGCACGCCTACGACATGCTCTTCAATGTCAATCCGAAGATCGACTGCATCATCTCCCAGGATGTGGAGATGAACTCGACGGTCGAGTATTCCGACTTGGTGCTCCCCGCGCTGATGTGGCCGGAGTTCCAGACCTACGAGGTGACCGCCTCCTGCTCCAATCCGTTCCTGCAGATCTGGACCGGGGGACTCGCGCCCACGCGCGACGGCCGGGACGACATCCGAATCCTCGCCGAGACCGCCGAGGCGCTCGGGAAAGAGGTCGGCGATTCGCGTTTCGCGGACTACTGGAAGTTTGTCCTCGAGGACAAGAAGAACGGGGTCAAGGTGTACCTCCAGAGGCTGCTCGACGGCTCCACCACCACGCGCGGCTACAAAGTGGATGACATCTTGAACGGACAGTACGGCGAGGAGGGCGCCGCGCTGATGCTCTTCCGCACATATCCGCGCATACCGTTCTGGGAGAACATCAAGGACGGGATCCCCTTCTGGACCGACACCGGACGACTGAACAGCTACTGCGACATCCCCGAGGCGATCCTCCATGGCGAGAACTTCATTGTTCACCGCGAGGGGCCCGAGGCCACGCCGTACCTGCCGAACGTGATTGTCTCCTCCAATCCGCTGATTCGTCCCGATGATTTCGGGATACCGCCGGACGCCCTCGGGTGGGATGAACGGACGATTCGCAACATCAAGCTCCCCTGGAAAGAGGTGAAGGGCACTGTCAACCCGCTCTGGCAGCAGGGCTTCCGGTTCTACTGCCTCACCCCCAAGACTCGTCACCGGGTCCACTCCTCGTGGTCGGTGGTGGAGTGGCATCAGGCTTATGACTCGAACTTCGCCGATTTCCGCCGCAAGGATAAACGTCAACCGGGAGTCGGCGAACACCAACTGCATGTCAACCCGGCGGACGCGGACGCGCTGGGGCTGAAGACCGGCGATTATGTGTATGTGGATGCGAACCCGGCGGACAGACCCTTCCGCGGTTGGGAGAAGCATCCCGAGCTCGCCAAGGTGGGACGCGCCATGCTTCGGGTGACGGTCAACCCGGCCTATCCGGCTGGGATTGTGATGATGAAGCACGGCGCCTTCATCGCCACCGAAAAGACGGTCCTCTCCCACGAATCTCGCCCCGACAAACTGGCTTGCTCCGAGGACACCGGCTACCAGGCCAACTTCCGCTATGGCTCGCACCAGTCGATCACCCGCAACTGGCTGATGCCGATGCATCAGACCGACACGCTCTTCCACAAGGCCAAAGTCAAGATGGGCTTCATGTTCGGCGGCGAAGCCGACAACCACGCCATCAACACGGTCCCCAAGGAGACCCTGGTCCGGATTGTCAAGGCCGAGGATGGCGGCCTGGACGGCAAGGGGGCCTGGGAAGGGACCAAAACCGGATTCGGTCCGATTGGCCAATCCGAAGTGAACCTGAAATACCTTGAAGGGGTTCTGACCACGGTCGGAGCTTAAGGAGACCGCGATGAGTTCCGAACCGATACGCGACCGTCTCACGCCTGGGGACCGTCCCGCCGAACCCGACCATCCGATGGTTCTTGAGGGTGGGATTGTGCCGGGGAACACCCGCTTCATGGCGCAATGCCTGCTGGAGGAGCTCCTCCTCTCCGGGCTTGGCCCGACCACGATCCGCGCCATGGCGGAGGATCGGAATTACCAGGCGCTGAACGCCGCGCGGGAGACACTCGGCGCGGCCGTGTTTGAGGACATCCTGGACTCGACCGCGGCGCGAGTGGGGGTTCATCGGGTGGTGACACGGGAGGCGGCGGTCCCGCCCGCGCACAATCCGGATTACCGATTTCTTGCCCACGGAGTCTTTGAAAAAGGGAGATAATCATGTCCAAGGTCTACAACTGGCAACTGGGCCGCGAGATGGCCTACCCTTATGACGAGCACCACCCTCAGTGGCAGTTCGCCTTCATCTTCAACACCAACCGCTGCATCAACTGCCAGACCTGCACCATGGCCTGCAAGAGCACCTGGACCTTTTCCAAGGGGCAGGAGCACATGTGGTGGAACAATGTGGAGACCAAGCCCTTCGGCGGGTATCCCCACAACTGGGACTCCAAGCTCCTGGGGATGCTGTCGGAGCTGAATCCCGAGGGGCAGTTCTGGAGCGCGGGCGAACCCTCTCCCAAGGCCCCTTACGGTCATTTCGATGGGAAGACCATCTTCGAGGCGGCGGAGGGGTATTCCGGAACCGATGGCCCCAAGGCCGCCATCGGGTACCTTCCCGCGCCCGAGGAGTGGGAGGCGCCGAATGTGTATGAGGACCACGCGCGCGGGGGCGCGGGGCTTTCCCCCAGCACCACCCTGCCCGAACACAAGGTCTGGTTCTTTTATCTCGCGCGCTTGTGCAACCACTGCACTTATCCCGGTTGTCTCGCGGCCTGCCCGCGCCAGGCGATCTACAAGCGCCCGGAGGATGGGATTGTGCTTATCGATCAGTCCCGTTGCCGCGGCTATCAGAAATGCGTGGAGGCCTGCCCCTACAAGAAAGCCATCAATCGTCCCAACACCACCACCTCGGAGAAGTGCGTGGCCTGCTATCCCCGCATCGAGGGCAAGGATCCGGAGCTCTCCCCCAACGGCGAACCCTGCGAGACCCGCTGCATGACCGCCTGCCCCGGAAAGATCCGCCTGCAGGGGCTGGTGCGGGTGGGCGAGGATGGGCAGTGGGTGGAGGACGCCGCGAGCCCGCTGTATTACCTGATCCGCGACCGCAAGGTGGCGCTTCCGCTCTATCCGCAGTTCGGAACCGAGCCGAACGGGTTCTACATCCCGCCGCGCTGGGTGCCGAGGCCCTATCTGGAGCAGATGTTCGGACCGGGAGTCCAGCACGCCATCGAGCAATACTCTTGCCCGGACCGCGAGCTGCTCGCGGTGTTGCAGCTTTTCCGGGCCACCCAGCAGATCCTCTTCCGCTACTCGATCATCGAGGGCGAGAAGGTGGCCGAGGTTCCGGTGACCATGCCGGATGGGAAGACCAAGGTGCAGGAGATCTACAACGACACGGTGATCGGGTACAACAAGCTCGACCGCGAGGTGGTTCGCCTCACCATCGAGGAGCCGGTCTTCGAGCGCCCGGAGCGCCCGTACGCGAATTCGATTTGAGGATGGGAGACCTTCGTCCGCCGGGCCGGTTGCGCGTGACCTCGATCGCGCGTTAGGGCGGAGGCATTTCCAGTAATCGGCAACGGTCACGCAACACTCCCGGAGCATCTCGCCTGGATGTAGCGTTGGAGGGACGCGCTCCGTCGCGTCCCACGACCCCGTAAGTCCAGCCACGACTGAGCGTGGCCCTCCAACGCGCGCCACACAAGCGTAACCCGCTCAAGCACCCTCGTCCCATCGACCCGGCCGCGCTTCCTGTTCTAAACCGCGAGGTTTGTGTTTCCCCCATGCCCTTGAAATCATCTGATGATGATATATGATATCTATCCGTGCGGACCATCATCGACATTCCCTCGGATCAAATTCAAGCCTTGGACCGCCTTCGGGGCCCTGGGAAGACCTCCCGCGCGGAGCTGATTCGGGCGGCGGTGGAGGCTTACCTGAAGGAGCACGATACCCCCGACGTCAAGGACCTTCCCGGCTTTGGCGCCTGGAAGGGGAAGGGCGAGGATGGCCTCGATTACCAACGCAGGATGCGCGAGGAATGGGACCGGTGAAGGCGGTCTTTGACACCAACATCCTTGTGGATTACCTGAACGGACACCAGGAGGCCGCGGAAGAGCTCCGCCGATATTCGGAGCTCGTTATCAGTCGCATCACTTGGATCGAGGTCCTGGCCGGCGCGAGCCCGGAGGAGGAGATCGAAACCAGGCGGTTTCTCCGGCTCTTCACGATCCAAGAGTTGACAGCGAACATTGCGGAAACAACCTTGGCCATTCGGCGTGAACGAAGACACCGCTTACCCGACGCCATCATCCTCGCGACGGCCCACCTGCTGGGGTGCCTGCTGGTAACCCGCAACACCAAGGACTTTGACAGTCGTTCCCCAGAGATTCGCGTGCCCTATCGGATTTGACCATCTTCCCCAACACAGGCGGCGGGGATTCTATTGATTCTTCGAGCCGGCTGGGCCTTATCTTTCCCCGCGTGAAACCCGATCTCTCGCTTCCTGGGTGTTGGAGGCGGTGGTGGGGGATCCAGAAGAGTCATGATTCGACGGAGGATGTCGACAATTGCAGCCTCGTGAATATCCAAACGTTTGGTCAGTTTCTCCTCGAGATCGGCGAGTTGGATCGCCAATCCCCGGTGTTCAGTGAGCATTGAGCGCATTCTAACGAAGGCTCGCACCACAAAAACACTCATTTCGACGGCGCGCGGAATGTTAAGGACACTGGCCGCCATGATTGCCCCATGCTCAGTGAAGGCATAGGGTGTATGTCGGGGATCACGATGCCTCTGTGAACCGGTCACGGGCTTCCGCCATGCGGAGTCCCTCAATTCTGTTGACTCATCGGCGGTCAGGCGAAAGACAAAGTCTTCAGGAAAGCGGTCACTGTTTCCCGTCATTCCGGTTGCTCCCTCAAGTTGGTTGGTAACCATTAGGGCGGTTCTCAACTGTCGGTTAAGAAACAACCAACACCCCGGTCCCATCAATCCGGCTGTGTTTCATGTCCTTGAGCGCGCGGTTGGCGTCGGAGAGGGGGTACTCCGTGACACGCGGTTTCACTCCCGCCGCGACAGCCTCCGCGAGCAGGGCGCGCCCATCCGCGCGCGTGTTGCTCATCACCGAGCGGATTTCGCGCTCATGAAAGAGATGGCGGTCATACCCCATTTGCGGAACATCGCTCATGTGGATTCCCGCCAGAGACACAATTCCGCCGCGATCCAGCGCCTCAAGGGTCGGCGGCAGGAGCTTGCCCGAAGGCGCGAACAGAATCGCGCTGTCCATCTTGCGCGGCAAGGAGCTCATCTCCGAACCGGCCCACACCGCCCCCAGGCTCTCCGCCATGCGCTGGTGACTCTCGCTTCGAGTGACCACATACACCTCATGCCTGCGATGGACCGCGAGCTGAATCACGACATGCGCGGAAGACCCGAACCCGACCAGGAGCAACCTCCCTTCGAGGGGAACCGAGGCGCGCTCCAGCGAGCGATAGCCAATCAGGCCCGCGCAAAGGAGCGGCGAGATTTCCACATCGGAGAGCCCCTCGGGGAGGGTGTACGCAAACCCTTCCGGCACAACCGCATATTCGGCGTAGCCCCCATCTTCGTGGTATCCGGTGTAGCGCGAGCTCGGGCAGAGATTCTCACGCCCGCGCAGACAATGCTTGCAGGTCCCATCGGTGAAACGCAGCCAGGCGATTCCCACCCTTTGACCGACCGTAAGCCGCGTGCAGCCTTCCCCCAACCGGTTCACCACGCCGACCACCTGATGGCCCGGAATGATCGGACGTTTCGCCTTGGGGAGATCGCCCTCGATCACGTGCAGGTCGGTTCGGCAGATGGCGCAGACCGAGACCCTCACTCGGACCTCTCCCGGTCCGGGTTCTGGGTCGGGCAATTCCACGAGAGACAGCGGGGAGCTATCGATGTCTCCGCATTCGGTCAATTCCATGGCGCGCACGGGTTCACTCTCCCGTTCAATTTGCCTTGAGCGAGGAAAGATACTCCAACAGATCCGCCATGTCTTGCGCGGTCATGCCCTTCTCCAGGTCCTCCGGCATGAGCGAGAGGGTGTGCTTACGGCGCTCCATGATCCGATCCTTGGGATACACATTCAGCGCGCCGCCGGATTCGCGGAGGGTGACCTCCTTGTCATTCTCCCCGGTGATGTAGCCCACCGGTTCCGAGTCATCATCGAGCACCAGGGTGACCCCCTCGTGCCCGAACGAAACCCCCGCGCTGGGCTCGAGGATCGAGACGAGGAGGGCATCCTTGCCGAGCTTCCCGCCAATCTCGGAGAGATTGGGACCATATTCCGTACCCTTGCCGTTGATCTGATGGCAGAGCAGGCACGCCTTTTCAAACACCGTCGCGCCGCGCGCGGCATCGGCCGGGAGGCTGAGCAGGACTTCCAACGGGGGAAGCGGCGCGCCCTCGCCGGACGTGGGCGCCGGAAGGAGTGTGTCGAGCTCTTGGTGGACCTCGCTCCATTCGGTTGAAACCCGGACAAGCCGTTCGCGCGCGGCGGTCTTGAGGTCCTCCGGGAGTTTCCCCTCTTTAGCCAGGTTGATGAGCATGATCGAGGCCCCTTGCGAGTGCCCCATGCCGATGACAGCCCCTTGGCGGACATTGAGCGGCAGGCTCATGTCCAGGGCAATGGCGGAGAGCAGCGCGCGCCCCTTTTCGTCATGCAGGTTTCCGAGAATATCCGCGACCCGTTCGCCTTGGCTCGGCTCCGCCGCCTTGATTCCCGCGAGGATCGCCTCCTCTCCGCCGTGGTCCGCCATCGCCCGCAAGGCGCGTGTGATCACCCCGCGGCTGGGCGAATCTTGGGACACCGCGGCGAGAATGAAGGCCCAGAGCTGCTCGTTCCGATCCCTCAAATTGAAGCGATTGACAATCTCCGCCAGGTTCTCGGTTCCAACACTCGCATCGGCAAGTTCCCGCACATACACATCGGGGATTTCGCTTGGATCAAACTTAAAATCGGAGGCGCGGGTCAAGAGCTCGCGTCCGATCCGGGTCCATTTGGGGTCCTCGCCGAGAGTCTCCTTGGAGCGCTTGAAAAGGGCGGTGAAGGCCGCCTGCTTCCGCCGTTCGGGTTGGAATTGGAGGGCGCGCAGATAGCGCAAACTTGCGGTGGAGTCCGTGGCGGGATCGGCGATGATGCGCTCCAGGTATTCGGGCGCTGCGGCGCAACGCGCGCGCCAGAGGATGTCCCTTCCGCCGGGGGTGTTCCACTTCTCCCCGACTTCCTCGAACCAAGCCGAAAGGCAGGCATCCCAGCGTCCCTCCGCGCCGATTCCGAGCGCTTCCAGATACCACCGGTCGCCGCCGTCATGTCGCTTGGCGAGCTCCGCCCACAGGGAAGGGGCGAAGGGAGAATCCGAGTGGCGAAGGGCAATCGCGCACTCTCGTCGAACACGGGGAGATGGGTCCTTCACCAGGCGTCGGACCGCACCGATCACATCCAATCCAAGGGAGCGAGTGATTCGTAGGGCGGTGAGGCGAATATCCGGGTCCTTGTCGCGGAGCGCGGCTTCGAGGTAGCGCTCGGCTCGTCCCTCGATCCGGACGAGAAGGTGCAACGCGCGCGCCCGGAGTCGGGCGTTCTTGCCTTTCCACAATCCGAGCAGGGCCTCCTCGGCCTCCGCCTGAAGCTCATGGAGGTGTTTCCAGGCCAGGAAACGGGTGGCGAGGTTGGGCGAGGCGAGCGCGGCGACACACCCGTCGGCGGACTGCAAGTCGAGCTTGGGGGAGACCCCCTTGTGACCGGGGGGTGCAAGCCGATAGAGACGCCCGCGTATCGCCCCCGGAGTGTTGTCTCCCATGGCATGCCCGCCCACGCCGGGGTCATACCAATCGGCCACAAAGACCGAACCATCCGGGGCCACACAGACATCCGCTGGACGAAACCAGGTGTCGGTTTGGCTGTGCAAGAGATTCACGATCCGCGCTTCATACCCCGCCCCCTTGGGGGTCACCGGATACGCGCGGACCACATTCGGGCCGGCGTCGCAGTGAATCACCTGGTTCCGAAAGACCTCCGGGAGGAGCTCCCCTTCATACACGAGAATGCCGGTGGGAGAACCGGCGCCGGTCTGTAGCAGGTTGGGGACCACGCCCGGATCGTTCTGATGCCAGTGGCGCAGCGGGATTTCGGCCTCGAGGTTCAGGCGTGGGGTGGACCACCCCGCGCGGGTGAGTTCATCCTTGTAGCCGAAGTTGCCGAACTCCATCACATAGTTGATCCGCACCCCCTTGTTGCCATCGTCATCGTTATCCGATTGCCACAGGGTCCCGAAGGAGTCCACGCACACCTCGTAATTGTTCCGAAAGTTCCAGGCCAAGGTTTCAAACTCGGAGCCATCCGGGTTGCAGCGAAAGACCATCCCTTCATGGTAAGGGGAATCGGAGACATCCACCTTGTTGCCCGCCCGATCGATGACCGGCGAGCCATCCGCGTGGAGGAGCTGTCTGCCTTCGTTGCCGGCGTTGAAGTAGAACTTGCCATCCGGACCGAACACCACCGAATGGACCCCATGATCGTGCTGCTCGCCGGAGAGCCCGGCGAAGAGGACTTCTTTCTTGTCGGCCACATCGTCGCCATTCTCATCCGTGAACACAAACACATTCGGGGATCGAGAGACCGCCACACGGTTGCCCATGACGCACAGTCCCAGAGCGTTGTCGATGTCTTTTCCCTGGTAAAACACCTTGGATGAGTCCGCGCGACCATCCCCATCCGTGTCCTCGAGGATCAGGATCCGGTCCCCTTCCGGTTCGAGGTCCTTCCAGCCGCGGTAGTTGACCCCTTCGGCGACCCACACCCGTCCGCGCGAGTCGATGTCCATGACCGCGGGGTTGCGAACCATCGGCTCTGCGGCCCACAGGGTGACCTCCAGTCCCTCGGCCACGGTCAGATGTTTGAGGGATTCCTCAGGCTCGAAGGGGCCTTCGGCGAAGACTTGAAGACTTGGCAAACAAAGGGCGACGACGGACAGCAGGAGCGGGCGGCGTAAGCGACTCATGAAAAACCATCCTTGTTAGAGTGTGAACTTCTACCCTCCCCCAACCCCTCCCGCGAGCGGGAGGGGAGCGTATCTCCTCCCCCTTTCAAGGGGGAGGTTGGGTGGGGGTCAATTCCCCATCCCGGACATGGAACCGGGGTGTGTCCGGGGCACGTCTCCTCCCCTTTGGAGGGGGGAGGTTGGGAGGGGGGCATTCACTCTTCATCCTCGGGGAGGGTCGAAGGGGGCTTATCGCGGTTAACCTCATCGCGTAGCGCCTTGGAGGGCCACGCTCAGTCGTGGCTGGTCTTGCGGGGCCACGGGACGCGACGAAGCGCGTCCCTCCAACGCTACATTCGATTGAGAAATGCTCTATTCCCCATCCCCCACGCAATACAGATTCTCGGCGGTCCGGATGAAGAGTTGTCCGTCGGCGACCGGGATGCTCGAACGGCAAAGCCCCTCGCCCATTTCGACCTTGGAGAGAATCCGGAACCGGTCCCCGGCGGCGAGGACAAACACGGTGCCCTCTTCGTCAATGATGTAAATCTTCCCATCCGCGCCGGTGGCGGAAGCCTTGATGGTCGCGGTCCCTTCGAGTTCCTCGGCCCATTTGACCTCGCCCGTGCGCGGATCCATGCAGGTGAGCACCCGCCCATCACCATCCAGAACATAGATGCGATCCCGGTAGATCAGCGGCACACACACATCGCTGGTGTTCTGTTCGAGCTTCCAGGCGATGGCGTCATCACTCAGTTTTCCCTTGCCGCCGGCATTGATGGCGAAGACCGGGCTGCCCTTGGGCGCGCAGACATAGATGAACCCCTCCATCGCCGCCAGCGAGGGGACTATCCGCCAGTGGGTGATCTTGGCGGGGTTCCAACTCCCCCAGCGCCACAGTTCGGCGCCACTGCCGGGGTCATGCCCGGTGACACAGTCTCCTCCGACAATCAGGATTTCGCGACGATCCCCCCAGGTGTAGGGCATCGGAGTGGAGTAAGTTTCATGGGATTCCAGGACGGCGTCGGTGGGGCGGGTCACCTTCCAGAGATCTTTCCCGGTGGCCGGGTCCACGGCCAGAAGGAAGGATTCAGCCGGGGAGTCGGCGAGAGGCGGACCATGAATCGGAACATCCCGCTGGAGCACCTGCACATAGAGCTTGCCGTCATACAGCAGCGGCGTGCAGTGATATCCGAAAAGGATGTTGAACTTGCCGAAATCCTCCTGGAGGTTCCGCTTCCAGAGGGTCTTTCCGTCATGATCGAGCGCGGCGAAATCGGTGGTTCCGAAGAGAAAGTAGACCCGCTCGCTGTCGGCGATCGGCGAAGGGGAAGCCATGTTTCTCCCGCGCCCCTCATCCCCGAAGCCGATGCCGAGGACTTCGCTCCAAAGCAGCTTCCCATCCTTGCGATTGAAGCAGAACGCCACCAGGTCCTTGGTTTCCTTGTCGAGGGAGGTCGTGAACACCTTGTCGCCGAAGAAGACCGGGGTGGATCCGGCGGCGCCGGGCATCGGTTGGACCCAGGCGACTTTCTCCGTTTTGCTCCAGCTCTCCGGCAGGTTGACCGCCTCACTGGAGCCGTTGAAGGACGGTCCGCGCCACTGCGACCAATCCTTCGTGGTTTCGGCGAAGGCCTCGGTGGTGGCCTGCAAGCAGAGCAGCAGGATCGGCAGTTTCAATCTCATGTCGGGTCCCCCTCAGAGCGGTTTGATTCGGATGTTCCGAAACGCGGCGTGGTTGTGGTGATCTTGCAGGCCGATGAAGCCGCGACGGAGTCGGAGCTTCAGGTCCGGGTGGGTGGTGGTGTCCAGGTCCTGGACCACCTGGCCGTTCAGAACCACCTTGATCCTTGGTCCATCCAGCGTGATCTCATAGGAGTTCCATTCCCCATTCGGCTTTTGAGCGGCGAGCAGGGGGGGTTGCTGGGAATAGAGCGAACCGGTGCTGGTGGTGTCGGGCGGCTCGCCGTAATCCCCCTCGATCTGCACCTCCATCCCGATGCGCGATGCGCGCGATGCGCGAGGGGCGCGGACGAACACGCCGCTGTTACCTCCGGCGTCGATCTTCCAATCCAGGCGCAGGATGAAGTTGTCATAGCGGTCCCTGGAGCGCACCACTCCGCCGCCATCCTCGGCCCACTCGATCACCCCGTCATTGATCTTCCAGCCGTTCTGGTTAGCCCCCGTGATGGTCCAACCGTTGAAGGTCTTTCCGTCAAAGAGGGCGATCCAGCCCTCGTTGCGCTCTTCCTCGGAGAGGACCGAGTTGTCGGGGGTCCAAGGTTGGGACTCGATGGGGTCGGCCAGGGCGGCATCCAGGTCGGCGTAGCTCCGGTCGGCGTCGGGTAAAACAAAATGCGGCTGAGCCACGCGATCCATTGGCAGGGATCCGAAATGGAGGAACGGGGGTTTCGCGCTCGCATCGTGGGGGGTCGAGGAATCGATCAGGGCGAGATCGCCTCCGGCGGGGGAGGCGACCAGAACCTTGGGCGCGAGTTCCTTGAATTGCGCGGTGAGCTGTTTGGCGCCGGAGCCTTCGATCACATAGATCGCCTCCGGGCGTTCGGCGAAGGCCTTGGCCGCGGTCTTGACCGCATTGGTCCGGAAGGCGGCCTCGGTCGAGGCGCTCGCGCTGAAGACCCGGAAGACCAGAGCCATGTGACGTTGGGTGGCGTCGCGCAAGAGCGCCCGCGCCGCCTTGACCGCCCCCTCATCGAGGGAGGAGCCATCCAAGCTGAAGCCGTCCAGCTCGGTGCACACGCAATTCGCTCCGACATCCGCCGCGCGATGGAGCGCCATGGCATAAGTCTCGTAAGGGGTTCCCACCTTGGCGATCCCGGGAGCTTCGATGCATCTGGCCTCGGCGGGTTTGTCGCCGCGCATCAAGACGCCGTTCTGAAGGGTGAGCGCTTCGTTGTTCTTTTTTCCCTCGACCTTGGAGCAACCGGAGAAGGTGATGGCCGCGAGGAGCAAGAGACCGGGGATAAGAACTGGATGGATCAGGCGCATGGGTGCCCTCCCTCGTTGGAATAGTGGGCATCTTAGGGACCCGAGCCTTCCCCTTGCAACCACCCGCGTCCGCGCGGGGATCGGCCCCTGTGACTGTATCCCCGGCGGGCGGTGTGCTATATGTAGGCCAAAGAGGGTAGAATCACCGATGGTCGAGGCGGAGCTGTTTGAGATCCGGATCAACGAGGTCGAGCACGAACAGCTGATTGTGCTCGCCGAGAAGGAAGGCGAGCGCCGACTCCCGATCGTGATCGGTCTCTGCGAGGCCAACGCGATCCAGATTCGGGTGCATGGGATTCAGCCGCCGCGCCCGCTGACCCACGACCTGCTGTGCAATGTCGTGGCGGCGCAGGGGGGCGAAATCGACCGGATTGTGATCAGCGACTTGAGCGAGGGAACCTATTACGCCCAAGTGATTGTGATGATGGGCGAGGAGGAAGTGGTGATCGATGCCCGTCCGAGCGACGCGGTCGCCCTCGCGGTTCGAGTCGGGTGTCCGATCTTTATCGAGGAGCATGTCCTCGAGCACAGTCAGCCGGAGGGGAGTTAGCAATGCCGCATTCCAAGGAGCCGAAGGTCGAAAGGCGCGCCAAACAGCGTCACCGCGCGGAAATCGAAATCAGTGTCCACCTGGATGCGCGCCAGACCACGGTTTCGACCCGCGACCTTTGTCTGAACGGGCTTTCGTGCGTTCTCCCCGAACCCCTCAGCCTCTTCACCAAGTACCGCTTCCGTCTCGGCATTCCCCAAGACAATGGCGAAGTCCAGCAACTCGAGGGAGAGGGAATCGTGGTGAGGGTCGAGGAAGTGGAGGTGGGCGAGGAAAACCTTTTCCAGACCGCCTTTTTCTTCCAGCATCTCGATCCCGGTCACCTGCGGATCCTGGAGGAGTTTCTCGACCGGGTCGCGGGCGACAACGACCGCTAGACCCCGGTGTGGAAGTCTCCCCTGGCGCGGGCAATCGTCGGGTGGCTCCCGGCGGTCTTGCTGATGGCGCTGATCTTCTTCTTCAGTTCGCGGGATGCGCCGGAAATTCTCAAGCACAAGATTTTCGACCTCCAGGATAAGGCTCTGCACGCCGCCGCCTATTTCGTGCTCGCGGTACTTTTTCTGCGGGGGTTTCTCTGGCGTGGGCATCCGTGCTCCACCCGCTTCGTTGTGCTGGCGGCGGCGCTCTCGGCCCTCTATGGAGCCACGGATGAGTGGCACCAGCGTTATGTTCCCACGCGGACCGCGGATTTCTCCGATTGGCTGGCGGATGCCGTGGGGGCTATGCTTCTCTATCCGCTTCAGGGGTGGGTCTGGCGGCTCCTGAGCTGGGAAAGAGAGCGGTTCGGGGGCTAACGCGGACTTGGCGAGAGCCCGGAGCTCGGAAGGACACGCTCCGTCGTGTCCGGGCGCGAGAGACCGCACCCCTCCATGTAGGACAGGCATTCCTGCCTGTCCGTCGGTAGCGTTGCGATTCCGACCTAATCTTGGAATAATGATTCAACATTCAGCGGAAGCGAGAAAAAGAACCCCATGAGCCGCTCCAAGGTCGCCGTTCTGCGGACCTCCCCTCAAACTTATCTGGCCGATGTCCATCGCGCGATGAACCTCGCCGGGTATCAAGAGATTCTCCCCAAGTCCGCGGAGACCGGACTGAAGATCAACATCAGTTGGCACCATTTCTACCCGGCCTGTTCGACCACGCCCTGGCAGCTCGAAGGGGTGATTCGCGCCCTGCTGCGGGATGGTTACGACCGGGAGAAGCTCCACGGTTGCCACAACCGCACCGTGGTCGTTTCCGCCAAGAAGGGCGAGGTCCTGAACAAGCATCTGCCGGTGGTCCGGAAGCACGGGATCGGGAACGTGCACCTCTACGAGAACGAGCCGTGGATCAATGTCCGCGAGGCGGTCGGGGACCTTTCCAAAGACTTCCTGGTTCTCAACAAGGTCTATCCCAACGGCTTCAACATTCCCAAGCGCTTCATTGGGGAAAACATCATCCATCTCCCCACGGTCAAGACTCATGTTTTCACCACCATGACCGGGGCGATGAAGAACGCCTTCGGCGGTCTGCTCAACGAGCGCCGTCACTGGACCCACGAGGTGATCCACGAAACCCTGGTGGACCTGCTGATGATCCAGAAGAAGATCCACTCCGGGGTGTTCGCGGTGATGGATGGGACCTTCGCGGGAGATGGGCCTGGGCCGCGCTGCATGATCCCGTATGTGAAGAATGTGATCCTGGCCTCCGCCGATCAGGTGGCCATCGATGCCATCTCCGCCAAGTTGATGGGGTTTGACCCGCTGGACATCAAGTTCATCCGCCTCGCGCACGACCTCGGCTTGGGGGTCGGGGACCCGCGCGAGATTGAGATTGTGGGGGACCCGGAGGCGGCCGAGGAGAATTGGCGCTTTGTGGGTCCTTACTCGAAGATGACCTTCGCCAGCCGGATGCAGCACAAGATTTACTGGGGCGGACTCAAGAAGCCGCTGGAGTGGTCGCTCAAGACCTGGCTCGCGCCCTGGGCCTATGTGGCTAGCATCGCTTATCACGATTACTACTGGTACCCCTTTGTCGGGAAAGGCCGAGTGGATGATGCTCTTGGGAGTGAGTGGGGGCGGCTGTTTTTCAATTATGAGACGGTGACCCCGGACGAAAACGGGTGGGCGGATGTGGGGCCGATGCCCGAACTGGCGCTCAAGGAGGCGGTTTAAGTTCCGGTCCTACTAGACGATCCCACGCGCGCCGTTGTATTTTCCCAAGATTCGTGGCGGAGCGGGTGACTTCCCCAGGAGGTTGAACCATGCTTGGGTGGGCCGGTAAACTGCTTTATATCGGCGCGGTGTTTGTGGCGCTCGCCGTGCTCTTGCGGGTGTTGGGGTACAATGACACCCACGGATTCCTCCAACCCCCGCTTACGAATGGAATCACCCCGGACGCCTTCATGCGATTCGGCTCGGTGTGCGCCCTATTCGCCATCGCGCTGGGGGTTCTGGAGATCGCCAAGAACAGCTCCCACGGCGGGAGCGATTAAAATACACAACAGGACCAAGGACCCGAACAAGTGAAAGCTGAAATTCATCCGACAATTCATAGCGCGAAGGTGGTGTGCACCTGCGGCAATTCCTTTGAGACTCTCTCCACCCTCAAGGAGATCCACATCGACATCTGCTCGGCCTGTCACCCGTTCTTCACCGGCAAGCAGCGTCTGGTGGACACCGCCGGACGAGTGGAGAAGTTCAAGAGAAAGCACGGGCTGCAGTAAAGGGTCTCCGCTCGGATCGGGGATTGTCCGCCGAGGGCGGGCCTCGGCCGCGCGCCAAAGGAAGAGGCCCGACAGGGCCCATCGGGAATGTCGAAACCATTCACCAACCTCAAGACCAACCACGATTTCCCCGGACTGCTGATCATCTGCGAGGGGATCGACGGCTCCGGGAAGAGCACTCAGCTCCACCTGCTCAAGACCTGGCTTCAGCAGCAGGAGTATGATGTCTTCTTCACCGAGTGGAATTCGTCCCAGCTGGTCAAGAAGACCACCAAGATCGGGAAGAAGAAGAAGCTCCTCACGCCGACCACCTTCAGCCTGATCCACGCCACGGATTTCGCGGACCGGCTTGAGCACGCGATCATTCCGCCGCTCAAGGCGGGGATGATTGTGCTGGCCGACCGCTATGTGTTCACCGCGTTTTCGCGCGACACGGTCCGCGGTGTGAATCGGGAGTGGGTCCGAAACCTCTACAACTTCGCGGTGCGCCCCGACTTGGCGTTTTATTTCCGGCCCACGCTCGAGACCGCGCTGGAGCGCATTCTTCTGGGGCGCTCCGAGCTCAAGTACTATGAGGCCGGGATGGATTTGGGACTTTCGCACGATCCGCTGGAGAGCTTCCGCCTCTTTCAGGAGCGGATCATGAAGGAATACGACCTTCTCGTGGAGGAGTGGGGCCTGCAGGTGATCGACTCCAACAAGACCATCGAGGAGATGCAATCGGAGGTCCGGGAGAGCGTGAAGCCGTTCCTCAAGACCCGTCCGATTCGGAGATCGGAATGAAAAAGGCCCGCTTCTACGGCCAGGGCCTTCCGGGGATGGAGGGCCTGGAGCTTCCCGGCAAGCTGATTGTGATCGAGGGCACCGATGGAGTCGGGCGCTCCACCCATGTGAACCTTCTGCACGACTGGCTGGAGAGCAAGGGCAAAGGGGTGCTTGTCACCGGGCTTACTCGCTCGCCGCTCGTGGGCGAGGGCCTCAAGGCGGCCAAGGAGACCAAGTATCTCGGTCACCTGACCATGACCCTTTTTTACGCCACCGATTTCGCGGATCGGTTGGAGCACGAAATCATCCCCGCCTTGCGCGCGGGCTTTGTGGTCATCGCGGACCGTTACCTCTTCACGCTGCTCGCGCGCGACAAGGTCCGCGGCGCGGATTCGCAGTGGTTGCGCGACCTGTATGGCTTCACCCTGATCCCGGATGCCGTGTTCTATCTGTCGATTGATGTGGACACTCTGATCCCGCGGGTCCTGCGCGCGGGGAAGCTCAACTACTGGGAAGCCGGCATGGACCTCGGTCTCGCCGACAACCTGTTCGACTCCTTCCGCGAATACCAATCCCGCCTGCTCGGCGAGTTTGACGCCATGACCAAGGAGTTCGCGATCACCGTGATCGACTCCAAGGGCAGCATCAACTCGGTTCAGACCAAGCTTCGAAAGAAAATCGAAAAGCTCTTCAAGGGAACCACGCCGTAAGCTCCTCCCCACAATCGAGACCGCGAGGCTCCCCGATGGACCTGCGCCGCCTGAACTGGAAGCGTGTGATTCTCCTCCTGGTGGGCCTATACCTCTTGGGCCGTTATCTCTTCTCGGGTCTGGGGGTTACCGAGCCGCAGCGCGTGTTGCTGGTTGTCACCCGCGCGGAGGAGGCGGTCCAAAAGAAGTCTCTGCTGGGTCTCCAACAAGTTCTTTCCTCGGACTACCAGGACCGCTCGGGGCTTTCCCGGAGCGACATCCTCCGCTTGGCCGCAAGCTACTTCCGGGGCCAGGATTCGGTCAGCATCTTGCGACTCGGATCGAGCGTGGAGTTTGAGGGGGAGGATTTGGCGGAGGTGGAGCTCCGCATCCAGGTGGTGGGGCGCAGCGGGGGCGAGGTCAGCTTGGGATTCAGGGACTCCACGGTCCTTGGGGAGCTCTACCATTTGAAGATGCGAAAAGAGCGCGGGGAGTGGAAGATCCTCTCCGTGGACCCCGAGGGGCGAGACTGGCCGAAGGGGTTTTAAGGCGACAGCCGTCCCTTCATTTCAAGCATCCACACCGATCAGAATGAGAGGAACCGCCGGGACCCCGCGGCCCACTAGGTTTCCCAGTTGACCCATTCCCCTCTCAGATCCATCCTCGGAAACATGGCGCTCGACATCGTCCCCGAACATCTCCGTGAACGGTACTGTCTTGCCGAGCATCGGCATGCAATTGGGGTGCTCTCATCCGACTTCCCGGAGCAGTGGTCTGATCTTCTCGCTTGCCTTGAGGCATTCCGGTTGCGGCGAAGCGCGATCATAGTCAAAGGGGGCGGCAGGTCGAATGTCCCCAAGGAAATTGATGGCTTTCTCCAGCGAAGGGGGTGGGGGAAAAGGAGCTTTCAGATCGACCTTCGCGTGGATGGTCGCGACTATCCGACAAGAACACACGAGGTTGACAATGAGAAAGGGGGGATTGGCCTCGAGGTTGAATGGAACAACAAGACCGAGTTCTATGACCGGGATTTGAACAATTTCCGATTACTCCACAGTATCGGGGCCTTGTCGGTCGGGATAATCATAACGCGAACGAGCGAGCTTCAAGACCTGCTCAATAGCCTTGGAATCGGGTCGAAATACGGACCTTCCACGACGCACTGGGACAAGCTCATGCCCAAGGTCAATAGTGGCGCCGCCGGGGGCTGTCCGCTGCTCCTTATTGGCATCACCAGACTGTGTTACAGCGAGAAGGAATAAACGCTGGATTCATCCCCGTCATAAGCGGGATACGCTTGCCTGGTCTGACCGTAAGTTTCAATCTCATCACCCCATTGTGTCCATCCGGGGCGGGACTCGCGCGCGAACAGTTCGACATAGGGACCGGGACTGCAACTCTCAATGATCCGATAAATACCCGATGGTTTTCGGGAATGCTCACGTTTGCGAGAAGCGTGGATGTTGACCTGTCTCCGGCCGGGCGAAAGTGTCCTCAATTTCCCGCGAACTCCAAAGAGTAAGAGCTCGGTCACGTTTCGGAAATAAAACCCCACTCCACGTCCGTCCGGCCCACCATCCTTGCGGACTTTGTACCAAACGATGTTTGTCTTGTACTCAAAGCCCCAAGCTTCCATCACCCGGAGTCCCCAAGGCAACAAGGCGTTGGGCACCCACAAATAGAGATGGGCCTGATCGGTTGCATGGTTCACCACCGGCAACCCGCAGATTTCCTCGATGCTCATTGTGCCATAGCGCCGCAGACGCTTGTGTTCGGGGGCAACCTTCCCTGTGCTGTTGGAAAACCTCCAAGGAGGGTCCGCCAGAATGGTCGAGAAACGCCCTCTCAATTCTGGGAGAGTTTTCAATTCCGTGGACGGGCATTTCCGAGATTGTGGTTTCCCCCGAGATTGGTCTCGACTCAAGTCAGCCCCCTTCCGCTGCAATTATGGTCAGTATTGTTCAGCCGGATGGGTCTGTCAATCCGGCGAAACTCGATGAGAATCCTGGTTTCTTCCTGGAGGACCTCAGTCATTTTCGTTCAAACTCCACCCTCACCACCCTCTCCGTGTGCGCCGCAAGGCCCCTCTCGTCCATGAAGTACGAGGGTTTGAGCTTACCCTGACTGAAGAGCTTTTGGGCTTGGTCGTCCCAGTGGCCGGACTCCGGATGGTCGCTTTCGCCCAGGGGAATCACGGTCCAGGATTTGGGCGGCTTGGTGAGCTGAATCACCTGGATGGCGGTTTGCCCACCGGACCCGATGAACCTCCCATCCTTGCCCTTCTTGAAGCTGATGTTCCGTGGAGTGGCCATCCCGCTCCCCGGATTCCCGCCACCCACCGGCCAGGTCTCCTTCCCGCCTTCGCGGCCCACACGGTAGACCTCGCCGAAGGCGACCTCCAGCTTCCCAAAATCGGCTTGAAGCTTTTTGGCGGCGGCTTCGAGCGCGGCCAGGGCCTCCTCATCGGTCAGCGATTCGGGCGGCGGGTCCCCCATCCGATCCCCCTTGCGCGCATCCTCCGGCAGGGAGTCCTTCCAATACTTGTAGGCCATCGCGCCGGTTGACTCGGGGCGGCTGTGGCGGTCCCATTCGGAGATCAGGGCATGCACGCGGACCGTGTCGGCACCGGAAGATGGCTTCTTGTCCCAAGCCTGATTGAGGCGCGCTTGCCACTTGTCGGCGTTATAGACCTCGGTGTTCATGGCCAAGTCGAGCGCCTCCTCCACGGTGAAACTCGAATCCCGGTCGAGAACCTCAAGCGCCATCGCCGCGCGTTGGTGCGCGGGCATCTCCGGCGCGCCATAGACATAGGCGGGGTAGTCCGCGAGACGCATCGGGCTGTTCTTCATCATCGCGAAGGGGGAGACATTGCAGTTCTGCATGTACCCCTGGGGGGGATTGGTGACCTGAACCAGGTCTTCCGCCCGGTGAATCCCCTTCCAATCGTTCTTCGAGAGATGCCCGGGAATCGGTCGGGAGGAATCGGTTCCCTCGGCCCGGATCGGGACTTTCCCGGTGCGCTGGTAGTAGATGTCGCCATCCACGGTCCCGATCATCACATTCTGGCCCATGAGCGCGAGCCGCGAGAGCGCCTTCTTCATCTCCGCGAGGTTCCTCGCGGTCATCATCTCGTACACCTGGTCCGAAAGCCCGATGTCCTCCATGTAGGGGATCGCCATGGCGTACCCCTTGCCCGCCTTGCGCGCCACGATCGGGCCGTGATGGGTGTAAGGGATCTCCACCTTCACTTCATCGAGCGAACCATCCTCCTTCTTCACCCGGATCACCTCCTGGCGAACAGTCATGTCGCGCCACTCCCCATCGACCTGATACTGGAGCGGATTGTCCGGGTTGAGAGTCTCCTCAAAGACATCGGCGGTGTCGCCCGAGCCGGTGGTCATCGCCACCGAGCACCACTGGCTGTGGCCAAGCGCGGGGAGCGCCGCGCCCAGGATGCCGGCGCCCGACATCTTGATGGTCTTGCCGTACAGGCGCGCCTCATAAAACCGGAACGTGCCATACCAGGAGAGATGCGGATCGATCAGCGCGAGCGCCGCTCCGTCCGTGGTTCGTTTGGGGGCGATCAACCACTGGTTCGAGCCGCGATACTCGACCGGATCGGGGGCGATGCCGCCGCGTTCGAGGTCCTCGGCGGCATCCCCCTCCGGCCAGTTCCAGATGATGAAGCGCGAAAGGGCCACAATCTGCCACGGGTGGAGCTCCGGGGCCCAGGCGGGAGCCTGTTCCGGGTGCTCCTTCATGTAGGCCTTGATCCCTTCCTGAAAAGCTTCCATGCAGCGGCGCGACATTTCCGAAAGGGTTCCGTATTTCGACTCGCTCACCTCACGGTGACGCCACACCCGCTGACGGTAATCGTGCTTATAGAATTCCTTCCCGAAGGCCTCCGACATGGTTCCCTCGGCGAGGCGATAGTTCCTGAGCAGTTCCTCCAAACGGTCCTCGGCTTGGGCATAGCCCAGGCCGTAAGACATCCCCTCATCGCTTTCGGCGAAGATGTGGGGGATGCCGAAATCATCGCGGATGATCTTGACCTCCTCGGCCAGGCTCGCGGCGGCGAGAAGAAGGCACAGGGCGAAAGCGCGGAGGAAGGTTACGGGGAGAGCGGAGCGACTCATGGGGAATCTCCAGGGAAGCGGTCGAAGTCCAAAGGGCGGTCTGTTCGCCGCCGATACGATACCCCGGTCGCAAGTGAAATCCAGGGTCGGCGCGGAATCAGCGGAGAATCCAGCCGCTTCCGGAAAGCTTGAAAGCCCTGCCGGCGGAGAGCGAAGGTCGGCTCAGGCCCGCGAGAAGGTCGGGTCCTTGGCCCCGTTCGGAGCTCGAGATCAGGATCCGCTCCCCGGTCTTCGCGCGGACCTCAAAGACCGCGGGGATCCCCAGGTCGTAGACATAGATGTGCCCGATCTCATCGGCGGCGATGTCCCACACGATCACAAAGGGGATTCCGGGACCCACCGGAAACGGTCCTCCCGAGGAGAGCACTTGGTCCTCTCCCGTGGTCGGATCGAAGAGATAGAGGGCGTGGTCTTCCTGGCTCAGACAATGCAGGATCTGCCCGCTCGGCAGGCGCTCGATGTTGTAGGGCGGACTGAGAAAGGCGCCGGTGGGATAGGGGAGATCCAGGTCGCCGGTCGAACGACTCATGCGGAAAATCCCCTGGAATCGGTCCGCGACCAGAATTGTTTCCGAGGACTCCCACACCAGGTCGAGCGGCTCCTGCATCGGCGGATTGTGGCCGGTCGGCGGGTTGATGGGCCCAGCGAGCAGCCTGCGGTCGCCGCTGTCGAGTTCGATCTCCATCGGCCCAAGCGAGCCTTGGAGGGCGAGGAGCGTGTTTTCCGGGGTTACCACCATGTCCGCCAGGGTGATTCCGATGTCCGGTCCTGAGCCGTGCGGCTCCATCGAGGCGTAGTTGTCGTAGCCGCTGACCCCCTCCACCACCCCTGTGGAGACTCGATATCGCTTGATGGAGAGACGCTGGATGGCGTCGCCGGCGAGGAACAGGAAGGAATCGGCCCCATCCACGGCGGGGTTGCGGGCCGTGAGCACGCGGGGGTAATCCTCCATTTCAAAGAGACGGCGGTCCCCGGTGCGAACATCGATTTCCATCACCACCTGCCCAAAGCGCTCGCCCAGGTAGAGTTTGTCCGCCGCCCAACCCGAGGATGGGGGGATCAGGGAGACAGAGAGGATCAAAGCGAAGACCGCTCGGGCCCCCACGACCGTAAAGCCCTCCCTTCGCCGAATTGCCGAGGTTCGGACCGGGGCATTGTGGCCCCGGCTCATTCCGTCTAGCATTCTCCTGTCTCCGGGCAATCGACCTGAACAGTCCCACCCGCGCGGACCGTGCCATCTCTCGCTTGAGAGGTATCAACATGATGCGGCAATCCCTCCAGAAACCAAGTCCCGGCGGTTTCACGCTGATCGAACTCCTGATCGTGATCGCCATCATCCTGATCCTGATCGCCATCGCGCTTCCGAATTTCCTCGAGGCGCAAGTCCGCGCCAAGGTGACCGCCACGCGCGGGAACCTCAAGTCTTTTGAGACCGCCATGCACGCCTTTGTCCTGGATTGGGGGGATGTGTACCCGGACTACAATGACGCTGGGGTGGGTGAGCTCACCCTGTTGGTCGCCAAGTTACGCGCCAAGAAGCTCGGACTTGGAGGGTGTGGGAATCCTGACCGGGTGTGCAGCTGTTACGCCCCTCCGCTCCCGAGAGACAAAGGTCTGGTGACCTTCGTGGCGAGCGAGGAGGATTTTTACGCCCCCGGCGTTCATTGCCCGCTCACCTCCCCAGTCCCCTACATGACCGCGGCATCGACCGCCGACCCGTTCAGCAACGGTCGGATCACGCACGGCTACGACTCCTTTCCGCAGTACCGCGGGAGTCGTTTGACAGGGCGCCTGTCCTATGGGGGTGTGTTCGGGATCGGACCGGACAAGGTGGCGGGAGACTGGCTCCGGGAGACCCCTTACACCATTGATGTGGATGGGGATGGCTTGCGCGAGGGGTTGCCCTACAACCCGACCAACGGCACCAACAGCCACGGGGATCTCTGGCGGGTGATCGCCACCGACATGGGCATCGCGCGGGAGCATTACAACGATCGCCTGGTGAACTGAAGTTGTTCCGGACTTGGAGCGCGGAAAAAGCCTCCATGGCGGATTTGTTCCGTGCGGCGCGTATTGGGGTTTGCGCGTGAATCAAGGCTTCTCGGAACCGTGAGTTTCCGGCATGTCCTGAACGAGGGGCTACTCATCGAAGGCGGTCAGATCGGTTACTGCATTCGCCCCAACGAGTGGGGCGCGGGGAGTGCGCGAAGCATGCATGCCACAGGAAATCTGACCCTCGGAATGACGGCAGGCCTGCTGGTCTGCCTGGCGCACCCGGTTTTCGCTGAGTCGATAGACCTTGCCCGCCGGCGCGAGCTGTTTATCGACAACCATCTCATCGGCGAGATGAAGAATGTTCAGATACTCGTGCATCAGCCCGAACCCCGGGAAATCGCGGTCCAATGCGACGCGCCGTGGGAAGGGAACGGCTGCGGCTACTACACCGTTCTGCACGACGCGCGCGAGTCCGTTTACCGCATGTACTACCATGCCTGGCAGATCCCCACCGGCATTGAACCGGGTGGCCCGCTGAGCATCGCCTACTTCGAGAGCAAGGACGGCATCACCTGGGTGCGCCCCAGCCTTGGCCTTTGCGAGTTCAACGGCTCCAAAGACAACAACATTATCCTTAACAAGATGGGCGACGGCGGCGGTTGTCACGACTTCTCTCCATTTATTGATGAGAACCCTACCGCAACGCCCGAAGCCCGATACAAGGCTACCGGCGCGGGCGCCGAGACCGGCAAGGGGATCTGGGTCTATCAATCGCCGGACGGCATCCACTGGACGCCCATGGCCGACGCGCCGGTCTTTAGTAACGGCGCTTTCGACTCGCAAAACGTTTCCTTCTGGTCCGAAGCGGAGCGGCAGTATGTCCTTTACTACCGGACATTTTCACAAGGCAACTTCAAGGGAACGCGCCGGGTGAACCGCGCGGTTTCCAAGGATTACCTCCACTGGACCGAAGAAGGCGCTATCACCTTTCCCGACGGTGAGGGCCCGCAGCCCCTCGCGCAGTTCTACATCAACCAGATCAAACCGTATTCGCGGGCGCCGCACCTCTATATCGGGTTCCCCGCACGGTATGTGGATCACGGCTTTACAGAATCCACGAAGTTGTTGCCTGAATGGGACCTTCGGGAAAAGCGCATGAGCGTCTCGCCGCGCTACGGCACGGCGGTCACGGACTCGGTTTACATCACCAGCCGCGACGGGAAAAGCTTCCGCCAGAGTAACGACGTGTTTCTACGGCCCGGACTTAGAACGCGCCACAACTGGTCATACGGCGACAACTATATCGCTTGGCACGTCGTTGAAACCCAATCCGCTCGCGACGATTCCCCAAGGGAGCTCTCCCTCTACGCCACAGAGTCCTACTTCACCGGGCGCGACTCGCGCCTCCGCCGCTATGCGTTGCGGATCGACGGTTTCGCCTCCGTCCACGCCAAATTGCAGGAAGGCGAGTTTACAACCAAGCCGATCACCTTCTCCGGCCACGAACTCTCGCTCAACGCCGCCACCAGTGCCGCCGGTAGGATCCAAGTCGAGATCCGCGAACCCGGCGGCACGCCAATCCCCGGCTTTACGCTTGACGAGTGTGATCCGATCTACGGTGACGCTCTTGATCGGCGAGTTAGCTGGAAGGGGAATCGCAGTGTCGCCGCGCATCGAGGCAACCCGGTTGTCGTCCGCTTTGTGTTGCGCGAGGCGGACATCTATTCGCTGGCCTTTGAATGATGATGCTCACCGCGGGACTCCTCCAGGCGGAGAATCTCGTCCTGAACCGCGAGTTGCATGAAATCCGGGACTTGCACTTCCCGTTTGGGCAAGACACCCCTCCTCCCAATTCCCGCATGGAGGCTACTAAGATGGCGCAGCTTGCACCGTTACATAGGGTGTCGTAAATCGTGTTGGACGGCTCTGTATCGGCTGCTCTGTCTCTGCAAAGGTTGGCTGCTCGGGACCGAGATAGGGGCTCGGGATCAGTCAAGACAATCGTCACAAATTCGCGGCGGAACGGGTGGTCAGGCGCTTGGCCATGTAGGCCATTTCATTTCCGGTTTCGGAGGGGTCGATGAAAATCTTGCAGTGGTCGCACCCTTCCACATGGCCCGAGACCAAGGCTCCGCGTCGGAAGCTTTGGTTCCGTGGGCCGAACCAAAGCTCGGAAAGTGGGGTCTCGAACACATTCCCCATCGGCCGGCAGTCCTGGAGGTTCAGGCAGGGGTGGCAAGTTCCATCCGCCATCAGATAGACCCACTTCTCGCGAGCCGCCTGGCACGGGCCATGGTAGCATGGGGATTCCAGCAGGGCGCCATCGAACGGCTTCAGGGTCGAGGGCACATCCTCGGGGACAAGGACAGGGAATGCCACCTGCTCGGCCTCCTCGCGCAGCTCGGAGAAGAGGGAATTGGCGCGCACGGGATCGTGGATCAGGCTCCAGGAGCGCATCTCCTCAGTCTCAATCATCAGGTGGGTGAAGCTCACCGAGTCGGCCCCAAGTTCCTTGGCGAATCGTATGAAGGACGGGGCCTCGGCGGCGTTTTGGACCATCACCGAGAAGTTGAGCGCGATGCGGGTCCGCGCTTCGGGCCGCGCATCCCGCATGCGAGCGAATGCGCGGACATTCTTTACAACCTGTTCCCAATCAGCCCCCTTGCGAATTCGCGCGAAGGTCTCGGGTGTGACGGCATCCAGGGAAACGCCGAGAACGTTCAGAGCATGGTCCAGAAGGACTTTGCCCACCTCCGGCGAGAGGTGTGTGCCGTTGGATTGAATACGAATAAAGGGGATTCCGGCGCGACGGGCGGCGGAAAGCGCCTCCGGCATCATGCGGACATGCAGAGCCTCGGCAGTCTCGGAAAAGGCGAGGCGATCCACATGCGGAAAGACGCTCGTTTCAAGAACCTCCAATTCGCGGGCGGTCATTGTCCTTGGCGCGGGCGTATACGCGTTACGAAAGCAGTGCGAACACAGGATGTCGCACGTTGTGGAGAGGTCCATCAACAGATAGATTTCGCGCCCCAGATTCCGAACGGGGGATCCATTCCTGCGAGCGTGCCACCCAAGGACCTCCGAAAGCGATCTCACCACCGCCCCGATTGCCGTCGCCATCATCCCCTACCCGCCTTGGGTCCGATTTCATCGAAGAAGGATTCCTCGAAAAGGGAGTTGATGTGCCGTTGAATGAACTCGGACGCGGCGCGGCGATCCTCGGGGCGAAAACGGCTCCCCAGGAGCTGCGGGACCGAGTGGAGCCGAGGGTCTTCGCGACTGCTCGACAGGACCACCTCCCCCAGACCTTCCACGCAAGTGCAGGGGTGGGAGCAGACAGGATTGTAGCCTTCCATGTCGCGGGTCTGCTTTCGGAGCAGCTGGAGCGCGCGGTAAAGCTCAAGCGGCTGTCCTTTCTCGAGCGCCTGGTTCGCGCGGTGGTCGAGGTTGGGAATGATGCGGGCCAAGCGGCAGTCCATGAGGAGCCCATCCGCGCCGATATCCGCGTAGAAGTATTGACGGTCGCAGCGGACCAGATCGGAATCCCTGAGCCATCGCCGGAGGAGCGATCCATTGCCCCCGTGTTCCACGCGCGCCTCCTTGTTCTTGGGCGTGGAGCCTCGGATGCTCGGATAGCGAATGGAAAGCCGCTCCATAATCTCGGCGAAGCGAGCCGCCGTCTCCGGGGAGCCGCCGACCGAGAGCGGATGGAAGGTGGGATTCATGGGCCAGATGTACTGCTGAATCCCCGGCAAGACAGTCTGAACCGAATCGACAAAGCTCTCCAAAGTGTCCAGGTTGTGAACAGTCGCCACGGTCGTGAGGGTGATAGACAGCTTCGGATGACGTGGGATGAACTCAGCGAGTCGCTCCAGCAGTTTCCGCCCGTTGAATCCGCGCGTGGTCCAGTTGTCCTCCTCCACTCCATCGAGCGTGATGAACAGGAAGTCCAGGACCTCGGCGAACTCATCGAAGACCGCCGCAGGCCGCTGGAAATTGGTGGACATCAGGATTGCAGGGTTGCCGCATTCCACGCGGATGCGACGCAGGGTCTCGGGGAGTTTCGGAACCAGGGAAGGTTCGCCGCCGGTGACCCACAGGAGACGGGGCTGAATGCGAAGAACATGCGCAAGCCCTTTCTCGAAATCCTCGCTGGGATGCCCGTTCCGGTGGTCCTGCGCGCAATACACACAGGAAAGGTTGCATTTGTGCGACACCTCCCACCCGACAATCCAGTGATAATTCCTGGGATGATTCTCTTCCAGAGAACGATAGGCTCGATCCCGCTCGTGTTGGTACCGGCGATGAATCCTCGCGCACAGGGGCGAGAGCGCCGCTCGGACCCACCCCACCTTGTGAGCTTGCCCATTTCCGTCGAAGGCGCCGCCCCCCCTCGGCCTCCGAATTGAACTCGTGGACTCCGCTCCGAGCTCCTCGAGGGAGGATTGCATCGCCGCCAAGGTCCGTTGGATGTCTTCATCCGTGTGGGTCGATGAGAGAAACCAGCGCCCATCATGGCCGACATGGACGCCTCGCGCGCGAAGGGAGTCGAAAAGGCGCGCGGTGAGGGCGAAGTCAGTTTGGAGATAGGACCGATGGTCGGTTATGGGTGAGGAGTCCCGTGGGACAAACGAAACATTAAGCAGAGGTCCCACGCCGCGGATGGTCAGGGGAAGGGAGGTTTGCTCGCGGAGGGCCTCAAGGCCGGACCGCAGCTTCGCGGCGGTCTCGCGCATCCCGAGCAGGAGCTTCCCTCCGTCGGCGGAGAGAGTTTCCAGGGTCGCGCGCGCGGCGGCCAGACTGACCGGGTTGGCCGAGTGTGTCCCGGCGAGAATCGGGCTGGCTTCCCCCCAATGCCTCATGACTCGCTCCCCGCCGGCCACCGCGCTGATCGGAATTCCCGCGCCAAGCGCCTTTCCAAACACCGCGAGGTCGGGAGTGACCCCGAAGAACTCTTGGGCTCCTCCGAGGGCCAGACGGAAACCGGTCACCACCTCATCAAAGATCAGGACCGATCCATGACGCGCGCACAATTCGTGTAAGCCCGCGAGAAAACCATTCGTCGGGGGAATCGCTCCGCAACTCGCCATCACCGGCTCCAAGATCACTGCCGCGATCGAGCTCCCCTTACCCCGGAAGAGGTCCCCCACCGCCTCCAAGTCATTCCAAGGGAGGATCAACAGACCTTCCGAGTCGCTCGGAATCTGTCCTTTCGCCGCGCTGGGCTTGAGAGCGCCGCCCCCATTTCCACCCGCGCCTTCCCAAGCAATGTTGTCCAACCAGCCATGGTAGTGGCCCTCGAAACGGAGGATCCTCGGTCTGCCCGTCGCGGCGCGAGCCAATCGCAGCGCGGCATGCACCGCCTCGGAGCCGGAGGTTCCAAAGCGGACTTTTTCCGCGCAGGGGACAAGCGCTTTCAGGGATTCCGCGACTTCGATTTCAAGGTCAGTCGGGGTGGCGAACAGCAGTCCATCCTGGAGCTGGCGAGTGACCGCTTCGATCACCGTGGCGGGCGAGTGTCCGAGAATGAGCGGTCCCATCCCCAGGATGTAATCGATGTATTCATTTCCGTCGGCATCCCAGACATGGGATCCCGACCCGCGCATAAAAAAGTGTGGGGGGGGAATGCCCTCCGGCCATGGGTCGCAGGGAGCGGATTGAGTAAAACGGCGGTGGAGGTTTCGGGACTGATCAAGTCGCATCGTAAGGTCTCACCTACAAACCGATGAGCCTGGTGACCTGCTCCATTTCCAGGCATTCCCGACGCGTACGATTCTAGGAACGTTAGCGCGTTTGCGTCCCGTTGTAAAGGCAGGAAATCAATTTGAAGATCCCTCTTTCTTTTCTCCGGACCCGAACCATTCGGTGTCCCCTTTCTCCCAGAGCGCACGAGGAATATTCTATCAGACCCTGTCTCTGCAACAGTTTCGCCGGAAGGTAAATGAATTCCATGCCCCCCACCATTGCCCTCCTTGGCTCCCTGGACACCAAGGGCGCCGAATACCGCTTCGTGAAAGAGTGCATCGAGGCCGCTGGGCTGGGCGCCCTGGTCATCGACCTCGGGATTCTCGGCGCGCCGGGACTTGAGCCGAACATCCCTCGCGAGGAGGTGGCCGCGGCGGGTGGTGCGGCTCTGGCGGCCTTGGTCTCCAAAGCCGACCGGGGCGAGGCGGTGGCGGCGATGACTCGCGGGGCCGAGGCGCTGGTTCCGAAGCTGTACGCCGAGGGACGGTTTCAGGGGGTGATGGCGATGGGCGGTTCGGGCGGAACCGCCATGGCCTGCGCCGCGATGCGGATGCTCCCCATCGGGGTCCCCAAGGTCATGGTCTCCACCCTCGCGGGGACCGATGTCTCGCCTTATGTCGGGGTCAAGGACATTGTGATGATCCCGAGCATTGTGGACATTTCCGGCATCAACCGCATCAGCCGCGAGGTTCTCGCGCGCGCCGCCGGCGCGGTGTGCGGGATGGTCACCGCCAAGGTCCCTTTCGGACAAGACAAGCCGCTCATTGTGGCCTCGATGTTCGGCAACACCACAAACTGTGTGGAAGCCGCGAAAGGCTTCCTCGAAGAACGCGGGTACGAGGTCCTGGTGTTTCATGCAACCGGAACAGGCGGGAGAACCATGGAGAGCCTGATTGAGGCCGGGCTTATTTCGGGCGTGCTCGATATCACCACCACGGAGTGGGCGGACGAACTGGTCGGGGGGGTGCTCAGCGCGGGTCCCACTCGCCTCGAGGCCGCCGCGAGAATCGGGATCCCCGTCGTGGTGGTCCCGGGATGCCTGGACATGGTCAACTTCTGGGCTCCGGAAACGGTCCCGGACAGGTTCAAGGGGCGCAAGTTCTATCCCCACAACCCCAATGTGACCCTCATGCGCACGAATGTGGAGGAGAACCGCGAGCTGGGACGAATCCTCGCCGAAAAACTGAACCAGAGCCTGGGGCCGGTCACAGTCCTGTTTCCCCTCAAGGGGCTCTCGATGATCGACTCGCCGGGCGGACCCTTCTGGTGGCCGGAGGCGGATCAGGCGTTGCTCGGCTCTCTCAAGGAGGATCTCCGGAGAGACATCCCGGTTGTGGAATTGGATCACAATATCAATGATCCCGAGTTCGCCCGCATCTGCGCGGAGGAGCTCTTGAAGATGATGCGGCGCGAAAACCATTGAACCACGGAAACCACGGAAGTGCGCGGAAGCCCGCGGAAAGCAAGGACTCCGATCGAGCGCCTTCCGCGCCCTTCCCTTGGCAATCCACCTTTCCGTGGTTCAAGGCAGTCCGCGGTTCAATAGGTGGAAAGAAAGGAGCCCTGTCCAATGCCCGAAACCCGTGAGGAAATCCTCTCCCGCTTTCGCTCCAAGATCGCCTTGGGGCGCCCGATCATCGGCGGTGGCGCCGGGACCGGAATCAGCGCCAAATTCGAGGAGGCCGGCGGCATCGACCTGATCGTGATCTACAACTCCGGCCGTTTCCGCATGGCCGGGCATGGGTCGCTCGCGGGACTGATGCCCTATGGAGACGCCAACGCGATTGTGATGGAGATGGCCTCCGAGGTGCTCCCGGTGGTCAAGAAGACCCCGGTCCTTGCCGGGGTGTGCGGGACCGACCCGATGCGGATCATGAGTCGTTTCCTTCCCCAAGTTCGGGATGCCGGATTCGCCGGGGTTCAAAACTTTCCGACAGTCGGGCTGATTGATGGGGGCTTCCGCGCCAACCTGGAGGAGACTCGCATGGGCTATGACCGCGAGGTGGAGATGATCCGCTTGGCGCGGGACCTCGATCTCCTCACCACCCCCTATGTCTTCAGCCCCGCCGATGCCGCCGAGATGGCCCGGGCCGGAGCCGACATCCTGGTGGCGCACATGGGACTCACCACCTCCGGCTCCATCGGCGCGCACACCGCAAGGACCCTTGAACAGTGTGTCCCGATCATTGATGAGATCAGCGATGCCGCCAAGTCGGCGCGCGCCGATGTGTTGATGCTCTGCCATGGCGGTCCCATCGCGGAGCCGGAGGATGCCGAATTCATCCTCAAGACCTGCAAGGCGGTGGATGGCTTCTATGGCGCGAGCTCGATGGAGCGTCTGCCGACCGAACGCGCGATCCGCGAACAGACCGAAAAATTTGTCGGACTCTGTGTCCGCTGAGCGGGCAGCCGATCCGAGCCGAAAGCGCCGCGCCTCCGGTGGACACCGCCAATCTCTGGACCTGGATCGTGTCCGGTCTCTGCGTGATCCTGGTGGGCATCGCCAAGGCCGGATTCGCCGGGGGGATCGGAGTGATCGCCACCCCGCTGCTATCGCTGGTCATGTCCCCCACTCAGGCGGCGGCGATCCTCCTGCCGCTGCTGTGCGGTTGTGATGCGGTGTCGATCTATTTCTATCGGAGGGTTTTCGCGGTTCGGAGCCTCAAGGAGCTCCTGCCCGGTTCGGCGCTCGGCATCGCGCTCGGCGCGCTCACCATCGCCTATTTCCAAGGAAAGCCTGAAGTGGCCGAGAAGAGCCTCAAGATGTTGATCGGCTGGATCTCGATCTTGTTTGTGATCTATCAGGTGGGACGCGCCTGGATTCAGGAGGAGCTTGAAAGGTATCACCCCAAAGGGTGGCATGGGTGGCTGCTCGGGGGTTCGGCGGGGTTCACCTCGGCGCTGGCGCATGCCGGGGGGCCGCCGGTGGCGATGTATCTGCTCCCGCAACACCTGGACCGTCGCCTGTTCGTGGGAACCACCGTGTGGCTGTTCGCCGCGATCAATGCCATGAAGCTGGTCCCCTACTGGTGGCTCGGGTTGTTCCCCAAGGAGAACCTGGAGATGAGCTTTTTCCTGATGCCGCTCGTGCCGGTGGGAGTGGGTCTTGGGGTATGGATGAACCGCGCGATGAACGAGATGGTTTTCAGTCGGATTGTTTACACGTTGCTGTTTCTTACAGGGATTCAGCTCATCACCGGCTGGAACCCGGTGGCGATGGTACGCGGGTGGTTGGGTTGACCGCGTCGCCTCAGCGCCCCGCTGGGGCCTTCCCCAAATCTTCCGTCAGTATGAGGAGGTCGAGAACGTCCACGCGCCCATCGCGGTTGATGTCGGTGTTGAACGTGGGTGTGGGTGCCGCTGTGGGCGTTCCCGTTTCCGTTGGGTTGGAAGTCACGCTTGGGGTGGGGGTGATCGATGGCGTGGGGGTGGGGAGGTCTGAGAGCTGAAACTCATAGGCCCCCATGTCAAAGGCACCGTTCCCCTCGCGCTCGATACCAGGAATGTCTACTGGCCTTGGATTTCCTGCAAAGTCATCTATTGGCCCGACAACCGAGGCGCTGTCGATGCAAGGGGAGTTGGGAAGGAGGTGAAAGTCGCCATTCTCTGCACCCCTCAGGAGCGGGTCGGAGCTAGTATTCCCAATCCCGGGATAACCGCCGGAGACTGCGGAGTAGCTCACAAATCCATCTGTAAAAGGGTCGATAGGATACTCGCTGAAGTCTTCAATTATCGAGTTACGAACCCGAAACCCTGTCGCACGTTCGAATAGAATAGATCCTCCGTAACGAGCCGTGTTACCAGTAAACGTGCAGTGGGCGATCTCACCCCTTCCAAAAACAATGAAAACTCCACCGCCTACCGTTGCCTCGTTGTTCGCAACCACACAATTTTCTATCGTGGTCCTCTCCGCCGACGCGAGATACAGGCCTCCACCTTCCGTAACAAAAGGATAATCTGGGAAGTTCCCGTTGTCACGAAACTCACATCGCGCAATAAGTACGCTTGAATGCGGAGCAGTTACACTGCACCCGTGCTCGCCGTTACCTGCGAACTGGCATCGTTGCACTGAACTTGGACCCGTGACAAACCCTATATCAGCTCCAACAAAGCAGTTCTCAGCTATTGTCGTGTCCTCAAGAACTATACTTCCAAACACGTTGACTAATCCGGATGAACAATTCCCGGTGATTGAACAAGATTTAACAACCACTTCACACTGGAACAAAGCAATTGCTTCACCATCTACACTGATTGAATGGTTCCCAATGACTTCGCTTTCAGTCAAAACGATTTGCGACTTGAAAGCGTATAGGCCTGCTCCAGACTCCACCGCGACATTCGAACGTATTCCACAACGATGAACCGTTACATGAGCATTTTCAAACCGCATGCCACCGCCGATATCGCTTGAGCCATTTTCAAACATCAAGTGTTCCAACACGATCCCTTCAACACTTCTCCCGATTATCAGCGAGCCCTGTCCATCGCCTCTGAGTATTGCATGGTCGACATTCTCAGTAGGTCCAGTAATCCGAATAGGGTGTGTGAACTGGATCGGAAACGATTCCCCCCTGGTCCCGTCATAGACCCCCTCAGCCACCGCGATCACATCACCCGTGGACGAAGCCGTAACCGCCGCGCTGAGCGTGTCGAACTCCCCGCCTGTTCCCACCGAGAGGGTCCGCGCCTCGGTCGAACCGGAGAGGGACAGAAGCACGAGCAAGAGGGGCGCGGACAGATGGACCCGGAGCATGGCAGCCTCCTTCGAGGAGGAGATGGAACCCGACACCGGTAAGAGGATAGCACAGCGACATGGCTAGGTCACTGGGTTTGGGAGGAGAGCAGTGAGCCGGGGATGGAGAGGCTATCCGGCCAGCAGGGCGTTGAATCCGGCCTGGACAAAGTGGCGGTCCCCGGTAAGCGCGTCGGCCAGTCCCTCCCGTTCCATCACCACGAACGAAATGCAGTCGGTGAGGGACCACTCCTTGTCGGGACGCGCGATGTAAAGGTCAAGTCCGGATTGAAAAAGTCCGTGGGTCGCAAACTCGATGATCACGTTGTCACTCTCGCGGATCTCTTGGATGAAGCCCACCGCGATTTTCCGGGCGGCGCCCTGGCTCAAGGCGTCCATGAGTTCGGTCAGGACCCATTCAGTAGTCACAAATTCGATGGAAGGGTCTCCGCCCTCGGCCAGAGCGGCTTTGTGGAGGTTGTCCCGCTTTGAGAGGAGCGCCAAGTAGTAATTGGTGTCCACAAACACCCGTCTCATTCGTTCGCGCTCGCGCGGTATTGTCTGTAATTCAACGAATAATCCGGGGGCAGACCTTCGATAGAACCCGCATACTTGAGATGGACTGCTTGGGCCGGTTTTTTCGGAAGGGGCCGTGGCAAATCCACTTCCACCACCGCCCCTTCGGGCAGCTCCGCCGGCTCATCCAGCACCACCACTCCGTTTTCGACATGGCCGCGATAGGTCATTTCTTTCTCTCCGCTCTTGATTACAGGGTCATTCTAAGGGAATTCGGGAGGGGGAGGCAACGGATCGGTCAACCCAGCAGGGCTTTGAAACCCGCCTGAACAAAATGCCGGTCCCCGGTGAGCGCCTCGGTCAGCCCCTCCCGCTCCATCACCACGAAGGAGATGCAGTCGGTGAGGGACCACTCCTTGTCGGGGCGACGGGAGAACAAGCTCAGGCCTTCCTCGAAAAGATCTCGGCTGGCTGGAACAACTTTCGCGTTCGGATTAGCCATCAGGGCGCGAACAAAGTTGAGCGCCACCGTTCGGTGGGGCCCCTTGGCCAGACCATTGATGAACTCGGTCAGAACCCAGTCGGTGGTGACTATCCGCCCCCTGAAAGACGATCCGACACGCTCCGCTTTCTCGTGCCATTCGTCATCCTTAACAGCCCGTTGAATATGTCCGTCTCATATATCTGTCATTCCGAGTGACCGCGAGGAATCTCAACGTTTTGTTGCGCTCCATGGCGGGTTGAGATCCTTCACTTACGTTCAGGATGACATTTTCAACGGACTGTTAAGCAGTAGGGCTGTAAAGTAGAACGTGTCCGCGAAAACGGCTGTCACCGCTTCGGAGTCCCATGAATGTAGTGATCATGGTTTTCCGAGAAGTCGGAGGGGTAGCCCTTGACCACGCCGGAAAAGCGCATAAAGAGCTCACGCAGGCTCTCTCCTTGATCTTCGGGTTCAGGGAGATCCACCTCCACCACCGCCCCTTCGGGCAGCTCGGCGCCTTCATCCAGCACCACCACCCCGTTCTCCACATGGCCGCGATAGGTCATTTCTTTCTCTCCGCTCTTCCTCGCAGGGTTATTCTAAGGGAATTCGGGATGGGGAAGCAACGGAGGGGGTCAGGCCAAGAGGGCGTTGAACCCGGCCTGAACAAAATGCCGGTCTCCGGTGAAAGCCTCGGTAAGACCCTCCCGTTCCATCACGACGAACGAGATGCAGTCGGTGAGGGACCACTCCTTGTCGGGACGGTTCCTGAAGAGGCCCAAGCCTTGCTCGAACAGGTCTTGATCGAGGCCGACAACCGTCGCCGTCGGGTCCCTTCGCAGCCTGTCAACGAAGGTTGTAAACCTCTGACGGTTTGGAGGTTTCGCGCAGGCGTCGGCAACCTCAGTCAGGACCCAGGTCGTTGTCAGTAATGGATAGGAGAGGTCTTGCGCAAGGTCCAACGCCACCCGATGCAGGGCATCACGTGGGTTCAAGAGAGCGAGGAAGTACCCTGTGTCCGCGAAGACCCGCCTCATTTCTTTGGCGTGCCGTGAATATAGTGGTCGTGATTCACGGACAGGTCGGATGGCAATCCCTCCATGCAACCCGCAAATTCGAGGAGGAGCTCGCGGAGCGACTTGACCGGGTCATCCTCTTTCAGGACATCCACCTCCACCACCGCCCCTTCGGGCAGCTCGGCGCCTTCATCCAGCACCACCACCCCGTTCTCCACATGGCCTCGGTAAGTCATCACAACCTCTCCATTCGATCAGTCTCCTGGATTGTAGGCCATTCCTATCCCCCCCCGCAATTCCGAATGGACCTTCCGGTAAAGCCGATCTATAATAGCATCTCCCATTCCAACCCGCGAAAGGCACCGATCTCACCATGAGAACCCTGACCCTGTTGGCCCCGATTTCAGTGATTGTGTGGTACTGTGGCGCCATGTCCGCACTGGGCGCCGAAGACGCCTTTCTCCGCCATTTCGAGACCCCGCCCGCCGAGTTCCACTCCGCGCCGCTGTGGGTCTGGAACGATGACATCACCGAGGAAGAAATCGACCAGCAGCTCGACATGCTGGCCTCGGCCAAGGTCCTCCAGGCCTTTGTTCACCCAAGGCCCGGCCTGATCACCCCCTATCTTTCCGAGCGCTGGCTCGAGCTTTACAAGCATGCGGTCGAGGCCGCCAAGTCCCGCGGGATGCTCCTGCACATCTATGATGAAAACTCCTACCCCTCCGGATTCGCCGGGGGGCATGTCCCCGCGCGGCGCCCCGAATGGGCCGGTAAAGGGATAGTCTGGGAAGCAGTTGACGAATTCCCCTCGTCCGCGCCGGAGGACCTGATCGCGGCCTACAGGCGGGAAGGGGACAGTTACATCCGGATCGAGGGGGACCTCGCGCAAGCCAAAGGACCCGGCGCGCTGGTGCGCCTGAAGGTTCGTGAACCTTCCCCTTGGAATGGCGGGTTTCCGTATGTGGACTTGCTCGAGCCGGGACTGACCGAGGAGTTTATTAAAATCACGCTCGATCCCTACAAGAAGGCCTTTGGCGCCGAGTTCGGAAAAACGGTTCGCCACTGCTTCACCGATGAGCCGCACCTGAGGCCCACCGGGAGCCTGCATTGGAGTCCCGACCTGGCGGAGCAATTCCAGAGTCGTTGCGGTTATGACCTGCTCGCGAGCCTCCCTTCTCTGTTCGAGGATACCGGGGACTTCCGCAAAGTCCGTTATGATTACTTTCAACTCCTGCTCGACCTGTTCATCGAACGCTGGGCCAAGCCTTATTATGACGAATGCGCCAGGAACCGCCTGAACTTCACCGGGCACTATTGGGAGCACGAGTGGCCGCGCCCGGCGAGCGTGCCCGACAACATGGCGATGGCGGCCTGGCAGCAGATGCCCGGCATCGACTGCCTGATGAACCAGTATAACGAGGGTGTGCATGCCCAGTTCGGAAATGTCCGCGCGGTCAGGGAAGTCGCCTCGGTGGCGAACCAGCTCGGGCGCGCGCGGAGGCTCTGCGAGGTGTATGGCGCGGGCGGCTGGGAGATGACCTTCGAGGACCAGAAGCGCATCGCGGATTGGCTGGGGGTCCTTGGGATCGATTTCTTCGACCAGCACCTCACCTACATGACCCTGCGCGGGCCGCGCAAGCGCGATCACCCGCTTTCGTTCTCCGACCACGAACCGTGGTGGGAGCATTACTCGGCGATGGGGGAATACCTGGCGCGCCTTTCGCTCGCGCTCTCAAGCGGCGCCGAGCGTAACCGGATTCTGGTTTTGGAGCCCACGACAAGCGGCTGGGTGCTCCACCGTTCGCAAGGGGACAATTCGGAGCTGGACAAGCTGGGAGAGGACTTCCAGGCCTTCCTCACCGATTTGTCCCTGCACCAGGTCGAATATGACCTCGGTTGCGAGCAGGTGATCCGCGATCACGGCAAAGTGGAGGCCAAAGGCTTCCGTGTCGGCGAGCGTGTTTATGATCTGGTGGTTCTCCATCACACTTGCGCGAATCTCGGCGCTGGGACCTTCGGTCTGCTCAAGCAGTTCGCGACGAATGGGGGCAATGTTCTTTTGGTCGGCGGGCGACCGAAGTGGGTCGAGGGAGCAGAGAGCGACGAACTGAGCGCGCTCTTCCCCGAACCGAAGGAGGGCGAGGCGATTCCGCTCGTTCCAGTCGCTGGAGTCCATGGCGTCATTCAGGGACAGGACAAGATCCGTGAATACTTGGCGGGATACTCGTCAATCCGCTTTGAACAACACCAAGGGGGGAAACTCTTCCATCAATTTCGCCAAACCGATTTCGGCGGCCTCCTGTTCCTGTGCAACACCAGCATGGAGGAAAGCGCTTCCGGAAAATGGCTGACTGAGGGCAAGCAGGTTCGACTCCTCGAACTGTTTTCGGGGAAGAGTGATCCTTGCAGCTGGGTGACCCGCGACAAGCAGGTGGAGGTAGCTTTTGAGCTTCCCCCGGCGGGAAGCGCGCTGTACCTGATTACAAACCAAGAAGCGGTTTCGCCGAAGGCGCCGGCGGAACCCAAGACCGATCCCGCCACGCTTACGCTGGTCCGAATCGAGCGCAACGGCCCGAACGTTCTCCCCCTCGATTACTGCGACTATGAGATTGACGGCAACGGCGAGAAGGATGTGTATTTCTACCGCGCGCAGACCGCGATCTACAAGGCGCGCGGATTTGACAAGAACCCCTGGGACAACGCGGTCCAGTTCGAGGATCGAGTTCTCTCGCGCGATGCGGAGTTCAAGGAGGGGAGCGGCTTTAATGTCCGCTATCATTTCACGGTCAAAGGTTTCGAGACTCCGCCCGCGCTCCAGCTCGCGGTCGAACAGGCCCATCTGTACGAGTTCACCTTGAATGGGAAGCCGCTTCAGCCGAATGGAAAGTGGTGGTTGGATCGGAAATTCGAGCTACTCGACTGCGGGGATGCCGTGGCGGCGGGAGTCAACGAGCTGGTTCTGACCTCGAAGAAGTTCTCCGTCCACTGCGAGGTCGAGCCGGTGTATCTGCTGGGTGAGTTTTCGCTGGAGAGTTGCGACAAGGGGTGGGTGGTTCGGCCCGCGAATTCGCCGGACATGGGCTCTTGGAAGGATCAGGGGATGCCGTTCTATGGCGGCGGCGTGCGCTATGTGTATCGTGCTGAGTCCAATCCGGGATCGAGCGCCCTTAAAGTGTTGCTCCCCAAGTGGGAGGGGGTGGTGGCGGTGGTGGAAGGCGGCGGGAACTCGGAACTTATCGCCTGGCCGCCGTATGAGGCCACGCTCGGTGCGGGAGTGGAATTCTCCATTGAGGTGATCGGAAGTCTGAAGAACACACTGGGACCTCATCATGGGAACCCGTCGCTTGGAACCGCCTGGCCGGGGCAGTTTCAGAAGGGTCCGGAGAGCGGACCCCCGAAGGGAAGCGAATATCACATAATCCCATATGGGTTGATGGCGCCGCCGAGGGCTGTTTGGGTGCAATAGAGGGTCAGTCCGACCGAGCGCGCTCAGGATTTCTTGGCCGAATCCCGGTGGTGAAAGCCGATCGGGCGCAGCTTGGTGACCGGGGTCGTCATGAGTTGGCGGATGGCTTCAAAGACCGCCTGAAAGCGCTTGTCGTATTTGCGCTCCAGAGCGGCCAGCTTGCGGGCCAACTCGGCATGGGACGCGAGCACTTGGCGCATTCGGACAAAGGCGCGCATGATCTCGATGTTGACCTCGATGGCGCGGTCGCTTTGCAGGACGCTGGAAAGCATGGCCACCCCTTGCTCGGTGAAGGCATGGGGTGGGTAGCGGCGTCCTCCCCAACTTGAGGTCGCAAACTGCGATCTCAAGTTGTCCCACTCCTTGGGAGTCAATTGGAACATGAAATCCTCGGGAAACCGGCGCCGATTCCTCTTGACTTGTTCGTTGAGTCGGCCAGTCGAGACTCCATACAGTGAGGCCAAGTCTTCGTCCAATAGAACCCTATGACCACGGATCAGGAGGATTGCCTGTTCAATGCGTGGAGTGGGTATGGGGGGCGGAGCCATGGGGGACTCTTAGGGCGGCGGGCGGAGCATTTCAAGACCCTCAGGGGCTTGTCGCATTCCCCCATTTCGACTGAAAGAGGAACAGGTCCTCGCTCTCCGGCAATTCCGCCGGTTCATCCAACACCACGACACCGTTTTCGATATGGCCGCGATAAGTCATCGTTCTTTCTCAACCGGATCGAATGAGTCAATTCTAGAGAGATTCGGCGTGGCAAGGCAACGCGGCGGATGTGCGGGCCGCGGCCTCCCTCCGGACTTGCTTCACTCCTCCTCCGCGCCGCGTGTCAGCCGGTACAGCCCAGTGCCCGCCAGTCTTCCGAGCAGCCATCCGAGTCCCGCCAGCACAAGCCCCCCGGCAATGGCTCCCATGACCTGGCCCGCGCCACGCCCGATCCAGGTGCCCAGGTCATCGTTGACAAAATAGCTCAGGACCCTTCCGATCTGACCCGCATACTGAGTTCCAACCCGCTCGCCGATATTCAGCCCAAGGAAAGCCCCCACCAACAGCCCAATCAGCGCGCCGAAGAAAGCAATCAGCCGGATTCCAAACCGCGCCGAGAGAAGCGCCCCCGCGTTCGGCGCCACGCGACGGACTTCTTCGCGGGCCTCCCTTTCGAACATTCGCTCGCGATCGAGTAGGCGCGAAATGTTACCCTCATACGGCGTGATGGCCGCTTGAGTGGCGGGAGGGATTCTTGGGATCACGGGGCGCGGCGTGGTCGAGGAACCCGCGCTCAACCCCGAGCGCGGAGTCTCGACCTGCACCCCCGCGGCGGGAGTGGGCGCCTCCCGGATCACGGCCATGTCCGAGCGCTCGCCGGGCAAATTGCTCGGCATCTGCTCCAAAGCGCGCAGGAAGATCTCGGCGTTCGGGAAACGGTACGCGGGGTCAATCGAAAGGCAGCGCTCCATCAGTTGGTCCCATTTGCGGTCCAGGCCCGAGGCGGATGGAGGGGTGTAATCGACCTTGGGATTGGACTCGGAATGGACCACCTCCGGGCGGATTCCGGTGAGGCACTCCAGGATCATCACGCCGAGGGAGAAGACATCGCTGTGACGGCTGCCGTAGGCGTGACGGATCTGCTCCGGCGAGGCGTAGATGGGCGAGAACCCCTGGATGCTCGGGGGACGGTCGGCGCGTAGGGAATGCGAGGTGACTGTCTGGCTCACCCCGAAATCCGAGACATAGGCGTTCAGATCGCGGTCCAAGAGGATGTTCTCGGGCTTGAGGTCGAGATGCGCGATTCGTTTCTTGTGGACCAGCGCGAGGGCGGAAAGGATCTGACGGAACAGGCGCTTGACCTCGAGGGGCGCGAGGCGGCCCCCCGAGGCGATCAGGTGCTGCTTGAGGTTGTAGCTCCCGCCGTTTGGACCCTCGATGTAGTCCATGACAATGTAGGGTTCGGCGCGTTCGCCGCCGAGTTCGATGCCGAACCCTCGCACCTGGACAATGTTGGAGTGGGACAGACCGATCAGGTTGTGGAGCTCATCGCGCAGCGGGGTGGCGCCATCGATGTCGTCCTCTCTCGGGTCGAAGACCTTGACCGCGAAGAGGTGTTTGGGAAACAGGGGATTCTCGGCCAGATACACCGATCCGAATCCGCCCTTCCCAATCTTCCGGACCACCCGATAGTCGCCGTATTGCGGAGTCTTTTCGCCCGCCATGGAGGTTCCGTTCCGTTTCCTCCCGTGGTTTGATTGCAACCTCGAACTAGCATAGACGCCCGCTCCGAGGAGGTCCATGCGGCTGGAGCCGGGCTTCGGAATCCATGAACTCCACGATCCTCTTCGAACCTGACCAACTCTCCAAGCCGCTCAACTGGACAGACCTTTTCGGGAGGTCCGGGCCGGTGGAGGTGGAGGTCGGGTGCGGCAAGGGACGGTTCCTACTCGGACGCGCCATGGAGCATCCGGAAGTGAATTTTGTGGGCTTGGAATACGCCCGGGCGTACTTGCGGACTCTTGCGGAGCGCGCGGAACGCCTGCGGCTCGCCAATGTCCGCGCGGCGCGCGAGGAAGCCGCGCGTTTTTTCCAGGAGTTTGTCCCGGAATCCTCGGTTTCAGCCTTTCACCTGCTCTACCCGGATCCCTGGCCCAAGAAACGTCACCACAAGCGCCGCCTGATCCGCCCGGATTTCCTTGTGGACCTCCGACGCGCGCTGGTTCCGGGCGCGCTGCTCAACCTTGCCACCGACCACCGCGGCTATTTCGATTGGATGCTCGAACAGCTCGCCGGGTTCGGGGAGTCCTTCGAAATCGAACCCAGAGCAATTGAAGGCCCCGAGGAGCTCGCGACTCTTGCGGGGCGGACCAATTATGAGATCAAGTACGCCGCCGCGGGCAGGCCGCTGTATTTCATCACGGGGAAGAGGAAGGGGGCAGCGTGAACACCCGCGCGAAGCGCACCTCTCCCGCCCCTGGATTCGCCTTTGACAAGCGGATCGAGGGAGATGAAACTGGAGGGTGGAGGTGAAGATGGACCGATTCGAACACATTCGGGTTCAGGGCTTCAGGCGACTACGCGACCTCAGTCTCGACCTCCGAGATCTGTGCGTCCTCATCGGAGCGAACGGGTGCGGGAAAACCTCATTCCTGGATGTCCTTTCACTGTTGTCCGCATCGGCTGTCGGTAGCCTCGGCAAGAGGATCAGCGAATTCGAGGGGATTTCGTCCATTCTGACGTTGGACGGACCGGCGGAGCTCCGTTTATCCATTCAAATGGGGGTGCCAAACCACAACCCATTGGTGTACGAGCTGGTTCTTGCGCGATCAGGGATATCATACATGATCGCTGAGGAATCGCTGACTCAGGTGACAAGACAGTCGCCGCCACCGTTCATGCACGTACATTCGGCGCAAGGGGCGGTACGATATTTCGATCCCGACTCAAAAAGGCTCGTCCAACCAACATGGGAGCATATGCCTCTTGAGACCTCCCTCTGCCAGGTCCCCAAGATGTTCCGTGAACCAGAGGAATTCCGCAGCCGCCTTGCCTCCTCCACGTATTATCATTCGCTGAATGTTGAGAGCCTTGCTCCCATCCGACTGCCACAACCACTACGTCCCGCGGAGTTGCCCGGACTGAATGGAGAGGCTTTGGTATCCTGCCTTTTTACCTTGCGCGAAAGTCATCGTGATCGGTTTGACTCCGTTGAAGACGCTCTCCGAGCAGCGTTTCCAGGATTCGTCCGATTGGATTTTCCACCCGTTGCGGCGGGCACACTCGCCATGACCTGGAGAGATACCCGCTTTACGAGTCCACTCTACATGCACCAGTTATCGGAAGGGACACTTCGATTCCTATGGCTTGCGACCCTTCTCCAGAGTCCGGGTTTGTCCGCAATCACGCTTATTGACGAGCCGGAGATAAGTCTTCATCCCGAACTCCTCAGTCTCCTTGCGGGTCTCATGCGGGAGGCCTCCACCCGGACTCAGATCATTGTAGCCACGCACTCAGAGCGATTCATTCGTTTTCTGAGACCCGAGGAGGTCGTCCTGATGGATGTCGTCGAGGACGGGTCGGCCTTGGCGACATGGGCGGACTCGCTGGACCTGGAGGAATGGCTAAGGGAATACTCCTTGGATGAGCTCTGGATGAAAGGCCAACTCGGAGCCCGTTCGTGAAGATTGTCATCATGGTGGAAGGGAAAACCGAGCGGGTCCTGATGGCCGCTCTCCGGCGGTTCCTCGAGCCCCGCCTTCAGGGAAGGATGCCAAAGTTGGACCCTAAGCCCTTCCATGGGCGAATCCCTCGCGGCGATCAGCTCAAGGGGGACGTGCGAAGGCACTTGGACGATAGGAAATTTCCCGCGGATGCGGTAATCGCGTTGACTGACGTTTACACCGGTAGCGTGCCCCCAGAGTTCAGGGACGCGGAGGATGCTAAGCGACAGTTGAGACTTTGGGTGGGGGAGGAACCTCGCTTCCATCCCCACGCGGCGCAGTTTGAGTTTGAGGCTTGGCTACTGCCGTTCTGGGATGACCTTCGTCACCTTGCCGGGCATAATCTGGCGGAGCCGGGGCCCGATCCCGAGATGGTAAATCATTTGAACCCACCCTCAAGGCGAATCGGGGACCTGTTTCGAAGAGGCTCAACGGGGAGAGGTTACGTGAAGGAGCGAGACGCGGCCAGGGTTCTTAGGGGTCGAGATCTTGGCGTTTCCGCCCAGCGCTGTCTCCAACTGAGGGAGTTTCTCAACACAATTCTGCGACTTTGTGGTGGGCAGACACTGTGAATGCGGATACTTTTGTCTTCCCATTGGCAAAGGTCGTGGGGAATCTTCGGAGGATGAGGTATTCCATGCTGAAGCGCGTATTCTCGATCGTTTTTCTTTCGGTTCTCGTCTCGATTCCAAGTCCATTCCCCGCCTTCGCCGAATCGACCCTAGCGGCCGCGAAGGCGCTGCTCGCCAAGATGTCCCCCGACCGGAAGTTCATGGCCCTGCTTCCCTTTGATTCCCCCGCTCGCACCAAGTGGCATTTCTTCCCCAAGGAGCGTGAGGGGATTCCGATTGAGCGGATGGACGAGGAGCAAAAGGAGCTGCTCTGGAAACTCCTCGAAACCTGTCTCTCTCCCGCGGGGATCGAGCAGGCCAAGGGGGTGATTCGCCTGGAGCAGGTGCTGCTCGACAAGGAGCAGTCCCCCACGCGAGACCCGGGGAGGTACTACCTGGTCTTCTGGGGTGAACCGGCCCCCGATAAGCGTTGGGGGTTCCGCTTTGAAGGCCACCACCTCTCCCTCAATGTGACCCTGGAGGGCGAGAAGCCGATTTCGATGACCCCCCTGTTCCTCGGCGCGAACCCCGCGAAGGTTTTGGAGGGGGAGTGGATGGGGTTTCGGAATCTGCCTCTGGAGGAGGATGTCGCCTACGAATTCCTGGCCGCGCTCGGCAAGGAGGACCGTGAGAAAGCGCGAGTCCCCGGCGATCCGATTGAGGTCGAAGGCGCCGAACAGGCCGCCATCCGGTCCCCGCTTGGGGCGGGCCTTCGGATTGCCGATCTGGATTCATCCCGCCGCGAACTCTTCAAGAAGCTGCTCGAGACCTACCTCGACTGTTTTCGAGGGGAGGCTTTTGCATCGCTGGGGCGCGACCTCGACTCGATCCTCGCGGAACCGGAGCTGGTCTTTCAATGGCTTGGCGGGATGGAGCGGGGGCAGAACTGCTACTACCGGATCTGCGGAAAAGGAATCGACATTCAATTCTCGAACCGCCAGAACAACGCCAATCATGTGCATACCTTGGTGTGGCTGCCGGGGCTCGATTTCGGCTTGAGTCGAGAGGGGTCGAAATGAGTGAGGGGCCAACCGGACCCGAGCTTACATACTCATACCTTTTCCCATAGAATATGACTTGCCGCGCCTCACGCGCATCGTTCGATGCCGCACGGCGCCGAGAGTCCCATTCATGCACCTTGCCGATGGAGTCTTGCCGATCCCGACATTGGTCGGTGGTTTTGCGATCTCCGGCGCGTGGATCGCCGCGAGCGCGCGGAACCTTGCCGCGGAGGACATGCCGCGCATCGGGGTGATGAGCGCCGCCTTCTTTGTGGCCTCGCTCCTGCCGATTCCACTCGGCCCGGTGAGCGTTCACTTCCTCCTGCATGGGTTGGTCGGAATCATCTTGGGGGGCCGAGCCTTCATCGCGATCAGCTTGGGCCTGGCCCTTCAGGCGCTTCAGTTCGGCCATGGAGGAGTGGCGAGTCTCGGGGTCAACGCCTGCCTGATGGGGATTCCGGCGTGCTTGGTCGGTTGGGCCTATCAGGGGCTGGCGCGCGAAAAGTCGGCGCGCTTCCGTGCCGGACTCGCGGCCCTGCTCACCGCTTTCGCGGTGGCTCTTTCCGCGATCCTGGCCGCGCTCGCGCTGCTGTCCGGAGGGGAATCCTTTCGCGAAGTGGCGGCGGCTTTACTGATTGCCCATGTTCCGATCATGGCGATTGAGGCGGCGGTGGCGGCCTCGGTGGTTTCGTTCCTCCAGAAGGTCAAACCGGAGATGCTCGGATGTCCCCTCGAATCGGCCGGCTCCTGATCCTGGTTCCCGTGTGTCTGGTCCCCCTCCGGGCCGAGGGCCATGGAGCGGGCGCGAGGATGGTGGTGGAGGGAATCGAGCTGCGCCTGGAGGCGAGCTACAACGATGGAAGTCCGATGGCCAACCTCCCCTTCCAGATTCTGGATGCCTCGGGTGCCCTGGTCCTGTCCGGAACAACCTCCGCCTCGGGTTGTGTCCACATTGTCCCCAACCTGGAGAAGGAGGAACGGTTGGTGGTCAGGGACAGTTTGGGGCATCGTTTGGTTTACCGGATCACCCGCGAGCGAATTCTCAAGGCCCTCGAGTCGGGTCGAATCGATGCGCGATCTTCTTCTCTCTCCAAAGGGGCGATTGAAGATGGGAAGCCCGCGCGCGCCGCCGTGCCGCTGGATTGGGGGAAGATCGGGTCGGGACTGGGTTACCTGCTTGGTCTCACCGGACTGGGCGCGTATTGGCTCAATCGCCGTGAACAGAAGAGGGGCGCTCATGGACATTCGTCTTGAGTCCCATTCCACCCTCGAATCCCCGGTCCATCGCTGGGACCCTGCCCTGAAGATGGTCGGATTCGGCCTCTTCATTCTCGCGCTGGCCGCGCTGCTACATGTTCATGCCATTTTGATGGGAATGGCCGCCTCCATTCTGCTGGCGCGCGCGGCGGGCTTCTCGCTCACACAGGTCGCTTCGCGGGTGAAATGGATCTTCTTCCTGCTCCTGCCGTTGTACCTGCTCCTGCCGCTTCGGGTAACTCTGGGGGGTGACACCCCGATTGTCGTCGGTTGGTCGAAAGAGGGCCTTGTCCTCGCCGGAGTGATCAGCCTGCGGGCCATGGCGATTGCCGTTGCGATCTTCCCGATGTGGGGAACAGCGCCCCTGCATGTTTCCCTCAGGGCGCTCTCCGCGCTCGGTGTACCGGATGTTCTGGTGCAACTTGTGCTTTTCACCTATCGATACCTGTTCGTGTACTTTGATCAGTTCCACCGCATGCGTCTCGCGCTCGCCGCGCGGGGCTTCTCTCCGGGGGTTGATGCGCGCTCGTTCCGAGTCTATGGCTCGCAGGTGGGCATGCTCCTGGTGACCAGTTACGAACAGGCGGAGCGTGTTCTCGCGGCCATGAAATCGCGGGGTTATGATGGGCGGATCCGAACTTTGGAAACCCCCAAGCGCGAGCTGTCGGACTGGGGCAAGCTGGTCCTACTCGCGGCCCTTTCAACGCTGCTCGTGATCGGAGACCGCTTGTGGCTCGGGTAGACCTGCGCGCTTCGAAGCTCTCGTTCGCCTATCCGGACGGCACTCACAGCCTGGAGGGTTGCGACCTGGTGGTGCGCGAAAGGGAGAAGTGGGCGCTGATCGGTCCGAACGGGGCCGGGAAGACCACCCTGCTCCTGCTCGCGGATGGGCTCCTTCGCCCCGCGAGCGGCGCGATTGAGGTCCTCGGCAGCGCGCTTTCCAACCCGAGGGAGATGGTGGAGATCCGCAAGCGAGTGGGCTTCCTGTTTCAGAACCCGGATGACCAGCTGTTCTGCACCACCGTGCTGGAGGAGGTCCTCTTCGGGCCGCTCAACCATGATCTTCCCCCGGAAGTGGCGCGCGCGCGCGCCGACGCCGCGCTCCGGAGCGCGGGACTCGAAGGTTACGAGAAGCGTGTTCCGCAGCACCTTTCCGGCGGCGAAAAGCGCAAGGTGGCGGTCGCCTCGGTGCTGTCGATGGAGCCGGAGCTGCTGCTCTTCGATGAACCGACCAATGACCTCGATCCGCGCGGGAGGGTTGAGATCCTCCAGCTCTTGGAGAACATGCCGCTCACCATGCTGATCGCCACGCACGATTACGAACTGGTCCTGCGGGTCTGCTCCCATGTGGCCCTGATGAATCGTGGGCGAGTGGCGGCCTCCGGCCCGGCGGACAAAATCCTCGCGGACAAGGAGTTGCTTGAGTCGTGCGGGCTTGTTCAACCGGAGTGGCTGCCGTATCTCTTGAAGGGAAATGGCGCGGCTGGTTGACACGATCTTTCCGAAGAGCGGATCTGGATTCCCGCCTCCGCGGGAAGGACGGAAGTACTGTGGCGTCCATGAAGTTGTCATTCCCGCGCAAGCGGGAATCCACGAGGAGGCAAAGATGCCTGGACACTCTCGACGAGACTTCCTGAAGACCGGCGCGGCGGCCGGCGCGCTCGGACTTGCCGGATTGTCGCTCCCAAGGCGCGCCTCCGGCGGGGAAGGCAAACGACCCAACATCCTCTTTCTCCTCACCGATGACCACCGCGCGGATGCCCTCGGCTGCATGGGGCGCCCCTTTCTGCAAACCCCCAACATCGACCGTCTCGCGCTGGATGGAGTCCTTTTCAGGAACAACTTTGTCACCACCGCGATCTGCTGCACCAGCCGCGCCTCGATCTTCTCCGGGCGTTATGGCGGCCCGATGGACCTGCATCGTTTCGACAAGGAACTTCCAGAAGAGGTTTGGAGGAACTCCTACCCGATGCTGCTGCGCGCGGCGGGATACCGCACCGGCTTCATCGGAAAGTTCGGGGTGGGCAACAAGATGCCGGTCGAGGATTTCGATTTCTGGGAAGGTTTTCCCGGACAGGGTTCTTATTTCGAGGGGGAGCTCGGCAAGGGGACTCACCTGACCCGGCGCATGGGTGAACAGGCGGTTCGGTTCTTCGAGGGCTGCACATCCGATCAACCCTTCTGCCTCTCGGTGAGTTTCAAGGCGCCGCACTCGCAACCCGAATACCGGGACCGCCCCTTCCCGCCCGACCCCGAGGATGCGGACCTTTACAAGGGAATTCCCATCCCCCAGCCGAAAACCGGCGATGAGTTGCATCGGGCCAGGCTCCCGGAGTTCATTCGGGAATCGGAGGGGCGTGTGCGACGCTTGGCGTGGTTCAAGGATGCGGAGGAGACCACGCGCGATTATTTCCGCCTCATCACCGGAGTGGACCGCGCCATCGGAGTGATGCTCAAGGCGCTGGAGGAGCGAGGTCTCTCCGACAACACCGTGATTGTGTTCACCGGCGACAACGGTTACTTCCTGGGCGAGCGCGGCTTCGAGGGGAAGTGGCTGATGTATGAGGAATCGATTCGCACTCCGCTCGTTGTCTATGATCCGCGACTCCCTCAGGACCTTCGCGGTCTTCGCCTCGTGCCGATGACCTTGAACATCGATATCGCACCGACCCTGCTCGATCTCGCGGGTGTTTCAGCCAACGGTCCCATGGCGGGTAAAAGCTTCCGCCCCTTCCTTGAAGGCAAGACCCCCGAATGGCGCACGGAATGGTTTTATGAGCATCTGTTCCAGCATCCGAAGATTCCCAAATGCGAGGGGGTCCGGTCCCAGACTCATAAGTATATCCGTTATGTCGAAACCGACCCGATGTTTGAGGAGTTGTACGACCTCTCCAAGGACCCATTCGAGGAGAACAACCTGGCGCAAGACCCCGCGCACAAGGACATGTTGGCGAAATTGCGCGAACGCTGCGAGGCGCTCAAGGCGGGGATGGTGTAGAGGCGTCTTCATGCGGGTGGGAATTTGAGTGGAATATTGACGTGAAAACGCGCGAAGAGTTGCTGGAACGGATTTCAGCGGATCCCCGGATTTGCTTCGGAAAACCGGTTATCCGTGGCACGCGGATTTGGGTATCCTTGATCCGGACTTCCTGGCCGGCGGAATGACGGTTCAGGAGGAGCTTGAGGACTATCCTCAGCTATATCCAGGCCGCCCTTGCCTATGGCGCGGTCACCCCGCCTCGGCCAGCGACTCCCGCCGCGCCCCGCCTCGGATCATCGTTTGCCAGGTGATAATCGCCTCCACAATCAGCCACGCCGCAAGCCCCACCAGCGAGACACACACCAGAAACTGCACATGCCGGATCGCGGAAATCTCCGCCCCGCTGTTCCTTAGGACGACATAAGGACGGATGGTCAGAATCAGACTCCACAACGACATCAGCAGCATGAACAGGGTCGGCCCCAAGGTGAACCAGTAAGGCTTGGCCTTACGCGCCAGCCAGACGGTCACCCCCAGCAGGGTCAGCGCCGCCAGAAGCTGGTTGCTGCTCCCGAAAATCCCCCAGAACACCTGCCAAAGCGGCACCTCTTTCCCCCCGAATTCAATGCGCGGAAGCGAGACCGCGTAGATTGGGATCCCCAACGACAGGAGTGTCGCGAACGCCGCCTGGGCGCGCGTTTTCCAACCCAAGAGCTCCATGAGGACATAGCGCGCCAGACGTGTGCAGGCATCCAGGGTGTCGAACACAAAGGTGGCGAAACAGAGCAGCGCGAACTTGAAAAGCACATCCGCGAGCGAGACCGATTCCGGCAGAAGCGGGGACACAACTCGGTTGCCGAAGTCGGCGATCCCTTGCGCGTAAATCAGATTCGGACCGCCTTTCGGGTCGGAGAGGATCATCAAGGTGGCGAGCGAGATGCAGGCGAAGAAGCCCTCCAGCAGCATCCCGCCATAGCCGATGGGACGCGCATCCATCTCGCAGCGCAGCTGCTTGCTGGTGGTGCCGCTCGCGACAATGCTGTGAAACCCCGAGCAGGCCCCGCAAGCCACGGTGATAAAGAGGATCGGAAGCAGGGGCGCGGCCTCCCCGAAAGAGTCCTTGGCGTTCCAACCCTTGAAGAAACTCTGCTCGATGTGCAGCCCCCCGGTGAGCGCGCCGATGCCGATGCCGAGCACCCCGAAGAACATCACCAGATAAAGGAAGTACCCCCCCAGCTCCCCGCGCGGTTGGAGCAACGACCACACCGGGGCCATGGCCGCGAGAAAGCAGTACGCCAAGAGCACATACCCCCAAACCTGCTGCGCGTTCCAATCGGCGGGGAGGAGTTTCTCGAGATCGACGGGGATGTAGGGTCCGATCAGAATCGCGACCCCCACGAGCGGGAGAAAGATCAGCTTGGCGCGCAGAGGACCAAGCTTGGTGAAGCGCAGACACAGCCCCATCGCCACCGCCAGCAACAGATAGAGCACCGAGGAGGTGGCCACCGCGGGTCCGGGGGCTTCGGCCACGGCGCTGCTGCCTTTCTGCACAAAGGTCCCGGCGGTGACATCGGTGAACGCGATCACCACATAGATCAGCGCGAACCAAATGAAGATCAGGAAGAGCATGTAAGCGCGCGGGTTCATGTATTCGCGGACCAATTGCGCGACCGACTGGCCGCGGTGCCGGACGCTTGAAACCAGGGCGGTGAAATCATGGATCCCGCCGATCAGGATCGAACCGACCAGAATCCACAGCCACGCCGGTCCCCAGCCGAAGTAGGTCCCGGCGAGGATCGGCCCCACAATCGGACCGGCGGCGGCGATGGCGGAGAAGTGCTGGGGGAGGAGGTAACTCATCCGCGCGGGTTCGTAATCGAGTCCATCGCGTAATTCATGCGCGGGGGTGGTCTCCTCGGTAGAGAGTGAGAAGACGCGGACCAGCCACTGCCCGACCACCTTGTAGGCGACAAACAGGATCACAAACGAGACAAGCAGGAAAAGCAGGAGGTCCATCCCGGAATCCTTTCGAGAGAATGGGCGCGATGATCGATTCTAGCCCATCCGGGACGGGAAAGAAGGGACGATTTTGAAGGCGGCGAGCAGGAGCTATTTGAGGGAAAGAAAGCCCTCGCGGAGGTCGAGGAGCAAGCGATGACCGCGAAGGAAGTCGAGACCAAGGACGCCATCGACGCCGGCTCTTGGCGGCAAATCGTGGCAAACGACCTGGAAGTTCTTTCGGATGTTCCCCAAACTCTCAAACTCATCCACCGTCATTATCGAACCAACCTCAGTACGACTTCCGGTCGTGATGCGGACTTTCCTTTCAGGTTCGCTCAGGTCCAGGCCAAGGATCAGGTTCTCCTTGGGATTGACGAAGAACCTCATAGCCAAAAGACTTCCTCCTTGGGGAGGTCCCCAATATAGAGGACCGCCGCGCTTTTCGGCTGAAACTCCTCAAGCTTATCATACGCCTTGTCGTGGTCCGGCCCGTGCCAGAGGACAGCCCCGCCCTGCACTTCCAGGAGTTTGTTGGTCACCGGGTCCGCGATCACCACCCACTCGGAATCATAGCGCTCCTTGATCTCCCGCATGGTCAGGAATTCATCCATCGGCAAGCACCTCCCAAGGTCTCCCTTCACCGTATTCCACATCCCCCTCGCGGGCAAGGAGGAATTCACCGAGGGCCGATGCGCCGGCCCCCTCAAAGGTTGACCACCTTCCCGGACTTCATCGACTCGCTCGCGGCGCAGGCGATTTCCGTGGCGCGCAGGCCATCCTCGTAAGTGGCGAGAATCCCCTTGTTCTTGCCCGCCTTGACCGAATCGATAAACGCCCGGTCTTCCTTGGCGAAGATGTTGGCCTCGCCGGGGATCTGAATGACCTCGCCATCCGGAGATTCGATGCGCACTGTGTGCTCCCATCCGGTGAAATCGGCCCGCAGGTCGGTCCCCCACACGGAAAGGAAGATGCCCCCGCCGACCGAGGTGCTGACCGAGCTGTACAGGTTCGCCGCCGCGCCGCTCGCAAAAGCGAGTTGCACCATGGAGGCATCCTCGATGGTGAAGAAGCTCGGGCGCTTCTTCCGTTCGGTGACCGGGACCGCGTACACGCTCTTGACCTCGCCGAAGAGGTAGCGGATCAGGTCGGTGGTGTGGGTGGTCTGTTCGAGGAACTGTCCGCCGGACTTGTCTTTCTGAACCCACCACTTCCAGATCCCCTCATATTTGTCCGGGCCGCCGCCGAGCCACCCGCCATGCGCCAGCACCGGCTTCTGCTTCTTGAGGAGTTCCTTCACCCGCTGGACCGAGTTCCGGTAGCGTGTCATGTATCCGACCGAGGTGAGGAGCTTCTTCCTCTGGACTCCACTAAACACCTTGCGCGCGGTGGGGAGGTCGATGGCCACCGGCTTCTCGATGAAGAATGGAAGTCCGCGCTCCACCACGGCTTCCTCGGCGGGACCATGGGCGAAAGGCGGAAGCATGATATAGACCGCGTCCGGCTGGCTCTCATCGAGCATCTTCCCGGCGTGCGTGTAGACCTTTCCGCGCCCCCCCACCTCGGCGCGCCGCGCCTCGGCGGCCTCGGGGTTCGTGTCGCACCAACCGACGAATTCGACATCCGGAAACGATGCGAGACCGTGCTCCAAGTGCCCTTTGACAATTCCTCCGCAACCGATGAAACCAAGTTTGATCTTGCTGGACATGGCGACCACCCCCAATTCCTGATCATCCGACCTCGTTGTAGCGGAAGCATTGTACCACATGGTCATTTACAAGTCCCGCCGCCTGCATGTAGGCGTAGCAGATGGTGGAGCCGACAAAGGCAAAGCCGCGCCGCTTGAGGTCCTTGCTCATCGTGTCCGAAATCGGGGTGCTCGCGGGCAATTCGGACAGGGAGCGCCACTTGTTTGTGATGGGTTTCCCGTTCACAAAGCGCCAGATGTAGGCGTCGAAGGACCCGAATTCCTCCCGCACCGCGAGGAAGGCCCGGGCGTTGGTGATCGCGGATTGGACCTTGAGGCGGTTGCGAATGATCCCGGGGTTCTGGAGGAGTTTTTCGATCCGCTTGGGTGTGAAGCGCGCGACCTTTTCCGGATCGAATTCGGCGAAGGCCTTGCGGTAGTTTTCGCGCTTCTGAAGAACGGTGTTCCAGGAGAGTCCGGCCTGCGCGGCATCCAGGATGAGGAATTCGAAGTGTTTGCGATCCTCGTGGAGGGGCACACCCCATTCGGTGTCATGGTACTCGCGCATCAAGTCGTTGGTCGGCCAGGCGCAACGATCGCGCATCAGCGTTCTTCCGATTCAGGCTGACGAATGACCACAGCCTTTCGCGCCAGATCCTTTTGCCATCGTTGATAAACCCCGATGGGAAGACCGTCTTCTCCCTGATGCGTTACATGAACTCCATTCCGGTAGACCTCGACTTGCGAATGGAGGTAATTTCTTCTTTGCGGGCGATGCATGGGAAGGAATTGCAGTTCTGAGCCGCCGTGGAACCGTTTCGAGGGTAGGTCTTCGACCCGAAAGGAAGCAATCCCCATGCGCCCGACTTTGGGATCAAGCAGGAGATACTCGGGGCGATTGGTTTTGGGATCGCAGAAATCGCGGTTGACAGACATGTCAGGGAGCTCCAATGCCTCGGGGAGAACCTTCTTCGGGTCCCTCCTATCCACTTGAAGAGCCGTCACCCTGCGATAAAGGCGCTCATTCGGGTGGAAATCATTAATCTCACCCCGTCTACCCTGAAGCAACGCCTCCGGGAAACCGCTCTCAGCCAAGGTGAGCGCCCGCCGCCCTCAGGAGTTTTCGGAACCCGGTCATACCCGGCGGATACTTCACAGTTTCGGCCTCTTCGGGGCGAGCTTCATCCGTAAACAGCGCGGAAACCTCCCCCCGGTTGGTGAGGGCGACATAAACCTCCCGAACTCCGGCCTCGAAAAAGACTGCGACTCCACCGAATGCGCCGGGGGAAATTCGAGTTGGGCGCATTCCCAATTGGTGAGCGATCAAGATGAATTCCCGCGTCAAACTTACTGCCCTTCTGTTAGGCGGTAGTGCCGAATAGCTGTTCCACCCTTTCCTCAACCCTGTGAACCCATCTATGCAGCCTAATGCACCCTTAAGCCAATCTTCGTGGTTTTGGAAGAGAATGGATCGATCAAGGTTAACACCAACCCCAGTTCTTGTGGTTGTGTTGATCCGTCCCCGTGGATATCCGGAGCCCTGTACGTTGATTCCGGCTAAGGAGTACCTCGTCCTTATCGGAACCGCTGCTACAAGAAGGAATGGCTGTTCGATTTTAGCGTTGGTCCCTATGCTCTTTGGATGAACGTTTCTCATTAAATCGCCTCGCCTCTTCGGCCCGTTCCATCAGCCACTTCGCAACTGCCTCGGCTTGATCAACACCCATCACCAAGGTGCACTCTATTTCGCGAACCAATCCCTTCTTTCCGGACCTGTCGAGCTCCTTCACAGCTACTCCATCGTCAACCTGAAGGGAGACCTGCTGCGGAATAGCAAATCGTTCATTATAGACTGACATCTGTATCGTATTCCCGTGGGGGCCGACAGAACCCCATGCTCCATCCACTTGTACGACACGATAATGGTGGCTCTTGATGAAATCGATTTCCAGTTTGTGGATGACACCCTCCGGTCCTTTTCTCTTTGCCATCGAAGCAGGCTCCTCAGAAGACCAAGCGGTAAAGCAGACCCACCACAAGAACGAGAGAATAACCTCTCTTTCCCAAAATGGCCAGTTGCACCCCAAAAAGCGTCCTGCTGACCCGAATCCCCTGTGCGAAGGCAATGAGATGGCAGCTCTTCCTGAAAAGAGAGATGCGGTGGCCCTATCCGAGCGCCGCGAGCGCCGCGTCGTAATTGGGCTCCTGGGCGATCTCCGGAACCTGCTCGGTGTAGAGGACCTTGTTGTTCTCATCGAGCACCACGATCGCTCGCGAGCACAGCCCGGCCAGCGCCCCATCGGCGATCTCAAGCCCATAGTCCTTGGCGAAGCTGCTCCGGAAGGTGGAGAGGGTCTCGACTCCGGAAATCCCCTCCGCCGCGCAGAAGCGCTTCTGGGCGAACGGCAGGTCCGCGGAGATGTTGAGGACCACCGTGTTGGCCAGCGAGGCGGCCTTTTGATTGAAGGTCCGGACCGAGGTGGCGCAGACCGGGGTGTCGATGCTCGGAAACACCGAAAGCACCTTCCTCTTGCCGGAATAGCTTGCCGGCGTGGCGGTCGAGAGGTCGTTCCGGAGAAGGCTGAATTCGGGCGCGGCGGAACCCACCGCGGGAAGGTCTCCACAAGTGTGGATTGCGTTGCCCTTGAGGGTGATGGTGGCCATGGGACAGTTCCTTTCGGGGAAAGTGAGGCGCGCGGGATAAACCTCTCGCGCCGGGCTTCATTCTTGGGATTTTTGCCGAAAGGTCAATAGCGGGGAAAAGGGACCGGCTGGGATGGCGGTCCCACTCCGGGCGCGGGGACATCCTTGAAATCTCGGTTGACAGGACCGAGATATCAAGGAACGAACCGGGTCACTTCCGCTGTGCCTCCAGCCATTCAAGCGCTGCGGGGAAGAGGATTTCGTGCCCGCCCTGGAACAGGGTTACCCGCGCCTTCCCGGACTCACGTCGGAGGAGGACCTTCTTCTCGCCATAGGTCGGGTCTTCCCCATCGAAGCGCAGTCCCTCCGGAATCGATTGGCTCTTCACCATGAATTCGATATCCGCTTGGGGGATGCGATCCTTGGGATCCGCCAGGAGGTTGAAGGCGTTGAGCGAGTGGCTGATCGGCACGCTCCCGGTGTGGCCGTCGGCAATTCCCGCGTTGATGTCGAGGGCGAGGTTCTTGGCGGCGAGAAGATAGGTGATCGGAGAACGCGCGAGAGCCTCCCTCGCGGCGCTTGAGTCACGGGTCGGGTCGGCCCCCAGGACCTTGAGGAGGTCCCCTTCATACACCTCGCCGCGCTCACGGGACTCGGAGAACCAGGAGAGAAGGTTGGAAATGGGAACCCAGGCGGAAACCCCCGCCCAGATCTCCGGGGCTCGTCCGGCCATGAGCAGCGCGGCCATGCCGCCGCCGGAAACCCCCACCAGATAGACCCGCCTCGGATCGACTTTCGCCTCCCGAGTCGCGAAGGCGACCGAGTCCAGGATGTCTTTCACGACCAGCTCCGAGCCGGCGGCGGAAGGGTTCTTGTTGGGGCCTCGGAAATCGGGGTGGATGAACACCCACTTCTTTTGAACGCACCACTCCGCGTAAGGGACGCTGAGGGACTGAAGCCAATCGCCGCTCCAGGTGTGAAGCGCCACCAGCAGCGGGCGCGGGGCGGTTGCCTCGGGAATGTAAAACAGGGCGGGCTGGGTCGTTCCATCGGCGCTGCTCGCGATTTCCACCCGTTGGACCTCGCCGGGCCACTCCTTGGCCCATGAGCGGGAGTGAACCGCGAGCAAGGCCACCGTGAGAAGCAATCGGAGATTCATCACATTTGGGCGTCGAGTTCCGCCAATCGCCGCGCGGTTCCGGCCTCGGTGAGTTCGGCGCGGCCGATCCATACCGCGAGGTTGTCGCGGAACTGCATGAACACCTTGAGCAGGATCGGGATAAGCACCAGGGTGAAGAGAGTGGAAAGAGTCAGCCCGCCGATCACCGCCACTCCGAGGCCGTTGTAGAGGTCCGCGCCCGCGCCTTGTCCGGAGGCGAGCGGGAGCATGCCGAGCACGCTGGTGATCGAGGTCATGAAGATCGGGCGGATGCGCCGACGCACCGATTCGATCACCGCCTCCCCATGTGAAACCCCCTGGCGCACCTGCTCCAGGGTCACATCCACGAGTAGGATCGCGTTGTTCACCACCACCCCCGCGAGGAGGATGAACCCCAGCATCGTGATGACATTGAACTCCGCTCCCGTCCAGGAGATCGCGAGCAGCGCCCCGGTCATCGAAAGCGGAACCGAGAACATGATGATGAAGGGATAGAAGAACGAGCGGAAAAGCGCCGCCATCAGGAGGTAAATGATGATCAGCGCGAGCACGAACGAGAAACTCAGCGCTTCCAGGGTCCTCACCAGGTCATCGGCGGTTCCGGAGAGAAAGATCTGATACTCAAGCGGAAGCTCCGCGAGCATCGGATCGACCACCTCGCTCTTGACCTCATCCACAAGCTGCTCCAACGGGAAGTTTTCGAGCGGGGTGATCTCAATCGAGGACGAGCGCTCCTGTTCGACATGCTCGACCACAACCGGACCGAGACGGCGCTCCACGCGGGCCACATCCGCGAGGCGCACCTTCTCCCCCGAAGGGGTTGAGAGCATGACCGAGGCCAAGTCTTCCGGGGCGCGAATCTGTTCATCCAGCGCCTTGAGCACCAGATCGTATTCCTTGCCCGCGTCCCGATAGAGCGAGGTGGTCAGGCCCTCCACCAGGGTTTCGACTGTCTCCGCCACATCGCTCGCGCGCATGCCGAGATCGGCGAGACGTTCGCGGTCCGGGATCACCTGCAGCTCGGGGTTGTCCAGGTCGAGCGTGGGACGGACGGAGAGAACCCCCGGAAGCCGTCGGAGCCGGTCTGCGCAGCGGTTGGTGAGCTCCTGGAGCTTACGCAGGTCCGGACCGGAAAGGTCGAGGGTGACCGTTTTTCCGCTCCCTTGCCCCCGTCCAAAAACCGGAATCTGAAAGAGGATCGGAATCATGTCGGGAAACGGGTAGATCGAGCGCGCGTAACCGTTCAGATCGGCCACGATCTCCTGAATCCGCTGCTTGGAGGCCGCCTCGCGCTGGAGGATCACGCCGAAAATCGGCATGTCTCGCAGCATCACGAAGAAGGTCCGATCCAGCTCCGGGATATCGAGGACCTTCCGTTCCATCTTGGTGAGGAGCTCCTCGCTCCCCTCGGGACTCATGCCCGCCGGAAGCTTGATCATGCCGAGGATGAAATTCTCATTCCCGCGCGGGAGGTATTCCGCCGGGGGAATCAGCCGAAGGCTCCAGAAGAAGCCGAGGGTGACCAGGGCGATCACGGCCAGCGCAAAGGAGAGTCGCCGCACCCCCAGCCGGACCACGCCCAAGAAGAGGCCTCCGACCGCGCCGCCGAAGGCCCCCAGGACCGGATCGATCAGTTTGTGGAGCCAGACCGCGGGCGGAAACCCGCCCCGGTGGATGTCTTCCTCCGCTTCCGTTCCGCCCTTTCCGCCCTGACCCACGAACACGCGAGCCGGGAGCCGGGACAGCCAGCGGCTGCACAGCATCGGGACCATGGTGATCGCGGCGATGGCGGAGAGGCCGACTGAAAAGATGATGGCGTACGCCAAATCGCGGAAGAGCTGTCCCGCGCGCTCTTGGATGAACAGGACCGGAATGAACACCGCGAGAGTGGTTAGAGTCGAGGCCACAATCGGCGCCCAGACCTCGCGGGCTCCATCCCGCGCGGCGATCAGGATCGACTTGCCCAGCTCGGTGCGGTGGCGATAGATGTTCTCCACCACCACGATGCCGTTGTCCACGATCATTCCGCCCGCGAAGGCCAAGCCCGCAAGCGACACCACATTGACCGAGCGCCCGAACACAATCAGGCAGACAAAGGTCGCCATCATGCAGATCGGAATGGTCAGTCCCACGATCAGGGTCGAGGTCATCGAGCGCAGGAAGAACCACAGGATCATCGTGGCGAGCGCCGCGCCCACCAAGAGGTTGCGGATCAATTGGTCAATCGCCCCCCAGATGTACACCGAGGAGTCGTAGGAGACCTTGATCTCCACCCCGCGCGAGGCGAGCGATTCGTTCATCCGCTCAAGGAGCTTCTTCACATCCTCCGCGATCTTGAGGGTGTTCGAGCCGATGCGTTGCACCACTCCGAGCGAGATCGTGGGCTGGCCGTTGACTCGGACATACACCTCCAGATCCTCGTTGGCGTCCCTGACCTCCCCGATGTCGCGGATGCGGACCGGTCCGTTCGGACCGTTGGTGACCGCGGTTTCCCGGATCTGTTCGAGGTGGTCGTATTGGCCCAGGGTCCGGACCACCAGACGCGAGGGGCCGCGGTCGATATTGCCGCCGCGCACATTGCGATTTTCGCGCGCGAGCGCGCGGGCGACATCGTTGAGCGCCAGGTCGCGCGCGGCGATGGCGGCCAGGTCCACCAGCACATGGATCTCGCGCTCGGCGCCCCCGAACCGTCGCACAGTCTCGACATCCGGCACTCGTTCGATCTGAGGGATGATGACATCGTCCGCGAGACGTCGAAGCTGGTTGACATCGAGGGAGTTGGTCTTAAGGAACAGCCACATCACGGTGGACTGCTCGCGACGGTTGACCGTGAGAATCTGCGGCTCCTCGGCGTCCTCGGGGAGCTCCTCCGCGAGGTTGATCTTCTGGAGAACATCGAGTTGCGCGAGGTCCTTGTTGATCCCCCAATCGAACTTGAGCACGACCTCGGAGACCCCCTCGCGGGAGCTGGAGCGCATCTCGCGCAAGTTCTCCACCGCCGCGAGCTTCTCCTCCAACCGGTTGGTGATCTCCTGCTCGACCTCCAGCGCGGACGCCCCCGGGTAGAGGGTTTCGACCGTGATGAACGGGGAATCGATGGTCGGGTTGAGCTGAATAGGAATTCGGGTGAACGCAAGGTACCCCGACAGGATCACCAGCAAGATCCCCACGACAACCGCGGTGCCGTTCTTGAGCGAGGCGGAAATCAGAATCATCGAACGGACTCAGCGGGGGGATTCGCCGCCGGCGCCTCGGCCGTGGAGGTCTCCCGGTTGAGGATCCGAACCGGCATGCCGTTCTGCAGCCGGATCCCGCCCAGCGAAACGATCAGCTCGCCCGCCCGAATCGGTTCGGCGCCGATCACCTCGACCGCGACCCAATCCCCCTCCTCGCCCCCGGTTCGGACAGTCACCTCCCGAATGGTGGCGTCCGGCATGGGCGCGGGCATGCCGGGCGGTCCGCCCGCTCCCGGGGGTCCCGCTTGGGCGGGATTGCCGCCCCCGGAGGGTTTCGTCTGCGTTGTGTCGGAGGGCGACCGGTCGGATTGCGCCGGAGAGGGCGGCGCGGCCTTGAGCGGCTCGGCCACCAGGACCACGGTGGATTCCCCGCGCACCAACACCGCTTGGCGCGGAACCAGCACGGCGGGAGCTTTCTCGCCGAGTTTGAGGCGCACGCGCGCGAAGAGCCCGCTCATCAAAGCCCCATCCGTGTTGTCGAGTTTCATGAGCACGGGGAAATTGCGAGTCCCGGCTCCCGCGCCCGGAACCACATGGTCCACCGTGGCGGTGAAGCGCCGCTCGGGCAGGCCATCCACTTCGATGGTCGCCTCCTGACCCTGACTCACCTTGGAGAAAAACACCTGGGGGATCTCGATGCGGACGCGAAGCGGATCGAGGACCACCAAGCTCGCGACCGAATCCCCCTCCTTGACCCATTCCCCCGGCTCGACCAATCGCGACACCACGGCGGCGAGCATCGGCGTGGAGATCGTATGCTCCTTCAGCTTGCGCTCGGCTTCGGCGAGCTCGGCCCGCTGCATCTCATGCTTGGCCTTCGCGGCCGCGACCTCCTCCTTGCGGTACCCGGCCTCAAGCAGCCTCAGGCGCGCCTCGGAGCTGTGCAGGGCCGCCTCCAGTTCCATGAAGGCCATCTCGAGCGTGATTCCCTCGCTCTGGGTGATCACCCCCTGCTCGACAAGCGGTCGGCGCCGGTTCCATTCATCCTCCGCGCGCTTGAATCGGGCTCGGTCCATCTCGACCTTCTTGCGAGTCTCCTCGATTTCCTCCCGACGGAATCCCGCCGCGAGCCGGGAGTACTCCGCGCTGGCGGCGGCGACCAGGGCCTGTTGACGGCGCACTTCGATCTCCGCCGCCTCGGTGTTCAGAAAACAAACCTCCCGCCCGCCTTCAAGAAAATCCCCCGCCTCAATCGGGATTCGCTCCACAAGACCCCCGACCTGGGAGGAAAGCGCGATCTCCCGCCAGGGATTGATCGACCCGGTGAACTCCAAGCTCGCGGCGATCTCCTTCTCAATCGCCGGGGTGACCTGCACGCTGAACAGCGGCGGTCCTCCACCCGGCTGGCCGAACACCGCCACGCTCAAGCACAGAACCCCACAGACAGCGACTCTGGCGGGATTGAACCCAACGCGCGAAAAAAACATGGGAGTGGCGAGGGGAGTCCTTTCGATTGATCTCTCATTCTGAAGAGGATTTCGCGATTCTCCAAGACCTTTCGGGTCCGGTGGCATCCCGACACCTTGACGGACCCCCCGGGGGAATGAGAATACTCTCCGGTCCGCAAGTGTCCCATCCCGCGCTGAGGGGGTCTTGGAGACGCCAGTGCTTACTCCTGGAAAGGCTGATTAAACGATGATTGTCCCGGAAACCTTGAAATATTCCGAAACTCACGAATGGGCTCGCCTGGAAGACGGCCAAGTGGTGGTGGGGGTCACCGACTTCGCCCAGCATGAACTCACCGACATTGTGTTCGTGGAGCTCCCCGAGGTCGGGCGCGCGGTCGCGGCCAAGGAGGCTTGCTGTGTGGTCGAATCGACCAAGGTGGCCTCGGATGTCTACGCCCCGGTGGGAGGGACGGTGACCGCGATCAACGCCGACCTGGCCACACACCCCGATTGGATCAATCAATCCCCGTATGAAAAAGGATGGCTGTTCCGGATTGCTCCGGCCAATTCGGCGGACCTCGACACGCTCCTGGATGCCACGGCCTATCGCGGCATTGTTCATGATTGAGTGAGGAGGGCCGCGCTCCGTCGCGGCCCCACGCTCGCCCGGGAGTTGCACTCCGGGGCGGAGCCGGTAAGGTGAGTTGCACTCACGCAGATCCGTACGAGGAGAGGGAAACCCATGCGGTTTGTCCATCTCACATCCAGCGAGGCGCTGTCGCGGGCGGTTGCATGGAAGTTCCTCTCGGGCGGCCTGTTTCTCCTTGCCCTGGGTCTCCTGATCCTCTTGTTCCCTCTGATCCTCGCGGTGGCGGTCGCGGCGTTCTGCTTCCTGGGAGGGTTCGCCTTGGTGGGTCTGGCTTGGCGGATCTACTGGACGGCTAAACCGATCCCTCCCAGTCGAGATGCCGAGGATGCGGTCTGGCGGGAGATCAAGTAGCCGCGCGGACCCGGCGCGCCCATCATGATCCGAAGTCGGCTTGGCCTTGAGGCCACTCTCCTTGGCGCCATCATCCTCTGGGGACTCATCCTACTCAGTCCTGGGTTCGGACCCTACTGGGATTCCTGGCTGTTCTACAACCGCGCGGTCCCTTGGAGTCGCTGGCTGGAGTCCTGGTGGACCGCTGAATCGGCCCCGAGTCTTTTCGAGCCGCGCGCGTACTTCCCCGACGCGCACCGCCACCCGCCGCTGATGGAAATCGGGGGCGGATTCTGCAACGCCCTGTTTCGACGAAGCCTTGGCGAGCTTGGGTCGTGTCGTGTGTTTGTGGCCTTGGTCACCTCAATCTGGTGCGCGGCCTCGTATGCCTTTCTCGCGTCGCGGATGGGCCGAAAGGCGGGATTGATTGCGGCGCTGCTGTTCCTGGGCAGCCCGCGCTTTGTGCTGCATGGGGTTCGATTCGGAATCGATGGGCTGATTGGCGCGCTGTATGGCCTTGCCACGCTCGCGCTCATGGGCTGGAACAGAAGCCATGCGTGGAAGGTCGTGGCGCTGGTCCTGTTTGTGCTCGCGCTGCTCACCAAGGTGCAGGGGATGTACCTGGTCGCACTCCTTGGGTTCTGGGTGCTCTCCACACAGCTTGCCGCGATGGGCGTGGATCCCCGCTTTCGCGGGGATGACGGGCGCGGCGGGAACAATGAGGAATCCCTGCCCCTTGAAGATTCGTCATTCCCGCGAAAGCGGGAATCCAGGAGCGGCGAGCCGCTCCGACGGAGCCTCAGGGAAGCGCTCATGGCGCTTCTCCTCTCTCTCCTTGCGCTGCTCGCGGCCTTTCTGCTCTGGCCCGCGTTGTGGCTGGATTTCCCCAAGGGGATAAAGGAGTACGCCGACTTCATCGGAAACCACCTGAAGATCCCGGTCTATTATTTCGGAGTCGTTTACAACCACTGGAATCTTGCCCCCTGGCATTACCCGTGGGTGTTCACGGCCCTCGCGCTCCCGCCACTTCTGGTGGTTCCCGTGGCGGTGCGCGCGCTTCGGAAACTCGCGCGCCTGTTCCGAACACGCGAGATCGGTTGGGGAAGCGAGGAAGGTTTGCTGTGGGTGGCGTTCGCCTTGCCGCTCGCGATCAGTTCGATTCCGAGCGTGCCCAAGTTCGATGGGGTCCGCTTGCTGCTGCCGGCCTATGGCCCGATGTGTGCGCTCGCCGCGATGGAGCTGCGCGAGGGTTGGCGTTGGGCCTTGTCGCGGTGGAACCCCGGTTTCTCCGGCCCGATTCGGTGGAGCCTGTTCGCCGCATTGGGGACGGCTGTGTTGTTTCCATCTCTGCGCGTTTACCCGCACAACTTGATCTACTACACGCCCTTGATCGGCGGGCCCTCCGGGGCGAAACACTTGGGGTTTGATCTGGATTACCTGGGGGTTTCGATGCATCGGCTCAATCCGAAACTGCAGGAACTCGCGCGTCCGGGGGATGTGCTGCTGCTGGAGGGCGGAGCGGCTGCGGTCTATCGCGAGGGCCCGGAGGGCTGGCCCGCGATTCCGGAGGGGCTGCAAGTGTTTCGGTTCGAGCTCTCGGCGGAGCTCGCCAATCCCGGCCTTCAGGTCTTCGCGTGCATCGGGAGCCGCTATAGCGACCTTCATCCGGCGGCGCGGAAGGTCTTGGCGGAGCTCCCGGCGCTGGCCACAGTGGCCTATCGCGGGGAGCGGCTTTTCTCGCTGCACCAGCTCCCACCGCAGTTCATCCGCGATTGGGTCCTGGAGCAGGGACAGGGGCGGTCCGGGCTGGGAGAAGCGGCGAATTGAGGTTGTGCAACGAGGAATTCCGATGCCCAAGCGAAATCTCCTCCTCATCCTTGTTCTCCTGTCCGCCGCCCTTGCCTCGTTCTATTACCTTCGGCGGGCGCCGGAAGGGCCGAGGTATCGGATCACGGAGCTGGAGCAATTGGGGGATGGCGAGATCTGGCCGACCAGCATCAATAGCGATGGGGTTGTGGTCGGCCACTACGGGGTCGAGTCCGGCACGGATGAGATTACTCACCCCTTCCTGTGGACTCACGAAAGCGGAATGAAGAATCTCGGTTTTGCGGTGGGCCAAGAGGGAAACGCGAAGGGTGTGAACGACATTAACGACAACGGCCAGATCATCGGCGTGGGAAAGTACAAGGGGAAAGACGCGGGGTTCATTCTTGACCCGGTCGAGTGATCCTCCAAGTATGACGCAGATGAAAGGTGGAACCATCGATAATGGCTGATAAGCCACGCCTGTACCTCGAAACTTCAGTTGTCGGCTATCTCGAAGCCCGCTCGTCGAGGGACATCCTTGTTCTGGCCCACCAAGAGATCACTCGTCGGTGGTGGAAGGAGGCGCTTCCGGGGTACGAGGTCTTCATATCCGAGGTAGTCCTGGCCGAGGCGTCACGCGGTGACCAGGATGCGGCGAGAAAGCGACTGGCCTCGCTGCGCGGGTTTTCAGAACTCCATGTGTCCGCCGAAGTGGAGCGGCTGGCCAGTGTCTATCTCGAGGAAATCTGACCTGCCCACGGATGCCGCGCGTGATGCCCTTCACATTGCCCCTGCCTCTGTTTGGGGCACGATGTTTCTGGCAACATGGAACTGCAGGCATATCGCCAACGGTCATATTCGCCGTCGAGTGCGGCAAATTAACCAAAGAGAAGGATTCTCAACACCGACGATCTGTACACCGGAGGAACTGCTTGATGATGCCCAACGATGAGGTTTACACGTGGGATGACCCTATTGTGGAGGAGACTCGCCGGGCCGGGGCGGACCTTTTCAGGGAGGCCGGGTCTGATCTGCACACATTCTGCGAGAAACTCCGCGAGGCGGAGCGTGAACATCCCGAGCGGATTGTTCACCCCGGCGCCCCCATGGCGACCAAGGACTAACATCGCCTTCATTCGTTTTGCTGGAGCGTGAGCTGCTCGAATGCCGAAGCGAATCGCGTTCCTCCTTTCAGCCATTGTCGCCCTCGGCGCGCTTGCCCTCCTGCTCCTTTCATCTCCGCCCTCCGGTCCCCGCTATCGCATCACCGACCTCCAAATCGGGGCGAGCAGGGTGGCGGATCAAGTGGCCGACCTCAATGAGCGTGGCGAGGTGGTTGGCGGCATGGCGGTTCCCCTTCCGGTTGAATCCGCCACCCCTTCCGAGGGGGGACGACGCCGGAGTTATGTCACACACCCCTTTCTCTGGACCCGCGAGTCGGGGATAAGGGACCTCGGCCTCTTGGAGGGCAATTCCGGCTCCGCCCGGGACATTGACGAACGCGGCCGGATTCTGGTCGTTGAGCACCATCAAGACCTCTCCCCATCCGCCGTGCAACCTTACGGTGGGCCGGGAGGTTATGGGACTCCCCGACCACAACCCATAAAGCGCACCTATGTGATCCATTCGGCCACCGGCGCGCACATCATCCTGACCGAAACTCGCGCCATCTCCTTGGGTCAGGTCGCCCTCGGACCGAATGAGACCCTGCTGATGCCGGCGAGCGGCCTGACCACGGTGGGGACCCAGTCTGAAGACCTTCTTCGGTGGAGCGCGGAGAAGGGATATGAAAGTCTCGGGAACTTGGGGGGCAACCAAGTCATTCCAGAATCGGCGAACGAAAACGGTTGGATTGCCGGATATGCCCTCACGGCGAGCAGGGAACAGCACGCGTTTATCTGGACTCCGGTTCAAGGGATGCGGGACATCCATCCGACCGACGAGCGGATCAGCCACGCACAGGGGTTGAACAACCGAGGTCAGGTCGTGGGATTTTCCTGGTCACGCGGCGGGTGGGGTGGGTCGAAACCCTTCCTCTGGGAGAAGGAAACCTACACCCCGCTCCCCGTGGAGCATTTCGAACGTTGCGAGGCCCAAGATATCAACGATCCTGGAGAGATAGTCGGGGGCGGATCGTACCGTCCCGCCACCCAGAGGATTTTGACAGCGCTCATGCAGCGACCTTGGGCCGCCTGGGCTGTCCCTTGGCTCGAAGACTGGGGCGAGAACTGGCTCGAGGAGAGGGCTTCCGCGCTCCTGTGGAAGGATGGGGAGTTATATGATCTGAACAACCAGCTTGTGGACGGGGACGACTGGGTCCTTTGGTCCGCCAGGCACATCAACAACAAGGGACAGATTGTGGGCGAGGGGACCTTCCAGGGAAACACGCGCTCGTTCCTGCTTGACCCGGTGGAGTGACTTCTCTTCGCATTGACCGAACTGTCCGCCGCCGGTAGGATCATCTTACCGTAATCTTACCAAGGAGGGGGAACATGGAAACCACGCGACTCTCCAGCAAGGGGCAGATCATCATCCCCAAGGCCATCCGGGTAAGTCACGGATGGGGCCCGGGGGTCGAATTCCTGGTGGAGGAGCACTCCGGGGGGGTCCTGCTTCGCCCCACCCAACCTTTCCCCGCCACCACGCTCCGCGAAGTGATCGGCTGCACGGGCTACACCGGAGCGCGCAAGTCGCTCGCCGAAATGGAGGGCGCGATCCGCAAGGGTGTGTCGAGACAAAGATGATCTCGGTCGATACCAACATTCTGGTTCGCCTCCTGACACGGGATGATCCCGCGCAGGCGCGCCGAGCGACTGAGCTCTTTGAAGCCAATTCCATCCACATCCCGAAGACAGTCCTCCTCGAGTGCGAATGGGTGCTCCGATACACTTACGAGCTGCCGAGAACGGTGATCCTCGAATCGTTCAGAAGGCTCTGCGGGCTTTCTCAGGTTGTGCTGGAAGACCCCATCGCGGTCGTGTCCGCGCTGGAGGCCTATGAACGGGGGATTGATTTTGCCGACGCGCTTCACTGGGGAAGCAGCTCGTGTTCCGAGGCGTTCGCCACCTTCGACCGAGGGTTCGCCAGGAGAGCGTCGCGGCTCGATTCAGGACCGTGTGTTCAAGTGATATAGAGGAACCGTTTATCCCGAAATACAGGGCCTTGGATCATGGCTGAGGGGAAATCAATAACCCAGCGTAAGACGTTCCTCCAGGCGGCGGTCTTTGCATTCGGGGCGCTTTTCTTGTGGTGGTTGTTGGCCTGGCCCTCGGGACCTCGTTATCGCATCACCGATCTGGGGGTTCTCTCCAAGCACGCGCAAGTGCGTGCCGTGGCCATCAATGATCGAGGCGAGGTGGTCGGGAGCGCCGCGGTTCCGCGCCCCAAAGATTCGTCTCCCGGCAACATGCAACAGTTTGTTCCACCCTTCGTCACCCATCCCTTTCTGTGGACAAGAGAATCGGGAATGAAAGACCTGGGCCTCTCCCAGGGGACCACGGGAACAGCGGTCGAAATCGACCCCCTCGGGAGAATCCTCGTTGTGGAAACTGTGGAGGAGTTCACGCCGGGTGGTCCTTCGGTCTATGGCGGCGCCTTCGGAGTGTATGGCGCGGGCGCGCCGCTGAGACAGCCAAAGAGAATTCACCTCATCCGGTCTGCCTCAGCCGAGGAGGTTGTTCTTTCCATCACGGGATTCACCTCCATCGAGGACGTTCTTTTCGGATCGGGAGGAGCCTTCGTGGTGGCCGCGCAGGACATGGAGGGTCCGAAAAGGGCGCCCCCTCGGCCCTATCGACGCCTCTTCCGATGGACCTCGGAATGTGGTTTTGAGGACTTGGGTGATCTCGGAGGCCCCGTTGTCCACCCTGCCGCGGTAAACTCCTCCGGCTGGATCGCCGGATACGGCTCCACCGCAAGCGGCGAGCAGCACGCCTTTGTTTGGACTCCGGACAAAGGGATGCGGGACATTCATCTAAGCGGCATGAAGGGCAGCTCGGCGGCGGCCTTAAACCAGCGCGGTCAAGTGGCGGGGGCTTTCCCCACCGGTGGAGATTTTGACGAATACGAACCTTTCCTCTGGGACAACGGAACCCATGCTTTCCTTGCGATGAAGTCTTTCGAGAGTTGTCGGCCGCTCGCCCTCAATGATCGAGGTGAAATTGTCGGGGACGGAATCGACATTCCCCTCGCGCAAAAGTTCTACAACAGATTCAAGCAGTTCCGCTGGGTCCGTCAACTCTGGAACCAGATCAGTGACCGGATCGGCGCGAAAAGCTCCGCGGTCCTGTGGAAAGATGGAGCGCTCTATGATCTGACCAACCAGCTTGTGGATGGGAAAGGCTGGGTCCTTTTGATCGCGAAGGACATCAACAACAAGGGCCAGATTGTGGGAGAGGGAACGATTAACGGGAAATACCGCGCGTTTCTGCTCGATCCGGTCGGGAACTGACACCCCAACTTAGAGCCTATCTCACTCGGATGTTGCGTTGGAGGGACGCGCTCCGTCGCGTCCCTTGGCCCCTCGCGCCCGGACACGACGGAGCGTGTCCCTCCAGGTGCCACACGCTGACGTTACCCGCTCTAGCGCATCTCCTGGCCGCCGGTGACATTGTAGGCCTGGCCGGTCTCATAGTCTTGTTCCAAGATGTACAGGATCGCCCGGACCACATCGGAAACACGGCACCCGCGTCCCATCGGCACCTTGCTTTCGTAGATCCGGCGGACCTCCTCGCGCGTTGCATTGTCGTACTTGGCGCGATATTGGTCGAACAGCCCGCCCGGCGCGGACCAGAGCGGCAGATCGAGAAAATTCCCCGGACAGATCGCGTTGACCCGGATGCCATCCTCGATCAGATCGAGCGCCAAGCTCTGAACCAGGCCGATGCCCCCGAACTTGGAGGCGGCGTAGGCGGAATTGTACTTGCTGCCGGACTTTCCGGACTTGGAGTTGATCTGGATGATGTCGCCGGAGCGCTGGTATTGCATCACCTCCGCCGCGACCTTGGCCAACAGGAAAGCCCCCACCAGGTTCACATCGATGATGGAGCGCCACGCCTCGGCGGGAAACTGAGTCACCTTGTAGGCCTTGAGAATGCCCGCGTTGGCGATGGCGATGTCCAAGCCGCCGAAGGTTCGCACCGCAAGACGCGCCGCGGCGCGTTGGTCTTCCTCCATGGCGACATTGGCCTGGACTGCGACCGCGCGGCCCGCGCCGTGACGCGCGTTGATCTCCCGAACAGTCTCGTTCAAGGTCGCCGAATTCAGGTCCACGAGCACCAGGCGCGCGCCCTCTTCGGCAAGCCCTTCGGCGATCTCCTTGCCGACCCCCTGGCCGGCCCCGGTGATCAGCGCGACCTTCCCTTGGGCCCGTCCCGTGGCGGATTTTCCGGCGGCCAGGCCGCGACGGTACTGTTCGACATTCCAGGTGTCGATGAAAGCGTACTCGCGCTTCGTGAGCGGGTTGGGTCCGCCAAAGGGGCGGGTGTTGACCGTCATGCGCATCGCCGAGGCGAACATCTCGGAGGTGTTACGCAAGTCCTTCTCAGTCGCCCCGCCCGCGTAGGCCCCGAGGTTTTCGATCAGATAGACTTGCGGCGCGCGCGCGTGCTTCTCGACAAACCTCTGTAGCGCCTCTCCAGCGGCGGCTCGGACCACTTCGGGTTCAAGGGACCGCGGGCGCGGAACCCAGAGCGGAAAGGTCCCGCAATAGACCACCTGGTCGGGCAGCAGCGCCGCGCGGCTCGCAAGGTCTTTCGAGAGCAGGGCATCGAGCGCGGGCTCCTCGATTCTTCGGACGAGCCAGGTCGGGTCCGGTAGGAGTGAGCGGAGCGCCGGAACCACCGCCGCCTCCAGGTCGCGATCCACCACTTGAATCTCGGTTCGGCGCTTCCTCGCGCCGCGCCGCAATTCCCCGCGGATGGTCTCATCGCACGCCTGCATGAGGGAGTCCGCCTCGGCGGCCTCATCGGCGGCGACCAGGATACCGTGCTTGCCCATGAACACCGTGTTGGCCGGGACCCCATGCTTGGCTTGGTATCCCTTAAGCGCCTTCGCGAGCGCTTGGGCCAGGGGCATGCCGGGATCGACATAGGGAATCCACACCGCTCGGACCTTGCGCGGCAAGGGAAGACGTCTGAAGGCCGCCTCGCCTTTCCGCGAGCAGGTGACACCGTTGGCGAGTTCCCCATGCGTGTGCAGCACGAACGCCTGCGGCATGAGGGCGTGCAGGGTCGACTCGACCGAGGGGCGCACATTCGGTGAAGGCGGGTTCACGCGGGCATTGAGCAACACCCGGACAATCTGCGCCTCGCGCTCGTCGCGGTCGGCGCTCCAGTCCTTTCGCGCCAGGATGCCGAGAACCTCGGGCATCCGCAGTTCGAGGAACCCCTCGGGACCGATGGTGGCAAGGGAGTGGCCGCTGGCCTTGATCCACATCCGCTCGCCGAGCTTCACCGAGGTGTTTCCGCCGCCGGCGATGATGTGGCTCGGATCGTTTCCATACTTGCGGGAAAGCGCGACCAGGTCCGTGATCAAACGAGCCGGTCGCTTTGTCATGGAACTCTTTGCTTTCATGGGGAGTGTGAACTCCCTCCTTATGACTGAATGGATGCGCCCAAGGACGCGAACGCGAGTGTACAGGGTCAGTGGGGTCCGGCAAACGGGGTCCCCTCGGCGGGAAGAAGCCCTCGATCCCGGACCCACTGAGCGAGAGTCTCACCCGCGAACCGATGCCCCTCGGGGGTCCAATGGGCATCCAGCGCGTAGTAAAGCAGTTCCCCGTCCGTTCGAGTTCGATCCACAAAGGGTTGGGTGAAATCAAAGCGCGCGACTCGCTGGCGATCCAGGAATTCGCCGAGGACAGTCGCCTGCGAGTCCCTGTTTTCCAGGTGGAGGCGCTCCAGTTCGTCCGGATCGAAGTCGGACAGGAAGGTGGCCTGTTGCGTGTAGAAACGCGAGCGGTTTTCCTGGTCCGCGATGAAGTCGTACAGGACCCTGGTTTTCGTGGGGATGAGCATCACCGCGAATTTCGCTCGCGCGCGGGTGGTGATGGCGCGCGCCTCCATGATCGACAGGATGAGGGTGTCCAGCCCCTCGCTTCGGGACCACTCTCTCTCGGAGCGGAGGAGGCGCCTTAGGTCGGGGTCGAATCCCACGGGGATTCTCCTGTCCCGCAATTGGAGCTCCACGGGACGAAACCAGCCGGGGGTCTTGTCCCATTTCTCTTTCCCGGGCGCCGGAAGGACTTGTCGCGCCAGGTTGGCCAGGAACACCCAGGTCGGCACGATCGGTCGGACCCCATGTTGTTCGCGCTGGAATTCCACATATCCCATTCCGGAGGTCTTCCATCGTTTGAACACAAGCGAGTCTTGAACATCATTTCCGAGGAAGACCTGCATCACGACCAGCTTCGGCCCGCGTTTGATTCCATATCGCCACAGGGCCCGGGCCTCTTGTTGCGGGCCATACCCGCAGATTCCGAGGTTGAGTTCCGAGATTCCCAATCGGCTCGCCAGCACCGAGGACCAGATTTCGGAGCGCTCAATCATGGGAGCGTGAGTGAAGGAGTCCCCGATCACGACCAGGTCGGCCTGGTTCACTTGAGTGTCGTTGCGGAAGCCGTCCGAGTCCGACCTGTAGCGGACGCGCGGGAAGGGGAGTCGGTTCCATTCGGCGGGGGCGTAGAGCAGCGGGACCGAATACTCCAGGAGTTCGCTATTGTCCTTCTCCATGTTGGGAGTCCCGAGAATTCCCAATTCCTCATCCTTGGGCCGCTCCGCCATTCTCTGGAAAACGATGGACTCCACCCAGGTTTCATCATGGCGACCGGAAACCCTGGAGGGGTTGTGCTGAAAGTAGAACTCCACCATCCCGAACGCCGCCGCGAGGGTGTAGGCGGGGATCAGCAGGTTTACCCGGAACCGCGCCCACCTCTGTTCCCGCGGAAGCGAATGCAAGAGGCTTTCCGCGCGGAGGAGCGCGGTGAGTGACATCAAGAGGAGGGAAAGAATCCAGGCGACACGGGCGGTCGAATACCTTCCGAAGAGGATCGGGTAATACATCTTGGTGAGCCACTCCCGGTCGCTGGGAGGAAGCGCCAGGGCAAGCGCGGCGGTTAGAAAAGCCAGCGGTAAACGGTAGCGGCGCAGGTGCTCGCGCATGTGGGGAGGATACCGGAGAGGCGGAATCTCTTCCATGCAGGCATCGCGCCCTCACTCCACTCCGAATCGCGCGCCCTTCTTGAGTCCGCCGCAGAAGGCGCTCAGGAGCTTCACCGCCGCGGCCAGGTCCTCGAGCGATCCGACCTCGCTGGGGGTGTGCATGTAGCGCAACGGGATCCCGATGTCGGCGGTGGTCACACCCGCGCGGGCGACCTGAATGCTCCAGGTGTCATTCCCGACCCGTCCCGGGTTGGCCTCGATCTGGTAAGGAATCTTCTCATTCTTCGCCAGCTCGATCAGATGGCGCGTGAGCTTCGCGTTCACCGCCGCTCCCCTGGTGAGAGTCGGCCCCGCGCCGAGCTTGACCACGCCATCCTTCTTAGGATCCAGTCCGGGGCTGTCCGTGGCGTGGGTCACATCGATGCAGATTCCGATGTCCGGGTTCGTTCCGTAAGCGGCGGTGATCGCGCCGCGCAGACCGATCTCTTCATGGACTGTGGCCACCGCCACCACGCATGCCGCGAGCTTGCCCTTCCCACGCGCGAGAGTGACCAGTGTCTCCGCCGCGACAAACGCCCCGGTGCGGTTGTCCAGCGCGCGCGAGGCCACCAGGTTGTTGCGCAGTTCCTGATAACCGAGGTCGTGAGTCACACTGTCCCCGAGCTCGACGAGCGAGGCGGCTTCATCCTTGTCCTTGGCGCCGATGTCGATCCAGAGCTCATGGACCTCGGGGACCTTTTTGCGATCCTCCGGAGACATCAGGTGGATGGCTTTCTTGCCGGTCACCCCGGCGAGCGGTCCCTTGTGAGTGTGGATCAGCACTCGTCTGCCCGGAACGATGGATAGGTCGTGCCCGCCGATCTGACGGAAGAACAGGAACCCCTTGTCGTCGATGTGGGAGACTTGAAACCCGATCTCATCGCAGTGACCGGCGAGCAGGACCTTGGGGGAGCCGTTGGGATTGAGGGTGGCGATGCAGTTCCCCATGACATCGGTGGTCACCGTGTCTGCGAACTTCTCCACGCGCTTGCGCCACGCCGCGCGGATGGTTTCCTCATAGCCTGAGGGGCCATGCGCGGCGAGGAGTGTTTTCAGAAATTCGAGTTGGTCTTTCTTCATGGAGGCTCCACGGGTGCGCTTGCTCTCACGCCTATTCCGCCTCCGCGTGCATCTGCTGGGCGAGGAAATGCTGGATGCCGAGCTCCTCGATCATGTGAAGTTGGGTTTCGATCCAATCCACATGCTCTTCCTCGTCGCGGAGCAGGGTTTCCAGCAGATCGCGGCTGCCGTTGTCGCCGACCTTGGCGGCGACCTGGACCCCTCGGTTGTATAGCGCCACGGCGTCGAGCTCGAGCTGGAGGTCGTTTTCAAACTGTTCCTTGGGGGAGGCCCCGACACAGATCTTGTGGTACTTCTGCATGTTGGGAACGCCTTCGAGGAAGAGGATCCGGTCGATCACCGTTTCGGCGTGTTTCATCTCCTCGATGGACTCGTGGTAGTACTTCTTGAAGAGCCTCCGGTAGCCCCAGTTCTGGCACATTTTGGAGTGGATCATGAACTGGTTGATGGCGGTGAGTTCGGCGCAGAGCGCCTCGTTGAGGACCTCGATGACCTCGGGATGGCCTTTCATGGAAAACACCTCCGCCGCGCTTGGGATTGGTGGGTTTGAGGCTACCGGCGGCGCGCCCAGGGGTCAAGGCGTGGAGGGAGGGGGAACTGCTCGGTCATGGAGGCGTTTTCCCATGCTGATCCGTTCCTCCACCGTGTAACCAAGGCGTTGGTAAAAACCCGCGACTCCGCTGTTCGAGGCGCGGATTTGAAGGTTGACTTTGGGGCAACCCAAGGACTTGAGATCCTCCTCGACCCTCCGGATGAGGGCGGTCCCGATCCCGTGGCGCTGGAATTCCGGCTTGACCGCGACCGAATGGATCCATCCCCGGCGCCCATCGTATCGGCCCATCGCGGTTCCAACCACAAGGTCATCCAGAAGCGCGACGAAAAGTAATTCCCGACTCAGCGCCAGTTTACGGCGAAGGGAGGTGAGGGGATCGTTGTGCGGGGAGCCATCGTCAAGCAGCTCGCCCCAGAGCGCGACCACCGAGGCTTCTTCGGGGTCTTGGTAAGGGCGGATGGTGAGGGCGGGCATGGTTTTGTAGGGGGTGGATGTCGCCTTACGTAATCAGAATGGTGGGCGAGAGAACGACTGTCAACTTAAGTCCCGAGAGCAATCACCCAGTCCCTCACACACGGGGCCTTTGCATCCGGCCAGACTGGCTTTAGGATGGAAATGAGGCGGTCATCCCGGTGGTCGGATGCGCCACAAACCCTGTTCTCGTCATGCGCCTCACCCGTCATACCGGAGGGTGCCGGTATCCAGGGGGATGCGCGATTTGGTTTGACAACCGAATGGCGAAAGACGATGGGAGAGCGGAATGGAAACTGTATCTCTTGCGGAGTTCGAGAAGAACCTCACGACCGTCCTGGATCGTATCGAGGCGGACTGCGAGCCGGTGATCATTTCGCGTTCAGGCCATCCGCCAGCCGTACTCCTTTCTCTTTCGGATTACGAGTCAATGGAGGAGACGGCGTACCTGTTGCGGTGTCCAAGGAATGAGGAGAGGTTGATGAAGTCGTTGGCCGATGCTCGCTCGGGAAAGGCTGAGGAGCGGCAACTTGCGGAGGAGGAGTAGAGTTTGAGAATCCTCTTCACGGAGGCGGCTTGGGAGGATTATCTCCACTGGCAACGGACCGACAAAGCGATGCTCAAGCGAGTCAATGAGCTCATCAAAGACACCCAGCGAAACCCATTCCAGGGAATCGGAAAACCTGAGCCTCTTCGTTGGCAGCTGAGGAATTGTTGGTCAAGGCGAATCGACCGTGAACACCGCCTCGTTTATGAAGTGGAGGGTGAAACACTGACCATTATTGCCTGCAGGTACCACTATTGAGATTTTCGATATCCACCGTCTGGAGACTCCCCTATTCCTTCCACCTCCCACTGAACTCGAGCAGATCATCCCCATCCACCGCGCCATCGCAATTGAAGTCCGCTTGGGGGTCGCCTGAGCGGATCGCGGCGAGGAGCTGCAGAAGGTCCCGCGCGTCGATCGCCCCCAGCCCATCCAGGTTGTAGTCCGGCGCGCAGGTGGAAGTGGCCGTGGGGGTGGCCGCTTGGCTGCCGGTCGTGGTGGGAGTGGGAGTTGACGTCGCCGGTAGGCTACCCGTGGTTGTGGGAGTGGGAGTTGCGCTCGGAGCGGATGAGGAGGTCGCGGTCGGCGTGGATGTTGGCTGTCCCGTGGCGGTCGCCGAGGGGGTTGCGCTCGCGGTGACGGTCGGTTGCCCGGTGAAGGTCGCCGAGGGAGAGGACGATTGAGTCGGAGAGGCGCTTGGCGTGTCTGTCGCGGTCTCCGTGGGCGAGGCGCTCGGCGATGGGGTCGAGGTGGGGGTGAGCGTGGCGCTCGCGGTCGGAGTGGGGGTCGGAATGCCGACCACCTCCAGGCACTGGGAGAACTCCGAGCTGTTGCCGATGGGGTCCGTGGCGGTTGAGGTGAGCTGGAGAGCTCCAGTAAGTTGGATGGGAAAATCGAATGTGAATGTGACGTCTCCGGAGGCGTTGGTCACAACAGTGGCCGAACCGATGAAGACCCTTCCTTCACCGAAACCGGAAGCATCGCAGATCTCGCTTGCGAAGAACTGAAGCAGGAACTCCGTGGCTGTGGCGCTGTGCAGGGTTCCTGTGATCGACAGGATGTTGTCCGGTTGGGCCTCGGCGATTCGAGCGTCGGTGAGGATCGGATAGTTTTGGAAATCGTTCGCGCCGGTGTCGGAGTCGATCTCGTCGTTGGCGGTGACTCCGTCCTCGCCAAGATCGATTCCAAGGCCATCATTGGAGAAGATCGAGTTGGAGAGGATGGGGTTCATCGAGCCGGAAAGGATGGTCACCCCGGCGAGGTTAAAGGCGATTTGATTCCCCTCGCCCGCTCCGGTTCCGCCTAGAGCATTGCCGGTCGCGGCTTTGATGTACATCCCCGCCGAGGCGTTGCCGATATCCGAGGAACCGGTGAGATCCGTGCCGATGCGATTCCCCTGGACACGGTTCCCGACCGCCTTGCTATCGAGGAGATAGACGCCATAGCGGGCGTTCCCGGAGATCAGGTTTCCCGCGCCGGGAGTGGCGCCTCCGACCAGATTGCTTGGGGCGTTTTCGATGAAGACCCCATCAAGACCATTCGGAACCGGCAGAAGCCCGGTGATGTCGGTCCCGATGAAATTCCCCTGGACCAGGGTTTCGCGCGCCTCATCGTGGAACAGAATTCCGGAGAACCCGTTCCCGGAGATCAGGTTTCGCGCGCCCTCGGTGATCCCTCCGATCTCCACTCCGACTGTCGCGGAAAGGTCGACGCCTCGACTCATGTTCCCCAGCGGCAACACTCCGGTGACGTCGGTTCCGATCCGATTGCCCTGAATGAAGGTTCTTCCGGGGGTGTTCATGGTCTTGAACAGGCGGATGCCGGAGCCTCCGTTTCCGGAGATCAAGTTCCCCGCGCCGGGTGTTGTCCCGCCGATATAGTTGTCCGAGGCGTCCACAATCAACACTCCGCCGAACCTGTTGCCGAGGGGCAATGAGCCCGTGATGTCGGTCCCGATGAAGTTGCCCTCGATGCGATTCTCCTTGGCCAGCGGATGATTGATGTGGACCCCATATTGGTTGGTGCCGGAGAGGATGTTGGCGGCGCCGGGCTGGTTTCCCCCGATCCGGTTCAATTGGGCGTCCTCGATAAGGACCGCGCTCTGGCCGTTCCCGAGACTTGTGTCCCCAGTGATATTCGTGCCGATGAAGTTGCCCGCGACAACATTTCCGCTTGCTCCGGTGACCAGCCAGACACCATTCCCGCCATTCCCGGAGATGAGGTTGCCCGCGCCCGGCGCGGTTCCGCCGATGGCGCACTGGATCGTGCTCTCCAGGAGGGCCCCGTCGCCTCCATTCCCCAGCGCGGCCATGCCGGAGGCGTCGGTTCCGATCCGATTGCCTTGGACCCGGCAGTGAGTGGAATCGAAGCTGGAGAGAAACACTCCTCGCAGCCTGTTCGCGGAAATCAGATTTCCGGCGCCCGGTTCGGTCCCGCCGACCACAAATTCCGCCGCTTGGGCGAAGACCCCGTTAACATGATTCCCTCGAGCCAGCGCGCCGGAGACATCGGTCCCAATGTAATTCCCCCGGATGACATTGTTCGCGGAGAGGGCTCCTCCGAGGATAAAGATGCCGTCGCTGTTGTCCGCGATCACATTGCGCGCGCCGGGCATGGTGCCGCCGATGAGGTTGTTGGGGGAATTCAGGATTTCGATCCCCGCTGCGCCATTGCCGACACCGAAGACTCCATCCCCCGCGAGGCCGATCAGGTTGCCTTGAATGCGGTTGTTTGAGGCGGAGTTGCGAAGAAGGATGCCATCCCCGTCATTACCTGAGATCAGATTCCTCGCGCCCGGCTCGGTTCCGCCGATCAGGTTGTTCTTGGCGCCATCGATCAACACCCCAACAGAGTTGGAGTAGGTCCCTTTGTTTACAATCTCGAGGCTGACCCCGATCCCGTTTCCTTGAACTCGGTTGCCGTGGGTGAGCTCACTGAGAATCGCCACGCCCCCCTCCTGGTTGGCGACAATGACGTTGGCCTTGTGGGGCTCCGTTCCCCCCACGATGTTGTTGCTTGACATGCTGATTCGGACGCCGTTTCGGAGGTTTCCCGATGCGCCCCCCCCCACGGTGCGTCCGATATTGCACCCCTCGATCCGATTGTTCTCTCCAGTGAGACCGCTGATCAGGACGCCATGTTCCTGATTCCCAAAGATGAAGGTCCCGCTTTCCTCGGTGGCCCCGCCGATCAAATTTCCACTCGATGCGTTTACATAGACTCCGCTTCGGCCGTTGAAGGCGATCACGTTGCCGTCCTCGGGGCTGGGGCCGCCCACGACATTGTCGTCGCTACGAAGGCGTACGCCATATTGGCCGTTCCCGGAGAGGCTGTTTCCTTGGATCAGCACACCGGTTCCATCCTCGATCGCGATCCCGCTCAGCTGATTGTGTGAGATGTCGTTGCCGAGTCCTCCCCTGCCGCCGATGACCGTGTGTCGGGGCCATGCTCCCAGCGTCTCGGCTTCAACGAGAACTCCATCCCCTCCGTTGGGGATCGCGACCACCACGCTGCCATCCTTCCCGATGGCGTTTCCCTGGATGAAGGTGCGGCTTGCCCCCAGAATGTGGACTCCCGCCATGTCGTTTCCCGAAATGACATTCCCCGGCGGGTTGCCTTCAAACGATGCATCCCCTCCGATCAGCGTGTTTTGCGCCGATTCGATCCGAACGCCATCCACCACATTCCCCAAGTCGGCAGAACCATTCGCGCTGGTTCCAATCCAGTTTCCTTGGATCACATTGTTCCTGGCGTTGGCCCCCAGCACAGTCACTCCGTTTCCGTTGCCGGAAATGATGTTTCTTTCCCCGACTGTCGGACCACCGACATAATTGTCGGAGCAGGCCGCAATAAGGACCCCCGTGTTCGTGTTGCGGACGGCGGTGGCTCCATCAGCGCCAATTCCGATGTAGTTTCCGATCACATGAGTCCCAGTGGAGCCATTAATGATCCATACACCGTTTCCGTTGTTTCCTGAAATCACGTTTCGGTCCGCGGCGGTGAGTCCACCAATACTTGTGTGGGACGAATTATTGACATGAACTCCAGCCGCGCCGTTACCCAGATCGACCATCCCCAAGGCGAAATCGACTCCGATCCAATTCCTGGCCACCACCGTGCCATCGCTCTGCTCAAGCTCGATGCCGTCATCGCTCCAACTGTTGATAACCAGACCGCGGACCACGCTGCCATCGGAGTTGGGACCGAAATGGAGACCATCCGCGTTGGCCCCCGCGTTAATGCCTTGGATGGCCACGCGGTTGTTGGAAGTCGGCTGAGTGGTTCCATCGATGGTGACCGGACGAAGGATGTTGGGAAGCGGAGAAGAGGGATTGATAATCGGGAACACGAACATTCCGATAATGTTAAAATGAATAAACACCGCTTCTGGAGGCAGCACGCTGTTGGCCTCCAGGATCGCCTGACGCAGGGATCCCGCCCCACTGTTGTTCGTGTTGGTGACCGTGAACGTGGCGGCTCGCGCCCCAGGCACAAGGAGGCAAAAAAGCAACGGAGGAAACGCCAAGAGCGAGAATGGGCGGATTCTCATAGTGAACCTGAAGGACAGAGTAGCCCAATTGAGGGGTCAGGTCGAGCGGAACTTTTTGTAGATGGTTACTAGTTCCTTCGCGTTTGTTCGGACATCAAAACGTGCCCGACAGCGCTCCAATCCGGCTTGGCGAAATTTTTGCCACCGTGCTTGTGAGAGCAGGAGGCGTTCGAGGGAATCCGCCAATCCCACAAAGTCTCCGGGGTCGAAGAGCAGACCGGCCTCTCCCACGATTTCAGGAATCCCCCCCGAGCGTGATGCCACCACCGGGACCCCCGAGGCCATCGCCTCCAAAAGGACCATTCCGAACTGCTCCTTCCAGTCGGAGGTGGGACGCGAGGGGAGCGCCAGGATGGAGGCGGCGCGGTGGATATCGGGAAGGTCGCGGTGCGGGGCCGAGGGGATTCGTCGGTAGCGCTGTCCGAGCCCCGCCGCTCTCGCCAGCTGATCCAGTCTCGAACCAAGCGGACCCTCCCCCACAAGGCGGAGGGTGAAATCCAACTGGGGCTGCTGTCTGGCAAGCAGCGCGGCGGCTTGGAGGAGGTCCTCGAACCCTTTTTCCTCGACCATCCGGCCGATTCCCAAGATGCAGGGTGGGTTCGGCGTGGAAAGAGCCGGTTTGAAAGTCTCAAGGTCGATGCCGGGGAAGACCTGGTGGATGCGCGTTTCCTCGATCCCTTCGGCGATCAAGGTCCTGGCGCTCTCGCGCGTGTAAACCAGAAAGCCGGCCGCCTCCTCCCGAGCGCGCGCCTTGCGGGCGGCGAAGATTGGGTCCTCCTCGCGGTGAAAGGGGATGTTGTCCCAGACAGTCACCAACACCGGGGTCCCCCACCGGGCGCGCGCTTCAAGGGCATCCTCGGTGTCCGAGGTGAACAGCTCCCATGAGTGGATCAGGTCGAAAGCCTCGAGGCGCTCCACCAACCCGCTGGGGCGTTCGCTGATCTCGGCGCCGAAAAGACGGTTTTCCACCCCTTCGAGAATCCTTCGCGGCAGGCCACGAAGCTCAGCCTCGGTGGGGACCACCTCGTGGGGAAGGTCGACTTCATCCAGGGGATAGCGAAAGGGGCGGTAGGTGAAGGCGCGGATGTCCACGCCGTGGTTTCTGGCCTCCAGGTAGATGCGGGTGTGCCATTTGTTGAGACGGTTCCCCATCAGCAAGGCGATCCTGAGGGGTGTTTCCGGCTTGAGTCCGTGCATGATCCGCCGAAACTGGTTTAGAATGGGAGACTTGCCGGGAGCATAGGAAAACGAAAGCCCCTCGTCGATGACCGCGACCGATTCACCCCAAACAGAGGATTCCGGGGCCCTGTCCCAACCCGAATTCGGGCGTCAACTCCGCTTCATGCGGAAACGTCAACCGGGTGAGCATGCCCTGCGGCCGGTGTTGGCTCGGATGCTTCGGATTTCGGACTCGGACTTGGGCCGGATTGAGGCGGGAGAGCTCGCACCGCCGCCCCAGGTGTCTCGTTGGTTCGAGGAACGATTGAATGAGGCGGGGCATGCCCCCAAGCGGTCCTCGCGGGCGGGGATCCTGGATGAACTCCTTGCGCGGATTCCTTTTCCCCCCGGCGGTCACATCCTCGATCTCCCGTGCGGCCCGGGGTGGCTGACCCATGAGCTTCGCGGAAAGGGTTTTGAGGTGACCGCCGCCGACCTCTTTCCTGAGCACTATCAGGGCCGGGGCGCGTCCGCGGTCCGAGTGGACATGAACCAGCCCTTCCCGCTCCCGGATGAGAGCTTTGATGTGGTTGTTTCCGCCGAGGGGGTGGAGCATCTGGAGAACCCTTGGCTTGCTTTTCGGGAGTTTGCGCGGGTTCTGAAGAAGGGCGGGGAGCTGGTGGTCTGCACCCCGAATTACTCGAGCATCGAGCGCCGGGTGGGGTATCTCCTCAAAGGCTCCGCCGCGCGGCCACCGGCGAACAAGGACCGTGGAGCGGACAAGCTTGCGAGTCCCCCTCATCTTTCAGTGTTCTCAGCCTCCCACTGGAAGCTCGCGGGGGATTATGCCGGGCTGGAGCTGGTTGAGATGGATTCGCTCATGCCGCGTCGCAAGCAATGGTTCCTATTGCCGCTCGCGCTCTTTGTCTGGATCGCTTCCAGAGTGGCCCACCAGGGGACCGTGGACCGTTATGACATGCGCTGGACCCAACGGCTAGGGATGCTGCTGGGCGGGAGGTCGCTACTGCTGAGGTTCAAAAAGGGGGGCCTCCGGAGGTCCCCAGACTATGTGTGATCACTTGAGCGGTTAATGATATCCTGCAAATCCTCGGAGGGCCACGCCCAATCGTGGTGGGTCTTCCGGGGCAACATGACGCGACGGAGCGCGTCCCTCCGACGCTACATTCGGGTTGAGAGATGCTCTACGGCGAAGATGACTGCAGAAGACGCGCGAGCTCTTGAAGGAGTCCCTGATATTCGTCATTCCCGCGAAAGCGGGAATCCAAGACTACTAGGTCACTGGCCTCGGGGTCAAACCGGCCTTCCACCGAGGAGCCAAATACTTCCAGGCGTCGGACAGAATGCTTCGTGCACAGCTTCTCGATCTCGTTTTTCCTAATCTCAAGTTCCCGTATGATCGTGGCCTCTTGCCGGAAATTCTAACCCTTCCTCTTCGGCAAAAACAAATGCTGCTCCAGCAGCCACAGACAGAACAATGAGAACACCGCGATGGCGGCGATGGTGGGGGCCACCACCGCCTTGGTGGTGAAGGCCTTCTCGCGCCCAGCCATCGAGATCGCCCCCACCACAAACCCCGGGAGAAACGCCCCGATACCTCGGAGCTCAATCCTCGCCGGGTAAATCCGCCAGGGGAGCAATCCGAGCAGCGCGGGGACCGCGGCCAGACACAGCGCCCGCGCATACCCCTCCTCCGCCTCAAGCACAAATCCAAGTTGAAGCGCGATCACCCCCAACACCAAGCTCACCAACAGCCCATCGAGTCCATCAAAAAGACGGAAGAACTCGGAGATCACAATCAGCCACAGAATGGTGGCCGGAACCGACAGCACCCCCAGCGCATGGACCGTGGAACCCACGCGCAGGGTCTCGATCGCAAACCCCGAGAGCGCCAGGATCAGTCCCGCAACCAATAGGGCGCACAAATGGATCCAATGGGAGTGAGACTTGCCATCCCCCCAGCGGCCAACCGCAAAGAGGCAAACCAAAGCGGCCCCGAGGCCGAGGTGATGGGCGCGCATCTCCTCCGGGGAAAGCAGCAGGTCACTCTCCAGATAGGGAACCGAGGCCGCGAGGCAAACCAAGAACGCGAGCAGGAACGCCACCCCCCCCTCGGAGGTGGGAGGATCGAGGGATTTGTTTCTTCCCAGACGCCGGGGACGTGTCCACCCGAAACGTCTCGAAAGGAGATGCACCCCTCCCGACAGGAGGAAACAGACCACCACAAGGAGAACCAAACGGGCGAGGCTCAAGGCGAGGTCGCGGGCGGCTGAGTCTCTCGGTCGAAATACCCGCGCACAATTTCTTCATATCCGGGCGGGATCTCCTCCTGGACAACCGCCTGCTCACGGGCGCCCGCCTCGACAAACACGACTCCGGTCCCCAGGGTCGAAACCGCCGGGCTGTTTTCCGCTTCGGTCTCCACCACGCCGAGAATCCGCCCCGGATGCCAGGCGCTGGAGACCTTTTCATCCTGGAAGCCGGCATTTGGATTCTCATAGGGATTGGCGGTGTTGCCGCGCCCTTGTCCCGGTCCGCCCATGCCCGAATTACAGCCCCCGGCGCACTTCGCGCACATCGTGCCGGAACAGATCTTCCCGCAGGCCTTGCATTGCTTGCTGGCGTCCCCAAGCGCGAGCTTCGCCAGCTCGGCGTCCTGGAGCAGACGGTTCAAATCGCCGCTCCGTTCGGCCAAGCGCTTGAGCTCCGAGAGGCTCGCGCCCGCCTTGGAAAGACCCGAGAGCGCCTTGGCGAGGTTTTCGCCGGAAAGCTTGGGAGAACCCTGGCCGGAGCTGGACTCCTTCAGACCCTTGAGGGCATCACGGATCGCCTGGGCGATTTCCGGGTTTCCCTCCAGATCGTTGGCCAAGTTCTCCAGCTCACGGGTCAGCTTGCTCATGTCCTCCGGAGAGAGCTCGGACGAAGCCAGTTGACTGGAAAGCTCCTTCAGCGCCTCGGCGGCCTTTTCATAGTCCCCGGCGGAGAGGGACTCGCGAACATCCTTGGTAAACCGCTGGTCCTCCAGGTTGCGCGCAATCCGGTTCCGGGCCTGCTCGATCCGGTCGAGCTTCTCCTTCTTCTCGCGCAGCTCCCGTTCCCCCTCGGAGAGCAGGGTCATGGCCTCCTTCTGGGAGAGCTTCTCCTTCTTGAGTTGTTCGGCCAGTAGCGAGAGCGGGTCCTTGAGCTCCAGTCCCCCCGTGGCCGCCTCGGGGATTTCATGCTTGCGAAGATTCTCCTCGCGCTTCTTCAGAAGCTTGGCGAGCTCCTCTTCCTTCTTCTCCGAAAGAGGCTGCTCGCGAACGACACGGACAGGTTCTTCGGCCTCCTTGGGAAAGGGCGGAAGCCAGAGCGCCACCGCGCAGAAAGCGGCCAGCTCCGCGGCCACGATGGGGGTTCGCTTGGGCGGCTCGATGGGGAAACGGCTCGGGACCTGGAGCGTGGCGGCGTGACGGGAGGCGTCCTCCTTCAAGAGCTCCACCATCGGGTCGTGTCGCTCACGGAGGAGATAGGCGCTGGAGAGACGCTCCGCGAGGCGAAAACGGCGGTCCACCTCGACCGACGCGGCGGCGTCATTGATCCGCGCGCGCCACAAACGATACAGACCCCATGCCGGAGCCAGCAACAAGGCCGAAAGGAGCGCAAACGGGTTCCAGGGAAACTCCCACAGGCGGATGGCGGCCGCGGGGAGGATCACCAAGGCGGCAAGAACCAGTAGCCCCTGGACAGTTCCCGCGAGGAACGCGCCGACCCACAGGCGATGCTTCGCCGCTCGAACAGGACGGATGACTTCCCGCATGGCGTGGACTCCTCCTTCAAGTTCCTCGCGCGGCTGAGACTGGACGCCGCCCGGATTCCAGAGGAAAGTATGGCCCCCATGAACTCTTGTTTAGGCTAGTGCGTTTGGGTGGGAGGGTCAACAATGCGGTGTGTGGCGGACCGGGTGGAACAGGGGTCGAGGGACAAGCTCAGGGGTTGGTTCAGGATTCTGACCCTAGTGGGGCCATTGGGGCTCATGGGAAATCCCCCCGGAACTCTGGCGCAGCCACCCGGCCAACCGGAAAAACTGGTCGAGGTCGAGACGCTTGAGAGAATCTCAACTGGCCACCAGTTCACCGAGGGTCCCCTCTGGCATCCCTCGGGCTATCTGCTCTTTTCCGATATTCCCGGGAGCCGTATTCTCCGCTGGGAGCCGGGCAAGGAGGCGAGCGTCTTCCGCGAGCCGAGCCGGAACTCCAACGGCCTCACCTTCGATCGTCGCGGGAGCCTGATCGCCTGTGAGCATTCCGCGCGGCGGGTTTCACGGACCCTTTCCGATGGAACCGTGGAAGTGGTGGCCGAAACCTTCATGGGAAAGCGTCTCAACAGCCCCAATGATGTGGTCGTGGCCTCCGATGGTCGAGTGTATTTCACCGATCCCCCCTATGGACTCTCGTCCGACTCCGAGCGCGAACTCGACTTCCAGGGGGTGTTCTGTGTCACTCCCGACGGCGAGCTCCATCTTGGCTCTCGCGCCATGAACCGCCCCAACGGACTCGCCCTTTCCCCCGATGAAACCATCCTGTATGTGGCCGACACCGTGGCGATGCTGGTCAACGCCTTCCCGGTCAGCCCGGATGGGACTTTCGGGGAGCCGATTGTGTTCAGTCGCCTCGATGGTCCCGGCGCGGATGGGATGAAGGTGGACAAGGAGGGGAATGTGTATGTCACCGGGCCGGAGGGGGTTTGGATTTGGGACCGTGAGGGGAACTGGGTGGGGCTCTTAAAGACCCCCGAGCAACCGGCCAACTGCGCCTTTGGGGGTGAGGATGGAAAGACCCTGTTTATCACCGCGAAAACCTCGGTCTACCAGGTTCGGACCAAAGTGGAGGGCATACGCCCCGGCGGGTGGGATTAGGACTGGACATGGGATCTCCGAGAAGACCGCCCCTTGAGTCGCGCCATCCGACTCCCGCTTCGCTGCTTCTCGCCGCGGTCGTTTTCATGGCCGCGGAACTCGCATCCATCCGCCCGGCGGACTCCGCGCCCGCCATCGGGTCGCCGGAGGAGCTTGGCGGACACCTTCTCCATCAGCACGGATGCGTGGGGTGCCATGATATCCCCGGAACCACCTGGAAAAAGAACGGCCCGCCGCTTTCAAGGGTCGCCTCGAAGGTCAGCATGTCTTGGCTGATCCGATGGCTCAATGGTTCTCCCGAGTTATCCGCTCACCGCCTCATGCCGGATTTCGGGCTGAGCGCGGAACAGAGCCAGGCCATCGCCGCTTACCTCCTCCACTCATCCACCCCGACATCGTTTGAAACAGTGGACCCCGCCAAAGGCCGCGCCGAAAACGGCCAGGCGTTGGTGGCGGAGATCGGCTGCCTGGCTTGCCATTCGCTCGAAACCGGTGAGGCCGCGCCGCCCGCGGTCGCGGGTCCGAATCTCTCCGCCCTCGGGTCCAAGACATCCCCCGCGTGGCTGTTTCATTGGCTGAAGAATCCGGCGGATTGGGACCCGGAAACCCCCATGCCGAGCTTGCGGCTCTCGGACCAAGAGGCGCTCGACATCACCGCGTATCTGCTCACCCTCAAGGGTAGTATCCCGACCGAGATATCGGAGGCGACTTCCGACCAGGATCGGATTGAGGAGGGGAAGCAGCTCATCGAGGAAAAGGGATGCTTCGGGTGCCACGGCATTCCCGGATTTGAGGAGGCTGAGCGGATCGGCTCCGCGATCTCGGATTGGACTGGGGAAGATTTTATGGGCATCCATCAGACCGGGGAGACCGAAGACCTCCTGGTCCCCCAGTTCAACCTTCCGGAAAGTGAAGTGGAGGCCCTTGTGGCGGCCGCGAATAAGCCCGCTCCCAAAGAGGGAGCGGATGCGGAAGTGGCTGCGGGTCGCCTGTCGGTGCGACGGTTGAACTGCATCGGCTGCCACACGGTGGAGCGGATGGCGGAACAAGGCGCTTGGGGAGGGGACTTGCGCGCGCGGATCGAGGACCCCGGCCACCACCCGCCCACACTCGTTGGAGAGGGCCGCAAGGTGCAAGCGGCATGGCTTGCGACTTACCTGAAGGAGCCTTCTGCGATCCGTCTCTGGCTCAAGGTTCGGATGCCGACCTACGCCTTCGCGGAGGGAGAAACCGAGGCGCTTGTCCGCTACTTCCGCGCGCTGGAGGGAGTGACTTCGGAGGACACCCCGCCCGCTCCGGGGCCTGTTCAAGACCTGGACCTTGAGGCCGGGCGGAAATTGGCGGAGGCGTTTCAGTGCGCCTCCTGCCACCCGACCCACGAATCCGAACTCCACGTCATGCCGGATAAGCTGAACCTGGCCCCGCCCTTGTCCCTGGTTCGGTCCCGCTTGCGGCATGACTGGCTGAGGGACTGGCTGATCGAGCCGCAGGAGTTGGCCCCAGGCACAAGAATGCCCGACTATTTCCCGAATATCGGCGACCGGAAGAATGTATCCCTGGCCTACACCACCCTGGCCGCGCCCCAAAACAGCGAAATCCGGAAATGGTTCGTGGCGGCCTTCGGCGAGGAGGAGATGAAGAGCCGCCTGGAGGACACCCGATGGGTGATCGAAAGGCTCCGGGAGTCCCTCTGGAACCCCGCCGAATGAGCGTGCCTCACTCCCTGAGGTCGGATGTTTCCGGGTTGCGGAGGAGCCTCGGCCTCGACGACAAGGAGGGGTTACTTCAGCTCCTTGATCTTGAGGTTGCGGAACTCAATCCGATATCCCTCGCCCTCAACGCCCACCAGGCCCTTGGGGCTTCCGCACTCGCCGAAGCGGCAGGTGACCGCCCCGTTGACCCACAATGACAAGGTCTTCCCCAGGGCGGTGATTTCGAGGGTGTTCCATTCCCCCGCCGGCTTGACCCGGCCATTCCCAACCTCGTTCATGGTGGTGAAGAACTTCTTTTTCCCTTCAGGGGTTGGGGTCTCTCCGAACAGATAGCCGCCGTTTCCATCGCCGATCTGGGCCTGATGCCAAAGCGCTCCGTCATTCGAGTTTCGCGCGTAGATTCCGCTGTTGTAGCCTGTCTTCCCCTCGACCTTGGCGTACCGGAACTCCACGTGGAAAATCGCATCCCCGAATTCCCGGTCGCACAGGAGCATGTCATGCCCTCCCTCGCCGCTACACACCAGGACCTTGTCGGACTCCTCGATGGTCCATTGAGGCCGGCCCAACGGATCCCCGGGTGGGACCGGGACCCGCGACCAGCCTTTGAGGTCCGCCGACGGCAACAGATCCTCCCAACCCGAGGGGTCCGCCTCCAAGGCGCTCGGCGTGGGGTCCTCGGCGGCCGCGGGAGCAATCATCAAGCCCGTCAGAAGCCACAGGGTGAAAAGCGGCTGGGCAAATTCGCGAAACTGGGGTCCACGGGTTCTTTTCATGCGGTACGCTTATCCGGAGAGCGCCCTTGAGTCAAGCGCGGGGCCAATCGGTCTTTCCCGGGGACCCGCCGAAATCCCTTGGTCGTGGGGAAGACACGGAGGGGGATGATCGGCTTGTGGTGAAAGACACCCGCCTCCGCCGGAGCGGGACAGCCAGGTTCCCCTCGGTGGACCCATGTCTATCGGCGTCCCGCCACATGGCGAAGGATAGCGGGTTCCCGCGCGAAGACCTCACGGACCGCGGCCAGGAGATCCTCCTTCACGAAGGGTTTGGCCACCAGCCGTAGCTGGTTGTTCTGGGCGAAGAGACGCGCCTCCGGATCAAACACATCCCCGGTGGTGAAGAGAATCCGCTTGATCGAACTCGGGCGAGTTCGCTTGAGGTCCCGAAAGAGCAGTCGCCCATCCATTTGCGGCATGCGCAGGTCGCACACCACCAGGTCGAAGGATTCGTGCAACAGGCGAGTCTTGGCGTCATTCCCGCTGGTGGCGATTTCCACCCGGAAACCGATTTCCTGGAGGATCGAGGCAACCAGCTCGGCGTTGGCCGGCTCGTCATCCACCGAGAGCGCGAAGAGGTGGTCGAATCGGAGGGGGAGTGGGGCGAGGAGCGAGCGAACCTCGGCCGTGGCCTCGGGGGCCTCGACCAGCGGGAGACGGATGGTGACCCGTGTTCCCTGCCCCTCCACGCTCAGGATGTCGAGCGCCCCGCCGAGGTCCTCGATGATCGCGCGAGAGATGGTCAGTCCGAGACCCGTATGGGCAAGGTCGGTCCGCGTGGTGAAGAATGGCTCAAACACCTTGTCGCGGATATCCTCGGGGATGCCGCGTCCGGTGTCCGCGATCCAGATGGAAACCTCCTGGTCTGAGTGAGTGGTCCCCAGGCGGATCTTCCGCGCCCCCTCCGGCGGCATCGCCTGAACCGAATTGTTGATGAGGTTGAGGAGGACCTGCTGGAAGCGAGCCGGCTCCCCCATGACCGCCGGAAGGCTGGGATCGAGATCGGTGGAGATGTCGATGTTGCGCATGCGCAGGTCATAGCGGCGGAGTCGGACCACGGTCTCCACAACCTCATTGAGATCGGCGGGGGAGGTTCCGGGGCTGCTCTCATGGGCGAAATTGAGGAGATTCCGGACAATCGCGGTGGCGCGCGTGGATTCATCGAACACAGTCCTCAGCCAACGGTTGTCCCGGGCCGCCTCATCCCGCTCGAGCAGGAGCTGCGCGTATCCCTGCACCGAGGTGAGCGGGTTGTTGAGTTCATGAGCCACTCCGGCGATGAGTTGTCCGAGTTCGGAGAGACGGTTGGCGTGAAGCACCTTGCGGCGCGCATCCCGCAGCAGGGTTTCCTGACGGTGGACGGTCTCCTCAAGGTGGTTCATGGCCTCGCGCATCTGCTGGATCATTCGGGCGTTTTCCATGGCGAACCCGACTTGCGCGAGAAGCGCGGCGAGGAACTGTTGGTCGTGGTCGGTGAACGAGGCCCCTCCCACCCGCTCGGAAAGGCACAGCGCGCCGATGGTCCCGCGGGTTGTGCTGAGCGGCATGATCAGGAACGAGGAGGAGGCGTAGCGATGAGGATCGTTGGCCCCGCCCGCGGCCAAGACCCCCTCCTCATCGAGGGCCAAGAGCGGTTTGCCGGTCGCGATCACCTTGCTCGCCAGCGTGTCCGCGGGATCGATCGGACCGACGATGTTGGGGGACCACCCCTCGGCGGCCAGGACATGCAATCCCCCCCCTTCCTCCTCCTGAACCAGGATCGTTCCCTTGGTCGCCCGGGTGGCCATCAGCGCCTTGCGAAGCACCACGCCGAGGAGACCCTTAAGGTCCGGGATGCGCGAGGTGAGTTCGGTAACCTCCCCCAGGGTGGCCAGTTGGCGGATTAATCCGTGGAGCTCCAGCGCGCTTTGCCGGAAGTCCTCGGTGATCATTCCGAGCGTGTCGATCTTCTTCGACACCTCAGTCATCCGGGAGGGGTGCTCCGCCCCGTCATCGGTCGACTCGAGCAGGCGTTTAAGCCCCTTCGACAAGGGGAAGAACCGAAAGAGGATTTCAATCAAGAGGTACAACCCCAAGACCGAGCAGGTCGCGGTGACCGAGAGGGTCAGGACCGTGGGCCAACCCAGCTGCCCCCTGGTTGCGGAGGGGAGCGCGAGGAGCGCGGCGGCGATCAGGAGCGGGAGCCCACACGCGATCAAGGAGGCCCGAAACAGGATTCGCTTCAGGATGCTTCGGTCCGTGGCTGGTGGAACCTTTTCTTGCATGGCTGGGTCCCTCGTTCCCGTTTTGCGTCATCCCTGGCGCATGTTACGGCTGCCTGGCGGGCGCGCCAACCGGAAATCGGTCAGGGTGGGCCGTTTTCGAGAAAGTCGCCAGGCTTGAGCCGCGCGCCGTTCACAAAGTCACGCCCGGACATGGAGCCTTTGCTTTCCGGACGGACCCGCAGGAGCTCAATCGCCCCGTGGCCCGTCTGAACCACCAAACCGCCTTTGTCGGCGCGAAGCACTTGACCTGGAGCCGCGCCGGTCCCCTGCTCCGCGAGGAGGCCGGTCTTTTCAACCCGCAATAGCTTACCCCCCCAACGGGCGAAGAGGCCCGGCTGGGGAGACAGACCGCGCGCGCGATTGTGGATGTCCGAAGCTGAGCTTTCCCAAGCCAGGCGCGAGTCTTCCGGCTTGAGCAAGGGGGCGAAAGTCGCCCGGGAATCGTCTTGAGGCCCTCTCGGGGCGACCCCCTCCGCCACCGCCTCAACCGAACGCAGGATTAATGCCGCTCCCACTTCAGCCGCGCGGGCCGAGAGAGTCCCGTAATCCTCCTCCGGCCGGATCGCGAGCTCCTCCTGAAGACAGATGGGACCGGCATCCCAGGCCTCGTTGAGGAAAAACGTGCTGACTCCGGTCCGGGTCTCTCCGCGAATGAGCGCCCACTGAAGCGGGGCGGCGCCTCGATAGGCCGGAAGGAGCGAGGGGTGCAGGTTCAGCCACCCCTCCGGGACCATTTCAAGGGCTCGCTTTCCGATCTTGGCTGAATAAGCCACAACCACCGCGAGGTCCGGGCGAGCCTCCCGGATGCGCGCGAGGGTCTCCTCCGAGTTGAATCGTTCGGGCTGGAGGACCGGCAAGCCGGCTTCCAGGGCCGCCTGCTTCACCGGGGAAGGGGAGACCCGCTGACCTCGCCCGCGTGGGCGATCCGGCTGGGTCACCACCAGAATGGGACAATAGGGCGAATCCAGCAAGGCTCGCAGCGAAGGAACCGCGAAATCCGGGGTTCCACAGAAAAGGACTCGCGGTCGAGGTTCGGAGTCGTTTCGGTTCATGCGTTGGTCTTATTCGATCCCCAGTTTCTGCATCTTACGCAGCAGGTTCCTCCGGCTGATTCCGAGGAAGGTGGCGGTCAGCCCGCGACGCCAGCGGTTGCGCTCCAGCGAGGCCAGAATGACATCCTTCTCCACTCGCTGAATCTCCTCCTCCACGGCATCCTGGAGGGATTTTCCGGCTTCGATTTGTTTCATCACCGAGGCGATCAAGCCTTGGCGAGGGTCTCCGCCCCCTTCCGGAGCGAGCTCGATGGTCGCGCGCACGGACTCCGCGCCCCCCGCTCGATCTTCCACCGCCCCGGATTGGAGGTCGCTGAACCCCAGTGGGAGATCGGTTGAGGTGATCTGGGCCCCATGCGACAGGATGACCGCGCGGGAAATCACATTTTCCAGCTCGCGGACATTCCCCGGCCAGGGGTGCGCGAGAAAGCGCTCCATGACCTCCCGCGAGATTCCGGAGATGGCCTTTCCGTATTGGGCGTTGGCCTTGCGCACAAAATGCTCGATGAGCAAGGGAACATCGGCCTTCCGATTGCGGAGCGGAGGGAGGAAGATCGGGATCACGTTAAGGCGGAAATAGAGGTCCTCGCGGAAATTCCCCTTGGCGACCTCCTGGGCCAGGTCCTTGTTCGTGGCGGCGATGATCCGCACATCCACCTGGACATTCTTGTTGCCGCCCACGCGCTGGAATTGACGCTCTTGGAGGATGCGGAGCATCTTGGCCTGCAGCAGGGCGTCCATGTCCCCGATCTCATCCAGGAAGATAGTACCGCCATGGGCGTGCTCGAACTTGCCCACCTTCTGGGCGAAGGCCCCGGTGAAGGCCCCGCGCTCATGCCCGAACAGCTCGCTCTCAAGCAGGGTCGCCGGAATCGCCGCGCAGTTGATCGCCACAAAGGGGCCGTTGCGACGTTTGCTATGGCGGTGGATCGCCGAGGCGACCAGCTCCTTGCCGGTGCCCGACTCGCCGAGGATCAGCACGGTCACATCCTGACCCGCGATCTTCTGGATCAGGCGGAAGATCTCGCGCATCTCGGCGGTGGAGCCGATGATCTGGTCGAACCCGAGCGAGGAGTCCATCTGGCGCGAGAGGATTTGCAGCCTGCGGCGGAGCAGTCGGCGCTCCAGCGCGCGTCGCACCACCACCCGCATCTCCTCCACATCGAAGGGCTTCGTGAAATAGTCATAGGCCCCCTCGCGCATCGCCTCCAGCGCGAGCTCCTTGGTCCCGTAGGCGGTCACAAACAGAACCGGCACGTCCGGGTTCACCCGGTGGATCTCCTTAAGGGCCTCGATCCCATCCAGTTCCGGCATGCGATAATCCAGGACGACCAGGTCGTAGCTCCCCGCCGCGAACATCTCCACCGCCTCGCGCCCGTTGGCGGCCTCGCGGCAGTCGCAGCCCATCGGCGCGAGAGTCTCCTTCATCGCGAAGCGGACATTCTCCTCATCATCCGCGAGCAACACCTGAACATGCCGGCCGTTGTCTTCCATCGATCCCCAGTTCTCCCTTGTCACGCTTTCGTTCCGCCGGACGCCGGCAGCAGCACGGTGAACAGGGTCCGGTTGCCGCCGCTGCGCACGGAAACCTCGCCGCCATGCTCGCGGACAATCGATTCGGTGATGGCGAGCCCCAGCCCGGTGCCGTGCTGCTTGGTGGTGTGGAACGGTTGGAACAGGTCATCGAGCTCGCTGGGCGGAATCGACGGTCCCTCGTTCTCAACCTCAATGGCGACATCTTCCCCCCTTTCGCTGTTGCGCCTCGCCCCGAGACGCACCCAGGCCCCCGCGGGCGCCGCCTCGACCCCGTTGATCACCATGTTCAAGACCGCCTGGGTCATGTGTTGGGGGCGCAGCTCCACGGCAAGGTCCGCATCCTCCAGCGCGGTTTCGAGGCGCACATTCCGCCGCCGGGCCAAGTGGCCCGCCATCTCCACCACCGAGTCAAAGAGGGACTTGATCGAAGTGAGCGCGGGCTGCTCCTCGGCCATCGAGACCAGGAGCGATAGGCGGTCCACCACTCGATTGACCCGGTCCACCTCGGAAATCATGACCTTGGTGTACGCGCGGACTTTGTCTTCCTGGATGCTCTCGGCGGATTCCAGGAGCTGCGCCAAGCCGCGGATGGAAGCCAGCGGATTGCGGACCTCGTGGGCGATCCCCGCGGCGACCTTCCCAAGGGAAGAGAGCCGCCCGGCGGTGCGGATTCCGGAGGCGAAGGATTCGAGGCGCGTGACATCCACCAATGTGAGCGCCAGCGCCAACGGCTTCCCATCCGAATCCCGGACCCAGGCCGCGCGGGTCCCCACCGCGCGCTTCTCGTCGAAGCGGTCGATGAGTTCGACCGACTCCTCGGGGAAGTCCGAACCGCTCTCCAGCGCGCGACGGATCACATCGACCATCGCCGGGCAACGGGCGAAGACTTCGCCGTAAGGGGTTCCCTTCAATCGCTCGCCCGGAGCCTCCAGCAAACGCGAGGCGGTCGGATTCATCCATTCGACATTCCCGGACCCATCCAAGAGCAGGACTCCGCTCGAAATCGTGTCCAGGACCGCCCGCGCGCGTTTCGGAAGCGGCGCGGCCATTTCCTGCAGGACCCGGTTGAAGGAAGCCGCGACCGCCGCGAGCTCCGAGGATTGATCCAATTCCGGCGGTTCCCCGGCGCCTTCCTCCGCGAGACGATCCAGGAAGGCCTTGTAGCGCTTGATCGGGAGGAGAATCACCCAGGCCCAGATACACCCGGCCAGCGCCGCAACCCCCCCAAACACCCACACAACCTTGTCCACCGATCGCAGGGTCTGCCAGACATTGCCGTGTCCGCTATCCCAACCATGCTCAATCAGACTGACCAGGTACCAGCCCTCGGTGAGGGCAAAGATCAGGAAGAAAACCGGCAGAGCCACCATCAAGGGAAGCACAAAAGTCCGCTGACGGGCGCTTTCCGTGTTCTTTTGAGCCACTCTCCGCCATCTCCCTCGATGTGATTCTCCAGCCCCGAATCATCATAAATCATTTTTATATGATTAGTCAAGTCCGATTCCATTGGGACGGACCAACGACGAGAATTGGGACTTTTTGGACCTAAGGTGGGACCAATCAGACCGTTTGGGTGGTCCGGGCGGGAGGCTGGTTGGTGTTGCCGTTCTTGATGGCAAGGTGTGAGATGACAAAAGTGTGAGCTTTTCGCAGTTTGTTCGCCCAGCGGTAGGCGCGACTGCCCACCAGGCGACCGCGCTCTTCCTCCAGTTCCTGGAGACGGCGGTCCTTTTTGACCATGGTTCCCGGGACATAAGAAGTGCTGAGGAAAGCTTGGGCTAACCCTTCCACCACCTCCGGGTGATCGTGAAGATAGGGATCATCGGCCATGGCGCGAAGGGTCTCCCGGGGAATCTGCCCCACCTGGGTCATGGTCCACATCGCGTTCCAGAAACGGTAGGCCGGAATGACCGGCGCGAGGGCGGCGTTGCGCCCCTCCAAGAAGGTTCCGAGTATCCCGCGCTCATTGGCGATGCGCGCAATCTCGAAATTCCTGTACATGGCGAGCGGGTTGACCTCGTGCATGGTGAAGTCGCGCGGAAACTCCAGCAGCATCTCAAAGGTCTCCCGCATGTTGTCCTCGGATTCCATGGGGTTGTTTCCGATCAGGTCAATCACCAGCTGGACCCCGATGCGCTGCAAGAGGTGCGCTGTGTCGATCATTCGCCGGCGCGCCGTTTTGCGGTCGTACATCTTGAGGATCTCCTCGCTGCCGGATTGCACACCCATCACGGTGGTGGCCCAGCCCGCGCGCCGAAGGGCCTCCAGGTCCTCGTTCTTGCACATCGAGGGGTGGGTGTAGGCAAAAAACGGGAGATCGATTTCCTCCTTGTAGCGAACGGAAAACTCCTGGAGCCACTGCGACTTGAAAGTAAACACATCATCATGAAACTCAATGAATCGCAATCCGGGAAAGGTCTCCTTGCGGCGTTTGAGCTCGCGGATCACATAATCCACGCTGTGCCGGCGGACATAGTGGGCCGGGCCATACAGATCGCGATAGTTCGAGTTGCAGCAGAAGCTGCAATTGTATGGGCAGCCGCGCGAGGTCAGAGTCGGGTAGTTGGTGTGCAGATGGCTGGCGGGGGGATAGACACCCCGCTCGACATTGCCGGAACGCAGATAGTACTTGTCTCTCTGCTCAAAATCGGTGAATGGGTACTGGTCCAGGTCCTTCTCCGAGGATCGTGGAGAATTGCTGATGAATCCCTCGCCGGTCTTGACCCAGATGTTGGGAATGGCGCGCGTGTCGCCTGCCCGGTCAAGCGCGTCGACCAGTTCCACAATCGCCTCTTCCCCCTCGCCTTGGCAGAGGTAGTCCGCGATGCGCGCGCCCAAATCCGGGTTGACCGTGGAGTCGGACCCACCCCAAATGATCGGAGTATTCGGAAATTCCTTCTTGAGACGCTCGGTCAGGAACTTGGCCAGACCGTGGAAGTTGGACATGAAGGTGAACCCGATCAATGTGGGTTCGAGGGTGCGAACATGACCAAGGAGCGCGGCGACATCCCGGCCGCTCACGCTGCCTGGGGGATTGTGGTACCCCTCCGGGTCCGACTCCCCCTCGGTGTCGTTGAGGGCGGCCATGTCGCGGAAATAGGTGATGGAAACCCGGTGCCCCTTGCTCCTCAAGATCGAGGACATGCTCCGGACACCCAGGCACCACTCATCAAAAAGGGATACAAAAGCCACATGGGCCATGAGATCGCCGCCTATACCCGCGCTCGAATCCGGCCTAGCCGCCGCGGGGCGCTCCCCCATCGGCCTAGCGCCAGCCCGTTGGACTTCATGCTAGAAATGATCCCGGGACCCGTCAAGCTTACAGCCCAACCGACCATCGCTCCGGGACTTGGGCCGAAGGCGCGCGGAATCACCCGGTGACATTCCAAACGTTCCACATATAATGATCCAAGCGCCGAAGCGCACCTTCCAGGGAGGTTTTCCGAGTTCATGCCCGAAGAGAAGACAGTCGAATCACCCGAAGCCAAACCGCCACGGAGGACCCTTTCCGCGGTGTTTTTTGGGTGGCTCGCCCTCCGTTTGGAGAAATCCCCTCGCGGGAAGCGGGTAGTCGAACACGTGGTCCAGCGGCTTGGTTTTTACAGCCAGGCCTGGTCGCTTACCCTTACCATCGCCCTGGTGATCCTCCTGCGCAGCACGGTGGTGACCGCCTTCTACATCCCCAGCCCCTCGATGCTCGACACCCTCAAAATCAACGACCGGGTGTTTGTGTTCCGGCTCGCGTACCTGTTTGAGGAGCCGAGCGTGGGGGACATCGTGGTGTTTAAGGTTCCCAAGACCATCCCAGACTACGATCCGGCGAAACCGATCTGGATCAAGCGGATTGTCGGAGTCTCCGGGGACCGTGTGGCAATTGTGGACAACCACCTGGTGGTCAACGGCAGGAAGGTCTCCGACCCCCCGTTCTTCCGCAGGAACCCATATTACGACCGTCTCCAGAACGGCCAGGTCTTCCATGAGATGGTGGTTCCCGAAGGGCATGTGCTGGTGTTTGGAGACAACTCCGGGAACAGCTATGATGGGCGCTACTGGGGGCCGATCCCGGAGGATGCCATTATCGGAAAGGCGTTTGTGCGTTTCTGGCCGCTTTCGCGTTTGGGACCGATCCACGGGGAGAGCGTCAACCCGATCCCGCCGGAGCCTTCAACCCCGCGGGTCATCTCCAATCTCGGGGAGCGCGCGCTTCAGGGGTAGCGAAGTTGATCATGGGACTGATCAAAGTGCACGTGTTGATCAAGAAGAGGCATGGCACAAAACCGGGGAAGAGGGTTGCCTTTCTGGTCGCTTCAGGCGCGGTGTACTCGGTGGCGCCAAGGGACTTGCTTGAGGGACTGGGGATTCGACCGTACCGAAAGCGAACCGCTTCTCTTGCCAATGGCGAGGAAATTACGCGCGAGCTGAGTGACGCTTATTTCGAATATCGCGGCGCGGGCGGGGCCGCCCCGGTGATTTGTGGAGTGCCGGGAACCTGCTCGGCGCGAAAGCCCTTGAGGCCATGGAACGGGTTCTGAATCCGATGAATCAAGAGCTCCGCCCCCTTTCGATGACGCTGTAGAGGCGGTTTGGGAGGGTTTCCCTCTCTCCTTTATCGAGCCTCCCCCAGGTGAGACAATTCCCCCCATCCTGATTCCCACCAAGGGGCGACACGCGATGACACCCAAGAAAGTTCTCCTACTCACCGGCGGCGGCTACCACGACTTCGAGACCTGCGGGCGAATCCTCGATGGATTCCTTTCCGAACTGGGTTTCAAGGTCACGCGCGTCGAGGACCGCGGCTGTATCCGAAGAGACTTCCTCGACAAACACGATGCCCTCTTGGTCTACACTCAAGGGGATGGGCTCAGCCGCAAACAGGTGGCGGAGCTTGAGGCCTGGACTCGCGCGGGAGGCGCGCTGGTGGGCCTGCACTGCGCCTCGGATTCGTTCCGGAACCATCGGGAGTGGGTCTTTCTCCTCGGCGGGGAGTTTGTGGGGCACGGTCCGGTGCATCCCTTCGAGGTCTCGGCAACGGGCCCACCCCACTTCATCACGCGACGCATGAGCCCCTTCACGGTCGAGGATGAGCTGTATCTCCTGGACGGGGATGCCTCGCGCCGGACCACGTTGATGACCTCCCCCTGGAGGGGCGCGCTCCAGCCGATGGCGTATGTCCGCGAGGAGGGCCGGGGGCGGATTGTGTATCTCGCCCTTGGGCATGGGATCGCGGCGTTCAACCACCCCGATTTCCGAAAACTGGTGGCTCGTTCCCTTCGCTGGGCCACGGGCGACCAAGAGAAACCGCCGGTTCGTTGCGGCGTGATCGGTTATGGCGGGGCCTTCAACATGGGCAAGACCCACGCGGACGCCATCACCCGGATCGAGGGGCTGGAGCTGACCGCGGTCTGCGATCTCGATCCCGCCCGAACAGCCGCCGCCCAGGCCGATTTCCCCCATGTTGAGACTTTCAATGACGTGAGCCGTCTGCTCAGGAAAAAAGACCTTGATCTGGTGGTCCTGGTGACTCCCCACAACACCCACGCAGCGCTCTCGGTCCGGGCCTCGCGGGCCGGGAAGCATGTCATCACCGAGAAGCCGATGTGCCTCAACACCCGCGAGGCGGATGCGATGATCGCCGCCGCGCGCAAGAGCGGCGTCTTGCTCAGCGTGTTCCATAACCGCCGCTGGGATGGAGACTACTTGGCGCTCCGCAAGCTCATCGCCGACGGACTCATTGGAGAGGTGTTCCAGGTGGAGCTTTTTGGAGGAAATTACGGCCATCCGGGCTGGTGGTGGCGCTCGGACAAGGCGATTTCCGGCGGCTGCCTTTATGATTGGGGCGCGCATTTCATCGACTGGATTCTGAATCTGATCCCCTCCCCGGCGGCGAGTGTCACCGGGTCGTTTCAGAAGAGGGTCTGGCATGGGGTCACCAACGAGGATCACACCGTGGCGATGATTCGATTCGAGAATGGCGCGCTGGCCACCGCCGAGATCAGCTCCCTCGCCGCCGCCCCCAAGGATCGCTGGCGCGTGCTCGGGACCTTGGGCGCGGCCACGATGAAAGACTACTCCGACACGGGCTGGACCCTGACCAGCCACTCCGGCGGCGCTCCGATCAGCGGCAAGGTTCCCTTCCAGAAGGGGGATTGGGACGCCTACTACCGGAACATCGCCGACCATCTCACGATGGGCGAGGAGCTCGCGGTCAAGGCCGAGGAGGCGCGCCGAGCCATCGCGGTGATCGAGGCGGCTGAAAAAAGCGCGAGCGGCAAGGGCGCGGTGGTCCCCAAGTGAACCGGATGGTCGGCGTGATCCTGACCCTCCTCATCGCGTCGCTCCAAGTGGCGGGCGCGGAGCCGCGGTTGGAATGGACCTTTTCCTGCGGGAGCCGGGTCTACTCAGCCCCGGTGGTGGCCGACCTGCTCCCCGATCCCGGTCCGGAGATGGTGTTGGTCTCCAGCGCCGAAAGGAAGATTCTGTGCCTGAACTCCGAGCGAAAGGTCCGCTGGACCCAGGATGATTTCACCCTCCGGGTGACCTCCACCCCCACGCTCGCCGACCTGGACTCCGATGGCGGACCCGAAATCCTGATCGCCACGCGGAAGCAGGGAATCGCATGCCTCTCCACCGAGGGGCAGCTGCTTTGGAGGGCTTCCGAGGGGCAGGACATCCCTTGGGGGAACCCCGTGGTTGCGGATGCCGACAACGATGGCGGAAAGGAGATCTACTGGGTTTCTCTCGCGGGCCTCCTGGAATGCCGCAACCCTGACGGAGGCCCGCGCTGGAGCTTGGATTTGGGCGCCAAGGGACCGATGGGGCCGCCGGCATTGGGGGATACGGATGGGGATGGCCTTGCGGAGGTGGTGAGCGGAAGCGGGAACGGCGCGGTGGTGTGTGTCAACCACGATGGAAGCGTGGAATGGCGCTTCATGGGGAACGCCGCCTTCGACTGCGGGGCCGTGCTCGCCAACCTCACGGGAGACATGGCCCTCGAGGTTCTGATCGCCTCCGGGGATGGGGCGCTCTTTTGCCTGGATGGAAGATCGGGAGAACCGATCTGGAACCACCGCACCACCCCCTGCCGGATCGACACCACCCTCGCTGTCGCCGACCTTACCGGCGATGAAACCCCCGAGGTCCTGTACGGCGATTATTTTGGGAACCTGTACTGTCTCGACTCGCGTGGTGTGGAACTCTGGTGGTTCAAGGCCGGGGATTGGATCGAAAGCGCCCCCACGGTCGGAGATGTGGATGGAGATGGGGCGTTCGAGGTGGTTTGCGCGTCGGCGGATGGCCACGCCTACTGCCTCTCCGCGGAAGGTGACCTGGAGTGGAGCTACGCCACCGGAAAACGCATCTCCGCCACCCCCACCTTGGCGGACACGGACGGCGATGGGGAGACCGAAATCCTGATCGCCGACCACAATGGGGTCCTGCACTGCTTGTCGCTCGGAGGCGCCTGGAACCGTTCCCGTTTCCCCTGGCCGACAAGACGTCACGACCCTTGGCAAACCGGAAATCTTGCCATCGAGGAGACGCCATGACCTCACTCAGCCGCGCGCTCCTCGCGGGACTCGCGATGGCAGTTCTATTCCTGGCGGAGGCGGGCGTGGGATCGGACTCCCTCCTGCTCAACAGTGAATTCAAGGAGACCGAATCCGGCGGGTTGTCCGGCGGCGCGGTCGAACAGATTCCGAGGGACTGGCGGAGAGCCTACTTCAGCGCCAACCGGAGGAGTGAGGCGGAAGCGGACTTCCGTGTCCGGAAGGTCCAACGACAGAGCTTTCTTGAAGTCGAAAAAACGGTCGGGGAGTTTGTCCTGTCCGCCGCGCCCGTGGTTCCGGGCTCCACCTCCAGCCCGCTTGTGGCCGAGGCGATACTGACCGACATGACCGGACCGTCTCCCACAATCCTCCTCCAACAGCTTGGGCGCACGGGCCTGCTCAAGGAGGAGCGCTTCGATCAAGTCGTGATGGAAGGCCGGGAGAGAAAGATCACCTCCCCCCCGATTCCTCTCGATCCGAATGCCAAGCAGGCGCGCCTGTTCCTTTCTTTTCCCTCGGAGGCCGGAATCTATCGAGTTCGGTCCGTGGGGCTCTTGAGCCTCCGTCCACCAAGGCACGACCTCCGCATCCTGGTCGACCAGGGTGGGTATAACGCCTCCGGACCGCTCCGGTTCCTGGTCCGCTCAAGCCTCCTTCCGGTTGAAGGCCAAGCTCGTTTTGAGGTGTCGGACGCCGGTGGACTCCGCTATCGAGGCGACCTGGTTCCCCTCGGAAAAACCCTCGGTCAACACGAAACGGACTGGGGTGGATATTTCTTCGAGGGTCTTGTCCCCGATCCGGGTCCGGGGACCTACCATCTCGCGGCGTTTATCGACAACGCCTCAACCGAGCGCGGGGGGATCCGGGTCGGGCCCTCGCAGCGCCTGAGGACCACCGGGGAGCTCGCCTACCGGTTTTACTCGGTCCAGCGTTGCGGGTGCGCGGTGGAGGGCTGGCATGAGGCCTGCCATGTGGATGATGGCGCGCTCCCGGATGGAACGCATGTGGATGTGAGCGGCGGGTTCCACAGCGCGGGGGACTCCCACAAACACATGGGGGACAACGCGCCGATCTCGGTCTATGGGATGGTCTCCGCCCATGAGCGCGCGCCCGGTTTCTTCGATACCCTCGACCGAGATGGAAACGGGCGCGCGGACCTGCTGGATGAGGCGGCCTGGGGCGCGGACTGGTTTCTGAAGATGGTCGATCCTCAAAGCGGACATCTCTGGGCCAATGTCACCAACGACATCGAATACTATGGTCTGCCGGAGCAGGAAACCGACGGCATCCCGGGAACCGCCGATGACCGTGTGATTGGGGTCGGAGACCCCGCCGATCTGGGGGCCTGGGTGATCGCCTCGTGGGCGGCCCTCGCGCGTCAGCACCCGGAGTCGAGCTACCTCACGAGCGCGGAGAGCCTGTGGCGGGTCTATCGCGAAAGGATGCTGGAGGGCCGCGACCCTCGGTCCCTGTTCGCCGCGTTGGAGCTCTATCGCACAACCCGGCGCGAGGAGTTTGCCGCGGCCGCGGACATCCTCGCTCCACGAGTCCTCGAACTGCAACACAAAGAGGGCTGGTTCGCGAGGACTCCGGGCGCCGGGCCGGAATTCAAGCTGGTGGATGAGGGGGTGACCCCGGCGGCGCTGGCTTTTGTTCTGCTTCACCACCCCGAATCGATCCACCGGGACCGGATCCGCTCCGCGCTCCGACTGTATTTTGAATGGAGTCTCCGGATGGCCGACAACCCGTTCGGTCTCATCCGCCATCTTGCGGGTGGAGAGCCCCAGTTTTTCCCCAGCCGGGCGAGTTGGTTCGGGGGCGCGAACAGCGCCTATCTCTCCACCGCCTGGGCCGCCTATCTCTCAGCAAGAACCTTCGAGGATGAGCCCGCCTTCGCCGGACTGCTCCGCGAGCACGCCGCGAGCCAGGTGCACTGGGTTCTGGGCCTGAATCCGCTGGACCTGTGCATGCTCGAAGGTGTCGGGAGCTCCGCTCGAATCCACTACCATCACCTCTTGGCCGAGTCGCCGGACCACCCGCGCGGCGCGGTTCCGGGCGCGATTCCCAACGGCATCGCGCGAGAGCCGGGCAACTCGGACCGACCTTGGTTTGACTTCCGTGACAAGATCGGCTCCCTCCCCGGCGCGGAGACCTGCGAGCCTTGGCTCCCTCACAACGCCTTCTTCCTGCTGATGCTCTCCGCCGAGCTCTAGAGTCTCGAAACCTCCGGCGGTAGCATACCGACTTCAATCGTTCGCGGAGCGCATCCCCGCGGAATCGCACTTTCTTGGCCGCCCCCAAGAGCTGGAGAAGGCCCATGACTTTTCAACGGATCAAGCCCCCCCTCAAAGGTCGCATCGGACTCTATTCAATCGGCCATCCCCATTACTGGGTTCAATTCCCGGGACTGCTCGACCGCTTGGCGGGGTATGGCAAGTTTGTGGAGGGACGTCTCTCCGAGTGGGCCGAGGTGCACAACTTCGGGATGGTGGATGAGGAGTCCAAGGCGCATAAGGCCGGGGAGTGGTTCAACGAGCGCAATGTGGACCTGATCCTCTGCCATGTCTCCACCTACGCCATGAGCGCCTCGCATCTCCCGGTTTCCCAGATTTGCAGGCGCCCGGTGGTGGTCCTCAATCTCCAACCCGCGGAACGGATGAATTACGCCAAGACCGCCACCGGCGAATGGCTGGCTCATTGCGTCGCCTGCTGTGTGCCGGAGATCTCCAACGCCTTTGAACGTTCCGGCATTCCGTTCCATGTGGTGAGCGGGTTGCTCGGTCTGGAGAGCACCCCCGCGATCTCGGTGGCCAACGAAGCCACCCGCTCCCATCCCGATGCCGTTTCGGCCTGGAAGGAGATCGAAGAGTGGGCCCGCGCGGCGGGGGTGGCTCGCACCCTTCAATATGGACGGATGGGTTTTCTCGGCCACACCTACCCCGGCATGCTCGACATGTACAGCGACTTCACCCTAATCCAGGCCAAGACCGGGCTGCATGTGGAAATCCTGGAAATGTGCGACCTGATGAAGCTCCTGCCGACTGTCACCGAGGCGGAAAAGAAAACCAAGCTCCGCGAGGTGGAGGATTTCTTCATCATCAGCGAGGATTCTCCCGCCGACCCCCTCGCCAAGAAGCCCACTCCCGAGCAGCTCGATTGGTCCTGCACGGTCGCGGTGGCGCAGGAAAAGCTTGTCCGCGAGTTCGACCTGGATGCGCTCACCTATTACTACCGTGGGGCCGAGGGCAACGAATACGAACGTCTGCAAGAGGCTTTCATCCTCGGCCATTCGCTCCTCACCGGAAGCGGCATCCCCTGTTCCGGGGAGGGGGACATGAAGACCGCGGTGGCGATGAAGGTCTGCGACACCTTGGGGGTGGGGGGGAGCTACAGCGAGATTGTGGCCACCGATTTTGTCGATCAGACCATCCTGATGGGGCATGATGGCCCCTTCCATGTGGGCATCTCGGACCGTAAGCCGATCCTCCGGGGAATGGGGCTTTACCATGGCAAGTGGGGCAGCGGGGTCTCGGTGGAGGCCAAGGTCCGAACCGGACCGATCACCAACTTGGGGATCACCCAAACCCGCGCGGGCAAACTCCTCGCCATTTCCAATCAAGGGATGGCCACGGATGGAGAGATTCTGCGCATCGGCAACACCATGACCCCCGTGCGCTTCCCCAAGGGTCCGACCCAGTTCATGAACGAGTGGTTCGCCCTGGGGCCCACTCACCATGTGGCCATGTCGGTGGGCCACAACAGTTCCCAATTCCGGAAGGTGGCCGCATTGATGGATTGGGACTTCGCAAGTGTCTGCTGAGACAATTTCGAGCGAGCGAGGGACACATGGAAGCGAATCCGATGCTGGGTGTGTTTTTGCACGCGGTCGGGGGGCTGGCCGCGGGGAGCTTTTACCTCCCGTTCAAGAAGGTTCGGGGCTGGTCCTGGGAGACCTACTGGGCGGTGGGCGGGGTGTTCTCCTGGATCATCGCGCCGCTGGTGGCGGCCAGTCTGCTCAATCCGCGTCTGTTTGAGATCCTCTCCAGCGCCCCCGCGGCGGCGCTCTTCAACACTTACCTCTTCGGGGTTCTGTGGGGCGTGGGCGGACTCACCTTCGGGTTGACCATGCGCTATCTGGGGCTTTCGCTGGGGTATGCCTTGGCGCTCGGACTTTGCGCCACCTTCGGGACCCTTCTCCCGCCGCTCTTCGAGGGAACCTTGGGAGTTCTTCTCACCCAAGCTTCCGGATGGGCCATTCTTCTCGGGGTGTGCGTGTGCATCGCGGGAATCGGGGTCAGCGGTTGGGCTGGGGTCCTTAAGGAGCGGGAGCTCTCGGTGGCCGAAAAGGCCAACGCGGTGGCCGAATACCAGTTCACCAAGGGGGTCTGGGTGGCGGTCTTCTGCGGGATCATGAGCGCCTGCATGGCCTTCGCCTTTCAGGCCGGCAAGCCCATCGCCGGTCTGGCGATTGAGATGGGCACGCCGGACATCTGGCAAAACACCCCGGTGCTCGTGGTGGTTCTATTGGGCGGATTCACGACCAACCTGATCTGGTGCGCCCTGCTGCACTATTCCAACGGCACGGTCGGGGAATATCTCGACACCACCAAGCCGGGGATGACGCGGAACTACATCTTTTCCGCGTTGGCCGGGGTCACCTGGTACTTGCAATTCTTCTTCTATGGGATGGGGACCACGCGCATGGGCGAGTATGATTTCTCCAGTTGGACCCTCCACATGGCCTTCATCATCGTGTTCAGCAATCTGTGGGGTCTCTGGCTGCGTGAATGGAGCGGAACCAGCCCGAAGGCCAAGGGGCTGCTCCAAGGCGGCATCGCGGTGTTGATCCTCTCCACCCTCATCATTGGAGTGGGGAATTACCTGAAGGACGCGACCCCGTAGCCAGGAGGGACACGCTCTGTCGTGTCCGGACGCCCCCGTAGCTCTGTCGTGTCCGGACGCGAGGGACCGCGCCCCTCCAACACGACATCCGAGTGAGAAATGCTCTAACCCTCCGCTCGCCCAGGAGTTGGACTCCTGGGCGGAACCGGACCGCGGAGTTGGACTCCGCCCATGAACCTTACCTTGGCGCGTGAGAAACCTCGAAGGCATACGCCCCCGAACCCACCTCCACGGCGGTGACCTCTCCCTCGGCCCTGCTCGCGAGAATCCCTTCCGCCTCCCGGAGCGACTTGCCGCTTTCACTCACTTGGGCGGCTTCCCGCGCGGGGAGGTAAACAGTCCCACTCGTGTTCGCGGGGAGCTCCACCTCCAACCGGAACCCACCGGCGTCGTTGATTCTCCAGCTCACCCGGATCGGACCGCGGATCGAGTCATAGGCTCCACGCGCCCAGGTCAAACCCCCGCCGGGACGAGGGTGAATCCGCGCATGCGCAAACCCCGGATGGTCCGTGTCCGGGTTGATCCCGAGGATGTTTCGATGGATGAACTCGCCCACCGCCCCCAGGGCATAGTGGTTGAAGGAGTTCATCCCGGGGTCCTGAAATCCCCGGCCCTCCACATACCCATCCCAACGCTCCCAGATCGTGGTGGCGCCCTGCTCGATGGCATACCCCCAGGAAGGGAAGGTCCGCTGAGTAAGGAGACGGTAGGCCAGCTCGACCTGGCCGCGATTCGCCAGCTCGTTCATCAGGTGAAGGGTGCTGATAATCCCGGTTGAGAGATGCTGGTTATATTTCTCGATAGCCTCCACCATGTGTGTAAACGCCTTCGCCTCGAGCTCCGCTGGGAGCATTTCGAAGGAGAGCGCGAGGGCATACCCCGCCTGGGTGTCCCCCTGGATGCGCCCTTCGCTGTCCACAAACTCCCGGACAAACGCGGCGCGGATGGTCCTCGCCAGTTCGCTGTACTTCTCGGCCTCCCGCTCCTTGCCGATCACGGCCGCCATTTTGGCCACCAGGGTTGCCGAGTTGGCGAACAGGAGGGTCGCGAAGATCTCTTTCGGGATCGCCGCCCCAGCGCGCGTCCACCCCTCCCGGATCAGCGTGTCGCCATTCAGCCAATCGCCATAGTCGTTGCCGCGAGAGTTCCGCCAGATCCGATCCGGGTTCTTCTCCGCGATCCGGTCCACCCAGCGCGCGGCGGCCTGGAAATGGGTCTCGATCAGCCGACTGTCCCCATACCAGCGATAAACCACCCACGGGACAATCACCCCGGCATCCCCCCAAGCCGGAACCCCGGAGAAACGTTCGTTCGGACCGAACGGATGCGGCGCGAAATCCGGAAAGCGGCCATCCGCGGCCTGGGAATCCCGAACATCCTGGAGCCACTTGGTGAAAAATGCGGCCATGTCCATGTTGAAGCACGCCGCCGGAGAGAAGATTCCGGCATCCCCCATCCAACCTAGACGCTCATCCCGCTGCGGGCAGTCGGTCGGAACACTCATCAGATTGCCGCGCTGGGTCCAGAGGATGTTCTTCATGAGCCGGTTCAGCATCGGCTCGGAGCACTCAAAGGTCGCGGTCTCCGGCGCGGAGGAGCAGAACACCCGCCCCACAAGCGAATCGAGGTTGGGTCGCTCCGCAAGTCCGGTCACCTCGACATAGCGGAAACCATGGTAGGTGAAATGCGGCTCGAACCACTCCGGCCCTTCGCCGCGGCAGATGTAGAGATCCTCCTGACGCGCTCCCAAGGGACCTCCATCACTCGGCATGCGCAGATTGTCTCGATAGAGGGTTCCATCCGGCTTCAGCGCCTCGCTGTGACGCAGCCGGATGGCGCGCCCAGCCTCGCCCCTGAGGCGCGCGCGGCACCAGCCCACCATGTTCTGCCCGAGATCGAAGATGTACACGCCGGACGCCGGTTCGGTGATCGCGATCGGTTTCAGCTCCTCGACCACTCGGATCGGTTCGTTCCTCTGGGCCACCAGCTTGCCCTGGAAATCCTCTTCAACTTGGACCGGTTTCCAATCGGAATCCTCAAAACCGGGCTGGTCCCATCCGGGCTTTTCCCGGCGGGCGTCATACACCTCCCCATCCAGGATGTCCGCCGAGCGAATCGGGCCTTCATCGGTCAGCCGCCAACTCCCATCGCTGACCACCCGCTCCTTAAGTCCATCCTCGAATTCGATCTCCAGCTGAACGAGCAACCGGGGTCTTGGACCATAAATGCCGCGCAACGGTCCATCGGGAACGATGTTGGAAAGACCGATCCGCCCCGAATACCACCCATCGCCGAGATGCGCCGCAACCGCGTTTTCTCCGGCGCGAAGCAAGCCAGTCACTTCGTATGTCTGATATTGAACCCGGGTGGGATAGTCGGTCCATTCGGGCGCGAGGAGTTGGTTCCCCACGCGCGCGCCGTTGAGGCGCAGCTCATAGAGGCCCAGGGCGGAAACATGCACCACCGCGCGACGGAGCGAGGAAGCAAGGGCGAATTCCTTGCGAAGCATCTGGGCCGGAAGCGGGTCTTGGGTGGGCGGGGAGGGCGCCTCGTTGCCGATCCACTTCGCGGTCCAATCCGAGCTCTCCATCGGACCCATTGACCAGCGCGCGACCTCGCTCCATCCGGAAGGGGTCCCCGCGCTGTCCCAGGCGCGGACCTTCCAATGGCATTCAAGACCGTGTGAAAGCGTCTTTCCGGAATAGACAATCTGCGTGGTCTCGGAGGACTCGATCTTCCCGGAGTCCCACAGGTCGCCTTGGTCGTTGCTCAGCTCGGCTGTGGAGGAGGCCACCAGAATCCGGTAGGCGCTCTGCCGCGCGCCGCGCGCGCTGGAAGCGAGTCGCCAGCTCAGGCGTGGGACGGCCGTATCGATTCCGATCGGGTTCACCAGGTATTCACAGCGGAGATGGGTGGGTGTCATGGACTCGGCCCGCATCGTGACTCCGAGGGTTGAGAGAAGTGTCACCACAGCGCTGAAAAGGATCCGGCGGGTCTTTGCGTGCATCGGTTGGCCCATCCTCGGTTAGCCCGCCACCACCACCGCGTCCCTCGCGGCTTGGAGAGGTCGGCGGAAGTGAGGGTAGAGTATATCGAGTTTGCCGGTGTCGAAGAACCCTGGTGAACCTTAACCACGAAGGATTCCAGAGCGGTTCGGATGCCCTTTCATGAAATTCGGTTGCCTTCTCATGAAAGACCCGATAGGATGATTGAGGGGTCAGGATTGGAATGGGAGACCATCGTGGCGAATCTGCAAGTCAAGGGAATGGACGACAACTTGTATCGCGCCCTGGGGGCAAGGGCGAAAAGGAACAACCGGTCCATCAGCCAGGAGGTGGTCACACTCATCCAGGAGGGCCTCTCGCGACCGGAGGAGGACCCAGCGAAGGCCACGCGAGAGCTCTTGAAGCTGGCCGGGACCTGGAAGGATTCAAGGTCGGCCGAGGAGATTGCGGATTCGATCCGGAAAGCCCGGCGGTTTTCATCCCGGCGGGAGAAAATGCTTCGTGTTTTTGATTGATACCGACATCCTCGTCTTCATCCTGCGAGGGAATAGGTCTGTTCTCGCGACCCTCAAAGAGAAAGAACCTTTCCCGAAAGCGATCTCGATGATCAGCTACGGAGAGCTCCTGCATGGGGCGGAGAAATCGGAAAACCCTCGCCAAAACACGGCAAATGTTCGCCAACTCATCGAAGTTTTCCCGGTGATCGGGATAACTCGAGGCGTGATGGAAACCTACGCGTCACTGAAAGCAGACCTTTCGCGGAAGGGCCAGGTTCTCGACGACTTTGACTTGATCATCGCCGCAAGCGCCCTCATGCTCGATTACTGCTTGGTCACAAACAATGTGAAGCGCTTCGGAAGGATCCCGGATCTGCGACTGGAGAACTGGGCAAGGCGCTGAACCGGTTGTCGGAAAGCGAAGGCGTTTCCGATTCCCCCCTTCTATTCCCCCCGCCCCCGCCCTTCCGATATACTCCCCCAAAGGGCGAAGGGGGACTGAGTCCGGTGGAGCCTCTCTATTGGGCGCTGGGGTTTGGAGTCTCGATCCTGGCCATGGTCTGTGTCGCGGTTTACGACAACTCGCGGAGACGCATCCGCGCGTGGCACCGCGAGAAGTGGCGCAACGCCGGGAGACCGCGCCCCCAACGCTCCCCCCTCGAAGTCCAGCTCGACCGGTTCGACCCCAAGCGAAGGCCCGATTGGGTCGAGGAGCCCGGAGTCACCTGGGGCGAGCTCGAAGACACCGAGCCGCTCAGCCGCGCGAGGAAGGATTAGCCCGATGCGCGCGCCTCGGCTCGCCCTTCTTACAACCCTCGTCGCGCTAGCCGTCGCTCAACGGTCCTCCGCCGAAGTGGAGGTTCACCTCCATCAGATTGAAAGCGCGAGCGCCCGTCCCACCGTGCTCATCCGCTCCGAGGTTCCCGGCGAGGTCAACTTCTCAGTGCTCGGAAAGGGTTTCATCCGCACCTCGAAGCTGGTGGAAAGCGCCACTGCCTCGTTCAAGGTTCCCAAACCCGGGATCTATCAGTACAAGCTCGCCGCCGGACTGGAACACTCGCGCGGGATCCTGACCCTCGAGGCGGGGAAGGTGACCCAGGTCCTCCTCTCCGGGGAGTTCGCTGCCCCCGCGCCCCCGCTTCCCGAACCCGTCGAGGAGAGCCTCTCCTTTGAACCGCATTCCGCCGGGGTGGCCTTGATCCGCAACCCCTTCGGGCCGGCCTTCGAGAAGCTCTCGGTGGATGAGAAAATCCGCCTGGTGCTGGAGAGTCCGCAGGGTCAATCCCTCTCCGCCACGGAACGCATTCAACTCCTCGGTTTCCTCTATAACGAAAAAGGGGTCCGCGCGGCGGAGGCGCGCCAATTCGAGGAGGCCGAACAGGTTCTGCGAAAGGCCTACCAGAACCTGCCGGAGCAATCCGCGGTTCGCCTGAACCTGGCCTTCGCGGTGGCGGGCAACGGCAATGAGCTCCGTCTCTCCGGGAACTATGGGGTCGGGGAACGGAAACTTCTGGAAGCCCTCTCGCTCCTTGCCGGAAGCGGCGACACGCATTTGGAGCCGCAGGTGCGCTCCGCGCTCGCCTCGCTGTATGTGGACCAGGCCCTCGGTTTTCCCTCCACCGAGACCCGTCGCCGCGAGATGCTCTTCAAGAAGGCGCTGGAGCATGACCCCAATCATCCCGGCGCGCTTTTTCAGATCGGACAGTTGGCCTATCAGGAATACGATCTCGACACCGCGCTGGACTACTTCGAGCGCGCCTACGAGGGCGCCCCGCAGGCCGAGCTCGGCGAACTGATCGAGAAGGTCCGCTTGGAGATCGACGAGGCGGGCGATTTTGTGACCCAAGACCGGGGCTTCTTCCGGATTTCGTTCGAGGGGCGCGAGGTGGCGCATGTGGCCAAGGAAACCCGCAAGCTCCTGGAGCAGGCGGCGCGCGAGGTCGGGCGCAAGTTCGGCCTGCGCCCCAAGGGAACCATCCCAGTGGTGATTTACAGTGGCGGCCAGTTTTCCAAGATCACCGGACTCCACAGTTGGGCGGGCGGGGCCTATGACGGGAAGATCCGCCTCCCGCTCTCGGACCTCAGCGAATCCGACCTGATTTCGGGCGGGCAGTATCTGGCCGAGCTGGTCTTCCATGAGTACACCCACGCCTTGCTGCACAACCGGACCGCGCCCGCGAAGATTCCGGTGTGGCTGCATGAGGGCTTGGCGCAGATGGCGGCGGGCCAGAATCCGGACAACCCGCTGCTCCGCCGCCAAGTGATGGACTCGCTGGCCTCCGGGAGGTTGCCGATGCCCAGCAAACTGGTGGGGGAGTTTGCGGGGATCTCCGACTCCGCCATCGCCGCTCAGGTATACCTGGAATCCTTCCTATTCGTCCGCTTCCTGATCGAGGACAAAGGGGGCTGGCCCAAGGCGCGACGGTTGATTGAGGCGATTGGCGACGGGGAGAGCATCGAAGATGCCTTTTCCACCGCCTACCGGAAGAGCCTAGTGGACCTGGAGAGCGAGTGGGTGAACGGGTAAGTCCCCTCCTGGGGACTTGACAGGAACGCCGGGGACCGCACAATCCGCCCGGTGCAGCCGGAGGGAGGTTTTCCGCTCCCCTTCGGCGCTTGGCCCGATTCCTTCCGGTGGTCGGTCGCTTCTCTTTGCCCACTGGCAACCCGGACGATACAGCAAGAGGGTTTCGGTGTTTCTCTCAATGCTCGTGGGCGCGCTGTGGGGGCTTGTTGCGGCGGCCCTGCACACGGGCCTGCTTGTGCGGGCCTTGGGAGCGCGCGAGCGCGGAACCGTGGGAGGTTCCACAAGACTCCGCCTGGATTCGCTCATCCGAATCCTCGCCGTGGGGGCCTTGCTTGCGGCGGGCGCGCTGATCCCGGGAATTCGGATGGACTCGGCGGTGGTTGCCTTCGCGGCGGGACACCTGCTCTCCCTGCTGCTGATCGGGCTGCGATACAAAAATGAATCCGTGTGTTTGAAAAACGCCTCGGAATAACGGAAGAGATTGATGGCCTACACCAGTGTCTTGGCGCAACGTTACGCGGATGGGCTCCTGCGGGTGGTTCGCGGCACCGACCAACTCCCGGTGGTTGCCCGCGATCTGCACACCTTTCTCGATCTCTTTGGCGAGGGGAGCCGTCTGCGCGAGGTCATGCTCGACCCGGCCTATGACAACAAGACCCGTCTGGAACTCCTCGGCGACCTCCGCGCCAAGCTCGGCCTCTCCGAAATAACCCACAACTTCCTGCGCCTGGTGATCCGCAAACGCCGCATCGCCCACCTGGAGCAGATGGTGGCGGCCTTCGATGAGCTCGGGCGACGAGAGGCGGGAGTGATTCAGGCCGAGGTGACCGTGCCCGCGCCGGCGGACGAAGCGGCCAAGGCAAAGATCGCCGAGGTGGTCGCCAAGATCACCGGAAAGAAGCCCGAACTGGAGTTCACTCTCGATCCCTCGATCATCGGGGGCGTGCGGATTCGCATGGGGAACTCCATCCTGGACGCGAGCGTCAAGACCAAACTGGAGCGGTTGCGCGAGACCCTGACGGACCCCGCCGGGGCCTTGGCCGCGACCTCCAATTCGTAGGAGCACGAACACAATCATGTCCCACGCTATCAGACCCGATGAGATCAGCTCGTTGATCGAGCAGCGGATTCGCAGTTTCGAGACCCGGACCCAGACCGAGGAAATCGGGACGGTCGTCGAGGTCGGCGACGGCATCGCGCGCGTCTACGGCCTCGACAAGGCCATGGCCGGGGAGCTGGTCGAGTTCACCGGCGGTGTGAGAGGCATGGTCCTCAACCTCGAGGAAGACAATGTCGGCGTGGTGCTTCTCGGAACCGACCGAGGCATCCGCGAGGGGGAAAGCGTGCGCTGCACCGGTCAGGTGGTCCAGGTGCCTTGCGGCGAGGGGCTGCTGGGGCGCGTGGTCAACCCGCTTGGCGAGCCGGTGGATGGCAAGGGGCCGATCAATCCCAAACCCACCGCTTACCGCAAGATTGAGATGGTGGCCAAGGGCATCGTGGACCGCCAGCCGGTCAAGGAGCCGCTCCAGACCGGGCTGAAGGCGATTGACTCGATGACCCCCATCGGGCGCGGCCAGCGCGAGCTCATCATCGGCGACCGTCAAACCGGCAAGACGGCGGTGGCCATCGACACGATCATCAACCAGAAAACCACCCACCAGACCGATTCGCCGGTGTATTGCATCTATGTGGCCATCGGGCAGAAGGAGTCCAGCATCGCCCAGGTGGTCAAGGCGCTGGAGGATCACGGGGCCATGAGCTACACCATCGTGGTCAGCGCCCCGGCCTCGGAGCCGGCCCCGCTCCAGTTCATCGCGCCCTACGCCGGGTGCGCGATGGGCGAACACTTCATGTTCAACGGCAAGCATGTGCTGTGCATTTACGATGACCTTTCCAAACAGGCCGTGGCTTATCGGCAGCTCTCGCTGCTCCTGCGCCGTCCGCCGGGGCGCGAGGCGTATCCCGGAGATGTCTTCTATCTCCACAGCCGCCTGTTGGAGCGCGCCTCGAAGCTCTCCGGCGAGCTCGGCGGCGGCTCGCTCACCGCGCTGCCGATCATCGAAACCCAAGCGGGCGATGTTTCGGCTTACATTCCCACCAACGTGATCTCGATCACCGATGGTCAGATCTTTCTGGAGACCGATCTGTTCTATTCGGGCGTGCGCCCCGCGATCAACGTGGGCATCTCGGTTTCGCGCGTGGGCGGCAACGCGCAGATCAAGGCGATGAAGCAGGTGGCCGGGCGGTTGCGCCTGGAGCTCGCTCAGTATCGAGAGCTCGCCGCCTTCGCCAAGTTCGGTTCGGACCTGGACGCCGCCACTCAGAAGCAGCTTCGTCGCGGCGAGCGTTTGGTCGAGGTGCTCAAGCAGGGCCAATATGTCCCGCTTCCGGTGGAGGAGCAGATCACCCAGATCTTCGCCGCCACCGAAGGTTTCTGGGATGATGTGCCCGCCTCGGAGGTGGTTGCCATGAGCGATGGCCTGCTGGAGCACATGCGGGTTTCCGAGCAGGAGATCCTGCGCGAGGTCGCGGCCAAAAAGGAGCTATCGGACGACCTGCGCGCGCGGATGCGCAAGGCGGTCGCGAATTTCAAGGAATCTCAAGCGGCGGTGGGCGCGGCCCGCTGACCGCAATGGAGCATGGGGGTCTCGCCCCCGCGCGCGGGCAATCGGTCCGCGCCACGATATGAAGGAGAGAGGCATGTCGACGGGTAAAGTCAAGCAGGTCATCGGTCCCGTGGTGGATGTCGAATTTGAGGCGGGCAACCTTCCGGATATCTATAACGCCCTGGTGATCCCCAAGACGGGCGAAGTGATGGAACGGGATGTCGTGGTCGAGGTCGCCCAGCACCTCGGCAACAACATTGTGCGCGCGGTGGCGATGTCCAGCAGCGACGGAATCATGCGCGGTCAGGATGCCGAGGACACCGGCGCGCCGATTTCGGTGCCGGTGGGTTCGGAGACCCTTGGGCGAATCTTCAATGTCCTCGGCGAGCCGGTGGACAAGCATCCAGCCCCGAAGACCAAGGAAACCTCGCCGATACACAAGGCCCCCCCGAAATTCGTGGACCAGAGCACCACCACCGAGATGCTCGAAACCGGACTCAAGGTCGTGGACCTGCTATGCCCCTATGCCAAGGGCGGCAAGGTCGGACTGTTCGGCGGCGCGGGGGTGGGCAAGACCGTGCTCATCATGGAGCTCATCCGCAACATCGCCCAGGAGCATGGCGGAACCTCGGTGTTCGCCGGGGTGGGCGAGCGCACCCGCGAGGGCAACGACCTGTGGCTGGAAATGCAGGAGTCGGGGGTTATCAACAAGACCGCCCTGGTCTATGGCCAGATGAACGAGCCGCCCGGGGCGCGGTTGCGAGTCGGGCTTACCGCCCTCACCATGGCGGAGTATTTCCGGGATGCCGAGGGGCAGGATGTGCTCCTCTTCATCGACAACATCTTCCGCTTCACCCAGGCCGGTTCGGAGGTTTCCGCGTTGCTCGGCCGCATGCCCTCCGCGGTGGGCTATCAGCCCAACCTCTCCACCGAGATGGCTGGGTTGCAGGAGCGAATCACCTCCACCAAGAAAGGCTCGGTGACCTCGGTGCAGGCCATCTATGTTCCCGCGGACGATCTCACCGACCCGGCGCCTGCGACCGCCTTTGCGCACTTGGACGCCACTACCGTGCTCTCCCGTCAGATCGCCGAGCTTGGAATCTACCCGGCGGTCGACCCGCTCGATTCCACCTCCCGTATTCTCAAGGCCGAGGTTCTGGGGCAGGAGCACTATGAGGTGGCTCGTCAGACCCAGAAGGTTCTCCAGACCTACAAGGACCTCCAGGACATCATCGCGATCCTCGGCATGGATGAGCTTTCCGACGAGGACAAGCTGATTGTCTCCCGCGCGCGGAAGATTCAGCGCTTCCTCTCGCAGCCGTTCTTTGTCGCGGAGCAGTTCACCGGCATTCCGGGCCAGTATGTCCCCCGCGAGGAGACCGTGAAGGGCTTCAAGGAGATTCTCTCCGGGGCGCTCGATGACCTACCCGAGCAGGCCTTTTACATGGTGGGGAACATCGAGATGGTCAGGGAGAAGGCCGAGAAGCTCGCCCACCACGCCGCGGCCTAGGGCGGACAGCTCCACCGACTTTCCTCATTGCAGTGGGTAACGGCAAATTTTTCCCTTGACAATTCCGTGGCAACGGAAGAACTTTCCGTCACAGCTATGGAATGAGAAGGAGAAGCTCTGGGTATGACAATGGGTGTATGGCTATCGAATGAGGCCGTGACGAAACGTACGCCAGGCACGCTGACCGTGCAGTGGGATTGGACACCTCCAGCCGGGGGCATCTCCCCACTAAGCGCGACAGTTTACATCTCACAAACTTCCGCGAGCGGGCCATGGGAACCAGGGGCTGATGCCCTGTATGTACAAGGTCAGACGACTGGCTCATGCACTGTTTCCGGACTGAATGAGAACACCCAGTATTGGATAAAAGTCGTGGAGCTGATGAGTGATCTTAATACCCATCAAAGTCAGAATTCGATTTCTACGACGACTGCCGCAAACTATCCCCTCAGTCCAAATGCCAGCGTTACACAGGAATGGCATGTTAGTGACCACGCCCTTCTGAGAGACAATAGCCTTGGCACCTATATTGAGGCGCGTGTGAGTTCTGAGGACAATGATGTTCCTCAGATCTATGGTTTCGATAATCCAAATCAGGATTGGGGAATCAAGAAGCTCGAAGTCCGACTAGTCGCTGAACGCGATGGCAGTATTGATGATCTCGAAGTCAACGTGAGAATTGCGGGACAGGCCTTCGCTGAACCCTATTTCGTTGCGCTCCCTCTGACTTTTCCGCCACTGACAAGTCCCCAGGTTTTAACTTTTGAGTATGGCGAGTGGGCCGGTGAGTATGGGGGAGCTTGGACGCGGACGCAGATGAACAGTCTGGAACTCATCCTCATCGCACATGGTCTTGGCGCCGGGACTCACCGAGTGAAGATTGCCGAGGTGACCGTGAAAACCTTCGAGGAGTTGTAAGTCTCACCTCGCGCTTGCGCAATAGGCTGAACGAAACGCGCCCTACTCCCCACGGATCACGATCTCCCGCAGATCGACCGTGTCGTCGAAGGAGCCGAAGCCCACGCGCCCCTTGGCGAAGTGGGTGTCCACCGCGCGCATGATCGGGGTGTCCATATTGTCGAAAAACACCACGATATCCCCCGCTTGAACATTGCGCACAACCCGGATGTGATGCCAGCTCTCGTTCCAGGCAACCCCATCCGTCCGAGCTTGGGCGATGGACACGCGCGGCTCGCCATTCACCAGAAAGATGGAGTGCGCGTGCTCATCGGCCTTGGTGGCCAGATGGACATAATAGAAGTGAGCGGGGTCCTGCCTTCCGAATAGCACGCAAACATCCCGGTGGCCATACTCCCGCTCCGTGGACCGCGCGGTGGCATCCAACACAAAACTCCCCACCTCGAGGTCTTTGATCCAGGCAATGTTCTCGGGGGAGCGAACCGGAGGCTTGTGGGCGCTGTCCTTGAAGGTGGAGAGAAACGGAAAACCCTCCCCGCTCGCGAGCCTCCAGGCGGAAGGATCGGCGAATTCCCAACGCTCCACCGAGGTGGGAGCGGAGAAATCCTCCTTGAACACCACCGGCCACTCGACGCCGTCGGGGGCCTCGGCCCTTCCCGAACCGCAAAGCGCGCACAGGCACACAAAGGCAATCGAAATGAAGAAAAGGCGAGGCATGGACGCTTCCTTTGATGAAGCAATGGGGACGCGACAAGCGCGACTCGGATTGGTAGTATCCGGGAGAGAAACGCGGGTGACAATCCGCCCGCGAATCCGCGAAGGAGAACCCCCATGCCGACCCTGATCGCCGCCCCGACTCGGATCGAAGCCGCCGGGAACAAACCCAAGATTATCGAGGAGTACATTGGCCGGGTGAACAGCCGGATCGAAGCCGCGAGCGTGGCCCACATGCGCAGCCCCGCAGGCTGGGTCGAACCCGGTCAAACGCCCGAATTTGATGAGTTCACCGTGGTCCTCAAGGGTCTGCTTCGAGTAACCCACAAGGAAGGCAGCCTGGATGTGAGCGCGGGTCAGGCGGTCATCGCCCACGCCGGGGAATGGGTCCAATACAGCACCCCAGTCGAAGAGGGGGCGGAATACATCGCGGTGTGTGTCCCGGCCTTTTCGCCCGCCACAGTCCACCGGGACAGCGCCTGAACGCTGACCGCCTTGCCAAGCGACGCTCGGGAGTGGCACCATAGCTCTGCCTGGAGGAAATCTGATCCCCGATGGAAGCGCACCGACTTCTCCCCCACTTCTTTCCCACGATCCTTGCCGCGTTCGCCTGTGTCCTGATGGCGACACCCCAAGAGGGCGCCGCCCTTTCCAAGGTCCGCCAAGCCGATGTTCCCAAGGAGCTTAGCGAACAGGAAGCCGCGATCCTGGAGGAAAACGACGCTTTTGTGACCCTCATGACCCGTAAGTCGGTCCGGACCATCGCCAAGAACAAGGCCGAAATCCTCCAGCGTGATCCGGAGGGCGACAAGAAATTCATGAATGAGAACCGCGGAGAGAACGCCGACTACTGGTATTGGGCGCATCAGAAGGCCCGCCAGGCCCTGATCCTCGCGCTTGGTCGCCAACCGGGCGAGGCCGCCAAGGCCATCGACACCATCCCCTTCGCGGAGCTGCTTGTTCCCGAATACGCCTGGATTGTCACCCCGGAATTCAAGAAGTACATGGAGACCGCCCAGGATGATCTCGCTTACCTTTATGACCCATTCTTGGGAGTTGAGGTTTTCCTCGCCAACTATCAGGTCTCGCGGCTGGAGCGCCACTACCCCAACATGGGGCGCGGCAGGGATCGCGCCGAGCGACCGGCCATTCCGATTCTCGACGTCACCTTGAACGAGCTGGTGGCCACTCCGCGCAAGGGGGAAGAGGACAAGGTGGGGTTGGACGCCATCCTGGGGCTTCCGGGCGGGGGCATTTTTGAGTCCCTGCTTCCCACCTCCAAGGAATACAAGGAGCGCAAGCCCAAGCTCCAGGAGAAGATCATCACCGCGAGCGACTCCCAGTTCAAAAGCATCCCGGTGTCCAGCAGCGCGGCGCGGGATTACATCCAGCGGATGATGTCTCCGCAACACCCCTATGACCGCTTCCTGCTGATTGAAGGCTCGATGCGAACCAGCGACGAGGGAACCACCTTCAGCTCCGATCCGGAACTGAGAATCGTGGTGAACCCGAAATCCTACGCCGCCAACTTCGTGACCCTCCACCGCAAGATCTTCGCCACTGCGAAGATCAAGAAGGCGCAATAGTCTCGGGTTTCCCGTTATCCCCCAATCACCCGGAGCAGCATCCGCACGGGATCATAGAAGCGGTCCACCACGCGCTCCTTGAGCGGGATGATCGCGTTGTCGGTGATGGTGATGTGCTCGGGGCAGACCTTGGTGCAACACTTGGTGATGTTGCAGTAGCCGATGCCGTTCGCGCGCTTGAGGTCCTCCAGGCGATCCTCTTCATCCAGCGGGTGCATCTCCAGCGCGGCGGAGTAAACGAAGAAGCGAGGCCCGATGAACTCCTCGTGCTTGTGGTGGTCGCGCAACACATGGCAGACATCCTGGCACAGAAAGCACTCGATGCACTTGCGGAACTCCTGGACCCGGTCGGTGTCGGCCTGCGCGAAGCGCCAAGACCCATCCGGCGCGTCCGGCTTGCGCGGCTTGAACCTCTTAAGGCGTTTCTTGACCTCGAAGTTCCAGGAGACATCCGTGACCAGGTCCTTGATTGAGGGAAAGGCCTGCATCGGTTCGATGCGCACGGGCTGATTGACCGGGAGGTCGCTCATGCGGGTCATGCACATCAGGCGCGGTTTGCCGTTGATCTCGGCGGAGCAGGAGCCGCACTTTCCGGCCTTGCAGTTCCAGCGCACCGCGAGGTCATTGGCGGACTCGGCCTGAATCTGGTGCACGGCATCCAGGACCACCATGCCCTCGGTGACCTCGGTCCGATACTCCTTGAATTCTCCGCCTTCGGCGCCGCCGCGCCAGATGTTGAAGGTTACAGGGGGCATTGCTATTCGCTCCTCGTGGGGATGTATAAATCCAAATTGGGAAAGGCCCGCTGAATCAACCCGAAATGAGAATCGTTGGTCCAGAGCGCGATCCCTTCATGCAATGCCACCGTGGAAATGAGGGCATCAGGAAATGGGACGGAAATCCCTTGCCTACGAAGACAGGCCAAGATATCGCCGAGCTCACCCCACAAGTCCTCCGTGATCGGAATCTGGATGAACATTCGCAACCGTCGATTGATGGTTTCCTTGTCCGTCGCGGAACGAGCCCCTTGGAGGAGCTCAGCCCGTGTCACGCCACAAATTGCAGCTCTCCCCATGGGAAGGCGGTCCAGCGCGCTCTCGAACGGTTGCCGCCAGAGGTCCACGAGAACGTTCGTGTCCAGGAGAACGGTCATGTCATGCTGGCCTGGCGAAGTTCGATCACGGCGTTGAGGTCGATCGTATCCTCAGCCGCGTTGTCGAAAAAATTCCTCCATGCGGGATCGATTTCCTCAGCCCGAGCTTCGGTCACATAAACATCGACATTCTTGCCGATGAATGACGATAGCTCGGGGATTCTGAGCGTGTCCGATTCCACGCGAGTCCTAACAAGTATGCTGGCCATAGCTACTTCATCTCCTCAATCACCTTCGCCAGCTCCTCGGCCATTGGGGGGAGCTGTTCCCGACGGAGCTTCATGGACCCATCCGCGCCCCGTTCGAGGATTGTGTTCAGTTTACCGAATTCCGGGTCCTTGTTGGGATAGTCCTCGCGAAAATGCGCTCCACGGCTCTCTTTGCGGTCCAGCGCGGAGCGGGCGATGGCCTCCGATATGGTGAGCAGGTTCTCCAGGTCCAGCGCGGTGTGCCAGCCCGCGTTGTACTCCCGGTTTCCATAGGCGGCAACTTTCGCGGCCCGTTCGCGCAACTTTCCGATCTCCTCGACCGCATGGGCCATCTCGGCCTCGGTGCGGACAATCCCGACCAGGCTCTGCATGGTGTCTTGGAGCGATTGCTGAACCTGGAAAGGTCCCTCCGAGCCCGTGGCGGCTTGACGCTCCAAGGGGGCCAAGGCGCGCCGGGCCGCCTCCTCGACCTGGGATTCATGAACCTTGGCGTCGCCGCGCTCCCTGGCGAAAATTGCGGCGAATTCGCCGGCGCGCTTCCCAAACACGAGCAAATCGGAAAGGGAGTTTCCACCCAATCGGTTCGCCCCATGCAACCCGGCGGCGCACTCCCCGGCGGCGAACAAGCCCGGAACCCGGGCCATCTGGGTGTCCGCGTCCACCCGAATGCCGCCCATCATATAGTGGGTGGTTGGACCGATTTCCATCGGCTCCTCGGTGATGTCGATGCCGGCAAGCTCCTTGAACTGGTGATACATGCTCGGGAGCTTCCTTTTGATGTGCTCCGCGCCTCCCGAGACCCGACTCTTGATCCAGGCGATGTCCAAAAACACCCCGCCATGCGGGCTGCCGCGGCCTTCCTTGATTTCGCGCATGATGCAGCGCGCCACATGGTCGCGGGTCAGGAGCTCGGGCGGACGGCGCGCGTTGCGGTCGCCGAGCACATACCGCCAACCCTCTTCCTCGTTGTCGGCGGTCTGGTTCTTGTACAGGTCGGGGATGTCGTTGAACATGAAACGCTCCCCCTTGCTGTTCTTGAGGACTCCGCCCTCCCCGCGCACCCCTTCGGTCACCAGAATTCCGCGCACGCTGGGGGGCCAGACCATCCCGGTCGGGTGAAACTGGACAAACTCCATGTCCATCAGCTCCGCCCCGGCGCGGTAAGCCAACGCCTGCCCGTCGGCGGTGTATTCCCAACTGTTACTGGTGATCTTGAACCCGCGCCCGATGCCGCCGGTGGCGAGCACCACCGCCTTGGCCTTGAGCACCATGAATCGCCCGCGCTCGCGGTCATAGGCGAATGCCCCGGCGACCCGGTCCCCATCCTTGAGGAGATCCACCACCGTGCACTCCATGTGAAAAGTCATCCCAAGGTGCACGGCGTGATCCTGAAGCACGCGGATCATCTCCAGGCCGGTGCGGTCGCCCACATGCGCCAGGCGCGGATAGCGGTGACCCCCGAAATTCCTTTGGAGGATGCGTCCATCCTCGGTCCGGTCGAACACCGCGCCCCAGGCCTCCAACTCCCGGACTCGATCCGGAGCCTCCTTGGCGTGAAGCTCCGCCATGCGCGGATTGTTCAAATATTGACCGCCGCGCATGGTGTCGGAGAAGTGCACCCGCCAGTTGTCGCGTTCGTCCACATTGGCCATGGCCGCCGCGACTCCCCCCTCCGCCATCACCGTGTGCGCTTTGCCGAGCAGCGACTTGCAGATCACACCCACCCGAACCCCGGCGTTCGCCGCTTCAATCGCCGCGCGCAACCCCGCTCCGCCCGCGCCCACCACCAGCACATCATATTCGTGAGTCTGATAGTCGATGGCCATCAGAGAATCCTCCAATCGGTCCAGATCCCCATCGAACAGAGCCGGACATAGACATCGGTGAACCCGACCCAGAAAAGGCTCAACCAAGCCCACAGCATGTGCTTGCGGTTAAGGCAGCTCACACAGTGGTAAGCCTTCATGCGCCCGGGCCGCGCCGAAAGATGATCAAACCGACCGCCAACCAAATGCCGCAGCGAGTGGCACCCCAGTGTGTAGCTCCCCAGGAGCAGGACATTCACGATCAAGACCAGAGTGCCGATCCCGATCCCAAAGGAAGTGGCCCCGGTGGCGGGATCCTCGAACCACATCCCCTTCCAAGCGTCATAAGCCAGAATCACGATGAACGCGAAGGCGAGATAGAAGAAGTATCGGTGAATGTTCTGCATGATGAGCGGGAAGGAGTTCTCGCCCCAATAGGATTTGCGCGGTTCGCCCACCGCGCAGTTGGGCGGATCGGCCCAAAAGGCCTTGTAATAGGCCCCGCGATAGTAATAGCAGGTGAAGCGGAAACCCGCTGGGGCCCACAGGATCAGAAAGGCCGGCGAAAACGGCAGCCACCCCGGCCACCACCCCGGCTTGGGTCCAAACAGGGCGTGGTGCGAATCCCCGAAGATTTCGGGGGAATAAAAGGGGGAGAGGTAAGGCCCAAAGGTGTAATGCGCATTCTGAAAGGCCGCCCAGGTGGAGTAGACAATGAACGCGGAGAACCCTAGGAACACCGCCAGAGGCTGAATCCACCAGATATCCCGGCGCGAGGTCTCGCCAAAGGCGCGCGGCCTGAAAAGCTGAATCGACGACATGAGGGGCTGCTCCTTGCCAATCGTTACACTTTGATCTGCCGGGGTGCTGGACAGGAACCGTTGCCCAACCGGCTGGGCGGGAACCGACTTGGCCGACGGTCTGGGTCAAGACCAGGTTCTGGCGGGTATTAGAGACCAAGCCCCGGGGGGTTGTCAAATCCCGGGGGCCGCGACCCAACCGAGCCTCGACCATAAGGGAGCGGTTCCCTATCGAACGGTATGCTAGAGTCCACACGAGCGGAGGTTCGCGGCATGTCGAGAATCCTCATCCTTCCCTGGCCGATGACCGTTCTGCGGTTTCTGTATCATCTCCCCAAGACCATCGCCTTGATCGCGCGGTTGCTGAAGGACCCCCGGGTTCCCCTTCGGCTCAAGATGCTCCCGTACCTTGGACTCCTTTACATCGTCCTCCCTTTCGACCTTCTCCGGGATTTCCCCCTGGTCTATCTCGGCTTCTGGGATGATCTGATTGTGAACTTCCTGCTCTTGCGGGCCTTTGTCCGCCGCTGCCCGGATGAGATTGTCCGGGAACACATGCTCGCGCTCTCCAAGAAGAGCGAATCTTGATTGAAACCGGACTCGATCCGGCGTATAACCCGTCCTTCGTTTCGATGGACCTCTCCCGACTCAATCCCGAACAGCGCGCGGCGGTGGAACACCGCGGCTCTCCCCTGCTGGTCCTGGCAGGAGCCGGATCGGGCAAGACCCGTGTCATCACCGCGCGAATCGCGCACTTGCTGGCGAACCATGAAACCCAACCGGAAAACATTCTTGCGGTGACCTTCACCAACCGCGCTGCCGCCGAGATGAAGGAGCGTGTGGGACGGCTGGTCGGCGAGAAGTCGGCCAAGGCGCTCCAGGTCTCGACCTTCCACTCCTTCTGCGCCGGGGTGTTGCGCAAGGAAATCGAATCGCTCGGGTACTCGAAGCGTTTCACCATCTATGACGCCTCCGACCAGCGCGCGCTGCTCGCGCGTTGCCTGTCCGAGTTTTCCACCGGCAAGGAGGCCTTCGATGTCGGTTTTTTCAGCTACCGCATCAGCCGGGCGAAGAATCGGGGCCTTGCGCCCGACACATATGAGCCCTTTCGTTACGACAAGTACGATGAGCTCCTGCCCGCGCTGTGGAGCAAGTACCAGCAGGCCCTGCGGGCCCGCGACGCGGTGGATTTTGATGATCTCCTCGGCCTGGTGAACCGGTTGCTCACGGAGAACCCCGAGGCCCTCGCGCGCCTCCGCGAACGTCACCATCACCTCTTGATCGACGAATACCAGGACACCAACGCGCTGCAATTCGAGATCGCGAGAAAGCTCGCGCTGGAGCATCGCAACCTGTGCGTGGTGGGGGATGACGACCAAAGCATTTATGGCTGGCGCGGCGCGGAGACCGCCAATATCCTGGAGTTCGAGCGCGCCTTTCCGGATGCCCGCGCGATCACGCTCGACCGAAACTATCGCTCCACCGAGACCATCCTGCGCGCGGCCAACGCGGTGATCGCGCGCAACAGCGAGCGGCGCGCCAAGAATCTGTGGTCCAAGGAAGGCGCCGGATGGAAGATCGACCTAGTGACCGCCACGGACGAGAACGACGAAGCCTCGTGCGTGGCGGCGCGAATCAAGGAGGTGCGCGCGCGCTTCAACCTGGCCTGGTCCGATTTCGGGGTGCTGTATCGCTCCAACATCCAGTCGCGTCCCTTCGAGATCCTTTTCCGGCAACTGCGGATCCCCTATGTGGTGATCGGGGGGATGGAATTTTTCGACCGCAAGGAGGTCAAGGACATCGCCTCATACTTGCGCGTGCTGGCCAATCCGAGGGATGACATCGCCCTGCGCCGGATCCTCAATGTGCCCAGGCGCGGGATCGGGGACACGGCCCTGGAGCGCCTCAACGAGGCCGCCGCCGCGAGGGGCAAACCGCTGATGGAGGCTCTGCGCGGCGCGAGCCGCTTGAACCTTCCCGACAGCGCGCGCGCCGGGATCGAGGAGTTTCTCCGACTCCTGGCCGGGACTCAGGCCGCGCTGCGCGAGAAGGGCCTCGGAGCCGGCATCCTTCACCTGATCCACCACAGCGGATATCTGGAGGAGCTTGAGAAGACCTCACCTTCACAGGCCGCTTACGAGGCCCGCAAGGAAATCACCCTCGAGATGGCCGGCGCGGCGGAGGGCTACGCGCGCGAGCATCCCAAGGCGAACTTGCTCGAATTCCTCCAGGAGGCTTCCCTGGCGGATGATTTCCGGCGAAACCTCAAAGAGAAGAAGTTCGAGGAGGACACGGTGCGCCTGATGACGCTGCACGCCGCGAAGGGGCTGGAATTCCCGGTGGTGTTTATTGTCGGACTGGAGGAGGGGCTGCTGCCGCACGCCCGCGCGATCGCGCCGGCCACGGATGTGGCCGAGGAGCGCCGCTTGTTCTATGTCGGCATGACCCGCGCCCGTAAGCACCTGACCCTCACCACCACCGCCACCCGCACCGTGCGGGGTCGGACCAAGGCGAGCGTGGAATCGCGCTTCCTGGAGGAGCTCCCCAGCGAGTGCCTCCGCTACCAGATGAGCAACCAGCGGGTTCTGGAGGAGGAGGATACGTTTCCAGCCCCAAACTTCGTAACATCGGTCTCGCCATGAAACTGTTCATCGTGGGGGTGGGTCCCCTTCCCTTTTACCGCTCGCCTCGTCCGCGGACCGCGCTCTCGGATGGAACCTGGCAGTTGATCCAGCCGCTGCTGGAGGACGGTCACGCCATCCGCGCGGTCACCCTGGAGTTCGGACAGACCGAAAGCCCCCAAATCGAATACCTCCGAAACCCCGAGGAGATCGCTCCGGGATTTGAGCATCAGGCCTATCCGGAGACCACGCGCGACAATCGCAAAAGGGTGGTCCGGCAGGTTCAGATGTCGCTTTCGGCGTTCAATCCGGACGCGGTGATCAGCGCGGGGTCCGTCGTGGCCACCTGGGTGACCACGGAACTCAAACACCGTCTCCCGCTCTGGTACGACCTTTACGGCGCGTTCATCCCCGAGTTGCAGTTGCGGATGGAGTCGCCGGACGCCGAGGATACCTTTGAGACCTTCGCGGTGTACAAGCGGATGCTCCTGCGCGGGGATCGCTTCAGCGCCGCCACCGCGCGTCAGGCCGACATGGTGATGGGGGAGCTGGGGATGGTGGGCCGGCTCAACCCGGCCAATCTGGACGAGCAACTGGTGACCCTCAAACCTTCCGGGCTTCCACCGGATAGCCCGCGACGATTGCCGAGGACCGGGCGGATTCGGGGGCGGCTTTGTCCGGAGGATTCCTTTGTCCTGTTCTCTTCGGGGGGATTCAACACCTGGCAGGACACGCGCGCTTTCTTCGCCACCCTGGAACGGGTTCTCCTGGACAACCCCGCGGCGCGTTTTGTCTGCCTGGGCGGCGGGATCGGGGGCCACTACGACCGGGGATACGAAACCTTCAAGGGTTGGATTCGGGACTCGCCGGTCCGGGAGCGGTTCTTCTTGGAGGGTTGGGTGCCGCAAGAGCAGGTGATCGAATACGAGTCCGAGGCCGACCTGGGCCTGAACTTCGATCTGGATGTGTCTGAAAGCCACTATGGGGTGCGGTCCCGGTTCCTGTCGTGGATGGCGCGCGGAGTCGCGGTGGCCACCACCCCGGTTTCCGCGCCCTCAAGGGAGTTGGTCGAGAAAGGACTGGCCTTGGGAATGATCCCGGGAGACCCGGCGGCCTCCGCGAGCGTGATCTCGGGGGCGATCCGGAATCGGGAGGGCTTGGCCGAAATGGCCGCGCGCGCGGAGGAGTTTGTGCGGAACCAGTGGAGCTTCCGGGAGACCACCCGCGCGCTGCGGGAGTGGGCGGCCAATCCGGCTCTTGCGGCGGACAATCGGGCGTGGTTCGAGGAGGACTTGCTTCCGATCCAACGGGAGTTGGCCTCCTTGGAGCTGGTCCTGGATTCCGTGTTCACCAGCCGCGAGCGGCGGGAGCCTTCGCGGACTTGGACACGCTTGCGGCGAATCCTGATGGAGCGTTGGCCCTGGCCGGATGGTCGCCGGAGACGGTGGTGGCAACCATAGGGCGTTGTTGACATCGGGATAGGGCGCGCGCAATCTTTTCCCCATGAGGCCGCTTGGTCGAATCCTATCCGCGCTCTTGGCGGTGGTGCTGTTGGGGTGTGTGGAGGCCCCCTACACCCGGTCCGAGCTGCGCGCCATGCGCCGGTATGAATCGCTTCCGCCGGACGCGCGCGAACAATCGGTCGAGGTGCGCGGCAAGCGCATCCGCTTCCTCGAAATGGGGGATGGCCCGCCGATTGTCCTGCTCCACTCCTTCCCGACTTCCTCCTACGAATGGCGCCATGTGATTCCCCTGCTCGCTCGCCGTTATCGGGTCTGCGCGCCCGACTTCGTGGGGTATGGGAAATCCACCGCGGAGCCTTCCACGGACCGAAGCCTGGCCGCTCAGGCACCGCTTATCGCCGAATGGATGGACCATATCGGAATCGAAAGCGCAATCATCGTGGGGCAAGACATCGGCGGGGGAGTGGCGCAGATCCTCGCGGTCAAGTACCCGCGCAGGGTCAAGGGGCTGGTCCTGGTCAACTCGGTCTGCTTCGAGTCCTGGCCGAGCGATTACGCCGAACTGCTCGCCGAACCGGGATGGGGGCGCTTCACCTCCAATTTCTTCGGCGCGAGGCCGGGCCTCAAGGGCTATCTCAAGCGCGGAGTTTATCAGCAGGCGCTGCTTTCGCGCGGGGTGGTGGACAATTATGCCGCCCCCTGGCAAGGAGCGGAGGGCAAGAGGAACTTGATTCGCGCCGCTGAGGCGCTCGATCCCCGCGATGTGCGCCGTGTGGAAGGAGCGCTTCGTAAGATCCGAGTTCCGACACTGGTCATCGCCGGGCGGTTCGATCCGATTCAGTCGCCGAATTACAGCAGGCGCCTGGCGGGAGCCATCCCGCGCTCCCAATTCCTTTCGATCCCCGAATGCGGGCATTTCGCCTCCGAGGACGAACCCGAGAAACTGGTTCGCTACATCTTCGACTACTTCAAGAACTGAGTCTCGCGCGCCGATCCTCCCATCCTTGCGCAAAACCGCGTCGGCGCGGACAATTCCCGGATTGCACTCAAGCGCGACCCGAGAGACCCTGAGACCGTGACCCTGGATCGACGCTATTGGCTTTGGGACATGCTCCTGCTGCTTGCGCTTGCGGGCCTCTTGCGCCTGCATGGGCTTGGAGCCTTGAGCTTCTATTATGACGAGGCCGAAAACGCCCTGGTCGCGCGGACCTATCTCCAAACCGGGCACTTTGAGCTTCCCTCCGGCAAGTCCGAGCCGAACGGACTGCTCTACAAATGGCTGACCGCCGAAATGTTCCGGTTTTTCGGGGAATCCGAATGGAGCGCGCGGGTTCCCGCGGCGCTGTTTGGGATTCTGACCACCCTTTGGATCTATCTCTGGTCCTCGCACTGGTTCGGGTCCTGGACCGGGCGCGCCGCGGGGTTCCTCTTCGCGGTCTGGCCCTGGACTGTCACCTGGGGCCGGATCGGACGGTTCTACGGCCTTCAGCAATTCCTCTTCGTGCTGATGGTGGTTTCGGCCTGGAAGATCCTGGAGTGCAACTGCCTGGGACATCCGATGGCGGAGCCGCCCAAGGTGTCCGGGCGGAAACCGGGACTCGCGCTCCGCCTGCTCCGTCTTGCTCCGCTCGCGGGCTGGATTGCGCTTTCGTTGCTTGCCAGCGCCACCACGGTGCTGGCGGTCTCTTTTCTTCCGGCGTATCTGCTGATGCGCCTGGCCTGGTGTTGGCGTCGCGGCAAGAGCCAAGACTGCGAGTTCGGAAGGAGCCTTCGATACTTCCTTTCGGGAGCGGCGGCGAGCGTGGCCACATTGACGCTGCTGTGGGTGCTGAACCCGGACGCGGTGTATGCCGGCTTCGGACTTCTCAAACTCCCATACAGTCCCGGGTATTACGCGCTTTTCTTGCGCGAGAACTTCGGACTCGCGTTCCTTGCACTGGCGCTTGCGGGAACGGTCATGGCGTGGCGAAAGGGCCGTCCCGGTTGGATGGTCCTGTGCGCCGCCTGGGCCCCGATCCTGGTGCATTCCCTGCTTGTTCCGCACTATCGGGACCGATTCATCTATCACGCCTTCGCGTTTGTGCTCATTCTTGCCGCGCTTCCCTTGGGGTGGGCGTTGGAGGCGCTCAAGGATTTTTTCAATGTGCGCCTCTCCCTCCGCGCGAGACCCACCTGGAGGGATGCCCTCGCGGTGGCCGTGCTCGCGGTGGCCGCGCAGTCCGTGATTCAGAATGTCCTGCTCGCCGAGTGTGGGACCGCTGCGGTGGTTCGGGGAAGCCGCAAGACCCTCGCGCGCGAGGTCGCCGACTGGCGCGGATTGGCCGCGATCTTCAATGCCGACCCGGGAGTTCAGACAAAGGAGGGTGCAAGGACCGAGGCAAGCGGATCGAGATCCCGCTCAACCTTGGTCAGCGCCGATGCCATCCCCACGGCGTACTACCTGAGGCTCCCGGATTTCATGTACCCGGATGTCGATCCCAAAGGCATGGAGTTCCATCCCCACACCGCGACTCCGATCCTCAAGGACGCCACCGCGATGAACCGTATACTGGACTCCACGGGTGAGGTGTGGGTGGTGGGAACGCGAAGAAAATTCGAGGCGGCCTCAAGAAGCGCGAGCGGCGCGCGCCTCTGGAACCGACTCATGGAGGAAAGCTCGGAGATCTGGCAGGGACAACACGAGGTTCTCTTCCATCGCAGGCGTTAGAGCTGTCGGGTGGAGGGACCCGCTCCGTCGGGTCCACGCCAGGGGCGAGGTATCGAAGGCAGGACGCAATGGAATGCGTCCCTCCATTCTAGGGATCTTGCCACCCGTCAATATCCCTCGGACGGACTACTAGAGCGCCTCGAACTCAATCACCTGATTCAGGCCCGCGAAACGAAACGCCTTCATCAGCTCAAGGGTCACATTCCTGACCAGCAAATGGGTCCCCCGACGGTTGCATTCCATGTCGCACATCAGCAGAAAGGAAATCAGATCGGAGGTCACCGCGCGCACGCCGGAAAGATCGAGAACCACCTCGCGCCGCCCGCTCTGAATCAGCGAACGGAAGAGCTGCTTGGCTTCCCCCAGACGGTCATCGCCGGTAAGGGGATCCGCCACCATCACAACTCCCATCCCCACTTCGCCCACTGTCGCTTCCGCGCTTGCCGTGATCATCTGGTTGCCTCCTTCACGTTGTCGTTCTGGTGTCTTGCGACAGCGGCACCCTCATTCGAGGAAGGCAATTTAGGCGATTAAACAATACTTGTCAAGAAAAACAATAGAATCATTTAATTCAATATCCTGGCCCCAAGAACAAGAGATTTCACTTGACTTATTATACCCTTTCGGCACTCTTGCCAACACTTTTTTCACTGAAGCGTCCTAGATGCTTCGTAAGTTGAGCATTCTGAAGGGGTCCGGCGAGCCGTCTTTTTACGGGTTGTCGTACCAGGTCACGCTCCTTGCGAAGAGCGCCTCCCAAATGCTTTCGCCCGGCCCCGTGCTTACCCCTTTGAGCACCTCCACAAGGGGGATCGGCCGCAGCGGAGTCGCCTTGTAATCGGGCGTCGGCGACACCGTTGGAGTTCGTGTCTCGGTAAAGGAAACGGTGGGCGTGGGGGAGAGTAACCCAGTTGCCGTGGGGGTCGGTGTGGGCGTGGAGAGCGAGGGGATGAGACACCATTGGTCCAAGGTTCCCGAATCCCCGCTGGCGGCATCAATCACGGTAAGCCGCCAATCCCCGCTGACAGTTTCTCCATTGAAAGCGGAAAGCGCGCCGTTGGGTCGCAGGGTCCCGCTCACCGAGGGCTGAGTCCCTCCGCAAACATCCTCCACCGAGATGGATGCGCCATCATCCAGCGTCACCTGAATATCCTGACCATCACACCCGAAACCCACACCGGTGGTTCCGATCCGGTCCACCAGGGTGACAGTCGTCCCGGTGTTCACATGCTGGAGCTGGACAACCAGATCCCCGACATACGTGTGAGTGATCTCCAGATAGACATTCAAATCCTGAATCACTCCCCCTCCCGAGACTGAAAGCGTGTCCGCCACTCCGCTCGGAGCGATATGCGGAATGGCCAAATTGGGCTGACGGCAAGACTCGGCGCCCAAGCTGAACTCAAAAGTCTCGGAGGCGGGGCCGACCCCGCACGGGTTCTCGGAGCTCACCCGCCAGAAGTAGGGAACCTCGGGCGCGAGCAGGACATTCGGTGTGTGAGAGAACCCCTCCAGCGAGGGTGAGGTGTACAGAATCGGGTTGAATTCGGGGTTGTCGGCGATTTCAAGGACATAAGCGGAGGCGGAGGTCACCGGCTGCCAGGTGAACGCGCCTCCAGTCTGAGCGATGGAACCATCCGGGGGGGAAATCAAATCCGGTCCCGGTGGGAGGGTGGATCGGAGGATCAGATCGAACATCGCACTCCGGATGAGGTCGAGGCCGCTTCCATTGACCGTGGGTGTGTAATCCCCCTCCACACCGTTGTCGGTATTGAAAATCATCAGGTCGCTGGTCCCGGGAAGGGTGACCGGATTGGTGGAAAAGGAGGACAACACTCCCGGGGGAAGACCCTCCACGCTGAGCATGACCGGAGCGGAAAACCCATTTGCCGGGGTCACGGTCACCGTGAAGAGGCCGGTTTCCGGGGCGCAGAGGCCCTCTTCCGCTGGAGTGATCGAGAGGCTGAAGGATGGCGCCGATCCGGCGCCATCCAGAGTTAGGGATCCGCTGTTCAGCGGATCGAGCCAGTTCTTGAGGCGGTTCTGCGGAGTCCCGCCGCCCTCCCAGGACACCGACAGCCTCCCGTACCAATCGGACAGGTTGTTGCCGCAGGCGGCATAGCCTCCATGCAGCTGTCCCACAATCCGTTTCTCCGGGCTATACAGAGGGGAGCCGGAGGAGCCCGGCTCGGTGGTCCCCAGGTCCCAGTCTGTCACACGGATATGCGTGCCGTTCCCGGGGGTGGCGGTCTCCAGGTAGGAGGTGGTGGTTGTCGGATCATTCTCAAAGCTGATCCGTTTCTCGGCGGTGTCGGGGTGATGGATGGCCACCACGCTGGGCGGGTCCGCGGAGGCGCGATCCCAACCGGACCAGTAGGGGTTGAACGCGGAGCTGATCGGGTCATCGAGCTCCACCAGTGCGAAATCGGAGGTGGAATACTGGGCGCGAAGGATCGCGCCGGTGTTGAACTGGTCAATCGTTCCATCCCCGTTCTGCCCGCTCTGCGCGCTGCCCGGAGTCCGGCAGGTCGAGTTTTCGTAGTTCCAATACACCACAATGGTGGGGGCGTTGCCGGTGGTGATTCCGCAGTGGAACGCTGACAGGAAGTAGGGCTTCTGATCTTGCGCGGTGTTGTTGATCAAGGCCCCCGAACACGCGAAGGTTCCGTTGATCGAATACACCCCCGAGGATCGTATCTGGTCGCGCCAAGGGTCCCCCTCCGGGCAGGCCACATCCACATTGCAGGCCCCGGAGGTGTGGTCTTCGACCTTGTCCCAGCCGCGGAAGCCGTGGTTCACCGAGCCGAGTTCCAGCTTGAGACGTTTTTCTCCACCGCTGGGGAGCCAGGCCTCGATCACCAGTTCATCCCCCCGGAGGATCGGGGTCCAAAGCTCTCCGTGGTCCTCGTTGTCCCGTTCGGTGAAGGGTCCGATCACCTCGGTGTAATCCGGGGAGAACAGGAACAACTGTCCCCCTTTGGGCATGAAGTATTTTGTAAACCCCACGTTCAGCGAAGTGGCGCCCTCGGAGCAAACCCGCAGACGCCATAGGCGGCTCCCATCCGAGAGGGTTTCCCAGGTCCCACGAGATTGGACATTGGCCTTGACCGCAATCGGCTCCGCGAACTTGAAGGGTCCGCCGAAATCATCCTCGGCGGCAGCTTTCGCGGAGAGCGAGGGAGTGTCCATCTTGTCTAGGACCAGGATGTCCACCTCATCCAGGCGCTTGGAGCCGCCGGCCGGATTCTGAGAGGGGATGGGGGGGGGTGCGCCTACGCCCCGCGAGCCCCAGGCGCAGGCAAGAGCCAGGGCTACGACCAAAGGGAATGTGTGCCTCAGGGGATGGGAGTGCTTCTTTCGGATTCGCATGGGAAGGGGGGGATCATCCTCTCTTGTCAAAGGCAACGTCAAGGCGGGAAACTTTCACCCACGCACGCGCGTTTCTGTAAGTGTATCGTTTTCAGGCCGATTGTCCGGATGACCTTTTCAACAGGGACACGGGAAAGGGCCGACCCGGCTGCGTGGATGGAGGGCAAGCGGAGCGCCAAATGAACCTTGAAGAGGGGATTCAACGCCTGGCCGAGCGCTTGACCGGCGCAAGCCGGGTCACCGTCCTCACCGGAGCGGGGGTCTCCACCGCCAGCGGGATTCCGACCTTCCGGGATGCCGGTGGGATGTGGAAGAACTTCCGTCCGGAAGAGGTGGCGACTCCGGAGGCCTTTGCGCGCGATCCCAAGTTTGTGTGGGAATGGTACGAAGTTCGGCGCCAGGCGGTTCTGGATTGCCGCCCCAATCGGGCGCATGAGGTCCTTGCGGCCTGGAGCGAGAGGTCTCCCGCCTTCAGGCTGATCACTCAGAACGTGGATGGCCTGCATGAACGCGCCGGGACACGCAACGTGATCCGTTTTCATGGCTCGCTGTTCGATGTGGGCTGCTGGGAGGAGTGTCCCCAGTCTCCCCACCGCTGGCGGGATGACACGGTCCCTTTTCCCGAGCTCCCTCCGTCCTGCCCTTATTGCGGTGGAATCCTGAGGCCCGGAGTTGTTTGGTTTGGAGAGATGATCGACCCCGAGGTGTTGAGGCGCGCCGATGCGGCTTTGGAGTGCGACCTCTTCCTATCCATCGGAACCTCTTCGCAAGTTCACCCCGCGGCGGCGCTGATTCACACCGCCGCCGCCTTGGGTGCTTTCACCGTGGAAATCAACCCGGAGGCGACCCCAGCCTCACCCGTTCCGGATCTATCCCTTGCTGGGAAAGCCGAAGTGGTTCTGGACCGTGTCGAGGACGTGCTTCAGCGCCGCACTTGATAGGGGCCAACGCGGTCACGGGTCGTGTTGTAGCCGATAATCGAATTGGCCTTGTTGCGGCTGTTGTAATACCCCGAATCGAACCCGAAGTTGTAATTGAACTGAGTCCCCGGGATGTACCCTCCCGAGGAATAAGGGGCGTAACCCCCGTACGGGTAGTAGGGATTCGCCAGGGGCTGCTGGTAGTAATAGCGGTTCGGGTCCGGCCCGAAATACTGCTCGCGGGTGTTGCGGAAGCCAATCCCGCGATGGAGGGTGTTGGCGTAGTAATTCTGGACCGGGTAGTTCTGCTGGGGGTAGTAGTTGGGGGTCACATAAGGTCCCCCGATGGTGGATTCGTTGTAGTAGTATTTCCGCGCCTGGACGCCATCGGCGCACACCAGGGCGCCGATTAAGAAGAAGCCGGCTAGCCCAAGAACAGAAATCGACTTGATAGATCGGAAATCCATGGTCTGTTCCTCCTTTGGGGGAGACTGCCTCAATCCCCTTTGGATAGTCTATGGGAAAGGTCCTCACCGCGCGAGAGGACGCCCTGATTCCGGCTCGCCCTCATTGGTCCTGAAAAGAACCACGAGAGACCGCGCCCCTACTGCTTGCGAATGGGGCCTGCATAGACATACTTCAGCTCGTGGCCCTCCAACTGGCGGGGAAGCAGGTCAGCCAGCGCGGAGTCTCTTGTGTCAAGGTGAACCGTAAGAATCGCGCCTTCCTTCGGGTCCTCCTCGATGTCCAGCCCACAGACCCCCTCCATGCGGAGCAATGTGGAGGAGTATTTCCGCTTGAGTCCACGAACCTGCTCAAGGGTCGCCATCTTGGTTTCTCCACGTTTCGTCTTCGGGTCAATTGAAGAACCCCTGAAGTTCTCCTTTTTCACTCTACAAGATGAAGCGGGGATGTCGATCCCTTTGCCACATCGGGGCGACGGATTCATCGGACCCGAGTCGGCGCCATCGGAACCTGTTCACGCCAGTTTGACCTTAAGCAGCGAAAGGACATCCCGGATGTGATTTGCAAAGGTGAGGTTTGCTCCTGTAGCGCCGGCAAAGAGCAGACCCACCATCTCGTTTGTGGCTCTCTCCATGATCGCGGAACCCGAGTCTCCGGAGTCGCTAAACGATCTCCCGTCAAGTCCGCGGACTGCAATCTGGTCTTGAAAGATCACTTCCCCCACTTCATACGGAACGGATACATCAAACTCCACGCTAGACACTCGACCCGCCGTGTAGGATGTGGTCCTTCCGAACTTGTGAACCGTCATGTCACGTGTGGCGTCCGTGACGCCTTGAATAGGCCCGATAAACAGAACCGGTTTAGACACTTGATTGGGATCATCCACGACAGCAATCGCCGCGTCCGCCTTATTGTCCGATCGATCCGCTCGAAGGTCTATCCATTTCGACAACTTGGCGATCCGGTCGTGACGCGGCCGTCCACCGTCCAGCAAGCCGGGCTGGAAAATCGCGGCTCCCGCAGGAAGGGCATCTCGCCTCGTTTCACCATCCGCTTCGATTCCATTTTCGTAGGCGAGGACATGGTTGTTGCTCAATATGAAGAGATTGCCCGTTGAGTCCTGAACTAGAGCGCCGAAGGTGCCCGCCATCTGGAATGAATCCGATGGCTCTCGAAAACCAATCGAGGATCCCGGCTGAGCTGGACGCCACCGGGCACGTGGGTTTGGCATCGAGGCGGAATGCAATCCTCTGCCCCTGGACTTCCCCCGGGCGGCTGGCAGGATAATGCCCACCTCCTCGATGTCCGTGGGCAACCCTCCTACCGTCTTTGGGAGGATATCCCTTTTCGGCAAGACCCCTTCAGGGAGCTTGGATCGGACTAGAAACTTGATGGCGAGAATCCCGCTCGGAGCCCCGCTGACGTATTTCTCATCGATCCCGATCCCGATAACATTCTGGTGGGGTGCTGTCGGCTTGGCCGCCCGCAAGGCGAAAGCCCCTATGGTTCTAGAAGTCCGTCCACGCAACAACTTGGAAGACATTTCTTCCTTCGCGTGCCGTAGGTATGAAATCCTATGCGAAACCGCTAAGAAGACCTCCAACTGATCCTTCACCGTACAGCCCTCCTTTCCGATTTCGATTCCCAGCTCCAGGGAAGGCATTAGAAAGGCAGTCTCAGTTCCACGGGAGATGTGCACTTTGGAGAAGGTATATGATTCATTCCGGAAAATCAAAATTAGTTTTTGTATGGAGATGATTCCTCCTGCAGATGTGTTGACCCCTCCCACCCTCCATGCCAACCTTTGGCCAAATGGAAATCCGGGCCTCCACGCTGATCGATCTCCTGCGCAGGGCCGCGCCCGAGGCAAGCGCGGAGAGCTGGGACCGGGTCGGATGGCAGTGCGGCGATCCCGAGCTACCGGTTCAGGCCGTTGTGATCGCCCTGGATGTCCGCCCGGAAACAATTGAGTGCGCCATCCGGGAAGAGGCTGGGCTCCTGATCGCCCACCACCCGCTGCTTTTTGAACCGGTGACTCGTATCGATCCGCACTCCTTTCCGGGACGAGAACTCACCGCGCTGATCGAAAACCGCATTACCCTCTATGTCGCTCACACCAATGTGGATCGCTCGCCCACGCTTTCGTTGAATGCAGCCATCGGAAGGCGACTTCCCCTTAAGTCCCATGGCCCGATGGCTTCCAAGTGGCAGGATTCGGGTCTCAAGCTGGTTGCCTTTGTTCCCTTGAACGCGGTTGGGCAGGTCCGCGCCGCGCTGGCTGAGGCGGGCGCGGGACAGATCGGGGAATACACAATCTGCTCGTTTGCGATTCCCGGAACCGGGACCTTTCTCGGAAGCGAATCTTCAAGCCCGACCGTGGGGGAGAAGGGCAAGCTCGAAACCGTGGAGGAGATCCGCCTCGAGATGATCTGTCCGAAACGCGCTCTGAACCGGATCCTTCGCGCGCTGTGGGATTCTCATCCCTACGAGGAAGTGGCCTATGACCTCTATCCGCTTTCCGGGTACGAGGATCCGAGGCAGTTCCTGTGGGCGGGAGAACTCGCCGAGGAGACCACGCTTTCTGGTTTCGCCGCGCTGGTCCGAGAATGTCTGGGGGATGGGCTCGCCCCGGTCAAATTCGCGGGGGACCCCGGTCGGAGAGTGAAGCGGGTGGCATGGTGCAGCGGGGGCGGTAAGTCGCTGGTGAAACACCTCTTACCCTCGGACACCGATGTCTACCTGACCGGCGACACCGGGCACCATGATGCCCTCGCGTGCCTGTCGAAGGGGATCGCGCTGGTCGACTTGGACCACTATTACACCGAACGGCTCTTCCTGGAGACGATCCGGGACTATTTGCTGCGAAATCTGCCTGATGGCTCGGTCCGCTGGATCCTCGATCCCAGCGGGCCGGTCTACCATCATTGCTGAGGAACCCCGACCCATGCGACGAAAGACTCTCTGGATCCTGCTGCTGGTGTTCGCGCTCGCGCTTGTCGGAGCGCACCAATACACACTCGCTCGGGTGCGTGTTGCAGTGATCGACACCTTGCGCAGCGAGAACCGGTACCCGGCCACGGTGAGCAGCTTCAGCGGCCTGCTTCCGCTCGGGAAGCTCTGGGTGAGCGAACTCAAGTTCCGAACTCGGTTTGGGGACCAAACCGTGGATTGGGCGATCGCGAACGGCAGCCTCGATCTCGGGGTCCCCTCGGCGCTCGGCCGGGTCTGGCGCTTGGACAGCCTCCAGTCGAAAGGGATCGGATGGAAGGTGTCCTTTCCCAAGGGCGTGGGCAGCCTGGAGGGGTTGCTCGATCTATCCGGAAGGACCTCCGTGGATCCGGCGGGAAAGCTCCCGAAGGAGACCCTGTGGTGCGGGGACTTGCGAGTGGGGATCCCCATCGCGCGGGCGGTTCTTCCCAAGGTGACCCTGGAGCTCCTTCACCAAGGGGAGCTGCGAGTCGCGCCCTTCAGTCTCGCGGATGGGGAACCGTTCCTGCCGTATGATTTCAACCTGCGCGCCAACTTGGCTGAAAAGACCCGGGGCGGACTGTTGTTGGCCAAGGGGCATCACGTCCCGCTGGAGAAAAAGCTGGCTGGGGAAGCGCGCGCGCTGGGGCTGGGAGTTCCAACGATCGAGAGTTTCCTCAAGGCCGCCTCGGGTCCGATGGGGACCGCCGCGCTGCGCGCCTCCGACTGGATCGAGGGAGGATCTTTTTCGGTCCTTCTCCAAGTCGACTCCACCGCGCTCGCGGCCAAGGGGAATCTCACGCTCCGTCTCCAGAAGATTCGCTTCGGGCGTGAGATCAAGGAGAGCGAGCTGGTGGGCGAAGCGGCTCGCCCGGTGCTTGACGCCATCGAGAAACGGGAGGATGTGGTCCAGCTCGGCCCGGTTGCCTTTGAGGAAGACCTGAGCACGGAAGACATGGAGTCGCTCCGGCAGCTGCAGCGCGGCCTGGTCGCGGAAGTGGTGAAGGTCGATCCGGGCGCGGCCTACAAGGCGGGCGCGAACCTCTTGCGCGGGTTGCTTAAGAAGGACTAGCGCCGAAGACCCAACGGAGCATTTCTCATTTGGATGTAGCGCTCGGTGTTGGAAGGGCGCGGTCCCTTGCGCCCGGACACGACAGAGCGTGTCCCTCCCTCCAAGGGACCAGGTGATTTCGTTGACCGCTCTAGTCCTTCCCGGCCCCGGTTCCGGTCTGCAGATACCCGATGGCCTGAAGACCCTGGATGGTTTCGGCATCCAACGTGGCGGCGGCGGAAGCCCCCTCCTCGCGTTGACGCGCGGTCATCTCCGCGAAATTATTCGCCGCCGCTTCCAGCTCCCTCGAAACCTCCTCAAGGCGCTCGCCGCCCAAGTTCCTCCGCTCCCCAGGGTCGGTCTCCAAGTCATAGGCCTCGCGGTTCACCAACCTGGGATTCTCCGGGCTTGCCCCTTCGAGGGTCCGGTTTTCAATGTACTTCATCCGCCTCTTCCAGACCGAGGCGAGCACCCGCTCGCTTTGTGTGAGTTCCGCGTAAAGGGGCCTCTCGGAAGGGTGATTCTCGATCCCTTCGATCCGGGGAAGCAGCGACTCGCCCTGCCACTCCTCGGGAATGCTCCAGCCCAGGATCTCGAAGAGGGTCGGAGCGATGTCCAGCAGACTGACACGCGCCGAGATTCGCCTCCCCTGATGCCGATTGCCTGGAAAGCGGATCAGGATCGGGATTCGAGTCTCCTCCTCGTACAAGGTCCAGCCGTGCAGCCAAGTCCCATGCTCGCGGAAGGCTTCGCCATGGTCCGAGAGGAGGATCACAAGCGGGTCCTGAAGCAGACCGCGCGCCTCCACCTGATGGATGAAGTCCGCGAGCAGGCTGTCCACATACGCGGTCTCGGCGAGATAGAGCGCGCGCAGGAACTCGGCGTCGCTTTCGGGGAGCTCGCGATGTCCCTGGTTGGCGCCGTAGAGCGTGGTCATCTGGGTCTCCCTCCGCTCGATCTCCTCGGTGGAGGGTTTCGAACCCGCGGGGAGAAAGCGCGCGCGGAAGGCTTCGGGCGGGTCATAGGGATCATGGACATCGTAGGTGTGAAGAAACAGGAACAGCGGCGCGCCGCGGTCCCGTTTTCCAAGCCACTCCAGGCAGCGCGGAAGGATCGAGGCGAAATGCCCGCCGCGTTGGTCGTAGAGTTCGAATCCCTGATGGAAACCGAAACGGTGGTTCAGGAACTCGCGGTCCACAAAGGCGGCGGTTTCGTAGCCTTGGTCCGCGAAGCGCTCCGCGAGTGTGGCGGTCTCGGCGGGAACCCGATCAAAATGCATCCGAACCCCATGACGGGCGACATACTGCGAGAGAAACAGGCTGGCGTGCGAGGGGAGTGTCCAACTGGAGGGGGCCTCGGCCTGGGTGAAGGTGACCCCGCCCCTTCCAAAATAATCATCCATCCACGGGGTGGTCTCTCCTCCCCCGATCCCAGAGACCGCATCCGCGCGGAGAGTGTCGATGGAGAGAAGCAAGATATCCGGACGCGCGGTTCCCGGATGGCGAGAGCGACGGTCCCTGGCCGGAACGAGCATCGGCTCGCCGAGAAAGAAGGGAATCGCCTTGGCGGTTTCCGAGCCTGTGCGCTCCTTGGGAGGCGCGGAGCGGAAGGAGAGCTGGAGACTCCCAGGGCCTTCCGCGACCAGCGGAAGGCGAATGCCCTCGCTCCAGAGCTTGGAACCTTCATCCTTGGAGGGGTCGAGATCGATCTCCCAGGTGACACCCGGCAAATTCTCCCGGCTGACCTCGACAATCACCCGCCCGGACAACCACGTCTCTCGTTCCGAGGAATAGAACGCCGGATAGAAGATCAGATCCGAGGCGGATTCCGTCCGGGTGGTCACCTCCCAGCTCCCCGGCGTGGGAAGGAAGAGGGCGGTCCGGACCAGCCCCTCCAGCTCCAAGGGGCGCACCAGAAGCTCGGATTCGTCATAGACCGCCCATGGGGAGGTCTGCGGCCGAGACTCCGGCGCGTGAGGCGCGGCGAACAGCGCGCGGACTCGGTCTCGTGGGGTGTAGCGGACCTCGGGGGGCGGGTCGCTTCTGGGGAGGCGCGCGCGAATCTCGGTTGGGCCGGACGAGCGGAAGTTCCTCAGGAAGAACTGCCGCTGGGCGGTCTTGTCGAGAGTGCTGAAGGTCCCCTTGGCGGTGAGACGAAGCGCGTGGGCGCCCGCCTCGACCCCCCGCGCCTGGAGCTGGTGGGAGGTCCATTCCGAAACCCCCACGGTCACGGTGGCGCTCCAGATGACCTCAAAGGGAAGGGTGGCCGGACCCTCTTGAGGCTCTATCGGCTCAGCCCCTTCCGGAATGGTTCCGAGCGCAACCTCCAAGGTCATGCCCTCGCCATCGCTGTTGATCGCCAGCGATTCCCATTCCAGGTACGGAGAGGCCCAGTCGATTCGGGCTGGGAAATACTGGCTGTGGTCCCCCGCGAAAAAGTAATTGCGACAGAGAGTTGTCTCCAAACCGGGGACAGTCCAATACCCTTGGCTTTCTCCTGCCCTCCAGTTCGCCTCGGAAAGGGGCGCCAGGCGCCTCTCTCCGGAAAACACCGCGAGCGCGGGAGTCTTGGGGTCGGCATCGAGGAGACCGTTCCAGGAATACTCCACGGCTCCCTGCTTCAATTCGCGGGTCTTCCATTCCGGCTGAAGCGAGACGCGGAAGTTCCACAGCGGGGTGGCGAGTTTGAGCGTGGATGGAGGCTGAGCAAGCAGGCGAATCACACGTCCTTCCGGTGTGAGCCGGAGCGCGACCCATTGGGCAACGAACCCGGCGCCCAGGAAGAGCAAAGGAGCCGAAAGGAGCAGGGCTTTGCGAACCGGCGAGCGCATACCGCCTGACTGTGCTTGAATCACGCGGGGGGAGGAAGGGGAGGCGGCCTACAGATCGTAAGGCCCCAAGCTCGACCCCGTGTCGTGGACACAAGGACGCGACCCAATCCACATGGTCCTGGAGCATTTTTCACTGGAATGCAGCGTTGGAGGGACGCGTTCCATCGCGTCCCCTGGCTGGAATGCAGCGTTGGAGGGACGCGTTCCATCGCGTCCCCTGGCCTACATGATACCGTTAGCCGCTCTAAAACCTCCTCACCAGCGCCCCCAGGTCCACCGCCGGGGTCCTCCTGCCCATCACCTCGCGCGCCGCGATCACCGAGAACCAGAGCGCCATCGCGAGGTCATCGTGGCGCTCCGCCCCCAGGCCGTGGAGCTGGTCGATCAGCATACCGGACATTCGGCGGCTGCGCTCATCCCCCGCGGGGAGCGTGACCTTTCCACGCTCGAACAGCACCGCCAGGGATGGGAGCCCGTCGGTGAATGAGCTCTTGTTGGCGCGCCCGGTGGTGTGGCCCATCACCGGCAGGTCCGAGCGTTCGCGAAGCTCCCGCTCCACCCAGTGCTGGAAGGCGTTGTTTTCAATCACCACAAGCCGTGGGCGATGTCGCGCGCCAAGTCGCACCAGCGACTCCAGGAGAGCCTCGGGCGAAAGCCCGCGCTCCATCCACAGGTCGAGGATCGCGATCCGTCCGTCCGGAGCCGCCGCGGCGGTCACCACCGCGCTATAGTCGCTGTCCCGCTCATGGGCGCGGTGTGGGTCGCTGACCACCGCAAGGTCGATTCCCTGCACAATGGCCCACCCGGAGGGAGGGGCGCCCCCCAGAACCGTTGAGGGGTCGAGGCAATTCTCCAACCACTCGCGACGGAACAGGGTTGTGCCCTCATCGATCACCTGGTTCTGTTTCTCGCGGTTGAAAACCACGGTCCCGATTTCCTCGCGATCCGCAACGAGGCGCTCGAAGGTCCAGCGCTCCGGCATCAGCACCCGGCCGTGAGCTTCATCGAGAATCGCGCGATCGATCCGGTGGGAGTAGGCCGGGTTGCCGATCAGGTGAGCGTAGAGGTCATCATGGTGCTTGCGGGTGCCGACCACCAGCAGCCGTCCCTCCGCTTCCAGCACCGGGGTGAGCTCGGAGAAGAACCAGCGCTCGACGCGATCCCGCTGCGAACGGAACCAGCACAGTTCGCTGTCGATGATGTCGTCCGCCACAATCAGGTCCGCGCGCAACCCGGCACAGGAGCCGAGCACGGACATGGCGGCCACGGTCGGCTCGCGGATGTTGCGCTCGCGTTCGAGGAACAGCGCGTAGCGGTTCCAGGCGCGCGGCTTTTCCGGCTTGAGGTCGCCGTAGAGACGGCGGAGGCGCGGATTCGCCTCGACCTCGCGGCGCAGGGTGGTGATGAACCGGCTGGCGAGATCGAGGGTCTTGCTGACCAGGAGGATGCGCACTTCCGGGCGACGGACCATCTCCCAGAGCGGGAGGAGGAAGGCGTAAAGGGTGGACTTGCCGTGATCCCGCGGCGCGGCGTGGAAGAAGCGCGTCTTTCCGAAATAGTCGGTCCACTGCCTCTGCGCCTCCGCGAGGTCCATCTGGAGGACCAACTTCGCAAAGCGCGCGGGGGAGGTGCAATACTCGCGGAGGAGAGAGGGGGGGAGGGGCATAGCTGAAACAAGGGAAGGGAGTTCAGAATTGGAGGAGAGCGCGAAGGGTGAACTCAACCTGAACTAAAGTCTGTGGGCCAACCTGCCCAAGCCTTCTTACCAAGCGGTCCAAAGCAATTGAGCGGATTCCTTCGCAGAGGATGGCGCTCAAATAGAGCAGACCCCCTTCCGGAGGAACCACCTCCACCCAAGTTGGTATTTTCCGGACCTTGGTCGTGATTGGAATAACAATCGCCAAATTGGCGGGACCCGAATTGAATTCATTGCGGGACAGAACAAGAACCGGTCTTGTGCCGGCCTGTTGGTGCCCACGCGAGGGGTCCAAATCCGCTAACCAGACCTCTCCACGGCGCGGGACCTCTTGGGGCATTCTGCTAGGCATTCGGGCCTTTCCTTACAGGAAGCTCGTTCCAGGTCTCATTGGGATCCAATCCATCCATTAGCGTCGTGTCCCACAATGCCATTTCCTCTTCCCATTCTCCCCGCGCCTCGGGGTCCTCCTTGAGTCGGCGATAGGCGTCGTTGGTTTCCGCAATCAGGCATTTCTTGTGAAACTCCTCTACGGCCTCGGCAAGCACCGCCTCAACCGGTTCGTGGCGAAGCGCCGAAAGCCGTTTCAGGGTCTCCTCGGTGGAGGGGCTAATAGGGATGGTGGTCATGAGCTAGCTCCGATCGGTTTCCCGCATTCTACAGCGTTTTTCGGCGCCTTCGTCAAGCAACCGAAAAATCTCCTCCCTCACCGCTTCCGGGATGTCGAAGAGCTCCTCTTCCGCCTCCTGACCGCCCGAGAGCAGCTTGGGGTCCTCGACCAACTGCCACAGGCGCACCAGCGCGGCGGCGGGGAACTCCGACACCTCGCCGGAGCGGGTCCGGACTATCAGCGCCTGTCGGACCTGCGCGCGAAGCAGGTCGATCTGCTCGCCCGGTTCGGCGGGCAGCTCGGGTTCCGGCTTGGGCTTGCGCCGCGCCGCGCGAGGAGCGCCATTTCCATTTCGGGCGCGGACCGCGATCGAGACCACCTCGGCGGATGGAATCCGCAGTCGCCGCGCGGCCTCGGTCGTGGAAATTCCCTCCTCGAACAGCAGTTGACGGACCCGCCCCTCGAGTTCGGTCATGGGTCGAGATGCGCCTCCGAGTCCAGCGCCGAAAGATCGAGAGTGAATGCCCCCAGGCGCGCGGCCACATAGTTCTCGTCGCGCGGCTCGTGGTCGATATAGCGCGTGTACCGCGAGGCGGACTCCAAGCCCTCGGCAACGTGATAGCGCGCGCGCATTCCGCCCTCGGTCCAAACGAGCTCCTCGGCGGCGATCCGGAAAGTGGCCCCGGCATTCAGCCCCGGCGGAAGCTCCGCGCCGCGGAGCTCAAAGCGCTCCCCGAAGCCTGCGGTCAGGTCTCCATCATATCGGTCGACCGCGCGATAATCGGTGGGCCAGGGGGCCTCCTCAAGGACCGCCTCACGGAGATGCGCGAAGGGGCCTTCCGTGGTGATTGGGCGCGCGAACAGGGTCTCATCCACCGAGCCGAATCGCTCGCGGCTCTCCGGGGACTCGAAGAAACGCTCGAACTCCTCGCCGTTTCGCACTCCCCCGTGAAGGCGGAAGAGGTTCTTGATGGTCCGGTCACGTTCCCACGGGTGGAGAACCATCCGGTCCGGATCGAAGCGCCAAACATGCTCCACGGGATCGCTGGGCGGAATGAAATGCAGGTCTTCCTCCCAATCGATCCACCACAACCAGTTGCCCGCGAGCTTGGCGAGCAAGTCCAAGGCGTGGAAGAGCGGCAGCCCCTGGAAATCCAAGCGGTCCAACACGCGGGTCGAGCCGGGCAGTCCCGAGTAGCTCGGCTTCGGTCCGGAGATCGGCGCCAGGATCGTGGAAAGCGTCTCCGTCGGGGTCTGGTTCTCGAACAGACCGCGAACCTCATGGCGGTAAAGGCGACGCGGACGTCGCGCGCCCTGAAGACTGAGCGGAAAGCCCGACGAATCCCGCCGCAGCTCGGAGACCTTGCCCACAAACTTGCGAATCCCATTGAACCGAATCTCCATCGGATCGCCGAGGGCGACCTCGGGGAGGCTCGCCCTCGGGTGAAAGGCCACGAGAGCGCTCGCCTCCTCCGCGCCGAAGCGCGCGAGGATTTCCACTCGCGCGGGCCTCCGACCCTCCCAGATCAGGCGACCGTCGAGATCAAAGAGACGGATTGTTGGTTCGATCATAGCGGATGGGTCTGGCGGTTCAGGGTTTTGAGGAAATCGATCAGCCCATCGATCAGACCCGAGGCGATGCGTCGCACCACAAGGCGCTCGATGGGTCCGGGCAGCCAGGGGACACGGATGCCCAGCTCCTTCCGCCAGCGTTCCACAAGTTCAAGGGCGTGCTTCTTCTTGGCGGGGCCACCGCCAGGCTCGGCGAGCGTCTCGGTGACCTCGATCACCTCCCCGAGGAAGACCACGAGTCTGCGCCAAAAAGCCTCGAAGCGCTCAGCGGCCGCCATTGGTGTTTCCCCCGCGCGCGTCGACCCAACCTTGGACAATGATGTACCCCAGGGTGAGGGCGTTGACCGCGGCGGTGGCGAAAGCCTGGGCGGTCTCGGAATCCACGTTGGTCCAGGCCAGGAAATTGGTGAGCAGGGTGGCGATCAGCGCCGCGAATTTTCGGCTGTTCCACTTGGACATTGTGTTCTCCTTCCTTTCCGGCAAATGAGTTTTCGGAACCCGTTCCTGACAGTCCGATACGGAATCCGGATCGTGATCGAGAACCCGCTTTCCTCGCTTGAGGCCAGCAGTTTTCGAATCCATTCCAAGAGGCGCGAGTGCATCCGCTCTTACGGGGACCGCCGCGCCAAGGCGGCCTCGACCTTGGCCTCCAGGCGCTGTTGCTGAAGGCGCAGGCGTTGCACCTCTTCGGTCAAACGGTCGAGCGTGGCGCCCTGGCGGACCAGCGACTCTTGGATCGCCTTGCGGTCTTCGAGATAAGGGGTTTCGCGGGAGATGAGACGGATCACCTCATCGCGCGAGACTGCATTGCCCGCGAAGAGAACCCACCCCACGAAGACCGTGGCGGTTACTGAGAGAAGGGAAATGGTCGCGGCCCGCCAGGCGCCCGCCCCGCTGGATGTGTGGCTCATGAATCCTGCTCCGAAACGGAAACCGTGTGACGTGATCAGTGGGTGACTTCGTGGTAAGTCACCGCGAAGCCATAGACCCGAAGGTCGTTGCTCACTGAGTCGAGGTTGCCGCTGAGTTCCAGCTTCAGTTCGTCGAGATTGCCCGCCGCGCCGGTCAACGTGTAAGGAAGGGATCCCCCGGTGAGATCGAAATAGTAATTCGAGCCGGTCTGGGCGGTCATGGAGGCGCGCGAGAGCGCGCCGCTGGATTGCAGGGTCGTGGATGTGGGGGCGGAGGGGGAGCCGTCCGCGTCATGCGTTCGCTTTCTGAGGCTCGCGCTCAGGGTGTCGGCGTCCGAGGAAAGGAAGCAGAAGACACGGACCGAGGCGATCGTGGTTCCCCCGGAGAGGTGGGGAATGGGGAAAGAGCAGTCGTTATCCCCCGTGAGCGTGGCCTCGATGTAATCCCCAGTGGAATCCCAGCGCCAGTCCGTGCCCCCGGCGTTATATGAGGAGGCGCCCACGAAGAGAACCAAGGGGGCGGAGGTCCCGCCCACGGCCAGACGCCCCTCGAAATCTCCGGACCCGTCATCCATGTCGAATGAAACCTTGGTCACATCCGAGCTGTCCTCGAAGCGGAACTGGTTCGTGCCCGCGTTGTAACCCAGGCTGCCGTCATCCGAACTCCAGGAAAGGGAATCCCCGTCAAAGAAGTCCAGCGGGTCCCGCGCGTAGATCGAACTGGCGTCGAACTGGAACTTCAGGCTGTTGCGGACATAAAGATAGCTCTGCCCGCTGCTCGAATCGTTCCGGAGGCGGAAGCCTTCCGTGCTCGTTCCGCTGTCATTTCCCACATACAGGTAATGGTTACTCCCGGCGCCATCCAGAACCTTGAGCTTTGAGGCCGAGAGGAACCCCGCGTTGATGTCCCCCAGATTCGTGGGGAGTTGCTCTTTCCCGATCTTCTGCCACTGAGCAAGCGCGGCGCCGCCGCCCAGGAGCAGCCCCACTGTCAGACTGATGAGAAATCTCTTGGTCCGCATCCTCTTTTTCCTTTCGTTACTGCCGTTTCAGACATGGATCACCGCTTCGGCTCATCCCGGCTGGTACTCGTGATGGATCACAAACCCGCTCGGGGGGGCCGTGAGGAAGGTGTAGCCCTCGCGGTCGCTATCCTCGGTGTAGTGTGTTGAGGGAAGCTGCGCGAGGCCGTTCACATACACCCGCAAAGTGCCCGCCACAAAGCGCTCCGAGGTTGAGAAGTTGGTTGCCGAGCCGTTGGGAGTCTCCGGAGGAGACGCGGGCGCGACATGACGGTGCGCGAGGGCCGACAGCCTGCGCGGTCGTCGGTCGATCAGGTAACCGTTCACTCCATCATCGCTGTTCTTGATCGAGGTCGCCCCGACTCGGAGGTAGACATCCGCGAGACGGACCACATCGGGATCCAGGAGGGGAGCGGAAGGGGTCGCGGATTCCGTTCCGGCGGCGATCACCCACTCGCCGGTCTCGCGGATGCCGATTGAATCGATCCGAGGGTTGCCGCTCGGCGCGACAAAGGCTCCGGCCGCGGGGACCGTTTCGTCCGAGGACAAGCCCATGGCGTATGTCGGTCCGAGGGCAATCCCCGAGGCCACCTTGACCGTGAGGCTGGGCGTGGCCTGCGCGGAGACCTTGAGCGGATCGGTTCCCTCGTTGCCGACCAGATACGGGGCCGAATCGCCGCCGGCAAGGATCCGAACCAGGCGGTGCAGCAACCGGAAGCCCGCCTCGATGTTTCCGTTCCAGCGATTGAGCTTGGCGGAGGTGACCGGAGATTCACCGTAAACGAACAGGCTGCTCGTGGGGCCTTCAAAGCCCGCGTTGTAGCTCCCGACCCGTGTCATGGGCGCGCCTCTTCGCCGACAAGGAGCGGCGCCTCAAAGAGCAGCAATCGCTCCAGATCAACTCCCGATTCGGAAACACCGTGATGGCGCTCTCCGGCGATCCCGGTTTCACGGTCCGCGCCGCGATACACCAGCGAACCCTCAAGCACATCCACCACTTCATCGATCCAGATGAAGCAGCGCGCGCCGTCCAAAACCTCGCCGGGGACATGCGCGCAGCTTCGCGGGGCGCGACCGCAGAGAGAGCAGCGCCCGCCCCGATAACGCCACGAGATCGAAACCTCGCGGTAGATTCCGCCATCCATGTTGAGCGCGAGGTCGCGCGCCCCTTGGGTCTCCTTGAGCCAATAGAACCAGGCCCGCACCCAGCGCGTCGGCGCGCCTGTTTCCGGATCGGGGACCTCCGGGCGCTCCACAATCCGCGCCTTGAAGAACCGCGCCACCGGAAGCGAGCGCTTGTCATGCCCGGCCAAGACCGATTCCCCCACCACCTTGTCGCGGATCTGTTCGAGGGCGCGGTCGGAGAAACGGCGCCAATCGGTCTCGCACACCTGCGAAGAGCACAGATACATGCTGCGGATGTAGACCTGATCGCGCTCGAGCGGACTGGCGGCCAGGCGATTGATGAGGCGCATGTGCTCCTCGTCCTCGGCGAAGGAACCGCCGGGGCTGGGATCAAGCAGCAGGCCCCGCGTGCGGATATGAAACATCGGATCTACCTCCCGTGGCGGATTGACTTACACCCAGCGATCCCGCCAGGTCACCTCAATGGCGGCGTCATGGAGCGCCGCGGTCGCGGAATAAGCAAGTGTCGCTCCCCCCGGGGCGAGCTCGATGAAATCGCCCGAGGTCTGCGCGAGGATGTTGGTCCCGTTGCGCGTGACCACGCGCGCCTCCGAGTCCGCCACCAAGACCTCGCCGGGCGCGAAGTCCCCCAGAATTTCGAGGGAAAAATCCCCGGAGGAGAGCGTCGGTTCGGAGACCGGTTGGCCGAAGGTGAGTTCCACGCGGGGAAGCGCCGTCCAGTTTCCCTCGGTCGCCAGGTTCAAGATCTTGGGCGAGCTTGAAATCGAATCCGCGACTGTTCGGACTGTCTCGCTCCGCTCGAAGCGGTCGTTGGTGAGCAGCTCCAAGGTGAGCGCGGCCAGACAGCGCGCGTCATCGCGAGCGACCTCATGTCTTCGGCGTCGCCCGTTGAAGAGTCGACCGGCGCGGATCGAAAAATCGGTCTCGCCGCGATCCAGCCGCTCGATCTCGCGCTCCAGGTTCTCAAGCGCGGCGACAAAAGCCGCTCGGCCCGAGAATCGGGACAGGACAGTCGTGATCCTCACCACCCGGCGGACCCGGCCGAGGACAAACTCGGTCCGGAGGTCCGCCAGGGTCGAGTCTTGGGGCAGTTCAAAGGTTCCGATCCGAGCCATGGGCTTAGTCCGAAACCACCAGGCAGAGGGGAGTCCGAGTCGCGCCGGTCTTAAGGAAGGGCCTGGCGTGCGCCCACGCGGCGGCCTCTTCGGAGTCGGCGAGCTCCAGCAAGGTCCGCGCGCGTCCACCGGCGCGCAGCGTGAGGTTCGCGGTGCGCACCTCACGGTCCTCGAAGCCGGATTCGGTCGCCAGAGAGCGCAGAAGAAAGGCCGTGGCGAGCTCGGTTTCCGCCAGTTTCAACACCGGATCGATCGAATTCGCATGCGCCGGGTCAATCTCATCCAAGAGCCGCTCGTGCGCGTTGGAGAGCCGCTGCGTCACCAGGGCGTTTGTCACCAGGTCGGTGTTCTCCCACCCGGCGTGGGTGCGAATCGTTGCTTCGTCGGTGAAGGGCATGGGATCTCGTCACTTTCCGCTTTTCAGTTTCTTAAAACCCGCGGAGCGGGTGAGACAGCCCCGAGCGCCGTCCGTGAGCACGGCGCTCGGGGTCGGCGCCATCCGTGCGTCGGGCCTATCGGCGCTCGGGGTCGGCGCCATCCGTGCGTCGGGCCTATCGGCGCTCGGGGTCGGCGCCATCCGTGCGTCGGGCCTATCGGCGCTCGGGGTCGGCGCCATCCGTGTGTCGGGCCTGTCGGCGCTCGGGGTCGGGCGCCGGGCTTACGCCCAATCGATATCCAGCACCTTCGAGGCGTCCTGGATGACCTTAGCGAAGCCGGCCACCTCGGAGATCGCCGTGCCTTCGAGCTGCTGCCGGATCAGGCGGTCGGACTCCACGACCAGGCCGGTTTCGTAGACCTCCTCAAGGGCGAAGCGACGGTCCAATCCGATCAGGGTGTTGGCGGCCACCGCGCTGCTGGGGATGAGCTGCGCCCCGAGCGGAGTGACCAGGTCGCCGGTGGCCTGGAAGTTCATCCCCGCCGCGGGGTCCTTGAATTCGTCCAAGGTGAGGATGGTCTTCACCACCGCCGGAGTCGCCACGATCACGTTCAACTGGTAGGGCTGGAACGAGAGCGCGAACTCCACCAGGTCCTCATAGGTGAGCGTCCCATCGGCGGCGGTGTTGGTCACCGAGGCGGCATTGCCGTTGCCGTCGCCATCCACCAGAACCGCCAGCGCCTCCTCGAACTTGTCCTTCTGAATCTGGAAGCCGATGGCCTGGAGGAAGACCGCGACCACCGAGGTGGTCTTGCGGCGCAGCGCCTCGTAAGTCACCTCGATGTAGCGCCCGAACTTGTGGATGCGGACCGTGTTCTCGGAGGACTTGATGTCGATCCGTGGGAGCTCCGCGCCTTCGCCGACACGGGCGAGCTTACGCTCGGCGGCGGGCCAGGCGGCCTCATCCATGTAGAGCGTCTTATACACATCGCTGTCGATCCGGGTCCGAGCGGAGAGGATCCGATCCAGGGCGCGAAACTCGGTCATCCCGGTGCGAACCGAGCGGGAGACATACTCGGGGAAGAGCACCGCGGTTTCGGTGGAGGCGAAGAACCGGTCGATCGTGTCCGCGTTCGGACCGGAAACCCGGATTCCGGCGAGGGCCAGTTGACGCTCGAAGGCGTCCAGGGCCGAATCGCCCGCGGTCGGATCGAGGTCCTCCAGGAGCTCGGTGAGGCTGGTTCCGCGCGAGCGGGCCTGAACCAGCAGGTCCTCGGTGAGGGGGATCTCCGCGGCGCGCCGCAATTCGGCGGGCAGGGCGCCGCGTTCGTTCTCGTGATAGAGCATGCCAACTTCTCCTTTCCTTGAGGCCGCTTAGAGCAGCACATCCACCATCGCGCTCGCGGCGTCCACCGCGAGGACCAATCCGCGACCGCTCGCGGAGGCCTTCACCTTGCCGGCGCCATCCACCGCCACCGCGCCGCCCACGCTCGGGGCCGCGCCGGTGTTGTAAGCGACACGCGCCACGCCGCGCACCTGAACCACCGCGACATCTTCTTGGACCGACACGAGCTGCCCAAGGAACACACCGCCGTCGCTTCCCAGATCGGTCTCGTTGCTTCCAGAAAGGGAGACCGCCTTCCCTTCGTCCGCCGCGACCAGATCAAAATCCGATCCGGTCTTGTCGATGGCGAAGGTCGCGTAGACGCTTCCCACCCCGACATTCTCAACTGTTCGACTCATCTGCATTCCTCCTTTGAGGTCTTCGTTCGGATGCACATCCGGAAAGGCTCGTAGTCCTCCCGGGGGCTGCCCGGTTTCGTCGGCGGGATCGCGAAGGGGAGCGCGCGAGGACGAGCGGGAATCTGGCGGCTGAGCTCCGTGTAGCGATCCCGAATCGGAAGCGCCTCGACAGGCGACGCGGGAATCCCATCGCGATGCCCCGGCTCCGTGCTCACCGACCAGTTCCCATGCGGATCGAGGCGGTGGATTCGGAGCTCCCGGCAGGGAACCGCGCGCGCCGCTTTCCAGGCGCGGTCACCGGCCTCTTCCGCAAGGCAAGGGCGACCCACCACCTCCATCCCTTCGATCTCCCAGGTGGGAGAGACCAGGGGGCATCCCTCGGCGTCATGGTTGACCACCAGGCGGAGACAGACCGCCGGATCGCCCAAGAGCTTTCGGAATCCTTCGGTCTCGATCGCCGACTCGGAGAGCCTCTCGGCCATCCGGAAGGCCTCCAACGTGACCTCGAAAGGGCCGAGCCTGTCAGCCGGATCCACACCCGTGACCCGGACCTCCGCCCAGGGTCGCATGGATTCATCCTTCGCCCGCAACAGGCCGCGACTCCCGCGGATCAGGACGTGGAGCGGCAGCCCCTCCTGAATCCGCTGCAGCCAGCTGCCGCCTCGCCCACAAGTCTTTTCCTGGTTCAATGAAGCCGTTCCGATTTCCACCTGTTTCCTCCTCTTCCATCCCTTCCACGATTCAATCCAGGGACCACTTGTCCAGGCGGTCCCCATCACTCGCCGCTCACTCCTCAAGGCGCGCGAGGATCTGGTCCTCCGCGATCAATCCGTTGTCTCGGAGCTTGAGCAGGGTCGCGAGTCGCAGGCTCTGGGCGCGGGCCTCATCCACATCGTTCCAGCTGGTGTGGGGAGCAAAACGGCAGCGCATCCGAACCGGGGAGCCGCTCAGCGCGAGTTCCAGGTTGGCGATCCAATCCACCATTCGGGCCGCCGCGCGCTGGACCGAGGCGGCGTTGTTGACCATGAGGTCATACTGCGCGCGCGCCCAACTCTGGGTGGTGCCGTAATTGCGCCCGATCAGGAACGGCGCGAGATGCAACGCCGCCACCACCTGTTCGCTGATGGTCTCGAGAGTCTCGCGCCAGCGCAGCATCTGGCCGCTTGGCCCGACATACTCGATTTCGATGTTGTGCTGGGTGAGGAAGTTGCTCTCCGGCGAGCGGGTCTTCATCGCGGTGGAGATCGATTCGAAATCGGATTGCACCCGATTCTGATAGTCCGCGAGGCTCTCGCCCGGTTCGCGTTCGGGGGCGTGGTATTTCACATGCAGCGTGGGGTAACCCGCGTTGTGCGCGGCCTTGCCCATATCCTCGAAGAGCTGGGTCTGGAGACGAATCACGAAGGGGAGGCTCGCGAGCGGCGAGCGCCCATAGGGGTTTCCGGCATCGGTGTCGAGGCCGAAATAGAAGAACGAGGGTTCATGGAGAGCGACCAGGGTTCCATCCTGTCGCAGTTGATATGGGGTGAGACGCCCTGAGCTGGGATAACGTTTGAAACGGATGGTTGCGGGGTCCACCGGGTGGAAGCGAGCGAGTCCCGACCGATCCTCGCGCGCCACCAGCTCCCCGGCGTAAGCCCCGACAGTAAACGCCGACTGGAAGAACTGCTCCAGGATTCCCTCAAAACCGGGGCGATGGTCGAAGGACCCTTCGAGCAAGCGCTCTTGCAGATCCTCAAGGACTCCCCGCGCCCGCTCGCGCTCAAGCTCGGTTCCTCCCACCAGCTCCTCGATCCGTCGGGTGGAGCAGAGCCTCACCCAGGCCCAGACTCCCGCGGCCACATCCGGAATCCGGTCGCGCAGATAGCGGAGAAACGGGTGCCACTGCTCCGGGGAGAAATCCCTCGGCTCGATGAACCCGCCATACCTTGCGCCTCCGAGCGGCTGGAGTTCGGAAAACCCATGCCCCTTGGGGTGGGTGGGGATGGCGGGGTGACGTTCCGCTGGGAGCGCGCGCAAGAGCTCACTCGCGCGGCACGGCTCCGAGTTTGTCCGGCGAGCAATCCAATCCCAGAGTGACATCCGTTCGATCCTTTCCGCGTGGGAGCGTTGAGTGGCTCCCCACCCTTACGCGGAAAAGAGGCTCAAGTGCTTCAAACAAGGCCCCCAATCCCAAAAAACGGCAGGAAACCCGGACCGAAGTCATGGACAACCCATTCGGCCGGTCGGGCTTCCGTTTACGTACAGCCACCGTTCGCGGGCGTCGATTCCGGTAAGGCGCCAGTGCTCCCGCTGTGGCCTGGCTCCAGCTTAGCGAGGAGTCATAACCCCTTTCCACAACTGGAGATACAGAAGGTCGACGAAAACACTAGGCCGAATGGCATACCGGATGCTTAAGGTCGAGGCGTGGGGTGTCAAACCACCCAACCTGGGGGCGGGATAGGGCGCCTTCAGGCTGAAAGGAGCCAGCCATGTTGCGCAGTCTGCTTAAGACCGTGGTGTTGACCGCGGTCCTTATCCTTCCTCTCACCACTTGGGCCCAGAGAGGACGCGGGCCCGAAGGCCAGTGGGACCCGCCGGGCATGGGTGCCGGAGGCCCGCGAGAGGGTTCCGCCGCTTGGGTGCATCCCGGACCGGGAGGCCCCGGCTTTGGTCCGGGCGGCCCTCATCGGGGCATGGGTCAATGGTGGAATCACCCGGAAGTGCGCGAGAAGCTTGAACTCACTGATGAACAGATCGAGGCGCTCGACAAGCGCCGCCTTGAGGCCGAGACCAAGATGATCGACTCTTCGGCCAAGGCCAAGATCGCCCACCTCCAGCTTCAGGACTTGATCAAGCGCAAGGGGACCCCTCGCGAGGAGATCGACAAGAAGGTGGATGAGGTCGCCCAATACCACAAGGCGCGGATCCAAGTGATTGTCGACCAGACCCTCGCGCTGCGTGAAATCCTGAACGAGAAGCAGCTTGAGAAGGTGGAAAAGTTCATGGCCCAGCGCAAGGCGCGCCGTGGGATGGAAGGCCCGGATCGGGACCGTATCCGCGATCGTGACCGTGACCGGGACCGTGACCGCGACCGTGACCCGGGCAAGCATTGGGGGAAGGACGGCAACAAGGATCGTCGGCAAGAGGGGCGCGGCCCCGAAGGCCAGCTCCCGCCCCGTCCCGGCCTTGGTCTCGGACCGGGCGGACCGGGCGGACCCGGTGGACCCAGCTTAGGGGGTCCTTTTGGACCTCCTCCGGGTGAAGGTGGCCCGCCCGAGGCGCTGCCGCCTCTGCCCCCCGGGCCCGAGTTCGGAGAGGCCCCGATTCCACCGGATGCTCCCCCCCCTCCCGGGATGGAACCCCCCGAGGGCGGGTTCATGGGGCAGGCCGGGGAGGCCGAACTCCCGGACCTGGGCGAGGCGCTGGACAGCCTGATGGCCGACTTCAACTAGAACTCAAGCGCACCCCACGCAGACCGGAAGGCCCCCTTTCACCGAGTCTCTCGGGGGGAGGGGGTTTTCCGTATCCTACCACTTATTATTCACGGCTGAATAACGATTTGCCTCGATCACGCTCACTGGGACGACAACCGCCCCAATCTGCGGCCTTTTCTTGATGTTTCCCGCTCCATTCCACTTGGCGTACACCCTGCTATGAATCAGACCACCGCGCATGATTCCAGGGGGGTCACGCCCCACTCGCCTATGGCGTGACCCCCCTGCCTCCGACCCCCGAATCCCGATTTCCTCAGTTGACCTTCCCCGCGACTGGCATCACGATCCGTGGTCACACTTCCGGGAGGATCGAGATGATGGCTTCGGGGGTTCTTGCTCGCTTGGCGGCGCTTGTCGCCCTGTTTGGAGGTCAAAGCCAAGGGGTTTGCGAAGGGCTTCAGATGCTGGTGGTCCTGGATGGTCTCCGGCCCGACTATGTGACCGCCGAGCGCATGCCCCACCTCCACGCCTGGAGCCTGGGTGGGGTGGTCTGCGAACGACACCACTCGGTGTTCCCCACGGTCACCCGTGTCAACGCCTCCGCCTTCGCCACCGGATGCTACCCGGAGCGGCATGGGATCCTCGGCAACACGGTCTTCTTCCCGGAGGTGGACCCCGCAAGCGGTCTCAGCACGGGGAGCCGCAAGACCTTGATGCGGATCGAGGAGGCCACGTACGGCAATCTGCTCACGGCGCCCTCACTCGGCGAGATTCTCGATCAGGCCGGCAAGAAACTCCTCGTTGTGAGTTCCGGTTCGAGCGGCTCTTCCTTCCTCCTCAACCACAAGGGGAAGGGGGCCGGAACCATTCACTACGAATACACCCTGCCTGAGGGCCTCATGGCAGATGTTCAAGCCGCCATCGGACCGCCGCCCGAGGAAGGTTACCCCAACGAAAAGCTGAATCACTGGGCTGTCGATGCGCTCCTCGAGGTGGGCCTCGACCGGCTCCACCCGGATGTCCTGCTGGTCTGGCTCTCCGATCCCGACCACACCGCGCACAAGGGAGGGATGGGATACCCCCTCACCAACGAAGCGCTTTCCAAGGTGGATGCGGAATTCGGGCGAATCCTCGCGGGGCTGCGCGAGCGAGGGCTGTTCGACAAGACCAACCTGTTTGTCGCCTCGGATCATGGATTCTCGACCCACACCGGCAGGCAGGACCTCTCCAATGTTCTGATCGCGGCGGGACTCAAGACGGGTCGTGGCTCCACCGATGTGGTGGTGTCCGAAGGGGCCATCTATGTGCGCGACCAGGAGCGGGAAAGGATTGAAAAGATCGCGCGCCTGCTGCAGGGGCTTTCCTGGATCGGGCCGGTGTTCACCCAACCCGCGAAACCGGGGGGCAGCGAAGGCTGGGTCCCGGGGACCCTTTCGCGGGAGCTCGCGCGCTGGAGCCACTCGCGCTCGGGGGACATCCTGGTCTCCGCCCATTGGACCGATGAAGCCAACGAGCATGGGTTCCGAGGAACCACAGCTCAGCAGGGGGTGGCCGGACATGGAACCGCGAGCCCCTATGATATCCACAACACGCTCATCGCCGGCGGCCCCGCGCTGAAGCAAGGCATCCGCAGCCCGGTTCCCTCCGGGAATGTGGACCTCGCGCCGACCTTGCTCCACCTGTCCGGTGTCACAGCCCCCCAATCGATGCAAGGGCGCCTGCTCTCGGAGTTGCTGAAGGAGGGGCCGGACACGGCCTCCATCAAGGTTAACGAGAGGACCCATGCGGCCCGAACTCCGGATGGAACATACAGGCTCAGGTTGGTCCTGTCCGAGACCCAGGGGAGAAGCTACTTGGATTACACCCAGGTGGAGCGATCCGGGAGACAGTGAGAGGGGTCGAGGGGGCGCCGTGATTTTTTCCTTGACTGCCCCGGAGAAGAGTTTGATATTGAAGCTTGCTGAGCGAGGCCGCGGGATGACTCCAAACAATCCGATTCGACGTCGCGATTTCCTTCGTATCGCCGCCGGATGCTGCGCCACCGGCGGCCTGGGGCTTTATCCCGCCCTGTCCCTCGCCGCCGAGGCCGGGGGCGGTCACCCCCTGGCGCCGCGTCCCTCGCATTTCCCCGGGAAAGCCAAGCAGATGATCCTGCTGTTCATGACCGGCGGCATGTCTCACCTGGACACCTTCGATCCCAAACCGGCCCTGCGCGAACGTCATGGCCAGAAGGTGGAGGGGGGCTACATCAAAGGCGGCGATTTCACCTTCGCGCGCTGTGGGAAATCCGGACTGGAAATCAGCGAGCTCTTTCCACACCTCCAGAAGGTGGCCGATGAGTTGTGCGTCATCCGCTCCATGTACACCGATCATGGGGATCATTTCCAGGGGACCCTGGCGATGCACACCGGTTCCGCCTCGGTTCCTCTTCCCAGCTTGGGATCCTGGATCAGCTATGGGCTCGGCACGGAGAACCCGAACCTGCCCTCATACATGGTGCTGGCCAAAGACCCGCCCTACGCGGGGGGGCAGGTGTGGGACAACAGCTTTCTCCCGGCTTACCACCAAGGGGTGCGGATCACGCCGGGGGAGGAGCCGATCCCGGACATTCGGCCCGCCGCACGGAGCGCCTCCCTCGCCGACTTGGAGCGTGTCATGCTTGAGGACTTCAACAAGCTTCACTCCTCACTCCGTCCGGAGGACTTGCGCCTTCCCTCGCGGATGGCCACCTTCAACACCGCCAAGGGGATGATGAGCGAGGCCCCCGCCGTGTTCGACCTGTCCGCTGAAACCGACAAGACCCTTGAGGCCTATGGGATCCAGCGCGGCGACAGTTCCGCCTTCGGCTGGCAGTGCCTCGTCGCGCGGAGGCTGATCGAGCGCGGGGTGCGAGTGGTGGAGCTAATCGATCGCGGCGCCGGGGGCAACTGGGACTCCCACAGCAACATGGAGGACCACCGCAAGCTTGCCGAATATATCGACCGGGGGGTCAGCGCGTTGATCTCCGATCTGGCGGAGCGCGGCCTTCTCGATCAAACCTTGATCGTCGGCTGCACCGAGTTTGGAAGAACCCCGCACAACCCCAAGCCGGATGAAAAGGGGCGCGGCCATCACCGTCGCGCCTTCAGCTGCTTCCTTTCAGGCGGGGGAGCCAAAGGCGGGTATGCGCATGGCGAGAGCGACGAGATTGGGATGGAGGTGGCCAAGGATAAGGTTCATGTCCATGACTTCCACGCCACCATCCTGCATTTGATGGGTTTCGACCACGAACGCCTGACCTACCGCTACGGGGGACGCGACTATCGTCTCACCGATGTCCATGGGAACGTGGTGAAGGAGATTCTGGCCTGAATTACAGGGCGTCCCGGCTGAAGGCGTACTCCTCGCCCCCCTCGTCGTTCAACACCAGGTACAAGTTCCCCACCGCGTCGTACACATACAGATAATCGTACGTCGCGTTGGGGGTGGCGTCGTTGTCGGTCTGGCGGTAGGCGCGTTTGCCCACCAGGTTGCCCACCAACCCCGGCGAATGCGTGCTCACCTCCAGCGTCCTCCACGGGTCGTTGGCGTCAATCGCCCCGCCTGCGGTGTCGTAGCGCTCGTCCACGCGCAAGAGGTTGAGGCCATCGTACTCATAGCGCCGCTCCATCGTCATGCCCGCGAAAGCCGGTATCCATGTGCTCCCTTCGCTACCCTGGATTCCGTTTTTAAACGGAATGACAAGTTCGCTGGTCATCCGATCCATCGGATTCATGGAATACACCCACTTCTCCTGCTTCACGCTCGAATTCCTGCATGATTTACCACACAATAGATTTCTCGTCACTGATTATCCTTTGGAAATGTATTCCAGAAAAACCCCAGACCACTACCTGGCTGGACGGCAATGTAAAAGTGACTATCCGCGAACAATACGAATTCGGAACTCCGCAATTGACTCATTGGGGGCAAACCATAAGCCCAGCCACGGCCTGCAATTCTCTTGAGAGCAGTCTCAATTTTCTCGGCTCCCAGTGAAGCCTGTTGTATCTTCCGTGAAAATGAATCGTATTCATCTGGATTGAACCTGAAGTGGCCAAAGCCTTCATTCGTATCCAGATTATGATACTCGGAGATATGCGTCGAACTTTCTGGGATCATTTCTGGAATCCATCCACGTTCAACCGATCCATCCAATTCTGCCTCCCTCTTGGTAGCATGGTATGTGTCAACTGATTCCCCGCAGGAAAAGAACACGCATCCAAGGAATATCATGGCATAGGCATTCCTGCGAACTACTCCTATAGCTGATGCCACGATTCTACGCATCCTTCAATTCAATCAGCTCAATATTTCCCGGGAAGCCCCTTCGGGCGCACAGAATCGCACTGATCTTTGCATTCCTTGTCGGAGGGACATGCCAAGCCCAAGTCGTTCGCCGCAATGTCCGACTCAGAATCATTTGGTTTTCCACGAAACCAATTCAGCCATGAATCAATTACTTCGCGCTTCCGTCCATAGTCTCTTGCTATATCACCTGCTCCACATTGCTTCTTTGACTCACAGTGAGCCATGCAATGGAAATACTTATCAGCCCCAATAAAGTTGGCCTCCTTCATCAATCGGTAGTAATGGCGAAACAATCGTATGACGCAAATAGTCCGATCAGTTTCTTCTGGCCAGAGGAAGTATGGATCCTCCATATTGGATTGTGCCCCATTCTGGTCAAAGCCATTTGGTGGACTGTTGTACACGGATATATATAGATTCGGTCCATCGCTGGAAGACGGCTCCCTGCTCACCCACCGCCCCAGCCCGCTCTCATACCACCTGTGATGGAAGAAGTAGAGGCCGGTGAACGGGTCGAGCCACTTGCCCGTCTGGTGTTCGCTCACCCCGTAGGTTCGCGCGCTGCTCCAGGACGTCCCGTAGAACGAGCCGATGCTCAGTTCGTTCCCCCAGGCGTCCTGGCTGAAGGCGTACTCCTCGCCCCCCTCGTCGTTCAACACCAGGTACAAGTTCCCCACCGCATCGTACACATACACATAATCGTAGGTCGCGTTGGGGGTGGCGTCGTTGTCGGTGTGGCGGTAGGCGCGCTTGCCCACCAGGTTGCCGACCAGTCCCGGCGAATGCGTGTTCACCTCCAGCGTCCTCCAGGGGTCGTTGGCGTCAATCGCCCCGCCTGCCGTGTCGTAGCGCTCGTCCACGCGCAAGAGGTTGAGGCCGTCGTACTCGTAGCGCTTCCACGAGGTGATCGTGGTGGAGACCGTCGGGCTGTACTCGATCCGGTCGGAGAGCGCGCTGTCGCACGACAGGCAGTAGCGGTACTCGACCTTGCCCGCGTAGGTGTCGGAGGTCCCGGTGAACTTCTCCGCCTTGGTCATCTGGTCCCTCGGATTCCAGGAATACACCCACTTCTCCTGCTTCACGCTCGCACTGTTCTGCTTCTCGGCGATGGTCAGATTGCCATTGTCTTTGTCACTGTACACCCATTTGGACCCTCGCACAAGGGAGTCAAGGTACGTGTATGGTCGCCGCTTGATGATTGCGTCATTCCTGAAGGTTACGCTTAGGCCGGGACGTCTTCATGTCCTTGTGTCAGCCATATCTTGCAACTGAACGGCAATTGGGATATACTTCAGGACCAAGAGTGAATGAGAGAGGACCAAGCAAGCCCATGAGCGCCAGTTGCTGTCGGATGACCCGCTGCGAGTGCCACGAGGCGCCGTTCTCGGAAGTTCTCGATTACGCTGAGCGGACCGGGATTGAGGATTTCGACCGCCTGTGCGCCCTGGTCGGCTGCGGACAAACCTGCACCGCCTGCCATGGCGACCTGAAGGAATACCTGGAAGAGAACCTCGCCACCGCTGGGGTGGCGGCATAGGGTGGGGCTTGCCCCACCGGGTGACTATTCAACCTCCAATCCCTCTAATAAACGTCTTGAACGCCAAGGAGTTCTTGCGGAAGATTGGAGAGTTACCATGAGCACCATCAGTTTGCGATTGCCGGAGTCTCTCCACGAGGGAGCGCGGGAGCTCGCCAAAAAGGAAAAAATTTCCATCAACCAATTGATCACACTCGCGCTCGCGGAAAAGGTCTCCGCCCTCATGACCGAGGATTATCTTGCCGCGCGCGCAGGCCGTGCGAACAAAAGGAAGTTCCGAAAGGCGCTGGCGAAGGTCGCGGATGTTGAGCCCGCGGCCCATGACCGGCTCTGACCGAGGAGCGAAATCTGGGTCCGTCCCATGGTTCGACCGGCGTCATCAGGAACGCGCGCGCTTTTCCGTCCGTACGCCCTCTTCCCACTATTCGGCCCTTGTCGTTGATGCCGTGAGCGTAGCTCGTTTTCCCCCCAATGTCCCCAAGTCTTTCATCGTTCCGTTGCACCAAATGAAGGCATGATGATCTCCACTTTCGATCGTCGACGTCCCGACCACCTCTCCAAGGCCGTTAATCGCATTCACCGCCGATTCATCTCCCCCCAGCGTCCCCAAATCAACTATCGTGTACTGCGGGGGTCTGCCGATGGAGTCACGGAGAATTAGCTCGAGCACGGTGATGAGTAGCGCGGCGATAACCAGCGTGACAAAGGGGTATCGGCGTGGGAGGTTACGCATGGGAACGCCGGGTTTCCTGTGTCGTTCAGGCCCCCAGTTCCAGGAATGCCTTGGGGTTCCGATGCGCCATCGCGAGCAGAGCGCGCGCCGGTCCCGATGGGGCGCGTCTTCCTTGCTCCCAGTCCTGTAATGTTCGTACGGAAACACCAATAAGCTGGGCGAATTCAGTTTGGGAAAGGCCGGTTCGCTCACGAATGCTGAGAACTTTCGGGATCGTGGAGACACGCCCATGCTCTCCCCGTTTGAGCTCCCTGATCCCCTCCAAGATTTCAAGTCCGAGGTTTCGCCGTGCTTTAGCCATGAGACCACCTTTGTTGAGGTTCCGCCTCAATAAAGGTCCGCCATCCACTTGCCGCCGTGCTCGGGATTGGGAATCAGGCGCTCGGACTTGGGATCCACCACGAAATCGAGTAGCTCCAGGGCCGTGTAACCAATCAGGGGTGGGGTTTCAGGATCGTTTTCCAGAATCTCCATGACAGTGGTCCTCCCCTGGATCGATATCTGCGCGTAACTGTAAAGACGCCGTTCGGCGGGGCCATTGGCGGTCTTGACCGTGCGGACCTCCGGTTCGATCAGACCGAGGCGTTGTATCTCACCGGGAGGCAGGCAGATGTATGTGGCCCCGGTGTCCACCAAGGCTTCGACTCGGATGGTCCGGACCTGATCCGGGTCACGGCGCCCGCTCTTGGCTTCGAGCACATCCGCCAGGTTTCGGATGGTCACTTCCTCGTATGTCCTGCCCACAAAGTGTCCCTCCCCCTTCGGATTCCTTCTGGAGCGAGCGGGTAGCCCGCGCGACACCTGCTTTTCGGCGCTCTCAGCCAGGGTGGCGGTCATGAGGTGGGTCCTCCCCTCGGACATCAATTACACTCTTCTCATTGTGCCCGAGATAGGGGGAGAAAGGGAAGCGGAAATCCGCCCCCCCAAACATCTGCTACCGGTATGCATCCGCTCTGTGTCCAACCGCCTCGACCAGGATCCGAAGGCGGTCTTCATGGATCTCAGGGAGCACGCGGTAATCGCCTATACGATTGCGCCAAGCGTCACGGCCGGACAGCTTCTTGCATCCGGGCGGATGCGGGGTCTCGGCTAGAGCACGAACTGCAGCAATGACCCGATCCTGGTCTTGAGGTGGAATTCTGGAAAGGTGCTTTTGAGCCGATCGCAAGATATCAACTGTGTAGGTCACAACTTACGTTCTTCCTGGATCTCGCGCACTGCTTGCTCAAAAAGAACGGCTTCTTGAGACTTTGCCTTGGCCGCATCGTAGGCTCGGATATCGTCCAGTTCCTCCAACTCATCGACAATACGCTCCCACTCCTCCATGGAGAGGATGACCGATTTACGGTTCTCCTGTTCATCAACCACGTAATTCGGATGGACTGTGACCATCGTCCCACCTCCAAGGAATTCGCTTGCTTTGTGCCTATGTTCAACCAAGAGGATAGTCGGAAAGGAGCAAGTCCGGGAGGGCGGAATTCCGTCCGCCCTCCCGTGGAATGGTCAACTACTTGGTCGCGGGGACCACAACTCCCGTGGCGGGAGCAACTGCTCCGGTCGCGGGCGCCACCTCAGCCGGAGCCGGCTGCGCGGGCGGCGTTTCTCCAGTGGCCGGCGCCACCGGCGCGGCGGCCGTTCCGGTCGCGGAAGAGGGCGCGCCCGCGACGGCGGGTTTGGGTTCTTCCTTCTTGGGCGCCACACGCTCCCGCTCCGCGGCGGTGAGGAGGTCGAGCGGCTTCTTCATGATCGCCTCCACCACCTTGTTCGGAATCAGGAAACGGTCCGGCTCGCCCTTCCAGGCGGCGTGCGAACGGTCATCCACCAGATTGCCGAAGACCAGCGTGTCGCTCTTGTCCTTGCCCTTGGCCATGAAGATCAGGCGCGGGTTGTCGTAGCCCAGCTCCGAATCCGTGCCGATGCCGTCCACATAGCCGATGATCTTGTTGTCGTTGAAGGCGCGGAGGATCGACTCGGTGACATCCCGCTCGGCGGTGGCGTCATAGGGCGCGACCATCCGCCACTTGCCGTCCTTCTTCTCCATCGAATAGAGCAGCTTCCCCTCGGCGGTGGCGGAAAAGACATCCGTGTTCCAGGTGTCGAGGGAGATCGCCTTCTTGGGACGGAGCTCATCCGGGTGCGAGGGCTGGTCGTTGAAGAACTCCTTGGCGAGCACGAAAAGGGCGTTGCTCCCCTCCCGGCGCCCAACGACCCCTTTCTCGGCCAAGCTGAACTTGCCGACATAAAACGACACGCTGCTCTCTCCTGTGAACACCTTGTAGCGAGTGGTCGAGGCGATCTGATCGTCCGCCAATCCGACCTCGCGGAGCTTCGCCTCGGTCGCGCCATCCACGATGTCGGAGGCGTCATTGCCGAGCTTGTCCACGTACTTCCGGAGCTGGGCGGAATCGATCCGCGCCTCCTGAGGCTGGACCATCTTCCAGCTCTTGTCCGGCTTCTTCTCGGCCACCAGGTCGAGGCCTTTCTTGGAGACTTCGAGACGAGTCAGTTTCTCATCATCGAAGCGGATATCCAGGAGCTTGCGATTGCGCAGGTCGCGGAGCTCCTTGGAGGCGCTGGAGACCACGGTCTGCGGGATCATGAAGACCTTGTCGGAGCGCTCCGAGTTGGTGGCGAAGATCTGCGCGGTGCTCCCGGGCGGTTTGTTTCCGAACTCCAGGCGGACCTCCTTCTCATCCGAGCCGTCTTTGACAGTCGCCGCGATCACCAGGCCGGGATCGGTCAGACCCCACTTCTTCTTGTCCTCCTCGGAGAGGGTCTCCCCTTCATCCGGGAAGGTCCTGTCGATCTTGGCGTTGGCGAGGTTGTCGGCGATCGAGTTCCAAGCGTACTTGTCGCCCGCCCAGCTCACCGGCTCGGTGATTTTCCAGTCCTCGCCGTCCCGCTGCGCCACAACCTTCTTGCCGCGGCGGTCCACCGTGATCTTGGTGACCGCCTTGGACTCCGGCAGAAAGAAATCCTTGGATTGCTCTTCCTGTTTCTTGACCTCCGCCACCTTCTCCTTGTCCATGACATAGAAGGCGATGATGGCGATGGCGATGACCGCCAATGCGATGGTTTTTTTCGGGTTCATACGTATCTCCTCCAACGGTAAACCCCCACGGCGATTCCGATGGCGGGGAAGAAGAACAGCGGGATCACCACAACCAGCAGGTTGCGAATCATGGCCTTCTGGGAGGCCGAAAGGATGATGCTGGTGTCGGCCAACTCCGCCTCGCGGATGGTGATCAGGTCCACTTGGCCCGCGAGCCAGTTAAAGATGTTCAACGCGAAATCGTGCGCCCCGCGGCTTACTCCGCCGCCGCGCCCGGACATTCCGGAAATGGTCAGGAAATCGGAGTCCCCGACCACCACCACCTTGCCCTTCTTGGCGGGGTTGGCCGGATCGGGCTTGCCGTCCGCGACACGGTCCAGATCGATCTCCACCGCCTGGGCCAGCGCCACCGGGCCGGCCTTATCGACGTTGGAGTCGTAGAGCGTCTCCACCGTCGCGGTCCCGGAATCGAGCGCCTCAGGGTTCGACTCCGCCCAGGAGTTGGGAAGCTTGGTGTTCCCAAGCATCCCTCCCGAGGTTTCGGCGAGCTGGGTGGGCATGATTCCATCCGGCGGCGAGGGGACATTCCCCACCGAGCGCGCGCGGATCAGGGTCACCGAGGAGTTTCCAAGGTCCTTGGTGATCTCATGCCGTTCGTGAAATTTCTCCACGGCGACATTGCGCGAGGGGCGCGCGGTCATGCGACCGGTGAGCAGGTCCTCCAAGCTTCCCGCGCCAACCTCCATCTGAATGACCGTGTTTTCGCCGACCTGGACCCCGAAGTCCTTGAGCCAGCCCGCGGTGACCGGACACATCCCCGGATCGAGGGCCACGAACAGCGCCCCGCCCCGCAGCACAAACCGGCGTATGGCCTCGCGCTCGACATCGGTGAGCTCCTCCTCCGGACCGACCAGCGCGAGGATTTGCGCGTCCTCGGGGATGTCCCCGGTGGCCGGTAGGCGCAGCGGGCTGACCGTGAAGTTCTCCTCTTCCAGGAACTGCTTGAGCAGCGCGAGCCCGGCGGGATTCTCGCTTTCGAGCTCTTTCTCATAGTGCCCCACCAGGAAATAGGCGTGGACCGACGTCCGGTGGGTCACCTTCTTGATTGCGTTGCTGATGTCCTCTTGCTTGGTCCCCTTGGCTTTTTCGCGGAAGGGCGCGCCCTCGCCCTTCACCTCCGCGATGATGGTCGGCTCAAGGGAGGAGTTCAGCAGCGTGCGATACTCCATGGCGGTGTCATAATCCTTGGAGGGATCGAGCACCTTGTAGGTGAGTTTGCCGGAGCGCGCGGTGTATTGATCGAGCAGACTCTTGATCAGCTCGAACTCGCGCCCGGTTCGGATCGGGGTGGGGTAGAACACCAGGAGCTCCACCGGACTCTCGAGGCTGTCGAGAATCGAGGCGGTCTGAGGATCAAGGGTGTATTTCCCGGTCGCCGAAAAGTCCCAGGTCTTATCCCGGTTCTGGGCGATAAGGTAGATCACCACAAGGATCGCCACCATGAAGCCGCTCATGAGCAGGGCGTTGAGGCCGTACATCGTCGAGCGCTTCCCCATCTCCCGCAGGTTCGCGAGGACATACACGGCCACCAGGGCCACTCCCGCGATCAGCGTGTAGGTCGGATAGGGCGTGTCGCCGCTGTTGAACAACGCGAGCAACGCGCCGACGACAATCAATCCAATTCCAATCGGCAGCATCTGTTTCATCGGTCAGCCCCTCCACCTGTGGGATTCAAGCGCGCGCATGGTGACAAACAGCGAACCGGTCACCACGCAGGCGAAGAAGACTATGTCGGAGAGATGGAGCAGACCCTTGTACAGGTCCTGGCTTCGATTCGTGAGCGAGACCGCCTCCGCGACCTTGCGCCAATGCTCCGGGATGTTCTCTCCCTGGGCCGCCCATCCCACCACCCAAAGGAACAGCAGCAGGGTGAAACTCAGCGCCGCCGCCACGATCTGGTTCTCGGTGATGGCCGAGAAGATGAATCCCAGCGCGATCGCCGCCGCCCCGAACAGATAGAACCCGAGAACCCCGGAAAGCGCGGGCTTCCACTGGATCACTCCGCCGAGCTCGCCCTTGAGGATGTCGGGAATCAGAAGGTACAGGATGAGCAACAAGGCCATCACGGTGAACACCACCATGCACGCAAGGTACTTGGCCAGCACCACCTGAAGGTCCGTGAGCGGATAAGTGTACAGGAGCTCGATCGTGCCCTGACGTTTTTCCTCGGAAATCGCCCGCATGGTCAGGAGCGGCAGGAGGAAGATCAGGACAATGGAAAGAGTTCCATAAAAACCGGGGAGAATCAGCTCGGTGAAGTTCGGCACCGGGTAGTTCCCCCCCATCATCATCGGGTTCTGACGCATCTGCATCTGGATCATCGGATACTGCTCCGAATACTCCGAAAATGGGAACAGAAACCCGATGGCGTAGAACCACGCCGAGAGAAACGAGAAGATGACCAGTACGACATAGGCAATCGGGGAGGTGAAATAATGCGCCACCTCCCGTTTGAAGAGGGCAAGGAACGCTCTCACCGGTTTTCCTCCTTGTGGCCCGAGGTGGACTGCGATGGCTCCGAAGCGGAGAGTGTGGATGCGGTTGCGTCGCTATCCTCGTGGCGATCCTCGGCGCTCACCGCGCGGATGAAGACTTCCTCAAGGGTCACCTCGCGGGGACGCAGATCGATCAGCTCGACCCCCGAATCGGTCACCGCCTTGGCGACCTTCCCGCGCAAGTCCGAATCACTGGGAATCGCCACCAGTAAGGTTGAGGCCCCATCGTTTCCGACTGTGATGCGGGGACGCTCCCGCTCTTGGGCCTCGCGGACCGACACCACGCCATGGAGTCCGCGAAGGGATTGCTCCACACGGTCCCTCGCCCCACGGAAGGTCAGGGCGATTTCCACCGTTTTGGCGTTCTGTTGGGTCAGGTTCGCGATGGTGTCCGAGGCCACGATCCGCCCCTGGTGAATGATGGTCACCCGGTCGCAGGTCATGCTCACCTCGGGAAGAATGTGGGTCGAGAGGATCACCGTCCGCTCCCCCGCCAGGTGCTTCACCAGCGAGCGAATCTCGATGATCTGCTTGGGGTCAAGTCCCACGGTCGGCTCGTCCAGGATCAGCACTTCGGGGTTGTTCACCAGGGCCTGAGCCAGCCCCACGCGCTGGCGATAGCCCTTGGAGAGCTTCTTGATCAGGCGCCGCTTCATGCTGGTCAAGCCCACATCGGAGATGACCTTCTCCACCGCCTTCTTGCGGTCACGTCCCCCCAGGCCCTTAATCTGGGCAACCAGGTCGATGTACGCCTCCACGTTCATGTCGAGGTAAAGCGGCACTTGTTCCGGAAGATATCCGATCCGGCGACGGACCTCATCGAGCTGGTTGAAGACATCAAAACCGGCAACCTTGGCCGAACCCGAGGTGGCCGGGAAATACCCGGTCAAAATCCTCATGGTCGTGGTCTTCCCAGCGCCGTTCGGCCCCAAAAACCCGAGAATCTCGCCTTTCCCGACTTCGAAGCTCACGTCCCGGATGGCGTGGACCGAACCGTAAATCTTGTTCAACTTTTGGACTTCGATCATCCGCGACCTCCTTTCCCAACGAACTCAAACATAATGCCCCCGAAAGGGCGCACCACCACCCGCACGCTTTTCCCACGCCGCTGATAACACAGCGAAATTCGCCTCGGTACGGATCGGAAGCAGAAGGCGTTAGGGTCAAACGGCGGGTTGACTAAGACACTCTCATGGATGCTGTCTACCTCAGGCGATCAAGAAAAGCAGTAATGTTTCCTCTCGACTAAGCCACAGCCTTGTTGTGGGCACAGCCCCACCACCACGCTCACCCAACGGACCGGGAAGACATGAGGTAACGGAATTTCCCAGCAGGGATCACGAAAACCGTGTAGGGAAAAGGAGTGACTTTGTCAAGAGTTGGCAAACCGCCCCCACAAGAGTAGACTAACAAAGTCTTGCTCCCGAACCGGCGGTGGTGATACCCTACCCGCCCGTTGCGGATTGAGGAAAGAGGGGTTCGTACCAGTGCCTCCAAGTGCTGCAAACACGGCCATGTGGCCGCTTCTGGTGTTTATTGCCGCGGTCATGGTGGTCGTGGCCGCCCAGATTGTCCTGTCCCATTTTCTGGGACAACGCCACCGCGAACGAGCCACCGGCGAACCGTATGAGTCGGGAATTGTCTCCGAAGGCTCGGCTCGACTCCGATTTTCCGCCACCTTTTACCTGGTGGCGATGCTGTTTGTGATCTTCGACCTGGAAGCGGTTTACATCTTCTCCTGGGTCATTTCCTTCCGCGAGTTGGGTTGGTCGGGATATTTCAAGATTTTCGTGTTTATCGCCATTCTCTTGGCGTCCTTGGTGTACCTCTGGCGGATCGGAGCGTTGGAGGCGGGTCCGCCGAAACGAAGGCTCCGGGAAGCGGAAGTCAAATAGGCAGTCGCGCGGCGACGGTCTATTCCTGTTCGAGGGGTTCCGGAACATCCCTCTGTCGGGTGAGCCCATTTTCATGTCCCGGAGGCGGGTTCGATGAAGATTGTCCGTGACATTCTTGAGGCCAAGGGGTGCCAAGTCTGGTCGATTTCGCCCGATTCCACGGTCTACCAGGCCATCGAACGCATGGCCGAGATGGGAATCGGCGCGCTTCTTGTCCACGAGGGGGACGCCCTGGTTGGGATCATTTCGGAGCGGGATTACGCCCGTAAGGTGATCCTGATGGGGAAACTCTCCAAGGAGACCCGGGTCGAGGAGATCATGACCCGCAAGGTCTTGTTCGTGCGCCCCGATGAGACCCTCGAGCGCTGCATGGGGCTGATGAGCGAAAAGCGAGTCCGCCACCTTCCGGTCATGGAGGGGGACCGGGTGGTCGGAGTGATTTCCTCCGGGGATGTTCTCAAGGCGATGCTGGCCGAGAAATCCTCCCTGATCGAAGAGCTGGAAGACTATATCATCGGAAGACGCTGACCATGAGATTCTCCTTGACCAAGGCCGAGGCGCCCAGTTCCACCATCCGCGCCCTGCGGAACGCCACCTTTGAGGAGGCGCTTCAAAAGAACATTGTGCTTTCAACCCTGGATGGTCTGATCCGCTGGGGACGTAAGAACTCGATCTGGCCGTTCCACTTCGGTCTTTCCTGCTGCTTTGTGGAGATGGCCACCAGCATCACCAGCCGTTTTGATGTGGCCCGGTTCGGCGCGGAGGTGATCCGCGGCACCCCCCGCGAGGCGGATGTGATGGTGATCGCCGGGACCCCTTTCATCAAGATGGCGCCCATCATTAAGCGCCTGCACGAGCAGATGATGGAGCCGCGCTGGGTGATTGCGATGGGATCCTGCGCCAATTCCGGCGGGATGTACGACATCTACAGCGTGGTCCAGGGGGTGGACAAGATCCTCCCGGTGGATATGTATGTGCCCGGATGCCCTCCCAGCCCGCATGCGTTTCTCGAAGGGCTGTGCTTGCTCCGCGAGGCGGTCGGGCGTGAGCGCAGGCCGCTCTCTTGGGTGGTCGGAGACCAGGGGGTCCACAAAGCGGAGCCACCCGCGATGCGCGAGCTCAAACGGGCCGAACGGAGCCAAGCCACCGTGCTGCGAACACCCGATCAGGTTTGACGACGCGCGGGATTTTCGCTATCCTTCGCGCCTTCAAGCTGATCGTCGTGCCGCCATCTTGAATCAGAGGGGAATTCAGCCGTCCGAGGACGGCTTTGGGCCGTTTTCTTTATGATTGATCGTCTCGATATCGTTGCCGAGCTCGGCTCTAGATTCGGCCACGAGACCTTCCAAGTTCAACCCACGCGCGACGAAATCCCCACCCTTTGGGTCTCACGGGACAAGTTGCGCGAGGTGGTCGGTTATCTGAAGACCGACGCCCCGGGTCCGTACAAGATGCTCTATGACCTCACGGCCATCGATGAGCGCACGCGAACCCATCGCCCCGACCAACCCGCCTCCGATTTCACGGTTGTCCATCACCTGCTCTCCTTTGATCGGAACCAGGACCTTCGCCTCAAGGTCGCGCTCTCGGAAACGGACCTCAGGCTCCCTTCGATCACCGACATCTGGGAGTCCGCGAGCTGGTGCGAGCGCGAGGTCTACGACATGTTCGGGATCAAGTTCGAGGGCCACCCGCACCTCTATCGCCTGCTGATGCCGCGCACTTGGAAGGGCCACCCGCTGCGCAAGGAGCACCCGGCGCGGGCCACCGAGATGGGGCCTTTCCAGCTCCCCGATGAAAAGCAGGACGCCGAGCAGGAGGCCTTGCACTTCCGCCCCGAGGAATGGGGCATGAAGCGCGAGAGCGAGACCTCCGAGTTCATGTTCCTCAACCTCGGCCCGCAACACCCCGGCACCCACGGCGTGCTGAGGATCATCCTCCAGCTCGACGGCGAGGAGATCGTGGACTGTGTCCCCGAAATCGGCTTCCACCACCGTGGGGCCGAGAAAATGGGCGAGCGCCAGTCCTGGCACGGTTTCATCCCCTACACGGATCGAATCGATTACCTGGGCGGAGTGATGAACAACCTCCCCTATTGCCTGGCCGTGGAGAAGCTCGCCGGAATTCAAGTCCCCGAACGGGTCGAAACCATCCGGGTGATGATGTGCGAGCTGTTCCGGATCGCGAGCCACCTCGTGTGGTACGGCACCTTCGCGCAGGATGTCGGGATCATGTCGCCGGTTTTCTTCATGTTCAACGACCGGGAGCGGATCTTCGACATTGTCCGCGCGGTCTGTGGCGGGCGCATGCACCCAAGTTGGTTCCGCATCGGAGGGGTGGCGCAAGATCTCCCCAACGGCTGGGACAAGCTCATCCTGGATTTCGTCAATTACCTCCCCGCGCGCCTGGTGGAGTGGGAAAAGATGGTCATGCAAAACCGCCTGTTCAAGGCGCGCACCCAAGGCATCGGCGCCTACACCCTGGAGCAGGCCATCGATTGGGGAGTGACCGGCCCGGGCCTGCGCGCCTGCGGGTGCGACTGGGATTTCCGGAAGAAGCGCCCGTACTCGGGCTATCAGCGTTTTGAGTTCGATATCCCGACCGCCACGCGCGGGGATTGTTACGACCGCGGCTTGGTGCGCGCGGCGGAGATGGAGCAGAGCCTGCGGATTGTGCGGCAGTGTGTCGAAAACATGCCCACCGGCTCCTACAAGGCCGACCATCCTCTCACCACCCCTCCGCTCAAGGAAAAGACCATGCGGGATATCGAAACCCTCATCACCCACTTCCTGGGGGTGAGTTGGGGTCCAGTGATTCCCCCCGGCGAGGCCTTCGTGGGAATCGAGGCCACCAAGGGCAACAACGGCTATTACCTGGTCAGCGATGGGAGCACGATGTCTTATCGCACGCGCATCCGGACCCCATCCTTCCGCCACATGCAGATGCTGCCGATGATGAGCCGCGGGGCGACCGTGGCGGACATGCTCGCGATTATCGGCAGCATTGACTTCGTGCTCGCGGACATTGACCGGTAGAAACGATCAGGAATCGAGAACAGGTGGGATCAAGGAACATGCTCAGCCCGGAAGAGCGCGCGGAAATCGAGGCGGAAATTCACCACTATCCGCGCAAGGAGGCAGCCTGCATCGAGGCCATGAAGGTGGTCCAGAAGCATCGCGGGTGGGTCTCGGATGAAGGCATCCGGGATGTGGCCGAGATCATGGGCATGACTCCCGCCGAGGTGGATGGGATCGCGACCTTTTACAACCTCATCTTCCGCAAGCCGGTCGGGAAGCATGTGGTGATGGCCTGCGACAGCGTGAGCTGCTGGGTGATGGGCTACGAGAATGTCCGGGAGTGCCTGAGGAAGAAGCTCGGAGTCGAGATGGGACAGACCACGCCCGACGGCAAGTTCACCGTGCTGCCGATCGCCTGTCTCGGAGACTGCGATCACGCCCCGGCGATGATGGTTGGCGAGGACTTGCACCATGATCTCACCGCGGAAAAAATCGATGAGGTTCTGAAACGGTACTCATGAGCGCCGATCCCCTCAAGAAACCGCTGACGCGGAACATCGACCCCACCCGGGAGCCGTTCGACCTCAAGCAGTATGAGGCCGCGGGCGGCTATCAGGCAGTGGCCAAGGTCCTCAAGATGGACCCGAAGGAGGTCACCGAAACGGTCAAGAATTCCGGGCTGCGCGGACGAGGCGGCGCGGGTTTCAACACCGGACTCAAGTGGAGCTTTGTCCCGATGGGCCCGGATGCGCCCCGTCCCAAGTACCTGATCTGCAACGCGGACGAGATGGAGCCGGGGACCATGAAGGACCGTGTGCTCCTTGAGGGCGACCCCCACTCCCTGATCGAGGGGATGATCTGCGCGGCCTACGCCATCCAGGCCGAGAAAGCCTTCATCTTCCTCCGCTGGGGTTACACGCTCTCGGAGAAACGTCTCCGAAAGGCGCTCGCCGAAGCTTATGAGGGGGGCTGGCTGGGGAAGAATATCAAAGGCTCCGGGTACTCCCTCGACCTCATTCCGCACATCAGCGCCGGGCGCTACATCTGCGGGGAGGAAACCGCGCTGATCAACGCCCTTGAGGGCAAACGCGCCAACCCCCGCACCAAACCCCCGTTCCCGCAGGTCAGCGGCCTCTTCGGCAAGCCGACCATTGTCAACAATGTGGAGACCTTCTGTAACATCCCGCCGATCCTCACCAACGGCGTGGAGTGGTACAAGAGCCTCGGCCTGACCGAGGACGCCGGAACCAAGCTTTACGGCGCGAGCGGCAAGGTCAAGCGCCCCGGGGTTTGGGAACTGCCGATGGGCACCCCGATCCGGGAGATCCTCGAGGGCCACGCGGGAGGAATGCGCGAGGGCCTGCGCTTCAAGGGATTGCTTCCCGGCGGGGCCTCGACCGATTTCCTGGTCGAGGAGCATCTCGACCTCCCGATGGACTACGCCTCGATTCAAAAGGCGGGAAGCCGCCTCGGAACCGGAACCATGATTGTCCTCGATGACCAGACTTGCGTGGTGGGGATGGTCCTCAACCTGACCCAGTTCTTCGCGCAGGAATCCTGCGGCTGGTGCACCCCTTGCCGGGATGGCCTGGCTCACGCGGTGAAGCTTCTCCAAGCCATCAAACGCGGCGAGGGGCGCATGGAGGACCTCAACAAACTCGATCAACTGTGCCGTTTCATGGGACCGGGCAACACCTTCTGCGCGCTCGCGCCCGGAGCGGCCGAGCCGATCCAGAGCGCCCTCAAGTATTTCCGGGCGGATTTCGAGCGGCTGATTCCCAAGCAGCCGATGGCCCAAGCGGTGTAAGGGACGGAGCAAGCGACCGATGGCGAAATTGCTGATCGACGGAAAACAGTATGAGGCCGAGGCCGGGCAGAACCTGCTGCATGTCTGCCTTTCGCTCGGCCTGAACCTCCCTTACTTCTGCTGGCACCCCGCGCTCGGCTCGGTGGGGGCTTGCCGCCAGTGCGCGGTCAAGCAATACCGGGACGAAAATGACAAACAGGGGCGCTTGGTCATGTCCTGCATGACTCCGGTCACCGAAGGCATGGTGATCACTCTTGAGGATCCCGACTCGAAGGAGTTCCGCGCCACGATCATCGAGTCGCTCATGACCAATCACCCGCACGATTGCCCGATCTGCGACGAGGGCGGCGAGTGCCACCTGCAAGACATGACGGTCATGACCGGGCACAACTACCGCGGGTACCGCTTCAAGAAGCGCACCTTCAACAACCAATACCTCGGCCCGTTCATCAACCACGAGATGAACCGCTGCATCACCTGTTACCGCTGCGTGCGCTTCTACCACGACTACGCGGGCGGAGGGGACTTGGCCGCCTTCGCCTCCAAGAACCATGTCTACTTCGGGCGCCACGAGGATGGCGCGCTGGAGAGCGAGTTCAGCGGCAACCTGGTCGAGGTCTGCCCCACCGGGGTGTTCACCGACAAGACCCTCAAGGAGCACTACACCCGCAAGTGGGATCTCCAGACCGCGCCCTCGGTCTGCGTTCACTGCGCCCAAGGCTGCAACACCATCCCGGGCGAGCGCTACGGCGAAATCCGCCGCATCCTCAACCGCTATCATGGCGAGGTGAACGGCTATTTCCTGTGCGACCGGGGACGGTTCGGGTATTCGTTTGTGAACGCCGCCACACGGATCCGCGAGCCTCGCCTGCGACGCGCCAAGGAGGGGGCGCTGGAGAGCGTGACCAAGCAAGCGCTCCTCGCGGAGCTCGGGGCTGCCTTCAAGGACCGTGAAAAGGTGATCGGTATCGGCTCGCCGCGCGCCTCGCTGGAAGGCAATTTCGCCCTCAAGACCCTTGTGGGGGACAGCCGCTTCTTCGCCGGGGTCGCCGACAAGGAGGCCAAGCTGGTCTCGCTGGCCCTGGAAATCCTCCAGGATGGTCCGGCGCGCTCGGCCTCGCTTAAGGATGTGGAGCGCTGCGATGCCGTGCTGGTCCTCGGCGAGGATCTCACCAACACCTCGCCGCGCCTCGCGCTCTCGCTTCGTCAACTGGTTCGCAATGCGCCGTTGGGGCTCGCCGCCAAGGCCGGGATCCCCGACTGGCATGACCTCGCCGCGCGCGAAATCATTCAAGACGAAAAGGGCCCTTGCTTCATCGCCACCGCCGCCGCGACCCGTCTCGACGACATCGCCGCCGAGACCTATCACGCCGCCCCTGAAGACCTCGCGCGCCTCGGTTTCGCGGTCGCCCATGCCCTGGACCCCGAAGCCCCGAGAGTCGCCGATCTGAGCCCGGATGCCGCCGCGCTCGCGGCGCGAATCGCCGAGGCGCTCCGAAGCGCCAAGCGCCCGCTGGTGGTTTCCGGAACCAGTCTTGGAAGCGAAGCCGTCCTGGAGGCGGCCGCCAATGTGGCCTGGGCGCTTTCCAAGGAGGGCCAGGGGGCGGACCTCAGCCTGGTCGTTCCCGAATGCAACAGCCTGGGACTCGCGCTGCTCGCCGAGGGCGGGATCGGGCGCGCCCTGGAGGCGGTCAAGAAGGGCGAAGCCGACACGCTGGTGATCCTTGAGAACGATCTCTACCGCCGCGCGCCCAAGAAGGCGGTGGACGAGCTCCTCGATACCGCGAAACGAGTGATCGTCGTGGATCACACCGAACACGCCACCACCGCCAAGGCCGCCGCGCTGCTTCCGGCGGGGACCTTCGCCGAATCGGACGGGACGCTGGTCAGCAACGAGGGGCGCATGCAGCGCTTCTTCCAGGTGTTTGTGCCGAAGGGAGAAATTCAGGAATCCTGGCGCTGGCTCCGCGAGCTGATGCTCGCGGCGGGGTTCGGCGAGAGGGTGGCGGGATGGAACAGTCTCACGGATGTCCATCACGCCATGCTGGAAGCGCAAGCCGACCTTGCAGCGGTGACCGCCGCCGCGCCGGACCCCTCCTTCCGGGTGACCGGACTCAAGATCCCGCGCCAACCGCACCGCTACAGCGGTCGAACCGCGATGAACGCGCACATCAACATTCACGAGCAGAAACCGCCGGAAGACCCGGATTCCCCGCTGACTTTTTCAATGGAAGGCTTCCTCGGACGCGCGCCCTCCCCACTGGTCACGCGCTTCTGGGCCCCCGGCTGGAACTCGGTCCAGGCCCTGACCCGCTTTCAGGAGGAGGTCGCCGGTCCGCTTCGCGGCGGCGACCCCGGGGTCCGTTTGATCGAACCCGCCCCGGACGCGCGCAAGTCCTACCACTCCCACATCCCGGCGGCCCACCAACCTTCTGATGGGGAGCTGCTCCTCGTTCCCCTGCACCAGATTTTCGGCTCCGAGGCGCTCAGCGCGCTTTCCCCGGCGATCGAGCAGCGAACCGCCAAGGCGGCCCTCGCGCTCAGCGCCGAGGATTCCAAGCGACTGGCCGTGGCCGACGGCGATGAGGTCGAGGTCACGATATGCGGTCTGCCGCGACGGCTCCCGGCGCGGGTGGTCGCCTCGCTGCCCAAGGGTGTGGCGGGCGCGCCGGTCGGGCTTCCGGACCTTCCCTCGGTGGTTTCCCTGCCGGAGCGAGTTCGCGCAAACAAGGCGGTGGTCCGATGAACGAAACGCTCGGAACTCTGTTGATCATCGCCTTCGTGATTCTGGGGGTGCTGCATGTCGCGCCGGGCCTGATCTGGCTGGAGCGCCGGCTGCTCGCGCTCTGGCAGGATCGTTATGGCCCGAACCGGGTCGGCCCGTTCGGGCTCTTTCAGGTGCTTGCGGACGCCATCAAGATGTTTTTCAAGGAGGACTGGATTCCTCCCTTCGCCGACAAGGCCACCTTCATTTTGGCCCCCTGCATCATCAATGTGACCGCGCTCACCGCCTTCGCGGTGATCCCCTTCGCGCCCGGATGGAGCGTGGTGGATATGAGCGTCGGGTTGCTGTTCTTCCTCGCGATGTCCTCGCTGGGGGTCTATAGCGTGACCCTCGCGGGCTGGGCCTCGAACAACAAGTACTCGCTGCTCGGCGGGTTGCGCGCCTCCGCGCAGATGCTGGGGTATGAAGTCTTCATGGGGCTTAGTCTGATGGGCGTGGTGCTCATGTCGGGCACCTTCAACCTGGCCAAGATCGTGGAGGCCCAACAAAACACCATCTGGTATTGCGTGCCGCAGTTCCTCGGGATGATGCTGTTCCTGATCGCGGGGATCGCGGAGACCCATCGGCTCCCCTTTGATCTCCCCGAGGCCGAGGCGGAGCTCATCGCCGGGTTCCACTCCGAGTATTCGAGCATGAAATTCGGGATGTTCTTCATCGGGGAGTATATCGGCATCACGTTGATCTCCTGCCTGATGACCGTGCTCTATTTCGGCGGCTGGGATGGGCCCACCTTCGGGATCTCCGAGGGGTTGGCGCTCAAGCTCGTTCAGTTCGGTTGGTTCGCCGCCAAGACCTTCGTGTTCTTGTGCCTGTTCATTCTCCTGCGCGCCTCGTTCTGCCGTCCGCGCTACGACCAGTTGATCGCCTTCGGTTGGAAAATCATGCTCCCGCTGTCGCTCGCCAATCTGCTCATCACGGGCGCGGCGCTCTTGGCTCTGGAATAGGACACGACCATGCTGAGCTTGATCAAAACCATGTGGCTGGTGTTCCTGCACTCCTTCAGCAGGCGCGAGACCACTCAATACCCGGACGAGATGCCCTACTATCCGCCGCGCTGGCGCGGGAGGATTGTCCTCACCCGCGATCCGGACGGCGAGGAGCGCTGTGTGGCCTGCAACCTCTGCGCGGTGGCTTGCCCGGTGGCCTGCATTTCGCTTCAAGCCACGGAGGATGAGCATGGGCGGCGCTATCCCGATTTCTTCCGGATCAACTTCTCGCGCTGCATCTTCTGCGGATACTGCGAGGAGGCCTGCCCGACCTACGCGATCCAGCTCACCCCGGATTTCGAGGTCAGCGAGTACCGTCGCAAGAACCTGGTCTATGAAAAAGAAGACCTGTTGATCAGCGGTCCCGGCAAATACCCGGGTTACAACTTCTACCGGGTGGCCGGACTCGCGATCAAGGGCAAGGGCAAGGGCGAGGCTGAGTGCGAGGAGCCCCCGGTGGACCCGCACAGCCTGTTGCCTTGAGAAGGGAAGAGCGAGCGCCTCAATGACAATCGCCTTTTATGTCGCCTCCGCGGTCGCGCTGTTCGCCACACTTATGGTGGTGACGCGCCGGAATCCGGTGCATGCCGTGCTTTATCTGATGGTTTCGCTGCTCGCCGTGGCGGTGGTGTTCTTCACTCTCGGCGCGCACTTCGCGGCGGCGCTTGAGGTGATCATCTACGCCGGGGCCATCATTGTCCTGTTCGTGTTCATGATCATGCTCCTGAACATCGGACCCCCGCCCTCCACCAGGCAGGAGAGTCTCCTGCTCACGCCAGGCATCTGGGTCGGCCCCTCCGCGCTCTCGGTGTTGCTCGCGGGTCTGTTCCTGTATGTGATTCTGGCGGGCGGACGGAGTGTGCAAGCGGGGTCCTATGTGGACGCCAAGACCGTGGGGATTTCCATGTTCGAGATCTACTTCCTCGGAGTGGAGCTGGCCTCGATGATTCTCCTCGCGGGCTTGGTCGGGGCCTATCACCTGGGCAAGCGCGACCTGCCCGATGAGGCCGAAGGAGGGAACGGCTGATGACCTCGGTTCCGATGGATCATGGGCTCCTCCTCGCCGGGTTGCTCTTTGCCGTGGGTCTTGCGGGGGTGTTGGTCCGGCGAAACATCCTGTATGTCCTGATGTCCCTGGAGATCATGATGAACTCCGCCGCGCTGGCCTTTGTGGTCGCCGGCGCGCGCTGGAGCCAGCCGGATGGGCAGATTGTGTTCATTTTCATTGTGACCGTGGCCGCCGCCGAAGTCGCGGTCGGGCTGGCGCTGGTGTACCAGATGTTCAAACGGATGAAGACTCTCGACGCGGACGCCGCGAGTCTGATGCGAGGATAAGATGCTAGACCTTCTGTGGTTGATCCCCGCGCTTCCCCTCGCGGGTTTCCTGGTGCTCCTTTTCGCGGGTGAGAAGCTCGGCAAGAGCGGGGTCGCCTGGGTTGGAGCCGGTTCGGTGGGGATTTCCGCCCTCATCGCCGGGCTGCTCAAGTGGACCTTTCTCACCTCCCCGCCGGAGGGCCACCACTTCACCCAGGCGCTTTGGACCTGGCTCGATGTGGGCGCTTTCAAACCCGAGATCGCGCTGTATCTCGATCCCCTTTCCTTGGTCATGACCCTGGTGGTTACCGGGGTCGGTTTCCTGATCCACCTCTATTCGGTCGGTTATATGCACGATGACGAGGACTACAGCCGCTTCTTCGCCTGCATGAACCTGTTTGTGTTCGCGATGCTGATCCTGGTGCTCGCGGACAACCTGCTGCTGCTGTATGTCGGCTGGGAGGGGGTCGGGCTTTGCAGCTATCTCCTCATCGGTTTCTGGTACAAGGACCCCGCCAACTGCAAGGCCGCGCAAAAAGCCTTCATTGTCACCCGCGTGGGCGACACCGCGATGGCGCTGGGTTTCTTCCTGCTGGTCACCCAGCTCGGCACCCTCCAGGTTCAGGACCTCTTGGAGCGCGCCGCGACTCGTTGGGAGCCGGGATCGGGCATGGCGCTTGCGACCGCGCTGCTGCTCTTGGGGGGCGCGGTGGGCAAATCCGGCCAGCTCCCGCTCCAGACCTGGTTGCCGGACGCGATGGCGGGTCCCACTCCGGTGAGCGCGCTCATCCACGCCGCCACCATGGTCACCGCGGGGGTTTATCTGATCGCGCGGACCTATGTGATCTACACCCTGGCCCCGGCGGCGATGGCCGCCGTCGCCGTGGTCGGCGCGTTGACCCTCCTGATCGCCGGATTGGCCGCCTTCGCGCAATCGGACATCAAGCGGGTCCTGGCTTACTCGACCATCAGCCAGATCGGGTACATGTTTCTCGCCCTTGGAGTCGGAGCCTGGTCGGCGGCGATGTTCCACTTCATGACCCACGCCTTCTTCAAGGCGCTGCTGTTCCTCGCCGCCGGCTCGGTGATTTACGCGCTCCACCACGAACAGAACATCTTCAAGATGGGCGGGATTCGCAAGCAGTTGCCGCTCACCTACCGGACCTTCCTGATCGGGGCGAGCTCGCTCGCCGCGATCCCCTTCATCACCTCCGGGTTCTACAGCAAGGATGCGATTCTGTATCAGGCTTTCACCTCCGAGCACGGCCACTTCCTGCTTTGGCTCGCGGGCGCTCTGGGGGCGCTGATGACCTCCGCCTACACCTTTCGGATGGTGTTCATCGCCTTTTTCGGAGAACCGAAAACCCATGTCCACCACAAGCCGGGCTGGGTGATGAACTTCCCGCTCCTGGCGCTGGCGTTCCTCTCGACCGTTGGGGGATTCATCGAACTCCCGCACTTCATGGGGCACGCCCAGTTCTTCGCGGACTTCATGGCCCCCTCGTTCGCGCACGCCGCCGGGCATGCCGCCGAGGCGCACCATGGCGCGGGTTTGGAGATCGGACTGATGGTCGTGGCGATGGCGCTTGGGCTCGGCGGCATCGCGGCGGCTTATGTCCTGTTCCTCGCCAAGCCGGAGATCATCGAGGAAAAGATGAAGAGCGAGGGAAACCGGAAGCTCCACGCCTTCCTCTTCTCGGGGCTGGGCTTCGACAAGCTCTATGACACCCTGTTCGTGAACCCCTATTGCTGGATCGCGCGAGTCAACAAGCGCGATATTGTCGATCTCGGCTACAGCTTCCTCGCGGCGGTCGGCATGCTCGTTCACTTCCTGCTCGGGCTGACTGTGACCGGCAGGGTGCGGTGGTACGCGGCGGGGATCGCGGCGGGGTGCCTGATTCTCATGAGCGTGATGGTGTTCACATGATTCTGGTCTGGCTGATCCTTATCCCGCTCGTGGGCGGCGTCGTGGCCGGGTTTGTCGGCTCGCGCAATGTTTCCGCCTGTCGCTGGATTTCCCTGGTGGCGCTGGCCCTGGATGCCGCGCTCGCGATTGGGATGATTTCGCAACACCTCGGCGGCTTCCAGTACGAAAGCTCGAAGGTCTGGTTCGAGGAGTTCCGCGCGAGCTGGATTCCCGTGCTCGGCATCAGCGTCCACCTCGGTCTTGATGGCCTCTCCTCGCTGATGGTGCTGCTCACCCTGTTCCTCGGGATTATCGGGGTGGGGGCCTCCTGGAGCGAGATTCAGGAGCGCGCGGGGTTCTTCCACTTCAACTTCCTCTGGATCATCGCGGGCGTGCTCGGGGTGTTCCTTGCGCTCGACCTGTTCCTGTTCTTCTTCTTCTGGGAGATCATGCTGGTGCCGATGTATTTCCTGATCGGCATCTGGGGCCACGAGAACCGTCAATACGCCGCGGTGAAGTTCTTCATCTTCACCCAAGCCAGCGGTCTTCTGATGCTGCTTTCGATCCTTGCGCTGGTCTTTGTCCACCGCGCCGGGACCGGGACCCTGACCTTCGATTACAGCGAGCTCTTGGGGACCCAGATGCTCCCGGCGGTGGCGACCTGGATCATGCTCGGCTTCTTCATCGCCTTCACCGTGAAGCTCCCGGCCTTTCCGTTCCACCCGTGGCTTCCGGACGCCCACACCGAGGCGCCCACCGCGGGCAGCATCGTGCTGGCGGGGATCCTCCTCAAAACCGGGGCCTATGGTCTCTTGCGGTTCACCGTGCCGCTCTTCCCGGAGGCCGCGCGGTCGTTCGCCCCGGTGGCCATGACCCTGGGCGTGATCGGAATCATTTACGCCGCGTTGATGGCCTTTTCCCAGTCCGACCTCAAGCGGCTGGTGGCCTACACCAGTGTCAGCCACATGGGCTTCGTGCTCCTCGGGATCTATTCCTTCAATGAGTTCGCGCTCCAAGGGGTGGTGATGCAGATGATCTGCCACGGCCTTTCGGCGGGGGCGCAGTTCATGCTCGTGGGCGCGCTGTATGAGCGGATTCACACCCGCGACATGGGCAAGATGGGGGGTCTTTGGACCACGGCGCCCGCCTTCGGGGTGGCGGGGATGTTCTTCGCCATGGCCTCGCTGGGGCTTCCGGGACTCGGCAACTTCATCGCGGAGTTCTTGATCTTGGTCGGATCCTTCCAGGCCAGCGTGCCGGCGACCACCATCGCGGCCCTTGGGCTTGTGGGCGCCACGGTCTACTCCCTGTGGTTCATGCGCGGCGCCTTCTTCGGCCCGAATGAGCGCGGCTGGACGATTGTGGACCTCAATGCGCGGGAGCTGGTGTTGATCGCGGCCTTCGTGATCGGACTGGTGTGGCTTGGAGTGTATCCGCAGCCCGTGCTGAATGCCGTGGCTCCGGTGGTGCAGTCGCTCGAAAAAATGACCCAGCCGGTGACCGCGGCGCTACTCAGGAGTTGATTCGTGACAGAGGCTCAATTTGTCGCCCTTTCCCCGCTGATTCTGGTGGGTCTGGCCGCGCTGGTGGTGATGCTCGCCGCCTCCTTCAAGCGGAGCAACGGGCTTGCCCTGGGGCTGACCCTGGCCGGTTTCGCGGCCTCGCTCGTTTCGCTCGCGTGGGCCGCGAAGGTGGCCCCGGTTCAGGTGACCCCCTTGATCCTGATCGACCGTCTCGCGCTGTTCTATCTCGGTCTGGTTTTTCTCACCGGAGCCGCCGTGGCCCTTCTCGGACATGGGTATTTCGAGAAGCGAGCGGGGTATCGGGATGAGTTTTACATGCTCCTGCTCATGGCCACCTTGGGCGCGGGGGTGTTGGTCGCCACGACCCATTTCGCCGCGCTGTTCATTGGGTTGGAGCTCTTGACCATCTCCCTTTACGCGCTTGTGGGTTACACCCGAACCGAGCCGCGCTCGCTGGAGGCGGGCCTCAAGTATCTGGTGCTCGCCACTGTGTCCACCTCGTTCCTCCTGTTTGGCGTGGCGCTGCTGTACGCCGAGCTCGGGACCATGGAATTCGGGAAGATGGTGGACTTGATCCGCCAAGGGGGCCATCGCGAGACCCTTGTGAACGGCGCGATTGCCCTGGTGGGGATCGGAATCGGATTCAAGCTCGCGCTCGTCCCCTTGCACATGTGGACCCCGGATGTGTATGAAGGCGCGCCCGCCCCGGTGACCGCCTTCGTGGCGACCGTCTCCAAGGGGGCCATGACCGCGGTTCTGCTTCGCCTTTATCTCCTCGTGGGTGGCGCGATTCCGGACTCCGTGATGACACTCCTATCGGTGATCGCCATCCTGTCGATGTTCGTGGGCAACCTGCTCGCGCTGCTTCAGGACAATGTCAAGCGAATTCTGGCGTACTCCTCGATCGCGCACCTCGGATATCTCTTGGTGGCCTTTATCGCGGGCGGGAACTTCGCGCCCGAGGCGGTGACCTATTACCTGATCGCATATATGGCCACCTCCCTGGGGACCTTCGGGATGGTCAGCGTGATCTCGGGCCGCGAACGCGAGGCGGAGGAGCTGCGCGATTACGCCGGGCTGTTCTGGCGGCGGCCGTTCGAGGCCGGGGTGTTCGCGGCGATGCTCATGTCGCTTGCCGGAATCCCGCTCACCGCCGGGTTCATCGGCAAGTTCTATCTGCTGGCGGCGGGTGTGGACATGGGGGCCTGGGTGCTGCTTGGGAGCGTGGTGATCAACAGCGCGCTCGGGCTTTTCTACTATCTGCGGATTGTGGCCTCGATGTATGCCGCCGAAACCAGCGCCAAACCGGGCGCGGCGGCTCGTGAAGTGGCCTTGCTTGGCAGCGCGACCCTGGCCGCGCTCGCTCTTTGCCTGATCTGGCTGGGGGTCTTCCCGGCCGGGCTGATCACCCTGATCCGTTCCGCGGTGCTGGGTGTCTGACCGCCGTCGCGGCGGGGTCTGAAGCGCCTATTTCGTGTTCGCCTCCACGCTTACCGGCGTGTTGACGGGGAAATCCATCATCACGCTGACCGAATTCGGGTTCCCCGCCGTCATGTCAATCGTGGCGTCCTCAATCACTTTGGAGCCGCTATCGGGATTGAGGGTCACCCGGATCGGAAGCTGCCCCGAGTAATTGCGTGCTTGGACGGTCACCTGCTGGGTGGTCGGCGCGTTGTTGGGCAAGAAGACCATCACCGCCTCGGTGGTGCCCTCGGGGATGTTCTTGCCGGCCACATGGGTCAGGGCGAGGCTCGGGGCCGGGTCCGCGAACACGCGCATGAATCCCCCCACGGAGAGAACCCCGCCCGGATTAATACTGATGCTGAGTTCACGGCGGTTAATGGTGTCGATCCTCACCCGGCCGACAGCGCCAAATCCCGAATTCGCGAAGACACTGATTCTCCCATTTCCTGATACCTTGGGAGAGACCAAACGCACGGAGCCGCTGCTGCCGGCATGGGTGTGGGGAGCGCCGCCAATCGCGGAAATATCTCCGTTGCCCGATAGAATAATTTGTGTGTTCGAGGCAATCAGGAGGGCGCCTCCACCCCCGCCGCCCCCAAATCCACTCGTGCTTCCTCCCCCTCCGGAGCCACCCACCAGGGGAACCAGCAAGGGGCTCCCGTAAGGAACGCCATGATTGGGGTCGTCCGGTACATGGAGGGGAAGTCCGTTGTGAGCCGCGCGCCCATCCACATGGGCGCCGCCGGGACCATGGCCCGGCCCAGCCGGTGACCCGGCCAGCGCGGGATCTCCACCCGCAAAGCCGCCGGGTCCGCCCTGTCCGCCCACCGGTGGAACGGTAGTTCCATTCTTTCCGCCTATATCGATATCCCCATCGATGTTCACATCCCCGGTCGCCAGCATGTAAACCGGGGTGTTGAGCCTGTTCGGGGTAAACATCAAGGTGGCGCCGTGTTGGATGGTGATGGTCGTGAAGTTGAAGATTCCGTCCGGTTCCGGAACGTTGAGAGTGACAGTTCCGGAGGCGGCCCCGATAACCAGCGCGCCATCCGTGCCATCGCTGCCCGAGTCAAAGGCCTGCCCAAAGACTCCCTGAGCGAACAGAAACAGACCTGCAAGACTGATGGTCCGAAGGGCCTTCATTTTTCATCCTCCAGAAACAATTTACTGATATTCGACTTGAGTCGGCGGAAACGCCACCGAAGTGTTCAGGTTGAGGCCGCCGGTTCCAGCCGATTGGCTGGAGGGTATGACCACCGTGGCGGGCAGAAAGCTGACCGATAGATTAAACTCCAACCCAACCGCGTCGGGATTCGAGCTCGGAGCCACGACAGTCGTGGGTGGGGAGCTTAGAGTCAGATTGAACTCCAGTCCGGGCGTGTTCGCGTCGGAGCTGGGGATGACAACGAGCGCCGGGGGAAAACTCGCCGACGTGTTAAAGGTAAACTCACCCGCCGCGAAGTCACTCTTGGGAAGGACCGCTAGCGCGGGAGGCGCCGAGACCGATGGGAGTTCCGGTTCGCTTGAGTCATCTTGCGGGTTGCTGAGGAGCGCCAGGGTCTGAGCATCGACCTCGGCGCCATCCGGGAACCCGTCCCCATCCGTGTCCGGGGAGGTGGGATCGGTTCCCGCCATCACCTCCTGGCAGTTGTAGAGGGCATCCGCATCAAAGTCCTCATCCTTTTCCGGGATGCCGTCCTGGTCCAAGTCTTCATCCCCGTCATCAGTGCCATTCCCATCCGTGTCGCTCATCGAGGGATTGAGACCCAGAAGGACTTCAAGACCATCCCCGAGGCAGTCGTTGTCGGCGTCATTATCCGCGGGATTACCGCAGACCGCGACTTCTTCACAGGCGGTGAGACCGTCAAAATCAAGGTCGCAATCGCATTCGGTTTCTCCGACAAGGTCCGTGCGCCAGTGACGGCTGATAAAAAAGAAATCCGCGCCCCCGGATGATTGTTGCGAGTCGCACAGGATGGTCCCCCGCAGGCCATTGGCCGAAGAGGCATAGCGGTACTGAATCGCGCACAGCACATCGGAGGCTTCAAGGATCGGTCCGGCGGGTTGGGCGGGAGATTGGAACTGCCAAAAAACAAGGCCCGCAACAAATATTATCGGCATAAGGTCCATTAAGGGCGATTGTTCCGCGCCCGGTGGAAGAATCTCAATATACTCTCATTCCAACCGATTGCAACAAAAGAAAAGCCGTGACCGGGCAACAGCGAACCGACGCGGACGCGCAAGTCAGTTTGTGATTCGCCAATTCTGATACGCACGCGCCACATCTTCCTCCCCGGTAAAGGGGTTGATCACGAGTCGCGCGTGGTGACTGCAGGACTTTCCGGATTCCGGATTACGCCTCGCCGGTCCCAGGCGGGGCTGTGCGGGTCGGCGTTCCTCCTCAATAACGGTAATGGAGCCTCATCTCTCCCGGTGTCACCTTTCGGGAGAGATGATGAAACACGGTGAGATTCTCAATCGGGGTCTCCTCCCAGGTCACCTCAAGCCCGCGCAGCTCCCGGCGCAAGACCTCATCCGGTCCCTCCGGCATGTCCCTGTAAAGGGCGTAGGCGACTGTCTCAGCCTGTTCCGCCATTTGCGAATATCGCGGGTAACGTTCATGCCGCACCGGCCCTCCATGCACCGAGCCGATGACTTTCTCGTTGGTCAGAAAGGTCACCGGATGAGCGATCCAATAGTCGGTGAAGACAGCGGAAATCCGCTGCTCCTCAAGGAACGCCACGAGTTTCTCGGCGGTTCTCGGAGGCGGGTGGTTGACAAGGGTCACATGCCCATAAAGATGGACAAACAGCAGAAACCCCGCCCAGATGAAGGTGATTGAAGCAAAGCGCTCCCGGCACCAAGCCAGCCCCTGGCCGGCGATCACAAAGAGCGGCAGGTAGAGAAAGGAGTAGTACCGCGGGGTGAAGGCGCCGCCGCCCCACCTGCCGTACATGGCCGCGAGGAGGGTGAGCAGGATCATCCCGATCGGGATCCAGCCCATCAGGCGATTCCCGGTAGAGTTGTTGGGCGCGCGCTCGCATCGCCGGAGATACAGGACAACGAGGAACCCAAAACCTCCGAGGACAGCAACCTTCGCAAACAGAGGATCGAACTGGCGGAAGTCGATGAAGCGGGCGGTGTCGCTTTGCGCGCCGAGCAGAAAGGGGAGTCCGCGCTCCACCAGTCGGATCAGTTGCGGGCCGGATTGCTCGAGGCGCGTGAGGTAGTCCCAAGAGCCTTTGGCGGCATAGCCGAGATTGGAAAACCCATTCGAGAGGTTGTAGGCCAGCGCGGGCCCCCATCCGATCAGGAATCCCACCCCAAGGAGGGGGCCATTCACCAGCCACGCCCCTGCCGGAAGGATGCATGCAAGAATCGCCATACACGGGAGGGCGTAAATCAGGATCGGGAAATGAATCCAGAACCCCAGCCCGAACAGGAAACCCCATGCGAGAAAGGCCCCCCAGTGCGCGCTCCTGGATTCGGCATGTCGCTCGAGGATCACAAGGGTGAGGAGCCAGAGGGCTCCTCCGAGGCAAAAGGTCTCGTTGTAGTTCCCCCAGCACTTGAGGTTCAGAACCGAAAGGAAGACCGGGGGTAGAGCGAGCAGCAGCAGGGTCCAGAGTCCGGCCTCAAGGCCCGCGCGCCGTCGCGCGATCAGGAAGCCGAGCCAAAGCAGGATGGCGGTGAGCGCGTACTCCGGCCAGCGCAGGATGGCGGGGGAGAAACCAACCGCCCGGAACAATCCCGCCACCACAAACTGAGTCGCCGAACCGACATAACTCTCGCCATACAGGAAGATCGGCGCCTCCCCTTCAAAGGCGATATTGCGGGCCATCAAACCCGCGATGGCCTCATCTGAATCGTAGGGGATTTCCTGACCGACGCGCGCCCGCAGAGCGGTCCCGGCCAGGATCAGAACCACCACCGCAACGAGGGTCAGGCGACCGTTCATGGGGCCATCGTAGCACGGTCCCGGACAGCCAGGCATCTTGCCCGACTCTATCCGCCTTGCGCCCCCTCTGGCACAATTCAAGATGATGACAAGCTCGCATCCCCACTTTCTGCTCACCAACGATGACGGCATTGAGGCGGAGGGCTTGCACCGCCTGGCCGATCTCCTCCGCGGCTTTGGCCGGGTGACCGTGATCGCCCCGGACCGCGAGCGCAGCGGGGTTTCGCACGGGTTCTCGCTGAACCATCCGTTGCAGCTCAAGCATCGCGCGGATGGGGTCTACAGCCTCTCGGGAACGCCCGCGGATTGTGTGATGTTCGGAATCCGGAGTTTTCTGGCCCAGGATGATGGACCGGACTATGTCTTCTCCGGAATCAATCATGGCGCGAATCTCGGCTCGGATGTGGTCTATTCCGGGACAGTGGCGGGCGCGCGGGAGGGAGCGATCTTTCGACGGCGCTCGGTGGCGGTTTCGCTCGCGACCGAATTTTCGAGCCGGTTCGACTCGCAGCGCCTCCACTTTGAGACGGTTATCCGTTTCCTGGAACGGTTTCTGCCCGAGTTTCTCGCGCGCCCCTTTTCGCCCGAGGTGTTTCTGAACATCAATGTCCCCAACACCCCGATCGAGCTCTTCAAGGGGGGGCGTTTCACCCACATCGGCAGGCGGATTTACCGCGACCATTTCATCAAGAAAGTGGATGAAATGGGGGATGAGTATTACTGGCTGGGCGGCGAGCCGCCCACCCATGAGCCGCTGGAGGGGACCGACTTCGAGGCGATGGAGGCATCGATGGCCTCGGTGACCCCGTTGCGCTGGCTTCTCCCCAACGGCTCGGACCTTGCGCTGTTCGCCGAATGGCCATCCCTGGAGACCACTTCGACCCCGCCCGGGCGAGGGGGGTGAGGCGGCCATGTTCTTCCGGCGTCGCGAAACCCCCAGTCCCCGTGACCGAATGATCGAGGAGCATCTCAAGGGGAGAGGCATCCGCGATCCGAGAGTTCTCGACGCTTTTCTCAACATCCCGCGCGAGGAGTTTGTCCTCCCGGAGCACCGCGACCGCGCCTACGACGACTGCCCGCTCCCCATCGGAGAGGGACAGACCATCTCCCAGCCCTATATCACCGCGCTGATGACCCAGGCGCTGGAGATTCGCCCGACCCACAAGGTCCTTGAGATTGGAACGGGATCGGGATATCAGACCGCGATTCTGGCGTTTCTGGCCGCGGAGGTGTTCAGCATGGAGCGTCTGCCCACCCTTTCCGCGACCGCGCAGCTTCGTCTGCGCAAGCGAGGAATCGAGAACGTGCATTTTCGGATCGCGGATGGGAGCCTGGGACTGGATCCGGAGTCCCCCTTCGACCGGATTGTGGTGACCGCCGCCGCGCCGATGATTCCGACTCCGCTGATCGAACAATTGGGGGAGAACGGCATCCTGGTGCTTCCGGTGGGGTGCCGTGAGACCCAGACCCTCATGCGGGTTTGGAAGACCGCAGGCGGAGTGTCGATGGAGGAGCTTTGCGGGTGTGTGTTTGTGCCGCTGCTTGGGCAAGGCGGGTTTGAGGAATGAATCAATCCCCCTCCGCGGCGGCTTCCCGGTAGCCTCCTGGATTGACTCAAACCCTCAGATGAAAACGGGGGCGGGTCCCGAAGGAGCCGCCCCCGATCCGTTCAACCGAACGCGGGTTCAGCCTCTCCCGCCGCCGCCGCCACCGCCACCGTGGCCGCCGCCGGTGTCATCCCCTTCGTCTTGATCCATCCGCTCGGAGTCGAACTGACCGGTGTCGGATTCTTCGGCGCCGCCATCGCGTCCATCGCCGCCGATTCCGCCCTTGCCGCCGATCCCAGCCGGACCACCGCCGCCGGGCGCCGCCGGAGCCGCGCCCGCCGCGGGCACACTGATCCCGCCATCGGCCGCCACCTCAAGAATCTCGCCTTCCTCCATGAGCCTGCGGTTGATTCGGGTGATCGGATCGAGAAGCGCCACCGTGCCTCGATTGACCTTGATCTGGCTCTTGGGCGTGTTGCGGATCCACTTCACCAAAGCGGCGTAGTTGGTGCCGCGCACGGCGGCCACCGCGGTCGGGGTCTCAACTTCAAAGCGCTCCGAATTGGTGTCGATCTTGCGCACATTCGAGATCACTTGTCCCTGGGCGATGCTGATCCGCACATTCTCTCCGCCTTGGGCGGTGGCCAGGAGCTCCCGAAGCTGAACCTTGGAGCGAGCCTGGACATCCACCGTGGTCTGGTTGGGATCCCCGCCCTCGGCGGGGACAGTCTTACCCTCGATCAAGAGCCGCACCCGGGAATCCGGGCCGGTGAGGATCACATCCCCCTCGCTCAAACGGGTGACATTGACTTGGATCGGGAGATAGGGCTTGGCCCCTCCCTTCATGTAGGCGGCCTTACCGGCGGCCTCGATCGCCAGCGCGGTCAGACCTTGGGCGGAAGCCGAAGATGAAGCTACAAGGGCCGCCACGGCAAGCCCCGAAAGAATTCCTAAAATCCGATGAGCCTTCATGGGTTTACACCTCATTTCATTCAAAACTGGCCCAATCATAGGAAAGACTGGCCATCCGATCCAGGTGGGGACAAGTCCCCCCGCCGGGACCTTGTTTCCGTTCAGTATAGTCGGATTGGGGCATGGCCGACACCATCAATTTATTCGTCTCCATCAGGCGCTTGGGGTTCCGGCGGGAGCGGGGATGCGGTAGCCCCCTCCACGAACCAGCCCCGCTGAATGCGATCATGGGTCTTCCAGACCGAGGCCGGCAGGGGCTTTCGCTGGTCGCGGATCCCCTTCGGGGCGAGCACGCCATCCCGCAGCCCCTCCAAGAAGTAGCCGAACCAACCGTGCCGAAGGGACCGTATCGCGGAGGCCCCGATCCGCCCCATCGCGTAACGAAATCCCTTTCCGAGCGGGTAATGCTTCCAGGCGATCCAGAGCTTGTTGCGCATGTTCAGGTAATGGATGCGAGTCCTTTGACTCGCCAGCTGCCCGCGAGTCACCCGTTCGACGCACACCAGATTCGGGCAATAGAGAACCAGATACCCCTCGCGAAGCAGCTTGAGGGCGAGATCGATCTGCTCCACCCCCATGTGGAACAAAGGGTCATACCCGCCGGTGACACGAAAAGCCTCCGCGCGCAGGAAAAGCGCCGCTTCGGGGAAGTAAGTGGTCAAGAAGAAACGATCCTGTCCCTCTTGGCGTGGAACCGGATGCCACCAATGCTCCGGGAGGAAGCTTGAAGGTTTGTCGGGATCGCCGATCACGAAGGAGAGCAGCCCCACCTCCGGGAAGCAATCGAACAGCTCCAGCCCCTTTCTCACCACCTCCCTATCCGGAAGGAGGATGTCGTTGTCCAGGGAGAGAATCACGCCGCCGCGAGCGGCTTCGAAGCCTTGGTTGCGCGCGGCGGTGACACAGTTCTCGCTTCGGCGGATGACCCGGACATGCTCCCCGAATTCCTCCTCCGCCATCTCCGCCGAGCCATCGGTGGAGGCGTTGTCGACCAGGATCCATTCCAGGTTCGGCCAATCAAGGTCGAGCGCGCTCTCCAGACACTCGCGCAGGATCTCCTTGCGGTTGTGGTTCAGGATCACCACCGAGACCAGAGGTTCAGTCATGATGGGGCTCCAGGGGAAGCGGGTCGGCGAAGAGCAGCCACGCCGCGCGCGCGCGCCAGACAAGGCCGTTCCGGATGCGCGAACCGAACGGCGCGAGGGGGAGCGCGAAGGCCGCGCGGAGCGCCAATCCAAGCGCGAGCGCGAGTCGATAGGCCAGTGCGCGCGCGGGGCTGAAATGCAAGCGCGCGTAGCGGTCCCGGGCGAGGAATCGGATCACATGCAGATCTCCGCTTCCCGAGGAACTGCCGCCGCCATGATGAGTGACCACCGATTCGGGCAGATACTCGACGCGCCCGCCGGCCTCGCGAATTCGCCGGCACCAGTCGGCATCCTCGGAGTACATGAAGAAGCCCGAATCGAGTCCCCCCACCCTCTCCCACCACTCTCGGCGGACGGCAAGATAAGCGCCGGAGAGCCATTCCGCCCGCTGTCGGCTCGCATACGCCGACGGGCGTCTCTCCACCTCGCCGAACCACGGACCCGGGAGCAGGCGATGGAGGAACAGGCCCTCGGAAAGGGCGTTGGTCACCCTCGGGTCATAGCGAAGGCCAAATTGCAGGGAGCCATCGCTGTTCAGGAGCTTCCCCCCGGCGGCGGCGAGTTCGGGATCGGCGGCGAAGGCCTCGGCCAGACGGGTAAGGGAGTTGGCATGAAGTTCGGTGTCGCTGTTCAGGAGAACAAAGACCTCTCCCGCCGCCTCGCGCATGGCCAGGTTATTGGCCCGCGCGAAACCCAGGTTCCCCGCGAGCGGCAGGACTTTCACGTTGGGGAAGTCCGCTCGGATCGCTTCAAGGCTTCCATCGGTGGAGGCGTTATCGACCACCATCACCTCATGCTCCCCGTGCGGCGGGTGGCGCGCGAGCGAGCGCAGGCACGCCAGAGTGAGCTCGCGGGTGTTGTAGCTCACAATCAGAATGGAAAGTCTCGGGAGGTTTGACACGGCGCCCGGGGGTCGCGGGCGACTAGAGCCTGCGGTAAATGAAGTCCGGAATCCAGTGTTTGACCCGGTTGAGAACCACCCCGACCTGCCGCGCGCCGGCCTTTTCCAGGAGCCCTTGGGAGTATTTCACTAATTCGCGGCGGGTCTTGAGCGCGCGGACCACGAGAACCACTCCATCACACAGCGAGGCCAGGATCGCGGTTTCGGGATGCTTGCGCAGCGGCGGGCAATCGATCAAAACCCAATCGTAACGCGCGCGCAGCTCGGCGAGGACGCGTTTGATCGGCGCCGAGCCGAGAATCTGCAAGGGGGCGTGCCCGGTGGGGCCGCAGGGCAGGAGGTGGACATTCGGGACCCCCGTTTCCACAAGACAGTCATCCAAGGTTTTCCTTCCATGAAGGATATCGGATAGCCCCTTGATGTTGTCGGTCTGAAAGAGCTTATGGAGGCGCGGCCCGCCAACGTTGAAATCCACGACCAGGACTCGGCGATCCTTGGCCATCAACCGGGCGAGATGGAACACCACCGTGGAGACCCCTTCCTTGGGAACCGCGGAGGCAAACGCCAGCACCGGACGCTCCACTTCCGCCAGCGCGAGCTGCAGATTGGTGTTCACCGAACTCAGATAGGAGAACTCGCTGGACTCATCGGGCGCCAGCGGCGCCGGAATCGGGGCGACCGGTGTCGAAATTCCAAGCCGCTCCCCTTGGGATGCCTTGGTCAGCGCTTCCTCGATCCGGCTCATGGCTTACCAAAACGCCTTGTCTGGAATGACGCCGAGGACCGGCAGACCGAGCTGCTTCTGGACATCCTCGGCGGTTTCGACTCCGTGCCGGAAGACCTCTTTGAGGGCCACCAGTCCGACCCCCACCCCCAGGCCGAAAAAGACCGCGAGAAACAGGTTGAGCACATGGTTCGGTCCGGCGGGTCCAAGCGGTCGGCGGGCCGGGTCGGAGATGCGCACCTCGGCGATTTCGTTGGCGAACTCCCCCGTGGTCTGAGCCTGTTGGGCGCGCTGTTTGGCGAATTCGAGCTGTTGCGTGATGCGGTTCTCCTCGGTCAAGAGCTCCAGGTAGGTTTTGCGGATCTGCGCGAATTCCGCGAGCTGCCCCTCCACTTCCTCCACGGTCTTGGTGAGGTGTTCAATCTCATCCTCGGTGGCCGCGAGCAAGGGGCGCAGGGAGACCAGCTCATTCAGAATCTCCTCGTGACGCGGGTTGCTCTGGCTGATCTTGGCGGCCACGGTCTCCGGGTCGATGGTCTTGAGGCTCTCCTCGGCCTCTTTGATTTGGGCGTCGAGCTGACGCATCTGTTGGGAGTCCGGCTGCCATTTTCCGGCCATGCCGGTCTTGCGAAGCTGGAGTTCGTTCAGATACTGGCTGATGAGCTGGTACTGGGGATTGGCGGCCACTTGCGTGGTGGAGGAGATCGTGGCCGGCTCCTTCTTGAGCTCCGCCTCCAGGGCCTCGATCTTCTTGAGGGAGAAGATCCGCTCACGCTCGGCGTCACGCAGCTCCTGCGCGGCGCGATCGGCGCGGTTGCGCAGCGAGGTGAATCGTTGGGCCATGTCCGGAATCCCCTTCTCGGTCAGGAACTCGTTGATGCGCTGCTTGACAAGATCGAGATCCCGCTGAGTTTTCCTGGCCTCCTCATCGTAGCGCTCGGAAAGGATCGTGGCCTTGTCGGCGATGCGCTCGCGGACATACTCCACATACTTTTCGGCCAGGGTGTTGGGGATGCGGAAGGCCCATTCCGGATCGCCGATCGTGGCGGTGACCACGATGAAGTTGGTGTCGATCACCGGCTGGATGCTGAGAATGTTTTCGCGCAGGATCTTGATCGCGCCGGTGACCCGGTCGGCCGGGGGCATGTCCTCCGGAAAGAGGGAGGCCATCCGCGAGGGGAGCGAAAGCGCATCCACCACTTGCTCCAGCATGCTGTCGCTGCGAAGCAATTGAACCTGGTCGCTCAAAAAGCTGCGCGCGCGGAGGATTCCATCCCCGGCCGGGGTGAGCGCCCCGAGTTCGTTCGGCTCGATCTTGATCGTGGCGGTGGCCTGATACCAGGGCGAGGCCAGGAGCGTGTAAGTGGCCCCAAGCGAGGTGAACAGGACCAGCGGCAGGAAGATCCGCCACTTGTGCTTGAACGCCAGGCGCAGCAAGTCCCGCGAGGTGAAGGTCGCCGGAGCCTTGGTCGGAACGGTCCGAACAGAGATGGACGGCTCGCGTGGGGCCAACCCCGGCATCTCGGGAAGACCCGGTTCCTCGGCGGGAAGCGCTTTCAGAAAATCCTCGGTCACGATTCCGCTCATTATAATCAGGGATCGGGATTGGGCGGAACCACGGCGGCCGCGGACCCGCTGTCGTTCAGGCCAAACTCGTTGGCGCGCAAGGCGCTGAATCGCTCATGCACGAACCAGGCATCCCAACTGGTGAGATAAGTCTCCAGCGCGGGCTGAATCGCGCTGGCGTACAGGTTCACGAACTCCGCCACCTTGGCGATGAATTTCTGCGGCACATAGATGATGTCGCCATTCCGGACGCGAATGTTCGAGGCCAGCACGCCGCGTTCGATGTCCTTCATGTTGAAGCAAGCGTAGCTCGCGCAGTTCGACCCCGGGCGGATGAGCAGCACCTGGTCGCGTCGCCCGGTGGGACGCAGTCCGCCGACCGAGAGCAACACCTCCAGGATGCGGGTGTCCTCGGTGACCGGCACAATCCCCGGCGCGAGCACCTCGCCGAAAACATACACCAGCCGCGCCTCTTGCGGGACATAGATGATGTCCTCGGCCTGGATGGGAATATCCTCCCCCAGCATCTCCTGGGAACTGAGGTCCTTGAGATTCTTGGTGATGATCTCCCGACTGTCTTCGTGGGTGCGAATGATCCGAATGCGCGAGAGATCCCCATACGAGACCGGCTGCCCCGCGCGCGCCACCGAGGGGAATCCCCCCGCCGCGACAATCGCCTGGAGCAGCGTGGTCTGGCGGAAGTATTGGAACACCCCCGGATTCGCCACCGCGCCATAGACGTAATAGGCCTTGCTTCCGACCGAAACGACAACCACGGTCACAACCGGATCGATGAGATGTTCGGAAAGACGCTCGGCTATGATGGCCTCCAATTCGGCGGGAGTCCTGCCCGCCGCCTTGACCTCTCGAATGAGGGGGAAGCTGATGAAACCATCCGGGCGGACAAACAGGTTGCGGGAAAGGTCCGGCATCTCCCAAACGGTCACATCCACTGCGTCACCCGGACCCAGGCGGTAGCTCCCCTCCTCCTCCTCGGCCTTGGCCAAGGCGGTGGTTCCGGCGACGCTCTCCGGCATGGCGCGTTGCATCTCCGCCCAGGGATCCGTTTGCGGCGCGGGTTCAAAGCCGGGTGAAGAAGGCTCCCAAGTCCGAAGGGGCGGGAACTCGGTGACCCCAGGGGTCGGCTCTTTCAAAGGCGCGGCGGGAAGCCCCCAAGGGTCCACTTCCGGCCCGACCGGCGGGGCCTGCGCCAGCTCGATCGATTCAGGCGGCTGAGCAGGCCGCTCAGCAGCGCTGGACGAGGCCGATGGAGCCGGAGCGGGCGTGGGGGCCATCGCCACCACGCCCACCGGCGACGGCGTGGTTTCGGCCTCTGTCTCCCCCTTGCGACGGTAGGCGCGCGCGGGCGCCTCATCGGCGAAGATGGAGTTGGGATCGAGGGAGTCGGAATCGAGCGCGGCGATCAAGTTGTCGGCGATCTGCTCAATGTCCTCGGCGCGCGGCGGCTCGGGGAGCCCGGTGAAGACCACCCGGCTGGTCCGCTCCTCGGCCTTGCCCGGGGTCGGCTTGGGCAGGATCGGTCCGCCCACGATGGTGGCCGCCGGTTTTAGAACCGCCTCTTCCGGCGTGGGAGTCGCCGAGGGGGGATCCGATTTGGCGGGAAGCGCGGGTTTGAGAACGGAAATGGGGGAGGTTTGGAGCGGGTCGGGCCGGGAGATGCTGCACCCCAGAGAGACCACGAGCGCGCAGCCCGCGAGAGCCGAACGGAACCGAGGCGCTCCTTTCCCAAAGGAAGCCACTTGGGTTTCCCCCTCGAATCTCAGCCCTCTCATCCCCAAGAGGACCGCTGATCTGAACCACCGTCCGGGAGCACGCCCCCGGTTCGGTCACCGAATCGCCATCCCAAGCGATCAGATTCGATCCGCGCTCACGCCGTCCAAGAGACACCTTGAGCGGAATGAGACGGAATCTCCCCGAAAGTATCGGCACTGGAGGGGAGATGTTTACCGCTAAGAATGGGGACTAGCGGGAGGTTCCACGCCATGTTGCCCTTCACCCACGCAAAAAGATGAAGGGGCGAGGGTTTCCCATCCCTCGCCCCTTCGCGGTTTGGCTCCTACGGGTTGGTGATCAGGCGCGGATCACAGCCACCGCCTTGGGTCCCTTGGGAGCGTTCTCGATTTGAAACTCGACCGTCTCACCCTCTCGCAAGGTGCGGAACCCATCACACTGAATCGAGGTATGATGAACGAAGACGTCCGGGCCCCCATCCTGCTCGATGAAACCAAACCCCTTGGACTCATTGAACCACTTCACTTTTCCTCTCGGCACGAAGCAACCCTCCTGCAAACTGTTTGCCATCTCAATAGATAGCGGACAACTATAGTCCAGCCGAGATGGACTGTAAAGAGGGGGAGTCTCTATGATTGTAGCTCACTTCCAGGTGCTTTCCGAGGTGTGCCCGTCGTGAAGATCACCAAAACCTCCCTCAAATCCGCGAAGGTTCCCAGAGCCACATGATGAATGTCATGGCGATGTGTAAAGTCTGCAAACTCTTTGAAATCCTCCTCGGTGTCGAGAGGGAGAATCCGGACCTGCTTTTCTCCGATGGAGAGGTCCGACTGGAGCCGGCTTGAGCCTTGAACAATCCGTTTGAGCTTTTCGCCCCCCTCCACGAGGACCCGACGGACCGTGGAGCGCGACACACGCAGGGTGTCCGCGATCTCGACTTGGCTGCATCCGGCAAGGAAGAGCAACATCACCTCTTGCGCGCGGCCGGAGAGGCGCTTCTGAACAATCCAACGCAAGCGATCCAGGAGGATCGCGCGCTCCTGGTCGGAGTGTTGTTTGTCGCGGACCTTGTCTTGGAACTCACTCGACAGACCGGCGAAAGCCCAGTCCTCCACCAGCGGATCGAAAAGAATCTCCCGCGCGCTTCGCTCCGCGCTCACAGCGCCCAAGAGGGCTTCCCAACGGGATGTGGCTTCAGTCACCATGAAACAAACCTCCTTGCGGGGAATAGAATGTGGATGACTATATGTGCACTTCCCGTGCCAAAGGGTGAGACATGATCCGTTTTCATGATTCCGAGAAAGCCTTCAAGGAAGGGGACTGCGGTCCGAAGTATCTTGGCGATGGTCCCGGCTATGAATGGGGAATCCTCCTGCTTAAGCCGGGGCAAGGCTCGCGGGTGTATGGACGCCACTATCACAAAGTGGTGGCGGAGACCTTCTATGTGCTTGAAGGGGACATCCGAATGTGGGTGGAGGGGAGCGAATTCCGTATCAAGGGCGGCGATGTGGTCACCGTGCAACCCAACGAAAGGCACTGGCTCGAGAACGATTCATCCGGCGACTTCCGCGCGGTGTTCATGAAGTATCCGATCGATCCAAGCGACCGCCACGCATTTTGACGCCGAGTGTTCGGCCGAGTGATTCAGGGCACCTCGACCTTGTCGAACACCTTCTGGATCACATCCTCCGGCTTCATCTCCTCCGCCTCGGCCTCGTAGGTGAGGATCACTCGGTGACGGAGCACATCCATGCCGATGGATTTCACATCCTCGGGGGTCACATACCCGCGCCCCCGGATGAAGGCATGCGCCTTGGCGGAGAGAGTGAGGTAGATCGAGGCGCGCGGCGAGGCGCCGAAGGCGATGTATTCGGCCAGCTCCAAACCATAAAGCTGCGGGGAGCGGGTGGCGCGGACAATGTCCACAATGTAGTTCTTCACCTTCTCGTCCACATACACATCGCGGACCACATCCCGTGCGCGATTGATCTGCTCCAAAGTGATGACCGGCGAAACCTCCGGAACCGAATGGCTGGTCATCCGCTCCAGGATCACGAGCTCCTCCTCGCGCGAGGGGTAACCGACCTTGAGCTTGAGCATGAAGCGATCCACTTGCGCCTCGGGGAGCGGATAAGTCCCCTCCTGCTCAATCGGGTTCTGAGTGGCCAGGACCAGGAACGGCTCCGGCAGCGGATAGGTGGTTCCGCCGATGGTCACTTGACGTTCCTGCATGGCCTCCAGCAGCGCGCTCTGCACCTTCGCGGGCGCTCGGTTGACCTCGTCCGCAAGGATGATGTTGGCGAAGATCGGACCCTTTTGCGGGTGAAAATCGCCGGTCTTCTGGTTGAAGATCAATGTGCCCGTGAGATCGGCGGGCAGCAAGTCGGGAGTGAACTGGATCCGCGCGAACGAGGCATGAATGCTTCTCGAGAGCGAGGTGACTGTCAGCGTCTTGGCCAGTCCCGGAACTCCCTCCAGTAGACAGTGCCCGCGAGTGAGCAGTCCGATCAGGAGACGCTCCACCATGTATCGTTGGCCGACAATGACCTTCTCGATTTCCGAAAGCAGACCGTTCACAAAGGCGCTTTCCGTTTTGATGCGTTCGGTGACTTGCGCGATGTCCACGCTCATTGAATGCCCTCTCCCATTCTCGAATCTCCGCGCAGCGCGCGCAGTATCGCTCGAAAGCGCTTGAGCGCGCTCTGCATCTCCTCGGGCCTCGGACGATCCGGGCGGAACTTCCGCTCATGGATCTCATCGGCGAGACCCGCGATGTCTTGTTGAAGGCGGTCCGGGACCGACAGCCCACGGACCAGGGCGGCCAAGTCCCGCTCCTGGCTCCCGAGGGCGGCGTGCAACGCCGCCCGAAGCAGCGCCTCCAGGTCGGCGTACAGGTCGCGGTTCTCACCGGCCTGGATGAAGGCCTCGACCTTCTTCAGCTCCGCTTCGATGGGTTGCCACGGGTCCGGCGCGGGCCCGACTTCGGGAACGGCGCGCGCCCGCTGGACGAGATACACGCCGATACCCGCGAGCGCCACGAATAGCGCTCCCCCGATGATCGGTCCCTTGCCGGAAGCGAGCGCGGCGAACCGCTCTCGGGCCGAACGCCGAGGCTCCCGGACCTCGATGGAAACTCCGGGCGCCTCCACGGTGAACTCCTCTTTCCCGGAAGGGTGGACTTTGAGGGAAATGTCCGGAAGGCGAAAGCTCCCCGCCTTTTCCGCGATCAGGGTGAATTTGAAGGACTTGGCGCCCCTCGGACCGCCGCCCCCTGCCACCGACTTCACCCCCGCGCCCACATCCACCTGACGGAACTCATTGGGCCAAGAGACCTTGGGGGTTTCGACCGAGACCCAGGTGGCCTTGCCCGGCCACGACAAGGTCACCTGATACTCGAAGCCCTCCCCGGCATGGACCTCGCTCTGGAGCGCTTTGGCGACAGCTTCGATCTCGAATTCCGGGATGGTTTCGGTCGGCGTGGCCAGGGTTGGCGTGGAATCGGAAACCAGCGATAGCGGCGTGTCCTGCGCGGAACAGAGAGAGGCCCAAGAAAGGAGCAGGAGCGCGAATCCGCGCAAAACGGCGAGCCGTTGGGGCGAAGGGCAGCGCATCAGGGTTTGGATGGGGCGGTCGCGGCCTTGGATTCTTCCAATAACCGTGTTTCCACGGATTCAAGCCGGGCCTCGGCGGCGCTCAAGCGAGCGGAGTAGGGTTGGGTGACATGCTCGATCACAATCAGTCCCGACACCAGGGCCTGCCAGGCTCTCCGCGCCAAGTCATCCTCGCCGAGGCTCTCGGCCCTCGCGCCGATGCGCTCAAGGGCCTCCACCGCGCGCGCCACGCTCCCGCCTCCGGGAGTGTAAGCCTGAATCGCCCATTCATATTGTTCGATGGCGTCGACCAGCTTCCCCTCGGCCTCCAAGGCTTCCGCTTTCGCGAGGCGGTCGGCCGATTGACGCGCAAGGGAGATCCACGAGGCCAGGAGCAGAACCGCGCCACCGACTAGAAACGGAACCGTCCGGCGAGCGTAACCCACCACGTTCACTCGGCGGCCACGGAGGCCGCCTTGTTCTCGGATTTCGGCTTGGAGCCTTCCCCTTTCCCGTTGCCGCCGCCGGAAGTCCCCGAAGCCGCCTCCTTCTCCTTCTTGGCCGCCTCGTGGTAATCCTTCCCACGGTAGTCGGTTTGGTAGAAGCCCGAGCCTTTGAAGATGATCCCCGCGCCCGTGCCGAGCAAGCGGTTCACCTTGGCCTTGGCGCGCGGATGGCAGCACCCCTCGGGATGCACGCAGTCCGAGAGCGGCTCATCCTTCATGCTCTGGAAGTAGTCAAAGACAATCCCGCACTTCGAGCACTCATACTCATAGGTCGGCATCGGAGCTCACCTCATTTCTCCTCGCGGAATTCGGCGTCCACCACCTCGGCTTCCCGGGCTTGGCCCCCGCCGTTTGGACTCGCCTCGGCGGAGGCGCCCGCCGTCGCCTGCTGAGTGGCTTGACGATAGAGCGCCTCGGCGAGCTTGTGGGAGGCCTGCTCCAGTGCCGACTTCTTGGCCTTGATCTGATTCACATCATCGCCGGTGAGCGCCCGCTTGAGGTCATCCAGCGCGGTTTGAATCTGCCCGCGGGTCACATCATCAAGGCTTGAGCCGTGTTCCGCAAGCGACTTCTCGGTGCTGTAAGCCAGGGCGTCGGCCTCATTGCGAGCGGCGACGAGCTCGCGGTGACGGCGGTCCTCCTCGGCGTGCGCGGCGGCATCCGTCTGCATCCGCTTGATCTCCTCCTCGTTGAGGCCGCTGGAGGACTCAATCCGAACCTTCTGCTCCTTCCCGGTGCCGAGGTCTTTGGCCGAGACATGCACAATCCCGTTGGCGTCGATGTCGAAGCTCACCTCGATCTGCGGAATCCCGCGCGGCGCGGGCGGGATCCCCTCCAGGTTGAACTCGCCGAGAAGACGGTTCCGCGAGGCGATTTCGCGCTCGCCTTGGTAGACCTTGATGGTCACCGCGGGCTGGTTGTCCGCCGCGGTGGAGAAGATCTGGCTCTTGCGGGTCGGGATCGTGGTGTTGCGCTCGATCAGCTTGGTGAACACATCGCCCAGGGTCTCGATTCCGAGAGAGAGCGGGGTTACATCCAGCAGCAAGACATCCTTGACCTCCTTCGAGAGGACTCCGCCCTGGATCGCCGCGCCGACCGCCACGACCTCGTCCGGGTTGACCCCTTTGTGCGGTTCCTTCCCGAAAAGCTCCTTGACCAACTGCTGCACCATCGGGATTCGAGTCGAGCCGCCGACCAGAATCACCTCGTCGATATCCTTGGGAGCGAACCCGGCGTCGCGCAGCGCGGCCAGGCAGGGTCCCTTGGTGCGCTCGACCAACGGGCCGATGAGCTGCTCAAGCTTGGCGCGGGAAAGCTTCATGTTGAGGTGCTTCGGGCCCGAGGCGTCCGCCGTGATGAACGGGATGTCAATGCTTGTCTCCATCGTGCTGGAGAGCTCGCACTTGGCGCGCTCGGCGGCGTCCTTGAGGCGCTGCAACGCCATCGGATCCTTGCGCAGGTCGATCCCCTGCGCGCGCTTGAATTCGTCGGCGATCCAATCGATGACCACCTGATCCAAGTCATCCCCGCCCAGGTGGGTGTCGCCGTTGGTGGCCTTGACCTCGAACACGCCATCCCCCAGCTCCAGAATCGAGATGTCGAAGGTTCCCCCGCCGAGGTCATAGACCGCGATTTTCTCGTCCTTCTTTTTGTCCAGGCCATAGGCCAGCGCCGCCGCGGTGGGCTCGTTGATGATCCGCAACACCTCCAGTCCCGCGATCGCGCCCGCGTCCTTGGTGGCCTGACGTTGCCCGTCGTTGAAGTAAGCCGGGACCGTGATGACCGCCTGCTTGACCTCGTGCCCCAGATAGTCCTCCGCCGTGCGCTTCATCTTCTGCAGGATGCGCGCGGAAATCTCGGGCGGCGCATAGGTCTTGCCGTCAATCTCCACCACCGCGTTCCCGCTCCCATCCGCCACCACCTTGTAGGGAACCTTGGTGGTCTCCTCGGTCACCTCGCTGGTGCGACGGCCCATGAAGCGCTTGATCGAAAACACCGTGCGCTTGGGATTGGTGATCGCCTGACGCTTGGCGGTAATGCCCACGAGCTGCTCCCCGCTGTCGGTGAAAGCCACCACCGAGGGGGTGGTGCGCCCTCCCTCGGCATTGGCGATCACGGTCGGTTCGCCGCCCTCGATAACGGCCACCACCGAGTTCGTGGTGCCCAGATCAATTCCAATCACTTTCCCGCTCATCTTGGGTTCCTCCTTGGTCCGCTCGCGGATGCCTTACCTTTCCGCGTCCGCCCTTTCCTGATTGTATGGTCCCGCCGACACCACCACCTTGGTGGGTCGGATCACCCTGTCCCCGATCTTGAAGCCGGGTTGATACTCCGCCAGCACCGTCCCCGCCGGCGCCGCCTCATGCGCCTGGTGCGCGATGGCCTCGTGGTGGTTCGGATCGAAACTTTCCCCGACTCCGGGAACCGGCTCGACCCCCTTGCGCTGAAGCAGACCCCACAATTGCGCGCGGATCAGCTCCACTCCCGCCAGGATCGATTCGGCCTCCCCACGGCTGGCCCGCGCGCGATCCAGCGCGTCCAGGATCTCCAGCAGGTCGCTCACGGGGACGGTTTCCATGAGCAACTCCTCCCGCTCGCGCAGCGTGCGCTTCCGGTAGTTCTCGAACTCCGCCTGCTTATACAGCAGTTGATTGCGAAGCTCATCCGCCGCGAGCGCCTTGGCCTTGAGCTCCTCGAAGGTCACCGAAACCGAACCGTTCTCGGTCTCCAGGGTGATCGGCTCTTCCTCAAGCTGCGCGGCGCGCTCCAGCGCGAGCTCCATCGCGCTCTTGACCACGTGCCCGTCGTCCTTGGGTTCGCTCTCGGCGACTGTCTCCTTGTGCGGATGCTTTTTCACAGTCCTGTTCCTCTGCGAGCTCGGGGTCCCGGGTTGATGATCTCGGTCACTCCGAGTTGTCCGGCGCGGCGTATCCGCGTTTCAATTCGATCCTGGTTCCACAACACCGAGCGCAGGCGTCGGAAATCCCCAAGGGTCTGCACCGGGTATTCTCCAATCGCCACGATCAAGTCTCCCGGTGCAAGGCCGGCATCCCGCGCCGGGCTCCCGGCCTCCACCGAGCGAATCGCCACCCCGGAATCCAGCGAGACCCCATTGCGCTGGGCCAGGTCGTTGTCGATTCCCGAGATCTCCATCCCCAGCCAGGAGTCGGTAAGGTCGATGCGCGATTTCGAGTCGAGCTCATCGGTCGGAATCGAGACCGAGAGACGGTCCACCCGATTCGCGCGCGGATCGAACCGCAGGAATCCGACCTTGAGCGGCGCCCCCGCGGGGTGCTCCTCCAGGCGCCGCTGGAAGTCGCTCAACTGAGTGACCGGCGCGCCATCCACCTCCAGCAAAAGATCCTGCTTCTGAAGGTCGTGACGGGCCGCCAAGCCATTGGGATCGAGCGAGGCCACTAGCAATCCCTCCACGCGACCGCGCGAAAGCCCCAAGCGCTCCCGCTGCGTCGGGTCAATATTCTCTATTGTCTTGGGACTGACATACTCGATTCCCAGACGCTCCTCAAGCGATAGAATTCCGTTCACAAACTCGCTGTAGACCTGCGAGACCCGCTCCACCGGGATCGCGAAGCCGATCCCATCCGATCCGCCTCCCTCGCTGGCGATCAGGGTCGCGATGCCGATCAGCTCCCCACGAATGTTCACCACCGGCCCGCCGCTGTTCCCTCGGTTGATCGCCGCGTCGGTTTGGATCATCCCGAAATAGGGCTTCTTCCCTTTGCCCACGCTGATCGTGCGCTCCACCGCGCTGACCACCCCGGAGGTCACGCTGTTCTCGAAGGACAGCGCGCTGCCGAGAACCACCACACTCTCTCCAATCATCAAATCGGAGGTCACCCCCCAATCGATCTTGTTGAAGCGGGGTGGAGTGGTGTAACCCGAGGTGTCGATCCGCAACACCGCGATGTCGAAATCGCTGTCCAGACCGATCGGGATCAGGTTGAGCACCTCGCCATCGCTGGTGGTGCAGGTCAGACGGTTCGCGCCCGAAACCACATGGCTGTTCGAGATGACCGTCCCTTCTTCGTCCACAATGATCCCCGAACCCGCCGAGGAGAGCACCTGCTCCTGCACCATCGGATCGCCCCGCCCGCGCAACCCGAAAAAGAACGAATCCAGCGGGTTGAGCTGCACCGTGCGGACAATGTCGGTTCGGATCGCCACCACCGAGGGGGTCAGCTTCTTGACCACATCCACAATCGGTGTGTGACGGTCATAGTCCAGCGGTTTGGCGGTGGCCGAACCGACGCCTAGGCACACGATCATCAGCACGACAAGGCCGACTCTCACACCCTTGCCCGTCCTTTTCTGAGGCATTTGGGGCGGAGAAAGGGCAATATGGGTGCCAATTGAAGGGTCGGATAAAACCTGGCTCCAAGCCGGAATAACTCCTTGATCGGATTGCGGATACAGGTGGAGAAACTCTGTCCTAGGAGGGGTCGAAAGGAGCCTCTTTCCGATTTGGAGGTAACACACTGCGCCGAAATGGCACGCCCTCAGGCGGTCAGGAGCTTTCTCCGCCACCATTCCATCGGCCGCCCCAAGATCCAGACCCAGCAGGCGAGGGAAAGGGTGGCCGTGAGGAAGAGGAGGTTGAGAGTGATCAGCGCGGGAAAGAGGACTTTCCAGAGAGAGAGGGGACGCAGAGAAGAGTGAAATGAGAAAACGAGGGTGTCGAGAAGGACGAAGCCCAAGACGCCCAACGCACAACACATCCGGGAATCTTGGAGCCACTTGGGTTCCTCGTAATGTATGTTTCCCACAGGTCCGGCGACTAACAAGGAGATCGCAAGCACAATTCCAATGGGTATCGCCAAGCAGGCAAAGCAGTTCATCGCGCACACGGCGAACAGGAGGAGCACCACCGCCCCGGTCCGCGCCGTCCAGGCGTAGAGGCCCGCGAGAACACCGAAGAAGCTGACCACCGGAATCGAAAGCAGCGCCCCACCCAAGGACATTCCCACCGGCGCCAGCGTCCCAAGCCTGACCACTCCGAGACTCCAAGTGAACACCAGCGGGAAGACAAATACAAAACCAAGGAAGAGGAGCGCCTTCAGGCAGAAGGTCTGGTAGTACAGCCATTTCCCAAGAAACACCTCCCAAGGTGGAACGGGTGAAAGGAGCGCCATGCCGCTCGAATCCCGACGGGTGTGGCGCCTGAAGGCGTTGGGCGCGAGCCCCAGTCCGATCAGGATCAGCGCGAAGCTCGAAACGGTCACGCCAAGCTGTGCGAGACTTTCCTCAACCAGCGTGGCGGAACCGCCCGGTTGCACCCCCAAGGGGGACCAGGATGAGGCGATGGCGAAGAAGGCGACCATCCAAATCAACGCGGGAACCCAGAGGAGCCGCTTGGTCCTCCTCCCCCCCTTGAATACCTCCCGGTCTTCCAGCTCGAAGTAGGCGCGCCAGCCTTCGGGGAAAGGCCCATGATGGCCGCGGCGGACACGCCTCAGGCCGAGTCGCGCAAGCCAGCCGCCACGCCCGCTCTCGATCTCCGGTTTCTCCGGGGTCCGCTCCCAGCCGCGCACCGCGCGCCAAAGGAGCAGCGCTTGGATCAAGAGGTGCGCGCACCACGAGAACAGCGCGGGAAAGTGGACCCCGCCCCCGGTCGTGGAGCCCAAGCCGGAAAGAGCGGAATCGCTCCACGAGCGCACCATCCAGATCGGCGAGAGGGTGGAGAGGCGATTGAAAAGCGCCTCCAACCACCGGAGGTTTCGGCTCCAGTCCGGATGGAGGCTCTCCAGCCCCCGCGGCATCACTTCCAGCAGGAATCCCCCGAATTGAGTCAGGACCACCAAGAGCGCCAAGGCCGCGAAGACATTCCTGCCGGCGCGCGTCGCGGATGGGGCGGTTGAGGAAACCCACAGCCCGAGCAGGATGCAACTGTTCAACCACACAAACAGGTTGACCAACTGGTACAGGAACTCCGCGCCCGACAGCCCCCCGAGCAAGAACACCAGCGAAAGGAACGGCAGGCTCCCGATGAAAAACAGCCACTCCATCGCGAGCGGCGCGAGGAGCTTCTGAATCACCAGGGAGGAATGACGGATTGGGGCAAGACGCAGCAGGGTGGAGGTGTTCCCCTCACGCTCTCCCACCAGGCTGTTCGCCCCGATCAACGCGGCGTGAATCGAGAGCAGCCCATACCCGAGGAAGAGGAAGGCGTGGAAGATCCCGCGCCCGATCTCCTCACGGTCCCCCAGGCGCCCCTCCAAGGAGATCCAGCCGATCAGGGCCGCCACAACCAGGGCGGTGTAGTATCCCCCCGCCACCGCGAACGACAGGGGCCGTCGAAGCGTCCGGACCAGTTCAGCCGAGGCTATCGGGAGTTCCATCGATCTCGGGCGGCCCCTCCAAACGGTTGCCGCTTCCCCCCCTTCGTGGCATCATACGGATTCGATATGCCCAAACGCAGACCAGTATGGGCCGAAGAGGAAGTGGGGTTGACCTCAGTTCTCCCACACCCATATCGTATAGACAATCGTATCATTACCGCCCTTTTGATTGGTGACCCGCTATGCCTGAGCCAGTTTTCTTCATGAGGGGCTTTCGCCTCCCTGGCATGGTTCCGATCATCAATCAGCCCATGGTGGATGACCTTCTTGTCGTTGCCAACCTGGAAGAAGATCAGGTTTCGCGGCTCGCATCTTCACTCCGCCAAGCGGACGGTTTCCTCGGCCCGGAACGGCTCCGTGGAGCGATCAAGGAGGTCCTTGCAAGAGAGGCGCAAGTTGAGCCCATCTTCAGAGTCCTCCAAAACATAACGGAGGCGAACCTACCTGAACTTCTCCGAGGGCTCGATGAATGGCGACGGGCCGAAGAAAACCGAACACGCCTCTCGGAGATTGAATTCGAGCGACTAGAGGAATGTCTACCGCGCCTCTTGCAGTCCTATCCGGCGCTTGAACGGTACCGAAAGGCTTGTCGCCTGGAAGAGATCACCGGCCAATCTCTTGAGGAAGTTGAGTTGATTTGCGATCTGCGGCCAATATTTGACAGCGAGCGCAGGCAGGTCGAAGGGCTTATCCCGTATACAACTCTCAAGGTTGTGGTGACCGGCGCGGATGGGCTTCCGGTATCCTTGGAAGCAGTGCTTTCCGCCAGGCAAGTTACGGGGCTGGTGGAAAAGGCAAAGAAGGCCCAACAGAAACTGAAAGTGCTTCGGGAGCTTGCAGAACAATGGGTTCCGGGCGGAGTCCCAAAGGTGGAGCGAACCGACCAAGAGAAGGGAGGAGATGCCAGTGAATGAGCGCTTTCCAACTGCGGTCCAAGGGAGTCCTCTGAATCGCCCATTTACAGGCGGAGGGTGGGAAGACCAATCGAGTTTCCTGGTGGTATCGAGTAGGACGAGCAGGACCACATATCCCTGCAATGTTGCTCTCGATCCCAATCGAATTCTTCACTTACTGATCAATGAATTCGGGTTACCAGCGGTTTCACATGGATTCGAGGGAACCTGGACCGATTCTCAATCCGAGGTCGGAGGCATGGCTGTCACCCACACCGAAGAATCGGCAGCGCGAACCGAGGCGACTCTAATTCCGCAAAGCCTCACCGTGGGAGTGGGAGGTCAAGACGAGAGCTGTGAAGGTCTTCAGCCGGGAGAGGTCGTCGCTCTGCTTGGGAATCCGAACCTGGACCTCAACGAGCGGCGTCGACTGATCCTTGCAGCTGAGGAGATGGATTTCACTGGAGAACAGAGAATGGAGCTCCTTCCCCTCCTTCGTGGCTTCATCGAGGAATTCCGAGACAGCAATGAGCGTGATGACCTGATAGCCGTAGGGTCCGCAATTAGGAACTACGTGGCGCTGATGGACGTTTCCCAGATTGGAGCCTTGGCTTCCGTACTCGAACCGGGACATCGAGCTGTCATTCCCCAGGAGATCGAGCTTGAAATCGTCAAGATGGTGGCGCGGAAGTTCGCGGCCAATCCACCTGCGGCTCCCGAGCCGGAACCGGAACTGGCGACCAGACTCATGGAACTGGCCGAGGCGTATCTCAATCCTCGTGTCCTGCCGCGCGGACGGTTCTCGGCCATCGCCCTCCTCGCCCTTCAAGGTTTGGCCGGAATGAGGAGCCCTAAGCTGGAACGGCTTGTGGAGGTCGCACGCGATCTACCGTTTCCTTGGTTTCATCGTCAACTCAGAAGGCTGCTGAACGAGCTCCTTGATCAGTGGCGGAGCTTGATGGCGCCGGGCGACCGCCGGATTTCGGCGCTTGAAGATTTGATTACGTGTTTCCCAAGAGGTTAACCCGAGGGACAGAAACGACCGATGCCCGCCCAGCGACTCGAGACAACCGGAGCATTCGTGTCGCGTTTTGATGTGATCGGGAAGGAATCATCAGAGGATTCAGCCCAACGTTTTGTGACCCATGTCGGCCTAGCTCGTGAAGACGGACATTTTGGTCCGTATGGGGTCACCGTGAGGGTGGCTCACATGAGGCCTCCTTTCCAATCCTCAGACGAGATGTGCCTAAACCTGGCTGGTTCAGTCTCCCTCACAGCGGATGAAGAGAAGGAGATTGAAGATTTCTTGCACATGGTGGACCTTGAGTGTGCCGGAGTTTCAAGCAGGAAGCAGTACATAGTCCATCCGCACTTTGAGATAAGGAAGCGCACGGATGGAACGATCCAGTTCCGACGATTCAGCTGCGCCGGATTGGTGATCGAGGCCTATCGCTGGAGCGAGGTTGACCTTGTGGTAACTGATCCGGACTTGTTGCCGGAGGTTGATCCCATCCGGCTTCTCGCGGTGTATCCGTTTGTCGAGGATTCGAGACGGTCGCATTTCGGCCTCGAGGGCGATGGCCCCTGGCCAATTGTCTTACCCGGATATGTCCTGCAGGCGCTCAATCGTCCGGTCGAGGAGATTCGCGCTTCCCCCTACAGGCCGAAGCCTGGGGACGAGAGATTCCCTTGAAACCGGCGGGTTTGATCCCGACTCAGGTCCAAACGCTTCCAGATTCCCCCCCTTCGTGGCATCATACGGATTCGATATGCCCAAACGCAGCGACCTTCAGAAAATCGCCATTGTCGGGGCCGGGCCGATTGTCATCGGCCAAGCCTGTGAATTTGACTACTCGGGAACCCAAGGGTGCAAGGCCCTCCGCGAGGAGGGGTACGAGGTGGTCCTGATCAATTCCAACCCGGCCACGATCATGACCGACCCCGAAATGGGGGATCATACCTACATCGAGCCGATTACCCCAGAATATGTCGCCGAAGTCCTGCGCCGAGAACGCCCCCAGGCTCTGTTGCCCACCTTGGGCGGGCAGACCGGACTCAATGTGTCGGTCAAACTCGCGGAAGCCGGTGTGCTGGATGAGCTCGGCATCGAGCTTATCGGCGCCAAGATCGGGGCAATCCAGAAGGCCGAGGACCGCGCCCTCTTCAAAGAGGCCATGGAGCGGATCGGCCTTAAAGTCCCACGGGGTGGAATCGCCCACACCCTGGAGGAGGCGCTCGCCTTTGTCCCGGAGGTCGGGTTTCCCGCCATCATCCGCCCGGCCTTCACCCTCGGAGGCAGCGGCGGCGGGATCGCTTATAACCTGGAGGAATACAAGAACCTGATCCTTTGGGGCCTTTCGGTCTCGCCGATCAGCGAGCTCCTCATCGAGCAATCCGTGCTCGGCTGGAAGGAGTACGAGCTGGAGGTGATGCGCGACCAGGCCGACAACGTGGTCATCATCTGCTCGATTGAGAACTTCGACCCGATGGGGGTTCACACCGGCGACAGCATCACGGTCGCCCCGGCGCAGACCCTGACCGACCGCGAGTATCAGGTCATGCGGGATGCCTCCATCGCGATCATCCGTGAAATCGGGGTCGAGACCGGCGGCTCCAACATCCAGTTCGCCGTGAACCCCAAGAACGGCGAGATGGTGGTGATTGAAATGAACCCGCGGGTGAGCCGTTCCAGCGCCTTGGCCTCCAAGGCCACCGGGTTCCCCATAGCCAAGCTCGCGGCCAAGCTCGCGGTGGGTTACACCCTCGACGAGCTCCCCAACGATATCACCCGCGAGACCCCCGCGAGTTTCGAGCCGACCATCGATTACTGTGTGGTCAAGATTCCGCGTTGGGACTTCCGCAAATTCCCCGGCGCGGAGGATATTCTCGGAACCCAGATGAAATCGGTCGGTGAGGCGATGTCCATCGGGCGGACTTTCAAGGAGGCGCTTCAGAAGGGGATCTCCTCGCTGGAGATCGGGCGCTTCGGGTTCGGTGGGGACGGGAAGGATTCCTGGTCCCCCGCGATGGTTCAAACCGAGGCGGAGCGCGACCTTTCACGGCAGGAGATCATTCAGAAAATCTCCCGCCCCAATTCGGAGCGACTGTTCTATCTCCGCTACGCCCTTGAGATCGGGCTTTCGGTGGAGGAGGTCCACGAATACACCGGCATCGACCCCTGGTTTCTGCGGAACCTGGTGGAGATCCTGGAGTGCGAGCGGGAACTGATCCGCGCGGTGAGCGAGCCGACGCATGCCGCGCGAGTTTGAGCGGAGGCTCGCCCACCTCTGTTGGGCGCTGTTCCTTGTTCCTATCCCAACCTTCGCCCAGGCCCTCCCCGATCCGCCTGGGCCGTACTGGCCGATCTCGGTCACTCAGACCACCGAACTGCGCTCCTTCGATCCCGGCGAGAAAGTGGTCGGGGTGTATTACTTCTACTGGTACCGCTGGAAGGACGCCTGCGCGGGGAGCCTCTGCGACCCGATCTACTCGCGGGCGCACATCGAGTTCGCCACCGGATGGAACGATTCCGGCAAACCGTCGGATGCCCTGACCAACCATCCCCCCCACCTCGAGCATTGGGACTTTGCCGATCCGGCTTGGCACTCAAGGCAGCTCGACCAAATCGCATCAGCGAGCATGGACCTGATCTTGCCGGTGTTCTGGGGAGTGCCGGGGCGATATTGCGAAGGCGGCCACAATGTCGCGGCTTGGTCCAAGCTGGGACTGGAGGCGCTTGCCAAGGCGCTCGCCGAGCGCGAGAAGGCGGGCAAACCGCTCGTTCGGGTGGGGATGTTCTACGACACCAGCACGCTCACCTTCGAATCCCCCTTCAACTACCCGCAAGGTCACAAGGCCGACCTGCGGACCGAACAGGGCAAGAAGCACTTCTATTGCACCATCCGGGATTTTTTCTCGCTGATTCCGCCCAGGTTTTGGGGACTGGTGGAGGGCCACCCGCTGGTCTGGCTGTACGCCTCGGAGTTTTCATCGGGTTATGACGACACCCTGCTGCCCTTTGCCCGGGCGCAATTCGTCCAGGACTTCGCGGGGCTGGAGCCGCTCTTTGTGGCGCATCTGGATTGGCGCGGCATCGGCGCGGAATGGGACTACCGCTGGGGAGCGGCGATCCAGCCCAATTATCTCTCGGTCTCCACCGTTGGTCCGGGATTCGACAACTCCGGCGCGCATGGACTTCCGCGCGGATCAAAGGTCCTTCGCGAGCGTGAAGAGGGCGCCTTCTACCGCAACGCCTGGGAGCGCGCGCTGCGCCATCAGGCCCCCTTTGTGATCGTGGAAACCTGGAACGAGCTCCACGAGGGCACCGAGATCTGCCCCACGCGGGAATACGGCGAGGAGTACCTCCGCATCACCGGCCATTACGCGCGCGCCTTCAAGAACCCCGAGGACACTCCCCCCATGCCCGGCCCCCACGCGGGTGAGAAAACGGTGAGTTGGCAAAGCGGGAAGGCCGAAGGGCTCGAACCCATCCGACACGAGGATGGTGAATTCCGGATTCAACCCAGCCCCGAGGGGGCCGTGATCGAGACCGCCTCGCCATACTTGTACTTCGCGGTGGAGGATTCCTTCTGCTTCGCCAATCACGAACCGTTGATGCTGGAGATTGAGGTCTTTGATTTCCCCAAGACCGGCGCGGATCGGTTTGGGAGCGCCCCCGCGGTCTTCATTGAATACGATTCCTGGAATCGAGACGCCAACTTTCACGGAATCTATCGCGCCACCGAACCCTCGCCGCTTGCCGGGAAGCTGGGCTGGACCAAACACCGCTTCCCGCTCGAGGCCGCTTGCTTGGCCAACAATCAGAACGGCGGGGCGGATTTCCGCGTGGTGGCCCCAAAGGGTCTGCGGCTGCGAAGCGTGAGACTCTTCAAGGCGAACCCATGAACCCGATCCACCTGATCCTGATCGGCGATGAGCTCCTTTCGGGGGCCCGACGAGACCAGCACCTCCAGACCCTGGCCTCGGACCTCGCCGCGCGCGGGGCCAAGATCGCCGGTTGCGAGGTCATCCGCGATGAGGAGCGAGAGGTGGAGGAGACTCTTCGCCGTAGGCTCGCTTCGGGCGCGATCCTGATCCTGACCGGCGGGTTGGGACCGACCGTGGATGATCTCACCCGCGAGGGGATCGCCGCCGCCACCGGGGTCCCGCTCCGAGATGAGCCGGCGCTCTGGGATGCCCTGGTGAAACGATTCGAGCGCGCCGGGCGAAGGCTCTCTCCCTCCAACCGGAGCCAGGCGCTTGTGCCCACGCGCGGAACCTACTTTCCAAACCATCACGGCACCGCGCCGGGTCTGGTTTTCGAGCCGAGCGCCTATCCCGATTGCCGGGTGGTCGCCCTACCCGGACCGCCGCGAGAGCTCAATCCGATGTGGCGCGATCAGGCCCTGCCCTACCTCATCTCCACTTACTCCTGGCCTCAGCCGCCGCTTGAAATCCTGATGCGCTTCGCCCAGATGGGGGAGTCCCGGATCGACGAGAAGATGCGCCCTCTGCTTGCGAACCATCCGGAGATTTCACTTTCCTCGCTGATTCGCCTCGCGCGCGTGGATGTCGCCATTCGCCTGCGCGCGGACTTCCCGAACGCCGCCGAACTCCTGCGCGAGGTGGCGCGAGAGACCCGCAAGGGATTTGAGGAGTACATCTACGAGTGTGTGGAGTCCTTCGGGCCGGGGGATCGGCGCCCGCGCGACCTGGAGGAGGTGATCGCCGACCTGCTCCGCGCGCGCGGCGAGAGGCTGGCGGTGGCCGAGTCCTGCACCGGCGGCCTGATCGCCAAGTGGGTCACCGATTACTCCGGAAGCAGTGACATTTTCCTCGGCGGAATCGTTTCTTATCACAATGACTTGAAGCGAGACCTTCTCGGTGTCCCTGAAACCGTGCTCGCCTCGGAAGGCGCGGTCAGCGAAGCGACCGTTCACGCGATGGTCGAAGGGGTTCTCAAGCGAGCCGGAGCGGATTGGGGGGTGGCCGTGTCGGGAGTCGCCGGACCCACCGGAGGGACCCCGGAGAAACCGGTCGGCATGGTCTGGATCGCGGTGGGGAACCGGGATCGAATCGAAACTCGGTGTCACGAATTCCCGGGCGACCGGGAGATGGTCCGCGAATGGTCCGGCGTGGTGGCGCTCCGAATGCTTTGGAGGAGGCTGGTGGATTCCGAATGAACCGATCGGCGATTTTCCTCATTCTTGCGGGGGTGGTCGTGGCGGCGGCGCTTCTGGCCCTCCTGCTTGCGGAAAAGCCTCAAACCCCACCCCCCCAAGCAAGCTCCCCTCAGAGCGAGCCCGCGCGCCTCTCGCCGGAGTCACCCGGCGAGTCCGGCATGGAGACAGCGCCCTCCGTGCAATCCACGGTCTCCTTAGAGGAGGTTCGCCCGCTCTATGCGGCGCTTCAGGCCAAGATTGAGAACTACAAAACAGTCACTGTCCGGGTCCGGGTGGAGTTTCCCAACTTGGTGAGGGGTCATAACCTGGAGTCCGAGTTCCGCCTGGATGCCGCCCGACCGGACCGCTACATCCATGAGGCCTTGGTCAGTCAGCGCGACAACACGCGCGACCCGCGCTCGGGGTGGACCCTCAAGCCGCTTCTTTCCGAGGCGCTCAACGGCTCCAACCTCAAGGTGGTCAGCTTCAAGACCCATCGTGTTCACCGACTCGACCTGGCCGCCACGGACAAACCCTCCCAAGCCGTTGTCGGTCCCACCAAGATCAAGTGCGCCTCGCACTTCGCCGATCCGCTCCAGGATTTCATGTTCGGCATCCCCTTCGAAGAGCGCCTGGCGGAAGTGAGCGAAGTCAAGAAGGTGGGTCGAGAGGGCGGAGAGGAACTCCATGTCCGCATGAGCTTGACTCCCGGCATGTCCGAGACCATCCGACGGAACCGCCACCTGCCGATCCTTCCGGTCACCAAGGATGCCCTGGAAAAGTTCACTGTCCGCGAGGATCGTTTCGATGCCCGGACCGGGGCTCTCCGCGAAACTCGATACTTCAATCCGAGAGGGGTTCTGTGGATGATGCAAACCTACACAGAGATCGCGTGGGATGGCGAGATTCCGGAAAGTCGGTTCGATTTGGAGGAGCCTTACGGCGCGATTCAGCATGATCTGAACCAGACCCTGCGGAAGAAGCAGGCCACGGGACTCCGCGGGGAGGATTTGGCCGCCATCATGCGGGAACGACATGGCCAGGCGCCCCCGCTGGATGAGCTCCGGAACATGGTGGCCGAACGTGAAAGGAAACAAGCCGCCACCCAGGCTGTCGACTCCGCCAGCCCCGCGCTTTCGACAACCCCATGACCATTCCGAAGGTTGATTGGAAAGACAACATGCTCACCCTCCGCTCGCCGCGGATCCCGGACGGCGCGGTTGAGGTGTGGTATCTGGAAGCTTTCTGCCGGAAAGGCTCGACTGACCGCGACTGGAAGGAGACAGTCATTCCACACTCCACTCGCCGCCTTTTCGAGTCCGAGACAGGCGGAGAGATCCGTCTGGAGAGTCGCGTGGAACCCTCCGTCGCGGTCTCTCACCGGATATGCCCCGCGCAGGATGGAGTGGAGTTTCACCTGGAAATCCGGAACGAGGGGACGGAGCCGGCGGATGTGGAATGGGCCCAGCCCTGCATCCGAGTGGGGGACTTCACCGGTCATGGCCAGGCGGATTACCACGCGCGCTGTTTCATTTTCACCGACAAGGGGTTGACCACGCTGGATGACACCCATCGCGCCGTCGAAGCCCGTTACCGAGGAGGCCAAGTCTATGTTCCCAAGGGAATCGACTTGCGCGATGTGAACCCGCGCCCGATCTCCTCCGATGTTCCGGCCAGCGGCTTGATCGGCTGTTATTCGTCGGATGGCGCGTCGATACTCGCCACCGCCTGGAGCGACACCCAGGAACTCTTCCAAGGGGTGATTGTGTGCATCCATTCGGACTTTCGGATCGGTGGGCTTGGGGCGGGGGAACTCAAGACCCTGTTCGGCAAGGTTTATCTGATGGAGAACCAACCGGAAGCACTCCAAGCCCGGTTCATGCGTGACTTTCCAAATCGCGGATTCGGGAAGGCAAGATGACCGTTCATCTGACTGATCCTGAGGACTTTTCGCCCGCGGGTGAATCCGTGGGCGCCCCCCCGCTGCTGGATTCGCCGCCGGGTCACCGTTCGGGTTATGTCACAATCGTGGGCCGCCCCAATGTCGGAAAATCCACCCTCCTGAACAGACTTGTGGGGACCAAGCTCGCGATTGTCTCAGGCAAACCGCAAACCACGCGAAACCGAATCGTGGGGGTCCGCACCGAGCCGGGTTGCCAGATTGTCTTCCTGGACACTCCGGGAATCCACAAGCCGAAAGAGGCTCTCAACCGCTTCATGGTGAAAGAGGCGCTCGGCTCGATCGCGGATGCCGACATTGCGGTGGTCCTTGTCGCCGCGGATGAGTCCATCGGCAAGGGGGATCAGTTCGTGGTCGAGCGTGTCCGCGAGGCGGAAATCCCCTTTGTGATGGTCCTCAACAAGATCGATCTGGTCGCACCAACCAAGCTTCAAGCGCTCTGGGAAAAGCTGCACCGGGTCGGCCAAGGCGCATTGGACTTGATTGCCCTGTCGGCCCTCAAGGATTCGGGAGTGAGCGCGTTGCTCGCGCTGCTCAAGGCTCATCTTCCCGAGGGGCCGATGTTCTATCCCGCCGACACGGTCACCGACCGGAGCCTCAAGTTTCTGCTCGCCGAGCTGATCCGCGAGCAAGTCTTCGAGCACACGCGGGAAGAGCTCCCCTACGCCTCGGCGGTTCATATCGCGGAGGTGGACAGGAGGGACGGGGAAGAGCCAAGCGTAGTGAAGGCCACGCTCGCGGTGGAAAACCCCTCCCAGAAGGGAATCGTTATCGGAAAAAAGGGGGAGATGCTCAAACGCATCGGAACCGCCGCTCGCCGCGAAATGGAGAAACTCCTGGAAACCAAGGTCTACCTTGAACTCCACGTGGAGGTGGCCAAGGGGTGGCGGAGGGACCCCAAGGAATTGCGGAAGCTGGGTTACACCGAGGAGGAGATCTGATCCCCTCCCACAACCCGCCTCTCCGGGGGTATCCTGGAAGGGCTGGAAAATCACGGAAACTCTGGAATTGAGGACATGTCGACCCCACAAAACGCGAGTTACACCATCACCCTGCGCGTCCATATCCCAAACTCCCCCGGCATGCTCGGCAAGCTGGCCACTTGCATCGGGGACCGGGGCGGCAGCATCGGCGCCATCGACTTGGTGGATGCCGGCCCGGATCACCTGGTCCGGGACATGACCGTGGATGTGCAAGATGAGCGTCACGCCGAACGGATCGCCCGCGCGGTCCGGGAGATCGAGGGGGTCGACCTCATCAGTGTCTCGGACAAGGTCTTCCTGCTTCATCTCGGAGGCAAACTGAGCATCACTCCAAAAGAGCAGATCCAGACCCGCGAGACCCTCTCTCGCGCTTACATCCCCGGAGTGAACCGAGTGGCCTCCTCAATCCACGATCACCCGAGGACTGTGTTCAACCTCACCATCAAGTCGAACACCATCGCGCTGGTGACCGATGGGTCTTCGGTCCTCGATCTGGGAGACATCGGCCCGGAGGCCGCTCTGCCGGTGATGGAGGGCAAGGCGATGCTGTTCAAGGAGCTCGGAGGAGTGGATGCCTTTCCGATCTGCCTGGGGACTCGCGACGCGGAAAGTTTTGTCCAAGCGGTCAAGGCCATCGCCCCGACATTCGGCGGGGTTTGCCTGGAGGCGGTCTCGGCGCCGCGCTGTCACGAGATCGAGGAGCGGCTGATCGAAGAGCTCGATATTCCGGTTTTTGACGACAACCAACATGGAACCGCGGTGGTGGTCCTGGCCGCGCTCTTGAACGCCGCCAAGGTGGTCCACAAGGAACTTGAGGACATGAAGATCGCCGTGGCCGGGACCGGCGCGGGCGGCCTGGCCTGCGTGAAGCTGCTCCTGGCAGCCGGAGTCCGTGAGATTGTGACCTGCGACTCCGCGGGAATCGTGTTTGATGGGCGCCTTGAGAACACCACCCCCTCGAAGCTCTGGCTCGCCGAACACACCAATCACGAAGGTCTCCGAGGCGGAATCCTGGAGGCGGCGGAGGGCGCCGACGCCTTTATCGGGGTGTCCGCGCCGCGCGCGCTTCCCCTTGAGGCGCTCAAGCGGATGGAGGCCGACCCGATTGTGTTCGCCCTGGCCGATCCGATGCCGGAGATCGATCCGCTTGAGGCCTCGCGCTTCGCGCGGATTGTCGCCACCGGGCGCAGCGATCTCCCCAACCAGATCAGCGACCTGCTCTGTGTTCCGGGGCTCTTCAGGGGAGCCTTGGACATCCGCGCGGCTCGAATCAATGACGCCATGAAGCTGGCCGCCGCGCACGCCATCGCCGGGGTGATCCAGATCGGGCAGCTGTGCGAGGAATACATCCTCCCCAGCGTGTTCAACCGGGAGGTCCCCTCGCGCGTGGCGGACGCCGTCGCCCGGGCCGCGATCGACACCGAGGTCGCGCGACGTCGCCGCCCCATGAAGGACCGTCAGCGCGACGAGGTCCCGATGTACAGCATCTGACGCCCGGAGAGAGGTCCGAGGCGGCGTTTCATTCCAATCCTGATAAGGGGGTTTCTTTCATGCTCTTTCGGTGTAAGGCGCTTTTCGGCTTCACCCTGGCCGCGCTTCTCGGCGCGGCTGGCGCTCACGCGGCGGAGATCGAACTCGACACGGTCAAGGGCATCGAGATCGGCAAGCCCGGAGGGCGGATCATCGTCGCGGCCCTCGGTGAACCGAAAACCTTCAATCCGATCAGCGCCAACGAGACCTCCTCCACGGACATTCTTGCGCACATCTACGATGGCTTGCTGGGCTACAACCCGGAGAAAAAAGTGATCGAGCCGGCGCTTGCGGCCTCATGGGAGCACAGCGAAGACTATCTCACCTGGACCTTTCACCTGCGCCGGGGAGTTCAGTGGAATGATGGCGCCCCCTTCACCGCCGATGATGTGATCTTTTCGGCCTCGGTGATCTATGACGAGAAGATCATCAACCCGGCGCGGAGCTTCCTGGAGGTCAAGGGAGAGAGATTCAAGTTCATCAAGAAGGATGACCGCACGGTCGAGGTTCGGCTTCCGGCCGTGTTCGGCCCCTTTGAGCGCGCCATCGCCACCGCCGTGACAGTCATCCCCAAGCACAAGCTGGAGGCGGACTGGAAGGCCGGAAGGTTCGCCGAGGCGCTCAACATCGACACCCCGCCCAAGGATGTTGTCGGAACCGGGCCGTTCATGATCGGCTCTTATCTTTCCGGCGAACGGGTGGTGCTTGTTCGCAATCCCCATTACTGGCGCCAGGATGAGAAGGGGCAGCGGCTCCCGTACCTGGATGAGATCGTGTTCCTGAACGTTCCCGATCTGGACGCGATGGATGTGGCCTTCGAGGCGGGCAAGACCGATGTGCACGATCCGCTCCCTCCCGATAAGTTCAAGCGCTTCAAGGATGGCGAGCAGAAGGGAAACTACACGGTGCACGACCTTGGGGGAGACCTCGGAGAGAGTCATTTCTGGTTCAATCAGAACACCGGATCGAACCCTGACACGGGGAAACCGTATGTCCCCCCCCACAAACTCGCCTGGTTCACCAACCGGAAATTCCGGATCGCGGTGTCGCACTGTGTCAACCGCGAGGGGATCGCGCGGAATGTCTTCCGAGGAAGGGCCCAGCCGCTCTACAGCCCGATCTCGCCCGCCGACAAGGTTTGGCACAACCCCGACATCCCCAGGTTCGAGTACGACCTCGACAAGGCCAAGGCGCTGCTTGATGAACTTCAGTACATCGACCGGAATGGGGATGGGATCCGCGAGGACCCCCAAGGGCGCAAGATCGAGTTCCTCTTCATCACCAATCGCGAGAACGATATTCGCGAGCGGATGGGGGCGATCCTCCAGGAAAGTTTTCAGCAGGTCGGCATCGATGGCCGCATGAAGCTGGTCGACTTCAACACCCTGGTGACCGCCATCGCCGACAGCTTCGATTACGAGGCCTGCCTCCTCGGACTCACCGGCTCGGATAATCCCTTGAACGGATTGAATGTGTTCCGCTCCTCCGCCAGGACCCACTCGTGGTTCCCCAACCAGAAGACCCCGGCCACCGAGTGGGAGGCCAAGGTGGATCAACTGATCGAGCAATACCTGGCCACCCCCGAGCTGCCGGATCAGGTCAAGATCTGGCATGAGATCCAGCGTCTGTACGGAGAGAATCAGCCGATGGCCTGGTTGGTCAACCCGAATGTCTATGTCGCGGTTCGCAACAAGTTCGGCAACATGCGCCCGCAGGTGATCCGTCCGCGAGCGCTTTGGAACCGGGAGGAGATCTTTGTCAAATAGAGGCCTCTCCATCCGGCTCGGTCGCCCATGAGAACCTACATCCTCCGTCGCCTGGTGCAGGTCATTCCGATCCTGTTGCTGGTCCCCTTTCTCACTTTCTTTTTGATCGACCTCGCGCCGGGGAACATCCTGGACGCCTGGAAGCTCAACCCGCAAATCCCGACCGAGGTCATCGAGCAGATGACCGTTCAGTATGGCCTCGATCAGCCCTGGTACGCCCGCTATTTCTCCTGGCTTAAGGGCGCGGTTCTTCACCTGGACATGGGCTACTCGGTCTCCAACAAGCGGCCTGTCGCCCCAGTGATCGGCGAGCGGCTTTTCAACACCTTTATCCTCGCGCTCCTGGCCACCTGCATCGAATGGTTTGTCGCGATCCCGCTCGGGATCCTGTCCGCCACTCGGCAGTATTCGTGGGTGGACAAGATCTGCTCGGCCATCGCGTTCCTCGGTCTTTCGATTCCCGCCGTGTTTCTCTCGCTGCTCGCCCTGTTGTTCGCCAAGGAGACCGGTTGGTTTCCGATCGGCGGCCTGCGCTCGCTGGAGTACGACACCTTCACCGCGGGTCAAAAGGTCCTCGACATTCTCCATCACCTGTTCCTCCCGGCGGCGGTGCTGGCGGCTTCCGGGCTTGCCTCTTACATGCGCCAGATGCGTGGGAATCTGCTCGATGAGCTCCGCGCGGATTATCTCATCACCGCTCGCGCGAAGGGGCTTTCCGAACCGGTGGTGATCGGCAAGCACGCGGTCCGGAACGCCCTCAATCCGTTGATCACTCTTTTCGGCTTTTCCCTCTCCGGTCTGCTTTCCGGGTCGGTTCTGGTGGAGACCGTGATGTCCTATCCCGGCCTGGGGCGGACCGTGGTGGAGGCGCTCTTCGCCCAGGATGAATACCTGGTGGTGGCCTCGCTGCTCATGGGAACCGTGCTGCTGATCGCGGGCAATCTGATCGCGGACATCCTTCTCGCGTTGTCGGACCCGCGGATTCGGCTACAATAGGGGGGCGTTCCAGGAGGAGGTTCAATCGATGGTTCAGCAGGCGATTCTGTCGGCCTCCGAGGTTCTCAAGACGCTTGAAGACCATGGCGACGATTTGAGAAGCATGGGTGTGCTCAAGCTCGGTCTGTTCGGGTCCATTGCCAGGGGAGAGGCGACCGAGAACAGCGACTTGGACTTCGTCGTGGAGATGGAGCCGGTCACATTTGACGGTTTCATGGGGTTGATCGAATACTTGGAGGATCTGTTCGAGCACAGGGTCGATGTTGGCTTTGAGAGCACCCTCAAACCGGCGATTCGAGAGAGAGTTCTTAACGAGACGCTCTATGTCCCGGGCTTTTCATCTGTACCTTGAAGATATCGTAAGCGCCGCCTCCGCGATCGAGGATTATGTCGAAGGTCTGAGCCTCGGGGACTTCCGCGGCAACCTAAAGACTGTTCACGCGGTCATGATGAACCTCGAGATTATCGGCGAGGCGGTGAAGAAACTCCCGGCCGAGATCAAAGGCAAACATCCTGAAATCCCTTGGCAAAGGATTTCGGGGCTCCGGGACCGGTTTGTCCATGAATACTTCAACATTCAAGTGGAGCTGATCTGGACTTTTTCGACAGAGAATGTTCCGGCGCTTAAGACAGTCGCGCAAGCCCTCTTGGAGGAATCCCGTGAGTGACCCGCGTGGTTCATGGGCGACCCAGCGGGATGCGAGTTGACCCATCACACACGAAGGCAACGCCATTCTTCCATGCCACAAGCATCTGAAATCAGACAGGAAATCACCCTCCTCATCCCCGCCTATAACGCCGAATCCTCCCTGGGGGATGTCCTCGATGAGGTCCTTGCGCTTGGACTCCCCGCGCTTGTGGTCAACGATGGGAGCACGGATGGGACCCAGCGTGTCGCTCAGGGAAAACCGGTCTGGCGCGTGGTTTCGCACGAACGCAACCGTGGCAAGGGGGCCGCGCTCAAGACCGGATTCTCGGTCGCGCGCGATGGCGGTTTCTCCCATGTTCTCACCTTGGATGCCGATGGTCAGCACCCCGTGGAGGCGATCCCGCGCTTCCTTGAAGCCTACCGGAATCGCCCCCAGGCGATCCTTGTCGGGAATCGCTTTTCCGGGGAGACCATCCAAGAAATGCCGCTGGTCCGCAGGCTCTCCAACGGCTGCTCCTCGACCCTGATTTCCCTCGCGGCCAAGACCCGAATCCCCGATGCCCAATGCGGGATGCGGGTCTATCCGCTGGACCTTTTCGAGCGGATCGAGCTGCGTTCGGATGGCTACGCCCTGGAGTCCGAGGTCCTGGTCAAGGCGGCGCGGATGGGGATCGAGGTGGTCAACCTCCCGATTTCATGTCACTATCCGGATGGGACCGCCACCAGCCGTTACCGGGCGTTCGTGGACTCCTGGCGCATCGCCAAGGTGGTCCTGAAGTCCATCCGCGAGAGCAAGTAAGCCATGAAATTCAAAGTCCTGACCTTCGGTTGCCAGATGAATGTCTATGACACCGGTCGCATCGAGCGCTACCTGGTGGCGGCTGGGCATGAACCCGCGCTTTCCGAGGAGCTCGCGGACCTGCTGATCCTCAACACCTGCGCGATTCGCGACAGCGCCGAATCGCGGGTGTACGGGACTTTGGGTCGTCTCGCGCATTACAAGAAGGAGCGCCCCGGGCGGATGATCGCGGTCGCCGGGTGCATGGCCCAAAAGGAAGGGATCGAGTTGGTCAAACGCTCCGGGGTGGTGGATGTGGTCGCGGGAACCCACGCCATCCCGCGCATTCCAAGCCTGATCGAACAGGCCGCCGCCGGGATGGGACCCCAGGTGGAAACCGCGCGTTCCGAGTCGGACCTGTTCGATGAGCCGGAGTATCTTCCCATTCGGTCGGGTCCGCTTCGATATCCCGCCTTTGTCTCGATCATGCAGGGCTGCAACAAGGTCTGCTCGTTCTGCGTGGTTCCCTACACCCGGGGGAAGGAGGTGTGCCGTCCCCCGGAGGATGTGGTCGCTGAATGCGTGTCGCTGGTCCGTCAAGGATACCGCGAGGTCACCCTGATAGGGCAAAATGTGGACTCCTACCGCTTTGAAGGGGTGGACTTCGCCGACTTGCTTGCGCGCGTGAGCCGTATCGAGGAGCTTTCCCGGATTCGCTTCACCACCTCGCACCCGCAGGATATCACGCCCAAGCTGATCGACACCGTGGCGGAGTTCGACAACATCTGCGAGAACTTCCATTTCCCCCTTCAGGCCGGGAGCAACCGGGTGCTCAAGGAGATGAAGCGCGGGTATGTCGTGGAGGAGTATTTCGAGAAGCTGGCCTATATCGAGAAGGTCTTCGGGCCGCGCGAGACTCGGCCGTTCTCGTACGGCATCTCGACCGACCTGATGGTGGGATTCGCCAACGAAACCGAGGCCGAGTTCGAGGAGACTCTTGATGCGGTCCGGCGCGCGCGTTGGGACAGCGCCTTCATGTTCAAGTATTCCCGCCGCGAACGGACCGCGGCCCACCGTTGGGAGGATCGCGTCTCCGAGGAGGAGAAATCGGAGCGCCTCGCGCGTCTGATCGAGCTTCAGGAATCCATCAGTCTGTCCCTGAACCTCTTGGCCCTTGGGAAAACCGTGGAAGTGTTGATCGAGGGACTCCCCGGCGCGGATCCGGAACAGCCCCTCACCCGCGTCAAGGGCCGCACCCGGACCAATAAGGTCATCAGCCTGGAGACACCGGAGGATCCTTCCGAATGGCCGCCGATCGGCGAAACGGTCGAGGCGCTGGTCACCGACTGCAAGCCGGTCACCCTGCGCGGGGAAATGGTGGGTCGAACCACCTCGGTGGGGGCGTGAGGGGATTACACCCCAGCTCCAGACCTCCGAATGTTTTGGAGGGCCGGCGCGACTTGAAGGAATTCCTTGTAGCGTCTCTCCATTTCCCGCGCGGCCCGCGGGTTCGGTTGGTGGCCCTCCAGGCGTGCCGGTCTCCATCCCCCAAGGTCCCACCCCAGCACCCGCGCCCCGCAGTAGGCCGCCCCCACCAGCGAAGTCTCCGCGATATCTGATAGGGTCCGAACCTCGCGGTTCAAGACATCCGCGAAGATTTGACGCCACAAAGGGCTCTTCACACCCCCGCCCCCCAGGCTGAAGGTCCGGATCGGCCCTCCGCTTGCATCAAGAATCTCCAGTCCCTGGCGGAAGCTCATCGCCACTCCTTCAAGGATCGCGCGGACAAAGTGGCCCGCGCCGTGAGCCTTGCTCACCCCCCAGAAGACACCACGAGCCTCAGGGTCGAGAAGGGGGGTGCGCTCTCCGGCGATGTGCGGCGCGAACCCCAGGCCCTCCGCTCCGGGAGGGACCCGCGCCGCCTCCGCCAGCAGGTTCTCATATCGCATCTCGACGCCCAGAGCTCCTGTAAGCAGTGACCGCCACCATTCCAGCGACAGCCCCGCCGCCAGGAAGGCCGCCATGGAGAACCACTTTCCCGCTTCCATGCGCGGCAGCAGATGCACTCCGCGACCCGGGTCTGGAAAAGGTCGGTCTCCGGCCACAAGGAGCTGGCCGCCGCTGGAGACCAATCCCACCGCCTCTCCCTCGGTCCCCTCCCCGACCACCAGTTCCCCGCCGATGACCGCATCGCCTCCGAAGGCGAGGACCGGCAGGCCACCGGGCAACCCACAGGTCCGCGCGGCTTCTTCACTGAGGGTGAGCGGACGATTGGCGCCCCCTTTCGAGGGAAGTGAGGGAATGAGATCCGGCAGCCCGCTCCGGGGAACTTCAAGGAATGCCAAAACCTCCTCGGACCAATCCGGAGCGCCGCCTGTGTCGAATTTCAGGTCCAGCATTCCGGTGGACACGGCATCCGTGGGCTCGCTCACAAACTCCCCGGTGAGCTCCCGGATCAGATAATCCTTGGGAAGGAGAACGGCTCCGATTTGGTTGAAACGCTCAGGCTGAGCGACCTTGAGATAGGCCAGGGTCGCGGCTTGGAACCCGGACGCGAGCGGGTTGCCGGTGATTTGGCCGTGCCTGTCGCGCCCCACCCCTTCCAGAATCGACCGAACGGATTTCCCACCCCGCTGGTCACACCAGATAATGGCGTTCCCCAGTAGCCCTTGTTCCCGATCGAGAAGCACAGTCCCGTGCATCTGTCCCGAAAGGCACACGCCCTCAATCCGCAAGGCGCCGGCTTTTTCAAGCGCTTCACGAACTGTTTCGAAGAATCCCGATTTCCAGGCCAGAGGCTCCTGTTCGGCGGCGCCCTCTTCGGGGGAGAGGATCGGATAATCCCGGGCCGCGACCGCGGTGCACGAGCCATCGGGCAAGAAGACCCCCGACCGAATGCGGGAGGTTCCTAAGTCAACCGCCAGGATCGCGTCTTTCAAGGGGGAATGCCTCGCGTTCAGAGATACAGCCGGGTGAGCTCCGTCTTGAGATACTCAAAAGCCTCGTCCACATCATCCATCATCCGAAACAGCGCGAGGTCCTGAGGGGAGATGGTGCCCCACCGAACCAGGGCGTCAAAATCGAGAATCTGGCTCCAATAATCCCTGCCGAAAACCACAATCGGCAGGACCTTCTTGAGCTTCCGGGTTTGGACCAGGGTCAGGATTTCAAGCATTTCGTCGAGGGTTCCGAACCCGCCGGGGAAGATCACCATCCCGCGCGCGAGGTACGCGAACCAGAGCTTGCGCATGAAGAAGTAGTGGAACTCGAAACACAGGTCATCGGGGATGTAAGGGTTTGGGTCCTGCTCGAAGGGAAGGCTGATGTTCAGCCCCACCGAAAGTCCTCCCCCCTCCTTCGCGCCCCGGTTGGCGGCTTCCATCATCCCCGGCCCGCCGCCCGAGCACACCACGAACCGTTTCATCTTTCCCGGAAGGGTCCTGGACCACTGAGTGAGACGTTTGGCGAGCTCCCGCGCGGCCTCGTAGTACTCCGCCATCCGCAGCGAGAGCATCCCCATCTCCCGCTCCAAACGCTCCTTCTTGCCGTACGGCTTCTGCTTGAGACGGACCTCCAGTTCCTTCCAGCGCCGGTTGGCCTCATCCATCGGCAGGGACCGGGCGCTCCCGAAGAAGACCACCGTGTCCTGCACCTTGAGACGTCGGAAGCGGCTCTCCGGCTCCAGGTACTCCGCCAGGATCCGGACCAGGCGGGCATCCGGACCTTTCAGGAAGTCTTCATTTCGGTAAGCTTTGACAAGATTCTTGGGGGCCATGCGATCTCCGGAGAGTGGGCGGTGCCCTGATGTGCGATGAGCTTTTGGATCGTATCACCCCGACAGCGCCGACCCAAGCCGCGGGGAGGAACCGGGACCTCAAGGGATGAAGGAACGCGACAATTCGTCTTTATGGCGTTTTTCTTACAGTACTAGACAAGCGTCGAGGGTCCGGCTAGACTCCTCCTTTCTGGAGGGTGGTTCTCATGAGATGGTTCTACCTCTTCCTCCTCTTTTCGCTCCTGTATCTCGCCACCACCCCGGGACACCTCTACACGGTGGACAGCTTTGTAAGCTTCCACACCACCGAGTCGCTTGTATCGAAAGGCTCCCTGGTCATCCCCGCCTCGATCATCACGGTCGAGGACGCCCAAGGCCGTCCCACCGGACGTTATGGTCTTCTCCAAGCCATTCTCTGCATCCCGTTGTACCTGCTGGGAGGAACCTTGGACACCTTCTGGCCGGCGCCTGACTTTCTGGAGTCCAGCTGGAGAATGACACTGGTCGCGACTTTCAACCAGTGGGTCTGCGCCCTGGGTTTGGTGATCTTTTTCCTGATCCTTTATCGGCTGGAAAACAAGTTTTGGCCCGCCTTGGCGATGACCTTTGTTCTCGGGTTCGCCACACCCTGGTGGACCTACTCTCGGGATCTCTTTCGTCAGCCGCTCGCCGGAGTGCTGATCCTGCTCGCGATCCATGCGGCCTTGGAGTTCCGGAGGTCCGGGAGGCTCCTCCACCTGTTCCTGTTCGGCTTTGCGGTGGGACTCACGGTCACCAATCGGATCACCACCCTGGTGACTTGGCCGGGAATGTTCCTTCTCCTGCTTTTCGACCCGAAGGGGCGCTTTCAGGTCTCGGTCCGGAAAGTGTTGTGGGTGGCGGGAACCCTCACCCTGCTCGGAATCGGACTTCAGATCGCCACAAACCTCTGGAGGTTCGGCGACTGGTGGGGACCCGCGTACGCCAACCGCCGCTTTTCCCTTTCAATCCTCAAGGAAAGCCTCCCGGTCCTCCTGTTGAGTCCGAACCTCGGCCTTGTGCTCTTTGCCCCGGTGCTTGCCTTACTGCTTCACGGGATTGTCTCGACCTGGCGGCGGGACCGGGTCCTGGCGTTGTCCCTCTTGGCGATTGTCGGGGCCAAGTTCAGCCTGTATGCGGTGTACGCCGACTTCCGCGGAGGGGACAATCCCGGTCCTCGCTATCTGATCCCGATTGTCCCCGCCCTTGCGCTCTTTATCGGGGTGCTGGTGTGCCGGGAGTGGAAGAGTTTTTCCCTGCGGATGTCCCTGCTTGCGCTTGGAGCGCTTGGCTTTGTGATCAACGGTTTCAACACGCTGGTCCACTACCAGGAAAGCCTCACCTTCTGGGATCGCTTCCTCAAATGGGTGGGGTATCCAGACTACGATCTCTATCCCCCATTCATCCTGAGTCAGGACTTCGCGGATGTGATGATGGGGAGGTGGGCCGCGCTGGGGGATTGGGCGCCGTTCATTGTCTATGGCGGCCTGCTTTTGCTGGGGATCCTCTACTCAATCCACAAACTCCAATTGCTGAACCTGGCCGATTGGCGGGCGCGAAGAGCCTCCGAGGGGCTTGCGCTGCACAAGTCGAGTTAACCTACTCCTTTTCAGAAGCCTCCCCAAAAGGTCGCAGCTTCCAAACGACCATCGCCTTGGCTTGTCCTGGGGTGAGCTCCTTCTCGAAAGCGGGCATCCGCTCATCCTCCGGGATGTTTTCGTTGGGAATCCCCTTGAGGATAGCCTTGATCAGACGCACATCCGAGCGCGCGCCTTTCCAATACTCCGGCAGGGTGAAATCCGGGGTTGAATCCAGATATCCGGCTCCATCCCGCCCGTGGCACTTCGCGCACTTCTGCTTGTAACAACCCTCCACATCCCAACCTTCATCGGGAGTCGCCTCCCAGAGGGCGAGCTCCGCGAAGTGCCCCGACTTGAGGTCCTCCCAGAGCGCGAGCGCCGAAAGCGAGGCCCACCCGCAAACAATCAGGGCGAGGATCCCCAGAACCGCTCTTCGTCCCAGCCCGCTCCAGGATTCCCCACGATCCAAGAACGGCAGCAGCGCGACCACCACCGCCACGGCATGCGGAATGACCACCGTGCCGACCACTTCAAGCGGACCCTTGAAGTACTTGAGGGTCTGGAAGAGCCACAGGAAATACCACTCCGGGCGCGCGGGATAGGTCACCTGGGGATCCGCGACCTCCCCCAGTCGAGCGGGAAACAAGAGCGCCACCCCAAAAAGCGCCGCCAGAACCAGCAGCGCGAAACTGTTGTCACGGGCCGCCTGGAACGGCCAGTAGGGAACCACCGGCTCCGCGCCTCCCTTGGGGGTGGGGACTCCATGGCGCGCCGCGAGACGGAAATACACCGGCAGCAGAACAGCAAACAGCGCCGGAAGCAGCAGGGCATGGGCGGTGTAGAAACGGGTGAGTGTCAGGTTGCCGAGCTCATTTCCCCCCAGCACGAAGGTCTTAAGCCTCGGGCCCACCACCGGACCCGACCCCATGATCGAGGTCCGAACCTGGGTCCCCCAATAACCGTACTGGTCCCACGGCAACACATAGCCCGTGATGGCGGTGGCCAGCACCAGCATGCCGAGCGCGAAAGCGACCAGCCACTGAATCTCCCGGGGTTTCCGGTAGGCCCGCGCGATCACCAACCGCACGGCGGTGAGGATCAGAAAAGTGACCGTGAAGTTGGTTCCATGATAGTGGAGCGAGCGGATGAATTGCCCGAGAAAGGCCTCCTCCATGATGAACTGCACGCTGGAGTGGGCGGTGTCGGCGCTGGGCGAGTAGGACAAGGAGAGCGCGATGCCGGTTGTCACCTGAACAAGGAGCAGCGCCAACAAGGCCGCGCCGAGGGAATAAGACCATCGGGCGCCTCCGGGAATCGGGCGCTCGCACCAGCGCCGGAGCGCGCTCGGGAGTCCGGTCCGTTCCTCAAGCCAACCGCCCACGGCTCCCCCAGGTCCCCCCTTCAAGCCTCGACCGGGGTCTCGATCCCGGTTTGATAGGTGACCCAGCGGCAGTAAAGGCGGCCCTCCTCGACTTTTGTCGGAAGGGGATCCAAGTCGCGCGGCGAGGGGCCGGAGGTCCGCTTCCCATCCGGACCCCAGAATGACTTGTGGCAGGGACACTCGAACTGAGCGCTTTCGGCGCTATACGAAACCGGACATCCCAGATGCGGGCAAATCGAGGACACAGCCACCGGCCCTCCAGCGCCCGGAATCAGGTAAACCGCCTGGTCTTGGCGACGGAGTTGCCAGCCATCCTTGCGGACCACCTCGATGGTCTTCTTGAGCGGCTGATCGGCGGTCAGGTCCTCAACCGGTCCCAGATCATGCCAGTCGTGGTTGTTCTTGGCGCGCTTGAGCAGCGGGGAGAGGGCATGCAGCGCCGCGGGCGCGGCGGCCATCGCCGCGACAGTCCCCGCGCTCAGAAGCGATAGGGTGGAGAGGAAGAAGTTCCGACGTTCCATGGGGGCCGAGACTAATCGCTCCGGCCTCGAACGAAAAGAAGGGTTGAGGGAGGGAGTGACCGAGGGGTCACCCCCTCCCGGGTTGGGTTTGCTCAGCGTCGCCCGAGATTGGAGATCCAGTTGCGGAACCCGCTCCCGAATCCCTGTTGCTGGGGCTGCTGCTGTTGTTGCTGCTGCATCCGGGGATCCATGATCCGGAGCGGTTGGCTAGCCTCTTCATCGGTCAGCTCCCGGAAGCCGGGACCGGGTATGGTGTTGGCATCCACCAGGAAACGCATCCCGTTATCCTGCTGGACCCACTTTTTCCCGGGGGGAGCGGAGCGGACCGTGGGACGTTGCCCGGTTCCATACGCCGGGTTGTAGCCGGTCGGGGCTTGGTAAGTCGGCTGAGCGGGGGGAACTCCGGCCGGCGTCGGCGGCTGATAAGGGAGCTGCCGCTGCATGCTAGGGGGAAGGTTCGGCAGGGCCACCGCGCCGGTCCCCATCGGGCGCGCCGGGGTGGAGCCCCCAGTCATGGGAATCTGCGAATAAGTCTGCGGGCCGCTGGGCGCCGCTTGCGGCTGAGAAAAGGCGGAAGCCTGGGGCATGGCGGGGGTCTGAGGGGCTCCATAGGGGGTCCCCATGGTGGTGTTGGGCGGCGGGATCTCCACGAACTCCGGGCCGGGCGTGGTGTTGGCGTCCACAATCACCCGATAGCCGCTCTTGTGCTGCATCCACTTCTTACCCGCCGTGCTGGGCTGCGTCTGGGGCTGGGAAAGCGGGGTGGAGTACGGTTGCGAAAAGGACTGCTGGGAATAGGGTGCGGGCGCCTGCGAAAACGCCACCGCCGGGCCGGATGGTTGTGGAGATGTGGGCTGAGAATAGGTTTGGGCGCTGGAAACCGGAGCTGACACAGGCGCGGGAGGCGCGGTCGCCACGGAGGGAGCCGCGGCGCTTGAGGAGGGAGGTTGAATCTCTCTGAATCCGGGGCCGAGGTTCTGGTCCGAGGGCACCGCGACCACATATCCGGTGTCATGCTGGTACCATTTGATCGGCACCGGACCGGATGACGATGGAGCGGGGGGAGCGGGGGCGCTCGTCGGGGTCGTGGCTTGTGGCGCGGAGGCTCCCGGGGTCATCGGCGCGCTGCCGAATTGGGCCCATGTGGGGATCGCGGAAGCCAGAATCAGCGCCGCCGCGAAAAGGGGGGGTAACGTTCGCATGGTTCTCCACCTACCTCAATCAAGTCTTGAGTCTCACCCCCTCAGGCCGCCCAAGTTTCTTGGCGCGACCTTGCCGGTTTACGTCTATTCAAAACCGTCAGGCCCCATTCCAGGGACCGCACACCAGAAACCAACCCAGCCGATTGTCAAGCTACACGTCTTCGGGGGTTCCGTCAATGTAAAGGCCGCCCGCAACTGGCCCGAACCGCTCGACGCTGGTATCCTCGGCCCCATCTTCCCTGTCAGCGTGGCGCGGGCGTGGCGCCCATGTCCCCGCGCGGGATCCAAATCGAAGGGGAACCCTCCATGCCATACATCGGACACAGATCCCACCATTCGATCGCCTTGGCGATCACCCTGGCGCTGGTCTCGACAGCTTTCGGGGAGGAAGCCGCGCCGGACCTATCCGGCGGGTACCATGGCGGCGGCGCGGACTGCTGCTTCGGAGAGTTGCTCCCCGGTTCGAGCGAGCGGGCGAGCCTCTGGTGGGCTTCCTCCGGATGGAAGATCAGCCCCACCCGAAAGCTCCCCACATCCCAGGGGGAGGCGATCCGAATCAGCGCGGCGCGGAATGAAGCCGAGGCGGCCCAACTGGTGATTTCACCCCAGAGCGACCTTCGAGGGCTATCTGTAACCCCCGGGGATTTGCCCGGACCGAGCGGCGCCCTGCTCCCCGCCCATGCGGTCGAGGTCCTGCGAGTCCGCTATGTGAATGTCACCGAACCCACCGATCCCACCGGAGTGGTGGGACTCTGGCCGGACCCGCTGCCTCCCATTCGGGACAGCCTGGAGGCGAAGGGCGGGGAAAACCTGCCGCTGTGGGTCCGAGTGACTGTCCCCAAGGGGACCCCGGCGGGAATCTACTCGGGAAAGCTGATGCTTCAGGCGGAGAATTGGTCCGCCGAGGTCCCGCTCCAGGTGGAAGTTTTCGGTTTCGAGCTTCCCGACCAAATGACTTGCACCACCGCTTTCGGATTCCGCCCCGACCTGGTGTACCGCTATCACGGACTCACCGAGGAGGGCGACAAGCGCGCGGTTCTCGCCAAGTATTGGGAGAACTTGAGCGACCACCACATTTCCCCGTACGACCCGGCCCCGCTCGATCCCTTTGTTGTGGACTGGCCCAAGATCGAACCCACCCCGGAGGTCCGACCGGAGGTCCTTGTTCCCACCATCCGCTGGAGCGCCTGGGATCAGGCCGTGACTGAGGCCTTTGAGAGATACCACTTCCGCACCTTGCGCCTGCCGATGGTCGGGATGGGAAGCGGCACCTTCCATTCCCGACAGGAGCCGGAGCTCCTGGGTTACGCCGAAGACACCCCGCAATACCAGGCGGCCTTTACGGCCTACGGCCGCGCGGTCCAAGAGCACCTGCGTGAAAAGGGGTGGCTGGATGAGGTGTATGTGTATTGGTTCGATGAACCCGACCCCAAGGACTATGAGTTTGTGATGAACGGTTTCCGCAAGCTCAAGGAGGCCGCGCCGGATATCCCGCGCATGCTCACCGAGGAGGTCAAGGGCGAACTGGTGGGCGGGCCGAACATCTGGTGCCCGCTTTCCGTTTCCTATGACCACTCCTCCGCCGAGGAGCGGCGGAAGGCGGGGGAGAAGTTCTGGTGGTATGTCTGCACCGCGCCCCCGGCCCCTTACTGCACCCTGTTCATCGACCATCCCGCCACCGAGCTGCGGGTGTGGCTCTGGCAGACCTGGCAGCGGAAGATCGATGGCATCCTGGTGTGGAAGCTCAATTACTGGCACAGCGAGCCGGCATACCCGGACAAGGACCATCCCCAGAATCCCTATGAGGACCCGATGGGCTGGATGATGGGATATGACACCCCGCTCGGAGTTCGCAAGAAGTGGGGGAATGGGGATGGGCGGTTCATCTATCCTCCGGAGGCCGCGGCGGATGGAAAGCCCGGTCAGCCGGTCCTCGAAGGCCCGGTGGACAGCATCCGTTGGGAGATGCTGCGGGATGGGATCGAGGACTATGAGTATCTGGCGATTCTGAAACGCCTTCTCGAATCCAAGCGGGACACCCTGGGCGCGAAGGCCGCCGAGTATGAGATGTTGCTTGCGGTCCCGAAGGAGATTACCGGAAGCATGACCGAGTTCACGGTGGACCCGGCCCCGATCGAATCCCGCCGGGTGTCGGTGGCGCGAGCCATCGAGGAATTGGGAGGAGGGGAAAACCCATCCGAGCCGCGACCGTAAGGGAGCGGTTGGAGGGGGGGATTGCGTCCTACAGGGAGTTTCGGTAACTTCGGCCCCATTCTGGCCTTGTCCATGAATTCAAGCTTCATCACATCATGGGCAGCTATTCACCCGAGCTGGAGGCGAGGATGGAATCGGAAGCCCCATTGCCGGAGAACTCGAAGAGTCTAACCAAAACTCTGACCTTCGGGTTAGGGCAACCGCTCGGTTTCGATGTTCGCACGAAGACTCTCCTTTTACTTCAAGAGGATCAGCGCAAGAAGGTTTACAATTCGCTCCGGGAAGGCGCGGAAACCATTGCCATGATCTGCAATGTGGAAACAGCCAAGGAGTACGCCAAGCGAGTCCTTGGGGTTCCAAAGGAAGACTCGGAGCGGTTCAAACCGAGCTACAAGTCCATCAAGGAAAGGTTGGATCGGGCCACCTCCCTGAGCGGTTCGATTCTGAGTCAAACCTATCAGCTCGGATCGAAGCCGCATTTTCAGGGTGACCACCTCAAAGACCTGCTGCTGACGGGAAAACGACAGCTCCCCACCCATCGCACTGACGGCACCCATCCCATCATGATGCGCGCGGCGGAAACCGTGTTGCACGAGCAGGACGGCCGCTTCTACCTTGCGTCCCAAGTGTTCAGCATGGAATGGTCCAAGGAATCTGGAATCCCGAATTGGATTGCATTCCCAATCAAGGTCAAACCGCGTGATAAGACAATGCTTGGGCAGCTTCTGCGGGTTAGTTCGGGAGAATGGAAGCTCAAGAACTCAAGGCTTAGGAAGAATCCAAGGAGCCAAGGACCACGTTGGTTGGGGCAAATTGTTGTTTCTTATGAACCTGAGCCGTACAAGAGTATCGACCCTGAAATTGTGATGGGAATTGACCTCGGAGTTACGGTTCCGGCGGCCCTCCATATTCGAGACTATCGAGGTGGAGAGGAGCAGGGAAAGCCGAGCAAGTGGGCCATGTGTATTGGCCGAGGGCGCGACATGCTGATTACTCGCGCGACAATCCGGGGTGAGATTGTCCGGCTCCTCCGCGCCCTGCGCTCCAAGGACAGCCCACTGGACAAGAAATCAAGAGAGGCAGCCAAGGAGAAGCTTCGTGAACTGCGTAAGCGAGAGAAGCGAGTCATGAAGACTGCTTCCCAGCGGATCGCGGCGCGAATTGCCGAGGTGGCCAAGAGGAACGGAGCCGGGAAATGGCGGATGGAGAAGCTCGGTGCCGACATCAAGGAGGATAAACCCTGGCTCGCCCGGAATTGGGCACCTGGATCGGTGGTTGACGCGGTGCGCTGGTGGGCCGCCAAAATCGACGCGACTCTTGAATTCGTCGATCCGCGTTATACTTCTCAGCGTTGCAACAAGTGCGGCCACATTGACCGCGCTAATCGTCCGAAGGGAGAGAAGCGTCAGTCGCACTTTGAATGTGTCAAATGTGGCCACAAGGACAACGCCGACAAGAACGCGGCGCGGAATCTTTCAATCCTTGACATCGAAGAGGTCATCCGTCAGGCAAAGCCGACGGATGCGTGAAGGTTTTGGCGTCCGAATGGACGCAGACCTCGGCGTGCGCTTGGGCTACGGCCCTTGGAATCGTCGTGGATGGCCTGCTCGACTTTAGGCCAACGGGACCGGCTCGATCCATTGGAGATCGGACGGATCCGGAAGGTCCCTCAGTTGAGGGAACCAGCTGCCCCGCCATGATCGGGGCACGACTCTCAACCGCGAAGGAGAGATGCAGCGGAGCCGCGCGAACCTCAAGCGAACAGGAATCGTCCGTTGGGACAACTCCGTAATTGTCGAGGAGAATCGGCCTCCCACGACCCAGAGAACTGCGAGACCAGAGTGGCGTTGGTGAGGTTCGCGGAAAGGGGTTCCCAGGTTGCTGGACGCCTTGAACTTACGAGGCGTACGGCTGCAACTCGCGCGGACGTGGGAGTTGGAGGCCAAAATGAGTGATGATGTCGGCGATGTCGTTCGCTGCAACTCGCGCGGACGTGGGAGTTGGAGGGTATTGCGCATTCCCCATCTTCAATCGAGGCGCTGCTGCAACTCGCGCGGACGTGGGAGTTGGAGGAATGTGACACCCTTTTCGACCGATGGGCAATGCGGCTGCAACTCGCGCGGACGTGGGAGTTGGAGGCTCACGGACTCCAACGCCACCCGAGTTGCGGATGAGCTGCAACTCGCGCGGACGTGGGAGTTGGAGGACTCAACGATGGGGATTCCTGGGACGACGTGGAGCTGCAACTCGCGCGGACGTGGGAGTTGGAGGAGAAAAACCGCCAACACAGGGTCCGTGTAGGCGTGGCTGCAACTCGCGCGGACGTGGGAGTTGGAGGATTCGCGCCCGCAAATCCTCGACCTCCTCGATAGCTGCAACTCGCGCGGACGTGGGAGTTGGAGGAATGTTGCTTATGCTGATTGGTCTCTGCATCGTGCTGCAACTCGCGCGGACGTGGGAGTTGGAGGATGGCGTGATTCCTCCGTTGGCACCGGGTACGCCGGCTGCAACTCGCGCGGACGTGGGAGTTGGAGGCGCAAACCAACCCCACCCTCCTACTATGTATCGTGCTGCAACTCGCGCGGACGTGGGAGTTGGAGGAATTGGATACCTCCAACAGCACGGCAATCAAGTGCTGCAACTCGCGCGGACGTGGGAGTTGGAGGACCGTCATGAGCGCGGCCCGGAAGATCGGAAGAGTCACTCAGGATTCGTCTGAGGCCCTCGGTTTGACTTCAGCGGCCCGGACATGGGCTGAGAGCATCTCCCTGGCAAGCGAGTACTCCGCGTCGAGGGCATCATATAGGCCTCCTGAAAACCCGGGCGCTTCGCGGCTCGTTTGAGGAAGGCCGTGTGATCATGCGGTACAGGGCGCCATTTGAGGTTCTGCACGGTCCATTCCTCCCACGCCATCTCAGAATTCGAGTCCGAGCCGCGACCGTGAGGGAGCGGTTGGAGGGGGAACCGACCCGCTTGCCGGCGCATTTCTCACTCGAATGTAGCGTTGGGGGGACGCGCCTCCTCGCGTTCCTTGGCCCCGTGAGACCGGCCACGACTGAGCGTGGCCCTCCAAAACGGTATGCGATAACGCCAAACGCCCTCAAGCGCGCGGCGCGGCGTCCGCGCGGGAATGCCCCCCTACCTCAACCTCCCCCCCGAAAAATCCCACAACCGGATGCGCGACTCGGTCGCGGTGAGCGCGTATCTTCTCTCCGCGGAGGTGGAGATCGAGAGCACATCCGAGCCGCCGCCGGAAAGGCGCCGCAGAACCTCGCCCGTCGCCATGTCCCACACGATCAGTTGCCCATCCCCACCCCCCGAAAGCAGCGTGGTCTCATCCAGAAACACCACCGCGTTGACCCGCCCGCGATGCCCCCGCAACCGCGTGCGAACCTCCCCACTCCCGGCCTCCCACACCGCCACCGTGTTGTCCCAACCGGAACTGGCCCCCAGCTTCCCGCTCGGCGAAAAAGCGATGTCGGTGACCGGGGAGCTGTGCATGGCGAGGTGCAGATGCTCGGCCCCGCTCTCCGGGTCCCAGGCGAGCAGGCTGCCATCCATCCCACCCGAAACAAGCAGTCGATCCTCCGGCGCGAACTCCAGACAGCGCACAAAGGTCTCATGCCCACGGAGTCTTCGCCTGAAGGTCTGGTCATGAGTCTCAAAGAGACGCACCGAGTCCTCCACCCCGAAGGCCATCCACTCCCCCGAAGGCGAAAAGGCCGCCGCTTGAATGAACTGCGCCCCGCTGCGCTCCACCGCCTCGAACAGCACCGTTTCCTTCCCGCTCTCCAGGTCCCAGAGCGAAATCGAAAAATGCTGCTCGGGATCGGGGTGCATGGATTCGTCCTCGCGGCGGATGAGTTCCTGCTTCGATCCGCCGGTGAGAAGGAACCGCGCGTTCGGAGAAAGCGCCGCCGCGCGGACCCAGGTCTTGCGCCCCTCCCAGCGCGAAAGCGGCTGTTCCGTGTAAGCGTCCCAGACCTGGATGGCCTCACCCGGTCCGCGCGTGGAGGATGCGACCACCTTGCGCCCATCTCGAGTGATGAACGCCGCGCAGACCCCCCCGCCATGCCCCCCGATCTCACGGGCCGCGAAGTACCGGCTGTAGAGCTCGGGCCACCACGCGGAAAAACCCCAGTAGAGTCCCGACACGAGCAGCGCGACAAGCCCCGCGCGCGCCGCCACGCGCATCCGCGCGCCCAAGCGGAGTGCGAAGCGGCCTCTTCTTCGGACCCCCACCTTGCGCTCAGCCCTGGCGGCCATGCGCTCCAGGCGCGGGGTCATGAATCCGATCTCTCGCAGCGCCTCCGCGGCCTCGACCACCCCCCCGAAATTGTCCCTGCCGAAGGCGCCGAGGATGGCCTTGCGCAGCTCCGGGATTCGACGGGTCTCCTCCAGCAGACCGGGAAGCTCCGGGTCATCGCTCAAATGCCGGAGCGCCCGCGCGAAGCACTCGCAGGCGGCCTCGAACTCCTGCTCCTCGCGGAGCGCAAGCCCTTGTTCTTTAAGCCTTGCGGCCTCCTCCACATGTTGGAGACTGGTCGCGGCGAGCAAGCGGAGCTCCTCGCCCAGGAGACCCTTGCGCTCCAAGGCGCGCGCCAAGCGCACGACCGAATGGTGACGGTCGCCCAGCCAGTGCTCGCGAAGCGATTCCGCGGCAAGGGCGGCCTCGGAATGGGAAGAGTCGTTCTCCGTGTTCACATGCCCAACTCGCTCCGAACATCCCCTGTCGTTTGTTCGGGAGAGGCGCGAATGTTATCAAATATGTAGAAATAGGAAAGTGGAAATCCGCAACAAGGAAATGTCCGAACCCATTGGTGAATCAGGCAGGCGTTCGATGATCTCGGGAGGCTCGCTTTGCGCTAATCCACGGGCGACATCCAGAATCGGGACAGGTCATAGAGGAGGCCGGCCTCTTCGGTTCCCGAGGAGATTCGTTCCAGCCAAACGCTCAGGTCTCGCGAGTCCACCATGCCATCGAGCTGCAATGGGGCCACATCGTAGCTCTCCTCCGTGGGTTTCAGCTCCAAGGTCTCGGTTGGAGATTCGGTTGGGGTCGGCGCGGGACTGGTCGCGCTGGGAGACTCGCTCGGCGTGGGAGTCTCGGACGCGGTCCGTGAAGCGCTGACAGTCGCGGTCGCTGTTTCCGTAACGCTGGGTGTGACCGTATCCGTGGGGGAAGCGGAGGGGGTCACGCTCGCCGTGGGGCTGTGAGTCTCGGTGCGGCTTTCCGAGGGTGAGGGGCTTGCGGTTTCCGTCGCGGAGGGGCTTGGGGGCATGGTCCCGGTCTCGGATGGGGTGTTTGTCGATGACTCCGTGGGAGAACCGGAAGGGCTGGGTGTCGCGCTCGCGGTTGGAGAGGGGCTTGCGGTGCCTGTCGCGGATGCCGTGTGAGTCTCGGTCGCCGTGATCGTGGGAGAGGGGCTTTGGGTTTCGGTTTCCGACGAGGTCCGAGTGGGAGTGACCGTCCATGTGGGCGTGGGGGTTTCGGTTGAGGTCGCCGTGGGCGTATCGGTGTCGTTATCGGTGGGTTTGGGAACCGCGGTCTCGGTGGCGGTCGGCGACTCGGTGTGGGTCGATGAGGGGGAAGCGGTGCGCGTGGGGGTTGCGGTGGCGGTGCGGGTGAAGGTTCGGGTAGCGGTCCGAGTGTGGGTCGGGGTTTGCGTGGAGGTGCGCGAGTAGGTGGCCGTGGGTCCCGCGGCGCCTTGGTCTTCGACAGTCAGATCGAATTCGTAGAGCTGCACGTTGTCGTTGGTCCCGGCGAACACATACAGGAAATACCCTCCCGCGCCGGAGGGGAGCGCCACATTGAGCGCGCTTTCGGGGGACCCGGCGGGATTGGCGTTGGCCGAAGCCAGGATGGTCGTTCCATTCGTGTCGCGGACCTGAAACCCAAGGTCATTGAGCGCCGTGGAGTCGAACAGGGTTCCGGCGCTGCAACCGCCTGTTCCTTGCGCCCCCTCCAGATACTGGGCGCCGAGCGGGCGGACAGTCACATCCACCTGCTTTCCCGCCTGGACTGTGAAGGCGTAAAAATCCACATCGCCATCATCATCCAGGCTGCGTTGGGTGATGGTGAGGGTCTGATTGTTCAGCGGCCCAAGGTCGGTGGCGGTGGCCACCGAGTCGTTGTCCTCGTCCGGGTCGCCGTAATGGCGCTGCCCGTTGAGGATGTCGTCGTGCCTTGGGCCGTCGTAGGCGGTGGAGATGAACGGCTCCATCAATTTGGTCTGATTGACCGGGCAGACATGGTACATCCCCAGTCCATGGCCGTGTTCGTGCGCCACGGTGTTGCGCAGTCGGAGCGAATTGCCGCTTGTGTTTCCGAAGAACACGGGGTTGCCGGTGTCGAGCACCATGTCGCCATTGTTGGGGAAGTAATTGTAGGCCAGCGTGTTGGCGCCGCTTTCCCCATCGATGAACTTGCCGCCGATGCGCACATCCCCCCGGACCCCCGAGATGCCCGGGGAATTGAACAGCGCCGCGCCGTCATCATTGGGCTCATAAACATAGGTGACCCCGATGAGTTCCGACCAAGCCTGGAAGACCGCGTGAAACTGCGCCTGCCAGGCCGCCGGGTTTCCATAGATGCCATTCAGGAAGGCGAACAAGTTGCTGTTGCCGGCGGGCTCGCCGATCCCGCTGGCGATGAAGGTTCCGTCTGGAGCGAAGCTGTAGGTGACAATCGTGGGATCCCCCTGGGACAACCCGCCTCCGCTGAGCGCGGTGGTGGTCCAGCGGTTCCCCTGGCGAAACTTGTCCGGGGGAAAGAGGAGCGCCTCGAAGGCGCGGACTGTTTCGATGGGCATGTCTTCACTGAAACACGGCAGGACCGGCGCCCACTCCGGTCGAGGGGCGGAAGCCAGATTCCGGAGCATTCTCTGATGGGCCGGTGAAAGCGCGCGGAAGGACTCTTCAGAGAGGAGACGCGCGAGAATCGGTTCCGGATCCCGCGAGGCCATCCGGTCGGATGGGTTGGCGTTCCAATGCGGGAAATAGGCTCCCCGAACGAATTCGGACAACGCGGTTCCGCCGGGAGCGGGTCCCGCCCAGAGCAGGGAGACTCCCGCGAGAAGCGGGATGGCGAGTTGTCCAGGTGAGCGGCGCATCCACTGCCTTCCGGTGGATTTGGGCGGCTTGATGGAAAACGGTCATTCCCCGGGCCCGGCCGTTGCCGGGCCGTTGTTTCTCAGCCGCTTTCGGGGGGTCTAGAGAGCCGAAGGCGAGAGATGCCGCGCCCCTCCCACAAGGGATGCATGGCACTCTGACCCCACGGAATGAGGATAATATAGTGTATGTCAGATTTCAAGCCTTTTTCTTGAGCGGATGTGGGATGAAGTGGAACTCATATAAATCAAGTGGGTTAGGAGCTATCAAGGCGAATCCCGGAGGATCTTGAGGGTGCCTGAGCGGCCCCCCGGGTGAGCAGGCGGACCTTAGCAGTCCGTTGAAAAACACGATTCTCACCCAGGACCCCCGCTTTCGCGGGGGTGACGGGATTGAAGAAGTCCCTGATATTCGTCATTCCCGCGAAAGCGGGAATCCAGGACTACTGCCCAGTGGGCATTTTCAACGGACTGTTTAGGAAGCGTCCCCGTAGGACCGTGGTTCGAAGGACGGATGGAGGGCGGCTCGGATCTCGCTCGCGAGAGTCTGGGTGGTGAAAGGCTTCTGGATGAACCCAACGGCCCCCGATTCAAGAAGGGATTCCGCCTCGGAGCCGGCATCGAATCCGCTGCACACCACGATCTTCATATCGGGTCGGACCCCGCGAAGGAGTGGGAAAGCGGTGGGGCCATCCATCACCGGCATCGCCATGTCCAGGATGGCGAGATCGATCCTATCCGGGTGCTCACGGGCGATTTGGACCGCTTCTTGGCCATTCCGAGCGGACAAGGTGCGATAGCCGAGACGCTCCAGGATGTCACGTTCGACACGAAGGACCTGGTCTTCATCCTCCACCAGGAGGATGGTCTCGCTTCCGCGTGGGATCGGGGCCCGCTCGGGTTCGGGTTTCGGCTCCTCCTCGGTTGCGGGCAGATGGATGGTGAAGGTGGCCCCTTTGCCGGGAGCGCTGGCCACACTGATGTGCCCGCCGTGGTTGCGGACAATCCCATACACCGCCGCAAGCCCCAGGCCACGTCCGTGGAACTTCGTGGTGAAGAAAGGCTCGAAGACTCTGGCAAGCGTTTCTTCATCCATCCCGTGGCCGGTGTCGGAAACGATCAGGCGGACATACTTGCCCGCCGGCAGCGGGTCGGGGCAGTCAAGGCCGCCCTCGGGGAGATTCACACAGTCCGTGAACAAGGAAATCCTCCCATGGATTCCAACAGCCTCCAAGGCGTTCATGCAAAGGTTCATCACCACCTGGCCGAGCTGAGAGGAGTCGGCCTCCACCTTAGCCCCCTCGGGACTGGGAACGAACTCGAAGGCGACCCCCGGTGGCGCGGTGACTCGAACCAGGTTGAGGGTCTCCTCGATCAACCGGTTGAGGTCCAGCGCGCGCGGGACATACTTGCCGCCTTGGGCGAAGGCGAGCATCTGTTGGGCCAGATGTCCCGCGCGTTGGGCGGACTGAATGATGCGGTCGAGCATGTCTGTCACTTCGGGACGGTCCGCCACATCCATCCGCGCCAGTTCGGCGTAACCCAAGACGCCCACCATCAGGTTGTTGAAGTCATGGGCGATGCCTCCCGCAAGGGTCGTGGTCGCCTCCATCCGCGAGCGTTGCAGCAGGGCCTCTTCCGCTTCCTTGCGCGCGGTGATGTCGCGGATCAAGACCAGGTCCGCCATTCTTCCTTCATGGGGGACCAGCGTGGCGTTGATCTCGACCTCCACACGGCGCCCGGACTTGTGGAGGAGCGCGCTTTCGTAACGGGACTGGACTTGCTCCCCACGCATCCTCCGGGAATAGATCTCATCGACCCGTTCGCGCTCATCGGGATGGAAGTGATTCAGGATTCGCTTGCCCAGGATCTCCTCGAGGGGAAAACCCACAAGTTCCGAGAATTGGCGGTTGGAGTAGCGCACCTTGTGATCCTGAAGCAGCACAATGGCGTCGCTGGCGTTTTCCACCACGGTCCGGTGGCGCTCCTCCGAGGCGCGCAGGTCGCGGTGAGTGGAATATCCCAGCGATAGAGCAATCACCGCCACGGCGAGCAGGAAGATGACCGGACCGAGAAACTCGGGCCGTTGCCACAGGGGCGGAGCGACTGTCAGCCATGCGGCGGCGGGAGTCGGGTCCGAGTTGCGATCCTTGTCCTCGGCGCGGACCTCGAAGAGGTACCTTCCGGGCCTCAGATTCGGGGTGACAACAGTTGTCTGGGAGGCGTAAGGGGACCAGGGGGCGTCTGTCTGCCTGTCGGAGCGGATTCTCCAGCTGAAGAGCAGGTCCTTGACGAGGGTCTCATTCCAGGCGTCATCGCCCTCGTAGGAAAACACCCCGGCGGCCCCGAAGGGGATCTCGACCGGTCCGGCCAGCAGGCGGGTGTTCGGACCCTCGTCGGATGGGCGGTACGCATACGGCCCGACCTTCTCAATATCGATCCAGATGGCGCCGTTGTCTTCCTCCCAGATCCCCAAAATCTTACCGATCGGAACCCCATCCCGGTAGCGATGCGTGATCCAGCGGTTGTCCCGGAAGGAGGAAATCCCCGCCTCGCGGTAGCCCACCCAAAGCGTCCCATCCTTGGCCTCGAAAACCCTGGCAACCCGGTGGCTGAACAGGCCATCCTCCACCGAGAGACGTTCCCAGCGGTCGCCTTTGCGGATAATGAGGCCGGTGCTGGAGCTCGCGAACAAGACCCTCCCATCCCGGCAGGCGTGAAGGTCCTGCACCGGGGGGAGTCCGCCAAAAATGGCGCCTTCCGCGGGAAAAGACTCAATCTTGCCCTCGACCCAATGTTCGACTCGATCCTCCAAACCAAACCACAGGTCCCCATTCAGCCCTTCCTCCATGCACTGGACCGGGACGCGCTTGTAGGCGGGGTCTTCGGGCACGGCAAGCCAATGATCGCCGGAAAGGAGATAGGGGCCGGCGCCGGAGAGCAGCCACAAACGCCCATCCCGTAACTGGTGAAGCCTCGAACCTGTAAGTTCCACAGGAACGGGAACAACGCGGAGAACCGACCTGTCGGAGAGGGATATCTCCACCGCCTGGTCTCCTTGGAGGAGCCAGAACTTCCCGGCGAGCGGGACCGTGAGGCTGGCCGGGCCTGATTGGGACAGGCCGGGAATCGTGAGAGGGATCCAGGACTCTCCCTTGAATTCATGGAGCCTTCCCTGCTCATCCGCGGCGAGCGGCGCATTCCCCTCGCCCACGACAAGCGATCCATGCGCGAGGCGGAGTCCATCCGATGTTCGAGTGTGGTCCTTCCAGGCGGGAAGGGAGACTCGGTAAGCGCCGGTGCGGGTTCCAACCCAGAGATTCTTCCGAGGCCCCCGGTAGAGGACCTCGATCTGGCGGTTCGGGTTTTCGTAATCCAGAAGGAAGTCGTTCCAGGCTCCATTCCGAAACACACGCAGGCCGTTCAAGGTGCCCACGAACAGCTCTCCGTCACCCGCTTCCGCGACCTCCATGGTTTCCTGGCCCGCTTCGGGGACCGAAGTCCAGCGCTCGCCGTCAAAGCGGCACGCGGAAAAACCTCCGGCGGCCCAGAGTGTCCCATCACGAGTCCGCGCGAGGGAATGAATCGGGACCACAAGCCCGTCATTCGCTCCGTAATGACGCCAGCCGCGCCCGTCGTACCGCGCGACCCCATTCATGGAAAGCGCGAGCCAGATCTCTCCTTCGGGAGTCTCCAGGATGTCCCGAACCGATTCCCCCCGGATGACATCCTCGCCGACCACGGTCCGCCAGGTGACCTCCCGGGGACTGTGGTGTCCCGAAAAGGAGGGATTCCAGACTGGGCTGAGAATGTGGTTCAGCGCGGTTCCAAACCAGACTTCTCCATTCCGCATCCGGCGGATGCAGTACACGGAGTCCTCCGGGGGGCCATTTGCGCTCGCCTCCAGGAAGCGGGCGATGGTCTTCCCATCATAGTGCGCGATCCCATTGTCGGTTCCGATCCAAAGTCCCTCGTCTCCATCCGGGAGGATCGCGCGAACGGAGTTGCTGGGAAGGCCATCCTCGCGGGTGAGGGTCTTCCATTCGGTCCCCTCCAGGCAGGCGATGCCACCGCCCCAGGTTGCAAACCAGACCTTCAGCCCATCCGGGGTTCGCTGGATGTCGCGGACCACCTCATAGGGGAGCTCATGAGGAGAGTGGAAGGGACGGATCAACCAGCCCTCGGTGGGAAGCGCGGCCAACGCGAATTGGAATGTGTGGGCGAACGAGAAGATCGCCAAGGCGCGCCGCCCCATCCACTCACCTCCCTTCCGGTTCTTTTCCGCTTTTTCGAAAGGGCGAAGGCAGAGGTGTGTCGCACAGGGAACCCGCCCCGCCCGGCGGTTGATCGCCCCCAAGGTCGTGGGGGTTAAGCTCGGTTTTTCAGAATTCGGACTCGAGCGCCCAAGGCCGTCTCAATGTGATTCTCCCTCGGGAAGGCGTGACCAAGGTGCTGGGTGAAGCCTTCTCCCTGCTCGAATCCGGCGAAAGCCCCGCAAGTCCGGCCCCATTCCTCCATGGCGATCAAGTACTGATCGATGCCGTGCTGCGCGCGAAGCCAGTTCCGCTGGCTGGCGTGACAGGCGAGCATGTTTCGCTTGAGGTCGAGCTGGGTTGTGACATCCACCACGAAGCCGGGGCGCACCGCGTTGCCGTAAAGGTCCAAGCCCTCGATGGGGCTGCAATAAAAAAGAGCGGGGATGTGGTCGAGGGCTTGGGCCGGATTCGGGTCCTCGGTTTCATAATTCGGAGTGCTGGCGCAGAAGCAGGCGTCCCGGACCAACCGGCTGGTGAATTCGTGGTCGCTCATGTAATCCGAGGGGGGATGGGTGAGGACCAGGTCGGCGCGCGCTCTCCGGACAATCTCGGTCACCTTGCGTCGGGCTTCGGCGTTCACATCGATGTTCAGGTCGTTCTGGCCCGCGAAGTAAACCGGCGCTCCGAGCAGTTTGGCGGCGGCCTCGGCCTCGCCGCGACGAACCGCGGTGATCTCCTTACGGCTCATCTCCTTGGTTCCGCAGTCCCCCTTGGCCACCACGCCGATCGCCACTTCCCAACCCCCCGCCTGGAGCAGGGCAAGGGTCCCCGCCATCAAGAACTCCACATCGTCCGGGTGCGCCCCAATCGCCAAGGCATGCTTCGGCATGAACCCACTCTTTCCGACAGGCCGCCTCGGACCTGTCCGCCCGTCATTCGGATGCAAGGAAACCTGGTCCGCCACGACCAAGGGACCAGACCGGTCATCTTAGCTGAAACGATGAACTGGAATTATAGAAGCGAGTTTTACTCACGGCAACCACTTTTGACCGACCGGGGGGGCTGAATCAAGGGGCGGGATGGACTGAAAGGCGGACCAAACGTCCGGGAGGCAGATGAAGGTCCAGGCGCGCGGCGCCGCTCTCAACCCTCAAATGGGTCCGGACCGCTCCGTCCGGGATCACCTCATAGTTTCCCGGAGCCAGGAGGTGGAGCTCCGCGCGAAGGTTGCGCTCGGATGGGGCGAAATTCACGAGCTCGACCTCAAGCCTGTCCGTTCCCGCATCGGTGACCAGGACCGCCAAGTCCCTCGGCGCGGTCAGCCAGCGGACCGCGTTCATGGGGAAGTACTGAACATCCCCCGGATCTCCGGTGGCCATCGAATAGAGCAGTTGCGGGTCCGGGAGCTTCCCGGACAAAGTCGAACGGTCAAACCGGCGCGGAAAGTGGAGCACACGGTCCGTGAAACGCGGCTCCAGGGTGAATCCCTCGAAGTTGTGGCCGAGCGCCGCGGCGTTCTCACGGAGCCTTTCCAGCATCGGCGCCCGGTCCCCCGAAAGACGATACCGGGTGTAGGGGTTCGCCTTCTCCAAAAGGATCGATTCAAACTCGCTCGAACCGGTGAGGACACGGTGCTTGACCAGGGCATCCTCGACCACCGCGAGATGACCAAGCGCCACCATTGACCGCATGGGTTCCATGTATTTCGGGTCGCCGGTCATGTGGTGAGCAAGCAGGAGTGTCTTGGCGATGGCCGGAAGGGAGCTTGGCCAGTCATAGAGCGGCTCGTGATAGAAGCCGACCGTTCGCCAATCGCCCTTCGGCCCCTTCACTTCGCCATCCGGCCAGTGGATGAAGGCGGGCATCACCCCGGCGGGCTTGCCGCTGTCCTCGCGCGCGGTGATGTCCACCCAGGCGTCCATCCAGCGCGAGAAAAGGGCGGTCAGCTTGGGGTCGCCGGTTCGGAGCCAAAGAATCAGCGCCGGGAACACCGCGCGGGCGTCATAGGCCGCGTCAAAAGAGCGAACCGGATCGGGATCCACCTTCTCGCCGTCAAAATAGATGCTCTTGAACTGGAGGAAGCCGCGCTGGTTGATTCCGGTCCAGAGGGTCTCCATCAGTTCAGCGATGCGCAGGGCGCGGCGGCTCCACTCGGGGTTGTCCGGATCGATCAACATCATCGGCGCAAGGGTGTCCGAAAGCGGCTCGGAGGAGTGCTCCACATCATCCAGCCCCTTGTGAGTCCAGTAACCCGGGGCCATGTGGGGGTCATCGAGGATGGCGCGAGACAGGCGCGCCTGGGCAGCCTCAACCTTCTCATCCTTGAAGGCCACGAGGATCGGAACCCACCAGCGCCACATCTCGCAGTCATCCCCCGCCCCGCCACCGTACAGTCCGTTCGGCTGTTGGCGGTGGTCGATCCACCAGTGGATGATGTCGGCGAGACGCTCGAGTCCCTCCCGCTGGAGGAGCGCCCATTCGGGGATGCCCTCCGGCGCGGGAGTAAGCGGCGGCGCGGGGAAGGTCTCTCCGAGATACATGCGCGCGATGCGATTCTCGGGATAGGCCGCCTTCACCACCTCCATCAAGCGATTGGCCTCGCCGTGCCACTCCTCCTTGTTGAGGATCCCACCGTACTCGAAGGCGCTCCAGGTTTTCATGCGCGCGCGATAGAAGGCGTGGAGCGGATAGAGCGGCGAGGTTTCCGCGATGTCTTCCTTGAAATGGTCACGGCCATAGTTGAAGAAGCACAGGTCGGTCCCGCACCAGAGCTCGACATTGGCGATCAAGGGATCCATGTCCTTCTTGAGCGCATCGTCGAGGTCGGGATGCGAGCGGAGTTGCCTGAGAATTGCGAGGCGCTCGTGATCGTCGGAAGTGGACCCGGCGCGATGGAGGAGAGCGGCGGGTGTGTCGAGGGCGGGGGCGGCGGCAAGGGGAGCCAAGAGGAAACCCGCCCAAAAGTGAGAGTTGACCATCGCCGCTCGGAACAAGACGCGCCTCCGTGGGCGAGGATATGGATGCCCGCTTGTCCTTCCAAGTCCCCTTGTCTACATTACCCGATGGGGAGAATGGGGTTGTTTCGCCGGTTTTTCTTTTTGTGGCTGGCCTTCTTTACCACCTGTGTCCTGGTCACGGGGGCGCTTGTCCTTTTCTACCGTTGGAAGTCCGTCCTGTTGGTGCGTGACTCCGAAAACAAGGCGCTCACCGCGGCCTGTCTGTACGAATTCGCCGAACGCGCTCAGGAGGGGAGCTCCCCCGGCGAATGGGACTGGGAGGCCCTGGCTTCCCGCTGGGGGGAGGAGTTCCCCTACATCGAGGGACTCGCGATGGTGGACATCGTGGCGGGCGAGCCGGTGTTCAAACAGGGGGAATTCCCCACCGTGTGGGATCCACGCCTCGATGACCCCCGCGACACGCTCACCCACTGGATCGATCACCCCTCCGGCAAGAGGTTCTGGACCGCGGTTCCCGCCAGCGCCACCGACCCGCGATACAGGTTGTGGGTGATGTTGGATGCCCCGCTCAGCTTCCAACGCTTCCTCCACTCGCAGCGATATGTCTTGGGGGCAGAAGGGGCCGCGCTGCTGCTTGCGTTCCTGGTCTTTTACATCCGCTTCGGGGCCCCGACCCGCTATCTCGCCCCCTTGGTCGAGACCATCCAGTCCTCGCTCAAGCATGGGGATAGCCCGCTGCGCATCGCTCCTTCCTCCGTTCCCGGCGAGTTCCAACCGTTGGCCACCGCGCTCTCGCTGATCCTGGAGAGCCGCCAGAAGGACCACGAGGAGAAGGCGGCGCTGACCGAGAGGGTTCAGTACTTCAATGAGCAGAAATCCAAGTACTCCTCCATGATCCGGAGCCTGGAGTCGCTCCGGGACCATGAGCAGGGCGCGGTGGAGAAGGTTCAGACCGCGCTGCTGGAGGCTAACCGCGAGCCGGTGATCCTGCTGGACCGCACTCGCCGCATCCTGGCGATGAACGAACCCGCGCGCAAGGCGCTTTCGCTCGCGGGGCAGACCGGGTCGACCCTGCGCCACCCGGAGCTGGAGGAGATTCTCAACGCGGAACTCGCCCAGGGCCCGCGCTCCGGTCCGCATCGATTGACCACCAAGGACCTGTTTCTCGGGAAGACCACGACTTGGAGGGTGCGGGTTTCGATTCAGACCGACTGGAAGGACGCCAAGCAGATCCAATCCGTGGTGGTGCACCTCACTCAGGAGGCGGTTTCGAGCGCCCGCCAGGGGGCTTTTCCTCAAGACCTGATGCAGCTGTACGGGTACGCTTTAGGGGACAGCTTGGCGGTCCAGTCCAAGCACCCCTACCCGTTGTCCGAGGAAGAGCAGGGGGTTTCCGAGTCGCTGGCGCGCCAGACCCTTTCATCGCCATCCGGACAGACCCCCCTTTCACACGCCCTGGCGTTATTCCAGGTGGACTCGCCGCCGGAGGCCGATCCCGCGCTACTTGCCACTCAGGTTGCGGGGTGCGAGGAGCTTTGGCGGGGGTTCCAGGAATGGTTCGACTGCGTGCTCCGGCGGATGGCGGGTTGGCGGACCGTGGTGAGGAGCGCCGCGGTGGGAAAGGGCGGGATTTCAATCCAGTGGTCGAGCGAGTCCCCGATCCCGTTCGATGATTGGTTTCTGGCCGGAAACGATCCGGTGCGGCGCTTCCGGAAGGAGCTGCTCCAACAGTCCCTGGAGGCGCTGGAGGCCAAGCTGGTCTGGCATCCGGCCTCCCCGAACGCGGTCAAGCTGGAGATCCCAGTGGGGACTCCGGAGGAGCCTCATGCCGAGGCTGCGGGGACAGTCCCCCTTGCGAACGGATGACAAAAAGGCACACCCACCTTCCACCCTCGCCGCGCCTGTAACACAATCCTCCCTTCTTGAATTGGAACTGCAGGGAACGAGGCCCCATGAAGAACCCCATCATTGAAACCGCGCCGGAATTCCGGCAGCTCGAACGATTGCCGGTCCAGATTATCGGCGACTATGAGGCCCTCGCGGTTCAGGTCGCCGCCGAGGTGGCGCGAAGCATCCGCGAGAAGTCGGCGCGGGGGGAAAAGACCGTGCTGGGACTGGTGACCGGAAACACCGCCGTGGGAATCTACCGGGAATGGATCCGCATGCACCGCGAGGAGGGTTTTGACTTCTCCAGCGTGGTGGTGTTCAACCTGGGCGAGTATTACCCCATCGGCCACGACAGCCTTCAGAGCACCTCGCGCTTCCTGCGCGAAAATCTGCTGGATTCGATCAACATCCCGGAGGACCAGCTTCACTTCCTGCGCGGGGACTTGCCGCGCGCGCAGATGGATCGTCACTGCAAGGACTACGAGCGCGCCATTCGCGCCGAGGGCGGGATCGACATCCAACTGATCGAGGCCGGAAGGCTTGGCCATGTGGGATTCAACGAGCCGGGGACCCTCCCCACCACGCGCACCCGCGTGGTGGCGATCGACGAGGTCACCCGCAAGGAAGCCGCCGCGGATTTCTTTTCCGAGGAGAATGTCCCGGAGTTCGCGGTGACCATGGGGATGGGCACCCTGCTCGAAGCCAAGCGCGTCCTGTTGATCGCCATCGGCGAGGGCAAGGCCGGGTTGATTCGCAGGATTGTGGAGGAAGAGGCGACTCCTTCGGTCACCGCCTCTTGCTTCCAAGGCCACCCGGATGTTCAGGTTTTCGCGGACCTGGGCGCGGCCGGGATGCTCACTCGGGTCCGCAAGCCCTGGACCCTGGGGGAGGTCAACTGGACCCCCGACCTGGAGTATCGCGCGGTGATCCAGCTTTCCGAGGAGACCGGAACCGCGCTCTCCAAGCTCGAGAACACCGACTACAACCGCAATCGGTTGACCAGCTTGCTGCGCTCGTCCGGCGCGCCCGATGTGATCAATGCCCGTGTCGCCCACAAGCTCATGAGCCGCATCTACCACACGCCGGATTTCTTCGAGAGGAAGCGCGTGCTGATCTTCTCCCCGCACCCGGATGATGACGTGATCTGCATGGGTGGAACCATGCAGAAACTGACCGAGCGCAAGAACCGCGTGGATGTGGCCTACATGAGCAGCGGGAACTTGGCGGTGTTCGATGAGGATGCCCTCCGCCACCTGGAATTCATCCTGCGGATCGGCGATTCGCTCGGCGCGCGGGACGCCAAATCCTCACGCGCGATCTCCAGCCTCATGGAGTTCCTGCACACCAAGCGGATTGGGGAAATCGACAACCCTGGGGTTCAGGATGTGAAGCGGGTCATCCGCGAATCCGAGGCCATCGCCGCCATCGAAACCCTCGGCATCGGTCGCGAGCACGCCCATTTCCTCAACCTCCCGTTTTACCAGACCGGCAAGGTCAAGAAGGATCCCATCGATGATGAGGATGTTTCGATTGTTCTGGAGTGCCTGCGCAAGCTCAAGCCGGACCATATCTTTGTGGCCGGCGACATGACCGATCCGCATGGCACCCACCGGATGTGCAAACAGGCGATTGATCAAGCCCTCCAACGTCTCAAGCCACCGCAACGACCCAAGGTCTGGCTCTATCGCGGGGCTTGGCAGGAATGGGACATCCACGAGGTGGATGTGTTTGTCCCGCTCTCCAAGGCGGAGGCCAAGAAGAAGACCCTCTCGATCTTCAAGCATGAGAGCCAGAAGGATCGCGCGGTGTTTCCGGGGCCTTATGATGACCGCGAGTTCTGGCAGCGCGCCGAGGACCGGAACAAAGGGACCGCCAAGGCGCTGGATCGACTCGGCCTTCAGGAATACTTCGCCCTGGAGGCGTTTGTATTCGAGGAGATTCCCTGAGCGCCCGAATGAGCCAGGTCCGCCCGATCCTGATCCTCAACTCGGTCGCGTGGGACAGCGAGTACGACCCGCGCGACCCGCTCTACAATGTCTGCGACTGGTTCCTGAAGGCGTTCGGCGGGGACCCCGCGCGCTTGGTGGAGTGGCGCGCGCGCGAGGACCCGGTCCCGGACCTCTCCCGGTTCTCGGCCATGGTCCTCACCGGCTCCCCCGCCTCAGCCTATGACAACGAAGCGTGGATCGAAGCCTTGAAGAGTCTGGTGCGGGAGGCGGTGACCCGTCGCTTTCCGACTTTGGGGGTCTGTTTCGGGTCGCAGCTCATCGCCGAGGCGATGGGCGGCAAAGTGGAGCGTCACATGGCGGGGTGGGAGCTCGGGGACAAGGAGATCGAACTCACCCCAGAGGGGAAATCGGACCCCCTTTTTGAGGGGATCCCAGCACGATTTCGCGCGATTGAATCCCACCAGGATGCCGTGGTTCGGCTCCCGCCGGGGGCCGAATTGCTGGCCACCAATCCCTTCTGCCCGGTCCAGGCGTTCGGGGTGGGGGAGTTCCTCCGCGCGGTCCAGTTCCACCCGGAGATGGGTCCGGAGCACCTGCGCTTCATCTGTCCCCCGCGCCGGGCGCGGATCCTGGAGAGCTCCGGAATCGATGTGAACGACCTCCTCCCGGGGGTCCGCGAGACCCCGGATGTCGCACCCCTGTTCCGGAATTTTGAGCGCCATTTCGCGTGCACCGGCGCTTGACCCCGCGGGGTGGTCCATCCGACAGAAGTGAAAAACTTCGCCCTCGAAATCCAGGCTGAAAGGTAGCGCGCGGGCTGCTACAATTGATTCGAATGTGTTCGTGTCAGTCCTTGGCGTGCTGGGAGGGTCCACGATGTCGGCTCAGCTTTTCAAAGGAAGGCGCATCCTGCTGATCGATGATGACAGCACGGTGCTCGCCGTGGTGTCGCAGCGTCTGGAAATGCTCGGATGCGCGGTTGACCAGTCCGAGGATGGGCGCGCGGGACGGGAGATGATTCGCGCCAACCGCCCGGATTTGATCGTTCTCGACATTGTCCTGCGGGGCGAGGATGGGATCGAGATCTGCAAGGAACTCAAGGCGGATGAGGCCACCCAGTCGATTCCCGTGGTGTTTCTCTCGGCCAAGGAGGAGCCCAAGGAGCGTGTCCGCGGTCTGCGCGCCGGAGCCATCGACTATGTGGTCAAACCCTTCGATCTGGATGAGTTGATTCTCCGGCTCGATATCGCCTTGCGGATCAAATCCGACCTTCGGGAATCGGTCGCCGAGGCTTCACAGCCCGCGCCCGCCCCCGCGCCAAGCGGCCCGACAACCGAGGCCCCCAAGCGACCCGCCGAGGTCCTGGCGGCGGACGAATTCCTGCAAACCGTGGAGCGTCGCTTCAACGCTCTCGATCCCGAATCCGGCCTGCTCACCCTGGCGTTCATCCGGGGGGACCTGGAGGGGTTCCTGTTGTCCGAGGAGAATGTGGGCGTGCGACGGCTGTTCCTTGAGGCCGTTCACGAAATCCTCGCGCAAGTCCTCCCCAAGGGGACCCTGGTCGGCGAGATGGACCCGATTCAACTCGGCCTGCTGATTCCGAAGAAGAACAAGTACAACGCCGAGCTTGTCCTGGATGAGCTCCGCAACCTGCTTGCCGTGCGCGCCTTTGGCGAGTCGGCCAAGGACCTGAAGCTCACGCTGAGCTGTGGAGTGGCCGAGTTTCCGAACTCGAGGATCGAGAACTCCCGCCAGTTCGTGGAGACCGCCGAGTTCGCGCTCCGCCGCGCCCAACACCGCGGCGGAGACCAGACCGTGTTGATGTAGGACCGCAGTCCCCCGCTACCGATAGCGCTCCCATCCTTCAACCGAGGTGCTCTCCTGGACCGCAGGTCCACCCAGGTCGACAACCACTCCGTTCGCGGCAAGGTCGTCGTCCCCTCGATTCCCGTCCACGAAGCGAAGGAGGATTCGATCCGTCCCGAGAATCGCCCCAGTGGTCCCATCGAAGTCGAACGAATACCAGTGCGGCGTTGTGTTTGAGGGGACAGGCCCGAACTTCAGATAGGTGTTGGTGAAGATTCCGGATGGCGCGCAGCGCCGTCCGCTGCATGCGATTGTTAGCCCTTGGTTTCTTTCGCCTCATGGGCCATCAGAACGTCCCGAATCTCTCCGGGATTCTGGACAACAGCCGCGTGCCATTGTCCGAACCCTCCGTGCGCATTCACCGCCTGAGTCCATTCGTCGAGATAGAGGCGCTTCACTTTGTCCTGTTCGGCCTCTTGCCCCTTCGTCTCCAGCACCAGCATCACGGCGTTCGTCAGGTGAATCAGGAAGTCCGGCCTGTATTTCCGCACAACGCCGCGATAGACATAGAGAATCTCGAAGCCGAGATGATCGTTCTTGACCCACGCCGCAACGGCCTCACTGTCGTCCAGCGCGAAGGCATCCGACGCCTCCCAGGTGCTGTCATAGACGCAAACGTTGATGTGTGACTTCTTCGTGCGCTCGCACGGTTTACCCGTGTACCAGGTGCGCATATCGCCCGTGGCGCGGATCGGGTGATCGCGGTCGAACACCGGCGTCAGCCGCTCGGTGTTCTCCTGCCGAATCGCCTCCCACACGTGCTGCACCACGCGCGACAAGTTCAGCGTGATGATCAGGCGGCGGCGCAGTTCATCTTGATAGAACAGCGGAGGCGAGATGGCGATGCGATCGGAGCCGATGAACTGCTCGACGATCCGCACCAGTTGCGCCAGCAAGACCTCCCGGCTGCCCTTCCAGGTGGGCTGCATCTGGTCGAATACGTCCCGCGCCGTCTCGAAGACAATGCGCTGGGTGCGAAACTCCCGCGCCAAGCGCTCCAGCTCGATGCGGTTGATCCTGGTCACGTCGGGCTTGCCTTCGAGAATGGGCGCGAGTTCCGCCACCTGCGCCGTCTGTGCCGCGTCAAGCTCCAGCCTCCGCGCTTTCGACCAGTCGAGCGTCAGCGTTGGCTGGAAGGTGCGTTCGATGCGTACGACGTTGGGCCACCGGATCTCAAACTGCGCCTTGGCCGCGTCCGGCTCGACCGCCGTCTTCGGCGTCGGAGGCGGCGGCGGGCCGCCCTCGCCCCCTTCGTGTGGAAGGAACGTGAAGGGCACGCCGAAAATGTTGACGTACTCGGCGTCGAACAATCCCGTGTCCGGGTTTAACTCGTAGGATGTACGCCGTAAGCCGCGCCCCACGACCTGTTCGCACAGGAGTTGCGACGTGAACGCCCGCAGCCCCATGATGTGCGTGACCGTCTTGGCGTCCCAGCCTTCGGAGAGCATTCCCACCGAGATGACCTTCTGAATCGGCTCGCCGGGCTGCCCTGCCTTGCCCACCGTGTCCACGGTCCGGCGCAGCAGTTCTGCCTGCTCGGCCTTGGTCAGCTTGCGCTCGGCCGGTGCGTCCTCCTCTTCGGTCTCGTCGCCCGAATCCGCCGTGTCGAGCGGCGCCGCAGGTTCCTCCTGCGCCTCGGCCTGATCGAGCACTTTCGAGTCGATGTGCAGGACCCGCGCCGGGTCGCACAGCTCCTCGATGTGGATGCGCTGGGTATCGAAGGCGTGCTTGACCCGCGCCGCGGTCTCGGTCCGGTTGCAGACCGTGATCATCACCGGGGGCGTCGGCTGCCTCTTCGCGCGCCAGTCCCTCCACGCCTCCCGCCAGTCATACCCCAGGAGGTAGTAGGCGTTCAGGACCAGATCGGGCAGCGGCTCTTCCGGGTTCGCCTTGCGGTTCAGGTCGTCCTTGACGTCGGGATCGTTGTAGATGTGGTACAGGCGCGACTTGTAGGTCTTGGCGTCCGGCACGGCGTCGTCGCGCACCACCACGCGCGGGGTTTTTACCAGCCCCGACTCGATGGCATCGTTCAGGCCGAAGTCGCTGACGATCCAGCCGAAGAGCGCCTCTTCGCTGCTCTTCTTGCCCGACGGCGTGAAGGGTGTGGCGGAGAAGTCGTAGCATGTGAGGATGCCGCGCGAGCGGTTCAGCCGGTCCAGCCCGCCGATCCAAACCGTCGCTTCCTCGGCGCTGTCCTTCAGATCGCGGGCGCGCAGATACTTCCCCTCGGCCTCCCAGTTCACCCGCCAGGCGTGGTGCGCCTCGTCGTTGATCACGAGCAAGTTGCGGGCGTTCGCCATCTCGCCCAGCACCTCGCGCGTGTAAGCCTCGTCGCTCTTGGCGCCGCGCTTGTCTACGGTGCGCCGCTTCTTGATCTGCTCCTCGCTGTCCCAAGCCAGCGCGTGCCAGTTGCGCACCAGCACCTTGCCCTGCCGCAGATTGTCGAGCAGGGCCGAGGGAACGATGTTGAAGGCTTCGTAGTAGTTCCCCGCGCCCGCCTGCTCCAGCACCGCCAGCCGGCTCTTCACGGTCAGCCCCGGCGCGATCACCAGCACATTCTTGGAGAAACGCGCGTCCTGCGGGTTGGCGGCCTTGTTCAGGATGTGCCAGGCGATCACCATCGCCATGACGATGGTCTTGCCCGAGCCGGTGGCCATCTTGCAGCACTGGCGGACGAAGTCGCCCCCATCGCCGGGAATCTCGATGCCGACGCGCTCGGCGGCGGGCGCCTCCGTGAGCCAGATCAGCGTCTCCACCGCCTCCAACTGGCAGAAAAAGAAGCGCCGTCCCTCGAACTCCTCCGGGTCGCGCCAGTGCTCCAGCAGCCGCTTGGTGATGCTGCTCACGCCGGGGCAGCCCGCCTCGCGCCACTCCTTCACGCGCGGGCGGATCTCGTTGACCAGCGGGATTTCCACGAAAACGCCGGGATCGTCGAACGCCTTAGAATCGCCCGAGGCCACCACGTAGCCCGCCGGACGGCGGCCGTCCGCCAGGTCGAAGGTGCGCGTCGCGCGCTCATAGAGCCAATGCCTTTCCGGCTCCTCGTAAGGCGAGTTGATGATCAGGCGGTCGATGGTCGTGCGCGCCATCACTCCAACTCCATCACCTTCAGGCTCTCGATCCCCCGGTCGTCCACGATCTTGACGGCGATGCGCTGGTGCTCGCCCGGCTCGAAGGGAAGCGACGCCGTGCCCCGGTACGCCTCGATCCGCTCCTCGTCGATCTCGGCCTTGAGGTTCTTCGCCAGCCTCGCCCAGCCATCCTTCTCGCCCGCCATGGGGAAGAAGACTTGGCGCGGATAGAGGCTGCGCCCATCGTAGTCGGTATCGAGCAGCCAAACAGCGATCTTGTCCTCGCCGCCCGATTCGATGCCGCCGGTCTTGGTGTTGTAGTAGTCGAAGCCGTGCACCGAGACGCGATATTTCACCCCCTCACCCTGACCCCCTCTCCCAGAGGGAGAGGGTCGGGGTGAGGGTTCGATGCGTTCGACCCGCACGTCCGGCTGGCCGATCAGCCAGAAGGACTCGTTGCTGGCGCGCTTCTTCTTGAGATCGTCGGTCAAGAGATCGGCGTTCATCTGAACTTTGAGGAGCTGCATTCCGACCTTTTCCGGCTTCAGTTCATCGATATCCTTGGCTGCCTCGGGATCGAATTGAAAGGCCGCGAAGACGAGTAACTGCGGCTTCGGAACCAGAGCGCGCGCCTCTTCCCAGGCGTGCTCGACCTGGCGCTGCTCCAGCGGCGCGTGCTCCGGGCCGAACGACACCACGATGCGCTGCGACTGTTCGTCTTTCGTCTCCCCGTCGGTGTGCAGCCAGCGGCAGCCCGGCAGCGGCTCAAGCCGGGCGAAGCGGATGTGCTGGCCCGCCTTGCCGCGAATACCCGTGCGCAGCAGTTCGTCGCGCCATTCGCCCTGGCGCAGCGTCTCGCCGGAGCGGGCGATGGAGGCATCCGCCAAAAACCCCCTCTCCCTTTGGGAGAGGGTTGGGGAGAGGGCTTCTTGCATCACCTCCAACACTCCCTCTGTATTCGTCAACATCTCGTTATTCCAGAACCTCAACACGCGGATGCCCTGGGCTTCGAGGAACGCCGTGCGCCGCTCATCCCGCGCCCGTGCATCCGGTTCGTTATGCTGGCCGCCGTCGAGCTCAATCGCCAACCGGGCCTCATGGCAGTAGAAATCAAGTGCGTAGGGTTCGATGGGATGCTGCCGACGAAACTTGAAGCCCAGGAAACGCCGATCGCGAAGCAAGGACCATAGGAGCTGTTCCGCGTCCGTTTGTTCGCGTCTGAGCTGGCGGACGAATTCGCGAAACTCGGGTTCCAGGGCCTTCTTGCCCTCACCCCCTGCCCCTCTCCCACTGGGAGAGGGGAGCAGTTCCTCCACCGACTTGACCGCCGGGGCGGGCACGGCTTCGACGGTGAAGGGGCCGCTGACGCGCGTTTTTTTCCTGTCCACCAAGGGCTGGTCGTAGAGCGTTTCCTGTGGGGCGTGGCGGGCGATGGCGGCGTCAATCTGCGCGCGCGTCATTCCTTCGCGGATGTCAGGGTTATTGGCGATGGACTTGAGCGTGACGTGCGGAACGGTCTTGTATTTGAAGCCGTTCCAGACGCCTTGTTCGCCCTCACCCGGCCTTCGGCCACCCTCTCCCATTGGGAGAGGGTTTCCGTCACTCCCTCTCCCTCTGGGAGAGGGTTGGGGTGAGGGATAGGCGAGCTCGTAGTAGTCGAAGACGGCGGTCATCAGGCGCTGCTTCGCCAGCGTCAGTGCGACGCGCGAAGTATCGCAGGTAATCCAGCGCCGGCCCCATTGCTCTGCGACATAGGCCGTCGTGCCGCTGCCGCAGGTCGGGTCGAAGACCAAGTCGCCGGGGTCGGTGGTCATGAGGAGGCAACGCTGTATCACCTTGGTGGCCGTCTGCACCACGTAATCCATCTGCGTTTCACCTCGGGTGTCATCCCACATCGAGTTGAACGGCAGAAACGGAAAGTCGTCGAAGTACCGCTTGTAAATTCGCAGGCTTTCCGCACGCAGCAATCGCCCGATGTTCCACAGCTTCTCCATCCCTGCTCGTGTGGTCTTCCAGTGACGCTTCGGCCCGCAGTCGATTTTGTACGTTCGTGAGCCCTCCTGGAATTTCAGCACTTGATCATTCGGATCGCCGCCGCCCGCGCTAACTACGGGATCGGCGACGAAAACGCGCGATCCGTTCGGCAGTCGTGCCGGGTCTGACTGCTCTTCATCCGAGAGCTTTCGAATCGTCCCGTCGGGAAGTTCGACATTTGTGTACTCCTGCGTGCCTTCCCCGCCAAGCGTCTTTGCTCGGAATACCTGCCGAAATTTGACTTTGGCTTTATCCTTTGCGTACCAAATCAGGAAGTCGTTAACTGTTCCCACGAGAGATGACGATGTTCCGCTCGTCTTGCGGAAAGCGATCTCGCCACAGTAGTTGCCAGCACCAAACACTTCTTGAAGAAGGCTTCGGACGTGGTGGACGTTCTCGTCGCTGATCTGCACGAAGACGCTGCCGCTCTCGGCGAGTAATTCCCGCGCTAGCAGCAGCCGGTCGCGCAGGTAGGTGAGGTACGAGTGGATGCCCAGCTCCCAGGTGTCGCGGAAGGCGCGGATCTGCTCCGGCTCGGCGGTCAGGTCCTCGTCCTTGCCGTCCTTCACGTCGCGCTTGTTGACGAAGGGCTGGAAGTTGGAGCCGTAGCGGATGCCGTAGGGCGGGTCGAGGTAGATCATCTGCACCTTGCCCGCCAGGCCTTCCTTCTCCAGCAGCGAATTCATCACCAGCAGGCTGTCGCCCGCCACCAGCCGGTTGCTCCAGCCGTGCGCGTGCCGGTAGAACTCGATGGCGTCGCGCAAAGGCTCGTTGCGCTCCTCCTCAAACAGCGACAGTTGCACACCCTCACCCGGTGCTCCGCGCCACCCTCTCCCACTGGGAGAGGGTTGGGGTGAGGGGCGCTTGCGCACCGCCTCGATGATGGTCCGCGGGTCAATCCGCTCGTGCACGTGCAGCGAGACCGTCGGCACCTCGAACGAGGTGTGCTCGGCCTTGCCAGCCCACTGAAGCTGCGGGTCCAGGTGCGGGTCGTAGGCGTAGATCTTCTTCGCCCCGGCGTCGGGGTCCGTATCGGGCGTGACCAGCCCCACGGGGGGATTGTTGACGCGCAGCTTGTCCTTGTGCTCGTAGGACTCGATCTGTCGTTTGGTTATGGTCGTCTTCTTTCGTGCCATCAACTCCCACCTGTCGGGTACGTCATGCGCCGTATTGGGAGGCCAACAATGATTAGATGGACCCGCATAGAATCCTTTAGACTCCCTTGAAACAATACCAAGAATAGAGTGGGAAGCAAGCGCGACTTTAGCCGAGGCCGGTCGCGGCTCGGTTGCGTCGCGCCATCGCTCACCGCAGAGCGCCCATCGCGGATTCCGGTGTCCCCCTCCTCCTCAGCGGAACCCACGCCGCCGTGGCGAAGATCAGCACCAGGACCGAGATCCCCTGCGAGGTCGAAAGCCCTCCCAGCCAAGCGCCGCGGGGATCATCCCGAATCATCTCGATCAGGAACCGCGCCACCGAGTAAAGCATCAGGTAGATGAGCGCGAGCTGCCCCCGGAAGCGGACACGTTTCGAGAAATAGAAGATCAGCAAGAGAAAGGTCGCAAGCGCGGCAAGCGAGGAGAAGAGCTGCGTGGGATAGACCGGGAGCGACCATTGCGCGTCCGGCGGCACCATCCGTTGAACCCAGTGGTGCAGGAAGGCATCGCTCCCGATCAGCTCTCCATCCGATTCCACGCGCGGAAATTGGACTCCTAGTCCGGATGAACAAATCCTCCCGAAACAACACCCATTGAGGAAACAGCCGATCCTTCCGAAGAACTCGCCCAGGGGAACCGCGGGCGCAAGGATGTCCGCGACATGCGCCGGGTCCCACTTGTTGCGCAGCACAAGCAGCCAGCCGGTCGCCACCCCCGCGATAAAGCCGCCGTAATAGACCAGCCCGCGTCGAGAGAACAGCAGCTCGGATATCGAACCGCTCCCGAGGTAGATGATCACATGGAGGAGCTTGGCCCCAACCAGCCCCGCGATCAGGCACAGAATCAGCAGATTGGCCATCCGCTCCTCGGAATACCCGGCCGCGCGCGCGCGACGGATCGCCAGGGTGTAGGCGGCGAAAAAGCCGACGGCCACCAGGACCCCGAAGGAGCCGATCTCAAAGTTGCCGATCTTGAACAGAACCGGCCACATTGCTCTCCCCCTCTCCCTGCTCCTCGGTGGGCGGAGTTTCTCGTTCTCCGATGAGGAACATGGCCATGAGCAATACCCCCAGCCCGACCGTGATGGCGCTATCGGCCACGTTGAAAACCGGGAAGCTGTGTTTTCCCCAATAGGCGTGGAAAAAGTCCACCACATACCCCTTGGGGCGGAAGCAGCGGTCCAGGGCGTTTCCCATCGCCCCTCCGAGGATCAAGCCGAGCGCGAGGGGATAGATCCGGTGATGCTCCCCGCCACGAACCAACCCACGCAGATACGAGGGCAGAAACACCAACGCCGCCGCGGACACCCCGACAAAGAACCACCGTCCGCCCACAAACAGGCTGAACGCCGCCCCCGGGTTGAACTCCAGGCGCAACTCGAAAAGCCCCGGCAGGATCGGAATCCGCGAGGTGCGGTCCATGAACGCCAAGGCCGCCTCCTTGCTCGCCTGGTCCGCGAGAAAGGCCAGGACCGCCACGCTCCAAAACAACCGAAAGGCGCAAGAAAGCGCCTCGCGGTCGGTCTCGGGAGAGGGGCTCTCACTCACTCGCGCTCACCGCCTCCAAGCAGCGGTCACAGATCTCGGGGTGATCGGGGTGCGAGCCGACTTTGGGGACATACCGCCAACAGCGGACACACTTGGTTCCGGTGGTCCTTGAGAACCCAATCTCCACCCCGGGGAGACTCTCCGCGCGGAAACAATCCGCGGGCGCCTGGCCCGAACGGCATTCAACCTCCGAGACAATGAACAGCGAGCAGAGGTCCCCACCCGAGGGCGCCTCCACGATGCCCCTCGCGCGCTCAAAATCATCCCGGTTCTCAAAGTACAGGTCGATGCGCGCCTCCAGAGACTGGCCGATATCTCCGGCCTGGCGATGCGGCTCGATGGCCGCGGTCACCCCCTCGCGCAAATTGAACAGCCAGTCCCACTTGGCCATGAACTCATCTTCGGGCCGCAAGTCCCCCTCCGGCCAGAGGGTCAGAGCGACACTCTCCTCCTCGACCAGATTCAATCCGCGCAAGGACTGCCAAGCCTCCTCACAGGTGAACGCCAAGAGCGGAGACAACGAACGGAGCAGTCCTCGCGTGATCTCCAAGAGGACTGTCTGGGCGCTTCGACGCGCCGGATTCTCTTTCGCGAGGGTGTAGAGACGGTCCTTGAGAATATCGAGGTATCGCGCCGACAGATCGACCGTGCAGTAGGCGTTGGCGAGATGGTACACCCGATGGTATTCGAAACCCTCATAGGCGGCGCGAATCTCCCTCTCAAGCTGCCGCCACTTGAGCAGCTCATAACGGTCCAGGTCGAGGAGCTCGCCCTCGGCCACAAGAGCTTCCCGGCTCATGTCATAAAGGGAGGTGAGCAGGAAACGGAAGGTGTTGCGGAAGCGCCGGTAGGCCTCCGCTCGCTGCTTGAGGATCCCGGAGGAAACCGAGATGTCGCCGCGAAAGTCCTCCGAGGAGACCCACAGACGCAGGATGTCCGCGCCATACTCCGCGACGGCATCCCCCGCCTCGATATAGTTGCCCTTGGTCTTGGAAAGCTTCTCCCCCTTTTCATCCACGAAGAAGCCGTGGGTGAGAACCGCCTTGTAGGGCGGGCCAAGGTCCGCCGCCACGGCGGTGATCAGGCTGCTCTGGAACCAACCGCGATGCTGATCGCTGCCCTCGAGGTAAAGATCGCACGGGTAGGCCAGCTCATAGCGCTCCTTGAGCACCGCCTGATGGGTCGAACCGGAATCGAACCACACATCGAGGGTGTCCTTCTCCAGCTTCCACTCCTCTCCGGCATGGCCTTTCTCGGCGAGGGTTTCCAAGACCAATTCCCGGAGGCGTCGGGCGCCGGGATTGTCGATTCCCTCAAGCGCCTCGAACCAGACATCCACTCCGGTTTCATCCACCAAGCGCGCGAGGTTGCGGAGAAACCCGGCATCGAGGATTGCCTCATTCCGCGCCGGGAGATGAATCGCCGGAATCGGCACCCCCCAGGAGCGTTGACGCGAGATGCACCATTCGACCCGATTCTCAAGCATCGAGCCGATGCGCTCGCGGCCCCATTTCGGGATCCACTGAACCTGGTCGATGGCCGCGAGGAGCTTTTCACGCAGCCCGCCGCGCTCCAGGGAGACAAACCACTGCGGGGTGGCGCGGAATAGGACCGGTTTCTTTTCGCGCCAGTCATGCGGATACGAGTGGGTTACCGAGCCTTCCCAGAGCAGAGCGCCGCGCTCCTTGAGCAGGTCGATGATCCCGCGATTGGCCTTTTCGACCGGGACCCCTTCGAAGGCGGGGAACTCATGCGTGAACCGTCCCCGCGAGTCCACTGGGGAGTAAATCTCCAATCCATACTTCATCCCCACCAGGTAGTCCTCATGCCCATGCCCGGGAGCGGTGTGCACACAGCCCGAACCCGCCTCCAAGGTCACATGCTCGCCGAGAATGAGGAGCGAGTCCTTCTCCAGGAAAGGATGACGGCAGCGCTTGTGTTCAAAGGCGGTTCCCTCCGGGGCCTCGTGAAGGGCGACAATCTTCACTCCTGCTTCTTGCGCCACGCGCTCGGCGAGGTCCCGCGCCACAAGCAGCCGGTCAGTTTCGGTCTCCATCACCACATATGCGAAGCGAGGATGGAGGGCGATGGCGAGGTTGGCAGGGATGGTCCAGGGGGTGGTGGTCCAGATTAGAACCGAAAGGGGTTTTGAGCGATCCCCACATGCCTCCCCGAGCACCGTCTCCACATCGAGCGCCGGGAACTTGACATAGATCGAGGGGGAGGTCTTTTCGTAATACTCGACCTCGGCCTCGGCCAGCGCGGTCTCGTAGCCCGGACACCAGTAGACCGGTTTGAGGCTGCGATACACCATGCCTTTTTCCACGATCCTGGAGAACAGACGGAGTTCATCCCCCTCGAAGTTCGGGTCGATGGTGCGGTAAGGGTTTTCCCAGTCGCCGATCACTCCGAGGCGTTGGAAATCGGTGGTCATGATGTCGATGTAGTGCAGGGCGTAGTCCCGGCAGCGACGGCGCAGCTCCAGCGTGCCGCCGACCTCCGCTTTCTCCTTGCGGAGTTCCTGCATGACCTTGTGTTCAATGGGGAGACCGTGGCAGTCCCACCCGGGCGTGTAGGGAACATCGAACCCAGCCAGCGCGCGGGCGCGGAGGGTGATGTCCTTGAGGATTTTGTTGAGCGCGGTTCCGAGGTGGATGCGCCCGTTGGCGTAGGGTGGGCCATCGTGCAGACCAAAGAGCGGGCGACCGCGGCGGGCCTCGCGCAGACGGCGATAGATGCGACTCTCGTTCCAGAACCGAAGGATCTCCGGTTCGCGCTTGGGCAGGTCCGCTTTCTGCGGGAAGATGGAGTCCGCCTCGGTCTTGGAGAGCAGACGAATGGTCTTCTTGTAGTCCCGTTTGGGGGCGGCCCCCACGGCATCCGGCATGACTTAAGGAATCTCCTCAGGGATTGATTCGGAAGGGTACTTTGCCGCCGGGGTTTACGTCAAGGAAAGGGGGGCGAGGGATCGGGTCGAGGGATCATCCCGATCCTTGTGGGGGTAAAGAATTCACCTCGGGTTTTGAATGTCCGCCTCGTGGTCAAGAGGGTGACGCCACCGCAAACCAGGAAATCTCGCGTAGTCCCGGTCCGCGGTGATCCATGTGCAACCCGAATCCAGGGCCAATGCCGCAAACCAAGCGTCACTTGCAAGATTCCCCTTGGCGTCAGCGTGACGGCACATGCGCGTGAAGAGCGCCCAATGGTCTCTTGATGGGTTTACAATCCGACACTTGGGATGAGCTCGGAGGCGTTCGGCAAATCCAAGCACCTCCGTTAATCGACTCGGAATCCGAAAAACCTTCGGGTGTGTTGTCACCCGGACCAGGGATGAGAGGACGGTCTCGGAGATCCCGAAGGGTTCCCCTCCGGTCATCAGCTCGCGCAACCATTCTCTAAACTCCGGGTGACGCTCGGTATCTCTCCGAAACGCGTATACGAGGATATTGACATCAAGGAGGTTCATGGGCCCTCCATCAGGTCAAAGAGCGCCGATGTGCTGTCCAAGTCCACGCCCGGTAGCAGTCCCCCCTCGCCTGAGCTCGGAAGGTCGCAGTCCGCGATGTTTGTGCTTACCGCGCGCTCACCGTAGGCGACAAACAATGCTTCACTGAGGACTTCCCCCAACGGTAGCCCGCGCGCTTTTGAGACTTCCTTTCCAAGTCTCAGCGCCTCATCCCGGATCCTAACGGTGGTTCGCACGGTGAGAGTCTAGGGAGTTGCGCATCATGATGTCAAGCTCTGATGCGCAGGTGCTCGACTTCTCAAGTTAACGCTCCTGGAGCCATTCCGCGCTTTCACTCCAGATGGCGAGATCGCAGAGGGATTGCACTCGTTTTCTGAGGAAAACCGTGAAAGGACGCTTCGAAATGAAACTGATGGGGGGATCGGCAAGACGCCTACACGAATGGTGGAGTCAAGACAGGCTCTACCCTTGTCGAGATCGAATTCCCCGACTAGGACGGGCGTGCTGCGGCCCTTGTATTCTCTCTATCTGAAGTGAGGGGTTGGTGGAGCTGAGGGGGATCGAACCCCTGACCTCTTGTAAAACGTAACCGTAATCTTGTGAATAAGTTACGATCCATCATTGGCACTCATGCCATTTAAGAGTCCCCTCCAGCCTTCTATCGCCATCCTTACCCGCTCCAAGTCCGCCATGCGGATGACTTTGTAATTCTGGTTGAGCATGTCGCCTCCGGAATGGCCCATGTAACGCTTCACGGCGCTGTCGTCCACTCCCAGCTCGTAATTCATTGTCGCGAAGGAGGCCCTCAGCCTGCGCGGCGCGATGTCGTTGTAGCGTGGGTTCTCAAGTTTCTTCGCGGCACGGCGCATCGCGCGCTTGATCCTCTGGGTGACCGTGTCCAAGTTCCACGGCCTTCCTCCCTCCGCCGTGAACAGCTCGTCGGAAGCGGGCGCCTTCACTTGGTCGTCTGCGGTGCGGCGCAGGGCGTCCATCACCTCACGGCATGCTGGGAGCGTCCTGTAAGAGCTGCGGTTCTTCGGCGCATGACGACCCGTGTCGGTCACGGTGACCGTGCCGTTGGTCCAGTCGACGTCGCAGCGGCGCAGGTGAGCGGCCTCCAAAATGCGGAGACCGCAGAGCGCTTGGAGAGCGCAGAGGGGATGGACCTCGGGCTCGTTCTCACGGAGATAGTCGAGGAGCGCGGCGACCTCGACTGGGGTGAGACAGTCTTTTTCGATCAGGGGAGCGGGGCGGAGCCGGATCGTGGGCAGAGGGCGCACTCCGTCGTAGGACTCGACGAGGTGCTTCCAAGCGGCTTTGATCGGCGAGAGTCTCAAACGCACCGTGTCGTACGCAAGCCCCTTCGCTTCCATCCAACGTGCGTAGGCGACGACGTGGTCGGGGCGCATGTCCTCCCAGCGCCCGATCGACGGGTATTCGGTCCTGAGCCACGTGATGAAACGGTTGCAGTCCTGGCGCATCGCTTCACGCGAGGTCGCATTTCCGCGACTCATTGAAACGACCTTCTTGAACGTCTCGTCGATGGGCGGCAATGATTCTTCCTTACCGTCGAACAGCGTCGCCTCGTAGACGCACATCGCGGCGCGCCTGTCTATCTCCGCGCGAGTCAGCCCGGTGAAACGTTTGCGGACGTCGCGCCCGCTTGCGTTCGTGAACCGGAGCCAGCACACGTCTCCGTCCACTTTGATAAGCACTGGACCCAACTTTCGTTTCTCAGGCACTGAGGCACCTCCGATATTCCACATCATTTTATATTCTCTACACCTATCGTTACACTGGGTTGATCAGATCAGGTTGAGCCCGCTGTGCCGCGTCGCAGAGCGGTCTGCACGAGTCCTGCGAGGTGGTGGATGAGGATGTGGTGAGGACGTGATCGCCGGGCAACGCCGCCACGCATCGAGGATGTCGCTGCCGAGCCAGAGCCCCCGGAAGCACTTCTTGGGCTTGAGCCGGTGGAGGAACTCATCGACGTCCACGGCGTCGCCGAGGAGCTGAACGAGCGCCGCCTTGGTGTAGGCGGTGTCTGGGTCGATCTTCACGGTGTCATCATCCTACCGCTCTCGTCCGGGACGGTGACCGGAACGGCTCCCGGAGGAGGAGGAGCGAACAGACCGCCGATCCGCGCCGCCGTGTCCCACTGCCTCGCCACGATCCCGGGGTCCTCGACCATCACGGGACGAGTCGCCAACCGCTCGGTCAGCAGTGTCAGGTAGTCTGGACGCAGGTCGATTCCCCGAAACCAGCGCTTGCCGTTGCTGCGCACCGTCTCGATTCCGGCGCTTCTCGCCCCTTCCCGGAACCTCTGGACCGTCAGCGGCGTGTTCCCCCGGTCGGCGCACCACGCCTTGTAAGCCTCGTACATCTCGCTCGGCGGGACTTTCATGTCGCTCCCCGTCCGACAGCACTCCGCGAGGAACGTCGGCACGTCTCCGACCTGCGATCGATAGTCTTCGGTCTCTGCCAACACGCACGGCGGCGCGTCTAGCCCGCGCTGGCGCCACTCTAGCGCGCCGCGAATCATCCACCCGAGGATCGCTGGTCCCTCCTCCGCCGCCAGCTTCTCGGCGAGATGCGGGTCCTGATCCGCCTCTGGCACGCGCCACCGGAACGGCACGGCGAGCACCCTCCTCCAGATCCCGTGGTCCGCACCCCGCACGGACGGACGGTGGTTGGAGCACAAGACCAGCTTTGCGGTAGGCCGAAAAGTGTGCGTGTCGTGGTACAAAAATCGAGCGTTCACGTCGTCGCCGCCTGTCAGTGATTTAATCAGCCCCTCGTCGAGCTCGGCGCGGTCGTCGAGCTCGACCACGACTGCCAATCGTACTCCGTTCAGCGCGGCGACCTCGCCAGGAGGTTTGCCACCGGCGTACCGCGAAACGGTGACGAGCTGCGACGATGACCTCCTGGCGTATTCGCCCATCACGCGCTGGACGACAGAAAGCAAGACAGACTTTCCGTTCGCCCCGTCGCCGTGCATCACGACCAGCCGCTGCTCTCCCACGTCGCCCGTCAGCGCGTATCCGAACCAGCGCCGCAGGAACCCGACCAGGTCGTCGTCTCCGCAGGCGACCTGGCGCAGGAACTCTGTCCAGCGCTTCGGTTCGCCCGATCCCACCGAGGTTCCCGCCTTGCGGAGCAGCATGTCGCTCGGCTCCGCAGGGCGCGATTCTCCGGTAACGAGATCGACCCGCGCACCGTCCGACGATTGGAGCACCATCGGGTCGCGGTCCCACGCGGTCGAGTCCGCCTCGCAACGCGCCGACCAAAGCCGTCCCACCTGCTCCATGACCGAGGACGACATCGACCGCCCGATCCAACCGACGATCGCCGACCGCTCGCCCTCGTCCTCGGTCTCGTCGAGCTCTGCGGCTAGCAACTCCTGGATGCGGTTGGCGCACTCACGACGCCACCACCCGCCCCGTTCGATCCGCCACATCCTCCCGTCCCAGCGCACCCATCGTTTCCACTCGGGGACGTACCTGGCGGTGGACCTGTGCTCCAGCACCAACCGCGCGGCGTTTCCGTCTTCGTGCAAAGCGTAGCGCATCGTCGTTCTCCGTTTCGTTCGGCGGGGACCCCGCAGGACCCCCGCAGGACCCCCGCCGAACTTGACCCGCTAACGTCCGAGGACGGCGGCGATGCACCGCCGCGCCGCTTCGGGAACCACCAGGTGCTCCCACTGCTCGCCGCTGAGCCCCAGCAGCAGGAGGGCGACTCCCACTCCGCGAGCAGACAACCGGTACCTGCCCGACCCGACGCGCTCGTAGATGCCGAACGAACGGACCAGCGTCGCGTCGTTGGCGAGGTTACCGTGCCCCTCGCCCGTCAGCTTGCGCTCGGTGTTGATCGCCACCGCCGCGTAAACGCCGGACGAGTAACCCGACTTGCCCAGGGCCGCGTCGACCTCCGCCGACGTCCACTCGTGCGATCGCATCGTTTCCTCGTCCAGCTTCGGGCAGGTGCCCAAAGCGGCGAGAAAGAGCTCGCACGACCTGCTCATTTGCCACGACCGCCGCGAACGAGCGGATCGAAGCAGACCCTCCAGCACGTACACCTCGTTGCCCATGTCCAGCAGCTCGCGCACGCTGCTGGTCTGGTCGTCGCGACCGGGGTCCTCGACCGGAGCGCCGCCGCACCTGCTGCTCTGCGCGACCGCGCTCAACCTCTCCAGCATGTTCTCGCCGACTACGCCCACGGCGACCGGGCTCAGGTTCTCGCCCTGAATCATCATGACTGCACCTCACGGTTGCTGACTTGATCCCACGCGCCGATGTTTCGGTGCGTCGTCCGCCCTTTTTTAGACGGCCTGTAACCCTCGTTGACGTTCGAGACGGCGCGGTCGATGACCCACCGACCGCGTGTCATTCCGGTCGCCGGGAACATCACGCGGTCCCAACGCGCCGGGTCGAAAATGCTCGACGCGCGGAAGAGCCGGTCCACGCGCGCGACGTCGCGGTCGCACCACCACGCAAGGCGGCGGCACAGTTCCTCTTCGGCCGCGTTCTGGTCCGAGACGCGCGGCGAGGAATCGTAATACATCCTCACGCGCTGGGAGTTGCGCGCCCCGATCATCTTGTCGAGGAGCTCGGCGTCCTCCGGAGACAGACCGGACCCGCCGGTGAGCTCCCCGATCAAGCTGCCGAGGTCTGCCTCAGCGACCACGAGCGGAGCGCCGTCCAACTTCGACACACCGAGGTCGATGACACCCGTCTGAGTCCAAACCGGGCGATCGGAAGAGAACACGCGCGGTATCGGAGAGGTCGAACGAACGAGCACGAGAACGTGGACTCCGTCCTCGAGGTTGACCGCGTAGCTGGCGAGATGTCCCACCAGCTCGCGCGCAGGAGGGACAGGGACGCCGTTGTCGTAGTAGGCGACCGCGAGACCTGCATACCCGCTTTCGGGCGGCGGGACGAAACCTACGCGCCCCCCGGTCATGACCGCGCCGACGCGCGCGGTATCGTAAGAAACAAGGGTCGACTGGTCGACCACCGCTCCCGTAACCGGATGGTACCCGGCGACGCTTCGTCCGCGGCCGGAGACGCAGCAGAAGTGATTCATGTCCGCGATTTCTGCCGGAATCGACGGACTGGCGGCCTGTTCGGCCGCCAATTGTTCGGTTGACATTGTTCGTCACCTCACTTTAAGGTTGTCGTCCCAGCACGCTGGGACGAAAGGCGGGGAGGGATCGCCCCGCCCGACGAATGAGGTTGTAGCACACGTTTTCGCTGGACGACTTTGTGTGTACCCGAGGGCAAAAATGTGCGACAAAACGAAACCAAAAGACGAACGAAAACAGGTCAAAATAACGTTCGAGAAGAGGGACGAAAAGGAAGACCTTTTTGAATGGTTGCTTTTCGTCAGCGAAGACCACAAGATAAGCCTCGCCAAAGCCGCAAAAAACGCGATCTTCAAAGCGAAAGAAATGATGGAGATGGAGGAAGAAGACAAAATGAACAATCCGCAAGACAAGCACGACATGTTCGAGCAGCTAAGATTAGTTGGCGTCGCGCATTACGAATGGTCCCACCTCATTCGAACGCTTGCGAGGTACGCTGGACCGGAGATGAGGACGCTGGATTTGTTAGATTACATCGCCGACGAATATTGCAAGAACGAAGTGCATAAATGGGTAAAGACCATAAAGACCACGCGCGATCATTGCGAGAACGAAGCCAAGGAATGGATGAAGAACATAAAGACCGCGCACGACCACAGCGCCGCGCTCGCTAAGCTCGTCGAGACTCTTCGGCGCAACGCCGACTCGATAGCGCTGGACGCCCAACGCATCAGAGACGCCGCCCGCGACATACCCTAAACGTAAACAGCACTCAGGTTTACGCTTAGGTTCCCCACCTCCGTTTTAATCGCCTCGACCGCTCGAAAACCGCGCCCACCCACCGTTTATAGACTTGCCAGCTGATCCCTGGCCACGCGCCGGGAGGGGACGGGTATCGCATGGCCTGCCCCCTCGTCGGCGCACAAAAACATGCGAAACAAGCCGACCACATATCCCGCTCTCGCCGCCGTTCCGGCTTCGGCGCAGAGAACTATATGTACCCCACTATCCGAAACCTTAACAAAAGAGGACCTTCCGGCGCACCTGACGCGCTTGGAGCAGGCGCAAGCGCACCCCCACCTGGCGCAAGCGCACCCCCACCTGGCGCAAGCGTGTCCCCTTCCGGCGCACCAGGCGCAAGCGCACCCCCATCAAGCGCCCCAGGTCCTAGACTTCCCCGACCGGCCCAGCTTTCCCCTCCCCAGGAAGTGGCGCGCCTCTACCAGCCACGTCCACGTCGCCCTCTCGCGCGATCTGAACGAAGCGGTCCGCCTCGGCCTCTCCGCCGCCTCTCCGTCGATCTCTAGAGCGGCGCACGAAGCGCTTCTCGACCGGCTTCGGTGTCCAGTCACGGGTTGCGCTCCGCGCCGCTCTGAAGCGCGCTCGAAGTTCACGGAGGCGTCCAGGTGGCACGAAGACGCTAGAGAGGTCTACCACGACGTCTCGTCTAGGGTCTTACCGGTCGAGCACGTCGCTTGGTCTCTCCGCTTGCCTCCCGATCTCGCCGCTCTCGCGTGGAGTTATCGTTCCAGGCGCTTCCTCGCCGCTTTGTTGGACGCCGCGTACGAGTGCGCAGAGGCGGCGGTCGGCGCGGGAGTCCCGGCGATGCTTTCGGTGCACCCTCTGACGTGGATGCGCCGCGACCTGCACGTCCACGTTTTGGTCGCTCCGATGCGCCTTGAGGGGCGAGTTCCTGTCGTTTCTCCCATAGATCTGCGGCTTCTAGGCCAGAAGTTGGAACGAGAGTGGAGCGCCAGAGTGCGAGGCCTTGCCTCGAAGTTCTTGTCTGGCGCAGAGGGCGCAGAGAGCGCTTCGGAGGGTTTGGTCGGCGCTCCGACCAGAGTGGAGTCCGGTCGAGTTGCGGAGTACGCCAGCTACATGGCGCGCCGCCACACCTGCCGCTACGACGAGTGTCGGGTGGAGGGCGACTCGGTCCGCCTCCGGGAGCATGAGAGCGGCGAGTGGACGACGCGGACCTGCCGCGAGGTCTGCGTGGCGCTCGCGGACCAGGAGCTAGACTGTCCTTCTCTGACGAAGCGCGGGGTCTACGACAGGCGGCGGCGAGTGTTGGAACAGGCGTACGGAGTCCTGCTTCGTTTGTCTGGCGGCGCGGTGAAGAGCTTGATCTTCGAGAGCGCTGCGCCGGTTCCAGAAGCGGTGGCGCCCGCTCGGAGAGTTTCGGCTCCGCGGCGTTCGGCGCGCCGGTCGAGGGCTCCGAGAGCGGTGGTCTGGAGCGTCCGGACGCCGGACGGACTTGCGAGGCGTGGAGAGGTCCTGGTCAGGGGTTCGCCCGTGAGGGGCAGTCCCATCCGGGGGTCGCCGGAGAGTCCGCCAGAGCTTGCGAGAGTCAGGGAGAGAGGGAGGAGAGGGAGATGCCCACGCCTTCGAGGTCGGCGACCGCTTCGAGTTCGTGAGGCGGCGCGAGGGGCAGCGGAGCGCCGACCACGCGGTTCCAGTTTTTTTTCGTTCCGGAGGATTTTTTTTCGAGCTTTTGATCGCGCGTCGCATAGATAAAGCGTGATCAAGAAAACGAAGACGGCGAAGAAGACGGCGAAGAAGAAGCCGAAGAGCGCTGTTGAGACGGTTCGAAGGCGATCTGCGACGAGATCGCATTCGAGCCGAGGGGCGAAAGGGGCGGCCTTCACCGTCGAGGCCGCCCAGCCCTGCTCGCCGCCTGACGGGAAAAAAGTGTGGAGCGGCTTGGAGAGCGCCGCGCCGCAGGACGTTCCGGGACGGTTGAAGTCGTCGGTCGACGTCCACGACCCTTTGCCCGTCGCGTTCGCGTTCGTTTCGGACCAGCACGTCGGCGGCGCTTGCGATTACAAAAGGATGCGCGAAGACGCCGAGCTGATAGCTTCGACTCCGGGCGTGTTCGCCGTCCTCGGCGGCGACGGGTGCGACAACCACGTGAAACATTGGGCGGCGGTGCTGGCGAGCAACGTCCTCCCCGACGAGCAGGTCTCGGCCTTCGAGCACTACCTCGACATGTTCGGCGAAAAGGTCGTCGCGATGATCAGCGGGAACCACGACCTGTGGACTCTGGAGCGCGCCGGGGTCGACGTCGTCAGGCGGATCGCCGCGCGGCGAGGGCTTTTGTACGGGCAGCACGAGCACCGGATCCTGCTGCGGCATCACGGCGCTGAGTACCGCCTGTGGATCAGGCATAAGGGACGCTTCAACTCCGGGTTCAACTCCACGCATTCTCACAAGCAGCACTGGCGCACCGGCGAGCACGCTTGGGACGTCGGGTGCATCTGCCACCTCCACGAAGCGGCTCTAGAACCTTTTTGGGCGCACGGCGAGGTGCGGTGGGCCTGCCGTCCGGGGAGCTACCTGGTCAGAGACCCCTACGCAGAGTCTATCGGTTTCAACGCGGCGGTGCCGTCGTGCCCGACTTTCGTTTTCTACCCGACGAAGAAGCGAGTCGTCGGATTTTTAGACGTTCGAGAGGCGCTCGTCTACCTTCGGGAAGCGCGCCACGAGAAAGGAGCGAAGAGATGATGGCGGAAGAGAGAGTCAAGAGAGCTTGGACGAAGATCGAAGAGACGAGGATCGTCGCGCACGAAGCGCGGGAGCGCTCGCGAGAGCTCGGCGGAGAAGTCGAGGACATGGAGAAGCGCGTCGAAGAGCTGGAGGAGACTGTGCGCGGGCTCTGCCTCGTCGTCGCCGGAGACGATGGCTCTGACCGACCCTGAGCGCGCGGAGCTCGAGCTCTGCGCGGGCTGGATAGACGGTCTGGTCACCGCGCTGGTCGAGGTGCATCCGGACTGCGCGCTCTGCGCGGCGCTGGAGGCGGCGTGGGAGCGCGCGACGGGCAGGAGGAAAAGAGAAACGGAGGAAGGGCAGATGGTGACAGACGCGAGCAGAGAGGCGTTGGCGAAAGTCTTGCGGCGCGCGGTGGCGCTGGAGCGAGCGCAGGGGCGAGAGCTGGCGAAGATCGTCGAGGCGGCGAGAGGCCTGGCGAGAGAGCTCGCCGAGCTCTCGGCGACGCTCGGGATCGAGGAGCGGCGGTCGTGAGCGCCGTCGTCGACGCCACGAACGGTTGGACGATCCTCGTCGACGAGGACCTTTTCGAGGTCCTCGACGCTTACGAGTGGCACGTCTTCGTGAACCGCGCGGGAAACCCCTACGCCGTTTCCCGAGAGGCGGGGAGCAGGTCCGCGCTTAGGATGCAGCGCCTCGTCTGGTCTTTGGCGCGCGGACCGATCCCGCCGGGCATGGTGGTCGACCACAGAGTCCACTTGGAGGGAGAAGTTATCGACAACCGGATCTCGAACCTCCGCGTCGCGAGCGTTAGCCAGAACAACTCGAACTCTAGAGACCGCTCCAGCCGCCACGGGCGCGGAGTCGCGGCGAGCGGAAGCGGCAGGACTTTCTGGGCGCGAGTGAGCAGGGGCGGAGAGGTCTACCGGCGCGGACCCTTCTTGTCTCCGGAAGCGGCGCGCGTCGCGTACAGGGAGATGGCGCTGAGAGTCCACGGCGAGTTCGCGTTCGGAGCGAGAGCGTGAGCGCCTACGACCACGTCCGCGCGCTGGTGCGCCGCGACATGGCGGGAGACGCCGTCATGGCCTGGTCGCTTCCAGGAGACGAGCTCCACGTCGTCACGGCGGTCGCGCTCGCTGGCGGCAGCAGGTTTACCCAGTGCGGCGGGGAGCTCCTCTTCCCGAAGATCGTCAGGCCCTATCGCGGGACGAGCAGGCTCTTCGACGAGTTTTGGGGCGACGAGCGAGACGAAAGGAACGAGCGAGACGTCGTCGTCGTCTGGAGCTCTCGCTCGGCGACGCTGTACGTGTGCAAAGGCGACGCGTCGGGATGGTCGGGGTTGGGAGACTGCCTCCACGTCGCGCCGATCTTGGAGCGGAAGAACGCGGCGGGAAGACACGTCCACGGGCCGAGGCCGCGCTTCGAGATCGTGCGGAAGATGGGCGCGGCGGACTTTCTTTTGGAGCGGTGGCCCGAGCTGTTCAAAAAAAGGAGCGCGACGTGAGTTGGAGATCGAGGATCGGATGGGCGGTCGCCGGAGCGGCGGCGTGGGCGCTGCTGAACCAAGCGTTCAGCGTCAAGCTCGGAGGCGGAGGGATCAGGCTCGGGCTTCGGGACAGGACTCCGCTCGCGGTGACGTTCCCGATCCGCGACGCTGAGGGCGACGCGCTGATGAGAATGACGTTCAAAGGAGCGCGCCTCGGAGACGTAGAGGACGTCGTCCGGGAGCGCCTGCCCGCGCCCGCGAGCGCGGAAGGAGCGACGAGTGCCGAACGCTAGCAAGCGAGTGTGCTGCCACCCGGGATGTCGGGCCCTGGCTTCCGAGGCGATGTACTGCCCGGCGCATCAGAAGAAGCGCGCGGAAGAGCGGCGCAGAGATGGCGCAAAGATCGAGCGGTGGCGCGGGTCGCCTTCGGAGCGGGGTTACGACGCGAGGTGGCGCGCTTTCCGGGCGGAGCACCTGAAGCTGCACCCCTATTGTTCGGCGTGCGGAGCGCTGGCGAACGTGGTGGACCACGTCGTGCCCAAAGAGGTCTACGAAGACGCCACGGAAGCCGCGGCCAGGACCGGCGTTCAGAGCATGTGCCGGTCTTGCCACAACGGCAAGACACGGCGCGAGCAGCTCGCCGCGATGAGAGCGTCCAAAACAGGACAGACCGGGGGTAGGGCCCGTCGCTCATCGGGCCGCGTCGTCGGTGTACCGCACGGTCAGCACAGCAGTTTTATGGACGAGTTTGAGGGCGCGGTCACCGCGACGGGAGAAGGAGAAAGAAGATGAGGGGTCCGAAGCCGAAGTCTGTTGAGCAGCGCTTGGCGGAGGGGTCTCGAATTCGAGACCGCCGACCCAGCCCGAAACCGTTTACCTACCAAGCCTCCGAAGTTCCCGCGTCGCTTCGGGGCGACTACGAAGCGAGGCGCGAGTGGACGAGGATCGCTCCGGAGCTGGAGCGTCTCGGGCTGCTCACGGTCGTCGACGTCCAGCAGCTCGCCGCCTACTGCGCGGCGGCGTCGCGCTGGGTGCGCGCGAACAAGCTCGCGAGGAAGACGCTGCTCGCGGTCGGCGTGCGCGGCAACCCGGTGCCGCATCCGGCGGTGAGGATCGCCGAGAGCGCCGCCGCGCAGATGGCGAAGCTCGCGGTCGAGTTCGGCTTCACGCCGATGAGCAGGGAGCGCCTCCACGTCGCTCCGCCGACCCTCGACGAGGACGAGCTCTTTTAACACGAATGCGCCTCACCTGTTCGTACCGCGACCTGCCTCCCGCGTACTATTACGACGAAGCGGCGGCGCAGCGAGTGGTGGACTACGTCCAGCGCTACTGCCGCCATTGGCAAGGCCACCGCGCTGGACAGCCTTTCGCGCTCAGCGACGAGCAGAAAGAGCACGTCATCAAGCCCCTGTTCGGAGTGAAGCGCAGGTCCGACGGGCTCCGACGCTACCGGCGCGGGCTCATCAGCACCGCGCGCAAGTGGGGGAAGAGCATGCTGGTGTCGGCGCTCACTTTGTACATGATCACCGCCGACGAAGAGGGCGCGCCCGAAGCGCTCTTGATGGCGAACTCCCAGACCCAAGCGAAGGACATCTTCCGCGCGATCGACGAGATGGTCAGGGCGCACCCGTACCTTCGGAGGAACGTCGAATCGTACACCGCGAGCGTGTCGTGTGCCAAGACGAACGGGAAAGCGCTGATCCTGACGAACTCGCCTAAGTCGGGCGACGGCAGGAACGCCTCGTTCGGGGTGTACGACGAGAGCGGCGAGTGCGTCGACCCGGCCCCGTGGGAGAAGATCGTCACCAGCTCCGGCACGAGGCTGCAGCCCCTGATGCTGATGGTCAGCACCGCAGGCGAGCACGACCCGACGAACGTCTTGTTTCGCGAGCGAGAGTACGCAGAGCGGGTCTGCGCGGGGCTGGTCGAGGACGACGCGTTCTTCTTCTACGTCTGCGCTGCGGACGACGACCTGCCCATCGACTCGGAAGAAGCTTGGCGGCAGGCCAACCCGCACTTGGGGGACACCGTCCAGCTCGACTTCCTGCGCGGAGAGCTGGTTCGCGCGCAGAACGACCCGACTTACGTTCCGGTGTTCACGCGATACTACCTGAACCGTTACGTCGACGCGAGCGGCGTCGCGGCGTGGTGCCCGCTCGACAGGTGGGACGCCTGCGCCGGAGAGGTGGACCTTGAAGATCTGAAGGGGCGTCCCTGCTTCGCGGGCCTCGACCTTTCAAGCAGGAGGGACGTCACCTGCGTCGTCCTCGACTTTCCCCCCGCCCCCGACCCCGACGGCGAGACCACCAATAGATACGTGGTCGCGGCGTGGGCTTGGGTGCCGCGCGCGAACGTAGACGACAGGAGAACGCCGTGGACGAGCTGGGCTTTGGCGCACCCGGAGAGGTACATGGTGACTGAGGGCAACACAGTCGACCACGAGGCCGTATTCGCGACGGTTCAGGCGCTCTGCGACAGGTTCGACGTCCGCGAGCTGGCCTACGACCCGCACAACGTCGGGGGCTTGGCGGTCAGGATCGAGAGCGAGCTGAACGTCCCGTGCGTCGAGATGAAGCAGGGGTATTGGTTGAGCGAAGACGTGGAGAACTTCCTCGACGACGTCCTGGAGCGCCGGATCGCGCACGGCGGGGACCCGATGCTCCGCCACATGGTGCACTGCGCGGCGGCGAAGAGGAACGAGCAGGGGCGGGTCAAGCTCCTGAAAGACCACTCGCGCGGTCGGATCGACGGCGTGATCGCCGCGGTCATGGCGCACTCCAGAGCGCGCGGCGCTCCGGAGCCGTCCTACGACTACTCCGACGCGTTCGGGGTGATGTGACGTGGGACTGGTATCGACGCTGAAGCGTTGGACGTTGGCGCAGCCGCCGCAGTGGCTGACGGCCTTCTGGGGCGGGGGCTCGTCGGCGGGGATGGTCGTCAACGAGCGGACCGCGCTCGGCGTTTCGGCGGTGTGGGCGTGCGTGCGGGTGATCAGCACGACGTTCGCGAGCCTGCCCGCGAAGGTGTACGAGCGCGACGAGGAGGGGGGAAACCGCGAAGCGAGAGAGCACCCGCTGTGGCGCGCTCTGAAGTCGAAGCCGAACCCGGTCCAGGACTCTTACACGTTCTGGAGCATGGTCGTCGCGCACCTCGCGCTTCGCGGCAACTCCTACGTCTATCCCGAGTTCACGCGCGGCGGGCGCAACGGGATGTCGCTCTGGCCGATAAACGCGAGCGCGACAGAGGTCAAGCAGACCTCGTCCGGGCTCGTCTACACGTTCACGCTCGAAGACGGGCGTCAGGAGACGTTCGCGCACGACGAGCTGATCCACCTGAAGCTGCTCACTCTCGACGGCGTCGTCGGGCTGAACCCGGTCCAGTACCACAAATCTACCGTCGGGCTGGCTCTGGCGAGCGCCGAGTACGCCTCGAAGACCTTCGAGAACGGGGGCTTCCCGCGCGGGCTGATGACCGTGCCGGGCAACCCGACGTCCGAAGAGCTCAACAAGCTGTCCGCGCGGCACGAGGAAGTGCACGCGAGCGCGCAGAAGTCCGGCAAGACGATGTGGATCAAGGCCGGGTTCCAGTTCACGCCGCTGTCCATGTCACCGCACGACATGCAGTACATTGATCAGGCGCAGTTTTCGGTCGAAGACGTCGCGCGGATCTACGGCGTGCCGCAGCACATGATCGGGAAGCTCGACCGGAGCACTTACAACAACATCGAGGTGCAGAGTGAAGAGTTCCGATCGGTGTGCCTCCTGCCGTACCTCCGCTGCGTCGAGAGCGCGTTCAACTCGGCGCTCTTCGACCCGTTCGACGGCGGCAGGTACTACATGGAGATGGACGAGGACGTGCTGCTCAGGACGGGCTTGGAGACGAAGACGAACGCGCTGAGCAGGTCGGTCACGGGCGGCCTGATGCGCGTGAACGAGGCCCGCAGGAAGCTGAACCTGCCGCCAGTCGAGGGCGGAGACGAGCTGCTCGTGCCGCTGAACACCGTGCCGCTTTCTCGTCTGACGGCGATCTACGAAGGCGCGCGAGAGGACGATGGTCCCGAAGACGGGGAGAGAGCGACGCGGTCCGCGCCTCCGGTCTCGCCGTGGAGAGTGCTGGCGGCGGACGCGCTGGGCAGGGCGCTGCGGAGAGAGCAGGCCGACGTCTCGGCGATCCTGAAAAAGCACGAAGGCGAGGAGCGCGCGGCGCACGTCGACGTCTACTACGAGGAGAACGGGTCGTTCAGGAGGTTCCTCGGCGACGTGATGCGCCCGATCATCCTCGCGTGGTTCGAGGCTTGGTCCCTCGACGAGGTCGAGAGCGACGAGTCCCAAAGGGCGGGGTGGACGGCGGAGTTCCTGGTCGCGACGGCGGCGCGGCACTGCGAGCGGAGCCGGACGGAGCTCTACGCGGCCGAGGCTCCCGAAGCGGCGGTCGAGTCTTGGTCTCTCAGGGCGGGTCCCGAGGCCGACGACGAGCTGGCGCTTTTAGCAGACTACGCGAGGGGCCGTACCGCCGCGGGAGAAAGCGGTAGATAGACACGTGAGACACTTGCTCAGACGAACTTACCAGGTGCCGCCTGTGGCGATCAGGGCCGCAGAGGGGGGAGCGAACGTCCTCGAAGGAGTCGCGTGCCCGTTCGACGTCCGCAACGAGTGGTACGACGAGGTCGTCCGGAAGGGCGCGTTCAAGAAGACGATCAGAGAGGCGGACGTCCGCCTGCTTTACAATCACGACACTTCGAACGTGTTGGGGCGGTCGAAGGGCGGGCCGAAGAACCTGGAGCTGTGGGAAGAGGACGACGGACTGCACTTCCGGTGCGCCGACCTGCCCGACACGACTCTCGCTCGCGACGTCAGCGAGCTGGTGAGACGGCAGCTTGTAGACGGGAACAGCGTCGGGTTCTGGCCCGTGAAGACCTCGACGGAGAAGGTGGACGGTCTGACCACGACTGTAGTCACCGAGGCGGCGCTGGTCGAGACCTCGATCTGTCCGTTTCCCTCCTACGAGGGGACGTACGTCGAGGCCAGGGACCGCCTGGCCCGGATGGGCATAGATATCCGCGAGCTCGTCGAGCTGCTCACGCGAGCAGATCCGAGCCCCGAAGAGAAGAAGAAGACAGAAATCATCGTCCGCGCGCTGCGCGGCGTTGAAGCGCCGGAGGAACCGGAGCCGGTCCAAGAGCCGGTCCAGGAGGACCACTCTAAAGGCCACTCGATGGAGGCGTCCAGCACGCGGTTAAGTCCAGCAGTCCTCAACCGCATGCGCAGACTCGAACTCGAAACGAGGGAGAGACGATGACCGTAGTCGAGCTTCGCGAGCAGAGAGCTCGCGCCTTCGAGCAGGCCAAAGCGCTCGTCGAGAAGTGTGAGAAAGAGAACCGCGACTTCAGCGCGGAAGAGAACGAGCAGTACGTTCGGATAAACGCCGAGATCGATTCGCTCGGCGCGAGAGTTCAGAGGATGGAGGCCGCCGAGGCTCGCGAGCGCGAGCTCGCTTCGACCTCCGCTCGCGGGCACGCCCTGGTGACGCCCGGAAACGACGGAGCCAGCGCGGCGTCCGTCGCCGACAGGCGCGCCACTCCGGAGTACGCCGCCGCGTTCTGGGACGACTTCGTCCGGCGCGGGATGAGCACTCGCGCTCTGCAGGCTTTCGGAAGCGCGTCGGAGGGAGGCTACCTCATCCCCACCACGACCCTGCCGCAGCTCATCCCGCTCGTCCGCGAGGCGAACGTGATGCGCCAGCTGGCGACTGTGCTCACCACGAGCAACCCGACCGAGATCCCGACCGTCGCGACCAACGCGACCGCCGCTTACAAGGCGGAGGAGCTCTCGTTCGGCGGGACCGACCCGGAGTTCGGGCAGAAGTCTCTGACCGCTCACAAGCTGACCTGCCTCATTAAGGTCAGCGAGGAGCTCCTCCAAGACTCCGCCTTCGACGTCCAGGAGTTCGTCCTGGCCCAGATGGCCGAAGCCATCGGAGCCGAAGAAGAGAGGGCTTTCGTCGCCGGGACCGGCTCTGGAGAGCCCACCGGCGTGGTCGGTTCTGCGACCGTCGGCGTCACCATGGCGTCGGCGACCGCGCTGACCAGCGACGAGATCCTCGACCTCTACCACTCGCTGCCGCCCAGGTTCAGGCGCGGGCCCAGCGTGGGGTGGATCGTCAAGGACTCGACCGCCCTGAAGCTCCGCAAGCTGAAGACCGGCGGGAGCCAGGACTACATCTGGCAGCCTGGCCTGACGGCGGGCGACCCCGACAGGCTCCTCGGCAAGCCGATCTACGTGTCTGACAACGTCCCCGCTTCGACGGCGAACCTGAAGGCGATCGTCTTCGGCGACCTGAAAAAGTACTGGATCGCCGACCGTTCGCCGATCGTCGTCCAGCGGCTCGCCGAGCGCTACGCCGACACTGGCCAGGTCGGGTTCAAGGCCTGGTCTCGCCACGACGGGCTCCTCACCGACGCCCTCGCGGTAGTGGTCGGCCAGATGCACGCCTGAGCGTGACGCAGCTTTAACGACCCCAGGGGGGAGCGAGAGCTCCCCCCTCTGAAGACCTTGCGGAGGCAGCCAAAGATGTGGATCAGGTTTTTGTGCGGAACGAGCTACGTCACAGACGACAGGCACTGCGCCGACGTCCCAGACGACGAAGCCGAACGATTCATCGCGAAGGGGCTCGCCGAGGTGGCGGACGCTCCGGAGGACGCCGAAGAGGTCCTCGAAGAGCCGGTCGAGCAGCCGGTCGAGCAGCCAGTCGACCAGGCAGAACATCCGGTCGAGCAGCCAGTCGACCAGGCAGAACATCCGGTCGAGCAGCAGGCCGCGAGAAAGAAACGCGGTCACTGACCCCGGCAGACAGTCTTCTATAGACAGGAACGGAGAGAAACGATGAGAGACTGCTTCAAAAACGTCGCCCTCGTGGCGTTGATGATCGTGATGGTCGGAAGCGCCTACGCGCTCCGCGATCAGAAGAACAGGCTGAGCGCGAAGAACTCGTTGAACTCGGCGGTCTACACGACCGGGACCTCGAACGGCACCGGCGTGGACCTCGCGGGCTACGACGCCGCAACAGTGGTGATCAGCGCAGGCGCTTACACGAACGGCACTCACACGATCCATCTAGAAGACAGCGCGGACAACAGCTCCTACACCGACGTCGCGGCGGGTTATCTGATCGGCTCGGCGGTGGTTCTCGACGGAACTCCGGATCAGAACAAAGCCTACACGATCGGCTACATCGGGTCGAAGCGCTACCTCAGGGTGGCGTCTGTGATCGGTTCCGGCGCGACCGGAGCGCACTACAGCGCGACGGTCATTCGTGGTCTGCCAGCGAGCATGCCGACGTCCAACAATTGAGTCCTCGGCTGCAAACGTCGTCGGTTGAGCGAATGCTTTTCCGGCGACAACCCCTCGCTCAAAGAGCGAGAGGGGAAGGCAACGCGCCCTCTGCTTCTAGGTTTCGACCTGGAGGCAGAGGGCCCGACCTCTGCAGGGAACACGATGACTGAAACTCGTGAGCGACCCCAGCGTTATTCTGCCACGCACTTTCCAGCCGGGAACCGTGGTTTCGCGAGCAGAGACAGAGAGCTGCCCCGAGGGGCGGACGGAGAAGCGAGAGCCGAAACCGTTCGTCCCTCCTCCCTTCCGCCCGTCGTCCTGCCTATCCGGCGTCGTTCGCGAGCCGTAGATACGGCGTGAACCTCTACACTCAACTCTCGAACGTTAACAGTCGGCTCGGCCTGGTCGGGTCGAGCGCCGACGACGCGGTCATCCGCGCGATCCAAGCGGCGTCTCGGATGATCGACGACGCCGCGCAGCGTAACTTCTTCGTGACGAGCGCGACGCGCTACTTCGACTCGTGGGGCGCGGCCAGCCTGATCGTTCCGGACCTCCTCGTCGCGACCGAAGTCGCTTGCGACTACGACGGCGACGGCGTCTACGAGACGGTCCTCGTCCAGGGGACAGACTGCCACCTCCTGCCGCACAACTCCTACCCCAAGTGGCTGATGATCTCGGCTGGCGAGAAGGCGCTCCCGAACGGGCTCAGGTCTGTGCGGGTGGCGGGGACGTGGGGGTACGCCGAGACTGCGGACCCGTTCGTCGCGACCTCCGTGACCGCGACCGTCGCGACCACGAATGGGACGACTCTGACGGCGACTCCGGGGACGTCTGTCGTTCGCGGCGACACGATCAGGGTCGGAGACGAGCAGATGTACGTCACGGCGGTCGCGGCGAGCACGGTCACGGTCCGGCGAGCGGTGAACGGGACGACGGCGTCGACGCACTCTGGAGCGACCGTCTACGTCGTGCGCGCGCCGGAGTCGATAGAGCACCTCTGCGAGCTTGTCGCGGCGCGGTGCTACTCGGCCGAAGACGGGCGAGAGACCACGAGCGAGCGGATCGGGAACTACTCCGTCTCTTACGCGACCGGCGGCGCTTCTCAGACGACGGGGCTGACGACCGCTGAGCTCGGAGCGCTCTCGAAGTACGTCGTTCACGAGGTGCGCTGATGGGTCTCAGGCGGCTGCTCGTTAACACTTGCACGATCAGGACCTTCTCCCAGACTTCGACCGACGGCTACGGGGACCCGACGGGCACGTGGAGCGAGGCGACCGAAGCGTGCTCTCTGCAGCCCAGGGGCGGGCGTGAGGGCGTGAGCCCGGACCGGGCGGTGGTCGGCGAGCACGACCTCTACCTCGGGCCCGGAGCGACGATCACCGAGCAGAGCCAGGTCGTCGTCGGCGGGCGTGTCTACGACGTGGTGAACGTCATGGACCCAGCGGGGCGGGGTCACCACGTGCACGCTGTGCTGAAGGAGGTGCGGTGAGGTGGCGCGCGGTCAGAACGTCTCGTTCAAGGGCGGCGTCGCTCTCGCGATCGACAAGATCACGCCGGAGCAGGTGCTCGGGATCGTCCGGAGCGACCTGAAAAAGCAGTTCAGGAAGTGGCTGAAGCTCGTCCGCGACGACGCAGCGAGGCGGTCGCCCGTGGACCCAGACTCGCGGCACGCGAAGGGCGAGACGCGCTTCCCCGCGGTGCACAACGCAGACTCCATCAAGTACGGGCTGAGCCAGAAGTTCGCGGGCGGACGATGGTTCACGACTAGCGGTCGAGGAGGCTGGATCGAAGTCGGAACTCAGGGGAGCGGGAAGCACCGCGCGACGCCCGCCCAGCCGTACCTGCGTCCAGCCGTAGAGGCGAACATCAGTTCGCTCCAAGCGATGGTGCGCGAGAGCGTAGGCAAGAGCGGACCGGCGAGCAGCGCCGACAGCTCCGCGATGAGCTCCGAGGAAGAGGGATGAGCAGATGGTCGACCCGAACGCGGTCTTGAGGGCGCACCTGCTGACGGTCTCTGGGGTGACCGCCGTGGTCGGAGACCGCGTCTGGGCTGTGTTGCTTAAGCCAGGATACACCCCGTCGGTCGGTCCGGCGGTGACCTTCGCCTGCCGGGGAGGCAGGACCAATCCGCACGTTCCAGACCTCCCGTCGGCGACGGTCCAGATCCAGTGCTGGGGGTCCACGCCGTTCGTCGCTAGGAGTCTCTACGGCGCGGTCTACGACGCGCTCCAGGGCGTCGAGCGCGTCCAAGTCGGCAGCAACGTGATCGATTCCATGGTCGAAGACGTCGCAGGTCAGGACCTGGTAGACCCGGGGACCGAGTGGCCGAACGTCCTCTCGATCTGGACCCTCCTCGTCCGCTGACCCGCCCCCGATCCCCGCGATTCCCCAAGCGGTAGATACCTCCGACGACGTCAGGAGGTGAGAAGTGGGAACGAAGGCGAACGTTTGCGTGGGTCTGGCGACCCTGAAGATCGCGGCCGCTGGCAGCGCCGCAACGGACGTGGGGTACACCGACGACGGTGTTGAGATGGAGTACGCGGCGGACTTCGAGGACGTGCGCGTGGACCAAGAGTCCTTAGCGCTCGACAAGGTGATCACGGCCGAGAAGGTCACGGTCAAGTGCAACCTCGCCGAGGCGACTCTGGCTAACCTCAGGCTCGCCATCGCGGGCATGGAGGCTTCTGGAGACGGGATCGGAGCCGGAGTGACGAAGTACGTCACCGTCGTGATCCTCGGGAAGGCTCCGTCGGGCGCGACGCGGACGATCACGATCCAGAAGGGCGTCTGCGTGGGTCCAGTCGGCCTGTCGTACAAAAAGGGCCAGAAGAACCTGATCCCGTTCGCGTTCGAGGCTCTCGTCCCCGACTCGGGCGAGGCGGTCACCATCGCGGACGGCTCCTGATGACAAAAGGACGCGGCGCGCAGAAGGGGCGGGGGCTCGCGCTCTTGGAGCGGAGCGAGGCACAAGCGGTGACGAGGGACCCGGTCGTGGTCCGGCTCTGCGGCGAAGAGGTGCGGGTGCCCCCGCTGACGGTGCGCAGGAGCCGGGAGTGGAGGGAGAAGCTCTCGGCGCTGGCGGAGAAGGTCGTTCCGTTGGTCGAGGCGAGCACGGAAGACCCTTCGGCGTTCGCGTCGGCGGTCAAGTCTATCCTCGTCGACTTTCCCGACGACGTCCTCGACACGCTGTGCGCCTACGACCCAGAGCTGTTCGTCCGCGAGAAGATCGAGGAGGAGGCCTACGACGACGAGGTTCTGACGGCGTTCACGACCCTGTGCTCGTTCGTCCTCACCCCTTTTTTCGTCGCGGCGGGCGCGGTGAGGAGCGCGGCGACGACGGCGAAACGCTGAGCTGGGGAGCGGTGTTCGAGCTCGCGCTCCACGAGTGGGGAGTGGACCCGGTCGTGATCGCCGAGACGTGGACGGACGAGCTGCTCTGCCTGATGGTCGCCAAGCTCGCCGAGAGGAAGCGCGCCGAGCGCGGCGTGAGAGACGACGAAGCGGTGAGCGACGAGGAGCTGTTCGCGCGCACGCCGCTGATCAGGAGGAGAGCGAGTGCCGATCAAGCTGGGTGACGCGATCCTCTACCTCGGGGCGGAGGACAAGGACCTCGCGAAGAAGCTGAACAAGGCGGACAAGTCGATCATGGAACTCGCCAAGTCCGCCAGCCTCCTCGGAGCGGGGATGCTCGCGGCCCTCGGCGGGGCGGCGCACACGTTCGCGAAGACCGGCGACGAGCTCGCCAAGATGTCCGCACGCACCGGGATGAGCGTCGAGGCGCTGTCCGAACTGCGCCACGCGGCCAACCTTTCTGACACTTCGCTCCAGGGGATGGAGAAGGGTTTCCAGAAGCTCGCCCGGACGATGGACGAAGCGGTCAACGGCAAGGCGGGGAACTCCGCCGAGAAGGCGTTCGAGCGCATCGGACTTAAAGTCGCCGACCTGCGGGGGCTCAATCCAGACCAGCTGTTCGAGAAGGTCTCGCTGGCGGTCGCCGCGATCCCCGACCCGGTGGAGCGCTCGGCGGTCGCGATGGAGCTGTTCGGCAAGTCTGGGACCCAGCTCCTCCCGATGCTTGCGGGCGGAGCCGAGGGGCTCAAGCAGATGCGCGAGGAGGCGCGGACGCTCGGGGTCACGATGACGACCGACCAGGCCAAGATGTCTGAGAAGTTCAACGACGACATCACGCGCCTCAAGACCGCCGCGCAGGGACTGGGGATGGCCATCGGCCAGCACGTGATCCCGGTCCTGATCCCGATGATCGAGAAGCTTACAGAGTGGGCGGCGACGATCGGGCGGCTCGCCCAAGACCACCCTGGACTGACGCAGGCCGTCGTCGCGGGTGGGCTCGCGCTGGGAGGGTTTTTGGCGGCGGTGTGGCCGCTCATCGCCGGAGTCAAGGCGCTGATCGGGACCTACAAGACTTTCCGCGAGGGGCTGCTCGCGGTGAAGACGGCCTACGAGCTGATCAAGGCGGCGGCGCTGGGAGCGCAGGCCGCAGAGACGGCGGCCGGAGCGGCCGGAGCCGCTGGAGCCGCTGGAAAGGCAGCCGCTGTCGGCGGAGCCGCGGCGGGGAAGGGACTGCTCTCGAAAGCTGGAGGGTTGGCCGCGGGCGCGGGGAAAGCGCTCGGGGTCGCCGGTCTCGCTCTGGGCGACCTCTGGATGGCGAAAGAGCTCGTCTCGGGGACCAAGGATTTTCTCGGGGGCGAGGGAGCGGCGGGCAACGTGCTCGACCGCATGACCGGCACGGGGATCGGGACCGCGATCTCGGGCGCGCTCATCGGGCAGGCGACCGAGGGGGGCGCGGCGACGGCGGACCCCGAGCTGGAGCGCAGGTCCGCAGAGCTGAAGAAGCTCAGGGGCGAGTCTGCCCCGAACATCAACGTCTCGCACGCCAACTTCGCTCCCGGCGACTACGCCAACGCGATGCTCGGAGCGCGAGAGGCGCTCGCTCTCGGAGTGTGAAGTGGCGAGCACGTTCTCCTACACGGCCGTTTTCCCAGACCACAGGTCGCAGTCTAAGAAGACGGCGACCCTGCTCACCGTCGTCGAGCCGGACTCGGACGAGGTCGTGGTCCTGGAGCCGGTCATGGGAGGGGGACTGGTCGCGCGCTACCTGGGTCCCGGCGAGGGGGGAGACTACGTCTACGAGGTGATCGTGGACGGGGCGTCGCAGGCCGCGCTGATGACCGTCGTCAGGGCCTGGAAAGCCCTGAAGGCGACGACGGGCACGGTCGAATGGGTCCAGGCCGACGACTCTGGCTCTCGGACGATGATGACGCTGGCGTCCGTCGCGGAGCGAAAAGTCAATAGATACAAGCGGCGATTGACGCTGACATTTAAGAAGACGACGGCGGTGTACGGATGAGGTGGTACGAAGGGCTCACGCCGCTAGACATAGACGTCTCGCTCCAGGCGCGGCAGTTCCTGGAAATGTTCTGGGACCTCGACGACACGACCGCGAGGCAGCCGATCACGGACGAGACGTTCCAAGTGCCAGAGGGAGGGCTCTGGGCGCTCCTCCACGCGGTCGGGGGAGACCCCACGAAGGTCGCCAACCTCTCGATAACGAGCGGCGCTGGGGGCACGGGAACGCCGTACACGGTCCGGCTCAGTCCGCCCGAGTCCGAGTTCCAGGTCCAAGCGCTTCCGTTCAAGGGCCGCCTGCGTTTCCACGCCAGCGCGGTCGGCAACACGGTCTACGCGACCTACCAGGCGTCTCACTCTTCGCTGACGATGGCAGACTTCGCGCGAGTCTGGAACGCGGTCGTCGCAGCGCAGGGAGACGTCACGGCTCTCCAGTCGGACGTCACGACCCTTCAGTCCGACGTCACGACCCTTCAGTCGGACGTGTCGGGTCTCCAGTCGGACGTGTCGGGACTCCAGTCGGACGTCACGACCCTTCAGTCCGACGTCACGACCCTTCAGTCGGACGTGTCGGGTCTCCAGTCGGACGTCACGACCCTTCAATCCGACGTCACGACCCTTCAGTCGGACGTCACGACCCTTCAGTCGGACGTCGCCGCTCTGGGGGCGAGCTCGACCGCGCTGACCGGCGTCTGCGGGGAGAACCTCTCGGCGTGCTTCGCTCGATTCGACCCAACCGACGGGAAGCTCTACAAGCCGGACGTGACCGACCGAGACAAGCTGGCGACGGTGTGGGTCGCGGGGACATACACGACGGGCCAGACGGCGACCGCCGTCGCAGTCGGCAAGTTCACTCCTGGAGCGACGATGCTGGTCAACAGAGACGTCTACGTCGGCAGGAACGGGAAGCCCACCTGGTACGTCGACGACGACTCGTTCGAGGCGACGAACGGCCTCGTCACCGGAGATTGGGTCCAGCACGCGGGCAAGGCGGTTTCGGCAAGCGTGTTCGTCTGCTCGGGGCTCGGGCCCGCGATCAACCAGGTGCCCTGATGCTGGTAGCTCCGGACGACCCGCTGAGCGAGTCTGTCGAGTTCGGCGACGGGTGGACTTCGGTCGGACGCCTCGTCGAGCTGGACCACGTCGTCGAGGGCGACAGGGTGTACTGCGTCTGGGACTACGAGCTCCTCCCCGGATTCGAGGACTCGGACGCCGCGCTCCACGTGTGGGAGGACGGCGTCTACTGGTCTCGGTTTCCCGCCGCGCTGAAGAGCTTCGAGTACGTGATGAGGCGGGGCGCGGAGAGGGTCTCTCTTGAGGTCGCCCTGGCGCCCGCGTGGGAAGGCTACGAGGGGTGGCACCACGTGCCGCTTTGGGTCCCGAGGCAGCGAGCGCACGTCACCTGGGAGCAGGTCGGTCGCGCGTCGCGCGTCGAGGTCTTTCGCTCTCTGGGAGCGGACCCGGACACGGCGGAGGACGAACCGGTCGCGGACATGAGAGACTCGGTCGTCTCGGTCGAGGACCCCGCTGGGAGCGTGAGCGGGAACGAGTTCCGCGCGGACGGGAAGTGGCGCGGCGCTGAGGCGTACGCAGAGGTGACGGTGGAGGTGACGAGCGGAGGAGTCGCGGGAGTCGCGGAGTTCACGGCGACTTACGGCGAAGAGACGATGAGCGGGACGACCTGGAGCGTCCGCAGAGAGCTCTTCAACGGGATCCGGTGCAGTTGGGGCTCGGGGACGTTCGAAGCGGGCGACTCGTGGACTGTGCGGGTCGCGATGCCAGAAGAGTGGACGTCCGGTCCCCTCGCGGACGGCGAGCACAGAGTCACGGTCTCGACGGTGAACGCGCTGGGTCTGAGAACAGACGAGGGCCCGGTCTCTGCGACCGTGGACGCCTACCCGTCTCCGCCGACCCTCGTCTCTGTGGTCAGAGACCCCAGCTCCGGAGCGACGACTTTCACTTGGCGCTCGCCCGACGAGGCGGACGTGGTCCGCTACAGGGTCTTTCGGAACAGGGTGGGAGACGACGGTGGATTGCTCCCCGCTCTGCATTGGTTCCCCGTCGCCGACGGCGCGGTGGGGCCCGACGAGGAGTTCTCGGTCGTGCTCACGGACCTGGTGCCCGGCGAGAACCGCTTGGTGGCGAGGATGACGGACGCTGCGGGGAACGAAGAGCGCAACCTGGACTACGCGGTCGCCTTGCTGACCGAGGACTACGAGATGGTGGACGAGGTCCCCAGCGCGCCGGAGTCCCTGACCGCGCGGGTGCTCGAAGACGGGACGGTGAGAGCGACGGTGGTCGTGGACTCGACCTCGACGGTGGTCAGAGTCTACGTCGGCGACTCGCTCGGCGGTCCGGTGGACTACGAGTCGGTCGTCGCTCAGGTCGTCAATCCGCAGGCCGGAGACCTCCAGGTGCTCACGGTCGACTTCGAGCTAGACGACGGGACGTACCTGATCGGAGCGCGCGCGTCGAACGACGGGTGGGAGGAGCAGAACGAAGAGACTTTCAGGTTGGTCGTGGACACTGCCGCTGCTGCGGCGGTCGTGTCGCTCGCGGCGGAGGTGGTGTGATGGCCACGCTTCGAAAGGGAGGAGCGCTGACGAGGTACCCAGTCGCGGTGAGAGTGCTCGACGGCCCGAACGACAGGGGAGGGGCCTCGTCTCGCGGCGCTGTCCGGCACGACCTGGAGCTCGTCTCGCTCGACAGGCAGCAGGGGCCGACAGGCGGTTCGGTCACGCTCAGGCCGTTCGGCGACCGCAAGTACGCTCTCGCGAGCGATCCAGACGTCGTCGCCGAGGAGCTGACGGGAGCGCTCGTGACGGTCGAGGTCAGGAGGAGGTCCAACAGGCGCAACCTCCAGCAGGTCGTCTTCACGGGCTGCGTCGCTTCTCGCGGGATCCAGGCGTCCGCGAAGGAGAACGCGGTGGACCTCTACGTCAGGGACCCGTGGTACCTGCTCGCCGACACGACCGTCGACTTGGAGGGTTCTGAGAAGCTCACCGGCGGGCAGATCTTAGCGACGCTGAACGGCAACCTGTACACCGAGCGCCGGTGGGACAAGGAGTCGCAAGAGTATGTCAGTCGGATCACGTCTTGGGACCCCCCTCCGCTCACCGAGTTCAGGGACGGAAAGAAGCTGTTCACGATATCGGGCGACCTGTTCAGGCGCGCGAACAGGGTGCCCAACCTGAAGCTCCAGGGCCAGACGACGGCGCAGATCATCCACCAAGTGATCGAGCACGCGGGACTGATCCCAGACATCGAGTACGACAAGAAGAAGGTCGTCATCGTCGGGAGAGAGCGCGGGTGGCGAAAGCGCTACATCCGGATCGGCAGGGTCATGCGTCGCGCGGACGTCAAATTCGTTCCAGACGTGGTCTCGATCAGGGGCTCGGTGGACTACTCCAAGGTTGTCAACAGGGTGATCGGAAGGGGAGACCGCGAAAGGACGACCGAGGTCGTGGACCTGCTCCCCACCTGGACGAGCGGCGAGGCGGCGTCGTGGCTGTCGGACGCGTCCTACGCGAGCAAGAACTCGCACTCGCACGTGGCGCGCGCGTTCAGGGTGCCGATGAGCGTGTTCCCGTTCGGGCCCAAGCCGACCAAGCTCGGGGGCGCGGCGAGCCCCGAGGCGATGCAGGACAGGCACGTCCTGTGGGAGCGAGACCACGCCGGAGCGCTCTGGAAGAAGAGCGAGGCGAAGCACAGGATCGAGTTCGGGCGCGGAGACGGCGACGTGGGTGCCGACCCCCTCGACCGGGCGGACGACGTCGGGCTCGCGAGGGGCAATCACGCCCTGGTCGTGTTCGAGCAGCCGCAGCGAGCCGAGTACTACACCGACGAGCAGAGAGCTGCGCGCGAGAGCGGGGAGGCGGCGACGCCGACGGTCGGGATCAAACAGTTCCAGATCCAGTGCGTCGGGATCGGCGACGAGCTTGTCCACGACACGGGAGTGGTGGGCGACTTCCCGCGCGAGAGGGTCAGGCCGCACTTCAACCGCTCGCTGACGAAGTTCACGGACGGCGTCCGGTACGAGGTCGGTCCGGACGGCGAGAGAGTGGCGGTCACCGCCCTCGCGTCCCACGACGCCACCGACAGGCTCGTCGCGGAGACCGACTCCGTCGCCGCAGACACGAGCGTCCCAGAGGTCTCGGTCCAGATCGTCCTCTGGTGGGAGGACTGGAGCTGGATGATCGGAGACGAGGTCGAGGAGATACTGGACTCGCGAGACCGGGTCGTGGACGGCGACCTGGGCTGGATCGTCGAGAGAGTCAAGGTGGACCGCAAGAGCGGGACCACGACGCTCGAGTGCTCGAACGTGTACGCCAAGTTCCTGACAGGAGTCCGGCTGTGACTAGCGCAGACGAGAGAATCGCCAAGCTGGAAGACGAGGTGAGAGACCTCAAACAGCTCGTCGCTTCGCTGGTCTCCGGAGGCGAAACCGGGATGTCGGTCCAGTCGCGCGTGTACGACTCCACGGGGTCTGGTTCGTTCAGCGACCTGATAGAGCTCGGGACCCAGGCGGTTGACGCGTCCAGAGAGCACCGCGCCATGCTCGCGCCGGACAAGGCGAAGTGCATCGACTCGAAGGGGCAGACCGGCGGGCTCGGGCTGAAGAAGGGGAACAACGGGCTGTTCGTCAGCGTCTACGACAGCTACGTGCCATGAGCGGCTTCTACGACGTCAAGCAGGCCGCGTACGAGCAGATCCGCGGCGTCGGCATCGGCCAAGACATGGAAGACGTCCTCGCGGCGATCAACGCGGTCGAGGAGTTCCTCGGGATCTCCCTCACCACGTGGAACACCGCCGTCGCGCCGAAGCCCACCTCGCACTTCGCGCCGCACATGATGGTCAAGGTGGGCGGCACGACCCCCGGTTACCTCCGCGACGCCGTGGACAGGTGCCGCTCGCTCGGCGGAGCGCCGCCGTTCCCGTGGGAGACGGTGCCGAGCGCCGAGGACTGGGCCGCCAGGCCGATAGGAGACAAGTGCCGGATCAACCTGTGCCACGTGGTCGAGCTTAAGCAGGCGATCGGACGGGTGGGCAGCGCGACGGCGAAGCACAAGAAGTACATCGCCCAGAGCCCAGCGCCGGGCGTCGGCGGCATGGCCGTCCTGTACGCGAAGTCCGAGGCCGAGGCCTCTTCGGAGAAATCGCTGTACTCGGAGTACCGCGTCACTCTCAGCGGTTCTGTCGCCAATCCGTGCGACGACTCGAACTACACCGTGACGAGCGACGGTTGGCTGGACGAAGGCGTCGTCCAGGGCGAGATCGAAGACCCGACCTTGACAGAAGAGGTCGGTTACCTGTTTCGGGTGCTCGAGCTCGGCGGTCAGCTGTCCACCGAGGCGCTGGAGGCGGCGCACCCGGGGTCGTGGACGGACGTCAGTCTCGCCGGACCGGAACCGTCCCTGTCTCTGGGTTACTTCGACCTCGGGGCGAACCACCAGACGCATGCGGCCGCCCACCACGTGTGCCAGGTGGCGGGCATCAACATCGAGCACGCCGAGCACCAGGGATGCCCCGGGGACCCGCTCCACCCGGAGGAATACCCCCTCCTCGTGGTGAAAGGGGGGGTGCCAACGAGCCCCACGCTGGACACTTGCGTGATGCAAGATTACGGCAGCACGACCGTGACCGAAGACCAGCCGACCGCGTCGTGGCGGTCCTCCGACTCCGAACCGATGTCGCTCGCGGACTTGCTGGGCGGGACTCCAGGACTCGCTGGGCGGTACGTGTGGTCTTTGACTGATCCTACTCCCAGCGAGTGGGCCGAACGAGTCAAGCAGGTGGGGGAGGACGAGGACGCGAAGTTCAACGAGGCCCGTGCCTGCTTGGACGCCGTGACGTTCGACACGTCGCGCGACCTTGCGGACCCGTCCGCGTACCACGACGTCGGCAACGCGGCCTACGCGTCGTGGGGCGACGGTCCGTTCGGGTTCAACGTCGGGGCCTACGGCAGGTCCGAGATGAGCGTCCTGCACCTGCGCGAGGCCCTCGGCTTGGCGGGCTTTGAGATGTCCGGGTCTCTCGTCCGCAAGGTCTGGCGCTACTGGCTGGAGCCGCACCTGGAGACCGCCGTACCCGCGACGTGAGCGAGCGGTAGATAAGCGGCTGGAGGTGGACGAATGCGCGAGTTGTTCTTGACAGCGGTCCTCGCGGTCCTCGCGGGCTGCGCCGCTCCGACGGTCGACCCGGTCGGCTACGACCCGGTCACGTCCGTCCTGACGTACCCGAACGGCGAGACGAGGACGATCCCGACTCCGGTGCCGTCGCCGAGCCCAGCGCCGGGAGGCGCGTCGTGAGGCGCGCGTTCCTGGCGGCGTTCCTGGCGGCGTTCCTGGCCAGCGCTTCCGTCGAAGCGGCGACGGTGACGGTCTACTGCGACGCGGACCCCCTCGACGACGGCCTGCTCGTCTACGAGGACCCGCGCGCGCACCACGAGCTCGACGGGACGGCGCTCACCGTCTCGACTTTCCCCTCGTACGACATCTACCAGCACCTGCTTGTCACCTTCACCGTCGAGCCCGGCTCCGTCCCGACGAACGTCGTCTTGGACTCGGTCGAACTGAAGTTCGACGAGTACGAGGAGAGCTTCACCTTTCCCGAGACGCTCCTCCTGTACAAAGTCCTGCGCGCGCCGGTCAACCTCCCGACTTGGGACTGGTTCGACGGCGACAACAACTACCCGTGGCAGTACGACGAGTCCTGGATGATCCCGCAGGTCGCCCACACGCACCCGGACGACTCGATCCACGCGGGGTCGATAGAGGCCCAGCCGAGCGACGGACCGAACCAGACCGTGACGTTCAACGTCATGGGGAACTACTGCTGCGCTCCGGACAGGATGCCAGCCGAGGGGTTCACGCTCTCGTTCGTCCTGATCATGCGCAATTCCGACAGGCAGATGCGCGTGCGTTGGGACGACCCCACGAAGCGCCCGCGTTTGGTCGTCGTCCACTCCGGACCGACTCCGACTCCGACGGACACTCCGGTCGGAGCTCCGACGTCCACTCCGACGCACACGCCGACGGAGACTCCGACCGCGTTCCCGACGGCGACGAACACTCCGGTGCCGCCCACGGCGACGAACACTGCGACGTGGACTCCCACTCCGGGCCCAGGGACGCCGACGCCCACTCCCACGAACACGGCGACGCCGACCGATACTCCGCTCCCGCCCGACGAGGTGGACGGGAACCCGGTGTCGAACGTCCTCATCAACTCGGGACGGTCCACCTGGAAGACGACCGGGAACGGAGTGATCGACGCCCTGGTTAGCAAGAGCTCGCTCTGGGCGAAGAACATCTTCGCGAGGGACGCGGTGGTGTTCTCGCACGACGCCGTCCGGGACTCCGGCGAGGCGTGGATCGAGGACGACTCGTTCGGCTTCGAGAACGGGGTGAGGATGACCGACACCGGGTACCTCTTCGTGAGCGAGTCTGTCAGCCTCGGGCCCACCGGGCTCATGGTCGGGCCTGAAACTTTCCTCGACGCGAACGCGCTCCAGGTGCACGGGACGTACGTCACCGACGGCTACGTCCAGGTGGGAGCGGCGAACGACCCCGCGACGCAGCCCGACTACTGGGACGCCGTCACCGGCGTCCTCCACCTCGCCAACGGATCGAACGTGGGGACCGTCCAGATCGGCTTCGGGTCGGGAGGGTTCCAGCTCGTGGGGACGGTCAACACTTCGGGCGCGCTCAAGATGGGTTCGACGACCTACATCACGCTCGACGGGACGAGCGGGAACGGCGTCTTCTTCCCGCTCCAGAAGACCTACCTCACTCACGCGAACGCCGAGCTCCACTTCGGCGGGAACCCCAGCGTGTACGGCGGCGAGTGGCAGTTCGAGACCAGCGCGACCGGAGAGACGCTGAAGATCAACAAGTACACGTACCCGACGCCTGGAGAGGCGACGATGCTCCAGATCAAGGAGACGGTGGCGGGGCACGCTAAGCTCTCCCTCGGCACGGCGCTCTACAACTGGCTCGTCACGCTCTACCAGCCAGACTCCGGCTCGGCGATCATGCAGTTCATCAACACCTCGACCGGGAGCAACGCGGGAGACGGGGTCCTCGTGGGCCTGGAGACCTCGACGGGCGACCTGGTGCTCACGAACCAGGAAACGGGCGGGAGAGTCACGGTCTACACGGCGGGCTTCGAGCGCTTCAAGGTGGACGGGTCCGGCGTCGTCTTCTGGGGCGGGGACAACGACATCCGGAACACGTTCGACACGGTCAACAACAGGACGTCCTGGGGAAACGCGAGCTCGACCTACGCTTGGCTGGACCACGACGACGGGACGATGCAGCTCTCCGGCGGGCTCGTGACCGACCAGGTCACGGTGAAGACCACCTCGGGATCGTTCTCGATAAAGAATCAGTCTGGGACCACCCGGCTTTCGGTCTCCGACGCGGGCAACGTCACCGTGACCGGGCCCGGTAGCGGCACCTCGACTCTGACCGTGACCAACGTCGGGGGGACGAGCGAGGTTATCGCCGGGACCTCGATCAGCGACGGGGTCGCGCTCCGGTACGTAGACGGGTCCGACCTCGGCTACGTGGTGCACAAGAACACTATCAGGCTCGCCTTCGACTCGGGCAACGTCTACGCGTACAAGCCGATCATCGGGAGCTACAACACGGCTGGCGGCGTGATCCTGTACGGGAACGGGACCGGGGAGTCGGGCATCGCCTACGATTCGGCGACGACGAACGAGTGGAGGATCTACGCCTCGGGCGGCACGACCACGAAGTTCTCGGTCGACTCCGACCAGGGCGACACGATGACCCTCGGGCAGGTGCACAACGGGAGCTCGCTGACCACGCTTGAGATCAGCGGAAACGCCGTGACGATTAGCTGCTCGGTCCACAAGCTGACCTGCACCGCCGGGTCCGACGACCTCTACGACATCGACGGGGCCGCCGGAGTGGGTTCTAGAGTGACCTTCGTCGGGACTGTGGGAAAGACGATCACGATCCGCGACGGGAGCGGGAACATCCAGTGCGGGGCGAACATCACTCTGGACGGGGCGAACGACGTCGTGACGTTCGTCTACGTCGGCGGCGACGAGTGGATGCTCCAGTCGTCGGCGCTGAACAACTAAAGGAGGGAGAGCGAGATGAGGGTTCTCTTTTTGGCGCTCGCTTTGTTCGCGGGGTCAGCCGGAGCTCAGGAGACGGGGTTCGGTCCGTTCGCGGGCGCGGCGGAGGTCATAGACCTGACGCGAGTCCTGGAGTTCAAGCGGACCGCCGTAGACATGCTCAACGCGGACCCGGCGGGAACGATCGACCTGGTCCTGGAGCTGGCGCTGGCCGGAGCGGTCCCCTCGACGACTTCGGAGCAGGTCCCGGTCCACCCGCTCGTGTGGCAGCGCTGGTTCTCGCTGACGAACGACTCGTTCATGCGGCGCGCGTACAAGCGGATCGCCGAAGTCCACGCGCGAGAGCGCAGAGTGGTCAGAGACGTGGTCGCCGACAACGCCTCGGCGTGGGCGGACGAGATCGCGAGCGACGAGGCCGAGAGGTCGAAGCTGGTGCTCCGCCTCGGCCTCTTGAGGGAGTCGGAATATGGCCGTTAACCTCGACGACCTCCGCGAAGACGTGAAGGGGATGAAGGCGACGCTCTACGGGAACGGAGTGCCTGGCCTAGACGAAGTGGTTCGGAACCAGTCGTCGCAGCTCTCCATCATCCTGCGATGGCTCCAGCTGCTCACCGTCGCGCTCGTCCTCCAGTGGCTCGGAATCCCGCTCGGCGAGGCAGTCTGGGCGTTCATTAAGGGAATTCGGTGATGGGGGTGGGAGACCCGCTGGACCCAAAAGGTCCGGCCCACGAGACGAAGGGGTGGAGGTTCGGGTTCAAGATGCGGTTCGGAAAGCACGGTCGGCGGCTCAGAGACTTGGTCCGCTGGGCGAGAAAGAAGGCGAAACGATGAGCAACGAAGTCACGACCAAGCAGCACTCGGAGGCGATCTTGATGACGAAGTGGGCGCTCGGGACGATCCTCGCCAACGCGGCGGCGCACGCGGGACTGCCTGAAGTGTACCAGGGAGACCTCACGACTGTCTGCATCGCGCTCGCGGGGCTCGCGCTCGCGGGGCTCCACTCGGTCTGGAAGGACTTCGGAGTGATGATCGACGTCGTCGGGGCGGTCGTCACCGCCGCCGAGCTGGAGCGAGCCGGAAAGCCCAGCGGCGAACGCTACGACTACGCCGTCTCGCTCGTCAGCGCCGAGCTCGAAAAGCGGAACGTCGGCTGGCTCAAGCGGCTGGTCTCGAAGCCGATCATCTCTGCGGCGGTGAAATACGCCGCCGCGCCGCTGAAGCGCCTGCTCTACCGCACGCCGCCGGTCAAGTGAGCTGGGACGCCTCGCTCGGTCCTTCGGAGCACCTGACGTGGGGAGAGGTCGAGTGCCGCTGCGGATGCGGCCTCAGGGCGTTCTCTCCGGACGCCGCCGCGTTGTTCGAGAGGATCAGGTCCAAGTCGTGCGTCGCGGCGGGGAGGGACTGTCCCATCCACGTCGAGTCCGGCGTGCGCTGTCCCGCTCACAACGCGAGCGTGGGCGGCAAAGAGAAGTCGAGGCACCTGTTCGGCGACGCTCTGGACCTGTGGTGGCCGAAGTACCTGACGCACGACATGTTCGCGTTCATCTGCGAGAGCGAGTGCCGCGACAGCGGCTACCACCGCTACAGGTGGGGGTGCCACGTGGACGCCCGGCGCGACAGAGCCAGGTGGTGAGACTCGCCTCAGTTCAGCGTCGCGGTCAGGCCGTTGAATCTCTCGCGCGTCACGCCGTCGTCCACGCGTTCGAGGTAGCGCCTCCAGAACTCTGCTCGTTCTTCCGGCGTGAGTCCCGCCAGGTCGAAGGCAGCGAGCAGACCGCTCAGCAGCTCCTCGCGCGTCCCCAGGAGTTCTTCCCAAGTCCCCACGTGGCCGTCTGAGGTGACGTAGAGTGCTGCCAGCGCCGGTTCGGTCCAGACCTCGTCGAGGACGAACGCGACGACGGCGGTGAGCTTCCCGGGGAGAGAGACCCGACTCGGGTGGAGCTTTTCGGAGACGGTCAGGCCGCGCCTTCCTCGGAGGGACGGAGCTCCACGACGTCCGCAGGCGGACTCTGGTCGTCTCCAGAGGACTCTTCTCGTTTCCGTTTAGGCTTACGCATCGCCCGACCGACCCTGCTCTGGATGAGCTCTCTGGCCTGCTCGGCCAGGACTCCCTCGAAGCAGTCTCTCTTGACGACCTGGTCGGCGAGGATCCGCGAGAGCTCGTCCTCTTCGACTCCGATGTCCACCACTCGACGCAGCTCTCGCCTGATCGTAGTGAGGACGTTCTCGTTCTCGACGACGAGCGCCGCGAGCATGTAGCGGCTCGTGGCGACCTGCCTGTCCCGGAGGGCCGCGTGCGCTCCCTTCAGCACTCCCTCGCGCGTGATCGGATAGAGCGCCTCGGCGACCTCTTCGCGCTTCGGGTCGAGCTGAGAGAGGTCGAAATCGAGGACGAGCTGCTTGTCTATCGGCTTCGCGAAGACCACGCAGTAGAGCCGCCACACGATGGCGTTCGTCAGAACCACCCACTCGCAACCGTGGTTCGCGGCGTAGTCCACCGCTTGCTTCAGGTGGCGGTCGTCGAGCGAGATCCCGACAGCCTTCACTTCGATCAGCGCTTGGACCTTGTCGTTGAGCTTCACCGCGAGGTCGCAGTAGGTCCCCCTGATCGCGAGCTCTCCGGTCAGCTCGGCGTACTTGTCGTAGCCGAACACGCACTCCAGAGTGTCCTTGACGAGCGTGACCGTGTCGGCCTCGGAAACGTCCCTCTGCCTCTGCTGGAGCAGGACCGGCTTCATCCGCGCCAACCCGGCGCACATCCTCTCTTGAACTTTCGCTGGAACGGCCATCTTCGCACCTCCGCTGGTAGAACTGTTAGCGCCGGACTCGCGGCGCGTCAACCGGCCTCCTCTGGACCACGTCGAGCTGGTACCCGATGCGCTCCAGCTCCTCTCGCAGGTCGGCGCTCTCTTCGAGCGTCGCTGGCCTGGTGCCGTCGAGGCAGGCGAGGTAGTCGGCGGCTCCGTGCTGTCCCACGCGCTCGTACGAGAGGCACCATCGTCCGAGGGCGTCGGCGGGTTCGAGCGGGAACAGGGCGAGGACCGTCCTGGGACGAGAACGCCAGACCCTGAAGACGACCGCCGTCCTCTCTTCAGGCCGCCTCATCGCGCGCCTCCTCGGGCGGTTTCGGTTTCGGCCCCGTCTTCGCGACGCTCGCCTCGACCAGCTCGTACCCAGCTCGTTCGAGCGCGGCCATCAGCGGTCCGGCCTCGGCGACGGTCGCGGGCCTGGTCTCGCGCATCGTCTGCGCCTCTTTCACCCAGAAGAACGTCGCCTCGTCGTCCAGGAGCATGCACGCGGCGGCACGGCGCTGGCACGTCCTGTTGAGGACGACATCGTCTGGGAAAACCGCGAACGTGAGCGGATCGTCGTCCTCGACGTCGTACGTCCGAAACGTCACTCTCTCTGGCTGGGCCATCGTTTAGTCCTCCCCCACCACCATGATCGTCAAGACCGGCTCGTCGATCCGGTCGCCGGGCCCGACCAAGGCCCAGAGGTCCACGTCTTCCTCGCCGAACCTGACCCGGAACTCCAGGCGGTCCGCCCTGCTCCCGTCCGGCAGCGCGCGGATGAGCATCCGCAGGACGTTTAGGAGGTCCCAGAGCCTGCCGCTCTCAGACTCGGGCGGCGCGGCCCTGGCGACGTGCCCCCACCACACCTCCGACGTGACCGCGACCGGGAGCTTGAAACCCGCCTCCCGAGCGAGCTCGCTCACGTCCACCAGAACTCCGTCTTCTAGGGCCTGCCTTCGCGTGTAGGAGAACACGCACGGCCGGTCGTCTCGCGCTTCGTCTTCCATCGTCTCTGCCCTCCTTCTTTGATATGGCTAGCATTCTACCTCTCCTCTCCGCCGCGTTGAACCCGCGAGCACGTACGCAAGTAGCACTCACGGTTGGGCTTAAAAAAAACTTCTCGGGCGGTCACAGAAAACTGTGTACACGGCTACCTGTTTGGTATAAAGTATACCCATCAAATCAAGGAAGGAGAGAAGGTCATGGACATCAAGACGCTCATGGAATTCGTACGAGTTTGGGAATCCGCTACCTACGCGGAGCGCAGGGCGCTCCGTAGGTTCGCAGAGGCCGCCGAGGCCGGACGACTGGAAGGATTGCCGCTGCACGTCGTGGACCGGGTCAGCGACGTCTTCGGCTCACGCGGCTTCACGCCTGTCGACCAGGTCTTCGAGCGCTGGACGACCTGAACAAGCGTGGGTGGGGGCCGCTTGGCGGCCCCCACTCTTTTTGAAAACGCAGCACGACACGAAGGAGAGACAGAGATGAAGAAGACCACCACCACAGCATCGGAAGGTTCGAGCACGACGGACCTCAGCCTCGCGGAGTTGGAGTCCCTCGTCGCCGCGAAGAGGGCGGCCGCCGACCGGGAGCGGTACACCCAAGTCAAGGGCGAGCTCGCCGAGCTCCGGACCAAGAAGGAGAGCCTCGACAAGCAAATCGTGTCGCTGAAGAAGGAGCTCTGGCGCCTCACACCGAAGGAGGAGCGCGCGGCCAAGCGCAGGAAGTCCGCCGCCAAGCCACAGACCGCCAAGCCCTGACGAGCACCCGGGTGGCACCCGGGCGAAACGCTCCGCTTCAGCGCGGGGCGTCGGCGACAGCCAGAGAGGAGGAAAGCACGATGATGGACGTCACGACGCTCGGTTCTGCACCCGCAAACGAGCACCCGACGACGACGACGAAGGGCCTCGCGCGGTACCTCGACATGCTGCGCGCGAGGTTCCCGTGGGTCGAGAACGCGACGGGCGAGATGGAGTTCGGGGCAGACGTCTCCGACGAGAGGGACGACGCCGAAGCTCCCCAGATGGTGGCAGTCCTGCGGTACAGGCTGAAGCGCGAGACCTGGGCGCGCTACGTCTACGAGAACATCCCGCTGCGGTGGGACGACGACTCCGTTCCGCCCATGCCGTGGGAGAAGAAGCGATGAGGGCACGCACGACCCTGTCCAGCTCGCCGCTCTTCGAGGACTGCGTCCAGGTCCGGACCGGCACCGACTACGTGGACGCGATGCGAGAGGAGTGCCAGCGCTACGTCGACCTGCTGGGCAGGCGGTTCCCGTGGGCGAGGGAGGTCGGGCTCAGGTTCCGCGTCGAGTGGTTTCCGCACGACTTCGGGATCTACGCCCAGGCGGTCGTCTGGTACGACGACGCCGACCCGCTTGCCGAAGCGCTGGCGATGTGGGTCGAAGACCACGAGCCGGAGCGGTGGGACGACGACCAGCCGGTCCCGCAGCCGGACGTGACGAGAGAGGAGGACTGAACGTGATCGGGACGAACATCGACGCGCTTTTGAGGATCAGGCGGATGACGCAGGCCGAGCTCGCCGAGCGGTTGAACGTGACCCAGGCGACGGTCAGCAGGTGGACCACCGGCGAGAGGCCGCTGCCCGGTGAGAGGATCGACGAGGTCTGCCGAGTCCTCGGCGTCAGTCGCGGCGTGCTGGAGGACGCCGACATCGTCGCCGTCGTCGAGAGGACTCTGGGCGACCTGTAGAACCTCCAGAACCTCCAGAACGAGGGCCGCCACGCCGCCGAGCGATGGCGGCCCTTGTCGCATCAGGGGACTTCTATCGCTGATCCTCAAGACCCGCATGGAGAAGTTTTCAAAACTGCGGCACTCCCGGCACTCCCGGCACTGGAATCTGAACAACTTAGTTGGCACATGTGCCAAGTCGAACCCGGCAGAACCCGGTAAATAAGGGGGTTTTAGGGGGGTGTCGCTCTGGAAGAGGGTGTTTTTAGGCTGACCTAAGTCCAATCTTATGAAGGATTTAATGGTGGAGCTGAGGGGGATCGAACCCCTGACCTCTTGAATGCCATTCAAGCGCTCTCCCAGCTGAGCTACAGCCCCACCGAGGCGAACAACACTCAGGAACCTTACCCCAACCCTCCAGCCCCGGTCAATTCCCCAACGTCACCCTGACCATCCGTCAACCGGGAACCCGAAAAACACGCGAAAAGGGGCTATACAGACGGAGGCGGTTTGCGTATATTCTCCCTTGAGCTGGAACCTTGCTTCTTCGGGGGGAGAACTTGGTTTCCCACAGTCGGTCTGGAAAATGTAAAAAATGTCGTCAAGCCCCATGCGGGGAGTGACGATATTTTGTTTGCCATTCTATGGGGAAACGGGAGTTGCGACATGAAAAAGTGCAATGAAAGGGCGTTTGTTTTTTGGCTTTTCTGGGTTTTTTGCCTGACAGCCCTGGGGGTGGGAGGCGCCGCCTGGGCCGATGAATATGAGGAGTGGTTGGTTGAAAGCCGCGTGGATCGTTTCTACGACCTGCCGCAAACCGCCCGCGAAGTCGGCATGGCGGGCGCCATCGGAGTCACCGCCGCCGATATCTCCAGCGTCTACAACAACCCGGCGGGACTCGGATTCGTGAAAGGCCCCGAGGTCGGCTTGAACTACAGCCACGATGAGCTTTCCGGCGAGGATGTCGATTTTATCGATCTCCCCGGCCCGAACACCTTTCCCGAAAAGGCCATCGGCGGCCCCTTCCGGCGCAAGGTCAACGGACGCAAGGATCAAGGCGGGCTGCAGCTTGTGCTGCCGTGCTACAGCAAGGGGGTCTTTGGGTTCGGCGGCTGGTATGACGACACCGATATCGACAACAACCGCGATGGCGAGGCCGAACGCTGGCGTGTGAACGGCGGTTACGGCTACGCGATCAACGATTGCTTCTCTATCGGTTACAGCCTGACCTACTTCAACGATGAGGTCGATGACGACTTCTCGGACTATGAGCTCGACAATGGGTTCCGCCACACCTTCGGTTTGCAGATGCGCCCGTGCGCCAGCCCGGCCTGTGTGTTCGGCTTCAGCGGCTATTTCGCTCACGGTCAACCGGAAGTGGACACCGCGACCATCGGCAGCGACGAGGGAGACCTCGACAGCTGGGGCCTGGAGCTCGGTTATTCCTGGCAGGTGCTGGAGCGGACGCTGCTTGCCGCCTCGGTGGACTACAACAACCACACCTTCGATGGCCCGACCTACGACCCGATCCAAGATGAGTTCTTCGACAACAACGAGGACATCGATGGGTGGGGATTCCGGGTCGGCGTGGAGCAGAACTACTTCAATTGTCTGCTCGCGCGCCTGGGTTATCGGTATCAGATGTGGGACTATGAAAACCGGATTCGCGGAACCTTCTTCCGCGACGATCGGGATTTCGACACCTCCTATCACGCCATGTCCGCCGGCATCGGCTGGGTATACAACCCGAACTTGACCCTCGATTACGGCATCGAGTATCGCTTCCTCGGCGATGGCGACATCAACAACACAGTGAGCGCGCGTTTCCACTTCTAAGCGCCTCGGACAACGGATTGAACGAAGGGCGGATCCACTCGGTGGGTTCGCCCTTCAGCTTTTTGCGTCTGGCAAGTACCCTGACAGGAATGAACTCGGATGGAGGCCGGCCATGCCTGTTGTCTTCCTGAACCGCAAGACCCAACCCCAATTCGTGGCCCGAATTTCGGCCCTTCGCGCGGATAGCGCCCCCAAGTGGGGGTCGCTCAGCGCGACCAAGCTGATGCGCCATCTCACTCGTTCCATCGAGATGTCGCTGGGCGAGGTCGAGGTCGAGGACCGGAGCAATTGGTTCAGTCGCCACATGGTGAAGCGCCTGGTGTTCCACTGGTTCACCAGGTGGCCGAAAGGTCTCAAGGCTCCGGAGATCTTCACTCCCGAGCCTTCGGAGAGTTTCGAGCGCGAGCGTGAGTTGCTCTTGGACGCCATCGAGCGATTTCTTGTCGCGGCGGAGAAGGAGCCGACACGGACCGGAATCAGTCCCTTCCTCGGGCCGCAGCCCTTGGAGTATTGGCGGCGCATCCACGGCGTCCATTTCTCGCACCACATGAGGCAGTTCGGGGTATGAACCTCCACTCCGTCAATGTCTCTCCCATCCGTGTCGTGAGCCTTGAGGGGCGCGAGGTTTGGACCGGGATCTTTAAGCAGCCGGTCGAGGGTCGGGTCCGGGTGAGAAGACTTGGACTCTTCGGCGATATCCAGGCCGACCGTCGGCACCACGGCGGCCTGGAGAAGGCGGTCTACGCCTATCCCTTTGAGCACTATGCGAGTTGGCGCGAGGAGCTCGGCGAGGCGCGCGACTTTCCGCCGGGGCAGTTCGGCGAGAACCTGACAGTCACCGGGATGCTGGAGGAGGAGGTTTGCATCGGCGATATCTACCGGGTTGGTGAGACACTCCTGCAAGTCTCCGAACCGCGCCAGCCCTGCTTCAAGCTCGGCATCAAGATGGGACGACCGGACATCCTCCGCCCCTTTGTTCAGACCGGAAGGGTCGGTTTTTACCTGCGGGTGCTGGAGGAGGGGTCGGTGGGGGCGGGGGACCCCATCCACTTGGTCGAGCGGGATCCCGTGGGGTTCAGCGTGCGCGCCATGTCCGACTTGGTGCTGCTTGATCCGAGCGACCTAGAGAGCGCGGAGCGCGCCCTGCGAATCGAATCCCTTTCACCATACCTGCGCAACGGTCTTTCACAGCGTCTGCTCCAACCGAGCGCTGAAAACAGTTGAGGCGTCAGCGAAACCGCAGCGCATACAAATCGGAGTCTTTCAGCGCCACTCGAAGCCGCACGGTCTTTCCCGCGAGCTCGCTCAGATCCGCTTCACCCTTCCAGGCGACCGTGTGCTCAATCTCGTCCCCGATGATTTCGAGGCAATCCTCGAGTGCAAACCCAGGAATCGGCGCGCCGTGTTCGTCTTGCAGCTCCACTCGGACCCCACCCGCCGCGGAGGTGGAGACGTTCAGTGCCAGCTCTTTGCCGGTGAAGCGAAGCGGTTTTGTGAGCAGCTCTCCGCCGCCGTAAGGAGCGTGAACCGAGGCGAAACCATCCGCGCGGAGCAGCATGCGCTCAAGAAAGTGGGCATCCTGACCGTAGCGGCGCTGAATGTAAAAGGCGATGCGGCTTTCTCCGGCGGGCACGACCCCGCGCGCGGGGTAGTTGGTGCGCGAGGTCCAGTTCTCAAGCCCGATCCCCGGTCGCACGAACCCTTCCATGAAAGTCCGGTCATAATCCGCGCCGCCACGGCTGCTGAGCAACACGGTGTCGGAGCAGTCGCCGGTATACTGGGCATCACCCCCCAGCGTGAAGGCCGCTTCCGTCGGCGCCACCCGTCTGCCGGGCATGAACCGCGCGGCGAGCGCGAGATAGAGGTGTGGGGCGCGGAAGTAGGGCAGGGTCTGATTGGTGTAGAGGTGTTCCGGAGGGGTGTCCCCAAAACGCATCGGGACCGGCTCGGACCAGTGAAGGAAATCCTCCGAGGTCGCGCGACTCACGGTCCGAAACCCGCCGAACTGGGTTTCGCTCCAGGTCCTGAAATAGCAAAGGTACTTCCCCTCGGTCGCGGACCAGAAGGCGACATTCTGCGAGTCGAACGCCCCTTGGGTGATCACGGGCGCGTCCTGAACTTTCCTCCAGTTGAGACCATCCGCCGACACAAACGCCACCAGGCCGGTTGCCGAGGTTCCGGCCAGGGCCTTGTACCGCTCCTCGCCCGGGACCCCCGGGCGTGTATCCGGAAACGGACTGAAGTTGTGCGAGAACGGCGCGAGGTTCGCGAGCACCACATTGTTCTTTCCGGAGCCGTTCACCTCGTGGATTCCGAGGTTGGGCTTTTCCCAGGCAACTCCATCTCGGCTCTCGGCGTAACAGGTGACTTCAATGTCGGAGCCGTCTTTCCCCGCGCGCGGCAGGCCGCGGTAGTACATGCGAAAGAGGTCCCCATCCTGGAACACGCTCACATACCCGCAGTAGCGCCCCTCCCAGGGGCGGTCGAAGCGCAAGACCTCCCCCGCCGGCGTGGGCTCGTGGAGTCGAAGCTCCGCGTCCTGCAGGCGCTCGATCAGGAAGCGGTCCACGAACAGCTCAAGACGGTCCCCGATGTCGATCGGTTGGGCCTGCGCGCGCAAGGCGCAGACAGCCAGAATCGCGGCGGCGAACAAGGTGGTCTTTCGCATCGACGGTCCTCCGGGACAGAAGGATTATTGGAGGGCGCTCAGAGATGTCAGGCGCTCTCCGAGCGTTTCATCACCACGATGGTGAAGTCATCCACCGGGGGGCGCCCTTCGGTGAAGAGCGAGGCCTGTTCCAGGATCCCCCACAGAATCCCCGAGGCGGTCTCCGCGGGAGAGCCTTGGAGCCACTCGACCAAGCGCGCCTCGCCGGCGAGTTCGCGGTCGATGTTCCAGAGCTCGGTGAGGCCATCGGTGTAGAAGATGACCGCGTCCCCGGGCTGGAGTCTCACCTCGAGGGTCTCGTACTCCACCGGCTCGAAGATACGGAGCGGGAACTTGGGTTTGACCGGGAGCAACGAGACTGAGCGATCCTCGGCGCGGATCAGGATCGGCGGCGGATGGCCGGCCGTGGCATAGGAAAGCGACCCCGAAAGGCGGTTGTAGATTCCGTAGATCGCGGTCACAAACTGCTCACCCGGCACAAAGCGGGTCATCAGGCTGTTGAGCACCGAGAGCGCCCCGCCCGCGAGCAGCAGTTGGTTCAGGTTGGCTTGCGCGAGCACGCGCATGATCGCCATCACCACCGCCGAGGCGGCCCCATGCCCGGAGACATCCGCCACCAGGACCCCGACATGGTTGCTGGAGAGGTCGAGAAAATCGTAATAGTCCCCGCTGGCCTCGCCGCTTGGAAGATAGTGGCTGGCGAACTCAAGGCCCGAAAACTCGGGCAGGCGTTGGGGGAGCAGGCTTTCCTGGATCGCTTGAACCTGACGCATCTCCAGGGTGAGGCGCTCGGAGACCTGGGTCAGCTCCTCATTCTGGCGCAGGAGCAGATCGTTGGCCTCGCCGAGAAGCTCGGTGAGCACTCGCTCCCACCCCTCGACCACCTCATCAATGCGCCGCTGGAAGTGGCGATAGGTTTCGCTTTCAAGGAACGCTTCGCGGGCGTGAGTCCTTGCCGCGGCCACCTTCCGGAGGGCGAGGCTCGCGAGCTCCGTGGAATCCGCGGGAGGCATGGAGTCTTTATCGGTCATCGGCGCGAGCAATGATAAAGGGGAATGGAGAGAGCGTACAGGCGGCTGAAACCAGCTCAGATCCCCTTGTGCTCCTCCAGGAGCGCGCGAACCCACCAGTTGGTGGGACGGCTCGCGAGGCGCAGCCAGATCAGCCACGCGATGCACAGCGGGGTCGCAAGGACCAGCCGTTTGATCTTCCATTCGTCGCTCACATCCCCAAGAAGTTCATAACCGACGAGGACAAAAGTCATCAAGCCCAGCGCGATTCGACAGGGGCGCTTCCATTCCGGCTCGCTTGGAGCTATTCCCCAAGGCATCACCAGAGAAAGCGCCGTCAGGTTGAGCAGCCCCAGCCCCAGGATGTCCCGGATGAAGGTGACCAGCCACTCCCACAACCAGGCGTTCCGCGACCCGCCGAAGAAATTCAGCACGATGATGAAGAGGAAGTAAAACATCCCGGCGGGGATCAGGACGCGCGAAAGCAGCCCCGAACGATAACGCGACAGTCCGGAATACAACCCGATAATCGTGACCAATGGAATAAACACCGCGTAGTAGGGGACAAGCTCGAGGAATCGAAACGAGATCGGCCCCAGGAAAAGCGCGTAGCTCACGAAGAGTGTCCCCAGACAGACCAAAGCGCACGCGGCCACCAGGACCGCGACCACCAGGAGCTGGTAAAAGAGCCACTTGCCGAAGACCAAAGCCTTGGCGGGTTGTGGGGTCACCAGCAAGAGCACGCCGGTGTCGCGGGTCTTTTCGCGCCTCAAGGCGTAAGTGGCGAGCACCCCCGAAAACAGCAGAGTCGGAACGAAGGTGGTCGAGATTAGCGAGTTGATCAGAACCACCAGGGCATCCCGTCCGCTGCCCGAAACATAGCGGAACAAGCTCACCAGAAGAGCCACGACCACCACGGCGAAAAACCCCTTTTCAGCCCAGCCCTTCTTGAACAGCGCGCGATCCTCCTGGGCTGTGCAGGCTCGCCAGGACTCCGGGAAGTGCCCCCGACGGACCCGGCCCCGGCGCAACCAGCGGAGGAACCCCCGAACGCCACGCACCTCGCGGACCTCCGGGGCCACATCCGCTTCTTCGGTGATCCGTTTCCAGCCGCGCACCGCCAGTAGAAAGAGCAGCCCCTGGAGGACCAGATGGAGCATCCAGCCCACGAAGGGCGGACAATCGGGCACAATCCCCATCAGCTCATCCGCCGGGAAGGGATAGAATCCGGATGGGTCCATGATGTAAACCGAACCCGCGAGCCAGAAGGGCGACAGGCAGGAGAGCGGATAGGTCGCCCAGGCGAGTAGTTCGCACATGTAAATCAAGTGGCCCTCGAGGAACCGTCCCCCCAGAAGGAACGGGAGGGCCGTTCCCAAGCTCTCAAAGAGCGTGGGTACCAGCGGCAATCCCACCCCCACGCCCCAAAGGATGGCAAGGGCGTTGCCCGCCGCCTTGCTCGAGGACTTCCATAGAGACGAAACCACGGCCCCCACCAGGACCGAAGTGTTCAGGCACACCCCGAGGTTGGCCAACTGCAGGATGAACTCGGAAAACCCGACCCCGCCCAAGAGGAACACCAGCGAAAGCACCGGGAGGAGGCCGAAGAGCAGCAGCCATTCGAGGAAAATCGGGGTGGCGATCTTCTGAAAAACCAGCGAGGAGGGCCGGATCGGCGCCGTCCGGAGCAGGGAAGAGGTCTTGGTTTCGCGCTCCACCACCAGGATCCGCGAGGCCATGACACAAGCATGGAAGCAGAACATCACCCCGCCGCCGAAAACGACCACCAGAAACAGGAATCGAGAGTAGGTCTCGCGCCGCCACCCAAGTCCCTCCTCGTTCGCGATCAGCCAGAACATCGAGGTGAGCAGGGTGACCCCAGCATACAGTAGGAACGCCGAGCGGAAGGTCTGCCTGCCGCGCAACGCGAGACGGAACTCCTTGGCGAGCACCGGGAATTGCATCGTTTAGGCCTTCTCCGGCTTGGGATCACGCAACATGAGGGCGGTCACCGCCTCCTGGACCGGAACTCCCCCAAAGAGGGTTTCCGCCACTTGCGAGGCAATCGGCATCTCGATCCCGTGCGTTGCCGTGAGCGCCTGGACCGAGCGGGCGGTCTCCACCCCCTCCACCGCCATGCCGATCTCGGAAAGCGCCTGCTGGAGAGTGGCCCCGCGCGCGAGCGCCATGCCGAGGCGACGGTTCCTGGAGTGGGGGCTCGCGCAGGTCACCACCAAATCTCCCAAGCCGGAAAGCCCGGCAAAGGTGAGCGGGTCGGCGCCCATCGCCGCTCCCAGACGCGCGATCTCCGCAAGGCCCCGTGTCACCAGCGCGGCCATGGTGTTGTCTCCGAAACCCATTCCGGCGGCGGCTCCGGCGGCGATGGCGATCACATTCTTGAGCGCGCCGCCGAGCTCGACCCCCACTAGGTCATTGCTGGTGTAGACCCGGAAGCGCGGTGTCCGGAACAGGTCTTGGACCGCCCGCGCGGCCTCCATGCTCCGAGAAGCCGCGACCACCGTGGTGGGCAGCCCCCGGCAGACCTCCTCGGCGTGCGAAGGTCCCGAAAGCGCCACCGGATGCTCGACTCCAAGCTCCTCGGAGAGGATCGAAGTCATCGGCTTAAGGGTCCCAAATTCAAAACCCTTGGTCGCGGTGACCGTCAGCATTTCCCGAAACTCCCGCGCGCGGACCGCCTTGCGAAGCGCGACGGTGGTTTCCCGGAAGTGACGGCTCGGCACGGCCACCACCAGCGTGGTTGCGCCGGCGAGGACCTGATCCAACCGATGGCCGACAGTCACCGCGCGGGATAGCTGAAAGCCCGGAAGCTTCCCAGGAAGGGTCCGCTCCTCCAAGAGCCGCGCGGCATTCTCCGGGGTGTGACTCCACAGGTGGACCGCAAGGCCCTTTTCGGCGAGCAAGTGCGCCAGGGTCGCGCCCCAGCTCCCCGCGCCAAGCACGGCCACGGTTCCGGAAGTTGAACCCCCGGTCCTGCTCACCGCTCCGCTCCTTTCGAGAGGGCGGCGGACTCCTCTCCGGAGAGCAGACGGCGGATGTTGTCCTTGTGGCGAGCCACCACCAGGGTCGCGGCAGCCCAGACCAGGGCGACTTCATGGAGGGTTGGCCGGTCCCCCCAATCGAACATCCAACCCAAGGTGAGGAGCGCCGGGAGGAGCGCCGCGCAGGCCAGCGAACCGATGGAGGCTTTCCCGGTAGCCTTAAAGAGTGCAAAGAAGACCACCGCGACGATCAGGGTGAACCGTGGGGCAAGGCCGAGAAAGACCCCCCCGGCGGTGGAGACCGCCTTGCCACCTTTGAACTTGAGGAAGGGGCAAAACACATTCCCCAAAATCGCGGCCAGCCCGCACAGCGCCGGGAGCCATTCGCGCGCCGCTTCCCCTGCGAGGATCGGAACGCCCGCGGCGGCGGCCACACCCTTGAGCACATCCAGAGCCATCGCCACTCCGCCCCAAAAGGGACCCACGACTCGGATCGCGTTCGTGGCCCCCGGGTTCCCGCTCCCGACCGAGCGCAAGTCCAAGCCACGAAGGGCCCACACCAGAATCCACGAAAAGGGAATGCTCCCCAACAGAAATGCCAACGCCAGGGTCGCCGCGATCATGGCGAGACTATCGGCGATTTACCGCGCAGGGTGAAGGCGGCTATCCCCCGAGGCTCCCCGACCCGCTCTTCCCCGCATCGAGCCTGGACCACCACACGGACACGACCCGATCGCACATTGGGATAGACCAGGTATTCGATTTCATCGAGAACGACCTGTCCGGGAAGCCAGTGAGCGAGCGGGTGTTTCTCGGTGAGCGGATGGGGACGGAGCATGCCGATGGTTCCGAGCGTGTCATGATCGAGCGAGACCACATACGCGTTCGGCGGAGAGGAGACTGACCCGCTGCCAGTAACCGTCATCTCCGGTTTGCGCCAGTAGAGCCGGACCAGGAAACGGTCCCCGGCGCGGAGGGAGTCGAAGCGACTGAACCGCTGCCCCAAGGCTCCGACCCTCAAACACTCCGATCCGACGAGTTCCAGTTCATTCCCGAAGGACATCGGCGGGACAAAACGCGCCCTCATCGGAACATCCGAAACCGGCCCGACCCGCCACGGGAATGAGGTCGCCAGGGCGTGGTTCCAGGGATTCGAGACCACCAGCAACACAAGCGCGGCCCGAACAAGAAGCTGCATCCGTGGCCACGGAAGGGCGCGGGCTTTCTCCAGGAGGAAGACCGCTCCCTCCACCGCGAGCAGAATCGCGAAGGGGATCACAATCTGATAGAGGCGGAAATCACGTCCCCCCGCGATGTTGTAGGTCCAGATCGTTCCGACGACCAGGAGCGGGATGCTGAGCGGGAGGGCCCACTGTCTTCGATAAAGCGCGAGTCCCAGCCCCACAAGGGTCAGGATTCCGACCATCCCGATCTGGTTCGGATAGGCGGAGAAGGCGTACACCCCGGTGAGGATGTTCTTGCGAAAAAGGTCCCAGTAACCGTGGGCAAAGCGCGAGGCGGTTTCACTCCACCCCAGGACCCCCCCAAAGTATTCGAGCGCGGAAAGCGAGTCCCCAATCCTTGAGTTGGCCGCGACCTCCTCCGCGCTCGGAAAACCGGGTTTGCCCTTGAACTCGAGATTGGCCCAGTAGCGCAGGATCTTCTTCTCACGGTCCACGAAATAGCACGGATCGCCATAGCGCAGTCCGTTGGCGACAACGACCGGCAAGAGCAACGCGGCAAAGACCGCGGGCGCGCGCCAGACCACTCCGAGCTGAGTCCACGCTCGGCGGTGGATGCCCGCAAGCAACAGCATCCCAAGAAGAGCGAGCGCCGAGTCGATCCGTGTGAGCAGAATCACCCACGAGAGGAAACCGACCAGCCCCCAGCGGACCTTGTCCCCTCCCGGAACACGAATCGGCGCGAATAACAGGGCGAAGAGCGCGATCCAAAAGCAGGCCAGAAAATCCTCGCGGATGCCGTTGTCGGAGGATTCAATCAGCGCGGGCGAGATTGCGGTGAGATAGGCCGCGAGCGCCCCCGCCCAAGGCCCCAATCGACTCCCCGCCACGCAGGCCACCAAGACAATCAGGAGCGCCGAGTAGAGCACGGTCACCAGGCGTTGAGTGACCGGCGTATGAGAGCCCAGCCCAAAGGCCGCGCGCACTGTCCAGGCGAACGGAAGGTACCCGCGATGCACGGCGAACCAGGTGAGCGGCTCGCCCGCGCGGATCTCCTCGGCGGCGATGAAGTGCTTCAGGGCATCCGGGTGAACAAAGCTGGGATTGTCGAGCAGCCGATCCGCGCGCAGAAAGGCGCCATGCGCGAGCGCGAGGACAAGCGCGATCCTGGGGAGCGCCGGATGCGAGATCAGACCATTCCAGTTCATGGAGTCGGCGTGAGAGCGCGCTCCCCCTGAGCGCTGAAATGGTCCGCGGGTCTCCACTGGGTTCTATCTCAGGCCCGAAGGCTCACTCAAACTCGAAGTTCTCCTCAAACGAGTCCGGATCAACCTCGTTTTCGTCAAACTCGGTGTAATCCTCCTCGTAATACTCCCCCTCGCCCTCTTGGAATTCACCCTCTTCCCAGACCTCCGGCTCCTCCTGGAAGGAGGGATCCTCCTCATATTCCATCTCGTCCGGGTTCTCCTCGACATACCCCTGGTCTTCGTAATAACCCGGATCGGCGCCGGTCTCGCCCCCGATGGTTCCCTCCTCAACATAATACTCCGGAGGTGGCGGCGGAGGCGGAGGCGGTTGGCTGTATTCCACGGGTGGCGGCTGCTCTTGGGGCGGGGGTGGAGGCGGGGAATAAGGATTGGGCTGTTGCTGTTGAGGCGGCGAGACCGGGGTCCCATCCTCATAGACATACTGACCGGTGACCGGATCGATAAAGATTTCCCGTTGAGTGGAGGCCTGGGGTTCCTCTTCCTCCACAATGAAGAGGTCATCTCCCCCGGAGGTTGCGGGAGACGCGGAGGCGGATCGCGTGGCGGACTGCATTGTCGCCCCGGCGACTTGAGGGCTTGCCGCCTTGGCTTGGGGTTTAGGCGGTTCGGGGAAGAGCAGGGACTGGATCGCCTTGGCGGTGGGGGCATCCAGACTCGCTCCCTTGGCTTGCGCCGAAAGGCGATGGATTTTCACCAGCAGTTGGGTGACTTGAGTGAGACTCGCCACCGGTCCGGCCGCGGCCTCGGGGGGTTTCTTTTCCTTCTTCAAGTTAGCGGCGATGCGGGAGATTTCCTCGCGCATCTTGGCGAGCTGTCGAGGTTGGAATTCGGTCGGTTTTTCCGGAGATTTCACCGCGACCGCGAGGCGCTCTTGGAGCTCGGCCATGACCCCGGTGGCCGCTTTCACTTGGGCCGGGGCCGCCGCGGTTGGAGTGGCCGGGGCAACCTGGGTGGGCGCGGGAGTCGGGGTCACCTCGATCTCCACCATCACAATCTTGCCTTCCACCAGGCGGGCCACTTTGATCTTCACCGGAGCCGGAGTGGCTGTCGGCGCCAAGGTGGCCGTGGCCGCCGGAAGCGACACGGCCGAGGAGGCGGGCGCCACCCTGCTGGCGGTCGAGACCGTCTCTCCGAACAGGTTGGGGGCGGCGCGAGGCCGAGTCCGTATCACGCGTCCGTCGATGATCGCGGCTCCCCCCCCCGGAGGAGGAAGCTGGAGCTGCGGGATCACCAGGTCGGTGGGGATGGGAATGATTGGGGTGACTTCCGAAGCGGGAAGGACATGAGACTCATCGGGAGCTTTTTCGGCGGGAGGCGCCTCGGGGCGCTTGATCTTCCCGGAGTGGAGGTCGGCGAGGACCGACTCCCAGCGCGCATAGGCCGCCTCGATAAAGCTGGTCTCCTGCGCCGAGGAACTGGAGGCAAATGCCAGCAAGCAGGCGGTGAGGGCCTTCCCCCGCCACTCTCGAAAACTAGGACTCCCCCTTTTCGGCATGTCGGTTCCCCTTGCTTCGCTCCTTGATGGTGAGGGCCCCATGCGACTGAAGATAACGAATCTCCACCTGCTCAGGGGGAAAACTCTCACTCCCCTCGGTCAATCGCTTCAGGGCAAGGCGCGCCACGACTTCCCCGCGCGGGTATCTTGCCAGCACGGAGCCCAACCGAACCCCGGGGCCCAGGATCGCGGCCAGTTCCTCCCTGTGGAGATCCACCGCCGGCCCAGTCACCAGGTCAGCGGGCGGCTCCTCGCGCCCGAGCTCCTCCAGTTTCACACAGCTTACCACACCGCACGGGAGCCATCCAACAACCGGGTCCGACTGGAAAACCTGCGCGAAAACCTCCCCCTTTCTGGCCGGAGCTAGGGCAAGCACACGCCCCGCCGATTCCGGAAGCCCGCTCACAAGCGCCTCCAGGGTTCCGATGGGGACCACGGGAACCCCGAGCGCCAGCCCCAAGCCTTGAGCGGTCGCCACCCCAACTCGAAGCGCGGTGAACGACCCGGGTCCGCTCACCACCCCGATGGCCTCCAGGGTTTTCGGGTCCACTGCCGCCTCGCGGAGCAGCCAGTCGATTCGCCCGGCCAAACCACCGCCATGCCCTTCGGCCACGCGCAGGGTGAGCGAGGCCACCAGGGATTCCCCCCGGATAAGGCCCAGGCTCCCCCAGGCGGAGGAGGTGTCGATGCCGAGGACCAGCGAGTTTGGGGTGGAAGTGAAATTCACAAGATCTCCCGCGTGGGATGGCCGCCCGGTCGGCGCGCATCCTGAGCGGGGAAATCTTAGTCCCGGCGGGCAAGGGGTCCAAGCCGAGCGCGCCCGCGAGCGCCTCTCGTCCTCATCCGTATCCAACAAAACCCGGATCGACTCTCCGTCCGGTTCGGGGTACATTCCCAGAGAGGATCGAATCGTGGCCACTGAAAAAGCCGAGGATGTGCTGGGAACTCTGAGCGAGTCCCTCCTCAAGGAGAAGGACCGTCGCGCGCGGGTCGTCAAGCCCATGCCGATGGCCGGGCTTTCGACCATCGGCATCCGCGCCCGGAAGGTCGCGGAGGGGATGCTCTCCGGACAGCACGAGAGTCGCCAGTTCGGCCAGAACATCGAGTTCGCCGATTACCGCGAATATGTTCCGGGGGATGATCTTCGTCACATCGACTGGCGCGCCTATGGACGCTGCGACCGGTTGTACATCAAGCGCTTCGAGGCGGAGACCGCGGTGCGCGCGGTGATCACGCTCGATGTCAGCCGCTCGATGCTGTACGGCGATGGGCCGCGTCAGAAGATGCAGTATGGAGCCGAGCTTGCCGCCGCGATCTCGACCCTGCTGATCACCCAGAAGGACTCGGTGGGGCTGGCGCTCTACGATGAGGAGCTGCGCTATTGGCTCGCGCCGGTGGCCTCGCCCGAACAGCTCCGCCGGATCTACAACGCGCTGGAGCTGGCCCGTCCGCAATGGAAAACCAAGACCGGCTCCACCCTGCAGTTCCTCGCGCAGCGCATTCGACGGCGCGGGTTTTTGATCCTTATATCGGACTTCTGGGACAAGGTGGAGGAGACCCTATCGGGGCTTTCCCATTTCGCGCACCGCGGCTTCGAGATACTAGTCTTCCACCTGCTCACCCCGGAGGAGGTGGAGTTTCCGTTCCTTGGAAGCTTGGAAGTGGAGGGGATGGAGGAGATGACCCCGCTTGAAACCGAGGGGCGAAACATCCGGGAGTCTTACCGCCGCCGCCTGGAGGAGCACCGCGAGGCGCTCAGGGCGGGATGCTTCAAGCTTGGGATCGACTACAGCCCGATTGTCACCGACGAACCGGCCCAGCGCGCGCTGACTCGCGTGCTTTCCCGCCGACGGCGGGTCACCGGCTAAGGTCCCCGAGGGCTTCCTCGCAGTTCTCCGCGAGCGAAAAGACCCGGTCGAGCTTGGTGAATCGGATGACCCGGAGGACCCCATCCGAAAGCCCGCAAATCACCATGCGCGCGTCGCGGTCCGAAAGCCCCTTCTGAATGTTCACCAGAATCGCAAGCCCACTGCTGTCGAGATAGCTCAGCCCCTCGCAGTCCAGGACAATCCGGGTCTCCTCGGCGGCCTTATCGAGGAAATCCTCCCGAAAGCGGTTGGCGTGTCCGGAATCCAGCATCCCCGAGACCGAGAGCACAAGGATGCCTCCTTCTTTGCGGGCCGAGAGCTCCATGCGGTCTATCCTCGCGCCGCGCGGGATCGGGCGGATGGGGTGAACTCAGACAATGGCGCTCTCCGTGGCCGGGTCGAACAGATGCGCCTTGGCGACATTGAAGACAATCTCCTTCTCCCGATTGACCTCCGCGCGGACATGCGAGTTGACCTTGGCGATGAAGGTGGCGGGACCCGCCGAAAGGTACCAGATCGATTCGGAGCCGACCGGCTCAATCACCTCGACCTTGGCCTTGACCGAGGTGTTGGGGCGGATTTCGCGGACTTCTTGGGTGTCGTTGATGTCCTCCGGGCGAATCCCGAAGATCACGTTGCGATTCATGAAACCCTGAACCTGGCCGTTGAGCAGGCGTTCATCGAGTTGCACTCGGATGTGTCCATCCCCAAAGAACACCGCGCCCCCCTCGGAGGTCAGCCGCCCCGGGATGAAGTTCATCGGGGGCGAGCCGATAAAGCCGGCCACAAAGAGGTTCTTGGGATGATCGTACAGGGTGATCGGGTCATCCACCTGCATGATCCGCCCATCCTTCATCACCACGATCCGATCGCCCATGGTCATGGCCTCCAGCTGATCGTGGGTGACATAGATCATGGTGGTCTCCAGGCGGTTGTGGAGCTTGGAGATCTCGGTCCGCATCTGCACGCGCAGCTTGGCGTCGAGGTTGGAGAGCGGCTCATCGAAGAGAAACACCTTGGGCTTGCGGACAATCGCGCGACCGACCGCGACCCGTTGACGTTGCCCGCCGGAAAGCGCCTTGGGCTTGCGGTCGAGCAGGTCGGGGATTCCGAGGATTTGGGCCGCCTCCTGGACCCGCTTGTCGATCTCCGCCTTGGGATACTTCCGGAGCTTGAGTCCGAAAGCCATGTTCTTGTAGACCGTCATGTGGGGGTAGAGCGCGTAATTCTGGAAGACCATGGCGATGTCGCGGTCCTTGGGGGGGACATCGTTGACCACCTTGCCGCCGATGCTGATCTCGCCGTCGGTGATCTCCTCCAGCCCCGCCACCATCCGCAGGGAGGTGGACTTCCCGCATCCGGAGGGGCCGACCAGGATCAGGAATTCCTTGTCGTGGACTTCGAGGTTGAACTCCTCCACGGCGACAATCCCGCCGGGGAAGATCTTCTTCACGCCCTTGAAGCTGACCTCCGCCATGTGCGCTCTCCTCTGCTTGTTCCGATGGAACCGTCCCTTCGGCAGTGGAAAAGTAAACCGGGGCGGGGGGCGGGTGTCAAGGAGAGGGGGGGACCGGAGCACGCTTCGGCCAGCCGGTTATTCTCGGAAAACCCCCAGCCGTCTCTCTCAAAACGGCTGGGGGGGAAATCCGGCTCTTCCATTAACGGTCCGCGGGAAGAGCTCCTTCGGTCACTGATCCAGTTGATCTTCCAGAATCACATTGATCTTGCCCTTGTCTTGCGCTTCCTTGGCCAGGGCGCCGGGCCACCACTGCCTCACGATCTCATCAAGGAGCGTGGCGATCTTGATGTCGTTGGCCTCGTTCCACTTACTCGCGTCCGTTTCGGTGAACCCGCCGAAACTGCGGTGACACAACATGCAGGCGTTCGGAGAGCCATTGGCGGTTCCTTGATGGGCCAAGGTCCGCTCGGGCAACAACACCTGGAAGAGATGGTTGTGGATGTCGTAATTGACCCCGGAGTTCTGGACCGCCGCCATGTGACAATCCACACACCGCGGGCTGCCGCCAGCCAGATTGCCCGAATGGTGTGTGTGTTCAGTGGTGTTGTAATCGGCCGCCTGGTGGCATTCCAGACATAGGCTGTTGTCTCGCGCGGTTGTCTTCAGGTCGTGCTCGTTGTCGCTCCCGTGCGGGTCATGGCACTCCCAACACTCGAACTTGGCCACGGTCCAGTGTTTGCTCAAGAGGTAATCGAGGTACTGCTGGTGATGCTGCCGTGAGGTGCCATCCGGCCAGTCCCCGCCGCCGTCCGTGTAGAAGTCGGCCAATACATCCCCCGGAATGTAGGTCCGCTCTCCGTTGTAGGGATACTCCAGTTCGTAGTCGCCGAGTTCACCCACGCTCTTGCCGCGTCCGTGACATTGCCCGCAGGCTTCGAGCCTGCGCGCGGGGTTGTCAAGCATGCTGGGAACAATGATGCCACGTTTGCCTGGCGGTTGAGTGAACGCCAGGGCGGGATGGTTCCCGCCGGGACCATGACAATTCTCGCAGCCGATGTTCGGCTCCACCGCGTGGGCGTCGAATTGCGTTGCGCTCAGGATATTGTTGTATACCAGCTCAGGCCGCACCCCCTGCTGGTGACAACCCGCGCAATTGCGCTCTTCCGCGCGGTTGGTCAGATTCAGGGCGTAATTCCCCTGGGCCGTGACCCAGTTGTTCGGGTTATAGGCGACCCATCCCTTCCGTTTGTTGTCCAGGTCGGCGGTCGGGTTGTACTGGAACGGCAGGATGTAAAACGAATCGCCGATGACTGTCTGGTAGCGCTGCTTCCCGATCCATTGGGTTCCGCCCGGACGATTCGGGTTGCGCGGGTCGACGTTGCCGGGAATCGCTTTCCCACCGTGGACTCGATCCACCTTGTATTCACGGTCGCCATCCGCGAAGTGGACCACAAACCAGCGCTCATCGGTGTTGCGGATCTCCAAGGTTGCGGTCACGCGGTAAACCACCCCGGAGGCGGTAGACGAAACCGAGACGTTTCCCGTCCAGCTGGCGGAGGGGATCAAGAACTCCGCCTCGGCGCTATCCGGGTCGCGGTAGATGGCGGCGTGGAGGCTGTTCTGCCACTGAACCGCCGGTGTCACGCTGTCCACGATGCCCGCGTTGGCGTGACAGGTCAGGCATTGGGCGGACCCGAGATAATTGGGAATGGTGGTCGGTGTCGGAGTCGGGACAACCGGGTCCGGCGTCGGAGTGGGAGTCGGGTAGTCCCCCCACCATGTGTCCGCAAATCCATCCAGGTAGGTCGCGATGGTGATGTCCGAAGCCGCGTTCCATACCCCAATATTGGTGTCCGTCGCTCCATTCTCCGAACGATGGCAAATCGCGCACGCGTTCGGCTGACCGGACCCAGTTCCCTGGTGGTCGAGAGTTCCTTGCGGAAGGGCCACTTTGAAGACGTGGGCATGAATGTCGAAATTCACCCCGGAGGGCTGGAAGGGCGGCATGTGGCAGTCCACGCAGCGCGGGAAGCCGTTATTGTTGGCCGGGGCGTCGTGGTGAGTGTGGGCGCTCGAATTGTATGACTGTTCGTGGCAGCGCAGGCAGAGGCCATTGTCCCGGGCGCTGGCGACCAGGTCATGCTCAAAGTCGGATCCATGCGGGTCGTGGCAGTCCCAGCAACGAACCATCGGGAAATGCCCGCTCTTCATGAAGTCTTCAAACTGCTGGTGGTGTTTCTTCGCGGTTCCATCCGGCCATTGATTGGCGGCGAGGTCGAAGTGGTAGAACTCCTCCAAGCTGTCGCCTGGGCGGAATGTCCGTCCATCCGCGTAAGGATACTCCAACGCGAGACCATTGATCTGGTCGATGCTCTCCCCGCGAGAATGGCACTGGCCGCAAGTTTCGCTCTGACGGAACATGTCCGCCAGCTCTTCGGGGTTTGTGATATCGGCCGGGTCCTGCGAAACAATATGCTTGCCGCCGGGGCCATGGCAATTCTCACAGGCGATATTGGGCTCAATCGCGTGGTGCTGGAACTGGTTCAAATCCGCGTCGAACTCGGGCTTGACACCCGCCTGGTGGCAGCCCGCGCAGTTGCGCTCCTCCGGGCGGGTTACCAGGTTGAGAACAAAGTTTCCGGAGGCATCCACCCAATGGGCCAGGTTGTAGCCCACCCAGGCCGCCTTCTCTTCGTCGCTGTCCGGACTTGAGCCGAACTCGTCCGTCCCCAGTCCCCACCCTTTGCCTTGGCCATCCAGGTTCGGAACCGGATTCCATTGGAACGGAAGGATGTAGTATGCCTCCGCGATCTTGGTGTGATAGCGCTGTTTGCCGATCCATTTGGAGTGCCCCGCCGTGTTCGGAGCCCGAGGGTCCTCGTTCTCGTCGATGGGATAACCGCCATGGACGCGGTCCACGCGGTATTCGCGGTCGCCATCGGCGAAGTGCAGCACCGCCCAGTACTCGCTGGCCCCGCGCATCTCCAGGGTCGCCGTGAGGGAGAGACCCCCACCACTCACCGTGACATCTCCACTCCACGGGGGAAGAACGGACGCTCTCGGATCGGAGGGATCGCGATAGAGCAGCGAATGGAGCGAACTCCGCCACTTCTGGTAGATTTCCTCGTGACAGGCGGCGCATTTCTGGGAACCGGAGAATGCCCCCTCCGCAAGGCCCTCGTGCCAGTTCTCCTGGAGCATGAGGAGGTCCTCCGCGTCCACAAACCCGTCGAGATTGACGTCACCTTCGATGGCGAAAACAGGAAAGAGCGTGAAACAGGAGAGGAAACCACCGATAAGCACCCTCCTTCCAAGGCTTCGAACTCCCCCCACCGCAGATAGATACCGCATGACTTGACCTCCTCCTAGAACCTTGGGCCGCAAATGGTCCAAATGGCAATCGGATTGGGCGGGATTCCACGTAAACAGAAAGCGTATAATAGCATGGACTATCTGGAATTTGCAATCCATGTTTTGAGCGATGATCGCTGAATTCATGAGAAGAGTTGGCGGGTAACTCCAGATTACCCCGCGTCACGGATCCTCCGCTGCTTTCAGCCTCATCCTCCGGTCCAACGACAAGAATCCCGCGCTGGTCTCTCTTGGTTTCCCTCCCTTGAACTCCTACTTGGGCCACTCGGCATCCGGAGAGAATCGGATCATCTTCTCAGGAGGGGCTTCCGGCATCTGGGGTCGTAGATAAGGTTTCCCGGAGGCTTTGTGGCAGGCGTGGCACGCCTCCACCGTGAGGCGATAGACCTCATCAAAGCGGACTTTCTCCTTCTTGGCGATGGCATCGCTCATCCAGACAAAATGCGTGGTCTCGATCGACTCGAGGATCCCTCCCAAATCGACATCATTTCCCTCGGGGTCCTTCCGAATCGGGATGATCCGAACGGCCCACTTGAGGTGGGACAGGGTTTCCCGGAGATAGAAATCCGCCAGTGGCCAGTTTTCCGCTTGCGCGGCGAACCAGAGATTGGCGAAATGGTAGGCTACATCCATCATGGCGTGAGATTGGCCGGGGAGCTTCCCTTCGAGGAGACCGACGCGCTCCACCCAAATCGGATCGAGGTCCCTCGGTCTCTCTTCCGCCCACACGGAAACAGAGGAGTCGTCCGGCTCAAGGAGGCGGAACACGGAAACCAGCGTCGCTCCGAGGACGAGTCCGAGCAAGAAGACCCCGGTGGATCTGGTCGAGTGGGTCATGGGGAAAGCCCTCCTTACCCTCTTGTTCACATACATCCCGGACCACTCGCGCGCGACAGACGAGTTCAAATAACTCCCGTGCCCAGCGCGGCGGCGATCCCAAGCAGTAGGAATCCGGTTAACGCCCGCACCGTCTGCATGGTGATGGCCGCCAGAAAATGTCGCGCCAGCAGAATCCCGCAAGAAGATCCGACAACGGCGGCGAGCACAAGATTCCAACCATCCGCGTGAATCGGACCGACCCCATCCGAGGGCAAGAACGCGGCCGTGTACGTCGCGATGCGGGTCACATCGACCATGAGGCTGATGACCGCCGTGGTCCCGACAAAAGCCTCGGTGGAACCTTCCACTTTGGTCAGAAAAGCCGAGCGGAGCGCCCCTTGGTGACCGGAGAAGCCCCCAAAGAGACCTGAAAGAACGCCGCCGAGAACGAGGTGCTTTCGATCGAATCGAAGTTCACGCAGGCGCGGCAAGAGCTCAAACAAGGCGAACACAAACATGGCGCCGCTGAGGAACACCTTGAGCGGAGTGATAACCGCGGTTCTCGAACCCAGCGAATAGGTCGCGAGCACCCCGAAATGGGAGACATAATCGAGCGCGGACGCGCCGACAAAAGCCGCGAGAACCGAGGGAAGGCCGAACCTGAGAACCACCGATGGGGCGGCGTGACTTCCCACCATCAAGACCTTCAAGAAACCGTTCACCGCATGGACAACAGCGGTGGCGGCCACGGCCACCTCAGCGGGGAAGAAGAGTGCAAACACGGGAAGCAGGACTGTCCCCAGTCCGAAACCGGAAAAGAAGCTCAATCCGGCGGCTGCAAAGGCCACCGCGCCCACGAAGAGTAGGGGGGGCATCAGGCGCCCCTCCGGCGGCCGGCGCTGAGATGAGCAGCCTCTCGCCTTGGCAGGATCTCGCAGGCCAGCTCCGCAACTTTCGCCTGAGCGGTCCTCAGGACACATCGCCCCTTGTCCGTGGCGTAATAGGAGCGCTTGGCGCGGGGGCCGCCGCCGGCTTCCACCTCGCTCCGCAGCCACCCCAAGCGCTCCATCCTGTGGAGGATCGGATACAGAGTCCCCGGACTGATGTCATAGCCGTGGTGACGAAGCTCCTGGAGCATCCATTGTCCCACCACAGCCCCCTCGCAGGCATGATGGAGGATGTGGACCTTCCAAAACCCGAGCAGGATTTCACGTTGGAGGGGTTTCTGGTCGTCGATGTGCATGAACCTTTTCCCACTTGAATGTATTACGTCTATCGTAAACGCTAAACGTAGCACCTGTCAACAAGTCCAATTCACGGATTTTGGAGGGTGCGAGGAGTGAAGAAGAAGGAGGGGGGGGCTGAGCAGCGGCTCCCGGGAGGGGTGTTACTTCAGATCCAGTCTTTTGACATGCACCAAACGGTGCCCCAGCATGTCCACCGCGGCCTGGCTTTGCTCCAGGGGGATGTACCCGATCAGCGGTTCATAGTCCCCATCATCCGGAACCATGTCCACGAAGATGACCTCACTGAAGACCGGCTCGAACCCGGTGATTTGAAGCCGGACCGGCCCGCAGACCACGCCTTCCAACGTGGTCTGGTCCGCCATCTCAAGGCGAATGCGACGCGCCTCCTCCAACTCCCCCAATCGGTCCCGCCAAGCCAAGGGGAGCGTCATGTGGGAGGCGCCCGTGTCCACCAGCGCGTCGCAGTGGATCCTCTTATCACGCGATAAGAGATTCTCGATGGTGACCGACGTGATGATTCGTCCCATGGTTCGCATTTCACCCTAAGGGTAATCCACCCCGGCGCGATCCTCAAGGCGCGGGAGCGGCGCCGTCATGGGAGAGACCCTCCGAGGAGGCCTTGGCGAAGCGTGGAACCCGGTCCGCCAGAATCTTCCCGAGTTCCCGTGAGAAACCTTCCGCCACTCGGAAATCCAGGTGAGAGCCATCCGCGGCGGTGAACTGGGACAGACTGGGGTAGTCGGTGAAATGGATCGTGGCAACCCCCTGAATCCGTCCAAGGCCCTCCCAGAAGACCGAGCGAGGATACATTCCCCCCTCGGCCTCATATTGAGTGTCGGCGGCTGGAAAGCGGGTGAACACCACTTGCCCTCCGCGGGCATGGATCGCCAACACCGCCGCCTCGATCTCCCGGAGCGCCGCGGCCAACTGCTCGGGCGACATGGGGGGACCATATTGCCCGGTGTCGTCCCGTTCGCGACGGTCATCCACGCGGGTGAAATCCGCGTCAATCGTGCGGTCGGCGTGGACAATCGCGCTGGGCGGGAAAGGCTCGCCGGTCCGAATCCAGTTCTTGAGCACCCGACTGGGTCGGAACCGAGAGTTCATCGAGGCAAAGGAGAGCTCCACCCAAAGCTTGAGTTGACGTTCCAACAGGGCGGTGGCGGTCCGATTGTCGTAGAATTCCAGATACTCCTTGGGGCGCGCCAGGGAACGTCGGTTGTCGGCCTTGAAATGGATTCCGGGGAAGATCTCGCACAGCACCGTCCCCTGGAAGCCGGATTTCTCGGCCAGGTGTTTCAGGACAGGAACCGGGGAGCTCCCCACGATCGCGAGCTGGATCGGGGGATCGGTGCCCAGGGTTTCGGCGAAGATCGAACTGTCGATGCCGAGCTGCATGCGGGAGGAGCCGAGCAGCACCACCTGGTGGGGGTCATCATCGCGCACATGGCTGCGCGCCAAGGCCCACAACGCGGGGTCGTCTTTAGGCGCGCCGGGATACCCATTCAGCCGCGCCAGGACCTCCATGGGCAGCAGTAAGCCGACCACCAGCCCGAAGGCCAGCGCCCAGGCGCGGCCATACGGCAGGCTCGGAATCCGTGAGTTAGAATTGGAAATAGATGAAGCCACGGCTATCCCCACTGGCGTTCAAAATCATGGTTAAGAGAAGTCCGGCGAGCGCCACGGAAACCTGCCATCCTCGCAGCCGCCCGGCCACCGCCTCCAGATTCGAGTCCCGGAGAAGCCAATGGGCCGCCAGCAGACCGACCGTGAGCAGCAGGACACGCTGGATCTGATTGTCCGGGAGGAAGATCGGGTTTCCGCTTCCGAGGAACATGGTGGCGAGCACCGAAAGGGAATCCGAAAGGTTCGCGGCCCGGAAGAACACCCAGGTGATCAGGACGAGGAAATAGGTGAGCAGGGCGAAACCGATCTGGCGCCTGCGCGTCTCGGTCATCCAGGTCTCACCCCAGCGGCTCCGGAACAGGCGCTCCACAACCAGATACACCCCATGCAATCCACCCCACACCACAAACTTCCAGGAGGCTCCATGCCACAGACCCCCGAGCAACATAGTCAGCATCAGGTTCACATAGGTCCGGCGGTGGCCCGCGCGATTTCCCCCCAGGGTGATGTAGAGGTAATCCCGGAGCCAGCTGGAAAGCGAAATGTGCCAGCGCCGCCAGAAATCCGAGAAACCAATCGAGGCGTAAGGAAAATGAAAGTTGTCGGGAACCATGAAACCGAGACACATCGCGGTTCCCATCGCGCACAGGGAGTATCCCGAGAAGTCGAAGTAGATCTGCCCCGAGAAAGCCAGCACCCCCACCCAAGCATCCAGACAACTCATCCCCGTCACATTGGCGAAGACATCATCGGAGACCGGACCCATGATCCAGTCCGCCAGGATGGTTTTCGAAAAGAGGCCGAGGGTCAGAAGGGTTAGTCCCCAGCCATACTGCCTCGCGGTGGCCTTGCGCGGGGTCCGGCACTGCTCCAGAAACGGGTCCGCGCGCAGGATCGGTCCAGCCACCAGCGCAGGCCAGAAACCGACATAGAGCGCGAAATCGAGAAACGAGTCGCAGGGTTTGTATTTCCGACGGTACACATCAATCGTGTAGGACATGGAGTGGAAGGTGTAAAAGGAAATCCCGATCGGAAGGATGATGCTCCACGGCGCGGGGTGGTATTCGATCCCGACCATGTGGGCCAATTCGATGAAGTTCTCCAGCATGAAATTCCCGTATTTGAAGAACCCCAAGAGTCCGAGGTTCGCCGCCATGCTGATGACAATCAGAACTTTTCGGGCCTTCGCCCCCTCGGTTCGTCCCAAAGCCCAGGCCGCGTACCAGTCGATCAGGTTCGTGATCCAGAGCAGCACCACGAAGGGGGGATTCCAGGCGGCATAGAAGATGTACGAGGCCACCAGGAGATTGGCCTTGCGCCAGGTCCAGGATATCGGCAGGTTATGGAGCGCGAGAACAATCGCGAAGAAGATCAGAAAGGTAATCGAGTTGAACAGCATCGAACGCGGGTGTGGCTCCTCACAAACAGCCTGAAGGGGGGATCAACGAATCCATGACAGCATAACCCGGCCTCTTGCCTAGGGCAAGGCGCGGGAAGGGCGCGCAACTCCCGGCTCCCACCCGGACCTCCGGATCACCTCCTGCTCCAACTCCTCCAGGTTCGGGGGGAGATCGTGACGCACTTTCTTGCTTGCCTTGATGTTGGTGCGCGTGTTCCGGGCCCGCTCATAGCGGAATCGCCCCCACCAGGTCGGCTTTGGCAAGTCCAGCGCCTCGATCAAACGGGCGTACCCGGCCGGGTCATTGAGTTCGGCGAGGGACAATCTGGCCACGCGCGCCCCGCGCGCGAGGAATTCCGTGCAATAGACCTCCGTTCTCCTGGCAATCTCCAGGCAGTACCAGTAGCAGAGCTGGTAATCCTGGAGCTCCTCCCAACCCGGCAAGGGCAGCACGCCCGGGTCCTCGGGTCCCAGGTACCAATTCGAGGCGAACACCCGCCGTCCCGGGATGTGGTTGAGCTGGTACAGGCTCCGGGCCACATCCCGCGCGCCGCGGTGCAAGCAGATCAGGTCGGGAACGACCCCCAATTCGAGCAGCGGCTCCACAAATCCCTTGCAGAACAGGTGGCTCGTCTCGATGTAGATCGGCGCCTCGACCTTGGCGAGTCGCGGAAGCTTCTCCTGGATCCAGAAGCGGCTTGCGATGCGCGGATCGAGCTGCGCCGCGCGCATGTATTCCGAAAAGCGCGGCTTGGGCTCGTGACGGCAATCCACATCCGGCAGAAAGCTCAGCACCCGCGCGAGGAAATCGGTCCCGCTGCGCCCGGTGGAGACTGTGAACACCAGACGTTTCTTGGCCAGGGCGGAGAGAAGGTCTTGAGGCAATGTCGGCATGGTCATCCGGCGCGGGTTGCGGTTCGAGCGCGAGAGGCGCTCACTCGCCATATTCGAGGCGTTTGAGGATATCCCCCGCCTTGCGCTCGAAGGTTCGGACATCCGAGGGTCCGAAGGTCTTCCTCCAGTCTCCGATTCGCGAGGGATCGAGACGGACATTCTTCTCGTCCCCGGCATAGTTGGTCAACACATCCTCGAGCAGAGGCTCCGCTCCCAGCCAGGCAAACACCCGCGCCAGCGCGCTCTTGGGTTCGAGCAGCAGGTCTTCGTACCGGACCACAAGGCAGTGATCCGGATTGGCGTTTTCGAACTCAAAGCCTTTGAGAACCTTTTCGCGCCACCAACTCGCGGCCTCCTTGATGGTCGAGGGGCCCCACGAGCGGGTCAGCACCGAACAGGCCACATCCCTCCCGTCCCGGACCACATGGATGAAACGCATGTCGGGAAACACGGCCTGAAGGTCGGGGAGGTGGTCAATGTAGTCCGGGGTCTTGTTGACCCAGCGCGGCTTGCCATCCCGGCGGCGGTGTTCGGCGAAGAGATCCTCGATTAATCCCCGCGCAGCTTCCGTGGGGGCGCGCCGGCCCAGGTCCGCCAGAAACGCGCGGGTTCGCTCCATGGCGAACTCGCGCTCGAAGAGGATATAGTGCGGGCCATGATGATAGCGCTCCTGGGGGCGTTTTTCGTGCGGACGAATCGGTAGAGGACGGGTCCATTCGTCCATGTAGGCCTCGAATTTGGCGCGGGTTTCCTCCACCCCGTGACGCTTCCCCGAAAGGAGCCACTTGAGAAGCCGCAGAACGAAATCTGTTTCGTAGATGGGCGAGAGGTGGGGATGGAGCCCCAACATATCCACGACCAAGGTGGTTCCGGAGCGGCCCGCGCCGCCAATGAGCACCGGTTCGACAGGGTTCACTCGCGCTTGGTTCTTCCTTTCATCCCATCCGAACAAAACGAAACCGGGCTTGGAGCGACAGCCATTCCCCGCTCCAAGCCCGGTATTTCAGCGGCTTCCCTTACTCCTCGGAGGAGTCTTCCTCGACCACCGCGGGTGGATTCTTCTTGGCTTCCTCGGCGGCGGCTTTCTTGGATGCTTGCCACTTGGCCTGCTCCTCGGCGCTGATGCCCTCGGGCTTGGCCGAACCATCCGACTTCGCGGCGAGGGATTTCACCCCCAGGCCGTTCGGATAAATCCAACCGTTCTTGAGGGTTACTTGCGCCGGGTTGAAGAAGGAGTTGATCACGACCCCGTCGTTGCCGTAGAAATCAGTCCCGCCCAGATTTCCATTGGTGAACGAGACCTTGTTGACAAAATTCACTGCTCCGGTCACATACGCCTGGAAGTTTGAAAAAGCCTTGACCGTGAGCGTGCCGACATTCGAGCCGCCCAGGAGCAGATAGACGTCGACATATCCCTCAGGCCAGAAAAGGAAGGCGGTCCGGGTCACGGTGATCGTAATGTTCCCTGGAAACCCCCCCTCCACGGTCAGCGTGTCGTCGGTCGGATCATAGTAGGCGTTTCCGAATCCGGTAAACTTGACGGTAATCCCAAACACATTGTACGTGATAGCTCCCCAGCTCGGGGCGGAAACCGCCAACCCGATCACGACGCACAAGAACAGACAGAGATACTTGGCTCGACTCATCGCTTTACCTCCACCTCAGATTTGGAAGCTCCGTTGCCGCTGGAGTAACTTGTCCGAACATTCTGAAACGGAACCACCGCCCGCGCACGCGGGTTTAGTCATCCATTCTGACATCGACCGGGAGCGGGGCTATTCCCCGCTCGAATCGCCCTCCAGCTCCTCGTCGGTGACTTCAATGGCCTCTGTGTCCGCCACGGCGTTTTCCAGGGCGCTCTGAAGCGCCGCGAGCGCCGGGGAGGACCCCAGCCCGTTGGGGTAGATGAAACCGTCCTTGATCTTAATCTCGTCCGGATTCCGCCCCGAAGTGATTCCAATTCCGGCGCCTCCAAACTCCACGGTCCCGCCCAAGTCCGCGCCGTTCAGGTCCACTTTATCGACCGACTGGACGATACCCGCCACCCGGATTCGGTGCCCCTTGATTCCATCCACCTTGAGGTTCCGGATGCCGTTCGGGAAACTCAGAATCACATCAGTGACCGCCCCAAAGCCCCTGGCTCTCCGGGTCGCCTTGATGTCGAGGTCTCCACGCTCGGTTGAGGAGACCTGCACCTGAATGGTTCCGGCGACAGGGGTGTACACCGCCGAACCGTTGAAGGAAAACTGAATCCCGCGGATTTCGACCACCGACCTGCGCGCGGACACCCCCACCGGGATGGCAACCAGCGCCGCAAGGGCCAAGGCCACCCCAAGGGCCTTGAACGGGCTCTCCAACCTCCACACTCCCCTCATGTTCGATCCTCCCCCTCTTTCCCCCGGCGAACCGAGAGGTGCCTATCCCCATCGGGGATGGCTGAATTCCACCTGACATTACCATACCCCTTCCAGACCGGCCTTTTCAAGGCGCAATCTCCCCCACGCGAGCTCCGGACTACCCGTTTCCCGTCGGGCTGGTAGACTTTGGGAGTGGAGACCCCTGGTCCGAGTTGGGCCAGGGGCTTTTGCCGTTCGACCGATTCTCGCCAAGGGACTGAAAGCGCATGCCCCAAGACCCCACTCATCTGCTCGACGAACTTCAATGGGCCGAACTTTCGCCCGGGCCTCGACGCCGAGTTGGGGGCGCGCTCGGCTCCAGCCGCGTGGCGGTCGTGGCCGCGTGCGCGCGCGCGAGTACTGTCCCCATTTTGGTTGTGGTTCCCGACCAGCTCGCGATGGAGGAGATGGTCGATGGCCTTCACTTCTTCGGGTTCCAGAACTCGGATGATTTCTGGCACAACCTGCGCGCGGGCGGAGCGCGCGGCGAGCTCCCGCCGGTGATCCCATTTCCCCACCTGGAGACCTTGCCCTACGAGAACAAACCCCCCGAGATCCACCTCAAGAGCGACCGACTGCGGGTGTTCGAGGCGCTTTCCGACCTCCAGACCGGAGAACCGAGGATCCTGGAGGATCGTCGCGTGATCCTGGTCGCCCCGGTGCGCGCCCTGCTCGCGCGGATGCCGGACCTTGCGCGAGTGCGCCACTCGGAGCGAGTGCTTCGCGCGGGCGCCTGCCTCGACCGGGACGAATTCGCGCGGTTCCTCCTCGATGAGGGCTATGAGGCCTGCGAGCTGGTCTCGGATTGCGGGCAGTTCTCGGTTCGCGGGGGAATCATCGACATCTTTCCTTTCACCACCACCGAGCCGGTTCGCGTGGAGCTGTTTGGCGATGAAATCGAATCGTTGCGAACCTTCGACCTTCTCTCCCAACGCTCGCGTCAGACACTGGAGTATCTCACCCTCGGAGCGGCGGATGAGTTTCGGTTGCTGCTCGCGGCCTGGCGCAAGGAGGGGCGGCTGCACTGTCTCTCGGAGTTCCTCCCCGGGGGCTGCCGAGTGTTCTGGGATCGCCCCGAGCTGATCGAGGAAGAGGCCCGCCGGGTGACCGCGCTGGTGGAGCGAATGCACTCGCAGCGCGTGTTCTTCGAGGCCGAGGGGGAGATCGAGGAGGACAACCCGCTGCTCGAAATCCCGCCCGCGAGTTTCCACCAGGACTTCCACGATCTCCGCGAGGGAATGAGCCGTCTCGATTGGGTGGAAATCTCCGAGTTCGCCCTGGAGTCGGCCACCCCGCCGGAGGAGATCAATCTCCCGGTCACTCGTCCGAACCTCACTGGCCTCGATTTCAAGATGCGGGTTCAGGAGATCGCGCGCCGCTCGCGGGAAGGGGAACGTTTCCTGCTGGTTGCGGATAACGAAGGACAGAAGGAGCGGATCAAGGACTTGGTCCTGGATGCCCTGGAGGAAGGGGTCGAGGCGTTGGATGCGGGCTCGATGCGCCGCGCGGCGTTGCAGGCCGAGCGCGCCCTGGAATACGCCACCACCCGCGAGGCCGCCCGGCGCAAGAAGAGCCGTCCCTTCGAGGTTCCCAACATGGGCCTGGTTCTGGGCGGATTGCGCCAGGGTTTCCGATGCGAGACGGCCAACCTCACCGTCGTGTGCGACAGCGAGATCTTCGGACGTTACCGTAAGATCCGGACCCGCAAGAAATTCGCGATGGGCATGCCGATCATCGACCTGGTCGACCTCCAGGCGGGTCAGATCGTGGTCCACATGGATCATGGCATCGGGCGCTTCGTGGCGTTGCGAAGACTGACCATCGGCGGGCGCGAGGGAGAGTTTCTGGAGCTGCGCTATGCCGATGAGGATGTGCTGTATGTGCCGATTGAGCAGATTGATCGGGTGAGCCGCTACATCGGGGCGGACGACACCGCCCCGAAGCTCTCGAAGCTCGGCGGGAAAGCCTGGCAAACCGCCAAGGCGCGCGCCAAGAAGGCCATCGAGGATCTGACTCAGGAACTCCTCCAGCTGTATGCCGCGCGCGAAACGGTCGAGGGCTATGCCTACCCCTCGGACACCCCTTGGCAACACGCTTTCGAGGCCGCCTTTCCCTACGATGAAACCCCCGATCAGTGGAAGGCGATCCAGGAGGTCAAGAAGGACATGGAATCCCCCAGATGCATGGACCGTCTGATCTGCGGCGATGTGGGCTTCGGGAAGACCGAGGTGGCCATGCGCGCGGCGTTCAAGGCGGTCTGCGAGGCGCGTCAGGTCGCCATCCTGGCCCCCACCACGGTCCTGGTTGAGCAGCACGCCGAGACCTTTCGCGAGCGGATGATGGAATATCCGGTGACCATCGAGGCCATCAGCCGCTTTCGCGCGCCGAAAGAGCTCAAGGAAGTCCTTAAAAAGGCCTCCGCGGGCGAGATCGACATCCTGATCGGAACCCACCGCCTGTTGCAGAAGGATGTGCGCTTCCGCGATCTCGGCCTCACCATCATTGATGAGGAGCAGCGTTTCGGGGTGAAACATAAGGAGCGTCTCAAGCAGCTCCGGACCCAGGTGGATGTCCTCACGCTTTCGGCGACCCCGATTCCGCGGACCCTTTACATGGCCATGAGCGGTGTCCGGGACATGTCGCTGGTCGGCACCCCGCCCTCGAACCGTCTCCCCATCGAAACCTACGTTCTCGAGTTCAAGCGCGAGGTCGTGGAGAACGGGATCCTGCGCGAGCTCGCGCGCGGCGGCCAGGTGTTTTTCGTGCACAACCGGGTGGAGTCGATCTATGCCATGGCCGAGCTGGTTCAGGAGACGGTCCCCGAGGCGCGCGTGGGCGTGGGGCACGGACAGATGGAGGGTCACGAGCTGGAGAAGGTGATGCAGCGCTTCATTTCCGGTGAGATCGATGTTCTGGTCTCCACCACCATTGTCGAATCGGGTCTCGACATCCCCAACGCCAACACGATTCTGATCAACCGCGCCGACACCTTCGGCCTCTCGGAACTCTACCAGTTGCGCGGAAGAGTGGGCCGCGCCAAGCACCAGGCCTACTGCTATCTGCTTGTGCCGTCGAAGCAGGGACTCACCCCCATCGCGCGCCAGCGCCTGCTGACCCTTCAGGAAAACACCGCGCTCGGCTCAGGCTTCAATATCGCGATGCGCGATCTGGAGATTCGCGGGATGGGGAACATCCTTGGGCGCGAGCAGCATGGCCACATCGCGGCCATCGGGTTCGACCTGTATTCGAGCCTGCTCGCCAAGGCGGTGATGGAGATGCGCGGCAAGCGGTTGGGGGAGGAGGCTCCGGTGGCGCTGGACACCTATCGACCGGGCGAATTCCCCCCGGACTATGTGCCCAGTCCGAGGCAGCGCATGTCCCTGCACAAACGTCTCTCCGGCCTCAAGACCGTGGAAGAGCGCACCCGACTGCGGGAGGAAATCGAGGACCTGTACGGCAAGCTCCCCACGCACGCTGAGCTTGTTTTCAGAAACTTGGAGCTCAAGGACCTGGCGCGAAGGGCCGGGGTGGATTATGTCCAGGTGCGCCGCGAGGGCGCTCGTCTGCGACTGAACCAGAAAGCCACCGCGGAGTTCAACCCCAGCATGGTCCTGAACCTCGAGCGAGCCTATCCCCGCAAAATCCGAGTGTCGGTGCAGAACCGATTGCACCTCGAGGTCTCGCCTCCCAAGCAGGAAGACCTTTGGGAAGTGATCCTGGGAGAAATCCTCCTCGCAATGGAGGGTTTTGAAGGCGCCCCCAAGAATCAACCGGCCCCGGTCGGAGCCACCGGGGGAGTGCCCGCCTGAGGCTGAACGGCGCCCGCTCCTTCGCCGCCTTCTCCGGGTGTCTTCACCTCCGGTTTCGACATGAAGCAGTATTCCATGTTGAGGGTGACTTGAACCTGGTTCGCCGACCCGGCCACGGGAACCATGTTGAACCGGCTGATGAAGGCCAGGCGCTTGCCGAACTCCAGGCCGTAAAGAATCCGCGCGAGTCGATCCTTCTGGCAGATGAATTTCGTCTGCATCGAGTATCGGAAGAAGAAGTCCTTACGCTCGGCGGCGACTTGCTGCTGGAACTCGTTATAGTAATCCGGAGGAATCTCATTGCGGTCGCGGAACTCAAACCAGCGCGTGTATTTCTTCTGGTTCACCTCGAACTCCAGCATCTTCTGCATCATTTCTTCCTGACGCTTACGGTATTCATCCTGGCGTTTCTCCTGAGCCTCGCGCGCCGCCTTCATTGCCGCCGCGTCCGGCTCCCCACCCGCCGGGGGCGCGCTCGCGCCGCCATAGCCCCCGCCGTAACCACCGCCGTATCCGCCGCCATAGCCCCCGCCGTAACCGTAGGGGCTGCCGTACATCATCCCTCCCATCATCATTCCCGAGCGCGCGCCGGGGGCGGTGACCTTCGCCTCGAGCTCCTCATAAGCGGTCTTGAAGGATTCCTTGAGGCGATCATCCGTCACGAAATTCGACCAAGTGAGGAAGTCGATCGACTGCACGCGCTCCACCTGGTTGTCCAGAAGGGTCTGAGCCATTTCCTTGGCCAACTCCATGAACATCGAAAGATGCTGCCGCTTCCTGGCGCCGGGAACTGTGATGTTGATGTAGTTTGCGAGGCGATCCATGTCCCCATACTTCGGCGCCACATTCGCCGCGGTGTCGAGGAACGCCAGGGTCTTGGCGATGTCAATCCACTCCGATTGAACCCCCACCATGCCGGGATTCGAGCCCCAGAAGCCCAAGAGCATGTAATACCAGCGCGTGCTGTTGGTCTTGAAGTCCTCGCCGCTCAAGGTGTCATACATGTCCCGGTGGTAGCGCACCAATTGTTCAATCGCGAGCTTGAGGTTCTCCGGGTCGCCGAAGGGGCTTTCGAAGTCCTCCGCGAACAGCGCCTTGACGGGAGGTTCACCGGATTTCGCGACCTGATTCCAGATTCGCAGCGAGTCGATCATCAACCTGGAGGCAAAGTCGCGCTGAAGGTCGCAGCCAATGCAGATCCCATCCAGGGGTTGGAGGGAAACGCCCGCCTGGGGATTGGCCGGCTGCGCGAAGCCTCCGCCATACCCGCCATAGGCCCCGCCCCCACGCTCTTCACGCTCGAAGGCCCCATATCGGCCATAGCCTCCCCCCCCATACGCTCCGCCATAGCCCCCGTACCCGCCCCCATAGCCTCCAAAGCCCCCGCCATACCCGCCATAGCCTCCGCCCGCGCCGTAGGGGCGTGCGCCGCCGACCACGCCGAATTGGGTCGCGGCCTTGCCGTCGATGTAGAACATGGTGTCATCCGCCCCCGGGCCCCAGGTCACCTTGAGCATCTTCCAAGGCGAGACGGCCGGGTTCGGTTTGATCATGTCCAAGAGCGGGATCGGAAAGGTCCGCTCTCCCGACTCCATGTCGCGGATGGTCGCCACCAAACTCACGTTCTCGCGCGCGATGATGATCTCGGAGGAGTATTCGGGCTTCGCGCCCTGGGGGGCGTCCTTGGGCTTGGGTTTCTCGCGCGCGGCGTGAAAGATCACCTCGCGGCGCCCGAATGTCTTCGGGTCCGGCGTGGCGTTGGCGTCCTTCAGCATCCAAGGAGTGATGTTGATCGCAAGCTGCAAGGTCCCCTGCTTCCCCTCAATCCGTCCCTCGGCGGAATAGGAGCGGAAACCGCCCGGACGAAGGTCGAGCGGTCGGGTGCCGTTGTAGCCGCTATCACTCTTGGAGTTCAGGCCCCATTTCTCGGTGACCCGCATGGTTTGAGGGCTCTTCTCCTCCATCGCCTGGAGATCACGCAAGGAGGAGAGGATCACTTGAGTGGTCTGCTTGGTGTCGATCGACGGCGGATTGATCTCGATGTCCTCCACCAGGTCCTCGAAAGCGACCAGCTTCTCCTCGTAATTCCCCTTCACTTGAGTCAGCAGGCCATTCCAGGTGAACCTCGGATCACGCGGATCCGGGCGCGGGATGTTCCAATCCACCGATTCAATCTGGGTCTTGAGTTTTCCGATTTTGTCGTCGAGGTTAACCAGGGCCTCCTGGTGTTTCTGACGCAGCGGGGAGTAAACGAAGACATGCAATCCTCCGAGGATCACCAGGGTGATGCCCGTAACAATCATCCAGGGGAGATGCTTCTTCATGGTCCGCTTCCTTTCCAGCCGAACGCCCGGTGGGTCAAATCGCGCAACCGCGTCCTAAGCGGTTCCACGTCCTAAGGTTAGGCCCGCCCCTGGGAGGCTGTCAATCTAAAACGGCCAAGCTCCGCGCCGCGGTCCGCTCTAAAAACTACCTGTCACTCCCGCTCATCCGTGCGCGCCACCGCTTGATTGAGCTGCTTCATGCCTCGGAGCGCGCGATTCCTTCCTCAATCTCTCCAGAATCCGAAACATGACCTCCGTCGTGTGCGCGCAGCTCTCGAAGGACAGCTCGGGTCGAACTCCCTTGGCGAGAGACTCGAAGAAGTGCTCGAGCTCGCGCGCGTGCCCCTTGTCCTGGTTCCGCGAGCGAAGCGCCTTTCTCCTTGTTCCGGAATACAGTGTCAGCGAGCGGAAGTCGTCCAGGATGGCGCTCTTTCCGCCTCCGTGGACTTCGTAAAGCTCCTTGCTCACCCCTGACGCGCCCTCCGAGAGGTAGACAAGCGTTCCCAGGGACCCATCCGCGAATCGGAGCAGGATCGACACGTTCTCCTCCCCGGAAGGGACGCCGTCCGGGGGGCGTAGGCTGCTCGCCTGCACGTCCACCACGCTCGATCCGGTCCAGAACTGGAACAGATCGACAAAATGGCAGGCCTCGCCGAGGATTCGTCCACCGCCCTCCTCCGGATCGAGCAGCCAATTCCCTTGGGGAAGCCTTCCCGCGTTGATTCGACCGATCAGATGGAGCGGCCACTGACATGGCGAGAACCATTCCCGAACCTCGCGCGCAAGGGGCGCGAAGCGGCGGTTGAAGCCCACCATCACTGTTCTCCCGGTTTCCTCGACCACCTGCTGCACCCTTGCCAGGTCCTCCTGGGTGAGGGCCAGGGGTTTCTCGACAAAGACATCCTTACCCGCGCGGACAGCGGCCACGACCTGCTGGGAGTGCTGATGGTGGCGGGTGCCGATCACCACGGAGCGAATGTCCGGATCGGAGAAGACATCCTCCGCGCGACAGGAGGAATTCGGGATGCCGAAGCGCTTCGCGACCGCCGCCGCCGAGGCTCCGCGCGCGGTCGCCACGCGCGTCATCTTCACTCCGGGAAGGTTCGCAATTCGCGGCAGCAACACTCCCGACACGAACTGGCCCGCCCCAACAATGCCGACAGAGACACCCCCGGATGGCTTGGGAATGCCGATCTTTGACGTGGACACGGGCGGTCGGAGTTCCACCCCTTCGGGAAGCGAATAATCCAGGAGGATGCCGATGGAGGGCTCCTCGCGCCTGCCCTCGACCAGCGCGTATGCTTCGTCCGCGCTGTCGATCGAGAACCGGTGTGTAATCAGCGGATCGATCTTGAGCTTCCCCTCGGCCATGAGGGCGAGGGCCGAGGCCATGTTGCGCTGCTCGGTGAAGCGGACATAGGCGTATGGATAATCGCGGCCCCGCTCCTCATATTCGGGGTCGTAGCGTCCGGGACCGTAGGAGGTGGACAGAATCAGGCGCAGCTCCTTGGGGTAGTAGATCCGTCTCGGGACATCCATGGGGACTGTCCCGACCGGGATCACGCGTCCGCGGCGGCGCGCGAGGACCCCGGCGAGCTCCACGGGATCATTGCTGTCGGTGGCGGCCGTGATAATGACCGCGTCCAGGCCATGGCCCCCAGTCATCGCCAGGGCCGCGCCCTCCACATCCTGCGAGCGAAGCAGAGCCGTGTCGGCGCACAATTCAAGGGCCTTCGACACCATGCGGGGGGAAAGGTCAACACCCAGCACCCGGCACCCATTCGCCTTCAGCAGTTGGACCGTGAGCAGACCCAGGAGTCCGAGTCCGATCACCCCGACATTTTCCCCCAGCTGGATCTCGCCGACACGAAGCCCTTGCAGCGCGATCGCGGCGAGAGTGGTTCCGGCGGCCTGTTCGTGCGTGACCCCATCGGGAATGACCGCCACCAGGTTCTTCGGAACGGCGACAACATGGGCGTGGTTGGCGTATCCCGCGCCCGCGCAGGCCACCCGCATGCCGGGAAACAGACCGGGGACTCCCTCCCCCACTTCCAGGATTCGACCGGCGCAGCTGTATCCCAGCGGGGTCGGCTCCTCCAGGCGCGCCATCACCTTCTGAAAAGTGGAGACGACCCCCTCGGCGCGAACCTTCTCAAGGACCTTTCGGACTTGATCGGGACGCTCGCGGGCTTTCTGGAGGAGACTGCTCTTGGCCACCTCGCGCGAGGCCCGCTCCGTCCCCGGCGAGACAAACGAAAAAGCGTTTCGGACCAGCACAAAGCCGGGCGGGCAGGCCGGCTCGGGGACCTCCAGGACCGCGAGCTCCCCGGTGCGAAGACTCTGCAAGACTTGCTTCATCGCTCCTCGCGCTCCTCGCCGCCGATGCTTTCCGCAATGATGTAGAGTGGGCGCCCCTTCACTTCATCAAACACGCGCGCGAGGTACTCCCCGATCACCCCCATGAAGAAGATCTGGACCCCACCCACCAGGAGAATGGCCAGGATGATCGAGGCCCACCCCGGCTGGCTGGCCGGATTGAAGAGCGCGGTGAGGACCACATAGACGCCGTAGACAAGCCCAAGGCTGAAAATCCCGGCGCCCACCAGAGTCGCCAGCCGAAGCGGCATGGCTGAAAGCGAAAGCACCCCGTTCAGCGCGAAGGAGAGCATCCTTCGGTAGCTGAACTGGGTCTCGCCCGCGAAACGCTCGGGCGCGCGGAAGCGAACCTCGTCCTGACGAAACCCGATCCAGGGCACCAGCCCTCGCAGGAACCGCGTTCGCTCCGGCATCGCGTTCAGGGCGTTCACCGCCTTCCGATCCAGGAGGCGGAAATCAGCGGCCGCCGTGGTGATCGGAACAGGGGAGAGCGCGTTCACAAAGCGATAGAAAAGCCCGGAGGTCCATCGCTTGCCCGCTCCCGCCCCGACGGTCTCCTCGCGCACGGTGATCACCACCTCCGCCCCCTGCCTCCAACCGGAGAGCAGCTCGGGGATGACCTCCGGCGGGTGTTGCAGGTCGCAGTCCATCGAAATCACCGCGCGACCGCGCGCCTCCGCAAGTCCCGCCGACAGCGCGGCCTGGTGCCCGAAGTTCCGCGAAAGGCGGATCGCGCGAACATGGGAGTCATGCGCCGCGAGGATGTGGAGGATTTCAAAAGTCCGATCCGAACTGCCGTCATCCACGAACAGGATCTCATACGAAACCCCTTGTTGTTCGAGCACCTGAACGAGCCTTCGGTGAATCTCCTCGACACAACCCTCCTCGTTGTGGGCGGGAATCACAATGGAGACTTCGGGGGACATGAGGGGAGTTTAGACGGGGTCAAACACTTTTTCGAGCTTGTCGGCTCCCAAAGTGAACACAGCCCACACGGCAGCAAAAAAACAACTTGCAACATTCGGCATTTGAGGGTAAACAAGTCCCGCCATCCGGCGCTTGGCGCGACCCGATTTCAGTGGAGGTCTTATCTGGACATGGCCATGCCCTCTGGAACTTTCTCAGTTTGTCTGATCCTCATCGGAGTTTTCGTTGCGAACCTATCTCCGGTTCCAGCGGCGAAATCCTCGGACCTCCCCACCGTCTCCGGGGTCGAGTTCCAGCCCTTCGCCTCCTCGACTCGCAGGGTTCTGGAGGCGCTCGATTATGTGGGCGCGGCGCTGCCGGAGACCGAGGCCGCCGGCGTCGAGGCCGCGCTGCGCTCCGCCACCTCCTCGGAAGCCCTTGAGGACATCCAGAACATCCTGGACCGCCACTGTCTCGCGATGGTGGTCATCAACCCGGAAAGCCGGGTCAAGGTCGAGGAAGGCCCCGCGCCCAAGGAACTGGTCCAGGATGGCTGGCGGACTTTCCTGGTCAAGGTCCACAACCAGGCCGGTGTCACCGCCGAACTCAAGCCCGAAGGGCGGCAAATCAAGCCGCTCCAGATTCGCTCCACCGGCAAACCCGACCCGGACAAGGTGATTGAGGACTATGAACTCCGCGAGCGCTTCCTCGACGTGGTCCCGTTCACCGACCGCCCCATGAAGAAGCAGCTCTCCGGGCTTGAGCTCGAATACCGCATCTTCCAGCTCTACAGCCGCGATGCCGGCAAGCGCGAGGCGGTGCTCGGTTTCAATGTCGGCCAGGGGACTCAAGACATCGGCTTTCGCAACGAGGTCCCGATCCTGTTCAACTGTCTTCCCTCGGTGGAGGTGACCCTTCGCGTCCTCGATGTGGATGCAACCCCCGGTTGGGGGCAGTTTGTGATCAAGGATCAGTCGGGTCGGGTGTGTCCGGCCCCCGCCAAGCGGCTCGCCCCGGATTTCTTCTTCCATCATCAGATCTACCGCAAGGATGGCGAGACGGTGAACCTGGCGCCGGGCAAATACAGCGTGGAATCCAGCCGCGGACCGGAGTACTTGGTCAAGAAGAGGACTCTTGTCGTCCCGCATGCCAGATCCCACGAGGAGACCTTTGAGCTGGAGCGTTGGATTCATGTCGCCAAGCAGGGTTGGCAGTCCGGGGACCACCATATCCACGCCGCCGGGTGTTCGCATTATGACGCCCCCACCAAGGGGGTGACCCCAGCCGACATGTGGCGGCATGTGCTCGGCGAGGACCTCAATGTCGGTTGTGTGCTCACTTGGGGACCTTGCTGGTATCACCAAAAGCAGTTCTTCCAGGGCAGGGTCCACGAGCTTTCCACCGCCAACCATGTGATGCGCTATGATGTGGAGGTCTCCGGATTTCCCTCCTCGCACGCCGGTCACCTCTCGCTGATTCGCCTGGTTGAGGATGACTATAATGGCCTGGATTCCATCGACGAGTGGCCGAGCTGGGACCTGCCCGTGCTCCAGTGGGCCAAGGCCCAGGGCGCGGTGGCGGGATTCAGTCACAGCGGTTGGGGTCTGGAGGTGGATGATGACGAGCTCCCGAGTTACAAGATGCCGCCCTTCGATGGGATCGGCGCGAACGAGTACATCGTGGATGTCGTGCACGGCGCGGTGGATTTCATTTCCGCCGTGGACACCCCGATCATCTGGGAGCTTTCGATCTGGTATCACACCTTGAACTGCGGTTTTCGCGCGCGGATCAGCGGCGAGACCGATTTCCCCTGCATCTATGGCGAGCGCGTGGGGCTTGGACGGTCGTATGTGAGAATGCCGGAGGGCCCAATCGACTATGACCTGTGGGCCAACGGGATCCGCGATGGGCGCTCGTATGTGAGCGATGGAAAGACCCACTTGCTCGACTTTTCGGTCAACGGTTTGGGAGTGGGAGAGAAAGGGCCGGAGGGCGCGACCAGCGAAATCCGCCTTGCCGCCTCAAGCGCGGTGACTGTGAAAGCGCGGGTCGCGGCCTATCTCAATGAGGCGGCGGACCCCGAGATTCAGGCGCTGGAGCTGGATCAAAAACCTTACTGGGATGTGGAGCGGGCGCGGATTGAGGGGACTCGGAAGGTTCCCCTGGAGGTGGTGGTCAACTCGGTGGTCATGGCCACGCGGGAGATCGAGGCGGATGGGAAGATCGTGGATGCGTCTTTCGAGGTTCCAATCCAGGATTCAGGTTGGGTGGCGTTGCGGGTGTTCCCGTCGGCGCACACAAACCCGATCTTTGTGACCGTGGCGGACCGCCCGATTCGCGCCGATGTCGAGAGCGCGGAGTGGTGCCTGGAGGCGGTGGATGTATGTTGGAGGGAGAAATCCGAGGCGATCCGCGAATCGGAGCGGGATGAGGCCGAGAAGGCCTACGACGCGGCGCGCGAGGAGTATCGGAAGATTCTCGCCGAGGCGAAGGCGCGGCGGGTCAAACCATCCGAGCCGCGACCGTGAGGGAGCGGTGGGGATTGGGACAATCCGGCCGCGTGGTAGGATAACAGTGATCAGGAAAGGTGGAGGAAGCGCGGTGGCGATTGTCTCGATCGAGGACTTGGAGCTGCTTGAGGCGATTGAAGACCATCTGGATTTGGAGGAGTTCCGAGCAGCCAAGCGGGAATTCGAGGGGAGCGGCGAGCCGGGAATTCCCCTCGAACAAGTTGTGAGGATTCTGGGGGTCAAGCCACCGACACTCAGGTCCGGAAGATGACTTGGGAAGTCATCTTTTCCCCCGCGGCAGGTCGTGAGCTGGCAATGCTTCCACATGGTATCCACGGGAGGGTTCTGTCGGCAATTGCTCGATTGCGAGAAAACCCCCATCCGCGGGGCGTGAAGAAACTCGAGGGAGAAACCAACGCGTACCGAATAAGAGTTGGGGACTAACGCGTTCTTTACGAAGTCCGGAAAAAGGAGATTGTGGTTCTTGTCGTTAAGATAGGGCACAGGCGAGAAGTCTATCGGCGATGATCGTACGAGGATTCATCTACTCCCGCGAGCATAAGCGGGCGGGAGAAAGGAGAGTGTGTCATGTCCCGCATGAAATTCCATTGTATTCTCTCGGTGGTAGTAACCCTTTCCTTGGTCGTTGGAGCGGTTTGTGGCGGCGCGTTTTGGTCAGCCAAAGCCAAAGCGGCGCGCGAGGAGGCCCGTGCCAACATGATGGCGCGCAGGGCGATGTACCTCAACCGACTCCCCGAGGACCAGGAACAGACCAAGGGCGCATGGGTGGACCATTCCACTTTCCTAAAGGCATATGCGGCCTATGGTCGGTTGGAGGAATTGAAAGAGCTTCTCTCCAAAAATGTAAACCCGAACCTATCTGGTGCGAATGGAATGACGGCGCTCCACGATGCAGCGTTTCGGGGTAGGTCCGACTCGGTTTCTGTACTTCTTCAGGCTGGAGCCAATCCAGATGTTCAAGACCAGGACGGCGCCACCCCCCTAAGCTTGGCGGCTTATGGGAACCAAAAGGATGTCGTGAAGCTTCTTCTCGACGAGGGTGTGGACGCGAACATTGCCGATGCAAGTGGCCAAACCCCGCTCCATTGGGCCGCCCTTAAGGGTTGGCTTGATTGCGCTAAGCTCCAGCTTCCACACAACTCCAACATTGACGTACGAACGAAGCGCGGCGCTACTCCAGTCCACCTTGCTGTTATTGGTGGCAATGAAAAGTTGGTCAAATACCTCCTCTCTAAAGGAGCCAATCCAAATGCGGGAGATCTCATGGATGACACTCCGCTTTACTTTTGTGTCGGCAAGGACAAAGTCTGCGTGGTCAAACTCCTATTGGCGTACGGAGCGGACCCGAACTGGCGCTGCAAGCATGACAGGACACCACTCCATAATGCGGTTGAATCCAACAGACGGGAAATGATCGATCTTCTCATCGCTGCCGGGGGGGAGGTGGATTCGCTGGGCTATTGTTCGACAACCCTCTTGGCACTGGCCGCGCAAGAGGGAGCCGTGAAGGCAGCAGAAGCCTTACTCGACCGTGGAGCTAAGATTGAAACCCGGGACTGTCACGATGGAACCCCCTTGTTTCATGCCGTCGCGTCGGACCAACCAAAGATGGTTGAATTCCTTCTGGCAAAGGGCGCGGACGTTCATGTCCAAGACGCCACGGGCAGGACATGCCTTCACTACGCCACGACATACGGGCTCGATGGGATTGTCGAACAATTGATCGCGTCCGGCGCTGTTGTGGACGCCAAGGACCACTATCGACGGACCCCACTCCATCACGCCGCCGCCGCTGGGGAAACCGACACGGCGGACCTGCTGCTTTGTCGCGGGGCGGACGTGGATTCCCTTGACTTTCGGGGCGTGTCCCCTCTCCAGACGGCGGCCAGCTGCGGCCAGTCCGCGACCGCCGAGCTTCTGATTCTGAACGGCGCGGACATTAACCATCAGGATGATTACGGCCATGCGGCGCTGCATTTCGCGGCCAGCGAAGGCCATCCCGAAATCGCCGAACTCCTTCTCGCCAAGGGGGCCGATCCGAACCTCCTCGACAAGGAGGGCCGGACCGCTTATGCCCTTGCGGAACGCCAGGACCACGAGGGGGTGCTTGAGGTTTTCCGGCGGCGCAACATCGTGGGTCAAGGTCGCCTTTGACGTCTGGCCAACAATCGAGCTAATCTAGGCCAACTCGAGGCGTGTAGTCCATTGCCCGTGGATCGGACAGCGCTGGGGATGATTCGTCCCAGACAATGCGGGAAGTAACGGTTTTCAGCATGGGTGCGGAGTAAACAAACCTGAGATCATATGCGCGATAGAGTTTGGTGAAAAAGCCCGCCATTGCCAGCGGCGAGTCCGGTGGAGGATAGGTCGTCAAGACAGTACCCCGCCCCGGCTGATCGGGTTTTGCGAGGACGAGGGACACTGCTTCATATTTGGTTGTTTCCTCCCTGAGGTCACGCCGCCCCTCCAGGCGAGCCAGTACATCATGGTACCGCATGATCGCTTCCGAAGGCGCGCCGTCAGGGAGAACACAAATGTCATTGGAGGATACGTCCGGCCCGGCGCTGGTCGCCCGCAAGACCTGGAAAAAACCGTAGACAAGCACGGGATAGGAGATATGCAGATTAGTGCAATCCCCAATTGCTTCCTCCATTCGGTTGGTCAGATTGCGGAATGCCCCGAGCGTCCCCTTCATGGATACGGCTAAAACTGGGCCGATCCGAGGTTTTGTCACCACCACATCGACCGCCTTGGTCTTGAGGCCACCCAGAACGGTTTGTTCCCCGGAGCCTCCAGATGCGGGATCATATTCGAGAATCTTCCCTCCTCCCGTGCCATCGCTGACACAAAACGGCGGGTGTGGCGTGATCTCGTCCGGATGGAATCCACCCTCAACCACAAGTCGCGAAGCCACATAGTAGTGCAATGGCCGGATATGTCCCTGACCCTGGTGTCCAGACTCATTCAAGACAAACGCCTCCAGGGCCTGCTGTAGGGTCAACCATTCGCAACGTTCGGGGGCCCTGCTCCCCTGGGGCCGCGCCCTAATCATAGTGTCTCCAGCGCCTTAGGGTCACAATAGCTTCCTCAATCGTCTCGTGGTCCCGCTTGGTTCTGATACCGGTCCCGAAGAGTAGAATTCGGGCCGCCTCGCGCGGTTCGACCTTAAGCATTCCGCCACCCAACGGGTGCCCCTCGACTTCGCACGAGAGCGTTGTCATCGGTCCGTGCCAAACCTTCAGGAGTTCGTCCATTGACATGCCATTTGTAAGACGAACGACATGGACGGAGTTGGTGCCCACACAACCAGCTTTGTTACTCGCCAGTATCGGCGCTCGACCGCACATATACGAAAGAAAGCCATCAGGCACGGCCACATCCGGCACGGAGTACCAGGGATTCCGGTTACGGCACTTGTATGTCTCGCGCGCAGCTCGCCCCTCTTTCGATTCAAGGTAGCGCCGCACGGGCGCGGGAATCTCGGAGTTCGGCTCAAGGCGGAGGAGGAGGACCGGCTCATCTTGGTTGATCCATGTTCTCACACGAGCTTCATCGACACAGCCTCCGACTAGACTCTTGCCATTACGAACAGCGGCGTGAAGAACCCGGTCGGGAATCCCGATGCGATCGGCAGTCGATGGACGCAAGTGGAAAAACTCGTTGGCGCCTGTCACATAACCGATCCCCACGCGGGCCACGTCCCCGAGCCTCCTGGCGCCCAGCGCGCCGGCAGAGGTCATGTACAACCTGCGGGCCTCCGCCGAGAGGAGGAAAGGGCGTAGGCGACAGTTCCAGTTCCGCCAATCATCCACGCGAACCATAAGGCCTGCTCGCGGTGGACGCGAGGTAAACTCGAACCTTTCCAGAGGGGTGAATTTGATCTCATCCGTACTCCCGCCATATCCCTCCGCATAGAGAAACCAGCAATCTTCCGCCAAATCGGGAAAGAGCTTTTCTCGCAATGCGATTACTTGCAGACACTCAAATCGCTTGACCATGAACTCCAGAATTGGCGCCGCGTATGGGGCGTGACCGATTTCAGCTGGGATCACAAACGCCATACGCCCCCCAGGCTTGAGTAATGAGGCGGTGGCAACGAGGAATGGCGCCCAGGAAGATGAAAGCGATGAAAAAAAGGCTCCCTGCCGCTCGCAAAGTCGTCGTGCTGCCTCTCGCACTTGACCGCGGAAGCGTTGGTAGCGGATGAAGGGAGGATTGCCGGCTGCGCAGTCAAAGCGTTCCTTTGTGGCGCTGGCCCATGAGAAGAAATCTCCTTGATGGACCAGTTTGCCAGGCGAGTGCTGAAGAACAATGTTACACGAATTCTGATCCTGCTCGACGCCGACGCTGTTCGCATGGGCCCTAAGGAACCGGCCGTCCCCGCAAGAAGGGTCAAGCATCCTGTCCGTATCGCGCCTGGCGGCCCAAGATACGAGTGAGCGGACAACTTCTTCAGGCGTATAGTGTGAGCCCGTGACTTTGCGCCACTCGTGGGCAGATTCCATTTCAGCGAAGAGTGAAGGTGAGGGTTGCTGAATGGCCGGTGCGCTCGTCATGATGATGCACATAAGGTAACTTACCAACCACTGGCCGTCAAGAGGAAAAACCCCTTCACCCCCCAAAAATCACCGGCGCTTTGACTGGGTCATCGAGATTCGTGACATAGTAGTCCGTCCCGGGGGTGCCGAAGATGGGGCGGCTTTTCTCGGTGCGCATGTGCAGCGCGAAACTGCGGCGAGGCCCTGTGGAGAGGTTCGGCCCGCTGGCGTGCAGGGTTAGCGAGTGGTGGAAGCTGACCCCCCCCGGCGGGAGGATCGCGGGAACCTCCTCCCAAACCGCTCCATCCGGAACTCGAAAGGCCTGTTGCTGGGTGTCGTGATCCGGCTCAAAGAAATCGCTCCCATCCTCAAAGTACCCCCAGCGGTGCGAGCCGCGCACAAAGCGCATCGGACCGGAATCCGCGCGCACATCGCTGACCGCCACCCACGCGGTGAAGACCTCCCCCTCCCAGTAAGGCCAGTAGTACTTGTCCTGGTGCCATCCGACATTCCCGGCGGCGCTCCCTCCGGGGGGTTTGACCAGGAGTTGCACGGCCCAGACCTGGACCATCTTCGCGCCGGTGAGGTCCGCGGCAAGCTTGCCGATCGCCGGGTGGCTCGCCACCTCCAGGATGGTCCGGTCGCAGAGATTGGGCTGATCCACTTTGCGGAGCTTGTCGGGACCATCCTCGGGGCTGAAATGAAGCGCGTGCGGAGGTCTGCCTGTCTCATACTCGCCGCGGATCACCGCATCCATGCGCGGGATGACTCGCTCAATCAGGTCCGGGGGAAGGAGTGGGGGCGCAAGGCAGAACCCCTCGGCCTCATACCTTGCGCGGAGCTCGTTCATGGGCGCGCTTACTTTTTCCCCTCATGGAGGATCGTGCGCAATTCGGGCAGGACCAACTTCTCCATCCCCACCCGGATGAGCACATGGTGGTCTGGCAGGCTGAACACCGGGTGACGCTCGATGAAACCAGCCGTGGGGCGATATAACAGGCAAGAGGGACCCACCTCGGCGAAGGCCAGCGAGGTCAACAGGGAACCGAAGCCGGTGAGCCGCTCCTCATAGAGGCTATCCAAGGTCTCGTAGGTCTCATATTTCCGCGAAAGTCCGGTTCCGCCGCTGATCAGAATGGCCTCGCACTCTTCATCGGCGAGCGCCTCGGCGAGCGCCTCGCGGAGATGGGCGGACCCCTGTTTGACAACCCTTCTGAAGACCACCTCATGCCCGGCCTCATGGAGGAGGGACTCGATCAGCCTCCCGTTGCCGTCGTGGTTCGCGCTTGCGCCATCGCTGATGGTCAAGATCACGCACCCGACCGCGTGCGGGTCCTGGGAGGGAAGCTCCTTGATGCTCACATTGAAACCCTTTTTCGGCTTGGCGGACCGCCTGAAGGCCGCCGTGAAATTCACCCGACTCACTGCTATATTATCCGATATGCCCCCTAGGATGAAGAAGTTTGCGCGCCGCCTTTCAGGTCTCTTGGCCTCCATCGGCCTGTCCTTCGCCTGGGGGGGCGCTTCCTTTGCGCAGGCCTTTGAACCGGGGCAGATCTTCCCCATTTCCAGCGCGGTGAACGCCGGACCGGAATCGATTGAAACCGCCGATCTCGATCAGGATGGGAACCTCGACCTGGTGACCGCCGACAATGGCTTCGTTACAGTCCGATTTGGGGATGGGGCGGGAGACTTCCCGCGTCGCTTGGCGATTGCCACCCGTGTCGGCAACGCCACGGACCAGGCCGGCGGGGAGGAGAACGAATATGCCGCGCTGGCCGACATCAACGGGGACAGCCTGATCGATATTCTGGTGGCGAACGCCCCGAACAGCTCCGGCAGCGCGGGGAATTCGATTCAGATCTACCTCAACAACGCCGTCTCTCCGGGGACTTTCGTGGTTCCTCCCACCTTGGTGACCAACGATATCGGGACAAACCCGTCGATGGTCCGCGTCGGTCAGATCGATCCGTTGAACGACAACCTCCTCGATCTGGCCGTCTCGTTGTTCTTGGACCCGCGACTGTTGATCTACAAGCGCGGCGCGGGTCTCAGCTTCACTCCGATCTTCGAGAGCGCCCTGCTGGCCCAGAGCGCCGGAGAAAGCCTGGACATCGGCGACTTCAATGAAGATGGCAGACCCGACATCGCCATCGCGGATCGCCTTCGCGCCTGGGTCTTTTTTGGGGATGGGGTGGGCGGCTTTCCAAGCGCCGTTGAGGTCACAACCGGACCGGCCGGCGCGCACCTCGAATACGATGTGCTGATGCGGGACATGGACCTCGATGGCCACCTTGACCTGGTGGTGGCGAACGGTGGGCCGTTTAACCTTTCGTCCACAACCCACTCGGTGGTCGTTGTTTATGGGGATGGCTCCTCCACCACTCCGACCCAGAGCGCCCCGATCGACATTGGGGGCGAGGCGGCCAAGCTGGCGGTCAATGATTTCGATGGCGACGGGGTCCCGGACATTGCGGTCGCGGCGCCGGAATACCTGTCCAATGGGCGCGTGGTGGTGCTCCGAAACACCAACACCGGGAACCGCCGCGCTTATGACACCGTCGCGCCGGTGATTCTCGACGCCGGCGGGCGCGGGACCCTGGCGATTGTTTCGGAGGATTTTGATCGTGATGGACGCCCGGACATCGCGGTGGGCAACGAGGGATTCCTGAGTCAGGCCCAGCCGGGGAACATCGCGGTGTTCCTGAATTCCCTCCCGGATCAGGACACCCCGACGCCGACCCGGACCGTGTCGGCCATCCCCACGCTCACCCCGAGCCCGACCCTGACCGCCACGGGAACTCGCACCGCCACGCCGACAGTGACCCGAACGCCGACCATCACACCCACTCGCGGACCGACACGGAACCCGGATGTGAACGAGGATGGGGTGATCGACGCGCGCGACCTCGAGATCATCCTGCAACAACAGGGGAACCCAGCCGCCCCATGAAACCGCGCCGTCGATCCGCGGCGGTCCTCTTGGCCGGGCTGGCGTTCGCCGCGCCGATCCGGATTGTCCACTCTCTTGAGCCTCTCGCGGACACTGTCCCCGCCAAGGCGCCGCGACGCGAGGTCCATCTCGAAGCCGGAAACCTGAGCGGCCGTCTGCTGGACAATGTCGCCAACTTCGAGCGCTCGGGAAGCGGTTTCAATCCCTTCTTTCATAGCGCCTACCCGGGAAAGCCGATCTTCCGCTTGGACTATGTCGGACTGAATTTCGAGCACATTTTCAACGGCGCGGCGGCGGACCGAGAGCTCTCTATGTTCACTCCGCGCAAGGACCCTTGCGAGATCATCCGCGCGACATCCGACACCGCCACATTGCGCTGGCCGGCGGAATCCTCCGCTTGGAGGATCGGCTGCGAGATGACCTACCGCCTCTGCGCGCCCAACATGCTGGACATGGTCTTCTCGGCGACTCCGACAGTCGAGCGCTTTCCGCTCGGATATGTCGCCTTCATGTGGGCCGGCTACATGAGCCGGACCCGTGAGCGCGCGATCCGCTTCTTCGGGCGAGCGGGCGAGCAAGAGGGCTGGATCGCGTTCGGCGAGGATTTGACGGAAGGGTTTGAGACCGGCACGGTATCCTTCGACACGCTCCCGGATCTTCCCCATGAAGAAGGCGCGCAAACCCTCAATCTGATCGAAAACCCCACCAAGAAGTTCCTCAAGCCGGTCTATTATGGATTGTTGGATGGAGACCAAGACCTTGAGACCGACGAGGACACGCTGGTCTACATCCTGATGTTCGATCAGTCCGAGCCGATTCGATTCGCCCTCTGGAACTTTATCCGAGACTCCGAGGGGCGGCCGGACCCGCACAGCCCCGCTTGGGACTGGCAATTCGTGATCCGAAATCCGGAGGTGGGAAAAACCTACCGCTACCGCGCTCGTCTGGTGATCGAGCCGTTCGACGGGCAGGAGAGTGTTGCGCGGAGATACAGCGAGTGGATGTCTGGGTGGTAGGAGGGACCCGACAAAGCGGGTCCCTCCGGGCGCCACCGTCAATGCCGGACCGGACTAACCAATCTTCCGGCGGATCAGTCCCACCACCACTCCGGCGATCCGGAAACGATCTTCCGGGGTGACCACGATGGGATCGTAGTCGCGGTTCTCGGCCTTAAGGACAATCCGGTCCTCATCGGGGAGATAGCGCTTGACCGTGGCCTCGTCGTTGACCGTGGCAACCACGATCTCCCCATGCCGCGCGGTGCGTTGTTTGCGAACCACCGCAAGGTCGCCATCGTAGATGCCCGCCTCGATCATGCTGTCGCCGTTGATCCGAAGCCCGAAGAGCTCGATGTTCGGGCCGCCGCCAAACAGCGCCTGATCGACCCCGATTTCGTCTTCCTTGTTTTCCTCGGCCAGGATCGGCGACCCGGCGGCGACCCGCCCGATGATCGGAAGCGCCTTCCACCAGTGCGAAAGCCCTTGCGGGGCGGGACGGTTGGGGAAGGGGACCACATTGCTCGGAGTGTCGCCGGCCGGAAGGGAGTCGACCACCGGCTCGCGATGGCGTTTGAAGGGCGATACCCCCTCCGGGGTGGTCAGCTGCAGCCCGCGTCGGGACCCCTTGCGGTGTTCGAGCCAGCCCGCCTGCATCAGCACCTTGAGGTGGTATCGAACCCCGTTTGTGGAGGCGATCCCGAATGCATCGCCGATTTCGCGGAGGGTCGGGGGATAGCCCCGTTCCTCGACATGTTCGAGGATGTGCTTCCAGATCTCCCGTTGAACGGTTGTGATCTCGCCCGCCGACGCGGCTCTTCGCGCGCGCCCGCTGCTTCTGGCTCGGACATTCTTCCCCTTGGCCATCCGCTCCACCGCCTTTCCGCGAAGGGTCCAGCCCAAGGATACCCTTCACTGACTTTAGGGACAGTGTAGTGCACTAAGATGCAAGAAGCAAGGGGCTTTTTGCCGCGCCAGTGGGACAGCCCGGGAGGGCTGTCCTACGGGTGACTGGTCGCGCCAAGGGATTTTCTCCAAGCCTGGAACTCGGCGCGGATGTCTTCATTGGAGACAAACGGCTTGTAAAGGACACGCGCGCGGTAGCCGTAGGGCTTTCCGATCTCCGGGTTGAGCACATAGAAGTAATGATCCCAGGCCGGGTTGCTCGCGCCACCCCCGGTGGGGGACTGGCTGAAGCGGATCCCCTCGGTCCGGTCGAAGAAGATCGCGTACACCATCCCCTTGCGTAGCCCGAAATAGAACGGCTCCACAAACTTGTTCCCGGAAAAATTGCTCGCCAGCGTGGTGTTGAAATCCGGGGCGAAGAAGAGCTCGGCCGTTTCCTTCAGGAAGACATGACTCGATTTGCTCCCATGCGATTCGGAGTAGGATTCGACCCAGTGCGGCTCCGGTTGCTCCGGCGTGATCCCCCAGAAATGGGTGGCCTTGCTCTCGGGGGCGTTGATGTAGCTCGCCCAGAAGGAGGCGGCGTATCCATGCTTGAAGAACGAAAGGTCATGGTACGCTTGGGTGACCGTGACATCGATGAAGTGCGGAGGAGCCATGCGGAAGACATGAGTGGTTTCCACATGCGAAAGCGGAGTGGGGGGCTGATGCAGGCGCACCGTGGAGGCGTCGAGCCGCTCCAGGGTCATCGGATGGACTCTCGGCTCGAAAAGCTCCTGTAGAAAGTCCCCGCCGAAGTGATGCTCCAGGTTGAACCCGGCATACTCGGGCACAAAGAGATTGTCCGGGACCTTGGAGTGGGACAGCGCCGCGATGCCGTTATAGCGCTGCTTGTGAACGGGCGGAAAGGCCTCGTTATCGGCGAAGGCGGCTGTCAGATCGCCGACTGTCAGCGTGATCGGACTGATCGCGACCCGAGCGGCTTCCACCGGCGTCTCCTTATCTCCCGCCGCCTCCGCGGCGGTCGCGATGCTCGGCAGGATGAGGGCCAAGGTCCCCACCCAAATGTGTCTTCGGTTCATCAGACAATCTCCATGACCTCTTCATACCCGCAGTAAAGGCAGGTTCCCGAGACATTGTGGAGGGTGCGCCCGCAGCGGCCGCATTGGCGCACCTCTTTCTTCTTGTTGTAGCGACCATCGCGGATTCCATCCTCCATGTCCACCAGGTTGGCGATGGCGTTGAGTTGCTCGCGGGTGTAAAGCCCCTTGTCCACCAGGGCGCGGATCAGGACTTCCAGGAGCAAGCGCTGGCGAGCCACTTCCTTTTGGAGCTCCCGTATACCCTGGGGTGGCTCGGTTTCACGAGGTTTCGCGGAAGGGACCGCCGTTCCAAGGTCGGAAAGCTCGGAGGCGACATTCACTCCCGCGCTGAGAAAACCCGGCTCAAAAATGTCCACCCTTGCCCCTCCTGATTGGCCGCGGACGGCGGAATGGGAACCTCAGTCCGGCTTTCCTTGAGACCGGAACACAATGTCTCCCCCGCTCAGCGTGCCATTGGTCGGAGAGTAGGGGTACCCGCGCTTCTGTCCATCCCGACTGAGGCTCTTGATGCCGATGACCCCATCCGGTCCGAGGCTCAGGATTGCGAATTCTCCCTCCTGAAGGGGCCTTGTGTTGGTTTCAATCTGTGCGGGATGGGTTGGCACAAATCGGTCTATCGAGTGGTCCCAGGAGAATTTGAACAGCGGATCGTCGTCGAAATAGATGTAGGACTGCCCCTTTTCGCCCGCGCTGAAGCCAACATCCTTTTTCGGGTCGTTCCAGAGGTCGGGAGGGACCGAGGTCATGTACTTGACCGGCGAGGTGAGGGGATAGAAGCACTCGTCGAAGGTGGTGTATTCATACTGCGGGTTACGTCCCACCCTGGCCAGCTTCTCGCGCCAGCGAACGCCCGATTCCGGAGTGCCGTCGTCCCAGAAGTCGATCAGCAGGGCATCCCGCTCGGTGCGGAAGGCCTCCACCGCGGTCACGATTCCGCGCATGTCGCCCTTGGTGCGAGTGAGACGCGCCCGGGACTGAGCTTCCATGAAATTGGGCAGCGCGATGGCGATGAGGATGAGAATGATGGCGATGACGATAAGAAGCTCGATGAGCGTAAAGCCGGAAATCTGCCTTTTATTGGCCATTTTAGTGCCCTCCCGGCGGGAAGCTTAGCACACTCACCCAGCGGTGGTGTACCGCTAATCCAGGGGGGATTGCTCCTTGCCTCCCCTGCCTCCTCTTGCCACAATGCCGCCCACGATCCCTTGAACATGGAGGCGGCGAGAATGGAGCGCAGGGAGTTTCTCAAACACGCGGGAATACTGGCGGGCGCGTCCGCGCTTGCCTCGGAAACACTGCTCGCCGCCGGGGAGCGGAAGGAGGGCGCACCCATGAAGTTTCAGATTTCACTCGCCGCCTGGTCGGTTCACAAGGCCTTCTACAACGAGGGCATGAAGATGATCGAGCAGCCCAAGTTCTGCAAGGAAGTCGGCATCCACGGATTGGAGCTGGTCAACAGCTTCTTCCCCTCGCCCCAGTACGGTTACCTCAAGGAGTTCATGAAGGCCGCGGAGGACAACGAGGTCAAGATCCTGCTCATCATGTGCGACAATGAGGGGGACATGGCCCATCCCGACAAGGCGTTCCGCATGCTCTCCGCCAAGAACCACCACAAGTGGGTGGATATCGCCCAGGTGCTCGGGTGCCACAGCATCCGCTGCAACTCCGGCTCCGGCAAACACGGTGATTCCGAGGCGGTCAAGCGCGCCGCCGAGAGCTTTTCCGAGCTTTGCGATTACGCCGCTCAGGCGGGCCTCAATGTGATCATCGAGAACCACGGCGGACTGTCCTCGTATCCGGATGAGCTGGTTTCGCTGATGGAGCTGGTCAATAAGCCGAACTTCGGGACCCTGCCGGACTTTGGAAACTTCCCTGACGAGGTCGATCGGTATGAAGCGGTGCGGCGGTTCATGCCGTACGCCAAAGCGGTGAGCGCCAAGTGCCATGAATTCGACTCGGAGGGGAACGAGACCCGCACGGACTACTCCAAGATGATGAAGATTGTCCTGGACGCCGGTTACAATGGTTGGGTGGGAATCGAATACGAGGGGGACAAGCTCTCTGAGCGCGAGGGAGTCCTGGCCTGCAAGAAGCTCTTGGAGAGGTTTCAGTAGGAACGCACCCAGGGCGGCCTCTACCCCATGTCCGAGCTTCACTTGGTCACCGGGGCGTTCGGCTATTCCGGGCGGCGAATTGCGGAACGGCTCCTTGCCGAGGGGCATCGCGTGCGGACTCTGACACACTCACGTGCGCGTCAGAGTTCCCTCGCGGAGCAAATTGAGGTTTTTCCCTATCGCTTTGATTCCACGAATCTGTTGGCAAAATCCCTTGATGGAGTGAAAGTCCTCTATAATACGTACTGGGTCCGCTTCAACCATCGCAATTTCAACCACTCTCAGGCTGTTGAGAACACCAAGATGCTTTTTAACGCCGCGAGGATGGCGGGTGTTTCGCGCATCGTTCATGTGAGCATCACCAATCCTTCGGAGAATTCTCCCCTCGAATACTTCCGTGGCAAGGCTGTGCTGGAGCGATGCCTTGCGGAAACGGGGAATCCCCATACTATTGTCCGGCCAGCCGTGCTCTTCGGGGGAGAGGATATCCTGATCAACAATATTGCCTGGAGCCTCCGCCGCTTTCCCCTGTTCGGGGTCTTCGGGGATGGATCTTACAGACTCCAACCGATCCATGTGGGTGACTTCGCGGACCTGATCGTGAGGGAGGGGAAGCAGTCCGGAAACTCCGTGATCGACGCCATCGGTCCGGAGACGTTCACGTTCCGGGGGCTGGTGGAGGAGATCGGAGCCGCAATCGGTAAACAGCGGCGCATCATTTCCCTATCTCCGACGATCGGTTATTGGGCCTGCTGGTGTATTGGACTGGTCATGCGAGATGTCCTGCTAACCCGTGATGAAATCAAGGGCCTGATGGACAACCTGCTCTATACCGATTCACAGCCAGCCGGGCAGACACGGCTCAGTGATTGGGCCAGGAGCAATGCCGACACTCTTGGGCTCGAATACGCGAGTGAACTCGCACGCCGATCTTAGAGCACTCGGTGCTCCATCATCCCCCCCACCGCCGCCCAGGCGCGCTCGAGCTTCTCCGACCAGCCCCCCGGAGTGTTCGGGATGAACACACGGTTCGGGTGGCCCTCCCATGCGCTTCGGCACAGCGAATCGATCCGCGCCGCCTCCTCCGGCGGCTCGGGCCGCCCGATCTCCGAGCGCGTGTAGTGCTCGCTCGCTCCCACCGCCGCGGTCTCCAAATGAATCACTCCCAGATACCGCGCCAAGTGCTCCTCGCGAGTCATCCCCGAGAACTCCCAGAACCCCTCCTCACTCCCGCCGAGCAGCCGCCAGTAGGCCAGCGAATCCAGTGTCCCCCGGTCGCACACCAGGACTCCTTCTCTCTCCGTGGCCTCGGCCACCGCGTTTTCCAGGGATAATTGAAGGTGAAACACCGCGCGCTGAAAGGAGAAGGACCCCGGAACAAGCCCGGCTCGAATCAACACGGTGGCCGCCTCGGGCACGGCAAACAGGCCCGCGGATGTCGGCGCTCGCTCCGCGACAAGGGAGAGAAGCGAGGTCTTGCCTCCTCCAGGACCGCCGGTGAGCGCAATTCGTGAAATCACGGACGTGAAGGGCATGGCGGCGCCGCCTGGGTCAACGACTACTTCCCGGACGGACCCACCTCGGTGTCACCGGGAATCTCCTCATGTCGAATGCGAAGAATGCCCTCCTCTTCAGAACCCTGCTCGACCATGAGGAGTTTGATCTCAATACGATCATTCAGGGCCCTCCCCGCCGGGGATGTCTCCTCGGCGCGGGGATGTTGTGAGCCATAGCCCGAGTAAGACATCCGCTTCGGGTCGATCTGGTGACGCTCCACCAGGTAACGGAGCACCGCGGAGGCGCGCGCCCCGGACAACTCCCAATTCGTGGGATAGGGAGAGGACGCTTCCGGGGTCGCGCTGCTGGTGTGCCCCTCCACCCGGACCTTGTTCTGGTATTCGTTCACAATTTCCGCAATCTTCCCGAGCGGCCCATAGGCTTCGGGTTTGAGCTCCGCGCGCCTCTCCGGGAAGAGCACCGAGGAAAGGGTCACTAAGGCAAGCCCATCCGGCTCCGCCCGGGCGCTCAACTGGTGCTCCAGCCCCGCGCGCCGGATCCGGTCTTGAACCTTGGCCTCCTCCTCCTTGAGCTTCTCCCCCCCCTTTCCAGGCCGACCATAGCCCGCTTGAATGATCGGGGGCACGAACCCGCCGGCCGGGAACGGCCACGGGCGGGTCAGCGCGACCTGGATGGAGCTGATCGGCTGGTGCATCTTCTCCTTGCTGAAATCCGCGAAAGCCACCATGAGGACAAAGAAGCACATCAGCAGGGTGGCCATGTCCGCCCACGACACCATCCAAAGCGGCGCGTGCCCGCCGCCCCCGCCATGTCCGCCTTTGTGCCGACGACTCATTGGGATTCCTCTCAAGCCTACTCCGGGATCACCTGCTGCCCCAACGGCAGGAACGAGAGCAGGCGCTGCTCCACCACCCGCGGATTGTCCCCGGCCTGGATCGCCATGATCCCCTCGATGATGATCTCTTTGTGCAAAACCTCCTCAGCGTGACGCTCCTTGAGGCGGTTCACAATCGGAAAGCCGACGCAGTATCCCACCATCGCGCCATAGAGAGTCGCCAGTAGCGCGGTCGCCATCGAAGGACCGATTGACGAGGGATCCTCCATGTGCTGAAGCATCGCCACCATGCCGATCAGGGTCCCGATCATCGCAAACGCGGGGCCGTTGGTGGCCAGGTTTTCGAACACAAACTGCCCTTGGGAGTGACGCTGCTCCATGGAGGCGATGTCGTTGGTGAGGGTTTCCTTGATCGAGTGCGGCTCGAGTCCATCCACCGCCATGCGAATCCCCTTCTTCAGGAACTCATCGCGGATCTGCGGGGCCATGTGCTCCAGCGCGAGGATTCCATCCCGCCGCGCGCGCTCCGAGCACTGCTTGAGGAGGTCGATGGTCTCGAGCGGGTTGACCGGACTGTGGAAAAAGACCTTTCCGAGCATCCTTCCGATGGCGAAGACTCGATGGAGCGGGAAGCTGAAGATGGTGATGCCGATGATCCCGCCGAACACGATCATGGTGGCGTGCGCGGAGAAGAACCCTAGCGGGTTCCCCTCGATCACCACGGCCCCAACCGGCAGCCCGATGGCGATCAACAATCCGATGAGCGACCCGATATCCATTTAACCGCTCCTCCCCACATCTCCCCCGCCTGGCCCATCCGCTTCCTCACGGTCGCGGCACGGACACGCGCGGCATTCCACACTGACGGCAGTCGAGCTGGATTATCGACCCCCCGGTGGGAGAGGTTTAATTCCCGCTTGGGCGCTTGGCCGCCAGTCCCGCTGGAAAGGGGAATGAAATCGGATAAGATTGGAGAAGGTTGCGAGTTTCTCGGGGCGCCCGTAGCTCAGCACGGATAGAGCAGCGGTTTCCTAAACCGTTGGTCGCAGGTTCGAACCCTGCCGGGCGTACCAATTCTTCTTCAAGGTCGGCTTTTCTTTACTTATGAATCGAGGAGGGGCGCCAACACCCCATGCGAGGTTGACCGGCGGGCTTGAGGAAACTCCGGAAAGAACCGCGGAACGGCTTTATTCCGTCGGGGCGCCGAGGAACAGGCGCGGGTCCACGCTGCGCTGGTCGGGACGGCGAATCTCAAAGTGCAGGTGCGGACCGGTCGAGCGACCCGTGCTCCCCGAATACGCGATCACCTGACCCTGCTCCACCTTGTCCCCCACATCCACCAGCAATTCGCTGTTGTGCGAATAGACCGTGCACCAACCGTCATCGTGACGGATCTCAATCATGTTTCCGTGCCCGCGCCGTGAAATCTGACGCTTGATCACCTCGCCGGCGCGCGCCGCCTTCACCGGGGTCCCTTTCGGCACGCTCATGTCGACCCCATGGTGGAACGACATCTTCCGCCTCTCATTACCGCCTCCAGCCGCCACCTTCTTCTGGCGATACACCTGGAACGGGTCCACCCGCAACCCATAAGGGCTGCTGACTTGCAGCTCGCCCTCCAACGGCCAGGTCCACCCATCCTTCCCCTTGAACTTCGAGGGATCGATCACCAGGGCGTGAGAGCGCTTCTTGCTCGCGGTCTGCGGCAATGGCTTGGCCCCCGGCAGGAACAGCACAGTCCCCTCGGGAACCACGTTCGTGGTGCGCGGCAAGCTGTTGGCGTCGCACACCGCGTTCAGGTCCGCGATTTCATACAGCCGGAGCAATTCGGATAGGGTCTCCCCCGCCTTGACCGTGTGCTTGACCCCCTCCGGATTGTCCGCCGGAATCACCAACTTCTGGCCGATCCGGAGCTTGGTCGGATCGGTGATCCCGTTGGCCTTCATCAATTCCTCGGCCGTCAGTCCCGCGAAGCGCCTGGCAATGCTCGCAGGGGTGTCGCCACGCTTGACCTCCACCACTACCGGCCCGCCGGCGACCGGAGTGGGGATTTTCTCCGCCCCCGGCAGCGGCTCCGCCGGCGGGGTCTCCTCAACCACTTGATGCTTCACCACGGAAAGCGGCGCCTTCTGGACCGGAGGGGTCTTCTCTTGCTCGCCCAACAGGGTCCGTGTGCGGGCCTTGGTGCGGGTCTTTCGGAAAATCTCAACCCCCTCGGAGTCATACACCACCAGATCATCGCCATCCGGGCGAATCACATAGCCCTTGTGCTTCGGCTTGGAAGCGGGTTCTCCGGGTTTGCTTTCAGTTTCCGCGGGAAGGTCTTCCTCAAAGACCACCTCGGTCTCGCCCTCTTCCTCCTCCTCGGCGAGCTCCGGGAGGTCCTCGGCGGCATTCAGTGCGGGTGAGGTCTCAGCCGGGGTCTCCGCTTTGGCAAGGATCACCGGCTCCGGCTTCGGCGCCTCGGGGGTGCTCACCGCCACCTTCTCCTCGGAGGAAGGGAGCCCACGCTCCACCGTTTCCGGCTTGGAAGGCTCCTGGGTGACTGTCTCGGCCGAATCGGGTTCAAGCTCCGGCCAACTCTCAAGACGCCCCGCATCCGACGCGGGGGCCTGCACCGAGGGGCCGGGAAGCGAGGCCTCGACTGGGGAAACTTGGAGAAATTCGGAGATAAGGGCGGGAGAAGCGCTATTCTTGGGGAAAAGCCCGGACGCACCGGTAAGCAAGCCAACCACCAGAACCATTCGCAGAGCGAGAATCACTCGATTGACCATCCTCGCCCCCGAACAGGCTTGCGGCCCGGCCCAGGAGACATCTCCCAGATGTTGCACGAAGTAGCCGTAGTCCCTAAGCACGCTGTCGGTCAGGTCCAACAATCAGCCCAAACAGGATAGGGGAAGTCTAACCCCTCCCCAACAATCCTGTCAAGGGAAAATTGCCTCCCCTATCCCCCTTTCAGCATTGGACTTAGCCCTTTTCGGCTGGACCTGGATCGAAGAAATCCACCCCCAGGCGAGTCCATCCCGGTCCCATCATCGTCATCACCGGCGAGAGACTCAACCCTTTTTCGCTTCCGGACTCACCGCCCGCGCGAGAGTTTCCTCGATCAACTCGCCCAGCATGCCAGAGATTCGCTCCCAGGTAAACCGGTCTCGGACCCGCTCCACCCCGCGCTTCGACAGGTCTTTCCACAACCCCCGGTCGTGCTGAAGCCGCCCCAGGCGCTCGGTCAGGGCCGCGATGTCTCCCTCGGGATAGATCAGCCCAGCCTCCCCGATCACCCGTGGAATCTCCCCCGAATCCGACCCAACCACCGGGACTCCCGTGCCCATGGCCTCGATGAGCACCCGTCCGAACTGCTCCTTCCAAGTGGGCGTGGTGTGCGAGGGGAGCGCCAAGGCATCCAGAAGCGGGTAGACCTTGGCCAGGGACTCCCCCGAGCGCCACCCGAGCCAGTCCGCGGACACCCCAAGGCGCCGCGCCAAGCCTCTTAAGGCCCCCTCTTCCGGTCCGGCCCCGGCCACGACAACCCGCGCCCCCACACGGGCCGCCGCCGCAATCAGGTCGGAGACCCCTTTCTCGCGCGCCAGACGTCCGACATAGCCGACCGTGAAGGTTTCGCTCGGGCCCGCGCGCTCCGTCACCCTTGCGGGAAGGTCGGTTCCGAGTGGGATCACCCGCGAGACCCCGCGAAACCCGCGCCTTCGCGCCCGCTGCTCAGCCTCGGAGTTGAGACACCACAGACCGCTTGCGCCCGCAAGGACCGTTCTCTCCACATGCTCGAAGGGGAAGGGAAGGCTTCGTTCAATGTTCTGGCAGGTGAGGAGGATCAAGGGAACCCGATACTTCCGCGCCCAACGGAGGAACGCCGGCGACTGGATTGAATACGGCTCCTCAAGACCAAGGAATACATCGGGCTGGAAAGTCTCCAGGGGGCGCTTCCAGCCGGTAAGGAAGCTGACCGTCGGATGAATCCGAAAACGACGCCGCACGGGGTGGGTCTTGATCGGCCCGGAATTTCCAGCGGGACATGGGGGTTCGAGCAACGCGAGGATCGGATGTCCGCCGCGAGCGGAAAGTTCCCGGAGCAACGCGAAGTGCGAGGGGGTTTCGGACAGGGCCCTCCACTCGATGGCGATCCTGAGAGGTCGGGACATGCTCGCTCCCGAAATGAAAAACCCCCGAACTCACTTCCGAGCCGGGGGTTTGGCGTAATCTTGCGCGGTCCGGGGAAAGAGTGGGTTATCGTCCGAGACCATCCAAATCCAGCAGGCCCTTTTCGATATCCTGCATCCGCTCATATTCCTCATCGGTGACCGAAAAGGCCTTGCGGGATTTCTCGGAGGCCGCTTCCTCCAAAGCCACGGGTTCGGGTGAAGTGGAAGCTGGGGCGGTGAGAGAAGGGGTCTGTGCGGGGGTCGAAGCCTCACGCGTCGCGATCAGATTCCGCGCCGGGGTCGAGGGCGCCTGATCGGCGAATTCCCACGCCGCGCCGGCCACACTCGCATCGTTAAACGGATCCGTGGCCGCCGGTTGAGCGCTGCTCCCTCCGAGTCCAAAATGGTCCAAGATTTCCTGGTCGCTCATTGAGGCCCACTTCGAGGTCGAGGCGACCTGAGGGTTCCCACCGACCGGGGCGGACAGCGGACTGGTCTGAATGGACACCGTCGGGGGCGCCGAGGCTCCCATCTCCGAGGGTGGCGGGGTCAACACCTGAGGCCCTTGGTCCGAGGGAACCGCCACGCTTGGAAGCGGGTCCGGCACCCCATAGGCGTTCCCGGCGCCCCAGCAGGTGCAGTTCCTCATCAGGAGATTCGGACGGATCGCGTAGATCGGGGCGAGGAGTGTGTATTCCAGCGCGGCGCCCACGCACGGGTCCGGGCAAAGGATCAGGTCGGCGCACGATTCCGAATGTGCGAAGTACTCCTCGGCGGCTTGTTGGTGGTAGAAATCCTGAATCTTGAGGGTCTTGGTGATCCAGCAGTCCAGGCAGATCATGGTCGGACTGAGGATCGGGATCCAAGGGAGCTTCTCTTCGCCTTCGAGATCCTCCTCACCCCAACCGACATTGGCCTCCAACTGGAGTTCCTCGCCGCGTTCATCCTGGCGGACTATCCGTCCACCCTCGAACCCCGCTTCTTGAGTCCAGGCGGGCAAAGCCCCCCAGGAAACCAACGCCACCACCATCCACTTCGCTACCAAGCGGCTCATTTTCATGGCTTGACATCCTTCCCGCGCCCTCCCCACACCACCACGACGCGGTTCCTTAGTTGGAGTGATTCACCTCATCCCAAAGCACGCAACCTCATTTTATACAGGAATTATCAACCGGCGTCAAAGGAATCTGAAGCGGGAACCTGACCCCCCTAAAATACCGAGTTGACACTCCTCCATCGCCGGGTCTACCTTGATTGGGTCTGCCGCACCGTGCGCTGGCCCGCATCCTTGCCGCTTTTCCACTGGGTTTTCGCCGCCCCCAAGATCCCTTGCGGGGGAGAGGTGGCTCCCTGGCGGGGGGGATCGGACTGATTGGAGGAGGATTTCGTGATGCACCATCTGATCCGGCGGGTCGGACCGCCGACTGTTTTTGCCCTCGTGGCACTTGCTGCCCGCGTCCCGGCCTTGGCCGACGCAGTCACCGACTGGAACAACATCGTCATCGAGACCAACCGCGCGGACACCTCCCTTCCGGGGCCGGTGCATTCCGCGCGCGTGTTCGCCATGGTGCATGCCGCGATCTACGACGCGGTGAACAGCCTCTCCCACTCGCACTACCCCTATTTGGCCTCCTTTGAGACCCCGCCCGGGACCTCGCCGGAGGCCGCCGTGGCGCAGGCCGCCCATGATGTGCTCGCCGCGCTTTACCCCGCCCAAGGGGCCGCGCTGGACCTCACCCTTCTGACTTATTTGGGGGGAATCCCCAACGGTCCCGGGAAAGACGCGGGCATCGCGCTCGGCGAAAGGGCCGCCGCCGCCATCCTCCTCTCCCGAGCCTATGACAATTCGGATGAGCAAGTGGTCCACGAGGATGGAACGGACCCCGGCGAGTGGCGTCCCGATCCGCCCAATTTCTTCACGGCCTACGCCCCCCATTGGCCGCGGGTCAAACCCTTTGTGTTGCGAAGCGGAGCGCAGTTTCGACCCCCGGCGCCACCACCGTTGAACAGCCCGGATTACACGGAGGCTTACAACGAGGTCAAAGCCTACGGCCAACTGGTGAGCGCCAGCCGCACCGACGAACAGACCCAGATTGGTTTGTTTTGGGCCTATGATGTGGGCACCTTCGGTCCCCCCACCATCCTCTATAACCAAAACCTCCAAAGCATCGCCGCCCTCAAAGGGAACTCTCTCGAGGAAAACGCCCGACTCTTCGCCCTGGCCAACCTGGCGATGGGGGATGCCGGGATTGTCTCGTGGGACGCCAAGTATGCGTACAATTTCTGGCGACCGGTGACCGCCATCCAACAGGGCGACACGGATGGGAACGATGACACGATCGGAGACCCCTCCTGGCTTCCTCTCGGCGCCCCGGGACGGGGCATCATCCCCGATTTCACCCCTCCATTCCCCGCTTACACCTCCGGTCACGCCACCTTCGGGGCCGCGACCTTTAAGACTCTGGAGCTCTACTACGGAACGGACAATCTGGAATTCACGCTGGCCTCCGAGGAGATCGGCGGAGTCACCCGGACCTTCAGCAGTTTCAGCCAGGCCGCCGAGGAGAACGGGCAAAGCCGAATCTATCTCGGCATCCATTGGTCGTTCGACAAGGTTTACGGCATCTCCACCGGGAACCAGGTCGCGGAATATGTCTTCCACAACGCGCTGCGACCCAAGACCGACGCCGACATGGACGACAACGGCAAGGTGGATGGAAACGATCTGATCCTGTTCACGGAGAAGTGGTATTCGAAAAACGGTTCCAATTAGTCCGATTCCGGAGTCGGTGAGCCGCCGGATCCGCCCGCATATTTCCAATGCCCGGAGGTGCTCGAAGCGATGTGTGTACGAGCATGGAGTCTGTTGGTGATTATCCTGACCGCCCCTGGGATATCCCAGGCGGATGAGGTCATCCATTGGAACGAAATCGTTCGGGAGGCGATCCGGGAGTCCTCCACCCCGCCGCCGCGCGCCTCCCGTCACATGGCCGTGGTTCACACCGCCATCTTCAACGCGGTCAACGCGATTGATGGGGTCTATGCTCCGTATGTCCATGCGCCCACCGCCGAGTCGGGAACCTCTCGGGAGGCCGCCGCGGCCGCCGCGGCCCACCGGACCCTGGCGCACCTGTTTCCGACACAGTCGGCCACCTTCGACGCCGAGTTTGCGACCAGCTTGGCCGCCATCCCGGATGGAACCGAAGAGGACAATGGCGTGGCCTTGGGCCAAACCGCCGCTGACATGATCTTGGCCCATCGCGCTCTGGATGGCTCCACCGACACAGTCTCCCACACCCCGGGAAGCGACCCCGGGGATTGGCGCCCAACTCCGCCAGGCTTCGCCCCCGCGCTGCTTCCGAATTGGCCGACAGTCCTCCCCTGGGCCATGCTGACCGGCGACCAATTCCGAATCACCGATGGCCTGCCGACCCTTGACAGCCCCGAATACGAAACCGATTTCAACGAGGTCAAATCCTTGGGACGGATGGATAGCGTCATGCGAACCGCCGACCAAACCGAGATTGCCCTCTTTTGGGCCAACGGAGCCGGGACTGAAACCCCGCCCGGACATTGGAATCGGATCGCGGCCAATGTCTCCGAAAGCCGGGGGCTAACGTTGCTTCAGAACGCCCGCTTGTTCGCGCTCCTGAATATCGCGCTGGCCGATGCCGCCATTGTGTCCTGGGACCACAAGTACGCCTTCAATTTCTGGCGACCGGTGACCGCCATCCGCGAGGCGGACACGGACGGCAATCCCGCCACGATTCAGGACGCCACCTGGACACCCTTGTTGGCGACACCGCCCTTCCCAACCTACACTAGCGGCCACAGCACCTTCAGCGGCGCGGCGGAACGAGTCCTCGCGCGTTTCTTCGGCTCAGACACCGTTCCGTTCAGTGTGAATTCCGATGGACTTCCCGGCATCGAGCGCTCCTATGCGAGCTTCTCCCAGGCCGCCGATGAAAGCGGCAGGAGCCGAATTTATGGTGGCATCCACTTCGAATTCGATAACCGGGATGGCCTCGCCTCCGGAAGGGACCTGGGGGATTTCGTGATGGAGCATTACCTCCATCGCCTGCGGGTCAGCGCCGACCTCAATGAGGATGGCGTGGTCAACGCCACGGATTTGATTTTGTTTCAGGAGTCTTGGCATCAAAACGGGCAATAGCCCGATGCGGTGAGCCGACCGGCAGGTTGGCATTTCAAAGGAGGAGAAATCCCGTGAAGTCCACTATGGCAGTATTGATTATCGTGTTTACCTCCATATGTCTCGGCCCGTTCCCCATGGCCTACGCCCAACTCGGCGAAAGGCCCTCTCCCTCGACCGCCGGTCCGGGGGATCCCCCCAAGGATCTCACCGGGTTTTCAATCAAGAACAAAAGGGTCCGTATGATCCACTCAACCGACAACTCCCTTGAAGGGACCTCGAAATACTTCCAGGACCGGGACCCCTGGCTGGCCTACCAGCGCGGGAAGAACCTGACTCAATTCGAGTTCCGCAACCGTGATGGAGTCTTCCCGAAGATCGCCACCTTCGCCGGGAAACAACCGGATGGGTTCACCCCCAAGATTGTGGCCAACGACCAGGTCAGTTGCGCAGGATGCCACAACTTCCCTTACCGCGAGGCGGGCGCGGGGACCAACTTCGCGCGCCTGTCCGGTCGCGGTCGCAACTCGCCACATTTCTTCGGCGCGGGTCTCATGGAGATGGTCGCGGTTCAACTCCGCCAGAAGATGCTCCAGCAGATGGATCCCAATCAGGACGGGTGGGTGGCCAAGTCCGAGATGAACAGCGCCACGGTGGCGGTGGCGCCGGTTTCGTGGATTGCTCCGCTCGCTTACGGAAGGAATGGAGACCTGGACGCCAACTGCAGACCCGACCTCAACAAGATCTTCGAGGTCTGGTATGTCGATGCCGCGGGGCATCGTCTGGCGGCGGCCACTTCGCTCTCCTCGGCGAGCGTGGAGGGCTTCAACTTCTGGCCGGTCTTCTGGGGCTGGGGGGATGTCGGCGGGGGTCTCAACCCCAGTAACCGAGTCTTCGTGCATGATCCGTTCTTCACTCACGGCGGACTCCCGGCCCATGACCCGACCAGCAACGACGATCCCGACAACGATGGGCTGACCGGCATCTCCAACGCCGGAGCGCAACAGGTCTTCAGCCACAAGTCACCGGAGAAAGGGAATGTGACCGAACTCCGCAACGGAGTTTCGATCAGCCTGGATGACATCGATCACGATGGGGCCTTGGAGGAGATCACCGAGGGGGACCTCGACATCGTGGAGTGGTACATGCTCAACGCCCCTCCACCGGCATTGGGGAGGCAGACCCCTCAGACCCAGCATGGCGGCATGGTGTTCGCCCAGGTAGGCTGCGCGGAGTGTCATGTCCCCGACTGGCAGATCGAGGCCGCCGATCCGGGCAATCCGAACCCGCATCTCCGCTACGCCGGGGACCGACGGTTCTTCGACCTCTCCCTATCGTATTCCCCGGTCCACGACCGCCTTGAGGGAGCCCTCGAAATCATCGCGGATGCCTCCGGTGGGGTCCTTGCTCCGCAACGGGGCGCCTTTCTCGCGCGAGGTCTTTTCACCGATTTCCGATATCACGATGTAGGCGAGGCCTTCTACGAGCGCCAGTTCGATGGAAGCCTGGTCACCCACTGGCGGACCGCGCCCCTCTGGGGGGTCGGCTCCTCCGGCCCGTGGGGGCATGATGGCGCGAACTTCGACCTCTATTCCGTGATCCTCCGCCATGGGGGCGCGGCCGCGCCGTCGGTGGCGAGCTTCAGAGCCGCCCCTCCGCAGGACCAGGATGCCGTGATTGCGTTCCTGAACAGCCTGGTGCTCTATCAGACCGAGGAACTCCCCTGTGATATCGATGGGGATCACGCCATCAGCGAACACTTCATCGTGGCGGGCAAGGATGTGGGTCTGGAGCGTTTCTACCCCGAGTTCCTGTTCAACACCCCGGTGGTCATCGAGGCCACCGCGGCCTCGCCCACGGGGGGCAGCTTCACCTCCTACGCCGCCCTCAATGTCGATGATGCGTACGGGCAGGACCTGGAGTGGATCGCGGACAGTGACTACGATGGCTGGCCGGACAAGATCGATCCCGCTCCGAACACGGTGGGCTATCTGGATGGCGTGAACAGCATCCCGGCGTTTCTCCACGCCGACCTGGATGGAGATGGGGATATCGATGGCGCGGACCTGCTTGTGTTCCAGCAGGTTTGGCAAGGGTCGCCCTCCGGGAGCAAGGCCGCGCTCCCCTCGGAGACAGGCCCGGACACGAGTCCTCGTAAAGGGCTGGCGGGGGATGATTCAGAGCTCCTCAGAGAGCCTCAGTGAGATGAATCCAGGGGCGGGATGGTGATGTCCCGCCCCTGGAGGACTTCGTTCCAACTGGGTGAATCTCACTTCCACCTTCGCAAGAGCAGGATCAAATCCTCAACATCCACCTCCCCATTCAGGTTGAGGTCCAGCAGTCCGTGCCAGCCCGTTGCGCACCAGGCGCCACCGAATTCGAAAACTGTGGTCTCGGACTCCCCATACTCATAGGCCCCGATGTCGGCGTGGTTTCCGAGGGGGCGCGCCTTACCGTCACGGTCCTCGGTTACCGGCGGAGTCATCCCATCCTGACCGGCGTTGATGCACGGGGATTTCGAGGTGAGGTGAAAGTCCCCCTCGGCGGACCCGGTGAAGAGCGGATCCTCGGATAGGTCAGTCGCGCCGGGCGCAAGGCCCGCGTGGTTGGTTCCGTTGCCGTAAACACAGTTGTTCGCGAGCGCGATGGTTCCACTCCCCGTTTGCGATATCCCGGTTCCGTTAAAGGCCACAATGTTATTGGTCAAGATCGGAGAGGAGTTCACCGTGGCGATTCCGGTGGCGCCGTTGCGGGTGTTCTCCGCGACCGTGTTGTTCAGGATGGATGGCGTGGAGCCGCCCTCACAGAGGATCCCCTTCCCGGCGGAGTCAAAGATGACCGAGCTGAGGATCAGCGCCCCTGAGTTGTACATCTCGATCCCTGAAGCGGTCTTCCCGATGGTGCAGCAGGCGACCATCGGCGAGCAGTTGTCGAAGTAGAGCGAGGTGTAGCGCACCGAGCCGTGGTAATTCCCCAGGCCGGTCCACCAATTCCAGGAGCCGGCATGGAGGATCGAACAGAAGTGGAGCAGGGAGCCTCCCGCCTGGGGACCGAGATAGATCCCGCTCCATTTCTCGCTCACCGCCGTCGGGTCCGCGCTGGCGAACACAATCGGCTCGCGCGCGGTTCCATCCGCGACAAGGGTCCCATTGAAATAGAATCCCACTCCATTCGCCACCCTGAGGATGGTTCCGGCGGAGATGGTGAGCACCACGTCCGTGGCCACGGAGACATTTCCGGAAATGAGATAGGGGAAGGACTCCCCCGGCTTATTCCAGGAGCCGCTTGTCCGCCATCTCCCTTGAGGCACAAGGATGGCGTGATAGCCGGTCCCCGAGGTCACATTTCCGGCCATCCTCGGATAGGTGTCCGTGGTGCTATAAACCAGAGGGTATCCATCATTCCCCATGTTGTGGAACCGTGTGCCTTGGAGCGTGGGATTCCCCCGCCAGATTTCGATTCCGTTGGTCCGACTGTTGGTGATGGTGCAATGGGTGATGCTGGGCGAGGCGCTGTCCACATAAAGCGCCGCGAAACGGTCCGCGCCGTGCACATTCTCCCAGCCGTGGCAACCGTAATAGCAGCGTCCGTACGAACCGGCATACCGGACATCCACTTGGTTCAGGACCGACCCATCCGCGCCTGGCCCCATGAAAATCCCGAGCCAGTCTCCGCGCATGGGCTGCGTGGCGTTCCCATCCCCGTTGGTGTCCCCGGCCACCGTGTCGTCCGCGAGCGAGGTGAACACAATCGGCTCCGGGGTTCCATCCGCGATGACCACTCCGTGACAGTAAAGCCCGACCGTGGAATCCGGAGTCTTCACCGCCACTCCCGGGTCGATGGCCAGGACAGCACTCGGGTCCAAGGTGGTGTTGCCGGTCATCACATAGGGGGCGTTGGGAGCCCACTTCCGCCAGATACTGGGGGCCGGGATGCGACCGCCTCGTATTTCGACCCCCTCAAGAGTATTGCCTCCAAAAGTGACCGAATTCGGTTCCGCGGTGGAGCTCGCGTCCTGCGTGGCCGCGTAATACCCCGCCGAACCGTTGCTCATCAGGGCACTGTTGCTGATTGTGGGGTGGCTGTCCGCCTCCATTCGTAAGCCGTTCTCGCGGCAGTCTTGAATCGAGATCCCGATCAGGGCCGGGTTTGCTCCATAGGCTTCAATCCCGTTGGAATAGCTGTGGTGAATCTCGCACTGGAGGAGCTGGGGCGCGGACCCGTCAATATACACAGCGGCAAATCGATCCGCGCCATGATAGAATCCCAGACCCCGGCAACCGTAGTAGCACACTCCCAGCCCCCCCGCGTAGAGGATCTTGCATTGGGAGAGGACTGAACCGCCCGCGCCCGGCCCGAGATAAATCCCGTTCCAATCACCCTGAGAGGGGCTGGTCTTGCGGCTGGTGAACACCACGGGGTTGCCGGGGCTTCCCAAGGCTTGGAGCGTACCGCGCACATATACCCCGATATTGCCCTCGGCGCGGACTTCGACTCCGGGGGCCAGCGTGAGCGTCGCTCCACTCTCCACCGCCATGCTGCCTCGGAGGAAGTATGGGAAGCTCGCGCCCGGTTTGCGCCAGGTTCCTGAAGACATCCACCGTCCCGGCGGCGCGGAAACTCCGTGGAATCCCGTTCCCGAGGCGATGTTCCCGGCGAGCTGCGGGTATGTGTCGGTGACATCCACCACCAGGGCGTAGCTGTCCGCCCCCAGGTTATGGAACTGGTTGTTCTCGATGGTGGCTCCGCCGCGCCAGACCTCGATCCCGTTGCTCCAACTTTCCTCGATCACACAGCCGGTGATGACCGGCGAGCAAGCGTCGATGTAGATCGAGGTGAAGCGTTTGTCGCCGTTGTATGTCCCCAGCCCGCTGCAACCGTTGTAGCAATACCCCACACCACCGGCATGGCGGATGGTGCAACCGACAAGGCTGCTGGCGTTTGAGTTGGGGGAGAGATAGATCCCCCGCCAATAGCGTTCGCCGGCTCGAGTGAAGGTGGCCCCGGTGGCTTGGATGTCGCCCTCGATATACAGCCCCATCCCCTCCACAAACTCGACCAAGGCTCCGCTTTCGACCGTGAGGAGCACCCCGGACGCGACAGTCACATGCGCCTCGCAGACATAGGGGCCACCGGCCGCGGTCCAGGCGATGCTGGAGGCGTAGGTCTTGTCCTCAATCGTGTAGTAAGGGGGTTCGCCCGGCGGGTAGTGCCAGACCCGGTTCACATAGGTCTGGGACCAGGCTGTTCCCAGGAAGAAGAGCAGAAGCGTGAAAGCGACCATTGAAACGGCGCGAGGAGCTGCTGGGGATGACATCGTGGCGAGCCTCTTTCCGCTGGTCCCCCGGGCGGGGGGAGGCCTCGCTGGGTCAGTCAGGGTGCATCAGGCGAAAAGACACATGGAAGTGCGGGAATTATATCCCTCCTCGCAGTTCAATTGGAGAGCCGCCGAACGACCACGTGGTGGTCAGCGTGGACCGACTTGGTCTACCATCCGCGCATCGTTGCCCAACGCCCCTATTTGAGGAGACTTGTTTCCAGTGAACTTGCCCGATGAGCTCAAACCCACCCCCCGCGTGCTGATGGGTCCCGGACCCTCGGATGTTCACCCGCGCGTGCTGCGCGCCATGGCCACTCCGCTTCTCGGGCACCTCGACCCGCAGTTCCTCGCGCTCATGGACTCCACCAAACGGATGCTCCAAGAGATTCTCCGCACGCGCAACGAACTCACCTTCGCGGTGTCCGGGACCGGGAGCGCCGGCATGGAGACTGTCCTGGTGAACCTGCTTGAAGCGGGGGATGAGGCGCTGGTGTGCGTGAATGGCGTGTTCGGAACCCGGATGTGCGATATTGTCGAGCGCTGTGGGGCCAGGCTTGTGCGCGTGGATGCAGAGTGGGGCAAACCCATCGATCCCGCTCAGGTCGAAAAGGCGCTCAAGTCCTGCTCGCCCAAGCTGGTGGCGATTGTGCATGCCGAGACCTCCACGGGGGTGTGGCAGCCGCTCGTGGAGATCGGCAACCTCGCGCGCGAACGGGGGGCGCTCTTCGTGGTGGATGCGGTGACCTCACTCGGGGGCGTCGATGTTCGCGTGGATGATTGGGGGATCGATGCCCTCTACAGCGGAACGCAAAAATGTCTCAGCGCCCCGCCGGGGCTTTCGCCGGTCACCTTCAGTCCTCGCGCGGTGGAGGTGATCGAGAAACGCAAGACCAAGGTTCAGAGTTGGTATCTCGACATGGGCATGGTGCGCAAGTATTGGGGGGCCGAGCGCGCCTACCACCACACCGCGCCGATCTCCTCGGTCTACGCCCTCTATGAGGCGCTTCGGATCATCCTCGAGGAGGGCCTTGAGGCCAGATTCGAGCGTCACCGCCGGGCGCATGAGCTCCTTCGCGCGGGGCTTGAGGCGATGGGAATCGAATTCGTGGTCGAGTCCGCCTATCGCCTGCCGCAGCTCAACGCGGTCCGTGTTCCCGCCGGGATGGAGGATGGCCCCACCCGCAAGCGGCTGCTGGAGGAGTTCAACCTCGAGATCGGAGGCGGGCTGGGGGTTTTCGCGGGGAAGGTCTGGCGGATCGGACTGATGGGGCATGGCGCCGAGCCGAACCATGTGAACATGCTCCTCGCGGCGCTGAATATGCTTCGGAGCGGATGATTCTCTTTCTGTTACCGGCCCACGGTCGCATGCGTGTCCAAGTGAATCACGGTCTCCATCGATGTGACCAGTCCATGTGCACAATACCGTCCGGTGGTACGTTCAGGCAATCAGGGCGCGGCGTGAGCTGATCGAGGCGGCGCTTGGGACTTGTCGCCTCTATCCGGCCCTCGGATAATCCCCTCCGAAAGCGAGCCGATTCGATGAACCTGGGATCCTTTGAGAGGGACTTGCGCGCCCGCGTCCGGGGCGAAATCGCCTTTGATGAGGTCACCCGCGGGATCTATTCCACGGACGCGAGCATCTACCAGATTCAGCCGGTGGGCGTGGTCTGCCCGCTGGATGAGGAGGATGTCCGCGCGGCGATTCGGACCGCGAATGAGCATGAGGTTCCGATTCTCCCCCGAGGGGCCGGAACCAGCCTCGCGGGTCAGACAGTCGGCGCGGCGCTGGTCCTTGATTTCTCGCGCCACCTGAACAAGGTCCTCGAGGTCAATGTCGAGGAACGCTGGGCGCGAGTTCAGCCCGGAGTGGTCCGCGATGAGCTCAACGCGATCCTCGCCAAGGATCGCCTCCATTTCGCCCCCGACCCCGCCACCGCCGACCGCGCCAACTTCGGCGGGATGATCGCCAACAACAGCTCCGGCACGCGCAGCATCATTTACGGCAAGACCGTGGACCATGTCCTCGAACTCCGGATCTTGCTCGCCGATGGCTCCGAAATGAGCTTCTCCGCGCTTTCTCCCGACGAATACACACGTCAGGCCCATGAGCCCACTCGCGCCGGAGAGATCCATCGGCGAGTCCGGGAAGTGGTTGACTCGAATCGCGAGGAGATTGAGGCCCGCTATCCCAAGGTCATGCGCCGGGTGATGGGCTACAACCTGGATGAATTCACCAAGACCGAGCGTTGGAACCTCTCCAAGCTCGTGGTCGGGAGCGAAGGGACTCTGGCGACCATCCTGGAGGCCAAGGTCAACCTCGAGCCTCTTCCCAACGCCACCTCGGTGGTGGTGGTCCATTTCGAGGAGCTTCTCGCGGCCATCCGCGCGGTGGAATCGATTGTGGCGCACGGGCCATCGATGGTTGAAATCCTCGACAAGACTGTGCTCGACATGGCCCGGGAAAACCTGTCCATCGCCCCGCTCTGTGACTTTGTCGAGGGGCATCCGGCGGCGGTCCTCTTTGTCGAGTTCTATGGCGACACCCAGGAGCAGGCCAACTCGCGGACCGAAAAACTGATCGCGGACCTCGCGGCGCGCGGGGTCGGTTACACCTATCCGGTCCGCAATGACCCCGCCGGGAAGGGCCGGATCATGACCGTGCGCAAGAACGGCCTGGGACTCATGCTCGGCATCAAGGGGGACCGGAAACCGATCCCGTTCATCGAGGACTCCGCAATTCCGCTCCCCCATCTCGCCGAATACATCGACCGAGTCCTCAAGTTCTGCGCCGGTCTGGATGTCCCCGTGGCCATGTACGCCCACGCCAGCGTGGGACTCATCCATGTTCGCCCGATCCTCGATCTGCGGACCCGTCAGGACATCGAGTTCATGAAGACCATCTCGCGGCGCGCGTTTGAGATGGTCAAGGAGTATGGCGGCGCTTTCTGCGGCGAGCATGGCGACGGCATGAATCGCAGCCCCTATATGGAGGAGTTCTATGGGCCTCGAATCTACGCCGCATTCAAGGAAATCAAACATCTCTTTGACCCCAAGGGGCTGATGAATCCGGGGAAGATTATCGACGCCGGTCCCATGGACCGGAACCTGCGCTATGGGACCGAGTATCGCCTCGAGCCGTTCCCGACAGTCTACAAGTATCGCGAGGATGCGAGCTTTTCCGCCTCGGTGGAGATGTGCACCGGGGTCGGCGCCTGCCGGAACCGTCTCGCCGGAACCATGTGCCCCAGTTACCGCGCCACGGGCGATGAGGAGCACTCCACCCGCGGGCGCGCAAACGCGCTGCGCCTGGCCATGACCGGGCAACTCGGCGAGGCGGGGATGACCAGTGGGCGCCTGCATGAGACGCTCGACCTGTGCCTGTCCTGCAAGGGCTGTAAATCCGAATGCCCGAGCAACGTGGACATGGCCAAGCTCAAGAGCGAATTCCTTCAACACTATCATGACCACCACGGCCTCTCCATGCGCGAGCGGATGGTGGCCGCGTCCGCCGACATGGCCCCAATCTCCTCCGGCTTGCTCGCGCCGTTTGTGAATTGGCTTCAAGAGACCTCCCTGTTCAAGGGGATGCTCGAGTCCTGGATCGGGTTCGACAGCCGTCGGACCCTCCCTCGCTACTCCGCGCGCCCGTTCCACAAATCCTTCCGATCCTCCCATCACGGTTCGGGTAACGGGAAACGCCGCGTGGTCCTTTTCGATGACACTTATCTGAACTACTTCGAACCGAACATCGGGCGCGCGGCGGTGGAACTCCTGGAATCCTGCGGCTACGAGGTTCTCCTCGCCCGCGCGGGGTGTTGTCAGCGGCCGCGCATCTCGCATGGGCTGCTGCGCGAGGCCAAACACGAGGGGACGAACACCCTCCGCGCCCTGGATGTTCACCTGTGCGCCGGGGTTCCCGTGGTCGTTTGCGAGCCGAGCTGCGCCTCCGCTCTCGTGGATGACCTTCCCGACCTGATCGAGGATGAGGACCTCGCCGCGCGGGCGCGAAATGGGATCAAGATGATTGATGTGTTTCTCGCCGAGGAACTGGCCCATGGGAACATCCGGACTAAGTTCAACTCACCCGCGAGAAAGATCCTCATCCACGGCCACTGCCATCAAAAGGCCCTCTTCGGAACGACCGCGATGAAATCGCTTCTAGCGCGGGTGGATGGGCTTTCCGTGACGGAGGTGGACTCCGGGTGTTGCGGAATGGCGGGGTCATTCGGATACGAGAAGGAGCATCACGATCTTTCCTTGAAGATCGGCGAGGATCGGCTCTTTCCCGCGGTCAGGAAGACCGATTCGGAAACCACCGTGGTCGCCTGTGGTTTCAGCTGCCGTCACCAGCTCGCGGACGCCACCGGGATTCGCGCGGTTCACTGGGTGGAGACCGTGCGCGGAGTCGGATCCGGAGCGTAGCCCCTCCGTCTCTCAGGAATCCCCTCGGGCGGCGCGGAGAACCATGCCGCCCGCGAGATCGCGCGCTTCCGGAAAGGCCGCGCGCGCGTACCGAAAGCAATCCTCGATCTCCCCTTGGTTCATCCCGCCATGTTGCCTGGCGAACGATAGGATTGCCTCCTTGATCTTCTCGATCCCGTTGGTGGTGTATTTGGTGATGGTCCCCTCGTGGACATTGAAGATTCGTCGGGCGATCACCGAGGGGGGGACTTGGTGAAGGGTTTGGAGAATGAGGACCAATTGCTCGCGGGGTTTGAGGGATTTCCAGCCCAGGGAAGCGCCGCCTCGCAGCATCTCCATGCAGGGACCTCGGTCCAGATTCTCCGCTTGCGCCGCGGGGACCGTCGGCTCGTACTTGGGGCGAGCCGTATTCCCATCCTCGGACTCGCGCTCCTCATCCAGGCTGGCATGCTCGCGCGCGGTGCGTAGCGAATCCCGGACCATGTTTCCAAAGGTGAGCGTGAGCCACCCCGCAAGGGGCCCTTCTCCGCGGTATTCGGCGAGCAGTGGGGCGCGCCTCTCGCCGGAGGCTGAAGGATTCCCGGTCTTGTCGCTCGGGGTGTGTTCGTAAAGGACACAGAAAAACAGGTCCTGAGCCTTATCCTCGGTCATCCCGGCGCTGGACCACTGCTTCCGAGCGTAGGGGAGGATCACCGGGGCGTAATAGAGGCGTGTGAATTCGGTCTTGGCGTTCTCGGCGGTCGCTCGGTTGCGTGAAAGGGCGGCGGCGGCGAGATAGAAATCGGGGAGACGCAACCGTTTTTCGAGGACCAGGTCGAGGGCGTGCCCCATCGCCAGCGCGGTGCGAGCGGAGCAGGCAAGGGCTTTTTCGCCATATTCCGGTTCGGAGAGCGTAAAGCCGTGGAAGACCCGCGAGGCCTCGCTCCACTGGGAATGAAGGCTCTCTTTGAAGCGGATAAGCCCCCGCTCCAGCGCAGCCGGGTCCAGTTCCTGGAGTCCGAGCGCGAGATGAAGATCGGAATGGGCGAGAAGGGCCGGGAGACGATGAGCGAGTTGCTCCCGGGTGGACACGCGGCGCGCGACTGTTAGGAGGCAGCAATCCGCGAAACGCTCCCACCCCCAGGCCCCGAGAGCGGTCTCGGAGGTTCCCCGCTCAAAGGCCGAGCGGAGCGCGCCGGCGTGGAGCGCCCGAAACTCCTCAAGGGTCGTGGGATCGCCCCGCCGCAGCCTTCTCAGCGCGTCATCCGCCAACGCTCTCCTCCACCATCATTCCTTGGGCGAATCCGGTTCCTCGGAGGACCCTTCGCCGCCGCTCAGGATCTCCAGCAGCCGCGCCGCTTGAGTGTTCGACGGGTCGAGACCGACCGCCAGCTCGAGGTGCTCGCGCGCCTCCGGGATCAATCCGAGGGCAAGCTCCGCGCGCGCCAGGCCCAGATAGCCCTCCGCGCTGGGTTCGCCCTCCATCGCGCGCAGGTAAACCTCGCGGATCAGCTCATAGCAGGTCGGCCAATCCGCCTGCAACCCTGGTCGAGGGGGAAGGATCCGATTGCCGCCGGGTGACTCCGCGCTCTCCCACCGTGAGAGGAAACCCGCGCCGGAATCCCCTGCCTGTTTGAGCTCAGTGAGCTGCTCTTCCATTTCCGCGGCTGTCTCCAACAACACAGCCGGGGAGGCTTCGAGAATGACCGAAGCCGAGGGGTCCACTGGGGGAAGCGCGGGGACACCGGACGCCGCCTCTCCAGTCGCGGAAGGGATCCCGGGCGATTCCTCACTCTCCTCTCCGAAAACCTCCTCAGGGTCATCCAGGGCGCGGGTGGAGGAAGTCCCGCCCTGGAGCTTGATCAGCGCCGCCGGAAGAACCACGACCAGGAACAGGCTGAGGACCGTGGCTGGGATCAGCACGCTTGGGGAGAGCATCGAGCGGAGCTGCCGGAGCAGCCCGCCGCTCGAGGGTTGTTGGGAGGTTTCCATGCTTTGAGTCTCCAGCCCGGCAAGGATATCGGCCAGCAAGGGTTGCGCCTCGGGGTGCTCCACCAGGCGCTCGATCAGCTCCTCACGCTCGGTGGCCGAGAGCCTTCCCTCGGCCAGATCGAAGAGTTCATCCTCCGAGGGCGGCTCGCTGGTCGCCTCGGAAGGCTGTCTTCCGGCGACCTCGGGTAGAAGTGACCGGATGACAGCCTCCAGGTCTTCATCGGTTGTTCTGGACATTTTCCGACCCTCGCCCCCTAGAGTATTGTCCTCGCCGCAGGTTTCAAGTGTTATTTTGTCCTCGGCGGCCAAGTCGTGCTGGAGGAGCTGCTGGTGCTGGAACTCCAGGTCATCCCATGCGCTGTGCCATCCGGGCGCCGATGGTACCTCACCTTGCCCTCGGAGGTGCTCGAAGAGACCTGATCCGCCTCACCGACCGAGGGGAACGGATACGGAACCGGTGGGCGGTATTCGCGGATGTGGGTCTTGGAGTCGCCGTGAGAGCGCCAACGGACCTCATCCGTGGCTCCCGAGGGATCCCTGTGGGTTTCGATTTCGCCTTCGCCGGTGGATTCCCCAACCGCGGGGGCGCGATGCGACTTCTTCGGCTTGGACAGTGGCCGCGGGGGATAGGGGTAGAGGTCCGGATAGACCGGAATCTGGATCATGAAGGGGTGCGGATAGGGGTGGTGGGGCAGAGGAGGGAGCGCGGGCAGAGGGGGGAGCGGGGGTGGTTCCGGGAATCCGAACCCCGGGGGCATGGCCCCTTGGGCATGAGAGCGCCAGTCGATCCGCTCGCCGTGCGCGCGCCTATTCCTCCGATATTCGACCTCCTCATCTCGGGTTTGGTCGCCTACCTCGACCCTCCGGTGGAGTCGCCCTCCGGTGGCGTCCTCCACAACCTGGCCCGCCGGACCTTCCAGACGAACCTCCGCCGGTCGGTCGGGTGAGACTTGGGCCGAAAAGACCGGGCTGGGGGCCTTTTCGGAGAACACGGATTGACCCCCGCACAGAAGGGCCAGGATGATTCCTAGGGTGAAACGGTCTCCTCGCATGATCGAACCTCCTTTTCGTCCATCGTGGGCAGTCGAGAGGACTGCCGCTGATGGGGTAACGAAGAGGTGGGGGGGATTTGCGGGGGGAAGGACGAAAAGGACCCAAATGACTCAAAGGGCCAATTCAGCTATTGAAGAGAATCCGGTCTATTTCTGCAACCGGTTCTTCGACAAACGGGACCGGACCCGCGACCGGATGATCCAGGCCGCCCGCTCCGGAAAGCAGAACATCATCGAAGGCAGCCAGGCCTCTGGAACCTCGCAGGAGACTGAGATCAAATTGACAAATATCGCCCGCGCGAGCTCCGGCGCCGTCTCTCGGATGGGGTGACTACCCGTTCTTCCCCCACGCCCCCGCCTTCTCCACCGCCGCCTCCAGTCCCTTCCCTCGCACCATGCCGCGCAGGGCGGCGTTCATCTGACGTTCCGCGAAGGGGCGGCTCGCCGTGTCGAGCGCAGTCTGAGATTCGCTGATCCTGTCCCTGTTTTCGCCCGCCACCGCCCGTCGCAGCTCCTCAATGGCCGCGCGGATGCGCTCCTCCTCACCCGGCTCAAGCAGCTCGGCGGAGTCCGCGAGCGATTTATCCGCCGCGCGGATCACACGCTCCGCCTCCACCCGCGCCTCGATCAACAAGCGCTTTTCAAGGTCCTCGCCGCCATGCTCGAACGACTCCTTGAGCATCCGCTCGACCTCGCCGTCCGTGAGGCCATACGAGGGTCGAACCTCAATGAACTGCTCCTTGCCGGAACGTTCGTCGCGCGCCTCCACTCGCAAAATCCCATCGGCGTCCAGCATGAAGGTCACCGCGACCTTGGGCGCGCCCGCCGGCATCGGCGGGACTCCCTTGAGCTGAAAGCGCGCCAGGCTCCGGCAGTCCGAGACCATCTCCCGCTCTCCCTGGACCACATGCAGGTCCACCGAAGTCTGACCATCCACATAGGTGGTGAACATCTCGGTCGCGCTGGTGGGGATGGTGGTGTTGCGAGGGATGATCTTGGCCACCACCCCGCCGTAGGTTTCGATTCCAAGCGAGAGCGGAGTGACATCCAGAAGCAACATGTCGCGGCTTTGCCCGCTCAAGATCGAGGCCTGAACCGCCGCCCCGAGGGCCACCACCTCCTCCGGGTTGAGCTCGCTGTGAGGCTTCCTCCCGAAGAGCTTCTCCACTTCGCGGCGAACCATCGGAACCCGTGTCGACCCCCCCACCAACACCACCTCGTCAATCCGACCCGCCGCGAGTCCGGCATCCCGGAGGGCTTCCCCACAACAAGCCAGGCTCCTGGCCACAAAGGGACCGATCAACTCCTCAAGCTCCACCCGCGTCCAGGTTCGCCGGTACCGAATCCCCGGGTGGGTGAACTCCAGCTCCGCGCGCTCCGAGTCGGTCAAACGTTGCTTCAGCTCTTCAGCTGCCAGGCGCAAAGCCTGGAGCGTGGCGGGGTCCTCCACCGCCAGCCCGGTGGCCTGGTGGTGGTCGGCCAGAACCCGGTGGGCGATGGCTCGGTCGAAGTCATCCCCCCCGAGGTGAGTGTCGCCGTGCGTCGCCAGCACCTGGAAGATGCCGTCCTCCAGTTTAAGGATCGAAAAGTCGAAAGTCCCGCCGCCCAGATCATAGACCGCGACCAGGCCATTCTTCTTTTCATGCAGTCCATAGGCCAGCGAGGCGGCGGTCGGCTCGTTCAGGACCCGGCGCACATCCAGCCCGGCGAGCATCCCCGCGTCCTTGGTGGCCTGGCGTTGGCTATCGTTGAAATAGGCTGGGACGGTAATGACCGCCGCGCGCGCCGGCTCGCCCAACGCGCGCTCCGCTTGGGCCTTGAGCTTCCCAAGAATCTTGGCGGAGAGTTCGGGGGCCGAGTAATACCTGCCGCCCAATCGAACCCGAACGATGTCACTCTCATCGGTGTTGAAATCGAACGGGACCAGCGACTTCATCGCGGCCAGGTCCTTCACCCCGCGCCCCATGAAGCGCTTAATCGAATACACCGTGTCGAGCGGGTGGGATTCGAGCCGATTTCGCGCCTCATGCCCCACCAGGAAACGGCCGTTTTCATCCAGCGACACCACCGATGGGACCAGCCGTCGGCCGAGCTCGTCCGGGAGGATTTCCGGGCGCGTGTTCCGCGCCACCGCCACCAGCGAATTAGTGGTTCCGAGGTCGATGCCCACAATCGGGCCTTGAGGCTCTCCGCTCTCGCGGCGCCCGAGGATTGGGATGGTCCTCATCGCCCGCTCTCCAAGGTCTTTTCGATGTTTTCGACAATCCGGAACAGATAATTGGAGCGGTCGATAGTCTCGCGCATCTCAAGGAGAATCTCCGCCCTACGGTCCTCGCCGGCTCGGTCATGGATCGGGAAAAGGTCCTCCAACCGTTTGCCCAGTTCCGCGCGGCGCTCCTTGAGCTCGCACACCCCCGCGCGGAGGGCTTGGGCCAACCTCTCCCGCTCGCCGCCCTCGGAGGACTGGAACTCCTCAAGCTGCTCCTGCAACTCAAGGATCTCCACCATGAGATCCTGGGGAACCCGGTTCTTTTCGGTGGATTGCTCAAAGCCGCGCAGCTTCATCAGATACTCGGCCCGCCTGGTCGGATCCTTCAGAGTCGTGTAGGCCTTGTTGAGCGTGGCGCTGCGCTCCAGCGCCGCGCGCTGCTCGGAGTTCGGCCGGTTCTGATAGAAGTCGGGGTGGAACAACCGTGACAAACGGTAGAATGTCTTCTCAAGGGCCGCGAGATCAATGTCCAGCTTCAGCGGCAACTCCATGAACTCGAAGTAGCTGACCCGGTCGGGAAGCGGAAGCAGGCGCTCGCAGGACTCGCACAGCATGAGCTCGCTGGGCACCACCACCCCGCAACTCTGGCAGAGGGACTGCGCCTGGGCGCCGGTTTGCGTTGGCATGATGAACTCTCCGCGTGGCGTGGCTCGGAGCGGACCTGGCGCCCGCTCTCGGTGAAAAACAACACTCCCCTCGGATGCGCCTGGATCGGTCGCGGCCGAGGGGAGGATCGAATCGCTGAAAGGGCTGTCCCCGGATTCGGAACCGGAACGGTTCAGGAGAACGAGCTGCCGCAACCGCAGGTGGACTTCGCGTTGGGGTTGATGAACTTGAATCCACCCCCCAAAAGGTCCCTCGTGTAGTCCAGCACCGCGCCGTTCAGGTACAGTCCGCTCTTGTTGTCGCAGACCATCTTGACCCCATGCTCCTCCAGAATCTGATCGTTGTCGTTCACGTTCTTGTCGAAGCCCAGGGTGTAGGAAAGCCCGGCGCAGCCGCCTCCCTGAACCCCCACACGCAGCACATACCCATCGAGGTTCTCGGTCTCGATCAGGCGTTTGACCTCTTCCGCGGCAATTTCAGTAATATGAATGTCCATGAATCGACTCCATTCCGCCTCCGCGCGGTTCGACAGCCTCAGGCCGTGGCGACCGCCGGTTCTCCGACCGACGCCTGTTCCGCGTCGGTTTGCTTCTTCTTGTAGTCGGCGATGGCGCTCTTGATCGCATCCTCCGCCAGCACCGAACAGTGAATCTTGATCGGCGGGAGGGAAAGCTCCTCCACGATCCGCATGTTCTTGATCTGAACCGCCTCATCCACCGACATGCCCTTGAGCATCTCGGTGGCCAGCGATGAGGACGCGATCGCCGATCCGCACCCGAAGGTCTTGAACTTGGCGTCCTCGATCACCCCGGTCTCCGGGTTCACCCGAACCTGAAGCTTCATCACATCCCCGCACTCCGGCGCGCCGACAATCCCGGTCCCCACATTCGGGTCGTTCTTATCCAGCGAGCCCACATTCCGCGGGTGATTGTAATGGTCGATGATCTTGTCCGAATAAGCCATCTTACTTCTCCTTGTCCGTATATTCTACCAGCCGTTGGCTTGCCATTCCACTTCCCATTTTCAGTCCCATTCCCAGCCAAACGCGGGGCCGGGCGGGGGGTCTTAGTGGTGCGCCCATTCCACCTTGGAGAGGTCGATTCCCTCCAGCGCCATCTCGTAAAGCGGAGACATCTCACGCAGGCGCTGCACCACCCCGATCAGCTTGTCGGCCACATAGTCGATCTCCTCCTCGGTGTTGAAGCGCCCGACCCCGAAGCGGATCGAGGAGTGCGCGAGCTCATCCCCAACCCCCAGCGCTCGAAGCACATACGAGGGCTCCAGCGAGGCCGAGGTGCAGGCCGACCCCGAGGACACCGCCACATCCTCAATCCCCATCAGGAGCGACTCCCCCTCCACATAGGCGAAGCTGACATTCAGGTTTCCCGGGAGACGGTGCTCCAGGCTGCCGTTGACATAGACCTCATCCAGCGCGCCCAGGATCTTGTCCTTGAGGCGGTCCCGGAGGCCGCCGACTCGCGCGCTTTCTTCGGCCATCTCCTCCCGGGCCAGATCGCAGGCCTTGCCCAGGCCGACTATCCCGGAAACATTCAGCGTCCCGCTGCGCATCCCGCGCTCATGCCCGCCGCCGTCCATCTGGCAGGTGAGACGGACCCTCGGCTTGCGGCGACGAACATAAAGGGCCCCGATCCCCTTGGGTCCGTGGAGCTTGTGACCCGAAAGCGACATCAGATCGATCCCCATCGCCTCCACATCGACGGGGACCTTGCCGACCGCCTGGGTGGCGTCCGTGTGGAACAACACCCCGCGCTCCTTGCACAGCCTGCCGATCTCGGACACCGGCTGAAGCACTCCGATCTCATTGTTGGCGGCCATGATGCTCACCAAAATGGTCTTGTCGGTGATCGAATCGGCGAGCTGATCCAGGTCGATCAAGCCCTCTCGGTTGACCGGCAGCCAGGTCACCTCATAACCCTCGGATTCGAGACGCTTGCAGGGGTCGAGGACCGCCTTGTGTTCGGTGACCGCCGTGATCAGGTGATTGCCCTTCTCCCGGTGCATCTCGGCGACCCCTTTGATCGCCAGGTTGTTGGATTCGGTCGCGCCGCTGGTGAAGACAATCTCCTTGCCGCCGGCGTTGATCAGACGGGCGATCCGGTCGCGCGCCTGGTCGACCAGCTCCTCGGCCTCCCAACCGTACTCGTGGTTGCGGCTGGCGGCGTTGCCGAACACCTGGGTGAATGTCGGCAGCATCTCCTGTAGCACCCTCGGGTCCATCGGGGTCGTGGCGTGATTGTCCAGATAGATCACATGATCCTTGGCGGTTTGTTTGGGCGACATCGTTTATCTCCTTCAGGGGGTGCTGTCCACCAGATTGTGTTTCTCCAGCCGATAGCGAAGGGTTGATCGGGAAAGTCCGAGCAGCCTCGCGGCCTTGGTCTTGTTGTGTCCGGAGCGCGCGAGCGCCTGGCGGAGGAGCGATTTCTCAAGTTCCTCAAGACACACCCCCTCGGGCGGGAGGTCGAATACACAAGTGTCGTCGCTCTTGGCGGTCCCCTCAGCCCTCGGCCGGATCGCCAAGTGCGCCGCGCCGATGGTTCCGCCCTCGCATAGGATCACCGCGCGCTCGATCACATTCTGAAGCTCCCGAACATTGCCCTCCCAGGCGTGCCCGAGGAGCAGCGCATCGGCCTCCGGGCTCAGAACCGGGACCTTTTTCCCTGTCTCACGAGCGAAACGATCCAATAAGTGGGAAACCAAGGCCGGAATGTCCTCTCGTCTTTCGCGCAGCGGCGGCAGATGGAGCGGAAACACACGCAGGCGATGGAACAGGTCCAGCCGAAACAGGTTCCGTTCCACCCGCTCCTCCAGATTGCGCTGAGTGGCCACCACCAAACGGACATCCACCGGTATCGGACGCCCTTCACCGAGCCGCTCGATTTCCTTTTCTTGAATCGCGCGCAGAAGCCTGGCCTGGAGGGGAACCGGAATCTCCCCGACCTCATCCAGGAAAAGAGTGCCCCCGCCGGCGCGCTCAAAGCATCCGGGGCGGTCACGCTCGCTTCCGAAGAGCTCCGCCTCCAGATCGCCATCCTCATACGAAGCGCAATTGAGTCCCACGAACGGTCCGCCCTTGCGTCCCGAATTGAAATGAATCGCGCGAGCCAACAGCTCCTTGCCCGTTCCGCCTTCCCCGGTGATCAGAACCGTGGTGCCGGTGGGGGCCACCTCCCGCGCGAGCTCCAGGGTGGCCAGCATCGCCTCGCTCCGAGCCACAATCCGACTGAAGCTGTACCGGCTCTCCACTTCGCGGCGGTAGTTGCCCAACTGGTCCGCCAGGCGATCCTGTTGCTCCTCCAGAGAGACCTGGGAGGTCACATCGCGCAGGATCCCCATGACATACTCAACACCCCCATCCGAGCCGTGGATCGGGGTGTAATGGGTCTCGATCCATCGGACCTCGCCACTCCGTGAAATGGCTTTCATCCGCTCCGAACGGTGCGCCAGGTCGGCCTGAAACACCCCAAGGCTCGGGCACAAGCTGCCCGCCATGGATTCCCCTACGGCGTTCTGGCATTGCACCGCATGAGCGCAGAACACACTCCGCCCGATCACATCCGCCCTGTTATAGCCGGTTAGTGATTCGCAGGCGCGGTTGAATTCAACCAGCCTACGGTTCCGGTCGATGATGAAGATCCCATCGATTGCATTCTCAATGAGGTCATGCAGAGAAAGGGTTTTCCCGCTTTTCCCAAAGGGAACCGCCTCGATAACCTGGGCCATGGGAGCATGATGGGAGTTGCTCATATCAGCCAGTATGGACGAGGACTTGGCGGGTGTCAAGGCCAACCGGTGGCTGAAATCTGTCACCGCGCTCCAGAATGGGGGAGTCACCCCCTTCCTCTTCCACCCTTCGTCATCAGAATTCCAAGGATAGCGGCCACCGCGCTGGCCACATTGAGCGATTCGACCCCGGCGGACATCGGCAGCGAAACCGTCTGGAGACCCTTTATGCGGCGCCACTCCCGCCCCACTCCGCGCGCTTCATTCCCGAACACCAAGGCGACAGTCCCGGGGGTCTGATCGAGCTCAAGCAGCGAAGTCCCCTCCGAAGCAGTCAGCCAGATCGGAGTGGACTCTTGTTCCAGGAGTTCAGCAAGGACCGGGACCTCGATGTCGGTCCAGATCGGAATCCGAAAAGCCGCGCCCGCCGAGGCGCGCACTGTCTTCGAGTTCCAGAGGTCCACACATCCCCTGGTGAGGACCAGGCCGACCGCCCCCAAAGCCGCCGCGCACCGGACCGTGGTCCCCACATTTCCCGGATCCCTCACCGCATCCAGAACCACAACCGTTCCATCGAGGTCACGGAGCGTCTCGAAATCAGGGGGCCGGGGCTGATCGAATTCGCCAATCACCCCTTGGGGGGTCCGGGTGTCGCAGAGCCGACCAAACTCCCGTTCCGGAAGAAGGCTGGCCAACCCTTTCGGGCAAGCTGAGAGGACCTTGCTGAGCAACTCAGCCTCGCCCTCAGAGGCACTGTTCGACACCACCAAAGCGCGGCAGCAGAGCCCGGCGGACAAGGCTTCAAGCACCACCCTCGGACCCTCGGCGAGGAACCTGCCGGACTCCTCACGTCCCTTGCGGGCGCGCAACTTGGCCAGGCGCGAGAGGGTGGCTTTGGAGGTCGGAGGCAGGAGGGTCATGGCGCGCCTTGTGATTTTCGCGCATTTTGCCACAATGCGGTCTGTCTCTGAATCCACGCTGGGAGAATCCGGATGGACCCGAAGGTTTGGCACTCGACAACCGTGGTGGGATTGCGTCACAACGGCCGCTCGGCGATGGCGGCGGATGGGCAGGTGACCTTCGGCGAAACGATTATCAAGAGCGGCGCCAAAAAGGTCCGGAGGCTCTATGACGACCAGGTGCTGGCCGGTTTCGCGGGGGCTTCCAGCGATGCCTTCACCCTGTTCGAGCGCTTCGAGGCCAAGCTTGAGGAGTACAATGGCGCGCTGGTGCGGGCCGCGGTGGAGCTCGCCAAGGATTGGCGCATGGATCGCGCCTTGCGAAGGTTGGAGGCGATGCTCGCGGTGATGGACCTGGAGCATTCCCTGGTGATCAGCGGCAATGGCGACGTGGTCGAGCCGGATGATGGGATTGTCTCCATCGGCTCGGGCGGCCCCTTCGCGCTCGCGGCCGCGCGCGCGCTGGTCAAACACGCCGGGCAGCTCGATGCCGAAAGCATGGTGCGCGAGGCGATGACCATCGCCTCCTCGCTGTGCATCTACACCAATGAGAACATCTCGGTTGAAATTCTCGAACCCCTCAGCCCGGAGGACCAGGAGCGGAAAAGCTCCCGCAAGCGCCCGGGCCGTGGATTCATGCAAGGGTAAGGACAAGTGCAGACCAACGTGGAAAAGACCCCTCGCGAAATTGTCGAGGAACTGAACAAGTTCATTGTCGGACAGTTCGAGGCCAAGAAGGCGGTCGCTTTGGCCCTGCGAACCCGCTGGCGGCGGCTGCGTCTCTCGGACGAACAGCGCGCCGAGGTGTATCCCAAGAACATTCTCATGATCGGGCCGACCGGAGTGGGCAAGACCGAGATCGCGCGTCGCCTGGCGAAGCTCACCGACGCCCCTTTTGTCAAGGTCGAGGCCTCCAAGTTCACCGAGGTCGGGTATGTCGGGCGGGATGTCGAATCGATGATCCGCGACCTGGTCGAGGTGGCCATCAATCAGATGCGCTCGCGCCGCCAGGAGGAGGTTCATTCCGATGCCGAGGCGCAGGTGGAGGAGCGCCTCCTCAATTTGCTCCTGCCCGCTCCGCAGCCCGGCTACGCCACCCTGCACGAAGTGGAGGCCCACAGTGGCGGGTCGAGCGCGCCCGCCATGCAGTCCACTCGCGAGAAGCTCCGCGGCATGCTCCGCGAGGGGCAACTCGAGGACCGTGAAATCGAGGTCGAAATCCCCGAGCGGACCATGATGGTGCAGGGCTTTGTTCCCGGAGTGGGGATGGAGGAGATCCAGTCCAGCCTGCAGGAGATGCTCGACAAGATGGTCCCGCCCCGCAAGCGCCGTCAGACCATGCGCATCCGCGAGGCTCGTCCCCACCTGCTCCAGGAGGAGCTGGACCGGATGGTGGATGACGACAGCCTGGTGGAGCACGCGCTTCAGTGGGTCGAGGAGTCGGGAATCATCTTCCTGGATGAGATGGACAAGATCATCAGCAACGGACAAGGCTCCGGGCCGGATGTGTCCCGCGAGGGGGTTCAGCGCGACATCCTGCCGGTGGTGGAAGGCTCGACGGTCAAGACCAAGTATGGCTTTGTGAACACCGACCACATCCTTTTCATCGGCGCGGGGGCCTTTTACGGCACCTCGCCGAGCGACCTGATTCCGGAGCTTCAGGGGCGCTTCCCGATCCGAGTGGAGCTCGACTCCCTGGGCAAGGAGGAGTTTGTCCTGATTCTCAAGGAGCCGGAGAACTCGCTCACCAAGCAATACAAGGCGCTGCTGGAGACCGAGGGGGTGCAGGTGGAGTTCGATGACTCGGCGATCGAGGAGATGGCCGGGATGGCGGCGGAGATCAACGAGAAGACCGACAACATCGGCGCGCGCCGCCTGCACACCATCCTCGAAAAGGTGCTGGAGGACATCTCCTTTGTGTGCCCCGAAACGCCGGGCAAGCGGTACACGATCGACGGCAACCTGGTCCGCGAACGGCTCTCGGAGATTGTGCAGGACCAGGATTTGTCGCGGTATATCCTATGAGTGCATGGAGGGCCACGCTCTGTCGTGGCCCTCGCGGGACATGGGCGCGAGAGCGCGCGCCCCTCCATTAGCTGTTGGCTTGGGAGGCGATAATGTCTGTGCGATTTCTTCCTCTCTTGGTTCTTCCCTTGTTCTTAATCGGCTGCGCCCCAAAACCCGAAGAGGCCCCCAAGCCTCAAGGCGAGGCATCCTCCGCCGCCGCGCCCGCGAGGAAACTCAAGATCGCGGTGATTCCCAAGGGCACCACCCACGAGTTCTGGAAATCCATCCACGCCGGGGCGGTCAAGGCCGCGCGGGAACTCGATGTCGAGGTCATCTGGAAAGGCCCGCAGAAAGAGGATGACCGCGAGCAGCAGATTCAAGTCGTTCAGAGCTTTGTGAGCTCCGAGGTGGATGGGATTGTCCTCGCCCCCCTGGATGCCCGCGCGCTGGTCAACCCGGTCCGCGAGGCCGCCCAAGCCGGGATCCCGGTGGTCATCATCGATTCCGGGCTGGAGGCCGAGGCCGGGAAGGATTTCATCAGCTATGTGGCCACCGACAACTACCAGGGCGGGGTCCTCGGCGGGCGGCGGCTTGCCGAGAAGATGGGCGGCGCGGGAAATCTGATTGTGTTGCGCTACCAGGAAGGCTCCGCCTCCACCGATCAGCGCGAGCGCGGGTTCCTCGACACCATCCAAAAGGAGTTCCCGAACATCAAGGTCCTTTCGGACAACCAGTACGCCGGAGCCACCACCGAAACTGCGATGCAGGCCGCCCAGCGGCTCCTCAGCCAGTTCCAGGATGTCCAGGGTTTCTATTGCCCCAACGAGTCCAGCACCTTCGGAAGCCTGCGCGCGCTGGAGGAGGATGGCCGCGCGGGGAAGGTCTCCTTCGTCGGCTTCGACAGCAGTGAGAAACTGGTCCAGGCGCTCCGCGAGGGGAAGATTCATGGCCTCACCCTGCAAAACCCGATGAAAATGGGGTACCTCGGGGTCAAGACCGTGGTGGCGCACATCCGGGGCGAGAAGGTCGAGCAGCACATTGACACCGGTGTGGCCATGGTCACTCCCGAAAACATGGAGCAGCCGGAGATTCGGGAGGTGCTCCTCCCGGACCTGAAGCAGTACCTGGATTAAGGGACCCATCTCCGTGCCGCACGGCGGACTGTGGCGCCGCCACCCAGTCCCCCCCCAAAGTGGTTCACAGAGAGCCGGTCTCTGCTATGGTACGGGATATCTTGGCGGTGACGGCCCACCCTCGCTGGAGGCCCCTCGCCGCATGACCCCCACCTGGAGGCCGCACGCATGGAAGACGGCACCCAACTTCGCACGGGCGACTTGCTCGCCATCGCCGCTTACTTCGGACTCACCATGGCCATCGGTTTTTGGTGCATGCGGAAGAACAAAACCACCGAAGACTTCTTCATGGGAGGAAGATCGGTCCCCGGTTGGGCCATCGGCATCTCGCTGCTCGGGGCGGCGATCAGCTCGATCACCTTCCTGGCCTATCCCGGCAACGGTTACGCCAAGGACTGGAGCTATCTGGTTCCCGGATTGATGCTCCCCGTTGCCGCCGTGCTCGGGGCGTATGTGTTCTCCCCCTTCTACCGTCGCTCCGGGTACACCAGCGCGTACGAGTATCTGGAGGGTCGTTTCGGACCCGGCGCGCGCTTGTATGGCTCGGCGCTTTTCACCATCCAGACCGCATGGCGCCTCGGCAGCGTGCTGTACCTCTTGTGCATCCCCATTCAGCGTCTCACCGGTTGGGATTCGATGACCGTGATCTGGCTGGTCGGCATCACCACCACAATCTACTGCGTGGTGGGGGGACTGGAGGCGGTGATCTGGACCGATGTGATGCAGACCTTCGTGTTCCTGATCGGCGGACTTGCCTGCGTGGGGACCGTGTTCCTCTGGCCCGGAGTTGGCCCGAGCCATGTTTTCGAGACCGCCTTCGCGGACAACAAGTTCAATGTCGCCGCGGACACCACCTGGACCTTGAACAAGGAGACGCTCTGGGTCTTGATCCTCTGGGGCTTGGTCTCCAACATCCAGGAGCATGTGAGCGACCAGGGAAAGATCCAACGCTATTGCGCCGCGGGCAGCGATGGGCAGGCGCGCCGGGCCGTGATGTTCAACGGGATCTCCTGCATCCCCACCTGGTGCCTGTTCATGTTCATCGGAACCTGCCTCTACGCCTTTTACAAGGTGGTTCCCGATCCCGTGGTTTCGACCCTCAAGGCCGACGAGATATTCCCGCACTTCATCCTGACCAAGATGCCGGTGGGACTTTCCGGACTGGTGATCGCCGCGATCATGGCGGCGGCCATGTCCACTCTCTCCTCCGCGATCAACGCCGGAGCCACCGTGCTCACCGTGGACATCTACAAGCGCCGCTTCAAGAAGGATGGCGACGACAAGCACTATCTGAACGTGGGCAAAATCTTCACCCTCATGGGCGGAATCTTCATGATCGCGACAGCCATTTGGATCCAGAAAGCGGCCCAGGATTCGTTTCTGCCGATGAGTTTCTTCATCACCTCCATCGTGGTCGGCGGTCTCGGGGGGGTCTTTTGCCTTGGATTCTTCTCGACCCGCGCGAACAACCAGGGGGTGATCGTGGGGATTTGCGGGGCGATTCTGGTGATCGTTTACCTGACCTTATCCGCGTTTGACGCTGACCCGAGCTATGGGGTGAATGTCCTTCCGGACTCCCTACGCAGCCCGACCCACAAGTTCATGATCGGTGTGTTCGGCAACATCGGGGCCTTTGTGTTGGGTTATTTCGCGAGCTTCCTCTTCCCACCCCCAAGCGAGGAGCAGATCAAGCACGCCACCTTGTGGACGGTGAAGTGAGTCGGGCGGGCATGAGGGTCAGTTCAGTTTCCTCCAAGGTCCGCCCTTAGGCCAATCCATGATGAATCTGGAATCAAGTGTGATCGCTCCCACCAGGGTTTCACCATTAAACGCGAAGCTGTCGGCGAGGACGCACAGTTCATAGAAATCTCTCATTCGACTATTTGCCGGCTCAGACCTGGCGATGGCCTCAACCTTTTCGGCCACAAAGGGATCTCGTGAGTCGGCGTTGATTCGTGGCGCGGGAAAGTCCGGCAATACAGGGTGAAGTCTCGGCGCTTGGACGACGCAAGGCGATAAAGGAATCGTTCGCTCGCATATTGAGTCAGAACCAGATCGAAGACTTCATGCCTCTCCCTGCTCATATTCAGCAGACGGTGCCGGACCGAAGCCGCAAGGCTCCTCGGCGGACTTTTCAAAGCAGCGCCTCCAAATACGGTTTGATCACCCGCTCGACGCGACAAATCCGTGCGGCTTTCAGAAGGTCATCGGGCGTGGCTTTCCTCTGTCGAAGACTGTCTTTCAATGCCTCCAACCCCACATCCAGCCCAATCTTGTTTCGATACTTGAAACAGTCAGCCACGGTCTTGGCGGGGGAAAAGACCTGGACTCGGACACCCTCAAGCCGGTGGTTTTCGACTCCGAACGAGAGCGCCTCTCCCGAGAAACGAACCAAACGAATGGAGAGCTGCCGGTCTCTTGGCCGACGAGCTTTTCTGTCGATCGCCAACCACACCTCGAATGGGTGCCGGCTTGTCAACCCGTGGAATCGGAGCGCCGAAAAAAGGCAGACAACGCCATGGGGGACTCGCCTGGCGACCTCGGCCAGGGATCTGTGTTCACTGGGCTTGGCGCCCTTCAGTACATACAGACCCCGCCCGACCCTTTGAAGGATCCCTCTTTCCCAAAGACGCTGGACATACCTGCGCGGGATGTTGAAATCGTCAAGATCGAGGGGACGAAGAATCCCCTTCTTCGCCGCAATCCCGACCACTCTATCGATCACCCTGGATTCCATTTGGGGCCTGTCCTGAAGCGTCGGCATATATTGAAACATGCCGACACAATTGTCCGCAGGCGCCCACGGAAAAACTGGAACGTCAAGGTCCCTCCGATTAAAGGGAATCGTGGAAGGATGGCGGAGAGGGTGGGATTCGAACCCACGGCGCCCTTTTGGAGCGCACACGATTTCCAGTCGTGCACCTTCGGCCAGCTCGGTCACCTCTCCTTGGGCCTCTCAATCCATACCACAAAAACCTCCAACCTCCAAGCGCGTCCCAAACCCCTTGACAGATTTCCGAATGTCATGTACAAATGTATTTGACAATCCAGACGAGAGGAGGCCCGGGTATGAGTCGCAAGGTGTCCGATGCTGAAAGAGAGGTCCTCCAGGCGCTCATTGACCTGGGCGAAGGCACCTCAGGCGAAATCTTCCAACGCTGCGCCGAGTCCAGGAACTGGGCCCCCGGCACGGTGGTCACTTTTATCCGGCGCCTCGAGGCCAAAGGGTATGTGGAACACTTCCTCCGCAATGGCTCGAAGGCGTTTGTGTACCGCCCAACTCCACGAGCGCGGTCGCTGGCACGCAGGCTCCTGAAGGACCTTCTTGAAGGAGTTTTTGGGGGCGACCCGCTTCCGCTCATGTCCTGCCTCTTGGAGGAGAAACGCCTGGAACCGGAGCAGGTCGAAGAGCTCCGCCGTCTACTCGATGACCACGGTCACGGGGGAGGGCAGGGACGATGAACTCCTGGATCGAGTCCTTCAACCAAGCCGCTTCGGTGTGGTGGTCTTGGAGCCTTCACGCCACCTGGCAGGGGTTGCTTCTTCTCACCGTGCTATCAGGAGTCTTGGCGCTGTGGCGGCGAGCCACCCCACAGCTCCGCTATGGCCTGCTCCTGCTCGCACTCATCAAATTCACCCTCCCACCATTAGGTATTTCTGGGATAAATTTCTATGACTCCGCATTTTCCTTCTTCTCAACCGGCCTTAAACCGCTTAAGATCGACTCGGTTCGTGAGAGTTTTGTGGCATTCGAGAGCTATGGCGTCGTTCCCCAAAGCGATACCGAGCTGGAATCGAATGTCGATGCGATAAATGCTCGCACCGCCCCGGGCAAGATCGCGGTTGAAGAGTTCTCTCCAGTGGCGTGGATGTTTTTCGCCCACATTCTTGGAGTGGCGCTGTTCATCGCGCTTATTACGCATCGTTTATGCAAACTACGCGCGCTAGTCGCGCGTTCGGACGAGTCTCAAGTAGGGGTGCTCTCCTTACGCAAGGAGAGCCTGGCCTCGGAGTTCGGGTTACTTCACCGAGCTCCGAGGCTTTTCTTTTCCAGCGAAATCGAAACTCCGCGCGTGGGCGGGTTCCTGCGTCCCTTCATCCTCCTTCCGGCGTGGGTGGAACGAACAAGCGCGGAGGAACAGCGGCTGCTTCTCGCGCACGAGTTCGCGCATGTCAAACGGCGCGATCCGATCTGCAATTGGTTTCAGATCGCGTCGCAGGTTTGGTTGTGGTGGAATCCGTTGGTGTGGGCGCTGAACAGTCGCATCCGGGCGGAGCGTGAGCTGTGTTGCGATGACCTTGTCCTGTCCCTCAACATCGGTTCGGGCGGAAAATACTCCCGGCTGCTGGTGGATGTCGCGGAACGTGGCGCGCGGTTGGGCGAGGCGACCCTTCAGGCGATCGGGCTGGCTGATTCCTTCCGGCACACGAAGGGCCGGATCACGCGGGCTTTGGATGAGAAAGTGGCCCGCCGCGCGAAGATGTCGCTGGTCACGCTCCTCCTGCTCGCGCTGCTCGCGGCGGTGGCCCTGCCGGGGGGGAGGCAGGAACCCGACATCTTTGCAACGAATCGCCGAGCCGAAGCTAGAAATTGGGTTGCTGACCTGAATAACGGCATTCTAGTGGAGCTGATCGGAGTCTCGACGCACCCATCCAAGCCCGGCTCCTGGTGGGGACCCGATGGAATACCTCTGATAGAAGCTCCGTATTCGGACCTCGGTGGAATCATTACTCCCGATAATCACGAGCGGGCCTATGAGTTTGCGGTTCGATTGAGAAATGTGCCTGATGATTTTGTGAGTTCCCGTCTTCAAACCATCCCCTTTGGCTCTTCGGTGGACGGGAGGAGCGACGTCGATGGAGCGTCCTCACCTCACACCCGCGCAATCGGCGCAACCTTACCAAAGGACCTCCAATCTTGCGGGCTGCAAGTGGAGATCGCCGCCGGAGCCTGGCGCGCGGCGGTCGAATTCAATCAGGCCACGGGCCGCTGGGGGTCCTACTCATTCAGCGGGGAAGCGGGCGTTTTCGCTTTCTCACCGCCGATCGAGACCGGTTCGCAAGTTGTGTTGACTCTCACACACAACTTGCTACATGAAGACAGTCGAGTTATAGCGGTCGACAAGGAAGGGCATTCTCTGCAAACCATACGGGCCGACAACCAGTCCGCTGGAAACATGATCCACACCACGGCTGTCTTCGCTGTCCTCCTGGACCAGATTGATCACTTTGAAGTTCAGAAAAGGTCCTTCGAGCAGGTCATGTTCAGCGATATCCCACTTGCTCCGGGTCGGACTAATCAACCCAACGCACGAAGCCCCGAGGTTGGAGCGGATGACGTTTTGAGCGCTGCGGGAGAACTGCCATCCTCGGTCCCCACCGCCGATTTCCGCTTCAACACCTCCGACATCCACCCGCTCTGGAAACCGCCCATGATCCCCATCCTCGATTCGTGGAAACTGGTCCTGTGCGCGGAGGTGATCAACGGCGGGAGCGTGACCCAACCGGTGAGAGTCGCCTTCTTCCAGGGGGACCCTAAGGTCGGAGGAACCCTGATCGGAGAGGTGACTGAAACCGTGCCCGCGGGAACGATCATCCCGACCATCATCACCACCGGACCGAATGGCGAAAAGATCGAGCGCCCCGGAACCGAGCTGCCCCCCTCTCCCAAAGTCCGTGTCATTCAGGTGGAGTGGAATGCCTCGCCGGGGCAATATGAGGTGTACTGTGTGCTCGATCCTCAACACGCGGTTCAGGAACTGGATGAAACCAACAACTTCGCCCACCGCTGGGTGTATGTGAAGCCGCTCCTGGAGGTGGCCAATGAAAATGCCGCCCTTCCGAAACATGCAAACGAAAAGGTTCAGGCGATCATTGACGCTTACAACGCCGGAAACCTCGACGCGATTGTCCCCTTTCTCAACGATCCGGACGCGGTGACCGTGAGACAGCAGGCGATCATCGCGCTTGGGAGAAGCTATGGCGACCTTCCCCGGCTGACGGCGCACATGGAGCCGATTGAGAAGCTGCTGTTCTCGCCCTCCGGCGTGGATCGCGGCGCCGCCGCCTCCGCGCTCCTGTCGCGCGAGGATGAGTTCTTCAAACGCAACCGCGACACGATCCTGCGCATGGCCACCGATGATCCGGACATCCGGGTCCGCGAGTTGGTCAGCGCCAATCTGAGGAATTCGGGCCGCTCGCGGCCTGAAACCGACCGTTCCAAGAGCGAGAAAACAGGCGCGGTGCATGGGCGCGCCTCGTTTGATGGCAAGCCTTGGAGCAAGGGGAGAATTGTCTATTCCCGTTACTGGCCGGATTCCAAATTGCCATACACCCAGCCCACCACAACAGATGCGAATGGGTCCTTTTGGGTCAAGGAGCTCCCTCCGGGGAAATATCATTTCGGCATCCTCAAGATGTGGGAGGTGGAATCGGGAGGGATGACCTCGGCGATGGGCACACACTCGCATGGGGTCTATGTCGATGTCGTTCCAGGAGAAACCGCGGAAATACAGATTGGCGGTTCGGGCCGCAGGGTGATCGGGAAACTTGTCGCGGTTCCAAACGAAGAAGGGGATTCCCCCGACCTTCGGGCGTTGGAGAAGCGCTATCTTTCCGGGGAGGTCCCGCGCCCCCAAGGTTTCGAGGGGCATATCCCCGGAAACATCTGGGTCCTGACCCTCAAGGGCGATGGGTTCTTTGAGGTCCCGGATGTGCCTCCCGGCGACTATGAGCTGATGCTTGAACAGGCGGGTATTGCGAGGGGTGCATCATCGGAAAACCCCCACCGGGAGATTATCCCGACGCCGCGGCGGATTCGCATCTCGGATGCAGGACCGGGGGAGGAGGACAAGCCCGTCGATTTGGGGGAGGTGAAGGTGCGCCTCTATGAGAAGCGGCGGGATGCAATGGCCGGAGCGCGGGGTGAACCGATCCTTCAGTTCCGCCTGGTGGCCGAACAGGATCAGGTTGAAGAGGCCGAACAAGTCGCTCTTCGCGAACCGAAACCGGGCGGAGGCGACACCCTTCCACTCCTGAAGGAGGTCCTTGTCAGCGAAGCGGATGTGGAGTCTGTCGGAGTTCAACGTCTGGACCAAACCGCTTCGAACGCAGTGTTCCTGGACTTTAAGAAAGAAGCCGCTAAGCGATTCGGGGAGATCACCGAGGGCCACATTGGGCGTAGTGTCGCGATTGTGTTTGACGGAAAGGTCCTCTCCGCGCCGGTCATCCGGGGCAAGATCACTGGCGGCAGAGCCATCATTGAGGGCAACTTCAGCCTCGACGAAGCCGCTAGGATCGCGGAAACGATCCAAGCTGCGGGCGTGGGTGGCCCAGTGGTAAGATGAGGGAAAAAGGGGAGGGACATCGTGCAAGTTGTTTTGGATTTGCCGGATGTATCGGTAATAGGATTGAACCAGAGACCTGAGGAATTGGCGCGCGAGATGCGAGCAGCCGCCGCGGTCAAGTGGTATGAACTGGGCTTGGTATCTCAATCCAAGGGAGCGGAAATCGCCGGCCTGACCCGTCAAGGATTCATGGAGGCATGCTCCAGGATGAGGGTCTCCCCGTTCCAATCCACAGTGGAGGAGATCGCGGAGGAACTAGCGCGTGGATAGACTGTGGGTGGTGAATTCCTCGCCGATCATTTCCCTGGCAAGAATCGGACAAGTCAGGCTCCTCACGACACTCTCCTCGGAGATCATCATTCCCCAAGCGGTTAACCGAGAGGTGCTAAGGGGAGCGGAAAACGATCCCGCGTGCCGATGGCTTCAAGAAGAAGCAACGGGGTATTTGGTGGATATGGAGGACTTAGATCCTCGAGTTGTCAAACTGGACTTGGGGGTAGGGGAGACTGAAGTCCTTTCGTTCGGCCTCACGCACCCGGGAAGCGAGATTGTTATCGATGATGGGATTGCGCGACGACACGCGAAGTTGCTTGGGATACCGTTCAGAGGGACTGTTGGGATTGTCCTTCTTGCAAAACAGGAAGGACTGATCCCTGCGGCCAGACCGCTGCTGGAACAATTACATCAAGGAGGGCTTTGGCTCGACCATGATTTTGTCGAGAGGTTGCTGCGAATGGTCGGAGAATAGCCCGAACCGCAGGCCGATGGGGTCATCCTTCGCCTTGATGAGGCCGCGCGCGAGGTGGTCGGCCTGACCCTCATCGGCATCGCCCGACGTTTGGAGGAGCACCTCAAGGCGACCGCCTGAACGCCCTCCGCCGAGGCGAGACTCCCCCTACTCCGGCATCCCGTTCTTCCCCCGTTCCCCCTTTCGGTCCCAGAGTGTCGGCATCTTCCGAAAGGAGCCGACCATGCCCGAAATCCCCTACCCGCTGCGTGGCGAAAGCGCCGCCATCCGGCGCGCCCGCGAACACCTCGCGCGCGCCGCCGGGACCGACTACCCAATCCTCCTCACCGGCGAGTCCGGAGTCGGAAAGCAGGCCGCCGCGGAATGGACTCACGGTCTCTCAGCGCGCGCGAAGCACCCCTTTGTCGAGGTCAACAGTTCCTGCTGGAATGGCAATACCATGGTGCATTCGGTGCTCTTCGGGCATGAGCGAGGGGCCTTCACCGGGGCGAACATCCGCCGCGAGGGGTGCTTTGAGCGCGCCGACGGCGGGACCCTGTTCCTGGATGAGATCGGGGAACTCTCGATGGAGGTCCAACCGATGCTGCTCAAGGCGATCGATCAGGGGCTGATCGAGCCGGTCGGCGCGGCGCGCCCCAAGAGAGTCGAGGTGCGCCTGGTGTGCGCCACGAATCGCAACCTGGATGAGGAGGTCCGCGCCGGGCGCTTCCGGCTGGACCTCCATGCGCGCATCGGGGCGCTCGAGATCCGGATTCCCTCCTTGAGCGAGCGTCTTGAAGATCTGGAGATCCTCTGGAAGAGCCTTTGCGCTCGTCGCGGGATCGAGGTCCCGATCACCCCGGAGATCCGCGAGCGAACCTCCTCGGGCGAACTCCGCGACAACCTGCGCGGACTTGAGCGGTTGGCGATCCGAATGGCGGTGTGGGGGGATCAGGGGGTTGCGGATGGGATTTCGGGAGTGAGCGGGTGACATCCTTCAGATCAAGGGGCATCTCCAAGAGAGGTAAACAACCGAATCAATCACTCCGCCTAAAGCGATGAGGAGCCCCCAACCCTGGGGTGATCCCGAAAGCGCCACCACAACTTCGAGAGTGAGAACTCCGAGGAGAAGGAGGAACACCAACCACTGTGCAAGCGGTTTCATGTTTGCCTCTTAATTGTAGCTGAGGTTCATACAATAATTCAACACAGCCTGGACGACAGGATGTGCTACAAGTGGTGCAGCGAAGCCCAAGCGAGGAAAGAAAATGGAAATGCTATCCCGGGCCGGAATCCTTGGGGCGCTCGAGCGACTCGGAGAACTGGCGCTTGACCAAGGCACGGTGATCGACTTGGTTGTCGTTGGAGGGGCCGCGATGGCCCTTGCTTAAGATGCAAGAGAATCAACGCGAGACGTGGATGCGATCATCTTAGCGCCCATGGAAGGCGCGGAGGTCCGTGCCCTTGTGCGCTGTGTGGGCGAAGAGAGAGGGTGGCCAGCGGATTGGCTCAACGATGGAGTGAAGGGGTTTCTCTCAAAGGTATCCCTCGGAAGAGTGGTTCTATCGGCGCCGGGAATCACCGTGAGGTGCACCTCGGTCGAACATCTATTGGCCTTAAAGCTATCGGCGTGGCGGGACGACCTCGACATTGCCGATGCCGTGCGGCTCCTGACCGAATTCGGGACCGCATTGAACAGAGAACAAACCTGGGAGATACTTGAGGAATACCTCGTTTCAGGCGCCGAGCTGAAGGCGTGGTACGGCTTTCAGGATATATGGGAGGCTGTCCATGGTCGACCTCAATGAACTTGCCGCCGCGGTACTGGCGCACGATTGCTTGAAAGTCCGCGGTTTGGCGCAAGATTTGACCCGTGAGACAGCCGACTTTTCGACACTTGAGCCGCCGACCTCGGCGGATATGAGAATCCGTGCGGTGGCCGCCTCCTTGATCGAGCTCTTTGCCCAGCGGGCTAAACAACCCCCCCCCACTTGGTCCGTGGAAACTCCTGGTCTGGGAGAATCCATTTTCCTGGTTGAGTCAGCAGGGAAAATGCAACGCTTGCGGAAGCTCTGCGAAGCCGAATCGCCCGAACCGCTGAAGAAGAGAGGGTTGTTGGCGCCTCCGAACTATTTGGAGTTCGCATGACCGTGGTGTCAGTCGGTCACCCCCCCACCACCTCAATCCCCTCCTCCACCGTGAACGCGCCCGTGTAGAGCGCCTTGCCCACAATCACCCCCTCGATCCGCTCAAGACCAAGGCCCCGAAGCGCGCGGAGGTCATCCAGGCTGGAAACTCCACCCGAAGCAATCACCGGAATGCTCACCCGTTCGGCCATGCGCCTGAGCGACGAGAGATTCGGGCCGACCAGGGTTCCATCCCGTGAGATGTCGGTGAAGATGATCCCCGACACGCCCACATCCTCGCAGATCGCGGCAAGGTCATACACATCGGTCGCGCTGTCCTCGGTCCAACCCTCCACCGCCACTCGCCCACCGCGCCCATCAATGCCCACCCAGATGTGTCCAGGGTAGTCGCTGGTGGCGTCCGCGAGCAGCGTCGGGTCCTTCAGCGCGGCGGTTCCGAGAATCACCCGGTCGATGTTCGGACTGCTCAGGTAGTGGTCGATCTGGTCCAGGTCGCGGATCCCCCCCCCCACCTCGATCGGCGTGTTGATGCGCTCCCCAATCGACAGGATGATCTCCTCGTTAACCGCCCTGCCGGTCCTGGCCCCATCCAAATCCACAAGGTGAATCCGCTTCGCGCCCCCATCGCGCCAAGCCTCGGCCACCACCGCCGGGTTGTGCGAATACTCGGTGGCCTGGTCGTAATCTCCTCGAAAGAGCCGAACACACTTGCCTCCAAGAATGTCGATGGCCGGAATCAGGATCATGGCGCGCCTCAGTCGAATCGGTCGCAGAGCTCAATGAAATTCCGGAGAAGCCGGAGTCCGAGCTGCTGGCTCTTCTCGGGGTGGAACTGAACCGCCGCGAAATTCCCTTGTTGAACCGCGGAGCAAAAAGTCTGCTCGTAGTCGGTCAGACCCGCGATCACCTCCGGGTCCTCCGGGGCGGGGAAGTACGAGTGCACAAAATAAAAGAACGACTCCTCGGGCATGCCCCTGAAAAACGGCGACTCCTTGCGCCAATCCACCGTGTTCCAGCCCATGTGAGGGACCTTCTTGCCCGGCGCGAAGCGCACATTCGCGCCCTTGAGGATCCCAAGCCCGCGCGCGCCCGGCGCCTCCTCGCTGGCCTCGAACAAGAGCTGCAGCCCAAGACAGATGCCGAGAAACGGACGGTCCGCTTCGAGATACCTCCGGAGCGGCTCGACAAAGCCTTGCTCGCGGAGCCTCTCCGACGCGGTGGCGAAGGAGCCTTGCCCGGGGAAGATCACGCCATCCGCCTGGGCGATCCGACTCGGATCATCGCACAAGCGCGCCTCCCCACCCGAAGCCTCGACTCCCTTCAGCACGCTCCGCAGATTCCCCGCTCCGTAATCAACGATCTCAATCACTGGATTGTTCCTCAACTCACGCCCCGGTGGCCACGGAAAGGTCCATCCCCGCCGGAGTCACCCGGTTCCTACCGTTCTCCTTGGAGAAATACAACGCCCGATCCGCTCGCTCGACCAATTGCGAGGCCTCGCGGGCATCGCTGGGATACTCGGAAACACCCACGCTGATGGTCACCGAGCGGGTTGGATCGACTTTGACAAAGCGCTCGTTCGCCATGCGTTCGCGGAGACGTTCCGCGATACGCACCGACTCGGTCTTACGGGTTTGCGGCATGATCACCGCGAACTCTTCACCCCCGTATCGCGCCACGTAATCCATCTTACGGAGTTGGTCCTGTAGGGCATCCGCCACCGAGCGCAACACCTGGTCGCCCACCTGATGACCGTGACGGTCATTGATCGACTTGAAATGGTCGATGTCGATGATCAGCAATGAAACCTCTTGCTGGAATCGTTGGGCGCGGGAAAGCTCGCGCACGAGACGCTCCTGGAAGGCGCGGTGGTTGGCGAGCCCGGTAAGCCCATCGGTGATCGCGAGCTTCTCAAGCTCCCCATAGAGGTGCGAATTCTCCAGGGCGATCGCGGCGTGGTTGGCGAAGAGCATCAACAGTTCCTGATCCTCCTCGGTGAACACCTTGGTGGTGGTGCTGTTGTTGACATTGATGACTCCGAGCACCTGCCCCCTGGCCTTGAGCGGGACCGAAAGCACCGCTTTGGAGCGATACCGTCCCCCGGCGGTCCCCACAAAGCGCCGATCCTCATCGATGTTCCGGATCAACAGCGGCTTGCCCTCCTGGGCCACCCACCCGGCGATGTTCTCGCCGCGCCGCACGCGCGCCTCGCGCACCACCCGTTTGGGGATCCCCTCCGAGGCCCGGATCACCAAATGCTCCTGGTTTTCGTCCCAGAGCATGATCGAGCAGACCTCCGCGCCGGTCACATCCCGGATGCCGCGGACAATCAGCTTGAGCACCGTGTCCAGATCGAGCGTGGAGACCAGCAGGTTGCCGACCTCCTGGACCGCGTGGATGTTCTTGAGCTGGTCCTTCATGTCGGACAGAAGCTGCACGTTCCGATAGGAGCTCGCGGTCTGCGAGGCAATCAGGGTGAGCAGGCTGATCTCCTCTTCATCGAAAGCCCGCTGAGTGAAGGGACGCTCCACATGGATCACCCCGGAAGCCTCCTCGGTGTCCTCGAAGGGGACGAACAGAACCGAGAGCGGCGGTCCGTGAGTCTCGGACCCCGAGCGCTGGGCATCCTCTTGAGTCGTGTCGCGCGAGAGCAGGATCGGGGTATGGGCCTCCAGCGCTCGCAACGCCACCTCCTCCCCGCTGCCGGGTTGGAGCTCCTCCTCCTCCCCTCCCGAGGAGGCCACCTTAACGAGACGGGAAATCTCCGTGTTCCAGACCAAGATGGTCACGCGCTGAGATTCAAGCAACTCGCGAGTCCGCGTCGCCACAAAGTTCATGAGCTCCTCAAGGGTATGAAAGGAGTTCATTTTGACGCTCATGTCGGCGAGCGCCTTGAGGTGACGGTCCTTTCTCTCAATTCGCGCCAGGAGGTCATTGGAGGTCATGGGTGTCGGTCTTTCCGGGGGTGAAGCAGGACATCAAAGCCCGCTCTCGCGGGCATCCCAGGGGATACTCTGATGGTAGTCTCGGCAGACCCACGCGGCAAGTGAGAGTTTTTGTCGAGCTGCCAAGGAATCCCGAAAAACCGGACTGGACTAGGACTGTCTGGGGGAGATCAGCCCCTATCCTCTCCACGTCCTTAAAAGTTGGTAGATCGCCCGTGTGGCCGAAGAACGGTTCAAGGTGTAGAAATGGATTCCGTCCACACCCTCGGAGATCAGCCCCAAGCACTGGTTGGTGGCATGGAAGGCGCCGATGTGGCGCACCGCCTCCTCATCATCCTCCACCGCCTCGATGCTGCGACCCAAGTCAACCGGGATCGAGGCCCCGCACATCTGCGCGAAGCGCTTGATCTGACGGGTGTTCAGGATCGGCATGATCCCCGCGAGAATCGGGGTCCGGATTCCAGCCCGGCTCGCCTTGTCGCGGAAGCGCAGGAAGAGCTCATTGTCGAAGAACAGTTGGGAGATCAGGAAGCTCGCCCCGGAGTCAACCTTGCGCTTGAGAGCATCCAAGTCGGCCGCCTCGCTCGCGGCCTCCGGATGGACCTCCGGGTAACAAGCCCCGCCGATGGCGAAGCTCCAACGCGAGCGGATGAAGGCGGCCAGCTCGTTGGCGTAAGAAAACCCCCCCTCGGTGGTCAAAAAGCGCTCCTGCCCCTTGGGGGGATCCCCCCGCAGCGCCAGGACATTGTCGATCCCGGATGACTGGAGCTCATCAAGAATCCCAGACAGTTGCTTGCGATCCATCCCCACACAAGTGAGGTGCGCCATCGGCTCCAGCCCGATCTCGGTCTTGATCCGCTTCACCAGATCGACGGTCTTGGCCCGGGTGCCGCCCCCGGCCCCGAAGGTCACCGACACAAAGGTCGGCGCGAGCGGTTTGAGAGTCTCTAGGGTGCGATAGAGCTGCGCGAATCCCTCCTCATCCTTGGGGGGGAAGAACTCAAACGAAAACGAAGGCTTGTGGCGGGACAGCAGTTGGTCGATTCTCATGCGGGGCGAATCTCAGTAATCATCCATCATGATGCTGCTTGGGCCTTTGGAGCCTTCAAAGAGGGAGGATTCCTGGCGGCTGTCTTGTTTTCGCTGTTTGGCGGCCTTGGGCGCGTTCTTTTCAAGAACCTGGGTCACCCGATCCCGGAGGGTCTGAGTCGGGCCGAACCAATTCATCAGGTTGACCCCCAGCGGCTCCGCTTCGTTGGAGATCTCGGTGGCGGGAACAATCCGGCTCGGCTGGATCGAGTGTTGGGCGCAGAGCCACGCGCAGAGCTGGATGAGCGCCTGTTGCTGCTCGGTCGGCATGAAGTTGGTCGGTTTGTCGAAGTCCCCCAAGACCCCAACGAGGAGGGCGTCGCCCACGCGACGGCTCCCGATGAACCCGCAATACTCCGCGCCGACACCCTCCAAAACCAACCCCTCCGGCGCGATGTAATAGTGGCAGGGGAGGAAGGGCGCCCCCGCTTGTTTGGCTTTCTTGACCTGATTCCTCAGGTAAGGGGTCGGATCCGAACCGATCACGAAATCCGGCTGCGCGACAATGGCGATCCGGGTCGGTTGCAGGGAGTTGAGGCGACCTGAAGGGGTTTCCCGCAGGTATTGCTGGGTCCGAATGATGTCCGGCTCAGCAAGCGGGGGAAGCTTCGGCTCCTCGTACTTGAACTCCCCTTTGTCCCGTCTCTCCCGCCAGGCGGAGCATCCCATCTGGAAAAGGGACCCGAGGGCGAGCATGCAGACAAGGAGAATGTGAATGGGACGAATTGGGTTCATGAACGGACGGCCTCCACGGGCGACTGGGCCGCCAAGTCGCTGTTCATACCCTCTTTCTCGGATTTCGGGAAGCTCACCCGGAAAGTGGTTCCCCCGCCTTTGCTGGTTTCGGCCACCACAATGGAGCCTCCGTGGGCCTCCAGGATCCGGTGGCAGATCGAAAGCCCCAATCCGGTTCCCTCGGCCTTGGTGGTGTAGAACGGGTCGAAAACCCGCCGCCGCGTGGCCTCGTCCATCCCTTGCCCGTGGTCCCGAACCTCGAACCACACCTCCCCCTCCTCCGCGGATTGCCCGCTGCGGATCTCCAAAGCTCCTCGCAACCCCATCGATTCAAGACCGTTGCGGATGAGATTGAGGAGCACCTGCTCAATCTGTTCGGGGTCCGCGTCAACGGAAGGGAGCGGATCGGCGAGTTCCCGGAGGATGATCACCTCTCCGCTGTGCTCGCCACGCTCGACTCGATCCAGGGTATGCGCGAGAAGCTCGTTCAGGTGGACTGTCCGACGGCTGGGTTGGCTGGGACGCGCGAAGGTCAGGAAGTCGGAGACCACCCGGGAAAGACGGTCCACCTCGTCGATGATGTCGCGGCAGAGTCCGTTCTCGCCGCTCTCGCCTGAAAACCGGCGGTGAAGGATCTCCGCGCAGGCCTTGATGATGCTGAGCGGGTTGCGGAGTTCATGGGCGACCCCCGCGGTCAGCTGCCCAAGCGCCGCGAGACGCTCCTGGCGGCTCACCAGGGCTTCCAGGTTCTTGATGGTTTGGAGATCGGTCAGCACCGCCACCGCGCCTCGGATCGCGGCGCCCTCGCGCAAGGGGGAGACCGATAGAGCGAAGGGCGCGCTCTCCCCCTCGGGGGTGGCGACTTGCATCTCGTCCGAAACCGTGGTCTCGCCGGTTTCGAGGGCGGCCTGAAGACGCTCGCGCAGCCCCTCGGAGGCGAGCTCATCGAGGTGGCAGCCGTCCTGAAGCCCCAGAAGCGCGTGCGCCGCGCGGTTAGGGCGGCGGATCACGCCATCGAGGTCCACCGAGAAGATCGCGCTGTCCACCGTGGATAGCACATTCTCGGTGTAGTTCTGAAGGGCGGTGAGTTCCTTGAAACGGCGGTCCAGTTCCACATTCTGCTGTTCGATGGTCTCCGCTCGTTCGCGCAGTTGCCCAAGGGTCGCGCGCAAACGGTCGGTCATTTCGTTGAATGTCTTAGCCAGCACCCCGATCTCGTCCTGGCTTAAGACACTCACGGTGCGATCCAAGCGTCCCTGCGCGATGGCCACCGCTCCCTCGGTGAGCTGTTGAATCGGACGGCTGATCCCTTGCGCGAAGAAGTACGAAAAAATGACCGCGAGCAGCGCGGCGATGCCCAGGGAAAGGTAGACCGCGGGGCCTGTCAGCAGATCCCTCATCGCGTAAAGCCAGCGTGTCGCCGGGTAGATGATGCAAAATGCCCCCACAAGCCCTCCATGCTCCCTGAGGGTGTCCACGGGGACGTAGAGTCTCCGTTGAGCGCCCTCTTCATCCTGTATCTCCCAGTAATCCAGGCTCCCGGAGACCGCCACCTTCTCCGCCAGGCCCTCGTTGAGCTCCATTTCGGGTTGAGAGAAATAAACCAGTTCCTTCGCCGACCGCAGTCCGACATCTCGAAGATAATCAAGAAGCTCGGACATCTTCCTCTCGGTGTGCTCAAAAAGCAGCGGGTCTGAGGGATCATTCGCCATGGCCAAAGTTCCGCTGAAGCCCTCCACTTCAAAAGGAGTCAGAAACGGAATGTACAGCGCGCGCCTGTCTGGGGATTCAACCAAGCTGATCCGTTTGGAGAGCGGAGGAACCCTCCATGGAATGAAAAGGACGATCTTGAAACGCTCCTCGAGTGCGCCGAATCCGCGCGCGACTTGTTCTTGAAGGGGGGCCGGAACCTCTGCCTTCCTCAGGGTCTCCAAGAATTCCTTGGGCAACAGGGGGTGCGTCATTCCCTCAAGTGATTGAAGGTTGAAATAGGGAGAGAGAGATGGGAACAGACGGATCAGATTCCCCGCGGCGGCGCTGGCGCGACGTTGTGTGATTGTCCGGGATTGGATCTCGGTCTCGAAGGAAATCCGTAAGGTTTGAGCGTTGCTCTCGATTGTCTGGTCGATCTCCCGGTTCTGGGACCAGATGTACAACCCCGGCAGGATCACCAAGGCGGCCACAAAGCCGATCAGGCTGACCAGGACAAAGGCCAGCATCAGCTTGGCCCGGAGCGTGAAACGCCCGCGAACGGCGTGGGGATGGGGGCTCGTGTCGGTCAATTCCGTCCGCCTCGTATGCCTGATCGCACTATAGAAAAGGTGAGATGAAAAGTCAAAACACGAATAATGAGAGGAGGTTGAGAAGGCCCCGAAAGGCCCCTAAATGGATTGGACTCGCGCGGGGCCGCCACCCCCAAGCGCTTTTCGTTTCGGGCGGCAGAGGTTTCTCACACAACGCTTAAATGGGCTCGACTCGCGCCGCGGCCCCACCCCCGCCGCCGCGGTTCAACTCCGGCGGGATCTCGGTCCCGAAGATGAAACGGTCCACATGCGCCGCGATTTCCAGAGGGTTAAAAGGCTTGCTGAAGAAAGCGTCCGCGTCCGTCCCGATCTTCCACAGCCCGTCGGCGATCTCCGACCCGGCGGTGACACTGGTCATCAGGATCACCGGGGTCTTGGCCAGCTCCGGATCGGCCTTGATCGAGCTGCACACCTCCAGCCCATCCATCCCCGGCATGAGGATGTCCAGGAGCACCGCGTGCGGCTGGATCTCCGGGATTCGCGTCCAGGCGTCGCGCCCATTGTTGAAGCTGATGACCTCATAGCCCCGCTGCTCCAGGACAATGGTCATCAGATCGACCACCTCGGGGGCGTCATCCGCGATCACCACCCGCTTGCCTTCTCCACGCAGCCGCATCGGTTGCTTCAGCCCCCCGCGATGGCGGGCACGATCGAGATCTCATCGCTCTCGCGAAGGGGGGTCTCCTCGTTCTGAAGAAACCGGATGTCCTCATCGTTGACATACAGGTTGATAAACCGACGCAGCTTACCGGAATCATCACGCAGGCGCTCCCGGAGACCGGGAAACTGGGATTCCAGAATCGTTAACGCCTCGCCCACCGTGGCGGCGCTGACCGTCACCTCGCCCTGCCTTTCGGTCAGGTTCTGCAGGGGTGTCGGGATACGGACTTTCACAGCCATCTTGGGGATGCCTCTCTTCAACTATCGGTAGAACTGAACGGCTAGTGTAGCCTCACGCGCTGAGAATGAAAAGGAGATGGGCCGCTTGCAACACATCCCAATCCCTCCCACACTCTCCCCCATGCGCGCCTCCCGTGTCGCGATTCTTGCCCTGATTCTGTTTACCGCCTGCTTCTTCCGCTTGGTCGGGGTGCGCTTCGGCGAGCCGCTCACGGTCCACCCGGATGAGCACAACTTGGTGTATTACGCCATGGAGGCCGGGGCGCGGAACGGCAACCCGGGATGGTTCGAGTACCCCAGTGGGATGATCTATATCAGCCTCCTCATCGAGGGGCTGCATTACCTCGCCAGCGGGGCGGGCTCCCCAGCGGAGTTCTGGCAACGCTACAAGGAAAGCCCCTTCCCGTTCCATCTTTGGCTCCGGGTCTGTGTGGCGCTCCTAGGGGTCATGGGCGTGGTCGCCATCTGGCTCCTCGGCAAGGAGTGGGACAAGGGGAAAAGCGGTGTCCGCATCCGCTTCCTGGCGTGGGGTGGCGCGGGCCTGCTGGCGGTGCATTTCCTGCACCTGCGCGACAGCCATTTCGCCGCCGTGGATATCCCCCTCACCACCGCGATCACCCTGGTCCTCTGGCTGCTCCTGCGCGAGTTTAACCGGGAAACCACAACCATCAAGCGCCTGATTCCGATCGCGCTCGTGGTGGGGATCTGTTGCGGGATCAAGTACACCGCCGCGCCCCTGGTGTTCCCGTTGCTGTATGTCGGCGCGGTTCATGCCCTCCGTGATGAGGCGGCGGATATCGGGCCGGCTTGGTTGGTGGGGTCGGGCGCGGTCCTCTTGGCGTGCGTGGGGCTGGGATTCCTGTTCACCACGCCCTACGCGGTCCTGGATGCAAAGGCCTTCTGGAGGGATGTGGGGTACCAATGGTTCACCTCGCGCGGACATGTTCCGGTGTATGGCGGAGGCGGGGGCTTCCTGATCGGGTACATTGAAGGACCCTGGCTGTGGGGCGGCGGAATGGGCTTGGCCGCCTTCGCCTTCTTCGGACTCATGATGGCGGTGTTGCGTCACGAGCCCGAGGACAAGGTTCTGCTCGCGTTCGCCATCCCGTACCTGATCCTCATCTCGCTTCTCTCGCGGGTGTGGGGCCGCTGGTTTCTCCCCCTTGTACCAATCCAAATCCTCTGGGCGGTCCGGTTCATCGGGGTGTACGCCGAACACCCTTGGGCGGTGCAACTGGTCGGCGCCAAAACCCGCCGGGCGGTCGCCATCGGCCTGATTGCGATGCTTGGGCTGGAAAGCGTCCTACCGGCGCTGCGACTCCTGGTCTTGCTCCGCAACACGGACTCGCGGGTCGAGGCAATGACCGCGCTCTCGGAGCACCTGGCCCCCGGGGAGATTGTCCTCACCACCCCCTTTGCCCCGCCGCTTCCAGAGGGGGTCCGGCGCGAGACCGAGGACCAGCTCCTCCGTGACCGCGAGCACTACGAGAGCTCGACAGTCTATTCGCCGGGTATCGCCTCTTACGAAAGCCTCACCGAAAAGGGGGTGAGCGCCGTTCTGTACAGTTCGTTCTATTGGCAAGCGGCGGACCAGGAGTTTGTCCGCCAGGCCTATCCGGGGAGCGCGAGCTATTCGGCGTTCTTGTCCGATGTGGCCGCGCAAGGGGATGTGGCGCTGGAGGTCCGCGCCACTCCGGACAAGCTCCCCTTCCACGCCGAGAACATTTACGCCCCGACCTTTGATCTCTGGCGCTGGACTCGCCCTGGGCCGAACCTGATGCTGTATCTGCTCCCGGAGCCGTGAGAGGAAAAGGCGGGGGGCGAACCACGGAACCATCGGAAAGGGATGGAAAAAGTTCGGAAGCGGTTGGATCAAGTCCTCCCGCTCATCCCCCAAACTGCGGCAAATATTCCCGGAACGCCTCCAGGTACTCATCGAGTAGCGCCCGCGCAACACGCGGATCATCGATCATCGGATCAAGCGCCAGCGCTTGAAGGGCCAGATTGCGGTCCCCCCGGACAGAGGCGTCCACCACGAGGTCCGCGAGCAGAATCTGGCGGCGGCAGAGTTCGGCGATCGGTTCGGGCAGCGCGCCCACCGCGATGCCGTGCGCCCCATGCGCGCTGACAACCGCGGGAATCTCCACGATCGCCCCTGTGGGGAGATTGGAGATGTGTCCGTTGTTCGGCATGTTCAGCGCCTCCTCATACCCGTGCGCGTTGGACACCATCGCCGCGATGATTTTCTCCGCGCGCTCGCTATAGGACTTGCGGATGGAATCCACCGGCTTTCTCCCCGCGGCCATGGCCTCGATCTCCGCCCAGGTGGCCTCGCGATTCGACTGGGCAAGGTCCAGGTTGTACATCTGGATGTCGTAAGCCTCCCACACCTTGCGCGAGGCGGTGTGGGTGTAAGGGAGGTACTCGCACATGTGGCAGTCCCCCGGCACCGGGAACAGACCATACAGGCGCGCGACCTCCTGTGTCAGCGGCTCAAAGCCCGGATCGTGAGTCTTGAGCCTTTCCCACAAGAGGGGGTACAGGTCTTCGCCGGTCTTGCGGTCGCGGATCCCCAGCATCCAGGTGAAGTGGTTGAGACCGGCGGCAAGGATGTCCGCCTTTTCGGAGGCGCGCTCGGAAATGCCGTGCGAGATTCGCTCCCGATCCGGATCCTCCCAGCGGAAGCGGTAACCCTCGGGCGCATCGATGCCCAGGTCCTTGGCCAGGATGTTCCCCAGCATCATGTACCCGAAACCGATCTGGTGGCAGATTCCGAGGGTCTTGATCCGGGTGTATTTGGTGGCCGCGCGGCAGATGCGGGGCACCGGGTTGGTGAAATTGAGGAGCCAGGCGTTCGGGCAGAGCGCCTCGAGGTCGCGCAGGATCGGCATCACGATCGCAAGGTTGCGGGCGGTGTGAGGAAACGCCCCGGGACCGCCATTTTCGGCGTAGTGGAAGATCCCGTGACGCTTGGCGATCTCGAAGTCCTGACGCCAGCATTTCTCCCGGTCGATGGCGATGGAGAGGATCACGAAGTCGGCGTCCGGGAGCAGGTCCTTGCGCTCCGTGCCGCTCTCGATCCGAAAGTTGGAGCCCCACTCCCGGCTGGCGCGCTCGGCCAATCGCGTGATCTTCTCCAAACCCTCGGCGTTGAGATCCACCAGGCACAGGCGGCTTCCGGCCAGGACCGGTTCGAGAAGCAGTTTTCCGAGCACGGAGAGCCCGAAGGAGGCGCTGCCCGCGCCGATGACAACGATTTTAGGGGATTTCATACAAGCATCTCCTTTGGCGAAGGCAGTTTACTGAGATTCATCATGCGGAGTGAGGCTAAGCCGCGCCTCCATCCTCTCCGACATCTTCGCCACTTGAGTGGAAAGGAGGAACTCCGCGCGCGCGGCGGCCATCCGCTCGCGGATACGCTCACGGACATGCTCCTTACGGAGCTTCTCAATCGCCTCCGCCACCTGCGAGGGTTTCCCACAGTCGGCGAGTAATCCGAATCCATGGGCCTCGATCACCGAGCGCGCCTCCCCTTTCGGCAACACCGCGAGCATGGGAAGCTGGAAGTGGATATAGTCGTACAGCTTAGTCGGCAACGCATAGGAGTACAGGTCCCCGCCAAGTGAGAGGCAACCCGCGTCGCATTCCCCCACCAGCTCCGGGACCTTTCCACGCGGCGCGAATTCGATCCGGCGGACACAGTCACCCATAAGCCTCTTGATTCGCGTTCGGAAGTAGAGGGAATTGTGACAAACCAAGAGCAATTCCGCTCGGTTACGTTCGCCAGGGTGGTTTTCCTGCCACAGACGGAATCCCTCGATCAATACCTCCGGTCTCTGATGCTGCGAAAGGGTCCCGAGCCAAACCATCCGAAAGGTCGAATCGGTTCGCGCTTTTCGCGCGCGCTCGATGGCCTCCAGCTCGCTTTCCGGCGCGAAGATCCCGTTGAGGACCACCGTGCACTGCTCCTCGGTGAGAGCGTAACGGTTTACCAGGCTCCCCAAGACTGTTTTGCTGGTCACAAACACATGCGCGGCCTTGCGGATCAGCCGCTCTTCGATGGCCGCCGCTTTCCTCGCCCATCTCCGGGTCTTTTCGCGGGATCGCGTTCCGGAAAACTCATCCCGGAAATCAAGGAACAACGGAACCTTGAAAGTGTCCGCGAGATGCTCGCCGAGAAGGAGGTTGGAGACAGGCGGAAAGGAAGTCAGCACGGCATCGCCGGGCGGGATTTTGGAGACCCGGCGATGCCACCCCTTGAACCACGGATACTGTGGGCAGACTCGCAGTCCCGCGACATACAAAAGCTCGGGAATCGGACCGAAATTGATCGGGGAATACCGGTGGACACGAATGGACTCGGGAATCTCTGGGAGGAGTGAGGCGTCCTCGACCTGGCGGATCAGAGTCCCTTGACCCTCCGCGCCGGCGAGCACCTCGATCCGCCAACCGAGCTCGGCGAGCAGTCGCGCGATGTGGTGTTTCATCAGCGAGCCGCCGCGCCCGAGCGGGGGGTAATTATACGCCGGGTACAGCAGAGTCCCCTTCATGGTCCCGTTTCCAAGACCCAGTCATGAACCAGGTCGGCCACCCGATCGGTTTCCTCGAAGAACCGGTTCCGACGCGCCGCTAAGAGGGTCCCGAGTGTCGAGTCGCCAAGCCAGTCCTCAATCTGCGCAAAGGCCTCCTCACGATTCGACAGACAGCGCAGCAGGCCGAACTCGCGTTCCAGTTCCTCAAGGTATCCGAGGCGTATGGTGGAGAAAAAGATGCTGGGGACTCCCATCAGGGCCGCCTCCGAGGCCATGGTGGCGCCTTCGCCGATATACAGCGAGGCGAGCGCGAGGGCCTTGCGCATCTCCAAAGGCGGGATGGGACGGAGATGGTCGCGCAGTTCCGGCGGACACTCTCCCTCAACCGAAAGCGCCACCTGTCCATGACCTTCGAGACGCCGAATCAGTTCAAGCGCGCCATGAAGCCCGAGACCCTGGTGCCCCCTGTCGTGGCTGGCTTGCCAGGAGACCAGCCGAACGACAAACAGCAGCCTGCCCGGATCGAGTCCCCAATCGTGGAGGACTTCGCGCGGGGGCGCAGGCGAGTCCGGATCCACATAGGCCCGCTCATGGTTGCCGCGATAGCGCAGGTGACGGCTCCCATAGTCGCCCACAAAGGACCTGGGAGTAGCGATCCGGGTGGCGAAGGGGAGGGTGATTCGATTCGAGAGGCGGGCGTTTTCGTTGTTTGTCCAGATCAGCGAAGGCCTACGGCAGAGCCAAGCGGCGTGTGCCACCGAAACCCCGCCCACCGCGGTGAGGACATCTATCCGCTTCTTTCGAATCAGCGGAACCAACACCCGAATCCGGCGCAACAGCTCGGCCATCTGGCCCACTCGTCCGCGACGAATCCCGCTCAGCGCCACCGCCTCTTCTCCGGCGTCTCGGAGGAGTTCCAGCAGCACATCCTTCCGCCGCGCGGTGAGGGTCAGCTCATGCCCTTCATCCCGCCAGCGACGGATCGCGGAACTGAAGAAATGAAAGTGCGCCGGATGGGCGAAATCGACCAGGATGTTCACAAATTCGGTATGATTGGGGAAAACGGGAATCTTGGGGAGGGCGGAGCTCCAACCGGATACACGCCGTTCAATTCCCGCTTGCCGCTCGGCGCGAAACCGCCCATGATGAACCTGCCATGACCTTGGAGGCCCCGCCCCCGTTCCATGCCCTGGATGAAGGCGCCGCGCTACGAGCCCTGGTGGAGGGAACCGCGACGGAAATCGGGGAGGACTTCTTTATCTCCCTGGTGAAGAGCCTCTCCGAGGCCCTCAGAACCGATGGCGCGATGGTGACCGAGTATCTCGAGGAAAAACGTCATCTTCGCGCCTTGGCCTTCCTGATGGATGGAGAGTGGGTTCCCGACTACGAGTTCGACATCACCAACACCCCCTGCGAGGCGGTGATCACCGAATCCCGCCTGCTGCATGTTCCCGAGAACCTGCTCGCGATGTACCCGGTGGACAACGATCTTCGAGAGGCCGGGTTGGTCAGCTACCTGGGGGTGCCGCTCCAGGATGTGGATGGGCATATCCTCGGCCATATGGCCGTGGTGGACCGCCGTCGCATGCCCGCCGATCCCAAGGCCATCGCGCTGTTCCGCATCTTCGCGGCGCGCGCGGCGGCGGAGATGCGCCGCTTGCGAGCCGAGGGGGAGGTCCGCCAGCGCGAAGAGAAGGTTCGTCGCCTGCTGGACAGCGCGATGGACGCCATCCTCGAACTCGACCCCAATCTGTGTGTGACCCAGGTCAACTCGGCGGCGGAAAAGGTCTTCGGGTGCGAGGCCCCGGATCTGCTCGGCAGGAACTTTCTGGAGCTCCTTTCCAGGGAGAGCGGGGAACGGTTGCTCCATCATGTGAAGGAGATTGATGCCTTCCCCGAGGGGCTTCGCTCCACCTGGATCCCCGGCGGGCTCGCGGCGGTTCGCGTGGGCGGGACCTGCTTTCAGGCCGAGGCCACCCTCTCGCGCTTCGAGGTCAAACGGCGGCCCCACCACACCCTGATCCTGCGCAATGTCGAGGACCGTCTCGCGGCGGAGCGCCGCATTCACAACCTGGAGGACCAAACCGAGTACCTGCGCGAGGAGCTCAAGGCGCTCCACAACTTCGAGGAAATCATCGGGCGAAGCCCGGCGCTGGTCTCCGTGCTCCGCGATGTGGAGCAGGTGGCCGAGACCGACTCGACCGTGCTGATCCTTGGTGAAACCGGGGTGGGGAAAGAGCTCATCGCTCGGGCGATCCATGAGGCCAGCGCGCGTCGAAACAAGCCGCTGGTCAAGGTGAACTGCGCGGCGGTTCCGGCAAACCTGATCGAAAGCGAGTTTTTCGGGCATGAAGCCGGGGCCTTCACCGGCGCGACCCGCCGCCGCGAGGGACGGTTCGCACTCGCGGACAAGGGATCGATCTTCCTCGATGAGGTCGGCGAGCTCCCGCTCGATCTTCAGGCCAAACTCCTGCGCGTGCTTCAGGAAGGGGAATTCGAGCCGGTGGGAAGCTCGATCACACGTAAAGTGGATGCCCGCATCCTCGCCGCCACCAACCGGGACCTAGGCCAGGCGGTCAAGCAAGGGGCCTTCCGGGAGGATCTGTACTATCGCCTGCATGTGTTTCCGATTCTGATTCCTCCACTGCGCGAGCGCCGCGAGGACATTCCGCTTCTCTCGGAAGCCTTCGCGCGCCGTTTCGCGAGGCGGATGGGGAAACCCTTTGCCGGATTATCGCTGGAATGTATTCGCGCCCTGAGCGCGTATGACTGGCCGGGCAACGTGCGCGAGCTCGAGAATGTGATCGAGCGCGCGCTGATCACCTCGCGCGATGGTCGGCTCAAGTGGGATCGCGCGCTCCCCGAGGCCGGCGCAACACGCCGTGAGCCTCCCGCGAGGATTCCGGAAGCCAGTCAGATCCCAGCCACCGACATTCTGACCGAGGATGATCTGCGCGCCCTGGAACGCAAGAACCTGATCGCGGCCCTGGAGCAAACCGGCTGGAAGGTCTCCGGTCCGGAAGGGGCCGCCGCGCTCTTGGGGATGAACCCCTCGACCCTCACTTCCCGGCTCAAGGCCCTGGGTATCCGACGTCCGGCCTAACCGCTCACGAAATCTCGTGAGTCGCCCTGAAATTCGGTTGCGAGATCTCGTGATTCGTGAAATCTCGCAACCTTGAAAGCCCTCGCGATTTCTGCTTAACCCATTGATTGTGAAAGAGTTAGATCTGACATGGGAAAACGGAACACGGTTTGCGAGTTTGCCCCGACAACTGATTTGAAGCAGGAGGAAGACATGTTCGGTCGAATCGCGGTGTTCGCTTATGGTGTGGTGTCCTACTGCCTGGCGTTGGCCACATTTGCCTATCTGGCGGGATTCATGGGGGGTTTTCTGGTTCCCACTTGGCTGGATGCTCCAAGGGAAGGGTCCCTTGGGGCGGCCCTGCTGATGGACATCTTGCTGATCGGAGTCTTTGGTCTGCAGCACAGCGTGATGGCGCGACCGGGCTTCAAGGCCTGGTGGACCCGTTATGTGCATCGAGCCGCTGAGCGGAGCACTTATCTGGTGTTTTCGTGCCTCGCCATGGCGCTGATGTTTTGGCAGTGGCGCCCCATCGGGGGCGTGGTCTGGGAGGTGGAAAGCGCGTCTCTTCGCGGGTTGGTGTACGGAATCTACGGCTGCGGTTGGGTGATTGTTCTGGTGAGCACCTTCCTGATCAATCATTTCGACCTCTTCGGGTTGCGCCAGGTCTGGCTGCACCTTCAGGGGAAGGAGTGGACTCATCTGCGGTTTGTCACTCCGGGACCCTACAAGCGGGTTCGCCATCCGTTATACATCGGGTGGATGGTCACCTTTTGGGCCGCCCCCACGATGACCGTGGCGCATTTTGTGTTCGCCGCGCTGATGACCTCGTATATCCTCGTGGCGATTCGCTATGAGGAGCGGGACCTCGCCGCCTTCCACGGAGAGGATTACCGGCGCTATCGGGAGCGGGTGCCGATGCTGATTCCACGTCTCTTCGGACATGCTCAGGAGCTTCCATCCGCGCGGAATGGCGCCGCGTGAATTGGGAATGGAACCACGGGTCGGATAAGGTCACCCAAGGAAGAAGGAGAGACACAACCGATGACAACCAATCGAACCGACAAAGCCACTTTCGCGGCGGGATGTTTTTGGGGAGTGGAGGTTGCTTTTCGCAAGACGCCGGGGGTGATCGCGACGCGTGTCGGCTATATCGGCGGCCACACTGAAAATCCGACCTACAAGCAGGTCTGCACCGACGCCACCGGGCACGCCGAGGCGGTGGAGGTCGAGTTCGACCCGGCCCGGGTGACCTATGAAGACCTGCTGATGGTCTTCTGGCGGAGCCATGACCCCACCACCTTGAACCGTCAGGGGCCGGATGTCGGGACCCAGTATCGCTCGGCGATCTTTTTCCACACCCCGGAACAGGAGGCCGCCGCGCGGGAGTCGGTGAAAGCCCTCGAGGCTGAGCGTGTCTTTCGCCGTCCGATTGTGACCGAGATTGTTCCCGCGGGACCGTTTTACGAAGCGGAAGACTATCACCAGCAGTATCTGGAGAAACGCGGCCTGGCAAGCTGCCACATTTAGAGTGAACTTGGCGATGATCGTGGGGTTTGGAGGGACACGCTCCGTCGTGTCCACATCGGGCCGTCGAGTCCACATCGGGCCGTCGAGTCCACATCGGGCCGTCGAGTCCACATCGGGCCGTCGAGTCCTGGACGCGACGGAGCGCGTCCCTCCGAAAGGGAGAATGTCTTACTTGGTGAATTCGCTGGGGATCTGGACCACGCAGAAATACCCAAAGACCAAGAATGCCAGCGCCAGACCGACCGCGAAAATCGGGGATGGGCGCAGCAGCCTGGCGCTTTCCGCTGGGAAGAATCGCGGCATGACCCGATAGAAAACCCACCCCACCGCGAGGGCCTGGAGGGGTGTGAGTAGGAGACCATCCAGGACAGCCCCGAGCTTGACCAGGAACACCGGCTTGAGGCCCAGAGTGAACACAATCAACGCGTTCCAGAAAGCAAACAGGATCAGGATCGCGCGGAATTGGACCTTCCAGGAGTATTCCGCGACCTTTGGAAACAGGAGCCGCGCGCAGTCGGCAAGGAGCCTGGGCCACCCGGCGAACTGCCCCAGCAAGGTGCTGATCAGCGCGGCGAGTCCCGCCAAGACAAAGAGGTGCGCGCCGAAGTCGCCCCAACGCTCCGCGAACATCCGGGAGATTTGCAGCGGGACATCCGGTCCTTCGGGCGCGAGCTGCGCGGGAGCAAGCACTCCCGCCCCGGCAAGCGCGAACCCGGTCGTGACCACCACGCCGATCACCATGGCGAGAGTGGCGTCCTTGGTGACCACTCCACACCAGCCGCGCAGGTGGCCTGCCTCCTCGACTGTAACCGAGGCGAGCCGCTCACCCTCGAGCGGGCGACCGTATCCGCGATCCTTGGCCATCCCATACCCCGCCCCGAGGACCCAGTAGGTGTACCAGACTTGGCTGGCGAACCCGCCCGCCGCCCATCCGAGCAACGGGAGAATCTCCGCCCATCCGGTTGATGCCACCTTGGGATTCGATTTGGCCCATGCGGGGATCTCGGGCACATTGAAGCCGAGGATTCCGGCGGCCACCGCGCTCCACCCCGGCCATGTCGCAACGGCGGCGTCCAAGGCTCCGAGGATAATCAGGGTCACCAGCAGGGACATAACCGACTTGAGCAGACCGAACCTCCCGGTCCAGGTGACCACCAGGATGAAAGCCAGAATGATCCAACCGAGCCAGTACGGGGGAATCGCCGGAAAGAAATAAGCTGCGAAGGCCCCGGAGGAGCTCACCAACGCACCGGTCGCGATCATGCCCATGGCCAGCTGCCCAATGAACACCGGCCAGATCACCCAATTCTTGGGGCCGGGGGTTCGGCTGAGCATGTCGATCATTCCTTCGCCGGTGCAAACCGTGTAGCGCGCCCCAGCAAGCCCGATCCAATACTTGAGGAAGATGGCGACCACCGGGACCCACAGCATGCCGAGGCCCAAAATCGCTCCGGCGCGCGGCGCCAGGATCACCTCGCCCGAACCGATAAATTCCCCACACCAGATCAGGCCGGGGCCGAGAACCAGCAGGAGGGCCATTCCCTTGGGGGGTGGGGAGATCATGACAGCCCTAGCATCGCACAAATGCGGGTGCGGGTGAACGAGAAAAACAGTGAGTGGCACAATTGTGGCTGCAACTTCTGCCCGGATTCCTGGTCCACCGTGCGGGACCCCTATCCTTCTCACGAGAAACCGATGGGTTTCCCACGATGAAGGGACAGGAGCGGGCAGTCTCCGGGCTGCGCGCAAGGAGGAGAGTTTTCCTCGCCTGACAAAGGGTTTGTCAAGCATGAATATCTAGCCTTGGCTAAGGTAGGCCGAGTTGAGGGTTCTGGAGGTTGCGATGCGTCCGTCGATTTGGGTTCTCGGTCTATTCCTAGGGGTGCTCACCGCACCCCCCACCTTGTTCGGGTCGGGCGACCAGCTCGCCATCGCCAAGCCGCTGAAAGAGGGACCCACCCCCACCGAGACCCCCAACATCCGGGACTGCACGCACGCGGTTCGGATCATCCTCTCCTGCACCGACGACAAATCCCTCAAGCCTTGTCTTCTCACTCTTAGGTTGACTCCGGGCGAACAGAAGCCCTTCGGCTGCGAACCGGTTTTTTGTGATGAGGCCATTGTGGAGTGCACGCTCGACTCCGGGCTCTATCTCGGTGAGAAGTCGGCCACTCTCTGCGAAGGGCTGATGGAATACCTCCTCGAAAACCTGTGCGCGTGCCTGTCGACGCGGGGCGAGGGTCTCGTGCGTTGCCGTCCGGACGAGGAGGTTCCCTTTTCTATTGTGATCGAGAGCCGCATCCCATTTGGGTGTTGTGTGAGCTCCCCGGAGATCGGGGATGCGAGCTATGGTATCCTCCTTGGCGATTGCCCGCTCTACAACATCTGCGATGGGGTGGTTGGAAACGAGACCCGCGAAATCGAGGGTCATGTCTCCGGCCTGGGCATCCTCTGCGAACCGATTCCCTGCGAGGAAACTCCCCCGACTGAAACACCCACCGCCACTCCAACGGACACTCCAACGGACACTCCAACGGACACCCCGACGGACACCCCGACGGACACCCCCACGGACACCCCCACGGACACTCCGACGGACACTCCGACGGACACCCCCACGGACACTCCGACGGACACCCCCACGGACACCCCGACGGACACACCAACGGACACACCGACGGACACACCAACGGACACACCAACGGACACACCAACGGACACACCAACGGACACACCAACGGACACCCCAACGGACACTCCAACGGACACTCCGACGGACACCCCAACGGACACTCCAACGGACACTCCAACCGCAAGCCCCACCGCGAGCGTGTCTCCCAGCGAAACTCACACCCGGTCGGCAACACCCTCCCCGACCGACACGTTTGAGCCGAAGATCATCTGCTCGACCACGCTCACCTTCACCTGTCCCGCGGACTTCCCCTTGGAGGCGGGCGTGTTCCACCTCAAGTTGCATGAGGGCGAGCTCCCCATCGAGGTCTGCGAGCCGATCTTGTGCGCGACCGAGAAGGCCGTGGTGGATTGCGAACTGCACTGCCCCGACCTTTCCGAGGAAGAAAAGCCGACCTGCTTGATGTACCTCGAACGTCTGGTCGCTCCGCTGCTGGAGTGCTTGTCCGCGGTGGACACGGTGGAGGCTCGTTTGGTGACCCTCAATGATGCCGTGGCGGTGATCCATGTGGATGCCACGTTCCCCTGCTACTGGTGCTTGTGCGGCGGGGACTTCGATTTCCCCTGCGATAACGGTTTGGGATTACCGATTGATGTATGCATCGCGCATGGTCCCTGCGGAACGGTGACCGCCGCTCCGCCCCCGATTGTCACCCGCCGCTTGGACGTTAACGGAGATGGCGTGGTGAACGCCCTGGACCTGATCCGGATTCTGACCGAGCGCGGGGAGAAGGGGACGGAGATGGATTCCACCCTCTTCTTCGATATCTCGGAGGCGTGGGGGGGAGTGGCGGACTAAAAAGTCCCGTTCAAGCTCCAATCGTAGTCGAGAAAGTTGATCTTGACCTTCTCGGCTTCGAGGAATCGTCGGTCCGCCTCGGGGAGATAGGGCTTCACGAAGTCCAGGACACTCGCGGCATTGGCTTGGAAGTCCGACTTGAACCACTTGAACAGGCTGGAGAGGTGGAGAACCCTCCGCTCACGGTCCAGGTAATTCCTGGTCTTATCGGAAAGAAACTCGCGCGTCCGCGCCGCAAGATCCTCTTCAAGCGTGGAGGCGGTGTAGGCTTTCGAAGCGAGCTTCGGGCAGCTCTTGGAGGCGCACACCAAGGCGAAGTGAATCCTCGGCTCGCCCATCTTCCGCAGGATATCATGTTCCAGATTGTCCAAGCTGAGCTCCTTGCCGCCGAGCACAAACCGGGTGCGCTTGAAAAACATCCACACATCCCGGACCGACTTGATCTTCCCCTGCTTCAGAACCCCTGCAATGCATTGGGCGTTGTAGGCGTTGATCCCCGTGGCCAGTTTCTCTTCCCTCGGAAGCGACTCGAACGGGGCTTTCGCGAGGGCATCCAGATAACCTTGGAGCTCCGAATAGCGCTTGGAGAGGGCGGCATAGTCCACCACTCCATCACGGATCGTGTCGTTGAGAAGTCGGTCCCACGCGGAATGGTCGAATGAGCCAGTCGCCTCACTTGTGGCGCACGCCGAGAGGGCGCCGAGGGTCAGACCCAAAAGAGTCCCGACCAGCAAGCGGGATGGCGAAGCGGTCACGCTATTCCTCCCAGTCGATTTCGACCTTCACCCCCGCCGGCCCGGCGGGAACCACCAAAAGCACGGTATCCGAGGCGGAGTCCTCCTGCCGAACCACCCCCTCGATGGGCGCGCCGCTCGGGGATAGGACGCGCGCATCCTTCACTTTGGCCCCACGACGCGCCAGCCGCAAGGTGGCGGGCGTGCCTTCCGGGCCGCGCGTGGCGAAGCGGGTCACGCCCTTTTCCTCGACCAGATCGCGCGCGCGCGGCCCGGAGAAAAGCACCCGGCCCGCATCGGGCTTGGTCAAATGCTCGGAGACTTCCCGGAAAAGTCCGACCGTCTTGGGTGGGATTTCCGGATCCCGGACCACCGGGAGATCGGGGTTGAGGAGATCGACAAAAGTTCCCTCAAGACGGTGCGGGCGCGCGCAACTCCGAGCCGCGAGGATTTGCCCTCGCCGCGCGAGGAAGAAATCGGTTTCCGTGACCGGCTTGTTCATTCCAAGGAAGGCGGCCTCGCCAAGCAGGCGGAGCGCGAGGTCCGCCCCTTCGGAGTGATCGGCGAACCACGCCGAGGGCAGCCCGCAGAAGAGAAGCGTCCCCTCTCCCGCACGCACTCGACTGATGAACTCCACCCCTGATCCGCCACCCGAAAGAAGCGCGCGGTAGAAGGGGCTGGCTCCGGGGAAGGCGTAACCGGTGAGACGAGTCCCCTCCTCCAGGGAAAAACCCTCGATGGGCTGGGAGCCGTTCACCCCGAACTCCAATTTCGGATCGCCGCGCTTCCAAACCCCAAGCGCCTCCCAGAGGTGCTCTTGAGGCGCGGCATAGCCTTCTTGGGTCCACCAGGCCTCGACCGCATTGTAGGCATCCCCCCCACCCAGGAAGATCAGCCTCCCTCCCCGACGGACCCAGTCGGCCAAACTCAGGTTCATCGAGGGGTCAAGCGGCTTCTGGGGGTCGTAGGTCAGGACCAGGGTGTCGAACGAATTGAGGAAAGCGCGGTCGGTATGGCGCTCAAGTGGAACCAACTGAATCGGAATCCCGCGACGGAGGAGTGGGACGGTGAATCCATGCACCGATTCGATCCTGGATCCTTCCGGACCCCCGCGCTGCCAGGAAAGCGTGTCCGCCACCAGAAAGCCGACACGCGGGTTGCCCGCCACATCGATTTCGGCGGAGGGGGAATCGGCGACCTCCGAGAGCGCCGCGAAGGCGATCATCAGCGCGCGTCGGTACTCCTCCGGACCGGGGGTGCCGCTGGCCATGTGATAACCCGGAAGGAACACTCGGTCCGGCCAGGGCATCACCTCAAAGTGCTTCATCCAGGGGAACTGGAGCAGCGCCACCAAGCACTGGTTGTACCACAGGCGGTATTCCTCCCAGGTGTACTGAGGGTCATCCTCCACCGGGTCGGCCAGGAGATAACAGGGAATCCCGGCGTCCTTCACCAAGTGGGCAAAATAGGAGTACATCAGGTAAGCGTTCTCGAAGAAGTCCGCGCTCCGGTCCATCCGCTTCCCCTCGGCGGAGGACATCCCCCAAGCGATGGGGCCGGTCCAGACCTGGCCGACAAAGGCATCCAAGCCCTCCGACTTGAGCGCGACACTTCCGCCCGAAGCGTAGGTCATCCGCCCGGCGGCGTGCGAGAGCAGGGGGTGTATCGGAAGCAGGAATTCCACGTCCGCCCCCTTGTCGGCGGCGAGCTTGTGGGTGTGGGCGATGGAATCCCGAACCAGCTCGAAGTAGAGGTCCGAGAGGAGCTTGCTCGACTTGAAATAGTTGTCGGGCGAGGAGTGCGGCGGTTCCCAAGGGGTTCCATACCGGGTTTGCCAGATCCGCTTGAAGGCCTCGCCATACCCGGCAAAAACATGCGCGAGCGGCTCCTCCGGCAGAATGGTGACCGCGCCCGCTTCGATCCCCTGGCGAATCTGTTCGCACACAAACGCCTTCCACCCCTCCGTGGGGATCATATAGGGGCGAACCCCGGCGCACTCGACCACCTTCCCATCCCGATCGACCTCGGTTTCATCCGGGTGCTCCCGGCCATCAAATTTACCGGTGGTGTAGAGACGGTCCGCGTCCGAACCGATGAAGAACATCCGCCCCGTGGGATACCCCGCCTCTGTCCAAGTCCGCATGGCCTCCCCCACGGTGGGGTCTCCGTGACGATGCACCACCACGAAGTCCACATCGAGCGCGATGCGCGCATCGAAAGGCACATTGGTCTGGAAGAAGGTCTTCCCGATGGGGGGCGCGGATTTTTCGGCCTGAGCCGATAGGGCGACGCAGACAAGCAGGAGAGCCAAGCGGAGGGGGTTCATGATGTGCTATTCTGTCCCTCCGGAGGTGGAACCGGAATCCCCATTCATTCTTCGGTGGAATAGACGCGCAAGTCCCATGGCCATCGCGGGAGCAAGGATGGCGCCGGCGAAAGCGACCAGGAACGAGTTCACCTCGGCGGCGTAAGCGCCGACCGCCGAGTAAACCAGCGAGACCCCCGCGTTCGAGAGCGTGGTGAGGGCCAGGAAACGCGCGAGCGGCATCCTTCCCATCCCCGCGAACAGGATCGAGGCCTCCGCCAGGACCGGAACGGGACGGAAAACCACCAGAGTCCAACCTCCCCAACGCTCCCAAACCCGGTCGAGAGTCTGCAACTCCAGCTTTCCGAGCAGTCGCCCCGCCGCGGGTCGTCCCACCGAGATCCCCAACCCATACCCCAGCACACAGCCGACACTCATCCCCGCCAGCGACACCCAAGCTCCGGCCGCGAACCCCAACAGGACCCCGGCTCCGGCGCTCACCAGGCTCGAAGGGATCGGAAGAACAACATCTCCGGCGAGCGCGCCGGCAACAATCAGCGCCACCCACCCCGAGTGCGTCTTCCCCGCGACCAGGAACTCTTGAGTCCACCCCTCCATCCGAGCGCCGAAGATCAAGAAGGGAACCAGAATCAGGGCAAGAACCAGCCCAGAGAGTGTCAGCCACCCTGAGAAGCGTTTGGTTGAGGGAGGCTGGCCGACCTGCTCGGCGCGCGCGTGGGAAGTCGGTTCGGTCATCCGGATGGGGCGTTCTTGGGGCGACTGTATCCTTGAACTCCCCAAGACTATACTCCCCTCTCATCGGATTCAGGGAGAGGATGATGCCCACGCAAGAACTGATCGGGGAGGTGGAGGCCGCGCTGCGGGGCGCGATTGAATCCAAAGCCCCCTTCCAATCCGCGCTGGAACTCATTGCGGGGGCCTTCGAGGCGCGCACCACCACGCTGCATTACGCCGATTCCAAGACACGCTTCCTGTTTCTCGTGGCCGACACCGGATTGCCGGATGGCCTGCGCGCGGTGACCACCAAAATCCCCTATGGCAAGGGCATGGCGGGAATCTGCGTGGAGCGAAAGGATGTTGTGAGCGTGTGCAACCTCCAGACCGACTCCTCCGGAGTGGCCAAACCGGGCGCCAAGGAGACTCGCGTGGCCGGGGCGATCGTGGTCCCGGTGTTCGCGTGCGATGGCTTCGAGGTGGTCGGAACCCTGGGGATCGGCAAGTCGGAGGAGCATGAATACAGCGAGGCGGAGAAAGCCCTCATCGCGGAGTGCGCGAAGACCCTCGGACCGGCCCTTGAGACCTGGGCGGGGAAGGGCTGTCCGGGGCTATGAGCGCTTGCCCCATTCGCTCTTCATGAACGCGAGGGCATCCGCCGCCAGCTTCTCCTCGCTCTCGAACATGCGCCGCCAGATCTTGGTCGCCGCCGCGAGTTCCGGAAGCGCCTGCCCAAACGCCTCGACCACCATCCACCCGTCATACCCCACCGCCTTGAGGGTGTCGAAGGTCGCCTTCCAGTTCACCTGTCCCCGGCCGGGGGTAGAGCGGTCGTTTTCGGAGATGTGGACATGGGCCATGACCGGACTGAGGGTCCGGATCGCCTCCTCGGCGTCCTTCTCCTCGATGTGGGCGTGGAAGGTGTCCCACATCGCGCGGCAGGAGGCGAGGCCGACCTCGTTCACGAATCGGGTGGCATCCGAGGCGCAGTTGAGGAGGTAACACTCGAAGCGATTGAGGTACTCCAAAGAAAGCGTGACTCCGAGGCGTCCGGCGTGCTCGGCCACCGCGCGCATGCTCTCCACGGCGATCTTCCATTCATCGGGGGTGGCCCCCTTTCCGCTGAACTGGCCGATGGCGGAGTGATACGGTCCCGCGAGAACGGTCATGCCGCCAGCGTGGCAGCAGTCCAGGGCGCGCTTGTTGTTGTCGATTCCGTCTTGACGGACCTTGGGGTCCGCGCTCATCGGGTCATCGGCGGAGGACCGCACGGTCACCCCGGTCCGAGCCAAACCCAGGTCATCCAGGCGCCTGCCGAGCTTGGCGTATCTCTCGACCTCAAGGTTGAAAATCGGAACCTCCACGCCGTCATAACCCATCCCCTTGAGTCTTTCCAGCAGGGGGAGGAACTCCTCCCCGGTGGCATCCCCGGTCCAAAGCAGCAGGTTCATTCCGAATCTCATGGCGTCCTCCAGGATGGGTTTGAGGGGGGATGCTAGCCGCTCTCTATCGGGGGGTGAAGCCGGATTGTCATTCCGAGTTGCGAAACGGAGGAAATTGACCCTATAATGGTCTGTAAAGATTGGAGAAGTCTGTGTTTCTGTATCCATGTCCGGCGCAAGGTGAACGTGTCGCCGGTTACCGAGGAGGGGGCTCACCGCCATGACCAAGCCGCAGATCAACATCCAGGACAGTTTCTTGAACCAGGCCCGTCGCGACCGGGTGGCAGTCACGCTGCATCTCGCGGATGGCTCCGACCTCTATGGGAAGATCACCGCGTTCGACAACTTCACGGTGGTGATCGTGAACGAAGAGCGCGATGAGCAATACCTGGTGTACAAGCACGCCATCGCCAGCATCCAACCCGCCGAGAACATTCGCTGGAACCAGCAGCCGCAGCGCGAGGGGATGCGTCCTCCCTCCCCCGACATGCGCCGCGATCGGACTTCGTGAGCCTGCTTGCGGCCGATATCGGCAACACCAATGTAACCTTGGGCGCCTTCCGGGAGGGCGCCCTAAAGCATCAGTGGCGGATCGCCTCGCGACCCTTTCGCACCGCGGATGAATACGCCGCGATTCTTTATCGCCTCTTTGAGCAGGCCCATTTCCAGCCCGAGCGCATGATCCTGGGGAGCGTGGTGCCGCCCCTTGAGGTCGAGTGGGACCGAGTGGCCACGATCCTGGAAATCCCCGCGAGAATTGTGCGCCCGCTTCATCCGGACATTCTCCCGCTTCATGTCGATACCCCCGAGGAGGTGGGTGTAGACCGGATCGTGGACAGTTGGGCCGCGCTCCAGAAGCACCAGCCGCCGCTCTTGATCCTCGACTTCGGAACCGCAACCACCTTCGATGTAGTCGGCGAGGCGGGGGACTATCGCGGGGGGATCATCCTCCCCGGGATCGAGCTGGGCGCGGAGGCGCTTTTCACCCGCACCGCGCTGCTCCCACAGGTCACAGTGAGGAAACCCAAGTCGGTCATCGGAACCAACACGGTGGACTGCATTCGCTCGGGCCTGTACTACGGGTGGCTGGAGATGACCCGCGGGCTGGTGGCTCGCATCCGGACGGAGTTCTCCGCGCCGCTCACCGTGATTGCCACCGGGGGGGTCTCCGAGGTCTTCGCCGGGGACTCGGATTTCGTGGATTCGGTCGAGCCGACGCTGACTCTGGAGGGCCTTGCGGGGATTGACCGGGAGTGGGAGCGATTTTCACAATAGAGCGAGGAGTCAATTGATGTCCGAGGGAACCCCCCGCGCGGTGATCCGTGAGGCCGGCATCGAGGTAGAGGACTTTCTCCAGGCCTGATTTGCCCATTCACCTCCCATCGGAACCGACCGGAGAATAGACTTCCACCATGCCCCACCTCCGTATCGAACAGATCGCCCCCAAGCTCGGGTGCCTGGAGGACAACCTCCGGCTTCATGCGGACCTCCTGGCCAAAGCCTCCGAGGATGACGTGGACCTGCTGGTGTTTCCCGAGCTTTCGCTCACGGGCTACCTGCTCAAAGACCTGGTCTCCGAGGTGGCCCAAGGCTCTGAGACGCTCCTGAACCGGTTGCGCGCGGCCACCCCCTCTGTCCGGAATCTTGAGGCGGCGATTGGGTTTGTGGAGGAGTCCCCCGGCCATCGGTTCCACAACTCGACTCTGGTGGTGCGCTGGGATGAGCGCGCGGTCCCTTCCGTGGTTCACATCCACCGTAAGGTGTATCTCCCCACATACGGGCTTTTCGATGAGGGTCGGTATTTCACTCCGGGCAAGACCCTGCGAACGTTTGAGACCCAGTGCCTGGGGCGTTGCGGGATCTTGATCTGTGAGGATGCTTGGCACCTTTCGCTCCCGCTGCTCTTGGCGCTCGATGGCCCTCGCCTGGAGGGCGCGGGTGCGTTGATCATCCCCTCGAACTCCCCCGCGCGCGGGGTGGGTGAAGCCGCCCAGGGGATCCCGGAGAGCTACCGGATCTGGGATCGCCTGCTCGCGACCTACGCCACCCTTCTGGAGGTCTGCGTGATCTACGCCGGACGAGGCGGGGTGGAGGATGGGCTCACCTTCTCCGGCGGTTCGCAGGTGATCTCTCCCACCGGAGAATCCCTGGGCAAAGCGAAGCACTTCGAATCCGACCGCCTGGATGTCACCCTCGACTGGCCGGGCCTCCTGCGCATGGCGCGCGCCAGCTCGCTGGTCTCGGCGAGTGAGAACGTGGACCTGCTGAAGAGGGAACTGGAACGGATCGCCATCCGTGGCGTCGATTGTTGAATCACTGTAGAGAGTCTCATTCCAAGAGCTCATCCCATGCCCCGCCTTGACCAAATCCCCCCCGAACTCCGGATCGACACCGAACTCGCTCGCAGGATCCTCGTGACCATGGTCCGCGAAGAGGTGACCAAGGTCGGCTTTTCCCGCGTGGTCTTCGGGCTTTCCGGGGGGATCGACAGCGCCCTGGTGGCCGCCATCGCCGCCGAAGCCCTCGGAAGAGAAAATGTCAAAGCGGTCCTGATGCCCTACAAGGCCAGCAGCCCCGAAAGCCTCGCCGATGCCCACTTGGTGGCCGACACCTTCGGGCTTGAGCGCGCCGTGGTTGATATCACCCCTCAGGTGGACGCCTACTTCGAGAAGCCCGAAACCCCGGTCTCCAAGGATGAGCGCATCCAGAAACTGCGTCGCGGCAACAAGATGGCCCGCGAGCGCATGACCATCCTCTACGACCTCTCCATGCTGGAAAGCGCGCTGGTTCTCGGAACCAGCAACAAGACCGAACTCCTGCTCGGATACGGGACCCTGTTCGGGGACATGGCCTCGGCGGTCAACCCCATCGGGGATCTCTACAAGTCTCAAGTCTGGCAACTGGCCACCGCCCTGGAGGTCCCGGAGCGGGTGGTCGAGAAACCTCCCACCGCCGACCTCTGGACCGGCCAGTCCGATGAAAGCGAAATTGGTTACAGTTACGCGGAAATCGACCGAACCTTCTACTATCTGGTGGACCAGCGCTGGTCCCCGGAACGGGTGATCGCCAAAGGGTGCGGGCGCGAGTTGGTGGAGTATGTCTCCCGGCTCCTCAGGCAATCCCAATACAAACGGAGGCTTCCGGTGGTGGCCAAACTCGGGCGGAGAACCATTGACCGCGACTTCCGTTACCCACGAGATTGGGGTTACTAGGCACACTCTCACGCCGTCGAGACCATGCGATTCACGGTTCTGATCCTTGGGGCGCTCACGACGATGCTGGGTCCGCCGGTTGGGTCCCAGCCTCCCCGCACGCCTAGCGCCCAGGATTTCGCCTTTCCCAAGCAGGACACCGAGGAGAAGGAGGGGGAAGTTGTCTGGCTCCAGGGCGCGATCCTGCGCGGCAATCCGGCCCCCTACCGGAACCCCAAGGAACCCCTCGCGGCCTATGAGAATGGGCTGCTCGATGACCAGGGGGAGCTGTGGACCTTCCTGGACACCCCCAAGGGCCGTGAACTGAGATACAACCCCGATCTGCGCGGCAAGCGGGTTTATGTGGATGGCTGGATTTACGCCAAGTCCCACATCCTTGAAGTTGAGAGCTGGCGGGTGGGGAAGCACAAGGTTCGGACAATTGAGGAGTTTGAACCGCCCGAGAAACTCCCCTTCGACCCGAATCGCGCCGAGACCATTGAGTCGATTCCCCCGATACCACTGCAGAAGATTGACGACGGCTCCCTGCTTCAAGACCTCTGGCTCCTGGAGGAGGGCTATGACACGGGCATCCGCGAGAATCGGGCGGTCGGGTCCGCCACCCAAACGAATCGCGCCGGCGGCATCGACCGTCTCCTGGACAACCTGGAGAAGAGCTTGAAGCTCAAGTCGAGCGGGTCTCAGGCGGGAGCGGCCCCTCAACCCCCGACTCAGCCCGCGCCGGAGTCCATGGAAAACGAGAAATCGGCGCCATCCCCATCCACGGGGCCTCCGAAGGAGCCCTCGGTCGAACCCGGGGAGCAAGGTCCGGGAACTCCACCCACGACACAGGGGGCGTCGCCGAGGCAAGCGCCGGTCTCAAGCCCGGAGGAATTTGACGCGGTCCTTCAAAAGGAACTGATCGACCAGATTTCACCCGGCAAGTAAGCCCCGCCGATCCATGAGGATTCTCGCGGTCGCCGACATCCACTCCGATGAGGACTTTCAGCTCGACCCTGAAAAGATGGGGATCGACTTGGTGGTGACCCTCGGGGATGTCCCACTTGATCTCATCGAGGTCATCCTCCTTAAGAAGCGCTCGGTGCCTTACCTCGGAGTGAACGGGAACCATGACCGGGATCATGTCCCGCGTTACGCCAACGCGCACCGACGTGTCCTCCAGGTCGGGGGACTGAAGTTTGGAGGGTTCGAGGGAGCCCCCTGGATTCCCGGCGAACCGAGGCGCCACGCCTACACCGAGCGTCAAGTGCGCTGGCGGATGCTTTTCCTTCCCAAGGTGGATGTGTTCCTCGCGCACAGCCCGCCCCAAGGAATTCATGATCTGCCGGACCCGCTCCACACCGGTTTTGGAGCCTTCCGGGAGTACCTCGAACGGAAACAGCCGAGGCTCTTTCTCCATGGCCATGTCGAGAAAAACCTGGAAACCCTGGTCGGGAAAACGCGCGTGATTTCGGTGTTTGGCAAGCGTATCATTGACCTGGAGACCTCCTGAGGGCGCTATTTCCCCCCCCTGGACCGGTTCCGCTGGGGCTTGTTGTAGACTCCTCTCCGCTTGGATATGATCCCCACGGTTGGGCGGAGTCGGGGGAGGGGGGGAGAAGCGAGATGGCGACCACGAAGTTCATTTTTGTGACCGGCGGCGTGTGCTCATCCCTTGGAAAGGGGGTTGCGGCCGCTTCCATCGGCTCCCTCCTCGAAGGCCACGGCCTTTCAGTCACCCTTCAGAAATTTGACCCATACCTCAATGTCGATCCCGGCACCATGAGCCCCTATCAGCACGGGGAGGTGTATGTCACCGAGGATGGCGCGGAGACCGACCTGGACCTTGGATACTACGAGCGCTTCACCCATTCCACTGTCTCTCGGTTGAGCAGCGTCTCCACCGGCCAGATTTACGAGGCGGTGATTCGGCGCGAGCGCAGGGGCGGGTATCTCGGCAAGACAGTCCAGGTGATTCCCCATGTCACCGATGAAATCAAATCCCGCATCCGCCTGCTCGCGGAGAACACCGGAGCGGATGTGCAGATCTGCGAGATCGGCGGAACAGTCGGGGACATCGAGTCGATCCCGTTCCTGGAGGCAATCCGCCAGTTTGCGCATGAGGAGGGGCGCCGAAATGTCCTCTTCATCCATGTCACCCTGATCCCGCATGTGAGGGCGGCGGACGAGCTCAAGACCAAGCCCACCCAACACAGCGTGATGAAGCTCCGCGAGATCGGTATCCAGCCGGACTTGCTGCTATGCCGCTGCGACCGTGACCTGGACCTCGACATGAAGCGCAAACTCGCCCTGTTCTGCAATGTCCAAGCGGAGGCCGTCCTTTCAGCGCGAGATATCACCAGCACCATCTATGAGATTCCGCTCTCCTACAGCCGGGAGGGGCTGGACCGAATTGTCATGGATTACTTGGGACTTGAGGGCAGCCCGCTCGACATGAGCCGTTGGGAAGACCTGGTGGAGCGCATCAAGAATCCGGTCGGGACCGTTCGGGTCGCCGTGGTCGGAAAGTATTCGGAGCTCCAGGATGCATACCGCAGCATCTATGAGGCGCTGCTGCACGGCGGCGCGCACCACCAACACCGCGTGGAAATCGTTAAGGTCAACGCCGAGGATATCGAGCAGCACGGAATCGGCGGCGCGCTTCAGGGCATTCACGGCATCCTGATTCCCGGCGGCTTCGGGAATCGGGGAATCGAGGGCAAGATCGAGGTGATCCGATACGCCCGGGAAAACCGAATTCCGTTCTTCGGGATCTGCCTTGGGATGCAGTGCGCCACGATCGAGATAGCGCGTCACCTGGCGGGCATGGAGAGGGCCAACAGCACTGAGATCGATCCGAACACCCCCTTCCCGGTGATCTCGCTGCTGGAGGAGCAGATGAAGATCGAAAACATGGGCGGGACCATGCGCCTGGGGGCCTACCATTGCCACTTGGTTCCGGGAACCAGGTCTCGCGAGGCCTATGGGGTCCCGGACATGTCCGAACGGCACCGTCACCGCTACGAATTCAACAACAAATACCGTGAGGAGCTGGAGGAGGCCGGGTTGCGGGTGGCGGGGGCCTCGCCGGACGGGAAGCTGGTCGAGATTATCGAGCTCCCGGACCACCCCTGGTTCGTGGGGGTTCAATTCCATCCGGAGTTCACCTCCCGCCCCTTGCGCCCCCAACCTCTCTTCCGGGAATTCATCGGGGCCGCGGTTGAAGAGGCGGAGCGCCAAAGACATCCCCTCGTGGTTCCCAAGGCGGAAGGTTAGAATCCGAGCGTAAGCCACTGGAGCCATGTCCAAGTCCTCAGCCGGAAACACCCCCCCCTCGCGCGCGGGTCTGCTGCCGATCCTTGGCGGAATCGCGATAGCCCTTTTGGTCCTGGCGGCGACCACCAAGCAAGGCGGGCTTTCTCCGAGCGCCTCGCTACAGGATTGGGTGGGAAAGCCCGCGCCCGAACTTGATGTGGTCGACCTCAACGGATCCCGTCACCGCCTCTCGGAGATGCGCGGGAAGCGGGTCTTTCTGGTTTTTTGGGGAACCAACTGCGTTCCCTGCATCCACGAGATCCCGACCCTCAAGGCGCTTCGCGAGGAGGTTCCGGAAAGCTCCATGGTCCTTCTCGGCTTGACCGGGGATGACAAGGACTTCTTGATCAAGAAGCAGGTGGTGGAAAAACTCGGGATCAATTATCCGATCATCTCCTACACCGGCCAACTCGACCGAATTGTCACGCCTTACCGGAATGTCAACATGATTCCCACCCTCATGGTGATTGGGCCGGAGGGGCGCATTGATTCGATCGCGGTCGGGGGCAAGCCCAAAGAGGAGCTCCTGGCCCTCGCGCGCGGATGAACGCCTCACGCGGAGAGGAGACTCGCCCCTCCCCGGTTCTCGCCTATGTGGGTCTTGGCTCCAACCTGGGGGACCGTGAGGCAACCCTCAAGAGCGCACTCGAGGCCCTCGCGCGTCTCCCCCACACCCGTCTGCTGCGTCACTCCTCCTGGTTCGAGAACCCCGCCGTTGGGATCGTGGATGGAAAGGATTTCCTGAACGGTGTCGCGGAGCTCGAAACCGCTCTCTCGCCGCGCGCGCTCTTGGATCAGCTCCTTGAAATCGAACGGGCGCACGGGCGCGCCCGCAAGCGCCGCGGGCGCGCGGGGGTCTATCAAAGCCGAACACTCGACCTGGATCTTCTTCTTCATGGTGATCACAGAATTGCCGAGGAGGGCTTGGTGGTTCCCCATCCGCGCATGCTGGAGCGGGAGTTTGTCCTGGTCCCGCTCCGCGAACTGGGAGTGGTCCCGACTCCGCTCACACACATCCCCCGTCAATCCGCCATCCCCCGTCAAACCGAGCCGCGACCGTGAGGGAGCGGTTGAAGGCATGGGAGCCGGCTGCCTAAACGCGCGGCGAGAACAAAAGAAAAGGGGAGAATCCCTCGGGACCCTCCCCTTCTTCTTATCAACAGGTTGGTTCGGCTACTGGGCTTGAGCCACCATCCCACCGCCGCAGGGCAGGCAGGAGGTGCAATCACAGCACACAATCCCCTTGACCGCGTTGGTGCTGGCGCAGGTGATGTCGCACACGCCCTTGGTCACCACGCCGGTCAGGCAGTTGACACCCTTGCAGGCCACATTGAGCAGGCAGCAGGGGAGCTTGCAGATCGGCCCCAGAAGCGCGCAGGGGTTGATGCACGGCAGGCAAGGCCTGCATGGCGGGCAGGGGTTGCACACCACCGGGGTGACCGGCGCGGGCGGCGGGGTCTCCATCGGCGGCTGCGCGATGATCGGCGGAGCGACCGGAGGCGGAGCCACGGCCACCACCGGCGGCTCGGGCATCGGCTGGACCTGCGGAATCGGCGCGGGCACTGGCGCGGGCGCCGGACGAGGCTCTTCTTTCACCACCGGAACCGGCGGAACAACCGGCTGCGGAACAACCGGCTCGGGAAGCGACGGGGGCGGGGCGAGCTCCACCACGTTCGGACGCTCCGGCAGACCCGGTTCACCCGCGATCAGGGTCGAGAGCAAATAGGGGTGACCGTGATTCAGGTAACGGAGGTCGAGGGTCATCGCGGCCACATCGGCCTCGGTGGTCTCACCGCTCAGGTCGTAGTACAGAGTGAAGGTGGCCATCCCGCCGTGGGGAATCAAACCGGTGACCCCGGACAGCAGGATTTCGCCATCGCGCAGAACCGAGGCGGCATAATGCTGTTCGCCCCGCGCGTCGGTCAGAACCGCTTCGTTGAAACCATCAAACATGAAGGTCTCATGCCAGTGGTTCACAAAAGTGTAGAGCACCGGAAGGGTCTTGACGATTGAGCCATCGGCAAGAATCCGATCCGTGAGAGGCAACTTCTCGATGGTGAGCGATCCACGCGCCTCGGACACATCCGCGCCCGGCGGCAGAATCACTTCAACTTGAGCTGTCGGCAGCAGCGACTGGACCGCTTGCGGCTCGCTCGGCACGAACCCCGCCGAGACCGGCGCGGCCAAAATCAGGCAGACCAAGGCACAAACGACTGCAAATCCCCGAACCATAACCGTTTCCTCCTCAAAATATTCTAAATGCCCATCGTCTTGAGATGTTTCTCCCCTCCAGATACTTCATCCCCAATGAGCATGCCTATTACACCATAGGCTCGGCGCGCTTGTCAATAGCGCAAGAGTCCGCTCTCCCCAAGGAATTCAGCCCTTTTGTGGGGTCGGCTCCAAGCCGGACCAGTCCGGCTCAATCCGCCCCAAATCCCTAGGTTCTCAGACCCTTTCAAGTCCATTATCGGCTGATTGAGACTCCAGATTAAGGGGTGGCGCGGGCCGGTCCGATGCGCCTCCGACTGAATGTCTCGAACGCAGCGGCCCCTCTCCGGCCCGCGCCATCGATCCCACACCCTCTCTATCCGGTCGCGTTGAGCAGCCCCCACTCCTTGAGCCGCACGAGGACCTCTTCCGGCTCCGGCATGCGCCCTTCCCCCAGGTCGCTGCACGCCAAACGGCCCGCGGTCGGCTCGATCATTCGCACTCCCCAGGATTGCAGCCTTTGCAGATTAGCCCGTGTCGCCGCATGGCTCCACATCCGGGTGTTCATGGCTGGGGCGAGCACCACCGGGCAGACCGCCGATTCCCCGGAACCGACCGCGAGCAAGGTGGTTGAGAGAAGATCATCCGCAATCCCTTGCGCGGCCTTGGCGATCAGGTCCGCCGAGGCCGGAGCGACCAAGAACAGGTCGGCCCATTCCGGCAGACGAATGTGGCTCATCCCGTAGTCCCCTTCACCCTCGAACAGGCTGCTCAGAACCGGGGCGCCCGCCAGCGCCGATAGGGTCAGGCGGCTGACAAACTGAAGTGAGTTGGGCGTCGCAAGCACCCGCACGGAATGTCCCTCCTCCCGCAGGAGCGAGACCATCTTGGGGGCCTTGTAGGCCGCGATTCCACCGGAAACCGCAAAAAGGATATTCATGTTTAAGTAATATTCTGTATAGTCGCTACATCATGCCGCCTCGGAAACACACCCCAAAGCGGGGTTTCACCCTCACTGAGCTCTTGATCACGATCGCGATCATCCTGATTCTGATCGCCATCGCGCTCCCGAATTTCCTGGAGTCTCGTGTCCGCGCGCAGACCGCGCGCGCCTCCTCGGAACTCCGGACCATCGCTCACGCCCTGGAGCGCTACTTTCTCGATTTCCGCTTCTATCCGCTAAGGACAACCCCTAACGGACAGTCCTGGCCGAGCGGACTCAACAACCTGACCACGCCCGTCGAGTACATGAATCCCGCGCGGCTTCCGGATCCCTTTACCGATGGACGGTTCAACACGCATTACCACTACTGGCCGATACGCCCCTCCGGTTTCATCCAGAACAATACCAACCCGAGCAACAAGGACTCGAACTGGTATCTGCTCTCCAGCAACGGGCCCGACCACCGTTTCGATGCCTTCGCCGAGACTCTGCGCGGCAACGGCTTGTTCATCGACCGAGTCTATTCGCCCACCAACGGCACGAACAGCCCCGGAAACATCTGGCGCTTGGGGGGCTCTCCGGATGGAGTGGCCAAACCCTTCGTGGTTCCGTTCCTCGGGCCGGGGGCCAAAAACTGAACCGGCGCCGTCATCATCCGGGGGTTGATTTTTTCCCTTCGGATGGGACAATCTCATCGACAGCGCGCGTGTAGCTCAGCTGGATAGAGCGACAGCCTCCGGAGCTGTAGGTCGCAGGTTCGAATCCTGCCACGCGTACCATTCCCCGCCACTCTCTAAACCGAAACCCCCTCCAGGGAAAGCAGGAAACGCTTCCAGTCCAGCCCGCATCCGAAACCTCCCAATCCGCCTCCGCTCCCGAGAACACGGTGACAGGGGATCACCACCGGGATCGGGTTGCGCGCCATGGCCTGCCCCACCGCGCGCGCAGCGCGCGGGTTCCCAACCTCTCTTGCCAAGTCCCCATAGGTTCGGGTCTCCCCAAAGGGAATCCGAGCGCAGGCCAGGAGCACCTTCCGGGTGAACTCCGGTTCGTCGGTGAGATTGAGGCGGACCTTGAATCGTGTCTTGCGGCCCGAGAAGAAGTTCTCCAAGTCTTGCTTGAGGGATTTCAGCTCGTCAGGAATCGAGGCGGAGTCCTTTCCACTCCCCCCTAATTCGATGCGGGAAAGGCCTTGTTTGCCCCACCCGACTCGGACCGGTCCCTTGGCGGTCTGGAGAGTCGCCCAAACCAAGTCTCCGTCTTTTTCGGCCTGCTTCATCTGTCCAACCTCCTCCGCTCGGCGCGAAAACCCTCGCCCATCCGAGCCGCTTTCATGATAGGGTAGTCCACCACGGAAAAGATCGGAACAGGGAGGCAACCATGAGAACGAAACAAACCGGTCAACTCGGACGAAGGGATTTCCTGGAACTCTCGGCGGCGGGAGGCCTGGGCCTGCTCGCCTCCAGTCTCGCCTCGGCCCAGTTCGAAGGCCAGGTGAGACCCAACCTCATCCTGATCGTGGCCGATGACCTCGGCAATCACGACCTTGGATGTCAGGGTGGAACCGAAATCCCCACGCCGAATATCGACTCCTTCGCCGCGGGTGGAGTTCGCTTCACGAACGGGTATGTGAGCTGCCCGGTGTGCAGCCCCACTCGCGCGGGCCTTCTCACCGGGCGCTATCAACAGCGTTTCGGGCATGAGTTCAACCCCGGTCCGATCGGCAGCGAGGGTCTCGACCGGGAAACATTCGGGCTTCCGCTGGATCAGACGACCATCGCGGATCACCTTAAGAAGGCCGGATACAAGACCGGCTTGGTGGGGAAATGGCACCTTGGACTGGCGGAGAAGTTTCACCCCTGCAACCGGGGCTTCGATGAGTATTTCGGTTTCCTGCACGGCTCCCACCCCTATCTCGATCTCCTCAACCCCAAGCACGAACCGATCTACCGGAACTTCGAGAAGGTGGAGGAGACCGCTTATCTGACCGATGCCTTCGCGCGGGAGTCGGTGGCCTTTATCGAACGCCACAAGGCCGGGCCCTTCTTCCTGTATCTCTCGTTCAACGCGGTCCATTCCCCGATGGAGGCGACCCCCAAATACCTTGACCGCTTCCCGAACATCAAGGACGAGAAACGTCGCAAGTACGCCGCGATGCTCTCGGCCATGGATGACGCGGTCGGAGCTGTCCTTGACAAGTTGCGGTCTGAAAACCTCATTGAAAACACCCTGATCGCGTTCATCTCGGACAACGGCGGCCCGACTCCGAACAACGCCTCGGACAATGGAATCTACCGGGCCACCAAGGGCACGGTCTACGAGGGCGGGATTCGAGTCCCCTATATCCTTCATTGGCCCGCGCGTCTCCCCAAGGGAAAGACCATCAACGCCCCGGTGATTTCGCTTGACCTCCTGCCGACTTTCCTTGCCGCGAGCGGACAGAAGCCGGCGGAGGGGACCTTCGATGGGGTGGATATTTTTGGACACGCAATGGGGGAGGCGAAGGAACCCGCGCACGAGGCCCTCTTCTGGCGCTTCGGAACCCGTAAGGCCATCCGCAAGGGGAATTGGAAGATGCTTCGACGCGCGGACAATCCTTGGGAGCTTTATGACCTCGCCAAGGACCCGGGCGAGACCACCGACCTCGCCTCCAAGGAAGAGCAGGTGAAGTCGAGCCTCTTGACCGCTTACACGGAATGGGAAAAAGGGCTGATCGCGCCCAAATGGGGTGGACGGGGCGTTCAAAAATGGCAGGAGGAAGAGGAAAACCGGCCCCCGAAACCCAGGAAAGGGTAGGAGGGTCCACCGGAATGGATCCTTGCTTCCTTCCGGCGGCCCGGATGGTAGGATCAAGGTTTCGCCCGTGCGAACGGGACAAGCCGACATCCGACCGTGTGGGAGCCCCCCATTGAGTAGCCCTGAATTGCCCGCGGAAACCGAACTCACCGGGCCTGTCCGGAAAGGTCCGGGCGGGCTGAAATCCCTCATGTTCAGCGCGGTCAGCCTGCTGACCCTGGCCGCTTTGATCGAGTGCGGCTGGCGCCTCTTGGTGGCCTTGGGACTGCTTTTCCCGCCCACCTCGGACCGGAGTCTGATTCAGGAATGGGAATGGGCCTATCAACACCTCGGCGCCGAGTACGACACTTTCGGCGAGACCATGTTCCGATTCGATCCCGAAATCGGCTGGTTTCCCAAGGCCAAGTTGCGCGGGGAAGAGGTCAGCACCAATGTGCATGGCCAGCGTGGGACCCTGGACTGGCCGGTGGAGCGCACTCCCGACAAACAGCGGATTCTCATTATCGGGGATTCCTACACCTTTGGGTTTGAGGTCAAGGACAACGAGAGCTACCCGGCGCAATTGAACAACCTTCTTCCCCAGGCCGAGGTGATCAATTGGGGAGTCCCCGGATACGGCACCGACCAGCAGTTGCTCCTTTATGAGCGCGATGGGGTCCGCTTCAAGCCCGATGTGGTTGTTCTCGGGTTCTACACACGCGACCTGTTCCGGAACGACACTTGGTTTCGGAGCTTCTCCAAGCCGGTTTTCGAGGTGGTGGACGGCGAACTGGCGCTCACCCACACGGAGATCATCAGCCCGACCGAAATGGTTCGCCAGTACACCACCGGCGAGCGGAGATTCGAGACCAAGGGGCTGTATCTCCTCGAATACGCGCGGCGGATGTTTGAAAAGCTGGAGCGCAGGCGGGTGGACGAGACTTCCCCGGAGTGGCTGGTGACCTCGAAGATCATCGAGCGCTTCGCCAGGCGCGCGCGCGCGGAAGGCTCCAAGCCGTTTCTTCTGATCCTCCCGCACGATGAAATCCTGGAGAAAGAGGTCTCCGCGACCTCCGACACCGCGCGCCTGCTGACTGAGAAATCGGTCGAGCTCGGAATGCCCTCTCTGGACCTCACTCCCATCCTGCGGGAAACCGCGCGAAAGGACCCGCGCCCGCTCTACAAGGGGCACATGACCGCCTGGGGGAATGAGGTGACCGCGCGCGCTCTCCTGGAGGCGCTCAAAAAGGAGGGGTTGGTCGAGGGCGGGTCTTAACCGGGGAGGGTTCCTCAACCGTCCTTCCCGCCAGCCGGTCATCCTCCTCAACCGTCCTTCCCGCCAGCCGGTCATCCTCCTCAAACCGCATGTCCCGCCAGCCGGTCATCGGGGCCAGTCCGTCATTCCCGCGAAAGCGGGAATCCAGATCACCCTCGCTCCGATTCCCTTGGGGAGCGATCCTCTACGGCAGATACTCCACCCGATGAGCGTTCAACGATTTCAAGAACTCTCTGAAGTCTCGCGGTAACAGCTCCTTCTCCATAGGCCATACGCCTCATCATCTCGACCGCCTGGAGTCGCTCCTCGACAGTTTTTGTGGACCGGTATTCCTTCTCGTCGCTCGGGTCATCGAGTGAGGCAAAGGTGAGCTTTGTCCGGTCAACGCGAGGCCATTCCATCCCCATCTTCCTCCAAGTTCACTCATCATACACCGCCGGGGGGGCGGCAAAACTCCCTGATGCACATGGGATGCCGCTCGGAGTATAATCCCCGGCGGTGATTCACGGCGTGTTTCAAGTTTCTATCGGATCTCGGTAAAGGCCCCGGCAAATCCGAAGAAGGGGATCGTCAAAAGCAGCAGAGGGCGGCCCGGCATCGGACCGGAAAGGAGGCGCGGCCCCATGCAGTCGCGCGGAGCGTGTGCACAAGTCGGATTCCTGATGGTCGGCCTGCTGCTCGCGGGACGCGCTTTCGCTCAGGCGGTCCCGCCGACCGTGGAGGAGCTTCCGGAAGGCCCGGGGAGCTTGGTGTTTCCCGTCCAAGGGGAAGCAGCCGCCGGCCTCGCGGTCTGTCTCGGAGTGGAGAAACTCGGCCTGCCCGCGGCGGGAGTCGGCTCGGAGGACTGGACCCCGGTCCCCCCTTCGATGGTCTTCGCCTCCGGCGACAAGGTCCGTTTCTCCTTCACCCCCACGGGGGATTCATTCGCCTATCTGATCTGCAAGCACTCCGACGGCACCCGGTCCGTGCTGTGGCCCAGCGTCGAGTCCGGAACGGAATCCCAGGTGAAGGCGGGGCAGACCGTGATCCTGCCCCAATCGGGCGGTCCCTTCGCGGGCTGGGTCTTTGCCGATCCACCCGGCACTGAGGAAGTGATCCTGCTGCTGGCCTCCGCGCCCATCCCTGAACTGGAGGGCTTGATCAAAGGCTCGAACGCCCCAACCAAGCCCAAACGACCCCTGACACAGCGACGCTGCAAACAGGTGGAGGAAGCCATGAGTTCGCTTAAAGGAGGAACCATGAGGCGGGTTCCCAACCCGGAGGTTCCGAATCAACCTTATGTCGCCTGTCCCGATCCAACGGCGCCGATCAAAGTGCGGGTGCTGCTTCGGCACGGGCCTGAATGAGAGTTCCAGGGAAAGGAGAGGACCATGAGAAAGGTTCAACGGAGGCGCTTGGAGGGTCTCTCGTGGGTCGGGGCGGTCAAGCTGGGATTTGCGGCGCTTATGCTCTTCGCGTTCGCGCTCCCCGCGCCCGCGGCCCCGTGGATTCAGGTCAAGATTCTGAATGTCGAGGAAGGGGTCTGGGACAGTCATCACAAGAAGCCCTGTTTCAAGATCACCATTGGGGTGGACGCGGGCGAGGTGACTCGCGCCACGGTCAAGCTGACCTCGCGCTCGAATGTCGGCGGCAAGAAGAAGAACCCGAGCTCCACCAAGAATGTCGGAAGCGACGGGCGCGTGGAGTTCACCGTGCCCGAGGATTGGCTCGGAAGTCCCGGCTCCGGCAATGAAGTGGTCTTCACCGCGCAGGCGACCGGCTACTACACCACGATTGAGTACCGTCAGGTTCAATACATCGAATATGTCCCGGCGGGACATGCTTACTGAGAGATTACGGGCCGATGAACACAAATGAAAGGAGGCCCATTGCCATGCTGAAACATCTGATTGCAGGCTCCCTGATCGGCGCCGCGCTCCTGTTTCTGATGCTGACCCCGGCGCCCCTGGAGGCATCGAGGGGCGGTCATGGAGGCGGAGGAGGCGGAGGAGGCGGTTATTCTTCCCCGGAGATTCCGGTGGATCACGGTCCCGAGCTGGTCCCGGTGGTGCGCACACGCATCGAACAGGTTCCCGTGGAACACTCCGTGAGCGCGATGGATGAAGTGATCTACACGGTCGGTCCCCGCAAGACCTCCGAGGTCGTGGAGCCGGTCGTAATCCCCAACAATGTGAGGAAGGACCCTCACACCGGGCAGTGGGAGGAGGGGATTTCGATCGCGGGGGACATCAAACAAAGCATCAGCTACCTCCGCAGCGTGGGGATTCCCGAGGAGGCCAAGTTTGATGATCTGAGCTACAAGATCGAGGTGATCTCCAAGGACGAAAAGCGCGCGGCCCCACCGATCCTTCAACGGCTCGATCCGCAAGCGGCATTCCAGGAGGTCGTGGTCGATCCCCAGAATCCGGATCTGGTCACCGAGACCCGTATGTTCCGCCTGGGATATCTCCAGCCGATCTTCATGCCCTTCACCACGCTGCTCAATGTCCTGTATGACCCGCGCGGATTCCTCGTGAGGGAATACCTGGTGCGAATCTGCCTGGTGGATCCGTTCGGGAACATCATTGGGACCTGCACGGTGCGCACCATCCGGACCATCTCCTGGATTCTCCCGCCACGCCTGCCGGTGGGTGGCGTGATCCCAATCTTCAATCCGGGCTGGGTGATTCCGCTCTTGCCGATTCCCTTCACCGGATTTCGTCCCGTGCCCCCCATCATCTTTGGAGGTGGCGGTCCAGGCCCGATCGCGGTCGGCGGCCCCGGCTTCGGCGGTGGGATGATGGGCGGAGGCGGGATGATGGGCGGAGGCATGGCTGGCGGCGGCATGGCCGGCGGCGGAGGCGCCATTGGCGGCGGCGGCCCGGTCGGCGGCAGGAACATCGGTATGGGCGCCACTCAAGGTGGGGGACCTCCTGGACGGCGTGTGATGGGAGCCGGAAACATCAACACCGGACGTCGCTTCGGACCTGGAGGGATGCCTCCGGGCGGCCCGGGAGCTCCGGGCGGACCGGGCGGACCGGGCGGACCACAAGTTGCCGGCGGACCAGGTGGCCCCGGTGGTCCGGGTGGACCGGGTGGACCGGGAACGCCGGGTGGGTTCAGCGGGATCGGCGGCGCGGCGGGAGTCCCGGGCGGCGCGACCGGGAGTCTGCTCGATTCGGCCACGGTCGAAGTGGTGGTCAAATCCCGGCAGCAGGTCACCTATCGCTTCAAGGCGCCCCAGCGAGATGGAACCTATGAGAATGTGAAGCTCAAGGTGGTCAATTACTCGGTCGGCTATGGGGTGGCGAATCTGAGCATCCTGGAGACCACCGAGGAGAAACAGCTCAAACGGAGCCGCGCATTGATCCAGCAGCTGCCGAATGTCTCCCAAGTGTTGGAGACCGGCAAGCCGGTGGAGTTCAACACCGCGGAGCTCCTCGATAAGACTGGGCCGCCGAGACCGGGGCTGGAATATCTCCTCGTGCTCGCCGCGCCCACCATCGATGAGAATCTGGTGGAGATCGGGATTCAACCGGCCTGGGCGCGGGATTCGGTTTTTGAGCGCTATGCCGAGAGCGATTTGCCGAGCAAGCTCGATTTCGCCAAGTTGACTCCGGAGCAACAGCAGCAGCAACCCTAATGGGGGGCTTGACTGTTTTTCCGAGTCCGGTATGCTGATTTGAAATAGGCGTTGAAGAGGAGTAGTAGAGAGGCCCCTTCGCCCAAGAGAGCGGCCGGTTGGTGCAAGGCCGTGGGAAGGACTCTCGAACTCGCCTCGGAGCCGCCGGCGGAAACGGTCCCAAGGGGCCGCGCGTAGAGCCGGACGGGTTCGCCCGTTAAAGCGAGCAATGAGGGGTTCCGGGGAGACAACCGGAATCCGAACAGGGTGGTACCGCGACCAACAATCGCCCCTGGGTTGAAAAACTCAGGGGCGATTTTCTTTTTCCCTTTTCTTCTGAAAAGGGAAAGAAAGGAAAGGAGGTGAGACGGATGCAAGCGCGACTATCGAGCGGTGATGACGATGGCCTAAGCGACCTGATCGTGCTCGGCGAAAGCGCGCTTTCGCCCCGTTTGGAGCCCGTCTCACCACGAGCCGGCTCCGAGAAAGGAGCTGACCCTTACCATGAAAGAGCGACCCATCGACAATAAGCGGGTGTACATCTTCGACACCACCCTTCGGGATGGTGAGCAGTCCCCCGGCGCCAGCCTGAATGTTTCGGAGAAGCTCGAAATCGCCCAAGTCCTCGCGGAGCTGGGAGTGGACATCATCGAGGCCGGATTCCCGATCTCCTCGGAGGGGGATTTCGAGGCGGTGAAGACCATCGCGGAGCGGGTGGAGGGTCCGGTGATCTGCGGACTCGCGCGCGCGCTCCCCAAGGACATCGACCGCTGCTGGGAGGCCATTCGGAGCAACCCGCGCCCGCGCATCCACACCTTCATCGCCACCAGCCAGGTGCATCTCGAGAAGAAGCTCCGCAAGAGCCCCGCCGAGGTGATCGAGCTCGCGGTGGAGGCGGTCAAGCGCGCGCGCGGCTACTGCGAGAATGTCGAGTTCTCCACCGAGGACGCCGCGCGCTCCGACCGGGATTACATCTGCGAGATCATCGAGCGCTGCATCGCCGCGGGGGCGACCACGATCAACATCCCGGACACCGTGGGCTACAGCAATCCGTGGGAGTATGGGGGCCTGATCGAGTATGTCTTCGCCAAGGCGCCGAACGTGCATGACGCGGTGATCAGCGTGCACTGCCACAACGACCTTGGACTCGCCGTGGCCAACAGCCTCGCGGCGGTTCGGGCCGGCGCGCGCCAGGTGGAATGCACCATCAACGGCATCGGCGAGCGCGCGGGCAACACCTCGCTGGAGGAGTTCGTGATGAACCTCGCCACCCGTCACGGATTCTTCGGGTTTCACACCGGCATCCGCACGGAGAAAATCTTCCGGGCCAGCCGGATGGTCTCGAATTTCACCGGGATCGTGGTCCAGCCGAACAAGGCGGTGGTTGGGGCCAACGCCTTCGCGCACGAGGCCGGGATCCATCAGGATGGCATGATCAAGGACAAATCGACCTACGAGATCATGACCCCGGAATCGGTGGGTTGGCGCGGACAGAGCTTGGTGATGGGCAAGCATTCGGGCCGGAACGCTTTCACCAAGCGCCTTCAGGAGCTGGGTTTCAGCCTCAGTCCGGAGCAGGTCGAGCGCGCCTTCGAGGAGTTCAAGGAGCTCGCCGACCTCAAGAAGGATGTGTTCGACGAGGACCTCGAGGCCATCGCCATCCGGGTGCAGAACCTGGAGCCGGAGGTCGGCGCGGAGACCTTCTCGCTCGAATACCTCCAAACGGTGACCAGCCTTCGTGAGCGTCCTCGCGCCGTGGTCAGCCTCCGTTGCGGAGAAGAGGTGCTGGATGGCACCGCGACCGGGGATGGTCCGGTGGATGCCGTGTGCAACGCCATCCGCAAGATCACCGGAACCCCGAGCCGAATGGTGGACTACCGCATCGCGGCGATCACCGGCGGCACGGACGCCCAAGGGAGCGTGTCGCTGACCCTGGAGGAGGTCCCCTTCCGCTCGGTGGGGCGCGCCTCGGGGCCGGACATCATTGTGGCCAGCGCCGAGGCTTACATCATGGCGCTCAACATCCTGGAGCAGAAAAAGTCCTCGGCGCGAATCTCCTCGGTTTCGGTGACCCAGCCCTGAGGAGCTGAGACAGGCTCAAGTCCCGGTAGGGGCGGTTCCTGAATCGCCCCTACCGGTCGCTCAACAGCTTCCGGAGGACATACTGGAGAATCCCCCCGTTCCGGTAGTAGCGAATCTCCATGGGGGTGTCGATTCGCACCAGCGCCTCGAAGCGGACTTCCGCCCCTTGCTCGCTTTTCGCGCGGACCGTGACCTGGCGGCCTTGTTTGAACCCGCTCTCGATCCCCGCCGCAAGCCCCTCGATCCGCACAACCTCGCGCCCGGTAAGCCCCAGCGAGGCCACGGACTGGCCCTCCAGAAACTGCAGCGGGACAATCCCCATGCCGACCAGGTTGCTGCGGTGGATGCGCTCGTAGCTCTCGGCGATCACCGCGCGAACCCCGAGCAGGCGCGGCCCCTTGGCGGCCCAATCGCGCGAGGAGCCGGAGCCGTACTCCTTGCCCGCCAGGATCACCAGCGGAATATCCTCCTCCTGGTACTTCATGGCGGCGTCATAAATGCTCATCTGCTCGCCATCCGGGAGGTGCACGGTCACACCCCCCTCAACCCCTGGGACCATCTGGTTGCGCAACCTCACGTTGGCGAAGGTTCCGCGCATCATGACCTCATGGTTGCCGCGACGCGCGCCGAGGGAGTTGAATTCCTCCTTGGGCACCCCCAGGGAGAGCAGGTGTTTCCCCGCTGGGCTGGTGGGTTTGATCGATCCGGCGGGCGAGATGTGGTCCGTCGTGATGCTATCTCCCAGGACCGCGAGGACCCTTGCCCCCCGGATATCCGTGACCGGCGCGGGGATGAGCGGGAGGTTGTCGAAGTAAGGCGCCCGTTTCACATAGGTCGAGGTCTCATCCCAGGCGTAGGTGTCGCCGGTGGGAACCGCGAGGCTCCGCCAACGCTCATCCCCGAGAAACACATCCCCGTAGGATTTCCGGAACATTTCCGAGCGCAGGGCGCGGGCAATGGTCTCTTCCACCTCCCGTCGCGAGGGCCAGATTTCGCGAAGATAGACCGGCTTCCCGTTCGAGTCCTCGCCAATCGGCTCGGATTGCAGGTCGATGTCGATCCGCCCGGCCAGGGCATAAGCCACCACCAGCGGCGGCGAGGCCAGATAGTTCGCGCGCACCTGCGGGTGCACCCGCCCCTCGAAGTTGCGATTGCCGGAGAGGACCGAAACCGCGACCAGGTCGCCGCCATCGATGGCCCTTGAGACCTCCTCGGGAAGCGGGCCGCTGTTCCCGATGCAGGTGGTGCAGCCGTAGCCCACCAAATGAAAGCCGAGCGTCTCGAGTGAACTTGTCAGCCCCGCCTCTTGGAGGTATTCGGTCACCACCTTGGAACCGGGGGCGAGACTGGTCTTCACCCAAGGCTTGCGCGCAAGACCCCGTTCAACCGCCTTCTTGGCGACCAGCCCGGCGGCGAGCATGACCGAGGGGTTCGAGGTGTTGGTGCAACTGGTGATCGCGGCGATCACCACCGCGCCATCCGATAGGGTCTGGCCGTTGCGATAGACCGCCGGGGTCTCATGCCCAAAGGCTTTCTCCAGAGCGGCTTGAAACTCCGGCTTGACCCGGCTGAGGGGGACACGGTCCTGCGGGCGTTTGGGACCCGCAAGGCTCGGCTCGACCGTGCCGAGATCGAGCTCCAGCGTGTCGGAGTATTCCGCTTCGGGGCTGCTTGCCGTGTGGAATAGGCCCTGCTCCTTGAGGTAGGCCTCGGCGAGCTGGACCGCCTCCTCGGAGCGCCCGCTGAAACGGAGGAATTCGAGCGCCACCGAGTCGACCGGGAAGATCCCGCAGGTGGCCCCATATTCGGGCGCCATGTTGGCGATGGTGGCGCGGTCCGCAAGCGGCAGCTCCGTCAAGCCCGGCCCGAAGAACTCCACGAATTTTCCGACCACCCCTTTCTTGCGGAGCATCTCGGTGACCCGCAGCACCAGGTCGGTGGCGGTGGAGCCTTCCGGGAGCTTGCCGGACAACTTGAAGCCGACCACTTGAGGAATCAGCATCGAGAGCGGCTGGCCGAGCATGGCCGCCTCCGCCTCGATCCCGCCCACTCCCCACCCGAGGACCCCCAGTCCGTTGATCATGGTCGTGTGGGAATCGGTTCCCACCAGGGTGTCGGGGTAGGCCCAAGACACGCCCCCCTCGCCCTCGGCGGTCATCACTACGCGCGCGAGGTATTCCAGATTAACCTGATGGACAATTCCGGTGTCGGGCGGAACCACGCGAAAGTTCCGGAAGGCGTTCTGGCCCCAGCGCAGAAAGGCGTAGCGCTCCTTGTTCCGGGAGAATTCCAGTTGGGCGTTCAGTTCGAAAGCATCCTTCCGGCCGAAGGTGTCCACCTGGACCGAGTGGTCGATCACCAGCTCGGCGGGGAGCAACGGGTTGATCTTCTTCGGGTCGCCTCCCAAGGCCACCATCGCATCGCGCATGGCCGCCAGATCCACCACGGCGGGCACCCCGGTGAAGTCTTGAAGGAGAACTCGCCCGGGCATGAAGGCGATTTCACGAGATGGATCGGCCTTGGGGTCCCAGCGCGCGAGCGCCTCGATATCCCCGGCGCTCACCGAAACTCCATCCTCGCAGCGAAGCAGGTTCTCCAGCAGGATCCGAAGCGAATAGGGGAGACGATCCACCTTCCACCCCATCTCGCGTAGGGCCGAAAGGCGCGCGATGCGATAGGTCTTTCCCCCGGCGCGTAGTTCGCCGTGGCTCTTATAGCTGTCCATTGCTTTTCCTCCCAAGGGGGCGCAAACCCGTGTTCCCAACGGCGGCCCGTCAGGATGGGGCTGCGAAGGGTGCGAGGTGAGTTTACAGAATCAAGGGGCTTTTTTCAGCCGGGGCGACGAGCGCCTTAGGCCTCCCGGATTTCCCGCTTCTCCGCGTCATAAACCAGCTGACACCGCTTCAATTGCGCTTCGCTGGCCAGGATCGAGGCCACCGCGTGGGCATACCCCACCTCGATCGGAGCGTTGGTGGGCTTTCCGTTTCGGATCGAGTCCAGGAAATTGCCCATGTGGTTTTCATCCGCCTCGGGGGCCACGGTGATCTCCTCGGCCACCTTGTCTTTGCCGCCGCCATCGGGGACCAGCTTCCACAATGCGGTGTCGAAGGTCCCCTTGGTTCCGTACACCACAACCTCCGGGGTCTTGTGGTTGTTACCGAGACGGTTGGAGTAACGGAGCAGAAACCCCTTCGGAAAATCCCACAGGCACTCGATGGTGTCGCAGTGCTCGCGGCCATCCTTCCAGACATAGATGCCCCCCAGGGCGGTTCCCGAAAGCGGGAGCAAGTCATCCATGAACCACACCGCGATGTCGGTGAGGTGACTGCCGAGCAGTCCGGGAAGACCGGAAGTGTAGTCCCGGAACAAATGCCAGCAGCGATAGCGCCTCTGGTCGAAGGGACGGTCGCTCTGGCCCATGAGGTACTGCTCCCAATCGACATCCTCCTTGCGGACATCCTCATAGGGCCGCGCCCAACGCGGGTTGGCGTCGTGCCAGGACGTGTCGATTTCGCTGATCGTTCCAAGCGCCCCGGATTGGACAAACTTGGCCCCGGCCTTGAACTTGCCGTCGCTGCGGCGTTGCGTGCCGATCTGGACCACCACGCCCGCGGCCTTGACCGCGTCCACCGCTTCAATGGCATCCACAAGACGGTGCGCCATGGGTTTCTCGCAGAAGGCGTGTTTCCCCGCGCGGGCGGAGGCGGCCAGGATCGGGGAGTGGGCGTGATCCGGAGTGGTGATCACCACGGCGTCCACCTCCTTGCGCGCGAGCAGCTCCGCGAAGCGCGCGCAGGCGAAGGGTTCGCGCCCGGTCTTCTCCTTGATCCGCGCGGCGGCCTTCTCGCGGTTGGGTTTCCAGACATCGCAAACCGCCACCACCTCGGCGTTGTGACTCTCGGCGATCTTTTCGATCTCCCCCATCTGATAGGTCCCACGCCCGCCGCAGCCGATGATCCCAATCCCAAGGCGTTCGCTCGCCCCCCAAGCCCGGCCGCTGGAGAGCGCCCAGCTCCCCACCGCAAGCGCGCCGCCCTTGGCGAGAAATCCGCGACGGGTTTCTGTTTGTGAAAAGAATCGCTCAGGGTGCATGGAAGTCGCCTCCTCTTGTTTCGGTCCAGTCGCGAAAGATCGCGTTCAGGTCCACTTCATCAGTCTCGCCGCCGTGCGCCACCACCAGGAAGCGCATGCGCACACGCTCGCCCGCCTTGTAGTCGATCCCCTCCGGCGGCAGCCAGTTCATGGGAGTGGGGGACATGAACCCATAGTCGCGGGTGAAGAACGGCCACGGGTAACAGGGATTATCCGGGTGCTGGAGAATCGCGATCCCCTCGGCGACCCCCTCGCGGACTCCGGAGTAATCACACCAGGTCGCCTTGTTCCCGAAGGTCCCCGCCTCGTTGAATTGACCGCTGGCGTCTTGGATGGTTCCACATCCGGTGGTGACCGCGAGTTCCGGCATGACCTCGATGGAGAACAGCGCATGGTTGGAGGGATCGATGTGGGTGTCGATCAGGAACTCGAACTCATACCGGCACTCGATGAGGCGCAGGTCCTTGTTCGGCGCGGAGATGATCACCCACCGATGATCCTTGATCGGCGGCTCTTGTCCCGGGCAGGTCCACAGACACTCATCCGCGAGGACCACCCTCGCGCCGGTCTCAATGACCTTGGGGCCTTGGGAGAAGACCTGGCCACGGTCGAGTCCCTCCTGCCAATAATTGGCGCCGTTGACCTTGTCGCAGGCGAGATAGAGCGAACGGTGGTGGGGGTGGTTGATGCCCTTTTCGATGGTGAGGCTTTGCCCGCCGCGCGGCCCGATCACCGGCCAAAGGTACGGAAACTTCCAGTCGCGGGGGTGGCGGTAAGAGGTGAACAACTTCCCGTCGACCAGGACATCGATCCGCTCGGGGCCGGGCCGAACCGAGAGAACAGGCTCCGACCCGGAGGTCGCCGCTCCAATGAAACACAGGACAACTGTCCCAAGCGCGCCGCGCAAGGAGGTCATTCGGCATCCTTTAAGGCAAGGTGGAGTTCTGACTGGGCGGGTCCCTCGCCACGGGGGAGTATTATCCGATGAAGGAGGAAATGGCTCAAGCGGGGGGGATGAGAACATGCCCCTTCTCGAACGGGCCGCGAAAGAGCGTGGAACTCCCGCGCCCGGAGGAAATCCCAGTTGATGTTGACGGGAGATGCCGCGATATCTTAAATGGCGAGAATCTGGAGTCGCCCGCCTCGTTCACCGGTGGGCTTGGACTGAATCTCATGAGATTCTCACTCAATGAAATCCGCATGAACGCGATGGCGTTCGCCTCCGAGTGGCGCGAGGTCTCCAGCGAACGGGCCGAGGCGCAGAGTTTCTGGACCGAGTTCTTCGGGGTCTTCGGCATTCGACGCCGGAGCGTGGCGAGCTTTGAGGAAAAGGTTCGGAACCTCAAGGGAACCTACGACCGGATCGATGTCTTCTACAGCGGGGTGATGCTCGGCGAACACAAGTCGTTGGACGCGGACCTCTCTAAGGCCGCTTCTCAGGCCTTCGACTATGTCCAGTCGCTCACGCGCGAGGGGCGAATCGACGAGGCTCCCCGTTACATCGTGGTCTCCGATTTTGCCCGAATTGTGCTGTACGACCTCGAATCCGAAGACTCATCCGTCCCCATCGCTTCGTTTCCAACAGCCAAACTCCACGAGAACATCCGCCATTTCGGATTCTTGTCCGGCTACCAGGTCCAGCCGGTGGACCCTGAGGATCCGGTCAACATCCGCGCGGTGGAAATCCTGGGAGAGCTCCATGACGCGCTCGAGCGCGGCGGGTACTCCGGACACCGATTGGAGCGCTTCCTGGTCCGAGTGCTGTTCTGCCTCTTTGCGGATGACACCGGCATTTTCGAGCTGGACGCTTTCAAGATGTTGGTCAAGTCCACCCGGTCGGATGGCAGCGACCTGGGGCCACTCCTCGCGCGCTTGTTCAGCGTGCTGGACACCGATAAACCGGATCGCTCCCCGAAACTTCCTGATGAATTGAGGGAGCTTCCCTATGTCAACGGGGACCTTTTTCATGAGGACCTCGGCTTCGCGGAATTTGACGCGGCGATGCGCGCCGCGTTGGTCAAATGCTGCGACTTCAACTGGGCGCGGATCAGTCCGGCGGTTTTCGGTTCGCTCTTCCAGTCGATCATGGCGACCGAGGAGGGCAGGCGGAAACGTCGCCAGATCGGCGCGCATTACACCAGCGAACGGGACATTCTGAAGCTGGTCCGCAGCCTGTTCTTGGACAACCTCAAGGCCGAACTGGCGCGCTGCGGGGCGAATGAGAAGAAGCTCAAAGCCTTCCATGAAAAGCTCGCCTCGCTCCGATTCCTCGATCCGGCCTGCGGCTGCGGAAACTTCCTGGTGGTCGCCTACCGGGAACTGCGCCTGCTTGAACTGGAAGTCCTCAAGGCGCTGTACAACGGCAACCACCATCAGGAACGACTGGTCCTCGACACCCTGCTCAAGGTGGATGTGGACCAGATGTATGGGATCGAGATCGAGGAGTGGCCCGCGCGAATCGCGGAGGTGGCGATGTGGTTGATCGACCACCAGATGAACGAGCGGGTGGGCGAGGTCTTCGGCTCGCCGGTGCTGCGCCTGCCGCTCAAGAAGAGCGCGAGGATTGTGGTGGGCAACGCGCTCCGGATCGACTGGAACGACGCGCTTCCCGCCGCAAGGTGCAGCTATGTGATGGGGAACCCGCCGTTCGTGGGAGGCAAGTTCCAGGCCGAGGCGCAACGCGACGACCTGGGTCTTGTATGCAAGGAGATCAAGAACGCGGGGCTGCTGGATTATGTGAGCGGATGGTACCTGCGGGCTTCCGAGTATCTCCGCAAGACCGAAATCCGCGCGGCCTTTGTGTCGACCAATTCGATCACGCAAGGGGAGCAGGTGGGGGTCCTGTGGCCGGAGCTCTTTCGTCGCGGGATCAAGATTCATTTCGCGCACCGCACGTTCAGTTGGATGAGCGAGGCGCGCGGCAAGGCGCATGTACATGTGGTCATCATCGGCTTCGGGGCCTTCGACCGTTCGGACAAGGTCATCCATGACTATTCCAAGGCAAATGGCGAGCCGATCCCGGTGGCCGCATCCAACATCGGGCCGTATCTCGTCTCCGGTCCCGACATTGCCATCACCAACCGGTCCACTCCGCTCTGTAAGGTTCCGGAGATTCGCTTTGGGAATCAACCTATTGATGGAGGGCACCTCTTACTCAGCAAGGAAGAACGCAAGGCGCTCCTCAAGGAATGCCCTCAAGCGGCGCCGTTTGTGCGCCCCTATCTCGGATCCGATGAGTTTATCAACGGAATTCCCCGGTACTGTCTATGGCTCCAGGATGCTTCGCCGAAAGAGCTCCGACAGATGCCGGCGGTGATGGCGCGCCTTAAGGCGGTCAAAGCGTTCCGCCTTGCGAGCAAGCGCCCCGCCACGCGCGAGTTGGCGGGAACACCGGCACGCTTCGCCTTTGTCAGCCACCCGGACCGACCCTACCTCTTCATTCCCTCTGTGTCCTCCGAACGCCGGGACATCATCCCGATGGCCTTCATGCGGAGAAACACCATTGCCAGCAACTTGGCTCTCCTAATCCCCGGCGCCACCCAATACCATTTCGGGGTCCTCACCAGCGCCATGCACATGGCCTGGGTGTGTCAGGTCTGTGGACGATTAGAATCCAGGTACCGCTACTCGGCCAAGCTGGTCTACAACAATTTTCCCTGGCCGCAAGACCCTGCTCCGAAGCAAGTGGCGGATGTCGAGAAGGCGGCGCAGCGCGTGCTGGATGTCCGCGCACAATTCAAGGGGAACACCCTTGCGGACCTCTATGGCCCCGAGACCATGCCCAAAGCCCTCCGGGAGGCCCACAAGCGTCTCGACCGCGCGGTGGACCGGTGCTATCGCTCCGCGCCGTTCAACGGCGAGCGCTCGCGGGTCGAGTTCCTTTTCGAGCTCTACCAGCAACTCACCGCTCCGCTCCTCCCGACCACAAAGTCCCGAAGGCGTCCCTGATCCTCTCCCCCGTTCAGGATCAGTGGGCCAGAGATTCGACGGGGACAATCAGGAACTCACGTGGACCACACCGACTCGCGCCTGCTTTCCGGCCTTCCGCCTGCCGATACTCCTCAAATCATGGTATCTTCAGGGAAAGTTCACTCAGGTTCATCACGCTCCATGACCTCACGAAAAGCAAGTTTCCATTGGTTTTGGCCGCTTGCGGCGGCTGTTGGCCTTGTGCTGGCCGTGCCCCATTCCGCCGCCCAGCCCCGCGTGGTCGAGATTCGTGACCAGGCCCGCCTGCTCCGGATTCAGGGCAAGAACCAGGCGGACCGCTTGGGAATCTCCATCGAGGTGGCGGATTTCACCGGCGATGGGATTGCCGACCTCGCCGTGGCCTCCGACAAGGCCCGCGCCGCCACCGGGACCAAGCGGGTGGGTCGGGTGGACCTGTTCGATGGGAACCTCCTCACGAGCACCCTCGGGACCATTGACCTGAATGAGACCCTCCCGAGCTCGCGCCTCACCTTCTATGGGGATTTCAACAACGGCCTGTTCGGGGAGCGGATTGTGGCAGGGGATTTTGACGGCAACGGGACGGCGGACCTGGCCATCGCCGCGCCCAAGCAGAACATCGCGGGGCGTCAGCGTGTCGGGCGGATCTTCCTCTATTTCGGGGAGACCCTACGCTCGGTGACCGGAACCCTCCTGTCCACCAACGCGGATGTGAAGATCGATGGGGCGCGCCCGGAGCAGACCGGGCAGTTTCTCACCGTTGGGGATTTCAACGGCGATGGAGCCTCGGACCTGATTGTCGGCGCGCCGGGCGCCACGGTCGGGAGCAAGAAGGAGGCGGGCAAGGTGTACGTGGTCGAGGGCCGTCCCCGCAACGTCTGGCCCCCCCCGACAAGCAGCCTCAACCTCAACCTCGCGAACATCAACTCAGTTTCCGCCGCGCTGATCCAGACCCGGGTGGTCACCGGCGAACGCGAGAACGACCGTCTGGGAGAATCAGTCGGCGTGGGCGACATCAACGGAGATGGCTTCGATGACCTGTTCATCGGGGAGGACCATCGCGATCGAATCACCGGCGGGAACTCCACCGAGCTCGATGTGGGCGCGGTCCACCTGTTGTATGGGCAGAACGTCCTTCCGGGAACGGATTACTCGCAGATCGACCTCAAACTTCGTCCCGCCGATGTCCGCTTTGAGGGGCGCGCGCAGTTCGACCTGTTTGGGGACTCGATCGTGCTGGTCGATTGGGATGGAGTTCGCGAGGCCCCCAACCTGCCCTTCACCCAGGACCTGTGGGTTTCGGCCCCGTTTGCCGAATGGAATGTCCCAGCGAGCACGGAGGATGACCGTGGGCTGCTCTCGATGATTCCCGGTTCGCCGACCATCTTTTCGGTCACCGCCCCGCCGAGCGTGGTCCGTTTCCCCACCAGCGCAAGCCGGGTCTTGGTGGGGCCTTCGGCGGCGAGCCTGTTTGCCGGGGATTTTACCTTCGGGAACCTGCTCGCCGCGGAACCGGGGTTCGAGATGGCGGTGTCCTCCTCGCGCTATCGCGGCGGCAAGGGTCCGCGCACCGGGGCGGTTCATATCCTCACCCGCGCGGAGGTCGAAAGCGGGATTCTGCCGATTCCATTTGAGACCCGGTTCATTGTGAATTCGGTGCGGATTCAAGGGGAGCGCTCCAGCGACCGTTTCGGGTTCCGGGTAAAGAGCCTGCCTGTTCCCGGAAGCCATGAGCGTCTGGTGGTGAGCGCGCCGCAATCGGGGACCGCGTCGGGTCGCTCATCCTCGGGGTCGGTTTATATTTTGGACGCCTCCGCGATGGCATTTGTGGCCGGCTCTCCCTCGCCGACCTTTGTTCCGACCTTCACCCGCACGCCGACCTTGACCCGCACGGAGACCGCCACTGCCACCCCGGTTGCGGCGAGACTCTTCGACCTCGCGGCGGATGGAAGCGTGGACTTCCGGGACCTGTTCCTCTTCAGCCGGGGATGGATGGCCGGGGCCAAGGGGGAGGCGCCCATTGACGCGGGCATGCTGCTGGGGATTCTCCAGGCGATGCGGGGGGGGACTAACCACCCGTAACCGGCGCGAATGAGAAAGCTTCTCGCCATCTTCGCGGTCTTCGTCTCCGCCTCACTCCCCGCCTTCGCCTCCGATGGCTTCGAGGTGGCCGGGCGCCACTCGCTGGTGTTGTCCGGAAAGTCCTCGGTGGTGCTTGGGAACGGCTCCGTGGGATGTCTGGTCCTTCCGCCGAGCGAGGATCGCGCGTTCCTGGAAGGGACACTGATTGGCGAGCACTGGAGGATTGCCGGACCGAACGAGGAGGCCACACCCGCATCTCGGGTGATCCTGGCGCGCTTGCGAGTGGAACTTGCCCCCAACGATTCCTCCCTGCCGCCCATCCCACCTTTGCTCCCCGGCGCGTTGCTGCGACGCGATGAGAACCTGCTCATGAGCCGTCTCTCGGGAAGCGGCCAGACTTTGGCCGCGACTTTCACGGTCCAGCCGACACGGAACCTCTTCATCCTCCGGGCCGCCTCGAACTTCCCCGTGTCGGCGAGCGTCTCAGTGGACATTCCGGAAATTGTGACCCCACAGGGGGAGACGGTCTCAGCAACTCGCGAAGTCTCCGGAACAAGGGGCCTGTTGGCGCTCACTCAGCCGCTCCCGCGCCTGGAGTCGTTTGGTCTCGCAGTGGCCGTGCAGGGCGCGACGGTCACCACGGCGACCTCCGCGCGCGGAGGGAGGGTCGCTCTGAACAACGCGAGCGAGTGGGACCTCCGCCTCGAGGTGGTTCCCCAGGACGAAGCCGCGCCGCTGCGCGCGATGACCCTTGCCGCCGCGCGCGAGATCGCCTCGCTCACCCGCGAGGGACTCGCCGATCATCGCAAGCGCCCGTGGCGAGAGTTTTGGACCCGCTCGGTGGTGGACTTCTCCGGATCGACCGCGCCCGAGGCGCGAGAGATGGAGAATGCCTGGGCGCGACTCAATCATGCTCTCGCGATTCAGGCTGGAGGATCGATCCCGCCCGCCGACTGCGGGTTCGGCGCGCCGCGCAATGGGGGGAGAATCTGGAACTCGGTCCTTTGGCCGCTCTATGGCGGCTGGCTGCTCTCGAACCACGCCGAGGATGTGCGCTGCCTCGACTATCCTCGTCTCTTCACCTTCCCGGAGGGATCCGATTCAGTCGATCAGCCGCTGCTTTCCAGTGAATCCGGTCCGGATGGCGTCTCTCCCGAACGGGTGGAATCGCTTGCCACGGCGCTCGCCGAAATCGGTCTGGTGACCGAAGGCGTGGAATGGGATGAACGCGGGCGCTTGTTCTCCACAATCCCGCTGTTGGTCACTCTTCCCTCAGTGTTACAAGAGCGGGATGAGCGAGTGGAGAATGTCTACCCGTTCCTGTTCAGGAACGCCAATCACGCGGCGCGGATCCTCACTGCCACCGGGGAAGAGCTCGACCACGCCTTTCAGATGCATCTTCTGGCGTCGATTGAGGCCGCGCTCAAGGTTGCCGAGAAGATCGGCATCGACCGTAAGGCGCGGGAGCGCTGGCAAGAGGTCGTCGAGAACACCGGGAAGAGTCTCGCGCCGGACGATCTCGAGGGCGTGGCGGACAACCTCCGCTTGCTCGGTGGGAGAGAAGCGCCCGGGACCCTGGAACAGTTCACGCATTGGCTTTCCAGGCGTCGATTCGCGCCCGAGGGGACCCTCCTCAACGAGAAGGGCGAGCGCTCGCTCCTGGCCACGGGTTGGGCGCTTTCGAGACTGCTCGCTCTGCTCCTTCACGAAGAGCGTGGAACGATCCGCCTCTTCCCCGGAATCCCGATGGATGGGGCCTGGAGCGTTCAGGTGCAGGGGCTTTCGACATCGAGTGGAGTGGAGATCGGGTCGCTGACCCTAAAGCGAGGGGTCTTGGATCCGTTCCTCTTACGCGCGGGCAGGGAAGGGAGCCTTCGTGTGGTTCTTCCACGCGGCTGGTCTTCCGCACAGGTGGCGCGAGTGGACGAGCCGCACCCGGTGGAGGACTTGCGCGTGATCACCGAGTCCCAGGGTGGAGAGGATCGGAAGCTGATTCAGTTCACGGTCAAGGAGGGGGGCGGTTATCTGGTCGGACCGGTTTGGTGAGGGAAGCTACTCCAGGATCTCCAGCGCCACCTCGCTTACCCGCGCGGCGGCCCCCGGATCTCCGCTATTCTCAAGATAGACCATCACCACAAAGACCTTGCCCTGCTCCGGAACAAGGGCATCCCGACTCAAGGTTCTCCACCCGGCGATCCCCTCGGGGAAGTCACAGGCGGCCAATATCCTCATGGGAATCGAAACCCCCTCGCGGTTCACAAAGGGGGAATCCGGGCTGAACCGGTACATTCCTCCCTGCGGCTCCGGAGTCGCCAAGGCGACCACCAGCTTCCCGATGCAGTTGCTCTCGGCGCAGGCGGAGAGCCGAACCCGTTTGCCCAAGAGCTGTTCGGGCTGCTCGAGACGTTGAAAGAGGATCTGACGTTTCAATCCCCGCTTGGCGCGGATTTCGATCCTCCCCTTGGCGGTCGGGCCTCTCCTTCGCGGGAAGGTGCGCGGGTCCGCGACCCAGAGTTGCCAAGGGGCGGGCGCGGTCCCCTCCAGGCTAAGGCCCTGAAAGGCGCCGTTCACCAGCCCCGGGAAAGGCGTTGCCCCCACGGGAAGTGGAGTCGGGGATTCCACCAAGGCACGTGTTTCGGCGAGCGCCACCTCGATCTCCTCGGCGCTTCGGACCCCCTCCAGCACCCGCCGCAACCGTCGTTCCTTGTCGAAAACCAGGATTTGTGGGTAAACCCGCGCGAGCGCCGGGTTCCAGGGCTCGTGCAGGGCGCGGCGATTCTCCAGGCTGATGTCGTAAACCGGAATCGTCAGTTCAAGCCGCTTCCAGGTCTCGGCAATATAAGCGGTTGGCCATTTCTCTTGATCTCGGTCCGGGGCGAACAGAGCCACCGAATACTCATCCGGGTGGCGTTCCCTGAAGCGGTTGATCTCCTCGGCTTGTCGCCGTCCCAAACCATCCATCACCTGGATCAAACAAAGGATGTTCAGGTCGCCTTTGTTCCAGAGAAGGGTGGGTCCGCCAGTCGGATAATGGTCGCGGAATGGGGGGAGGCGGACCGCGCCTTCCCAGTATTCAAGGGCCAAACTGGGGGACCCCACGAAAATCAAGGCAATAAGGACCGGCAGCGGTCCGGCGAGCCTGCCCATCCGGACCACACGTGAGGGGACCGGGAAGGATGCGGGACTGATTGCCACAAGCGCTCTGTTTCGGTACATTGACATGTCAGCCTGTGAAGCTGTCCAGGTTATCAAATCCTCCCGGCGGTTCCTATGGAGTCCCAGTTGCCACCCCGAGAGGCGTGTCTGGAAACCCACATATAAAGGAAGGATTCAACATGGCCACACTCACCCAAGCCCCCACGACCGACTACAAGGTCGCGGATATCACGCTCGCCGACTGGGGCCGGAAAGAAATTGAAATCGCGGAGACCGAGATGCCTGGCCTGATGGCGCTCCGCAAGGAGTTCGGCGACTCCAAGCCGCTCGCGGGCGCGCGCATCGCGGGATGCCTTCACATGACCATCCAGACCGCGGTCCTGATCGAAACCCTCCAGCATCTGGGGGCCTCGGTCCGCTGGTCTTCCTGCAACATCTTCTCCACCCAAGATCACGCCGCCTCCGCCATCGCCGAGCGCGGCGCCCCGGTGTTCGCTTGGAAGGGCGAGACCGAGGAGGAGTTCTGGTGGTGCATTGAGCAGTCCCTGTTCTGGCCGGATGGACAGCCGCTCAACATGATCCTCGATGACGGCGGCGACCTCACCTTGGTGGTTCACGACAAGAACCCCGAACTCCTGCGCGGGATTCGCGGGATCACCGAGGAAACCACCACGGGAGTGCATCGTCTCTATGAGATGGAGCGGAACGGAACCCTCGGTTGCCCCGCGATCAATGTCAACGACTCGGTCACCAAGAGCAAGTTCGACAACCTGTATGGCTGCCGGGAATCTTTGATTGACGGCATCAAGCGCGCCACGGATGTGATGATCGCCGGAAAGCTCGCGGTGGTTTGCGGGTATGGGGATGTGGGCAAGGGCTGCGCGCAGAGCCTTCGCAATTTCGGGGCGCGCGTGGTGGTCACCGAGATCGACCCGATCTGCGCGCTCCAGGCGGCGATGGAGGGCTACCGGGTCTTGCGCCTGGAGGATGTGGTCTCCGAAGCGGACATCTTTGTCACGACAACGGGGTGCCGCGATGTCATCCGCCGCGAGCACCTCGACGCCATGCGCGACCAGGCGATTGTGTGCAACATCGGCCACTTCGACATCGAGATCCAGGTCGGAACGCTGTACAACGATCCGAATCTCAAGAAGGTCAACATCAAGCCGCAGGTCGACCAGTTTGTGTGGCCGAACGGCAAGCGGGTGACCGTGCTGGCCGAGGGGCGTTTGGTGAATCTCGGTTGCGCCACCGGCCACCCTTCGTTTGTCATGTCGAACTCCTTCACCAATCAGGTGCTCGCGCAGATCGAGCTCTGGAACCACGCGGAGAAATACGACAAGAAGGTCTATGTCCTTCCCAAGAAGCTGGATGAGAAGGTGGCGCGCCTGCACCTGGACCGCATCGGGGCTCGTCTCACCACCCTCACCAAGGATCAGGCCGAGTATCTGTCGGTGCCCGTGGAGGGACCTTACAAGCCGGAGTATTACCGCTACTGAATCGAAGAGGTCGGTCGGGGCGACTCTTGGGTCGCCCCGACCTCCACCCCGAATCGAATGCCTTCTCCACAGCGCTTTTTTCTCGGCGTGGACGCCGGAGCCTCAAAGACCCACGCAGTGGTCCTTTCCTCCGAGGGGTCCATCGTGGGGTTCGGCGAAGGCCCCTGTGGGAACCATGAGGTCAACGGTTTTGCGGGGACACAGGCCTCTGTGCGCCTGTCGCTCGAAGGGGCGTTGACCTCCGCGGGGCTTGAACTGTCCAGGATCGAGCGCGCCGTGTTTTGCATGGCGGGGGTGGATGTCCCCTCGGATAGTGTCGAGATCCCCAAGCAGGTCCTGGACCCGCTTCTCAACGGGCTTCCTTACCTCCTCAAGAATGACGCCTACGGTTGCTTGCGCGGCGGGACACTCGATCCCTTCGGAGTCATGATCAACTGCGGCTCCGGTCAGGTCGCGGTTGGGCGGAACCGCGCGGGCATGGAAATCCGTGTCGGCGGCTATGGCTGGGAATTCGGCGACTACGCCGGAGGGAATGTGATCATGCACTCGGCGGTGGCGGCGATGATCCGCGCGGTGGATGGACGCGCCGAGCCGACCGCGCTGGTGGACATGATCCTGCAATCCTCCGGGCACCCCACGGTGGAAGCCTTTTTGGAGCGCGGCTATCGCGACCTTGCCTATATCTGGAGCCTGGGCATTCCCAAGCTGGTGTTCCGCGCCTCGCTCCAAGGGGATGCCGTGGCGCGACGTATCCTCCTTTCAGTCGCGGAGGAGATGGCCTTCACCGCGATCGCCCTCATCCAGCGCCTCGCAATGGAATCCGAAACCTTTGATCTGGTCACCGCTGGGAGCGTGTTCAAGGGCGAGGACCCGATCTTCAATGAGACGATCCAAGACAAGGTGCATCAGATCGCGCCGGGGGCCTGTTTCCGCGCGCCGCTTTACCCCCCCGTGGTCGGCGCGGGGTTGCTCGCCTACGAGTGGGGCGGACTGCTCGCCGATGAAAGCTGCTACAGCAATCTGGGCCGAACGATGGGTTCGCTGAGACAGGAAGGATGATGCTGATCCCATGAGAAAGATCGGGGTGATCGGTGGGGGAAGCTCCTATACTCCGGAGCTTTTGGAGGGTCTGCTCGCGCGCCGGGAAGTTCTGAAGGTGACCGAGGTGGTCCTTGCCGACATTAACGCGGAACGTCTGGAGATCCTCGGGGCCCTTGGAACGCGCATGGCCGAAAAGGCGGGCGCATCGGTGCGCATTCGCACGACGTTGAATCCTGCCGAGGCGGTCGAAGGGGCCTCGTTTGTCATCACCCAATTTCGCGCGGGGGGCATGGCGGCGCGAATTCGAGATGAAAAACTGGGGTTGCGCCACAACCTGATCGGCCAGGAAACCACCGGAGTGGGCGGCTTCGCGAAGGCGCTCCGGACCATCCCGATCCTGCTTTCCGTTGCGCGCGAGATGGAGAAATCCGCGCCGGGGGGATGGTTGATCAACTTCACCAATCCCGCTGGGATCATTACCGAGGCGGCGCTCAAGCACTCCAGCGTACCGGTCATCGGCTTGTGCAACATCCCGATCGGGTATGTCATGGCGGCCGCGAAGGAGCTTCAGGCGGACCCGGCGACCATCCGGCTCGACTCGGTCGGACTCAATCACCTTTCCTGGGTGCGCGGGTTGACCGCCGGAGGCATGGACCGTTTCGCGGAGTTCCGGGAGGCGGTGGCGCGCGAGTTTGAGGAAGAGGGCAAGCCCTCCGGGAGGGAGATGGCTCGCTGGACCCGCTATCATGGACTCGTCCCCAACTATTACCTCCAGTACTACTACTGCACTCAATTGATGCTGGAGGAGCTCCGCGCCAAACCGAAAACGCGCGGCGAGGAGGTGGTCGAGGTCGAGAGAACGCTCTTTGAGAAGTATCGGGACCCGAACCTCCGCGAGAAACCCAAGGAGCTGGAGAAGCGTGGCGGGGCTTTCTATTCCACCGCCGCGATCAACCTGATCGAATCGCTCCTCACCGACAAGCGCGATGTGCAGGTGGTCAATGTCCGCAACAACGGCACGGTCCCCGAGCTTCCTCCCGAGGTCGCGATTGAGGTCCCTTGTGAAATCCGCAAGGAGGGGCCGGTTCCGCTGCCTCAGCGACCGCTTGAACCGGAAATACGCGGCCTGCTACAGGTGGTGAAAGCCTATGAGGAGCTCACGGTCGAGGCGGGCGCCAAGGGAGACCGCCGCGCGGCAACCCTTGCCCTCTCGGTTCATCCGCTGGTCAGGAGGATCGATCTGGTCGAGAAGTTGGTGGATGAAGTCCTTGATGAGAACCGGGAGTTCCTGCCGGCTTTCGCCGGCTCAAGGCATGAGGTTCGATGACGGCTGCCTCTTGACCACCGCACCCCCACGAATAACTGCCGGATTCAGGTTCCGGGACAAACGGATGACACGATTCTACATCGATCCAAGCGATTCCAGTTTATGAACCCACGCGTCAAAGTGTGGGCACTTGGAGCGGATTCTCTCAAGACCAATGTCAGCCGCGGCTTGAGGTCCATCGACAGCCTTCTGATACTCTGGGATCTTGCTGAGAATTTGTTTCGAGGGTGCGGTCTCTTCCCCGTCGTCAATCAGTTCCGGGCTATCTTTGCTCTCCGCGATCCTCCTCAAATCCGAGATGGATCGTTGTCTTTTTGGGTGGAATCGTCCGAGTATTTCCACGTCCACGAAGAGAAGGGCCTCGTACTCGTGGAGTTGAATGAACGGGATAAACCGCGTGTCGCCGATATCCTCGGCCCAGGACCCCTCCAGAAACTCAACCCTTCTCAGCGGGTCCCGGCGAAAGGCCTCAGCCCGATCTTTGCCTGGAAAATCGGAATGGAGGCCGTATAGGTCCACCATATTGGTGAAAAATACATCCTTGCCTTCCTCCTGCCTCAACAAACGCACAATGTCGCTCCTCATCGGCCCGTATCTTCCGCCACCGCCTCGGTGAACCCGGCCCCGTCTCCGGGCATGGGCGATGAGAAGCGGCTTGTGCATCTGGACTCCGAATTGTCCAAGGTGAGGTTTCAGCACCACGCCGGCGAAGGTTTGCTCAGTGAAACCCTCGGCGAAGATGTAAAGGCGAACCATCAAATGGGCCCGCCACCAATGACATTCTTTTCCCACGCCTCACCCAGACTATATTCCTCAAGCCAAGTCTCCAGATGGTCTGTTCCGAGACGAGCAAATACAGATGCTTCATTCTGACGTTCAACAACGATGATATGTTCCGGCTCAAAACTGTCGAGGAAGGTGCTCGATTGAGTGCTGATGAGGACTTGTGCGTGTTGGGCGGCCGCCTGAACCAGCGAAGCTATGACATGCAGGGCGTATGGATGAAGACCAAGCTCGGGCTCATCCACGACAATCAGGTCGGGTAGCTCGTCATCCGGCTGCAACAGAAGAGCAATAAGACAGATGACACGAAGAGTTCCATCCGAGAGCTGGTGAGGCCCGAAGACCGAATCGGATTCTCGATGCCTCCATTTCAATAGGATATCGGTCTTTCTTGGGTCCTCGGGCTCCAATTCGAAATCATCGAAGAAAGGAGCAACCTGGCGGATGGTTCTGACGATCCGCTGATAGGCGCTATCCTCCGGGGCCGTTTTCCACCGGTACAGCATCGCGGCAAGGTTTCCCGCGTCCGACATGAGAAAGCGGTTGTCCCCAACAAAACAGCTTTGGCGAACCCTCGCCGTGAGAGAAGTGTCATAGAAATGAAAAACCCTGCAGTGATTCAAAATGTGCCGAAAGACCTTTGCTACCGTATCACCCTCCTGGGCTTTGTCCCCAATCCGCGTTTCTTGGTGTCCGGCTCCGAGTGAAACTGTCATGGGCTTACCCACCCAACCGTCGCTGAGAAAGGCAAGGGTTTCCTCCGCGAAAAAAAGGGTGTCTCCCGCGGCGTGAAAAAGCCGCATGGTGTAAATGTCCACGCCGTTTTTCACTTCAAATTCAAGCGTGGATTCCATTTGAGGGGTACATTTCGGACCAAAATGGAGGTTCGCTTGGGCTCGTCCGGTATTCGCAATGAACTGTTGAAGCCGCCTCCCCATCATTTCGTTCAGCATCTTGAAGTAAGCCACCAGATTGCTTTTTCCAGCCCCATTTGCTCCGATGAGGACATTGAGGGGCCGGAGTTCGAGATCCATTTCCTTAATGGACCGAAAGCCCTTGAGGTGAATTCGTTTCAGGATGGACATTGTTATGAGCTAAGGCACGATGTACGACATCACCGCCACGTAGTGGCACAGGCTGCCGGTCATCACGAAGAGGTGCCAGATGGCGTGGTTGTACGGGAAGCTTTCCCATGCGAAGAACAGAATTCCCCCCGTGTATGCCACTCCCCCCACCGCCACCCAGGCGATGGCCTCCCACGGGAAGGCCGAGAGCAGCTCCGGCAGCGCTACGATCGAGACCCAACCCATGACCACATAAGCCACGATCGAAAGAGCCACAAACCGATCCCTAAACAGGACCTTCACGGCGATGCCCACCAGCGCCATGCCCCAGACCACGGTAAGGAGCGCCCAGCCCATGCCGCTGCGCAAGGCGGTGAGCACAAAGGGGGTGTAACTCCCCGCGATCAGGAGATAGATGCAGCAATGGTCCGCTACCCGAAAGATACTCTTGCGCGCGGGGTCGCGGGTGACATGGTAGAGGGTGGAGGCGGAATAGAGCAGCACCAGGGTGGAGGCGAACACGCTGCAACCCACCCAGTGCCAGGCGTTGCCGCGTATCGCCGCCGCGATCACCAACGCAAGCCCCCCCACCAAGCTGGCCACAAACCCCAAGCCGTGCGTGAGGCAATTGGCGATCTCCTCGCGCGAGTGCGGAGGGTGCGGGGATTCACTCAGCCATTCCCGGATGCGGATTCGTGAGTTTTTCAAAGGTTGTTCCTTTCGAGCGACCCAGTGTACAGGCCCTCCCGCGCGACGCGCAAGGGCGCATTCCCCCCCCCGACAGCGGACATCCCCGAGCGCTCAGCGGGTTCGATTGCGTGGTAAGTCGGCCCGGTTCAGGTGTTCGTCTCCGTTCACATCCAATCGGAAATAGCCATCAACCAAGAGCGCCCCTGGCTGGGGATGGACCGCCCGGGGCAAGGCGAGCGAAAGCAGAAACATGTCCCTTCCCGAAAAGCGCCCATCCCCATCGACATCCCCCGCGGGGAAAGTGCTCACCCGAATCAGGCTCGATCGCTGCGAAGCTCCGTATACGCCGATCACTTCCAGCGTGAAATCCCGGTCCAATGGGACGCCGTGGAGGAGCACGGAGTGGGTGTCGGGGGGAACACGGACCTCTTGATGGTGCGGAGGGCCCCCAAGCGCGGTGAGGACCACCCGAAATTCATCCACTTGGTACGGATAGTCCCATGCCACCGGGATCTCCGGTCCCAAACCGGAAGCGTTGGACTTCGGCGAGGAGACGGTTGGGAAACCGAAAATCACATTCTCCACATTTCGAACCTCGGCCCCGAGTTGCTCGCCGGAGAATTCGACCAGAAACAAAGCCCAGTCTCCCGGAGAGAGGTTCGGCATCTCGCGCTCGAAGCGGCTCGAAGGCTCAAGTTCCGCGGCCGATAGAAAACTCCCGACCATGCGCCCATCCTCCGGTCCTTGAATCTTGACCACCTCCACCTCCTCGATATCCGCGCCTTCAAGCTCCGCCACCACGGCGCTGACAATCGGCGCTCCCTGGGATTGTCCATAACGCGTTTGCTTGAGTCCGCAGCGCGCGGCGTCAATCCGGTTGCCGACAGACAGTCCGGGGATCTGTTGCCGTGGGTTCGGCCCGGTGGAGAACTGGAGATACAGTGAGCGAGTGAAGCGAACCTCCACCGGAAACGGGAGCGAACCCTTACGACTGTCCGTCCGGGTTTCACCGATCCAGAGCTCATAAGCGGTGTTGCTGGAAAGCAGGGACCCCAGGTCGGCGGTGGAGGCTTGGGTCCGGATTGTGGACTCCGGAACCTCACGAGAACTGTCGAGCTCCTGAAGATCGAGGCGCGAGGAGTCGCCGGATCCGGTCCATTCGGCCTCCAGCGAGGCCCGCTCCAACTGGTCCAACCCATCAATGGGGAACCGAACCTCGGGTGGATTCGGGAAATCGAGGAAGCCGACCGGGATTTCATAGTCAACCGGGTCGCCGACGAAGGGTTCAACCGTGAGCGTCCAATCACCGCTCCAGGCTCCGCCGAGGGAGCCGACCAACCGCTGAAGCGCAAACCGGTCTCCATCCTCCTCGAGCTCGTTCTGGGCGCCACCGGCCAGGATTCGGACCCGGTCGATGTCGCCCCCATCGGCGAACTCGACAGCGGCCTCGACCAGGGCGAACTCCTCTCCCCGCGCGGTGTCGAGCGAGGAATCCTCGGCGTATTGGCGCGAGACATTCACCAACTCGATGGTCATGGATTCCGGGACGGTTTGAGGCCACGCCGAGAGCGACGAGGCAAGGATGAGCATTTGAGCGAAGCCCTTGATTAAGCGCTTGAGCGGGGGCATGGTGTCCCCTTCGGCGTGGAGAAGGCTCCGCCCAAGATCTCGATTGAAAGGAATCGCCATGGCAATCCAATCGTGGAGGAGCATCCTCCGTGCTTTCCCTGGCTTCATCATAGTCCTTTGCGCGCTGTCCTTGAACGGACCGATTCAGGCGGAGAACCTCGCGGGCGACACACCGCCACCGGTCCCGCCCGGGTTCGCCTCTTCCGGGGAACTCATGAGGGCTTTCACCAGCGGGAAGATCCAACTCATCACCCCTCCGAGCGGTCTGCCCGAAGGGGTCACCTGCGAGAAGGGCATTAAGTACGGCAGCGTGGGAGACCGCGAGCTCCTGCTCGACCTGTATTCCCCCAAGGGTCTCGCGAGGCCGACCCCGGTGATCATCTTCATCCACGGCGGCGGGTGGAAAGGGGGGGCGCGCGGGGACATGGCCTTCTACTGTGTCCGGTTCGCCGAGAAGGGGTACATCACCGCCACCATCAGCTACCGTTTCTCGCAGGACGCCAAGTTCCCCGGCTGTGTCGAGGACGCCAAGTGCGCGGTGCGGTTCCTACGGGCCAACGCTTCCAAGTATCACATTGATCCGGAGCGGATCGTGGCCAGCGGAAACTCGGCGGGCGGATATCTCTCCATGATGATGGGGTACACCTCGGATGTTCCCGAATTCGAGGGAACGGGCGGCTGGAACGAGACCAGCAGCAAGGTCCGCGCGGTGATCAACTTCTACGGGCCGACCGACCTGACCACGGACTACGCGAAGAGCGTGGGGGTGGTGAAGGATTTCATCGGCAAGCCCTATGACCAGGCGGCGGAAACCTACAAGCACGCCTCGCCGCTTTTCCATGTGACCAAGGATGACCCTCCCACGCTGACCTTCCAGGGAACCATCGATGACATTGTGCCGGTGACCCAGGCGGACGCGCTGGATGCCAAGCTCAAGGAGGTCGGGGTCCCCTCGACTTATGAGAAGTTCGAGGGCTGGCCGCACACCATGGATCTCGCGGCGGATGTGAACGCCCGCTGTGTGTGGTTCATGGACAAGTTTCTGGCGGAACATGCCCCGCTGCCGTAACGCCGCCCCGGCTTGATCGAACGACAAGTCGCGAGGAATTGGGAACTCTGTCCCGTTGAGACCGGGTTCAGAGGCTTGTATCCGCCAGGATCGCCTCGATCCGCGCGAGCTCATCCGCCGCGAACGCGAGGTTGTTCAGCGCGGCAAGGTTGTCCTCCAACTGTGCGACACTGCTCGCTCCGATCAGCGCGGAGGTCACTCGCGGGTCGCGCAGCACCCACGCGAGCGCCATCTGCGCGAGGCTCTGCCCGCGCTCCTTGGCAAGCTCGTTCAGCGCGGACGCCTTCCGCACCTTCTCCTGGGTGACCTGCTCCCGCTGGAGGAAACCATGCGGCTTGGCCGCGCGAGAGTCGGGGGGGACCTCTTTCAGGTAACGGTCGGTGAGCAACCCTTGAGCCAGCGGCGAGAAGGGGATGCACCCAATCCCCTCACGCTCCAGCACATCGAGCAACCCACCCTCGATCCCACGCTCGAACATGGAGTATTTCGGCTGATGGATCAGGCAGGGAGTTCCCAGCTTCCGCAAGATCGCGGCGGCCTCCGCGCTCGCGGCGGGGGAGTAATTGGAGATCCCCACATACAGCGCCTTTCCCTGGCGGACCGCGGAGTCCAGCGCCCCCATCGTTTCCTCCAGAGGCGTGTCGGGGTCGGGCCGGTGCGAGTAGAAGATGTCCACATATTCCAGGTCCATCCGGGCCAAACTTTGGTCAAGACTCGCGAGGAGGTATTTCCGCGAGCCCCATTCCCCATACGGACCCGGCCACATCAGGTATCCGGCCTTGGTGGAGATGATCAGTTCATCCCGATGACGGGCGAAGTCATCCCGGAGAATCGCTCGAAAAGTCTCCTCAGCGGAGCCGGGGGGAGGACCATAGTTGTTGGCCAGATCGAAATGGGTGACACCGAGATCAAAGGCTCGGCGCGCCATCGAGCGAGCATTCCACAGCGTGTCCACGCCGCCGAAGTTATGCCAAAGGCCGAGGGAAATCGCGGGGAGTCGGATGCCGCTTTTGCCACAGCGGTTGTACTTCATCGAGTCGTAGCGACTCTCGGAGGGTGTGTAGGTCATGGCTCCGGCAACCTTTAGTGATGTTGATCGATCAGTTCCATGAACTGATCGAAAAGCGGGGCGGCATCATGCGGACCCGGGCAGGCCTCGGGGTGGTATTGCACCGAGAACCATCCGCCCTCCCGGCTGCTCATCCCCTCAACCGTGTTGTCGTTCAGATTGATGAGCGAAACCTTGGCTTGGTCCTCGCGGACTCGGTCGCCATTGACACAGAATCCATGATTCTGGGCGGTGATGAAGACCCGTCCGCCGACTGTCTCCTGGACCGGTTGGTTGCCGCCGCGGTGGCCAAACTTGAGTTTGTAGGTCCCGGCGCCAATCGCGCAGCCCAGGAGCTGATGGCCCAGGCAGATCCCGAAGATCGGGACCTGCCCGATCAGGTTTTGAATGGCCCGGATGGCAAAGGTCACCGGCTCCGGGTCTCCCGGTCCGTTCGAGAGCATGATGCCATCCGGTTCGCGAGCAAGGGCCTCTTCGGCGGTGGTTTGCGCGGGAACCACCTCCACCAGATTGCCGCGCTTGGCCAGGCTTCGCAGGATGTTGAACTTGACCCCAAAGTCGTAGACCAGAATGTGGCGCTTGAAATCGCCGGCGGGGCGTTCACTCACCGGACCGCGAGCAAGGTCCCAAAAGAATGACGACTCCGTGGTGACCTCGGTGACCAGTTCCTGCCCGGCCATCGAGGGAATCGCCCGCGCCTCGGCCACACAGCGCTCATAGTCCTCCGAGGCGGTGGTGATCACTCCGCGCATGACCCCGGCGACACGGAGTTTCTTGACCAGCGAGCGGGTGTCGATGCCCGAAATCCCGAGCACATCGAACTCCTCGAGCGCCTCCTGGAGGCTTCCCGTGGAGCGCCAGTTGCTGGGATAGGGGCAGGCTTCCTTGACAATGAACCCCGAGAGGTAAATGCGCCGGGATTCCATGTCTTCCCGATTGAAGCCGTAGTTCCCGATCAGGGGGTAGGTCATGCAGACAATCTGGCCGCGGTAGCTCGGATCGGTGAGGACCTCCTCATATCCGGTGAGCGAGGTGTTGAAGACCACCTCTCCTTCGGTTCGATTTCCCGACCCGATCGCCCAGCCCGGATACACCGCGCCGTCTTCCAGGGCCAGCACCGCCTGACGTTGGTTGTTCATTCGGAAGAATCCTTTGGAGGTCTCGGAAACGGATCTGGGCGCGCGGCCCATTTTCCCTTGTTGGGAGAGTGCCGTTGCCATGCGCGGGTGTCAAGGTTGGACTGGCGGGGGGGAGAAGGCATGGGGGGGGTCTTGACATGGCGGAGACCATCCTCAAGGGCCATGGCTGGCTTGAGGTGGAGGACATCCAAGCATGCTTGGTGTACGCGCGTCGGCTCGTGGTGCATGAGCGAGTTGAAACACTCTTGGGCAACTCGTAAGGCGAGACCAGCCCCGGAGCAGGAATCAGCGGTTCTTGAGTGTGTCAGTCGCAGGATTTATACGAAGGTCCGGGCACTTTCGATTGCCTTTCTCGCGTTCTCGACGATTGTGCGCGGAGAGGAACTCTCTCGCCCGTTCAAGATGCTCCTCAACCTCTCCCTTCGCACCCGAATCCCCTCTCGGATAATTGCTCGGTGAACGGCGTAGCGACCGGTGGCGAGACCACTTTCAGGAACGAATAAGAAAGAGACCGGCACATCCGTGTCGAGCGAAAGAGCGGATCCGAGTCGGCGGTCCCCTCGCCACGAGCCACCGAGCCGAAATGGTACGCCCCCTTGAGCCTTGGACCGTACAGGCCCGACAAGGCCTCGCGAGCCTTCACGCCCACATCAACGGCCATCTCCCTTGTCAGCGGCATTGCGTTCGATCTCCTTCCCGCTCGGCGCCAGTGAGGGATCACAGTCCACACCAGTATCGTAATCCCCGCCCGCAAAAAAGAAAAATCCCCTGAGAGCCGGCCGCTCAGCCCTCAGGGGTTAGGGGGTAAGGATTGATGAGCTTGGTAGCCTCTAGACAGGCGAGGCGATGTGTCTTTCGATACTCTCCAACTTCTCCACCATCGCCGGGAGCCTTCCGATCAGCTCCTGCTGCTGCTCGAAAAGCGCCGGGGCCATGGCCGGATAGACTCCCTTCAGGTGGGCGCCCGCCGGAAGCGATTTGGTCACCCCCGTGCACGCCTCGATGGTGCAACCATCCTCCACCTTGAGGTGCCCCACCAGTCCCGCGTGGTGGCCGATCCGAACCTGCTTTCCAATCTTCGTGCTCCCCGAGACTCCTGACAGCGAGTCCAAACGGGAGTCGCTTCCGATCACCACATTGTGCCCGACCATCACCCCGGGTCCGATCTCGACCCGTTCGCCGAGCACTGTCTTGCCGAGGGTCGCGCGATCAATGGTCGCTCGCGCCCCGATCGTGCAATCATCCCCGACCTCAACGATCCCGACCTGCGGGATCTTGAACTGGGTTCCATCCGCCCGCTGCGCGAATCCGAACCCATCGCTCCCGAGAACCACGCCCGCTTCAACGCGGACTCGTTTCCCGATCCAGGTATGCTCTCGGAGGGTAACCCGCGCGCCGATCTCCGAATCGTCCCCGATCCGGCTCCCCTCGCCGATGAAACCGCCGTCGCCGATCACCACCCGGTCACCAATCCGGACATTGGCTTCGATCACCACGAAACGGCCGATTTCACAATCCTCGCCGATCTCGACTCCCTCGGCGATCCAGCGGCTTCCCTCTTCAAGAAGAGTCGGGGCAGACCGCGCCGAGTTCCCACGCATAGGTAGTCTCTCAAGGGTGCTCGGCATACGTTAAAAGTGGGCGCAGCATATGTGCCAACGCCGCTCTCCTTCCCAGCCGCTGAGTCCGACAGAGGATACCGTAAGCAATTCAACCGCTTCGGTCCGATCCCCCAATGACAGGCGGAAAATTCCGAAATAGCATTTTGACCGCACCCCCCATCTTGGGCTGTGGCTGAGCGCGGTATATTTGCCTCATCGGCAGGTCGAGGGAGGGACTGTAGCGGGGACTCTTAGATTCTTCCTACAGCCTTGGAACCGCCCACACACGCTCGCCCTCCCGAACCAGTCGCAGCCGAATGCCGAAGGTCTCACCGAGGAGGGACTCGGTGAGGATCTCTTCCTTGGGGCCTTGAGCCACCACCTTTCCCTCCCGCAGGAGGAGGACATGCGAGATCCCCGGAACGATCTCTTCGGGGTGATGGGTGATCAGAATCTGTGGGACTCGCCGACCGTTTCGACAAGCCCCTTCAAGGGCCGCGAGCGTGCGCTCGCGCGCGGCGGGATCAAGTCCCGCGCAGGGCTCATCCAGGATCAGGAGCTCGCTTTGCGCCATCCGAGCGCGGGCGATCAAGCAGGCTTGGCGCTCCCCGCTCGAAAGGATGAAGAAAGGGGTGTCCCTCAAATGCGCACAGCCGGACTGCGCCAGCAGAACAAGCGCCTCCGCCTTCTCCGCCTCGGAGGATTGCCGAACAGGACCAAGCAGCGCGCGCCTTCCGGAGAGGACCACCTCCAGGGCGGTGGTGTGCTCGCGCCAGCGCAACAGGTGGTCGGCAAACGACGCGGAGACAAACCCGACCCGCCTGCGAACCTCCGGAAGCACAATCTCGCTGAGCCAACCCTCCAGCAGAAAGACTCGCCCGAGGCTTGCGCCGATATACCCGGTGGCGATCTCCACCAGGGTGGATTTGCCCGAACCGTTGGGACCGAGGATGGCCCAATGCTCGCCCTGACACACCCGCCAGGTGATGTCCTCCAGGATGCGCTTCTCACCCCGGAAGTAGTGGACCGAATCGAGAACCAAACGCTCCTCTGGAGAGGCCGGCTCGCGTCCGGTTTCCCTCCCTGATAGACTCGAATCCATGAGCGGTCCCCTCCTTTCCGTGGTGATCCCGGCCTACAACGAGGCCAAGAGGATACGCGCCACCCTGGCGGCCCTGCAACTCTCGCTCCGAGAAAGCGGCCTTGAGGGGGCCGAGGTGATCGTGGCGGATGACTCCTCCACCGATGAAACCGCGGCGCTCGCGCGGGAGATGGGGGCCACCGTGGTCCATTCCGGAAAGCGGAACATTGGAGGAACCCGCAATGTGGGGGCGGCTGTCGCGACCGGGGAATACCTCCTGTTCCTGGATGCCGACACCCTGGTCTCCCCGGCGCTGCTTGGGGAGTTGCGCGCCCACATGGAGCGCGGGGCCCTGGGCGGAGGGGCGCGCATCGCGTTCTCCGAGCCTTCCGTGTGGTGGGCCGAGTGGATTGTGTCGCTCTGGAACTCTTACTCGCGTCTCTCCCGAACCCCGGCGGGCTCCTTCTTCTTCATGAGGCGGGAGGCGTTTGAAAAGGTTGGCGGGTTTGATGAGCGCTGGTATGTGAGCGAAGAGCTGCATCTCGGGAAGGCGCTCAAGAAATTGGGGAAATTGGTCATTCTCCGCGAAGCCGCCGCGACCTCCCCGCGCAAGGCCCACGAATTCACCTGGCGCGAGCACCTGCGCTTCTATTGGATCGGGCTGCGCGCCCCCATTCGGACTCTTCAGGACCCGGAGAAGCTGGAGATCTGGTACACCCGGCGCGATTAGAGCCTCTCTCACCTGGATGGCGCCTTGGAGGAGCGCGCTTCGTCGCGTCCCATGGCCCCGTAAAACCAGCCACGACTGAGCATGGCCCTCCAAGGCGCGGCACAAAAACCTGCCCCCCTAAAACGACTCCAGACAGTGCCAGATATAGGTATAAGCGAACCCCTCGATATCCTCCCAGACACGCTGGATCAGACGCGCATCCCCGGAGATCGCGGGAAGCTCCTCTCGCTGCTTCTCCCAGGGGATGCACCCCCCCGGTTTAACCCGCAATCGGTCCGTCCACTCCTGCATCTTCGCATTCGGCGCGGTTGAAGGCTCCAGTGCAGGTTGAACCTCCCCGCCACCGGGGTAGACCCCATACTCCCGCGTGAACTCGGTCATGGCGCGGAGGTTCTCGATCTCGGCGTCATTCTGGACAATCGCGGAGGCATCCAGAACATAGCCCCCATCCGCCGCCAGTTCATCAATCAGTTCCTTGCAGGCATCCCGCACAGCCCGCGGTTTGCCGAAGGTGAGAAGGTCGTTCGGCACTCCTCCGCTCAGACAGAACTTGTGTCCGAGCACCCGACGCGCGGCGCGGATGTCGGTGCGGTCAAGATGGTAGATGATGCTTCGCTCGGGAAGCTCAGCGAAGGCGGAAAGGTGCGGGGTCCAGTTCCCCTCGGCATAGAACAGCACCTGATGCCCCTGCGACCAGATATGCTCGATCACCGGGCGCAGTGTCGCCCAATAAACCTCGTCGAAGTGCCTGTGGGAGATAAAGGGAACACAGCCGCGGTGCATCCAGATTGAGATCGGAACCTTCCTGTCCGGGTCCGCGCCGGAGAGCGCGACATGTGCGAGATGCGGAGCGAGAGCCTCGCAGGCCGCCTTGACCTTCTCCGGTTGGGTAAGGATGTCCATCGCGAGTCCGATATACCCGCGCAGTTTGTCGGCGATGATGTCCATCGGGGCCTTCAGAATCCCGGAGATCGCCCCCGGCATGCCGCATTCGGTCTTGAGACGCTCCCCTTGCGGCCCGAAGGCGCTGAAATAGGCCAGCATCGCCATCCCGCCCTTGAGGAACGAAAGGTTGTTCCGATAGGTGGAGGGCGCGCCGATGGGGGCCACCTCGCTTGAAACCCTCGGCAGCCAGACATTGAACAGAAACCCGGTCGGATCCTCGATCAGAGCGTCGTACTCATCGGCCTCCATCCACGCCGCCTGCTCGGAAGGCTCGCGGTATTGGAAACCGACATCGGGGCCGACATGGATGCCGGGGATGCCGTAATAGCGCAGCCCGATGGCCTGGGTGAGACCGGTCCAAACATACACCATGTTCCCGACCACGGCGTCCCAATCGAAATCCATCGCGCACTTGCGGACCGCGGCGAAGGCCTTTTCATAATCGTGGGTGACTTCCTGGCAGGTGTAACCGGCGTACTTGGCGGTGAACTCGGCGACAAACGGCCGGATCGGCACACGGTCGCCCTTGCCGTTGCGAAGAGCAGTGACATAGCGGTCGAGACGTTGCTGATAAAGCTGCTCCATGGGCGATCCTCAGGCCTTTCGTGGAAAGAGTTTCCGCAGATACTCGGCGTCGTAACGAATGCTCTCCTCCATCCCAAGCGGAGTCTTGATCCCTTCGATGTGCATCCACCCGCGATAGCCGATGTCGTCCATGGCGCGACGCACCTCCGGGAAGTTGATCGACCCCTTGCCGTACAGGTCATCGTAATCCTTGGCGTGGAACTCGCAGATGTGCTTCGTTCCGAGCTCGCGGATCTCCTTGTAGATGTCATGTCCGACATGATGGGAGTTGCCGATGTCATAGTAGACCTTGATGGCTGGGGAGCCGATGCGGGCGATGATGTCCAGGTGTTCCTCCGCGCTCAGCCAGGATTCGATCCCAAGAAACACTCCCGCCTCCTCGGCCTTGGGGGCGACCTTCTTGAGCCGTTCCACCGCCATGTCCACCCCGGCCTTGTCCCCGCGCAGGTCCCCATCGCTGAAGAAGGCCAGCAGGATGACTTGAACGCCGAGCGCCTTGGCGACCGGGATGGCCTCGCTCACCCAGCGTTCGGCGCGCGGATCGCTCTTGTAGGGGTTGTCGTTGAGGGTCCCGAGTGCAATCGAGCCGATCTCGAGACCGCGCTCCTTGGCGGCGGCGAGAAACTTCTCTCGAACCTCCGGTGGACAGATCGGACTGTCCCCCTCGGGGGTCCCGAGGTCCACCTGGACCCCATCCAGGCCGATCCGTTTGGCCACCTCAAAGGACCCCGGGTCGTTGCGTTTCCCCAAGGTCCAATCGCAGGCGCCGATCTTGAAGCCTCGTTCCTTGCCCTCATCGGCGGAGGAGGCTCCCGATGACAGGATCAAACCCGCGGTCGCGCCCATGAGCAGTTCCCTCCTGGAGATGGTTGTGGTCATGGTTTCACCCCGCGAGTCCTTCGAGCTGGAGGTCGAGCTCTTCGCCCGTCCTCATCATCTCCTCCCAGGTGACCTCCTTGCCGGTGTAGGCCGCGGTGCGCCCAAGGATGGTGGTCAGGTTGCTGCGGACACTCGGCGCGACTGTCGGATTGGAGAAATCGCCCTTGGTGATCGACTCATGGAAGGTGGCGATATTCCGGACCGCTCCATCAGTGAAGATCCCCTTGGTCTCGCCCCCCTCGTAGGGCTTGTCCCCTTTGATGTTCACCACGCCGCCATAGTGGGCGTCGATTGTTCCGGTTTCGCCATACACGCGCGCCATGATGTCATCCGCGCCCCTGCCGCACTGTTTGGAATGGAACGAGAGGACAATGTCCTCCGGGAAATCGAAGATCACCTCGAAGTGATCCCAGCAGTCGCCCACATCCACGCGCAGCTTCCGTCCGCCGCGCCCGACCGCGCATAGCGGCGCGGCATCAAGGATCCAGGTGGCGATATCCAGGGCGTGGATGTTTTGCTCGGTGATGATGTCGCCGGAAAGGGCCTTGTCGAAGACCCAGTTCTTGAGGCGCGCCTCGGGGCTTCCGGGTTCGGCGTGCAAGCCGAGACGACCGGTGAGGTAGGCCGCCTGACCGGAGACAATCTTCCCGATTTCACCCTGGCGCACACGGCCAACGGCTTCGATAAAGAACGGATCGGTCCGCGACTGGAAATCGATCAGGAAGGCAAGCTTCTTTGCGGTGGCCGCTTTACCGCTGGCCTCGATGGATTGGCAGCCGGGGACATCCACCGCGATGGGCTTGGCGACAAAGGCGTGCTTCCCGGCCGCGACCGCCGCGGCGGCCTGCTCGGGGTGGAAGCAGGGCGGGCTTTCTATCGCCACGGCATCCAGCTTGCTTTCGAGGAGCTTCTTGTAGCCCGAAAGCCCGGTGTGACGCCGCGTTGGCTCGACTCCATATTTCTCGCCGAGGTCATCCACCCGCTCCTGGAAATAATCCGCGCAGGCGACCACCTTGTAGCCGCCATGCTGCTCGAAGAGGTTGGCGATCCATTTGCCTCGGCCACCCGAGCCGATGATGCCGATCTCGAGCTTCGAGTTGGCCGCGGCCCCGAAGACCCACTCCGGACGGGCCAAAGTGAAGGAGAGCGCGGCGGCTCCCGCGCCGGTTTTGAGGAAGTTTCTGCGCACAAGATTCCGCTTCATTGAGGAAACCCTCCAGATTCGCCGAGGTTGAAAACCTCGCGCTGCTTTCTCGAGACCTCCCATCGGAGGTCGGACACGATAGGGGAGATGATAGCGGCTTTGGGAGGAGGGATCGAGGGTATTTTCGATAGGGTCTGCAAGATTCCTCCGGCCCTATCTTGCGCGCGGCATTCTATCGGAGGCGTGGGGTCGCTCGCGCAGTTCTACCTGGAGGGGCGCGGTCCCTCGCGCCCGGACACGACGGAGCGTGTCCCTCCTCGCGCTGAGCGTCCGCCAGGGCATGGCGTCCTGCCTCCGATACCCCGTCCCTGGCCCGGACACGACGGAGCGTGTCCCTCCTCGCGCTGAGCGTCCGCCAGGGCATGGCGTCCTGCCTCCGATACCCCGTCCCTGGCCCGGACACGACGGAGCGTGTCCCTCCTCGCGCTGAGCGTCCGCCAGGGCATGGCGTCCTGCCTCCGATACCCCGTCCCTGGCCCGGACACGACGGAGCGTGTCCCTCCTCGCACCGAGGCTTGAGCAAATCCTCTCTAATCCAGAAAGAAGAATTCGTTGGAGCTCAGGACCACCCGCGCGTAACTGGTCCAAGCCTCCAGGTCGAGCTCCTCGGCCTTGGCGCCGCTTTTCTCCAGCTCCTGTTTGTACGCGGAGAGGTATGTCACTGACCGCTCGATCTCGGCGGCGCTCGCGGGGCGGGAAAGCGCTCGTTCGATCAGCCAGGCCCCACGCTCCCTTTCCCCAGTGCAGGCCTCGATAGTCTTTGCTGCCAGCGCGCGGGCTTGTTCGGTCACGAACGGGTTGTTGGCGAGAAACAGGGCTTGAAGCGGCGCGGTGGTTTCGCGGCGCGCCTCGACCGTGCGGTTGGTGTCGGGACCATCAAAGAGGGCCAGATACGGATGCCGCTGAATGCGCTGGGTCATCAGATACACGCTGCGGTGGTTCGAGGGGTAGACCGCCCGGAACGGGCCATGCTGGGTCCATTTCCATTCCTGGATGGCTGGGAAGGGGTGACGCTTCGGGCGCGAGAGGTCGAGCACGCCGGAGACCGCCAGCATGGCGTCCCGGATCGACTCGGCATCCAGCCGCCGACGGTCCCAGCGCCAGTAAAGATCGTTGTCGGGATCGGCCTCCGCCTTCCGGGGGTCATGGGTCGAGGCTAGGCGATAGGTTTTGGAGGAGAGGATCAGGCGATGCATCTCCTTGATCGACCAGCCGCGCGCCACAAACTCGGAAGCCAACCAATCGAGCAGCTCCGGATGCGTCGGCTTGGCTCCGGTGAGACCAAAGTTGGAGGGGCTGGCGACCAGGCCCTTGCCGAAATGGTTCCGCCAGATGCGGTTTACCATCACCCTCGCGGTCAAGGGGTGATCGGAGCGGGTCACCCATTCGGCGAGCTGGAGCCTGCCTGAACTTCCGGGCGGAATGGTGAAGGGACCGCCACCGGGCAGGAAGGCGGGCGCGCCGCGCGGGACCACCTCTCCAGGCTCACCCGGATTCCCACCCTTGTGAATCGGGGCATCGGCCGGATCCCCCTCGCTCACCGCGTAGACTCCGGTCACCCCTTCCGGCAGCCCGGCTACATCGAGGTTGCGGAGTTGCTCCTGGAGCGCGCCGAGCTCGGCATCCAGCTCGGCTTTGCGCCTATCGCGCTCCTCGGAAAGCTCGGCGACCAATCGGGCGATGGGTTCGACCAGGGAAGCATCCCCACCCTCGGACTTCGGAGCGACCTGAGAGATTGCTCCGATTCGCGCGTCCAGCTCCGCGATGCGTTTGGCGGACTGGCTTTCCTCCTTGAGGTAGCGCAACGATTCAGCCAGGTGGGTGGCCCGCTCGCGATGCGGCTTGAGAGTCGCCCCCACCTCCTCGGGTGGGAGCAGGGTCACAAAGGCCCGTCGATTGTGTTTGTCGGAGACAAAGGTTTCGGAGCCGGCGTAAGGGTAGTTCGTGCTCTTGAAGATGCCGTAGAGACCATAGTAATCCCGGGTCGTGATCGGATCGAATTTGTGGTCATGGCAGCGCGCGCAGCCGATCGATAGTCCCATAAAGGCCTTCCCCACGGTGTCGATCGTGTCCTCGATCACCTGATGATGGTCCTGGTAAGGCCCGGTTCCGAAACGTCTTGAAAGAGCCACGAACGAGGTCGCGGTCACCAGCTCCGGGTAACGCTCCTTGGGGAGCCGGCGCGCGAGGATGTCTCCCGCGATCTGTTCGCGGACAAATTGGTCATAGGGTTTGTCCGAGTTGAACGAGTCGATGATGTAGTCGCGGTAGAAGTGGAGCTCGGGCACCGGGTAATCGGCGGCATCGCCCGCGGTGTCGGCGTAACGCGCGACATCCATCCAGTGACGGCCCCAGCGTTCGCCGTAACGCGGGGAGGCCAACAGCCGTTCAATGACCTTGTTCCAGGCATCCGGCGAATGATCCGCGAGGAAATCGCGCATTTCCTCGACCGTGGGCGGAAGCCCGATCAGGTCGAAGGTCACACGGCGAAGCAGGGTGCGCTTTTCCGCCATGCCCACCGGTTCCAAGTCTCTCCCGGCGAGCCGGGCCTTGATAAAGCGGTCGATGGGATGATCGGACCAGCCGGAGGGATCGGCAGGCGGCTCGATCCGTTTGACCGGCTGAAAGGCCCAGTGGCTCTTGGCCGAGTCCGCGGACTGTTCGGGGGCCTTCTCCGGCCAGGGCGCGCCTTGGTCGATCCAGCGGGCCAGGTCATCGACCACCTCCTTCGGAAGCGCGCCGGAGGGAGGCATCTTAAGGTCGTCGTGAGTGTAGCGCAGCGCCTGGATCAAGCGGCTCCCTTCGGAGTTTCCGGGAAGGATCGCGCCGCCCCCCTTGCCGCCCGCAAGCAGACTCTCGCGCGAATCCACTCGCAGCCCGCTTTTGGGTTTCTCTCCGCCATGACAGCTCGCGCAGTGAACGAGGAGCACCGGGCGGACTCGCGCCTCGAAATGCGCCAGCGCGGCCTCATCCACGACAGCTGGCGCGGGAAGATTGAGACCGGGAACGAGGGCCTGAAGGTTTTCGAGCGAGGGGGTGCTGTCCTCGATCAGCAGGGCGAGGTTTTCGACCAGGGCATTGAGCTCCTGGGTCTGATCCTCGCTGAGCTCGGCGGATGCAGAGTCCGGAAACACACACGCCAATGCCCACAGCATTCCCAGGGAAAGGACACGCATGCGTCGGACTTGGGGGATTCGGGGCGGATTCATGGGTCTCTCGGCGGGCGCACCCCGCTGGGGAGGATTATAGGGAGAGACGTGCGCGCGGCTCAAGGATCAATTTGTGCGAGACTCCATCGTGCTCAAACCGACGCTGAGGCTGTTTCGAAGCTCACTCCCTCCAGGGCGCCCTCCGGATGGTAGTAGAACCTCTCGAATCCGATGACCTCCCCTGACTTCTCTTCCCAAATCCGATCCGTTAAGTATGCGGTCCCACGCCACACTCAGTCTATAGTAGAAACCTCCCCTCCAACCCCCACCCCTTCGGGCATCCGAGCAGGTGCCAAGCGAGCAGGGCGCTCACCACCCGCGCGCGGCGGCGCGCGCGACTCGAGGTCCCCAGCGAGGCGAGTACAACGGTCCACGCGGATAGCGATTCCACGACCAGCTTCAAGATCATCCCCACGAATAGACACCCGGCGGAAAGGACCCCGTGATTCTTGCGGAAGTAGCGGTAGCGCGAACGATGGAACTCGATCCGGCTGTCGGTGAGGACTTTTTCCGAGCTCTTCCCCTGCCCATGAACCACGCGCGCGCCGGGGTTCACGACCACTTTCCATCCTCGCGCGCGGGCGCGAAAACACCAATCGGTCTCCTCAAGGAAGAAAAAGAATCGTTCGTCCACGGGGCCGATCTCACGAAGCGTCTCGCCGCGGATCACCAGGCATGCCCCGATTACCGAGTCCACCTCCCGAGGTTCGGTGGAGCCGGGCGGGACTTTGGACTCGAACACACTGGGATGGAGCGCGCGGAGGAGCCATTTCGGAACCAGCTCGGTGGCGAGGTTCGGAAAAGGCGCCGAAGAGTTCTGCGGGGTGCCATCCGGATTGAGCAGGCTCGCGCCTTGAATCCCGACTTTGGGAGCTCGCTCGAAGGTTTCGACAAAGGCCGCAAGAGCGCCCTCCTCGAGGGTGGCGTCAGTGTTCAGGAGCACCACATGCTCCCCATGACATTGCGGCAGCGCTCGATTGACCGCGCGCGAGAAGCCCAGGTTGGCGCGGTTCTCGATAACCCGGACCTCGGGGAAAGCTTCTCGGATGCGTGTCACGCTCTCATCGCCGGAGCCGTTGTCGGACACCACGACTTCGACCGGAACACCGCTCCGCGAGGACTCCGCGAACACCGAGCGGATCACCTCGCATGTCATTGCGGCGGTGTTCCAGTTGACCAGGATGACCGAAAAGCGGGGCGCGTTCATCCGAGGAAAAGATCGAGACAGGTGGCCGCGAGAAGCGACAGGCTCACAAACCCATTGGCTGTGAAGAAAGCCGCGTTCACCCGCGAGCGGTCCTCAGCGGAAACCAGCGACTGCTCCACCGCCAGGGCCGCGCCCACCAAGGCCACTCCGACGAAATAGTACAGGCCGAGCTTGAGCAACCCGCCGAAACTCAAGAGAAGCGCGAGCGCGGCGGCATGGAACAGGCGCGAGAAAACCAGCGCGCGCCTGGCCCCATGGCGCACTACCAGCGAATGGAGGCCCAGCCCGCGGTCGAAGTCCTCATCTTGAAGCGCATAGATGATGTCGAATCCGGCCACCCAAAGGAGCACCGCGAGCGCGAGCGGAACGGGTTCGAGCGAAAGCGTTCCGGTGACCGCGGCCCACGCCCCAAGCGGAGAGATCCCCAGCGACAGCCCCAACCAAAGGTGGGTCCAATGGGTGAAGCGCTTGGCGTAGGAGTATCCGTTGAGCACGACGATGACCACGGGCGAAAGCGCGAGACAGAGGGGATTCAGCATCCGGCACGAGGCCAGAAAGGTTCCACAAGCAAGGCCCCACAGAACCCAGGTCCCCCGGATGGAGACCTCGCCGGTCACCGAGGGACGCGAGGCCGTGCGCGGGTTTTGGGCATCCACCGCGCGGTCCACAATCCGATTGAACGCCATGGCCATGGTCCGCGCCGAGACCATCGCCGCCAGAATCCAAATCACAATCCGAGCCTCGGGAACTCCTCTCGCGGCCACCAGCATCGAGATCAGCGCGAAGGGGAGCGCGAAAAGGGTGTGGGAAAACTTGATGAGCTCGAGATACTTGCGGATCACTTTTCGGGTCCGGGAATAGGCTCGGGGAGATAGGACAGGACCTTATCGACCATGAATTCCACCAAATCATCCAGGGTTTTCGGTTTCAGATAAAACCCGGGCGAGGCGGGCAGCACAATCGCCCCGGCGCGGGCGAGCGCGAGGGAACGTTCGAGATGGAGCTCATGCAGGGGGGCCTCGCGCAGCAGCAGGACCAGCGGGCGCTTCTCCTTGAGGGCCACATCCCCAAAGCGGGTGACCAGATTGTCCGCGATGCCGCAGGCGATGGAGGACATGGTTTTCGCGCTGCAGGGGACGACCAGGTAAGCGTCAAACTTCTTCATTCCCCAGGAAGGCTCCGCGAAAAGGTCGTTCACCGAGTGGACCACCATCCGGCTGTTCCCGCCCTCGCCGGACCAGTCCATGGTCTCCATCCAGTGACGGAAATTCTCACCGAGCTCATCCTGCCAGACCAGTTTTCCATAGTCGGTGAGGGTGACATGGAGCTCATGCCTCCCCCCATGGAGGCGTTCGAGGAGGCGACGGGCGTAGATGGCGCCGCTTGCTCCGGTGATTCCAATGGCAATTCTCAAGGATTTCCTCCCAAGGGTCTGCTTCGATTCGGGATCTCCATGATGATGCCAAGCTCTCCGCGCGGGAAGAACCCCTTCGCCGGATGGGTTAGCGCCTCCGCGCGCCCTTCACGGTCCCCCGGGAAAACGGTAGGGTCTTGCGCAAGGTTCCCGCCTGTGTGGCTGGGAAAAACGCTTCGTAAAGGGCGCCAGAGAAATGAAATCCGATCCCAGCCCCACATGCCCAAAGCATCCGGAGTCCTCATACTGCCCCACCTCCTCGTCGTGGCGGGGGATGAAGTGGGAATCGACCTCGCGTCGAGCTTTCCTCCAGGCCGCCGGAGTGGGCGCAACCGCCTTCGGACTGGCTGGGTCGGCCTTCGCTCAAGAACCCCAGAAGGTCATCCCCGGTTTTGAGCAGGCCCCTGTCGAAGAGTCGACCAGCAAGGGCTGGACCCCGGTTTCCGACCGGAAGATTCGTGTGGGAATTGTCGGCTATGGCGCGTGCCGGTTTGGCGCCGCCTTCGGCTTTCAGGACCACCCCAATGTCGAGGTGGCGGCGGTCAGCGACCTGTTCCCGGACCGCTGCGCCGCGCTCGCGAAAGAGTGCCGCTGCGAAAAGACCTATCCATCGCTTGAGGAACTGGTCAAGGATGACACCCTGGAGGCGGTTTTTGTCGCCACGGACGCGCCCAGTCACGCCCGCCACTGCATCGAGGTTCTCAAACATGGAAAGCATGTCGCCAGCGCGGTTCCGGCGGTCTATGGCTCGCTGGAGGACGCCGAGAATCTGCTCGAAGCGGTCAAGTCCAGCGGCCGCAAGTACATGATGTTTGAAACTTCCAGCTATCACGCCGACTGCTACGCCATGCGCCGGATCTACCAGGCGGGCGGGTTTGGCCGACTGATCTACTCCGAAGGCGAATACTACCACTTCCACTCCCACCAGATCGACTCGTACAAGAATTGGCGGGTCGGCTCGATCCCCTTGTGGTACCCCACCCATTCCACGGCCTACTATGTGGGGGTTACCGACAAGCCCTTTGTCTCGGTCTCCTGCACCGGATCAAATGCGGGCTTTCCGTCGTGGCAACCCGGCGCCAATCCCTACGGCAACACCTTCACGGATGAGATCGCGCTCTTTGAGACCGCCGAGGGGGGAGCCTCGCGCATGCTCATGTGCATGGGGATCCGCGACAAGGGCGGCGAAACCGGAAGAGTCTTCGGCGAACAAGGCTGGATGGAGGGAATGGAGTATCGCGGGACCATGAAGGACCTTCCCGACCTTTCCCGGCCGCCCCTTCCGCCGGGTTTGAACCCCGGCGGCCATGGCGGCTCGCACGGATATCTCACCCACGAATTCGTGCTCTCGATTCTCGAAGACCGCAAACCCCTGGTGGATATCGTTCAAGCCCTGAACATGACTGTGTGCGGGATCATCGCTCACCAATCGGCGCTCAAAGATGGCGAGCGCATTAAGGTCCCGCAGTACAGCCTGTAGAGCGCTTTTCACATGGAGGGTGAATACACTGGAGGGGCGTGTTCCCTCTCGCCCCCCATTTCCGCGCCCCCCATACAGGGCCCCACCCGGCACAGGAGAGGGTGGGCCCGTTTTTATTCACATCTTTCACAGTGCTTCGATACGATTGTTAGTCGATCCGATTGAACTCTAATGTATTCAGTCCACTGTGATATGGAGCATAGCCGCATTTTCCACAGGTTTTCCCGGACTTTCGGAAAGTTACCCTTGCAACCCGCAAACGTTTAGTCGTATAACACCCGCAGGTGACCACGAGCTGCTCCGGGAATGAGCCCCCGGAGGGTTGCCTCAGTCGGAGGGGGAGATTTCATGTTTTGGCGCACTGCTGAGGGGGAGCAGTGGGGGCCGCCGAGTTCCGCGATCACGCGGAATCCGCGCTTCGTTTCTTTCACGGCACTCCACGCTTTGGTTACGGTTGCGGTTCTGGCGCTCTTCCTCTGCCCGGTCTCCGGTCAGGAAAGCGGGGATGAGCCGACGGGTTTGGACACCCCGGTCACTGAGATTTCCGTTCAGGATCAAAAACTCACCGAAATCGCCGACCTGCTTTCCACTCTGGGCGGAATCAGCATCAATGTCGCCGGTTCGGTCGATCAAAAAATCTCGGTCAACCTCACTGTCCAAGGCGAGAAGACCATCCGCCAGGTCCTTGATAATCTCGCGGTTCAATACGCCCTCTGGATCGACACCGAATCCCAACCCGGCGGGGTCCTGATCCGGCCTCTCGCGGAGAAACCGAAAATCGAGGAGAAGCTTCTGGAAAAGCCTTTCCAGATCCGTTTCAAGCGTCCCTCGGAACTCATCGATTTCGTCCGCAACTTCCTCTCGGATCGCCCCGGCGCGGATGCCCTTGCCCTCGACAGTGAAAAACTGATCGTGGTCCGCGACATCCCCGAGGCCATCGCCCGCATCGAGGAATACCTCAACCGCGCGGACATCCCGGTGCAGAGCACGGTCTTCCCGATTCTCTACCGGGACGCCCAAGAAATCGCCGACCTGATTCGCGAGCGTCTGCCGGACCTTGAGGAGGACGCGATCACGGTCGATGTCGCCAACAGCCAGTTGATCGTGAAGACCACGCTCGAAAACCTGGCCGAGATTCAACTCCTGATCGAGACCTTGGACATCAAGAAGGAGATTCGGGTTTTCACCATCAGCTTCCACGATGTGGATGACGTGGCCAGCGTGCTGGAGGACCTGAACCTCTTGAGCGAGGAGGCCTCGCTGATCACCAACCCCGACACCGGGCGCATGATCATTCAGGACACGCCCGAACGCCTGGACCAGATTGCCGAGGCCATCGCCGCTTACGACACCCCGCGCCCCGCGGTTTTTGTCGAGGCCGAAATCCTGGATGTGAACGCTTCGTATTCCTTCGGCTGGAACCCCACGCTGGCCCTTAAGGATGGGGCCATGTCGGAGACCACGTTCGGGGACGGATCGACGATCTCCGACGGCGAGCGGATCATCCGGCTCGCCGGTCAGAACGCCTTTGAGTTCGCCGCGCTGGACGCCGGGGATGTGCTCGCCCGTCTGCGCGCGAGCGAGAACGACTCGGATGTTCAGACCATCGCCAGTCCGCGTCTCCTGGTGGAGCGCGGCGAGTACGCCTCCATCAATGTCGGTTCGGAGGAGCCCATCGGAGTTCGCAGCTTCCAGGACAATGTTTACTCAGGGTCCTCGCGGGACATTGTCACCCAGCGCACGCGCCGGGTCGGCATCCTGCTTCAGATCGAGGCCTACAACATCAGCGACAAGGGCTATGTGGAGCTCAACATCGGCCTGGAAAACAGCAGCGTGCCCCCGGACGGTCGAGTGGACATCGGTGGAGGCACCACGGGGCTCCGAGTCCTGCTCTCCAACATCGAAACCACCGCGGTGCTCAAGGATGGCCGCACGTTGGCCATCGGCGGGCTGATCACCCGCGACACCTCCGAATCGAGCGGGGGCACGCCGTTCCTGAACAAGATTCCCGGGGTCCGATACTTCTTCTCGAGCCTCGCGCGCGCCGACACGCGTCGCAAGCTGCTTCTGTTCATCACCCCGCACATCCTCAATCTCGACACGCCCCTGGAGAAATACGGCAAGGACGAGGAGGACCTCAAGGGACAAGAGACTCTCGGCCAGGATCGCCAGGAGCCGAAGGCGCTCACGCTCGACACCACCGGCGGCAAGGGAGCCGAGGAAGAGTGGTCGGTGTCCGGCGAGCCGCAATGGATCAACCGAAACGGTCGCTGGGGGTATCTGGACGAGCGCGGCAGGTTTGTGGACCGGACCGACATGTTCCTTGGGGCGTACGAGCAAGGTGAGGAGCCGCTGTCCGCCGCGGTTCCCGAGCCGGTCGCAGCGCCGAAGACGAACGGCCCCAGCGCGTCGGAACTCCTTCGCGGCCTTTCGGAGGAGAAAGCCGCTCCCAAGAAGCAAGAGTCCAAGCCCGAACCCAAGGCCCCGAGCGTCGAGGCCCCCAAGGTGGAAAAGGCTCCCGCGCCCGCCGAGGCGGAAAAACCCAAGGTTGAAACGCCCAGCGCCCCCGCGCCGGCGGCGACCACTCCACCCGCCGCGGAGCCTCCCAAGACCGAGGCTCCCCAACCGGAGCCTTCCCAGCCCGCGACGGAACCCGCCAAGGCCGAGGAGAGCCCAAGCACCGCGCCCCCTGCTCAGCCTGTTCCGCCCAAACCGAGCGCTCAGCCCGGCGGGCCTCCCGCACTGCTCCGGGGTGAGGCCGCGGTGCGCGCGCTCCGTCAGGGCAAAGCCGACTCCATCGGTCAGTTCAAGGGAACATTGCGGGACCTGGTTCAACGGGTTCGGACCGAAACCGGAGTCCAGTTCGCGATCACACCCCAACTTCGCCAGGAGTTTGAGCGCGAGGTCCGGGTCGATGGTACCGGAAAGACCTACGACCAGGTCATGCGGGAAGTGTTGGATTCGCAAGGACTCATGTACCAGGGAAGGCCGGCCGACCCGCCGCAAATCCGCCGCAAGAGCGGTGGCGCGGCCCCGGCGCAGCCCCCCGCCGCCCCTCCGACTCAACCCCCCACGCCGGGAGTCTCGCCGACCGCTCCCCAGTCGCGAGGGTTCACCCCCAGGCTGGATGATCCCTGGGCGGACTCCGGAGCCGATCGTTGGGTGCCCACGCGCGCCGCCGCGAACCTGGGATCGCTCTCCGGCGAGGAGCAACGCGCGCTATCGATGAATCGATCCGAATCTCGGAGCGGGCAACCCACTCCGCCGCTCGAGCCTGAGCCTTGGGAGGAGGCAGTCCAGCACGAAGAACCCGCCAGGCCCGGCCTTGGCCAGCGGCTCTCTCCGCCCTCCGGTTTCCAGACTCGCGCGCCGGATGGGACCGGTCTCACCCGCGATGCCTGGAACCGCATGCTGCAGGACACCTCAGGGACCTCCAGCGAATCGGAGGGTGATTTGCGCCCACTGGAAATCTCCCGTCACACGGAGGAGCGCACACGAACCGGCGCCCGGGAAAGAGCGCCGGAAGGGTTCGCCGAACACACCGGTCAGCCCGCGACCTGGATGACCGAGCCCAGGGAGACTCATCCCAAGAAGGGGATGTTTGGAAAGATCAAGAGCCTGCTCACACCGGGGAGGAATTAGCGACCCAGACAAATCCACAACCTCGGAAACTCGGGGCGCTTCCCATGAATCGCCCCAGCCTTCCAAGGTTTGAGTGATTGACAGATTCACCCACCACCTCTGCTGTGGCTTTGGCGCCCTTGCCCTGGGCGCCATTTTTTTTGTTTATCGCTGCCTGAATGAAGCTCAGGACGCCAGCGAGAGAGAAATGACCTTCCCGTCAGAGGGGCGGGCCTCCCGAGCGCCCGCGCGCGCCATCTCCGCCCTTCGTCTCACCTGGATCAATGTGACCAACTCCTCGCAAAGGTTCTCCACCAACCTTCCCTGCGCTTTAAGAGCCACCAGGCTCTCGAAGGTGGACGCGGGCCCGCACTGCTTCCCGATCACCTCAAGCCGTTTCCCCTCCCGTTTCAAACCCTCAAGCACATGCACAAGTTCACAGTGCTTCGACACGATGCTCGCCTCAAGATCCTCCCGAAAAGCTGCCATGACATCCATGCTGGGATCCTCCTCCCCAAGGAGATTCAGTGATGGGCTTCCACGCGGCCGGCCTACTCTGAAGCCTCACCTTCCTTATACGAGATCAGCGGGAAAAGGGATGCAGATTTTTTCAGCAAAGGCCGAATGGTAGCCGTGTTCCTTGGTACCCTTGTTTCCAGATTAAGAGGATGCTAGATTAGGACTAGTGTCACGGATTTCAGCCCCGGAGGTGAACTCGATGCCCAAAGCAACCTGTCAACTGAATCTGACCTTGGAAGTTCCCGTGGCGGAGCATGTGGAGCAAATCGCCCGGTCGGTGCATCTCACACCGAGTGGGGCCGGCAGGGTCCTCCTGCAGCAACGTCTCGCACTGGAGGAAAGCGGCTGGCGGCTCGAAAACAAGGAAGTCGAGAAACTCCTGAACGCGGTGAGCCGACTCAATGGCGAGCAGATCGAGGCGCTACGAGACTTTCTGACCAAGACCGCCCCGGAGGCAATCTCGATCTAACCGCGCTTCGCGATTCAGGCTCCCTGGCCGCTCGGCCGCGCCAAAACCCGGCGACCAAGGGCGAGGCGGCTGAAGTAGAAGTGGAGGATCTGTTTGTAATTGGCGCCTTTGCGTTTGACCAAGCCGATGGCTCCGCATTGGGATAGCCCAACCCCATGCCCCAAGCCTCCACCGTAGATCACCCAGTCGCCGCCAAAGGAGTCATCCACCAAGATGAGCGAGGAGTCGAGCTCCAGCGCCTCTCGGATGGTGTCGGCGTCGCGGGCCTCCACGGTCTGCTCCGAGCCTTCAATCACCATTCGGGTGGCATGTCCGGAAATCGCGCGCTCGGCGACCCTGATCGAGCGAACATGCCCCACTTGGTTGTTCCAGTAGTCGTTCACCAAGGCATCCAACTCCTCGCCTGAAAGCGTCTTCTTCCAGCGGAAGGACTCCCCGGCGGCATCCCGGTCGTAAGTGTTGGGAGGCTGTTTGAGCCAGTCCTCCAGCAGGTCTTCGTCGCTCCTAAATCCATCCGGACCGATGTCGAACCCGACCTCGGCGGGATCGAAGTCCGGACGGGCCTCGAAATACTCGGGCACCGGCTCCCCGCTCCCACCCCAAATCGATTGTCCGTCGGCGACATATCCCCCGCTGGAGAAGCAGTAAACCGGGGTGGCCAACGCCCCATCCGAGGTCACCAGGACCTGGCCCGCGGTCTCCTCCACGGCCAGGCGCACGCTCGGAGCCTCATTGCCCTTCCCGGAGTAAGGCCAATCGGAGTTCTCCATTCCCGGAATGTCATACCCATACTCGGCGTAATCCCCGGACTGCGCGAGCTGGATCGCGTAATTGCGAGACATGACCGCCTGCGCCTTGAGTACCTCGAAGGGAACCTCAGGCGGAATTTCCCGCGGCACGATCCCGGAGACATAGTCTTCCAGGTCCACAATGTTCACCAGCGCCAGCCATTCATCGCTGGGGGCATAGGCCTGGAAGGCGCCGTGATATCCATTGCGGTTGAATTCGAGGCCCGAGCCGGTGGCGGGCGCAAGATCGACCACCGTGGCGGGGTCGCACACCGGCTTCCCATCTTGGTCGTAGACTCGAACATAAGCGCGAGAGATGGGGCGAGTCTGGGGGATTGTCAGGGTCCTCCCGCCGGTGGTGGGACGAGACTTCGTGACAAGCGCGGGCTCCTCGGCGGTTGTGGCGGGACCTTCGGAGGGAGCGCCTTCGGCCACGGCCACAAAGGGTTTGGCGCCATTGGTCGTCTCCTCGCCGGGAGCGCTCGGAATCAGGCTTTCATCCATGTCCAGAACCGGAGGTTCACCCTCCTTGGGCAGAGTGGCCGGGCTGGGCTCCTCCATCGGGACCACCGCGGGCTCCTCGGTCTCGGACCAGGCCAAGCTCTCCGGCCTCGGTTCTTCCACTTCCGCGCGCTCGCGGGCGCGTTCCGGGTCAAAAGGCATGGGAGTCGGCGGAGGCAGATCAGCCACCCGCTCCGGACCGGTCTCGATCTCAGGCGAGACTTCCATTCGACCGGATTCCGGGATGAGCTCCCCTTCCTCGCGAGCCAGCTCCTCGCTTGACGCGGGTTCTCGCAGCGCGCTCTCCATCTCCGATTCGTAATCCAAGGCAGGCTCCGGCGGCGCCTGAACCAACGGCTTCTGCCAGGGGAACAGGCGAATGATCGGGAGCGACTTGATGACCTCCGGGATGCTCCGCTTCCTCGGTTTGGGGGCGAAGGCGAAGTCCTCACGCTCCGGGGACCGTCGCGGCTCCACCGGCTCCGGCGGCGGCGCGAGACGTTTGGGCGGTTCCAGGCGACGAGGGGAGGAGGGCCGCGCTTCACGCACGGGTGGGCGCGCGACGCTCAGCTCCTGGTCGGGCACAAATCCACGCCGCGGCGGCTCCGCGCTCTCTCCGGAAGGCGGCGGCGGGGGGAGCTCCGCGGGGGCCTTCTTCAGCTCGCTCTCAGCCGGTTTCTCGTCCTTTTTCGGAAGGAGAGCCATGGGCGGACGCTCCTCGCCAACGGGACGGCGAGGATAGGGGCGCACGCCGCGACGGCGATAAGCCGATTCCGGCGGGGCCACACGTGAAACGCCTGGGGGAGCGCTTTCGGCCCGCGCGCTCGCGGGCGGGCGTGCAAGCGACGACGGCGGTGTCATTCGTCTCGGCGGGCTGGGAAGGCGCGACTTATCCAGGTCGAGCTTCTCCGGTTCGCGGACGGAGCGAGTGGGTCCGCCTGGCGCCGGCTTCCACCCCAGCGCGGGGGCCAGCTGAGCCTTCTCCGGCTCCGGAACGGGTTCCACGCGCGGTTCGGGAATATCCTCAAGCGCGAGCTCCTCCGGCGGAAGGGTCGGAAGCGGCTCCAGCTGCAACTCCTCTTCGGGAATCAGGTCCAGCGGCTTGATCTTGGTTTCCCCCGCTGGGGCCGAGGGGACCTCCACCTCCAGACTCGGACTTGGCTCGCGGGCGGGGGTGGGCGCGCCCGAGCCGCGCGCGATCAGGCGGCGGCTGGCAAGGGGCCCGGAGGAAACAGTCGAATCCACGCGCGCGTAGCCCAAACTGTCGCCCGCCGGAACCACCTGCGCGGGAAATCCCATCCCGCGCGCCTTCCCAAGCGCTTGGCGCGCCAGGTATTCGTTCGGGAACGGCCCCATTTCGACCACATGGTATCCGTCCTCAATGTACGAGTTGATTCGCCCGCGCAACTGCGAGCGGGCATCCCGCTCGGCGCGCGCGGCGTTCGCCTCCGACCCTGTCCGAAGCAACACCACCTTCCAGCCGGACTGGGTCGGATCCGCCGCGGCCATGACGATCACCTCAGCGGGCGGAGTGGAGATCACCCCAGCGACAAGCGGGGCGGCGCGGTAGAGATCCGGGGCGGCGACCACGCTCACTGTATAGATTCCGGCGGGGAGCTCCTTGGAGGGGCTTTTTCCGCCCTCCAGGCTGAGCTGGATGGGGCCATCGCAGCGAATTTCCACCTGTTTTTTGTGGGCCAACCCCACTCGCAGATTCCCCTCGGCGTGAGCCGACGCCACCATGACCGCAAGGGCCAGGGCCGGCAAACGGATGTGACTGGAAACACTCCAGGCGTTCATGGCATCCCCCTCATGATGCGCGCTCGGGCGCGGGTCCGATAGCCCACACTCCCTAGACTCCATTCTCCTCAGAGGTCGGCGAAAACCAATCCCGCCGCCCCCACGACTCCCGCATCCACCCCCAGGCGCGCGGCCACCACGGGAACCTCACGCACCCGTTGATGGTAAACGCGCCGGGCGAGTCCTTCCCGGATCGGCTGGAAGAGCATCTCGCCGAGGAGCGCTCCACCCCCGCCAAGGATCACCACCGCCGGGTTCAGCGTTATCACCGCCGCCCCGATGCCGATGGCCAGGTAATGGGCGGCTCGCGCGATCACGTGGAGCGCCACTCGATCTCCCTGGCTCGCGGCCTCGCCCACGGCCTTACAGGTGATCTCCTCCGGTTTCAACTTAGAGAGCAACGAACCTTGCTCCAAGGCGGCCATCTGCTGGGCGTATGTGGCGATGGCGTTGGCCGAGGCGTAAGACTCCATGCAACCGTGATTCCCGCAGGGGCAATAGATTCCCTCCGGCTCCACGGTGACATGGCCGAGCTCCCCGGCGAAGTTCCACGCCCCATGGAACACCTTTCCCTCAATCACCACCCCCCCGCCGATGCCGGTGCCGATGGTGTAACCCACCGCTACTGAGGCCCCTTGACCCGCGCCATAGCGCGCTTCCGCGAGCACAAAAGCGTTGGCGTCATTGTCCACCCGCGCGGGGAGCTTGAGACTGGTCTCGAACAGCGAGCGCATCGGGGTGCCGTTCAGGCCGGGAATGTTCACCGCCCCAGCCACCAGCGCGCCGGTGGCGTAATCAAAGACCCCGGGGGAACCGATCCCGACTCCCAGAATGTCCTTCTTCCGGACTTGCGCGGGGAGCTCGTCGGTCATCCTCCGACACAGATCGATCATCTTTTCGACCACATGCTTGCCGCCCTTGCGCGCCTCGGTGGGGGTTTTCCACTCCTTGAGGATTTCTCCCTTGGAGGAGACAAGACCGGCCTTGATCCCGGTTCCTCCCAGATCAATGCCAAGCACATAACCGTCGCTCGACGAAGGCGCCATGATGGTCCTTTTCAGACGTGATGGTCGGCTTCTTCATTCGATCACGGTCCCCAGGGGACCGTCCCCTCTCTCAGAAGAGACCTTATATTTCAGGCCACAAGTCAAGGAAAAATAGCAGGTTCAGATAGGGCAGTCAAGAGCCAATCGGGGACCCATCCAACGTTCGGATGGGGCTTTCCGCGCCCGCATCGAATCCAGGGCGAAGGGAACGGATCGGATCCTCCGAGCGCGCGCGAGTCAGGCGATTCCGGAGCCCCTCGCGTGCCTGATCTCGGGAGGGTAAGGCGGCAGAGTGGTCAAGCGGGTGTCCTCCACGGCCCCACCCAGGGTGAAGTGATAAAGGCTCTGGAAACCAGTTCCGGTAAGGCCGAAGACCTCATGGACAGGGTCATCGAAGAAGCACCCGATCCCGGTCGCGCGGATCCCCGCCGCCTCCGCCCCCAGGTACAGCGCCTGCCCGATCATCCCGGTTTCCCAAAACAGGTTGCGGTAGAACCAAGGCCCCATCTCCTCCAGACCCGCCTCGAACTCAGCAACCATCCCCAGGCTGAAAGCTCCATACCCGGCGATATCCTGGTGACAGCTCACCTGGGCCGCGAGCGCGCGGGCATCGCCGGACAGAAGATGGAAAAGCGGGAGCCACGTTGGGCAGCCCGTTGGCCGTTCCCAGATGAAATCGGTCCTCATCGAGGCGCGCAGCAGGTCGAGCTTTCGCGGATCCCTGACCAGAACATAGAGACCTGGGAGAATTCCCTCCACCAGATGAACAAAAAGCGCCAGATGAACCCATGTTCCCCAGCGGATGGCATCCCACGGGCACGGTCTTTGACCGAGGTCGGGACGGTCCGGCAAGGTCTCGGCAAGCAGGCGGAAGAACACGGGCGCGCTGATTCCCGTACGGCCATCGTAGGCCACCGCGCTGCGTCGCCGGAGAATGAGGTCGCGCGCCGCGGTGGAATCGTGGGGGAGCGGCGCTAGCGGGCTTGGCGAGGCGGCCTCCGGCGCCGGCGCGACCCTCAGAGCAAGGCTTGTTGTCGGTGGCTTCTCGGTGGCGCGCCTCACCTCCTCGATGATCGACCATTCGACAGGATCCTCGCTGAGCCGATTGGCGACCCCGAACCAGGCCCCTGATGCGACGTGACGGATCGTTTCCGAGGGAAGCCGCGAGGAGAGCGCCTCAGGGTCCGCGTGAGGGATGATCGCCGCAAGGAGATCGGGATGCTCACGTTCCAAGGGGTGGACTCCGTCCTCCCGATCCACTCCGAGCAACGCGGCGATTTCCGAGTCGGACAGATCCTGGAGATGAACCAATTTCCAGCCGAGCGCCGCGGCGGAAAAGGCCAACGCCGCAAGCGCGTGGCCGACATCATGCTGGCAGTAGCGGAAAGCCCGCTCTCCGTATTTCCAGGCCTCCCGCCAATGAATCGAGGTGAGTCCCACCAGGAACGCGCCCTCCGGCAAACCGGAAACCAGGCTCCTCCATATCTCCGCGGTGAAGCAGGTTCTCACCTCCAGCGAATGATCGAGCGGAACGTAATGACAAACTCTCCCCTCTGCGCCAAATCCCGGAACCTCCCCACACCCGTGGGATGGACCCATGAGCAGATAGCCCTCAGTGGGATGCAGGTTGCCGCTCGAAGGATTTACCCGGAGCGCCCAGCGGCTCCCCTGGAATTCCTTCCAAGCTGAAATCGCGAGCGAGAGTTCAAAGAGCTGCCCAACCGATTCGAGGCTGACCCGCGCGGGTCGAACAGACTCGCGCGCGTGGAGATTTCGGTAGGGTGGAGAGTGGTCCTCGCGCATGAACGGGAGCGGGATCCGCGGCGCGCCCGCATAGGTCCGGAAGGGATTGGGTTGGTTTTCCCAATCGAGATATCCGAGGGCTCGCGCGTAACGGTGGAAATGATGCTTGGTGGCGTGGTGATACGCGCGCGCGACACCAAGCGCCGGATCCTTGCACTCGGTCATGGCTGCCTCGCACAAGCTCTCGACCCCTGAAGATCGATCATCCGCTCTGCCCGACCGCGTGAAGGCGTGGATTTCGATTCGACATTCTTTCGTATGCCTCCCTAGCGAAGGTTTCCCCGTCGGTTTTCGCGTTCTCCCGCAGCATGTTTCGCGCTATCATATGAACTTCCGGAGGAGAAGTCATGCGACGGGCGGGTGGGTTCACGCTGATTGAGCTCCTGATCGTGATCGTGGTTATCCTGATCCTGCTCGGGATCTCGCTCCCGAACTTCCTCAAGGCGCGCACCCGCGCCTTGGTCGCGCGGGCCTCCCAGGAGGTTCGGACCCAGTGTGATGCCCTGGAGTCTTATTTTATCGACTGGAAGGTCTACCCGCCGGACCACCACGGCAACTGGCCGATTGAGAGTTCGGATGAAAGTGGGTTCACTTTCCTCACCAGTCCCATTCGCTATGTCCCCTTGCTCTTCCGCGATCCGTTCGGAAGCCAATTCACCTCTTTCGGGCCGCTGGCCGATCTCTCGTCAGCTTACTATGGCGGTTCGGGATCGGATAACGCCGCCTGCGGGGGCCGCGATCACTATGGAAACCCATCCCTCCGGAAGAACGCAAGGGACTGTAACCACGCCTACATTGTGGGCAGCGTCGGACCGGACCGGAAGCGGGGCATTTCGGGGCGATGGGCCTTTCCCTCCGGGGATCCGCTCTTCCAATACCCGGTGCGGATCCTGACTTATTCCCCCTCGAATGGAGTGGACAGCGTGGGTGACATCTACCGGATGATTGGATCGTGGAAGTCGGGCTATGTGAGAACCGACTCCTATCTGATCACCTCATCGGCGGGGCCACCCCCAAACTGAATGCCGCCTCTTTCTTGACACCCCAAAGACTCCTCCGATAGCCTAACCTCCACACCCATGCGACCCACGACTGTTGCCCTTACGCTCATCCTGCTTGCCCTGCTCCAGACTTCCTCCGGAGGGCAAGCGGAAAACTCCGAATCCGAGCTTCCCATCGACCGTTACGAGTCCGCCTTGCCGGAGGAAGGCGAGACCTCCGAGACCGCGCAGTTTGTCCAACGCGCCGCGGGAAGGGAAAAGATGTCGATCCTGGATCTCCTGCAGACCATGGGGCCGGCGTTCATCTATCCCTTTCTGCTGTTCTCGATTTGGGCGGTTTACCTGATCCTGGCCAACCTGTTTATAGTGAGCGAGAGTCGCTTGGCGCCGGTTCGGGTGGCGCGCGAGGCGCGCGAGGCGCTTCTTCGCGGCGATTTGATCGCCGCCCTGCGCGTCGCCGAGCGGCGCGCCGACCTGCTCTCCACCATGCTCGCCGCCGGTTGCGCCAAGGCGGGGCGCGAGCCATCCTTGATCGAAACCGCGATGGAGGGCGCGATCAGCGCGGATGTGATCCGGGTCAAGAACCGTATTCGCCATCTCGCCGACATCGGGAATCTCGCCCCGATGGTCGGCCTCCTCGGAACCGTGTGGGGAATGCTCAAGGTCTTTCAGGCGGTGGCGGTGGATAGCGCCAACACCCTGCTGGGGAACTGGTCCTCGCTGCTTGCCGAAGGGGTGGCCCAGGCGATGGTGACCACCGTCGTGGGATTGGTGATCGGGATTCCCTCGCTGCTGTTTTTCTATCTGTTTCGCAACAAACTCTCGAGGGTGATCGGGCGTCTGGAGACCTTTGGAACCGACCTGGCCGAGCTGCTTTCCCGCCAGAAACCGCCTCACGCCGTGATGGAGCCCCCGCGATGAAACTCTCCCTGTTCGCGGATGAGCTCGACGAAGAGCCGCGCCTGCCGCTCACCTCGCTCATCGACATCGTTTTCCTGCTGCTCATCTTCTATATCTCGGTGAGCCGGATTCAGTCGCTCGATGCCCAACTTCCGATCACCTTGCCGACCGCGAAAGCCGCGGAGAATCCGCAGCGAACCATGGGGGATGTGGTCATCAATGTGCGGCGGGATGGGCAGGCGATGGTCAACAACCAGCCGCTTGCGATTACGGAGCTCGAAGACAAGCTCGCGCAGCTCGCCGAGCTCTGGCCGGGGCAGTCGGTGATCATCCGGAGTGACCGCGAGGCTCAGTGGGAATCGGTCTGCGCGGTCCTCGATGCCTGCTCCCACGCCGATATCTGGAACATCAAGTTCGCGGTGTCCGAACCGCCCGAATCTTCAACCTCTCCCTGATCGAACCGGGTCCCATGGACTCGCGATTTCCCGCCTTCCACCACTCAATTTCTAACCCTCCTTTAGCGCGAACCTAACGAAGTGTTGGTTCGATCTTCGCGCAAGTGGGGGAGACCGCCGAGTCCGGTCAAGGAACGGGTCATGGGAAAACCAACCTTGAGCGTTTACACTTTCCGTCATCAAGATCTTTCATCAAACGGGGGATTCCATGGACGCCAAAGTTGGTCGTAGGGATTTCATCAAGGGCGGGGCGGCGGCCGCGACCGGCGCGGCGGTCTTCGGCGGGCCTCATCGAGCCTGGGCCTCCGGGAAGAAACTCCGCCTCGGATTCATCGGGGTCGGCAACCGCGGTGGGCAGTTGCTTGCGCCATGCCTTGGGATGGAGGACATCGAGGTGACCGCCCTGTGCGATGTCTACAAGCCCCACCTCGAAAAATGGCGCAAGGATGTGGGCGGGGCGGTGTTCCGCACCGGCGACTTCCGTGAGGTCCTGAAGCGCGCGGATGTGGATGCCGTGGTGATTGCCACTCCGGACCACTGGCACGCCCTGCAGACCATCCTGGCCTGCGACGCGGGGAAGGATGTGTATGTCGAAAAGCCGCTTTCCCAGACCATCGTCGAGGGCAGGCGGATGGTCGAGGCGGCGCGGAGGAACAATCGCGTGGTCCAAGTCGGAACCCAGCGGAGGTCCTCAAGCGTGTATCCGAAACTCGCTGAATTCATCGCCTCGGGGGGGATCGGCAAGGTGACCATCGCCAAGTGTAGCCGCGCGGCCAATATGTTCCCGGAGGGGATCGGTAACGCCCCCGACTCCGATCCGCCGGCGGAGCTGGACTGGGATATGTGGCTCGGGCCGCGCGCCTGGCGTCCCTACAATGTCAACATCGCCCCCTACAAGTTCCGCTGGTGGAAGGATTATTCCTCCCAGATGGGGAATTGGGGGGTGCATTACTTCGATGTGATCCGCTGGGTCCTGGGAGAGACCGCGCCCGTCTCGGTTTCAGCGCACGGCGGCCGTTACGTCCTTTCCGATTCCCGGACCATCCCGGACACCCTTGAGGCGATCTTCGAGTTCGCCTCAGGCCGCTTGATGACCTTCGCGCAGTATGAAGCCTGCAGCGGCTCCGACCAGGCCCGCGGGGAGATCGAACTCCGGGGAGCCCTCGGCACGGTCTACGCCGGTGATGACGGCTTCGAGGTGGTTCCCGGCAAGGGGGGGCAGTTCGACAAGTGGGAGAACAAGATCGAGCCTCAAAAGATCAAGATCGATTCCGGCGGCGATCTCACCGCGCTTCACCTGCGGAATTTCATCGAGTGCATCCGGACCCGCGCGCGCCCCACCGCGGATGTGGAGGAGGGGCAGCGCTCCACCACGTTCTGCCACCTGGGGAACATCGCGCTCGAGACCCGCTCACGCTTGGACTGGGACCCGGAAGCGGAGCGAGTGACAAACAACGACGCGGCCAACGCGCTGCTGGAATATGAATATCGAGAGCCTTGGAGGCTCGGTTAGGGGGAAAAGGTGATCGTGGCGCCCGCGCAACGACCCGCGACTCTGCTCGCGCGGAAGAATATCCTGGTGGTTGAGGACGAGGAGGACATTCTCGAACTGGTTGAGTACAACCTGGCCAAGAACGGCTTCCGGGTGAGCGCGGTTAGCTCCGGGGAGGCCGCGCTGCGCGCGATTCAATCCGACCCGCCTGATCTGGTGCTCCTTGATCTGATGCTTCCCGGCGTGGATGGACTGGAGGTCTGCAAGCTGCTCAAGAGCGACTCGCGCACCGCCAAGATCCCCGTTGTGATGCTGACCGCCAAGGGAGAGGAAAGCGACATCATCACCGGCCTGGAGCTTGGCGCGGACGATTACATCGCGAAGCCCTTCAGCCCCAAGGTGTTGATCGCGCGCGTGCGGACAGTCCTGCGGCGTCGGACCGCGGACGCCCCCGAGGAAGGCTCTATCATCCGGATCCACGACCTTTACATCCACCCCGGGCGTCATGAGGTCTTGGTCGCGGATCGACCGGTGGAGTTGACCTTCACTGAGTTCCGGATTCTCCATCTGCTCGCGCGACGTCCGGGCTGGGTCTTCACCCGCTCCCAGATCGTGGACTCGGTTCGAGGGGTGGACTATCCTGTGACCGACCGCGCGGTGGATGTCCACATTGTCGGGTTGCGCAAGAAGCTCGGCCAGAGCGGCGGATACATCGAGACCGTGCGGGGAGTCGGCTATCGATTGAAAGAATGAGCCCTCAATGAAGCCGAGAAGGCTCCTTTGGCAGCTTTATTTTCCATATGTGCTGGTCACCCTGGCGTGCCTTTCGGTGGTCACTTGGCACGCTTCCTCCTCGCTACGCCGATTCCATGGCGAGCAAGCCTCCGCCGACCTGAGTGTCCGCGCTCAACTGATCCGCGAGCAAGTCGCCCCCCGACTTTCACAAAACAGGATGGATTCGATTCCCGCGCTGTGCCATGACCTGGCGTTGCTGGCGCATGCGCGGGTGACCGTGATTCTCTCGGATGGGCGCGTAATTGGGGACTCGGATGAGGATCCCTTAAAAATGGAAAACCACGCCGCCCGTCCGGAATTCATCGATGCGATTCGGGCCGGCGAGGGGGTTTCCCAGCGATACAGCCACACCCTCCAATCCGACATGTTGTACCACGCGCTTGCGCTTCCGGCGACCGGGGAGCCGCGCGCGGTTGTCCGCGCCGCCATTCCCCTGATCACCATCGAGGAAGGGCTTTCCCACATCTACGCCAACGTCCTGCTCACCGCGCTGGGCGCGGCGATCTTCGCGGCGGTCATGAGTCTGTTCATCTCGCGCCGGATCACGCATCCCCTGGAGGAGATCAAGCGCGGGGCGGAGCGTTTCGCGCGCGGGGATTTCGGCACCCAGCTGCGAATTCCGAACTCGATCGAGATCGGGGCCTTGGCGGAAGCCCTGAACCAGATGGCGGTTCAGCTCGAGGACCGCATCCGCACCGTCGTCCGCCAGCGGAACGAACTCGAGGCGGTGTTTTCAAGCATGGTGGAGGGAGTGCTCGCGGTGGACAAGGAGCGTCGCTTGATCGGCCTCAACCGCGCCGCGGCGCGACTTCTCGGAGTCGATTATGAGGACGCCTTGGGACGCAAGGTGGAGGAAGTCATCACGCACGAGGACCTGACCCGCGTGTTGACCCACTCGCTCTCCTCCGAGGACACCGTGGAGGGGGATGTCCGCCTGGGGCATCCGGAGGAGCGCTTCCTTCAGGCGCACGGGACTGTCTTGCGGGATGCCCGCGGAATCACGATCGGCGCGATGATGGTCTTGGAGGATGTCACCCGGCTCCGCAGGCTGGAGCAGATAAGGCGAGACTTTGTGGCCAATGTTTCCCATGAGTTGCGAACCCCGATCACCTCGATCAAGGGATTCGTGGAAACCCTGCTGGATGGGGAGGTGCATGACCCTGAGTCCACGCAGCGTTTCCTCCAGATCATCGCCAAGCAATCGGATCGATTGAACGCCATCATTACCGACCTATTGGCTCTTTCGAAGATTGAGCGGGATGAGGAGCAAGAGACCCTTGATCTGGAGACCATCCATCTAAGGGATGTTTTGGAGCTCGCTGTCCAGACTTGCGAGGGAGCCGCCTCCGAAAAGGAGATCTCCATCCAGCTGGAATGCGACCGAGAGATGGAGCTGCGCGCCAATCCGCTGCTTCTTGAGCAGGCCGTGGTCAACCTGGTGGACAACGCCATCAAGTACAGCGATCCGGGGAAGAAGATCCGAGTGGTCGCCTGCGCGAACGGGGGATGGCGTCAGATCCGCGTGGAAGACCAGGGGTGTGGTATCGCTAGGGAGCACCTTCCAAGGTTATTCGAGCGCTTCTATCGGGTGGACAAGGCGCGGAGTCGAAGCCTTGGCGGCACTGGGCTGGGCTTGGCGATTGTCAAGCATATCGCTCAGGCGCACCAGGGACGTGTGTCCGTGGAGAGCGCGCTGGGCCTGGGAAGCGTTTTCACTCTCCACCTCCCCAACCGCTGAATTTCCTACGGCGATACCTTTCGCAAAGACAAAACCGCCACAAATCTTGTGAAGGCGTGACTTAGGCCCCCGCCAACCGTTCTCTAAGTGGTCGCGTGATGCGCGGCATGGCGGCAAACCACTGAGCGGTTCTCCCGCAAGGGATGACGAGAGGAGCACGCAAGGCATGAGTTCAGTGACTCTGACACCCCCCGCCCGGACCCAGAGCCTGGGTTTGAGAAGCGCGCTTGAAAGAAGCCGGGCGGACAGCTACCCTACCCCCCGTGAAATCGTGGCGCGCGACTGGAAGTCTTACACCGATGAGGAGCTCATGCTGGCCTGCAAGGACGACCACGGGGAAGCCTTGGAGGAAATCTATCGCCGACATCACCGTCAGGTTTACTTCTACGTGTGCCGCAACTTCGGGCGCCGCGACCTGGCCGAGGACATCGCCCAGGAGGCGTTCCTGCGGGTCTATCGGGGTCGCAAGCAGTATGAGCCCACCGCCAAGTTCACCGTCTGGCTCTATCGCATCGTCCGCAACCTGTGCATCGATGAAAGCCGCCGCTACTGGAATCGCAATGTCACCCGCGAGGCCGAGTCGGTGGTGGACGACAGTCAGAATTCCCCCCTTGACATCCTGCCGGATGAGGAAAGCGATGTCCGCCGCAAGATGGATGAGGAGCGGGATATGAAAACCATCCAGGACGCCATTAAGATGCTCTCGGCGGAGCAGCGCGAGGTGATTGTCCTCAACAAGTTCCACGGACTGTCGTACCAGGAGATCGGCGAGATCATCGGGAGCAACGCCGAGTCCGTGAAGCAGAAAGCATATCGGGCCCACTTGAGGCTCCGTGAGATCTTGAAGCCACTCTTGAAGGAGGCGCGGTGAAATGCGCATGCTGCCGACTCGCGCGTGGGTGAGGGAGCATCTCGCGGCCTACATTTGCCGTGAGACCACGCCATTCGCGTCCTTGTGGATACGGCTCTACATCCTGATGTGCCCGGAGTGCCGCGGCGAATACCAATCGCTGAAGGAGGTCTGGAGAGAACTCGACTGCTGGGAGGTCGATCCCCCGGCGGATGATCTCGAGGATCGCTTCTCGCGGACCCTGCGCGGCAAGTTCCCGATGGCGTTCGAGGCCGAGGGCGCGGCGCCCCTTCCAAGGTCCGGCGACATGATGCTCAGGTTCGCCTACACCACGGCGATTCTGATTCTGGCCGCGGGGGTGTTCTTCCTTAAGGAAACCAACCCGCAATCCTCCCTCCAACACATCGCGCTAGCCCCCGAAACCAAAGACCTCAAGAAGCCCCAAAGCCCCGCAACCGAATCCCAACTCGCCAAGACGAACCTCGACGCCGCCCAAGAAGAAGCCTCACCGCTCCGTTTCGAGGACGCCTCCGCCGGCGCGCGCCCTCGAACCACGGTCGTGGGTTTTGATGACCGTCAACCGGCTCCACGCGGGGTTCCGGTGTATACAACCTCGACTCAGCCCTCACCGCGTCAGCTTCCCGGCGGCTCTCGACTGCAACGGTTGACCAAGACGGTCGAAATCAACAACCAGCCGGTGACCGTCTACGATCTCGCGCTCGCGGGGAACAATGGCGGGTCGTACTAATCTCTCGGAGGATCTCGCGATGACCCAGGGCGCGAGGCGCCTCCCCGTTCAAAACGGGCGATGGATGTGGTGGAGCGGCGCGCTGGTCGCGCTCCTGCACGCCAATGGCGCCCTTTCACAAGCCTCCCTTGACGAGCTGCAAGGCCTGCAAGCCCAGCGCAATGAGCTCTTCCGGCGGATTTCACCGGGAATCGTTTCGGTCGCGGTGGTTCACAGCAGCATCCCGGCCTGGGCAATGGCCTCGATCGAGCGCTGCGCCAACGAGTGCCGTCTGCAACCGTGGCGTTGCGGCGATCTTTCCGATGAAGAGCTGGACCAGTGGCGCGGCTGGTGCGACTCGTTCCTTTCGCACACCGAATCCAACCTGCTCCGCGGCATCCCCTCCTCCACCCCGGAACAAGTGGATGATTGGAGGGCGTTCCTTTCGCGCAACTTGGAGGAATGGAAATCCTCCCTTTCGGGGATCCTCGAAGACAAGCGCAAATCCCTAGATCAATTCCTCGAGGTCCTCTCCAAACACCTGAGCGGCCTGGGGGATCACTTGGAGAAGATTCATGCCCGCACGCTTCGCCCACTGACCCTTCGGCAGGGCACGGGCTTCGTGGTCGCCAAGGGCCATGTCGTCACCACCATGGACGTGGCCCGGCTCAAGAGCGACTTCGAGAGCCTCCGAGTCTGGTCGGATGCCCAAGTGGCTTACTCGACCGGGGAAATTGTCGGGACCGATCCCGAAACCAACGTGGCCTTGATTCGACTCTCCTCGCCCGGGGCCGAGCTGATGCCCAGCATCGAGCTGGACCCGAACAAGATGGCCCAGCCGGGAGACTTTGTTTACGCCTTCTGGCACGCCTTCAGCCAACCCGCCTCGATGCGCACCGGCGAAATCACCGGGGGGCTGCGCAAGGTCCCGTTCTTCGATTGCGCGACTTTCCTCGAAACCTCCCTGCCGACCAGCCCCGGAACCCTGGGCGCGCCGATTGTCAATCTCCAGGGACAGCTTGTGGGGATGGGGACTGTCTTCATGGCCCAGGGAACCATGTCGGAGGTCACTTACGCGCTCCCGGCTCCGCAGCTCTTGAGCGTGGTGGAGCAGATCAAGGACCACGGCTCGGTCCACCGAGGCAAGCTTGGAGTCATGATTTCGGAGTTCCAGAGCGACGATCACCGCGGAAAAAAGGTCGTCATTCAGTCCGTGGAGCCGGAGAGCACGGCCTCCAAGCATGGCATCCAGCCGGGGGATGTGATCGTAGCCATCAACAACGAGGTGATCCACTGCCGAATGCATTTGCAGACCTGTCTGTCGAAGTATCAACCCGACCAGGAGTTGGTCCTGGACCTGAATCGCCCCACCAGTGGCCCTCTCCGCGTGGCCCTGCAACTGGACCCCCTTCCGGATACCCCCGCGACGCGCTGAAATCGCGGCGAATGGTCCCGATTGATTGACCTTTTTCCATTCGTCTCTACACTGCTCGGATCATGGCCGAGCGGGATAACGCCGTTGTTGAAGTCATTCGGGAGCTCCTGGAAACCGAATCGCCGGATGCCATTCGAAGCATCCTGGTGGATGTCCATCCCGCCGATCTCGCGCTCGCCCTGAGCAACCTTTCCAAGGAAGAAGCTGTCTTTGTCTTCTCCTGCCTGGAGGCCATCCAGGCCGCCGACGTTCTCGCGGAGGCGGACGAAGAGTTGGTCGGCGTGCTCACCGACCGGCTCCCCGACCAGGAGCTTTCCGACCTGCTCGAGGAAATGGAGCCGGATGACGCAGCGGATGTGGTCGGGGAGCTTGAGGACGAGGACCGCGCGCGGCGCGTGCTCGGCCTGATGGCCGAGGAGGAGCGCACCGATGTGGAGATGCTGCTGGCCCATGACGAGGAGTCCGCCGGCGGCATCATGACCTCCGATTACCTCGCCTTTCCCGAGGATTGGACAGTGTCACAGGCGATCTCCTTTTTGCGGCAGTCGAAGCCGGACATTCACTTTACCTACGCCTTTACGCTTGACCACGAGGGACGTCTCCAGGGGGTTCTGCCGATTCAGCAACTGGTCTGGACGGACCCGCAAACCCAGCTCCGGCTCATCTCGGACCCCGAGGTCGTCTTCGCGCGAGTGGACATGGATCAGGAAGAAGTGGCCAGACTCTTCATCAAACATGACCTCGTGGCGCTTCCCGTGGTCGACTCGGAGGGACGCCTCACCGGGCGGATCACCAGCGATGATGTTCTCGATGTTCTTCAGGAGGAGAGCAGCGAGGACATCTTCAAGATGGCGGGGACCAGCGATGACGAGCTTGTGACCCGCTCGGCCTGGACGGTTTTGCTCCTCAGATTGCCTTGGCTCTTGATCGCCCTGGTGGGCGGCATCGGCTGCTCCTTCATCTTGGGGGGATTCGAGGATGAATTGCGCCAGTTCACTTATCTCGCGTTTTACCTTCCGGTCATCATGGCGATGGGGGGGAACATCGGCACGCAATCCTCCACGCTGATCGTGCGCGGGATCGCCACGGGACAGGTTCAGACCAGGAATGTTCTCAGAACATTGGCGCGCGAGGCCCGCGTGGGGATGATGGTGGGGGTGGTGTGCGCGCTGCTCGCGGGGATTTTCAGCGGGATTTATTCCGAATGGGTGGGGCTGCCTTCGGCCACCGGTCTGGTTGTGGGATGCTCGATGGTGGCCTCCATGACCATCGCCACGGTTTGGGGCTCCTTGGTTCCCCTGACCCTCTCCAGGCTGGGGTTCGATCCGGCGGTGGCCTCCGCGCCCTTCATCAGCATGTCCAATGACGCGCTGGGGCTGTTCATCTACCTCACAGTGGCCCGTGTGCTCAGCGCCCAGCTGGGGTAGCTCTTACGCCGCATGGGACAACCGCAGTGTCTATTGAACCTGCTATCCTTTCCTCTTTGATTGAGACTTCCCGATCCCAAAACCGCACCCCAATCCCGCAAGGAAACCCAGGACCGTTTGAAACATTTCCGGACTCGTGGGAACGAGGTACCACATCACAATCAAGAACAAAATCCCAACAAACGCCATGCAAAATCCCGAAAACCAATAGGCCCATTTCTCCCGTTCATGTTCTCGTTGGCTGTCTCTCTCGGTGGATTCAATGAATTGAGTTATATGCTCGGGCGTTATCTTGCTGAGATGGGGTGGAGGTACAGGCCCCATCCGCATGAAGGCCCCCATGACCTGACGAACTTCCTTCGGAGTGCTTGGATCATTCAATAGAACATCAAGCGGGTTTGAAGAGAACTCACTCTTGGGATCGGCCTCTCCCACGCGTGAATTCCGTGGGGCCTGCGCAAGATCATTCTCGGTTGCCAATTCTTAGCAGCCTCCATTGAAGTTCTTTGTCAAATTCCTCTATGGACTTCTCAATTTGCTCCTGGATGACCGCAGCCAACCTAAGGCTTAATACCGCGCTCATCCAGGGCTGTAAGGCCTCGCTGGCAGGCGCTGGAATCTCCGCCGCGCGGGCGGTGTCACGGAAATCCAATGAGGATGACATATTTCATCTCTCCCATGAGCTAATCCCTCTGTTTGTTCTGAGCGCATTCTGCTAACACGCCACGAGGACCCTCCACATTTACGGTAGCGAATTAAATCCAAGTTGTCCACAAGAATCATTGCTTCAATGTGAAGCGCCTTCCCCCTACCGACCCGCGTTCTCGTGCGCCCCCAGTTCCGTGATCGAGGTGTACGCGAGCGTGTCGGTCTCCGCGCCCGCGCCCTTGACCTGGCCGATGATCCGGATCCCGGTGGTCCTCACCGGCGTGAAGGTGAACAGATGGTCAGTCCAGTGCGCCTGGTCCAGGGGACTGTCCGTCAGCGGCATCGGCGGTTCAATCAGGAGTCCCTCCACCGGAACCCACGCTCCATCGCCGTCCCTATACTCCACCGCGATGCTGGTGAACCAGCCGCGATCCTCGACCGTTCCGTTGGTCAGCGACAGCGCGCCGATGGTCCGCGCCGAATCCCACTCATACCCGTAAGAGTGCTTCTCGGTCATGGGTCCGGGGGTCACGCCATTGAAGACCGAGCCTTCGCCGCGACGTTTCCCATCCCGGATCGACTCGCTTGAGGTGGCGTAAAGCGCCGTCGAGACCGTGCGTGGGAGCTGCTCCAGCACCTTCGTCTCCACGGATGCCAGCGGTGCGAGGACTTTCGCGGCCTCCGGGGCGAGGTTCTTCGACAGGACCTTTGGCTTAAACTCGCGCTCCGCCGATTCGGACCCACTCGTGACCCGGACCTTCACGGGGAACAGTCCGGTCCCCAAGGGCGCGCCACTGAGAATTCCGTTCGCCAGGGAAAGCCCAGGGGGAAGTTCTCCCTCCAGGATCTCCCATCGATACGGACCTTTGCCGCCGGAGGCCACGATCGGATGGGCGACCGCCTGCCCGACTTCGAGGAACGGAAGCGGCTGACTGGGCAATTCAAGAACTGGAGAATATTCTGCGTCGGGATTGATCGAATACGAGGTCTCCCCATCCTTCTCGAGCTTCCTGCCGCCATGCGCGAGGATGATCTTTTCCCCTTGGAGCGCTGTCCGCCGCGCGAGGTCCGATAGCTTCGCGTCCGGGAGCTCCTCTCGCGTCAGGTTCTTATAGAAATCATTGAACGGTTCCTTCCAATCCAGGTCGGGAAAGGGATAGAGGAGCTCGCGGGGAATGCACTCCAGCCCCTTGGCGACCGCCACCAGCCCGGACATGGTGGCCGCCTGATTGTCGGCGTCGAACCCGATCACACAGGCCATGTCGAGGGTCTTTTGAAAGTCGCCTTGGCCGTAAAGCAACGCGAGAATCCCGCAGGCGCCGTTGAGGTTGGCGTTCCAGATCGTGCGCGTGGCGGCCGGTTCTTCATGGTAGAACTCTCGCGCCATCTCCGCGCGCGCTTTTTTCCAATCGTTCGGGTAGGTCCGGTGGAGCTCCTTCATTCGCTCGACTGTCTTTCCAAACCGATTGCCGGCGGGCAAGGCCGCGGTTCCGATGTCGACCAGCTTGTTGACATCCGACTCGAAAAAGGCCGCCGCGTACATCGCGCCATAGTGCACAGTGGTTTCCACTCCCCAATCGCTGTTGGTGACCCGCGCGCCCCAGTCCGATTTCGCGGCGGCATAGCGGATCATCCCCGGCGCGGTGATCGCCCAGATCTCGTTCACCAATTGGGGATCGATCTGAAACCAGTGCGGATTAACATATGGAATCCCGGTCACCGGCGGGTCGAACCCGAAGCGCATCGCCGCCAGCGCCGCGCGGTTGGCCACCCAGATCTTGCGTTGAATGTGACGTTTCCAGCGCGCGCCGATTTCCGCGTAGCTTGGCTCCGGGCCGTCCTCCTCCATCGACACCAGATCCATGTATTCAATATCGGTGTCGTCATCGGAAAACGCCCCATTGACCTCGCGCAGATGTTTCTCCATCGGCCCATACCCGAAGGGAAAAGTCTCAGGTCCGGGCTCATCGATGTATTGGTTCTCATGCGGGAGGCCATAGATGTTTCCCACGCACTGCCCCAGCCAGGAGGCGTACACCTTCTCCTCATAGACCTTCTTGGAGAGGAGCCTTCCCTCGGAGAGGGGAACGCCCGCCTTCTCCGCGCCGGGCGGCGAGAGCTTCGGTTGGGCCGGGGAAAGCCCACTGGAAACGAGGATGGCGCACGCAATGGCGCGGGCGGGAATTCGCATTGAATTCTCCTTTGGATAAGAGTGGCTCAAACTTCCCCGATGCTCTCCTCGGGCACGAACGCGGGAATCCCGTTCGGGAGTCGGATATGAGCGTAACCGTTGCGAATGTCAAGGATCCGAACCTTGGTTCCGGCGTTCAGCTCCAGAAGCTCCTCCTCGGCCCCGGGCGAGGCGCCCGCCTTGACCGAGTTTTCGAGGATGATCCCATCGCGGAGGTTCTTGTCGCTCCAGAGTTTGAATCCCGCCGAGGCGACTTGAAGCAGGAGCAGCGTCACCAGCGCACCCTGCAGATACCCTAGCAAGACCCTCTCCCGAAGCGAACGATGCAGACGTCGCGCGAGCAAGAGCAGCGCCAGCGCGGCGCTCAAGACCGCGAGCAGCCACAGGGTCTCGGGCGTGGTGGTGCGCCGATGAAGCACCAGAATGGTCTCAAGCGAGCCGGGCAGACGGTCGCTTTCAATCTCCTTGTCGATCAGGAATGTCCTCGCGTATTCGAGGTTGTGGGCAATATCCGGGTCGCGCGGTCGCAAACGTAGGGCCTTCTCGTAATACAGCACCGCCCGCCCAAAATCACCGGCGCGAAAACAGGCGTTGGCGAGATTGAAATACACATCCCCATTGGCAACCCCTTTCTCCACCAATCCCCCGTAGTAAGCCGCCGCCGTTTCGAACTCCTCCTTTTCGTAAGCTTCATTGGCCAGGCGGAATATCTGGGTGTTGGCCATGCCGGTGACATCCACCTCCGGGATCGCGCTCTTGTCGCCCGGAGTTGGAGTGGGCGAGGGAGCGGTGTCGAGGAGCATCACCGGGGGGGAATCCTCCTCGATGATCAGCCCATCGCCGCCGGTCGTATCCGGGGCGGTCGGAGGTTGCGCCATCCCGCCCACGGCAAGGAAGGCGAGGATAAGAGCCGGCGTGACCGCTTTCACAATCTCTTCATCTCCGCGAGCAGGTCACGCGCCTGAGCGAGGATTTCCCGGCGAGCCGTCTGATTGTCAGTCGAGGGCGCGAAGCGCAATTGGTCGAGGCGGTCGAGCACCGGCTCAAGCCGCAAGGCAAATCCGGACTCGCCGTTTGATCGCCCCCCGCGCCGTTCAAGAACCTCGCGGAGCTGTTCCCGGGTGAGGCCGCGCGTGGCTTCGCCGAGCTGCGCCGAGAGGAACTCATGGAGGGCGTTTTCGATCTCCCCGTGGAACTCGGAACCGCTCGCCGCGATGAGCTTCTCGGCCCTTGCGAGTCGGCCCTTGACCGCACCCTTGGCGCGGATTCGACGAGAGACATCGGGGTGGCGTTCGAGATATTCCTCGCGCTTGCGTTTCACCACGATCCCAAGGAAGCCGATCCAGGGACCCACCGCGAGAGTCCACCAAGCCGGAGACTCAAACACCGAAGCCCCCTCGTTCACCAAGGCCACGCCCGCGGTTCGAGCGTGACGAAAGTCCTCGCCGGTGACGCGAATGCGCTTGCGTTTGCCTTGGAGGTAAGTGATCGCTTGGCCCTCGTCGGGGTTGACCTGAAGCACAAACGGGCCTTGCTTGAGGGTCACATACTCTCCCTTCCCGGTGGCGAAATACGAGAACGGAATCGGCTCCAGAACCACCCGCCCTTCCTTGCGCGCGATAAGGACATAATCATACGAGATCTCGCTCAGCATCGCGTCCCCTTGTAGATCACTCGCGGACTTCCGCTCGGTGTCGAAGACCTCGATCCACTCCGGGAGACCAAGAGCGGGCTCCGCGACCGAGTCGAGGCTCCCGGTCCCGCGAATCTTCAGGGTGAGGGTGAACGGCTCCCCCACGGCCACCTCGCGCTTGGGGATGTTGGCGGAAAAGGTGAACGCGCTCCCGACCGCGCCGGAAAAATTGGCGGGACGGCCCTCTTGGGGAATCGCCTTCACCTTGAGGGCGAGCGGTTTCGTAAGAACCGGCCCGCGGCAAACCTCATCCAGGTCGCGCGCGCCGAAATTGGTGAACAGGTCGAAAGGATCCCCGCTCCTGGCCTGGGACAGAAACCTTCCCATCAGGCGAATCGGCGGGATGGTGAGCTCGCCAGGCTCCAGCGGAAACAGGACATAGCGAGCCACTAGAGCCTTGCGGTATCGGGCCCCATCCACCACCGTGTCGGTTTCCTCGCGGGCAACCTTCACACGGCGCGCGCCGAAGGGTTGCAGGATGTTGTCCACATTAGCCCGAAGATTGTCCGGCTGTCCGGCGCGATAATAGACATAGAAATCGAAGAAGACTTGCTCTCCCTGCCAGACCTCGGCCTTGTCCAGGAGCGCCTCCGCGAGCACGGGGGGATTTGACTTCCGCGCGCCGGCCACCTCGCTGGGATCGAGCGCGGTTACTTGAACCGGGGCGGCCTCGACCCCTCCAGCCCGAAAACCCCTGATTTCAAAAGGCCCCTTGTTGGAGAGCACCGCCACGTAGCGAAAGATCTGTGAGACCCGCGCGTTGATCTGTTGGTGAAACTCAAAACCCGGTTGGATTGCGACCGAGAGGCCAGGAAGGCTCGGAGGCTCCGGTTGGGGCGGCGTTCCGCCATCCACAACCACCTCGACCTGGACCGTGAAACGGTCCCCGACCAAGACCTTCTCCGGGGCCTCCACATTCACTTCCAGCACCCGAGCGCACGCCTCCCGGACCCCCGCGTAGGGAAGCCCAATCCAAAAGCCAAGGATGAGAATCCATCCGATCCGTCTCATCACCAATCCTTCTCCACTCGCGCGCGCTGGCGCGGACGGGTCCGTGGGCGCGTTTCCGGAAGGTTGTCGAGAAGATTGCGGGCCATCTCCTCGCTGATGGAAAGCATCTGGGTCGGCGCGGGAGTGGGCGCCTGTTCCTGTTCACCCCCCTTGTCCTCCTGGCCCGCCGTGGGGGTGGGCCCGGATTCCTGTCCTTGTTGAGGGGTCGGAGTGGCTTGACCCGCCTCCCTCTGGTTCTGTTGCTGATCCTCCGACTTCTTCTCTTCGGAATCCTCCCCTTGCTGGGGAGCGGTTTGAGACTGTTGCTCCTGGTTCTGCTGCTGATTCTGCTGATCCTGTTGCTGCTGCTGTTGCTCCCGGTTCTGCTGATCCTGCTGCTCTTGGGACTGTTGTTGCTGCTGTTGTTGTTGATTCTGAGGCTGGCGGCGCATCAGGTTCTTGATCTCGCGCCGGATCATCTCGATGTTGTACTTGGCGTCCGCGTCGCTCGGCTCGCGCTTGAGACACTCTTGGTAGTCGAGGATGCAGTCCTCGAGCTTCTTCACATAGGCCTCGGCAGGATTGGCGTGAGTCTGGGTCGCGCCGGAGACCGAGGCGGCCTCGAACTCGCGCCGCGCCCCCTTGTATTTCGCGTTGCCGCGATTGAAGTGCGCGGAGGCCGCCACACGCGGGTCATCGGCGCGAATGGCCTCTCCGAACTCCTCGACCGCCTTGTCGTATTCCTCCTCGCGATAATACGCCGCCCCGAGGTTCAGGCGCAGCTCGGCCGAAAGCGGCTCCAGGTCGCGCGCCTTGAGGTACTCCGCCGCCGCCTTGGAGTATTCCTCGGCGCGATAGGCTTCGTTCCCGGGCGCCGCGATGTCCCGCAAAAAGGGGTTGGCCGCGGGACCCTCCAGGGTCGCGCCCACGAGCCACAGGAACAAGACCATCCGGCGCGCGCGGTTCATCCTTCGGCAGCCTCGAATTCACGGCGTTTGCGGCGGTCGGACAGGCACGGCTCGATCAGGAACAACACCAGTCCGATCAGCAGCGGTATCTGGAAACGGTCCTCGTAGATCGTGGTCACGCTCGACTCCAGCTCCTTGTCCTCCTGCTCGCGGATCTCCTCGTAAATCTCGTTGAGCTCCAGTTGCCCGCCGGTGGCCTGATGCCAGCGCCCCCCGGTCTTGGCCGCCACCTGCTGGAGCGTGTCGATGTCCAGTTTGGTGGTCACGATATTCCCGCTGTCATCCTTCTTGTAGGTCTTGCGGCCTTGCGCGTCCACATCCGGGATCGGGACCCCCTCGGGCCGCCCGATGCCGATGGCATAGATCGTGACCCCCTGCTTGGCGACCTCCTCGGCCACCTTGACCGGGTCCCCCTCATGCCCCTCGCCGTCGGTGATCAGGATCAGGTTCTTGTGTTTCTGCTCCTCGGCCACGAAACAACGCGAGCCGACCTCGATGGCGTGCGCCAAGTCCGTTCCGGGTGTCGGGAGCCAGCCGGTGTCGACCTCATCGAGGAACAGCGCGGCGGCGCCATAATCGAGGGTCAGCGGACAGAGCACCTGGGCCTCACCGGCGAAGACCACCAATCCCACCCGGTCCCCCTCCAGGAGGCGCATCAGGCTCTTGATCTCCTGTTTGGCCTTGCTCAGCCGATTCGGGATAAAATCCTCCGCGAGCATGCTCTTGGAGAGGTCGAGGGCGATCACGATGTCCTGTCCGAGACGGTGAACCGGGCGGGTTTTCACTCCGAACTGCGGACGGAGCAGGGCGAGAACCAGAAACAGGAGGCCGACGACGATCAGGGTGAGCTTTCCGATCTGCTTGGAGCGGTCGATGCTGTCGGTGAGCTTGGCGACCAGCACCGGGTTCCCGAACAGGTCAAGGGCCGCGAGGCGAGCCTTCCAGCGCGCCCGGAGAAACAGCGCGAGCGCGGGAATCAGCAAGAGCAACAGCACCAGGTTCGGAGCGCCCCACCTCATGGCAGCACCCTGTAGAGGGTCTGGCCGAGGGCGAGCTCCAACAGGAAGCTCAGCATCGCCAACCCCGCGAAGAGCGCGAACAGCTCCCGGTAGCGGTGCTCGCCCAGGTCCTCGAATTCGGTCCGCTCCAGGCGGTCGATCTCGTCGAAAATCTTCTTAAGCTCTTGCTGGTCGCCGGCGCGAAAATACTTCCCCCCGGTCATCTCGGCCATCTTGGAGAGGGTCTCCTCATCCAGGTCCACCGCGATGTTCTCCCAACGCCCCCCGAAGAGCGGGTGTTCGACATACACGGGAGCGGAGCCGGAGCGGCTGCCCGTTCCGATTGTGTATAACTTGATCTTTTGAATCTTGGCGATGTTGGCGGCCTGAAGCGGGTCGATCTCGCCCGCGTTGTTCATCCCATCGGTGAGCAGCACCACCACCTTGCTCTTGGTTTGCGAGTTCTCCAGGCGCTTGAGGCAGCGCGCGGCGGCGAGCCCGATGGCGGTTCCATCCTCGATGGTGCCCCCCATCGTGAGGGTGACCCCCTTGAGGACCTCCAACAGCACCCCGTAATCGAGGGTCATCGGGCACTGGGTGTAAGCGTCTCCGGCGAACACCACCAGCCCGATGCGGTCGTTGGTCCGCTTCTTGATGAAATCGGCGGTGAGGTCCTTTCCGACATCGAGACGGCTGCGCTTCTTGAAGTCGAGATCCATGGCCTGCATGCTGCCCGAACAGTCCAGCGCGATCAGGATGTCCACGCCCTCGGTGTAGTCGTTCTCGAAAATCGACTCCGAGGTCTGGGGGCGGGCCGCGGCGATGATCAGCAGGGCCAGGCCGAGAAAGCGCAGCGCGGTGACCGAGTGGCGCAGATGCAGCGAGACCGAGGGTCGGATACGCCGAAAGCGAGCGAGGTCCGAGAAGCGCAGCGCGCCGCGTCTCCGCCGACGAAGCCACTCCTTCCACGACGCCAGCGGCGGAAGCAGCAGCAGCAAGAGCAGGAAGAACGGGTCGGCGAATCGCATCGGCTAAGCGACCTCCCGCTCCCTTTCCTCGGTCGATTCGGAGCCGACCGCTTCCTCTCGCCGCGTGGCGTCGATCACCGCCTCCGCAAGTTCCAGGAGGTGATGGAGACGCTCCAGTGGGAGTGTCCGCTTGGCGAACTTGAGGAGGTCGGTTTCCTCCAGGATGACGAGGATCCGCGCCTCGCACCCTCGCCGCTCGGGATCGCGCGCCAACGGCGGCGGCGGCAGGAAAAGGGTCGGAAGCAGCTCGCGGATTTCATCCGTGGTGGCCTCCAGGGCAAGGATCGAGAAACGACGTTCCAGGTATTCCCGGAGAATCGCGGAGAGCTCGATCCCATAGACCTTGCATTCCCCCTGATCGGGGGCGTGGTCCAGCTCCGCGAGGGCGGCGCGCAGCGCGGCGATGCGCGCGAGCGCGACCTCGTGCTCCGGTCGCGGCGGGACCATCGGAGCCGGAGTCTCGCCACGATGTCTTCGCCGCCAAAGGGCATAGAGCAGACCCGCGATGGCCAGCGCGGCGAAGGCCGCGCCGATCACCCGTCCGGTCAGGATCCCCGAGAAGACCGAGATGGGGGGCTTGATGTCCCTCAGCTCCAGCGCGCTTTCGTCCTCGGGCAGGATGCTCTTGACCTTGATTTCAATCGGTTGGGTCTCCAGGACCTCCGTGGCTCCGGAGGGGAGTTGAACCGGAACTCGGATCGGGGGGATGACATAGTCCTCCGGCGTGAAGGTGGAGAGGGTGTAATCGTCCGCCACCCTCCATCGCTCCCCGGTCTTGGTCGGTTCGCCGCGCTCGAAATCAAGAATCTGGAAGCTTTCGAGGCCCTCATTCCACGCGGGTTTCTTGACCTCCACGCCATTCGCGTATTCGATCTCCAGTCGGTAATGGATCGGATCGCCGATGGTGATCTCGGTCCGATCCACCTGCGCCTCGACCGAGGCGGGCGGCAAATCCTCGGCGGCAAGGGGCAGGGGAAGGAGGATCATAAGGAGGAGCATCCACGCGGAGTTGCACTCCGCTGAGCGTCCACGCAGACCAAGTTTGAGGAGGCCTGGGAATCTCATGGCTCCGCCAGCCTCTTCAGATAAACCTTGACATCGTGCGCCTTCATCAGATCCGCCACCAGCGCGGTTCTTCGCTCGCGCTCGCGCTCGGCGCGGAGCTCGGCCTCCACCTGCGGGCGGCATTCCTCCAGAGTCTTTTGCTTGATGTCTTCGCGCGCGAGGAGCCGGATCAAGTGATGGCCGCGCTCGCTCCGGATCGGTCCGGTGGTCGCGCCGATTTCGGTCAGGGCGAAGGCCGCCTCCACAAGCGAGCGCTCTCTGCCCAAACCGGGGACCGGAACATCGAACGGATCGAACGGCTTGTCGCGCTCGCCGGGAACTCGCGCCTTGGCGATCTTCCCAAGCCGTCCGCCGTTCTCTCTGGTCCGCGCATCGAGAGAGAAAGCCTTGGCGGCCTGCTCGAAGGAGGAGCCGGCCTCGATCGCCGCCTTGGCCGCGAGACACCCGGAGGCGTCCGCGGTCTGAATGTGCGCCACCTCCACGCTTTCCGGGTCGCTGTAGTGCTCGCGATGGGCCTCGTAATAGAGTTTCAAATCGGAATCGGGGAGCGTGACCTTCGCGGAGACTTCCTCCTCGAAGAGCTTGGACATCAGGAAGCTGTCCTCGAAGTCGCGCAACCGGCGGCGAAAATCGGGGTCGCGGTCCAGCCCCTTGCGCCGCGCCGCTTCGGCGAACAAGCGCATCGAGAGCAGCTCCTGTAGGAATTTCTCGCGCCCTTCGTTGCCTGGAAACTGCTGCTCGCGGACTTGCGCCGGAAGATCCTTCCAGGCCTGCTCAAAATCGGTGCGGGTGATACGGACCCGCGCGCCGATGCTCGCGAGGATGTCCTTTTCCTCCACGAGCGCCTCCTCCGAGGAGGTGGGGCTCTTGAGGCGCGCGGATTCCACCAGTTGACGTTCCGCGGCGCCCGCGCGACCGAGCTTTTCCAGACACTCGGCGGCGTGCTTTCGCGCCTCCTTGAGCAGGGCTGGGTCCACTCCGTCGTAGAGATCGGTCACGCGCACGAAGTGCGCGAGCGCCCTCTCAATGTCCCCCACCTGGTCGAGCAGCATTTCCCCCGTGTTGAAATCAATCTTGGCCTTCTCCGAGTCGGGCAGCGCGCCGACCGCGACATACGCGTCGTAGGCCTCCGCGGCTTGTGTGTAGAGCTGGTTGGCCTTGAGCGCGGCGGCGTAGTCGCGCTGTCGGTCCGATTGGGTCAATTGGCTTTCGCGCGGCCCTCGATCCGCTGACATGACTTTCCCCAAGATGACAACCAGGAGAATCAAAACCACCCAAAGCAGAACATCCTGGCGCTTCATCGAGACATCTCCTTGGCGCGGCGCTTGAAGAAGTTGATCAGCGGAAGAACATAGTCCCTGCCGGTGTCCACTCCGATGGTGTCGATGGACAGCGACCGAAAGGTTTTCGAGCGCGCCTCGGCCTCGACCTGGGCGTAGCGGGCGAAGAGCCGTCGGACCTCCGGATCCGAGGTGTCAATCACGATCTCCGCCCCGGTCTCGGCGTCCTCGAATTCCAGGATGCCGATGGGGGGAAGATCCACCTCGCGCGGATCGGTGAGGGTGATGGTGATGACATCGTGACGCTGGTTGGCGATGGCCAGCGGCTTCTTGGTGTCTTCCTCGGTGAGAAAGTCCGACACCAGGAACACCACCGCCTTGCGCTTCTGGACCCGCTGGAGAAACTGGAGAGCGCCCGAGAGATCGGTGCCCTTTCCGCCGGCCTTGAAATAGAGCATGTCGCGGATCAGGCGGAGCACATGGGACTTCCCCTTTTTCGGTGGAACATAGAGCTCGATCTTGTCGGTGAAGATAATCAACCCGACCCGGTCGTTGTTCTTGATCGCGGAAAACGCCAGTAAAGCGCAGATCTCGGCGGCGATTTCCCCCTTCATGGCGGTGGTGGTTCCAAACTGGGAAGAGCTGGAGGCATCCACCAGGAGGATGACTGTGAGCTCGCGCTCCTCCACAAAGCGCTTGACATGCGGGACACCGGTTCGCGCGGTCACATTCCAGTCAATCGCGCGGACATCATCGCCGATCTGGTACTCACGGACCTCATCGAACTCCATCCCGCGCCCCTTGAAGACCGAATGGTATTCGCCTCCGAGGACATCGTTGACCAGACGGTTGGTCCGGATTTCGATCCGACGGATTTTCTTGATCAGTTCTTTAGGCAACATAACGCATTCCGGCGCGGGACTTTTGAATCCCGCCCGCTGGGATCAAAGGGTTTGAAAAGACTCGGATGATCCTACGACTAGAGACGCTCGTGGGAGCCATCGCAAAACGGAGCGTCCCCGGACTCCTTACACCCACACCAAGCCACCTCGCGGTCCTCTTCGATCTCGACCACGATGGGGGTCTTGCCGGTCCCGCGATGGGACCCATCGCAGTAGGGTTGTCGGTTCGATTGTCCGCAACGACACCAAGCATAGGTTCCGGCCTTCATATTCATCACAAATGGGGCTTTTTGCCGCGTGTCGGGCATGGGGTCACAGACCTCCTGGGCGGGATGGATCGGCGGGCAAAGCTTGGCCGCCGAAACAGGAGAACCATACCCGAAGGGACATATCCTCTGGAAGGAGGGGCGGCAAGGTCCCGCCCTGTTCGCTGGAAGGGGCGCGGTTCCTCGCCCCTCGGGCGGATGCCCGGCGCGCGCGAGAGCGAGAGCCGGTCGCTCCGGATCAATCCGCCTGAAACTTCCCCGTGCGCGCCAAGGCGATCCGAATCTCGGCCCCTTCGATTCGTCCGAGAATCCCACGTCTCCGGTTTCCGGCGCGGAGCCTTCCGCCCCATTTGGAGACCCACTTTCGCGCCAAGCGCAGGCCGACTCCCTTCCCCCTTGGCTTGGAACTGCCGTATTTCCATCCTTCCCTCGAAAAGAACGACGCAATCCGCAGACCGGGGCCATTGTCCTGGAACACAAGTTCCGCCCTGGCCCCCCGGTCCACCAGGGTAAAACGAACCTCCCCCCCGCCCGGTAGCGCCTCGATCGAGTTTCGCAACAGGTTGTCCAGAATCTTTTCCAGCTGATCGGGGACCGCGCGGACCGAAACCGGAGAATCCGGGATGTCCGTGGCTAGCCGGATCGATTGAGTCTGGAGCAGGGCTTGACGCTTCTGCCAGAACCGGCGACAGAAATCCGGAAGATTCTCGACCTCCTCCAAGTCGCCGCGCTCCGGGTGAAGGTGGCGGGAGAGCACATCCTGCGTTCGGCGCACCTCGCTCAATAGATCCTCGATCAGTTCGCGCCCATCGGGGGTGAGCTTCTCCCGTTTCCCCACAATCTCCGCGCAGCTTTGAATGATGGACAGGGGGTTGCGGAGCTCATGCGCGAGGGTCGAGGTCAGCGATTCGAGCTCCATCGACTCCTCCGCCTCGCGCAGCGATTGTTCCAGCCGGTAGGTCACCGCGAGCCGACGGAGCAACAGGACCAGCAGGAGTATGCCCGCCACGCTGATCGGTAGGGCGGTGGACCAGAACCGTCTCTGCGATTTAAGCAGGTTCGCGAAATAGCTGTCCCCGCCGCTTCCCGGCCCCACCTGTCCGACAAGCACCCAGCGTGTGCTGATCGACTCGCTCTTGACCGAGACCGGAGTGAAAACCGTCTTCACCAGGCGCCTTCCACCGGTCCGCGCCGGGGCCACGCTCTCCTCTCCGGCAAGCGCGCTGAGGAAATAGTCACGGTCCGGTTTCCAATCCACCTCGCGAGTGGCCGAAGGGGGATCGGCGTACAGAACTTGCCGGGTCTGAAAGTGGAGGGCAACCTCCCCGCTGGAATCGAGGAGCAACCAGCCTGCGCCGGAGAGGTCCGGCAAGAGCGGCTCCGGCTCCTCGCGCCACGCCGGATAGAAGGGGTCGAGGCGCTCGGAAAGCCAGATCGCGCGCGCGTTGGCTTCGAGCAGCAGGGTGGCCTCCAAGGTCTTTTCGAGCTCCACCCAGGCCTGACGGCGCTGGTCGCGCGCGGAGAGCAGCAGCCCCAAGAGCAACACGAAAAGGGCCGCGGGCGCGAACCAGCGCAGGACCATCGCCATCGGCTTCCCTCAGATTCTCCGGGCCACGAAATGAATGCGTTCCGCGGCGGTGTCCGGATAGTCGCGCGAGATCCCATCATAGACCGCGAGACACTCGAACCCGGCATCTTCAAGCCAGCGAATCAGATCTCGCGTGGCGTAGATCTTCTGGTAGTGAGTCTCCGAAAAGCGCTCGAACCGGCTCGATCTTCCAACTCGATAGAAGAAATGAAAATCGCTCCGGCAGATCTTGGTCCGCATGTTGTATTCGTTGTCCCAGATGTAGGCGAAATCCTCGAAATTCTCGGCGTAGGTGGACTGGGTGAAGTTTTCGAGGATGTTGGTTTCGGTGGCCACATCGAAGATGAAGCCCCCGCCCGCCTTGAGATGCGAGTGAACCCGCCGAAAGCAGTCCTGCACTTCCCTTGCACGGGTGAGATAATTCAGCGAGTCGTACAGGCACAGCGCCAAGTCGAAGGTTTCACCGAGGTCGAAAGTCCGCATGTCGCCGATCCCAAAGCGGACCCGGCAGCCGCGCGGGAGTTTCGCGCGCGCCATTTCGACCATCTCCTCCGAGCGGTCTATCCCGGTGACCTGAAAACCCTTGGCGGCCCAGTAGACCTCCATGTTGCCGGTGCCGCAGGCGAGATTCAGGAGTCTCTTTCCGGCAAACCGGAAATCACGGATCAGGGAAAGAATGTGTTGGGCCCACTTCGGGTAATCCACATCCCGCATCACCCGGTCGTATCCGCGGGCGAAACCGGTGTAAATGCCTTGATTCTCGGGCCCCTCACTCATCGAAATAAACGTCGCTGTCCTCATAGGGGGGCGAACAGATGATCAGGACCTCGATTTCCCCCTCGGAATGGTGGCGGACTCCGGGACGGACCACGACGGCATCTCCTTCCGAGAGCGGGAGCCTTTCTCCGTCCAACCAGATCGCCCCCTCGCCCTTGAGGACAAAGTAAACCTCTTCGAGGACCTTGTGGTAATGCTCGCGGGATTCGTGGATGCGCAAATGCGATATCGACATCCGAGTCTCGTCCAGCGCGGTGAGCACATTCCGCCGGAACCCGCACACGCTGCGGAACTCCTCACGGTCGCCGGCCTTCTTGAGCAGCCATTTCTCCTTGGGGGATGCCGCGATGGTCATCTTGTTCCCTCCCGAACCCGGATTAAGACCGCGGATCACTCTCGATTCGCGCCACGGCGATGTCATCCAGACGGGGATCCGGTCCCACCGCCGCCGTGATGCGGACCCCGACCTCCGGATGGTCGGCGCGGCACTCCGCGAGGATCCGAGGGATATCCTGGCCCACGTGCGCGCCGGTGGCAAGGAAGAACGGCACCGCGCACAGCTCGCGGCAGCCCCGCTCCACGGCCATCCGGAATCCTTCGGGGATCGAGGGACTGGCGATCTCCAGGAAACAGGCGACCACCTCGCGGTCCCCAAAACGTCGGGAGAGCCGCTCCGCCATCTCGACCAACTCGCGGTTGGCGATCTCCTCGCGGCTCCCGTGGGCGATGAGGAGAATCCCCTCGCGGTTCATCGCTCTCCCCATGCTCAGATCGGAACCTTGTGAACCGGCCCCTCCACCGCGCTCAGGTGGTCGAAGATCCTCAGGTCCCCCTCGTGGTAGATCAGGTGGCTGTCCACATACCGGGTCTCCTCCTCGGAGAGGGGGGTGAACTTTCCGTGCGCGCGAGCGTAGATCACGCCCTCCTTGTCACGGATGACCGCCTCGGCTTTGACCAAGCGTTTCTTCACCTCGGTGGCCCAGGCTTCCGCGATCAGCTCCTCGCCGATGGGGGTCCTCAGCAAATAGCGCACATTGATCTCCGCGAGCACAGTCATGCGTCCGCTGGCCACGGCGGTGGCCCACCCCATGGTTTCGTCGAGGATGGTCGCCTGAAGCCCGCCGTGCATCACCGTGCCATAGCCCTGCATGGTTTGGCGGGGAATGAAATGGAACCGGACATGGTTCCGTTCATCGAGCTCGAACTTGCCCCGAAAGCCATCGGGGTTGTCCTCTCCGCAGACAAAGCAGCCCTTGGAGTGAGGCAAGCCCTTACGCTTTCCATTGGTGTTTGGATGGGACATGCAACCAACCCCTCCGGGAGTTTGGAGGGACGCGCTCTGTCGCGTCCATTTGCCACCGGGCCACGCTCGAGCGCGGCCCTTCGACTCCTCGAACTCCAACGATGCCCGACCTACGCCGAAGCCGCCAGCCAATTGGCCAGCCCCTTCTTCATGTCGGGGAGCGGATTCTCCGGGCTGTTCTCATATTCCATCATGATCGGTCCGGTGAATTGGAGCTCTCTGAGAGCCTTGGCAACCTCGCTGAGGTCCATGTCCCCCTCACCGAGGATCTGTTCCTCGCCGCCGTGCCGCCAGTCCTTGAGGTGCAGGGAGTGAACCCTTGCGCCGAGGGCGCGAATGACCTCGTGCGGCTTCTCCCCCGAGCGGATGACATGGCCAGTGTCCACGCACGCCCCGATCATCGCGCTCTTTCCCTCCACCGCCTTAAGCGTGTCGCTCACCTTGTCATAGCGCGCCTTGGGGCCATGATTGTGGATCGCGACCTTGATCTTGTATTCCTCGCAGAGCTTCTCCAGGTTGTCGAAGGATTCCGGTTCGGGGTCGGCGGTGAGGATCCCGATGCCCATGTATTTGCCGAACTCGAACTTGCGCCGGTTGGCCTCGACATCCGCGCTGAAGCCCTCCACGCCATAGCAGGGAACCCGGATCTTGGCCGCCTCGATGGTCGCCTTGACCTTGGAGAGTCCCTCGCGCGCGGCTCCGGTAAGGAAGTGCACCGCGCAAAATTCCATGTGTTCAAGACCGAGCTCCTTGAGGTTCTTGATCGAGTCCTCGAAACTGAACTTCCGGAAGCTGTAGCTCTGACACCCCATCACCCAGCCGGGGCCCGCGCCCCAGGAACGGCCACCGACTGTGGCAAGGGTCGAAACCCCAACCAGCGTTGAAGCAACAAACTCTCTTCGTGAAAGTGACTGCATGGTTCCTCTCCCTTCGCAGCTTGAGCTCCACTGTACCACATCCTAGCCGAGGTGACAGACCCTCGTCGAACCCCCAATCCGCTTGACTTTCCCCCCAGTCCCGTCCATTTTCACTCCCAATCACCAGAGATCCGAAAAGAGGACCGATCATGCCGACAACATCCAAAACCGGCCGGGGGAACGGGAAGCCCACGGCGGCCTCCCTTCGTAAGTATTCTTCGATCGTGACCGACGGCGCGGAACGCGCGCCCAGTCGCGCCATGCTCCACGCCGTCGGATTCACCGTGGAGGACTTCGCCAAACCCCAGATCGGAATTGCCTCCACCTGGGGCATGGTGACCCCCTGCAACATGCATATCAACACCCTGGCGGAACACGCCGCGCGCGGTGTCGACGCCGCCGGCGGGAAGTCCGTGATCTTCAACACCATCACCATCTCGGACGGTATCTCAATGGGAACCGAGGGGATGAAATACTCCCTGGTTTCCCGCGAAGTGATCGCCGACTCCATCGAAACCGTGGTGGGTTGCGAGGGCTTCGATGGCTTTGTCGCCATCGGCGGCTGCGATAAGAACATGCCGGGCTGCATCATGGCCATCGCCCGCCTGAATCGACCCGCCGTGTTCGTCTATGGCGGCACCATCCTCCCCGGCTGCCACAAGGGCAAGGATGTGGACATTGTCTCGGTCTTCGAGGCGGTTGGCCAGCACGCCAACGGCGCCATCGACGATGCCGAGCTTCGTCAGATCGAAGCCTGCTCGATCCCCGGTCCCGGCTCCTGCGGGGGAATGTACACCGCCAACACCATGGCCTCGGCCATCGAGGCGTTGGGAATGAGTCTGCATAACAGCTCGGCTCAGAACGCGATCTCCGAGGAGAAGGCGGATGACTGCCGCCGAGCGGGCGAGGCGGTCCTCAACCTGATCCGCCTCGGGATCACCCCCAAGGATATCTTGACCAAAAAAGCCTTTGAAAACGCCATCGCGGTGGTGACCGCCCTGGGCGGATCGACCAACGCGATTCTTCACCTGATCGCGATGGCCCATTCGGCCAAGATCAAACTCTCGCTCGACGATTTCACCCGTGTGGGCAAACGTGTTCCGGTTCTGGCGGACCTCAAGCCGAGCGGCAAGTATGTGATGGCGCGTCTGATCGAGATCGGGGGACTTGTCCCGCTCATGAAGATGCTGCTCGAGAAGGGGCTGCTGCATGGGGACTGCCTCACGGTCACCGGAAAGACCCTCGCGGAGAACCTGGCGGATGTGAAGCCGTACCCGACCAACCAGGACATCGTCCGCTCCTTCGAGGACCCGATCAAGAAAGATGGACACTTGGTGATCCTGCGCGGGAACCTCGCGCCGGAGGGAGCGGTGGCCAAAATCACCGGCAAGGAAGGGACTCGCTTCGAGGGAACCGCCAGGGTCTTCGACTCCGAGGAGGCGGCCCTCAAGCGCATTCTGAACGGCACGGTCAAGAAGGGGGATGTGATTGTGATCCGCTACGAAGGCCCCAAGGGCGGCCCCGGCATGCGCGAGATGCTCTCCCCCACTTCCGCGATCATGGGACGAGGGCTGGGGCGCGATGTCGCCCTGATTACCGATGGGCGCTTCAGCGGCGGCAGTCACGGGTTCGTGGTGGGACACATCACCCCGGAGGCGCAGCTGGGCGGGTTGCTCGCGCTGGTCAAGAACGGCGACCGGATCATCATCGATGCCCAGAAGCGTGAGATCAACCTGGACATCCCCAAATCCGAGATCAAGGCGCGCCGCGCCAAGTGGAAGGCTCCCAAGCCTCGCTATACCCGCGGGGTCCTCGCCAAGTACGCCGGCGCGGTCTCTTCCGCCTCGCTTGGGGCGGTGACAGACGCCTCGCTGGCCTTGGACTGACCGGGGAGCTGAGTGAGCGAAGTGTCCGAGCTCCGCAAGGACCCGATCACGGGCCGGTGGGTGATCATCGCCACCGAACGCAACAAGCGACCCAAGGAGTATTCGACCCTCCGCGGCGAGAGCCGTCCGGGAATCTGCCCGTTCTGCCCCGGAAACGAATCCATGACCCCCGGCGAGGTTTACCGCTTCAGCCCCTCCGGCGGCGGACCGCTGGCCGAGGATTGGTGGGTCCGAGTGGTTCCCAACAAATACCCCGCGTTGGTGAGCGAGGGGGAGGTCACACGCCGCGCGGAGGGCATGTATGACCTGATCCACGGCGTGGGGGCCCATGAGGTGATTATCGAGACCGCCGAGCATCAGGCTCCGCTCGCCTCCCTGACCAAGGCCCACATGCGCGAGGTGCTGTGGGCATACCGGAGCCGGATCGAGGAGCACTCGCGCGACCCGCGCGTCGGGTATGTCCTGATCTTCAAGAACCACGGACCCGCGGCGGGAGCCTCCCTGGAGCATCCGCACACCCAGTTGATCGCCACCCCGATCATCCCGATCCGTGTGCGCGAGGAGCTGCGCGGCGCGGAGAACTACCACGAATACAAGGACCGCTGTGTGTTCTGCGACATGATCGGCCAGGAAGAGCGTAAACCGCTTCGCGTGGTGGAGGAGTCCAGCCACTTTGTGGCGATGAACCCTTACGCCTCGCGTTTTCCCTTCGAAACCTGGATACTGCCTCGTTTCCACGCCAGCCACTTCGACACCCTCGCAAGGAGCGAGAGCGATGACCTGGCGGATATCTTGAGACGGACCCTTGGCAGAATCTGGAACGCCCTGGATGATCCCCCCTTTAACTTCATGCTGCATGTCGCCCCACCGAGGAACCCCGGCTTGGCCTATTACCATTGGCACATCGAGATCATCCCGACCCTCACCACGGTGGCGGGATTCGAGTGGGGCAGCGGCTTTTTCATCAATCCGACGCCGCCCGAGGAGGCCTGCCGTTACCTGCGGGCCGCCTCCTGGGAGGTTCCCCGGCCGCGCGCCGGGGAACCGGCGCGCGTGGCGGGAGCTTGAACCATGTTTGAAAAGATTCTGATCGCCAATCGGGGCGAAATCGCGCTCCGAGTGATCCGCGCCTGCCGGGAGCTCGGCATCCGCACGGTCGCGGTGTATTCCGAAACCGACCGAGACAGCCTGCATGTGCGCTTCGCGGATGAACACATCTGCATCGGCCCGGCTCCCGCCTCCGAGAGCTATTTGGCGGTCCCCCGAATCATCGCCGCCGCCGAGATCACGGACGCCGAGGCGATCCATCCCGGTTACGGCTTCCTGGCCGAGAACGCCCACTTCGCGGAGGTCTGTGAATCCTGCAATCTCCGCTTCATCGGGCCCGATCCGAGCGTGATCTCCAAGATGGGGGACAAACTCACCTCGCGCGCCATCGCCAAGCAAGCCGGGGTCCCGGTTCTTCCCGGCGGGGATGGACCCGTGAACTCCATGGAAGAGGCCCGAGCCGCCGCGCGCCTGATCGGTTACCCGGTCATCCTGAAGGCCTCGGGCGGCGGCGGGGGACGAGGGATGCGGATTGCCCACACCGAGGCCGCCCTCGCCAAGGCCTTCACCACGGCTTCCAGCGAGGCCAAGGTGGCCTTCAAGTCCAGCGAGGTGTATGTCGAGAAGTACGTTGAAAAGGGGCGCCATGTCGAGGTCCAGGTGCTCGGCGACCAGAAGGGCAACATCATCCACCTCGGCGAGCGCGACTGCTCCTCCCAGCGCCGATACCAGAAGCTGGTCGAGGAGTCCCCCGCGCCGCAGGTTCCGACCAAGGTCCAACGACGCCTGTGCGAGGCCGCGGTGCGCTGCGCCAAAGCGGTGGGATATCAGAGCGCAGGGACCGTGGAGTTCCTCCTCGCCCCCTCCGGCGACTTCTATTTCCTGGAGATGAACACCCGTATTCAGGTCGAGCATCCGGTGACCGAAATGGTGACCGGCGTGGACCTGGTGGCCGAGCAGATTCGCATAGCCGCCGGTGAGACCTTGCGTCCGCGCCAGAAAGACATCCTTCAACAGGGGCATGCCATCGAGTGCCGGATCAACGCCGAGGACCCGGCCAACAACTTCTCACCCCATCCCGGACGATTGGAGACCTACCACGCCCCCGGAGGATTTGGGGTCCGGGTTGATTCGCACGCCTACACCGGATACCGCATTCCCCCCAATTACGATTCCCTGATCGCCAAGCTGATTGTCCATGCCCCCACACGCCCCGAGGCCATCATTCGCATGCGCCGCGCCCTCGACGAATTCGTGATCGAGGGGGTCCGGACCACCATCCCCTTCCACCAGCGGATCATGAACCATCCGATTTTCACCGAAGGGCGGGTTCACACCGGATATGTGGAGGAGATTCTTGCGCAATTCTCCACGGATAGGGCATACTCCCCTGGAGAGGCCGCGTGATGAAAGGTTTTTTTGAAAGCGAACTGGGCCGGATCTACATCGATCCCTCGATTGTCACCCGCTTGTGCGTGCTCCCCGAGCTCGGCCTGTCGGATGTCTTTGTCCTCCCTAACGGCCCGGTTCCGAGCGAACCGGTTGAGCAAGTCAACCGCAAAGGGGTGGATCGGTATATCCATGTGGATTTCAACCCCGAAGGCCAGGTGTTGGTCGAGACCCGCCTGATGGTTCGGTACGGTCCCTCGATCCGCACCTCGGCGGCTCTGTTCCAGGAAAAAGTGGTCCGGCGGATCGAGGCCTCCACGGGTCTCAAGGTGGCCCGTGTGGATATCAAGATCGATGGGGTCTTCCGCCCCACTCCACCCACCGCGCTGCCTGGACCGGGCGAGCCTCGGACCCTTCAGATCGAGGACCGAAGGGAGGCCGGTTCTTGAACCGTCCGTCGCCGCTCCGGTTTCGATCACCCGTCTCGATCACCGTCATAGCCGCCGCAGTCTGTCTGGGCGTGATCTTTCTCCTGGGAGTTTCCTGTATCGCGGCCGCTTTCGGCTGGAGCCAGGGCCTGAGCTCGCTCTCCATGCTTTCCGGTCTTGATTCCGCGGGCTGGGTCCTCCGCCTCCTGGCTGGAGGGATCGGCGCGCTCCTGATTTCAACGGGACTGCTGGCGGGCTGGGGCCCTCGCGCCTCCGAACAACAGAGCGAGGAAGTGGTTCAGCGGACCGAGCGCGGCGAGGTCCGGATATCCTCCGAGGCGATAGTCGATTATCTTGAGCGCGAGTCGGTGCGAGTCGCCGGCGTGGATTCGGTCAGAATCCGGTTCGAGAGAGGCGCCGTCGGTTGGACGCTTCGTGTCGAGGCAATCCTGACCAACGAGGCTCCGCTCCCGATCCTTGAGGAGCGCCTCCAATCGGTTCTCGAAAATGAGCTCAAAGAGACCTTGGGAGTCCGAGAGGTCGAGGGAATCCATCTGGCCGTGAAACGAGTTCTGCCCGACACGCGCCCGCTGCTTTTGGCTTCACCCAAACGAAGCGAGCGGGGAGCGGTGGCCCTGGTTTCCAATCAGGGCGACCAGAGGCGACCCGGGCAATCCTGATGATGCGCGCCAAGCCAACCCTTGCGCGCGCCTCGCGTTCGGAGCGGGAGATTTCACATGGCTAGAAAACGCCGTCGACGCGGCCCGGGTGGAGGTCAGCAGGCCGGCGGGCAGCCGCAGGCGCGGCGCTCCCAGCAGGGCGCTCAGCCGGCCAAGGGAGGTCGCCCCGTCCCGGCCACTCCCAAGGGCGCCGCCCCGCGTGTCGCTCGGCCCCCCCAACCCTCGAGGGGTGGCGAGCCTTCCCGACGCCGTCGACGCGGGCGCGGAGGTCCCCGCCGACCCGTGAGCCTTGCCGCGCGCGCGGAAGCCCTGCTGAAGAATTTCCCCCCGGAATTCCCCAATCTTCAGGAGTTCTTGCGCACCTGTAAGGAGCTCCAGCAAGCCCTCGCTCAGGGCAAGATCGAAACCCCCACCGCGGACGAGCTCTTCTACCTCTTCGCCAGCGGAGTCGAAACCCTGGCCGAGGACAAACTCGACCGCATCTTTGATATCGAATACCGCGACAAGTTCAAGTCCATGCGCGAGGCCGCCGGAAAGGGCGAACGCGACTATTGGGACCCGGAAGACCCCGAAACACCCGAGGAGTACCGCGCGCTCTTCGCGGAGTGGCGCGGACGTAAGCGCGCGACCCTCGCCGCCATTCTCCGGGAGTGGGGCCAGGAAGAGGCCGCGCATCTGATCCTGGAGGACCATGAAGCCTATCTCAGGCGACGCTCCGAGGGGCGTGACCGGTTTGTCTCCCACAGTCCCTTGGCCGCCTTTGTCACCCGAGTTCTCTCCACTCCTCAGGAGGATGAGGACGAGGAAGAGGAGGAGGACGGCGCGGAATCCGAAGAGGAAGAGGAGGATTTCTCCGACGAGGTTGAGGAGGAGGAAGGCGACGAGGAAGATTTGGACGACGAAGAGGAAGATCCCAGGGACTGAAACAATCGGTCCCAATTCTTGGATTTTCCGCAGCTTAACTTGACCGGCTTCACGGTCGATTCTACCTTAGTGTCATGACTTTCCGCGGGTGGTGGGGCGCGCTTGCATGTGGAGTGGCGGGTCTGGTGGTCTGCGCAATGGCCCAGGCGTTGCCGTTCACCATCGGTTCCCCGGTCCCCCTCGACATCGAACGCACCACGGTCGCCGGGAAGGACTACAATGTCCTCACCCTCTCGCGCGTGGGGGATGTCCGCCCGACCATCCTTTACGGGGATGCGAGCTTCATGGCCGACCGCATCACCTACGATGAGCTCTCCGCCCAGATCACGGCGTTCGGGAATGTCCGCGCCACGGTCGGCCCGCAGCTCCTCCTCGGCGAGCATCTCGAATACAACCTCGACGCCCGCCGGGGAATTCTCACCAACGCCAACATGCGTAACAACGAGATTCATGTCTCCGGAGGCAAGATCGAAATCCGCGAGATCGATATCCGCGACAAAGCGGGGGTCGAGCAGGCGTACAGCTACGAGATCCTGGATGGGACCATCACCGCCTGCGAATACGCCATCCCGCACTACCACCTGGAGGCGGATTTCTTCCGCGTGGTTCCGGAGGCGCGCGTGTGGCTCTATGGCGCGCTCTATCGGGTGATCCGGGTTCCGATCTTCTATTTTCCGTACCTCACCCGCTCCCTTCGCAAAGAGCCTTACGCTCAAGTCATTCAGGCCGGAGTGGACAGCAACAAGGGGTTCACCTGGTTGAACCGCTTCCACTTCCACTACAACAAGGTCATTCACCCCCTCCTGCGCGGGACCCTCTACGCCGACTACTTCTCGAAGCAGGGGGTTGGAGTGGGCGGGCGTTGGAACTACCTCAATCAGAAAGAAGCCCCGAGCTACATCCACGGATACTTCATCGACCAAAAAGACAACTTCGACGAAAACCAGAACGCCAAGGAGGACACGGAAGGCTCCCGAAGCAAGGTCGCCTTTCAGCACTTCCAGCGCTTCAATCAGGAATGGACCCTCACCGGCAAGGGTAAAGTCCTTTCGGATCCCGACTTCGATGAAGACTATGATGCCGAGGAGCTGATCCGAGGCTTCTCCCGCGAGGACCTGACCAACGACCGCTATCCGTTCCTCAATCTCGCGCGCACACGGACCAACAGCAACTTCCGACTCATCACCAAGCACAGACTCCAGGACTTCAATGTCCTTGAATTCCAGGAGGATGAGCGCGATGAAGTGGTCTATGACTCCAAACGCCGTCCGATCACGGGAACCGACTTCTACCATCGATTCCGCTTTTCCGCGGGGAACTATGCCAGCCGTCAGACAGTCAATGTGGACCGCTCAGAGCGCGTGGACCGAGCCAATATCCCTGTCGCGCCCGGCGACACCGGGGTTTACGAATTGGAAACCAAGCAGGATTTCCAGCGCGCCAATATCTCCGGCGAGGTCAACCGCCCGTTGGTCTTTGAGACCTTCACGCTGATTCCTTTTCTGTCTCTTGATGGGACCGCCTACAGCAACGCCGAGCGCAACCTGAGGGTTGAGACTGTCCGCGGGGACCACCTCCGCGCGGAGCTCGATGAGGAATACGACTCCCTGCTGCGCGGGATTCTTTCGGGCGGCGTGGAGTTCACCACCCGGCGCGCCATGCGCTTTGATGACCCCGCCGCGGGCATCGAACGCCGCTTGCTCCTCGAACCGGGAATCGGCCTGGTCGGGAGGCTTCCGACCAAGGACATCGAGGACATCCACCCCGACAGCGAGGACCCCGTCGGGCTCCCCGCTCTGACCGACCCCATCATCCGCTCGCGCGACCCGAGGCTGGCGGACAACCGAATCCCAGGGTGGCCGGTGATCGATGAGGTGGACAGCATCCGGGACGAATTCTTCGGGTTTGAGTTCCGCCTGGAAACCCGTTACCAAACACGCAAGGCTGGGGGAAATGTTCGCGATGTCGTGGTGGCGTCTCTCTCCACCGCCTTGGACTTCACGGAAACCGACCGCGGCGAGGAAGAGTTCGCCACCGTCTTCGGCGAGCTTTTCGTGAACCCGTTCGAGTGGCTCGGCTTCACCTCCTACCTGGAGTATGAGCCCAATGGCAGCTTTGTGCGCTCATTCCGCAACGCGGTGACCTGGCGTCCCACCGAACCGCTCGCGCTCACCACCGCCTATTCCGAGTTCCGAGTCAACGAATCGGTGAAGGAGGCCGAGCAGGAGGTGACGGTCACCGCCGACCTCGCGCTCTCCTCCCGCTACCGCCTCTCCTATTCCGAGTTCTACGACATCAACGATAGCATCACCCGTCAGCGGCGCTTTGTGCTCGGAAGGGATTTCCACGACTGGATTCTGGATGTGGGCGTACGCGAGTCGCGCCGGGAAACCAAGGACCGCAGCATCGGGGCCTATTTCTCGCTCACCCTCAAAACCCCCAAGGGCGTTCAAGGCGTTCCGGGACTGAAGTCGGACGAGGAAGCGGGAGGTCTGGCCGCCGGGGGTTAGCGTGGGTTCGGCCTAATCCACGTTCAACACCGCGAGGAACGCATCCTGCGGGAGCTCCACATTCCCCACCTGCTTCATCCGACGTTTTCCCTCGCGCTGGCGTTGCAGGAGTTTGCGCTTACGGGTGATGTCGCCGCCATAGCACTTGGCGGTCACATTCTTCCGCAGCGCCCGGACATTCTCCCGCGCGATGATCTTGGTCCCGATGGCCGCCTGGATGGCGACATCAAAGAGCTGACGGGGAACCACCTCGCGCAGCTTCTCCACCAGCGCCTTGCCCCGGTTATACGCCTTCTCCTGGTGGACAATCAGGGAAAGGGCGTCCACCGGCTCGCCGTTCACCAGGATGTCCAGCTTCACAAGCGCCCCGGGACGGAACCCGATCAACTCATAGTCGTAGGAGGCGTAACCGCGCGAGACCGACTTGAGCTTGTCATGGAAATCGAGAACCACCTCCGCGAGCGGCAAGTCATACCGCAGGATCACGCGATTCCCGGGGAGGTATTCCATGCCGCGCGTCTCCCCGCGTCGGTCCGAGCAGATTTTGAGAATTCCACCCACCGAATCCTGATCGGTGAGAATCGTGGCGTGGATGAACGGCTCGCGGAACTCCTCGATCTTGCTCGGATGCGGCAATTGCGCCGGGTTGTCGATATGGATCGTCTCGCCGTTGGTCAGGACCAACTCGTAGACCACGTTGGGCGCGGTGACCACCAGTGAAAGGTCATACTCGCGCTCCAATCGCTCTTGCACGATCTCCATGTGGAGCGTGCCGAGAAACCCGCAACGGAACCCGAAACCGAGCGCGGCGCTGGTCTCCGGCTCGTATTGGAACGCCGAATCGTTGAGATGGAGCTTCTCAAGGGCGTCGCGGAGCTCCTCGTATTGGTGTGACTCCACCGGGAACAGGCCGCAGAACACCACGGGCAGCACGGGCTGGTAGCCGGGCAACATCTCCCGCGCGGAATTTCGGGCGTCGGTCATGGTGTCGCCCACTTGCAGGTCCGCGACCGTTTTGATGTTGGCGATCACATAACCCACATCCCCGGTCTCGAGCTTGCCCGTGCGGACCATCTTGGGGGTGAAGACCCCGACCTCCAGGACTTCATGCTCCTGTTCGGTGGCCATCAGGCGGATTTTCCCGCCCTCGACAATCTCTCCATCCACCACCCGGACATAGGCCACCACCCCGCGGTAGATGTTGTAAACCGAATCGACCACGAGCGCGCGCAGGGCAACACCCTCGCCGCCCGAGGGTGGCGGGACCCGCCGGACCACCGCCTCAAGGACCTCGGAGACCCCGGTGCCATCCTTGGCGCTCACCGCCAGAATCTCGCTCTCCTCGCAGCCGAGAAGGTCCAGCACCTGCCCCTTGACCGCCTCGACATCGGCGCTGGGGAGGTCGATCTTGTTTAAGACGGGGATGATCGTGAGCCCCTCGTTGACCGCTTTGTAGAGGTTGGCGATGGTTTGCGCCTCGACCCCTTGGGCGGCGTCCACCACCAGCACAGCGCCCTCGCAGGCCGCCAACGAGCGGGAGACCTCATAGTGGAAGTCCACATGGCCGGGGGTGTCGATCAAATTGAGGGCGTAGGTGCGCCCATCCGCGGACTGGAATGAAAGCCGCGCGGCCTGGGCCTTGATGGTGATCCCCCGCTCGCGCTCCAGGTCCATGGAGTCGAGAACCTGCTCGCGCATCTCGCGCTCGGAAAGGGCGCGGGTGATCTCGAGAATCCGGTCCGCGAGGGTCGATTTGCCGTGATCGATGTGGGCGATGATTGAAAAGTTGCGTTTGAGAGTTTGGTCCATGGGCCTCGACTTGCTGGGTTCCTCGGGAAAAGTCCGCGTTTAGTATCACAGATGGGCGGGGGATGAACAGGGTGGGGGATGGGAGCGAGTCCGGGGCCGGAAATCCGGGAGGGAGGACAGGCAAGGGGCCGGATGCCCCGCCTGGGAGCGCTTAAAAGCCCTCCTCGATGATGCGGATTTCCTCTGGGGTAAGCTCGTAAAGGTCGTACACCAGCTCGTCGATCTCGGTGTCGGTGGCCTCGATCTGGCGCTGGAGCAGGGTTTTCGCATGATCGGTTTTCGCCTCGGGCAGCCGCTTGTGCAGATCGAGCATGCGCTCCACGAGGGAGACCATTCGTTCGTGGCGGGCCCTGTCCTTCTTGTCGGAGAAATCGATCGGGCGGATGGGGAGATTTCGTATAAAGCGCGACTCGTAACTGTAATACCCGCCCCTCATCTGGGTCGTTGTCCTCCGAATGACCCACTCCAGCACACGGCTGTTGAGAAGCCCGAGGAGATAGTACTGATTGAACTCTGGTCTTGGTAGAATTCCGTATCCCCCCGCGACTCCACCCAAGAAGAACACCTCGCCGGTGGGGTCGAGCGAAAAGGATGCCCGAGCAGCGATGTCCGGGGTGAATATCTTCGGATGATGCATGATATCGAGGGCCTTGGGGTATATATAGCCATGCCAGTCCCGAACGCGCATCCTCCCGCGCTCGCGGTCGCGAAGGACTTTTCTGTTTGCGAGGAGGTATTCCCAAGCGTGCGGATATTTCTTTTCCATGACTTCCCTTGAGATAAGGGTCATCTTCGCTTCCGTGCTTGGCGCATAAGGGAACAGAATCAGGAGTTTTGTGCGTGAAAGGGCGTATCGTTTGCTGTCGCCACCCTTGATCAAGGGGTGGAGGAGGGCTTTCTCCAGCCAGTACTTGGAATCGGTTTCTCGAGAGTGGACTTGAACCTGCCTTCCACGTCTCGAAACCTCCTCAACAACATAAACCTTGTCCGAGCTTGTCTTGATCCCCTGGAAGATCCGCGTGGTGGCGTCCGACAACTTCACGGGGAATTTGCTGAGGCGCTCCAGGAGTCGCCGTCCGTTTCCGACTGGAAACGACCACTCCGCCGCGGAGATGAGGCGCGCCGGAACATTTCCTTCGACAGCCGGTTTACGATCCAGCCAATCCATAAGACTACTCACTCGAACTATGTGACACTCGGTGGCGCCCCGCTTTTCAAGAAACAGCAGACACGTATAGGTCGTCGGCCCCTTGAAAACCTGCTGGTCCCCGAAATGGACGACGTGTGACAGATGCTTCCCCTCGGCGATTATGGCTCGTAGCGGCGCGCCGTATTTCGCGTTGAAGAACTTGTGCGGCAGGATGAAGCCGAGCCGACCAGTCTCATTCAGAAGGTCCAGTCCGTGTTCCACGAACAGAACATAAATATCGAAGTTCCCCTTGCCCCCGGCGCGGAATCGTTCCCTGTAATACGCCGCCTCGTGGGGTCGGTTCTCTTGAAGGGATTGGATGCGGATGTATGGCGGATTTCCGATGACCGCGTGGAAGCCCCCACCCCAACCCTCCCCCGACCGGGGGAGGGAGTGGGAGGGGGCAAGGGAATCTCGACTTGACGACCAGGGGAGGGAGTGGGAGGAAGTCGAGCCGAACACCATAGGAAACTCCCGCCTCCAATCGAACGCATTGATCCGATAAAGCTCCTCCTCGTCAAACATCTCCATCTGCCGGCCGCGATAGATGTCCGGGCCGATCAGCGAATTGCCGCACTTGATGTTCGCGCCGAGATCCGGAAGAGCGCGCTCATGGTAGATCGTGCGCTGGTTCTCCAAGCTCTCCCCGGTCTCCCCCTCGACCACCTTGATGAGCAGCGAGAGCTTGGTCACCTCCACGGCTTGTGGATCGATATCCACGCCGAAGATATGGTCCAGGAGGATGCGCTTTCTTTCGGGAAGGGTCAGGCGCCAGCCGTTCTCTCGCGACTCCCCGCGAGCCGCGGCCCGAGGAGCGAGGGATCCGGTCTGCACCAACCTTGGATTCTTGCCACGCGACCACTTCTCCGGACCATTGGCATTGTACCAGTCCCGATGCCAATCCAGCAGGTATTGGTAGGCCCCCAACAAGAAGGAGCCCGAACCACACGCGGGATCGAGAACCCGGAGCGCGCCGGCGCGAATGTCTTCTGGTCCTCTTCCCTCCAAGAACGGACCGAGCGTGTGCTTGACAATGTAATCGACAATATAGGTCGGCGTGTAAAAGACCCCGCCGGCCTTGCGCACCTCCGGCTTCTCCTCCACCTCCGCGCGTGTGGGCGACTTAAGGACAATCACCTTGCCCAGGAACTGTTCGTACACCTGTCCAAGGATGTCCACCGGCAGGACCGAAAACTCATAGGGGCTTTCGGGGTAATAGAGGCTTCTCAGGATCTCCTTGAGGATCTTGTCATCCACCCGGAGTCGTGGGGTGAGTTCATCGGGCGGCTCATTACGCTCTTTTTCACGCCGAAAGTGGAACAGTCCCGAGTTGTAACGCTCATCGGCCTCATGGAAGGCCACTCCCAACCGTTCGTAGACCCCAACCCCTTCGGCGAACGCACGGAGCCTGCCGTAAGGCTCGATCCCTCGATCCTCGCAGATGCGCAGGAACACGATCCGGTCGATGATCTTCTGGACCGCGAAGTTCAGGTCGCGTTGCGAAAGCCCAGGATTACGATGCAGCAGGTTCCGGGCGAGCTGCTCCCGCCATCCCTCGATCTCATCGAGAAACGCCCGGTCCACCTCGGCGGTTCCGCGCTTGGCCTTGGTGGACTCGGCGAAGCGGTCGAAGGACCCCTTGCGGATTGCCTCCTTGGTGAAGATCGAGGCAATCCAGTCCCAGTGCTCTGGGTATTCGCGGAAGGTGCAGTAGAAGATCCGCGCGGTGGAGGCCTTGTCTGTCTTGACCGGTTTGATCCGGCAGTCGTAGACCGCGAACTCCTCGAAATCGGTGAGGATCGAGAGGGGGAGCTTGGCCGACCAGGCGTAACGACGCAGTTGGAAGGCGGGAGGGATTTCCTCCTTCACATACACCGAGGGCTTCTTGGCCTCCACGAAGAACTTGCGGGTCCCGCCGATTCGGAAGCAGTAATCCGGGGCCTCGGTGCCGCCGCCGACCTTGATCGAGTCCTCATGGATCACATCCTTGTAGGCCTCGGCGCTCCCCTCGACATTGTCCACATCCCAGCCGAGGAGTTTGAAGAAGGGGTCCAGAAACTCCTGGCGCAACTGGGCCTCCTTGTAGAGACCCGACCGGTAGGCGTCGAGGTTTTCCGCGAAACGCTCGGTCAGTTGGACCAGTTCCTCGGGGACAGGCATAAGGCATCATAGGGAATCGGGCGGAAGACGGGGAAGGGGATGCCCGCCCTACCCGCCTGCCATCGCCCCCACGATCAGATACGGCTCCCTTCCGCTCGCCACCGCCTCCGGTAGCGGAGTGTCCGGGGATTCGTTGGAAAGGTCTTCCTCGCACGCGAAGAAGCGGATAAAGGGGCGGCGCTTCCGGGTGACATGATCGCGGATGGTGCCCGCGAGCATCGGATAGCGCGCCTCGAGGGCGTCCAGCACGGCGCGCTGGGTCGCCGCCCCCTCCACCTCCAGCTCTACCTCTCCCTCCAGGCGCGCCAACACCTTCAGGTTGGTCGGGAGCACCACGCGAATCATGCGAGGGTCTGGACCTCAACCGACAGAACCTTGGGGAGGTCCCGGACAATCGGGGCCCAACTGTCGCCGCCGTTCGAGGAGCCATACACCTGCCCGCCGGTGGTGCCGAAATACACGCCGCAGGAATCCAGGTTGTCCACCGCCATCGCGTCGCGCAGCACATTCACATAGCAGTCGCTTTGCGGCAGGCCCTTGGCGAGCGGCTCCCATTCGTTCCCGCCCGACTTGCTGCGATACACCCGCAACTTGCCCTCGGGCGGGTAGTGCTCGGAGTCGCTCTTGATCGGAACCACATAGATGGTCTCGGGTTCATGGGCGTGCACATCGATCGGGAATCCGAAGTCGGTGGGCAGGTCCCCGCTGACCTCGTTCCACATTCCTCCCGCGTTGTCGCTGCGCAGGACATCCCAGTGTTTCTGCATGAAGAGCACATCCGGGCGCGAGGGGTGCATGGCGATGCGGTGAACACAATGGCCCACCTCGGCGTCCGGATCGGGAATCTCGAAAGGGGACTTGAGTCCTTGATTGATCGGGACCCAGGTCTTGCCGCCATCATCGGTCCGGAAGGCGCCCGCGGCGGAGATGGCGATATAGATGCGGTCCGAGTCGGAGGGATCAAGGAGGATGGTGTGCAAGCCCATCCCGCCCGCGCCGGGTTGCCAGAGGTGGCCCTTGGCGGCGCGCAAGCCGGGGAGTTCCTCCCAGTTCTGGCCGCCATCCTTGCTGCGAAACAGCGCGGCATCCTCCGCCCCGGCGTAAACCGTGTCGGGATCGCCGAGCGAGGGTTCCAGATGCCAGATTCGCTTGAACTCCCACGGATGCTGGGTCCCATCGTACCACAAGTGGGTTCCGACCTCGCCTTCATACGCAAACTTGTTCCCGACCGGCTCCCAAGTCTTCCCGCCGTCATTCGAACGCTGGATCACTTGCCCGAACCAACCGCTGGATTGGGAGGCGTAAATCCGGTTGGGATCCGCGGCGGATCCCTTCATGTGGTAAATCTCCCAACCCGCGAACAAGGGGCCATCCACCTTCCAGTTCTCGCGTTTGCCATCGGATGTGAGGATAAAGGCCCCCTTCTTGGTGCCAACCAACAATCGAACCGAACTCATGAATGACTCCTTTCCACAATTAATGGATCCACCATCCAGGGAGGCCATCACCTCCATCAACGGTGCATCTACACTCTAAGAAATCCATCACACGCGAGTTGCAATGTAAGCATCGCTCCTCGTACAATGCACTATCATGAACCTGACAGATTTGTTGCCCGTGCTCCATGGATTGCCGCGTTCGGACAAGTTTCGAGCCCTCCAGTTTCTTTCAGTCGATCTCGAGCGGGAGGAGACCGCTGCCTTGGAGGATGGGAAATCCTATCCGGTTTGGTCTCCTCACGACGCGCTGGATGCCGCGTCGGTCCTGACTCAACATCTGGAGCGGATGTCGGGCGGGCGATAAACCATGCCCATCCGCTTTCCGTACCTCCCGCTCTTCGGGACATCGGGAGAGACCTTCCTCGCTCCGCTGCTCCCCTTGGAATTGTGTCTCGCCACAGCGAATCCCGTGTCCACTCATGGACTTCTCGACTCCGGCGCAACAGTGAACGTAATGCCCTATAGCCTTGGCATCCGACTGGGGGCGGACTGGAAAACTCAAAGCCCCTCGGTCAGGTTGACGGGGAATCTCGCGGCGCATGATGCACGGGCATTAATCGTTGAAGCTCATATCGCCGCGATGGAACCGGTCCCGCTGATCTTTGCATGGAGCGAATCTGACGATGTCCCCCTGCTCCTCGGACAGGTGAATTTCTTCCAGCAGTTTGATGTCAGTTTCCATGGAGCGCGTCTTCAATTCGAGCTCGACCACGCCCGACCTTGATCCACGTCCGCCCCTTTTTCACCGAAAACGACCCGATCCAGGGAAAAACTTCCCGGCCCGGCGAGCAGGAGGAAGATGGCGAAGGCAAGATACACGGAGGCCGGTTCATAGGAGCCTTGTCCGGGCCCGCCGGCCACAAAGGGATCCCCGAACACGAACGCGTGCAAGCAGGTCGCCACAATCATCGTGGAGGCAATGCCCAAGGACGCGAGCGGAGTCAGCAAGCCCAAAATCCAAGCCAAGCCGCCCCCGAACTCCGATAGGGCCGCAAGCGCCTGAAAAAGTCCGGGAACGCTGGAGTCTGGCCCCATCCACCCGAACGGATTCTGAATCTTCCCAAAACCGTGGTTCATGAAGGCAAAACCGATCAGGACTCTCAGGATCAGAAGGCCGGCGGAGACCCTTCCCGTGAGTTTTGGCGGTTTGAACAGGTCGGTTGGTTTCATGGTGCTGTCCTTTCACTCTTCCCAAGACGCGTGCCGCCCCTCAAGAGACGCGAGTACCCGAGCCCCTGAGCCTTCCAGGGCGCGACCCCCGGGGGTGTCTGTAAGAACTCATCTTAGCCACGATTTCGAGTTTGGCCAGATGCCTCCATTGCGAGCCGGCATTCAGTCCGGCTATGCTATTGGCGTTCGCGCAAGGGAGGGAGCGTCATGCCGGTCCAGACTCAACCGTACGGAGCTTTTCGAGCGGAGGACCTCCTCGCGCCGGGGATGCCCGAAAAATTCGTGGAGATTATCGAGGGGGAACTGGTGACCATGACGCCCGCCGGGAGATTCCACAATCGAGTGGCCCTTCGCCTCCACCTGCTCCTCAGTGAATTCTGCGGGAAGCGGCACGGACTGGACATGGGCGGCGACAATGAAGGATTTCTAATCGAGCGTCGCCCGGACATCCTCCTTTCCCCGGATGCAAGTTTATTTCGTCGCCGCCCTGAGTCCGAAAGTCCCTGGCTTGAGTTCGCGCCGGAGGTGGCGGTGGAAGTCCTTTCCCCCTCGAACACGCCCGCCGAGATTGCCTACAAGACCGCGAAGTATTTCCAAGCGGGAAGCGAGCAAGTCTGGATCGTCGATCCGGAGAAACGCTCCCTGGAGTTTATCCACAAGGATGGGCGTCGTGTGAGGGTGGAGGGGGATGAGGTTGCGATGGGGGAGGGTCTTGCGGAAGGTCTTGAAGTGGACCTCAAGGCGCTCTTCGCCAAACCTTAGTCCGCCCCAACAGCGGCGTGGAGAATTGCATCCGAAGCGGCTTCGTATTCTCCCATCTTGACCGTGTGCCCAAAATCCTCGACGGAGAGGCGCGCGGGGTCAGGACTTGCCATCCCAGATGGTTCGAAGAATGACATCGGCACCCTAAATCGGCGAGAGTCGCCACGAATAACCCAGAGGGATTGGCCTGGAGCATCGTAGGCGACACCAACGATCAGGGTTTCCCGGGTATGTGCGGTTCCATTCCTTGATCAGGCTCATCCAGTTATGCTCCCCGGCGTGTCTCACCCCTCCATCAATTTCGCTCCAATTGCCTCCGGGATGCAGGAATTCCTTGGATAGGAGGGAAAGTCTCCACGAAGATTCAGGTTCCTTAAGGTTCGTGATGTGGGGTTCCTCCAACCGCTCCTTGTCTCGAATCTTCACTTTCCAACCCGCCGACTTCAGGTCAAGTGGGAGATCTGGGTTGAAGGCCATTAGTTCAATGTTCGGATCTATTCTCAGGCTGGACGGTCGGTCAATGCTCGTCAACAGTCTCCTCCTAGGGAAAGTCTCGCAAAGGTCCGCCCGGTCCGCTATCGTATTGTCCAGGCCATTCCTGGCCGGAGAAATCATCCCTTGAGCGGTTGCCCCAACGACACCCTACGAATCGGGCTCCTCGGATGCGGAGCCATTTCTCAGTTCGCGCACCTGCCCGCGCTGGCGAAGGCGCGAGGCGTTCGTCTCGCGGCGATCTGTGACGGCGCCGAGGACCTCCTCCAGACCATCGGGCGGCGCAATGGCGTTCAACGCCTATACACCCGTTATGAGGAACTCTTGGGCGACTCCGAAGTCGACGCGGTTCTGATCGCCGCTCCGGACCCTTTTCATGTCCCGCTGGCGCTGGAGGCGCTCCAGGCCGGAAAGCATGTCCTCGTGGAAAAACCCTTGAGCGACAACTCCGTCGACTGCGAGGCCCTTGTCCGCGCGGTCCGGGAGACCGGGCTGAAGCTTCAGGTTGGCTGCATGAAGCGGCATGATCCAGGCATTGCGTACGCGCATGAATTCATCCGTGATCGGCTCGGCCCGGTATTCTCGGTGAGCGGATGGTATCGCGACACTTCCTTCCGCCCCGCGATCCAAGAAACCTTGCTGCCGCCGCTGCTCAATAGCGCCCATTCGGTTCGTCCGAGGGTGGACCCCAAGGGGGACCGTCAGAGGTACAGTCTCTGGACTCACAGCGCCCATCTGTTCGACAACCTGCTCTTCCTCGCGGGGCCGATTCGCGCGGTCACCGCGAAACTCGCGCGGCTCGATGAGCGTTTCTCCTGGCATGGCGTTCTGGAATTCGCGGATGGAGGGGTGGGGAACTTTGAGCTTTCGGTCAAGGTCAACGAAGGCTGGTCCGAGGGGTATATCGTGCATGGCGCGGGGGGCAGCGTGCATGTGGAGACATTCATCCCATTCTATCACCGCCCCAGCATGGTGCGCGCCTTCGATGCTTCCGGAGCGCTTTCCACCACACCCCTCGGCGAACACAGCAACCCCTTCAAGAACCAGCTCGAAGCCTTTGCCCGCGCGGTCCGCGAGGACCTTCCACCCAGTCCGGATGTGTACGACGGTCTGGCCGTGGTTCGGATCATTGAGGCGGTCGAGCGCTCCGTCACATCCGGGGAGAGAATTGAAATCCCGCCCACCGTTCGACCCACGGATGCTTCCCGATGAGGCTGGGGATTTTCGCTCGGACTTTTGTTCGCCCCACGCTGGATGAAGTCCTCCAGGCGATTTCCAAGGCCGGCCTTCAGACGGTCCAGTTCAACCTGGCCTGTGCTGGAATGAAGAGTCTTCCGGAGACGGTCCCGGAAGGAACCTGTTCCGAGGTCCGCTCCGCCTTTGAGGCGCATGGGTTGAAGATAGTCGCCATATCCGGGACCTTCAACGCCATCCATCCGGATCTTAAGCGGCGCGCCGAGGAAACCTCCCGGTGCAGCCGACTGATTCGCGCCTGTCGCCACCTGGGAACGAGTGCGGTGACCCTCTGCACTGGGACACGCGACCCGGACAACATGTGGCGCGCCCATCCGGACAATGCGACCCCCGAAGCCTGGAAGGATCTCCTCACAACACTCGAGGTTTTGACCGAAGCGGCGGAGGGTGCCGGGGTGGACCTCGGCATCGAGCCCGAAACCGCCAATGTCATCGACTCCGCGCGAAAGGCGCGCGCCCTGCTCGATGAAATGAAATCGCCCCGATTGCGAATCGTGCTGGATGGAGCCAACCTCCTGCGCCGGGAAACCCTCGCGCGGCAGCGGGAGGTCCTTGAGGAGGCATTTGATCTGCTCGGATCGAGCATCTCAATGCTTCACGCCAAGGATTTCCCCGCCGCGGATGGTCAGACTCAGGCCGCCGGAAAAGGCTCGCTGGATTTCCCGTTCTATCTCGACCTGGCCCACGCTTCCGGCTTCAATGGCCCGGTTCTTCTGCACAACTTGACCGAGGAGGAGGTTCCGGGGAGCGTGGCCTATGTCCGCGCGCTCTTGGACAGGTAAAGCATGGCGCTTTTCGATCACGACGGCATCCGCTTTCACTTTGAGACCATCGGCGAGGGTCCGGGGATTGTCTTCACGCATGGCCTTGGCGGAGACATGCTTCAAACCAAGGACTTGATGGGCGAAGTCGCGGGCCATCGAGTTCTTTTCTGGGATTGTCGGGGGCATGGCGAGACCGAACCGGTGGGACCCCCGGAGAAGTTCAGCTTCGCCCAGTTGGCCGAGGACCTTGGCGCGCTGCTCGACCACGTGGGAATGAAACAGACAGTCGTTGGAGGCATCTCCATGGGCGCGGGGATTTCCACCGCCTTCGCCGTGCGCCGGCCGGAACGAGTCCGAGCGCTGGTCTTGGTGCGTCCCGCTTGGGTCGATCAACCCACTCCCGAAAACCTCAAGTGGCTTCCCCAGGTCACCCAACTCTTGGAAAAAGCCGGACCGGATGGCGACATGAGCCGGTGCCGGTCCCTACCCGAGTTCGCCCCCTTTCGAGACCTTTCAGCGGAGCTCATGGAGGGGTTGGAGGGACAGCTCGCCAAACCCAAAGCCCATGAGCGGCGAGAGCGTCTCGCCCGCATGACACGATCCTGTCCGATTACCTCCTGGAGCGAGGTCGAGGCCCTCACCATGCCCGCGCTGGTGGTGGGGAACGAGCCGGACGCCACCCATCCGATCGCGATGGCGGAGGAATGGGCCCGCAGGCTGCCCAACGCTCGTCTGGCGATGATTCCCGCCAAGAGTGACATGGATGCCCACCGCGCGGGATTCCGGATGCATTTTCAGAAACTGCTTGAAGAGATCGAGGGGGAGGTAGGAGCATGAGCGTGCTCGCATCGGTGTCGCTGTGGTCGGCGGACATGGCAAACTTCGAGTCGGAGATTGCCCGCGCGGACCCGTTCGCGGACATGTATCACATCGATGTCTGCGATGGGCGTTATGCCGCGAATCTGCTGTTCTTTCCGGACCTGGTGGCGGCCTTGCGTCCCAAGACCGCAAAGCCCTTCGAAGTCCATTTGATCACTTACGAACCGGAAAAGTGGGTCGGTCCCTTCACCGCGGCGGGAGCGAATTCCTTTATCTTCTATCCGGACTCCACCGAGAATGTGGGCGCGCTGATCCGGGAGATTTCAGGCCGCGGTCTGGGAGTGGGCCTGTCGATTTCCCTGGAGCAGCCGGTTTCCCTGATCGAGGAGCATCTCGGAAAGCTGAATGTGGTGACCGTGATTGGGACCGAGTCGGGGATCAAGGGGGTTCAGGCCGTGGCCCCGGTGGCGTTTGAGAAGATTCGCGATCTGGTTCGCCTGCGCGAGGACCGCGGCCATCACTTCAAGATCCAGGCCGATGGCGCAATTCGCTGGGAGACCGTGCCGCCGCTGGCGGAGGCCGGGGCGGAGGTCGTGGTGCCGGGTTCGTTGTTCTTCAAGGAGGATATGGCGAAGGTGAGCGAGTGGCTCAAGGGGTTGTGAGCGGAGACGGGTCCGAATGTGTCGGTTGTGTCGGCGGTAGGAGGGGGGGCATAATGTGGAAGGATGCTATCAGACCGCGAAACAGCGAGGAGGACAAGGACGCATGCGAACGATCCGCGCACAGTTCCTGCACCGGGATGAGTGGTGGGTGGCATGGACCGATGATGTCCCCGGCGCCCTGACTCAAGGTCGGACGCTTGAGGAGGCCAGAGAGAATCTCAAGGATGCCATAGCCGCCATGGAGGAGCCCGTGGATTGGGAGGACATTCCGTTTTCCTCCGAGAGCATCATTCAGGAAGAGATCGAGGTGTGAAGCGTCAAGAGCTGATTCGCCATATTGAGACGCACGGCTGCTATCTTCTGAGGGAAGGCGGAAAACATTCTCGGTATGTGAACCTCTCGGATAGGAGTCGCCAGTCCACGATTCCTCGCCATGTGGAGATTGACGACTTTCTGGCGCGCGCAATCTGTCGCCAACTGCATGTCCCACCACCCCTGAAGCGCTAACCAAATGCGGGGATTCCATCATCGATTAGAGGCTGGTAAACTTTCCTTCAGATCGATCGGATGGACTTGGGACTTGGACATGTGTTCAAGGGAGAAGGGAACCAGATTCCGGATAGCACACTGGGCTTTCGCCTCCATCTTGGCCCTCCAATCGGGGAGTCAGGGGGAACCGGTCCCCGTGCAAGTCACGGAGGTTACTAGCGGAGATGAAATCTATGTAAGCCGGGATGGCAAGCCTCCAAAGCTGGTGCGATTGTACGGACTGGATGCTCCGGGACCCGACCAACCCTTCTGCGCGGACGCCAGGGATTTTGTCCGCGCCGCCGTATCTAAAGGATTGGTTCGCATGGATGTCAGATCCATGGACACCAATAAAGTTGAATTAGTTGACATACTCCTTGAGGATGATATTCACCTGAGCGCCGAACTTGCGAGAAACGGACTGGCTTGGGTTTTGCCTTACTCAAAGGACAAAGAGCTTGCGGTAATTGAGCAGGAGGCGCGCGCCGGTGCCGTGGGACTCTGGTCTCAGGAAAAGCCGGTTGAACCTTGGGTCTTCAGAAAATCCGCGCCGATAGCGGTTAGTGAGACCAAGACCGTGGAGAAGAAACCCCATGAAAGCCGGTGGACCTCTGATCTAACACCCGACGATTATCGTGAAGGCAGAGTTGAAGCCTTACGTGAAAAACAGAATGAACGTCCGTCTACAGGCGCGCCGCCACCGAGGCGAGGATCGTTTTACCCAAATTCCTCCACGTCCACCGTGGGCGTCCCCCATGCGAATCTGCCGAGGACCAACAAGATCATACCTCGTCAAGGTCCTTTGCGGTCTGGAGGCGCACTTCAGTTCTTCTTTACCGTAGATCAGGAAGACTTCATGAATGGTTCAAGGGGGCGGGCACAGGATGGTTCTCGGGGGGGGTTGAGCGGAGCCTTCAAAATCACGCCGACCGCCAATGGGTATCAGAAGCTCAGAATGACAAGGCAGGAGAAAGAAGAGTTACAGGAGAACTTGAGGAAAAAGGGGTATCTCAAGTAACGCCTCAGGAGGCGTTCCATCCGCGCGGACCATCGCAAAATGAGTTATCCATTCCCCCTGAAGCAGTAAAGCATGGCTCCCTTCTCTTTCCTCTCCGGCTTGATTGTCCTTTCGATCCTCTTCGCCCTTCTCGAGCGCCTGCGCCCTTGGCGGCGGGAACAGCGGGTGTGGCGCAAGAACCTGGTCGCGGACCTTTTCTATCTGATCCTCAACGGTCATCTGATCGGGGTTCTGGTGGCCTCGGTTTCGCCCTCACTGGTTTATCTGCTCGACCTCGGTCTCGAGACTGTCGGGCTGTCCCGTCTGGTCTCGCTCGGACTGGTTTCGGAATGGACATTCTGGGGTCAGTTCGCCGTGGTGTTTTTCGGAATCGATTTCCTGCAGTGGTGCATCCACAACCTGCTCCATCGAGTCCCCTTCCTGTGGAACTTCCACAAGACCCACCACAGCATCACCGAGATGGATTGGATCGGGCACATGAAATTCCACTGGATGGAGGGGCTGATCTATCGGACCCTGCTCTTCGCGCCGTTTGCTTTCCTGGATGTCCGCCCCGAAGTGCTTTTCTGGTTCGGGCTGTTCACCCTCGCGATGGGGTATTTCAACCACTCCAACCTCGCGGTGGACATCGGCCCGCTGGGCTACTTCTTCAACAACCCGCGCATGCATCTTTGGCATCACACCCACCCGGATTGTGGCCCAACAAACCGCAACTTCGGCCTCAATTTGAGCCTGTGGGATTGGGTCTTCGGGACAGCTCATCAACCGCCGGACATCTTCCCCGAACGGCTTGGGCTTGCGTGGGAGGATGATTTTCCGGATGCTCTCCCGATGCAGCTGATCTACCCGATCAAGACTTACCGCCATGGGAGCGGCCATCCCTCATGAATGGCCCCGCCCACGCGGCCCATCTCGCCCTCGACAGATAAAGGATCAAACTTATGTCCCTGGGTTTTCTTGCTCAGCGCGGATCGGAGGAATTCCCGCGCGCCTTTGTTCCCAAAGACAGCGACCTCGGCGATTGGGATCAAATTGCCCCGTTGCTCGCTCAACTCGAGGAGCGCCCCCTCGGGGACTCACCGGGTTTCGAACGCTGGCTGCTTGACCTCTCAGAGCTTCAGGCGGTGATCTGGGAGGAAGGCTCGCGGCGTTACATCGCCATGACCTGCCACACCGACGATGAGAGCCACGAGCGACGGTACCTGGAGTTTATCGAGAAGATTGAGCCGCGCCTCAAGCCTGTCTGGGATCGACTCAACCGCAAGGCGCTTGCCGCCCGAGGCCTGATTTCCGGCGATGGCGAAAGGTATTCGGTGTTCCTCAGAGCGATCGAAAACGAGGTGAAGCTCTTCCGCGAGAACAACGTTCCCCTGCAGACCGAGGATGAGAAACTCCGCCAGCAATACCAGAAAATCTGCGGCGCAATGACAGTCCAGTTCCGGGGCGAGGAACGAACCCTCCCGCAGATGCGCCGATACCTGGAGGAGACCGACCGCACGGTCCGCCAAGAAGCTTGGGAAAAGATGAGCGAACGTTACCTGGCCGATCGCGAGGCGCTGGAAGAGATCTTCGACAACATGATCGCCATCCGTCATCGGATGGCGTGCAACGCGGGATATGGAAACTATCGGGATTACCAGCACCAGGCGCTCGGTCGCTTCGATTACACGCCGGATGATTGCATCGCGTTCCAGGAGGCGGTCGAGGCCGAGATTGTTCCGCTGCTTTCCGAGCTGGCGGAACGGAGGAAACAGGACCTGGGGTTGGATTCGCTTCGTCCCTGGGATCTTCAGGTGGATCCCAAGGGACTGCCGCCCTTGCGGCCCTTTGAGACAGCCGCGCGTTTGGAGGAGGGTTGCGCGCGCATCTTTCACCGGATTCATCCGGCGCTTGGCGAACAGTTTGAGCGGATGCGCACGGGGGGCTTGCTTGACCTCGACAGCCGCAAGGGAAAGGCGCCGGGCGGCTATCAATCAACCCTTGAGGAACTCCGCTTGCCGTTCATCTTCATGAACGCGGTCGGCACGGACCGGGATTTGGAAACGCTGCTTCATGAGGGCGGGCACGCCTTTCATGCCTTTGCCTGTCGAGAGGAGCCGCTGGTCGTCTATCGGTCCGCTCCGATTGAATTCTGCGAGGTGGCCTCCATGAGCATGGAGCTCCTGGCCATGCCCCACATCGAGGAGTTTTATTCCTCCGAGGACGCCGCCCGGTCGCGTCGCATGCAGATCGAACGAACCATCGAGGTCCTCCCCTGGATTGCCACCATCGATGCCTTCCAGCATTGGGTCTATCTCCACCCGCGCCACACCCACGAAGAGCGCGCCGAGGCTTGGCTTTCAATTCGACAAAGGTTCTCTCAGCCCGTGGATTGGAGCGGGTACGAAGAATCGTGCGAGGTCCTCTGGCACCGTCAACTCCACCCCTTCACCTGCCCGTTGTATTACATCGAATACGGCATCGCGCAGATCGGGGCGCTACAGCTCTGGCTGAAGTCGCTGGAGGATCGCGAAGCGGCCTTAGCGGGGTATCGTCACGCGCTCGCGCTGGGCGGAAGCCGTCCGTTGCCCGAGCTCTTCTCGGCGGCGGGCCTGCGTTTCGCCTTCGACCGGGAGACTCTGGCGCCGCTTAGGGCAAAGCTCAGAGATGCGGTCGGCGTTTAGAGCAGATTTCCCGTGGCTGGGGCACATGGAGGGACGCGCGCCGTCGCGTCCCACGCCCGCTTATGTCCGGCCGCGGCTGAGCGTGGCCCTCCAAGTTGCTAAAGACAACGTTATTCGCTCTATCGGGCTTCTTCCGTCCCGGTCTTCAGGGGATAGTCCGGCGAAGGGGTGTACTCCCGTCGCATCAGTTCCTCGACTTGCCGGACAATCTCCGGATGGGCTTCCGCGATGTCGGTGGTTTCACCGATGTCTGCGCTGAGGTCATAGAGCTCGATCTTTTTTCCGAGGCCATTGCACACTCCCTTCCAATTCCCCAAGCGCGCGGCTTGGAGGAACTCGTCGCGAGCATGGCCGTAATCCCAATAGAAGGAGGCGTGAGGATTGTCTTGCTTCTCCCCCAGAAGCGTGGGAAGGACCGACACCCCATCAATCCCTCTGGGGGGTGGAAGCCCGGCCGCCTCCGCCAGAGTGGGAAGGATATCCCAAAATGCCCAGGGCATGTCGTTGACTTGCCCGCTTGGCGTTCTTCCCGGCCAGCGCGCAATCATCGGGACACGAATCCCGCCCTCGTACAGGTCCCGTTTCACGCCGCGAAGGGGGCCATTGCTGTCGAAAAAGTCGGGATCATGGAGATGGCCATCGGCGGGCCCGTTGTCACTGCTGAAAAACACCAGCGTATTCTCCTCGATCCCCAATCGCTTGAGTAAGTCCAGTATCTTCCCCACATCGGTGTCCATTCGGGTCACCATCGCCGCGTAATTCTTTTCGACCTGGGGCCAATCCCGGTCGGAATAAGGTTGATCGCTGGGAACGATCAGCGATTCCGGAGTGTTCCCATCGAAATCAGACCAGTGTGGGATTGTGTAGCCCAGATACAGGAAGAATGGCTTGTGTTTGTTGCTTTCAATGAACTTAAGGGCTCGCTCGGTGAAGAGATCATGGGTGTATTGACCGCGTTTCTCTCCGCGATTTCCCCGAAGCAGAACCGCTTCATCGTTCTCCCAGAGGTGATCGGGATAGTAGAAATGGGCCTGATCCTGATCCAAGTGACCATAGAAGGTGTCGAACCCCTGATATCCCGGCAGCCCCCAAGTGCCCGGAACCCCCAGGCTCCACTTCCCGATCATTCCGGTCCGGTAGCCCGCCTTCTTCAAGACCTCGGCCACGGTCAGGTCATCCGGCTGGAGATAGATGCCGTGAGGAATGTTGTCCCGGATCCGGCCGTGTCCGTTGTGGAGCCCCGTCATCAGGCAGCAGCGCGATGGAGCGGAGACCGGAGCGCCCGCGTACACCTGCGTGAAGCGCGCGCCCTCCTCGGCCATGCGGTCAATTTGAGGCGTGAGAATCCGCTGTTGGCCGTAGCAACCCAGGTCGCCATATCCGAGATCATCGGCCAGGATGAAGACGATATTGGGCGGTTGCGGCCTTGCCTCCGCCAACGCGGCCCAGGGAGCGCGAGGCAACGCCATCCCCGCGATTCCCAGTCCGGCGCTTTGAAGGAAACTCCGTCTTGCCTTTCGATGATTTTCCATCAGATTGCGTTCATGGCCTTTCGCCGACTCAGAGCCGCGGAACGGTGGATGCATCCCCCGGCCAGTATTTCGGATTGTAGGCCCCCTGCTCGGAAAAGCCCCCCAGTTCGGGTCGTGTGACTCCCATCCTTGGATAGCTGTCGAAGATCTCCCCTCGGCCGGATGTTCGCGGGTCCCCTTGGAGTTCAAGAGCATTGTTGAGCGTCATCGACAGCGTGTGACGAAGATCCGCGTGTTTCGGATCCTCCGCGAGATTCTTAAGGCATTCGGGATCGCTCGCGAGGTCATACAGTTCCGCGCGTGGACGTTTCCCGCAGGCGAGCTCGAAGAGGGTCGCTTGCTTGTCCTTGTTCCCAACCAGGAGCCGCTTGGTGGGGGAGTCATCAATATCGTGATACCCCTCCGGGTCGCCCGCAGGCCAGCGGTCCTCCTTCAAATTGGAGATGAACAGATGGGATGCGGTTCGGATCGCGCGCGCGGGATAGCCGAGGTTGTCGAAGCGCGCGTGCGAATGCCGCTCACGGCCCATGAGAACATACTCGCCCAGCCCCTCCAGGTGACGCTTCGGTGGAGTTTGGGAGTCCAACAGGCTCCGTCCCTCCATTCCGCAATCGTTCGAGGGGTCGAGTCCGGCGGCCGCGAGGAAAGTCGGAGCGAGATCGACGAAGCTTCCCGGCGAGTCCCGCTTCTCTCCCGGCTTAAACGCGGCCGGCCAGCGCATGGCCAGCGGGACATGCGTTCCGGCGTCATACAGGTTGGCCTTGGCGCGCGGGAACGGCATCCCATTGTCGCTGGTGACCACCACCAGGGTGTTGTCCAACTCCCCCATCGCCTCCAGTCGCTTGAGCATCTTCCCGAGCTGGGAGTCAAACCACTCAATCTCGATGAAGTAATCAAGAAGGTCGTTGCGGACAATTGGGTCATCGGGCAAGAACGCGGGTGGGACCACGTCCTCGATCCGCTTACCCGCGCGCGCGCCGGAGCCTTCCTCGTACTTGCGGTGCGGCTCCTGGCATCCGAACCAGAACGAAAAGGGGACACCCTTCTCTCGCTCGCCGAGAAAGTTCTCGAAGTTCGCGGCGTAGTCGATCCTCCCGATCCCATCCGCCGGAACCGATTCAAACTTGGCTTGATTGAATTCCGGCCCCACCGGGTTGCGCTTCCGCCCGGCGGCCTTCCAGTCTCCCGGTCCCCACGCCTTGCCGGTGTAGCCGACATGGTAGCCCGTGGATTCGAGCAGGTCCGGAAACACGGTGAACTTCGCGGGGAAGATGCTGCCATGAGTTCCCGCCTCCTCGAGTTGCCAGATGTATCGCCCGGTGAGCAGCGAGGCGCGATTGGGAGAGCACTGCGGGGCCGAGACAAAGGCGTTGGTGAACAAGCACCCCTCGCGCGCCACTCGGTCAAAAGCGGGGGTTTGGATCGCCTTCTGACCCGCGATGGAGGCGTAGGGCCAGGACCAATCATCCGCGATGGCGAAGAGGATGTTGGGGGAGCGACTGGGAGTCGCGCTCCAGCCGCGAGCATGCAATTCCCCCGAGGTCCCCAGCATTCCAAACGCGCATCCGGTGGCGCCCTTGAGGAGTTGACGTCGTTGCATCAGCACACCTCCCTGTTTGGTTCACGTCCCTTGGGACTCACGATACTCCAGGACCTCGAGGCACTCTATCTCCTTTAGTGGGGGCCACGTGAGCGGTCAGACTATCTTAACCCACTGAATACTCATTAGTTACGATTATCGCCTTAAAAAAGATTCTTGACTTTATCCTCAAAAAGACCGATAAATCTCCCCAGGGGGAATGTCTCCGGACATTCAGGAGGGGGGATGGAGTCATGTTCGATTCGCTCGCGCCCACGCTGGGCTTCTTCCGGCTGAGTCGCGATCCGTTCGCGCCCACGGCCGATCCGGAACTTTTCTATTTCACCATCGATTACGAACGCTGCATCTACGGTCTCAAGCGCTCCATTGACGCTCGCTATGGGATCGTGGTCATCCTTGGAAACTATGGGACCGGGAAGACCTCCCTGATGCGCGCCCTGCTCGCGCACATCTCCCGTCGCAACCAGCTCTATCAAACCGCGATTGTCGCCTCGCCCAACCCGGCCTGGACCAGTCACTGCCTGATGGAGACCATCTGCGAACAGTTCCGGATCTCGGTCCCGCGCGGCTCCTCCCTGCAGCACTATCAGAGCGTGTTCAACCGGTTCCTCTATGAGAGCCGCAACAAGATCAACACGCTGATCATTGATGACGCGCAAAACCTCGAAAAGCGCGAGCATATCGAGCTTCTGCGCCTGCTGCAGAACCTCGAAACCCCCCAGAACAAGCTCCTCAACCTGGTGCTTTTCGGACAACTCGAGCTGATTCCGCTCCTCCAGGGGCACCCCAATTTCCTTCAGCGGGTCAACAACGCCTTCCAGCTCAAACCGATGTCCTTCGAGGACATGAAGGCAATGATCCGCTACCGCCTCGCCAAGGCGGGAAGGGAAGAAGACTCGGATGTCTTTGAGGATGACGCCTATCGGACCATCTTCCAATACAGTGACGGCATCCCGCGCGAGGTGGTCACGATCTGCCGCAACAGCATGATGATCGCGCACCGTATCGGACGGGAGCGGATCCCGAACTCGGTCGTGCTCTACGCCATCAACCACACCATGGCCAAGGGGCTGATGACCCCGGAGAAGCTGTTGGCGGCGCGCTAGGAGTGGGCGCCAGGGGGAGCGGCTCTTCATGATGGCGGGACCAAAGGGTGGGCCGGAGGATCAGGGGGCCTCCGAATTCCACGAAACCGACTACTACAGCAAGTTCCAGGAACAGGATGGGACCTTGCCGATCCAGGACCCCGAGACGGCCACGCCATCCGCCGGCAAGCGGGCGGAAGAGGGCGGAGGGTCCCAAGCGGAGGAGGTTGACGAGCGGGCGATTCAGGAATTGATGGACGCGGCCCTTCGAAAAGGGGCCGGGGTCATTCGGGATGAACCCGAAAACCTCGATGTCTCAATCCGGGCGGACTGGCGCGCGCCCCGAGCTCCCGCCCCGAGGGAATCCGCGCCATCCCCGAAGACTCCGGATGGGACCGCGGCTCGCCCCGCGCCAAGACCCGCCATTCGGAAGGCCTCGGACCTTGCGGGGGAAGGCAAGCGCGGAAAGCGTCGACGCGGGAGTCGCCTGCTTTCGATGCGCCGGATTGGGTTCCTTCTCAAGGGGCTGGGACTGGCGCTCCTGGCGGCCGGAGTCGGCGGAGCGATCTATTACTACGAACGAATTCAGCGCGAGGGAATCTCCGCGCTGCTTGCCCGCGCCGCCGAGGCGCACGAAGCCGGGAACTACCAGGCCGCCAATGAGTATTACTCGCTGGCGCGTAAGGTCCCCGGGGGCTTGCCGGAGCATCAACGCGCGCGCCTGGCGCTGCTCCAAGGCGGGGTGAGCGAACAAGTCTTCCTCCAAACGGGAAAACCGGAGAGCTGGAACGCGGCCATGAAGTTCTACGACGAGGTGATTGGGGGCGACCAAACCGAGAACCGGGGATACGCCGTGGAGGCGATTCTGGCTCGAGCCGAGTTGCTTGCCACCACCGCGGAGGGGGCCCCGGGAACAGCCGAGGAACGCTTCAGGATGGCCGAAAACGAGTTGGTGACCCTGGTTGAGGCTCCGGAATACAAGCACCATCCCGCGATCACCTTGGGTGAAGCGCACCGACGCCTCGCGGCGATCCTTGAGGCGGAGGATCCACGCCGCGCCATCGAGCTCCTGATGACCGCGCGCGATAACCAGAAATATCTCGAGGAAGGGGTTGAGAACCTGGCCATTGCTCGAATCCACAAGGACCGTCTGATGGACCCGGTTCAGGCTCGTGAATTCTTTGAGTTGGTCAGGCAAAACGAGCTCGCTTCGGCCAAGGATCGGGCCGCCGCTGAAACCGCGCTCCAGGAAATCCGTGGCCCCTCCGGAGAAGGGATCGATCTGATCCGGCCCGAACTCCTTGAAGGCGACCTTGGAGAGGGGAGCAAGCCATGACCTCGGAAACCGCAAGCCATCGTCATCGGTCGCCGGCGCGCGCGGTCCACGGGATTCTCGCCGTGTGCCTCCTCGCCTTGGCGGCTCCCAGTCTTGGGCAGGCCGACCCGAACGAAGCAACCAGTTCCGGCCGCCCCGCCTCCGGCGGGGTGATCCAACCCTTTGATCGCCTCGACATCCAGGTCAAGCGCGAGCCGCAACTCAGCGACATCTACACAGTCACCCCCTCGGGCACGCTCGAGTTTCCCCTGGTGGGCTCCGTGCAAGCCAGTGGGCGCACCGCCGACAGCCTCCAGAAGGAACTCGAGACCATCCTGGGAGGCTATCTCCGACGTCCGGAAATCACCGTGGAATTGCTCGAACCCGAGCGGGTCCGGGCAGACCAAGTGGTCGCGGGCGGGGGGAGCGTGGGGACCTATTCGGTGTACATCGTCGGGGCGGTCCCCACTCCGGGGGTCTATTTCCTGCGAGAACCGGTCAATCCCTTTCAACTCATCGTGCGCGCGGGCGGAATCGACGGAGTCACTCAGCGCGGGTACAACGGACGCGAGATCGGACTGTTTCCCGACCTGGCCAATGTCACCGTGGTCAGCGATGATGGCTCCATGCAGCGGGTCGATCTTTCGCGCTGGAGTGAGGGCAAACTCTCCCTTGGAATTCTCAAACCCGGGGACACGGTGATCGTGCCGGGGCACCGCGCGGGCAACTTCGCGATCTACGGCGAGGTGAGCGAGCAGGGGGTCTATGAAATCGGTCAGCCGATCCTGCTCACCGAGGCGATTGCAATGGCCGGTGGACTGATCCGCTTCTCCGATTTCGCCAAGATTCAGATCCTCCGAGGGGACCCGCAAAACCCGGAGGCGCTGCGGGTCAACCTGAAGGAGGTCCTGGCCAAGAAGAAGGTCGAGCTTCTGCCGGTGATCCATCCCGGCGACACCATCTACATCCCAAGAAACCTGCTTTCGAAGTGGTTCGACTTTGTCGAGGTGATTCGCGGGGCGCGTCATGTGACCGAGGACTTCGAGGAGATGCGCGACCACTGGACCTTGAGAGATATCGACCGGGATTAAGAAGCCCGCGCCGGAGGGGGGCGCACACGGCATGGCGATCAACGATCAGGGTGGTTTGACACTCTGGGATTATCTCTTGGTGTTAGTGCGGCAATGGTTCATTGTCGCCCTTTCGCTCGCCCTTTCCCTGGGCTGGGCGGTGTTCAGCTATCGCCCCAGCCCCGCCAAGTACCAATCCACGGTCACCGTGCGGATTGCCCCTCCGACCTCGCGCGACGCCCTCTTCAAGGATGTCACCAATGTCCTGGGTCAAGAGCGCAGCCTGGATGCCCAGGTCAAGTTTCTTTCCTCCACCGAATTTCATGAACTGGTGGCGGAGCGCGTCATCCTTCGTCAGATGGAGCAGGCTCGCAAGCAGGGGGCGCGGCGAATCTGGCCGGGCGTGGACCTGGGACTGGACACGGCCGCCGCCGAGATTCACAAGAGCCTCAGCATCAAGAAGGATGACGCCAACCAGACACTTTCCCTCACCTTCACCGGCGGAACCGAGGAGCAGGTCGCCACGCTCTCGGAGATGGTCCCGCAAATCTTTTCCAAGACCAACAAATCGAGGGTGAACCGGAAATATGGCAAGATTCGCAGTTTCATTCGACGCAAGGTCGATGACTTCCAGGAGCGTGAGCGGGAGCTGACCCAGAGGGTCTGGATGCTGCGCGGAAGCGCCAACGCCCACACCTTCGGGGGGGATGCCCTCCAGCAAACCGAGAAGATGCTGGCCGACACCCACCTGAAACGCGAAATCGCCGCGGCCAATCTCGAGGAATACCGTGAGCGATTGGCGAAAACCCAACCGGTCGAAATGACCGACCTCGACACCTCAAGCGAACTGGTCAAACGCCTCACCTCGAAGCTGGTGGACCTGGAATTCCAGCGGACCTTGCTCATGCGGGATTATCTCCCGGCCCATCCCGGCGTGCGCGCGGTCTCGGAGGAAATCGCCCTCACGCGCCAGACCCTGAACGAGAAGATGAGGGAGGTCGTCGGGCGCGGACTCGAGTCGGCCTCCGAGTTCGACCGCTATCAGCTCCACGCCCAAGAGGCGATGAGCCTGGAACTCTCCCTCGCGGGCTTGGAGCGTCAGGAGGTCGCGCTGGAGCAGATGCTCGATGCCTCCGTGCGGGAGGCCCGCTCGGTCGCCACCTTCCAGCAGGAGCTCGCCCGGCTCGATTCCGAGATGGAACATTTCCGTCGCCTGCGGCAGAACTTCCATGACCGCCTGGTGGACCTCGACCTTTCGATCGAGATGGACCGCGAGGAAGGAGGGTATTCCGAGGTGGTCGGCAGAATCCGCAGGCCGGAGCTGGTCTCGCGCTCCGATCTGGCTCGGCATTTCTCGGTCTGGACCATCTTCGGCCTGCTCGTGGGGGTCGTGTTTGCTTTCTTCCTCGATTACAACGACACCTCGATCAAGACCGAACAGGATGTCCGACGATGGCTGGGGTTGCCGCTGTTGTCGGCGATTCCCGCGCTCAAGGAAATCCGCCGACGCCCCTTCCGCGCGGTCCTCCCGGAGTTTGAAATGGGCCGTCAGACCATGGAGTCCTTCCGCACCCTGCGCACCCAGGTCGAGTTCAAGGGGATCGAGAAGCACCTCAAGACCTTGCTGGTCACCAGCACCCGACCCAGCGAGGGGAAGACCGCGATCATGACCAATTTGGCGGTGACCTTCGCGCAAAAGGGGGAAAAGATCCTGCTCGTGGACTGTGACCTGCGCCGCCCGGCGCTCCACCGCCACATGGACCTGGAGCGCTCGCCGGGCCTCTCCAATGTCCTGATGGGTGAGGTCTCCTGGCGGGAGGCCGTTCAGGAAACCGACATGCCCAACCTCTGGGTCCTGACCGCCGGGGACATGATTGTGAACCCCTCGGAAATCCTCAGCTCCCCCCAGATGCGAGAGCTGGTGGACGACTTCTCCCATGCTCACGACCGGGTCCTCTTCGACATGTCCTCGGTGCTGGCGGTCACCGACTCCGCGATCATGGGATCGCTGGTGGATGGAGTGCTTCTAGTGGTCAAGGCCTACAAGACCCCGCGCCACTACATCCAGCAGGCGATTGAGATCATGCACAATGTCGGCTCCAACTTCGTGGGGGTTGTGTTCAATCAGGTGAAGCGCTACGGCTCGGCTTATTACTACTACTATTACTACCACGGAGATTCGGCGGACCGCCGCGCATCGAGATAAACCGGCTGAGAATGTCCCATGGGCGTTAAAACCACGCTTTCCATCCTTCGCTTCGAGTTCCACGCCCTGGGGAATGTGCTGATTGTTCTCTCCTTGATGGGGATGATGTTCTACCTCTTCGGGGAATGGGAAAAAAACCTCGCGGTCCTGGTTTCGTTCGCGGTGATTGTGTTCCTGGTGAGCCTGGTTCGAATCGACCTCGGCCTTGGCATTTTGATCGTGGGGATGCTTTTCTCGCCGGAGACCGAGGTGGGACAGGCCGGAAGACGCGCCATCACCATCCGCGCCGAGGACCTCCTGATCCTCTCCCTGGCGATGGCGTGGGTCGTGCGCAGGGTCCTCATGGGCGCGCCCTGGAAGAGCACTCCGCTCAACATGCCGATCCTGCTCTTCTCGCTCTCGGTCCTGGTCTCAACCATGGGCGGCATCGCCCTGGGGTGGATCGATCCGACCCTCGCGATCTTCTATGTCGCCAAGCTGATCCAGTTCTTCCTGATCTTCTTCTTCGCGGTCCATTTCATTGAGGACGACAAGCAGATTCTGTTCTTTCTCGGCTTGTTTCTGGCGGTGGGCGTGGTGGTCAGCGTCTATGGCCTCACCCAAGTCGGGGAGGTTTACCGAATCACCGCCCCCTTCGAGGGCGGGCGACCCGAACCGAACACCTTCGGCGGGTACCTCATCACCCTCATCGCCCTCGGGTTGCCGCTCGCGGTTTACTGCCCGCATCCATCGATGCGCCTGGTTCTGCTGGGGGTCTCGGGGCTGGCGTTTTCGGCGCTCCTTTTCACCCTCTCCCGCGCCTCGTTTCTCGGCCTTGCGGGTATGCTGGTGGTGCTTGGAATTCTGACTCGCTCGAAGTGGTTGTGGCTTGGGATCGCGCTCTTCGCGCTGCTCCACCAATCACTCCTTCCTCAGCAGGTGATGGATCGAGTCAACTACACATTCTCCAGTCCGCGCGGCGAGGTGGTCGAGCTCCCGGTGGCGATACCGTTCGTGGGAGAAACGATCACCGTGGACTCCTCGACCTACGAGCGCATCGATATCTGGCGCAAGGTCCTGTACACCTGGACATACGATGTGTACTACTTCTTCCTCGGCTGGGGGGTGACTCGCGGGAACATTCTGGACAGCCAGTTCGCGCGTTTTCTGGTGGAGATCGGGCTGGTGGGGGTGTCGCTTTTCTCTTGGCTCCTTTGGAAGGTCTTCAAGACCGCGGTGTGGCTTCGTGCGAACACCGAGGATTGGGTGGTCAAGGGCTTCACCGTGGGGTACATCGCCTGTTTCATCGGCATCCTGATCCATTCGGTGGGGACAATCACCTTCTATGTGGTCCGGATCATGGAACCCTTCTGGTTCCTCACCGGAATCCTGATGTGGTGGTACCTGGAGGAGCGCCAGAACCGCGAGGGGGTGGTCGGAGCGCGGTCGGAATCGAGGGTCGTGTGGCAGCCGGATCTGCCTTGGAGACAGGTGGACGCCTAGCTCAAGGTGGTGTAGTATACGCGCCTGTCGTTGTCCGCGGGTCCGGCGGATGGGTCCCCCGACACCGGGGGCTGATCGATGGGGGAGAATAGGGAAAGCGTTCCAGTTAAAGCTTCACCCCTCCGGGGCCGATAAGGCCAAGGAGGGACCTCGTTTCTGATGGTTGAACGGGCTAGGGGAAAAGTGTTCAACTGGAGGGAGAAACGATGGGGCTGTTAAGCGCTTCTCGCCGCGCCATTCGATGCCGTTGGTGTGGCCACCATTACCTGTGGGGCAGGATTCGCATTCCGCGACCGCTACGGGGGATCAAATCCGAACCCGGCATCTGTGAGGAGTGCTCGGGCCAGCTCGCCCGAGAGATGGACCGGTGTCACCATGAAGAAGCCCATCATGGGCTCCTGGTCCGCGCTTCCAAGATCGAATCGGGCGCGGCGGGGTAATTCCTGTAATCCTGCTTCTCAACTCGCGTGACTCGTCGTCGCATCCCGATCCACCACGTCGATGCCTTCGCCACGCATCCCTTTGAGGGCAACCCGGCGGCTGTCTGCCTCCTGTCCTCCCCCGCTGATCCTCGGTGGATGCAATCCCTTGCGCGCGATCTGAATCTCTCCGAGACCGCCTTTATCGAAAAGCGCCCCGATGGCTTTTCCCTGCGATGGTTCACCCCCACGGTCGAAGTGGACCTTTGCGGACACGCCACCCTGGCCTCGGCGCATGTCCTCTGGGAGTCCGGAACCCTCGCGCCGGAAGAGCGCGCGGTGTTCTTCACACGCGGCGGACGTCTGACCGCCACTCGACGCGGGGAGTGGATCGAACTCAATTTCCCCGCCGATACTCCAATCCCGGTAGGCCCACCGGCCGACACGAAAGAAGCCCTTGGGGTCGTGCCGCTTTATGTCTTTCGCGGGCGTATCGGTTACCTCTTCGAGCTCGCCGATGAGACCCGGGTTCGCGAGCTCAGTCCGGACATCAGTCGAATCGCGAAATGGGACGGTCATGTGATCGTGACCGGCCGGGCGACCACTCCCGGCTTTGATTTTGTTTCACGGTTCTTCGGGCCGAGGGCCGGTATTCCCGAGGACCCGGTGACAGGCTCGGCGCACTGTTGCCTCGGACCCTATTGGAAGGCGCGCTTGAACAAGAGTCGCTTCGTGGCCTATCAAGCCTCGGCGCGCGGAGGAGTGGTCAAGGTCGGCTTTGTCCGAAACAGGGTCCTTCTCATCGGCCAGGCGGTCACCATCCTCCGTGGGGAGGTGGTTGCCCCGGCTTGATAAACCCCGCGCCCCACTGAATTTCCGTTTTACTTGCCCCCGACCCGTTGGTACTCTCCCTTTCGTAAATTGGCGGCCTATCCGCTCATCCCCCATCCGGACCCCATGGATCCCTCATGAGAATCCTGATTGTTTCGGACCTCCACTACAGCCTGAGGCAATTCGATTGGCTGGTCGCTCAGACCGATGGCCACGATCTGATTGTCATCGCGGGGGATCTCCTGGATGTGGCCGGTCACGCCGACCTGGACACTCAGATTCTGGTGGTTGAAAAGTACCTGACCAAGCTGCGGGAGAAGGTTCCGGTCATTGTTTGTTCGGGAAACCACGATGGGGACAAGAAAAACTCGGCGGGAGAGTACATTTGCGAGTGGCTCAAAAAGGCCAGGCGCGACAACCTCCATGTCGATGGGGATAGCCTGCACCTCAACGGGGACCTGATTTCGGTTTGTCCCTGGTGGGATGGTCCGGTGACCCGCCAGGAGATGGTGGCTTTCCTGGATTCGGAGCAGGCCAAACCCAGGCGACGCTGGCTCTGGGTCCACCATGCCCCTCCGACCGAAACTCCGGTGAGTTGGACCGGCTCCAAGGATGCAGGGGATTCGTTCTTTCTGGAATGCCTTGGAAAATACAAGCCCGATCTCGCCTTCTCCGGGCACATCCACAACTCCCCGTTCGCGGAAGGGGGCCGCTGGGTGGATCGCGTCGGTTCAACCTGGGTCTTCAACGCGGGGCGGCAAATGGCCCCGCTGCCCGCTTCCATTGTGGTCGATCTGGAGCGCATGACCGCCCAATGGGAATCGGTTACCGGGGTGGAGACCGTGGACTTGATGTTGGATTTGGACTTCAAGGCGCGCTAATCGTACTCCCCAGGGTCACGGCGCGTGATCTCGCGTGGATGACGAGCCATCATCGATTCGAGCACCTCATCCACGAGATGAATATGATCATCGTATTCCTTGAACTGCGACTTCACATCCACCAGATAACGATTCAACGAATCCAAGCGCTTCGCCAGGATCCGCGCCACATAAAGGGCTGTTTCGGGAAAGCGTTTGAGGAATTCCTCCGGCTCCTCGATCACATGCAGCCGGGATTCGGACACCGCGCGGACCGTGGCCGTGTGCGGGATCTTGAGCAGGACCGCCATCTCCCCAAACACCGCCCCCGGATCGGAGACTTCGGCGATGGGGACATGGTCCTTGAGGACCTCCACGGTGCCTTCCGCGAGGAAATAGACTCGGCCTTCTCCGCCCCCCTGCTCAAGGATGGTGGCGCCGGGCGGGAAAGCGAGCAGGGGAAGTTGTTTCAGGGCCTCCATCGCGGTTTCCATGCGCGCTCCCTCCTTCCGGGCTGTTCCTGAGCCTGCGACTTGCCGACTCCCGGATGGGCAGGATACACCCGGGTGCCGGAGGAATTCGGGGTGGTCTAGTTGGGCATGAAAGCGGGCTTGAGACAAACTCGTTCGGCGGATAGAGTAAACCACATCCCCATGACCCCCGGCAGCGTCATCGGCATCTTCATCTCCGAGCGATCCTCGCTCCTCCCCATCTCGGTGGCGGAAGCGCGCGCCTTGAGGAACTCACCGGGAAGAAGATCCTGGCCGCGCTCAAGAATCGCGGAGGGCTCAGGGCCAATGTGCCGACCAATGGAACGATCAGGGTGGGCGATGCAATTGTCGTCGAGGGGTAGTAACGGATTGTCATCGGGGAAGATCAAGAAGTGCGGGGCCGCCGGCTCCACTCCCGTACCCCCGCGCGGCCCATCCTGCTAGAGTTCCCTTCCTGTTTCAGCCTCTTAGTGAAGGACGGTTTGTTGATGGAAGCCACGAAAGTCACCCTGGACCAGATTGTCTCCCTGTGCAAGCGGCGCGGGTTCATCTTTCAGTCGAGCGAGATCTACGGCGGACTGGGGGCCTGCTGGGACTACGGTCCCCTGGGAGTCGAACTCAAGCAGAACATCAAGACCTGCTGGTGGGACTTCATGGTCCGCGCCCGGGAGGATGTGGTCGGGATGGATGGCTCGATCCTCATGCACCCGGAGGTCTGGGTCGCCAGCGGACATGTCTCCGGGTTTCATGATCCGCTTGTGGACTGCAAGGAATCAAAAAACCGCTACCGCTTCGACCAACTCCTGGTCTACCGCCACCCCAGCCGAACCGACCTCCCCCTGTTTGCCTTCATGGAAGACAACCCTGACCCGGCCCTGGCCAAGATCAAGAAGCAGGCCAAAGGGACCTCGGTCGAGGATTACTCGGTGTTCCCCCTTCCGGAGATTCCCGAACACGAATACGCGCGGGTCCTGGGTCCCGACGCGAGCGAGCCGGGAACCCTCACCAAGCCGCGCCAGTTCAACCTGATGTTCAAAACCCATGTCGGCGCGGTGGAGGAAACCGCGAGCGTGGTCTACCTCCGTCCGGAAACCGCCCAGGCCATCTTTGTCAACTTCCGCAATGTCCAGCAGACCACCCGCATGCGCGTCCCCTTCGGCATCGCGCAGATCGGGAAAGCCTTCCGCAACGAGATTGTGACCAAGGCGTTCATTTTCCGTTCGCGCGAATTCGAGCAGATGGAGATGCAGTACTTCATCCCGCGCGATGAGGATGACAAGTGGTACGAACATTGGCGCGAGGTGCGCTTCAACTACTACACCGAGGTGCTCGGGATCCCCAAGGAAAGCCTGCGCTGGCTCCCGCATCCGCCCGACAAGCTCGCCCATTACGCCAAAGCGGCGGCGGATGTGACTTTCCTCTTCCCGATGGGCTGGCAGGAGATCGAGGGGGTCCACAATCGCGGCGATTTCGATCTGTCGCAGCACGCCAAACATTCCGGCAAGGACATGAGCTACCGGGATCCGGAAACCAACGTGAGCTTTGTGCCCAAAGTGATCGAAACCTCCGCCGGGGTGGACCGCTCGGTGCTCATGGCGCTCTGCGCGGCCTATGCCGAGGTCGAGGAGGAGGGCGAGGGGCACAAACGCGAAACCCGCACCGTGCTGCGCTTTCACCCCAACATCGCCCCGACCTCCGTGGGGGTCTTCCCGCTATCAAAAAAGAACGAGCTGATCGAACCTTCGAAACGTCTGGAGGCCGAACTCCGCGCCGATGGGTTTCGCACCGATTTCGATGTCACCGGCAGCATCGGCAAGCGCTATCGCCGTCAGGATGAGGTTGGGACTCCGTTCTGCATCACCTTCGATTTCGACTCGCTGAACGACCAGGCGGTGACCATCCGCCACCGCGACACGATGCAGCAGGATCGAGTCGCCCTCGACCGAGTTTCCGAGGTCCTGCGAAAGAAGGTTAAGGAGTGGTAAAGGCGGCTCATGGATCGGGACCCCAACCATGCGTTCCGACATGTGGACACCCTGATCCTCTCCGCCCTTGCGCTTGTCTATTGCGCAAGCATCTATCCGCTGCTCTGGTGGGGAGATGAGCCGGAGCTGCTGACCGCGGCATGGCGCGAGGGGGTCCCCCATCCGACCGGTTATCCCCTCTATCTCGCCCTCTCGGAGATCTTCCTCCGAATCCCTCTCGGCTCGATCGCGTGGAGGGGACATTTCTTCTCGGCCGTGTCCGCGCTTATCGGGATTGGTTTCCTCCTCCGTCTTGACCCCTCTCGGTCACAGGACTTCTGGCGGAGCATCGGGTGGAGGATCGGGATTGTTTCCTTCGCGCTTTCCGGATGGGTCTGGGAACCCTCCCTGATCGCGGAGGTCTACACCCTCTCCCTGGGCCTGTTCGGGGCGACACTGATGGCATCCGCCGTGTTTCTCGCGCAACCCTCCGCAAAAGGTCTGTGCTCCATCGGACTGCTTGCCGGGCTCGCGGTGGGCCACCATCGCATCCTGTCCCTGATGCTGCCTGGCCTGGCGTTGTGGTTGCTGTCCGGGGTTCGGCGACTCCCCTCCCGGTCTCGCGCGTTGTTCACGGCGGTCGCGGTCTTCCTTTTCGCGGTAGTCCTTCCATACACGCTGCTCTATTCGCGCGCGCATGGGAATCCTCCGTTGAACTGGGAGAACCCCTCCACGCTCGAAAACCTCTGGAAGGTCTTTTCAGCCACCCAATTTCGCACGGACCAGACCCTTATCCGGATCAACCGGTCGGTCAGCCACGAATCCGGCCAAGGCCCCCATCCCCTCATGGCCTCCGGGGAGCGTGTTCTGGAACTCGCGCGGAGCCTCTGGCGCGAGTGGGGCCCACTGCTCGCGTTCGCGCCGGTCGGGTTTCTGGCGGCGCTTCGGTGGAACCCGCTTTCCGCCCTGGCGGGACTTCTCGCCTGGCTTCCGGTGGTGGTCTTCTTCGCGCAATACCATGTCGGAGACTCGCGCGCCTTTCATATCTTTCCTTGTCTCCCGGCGGCCTTGGCGCTCGCGTGGGGAATGGGGATGGCCCTCGAATGGGTTGGAGACCGCCGGCGGCTTCTGGGGTGGCTGTCGGTTTTCGCGCTGGTCCTCTGGCCCGGCTATCAGTGGGTCCGGTTTCCGCGCCCCACGGGCTCGGTCGCGGAGCTCCCATCGCGGTTTGCTCGCCGAACGCTCGACCAGCTTCCCCCGAACGCTGTTCTCCTGGTGATTCCGGAGCATTTCGGCGCGCCCATCGACTATGTCTATTTCCCGCTGGCGTATGAGCATGAGGTCGCGCGCCGAGCTCGGAGCGTGGCGGTCCTCGCGGAAGGGTTCTTCACCGCCCCGTGGTATGCCTCCACTCTTGAGCGCGAGGGGATCCGGCCCAGAGTCATTGAAGCCTCCCTCCAGGGAACCGACTCGGTCCGGGTTCGAGACCTATCCTGGAAGGAGTTCGCCGAGGAGCAACGAGCCTCGCGCGGCCGGCGGAAGAGTGGACCTCCAGGGATCCTGCGCGTGGAGGGACGCGCCTATTTCGAGGACTGGCGCGCTGGCGCGCGGATCCTCGCGGAGACTTTTCTTCCGGAACTGGGGGACCGTACCCTTTTCACGACCGCCGCCTTCCCCTTGCTTGATCCACTGGTTCCCGGCGGGATCGAATGGGAGCGCGTGCTCGATATTCCCCTCCCCACCGAGAGCTTTGCGCCCCTGGATGGGATGCCGCTTCCCTCTGGGAGGCTCTACCATGTTCGATATGACCCCTCGAAAGTAAAGGCGCACGGAAGGAACCCATGAAATACAAGACCGCCCTCGCGATGCTTCTCCTGTGGATGGCCATTCCCACTCCGGCAAGACCGGTGGTGGCCCTGCTCACCGACTTCGGATTGGAGAACGAAGCGGTGGGTCTATGCCATGGCGCCATCCTCGCCGTCAGCTCGGACATCGAGGTGGTGGATCTCTGCCATGCCGGGACCCCCTTTGATGTCCGTCTCGCGGGCCTCATGTTACGGGGGACCGAGGTCTTTCCCAAAGGGACCGTGTTCGTGGCCGTGGTCGACCCGGGGGTGGGCACCGAACGCTCCGGACTGGCGATCAAGACCGGCAAGGGTTTCTTCTATGTCGCTCCGAACAACGGGCTGCTCTCGTCGGTGATGGAGGATCAGGGTGTCGCGGCGGCTTATATCCTGGAACCCACCCGGGTCAACTCGAGCTGGACTCCCGGGACCTTTGATGGACGCGATTTGTTCAGCCCCGCGGGCGCCCTCCTCGCCACGGGTCATGGAGATTTGGAGCGTGTCGGGCGACCGATGCCGCTCGAGGGGATCGTCCGAGTCGAACCGCTTCGCGCCAAGGTGATCCCGGCTGAGAAGAAGGTGATCGGCCATTATGTCCGGACCGACCTTCCATACGGCAATGTGTGGACCGACATCACCCGCGAGAACCTCCAGGCGATCGGCGCGAAATCCGTGAAGACTCTCCTCGTTCGGATGGTGGACCGGGAGGTTCCGCTGCCGCTGGTCGTCTCGTTCGGGCATGTCGCCAAGGGCCAACCGCTCGCCTACTTCGCGAGCGATGGTTGCCTCGCGCTCGCGCTCAACCAGGGGAACCTGAAAGAGGCCTGGGGGCTGGAGGAAGGGATGGATGTGGAGGTGAGGATGGGGGAGAGCGAGCCGCGTTGATTCGTCCGGTTGCGGGAATCTTGGAGGAGTCGCTTGAACTCATCCTCAGTTGGAAGGAATCGGGTCACCATCCTTCAATAGGCCTTCGACGTGGCACTGGATGGCCTCAACAGCGTTTCTTCTTGCCTCATCCAATGTGCGCCCCCAAGTGATGATCTCCGGTAAAGCCGGAACAACAACACTGTATCCCTCGGACTCCTCGTCCTTGAAGAACTCAAAAAGGATCGTGTAAATCAGGTTCCGCATTTTCCCCTTCCTTTCTCCCACGCTCGCGGAGGTCACGTCGGATTTTACCTCGGATCTCCAGATTGACGCCACTCCTCGTAGGATCTCAAATCCCCGGTGATAAGGAGCGCGTTGGACCAAGGGATGGAGCCCACACGCGGATCCCCCGCGTCCGTTCCACTCACCCGCTTGATTTTTTTCACCCGAAGTCTAGCCTTTGCGTGTTGCTCGCTCCGGTCGGAGCCTTGTTTTTCTCGTATGGAGGGGAGCCATGACCCAACCCAAAGCCGCGCCGTTTTCCTTCGACCGTTGGCTGCGCCGCAGCCGCCTTTGTCTCCTGTTCGCTCTGTTGCTGATTCCCGTTATCCCGCTCATGGGCTGCTATGGCGAGTTCGCGCTCACCAAGGCCGTGTATGAATTCAACGGCGATGTCAGCGACAACAAGTTCGTTCAAAGCCTTGTGACCTGGGTCCTGGGATTCCTCTTTGTCTATTCGGCGGCGGTCCTCATCGATTTCGTGATACTCAATCTGATCGAGTTCTGGACCGACCAGAACCCGATGACCGCCAAACAAACGCTCGAGAGCCCGGATGGCAGCCAGGTGGTGATGACTCCAAATGAAAGCGGCAACGAAGTCCGGATCGACATGATTCGGAACGGCGAAACGGTCGAGTCCCGGCGCGTGGTCAAGACCGCAAGTGGAAAATTCGAGATCCGGGATGTTGACGGCCAGACTGTCGGCCGGGTGAATCAACTCGGCGATGGGGCCCTCGAACTCTCCCGTCCGGACAGCGAGGAAAAGGCGATCTTGACTCGCGACATGCTCGAGGGGTTCAAGGCCGGATCGTCGCGCTCGATGTAGCCGAGCGCACTCGCTCCGCCTCCAGTTTGTTTTCCTCGCGGTCCCAGACCTCGCGGTAATTCGGCGCCGCCTCGACAAGCGAGGCCAGGACAGGTTGGATCTTGTCCATGGGCCCCTCCCAGCGCCGGGCGTTCCGTAGAACCCAGAAGGCCTTTTCATGCTCACCCACCATCAAATAGTTCTTGGCCAGATCGAGAGCGTATTCTGGCCGAGGATGGCTGGCTGGTGATTTGAACCAGCGCTCGTACAGATCGATAGCCCTCCTTCGGTGTACATCGGCCAGACGCTCCAAGCCCGCGCGGTGATAGGCGCGCGCGAGATAGTCCTCAAGACGCGGGAAGCTTGGGTGACGGACCAAGCTCTCCTCGAACAACCCAATCGCCTCCATCAGCGCCTCCTGGCGCTCGAAGTCTTTCTCGAGAGTGGTGGAGAGCTTGAAATAGGCGGTGGCCATGTTTTCCGCGAGCACCACCACATCCCCCCGCAATTCTCGGACCCGCTGAAAGTGCTCAATCGCGCCGCGATAATCCTCCGCCGCGAAAAGCTGCCCCGCGAGAATGTAATGGGCCTGGGCGTGGGTGGGGTCGAGCTCAAGGCAGCGTGAGAGTTCCGCGCGCGCATCCCCTGTTTTAAGCGCCGCCGCGGCCCGTCCATTGACAAACCGCCAGTCCGCCGAATACCGGCGCGCCGAGGGAGCGAACAGCGCCGCCGCCAAGACCAGCGAAACACCCACGACCCCGAACCGCCGCCCCAATCCGGAGGTTGGAGGCAGTGAAGGCGGAATCGCGGGTGATGAAGCCGCGAGTCCGGCGGCCGCCCCGATAAAGGCCCACACCATCCAGGCGCTGGGGGTCCAGCGAAGGCTCACCGAGGCGAGGTTCTCAAACAGTGCGGCCACCACCCCGGACGCCAGCCCCGCGAGCGCCCACCCCATCGCGCTTCCCTTCGACATCCGCCAGCCCCGCCAACACCAGCGCATCCAACCCACCAGCGCCGCGAGAATCCCCCCCAAACCGAGGATCCCCAGGTCCGCCCACACCTCCAGGAACTCGTTGTGGACATGCTCAAGGACCTTTTCCTCGGGGGCCTCGATCCAGCCGTATTCCTCCGCCAGCGCTCCCTCCAAGTAGTCCGGAAACCGGATCACGAAATTCCCGGGCGTCACTCCCAACAGGAGATTGTCGCGGATCAGGTCGAGCGTGCAGGAATACACAATCGCCCGGTTGCGAACCGAGCCGAGGTCCTGACGCAGATCGGGACTTGCTGTGTAGGCGAAGAAAAAAGTCACCCCAAGCGAGAAGAGCGCCAGGAAGATCGGAACCGGCGCGAGGATCCGAACCAGTCTTCGTCGAGATTCCGCGAGGCCCCCCTCCGGTCCCCACGCGAGGAACAAGAGCAGAGTTCCCACTCCCCCCAAGGCCCCGAGCAGCGCCCCTTTGCTGAAAGTGGTTCCCATGGCCGCCGCCACAAGCGCCAATGTGGTCCAACAGATTGCCCGCGCGCGCCCGGAAAAATGGCCGGAAAGCGCGAGCGCGCCATAGAGCGGAACAAGGATCACCAGGAACCCGGCAAGGAAGGTGGGATTTCCAAAGGTCGAGCAAACCCCGGGAAACTTCCCCCAGCCGGGAAAACGCTCCCAGCGGAAGTAGCTCCAATCGGTTTCCATCGCCAGAAACAGCTTCCCGATCAGCGGGGTGTCCCGCCACGGCCAGCGCACCGGATCGAGCTCCTCGCCCCACCCCACAAAGGCTTCAAGGGTATAGGCGATCCACTGCATGAGGGCATAGCAGCAGACCACCCAGACCGCGAAGGTGAAAACGGCAAGCAAGCGTCTGACAGAGGCGACCCGACGCGCCACCACAAAGCTCGGAATCGCCGCCGCCATCCAGCTCAACGACAACCTCCAGGATCCCCAGGAGTGCTCCGCGTACGGTGACATCCAGACTCGCGCGGTCCCAAGGACAATGTGGAACGCGAGCGGAAGCCAGAATCCGATGGGGACGCGGATCCGCGCGCGCTCCATCCAAAGAACCGCCAGCGAGAGTGGGACTAGCGCCAGCGCGAAATAGACGGCGTAGTAGTCCTTGGTGGTGATGGAGCTGGTGGTGCGATAGTGAAAGACAAGCGCCACCAGCAACAGCTCAGTGAAGAACAGGAGTTCCAGCCACAATCGCGGCGAGGCCGGCGGCTCCGGACGGAACCGCGTGGAGGGTCTCGCCTGGGTGGCCCGTGGGTCACGTCTCACGGCAGCGACAAGAGCCTCCGGGTCCCCCACCCGACACAGAAGAGCAGCGCGAGCGCCGCGCCGATCCAGGCGTCATGACGCATCGGGACTCTCCCTTCTTTGGGGACTTCGAAGGAGGAGGTGTCGAAGTCCGCCAGGGCTTCATGGCGACCCTCGAAGGGGAAATACCTTCCGCCTCCGGCTTCGGCCAAGGATTCAAGGAACCTCGCGTTGAGGGTGTAGTCGTCGTCCTCCGGGGGCCTGGCGGTGACCGAAAGCGCGAGGATCGCCCCGCCGCTCGCGTAACGGATTTCATGATTGCCCACTTCGCGCGGGATCCAGGTGGCCTTCCCGATGCCCCGCCAGCTCGGATCGGGATGGAGGAGAAGGGTGGCCCAATTCCCTCCATCGGGGCGAATCTCAAGCCCGCCCGCTTGCGATCCCGGGTTGATTCCAGGGTCCTCCACCAGGATCTCGATCGGCTGGCTCACCGAGGGAGAAGCGGGTCGGATGTGGATGCTCGGCGCGCCATAACCGGAGGATCGCGCGAGTGAATCCAATAGTCCGATCCAGAACCCGTTCACAAAGCGCGCCTCATCCGAATCGCTCCCCTTTCCGGAGAAGGCGGGCAGCGTCCAGATTCCCGAAAGGGAAACCGCCGCCGCGCGGGAGAGTCCCAGGCGAGTCTCAAAGGTCAAGGTTCTCCCCACACGGTCCACCAGCAGCGGTTCCGAGAAGGAGGGGGCCTCGGGAAAGTAAGAATCCGGACCGATTTCCCATTCGCGGTCGAGAAAAGTCCAGATCGGCGCGAGCGCGGGATGGGAGCGGCTTTCCGCCGGGCAGCGGACACGCACCGCTGTGGGCGAGGTACGACGCGTTTCGATCCAGCCAAGCAGGGACTTCAATCCCCCTTCGGCGAGACCTTCGGCTCCCAACTCCGACCCCGGCAGGGCAAGGACCCCCGCGCGGCTCTGATCCACAAAACGGACAAGCTCCTCACGCCAGCGCTCCGGAAGACCCCGAAAGGGATCCCGTCCCAAGACCACCACCGCCGCCTCCGCGATCAGTTCGGGGAATTTCTTCTCCCACTCCGACGCCTCCATCCGAAGCATGCGGTCCATGGACCAGGGGTGTTCCCCGACGGATTGCCCGGAAGGGATCGGTCGAAAAAGACTCCATGCCACTCCACCCCCCTCAGGCAGCGCTTGGAACCGAACGACCCGGTAACGTCCATCCCCCAGGGCTGCCTGGGAAAGGCTCTGAACCATGCGCGAAGGTTCGCCCTCAAGAACCACCAGGGTCGGCGGAGTGTCCTCAATCAGAACCTCGGTGGTGGAGGAAGCCAACAGCTCCCCGCTTTCCAGGGAGCGAACCTCAAGCGAAAGGGTTTGCCGACCTCCTTGCTCAAGGGTGAGTGATTCCCAATCCTCGATCTGGGTTTCCGGGGGTTGGATATTCAGTTCGGAGGTGGCGGCCATCAGCCCGCCACTCCGGATGACAAGTCCCGCTCGGACCGCCTCGGAGGACCGAGCTTCAATTCCCCACCGGACCAAGAAGGGGGTTCCCACCGTGGCCCTTTCCGGCGCCTCCAGCCAGCGCCCGCGAATCGATTCGGGTTCGCTCTCGGGGCCGATCCCGACAGTGTGAATCGGAATCCCCAACTTTCGCGCGACTTCAAGCGGCGACTGGAGACTCCGATCCCGCCCATCTGAAACCCACACAATCCCAGCCAGTTCCTCGCGCGAGTGACGGCGTGTGACCGCGAGCAGCCCCTCGGCCATGTCAGAACCGGACCGTCCGGAGGGGATCAGCTCGTCCAGGTTGTATCTCACCACATCCCCGCTATGGCCGCCAGCGCTCCACTCCTCGACCACCTCCTCGCTCCATGCTCGCGCGGCCTCCACCCGAGAAGCCCCGGATCCTCCATCCGGTCCCCCCATGCTCGGGGAGTCATCCACCACCAAGGCGATCACGCGCTCCCGAGTCTCGCTGAACCGGGTCACTCGGGCCGGATCGAGCAGGAGGACAGCGAGCGCCAGGAGTGGCAGCCATTGTAGAACCGCCAGCCAAAACCTTCTCCCGCCTGAAAGCGGGCGGGTAAAGAACCGGGGGCTGAAAAGGGTCGCCACCGCGAAAGTGGCCAAGAGCGCGAAAAGCGTGGCGAGTCCGGGCATGGGGTTTCTCACCGATTATGGAGAAGGATGCCCCTTACGCAAGGGTTCCACCCTCCTCCCGGCATCGGCCGAAACCCTTCCCTGTGGACAAAACGGCCTCGTTCCGGTATCACAACTTTTGAGCGGTTTCTCCCGAGTCGTGATGTCACTCGCCCCGAAGCCCTTGAAATAAAAACCCAAAGTTCCCTTTTTTGGAGAAAACCTGGATGGGTAAGTTGGCGGTTGTCACCGAGAAGGAAAGCGTGGCGCGGGACATCGCGTCCGCTCTCGGTGGCTTTACAAAAGGCGACAATTCCTATGAGAGTGATCGCTATGTCGTGATGTGGGCGGTTGGGCACATCCTCGGACTGCCCGCTCCGGAGGAAATCGATCCCAAATACAAGCGCTGGGTCCTTCAAGACCTCCCGATCCTTCCTAAGAAGTTCGACCTCAAACCCCTGGAGGGGATGAAGGGCCGCCTGGACCAGATGGCCAAGACCTTCCGGCGCAAAGAAGTGGAAGGGATTGTGAACGCCTGTGACGCGGGCCGCGAGGGCGAGCTGATCTTCCGCGAGATCATCGAATACACCGGAACCGACAAACCGATCCAACGCCTGTGGCTTCAATCCATGACCACGGACGCGATCCGCGATGGGTTCGCGCGCCTGCTCCCCGGCTCGAAGTTCGATGGACTGGCAAACGCGGCCTGGTGTCGGAGCGAAGCCGACTGGCTGGTGGGCATGAACGCCACCCGCGCGGTCACCAAGCGCCTCCAGTCCCGCAAAGCGCCGGAGGTTTGGTCCGCGGGACGGGTCCAGACCCCCACACTCGCGATGCTGGTCGACCATGAGTTCAAGATCCTCGAATTCGAGCCGAGAGATTATTGGCGGATCGAGGGGGAGTTCCAGGCCTCGGACCATGTGTACACCTCGACCTGGTTTGACCCGAATTGGAAAGGGGACCCCGAGCAAGGCGAAAAAGAGGATCGAATCCTGGATCGCGGCCGCGCCGAGACGATTCTCTCCGGGCTTCAGGGGCAACTTAGCCTGGCCTCTGAAACCCGAAAACCCGAGCGGGAATCGGCCCCGCTGCTGTTTGACCTCACCACTCTGCAACGCGAGGCCAACCGCCGCTTCAGCTTTTCGGCGCGAAGAACCCTTCAGGCGGCGCAGCGGCTCTATGAGGGCCACAAGGTCCTGACTTACCCGCGCACCGATTCACGTCACCTTCCCGAGGACTATGGTCCCCATGTCCATCAAGTCCTCGAAACCTTCTCCTCGGTTTCTCCGTATGCGCCCTTTGCCGCGAAGCTGCTGCGCGAGGGCTTGCTCAACCGTGAGCGGGTCTTCGACAACGCCAAGATCAGCGATCACTTCGCCATCATCCCCACCGGGGTGGTTCCAAAAGGGCTGGAGGGGGATGACGCCAAGATCTTTGACTTTGTCATGCGCCGATTCCTCGCGGTCTTTTACCCGCAGGCAATCTGGAATCGGGTGGAGCGCCTCACTCGCGTGGGCGAGGAGCATTTTCGCGTGCGCAGTCGCACACTCCAGGTCGCCGGGTGGCGCGAGGTGATCGGAACCGAGGATGGCGCGGAAGAGCGCCTTCCCCCTCTGGTCCCGGGCCGTGACCAGTCCGAGGGGGTCTCCGTGACCCCGCTGGATTTCAAACTGGAGGAGGATGTCACTCGTCCTCCCGCGCGCATCACCGAGGGTAGGCTGCTCGGAATGATGGAGCGCGCGGGCAAGGAGCTTGAGGATGAGGAGCTCTCCGAGATCATGGCCGACAAAGGGCTTGGGACCCCTGCCACGCGCGCCGACACCATTGAAAACCTGATCTCCAAGGGGTATGTCCGCCGCCTGCGCGAGGGGCTCAAGCCCACCGCCAAGGGCATCCGGCTGATTGACTTCCTGCATCGGATCGACACCTCCGGCCTGGCCTCGGCGGAACTGACCGGCGAATGGGAGAAACACCTCCGCGAGGTCGAGCATGGCGCCATGCGTCGGGCGAGCTTCATGGAGGGGATTTCCGATTTCACCCGCGGAGTGGTCGAGCGAATCAAGGAGTTTCAATACGATGAGCTCTACGCCAAGGATGGTCCCGTCGGCCCCTGCCCATTCAACTCAAACTACCCGGTGGTGGAGTTCCTCTGGGGCTACCGTTGCCAGGCGGCCGCCGACAACAACGGGGATGGCTGCAAGGAGGAAAACTGCGCCTCAAGCAACGGATTTGTGATCTGGAAGGAAACCTCCGGACGTTATATCGACCGAAAGACCGCCTCCAAGCTTGCCCGGGAAAGAAAGACCGGGACCCTGGCCGGATTCAGCGACCGTCAGGGACGCGAATACCAGGCCACCCTCCAACTCGATGAGGAGAACCAGGTGCGCGTGGTGGGTAATGGCGCGCCCGATAGCGCGCATGATGAGGAGACTCACACGGGGGAAACCCTCGGGCCCTGCCCGTGCGGCCAGGACTGCGAGGTGATCGAGACCACCACGCGCTATGTCTGCAAGCGCCTCCAGGAAGCCGGGCCGCGAGCCAAGGCCAAAGATGCCTCCAGTTGCGGGTTCGCGCTCCCCAAGCTGGTCTGCAAACGGGAGATCACCTTCGAGGAGGCCAAAGAGTATCTGGCCAACGGTCGAACGGGAGTGCTGGAGGGTTTCATCTCCCGCTGGAACCGGCCCTTTCCCGCGGTCCTTTTTTTCCGCAAGGATGACGGACGATTCGGGTTTGAGTTCCCACCGAGGGAAGGCAAGAAGGGGAGCGGGTCCGAAAAAACCGGGTCCCGGCGTCCCCGAACCAAGGCCGCCGCGCGCGGCGCCGCCAAGAAGACCACCGCCAAACGAACCACGCGCAAGGGTTCCGCGAAGAAAACCTGATCCTCTCCCATGTGCGGAATCTTCGGCCTCTTCCTTTCGGAGCGGACGCCGATCCCCGATTCGGTGGCCGAGGCCGCGAGCACGGCCATGTTCCCACGTGGCCCGGACGCGCTCGGTGTTTGGAGCAGACCGGGCGCGCTCTTGGGCATGCGACGCCTCGCGATCATCGATCCCGAAGGCCCCTCTCCCCCGCTGACCAATGAGTCCGGACGTTGGGTGGCGGTCGGCAACGGCGAAATCTACAATCACGCCGAAATCCGCAAACGTCTCCTTCAGGCCGGTCACAGCTTCCGGTCCGGGAACGACCTGGAGGTTCTCGCGCATCTCCCGGAAAGTGGGGAGTGGGAATGGGAGCTCGGCCTGCGGGGGATGTTCGCCTTCGCGGTCTGGGACTCTCACACCTCTCGCCTTCATCTCGCGCGCGACCGCTTCGGAATCAAACCACTCTTCTGGTGTGGGGACGAAACCGGGATTGCCTTCGCCTCCGCGCTGCCCGCGCTGCGCGAGATGCTCCTTGCGTGGGGAAAGAGCCGGGCGGAGCAGGGAAGCTCCCCTTGGCGTGGGCTCCTTGCCCCGGAAGGTTGGAGCCTGGACCAGCGAGGTCTTCGCTGGTACCTGGACACTCTCTGTGTACCCGCGCCGGAGACTTTTTTCCGGCATGTCCAGGCTCTGCCTCCCGCCACCAGGCTGCTCTGGGAGCCGGGAAGCCCGCCGCGCTTGGAGACATACTGGACCCCCCGCTACTTGCCCAAGCGGAAGATTTCGCTAAAGCAGGCGCAAGATGAGTTTGAGGAATGCTTCCCGGAAAGTGTCCGTTACCACTTGGTCTCGGATGTTCCCGTCGGCGCTTTTCTTTCGGGAGGCTTGGATTCCTCTTATCTGGTCGCGGAGGCCGCGGAGCAGCTGGGGAACCGGCTCTCGACGTTTACGGTCGGATTTCGTGAATGCGACTACTCGGAGCTCGATGCCGCTCGCGAGCTCGCGAGGAACCTGGGAACCGATCACCACGAGATCCTTTTGGGTCCCCTTTCCTCGGAAGACCTCCCCTCGATCATCCGCGCCATGAATCAGCCCTTCGCGGACTCTTCAGCGTGGCCGACCTGGGCCATTTCCAGGGCGGTCGGGAAAAGCCTCAAGGTCGCGCTCTCCGGGGATGGCGGGGATGAGCTTTGGGGAGGCTACCCCTATTACCCGATATCGCGTCTCTCCAGATGGCTTCCCAAACGGGAATGGAACGAGCGGGAGCCCTTCGCGACTTCGATCCTTTCGCGGAGTGGGCGGGTGCTGCGGGACTGCCTCCGGCCAGCGCGGGCGCTCCACTCTCGCTGGCGTCATCTGGACCCCAACGGTCGATTCTGGGACTCGTTGCTCCTCCCGGAACACCGGCTTGGTCCCTTTGAGATCCCTTTTCCGAATGAAACCGAGGGAAGCGACCACGAAAAACTCCTTGCCGCGGATGTGGCCTTCTATCTCCCGCATGACTTGTTGGAGAAAGTCGACACCATGTCCATGGCCCACTCGCTGGAGGTTCGGGTTCCGTGGCTCGATCCGATTCTGTTCGAGCGGATCGCCCATTTCCCGCCCTCCCTCAAGATCAGTGGGGGCATCACCAAATGGTTGGTCCGGAGATCCATCGCGCGCCGCGCGCCAAACCCGTTTCCTCCGAGCCTGCTTCAGCGTGATAAGCATGGCTTTGCGATCCCCGTTCACCGCTGGATGGCTCGTGATCTGGCCGAACGATTTCGGGAAGGCCCCTTGGCGGAAGGCTCCCGAGTCTCGGCAATCTTTGCGCCGCGCGAACTGCGGCGGGTTTTCGAGGCCCACCGCGCCGGGCGCATCCGGGTCGGCCATCACCTTTGGGCGGTCCTGGTCTTGGATCTCTGGTTACGGGAAAACCGCCTTGCGTTATAGTCTCCGCCGGAGACGCGCCGAATGGACATGCTCGAGCATCGACGAAAACTTCTCTCCATGGTCGGGTGGCTGTGGGTCGCGGCCATCGGGCTGCTGCTCCTCGCGATCTTCTTCCCCGCGCTCGGAAGACGGTACCAGGAGAGCCGCGGTTTGGCGTGCAATGAAAAACTCGAGATCCTCTTCCGCGCCAAGCAGGAACTGGTCCGCGACCTCAATCTCGATCCCACCAGGCCCTATCCCAAGGTCGTGCAGTTGCTCACCCTACGGGATCTCGCGCCGTACCTGAAGCGCCTCGGGGGCGAGAACCTGAACTGGGAGGAGGAATGCCCGGCTGGGGGAGACTACACCCTTCGCCCGCTCGTGGATGAGTCCGGGGAGGTGATTCCTCCGGTGTGCGGGCTGTGGAAGGCCGACCCGGATGGAAACGGACAAGACATGGCCTCGGAGGGCCTGCATGTCCATCTGCGCTCTTACCTGCGGGACCCGGACACCGGGGCTTTCATCCGGGATCCCGGCGTGACCTTTCCAAAGGAGCTCGGCAAGGCCGGCGGCTGATCCCCCTCCCCACGCCTGTTCATTGCCCGTGGTTATGCGCGTCTTGATGCTTCACCCCCATGATGTCCGGTTTTACCCTTGGACCATCCGGATCATCAAGCTCGCCGAGGAGCTTGCGGCCCTCGGTCACGAGGTCCATGTGGCCTGTGTAGAGCACAAGCGCGCCGCCGAACCCGACTTCCCGAGACTTCGCGAGCTTCCAAACGACACTGTTCGATACACCCTCCTTCGCTCTCGGGACAATCAGACCTACAAGAACATTGCCCACGTGATCCGGTTCGCGAAGGATGCCGACATTGTCCATGTCCAGAAGTGCTTCGCCTCGGCTCTCGTTCCCGCCCTCTGGAGCGCCTGGCGCTGGAACAAACCGCTTCACTATGACTGGGATGACAACGAAACCCTGATTCTCGAGGCCATCACGGGGCTTCCTCCCGGGGTGTTTTGCCAGGCCCGGTTCTTTGAGCGCCGGTTGCCGGACTATGTGGACACCATCTCCGTGGCCAGTGACGCCCTTTGGCGAGTCTGCCGCGAGCATGGTTTTCCGGAATCCCGGATGGTGAAGGTGCCTGTCGGGGCGGATCTTTCGCTCTTCGACTCTCGGAACCGGAGCGAGTCCTTCCGCCGCGAGCAACCCCTCGCGATCGGGGACCGTCCGCTCGTGGTCTATGTCGGACAGCTTGAGGGCGCCGCCTACGCCTCCCTGTTTGTTCATGCCTGCGCGTTGCTCGCGGATCGATTTCCGGAGGCGGTGTGGGCTGTGGTCGGCGGAGGCGAAATGCTCGCGGACTTGGAGGAACTTGCCTTCCGGCTGGACCTTTCCCACCGGATTATCTTTACGGACTACTTGAGCTCCGACACAATCCCGGATGTTCTGTACGCTGCGGATATCGCGGTGGCCTGTTTTTCCGATGAGGAGTTTGTGCGCTGCAAGAGTCCTCTCAAGGTCGCGGAGTACCTCGCGGCGGGAAAGGCCATTGTTGCCTCCCGCGTGGGAGAAGTGCCGTGGATGACCGGCGGAGCAGCGGTCCTGGTCGAGCCGGGGAGTGTGGAAGACTTGGCCCGAGGGATCGCGGAGCTCCTTGAATGTCCGGATAAGCGCCGCGAACTCGGCCTGGCCGCGCGCGCGCGCGCCGAGTCCGAGATCAATTGGAGAATGAGCGCCAAGAAACTTGAGGAAGGGTACCGTCTCGCCCTTTCCGGCGGTGCGGGGAATCCCAAAGACACCGGCTGAAACGCGCGGGGAGCCTTTTAGTCATGGAAATGCGCTTCTTGACCTTGGAGGATCGCCCCTTACTCGAACGGCTGCTTCGAGAGAACCCTTACAAGGAAATCCAGGTTGCCTTTCAGAGACTCGATCCGGAGAAGATGGTCCAGTTTCACGCTGACCGGATTCTACGGCAGGCCGCCGGACCCGATTCCCCGGTGTGGGTCTGTCAAGCTGGAAATCGGTCCGGAATACTAGGTATCCAACCCTCGGAGACCCATTCGCAGTTTGTTGGCTTTTCCATCTTTTCAATCGAACCGATCTTAACCTATAATCTGAGGACCCCCGATAAGGAGGAGGCCCTCCAGCGGGTCGGAGATGTGCTCGAAGCCAAAGGCGCGAGGCTTGTGTGGGCGAGGTGCGATGAGAATGAGGGCGACCTTAACCACTGTCTGGTTCAGGTGGGCGGTGAGTACTGTGGGGCCACAGTTCGCCTCTCGCGCTGGCTCTCGGCCTCGCCCCGCCCGGAAAGATCCCCCAACTTTCGAGTGCGCGCGGTCCAGGATGAGGACCGTCCGGCGCTACGCGACTTGGCTCGCGCCAACCACACCCACAGCCACTTCCTTCGGGACCCCAATCTGCCCCGCGAACGCAAACCGGATGTTTTTCCGGCCTACTTGGACCGTTGTTTCGGGCACAAGAATCGCCCCTTCCTGGTGGCCGAGGATTCTTCTGGAAAGGTGGTCGGTTTCTCCCTCCTGCTCTGTCCGGAGGGTCAGGAGCAGCGCCTGGGGCAGACCATCGGGATCGTGGACTTCATCGCCGTGGATGAATCCGCTCAAGGGAAGGGTGTGGGCGCCGGCTTGCTCGCCGAATCCTTTGACCTGATGGAGCGGCAAGGCTACCGGCTCGTCGAGCTCAAGACCATGTTGGACAACGTGAAGGGAATCCAATTCTATCAAAAGTACGGCTTCAGGATGCTCTCCGCCGAGTTGCACTTCAGCATCGGGGGCCGTTCGGGGCGCTGGCCATGAGAACCGCAAACAAGCACGATTGGCTCACCAAGGTCGAACCCCCCTCTCCCTCCGCGCCCAAGCCCCCCCGCATTCTTGTGGTGGATGACGAGGAGACCATTCGGGAGATGCTGAGCGAAACCCTGTCCGAGGCCGCATCGTATGAGGTGGACACGGCCGCGGATGGGCGCGAGGCCCTCCAGAAGATGCGCTCCTCCCATTTCGACCTGGTCATCACCGACCTGCGCATGCCGGAGATGGATGGGGCCCGCCTGCTCGATATCGCCCGCCACGAATTCCCGGAAATCCCCATCGTGGTGATCACCGGCTTCGCGCGCCTTGAAACCGCCATCGAATCCCTGCGACTGGGAGCCGCGAACTTCATCACCAAGCCCTTCCGCCTCTCTGAAATCCTGGATGTCATCGACAAATCGATCAAGCGCAAACGCGCGCGAGAGATTCCCCAACGTGTCCTGCCGTGCCTGTTCAAGGAGGAGATTGTCTTCCATATCCCTCCCAATCTCGACTCCAAATCCGGAGTGATTCATTACCTGACCGAGAAATTGGTGGGGGTCGGGATCTGCGATGAGTCCGCGCGGTATTTCGTGTCGGTTTCGCTGGATGAGGCCCTGACCAACGCCATCTTCTACGGTTGCCTGGAGCTTCCCTCCGGACTGCGCGAAACCGAGTCGGGAACCGAAGTCTTCAACCGCTTGGTGAGCGAGCGCCTGGCGGATCCCCAGTACAACAGTCGCGCCATCACGGTCGAAATGGACCTCTCCCCCGAAAGGGTGATCTATCGCATCACCGACCCCGGTCCCGGATTTGACCCGCCCGACCTGCGCGCCGCGCCGATCGAACCCACCGAGCTGTCACGTCTCCATGGACGCGGCCTGCTCTTGATTTCGTGTTTCATGGATGAGGTCTGGTATAACGAGAGGGGAACTCAGATCACGATGGTCAAACGGCCCTCCGGCGGTCGCGGAGTCCTCGAGACTGAAAAGCGCGAGCCGCGGATCACGGATCTGTCTTGACCGAGTGACGCTCCATGATCGCCTTCCATTCCGACACCGATAGGCTCTCGGACTCGTCGATCAGCATCACCGGGATGTCGTCCTTGATGGCGTAACGCCTCCTTGTGGTGGGATCGGTCGAAACCAAGAACTCCCCATCCAGCACCAGCGGGGCCTTGCTTTCGGGGCACACAAGGATTTCAAGCAGCTCGGGTGAAACAGGCATTGTGGACAAGCAACCTCCTCGCAAGTGTAAGTCCATCATAGTTCCGCCTGCCGGAAAAGGAATACCGACCCCGGAACCTCCGGAAGGGTGTTTCACTAAAGCGCGTAATGCTATCGTGCAGCGCCGTCGAGGGCCACGCCGGTCATGGCGGGTCTCACGGGGCCAAGGGACGCGACTCTTCCCTCCAACGCGACAACCCGCGTAAGAGATACCCTAACCCTCCCGAGCCTTCTTCGCGGCGATTCTCCGGTATACCTCCTCCAGGCGGTCCACGGTCCAATCCCAGGTGAAGGGGGCGACTCGCTCCGCCGCCAGACGTCCCATCCCCGCAAGATCCGAGTCATGGAGAGCCGCGGAAAGCGCGGCGGAGTAATCCGGGATATTCCGGCAATCCTCCAACACCCAACCGGTCTCCCCCCGGTGGATGAAATCCGCCGCGCCGACACTCCGGGCCGACAGGATCGGGCACCCGCAAGCCATCGCCTCGGGGACCACATTCCCATAGCCCTCGAAAAGTGAAGCCAGCACCGTCAGATCGGCGGCGGCATACAGACGCTCGATGCGCGCCTCGCGCCCATGGAAGCGGACCCTACCCGCAAGACCGTTGCGCCGGACCTCTCCCTCCCAGCGGGAGGGCGGATCGTTGCCCGCGATCACCAGCAGCCCCTCAAAGCGCGGCTGCATGGCGCCCAGGGCGGCAAGGAGTTGCGGCAGGCCCTTCCGCAGGCCGTCCGTACCGACAAATAGGACCATCCGCCGGTCCGGCGCGAGCCCCAGTTCACGGCGTGTCGTCTCGCGCTCCACCCGGACCCCAAGATGGAATCGCTCCGGGTTGATGCCGTTGGGAATCACCGTGAAACACTCGGCGGGAACCTGGTAGTACCCGAGGATCTCCTCTCGCTCCATGTGGGAGAGCGCCACCACCTCACGATAATTCCCTGTCTCGAAAATGCGCTTTTCCACAAGCAGATTGGCCCCGTGCCGAGGGTGGAGCCAGGCCCGCTTCAGCGCGTTCGGACCGTAGCGCGCCCGGATCCAATTGACCTGCAACCCCCCGCCGTTCCAGAACAGATCGCTTGGATAGGCTTGAGTCATCGCGTGGACCACATCGAAACGAATCCCGCTCCTCGCCACCTCGCGCGGAGCGTTGCGGGCAAACGAAAGGATCTTCAGCGGCGCCCAGGATCGCGACATGGGGACCTTGTGGAGGATCAGACGAGGATCGGGATCCCCTTCGGCATCGTGGATGAACAGGTGAACCTCATGCCCGCGGTCCGCGAGTGACCCCGATAGCCGCACCAGATCGTACTCTCCGCCCCCGCGCAGGAGCGAATAGCGCTTCATCAGAATGGCGATGCGCATGCTGGAATGGTGAAGGGGGATTCGAGGGAATTCAACGACTCAAAAACAACGCCCCCAGGAGCAGTCCCACCTCCCGGAAATCCCCCGAGCCATCGTGAACGGAATGGCGCCAAACCGGAGTCTCGAGGACCACTTCGGCAAGCTCCCCCGGGGGCAGGTCGGAAGGCGCGCGAAAAGACACGAATTCCCAACCGCTCTTCGGGAACGGAGGACGCAGAACCTTCTTGAGGTTCAGACTCCCCAGCCGGATGACCACCTCCTGAGAACCCATGTGGTAAGCCAGCGCCGATCCAAGGAGCAGGTTGAGACGATCCCCAGGCGCGAGCGCCGGAATCCGCAGAACCCCGCGGGCGAAGCTCTCCCTGAAAGGAAACCCAAACCAGTCGGGGCCCCGGTCGTACCAGCCCTCTCCGATGATCGGCCCCTCGTTCTGGCCCACCACCCAAGCTCGGATCATCCACCCCGCCCCCCACCGAACCACTTCAATAAGAAGTTCGGAACGGGCATCGGACCCGTAGAGAGAACCTCGAGAAGCCCCGCCATTCGCTCCAAACTCCGCGCGGTGGCCTCCTCAGTCGCTTGTCCATCCGGACCAAGTCCAGACGGCTCAACCAGGGCTTCGATGACCGGGATCAACGATCTCCACTCCTCCAAATCCTCCTGACCAACCGGAGGCGAGTCGATCTCAGGATGGAGCTTCCCTTCTCGGACCCCCACAAAAACCCAACGGTACGAGGGGACTCCCTCCGGAACCCGATAATCCGGTTTCCATCCGCTCTCGGCGTACCACCGGTTCACCGCCGCCTCGAATTGCGGTCGGTACACCCCCGAATCGAGCTGAAGCTCAAGACGCTTCGCGCTCCACCAGCGCAGAAGCCCGCAACTCGGCCACCATGCCCAATCCTCAAATTCCGCTGACAACGTCCCGACCACCTGTTCGGGGTCCGGGAGCGTCTGATATCGATGTTCGGCAAGCCAGTCCATTTCCCGTCCGGCAAACAGCCGCCGATGGGTCTCGCAAAGGTCCTCTTCCACCCGAGCGGTCAGTTCAGAATGAACCGGACCGATCCAGATCAGCCATTTCCCCGCCGCGCGGGCCATCGCCTCTAGGGCCGCCCCGCGACCCCGGGCCGGGATGTGTTCCAACGCATCCGATTGAAGGACCAGGTCAAATGAGCGGGCCGGGAAGGGAAGACTATCCATCGAGGCCCGGACATGGTTCGGTCCCCCGCCGAAAACATCCACGGTCCAGAAGGACTCAAACCCCAGAACCCTCGGCAAATCCCCGGTTCCTCCCCCGATATCCAGAACTCGGGAATCCACCGGGATTTCGAGACGGCGGACAATTTCACGAATTGTCTGATAGCGCTGATCGCGGTCGTAGCGGAGGCTGCCCATGGGGGATCGAAGGAATTGACACCTTCAAGGGGAAGGATAAACTCCCTTTTTAGCTCTTGGCCAGCCCCCGGCGACTCCCACGCGGACCGTCACTCTTGAAGCGGGATGGCTTGCGGGGTGGACCGCCTTCCCCACAAGCGATTCAAGCTCCACGGTCCCCCGGTTCCGGCCGCGGGGTGGTCGATAATCAGCGAGGAATTCAATGCCGCGCCGAAGGTTAAAGCATAAGCAGGTTGTCGAAACGATCAAGCAGGATGATTTTCAAGTCATCCGTGAGCAGTTCAATGATTTCTGGCAGCGCTATTTCGCCCCTTATCAGGGAATTCTCTATGGCGCTTTGGTGGCTGTCATTGTGCTGGGCATTGGTGGCGTGGCCTGGCGCAATTCACGTCTCGGAAAGATCGACAACGCGAACCTGATCCTGAGTCAGGCAAAGACCGACTTCGAATCAGGGGACGCCAATTCGGCGCTTTCCGAGCTCAATAAGGTTCTCCCCGGAGGCGAGTATTCCATGGGCGGCATCTCGGTTGCCGCCGAGATGGTCCGGGCCAATATCGCCTTCGCCAGCGGCGAATACGAAACCGCCATCACTATCCTGCACCGCATCATCCCGGAAGCCCCCAAGAGCCTGCAAGCCGACCTCAAGTACCAACTCGCCACCGCCCAGGAAAACAAGGGTGACTTCGAGGGCGCGATTCAAACCCTCGACTCCCTCGCGCCTGACCTGGGCAAGGAGCCGGACGCGTCCGACCGAGACCGAGAAGGCTCCCCCTGGGATCGTTTCTATTATCAGAAGGGGCGAGTCCTCCTCAAAATGAATCAAGCGGACGAGGGCGCGAAGTTGCTCCTCAAGGTGGCCAAGCGCTCCCCTTGGAATGGAGTCGCGGATGCCGAACTCACCTGGTCCCGCGTCAAGCCGGTTGAGTCCCTGCCGCTGAATTGGCGCGCGCCCAAGAGCTGATCCGAAGAGTTGCGTGACCTGAAAAAGAGTCTCCGCTCCCAGTTCCTATCGATCCGCGACAACCTTCCCCCCGGTTTGCGCGCCCTGTATGGCGCGCGCATCCTCGCCACTCTCCGGTCCGATCCCCGATACATCGCTTCCAGGCTCCCCGCGTTCACCTTCTCGATCGGATCCGAGGTGGACACTCGCCCCCTGTTGCGGGAGCGCTGGGCAAAGGGCTTGCCCGTCCTGGTTCCCAGGGTCCACCCGGATGGGATGATGGAATTCCATCGTCTGGCCGTTCCGCCGGATGCCCTGGCGGTCGGCGACTTCGGCATTCCCACTCCCGATCCAAGCCGGGACCAGGCCGTGGACCCGAAGGAGATCGACCTGTTGGTTCCCCCGGGCGTGGCTTTCGACCCATGGGGGAATCGCCTGGGACGAGGGGGCGGTTTCTTCGACAGCTATCTGACCCGTCTCCCCGAAGCCACCCCACGCATCGGTCTCGCGTATGAATGCCAAATGGTCGAGTCGGTCCCGCGAGAGGACTGGGATGTCCCGGTCCGCTCGGTGATCACCGAGCGAACAGTCTATGAGGTTCAGCGCCTGGAATGGATCAGTCATTCGCCGGAGGAGACCCATGCGCTTGCCGCGAGCGTGGCGAGGCGGTTCGATCCGCCTGGGATGATCCGCTTGTCCGGCGAATTGGGAGCCGGGAAAACCGAATGGGTGCGTGGGTTCCTCGCCGCCCTCGGCTGGGAAAAGCGTGTTCGGAGTCCGACATTCGATTTGGAGCATGTTTACGATCTTCCCGGTTGCCGGGTTTATCACCTGGATGGGTATCGTCTCGTCTCGCCTTCGTTGGTGGATCGTGAGCGCCTGGGAGAAATCCTCGACGACCCCGGCGCGCTGACCCTGATCGAGTGGCCGGAGCGCTTCGGGCCGGATATCCCCCCCTTCGCCTCGGAGATTCGTCTCGCGCGGGTCGGGGAAATGGAGCGCGTGATTTGGTGGACCGCGTTCGAGAAGCGGAGGCATCTGCGATGAACGCTCCCCATCCTCCGATCCTCCGCTATAATCTCATTCATGCCCCACGAGTTTCGCGTTTCCACCCATAGACGTTGTGAGATGATCGACATCACAACCTCGGTAAGGCGCGCCATCGCCGAACTCGGTCTCTCCGAAGGCGCCTTGGTCGTGTTTGTTCCGCACACCACCGCGGGTGTCACGATCCAGGAGAACGCCGATCCGGATGTGGTCCATGACTTCCTCATGGAACTCGCCAAGATCGTTCCGTTTGAGGATGGATACCGGCACGCCGAGGGGAACTCGGCCGCGCACCTGAAAACCTCTCTTGTCGGGTCCTCGGTGCATCTCCTGGTCGAACGAGGGGAACCCCTCCTTGGGACCTGGCAAGGGGTGTATCTGTGCGAATTTGATGGGCCGCGGACACGCAAGGTGTGGGTAAAGGCGGTGGGCTCGGGTGTGGTTTGAGGAGCTCGGACCGATCCTTACTCCGGTGCTCGCGGGTCTTGCCGCCGAACTGAAGGTCCAGACCCTCGCGATCTGGATTCTACGGGAGGATGGAAGACATTTCCTCGAGGAGTCTCCTCCCTCGCATGGGTTGTTTCAGGCCTTTGCGGATGGGATCCATGCTCCCCCTTTTGGTCGCGAAGAGGGCTTCGAGTCCGCCTACATCGCCGACCCGGAGGACCCCGCGGACCGTGAACTCGTGCTGGAGGCGGTCCATCCTCACCTTCAGCGTCCGCCCATCGGTTTCCCTCGCGCGCTCCCAGTCGGCTCGGAACTGTTTCGTTTCCTCGACCCGGCCCATGAGCCCGTAGGGATGGTGGGGCCACTGGAGGGGATGCTGCCCGATGGCCTTGCCGAGGGGAGACCAGGGTGGTGGGCCGCTCGCCTGGAGGGGGATGGTCAAATTCGGGGAGTGATCGCCTTTCCCATCCCCGAGACCGCTGAAGGGGATGTCCCCTCGCGGATTCTCCTAGCCCTCGAATCCCAATCCTGGCGCTGGGACAAGCTCCGCGCCGAAGCCGCGCTGGCTCGCCGCACCGCAACCCTGGAGGCCGTGCAAGCGGTCGGAAACACCATCACCTCCCAGTTGGAAATCCACGATGTCCTGCAGTCGGTTGTGGAACAGGCCACTGTGCTCATGCGCGCCAAGACCGCGAGCCTCATGCTGGTGAATTCGGAGGGGGACCAGCTTGTGCTTGAAAGCATCTACGGGGCCTCGCCGGACTATCTCCGCAACCCCTCGCTCGATATCGCCACTTCGCTGATCGGAAGCGTGGTGCGGACCGGGCGACCGGTTGTGGTGAGGGATGTTCGGACCTGCCAGGGATATGTTCGCCGGGAACTGGCCAAGAGCGAGGGACTGGTCTCGCTCCTCTCGGTCCCGATCAAGTGGCGCGAAAGCGTGATCGGCGCTCTCAATGTCTACTCCGCGCGACGATATCGCTACAACGAAGATGGAGTGTACCTCCTTTCGATGCTGGCCTCCCAGTGCGCCATCGCGATCCAGAACGCCCGCACGGTCAGTCAGGCCAAGATTCTCGAGGAGCAAGTCCACGATCTCGACAAACGATCCCTCGTCGGGGAACTCGCGGCCGGAGTGGCCCACGAAATTCGCAACCCGCTCGCGGTGGTCAAGATGCTGATCGATTCCTGGGAATCGCGAAACGACGCCGAGCGGGAGGATATCGAGGTCATCACCTCGCAGCTTCACGGGATCAACCGGTGTGTCTCGCAGCTCCTGGAGATCGCCCGGCCCCAGCCAGTTGAATTCACTCCGGTCGATCTGCGCAAACAGGTGACCAACATTCTCCAACTTCTCCGTGTTCGTTTGCGCGACCAGGGGACGGAAGTCTACCTCGACCTTCCCGAGAATCTGCCGCCTCTGCGCGCCGACGCGTCCCGCTTCCGCCAGATGTTGATGAACATCCTCCTGAACGCCCTGAATGTCATGCCCCAAGGAGGGCGGATTGCGGTCCGCGCAAGGGTGATGGAGCCGTGGGATTTTTCCGGCCTTCCCGGCGACTTGGTCGTCGCCCCACCGGACGAAAACCTGGCGGAATGGAGCGCCGGACCCGCGGTGATGCTCTCACTTTCCGACACGGGAGGGGGGCTCCACGCGGGCGATTCACGCGAGATCTTCGTCCCCTTCCGGACTCACACCTCCGGCGGGTTCGGCCTGGGGTTGTCGATTGTGAAAAGAATCGTGGAGGACCACCAAGCGGGGCTGAAGGTCCATAACAAGCCCGGCGAGGGGTTGGAGTTTGAGTTGCTCTTTCCGGGAGCGGGAGTCTCAGTTTCCTAGTGTAACGGACCAGGCCCTTCGGGAAGGCCTGAGGGATGCTCCGCAACCTCTGATGGCGTCAGACAGACTTACTGCAACGGCTCGATCGTTTCCGGATGTTCGAGTTCCCGACATAGGCTCCAATTCTCCAACAATTCGTCTCGATGTTCCGAGGCCCGCTCCAGGACCAGGGACATCGCCCTCCTTGGGAGTGATCCCTTCAGTATTCTCAGTTCACGGATATCAACCAGGACCTCATCTTCCCCATATAGGGCGTGAAAATGTGGTGGTCCATGGTCTCGCAAGAACATCTGAATAACCAGACCATAGAAGGCGCTGATAGTCGGGATTCATAGGGGGGTTTACAGGACTATGGCTCTCCTGGGAATTGACCTGATTTGAGCGAGACTCCCCCCTTCATTGTCTTCCCGCCCCATCCTCCCTACCATTCCGCCATGCTGACGACCACTGAAAGCGAGTTTCACCTTAAGACCCGCGAGGGTTATGACCTCTTCTGCAAGCGCTGGACCCCGGAAGGACCGGCCAAGGGGGCCAGGATCCTGCTCACCCACGGGATTGAAAGCCACACCGGATGGTATGAGGACACGGCGCGGGCCCTGGCCGAGCGCGGCTTCGAGGTCAGCTCCCTGGATCGGCGGGGCTTTGGAAGAAGCGGCGGACCCAAGGGGCATGTCGAGTCCGCCGAGGACTTTTTCGCGGATTTGGCGGTATTAACCGGCTTCCTCCATGAGGAGGCGGAGGGGCGTCCGGTGTTCGCCATCGGGGTCTCGCTCGGCGGCCTGCTGGTGGCCGCCCACGCCATGCGCAGTCCCCAAGACCTCGCTGGAGTGGTCAGCGTGGTTCCCGCCATCGCGGTCCGGATCAAGCCGAAACCGCTGCAGATTCTCCAGGCCTCATTCGATAATTTGACAAGGCCCGAGCGGAAATACCCCCTCGGAATTCCGATTGAAATGTTCTCCGAACGCGAGGAAGTGAAAACCTTCATCGAAAGTGATGAACTCCGCACTCGTCAGGTGAGCGTTCGGTTCTTTTTCTCGATCTCCCGGATTCGCTGGTGGGTGGTGCGGAACGCGCCGCTGATGAGGACCCCGCTGCAGGTGCTCCTGGGTGAGAAGGACGAGATGATCGACAACGACCGGATTCGCCGTTGGACCGAAAAGGTTCCAGGCCGACCTCTTGAGGTGAGGCAGTATCCCGGGGTGAAACACAGTATCCTCCTTGAGCCATGCCGCGGCCAGGCGGTGGATGATATCCAAGCCTTTGTGGATCAGGTGACTCGCGCGTGATGAGTCTGTGGAGTTTCCCGCCCCGAAATGAGGCGCCCTGTCGCGCTCCCGGTCCCACCCCCGGTTCCCGCCGCGGTCTCAATTTCCGCCGGGCGCGACGGAGCGCGTCGCTCCTCCTGCTGTTTCTCCCACTGTGCGTCCCCGCCGCCCCGAACCAGGTTCGGGTCCAGCTTCAAAAGCTGGAGATCAACAACCAGACCCATCTGGCCTACCGGAAGTACACCAGCCCCACCCCGCGCGGGGTGGTCCTGTACCTGCACGGGGTCCAGAGCCACAGCGGTTGGTACCGGATGTCCGGAAAGATGCTCGCCGAGCGGGGGTATACGGTCTACGCCCCGGACCGTCGCGGAACCGGCCTCAACGAACGCGACCGGGGCCACCTCCAAAACTACGAGGACCTGATCGCCGACTTGGACGCCTTCATGGCGCGCATCCACGCCGATTACCCCGACCTTCCGGTGTATCTGCTCGGGGTTTCCTGGGGCGGGAAACTCGCCCTCCTCTATGAAACCATGCGTCCCGGTCAGGTCAACGGCCTGATCCTGAGCACGCCGGGCATCAGCGCCAAGGTCGATCTCAGCCTTTGGAACAAGCTCAAGGTGTTCTACTACTCCTGGCGCCGCCGCGAGGTTCAGCCTGAAATCCCGATCCCCATCGACCGGGCCAGCCTCTTCACCGATGACCCCAAGTGGCAGAACTGGATCGAGCAGGACCCTCAGACTCTCCGCAAGGCCACCGCGCGGTTCTATTGGGAAAGCCGAAAAATGGACAAGGCGGTTCGTCGGGGGACGAAGAAGGCCGAGGCGCCGGTGCTCCTGCTCCTCGCCGGTCGGGATGAGATTGTGAACAACGAGAAGATCAACCGGTTCCTGACCCGCAAGCTTCCGGGGAGCGAGACCGACCGCTACCAGGTCATCGAATACCCGAGCGCGCGCCACACGCTGGAATTCGAGAAGAACCTGAAGGCCGTGGTGGGTGACATGGTCCGTTGGATGGACCTGTGGAATTCGGGCGCGGCAAAGCCTGAGTAGGGGCGGGGCGACCCCGCCCCCACTCGAAGCCGACCTCAGTCCTCGTCGTACTCCTCGGAGAGATCCACCTCCGACATCTCCGAGAGCTCCTCCATGTCGATGATCCCCTGGTTGAGGGACTCCTCCAGGTCCGGCGGAGTCTCCGAAAGGACATCGCCGGTGTCCGTTGAGATCGGTCCGAGCACATCCTCGGTGATCCGGAGCGTGCGATATTCCGACTTGCCGGTTCCCGCCGGGATCAAGTGCCCCATGATGACATTTTCCTTGAGTCCCATGAGGTTGTCTTCCTTGCCGGCGATGGCCGCGGCGGTGAGCACGCGGGTGGTCTCCTGGAAGGAGGCCGCCGAGATGAAACTTTCGGTGCCGAGAGACGCCTTGGTGATTCCCAGCAAGTTGGCGTGGAACTTGGCCGGACGGCCGCCGCCCGCCTGCACTCGGCGGTTCTCGCGGGTGACCATGAACCGATCCACCACGTCCATCGGGAGGAAATCGGTGTCGCCCGGATCGAGGATCGTGATCTTATTCATCATCTGGCGGATGATGACCTCAAGGTGCTTGTCGTTGATGGACACGCCCTGCAGGCGGTACACCTCTTGAATCTCGTTCAGGAGATATTCCATGCACTTCTTCTCGCCCATGACTTCCAAATACTCGTGCGGATCGAGCGACCCATCGACAAGCTTGTCGCCCACGTTGACCCACTCGCCGTCATTGCGGATCAGGTGTTTGCCGATATCCACCTCATAGGATTCGAGCACATTCCCCTCGCTGTCCACAATGGCCATGAGGCGCGTGCCGCGCTTGCGCTTCTTGCCGAGCTTCTCGACAATCGGCGCCTCTTCATCCTGGGCCCCCGGGCGCGGGATTTTGATCCAGCCGGAGACCCTCGCGATGATGGCGAGGTCCTTGGCCTTGGGACGGCGCGCCTCGAAGATCTCCTCCACGCGCGGCAGACCGCCGGTCACGTCCCGAGACTTGAAAGTCTCCCTCGGCATCTTGGCGAGCGTGTCCCCGCGCTGAACCATCTGGCCGTCGCGAACCACGATGTGCGCTCCGGAGGGGAGCGATTCGATGACAACCCCCTGCTTGCTGCTGATCTCCAGGCTGGGGTGCTTGTCCTCCTTCTGCTCCATGACAATCAGCTGGACCGCGCCTTCCTCGCCGCCCTTGGACATGGTGTCCCGCTGCTGCCGGACCGTCACGCCGAGCTCGATGTCGCGATAGACAATCTTCCCGGCCTGGCTCGCGATGATCGGAACCTGATAGGGATCCCATGTCGCCAGAACAGGGCGGCGCCCGGCGTTCTCTATGACCTGCAGGTCGCGCACCTGCAAGTTGGCGCCGATCGGAACCGATTCCACCTGACGGAGATTCTCGCTCTGGGCAAGGATGTCTCCCTTGAACACATCTTGCCCATCCTTAACGCGGATCTCGCAGCCGATCGGGAGATGGTAAGTGGTCACCACCTCGCCCTTGCGCCCGATGATCGCGATGCGCGGGATGTTATGCTCGTCGATCTGGGTCACCACCGAGGTCAGGTTCCCGGACACCGGATCGAGGCGCTGCTGAATCGTGCGACCCTCTGCGATGCCCTGGTAACGGACCTTGCCCTCGAACTGCGAGATAACCGGCAGCGGCAGCTCCGCCACGAAGTCGCCCGGCTCCACCTTGGAGCCTTCCTTGAGCGCGACACGGGCGCGCGGAGTGAGCAGAAACTCCTCAAGCGCCTCGCCGCCCTTGGAGGCCAGGATTTGGATCGCGGGCCGCTCGCCGAAATCGCGACCCTCCAGGGTCACGGGGTCTCCCAGATTGCGGACATCCGAGAACTTCAGGACTCCCGCCTGTGTGGCCACCAGGGGACGAGACCACGGCTCGCGCTCCACCAGGAGGTCTCCCGGTTTGACCGTGGCCTTGTTCTTCACTCCCACGCCCAAGCGGCCGCCATACGGGAGCCGAACCTTCTGAACCGGCTCCTTCTTCTTCCCGATAACCTGCAGCTCGCCGCCGTCCGCGAGAATCACAATGCGCCCGTTGCGGTCTTCAACCATCTTGTCGCAGCGGATCTCCACACGCCCCTCCGCGAGGGCCTTGTGGGCCGCGAAGGTCACAATCACCTTGCCGTTTCGACCCACCACGACCAGGTCGTTGCCCTTCTCCTCCGCGTCCATGTTGATGTACCGAACCGCGCCGATCTCGCCTTCCTTGAGGTTGGCGTAGTAGGCCGACTCGGAGACGATACGGGAGGTTGTTCCGCCGATGTGGAAAGTTCGCAGGGTCAGCTGCGTGCCCGGCTCTCCGATGGACTGCGCCGCGATGACGCCCACCGCCTCGCCGGGCTGGACCATCCGTCCGCGACCGAGATCGCGCCCGTAGCACTTCACGCACACCCCGCGCGCGGTTTCGCAGCACAGCACGCTGCGAATCTTGACCCGGTCGATGCCGCAACGCTCGATGTCCTCCGCGGCAACCTCGTGGATCTCATCCCCGGCGCGAACCAGAATGTTGTAGGTGTCCTTCACATCCTCCAGGACCTTCCTGCCGAGCAGGCGGTCAAAAAGCTCCTGGGGCGGTTCCATCTCCCACCAGGCGATGTCCGAAAGATCCGCCACCTCGGGAGGGGCGCTGAGTTTCCCGCTCTTGTCGGCCAGCGTGATCGAGGTGATCGGGTAGCGATTCTCGAACCCGCAGCGGTGAATGTGCTGGATGTCCTCCTCCGTGAGCTTCTTGCCCGCTTCGATCAGAACCTTGTCGGGCAGGAGCGGATTGCGGATGGTGTCGAGGGCGCAACGCCCCAGGATGCGGTCGCGCAGCGACTCGATCACCTGATCGCCCTCCTTGATCGCGGAGACCTCCATGCCGGAGATCGTCCCACAGTCCTGCTCGATCACCACCACGTCCTGGGCCACGTCCACCAGACGCCGGGTCAGATATCCCGCCTCGGCGGTCTTGAGCGCGGTGTCGGCGAGACCCTTGCGGGCGCCGTGCGTCGAGATGAAGTACTCGAGCACCGTCAACCCTTCCTTGAAGTTGGACTCGATCGGCGACTCGATGATTTCGCCCACGCCCCCGGTGAGCTTCTTCATCGGCTTGGACATGAGGCCGCGCATCCCGGAAAGCTGGCGAATCTGCTGCTGGCTGCCGCGCGCCCCGGAGTCCTTCATCATGTGCAGCGGATTGAATCCGGCCTGATCCTTTTCAAGGCTCTCCATCATCTCATCCGCGATCTTGTCGGTGGCCTGGATCCAGCAGTCGATCACCTTGTTGTATCGCTCGATCTCGGTGGTCGCCCCGGCGTCATATTGGCGCTGGATCTCGGTCACCCGCTCGCGGGCCTTGTCGATGATCTGGGTCTTGGATCCCGGAACCACCATGTCCGAGAGCGCGATCGAAAGGCCCGAGTATTTGGCGAACTGGAAACCGATGTCCTTGAGGCGGTCGAGCATTTCGGAAGTCCTTCGCAGGCCGATCGTGTTGAACGACCTGGCCACCAAACGCGAGAGATTCTTCGAGCTCATGAGCTGGTTCACGAAGCGCAGTTCGGGTACCAGGATTTCGTTGAACAGAATGCGTCCCACCGTGGTGCGGATGTATTCGGTCTTGAGCAGGAGAAGTTGACGCTCGTATTGAAGCTCGGAGGGGTCCGCGAGCTCACACCCCGGCGCGGGCTCCTCGCCGATGAACATGCGCATCCCCAGGCTGCGCGCGAGCGGCCTGCCGGTCTCCTCATCCTCGCCGATGATCTCCACCTCCTCATAGGTGGTGAAGCGGACGCTGACCTCTTCCTGAAGGGCGATCAGCCCGTGGTCGAAGGCCTGCATGGCTTGTTCCGGGGAGGCGAACTTGCGCGGCTCGGGGCGCGACTTGGTCGGGTCGCTCTTGGTCAGATAGTAGCAGCCCAGGACAATGTCCTGGGAGGGCGTGGCGATGGGCTGCCCGCTGCTGGGCTTGAGGATGTTCCGGCTGGCCAGCATCAGCGCCTTGGCCTCCTCGCGCGCCTCGCGCGAGAGGGGAACGTGCACCGCCATCTGATCGCCGTCGAAGTCGGCGTTGAACGCCGCGCAGGTGAGCGGATGGAGCTGAATCGCGTTGCCCTCCACCAGTTTGGGCATGAACGCCTGAATGCCCAAGCGGTGCAGGGTCGGAGCGCGGTTGAGCAGCACCGGATGGTCGCGGATCACCCGCTCAAGGACATCGTAGACGATGGGGTGCTCGCGCTCGATCATCCGCTTGGCGCTGCGGATTGTGTTGACATGCTCCAGTTTCTCCAGGTGGTGGATGATGAACGGCTCGAACAGCTCCAGCGCCATCTTCTTGGGCAGTCCGCACTCGTGAAAGCGCAGGTTCGGCCCGACCACGATCACCGAACGTCCGGAATAATCCACGCGCTTGCCGAGCAGGTTCTGACGGAACCGGCCCCCCTTGCCCTTGAGCATGTCGGAAAGCGACTTGAGCGGGCGGTTGTTGGAGCCTTTGACCGGCCTCCCCCGGCGCCCGTTGTCCAGGAGCGCGTCCACCGCCTCCTGAAGCATCCGTTTCTCGTTGCGAATGATGACCTCGGGGGCATGCACCTCCTTGAGGCGGCGCAGACGGTTGTTGCGGTTGATCACGCGCCGGTAAAGATCGTTCAGATCCGAGGTGGCAAAACGACCCCCATCCAGCGGGACCAGCGGACGCAGATCCGGGGGGATGACCGGAAGGGTCTCCAAAATCATCCATTCCGGGTGGTTCCCGGAACGCAGGAAATCCTGAGCGATCTTGAGGCGCTTGATCGCCTTCAGCCGCTTCTGCTCCGACTTGGAGGTGCGAATCACCTCACGCAACGACACGCACAGGGACTCCAGGTCCACGTTCTCGAGGATCCGCTTGATCGCCTCCGCCCCCATCAAGGCCTCGAAGGGGCCATACTCTTCCTGGGCATCGCGATACTCCTCTTCGGAGAGGACCTCCAGCGGCTTGAGGTCATGCAACGCGCGCCAGCCCAAGAACGGGCTGTTGCCCGGTTCGATCACCAGGTACTTCTCATAATAGAGCACCTGCTCCATCACCTTGGTGTGCATGTCGATAAGCGCCGCCATCCGGCTCGGAACACCCTTGGAGAACCAGATGTGCGCCACCGGCATTTCGAGCTTGATGTGACCCAAGCGGCTGCGCCGGACGCGGGATTGGATCACCTCGACCCCACAACGGTCGCAAACCACCCCCTTGTGCTTGATCCCCCGGAACTTGCCGCAGTTGCACTCATAGTCCTTCGTCGGCCCGAAAATCCGCTCGCAGAAGAGACCATCGAACTTGGGCTTATGAGTCTTGTAATCGATGGTTTCCGGGTTCTTCACCTCTCCATTCGACTTGGAAAGGATGTCTTCCGCGGAGGAAAGCCCGATGCGGATCGAGCGGACCTTGTTGATGTCCTTGATCTCGGTTTCCCGACGGACTCGCTGCGGGGTTTGGAAAAACGCGCTCATGAATTCCTCCTTCGAGGGATCGGGCCGGTCGCCGAACGACCCTTACTTCGGCCCTCCGCGCCAAGCGGAAGGGCGACGTGCGGCTCCCCCGGCCGGGGGAGCCGCGCCTTGGTTTTCGCTTCAGTCGTCTCCGATGCCATCCATGTCCGGAAGGATCCGGTCGAGCGGACTGGATTCCTTGACCGTGGCCATGGAGGCGTAGGTCTGGCTGTCCACCGGTCCGCCCCGGTCCGCGCCTTCGGACTCGCGCAGCTCGATGGAGAGACCGAGGCTTTCGATCTCCTTCACCAGAACATAGAACGACTCCGGCAGCCCGGGCGGCTTGGCCTCCTCGCCCTTGACTATCGCCTCGTAAATCCGATTGCGCCCCACCGTGTCGTCCGATTTGACCGTGAGCAACTCCTGGAGCGTGAACGCCGCGCCGTAAGCCTCCAGCGCCCACACCTCCATCTCACCCAATCGCTGGCCGCCGAACTGCGCCTTGCCGCCCAGCGGCTGCTGGGTGACCAAGCTGTACGGCCCGATGGAACGCGCGTGGATCTTGTCGTCCACCAAGTGGTTGAGCTTCATCATGTAGATGTATCCCACCGTGGTGGGGCGCTCGAAGGCTTCGCCGGTCTTACCGTCGATCAATCGGACCTTCTGCAACTGGCTCGGAACCGGGGTGCGCGCCAGACCGTTGTGCTGGGAATACGCCTTGGCCTCGCGGTATTCCCCGGCGGCGACCAAACGAATCAACCGTCGCATGGCCTCAAGGCGCACCTCCTGCTGAGTCACCTCCCCATCCGGGCCGAGCAGATACTCCACCTCCTCCTCGGAGGGCAGCGGAGACGACTTCAGGAGCTGCTCCTCGGCCTTCAAGACCGCCTTGGCGGAAGGTTCCAGCTTCGAAAGCGAGGAGGATTTCCCATCCGCCTTGGCCTCTGCGAGAAGCTCGCGAACCCTTTCGATCTTCCCGGCGAGGGAATTGTTCTCGTTTTTGGCGGCGTACCGCTCCCACAGATCGAGCGCGGAGCCGAAGTTTGTCACCGAGCGCTTGAGGCACGCGGCGAGCGGCGCGAGACGCTCCGTGTCGGTCCGTCCCGCGATCAGCTCCTGCTCGATCGAAAGTCCCAATCCGGCCTGATGGGCCAAGGCTTCCGCGAGCTCTCGATTCCTCGCGCGCAGCTCGTGCGTGGCCTTCAACGCCTCCAAAAGGACTCCCGCCGACTCAAACCAATCGTCGAACTCGGCTTCCTTTTTGAGCGTGAGCTGGCCGCGGATTTCCTCCATCGCCCGAACCACCTGCGCGCCCGCGAGCAACGCCGTGTGCGCCAGGATCGGGTCGTTTTCCTCGACATGAAGGGCGGCTCGGCTCATCGCCTCGGCCAAGCGCAGCTCGGCGTGAATCTCGCGCTCCGTGGCTCCATCGAACACCGAGGTCTCCACCGGCTTACCGAGTATCTTGGCCGCCCACCCCAGGTGGGTCTCCAGAATCTGTCCCACGTTCATTCGGGAGGGAACGCCGAGCGGATTGAGCACGATGTCCACCGGGGTGCCATCCTCCAGATGCGGCATGTCCTCCATCGGCAGGACACGCGAAACCACGCCTTTGTTACCGTGACGCCCCGCCATCTTGTCGCCCACCGAGAGCTTCTTCTTCTTGGCGATGTAAACCTTGACCATCTTGATCACGCCGGGCGGGAGGTTGTCCCCTGTCTTGATGTAGTCGATCTGCTTGTCGTATTCCTGATCGATTTCCTCCCGGCGGTGATGGAACTGGCGATTGAGGCGCGCCAGGTCCCCTTCCTTCTCAATCGGGATTTCGGCGTCCGCGAGCTGCACATCCTGAATCTTTTTCAGCTGTGAATCGCCCAGCGTGGTCCCGGACTTGAGCAGCACGGTGCCGGTCTCCGGGTGCGCCAGATCGCCGGTCAGCTCTTCATCGCGGATGAACTCGCGAATCGCCGCCTCCCACTGCTGGTGGAGACGGGCGAGCAGGGAGTCCCGCTCGCGGTTGAGGCGGTTAATGGTCTGCTCTTCCTCCTGGCGCGAACCCGAGCCGCCGCGGACCTTGCGCGAGAAAACCTTCACGTCCACCACGGTGCCATACATGCCCGGCGAGGCGCGCAGCGAGATGTCGCGCACATCCTCGGCTCGCTTGCCGAAGATCGCCCGGAGCAGCTTCTCCACGTTCGAGGTCTGAACCTTGCCCTTGGGGCTGATCTTTCCGACCAGGATGTCGCCCGGCTTGACCGGGGCGCCGATCCGGATGATTCCCGACTCGTCCAGATTGCGCAGGGCCTCCTCGCCGACATTCGGGATGTCGCGGGTGATCTCCTCCTCCCCGAGCTTGGTGTCGCGCGCCTCGATCTTGGCCTCCTCGATGTGGATCGAGGTGAACACATGATCGCGGATGCAACGCTCGCTCACCAGGATCGCGTCCTCGAAGTTGTAGCCCTCCCAGGACATGAACGCGACCAGGACATTCTTGCCGAGCGCGAGCTCGCCGTTGTCGGTCGCGGGACCATCCGCGAGAACATCGCCGACCTCCACCTTGTCGCCCACCACCACCACAGGCTTCTGGTTGACCGTGGTGTTCTGGTTCGAGCGCAGGAACTTGGAAAGGCGGTAAACATCGATCCCCTCCAGAAAGTCCGAGGCCTGGCTGGAGGAGAAATCATACTCATCCCAATCCCACCACTGCTCCTTGCCGCGCATTTCGGGCTTGACCTCGATGCGGTCGGCGGTGACCCGCGAAACCTTGCCGGGACGCCGGGCGCGAACGACGATCCCGGAGTCTTGGGCGGCCTTCTTCTCCACCCCGGTGCCCACCAGCGGCGCCTCCGATTTGAGCAGCGGGACCGCCTGGCGCTGCATGTTGGAGCCCATCAGCGCGCGGTTGGCGTCATCGTGCTCCAGGAACGGCACCAGCGAGGCGGAAATCGAAACCAGCTGCATCGGGGCCACGTCCATGTAGTCGATGACTTCCGGCAAGACCTGGGTGAACTCACCGCGCGAGCGCACCGAAACGCGCTCTTCCACAAAGCGCCCGTTCGCGTCCAGGGCCGCGTTGGCCTGACCGATCACGCAGGCGTCCTCGTCCAACGCCTCCAGGAAGATGATCTCGGTCGAAACCTGACCGTTCTCCACCTTGCGGTAAGGCGTTTCGATGAAGCCCACATCGTTGATGCGCGCGTAAGTGGAGAGCGAGGAGATCAGCCCGATGTTCGGTCCTTCCGGAGTCTCGATCGGGCAGATTCGGCCATAGTGGGTGTGGTGCACGTCGCGCACCTCGAACCCCGCGCGCTCGCGGTTAAGTCCCCCCGGTCCGAGCGCCGACAGGCGTCGTTTGTGGGTAAGCTCCGCCAGCGGATTGATCTGATCGAGGAACTGGGAGAGCTGGCTCCTCCCGAAGAACTCGTTGATGGCCGACATGATCGGTTTGGAGTTGATCAGATTCCTCGGCATCATGCTCTCAAGGTCGAGCAACCCCATCTTCTCCTTGATGGCGCGCTCCATGCGGGCAAGGCCGGTGCGGATCTGGTTCTCCAAAAGCTCCCCGATGGTGCGCACGCGGCGGTTGCCGAGGTGATCGATGTCATCCGGCTGCGCGTTCGGGTCTCCCTTGAGCAGACGCAGCATGTACTTCACCACGCCCACCAGATCGTCAATGGTCACGCACACCTGGTCGAGGGACACCGAGAGGCCCAGCTTCCGGTTCATTCGATAGCGACCGACGCGGGAGAGGTCATAGCGCCGCGGCTTAAGGAACAGATTCTCAAGCTGGGCTTGGGCGTTCTTGAGCGCCAGCGGCTCGCCCGGCCGCAGGAGCTGATAAATCTCAAGCAGCGCGCTGTCGGTTTCCTTCGAGGTGTCGCGCTGCAACGTGTTGTTGATCGACTGGTACCAGAGGGGATCGGAGGTCACGATCTTCAGCGGCGCGGGACTGCCCCCCTGCAGCTCGGCGAAGAGCGCGTCATCGATCACCTGTCCGCGCTGGGCCAGGATCTCCCCGCTTTGCTCATCCACCACATCCGCCGCGAGCGGCTTGTGGAGCACCTTGGCCTTGGGGGTCTTGGAGTTGAGCTTGACCTCCTCGAAGGTGCAGAACCGGTCCAGGATGTCTTCGTCCGCGGAAAGCCCGAAGGCGCGCAAGAGGGTGGTGATCGTCACCTTCTTGCGACGGTCGATCACCACCGAGAGGACATAGTTGAGGTCCGATTCGAGCTCCAGCCAGGCCCCGCGATTGGGGATGATGCTGGCGGTCACCAAACGCCTTCCGGAGGGGTGCTGATCCACCCCGAAAACCGGACCCGGGGAGCGGTGCAGCTGGCTCACCACCACGCGCTCCGCCCCATTGATGATGAAGGTTCCCTTGGGGGTGATGAGCGGCATCTCGCCGAGATAAATGTCCTCCTCGCGGACATCCACCAGCTCCGGCTGTCCGGACTCCTCGCCCGCCCCCATGACCACCAGGCGAACCTTGATCCGTAGCGGCGCGGCGTAGGTCATCCCGCGGTCCACGCACTCGGAAATGTTGTACTTGGGCCGCCCCAGGGTGTAATCGACAAACTCCAGGATCGAGCCATCCCGTCCCTTGATCGGGAAGATCGACTCAAAGGCCTGCCGCAGCCCCGGCTTGTTGTATTCCTCAACGAGACGCGCCAGCTCGGTTTCGGAGTCCGAGGTGGCGATGGCCGAAAGGGGGAGCTCCTCAAGGGCTCGCAAGTGCGAGCGCTGGATCGCGGTCCCCTTGGGGAACACCACGCGCCGTGTTCTCGGGCTGGTGGCGTTCTTGGTCAGGGCCTTGCCCTGAATCCACTCGAACACCTGTCGGGAGAGCTCCCCCTTCAGGTCGCGGATCGGGCGATCCCACGGATTGTTATCGGGCCAAAGGAACTCTCGATAAGACCGCTGCTGGGTCTCGATCAGGTTCGGGATCTCCATGACGGAGGGAATCCGCGCATAGGTCTTGCGCCGGGCGATCTTCATCTTCCGAGTGGCCATGCTTCCTCTGTCTCCTGTCGTGTTCTTTGGTCAACTTCAGCCCCCTGGACTCACACCCCGTCCCTTCGGGGCCGGAACTATTCTCGGGATTCCCGCGCGCCAGGGGAGCGCGCCTTTATTTGCTCTCTGGAACAACTCGAACGGCTCGGATCCCTATGTCGGGGGGAACCGACGGTGGATGGTCCTTGGACCTTGAGGGTTTGAGGGAGGGTTGGGAAATCAACAACTTGTGAGTGACCCGCCGCATCGAAGGTGGTGAGACCCGAATCCTAAACACTATACGACCCACCCCCTTGCTGTCAAGGGGGTTATTGGGACCCGCTCCGGATGCAATCCGCGCACCACGAATCCCCGCTCGGCATGTTCCTAGTCGCTTGGGCCAAGGAACTTCCGCCAGTCCCTGAACCTTCTCACTTTCCAATGCAAAACCGGCTGAAGATGGACCCCAGAAGGTCGGCCTCGATGGTTTTCCCGGAAAGTTCCTCCAGCGCCCGCCGCGCATCCCCAAGGTCCGTGGCGGGAAGCTCCTGCGGGGCGCCGGCTCGGATGTTCTCCGCGCAGCGCGAGAGCGCCTCCCTGGCCTTGGCGAGCGCTAGTCCCTGACGTTGGTTTAGCATGATCCGCTCCGCGAGGCGGACCACACCCGATCCGGTGAGCTGCTCCGACAGGCCGCGAAGCAAGGTCTCCAGTCCCTCTCCGGTGTGCGCCGAGACCAGAATGGCCCCCTCGGCGCTCCACCACCCGGAGGAGACAGAAATCAGATCCGACTTGTTGGCAGCCAAGAGGGCGGGAACCCCCTCCGGCAGCGAACCGGGAGGCAAGTATGCCTCCGGCGTGGCCAGTCCGGGATTCGTGGCGGCCGAATCCACCACCACGATCGCCAGATCGGCGCGCGTCAGAGCCTCCCGGCTCCGTTCCATGCCCTTGGCGTCAAGCAAATCCCGCGCCTCGCCCAGCCCGGCGGTGTCGATGAGGCGGATCGGAATGCCCTCCACCTCGATCAGCTCCTCCAGGGTGTCCCGCGTGGTCCCGGGTATCTCGGTCACCAAGGCCCGGCTATATCCCAGCAAGGCATTGAGAAGACTGGATTTACCCACATTCGGGGCGCCCGCGATGACGACCCGGAACCCCTCCTGGAGTTTGGCAAAGCGGGTTGCCCGACAGTCGAGCTCCTCGATCTTCTCCTTCAGGTCCTCGATCCTCGGGAGGTACGACTCCAGGTGAATGGAATCCAAGTCGTCCGTGGGGAACTCCAGGTCGGCCTCGATCGGAACCCAGATGTCCAGTAAAGCGTCCATCAGGCTTTGGACCCATTCGTGTCCCCCTTCCGCGAGAGCGGCAAGGGCGTTGCGGCGCGCCCACTCCCCGCGCGCTTCAATCAGCTCCGCCACGGACTCGGCCTGAAGGAGAGTGAGGCGTCCATTCCGGAAGGCCCGATAGGTGAATTCGCCCGGTTCCGCCACCCTTGCCCCCTGTTTGATCACGAGGCTGAGAATGGCCGATAGCAGGCCGGGATTCCCATGACACTGAAGCTCCACCTGATCCTCCCCGGTGTAGGAGGAGGGGCCCAGAAACCTCACCAGGAGCACTTGATCCATGAGTTCCCCGGCGGGGTTGGAGATTCCTCCGAGGGTCAGGAAGCGAGGGGGGATCTGGTCCAGCGGCCTACCGACCCATAGCGGCCTGATGACATCCAGGACTCGCCCGCCGGAAAGACGAATGATGCCGACCGCGCCACGACCCGGAGGGGTTGAGGCCGCCGCGATGGTGTCTTCCTTGAAGTGGTAATCGGACATTCGGCGGAGAGGCGATGAGGGGCGCCCCCAAACTGCTCCCTCACGGTCGCGGCTCGGTTACGCTAAACCCCGCGCAAGCGGGAGTCCAGGCGGCTCAAGGCCCATGAACGGGGCGCTCAGGACTTCCCCTCGCGGGAGGCGTCCAGGTCCACCACCTTGCGCGATCCCCCCTTTGCGGATTGGACCATGCCACGCGGCTGGGCCGGAAACTCCTCCGCGCTGAGCCGACCGAAGATCATCCGACCCGCGGTGGTTTGGAGAATGCTTGTCACCAAAACCTCGATCTCCTCGCGCAAGTGGGCGTAGCCCTCCTCCACCACCACCATGGTGCCGTCGTCGAGGTATCCGACCCCCTGTCCCGGCTCCTTGCCGGGCTTGAGGATGGAGACAGTCAGATTCTCCCCAGGCAATATCACCGGTTTGAGCGCGTTGGCCAGATTGTTGATGTTCAGAACCGGGATGGAGTGGATCTCGGCGACCTTGTTGAGATTGAAATCGTTGGTGACAATGCGACCCTGATAGTCCTTCGCGCACTGGATCAGCTTGGCGTCCACCGCCTGAATGTGGGGGTAATCCTTGTCCAGAATTTCGAGCTTGAGGTCGGTGTCCTGGAGAGCGCGGACAATGTCCAAGCCGCGTCGCCCGCGCTGACGGCGCGAGGAATCCGGAGAATCAGCCACGTTCTGCAGCTCATCCAGAATGAACTTGGGAATCACATAGATCCCCTCCATGAAACCGGTTCGAGCGGCCTCCAGGATGCGACCATCAATCAAGACCGAGGTGTCCAGGATCCGGCAACCCCGCAGCCTGGGTTCGTCCGCCGTAATCAGCCGGTTGGAGGAGAGATCGATTCGCTCCACATAGCGCAAGGCGAACACGGTGCACAGATACCCCAGGAACAGATACAGGGCGACCACCCCGATGGCGTGGGCGGGATCTCCGATAAGCGCGGGCGGAGGGATGATCGGCGCAGTGAGCGAGGCGGTCACCAAACCCGCCAGAAGCCCGACCGCCCCCACCGAGAGGGTCTTGGGATAGACATCCCGAATACAGGCCTCCACGACCACGATGACCCCGGACACGAGGAAACCGAATCCGGCCCAGACCATCGGATCACCCTTCAGACCTGGCCAGAAATAGCAGGCAACTCCCGAAAAGACTGCGGAAAGCAAGATGAACAGCGCGCGCGTGGTGTAAATAAATGAAGCCATGGTTCTTACGGAGCCTTTCCTCAGATGGTTGGCCTCACGCCTCCGAACCGACAACCGCAATTCCTTAACATACTCCTAGGGAACCCGCTTGCCAAGGTTTTTTTGCGGGCCTTGTTTCACTTCAAGTCGACTTCAACCCTCCCGGACCTCTTCTCAGACCGGAAGGAGGCTGATACTTTCACCCCTCATCCCATTCTTTTAGGAACTCCCAGAGGTCATGTCCAATCTTAGCCCAAACATTGAAATTGTTCGCCACGGACACCATCGCGGCGGTTTCCAGCATGTCCTGTTCGACTTTGACGGCACCCTTTCGCTCATCCGGGAGGGGTGGCAGCAGGTCATGATTCCCCTGCTTGTCCGGACCCTTCAATCCACTAATACGAGGGAAACCCCCGAAGAGTTAACAAAAATTGTTGAAGAATTTGTGGCTCGCACCACCGGCAAGCAGACCATCTACCAGATGATCGGTCTGGCCGACATGGTCCGGGAGCGCGGAGTCGAACCCAAAGACCCCCTGGAATACAAGCGCGAATACCTCGATCTGCTCTGGGAGCGAATCAAGGATCGCATCCATGCGCTCGAAAGCGGTGAAGTGGCTCCGGAGAAGATGATTGTTCCCGGCTCTTACGAGGTTCTGGAGCTCCTTAAGGCCCGTGGGGTCCGAATCTATGTGGCCAGCGGAACCGATGAGCCGTTTGTCAAGAACGAGGCCCGCCTGCTCAAGATGGACCACTATTTTGACGGCATGTACGGGGCCCGGGATGACTACAAGAGCCACTCCAAGAAGATTGTGATTGAGCGCATCCTGAAGGAGAACAGTGTCCCCGGCCATGCCCTGCTCACCTTCGGGGATGGGTATGTTGAGATTGAGAACACCAAGGACGTGGGGGGAGTGGCGGTCGGAGTGGCGACCAACGAAAAGACCGGCGAGGGAATCGATGAGTGGAAGCGCAACCGACTCATCCAAGCCGGGGCGGATGTGATCATTCCGGAATTCCGCGACGCGGGGACATTGGTGCCATACCTCTTTGGCGAGGATTGAACGTAACCGCTTGTTGTTGACTTCCCCCCTGGACACTTCTAAATTCCCCGCCGCGTTGTACAATCGGAAAATCGGGCGCTTAGCTCAGCTGGCTAGAGTACTTCCTTGACATGGAAGGGGTCACTGGTTCAAGTCCAGTAGCGCCCACCAGACCTTCAGAAAAGAAAAAAGCGGGCCCGCTCCTGGCGGCGAAAGGCCGGGAGCGGGCTTTCTTCAATTTATGGTGACCAACGCGACACAAGACACCCTCATCCAGGTGACCCTGCCGGACGGCGCGGTCCGCGAGACCCCTTGCGGAACCACCGGGAAGGGTGTGGCCGAACTGGTGGGCAAGAGGTTGGCCGCGGATGCGCTTGCCATCGAAGTCGATGGGCGTGTGCGTGACCTGTCAGCGCCGCTGGAGCGCTCGGCCTCTGTTCGGATTCTGACCTTCAAAGACCCGCAAGGGCGCGCGGTCCTGCGCCACAGCGCCGGTCATGTTCTGGCCCAAGCGGTCATGGACCTTTTTCCGGGCGCGGCTCCCGCGGCGGGAGATTGGTCGGACGAGCGCTATTTCTACGATTTTCAAGTCCCACGCCCCTTCACCGCCGAGGATCTGGAGAGAATCGAGGCGCGCATGGGCGAGATCCGCGATTCGGATGTCCCCTTCGAGCGTCTGGAGCTTCCGCCCGATCAGGCGCTGCATATACTCGGTCCGACCCGCAACCCGTTCAAAGAGGAGATGATCTCGGAGCTGGACCGACGCGGCGAGACCATCTCCTGTTACCGTCAAGGCAACTGGGTGGACCTCTGTCTCGGACCTCATGCTCCCAGCACGGGGCGGGCGGGAGCTTTCAAACTCCTGATGACCGCCGGGGCTTACTGGCACGGGGACGAAACCCAGCCGCAGCTTCAGCGCGTCTATCTCACCGCCTTTCCCAGTCACAAGGAACTTGAGGAATACCTCGCGCGGATCGAGGAGGCCAAGAAACGCGACCATCGCAAACTCGGCCAGGAACTGGACCTGTTCACCATCTCCCCTGATGTCGGACAGGGCCTGGTGCTGTGGATGCCCAAGGGGGCGGCGCTGCGATACGAACTCGAATCCTTCCTCCGTCAGAAATTGATGGAATCCGGCTACCAGAGCGTCTACACCCCGCACATTGGCAAGCTCGATCTCTACCGGACCAGCGGGCATTTCCCATACTACAAGGATTCGCAATACCCGCCGATTCACATGCGCGAGCACGGCTCGGAGGATGACGCCTCGGAGGAGGGCTATCTCCTCAAGCCGATGAACTGCCCGCACCACATCAAAATCTATGAGGCCACGCCGAAGAGTTACCGGGATCTCCCCTATCGTCTGGCCGAGTTCGGGACAGTTTACCGCTACGAACAATCCGGGGAGCTGTCGGGGATGACACGGGTGCGCGGCTTCACCCAGGATGACGCCCACTTGTTCGTGACCCCCGACCAGCTCGAGGAGGAGCTCGCCCAGACCGTGGAACTGGTGCTGTTTGTTCTCAGGAGCCTGAATTTCGGGGACTACCGCATCCGCTTCGGGCGGCGTGATCCGTCCAGCGATAAGTACGGCGGCCATCCGGAGCAGTGGGACCGTGCCGAATCCAACATTCGGAACGTGCTCCGTGGGCTGTCGATGGATTTCTCCGAGGAACTCGGCGAGGCCGCCTTCTATGGCCCCAAGATCGATTTCGTGGTTCGGGACTGTCTCAACCGCGAATGGCAGCTGGGAACCGTCCAGGTGGACTATGTCCTTCCGGAGCGGTTCAGTTTGAAATATATTGGGTCCGATGGCGAGGTCCACCGCCCGATCATGATCCACCGCGCGCCGTTCGGCTCGTTCGAACGGTTTGTGGGGATTCTGATCGAGCATTATGCCGGGGCGTTTCCGGCGTGGCTGGCCCCCGTCCAGGCCCGGGTCCTACCGGTGGTGGATGAGGTTCTCCCTTACGCGCGGGAAGTCTATACTGCCTGCCGCCTAGCCGGGCTGCGGGCTGAGCTGGATGAACGCAGCGAGAAAATCGGCTATAAAATCCGCTCCGCCGAGACCGAGAAGGTTCCCTTGATGCTGGTGGTCGGGAAACGGGAAGCGGAGCGGCGCGCCGTGGCGCTGCGTGTCAGGAGCCAGGGGGACCAAGGGGTTCTGCCGTTGGAAGAAGCGATGGCGCGGCTGGTGGTTGAAGCCGCGAGGCCTTCGGGCCGCAACTCATAGAGGAGGGACTAGAACACCCTGAGGCGATCACGTTTCGTTACCGGGAAAATTCCCAAGCCGAAAGACCGGATCAATCGCGACATCCGCGAGGCGGAGGTTCGCTTGATTGATGAAACCGGCTCCCATGTCGGCATCGTGCCGATCGAGGAGGCGCTGCGCAGATCCGAGGCGGCCGGACTGGATCTCGTCGAGGTGTCCTCGGCCGCTCGACCTTTCGTTTGCCGTATTATGGATTACGGCAATTTCAAGTACGAACAGGCCAAGAAGCAGCGGGAGTCGAAACGAAAGCAACACGTCACCGACGTGAAAGAGGTCAAGCTTCGCCCCCGGATCGACGAGCACGACTATGCGGTCAAGATGCGCAACGCCCGCAAGTTCCTGCTCCAGAACGACAAGGTGAAGTTTGTCATGATGTTCCGGGGTAGAGAGCGGAGCCACACAGAGTATGGTTTCAAGCTCCTCGACCGGGTTGTGAGCGAGCTTGGGGCTCTGGCGAATGTGGAGTCCCGCCCGCAGGCGGAAGGGCGCTTCCTGGTCATGGTGGTCGCTCCGGATCCGGCGGGGATCAAGGCCGAGAAGGCCCGGATTGAGAAGGAAAAGAAGCTTCAGGAGCAAGCCGCCACGGCCGAAGCCAAAGGGGCCGCCTGAAGGAGAATGACAGGGGGGGCGATTCCGATTCGCCCCGACCAGGAGAGGAACAATGCCCAAGATGAAGACCCGGAGAAGCGCCGCCAAGCGCTTTTCCCTCACCAAGAGCGGCAAGATCAAGCGCAACAAGGCTTATCACCGCCATTTGGCCACCGCCAAGAACACCAAACGCAAGCGCCACTTGCGTAAGGGTACGCTGGTCAGCGCGGGCGATCACAAAAAGGTCGAGCGGATGATCGCGAGCTAGAATTGCAGCCCGGCGAGCAAGACGCCGGGGAAAAAGTGAAGGAGACACACACATGCCGCGCGCAACCAATAATCCGGCCTCCAAGAGACGCCGGAAGAAGATTCTCAAGATGGCCAAGGGGTTCATCGGAGGGGGCGGTCGCCTCTTCCGCCCGGCCAACTGCCAGGTCTGGAAGGGCCTGACCTACTCCTACCGGGACCGCCGTCGCCGGAAACGCGACTTCCGAGCGCTCTGGATTGTGCGCATCGGCGCCGCCGCGCGGATGCACGGGCTGAACTACAACCAGCTGATCCATGGCCTCGACAAGGCTGGAGTGGAAATAGACCGGAAGGCCTTGGCAGATCTGGCTCTCGCCGATGACGCGGCCTTCGGCAAGGTGGCTGAAAAAGCCAAGGCCGCCCTCGCGGCCTGATGCCCACGGCGGGGCTCGAGGACCATCTCGCCGAAATCCGGCGGGAGGGGGAGGCGGCCCTTGCGGCCGCGGTCGACTTGCGCGCCCTCGAAGAGGCGCGCGTGCGCTTCCTTGGCCGTAAGGGAAGAATCAAGGAGCTGCTTAAAGGCCTGGGATCGCTCACACCGGAGGAGCGCCCAAAGGCCGGCGCGGAGATCAACCGACTCCACGATGAGTTTGAGGCCAACCTCGAAAAAAGACGCGCCGAACTCGAACAGCTGGAGCTTGCGCGCCGCCTCTGCGAGGAGCGCGTGGACATCACCCTCCCCGGTCGCGACTCGGATGTGGGCTCCCTCCATCCCACGAGCCTGATCATCGACGAAATCGCCTCGCTCTTCTCGCGGATGGGGTATGACATCCATGATGACCGCGAGATCGAGAACGACTACTACAACTTCGAGGCCCTTAACTTTCCCGCCGACCATCCCGCGCGGGACATGCAAGACACCTTCTTCCTGGAAAGCGGCTTGTTGCTTCGCTCTCACACCTCAAACGGTCAGATCCACTACATGGAGAATCACAAGCCGCCGCTCGCGGTGATCGTGCCGGGGCGGGTCTATCGCCGGGACAGCGACCCCACTCACCTGCCGATGTTCCATCAGGTCGAGGGACTCATGGTGGGGAAGGGGATTTCGATGGCCAATCTGAAGTGGACCCTCGACACGATGATGAAGACCCTTTTCGGGCCCACGGCGGCGGTCCGCCTGCGCCCCAGCTTCTTCCCCTTCACCGAGCCGAGCGCGGAGGTGGACATGTGGTTTGAGCCGACCCCCGGCAAGGGGAGGTGGCTGGAGATGGGCGGGGCCGGAATGGTACACCCGAATGTCCTTCTGGCCTGCCGGATCGATCCGGAGGAGTGGACCGGCTTTGCCTTCGGGATGGGCGTGGAGCGCATGGCGATGGTCAAGTATGGGGTCCCGGACATCCGCATGCTTTACGAGAACGACATCCGCTTCCTGCGCCAGTTCCGAGGGCTTTCCAGGATTCCCTGACATCCCGCATGAATCCCATTGGGCGCCCCACCGCTTGCTTACGCGCGCGGCTCGGAGGTTGGCGGTTCATCCGAAACCCATTTCCAAAGAAACGGGAGTGAGATCACCAGGAGGATGGTGGTCAGCCAACCCATCCGGATGTACCCCGAGGCCTCCGAAGAGGCGTACATCCAGCCCATCAGCACCTGCCCGATGGCCGTGGAGAGATAGGTGAGGAAATTCCTGAGCGCCACCAGATGACCGAGCAGCGGAGCCTCCACCAGCCGCGTGGTGAGGGCATGGAAAGCCGAATAGCGCGCCGCGGCCGCGAACCCCACCATCGCGAACAGCGCCACCACCGCCACGAGCGACCCGGTGAGGTGCGGCATCACGCACACCAGCCCGGCCAGGGCGAAGGTGAGACCGATCAACATCGGCTTGTTGCCGATCCGGTCGCCGACCCAGCCCCCCAGCGGTGAACCGGCCAAAGTGGGGATTCCCCCCAGCGCGAAGATCAGCCCGCGCTCCCGCGTCTCAAGTCCATGCACCGCGAGCAGCCAGTCCCCGAAAAAAAGGATCATCCCCACCACTCCGACCGAGAAAAGCATCTGGAAAATGGCCAAGCCCCAGAACCCCTGATTCCTGATGACCTGTTTGTAGGTGGCCCGCGAGGCGCGGAAGTGCCCCCCTTCGGGCGTGGAGGAGCGGTCCGGTCCCGCCGGTCCATCCGCCTCCAGGGACACAAAGCAATGAACCACTCCGATGGCGGCGAGCGTGGCGAACAGGCTGAGGAGCACCCCCAGGCTGGTCCGGTCCGCGATCTGGGTCACCATCCAAGGACTGAACGAGACCCCCGTGAAGTAGGCGGTCCCGATCCATCCCATCACCTTCCCGCGCGCGGAGTAAGGGACATGAGTCCCGATATAGGTGGTGAGCGCAAGCGAGGAGGCGGCGCTTCCCGAGCCGACCAGCGCCCGTCCGACCAGGAACATCTCGAACGACGAACCAAAAGCCGAAAGAGCCTCGCCCAGGCCGAACAAGGAGAGCGAGCCGACCAGGACCCAACGGCAGCCGAGACGGTCCGCGAGGGGGCCCGCCAGCAAAGTCACCGCCGCCGCCCCGAACTGATAGCAGGCCGCGATCCAGCCTCCCAGGGAAACCCCGATATCGAAGCGGCTCAGGAAATTGGGAAGAAGGGGAGGAACAAGATACAGGTCGGAGACCGTGAGCAGGGTGACCCACCACCCGACCCAGATGAGGCGGACCAGGTGCGCGGGGGGCTCAGTCGTCCCCGTCATCCGTCACGATGCCGAGTTCCGCGTTGGCGATGTCGGTGGCGTCAATCAAGGTCGCGGCGGCCACTCCGGCCGCGATGGCGATGGCTTCGCGGATTTCATCGAGGGTGATCCCCATGTGGAGGGACTTGCGGAGATGGCCCTTGAGGCAGCCCTGACAGCCGGTCGCGGCGGACACGCCGAGGGCGATGAGTTCCTTGGTTTTGCGGTCCAGCGCCCCATCCTTGTGGGTCGCCTTGTAGTACTGTTTGTAGATCTTCTTGGCTTCCTTCTCGATGAGCGCCATCGAGACCATGCGGTTGGCGGTTTTCAACGTCTTGTCTATCCTTAGGTGTCTATCGTCTTCCAGAAAAACCGTCCCCACCGGCGTCCACGTCTTCCCAAGCATCCTCTTGCTCGCCGGCTCCAACGGTCGTCACCGGGATTCTGGCGTGGTACGAGCCGTAGAGAGCAACCAACGAATGCCCTTCCTCAGAGGGAGCCAGCATGAATGTTAGATTGGGGATTTCAGCTCCCTTGTGCTCCTCAATCTTGACCTTGCTCTTGCGTGCTTCCTCATCGGACCAGATTACGAAGTAGAAGTCTCCTTCCGCATCCGCATTGAAGCCGCAAGCGTGCTCACCCGGGGCCACGTCGATTTCGCCGACCTTCATTTCCTTGGCGGTCTCCAGAATACCCAGCTTTCCAAACCGGGCATGCTTGTTGAATTGCTCAATCGTTTCCTTGTCACCCTTGCGGAGCTTGTCAAACGTCTCGCGGTTACCGACTGGACGCGGGTCATAGGTTAGTTTCAGGAGATGTCCCTCTCCTTCCTCTATCCCAACAGAGAACCGCGCAGGCTCCGCGGACACGCCCGAGATCCAAAGAAAAGCCATCAGCGCGATAGCCAGTCTTGCCCTCATCGGAAAACCCCCTCGTCCGTGGGTCTGACCTTCAAAAGGGCGTGGCCGCGCTCTCGCGCGGCCACGCCGCGAATCACGTCATCTGACTTGAAACTTGGCCCCAAGGGCCCTGGAACGAGAATCCCTTCACGTTCCGGCGGCGCGGTGAACGACTTACCGCCTGCCGGAGAACGAGTGGGTGGTCACATCATCCCAGCTGTCGTCCTCCTCTTCCTCCGAGGTTGCTTCGGCGGCCTGGCCCTCCTCGGCCTTTTTCTCCTCCTCGGCGGCCGCGACCTTCTCGCCCTCCTTGGGCGGGGCGGCCTCGCTGGTCTTGGCCTCCTCACCCACACCCGGAATCGTGAGCGGGATGATGCTGTAATAGGAGCCGTAAAGCGCCATCAGCGCCGCGCCCTTTTCACCCGGTCCGACCATCAGGGTCAGATTCGGAATGGTCGCGGCCTCGTGCTTCTCCAGGGTGATAGGAGTCTTCTTGGCCTCCTCACCCATCCACACCACGAACGAAAAAGCCCCCTTTTCATCGGCGTTGAAACCGCAGGGATACTCCCCGGCCTTGACCTCCAGGTCGCCGACCTTGATATCCTTGCTGGTCTTCAGGGTCCCGAGCTTCCCGAAACGGTTGCTCTTGTTGAACCCATCGGCGGTCGCCTTGTCGCCCTTGCGGAGCTTCTCGAAAGTCTCACCCTTGGCCACCGGGCGGGCGTCATAGGACACATGCAGGACATGGTCCTCCCCCAGCTCGATGCCGACACAGTACTTCGGGTCCTCGGCGAATCCGGCGGAGATAAAGGCTCCCGCGACCAGAACGCTGAACAACGCTTTCCTCATAATCCGATCTCCTCCTGGAAATTTGGGTTGATGGGGCATATTAAAGCAGGTATTCAATGGACAAACGAGGGGAGCTGTGGGGCGGTAACGCCGCATTGTCGGGGGTTGCATTTCAAGGCGAAAATCGCTAAACATCCCCGGTTTGGCGAGCGCCCGCCCGAGGGGGATTCAGCGTGGACAACGATGGACCCCGCCGGTTTTCCTCCCGCCTCTCACAGAAAGCTGGGGACTACGGACAGGCCTTCCGGCAGCTGGGTGTGGCGTTGTCGATTCCGGGCTTGCTCCTGGCCGGGCCTCTGGTGGGATATGGTTTGGGTTGGTGCGCCAAGACCTACTTGGGATGCCCCGAGTGGTCGGTGCTTGTCGGCCTGCTCCTCGGACTTGCCTCCGGCATTCGAGAAACCGTCAAGGTGCTCAAGCAGCTCTCGGCGGAGATGGACACAACCAATAAGAAGAAAAAGGATGAATAAGGGTTCCGTGGTTTCGAACCTCATCAAATATGCCCTTGTGGCGCTGGTTTTCAGCTGCGCGTGGGGCCCGGCTTCCTGGGGCCAGGCGCACTCCGAGCCTGCCGTGGAGCCTGCCGCCCATCAGGCCGCGGGGGATGACGCGCTCGTTGGCGCCCACTCCGTTGGGGAGACCCACGAGGCCGGACACGGGGAGCAGGCCGCGCACGCCGAGGGCGAGCACCACGAGGAACACCCCCCGGAGATTCCGGACCTGCTGTTCCTGATCCAGAACTCCACCACGAATCCCTCACTCAAGAAGTTCATCGGGGCCATCCGGGTTCCGTTCTATTCGATCCTCATCGCCTGCGTGGTGGCCTTCTGGTTCAAGCGCCGGCTCCGCAAGACCGAACTGATCCCCGGTCGCGGCCAGGTGGCGGTGGAGATGTATGTCGAGCTCCTGGATGAATTCGTGTGCGGGACCCTCGGCAAGGAAAGGGGCCGTCAGTTCTTGCCCTTCATCGGAACCGTCGCGGTGTACATCTGGTGCATGAACCTGAGCTGCCTGATTCCCGGCCTGGTGCCCCCGACCTCCTATCCGACCCAGACCTTCGGGCTTTCGATCCTGGTGTTCGTGTATGTCCAGTTCACCGCCTTTCGCTACCAGGGGTTCGGCGGGTATATGTTCCATCTGGCCAACGAACCGAGGGATGCCCTCGGCTGGGCGATGGCTCCGCTGTTCTTCCCGCTCCACATCATGGGCGAGCTGATCAAGCCGGTGAGCCTCGGCCTGCGTCTCTGGGGCAATGTCCTCGGCGAGGACATTCTGCTCGGAGTGTTTTCGGGATTGGGGATCATGCTGGTCCCGGCGATCACCGCCTTGGTCGGGTGGCACATCGAGAGTCTGTGGGTGGGAATCCCGCTGCACCTGCTTGTGATTCCCCTGGTGCTCCTGGGTTCGACCGTGCAAGCGCTGGTGTTCACCGCGCTTTCGACCATTTATTTCTCGCTGGTGCTTCCGCACCACGATCATTCGGAACATCACGCGCCGGCAGGCGCGCATTAGAAGGCAAGGAGGAGTGACAGCAATGGACGCGACAAGCGCTCTTGCATTGGCTTATCCCATCGGGATCGGCCTCGCGGCCCTGGGGGCCGGTTTGGGTTTGGGCCGCGCGGTGGCCGGGGCCATGGAGGCCATGGGCCGCCAGCCCGAGGCCATCGGCCGAATCCAGCTCGCGATGATTATCGGCTGCGCCTTTATCGAGGCGCTCGCCATCTACGCGCTCATTTCGGTGTTCCTCGCCCCCAAGGGCTGAGGAGCGCCGCGCCCCGGCGGCCGAGCCGCCGGCGCAAGGGAAAACCCTGCCCGGACAGTCGTGAGCCCGGGCCTCGGGTTTCCCTCGGAAGGCCCAAGGTGGGCCGACTGGAGTCGAGATCGGAGAATGGTCCCATGTTCGTAGATGCGTTTCCATGGGTGATGACCCACTCGTTGGTCTTCCTGATTCTGGTCTGGTTCTTCAAACGCAATGTTTGGGGGCCGGTCCTACGCCTGCTGGATGAGCGCAGAGAGGCGATCCAGAAGCAGTTCGCCGAGGTGGAAGCCCTCAAAGCCGAGGCGGAAAAGACCCGCGAGGATTACAAGGCACAGCTCCATCAGGCGCAAGCCGAGGCTCGCGACCTGGTCCAGAAGGCCAAGTCGGACGCGACCGCGCTCGCCGAACAGCTCCGCGCCGAGACCCAGGCGGCTCTGGAGAAGAGTCGCAAGGACGCCTCGGATCGGATCGCCCAGGAAACCGAAAACGCCCGGACCTCCTTGCGGCAATACGCCGCCGGGTTGGCTGTGATGGTCGCGGAGAAATTCCTGACCGAGGGGCTGTCCGCCGAGCAGCGACGACGGATCACCGAGGAAACCCTGCCCGAGATCGAACGGGCCGCCACCAAGAACTGAAGGGCCCGCGAGCATCCCATGGCGGTTGATCTCCAAAAACTGAAAAGAAAGATGCGCGGGGTGGTCAGCACCCGGCAAGTCACGCGCGCCTTGCAGATGGTCTCGGCCATGAAGATGCGCAAGGCCCAGGACCTTTCCGCGCGCAGCCAGGCCTATCGCCGCGGCATCGAGGAGCTGATCCGGAGCTTCGAGGTCCCGGCCTCGGTGGCGGTTCCCGAACTGGCCGCCTCACCCGGCACGGCCACGCTGCTGGTGACCTTCGCGTCGGATCGCGGCCTCTGCGGCCCCTTCAACAGTCACATTCTCAACTCGGTCGCGCGCACCGCCCGCGAGGAGGGTCCCGGGAATGTGGATGTGGTCTCGGTGGGCTGGAAGGTGGGCGCGGTGCTCACCCGGCGCGGCTACAAGGTCCTCTCCAATCGCCGCCGACCGGCGGAGGCCGACCGCCCCGCGTTCCTCGCGGAGCTCGGCAATGAGCTGCGCTCTCTGTGGGCGAGCGGAAGGTACCGCTCCATCCAGCTGCTTTATTCCTCCCTGCGCGGGATGACCGTCCTCAAGCCCGAGGCTCGTCCCTGGCTCCCGCTCGGCGCCGCCGAGCATGGTCGCCATGGGCGTGTCCCGGAAGCATTGGGAGTGTTCATCGATGAGCCTGGGTTGGTGGGGGTGTACGCCGCGACCATCCGTCGCTTCCTCGACAACGCCCTGCTGGTGGCCGTGCTCGACTCGGAGGCCAGCGAGCATGTGGCCCGGATGATCGCGATGGACAACGCCACCCGAAACGCCGAGGAGCTGCACGACTCCCTTAAACTGACCTTCAACAAGGCGCGCCAAGCCAAGATCACCCAGGAGATCTGCGAGATTGTCGGCGGCGCCAACGCCATCGGGAAAGGTTGAGACCGAGTTCCTCATGCCGCTGCATTTCAAGCTTGCCATCCCCAGCCGCTCCATCGCCGATTTCGAGGCGCTCTATGTCCAACTCCCCTCCGAGGAGGGGAGCATGGGGGTGCTTCAGAATCATGCCCCCTTGCGCTGTGTGCTCGCCCCCGGCGTGGTCACCTGCAAGCTCGCGGACAACTCCCAGAAGGTCTACGCGGTCTCCGCCGGAGTGGCGAGTGTCAAGCACAATGTGGTGACCCTCCTCGCGGACACCGCCGAGAGCGCCGACTCCATCGATTCGACCCGCGCGCGCGCCGCCGAAGGGCGCGCCCGCGCGCGCCTGGAATCCTTCGAGTCGGGAGTGGACCGCGCCCGCGCCGAGGCCGCGCTCGCCCGCGCCCTGGCGCGGATTAAGGCCACTCAGGCCGTCGCCCGGTAACCTCCACAGTCCTCCCTGCTACAACGTGCCACGGATTTCAGTAGACTCTTCCTCAACCGAGTCCGCTGGGAGCGCCCAATGACCACGATCCAAAACTGGCTCCGGAACGGCTGGAGCGAATTCAGATACCGGAGCGGCGAACTGTGCTGCGAGGAGGTTCCCCTTTCCGCCATCGCGCGGGAGATCGGGACCCCCTTTTACGCCTACAGCTCGAAGACCGTCCGAGAGGCGTTCCTTTCGTATAAACAGGGCTTCGGCGACCGCCGTCACCTGATCGCCTACGCGATCAAGGCCAACGAGAACATCTCCATCGCGAGGCTCCTCGCGGAGCTCGGCGCGGGCGCGGACATTGTCTCGGTCGGACAACTCTACCGCGCGCAGGTGGCGGGCATCCCCGGCAACAAGATGATGTACTCCGGAGTCGGCAAGACCGACCGCGAAATCCGCGCCGCGCTGGAGGCGGGCATCCTCTTCTTCAACGTGGAGTCCGCCGAGGAGCTCGCCCGCATTGAGGAGCTCGCCGAGGAGGTTCATATCCGCGCCGGAATCGCGATTCGCATCAACCCGGATGTCGATCCCAAGACTCACCCGTACATCTCCACCGGCATGCGCGAGCACAAGTTCGGCGTCGAGATCGAGGCCGCGCTCGATCTGTATCGTCGCGCCGCGAAGAAGGAGTGGCTGGAGGTCCGTGGAATCCAATGCCACATCGGCTCCCAGATCACCGATTCCTCGCCCCACCGCGAGGCGCTCGCGCGCGTCCTTGAAGTTCGCGAAAAACTCGGCAGGGAGGGGATCGAAACTCGTTATCTCGATGTCGGCGGCGGTCTCGGCATCCGGTACTCCGAGGAGAATCCGCCCGCGCCCAGCGAGTTTGTGAAGGGACTCATGGATGTGGCCGGAAATCTCGACCTCACTTGGGTGATCGAGCCGGGCAGATCGATTGTCGGCAACGCCGGCGCGCTGGTCTGCCAGGTCCTCTATCGCAAGGACCACGGCGGCAAGCGCTATACGATCGTGGACGCGGGCATGAATGATTTGATTCGACCGGCCATCTATGATGCCTTCCATCCGATCCTGCCGGTCAATCAGGCGGAGGATCCGACTCAGCTCTCGCCCACCGAGGTGGTCGGGCCGATTTGCGAATCCACCGACCAGTTTGCCTGGGATCGGATGCTGCCGGCCTTCGCGCAACGCGACCTGATGGCCGTTCTCGCGGCGGGGGCGTATGGCTCCGCGATGTCCTCCAATTACAACGCCAAACCGCTCTGTCCCGAGGTTCTTGTCGAGGGCGCGTCCTGGCGCGTGATCCGACGCCGTCAGACCATTGAGGAGCTGATCGCCCTCGAACGAGAGTACTTGGCCCCTTGAGGTTTAAGTTTGAAAAATGTAGATGACAGCGCCCCGTGGGTGTGCTATGATTCCCTCGGAATCAGTGGAAGGCCCTTCGGAATTGGGTTTTTCAAGTCGAAAATGATGGGAGTTGGTGGGGTTGAACGAGTTCCTTGAGGCGTCGATTTCCCCAGGCTGACAGACAGGTAGAAAGCAAAAGCGATGCTTGACAAAGGAATGTCGTTTCCTCTATCCTTCCTGCTGAATCCGCGGGCGAATAGCTCAGCTGGCTAGAGCGCCTGCCTTACAAGCAGGAGGTCACAGGTTCGACCCCTGTTTCGCCCATTGCGACGAAACGCCGGCTGGAGCGCGACTCATCGGCCCGCGAAAAAAAAGTTGTAAGAAAAGGACTCACGGGGCCGTAGTTCAGCTGGTTAGAATGCCTGACTGTCGATCAGGAGGTCGCGAGTTCGAGTCTCGTCGGCCCCGCCAAATTCGCCAGATCCGAACCCACAAGGGTTCGCTGGATTGATAGAGAGACCGGAAGAGAGACCAAGAAAACGGAGGAGAGTATCATGCGGAAACTTGCGATCCTGATAGCGGCGCTCGCGCTGGTTTCGGCGCCCGGTTACGCGCAAATCCCCGGGACCCTGGGGTTCGATGTCGATCCCGGAACACCCCACTTCGTGGGCAGTCCCCCCGACTCCAGCATCGTCGATGACAATTCCGACATCGACCTGAATCGCTCGGTCCCGAGCTCCGGTCGCTTTTCCACGATCGTGCGCCTGAACGGGACCAGCAACCTGATGGGCCTGTCGTTCGATTTTGAGTACGACGAGACTGTCCTCACCCTGGTGGAGATTCGTGAGACCCACGCCGACCTGAACTTCAACGGTCGCCTGGCGCTCAACGAGCTCAACGCGGGCATCAACCTGTTCGTCGCCGCCCAGCCGGTCAGCGCGCTGACCTTCCAGTACAATGACGCGCTTCCGGGCCAGACCCCGAATGTCATCACCACCAACCCGGGCATCCTCCTCGACCCGAACAACAGCGGCACCTTCGCCCTTGGCGAGCTGAACTCGGTCATCAATGAGTTCGTGGCCGGCAACAACGACATCCCGTTCTGGACCGAGATCCTTTCCCGTCGCGCGGGCGTCGGCCAGCCCTTCCTGCTCGTGGAGTCGGTCGAGGTCTTCGATGACATCGACGACATCCGCGCCACGGGAATCGCCGCCGACAACACCGTCGTCCTGCTCGCCCGTCCGGGCGATGGTCGCGACGCCAACACCGGCGCGATCGTTCCGGGCTATGGCTTCGATGGCGACGCGATCATCTTCGAGGCCATCTTCCAGCCGGCGGCCAACTCCTCCGGCAAGAACACCAACATCGAGATCAGGAACGCCGTTGGCATCGATGAGACCTTCAACAGCCTGGCCGATGTGAAGCCCATCGCCAACGTGGTCACCTCGAACGTCGCCGTCCAGTAACAAGGAAAGACGCATGGAGGGCGCCCCCTCGCGGGGCGCCCTCCCACCCCAACGCCGCGCTCCAAAGGGAGCGCCCGACGCCGATGATCCCTCGCGGGGCGCGTGCCTCGCGGGCTAAAAAAAGCCGAGGAGGATTTTGAAAATGTCATTGTACAGCCGTGGAAAGGGTTTCAATTGGGCTGTCCTGGCTGTGGCATCCCTGCTGGTATTGGGCACAGCGAACGCGGCCACCGTGTCGATTGACCTCGACCAGGGAACGGCCGGCATTCAAGGAACCGGAAACATCGCCACTCCGAATGGGCCGCTCACCGGCGCCGTGGTCATCACCGGCAACGTCGGCCAGTTGGTGGCCACCTTCAAGGTTCAGGTCAATCTGAACCTCCCCGCCGGAGTCACGGTCAACATCGCCGGCTCCTCCCTCACCAATGGTGAGATTAACAACGCTCCCGCGAACATTTCGTCCTCGGTCAGCGCGACCTCGTTCGTGTTTACCAACGCGAACCCCAGCGCGGTGGCCATCGACGCCGATGGCATCGTGCTGTTCACCTTCAGCATCGCGCTTAATGGCCTCAGCAACGGCCAGGCCATCCTGATGAGCTATCTCGGCTCGGATGTGGATGAGTCCCTCGGCGTGGTTGTCGATCAAGTCGCCAACCTCTTCCCGCCCGGCAACTTTGTCGATCCGAACCTCGACACGGCGGGCGCCGAAGCCACGGGCGGCACCGGTCCGGTCATCACTCCGACTCCGACCACGCCGGTTGAAATCCCGACCGAGACTCCCACGATTGAAGTTCCGACGCCCACGGAGACAACCCCGGCCGAGCAGCCCTGTCGTGACGCCGGCTACTATGTCCTGACCTCCTTCGGCCAGCACATCTCCGTCGGCAACCCGCCGGCTGTAAGCAGTCCACCGGCTGGCACCAATAACTTCGGCGACATGGAGATCGCCAAGGATGATCCGGATGGCGATGAAGACCTCGCCATCATGGACAACTTCGGCGTGGTGAACTTCGTCGGCGATTCCGGCTCGACCCCGGCCCAGGACTTCGTGTTCGACCAGAACAGCCCCTGCGGCTTCGCGGTCGATGTGGTTGTGAGCCGTGACTCGAACGCCTTCTGGGTGCTTTCCGACGGTGGCGGGATCTTCCGCGGCGGCGATGCCAGCCCCGGCGCGGGACTCGCCCAGGTCGGCAATGACGCCGATGACCTCTGCAATATCCTGCCGGTGCCCTTCGGCGGCGCGATTCCACGCCACCCCTTGATCGGCGTGCCGGGTGATGGCGCCAACATCCGCGCCGTCGGCCTCGCGGTGGTCGAACAGGTGAACACCAAAGGCGCCACCGAGAACCAGAACCCCGCGGGCTTCATCGTGATGGACTCCCAGGGCGGAACCTACCTCTATGACGGCCAAGGCAATTCGATCCGTGACGCCAACGGCACCGCCGGTTCGGCGGCCAACGGCGGCGGGGTCCTGAACCGCGACTTGGTCTATCCGTTCTTCCCGGGCCTCGACATCGCCCGCGATATCGAACTGGCCCCGGCCAGCCCGGCGGATGCCCTCGTGATCTTCGACGGATGGGGCGGCATTCACCCCGTTCCGGTCGATCAGGAGAGCGCCGTGCGCTTCCTGCGCAACGAAACTGCGGTCGGCAGCGGCGTCCCGATCACCACGGTCGGCATGCCCTACCTGATCACCGCGTTTGATGATCCGACCACCGTTCCCGACGAGTCCGCATCGGCGCTGGACGTCAACTCGATCTTCATCGACATCGAGTTCTGCCAGACCATCGGCAACAACAACGCGGGCGCCGAGGGCGCCTACACGTTGGACAAGTTCGGCGGCGTGTTTGCCTTCGGCAGCACCCGCGCGAACCCGGACAACACCGCTCCGCAGTTCAACGGCAGCCCCTACTTCTTCCCGTTCCTGTACGCGGAAGACATGGAGCCCGCCCAAGCGGAGACCGTGTTTAACAACAACATAGCCCGCTGAATCAGACCGTCCATTCGTTCCACCGGGAGCCGTTAGGCCCCCGGTGGAACGCGGACCTGGAGCCTGAAAAAAAAGATCGGGAGTCGAACCCTGGAATGCGCCAGGCGCTCCTTCGGTCTCTCTCAAAACGAGGGGAGGTCAAACGTGGCCTCCCCTTCTTTTTCTTTCTGGGATTCCTTGTCTCATGAGCGCCACGAAGGTTGTCCTCGGTCTCGTCCTTTTGGCGGAGGTTCTCGCGATGCTCTTCGCTGCGCGCTGGGCGGAGGCGGTTTGGGCGCCAAGCCGAGAGGGGGTCGGATCGCTCGCCCTTCCCGAGGGCGTGAAGTATCGGGATGCCGTGGCCAAAATTACCCAGCGGGACCCTCGCAGCCAATCCCCGCTGGCTTGGTATGGACGACTGGCGGGCCTGGACCGCAGGATTCGCCCCGGCAAGCATTCCCTCGATCCGAAATGGGCCCCCGCTCAGGCCCTGGAGTCCCTCGCGATGGGCGCGAAGGGCCCGCGCCGGGTGACACTATTCCCCGGCTATGGCCTTCGGGACTGCGCCCGCTCCTTGGAGAGGGCCGGTTGGATTGAGGCGGCGACACATTTCTTGAGAGCCGCTTCTCGGGAGGCTGTGGTGAATGGAGTCGGGGTGACAAGCCTGGAGGGGTTGATTGCCGCCGACACATTCCTCTTTGATGAGACCGAGCCGGACCAGAAGGTTCTTCAAACATTGCATGAGGGCTGGAGGCGACTGGTCCTGACCGTGGCCGGAACGGAGGACCTCCGGGCGCGCCTGCGCAACGGTCTCACCCTCTATGACACGATCATCCTCGCAAGCATCCTTCAGAAGGAGGCGGGGAGCGTGATTGAGCTCGGCACCGCCTCAAGCGTCTTCCACAACCGACTGCGCAAGAACTGGCCGCTGGGCTCCGCCGCCACCCTGCGTTACGCGCTTCCCGGTTTTGTCGGCGAGGACTCCGAGCTCCCGATTGGCCTCAAGTCCCCGTTCAACACCAGCAGGAAACCCGGACTGCCGCCGCACCCCATCTGTATCCCGAGCGCGCAAGCTCTGGCCGCCGCGATTTCCCCTCCCAAGACCGACTACTTGTTTTTTGTTTCGGATGGGGAGGGTGGCCTGTCGTTCAGCAAATCCCTCAAGGAACACCACGAACTGGTAAAAGTTTATCGCCAGAAGATCAAGTCACGGGGAAGCCCCGCCTCCCATTTTTCGGCGGGAACAATCCCCGATGCCACAGGATCGGACGGCCAGGTCTCATCTTCCAGGTAGCGGCTACCTGTAAAGCAAAAAATCGCAATCTTCTCCTTGCATCTTCCAAGGCTTTCTCCTATCATCATTTCGGGCTGATGGGAATGGGCGTGTCTGCGGGTGATTTTTGCTGTATATCCATACGGTTAAGCTGGATTTCCCCGCGAGGAAGGGGAGGCCTTTTGGACGCTGGCTTCATGTAAAGTATGTGGGTTATTATCGGAAGTTTAGTTTTGGCAGTATAATCCGATATTATCATGGAGACTGAGGAAAAAGGGGAAAGCCATGAACGATAGGGAAATGGCCGCTCTGGAGGAGAGTCTGATTTGGGAGCAAGGGTTGCGCCTGTTCGCGCTGACCAACCTGAGCGAAAGCAATCCGTTTCGCAAGGAAATCGAGGAACAGTCCGTGAAGTCGATGGAGGATCTGTTCCGCCTGAGGTCCTCCAACCGCTCCAGCGAGCGCGGGGAAGAAGAACAGGTCGCGATCGGTTAAACCAGCTTGGCGATTGTCTCGCCCAGTCGGACCTTCTCTCCGGGGTCCTTAAGCCAGCGGACCTTCCCGCGCGGGAAGGCCATCACCACCGAGGAGCCGATCTTGAAGTGGCCGAGGTCGGCGCCTCGATCATAACGCGCGCCCTCCTGGAAGGCATGGTGGATCCCGTTCACCATCCACGAGCCGATCAGGACCACACCAACCGGAAACCCCCAGTCCGTTTCAATCCGCACGCATAACCGTTGATTGAGCACATCCCCGCTGCGCATGAAGAGGAGCGGCACGGCCCATCCCGAACGGTATTCATACCGGCTCACAATCCCCGGAACAGGGAAGAGGAGAAAGTGAAGGTCCCAAGGGGCCAGGTAGAGCTTGATCGTTTCTCCGCCCACGAAGGACTCCGCGAGCGAGTCGTCCCTGAGGATTTCGCGAATTTGGATTCGACGAGGTTGTCCGAAGACGCTCTTCTCTTCGATCCATCCGGAAGGATCAATCGGCGCAAGGGTCTGTATCCGGGCTTGCGCCGGGCTGATGATGTCACCCTCCGACGGTTCGATTCGGATCGGCGGACGTCTCAGAAACCACCGGTTCAGTCGCGCGAGATCGGCCAAGCGCTCGATCCGGGTGACTCGGCCATCGCGCGCGAATTCGGGGGGCCGCCTTGGAAAGACGCGGTCATGCTGGTCCGACATGGATTTCCATTGAGCGAAGAGCGCCAAGGGCGATCAGATCGGGTTCTTCCGCAAGGCGCTGAGCGACTTGTCCATCGGGCAAGGATTGGTGTCCGAGCAGATCGGGCACTCCTCCGGCTGTTGGCAGACCTGCCCGTTGACCCCCTCGATCGCGCGCCTCCTCAACTCCTCGTCGTTCTGCAGGGTCTGCACCAGCGCCAGCAGACGGTAGCTGGTTTCAGGGGAGAGTAGGTGCTCCATCTTGCAGGCGTCCACAAGCGCCTGCTCCTCCTCCACGCCGAGGATGTGGCGGAAGAAGTTCTCGAGCACCAGGTGATTGCGGACAATCTGAAGCGCGATGGCCTCCCCCCTTGGAGAAAGGCGCAGGAAGTGGTTGTCGTCCTCGTCCACCAGCCCCTTCTTCTTGAGCGAGGCGAGCGCGGTGGAGGCGCTGCTGCGACTGACCTCAAGGTGAGAGGCGACATCGGTCACTCGGGCGTAGCCCCGGGCCTTCAGCAGGTCGCGAATCGCCATCAGGTAGTGCCCCATGCTGTGGGTCACGTCATTCTCGTCGAACTGCTTCCAGACTTCGGGGTTGACGCTCGTCTTCACCGTGATTCCTCGCCTTTACCCGTTCAGTCTACCAAACCTCCATTCCCTTGGGCAGTCCCCGATTGGAGGGGCGATTGCGGGCTGCGTCAGTCCCCGCCGGCCCCCCCAAAATCATTTCGCCTAGGAGGTGAGCAAACGTGTAGACAGTTCCCCGTTCTCGTGATACTTTGTGAACTAGGCTCCGGGGTGTTGTCCCCGGGAGAGATGGGAGCTCCATTGATTTGAACACCGTTGCGCGTCATCCCTGAGTGGGGGGCTTCCGTGTTTGAATGTCATGGTCGTCTATGACGGACCAACCCTGAGACAATAGGCGGTTTATTGTCCACGAGGGGTCGTGGGCTCTGATTTGTGATCCACTGGAATGAAATCCTTGGGAGGTATGGAAATGAAATTACGCGGAACCATCGGAGCACTCTTGGGCGCGGTCGCGCTCCTGGCTGTGTGCGCGGCTCCGGCGCGGGCGGGGGTCCCCTTCAACTGCGTGCAGGCCGCCACACTGACCCTTTCGTGCACGGGGGGTTTTACCGCCTCGGCCACGGAAACCTTCCGTTTCACCCTGATGGGCGGCATCACGCTGGGAACAACCGATTGCGTTCCCGTGTTTTGCACCAACACCGCCGCCCCCGTGGTTGTCGAGTGCAATGTGACCTGCAACCCATTCGCGCCGGTCACCAACCCGAACTGCGATGACGTGCTTTCCGCCATGGTCACCCAGATCGGGAATTGCATCGACGCCAATCTGACCGGCAACTTCCAATGGATCCCGGTCTCGGGCGCGCCTGGCTCGATCCTGATCCAGAGCCAGATCCCGTTCTATTGCTGTGTCTGCTGGGAGACCACCACCGGCCCCTCCGCGTGCGGCTCGGGATTCGGCATCCCCATCGGCAATTGCCCGGTGTACAACCTCTGTGATGGCATCGACGGCAATGAGGCGAACGACATCGTCGACTTTGTGAGCGGCATCGGCATTGAGTGTCTGGATGCGGTTTGCCCGCCGTCAGCCACCCCGACGCCGACGGAAACCGCAGTGCCCCCGACCGAAACACCCACGGAATCGGCGACTGAAACCTCGACCGACACGGTAACGGAAACCCCAACTGAGACACCGATTCCGCCGACCGAGACGGTGACCGAAACACCAACCGACACCGTGACGGAAACCGCGACTCCGACCTCGACCGAGCCGCCCTTCGTGTGTGTCCAGGCGGGCAACCTGGTCTTCGAGTGCGCCGGCGAGATTTCGCCCAACGCGCTGCCGGTGACCGTCCGGATCGCGCAAGGCGTCTCCAGCGCCACCCAGTGCGGGCCGACCGTGTGCAACGAGACTCCGTTCTTCGAGTGCACGCTCGATCTCGCCGCGCTGGCGGATCCGAACCCCGGCGATCAAACGCCGTTCAGCTGCGACGACGCCCTGAATTCGATCGTCTCGCAGGTGCTCGATTGCATCTCGATGCAGTCCGGCGGCTCGCTGGTCGCCTCGACCGCGGGACAACCGCTCGGAACCATCTACATCCAGGGCGAGACTCCGTTCCACTGCTGCCTGTGCACCAACGAAGTCCCGGGCATCTCCTGCTCGACTCCGTTCGCTTGGCCGCTGGACTTCTGCCCGCTGTATAACCTGGGCGACGGCATCCCCGGCAACGAGGAGACCGACTTCAGCGGCTTCACCAACGGCATCGGCGTGTCGTGCGTGGACGCCCTCTGTCCGGAGCCGACGGCGACTCCGACCGAGACCGAGACCTCGTTCACCGCGACTCCGACCGAGACCGGCGTCGTGCCGACCTTCACTCCGACCGAAACCTCGCCGGGCGCGACTCCGACCCCCGGATGCGACAGCGGCCTTTACCTGTTGCTCTCCAACGGTCAGATCGAGCGCATCGGCCATCCGGTGGTGATCGACATCAACGGCATCAGCCCGCCGTTCCCGATTCAGGATTACGCCAAGGACATGGAGCGCGCCACCGCGGATGACAGCGTGAGCAGCCCGACCCATGACCTGGTGGTTCTGGATGGCGCGGGAGTGGCTTACTTTGTCGAGAACCCCGGCGACAACATCATGCAAGACATCGACTCGCTCATCCCCGTGGGCGGCATGTTCCCGAGCGGACGCGCGGTGGACCTTGAGATGTCCGCCTCCAGCGAAGGCTTCTGGGTCCTGGCCGACTACGGCGGGATCTACAGGAGCGGCGACACCAAGAACATGGGCGACCCGTCGCTGGTTCCGAACACCGACAACCTCGGCATCGGCGCCGACATCGGGTTCGGCAGCTTCCGCGCGGGCAGCCTGCCCAATCCGGGCGGCGCCTCGCTGCGGGCGGTGGCGCTGGCGGTGATCGATGTGGCTCCGGCCGATAACCGGGCGGACGGCTACATCGTGATCGACAGCCAGGGCGGCCACTACCAGATCAATCCGGATGGCTCGTTCGTGGCTCCCGGGACCTACTCCGGCGCTCCGGCCAATGATCCGGCCAAGCTCCTCGAACCCGATCCGGCTCAGGGCGGTTATGTCTGGCCGTTCTTCCCGGGTCTCGACATCGCGCGCGACATCGAGCTCTTCCCGGGCACCTCGGAGGGCGCGGTGGTGTTCGATGGCTGGGGCGGCATCCACCCGATCCCGGTGAACGATCCCACCAACGGCGTGTTCTACACCCGCAACGAGGATCCGATGAATCCGGGCAGCCTGATCACCACGGTCGGCATGCGCTATATCGTGGCCGGCTTCGATGATCCCGACACGGCCGAAGACGAGAGCGACGATACCCAGTACGGCATCGACGCCTTCTCAATCTTCGTGGACTTCGAGTTCTCGGCGGGGTGCGCGGATGGGTTCTACACGCTGGACAAGAACGGCGTGGTGAACGTGTTCGGCGCGGCGCGGAACATGCCGGATGAACTGCTCCCGGCCTGGCCGCTCAACGACCACACCCTCGACCAGAACGCGGTGGATATCGAACTCTTCGCGTTCGATGAAACAGAAGCCGGCGAAACCGGCTTCTAAGGGAAAGGGCGCGCTCGGCCGCCAACGCCAAGCGCAACCCCAGGCGTGAAACGAATGGGGGGAAGGACATCCTTCCCCCCATTTCTGTTCCGGGCCACCATTTCCGCAAATGAAACAGCTGGGGGTAGTCCAAGCGGCTCATTACTACGGTCCCCTGGGCGGGATCGAGCGGGTCGTTTATCAGTTCTGTCAGGGCCTCAAGGGCCGCTACGCGGTCCGCGCGGTCGTCTCGAACACCGAACCGGTCACCACCCACTCGGTGGAGGAGGGCGTGCCCGTCACTCGGGTCGCGCGCCTGCTTCATGTCCGACGGATGTCGCTGTGCCCTTCTTTCCCATACTGGCTGCGGGCCTCGGACCCCGATCTGGTTCATGTCCACATGACCAACCCGATGGCGGAAGCCTCCCTTCTGTTTTCGGGGCTGCGCTGCAAGTTGATCGCGACCTATCACATGGATGTGACCCGCCAAAGGCTGCTCAACATCCCTTATTCCCCCCTTCAAAAGCTCTTTCTCGACCGCGCCGAGGTCATCACCACCAGCTCGGAAAACTTTGCCCGGACCTCGCCGGTCCTCTCGCGCTATCTCCACAAAGTGCGCGTGCTTCCCTATGGCCTTGCCGAGAACGCCCTGGTGGAGACCGAACGAAGCCGCGCCCTCCTGGCCGAGCTTCGCCGGGATGTCACGGGCCCGGTGGTCTTGTTTGTGGGACGGCTGATCCATTACAAGGGTGTCGAGGTCCTGGTGGAGGCGATGCGCGAGGTCGAGGCCACCTGTCTGATTGTCGGAGAGGGCTACCTGAAAGGGGCGCTCGAGAGGCGCATCGCCGAGCTCGGTCTGGAGGGCCGGGTTCGACTGGTGGGAAGGATTGAAGACCGGGAATTGGTGGCCTACTACGACCGCGCGGATGTTTTCGCGCTCCCTTCGGTGAACCGCACCGAGTCTTACGGCCTCACCCAGATTGAGGCCATGTCCCGTGGGACCCCGGTGGTCTGTACCGAGGTGGGAACGGGAACTTCTTTCATCAATCTCCATGGGGAGACCGGCTTGGTGGTTCCGCCGGGAGACTCCGGGGCTCTTGCCGGGGCAATCAACGCTATCTTGTCCGATGAGACACTCAAGATTAGACTGGGAGATAACGGACGCGCACGGGCGACAACCGTGTTCACCGAAAGGAAGATGCTGGAAAACCTACGAGCCTTATACGAAGAGGTTCTCGGATAGCAGGGGCCGCGCGCCGCTCGACTCTCCGACGCCAAGGAGACCGGATTGTCCTCGGGAGCCTTCCCCGCCGTCCTTCCTCCGTTCCTCAAGGAGATCGAATCGATCCTCAGGAAAGCCGGAGTCGCCATGACTCTGTTGGTCGTGGCGCTCCTCGCGCTCCTCGGCGCGCTCTACCACGAGCCTCTCCAAGTGGTTTGGCGGGCTTGGACCAAGGAACAGGGGTACTATTCGCATGGCCCGCTTGTCCCGTTTGTCGCGGCCTGGATGCTCTGGGGGCGCAAAGAGACCCTCCGGGCGATCCCGATCCGCCCCAGCTGGGGCGGGCTTGCCGTGCTTCTTCCGTGCAGCCTGGTGTATCTGGCCTCCACCCTCTGCCACATGTATCCGCCGAAATATGTGGCCTTTGTCTTCTATCTCCTCGGTTTCAATTATCTCTTTTTCGGGAGAGAGATGGTTCGCGCCACGCTCCTCCCTTGGTTGTTCCTGTTCTTCATGGTTCCCCTTCCGGATGGGTTGATCGACCTGATCACTTACAAGCTCCGCATTTTTGTCACCGCGGCGGCGGTTTCCCTTTCGCCCCCGGACTGGTATGTGGTCTACAGCGGGAATTACATCCATTTCCACAACGCGGATGTCCTCGTGGTGGGGGATGTTTGCGCCGGACTGCGCTCGTTGATCTCCCTGCTCGCGCTCGGCGCGGTCTTCGCCTATCAATCGAGGCTCTCGCCTCTCGGCTCCTTGATCCTTTTCATCCTCTCGGCCCCGGTGGCGGTGGTGACCAATATCCTCCGCATCTTCGCGCTGGTCGCGGTGGCCCACTATTGGGGGAGCGGGGTCGCCTCGGGAAAGGTGCATGACCTTTCCGGCTGGGCGATCTTCGTCGTGGCCTTCGGGATGCTGTTCCTTCTGTACTGGGGCCTCGAACAGATTCCGGGTCTTACTGAAAAGCGCGCGCCGAAAGGAACGGAGTCGTGAATAAGGCGCGCCTTGTTGCCTCGGTGGTTCTCCTGGCCGTGACCTTGGTGGTCAACGCCAGCATTCCCGAGCCCGGCGACCATGAACCCCAGGGGGAGCGGGTCGGCAAGCGCATCCCCACGGTCCTCGGGTCCTGGACCCTCGCGCGCGAACTCCCGGTGGGGCAGGACGAGAAGCGGATACTCGGCACCGACGACATCTTTCACCGGATCTACCGGAACACCGGCAATGCCGGCGAGGTGGCGCTCAGTCTGGTGTTTTCGAGCGGGCACCGGCACTCCATGCACCCCCCCGAGGTCTGTTACCAGGCGGGCGGGTACACCCTTGTGTCGCGCGGAATGGTGGATATTGACCCCGATGGGCGGGCGACCGTGCTACGCCTCACCCGGGACGCCGACAACCAGTTGGTGAACTACTGGTTCTTCAGCGAGGGCAAGGAGACTCCGAACTACATCCGTCATCAAATCCACCTGGTGATCAACCAGGTGCTCTTCTCCACACAACCCTCGGTGCTGATCCGGCTCTCCACTCAGATCGACAACGGGAGTGTCGAAGCGGCGCAGCGCCGCCTTTCGGATTTCGCGCGGGAGGCGCTACCGATATTGAGGGAGAAGTTGAGTCTGGCGGCGGGGGTGTCTTAAACATCAGGAGGGACACGCTTTGTCGTGTCCGGTTTCTTCGCGGCCGCCGTGGACTCGGTGGGCGCGAGCGAGCCCCTCCAAGGTAAGTCAGCGCTCGAATTCCGCTCACCCCCGCAAGACAGTCGCCACGGACTCGCGCGCCACCTCGCGGGCCAGGCGCGGGTAATGCTCCTTCCCGAACAGGATGCTCGCGGTCAGAAAGCATTCGTGGGTGCAGGAGCAGCCGGTCTGATCGATCATGGCGCGGGCCTCCTCGGCGCGCTCGCCTTCCCAGATCGCGCTCCAATTGAAATCCACCTCGCGCAGGTTGCCGAGCGGCCAGTCCAACACCTCGCACAGGTTCACATCCCCTTCCGGTTGAAGGACCGCGATGGCGCGCCCGGCCTGACAGTGGATCGGGGCGTCGGCGCCCAGCAGATAGTGACCGTCTCCTTCCGGAAGCGTTTTCGCGCACGGCTCCGAGGCGGCTGATTTCCTCCCAAAGGGCCGGAACTTGGCGAGGGGTCTGCCGCTCTCCCGCGCCTCAAGGATGCGTTTCACCGCCTCGCGGCCCACATGGTTCTTGGCCCGGCGAACAATCGCCCCAAGCCCGTGGTGATTGGCCCGATTGTGCTCATCGGTCCAAGAGAGAAACTCCTGATAGGCCTCCAAATCCACGTTGGTCAGCGCCTGATCGGCCACATACCCGCGCACCAGATTGCAGGAGATTCGGTTCACCCCAAGGCCATGCAGGAAATCGTAAATCTCACGCAAACGGGGGGTGTTCTTACCGCTCGCGGTCACCACCGTGGAGACCTCCAGGTTCGGCCAATCCCTTTGGAACCGGAGCAGGTCCTCGATCTGACCGACCGCTTCGTCATAGACCCCCTTGCGACCCCGGATCGAGTCATGCTCCGCGCCGAGATCATCAATCGACACCCCGACATCGAGGAGGAGCTTCGGCGCGTGGACTTTCAAGCTTTCGAGGACGCGACGCACATTCTCGCGCTTGGTGCCGTTGGTGATGACCCCCATGCGGCGGGTTCCGGCAAGGGTGTGGAAGAGGCGCATCACCTCATCGAGGTCCCGGCGAAGGAACGGCTCCCCGCCGGTAAGGCGCAGGAAAGAAAGGCTCCCCAGGCTTCGGCACAACCGCTCGATCTCCGGAAGGGAAAGCTCGTTACTCGGACCGAGCTCATCCAAGTAGAAGCAGTGCGCGCAACGAAGGTTGCAGCGCGAGGTGACAAAATAGATGAGATAGCGGAGCGGAGGCGCGGGCATCGAGATTAGTCTAGCCCGCCCCGCGCAAATGTGTAGGACAGGCATCCCTGCCTGTCACCGCCTTGCTGAAACGCAGGCTCGTCTGTTCTAACCGATCAGATCGAGTCTCCGCAGAAGGGCCTCGTGCTGGGCCCACATCTCGTGCGGGATGCGATCATCGAACTGCTTGAAATGCTCGGCGATCAAACCCGCCTCGGCGATCCACTCCTCCTTGTTGACCGAAAGGAGCTCATCAATCGCCCCCGGCGCCATGTCCAGACCCTCCAGGTTGAGGTCCTCCTTGCGCGGGACCCACCCGATTGCGGTCTTTTCCGCCTCCACCTCGTTTAAGCAGCGGGCCAGAATCCAATCCAGAACCCGGATATTCTCGCCAAATCCGGGCCACAGGAAACTGCCGTCCTCATCGGTGCGGAACCAGTTGACATTGAAGATTCGGGGTGGACGAGTCATCCGGACCCCCATACGGAGCCAATGCTCGAAATAGTCGGCCATGTTGTACCCGCAGAAGGGAAGCATGGCCATCGGGTCGCGGCGCACCTCGCCCTGTTTCCCGAACTGGGCGGCGGTCCGCTCCGAGGCCATGGTTGCCCCGATGTAGACCCCGTGTCCCCAGCTCTGCGCCTCATACACGAGCGGGGTGAGGCGCGCGCGGCGACCCCCGAAAATGATTGCGGAAATCGGCACCCCGTGATGGTCCCCCGCGCGCGCCGAGCGCGAGGGGCACTGTGAAAAGGGGGCGGTGAAACGGCTGTTGGGGTGCGCGCCGACCGCCGGCTTCCCATCCTCGCCGATCAAGCCGGGTTTCCAGGGGCGACCCTGCCAGTCCCGACCCTCCGCCGGCGGCTCCTCCTCCATCCCCTCCCACCAGACCGTGCCGCCCTTGCCAAGCACCACATTGGTGAAAATGGTGTTTCTACGAATCGTCTCGAGGGCGTTGGGATTGGTGTTCTTGCTGGTTCCGGGGGCGACTCCGAAAAACCCGGTCTCGGGGTTGACCGCCCAGAGACGACGGTCGGTGTCGATCCGCATCCAGGCGATGTCGTCCCCGACAGTAAACACCTTCCAGCCCTTGGCTCGGTAGCCCTCCGGCGGGACCAGCATGGCCAGGTTGGTCTTTCCACAGGCGGAAGGGAACGCCCCGGCGATGTAGTAGATGTGCCCATCCGGGCGCTGCACCCCCATGATCAGCATGTGCTCGGCCATCCAGCCTTCCCGCCGCGCCACATGGCTGGCAATTCGCAGCGCCAGGCACTTCTTGCCGAGCAGCACATTTCCGCCATAGCCGGAGCCGACGCTCCAAATCGCGTTATCCTCGGGGAAGTGCAGGATCAGGCGCTTCTTGATGTCGAGTTCGGCCTTGCTGTGGAGGCACTTGGTGAACTCCCCACCCGCGCCGAGCTGTTCCAGGACCTCATCCCCGATATTGCACATGATGCGCATATTGAGGACCACATAGATGCTGTCGGTGAGCTCCACCCCGATCTTGCTGAAGGGCGAACCGACCGGCCCCATGCAGAAGGGGATCACATACATGGTCCGACCGCGCATCGCCCCCTCGAAGATTTCCCCGGCGCGGCGGTACCCCTCCTCCGGCGACATCCAGTTGTTGGTCGGCCCGGCGTCATCCTTGAGCGTCGTGCAGATAAAGGTGAGGTCCTCGGTGCGCGCGACATCATTGAGGGCGGTTCGATGATAGAGGCAACCCGGCCATTTCTCCGAATCGAGCTGGATGACCTCGCCGGAACTGATCGCCTCGGCAGTGAGACGTTGGTGCTCCTCTTCGCTGCCGTTGATCCACACGATGCGCTCCGGTTTGCACATCGCGGCCATCTCTTCCACCCACAGTTGCAGCTCCTGATGCCTCACCATTTGAATCTCTCCTTAATCGATTCAGTTCCCAATCACCACCCACAGGGAACCACCCACCCTCTGATGGGACCGTGCGCAAGGCCGGGATGATCAGCGGACAAAACGGGACCCTGGAACGTGTTGAAGCGACTTGACTATACCCGCTGAAAACTCAGGAAGCAACGGGAAGACACCCCCCTTGTTGGGGTTTGGGCGTCGATCCGCCGGCCCCCCGTTCCGGTGCACTCAGCGGTTTCAATCTCACCCCGGATATGACTAAACTACTTGGAGGAATTTGACTTCCGCTCGCCCGCGCGGCCTCATGGGGTTGCGCGCGCCTGGCGGGAAAGTGACCTGTCATCCCAGTGGAAGAATACCCGCTCTGCAATGTTTGTGGCCTCCATCGCGCCACCCTTCATCTGGATGAGGTGGTGGAGGGCGCGCTGAGGACCACGGCCCATCTGTGCGATGACTGCTGGTACCGCCTGGGCATCCGCATCCCCCTCGGCAACATCTGGCGCCACATCCAGCGCCACCGGGATGGCCTGTCGGCGCAACTCCCCGATCCGGTGGAGGAGGTGGACCGGCTGCTGGCCCGGGAGGACCTTGGCGAGCTGCTCAACCCCGGTGGCCTCGCGGTGGCCGAGCCGGACGAGGTGGTGGAGGACGCGATCCCCCTCGAAGGGGCTTTTCTCCCCGATGAAAATCCCTCTCGCCTCGATCGAATCCCGTTGGAGTCGGAGGGCATCGATGAACCCAAGAAGGAAATCTCGAAAAGCTTCGGCATCGATGCGGTCCGGGTAAACGAGGTCCATCCCACCTTGATCTCGCTCATTCCTCGCGAAACCCTTTTGCGCTGCAAGGCGGTTCCGGTTCGTCTGGAGGGCGCGCGACTGACTGTCGCCATCGCGGACCCCTTCGACACCCTCGCCATCGCCAATCTCGAAATGTACCTGGAAACCATCGGGATGACTCTCGCGCTCGCCATTGCGGACGAGATGGAGATCCTCAAGGAACTCCACCGGCATGGGGGCCCCCCCAGTCGGTTTGAATCCCTTTCATAACCGCTCAATTTGATCCGAGGCGCCCATGAACGCAATCAAGAGAGTCTGCTGTTTTCTGGAAGAGAATCGGGAGCGGTTTGAGGAAGAGCTGTGCGCGTTCCTGCGCTTTCCCAGCATCAGCGCGAACCCGGACCATCGGCAAGATATCCTCTCCTGCGCCGAGTGGCTCCGGGCGCGCTTCGTCGAGATCGGCCTTGCGGCGGAAATCCTCCCCACAAAAGGCTGGCCGGCCGTGGTCGCCGAAACCCCCAAACGTCCGGGACTGCCCACCGTGCTGGTTTACGGCCATTACGATGTCCAGCCGGTCGATCCGCTCGACCTTTGGAATTCCCCCCCCTTTGAGCCGAGGCGCGAGAACGGAATCCTCTACGCTCGCGGGGCCACCGACGACAAGGGGCAGGTCTACACCCATGTCAAAGCCGCCGAAGCCTGGATGCGCGCGGTCGGTGAGATCCCGGTCAACTTGATCTTTCTGATCGAAGGCGAGGAGGAAATCGGAAGCCCCAACCTGGAGGAGTTTATCCAAGAGCGCCGCGCGCGCTTTGAGGCCGACGCGGTCCTGATCTCCGACACCAGCCAGTTCGGACCGAACCAGCCGGCTCTTTGCTACGCCCTTCGCGGACTCACCTACATGGAGTTCGTGGTCACCGGATCGAACCAGGACCTGCACTCCGGGATGTTCGGTGGAATTGTCCCCAACCCAGCCCAAGTCGTGGCGAACGTGATCGCCTCCCTCAAAAAACCCGATGGGAGCATCGCCATCGAGGGCTTTTACGATGGGGTCCGGGATGCGGAGGAGTGGGAGATTCGGGAGTATGAAAAGCTCCCCTGGGATTTCGCGGGCCTCGCGCGGGAGCTCGGGCTCCCCTCGCTTTCCGGCGAACGCGAGTACCCGGTTCCCGTGCGCAAGTGGTGCCGCCCCACCTTGGATGTGAATGGCCTCTATGGGGGCTACGCCGGAAAGGGCGCCAAAACCGTGATCCCTTCCCAGGCGGGGGCCAAGGTCAGCATGCGGTTGGTTCCCGGCCAGGACGCCAACCGGATCGCCGACCTCTTCGAGGCCCATGTGCGCGCCGGAATCCCTTCCGATTGCCGGATCGAAATCATCCGCTACCAGAACTCCCCGGCCACTGTGATCCCAGTCGAGGACCCGGCCATGCGCGCCGGGAAGGAGGCCCTCCAAAGAGGCTTCGGCAAGGAGCCTCTCCTGATCCGCGAGGGGGCCTCGATCCCGGTCGTGGCCTTCTTTGTCGATGTGATGAAAATGCCGGTGGTATTGCTTGGCTTTGGTCTTCCGGACGACAACCTGCATGCCCCAAACGAGAAGTTCACCCTGGCCGACTTCCACCGGGGAATCGCCACCAGCGCTCATTTCCATGATGTCTACGCGCGCATCCGGAGCAAGTGAATTGAGGGGAATCCCCGCGATCCTCCTCTTCGGCCTTCTGCTTGGCTGTTATGCGGCGAAAACCCCCGAGCGGAATCGTCCCTACGAGTCCTTGAACACCATTGTGAGCGAGGTGCTTCTGCACCGGAGCGACGACACCTACCGCCTGCCTTACCCCACGGACGCCGAGGGGAAGAACCTGTTCTCCAACGCGACCAAGCGCCTGGATGCCTGGGCGCGCTCCCATCCGGGGCAGTGCGAGGACATTGTCGCCCATGCCAAGGGAATCTGCCATGAGAAACTGGGGGATGTCGACGCCGCCGAGCAGGCCTACAGCTCGGTCGGTGGAACCGACCCCGATCTCCCCAAAGTCGCCAGGAAGCGCTCCGAGGTGATGGCTGATTTCCGCGAACTATTCCGCCCGCCCTTGGAGGGAAAGGACCCCGAAGAGCGCCTGCGGCTTCGGGAAGCCGCCAAGAATCGCGCCGAGACCTCGATCCGGAAATACAAGGGGACCGAATGGGAGAGCTTGGCGTGGCTGCTCGCGGAAAATCAGGCGGTGGCCGAGTTCCTCGACTTCCAGTCGCGACGCGGGGAGGTGGGAGAAGCGGCCTACCGCGAGGCCATCGAGAGCCTGATCGAACGTTTTCCCGACAGCAAGCGTATCTGCGAGCACTGGATGCGGCTGGCCCTCTATCATGAAGAAGTGGCTCGTGAATTGGTCGAGCGGGCCGAATATGGAGGGGGGCAGGCGGATTGGGACCTGGCCAAGAAGGCGCTGGAGCGCGCCACGGAAATCTATGTCAAGATATCCCAGGCGGATGGGTATCCCGAAAAACGCGAGGCTCAGTCCCGCCTGGATGCACTCGAAGAACTGGCCAAGAAAGCCGACCAGCACTGACACGATATGTCCAAGCACGGCCAAAAACTTATTCGCTCCGCGGCGCGTTTAAGCCGGGTGAGTCGCACTCACCTCAGCCTCTCGGCGCTTTTCCTTCTCAGCCTCCTTCTTTCCGGACCCACCCGCGCCGAGGAGTTTGTCCCGGCGGTGGTCCATGATGCCCTGGCCGGGGCGCTCGCTGAGAATCCCAAACGGGTTTCCTCCGCCAAGGAAGTGGCCGAACGCGACCAGATGCGGAATTCGGATCAACCGGATGGGATTGTCGATGACTTGGCGGTCCTGGAAATCCTGTCCGCCTCCACCACCCAGCGGGAGAAGGGGATCGAACTCAGGAAGCTCGCCAAGAAGATGAACGACCGGGTGGCGCGGGAGCGCCTGCTGCTCCTTGCGTCCCAGGTCGAGGAGGTGGAACTCACGGACCTCCAACGCAGGCGTCGCCTCAACCAGGTTACAGGCGTCGTCAATCGCGCTTGGCAGACCACCTCGGAGGTCCTCGCGGGCCAGCCGAGGGCGCTCGCGGTTGCCGGAACGGACGCCGTTGCGGCGGTCACCGGAAGACGCGAGCCGAGTGTGGTGGACAAGAAGATCGGGTACCTCGCGCGGATGCGCGAGGCCAAGGGAGAGGCCACCCCGGAGGAAATCGAAAAAGGCCGCGCCCTGGTCGCTTCTCTTGAAGAGCGCAAGTCGAAAACACTTCTCCGGAGCTGGAAGGATTCCATCAAGGAATCCCGGAAGCTCGGCGAAAGGGGGCGGGTCGAGCGCCTTTCCAGGGTCGGAATCTCCCTTTGGCCGGAGGAGCGGGAATGGTTTGAGGAGCAATTGAGGGAACTGAATTCGGATGACGAGCAACCCTCGGCCAACGAGCTCCCCGCTCCACAACCGGCGGATGGACTGGATGACGCGGGCTATGGCCTGATCCGCAAGAAGATCCTCGACAGCGAGGCGGCCCCGAAAGCGATTTCCGTGGACAGCGCCAAACGACCCATCGGCTCCGCGCTCGCGGACCGTCGGAGTAAGACCCTCAATTATCTGCTCTTCGGCGAGAGCGGTTTCGGGGTGAGCCCTCATGGAATGGCGCGCACCGCCGCTCGACATGGAACCGACGCCCCGGCGGTGGTTGGTCTTGCGCAGGGGGTTCAAACCGCCCTGCGCGGAGTCACCCTCCTATTCGGCAACCGGCTTGGCCTTGAAGAGTCCATTGATGCCTACGCCAAGGTGGACCGTGAAAATCCCGAAGCCCTTTCCACGGAGGACTACTTGGAATGGGCCGATCTCTGCGCCAGGGCGGATCGTTACGCGGACGCTCTCGAAATCCTCGAACGCAAAGGAATCGAGGATCCCAACCGCGAGGAGAAGTATCGCGCCAAATGGGCGGCGGCGATTGTCAGACGGTCCAAGGAACTGCCCGCCGGGCCGGATCGTTTCAAGGCGCTCAAGTTCGTGACCGAATCCTTGAGCGACACCCCCTCCGCCCGAAAAGCGCGGGAGCTCCTCGAAGAAATGCCCACCACCGAGCGGCCCGTTGTCCAGGTCTCGCGGGAAGACCTTCGCGATTATGAAGGCTCCCTCGCCCAGACCGGCCTTCGTTTCCAACGGGAGTGGTGGGATGGGGATAAGCGAAATGGGGAAATCGGGGAGGAAGGAGTTTACTGGGACCCTAAGGGGTCCCTCTGGTACCGGGTCGGGAAACGGACCGCGTGGAGGGAGGTTCTCCAGGACGCTTCAAGAGTCCCCGCGCTATCCGGCCTCTTCACTCGGATTAACGAAGAGGCCATCGCGCGCCGCTTGGCGGATGAACGCGGTCAGAACCGGAAGTTCCCGATCGAAATCGAAGGCGCCACCGGTCCCGACAGCACCTATGTGACCCCCAAAATTGTCCAGTTCGAGGTGGACAAGGACGAGGACGGGCTGTTTCAGTAGACGCGCCCGTTTTGGCCTGAAATCATACTTCTTATTGAAGGAGACTCAGCCTGGAGACGTGCATAAACCCAATCGGATACTGCATTTATGTATATTGCCGGGTCCATGGAGGAATTCCTTCTTGACAAATCCGGCAAAAAGACGCACCATCAGAGAGTAGAAAAGCCACTTTAACTGGTTCAGATTACTTGTCTTGCATGTTATGTCTTGAGGGTCCGGTTCAGGGGTGAGCCGTTCCCCAATCGATTGGCCGTGAAAGGGGACGATGTGGATCGACGACAGATTGGGACTCGGTTGGTGCTGAAGGAGCTTGAGCAGGGAGAGAATGGTCTCAGAGATTTTTCCGACAGATTGATTCTCCAGAAGACGATCTATCTTGCTCAAGAGGCCGGGGTCAATCTCGGTTATTACTTCAGCTGGTATCTAAAGGGTCCGTACTGCACTGCGCTGACCAATGATGCCTTTGCGATCCGGGAAGAGGTCGAAAGTGACTTTGATTCATCCGAGGGATGGGAGCTCGATTCAAAATCGAAGCAGCGACTAGTCAAGCTAAAGCAGATTCTTCCCTCCGGGGACAAAGAATCTCGGGCCCGGACTCTGGAGTTACTGGCTTCGGTTCATTTTCTGATAGATCGTGGACAGGTAAATGGAGTGGATGCATCAGCGATCAGGGACCTTCTTCTCAAATACAAGAAGAGTTTTTCGGAACCGGAGATCAAAGACGCAATTACAAATCTTCGTCAAGTAGGCCTCCTGAAGCATGGCAGTCAGCATTAAGATTATAGTCGATCCGATCCACGGTGATATTCACTTAAGTGAGCTAGAGCGCAAGATTGTCGATACGCCCTCCTTTCAGCGGTTGCGTCACCTAATACAACTCGGCTTCGGTCATCTCGTCTATCCAAACGCAACTCATTCGCGATTTGCACACTCATTAGGGACTCTCGCGATCATGTCGCGAGTCGTGGAAGTGGCGAAGGAGCCATGTGCCCTGGATGAGCAACTGTCCCGGTTCACCTGGAATCCGACAGTTCCGTGGTTCGGATAAGCAACATAGAATCTTATCCGAACGGAGGAAACCCTTATGGCAAGGAGTCGGAAGCGCTACACTTCCCAGGAGAAGGCCG
>JAJVIK010000011.1:184596-652862 GCA_022072055.1 bacterium | reverse complement strand
GGGTTCAGGAAAAGGGGGCGGTTGCGCTCTGGAACCTTTCGGAAAGCGCGAAGGACCTCAGCGTTCGGTTTGGAAAAGAGAAACACCCCGCGCGGCTTGCTCCACTCGGCGTGGATGTCTTAACGGGGCTTGGGTGACCTTGCGATTTCCAAAGTTCCAAATCTCCTTCTTGGGTTTGGCGCTCCTTGTTTCCCTCAACCTGGAGGGCCGGGGTTCCACCTTTCCCGAGCCGCGCAACACCCAAGCCGAGACCATCCCTCCGACTACACCGGAGGCCGCTCTCGCCTCGATCCAAGTTCCGGATGGATTCCACGTTCAAGTCTTCGCGAGCGATCCGGAAGTCCGTCAGCCAATCGGATTCACCACCGATCATCGCGGGAGGCTGTGGGTGGCGGAGAACTACACCTACGCCGAGAGCGGGGTCGGTTTCGCCAAGGATCAGAAGGACCGGATCATCATCCTCGATGACTCCAATGGGGATGGAGTCGCCGATAGTCGCAAGGTGTTCTGGGACCAGGCCGACAAACTCACCAGCGTGCTGGTTGGATTCGGCGGGGTCTGGGCTTTGTGCGCGCCGAAGATGGTCTTCATACCCGACCGGGATGGGGATGATGTCCCCGACTCCGAACCGGTGGTGGTCCTGGATGGCTGGGACGACAACCGGGTGGGGCACAACATTGTCAACGGCCTGTGCTGGGGACCGGATGGATGGATTTATGGCCGTCATGGCATCCAAGCCACCTCGCTGGTCGGCAAGCCCGGCGCGGGACCCTCGCAACGGACCGCGTTGAATTGCTGCATTTGGCGCTATCACCCGACCCGCGAACGGTTCGAGGTGGTGGCCCAGGGGACCACCAATCCCTGGGGACTCGATTTCAATGACCACGGCCAAATGTTTTTCATCAATACGGTCATCGGCCACCTTTGGCATGTGGTCCCTGGGGCCCACTATCAGCGGATGTATGGCGCGCACTTCGAGCCCCACCTGTACGAGCTGATCGATCAGTGCGCCAACCACTATCACTGGGCCAAGGGGGAGCGCTGGCAGGATATCCGGACCGCGATGAGCGAAACCACCGACCGGGCCGGAGGCGGGCACGCTCACTGCGGCCTGATGATCTATCTCGGCGACAACTGGCCGGACACCTATCGAAACACCCTCTTCACCATCAATCTCCACGGGCACCGCTTGAACAACGACCGACTCGAGCGCAAAGGGGCCGGATATGTCGGCCTTCACCAAAGCGACCTGTTCTTCTGCAAGGATCCGTGGTTCCGGGGCATCGAGCTCCTTTACGGCCCGGATGGCGGAGTGTTTCTCGCGGATTGGACCGACATCGGGGAGTGCCATGAAACCGACGGGGTCCATCGGACCTCCGGGAGAATCTTCAAGATCACTTATGGTGAAACAGCGCCCCCAAAGGGTCTCGATCTAAGCGCAAGCGGCGACCTCGAATTGGTTCGATTCCAACTCCATCCCAACGACTGGTTTGTGCGTCACTCGCGAAGGCTCCTGCAGGAGCGCGCAGGCTCCGGGAAGGACCTGGAAGCGGCCAGGGGGGAACTGTTTCGACTCTATCGGACTCACCCGGATGTCACACGCCGCCTGCGAGCGCTTTGGTGCCTGGCTGTCACCGGCGATTTGGAGGATCCCTGGCTGCTTGAGCAGCTCGGCGATCCGAACGAGCACATTCGGGTCTGGGCCATCCGTTTGCTCATGGACCGAGGGACCCCATCCGAGGAGACCCTGGCGGCCTTCGGCCGCCTGGCGGCAAGCGATCCTTCCGGCCTGGTTCGCCAGTTCCTGGCCTCCGCGCTCCAAAGGGTTGAGACCGGTCGAAGGTGGGGCATCGCCTCCGCGCTCGCGGGACGAGTCGAAGACGTCACCGACACGGTTCAGCCGCTCATGCTCTGGTACGGCATCCTGAAAGCGGTTCCGGATTACCCGGCGCGAGCGCTCGAATTGGCGCGCAAGACTCGGTTTCCGTTCCTCCGCGAATGTATCGCGCGCCGTCTCACCTCGGACCTGGAGACCCGCCCGGAACCGGTGGAATCCCTTGTCCAAATCCTCGGGGAGACCCAAGACCCCTCGGTTCGATGGACCCTTCTGAACGGGATGAACCTTGCCCTGCGAGGGTGGGTTCGCGCGGTCGCGCCGCCCAGCTGGGCGACTGTCTCCGCATCCTTGCGAGCCGGGGGTGATTCCCAGACTCTTGAACTGCTGAACGCGATCTCCGTTGTGTTTGGCGAGGGGCGCGCGCTGGAAGACCTGAAGGGAGTCGCTCTGGATGCGAGCGCCGATCCGGTGAGCCGCCGCAACGCCATTGCGATCCTGGCCTCCGCGCGTCCGGAGGGGATCGAGGATCTCCTCCTCAAGTGGGTCGAGGACCGCTCGGTCGCGGCGCGGGCGGCGCGGAGCCTGGCCCTGTTCAATCACCCCGACATCCCCAAGGTGTTGATCTCGCGATACGCCTCCCTTGATCCGGAATATCGCACGGAGTGTTTAAGCGCGCTCTCGTCCAAACCGGATTTCGCCTTCCCGTTGGTGGAGGCAGTCGCCTCCGGTCAGATTCCTCGCGAGGATCTCTCGGCATTCCATGTCCGCCAGATGCGCGGGTTCGGGGATGAAAGCCTGAATCGCAGGCTCGATGAGGTCTGGGGCAAGGCCCGCGAAAGCGACACTTACAAACGGGAACTCCTGGCGCACCATCAGGCGCGCCTCTCGCCTGAAATCTTGGCCAAGGCCGATCTCGCCGGGGGCAGGGAACTGTTCCTCAAGACTTGTTCGGCCTGCCATGTGCTGTTCGGGGAGGGGCGACTGGTCGGACCGGACCTCACCGGCTCGAACCGTCGCGACCTGGCTTACCTGCTGGAGAACCTGGTGGACCCGAGCGCGATGGTCCCCGCCGATTTCAAGATGACCATGGTCACGCTCGCGGATGGGCGCATCCTGAACGGCGTTGTGACCGGGGCGACCGAGAAGACCATGACCCTACGCACCCAGGAGGAAGACTTGATTCTCGACCGTTCGGAAATCGAGGAGACTCGACCTTCCGATCTCTCCCTCATGCCGGATGGTTTGCTGGACCCGCTGACTGAGGATCAGATCCGGGATTTGATGGGGTACTTGATGCACTGACCAGACGGGCGCCCGTGACTCCGGTCAGTGCAAGGCCTCGAACTGCTCCCGAATGCCGCACTGGTACGCCCGGAATCCGGCAACCGCGGTCTCAAAGGAGGCGAGATCCGAAAGGGACGCGCTTGAGGCATCCGGGTCAAACTTGGACAGGAGACCGGTCAGGACAGTTCCCGGCCCCGCCTCCAGCCAGGCCTGGCAGCCCTGTCGCTTCAGAAACTCCAGGCTCTCGGTCCAACGGACGGGGTGGGTGAGCTGGTTTGGGAGATGCTCCTCCAGGATTGCGGGATCGGTCACCGGACGGGCGTCGTGGTTGGAGATGAACAGCGTGGAGGGCTTCCTGAGCGTGACCCCCGCGACCGCCGCGCGCAGCTCCTCCTGGGCCTCTCGCATCAATCCGGAGTGAAAAGCCCCGGAAACCTGGAGCTGAACCACCCGCTTGGCCCCCTTCTCCTTGAGGACCCGCGTGGCTTGTTCGATCAGGTCCCGCGACCCGCTTATGACTGTCTGCTCGGGCGAGTTGAAACCCGCCACGGACAGTGCCCCGCCGGTCTCCGCGGCAAGCTCGCGACAGGTTTCCTCGACCAGGCGGGGATCGAGGCGGATCACCGCCGCCATGGTTCCGGGGTTCCTCGCCGCCGCATCCGCCATCGCGTTCGCGCGCTTCTGGACCAGCAGCAGTCCAGTCTCGAAATCGAAGGAGCGGGCGAAATACAGGGCCGCGTACTCCCCGATGCTGTGGCCCAAGACATAGTCGGGGATCAGCCCCAAGTCGAAAAGCAGTCGCGCGGCGATGCAGCTCACCGTGTAAATGGCGACCTGAGTGTTGCGCGTGTCGGTGAGTTCGGCCTCCGGTCCCGAGAAGCAAATCTCGCGGAGGTCACGGCCAAGGGCCTTGTTGGCGCGCTCGAAGTAGCTCCGGGCCACCTCGCTTCCCTCGGCCCAGGCCTTCCCCATGCCGACAAACTGGCTCCCTTGTCCGGGAAACATGAACGCAATCATGGGGGAGGCTCCTCCGGTTCTCTATCCGACGAACGCGGTGCTTTCGGGAGCCTGGAAGACCGGCTTTCCAGCGGTGTTGAAGAGCTGAATGGTCGGAGTTCCATCGAGATAAATGGTGAGCAGGGAGCGCAAGATTCCGCTGTTGTCCACCATCCCGACGCGCGGGACCCCTTGGGGATCCACATTGATCGTCATCCGGCATTTTCCAGAAGGGTCATAGAAGTTCAAGCTGGCAACCCCCTTGTCCGAGAGCGCCAACCCCGCGCGCTTCAGCCCCCCGCGGTCGGTCAGCGAAAGCGAGGGGGCGTCATTTTCGTTGACACTGAGCGTGGCGCGGATGTGGCCGGTCTTGCCGACAAAGACCAGCTGGGTGGTCCCGTCCGATTCCACTCCCAGATAGGCCCGGATGTTTCCCTCGGGGTCACGGATGACCAGCTTTTCGACGTCAATAATCTTCCCCACCGGCGAACTCCGTCCCAATCGTGATCAGCGTCGATAGAAAAGGTGGCTCAAGTCCCGCTGTCCGGTCAAGCCTGATCGGAGATCACCCCGCGCTTCTTAAGCACGGCGTCCAGCAGGCTCTGGATTCCCTCCTGAGAGCGCATGAGGATGATCATCGCCTGGTCGGTGGTGATGCGTCCCTGCTCGATTTCGGTGGCGATCTTCTCGTAGGTTGTCTTGATATTGCGAGCCATGAGTCCGATGTTTCGACGCGGGGAGCCATCCCCCTCGGCATAGTCGACCCGCGTTTCGGTTCGGACCGGCGCGGCCGACTCATCGGAGAGAAAACGGGCGGGTCGCTGTAAGGGGGCGGCGGCCTCCTCGTTTTCTGGGATCTCCACATCCATGTAGCTCGCGCGAGTGGTCTTGGTTTCGAGCTCCTCCTCGGCGATCAGCTCCTGGGCGTTGGCGAGGACATTCTCGCGGCTTTCCTCCGCGCCGCGCGCCGCGCGCGAGCCGGTTTGCGCGAGGAAGATGTCCGGCGTCTTACGCCGCCCCATGAGCGAGCGGTACCCCTGGATGTTCATCGCCCGCATGAAGCGCGCGGGACACACCTCCTTGGTGTAAATCCCGCCCATCGCCTTGGCCATGTCCTCGGGATTGATCACATAAACCGGGAACTTGACATTCCGGAAGTTGCGAATCGCCTCCTCGGTCCGGGCATACTTGTTCGGCGAGTCTGGGACAAAGTCGAGGTTGAACGTCACACTCCCGCTGCGGCGGATGTAATTCTGCAGTTCCTCCGCCTGCCCCGAATTGGGGACTCCGCACGCCGCGATGGGGAAGGGATCGAGCATCCCCAGGGAGTAGGCCAGGATCGCCTTAAGGGGGCTTTCGACCATCACCAGGTTGGTCTTGCCGTGACGTTTGGCCAGGTGCAGGTTCACCGGGGTTTCCGTGCCGCCGAAGGGCTGGTCGAAACTGGGCCGAAACAGGTTGCAGTAAACCGGCTGGTCCATCGGCGTATCGCCGGGGAACCGTCCCCAGATGTTAACCACCCGCTCGCCGTTGATGTCCCACCCCGGCCCCACCACGCGCCCCTCCCAGCGCGGATTGAAGAGTCCGAGGGTCTCCGCGAAATTGGTGTCCTCGGGTTGATCAAAACCGGCGTCGCGGATCGCCTGACGAGCCGCTTCCGGGGAGGAATAGAAACCAATCTCCAATTCGGGGAGCATGTTCGGAGGCAACCCGATGCTGTGCTTCTGCGTGGTGCTTGTCAGCCAGTTCCGAGCGTACTGACCCTCCGCGCCGTGGAGCTCCCCCTGCGCCCATGCGAAGAAGGCCTCCAGCATGCGATCGCGACGTTCCTCGATGCTGATACGAAAGACCTCGAGATCGGGATAGTCCCAGTCATCCATGACCACCCCGACCTTCGCCGCCAGGGCCTGAACCGCCTTGACAAAGTCTTGTCCGATGGGGAGCACGCCCTTGTTGACAAAGGCGAGCCACAACCCCGCCGGCATTCCCTGTTTGGAGGTCCGATACCCCCATCCGCGGGCAATCATCTTCCCCTCGCGGTAACCATATCCCGCGAAGGTCACGGGAGCATCGGTGGCGATCCAGAAGCCATGCTGCCCCTTTTGGAACTTGAACACCGGGAAAGCTCGATCGAGCTCCTTCTCAAGACGCGGATAGATTTCCTTCCGCAGCAGCCGTCGCAAATCAATTCGCTCGCTGAAATGTACACCTGCCATGGCGCTGTCACTCTCCCTGAAGTCATTTCACGGTCGGATCCCCCACCATGGAGGATCACCGTGAGTCAACTTGGTGGGGCGAAAAGTCACCCCATGCCGCACCACCACACCGCATCTCAGAGGTTCAGGTCTTGGGCTTCGATTCCCAAACCAAAACCAGCCCTTGCGTCGGGGAAATTTACCCTTCCCGAACACAGATCATATTATAGAATAGGCTGGAAAGGAATCAGATAGTTGCGGTTGATCTTGCGCTTGTGGATGGCTGGCGGAATTGGCATCGAGGTTGCCCTCTTCCTGGCCGACAAGCGGGGGAAAGGCATGGAAATCGAGGGGATGGGCGTTAAGGGCCGGAGCTGGAGGTGTACCATTTGGAACGCTTTCTGATCTTTTCTCCGAAAGCGTACACCTAGTGGTAAGGGGGCTGTGGCTTGAGGTAAGGAGGGAACAACATGGCTCAAAAGGATACTGGCCCGTCAAATCGGGCGCTCCTGGTGATTTCGATCCTGATCATTCTGGGTGGGGCAGTCTATTCGGGGTCGAGTTATTACCGGTTCTCGCAAGCGCTCCCCCCGGACGAGCGTTCCGAGTGGGATGATTTCGGTCCCGGGGACCGAGGGGGTCGCCGCGGCCCCGGTGAGTTTGGGCGAGGGGATCGCCCTCGCGGAGAGGGACCAGGACGTGGGGACAGGGAGCGCGGCCCGGGCGGTCCCGGATTCCGCGAGGAGATGGTTCGCGAGCTCAAAATCACTCCCGAACAACAGGCCCAGTTTGAACAGCTTCGTGCGGCTCCGCGTCCGGAAGGCCCGGATGGTTGGCAGGAGCGACGTCAGCAGTTTGAGTCCATCCTGACCCCCGACCAGCGTCAACGGATGACCCAGGTGATGGGGCAGCGTATGGAACAGGGAATTCAGCGGCGCCTGGAGCGCGCCAGGCGAATTCTGCCTCCCGATCAAATGAGGATCTATGAACAACGGCTCCGCGAGATGATGGAGCGCATGCGCCAGCGCGGCGGACGAGGGGGGCGCGGCGGCGGTCCGGGGGGAGGGCCGGGCATGCCCCCGCCGAACCCAAGCGGTGGAAGGGGGTAACGGACATGGATTCAGCCAGCGCGAACCCGGTCACACGGCGGGGGGGAGATGCGTTCACCCTGATCGAACTGTTGGTGGTGACCGCGATTATTTCGATCCTCACCTCGATTGCGATGCCGCATTTCCTGGAGGCGGTTACCCGGTCCAACGTGACGCGCGCAAAGGGAGACATGAAAGCGGTCGCCAACGCCTTGGAGATGTATCGCGTGGATTGGAAAGCGTATCCGCAGGCCGTGCTCGTCTTTTCCAGCCGTCGCCTTCGCCCGCTTACCACCCCGAGCCGGTTTCTCGAATCGCTTCCGGAGGATCCCTTCTCCGAATCCGAGGGACGGTCGAGAACTTACTCATACGGCGCCATGGACTTGAGGCGGGCAGACCGGTTCTTGCTCGCCAGCCGAGGGCCGGATCGCAACGGAAACACCACCCCGATTGAGTTCTATCCGGGCAACAAGCCCGGTCTGTTCATCGGGGAGCTGCTCAACTTCCGTTACATGATCTACTCCCCGACCAACGGCACGATCAGCAGGGGGGACCTGTATCAGGCCAGCGACGCGACTCCTTGACGTTCCTCTCGCGGGGTGCAACGTATCTCCAAGGAAAAGGGGAGAGTTGTGTCGTGATCCCAGAGGATGTCGCCCAGAAGCTGAAACGTCTCCGCAAGTCCCTGCCCGCGGGTGTGGTTTCCGCCTCGGAACTGGCCCGCAAAGCCCCTGCCGTTCCTGAGTTACCGGACATGAGTCGCTTTGTCCCCGGGGAGGTGAGAACCGGTGGGGAGGGGACCTGCTTTGTTTCCGAGGAGTGGTTTCCATTTGATGTCTGCTTCGGAAATGACCCGCTGGATTCCCTTCGCCACCTCGATTCCGAGGGGTTGATTCAGTCTTTTGGCCTCAAATCCTCAGGGGCGAGCGGACGCATCCTGTTTCTCGACACCGAGACCACTGGCCTCGCGGGCGGCTCGGGGACCTACGCGTTTCTCGTGGGGATAGGCTCGATTGAGGCGGAAGGTTTCCGTGTTCGCCAATTCTTCATGCGCGACTATGACGAGGAGCCGGGGCAGATGGCGGCGGTCGCGGAGGAGCTCGGGGACTGCGCGCTCTTGGTGACCTACAACGGCGCCGCCTTCGACCTCCCGCTGCTACGGACCCGGTTTGTGTTCAACCGCGCGCGGCTGAATCTGACCGATATCCCGCACCTCGATCTGTTGCCCGTGGCGAGGCGGCTATGGAAGCCACGGCATGGCGGCGCGAGCCTCTCCTTCCTTGAAAACAAGATCCTGGGAAACGAGCGGGAGGGAGACATACCGGGCAGCCTGATCCCGACTCTGTACTTCCATTTTCTCCGAGGGGCCTCGCCGCGCACTCTGGTCCCCGTTTTCTATCACAACCGGATGGATATCGTCGCGCTCGCGGCGCTCACCGAGCGCGCCCACCGGCTCCATCGCGACCCGGATTCGATCGAGGACCACTGGGAGCGTCTGGGAGTGGCGCGCTTCCATTGCGCGCGCGGCCGGTACCCCCAAGCTCTACAGGTTCTGCGCCCGATTGAGGAGCACGCCCCGGCCGGGCGCGAGTGGCAGTTGTGCGTTCGATTGCTTTCATCCTTGCACAAGCGGGAGGGGAACTTGGAGCGCGCCTCCAAGCTTTGGTGGCGGGCGCATGCCGAAGGGGAGTTCGATCCCCTAATCCGAGTCGAGCTCGCCAAGTATCTGGAGCACTCAGTTCGGGATTTCGGCAAGGCCAGGGAGTTGGTGCTGGAGATCTTCGCCCACTATGAGGTTGAGCCGGATCATGGGGAGACCGACGAGGTCTCCGAGGAAGAAGAGGAGGTTCACTACGATTACTCGGAATGGTCCCTCCCCAAGCGGGAGGCGCTTCCGGTCTATCGGATCGACCGGGAGGGGGATGAGGAGGATGAGCGCGCGGACAGCGCCCTCCTTCCCCGCTGGACAGAGCGGTTTGCACGCGAGCTCAACCACCGGCTGAGGAGGTTGGAACGGAAGTTGGGATCCCCTGGGGGCTAGACCACGCAATCCCCTCGATCAAGGCCCTGTTTGGCCCCAGCTCCCCGTAAGCAGAATCAAATCGTTGTGCGTGGTCCGACTGTCGCCGTCGAGGTCCAATGTCACCCCGCCGCGCTGACGGTGGTCGAGAAAGATCACGATGTCATCGCCGCGAACGCTCCCATCCTGGTTCAGGTCATGATCCTCGGCCCGCTTGATCTCGATCTTCGTTGCCGTCGGAATCCCCGTGACCGCGCAGTACTCCACCTCCGCCGCCTGCCCCACGACCAGCTCCTCAAGCGTGAGTGGTAGACCAGTCTCGTCATCGAAGATTTCCGTGCTCGTCGCCACCGCGATCTCGACAATGCCCACGGAAATCCTCATGGCAATCGGGTCCACGGCGGTCAGGAACCCGCGCGCCTTGGATTCGCAATCCCCCGATTCGGGATCTTCGACCTGGATGCTACGAGCCCGAACCGATCCGTCAGCGAGCAGGAACCCCTCGACCTCGAGGAAATCACCCGGCGAAAGGAGGTCCAGAGGGATGGGATTGCCGCTGTCGTCCCGGATTCGGGCGTTCTCAGCTCGGATGAGAACCCCCGCCACCACCAGTTCGGAGCTCGCCGGGAAGATGCTCTCCAAAGCCCCTTCCACCTTGACCTCGCCCTCTGGGCTATCTTCTCCGCCATCCTCCTTCTTGACCTCGGAGGCAAGCGGAGGGACTCCGGATGTGGGGCAGTATTTCACCTCCACAAAGTCCCCTATATGGAGATCGTCAAAGCCTATTGGAGCTCCCTCATGGTCGGAGAAAAAGGTGGTTTCGTTGGTGCGAATCCGGACCAGGCCCACAAGGAGGGTCAGTGAGACGGAGTCAATTTCGACAATGGCGCCCTTGAACTCAGCCTCGCATTCATCGTCGTCCAGGTCTTCCTTCTTGACCTTAATGGCCTGAACTGAGTTGTCGGGGAGACGGGTCCCCTCGACCTCGACCGGATCACCCACCGAGAGATCGCCGAAGACGATGGGTAGCTCGACATGGTCGAGGAAGACCGTGGCGGTGGTCGTGCGGACCAAGGTGCCGTTTACGATCAGGGACATGGCGGCTTCATTAATGGACTCGATAGTCCCCTTGAACTCCAATTCGGAACCGGGGATGTCTTCCTTCTTGACCTTAATGGCTTGAACTGAGTTGTCGGGGAGACGGGTCCCCTCGACCTCGACCGGATCACCCACCGAGAGATCGCCGAAGACAATGGGTAGCTCGACATGGTCGAGGAAGACCGTGGCGGTGGTCGTGTGGACCAAGGTGCCGTTTACGATCAGGGACTTGGCCGCCCCGTCAATGGACTCGATGGTCCCCGTGAATTTCGCGTTGTCCTCCCCGGTTCCCTCGTCCTCGATTTTCATCTTCAGGAGAATCGGAGGCGGACCCGAGTCCGGGCAGAATTCGATCTCCACCAAGTCCCCCAACTGAAAGAATGAGAATTCGACCGAGTTCCCCAGACCATCGCGGTATTCGGTGTCGCCGTCATTGCCATAGACCACTCCACCCACCGTGACCTCACCGAGCGCCACGTTGATGCCTTGGATGGTTCCCACCAAGCGCTCATCATTTGAGCAGTCCACGCCATGGACGGGACTTGAAAGGGCCACCGCGACGAAGGTGGCGAACACCCACGTGCGTCGGCTCCAAGGGGTTGAAATGGTCTTCACGGGGTGCGGACCTCCTCATTCATGACCGGCCGAAATGTCACGGGGACATGCGCTCGGCTGCTTTTCGTCGGGAAACGCGAGGGGGGGCGGATCCTCGGTCTCTCTCATTCATTGGGTACATGCCGTCCAGCATGTCTTTTTTTCGCGGCGCGCCGCGAAAAATCCCTTGATTTCCGGAGTGGTTGACTCAAGTGCAGAAATTCGAGAGACTTGCGACTCCCTCGGGTCGGGAAGCGGGGCGTTTCTGAGTTCGCGGAACACGCCGCCCTCCCCGGGATCCTTCCGCTCGCCCAGAAAAAGAAGGAAAAAAAATCCGCCTTCACCGGCATTACTCCATCGAGACCCGAATGTCCGAGACTGGAAGCCGCCCCCAGGAAGCCGCCGTTGACTCCCGAGCGGTGGAGGGGTTCCGGCGAGGCGACCCGCAAGCCGTGGCGCGGGTGGTCGGGGCGTTCGGCAAGCGCTTGGTCGGTTTTATTCGCGTTTTCACGCGAAATCAGGAGGTCGCCAAAGAGGTGGCGCAGGAGGTTTTCGTGGAGGCGTGCCGAAAACGTGAGCAATTTCGCGCCCCGGAGGAGCTCAGCGCGTGGCTGTTTACCGTGGCCAAGCGGAAAGCCATCCGCGCGACCGAAAGGAAATCCTACACACACGAGATCGGCATGGACCGGGAGGCCCTGGACCATCTGTCCCCCTCGGTGGCTCCAGAGCAGGGGGCCCGTCTTCAGCTCGACCAATTAGGTGGTCACTTGAGCCAGGCTCTGGATAAACTCCCCCCTGAGGAGCGCGAAATCCTGGCGCTCCGGTACTTCGGGCAACTCCGTATCGGGGAAATTGCGGAGACGGCCCGGATTCCGATGGGCAGCGTCGGGGGCAAGATAGACCGCGCGCTGGCCAAAGTTCGCCGGGTGTTGGAGGAGAAGGGGATTCGACCCGAGGATGTGAAATGGTGATGCGTGGAAACGAGGTCAGATTCATCCCCGCGGATCGAACCCTGGATGCGCTGATGGCCTCCTTTGGGGAGCGCTGGAACCAATCTTCGGGGTTCGACGAAGAGGAATTCGTCCGAAGCGTGACTCTTGCGATCGGCAGGTCCTCCGGTTCAAAGGGGGCGAAGGTAACGGCATTCCCTTCACGCTGGCGCTGGTCCGTGATCGGGCTTGCAGCCGCCGCTTGCCTGGCGGTTATGGTGGTCATCGATCGAGGAGGGGACGGGAATCCTCTCGGCTCCCTTGTCTATTCCGGCGGCCAGACCCAGGTCACCGGGACCAAGCCGGGCGCCTCGGATCTTTTGGGGAGCGGAGCGACCATCAGCACCGGGAAGGATGGGGAGGCCTTGGTGGCCATGGATCACAATCGGGTGAACCTGATCCTGCGTCAGGACACGGTGTTGAGCCTGGCCGAAGTCGACACGGTGACCCTCGACAAAGGGGAGGTGTGGGTTCGAGTCCGACCGGACTCCGGGTTTTTCGAGATCAAGACCCCGAACGGGCATGCGCACATCCACGGCACCACGTTCGGAGTGAAGGTGATGGAGGGGCGCACCGAGGTAGTGGTCGCCTCGGGAATTGTTGAAATCGGGGTCGGAGACTTGTGCGTGGATGTTCCCCCCGGCCACCGAGGGTCCTTGGAGGCGGGAAGCGAGAGCCCCGAGGTCCTGGAGGCCAATGTCGAGCTGAGCCCGAGCTGGGCGGTGGAGACTTTCAACCGCGCGAGCCAGGCGAGGTATTCGGATTTCTTCCCTTCAGTGGCGACTCCGGGGATGAATCCATGAGGCGAGGAGCACCAGCCACCGGGCGTTAGGACATGCTGAGGAAGCGGGCGGGCTTCACACTCGTTGAGACTTTGGTAGTCCTCACGATCATCCTGATCGTGTCCGCTATCGCCATGCCCCAGTACTGGAGCCTCCGTGAAAAAGCAATGGTGACTCAAGCGCGCGCCAATGTTCGGCAGACTGTCCAAGCGCTCGACCTGTACGCCGCCGACTTTCGGGCATACCCGGCCACCGCGCCGGTCTTCCCCGAGGATCCGCTTGCGCTTCTGTCTCACTCGCAGCTCCGTCGCCTCACCACGCCGGTGGCGTACCTTTCCCCGGCTGCCTTGGCCGATCCTTTCGGACTGATTCTTCCGCAGCCCGGCGGTCCCGCCACCTCCAGCAACGACTTCCCGGAGCTCACGGTTCCAAACGCCCAACGCAGCCTGCTCTACTATGACTATCCTTCACTGGCCATCAGGCGACGTCTGCCGATTCTGAGTCGATTCGGCGCGTCCGTGGTCAGCATTGGACCCGACACTCGCGATTCCTACGGTGTGTATCGCCCATTCGGGCCTGATTTCTTCGCGGCTTTCCTTCCCTCGCCGCGCCTCCGCCACCCCTATGACACGGTATACAATCCGACAAATGGGACCGGAAGCGCGGGAGACATCAGCGGTTTCGCCGGGGAAGCCAGCCACTTCTCGGCGCCGTGACCGTATACAAACTCTCCCTTTTTCTTGTCCCCTGGTTCCTTTGCCTGAAGGCGGTCCAGGCTGAAGAGGTCCTCGCCGGTCAGACCCCTCAGCAGGTGGTTGTCGCGGATTTCAATCAGGATGGCCGGAATGATCTGGCCTTCGCCAACGCTTTTGACGACACCGTGACGATCCATCTCCAATCAATGGCGGGAGTTCATCCGCTCTCCCAGTCGGTCGTTGTCGGGATCAACCCGGGGGGACCGGCCAACTTCCCACGCCAACTGCTGGTTACGGACCTGAACCGTGATGGCTATCCCGATTTGACTGTCCTGTGTTCCGGGAACTTTTCTCTGGGAGCCGAGCCGAGCGTTCAGACCCTGGTGAATCTCGGCGGCGGCTCCTTCGGGAGTCTGCCCGCCGACTCGACCACGCCCGCGTTCACCACCTCGGAGTTTCCGGTGAGCGCGGATTTCGGGGAGTTCACCGGAGACAATCACCTCGATCTTGCGATGGGCAATCTGGATGGACGATCGCTTCGGATACTTCCCGGCGATGGGACCGGGAGGTATTCCATCGGCGCGGGAATTCCACTGGACTCCACCGGGGAGGGACCTCAGGACCTCACCGCGAGAGACCTGGACCGCGATGGTCTCACGGACATTGTGGGAGTCACCGCGAACGCGCTCTTCCTGGTTCGCCAGACCGCGCCGGGGGTCTTTGGTTTGCCGATCCTCCTCACATTGCCCGTTCCGACCAGTGGGCTCCGCGCCTTGACGCTGGATGACCTGGACCAAGATGGCCTGCTTGATGCCGCCCTGGCCGATTCGTTGGGCAGGATTCAACGGCTGTTTGGGATTCAGGCGGATGGGACTTCCGGCGGCTCCGACATCCTCACCTTGCCCGACCTTTCGGGGTGTTCGGATATCCTGACCCTGCTCTGGGATAGTGACACGATCCCGGATATCGCGGTCACGAACCGCACGGGCGACACAGTCACCATTATCGGGTCGCTAGGAGCCACCTTCACTCAACCCACAGGCCACCTCCCCCGGCGACTCGCCGGCGGCGACCTGAATGGGGATGGTCAGTCCGACATCGTGACCGCCAATGAGGGCGACCAAGGGAGCCCCGCGAACTCCGATGGAACCACGATTTCGCTCGGGCCTTATTCCGGGCTTGATTACACCCTTGAGGCGGAAGGCGAGCATCCCCTCGATTCCGCCTTCGAGACACGCATCCCCCATCCGGTGGGGTTGGGCGCCCGGGATGAAGAGCACGCATGGGTTTTGGAATCCGCGCGACGGAAGATCCATCAGACCGACATGGATGCAAGCGACCTGGGGAGCGCGCAGTTTTCGTTTGAGGTGGGCGCCGTTTTCCTCCGCGACGAAAAAGAAGGCTGGGTGGTGGAACGCTTCGCCCCGCGGATTCGCCGATTTGAGGTTAAGAGCGGTGGGCAAATCGAAGTTGAGTCCACCATCACCTTTGCCGGAGACCCGGGAGAGCTGGGGTTTTGCGGTCTCGCGGAGGACCGCGACAACGAGGAGTTTTATGTGGCAGTCCCCTCCGAGGGCCGAGTCCTGCGTCTGGATGAGGATGGAGAGGTCAAAGGCTCACTCTTGCTCACGGCCTGGGGACTTGGTTGGAATAAGGAGGCCCACCTGCTGCTTGTCACTCACCCGGGACGAAGCGATGTTCGCGCGTACTCTTCAACCGGGGTCCCAAACCCGGCTCGCTCCTTTGACCTCGCCGATCAGTCCGCCCTGTTCAAGTCCATCGGCCTGGTCGGCGCTTGCTGGGTGGAACAGGAAGATCGGCTGCTCATCCTATCAACTTCCGGATTCCTGCTCCGAACCACGGCGCAAGGTGGAGTTCTTGAGACCCAGACAGTCGCGCCCTTCGCGGATGTCGTGGGGATGGACATGAACGCCCTGGAGGATCATCTGTACGCGGTGGGCGCGGATGCACATCTGAGCGTGCTTGAAATTGCCGGTTGGGAGGGTGAGGAAGCCATCTCCCTTTGGCCCGCGCTGAGCGCCGATGCCGCCTTCGTTCCCGGCGGAGTCTGTTTCGATTCGGGAACGAACCGAATCCTGGTCGCGGATCGCTCAAGGCCCAAGGCGGCGCGGTTCACCGAGGCGGGTCTTTTTGATGGCTTTCAAGACCTCGCGCCACTCTTCCCGGAACCGGAGGTTTGGATCGGGGGAATCGAGTTTTCGCCAACCGATGGGACCCTTTTCCTTCGTGGCGATCTTGATGTGAAGCGTTCAGGGGCGGGAGGGGATTGGCTCCTGCCGCGCACCCAGTGTGCGGACCTCACCCTATGCGGGGATGCCCTTCTTTCCACCGGCCCGAACGAGGGAGAGCTTGTGGTTTCCCCGCTTTCGGGGAGCGATGCGAGTGTCCGCGCGCGACTCCCGAAGGGCGTGCTTGGTCCGACCGCGTTCCTCACGCCGGATCGAGTCCTCTGTTTTCCTCAGGGGAACGGGAATGCCCTGCGCGAGTTCCGCCTGGAGCGACACTTCTTCAGTGGTGTTGCCTCCTGGGGTCTCTACGAATAGGACGCCTCCGCCCTTCCGGCGCGCGCAAGACCGTGGCAGATTTCACCTTTCTCTTTGAGGTGATTTCTGATGCCCCTATTTTCCAAGAAACCCATCTCCGGAATCCGTCTGTATCTCGTCCTCTCGGCCAATGTTCTTCTCCATCTTGCTTCTCCGGCGCTCGCGGGCTGGGAAACCTTCCCCTTGCGGGAGAATGGCACAATCCCGGTCTGGACCGTGGTCGGACCCTTTCCCAACGGCAAACCGCTCACACATGGGCCGGGGTGCTTTGGGTTTTTCGAGGACTATCTGAAGGGCCAAGGGGGCGAGGTGGGCTGTTCGCCCGCCGAGGGGGACCGCATCGTTTGGGAACAGGAGCCGGAGAAAATTTGGCGAACCGTGGTGAGCGAGCCCGCCGGTCTTCTGGATTACATCCGAATATTCCGGACAAACAAGGAAACTCCCGGCCTCGCCTACGCTTTCTGCCGACTGGTATCTCCAACAGCGCGCGAGGCCGTTTTCAAGGTTCGCAGTAACGATGGTGTCCGGGTGTGGCTCAACGGGGCCCAGGTCCATGAAAACCATGTGGGGCGGACCATTGACGAAGGCGGGGAAGATGCGGTTCGAGTCTCCCTGGTCGCGGGAGCGAATCGCCTCCTGGTGAAGGTGGATCAGAGCCAAGGGGGTTGGGGCCAGCGCTTGCTGGTCGAAGGTCCGGATGGGAACCCGATTCGGGAATTGACCGTGGAGGTGAACACGGCAGCTCCCATCGCCGGTGAGATTCTCTCAGCCGCGTTTTCCACGACTTGCCTGGTGAAGAAGACTCCGGAGGGACCGCGTCAGATTGTCACGGGACACATCGCCTCGGGGGGGCTTACGGAGGTTGTTTGCCGACTCTCGATGAAGCAGTGGGCGACACCCATCCTGATCCCGCTGGGTGACTTGCCCATGGGGGAGCATCGCGTGGAGCTTCCGATCCCAATCCTTGTGGAGGACGGCCTTGCCGAGATCGAGGTGGAGGCCGAATCGGACAGCCTGCGACTGAGCGGGGTCCCGTTCCAACAGCCGCGCGAGTGGACGGTCTACTTTGTACAGCACACCCACACCGACATCGGCTACACCCGCGCCCAGGATGAACTCCTTCCGGATTTTTTACGTCAGATCGACCATGCGCTCGACTACTGTGACCTCACGGAGAGTTACCCGGATGAGGCGCGCTTTCGGTGGACCTGCGAGACAGCCTGGGCGGTCCGGGAGTATCTCAAGCGACGGTCCCCGGAGCAAATCGAGCGATTGAAGAAACGAGTGGCCGAGGGTCGGATTGAGGTCACCGGACTGTATCTGAACATGGATGACATCGCCGATGAGAATGCCTTGGCGGCCTCGCTCCAACCGATCCGTGAGCTCCGAAACATGGGTTTCCCCGTGACCACCGCGATGCAGAATGATGTTCCCGGAGCGGCCTGGGCCTTGGTGGACTATCTGAACGAATGCGGGGTGAAGAGCATCGGCTTGGGGATCAACAACGACCGAACTCCAAGGCCCTTCGATCGACCCACCGCTTTCTGGTGGGAGTCCCCCTCGGGGAAAAGGATCCTGGCATGGCGCCCGGACCACTATCACACCGGCAATCATCTGAGGATTCACCAGGGGAGCGTGGATGGTTTTCGAGGGAACCTTCTGGAATACCTCGAAACCATTCAACGCAAGGGTTACCCGTTTGACCGAGTGGCGATTCAGTTCTCCGGCATGCAGATCGACAACTCACCTCCCGCCACGACGGCGTGCGACCTGGTTCGGGACTGGAACGAGACCCACGCCTGGCCGAGGCTCAAGTTGGCGGTTGCCGGCGAGTTCCTGGAGCATGTCGAACGGGAATGGGCCGACGATCTCCCGACCTATCGGTCGGCTTGGCCGAACTGGTGGACCGATGGTTTCGCCTTTGCCCATGTCGAGACCGCCAAGGCGCGCGCGGCGCACGCCAATCTGAACGTGGCCCAAGGCCTGCTCTCGATGGCTTCGCTGTTGGGCGAGCCCATCCCCGACTCTGCGCATGCGACCATGCGCCAGGTTGAGGAAAACCTCCTGTTTTACGACGAGCACACCTTTGGCGCGCAGGAGGAATTCAGTCGGCCAATGGCCGAGAACTCGATTGTGCAGTGGGGAGAAAAAGTCTCCCATGTGTGGGAGGCGGTAAAGGGATGCGCGATGCTCCGCGAGACGGCGTGGGGGGCGCTCCTGGGGCGCATCCGGCGCGAGTCCGGTGCGACCCTCGCGGTCTTCAACACCCTTGCTTGGGAGCGATCCGGAACAGTCGAGGTGTACATTGGGCATGAGATGCTCCCCGCGAACAGACCCGCGCGGTTCGTGGATGTCGCCACCGGGAAAGAGGTCCCCGCGCTGCTTTCGAGAAGCCGCTTCGAGGGAAGTTACTGGACCCTATGGGTTTCCGATGTCCCTCCCATGGGTGGGAAGACCCTCCGGATTGAGTTGCGCGATCGGGAGGCCCATGGAGCGCCTTCGCCGGATCACACGGACCCGATCTTGGAGAATGAGTTTTACCGCCTTGTGGTCGATCCCGCCTCCGGAACCCTTACGAGTCTGTATGACAAGGAGTTGGGGCGTGAGCTTGTGGACCGAGGCGCCTCCTGGGGATTCGGTCAATTCATCCGCGACCGCTTGACCGACGATCACTTCCACGACCGGGAGTCGTTTCTTGAGAGATCGACTCGGACCTCACTCCGCGAACTGTCGGTCCGGAATCTGGGAGAGGGGCCGCTTTGGAGCAGCATCTTGGCGTCCGGAAACGCGGAAGGATGCGTTCATTCCGCGGACCAACCCGGCTTTCAGTGCGAGTTCAGGTTGTACAGGCACGAGAAGCGGATCGAGGTCCGGTGTTCGATCCGGAAGCAATTCGCGCCCGAACCGGAGTCGATCTATATCGCATTCCCATTCGCCTCCAAGGAGGGAAAGGTTGTGTATGAGGTTCAGGGCGGAGTGGTGAACCCGGAAACCGATCAGATCCCGGGTTCATCCGCGGACTGGCAGACGTTCCAGAACTTTGTTTCGGTCCAAGACCAGGAAGGGCAGGTCATCCTGACCAGCGATCAAGTTCCGCTTGTACAGCTCGGGGACATCAACATGGGGAAATGGATGGACACGATTGAGATCGAAAAGCCGCATGTCTATTCGTGGGTCATGAACAATTACTGGACCTACAATTTCCGAGGCTCGAAGGAGAGCGAGTTCACCTGGAGTTACCACCTCACCTCCTCGCGGGACACCTCGAATTCTTCGGCCACTCGGTTTGGGTGGAGCGCGCGCTTTCCGCTCGCGGCCACTGCTTTTCCCCCCGGCGGAAGCGGGGAAGGGGAGAGTTCCTTTTCAACCTTTGGGGTGAAGACCCCCAATGTCCTTGTGGTCAATTCCGCGCCCGTCGAAGAGGATGACTCCATCCTCCTTCACCTTCGTGAACTCGATGGCAAGCGCGCGCAAGTGGAATTTGAAGCGCCGACCCGGAAAGTCGCCCGAATCGACAGGACCAATGTGCTGGGGGACATCCTCGAGCCCGGCCTTTCCTCGATCACGCTGGAGCCTTTCGAGGTGAAATTCATCAAACTCTCCTTTTAACCAGTCAACTTATGGGTTGACCACATGAATCGGTTTGCCCGCGAGGAACGCGCGCATATTTTCGACCGTGGTCGCCATGAGACGTTTGCGCGCGGCGAGCGTGGCCCAGGCGATATGAGGGGTGATCAAGCAGTTCGGCGCCGAAAGGAGCGGATTGTCGGCGCGGATCGGTTCGACCGAAACCACATCCAGAGCAGCTCCGGCCAGGCGCCTCTCCGCAAGCGCCGCGGCAAGGTCCTCATCCACAACCAACGGACCCCGAGAGGCGTTGATCAGGATCGCGGTCGGCCTCATTTTGGCTAAGAAATCCCGATTCACCATCCCTCGATTGTCGGGAGTGAGCGGGCAGTGCAGGCTCACCACATCCGAGGTTCGCGCCAGGGTGTCGAGGTCGGTCCAAGAGAAGGTCGTCTCTTCGAGGGAGGGATCCTGGAATTGATCGTAAGCGAGTATCCGCATCCCCAGGGCATGCGCGACCTCGCCCACCCTTCGACCGATCCTTCCGAAGCCGATGATTCCGAGGGTCAGCCCCGCGAGCTCCACCAGCGGAGTCTTCCAGAAACAGAAATCCGGGCAGCGGGTCCATTCCCCCTGGCGCACCGCTTCGCCGTGCAAGTCCACCCGATGGCAGAAATACAGGAGGAGCGCGAGGACATGCTGCGCCACCGAGTCGGTGCCATACACGGGCACATTCGAGACCGGGATTCCGCGCTCCTTCGCGGCCTGTATATCGACAATGTCAAAGCCGGTCGCGGTGACTGTAATGAAGCGCAGATCAGGCAGCGCCGCGAGGACTTCCCTCGGGAGCCTCACCTTGTTCACCACCAGCGCCGCCGCGCCCTGGGACCTTTCGACCACCGTCTCGAGCGAGGTTCGGTCGTGGACAACGAGGTCCCCAAGTGTCGCCAGTTCAGTCCAAGGGTTGTCCCCCGGATTGAGAGTGTAACCGTCCAGAACGACAATCTTCACGAAGGCTCCTCCTCAACGAAATTGACACTATGGATTTCGTTTGGCCTTGCGGATCTCTTGGAGCTCCTCCCAATCCCGCGCTCCGCAACGCTCGGCCCAGTCTTCATATAAAGCGGCAAGGCGCGCCACACGGTCCGGGTCCGCATCGGCGAGATTGTGCATCTCGGAGCGATCGGCCTCGAGATCGAAAAGCTGCCAAGCGCCGGGGTGCTTCGAGACCAGCTTCCACTTCCCGACACGCACCGCGCGGTTGCCCTCGTGCTCCCAGAAGATTGGGCGCTCCCCCAGGCTTGCCCCGCTTTCCAGCACCGCTCTCAAGCTCTTTCCCTCCATTGGTAGGATCTCATGTCCGCGGTGGGTCTTGGGATATTCGGCCTGCGCGACATCCGCGCAAGTCGGCATGAGGTCGATCACATGGCCCACTTCGCCGGTCGTGCGCCCTTCCCGAATCACCGCGGGCCAGGAAGCGATCAGCGGCGTGGAAATCCCCCCCTCGTGGACCCAGTGCTTGTACAGTCGGAAAGGAGTGTTGCTCGCGTTCGCCCAAGGCAGGCCGTAGCTCAGGAACGAATCCGGGCTTCCCGGTGGAGCGCCGGGAGTCCCGCGATTGATCTCCTCCGCGCAGCCGCCGTTGTCCGCAAGGAACAAGATCAGGGTGTTGTCCCGCTTCCCCAGCTCTTGGAGTTTGTTTAACAGCCTGCCGATGTTCTGGTCCATCTGGTCGATCTGAGCGGCATAGACCGCCATCTTCAGGTCACGGAGTTCCTTGTCCTCCACCTGGTCCCATGCGGGCGCGGCCTCGTCGCGCGCGGTGAGCTCCCACTTCGGATCGAGAAGGCCGAGTTCAATCATCCGATGGCGACGCTCCTCCCGGAGGGCATCCCACCCCTTCAGGTATTTCCCGCGATATTTGTTGATGTCCTCTTGAGGAGCGTGCAGAGGCCAATGCGGCGCGGTGTATGCCACGTACAAGAAGAATGGATTTGCTTCGTCCCTGTAATCCTCAAGGAAGGCGATGGCGCCATCGGTGAAGTAATCCGTGAGGTAAAAATTCTCGATCCCATCGGGACGAAAGGATTCGTTGTCCCGCGCCATGGTTCGCTCGGGATCGAGGCGGAAGTAGTTGCTCCCTCCGCTGATGAGGCCGAGGTACCGGTCAAAGCCGCGATCCAGCGGCCAATGCGGTCGCTTCTCGCCCACATGCCACTTCCCTGTCATCAGCGTGCGGTACCCGGCCCCCTTGAGAACCTCGGCGAGGGTCACACATCTCTCGTTCAGAAAGCCCCTGTAACCGGGAAGGCCATAGTCCCCAATCATGTGGCCGACTCCCGCTTGATGGGAGTAGAGGCCGGTGAGCAGCGAGGCGCGTGAGGGACAACAGCGGGCCGTGTTGTAAAACTGGGTGAACCGGACGCCGGTATCGGCCAAGCCATCGAGATGAGGGGTGGCGATCTCGGAGCCGTAGCACCCCAGATCGGAAAACCCCATGTCATCCGCGAGGATGATCACGATGTTGGGTCGGGTCGCGGGGGCCGCGGGGGTCTCCGAAGCCATCAGGACCAGGGCCAGGAGCCAGGGATTGAAATGTCGGAGCAATAGAGGCATCGGACCCCTCCCATCCAAGAGAACGTGGAAGGGTCAACATAATGCGGGAACACCCAACCGCCTAGTCCCAAAGTGGACCATGGGACGGGAGAAGGCCTTCCACCCTCGCCTCGAGGGGCGGTGGTCTTTCACTCGATCCAATACCCCATCAAGTACAGAAGGTCAAACTGATCCACCTTTCCATCCTCGACCTTGTCGCAGGCGCCGCCCGCCCCCGCGTCGTTCTTCCACCAGCGCGAGAACTCGAACAGGTCCAAGTAGTTGGACTCCAGGTCGCCGGTCGTGTCTCCCAAGGTCTGGGGGTCTTCGCCCACGATGACCTGAACCACCGCTTGCACACCGGTCCCCAGTTCCTGATACAGAATGGTGACATGCGCTTGGGCCCCGGTTTGAGCGCCGCTCGGGATCTGGATCATCCGGCCCTCCACCGTGGCCACCTGAGGATTATCCGAGCGGAGCTCGGCCACCGAGGTCACATTGAGCTCGGCTCCATTGGCATACTCCGCGATGGTCTCCGTGCTGAGCGATTCGCCCGGAAGCGCGTACAGGGAACCGCCATCCACCACGACCACCTTATCCGGGAGGTCGCCCTTGTTCGAAGGCGCGCGGGTGACGACCACCGAAAGACGCGAGGGCGGGATGCGCCGGAAGAGTTCGACAAAGCCCTCGCGCCAGCCGATCATCAACGTGCCATCGTTATCCGCGAAGCCGACTGTCGCCGCCCCCAGGTTGAGGGCGCTTCCGCCGGAGGGTGGGAAGAACTCTCTGAGGGTCGACCCGTCGGCGGTGCTGATGAGTCGGACCGGACGGTCCCCTTCCGCGCCGATCAGGGCCAGGGCCGTGTCGTCGGAGATCGCGACCTCGGTGCGGATTTCACCCTCGCCCCCTCCGAAGAGGTCCCTGGAGGTTTGAATGAGGAACAGAGGCGCGCCGACCGCGGGCGGTTCGACCGCCACATTGGAGATATCGAAGACCTCCAGATAGTAGGTGTAAGTGCACGAGAACAGATTGCAGCGCACCTCCACCGTGATTGCCGCGCAGCGGGTCCCGGTGCTGTTCACGAACACTCGGACCGGGGGATGTTGAGTTTGCATCCCATTGAACAGAAGCCCATTCTCATTCCAGATTCCGATGAAATTGTCCGCGCGGATGCCCGCCAGGAACTGATTGTCGAAACGGAAATCCAGGGCGCTCGCGACTCGATCCTCCTCCCGAATCTGGCTCAGGTTCGCGAGGTCCCAGAGACGGACCTTCGAGTCGGAGCTCGCCAGGCGCACGCCGCTCGGTGAGATCGCGAAGGGTCCCGCGCCGGGGGTGTGCAGGGTCTTCCAGAGAAGATCCTGGAACGTGTTGTAGAGGTAAATCGACACGCCGACCCGGGTGGCCAGGATCGAACTGTCCGCCGTGAAGTCCATCCCCGCGAAACTGTGATCCAGGAAGTACCCGGTCTCGAGCAGGCTCCGCGCCTCGGTGGTCACTTCTGAAACATCAAAGGACCACTTGATGGTTCGCTTCTGGTCTTGAGTGAACACCTTCAGGGCGTCGGCTGAAACCGAGGCGTTTTCCAGGGGGTGACTGTGCGCCAGCCAGCCCCGGAAGATGCCTCTCCCGGTTTCCCAGAACTGGAACGAGGAGAACGGCGAGGGGCGCTCCTCGGTCTCTGAAAGACCCGGGATGCCGCCGGACACCACTTGCTGCGACAGCGTGGTTCTTCGACCTGTCAGGAGGTACTTGCCGGTGGGATCGACCAGCATTTTCACAATCACTCCTGCATTGGGGGGATGCTCCAGCCAGCGGAGCAGGAGGCCATCCGTGTTGTAGACCCAGGTGGCCACCGGATTCTCCGTGGCGACATAAAGTTCGCTTCCGATGACTTCGGCGGCGCTTGGAGGAACCGGATACTCGAAGCGCTCCAGGATCTGGAAATCGCTCCGCCGCCACAGGCTCGCGGTCTGATCCCGGCTGACTGTGTAGAAGGCGTTCGCGCCGAGAAACCCAACCGCCACGATCGGTCCCGTGTGGGTGAGAATGCTCCGCAGCAGCGCGCCATCGCTCCGTTGCAGCACCTTGGCGCGCTCATCCTGGCCGCCTGAAAGCACCCAGGTCGAATCCACCGCCACGGTCAAGACATTTCCGGTGTGGAGAGCGTGAATCCAGTCCAAGTTGTCAAGGGACAGATCATACAACCCGACCTGGCCAAGGCTGTCTCCAAAGGCCACCTTGGCGCCGCTGCGCGCGGCGGTGAGGATCGGCGCGCTGTGATGGTAAGTCGTGACCGGTTCGGTGGCCGCGCCAACCAGATCCCAGACCTTGATGGTTCCTTCCTCGGAGACCGTGAGGAGGCTCGTGTCCGAAAGGTAATCCGTAAAGATCACCGGCCCGTCGTGCGCGGTAATGAGTCGCTCCAAGGCATACTGGCTTGGAGTGACCCCCACCTCATAAAGATTCACCACCCCCGAGCTGGATCCCCAGGCAAGCCGTGTCCTGGAGGGATTCCAGGCGCCCGAAAGTCCATAGCCGCCGCCGGTGACCCGATAGCGATCCCATTCGGTTCTGAGTCCGAACGAGGTCAGTGTGCTCGTGGCCGAGGCGGTATCCCCGCTTGGAGCGGTGTAGCGGCCAAGGACCAGGTAATCGCCGGGTGGAGCGGTCAGCTCAATCTTGGCGCTCTGTCCGGCAATGGCCACATCGAGCGGCTGGGCCGCCTCCAAGAGGACCTGCGAAGTGACATCCCGCTCATAGCCGTCATCGTATCGCGCGCGGTAGCTGATATTCCGGAAAACGCCCGGGACCACGCTCATGTGGGCCGGGTCCGCGACCAATTCGGTGAGGTGGCTTTCTCCCACCGTGATGGCGGCCTCGGCGGTGAGGCTGGAGCCGCTTTCGCGATAGAGCGCACGAACCACAATGATCCCCGCGGCGCCCGGGTTGACCGTGACCAGGTTTCCATCGACTGTGGCCGCGAGGGGAGGATCGGTCTCGAGCGTGGCCGCGCTCCGATCCGGCGCGCTGGAGGGGGTTACATCCACGCGGGAGTCGTCGTCATAGACCACGGTGACCTGGTAGTCCTGGGACTCACCCGCCGCGAGGACTCGAGTGCCGGGCGTGATCTCGATGTGATCCGGCAAGCTGCGCTCGTAGGTTTCAATGTAATTGTAGCTCCACGCGATCAGGATCAACGTGTCGTGCCTGGCAAATTGAAGAGCGCGCACATCCACATCCTGGAGGCTGGAGTGTTGGGGGTAGAAGTAACGAAGCACTCGGCCCGTGGCGATCTCATACAAGCGGACGGTGTTTCTTCCGCCAATGAGCAGGAGCGTTCCATCCTCCGAAAGGGCGGCGTCCGCGTTGTTGGGGAAGCGGTAAAGCCCCACCGGCAGGTCGGTGGTCATGTCATACATCTGCACCCCGACCCCGGAATCGACGCAGCCGACACGCGCTCCATCCGGGTGATAGAGCATCTTGTAGGGGGTGTAAGGGTCGGTCAGCATCAGGTTGTACAGCACCGCGCCGGGGTCATCGACCCGACAGGTCACCAGGGCCTTGTCCTGTGGCACGGTGAATCCCCACAGCAGGCTGTCGGGACTGAAAGCGCTGAAGGCTTCACGGTCGGTGATCGCGTAGTTGGAGAACAGATACCCGGTTTGGGTGTTGAACAAGCGGTCCCCCGTGGCCGCCAGGTCTCCCGCCGAAGAGGAGGTTACTGAGTTGTAATTGACCCCCACCGCGCGGTCTAGGATGTTGACCACGTCCTCATCCGAGACGGAATCGACTTTGAGACGGCCCTCGTGGGTGAAGCGGGCGACCTTGGAGCCATCCGCCGAGATGTCATAGCCGCGATCCCCCGGGATGCCCGAGGCCCGCAGAATCTTCTTTCCCAAGGCTCTGGGAAGAACATTGAGTCCCCAGTCTCCCATGAAGAAGACACGGTCCCCCTCCATCGAGATTCGCGGACGGGCGTCAAGGCGATGGGTGAATCTTCCGCTTGGCCCCCAACTGAGGAGGTAATCGCCATTGGTCACCCGGAAACTGGCGATCCGCGCCCAGTCGCTGTCGCGCGAGGAGACCAGAACCCTTTCTCCCAGGGTGTCGAAAGCCAAGGTCTCCAAGCTCCCTCCCCAGTTCCCGCCGGATTCATCCCAGAGATTGACCGCGTAAAGCTCCAATCCGTTCTGATCGAACATCCGCAATTGTGCGCCGTTCCCGCTTCCCGTGACCATCGCCACTCGGTTTCCGCTCGGAGAGACCGCGGCTCCCTGGGATTGCTGACCCTGAAGCGAGATGGTGAGCAGCGGAGGCCCACCGAGCGGCCTTCCATTGTCTGTTTCCCAGAGTTGCACGGTCGCATCCGTGCTTCCGGTCATCAGACGGCTCCCGTCCCCTGTGAAGCTCACCGCGGTGACCGCCTGGGTGTGGCCCACGAAACGGCGCGTCTCCACTCCGGTTTCCGCATCGAGGAGATAAGCGCGCTTGTCGCTTGTTCCGATCAGGATGTACTGACCATCCGGGGAATAGGCGATGGCGTTCACGCTCGCGTCGCCGGGCTGAAACTCCCACAAGCGTTGCTGGAGGTCCACGTCCAAGAGGATCCCTTTCCCCTCGGTGATGACCATGAGTTTGCTGAAATCGGGAGAAGGCGCGCCATAGGAAACCAGCAAGTCGCTGAACATGGCTGAGCGCTGCGAGCCGGTCCCGAGGTCCCAAATGTAGACCGCCCCGTCGCGCGTGACTGTGATCGCCGCCGAATCATCGCTGGAGAATCCGGCGTATTCGACCTTGTCATAGTGCTCCTTGAGCATCAAAAGCGGCGTGTTTGAACTGGCTTCATAGACCCACGCGGAACCGGTGTCGTAGCCGAGGATCACCTTGTCGCCCGCGTTGTTGTAGCGGGCCATGACCGTCCTCCCTCCGGGGCTTCGATAGGTGAGCGACCAATTCATGTTCGGGGAGCGGCTGTCAACAATCCCTTGATTCACGACATAGCGGATCGGGGGGGCGGCGCCGGTCACTCGGAACCCCTCCGGAACCACGACATCTTCCGGTGACAGGCTCACCGTGATCTCATCGCCATTGGCCAGCGAAGCGAAGTCCGCCGCGAGGAGGATGTGACCCCGGGTAATGAAGGGCGATGTCAGGTGGATCAGGCCCTGGTTTCCATTGATTTCAACCGATCCACCGCTGGAAAGAACTTCATCGCCGCCGTCCAGCGCCCCGTTCGCGTTCTTGTCCCAGACCAGGCGCGGATTCAGGATGTCCGCGGCCTTGATTCCGACCACGCTCGTAAGCGGGACATGGATCTCGCCGACTGTTCTCCCCAGCGGAAGGATCCGAAACCCAAGCGCCACGAAGTCCGGCTGATTGATGACTTGCCCGAAGGTCTGAGGGGGACTCCAGGTGTTGCTTTGGGCGATCAGGTAGGGGAGGTCCACGACATGCGTGGCCTTACGGGCGTAACCTGTCACCACAACCGCCCCCGCCGCCTGAACGTTCTCCGGTTCAAGCTGAATGGTGAACTGTCCGCTGTCCGGAAGGCCGCGGAAGCTCGCCGCCACGAGGTAAGTCTGGTTTGCATCCAGCGGCCCGGCGAAGCTGATGTGTCCATTGGCGCGATCGATCACGATCTCCGTGGCGCTTCCCAAACGGGGATCGGCTGCGTCCACCTGGGCGTTGCCGTTCAGGTCGTGATAAAGAGAGGTGGCGGTGAAATGCGATCGATTGATTCCCTGGACGTTGGACAGGGTCAGCTCCGCGGCTAGAGCTTGCGCGCTTTGACCAAGGAGACGAAAGCCATACAGGATGACATTGTTCTGGCGCGACATGCCGGAAAGGTTGTCTCCAAGTTGACCCGGCCCGGGATCAGCCAGTGATATCGCGTCACCGGCGTAGTGCCTGACCGGGGAGACATCGGATTGGACGGGGGTTCCCTCCGCCCCACACAACCACCCCCGGAACAGCTCGGCGCGGAAGGCGTCCCCCGGCGCGACTGAGTGCAAGTCACCGACCAGGATGTAACCCGCACTGGGGTTCAAGGGCGTGGTCAACTCTTGGTCGAAGCCCACAAGCAACTCGGAGGCGCTTGAACTGAGGCTGGATGGGGTGAGCGCCGTTGCCCGCTCGGCGACGCTAGCCGAGCCATCCCCATTAGCATCCATGACCAGGAGCAGATTGGCGAACTGGGTCCAGTCCAGCCCGACCGGATCAAATAGCCGGAATCCCAACCCGGCAATCTGGCTCTGGGGCGGTTGAACTCGCAGTCCGAGGATCTCAACCGAAGTCTGGGTCGCCGCCGTGGTCAGGTTATTCGGCTCCTGGCCGCTGATGGGATCGATGAGATTGATCCAGGTCCCGGTGGGATTCAACGCGCTTTGACCGTAGTCCACATAGTCCGAAATCGGATCCCCCATCCCACCGGGGTTGGTGGTGTGACGGGGCCCGGTGGGGGACCCCCACCAATTCCGTGTGGCGTCAAAGGTGACCTGGGTGGCATTCTCCACCGCGAGCCCGTTCCCCACAAAGTTGGAGTCATGCGCGAAGCTGCCGGTGGGGACCGCATCGAGTCGAAGCGCGACAGGGTTCCCGCTGAACGTGCAACCCTCAATTTCCAGGCTCCGTTGATTCCAAGATCGGATGACATAGCGCGTGAATGGGTCATATGAATCCCGTGGGGCGAATGAGCAGTTCCGGCAAGTCAAGGAGGAGTCCGCCGCGGAGTAAATCATCGCCGCCCAATCGCCTTCGCTGCCGGTTTGACGGCTCTCCTCGGAAATAAAGCAGGAATTCTCGAAGAGCCCCTGGCCCCCCGCGAGGAGATTGACCCCACAGCGACGGTCGGGGGGGTAGTAATGGGAAGACGTGCCGATCACGAACCGGCAGCCGTCCGCCTCAAGGCTACCGCTGACCTGGAGCGGAGCGTTGATCCGGAGATCATTTTGCTCAAAGGCAATCGACCCGTTGGTCTCCACGGCAAAAGTCCTACCGTTGGTGTTCAGCGAACACCCGGGGACAACATCCACTATCGCGCCGCTCTTGACCGTCACATTCCCGAACAAGTGATGCTCATTCTCGGATTTGAGAGTCAAACTGTGGCTGATGTCCCCCGCGAGCGCGCCCTGGTAATCCGTTCCCGTGAACGTGCAACCGGTAATGTCGAACGATCCCGGCCCGAATCCGATATAGAACCCGCAGCGAAATCCCTCAAAGGATGTGGGAATCGCCCCCAGCGCCGTGATCGTGCCGGTTCCGCCGGCGATCTGAATGCCGTATCCAGTGCGTCTCCCGCCAGAGTTTCTCGATTGGAGACGGCAGCCCGCCACGTTCAATTCCGACGAATCGTCGCAATAGAGGAGAGGGCACCACTCGGAATTGGAATCGACATGCCTGAGTTCATCCGCGAACAGCTCACAGTTTTCAAACTGCCCGCGCGCGCCGTTTCTGAAGGTGATCCCCGGACGCCTGGAGTTCGGATCATAGTGATTCTGAGTTTCCGCCCCGAAGGTCGCGTCCGTTGCGGTCAGTTCCCCGCCATCAACGATCAGGGGCGCGCCAAAGCCGCGATAGAGAGTGCTTCCTGGGGTAAGCGCAAGCCGCGCGCCTGCATGAACCGTAACACCGCCATACACACCCATTCCGACATTCGTAATCTCGGCGTCGCGGACCGCATCTCCTTGAATCCAGTGATTGGTCTCACAGTCCTGAAACTGGCAAGGGGCTATCGATTGAAGGGCCGATCCGAACACCTGATGAATCCCACAGTGGAAACCCGCGATTGAGACCGGGGTCCCTCCACTGTCCTCCGAGGTGACACCGGCGCCATCCAGAAAGAGGGCGTATCCGGTTCTCCTGCCGCTTGGTTTGCGGGAGAGGAACGAGGTCCCTCGCAGGGTTATCCGGGAACTCGCGTCGGCGTGGATCAACGCCGCCCATTCGTTGACCGATCCGGTTTCGCGCGCTTCATCGGAGAATAGGGTCCCTTCCTCGAAAACCCCCTCGGCTCCGTTCCGGAACACGATACCGTGACGTTTGGAGTTGGGATCGTAGTGGTTCGTGGTGGTTGCGCCGAACCTCCCTCGGTCCAACACCAGGACTCCGCCATCCACGATGAAATGTCTTCCCTCCCATCGGTACAACTCGCTGTCTGGGGTGAGTCTTAAGGTCGCGCCCGACTGGACCGTGAGTGTACCGTCGATCCTCATGCCGGAGTTGGAAAGCGTGATGTCGTGAACGAGGTTGCCCGTGAGCAAGTGCCGTTCCTCGTTGTTCTCAAACTCGCACTTGTCCACACGCTGTTCGGCGGACCCGAAGGTTTGGTGAAGCGCGACACGGAAACCGCGGAAGGTGTTGGTTGATGTGATCGGACCGATTAGCGACGCGGTGGCGTTCCCAATCGCGAGACCATACCCGGTCCGATAGTCGGAGGTTGTGTTGAGGGATTCCAGCGCGCATCCGTCGAGGGTGATCGTCGCCCCTTCCTCCGCGCGCACGAGGTGCGCCCATTCTCCGGTTCCCTGGCTCCAGCGATTGCTCTCTTCGCGCGCCAGGATTCGGCAATCTTCAAAGTCGGCGACTCCTCCGGTCTTTACCGTGATGCCATTCTTCCGGTCGTTGGCGTCCCAGTGGGCGTTGGTCCGCAGGAGGATCGTGCTTCCGGACATCGCCTCGAGGGTTCCCTCGACCACCATTCCTGCGTGGTGACCCTCATCATGCCGGACCATCACATAGGGGCCGATCCGAAGCGAATAGGTCGCGGGGACAGTGACCGCGGAGGTCAGAAGATAGTTCCGGCTGGGGTCGTCCCAGATCGTGTCCTGAGTCAGGACTCCGCCGACCGAGATGGTGTTGTCGTTGTCGAGCTCGATCGCGGTGATTCCCCTGGGAGGGATCCCATTCGCGCTGGTTTCCTGAATCCGAAGCAGCGCCGTTCCGCTGGTGGAGTCTCCGTCCTCGGTCGCGCTGATTACCACTGGGACCGCGGTCTGCCACTGCGCTTTCGGGATCAGTAGAGGACTTCCGCTCAGAATGGAGAGATCCGTGTCCCCGCTCACACGAGCAACCGTGGCGGTTACATCCGTGTCCGGCTCCTCCGATAGCCAAATCCTGAGGGTCTGAGTTCCACCCTCCAACACAGGCAAGTCGTTCGGACTCACCACGAACTCAGCCGCGTGCGCATGGCTCGGAAGGATGAACACCGAGAGACACGCAATCTGGAGTAGACCAAGTGAGAAACCACGACGCTGCTGGCGGCGTGGCGCGGAGGAGTGATGGGTGGCCATAGCCTTGTCCCCTTTTCCAGTCTTGGAGTCTGAATCGGGCGGCTAAGGGCCAGGGGCTTTGAAAAAGGGACCCCTGGTGCAACCTGTTCTCGGGGCCAGGAACAGCGATGAGATTAGAAGTGAGCCATATCAGCCAAAACGCGAGAAAACTGAAATTCAACCTTCATTGGAGGAATCATATTCCTGCAAACATGAGTTGACAATATCTTTTTATATCCTGTATTCTGACAATGTTCTGGTGGGTCCATGACCGCCCACGTCCTACGGGACGCTAGTCGTCAGACTGGGGGCGCGTTCATGCCTTGGAACCAAGCGGCTCGAAGCGGTTTCCTCTCTCAGCACGCCTTCCTACTGGTCGCCTGCTTAACCTGTGTCCAACCGTCCTTTTCCGCCGAACTTCTGTATTCGGAGAATTGGGACGAAGACCCGGAGTATGACTGGACTCACCAATCCGAATGGGGAACCGAGCACTCCTCCTGGGACCGTCCGGAAACAGGGATTGAGCAAAGCCCCTGTCTTCGCGCTCGGCATTCCACGGGAGACAGCAAGGACAACCGAGGGTTTCTGATTACCGGACTAGCTCCCCGCGCCGGGCACCGCATCCGCATTCGGGTCTTCATGGCCTGCCCGACAGATTCGGGGAAAGAGTACTGGATGGAGACCTCCTACCAGGTCTTCAGCGCCACCCCCGAGGACCTCGGCGTGGATTACGACTCCGGGAACTGGACCGAGGTGAAATGGTTTGATGCCGCGGTGTGGCCGGAGTATCCGGACGGAAACAGCGATGTCTGGACCGAATACAGCGTGACCTTCCGCTTCCCATTGGGCTACAACATGCTCGCGGTCGGGCTGGAGAGCGGGAGCACGGAAGGCTCCGGCGGCGCGCCGGATATGCGCTGGGACAATCTGATCGTCGAGGACCTCGAGGGCGGGGGTCCCGGACCGACCAAGACCGCCACGCAAACCGTGATCCCCACCCAGACCTCCACCGCTGAGTTTTCGCCCACCCCCACGGGGACTCCGACCATCACCGACACCCCGACCCATACACCCACCCGCACCAACACCCGCACCAAGACTCCGACTCCCTCCAGGACCCCCACTCGAACACGGACCGTGACACACACACCCACGCGCACCCCGACCCGCACCGAAACTCGCACCTTCACCCCCACGCGGACCTCCACTCACACACGGACTCCCACGCCCACCGAGTGCGAGCACGAGAAACCGCAGATCCGCCTCTCGCCTGAAGGGGTGAACTGCTACACGCCGGATGTGGCCATCGATGGGATGAAGAAGGCCCATGTGGTCTGGCGGGACGAGAACTACACAATCTGGTACGAACGTCTCGGACCGAACTATGTGATTGAGGTTCCCCCCGTCAACCTCAGCGGCGGCGCGGAGTTTCGATATCCGCGGATTGTCGCGGATGCCTCGGGCTACGCGCACATCGTGGCTGATCCCAAAAACAACGCGGATTTCCTCACCTATTTCAAGGTGAATCCGGGCGGATCGCTGGAAACCACCCATTCGTTTTCGATGTATCCGTCCTGGCCGGGAATCCCCTTTCCCACCGCCGCCGAATACCTCTGGCCCTCGATTGACTATGACCCGATTCGCAAGCGGCCGGTGGTCGGCGCCCAGGCATACCTGGAAGCCGAGATTCCCATTGATCCGACCGACCCCCTCAGCCCCAAACAGTGGAACTATCGCTATAGCATCACCGGGGTTCCGCTGGATGGCACCGGAGCTCCCCAAATCAATGAGCGCTTTGAGGCGTTCCGGCAGAACTTCACCTACCCCGAAACCAACTCCCCGTGTCAGTTTCCTGACCTCTCGGTGGACTCCATGGGGCTCGGGCATCTCACCTGGAAGCACAGGCAACCCGACTGGCCCGGGGCGGATCACGTCTTCGCGCACGGCCAGGATGGGGCCGGATTTGTCTGGACCGACCTGATGGGAACCCGTCAAGCCTACACCACCTCGTTCGGCGGACCGGAATTGGCTGCGGGGATCAATGGCATGGTGGAATCAGTGTTCGTGAATCGCATCACCGGGAAGGTCTTCTGGCGCGAGGTGGGTCATGACGGGACCCCACTGGGGACCCCGTTCGAGGTTTCCGGAGCGGAGACCGGATATGGGAAGTTCCCAAACATCGCCGCCGGAGCCGGGATTACGGTTTGCGCTTGGTCGGATGACGCCCACAATCTGCGCCTCTATACCCGGCGCGTGGCGCCGGACGAAACCTCGCGTTTGATTACCGACTGCGCGCCTGCGGTGAACGTGGCCCTGGATGTCCGGGATGCGGGATCGGTGGATTATGTGTGGGAGGATGGGCGCCACCCCTACAACTCGATTTACTACCTCTCGCTCAAGTTCAAGAAAGGCAAGGCGACCCTGGATGGGATTGTTTCCGAGGTGGATCTCATTGGGGCCAACCACGGGGTCATCGAGGGGGCTACGGTGGACTTGGACAGCAGCAACTCCGCTCTCACCGATCCCTTCGGCGGGTATGGGTTCGTGGATATCGAACCCGGAGATTACGTGGTCTCGGCGCGTAAACGAGATTTCCGGCCTCAGAGTCATCCGATCACCCTATTCGCCTTCCAGCATGCCACCCTCAATTTCGATCTGGTTCGCGAGCCCACCAAGCCTTACTTCATCCGCTATACGGGGACCGGTCAGTATTTTGTCCCCGACATGCCTGGGAACTGGGATTTCTCCGCGCTGGTGGATTTCAACGACGCGGGCGCCAATGTCCGGGCGCGCATGGGCTCCATTCGCATCGACAACCTCCCGGTCTCCGCTGCGGCCATCACCCCCTATCACGGGGACCAGATCGTGCAATTCATCGGGATCGTGGAGCCGCTGCCGCAGGCTGTTCCCGCTTGTTTCGAGACCCGTTTCATGGCGATCAACAAGGCGGACTTGAGGGCGGAGGAGGATTACACCTATTTCAATCCCTTGCCCGCCGGCTACATCAAATTCATCAGCGGAAGCCTTGGGGGACCCACGGGGCAATTGCCGAACTGGAGCCGGAGTCTGGTCCGCAAGGCAGTGGTGTTCGAACAGCGAGACACCACCCTGAACCTCTTTAAGTTCCAGCTCCCTCCGCCCCCTTCCACTTCCAAAGTGGATTTCTCGCTGGATGTCAACGGCCAACAGAAGCGGGAGCTTGACACGCGGGATGGCCATCTCACCGCGGGCGGAGAAATGGCCATCGAAATTGGAGTGGGCGGAGATGTCACCCAGTTCGGGATCACTGTTTCGGGCGAGGGGAGGTATGTTGAGGAATTCGATTCCGCGTTCCATCAGTGCACCCACGCCATCAAGACCACCTCCTGGAAGATGCGCGGCACTCCGAAGGTGAATTTCGACATCCCGGTGGTTGTGATCCTGGACCTGATCCCAGGCGCGGCTGCAGTGGTCCATCAGCTCCTCGCCTTACCTGTTATTGGTCAGATCGTGGGTGGCTTGAAAGTCGGGATCACCTCCTTCTTCACGATTGCGTTGGAGGGGGTGTACGACCGCGGAATCCCGGATGGCCCCTATTGGCGCGGGTGCCACCGTATCAACGGCGGGGCGGGCACCGGGGCCGAAATGCAGCTCAAATATGTGATTGATGAAATCAAGTGTGGCGTGGGGTTCGGCTTCTTCGGGAGCAAGGAGCTCCAGGTCCAGCTCAAACCCACGCTGCACTTCGAGGGGACCGATCTGGAGCTGGGAGGCAAAGTCTGGTGGCAGCTCTTCGGAGTCACCACCACGCGAACCTCCTCTTTCAAGTTTCGATTGGCGGGGGTTGTGGTCATCAAGAGGGGGGATGAGCAGGTGTTCATTCTCCTCACCGAACCGGAGGGATGGAGACCGGTTGGTGAAATCCTAAGGGGGTGGGGACCGGGCAATCGACTGATGGAGACCGGGTCAGACAAGGTGTCGAGCGCCACGGAGGAAGTCATCCTGCGGAATGTTCACTTCCTTGCCTCGCCGTCGCTCGCGGCCTCCAGCGGGGAGACAGACATCCTGTTTTCGATGCACGATGAGTCCAAGACCAATGGCGGAGTCTTCGATATCGCGCATGTCCGAAAGGTTGGGGGAGGAGGCTGGTCCCTGGCGCGGGTCACCGAAGATCCTCCAGGGGACTTCAATCCGGGGGCGCTCGATAGCGGAGCGGGGAATCGACTGGTCGCTTGGTCGCGCATTGTCGGGGAGGTCACTCCGGGACAGGATCCGTTCACCTGGTTCCCGATGGAGGAGATCCTGGCGGCGCGGTTCAATCGTGGGACCGGAACCTGGGGGACCCCACTACAACTCACGGATAACACACACGTGGATCGCGCGCCCACGCCGGTCCGCTTCGGAGGTCATGAGGGAATTGTTTGGATTCAGAACGCCGGTTCCGCCCCGATTGGAAGCGCCACGGAGGGGGATCGGTTGCTCTTCGTTGAGGCTGTCGGCGAGCTATGGGGCGCGTCATCCACCCTTTGGTCCGAACCGAAAGGGATACTCGCCACGGCGTTCGTGGCCGATGTGACCGGGGAAGGCCATCTGGTGTTCACGGTGGATGAGGACGGCAACCTGAACACCTCGGCGGACCGTGAGCTCCACGCCATATCCACCCAAAATGGCGTTTGGGGGAGCTCGGCGCGGCTCACCACGGATAGCCTGGAGGATATCGGGCCTACCCTGACCGCCCCGAATGGCATCCCACTGGTGATTTGGCTGAGGGATGGGGATTGGGTTTGCTCGCCGCTCACGGCATTGAACGCGGTTCCGCTCTTCCCGGAGCATCCCTCGCCGAGCGTAGTGGGAGGATCGCTTGTTGGTTTGAGCCTTCCCGGCGGCGCGGCGGTCGCCGCAAGTGTCTTGGATGGAACACAGACCGACATTGCTCTCTCCATCCACGATCCCACCAGCCAGACCTGGTCGCTCCCCAAGTTGCTCACTCAAGACAGCTCGGCGGAAAACAGCCTGAGTCTGGCATTCGACAGTGGGGAGCTGCTGGTGTGCTACACCAAATCCGCCACGGTCTACGAGGCCACTGATCTCATCGTGGATGGCACTCCGATCCACTTTGAGCGATTCCCGGTTCCCGGTCGGACCGACCTCTGCCTGCTCCGCCACACTTTGGGGAACGATCTGGCTATCCGCATGGATTCACTCCAACTTGCCCCACCGAATCCGGCGCCCCTCCAGGATGTTGTGATTTCCGGCGTGGTCGAAAACCTCGGCGAACTTCCGCTTTCGGGGGTGGAGGCGGGCTTCTATGACGGCGACCCAGTGGGGGGCGGGAAGCTCATGGGGACCATCCTCATTCCAGGGCCGCTTGTCGGTGGAGCGTCGGTTGCGGTGACACTCCCGTGGTCCTTCCCAGCCGATGGCGTTGCTCACTGGGTTTACCTGATTGCCGATCCCAACAACCGAATCAGCGACCGGAACCGAGCCAACAACAAAGACTCGGAGGCGACTTTGCTGCCCGACCTTCAAGTCACGAGCCTTAGCGCTCGAGAGGTCGGACCGCTGATTTATTCCGTGTTCGCGCATGTGGTGAACACGGGGGTGACTCCGGCGGGTCCCTTTATGGTCGAGGCGCGCGTCGGATCCCCAACCGGGGAGATCCTCCACTCGCGTTGGATAGATGGCCTTGTCGAGGGGGTCACTCATGACATCCAGTTCTTCTGGGATGCGAGCGGGTTGATCGGCTCCGAAACCTACACCTATGTCCATCTCCTCATCGATCCTGAGGACACGGTCCTTGAGTTTGATGAGCTGAATAACGGGGGATGGCTGATTGCGGAAGTGCGGGCCGAGCCGGCGGACACGCCCACCCCGCCACCTCCCACCCCGGAGCCGACAGCGACCGACACCCTGCCGGAGGAGACTCAGACTCCTTCTCCGACCCCCACGACCATCCCGGACTCGACTTTCGATCTGCTCAACGATGGACGCATCAATGGGCTTGATCTGCTGAGGTTTTTGGAGGACCGGCTTACGTCCTACCTCGAGGCCGATTTCAATTCGGATGGACGTGTGGATTACGCCGACCTCTACTTGTTTTGCCATCATTTTGGGATGGAACCGGTCGCCGATCCTTGACCCTCTCTCCCGCCAGAGTTTCCTTCACCCAGCAGATTTGAGAGAATCCGGGTCGATGAGGGTCAAGGCCCTTCCTTGCCTTGATTCGCGAGCCGCCCAGGTTGACCCGGAGGAGTTCCGAGCATGAATCATGTCGAACGGTTCCGCGCGACCATGGCCTTTGAGGAAGTTGACCGCCTCCCCAGATGGGAGTGGGCCATGTGGTGGGACCTCACTTTGGACCGGTGGCGTAACGAGGGGCTTCCCTCCTGCCTGAAGACAGTCTTTGAGATTCACGATTACTTTGGCCTGGATCCGTATATCCAGTTCTGGTTTAGCACCACCGACCCGACCATCGAGGCCACCCAACACCATGTGGAGGGGATTGTTTCGGACCTGGACGATTACATGCGGTTACGCCCGAAGCTTTTTCCGGATCATTCCGAGGCGATCCAGGGAATGGCGCCATGGTTGGAGCGACAACGCACAGGCTGCGTCGTGGTGTGGATCACCTTGGAGGGATTCTTCTGGTTCCCGCGCACGTTGATGGGGTTTACAAACCTCATGCTGGCCTTCCATGACCAACCGGAACTGATCCACCGGATCAACAAGGACCTGCTTGAATTCAATCTCGACTTGCTTGCGAAGATTGCGCGAATCGGCGAACCCACCTTCCTCACCCTCGCGGAGGATATGTCCTACAACCACGGCCCCATGATTTCCGGGCGCTGCCGCGATGCCTTTCTGGCGCCTTACTATCGCCCGCTGGTGGAACGGGCCAAAGAGATGGGGATGCTGGCCATTGTCGATACGGACGGCGATGTGACCAACCTGGCGCCCTGGTTGCGCTCGGTGGGGATCGATGGGGTGCTTCCACTGGAGCGCCAAGCGGGAGTCGATGCCCTGCGGCTGCGTGGAGAATTCCCGGATCTGTGCATGATCGGCCATTACGACAAGATGGTCATGACCCATGGGGAACAGGCAATGCGGAGTGAATTTGAGCGTCTGGTTCCCGTGATCAAGACCGGGGGCTTCATCCCGAGCGTGGACCACCAGACCCCACCGGGAGTTTCACTGAGCGAATACCGGACCTATTTGGGCCTTCTTACCGAATACACGGGAGGGAGGGCTTGTTGATGTGCGGGAATCCGAAGGCATTGGCCGTGGCTTCGTTATTGGCCTGCGCGCCGCTGGCCGCGGGACCGGCGGACAAACTCCCCGATGAGACGCGAGCCGCGCAATTGAAGGAACTGCGTTTCGGGATGTTCATCTGCTGGTCCCTGAGCACTTTCTCGGGGCATGAATGGACCCGTGGGGTCGAGGATCCCGGCTTCTTCCGAGCGACCGGATGCGACACCGACCAGTGGTGCCGAGTGGCCAAGGCCGCCGGGATGAAGTACATCCTGTTTCTGGCCAAGCATCACGATGGCTTCTGCCTGTGGGACACAGACACCACGAAATGGAAGGTCACGCGCGCCCCGCTGGGGATCGATGTCCTCGCAAAGCTCAGGCAGTCGTGCGACACACACGGCTTGAAACTGGCGCTCTATTTCTCCGAGGCCGATTGGACCTGGATCAAGGAGGACATTCCGAGGGACGGTCTGATCCCGGGGGACCCTCGGTATCGTGATCCCATCTGGATGAGCGGAGCGGACAGCGACCGGAAGAAGGCCCAGTTGAAGGAATTATGCACGCGGTATGGTCCCATCGAGTTCTTCTGGATGGATCATGCCCAGGGAGAGGGCGGCTTGGGGCACCCGGAGACCGCTGATTGGGTGCGCGGATTCCAGCCGGACTGCTTCGTCGGGTTCAACCACGGAGCGCCCGCGGGACAGCTTGCGCTGCGCGAGCGAGGGACTCCGGGACGAGTGGGCGGCGCCGGGGCGAGTCGGTTCAACACAAAAGGGGAGGCCGAATACCAGGGATACCTCTTGGCGGAGTTCACCTACCCCATTCTACCGGAGCATGTCGGCGGGGCGGATTGGTTCTACTCGTTGTCGGAGCACGACACCCTCTGCCATTCCCCCGAGAAGATCTACCGCGACTATCTTGGGGCGGTGGAGCACGGCAACCTCTTCTCTCTCAATGTCGGCCCCGATCCCGCCGGGAAGATCCGAGACATTGATGTCAAAACACTGATGCAAGTGGGGGAGTGGATTCGGTCCGGACATGCGTTGGCCGGAGAATGAGACACCCCTCCGGAGGGACACGTTCGGTCGTGTTCCCTCTCTCCCTATTTCAGGAACTCCTCGAAATTCGGCGCGGTGTCTCCCGGAACCCGGCCGGAGGTCCACTCGTATGCCTTGAGGATCATCCCCTGAAGCAGCGGCATCTCCCAGACATCCTCCCGGTGACCCAGCGCGGTGTAGAAAACTCGGCCCTTTCCGTAATTGCTGCACCAGGTGATCGGCATCGAGGGAACCTTGTTGTACATCTCCTGCTCCATCTTGCCGGTCTCCAGTGTCATCAGCACACGCATGTTTCCGGCGGCGTTGACCTGGTTGTGAACATACCACTCGTCAATCATCCGAAACTCGACCGGCAGCCCCTTCATCGCGGGGAAGCTCGGGTCGACCACCTTTACCGTGGCGACCTCCTGCTTCCCGTGGGACACGAAGGCCGCGCCGATCAGCTTGGTGTATTCGGTGGGTTCATCGCCACGATTGCTGTCGGTGGCGGCGTGAATGCCGATAAACCCGCCTCCCGAGCGAATCCACTCCAGGAGCTGAGCGTAGCCCTCCTGGCTGATGGGAGGAAACCCGTCAGTCCCCGCCTCGAGAAGGTTGCCGGAGGTGTAGAAGAGGACGGTATCAAACTTCTTCAGGTTGTCGGCGGTGAGCATGCCGCCATCCTTGGTGCAGATCAGCTCGACTCCATGCCTCGCGAAGGCGCCGGTCAATATCGCCTCGCTGTGCGCGAGACGGTCCCCCTCGCGCTTCACCACGCTGTGCTCGAAACCGGACGACTTGGTGAAATACAGCGCCCGCCGAGCGCTTGGCTCACCCGCCGCCAAGGGGTCATTGCAGAGATTCATGGCCAAGACTCCTGTTGCCACCACGGACCCAATCCGGAATTTCCCACTCATCGCCACACCTCGCCTCGAAATTCATTTACTGGGGGGTATTATAGGAGCGACCGATGGGTGGAACCATCCCATGGGGTGAGGTCGAGAGGTGATAACCATGCATTCGTCGGAGGTCCCATGAATCGTCGGGAAAGACTGATGGCTTCAATTCGCGGCGACCCCGTGGATCGGCCTCCGGTCTCCTTTTACGAGATCAACGGCCTGGATGAGGACCCTGACGATCCGGATCCTTTCAACATTCACTCGGACTCATCCTGGCTGCCGCTGATCGAGCTGGCCAGGGAGAAGACCGACCGCATTGTCATGCGCGGGCTGGCTTTCAGCGATGTCTTGCCGGACCCCCTCGAAAAGATCGCGCAGGAGAAGACCTATCTGGATGGTGGGAGCCGTATCCATGTTCGAACGATTGAGGTCGGAGATCGAGTGCTTACTTCCCGGACGCGCCGCGATCGTGATCTCGACACAGTCTGGACTGTCGAACATCTTCTCAAGGGTGTTGGCGATCTCGAAACCTACCTCCAGATTCCGCCGATGGAGGTGGGTGGCGCCCCCGATCCCTCGCCCCTGTTCGAGGCCGAGGAGGCCTTGGGGGACTCAGGGATTGTGATGATCGACACGCCCGATCCACTCTGCCTGGCGGCCTCGCTTTTTCACATGGCGGACTACATGGTGATCGCCACGACCGAGCCCAAACTGTTTCGCCGCTTGCTCGATGGGTTCGCATCGGCGCTCTTGTCCCGAACGGAGGCGGTCGCCCGGGCGGCCCCGGGTCGCCTTTGGCGGATTTACGGACCGGAGTATGCCTCACCCCCCTACCTGAGCCCCGCGCTTTTCAGAGAGTATGTTTGCGCTTATGTCCGACCCATGATCCAAGTGATCCACCGCTTTGGAGGGTATGCGAGGATTCACTCGCATGGAAAGCTGAAGGCGATCCTCGATGATATCGTGTCCATGGAACCCGACGGATTGGATCCCATCGAGCCGCCGCCGCAGGGCGATGTGGAACTTCGCCATGTCCGCGAACGGTATGGCAAGAACCTCACCTTGTTCGGAAACATCGAGGTCGCCGATATCGAAAACTTGCCCGCCGATCTGTTTGCGGAGAAAGTCAAGCGCGCGCTTGAGGAAGGGACAAGCGGCCCGGGACGAGGTTTTGTTCTCATGCCATCCGCCGCCCCCTACGGGCGATTCCTGCCGCCCCAGACTTTGAGGAACTACGAGAAGATGGTTGAGTTGGTCGAGAAGTTCTGAATGGCTGCCTCGATCCGACCCTCCGGCTCATCCCAAACGGCTTGGACAAAGATTACCGGCAATCCGGTAATTCATTCCACCTAACACCCCTTTCCATGATATACTCTGTCCCCAGATTAAGGCCGGGTCCGCGGCAAGACACCTCCATACGGTTCCAACCGCGCGGGAGGCAAGAGACGACATGTTCAGATATCGCAAACCTCCAAACGAACCATCGCAACCTCGGTCCCACACCCTGAATCATCCCCACCTTGTGTTTGGCCTGGCGGGGGTCCTCTCACTTCTCTGGCTCTTGGCGCGAGCCGGATTCAAACCCAGCCGTCTGCAGTACCCCTGCCAGAGGGCCGCCCTGGCCACCCTGCTCGCTTCTCTCGCTTACTGGACCGGCGTGCTGGGTCTGGTGGCGGCCACCTGCGCGTTCCGTCGAAGGCTGTCCCGGCTGATCCCGGATCGCAAACGGGAGGCCGCCGCGGTGGGTGCGGCTTTCGTTGTCTGCTGGATGATGCTGGTGCTGACCCTGGCAGCGGGGAATCGCCCTTCACCCTCCCGAGCCGGAACAACCCTCACGGTCCCTGCCTGGACGAACCCGGGCGCCATCTCGGATGTCTTTGTGGCCCGGAACGCGCCCGCCGCGACCTACTCCCTGGATGGCGGCGATCTGCCCCCCGGAGTGACTGAAGAGGAAGCGTTTAGCGATGCGGGGATGAATGCCCTTGTGGATTTGATGACCGCCCGGAACACCCCCTTTTACCGTACCACGGCGACCCCAAATGGACTGTTCGCCTCCGATGATGTCGTGGTCATCAAAGTCAACAACCAATGGAGCTATGGCCCCTCCCAACGTTACAACCACACGCGCATCGACTTGGTCAAGGGCCTGATCTACAGGCTCGTCCGCCATCCCGATGGCTTTACCGGCGCCGTGATCGTGGGGGAGAACACGCAGGGAGTCAGACCCGATTTGGACACCCCGGAGTACAACAACGCGGAAGATCCCCTGACCTCCTATCAGGATGTGGCCGATGCCTTTGTCGGGCAGGGCCATCGCGTTGCCACCTCATACTGGGACGCCTTCGGATCCTACTTCGTGGACGAATTCTCGGAGGGCAACGGCGAAGATGGGTATGTTACCGGAGCGGCCGTGGGAGGAAGCGGCAACCACGAACTCGCCTGGCCCAAGTTCTCTCTCGATATCGGCGGAGCGACCTATCACATCAGCATGCGGCACGGTGTGTGGAATGGGAGCTCGTACGAATCGGACCGCTTGAAGATGATCAACTTCCCAGTCATGAAAGCCCACGGCATGGCGGGAGCGACACTGGCGCTCAAGAACTACATTGGGTTCCTGACAATCACCAACCCCGATCCCCTCTTCGCGGACTGGGACCGAATGCATGGGTACTTCTGGGGTTATCAGAATCGGCACGTGGGGTATGGTCTGTTGGGTCGTCAGATCGCCCAGGTCCGCCGCGCCGACCTGGATATCATTGACGCGATCTGGATCAACCCAGCGGGCAACACCGATGACGCCGATTCCTGCGTGCGCGAAGACCTTATCCTGGCAGGCACGGATCCCGTGGCGCTCGACTATTACGCTTCGTCCCGGATCCTGAGCCAAGTGGCCTTCTCCCCGGCGGATGTAAGCGCGGCCACCCATGGAGGGACTTTCAGGAACTTCATGCTTTGCATCGAGAACCGGCTGCGCGCCGAAGGGATCACCGACATCATCGACCTGAGCGATTCGATGACCCAATCCCAGGAGGAAGCCCAGTTCAACGTCTTCGTGGCGGACGCCGCCGAGCCTCCATCCGTCACTCCCACCCCCACGCCCACTGAGCTCGTTACGGCCACCGCGACGGAGACTCCTACTTCCGTGCCGTCGGCCACTCCCATCCGGACGGTGGACATCGTGCCGGATTGCAGGGTGGATGCTTTGGACCTTATGTCGCTCATCGACACTGGCCATGCCGAGGACAACCTAGCGGCGGTGCTGTTTGATTTCGCCAGATGTTGGCGAGCGACCTGTGGCGAGGGGCCGTGATCCGGCTAAATCCGCCAGTTGGAGCACGGCCGCTCCATTGATCCGAGAATCCGGGGGGTACCCGCATGAAGAACCTGATCGATATTTCGCATTTCCTCCTTGTGGCGAGTGTCGTGACCCTGGCGTGGGCCGAACCGCCGAGCGATGTGCGGGTCGAGGGGCTTCGCTGTGAGTATCGAGAAGAACCCCTCGGAATCGACATGCCAGACCCTCGTTTGAGCTGGCGGCTCGTGTCGGACCGGTTTGGCGCCGCGCAACAAGCCCATCAGGTGTTGGTCGCCAGCCGCGCGGACCTTCTGGAACCAGGGAAAGCGGACCTTTGGGATTCGGGACTGATCGCCACCGATCAGTCGGTCCAGGTTCCGTACCGTGGAAAGCCGCTCACATCGGGAGCGCGATGCTTCTGGAGAGTCCGTGTTCGGGACGACGCTGGGCGCCTTTCGGATTGGAGCGCGCCGGCGCGTTGGTCGATGGGCGTCTTGCGGCCTGAGGATTGGACCGCGCGCTGGATCGGGCTTGACGAAGGCCCAGCCCCCGAGAGCCTCCATCCCGCGCGCTGGATTTGGCGCGCCGGAGGTGGACCTATAGCGGCCATGCCGGTCGGGGCCTGCTTCTTTCGCCGGACATTCAATGCGCCTGAGAACAAGAGGCTGATTTCGGCCGTGGCCTGGCTTGCGGCGGACAACCGCATGACAGTCTACCTGAATGGCGAGCGGTGTGGCGCGTCCGGCGATTATCACAGCGCCTCGGAGTTCAATCTCCTGAATGGAATCCGCCCGGGCGGGAATGTGATCGCCGTGGAGGCTGAAAATGGAGGGGATGGGCCGAATCCGGCGGGCCTCATCGGCATGGTCCGGATGACCTGCGACGACGGATCCGAGGTTGCCATCCCCACGGACAATCAGTGGCGGGTCACCAGCGAGACCCAAGCGGATTGGAACAAGACCGGCTTTGAGGATTCCGCTTGGGAGGCCGCATCGGATCTCGGGCCGTACGGCATGGACCCCTGGGGTCAACTGGTAACACCGGATTCGAGGAAGCTGCCGGCTCGGATGCTGCGCCGCGCGTTTGAACTGGAAAAGCCGCTTAAGTCCGCGGTGATCCACATGGCCGGCCTCGGTGTCTCCGAACTTCATGTGAACGGCCGGAAGGTCGGTGACGCGGTTCTTTCCCCCGCTTTGAGCGATTACGACAAGCGCGTCTATTATGTGACTCAGGATGTCACGCAGTTCCTGAAGGAGGGCGCGAACGTTCTGGGGGTGTGGCTTGGTAACGGGCGCTTTTACGCGCCCAGAGACAGCTCCTTCGTGGGGATGCGCAGCTACGGTTTTCCCAAGCTCCTGCTTCAGATGGACATCGCCTTTGAAGATGGGGATACGCGCCGCATCGTGACCGACGGCGATTGGAGGATCACCGCGGAGGGTCCCATCACGGCCAACAATGAGTACGATGGCGAGCGCTACGACGCGCGCCTTGAAATGAACGATTGGAGCCGCGCCGGGTTCGATGACTCCCATTGGCGCAAGGCCTCCGAGGTTGATGCTCCCAAGGGGAAGTTGTGCGCCGAAGCGATCGATCCCATCCGCGTGACCGAGACTCTCCAACCCAAATCCATCAGCTCCCCCGAACCAGGGGTGGCCCTTTTTGACATGGGCCAGAACATGGTTGGATGGGTCCGCCTCAAGGTGAGGGGGGCGAGAGGCGCTCACGTGGCCCTTCGCTTCGCGGAGACCCTCCACGATGGCCGTCTGTTTACCGACAACCTACGGGGTGCAAGATGCATGGATGTGTACATCCTGAAGGGCGAGGGAGAGGAGGTTTACGAACCCCGATTCACCTACCATGGCTTCCGCTATGTCGAGCTGCGGGGATACCCCGAAGAGCCGGACCTATCGGTCTTGGAGGGCAAGGTTGTCCACGATGCACTCGAACCGGCGGGATCATTCCGATGCTCGGATGAAACCATCAATCAGGTTTATCGAAACGCGGTCTGGGGAACGAGGGGGAATTACCGAAGCGTTCCCACGGACTGTCCTCAGCGCGATGAACGGCAGGGCTGGCTGGGCGATCGTTCCGAGGAATCGCGAGGGGAAATGTACCTGTTTGACGCCGCCCGGTTCTACGCGAAGTGGGTCCAGGACATCGAGGACACGCAACTCGATTCGGGAAGCATCTCCGATGTTGCTCCACCTTATTACCCCTTCTACACGGACAATGTCACCTGGCCCAGCAGCTTCCTCATCATCCCCGGCATGTTGTATGAGAAATCCGGCGACACGAGGGTGATCGAGCGCCACTATGCGGGGATGAAGCGCTGGATTGCGTATATGCGCGGCTTTATCCAGGACGGTTTGATGCCGCGTGACCAGTACGGCGATTGGTGCGTGCCCCCCGAATCCCAGGAACTGATCCACAGCAAGGACCCTGCCCGGAAAACCGCTGGGACCCTCATCGCGACCGCCTACTTCTGCCATGACCTTGATCTCATGGCGGGTTATGCCTCCCTCCTCGGGCACGAGGAAGACGCCGCCGAATACCGTTTGCCGGCCAACGATATGAGGGCGGCCTTCAACCGGAAGTACTGGAACGAGGAAAAGGGCCAGTATGACAACGGCACGCAGACCACCTGTGTTCTCGCTTTGGCGTTTAAGATGGCGCCCGAGGGTAAGCAGAGCGTGGTGCTCAACCACCTTATCGATTCCATCAGGGTTTCCCAGAAAGGGCATCTGGCGACGGGGTTGATCGGTGGGCAGTGGCTCATGCGTGTGCTGGCCGAAAACCGGCAATCGGACACTGCCTTCATAGTCGCGACCCAGCGGGAATACCCGAGCTGGGGCTACATGATCGATCATGGAGCCACCACCATTTGGGAATTGTGGAATGGCGACACGGCGGACCCGGGAATGAACTCACACAACCATGTGATGCTCCTCGGTGATTTCATCGTCTGGCTCCATGAATGCTTGGCGGGGATTCAATCGGATCCGGGCCATCCCGGCTTCAAGAAAATTGTTCTGAAACCGTCCCTGGCCGGAAACCTGACCTTCGTGGAGGCATCTTACAACTCCATGTACGGCCCCATCCGCAGCCACTGGCGTCGCGATCAGGGCGATTTTTCGTGGGATGTGGCGATACCTCCCAACACGTTCGCGGAGATCCATGTTCCATCGGCGGACGCCGACACGGTCATGGAGAGTGGAGAACCCATCTCGCCGGAAAAGGGGATTCGATTCCTGAGGCGTGAGAACGGCGCCTCGGTTTACCGTGCTTCGGCTGGGCGGTATGCCTTTCAGTCGAGGCTCAATTAGAGAGGTGCGGAGGGGACGGGAAGGGTGGAGACAACTTTTTCTTGAGCAGACTTCCGGAGCCCTATGATTCCATCGCTCGGAATTAGGACCTACAATATCATCCGCTCGGAGAGGACGGAAATGCACCGCGCTTTCATCTCCACCACGATCTCGGTCTGCATGCTATATGCCCTGTCAGTGGGGGCTTCCGGCCAGGTTACACCCGAAGTGAAGACTGGTTCGGTGGATTGTGTGCTGAACGGTCTGGCGATTTCCCTCGACCGCGAAACGGGCGGTGTCACGCATCTCCAGTACGAGGGCGTGGAGACCTTTCTGAAAGCATCGAAGGAAAGGGCTGGACTGCTTGACCTCGCCTTTCCGATTCCGGAATTCGAACCTTTGCGGCTGGCCACCCGTTTCTCGACGGGAGCGAGTGTCGAGATATCGGGCCAGTCCGTGGTCATCGCATGGGAGAAACTCGGTTCCAGCAGGGCGTTTGCTCTTCCGGGTTCCGTGTCGGCGACTGTCGAAGTGCGAGCGGCCACGGATGGTCGCTCCGTGATTCTCACCGCCAACATCCACAATCGATCCTCGCTTCCCATCCGGCAAGTGATGTTTCCGGACTTAGCGGGGCTTGTCCCCTTTGCGGGAGCGGATGGAACTGTCTTCCGGACAGCGGGGTCCGTGCTCAGGCCCTTTCGCGACCTGCAAACTTCCGACTTGGATCGCTTTTACGCCACAAACGCCTGTTTCAAGGTTCTGAAGAGCGGGGATTCAAACGACACCGAGATGATTGTCCGGTGGATGGACCTGGGCGGTTTGCAGGGAGGTTTCAGTCTGTTTCCTCGCCGCTGGGGATGGGATCCCCAAACTCGGGTCATCCTGCATCTGTCGGACAGCGACAAACTCTTGCGCCTGATGAACGAGCACACGGTGGAGATCGCGCCGGGGGAAAGGTGGTCGAGCGGCGAGTTTTGGCTGACTCCCCACGGCAACGGCTGGGCAAAGGGAATCGAGCCCTACAGGGAATGGGCTCGACAACACATAAGGCGTCGTTTTCCGGTTCCCGACCACGTCAGGAAAGGCTTGGGATTTCGATCTCTGTGGATGTGCCAGAACCAGCCCAGCGATCCGAGTGATGCAACCTGGAGATTTTCAGACCTGTTCGCGTTGGCTGAGGAGGCGAAAGAGCACGGTCTAGACGAGATGGTGATGTGGATCTGGCACAAGCCCTTCGTTCTGCCCCTGCCCGCCCCCTACCCGCATCTTGGAACCGAGCAGGAGTTGATCGAAGCTGTCAGGAAATGCAGGGAGATCGGAGTCAATGTCACTCCCTTCATCAGTGTGCTGCAAGCGGAAAAGACCACGGCGGAGCGGTATGGATTGAGCGTGACTCCCGGAAGCGGGAACTGGACTTATCACACCGAATTCATCCCGAAGTTCAATCCGGGGTATGCCTCGCGATTCACCTGCGTCCAAGTGGACACAACCGATCCGCGATGGCAGGAGGATGTGCTGTCGTCCTGCACACGTTTGATCCAAAGTGGGATTCCCTCGCTCTGCTGGGACCAATACTGGAGTGTCCCGGAAGAGCCTAACCTGAACACATTGACCCTCAAGATTCGAGAACTTGCGAAAGAAGTGGACCCGGAGTCGACCTTCGCCGGGGAGGAGCTTCGGAACTTCGAAGCCAACTGCAACTATCTGGACTACACCTGGAATTGGAAAGCGCATGAGCACATCCAACCCCTTGTGAGCGTGTTCCCCTCGCCCCGCATGAACGTCAATGTCAACCACGCCGTCGAAACAGTGTATCGGTGCTTCGCGGACAACCTGTACATGAATGTGTGGCCGATGAAGCCGGACTCAACCAACGGGTCGGACTGGATCTCGAATGACCCGGAGTTGAGCGAGGCGGTCAAGCGCTGCGCCAAGCTCCGCGCTCAATTCCTGAATTATTTCACGGATGGAACATTCATCGGGGAGTGCATCCTGAATTCGCCATGCGAGGATGCCCATGTCAGCGCGTATGTCCTGCCGGACAAGATTTTTGTCATTGTCACAAACGCTGAAGCGGGTGGAAGGATTCGTCTCAGTTGCGACCCGGAGCCCTGGTCCCCATCCGCATCAGGGGCGTACACACTGACCGCATACAATTCGGAGGGGCTCGCGACCGAAAAACAAACCATTGAGGGACAGCGATGCGGCATTGAGTTCGAGCCAATAAAGGCGGGGTCCGTGGGACTGTTTGAGTTGACCGCGCAATAGAAAGGGTATGGAGAGTGGGCGAGGTCCCGCGGGCAAAGGTTGTGATTGGGGAATAGCGACATCCAACTCAGAAAGGGGACTCTCCGAGGACCATGAACCCGAAACGAATGAAGAGGAGGCGCTTTATGGAAGCAGCGGCGGGCGTCACGGTCGGCGTGGCAGCCCTTCCATCGTTCTCGGCCGTCGGAGCTCCGCAAGGGCAGGGAAGCGTCCGAGTCGGTGTCATCGGCGTCGGCAACCGGGGCCGCGGCCTCCTGGAGATCCTTCTGAGGATCGGGGGCGTCGATGTGCCCGCTGTCTGTGATATCAACCTCGCCGCCGCCGAGAAGGCCCGGCGAATGGTGACCGATTCCGGTCAAACGGAACCTGAGGCTTATACCAAAGACGAGACCATCTATCAGTCGCTTCTGGAGCGCGACGACTTGGATGCGGTGCTGATCGCCACTCCCTGGGACTGGCATGCCCGCATGGCAGTTTGCGCCATGCAAAATGGGAAGTATGTGGGAGTCGAGGTTCCGGCGGCGATCACCCTTGCGGAATGCCGGCAACTGGTCGACACGCATGAAGCGACCGGCGTGCCTTGCATGATGCTCGAGAACTGGAGCTTCCGCCGCGACAATCTGGCGGTTCTGAACATGGTCCGGAAGGGCCTGTTCGGGGAAATTGTCCACTGCCATTGCGCTCATTCCCACGATTGCGTGGACCACTGGTTCTTTGATGAGGCGGGCAATATCCGGTGGGGAGGGGAGTTTCTCGTCAAGTACAACCGTGACCAGTATCCCACCCACAGCCAGGGACCTGTCCTGAGCTGGCTGGATATCAACTGCGGCGACGCTTACGCCACGATCACTTCGACCGCCACAATCTCCAGGGGGATCAACGACCATTTCATTCGCAAGTTTGGCCCTGAACACCCCAACGCCAAGCGGGAATACAAGCAGGGCGACATTGTCACTTCGGTGGTGCGAACTCACAAAGGAAGGTCCATCGTCATCAATTACGACATGCAATTGCCCCGTCCGTATGATAACCGGTGGATGCTTCAGGGAACCGGAGGCATCTATAACGAGCAGCGCAATGCCCTCTATCTGGTGGGCCGGAGTCCGGAATACCATGAATGGGAATCCTTCGACCCCTACCAGGTGGAGTTCGACCACCCTTGGTGGCGGGACTTGACTCCGGCCGAACGCAAACTCGGACACGGTGGGACCGATCTTTTGGAGATCAAAATGTTCCTCAAAGCCGTGCGGGAAGGGACTCAGACACCGATCGACGTTTACGATTCCGCCACGATGAGCAGCATCGTGGCCCTTTCCGGCGATTCGATCGCCCAAGGAAGCGCGCCGGTGGAGTGCCCCGACTTCACGCGGGGTAAGTGGAAAACACGCAAGCCAAGCTTTGCCGTGACTTGAATCGCCTGTCGGATCGAAGGCGTCCCGCCCGCAAATCACGCCAAGCTCGATTGGAGGCCCCGAAACATGCGCTGCCCCCGCCGCATTCCGCTATCCTTGTCTGTTGCCGTCGCGTTGTCTTCCGTGGGCGCCGTCGCCGAACGCTTCGAGGGCAAATTCTATTCCGGCCAGGGTGACCTGGAGTATCTCCAGCTCCTGGACATCTCACGCCGGATGTTCGCCCCCGATCCGGAGTTCCAGAATGTCGCCATGTTGTACACCCCGACCTGGAACGGGTTCGTCGAGGGGCCCACCTGGGGCGCCTGGTGGGTCCAGAACAGCTACGGTCCGACATACTGCGCGGTCCCCTTCTATGTCGAGCCATACATCACCTTCCTGCAAAACGCCCAGGACCTCTGGTTCGATCAGATGGGGGACGGCAAAAGGAAGGGCTACAAGGATTGGGTCGCCCCGGACGGTTGCCTGTGCGATGCCGCCAGCCCGGGTTGGATCGCTTACAAACAAGGGGATGGTCGGATTGACATCCACGATTGGGGGATGGAGTTCACCGCGGCAGGACTTCTGCTTCAGTCCGAACTGTTGTTGATCAGCCGAGACGCGGACGCCATTGCCCGGTATCTTCCAAAACTCCGCCGCTGCGCCGACTTCCTCGAATCCCGCCGGGATCCGAGGAACAACCTGTTTCTCGCCGGTCCGGCGGGAAACCTGCTCGCGCCCAGCTACGCGGGGTGGAAGCGCCCTGATGGGACTTATGACAAGGCCTATCTCGGAGGGCTTTCCATCACCACCATCGCCGCATTGGATCGTCTGATTGAATTGGAGAGACTCGCAGGCGAAGAGGCGAAGGTCCGTCTTTTCACCGAGCGGCGCGAGCTTGCCAGACAAGGCCTCTCGGCCATCACAACCGAAGAGGGGTATTTCCTCAAATCCCTGGACCCCGATGGGACCAAACATGGCGTTTACGGCGCCGGCAAGCACGGCTACTTCGAAGCGTCGCCCAACCATGACGCGATCGCGTTTCGCGTGGTCCCAGACGATCAAGCCGAGAAAATCTACAACAAGATCGCTGCGATCCCGGGCCTTCGTCCCCATGATTTCATTCTCCCGAATTGCCCCGGACTGGACGACATGTACGAGGAACCGGATGACTGGCTTTGGAAGTTTGGCACCTGGGTCAACGGCGGGCACTGGTCGACCTGCGAGGCCCGGATGATTCTGGCCTACCACCGTCTGGGCAAGTTCGAGGACGCGCGCCGGTCCATGAAACAGTTGCTGACCTTCGCGCGCCAATTCAGGATGGATAATCCCCTCGTCGATTTTGGAAGCAAAGTGTATCAACCGAAGGAGGCGATCAATCTTTGCTACGACAGTTTCGGCCCCCCGGCGGCCATGATACGCGGGCTTTTCGAATACCTGTACAAGGCCGACAGTCTGGTCTTGGTCCCACACATCCCCCCAGGGATAACCGAGCTGGAGCAGAACTTCCCGATCCGTTTCGGGGCAAAACAACTCTTTATCAAGACGATGGGAAACGGAAAGATTGGCGCGGCTCGAATCAACGGAGAGCCTTGGAAGAGCTTTGATGAGTCCTCCGTTTCTCTTCCCTATCAAGGGATTCCGGACAGGGCTTCCGTGGAAATCTTTCTGGGGGATGCCCAACCGAAGGCCCCATTCGACGCTTGGTGGGAGGAGCAAACGCCCCCGTCTCTCGCGCCGGATACGCTTCCCGCCGGCTTGGAGGGAATGAGGGATCAGATCGTGGAGGCTTCCAGCTTGAACGCCAAGCTCGTCGAATCCGGTTCCGGCGAGACTTACCACGCGGCCCATGCCCGCCTGGTTCTTGAAGCGGTCGATGCCTACCGCGAACGGTTGAAACTTCAGTCTGAAGAAAGGATCCCGCCCCTTCCCTCCGAATCCCAAGCCGCCGCGGACAAGTCTTACCGGGACACGGTCGACCGGCTTTGCGTGGGTCTTAAACAATTCCCCGGGGAGAACGGCAAATAGAACTTGAGGACGTGTGCATCGGCGAAAACTTTGTGGGCGAGAAGGCCGCGGGATCGGGAGGGGCTTGTGATCTCCACTCGCCTTCCCGACGGCCCTATCCCTAATCAGTCTGTGGAGCTCCAATGAATCGAGAAGTCTAGGAGGTCATGGTTTCCGTTTGGCGCCGTGCTCTGGCCCTCAAGCATCTTGAGCAAGTCTTTGGCGTCGATCCGACCATCCCGGACCAAGTCAAAGGGGTTCTCGGCGACCGGATCGGTCGGAGTGGGTGTGGCGGCGCTTGTAGGCGTCTGGGAGGATGTGGGTTTTTGCGTTGGGGTCGCTGACTCGGTCCGCGTGGGGCTGGATGTGCGACTCGGAGTGGGTCCGGTGGGCGATGTGGTTGGAGTGTTTGGGGGACTGTCCGACACAAGGGTGGGCGTGGGGGTGTCCGGTCGACCGGGGGCGTTGACGCTTTCCACTTCCGGCAACTCCATGAGCGCCCCGATTTCCGGGACCAGTTCCATGGGTGGCAGCACTTCGGGGATTCCCTGGTAGCGATAGGTCACCTGCATCATATACATCTCGCCAGGAGTCACGTAATCCGGCGGGCCTTGGTCGAGAGCGACCGGCACTTCGATTCGATAGGAGTATTTTCCACCATAGTCTTGCACCTCGGCGGTGATCGGATGGAGCGCCCCCTTGGTGTTCGAGGCGATCACCACCTCCACCTCCCCTTCAACCACCTGCCTGCCGCCATCTCGTTGCGAAACCACGGCGCCATAGATGAGGAGGGGCGTTTCCGGCGGGCGCTCCGCGCGCAAGCCTCCACGCGAGAATCCGAACAGAATGCACGCTCCGAGGCCCACTCGGAGCATCCCGGCCAAGAACTCCCGGAGAAAGAGAAATGGGCGCCCACTTTCCTTCGGTCTCTCTCTCCGTTGAGTCGGAAAAGTGGGCGCCCTCATGGTCATGACCTCAATCTCTCCTCGGGACCCCATGTCCGGGTCAGATCCCGTCATTCAACACCGACACGGTGGAGGCGCGTTGGAACCGGACCGTGCCCTCCACCTGGATCGGATCCCGCTTCAACCCGCGTAGAGTTTCCTCGTACATTCCCCCCACCTGGGTGTTGCCCCAGCCCGCGAGGTTGGCGCTATCGGGCGGCTCGGAGGAGAAGGTGATGGCGAGCGCGCGCTCGATGGCGTAGGTGTTGTTCCCGTGGTCCGGGTGGTACCTGTGCCGGAACGGATTCACCGGATCGTCCGCTTCAAGCATCAGTGTGGTCGAAAGCACGGACCCCTCCTGCCCGAAAGGACCGGACAGGATCATGGGTTGATCGATGGGATCGCCGTCGGAATCGCGAAGCGAGAACGCCGCGGTGCTGATCCGCCGCGCGAAGGGCCGACCATCGCGTAGCGAGCCGGGGACCAGTTGATTGAGCAGCGATTGCGGCGCGGTGGGGGTCACCAACACATAGTAGCCGGGAGTGTCCACCTCCCGCACCTGATTGCCTTGCGGGTCGGTGGTCACCCGGTATGTTCCATCCCGCCACATCTGGGTCGCTCGGCGCAGGAGTTTCGCGTTCCCGCTCGCGTCCAAGTGGACCATCACCCTGAGGATGAATTCCGCCGGGGTGGGAGAGAGCGTGTCGGGAGACTGGAACGGCTCGCTGACATGGTTCAGGACCACGGTCCCCACCCACAGACCCGCCATCGGATCGACCGAGGTGACCCCTTTTTCGGCGAGTAGTTTGGAGGGGGCGCGCGAGGTCCCCTTGCTGGTTACACCGACAATCCGCCGAAAGCCATCTCCATCTTTCACCTCAAGAAGTGTCTGATAGGAGGAAGGTTCGGGACCATCGTAGGGGGCCATTTCACGGCGCGCCACGGCGAGGCGGAGTTGCTTCTCGGCGGTCTCGCCGGTTGGAAAGGGGATTGTTGCGGGCAGGTCGACGAATTGGATTGTCCGGTCACTGTTCGCATCCTCCGAGTCGTAATCGAGGTATTCCAGCGGAACCTCGCCTGCCAGCGCCTCCAAGGTGACATCGGGGAGGGTCTCCGGGACTTCCGGCACCGGCGCCGTGGGAAGCGAACGCACCATGATTGAACGGTTGCCCGCGCCGAAGTGTTTGAATCCCACAAGGTGTTCCACCAGGTTCTGACTGTAGTCGAGGAAGGTCCCTTCGGTGAGTCGAATGTCCACCGGTCCCGGGTAATCCGACTGCTCCTTGCATTCGATCCAGTAGGCCTCGCCCGCCTTGATAAAGGTGGTGGCGGGAATGCTGGTCCACGCATCATTCTCCAGACGATAGATCATGATCCCCTGGTGGGCGGGAGAGGCCTCAAAATACTTGTTGAACCGGATCTGGACATTCGGGTCCACATGGAGTCCGCGGAAGTTGAGCGAGTTCGGCGCCCAATCCCGGTCCCTGAGAGTGGGACGTCCGGGGATCGCGAGGGTGGTCGCGGCGGTGGCGTGGATCAGATACGCGCGCGCGGCCTCGAGCGCGAAGAGGGTCGAGGCGTGAAAGGCCTCCTTGTGCGGGGGGGCGTGGAAATACCAGTCGGGGGTCTCGGGCTGAAGCGCGTTGGGGTCGGTGATGAATTCCACGGGCGAAAAACGGTCATCAAAGGCCCAGACGGATTGGATGGCTGGGTCATTGAAATGGTATTCGCACTGGGCCGGGAACGGTTGCGCCTCCAGGTAGATCGCGTTCCAGCCCGGGTGCAAATTGAAAGTTTCTTCGACCCATTGGGCCCGGGCCTCCGTGCACATGAGGGTGAGGCTCGTGAGAATAAGGACTTCATATTTCCATCGCATTTCTTTTCTCCTTGCGTCTTATCTTTCGAAGTTGTTTGTCATTTCCATCGATGCTATTCACTCCGCCGTTTTCCCAGCGCCGTTGGTCTTCCAGTGTTGTGAAAAGTCGAGCAAATTGAATTGAGAGTTCGTTCCCCTCATGTCCTTGAGGGCCTCGAGCAAGTCGCGCGAATCCACATTCTGGTCCGGATTCCCGACCGGCCAGATGTCGTAGTTGGGCCCTTCGCCGGTCGGGGATGGGGTGGGCCCTTCACCGGTGGGGGATGGGGTTGGAGTATCGTCCGGAAGCTGAGTGAAGGTCCTGGTGGGACTCGCGGTGGGGGTGAAGGTGCGTGTCGGAGTTCCGCTGATTGTTGGAGTCGGAGTTGCTGTAATCACCGGGCCTTGACCCTCTCCATCGATGCGCTGAAGCAACCCCATGTCCGCCAGGACTTGGATATTGGACCGGATCGTGCTCGTGGACCCGTTCAGGATGAAGAGCAGTGTTCCGGTGTACTGATTTCCCCGAAGCAGGGTATTGCTCTGCTGTGTTTCGCTGACAGGGAACTGGAGTCGGAAGGAGTAAGTTCCCCCGATGTCCATGACATCCCCTCGTCGCGTGATGGTGGTTCCACCCGCCTGTGGCTGGAGCCGAATCTCCACCTCCCCCGAACCAATCAGCCCTCCCTCCGGCGTCCTCAGCGCCCCGTAGAGGGTGAGGGGGGGGATGGAGGGGATGGGCTGCGACGGCAACATCCCGGGGTTCGAAATCATCACAAATAGTGCCAAGACTCTCTTCAATGTGATCACCGCAGTTGTGTTTTTCATCCTTCATTTCTCCTATCTCAATTGGCCACAGATCCCCCGCCATCACCTGAGTAAGATCGTGCTGCGTGATCGTCACGCTATCATTCCGTCTGGACTTCCGCTTCTTGAAGAGTCCGAACAAATGAATCATCCAATTCGTTATATGTATTCCATGAATGTCCCCAACCGCCTGAGTCATAATGAAAGTCCTTGAGAACTGCTCTTGCCCTCATAAACGGGTTCTGATTTCTCATATATTGGCCTAGTCCTGATTGGATATTAGATGTATTCAAGTGGACAATGGGATCCGACAGCCGGAAGTTCTCTATATGTTGGTCAACATTCGGACGTTTTCCATCCAGTATGACTGGTGATCCAGAGGAGTTTAGCAGATGAACCTTTACGTCAGGTCTCTTCTCCAGAACATAATCCAAAGCGGCCTGTGTAATTGCTGTACCATTGCTGTGAGCATCAATGATTAGACGCCCCCCTTTGCCCTCTTTCGAAAGTTTGTCGAAGGTACTGATCAGAGTGTCACCCAAGTTCTTTACCGCACCAGGAGGAATGATCAGGTTTTTCCCCGGGCCTGACCAAGAATGTTGCATCATCCTTTCGGGAGCATTCGGCCCACCTGCCAGCCGGAGAACTGCTGCTCTATCCTCCATGCTCTTTCCCGACGTTCCATCGGGGTCCACCCCGTGGACAAGGACTACAATATCGTGTTTATATAGGCCATTTGGGTCTACGTAGCGTAAGGGGTTGTTGGCAACATAGCTGTACGGATTGATTGATTGAGGTGAGCCATCGCCGAACTGCATTCGGATACAGGTCGACAAGTCTGTCGACGCAAACCGACACGACGCAGCCGAATAATACCTGTGAGGGAAACTATACAACCGGCTGGACCCGTCATACTCCATCAAAGTGTAGATGTATGACTCGGTCTTAATCTGATGCCGTTGTGCACCAAAGGGATATGTGAGGTTTTCATTTACCACTGCACCGGCACTTTGAGAAATGGAATTCGTGGATTGTAAATGATCCAAATGATAGAAACTCATGTAGTAATGCTGATGGATGATGGCACTCTGATTAATTCCATCCACCCAAAACCCCGTTCCCGGACCCAAGACCGGTGGCAGTCGGTTCAGGGCTTGTTCGCCTTCAATGTTTGTCCGCAGTTTCCATTCCTGGGCTTCCGCGTCGTATTTCCATACGAAATACTCCCCTTCGATGGAATCCAGATCGAATCCCTCCGGCCCCGGCCAGGCAAGGAGATGCCGCCCCGGAGGCAGGGTCCGAGAGGCGAACGGAATCGGGGTTCCCCGGTGAAGCCGGATATCCGAGGAGGCTTTCTGCACCCAGTACGGCGACCCGGCGGTGATGACCGCGGCGGCTGAAAGCTGAAAGTGCGCCTGGCCGTCCCACCCCCACACAGACTCCACATCCCCAAACACGTTCGGGATGCTCATGTCGGCCATCACCACACCGACCGTCACCAGATTCCAGCCCTCCATCAGCCTAAGCCTACGAACCGTTTCACGGCCCTCAGCCAGCATCTGCGAGGTCTTGGCGACTCGCTGCTCCCCCTTCCAGACATACTTGGTCGGCGTGTCGAACTCCCGGACCTCGAAATACTTGTCGGGATAGAGGACATGCGTGGTTCCCGTCTGGTCGCTGACCAGTTTCGCGATCCGGCGGTCCGTGTAGTCATAGACATAGGTCGCGTCGATCGCGTCCCTGTGGTAGCCGACCATGCGGTCCTTGAAATCCCAGTCGGTTTGAGCACCATCAATCAAGGTCATATTGCCGTTATCGTCGTACTCATAGGCGCGACCGCTGAGCGTGGAGGTGAGCGCGTGCGGTCCCGCCGGAGCTCCGGGCGCGCGACCTGTTCGGTCCTTCGGTCCACCAGCGCCCCCATACGCCATGCTCCAGTGGTTCACCACGTCGAGTCCGTTCTCGATCTGTGATAAGTGGTCCGGGCCTGACGGTGATGCTTGGTGCAGCATGTTCCCGATCCGGTCATAGCGGTAATCAATCTGGGGCGTCTTCCCTTGCCGGGGGTACTTCACCTGAGTGAGACGATAGAGGCTGTCATACTCGAAGAGTTGTGTGTTCCGCCGCTCAGAATCCAGCGGGACTTCCTCAGCGGGACGAAGGTCATGGATCGCGGTAATGTTCGAGGCGCCATCAAACTCGTAAGCGTAATCCACCAGCGGCTGGTTGCTTTGATTCGTGCTAATATGGGAAAGATGAGACAGCCGGATCCGCCGGTCATATTTGTAGCCTGATTGAACCCCATTGCCACAGAGCATTTCGATGGTCTGGCTGCTGGGCGCGTAGTCGATGCGGTTCAGAATTCCCGGGATCGATTCCGGCAGGTTGCGGGCGTTGTAGGTGTAGGTCACCCGATCGTTGTCGGGATAAATCAGCGCCACCGCTCGGTCGGCGGCGTCATAGGCCATCTCCGTCTTGTACGACACGAGGATTCCCGTCGGAGGATCGGGGATGCGCTTAACCACCCAGCGCACATTGCCGCGCTCGTCGTAGGAATTGTGCTCCTCCCCGGAGAGGTCCACGACATATGAAAGGAAGCCGAGGAGGTTCTCGGCGGTTCCGAAGGTGGCATCGCCGAGGTCAATCGGGCCTCCCGGCGCGGGAGCATCATAGTGATAGGCCACGTCGGGTTGGTTCGCGTCCCCGATGGGAAGGAGAGGATTGTAGGCGCGATTGGCCGAATGAGGCATTCCCTCGTCGTGGTAGTCCTCGGTCCGGAGACGGTTGGTTCCATCATAAGTGTAGGTAATGCGTTGACCCTTGGCGTCCACGGATTCGATCAGATTGGTTGCGTCATCGTACCGGTACCACATCCGCCCGCGGTCGGGGTCATCCATGTAGGTCTTGCGCTTGATGGCGTCGTACTGGATAGTCTTGATATTGTTCTGACTGTCGGTGATCCGAATGAGGTCGTCCAAAAGGTCGTAGTTGTAGGTGGTCCGCCACGCCACCGGATCGACTCGCGGGGTCCCGTCATCGTTGATCTTGACCACCTCATCCACGCCCACGAGGCGGCTGAGTCCATCGGTGTGATAGACCATCGGCGTGTCGTAATGTGTGGAGGCCGGGTTCGTGTCTTCCTCGTCGAGAACTCGCCGCACAAGGGGCAGGTACTCTGTGCGCGTGAAAGCCTCATCCGGCTGGAGCATGCGGATCTCGCGCCCGGTCGCGTCATAGAACATCCGGTTTCTCGGGGCTTGATCGAGTTCGAGGACCTGCTCCTGTCCGTCGATCAACCAGGTTCCGGTCCAGCCCGGACCCTCGATCCATTCATAGTCGAGGGAGGCCTGGCTGTAAAAGGGGAGGATGGTTTCATATTCTGTCCGGCGCGCATTAAAGGTCTTGGCGGATTTCACGACCGTTCGGCCCGGCTGTTCATCCTCCTCCTTGGACAGGATCTCGCGTCCGAGGCCGTCGATGAATTTGCGGGAGACAAAGTACGCGTTGGGGTCGCCGAACTGTTCGTGCATGCGGGTTTCGATCCAGTTCACGGTTCCTTGAGTTGCACCGAGTGGGACATCGGCGGCAAGGATGTAAGTGAACCCCAGGGTCGGCATGGAGAGCGTGTCGCGCGGGGAGCCGCCCGGCTTGGCGATAGCGATTATGCGAGAAAAGACATCGTACCCGTAGTCGGTCTGATTCCCGTTAAAATCACTGGAGCGAGTGATGGTCCCGAAGGCCAGGTCATATGCGACTTGGATTAAGAGACTATTCCCGTTTCCCGTAAAGATCTCCTCGTGCGTCGGAAAGGTGTGCAAGGTGGAATCATACGTGAAATGTCGGAAGTGGCCGGTCGCCGGGGACAGTCCCTTGGAGTTCAGTTCGGCCAAGGGGTCGGCCACGCTGAGCACATTCCCGAACGGGTCGTATTGATTGCGCGTCGTGTGAATCCAACGGTCGAGATCCTCATCGGTGACCGAGAACGAAAGCGTGTTGTCCGGATTGGTGTTTACCTGAAGGAATCTCTCGGGTGGCTCCGGGAGGGGATCGGGCGGATTGGGTGGGTTTTCGGGCCCCACCCAGTCACGGGCGCGAGAGAGGTTTCCTTTGGTGATTGAACCGAGTGGCAGTCCGACATGAGGGGGACCGTCATAGTAGGCTTGGTTCCTTCCGACCACTCTCGGCGGCGTGGAATCGTCTGTCACAACTGTATCCACCGGCGCCGACCAAATCCGGGCTTCCGGCGTGGCCGAGAAGACGGTCCGGGTGATGCGTTCGTCGTCGCCCGCTCCTCGATTCCCACCCTCGACACGCCCGTAATTCGCCTCCATCACCTTGTTACCGTAGTCGTCATGGGCAAACTCGGATTCGAGGATCACGGGATCGCTTGGGCCTGTCGGCTCCTCTCGAATGATCTGACGTTTGACCACGGGGAAGGGAAAGGTGACTTGAGTGGGCGCTAATAAGCTGTCGGGAAGCTCTGAGACGGTATGCAACACCCGGGTGGACCACTCGGTGATTTCTTCGTCGAAGACTTGTCCCATCGTGTTCTTGCGGACCACGCGCAGAGTCTTGCCCTTGAGGGCCTCAGCCGTGTCCCCGACATCGAAGTGATGCTCTGACACCAGCGTGGGCTGGGAGTCGTCCCCAAAGTCCAACTGTTCGGACCGCGCGAAACCGCGAAATTCCTTTTCCACGCCATCGTAGTAGCCCTCGTGATACATGATTTCGGTGGTGTAATGGTGGCCGAGTCCGTCTTCGACAATGATCCGATGAACCACGGCGGTGGGATTGGGGACCGTGTGCGTCCAAGGATTTCCTTCCGAGCGGTCCAAGGCGGCAAAAAAGGTGGTGGGGCGGTGCTGAATGAGGATCCTCCGTCCAATCCCGTTTTCAATGCTCGAGAGTATATTTGGACAGGGAACACCATTGAGCGCCATGCCAATGTCCACAACCCGGATCCGTTCGCCGTTCTCCAGATTGGAGTCGGCGTAGATCAGGTCATCCGTGCCGTTGCCGTTGATGTCCGCCCAGCGCGTGTCCACCATGAAGCCGAAGTTGGCGGGGAGATCGGTGATAACCCTCCTTTCGGCGAAGCTGCGATTCCCAAGGTTTTCCCAACACCAGACTTCCCGAGGTGCGGCGCGTTCGACCACGAGATCGGCCAGACCATCGCCGTTGATATCAATGAGACGAGCTCGTTGGATCTGTTCAGTGTCCAGAAAGCTGAAGCCGGCGTCATGCTCAAGCCCGTTATCCGTGGGGATCGGAACGACGGTGGAGGAGTCAAACATCCCATACCCTATGCTCGGACAAAAAATGACGCTGGTCGGTCGGATGCGCGCCACATCGCTCAGGCGGTCGCCGTTCAGGTCCGCGAGTTGCGTTCCCGATTCGGAGAACTGAATGACCGTGTCTTCGTGGATGGCGCCGGGGGTTAAGATGCGCTCCCCATAGCGCGCGATTCCCGTCTCGCGGTCCTTGCCCAGGTTGTACCAAACACGGTAACCGTTGGGGATGCTCTGGACGATGTCGATGTTCTTGTCGAAATTGAGGTCCGTGGTGCGGACATCGGGATTGCCGAAGGGCGCCGGAGGAATATCGTCGCCGACCGTCATGGTCTCTCTCGGCCCCCAGCCGTTCTTGCCGGTGTTCCTGAAGTAGTGCGGGTTCTGATTCTGGGGTGGGTTGGAAACCAGGTCCGCAAGTCCATCGCCGTCCATGTCGGCCAAGTGCACCTGATCGCTGTTCAAGTCCAATAGCCACGCTTGGCCGGAGTTCGCGGTCGCATCAACTTCAATCCCAGAGTCCCAGCGAATCAGCAGGTGGTTCTCCAATGCCGGTCCAAGGTTTAGGTATCCGGTGTGCCCCCCTCCCGCAATCTCGGTCCGAAGAATGTCCGGAAGACCATCACCATTGAGATCCACGAGGTCGGAATGCCCGGTATCCATCACCGAAGTCGGCTCGTTCTCACTCAGAATCGTGCTTCCGTTCGCGGAGACCACGGATGGAAGGAGAAAGCGCTGGTATGCGAACGTTGCAGGGGGAAGAGTGCTCACGCCATCCGCTCCAACCGTGGTGATCGAGGTGAGAACAGACCAATGCGGATGAGCCTCGTATTTGAACTCGTAGACGCGAATCAGGGCGTCCTTGACTCCATCCTGATTGATGTCGCCGATCCGATGCCCGTTCGGATCGAGGCTTCCAATGGATTCAGCCTCGTTGACAGTGCCCTGGAGGGCCATGTGGATCTTCTTCATTCGGAGCCCGGTGCGAACCACGAAACCGCTCCGATAGTCCTCAATCGTGTCCGGGCGCGTTTCATACTCAAACACAATCGTGTAGAAGGCGCTCCAGGGGGGACTCCCCGGACCGTAGCGGATCTCCGTTAAGTAAGTTTGATTCTCGTTTGGGCTGTCCTGGAACCGGGTGTATTTGTATTCGATGACATTCCCGTTGGTGTCCTCCTGACGGTCGAGGCACCACCTGTAGATGCGCCCTTGCGATTCGACTCGTGCATCGCCGGATCGGCCAAACTCCCAGACATCCCCATTGGGTTGCTCAGCCTTCCAATGGGAGTCGACTTTCCGCCAGCGGATAAACTGCTCCTGCTTTTCGGGAAAGTAATATCCTCGGTCTGTTAGGAGGAGTTCCTCACCCTGGGTGTCGAGGAATCGATCTTCCTCATCGGCTTCATCGGTCAGACCATCGAAATCATCATCCTTCGCGTTTGGCTCATAGCGCGGGAGCCCCTTTTCGCATTGGCGTCGGACCGAGGGGATGCTCAGCGACCATCCGATACCCAGGCAGGAATTCCCACTCCCACCCTCGTAAACCAGGGCAAGCTCGGGAGTATGTCCGGCAGTCCCGTTTGGGACTCGCAACGGAACACGATAGCTGGAGGTGCCTGTGTTCAGGTGGGGCTGGAAGTCCTCGCCGAGTCCTTCGATGGACCCCGGTCCGCTGGGCAATGAAATGGTGTTGGGGCTCACGCCGCTCTTGTCGACCGCTTGCGTCGATTGCAGGAGAGTCAGCGTGAGCGACACGGTCAGGAAATGACCACGCCATCGCGCCGCGTGTTGATTCAAGCGGATCCGGATCATCGGGAGAGGGCCTCGGTAGCCTCGAAGCGGCTGTCTAATCCGTCGCTTTTCCCGCGGAATAGCCGTAGGTCTGGAAGAATATCAGGATGTCCGATATGCCTTCGCCCGGATTTCCATTGCCGTGAATGAACAGATCGAGCGCTCGATCCGCGTCCGCGAGCAACGTGGCCCCGGGAATGATCAACAACCACCTGGCGTTCCAGACTGAGCGACCGATCAAGCGGTTGTTGTTGATCGCCTCGGACTGCATGAAGTTTCCATTGTCGTGATACGCTCGGAAATCTCCGGTTCGACGGGCCTCAACCACACCCTGGACTGTGTCCACATCCGGAAGCCAGTTCCGATTTGCGATCAGGTTGTTGATATTCAGGGGGAACGGCGAGGGGAGTCGCTGGTCGAATAGGAGCCACTCTCTCGGTTCCCGGGTGTCAGGATCGCGCATGATGTCCTCACCGGCGGGAACCAGATAAACACGGGGAGTGTTGGATAGACCGCCGATTGACGCCGTGGCGTTGTAGTTGCTGAACCACACGCCGACCGATCTCACTTTGGTCGTGAAATTGGTTGTCGAATAGAAACTATCGCCGCCTGCCAGCGGCCAGCCAAAATAGTTCAGTTGGCTTGTAATGTTGGTGCCGAATGGAATCACGATGGCCGGTTGCGGCGCGCTTGGTTCGCTCGTCCAGTAGGGGATGCACAGCCTCCGGAATTCCTCGTCGGTCCTCAAGTCGTCAACCCGCAATCGGTCAAGAGTTTCCTGCCAGGAGGCGCTGGAGCCGGCCCCACTCTTGATGCGGTGCAGTTCACGTCGGAGGGAAAATCGGTTTGTTTCAGTTTGAGGGTTGTCAAACCCCAGTTGCTGTTTAATGACACCCCAGTTCTGGCTCATTCGCGCGAGCACATCCGCAAGACCGCTGCCGACCAAGGGTAGCCCCTGTTCAATCAATCCAATCGTCCGTTGACGCAGAATATCCCTGAAGAAGTTCTCCCCCGCTCGGGTGTTCTGGCCGGAGATCAGGTTGGTCTCATAATCATACGCCTTGGCCGAGAGGTAGACATAGCGCGCTGCAAGGTCGAACTGCGCGCGGAACTTTTGGAGGGCGTCGTTCCGGAAGATCCGAAAGGCGGCGTCCTGGTAACGGTGTTGGGTCAGTTTCGCAGCGGTTTGCACTCGGAAGCGGGTGCGATCATCGATCAGCCGCGCCCCTTTCTGAATGGCCGAGAGATAGCGCCCTGAAGCCTGACGCACGGCCTCTTCCTGGGAGAAGATTTCGATCTCCTGGCCGTTCAATCGGCGGACCATTTGCTCAATCTGACGGAGCTGCTGAAGATTCTGAAATTCGTTGCGGATGGTGGTGAGCTCGATCTGGGTCAGCGAATTCGCGAGCTCTTTCGCCTGCGAGAAGCGGACCTCCGAGATCGCTTCCTGGTCCGCCGAGCGGGTCATCACCTCGGTGATGACTGTACCGGCGATCCGGATTGCGGAGCGCGCCACTGAGCCAAAATCACCACCGGAGGCGAGGCCAGCTATGAAATTGGTCGGGATTCCTTCCGCGACAGAATTTGAAACCAATGTCGCCATCCGCGCCTGCATCCGCAGGCTTTCCTGTCGCTGCTTGGAGGCGATGATCATGTCATTCAGATTCTGTTGGGTCTGGTTGTTGCGTTCCTGGATCAGGATTTCAGTCCGCTGAAGGTTCATCTGCGCCTGGAGGAGATTGGCGGCGTCCTCAATCTGGCGGAGCGTTTCCTCGTAGTCCTCCAGGGATCGGTCCAGGCGGAACTTAGCCTGGATCAAGTCGGAGCGCGCGAGCTGCACCTCTCCCGGCGCCTTCCTCTGCAGATTGAAGTCTCTGGGTTTCACCAAGCCGAAGCCTGGGACGACATTGAACTCGACCGGCACAACATCGTCCGTGTAGGTGATGGCTCCATCCTGACCAACAACCGGATGTTGGAATTGGACCCGCAGTCGTTCCCCCTCGGGAAGGCTGACTCCGAGCAGATCCTCCACGTCCACATAGGCCCAGTGGTACAGGTCCGGGACATGGGCGTTGCTCCCGTACTGGTTCCCGGTCAGCGGGTCACGGTCCTCCGGATAGGGGTACCCGAAGATTCCAATTAGGCGATTGTTGACGTCCGCCTCGCGGTCCGCCACATTGTTGTTGAAATCAACCTCCTCGTCCTGGTTCCTTCTCAGGCTGTTGGCCGATTGGTTTGCGTGGTTAAAGACCACGATAGTGTTATTCAAGGCCGTCACCGCGCGGTCATATATCTGCTCAAAGTGCGTCTTCCCCTGGTCAATGCCGGAGGGACTGATGTCGAAGGGGAGCGCGTTCTTGGCCAGGCCCAGGGGATTAAGCCCCTCATCCACGCGGTCGAGCTGGTTCTGAACCGCCACAGCCTCCTCGGCGATCTGGCGCAATTCTGGAATGGTGGTTCGATCCACCTTCTTGAGGGTTCCCTGATGCGTGGGGTCGGCGTCAACGGCGGGGAGGATTGAATTCGCGGTGGCCCAATCAAAATAGGCCCCCATAAAGGATCGTTCGGCCCAGTCCTCCACCCCCCAATGGCGCTCCGGCACGGGATCCTCGTAGCCGGGCCACTGCTCGGAGGGGTCCTCAAGGTATTGTTCCCGATAGGTCAGGGAGGTGATTTCACTTCCCGTCTTGGCTTTGGCCGCCGCCACTCGCGCGAAGCGACGCTCATGCGCGAAGCTTACTTCAACGGGTGTTTGGTCCACGAGCACGGCTTCCGAGCGGACATCCCAGGTGAACACCGAGTGGCTCAGGAGGTCATAGTAAAACTTCATGGCGGTAAGGTAGTGGCCCCACGAATCACCATGCGCCTGGGGATACATCACCTTGGCGTCATCCACGTTGATCGTGCCATCCATCCCGCGTTGGCCTGAAGCAGAATTCCATTTGTCCTGGATGTTATAATTGCTCACATATGCGATTTGGCCCGATCCCAGGGTGAAATTCCACGGCAGCCGATTGAAGAAGGGCCATTGATCGGTCGGCGTATCTCGGTTGTCTCGACCTCGGAGGAGCGACAGTTCCTCGTAAATCAAGGAGTTCTCGTTGCTCGGGAGCTGATCCTGGAAGCAGAACATCGAAGCGGCGTCTGCTCTCTGGTCAACCGTCACCGCGATTGTCGGATCAATCGAATCCCCATAGGCCTCGTTGGCAAGCAGGGTGTAGAAGTCGGCCAGGTTTCCGGCCATGAGCAGCAGCGCTTGATTAGCGGGGGCGTAATCGACTCCCAGGTCAATCGTGAAGGATCGGCCTCGATAGAGAACTCCTTGGTAAAGCTCGATCAGGCCAAGGTTGTTTACCACGCTGGCCTCACAGGTGAACCCCACGCGATCCCGGTAGGGCGTGCCCAACTGTTCGATCAGGCTTACGTAAGTGGCGACCGCGTTGTGCTCAAACCGGCGATTCCTCTGGTCGAAGGGGTTGATCCCGCGCTTGACCCGCTTGATCCAGCCCTCGGCCAACTGTGCGTCAGTGTAGGGACTCTCCGATCCCGGGGTGCAAGGCCAGTCTGCGGGGTTTGCGTCGGGCGGAATCCTCACCTTGACCCGGAACCAGTTGTCGGTGAGCGTGAAAAGCGGATTTCGGCCATCCCCCCGGATGATGACCTCATTGGCGCCCTTGACCCACCCGGATTTTCCGTCGTCAAATGTCCAGTCCGCGTAAGGCGAATTCACCCCCGGCGTGGAGTCGGTCACCTCGTCGTAGTCCACCGGCCGCGATCCCACCGCGAATTCCCACTTGAATTCATAGTCCATACAATCGCCGGCGCAGTCTCCCGACCAACGCAGCGTAATCTGCTCGCTGAAGGGGCAGTCCGGGTACACCACTTGGATCGATCCGCGGTGAAGCGGGCACTGGACCCGAAACACCTCAACGTCCACAGGTTCTCCAATCGTCAGGTCCTCTCCGTTGTAACCGAGAACCACATACCCCTCTCGGTTGGCTGATCCCGCGGAAAGCGCGATTCCCCAGTCCGTGTCTTGCGGTCCCACCGTGGTTCCTACCGCGTTCACGCCCGTCTGTTGCGAGGCGGCATGGAGGGCGTCCACAGCGCCGCGCAGAGCGGCGTGATGGGGTTGATTAAAGGTAGACTTGATAATCTCGCGATCCGCAATCGACATGATGCCGAGCAGGTTCAACGCGCTGTTCCCTGAAAACTGGAGTTGGCCGTTGACCTCGTCATAGCTCAGGCGGGCCTGGATATGCGGGGGAAGTTTGGCGAAGAAGGCCACATAGTCATCCGGAAAACTGGCTGGAGAAAGGGGAACGGATGAGGGTCGCCAGGGTCGGATCAGGGAGGCGCCCGCCTCGTTGTACAGGATTTCCGCCTTTCGAACCCCCTTGGTCAAATCGCGGATGATGGTCTCGCCGGGTTCGACGATAATATAGGCGTTCTTGATGTTGCCTCCCGGAATCTGGTCGCCGATGCGGATCCCATTCGGCGGCCAGGAGATGTCGAGGTTCACGTCATGCGGAACGTTGTTGTTGTCCGGATCCATCCAGGGTTTGCACTCGCCCATCCAGCGCTCCCAATACCTTCCAATCAGGAATTGATCACCCTGGACAAACCACAGTTTCCCACGGCCGTCGTTCCAATAGTAATTCGGGTTGCCAATGAGCTGATTTTCCTGACAGGCCGGATCATTGATCGGCAGCGCGAGGGGCAATGGGATTCGTAGCGGCGCGCCGGCGGTCACCGGATAGATGAAATTGCAGGGTTCCAGGTTGCATGGACAATTTGGGACTCCCTTGGCGGTGATGACGCTGTCCCCCGTGGCCTTGACGCCGATGACATCGAACTCCCAAGGTTGACCGGATTGGGTGATCTGCCTGTACTTCACCAGCGCATAGGGCTCTGAACGACTGTGTCTCGAGTTCAAGTCGGTTCTCGAGGCAAAGAGCTTTTGCCCGGCCGGCGCGCCCAAAGTCCCCGCCGGTCTCTCCGCCCATTGGGCGTGTTCTTCGTTGGGGTTATACCCGATCGCCATCGGGTCGCCGTCGACTTCACCAAGCGCGTAAATCGACAGCGACCCGAACAGAGTTGTGTTCCTATACTTGTCGAACCCGCGCTCGTTGGCGATGATGATGCAGCCCTCCGGCGTGGTCGGCCAATCACAAGTGTATTTGACCGCCTTGTATGGCCAACAGACATCCAGTTCCTTCTCATACCACCACATTTCGATGTCGCCCACGTTGACCGGAAAGACCACCCCTTCCACGGTTCCTTGAGTGGCGAGGGACGGATCATAATTTCGACCCGAGTGGAGGTATCCGTTGTTCGCGTTCCCTTCCTTGGTGAGGCAGGTGTCATCATGAAGATCCGAAACGATTCGGTCGCCGATGTCCCAGGCGTCGGTCGAATAGACTGTTTGGTTGAGGTGGCCGTAGGAACGCACCACCTGGACCGCCACCGTGTCTCCACGTGGATTCCCCAGCTGATAGATCAACGTGCTGTAGCCCTCTTGAGTGGCCGCGAAGTTGTTGCCGTCAAAGGTCCCCCCCGCCGTGCTGTGGTTTTTCCAGATTTGAACATTCCCGCTTCCATGCACGTGGCCGATCTCCACCGGCTTTCCGCCGAAAATGTGAATGCGGGGATTGTTCGGGAAGGTCGCCGTGTACTTGTGGTACTCCATCGGCCAGCGGATATTCCGGGAGTCGGACTCGAACCAGTAGAGGATCGCCCGGTTCGCGTCGGCGTTCTCCCAGGTGGAGAAGGCGTATCCGGCGCTGGCCGCCCCGACCGGCGCGGCGGAGTGGACATACATGTAGATGTCCTTGTCGTTGTTCATCTGCGTGCCGTTGACCGCGACTTCGGGGTGGATTTTCTGCGCCACCGGGGCAATCGGGACAAGTCGCTCACCCGCACGAACCGCGGACTGCCTCGTCACCGTGGGATCGTTCGGTTGATAGGTCCTCACCACCTGAAGGGAGACCGTGTCCCCGCGTGGAGTCCCCTCGTTGTGAATGAACACGGAGTATCCCGCGACCCCAGCGGTGAACATCCCATTCGACAAGGCTCCTGCTCCGGTCGAAGAGAAATGCAGGCTCACCAGACTTCCCTGGGCGTTTTGGAGATTGACCGGCTGGCCGCCGCGGACATGGGTCTGGGGGTCGGTCGGCCACACCGCTGTATAGCGTCGCAGCTCCGTTGGCCAACAGACATCATGAAGACCTTTCGCGAACCAGAAGACCCCCGCCTTGGACGGGGTGGCGTTTTCCCACCCCGAGAAAATCCAGTTCAAGTTCATGCCCGCCATGGCGTGTCTGTAGAGGTATCTCCCCCCATCCGAGTTGAAGGCCACCAACGGGTCGCATTCCAGGGCCAACTGATCGCTGGGAAGGACCCGCTCGCCGACAACCACCTGCGTATCCCTTCGGAATGGGGGTTGATCCGGATCGATGATTTCCACGATCTCCAACCCGGTGAACTGACTGGCCCCGTTTACATAGGTGAGGACCACATAACCGGGTCGGTTGTATTCCGGGTGATTCACGTCGGTGCTGTAGTTGAAGCGAATTCTCCCCTCCTGGATCAGGACCATTGTCTGGCCATCGCCCCGGTTTTGAACGATGTTGGAGTTGAAGCGAATCGTGGTGGTTTGGTTTCCAGGCAGGGTGACGCCTTGGACTTCTCCCTGTCCGAAGGCCTCCTTCCAATTCAGCGGAAGGTACACCGGGGGGCGAGCGTAAACGTCCACGATTTCGTACTGGAGGGTGGTAGCTCCAGGCCAAGTAACGGAGACCGAACCTGCTTCGTTGGCGTACACCTTGCCGTTTTGGGAGATGTAAAAAGCCTTGATGGATGGCGTGATCATTGGTGGGGAACCGTTCCAGCCCGGTGGGGCCGGAAGCTCCTCGCCGATCCGGAAGCCGGCGGGACCACCCGAAAAGGACCCTGAAAACAGCGCGACTTCGGATTCATTTCCGAAGGAGAGGCCCGTCGGTCCGCTCTGTCCGATAACCGATTGGGCTTGGAAGGACGCGCTGGTCTGGGTGTGGTGGGCGCCACCCACGATACCGTCCTGAGACATTCGGAAGCTGGCGCTGGCGCTCTCCGCGGGCGCCTCTCCGTGTCGAAGTGTTATCCCTGTCAACACTGCCAGGGCAAGGAAAACTGTGGTGGCGAAGTTCTTGGTCATTCGAATCTCCACTTCATCACATAAGACGCGGTTCGCGGCCCGTTCGCTAATTCATCACCTGGCTGCTCAAGGTTGATCCAGCTTCGCCAGCTCCTTTTCCAGGTGTTCGATGCGCTCCTGCTGCGCCTCCATCAGTTCCTGAAGCGCCAGAATGGCATCCGTGGAACCCACTCCACCCCCCGAGTCGGATGTGTCTTGTGCATGTTCCCGGGCGGAGTCATCGGGGCTCGCGGCCTTGCAGAACCCACCGAAATTCTCGACGCACCGATTGACCGTGAGCGCGTTGACCGTGGCGGCGTCCAACCGATTGAGGTTGATGAAACCTGACCCATCCAGGGATAGATCGGACCTCTGGGGGGAAGAGCCGTTCCGCACCAAGTACACCAGGTATTGGTCGGATTCCCCTGGGGCCAGGTCTGTCCGTTGAACCGCGAGAATCTCGTTTCCAACGTAGGGGGCCGACGTGGTCTCGCCGTTCCGAGTGGGGATGTTCCCCCAGAAGAAGGCCCTCAATTTCCTCGTGGAATTCTCGAATTCGACCTTCTGGTTTCCGGTTGAGTTGAACTTCACATTCCCATCGTTATCGACCACAACCACATTCGAGGGGGCCCCATCCGGGGCGGAAAGGTTGTATGCGGTGGTCGCAATGTTGGCCGTGGAAGCGGTTGTTGCATTGGTCGCGCTCGTCGCGTTGACGGCGTTAGTCGCATTGACGGCGTTGGTCGCGGTATCGGCGGTGGTCGCGGTATCGGCGGTGGACGCATGAGACGCTTCCATCGCCTTATCCCCGAAGAACGCGTAGGGTGAGGAGGCCATCAAGACTCGCGGTGACAGATCCTCCCCCGACCCCATCCCCTGAGTCTCCACATTGATGTTGAGGTACACCGTGTCGGAGGAGAAAATCTCCTTGGGGATGGCTCCACCGGTTCCGGAAGGTCCACCAATCAGGGTGGAAACAAACCCCTCATTATTCGGGGTGACCGTCACCTCGTGCATATACGCGGGTGACCCGAGCGGCGTTCCGCCGCTTGGGGAGCTGAAGAAGCTGAACTTAAGCGTGACCACCGAGGTGATCGGGTTGTTCCCCGAAGCATCAGTGAGACGCCCTTGATAGTTGAGGACCGCCGGCGCCGAATGCGCCACGAGCGGCGCGAACAGGACAACAACAACTGCGAATTGGACCGCCTTGGAATGGATACCGGACATGGATTGAACAGACCTCCTTGTGGTTTCTTCGCAACCGCCCGAGGACCCATGGGTCAGGGGTGATCACTATTTCGCAAGACAACGCGGGGACCACCGAATTCCAACCCACCATCGGATCGAACCGCTAACCCTGTTCAATCGGCTCCCCGCGCCCGGCGCGACTCGCATGCCCTTGCTCGGAATGTCGTTTCGCCTGCCGGTTCGCTCAGGGATACACGGCCCCCTTCGCTTAATTGGTGATACGCAAAAAGATGCACGGTTACTTCAAGAATTTCTTATGTCCTGTAATCTCAACCGGTTGCTCAACTGAAGAGCAAACCACCCACACCCCGGTCTCGCAAGGTATGCATGAGATCTCCGATATGCCGTGAAGGTTTTCCAGGGACTGATGGGTCTTCCCCTCAACGGTCTCAAACGCAGGGGATACCCCCATTCGGGGCGCCGTCGATCAATGGCCCCTGGATTCCCGGTCGTCCGGAAGTCTGACCACGCACTGTGGGGCCCCGGGGACAACCGCTTTCCGTAACTTACTCAGATGTCAACACTTGAAGAATTCTGTAGCCATGCGGAATCCCCGTTCGTACCACGTAATCAGAAGAGCCTGAGCGTGGTCTGAGTCGAGTGCTCCATTCCTCAACACAAGCCAGTAGAAGGGGGAATGAGTGCCTTCGAGGAGCCGAAGCTTCCGCAGGCCAAACACAAGTCCTCGGGGCATACGTGGAGCGGTTCCCAAATGACGACCCGGCGAGAGGTGTTTGAGACCGTTCTTATCGGTCCGCTTGGGTTGTGAGATCTGTGGCCAAAACCAGCAAGGAGGATGAGCAAGCTGATGATGAGAAGGCACCCTAAAACCACTCCAGTCTTCATCGTGACCCTGTTCGCGGCCGGGCAAGTGTTCGCCGCGCCCCCCATCATCAACTACCAGGGGCGCCTAACCGATGGGTCGGGGAACAATCCGATCGTCTCGGCGGTAACACTCAAGTTCAGCTTTTTCGGCACGGCGACGGGGGGCACGCCGCTTGGCCCGAATTACGTCTACGAAGTCGTTGCCACCCCGAACAGTCAAGGGTTTGTTTCCGTCTTGATCGGCGGCTCATCCGGAAACGGCGGAAGCATTCCAAAGGGAATTTTCTCCTCGGATACAGTCTATCTGAACGTAAATGTCAGGACTCAAGGAATGGTCACAGGGGAAGACTTGTCCCCACGGATCCTCCTTGAGTCGGTCCCGTACTCGTTCTACAGCGATAACGCGGCGGAGGCATCGCATGCGGTCCTTGCGGACAACGCCACCCACGCGAGCACAGCGACTAGCGCAACAAACGCGACTACCGCTGTCAACGCGACCAACGCCGTTCATGCAATCTCGGCAGATAACTCAACAACTGCCACCACCGCGTCGATGGCCAATACTGCCACCACCGCTAACAACGCTCTGAACCTTGGGGGGCAGGCGCCCTCATTCTACGGGGTTCCGCCCGGTACCATCGTGGCGTTTGGCGGCGACACCCCCCCCGCGGGATGGCTGTTGTGTGATGGTTCGACAGTGAGAGCCTCTGTCTATCCTGCTCTCTTTGCGGCAATCGGCAACTCCTGGGGGCACGGTGAAAACACCCCGGAGGACACCGATCCAGACACGTTCAGTCTCCCGGATCTGCGAGGGTTCTTCCTCAGAGGAGTGGGGGGAGATGACGCGCGCAACCCCGACAGGAATAGCCGGGCGAACATACGTTATGGCGGAAACCAAGGAGACCAGGTGGGAACATGGGAGTGGGATACTCTGCAATGGCATCGGCATCAACTGGGCGTGACGACGAACTCACCCAACGCCAGTCCAATCGCATCTAGGGGTGGTATTGTGGGAGAACAGAACCACGCCTGGGGAATGCACCCGTACAATATGGGGCCGGGTATTCAAAGTGGGGAGAATCCTCAATGGCCCTACACCGAAGCGCGTTTCTCAACCGAGACAAAGGCGAAGAACGCGGCGGTTCACTTTATTATCAAACCGTGATGGGTATTGGTGAGCGGGGCGAGCCACTCGCCCCGCCCCCCGCGCCTGGAACCCCACAAGAGTAGAGTTGAGACGGATCCCCATCGCCAGCTGGCGTGACGGTTTCGTTAGAGCTCAATTGCCAAGATCTGACCGGAAACATCAATGTTCGCACCCGCCCCTCCCGTTGAAGAGGAATGCCGTCGAACCTCAATGGCGTAGGTGTGGGACCCAGCGGGCGGATTCAGGTCAAAGGCGGTAAAAGCGCCACCAGGCAGGTCGATGCCGCCAGCGTCATCGGACGCTGTCCTCCCGGCGAAGCTGAATTGGACAACCTCAGATCCGTCTCTCAAGTATCGGAACTGCATTCGGGATTGGTTCCCCGTGCCAGTTCCCGTGTTCACCCAGCCCTGGTTCAACGTCAGAAGCACGGGACGGCCACCCGTCACATTGATCGTTGTGCTTGCGCCCGGAACGGGGGTCCAAGTGTTCGTGTTCGCTCCCGTGAATTGAGAGAACTGCGTCGACGAATAGGGCACGGCCCCTCGTTTAGCCTGAGTGACTGAGCCATTGGCGAGTTTACTCGTGGTCACCGCCAAATCCGCAATCTTCTGTGTCGTGACTGAGCCGTCTTGAACGGCCAGCTGCGAGCTATCCATTCCGTCAATCGTGTCCGCGTCCAAGCCACTACCGGGTCCATCGTTGTCCCTCACGATCTGAACAACCTCGTCATCTCGCGCGATGCTCGCCGCGATTCGTGCATCCGCCACCGTCCCAGTGGTGATGTTCTCGCCCGAATGGAGATGAGTTACTGGCGCAAATGAGGTCGAATCTTGCCCATCCAACAAGTCCGCATCGGCCGCGCTTGTCGCGTGGATGGCGTTAGCCGCGTTCGTGGCAGTGTCCGCGCTGACAGCATGGCCAGCCTGGTCGGCGTCATCGGCATGGGTGGCCTCATCCGCTTTAGCGGCGTGGTCCGCTTCGGCCGAACGAAAAGCATAGGGAGTGGCAGCTAGCCGAACGTTTGGGGATAGTTGTTCTCCGTTTACCGAGACACCCAGGAAAACATTGTCCGCGGCCCAGATCGAATCCGGTATCCCCTGTCCTGTCTCAACATCCCCGACCAGGGACGAGAAGAATCCCTGGTCGTTTGTAATCGTCGTATCCGTGTCCGTGAACCCGCCGAGCACTGTGCCCCCAAATTCGGCGTCTCTCAGAGTAAAGGTCACTGTCACGGAAACGTTGGCTCTGGGGTTGCCATCCGGGTCCGCCAGCCGTCCCTGGTAGTTGAAAAAGGCGGGAATGGTGTGTGCGGTTCCCGGGAACAGACATGCCACCCCGACACTAAGAAGCACGAGACCCAACATGCGAATCCTCATCTCTCCTGCGTGACCCTCCTCTGGTAGGGACTTATGGGACCCTGTAAGGCCAGTCCCGAGAACAACCTCCGTCATACACAGGATATTTCGGGGGTCGAGGATGAAATCCTGCAGAATTAGACAGAATCCGATAGATTTCTTTGTCCCATATTGTAAGTCCAGTAATGTGAGCTGGTTATGGCCGACTCAGGTGCGCTTTGCGTCGGATCGGATTGCTGGGTGCACAATCCGCCTCGATGTCTCACTTCTCTGCGCGACCTCGGCTCTGGCCGACAAACGCGGGTTCCGAACCTAGTGATTGGTGTAGAGACCTGAGCCACGGAAAGAGTGATGGCCTACCGGGGATTGGTCATGTCACCATGCCCTCCGCAGCCAATCTTGAAAACACATGCAATGGAACGCAGTGGTCTTCCGTATCAGATGACAGACCGCCAGAGGGAGCCGTGAATTCGGAAGTCTCCCGACTCGCCCGAAACAGATTCTTGAGTGTGCTCTTGCCGTGGCGCTCACTCGAAATCGGGTAAATGGCCGGCGAAGCGGAATGTAGGGAGGTATAGCATTATGGGCCCCTTGATTTTTCGAACAGGCATCACATTTGTGTTCCTCATGCCCCTCTTCATTCAGTGCTGCCATTCCAGCCCGCCGATCCTCAATTACCAAGGGCGACTTACGGATTCCACAGGGAACAACCCGATCACTCAGCCTGTTACATTGACCTTCTCGTTCTACGATGATGAGGATGGGGGCGCCCTTCTTGGCGATGGATACTCCTACCAGATCACGGTGACTCCAAACAACCAAGGCTTCGTCTCGACTCTCATCGGCGGCCAGGGGGGACAAGGAGGAGCAGTGCCGAGGACCATCTTTGCGAGCCAGGATGTTTTCCTCAATGTCAACATGAAAACCCAAGGAATGTCAGTGGGAGAAGATCTGCGACCAAGGATTCCCATGCTTTCCGTCCCGTATGCGTTTTATTCCGATCACGCCACAAACTCAGACCACGCTTCGACTTCTGACTCGGCCATGACAGCCACCACGGCCACCAACGCGATGAATGCCGTCACCGCAACCAGCGCCACCACCGCGGTGAACGCGGACAATGCAGCCAACCTTGGTGGGCAACCCCCCTCGCACTACGGGGTTCCAGCGGGAACAATCGTTGCCTTCGGCGGGTCTGCCCCCCCCACGGGGTGGCTCCTGTGCGATGGCGTCTTGCTCGATAAAGTTGGGACCTACGCCGCTCTGTTCGCGGCAATCGGAAGCTCGTTCACACAGCCGGGGGACCCTGTGACCAAGTTCCGCGTTCCGGATCTTCGGGGAGTATTCATCCGAGGATTGGATGATCGAAGTCCCTCCGTTCCAGACCGGGACCCTGAGGCCCCTAGAACTATCGGTCAGATCCAGTTGGATTCCTTCGAGTCGCACAATCATTTGCTCTGGGGGGCCGTCTCCTGCGAATGGGGAGGCGGAGGCTATGGGCCGGGCCTGAACTTCACCGGCACCACAGCCGGTGGAAGAGGGGGTCATATTCACCGAATCGGAACCACTCGTTCGGGAACCTGCGCCGCGCCAACCTACATCCCCCCAGACTCTGAAACCGGCGTGAACGCGCGGGACGCCGCCATGGACAAGGAAGGGGGGCCTGAGACGCGCCCGGTCAATATGGCGCTTTACTACATCATCAAGTATTGAGCTCCTGGTGTCAGGCGATTTGAACTGCACGAGTGGCCGTGGGGGATGGCACGGATTAACAATAAGATCAAATCGCCGTCTCTCCGCGCACTCGTCTTCCCGGAAGATCCGCCCCAAATCGATAGTCTCCTTCGCTGCCGCGGTGGCCTGCAGGGGTTCATAAACCCCAGAATGTAGGAGAAGTCTCACTCTTACGCCGCCCGTTCTTTGATCCCAGCTCCCCCAAGAATGCCTCCCCCTATTCACTCACCCCTCCCGTCGGCAATTGTCATCAGCTCCCACCTGTCATACGAGCTGGGAGTGTCCACCTCGCCCGGCAGGAATTGGGAACACGAAACAGGAGCCTCCACATTTTTCCGTGAAGGGTCCGCGCGTAAATACCCCGTGGGATATCGGACCGTCCGAATATAGACAGCGTCATGTCCTCCGAATCGTCCCTCCCAGGCTTCTCGCTGCACGATGGTCCAGATATAGTTCAATCCCTTCCGCGTTTCTCCCTCCACCATCCATGCCCTCCCGCCACCGTCGATGGCCAGGAATCTTCCCGTGGCAGCATTGCGGAGAACGACTCGGTTCTTCTGTTTGGAGCGGTCGGTGTAGCGACGGGGTTCATGTAACGGGTGTTCGGCGCTATATGCGGGCCAGCAGACATACCAGCGGACACTGGGATCCGTGATCGGAGCGCCTTCATCAATCCGCAAGAAGCTCGGCGCCCCCCGGTCGGTCCTCCCTTCGGAGACAATCCCCGTATCCCTGAGATAGAAATCAACCTTCCTGAGGAGGACCACCGTATCCGTGCAACTTTCAATCCCGTCCTCCATTTCGAATCTTGATTCGGGATTTGGAAGCGTTTCATCCTGAGGTTCAAGAGCCTCTATAGATTTCGGCGCGCGAGGAATCCTTTTCCTCCAGAAGGATCGCTTGTAGGTCTCCTTTCGATCGATCCATGAGTGATCCCGCTCCCCCGGATAGTCCGAAAGGCTCCAAGGGAAGGCGGGCCAGATATTAACCGACCCCTCCATCCCGCCTGAGACGAGGAGGCGGCTGGATGGATCATACGCGAGCTGGGTCACTCCTCCGGAATGGGCTCCCTCAAAGCTCACCAGTTCTCGCGCTTCGTTCTCGAGTAGCTCCCAGACTTTAAGGGATTTGTCACTGCTACCGGAAAACAAACGAGTCCCGTCGGACGCGAAAGCGAGTGCACGGACTCGGTCGGAATGCCCAGCGAAAGAAAAGAGTCGTCGGAAGCCCTCGACCTTCCAACATTCGATTTCTCCCTCGGCTCCTCCGGCGAGGAGGAGTGTCCCATCCGGACTGAAGGCAAGGCTGTCAATCTCCGGTTGTTGTGTGCGGAGCAATCCGTTGGACTGTAATGTCTGGCCATCAAGGAAGTGAATCTCAGCGGGCGCCGCAAGGCCCGGAGCGATCTTTGAATAGGCCACAATCTCCGCGTTCGCGGAAAAGGACAGCGCGGTGAGTCTCTCACCCTCCGAGACAGCTTTCGTTTCCGCCAACTTTTGAAGCGGGGCGGTCCGCCAGATCGAGACCTTGCCGCCCGCAAGTCCCGCCAAGAGCTTGTCCCCCACACCGGAGATGGAAAGACAGCGAACATCATCTGTTATGCTGTCGATTCCCTCCGGACTGATCCGCGCCTCCTCGAGAAACCTCATGGAGGGAGTCTCCCAAACGCGCAGAATCGAATCCGCGCCGCCGGTATACAGCCGATTCGATCTTGGATTGGGGGCCGTGCAGATAGTCCCCAGGTCGTCGCTCTCAATTTTGAGGGATTCCTTCCCGGTCCAGGGATCCCATGCGAAGGCTGTTTTCTCGCGCATGAACTCGCGCCCTGAGAATGCCGCCAGAAGAACTTCCCCTCCGGAACTCAGCGCCAGGCCCGAATTCCCACTGGATGGGCCCTTTAGCCGATCAGGGTCTCTGTCATCCCAAATCGACCAGAGGCGAATGGTCCCATCCGTCCCCGCGCTGATCGCGGTCTCACAGCCGGGAAGCGCGGAAACAAAGGAGACATCGCCGGTATGTCCGGCAAATGTTTGGAGGAGCGTTCCGGAACCAGCCTCCCAGTTCCGTGTCAGTCCGTCCCCGCCCCCTGTCATCACGCGTCCTCCACCCGAGTGAAAAGCAATTGCAAGAATCGGTTTAGAGCCTGATCGGACAGTCCACAGAGGTTTCTTTTCGGCAAGATCCCACACAGTCAAGGCGCCATCGGTTGCCCCTACTCCGAGCAGGGCGTCATCGGCGCTGAACCTCACCGAACTGGCTGAGGCGCTCGCATTCTGAAGGAGACCCGCGATTTCTTCGCCAGTGGAACCGCTGTAGATTCTCGCGTAATGGGGCGAATCCATGCGCTGAGGGCTGGAAAAAGCCGCTGCCAAGCGCTTCCCATCCCGGCTCCAGTCCATACACACCGGCTCCTCGCCCGATCCGCTCCTCGTCGACCAGATCAACTCTCCACCAAGGAGGTTCCATAGTGTGAGTCCCGTGTCGGTCACCCCAACCGCCAAGAAGTTTGTCCGAGGTTGGAACGCAAGCGAGGTCGCCCTCCCCTTCAGATTTGAGATCGGTTCGCTGAGCTTCCATGTCGCGGTTTCCCAAACCTGAATGGCACCATCCTCCCGACTCACCGCAACACATCGATTGTCGGACGTGATCGCGGCCGCGAGAACAGGACTTCCGACTCCGGAAAGAGATCGGATTGATTCACCCTCGACAAGATCCCACACCCTAAGGGCTCCTTCTCGGTCCCCGACCAGCGCCCATGTCCCGCTCGAATCGACCACCATGGCCGAAATCGGCGCTCTTCCATTCTCCATGCGCATCACATCCTGCTCGCAAAGGTAAAGAAGATGCCCCCATTCCCAGTTCCGCTCGGATTCGGGACATGAGGACAGCAGTTCGAGGGCGCGACCGAACTGACGGCTCTGAACGGACTTTTGCACAAGGCCGATGGAAGAGAGGTACAGTTCGCGCTGGGTCTCCAAGCGAGCTTGGCGTTCACCCCACAGCCCCACTCCGAGCGCGAGGCTGAGCAGGCTCACCAAGGCCCCAGCCCCCAGAGTGACCATCATCCATCTGGATCTCCTTCGACGCTTCTGCTCCTCGGCATGGAATCGAAGCTGCTCGGAGCGGCGCGTCTCAAGGGCGCGCAAGGAATGGGCAATCTGTCCGGCGCTTTCGAAGCGGTCCCCCGGTTCGCTGGCCAGACAACGAGCCAGGTCCTCCGCCAATAAGGGGTCCTCAATTCTCTTTGACCAATCGGCGCCCAGGGGTTGGGCCATGTCGCCGATCAGCAGCTGGTAGAGGACGATCCCCAGGGAGTAAATGTCCGAACGGATCGAAGGGGGTTTCCCAACCAGGATCTCGGGGGCCATGTAGATCCTGTTTCCCGCCGCCGTGGCGAGTTCGGTCCCCATGAATGTTTCGGTGAACCCTCCAGCCAAACCTGACGCCAGATAGTCTCGCGAAACAACCTGGCCTATTCCGAAATCGGTCAGCTTCACTTGGATGGATTCGGGCCGGTCGAGATTTCCAATCACCAGCACGTTTGAGGGTTTCACATCTCGATGAATTACTCCCGCGTCGTGCGCGGCCTGGAGGGCTTCGGCAATCTGAATGACGATTTCAATCCGAACCTCGGGCGGGACGCGTTCGCAACCTCCGCTCAGTTCCAACCAGTGAGCGAGGTCCACACCTCCGCAATCCTCCAATCCGATGTAATAGGGGGGCTCCTCGAAGTAGACCTCGAACACCTGAACAATGCGGGGGTGGTTTCCCACCGCGCCTTTCAATAATTGGAAAAGAGTGGCTTCCCGTTTGAGGGCGCGCACCCTGTCTTCACGGAAGCAGAACTTGAAAACCCTCGTTTCTCGGTTGTTGTCAGCTCGCCAGACTTCACCGAAGGCGCCTGATCCGAGCTTTTCGACCAGTGTCCACGCGGGCGATGTGGGGATGGGTTGATTCAGCGCCGGTCGCCACCCGAGCACCGACTCCTGGTCCGGCGAAATGTAACGTGTGGCAATCGAGGAATTCTCCGGTGCGACAAGCGGGGCGTAAAACTTCTCTCCCACCTCACCGACTCCAATCGGCTCGCCCCGAACGCTCAGTCGATATGCGCCGTGGTCAAGCCATGCGACCGGTGAAAGGGATCTCAGATCACTGGACGAGAGGATGCCTCGGGCCATGTCAAACACGGGCCGGGACAGGAGGATTTGCCCCGCTCGAGCCATGCGCAGGATGGATTCCGCGACCCTTACGGCCGGCCCTTCCATGCGGGGAGGGGAACCCCCAGCCCCATTCCGCTTAATGACAACCTCCCCAAAATGAATCCCAATTCGGATATCGATTCCTTTCGTGAGTTCATGTGACCGATCTCGGAGTCGAGTAAGCGAAATGAGGGCAAACAAGACTGCCTCGGAGGGGCGTTGGAAAGCGAACAGGTAAAAATGCCCAAGTGAACCCATTTCCATGCCGAGATCGAATCCAGACAAGACTTCTTGAAAGACCTCACGATACGGTTGTAACGCTTCATCGGCTGCAACAACCCCGTTTTCCTCAAGCAATGTTTGTGCGCCGACAACCTCGACCAACAGGACTGTCAGAATACCCGCTTGTTGGGGAGCCGCCTCGAAAAATGACGCTTTTGGACTTCTTGACGTGGAGAACAAGCAATGCTCCGGGTCCCCGTAGAGGACATATTGAGCCCAAACCAAAGAGTTGGTGGATGGGTGGGAACGCAGGTTCAAGCGGGCCAGGCGAACCGATTCTCCAATTGTCCGGCCGCTGAAAGCTCCTCTGTAGAATTCCACGGCGAATTCCCGCCCGCCATGGTCGGTCAGTCCGGCAATGGCGCCGATATAGTGACGAGTTCCTCCTCGAAGGAACTCGCTCGCCATGCCATGACAGAGGCCATGCGAATCTCCATCCCATTCTTCCGCCTCCCCGCATCGGCATGCATTGTTGAAGACCAGAGTGGGAAAAGGTTTGCCCTTTTCGGCGTGTTCACGCAGCGCCTGGGAGGACAAGAAACCAGTTCGGCACAGCCAACCGTTCTCACCGGGGTTCCCTGGATCGTGGGTTCCATGCCCGCTGAAATGCACAGCATCGAATTCGGGAATAAGGTCCAGTAGGACGGTCGCGCTCAATTCGCTGTTGTACCACTCCAGCCCAAGACGCTGCTCCCTGATCATGGCGTCGCGGAGAATGCGTCCTTCCTCCGAGGCCAGGGGGAGATCGCCAGTTGGATTGGTGACAAGCAGAAGCTCGCAAGGTTTCCTGCCTGGCGCCCGACGAGCTTTTCCGGGCTGGAAGGTTGTCCTGACCACTCTGCTTACAGCGAATCTGCAGCAGAGGAAGTCCTGGCCGTCATGAAGAAGTTCCCAAGGATGCTGCAGGACCTTTTCATCGAGCAGAAACAGCAGGCTCCCACCAGCGAGATTTCGGAGGGTCTGGCGCGTCTTTTCAGGCAGCAGTAGGCCAAACAGGGATTTCCCTCGGGCTTGAAGCTGAGAAGCATGGTCGGTGGAGCAGCCACGACTTGCCGCTGAGTTAAGGATCTCCCAGATCGGATCAGCCATCTCGCGGATGGCAACTTCCTCAATTGGCTGTATTTCGTACGAGACGAGAGTGGAGGCGGAATCGGTGGTTTCGTGGCATCGCGCGAGGAGGGCGCCGTGCTCACGCAGAACTTCCAGCACAATCTTCCCGGCGTCGGAGGAGGGCGGCATGAGCGGATACCAACCGTCGATGTGAATTGCTCAGGGGTCAAAGGACATCGTCAAACAGCTCGCGCCAGAGTCTGTCGCTTGCTTCCTCTCGCTCCGCCTGGGCTGCTTTCTCGAAATTGAGCAAATGCCTGGCGAGCTCGGCCCCAAGGAATAAGCCGAACGGATCCCTTGAGGGATCGGTCGGAACCGAGGAAAAGCTTTCCAAGGCCGAGGAAAAGTCTTGGTCGGCAAGGCATTGCCAGCCCTCCAAGGCCGCCCATCCGGCGGACACAAACGGATCCGGTTCATCCTCGCGAAGCGCGCCCCCTGGGATCTCCAATCCGAGCGCCGCGCAAGCGGCGGCATGGATCAAGGCTCGGACGCTTTCGGGAAGAGGCTGGGTTTCACCGGCTGGTCTCGCGGCTTCCGCCCTCCAGGGATTCTCAATGCCGGCTGCATCAGGCCACGTCTCAACAATCCCCTTCCATACGGGGCGAAATAAGTCCAAACGTCCCTCCCTCTCGGCCATGCCTGACCGGAGGACAGGGAGCGGGGAGAGGGCGGCGTGAATCGTTCCCGTAACCGCCCCAATTGACCTCAAAAAAGCGGCGATTCGCGAACACTTTGAATGGTCAGGGATGAGGGGAGGTTCACATTCGGTGAGGATCCGGATTCCCTCCGATGGATTCCCTGAAAGGATGTTGGCTATCGCGGCGGAGAACCAGTCCTTTCGCCCAAATTCCAGCGGGGCAAGTAAGATTGAGAAACCAGTTGATGCGCCGTCGATGCGAAAGCTGATCGCGCATCCTGGCTTGAGTCCGGAGAGTGGACGACGTGGGAGGTTTTCCGCTGGGATACTCCGCAGCAGCTCGCCATCCACCCAAGTTTCCACCTGGCCCTCACACGGGCCATCGGGCAGGATGTTTACCTGAATCGAATCAACTCCGGTGACCAGCGCAATATTGAAACCCGATAAACTCCCTTCCGCTTCGACGGTCGCCTCCAGCCTTCCCTTGAGGCAGCAAGGGAGTTTGCCTCGAGAAATCATCCGGATGGCCGCCGCCAGCCTCTTGGTCCCGCCGGCGAGCGAAACGCCCTCCAGGTCGAGAATCCGGAGGTAATCCTCCGAAACTCCGGCGGTCATGGCGGCGGAGACCTCGAAGGGAGGTCGGCAACACAGTGCCTCCCTGATCCCCGGGAAGGAGGCGTTGATGAGAATCTCCCTGGCCCTGGAGTCCAGAAGGACCTCACTCAAACATCGCTGTCTCTGAACGTCATCGAGACCTCCGGCAAGGAGCGCGGCTAGCTCATTGAATGTCGGGTCATCCATTCGTTTCCTTGGAAAGGCTATTGCCTTTACTCCCATCCATACTGTACGAGAAAGGCTACCAGGAAATTGCCGTGGGGGCTATCAGTCTTTTGCCGAGTGACTTTCCGGCAAACCACAGGATGGAAGAAGTGTTGGAACACAGGCAATTCGAGTGTTAGACTCGCCCCATTCCTGAGGTTTCTTGACCTCTTTTGAGCGGGATTTCTCTGACCCGATAGATCCGATGCCGAATCCTAGATCCGATTCAACCCGCTCCCAGGAAGAAGCGCTCAGAGGACTGGTCCTTTCGGACCCGGAGGAGGGTTGGCGGCGGTTTTGGAAGGAATACGGAGCTTTCGCGCGCTCCCTGATTCGGAAATATGGGTTTAGTCCCCAGGACTCCGAGGAAGTTTTTCAAGAGCTCGGCATTCGCCTGTTGAAAAACGACACATCAGCCCTGCGAAGCTGGGATCCCGAGCGGTGCTCCCTGCGCGGGTTTCTCGCGGTGGTCACCTCCAGTGTGTGTGTGGACTTCGCGCGCTCCAAGTTCCACAAGTCCTCCAAATTGAGGTCCGATTATGCAAGCGCCAACGAGATCGCGCTCGCGTTGGCTGTTGATCCGGCCCCATCCCCAGCCGAACGGCTGGAGCGAATTCTTCAGGTGGAGCGCCTTCAGCGTTGGCTTTCCGAATGGAGTAAGGAGGGTACCCTCCGTGATCGAGATCAGCTCATTTTGGAGGCGCACATTGCGGGGATGACAAACCTCGAGATTCAGGAGGTTGCCGGTGTCCCCAAGGAAGAGGTGGCGAACCGCCTTCATCGCCTGAAGGAGCGGCTCATATCACGAGTGAGGTCGATAAACAGCCCACTTGAGGGGTGAATGGATGAACGGGGGGGCTGTGCCATCCGGTGACCGTCCGCACTGTCGCCTTCGGATGCCTGAGGAGCGGCGCTATCGTGGCCCCCGTGCCGCGCTCGTCGGGCAATCGGATGGCTGCCAGTTCGCCGAAATCAGGTTGTCGCAAGGACATCTGTCATTCCCCCCGCATTTCCTCGATGTTTCGCCGTAAGCTGTCGATTTGCGCGGCTTGCTGTTCGACCTTTGCGTTCATTTCCTTAAGCGCCTCGATCATGGGGGCCATGAGCTTGGAGTAGTCCAGGGCCTTGTATCCGTTCGTGCCTTCATGAACGAGTTCCGGGTAAACCCTTTCCACCTCCTGGGCAATCAACCCGAGCTGAGCCCCCTCGGGATAATCAGGAGACTTCCAATCGAAGCTGACACCCCTGAGCTCGAGAATCTTCTCCAACGCTCCGTCAATGTCCTCCACGTTCTCCTTGAGGGCGGCATCGCTGGTCTCGACCACATCAATCGCATTGACTGTTCCATTCGTCGCGTTAAGTTGGATCGTTTGCTGTGAGCTATTGAGAAGGTATATCTCACCATCCCCGTTCCCATTGACCCCCACACCCACTCTTTCTCCACCATTTGCTCCGGTGTAGTGGATTACCACCTGCCCGCCACGGCCCGCTGTGCCGGGGGATTCCCGTAGTTCAACAAGACCTCCTGCAAGAGAATTTTCTTGAGAGCTGAAAAGGGCGAGGTATCCATAGTTATAATCGCCCATCGCACTATACTGAGTCCCCATCAGGACCCTTCGATATCCTTGAGCGTTGGTGACAAGGATCTCTCCTCTGCTGAATGCGTCGGGCTGTAAACCTCCCCCATCGAGGTGGAGAGTTGTCTGGCCACTACTATTGCGGAGGCGGATTTCACCGTGGTCATTTTCATCCACACCCAAATGCACACGTTCCCCCATGTCTGAACTCTTCAATGTCAGGGTTTTCCCGTCGTTTAGGGAAACTTCACCTCCCGCATCCACTGTTAACACGTCCCCGGGGCTTCCTCCGGGGCCACTTAGAGAACTGGCGGTTCCAGCCACTTGCGCCTGGGTTGCCGAATCAGCGCTATCCGCCTGGCTTGCGTCATCAGCATGCGTTGCGTTGTCCGCGCTATCCGCGTGGGCGGCGTTATCCGCAAGGACCGCATGCGACGCCTCCGCCGCGTTGTCGCTGTAGAACGAATACGGAACCGACTCCAAGAGGATCCTTGGGGATAGGTTCTCCCCCATGGCCATTCCTTGTGTCTTGACATTAACGTTCAGATAGACCGTATCCGAGGAGAAGATCGACTTGGGAATACTCCCGCCGATTCCTGATGGTCCGCCGATCAAGACGGAAACAAACCCCTGGCTGTTCGGGGTGGCGACGATTTCGTAGCTGTAATTGTTGGGGCCGAGGGGTGTGCCCCCAGTCGCCGTGCTGAAGAAGCTGAAAGTAAGGGTCACCGCCGAGGTGATGGGGGTGTTCCCCGACGCATCGGTCAGCCGCCCCTGGTAATTGATGATCGGGGGCGCGGCGTGTCCTCCGGACGCGACGCCCATGAAGAGAACAAACACCAAACAACTTTTCAGGGAATGTCTGGACATCATGAGGTGATCCAACCTCCTCTTTAGGTTACACGTCCAAATGGGCCATGCTGACATGGCCAGATGGGGCCGGACCCACGCCTATTGGGTCCCTCCGTTGGAATCGTGACCTTTCACGTGGAGACTGCCCGGGCATCATTGCGGCGCACCCCACCGCAAGCCAAATGAACTGTCGCCACTTGCACTTTCCAAACAGAATGGGATCGGAGATTTCTGCACGAAATCCGTAACCCACGTGGGGACAAGGGGTTACGCGCTTGATAACGGCCCTCGAAAGGGAGGATCACGGCCCAGGTGGTGGCACGGTGGTGCGGAATAGATGAAATAGGAGGCCCTCACTGATGTCGCGGAGCCAGGACACTTGCTCGGCTGTCCTCAAGTGTCCTCCCAGGAAAACTCCGAAAGCGTGACCCCTTTCTCCCTCATGACTCGCTTGAGGGTTGGCCTGAGGCGGGTGAGCCGACTGCTTGCAAGGGACGGGGAAATTCCAAGGAGCTCTTCAATTTCCGCGAAGGTCAATCCCGCGGCTCGCATGGAAAGGACTCGGCGGTCCTCCTCAAGGATCCGCTTTTCCTTGACCAGCTTATCCAGGATTTCATCAAGAGTCCGGATGATTTCGAGGCGGTGGAGCCGATCCCGGACAGATCGTGTGCGGGAAGCCCGCGATTCGAGGAAATCATCCAGGAACCCGGCCATTTCTCCAGGGGCGACCTTCCGTTTAGTGAACCCGTGGTAGGAGGATCGGGTGTAGTTGATCGCCGTGTTGGTCGTGAGAATCGCAATCCAATGGGGGAAGCCACACACCTCCGGGCGCCAGGCGCGTATGGCCCGAAAATCTTGCCTCACAAGATGCTCATTGATCTCTTGAAACACCTCCTCTCGGTCCTCCTGGCTCAGATCGAAGCGACCGATGATGCGTTTGAGCAGCCCGCCATACTCCCGGAGAAACGCCTTCCAGCCCTCCTCCGGATGACTGAGGATCAGGTCCCGAAGAGCGATGTCGCGCTGCCTGCGGTCCATGCGAGTAGGGTTGTCCATCGGTCAGGGAGCATCCGGCTCGCCTTTATAGTGCTTCCGACCCCATTTGGCCACTGGGTAGAGGCTCAGGGAGCGGGATTCATCCGCCTTGAGGCGGATCCCCGGGAAAACATGCAGAACAATCGCCGAACCACTTGTATAGAATGGGTGGTGGGACAGAATATGGGGACCTCGCCTTGGCCGGATTCTGGTGCGGAATAGACAGCGCCTCGGGGAGGCCATCGCGCGGGAGGAAAAGGGATTCTAAATGGAAGAGCAGACACTGCGAGCACTCGCGTCGCTTGGGGGCGGGCATCTCTCGGCCCTGGAGAGGCGTGAAGCACTAGACCGAATCCTCCAGGACAAGGAGTCCACCGATCTGGTCCGGTTGCTTGGTCTTCCGGAGCTTTCCCCCGAGAATAACCTCCCCCTCCCCTTTGAAATCGTGGGCGCCTTCCATGGCGCGGTCTGCAAGGACTTCATTATGGGGCTCGGCCTGGACGGTTTCGAGTTGTCTGGAGACTCCAAGACCTTGGTTACGCATCTGGCCAGGATTGTCGCGGGCTCCCCCCAAGCGCTTTTCAGGAAGCATATGGATCTCCAGGCCATTTCGAGTGAGGGGGCCGCGTCGCTCCGATTGAAACTCAGCCGAGAGGGGACTGTCACGCTTCTTCATGTCACCTGTCCCGGAAGCGCCGACTCCGCCGGAGAGATTGAGTTCTGGGAGCGCGGGGAGCTCGTGCGAAGGTCGTCGCTTCCCTTGACGGATCAGGCCCCCCCCTTCCGTGTTCAAGTGGGTGTTGCCGTTACTGTGAAACATTCTCTTCAGGATGGAGGCCACGAGATACTCCTGAGTGACACGGAGTTTTCAGCCCGCGAGTGGACCGCCGCGGCCAGGATCGCCTGTGTGGAGGGGAGTCTTGGAGAGGCGTTAAGAATCCTGAGTGAGGAGCTGTCGCTCGATAGCGCGGAACTCGGCTGGGTTCATCGCGCTTACAGGTTGATCGGGGCGCTCCAGGCCATGACGCGCTCCGATGATTTCATCTTGCGACCCATTCCGGCGGTGCGCGCCCCGATCGAGGACTTGGAATGGCGATCCGCGGTCATCTCTCCGGTGTGGGAGGGAATCCGGACTTGCTGGCCGGAGGCGCGATCACTCCGATTCCCCGACTCGACAGGGGACTCCGAGGTGATTAAAGAATCTGTTTCCGGACTCAACCTGGACCAAGGGGTTTCCGAGTTCGTGAAGTCGTTCTTCCTGATCGCGAATGGGCTCTCCGTTTCCTCGGAGGACGGATGCGAGCGCAGTCCGCGAGAGGACGCGCCCACGCGCCTTCAAAATGGTTGGGCGGGCCTTCGCGGATGGGGCGCGCTGATGGAGGGGAAGTGCCTGGAGGCGCGGGAGGCTTTCGAGTCCGCCGGCGAGGTGGAGGGGGACCCGTTCAGCTTAAGGTTGGGGAAACAAATCGCCGAGCACCTGATGCTTTTCCGGTCGGAGGCGTCGGATGATCGTGTTGAGCTTTCGAGCGACTTGCTTTGGGGGGAGATCTTCCCTACAGCGCCCTGATTCCAGGCCCCTTTCCCGACCACCTTCACCCTCCGGGCCCCGGCCCGGTGATTGATCCGAAAAAAATTGCCTTGTTCCTCATGTATCGTTCGTAGTAGATTCCTTGGGCTGGATTCTGCATCACCTTTGCAGTGAGATTGATTGAGTCCGCCCATGATCGGAACAGACCACCCCCAGGGTCTCTGCCTCAGGGTGAGCCGGGTCCGCGATGAAACCTGGCTCGAGCTCTCCGGGTCGCGCAATGGACACGAGCCCCCCTTGTTCGAGGGCCCCGTCCCAGCGCGGTTTGCTGAGGTGGGAGACCTTTCGTCGCGGATCCTCTCGAAGGTTCGCGTCACCAACCTTCATGGTCCCAAGCGAGATGATGGGACCAGCCTCGCCCGGCTGGGCGCGGATTTGTTCGACAGGTTGTTTCCACCCGAACTGAAGGACCTCCTCCAGCGCTCCAGGACGGAGTCGTTGCTTCTTGTTCTTGACGAGTCGCTCCTCGGTATCCCGTGGGAGCTTGCCCATGACGGGACCGATTTCTTGTGTTGCCGCTACTCCTTGGGGCGACATGTCCCGAGCTGGCAAGCCGCGCCTTCATCCATCCCGCGGCGCGCCAAGGAGGCTCTTTCCCTGCTTGTTGTCTCCAATCCACGGGGGGAGCTCCCCTCATCCACCGAGGAAGGGAGAACCATCTCCGAATTGGCGGGAAGCGCCGCCGAGATTCGATGCCATTGGCTGAATGGGCATGTGGACTCGAAAACCACGATGGAATGGATGCCATGTGTTGACCTGCTCCACTACTCCGGGCATGGAACCCCGCTTGGCGGTCGCTCCGGGGACCAGAGCTGGCTGCTGGCGGATGGTTCCTTTGACTGTTCGTGTCTCAGAGAGGCCGGATCGCGAAGTTCGGGGATACCCTATCTTGTGTTCAGCAATGCGTGTCACAGCGCGATGGCATCTCTTGATGGAGGTCGTTCGGGTGGCTCCCGTTGCCTGGCGGAGGATTTCATCAGACTGGGTTGCCTTCACTATATCGGCTCAAATTCCGAGGTCATCGACTGGAGAGGCAGTGGCTTCGCATCCTCCTTCTACAAACGCCTCTTTGGCGGAGAGTCTGTCGGCGCGGCCCTTCTGCACGCCAGGTTGGAGGTGCGGTCAGACAGCGGTGAGACTGACCTGGGATGGGCACAATACGTTCTTTACGGCAACCCGGACACAGGGGTCCATGGCGAGACGACTATTTCACTTCAACTCAAGACACTGGTCGCGATCAAGTTTGGTGGGGACAACGAGACCAGGGATTCCATGGACGATCTTCGCTCGTTGCTCGGAGGGTTCCCCGAATCCTTTTTCACGCACAGCGAGCGTTCCACGTGTCTCGCAGTCTTCAATCTCCCCTCCGACGCGGTCCGTTTCGCGCTTACCCTTCAGCACCGCGCGCCGGAATACGTCGACAAATCGGGATCCCTCCCGCTACGCGCGGCCATCTGCGGCGGCGAAGTCCAAATCGAGAGCGCGCAAGGTTCAACCCAACCGTTGGCCGTCCGCGGGCTCCCGGTTCTCACGGCCGAGGCGCTTCTCGCTTTGACCCAGCAAGGTCAAATCCTATTGAGCCGTCCCGTCTTTGATGGAGTTCGTCCTGTCCTACGCGGTGAGCAGGTCGCGCGGGGAGCGCGGGTTGAATGGATGGACCATGGGGCCTATCGATTCAGCGAACTGGAGGAGCCGGTGGGGATCTGCGAAATCGGAATCCGGGGCGCCGCTCGTCTTTCCCCGCCTCCGGACATGGAATCCGCGCGGCGTTACATAGCGCCCGGCCATGAATCCGTACTCGGATGGAGGCCTGCGCTGGATCTGGAGGTCCCCGCTTCACCCGGATGGATCCTTGCCGAAAAACTTGGAGAGGGAGGGTTTGGGGAGGTCTGGCGCGCGAAGCACAAGACCGAAGACAAAACAAGAGTCTTCAAATTCTGCTTCCATGCCGACAAGGCCCGCTCGCTTAAGCGAGAGGCAACCCTGTTCCAGATGATCCGCGACGCTCTTGGCGGCAACACTCGGACTGTTCAACTCCATGACGTGTACTTCGATAAGCCGCCCTATTTCATCCAGATGGAGGATGCCATCGGCGGCAGTCTGAACCAATGGCTGGATTCTCAAGGCGGAGTGGAAGCCGTCCCGTTGGAAATACGCTTGGAGATCGTGGCTCAAGCTGCGGAGGCGCTCCAAACCGCGCACGACTCGGGAGTCATCCACCGCGATGTTAAGCCGTCGAACATCCTCATGACCACAAAGGGAGCCGACCTTGGGAGTTTGGATGTAAAAATCTCGGACTTCGGAATCGGCCAGGTGGTGTCAAGGGACTCTATTGTAGGGACGCCCTTCGGCGGCTTCACCGAAACTTTCAGCAAGACCGATATGGTTTCCCACTCGGGGACACGCCTTTACATGGCGCCCGAGCTTCTCGTCGGAAGACCCTCCTCAACCCGGTCCGATATTTATTCTCTCGGCGTTGTCCTCTATCAACTCCTGGTCGGCGACCTGAGTCGACCGCTGGCGTCGGATTGGCGAGAAGAGATAACGGACCCGTTGCTTGTACAAGACCTGGAGGTCTGCCTATCGGGGGAGCCCTCCAAACGATTAGGCGCCGTCGGCGACCTCGCGGAAAGACTCCGCTCCTTGGAAAAGAGACGAACCGAAACATTCGAGAAGGAACGCGCCGAGAGACGAAGATCCAGGAACCGATACATGGCGGTTGTCGCCTCGATCAGCGTTACCGTCTTCTTTCTGCTCGCCCTCGCCTTAGGCTTCGGACTCTTCCGCGAGTCCCGCGCCAGACAAGGGGCTGTAAGGGAGGCGTATTACGCCACCATTGGGCTGGCCCAAGCCATGATCACGGAGGGTAAGGTGGGGAGCGCCCAGGAGTTGCTCCTGGGATTGCCTGAAGACCTGCGCAATTGGGAATGGGGCTGGTTGTTGCGGCTCTGCAACCTCGATCATGCCTCCTACACCCATCCGACTTCGATTCCGAGCCAATTCGATATTTCCCGCGACGGACGCCTTCTCGCTATCGGAACCCATGATGGGAAAGTGGCTGTTGTGGATCTTGAGACCGATGAGATTCGATCGAGCTTCCAACTGACCTTAAGTCGCCCGACCAGAGTTGCGTTTGATTTGAGTGGAAAAACCCTTGCGGCTTCCGTGGGAGACGGCGTTACTGTTTTCGACGTTGACACGCGACAGGAAGTCGCGCGATTGACCGATCCCCCAAGCTTTTGGCACGCCTTACACTTCCATCCGCTTGAAAGACTTGTGGGTTCACCTGTAGATAAGCGAAAGCATCCGCTCGGATTGTGGAGCATCGACACGGAGGAGATTCTTTATTTGCTTGGAAACAATGAGAGTGGATTAATGGATTTCCAGTTCGCTCCTAGCGGGGACCGAGTCGTTATCAGCTGTTTTAATGGGGCCGTCAGAATTTGGGACATCGCAACACAGAAGGAGCTGCTGATTTACCAAGGTCATGGCACATCCGCTTGTCACACCGCACAATTCAGTCCGGACGGAACGTTTGTGGCGTCCGCGGCGGAGGGAGAGCATGTCAGGGTTTGGGACCCCATGACCGGAGGCGACCTCGCCGTGTCGCCCTTTTACGCGGGGCCAACCGAAATATTTTTTTTCCAAGACGGGAACACTCTATTAGTCAGCGATTTCCTCAACAACCTCACGGTGTGGGACTGGAGAGAGAACCGGATCCTCTTTAGCAAGAAGGTCCCTTGTCATGGATTGAAGCCGGATCCGAGCGAAAAAAAGGTTTGGATAATCGATGACTCCAATCGGATCAAGTCCATCCCATTACCGCTATCAGACGGAAAGATCCCCTTAAGAGGTCAGCCTGAGTACGTCAGTGGTTGCGAATTCATGCCGGATGGCGAGCGCGTGGTCCAAGCCGTAAGCGATTGCACGCTTTCCATCGCTAGCGCGACGGACGGAGGGGAGATAGGCTTCTTTGAGGTCTACGATGACATCCACGCACTGGACCTTTCTCGGGATGGGACCAAGGCTCTCGTGGGAATGCATGGCGGAGACTTGGGTTGGTCCGGGATTGTCGACCTGACCACGGGGAGAATGGTGACCGAATTCCTCGGCCAGAAAAGATCGATTCACTCTGTCGCGTTTTCCCCATCTGAAAGGATCGTCGCCACGGGAGGCGCGGAAGGGTCGATTTGTGTATGGGATGCTCTAACGGGGGAGCTTCAAAGGACTCTGGAGGGTCACTCTGACGGCATCACTGATATCGAATGGTCGCCTGACGAAGAGCGCCTCTATTCCTCAAGCAATGATCAAACGATTCGCGTCTGGGAGCCTTTGTCGGGGACTGAATTGGGCGTGATGTCCGGACATCGCGGAAACGTGAACCGTCTCGCTCTGGATCCGCTTGGGGAGAGATTGGTCAGCACCAGCAACGATCTGAGCGCGCGAGTCTGGGATACTGAGATGTTCGAAGAGTTATTCGTGCTGAGGCATTCTTCGCCTGTCAGTGCTGTTGGTTTTAGTCGTGATGGCAGACGGATCTTTGCTCACTCCGAGAATCATACCATGACCATTTGGGACACGGAGACTGGGAGGCAGATACTGTCTATCGGCGCAGATCAGAATCTCTCGATCAGTCCGGATGGTCGGACACTGGCCGTGGTCGGGCCCCGAGTTGATTGTTTTGTGCTACATGCGTTTCCTTGGAAAAAAGGTGACTATCCCGGCCAAGCCTCTGATCGGTTTACGGATCGTCTTGAGCGCTTCAAACGCGAATACTGGAAACAGTTTCCGCCCGCTGGAATCGATTCGCTGAGGGCGAATCCCGCTGAACGGGTTTCTCCGGTAACCGGATATTGGGATTTCGAGAAGGGCGATTTGGAAGCGAAGGTGGGCCGCGCGCTTGAGTACTTTTACGATTACCCAAGCCAGACCGAATCCGAGTCGAAAACGCGCATTGGGATTTGCTCCCAGTTGGGTGTCCCGCTTATTGGCGGTGTTGATAAGAACGTGTTGAGTTTCAACGACTTCGACATGGATTGCGGGTACCGGCTATTCTCTGGAGCTCCAGCCAACGGAGGCGGTCAGAGGGTCAACCAGTACACCTTGATCATGGACCTATTCTTGCCTGAGACCACAAAGGGTCAGCTCATCCCGATCTATAACGCGAATCCTCACAATCGGAACATTCCCGAACTGGAGATTTCAGGTGATGGTGGGATGGGGATGGACGGAACCTATTTCGGCGAGTTCCCTCGAGGGATCTGGAATCGATTGGTTTGCACAGTCGAGGTGTCCACGGCCCCGGAGCCGACGCTGACGACCTATCTCAATGGAGAAAGGGTGGGAGTTCATCGGCTTTCCACCACGACCGATGGGCACTGGGCCTGCTATCCCGGCAGTCGCGGGCGCCCGCTATTGCTTTTCGCGGGGTGGGAGGAAGGCGGGGTCACCGGGTATGTCAGCGCGGTTCAATTCAGAAACTACCCGATGTCAGCCGAGGAGGTTGCGGCGTTGGGAGGACCTTCCGCCAGGGGGGTGCCGGGAGTGACACCGGTGCTCGAATCAGCGGAGGTGACCCGACGTTGAGATGTGTTGGCGGAAGGATGCCAGAACTTCCAGACCTCAATATCCTTGGATCGCAGCAGTCTTGTGCCTGGATGTCTGAACCCAGACCTCGCACCCAAGTCGGTTCATCCGGCTTGGGTTAAGGGGAACCTAGGCGACACGATATCGAGCTCGACCATCCGGGGCTGATAAGGCTCTTCACGCCCGACCAACAAACTTGACCGTGGAGGGTAGGGAAGTCATCGAGGGTGGACTGGGGACAAGGCTTAACCCCGACTCCCCTTCGACCCGCGAGAAACCCCAATCCTACCGTCCAAGGCATCCAATCCCTGAACCCTCTCCTGCAACCTGGCTTGACGGAAGACTCGCTGATTAGAGCCCAATTTGGGCGGATGTCTCGGCCACTTGTGGAATCCGGGAACTGAAGAGTGGGGTGTAAGTCCAATGAATTCGATGGTGGAGCTGAGGGGGATCGAACCCCTGACCTCAGGCTTGCAAAGCCCGCGCTCTCCCAGCTGAGCTACAGCCCCATGCCTTAACACCTGGGACACGGCTATTTCACGATCGGAAGTTCATCGCTTCCCAAGCAGAGTGTCAAGACCGACACCCGGCCTGAATCATCGGGTCTCGACAACGTTTGGCTGGTCCTGGGAAGCTTGGTTGAGGTAGGTGGTCGAACCATCGGGCCGCTTGTGCAGCTCGAAAGCATCCCGAAGCGCGCCATCCGCCGAATGGCAGCGGTAGCGCAATGTGTCGCCCTCAACCTCGATCACCTGATAGAGCTGAGTATCCGCGATCATCTCCGCCATGATCGCCTCTCGGTCGGGATTAAGCGGGTACATCTTCGGACCGCTGATGGAGACAACATAAAGAGTTCCTGGGTCATCGGGCGCCACGATCCTGTCGGCGGCCATCTTGTGCGAGCGACCATAGGAGTGGTCGTGGCCGGTAAGCACCAGGTCCACATGGCGCCTGTCGTAGATCGGCAGAAGCATGGCGCGCAATTCCGGGTTATCCCGCTTGTTGCCGGTCGAGTAAATGGGATGGTGATGGGCGACAATCGTCCAGGGATTGGGATTCCCGGTGAGCACGCGGTCCAACCAAGCGGCCTGTTCGAAATCCGCCTCATGATTCGAGTCCAGCGAAACGAAGCGGACTCCTTGGAAGTCGAAGGTGTACGCCGCCTCGCGCAGGTCCTCGCGCCCCTGCGGGCCATTCAGCGGGAGCTCAAACTGAGGCCGCCAGAATCGTGAAAGCCAGTACCGCCTTGAACCCTCGGCGATCTCCTCCGAGGCATACTCGTGGTTTCCCGGGGTCACCACCTGCGGGATCGTGGAGGCGATGAACCCAAGTGAATAGCACCACTCCCCCCATTCCCAATCCGCCTCGGCACGATTGATGAGGTCCCCGGCGTGCAACACGAACCGTACGTCCTGAGTCTGGCTGAATGCCTTCCGGATGGTCCGCGACCACATCGACTTGACTCGGTTCTGGGCGTCGCCGACATAGATGAACCTGAACGGCTCCGGCTTGTCATTCGCGGTTCGGAAGAAGCTCCACTCGCTCCAGGCGGAATCGCTTCCCACGCGATAACAGTAATCCGTCTTGGGCTTCAGCCCTTGGAAGGTGACTGAGTGATACCAAGCCGTCGCACTCCCTTCGGTGATGATCTGCTGGGATGTTGCCATCACCGGCGTGGCGCTCTCCACGGACTTCGGGTCTCCGGCAAGCAGGGCGATCTGCGCGCGCGGATCGGGGACCTCTTCCTCGGTCCGCCAAGTGACCGCTTGAGTAGTGGAGGGGTCGCCCGACCAGGTCAACACGATTCGAGTCGGAACCCGCGCCGGATCCTCACCTTGATCCTGCGCCGGCGCCGCGGCAGCGGACAGACACAGACACGCCAGGAACACGAAAGGCGGGAGATATCCCCGCGCGCGCTGTCCAAACATCAATCCACCTCCTCCGCGAATCGGTTGTATCCCCGTGGGCTTCACCTTATTGTCAATCTCGTTTCCAGACAACCCATGAGGGTTCGATCCCTTGGCAAGCGGATGCTCGCGGCGGACCGTTAATCGTTGATGGCCCTTTACCCCCTGCTCTCCTTCCTTTCGGCGTTCCTGCTGTTCGAGGTCCAGCCGCTGGCCACACGCCACATCCTCCCCTGGTTTGGAGGTTCCCCGGCGGTGTGGTCGGCGGCGCTGTTGTTCTTTCAGGTGGCGCTACTTGCGGGTTACGCCTACGCCCACCTGGTGGCGTCGAGGCTGCGCCCTCGCCCACAGAGGTTGCTTCATCGATGCCTCCTTCTCGTCTCCGTGGCAACCTTGTTCGCGGCCTCCCTGTCCTGGAAGTCGCCCCTGCTCGCGAATGATTCCTGGAAACCGACCGGCAATCCCGTTTGGGAGATCCTCTTCATCCTTGCCGCAAGCGTGGGACTCCCGTTCCTCGCGCTCTCCACCACCGCTCCGCTTCTTCAAGCCTGGTACAGCCGCTCGTATCCCGGGCGGAACCCGTATCCGCTTTACGCGGTCAGCGACGCCGGCTCGCTGCTTGCGCTGCTCGCGTACCCCACTTTCATTCAGCCGCACCTCGGTTTGCGCGCGGAGGCTTGGGCGTGGGCCTCGGGATACCTCTGTTTCACCGTGGGGATGGCGTGGCTGGCGGGGAAGCAGCGCTTGGTTGAAGCCCCACCGGTTTCTGAGCGCCTCAATAGGGAGAATCCATTTTCATCAAATCCGGTTTCTCGGATCCGTCGGATGTTCTGGTGGGCACTCCCTGGCTGCGCCTCGGTTCTGCTCCTCGCCACCACAAACCGTCTGTGCCAGGACATCGCGGTGATTCCGTTCCTGTGGGTGCTCCCGCTTTCAATATACCTGATTTCGTTTGTGATCACTTTTTCGGGGGATCGGGCTTATTCCCGGCGCGTTGCGGTTCCCCTGTTGGGCTTGTCCACTCTCGTGCTGGTAAACGCCCTCCTAAAAGGGGCGACGCTTCACCTCCTAGAGGGAATCGCTTTCCACTGCCTGTTCCTGCTTGTCGCGTGTGTGGTGTGTCATGGAGAACTCTATCGTGTCAGACCGGCATGCGAGCATCTCACTTCCTTTTACCTGGCGGTGGCCGGTGGGGGCGCGTTGGGTGGGGTCTTTGTCAACCTGGCCGCCCCGCTGGTCTTTACGAACTATTGGGAGTTTGACCTCGCGGTGATTTCAACCTGGGTGCTTCTGCTCGTTGTGCTGGCCTCTGAACGCGGATCCATTTTCTCCGACAGATGGTATTCCCCGCTGGCGCTGCTAGGTCTCGGCGGCTGGACCGGCACACTGGTTGCCTTTTTCTGGTTTTACGAAGGGCAAGTGACCCGCGTGGCGGTCTTTCAATCACGTGGTTTTCATGGAGTGGTCCGGGTTCTGGAGAAGACACCCGCCGAGCCGAAGCGACACCACTATGTGTTTGCTCATGGCGCCACACGACACGGTTTCCAGTATGCCTCGCCGGAGAGGCGCGCTCTCCCCACGGGCTACCACTCTCCGAAGAGCGGTTGCGGTCTCCTATTCGAGGCGATGAAAGCTCGGAGGGCGACCCTCGATGTCGGAGTGATTGGTCTTGGGATTGGAACGGTCGCGGCGTATGGCCGACCTGAAGACAGGTTTCGCTTTTATGAGATCCACCCGGAAGTGATTCGACTCGCGCGCGGCGAGGGCGGGTGGTTCCGCTTTCTATCGGACTCGCCTGCGCGGATTGAGATCGCGGAAGGGGATGCTCGCCTGCTCTTGGAGCGGGAGCTCTCCGAAAACGGCTCCCAGGGTTATGACCTGATTGTGGCGGATGCCTTCAGCGGCGGCGCGGTGCCGGTCCACCTGATCACCCGCGAGGCGTTCGCGGTCTACATTTCCCACCTGACCGAGGAGGGGGTCCTCGCGGTGGACATCACCAACCGACGTCTCGACTTCGCACCGCTGATTCGCGCCTTGGGGGAGGAGCTGGGGTTCGATTGGGGTCTTGTGGAGACCCCAGCGGATGAAGAAGGGACCTGGCATTCCACCTGGATGATTCTGGCTCGCGGACAGGAGCTCTTCGAGACCCCACCCCTTGCCGGAGCCGCTGCGCGCCCTTCCTCCGCGCTGCGTCCCCTTGAAACCTGGACCGATGATTTCAACAACCTCTTCGATCTGCTTCGGTGAGGTTCTAAGTGGGAGAGCGAAGTTCCCGCTCGATCTGGAGCAGATGCTCAATCAACTCGCCGGCGGTCCGCTCCATGTAACGATCAAAGTCCGGGCCTGCAAGCCGAGTCCGGCAGGTTGAGAAGATCCCCTTCCGGACAAGCAGGCGCTTGAAGAATCGGATCGACACCTCCAATTCCTGATTGGTGAAGCAAAGCACTGGGACCAGGCGATTGAAAAGCCCGATGGCCTCGGCGCGATTCCCGCCGCGATGCAGGCGATCGATGGCCTTGTAGATCCGGATCATGCCGCATTCGGGAATCATGGCGTGGACCCCACGATCCAGCGCCTCGATCATCTGTTGAACCGCCCAGCCTCCGGATACATGAAGCTCGCCCTGAGTCCCCTCCAGGACCGCCGTGTACTTCGGACCCGCCGGGAGGGTTTCGATCTTAAGATAGCGGATGCTTGGGACTCGGCGTGCGAGTTCGAGGATCGTGGAAACCTGCATCCCTGTCCCTCCCGGTTCCCAGTCCTGCGCCATGAGAGGGACCGGGACTTGAGAGGCGAGCTCGGCGAAGAATTCAATGATGCGAGCGGGTTCCCTGTAAAGGGTTGGGGGGACCGCCACCAAGCAGGCCGCGGCCCCGGCTTGTTCGGCTCTTCGCATGATCTCCAGGCACTCCTCCACATGAGGGGACCCGGTTCCCCAGACCACGGGAACACGATCTTGCGAGAGGCTTTGGACATGGGTGGCCAGAGCGATCTTTTCCTCGAGGCTCAGGTAGGCGTTTTCGCTCGCAATGGCCGGAACAAGGAACCCATCCACTCCCGCCGCGAGGGCATCCAGGACCAGGCGTTCGTGGGATTCGAAATCGAGGGTCCCATCCTCGTGGAAGGGGGTCTGTACCACCCCGAGGATGCCGATCGGTCCCGGCGCGGAAGAAGTCTTGAATTGGATCATGAGGGGGATGATCGTACTCGGCATTCCAAGATAGAGGCAGACCTCTCTTGACCCGCGCCCGGACCGGCGGAGAATTGGGTTTCCGCCGGACCTGATTGTTCGAATCCGGTTTCATGAGGAGGGAAAGGCCGTGGATATCCTGGAGGTCTTGAAATCCAAACAGGTGGCCGATTGGGTCGCCAAACTGCGGGGCCGCAGGCCGCTACCGCCGCTTTCTCCGAAAGGGGAGTGGGATCCCCTCCTCAGCCGCGAGATCAACGACACCTCGGTGGAGAAGATCTTCGCGGGAATCGCGCGTCCCGATGAGGACATGGCCCTTGCGGTGAAAAGCGGGCTCTTGCTGTGGAACGATGCGCTGGAATCTTCGCATGTCCTTTCCCAGGGGATTCACACCCCGACCGGCTCTTACTGGCATGGGATCATGCACCGCCGCGAGCCGGACTTCGGCAATTCCAAGTACTGGTTTCACCGAGTCGGCGCGCATCCGGCGTTCATGCCTGTCGTGGATTCGGTGCAGGGTTTCCTGGCGGAGAGGCAGGACGATTATTCAAAAGGCTGGAGCAGCGAGATCCGCTCCAAGGGCTGGGACCCGCACCAATTCATCGACCGCTGCGAGGAGGCGGTCCGGGGCAGGGAAGAGCGGGAGGTTGTCCAGCTCCTGGAAAGGGTTCAACTCCTGGAGATCGAGGCGCTGCTGGGGTGGACGGCGCGCGAAGCTGGGCGGAGCGTGTGAGTTTTCAGGCCAAGTCCCGACGGTCCCCTCCCTCACCCCCCATACTTCGCATTCTTGTACTCCAGCGCGAAGGCCGCGCCATCGAATCCGGGATCCTCCTCGGATAGGTCGGCAAGACGGACCTCCTGACCGTGGTTAAGCCCGGATTGCCGGGCCGCGAGAGCGGCAAGTTCCGGCTCGATCAGCGCCTCGAAGGGAACCGGCGGGTCCGGGGCCTGGCCTGAAAGATAAGGGAGAACCCGTTCCAGCTCCCCGCGATAGAGGCTCCCCGCCTCCGGTTTGATATGGTGCACCGCCCTATCGCTGATCAGGGTGGCGTGGAAGGGGACATACCCCCCCTTCACGGGAACCAGCACCAACCCCATGCGACCATCCTCCCACCTCACCTCGACCCGGCGGAGGTTCTCTCCCCCAAGGTCCTTCACCCTCGAGATCCCCTGACCCAGGATGCCCGAGAGCAACGAGTACGCGTGGATGCCGTAGTTGAACTCATCCACCCCGCACCCCGCGACCACCGTGTGCGGCTTGCCCCGTTCCTCTTCCGGGAGAGCCAGATAGTCCCGCGCCTCAAAACAGAACCGGAGCGAGGAGCCTCCCGAAATCCGGATTCCGCTGCGCGCCCAGGAGAGCATCTGGCGCAGGTCCTTGAGCTTCCCCGCGATGGGTTTATCCACCAGGATCGCCTTCCCGGCGCTGGCGAAAGGGCGCGCCTTGTCCACATGCGTGTCCCAATCGCAGCCGTGGAGAATCGCGCAATCCACACTTCGGGCCATCTCCTCAAGCGAGCCGAAAACCGAGGGGATTCCGTTCTCTTTCGCGAAGGTCTCGGCATACCCCGCCGGATGGACCGCCCCCCCATCCCAGACCCCCACAACCTCGTGGCCCAGCTCCCGATGGATGGGCAGCCAGGATTTCGGGTGCGAGGTGTCCAGGTCCACAAGACCGATCTTCATGGAGGTCTCTCTCCTTTCCGGGCGTACAGGGTGACCCGCCGGCTTTCCCGAGTATCATCCGCTCAAGGAAACAGATTTCAACCTCACCCCCACCTGACCTCCCCCGCAAGCGGGAGAGGAAATCCATGCTCTCCTCCTGCTCGCGGGAGGGGTTGGGGGAGGGGAATCTGAAAAGGAAGTCCCTTATGACGGCTCCGACCCTCGCCGATGCCCACAATCTCCTCGCCCGTCTGATCGCCACTCCGAGTGTCAACCCCGGCAAGCGCTTCCCCTTGGAGTCCCCCTTTGGCGAAGAGCGCGTGGTCGAGCTGCTCCGCGGTCTCCTCGAGAGTTGGGGAGGGGATGTTTCCGTCGAGGAGGTCCTTCCCGGTCGCGCCAACGTGATCGGGCGTTTCGGGGGGCGCGAGGAGCACCCCGCGCTGATGCTCGAGGCGCACTCCGACACGGTCTCCATCGAGGGGATGACCATCGAACCTTTCCAGCCGCGCCTGGAAAACGGTCTGCTCTATGGGCGCGGCGCCTCGGATGTGAAGGGGACCTTGGCCGCGATGCTTCTCGGTCTCAAGACAGTCTTGGACGAGAGCCGGATCCTCCCGGCCACCGTCTATCTGGTCTCCACCTGCGATGAGGAGCTCGGACTCGCCGGCGCGCGGGATTTCGCGGGGCGCGGGCCGGATGTCGATGCCGCGATCGTGGGGGAGCCGACCGATCTGGCGATCATTCACGCCACCAAGGGGGCGTTGCGTTGGCGGCTCACCACCAAGGGCCTTGCGGCGCACAGCTCCGACCCCTCGCGCGGAAGAAACGCCATCTATTTCATGCGCCGGATCGTGGAACACATTGAGGAGGAGCTGATCCCGCGCCTTGCTATGAAGAGCCATCCGCTGCTTGGCAACCCGGCGATGACCGTGGGGGTGATCCAAGGCGGGACTCAGGTCAACATTGTGCCGGATTTCTGCCGGATCGAGGTGGACCGTCGCGTGCTTCCCGGCGAGACCCGCGAGGCGATCACCGCCGAGTTCCTTGAGGGGATCGGGGCCATCGCTGAGTCGGTCGGTTTTGAGTTCACCCTGGAGGAGGACCAGTGGTACCCGCCCTTTGAGCAGCCTGCGGAGAGTCCGGTGGTCGAGTTTGCCTTGAGGGTTTGCCAACGGGTGCTCGGGGAATCGACTCTCGCCACCGCGCCGTGGGCGGCGAATTCAGGGGTTTTCAGCGAGGCGGGGATACCGTGCGTGCTCTTTGGGCCGGGTTCGATCCGCCAGGCGCACACGGCGGATGAGTTCATTGAGCTGGACCAAGTCGTGAAGGCGGCGGCGGTCTATGCGGAGATGATCCGGTCGTTTGGGGCTGTCCATTGATGCCTCACGGGCTCTCAAGCAAACCGTTCGCGTTTCGGCTTGGACACCGAGAACTTATCGAGACTCCGAGAGACGAACCACTCCGTCCTCCATCTCATAGATCGTGTCAAAAACATCCAATGCGCGATGATCGTGCGTGACGACAATCACCGCCGCGCCTTGTTCGTGGGCCACCTTGCGGAAAAGATCCATGACCTGCCTCCCGCGATGACTGTCTAAAGCCGCGGTCGGTTCGTCCGCTAAGATCACGCTTGGGTTGTTGGCCAAGGCCCTCGCAACGGCCACGCGCTGTTGTTGCCCCCCTGAAAGCATCGAAGGGTGATTGTTCGCGCGCTCCGCAACGCCAAGATAGTCGAGGAGTTCCATTGCCCGTTTTCTTCCCGAGCGCCTTCCGACATTGTTGAGTTCCAGCGCGACAAGGACGTTTTCCAGAGCGGTCAGGAAAGGAATCAGGTTGGACTTTTGGAAAACGAACCCCAGGTGCCGAAGCCGAAAAGCTGTCAGGTTTGTTTGAGGTCGCGGTCCGTCCATGACCAGGTTCCCGCCGATGGAGATTCGTCCGGAGGTGGGTGGATTGATCAGCCCCACGGCCGTCAAAAGTGTGGACTTTCCAGCACCGCTTGGTCCCAATAAGGCCGCGATTTCACCTCGCCTCACTCCAACGGAAACTTCCCGCATGGCCACCACTTCGGTGTTGCCGGCGCCATAGACCTTGGTCAGGCCATCTGTCTCGATCGCAAAGTCGCTCATCATCATGCCACTATCCCGAAAGCGCTTCGTTGGGAGTTACGCGCAACGCCTTCCATATGCCAAGCAGGCTCGCCAGCACCGAGATCCCCAGAACGATGAATGCGAGACGGACCAGATCGTCATCGGTAAGAACGACTCGCCGCGGAAAAAGGGGGAATAGCTTCTGACCGATCAGGTAGGCCAACCCATATCCGAGAGACCCCAGAACCAAACCCTGCTGAAGGATCAGGCCGAGAATGACTTTGTTCGGGGCGCCGATCAGCTTAAGAAGGGCAATGTCGTGAATTTTGTCGAGAGTAAGAGTATAGAGGATGAGGGCCATGATGATGGCGGAGATGATGGTCAAAAGGGCGCTGAACAGCCCCAGTTGTCGCCTGGCCTTGTCCACCATTCCCTGCAGCAGAAGGTCGATCTGATCCTGCCGGCTGTGAACGGAAACATCCTCCCACCCGGAAAGAATCGAAGTCACGCTTCGGAGATCGGTTCCTGGAGCGATGGAGGCGATAACCGCGCTGATCTGGGGTGGACCCAGGCTTGGGATTTCAGACGACTGACTTGCAGCTCGATCGACGAGATTCGGTTGAGTGGCGCCCCAATCCATCCCGACAAGGCGCGCTTGACGGGCTGAACGCTCAAGCCGGACAGTCTCGCCGGGCAGGTCAAACTGGATGGCCTGAGCGTCCGAGAGAGTGAAAAAGGCAAGTCCGTCTCCCCCGCTTCCAACCATCCCGTTCGTGATTCCGACCACCGTATAGGTCTCTTGACCGAGCCGGATGGATTCATTCAGCGAGAGTCCAAGGGTCTTGTCGGCAATCATCTCGAAATGCCCCTCGGCGAGCGGCCGTCCCGTAAGGAGCGGGAGCCATGCTCCTTTGTCGACTGGCCAGCTTAAACCCAGAACCGCCATCCGCATCGGTTTTCCTCGATGCTCGCGCTGGATTGTGTGAAAGACAAATTCGCGCGCGTTGCTCACTCCAGGCACTGCCGCGACACGATGAACCAAATTCGAGGGAACACGGGAAACCTCCGCGAAGGGGCCGCGAGTCCCGTTTTGCACCACCCAGAAATCGGCCCCGATGGCGTCCACCAGCAAAGTCGCCTCCTCCACGAGACCGCGGTAGATGCCACCCATCCCCATCACAATCATCAGCAAGAGGCCGATTCCGATCGCGGTGAGAGTGAATCGTCCGAAGTGGTGGCGGATGTCCTTGTATGCAAGATTCATGGGGTTACGACCATGCGACCTTCGCTCAATTCGCTCGCAACGAGAGAAACAGGCTTGATAACGATATCCCCCGCGGTCAGCCCCTCGGTGATCTCAACCGCGTCTCCACCCCTCAACCCCACGCCGAGCGGACGCCAGCGGGCTTTTCCTGCAACTTTGAGGAATGTCCCGGGTTGTCCTTCTTTCCAGTTCACCCACTCGGAGGGAAGGATGACGCAATCCGCTTTTCTCCCAGTCTCGATATACACCTCGGCACGCTGTCCGACCGCCCAGTTCGGCGGCAATTCAGCCACTCGCACATCAACGATAAACTCCCTTGTTTCCCGGTCCGTTTCCCGTCCCATACGTGAGACCGCGCCCTCATAGGACTTCTCCGGTTCGGACCGAAACACGATCTTTGCCGGCTGGCCGGGGGACACCTGGGCCATTTGGGTTTCATCCACCCACGCGCTAATCCACATCACCTCGGTGGAGATCAGAGACAAGACCCCGCCGCCGGGAACCACCACATCGCCGGGATCGCGATGACGACGGACTATCAAACCGTCAAACGGTGCGGTCAAAAGGGTGTCCGCCAATCTCGCGCGGTGGTACTCAAGGGTCTTTTCGGCGGTGATGACCTGCTTACGAGCTTCGGTGATCGCGGCCCTCGACTTGCTGAATCCAGCCTCCGCGACAGCCAGAGCCTCTGAGGCCTTCTCGAACTCAACACTGGTGGCGACTTGCGCGGAGGTCAGATTGGTGAAGCGCTGATGGTCTCGTTTCGCTTGGTCAAGAATCGCTTTGGCCCGGACAGAGTCGGCCTCGACCAGATCCACCGCGGCATGGGCCGCGGCAATGCCTGCCTCCGCGATAGCGACCTGCTGTGAAAGGTCGCTGTTGTCCAGATGGGCGAGAACCTGCCCGGCAGTCACTCTGTCGCCCTGGTCGACCTGCACCCTCTCGAGGCGGCCGGATATCTTGGGGCTTATGGTCGTCTTGATCTGGGCTTCGAGGGTTCCGGTGCCCATGACTGTCGCGGCAATCTCCCCTCTTTCGACATGGTGCTGTTTGATGGGAACAGGCGACAATCTCAGCCAGTAAATGGCTGCGGCAAACAAGGCAAGCGCAACGGCGCCTTTAATCAACCGCCAAACCGCTTTCCCCGACTGTTCAACGCCTCGCACGATGGCATTCCCCCTGGCTTCCATGTGGCGGTGCATGGAAGAAGCTGGTGTTCTTATGAAAACGAGAGACCACCCCAAATGATAACGCGGTTGGTGTCACATTCCAGGCAACCCTGCGTTTTCTTGGGGGCGACTCGAGGGGAAGTCAGACTTCGGATTGAAGCATTCAGGAAGGCCAACGGACCTCGCGTGGTGGTTCTTAGTCCGCCCCCTAAACAAGAGAGCCTCCGGGACCGTCGATCCCGGAGGCTCTATATGAAGGTGCGGCGGAAGCCCACTTGTCCTGGCGCCGGGTTTCACGCCGCACCCACCAGGGGCTTTTTCTATTGCCTTACTGTTGGGCAAGCTCCGTGTTCGTCACTCCAAACTCGGCGGCCATCTCCGGTCCCAGCGCCACCACCGCCCAGTTCTCCTGCCCGTGCGGCTTGCCATCCGCTCCCATCCACCACACGCCTGTCTTCTTGATCACCGTGCCATCCGCCAGGGTTTGATCGTACTCGTAGGGAACCGGCTCGCTGATCGCGATGTATTCCAGCGGCATCTCCTTCGCCAGCGGCTCCAGTTCCACCACGCTCTCGTTCACCCAGCAGCCGTTGCGATAAACCCAGACCACGTAGCAGTGGCGCTCGGGGACCCAACAGTGGGTGTGGAAGAACGGTTCGCAGAGGTGGAAGTCCCAGTGGCAGTCGTGGTGACCATGGTGGTGGATGGGGTCCACGATCGGGTCAACCCCGCCACCGCCCATGCCGCCGCCATTCGGGTCGCCGGGGTTCTTGCCCTTGCCGGGATCCGCCACGGGGTCATTGGCCGGATCATTGCCGCCGCCCTTGCCGTTGTCGGGGTTGAGGATATCGCCCGGGTTCTTAATGGGGTCGAAGGGCTTCTTGACAAGGTCGTCCAGGCCGATTCCCTTGCCCACGCCGTTCCCGATCCCGTTACCGTTGCCGATGCCCGGATCAAGCGGCTTCTTGAAGATGTCGCCGTTGATCGGCTTCTTGAAAATGTCTCCCTTGTTGATTCCACCCTTAAGCCCATCGGTCTTTCCGATTTGGCCGGTGAAACCGCCGGGGAGACCGCGCTTGAGGTCCAGCGATTTGTTCGCGCCAAGGGACTTGTCGAACTTGCCTGATCCGACGAGACCGCTTCCCAGGTTCCCCTTCAGCCCCTCGAACTTCGGGCTGTTGGAGATTCCGGAGAGGTTGCCCTTCTTGAACGCTCCGCCGAGGTTGGAGCTACTCTGGCGGGTCACCGCGTTCGAGAGGTTCGAGTTCCCCAGATTCAGATTCCGCTTGATCCCGCCTCCGCCGCTGTTGCCGAGGGCGGAGGTCGAGAGATTCATCTTGGCGGCGGAACTGTTCAGGCTTTGGGAACTGGAAATCCGCGAGCTGGCCAGCTTGAACTGGCTCCCCTTGGAGCCTTCTCCGCCGATCGCGGCGGGAGCGATCACGATGGCGGCGCCGAGGGCAGCCGCGAGGATTGGGGTCTTGGTCTTGAACGATTGGAATGTCTTGCGCATGAGGGTGTACCTCCACATTTCTCGGTCCTTTCGTGGCGAGCGCCGGAGCGTCTCGCGTTAGCTTTCCGGTTCATCCCGGTGGGGCGGAAGGGCCGCATCTCAAGGCCCGGGGTCGAAGGACGGTCTCGAGGGACCCGGGCTGCATGCCCCGCGAATACACAATCCGCGTGCCAAACCCGCGACAGCCTTTTTTCGCAAAGATGTGGGCGGTTTTCGTCTGGAAGGGTTGTGGAGGCCATATGAGGGTGATATGGCGCGTGCTTTCTGGGATATGAGGCCGCTCTCTGCCCTACCATCCCCGTCAAGTTGACGGTAAATTCCAGGCTTTCCTATACTTGGATTAACCTGCCCCGGGGAATTTTGGGCATTTGGAAGGAAATCATGCGGTCGCGAATGAGAGCACGCCCAACTTGCGCCGGTTTCACCCCCATCGAGATGGTGGCGGTGCTGGCGGTGATTGGGGTGCTGGTGGCGTTGGTGGGGGTGAGCGTGACCAGCATGATCGCCAGCGCGCGCCGGGACACGGCCCTCGGGCAGGTGGCCACAGTCTTCCGCGCCGCCCAAACCGCCGCCCTGGCCACCAACCAGGAGCGGAGGGTGGTGGTGAGGGTGACGTACCCGATCCTTGAAACCTCCTCTCCCAGCCTATCGGCCCTTTATGAGGCCGGGATCCGAGTGGACTTTTGGGTGGAGCGCAAGGTGAATCCCGCGCTGGACAACTGGGATCCCACCAACTACTCCGAGCCGCTGGATGACCCCCAGACCTTGCCCGCCGGTGTTCAGCTTGTCGATATCGATGGCCGCGCGGTGATTCCAACGGGGTCCAACGCCGGCAAGAACAACGGCGATGGGACCCAATCGTACTACATCTGCTTTGTCTATGCCGAGGATGGTCAGATCACAACCATGCAGCGCACCTCCCGCGCTCCCAACGCACAGGTGGTCTCCAATTCGGTGGTCCGAAACCCCGCGCTTCACTTCATGTTCTCCGGAACGGTTCTCGACCTCGGGGAAGTCGGAGGGGATATCGATTACCTCTCCCTGATTCTGCCGATCGATTCCGCGCCCCTGACCGCTCCCAATCCAGAACTCGCCCGGCTCCTCAGCAATGTGAATCAGGAATACGAAGCCCGACCCCAGGTGCACACCCTGTACCTGCTCAGGCTGACCGGGCAGACGGTGGCCTACGACTATGGCATTCACTATCCCTGGCCCAGGATGCCCCTCCCGGACACTTTCGAGGGGCAGACCTGATGAGAAGGCGCGCATTTTCCCTCCTGGAGATCCTGGTTGCCCTCGCCATCCTCACTTTCGGCCTTTTGGGGTTGCTGGCGATCCTACAGCGCGCGCTGGTGGCCAGCGAGCCGATTGAGTTCGAGACACGGGCGGCCCTGCTGGCCGACAGCCTCCTCGAGGGCCTTCGCGCCCATCCGGAGGGAGGCTTCCCGTTTGTCCCCGGATTGAACCCCACTTATTGGCCGATCCTTCGCGTGTCGCCTCCCGATAACCCCTACCCCACCCAAGACACGTTCCTCGCCGCGCAGGATGGAACCCCTTATGACATCACCAAGAACTCGGTCGGCATGCAGCTCCCCTTTGTCTTTTCGGTTCCGGGAAACGGAGTGGACGATGACGCCGCGGTGGATCTGGGTGGCCGCTGGACCGACGAACAGACCCTGGTGAGGGTGGAGACCGGGCCACCCCAGGTGGCGGATGGTCCTGATGGCTTCGATGATCAAATGCAGACTCAGATATCGAGCGCCATCTCGCAGTCGGAGAATGTGAACACGCCCCCACGCGCCACGAGCCTGCGGGATTTTGACGGTGGCGCGGAGCAGGGTGTCGCCTATACCTTTCTCGCGCCCGGCTGCCATATCAATGCCACCGATGAGGATGGGGATGGCATCCCGGTGGACACCGGGGATTACGAAATCGCCCTGAACTATCAGGGGGCGCTTCAGCAACTTTTCGGACCGCGATCCCGCCCCGACGGCGATTTCACCTATGACCCCCAGCGCGGAATCGACGAGGAGCTTTCCAACGGAATCGATGATGATGGCGATGGACTCACGGACGAGGATATCGCCCTCGCCTCGGTCCTCTTCCAGGGCGGGGACCCGACCAATCCCTACAACTACCGCCCGACCTTTGCCGGGGATGGGATTGACAACGATGGCGACGGCGAACCGGGAAGCCCGCCCGCGCCCGGCGAGATTCTGGGCGATGGGATCGACAACAACGGAAACGGCCTCATTGACGAGGTGGTGGCGGATAATCTGGACAACAACAACGACGGCCGGGTCGATGAAGGCATCGACGAGGAACTGTTCAACGGACGCGACGACGACGGGGACGGTAGGGTGGATGAAGATTGCCGCGCCGCGGTCTTTCCCTGGAATCCCATCCCGTTTCCGCCGCCCAATGAGGAGTACTCCTTCCAGATTCAGGTCCGCCGCGCCGCCATCGGCGGGGATGGAATCGACAACGATGGCGACGCCAATGAAGGCCCCCGCTTTTTCACCGACCAAAGCGACCCGCCTCAAGACCACCCGATCCTTTACGATGTCAATCGTGATGGGTTGACGAATCAAGGCGACCTGCTCTGGATTGATGAAGAGTACTATGACGGAGTCGACAACGATGGAGACGGACTTATCGACGAGGACCTCGGCTTCTATCCCGCGCCGCGCGCCTTGCTTGTGACCATCCTGATCTTCCAAGGGGATGATCGTCAGGACAACGATGGGGACGGCTGGATCGACGAGGAAGTCTTGGATGGGATCGACGACGATTTTGACGGTCGGACCGATGAGGACAACTACCGCCGGGTTTACAAGACCACCGGCTTAATCCAACTCCCGGAGAACGCGCCATGAGATTCCCGCGCGTTCCCCTCATTCGGCGTCATTTCCGTGGAAACGGGAATCCAGTAGGAAGTCCGTGGACAATGGACTCCCACCTTCGTGGGATTGTCGTTCATTCCTGCCGTGGGTTCACCATGATTGAGATGTTGGTTTCGGTGGCCGTGTTCCTGCTCGTGATGAGCATGGCCTTCGCCACCTTGCTCGCCGCAACCGAGGTTCGACGCGCCGCCGCCGCGAGGATCGACATCTACCAGAACGCGCGCTCGGCCCTTGGTTTGATGGCCCAGGAGCTCCGCTCCGCGAAACTGTATGAGGATGATCTGCGTTTCGCCGCTGATCCAGGGGGTGGGGTTCCGGCTGACCTCAACGAGCCGGACAACGGGCGTGGGCGTCTGCTCATCAACGACTGGCCGCCGGACAAGGACCGCGCCCGGACCTTGGGCGTTGATGTGAACGACAAGCGGATCTTCACCGGAAACGGGATTGACGACGACGGGGATGGAGAAACCGACGAAGAGGCCTTCGACGGCTTGGACAACGACGGGGACGGTGAACCGAGCAGCCCCATGCACCCCATTCTCCAGGTAGCCATGGCTGACGGGATCGACAACAACGGCGATGGGCGAGTGGACGAGGGCATCGACGAGGACTTCTTCTTCCCGCGCGACATGATCAATTTCCTGACCTCAAGAAGGGGCCGCGAAATCGAAGTCGGCTACGCCATGGACACGCTTACCCGCCGCGACCTGCTCCGCCGGACCGCACTGCTCGCGGTCTCCACCGGCTCGGCACGTCTCGACGGCCTCTATCCCATCGCGGTTCAATACGCGCTCGCGGCTCGCGGCGCGGCGCAGCCTCAACCGGTTCCCGGGATATCCCCCGACCTGCTTGTTCCCTGGTTCGACCAGGATTTCGACTCGGAAGACCCAAACTCGGTGGACCGCGGCGAGGAGCCGCGCGAGGTCGGCATCATTCGGAGCAACGCGCAGCGGAACCAGCCCCACCGGACGCTCGGCATCACTCAGGTTTACGAGGTCATGGCCCTCAATATCCTCGGAGTGGACTTCAAGGCCTACTACTACGATTATCTCCTTGGGGAAGAGAATCGTGACGAGAACTCCCCGAACGCGACGGTGTTGATTCCCACTCTCAACAGCCGCTTCAACCCCTATTTCTTCCCCGCGCTTTCCTGGGACTCCTCCTATGAGAACAGGGCGCTGAATCCGTACGTCCTTCCCCCATCGGATATCCCCGTGTTGCCCAATGAAGCGGATGACCTCGCGGTCATCCCTGGAACTTCCAAGTTCAATGAGCTGTTTGATCCGAACGATGACGCGGTTGAGGCGGAGCAGGAGCGGATCGCAAACGCGGTTCGGCGCACCGATGGCCTTCCCCGGATCATCGAAATCACCCTCTTTGTTCAGGATCAGAATCGCCTAAAGGAAGACCCTGTTCGAGTCTCCACGCGGGTCATGTTGCCGTTCGGAACTGGGGATAACTGATATGCGCGAGAACTCCCGGGGCATAGCCCTCCTGACAGTCCTGGTCATCTTGACCGTGTTCGCGATCTTCGCGGCGGCGTTTGTGCAACAAATCCGCATTCAGCTCACCACCGCCACCCACTTCACCAATCGGCAGACGGTCGGCGATGTGGCCGCCGGCGGGGCGGCGCTCATGGGCCAGGAGTTTGATGTTCAGGTCAACGGGCCGGACGGGATCCCCTTCACCGGCGATGAGGTTCGCCCTTACCTCTCCTTCCTGGATCCGTGGTCCACCGGGGCATCCGGGCCGATCAGCACGAATGAACCGCTGAGCAACTACGATCTGCGTCAGTGGGTTTTTGACAATCGGCGCATCTATTCGGACCTCTTCAATACGCCTCAGGATTACCTCTTCCCCCTCCACAACGGCGGAACCTGGGAGATTCGCCACAGCAACGGGTTCCTCGACCAGGAATTCTATCTCAGCCGCCTGGGGGTGGATGAAGACCCGGTGGGGGACATTTCCGCCGATGGCAAACCCGGCATCGCCGGCATCGACGACAACCAGGATGGCGTGATCGATAACGCCGAACTCAGTCCGCTGGACGATGACGAGGACGGGCTGACCGAAGAGGACCGCGTGGATTTCAGAAATGATCTTCTGCCCTTCGATTCGGTTGGAGACCTTCGCCTGGAGGTTCTCTCAATGGGCTGGGATCAGGACCGCGACTGGACCGGCATCGAACCCTCCACCGCCCGACTCAACATCAACATCGCGGGCAACCAGAACGGCCCCGAGGAGAATCACATCTACTCCCAAGGCATCCATCCCGGCGAGCTCGACCTGGAGACCTTCCTGGTATGCCTGGTCGGAGGGGAGCGCGGGCTGCAGATTGCCCACGGGTTCGGCGCGGGCGCCTTTCCCGGCATCATCCGCTACCGTCAAGGCGCCGACCAAGGCCCGGGAACCCTTGCGGCGGACGACAATGGAAACGCCGGCGGATTCGATCCCCGCTTCAACAATATCGACGATGATCTGGACGGTCTCACCGATGAAGCCGATGAGATGGCCGCCGGGACCGCCGATCCGCTCGACACGGCCAACCCCCCGAGCGACCTCCTCGACAACCGCGCCAACCGCGCCGCCCTTCTGACCAATGGACAGGATGATGGCGGCATTCCGGATGTGATCGACGACGCCTTTGAGATCGATGCGAGCGGGACCCCAGACGACCCCGGGGTCGACGATCTCGCGGAATCCCGCCCGACCAACCCCTTTCGAGACGGGCAGTCCGGGAGGGACACGCCATTCATCTCCCGCGAGGAACTGGCGCGCTTTCTGGTGGACGCGAACGGCAGCCCCTTGCGACTGGATGGCCCGAGCGATCTCCCCGCCAACGAGCGCCCCACGGTCTTCGAGATCCTCGATCGCTACATCACCGTCCGCTCCTCCGCCCCACGTCAGCGCAGGGACTTCGAGAACAGCCCCGATGAGCTCGGCAACCGCCGCAAATACAACCCCAACCTGCTGATCGCCCAAGTCCCCGTGGGGACCCAAGCCCGCCCCACCGTCAACGATTTCCTCGCCCTGGCCGCGCTCGACAACGATGGGGACTGGGGGACCGACACGCTCGATGGGAACACGGTCCGATCCGATGACCTGAACCGCAATGGCCTCCCGGATGGCGACTGGGACGGCGCCGGGGAGTCCGATCAGACCAACAACAAGGACGACGACCGGGACGGGTTCCCCGACGATAGCGGGGACCACAACGGCGATGGAGCCCCCACCTACGATCCGGAACCCCGAATCAACGAGGATCGCCAAACCTGGGGGAGGGTGACCCAGGCTGACCGCCAGTTCCTCCTCAGTCCTCCCAGCGCCGGGGAAGTCGACCCCTCCGACCCGGAGGAGCCGCTAATCCGCCTGAATCGCGCCCCCAACGAAAGAAATCGCGCCATCTACACCGACACCACCGAAAGCAGTGTCGGCGACTGGGTCTTCGGGGATCAGATCGACAACAACGGGAATGCCACGCGCTGGATGTCGGATGGGATCGACAACGACTTTGACGGCCTGACCGACGAAACCCGTCATGAAGATTTTCTCCGCCTGCTCAGCGAGAACTCCGGGATCTCCCCCAAGGATGCCTGGGACGCCGCCGCCGACGAAGGAGTGGATGAGATCGACGAGTGGTATATCGCCTCCTGGGATGATGACCAGGACAAGTATCCCGTCCGAAAGACAACCGATAAGATCCGCCCCCCGCTCGAAGTCGAAGTCGCCGGCGCCAAGCTCGGCCCCGGACTGCGCATGGACGAAGACCCGGTCGAGGCTCCGCTGCTCGCCAATCTGGTCGATTCCCTGGACTACTCGGTTTCGGATGACCAGCCGGATGGGATTTCCACGGTCCGCATCCCAAGCGGATCAAGCACTCAAAGCGTGACGACCACGGTCGCGTACGGCAACGAGGCGATCCGCATCACCGAAGTCATGGCCCGCCCGCTCATGCGTCTCCAACCGGAGCGCTACTTCGGCGCGACCCACGGGAACTGGACCCTCGCGGAGGACGGAACGCACTACACGATCGACACCGCGGCCCAGAGCGGCGATGTGTGGGTTTTCCCCTCGATCCCCAAGGGGGAGTACTATGTGATCGCCTACAGCCGCTCCACCGGGAACTGGAACCTCGGGAGCCTTCCCCTGGCGGCCAATAACACTTACCCGCTGATTGCCATCAACCCGGCCAATAACTCTCAGGCCGACCGGTTCGGCAAGGCCTTTGTGAATGTCTTCCAGAACGGGAAAGCCTTCGCCTCCGTGGAAAAGGTTCCGGTCCTTGAGGATGGCGAGCTCGTGATTCAAATCAACAAGGTTCCCGGGACCGCCGACATCTCCTTTGACTATGTCGAGCTCTATGCGCCGGACGCCCAATACATCGAGCTCGCCAACTTCGGGGAGCGCCCCATCTCGCTGGCGAACTGGGAGTTCCGCGTGGGGAGCTTTGACGACGCCAACAACAATGGGGTCCAGGACGCCAATGAAGAGGACACCACGCGAGTCACGCGCCTCAAGGATGAAGAAGACTTTGTCCTCAACCCCGGACAATTTGCGGTCCTCTACCGCGAGGATGTCGATCCGGACGATATCAAGGACGATGGCCCCTCCAAGATTCCCGCGCTCGTTCCTGCGGCCCACGAGGGGGGAGTGGAGCCCCTCATCCTCTCCGGCGATAGCGTGGTTTCCACGACCGAACCGCTCAACCTGACGCTGAATCTGCATGAGATTGTGTTCGGCCAGGATGGGACCAAGAACGTGGAGATGTACGCCCCCGGTGGGGTCCTCATGGATTCTTTTTACTTCAACATCTCCACCGACTTCTGCACTCCGAACCAACGGACGCGCCGTCAGGATGAGGTCGCCTTCGCCCCCCAACATCGCGGCGATCCGACTCGATCCGTGCTTCGGATCGAGAGGACGCTTGACACCAAGGGGACCGCCTCCAAGACCGACGACACCACCACCACCGAGGAGATGTACGTGCACGGACCGATGCGCTTCCTGGCTGAGGACGCCGCGGTCACCCTGGTCAACACGCCCACCCCCACCAAGGAGGAAATCCGAGCCGGGGCGAGCTTCAAGGCTGAGCGCGTGGTCGGGCGCGCCAGCGCCGGAACGGTCGGGAACGCCACCAACGGAACCGACATCCCGGTCCACACCTGGACGGAATTCGGCGAAAACCTCTTCACCATTCCGGCGACCGGCGAGGTGACCTTCCACTGGCCGGGGATTCTCAACCATTTCCGCAATCCGGACCCGGATTTGGATGACGAGGAGCGCTTCCCGCTTCTCTATGTTCGAGTGGGGGGAATCTCCAATCGCGCCGTCGGAAGAATCGACCTTGATCCCACAGACAACAACAACACCGAGTCGGATGACGAGCGCTATAGCACGGTCTATCACGGGGAACTGGCCTATGTCATCGATCCGAAGTTCCCCGACCAGTACAAGGATATCCTCGATTTGGAGCACGGTTCCCTGCGGCTCACCTTTGGGCCGCAATCCAGCGCCACCTCCACCCAGCGCCTCTTCGCATACATCGAGATCTCACCCGGAAGACGCGCCGATCCGGAAGTCCAGGACCCGACCCTCATCAAACCCGCCGGGCGCATCGCGGGGGACCCTGGACAGGAGTGGTTCTATTTCCCCGACACCAACCTGGAGGGGCAATCCTTCTTCATCGACAGGCGCCGCATTCTGACTGTCCCGGGCGATGATCCCCAGACCTATGTCTTCCAGCGCAGCCTGCGCTTCCGCGAAGGACCCATGGCGAGCTGCTCACCCTATCTCGCGGGGGCGTTTGGGAGAAATCTCGAAAAATTCTCGATGGGCAGGGGTATTTTCTCCGGTCCGACTCCAAGCGAGATGCGCCAACTGGCAAGCCGACTTAGCTTCCATCCGGACGCCGAGGTGGAGGGTCTGCTGAACATCAACTGCGCGGACCAGAAGGTGCTCACCGCGCTCCCCTTCCTGCCCCCCGAGTCACCCAGGTTCAGTGAGATTCCCGCCCGCTTGCGGTTTGCGGGTTTGATGTCCCAGGTGATTGTCATGGGGCGTTCCCAGCGGGGTTTCGACGGCGAAATCGGGTTCCCCTACCACGATGATGACCTGGATGGCTCTCCGGAGCCCGCCAACCCGGAGGCTGCCTCAGACCTAAGCGATATCGGCGGCGCGCCGGGCAGGTCCGATGAACCGTTCCGTTATCCCCCCTTCTGGGACTCACCCATTCTGGAAGCTGAGGAGAATGGGGATCGCGGATTCATTGACACCCGGCTCGGTTTCGGCAGGTTCAGCTACAATGATGACGGGGATTTTGTGGATCCCGACGATCCGAATTCGCCTGAGCTGATCGACGAACCGGATGAGGCGGGCGCCGCGGGCGGGGATGATGGCCCCTATCGCGAAGTGGGGGATCTGGCCAATGTGTTTCTCCATCCGGTCCTGATTCAGGAGCTGCGGCGGATCAACCTGGCTACCGGCGGCGACCTCAAACCCGGAAACTGGCGTGACCTCGATCCCGCAACCCAGCCCTCAATCGACGAGTCCGACCTGCTCATCATGATGGGGAGGGTTGCCAACCTCTCCACCGTGCAATCCAACGAGTTCATCGTGACTTCGCGCGGACGGGTGTTCAATGTGGATTCGCCAAGGGTTTCCGGCAATCAGCCCGTCCCGACCCCCCAGCCGGAACAGGTCGCGGATCAAAGAATTGAGGTGGAACTGCGCCGGTAGGTGAATTTCCACCCCGATTCCCCCGATAATGGGGGATTGTGAGGACCCTTATCGTCGGCTCCCTCTGTCTCCCCCTGTGCCTCGTTCTCGGTTGCGCCCGCACGGGCGCTCGTTCCAACTGGTCCAAGGAAGGGATTGTGCTCGGCATGGACGACCGGGCCAAATCCAATCAGCTCTCACGGGAGAGCCTGGAGGTCCTATACCGCGAGAACCTCCTGCAAGAGTACTCGAAGAACCCCGCGACCGCCTTTGAAGGGCTGCTGGCCGAAATCCTCAAGGAACCGGAAAACCAGCAAGACACCAAACTGCTCTTCGCCGCCGCCGAGCTCGCCAATGTCCTCGGCGAGCGCAACGCCCCCCCCTGGAACCGCCGCCCCTTCATCAAGCGTCGCGGGACTCCCCCGGCGGCTGAACCGGAGGCGCCTAACCCAAGCCAGCGTCTGACCGCCGCGAAGCCCGAGGTCCTCGCCTACTATGGCCTTGCGTCCTATCTGTCCTATGCCTACCTGACCGTGGCATCGGGGAATCTCCCCACTCACGCCTTTCATCCACGCTTCCGAAACGCCTGTGACATCTACAATTACTCCCTGGAACAGACCCTGCGCTTCAGCCTGGACGCCATCCCCTTTCACCCCAAGGCCTTCTATCGCTTCGACACACCGGAGGGGGTGACCCAGGCGATGTTCAAACTGATCGGGTTCGACTGGCAGGCCGAGGATATCCACGAGATCCTCCCCACCGCCGACTACCGCACCGATGAGGTCGGTCCCTCTTCCCGACGACATGGGCTGGGAGTGCCCCTGATCGCCCTGCGCTATGGAAACCCCGACATGTCGGTCGAAAACTATCCCCCCGTGTGCGCCTTCCCGGTGACCGCGCTTTACATCCCCCACGAAACCCTCGACCTGGAGGTCACCGACCGTCGCGACACGATTCACTTGGTCAATCCCTACGCACAGGAAACCATCCGGATCGGCGAGCTCGAGATCCCCGTGGAGGCGGACCTCTCCACTCCGCTCAACTACATGCTCAACCAGACCGGCTTCGACTCAGGAACCTGGTCGGGTTTCATCGGGACGGACGAGGACACCCAGGGCGCGGTTTTCCTTTTCCAGCCGCACCGCCCCGGTCGCATCCCGGTTGTCCTGTGCCATGGTCTTCTCTCCTCGAGCCGTCCTTGGGAAACCCTGGTCAACGGACTCATGGATGACCCCTGGATTCGCCAACATTACGAGTTCTGGTTCATGCAGTACCCCACTGGGAAAGGAATGCTCTGGAACGCCGCCGACCTCCGCCGGTCGATCCTTAATCTGCGAAGGCGTCTCGACCCCGAGGACAAAGACTCCGCGCTCGACAGCATCGTGATGATCGGGCACAGCATGGGGGGGCTCCTGGCGCGCTTCCTCTCCCAAGACAGCGGGGAGGCCTTCTGGAACGCCACCTGGACAGTCCCAATCGACCGTCTCGACCTTACTCCCGAAGAGCGCGACGAATTCCAGCGCACGCTCTATTTCAAACGTCTCCCCTTCATCCGGCGGGTGGTCTTCATGGCCACTCCCCATCAGGGATCGCCCATCGCCATGCGCCCCCTGGGGTGGCTCGGAACTCAGTTGGTCGATCTCCCCAAACCCACCCGCATGTTCATCCAGACCGTGGGGGACAAGAACAAACAGTATGCCCGGATGAGCCTCGATGAGGACTACTTCACCAGCATTAATCAGCTGCGCACCGATTCGCCGGTCCTCGCGGCGCTCGCGGAGGCTCCCCGTTCCCCGGAGGTCCACTACCACAACATTGTCGGGAACGCCCAGGGCGTGGGCGAGGAAGGGGGCGATGGAGTGGTGCTCCTCCCCAGCGCCCGGATTTCCTGGGCTGAGTCCGAGCTGATTGTTCCCGCGCGCCACACCCAGATCCACGAACATCCCCTTGTGATCAAGGAAATCGAGAGAATCTTGCGACTTCACTTTGAGGAAAGCGGGTCGAATTGACTGACACGGGAGTCCACCCTTCCTGACACCTCCGCGCGATTCGCTATGATTTCCCGCATGGCGCGCCATCATGCCTTGCCACCGCTTTCCGAGGTGTACCAACGCCTGCGGGAACATTTCGGTCACCGGAACTGGTGGCCGGGAGAAACCCCGTTCGAGGTGATGGTCGGCGCGATCCTGACCCAGAACACCGCCTGGTCCAATGTCGAAAAGGCGATTCGGAACCTGAAGGCCAACAACGCTCTTTCGATCAAGGGCATCCGCGAGGCGCGCGAAGGGGAGCTCGCCGAATGGATTCGCCCATCCGGTTACTTCAATCAGAAGGCGCGCAAGCTCAAGGCGCTGGTGGCCTTTATCGACGAAACCCACGGCGGCTCCCTCGCGCGAATGCGCAAGGTCCCGCTCGAGGAATTGAGAGCGCAGCTCCTCAGGGTCAACGGGATCGGGCCCGAAACGGCCGACAGCATTCTCCTGTACGCCCTCGACAAGCCGATCTTCGTCGTGGACGCCTACACCCGGCGCATCTTCACTCGCCACTTCTACTTGAACGGAAAGCCGAGCTACCACGCCATCCAGGAGCGCTTCATGCGCGAATGCCCTCCCGACGCCGAGTTCTACAACGATTTCCACGCCCAGATTGTGGAAGCCGGAAAATCCTATTGTCGAAAGAGGCCGCTGTGCGCAATCTGTCCCCTCGAGCCTCTTCCGCACAGCGCCGAACAAGGAGCCTAATCCATGAGTGAACTTCCCGGAAAAATTCGCGTCCAGGACGCCGTGCTTGCCAACATGGTGAGCATCGCGGCGGTTCTGGAGTACCTCGATTCGCGCGAGCCTGGAGCCAAGGCCGCCATTGAACACCGCGCCCGTGAGATCGCCCACACGATCAAATCGAGCCTGGACCATGACAGTCCCAAGGATGGGGGTCAGGAGGCATGACCCGAGGCGAGGAGTTTGCCGCGAAGAGGGATCGTCTCCGCGCCCTCTTGGAGGCGCGCGGACTCGGCGCGGTTCTGCTCGCGCGCCGGAGCCATTTCGCTTGGCTCACCTGCGGCGGACAGAACCATGTCGCCGCGGCCAGCGAGATCGGGGCCGGAGTCCTGGTGGTCACCCGCGAAAAGGTCTTCCTGCTCTCAAGCAACATCGAGACAGCTCGCCAATTGGAGGAGGAGTGTTTCGATCTCCCAATCCAACCCGCGCCTTACCCGTGGCACGCCGAACGGACCGACAAACCCGCGGCCTTGGCCAAGCTCTTGAGCGGACTTGAGCATGGCTCCGATGGGTCGGGTGGAGGGGTGGACCTCGCCGCGGACCTCATTCGCCTTCGCCACCCGCTTTTACCGAGCGAGATGAACCGCTACCGACTCCTGGGACAGGCCGCCGAGGAGGTTCTGAATGGAACTTGCAGGGCCCTGAAACCGGGAATGACCGAATTCGAGGTTGCCGGGCTTCTCGCGGGCGGATGCCTCGCGCGGGGACTCGAGGCCTCGGTCCGACTTGTGGCCTTCGATGAACGGATCGACAAATACCGTCACCCCCTGCCGACCGAGAAGCGGCTGGAGAAAACCGCGCTGTTGGTTTTGGGCGCGCGCAAGTGGGGACTGAACGCGAGTCTGTCCCGGATGGTCTCCTTCGCGCCGATGGGCTCCGACCTGCGACGTAAGCACGATGCGGTCTGCCGGATCGACACGGTCCTCAACCTGGCGAGTCATCCCGGCGCCCGCCTTGGGGTGATCCTGGCTCAAGGGATTCGTCAGTATGAGGAGGAAGATTTCGGCGAGGAATGGCATCGCCACCATCAGGGGGGACTCACCGGATATGAGGGGCGCGACATCCGGGCCGTGCCGGGGTCGGAACACGCCCTTGCTGCCCCCACCGCCGTGGCCTGGAATCCGAGCGTTACGGGTACAAAATCCGAGGACACCTTCCTGGTGACCGAGTCCGGAGTGGAGTGCCTGACCGAGGCGAAGGAGTGGCCGATGGTGTGGGCGCAAACCGACCTTGGCCGCCTGGAGCGTCCCGATATCCTCCAGCCTTGAGGATCGCCCGGGGTTGCGATTGAACCATTGAGAGAAGCGATGCCCAGATTGACCCAGCCCGTCCGCTACGAGTATGAAACCCTCTTCGGGACCTGTGTTCTTGCGCCGAGGCGTGAGAGGCTGGTGGAGAAGCTCTTAGAGAGGATCCTCGCGGGGAAACCACGCTACGATAGGGTTTCCGAAGCTACCGGAGTCCCTTGGCATGTGATCGCGATTCTGCACTCCCTTGAAGCGGGCCGGAGCTTCGACCTGCACCTGCACAACGGGGACCCGCTATCCGCGCGGACTGTTCGTGCTCCTGCAGGAAGGCCGAAGCAGGGGCATCCGCCTTTTACTTGGGAAGCCAGCGCCGAGGATGCCCTTCGACTCAAGCGAATGGACCGATGGACCGACTGGAGTCTTGCGGGAACCCTCTTCCAGCTCGAAGTCTACAATGGTTTCGGCTACAGAAGCCTGAAGCGACCCATCCCTTCCCCTTACCTCTGGTCGTTTTCCAATCACTACACAAAGGGCAAGTTTGTCGAGGACGGACGATATGACCCGGATGCGGTTTCCAAGCAGTGCGGCGCCGCTGTCCTCTTGCGGCGGATGGTTGAAACGGGAATGGTGTCGTTGGCGCCTCAGCCAACCTCCCCCGCCGCGGTCATTGAATACTCGCTGGGACGAACCGGGCACGCCGAGAAGCTCCAACGGTTTTTGAATGAAATCCCCGGGATCGCGGTCAAGGCGGATGGCGTTCCCGGGAGACGAACCTCGGATGCAGTCAAGCGGGTGCTCGGTTTCCGACTTGTTGGAGACCCAAGGAGCGAGAGCGATGACGAATGAGCAGGCCACGCCGGCATCTCGCCCGCCGTGGGCTATTCTCTCCCTCCTGGTGGCGCTGCTCGCCATTCCCTTCTTGCTTCGGCCCGAGGAAACAAAGCCCCAAGCCGGCGCGCTCACCCTTGCGATTGTCACACCCCACAATGAGGCGATTCGGTACGAGTTTGGCGTGGCCTTCGACCGCTGGCACCGTGAACGCTACGGCGACCCGGTGACCGTGGACTGGCGGAATGTCGGCGGGACTTCGGAGATCGCGCGCTACCTCTCATCCCAATACACCGCCGCCTTTCGCGCCGAATGGACCGCAAAGGGTCGCGAGTGGACCGCCGAGATCGCCAACTCTTTCAACAACGCCAAGGTCAAAACCGAAGACACCACCCTCCCGGAGCAGGCGCGCGAGGCGCGGGGGGCTTTTCTCGCCTCGGCGGGTGGGGTTGGCCTCGACCTCTTTTTCGGCGGCGGGGAATACGACCACAGCCGTCAAGCCGCCATGGGGCATCTGGTCCCGAGCGGATACCGTGACACGCCCGAAGGACAGGCCACCCTCGGCGCTGAGATTCCCGAAGTCATCGGCGGCGAAAGGTGGTTCGATCGGGATGACCGCTGGTACGGGGTGACCGTTTCCGCCTTCGGAATTTGCTACAACCGGGATGTGCTCGCCTCAGTCGGAGTGCGGAGCGATCCGGTCGCTTGGAGCGACCTGGCCCAACCCGCGCTCATTGGGCGCGTGGCGCTTGCCGATCCGACCAAGAGCGGCTCCTCGGCCAAGGCGTTCGAGATGGTCATCCAGCAAGAGATGGCCACGGCCGGCGGAGGGTTATCGCCCGCTTCTCCGGTTTTCCGGGAGGCCCTTGGGCGGGGATGGGAGGCGGGGCTTCGGGTCATACGTCTCTCCGCCGCGAACGCCCGCTATTTCACCGACACCGCCTCGAAGGTCCCCCACGATGTGGCGATGGCCGAGGCGGCGGCCGGCATGTGCATTGACTTCTATGGTCTCTACCAGGCAGGGATGGTTGCCGGGAAGGATGGCGCGGGGCGCATGAAGTATGTCACGCCCAAGGGGGGCAGCACGGTCGGTTGCGACCCGATCGCGATGCTCCGGGGCGCGCCCCATCCCGAGCTGGCCCTTCGCTTCATCCAATTCGCCCTCTCCCCCGAAGGCCAAAGGCTCTGGGCCTACCGGGTCGGAGCCCCGGGCGGCCCGGTTCGGTACTCGCTGCAGCGCCTGCCGATTCGCCGAGATTTCTATGTTCCGGAGAACCTCCGGCATTCCACCCACCCCGAGCTCAACCCCTTCGATCAGGCCTCCAGTTTCACCTACCGCGTGGAGTGGACCGGACACCTGTTCAACGCCCTGCGCCTGCTGATCCGGACCATGTGCATCGACTCCGGAGAGGAACTCCGCGCGGCCTGGAAGGCAGTCATCGAGCATGGCGGCCCGGAGGCCTGCCCGCGCGCGATGGAGGAGCTGAACCGACTCCCCGATGGCGCGCGCTATGATCGAATCAGCGGCTCCCTCGCCGCGCTTAAATCCAAGGTGGACGAAATCCGCCTTGCGCGCGAGTGGGGACTCTTCTTCGCGGAGAGGTATCGGCGCGCGCGGGAACTCGCCCACGAGGAGGGGGGCGGACGCTCATGAGACCCCGCCTCGCGCGTTTGGCCTATGCCCTGATCCTCGCCTGGCTCGCCCTTTTTTTCGCGTATCCCCTTTTGCGGACCATCCAGGGCGGATTCCAGGATGAGGGCGGGGCCTTCACCCTGGCGTTTCTTATCGAAGTCTTCCGCAACCCAATTTACCTCGAAGGTCTTCGCAACTCCTTCCTGCTCGCGGTGGCCACGACAGGCTTGGTCGCCCTAATCGCCATTCCGCTGGCCCTGATTCAGGCCCGTTACAGATTTCCGGGGAAGGGAGTCTTCGGAGCGCTGATTCTGGTTCCCATGATCCTTCCCCCCTTTGTCGGCGCTCTGGGACTGCGCCAGTTCTGGGGACAAGCCGGGGTTCTCAACGCGCTGCTCGCGAAAGTCGGATTATCTCCGGACCCACCCATCGACTGGTTGGGGGCCAGTCGGTTCTGGGGAGTGACCCTGGCGCTCGCGCTGCACCTCTATCCGATCCTCTATCTCAACGCGGTCGCCGCGCTCTCCGGTATCGACCCGGCCATGGAAGAGGCGGGAAGGGCGCTTGGGGCGGGGAGGTGGCTTCGATTCCGCCGGATCACCCTCCCGCTCATGATGCCGGGGGTGTTTGCCGGAGGAACGATTGTGTTCATCTGGTCTTTCACCGAACTGGGAACCCCGATCATGTTCGACTACACGCGGGTGACCGCGGTCCAGGTTTTTGATTCGCTCAAGGAGATCGGCGACAACCCGTTCCCCTATGTCCTGGTGGCGGTCATGCTCGCGAGCTCGGTCATCCTTTACGCCCTCGGGCGCTTCTTTCTGGGGAGGCAGACCGGCGCGACCCTGACGCGCGGGTTTCGCGGCGCCTCGGAGAAGACTCTACGAGGCTGGCGCGCAGGCGCGGCGCTCGCCTTTCTTGCCTTGGTCACTGTCCTCGCCCTCATCCCCCATATCGGGTTGGTCCTGCTGAGCCTTTCCGAGGACTGGTACAAGACCGTTCTCCCCGAGCGTTGGACACTTATTCACTACCGCGATGCCCTGGGGCACTCGTTCACTGTCCCCAGCATCGCCAACAGCCTGCGCTACGCGGGCGTGGCGACCCTGATTGACCTGCTCGTGGGGCTTGCGGCGGCTTGGATTCTGGCTCGGACCAGCTTGCGCGGGCGGGGCTTTTTGGATGCCCTGGTGATGACTCCGCTCGCGGTCCCCGGAATTGTTCTTGCTTTCGGGTATCTTGCCATGACCCAACCCGGGGAACCCCTGGCGTTCCTCGATCCGGCGAAAGACCCGACCCTCTTACTGATCGTGGCCTACGCGATACGTCGCCTTCCCTATGTGGTGCGCTCGGTGGCGGCGGGTCTGGAGCAGGCCGGCAGAAGCCTGGAGGAGGCCGCGCGCAACCTGGGCGCGGGACCATTCCGGACACTTCGACGGGTCACCCTTCCGCTGATCAGTCCCCACCTGATCGCGGGCGGAGTCTTGGCGCTTTCGTTCGCGATGCTGGAGGTGAGCGATTCGTTGATGTTGGCGCAACGTCAGAGCGACTTCCCGATCACCAAGGCCATCTACGAGCTCTACATGTTGCTTGGTGAGGGGCGGTATCTGGCCTCCGCGCTGGGGGTCTGGAGCATGCTGTTCCTCGCGGTGGGTCTTGCTCTCGCGGGACGGCTTCTTGGACGTCGCCTGGGGGCGCTGTTTCGGGTGTGAAAGCGGGTCATTCCCTCGCCCTTGAAAGGAACCCGGCTTTTCCCTACATTCACCTTAACAAGGCGGTGGGGCTGTAGCTCAGCTGGGAGAGCGGTGCGTTCGCAACGCACAGGTCAGGGGTTCGAGCCCCCTCAGCTCCACCAATTCTAGCGCCTTCGGAAAGACCCCTTCTGTGGCTCAATCGGTTGCGAGAAGGCTTTTCGCCCAAGGCGGCATTTACACCCTCTCCCGTCTTTTCAACCAATTCACCCGTCTGATCCTCCTGCCCGTCTATGCCCTAATCGGCGCGCAAGGGGTCGGGATCATCAATCTGCTGTGGTCGATAGGCTCCTTCCTCGGATTCATTTACGCCCAGGGACTGCATGGCGCCTGGTTTCGTCTGCGCTTCGACCGCAAGGACCGCGCGAGCCAAAAAGAACTCGAATGCACGATTGTCTGGTATCTCCTCGCGAGCGGCGCGATCGGAGTCGTGGCGCTCGCCCTGGTGGGGCCCGCCCTCTTCCCCCTGATCACCACCGAGGTCGGATTTTATCCCCTCGGCTTCCTGACCACCCTCACCGCCGCGCTCCTGATGTTCCCCAACCTGTATGAGCGCAAACTTCAGGCCGAGCAGCGCCCGATCCAATACGCCATCTTCACCGCCGCGCGCACCGGACTCGGCCTGCTCCTGATCCTCTTCTTCATTCTGGTTCTCAAGCGCGGAGCGGCGGGAAAGGTCGAGGCCGATGCCATCGCGGCGGGCTTGGTCGCGTTGGCGGCGCTGGCGTTGATTCGCCCAAGTCGGATACGTTCCTTCTCGCTCAGCACTTTGGCGGCGAGCTTGCGCTACGGGCTTCCGCTGCTGCCCCATTCCCTTGCGGGACTCACCAATGAGGTCATTGATCGAATCCTCATCAGCCGAGTCCTGGGGCTTGGATCCACCGGGGTTTACTCGATGGGCTACAACCTGGCCTCGCTCACCGGGATTGTGGCCACCGCCCTCAACCAGGCCTATAGCACCCTGTTCATTCAATCGATTCGCGAGAGTATCGAAAAGCCCGAGGAGATGCGCCGAGAGACCTTTCGCTTGGTGGCCCGAGCGGGATTGCAGATGACGGCCTTTGTGGCCTGTGTGGGACTCGCGGTTTCCACGGTCGCGCGCGAGGCCCTCGAAGTCCTTCCGGGGACCGACTTCGATCAATCCTGGCGGGTCGTGCCTCCGGTGGCCGCCGCCGGGGTTTCGATGGCTGGGTACTATGTTTTCTCCCAATCGATTGTCTATGAGACCTCCAGGATCGGCCTTCTCGCGCGCATCAGCATCACCGCCGCGATCACGAATATCGCCGCGAATCTTCTTCTTCTGAACGCGACGGGGAGTTTCCTCGGCGCCGCCTGGGCGACATTCCTGTCGAACACGACCATGGCCCTGGGCGGTCTGTGGCTCGGCCAAACCACCTTGCGACTCCCGCACAAGTGGCTCTCCTGGATCACCTTGGTTGCTTCACTGGGGATCGGGCTTGCCGCGCTCTATCTGCTGGACGATGGCATCCCGTCGCCGGCGGTTCGCTTCCCACTCAAGGTTCTCGCCGCCGGGATCGCGGCCATCCTGGTGCTCCGAAGCGCTGGAGTGAGCCGCAAGACCCTCGACACCCTTCCGATCCTCCGCGATTTCAGGGGGAAACGGTCTTAACGCACGCCCTCTCGGGGGTGAGTGAGACTTCAGGGCGTTTCCACCTTCTCCGGGTCCGTTCTCCGCAACGCCTCGTCCAAGCGGTCCTCGAGTAACGAGTCCGGAACTCCCCTGCTTGCCTCATCTCCTACCAATCGCAGGAGCATCTCGCGCTCTATCTCCCGCACCCGCGCCACTTGTTCCGGTCGAGCGGCGAGGTTGGTCATCTCCTGAGGATCCTCGCGAAGGTCAAAAAGCTTCACAGTCCGCCCCGGTAGCGGCAGGCCGGTCTTGTATCCATCGTCCCTTTCCCGCTTGCCGCGCTCATAGATGAGCTTGAAGTCCGCGGTTCGGACCATCGCGCTCTCATAGTGCCAGTATTCGGAGAACGCAAAGCTCCTTCCCACGCTTGTCTGGCCGGCAAGTAGCGGGACCAGACTTCTTCCCTCCACCGCGCCGGGGGAGGATACGCCGGTCAATTCGGTGACAGTCGGGAAGATGTCGATGAATTCCACCAGCCCCTGCGCGCGCACGCCGACCTTGTCCAACCAGGGCGCGCGTATCACCAAGGGGACTCGGACCGCTTGTTCATAGAAGCAGTGCTTCTCGAAGCGCCCGTGGTGTCCCAGGCAGTACCCGTTGTCTCCGAGATACACCACCAATGTCTTTTCGCGCAATCCGAGTCGGTCCAGGGCTGCCAAGACACCGCCCACATTCCGATCGAGAAACGCGGTCGAGGTGTAGTAAGCGGCGGTGATGCGCTGCTTCTCCTCACGGGTGAGGTCTCGGAAAATCTCGGGGATCTGAGGGCTGTCTTCCGGGGCGACCGGGGGGACCTGGAGCCGGGTCGGATCGAACATCCCGCGGTACTCAACCGGGAAGTGGAAAGGGGAATGCGGCTCGGTGAAACTCGCGAAGAGGCAGAACGGTTTTTCGACATGGTTCTCCATGAACTCCACCGCCTGTTCGGCGAACCAGGCGCTTGGCATGTCCGACTCACGCGCAGCGTAAGGGAGATAGGAACCGTTCAACCAGACCCGCGCGGGATCCTTGAATGGACGCCAAACGGGAAGGGTCTCAATCTCCGAGGGAATCGGCTGGGCCGGATGCCGGTTGCGGAAGGCGGCGAAATCGGGACCATCCAGGCGAAGGTCAAAACCATGATGGAGGTCAGAATTGAAGTGCATCTTGCCGATGGCGGCCGTGGCATACCCGGCCCCCTTGAACAGGTCGGCAAGCGTGACCGTGTCCTCCGAAAGCGCATCCTGGAGAAGTCGGACCCCGATGGCGTGGGGAAGGACCCCGGTAAGCAGCGACTGGCGCGAACAGGTGCAGATTGGGGAATTGCAGAAGGCGTTGGTGAAGATCACGCCCGATTCGGCGAGGCCATCCAGGTTGGGGGTCTTCACAAGGGGATTCCCATATGCCCCGTAAGCATGGGCGGCGTGATCATCGCCGATCAGGAAAAGGACATTCGGCTTTTCAGGGCGTGTCGCCGCCGCCCCCTCTTCGGGGTCGAGCAGGAGCAGCAGCGCGGACAACACCAAGGCCTTGAGGGAGATAACCCAGTCGATCTGCTTCAGCCCCACGGGAACCCCTCCTTTCCGGCGGCCTTCTTGATGGAGTCCTCCGCGGCCATGAAGAGGTCCCGGTTCCGCTGGTTCTCGAGGACCCGGTCACGGATTGTTTCCGGGTCCCAACCCCGCAGCAGCTGCTCGAGCAGCGATTCGACCACGCTCTTATGTTCGGCGCGACCCGCCAAGTTGGCTTTCTCGCGGGGATCGGCTTCGAGGTCGAACAGCAACGGTTCATAACCCGCCGCGAAGATCAGCTTCCACTTCCCCTTGCGGATCATCCGAGTCGGCGTGTGAATCCCATAGTCGCAGAATTCCGAAAAGACCGCGCGGTCGGGATCGGCTTGCCCCTCGGTCAATGCCGCGAGGAGGCTCTTGCCGTCGAGAAAATCATACGGTGGCTCGCCCGCGAAATCGCAAAACGTCGGAAACAGGTCGAGCAGGGAGACGGGGTCCGCGATGCGGATTCCGGCGCGAAACCGTTTTGGAAAGCGCACGATCAATGGAACCCGCGCGGACTCCTCGAAAAAGTTTCCCTTGAACCAGAGACCGTGACGGCCCAGGCTTTCCCCGTGGTCGCTGGTGTAAATCACAATCGTGTTGTCCCACAGCCCGCGCGTCTTGAGAGCGTCGCACAGCGCTCCCACTCGCCGGTCTATGCCCGTCACCATCGAGTAGTAGCGACGGACGGCGCGTCGCGCCTGTTCGGGGGTCGGCGGGCTGGTTTCAAGGCCAAAATGACGGGCCAGTGACCGGTAGAAGGGAGGCAGGTCCTCCAATGGATCGGGAAGCTCAGGATCCAGGTTCTCATAGAGCGCCGCCAGGTCCGGGGGCGCGAGGAAGGGTGTGTGGGGACGATAGTACCCGACACACAAAGCAAAGGGTCGATTCCCTTCCGAACCCTTCCATTCATGAAGGAACTTGAGCGCGTGCCCCGTGGCGATATCGTCCTCGGCGTCATGCCGGGAGGATCCGACTCCGGCGTCTCGGATCGTGGAGGCCGAGTCCGCGATCTCGGGTTCGGGGTCCCTCCAGTGGGCGAAATGGTTCCGGATCGTGGGGTAGCCGTCACCGCAGAGGCGGTTCTCGAAGCCATGCACGCGATCGGGCCAGACCAGGTGCATCCGCCCACACAGAACTGTCCTCCACCCGGCGATGCTGAGCGGCAAGGGCCAAGTGGGCGTGGTGGAGGCGATCGTGTCGGCCAGACTCCAGACACGAATCGAGTGCGGGAACCTTCCGGATAGCATGCTCAGCCGGGAAGGGACACACAGCGGGGAGGCACAGTAAGCGGAGTCGAAGGTCACCCCTTCAGCGGCAAGGGCGTTGATGTTGGGCGTGCGGACCTCGCGGTTGCCGTAACACCCGGTCACTCCCGGAGTGTGTTGATCGCTCAGGATCAACAAGATGTTGGGTTTTTCGGAGGGCATCAGGGTTCCAAGCCTAGAACGCGCCGGTCCGGATTGGGAGGGGGAGTTTCATCGATGCGGGCGTGAGAGAACGATGCGCGTTCCTACATTTGGGAGAGCGCGAGAGGTATGATGTCTTCATGCGACTGTGCGTGGTCTGTTGGCTGCCCCTCGATCCGGCGGATTCGGGCTACAAGCGAAGAGTGACCGCTCTCTACCGGAGAGTGGCGGAACTGACCGAGGTCCTGGTCCTGAGCCCGGGGGGGCGTCCCGAGGGTTTGCCCTGGAGGCGGATCGACTTCGGAGATGGAGACAGGAAATCGCGGGGCGGGGATCCCCTTCGCCCCAAACAGCGGATTCTTCTCTCGCTCTCGAAGCGGTTTGGTGAGGTTCTGACCAAGGCGATTGAGGACTTTGGCCCGGATTTCGTCATCGCCGAAGGGCTATGGGCCGCGCCCGGCTGCCGGGCGAGCGTGGAGAAACTATCAATTCCGTGGGGAATCACAGTTCACAATATCGAGGCTCTCTCCGCGCGGGGCGTCTACCTCCCTCCACTGCCCTGGGCGCTGTGGCAATTCGAGAAACGGGTCTATCGCAAGGCGAACCGATTGTTCGCGATGACCTTGGATGAGGCCTGCCACCTTCAGCGGGCCTTGGAGCCGCGTCCACCGCGAGTGACCGTCGTTCCGAACGGAACCGAGCTTCCCCCCCAGGTCTCTCGTCAAGAGATCGCGGCGCTTCGAGAATCCTGGCACATCCGGGAGGATGAACGCATCGGACTGTTTGTCGGCAAACCGGACTACGCTCCAAATCGGAAGGGGCTCGAATGGTTCTCGAGGGCGATCTTTCCCAAGATCGGGGACCTGGGCTTCCGAACCCGATGGATCGCGGTGGGGTCCCCCGCTCCGCGGGCGCCGATACCCCCTTTTGAGTTTGTCGGGTATCTGGAGGACCTGCATGTGGCGCTCGCGGCCGCGGACTGCTGCATCTCGCCGGTTCGGCATGGCAGCGGGACCTCAATCAAGATTCTGGACTACTTCGCCTCGGCGCGTCCCGTGGTGGCCACCCCGCGCGCGGTGCGTGGGCTTCCCGTGATCCCTGACCGCCAGGCGTTGGTCTCAGAAGACCCTGAAGAATTCGCCCGGTTTATCCGGATGGTTTTCCTGGACCGAGATCTGGTCCGAACTCTCGGTCTTCAAGGTCGTGACCTGGTGGAAGGTCAGTTCCTTTGGTCCACCATCGCTGAAAACCTGGTGTGGGAGGTCAGCAAGGCCCTGGGGATGCCTCATTCCCTGGTGGCTGGAACGCCGATCCCGGAATGAGTCCCTCAAACCTCGAGTGATTCGGTAAGCAGCACGGCGGCGCCCTTCTCGCCCGCTTCAAGCTCAATCTCGGAAACACAGGCCGGGATGAACAGAGTCCCACCCAACGAAAGGTCCAATCTATTCACGGAACAGGAGCCCAGCACGCCGTTCAGGATCAGTCCATGACCGGGCTGTGTGACCGTCAGCCGGGACCTTGGGGGAAGGGAAGCCAACCGGACCTGAAAGAACCGATTTCGCGTGAGATCGAGGACCAACCCTGTAGAGTTGTCGCTTCGAGTGGCGATGGCCGGGATGGCCGTCGGCCGATACCGCGCCACTTCCAGCGATTCGCGGATATGCAGGGGTCGAGCCGGAACACGATTCCAGTCCCACAGTCGGAAGGTCAAATCGGAGGACTGTTGAATCTCGCAAAGGAGGGTCCCAGCCAGAATCGCATGGACAGTTCCCGCCGGGACAAAGAGGAAGTCCCCAGGCGAGATGGGCGCTCGGCGGACCGCCGCATCCACGGTGCCCTCGCGAATTGCCCTTTCGAGGTCATGAGGCCCCACCCCCTCTCGAAGCCCGAAAATGATTTCTCCATTCGCGTGGCAGTCGAGGATGTACCAACATTCGGTCTTGCCACGGTCCCCCAGACCCTTTCGTTCGGCGTACTCGTCATCCGGGTGGACCTGTATGGACAGGTCTTCGGCGGCATCGATGTACTTCACCAGGAGCGGAAAGCGCGGAGGGGGCTGGTTCCTCCCAATCATTTCCTTCGGGAACTCACGGATGAGGTCCCCGAAGAGTCGCCCATGATGGGGACCCCCTTCTATCGCGGAGGGGGTGTCGGGTCGGTCGGAGAGTTCCCAGGTTTCTCCGATCTTTTCGGCGGGAGAACACTTTTTGCCAAGGAGGGTGGAAAGCCGCGCCCCGCCCCAGGGTCTGGGGACAAGGCGCGGCGCAAGTCTTAAGATCGGCGGCATCCCGCGCCCGAAGTCACCGGGTTAGGGTCACCGTGAAGTTGAACGAGCAGGCTGTTGGATCTTGTGTGTTTGCCAAGGCTCCATTCACGGTGATGGAGGTTTCGGAAACACAGCTCCCTCCGGTCAAACTGATCTGTGTTTCGCCGGTCCCCTGGAAGCTGATCGGGGGAATTGCTCCATTGTTGATGGCGGCGGGAACATTGGTGGCGTTGCCTGATCCCTGGAATCCGATGATCCCGCAGTCATAGTTCCAGGCCACATTCCCGGCGCTAACGTGGGCGCCGTTGTTGGAGATGGTGAGGGAGAAATTGAGAATCCGGACAATCCCGCCTCCGGGGCTCCCATCGAATGTTCCCGTGTAGGTCCCATCGCTGCAGCTCGGTCCGGGCGTTGTTGGGGTCGCGGTCGGTCCGGAGGATGTCCCCGTGGGCGTCGGGGTCCGTGTCACCGAACCCTGGGGCGTGGGGGAGATCGTCGGGGTCACCGGGAAGCGGCGCATGGGGTCGATATGCCCGCGACTGTACAACAGGCTCAGCTCGAAGATGTCGCGGAAGTCGATGATCCCGTCCCCGTTCACATCCGCCTGCCTGGTGTAACCATTGGTTCCGAGCAGCGCGAGGAACGACTCGCCCATGAGTTCGGTGAAATCGTTGGGGAGCACATACAGGTCACCGTCCAGATTTCCGAACGGAGCGCCCACGGGCGGCGGAAGGTTCAGATACGGGCTGAACACAACCTTTCCGACCGACTGGTTCTCATCCTGATCCAGAATTCTCTTGGAAATCTCGCCCGCGTCATTGGTCAACCAGTAGTTGCCGATGGCGTTCATCACCAGCCCGGCGTTGTGGATGATCTCAAAGTTCGGATGCGAGAGGCCGTGGCTTCCGAACAACAGGTTGTTTCCGAAATCGGATAATGTACCCAGATCCGGCGCGTGCGAACCGGAGACATGGACCCCCGCAAACCGGAACCCGTGCATCGAATACGCGTTGTTTCTCGGGTCCACTCCGAAGGCGCAGAATCGCGCCTTCGGTTCGCCATCATCCGAAAGCAGTCCGAACTGGCCATACAATCCGGAAAGGGCGATCACCCGCAGGAAGCTGGGCCGTGGTGTGTTGAAGGGGTCGGTCCCCTTGTCCGTCGGCCTGACCAGGTTCCGGCGGTTGAGGGCCTCGCTCGCGGTGAGATAGGTTTCGTTGCTCTTGAGCGCGAGTCCGCCCGAGGGGAGCGCATCGACCACCGCGATGGCCGCATCCCCGCAGTTCTCAATCACCGTGTCTCGGACCTGTGTCTGGACTCCCGAATAGAAGGCCATGCCGATCAGGGCGTTGCGGATTCGGCAGTGGGCCAGCAGAGAAGGACCATCCGGGTGGGATTCCGGGCCGAGGAACTCAAGCCCGCCCCAGCCGAACTCTGTTTCCGAGGTGGCCGACTCCGGCCCCTCGAAGACGATCGGTTCGTTGTGGGTCCCGAGCGCGAGCAAACGTCCCATGACTCGGATCGTCGGCTTGGTTTCGACCGTGTCGTCCGGATCCTGGTTGACTCGCGGGACAATGATCCGCGTTCCCGGCTTGATGGTCAGGGTGACCCCCTCGCCGACCTCAAACCGCTCCAGGTTCACCGGAAGGGTGACAACCCCTCCCCACACCTCATCGTCGATCAGGTGATAGAGGGTTACATTGTCGTTCTTTGCCGTCGGGGCGGAGCCGAGAACCGAATCGATTTGTACGCCCGGTCCTGATCCCGTCGCATTCTTGAATTCGGTCTCGGCGGTTCCGAGGTTGTGGACAATCGGCGGCAGGTCCGCGCTGTAGCTTGCGCTGGAGACAATTCTCGCGTCGATGGCGCTCGGCGCGGTGAGGAGCTGGAAGGTCCCGTCGCCATTCGATTCGAGGAACAGGTTCTCATCAGCCGGCAGGGTCTTCCCGGCGAAAAAGCTGTTCACCGACAGGTCCAGATCAGATTCCCCCGTGGCGGGCTGGATAAAGCAATTAAAGCCCGGGTCCACGTTCATGTGCGGATTCTCCGCGGTCTGCTTGCGGCCCAGATTGAAGATGTCGGCTTCGCCCCGAGTCGGGGAAACCGGACCGGAGAGGTTCACCTCGATGGCGATCTTGTTCCCTCGGAAGGAGTTGTTGCGAATGCGCGGGAAACTGTCCTGTCCGCCGCTCACACGGATCGCGATGTCATTGGCGATGAACTCGCTGTGTTCGATCAAGCTGTGGACATTCGTCAGGTCCAGCGCGGCCAGGGGGCCCAGCTTGAGCGGCGCGCGCACGGACTGGAAGCGGCAATACCGGAAGGTTGAGCGAGCAGTCTCCAGGTTCAGGTCCGGACCCTCAACCTTTATTCCTCCCCAAGGTTCATCCGGATGCGACAGGAAGGTGATCGGGTTGTCGCGGGTTCCATCGGCCAGAAGCCGTCCGCCGGGAGCGACCTCGATGCCCGCGCCGTTCTCAAACAGAACTGTGGAGCCGGGCAGGATGGTCAAGGTCACCGCGGTTCGAATGCGGACTGTCGTGTCAATTCGAATCAATCCGCCGAGCACGCGGTTTCCCGCGATGTCCGAGGGGAGAGGGGTCAATGTCCGAGTCGGTGTCGGCGACTTGGCCGGAAGCACGATTGGTGTGGTGGTCGGAGCTAGTGTGCGCGTCGGAGTGCGTGTCCGAGTCGAGGTTCCGGTACGAGAAGGGGTGACGGTCGGAACATCCGGGTCGTGGGTTTCGGTCACGGTGCTCGTTCGGGTGATCGTGGGCGTGGGAGGTAGCGGAGTCGGAGTACTGCTGGGGATCGGGCTTGCGCCGAAGATCGGGATGAAATCAACCGGACCCGCGTTGCTGATCAAACCCGGGATAAAGGTGGCCTCATCGTCATCGTAGATCGTTGGGTCAATCTGAGAAGGATCCGCCGTTCCCCAGCTGTTATTCTCGGCGGAAATGCGGTTGGGCGTGTTGTTGATGAGGTTGATGGTCTGCCCTAAGCCGTTCACATTTGCGAAAATGGAGTTCCTGCCCTCATCCAAATCCGATCCGGGGTCGGGATCGGGGTTCGGGTCGTTTTCCGGGACGGCGGAGACTCTTCCCAGGTTGGGCGCGGACCCGTTGCGGATGAACACCCCAATCGCGTTTTCAGAAATGATGTTCTCGGTGAGAATCGGGGCGGAGAAGTTCGAGATTACCATCCCCGAACCGTTGCCGTGCCCCACGACCATGTTCCCGATGAGATAGGGCGAGGACTCCTGGTTGACATGAATTCCGCCCGCGCCGTTGTCCGCGATCAGATTCCCCTCGATGCGCGGGAAGGCCTTGTCCCGAATCAAAACGCCATACTCCAAGCAATTCTCAATGACACAATTCCTGAGGATTCCCGAGGAGCTCAGGAAGCGCACCCCGGTTCGGGCATTGCGGATTTCCAGGTTCTCCAGAACCGTGGTCAGGTCATCCGATTGCGGCAGGATGTAGATTCCCGCCCAGTCCCCGGCGGTGTTGATGTCGGCGACCCCTTTCTGGGAGTCGGTTTTCACCGCCGGAGCGGAGGTGAGCACAATCCGCCCGTCCCCAACCACATGAGTCTTCAGGGCTCCCGCGACAATGAACTCGGCAAGGCCTTTGACATTGTTGCAGCTGGTCCCGCACTCGAATTCGGGAAGGAAGGATATGGTGAGCGTGTGGGCCGGATCGCAAATCTCAAGCGTGAGGGTCACCCCCTCGGGGACCAGGAAGTCCCGATCAATCAAGACAGACTCACAGCTGCAGGATGAGATCAGCCACTCGCTCGGAGAGACAACCTCTAAGCAGTCCTCAAGTCCTTGACCCGGAACCACCGCGCTGGTCGGCGTGCGCGTCTGGGTGATGGTTCGAGTTGAGGTGGGCGTCCCAGTGTTAGTGGGGGTGAAGGTCCGAGTATTAGTCGAAGTCGGCGTCCTGGTCGCGGTCCGAGTCGGAGTGACCGAGGGCGTATCGGTGATGGTTGGCGTTGAGGTGTGGGTCGCGGTGCTCGTGTGGGTGGGTGTCAAAGTCTCGGTAAAAGTTGAGGTGGGTGTCTGTGTTTCGGTGAATGGGGTCTGCTTCTCATGGGGATCTTCCGCCTGCCCGACAAGGTCGAAACCGAGCGGGATGTCGGCGAACTCCCAGTTGAAAAAATCCAAGTCCTGGGCGCCTGTCGGGGCGGTCCACGCCAGCAGGACCGCGATGAAAGCTCCCAGCGAAAAAAGACCCTTCCGAGGCAGAGAACTTGGGTTGTGTGACGGCCCTTCAAGTCGAGACAACACGGAACACGCCTCCCGAAATTGGAGAGAGAAAACGGGACCTACTGACTCCCCGTCCACACTGGTGCAAAGCAATCAATCAACAAAACGATCATATCCGGTCCGGTTTTTGAGTGTCAACCCGATATACATTTGTGGTGCAGGGCTTTCAAGGCCAACCTAGTCCCCCTCCAAGGGCGGGGTTCCGGTTGGAATCTCGCCCCTAGGTTGAGTCCCCTTGGTCCCACCGACCTTGATCAGGACCCCGAGGATCACCAAGACCGTGCCGGCTTGAGTCAGGTGGAGGCAGGTGGAGGAGAGCGTATCCGATTTGGCGACCTCCACCGCGCTCAAGGCCAGAACCGCGGCGACAGCGTGCAGGACCAGGACCGCCTGCGCTTTGGATAAGCCCGCATCCACCAAGCGGTGGCTCAGATGGTCGCGGGCGCAGTGCTGAATCGCCTCCACCAGGGTGCGTGTGACCCCCTCCCGATGCCGCGTGAACACTGTGAACGCCAGGTCGAAGATCGGGAGGGCCAGAATCAACAGTGGGATTGTGGCGCGCGCCGAGGACAAATGCGACCACTCCCCCATCACTCCCAGCACCGCCAGGTTGAACCCCAGGAAGAAACTCCCGCCATCCCCAATGAAAATCCGCCCCCGTGGGAAATTGTAGGGCAAGAACCCCAAGCAGCTTCCACACAGCGCGAGGGACACCAGCGCCCAAAAGCGGTTCAGTAACGTGAAATTCTCACGGTCCGCCAGGGTTTCAATCGCCACCGCGAAATAGGCCAGAGCCGCAATGGCGACAAAGCCAACCGAAAGCCCGTTCATGTTGTCGATCGCGTTGATCGCCGAGGTGACTCCGACAATCCAGAGCAAGGTGAGGGTCACGTTGAACCAGACCCACGGTGTGATCTTGATGATCAGCCGGCTGTCCATCCGCCAGAGCAGGAGGGTCAGCGCGAACAACGCGGCCAGCTTGAGCGTGGCCGGGATTCCTCCCATGAAGTCATCCACCAGCCCGAGGGTCAGGACCACTAACCCCCCGAAAATGATCAGGGGAAGGGAGACGTCGCTGGAACCCGCCTGGAAGATCCCGAGGTGAACGCTTACCAGGAAGGCGATGGCGATCGCGGCTCCGCCCCCAAGGGGTGTCGGCGACGCATGGCTGGCACGCTGGTTGGGAACATCGAGGAACCCAATCCTCCGGGCATAGGAGCCGACAAGGGGAGTCACCACGAGCGCGGTGAGGAATGCTGTGGGGAACACCAGCCCATACACCCACCCCCAGGTGGAATGCGCCAAGAAGCCAAAGTCCATTTTGATCCGCCCTAGTGGTCGATCCGGGGGAGACTATAGGACCGCCCGCCCAGGGATTTCAGTGGGGATGGACAATCTCGGGACGTGAAAGCCAGTAGCAGGCGAGCGACGCCGGAATCCTCAAGACTTCAGTCTCACCCAGTTTGGGCAACGGCCCAAAGTCGATCATCTCTCGCGTCACCACGTAGGCGCGTGGCGGATTGCGCTTTCGGCAGAGGGATTCCAGACCTTTAAGATCCCCAATTCCCACACCGCTTCGCCGATGCTTGATCTCGAACGGAATGACCTCCCCCTCGACTTCAGCGACGATGTCCACCTCCTCCGACCCTTTACCTCTCCAATAAGAGAACCCAATGCTCTCTTGAGGGTGGCGAGTAACAAGGTGCTTGATGAAGGCGGATTCGACCGCAACGGCGAGCTTGGGGGAGTCCTCAAGCAGGGATTTCCCCTTGAGAAGAACACTCCCTGGAATCGCGGGGTCCGACAGGTAAACCTTGTTCTTACCGCGCAACACCTCCTTGCCGTAGCCGTGTGGCGGAAGCTTGTGAATCAGATGGGCCGCATCGAGCAGGGCAATGAAGCGGGTCACCGTGGCCTTGTTCAGCTCCAGGTCTCTGCACAACACGGCGATGTCCAGGATTCCCCCATCATGCAAGCACAGGTACAGAAACAATTTCTCGAGCTCCAGAACTCGCCGAACCCCAAACAGCGCGGTCATATCCCGCTTCAGAACCTTCTCGACAATGTCCTCGCGAAGAAGCCTCTGGGCAGTGGGAATGCTTTCAACCAAGGCGGTCTGCGGAAAACCGCCGCGCAGGAGGTGCTCATTGAAATGCCCCACCAGCGGCTTGGCGGTCACGGAAATCCGATTAAAATCCGAGGTGGAGAACCCAAAGAGGTTGGACAGGGACTCGATGGCCGGAAGGGGTGGAGTTTCGATGCCCTTGATCTGGAGGTACTCCATGAACGAGAGTGTTGGGAGTTGAACCGTGCGCCAGCGCCCAACTCCGGATTCGGGCTCCTCGGTTTGAAGCGGAGTCGCCGAGCCGGTGACCACAATCCGCCTTCGTTTCTCAAAGTCCATTTGATGTTTCAGCCAGGTCTGCCACCCCTGACAGAACTGGATTTCGTCCAGGAGGAGAAACTCCAATTCCCCCGAAGGAGGAGCGAACTCTCTCCAGGCCTCCAGCGTCTTTTCCAGCCCGATCAGCTTCAGGATCGGGTGATCGAACGTGGCGTAAAGAACCTGCCCTGGGTTGATCCGATCTGAAAGGATCGAACGGACCAGCTGAAGGAGGATCGTGGTCTTGCCCACTTGACGCGCCCCACTCAGCAGGATGGCGCGACGCGCGGGCGGATCCTTGATCCAAAGCTCCAGATCCGAAAAGGCGGAGCGCCTCCAGGTGGGGAGGTCTGGGATGGAACTCCCCTCCCACCACGGGTTGAATTGACGCAGGACCTGGAAGACCTCTGGCTGAGAAGCAATCATGATCTCGAACTCGGCTTAATAGCGCTCAATTAGAATGGTATACTATCCTTAAAATTGGTTTTCAAGGTGATTCCTTCAAATAGAATCGGAGTTTTTTTCCGGGTCTTCAGAAAGCACCGGAGATTTCTCCCATTGGGGCGGAGTATTACCTAACCACCATCGGGCGCAAACACCACAAGGCCGCACGAGATTTATTTCCCGCGCGGCCCAGAGGTTCATCTGGAAATCAGAGTCTTCCTGCCTCAGATCATGTCGCCCGCCATCACCAGGGAAGGGGAGGTGGAGAAGGTCGTGGTGAACCGGACTTCGCCGCTCTGCCCATCACGCATCTCAAGCCCGCAAGCCCCATCCTCGAACTCGCCCAGGATCAGGAGCTCCTCGCTGCCGTTCTCATCCAGATCGGAGGAGGCCAGGGCCGGGGTGGCGGCGGACTCGAAGGCGGTTCCACCCGCGATCAGGTTTCCATCGATCTCGAACACCTGGTAGGCCGCCTCGCCGGAGACCGAGCTGCTTCCGGCGACAACCAGCTCCTGGACTCCATCCCCGTTCAGGTCGGCCAGCACACTGGAATTCACGCCGCTATAGGAGGGATCGAGCACTGTCCGCGAGAAGAGACGGTCCCCGCTGCCGTCCACAACCTGGATCACATTCGACCCGGTGGTGGTCATACGCCCCAACGCGGTAATCTCAGAGCGCCCATCGGAGTTCAGGTCGCTGGCGGTGAAGGTCGCGTTGTCCTCAAACTTGCCCGGGAAGAAGTTCTGCTTCAAGACCACCGTGCCTTCGTGTGAAAGGACCAGGAGGCGGAAGTCGGAGGTGTTGGCGTTCCGGCAGGCGCAACCGATCTCCAGGATGCCATCCCCGTCCGTGTCGAGCGGGAACCCGGAGACCTTGCCGGTGTACCCATTCCCAAAGACCACAACCGAGGTCTCCACCAAGTTCCCGGAAACCACCTTCATCTCCACGAAGGTCGAGGCATTCCGCGCCAGGACCACCAGGTCGCCGACTCCATCGCCGTCCACATCCGAGGTGAACAGAGACTCGATGTTCGAGTAACCGGCGGGCAGAATCTCCTCGTCCCCGAGCACCTCGCCGGAGAGGGAAACCGCGGCGGAGCGATAGGAGCCATCCCCGGCGCGCCCCACCAGAATCGCCTCAAGCCCCTCGATCCCGTCGAAATCGCCGGTGAGCAGGTAATTCTCATCCTGGAAGTCAACCGGGAAGACATCCGCCGAGCTCAGCATCTGGCCGTTACCGGTCCAGAACTCGACCACCACGCCGCGCTCGGAGTTCCAACCGGCGGCCACCACCTCAAGGACCGAGTCCCCATCCAGGTCGGCGGCCTTGATCTCGCCCGGAACGCTCACACCCTCGAGGACCTCGATCACCCCGTTCAGGCTGTTGCCGTTCTCGTCCAGAATCTCAAACCGGTTACGCCCGCTCTCCTGATCGAAGCTGGCGACCAGGACCTCGTTCCCTTCGCGCTTCTCGGTCGGCGTGGCGGAGGGGGTGGGCTCCACACTCGGGGAGGCGGTGGCCACCGGAGTCGGGTCCTCGGTAACGGTCGGAATCGGGGTCGGGTTGGCGCTCACAAACTCCAGGGCGACCTTGTGATAGCCCGCTGGAAGCGTGACGGTCAGCGAACCCTCGCCAGCCACCATCGTCTCGCCGGGAAATCCATCCTGCCAGACCAGATAGGCGGCGCCGGGAACCAGATTGGAGAGCTGAGCGGAGTAACTCGGCAGGCCAGGGAGCAGGATCAGAAGGGCGAGAGCGTAATTTTTCATGGCATCTTACCTCAATTCTTTCCGGAATCGGAAAGGTATAAGGCAACCCTGATGCCAATCTCATTTCCTCAATACACGGCATTATTTATAAGGGCCTTTTTGCTCCCTCACCCCTGGCCGTTGAAAAGAAGCGTTCCGCATGTGGAATAAATCGGTCATTTAAGAAATAGAACATTACCACCAATAACGTTTTTTATCAGATGATTGAAAGCGGGGGAGGGCACAAGGTGGAGGAAGGTAGCTCTATCCCTCAACCTTGTGGGGGTCTTTCAGGGGACTCAGGCCAGGATGGAGTGGGCTTGAGACGTCCGGCTCTTTGTTGGAAAGGCTGAGACAAACCCAAGAAGTAGCCCGAAGGGGGCCAGTAGGACTCCGATTCGGAAGGGGGTGGGCTGGTATTCAAAAATCACCTGTGAGGCCCCTGGCGGGACTCGGACTGACCTGAAGGTCCCCGCGAGCTTCTCGATTGGAGCGCGGGTTTGATTGACCCGGCAGTTCCATCCGCGGAAGTGGGTTTCGAGCAGGGCGAGCGAGCAGTCCAGCTTGGCCTCCACCTCGATTTCCACACGGGTCGCTCCGACCGCTTTGACCGTGACTTTTCCAAGGGACCCTTCCGGCGCGGGGGTTTGACCCGGCGCAGGCCGGAAAAGGAACGCGCGAGGGTAAAAGGACGGATTCCGGGACAGGAACACACGGGTCTCCCCGAACACGGGATGGGAGTAAGTCTCCACCGCGAGCACCTGAAGTCCTTTCACCGGACGATCCGAGGAGAGGACCGCCGAAACCTGGAAGAGTCCAAAGAGTCCCGGGTCGCGCTTGTCCAGGTTGAAGTAATACAGCAGCAGGCCGCCGTTGTAGGACTTCTCGGTGGGGTCTATCCGCAGAAAAGCGTTCACATGGTCCGCGAGGAGGAACGGGCCGTAGCCGTTTACCATCTCGACGCCATAGTCGAGCACCCTGCCGGGAAAGAGCCAAGGGTGGGCTGGGCGCCGGTCAAAGTACTGGGTGTCCCCGAGGATCATCAGGCGCCCATCGGCCATCTCGGCCTTGTAACGTTCGATGAGAGGATCCTTGGGGAACTCCCGTGCGAGGTCGCCCGCGCTGATGCTCCGGAGGAAGCTCCCATTGGTCCAAACCAAGTCCCCCAGCGCGAGGGCGAGTAGCGCCCAGCGCATATTCCTCCAAGCGGGCCGACTCGCGGAAACAAGGAACAAGAGCGCCGCCGCAAGGCCACACCCTCCCGCTGAGAAGATGGCGCTCCAAAAGGCGCGCAGCGAGCTTTCCAAGGCGCGCGCCTCACTGAGACCCACACCCACAAACTTGGTCTCCAGCCAGCGCCCCGCGAAAGCCCAGGAAAGCAGCGCGCCGACAATCAGGATTCCCCAAAACCCGGCGGCGAACTGGACCGCTCGGAGCGTGCGGGGGAGGCATCTCGCGCGCGACACCAGGGTTTCAAAGCCATATGCCGCGAGATAGGCAAAGGCCGGTAGGGTGATGACCAGGACTCTTGGAGGAACGCGAAAGCGGTCCCAGCCCGGAACGAATTCCAGCACAAGGCGGTAGAAGGGGAGATGTCTTCCCATGGAGAGCGCCACCGCGAGGAGCGCCACCGCCGACCAGAAATATCGCATGCGAGTCCGCCCGGCAAAGGCGCCCGCGACCGCCAGGAGAAGAATCCCATGCCCCATGTAGAAGTAAATCTCATGGAACCCCGCCCCTTGGCCCCAAAAGTTTCCCTCCCCACCGGTGCGCGGATCCGGGTTGACTCCGTTCGGATCCCCCAGCGAGCGCGGAAAGAAGGTCGCCAGAAACAGCGCGGGGGTGAGCGAGTCGGTCACCGCGAACTCGTAATTGGATTCCCCGGATCGGTTGAGTGCATGGTTCTGAATCTCGGCTGTGGGCAAGGTTTGAACCGCGGTCGCAAGCCCCACGGCGAGAGCCACAAGGGCCAACTTGACGAAGTGCCCGATGGCGCGTGCGCGACCTGCTTGGCGGAACAGGCGTGGAAGCCAGACAACCAGGAGCTGAGCCGCCACCAAGTAAGTGGTGAAGAAGGTGATATCCGGCCGCCCGGCAAGCACCTCACAGGTTCCCACGAGGAAGAGTCCGAAGCGCGCGCGGGGTTGGTCCAGGCGCGCGAGGCAGGCCAGAATCCACGGGATCCAGGTGATCGCAAACAAAAAGTTCGGATCGGCGAGTCCCACCCGGGAGACCACATACCCATTCAGAATGAAGACCCACCCGGCGAGATTGACCGACCACAAGTTCCTTACAAAGGTCCGCGCCCAGAGGACCCCTCCGAAGCCGAGCAGCAGGAAGTGGCTGAAGATGAGGGTGCTGAACGAGGCTTCGGGTGAGAGGGGAGTGAGGAGTCGGAAGACCAGGTCCGGGGGATAGAAGGTCCGCGCGGCTGGGTTGGCGAGGAAGGGGATTCCACAGAAAGAGTTCCGGTCCCACAGCGCCTCGGAAACGTCCCATCCGATTCGGTCGAGGTTCCTGGCCCAGGGGAGGCTCATGTCCAGCGCCTCGCCGGAAAGCAGATATCGCCCCTCGAAAACAAAGTCTCGGCAGAGCCAGAGCGTGGGGGCGAGCTGCAGAAGGAGGGAAAGGAGGAGAAATTTCCGCCGATTCATCTCGGGGAGAATAGTGCAGGGGGAAGAGGGTCTTGGGAAAGGGGGCATCTGGAAACGTTGACACAAGCGGCGGATTGCGCGTAGCATTTTCCCATGAAGATCACGGTTTCCCTCCCTGACCCGATCGCCCAGCAGTTCCATCAAGCGGTGCCACCCCGTCAACGGTCACGCTTGGTTGCTCGGCTTCTCGAAAAAGAGCTGTCGATACACTCCAAATCACTCGCCGTCGCATGCCATGCCGCGAATCGCGATGAGGAACTTGAACGAGAGATTGATGAGTGGCAAGCCTTTGACGAAGATATTGCCGAATGAAAGATCGCTCAAGATTGATAAGACGTGGGGATATCTGGTGGGTCAGCCTTGACCCCACCGTGGGAGGAGAGATAAAGAAGACAAGACCTTGCGTGGTCCTAACACATGACACCTTGAACAGGCTTCGCCGTACAGTCGTCGTCGTGCCGCTTTCAAGCTCAGCGAAGGCGCATCCGCCGATCACATTGCCGGTAACCTGCCAAGGGGAAGCGGCAGTGGCCATCGTGGACCAAGTCCGTGCGGTATCCAAGTTTCGTCTCAAGGACCCTATTGGAACCCTGCCATCCCGGGAACTCGCCGCGCTTTCCGAAGCCCTTTCCCAGATCCTCCATTTGTCGTAGAGAGACAAAGGGGGAATCTCAGTACGCCATCCGATATAGGCTGTCGAAATCCTTCTTGGTCACTTCTCGCGGGTTAAACTTCCCGGTCCACTCCTCGGTCGCGCGGGCGGCGAGGTCCCCAATTTCGGACTCCGGAATCCCCAGTTCGGTGAGGCTTTCAGCGAGTCCGGCGCGGCGGAGAAACCCCTCGAGGAGGCTCGCCAGCGCCTCCACCGCGTTCCTCCCGGGCTCCCCATTGCGCGCCACTCCCGCGAGCTGGGCGAGTTCCTGGTACACCTCACGGGCCGACTGGTCCTCTCCGTTGAACCGAACCACTTTGGGCAGCATCAGGCCGACCGCCTGGCCATGGATCACGCCGAAGCGAGCCGTGAGCGGGTTGGCGGCGGCATGGGCGGCGCCGAGCATGCTGTTCTCAATCGCAAGGCCCGCCAGCGCCGCGCCGAGCAACATCGCCCCGCGCGCCTCCAGGTCATCCGGGTTTTCCATCACACGCGGCAGCGCCGACTCGGTGAGGCGGAAGGCCTCGTGCGAGAGGATCCGGGAAATCGGATTGCGCTTGGTGGTGACCGCGGTTTCGACCGCGTGCGCGACCGCGTCAATGCCGGTGCAGGCGGCCACCCCCTTGGGCTGAGTGAGAGTGAGGGTCGGGTCCAGAAGCGCGATGCGAGGGGCCGCCTTGGGATCCCCGCAGGCCATCTTGCGGTGGGTTCCGGCTTGGGAGATGAGCGCGAAGGATTGGCATTCGCTTCCGGTTCCGGCGGTCGTGGGAACCGCGATCATGGGGAGCATCGGCCGGGTCGCTTTCCCGACTCCCCAGTAATCCTCCATCTTGCCGCCGTTGGTGAGGAGAAAGTTGCCGCCTTTGGCGGTGTCCATGCTGCTCCCGCCACCGAGGCCGACCAGGAGGTCCACATTCCGGGAGCGCGCGAATTCGACACACTCTTCGACCTCATGGGTGGTCGGGTTTTGGATCACCTTATCGAACAGCGAGAGAGTGAGTCCCGCGCCCTGGATGGCTTTGCGCGCGCGGTCGTGGTGTCCGCACTGCTCGATTCCGGGGTCGGTGACCAGGAGGGCATGGCTCCCGCCGATTTCGCGCGCCAATTCCCCCAGGCGCTCGATGCAGTCGTTTCCGAAAACAACGCGCGTGCGGGGATGGAAGTCGAAGGGGGAAAGGGAGTGGAGGTCGGAGAGGCCCATCACGTCTGGAGCATCAGCCTTCCAAGCTGAGCGTCGGCGTTCAACAACTCAATCCCGTGGATGGAGCCATTCGGGGCGAGATCAATGTTGATATCCTCCTCAATGCAGAGGGACTCGACCTCTTCAACCTCGTCGCGGAAGGCGATGTAGGCGATGTTGTAGCGAGGATCGAAAGTAACTTTCATGGGGGCGCGCCTCACTCGCACATGGGATGAGGGATTACAGACTTTTCCCTGCGTTGTGCCACGACACAAGTCATTGGGTTCCCCCAGTTTCCTCTTCAGCGAGAACCTGTTCCACATACCGCTGCCATGAATCTCTCAGGCAAGATGCGGTCATCCTGTGGGTTGATTGTGGTGGATCATGGTCAGTGGCCTCAGTCACACGGAGAATAACACGGTCACCAACACCGATAATGCGTTGTCCCCAGTCCAAGAATGTTGTTCCTCGCCAACCTTCGTCAGTTTCCAGGTCGTATACGCAACCACAGGGCCAGACTGTCACGTCGGAGCGGCCACCGGGCCACTCACGTGCTCCGGAATTTCGACCGAGACAGGATTCATCGTTCCCAGGCCACCAGATCGAGATGTCAAGCGATCCCAACCTTCCTGCACCAGCTCGAACAGTCGGTTTACCATTGACCGACACATCAAAGCAAATGACCCTCTCGGAGGCGTCCCGCTCAAAATGGCCGGGATACTGCCTCGCATCCACGATGTCGGTGGGAGGTTTTCTCCTCCCTGATTTCAGGCCTTCTCTGTACGAAACCCTCAATTCATCCATGTGCTCTCGAGTAGATGGCTCCCGACATTCAACGGGTTCATCGCACCGCGCCGACTCCACGACTTGAACGGTAAGCTCATCGCCGACCTTTAGGGGTCCAGCGGTCCAATAGTGGAGCGGACTATCCCGATCGGTTCGTCCACACGTGAAATGGGAAACGGAATCGACTGTCATAGTTGATTCAACCTCGTTTGGGCTGCTTCTCCATTGAACGTAAGTGCCAAGGTCTCCGAATCCGCCGACGCCTGCGAGGAAAAGGTGTTTGTCATTCAGCGCGACATCGAAACAAATCACGTTCTCCCCCCTCACCTCTGGATCGCCCTTCGCTTGTACAAGAACTCAAACAAGTTCCCCTCGTGCGGCTGGTCCCAGCGCACGCGGGAGGTCGGGATCGGACCGAGATTGAGGCGCTCGATGTGTGGCGAGGCGACAATCTGTTCGATGAAGGCGGAATCCTCGGTAATGGCGGTCACCACCAGCGAGGGGCCGACCTGCTCCAGCATCCTGGCCTGTGGAACCTCCACCACGCTCGTGTACGGGCAGAGAAACTCCTTGTTCGCCAGCGGGTGAGCGAATGAGTCGCAGCGCACCACGGTCGGCAGGACATACACCGAGCCGTCGAGCTCCACCTTGCGGGCGCCTTTGCGATACCTCGCAGTCACCTCCTCCGCCCCCGGAGTGGTCAGCCCCTCGGTGATCGTGGCGTCGATAAACTCCGCCATCTTGGTGTTCGCAAAGGCGGAGAGGCGCGCGTTCTCATCCTCCGGCGTGCACGGTTCAATCGTCGCGAGCCTTTCGGCGAGCGCCTCGGCGATTTCCTTTCCCAGTCTCGGGACCACAATGGCGGAGGCGTTGATGCAGCTGCGCCCGCCATTGTCCGCGACCGAGGCGACCAGGACATCCAGGAACTCAGGCCAACGCTCCACCCAGTCCTCCCCCACCAAGACCTTGCTCCAACCCGGACCATGCACCTGAACCGCCGGGTTGTTCGCGTATTGCGCGATGGTGCTTTGATCCCCGAAGAGGATCGCGCGCTCGCATCCCTTGAGAATCGTCCCGCTCCCCTCGTGATCCGTGGGGCAGTAGGTGAATGCCTCCGGCGGCATCCCGGCCGCGATAAACGCTTGGATAATCCGCCAAGGGGTCCAGGGCTCCTCGCGCCCGGGTTTGAGGACCACCGGGACCTTGAGCGCCACCGCCGGCATCCAGATCGAATTGACACCCGGTGAGTTGCTCGGAAGCGCCACCCCCAGGGACCTGGAGGTGGGGTAGTAACTGACCGGCACCCCATTCTGTTCGCCGAACCCCCTGTCCAGGATCTCCAGGTCGAGTCCCCGGGTCAGCCCTTTCAGGATCGTCGGCATCTCGGTGAATACCTCGTTCACCTTGGCCATGTTTCGGCGACACAGGGTGTGTGGGAGACCACTGGTGGCGGACAAGGTCTCCACATACTGTTGCGGGGATTGTCTGCTTCCCTCGACACCGAGCGGCAGATCGGCGCTCATGAACAGCTCGCCCGCCTTCCGGCAGATATCGAGGATCCGACCGATCGGAATCTTGCGTAGGATTTCAAACGACTCGCCGATCTTGGAAAGGTCCCGGCGGATCAATCCGGCGTTGGCTTGGGACAGGAGCGCGAGCGGTTCTCCGGTGCGGTGGTTCACCACCTCCGAACGCTCCAGGCTTTCATACACTTTGCCGTGTCGAAGAACGGGGATGTGGGGCAGGCTTCCAACCGACATGTTCCACCTTCAGAGGTCCCGGACACTCGACCGGAACGGATTGGGTTTTCCTTTTACCAGCTCGACAGGCTCCATAGAAGTGGGAGAGGATCATGCCCTCATGCCCCCGCCCACCGTCTTCTGCCCCGGCTCTGTGGCTGGGTTGCTTCGGGTTTTTCGCGCCCTTGGCGCGTTGGCCTTCACCTGCTTCATGGCGCACGGTGTCCTCGCCGGGGAGGGAACACCTGCGCCTGGTGCCGTCTTTAACGATCCCCGTCCACCGCAGGTTTCGGAGCTTTCAGCCCCCACGATCCCCGCTCCGCAACCCAACCCCGATATTCAGTTCCACAATCCGCCCAAAACCCTCGCCAAAGGGGCCCGCGTGAGGGACTGGAGGCTCTTCCTAGGACCGAATCACAATGGGACCTGCGAGGAAACCCACCTCCTCAAAGACCTTCCCCAAGAGGGACCTCCCCTGGTCTGGGAGATGCCCAAGGGGGAGAGCTATGCCTCCCCCGCGATTGCCAAGGGACGACTGATTTTCTTCCACCGTCTCGCCAACGAGGAAGTGATCGAGTGCCTCCACCCCGAGACCGGGGAGCGCTATTGGAGGGTCGCCTACCCGACCGATTACAAGGATCGATATGGTTACAATGATGGCCCCCGCGCGAGTCCGATCGTGGATGAGGAAGACCATGTTTACACCCTTGGCGCGGCGGGGGTGCTGAGCTGTATCCACCTGCTGACCGGGCATCTCTTTTGGCAACGCGACCTGCTCTCCGAGTTCAAGATTCCCCAGGACTTCTTCGGTGTGGCCGCGACCCCGCTGATTGAGGGGAACAATTTAATTATCAACCTCGGCGCCCCGGGCGGCCCCTGCGTGGCGGCCTTTGAGCGAGCCTCCGGGAAGCTGGCTTGGGGCGCGGGCCACGAGTGGGGACCGAGCTGCTCCGCACCAATCCCGGCGGTCTTCCACGGAAAGAGACGAGTCCTGGTTTTTGCGGGTGGGGAAAGCCGCCCACCGGTCGGCGGACTGCTGTCGGTGGACCCGGTTGGCGGAACGATTGACTTCCAGTTCCCCTGGCGCAGCCAGAGTGTCGAGTCGGTGAACGCCTCGCGCCCGGTGGTGGTGGGCAACCGAGTGTTCATTTCCGCCAGTTACCAGACCGGGGGAGCGATGCTGGAGGTTCAACCCGATGGGTCCGCGAAGCTTCTCTGGACCACTCAGGACCTGGGGACCCATTTCATGACTTCGATCCACAAGGACGGTTTCCTGTATGGCTTCGATGGGCGCAACGAGCAGGATGCCTCACTCGTGTGCCTCGACTGGAACACCGGAAAGCTCCACTGGCGCAAGGTTCTGGAGTGGGAAGAGGAGGTCGAATGGCGCGGAAAGAAGCGGACAATCCGGCGCGGAACCTTCCGGGGCGCGCTTGTCGAGGCCGAGGGGAAGTTTCTCTGCCTGGGAGAGCTGGGCAGCCTGCAATGGCTTGATCTGTCTCCGAAGGGCTGCCGTGAAATCTCTCGCGCAAAGCTCTTCGAGGCTCCGGAAAGTTGGACCCCGCCCGTGGTTTCCCACGGCCTGCTGTATATCTGCCGGAACTATCAGGATCTTCTCACCGACAAGCCGCCACGTCTCCTGTGCTACGACCTGCGCGCCCCGGACTGACCCCCCGGGTGATTTCCAGTTGAACTTCAGGCCCTTAAGCGGATAAACTGGGGCTAATCTCATTCAGGTTAATCGGATTCCGCCTTGATTTCCCGCCACTTCCGGGAGGGAAGGGTGTTTCTGAACGGAAGGAGCTCGGATGTTCCGCCTTGCCCGCGCCTTGTCCCTGTGGCTTGCACTTGTCCATCTTCCCACCTCGGCCTTTGCGATGGACGAGAAGGGGAGCCTCCCTCCGACTGAGGAAGATCTCTTTGGGTTTGCCCGCGACTGGATGGATCCCGAGCATCAAGCCCCGGAGCTGATTCTGCTTCTAATGGGGCTGTACTCTCCCCCCACTCCGCCCCCTTCCTTTTCGGAAACTCCGACTGAAACCGAACCGATTGCTCCGGATCCCACGGAAACCGAGACGCCGTCCGAAACGGTCACCGCCACCGACAGTCCCACTGTGACTGCGAGCCTTACCCCATCGCCCAGCCAGAGCCCCACCTCAACGAACACTCAGGTCGGGGTCCCGGCCTTTGTGAACTATGAGAACGCCCCAATCCACCCGGTGGACCTCAGTCCGAGCGGCCAGTTTCTGGCGGTCGCCAATCTCCCGGATTACCGCCTGATGCTCTTCGATGTGACTTCGGGAACCCCGGCTTGGGTGGGGGATGTCCCCGTGGGGGTCGATCCGGTCACCGCCCGGTTTCGGACCGATACCGAGGTCTGGGTGGTCAACCATGTTTCCGACTCGATCAGCATTGTCGAGCTGCCCGCGCTTCGGGTCCGCGCCACCTTGGAGACCCATGATGAACCGTGCGATGTGGTCTTCGCCGGGAATCCGGAGCGCGCCTTTGTCTCTTGCTCGCAGGTGAACGAGCTTCAGGTGTTTGATCCGAGCGACCTTTCCATGCCGCCGGTGGTTATCCCCATCGATGCGGAGGATCCGCGCGCCTTGGCGGCAAGCCCGGATGGCTCCATGGTTTATGCGGCCATTTTCGAATCGGGGAACGGGTCGACGCTTCTAGGGGGTGGGGCCAGGGACCTTTCCGTGATTGATTTCCCGCCCAATGTGGTCAGTGACCCGTCGGGCCCCTATGGCGGGGTCAATCCGCCGCCCAACCACGAATCCGGTTTCAATCCGCCGCTGAACCCCTCCAACCCGACCGCGCCAAGGGTCCCACTGATTGTGAAGAAGGATGACCAGGGGTTTTGGCGGGATGACAATGGAACGGATTGGAGCCCCTTTGTCAGTGGGGCAAGCGCGCACCTCTCAGGGAGAGTTCCGGGCTGGGACCTTCCCGACCGGGACGTGGCGATTGTGGACACCTCCACCCTTCAGGTTACCGGCTATTCGACCAGGCTGATGAACATCTGTATGTCGCTGGCGGTAAACCCGGCCAGCGGCAAGGTCGCGGTGGTCGGAACGGATGGCATCAACGAGGTCCGCTTTGAGCCGGTGATCGGCGGTCGATTCCACCGCGTGAACGTGGCGCTGACCGATGCGTCCGGCGGCTCGCGTCAGGTGCTCGACCTCAACCCGCACTTAATCCCCTATGACGCCACGACCACCACCTTGGTGGAGCGGAACAAGTCACTCGGAGACCCGCGTGGGATTGCCTGGAACTCAGCGGGCACTCGCGCCTATGTGACCGGGATGGGCTCCAACAACCTGGTGGTGATCGACTCCGATGGGGCCCGCGCCGGGCTTGCCCCAACCATCGATGTCGGCGAGGGACCCACCGGACTGGCTCTGGATGAGACGCGAGACAGGCTTTATGTGCTCAACCGATTTGAGGGTTCGATTTCCGTGGTCAGCGTCACGACGGAGACCGAGCTTGCTCGTGTCCCCTTCTTCGACCCGACCCCGTCCGAGATCAAGATTGGTCGAAAGCACCTTTATGACACCCACAAGAATTCCGGACTCGGCCATCTTGCCTGCGCCTCCTGCCATGTGGATGGCCGCATGGACCGCCTCGCCTGGGACCTCGGCGATCCCTCCGGTGAGATGAAGGATGTGAACAGCGTGCGTCACAACCTCGGTGGGAATTTTCTCCTCCTGGTTTCCGGGTTCGAAGATTTCCATCCCATGAAAGGGCCGATGACCACCCAGACCCTCCAAGACATCATTGGGCATGAACCACTCCATTGGCGCGGCGACCGGGATGGACTTGAGGAGTTCAATGGGGCCTTCAAGACCCTCCAGGCCGCGGACAACTTGCTCACCCAGACGGAAATGCAGGAGTTCGAGGATTTTCTCGACACCCTCACGGTTCCCCCCAACCCAAACCGGAATTTCGATAACACCCTCCCGGCGGACCTGCCGTTGCCCGGACATTTCACCACGGGCCGATTCGGACAGGCCGGGCTTCCGCTTCCAAACGGGAGCGCCACTCGCGGTTTGATGATTTACCGAGACGCCCAGAGGCGGATCGATCAGGGCGCCTTCTCCTGCGTGACCTGCCACACTCTTCCCACCGGGATGGGCACGGACTTCACCCTTCCGAACGGTCTCACTCCTCCGTTTGTCCCGCGTCTCATCGGCCCGAACGGGGAGCGCCACCACGCCCTGGTTTCCGTGGATGGCTCGACCAACCGGGCAATGAAGATCCCCCATCTCCGCAACCAGTTCGAGAAGACCGGCTGCAACTTCACTCAAACCTCCAATCGGGCCGGTTTCGGATACCAGCACGATGGGGCCATCGACTCGCTTGAACGCTTCCTTTCGGAGGGGGCCTTTGATGTGGTCAACGATCAGGAGGTCGCCGACCTCGTGTCGTTGGTTCTGAGCTTCTCGGGATCGGAACTCCCACCGGGCGACCCGAATGATCTCTTCAACCCACCCGGTCCCCTGAGTCAGGACTCGCATGCCTCGGTCGGGAAGCAGGAGACCGTGAGCGCGCCGGTCGAGCCTGCGCGCCTGGTCCAAATGCGGAACCTGGCCAACGCCGGCAAGGTGGACCTCATCGTGAAAGGGGTTGTTGGCGGGGCGGCGCGAGGGGCCTACTATGAACGCGCGGTTGGCCGGTTCCTGACCGACCTGAATGGCGAGAGTCTCTCTCCGGAGGACCTCCTGGCGCTGTCCGCCCCGGGTGTGGAATTGACCTACACGGTCGTACCGTTCGGAGTGGGCCGTCGGGCGGGAATCGACCGCGATCTCGATGGATTTGGGGACCGGACCGAAGTCCTCGCGGGCTCCGATCCGACCAACCCTTCGGATACGCCTTGAAGAACCTTGCTCCGTTTCTCTTTGTGGCGCTGCTTGGGTGCGGGGGGGGGGATCCCCCCGCGCGGGAGCCGCGTGTCCATCCGCTGGCCCAGGCGATGGTGGATGGAACCAACCCCGAGCGCGAGGAGCTCATCGCCCTGGTAATTGGCGGAGCCACTTATGAGGTGGAGGTGGCCGGCGACGCCTACGGCACCCAACTCGGGCTCATGTATCGACGGAACCTCAGAGAGAACGAAGGAATGTGGTTCGAGTTTCCTGATCAGGATTTCCTCCGGTTCTGGATGAAAAACACCCCCAGCCCTCTTTCCATCGCCTACGTGGATTCCAAGGGGGTGATTGCCAACATCGAGGACATGGTCCCCTTCGATGAATCCACCGTCCCCTCCAAGCGCAAGGTCAAGTATGCATGGGAGATGCCGCGCGGGTGGTTCAAGCAGAAAGGGATCAAAGCGGGAGACACCATCCGAATCGGCAAGAAGAAAATAAACCCGAAATACAAACCGCCGGAGTGACCTCCGCCGAAACATCCGGAGGGGACTTTGGTCGGGGCTGCTCGAAGCCTCAGCCTCAGCGCCAGTCCCTACCGCTTTTCAAGTTTTCCATCCCGAAGCTCATGGACCGCTCCCATCCGTTCCGCCAGGTCGCCGGCATGGGTCACAGTGATCAGGGTCACCCCCTCCTCGCGGTTGAGCTCCACCAGAAGATCGGCGAGCTCCGTCGCGGTGGCGTGATCCAGCGACCCGGTCGGTTCATCGGCGAGCAGGAGCTTGGGGCGGTTGATCAACGCGCGGACCACCGCCACGCGCTGCTGTTCGCCTCCGGAAAGCAGCCCTGGACGGTACCCCAGGCGATGCCCCAGACCCACACGTTCAAGCAGAGAACGCGCGCGCTGTTCGGATTCCGGATTGCTCCGCCCACTCGGCCCCGCGAGGGTCGGGACCAACACATTCTCAAGGACCGTGCACTGCGGCAGAAGGTGATGCGCCTGGAAGACGAAGCCGATTTCCCGATTGCGGATGGCGTCCAGTTCCGAATCCGTTGCCTTGGCCAGATCATTCCCCGCGAGCAGCACACGCCCTGAGGTGGGCCGGTCGAGCGCCCCGATGATGTTGAGGAGCGTGCTCTTGCCCGAACCGGACGGCCCCACAACCGCGTGGGTTTCACCCCGGCTTATCACAAGATCCACCGCCGCGAGGACCCTCACGAAGGAGCCATCCCCGGTGGGGTACTCCTTGCTCACCGCCTCGAGTCTGAGAAGCGTCCGGGAGCTGTCCGTGTCAGCCATGGGTCTCCACTCGAACCCAACGTTGAGCCTTCATTTCAAATCGAGGAAGCGATCCGGGCGGAACCACCTGGACAGGGATGCGCAAACTGAAAGCGGTTCGCAGAGCGGTCTCGATCTCACGTCGCAAGTCGTGCCCCGGGATCGATTCTCCGTCCGGCTCGATCACCACGCGCATTTCGGTGAGCCCACGAAGGGTGGAAATCTCCACCCGGTATTCGGCCACATCCCCCCGTGAGCGAATCACATCCTCAAGCGCCGCCGGGGAGACATTCACGCCCCGGACAATCACCATGTCATCCACCCTTCCGAGGATCCCCCCGACCAGGGCAAGTTCAGGGCGACGGAACACCCGCTCCCCATCCCAGACCGGATTGACAATATCGCCCGTTCGGTACCGAAGCAGCGGGGATCCGACTCGCCCCAAGTTGGTCAGCACCAATTCCCCAATTCCTCCCGGCTCCACGGGGCTCAGGGTTTCCGGATGGAGGACCTCCGCGATGAAGGAGGACTCGATGACATGCAGAACGCCTGGATGGGTGGGAGACTCGAAGCTCACCGGGCCCACCTCGGTCATTCCGTGATGGTCGAACACCCGGGACCCAGGCCAGAGCTCCTCGATGCGCTTGCGGGTTGAGGGGATGCTGCCTCCCGGCTCCCCGGCCACGATCAGCGCCCGGACCTTGCCATCCGCGAGGTGAATGCCCTCGCTCCGTGCCGTTTCTCCCATACGGATCGCATAGGTGGGGGTGCAGCAGACCACGGTCGCCTGGTTGTCGAGCAAGGTTCGCAGCCGCCCGCCGGTGCTCATGCCTCCCCCCGGCAAGGCCAGGCACCCGCGACGAAGGGCGGCATCAAAGGAAGTCCAGAACCCCAGAAACGGGCCGAACGAGAACGCGAAGAAAACATGGTCCGAGGAATTCACTCCGGCGGCCTCAAACACCCGTTCCCAATTCCCAACCATCCAACTCCAGGATTCCGGAGTGTCCAACCAGCGCAGCGGCGCGCCGGTTGTTCCGCTGGTTTGGTTGAACCGGGTGTAGCGCTCGAGAGGAAACGTCAAGTTTGTGCCGTGGGGAGGATGATCGACTTGGTCCTCCACAATCTCCTGCTTCGTGGTGAATGGCATCCGCTCGAAATATTCCTCAAGCGATTCCACCCCCCTTTCCAGGCCGGCGGCGCGCAAACGCGAGGTGTAGAAACGATTCTCGCCATGGAGTGCCTGGATCAGGTGGTTGAGCTTCTCCAACTGTTCTTGCTGAATTGCCAAGCGGGCGGGACTGAGAACTGAGCTCATCTCGCCGTTCCTTGCGCCGTCGCGGTCATGGGCGTGCCCTGGACATGAGCCGCGGGCGCCGGAGGCGGTTTGTAGAGAGTGACCAGACATCCTCCAACGGCGGCGAGCAGAATCCCCACCACGAACTGCCAGCGCAGGCTGCTCCACCCCCCCTTGGGGGGATGCATGCCGAGAGAAACCAGCGCGTTCACGATCGGCGCGCCCGCGAAGACAATCGACATCACAACGGGGGGGGTGCCCTTGGCTCCGAACGCCAGCAGCACCCCGAAGGCCCCAATGGCCCCCACCGTTCCCGCGAGCAGCGACCACCCCATCCCCTTGAGCGGATAGCTCCAGGAGGCCCCATTGGCGATCAACACCGCGAGCGGCGCCAGGACCGCAGTGAGGAAATAGGCGATCCCCACAAACAAGAATGCCTTGTAGCGACCGTTCACCGGGTCCGCCATCCCCGTTTGTCCGGTATGGAGAAAGACTCCATAAACTCCCCAGGATGCCACCGTGAGGAGCGCGTAGACCAGCCATGTCATGCCGTGATCCGAGCCTTGGTCCACCATAAGTGATTGTCCCTCCTTGCCTTGGAATTAACTCTTACCAGAAAATGGACCCGATTGCGACTAATGGCCTCCGGAGGCGAACATGGAGGAAGCGTTGAGGTTCTGGGGAATCCTACTCCTCATCAATGTCCCCACCTATTTCTTGGTGGGTTCCCTGTTCTTCCGGAGTCCCATGGAATTCCTTCGAGCGCTGGCGTTTCTGCTGACCCCCTGGTGGGTTTCCGCGCTGCGGGGAGAGTACGACGAGGATTGCTCAGCGACCTTCACCCTGGTGCTCTTCATCCTCTCCTGCGGGGCAGTGGTGGTGGCGGAATACCAAGTGCTGACCCGGTACTTTCCGGGGGCGATGGCCTTCCTTTCCGGGCATTGACCTTCCCGCTCGCCGATGGTGTAATGGCCCTGTCAGGTGACTGGTCCTCATCTCAAGGCGGATCTAACCGCCAGGGAGCCTGATGGGACGTTCCATTCTGATCGCCGCGGGCCTGGGCGATTGCCGGATCACTTCAAGGCTGTTGCACCAGCCGATTCGCGTATGGGAGGGGAACCATGTCCACCACGGAAGTCTTGTCCTTGAATCAACTGGACGCCATTCAGGCCGTCGATCCCGAAATCCACGACCTCATTCGACTCGAAGAGCGACGTCAGGCCAATGTCATTCGCCTGATTCCCTCCGAGAACTACGCCTCCCGCGCGGTGATGCAGGCCACCGGCACGGTCCTCACCAACAAGTACTCCGAGGGCTACGCCGGCAAGCGCTACTATGAGGGTCAGGAATACATCGATCAGGTCGAGCGCATCGCGGTGGAGCGCGCCAAGGCGCTCTTCAACATGCCGCACGCCAATGTCCAACCCTATTCCGGCTCCCCGGCGAACCAGGCGATTTATCTCGCCCTGCTGGAGCCGGGCGACAAGGTCATGGGCATGGCACTGCCTTCCGGCGGGCATCTTACCCACGGCGCCAAGGTGAGCTTCAGCGGCAAGCTCTACACCCCGGTTCCCTACACGGTCTCCGCCAAGGACCACCTGCTCGACTTCACCGAAATCCGGCGGATCGCTCTGGAGGAGCGACCCAAGCTCATCTTCTGCGGCCACAGCGCCTATCCGCGCGTCCTGGACTTCGCCAAGTTCGCGGAGATCGCCAAGGAGGTCGGCGCGGTGTTGGTCTCGGACATCGCGCACATCAGCGGGTTGGTGGTGAGCGGCGCACACCCCTCCCCCGCCGGGATTGTCGACATTGTCTCCACCACCACCCATAAGACCCTGCGCGGGCCGCGTGGCGGGATGCTGCTCTCCAGGGAGGAGTATGGCGCGGCGCTGGACAAGGCGGTCTTTCCCGGACTCCAGGGCGGACCTCACAACCACACCACCGCCGCCATCGCGGTGGCCCTCAAGGAAGCCGCGACACCGGAGTTCACGAGTTACGGTCACCAGATCGTGCGCAACGCGAAAGCCCTTGCCGAAGGGCTGCTTTCCCATGGTTTCAGGCTGATCACCGGCGGAACCGAGAACCATCTCATCCTGATCGACATCACCAACAAGGGCTTGAGCGGGCGCGAGGCGGCCAAGGCCTTGGCCGAGGCGGGGATTGTGGCCAACTGCAACGCGATCCCCTTCGACACCCGCAAGCCGTTTGATCCCAGCGGGGTTCGCATCGGGACCCCGGCGATCACCTCGCGGGGCATGAAGGAGCCGGAGATGAAGCGGATCGCCGACTGGATGGCGGAGGTGGTCGCGAGCGCGGGCGTTGCGGCGGTCAAGGCGCGTGTCGCGGGTGAGGTGCGGGATCTGTGCGCGTCTTTCCCCGCCCCGGGGATTTCAATTTGAGGCAGCTGGCTGACCTCCTCTTCGAAGGTCCAATTTCGGCGGGGTCAGGACTGAACGGATGGGTCAGCCAGGGGGACGGAGATCGCATCTTCAGCCAGGTTCGTACCGCGCGCTCCACCGCTTGGAAACGGATGCCCCGTGCAAACCTCAGTCAATGATCCGGGCCTCAGAAGCTCCAGGACCCGCGCGCGAAGAAGCGCGGCCAGGACCTTGCGATCCGCCCCGGAGCTGAGAATCGGATTCCCGAACACAATCTCACATCGGATCCCGGAAAGCCCCAGCAGCCTCCAGGCGTGCCGGCGGAAGACATGGTCCTTCCAGTACGCCACATCCTCCCCGATATCGATCTTGCGATTGATTGCCGACCAATGTACGGCGATCGGAACAACCGGAGCGGAAAGGCGGATTGCGGACTCGAGAAGCGCGGGATGGAATGGGAGGACACAGCTCCCATCCGTGGAGGTTCCTTCGAGGAAGGCGCAGACCGCTTCCCCGTGGGCTAATCTCCGCCTGATGTCGTGGGAGGTGTGGGCCAATTGCTTGCCCCGATCGAATCGCTCCAGGAAGACCTGCCGCGAGGCCCGCAGCAGCGCCCCAATACCCGGCCATCGCGCGGTCTCCGCGGCGACCACAAAAGCGCAGGGAATGACCGCGCCAATCCCCAGCGGATCGAGATACCCCAGGTGATTGGGCGCCAGGAAGGACCCCACTGGGGGGAGGGGGCCTCGGACAACGATCCGGACGCCGAGGATGCCGAGGGTCGCGCGCATCCAGGTTTTCGACCACCTCCGCGCGCGCTTGTGATGCGCCCGCCTTCCGTCAGGGATGAGGTTCAGAACCGCGCTCCCAGCGAGCATGACCAGGGACAATAGAACAATCGCCGCGAGTCTCAGCCCGGCCACCCAGGGGTTTGACATCGCGCGCTCATCCTTCACCAGGCTCCATTCAAAGCATTGGCCTGAAGCGTCCATGACCAAAGCCCTTACCGAAGGACATCTAGGGGCGAGAACTTGACCCGCTTCCCATCGAGGAGAACCAGGAAATCCACAGTCCCGAACTCGCGGTCGATCGCCGGCTCCGAGATCACCCACGCTCCGAGCTGCATGTAGATGCCGAACAGCTTGGGAAGCGGAATCGAAGGCCCCAAGTCCGGTGAGAATTCCCGCAAGTTCGCGCCGCACCGGAATGGCTCTCGCGTGGTGAGCTCGTGGATCGGGTGGAGATGCCCCTTGGCTCGCAGGGTCTTGAGCGCGCGCCATCCGTCATCCGGGTCGCGGGAAGTCAGCGAGCAACACCCGAACAGATACCGGCTCCCGTGCAGGTTCATGAAGGCTCCGATCCCCAGCCAGAGCGCCATGAGGGCTCCCAGCGAACGGTGGTCCCGCGCGATGCACGCCCGCCCCGCCTCCACCAGCTCCGGGAAGAATGGTTCCAAGGGAGTAAGGTCGTATTCGCGCGCTGAATAGAATCCGCTTCCCTCAAGAGCTTGCGCGGCGGTCTGGAGGCGATAGGTTCCCACCACCCGTCCACTCGTATTATCCAAGACCACCAGGTGCGTCATTTGCGAATCGAACGGATCCCGATCCAGGCCGGTCCAAACCGATTCGTCCAGTCCTTCTCCCAGCTCCAGGTTGAACACATCGTACCGCAGGCCGAGCGCTTCCTCCACGCAGCGGTCGGAACAGGCGAACCCGGTGACATACCGTGAGTTACCGGAGCCGGGAAGCAGAAGGACATCCGCTTCGTTCCGGCGATGGTCAAAATCCTCCGCGGCGAAGATTTCTCGGAACATCCAGTTGGAGCGACCGCTGACAAGGACCGGCATTTCTTTCCTCCTCCTTAATCAAGCCTTCATCCTGGGCGAGCGAGTCAATCGCTTACCGGGTATCCCTTGGCCGCGCGGGTGTATCTGAAGAATTCACGGAGGAACGCAAACGGACTGAGCTGCGCGAACCCTCTCGCGCGATTCTGATGGCCGATCTCATAGAGGATTTCAAACTGCCGAAAGAGGGTCCGATAGGCATCCGCCAATCGGGTCTTGGGATCCCAGATGTGAGTCGCCTCGGCCCCCGCCGCATTGATCTCAACGATCCGAAAGTTGTCGCCGCGGCGAAGGGACTCCAAGTCCTTAAAGCGAACATCGAAGCGTCCGAACCAGAATTCCGGCATCGAAGCCGCGATCTCATGAATTCGCTCCGTGAGCGCGGGGGTGATATGGCTCCGCCCATCCAGGAACACCGCGCCTTGGGCATGGTTCCCCGCGAACACAAGGGGGATTTCCTCTCCCGCGGGGACCGTCCGGTCGAGTCGCTCAGCATGCCGTCTGAAATATCCGCGCCTGAGGAGACAAGCGCGCGGATCGGCGAGGATCAGCTCGCGAAGCGTACGGACCCCATCCCCGATCACCTTCGGAAAAGACTTGAGAGTGAGGGAGAAGATTTGCCCGACTGGCTCCGATGGGAGGCGGTAATACAGGATTCCCGCCTCTTCGGGATAGGAGACAAGCCGCTGAAAGATGATGTTTCGGCCTGGCGGGAAGCCCCTGAGATAATTGAGAAGATCGCGGCGGGTCCGGATCAGACGAACACCGGCCCCGCGCTGGCCGATGTCCGGCTTGGCCACAAGGGGATAGCTCAGATCCGCGAGAGATAGGATCAACTCCGCGCCGGCGAGGACCTGCTCCAGGGGAGTCTCGTTTCCCGGTCGGTGGAACAGTGTCCAGTCGGCGACATGGTGGCGCTGTTCCGCGGGAACCAGCGCGAGGATCTCCGACTTGGATTCCCCGACCATGCCCCCGGAGAAGATGGAGGGGTTCGCGGCCGTGGGCAACGTAAGGCTTCGATGTCGCAGCGCAAGCCGCAGGTAGTGGAAGGCCACTGGGATATAGAAAAAGACCGGATGCCAGAACTCGAACCGGGAGGTCACCTGATGCCTCGATGTGGACTTCGCTCCGGAGGTTTGCAGGAAGCGCCCTTGGGTGATGGCGAGCGCGGCGAGGCCGAGAATTGCCGCCGGCCAACGCAACTCTCCGAGCAACGGGAGCGCAGCTTGACCCAATTGGACCGTCAAACTGAGCAGGACCAGGGTCCAGGCCACCGATGCGACAATCACGGTCCCGAGGAACGCCATTGGGCTTACTCCGAACATCCCCGCTCCGACATAAGTCGGGAGGCGCATCCCAGGGACAAACCGGGAGAAAGCCACGGCGGCGATCACATTCCGGTTCATCCAAGATTGCGCTCTAACGAGTCTCTCGCGGCTGAGAATCCCGCGCTCGAGCGTTCGCGCTCCGAGCAGACGACCCATCGCGTAAAGCCCAAGGTCCCCCGCCGCGATTCCCACCGCCAGGGCGATGAAGGCCGTGGGGAAGCCCATCACCCCTTCCGCCACCAGGAGCCCGCAGGCCACCGAGGTGGCGTCCTCAAGGACCAGTGTTCCGAGCGCCGCCAGGAAGCCTTGCGCGAGCGGACTGGCCGTAGGGTAAAGAGCCATGCTCAGGATCCATGCATTCATCGGCCTACGCGCTCCTTTCCATGTGGGCAGGGTGGGGATGCGCGAGCGGGAGGTGGAAGACTGATGTCGGGGGGGGCGCGAGGGAATTGGCCTCCGGGTTGGACCAGTAGCGGAGCGCGAGGATCCCTCTCGCGATTTCAACCCTGGCCTGAGTGATACTCCGCGTGGAGCTGAGTTCACGGCTCATGAACGGCGACCATTCCGCCCGGCCCTCGACCTGCTGGAGATGGAAGCTGGGAAGGTCGAACTCGAATCGCGCCCCCTCCTGGATCCAGGTCTCGAAAAGCCTCTCACGATACGGAAGGACGCGCGCGGCATCGAGCGAGGAGGAGGACTCCATCACCCACTCGCCCGATAGCGGGGTCCGCAAGATCCGTCCTTGACCGTTCCAGCTCCACGCCACAGTCTGCTCTGGACCCGCGACCACCAGACTGAAAGGACTGAAAGGACTCGGATCGAACACGCCGTGCAGCCAGGCCTCCACGGCGGTCTCGGGCCCTTGGAAAAGCGCTTCCGGGACAATCTTCCCTCGGCTGACCGTTCCCGCCGCAAGGATTGAGGCGCGGTCGCTGCTCTCGCCGGGTTGATAGGCATTCAGCAGGCAGGCCACCACCCCCTCCGAATTGGCCCCCATCCATGTCCCGCCGGACTCGCCATCGATGGGCATGACCCAACGGACCTGGGGGTTCATCCGCCCGAAATAGAGGGGGGGGTGTTCGGGAGCGCGACCCCGGAGCTCGTCACGGTTCATCGTGACAAGCAGTTCCCCTTGGGCGCGATGGAGAGTCACCGTGCACATGTTCTCACCCCCGCGCCGCTTGTTCGGCTCGATAGGCCGCCGTGGAATAGGCCACCCCCAAATCGGTGGGCGCCTGGAATCCGTTCACTCGCGCAATCAGGATCATGATGGTGAGGTGGTGGATGGTGTGCCCGGAAAGGAAGCCGAGCTCCCGCTCCACCGAGCTCGCAACCGTGACCGGCTCGCGCCCCAAGGAGGCCGACATCCGGACCGCCACGGGCAATTCCACTTCAAACTCGTCCATGGCGAGTAGTCTTCCAAGCAGGTGTTCCGCCACCTCGCGGAAGCGTTCAGGGTCTTGTTCCAGGAGCGGGTCACGCTCTCTTTGGTCATAGTCCACGGCGCCACACTCCAGACCTCGAAACAGGCACGCAAAGTGGTCGAGGCAGTGGCGCAGGTGCGCGCCGACCGAACCTTGTCCGGGAACGGACGCCATGTATCCATCCGGTCCGACCAAATCCACCAACTCCAGGCAGCGCCGGATGGCGAGGATGCACCCCTCCACCGCGGGATGGATTGCAGCGGCTGCGATCGCCATGATCCTCTCCTATTCCCGCCCCTCTGTGAGTTTAACCTCCCGTGTCCTCAGGACCGGGATATCCTCTTGCATCTCAAGGATTCCAGACGCCTTCACCACGCGGGCCGCGAGCTGGATGTCGAACTCCAGTTTTGTCCCGTCCGGTCCGGCCAGCATCACCACCACCCCATCGCCGTTTGAATCGCGGATGAGCAGTCCCGGCGGGACACCGCCTGAAAGGCATCGAATGGCGCATGCCCGGTGAACCTTACCGGTGGCGGGGCGCATCACACCGAAAAAGCACTTGGTGTCCACGAGCTCCCCGACAAGGGTCGCCTCACCGAGGCTCTCGAAGCGTGGTCGCTCCTCCTCGGGAAGCGGGTCCCCAAGGACTGCGAAGGATTCCGGGGCATTCATCTCCACCATGGTCATGTTGTCCCGGTGGATCAGACTCCCCTCGAAGCGAACCTTTTTCCCGTGATGGCCCTGGGCGAATCGGGGGATTCCCGATTTCCCAAAACCCACAAGCAGCAGGCTGGCGGCCTCGGTTTCAAGCAAGAAGGGCGCGGTGAGCCTCAGCACCGGCAAGGGTGTCTCGTAGAGAACCCCCTCAAAGACCCTCCGGACTCCAAACTCGAAGGCGCCTCGATCAATGGGGTTCTGCAGGCCCCCCCCAAGCGCCATCAAGGTTGCCATGCCAAGCGCGACCGTCAACGCCATGTTGCGGTTGAGTCCGGCGAGCGAGCTTGGCGCGGTGGGGTGGTATCCCACATAAAACTCGGGCAGCTCCATTCGGTTCATGTCGTTATCCTCGTTGCTCTCATGGCGGAATGACCTCCGGCGCGGCGCGTGGCATCGACCGGCGCGGAGGGATTCCCTTTCTCGGCCACATACACCAGGCCATCCACAACGCGCGTCTTGCGAGTCGGAAGAACCTCGCTGAAGGGAGGGGGACTGCAGCCATCCTCGGGACGATACTGCCAGCCGTGCCACGGACAGGTGATGCAACCTTCCAGGATGCGTCCCTCCCCGATTGGGCCGCCCTGGTGACGGCATGTGTTGGAGAGGGCGTACACATTTCCTTCATGGAGAAACAGCGCCACCCGGTCTGGGCCCACCTTCACGGTTCGTCCTCGGCCCTCAATCAAGGCCTCGATGCGGATCGTGGGCGTGAACCCCTCCTTAAGCGATGGCGCGCTCGAATCCGTTCGCGCTTCCAGACGGTGCGCCAGGAGGTGCAATGTCAGCACCGTGGCGAAACCAATCGCGGTCACGATCGGGTAGAAGAGACTCCGTTCCGACTGAAGCGCGCCGAAGGTGACATGAACCACCAGGAGACCGTACGCGAGATAGACCAGAAGGTGCATCGCCTTCCAAATCGAGGCCCCGAGCACTCTGAGCCAGAAGTCATGGCTGGTGGCCGCCATCAGGAACAGGATCGCCAACGCCGCCGCGCCGAAGGGCTCAAAGGGGAAATGCGCCAGCGCGTCCGGAAAGGGGCCATCGGGCGTGTAATCACTGCTGTAGGCGGTGAATACGCTCACAATCGGGTTCAGGTCTCCGAGCGCGTGAAACTGGATGATGGAGAACGCGCCATGGAACAAGGCAAGGAGAAACATCGCCACTCCCAAGTGGCGCCGATTATAGAGCAAGGGCAGGAAGCGGCTGTCCAAGCGCGCCAGGGGACCGATGCAGAGGATGATGTGCAATAGGGCGAAGGCGGCCAACGAACTCGCGCGGATGAGGAGGGTTTCGACAGTGATCCCCGGGTGGGTGGCGAGGCTCGCGAGGATGAACGCGCCGATCCCCAGAGCCAGTCCGGCGAGCAGAGTTCCGTCATAGAGCCGCTTCTGACGATTCCAGGATATGGCGCGATAGCCGACCGACATGTCTCCGATTCCTCTCTATGATCGTCAATTGCCGTCAGTGTCGGGCGAGATTCTCGTGAGTTTCCGATTTGTTTCCCTCGGCCGCGGATCGCATCTCCAACTCGCTCGGCGCATCCGGCCAGGTCTGGGCCTGGAGAGTGATGCCGGCGCGCGCCAGGATTCCGGCCGCGAAGAGGATTGGGAGGATCGCCACCAGCGTCTTGAAGGCGAGACCGTGAACCATCCGCAGCGTGTTCGGCCGGATCGGCCTGTCAGGCTCCCCCAAGGGGTTGTGTCCGGACCTTGCGCGGACCCACTTGTGGAGGAGGATCGGCCAGAGCGCGATCATTCCCGGAGTGATCAGCGCCCTGAAGAAGAAGCCCGCTCCCCGGGTGGCCGGGTCAATTCCGCGAAGCCCGCCGAGGTGCAGCGCGACAGCCACCACGAACCCGAGCAGGGCGTAGGCTGTGACCACGGATAGCGTGAACTCAACCGCTTGAACCATTGTTCCATGCCCCTTTCCACGGTCTGAAGTTCATCAGGAACCTCTTGGCCCCCGGTCAACATGGACCGAGTGCAGGGTGTGTGCCAGCTGGGAGAACTCTTTCAATCGCTCTGTAAGCGGCTGATACTGCAAGGGTTGCGGGTAGGGGGATGGGGGCGGGATCTGACCGGGGCGCCTCCGAAATGTCGTGGGGAACCACGAGCGAGTAGCCCCAAGGGAGCTCGCGCTCCGGAGCAGACTGAATGGCGAGCGTTGGGTTCAGGGAGAGGCGGTGGGCGGTTCTGGGGAGGGTTCGGTGAGAGTGGCTTCCTTGAGCGTGGTTCCAAGGAGTCGCAGGCATACAAAGCCGATCAGACCGACCGGAACGATTTGCATGAACCAGATCGCCACCGCGAAGGCCTTGGCCTCTTGGAGCGGAACCCCGTAAAGGCCCACCATGGTCCACTGGACCGCGACTTGATAGACCCCCACAAAACTTGGCGCCTGCGGAACGATCACCGCGAGTCCGATGGCCGCGCACAACACCACCCCCGAGGAGGGGTGCAGGTCCCACCCGAAGGACAAGATCGCGCAGTAGGCCGAACGCGCCAGGGTGGCCCACACCAAGGCGGTGAGCAGGGTTGCCGCGAGCAGGCTGCGCCCCCGCCGAGCCACCTCCAACCCCTCCAGGACCGACTGAAGGGTCCGACTGAAGGGGGCATGCCAGGCGGCCGCGTGAAATCTTTGAAACAAGCGTTGAACGAGCGGAATGGACCACGCCACAAGGAGCAAGAGGAGCGGAAGCCCGAAAGCGCTCACGAGAATCCCAGCTCGATTTTCGTCAATGAACTCATCCACACCGGAGGGGAGTCCCCCGGCGGGAATGAACAGCAAACCCAGCAGGGCGCATGACAGCAGCGCGAGACCATCGAAGGCTTTTTCCGCGGCGACCGTGGCGAACAACCCCCACAGGGAAACCATGCGGCCCCGTTTGAGGATCACGCACCGCGCCACCTCGCCAAGGCGCGCCGGGAAGAGCCGGTTGACCAACATCCCCACGAAGAATGCCTTGGTGAGCAGCGATAGGCCGATGTCCCCCAGCCCTCGGGTGAGGACTCTCCATCTTGGACAACGCAGCCAGAAGCTGAAGCAGAACCAGAAAACCCCCTCGGCATAACGCGAGGGATGGATACGTCTCCAGGACTGGGCGAACTCGGAGACCTCCAGGTCGCGCGAGAAGTAAGCCAGGGCAAGCAGGCCGACCGCCAAGCCGAACCAGAACTTCCAGCCTTTCATGGCCTATTTGAATTCCCATTTGCCGAGGAAGCGGCAGGTCCACTCTTCATTGACTGTCCAGGGGTCCACCGAGCATTGCCAGCCGGAGTAGAAAGATATCGCGATCAGCAAGCACACAACCGCCCAACCCCACCCCTGTTTCATCCGCTCGATGGCGAAGAGGGAATAGAAGGCCAGCGCGGGTGTAAAGAACATGAACCAGCGATACCCGAAGGAGACCCCGCCATAGTTGTTGGTCTTAATGGTGTAGAACAGCATCCACAAGAGGGTCAGGGCGACAAGGGCAAGGCCCTCGACGCGCGGGGCCTTGGTTTGGGTCTCTGAGGCTGGTTGTCTGAAGGAGCCAAGGACCGCAAGAACGGAAAGGACTAAGATGGGGTAAAGCGAAAACAGCCCTTTCCTCCCCACCGAAAGGTGGAAGAAATACAGCCACTTCGGCTCCTGGAGGGCGTCGATCCCCCCCATCCGATCCCAGTAAGAATCCTCGTAGTGGTAAAGCTCCTTCTGCATGTAGACGGGAATCAGGCCGCCGGTGATCCAGTAAGTCAGGGCGAAGTGAAGCCCCAACGGAATGATCGCCCCAATCACAAACCACGTGAGGGTCGGCTTCGGAAAAAACCATAGCAGGTAGAGGAACAGCGGGATGCAAAAGAACATCCCCGGCAGGTCGAATGTCGGCAGCATTCCCGCCGCGAAACCGATCAGCGCGAACAGCCACGCCTTCGGGGCGACCTTTCCATGCACCAGACCAATCGCCGCGATCATTGAGAAGAAAAGCATCGCCGCCGAAGGCACATGGTTGTTGAGCGTCCGTGAAAAGCCCCAGAGTTGGTTGCAGAACAGCAGCACGAACATCCCCACCAGGCGCACGAAGGGGTCTGAGATGAACCACCCTCCGGCCCAGCGATAGACCAGTCCGATGGAGAGGAACGGCAGGGCGACAAAGGTGTAGGTCAAGACCCAGATCAGGAAGCGGTGCTGGGTCTCATTGGCGAACGACAAACCGAAGACATGCCTCCAAACCCAATACTCGCCGGCCATCAGGAACGACATCATCGGGGGTTTGGTGGAATAGAAATGGTCCCCCATTTTGGCCCTGTCGACAATCGGCGTGGCCGGGCGTTTCCCGCGTGGTTTCTTGTAGTGGAACGGGCTGTCGTCAATGACCCAGGTCCCGGCCTCGACCAGCCTCTCGACCGAGGCGAAGCGCGACATGTCGTTATCGAGCTGCGCCTCCGGGTACACCGCGAACGCCAGCCAGACAGCCGCGAGGACAATCAGGAGCCACTCAAGGCGAGCGCACCAGCGCGCGTGTTCATCCACTTTCCAAGGTCCTACATCCCGGTGATGTGATACCCGCAATCCACATACAATACCTCGCCCGTGATCCCACGTGACAGGTCGCTGGAGAAGAACAAGGCGGTGTCGGCCACTTCCTCGAGGTCGGTGTTGCGACGCAGCGGGGCGCGCTCACGGAAATACTTGAGCATGGTGAGCAATCCGGTGATCCCGCGCGCCGCCAGGGTGTTGAGCGGGCCGGGCGAGAGGGCGTTGACCCGGATGTTCATGGGGCCCAGATCGGCGGCGAGGTAACGCACACAGGCCTCCAGGGCCGCCTTGGAGACCCCCATCACGTTGTAGTTCGGGATGACACGCTCGCTGCCGTGGTAGGTCATCGCCAGGATGCTGCCGCCTCCGGCTTTCTCCATGAGCGGGAGCGCCCCGCGCGCCGCCGCCACCAGGGTGTAAGCGCTGACTGTCTGGGCGATCCGAAACCCCTCCTGGCTGGTGTCCAGGAAGCGACGGTCCAGATCCTCCCGGAGCGCGTAGGCCACGCTGTGGATCAGGATATCCAGGCGTCCGTACTTCTCCTCGACCAGCTTAAAGACCGCCGCGACATCTTCTTCGACCGTAAGGTCGCACTTGCAGGGGATGCAGTCGGGGAGCTCCGCCGCGAGCGGGAGCACATTCCCCTCCAGACGCGGGTCCTGATAGGTCAAGACAATCTTCGCGCCGGACTGCGAGAGGCGCTTGGCCACCGCCCAGGCGATGCTCTTCTTGTTCGCTGTTCCAAAAACCAGGGCCACACGCCCCTCCAGAAGTGAAGACAAAGACACGAAGAAACAACCCTCCTTCCAAGATCAAAACCTAGAACCTCGCATCATAGGGGCAGGGGCATACCGAAGGAAGGGAACCCGTACAATGACTGCGGAAACTGCCCTATCATTGTCGCCGTATCCCTTGAATCATGCGTGCTGCCCTTGTTCATAGCCCGGTTTTCCTGGATCACGACACCGGCTATCACCCGGAGTGCCCCGACCGGCTCGTCGCCATCGACAAGGCTTTTCGAGAGGCCGGAATCCTCGACATGCTTCCGCTCCTCCAATTCGAGGAGGCGACCCTGGAACCGATCCTTAAGATTCATGGCTCGGACATGGTGGAACGGGTTTTTGACACCGCCGAGGCTGGAGGGGGTTTCCTTGATCCGGACACCGTGGTTTGTCCGGAGTCCGCGCGGGTCGCCCTGGAGGCGGTTGGAGGGTGTCTCGCCGCCTGCCGCGCGGTTTTGGAGGGCAAGCAGGACCGTGTCCTTTGCCTCGTGCGTCCGCCGGGACACCACGCGACCCCCTCGCGCTCGATGGGGTTCTGCCTGTTCAACAACATCGCGATCGCCGCCCAGTGGCTGCTCGAATCGGACGCGGTGTCGCGGGTGGGGATCATCGATTTCGATGTCCACCACGGAAATGGCACCCAGGATGCGTTCTATACGCGTGGCGATGTCTTCTTTCTCTCCCTGCATCAGTCTCCGCACTATCCCGGCACCGGGTCTCGGCTCGAACGGGGTCTTGGCGAGGGGGAAGGGAGGACCCTCAATTTCCCGATGCCTCCGGGAGTGGCGCTCAATCTGTGGATGGACACCTTTGAGCGCGGGCTTGATGAAGTGGCCGGATTCGATCCCCAGGTCGTCCTGGTGTCGGCGGGTTTTGACGGACACAAGCTCGATCCGCTTGGGGCCTTTCCCCTGGATGAGGACTCTTTTTTCGAGGTTGGGAGACGCATCTCGGAACTCGCGGGAGGCCGTGGGGTGGTGAGCTTGCTGGAGGGAGGCTACAACCTCCAGGTCCTTGGGAAATCCGTGGTCGCCTACCACCAGGGAGTCTCGTGAGCGAAGACCGTCTGTTTCTCCGAGTGGCGAGGGTCGCCGGGTACTCGTTCCTCGGCAAGGCCGGGGCGAAGCTTTTGGGCGTCGGCCATTATGTCCTGCTCTTTTTCCTGGTTCTGAAGGCCGACCTCTATGGTCAATACAGCTTTATCCTCGCCTATGTCGGGATCTTCGCGGGCCTGGCCGAAGGAGGTGTCGCCGGGATCCTGGTCCGCGAAATGGCCCGCGCCGAGAGCGCGGCGGACAAAGGGCGGACACTGGCCTCGGCCTTGCTCCTCCTCGGCCTCCAAGGGGTCCTTTTCTGGCTTCTTGCCGTGGCGGTCTTGTTCGCGGTTCCGACCTTCCGCGAGCTCCCCGAGTTGCCATGGGTCCTGTTCTTTTCCGCCACGATCCTGCTCGCGCCTTACTCCGCCTGCGAGGGGATTTTCCGAGCGCTGCTCGACATGCGCGTTCCGGTGTGGGCGAATCTGCTCCGGTATGGGGTGTTCCTGCTTGGGCTTCTTCCCGGAGGCCCGTTCAACTCCCTCCCGCGCGTGGTGATGGGTTGGTGGGGCTGCATGGTTGTCTCGATGGCGGTGGTGGCTTGGTTGGGGTTCGGGAGGGTTTCCCCCGTTTGGGGTGGAGTCTGGGGCGGCTGCATGGGGCTCTTCCGGGAGTCGGCTCCGCTGTTCTTGACTCGTCTCTCCACGGTTCTGTACTACCGGATCGATCAGGTGATGCTGCGCCTGTTCTTCCCCGAGCAGTCCGAGCACCTCGCCTGGTATGTGAGCGCGGTGAAGCTCACTGAGGCGTTCAACATGCTTCCGGCGGTGCTCATGGAGGGAATCTACCCGGCGCTGGCGGGGCTGTGGAAGGAATCGAGGCGCGCCTTTGAGGAGGCCGCGCGGCGGGTTTGGCGTCTGTTTGTGGCGCTCGCGGGAATCGTGGCGTTGGGGATTGTGTGGGGCGCGCCGCTGCTGCTTCGCTTCAAGGTCCTGGAGGAACTGCGCCCGGCATGGGGGCCACTGGTCTTGCTGGGATGCGCGGAGGCGGCGGTGTTTCTCAACCTCTTTCTCTTCCAAGTCCTGATCGCCGCCGGGTTCCAGCGCCCGTTGGTGGGGGTCACCGGAGCGATGGTGTTTGGGAATGTGGCGATGAACGCGCTTTTCTTCACCGTGCTCCTGCCTGGAGTCGGGCATGTGGGCGCGGCGGCGGCCACCCTGCTCACCGAGTGCCTGGGGGTGGTTCTCCAGATCAGCCTGATGCGCTGTCACCTTCCCCAAATCCTCATCCCACGCGCGCTCCTTCCCCTAGGATTGCTTGCGGCCCTCGCGCTCTTGCTCGCGGCTATCCGCTGGGACCAGGGGAGTGTTGAGTGGGTTGCCCCCACTCTGATCCTGGCCGGGTGGGTCGGAGTCTCCCTGGGACTCTTGCACGGCGAGCATCCCAACCTCAGGGCTCTAACGCGCCGGACACCCGCGGAGTAGGACAAAATCCCAGGAGAAAATCTCCACTGGCGGCGCGGCGCGGGCTTTGGTAATCTAAATTCCAAGATTTGCCTGCAATCATCTTTATTCTTTGAGGACAACCCATGGATCCGCGAAGAAAGACGAGAGGTTTCACCCTGATCGAGTTGTTGATTGTCATTGCCATCATTCTGATTCTGATTGCCATCGCGTTGCCGAACTTCCTGGAGGCGCAAGTGCGCGCCAAGGTGACGAGGGAGAACACCGACATGCGTTCTCTGGCCACCGGCATCGAATCCCTGAGAACTGATCGGGACGGAATGCTCCTGGTCGATTTCTGGGATGATGATATTGGCGTGCAATTCATTCTGGCTCGTTTTGGCGGAGGCTGCGCGGGGGGACGTCCAGCGACTTTCAGGAGTTGCTGCTGTTGGCAGGGGCATGACATGCGTGGTGGAACCAGCGGCATGTTCTTTCCACTCACTTCTCCCGTGAAGTATCTGACCGAGGTTCCCCAAGACCCGTTCTTTGAAAGGGAGGATGTCTCCAGCTTGATTTCTGAGGACCGCCGGCCGCCCGTGTCCTACATGTATCTCGACAGGGAGACTCGGGATGGGAGGTTTGGCAGTCGGGATGATGAATTCCGTGGAGCGCATCGCTGCTGGTCTCCGAATGGGAGAGACGGGTGCACTCAAGTCTTGCGGCAAGTCGCTCCCCTCCGGGCGGATTCGTATGTCCTCATCGGCCACGGACCTGATGGGAGACGAGATGCCCCCTACGACATTCCTTACAGTCCGACGAACGGGACCAGGAGCGCGGGAGACACTCTTTTCCGTTCGGATGGAGGGGTGAACCTCCGTTAGGGGTTGTTAAGGCGCGGCGTATCTCGTCGGGTCCTCCACCCCCGCCTCGGCAAAGCCCTTCTTGCGGAGCAGGCAGGAGTCGCAGCGGCCGCAGTGGAGGTCCGGAGTGGGCGGGTCGTAGCAGGAGCGAGTGAGGCTATAGTCCACTCCGAGGGCGATCCCCTTGCGGATGATCTCCGCCTTGGTGAGGAATTGAAGCGGGGCGCGGATGGAGAGGCGCACGTTCCCTTCTACTCCCGCCTTGGTCCCGAGGCGCGCTACCTCCTCGAAAGCCCGGATGAACTCCGGGCGGCAGTCCGGATAGCCTGAATAATCCAGGGCGTTCACCCCGATCCAGATTTCCTCCGCGCCAAGGGTCTCCGACCAAGCCAGCGCCAACGCCAGGAAGACCGTGTTGCGCGCCGGGACATAGGTGATCGGGATGCCACTGCCGAGCTCCTCCGAGGCGCGATCCTTGGGGACCTCGAAGTCCCCGGTGAGCGCCGATCCCCCCCAGCGGTCCAGCGGCAAGTCCAGGATCAGATGCTGAGACGCGCCAAGGGCCCGCGCGAGGTTTGAGGCCGCCGCGAGCTCGATCTCGTGGCGCTGCCCGTAGCGCAAGGAGAGCGCATGACACTCGCGTCTCTCGGACCGAGCGATGGCCAGCGCCGTGGCCGAATCCAGCCCTCCCGAAAGCAGCACCACCGCCCGAACGGGTCTCTCTGGGTGAGTCATGCCGGTTGGAGCTCCATCCCCAGCGCCTTCCGCAGGAACCGTCCGGTGTAAGACCGCTCACATTCGGCCAGCTCTTCCGGGGTCCCTCGCGCCACCACCGTACCGCCATCCAAGCCCCCCTCCGGTCCCAGATCGATGATCCAATCCGCGCTCTTGATCACATCCAGGTTGTGCTCGATCACCACCACCGTGTTGCCGCGGTCTACCAGGCGGTTGAGCACCGAAAGCAGGCGGTCGATGTCCGCGAAATGAAGGCCCGTGGTGGGCTCGTCGAGGATGTAGAGCGTGCGCCCGGTCTCGACCTTGCAAAGCTCCTTGGCCAGTTTGACCCGCTGCGCCTCGCCTCCGGAAAGGGTGGTGGCCGACTGTCCCAAGTGGATGTATCCCAACCCGACCTCCACCAAGGTGTCCAGGATCCGCCTGATCTTGGGAATGTCCTTAAACAGCTCCACCGCCTGGTTCACAGTGAGATCGAGCACATCCGCGATGGAGTGATTCTTGAATTTGACCTGCAGGGTCTCGCGTTTGAAGCGGGTCCCCTTGCACACATCGCAGGTGACAAACACATCCGCGAGAAAGTGCATCTCAATCCGCTTCACACCATCTCCCTCGCAGGCGTCGCAACGCCCCCCCTTCACATTGAAAGAGAACCGACCGGCCTGATACCCGCGCGCCTTGGCCTCCGGAAGCTGCGCGAACAGGTGACGGATCGGGTCGAAGACCTTGGTGTAGGTGACGGGATTCGAGCGCGGGGTCCGCCCAATCGGCTTCTGGTCGATATCGATCACCTTGTCCAGGTTGTCGATCCCCAGGATGCGTTCGTGCCTGCCGGGGTTCTCCGAGGCCCCGTTCAGATCCACGGCGAGAGACTTGTACAAAACCTCGTTGATGAGGCTTGATTTCCCCGACCCGGAGACGCCGGTGATGCAAGTGAACTTGCCAAGCGGAATCTCGACATTGATGTCCTTGAGGTTGTTTTCCGTGGCGCCCACGATGGTCACCTTCTGTCCGTTGCCCTTACGACGCCCTTCAGGAACCGGGATGCGCAGGCGCTCGGTCAGATACTGTCCGGTGAGGGAGTCCGGGTGCTCCTTGACCTCCTCGGGGGGACCCGCGACCACAATCTCCCCGCCCGCGACCCCCGCCCCCGGACCGAAATCCACCAGGTAATCCGCGCGCTCCATGGTCTCTTCATCGTGTTCGACCACAATCACCGTGTTGCCCATGTCTCGCAGGCGGCACAAGGTGTCGATCAGTTTCCGGTTGTCGCGCTGGTGCAGGCCGATGCTGGGTTCATCCAGAATATAGAGCACCCCCACCAAGCCGCAGCCGATCTGGCTGGCAAGGCGAATCCGCTGCGCCTCGCCCCCGGAAAGACTTGGCGCGGAACGGTCGAGGGTTAGGTAATAGAGGCCGACATCGAGTAGAAACTTGAGTCGCCCCCGAACCTCCTTGAGCACCTCGGCGGCGATCTCCATCTCCACCTCGGAAAGTCGCGACGGGATCTCATCCAGCGGGTGGGTGATCCAAGCGGTTCCCGGTTTGCCGTTGCCTCCGAAGGCGCCCACTCCTTCCCTGGGATGGGAATCCTCGCCAAAGAGGGCGTCGAAGAATTGGAGCGATTGCTCCACGGTGAGCCGGGTGACCTCGACCAGCGATTTCTCGCCCACCTTGACCGCCGCGCTTTCGGGCTTGAGCCGCCCGCCGCCGCATGTCCGGCAAGTGACCGGGGTCATGTATTGCTCAAGCAACCAGGTGCGCATCCCCTCGCTGTTCGTGTTCTCAAACCAGCGCTTGAGCATGGGGATCATCCCCTTCCACCCCAGCTTCCCCTTCTCCTTAGGGGTGGGACCGTTCATCAACAGGTCTTTATGGGCTTTCTTGAGGCGCCCATAGGGTGTGTCCAGGGAGAAACCGGCGTGGTCGGCCAGCTGACGGAGATTCTGGGCGATGACCCGCGACCAGTGAGATTTCTTGCCATCCTCGAACACGCTCCGGATCGGGCCGATAGCGCCCGCGCGGATCGACCTGGCGGGATCGCGGACAATTCGGTCGGGATCGTACTCCAGCTTGCGCCCCAACCCATCGCACGCTGGGCACATCCCCTTGGGGTTGTTGAAGGAGAAGTTCTGTGGGGCGAGCTCCTCGAAGCTGATCCCGCAATCGGTGCAGGCGCTGCGCTGCGACATGAGGGTCTCCTCGCCATCAATCACTTTGGCGATCAGCAACCCCTCGCCCTTCTCCAGGGTCATCTCCACCGAATCGGCGAGACGGGACTCGATGCCCTCGCGCAGGATGATCCGGTCCACCACAATTTCAATGCTGTGCTTCAGGCGCTTATCGAGCTCGATCTCCGCCGCCCGTTTTCCCTCCGCCGGAAGGAGGCGCTCGAGCTCATAGACCTCCCCATCCACCCGCGCGCGGGCAAACCCATCCCGGCGCATGTCCTCGAACAGATCCCGGTACTCGCCCTTGCGGTCCCGGACCACCGGGGCGAGAAGCATCAATTTGGTCCCCTCCGGGTAGTGCAGGATGCGGTGGATGATCTGTTCGGTGGATTGCGCCCCCACCGGCTTGCCGCACTTGTGACAGTGTTGGACCCCGACCCGCGCCCACAGAACGCGCATGTAATCGTAGATCTCGGTCACCGTTCCGACTGTGGAGCGCGGATTCTTGGAGGTGCTCTTTTGTTCGATGGAAATGGCGGGGGAAAGGCCCCCGAGGTAATCGACCTTCGGTTTCTCCATTTGACCCAGAAACTGGCGGGCATAGGCCGAGAGCGACTCGACATAGCGACGTTGCCCCTCGGCGTAAATCGTGTCGAAGGCCAGCGAGGATTTCCCCGACCCGGAGACCCCGGTGAACACCACCAGCTTGTTTCTGGGGAGTTCCAGATTGATGTTCTTGAGGTTGTGTTCCCGCGCGCCGCGGATAATGATCTTGTCTTCAGGCATGTCTGTTTGTCTGACCAGGGTCGGTTAGTCGGTTTGAACCACGGAATGGTCGGAGCGGTCCGGAAAAAACGGGATGGTTTGATGCTGCGACTCCGTTTTCCGACCTCTCCGAGGCTTCCGTGCTTCAAAGGCTTCCGTGGTTCACGAATGAGGAGCTACCATGAAATCCACATTCAGTCCCCTCACCATCCTTCTGGCCAGTATAACCATCTGGTTGGTCTTACTCCATGCCGGGGAATCCGGTTGCGCGGAGGTCAAGCCCATGGGTTCACTGGCTCTCGAACCACCCAAGGGAATCCGCTATTCCCTTGATGGAATGGTCGGGGAGCGTGTCCAGGCGAACCTGGAAAACTGGTTGCTGCGCGCCCCGCTTGCCAACCCGGGGATGCTGGAGATGTTCCGTGTGCGCGACCGCAAGCCGGTCCCACAGCTCGTCCCATGGGCCGGAGAGTTTGTGGGCAAATACCTGATTTCCGCCATTCAAGCCCGCCGGATGGTCGAGGATCCGCGCCTGGAGGCGATCCTGCGAGAGGTCATCGGTGATCTGATTGGGTCTCAAGACGAGGATGGGTATCTCGGACCCTTCCCGAAAGACCAACGGCTGTTGGGGAACTGGGACCTGTGGGGGCACTACCATGCGATCACCGCGCTGCTCCTGTGGCATGAGGACACCGGGGATGAGGCCGCCAAGCTCGCCGCCATTCGAGCGGGAGACTTGGTCTGCGCCACTTACCTCGACACGGACCGTCGCCCGCTCCAGGCCGGATCGGACGAGATGAACCTCTCGATCCTCACCGCGATGGGGCGGCTCCATCGTCACACCGGCGACGACCGCTACCTCCGGATGATGAAAGTCGTGGAGGAGGACTGGGAGAAGGCCGGGGACTACTTTCGGCAGGGGCTTGCCGGGATCGATTTTTACCGGATCCCGCGCCCGCGCTGGGAAAGCCTCCATGATCTCCAAGGGCTGGTGGAACTCTATCGCATCACCGGGAACGAGGACTACAAAACAGCCTTCGTGAACCTATGGCGGAGCATCGCCAAGTTCGACCGTCACAACACCGGCGGCTTTTCGACCGGGGAACAGGCCATTGGAAACCCCTACACTCCGGGGGCAATCGAGACCTGCTGCACCACGGCTTGGGCGGCGCTTTCCACCGACATGCTTCAGCTCTCCGGCGAATCGGTCGCGGCGGATGAACTGGAACTCTCGCTCTTCAACAGTATCCTCGGCTCGCAGCACCCCTCCGGACGCTGGTGGACCTACAACACCCCGATGGACGGCAAGCGGGAGGCTTCGGCCCACACGATTGTATTCCAATCACGCGCGGGAACCCCCGAGCTGAACTGCTGCTCGGTCAATGCCCCTCGCGGGCTGGGTGTGATCTCGGAATGGGGAATCCTGAAGGACTCGGATGGCGCCTTGGTGGTCAACTACTATGGCCCGATGCGCGCCGCGCTGGATCTCTCACCCGATCTCCATGTGGAAATCGAGCAGGTTACCGATTACCCCGTTGATGGCCGGATTGTCGTGGTGGTTCACCCCTCACGCCCCGGCGCGGCTGGTTTCCCCATTCGCCTCCGGATTCCCAAGTGGTCCCGAAAGACCACCATCACCTCGGAGGGGTTCACCGTGGATGAGAAGATCATCGAGGCGGCCCGGAGCGGGGCGGGCAATGGAAAAGGGTATGTGACCCTGGCGCGGGAGTGGAAGGATGGAGACCGGATCGAGATCCACCTCGACCTGTCGTTACGCTCCTGGGTCGGCGATGGCGCGGCGGCGGGCAAGGTTTCGATCTATCGCGGGCCGATCCTGCTCGCCTTTGATCAACGCGACAACCCGTATGATTGCCCGGACCTTCCGGCGCTCAACTATTCCGACATCGCCGCGCTGAAGGGGGTCTCGCCGGAACCCTCCGACAAGTTTCCGCCGATGGCCCTTGTGGAAGGGAAGGGAACGGATGACCGGACAGTCCGCCTTCGGGATTTCGCCACCGCCGGCGCGGCCGGCACCGAGTACCTCTCTTGGTTGCCGGTCGAGAATGCGCCCCCGCCGCTCTTCCATCCGCTTGAACCCAGGGATGGCGCCTCGATTCCCAAGGGGCCGGTCAAATTCACCTGGACCGGGAACCGAGTGAGTGAATCCGCCCGGTATGTCCTGGAAGTCGCCGAGGAGCCGGAATTCAAGCAAGTCGTTCTCGCCTCGGAGCCGACCCATCGGTCCGCATTTGTCCTGCGGGAGGAGTTCGAGCCAGGCAAGACGTATTTCTGGCGAGTGACCGCGAGCAACCCGCATGGCGCGCAGGTCTCTGAAGGTCCCGCGCGCTCGTTCCAGATTGACCCCGCGCTCCCGAACACGTTCATCGACCACCCCGCCCTGGTGGATTTCCGCGAGGATGGCTTGGTCGCTAGTTCCGCGCTGGATGGGGATGGATCCCCCATCTTCGGCTATCTCGAGGAAGCTCGGAATGTGCGTCCCGCTCCGGACCGCGCCGGGAAAGAGGGTGGCGCGGTTCGGTTCAGTGGCGATGGCATGCTCCGGTATCGCGTGCCGTACTTCCCCACCGATCGCCTCACCTTTGCCGCGTGGTTCCGCGCGGACGAGCTGCCCGAAGGCCGCCTCGCGCAGGTCATGAGCGCGTGGGCGCGCGGCGGGGATGACCCGCTCCGGGTGGTAATCGAGAACGGGCGCCTCTTCGCGCGCATCGAAGGGGGCGGCGGGGCCGGCACTCAGGGATTCCCGATCGAGGCGGGAACCTGGTTTCATGTCGCGGCGGTCAAGAACGGCGCGAGCCTTGCCCTCTTCGTGGATGGGAAGAAGGTTAATGAGACCTTCGCCCCCGCAAACATCCCCAGCACGGTGGCCGAGGATTTCGCCCTCGGAGCCAACCCGCACCACGTGGGGAACGAATTCTTTATCGGGGCCATGGATGACTTCGCCTTATATGCCAAGCCACTGTCCGTCGAGGAGATCGAGGGCCTTTATCGGGGGAACCGATAGCTGACACCGGAGCCGATAAACCAGTCCTCCGCGCCCTCGGAAAGCCCGACCCCGGCGAGGACATCGATCTGGAGATTTTCGGCGATCAGGTAGGTGAATCCTCCATCAAAGGAACTTGCGGGAGTTCCCCCGGCGCTGAGTGGGGTGTCGCCGAAGAGTTCCACGAATGCGCCCAGGCGGTCCGTGAGCGATTTTCCGACAGAAACGGTCCAGACAAGGGACGACAGAGTGTCTTCTTCCCCGCGCGAATCCTCGGCGGTTTCCCATTCCGCTCCCAGGTTGTAGGAAAGGGCAAGGTCTTCCGCGAGGGTGTGGGAAAAGGTGAATCGAAAACCGGGGTCGGTGCGCTTGGTTGAATGCCCCCCCGCCCCGGTGGGGAGCGATAGGTGCGCGATCAACGCGGCATCCGGGATAAAACACCCTTCCACTTCATCCCAGAGGTCGTACTTGAACCCGACCGCGCTGTCGCCCCACCCCTCGGATTCCTCGCTTGGGGCGCCATTGTCGAAGTCGATCCGCTCCCAGGAGTGGCCCGAATGTCCGAGGCGAAGCTCGAGACGATCCGTGAGACCCAGCCTGAGGAGGGTTTCGGGGAGGGAATCCGAGTGTGTCTCCTCGCCATCCTCGTCGTCCATGGCGTGAGTCCATCCGATCTCAATCTGCGTGAAGCCCGGCGGAACGATGGAGGTGGACTCAGTCTGATCCGGGCGGTCGGTGACCAGTTCGGGGGGGGCCTCGCAACAAGCGAGGTTGGCGGACAAGAAGAACGGGAGACATGGGACGATGAAGGCGTGGGCCCAAGACAGAAGACACAGCGTTTGCGGATGGGGGCGGAGCATCCGATTTCCTCCAATCGGGAGTTAAGCCGAATAACACTAATTTAGCGCATACTAATTTAGGGGGCCCTCGGGGTCAAGCATGAATTCCGTACTTGGAGTCGAGGCTCTAGCCTCGTTTGCGCGTGGACTTTCGGAGGAACCGCTTCATGCAGTTGAGCGTCTCCTTGCTGATATGGTGCTCCATCCCCTCGCTGTCCTCCTTGGCGATCTCCGGGCGTACTCCGATGGCCTCGAGAAACGCCTGGACTGTGTCATGCCGATCCTTTACATCCTTGGCGACCTTCCGCCCCTTCTCGGTGAGGAAGATGGAACGGTACGGCTCGGTCTTGATCAGCCCGGACTTCTCGAGGCGCTGGATGGTCTTTGAGACTGTCACCGCCGTGACTCCGAGGCGCTTGGCCAAGTCCACGGTCCGCGCTTCCCCCTTGATGTCCAGCAGGTCCGCCACCAGCTCCACGTAATCCTCCCCGGTCTCCGTGGCGTGGTCCGTCCGCATCCGCCGGAATGGATTCTTTTCCGAGGTTTTCGCCCGCGCAGTTGCCGTCACAATCCGTTCCTCCACTGTTGACCCGAGGTTTGAAAATTTACCCTTGGTTAAGTTTTGCCTTGACTCGACCCTCGGCGCCGGGTTAGCATAGACTAAATTCCGAAAATCCAGGAGAGGTTTTTTCCGCCCCGAGCCATGTCCCGAGAACCTCGTTCCCCCAAGCCGCTTTCGCGCCTGGCCTTATCCGTCGCCTGTGTTGTGATCCTTTTAGCCGGAACGGGGGTAGGGGCGCGCGAGTTCAAATTCCAGGGCGAGCACCCGATTCAAGTGGTCGCCACGGTCGGCATGGTCGCGGACGCTGTCCGGAATGTGGGGGGGGGCCTCGTCCAGGTCGAGGCGCTGATGGCCTCAGGTGTGGACCCGCACCTCTTCAAACCCTCGCAAGGGGATGTTCGAGCCCTCGACTCCGCCGACATGGTCTTCTACTCGGGGCTTCACTTGGAGGGGAAGATGGTCGAAATCCTGGAAAAGATCGGAAGGTCCAAACCGTCCATCGCCCTGGCCCAGCGTCTTCCGGAGGATCTGCTGATCCGCGTGGGGGAAGAGGGCGGGGAGCTCGCCGTTGATCCGCATGTCTGGTTTGACGCCTCCCTGTGGGCCTTGGTCGTTGAGGCCGCGGGCGGGGCGCTCGCGGAGTTCGATCCCCCGCACGCATCCGAGTACCAGGGCCGGGCCTCCAAGTACCGGGAGGAAATCCTCGAATTGCACGATTGGGCCAAGGAGCGAATTGCTGAAATCCCCAAGGAGCAGCGTGTCCTGATCACCGCCCACGATGCCTTCCACTATTTCGGTCGAGCGTATGAGATCGAGGTGATGGGACTCCAAGGGGTGAGCACCGCCGCGGAGTTTGGCCTGAACGATGTCAACCGTCTTGTAGACACGATTGTGGGACGAGGGATCAAGGCGCTGTTTGTTGAAAGCAGCATCCCGCGTCGTAGCATCGAGGCGGTTCAGGAGGGGTGCCAGGCGCGCGGCCACAAGGTGATCATCGGCGGCACGCTCTTCTCGGACGCGATGGGGGAGGAGGGGACCCCGGAAGGGACATACCCGGGGATGTTCCGCCACAATGTGAACGCGATTGTGGGAGCGCTCAAGTAAACCGCGGCGGGACCTTCATGGCGGGAAACTCCGGAAAGACCATTCGCTTCCCGAGGGAAGCGAAACCCGAAAGGGGGGCTGGCGCCCCAGCCCCCATCGAAGTGGCTGATCTTACGGTGACTTACCACCGCAAGCCGGTTTTGCGCGACATTAATCTTTTAATCAAGGAAGGCGGGCTGACCGCGGTCATCGGTCCCAACGGCGCGGGCAAGAGCACCCTGCTCAAGGCCATCATGGGGATTATCCCTCTCGCCTCGGGGGAGGTGCGAGTCTTCGGCGAGCCGATTGATCGGAGTCGCGGCCTGGTTGGGTATGTCCCTCAGCGCGGCTCGGTGGATTGGGACTTCCCGACCAACGCGCTCGATGTTGTCTTGATGGGGCGGTATGGAAAACTCGGACTGTTTCAACGCCCCCGCGCGCGCGATCGCGAAACCGCGCTCGCTTGCCTCGAAAAAGTGGGGATGGCTCCCTACGCCGGACGCCAGATCAGCCAGCTCTCCGGAGGCCAGCAGCAGCGCGTGTTTCTGGCGCGGGCGCTGGCCCAGGAGGCCGAAGTCTACCTGATGGATGAACCCCTTGCGGGCGTGGATGCCGCCACCGAGCGAGCGGTGATTGAAATCCTCAAGGACCTCCAGGCGCGCGGCAAGACCGTGGTTTGTGTCCACCACGATCTCCAGACGGTGACCTCCTATTTCGATCAGGTCGTGCTACTCAATCTCCGCCTGGTCGCATCCGGCCCCACCGAGTCCGCCTTCACTCCGTCGAACCTCCGCGCCACCTACGGCGGAGGTTTAACCCTGCTCTCGGACGTGCTCGAAACCCTCGAGAGGAGCGGCTCCTGAGCATGTGGGCCGAAGCGCTCCGATTTCTGTCCCTCGCGGACGCCAATGTCCGCCATGTTCTCCTCGGATCGATGCTTCTGGCGGGGACCACGGGGGTGGTCGGGTGTTTCACCTTCCTCCGCAAAAGGTCCCTTGTGGGGGACGCCATCTCGCATGCCGCTCTGCCGGGGGTCTGCCTGGCTTATCTCCTCTTCGGATCGAAGGAGCCGCATGTCCTGCTCCTGGGCGCCATCGCGGCGGGGTGGATGGGGGCAATCAGCATTGACCTGATCCGGAACTATTCTCCGCTCAAGGAGGACTCCGCCATCGCGATTGTCTTGACCGTCTTTTTCGGCGCGGGGATCTGCCTGCTCACCCTCATCCAAGGGGCCGGAAACGCGAGTCAGGCGGGTTTGGACAAGTTCCTCTTTGGACAGGCCGCTTCGCTGATGGCCCGGGATGTGTGGGCGCTCGGAATGCTCTCGCTAATCCTGTGTGGGGTAGTCACATTGGCATTCAAAGAGTTCAAGGTCCTGGCCTTCGATCCCGATTTCGCGCGGGCCCTTGGGTTGCGGGCCTCCACCTTCGAGATCCTTCTGACCACCTTGCTTGTGGCGGCCATCGCCATCGGTCTCCAGATGGTCGGGGTGGTGCTCATGGCCGCGCTGCTAATCACCCCGGCGGCGGCGGCGCGCCAATGGACCGACCGTCTCCCTCGGATGCTTATCCTCGCTGGAGGTTTCGGCTCGGCGGCGGGAGCGGTGGGGGCCTTCGCGAGTTCCCTCGCGCCGCGCATGCCCACCGGCCCTTGGATCGTGGTGACCGTGACCCTCTTCTTTGTCGTCAGCCTTCTGTTCGCGCCCCGCCGCGGGGTGCTGGCGCAAGCGCTTCGCACCCTTCGAGGGCGAACCGTGGTGGCCTCCGAGAACCTGATCACCACGCTCTACCGCCTGGGCGAGCACGCGCGCGATTTCAGCAGGCCCTGGCCTCTGGAATCCATTCTTCGGTACCGTCGCCTGGCCGCCCCGAAAGCCCTCGGCATCCTCTCCCAACTGGAACGCGAGGGGTACGTTCGCGGTGAAGGGGACCGGTGGATTCTGACCCAGACCGGGTTTCAGATGGCGGAACGGATTATTCGCAGGCACCGTTTGTGGGAGCTCTATCTCACCGAACAGGTCAAGTTGCCGGTCGAAAAGGTGCATCAAGACGCCGAAGAGATCGAACACTGGCTGACCCAGGCCCAGGAGGATGAGCTGGAAGTCATCCTCTCCTCGCCAACCACGGATCCGCACACCCATCCCATTCCCCCCGCAAGCCGGGGTCGAGAGGGAGAGGTTTGATGAATAGCTCCTTCTGGATCCTCCTCACCGCCTGCCTGGTGGCGGTCACATGCGGCCTCGTCGGAACCTTCCTGGTGCTGCGTCGGATGGTCCTGATGGGGGACGCCATCAGCCACGCAGTCCTGCCGGGTCTGGTGGGAGGCTTTTTGTTGTCCGGTTCACGGGACCCGCTGGTGATGCTCCTCGGCGCGGGCGCGGTCGGTGTGCTGACCGCTTGGCTGACCGAATGGGTTCATCGCTCCGGAAGGGTCGATACGGGCGCCTCCATGGGGGTGGTGTTCACCTTCCTCTTCGCGCTGGGTGTGATCCTCGTTTCGGCTTTCGCGGGACAGATCGATCTCGATCCGGATTGTGTCCTGTATGGGGAGATCGCGTATGTGGCGTACGACACGGTCCTTTGGGGGGAGAGAGACCTCGGACCCCGCGCGGTCTGGCTGTTGGGAGGCGCGCTGTTGTTCAACCTGTTCCTGATTGTGGCCTTCTACAAGCAGCTCAAGATCTGCGCCTTTGACCCCGAACTTGCGGAATCGCTCGGGATCCGGACCGCGACCTACCACTACCTTCTGATGATCGCGACCGCGATCACCACCGTGGCCGCATTTGAAAGCGTCGGGGCGATTCTGGTGGTGGCGATGCTGGTGGTTCCCCCCGCGACGGCCCTGCTCCTGACCCAGAGGCTTTCAGGCGTCCTGATCCTGGCGTCCCTCATCGGGTGCTTGTCGGCGGGTTTGGGGTATTCGCTCGCCTCAGCCGCGGACTGTTCCATCGCCGGCGCGATGGCCGTGGCGGCGGGTGTTCTCTTCCTTCTGACATTCCTGTTTTCGCCGAGGCACGGGTTGGTGACCAGGGCGTGGTTCCGGCAAAGAAGTTTGCTCGCCGAGGAGTAGCGCCTCTACTCTCGGGCGCGCTCCACCGAGGAGAGTTCATCCACCTCGGTGTAGAACAGCGCGGTGGCGTCGATCCCGTGAACAAGGTTGTTCCGCATGACCCCGCCAGGGGTGGGGCCCCAGGCCATCAGAGCCGCGAACGCGAAAAGGAGGCAGAGACCGAGGAGAAGGCGCGCCACTCTCACGGAGTCGCCCTGTCAAACAGGATTCCGCCGAACGCGAGCCAAGCCGCAAGCAGGCTGAACGCCAGATTGAAGGTCTGCCCAACCAGATAGAGATAGATCGGTTTCCCTCCGACCATCTGTCCCGCCAGCGCCTTGAAGTTCGACTCCAACCCAATCGCCACGAAGGCCATGCAAAAGAGCCACCCGCGGACATTCGCGGTCATCGGCTTGATGATCTGCTTCTCGACCGCCTCGGGCGAACCGAGCATCGGAACCAGCGCGAACGAGAACACCAGCGAAGCGGCCACAAAGCCCAGGATGAACTTCGGGAGACGGACCCACACCTCTGAGAGGGATGGGCCACGCCCGTTCGGGTCGCGCTCCACCGAGGTGACCCAAAAAAGCGCGATCCCGAAGGCGATCACCCCGATCAGAATGTTCTGGATCATCTTGACCACCGAGGCGATGTCGCGAGCCTCATCTCCGAGAAACGCCGCGGCGGCCACCACCGCCCCGGTCGCGTCAATGGTGCCCCCAAGCCACGCCGCGCCGACTCGCAGGTCCATTCCGGTTGCCTGAACGATTCCCGGCATCACAATCATCATCAGCACGGTGAAGATCATGGTCATCCCGACCCCTAGGGTCAGATCCTCCTTGGTCGCCTTGGAGGCCGCCGCGGCGGCGATCGCCGCGGAAACCCCACACACCGAGGTTGAGGCCGCGATCACCATCACGAAGGGGCGATTGCTCATCCCCAATACCTTGACTCCGAACCAATACATGAACACCACGCAGATCGGGACCACGGTCCACCCGACGAAAAGCCCCGGCGGTCCCAGCTTCACCAGGTTCCCGAAGAGAATCTCCGCTCCGAGGAGCACCAGGCCGGTCTTGATATACAGCTCCGGTTTCACCCCCTCCATCAGCCAGCGCGGAGTGCCCACCGTGTTGGAGATCACCAACCCGAACAGCAGCGCCCAGAGCGCGTAGGGCAGGTCCTTGGCCTTGATCGCGGTCTGCCCTTCCAGGACAAAGGAGATCTCCGCCAAGGCCATGATCACGGTAAAAGCCAACAGGAAAGTCCATATCCGCCCCCCCAAAACACGGATACAGATGACAAACACGGCCGCAAGCCCGGCCCACAGCGCCGCCATCGGCCAAAAGATGGACCCTCCACCCGGCGTGGAGTAGGCATCCAGCGGATTGGTGGTCCAAGTTCCAATCTTGGGGGCGTGGGGAACGAGGCCGGTCGCCGCCAGCAGAAGGACCAGCGCGCCGATCCAAACCGCCCACCAATCCTCGGATTTGAGCGCGGTAATTCTTCCGCCCAACGGGATGAATTCTTCGGAGGATGTCATGGGCAGCAGGAACTTCCTAATTGTCAGATTCTTCCAGATCAAACATGAACACTAACGCCGCCTTGGAGGCCGCCAAGGCCGCTTCTGGCAGGGAACCGATGCGCCGCTTGAGTTCGTGATGTTGGACCGCTTGTATATCCTGGACATTGATACAGCTGTCGGCCGATAGGAAGGGAACTCTTCCGACCTCAACTTCGTATTGGCCCCCGCGACGGGATGTGGTTATCGGAGCACATACGGCCAATGCCCTTGGAGCGCTGTCATCCCTGCGCGATAGGACAACCATGAGGCGATACTTGCCCGCAAATCCCAAGTCCACAAGGTAGACTTTACCCGGCTGGATCATCGTAAAGCGAGTTCAATGCCGCTTGGCGCATGGAATTGGGAAGGAGAATGTCGCAGTTATCTTCTGAAAGCAGCAGATCAAACGGTAACCCGTTCCTTATTCGGATTTGGTGAAGGAAAAGGCGGATGGCCTCCGTCGTATTCAGTCCAAGCGTGTGCAGGATGGTCTCGACATCTCGCTTCAATCCATCGTCCACCCGGGCGCGAACATACGATCCTTTAGCGGCCATAGCTCCATTATGGCCCAATTGTGCTACAAGGAGCAAGGGGAGAACTTGATGCCATTTTGGCGTCTGAGAAGTCCGGTTCGCATCGAGGGGATGGGGTTTGCGAGGGCGTCGGGGTAAAATCGTCCCATTCCTGAATCCAGGTCCCAGGAGGGCCGGAAACATGTCCATCGATCGTATCCTTCGCGGCATCGCCGGGTTCTTTGTGCTCCTCAGCCTGCTCCTGGCGGTGTACCACTCCCTGAACTGGCTGTGGTTCAACGCCTTCGTCGGCGCTAATCTGCTCCAATCGGCCTTCACCGACTGGTGCCCGATGATGACCATCCTCAAGAAGCTCGGGATCGGGAAAGTTGCTTGTCCCCTCTCGCCCAGCTCGTGACCGAATCTCTCCCCGAGGCCTCTCGCCATGCGATCCTTCCTCACGCTATCTCTGTTCCTTGTCTACGCGTCCGCTCACGCGGAGACTTGGGTCCTTGTCAACGACCTCCCCGGCGCAAGCCCGGAGGTCGGACAAGAACTGGCTGCCGCTTTCACCGACCGCGGACAATCGGTCACCCCGATTCGGCCGACCGAGCTGCTCTCACCCGGCTTTCCGACCCCCGCGCGAGAGAACCTGCTCATCCTCACGGATGCCGGGGTTCTCCCTCTCCCCTTCGCCAAACCGCTGGAAGCCTATTTGGAGGGCGGCGGGCGCTTGATCGCTCTCGGCGGGACTCTTTTCCGCAAGCCGGTTCAGATCCTGGATGGAAAATGGACCATCCGGGAAGCCTATGAGGAGGAACTTGCCAAGATCCCCCTCGACTATCTCCTGTCCGACTTCTCCTCAGGGGACCTTTCCCTCTGGAATCGGACAAGCAACAACCCCAGCCACCCAAGTGTTTCGGAGGTTGTTGTGGATCCGACTCGCGGTCACTGTCTGCATCGGATCATCAAGGACCATGATGGGTGGGACACGCTCTACAGTCCGAACCTCAAAACCCCGGTGGCGGAGGACCACCGTTTCACCTGTTTCTGGGCCAAGGGGGGACCCAACACCACCCGTCTGCTCTTCGAGTGGGAGGAACAGGATGGCTCGCGCTGGATGGCGACCGTTCCCTTGACCGCCGAATGGAAGCGCCATGTGCTCCCACAGAAGGAGTTTGCGTTCTGGGAGAGCGTTCCATCCCGCGCCGGAACCGAGCTTTCCCTTTCCCGCGCCAAGCGCTTCAGTTGCGGGCTGGCCCTTTCCCACACCCCCGGCCTTGCCGGAGACCATGAGTTCTGGATCACCGATATCGGGACTTGCCGGGCAAGAGACCGCCTCGACATCGGCTGGGAGGTGAATTTCAGACCGAGGGAGATGTTGTTCCCCTCCTATCACGCCTACCCCTGCGCCGCTGTGGGAGAGATTCGCGTCTCGCCCAAGCAGGCGTTAGTTCCGACCCCCGCGGCGACCGAGGCGCGACTCCCTTCCTCGGTGGAAGCCCTCCATCCCCGTCCTCTTTCCAGCGGATACGGAAAGGAACGGACCCATCGCTGGATTCCACTCCTGGAAGCGCTCTCCCCCCAAGGGGACTATCGCGGGGCCATCGCTGCGCTCCGGTTCACCCCCAACCTGGAACGGATGTGGGCGGCCTTCGCCATCCGGGACCCTTTGTTCTATCGCCAAGACTCGATCCGGTCCTTCATCGTGGAGCTGGCCATGAGGTTGCGCGAGGAGTGTTTCCTGTGGGAGGGCGGGACCTCGAAGTTCACTTACTTCCCGGACCACATCCCCTCGATCGGCGAAGAGACCGTGGCCTCCGAGGCCGCAAGGGAGGGGCTTTCGATCCAATGGAAAGTGACCGAAACGGAAACAGGGAAGGTCCTCTGGGAGGATTCCGGTTCGCCGCTGTATGAGCATGGGGATGAGCAGATCCTCGATGGGATCCCCTTCGAGAAGGGCAAGACCTATCGCGCCCGCCTGACACTCCTGCGAGCGGATCGGGCGCTCGACCGCATCGAGCACGATTTCCACCTCTGGGAGCCGGACCCAACCCTCGATTGGGTCAGGATCGAAAAGGGTGATTTTCTGCTAGAGGGTAAGCCCTGGTTCCCCTTCGGGGTCAATTACATGCCCTCCTCGGGAATCGCGCGCGAGGAATGGGAGCCGTTCGAGCATTGGCTCGGGCCGCGCGGTTATGACCCGGAGATTGTCGAGCGCGATCTCGCGCGGGTCGCGGACATGGGGATGAACATGGTGAGCGTGTTTCTGTATCACCAGTCGCTCTCGGCCGGAAACCTGATCGATTTGTTGCGTCTGTGCGAGAGACACGGTTTGCGCGTGAACCTTTCGTTGCGCCCCGGGACCCCCTTGGATTTCGAGTGGGAAGATATCCGGGAGATGATCGAGCACTCGAGGCTCCCCTCCAACCGGACCGTGTTTGCCTATGACCTTGCGTGGGAGCCGTTCCACTATGGGTACAAGGAGCGCTCGCGCTACACCGCGGAGTGGAACGATTGGATCCATGCCAAGGATGGGAGCCTGGAGGCTGCTTTGAGGGCATGGAGCCATCGGGTGGAGCTTGCCGAGGGTCTGCTCCCTGTCCCCCAGAGCCGCGAGTGGTTTGAGAGTGGCCCCTGGGACGTCATGTTGGTGGACTATGCGGGCTTCCTGAACTATCTGTTGCATGAGAAATACAGCCGAGCCCGCGACCTCGTGCGATCCGTGGACCCGAACCACGCGGTCAGCTTCCGGATGACAGTCACCGGCGATCCCACTTATCTCGGACCCACTTGGATTCCCTACGATTTCCGCGGCCTGGGGCGCGCGGTGGACATCTGGGAACCGGAGGGCTACGGGCGGATCGGGGGGTGGGATCGGGTTCGTCCCGGTCGTTTCACGGTGGACTACGCTCGCGCGGTGAATCCCGACCTCCCGGTTATGTGGGCGGAGATAGGTCAGAGCGCGTGGGACATGACCACCCTGTCGTGTCCCTTAGCCAACCTCGAGAGGGTCGCCGAATACTATCGCCGGTTCTTCAGGATGGTGCTCGAATCCCGCTCGAATGGGGTCGTGGTGTGGTGGTATGCGGGGGGATTCCGGACCGGCGAGAGGAGCGACTACGGAATACTCAATCCGGATGGGACCGAGCGCCCGGTAACCGGGGTGATCTGCGAGATGGGGCCGCTCATCAAGGGGCAAGGGCCAATTCCGGAGCCGGAGGTTTGGATCGAGGTCGATCCGGACTCTCGTCCGGCGGGGTTACCGGCGATGTACCGCGCGGTGGAGGGGGACTATTGGCGGGCGATTGAGCAGGGGAAGCGGGTGGGGTTGAGGCTCAAGTGAGCTTCCCCCGTCCGGCGGCGTGTCCGCGTCATAGCGCTCGTCCAAACGCACCAGGTTGAGGCCGTCGTACTCGTAGCGCCGGTGCGAGACCACGGTCCAGGAGGGGTTGTACTCGATCCGCTCCGAGAGCGCCCCATCGCACGACAGGCAGTACTTGTACTCCACCCGCCCGGAGAAAGCGTCCGCCGCGTTGTACTTGGTCGCGTACCTCATCTGATCCCTCGGCGTCCACGTGTACGCCCAGCGCTCGATTTGGCTCCAGGTCGAACCGCTCTTGGTCTCCTTCTTGACCCCGGTCAGATTCCCATTCGCGTCATAAGTGTACTCGAACCGGATGTCTCCGGAAACCCCTGCCCAAGAGGCCCCGGTGTAGCGCTTGGTCTCCGATCTATTGAAGCCCCATGCTTCAGCAATAAGGTAAGGCATGTCAAGCCGTAGTCCATCTGAGTGACCACTTGCGCGGCAAAGACACGGTCCTTCATTTGGTCGATTTGTTCTCCCTCAAGAGGGAGCAACCACACTTGTCCTCAAGAATACTCGCAAGGTCATTCCGCTTGGTTCGGAGGCTGATATCATACGCGGTCTGACCATTGTGGTCCTGGACATCGCATCGCGCACCACTCGACAGGAGGAGACGTAACATTTCCGGAGAACCACCATACGCCGTGTAATGAATCGGATAGTCTTCTCCGAAATCATCTGGCGTATTCACCACACCTGGGTCTTCACACAGGAGTTCTCTTGCAAGTCCAACGTAATCTGCAACTATAAGGTCAAACAAGTCATACTCTGCTCCAGCATCAATCAACACCCGGGCGCAGGCTCTCACTTCATCCCGAACTCGACTTGGTCCTATGGTTAGCAGTTTGAGAGGTGTGAACCGAGTGTGTGTGTGTGCCATTTCGGCCTTGCCGTTAATCGGCGCGCCTTGTTGGATGAGGAGGTGGATCGGAATCGGATGTTCTTGCAACGCGGCCCAGTGTAAAGCTGACCACCCGTTCTCGTCGACATATGTGGGATCAGCCCCGTGCGACAACAGGTAGCAGAGAACTCGGACATTGTTGGTATCGGCCGCCATAAAAAGGAGTTCCTTGGCCATAAGCCGAGGTGGATAGCCAATGACCATAGTACTGGCCAGTATGCTCTGTAGTGCAACCTCATTGCCACTCATAGCAGATTGTAGCTGGGAGTGCGTGGCTCCTCTTTCTATCAGAAATGCCCCCGCCGAAGAGTGTCCATTCGCGAGTGCGAGGTCGAGGGGTGTAAGCATATTCGCGTTAATATGAAATCGGTAGAGTTGTTGATCTGTCACAGCATCAATCGGAGCGCCTCTTTCCAAAAGGACCGCCATCACCGCAATATGTCCTTCCTCCGCAGTGCAGTGTAGAGGCGTTGTTCCATCACTCCTCGTTGCTCCTACATCTGCTCCTGATTCTATCAGGGCCACCACGACATCCTCACGGCCAGACCTGGCAGCATAGTGAAGGGCTGTCATTCCGTCCGCATCAGGAAGATTGACAGCAGTGCTGCCATGCAACAAGGAAAGAGCCTGATATACATCCTTGTTTCGCACAGCAATCCGAAGGTCACACTTACTGGAAGCCTGTAGCTCTCGCAGATGCTGCGAAGGAATTCCTCCGCAAGAATGAGTGGCCATCAGCTCCAAGAACAGGAAGAGAGAAATACACAAATTCAAGTAGATCATCATGCCCACTTATGGAACTCCGTCATTGTGCCGCAACACAGTATGGTCGGCGCATGCGGCATGTTTGACGAGGCACTATTCGTCGGATCTTCCGGAACAGCATCTTGTACCCCATTCTTCTAGTGCGTCAAGTGTTACAAGCATAATGTCCTCAAGGTATGTCGAGGAGCACTGTTCATCAATCCCGCGGCGCGGCGGATGGCCAAACGTCCATCTTGCATGAACGAAGCAATCCTGCCGAAAATGAAGAGCTTGTCCCAAAAGTGTTGTATCACAGCATTTCTTGGCGTCCCTGAGCTTATCTCGGAAATCGGCGTTGATCTGATTAAGGTCTGGAACTCCGTCAAAGACGCCAGAGCGGTCGTTGTGGTCAAAGCAGTGGTAGTCCTTTCTCGTCTGCTGGGGGCTTGTGAGCGGATTAAAAATAATATCCGTGAAATTGTTCTGATATGCGATATCGAACGCGGTGTTGGGACCACAACCATACCGCGATAGGGTACCTGAGGCCCAAGCATTTGTCCACTCAAAGTGGATGTCGTAGTTGCATTCCCCAGCCGCGTCAACGCATCGTGTAGGACGACTGTGGGACATCGCATACGGTTGAGTGGAGAGTTGTACCACGTCCCGCGATGTGAACCTCCCCACCACCGGGTCATAATAGCGGGCCTGGAAGTAGTACAGTCCCGTGAAGGGGTCGAGCCAATTGCCGGTCTGGTGTTCCGTGATCCCGGCGGCGCGGGCCGTGCTCCAGCTGTCTTGTCCGAGCAGGTCCACCGGCAACTCGTTCCCGAAAGCGTCCTGCGCGAAATAGTAAACCTCGTTGCCGTCCCCGTCCCACACACAGTACACATTCCCCACCGCGTCATAAGCGTAGGTGAAGTCCGCCGAGGCTTCCGGCGTGGCGTCGGCGTTCGCGTGCGTGTAGACCCGCTTGTGGAGCAGCGAAGAGAGCGCCCCGGGGAAGGGGAGGATGGAGAGGGGATGAGGGCTGAGGTTCTCGACCATGTCCAACTCCAAGGTTCGATTGGACACAACCACACCACCACGAAAGCATGTAAGTATAGCATCGGGGGGGCGAGGTTCAATGGGTTTTGGGGGCGCGCGGTTTCCACCAGCGTGGGAGAGGTGCTTCGGGCCGAGTGAACCAACAACGCAGCCGCATGAACCTTCTCAAGCATGCTCCGAAGCGGAGTGGGTGGTGCGCAGGATGTTGCCGAGACCAAAGTTGGAATCGGGCCGGAATGGGGAGGGAACGAAGGCTTGAAGTTGAAGCGGGAAACTTGCGTTTCACCCAATGTTATCAAGGGTTTCATGCAAGTGGGTCACCGGGGACTCGAACCCCGAACCACCGGATTAAGAGTCCGCTGCTCTAACCAATTGAGCTAGTGACCCGGATTGGTTCTATCCGTTTTCCCCCCTTCTGTCAACGGGACTGAAACCCCGGCAAGCGCCTCGAGCCTCCACCGATTCCTTGACCTTCCCCCCCAGGGGCCGGCGTCAAGATTGACCCCAAGCCGGACCCATGCCATAGTCCCAGGCGTCTGTCGGCGGACTCGGTGGAGTCCGCGTCCAATTCTGAACGGTTAAGTCGCCATGGATCCATCCGCGCCACAGGCCTTTGTCGGCCTGGCCAGCATCGACATCGGCATCATCATGGTTTACATGGTGGGGATTTTTCTGCTCGGGACCTTCTTCGGGAAGTTTGTCGGGACCGGAGAGGATTTCTTTCTGGCCGGTCGGGCGCTCCCCTTTTGGGCCATCGGCATGTCGATTGTCGTTTCCGACATCGGGGCCTTCGATTTTGTGGCGGTGGCGGGGGCGGTGTACGGTTCCGGAATCTCCGCCGCGAACTTTGATTGGCTCGGCTCCATGCCCGCGATGGCCATCGCCGCCTTTCTGTTCATTCCCTACTACTGGCGCGCGCGGGTTTACACCATCCCGGAATTCCTGGGACGACGCTACAACAACGCCGTCCGGATGATCCACGCCTCCTTCTGGGGGATCTTCTTCCTGGTTTCCCAGGCGGTCATGCTGTGGCTCACCGCGGACAAGTTCCTGCACGGCGTTCTGGGGTGGGATCCTCATGTGTCCATCTGGGTTATCGTCATTGTAACCGGGATCTACACATACGCGGGCGGGCTGACCGCCGTGGTGTTCACCGATGTGGTCCAGCTCCTGATCATGTATGTCGGCGGGCTTTCCCTGTTGGCCCTGAGTTTTTGGGAAGTCGGGGGTTGGAGCAGCCTTCGGGAGCAGGTCGCCGCGCTTGGCCCCCAGTACAGCGACCATTACACCATCCTGCTCCCACACAACACCCAGACCGACTTCCCCTGGGATGGGATCGTGTTCGGCCTCGGGATTGTCATGGCCACCTCCTACATGGCGGGCAACCAAGCGGTGGTCCAGCGAACCTTCGGCGCCAAATCGGAGTGGGACGCCAAGGGGGGGATGCTCTTTGGCGGGTTTCTCAAGGTGTTTATCCCGCTGATGGTTGCGCTGCCGGGGCTTGCGGCCCTCATCCTGGTCCCAAACCTGGAGGATCAGGACTTGGCGATCCCCATGCTGGTCAAGCAGATCATGCCGCCGGGGTTGCGCGGGTTGATGTTTGCCGCGTTCCTTTCCTCGCTCATGGGGAATGTGGGGGCGACCTTGAACTCGGTCACCACTGTCTGGACCTCGGATATCTACGAGCGCTTCATGGATGTGGCCTTCAAAAAGAAGTTGAGCCAGAGGCACACCCTTTTCGTGGGACGCGGCTTCACCGTGCTCTTCATGATCCTTTCCGCGGTGCTGGCCGAGCGCATGGCCTCCGTGGATGAGGGGATTTATGTGTTCATCCAGAGCTGCCTGGCCGTCTTCCAGGGGCCGGTGTTCGGCATCCTGCTGGTGGGGTTGCTGTGGCGACGAGCGAACCAATGGGGGGGCCTCGCGGGATTGGTTCTGGGAGTGATGTTCACCATCGTCTTGAAGAACACCGAGGGGGTCTTCCCGACCGCGAACCCGTTCCTGTTCATCGCGATGTGGTCGTTCCTGCTTTCCGCGGTGGTCACCATCGTGGTGAGCCTGCTCACCCCCCCTGATCCCCCGGAGAAAACCGAGGGCTTGATCTTCAGCCAGGTGATGAAGGCGGGTAAGGTGGACCGAGTCCTGGTCAAGGAGAGGGCGTGATGGAGTGGTTCTCCGAGTTTTGCACCGCGGTCTTCGGCCCTCCCCTCGCGGCGATCTTTGAGCCGTACAACCGGATCATGGATCAGATTCCGCCGATCTGGTGGAGGCTTTCGGCGGTGGCTCTCTTCGTGGGAACCATGATCTGGGTGATGTGTCTCAAGACCGAATATGTGAACGTGGACGCTCCCTCCAGGAAATGGTACCACGACCTGCGGGTTTGGACCGTTCTCTCCATGTTCCCGCACGTCTGCATTTATCTTTATTTCTGAGATCCCGCCATGGCCGAACAACCCGACGAGCAACACCAACCCACCCGGCGCGACATGGAGACAGTCCTCTTTATCGGCTGTTTCCTGGTCTTTTTCGCGGTCGCAACCTTGTGCGGTTCGTTCTGGGACATGAGCTTCCGGGCGCGCTTCGTGAACACCGTGGCTGGTTTGGTGCTCCTGAGCATCGGGGTGGGCGCGCTGCTGTGGGCGCGCTCGATGAAGCGGAGGATCAAGTAGAAAAGTTTAAGTGGGCGGCATCCCTCCCACGCAACTTCAGGGTCCCTCAGCCAGATTGGGTCCGCAATTCCTCAACCCGCGGTTCGCTTCCCGTCGGATACCAAGGGCATGAAGTCCTGCCGGTTCAGTTGCCGCCTATCTGTTTGCTCCTTTTCCTGTCCGATTCCTTGAGAATCCGCTTCCGGATTCGAATCGATTCAGGGGTCGCCTCCACCATTTCGTCATCCGTGATCCACTCAATCGCCTGCTCAAGGGTAAGGCGCCTTGGGGGAGTCAAGATCGCGGCGTCATCCGAGCCGGAGGCGCGCATGTTGGTGAGCTGCTTCTTCTTGCAAGGGTTCACCACCATGTCCCCCTCGCGGGAGTTTTCGCCGACAACCTGCCCCTCGTACACGTCCTCGCCCGGCCCCACGAACATCACCGCGCGCTGCTGGAGGTTATCGAGGGCGTAACCGGTGGTCTTCTCGGTCTCCATCGCCACCAGGCTCCCCTTGGTGCGGTGGACCACCTCGCCCCTGAAGTCTCCGTACTCCAGGAACCGCGATGCCAGGATTCCCATCCCGCGCGTGTCGGTGAGAAACTCGGAGCGATACCCGACCAGCCCGCGTGTCGGGATCAACGCCTCGATCCGCACCCGGCCATCCTGTCCATGCGCCATGTCCTTGATCTCGGCCTTGCGCTGGGCGATTCTCTCCATCACCGCGCCCAGGTAATCCTCCGGGACATCGATGGACAACACCTCGATCGGCTCGAGTCGCTTCCCCGAATCTTCATGAAAGATAACCCGCGGACGTGAAACCAGGAGCTCCCATCCCTCGCGCCGGAGGGTCTCGATCAGGACCGAAAGATGTAATTCCCCGCGCCCGGAAACCTCCACGCCATCCTGACCGAGGTCCTTCACCCGCAGGGAGACATTGGTCTTCAGCTCTTTCTGGAGGCGCTCCTGAATATTCTTGATCGTCACCGCCTTGCCGTCCTTTCCGGCGAAGGGGGAGTTGTTCGGCAGAAAGGTCATCGATACCGTGGGTTCGTCGATTTGGAGCGGGGGCAGGGCTTCGATCTGGTCGGGATGACAGATGGTGTCGCCGATCTCGACCTCCTCGACCCCGGCGAGAAAGAGGATCTCCCCCACCGAGGCTTTTTCCCTCTCGACCCTCTTCATCCCATCATGGCCCCAAATCTTGGAAAGGGTGAAGCGGCGCGGCTCGTCGCCGTTCACCGGAACCCGGAACAAGGTCTGGCCCCTCCGGATCTCGCCGCGCAGGACCCGCCCGCCGAAAAGTCGCCCGACATATTCGTTCCAGTCGAGCGTGGTGACCTGCATCTGGAAGGGTTGCTCGATTTCGCCCGTTGGGACGGGGACATGCGCGACAATCAGCTCGAAAAGCGGTCGCAGTCCCTCCTTCTCGTCCTCCATCTCGCGCACCGCCCAACCCTCGAGCGCGGAGGCGTAGATGTGTGGAAAGTCGGCCTGCTCATCGGTTGCGCCGAGCTCCATGAACAGATCAAACACCTCGTTCAGGGACTCATCCGGATTGCAGTTGGGGCGGTCGGCTTTGTTCAAGACCACAATCGGGCGCAGTCCGAGGGCAAGCGCGCGCTTGAGGACATAACGGGTCTGCGGCATCGGACCCTCTCCGGCGTCCACCAGGAGCAGGCAGCCGTCCACCATTCCCAGGGTCCGCTCCACCTCGCCGGAAAAGTCGGCGTGACCCGGGGTGTCCACAATGTTGATCTCATAGTCCTCCCACCACACCGTGGCGCTCTTGGCGAAGATGGTGATCCCACGCTCGCGTTCCTGGTCATTGGAGTCCATGATCCGCTCTTGGACCTGCTGATTCTGGCGAAACGCTCCGCACTCGCGAAGGATCGCATCGATGAGGGTGGTCTTCCCATGGTCGATATGGGCGATGATGGCCAGATTGCGGATACGCTCCGTGGCCGTGGGGGTGGCGACTGCCGACATTTTTTCCAATCCTTTCACTACCGTCCCGTTCCGCGAACACACTTCCTCACCCAGTCACCATCCGGGGTCGCGGGCAAGCTGCAATTGTCGCGAAAAGGGGGGATTCCGTGGGGAGAGATTTCCCTGAATCTTAAGTGATTATAGGGGATCTTCCCCAAAGCGGAAGGGTAACGGGGGAAAAGCTTTCATTGCCCCTTTGGTTTTCCGGTAATTTCCTCCAGGATGTCCTGTATCGGGATCTCCACCCCCTCGCCCGGGATGAATTCATATTCGGGGTGGTCGAGGTTTCCGCGGATCTTCACGGCGATGCGACCCGAGCTGGAGATGGCCCCGACCAAAACCGCGGCGGAGCGCTTTTTCATCGTCGCGGCAAGCTCCTGGCTGGGCCTCCCCACCAAGTCAATTTCGATCTCGCCCCCGCCTCCATAAACTCCTCCACCCTCCAATTCCAGGAGCTTACTCCTCAGGTTCAAGTTGTCGATCTTCAGACGCGTTCCATCATGGTCGAAATGGAAAGAGAGTGTCTCGAAGCGAGACCGGGCAATCGCCTCCACATCCAGTATCTCGTCAATCCGTCCCAGCATCCGAACCGCGCCTATTTCTCCGCCCTCGAGGACGATTTTTCCCTTCCCGGAAAGGGTGATCCCTCCGTCCCGAGTGCGAACCTCTCCCCAGGTCATTTCACCCGAAAGCACTCCCGGCTCGAAGACCTGCCCCTCGACCTCCTGGCTGGGGACCGGGTAGCGGCTGACTTGGGTCCTGGCCTGCCACTCGGAACCCTCTCCGCCCCGGAAAAACCCCTGGGTAATGACAGTTCCACCTTTCCCTCCATCGAGTGAAATCTGTCCTCCCGACCAGTCGCAGCGCCTCCCACGGTCCCGGAAATCGAGCGTGGTCTTGAGGGTCACATCGCGCAGACCCCACAACTCTCGGCGCGTGAGGATCCTCAGCCACGGGAGGTCCCGCGCGGCGAAGGTGACCGATTCAATTCGGACTCCATCCACCGTCAGACTCAAACGGTCCTCGATGACCTGAAGGTTTCGGACCTCGAAGCGCATCGGACCGGAGGGCGGTTCGGTCCAGGGCATGCGCATCTGAGCCACGAGCGGGCTCGCCCAATTCGCCAGCTCCACACGCGCCACATCGAGCGCCGCCGATTCCAGGCGAGTGGGCTCGCCCGGACCGCGACGAAGCGCGAAACGAAATCGATCAACCGACAGGTTGAATCCCGGTCCCTGGTATTCCAGCCCCTTTTCGCCGCGCGACTGGAGCTCATAAGTCTCCGCCGTCCAATGCCCCTCCGCGTTCAGGGAGAGGCGCGCGGCCGCGGGGCTGAAGGTGGCCAGGAGGTTGTTGTTGAACGGCGACAAGGAAGGGAAGGTCGCGGGGAGGCTCCCGGAACGGACCTCCGCCTCCGTGGTCAGCGCCCAGCTCCCCATATGGTCCCCCGACCGAACCAACTCCACCGTGGAGGTTCTCGGCGCCGCCACACGCCACGCGTTCCAATCGGGGTGCGCGAGCTCCAGATCCAAATCCTTCGCCTGGATGCCGATGCGCATGCGCCCCCGCGCCCGATTCGTTCCGCGCGGGGGAGAGGTGTCTTCCATGGATTCCGAGCGCTCCCGGGTGGGCTGCTCCGCTTCCCAATTCCAACCGCGCTCCGGGTGATAAGCCAAGCGGACTCTCGGTTTGTCGATTTCGCACTCGATCCGTGTCAGCCCCCCCATCAAGGCTCCCAACCATTTCCAACGAGCGCTCGCGCGCTCCGCCTCGAGGAGGAGCAGCCCACCATCCCATGCCGCCGAGGGAATCCGGAGACCGGTGATCTCAATCCCCTCCAGCCCGGCGAGCTCCGCCTCCTTGAATTCCACCGAGCGGCCGATGGACTCCTCGATTCGTCCGCGAACCGTGTCGAGGAGCTGCTTGGGGTCAAGATAGGGCCGTCGATACCAAATCAGAGCCGCCACCACCACCAAGATCCCCAACACCAGAGCGAGTAGGCGGAGGAGGATGCGTTTCATGGCGCGCTTTGGTCGGAGCCTTCTGGGGGAACGGAATCGCCCATGTCCGCAAGCGCCGCGGGCACGGTCTCCGGGAGGCTTTCGCCATCCAGAGTGGGTGCAAGCACGGAGCCGTTTACGCGACTGTCCACAATCGCCGCGAGAGTCGGGAGGTTGCGAGTGTCCTGATGGTAACCCCGTATGCCGCGAGCCTGTAGCGCCGAATCCAACCAATCCGACAAGGTGATGTGAGAGGAATCGATCTCATACTCCAGGGCGCGCGCCACCTCGTACCAGGTGATCTTTGAGAGCGGCACCGCCGGATACCAGAGCCCCTTGCGGTCCCGCGCGAGGATCCCCTTCTCCTCCAATGCCTCCAGGATGCGCAGCGTTCGGACCTTATGGAGACCCAGCTGCCCCGAAAGATGTTCCGTGGAGACCCCCCCATTTCCGGACTGAAAGTGCTTCCCGGTTTCATACAATCCGCCCCAGGCATAGAAAAGCGCAATCTCCTCCGCCAAGTCGCCTGAGGGGGTGGCCTGATCCCAATCCGGATACTGGAGGTACGCGGTCACCTCGAATCCCAGCAGGATCAGCCACCAAGTGTAATATGTCCACAAAAGCACCAACGCCACCAGAGAGAGGCTTCCATACAGAATCTGGTTGGTCACCCCCCGGACGGCGTAGACCGCGAAGATCGGTTTGAGGACCTCCCACAGCACCGCGACGGCAAACGCGCTGATCGCCGCCGGTCGCCAAGCCACTGTCCCATTCGGCACCACCACATAAAGGAGCCAGACCGCGAACCAGGTCAGCAGATAGGGCAGCAGGGTTTGCCCCAGGGAATACAGGTTCCAGAGCCAGACCCAGTCCTTGGAGATGAACGAGTGGCTCTGAACATAGCGGTTGAAGAAAATCGGTCCGACCATGAGGAGCGGAGTGAGGGTCAGGACAGTCCAGAAGGTCGTGAACCGGCGAATGAAGGGACGGCGCTGATCGGCGCGCCAAATGCCGTTGAAAGCATCCTCGATCGAATCGAACAACCAGATCGAGGTGATGATCAGGAAGATCAGGCCGATCCACTTGAGCTTGCGGGCCTGATCGATGAAGTTCTTCACGCTGTCGCGGAGATTCTCCTCCAGGCTCTCGACATCTCCACCTCTCGCTTCCGCGTCTTCCGCCTGCGTGGGCGGAGAAATCGCCGCGGACGGAGCCGGCGGACCGACAACCGCGGCGCCGGTCGCCGAATGCGGCGCGTCCGCGACCGCGGAATCAACCATCCCGGCTTCCTTCGAAAACAGCTTGTCGATCCCCTTGATCTGCTTGTCCGGGCTGAAGGGAAAGACATACTCCAGGATATAGTTGTAAAAGACCTCCTCTTGCTCCTCGCTGATGTAGGCCGAAAAGAGGGAAAGCGAGACCGCGCTGATCGGAATCAAGGCGGTGAGGGTGAAGAACGCGAGGCTGCCAGCGAGATAAATGATGTGGTCATCCCGGTGGCGGCCGAGGATGCGGGTGGTCGCTCGGCGGGTTCTCTTCCAGAATGTGGAGATCCGGTCACGGACCGCCACCTGCGCGCCCGGGGGCCAGGCGGTTTTCATCGCGAAGAAACTCTACCCGGCGATCACATCGCCGGAAACCGGCTCGACCTCGACCCCGGTCTCCTGGAGGTGGGCGATGGCCTCGTCCAGATGCTCCTCCTCGCCCGAAAGTTCGAGAACCATTTCCCCCGCCGTGGCTGAAACCTTGGCGCGTCGGATATTCGGCATCACATCGAAGCGCTTGGCCACAGTGAATAGGACCGGCTCCTTGATGAGATGCTCGGGGAAGGTCAGCTTGATCCGTCGTGTGCCCATGTTTTCCCCCTTCTGTTCATGGCAACTGGCATGGGGCCAGTTCCAGGTCTTCGAGCTCGGTGATTGTAGGGTTTGACCCGCAGATTGCACAGGCGGGGTCTCTCGGAATCCGCACCTTGCGGAAATCGGCGTTGAGGGCGTCATAAATCAGCAGCCTCCCCACCAGCGGCGACCCGATCCCGCACAAAACCTTGATCGCCTCGGTGGCCTGCAGCACGCCGAGGACCCCGGCCACCGACCCTAGAATGCCTGCTTCCTGGCATGAAGGAACCAACCCCGCTGGGGGTGGGTCCGGATACAGGCAGCGGTAGCAGGGTCCCTCGCCCGGTTTAATCACCAGGATCTGACCCTCGAAGCGAAAAATCCCCGCGTGGATCAGCGGCTTGCCCAGCATCACACAGGCGTCGTTGATCAGATACCGCGCCGGAAAGTTGTCGGTGCCGTCGATGATGACATCATAGTCGGCCAGAAACTCCAGGGCGTTGTGGGACATCAAGCGGGTCTCATGCGTGACCAGCTCAAGGTCCGGGTTCATCGCGGTGAGTTTTCGGCGGGCGGAATCGAGCTTGGGATGGCCCACATCCGGGGTGTGGTGCAGGACTTGGCGTTGGAGGTTGGAGAGATCGACAACATCCATGTCCACCAGGCCGAGTTTGCCGAGCCCGGCGGCGACCAGGTACAGGGCGGCGGGGCTGCCGAGCCCGCCCGCGCCGACAATCAACGCGCTGGAGGCGAGCAGCTTACGTTGCCCCACCCCCCCCATTTCCGGCAGGATGATATGGCGCGCGTACCGCTCGATCTGTTCTTCGGTCATTCCAAAGGGGGTGGTCATGATCCTCGCACTTTATCACACCGCCCCCCTCGACTTTTAGTCATGTCCCCATGCCCTGCCATCCCACCGCTCCCCCTCCACCTTTCCGCGAACTCGAACAATCCAGAGGGCCCCACCGATCCGTTGGCGACATCCTGAAGCATCCTGAGCAGGTCCTCCGTATCCAATGCGCCGGAAGGGATGTCCTCCCTCGGTTGAGGTGGGGCCAGTCCGTTTCCGGGGGACACGATCAGGATTTCATCCAAGTCCCGGTTTGAGACCGCGGCATAGGGCACATACCCGCGAGCGAGGGCCTTCGATTTGAAATCGTTGTAACGCGCCTTGTTGGCTTCGCCGTCGGGACGGCTCTCATTCCACACATAATCCACCGCGAGCACCATGCGCTCCTCACCCCCGCCCGTCCGGTAAAGCTCGAGCAACGTGGTGACATAGTCCACGCTCTCTTGGTTTTGCGGGGTGAATTCGTTGTAAAAGGTGTCCTCCGCTCCGATACCGTCAATCGCGCCCAAGTAAGCGAGAGCAAGCGCATCCACCTGCTCGGAATCGTCATACAGCATGGCGGGGGCGTTCTGCGGGAAAACCAGGAAGTCGCTCACACCGCGGGTCACCCGCGCATGGTTTCGAATGGCCGCCACCAGGTTGGCCATGTCGGTCCGGGCCTGGAACCGGGTTCGCTCCGGACGGGTGTCGCTCCAATACTCGAAGGCGTCCACGATATCGAGATAGACCCCGTCAAACCCCTGGTCGATGATCCGGTCGAGGTACGACTTGTCCGGTCCCGATGGGGTTCCGAAGAGAATCGCTTGCCAGGATGGTTCCCAATAGCGCACCTTGTAGTTGTTCGGGAACTGAGGATTGAATGGACCAAGCCAGGGGGGAGCATCCGGGTCGGGACGAGGTTGGTCGTTCCAGGCCGGATCCCAATAGTACCGATAGTCCTCGGCTTCCCCGATCGAGAGGTAGGCCAGGACAAGCATCCCGGCGGCCTTGAGGGAGGCGATTTGCGCCGGCGTGTATTCGGTCGCCCCACTTCCGTCGCCCGAATAGTCCATCACCGCACCATCGAAACCCGAAGCGGCAATGGCCTCTATTCCAACCGCCCCGGGCTGCAGGATGTACAGCCAGTCGTTAACTCCGGCCAGACGCGGGTCCAGGGCAGGCCCCTGGCGAGCCATCAGGATCAGCAAGAAAGGCAGCATGTGCCTGCGCGACATACGCCAGGATCATAATCCCAATCCGCGCAAATGGTATTGCGGATTTCGATGCAATCCTCCAACTCCCCCAGGGGCTACGGCGAGACGGCCCTGGCGACGCGAAGCCCAAAAGTAAAGTCCCAAGTTCCAGGGTATACGTAGTTCCGGGACGCCGAACGGCATCGGCTGGCATGGTTGGAATGGCACCCGCCGCGGCGCACCCGGAAATTCCTCCACTCCTCTTGGACAAGCTGCGGACTTCCGTCCACGGGCGCATCAGCGTAACTGTTGTGGAACCAATCCTCGCACCACTCCCAAACGTTCCCGTGCATATCATAAAGCCCAAAGTCATTCGGGAGTCGGCTCCCTACGGCCACCGTCCAGGATATGCCATCGTCGCACCAAACCATGTTGGCGCTGAGGAGCGCGCTGGGACCGCATGAGTCCAGATTCACAGCGGGATCGTCGCCAAAGGAGAAGGGATCATAGCGGTGTGGATTCAACGCCGATCCGCGGCAGGCGTATTCCCACTCCGATTCGGATGGTAGCCGGTACCCGCCTCCCTGGCGGTTGGTTGAGGTCCAAGTGGCCAGGTCATAGACGAGAGGAAGCCCGCTCATTTCCGAAAGCCAGTTGCAGACCGCCACCGCGCCGTACCAGGTGACTCCATTCACCGGATGATCGGTCATCGATTCGTTGTTTCGCGGCGCGGTGAGAAACTGGGCTCCACGGTAGACGATGTCGTTATAGTCGGGAGCATCGGCGGAAGTCAGCACCCGCCCATTCTGGTACACCCTGCCGCCGTCATAGAGTTCGTTGGTCGCGTTCCTCAGGTAGCCGTGGCTGTTGGCGAAGTTGAGGGCCTCAACGTATTGCGCGTTGGTGAGTTCATATTTCCCAATCCGGAAGGAGTAATCGAAGGTGACCGTATGGCTGGGCTCCTCGCAAACACAGGCGACGGCAGGGCCGCCGATACATTGACAAAAATGGTCGCGTTCCGCTCCCGAGTTCCCCATCACGAAAGAGCCGGCTGGGATTGTGACCATTTCGATGGAGCCGGTCGGGATTGTGGGGGATGGCGTGGGCGTGGCGTTCGACGTATCAGTCGGCGATGAAGTCGCGGTTGGGGTAGGGTTTCCAGTCTTCTGCCAAGCCAGGATGAACAGAAAGAAGTCGTCCGGGTCGATGACACCATTCCCATTCAGGTCCGCCGAGGCGGACTTCGCGTGCGCCGCAGCGCACCAATCCGTGATGAAAAGAACCAAGTCCTTCGAGTCAATGCAGCCATTTCCATCCATGTCAGCCGATCCGGGGGTCGAGGTCGGCGTCGGAGTCTGAGCCACGCTTGAGGGAGAACCGAGGAGAAAGACACATACGAGAAAAACTGAGTGAGTAGAAGACCGCATGAGGAAACCTCCTCCCGAAGAGTCCTAACAGCCGAATCGGGACGGAAGGGCGGTCAACTCAGCGGGCCGGATAATACAAGAATGCCGCCGATTTGTCAGACATCCGGCCCTGTATTCTCTGAGAAGACTGAAGTGGAGTCTTGAATGTCGGATACGGATCAAGTTCTGCCGCCGGGTGCGTCGCCCTTTCCCACCGGACCCCCCAACTCAATCCCCGGTTGACCTATAATCCCCCCAGCAGCCGCCCCAAAGCCCTGAAGTCTGAGGAGAGCCGAAATGCGCGCAGGTTTCTGGTTGGGAGTCCTCACTGCGCTGGCGATGACCAGCCCCTCTGGGGGGGAGAGTCCCTATCCCGATTTCGATCCCCAGGAGGTAATGGGGCGTCATCCGATTGTGCGCGACCGCCCAGGCCCGGATTTCTTCGATGGCGCGCTCTTGGGTAATGGCGGGTTGGGGGCCGTGGTGACCACTCGACCCGACGCGGTGGTCATCCATTTCGGCCACAATAATGTTTGGGATATCCGGATCGCCGAGGACAACAAGGATAGGATCGGAACCTTCAAGGATGTTTTCGAGAAGGTGAAAGCGATCCCGGCGGACATAGGGAGTTTGAAAGAGGATCCTTGGTTCGCGGACTACATGAAGCTCACTCGGGCCAACTATGACAAACCCTACCCGCGTCCATTCCCTTGCGGGTCGCTCATACTTGGCTTTGATCGACGCAAGGTCGAAATGCTGGGCTATCATCTCGACATCGCGACCGGGCTGTGCGTTGTGAATCTCCTTGCGGACAATCGACCCGCCCAGCTCCAACTATTTGTCGACATGACCAAGGACCTGCTTTGGGTCCGTCTCGTGGATGAGAAAGGAGAGCGCATTCCCAACCTGTTTAACCGCATCCGGCTCCTGCCTGACCCGGAGACCCCCAAGGATATTCCCCTCTTCCGTGTCGAGGAGGGTTTGAGACCTGAAACGCTTTCGTTCCTGCAGATTCTCCCATTCAACGAGCCGGTGGAGGGCGCGGCCGGCGAGCCTGATCGGAAGGACCGAGCCTTCCGTCTCTCGATTCGCGCGAGCGGGCCGCTTGAGGCCAAGACTCGAATCAACTGGGAAGGCCACGAGGAGGTCATGGGACCGTTGGAACGGCTTTTCGTCACAACCAGTCCCCTTATCGTGGTGGTGAAGCTTGAGGAAGGCCGGAAATCCGAAGTGGAAGCCCGTCCCGTTGAGATTGCGGAACCATCCTCGGATGCCTTCGACTCGGCCTTCTCGGACACCCGGAAAGCCTGGAGGGAGTATTGGAGCCGGTCCGCCATTTCCCTTGATGACGAATTCCTCGAGCGGATCTGGTACTGGAACCATTACTTCTTCCAATGCGCGGCCAAGGCGGGCGTTGACTGTCCGGGTCTGTTCGCCAACTGGAGCTATCGCAAGATCGGAACTGCATGGCATGGCGACTACCATATGAACTACAACACCCAGCAGCCGTTCTGGTTGCCGTTCTCCAGCAATCGAATCGAGAAGAATCTCCCCTATGTCGAACTTGTCGAACGTCTGCTTCCCCTGAGCCGGAAGTGGGCCAAGGAGTATTACGGGCTGCGCGGGGCGTACTTTCCCCATTCGGCTTATCCCGTGGAGATGTCGATCCTGCCCTACCCGGTCCCGACCTGGGGCTGGGAGATTTGCGAAACCCCGTGGACGGTTCAGGGCCTGTGGTGGCACTACCTGTACACCATGGACAAGGCGTTCCTGAAAGACCGCGCCTTCGGGCCAATCCGTGAGTCGGTCCTGTTCCTGGTGGACTATATGAAACGTCCGGAGGCGCGCGGCCCCCAGTGGGGGGATGACCGCCACCATGTGTTCCCGACTGTTCCGCCCGAGCTCTACGGTCTTCGGCCAGGATTCAAGTTCAATCACGATTGCCTGGTTGACCTGACTTTGATCCGATTCGTAATGAAGGCTTATCTCGATGCGGCTCGCGTCCTTGAGATTGAGGGCGAAGAGTCCGAGCTGATCGCGGATGTGCGCGATATCCTGAACCACTTTCCGGATTACCCCACCGCGGACTCGCCCCAAGGGAAAGTGTTTGTCTCGGTTCCAGGCGAGAGCGCGGACACGGTGTACAACACCCCGAACAGCCTGATGACCGTGTTCCCCGGTGAGGATCATGGGCTGCATTCTCCGCCCGAGATTGCCGAAATTCTTCGGAATACCTGGCGGAACAATCAGAACGAAGGCGGGAACGACTTGGTGTTTCTGAACCTGCAGGGCGCGCGCATCGGGCTGCTCGATTTGGAGCGATTCAAGCGCCAGATCCGGTACTGCCTCCTGTCCAACGGAACTTGCACGGACTTGGCCCTCCAGGTGGGGGGAAGGTACAGCGACACGACTCCCTTCGATTTCATGGCGCCGATGGGAATCTGGTTTGAGAATTTTGGCCTTCCGGTGGTGATTAATGAATGCCTGATGCAGAGCTACAACGGGACCATCCGCCTCTTCCCGAATTGGCCCAAGGAAAAGCGGGCTTCGTTCAAGACGCTGCGAGCGGTGGGGGCGTTCCTGGTGAGCGCCTCGTGTTCCGGTGGACAAGTGGATGGGATTGAGATCCTGAGCGAGGCGGGCGGAGTCTTGCGCCTCCATGCCCCCTGGGAGGAGGGGGCGCGAGTGGTCCGCGCGACGGGCGAGGAGGCGGTCAAGGATGCTCTGATCGAGCTGAAAACAGGCCGGGGCGAGAGACTCCGTTTCTTTCCCGCGGACTCCTCGCCGAGCTCTCAAGCCGCACCCTCAGAGCCATCCTATTGGTCGATCTATATCGGAACGTACACCGAGGGAGAGAGCGAGGGGATCTATCTGCTCCGCCTTGACTCGGAGAGCGGCGAAATCGAGAGCCTCGGTCTCGCGGGCAAGGCCGCCAACCCTTCGTTCTTGGCGATCCATCCGACGCTTCCCGTGTTGTATTCGACCGGAAACATGGATGGGGCTGAAGGGATCGAAAAGGGTGGCGTGAGCGCATACGCCATCGGAGGGGATGGCAAGTTAACCGCGCTGAATCACAGGCCCTCCATCGGCGCGGGTCCCTGCCATGTCGCGGTCGACCGGGTGGGGCGGCATGTATTGCTGGCCAACTATTCGGGCGGGAGCGTGACCGCCATCGCCTTGGATGAGACCGGTCGTCTCGGTGAATCCACCGCCTTCGTTCAACATGAAGGGTCAAGCGTGAACCCGAATCGTCAGGAAGGCCCGCATGCCCACAGCGTGACCTTCGACCCGGTGGGTCGATTCGCGTTTGTGGCCGACCTTGGCGTTGACAAGATCAAGATCTACCGCTTCGATGATCGGACCGGAAGTCTCGCGCCAAATGATCCGCCGGAGGCCACGGTTGCGCCCGGCGCCGGACCTCGCCATTTCGCGTTTCACCCGTCAGGCAAGTTCGCTTTCGCGATCAACGAGCTCCACAGCACGATCACCGCCTTCACCCATGATCCCGAACAAGGCCGTCTCGTCACGGTCACGACGGTCTCCACACTGCCGAGTGGATTTGAGGGATCGAACACCACGGCTGAAATCCGCGTGCATCCGAACGGACGATGGGTGTATGGCTCGAATCGCGGTCACGACAGCATCGCGTCGTTTGAGTTTGACCCGGAAAGACGGACGCTTACCCCTCTGGGGCACACCTTCACCGGGGGGAGCACGCCGCGCAACTTCAACCTCGACCCGACTGGACGGTTCTTGCTCGCGGCTAATCAGAAGACCGGCAATGTGGTGGTGCTCAGGATTGACCCCGAGACCGGGATTCCCCAAGGGACCGGGAAGAGTGTCGAAATTCCCTCTCCGGTCTGCGTGCTGTTCGTGAATCCCGAGTCGGCCTCGCGATGAATCGGAAAAGGGACGCCTGATTTGATACGAACCGGCCCCTCAGCGGCCGTACAACCTCGCGGGCCTCAGTCCGATGGCTCGCAGGTCGAGGAGCTCCCCCCGCAACGGACCCCCGCTCCGAAAGACCAAGCGGTGTCGCCCGGAGCCGAGTTCCACCCGGCCGATGACGGCTTGATCATAAGTGTCCGCGGTCCCTGTTCCCTTGACCTTCCCGGCCAAGCGATTCTCTCCCACGGAAAGGTCGAAGGGGTTCCCCGCCGAGGAGTCCTCACAGGCGTAATCGAGAACCACCACAAACTCTCCCGGTTCCGCGAGTTCTAGGGTCCACAAGGCGCGATCATTGCCACTCAGCCACTTCCCCAAATTCTTATAGCGGTCTTCGAGAATGAGGGTGTCGCCGTAGATCTCGGCGTCGGTGGCCATCAGCCAAAGCTCCCCTCGGAACTTTTCGGGGACAATTACCTTCGGCTCATTGCCAGAGAACCTCTTGGGACGTTCGGCGCCGCCGCCCACAAAGGCGCACAAATCGGCGAGGTCTTGCGGAGAAAGCCCCGCTTCCAGGCCATCCGGCATGAACGATTTATTGGTCGCGCGGAAAGACTCCAGGTCGCCCCGTAGAACCACATTGTCGGTTCCATCCGCGGAGACCAGGGTCACACTGTTTCCGGACTCATCCACCAAGAGTCCGGAGAGTGTCAGCCCATCCAAGGTCTCGGCGACATAGCTGTAAAACTTGGTTTCCACCGAGCGGTTCGGATCGAGAATCGACACCAGCAGGGCCTTGGGGGACTTGTCGGTGAGCGCGGAAAGGTCCGCCCCCACCGAGCGTCCCATGCCATGGAGCGCGTGACAGGTCGCGCAGCGCTCCTTGAAGAGGGCCGAGCCGTGTTCCGAATCGCCGGGCAGGTTCTCCGCCTCTCGATACGCCTGCACCACGGCCTCCCGATCTCCACCGACCGAGGTTTCAAAAACCTGTTCGGCGCGCGCGCGAATCCTGTCTTGCTCGTGGTCGAGGAGCAGTTGACGGTGCGCGGCGTCCACATGGCCCACCGGAATCGATCCCCCCTCCAGAGCCTCCAGGAGGCGCTGAGTCCAGCCTTCACGCGACAAGGCGAGATCGAGCGCGCGACTCCGAACCTCCGGGCCAAAACCCGACCAGGCGGAGATGATCCGACCAGGGGTGGATTCTTCCTCCAAGCGCGCCAGAGCCTCCAGGGACTCCCGTTGGGTTTCGGGCGGGTTCTTGGGGTCGAGCAGGGCAAAGAGGGTGGACAAGTCCGCCTCGCGAGTCTGGCTGTCATGTCCCAGAAGACGGATCGCGGCCAAACGATCCCCGGTGGAGGCTTCCTCGCTCGCCGCCAACTTGCGCGCCTCCGCGAGAAGGGGTGTGAGTTTGGCGATTTCGCTCTTGATCCCCGCGCCGCTGTTTTCTCGTAGGCTTTCCAGCGAGCGATCTCGCTCCTCCAAGGCCGAGATCACCGCGCCCAAGCAGTCCAGCTTCCGGTTCAACGGGAGGCGCCGGACGGTCGAGTGGAGCGCGGCGAGAATCCTCTCGATGGCGTCCTCTCGCTCCAAGGCCGCCGCGACTTGAGTCAATCCCTCAACCAAGGCGGTCGGCGGCGCTGGGTTCTCGGGCCCAAGCGCCGTTGAAAGGACTTCCATTAGGTTGGTCCCGGTGACCGAGCTCAGAATTGCCGCGAGAGCGAAACGGTCCCGTCCGTCCTTGGACGCGAGTCGGCCGAGCGCCGCGCCCGCCTCCGGCGCGCCCCATTCCCCGAGGGTGCACGCAAGCTGAAGTCGCGTCCGGGGATCACCGTCCTCGGTCATCGCGAGAAGCTTTGCTTGAAGCGCTGGGGATTTGGACAGCATCCCCTCGGAAAGGCGGATCGACTCGCGCCGGACTCCGGGATGAGTGTCGCCCAACGCCCTTTCGAGGTCTTCGACTGGGAGCGCATCCTGGTTCGCCAGCGCGCACAGGGCCTGCATCCGAGCCTGGGGCAGGGAAGACTCCCCGAACAGCTTCCGCAGGAGTGGGGGGGCCTCCGGGTCTTGCCGGTGATGGAGGAGACGAGCCGCGGTGTCGCGGATCCACCCGTTCGCACTACCCAGGGAGGTGACCAGCTCGGCGGTGGACATGCGGTCGAGTCGTGGCGCCGGGCGCGGCCTTGCCGCCGGGGGATACACGCGATAGATCCGCCCCCGATCCTCCCCCGCGCGGAAGTTCACCCCCTCCTGAAGCTCTTCCGGAACATATTCGGGATGTTCGATATGGGCGCGGTGCATGTCCGCCACCCAGAGGGCGCCATCCGGCCCGGTTCGCACCCATGTCGGGCGCAGATAATTGTCCCTGGAGGACAGGAACTCCGAGTCGATTTCATCCGGCGCGCGGCGGCTTGTGAAGGTGACTCCTGAGGCGCTCATCACCTCTCGATGGACCAGGTTGTGCACCGGTTCGCACACAAACGAGTTCCCGACATACGTGGGTCCAAGGAGCGTGTCCCGATAAACCATCACCCCACAGGCCGAGGTGAAGCGATCCACCATCCAAGGGTCATTGAAACGTTCCTGAGTCCGACTGGTGGGAAACACAGGCGAGGGTCCGGGCGCGACGGAAACATCCACGCGAAAGTTCGGCGCGGCGACATGGGGATTACGCTCAAGATAATGATCCGAGAGGACATAGTGCCACATGGGTCTCGGATTCGCGCACCCGAACCAGTTGCCCCAATCGTCCATCGCGCGGCTGAACTGAGTCTGCCCCTCGATGGCTTCGAGGCGACCACTGTCCGGATGGACCCGGAGGTCGCGGTGACGGAGGCTGACCTCCTCGCCGGTCTTCACCGACCGGATCTGCCCCCCGCTATCGCCGTTGGCGAGATAAACCCACCCATCAAGACCATAGGTGAGGCCGTTGACCAGATGCTGTGGGTTCAAGCTTCCAAAACCTGTATACAGCGCCTCGCGCTCCTCCGCGCGCCCATCGCCGTCACGGTCCACCGCGTAAAACAGGTCCGGGGAGCAAGTGACCAACACTCCATCTCTCCAGGGCATGGCGCTGGTCGGGTATGACAGTCCTTCGAGAAACAGGTGCGCGGTGTCATAGCGGCCGTCCCCATCCGTGTCGATCAGACGGCGAATTCGCCCACCCGGTTTTCCCTCGCCGTCGATCCCTTCCGGGTAATCCGCCATCTCCACCACCCACAGGCTCCCATCCGCGCCCCAGTCAAAGGCGATGGGGTCCATGACCAGCGGTTCGGCGGCGACCAATTCGACCTCGAATCCCGGTCGCGGGTGCATCGCAAGCAGTGAGGCGCGCGCCTCGCGCGAGCGCGGTTTGACCTTGGCGAGCAGGTCATTGAACGCGCGTCGATCCACCTTGTCGGGCAGCTTCGCCGTGTGTTCGTTCTGGAGCCAGAGCGTTCTGGAGTGGAACCAGGCGCCATTGTTGGTTCCGTTCACCGCCACGGGCGGAAGCTCCAGTCCCGAGGCCGCGCTCGCGGATCGGATTCCCGCGAGAGCTGGGCGCGCCCACCCGGTTTCCATCGAGTCGAACAAGTGAAGGCTGTAACGCTCCTCGTTCGAGAAGAGAACATCCTGGCGCCCGTCTTCGTCAAAATCGAAGAGCCGCAACCCCGCGTCACCCCCCTCCGGAGTGGAAAACGCGACCCCATCGGGAAACGTCCACGGGAGCTTACTCCAGGATCGCGAGGCGGAATTCCAACGAAACACCGCGCTTCCCCCCGGCCCCGCAACCAGGAGCTCACTCGCGCCATCTCCATCCAGGTCGCGGAGGCGAACCCCCTGATCGACTCCATTCCGGGTGAACACAAGCGGTTGGTCGTTCAGCACAAGACCCGCGAGCAGCGTGGGATCCTCACGCCACGAGTCCCGTTCGAGTCTCCATGCCCCCCGTGAGCGCTCGTTGGCGAGCAGGGCGAAGGCCCCCTCGCCGCGCTTGAAGGCGCCGAACTTGACCCCGGCGTCGATTCGTTTCCCATCCGCGCTAGTCTCGACCAAACGGGTCGGGAAGGAGGCGTCGCTCCAGGATCCGGCGCTCGGCGACCACACTCGCGACATCTGGAGGTTCTCGTTCCCAATCACCACATCCATGCACCCATCCGCGTTGAGGTCCGCCAGGCGGACTCCATTATCTCCCCCATCGGCGGCGCGAATCGGTTGCTCCAGAAGGAGGTTCTTGTCGAGCGCGTCTTGGGCCTCGCGGAAGTTCAGGAACTTGACCTGTTTGCCATACTTCTCCTCGGCGTGATCGATCAGTTCCACCACTTGGTCATTCCGAATCCAACCGTGCGGGTGAAACACAAAGGTGAACACCCCCTGCTTGAGGACCGTGGCGTCAATGGCGGCCTCCAGATCGGCGACCGTGAACGGGCTGAACGGTTGGTTGCGGTTCTGGCCGTCCCAATCGGAGGGCATCACGCACGGAAACTCCCAACACAGCCTCCCGATCACATACGGGTACGGGTAATCCTCGACCCAATTGGCGAAGGAGCGGTCGAAGGGAATGTATTTGCGGAACCGATCCACCCCGTTGGGATCGACCACCAGGTCGCGCGGGAAAGCCGGATCGTTCGAGGTGAACAGATTGAAAACCGAGGAGTCGATGGTGACAAACCTCCCGTTCGGGGTGGTCTTGCCGAACACCTCTGAGAAGAAGCGCGGGCTGGTGGCGTTCATCGAGTCGCAGCACGGTACACGGAAGGCCGCGGGCCGGTTGTTCGGAACCGAATGGAGAAGGTCTACGCATTGGTCGTAGTCCGCCTTGGTCGCGGCCAGATCCCCGCCCGCCAGCATCGGGCAGGCGTGCTTGGTGGTGTGGGTTTCGAGGTTGACCCCCTCCGCGAGCCATTTTTGGAGCTGTGGGTGTTGCGAGTCGAGTCTGTTCGCGGTGATGCTGAGCGCGGCGCGTCCATCGATCTTCTTGAGGCGCTCCAGGATTGGCCGGAGATACTGCTCGTATTTCACGGGATCGCCGAGGTCATCAATGCTCAGGATGATGACCGCATCCACCCCCGGCTCCCCGATCCACTGAGGAGTGAGAAGTCTGGGGGCGTATTGAGATACCCAGTAAGGGTCAATCTCCTCCAAGTGGGAAAAAGGATCCGCCGTTTCCTTCAAGACCTTGGAACGGGTCAACCCCTCCACCCCGGAGGATCTCGCGACCGGCGGGGCGAGTGGATCCTCCGCCCAAACGGACGAAAGGACTGTAAGGCTGCAGAATAAAATCAGCGGCAGCGCAACGACACGGTTAGGCGTGAATGGGCGGTGGGGCAAGATGTCACCTCGGTTCAGATATTGATGGGTCGGTTGTCCACCGCGAGGGCCGCTTCCTTGAGCGCCTCCGAAAGGGTGGGGTGGGCGTGGCAAGTCCTCGCGATATCCTCGCTGCTGGCGCCAAAGGCCATTGCGGCGGCGGCCTCGGCGATCAGGTCCCCCGCGCGCGGCCCGATGATGTGAACCCCGAGCACTCGGTCCGTTAGGGAGTGCGCCAGGACCTTCACCTTCCCCTCGGTGTTCGCGAGGCACCTCGCCCTCGCGTTGGCCATGAACGGGAAAAGCCCTTTGCGATAGGGGATCCCCCCCTCTTGGAGCTCCTCCTCGCTCTTGCCGACCGTGGCGATTTCCGGATGGGTGTAGACCACGCCGGGGATGCAATTCATGTCCACATGGCCGTGCCCAGTCACCAGATGCTCCACACAGGCGACCCCCTCCTCCTCCGCCTTGTGCGCCAGCATCGGTCCCGGGATCACATCCCCAATGGCGTAGACTCCCGGCGCGTTGGTCTGAAAATGCCCGTCCACCGCGATTCTTCCCTTGGCGTCGGTCTGGACTCCCACCGACTCCAGGCCCAGCCCCTCGGTGTTGGGAATTCGCCCGACCGAGAGGAGCACCCGATCACACACGATCGGTTCAGTTCCTTCGCACTCGACAGTGGCCCCCTTCTTGTCCGAACGCGCCCCGGTGACACGGCACTTGAGGCGGATCTCAAATCCCTGCTTACGGAAGACCTTGTGGGCCTCCTTGGCGATCTCCAGGTCCATCCCCGGCAGGATTCGGTCGAGGTACTCGAGGACCGTGACCTTGGACCCCAGCCGCAACCACACCGAACCGAGTTCGAGGCCGATATACCCGGCCCCGATGACCACCAGGTGCTTGGGAACTTTGTCGTAAGAGAGCGCCTCGGTGCTGGTTCCGATCCGATCCCCATCCGGAGCCACGCCCGGCAAATCCGCCGACTTGCTCCCCGTGGCGATCAGGATGTTCTTGGCCTCGATTTCAACCGGCCCCTCTTTTCCCTCTGCCACCACTTTCCCAAGCCCCGCGATTCTCCCGTGGCCCTCATATCGGGTGATCTTGTTCTTCTTGAACAGCCCCGCCACCCCGCGCGTGAGAGCCCCCACGATGTCTTCCTTGCGTTTGAGCATCGTGGGCAGGTCGAGGTCCGCCTTGGTAATCTTGATCCCGTGGGCCTGGAGCGATTCCCTCGCCTCCCAGTATTTTTCGCTCGACTCAAGCAGCGCCTTGCTCGGAATGCACCCGACGCGCAGGCACGTCCCGCCGAGCGCGGACTCTTTCTCGATCACCGCCACATTGAGTCCGAGCTGCGCGGCGCGAATGGCCGCGGTGTACCCGCCCGGACCCGCGCCGATGACCACCAGATCATGCGAATTCATGGGATTCCTCAATGGAAAAATGTGCGGACACGGCCAGGGGGCCGCGACCGACACGGATGGTAGGTCCTTTGACAGGCTCTGAGTAGCGGGAGCGCAATCGACTAACGGTGTTCGGGAGGCTCGATGTCAGGGTCCCGAAACCTTGCGCCAGTCGGCCAGCAGCAAGAAGAGGTCGTTGTTATCGGTGATGCCATCCTCATTGATGTCGGTGTCCCAAGCCGGGTAAACCTTTCGGGGACGGAAATCCTGGTCGACAAAACAGTTGGGCGGTTCGGCGGTGCATGTTGAAACCGTGCCCCAAAACTCCCCGCGACTATGCACCCCATTGGTCGGGCTGTAGGCCAGGCCGTTCAGGACATATCCGCCCGTTCCACTTCCGCGCAGCCAATCACCGGCAACCTTGTCCGGTCCGGCGGAGAAAAAGCCGCCGTACTGGATCGTATCCGCCCCCGCGACCCGTGAATCGTACCCAAATGGAACAGTCCCATCACTGAAGGGGTCAATCGTCTCGGGAGGAGTGATATAGGCCGCTGGAGTCGTCAGGGGGCAGTGAATGTTGACCGCATAATGGGATGTCCGGTCGACGAGGAATGTCAGCCCGCCGTTCCCCGGAGGGCTCAGACCGGGGACTTGCGAACACTCGCCATTCCGAACTCGGTATTGGTTGACCAAGGAAAACGGGTCGTTGAAATCCGCCGGGACCGACCCCCAATCGGTCTGGTGCAATACGAGCGCCTGCTCCATGGCCTCCATGCGCGCGCGCGCGACGCTCAGATTGGATATCTCCTTGGCCTCCCAGAACGAGGGTATCGCGATCAAGGCCAGAATGAGCACTAAACATAGGACGATAAGGATCTCGACAAGGGAAAAAGCACGCGGACCCATTGTAACCTCCAGTCCCACGTAATGAGTATGTATATCCCCTAAATCATAGTCAGGGGAAAGGCCTCCTGTCTAGTGCTGAATCTGTCTGTCTCATCTATCCACATCTGTCGCCTCCACCTCCCGAGGCGCATCCGAAGATTGCGTCGGAGAAGTGGGAAATCCGCGCCCCTGAATGGGCGGGGGGGCCTGATCCAGTTTCCGAACCTTGTAGATTTGGCCATCCTCGTGAACATACAGCCGCCTCATTTCCCCGAGGTTGAAAGGGCGTCCCCCCAGACGGCCAAACACACTCACCTGGTTCCCGCTTTCATCCACCGCGCGGTCGCGGTCCAATCCCTTGGAGAGCGCCACCGCTTCATGTTCGGTGGGGTAGCAGGCGATCACACGGGGGTTGGGACGAGGGCTGAAGCCCAGGTAGCCGGGGACAGTCTCCGGGGAGGTGAGCTGGAGCGCCTTGAGACCGTTTCTTCCATCCGCGACATAGGCGAACAGACTGGCGTTCGTGCCGGCGACCCGGACCGCGCGCGAGTCGTTTATGGAACCGCCGGCGCTATAGACCTGATCGATGAAAGGCGCCTCGGGTCTTTCGACATCCACAATCACCAGTCCCTGCCGTCCGGCGGCGATATAGGCGTAGGTCCGGGCCACATAGATGTCATGGGCGTCAGCCACATCGAGCGAGGCCGCAAGGCGCGGTTGCTCCGGAACTGTGGTGTCGACGATCTTGAGGCCCGTTTCATCCACCACAAAGGCATACCGGAATTGAATCTCCACCGCCTTGGGTCGCTGAACAAGGTCATTCCCAATGACTGCCGTCACCGTGGGCGAGAGCGGGTTATCGATGGAGACAATCACCAGTCCCGCGCTGGAGCAGATGTAAGCGTGGTTCCCAGCGATCTTGATGTTGGTCGCGCCGGTTAGCAGGCCGCCCGGATTGAAGGTGGCGCACCGTCTGAGGAAGTTGTCCAGCGGATCCCGATTGGACAGGGTCTCGATGTTGACCACCACCAGCCCCTCACGCAAGTCGGTCACATAGGCGTGGCGGTAGAGCGGATGGATCGGCCACTGTTCCTGGTTTTCGGGACGATACTCCCGGTCGAACGCCAACGGCATGTTGGTTCCAAGCGCCACGGCCGTGGCGCACTCCGTGTCCACATGGGTGTCATGCCCCAGCGGGGTGGCCGGGTCGGATACAAAGCGCTCGGAGAAACCCTTGTTATCGATGTTGGCCACATCGAATACCCGCAGCCCCTCATGCCCGCTCGCGGTGAAGAGGTATTGGCCGACCAACTGCAATCCGCGAATGTCATGCTTGTCCCAGGGGAAAAGGCTCCCTCCCACCGAATGGTGATGATAGGCCTCCTGGAGGATCGCCCCACGGGCAAGATGTTCCCCGAACCGGTTGGGGTAGACCTGTTGGTGGAGATAGCTCCCGATCACCGCCTGAGGCTCGTCCCATTCGGTGACCGCCACGGCGGAAACACCCCCTTCGCCCTGACCCACCCAGGCGAAGCGCCCCATGAAGTTCACAAAGTTGGTTCCGAGAGTGAGCAGTTGCGCCATCCAGGCGTTGTTGTCGTTGTTCTCGGAGAGGTGGCAGTCATCGCAGTCCATGGTCTCGGTCTTGCGGACCGCGTGGGGGAAGTGGGTGTTGAAGGCCTGGCTGCTATATCCCGGAGCGGAGATTGGAGGTTGCTGGATATACAGTTTCTCTCGATTCTGGTTCATGTTGCTGAGCAGCAAGGCGCTGGAGGAGCGCACCGGCGCGATCTTGTTGCCCTTGACCGAGCCGCTGATCCCCAGCATGAACACATCGTCTCGCGCCACCTGGGGGTTGTATGTGGTGTAATTCCGGCTGTCGCCCCCCTCATAGTGGTTCGCGGGCATCTTCCAGTTGGCCTCGGAGGGCAGATGGCACCCGAAGCAACTGGTCATCCAGGAGGTGTGGCAGGTGTAGCACTCCATCTTCCGCGAGCTGTGCGCAAGTCGAGCCAGCCCCTCCACGCCGGTGTCCCCCCAGGTGTGGTTGTCGGTCTGGATGGTCTTGGCGTAAGCCGCCTTGGGGTTGTAATGAGGCGAGCTCGGATCGACCGTGTCCTTGACCTGAGTCACTTCCCACTCCAGCTCGGGATAGAGCATCGAGCGTTGAATCACCTTCTCGCCACGACGGACAAAGCGGTCTTCCCCCCACGGCGTCCGCCCCGCGCGCAAATCGTTCCCCCCTTCGGGCGCCGCCGGTCCGGAGGTTGCCAGCGCGGCGCGATGGTCGATATCCCCGTGACAATCCTCACACCGGATCTCAATGGCGTTGGCGTACTCCCCGTAGAGTTTGCCGTCCCCATGAACATCCTGCTCGAAGTGGCAATCCACGCAGTGCATGCCCTTTTCGGCATGGATGTCCTTCAGATGGACCGCTTGCCCGGGTTTGGGTTCAAAGACAGCGGGGTTGGGGCAGGTTCCCATCTGATCCCGCCCCGCGAGCGGGAGGGTGTTTTCAAATTTGGAGGGACTGTCGAAAGGGACCACAGCCCCATTCCTGTCGAGCAGGTTCCCCTTGCGATCCTTCTTGAAGGCCGCGCGAAAGATCCATCCATGCCCGTGATAGTCCGCGAATTGGGTGTGCTCCAGGTTCGGGTTGAGATCGGCGGCGCGTTCGAGAAACTCTCGATTCCTCCAATTCCCTCGAACCGCGGCGGCCTCGGGGTTGTGCAGCGCGGTGAGCCGGCGCTCCTCCTCGCTCGGTTCGTGGCCCGTGTGGGGATACATCCATTTCGCGTCGCTCTCATAATCCCACATCTGGAAGCCCAGGTAGGTGTTCACAAACGCGTTGGGCTGATGGTGGTGGCAGGTCAGGCACTGGGAACTCGGGATGGCCTTGGTGAACTGGTGCTTAATCGGATGCCCGCGCTCGTTCTTGGGGATGGTCGGGTCATTGGAATAGGACAGCCCTTGATGCCCATAGGGCGCCCAAGGCCCCGAGGCCAGCCACGAGCGGTCGTTGGCGTAGACCGAGTGACAGGCGGTGCAGCCCGAGGAGCGATAATCTCCCGGATGGTCGCAAGTTCCCATGAAGGAGAGGAAGGGATCGTTGAGACGGGTCTTGTGGATGTTCAAGACCGGAACGCTGATGTTAAGTTGGGTTCCAAGCCCCCGATCTCCCAAGCGATTGTCGGGTTTGCCCGGCTCCTCAAAGGGGTTTGGAAGTCCCACCGAGTCGGTCACAAACAGGCGATTGGCTTTGCCGCCTCGCTCGAAGGCCCGAAAGATGTCTCCGGGCTGCACAATCTCCCAGCGCGGCAGCGGGAGCAGGGAGGGGAGTACTCCGCGCGCGAGCTCCGCCGGAGTCGGCGCGGGGACTGTGTTGACCTTCCGCGCGAGCCCATCGGGACCGTAGCTCTCACCCAGAATGTAATTCTTGACCGGCAGGATGCCGTTGTTGTAGGCGGCGGACCCCCACAGCAGCGCGCCGGTGGTCATCATGCTTTTCTGCATGTTGTACACCACCCGCGCGTGACAGGAGCCGCACGAAATCTCCGCCACTCGCAGGTCTCCCGGATTGATGAAGCGGATAAACTCAGGACTCTCCTTGTTCAGCAAGGTGTATGTCCGTTCCGGGTTTGCGGAGGTGGGCCAGCATTCAGGGTGGCTCGGCCGGACATGGGCGGCAAGCTTCATCGCAAGGTGTTCCGGCGACCCCATCGGAGGGGCCTGAAACGCTCGGGTCTGGGGGTTCCCCCCATGGCAATCCGTGCATCCCAAGTTGAGGCTCACCGACTCGTGCATGTCGGGGTCATCGATGCCCTGATGGCACAGGAGGCAGCTTGCGCTCTTGGCCGCCGCCGCCTCCGGCGACTGGCGGATGAGGTCTTCCGGGTTGGCGCGCGCGCGGGGATCAAGAAAGCAGCTCCCCGACAGGAGGAGACAGATGAGGGCGCCCCCACGTGAGTGGAAGAAGGCCCTTCGGTTCTCCCCCATCCGCGCGCTAGAAAGTGACCGCGACTTCCAAGAAACCCGCATAAAGGCTGCCCTTCGTGGAGATCTCCTCGAATCCGTCTCCGGTGATCAGAGTCGATACCCCGCCCGTAAAGATGACATTGTTCGTGAAATAGGGACGATACTGGAATCCGAGCGAAAGGTCCCACCCGATCTCTTCGTCGATCCCCGGTTGCTGGAGCGCCAATTCGATCGGCTCGGTGTGATCAAAGCGGAGGTAGCTCGCGTTGAACAGGGTCTTGAGGCGCGGGGTCCAATCGATATCGAAGCCCGCGTTGTAGAGGAACAATCCCGGATTCACATGGTTGGACTGCCCCTGGATTTTGCTGGTGGTGAGATCCGAGTAGGGGCTATTGCGTTGAACCAGACCGACCGCGGTCCCGCTCAGGCGCAGCGCCTGACGTCCCCAGTAACTGAAGGGGCCGCCCGCGAAATTGGGGTTCTCGAGGATGCCGTCAAAGCCCTTCGCGCGCGAATCGAGCGGGTTCTTGTCCCCGGATTGATAGAGGAAGGACGCCTTCGGTCGAAACCAATCGCGATCGATTGAAAGCTCCAAGGCGAAAAGCTGAGCATCGATCTCCTGCTTCGTTCCGGCGATGGGATTGAGCTCATCCTCGCCGCACACCTGATAGAACTGGTGCGAGATGTTGAGTTCCCCAATGTGCCCCTCACCGGCCCAACCGAAGTAATAGGCGTCGATCTCATGGCGCTGGAAGGAGCCGATGGGGTCCGGTCGCACCAGAAACCCGTTCTTGTCATATTTCACGCTCGGATCATCCCAATTGGCGTGAAAGGAAAGCTGCCCGGTATATCCCAGCCAGAGGAAGTCCTGACGGTACACGTTGGCCACGAACACCTGTTGGCCGCGCGATTCAAAGGTGTTCAGTTCGCTGTTGGTTTCCTTTTCGAGCTGATCGAACCACGCCAGGTTCCATTGCAGCTTGTTGTTGTCTCGGCTTCCGAAGAGACGGTACCCCAGGTTGGTGTCGTTGAACACAAATCCCCGAAAATCGGAGACAAACGGCTGAATCCCAATCCGCGCCGAGGTGAAGTCATATTTGGGAGGGCGGCCTTCTAAGAGGAGCTCGAAGAACAGCTCCTCTATCGAGTTGTCCCTGCGGTCCCGATGCCTTCCCCGACGCACATCCGGGCTGACCACCCCGAGCTCCTGGGAGGCGATGTCGTTATAGTTGAACACATGCGTGTAACGCAGCCGCCAGTCCGGGGGCCGGAAAGAGGTTTGCCCTTTGTAAATGTCGATGCTGATCCGGAGGTTTTCCACGAAGACATCCTGACGGTCCTCGCCGAAGAAATCGAAGGACCCCGGGTCCTGCGCGCTCACCCCGCTCGGTATCGGGACCTCACGGCTCTCGAAAAGCGACTGGCTGGTGACCGTGAGGACATGGAAATAGTCATCCCCAAGAAATGGGAAGTCCCCCTTGAGCTTGTTCTGGTGGTACGGGTCCAGGCAGCCGAAAGAACGGTCATTCTTCTCATAGGGCGGCGGCTGGATGTCCCAACGGTTGGGCATCGGCTCAAAATCCGGGACATTGGGGTCGAAGGGTTTTTCCCACTTCGAGGCCACGAGACGTGGGATATCCTCGTCGAGGAGCGAAGGTCGGCGCGGCTCGAGCTCAAGCAGATCGGTTTCGAGTGAAGGAGTCGAGGTCTCCACCGCGATGGCTCGCTTGGGGAAAACCGGAAGCATCTCCTCGAATTCGGGGGCCCCGCTCGCGCTCCCCGCGAACAAGACAAGCGCGCCCGCGAGCAACGGACCCACGCGACTCATCGGTCCGGTTCCCCATGCCAGTGGCGCGAGAATTCAAACTGGTCCGAGAAGTCCAGCCGAGTGTCGCCCGTGAGGTCGTGATCCTCCACTTTCTCCCGTTTGATCGTGGCGCTCAGCAAGGAAAGGAGGTCGGCGGCATCCACCCTGTTGTCGAATGTGAAATCCGGGCCTCCATGCGCTTTGGCGGCGACAAGGTCGAGGGTTTGGAGCCCTCCGCTCTGCCCGCGCACATCCTGGGGTTCGACACGCACTCGAACCGGGGTCCCTGACGCCAAGGGCGCGGGGAAGGTGATACGGTAAACATGGGTGAAGGCAAAATCGATCACCGTTCCCGCCGGCGGCGGTCCGAGCGGGTTGCCCACCTCCACCTCCAGGGTCGCCAAGGTCTGGGCCTGGTCGATCTCAGACCCCGCGACAACCTCCACGAGCACAGTGGTGTTTCCTGGAATAATCGCGGCGGCGACGACCCTCGGCGGCGATGTGTCCCGATACACCCCGGTGGTCGGGTTGCGCGGGAACTTGAAATACGGCAAGCGCACCCCATCCACAAAATGGTGGTCGGCGCGCAGATTCGCGCTCGGCTCGAAACCCTCGAAACCCGCCGCGGTGACAAAATCATCCTGTTCGACCCCATCCCCGCTCACTCCAAGGCCCCCCACGAGCACCCCGTTCTTGTAGAGCGGTGTGCTGCCGGGGAAGAACACGATCCCGCTTTGGAGGAATCCTCCCGGCGGTTGGCTCCCCTGAGTGCAGGGATTGAGCAGGTCGGGAACAAACAGGCTCTCAAAGAAAGGTCCGGGACCGGAACCGTTGATTCCCGGCGGATAAAGCGGCTGACTCCCAAAGGAAAGAGTCCGCGCGGTGATCGCGGTTCCGACCGGCAGCCCCGGTAGGTCCCCCGGGGCGCGCGCCGGGCTGGAGAAATAGACCGCGTTACGCGCCTTGGTGACCGCCACATCCACGCTGAACACGGTGGAGTCCGGCATTCGATAGAGACCGATCACCCGCCCCGCGAGGTCCCCCACCGCGATCGCCATCTTGGAGGGCCGCCCGGGCGGGAGGCGAATCGCGGCGCGGGTGCGATTTGCGCGGTTTACACAGGCGGCGATGATCCGGTCCACCTCGGCGGCGGTCAGGAAGTCCGGCCCGACTCCATCCCGGGGCAGGGCCAGCCACCCCTCCGGGGGTTGGTCGCGCGGGCTGGAAATCGGTCCCACGATCCAGGTTCCCGGCGGTAGCGGACCGGGGAACAGGTCCGGACCGGGTGTGCCGCGGATACGCTTCCCCCGAAGGATGCGATTGCGCTCGGAAAGGGTGGAGCCGACAAAGGGGAGGCGGATGCCATCGACAAAGACCTGCCCCGGACGGGGAAGCGGGCTGGGGACCGGACCGAGTGGGAGTCCGGATTCAATCACCCCACGGATCGCAGCGAACTCGGAGGCTCGCCCCGAGAGCGCGCCCAGGCTGTCCAGACCGGCGACCCCGATCCCTCCCACCAGGGTCGAGCCGCGATAGATCGGAATCCCGCCGCCGTTCACCGCGATGGGATACTGCTGGGTGATGTCCCGGATCCCCGCTTTGCCGGTCAGAACGCCAAGACCGGGAAAGGTTCCGTTTGCCCGCCCTGAGCGAGGGAGTTCCTTCCCCGGAAAGAACTCCGCCGGGGGGAGCAGCAGGCAGCCCCGATTCGTGTTTTCGATCCCATAAAGCGCTGCGTTGGGGGTGTTGGCGATTCCCGGCGGGAAGTGGATGCCGCTGATGAAGCGGATAGTGCGCGAAGAGAGCGGGGCCTGGTTGTTGCTGAAGAATGCCCCGGTGCGCGCGAGCGCCGCGGCCACATCCTCGCTCGGTTCGAGCTCGCCGAAGTTGGCGGCGGACAATGACGGCGCGCCGGTCTTGGAGTAGACCCCAAGAAGGGTCCCATCCCGGCTCACCACCGCCACCGTGAAGGGGAGGTCGAAGACCTTCGCCGCCGCGCCGACCAGAGCGCTCACCTCGGCGCTCGAAAGCCCTTGCCCCCACGCCCCGGGTGGACCGAAAACAAGACAAGCGAGGAGGAATCCCCCCCCAATCCACCGAACCATCCACCACCCTCGCTCAAGTCAGAAACAGAATAGGCCGATGGTTTAAGGTTTGCCCGGGTCTGTCAATCACTTTGGGCCGGACCACGGGCTCAGTGAGGATTGACCACTCAGAAGAAAAGACTTCCTGTCGGTGTGACGCCCGGGTATCCTTTTAGGGTGGGATGTTTCCCACAGCCCCACGATCCAGAACGACCAGAGTGCTGGAGTGAAGAATGGCCGCGGTGCATGCTGTTTTCCAGGATGGAGTCTTCAAACCCAGCCACCCCGTGGACCTGCCGGAGAGGTGTGAGGTGGAGTTCGAGCCTCGTTTGGTCCATACGACTGCTCCTCTGGGGACAGCCCAGGATGAGATCTACGACATCCTCTCGCGCAGATTTTCCGGTGGGGAGACGGATATCGCCGAGCGGCACAATGAACACCAGCCGTGACCCCAGTTTTCCTTGACACGGTCGGGCTGCTCGCGCTGTGGGACGTCAGCGACCAGTGGCACTTGGCCGCCGAGAGTGCGTTCATGCCTCTCGTGGAAGAGAAGTCTCCCCTCATAACGACCGCGTACGTTCTCCTTGAATGCGCAAACTCAGCGGCCAAGAAGCCCTACCGGTCAGCTGCCGCCGAGCTCCGCGAGAAGATGGAGAAATCGGAAACCTTGGTAATCCCCACGGGTGCGGATTGGGAGGCGGCATGGAGTGCGTATTCCCGAAACGATGCGGGAGGGGCGGGCGTCGTGGATCAGGTTTCCTTCGTTGTGATGCGCAGGCTCGGTCTGACACGCGCCTTTACGAATGATCGCCATTTCCGGGCGGCGGGCTCTGAGATTCTCTTCTGAGTGGTTTCCTCGGCCTGAGGCTGCCATGATCTGACCGAGGTTCCCCCCTTGACATCCCACCTTGCTCGGCGTAGTGTACCAGTACACTAATACACAAGAGCACGCCCGATGTTCATCAAGATCGATCCCAACCGCCCCTTTCCGATCTTCACCCAGATCATGGAGGGGGTGCGTCTCGCAGTGGCCACCGGGAGGGTCAAGGGTGGCGACCGCATCCCCAGCATCCGCGATCTCGCGGTCGAGCTCCGGGTCAACCCCAACACGGTCGCCAAGGCGTACCAGGAGCTGGAGCGCGATGGCTTGGTGGAGACCCGTCGCGGCATGGGGTACTTCGTTTCCGCCTCGAACAACGGGCAGCTCCCCATGCGTGAGCGGCGCGCGCTGCTCGACTCCCGCGTCGCCGAACTTCTCTCAGCCGCACTCGAACTCGGCTTCACCGCCGAGGATGTCAAACAGGGCATCGACCGATACCTGAAGGAGAACCACCCATGAGCGGTCCCGCGATTGTGATCGACCACCTCTCCGTGCGCTTCGGGAAGACCGTGGCGGTTCAGGACCTCGCCTTGGAGGTTCCGCGCGGGAGGATCTTCGGTTTCCTTGGAGAGAATGGGGCTGGGAAGACCACCACCATCCGGGTGCTGATGGGGTTGCTCCGCCCAACCTCAGGCGGGGTGCGGGTGCTTGGGGAAGACCCTCTCGGCGGGAACGCCGAGCTCCTACAGCGGATCGGATATGTCTCCGATGACCGCGCGATGTACCGCTGGATGCGGGTCTCCGAAATCCTGCGCTTCAACCGTGGGCTTTTTCGCAAGTGGGACAGCGCTTACGCCGAACGGATGCGCGAGGAGTTCGAGCTCGATCCGCGAGCCAAGGTGAGGAGCCTCTCACGCGGGCAGATCGCCAAGCTCGCGCTGCTTTGCGCTCTCGCCCCGCATCCCGAGCTCCTTATCCTCGATGAAGCCTCCAGCGGCCTCGATCCGATTGTGCGCCGAATGATACTAGAGAAGCTGATCGACGTGGCTTCCCGGGAGGGGACCACCATCTTCCTTTCCTCGCACCTGCTTGAGGAAGTGGATCGAGTGGCCGAGCAAATCGCCATCTTGTGCCGGGGGCGACTCATCGCACTCGGCGACAAGGACACGGTCCGCGGCTCGCTCAAGCGAGTGATTGTCGCCGCGCGGGAGCGGCCCCTCGCACTGAACGGTCAGCCGTGGGTTCTCGCGAGCCGACAGACCGATGGGGAGATCCAACTCATCGCGCGCGATCTGGACAGCTCGAAGCTTGGCCTGCTCCGGGAGTGGTTTGGAGCGGAACCCACCGTGATCGAGATGCCGCTCGATGATGTCTTCGCGGAATACACGGCGTGGGGGAAGAAATGAAGCCGCGCCATCCCCATCCGAGCTGCTTTCATCCGCGCCGCGACGGTGAGATAGCGGTGGAGGTGAAATCATGAACGCGACTGTTGTCGTACTCAGAGTCCAGGCGCGCGTCCTTACGTGGCCTCTGGTTGTACTGGTGGTTTGCCTGGTTGCGAGTTCTCTTCCAAAATCCGACTTCTCTGGCCTAATCGCGACCGCCTCCGCCTTCCTTCTCACCATCGGCGCCGCGCTATGCGGTCCTCTCTTGTTCGGCCATGAACACTTTGAAGGCTCGCATGATTTCCTGAAGACCAGGCCGATTCCCGGAAACCTCGTATTCCTTCTCAAGGCTGTGACCGTGTTGTTCTATTGCACCGTCTCCGCCCCCATCGTGGACCGCGGACTTGAAGACATGCATTCCTGGTGGCCGGGGGTGGTCTATGAACGCCTTACCCCCATCACATGGGCATGGCTCACCTCACTCGCGCTCACCTGCGCGGGAGCAACGCTCCTCCTGCGTGACATGATCCGAGGCGCTCTCTATGGGCCGCCAACCTTCATTTTGATCTGTGTTTGTGTTTATGCGACGTGGCGTCTGTTCAGTGGCGCCGGTTCGCGCAGTGCCGATAACCAGTACATACTCACCGGCAACGATCCGTTCTTTGAAGACATCCTTCGGCTTGGAACGGTGGTCCTGTCTCCGCTTCTGTTCCTCGCGGTGTTGATCGGAATCCACCAATCGTTGCGCTACCAAACCATCCGTGTACCGTTGCTGTCCTTTTCGCTATTCATGTTATTCAGTCTTTACGGCGCGCTGTGCACGTACACCCTCCATTCCGAGGGTCTTATCTCAGTTGTCCGTCTCGCCGGCAATGTCGTGGCGGTGGACATCGAGAGCGACCGGGTGTTTACCGTGGAAGAAGGGAATTTGTGGTCATTCAATGCGAGCAATCCCTCAAAGGGAAGAACAGGCTATCTCTCGGTCTCCCATCAGATTCATCCAGGAGTGACTTGGATTCAAGGCGGCAGGGAGCTGGTCAGCATGGACAAATGGACCGATGAGGGATTTGCCGTTGACAAGTACACCTTACCCACCGAGGGAGTGCCCTCTTCCTCAGAGACCTGCACGGTCCTCCCTATGGGAGTGAGTCAGCCGGACTCGCGGCAGTGGTATTTCCATTCGTTTACTCCACTCGATGGGAATAGGCTTCAACTCGATTACGAGGGTCCGATATCTGAGAAAAGTCGCGCGCGATGGCTCACAATCGTGGACTTTGCTGAGTGCCGGATTCTCAAAGAGACCGCTATCCCGGAGTCGTCCAATACCTGGATTGTGAGAGGGGATCGGAAGTATCTTCAAAGCCACGACGGAATCCACGTGAAGGATGTTTGGGACTCCTCGCGAACGGAGCCCCCTGCAATCCTTCCACGGATGCTTCCTTGGGTGCTGGAGGGCGATCTCCTGGTCGGCTTTTCAAACGCTCAAGTCCTGGAAGAGGGGCTTGCGGAAACCAAGATTGTTCTCTGCGATTCCCGAGATCCTCGCAATCCAAGCGTGATGGAGCTTGTTCCCCCGTGGAGGGCGTTCGCGCTTTTCGATTTGACGAGAACCACCCTGGAAGCACTTGGTCTCGAAGCTTCGAGACAGGCCAAAACGAGTTACCCGTTCCGTTGTCTGGTCATCGGGGATGGGATCCTCTGTTTCGTGGCTTGGGGGCGACTTCTCGCGTGGGACGTGTCGGATATTTCGGAACCTCGGTTTCTTGGGATCGCCCCGGCGGATGGCGTTTACCTGGGATCGGTGAAACCGGGGTATCCGGGCGATTCCAACTTCCCTACGGCTCCAATCCGGCGCGAGGACGGCGCGCTCGGGTACTTCACCTACGATGGCGTGTTCTGGCTCGAATTCCCCGCGCTGACGAAAATCCACGCCCCGACAACCCAGCCGAGCCGCGACCGTACGGAAGCGGGGGAGGTGGAATCATGAACGCGGCCATGACCTTGTTAAGAATTCAGTTGCGCCACCTCCTCTGGCCGACGGTGGCGGCGATTGGCGCTGTGTTCGCGTGCTTCCTGATTAACGAGTTCACCGGGCGTGGGATGCTCCAAGATTTGATCCCCGCCATCTGGATTCTTGGGTCCGCGCTTCTCGCATGGATCTCCGGTCCACTTGTCTTCGGGGCTGAGTTCGTGGAAGGGGCACGCGATTACCTGGCCACTCGCCCCATCCAAGTAAGAAAGGTGTTCTGGACCAAAGTCGGGGGATTGGTCCTGTTCGGTTTTTTTGCCTACTCGGTCCTCTGTTTCGTTGGATTGGAATGGGATATTCCCAAAGCAATCCGCAATGTGTCCTTTTGGGTCGGGTTCATTCTATACCTCGATGTCCTCTTCTGGTGCAGTGCCGCAACTATTCTTCGTCGAGACATTGTGGGAGGGCTGCTATTGGGGGTCGCCACGCTTCTCCCAGTCGCGGGTGTGTGTTGGTACGAATTCGCTATTGAGCGTCATTCCTGGATCACAAAGGTCCCACAGGGTCCACTTGGTGGGGAGTGGATTACTGGCCTGATTCTGTTCCTGAATCTAGCTCTTCTCTTGAGCTCGCCGTTCCTGTTGTTTGCTATCCTTGAGATCGTTCATCGCCGAATGCACACACACCATCTGTCACTTTCCATGGCGAGTTCCGTTTGCACCGGCGTCTTCGCCCTCATTACAGCGGGAGCAATATGTATTGCCTGGAATGAGGGAAGGACGATGGCGCAATTGGACATGCCTTCATCGTTTCCCGGTATTGTCACGAGCGCGGCGGTTTGGAAAGACAAGCTCTGGACGGTTCAGGTGCAATACCTCCTTGGAAGCTCTCCACTACAATCTCGAGCGCTTCTGTATTCGTTTGACTACTCAAACCCCGAGGCTGTCCCGCATCGCGTGGCTGTCTTGTGCCCCACCCACGGATTCCAGAATGACGCTTCGCTCGGTGTCAATTTCGAGGAAGACCGTGTGCTCCTCCTGTTGGACCATTGGAGGGAGAAACGTAAGGCAATTCGGATGGTCGGTCTCCCCGATGGAAAGCGGATTCCGATCACCCTGGAAGGCAAGCCTCTGGAGGAGATCAAGGAGAGCATGAAGGCTTCGAGCGGAGGATATTTTGTCCAGGACATGAGCGACACGTGGCGGTCCCTCGATCTCCAGGCCGGGCTTGTCTCGGATTCGACGGTGGAGCCTCCCACGATTTTGAAGAATGATGTTGTTTGTGGAGAGTACAGATTCCGGATTGCCTCAGTTACGGGAGAAATACCCTCAGTTCATGTGCTCGCCCACGATGCCGACGATGGCGACGCGCCCTTGGGAAAGGTGCCGCTCCTCATCAATACGGTCTCCGATGGGAGGCTGATCGCCGGATTTGAGACCCAATCTGTAAGACAAGAAGAGGCCCCCTCCGCGAAGCCGGCGGGCCTGGGGATGCGATGGACTTGGGGCGACCGGAAAACTTACCACCAGATACGTTTTGACCGTGTGGTTCTGTACGACCTGACCGATCCGAATGAACTTCGTCGGGTTTACATTGATCTGCCCATGCGAGTCCGCGTTGCGGCCTATCTCCAGGATACGATGCTCGGGACAAACCACGACGACCTTCCCGAGGTTCGGCTGTTCCTGGGGTCCGGCATGTTGTGCGCGTGGCTTGGCGGTTATGGCCGGATCATTGTCTGGGACGTGAGTCAGCCAGAGAAGATACAACCCCTCGGTTGCGCGCCCATTGCGTACCATCTTGGGATTCCATTGAACGCTTCAGATCAGTTCGATCATTACTACCCGACAGTCTATGGGATTTCCCTCCCGACAAGTCCGCTCATTCGCTCCGATGGCGCGATCGGATATGTCACCCACTTGGGCCCGGTCTGGCTCGAATTCCCCGCGCTCATGAAAACCCACGCGCCGACAACCCAACCGTCCCGCGACCACCAGGCAGCGGGGGAGAAACCCTCATGACCGACTTCGAGAAACAGCAGATCCGCAACCTGCTCTGGAAGGAATGGCGCGCCATCCGCGATGTGGTCATCCTTTGTCTTGCCCTTGTGGTGTCTCCATGCTTCCTCGCGATCCTCTTTTGGGAGAGCCGAGTCTTGGACTTGATCCTCGCTTTCCTCCCAACCGCATCGGTCCTCGCCTGCATTGGCCTCGGTATTCAATCGTACGGTCTGGAGTTTAACGAAAGAACCTCGGCCTATTTGTGCACGCGTCCGATATCCCACACACGCGTCTTTTTGGTCAAGGCGCTCATCGGGTTAAGCGGTGCATGGGCGGTGGGGATTGCAGCAGCGCTTCAAGCCGGTGGAATCGCGGGGTTCTTGGCCTATCAATCCAAGCCCATCGAGGGAGTCCAGTGGTTGATCGAATGGCAAATACACTGGCTATTCATCGCCCCGGCCACTTTCCTCCTGGTCCAGGTCATGATGCTCCTCATCCCTCCGATGGTTCCCGCGCTGATTGCCTCGATTGCGGTGGGGCTCCTGACGCCGCAAGTGATGATGGGGAAGCCGACTGTGGTTTTGCCCCTCATGCCTGTGCTGCTTGTTGGGTTGGGTTTCCTGTGTTACCACCTCGCGCGGTGGAGGATGCGTCACGCGACTGGGTAAGCCGCACTCACCCGCGCGGCGCGCCCGGACCCTGCGGGTTTTCAGGCGGTTTGGAGCTGGATCTCTTTCAAGTTTGGCGCGGAGGTGCGTTTGGATAGGTGAAGCATTTCCACCCCCACGACCTCCCCGGCCTCATTGAAGTCGAGCACCACACCGGGTGAGACCTCCTCGGATTCCAGAATCCTCGAATCGTCCAGACGGAGGTATAGGGCGTCCGCTCCTGGGTCGATATGGAGTCGCATGGTTACAGGATTCCTTTCAACCTACGATCAAAATCCACCGTGACCACACGGATGGGAACCTCCGTCGGGTTAACGACAACCCGCAAGACGCGATGCCCGTATTCCTCAAAGGGCCCCATCACGTGTTAAGGAGTCGGATCCTGCCGATCGGGTTCTCGTCGCGCCGGATTTGCGAGTATCCGCTCGATCCAGGAGGAGGATATTCCCCGTTCCCGAATCGTGTCTTTCGCGTGTTGGCTTAACTCGAACTCCAACGATCCAGCGCCTACACCCTTGGTCAACTACTCTTCCATCGCGCCCGCTTGCTCACGCGCGCGGCTTGGCCACGCGAGCGGGTGGGGCGATCTTCCAGGGTCGCACATGGATTCCGCGCGCGTTCAGGATCGGCGCCGCCATTTCCTGGAGCCGCACCAGCATCATGATCTTCTCCGGGAAACTTGCGGTGGCAAGCTTCTGTCGGCGCGCCTCCTTGGCGGCGAAAAGTTTTTCCAAATCCGTCGGGTTCAGCCCTTCCATTGGTTCCACACTCCTTCGAGTTGATACCGCTTGAGTATATCCTGCAGACGCTCCTGGTCCAGATTTGCCTGCCTTAAGAACGCGGCGAATCGCTCACGGTCCTTGTCGCGTCCCGTCTGAAGCATGATCCCCACGAGATGTTCCGGTTGAAGCACCCGGGTCGGAGTCACCCCATAGGTCAAACTCCGCGCCTCCGAAAGAGCCTCTTCCACCAGGGCATTGTACGCGGGGAGAAACTGGACGGGCACGCCTTCAACTTGGACGCATTCCTTCTCCGCGAGGTATCCACGCTTTTGAAGAGCCTCATAGACCGGCCCAAGCGTCAGCAGGCCTCCAGTGGACACCGGGAGTATAACGAAGACATCCAGATCATAGGTGAGGAATGGTTCGATGTAAAAGATCGCCCCGACTCCCCCGCCGATGGCGTAGCGGGAGATCACCCCTTCCTTCTCCAACTCATTCAAGACTTGGATGGTTGCTTCCACGTAGTGCTCCCTGCTTGACTTGCACCCACGCGCGCGGCTTGGAGGCGCCCAGCCGGTCCACGCGGGTTTGCAGGCCATTCCGACCAAGGCTAGAATAGAGCATGCCCACGGAAAGATACACCGACCCCGTCATTGAAGCGCTCAAGTGCATCCCCGCTCCATGATTCACGCCATCGATCACATCAACATCGTGGTCTCCGACCTGGAACGGTCGGTCCGTTTCTACACCGAGGTCCTGGGGATGCGTGAGATTCGCCGCGCGAGCCTTTCGGGCGAGTGGATCGAGCGGATTGTGGGACTTTCCGGGGTGCGCGCCGAGGTGGCCTATGTCCTGGCCGAGGCGGGCGAACCACGCATTGAGCTCCTCCAATACCTCGCGCCGCAAGGAACATCGCTGCCCGAATGCGCGCTGCCCAACACCCGGGGGTTGCGTCATATCGCCTTTCGGGTGAACGACATCGAGGCCACCTGCAAAAAGCTCCGCAAGGCTGGGGTCCCGCTGGTCGGCCCCCCGGTGCATGTCCCCTCCGAGGTCATCACCCACTCCGCGGGCGAAAAGATCCTTTGCTACTTCCATGATCCGGATGGGGTGCTCCTGGAACTTGCCGAGTACCGTTAGCGCCGGGTCGGTTCCGGTGAGTGGCTTGCCGCGCAACCATGCGCGAGCAAGCGGTCGGGGCGCGCGCTGTCCGGCCAGACCAGTCCGTTGATGAAGGCCTACTCCACCAACACCGGGTTCCTTGCCGCGGTCACCTCATCGAGTCTCCGCACCGGTGTGGTCCAGGGCGCGCCATCGATGACTTCCGGCTGGGTCAGGCACTCCTCACGGACCTTCTCGAGCGCCGCGGCGAACTGCTCCAAAGTCTCGGGGGTCTCCGTTTCGGTCGGTTCAACCATGAACGCCTCCGGGACCACCAGCGGGAAATACACGGTGGGGGCGTGGACCCCGTAATCGAGCAAGCGCTTGGCCACTCCAATCGCGCGCTGGCCGCCGATGTCCGCCTCGCGCAAGTTGAGCACAAACTCGTGCATGCAGACCCCCGAATACGCGGGCGGAAAATGCTTCGCCACGAGCGCCTTCAAGTAGTTGGCGTTGAGGACCGCGCAGCGGCTGTTGTCGCGGATTCCCTCCGCGCCATGGTGGCGGATATAGGTGTAAGCGCGGACGAGGACCCCGAAGTTTCCCCAAAAGCACGAAAGCGCCCCAATCGAGGTATCGATGTCGAATCGGAATTCATACCGCGCGCCCGCGTCGGTCTCGATCCGCTCCACGCGCGGCGAGGGAAGATGGGGGATGAGGTGCGCCTTGACCCCCACAGGTCCGCCTCCGGGACCGCCGCCGCCATGCGGCGTGGAAAAGGTTTTGTGCAGGTTGATATGGACCACATCAAATCCCATGTCTCCGGGGCGGGCGATTCCGGCGATGGCGTTCAGGTTTGCGCCGTCATAGTAGAGCTGACCTCCCGCTTGATGGACCAAGTCGGCGATCGCGAGGATCTCCGACTCGAACAGCCCGAGCGTGCTCGGGTTGGTCATCATCAAGCCGGCCACTCGGTCGTTGAGGGCCTCCTTGAGCTTGCCGAGGTCCACACGCCCCCGATCGTTGGAGGGGACTTGGAGTGTGTTGAATCCGGCGAGGGTCGCGCTCGCCGGATTGGTCCCATGCGCCGAATCCGGCACGAGGATGGTGTCGCGCCCGGTCTCTCCCTTGCGGCGAAGGTGCTCGCGGATCACCAGCAGCCCCGCGAACTCTCCCTGCGCGCCCGCAAGCGGCGCGAGGCTGAACCCATCCATCCCCGCTAAGGCGCACAGCGCCTCCTGCAGCCCGTGGATCAGCGCGAGCGCCCCCTGGCAGCTCTCCGAGTCGGACATCGGGTGCAGGTCCGCGAAACCGGGAAGGGAAGCGAGCTCGTCGTTGATCTTCGGGTTGTACTTCATGGTGCAGGAGCCGAGCGGGTAAAACTGGCTGTCGATGCACAGATTGAGCTGCGAAAGGCGGGTGTAGTGACGGACCACTTGCGGCTCCGCGAGGCTCGGAAGGGCCGGTCCGGATGCGCGCTGCTGGGCGGCTGGGATGGCGCTGGCTCCAATCCCGGCGGGAACCCCGGAGATCGGAAGGCGGTATCCCGGACGTCCCGGGCGTGACAATTCAAAGAGCGTCGGCTCCAGCCGCGCGCTGGTGGGTGTGACTGGCTGCATCGAAATCCCCTCAAGGTGTGAATGGGGGATTCTCTTGAAACAGTTCTCTCTTGGCTAGGGGAGCCGGGCTTTCCGGGATGAAAAGAGATGTAAGGTTCTCTCCCATTCCTCCGTAAGAGAGAAGTGAATGCATTGCCACCCAGACACACAAGGGAGGACTGAATCATGAGCTATTGGATTGACGTGGAGAGTTGCGAATGGGGTTCGCTGGACCCCGAATTCGATGTGGAAGGGACCGAGGTTCCCACTCGAGACGCCTGGACCCGCTTCGAGGCAGAGCGCCTGGCGGCTGAGGCGCGCTCGAACGGCGGCCTGCTTCTGGCGGAGAGGCCGGAGCATTTCAGCGCGCTGATCGAAGCGCTGGAGGAGGCCGGTCAGAGTTTCATCTACTCCCCGCTCCAGCCGCTGGTTCGGTCCCTTACGGGACGTCCGCGGGGTTACGACGGATGCGAGCTGGAACTTGTCGCCGCGGCGGCATGAGTGTCACATTTTGTCAGAGACGTGAAAACGCGTGGGACAACGGCTAGGGTTCCTGGTAAGATTCCCGGATTCCGGGGAACGACGGTGTACCACGGTGAACGGAATCTTGTTGAACCACGGAAACGGAATCGGAAGGTTCGGAAGGATCGGAAAACGGACCGATGCCCTCGAGGCCCTCTTCCGACTCCTCCGAGGGTTCCGGCAATTCCGTGGTTCAACACCCATCCCATCGAAGGAGGCTTAGTCATGACCCGTCTCTCTGTCCCCCTGGGAACCCTGCTGTTCTTTCTCCATTCTCTCTTCCCAATTCCCCATTCTTTCGCCGCGATCCCCTTGCAGATGAACCACCAGGGGGTCATCAAGGTGGGCGGGAACCCGTTCAACGGCAACGGGGATTTCCGCTTCGCGCTGATCGATCCGGACACGGGTCTCAACCGGTGGACGAATGATGGCACGCAACTGAATGCCGTGGGGACACCCACGAATCCGGTCAACCTACCAGTCATAAATGGAATCTACAATGTTCGCCTGGGAGACGCTTCCCTGACCAACATGATCCCAATTCAGAGCAGTGTGTTCGACGATGACAACATTGTCCTGCGGGTCTGGTTTGATGACGGAACAGCGAATGGAAATCAACAGCTGATGCCGGATCAGAAGGTGACCAGCGCGGGGTATGCGTTTCATGCGGTGAGGGCGGAGACGGCGGGGGACGCGGATACAGTGAACGGAATTCAAGCCAGTGCGCTCTTGCTCACCGGTGAAGTCCGCATGTGGGCCGGGCCGATCAGCGCGATCCCTTCCGGCTGGCTGCTCTGCGACGGTTCGGCAATTTCCCGGACCACCTACGCGAATCTGTTTGGAGTTCTCGGAACCATCTACGGCATCGGCGATGGCACTACGACCTTCAACCTGCCTGACCTCCGCGACCGTTCGCCGATGGGTGCGAGGCAGGATGATTCGGGTGTGCCAAAGACGAATGTGACAGGGGCGCTGACGCAGACTGGAGGCGAGGCGACACATACGTTGACGGAGAGTGAAATCCCTGCCCACTCTCATGGGCAAGTTTTTAATGGCCCGTGGGGCTTTAGTGGAACTGGGGGATCCTACAATGAACCCTCCGCTTCCTATACCCCTGGTCGAACAACGCAGCTTTTCACGGACTCCACCGGCGGCGGCCAGCCCCACAACGTACTCGACCCGTACTTTGCGGTTGTTTTCATCATCAAGACGTAGGGGGATGCGATGTTGAACCACGGAACTCTCGGAACCATCGGAGGGGTCGGAAGGAAGCGTCCAGTCCACACTTCCGTTTTCCAATCCCTCCGACCTTTCCGAATCCTCCGTGATTCAACACCGTTCCTCTCCCATCACCCAGGAAAGGAGAACCCTCTGCCATGCGCTCCCACAAGGGTTATGACTTCGGCGCCGTCACCGACCGCATCCTGAAATGCGCGGTGGAGGTTCACAAGGAGCTCGGCCCCTTCTTCATGGAGACCACTTACCAGACTGCGCTTGCTCTTGAGCTGCAAGCGGAGGGGCTGGAATTCACCAGGGAATGCACCGTGCCGATTCTCTACAAGGGCAAGCGGGTGGACAGGCGAAGGGTGGATTTCCTGGTGGAGGATGTCCTGATCGAGACCAAGGCCAAGGCCGCCATTGAGAAAGTGGATGTCGTTCAGACTCTCGGGTACCTCAAGGCCACGGAATACAAACTCGCACTTCTGATCAATTTCGGATCAGACAGGATTGAGGTGAAGCGGTTGAAACTGGATGAAATGAGGAAAGAGAAGTGTTGAACCACGGAACTCTCGGAACCATCGGCGGGGTCGGAAGGAAGCGTCCAGTCCACACTTCCGTTTTCCGAAATTTCCGACCGTTCCGAATCCGTTCTCCGTGGTTCAGCATTCTCCTGCTCACCTACACCCCCGCCGTCCTTTCCGCCCCCCTTACCGGTGGGCCGTATTCCCTTCATCCATACGAGCTCAACGGCGGCGGCGAGCCTGCCTCCAGCGCGTCTTATGACCTGAACGCCTCACTCGCCGAGGAGGGTGGGAGCGGAACGGCCACGAGCGTCTCCTATTCCGCCGAATATGGCTTCTGGCCCGGCGGACTGATCAACGGCACGCCGCCGACCCCGACCCCCACCGTCAGTTTCACCGCGACCCCAACCCCCAGCCCCTCGGCCTCCCTCACACCGACCGAGACCGAGACCCGGACATATACCCCGTCGCACACCCCCACTCCAAGCGACACCGGCACGAGCACTCCGACCCAGACCTTCAGCCCGACTGAGATCCCCACGTGGACCCCCACGAACTCCGCCACGGCCACGCCAACCGTTACCGATACGGCGCCTCCGACCTCGACCCTTTCCCCGACTCACACCGATACGGCCGTTGCGACTGCGACCCCATCAGCGACCGCATCCCCGACCTCAACTCCATCACCGAGCTCGACTGCTTCTCCGACCTCCTCAAACACCGATCTTCCCCCATCATTCACTCCGACAGCAACCATCACGGAAACCTCCACTCCGGTTCCGACGGAATCCCCCACGGTGGCCTCCACGGGAACCTCCACTCCGGTTCCGACGGTGACGGTCACAGCCACTCCCTCTTCCACGACAACTCCCACCACCACGGCAACAGTGACCCGCACCCGCTCCGAAACACCAACCGCCACGAATAGCGCCACGCCGAGTGCGACGCTCGCTCTCACGGGCACGCCGACCTCCACCCGAAGCGCCAGCGCCACTCGCTCCATCACCCCCACGCCCACGATCACCAACACCCTTCGTCCCGGCGAGCCGACCCCGACGCGAACCCCCACGCCGCATCTGGTCTCGGTCTGGCCCGATGAGCGCTTTCCGATTGATGTCGGAGTCACTCTGTTCTCATTCACCTATTCCGAGGCGATGAACACGGATACGGACCTGAATGTCACCTTTGGCCTCGTGGCCCCATATACGGATCATGTTCTCAACGCCTCGCCAGGGTGGACGGGCGATGGGACTTGGCATGGAGCTTTCGAAGTTACGGAAGCGATCCCTGACGGAACGTATACACTCCGGATCAGTCCGACGATGAGCGCGAGCGGATTTGAGATTCCGGAGGACACCGCTCATCGCTTTCGGATTGTGAAACAGGATCCGAGCACGCTCACCGAGGGAATGGTCACGGAGGCCTTCACGGACGCCCTGGCGTTGGAATGGCAACCCTCGGCGGCTAAGGGGACCACCGGGCTGCTGGGGTATTTTGTCCTGCGCGCGCCCGCGGAGGCCGGTCCGTATTCCTTCGCCGGGTTCACACTCCCCAACAGCACGGAGTTTGTGGACACGGGCCTTGCGGAGGAGACATTCTATGTCTACCGAGTGTATGAGCTGCTCTTCGACCAGAACTTCCCCGAACTGCGCGAGAACCGTCAACTCACGCTCCCGTTCGGGGGCCGCACCCTGGCGAAGCTCGCCAACGGTCGCGCCGAGGCGCTTTCGCAGACTCAGATGCGGGTCACCTGGGAGAGCGACAACGATCCGAGCACGCTCGGCTTCCTGGTTCGTCGCGCCGCCAACAGGGAACAGCTTGGGGACTGCGGCGAGAATCCGGGAACCATAGTGGCGGAAGTTTCGGCTGGAGAGGTTTCGGTGGTGGACCGGGACCTCTTGTCCGACACGGTGTACTACTACGACATCTGCCTTGTGGATGACCAAGGCAACACCTTGCGCCTGGAGAACACCTTTGCCGGAAGGACGCTCGACATGGATGCCAATGGGGATGGGATCGTGAACGCCAAAGACCTGTTGTGGATTCTCGATTCGGCGCGGAAGGACGCCAATTCGCAGGAGGTCCTGATCGAGTTCGCCTTGGATTGGACCAGGTTGGTGGAGTGATGTGGAACAACGGACAGGTTGAATTCCTGTCTCCAATGAGGGGCACTCTGCTTGCGCGTGAACCCTCGCTCGCACCCGACCCCCGTGGGGGGCGAAACGGATATGAGAAGAGGAGGCGCTGGTTCGGAGCATGATTGCGCGGCCCTTGCTAATTCCATTCTGTGTTTTGATCTTTTCCTCCACCACGTTTTCCGCCCATTACTATGTGGACATTCAGAATGGGAAGAACCTCTTGGGCAGTGGAACAGCGGAAGACCCCTGGCGGAACATCACGTATGCGCTCACTCAGATTTTAGGGTCCAGCCACACCATTCATGTGGCTCCAGGGACTTACAACCTCGCGCAGGACGGGGATGGGATCTCGGAGATTTTTCCCATCACTTTGCAGGCGGGGATTTCGCTCGTGGGAGACCAGGGACCTCAAGTCACGTTTCTTGACGCCCAGCAGTCGGAGCGAGTGATTCAGGCATACGGTCAGTCCCCTGAGGATCGGATTCAGGGACTGACGGTCACGAACGCCCTTCCGTCGCTCTTCGGCGGAGCGGGAATCCTTTTGCATGGTGGGTCCACGCTCATCCATAACTGTATCATTCACTCGAACACCACGTCGAATCAATATGGCGGCGGCGTGGCTCTATCCGGAGCCGGTTCCCCGACAATCTCCGGATGCACCTTCACCAATAACATTGGGGGAGGGATTTATATTATAGGAGGGGATAATCCGACCATCACGGACAACACGTTTGTCGGCAACAATGTTCTCTCCGGGGAAGGTAACGCCATTACTCTGATCCAGTGTGGGATCTCAATCGTCAACAACAATACGATGACCGGCAATGGGGACATTTATCAGGGCTATACCATTTACATCAGTGGTGGAACGTTCAGTTCTCTGAGCGGCAATATCGTATCCAATAACTTTGGACGTGGTATCTTCATTGTGGATGGATCGGTTTTGATTGAAAGGAACTTTATTGACTCAAATGCGGAGGATGGGATAAACTTGCTGACCGCGAATGCTGTAGTGTCCGAAAATGTGATTGTGAATAACTGGTATTATGGGGTGTATGCAAATCGGGGAAATGGCTCGAATCTGGATGTTGTGAACAACTTTATCGCCAACAATGGCTCACAAGGTGTTTATATAAACAACAATGCTGATCCAGGAAGGGTTCGTAATAATAGTATTCATGGAAATGGACAGAATGGAATCTATCTTGCGGACGGCGCCGCATCGCTATCCGTTTCAAACAACATTATTTCAGGTAACTCCTTCTATGGGGTGGCAGAGGGAACGACCAATGCCGAGATGACGATTGTCAACAATTTGTTCTTCAACAACTCGCTTGGAATCCTCCTGGACGAGGGGAGCGTAAGCGTGGCGGATATCGGATTCCTGAACACGATGCCCGGAAATTCGGATAATTTGGAGGGGAATCCCTTTTTCGTGGACCCGACGAATGGCGATCTTCACCTGATGATCGCCTCCCCCGCGATAGACTCGGGAACGTCGGTTGACGCCCCTTTCCTGGACGTGGACAGTCAGTCCCGCCCAGCTGGAGCGGGTTTCGACATCGGAGCCGATGAATACGGCGCGTTGCTTCCCACTCGGACCTTTACGGCCTCTCCCACCGAAACCGGCACACAAACCGAGGCCCCAAGCCCGACTGGAACCACGACCGCAACGCCAACATTTTCGACCAGCCCAAGTCCGACGGAAACCGCAACAGATAGCGAGACGGGAACCGCAACCCCCACGGATACGGAGAGTCCGACTGTCACAGGGACTCCGTCAGAGTCAGCGACTCCAACGGTTTCATCGACGCCGACCTCCACCCCGACCGACAGCGGGACGCCGACTGAAACGGTGACTCCATCAGAGTCCGCCACTCTAACGCCAAGCGTGACCCCGGAACCGAGCATGACGGAAACATCGGCGCCTACCGCCTCGGCGACGCCGACGGCGAGTTCCACCACGAGGGAAACCGCGACCGCGTCGGTCACGGAAACGGCTGGTCCGACCGCCACGGAAACACGGGCCGCTTCAGAATCGGCCACACATACGTCCACACCCACGTCAACAGCTTCTCTGACGAGAACGCGCACGGCAACCGCAAGTCCCTCGCCGACCCCCACGCCGCATCTGGTCTCGGTCTGGCCCGATGAGCGCTTTCCGATTGATGTCGGAGTCACTCTGTTCTCATTCACCTATTCCGAGGCGATGAACACGGATACGGACCTGAATGTCACCTTTGGCCTCGTGGCCCCATATACGGATCATGTTCTCAACGCCTCGCCAGGGTGGACGGGCGATGGGACTTGGCATGGAGCTTTCGAAGTTACGGAAGCGATCCCTGACGGAACGTATACACTCCGGATCAGTCCGACGATGAGCGCGAGCGGATTTGAGATTCCGGAGGACACCGCTCATCGCTTTCGGATTGTGAAACAGGATCCGAGCACGCTCACCGAGGGAATGGTCACGGAGGCCTTCACGGACGCCCTGGCGTTGGAATGGCAACCCTCGGCGGCTAAGGGGACCACCGGGCTGCTGGGGTATTTTGTCCTGCGCGCGCCCGCGGAGGCCGGTCCGTATTCCTTCGCCGGGTTCACACTCCCCAACAGCACGGAGTTTGTGGACACGGGCCTTGCGGAGGAGACATTCTATGTCTACCGAGTGTATGAGCTGCTCTTCGACCAGAACTTCCCCGAACTGCGCGAGAACCGTCAACTCACGCTCCCGTTCGGGGGCCGCACCCTGGCGAAGCTCGCCAACGGTCGCGCCGAGGCGCTTTCGCAGACTCAGATGCGGGTCACCTGGGAGAGCGACAACGATCCGAGCACGCTCGGCTTCCTGGTTCGTCGCGCCGCCAACAGGGAACAGCTTGGGGACTGCGGCGAGAATCCGGGAACCATAGTGGCGGAAGTTTCGGCTGGAGAGGTTTCGGTGGTGGACCGGGACCTCTTGTCCGACACGGTGTACTACTACGACATCTGCCTTGTGGATGACCAAGGCAACACCTTGCGCCTGGAGAACACCTTTGCCGGAAGGACGCTCGACATGGATGCCAATGGGGATGGGATCGTGAACGCCAAGGACCTGTTGTGGATTCTCGATTCGGCGCGGAAGGATCTCAACCCGCAACATGTCCTAGTCGACTTCACACTTCAATGGAATCAGGAGGCTAGACAATAATGCAAGCCAAGTCCGCCCCTGGAACTTCCAAGGGCTCAGCAATGGGGTCCGATAAGTTCCGGGTCACCTCCTGTTTGCCACGAGCTTTCTACCTTAAGTCCAAGTTCCTTCTGCTCTTCGTTACCGTGGCTCCGATAGTTCTCTCTGTTCCCGTGACCCAGTCAGCTGGTCAAACACCTACGCTCACAGCCACACCAGTGGGCGGACCTCGATCGAAGCCTGGATGGCCAGTGGTTACAGGAGCTGCAGTATTGGGTTCAGTTGGAATCGCGGATATCGAAGGAGATGAGTCACTGGAAATTGTTGTGGGTGCGTTGAATGGAAAGCTATATGCCATTCATGCCGATGGGAGCCAAGTCGAGGGGAGTTGGCCCGTGTCGCTCTCTGGGAATGCTGTTGGTGCCCCCGCCTTGGCAAACCTAGACGCAGATAACCAGGATGAGATCGTGGTCATGACACACACCGGGAACGTATACGTACTAGATGGGAATGGCTCGATTTTCTCAGGATGGCCACAATTCGTGGGCGCGAGCTCGTTGTATGAATTGGATAGTTTCTGCCCGTCGCCGGTAATTGCGAACCTTGATGAGGATCCGGATCTTGAGATACTCATTACAAGTGCTAGCTCAATGCGGGTTTTCGAAATCTCTGGCGCAGCATGGATTGGAGGGTGGCCCGCCAGTATCCCATCAAATTATGGCTTGCTTGCAACGCCGGCAGTGGCGGACTTGGACAGCGATGGTAACTTGGAGATAGTAAACTGTGCGAGAGGTACATGGAATGGGCGTGTCTACGCATTTGAGACCGACGGGAGCTTCATGCCGGGCTTCAACCAATTTGAACCTGCTAATTACATTAACGCATCTCCTGTCATCGTGGATTTCGATGAGGATGGCTCGAAGGAGATCATTGTTTGTGGTGAATACAATGACAATAGGATTTATCTTCTTGATAGCTACGGGAACCTGGAGCCAGGGTGGCCTGTGAATGTAAAGAGGCATGAATCGTCACCGGCTGTGGGTGACATCGATGGAGACGGGCAACTTGAGATTATTGTGGCAAGCCGTGATGATCCTGATGCCGCTCCGCTAGGCTGGGTCTATGCCATCAAGCGAAATCGTACAATTGTACCAGGATTTCCATTCCAGGCTGGGCCTTACTTCAACCTCTCCTCACCGATATGTGTGGATATTAACGAAGATGGCCAGCCGGAGATAGTTGTGGGACACCGGAATGGGAGACTGTACACGATCAACAATACGGGATCGGTTGCTGCTGGGTGGCCTTTTGAAACGGGTGGTATAATCGATGGCAGTCCGGCGGCGGCTGATATCGATATGGATGGGATTCTGGACGTCGCCTTTGGCTCGGCGGACGGAAAGATTTACTGCCTCGAAACCGGCGCCAGATCCCCCGAAGGTCGTTTCCCTTCATGGATGACGTTTCACTTCAACAATCACCGTACCGGCTTCTACCCGGTTATCCTTCCAGACACATTGACACCAACTTCCACGAAAACTCCGACACGCACCAATACGCTAGGTCTAACGGGAACTCCGAGCCGAACTGGAACAGCAAGCTCAACAGCATCGCCGACAGGTACTACCACGCGTACACCCTTCCCGAGTGTGACGGAAACGCCCGTTCCCTCGCCTACGACTACCGCCTCTCCAACGGAGACCGCGGTTCCCCGACTTATTGACGTTGTTCCGGATGAGTCGACCACAATGGGCTTAGGAACAGCCATTTTTGAATTCACCTTCTCGCACGAAATGGATGCTTCGGTCAATCCAACAGTCACGTTTGGCGCTCAGCCACCGTATAACATAGGATTCTCGTTCGCCCCTTCTCCAGGATGGGTCGACGACTTTACCTGGCACGGGGGCATAGTGATAACGAACCTAATTGAAGATGGTCTATACACTCTGGGAGTCTCAGGGGCGCGCACACGAACGGGCTTTATGATCCCTCGAGACACGGACCACTATTTTCGTGTGCTCAAACAAGACCCAGGTGAGCTCACGGAGGGGCGGATCACGGACGAGGCGATCAACGCTCTGGCAATGGAATGGGATCGGTCCGGGAATCCTGGCGTTTCTGGACACATCATCGGTAGTGCGCCTCAGCCTGAGGGACCCTACAACGTCGTGACCGGAGTAGGTTCGCTTCAGGATGCGTTCGTTCACTTGGGTTTATCGAGCGATACAATGTACTTCTATCGCATCTATGAGGTTTCATTGAATAAAGGAGGCGGATCGACAGTCCGCCAGCTCACGAACACGTTTGACGGTAGGACCCTGGCGAAGCTCGCCAACGGTCGCGCCGAGGCGCTTTCGCAGACTCAGATGCGGGTCACCTGGGAGAGCGACAACGATCCGAACACGCTCGGCTTCCTGGTTCGTCGCGCCGCCAACAGGGAACAGCTTGGGGACTGCGGCGAGAACCCGGGAACCATAGTGGCGGAAGTTTCGGCTGGAGAGGTTTCGGTGGTGGACCGCGACCTCTTGTCCGACACGGTGTACTACTACGACATCTGCCTTGTGGATGACCAAGGCAACACTTTGCGCCTGGAGAACACCTTTGCCGGAAGGACGCTCGACATGGATGCCAATGGGGATGGGATCGTGAACGCCAAGGACCTGTTGTGGATTCTCAATTCGGCGCGGAAGGACGCCAATTCGCAGGAGGTCCTGATCGAGTTCGCCTTGGATTGGACCACCAAGGTGGGGCAGTAGCGCTTCCACCGGGATCGTCCCCTCAAACCCTGGATTCGATCCCCCCCAGGTCGTATCTTTCCCCCATCCCATCCGAGTTGAGGAGCGCGGCCATGAGTCAACCCATTCCTGCCACGAGCATTCGCGCGGAGGTCGGACGAATTGTCAGGGAGACCCCTGTTCTGGATATTCATACCCACCTTTACGACCTGCCCTTCGGGGACCTCCTGCTCTGGGGGGTGGATGAACTCATCACCTACCACTATCTCATCGCCGAAGCCTTTCGAGTTGCCCCGATGCCCTATGGAGCCTTCTGGTCCATGTCCAAGCAGAACCAGGCGGACCACATTTGGAGACACCTTTTCCTGGAGCGCTCCCCGGTCTCGGAGGCTTGCCGTGGGGTCCTCACCACGCTCTCGGAACTCGACCTGGATGTCGGCGCGAGGGACCTGAATGCCTACCGGGAGTTCTTCCGCTCGACCAACGCCAAGGACCACATCGACCGTGTTTTCAAACTCGCGAACCTGCGTGAGGTGGTCATGACCAACGACCCCTTCGATCCGATTGAGCGCCCGGTCTGGGAGAAAGGAGTCGTTTTGGACCCTCGCTTCAAGCCGGTGCTGCGCATGGATCCGCTCCTGATCGGCTGGGACAAGGCCGCGGAAATGCTCCAATCTTGGGGGTACAAAACCGCGCGCGGGCTGGACAACGAGGACCAGGAGGAAGTCCGCCGCTTCCTCGAGGATTGGATCCGGCGAATGAGGCCGATCTACATGGCGGTTTCGCTCACCCCGGACTTCTCGTTCCCGGATTTCTCGGCGACCACGACCTTGCTCGACCGCTGCATTCTCCCGGTCGCGCGGGAATACAACCTCCCCTTCGCGATGATGATCGGGGTCAAGCGACAGGTGAATCCGAATCTCAAGCTCGCCGGCGACGCGGTGGGGCGCGCGGATGTTTCCGCGGTGGAGCATATCTGCGAGCGCTACCCCGCCAACAAGTTCCTGGTGACCATGCTCTCGCGCGAAAATCAGCATGAACTGTGTGTCGCGGCGCGAAAATTCCCGAACCTGATGATCTTCGGCTGCTGGTGGTTCATGAACAATCCGAGCATCATCGAAGAGATCACCCGCGAACGCATCGAGCTCCTGGGCCTTTCGATGATCCCGCAGCACTCGGATGCGCGGGTCTTGGATCAAGTGATCTACAAGTGGAAGCACTCGAGGGGGATTATCGCCGAGGTCCTCGCGGACAAATATGAGGATGTCGCCGCCACGGGCTGGAAAGTGACCGAGGAGGAGGTTCGCCGCGATGCGGCCCTCCTGCTCGGCGGCAATTTCGAACGATTCCTTGAATGGAAACCTTAAGGGGGACTTGCATGCCGAACGACATTCACATCACGGTCGCCGAGCGCGCGGGTCGTCTCACCGCGAGCTCCGGCTCCAAGTGGGAGCCTATCATGGGGTACTCCCGCGCGGTCCGAAGCGGGAGCATCATCGCGGTCACGGGAAGCGTGGGGATCAACGCCGACGGGACCTATCCGTCCTCGCTGGAGGAACAGACTCGACGCTCGCTCGCGATTGTTCGCGCGGCCATCGAGGCCCTCGGCGGCCGGATTGAGGATGTGATCCGCACCCGGATGTTTGTCTCCGATGTTTCGCGTTGGGAGGAGGTCGCCAAGGCTCACGGCGAGGTGTTTGGCGAGATTCGTCCCGCCACCAGCATTGTCGAGGTCGCGCGCCTGATTGATGACGCCGCGCTGATCGAGATCGAGGCGGACGCCGTCGTGGCCGACATCCGTCCGGCCTGAGGTCGGTTCCCTTGGGAATGCCGGATCCATGATCGCGCCGCTTGAGGAGTCACACATCGACCAGGTGTGCGCGATTGAGAAGGTCAGTTTCCCACTGCCCTGGCCGCGCGAGGCATTCCTCGGCGAACTCTCGCTCCCCTACGGCAAGAGCTGGTGCTGGTTGGAGGGGGATCGGGTCCTGGGATACTTAATCGCCTGGAAATCCTTCGAGGACTTCCACATCATCAATCTGGCGGTGTCCCCCGAGGCGCGCGGTCGAGGCATCGCCCGCAACTTGCTCCGCCACGCCCTCGAGTGGGCCCGGGGGGCGCGTGCCGAGCGCTCCTTGCTCGAGGTCCGATCCTCCAATGCCGCCGCCCGCGCCCTCTACCTGAGCGCGGGCTTTGAGGTGGTCGGAATCCGCAAGAACTACTATGAACTGCCCACCGAGGATGGTCTCATCCTGGAGAAGCGACTAGAGGAGAAGTAAGCAAGGGGCCGAGATCGTGGAGCGCCCAGTCCCCAAGTCCGTTCAGATCGCCTATGGCGCGCCCGCCTTGGCGCTCGCGCTGATGGGGGTCACCTTCTATGTGTACCTCCCGCGTTTCTATTCGGATGTGGTCGGAGTCCCGCTCGCGCAGTTGGGCTGGATCATCCTTCTTTCGCGCGTGTTTGACGCGATCATCGATCCCGCGCTTGGCATGCTCTCCGACCGAACGCGCGCCCGCTGGGGACGTCGCAAGCCTTGGCTCGCCGCCGCCGCCATCCCCACCGGCATCGCCTTCACCTTCCTCCTGGTTCCGCCAGTGGGTCTGGATGCCGCCGGAGCGACCTTGTGGCTCACCCTATGGACTTTCCTGTTCTTCTTCTTCTGGGGAATGGTGACCGTTCCCTACGAGGCCTTCGGGGCGGAAATTTCGGCGGATTATGACGAGCGAACGCGCCTGCTCGGGCTCCGAGATGGCCTGCTCATCCTGGGGACCCTGTTTTCCGCCCTTTTTCCCGCGATCCTTGAGAACTGGGCGGGTGGCGCGGATGGCGACACCGAAAGGCACAAACTGGAAATCCTGGCGATCAGCTACTCCCTCCTCCTGGTTGTGCTCTTGGTCGGTTGTCTGCTCAAGGTTGAGGAGCGCCACTGGGGCGAGGCCCGCCGTCCCAAGGGGGCGCTTCTTGGAGACATCACCAGCGCGTTGGCGAACCGCCCTTTCGCCATCCTCCTCCTCGCCTACACGATCATGGCCTTCGGCGGGGAGCTGCCCGCCACCCTGCTGCTCTACTATGTGAAGTATGTCCTCGGGAGCGAGAACGCCTCGCTGTTTCTCGCGCTCTATTTCGGAATCGGATTCGCGCTGCTCCCCTTCTGGATACGCCTCGCCGGGAAGATTGGAAAAAAGGAGACCTGGATGCTGGCGATGGCGATCAACACCGGGGCCTTCAGCCTGGTGCTGTTCCTCGGGCCGGGAGACACAGAGCTCTACACGGTTCTGATTTGCCTTTCGGCGGTTGGCTATGGAGCCACTTTGGCGATTCCCTCCTCCATGCAAGCGGATGTCATCGACTATGAGGAATGGCGTAGCGGCACTCGCCGAGAGGGGCAATTTGTCGGCTTCTGGCTGATCGCGCGCAAGCTCGCCCGCGCGCTCGGCGCGGGTGTCGCCTTTCCGATTCTTGACCGAATGGGATATGTGCCCAACGAGGCGCAAAGCCCCACAGTGATCTGGACCCTGACCCTCCTCTATGCCGGGGTGCCTTGTTTCTGCACCTTCGTGGCCATGTTGGTGGCTTGGCGCTATCCCATCGACCGCGCGCTTTACAGCCGTATCCGCGACGAGATAGAAGGGCGCGAGGGGGGAGGAAACTCGGCTTGACCGGATCCCTCAACCGGATTCTTGTCCTTCGTATCTGCTAAACCATACTTGCCGTGTTACTGTGGGCATCTTACAATCCCTCTCCTGAGTGTTGAAGCGACCGTTCCATCCGTGTCTCCGCGTCGGGTGGAGAACCGGATGCCGTCAAGGCCGCGAGGGACGCACAGTCAGGCGATGGGATGGAAGGTTCTTTTTGAACCCGTGGATTTTTCCGGCATCCGGTGGCGCGCGCTCCTCAAGCGCGCCGCCTTCGAGGCAAGCTTTGTCTTTCTCCTGTTTGTGGCCACGGAAATATCGCTGCGTCTTGCCGGACTCTTGATCCTCGCCCCGCGTCAGATCGTGGACCTCGCACGCGTCCCCACCGAAGGGGAATTCCGGATTCTCGCCATCGGCGAATCCACGACTTTCGGGTTGGGGGTCAAACGCGAGGAAGCATATCCCGAGGTCTTGGGGCGCATGCTGAATGAGGAAGGGAAGGGGAGCTTTGTGGTCTTCAACACCGGCGTCCCGGGGCAGACCAGCACCTCCATTCTTCGGAACATCCGCTACCAGATGGAGAAGTACCATCCTCATCTGGTGATCTGTCTCTTTGGGGCCAACGACTTGAACGAGGCTCTCAATGACATGAGTTCCCGACGTCTCTTCGGTTTCCATGTTCCCGACTCCATCGCGGACCTGCGAACCTATCGTCTCGCCTGTGTGTTTCGCGACTATGTCTTGCTCCATCCGGAGATCAAACCCGAGGGGGCCTGGATCGCCGTGGATGAAAGCCAGAAATCCCCCAGCGGAGAGTGGATCCAGAACATCAGTTTTTTGGATCAATTGGAGTTGAACTACAAGTCCATCCTTGAGGTGATCCGGGATTCCGGCGCACGGGCGATGATGCTGTCCTATTTTCGGTGCTACTACGCGCTTGCCCCAAAACTCAAGGAGATTTCCGAGGAGACAGGAACCCCCTACCTGGACATGAGGACCGATAAGACCGATTCGCTGGACATTTTCACGGAGGATGCTTTCCACCCGAATCAGGAGGGGCACCGTCTGATGGCGGAACAAATCCTGGCCTTCCTGAAGGCCAACCAACTGCTGCCGGAAACTTCTTTGACCTCACCGGCCCGGTAGTCTTGACCGCGCCCCACACAGGAGCGGGCTTCCCAGCGGATTGCATCCCCGAAAGCCTCCCTCGAGATTCCGCTTGCCCGTCTGTTCCCGCGAGTCTACATTCCCTGCGGTAAAAGGAGCCTTGCCATGCCCGTGTCACAACGCGTTGTGTCGAATCCGGTCCGCGCCTTCACCCTCATCGAACTCTTGATTGTGATCGCCATCATCCTGATCCTGATCGCCATCGCGTTGCCCAATTTCCTGGAGGCGCAACAGCGCGCCAAGGTGACTCGCGCGCAGTCCGACCTCAAATCGCTGGTCACCGCGCTCGAGGCTTATCAGACCCAGTTCCGGAAATACCTGAACCTCTTTCAGACCGCGAGCTGGGGGCCCGGGTATGATCCCAACAGCATCACCTCGCACCGGCTTCTGCCTCTCACCACGCCGATCCGGTTCATCGCCGAGGTTCCCCCGGAGGCTTTCGATCTGTCGCGCGAGATTCCCGGATTTCAGGCGGACGCCTACGCCTACGGAAGCCGGACCTCGTATGATCCGCCGGGGCAATTCTGGAGGGACTTCTTCGACATCAAGCTGAAGTACCAGTATTCGATCCGGAGCATCGGTCCGGACCGCCACTTCGACATCCTCGAACCGGCCTCCTATCCCCTGATCCTGCCGTACTCCCCAACCAATGGGACCACCAGCCGCGGGGACATCAACTTCTGGGGACCGTGAGGGGGCCTACCGATGGTTGATGGGTTTCGGTCGAGGTTTCGCCGCCATCCGGCGTGGACCTCGCGCCGCAGTTTCCCCGAACGCAGCTCTCATCTCGGCCAGAGAGAGGGTTTCCCCACGGCGAAATTCCTCCCGTGACCGAGCGATGATCTCCAAGAAGCCGGGGTGAGCGCTCAGCGCAATGGATTCGCGGTCCACCCCCTTGGCGAATTGAATCCGAAACATCACTCCTCCCCCAGCCTCCGCCACCAAAGCTTGTAAAGAAACCCCACCCCGAGCAGGACTCCCGTCGCAAGAACCGCGGCGCGGGGCCAGTTGTGCAGCACCAGGTCCATCATCAAGACATACAGGAACACGAAGGAGGTGGTCCCGATGAGGGCAATCGGAATATCCAGGCGGTCGCGCTCGAACCGGGCCGAGTCCTCCCCGTTCCTCTCCAGCATCCTCCGCACCGGTCCCCAGAACCCAAAGGGGCGGACCTTGCGGTAGAAGTCCATCAAGGTCGCCTCCGGCGCTGGGGGGAACACGTGCGCGGCCACCACGGCGGAGAGCGCGCTGATCCCGGCCAGAATCGGGAAGTACTGGAGCTCGCGCATGTCGGTGAACACCTTGACATACAGCGCGGCGGGGAGAGTGCAGACCGCCGAGGCGCACATCGCCCAGCCCCCGATCCGCCACCAGTATGGGGCCAACAGCCCAGGGGCGAGCAAGGCCGCGCCAAGCGCGAAATTGATCGGGTTCCAGATCGCCGCGATCCGCTCGGTTTGAAAACTCACCACAATTCCCAAGGTCATGACCGAGAGGGTGGAAATGTAACTGGCCCACACCAGCCCCTTTGCGGTCGCGTTCTTCCACACCGGCTTCACGAAATCGTTGACCAGGAAGGAGGCGGCCACATTGAGCATCGAGTCCACGGAGTTCATGAAGGCCGAAAGCAATCCCGCCAGAATGATCCCCTTGATCCCGACCGGGATCACTCGATTGAGCACGATCGGGAGAACCCGCTCGCTGTCCACCGCGCCCTGATCCTGCGAAAGAATCGAAAGCCCGAACACGGTAAACGCCATCACCAGGCTCCAGCGCACACTCAGGAACACCCCCCAGGCCATGCCGATCTTGCAAGCCTCCCCCTCGTTGCGCGCGGCCCGGAATCGTTGGAAATCGGTTCCACCCCCGCCCGCCGCCACCAAGCCAAGAAGTCCCTTGGCGACCCACATCATCACCAGCAGCCCGAAGGGATCGGGATACTCCTCGGGAGGATTTGCCAGATGCATCACCGGGGCGAGGCTAAACCAGTCATCTCCCACGGTCGCCCGAAAGGCCGCCGGGTCGATCTGGATGAAGGCCACCACCGCGATGTAAATGGCCGCGAAGGTGAGCAGCGTGGTCTGATACAGGTCGGAGATCACCACGCTGAAGAACCCCCCCAGCGCGGTGTAGACCCCCGTGATGCCGAAGAGGATCGGGATGGAGATCGATTTCGGGATGGGGACAAACTCCTCCACGAACTTGGCGACCCCCACTCCGGCGTAACCGATCATGAAGACCATGCCGAGGATGGCTATCGAAAGCGCGACAAATCGAGCGGACTGTCCCGCCTTGCCGGGACCGTAGCGGAAGATCAGCCACTCAAGCCCGGTGAGCACCCCGCTGCGATAGGCCCACTTGGCCTTGTAGGCCATCATGAAACCGGCCACTGGGAAGCACCAGAACCAGTGCTCCCACATCCCGCGCATCCCCAGGAGATAGAACACCGACACCATCCACATGGTTCCGGTGATGTCGAAGTAACTTCCGCTGCCGCTCATCCCCAACAGCCACCAGGGGATCGAGCGCCCCCCCAGGAAATAGGCTTCCATGTTCTTCCCGGCGCGGCGCTCGAGGTAAACCCCCACCGCCAGCATCAAGACCAGATAAACGAGCACTATCCCCGCGTCGACCGGACTGATGTTCATGGGCAAAAACACCTTCCTTTGCTGGGCTACGGGCGGGCCAGGGTGAAGGATACACAAAAAGAACTCCAGAGACACAGGAGACCACCGCCACCCCCTACCGTCCGAGGGAGGGGATTCTCCGGGGACCCCAATGGGGGCGACTCGGAGGCAGTTTCGGACGGCAAAACCTCAAGCGCGAATGCTTACCGGTGAGTCTTTCAAGACTTGTCCCTATAGCGGCGAAAGCAGAGCATGCTTTGGGTCAAGCAATCGGCGTAAAACCAAATCTCCTCGCCGTTTTCAGTGGGTTCCACCACCCGCACCATTTCCTTCAGACGGGTTTCATTGGGAAGAAAATCCGCGAGGCGGTTCGGCCTCGAAAGAAAAAACTCTTCTGTCAAAACCGTCTCTCGCCTCTCCGGGAAAAGAGCCACATACAGGATGTCGGTTTCGACAAGATTGCTCAAGAAATGAGTGCCGAGAGACACATCGGGGCTGAATCCCTCACGCATAGTCACTAATTCACAGACGACGCTCATGCGGCTGATTTCAGCAAAGCACGCCGGAATTCCGAGGGAAGGGGTCGAGGTTCCCCACCTCCCGGGTCCCATCAGAACGACACGGGAATTCCGTGATTGGAGACGGTTCAGCTTCCCGAGCAAGCGCGCGACAGAATACCTTTCCTGGAGCGGAGCCTGGCTGTACAAAGACGGAACAACAAAAATGAAGCGATCAACCGGGAAAGCGCGGCTGGTTCCGACCACGGCCCCCCGTCCCTGGAACACCAAGTCCTGGTCGGGTATATCCTCGGGGATCCGGGTCGACAGGCTCTCCTCACGGATGAGGAGGGGCCTGCATTGCAGCAGGTTGATCCGATAATCACCGCCCTGCCTCAGGTTGACGGTGAACTCTATATCCACGGGCTGGTCATAGGCTTCCTCAAGTGTCGCGAGCATGCTCTTGAGGTCCTTGGCCAGCGGGGTTTCCTGTATCAGACGATCAAGCGAGAGGGATTTGAAGGGAATGGCCGCGCTTCCTCGATCGCGTTGGTATAGCCCGGCGGTCTCATCAACCGCGACAAACAGATCTGAGTCCAACCCGGGGCTTGTGGCGATGACTTCCTCGAAGGGAATGCTCCTGACCTCCTGGCGGTCAAGATCGAGAACATCAACAAGTCGCTGAGTGTACCGACGAACCTCATCGATTCCGGTTTCAGGACGAAGGTGGGGCGCGTTCAGGGCCACGAGTCTGGTGTAGTCGTCAACCTTGGTGGAAACAGCCCGTGTTCCAAGCCCGAACACAAGTCTTACCATGCCTGCTTTGGGGTCAATCAACTGACTCCAAGCATAGGGGTTGAAAGAAAAACCCACGCCGGCGACCTGTGGGTAGAACATGTCTCCATATTGAGCGCCGGAAACTCGTTGGACCAGAAGCGCCATCTGTTCATCCTGGTCCAACACCCCTCGTTCGGCCCGATGACGGAGGGCCTCCTCGCTCATGCTGCTGACATACACAATCCGGACGGCTTGGAGGAACTGTTCCATACGCTCCTCCTTCTTGCCGGAATTCGCGCAAAAGACACTCTCGTATTTCCCGGCGAACGTATTACCGAAGCTGTCCTCAAGAAGGCTGCTGCTACGAACGATGATTGGCGATTGGCCGAAGTATTCCAGCATACGCTCAAAGCCGTCCAAAATGCTTTGAGGAAAGCTCCCTGTCAGGATACGCCGGCGGGCCTCGTCCGCGAACTCGAGGAAGTTCTCCGGATCACGCTGTCGCCTCCGGATCCACCAACAGTCGTTGATGATGAGGTAGGTGTAGAACACATCCGATGGAATATAGAATGCGTCCAGCGCCTCGAGTTTCCCCTCCCACTCTGGGTTTTCTCCTAACAGGATCGACCGAGCTACAAGCATTCCGGCGCTTTTTCCCCCAATGTATCCGGTTCCTATCATCCGCGCGCGAATGCCGAGGATATCCCGAGGAGAAAGGTGCTTCTCGGCCAGTTCGAGCAGACGTTCTTCGCGTGAAATGATGAGTCGGAACAACCCTCGAAAGGCTTCACGCACCTTTTCGCGAGGGATTTCTTTGCGGAGTTGGGCTCGCCAAACTTCCTCCGCGTGGAAAAAGGCATGATTCCATACTCCCATGCCGTAAGGGGGCGTCTGGATTCCCGACCAGGGAACCGCGGTGAGCACTTCGGCGGTTCCCGCGCTACTGGTGATGGGTCTGAACCTATCCCCCTCCCAAGCGTGAAGTAGGTGGATGGTGGGTGAAGTCCGACCCGCGACCTTCCTGGGATACACGTACAGATTTCCTTGAGATCGATACACATCAATGAGAATCTGAGTGGTCTCGGCGATGGGTTGAGCGGCCTGTGGAGAGTGGTAGTGGCGGAGCACCCCAAAGTAAGCCACAGCCTTAAGCTTCAGAAGAAAGGGGCAGGTCAGCATGAAGAAGTTGCCCACCATCTGGTCGCTGAAGCACTCCAGAGCCAGCTCCGACAAGGAGTCGAATACATAGAATCCCCCGGGGCCATTCCTCCGGATGACCTGATGGATTTCGGCGATGAAAGCCTCAAATCCCTCCGTGGGACGCAGTTCCACAACCTCGGCGTGAGAGTCCGAAACCAGGGGTGTATGCCACGCGAAACGGAAGTAAGTGAGCTTCTGCCCCTCCACGGCGGCCGCCGAGCAGAAGGGGACCACGAAGTCATGGAAATCCCCGATGTCGTCAACTTGCCAAACGACATTGTCGCCGGGCAGAAGCTTCTGAAGGACTACATCCAAGCCGGGAAGACCTGTACTGTGTCGGACAGATTCCTCGGGGGGATCCGAGGGGGAACCGGGGTCTCTCATTTCGATCATTCCATGTCCCCGGCGCCGGGGTCCCGGAGAACAATCAGAAATCCTCTCGGGATGATTGGTGGGCCATTTCCTCGTAATGCACCAGTGTCTCAAAAAAAGCCATGGCGCAGAGTGGATGGATCAGAACCGGGATACCCGCTTCCTCCACCGCGGCAAGCGGATTCATCCCGCCTTTGACCAGCAGACCTGTCATGCCTTCATGGACTCCAAATCCAAGAAAAGCCTGGTTCGGCTTGCCGATCTGGTGGCATCCATCGAGGCCCATTCCCGCGAGAAGCCCGATCAAGCGCTCCACCTCATGATACGCGGTCGTGGGGAATTCGCGAAAGCTGGCGCCTATTCGGCCGGTCCCGGTTCGCGCCGCGCGTCGGACATTGGTGAGCTTGCCACGGATGAAAACCTGCAGGGGATCGAGAGAGGTGCCATTGTAATGGATAACATCCGTAAACCGCACCGGCTCTTTTTCGGATATCTCCAGCACTCCCCCGAAGATGGACCAAGTTGGAATTCGAGATCCAAGTAAGACACCATTGATTGTGACGCTTGAGACAGTCGCCACCCCTACTTTCCCGGGAGGGATGGAAACTCCCCCCACCTTCTCCCCCGGCTTTACAAGGGCGCCGTATTGACCCATCCCCAACCCGGTTCGGTAGACCGGGATCATCTCGCGCATGGCGCTGGTCAGATGGGTTCGGTCAATCAGTCCCACATTGACCACCACCAGCCCTTGACGAGTTTCGGGCGAGAGTGTCACCTGGGAAGCCATCGCTTCGACCCGCGTGGCGATAAACCCGACCCGCTCCTGGACGAGTGAATTGCGGACTTCCTCTGAACCTTGATATGTGAGAGTCCGTCCCCCATCCCTGCCGCGTCGACCCTCGGAAACGAGCCCCTCCTTCTCGAGCTCGAGGAGGTGGAATCGAATGGTTCGGTCCGAAAGGTCATAGCCCTGAATCTTCATCTCCTCCGCGATGCGACCGCTCCCGATCGGCTCGTGAGCGTCCTGGAGGATTCGAAGAATGGCGACTCTCTGGCGTGAAAGAGGTTCTCGCATGAATGCGGGCCGTAAGTGGCGAATAAGCACCTGAATACTGCCACGCGACCGGGCGGAATTCAAGTGATTAACGGAAGTACGCGCGCAATCCTGGCGCCGGCACGTTCACTCCGGCAGGTTCTCTCAGGTCCAGATTGGCCTGCCGCAGGGGTCGGTTGGGGAACGACCGCATCAAATCCGACGATGGCCTGTGAAGCGAATTCCTCAATGATTTCCGAAGAGGAAGGCCACGTCCGCCGGTTTCAGGCATTGTGGTTCCGTTTAGAGTATTCATCTTGACACAGGGGGAGAGGACGGGTATTCTTTTCGGCAATTATATGCCATTTGCAATCGGTAGCGCATTGCCAAAAAGAGCCAGTGGAGGCCCTCCAATTCTGCTCCCGCTGGGAGCCACACAATCCGAAAGGGCAAAGGGATGTCCTATGTCACGGAGGTCATGCAGACGGTTGTCGCCCGGAATCCAGGTGAACCTGAGTTTCATCAGGCTGTTAAAGAAGTTCTCGACTCGCTGGAACCGGCGCTCGAACGCCACCCGAAGTATCGCGCCAATCGCATCCTGGAACGACTGACTGAACCCGAGCGGGTCATCATTTTCAGAGTTCCCTGGCAAGATGACCGTGGAAACTTCCAAATCAATAGGGGCTTCCGAATTGAATTCAACAGCGCCATCGGCCCCTACAAAGGGGGGCTTCGATTTCACCCCACCGTATACCTCGGAATTCTGAAGTTCCTGGCGTTCGAGCAGGTTTTCAAGAATTCCCTCACGACGCTTGCGATGGGAGGAGGGAAGGGCGGTTCCGATTTTGATCCCAAGGGACGGTCCGATGGCGAGGTGATGCGCTTCTGCCAGTCTTTCATGACAGAGCTTTTCCGCCACATCGGACCCGCGACGGATGTTCCCGCGGGTGACATCGGAGTGGGAGGACGCGAAGTGGGCTTCCTGTTCGGACAGTACAAACGGCTGCGGAACGAGTTCACCGGCGTCCTCACTGGGAAAGGAGTCAACTGGGGTGGCTCATTGATCCGGCCGGAAGCGACGGGGTATGGGGCCACTTACTTCGCCGAGGAGATGCTTGCGACACGCGGCGACTCCCTCGAGGGGAAAGTTTGCCTGGTATCCGGGGCCGGCAACGTCGCCCAATACACGGTGGAAAAGGTCAATCAGCTCGGGGGCAAGGTGGTGTCCCTGTCGGATTCCAACGGAACCATCCATGACCCAAGCGGCATCGATGAGGAAAAACTGGCCTATGTCTTGGACCTCAAGAACGGTCGTCGTGGCCGGATAAATGAGTATGCCTCGCATTTCCGAGGCAGTCAGTATCGCGATGGCGCGCGGCCTTGGGATATCCCTTGTGACTGCGCGTTTCCGAGCGCCACGCAAAACGAAATCAACGGAGAGGACGCGAAGGTCCTCGTCAAGAACGGCTGCACCCTCATTTCGGAAGGGGCCAACATGCCTTCCGATCCGGATGCTGTCCAGGTGTTCCTTGACCAGGGGATATTCTATGGTCCCGGAAAGGCGGCCAACGCCGGCGGAGTGGCCGTGTCCGGCTTGGAAATGGCGCAGAATTCCCAGTTCATGTCGTGGAGCCGGGAGGAAGTGGATGCGCGACTCAAGGGGATCATGAAACGGATCCATGACTCGGCGCGCTCCACCGCCGAGGAGTATGGTCACCCCGCGAACTACGTGGTCGGGGCCAACATCGCCGGCTTTGTCAAGGTGGCGGATGCGATGCTCGATCAGGGGCTGGTGTGAGTCGGCTCAACCACGGGGCTCTCCCCCCGACTGTCGGGTTCCGCGAGGAGGTTTTCAGGTGAGCTACGACCTGATGATGCGCCGAAAGGGCGCGGGAAAGGATTCCCTGCGGAAGGGAGATTTTGCCGCCGCGGAGACGGATTTCCTGGCGGCGCTCGCGGAGGCGAGGAAATTCCACCAGCCAAACGCCTACACCGTGCTGATGCTGCGCACAGTGGGAGTTTACTACTTTGCGTTGACCCGATTCGCGGAGGCGCGGGATTACTTCCTTGAATCCCTGACCATTGAGCGGCAAATCTTCGGCGCGGAGTCTTTAGAGGCGGCAAGCGGGCTCAACTTGATGGGCCTGCTATACCAATTCGTCGAGGACTATGATCGCGCGGAGGAGGCATACACGGAATCCCTGGCCATCCAGAAGAACGCCGCCTTCGCGAAGATCCCCTCAACCAGCACCAAGACTCACTATATGAGCCTCCACCACTTGTCCATCATAAAGTGCATCCAGGGGAAGTCCGATGAGGCCCTTCGGCTTTGTCAGCAAGCCTCGGAGGAGGTCGGCCGAATCTTGGGGCCGGGAGGACGGGACCTAACCTCGGAATTCCAGAGCCTATCGGTGGAGTGCTGCCATGGTGGCCGCCATCACGATGGGCTGGCGACCTGCCGATGGATGCTGAACCTCTGTGCTCAGGAGCTCCAACGAGAGTTTCTAGGAGCCGTTATCTGGGCGGGATCTGGGATCCGGAATCGCCCCGCCCACCTGAGTCCGGAGAGTGATATTCTGGCTTACCTTTACGAGGAGGCTTGGCGTCCCGCCGTGATCGGCCGCCTGGCTTCAGGTCTCATTCGGAACGATCCGCACACACATTTGAAGGAGGAATCCGAAGGGGGCCCGTGCGAGGATGGACCGGATTTGTGGCGTCCCAGAAAGGCATCCCGATAGGGGCAGGCGAACGGAAGGGTTGCCGATGGAGAGGCGAGAGCCGCGGATGAGAGGAGGAGAATCAAATGCCTGAGGTAAGTTCTTTCGATGTGGCCAACAGGCAGTTGGCGGAATGCGCCGACATTCTGCGATTGGATCCGGATGTCCACGCGGTGCTTCGCTCTCCGATGCGTGAAGTTCATGTCTCCCTCCCCATCCGTATGGATGATGGAACACTCAAGGTCTTCCAGGGATGCCGGGTGCAATACAACGATGCCCGTGGCCCTACAAAAGGGGGAATTCGTTTTCACCCTGACCGGACCGTGGACGCCATACGGGCGCAATCGGCCTGGATGACCTGGAAATGCGCGCTGCTCGATCTGCCGCTCGGGGGAGCGGGGGGCGGGATCATGTGCAATCCCAAGGAAATGTCGCGTAATGAGCTGGAGCGGTTAAGCCGAGCGTATGTGGATGCCCTGTTTGAATATCTCGGCCCCGAGAAGGACATTCCGGCCCCTGACATCTACACGGATCCCCAGGTCATGGCCTGGATGATGGACGAATACTTCAAGCTCAGCCGTCAGAGCCAGTTCGGCGTGATCACGGGCAAACCGCTTGCGGTAGGAGGCTCGGTGGGGCGGGCGGATGCGGCCGCGAGAGGGGGCATGTTCGTCCTGCGCGAGGCCGCCCAGACCCGAGGGATCGAGCTGTCTCGCTCGCGCGTGGCGATTCAAGGATTCGGCAATGCGGGCTACTTCGCGGCGCTCCTGTGCGGAAGCCTATTCGGCGCGAAAGTGGTCGCGGTCAGTGACAGCAAGGGAGGCGTTTTCAACCGGGATGGCCTCGACCCGGAAGCGGTCAGGAAATACAAGGGAATGACCGGTTCCGTGATAGGAATGCCGAAAACCGAGGCGATCTCCAATGAGGATCTCCTCGAACTCGATGTGGACATCCTGATTCCGGCCGCGATTGAGAACGTCATCACCGAAGCCAACGCCCCACGAATCAAGGCCAAGATTCTCGCTGAACTCGCGAATGGCCCGACCACTCCTGAAGCGGATGTCCTCCTTCATCGCAAGGGAATCCACCATCTTCCGGATGTGCTCTGCAACGCCGGTGGGGTGACCGTGTCTTATTTTGAGATGGTCCAGAACTCGTACATGTTTCATTGGGACAAGGAGATGATCTACGATCGTCTGGACAAGAAGCAAACCGCCTCCTATCACGCTGTCCAGGATGCCTCCCAGCGCTTCAACATCACCATGCGCAAGGCCGCCTATGTCGTGGCGGTGACCCGCGTGGTTGATTCAATGCGGATTCGTGGCAGAATCTGACGGAATGCTCGCCGGCGAAGCGCTAGCCGCATCTCGGCATCCAAGGGGCTGACATGTCCCCCGCCACACGGACCATACGAAGCGGGAACCCTTCGTTGGACGACACGCTTCTAGGGATCCACCTGGGAGACAACGTTGTCTGGCAGGTGAATGAACTCGAAGACTACCGCATTTTCGCCCAGCCCTTCGCCGCTCAGGCTATTCGAGATGGGTTCGCGTGTGTGTATGTCCGCTTTGCCGCCCATGCCCCGATTCTCACGCCTCAGCCGGGACTGGAAATCATCGAACTGGATCCCTCCGCCGGTTTTGACCCGTTCTGTTCAAGACTGCACCGTGTCATCGAGGAGCGGGGCAGAGAGTGCCATTTTGTGTTCGATAACATTTCAGACCTGGTCGCAGAATGGGCAACCGATGAGCTCCTTGCCAATTTCTTCCAGGTTACCTGTCCGTTTCTGTTTGAGCTCGACACGGTGGCCTTTTTTGGACTCAAGCTGGGCAACCATCAGGACCGAGCGGTGGCGCGCATCCGTGACACCACGCAGATACTGATTAATGTCTATCGAGTGGGTGGACAGAAGTTTTTCCACGCGCTCAAAGTGTGGGATCGTTATTCATCCAAGATGTTCCTTCCCCATCTTGTCTCCAACGATGGGCTCTCGCCGGTGATATTCAGCGGAGAGGCGGCCGCGGTTGTCGCGCGGGCGCGACGGGAGCCCCTCAGGTTGGGCTCGGAATCGATTGCTCCATGGGAATCGATTTATCGCAGGCTACTCCAGTACGAAGGAATGAACGAGGCCCAACTTTCATCCGATCCCGAGTTTGTTCTCCTCAGGCAGGAGTTTGCGCTCATGCTTTTGGGCGCGCATCCCAGATTCATGCAACTCGTGGAGGAATACCTCGGCCTGGATGACCTGTTCGAGATTAGACGGAGGGTTGTTGGGTCGGGCAGGATCGGCGGGAAAGCCCTCGGCATGTTGCTTGCTCGCTCAATCCTTCGCCGCCATCTCGGCCCGGAAGAATATGACCGAATCATGGAAAGCCACGATTCCTTTTATGTCGGTTCGGATGTGTTTTACACGTTTCTAGTCAATAACGATTTGTTCCGCCTGCGTCTGCAGCTCACTCAAGGGGAGTCGGTTAGCCATGCGGAATTCGAGGAGATCGAGGAGCGATTCCTGCGCGGCTCGTTTCCCCCGGAGGTGATGGCCCAGTTTGAAAACATGCTCGATTATTTCGGACAGGCCCCAATCATCGTTCGGAGTAGCAGTCTTCTCGAGGACAGTTTTGGAAACGCGTTTGCCGGGAAATACAGGAGCGAGTTCTGTGTCAACCAGGGAACCCCCGAACAGCGCTTGGAGACCTTCCTTCGGTGCGTTCGCCTTGTCTACGCAAGCGCGCTTAATCCGGATGCGCTGTCCTATCGTCGGAAACGGGGGCTGGCTGAGAGTGATGAGCAGATGGCACTTCTGATCCAGCGGGTTTCCGGCGCTCCCTATAAGCGCTCCTTTTTTCCCACTTTGGCGGGAGTGGCGTTTTCAAAGAATCTGTATGCATGGAGTGATCGAATTGACAGAACAAAGGGTTTCATCCGGCTGGTTTTCGGGTTAGGCACACGGGCCGTCGACAGGACTAGCAGTGACTACCCCAGGCTTATTTCGGTCAGCCATCCGGATCTCCGCCCCGAGGTGGGAAATGCAATCGCGCGGTATTCGCAGCGCGAAGTGGACCTACTGGATCTTGACGGCGGCGCATTGGTCACCCGGACCGCAAGGGTGGTCTTGGGTGGATTCGATTACCCAAATCAGGATCTCTTCGTTTCGCTGATGAAGGATGGTTTCGTCTCCGACCCCACCTCGTTGTTCATCGATTCGGATGCTGATTCCCTTGTGCTGACATTCAATAACCTGATCAAGCGCACGAACTTTGTTTCGCTGGTCGGACGGATCCTGGAGGTGATCGAGAAAGCCTACTGTATTCCTCTTGATGTGGAGTTTACCGCGTTTATCGGACCCGATCGTGAGATTCGCATCAACCTGGTGCAATGCCGCCCGATGAATCTCCCTGGCACGGAAGGCGTGGTGGTGGATATTCCGCGGGAATTTCCTGAGGACCGAGTGTTATTCCGCGCGCACAGACTTGTCTGTGGCGGAGTGGTTCCGGAGATCCGATACGCCCTGTATATCGACCCCCTGGCGTACGCCAACCTCCCGCACGCGGAGGAAAAAAGAGGCGTGGGTCGACTGGTGGGGCGTATCAACAGGCATCCCTCAGTCCAGCACGGTAAGTGCATGATGTTAGGGCCTGGAAGATGGGGAACCAGCCACATCGATCTCGGTGTAAGCGTTTCTTACTCGGATATCAACAACACATCGGTCCTGGTCGAAATGGCGCTGGAGGAAGCTGGTCATGCTCCCGAAGTCTCCTATGGGACACACTTCTTCCAGGATTTGGTTGAGTCTCAGATCATTTATTTGCCGGTGTACCCTTCGGATACTCGCGATCAGTTTCATGCGCGTTTTTTTTCTGAGTCGCCCAATTGCCTCACTCGCCTCCTCCCGGATGCCGGCGCTTACGAGTCCATGGTGCGTTTGATCGATGTGGAGGAGGCCGCGCCGGGATTCGTCATCCAGCTGGCGGCGGATCCACAAGCGCAACGAGCGGTGTGTTTCTTGAGGCCGTCCGGACTTCCCCCTTCGTGAGAGGATGGAAGCCAGGCGCGCCTGGAGAAAGACCCTGGAGGTGGAAGATCGAGACTCGCGCAATGCCGGGGTCAAGAACGAACCCCGGATCCGGGAAGTTCCGTTATCCGGGTTCGTCGTTCAGACGCTCACCGATCTGTGGCGCTTGAAAGAAGATCGTACGGGATCTGATTTGGTGATCGATGTCCCGAGTTGGTGGGTGTATTCCGATCGGGTCGAGCGGATGCTCGAGGCATGGAACACGGTTTATCGGATCCCAGCCAAGGATATTCGGAACACTCTGCCGACTTGCACGTTGAGGCTGTCTTCGCGGCATGGCTGCCACTCCGACGGGTGCGCGAGTATACCCCGTCGAATTGCGCGGCGTACTGTAAGTCCTTTATCCTTTGGTCTGGGTACACGCGGATCCGAAATTGGGCTGGGTTGTGGTATCAACCCCTTGCCGAAAACACCCATTTCCTGTCGAGGCAGGGGAGTTCCCCCTCCACAATCAAGCGCTGCATTTTCGTGGTTCGGTCAGCCTCCGTATTCGTTTTGCCTCAGTGGGGGCTGCAAGACTTCGCCCAAGGCTTCAACGTTCGCCAAGCGCGCGGTCCAGCGTGATAACGAAAGATCCTCGCCTTTGCCGAGGTCCTCACCCTGCTCGAATCGTGTCCAGTTGAGTTGCGGCTGCCCATCGCATTGCAGGGAGTCATGGGGCTGCGAATCCTGGAGGTGCTCCGCCTCCAGTGGGCGGAGGTTGGCGCGGACCGAATCTGGATTCGTGGAGCGGTCAAGAACCGATACTCGGAGAGAGTATTACCCTTGCCGGCAATCGTGGGGGGCCTCCTTGCGGAGGTCCGCCGATCCGAGGCTCGCGTTGTCACCGCATGGACCGACCGAATAGCCTACTCCAAGGTCCTCCACAATGCCCTGTGCGTCACGTTTGGACTCCAGGCGCCCGAACCCAGGGGGTTGCGCAGAACTCTCTCCATGGAGGCGGAAATTAACGGGTGGAGCGGTTACCCGGTCGAACGTTACCTCGGTCACACGCCGGGGACAGTCACGGGTCAATCGTACAACGCCGAGGAGGAGGTCCGGTACCCTCTACTCCGGGACCAAGTGGTCTCCCGGACTGACGCGGCAACGGCGGGATGGCTCGAAAAAGGTTACGAAAGAGGTTACGGCGCTCAATCTGTCATTCCTCTCCACGCATCGTAACTCTAATGTTTTGAATGGTCGGGGCGACTGGATTTGAACCAGCGACCACTCCCCCAGTCACTCTACGATCCTTCCATAACCCCACAGGACTCAAAGGGATAGAGCCTTTCCACGAAAACCGGTTTCCGGAATGTTTCCGGACTCGGTTCCCGAAATCAGGCTCCGCCATGATTCCATCCGGCTCGAAACCTCCCGCAGCTCGGCCAAGTCCACAGCTCGGTAATGCTCGCCAAGTATGTCTCCTTGAGCATGCCCAAGGTATCGCTTCAACACGCGGTCACTGGCTCCAAGTCGAGAAGCCGAAGTCGCAAAGAACCCCCGAAGTTTCCGGGGGGGTATCCCCAAGAGGCGGGGGTTTCCGAGGTCTCGGCTCGCCCGTTCCAGCGCCCGCCGCCATGCCGAAGCCAGTGAAGTCCGGTTCCAGACCCTTCCCGTGGGTGACAGGAAAACCTCGGACAGAGAACACACTCTCGCATGGGAGAGGGTCTGCTCGATTGCCTTCATCGCCTCCACGGGGATCGGGAGGGTCCGATAGCTGTTCCGGTTCTTTGGCTCATGGTATGGAGTCTTCGTAACGGTCACGGTCCCCAGCTCGAAGTCTATGTCCGACTTGCGAAGGAAGGCCGCCTCCCACATCCGAAGCCCACAGGTTGCCTGCAAGGTTCCGATGCTCCACAGGTGCCGGGCGTGGTCTTTGAGCCATGCAAGCAAGGAATGGACTTCCACGGGGTGGAGAATGCTTATCTCTTCCCGTGGGGGCCGTTTCAGAGTAATCCTCGGAACAGGTGGCACACTCTCGCCATAGTTCTCCCGGACATACCTCCAAGCACCCAGCACGGGCCGCAAGTAGAGCCGCTGGGTGTCGAAAGCCTTTCCCTCCCGTTTCAGGAACAGGATCATTTCTTGAACCATCTTGGGTCGGATGAGAGACCAATCCGAAACCCCCGGATAGTTGCTCTCCGCCCAACGCAAGAACCGCCCGATTACGAAGGCCGTGTCCCGCTTGGTTTCCTCCCGCATGCTCGATAGCCGGAGCCATTCCGCGAAACCTTGCTTGAGGGTCGGGGCCACCTTCCTTCCTGGGAGATAACCCTTGCCTTGGTGGATCAACAGGTTGATATGCTCGGCTGATTTTTTGGCATCCGAAAGCGCGCCGTAAACTCTTCGCTTCACGTCCCGTCTTTCAACCGGGTCGCTCCACCGAAGCTCATGGGTTCCTGGGCGCAACTGTCGGATCGTAACTTTGCCGATCCGAAAGGATGGTTTCTTCGCCATTTCAGTTTCACCTCCGATCCGAGGCGAGACTTGCAACGGCGAACAAGGCAGGATGGAAACCGCTCCGCTCTCGATCATGGCAACCCCTTCAACCGCCTCCATCGTAGAGCCGGGTCGGGGGTCCGAGTCAAGCGGGAATTTTTTCTCTTCACTCACAAGCCTATTTCCTCCCGTGAGAAGATGCCTCCAATCAACCTGTCTTCCGATCCGTTTGGGCCGGTCTTCCTCCGCCGTCCACCGGAATTCTTCGCCTGGGGGATCGGGACGGGTTCACCCAGCTCCCGCGCGCGGTCCCAGCCGGTGAGCAAGTCGCTCCCACGGTAGAGGGCCTTAAGAACCCGCCTCGGCTTGACCGTCGCAATGAAGTGATCCACGTCCACCCCGGCGGGGGCGAGTAGCTCCGCCAAGTCACCGCGCGTGTAGAATCGGTTTGGGTGAATCTCGATCATGATTTAGCTCGCGCTTTTTGTGGGGGCGTTTTTTTACTCGGCACACGCCACGTTCCTAGCCGTTTCGGGCATAAACTTTCGATCCCCCTCCCCCCGCCTAGCCCCTTGCCGGGGAGCTGTTATCACTTGGGACGCCTCTGCTAAGACCGCAAAGGCAGTTTTGCGGACTATGGTTTTTATTGGGGTTTTGCCTAAGACCGCTAAGACCGCCATATAGGGAATCTTTGCGGTCTTAGCGGTCTTTGCCCCGGTCAGGGGAGATGCCATTGCCACGTCCCCCCCCGTCCGAACCCGGACTTCATTGCGCGTACGCCGAGCGCGCGCTTAGCGAGTTCGATTGTTCTCCACGCGAGTCCGGCTCCTTCGGCGTCCCCCCGAAGGTCCCGAACCGGGACGGGTCCCTCGGCCAGGGCCTCCTTGAGGAAGTCCATCGCCTCATCCCGCGCGGAGCGGTCGGTCTCCCCCGCCTCCATGTCCTGGATTGAAAGGGAGGAGACCCCGGTCCACTCGAATCCCCGGTCAGTGATCCGAAAGCCAATGGCGGGGCCTTCAGCCGAGCACGAAGCTTTCACCTGGATTGCGGCGCGCGCCTCCGAGTCGTTCGGGTCCCGGCCAATCCGGAGAATTGACCGCGCGTGAGCCGTGAAGTCGATTGAGCCAAGCCCACGATGAAGCCGATGGTCTCCGGATGACTTGCGCAAGTGGCGAATCACCACCACCGCGCAACCGTAAGTCTCGGCCAGGTTGCCCAAACGAGCCATGAGGGGGCGAACCTCATTCGCCCGATGCATGTCCACCCGCGCGCCCAAGAATCCCTGAATGGGATCGACCACCATGAGCGCGGGCCGTACCTCGGCCATCGCGGCCTCGACCATCGTGTGGTCCGAAAGGAAGATCGGTTCGCCGTTGGTCAAACCCGTGAGCGCCACAAACCGGGTCGGGTCGCCGCCTGCTCGATCCAGGCGGGGCCGGATCGTGTCAGCCAGGCCATCCTCGCAGCTCAGATACAACACCCGGCCAGGTTCGCGCCGGGGTCCCAACTCGCCATCGGGGCCAGGCCAACCGCGCCCATTGGTCACGTGAGCGCAAACCATGAGCGCGAAGGTCGTTTTGCCATCGCCGGGTTCGCCTTCAAGTAGGGTGACTTTGCCCCTCGGAAAGTATGGCTCCCATAAAAAAGAAACCGCCTCCGGTTCGACTTTGGCCAGATTAACCAGAAATGGCCTCACCGCCTCGCGGGGCTTGGTCTCCGGGGCGGAATGCACCTCGGCGAACGCCGATTCGATCAGCGCGCGGATGATTTCAGGGCCGTGCTTGAGCAAACAGTCGGTCGCGTCCTTGCATTCGGGCAGGCGCTTCCTAACGATCCGAACCGAGGTTATCGCGCCGTTGCGCACATCCGGTCCCAAGTGATCGAGCCATCGGCTCAACCCCTCGCGCCCGCGTTCATCATTATCGGGCCACAAGACCACAGGGTGACCGTGGAGGAGCTTGATCCACTCGGCCTTGACCGCCGCCGCGCCGCCCGATCCGGAGACCGCGTGCAGTCCACTGGCTTGCCAGACCACCGCCGAATCAAGTTCACCCTCAGTAATAACAACAAGTGAGCCATCGGCGAGTAAATGATCCGCGCCGAACAAAGCAACCGAAGAGCCAGACTCGGAAATAACTTTTGGGGATTGGCCGCTATCGGATCGATGGTACTTCAATCCGACCGCCACCCCGTCCGGCCTTCGGATCGGAATGGACCACCGCCGCTGTTTCGCATCCCAGCCGATTCGGTAGCGCTTTGCGGTCTCGAGCGTTATTCCGCGCGACTCCAAGAGCAGGCGTTGCGCCGATTCATCGCGCCGCAGAGCTTGGTGGAGCGCCTCAATAACTGGCTCAAGGTCGGGCCGGAGCTGCTTGGTCTCCTTGCGCGACGTGGGGTGACCGTTGCGCCGCGCGCGCTGGGGTTCCTCCGGGAAGAGGTCAGTGGCCTTTAGGTTGATCGTGGAAAGAATTGATCCGAGCTCACACCCGGCATGACACTTGAGTAGGGCGCGCCCGTCCGCGCCTTCCGATATCGATAAGCTCGGTGTGCTGTCCCCGTGCGAGGGGCAACGCGCTTGCCATCCGGAGCCGCTCCGGCGCGGATTGCAGCCGCGCGCGGTGAGCTCACGCAACACTGTCTCAACCGGGCCGCCCAGGTTGACAAGATCAGCATCCCCGGGCATCATCTTGTTGCGTTGCAGTTGCTGTCTTTCCCGCGCCTCGGTGACCTCCGGGGCGTTCGTTTTTCCAGGCATCATCCCCGCCCCCTCGCGCCCAGCGCAAGAGCCGGATTTCGGCGTCGCTCGATTTCGGCAATAATCTTTCTCGCTTGGCCTTTTGAGTAGCGCCGTTCATTCAGTACACCGCGCCGCTTGGGTTTAATTCCGAGCTCATTCGACACACGAAGAACTGAAGTCTTTGAGAACCCCGTGATCCTTGCCAGCTCAGCCGGTTTGAATTCCATATCGTATCCCCTTCCTCTGTTGATTGTGGAGTAGTTTAGGCATACCCTCCCTTGAGAATCTAAGGACATTTTGCGTTCATTTTCGGGGGGCAAAATGTCATAACTTTTCGGGGCGGGTTGGCATGAGAATTGGTTTTAGCATTGGGCTTTTCAAAATGTTTCTCGAGGGCGGCAAGGATGATCTTCTAATTCCGGAGGAGACTGTCCGGAAGATGGGCGAACACCTCAGCGTCTTGAGAATCGAAGCGAAAGAGGAAGGTGCGCGCCTTCAGGAAATCCGCATGGGGGCGAAGCGCGCCGCGAAGAAAATAGGCCACTGGGGGAAACAATCGACGGGTTTTCCGGGAGGTCCGCCGGTTGATCTTGCGAAGATGAGACAGAGATACGAAACGATCCTCGCGCCTTTCTCCCTCACTGGGAACCAACTACAAGAAAGAGCCGCCTTGCATCTCCTCGATCTTCTCATGCAGCACGCCATTGTTCGGAAGTCCGGAAAACAAATATCAAGGAGCGCCGCCTGTGATTGTTTGTTTCGCCTGCTCGAAGCAATCGAAACGCCGAAACGCTATAGGGGGCCGCATGAATGGCACACTCCATATAGTAAGGAAAGCCTCATACAGCGCCTCATCCGAAACCAGCCGAAGGCATGGGCGAAGCTGCGGAACCGCAATCCGCTCAAGTGGGATGACTTCAATCCCCCGGTTGAAATCGTGGGACTGGAAACGGAAGGCGAGACCGTTAAGCTTACTTTCCGGTCCGGGATAGGACCGTGGGTTTCTTTGTCGAAACCAGAGAAGGCCGCGAAAAAATCGGGAAGGGCCACAAAAAAGAAGGCCGGATGAGTCTCCCCACCCGACTCCAATCATTCTCCCCCCGGAACCTCCACCGTCCGTCCCGATTTCAGGCGATACCTTGTCACTGTTTCCCCAGCGCCTTCACCCGCCTCGGTTTCTATCCTTTCAATCGGATCATCCGGGAATTCTTTCAGGAAGCCCGATTCCTCTCCGCTCTTGGAAAGGTCCCATGACGCATACAGATATATCCGCGAAAGTCCAAGGGGAAGATTGATCGTGGCTTGGGCGGTGGAACTGAGGAATGATCCTGCAAGGCCGGAGGAAGTGATTATCTGTTGGGGCGATTCCTCGGAAACCACTCGGACTCGGACCGTGGTTCCCACCGGGATATTCATCGCTTCAAGGTTTAGTGTCACTGGGGATTCTGCGTTCAGGATAACATCCGGGCTTGAAGGATCATCTTGCGGTGACTCTGGAACCCCCGTCCCTCCGATGGTTGTAGCCTTCAAAATGGGATAGTTGGAGGGAGGGAAAACCACCCCCGGAGAGGATCGGATGGGAAGGGGGGAAACGGTTCCATTGAATTCGTCAATAAACGACTCGATCCGGATTCGACCGACTGAACCTACACCCCCAAAGGGTGCGCTTCCCCCTGCAGCATTTACGGTTCCATTCCCTAATACACGATTCGCAGTTAAACGTATCGTTCCCCCACTCCCTCCTCCGCCCCCCGCAGTGCTTCCTCCACCCGGACCGCCTGAGGCGAGAATCGATCCGTTTATGGCAGTATCATTTGACGTTGCAATCAGAATCGCACCACCACCACCACCACCACCACCACCTCCTGCAGGGATTACAGACCCATCACCTCCACCACCCCCAGACCCTCCCACGAGCGGTAGACAATGTGTGTTTCCATAGGCTATTCCCCCGAAGGATGTCCCACCTCCCGCAGCGCCAACCTGGAAATGTCCAGCGCCCGCACCGGAACCGCTCCCGATTCCTCCACCCGATCCTCCCCCAGGTCCACTGCCAGCTAGCGGAATCTCCAAGGCAGTTCCGCCAACTCCACCATCATATCCTCCCGCTCCCCCTTTAGCCGGAAGGCGTGGGTCGGAAGGTCCGTGACCGTTCGCGCCGGTCAAGTCAATTATCCCTTCAATCATAACATCCCCTTGTGCAAGCCAGACCACGGGAGTGGTTCCAAGTATCTCCGCTGAGAGGATCAAGTGAACGTTTGCGGGAATATGGATCGTGGTGAAGTGGTAAACACCGTCTCCATCTTGATCGAGCGGAGTAGGGAAGGTGGAGGGATCAAAAACGATATCTTGAATCGGGCCGGGAAGATTGTATTCCAGAGGGCCGTCAACCCCGGTCGAGCCGCTTGAGAAAGGTTGGGCGTGTGCCGCTTCTGGCAGTCCACAATTCAGGAGGAAGGAAACCGCCAAGGTCGGGGTAAGCCACCGGAGACAAGATAGAGTGTGGTTCCTACCATCTTGATCCACTCGAAACCATAACGATCCACTCATTTCAGAAATCCTCCTCTTGAAGAAACTTGTTATGGACCATTGTTTTGGACCGAAAAAGACGGCCCCACCGCAAACCCATTGTTCAGCATGCTTGGGGGGACCGGGTTCCAGACAGAGAAGCCGGGGCCAATTGCATCCCCACTGCTATCTCTTTTCGGGGGAACCGGGTTCCAAACTGAAAAGCCATGTCCAATCGAATCCCCCCGGAGAAACTTGTTTACTGGAACCGGATTCCAAACTGAGAAACTTCCCCCCACCGCGAATTCAGCGGGGGGAGCCGTTACCGTGGGCGAAGGTGTGATGGTCGGGGACTCGGTTTGGGTCACCGTGTAGGAGGGAGTTAAAGTGGGGGTGTCAGTGACCGTGGGTGTCAAGGTGACAGTCGAAGTGGGGCTTGCCGAAGGTGTTTCAGTCGGAGTATGAGAAGGCGTTTGGGAGCTTGTCCCTGTAGCGGTTCCAGTTACTGTCGGTGTCTCAGTTGGGAAGGTGTATTGTCCCCCAAGAAGAAGGAGCAGCTCCGGGGCTTCGTATCCTTCATTGGACCAGTTTACCGAGAATTGGAAGAGGGTCTCCCCGCTATCCCCTTCGTTCCGTGAAATCCCCGGGGCAGTCGGAAGGGCGGTAAGTGCAAGAACAACTAAACAGTATGTCCAGCTTAGTTTCGGTCGGTCCACCCCTCCGCTCCCGGTCCTTTGTCAGGGTGGGAATTGTCGGTCCGGGAGAATGGATCGGCAAGAGGGGATTCTCATCCCCTCCGTTTCTTCGGCAACTTCACCACCTTATCCCCTCCGAGGTCCAGGGCCGCGATATGAGCGGGTTTGATCCCCTGCTTGCGGGTGAGCTTCCCCAAGCGGGCCAGCATTTCCCGATCCGGGGAAGTCTCTACGAAACCCGTCGGTTGCCGAAGGAATTCGGGGATTTCGTAGAGTAGAGGTCAGAGGAAGCGGGTGAATTCTTCCTCGGACACTTCGGCCTGAAGCAGAATCGCCTTGAGCATCTTCCGGTTGTAGTCCTTGCCGAAGTGAACCGGGAGGGTGACTCGCCTTCCGTCCGGGTGTTTCATCCGAAGGTGGCTTCCCCTTTGGCGGGATTCCTCGAAACCGATCCGCTTGAAAACCGCGATAACCTCCCGCGCCGTCAAGACCGGAAGGGGACTCATGCGGGGATCGGGACTTCCAGTTCAAGACGTTCTTGGATCGGGAGGTTTTCAGTCGGGATCGGTTCGCCGTCCGCAAGCATCCCTTCCAGGTGGCAAAGAATCGCCTCCGCCGCGTTCGCCTTGGCTTCCTCGATTGTCTGACCGAAGGTGATGACTCCGGGGAGAGTTGGGACCGTGACAATGAAACCGCCATCGCCATCGTCTTCCAGGTGGATTGTGTATGAGACTTTCATGAGTCGCTCCGCTCCCCTCTTCACCTGGAAGTATCGGCCTATCGGGACGGATCGGCAAGCGGGGAAAAGAAAAGGCCGGATGAGTCTCCCCACCCGGCCTCAAAACCGAACCGCCGGTGACATAACCACGCGGAATGCTAAGAGGTTTGAGGTTATGTCAACGTCAACGCCGTATCGTTTTCAGAATTCGACCGCGCCGGGGGTCTTGCGCCAATCGTGGGGGAGTGACCGGACCGCGCCTCCCAGGTACAGAGACTCAATCCCCGTTGCGTTGAATCGAATCACGTCCCCGACTTCGCCATCCCTCGGATGAGGGGTTCGCCCGACAAGGATCGTTCCAGGCAGGGGGCCGGGTTTGGCTCGCATGACCAGCCAGCGGTCGCGCGCCAAGGGTCCAAGTCGGTCGATTGATTGGTAGTCCACGTCCGCCTCCGGCCAGACCGCGAGCGCCTCGGTAACGGAATCGAAGCCGTGGTAGGTGGCATCGCCGTTGTACTTGTGGAAATGAACGTGCTCCGGCCAGGTGACCACGTAAACCGGTTGATCGAGAGTGGGGTTGAACAGGTGGCCAGGGGTGAAGTTCGGATCGTTATCGAGCACCTCGCGCGTAACGAGAGTGGGTGTGGCTGACATTGCACCTCTCCTTGAATTTCCGCCTACAAGGTCCAACCGCTTGGTTCTTCCGCTTACGATTGGCCAGGTTGAACGATCCCACCTTCCCGCGCCCCTCAAGGTGGAGGAAGAGGGAAGTCTTCTCACAGAGGCTTGTAGGCCGATTCTTGAGTGATGGTCCGAGGGGTCCCGCAATGCAGTTCCCCCCGGACCGCCGCGCGGGGTTGCCGACCACCGCGCGGGTGAATCACTTGAACCGGAGAACAACTTCTCTCAAACGTGTAGAAATTCGTTTCCAGAATCTTTCCGGAAACGGGGCTGGGATCGGGCCGGAATGGAGGGGGAATGAAGGGATCGGGCGAAGTGCTCGGACCGCTACGAAAGGCCCGTGTTTATTGGGTTTTGTGATGGTCGGGGCGACTGGATTTGAACCAGCGACCACTTGACCCCCAGTCAAGTACGCTACCAGGCTGCGCCACGCCCCGACATCTCCACTAATCTATCCCATCCGCCCCTTTCCTTCAATGCCCACCAAGAAGCCGGCGGGAATTCCCGAATCTCGCTTTACGGCCGCGGGTGTGAATCCATGCACCGGACACAATCACGGAGCTCCTCCTCGGACAGCTCCACATCCTGGAGCTCGCCTCGCATGAACCTGTCATACCCGATCAAGTCCAGGAGCCCGTGGCCCGACCAGTTGAACAGAATGGTCTTCTCCTTCCCCTCCTCCTTGGCCTTGCGAGCCTCCGCCACGACCGCGGCGATGGCGTGCGAAGTCTCCGGAGCGGGGATGAACCCTTCGGTCCGCGCCCAAAGGATGCCCGCCTCATAGCACTCGCGTTGGTGGTAAGACTGTGGACGGAGCAGCCCATCCATGGCGAGCCGACTGACCAAGGGGGCCATCCCATGATAGCGAAGCCCCCCGGCATGAATGGGAGCGGGAATGAACTTGTGCCCCAGCGAATGCATCGGCATGAGCGGGGTCATCCCCGCTTCGTCCCCGTGGTCATACGCGAACGGGGCGCGAGTGAGTGTCGGGCAAGCCTTCGGTTCGGCTGGGATGAAGTCAATCTCTTTCCCATGAATCTTGTCGAGCACAAAGGGAAAGGCCAGTCCGGCGAAGTTGGAGCCTCCACCCGCGCAGCCGATGATGATGTCGGGGTAGGCGTTCACTCGCTCCATCTGCTTCCTGGCTTCGAGGCCGATCACGGTCTGGTGGAGCATCACATGATTGAGGACGCTTCCCAGCGCATAGCGTGTGTTCGGATCCTCGATGGCCTGCTCGATCGCCTCGCTGATGGCGATCCCGAGCGAGCCGGGGGTGTCGGGGGCGCGCGCCAGGACATTGCGCCCGGCTTGGGTCTCCTGGCTCGGGCTGGGCACGCAATTCCCTCCCCACACACCCATCATGAGCCTCCGAAAAGGCTTCTGCTCGAAACTGATGCGCACCATGAACACCTTGCACTCCAGTCCAAAGCGGGCGCAGGCCATCGCCAAGGCGCAGCCCCACTGACCCGCGCCGGTCTCCGTGGTGAGACGTTTGATCCCAAACGCCTTGTTGTAATAGGCCTGAGCCACGGCGGTGTTGGGCTTGTGACTCCCTGCTGGGGAAACCCCCTCATTCTTGTAGTAAATCTTGACCGGGCAGCCGAGGGCGCGTTCGAATTCGGTGGCGCGGTAGAGCGGGGAAGGGCGCCAGAGCGAATAGGCGTCCAAGACCTCCTCGGGAATATCAATCCAGCGCTCGGTGGAGATTTCCTGTTCAATCAGGTTCATCGGGAAAACCGAAGCGAGATCCTCCGGTCCGATGGGTTTTCCGTCGCGGCCCAATGGGGAGCGCAGCGGGGTCGGCATGTCGGCCTGGAGGTTGTACCACTGGCGTGGGATTTCATCATCTCTCAAGAATATCTTCTGGGACATATCGGGTGGATTCCTTCCCGGTGGACAAGCCGGCGACCAAGTGCATAGACCCGTCGCCATGAATCTGGACTCCCAAACTGGGATTATACCTTTTCAAAACCAAGGGGTGGAGACCGTTTACCGCTTCATCAACTCGAGCGGGTTCTTTCTGTTCTCAAGCGGGAGCGAGACTCGCGCCCCGAGGCGATGCGATTCAAAGACCGCGGCGATCATCTCGATCGTGTTTCGCGCCTCGTACATGTTTGCCTGAGGTTGTCCCCCTGTCTGAATCGCCTCGAGGAAGTTCTTTACCGCCAACCCGTTGTATGTCGTGACCAAGGGATCGGTTAGCGGTTCAGATACTCCGATCCCACCCGAGGAAACCTCATCCCACTTGCCCTCTCCGTTCGCGGTGGACCAACGCGGATTCCTCAAGACACGGACCTTGGGCATGGCCCCCATCTCCATCTCAACGACCCCCTCTGCGCCGTGAATCCGGATGCCAAACCGCGATGCCTTGAGCCCGGCGTTGCGAACCGAATGGAAATGCGCAGTGACACCACCCGGCATTCCATACACCGCCTGCACCGTGTCACCCAGTAGTGGCCCGATCCCCTCGGGGCCCTCCACGATATCCTCTTTCCCGGCCAATCCTCCGTCTTGGAGGACGGTGGCGTAGCACCAAGCCGGAAATCCCGCAAGGAATGCCATTGCGTTCAGCACGTGTGTACCCAGGACCCACAGGTCCTCTCCCCCGCCGCGCGGATCCTCCTTGCCTCGCCCGTGAAGCTCGATCACCCGCCCAATAGCGCCTTCCGCGAGCAGCCGTTTCACAGCGTGCACCCGCGGGCTGTAACGCGCGGGGAAGGCAATCGCCAGCTGGATATGCTTCCGCTCGCAGGCGTCCACAATCTTGTCCGCCTCCTCGAGCGAGCGGCAGAAAGGCTTCTCGATGAAGATATGGCAACCGCGCTCAATCGCGGCCAGGCACATCTCCAGATGCTGGTCGATCCAGCGCGGACCGATGGCCACGATGTCGGGGCGGATTTCCTCCAACATCCGACGGTAATCGGAGTAGCCCCGCGCAACGCCAAGTCGTTTCTGAGCCTCGCCCCTTCCACCCTCATCGGGATCCGAGACAGCGACAAGCTCACAGTCAGGGAAGTCCAACCACACGGTGTCCATCCCGTGCCCGTAGTTTCCTCTTCCGGTGTGGCCGATCACCGCGACACGAAATCTTTCCGGCATGGGCGGTCTCCTTTGAGTCGGAAATTACACCTTGGAAAGCTCCGGCAAGACCCAGGGCTCACGGTAGACAGGTCGAGTGAGGAACTGATTGGCCGCGTCGTTCTCTCCGAAGGTGTAGGTTGTGGGATCGAGGGCCACCGCCTCGCCCGCGCGCCAAGCCACGTTGCCGAGATGGCAGAGCAGGCTGGAAGGGTGACCGACCGTCTCCAGATCCGCGTTGGGCTTCGTTCTGGAGCGAACGCAATCGAGGAAGTCGGCCACATGGTTCATCTCGCTGTCCTCGGAGGAATCTTCCTTGACCAGATTCTCGTCCGCGTCAAAAGCTCGCCACCCGTTGTGGTTAAACACCAAATACCCGTTGTCGCCGAACACCGCGGCGCCTTCTCCATCAAGCCCGTAGATGGCGGTGGGGGACCAAAGTCTCAGTTCATAGGAGAGGACAAAGTCCTCAAACTGGTAGGTGACCAATTGGGTGTCGGGCCACTCTTGGGCGTCATCGTAATACAGCTTGCCGCCCATCGCCGCGACCTTGTGTGGGACAAGGGGAACCCTTCTCCCTTCGGCTCGCGCCGCTTCCTGAAGGGAACGGAGGGCTTTATCCAGCCGATGCACCCCGTCATTCCCAAGGTCGCCCGTGCCGTAATCGAAGAACCAGCGCCACGTGGAATGGAACCGCTTGGGATTGAACGGGCGTTTCGGGGCGGGTCCCAGCCAGAAATCATAATCGACCCCTTCGGGAGGTTCGGTGTCGGCGGGTTTGCCGATGGTCCCTTGCCGCGCGCTCTCCCAGGCCTTGGCGAGACGCACCTTTCCCAGGTTTCCGCTCCGGATGTACTCCATCGCGCTCAGAAGGTGGCTGGTGGAGCGCCACTGGGTGCCGAGCTGAACGACTCGTTGATATTTTCGCTGGGCCTCGACCATGGTCCGGCCCTCCAGGATGTTGTGGCCATCCGGCTTCTCGACATAGACATCCTTCCCAGCCCGGCAGGCCATGATGGTCGGAATCGCGTGCCAGTGATCCGGTGTTCCGAGAACAACGGCATGGACTGCGGGATCATCGAGGGCTTCTCGGAAGTCCTTGATGGCCTTGGGGCGATGGCCGGTGTCCTTTTCGGTCTCCTCGGTGCGCTTTGAAAGCACATTGGAATCGACATCACACAGGTATCGAATCTCGACATCCGACCGGCTCCGGAAGGTCTTCAGAAGGCCGTTTCCACGCCCTCGAATTCCGATCACCGCGACCGAGATCCGCTCGTTGGCCTCGGCGGCCGAGGCGTTGGTGGAGAGGAGGAGCGGCGCACCCATAACTGCGAGGCCCGCGCCCGCGCCGGAGGATGCCAGGTCTCTGAGGAACTGCCTTCGTTTCATCGGAGCAACCTCCAGGGCGAAGAGCGTTCGAGAAGACTGGGAACAGGATACACGAAATCGCGCGGAGAATCTCAGCCAGGCCAGGGCACGCCATGCCGCCAGCCGAGCTCGGCGAGCTGGGCCGCGATCACCGGAGCGACGGGACACCCCTCCATAAGTCGTTTCTCGCGCCGTTCATACTCAGGCTCGCCGGGAATCAGGACACGACCGAAGGGATTCCCCTCCGCGGGCGGCTGCGCGGCGATCTCATCCATGACCTTGTCCGCCCGCGCCTTGAAGGTTGCGAGGTCGCACCACGCCGTGGGATCGATGGCCTGAACGAAATATCCGAGTTGCTGGGGGCGCTCCCAATCATCGAACTTACGAACAATCCCCGGACCGAAGGCCATCCCGGAAAGGGCTGATGAAAACAGTTCGATCATGAGTCCGATGGCGTACCCCTTGGCGCCGCTCATGGGGGTCACCGCCTTGGCCAGGGTGGCGTCGGTGACCGGGTTTCCGTTTTCGTCCACCGCCCAGTTGGGGGGGATGGTCTGACCCGCCTCGGCGGCGGCGCGGACCTTCCCGAACGCGACCTCGCTGGTGGCCATGTCCATCAGGAACGGTTTGTGTTTCCCGGCGGGAATGGCCACGCTGTAAGGGTTGGTTCCGAGATACGGTTTCTTCCCTCCAAAGAGGACCACATCGGTTTCGCTCTGGGACATCAGGATGCCGATCATGTCGTGCTCGGCGGCGTAATTCGTGTAATAGGCCCCCGCGCCGAAGTGGGTCGAGCGCTTGACCAGGACTGTTCCGCTTCCACACGCTCGGGCCATTTCCATGGCATGCTCCATCGCGCGGAGTGTGGCCAATTGCCCGAGGGCCGTGTCGGCGTCCAGGACTCCGGTCGCCGCTCGGGTCTTTTCAAACTTCATCGAGGGGCTTGGATTGACCAACCCCTTTTCAATCCGCTTGGAATACAGATTGACCAGGTAGATCCCGTGGGTGTCCACCCCGCGAAGATTGGATTCGACCAAGATCTCGGCCACCTTTCGGGCATCCCCCTCGGGAACGCCGACTTTGCTCAGAATCTCCGCCCCGAAGTCCACAAGCTTGGGAGCGGGAATGATGATGGGTTCAGCCATTTCTCTAACCTCAATTCAAGGAAGGATTACACAGGGGGAACCGCTCCTCGGTTAGTGCATCCGTTGAACTTTGATCCCCGCGATGACGATTCCCGCCAGACCCAAGATCCACACCGCCGTCAGATGGAGCAGGAGACCCAGGGGCGCCGCCACGGCGCAAATCAGGAAGCTTCCCCAAAGCAACCGTTTACGAAACGCCCGAAACTCAACCTCGTTTTCAGCGGACATGATCTCCTCCCATGGTCCAGCGCAATGACCCTGGGCGGCGGGTTTTCAACTTACTGGCTCCACTCGGTGTGGAACACCCCCGGCTTGTCGGTTCGCTCATAGGTGTGAGCGCCGAAGTAGTCGCGCTGAGCCTGAGTCAAATTCGCCGGGAGGCCGGCGCGACGGTAAGTGTCGAAATACGCGAGACTCGCGCTCATCGCCAGGGTCGGGACACCCAGCTTGTTCGCGGTCTGGAGCGCGAAACGCCACTTCGGCTGGGCCTTGCGCAGCGCGCCCTTGAAGTACGGATCAAGCATCAGGTTGGGGAGTTTCTTCCGTTTTGCGAAGGCCTCCCGGATCGTGTCGAGGAATTGCGCCCGGATGATGCACCCTCCGCGCCAAATGCGCGCGATTTCGGACAGGTCGAGCTTCCAGCCATACTCCTCTCCCGCGGTCCGGATCAGAGCCATCCCTTGAGCGTACGAGCAGATCTTGCTCGCGAACAGGGCGTCATGCGCGGCCTGGATCAGCTTCTGACGGTCCCCTTTGTAAACCGGCTTGGGACCCTTGAGCTTGGCCGAAGCACTCACCCGCTCATCCTTGAGACCCGAAAGGATGCGCGCCTCCACGGCGGAGTTGATGGTGGGCGTGGCCACCCCGAGATCGAGCGCAATCTGGGTGGTCCACTTCCCGGTCCCCTTTTGATCGGCCTTGTCGAGAATCAGGTCCACCAGTGGCTGACCGGTGTCCGGATCGTTCCTCGTGAAGATTCTGGAGGTGATCTCGATCAGGTAGGAGCTCAGGACCCCCCGATTCCACTCGCCAAAGACCTCGGCAAGTTCCGAGGCTTTCATCCCGAGGGCGGTCCGAAGCAGGTCGTAAACCTCGGCGATGAGCTGCATATCGCCATATTCGATCCCATTGTGGACCATCTTCACGAAGTGTCCGGCCCCATCCGCCCCGACATAGGTGGTGCAGGGGCTGGCATCCACCTGCGCGGCGATCTTCTTCCAGATCGGCTCGATCTGCGCGTAGGCGTCCTTCGGCCCTCCGGGCATCAGCGAGGGACCCCACAAGGCCCCCTCCTCGCCGCCGGAGACCCCCGAACCGACGAACAGAATCCCCTCCTTGGCGAGCTCGGCATGGCGACGACGGGTGTCCAGGAAGAAGCTGTTGCCCCCATCGATGAGGATATCGCCGCGCGAAAGGTGCGGTTTGATCTGCGCGATCATGTCGTCGACCGGATTTCCGGCCTTGACCATGAGGATGATCTTCCGGGGGGTCTCGAGGCTGTCGACGAATTCCTGGACGCTGTGGGTTCCCCGCAGGCGTTTGGCCTCGGGGTGGGCGTTCACGAATTCGTCCACTTTGGAGACCGTCCGGTTCCAGACTGAAATGGTGAATCCATTGCGTTCGATGTTTCTGGCCAGGTTCTCGCCCATAACGGCGAGTCCGACCAACCCGATGTTGGCTTTTTCCATCATTGCGGTCCTTTTCGTTCAGGTTTCGACGGATTGCGTTGGAGAAGGCGACAGCGAAGCGGCGGTCACAGCCTAGTCAACCAACAGGGGATAAGGATACATGAAAGGGGGGGCGGAATTGAGGGGGGAGCGGCGCTTTCGCGATGGTCAGTCCGCATACAACATCCAATTCTCGATCCCGGAGGGATTTGGGGTAGGCGTTGGGTTGGGCGTGGCCGTCGGAGTGGGGTCGATCGCGTCGCAGCCCACGCATTGACCGCCGCCCGTGAGATCGGCGCCGGCGCTCCCCATGTCCCGGTACTTGGGAGCGGCATGCTGGGCAATGTCAAAGAAATCGTTGCTTTCCGGATCCCAAGCACGAATGTCCGCAAAGGTCGCGGAATCAAAACTGGTGGAAACGAAATCCGAAAGGGGAACATCCGAGATCGGGCCGGTTCCGCCGTACAAGGAGCTGAAGGTGGTTTCGATGCTGAGGTGGGAATCACCTGGGGTCGCCCCGTCGGAAGCGATGGCCTCCACGGAAAGGGACACGGGCTGCCCACCGGGGGGCAACTCACTCGCGCTGGGCTGATACCGCAGCAGACTGGCGTTCCCGTTGACATCGATCAGGTCGCGAAGGACCAGGGTGTCTTGACCGAGAAGCGGACCCACAGGGCCATGAAAACGGATCGCGTCCGCCGCCCCGCCATGGAAGGTACAGCGCTCCACCACCAGATTCAGAAATCCACCCCCCTCAAGACGAATCCCAGAGGCGCCGCCCGCGGGAAGGGAAGAGAAGATGCAATCGCTGAACCGGACCGAGGGGCCCGCCTGAGTGTCCGTGAATCGCGCGAGCTCGCCTGGTGAATTGATGAAACAGCACTTCTCAAAGGTGAAGGCCGCCGTGGCGTAGGCGCTGGTCACGCGAAGGGGGCGCGTTCGATTCGAGGCGAACAAGACATTCCTGAAGGTGAATGAGCGGGTGTCCAGCGCGGGATCGTCCACATTTCGATCGATCCGGATTGCTTCGGTGTGGTTCGAATACGCAATCACGCAGTCCTCGAACAGAACATCCAGCGTTCCCACGGACTGGTTATCGCCCACATACAGAATCCTCTGAAGGACCCCCGGCGTGGAGTTGTCCGGCGGGGATCCGGTAAAGTCCATCACCGCGCCATCGGAGCCGTTGTTCTTGGTGAACACGCAGTTTCGGACTTCAAGCCGGATGGCCACGCCTTCCATCTGAAAGGGGTCGGCGGCCAGACAGGCCCGGTTTGTTCCCCCCATGATGTTGGGTTGCCCCTCCGGACCGACAAAGGTCAGACCTTCGAGGATGTAGCGCCCCTGCTTCTTGAAATAGAAGAACTGGACTCCAGGATTGACGGGATCCAGCGCAATGATCGGAGTCGCGCCAGGCGCGGCTCGGAGTGTCAGTGTCCCATCTCCTCCTGGAACGGCCTCGTCCACATCGTTGTTGGTGACAAAGCCGGGAAGGAGCTCATTGGCGATCCGGTAAGAGCCTTGGGAAATGAGCACCGTGTCCCCGGACCCGTTTCCCCAAACATCGACCTTCCGAAAGTTGCCCACGGCCGAGGAGACCTCATGATAGTTCACCCCGGGAACCTGGGGAGATCCACGGTCCACGGTGACCGTGGCGGCGAAACCAGGCGCGTCAAGCAATGAAGACAGAAAGATCGACGCGAGGGCGGGCAAACGAGCGTTCGGACTCTTGAGCACGATCCTGTCTCCACGGCCGTTAATCTTAGGAAGGAATGGCACACCTTCCTCATCCTACCAAGCCGGGAGGATATCCGAAGGTCAGGGCTACGGACAGTGGGTCGGCTGAAATGACAACCAGTTTACGCTACAAGAGGCCTTTCAAGTGTTTCACGCTCCGCTCCGCCTGGGGAACCGTGCCGCATTCGACTGAAAACACGATGTCTCTTGGCGCGGTCTTGCAGATATCGACCACCCGCTTCCAATCGATCACCCCCTCGCCGCAAGCGCAGCCCACCGGGGTTCCGGTCACCTTGCCGCGCTCAGCGCCGGACTGCTGGACCGAGATGTCCTTGGCGTGGAGGTGAACGAGGCGATCTTTCACTCGCTCCAACCACTCATAGGGGTCATGCCCGCAAAGATAGCTGTTGCCCGTGTCGAAGTTGATCCCGATGGCCGGGCTATCCACTAGCCTGTAGATGCGATCAAGACCATCCGGGTGTTTGCTGTACTGCTGGTGTGGCTCCAGGCCGATCAGGATCCCGCGCGGCTCGGCGAGGAGTGAGGCCTCTTTAAGGACATAGCGCATGAGGACATGGTCCTCATCCTCGGTGGTCCACTTGGGCTTCGGGCCTTCATCGGAATTGATCACCGGCGCACCCGCCTCGGCGGCAAACCGGATGGCTTGCTTCAGGTATTCGGTGCTCACCTCGGGCTTGCAGAGAGGGCAATGGGCCGAAAGACCGGACAATTTGACTCCCGCCGTTTCGCAGGCTCGGCGCAACCGCAGCGGGTCATCCCACATGGAAACGCTGTGGAAATAGCCCGCCTCGCTCAGGAGCTCACGCCCCAAGTGAACCATCGGCTCGACATACTCGTAGCCGAGCTCGGCGGCCTTCTCCACCCCCCACTCGAAGGGTTTGTCCTCATGACGAACGAATTCGAGGTTGATGCCAATCGCGACCTTGCCCATGGGAGCCTCCTTGGAAACTCCCTCCAAGGGCGGCTGGAGGGATCAATGCGTCCTACAAGGAAGGAATTGTACTGGGAGGGAATGGCGAACTCAATCGGCGTGATCTTGGTCCATCCCTGCTTCCCCTTCAAATGGCGCCTGTTCTGGGTTAGGAACAAGATCTCCATGAATCCAGCCATCTCTCCGGTTGAAGCCCTGATCCTGGGCGTTGTTGAGGGACTCACGGAATTTCTCCCGGTTTCCTCCACCGGACACCTGATTCTGGCGGCGGCATGGCTGGGGATCGACACCCAAGACCCCGACGTCAAACGCGGTGTGGATGCCTTTGAGGTGGTGATTCAATCCGGAGCGCTCCTTGCCGTGATTGGCCACTATCGGGCCACAATGGCCTCATTGATTTTCGGACTGCTCGGGAAAGACCGCGTCGGTCGGAACCTCCTATTCCATCTGATTCTGGCGTTTCTCCCCGCCGCCGTGATTGGAGTCTTCTCGGCGGATTGGATCAAGGAGCACCTCTTCGGAGTCTGGCCGGTGGTGGCTGCGCTTGCCGCGGGGGGAGTTCTCATGGTGGGGGTGGAGCGCCACCGTCTCCACAAGACTCCCGCCCCTGGGACAGAAGGCCAAGCCGGACTCACCCTTGGGGCGATGACCGCAAGGGCCGCCGTCTTGATCGGTTTTGCCCAATGCGTGGCGATGTGGCCGGGAACCAGCCGCTCGATGATGACCATTGTGGCGGCGCTTCTGCTCGGCTTCAGCCCGCGCGCGGCGGCGGAGTTCAGCTTCTTGCTGGCGATCCCGACCCTTGGAGGGGCGACCGTCCACGACTTGGTCAAAGATGGCCACACGATCCTTGAGGTCACTGGCGCGGTGGGGCTTGGGCTGGGATTTGCCGCGGCCTGCATTTCAGCCTGGGTCGCGGTGACCGGCTTTCTCTCCTATCTGAACCGACATGGGATGGCGGTGTTCGGTTGGTATCGGATCGCGCTTGCGGCGGTAATCGTTCTAGGGTCTTGAACTTGGTTCCCAGTCCATCTTTCCCCGCGCCCCGTGGGAGGTGAAATCGAGGCGGGCCCGGCTGGGGCGCGCGGGAATGGGGAGCACGGGGGCGAGCCGTTAAGGCTCCAGCTCGTATCTCAGTCCCCGCGCCGGTTTTCCGCGTGAGTCCGTGATCCGGAAAATGAAGCCCCAGTCCTTCTTGTTGTTGCAGACCTTCAGAAGGACCGGTGTCTTGCCGGCGGAAAGGCGCACGGGGAGGATTTCCCGGTCAAGCAGGATGCGGCCCTCCTCCGGACACTCGCGAAGCAGCTCTCCTCCGACCCAGAGCTTCCAAGAGTCGTTCGCGCCCACTCGAATTTGAACCTCCTGATCGGTTTCCGAGGAGACATAGCAGAGGGCATAGGCGCACACCTCCTCGGTCCGGTCGAACGCCTCGGTGAGGTTGACCGTGGCTCTCCCCTCGGCAGCTTCAAACAGGTTCCATTTCAAGTTCCCGCGCTCTGTTTCGTATTCCTGACGAGGATCCGCGCGCGGTTCCGGCGGGTAAGCAAAGTGGAAGCCTTGTTTTTCGTGGTTGTCAAACGGCCCCACGAGCAGCCAGCGAGTCTGGGTTCCAAATTCCTTCCTGAGGTCGAGCTCTTCGCCACGTTGAAGTCGCAGGCCGAGCTTCCAGATCGAGTCGGCGGCGGAGGCGATCAGGCTGGGCGAGTAAACCTCCTTGGGAAACAAGCCCACCTCCCCCTCTTCGCGCGGTCCGGCAAAACTCGCGGCCACCACCAATCCGAGCTCATCGGAAAAGTCTCGAACTTCCATTCGCCTCAGATCCGCGGCGACCTTAAGATATTTGGGAGCCGTAACCACGGCGCGGTCGCGGATGATTCCCATGTAATCCTCGCGCATCCGCTCATCGCCATAGCCCTGAAGGTCCCGACCGAGCATGAAGGGGCGCAGATTGTGGCTGTAGATCCAGTTGTACTTCGCGGACATCATGAGCGAGGCGGCGAAGGCTTGGCGGAATTCGTCCAGGTTGGGAGCCTCGCCATGATAATCCTCCGGGTCCTGTCCGAAGGGCCATAGCCCAGCTGAGATGGAGCATCGGTTCCGCCAATAGGTCCAAGCGCGTTGGGAAAGCTTGGATTGCATCAGCCGGTTGTTCATGCAAGCGTGCCCGAACATGTAACGGATGTTGGGGCGGCGATAGGTGTACTCGGTGCAGAGATGGACTCCGCCGGGAGCATCCCGGCGCGCCGCCTCCTCGATCCAGGCCGTGTGAACATGGCTCCCCAGGCTGAAGGACTGCTCCGGGAAGGTGAGCAGGACCATGTCCGGGAATTCGTCGTAGATTGCCTTGGCGACTCCGGTCATGCGCTTCCGAATCGTGTCCGCCAAGTCCTTTCGCGAATAACCGTCGTATGTGTAACCGTCCCATGAGAAATGGTATTGGGGCCAGACATACTCGATGTCGAGCGCCAGCCCCTTGCACCCGGTATCGCGCGCGAAGATCGCGAACTGGCGGAAGTTATTTTCGATCCGCCCCCAGGCGACATCGTTGAACCATTCGAAATAGCGCGAAAAGGCGACGGTGAGGAACACCTCCGCTCCTCGGCGACGGCAGATTTCCACGCCCTCCTTCACCTTCTGAAAGGTCTTGTCGGAACTCCCGATGGTCCACGATTCTCCATCGGTTCCCCAGATATCCACGGACCATTCGGAGGCGGCGCCGGTCAGGAAGAAAGCCTGGAATCCATGGTCGATCCAGGTCTCGGCGTCCGCCGCAAGTTCATCCGGACTGAGGCTGAACAGGATCGTCTTGGGAAGCTCAAAGCCATCCGCCTTTCCGTATGTCAGCCCCGGCTCCGCCTCCTTGGCCTGAAACCGGGGGTACTTGCCGGGCCCGGGGGTGTACGGAGTGTCCATCGGGAAAACGCGAATCGGCCACATCAAGACCAGGAGCAGGGCCCCCTTCACGATTCGTTCCATCAATAAGTTCCTGAGCATTTTCAACATCCTCCCGTCCCCCGGAAACCATCCTCGCGATCCTGAAAGAGGACATTGAAGCTGGTCAGCGAGCCGTATACTCGCGTAATGTACTGCTGAAACTCCACCTTCTCGGCGTCATCGAGCTTCGGATGGGCGTTGATCTTGGCCTCCAGCAAACGGAGCTTGTCGCGGACCATCACGATTTTGTGGAAAAAGGTCTCAACCGGGAGACGCTGGGGTTTCAGCGAAGGGTTGGCGGGCTGCAGGATCATCTCGCCGCCCTTCCATTTCGCTCCGATCTCCACAGGCTCAATCCCCAACGCCTCATTCAGCGCCTCGCGCAGCGCCTGAACCACTTCCGCCTTTTCCATTCCTGATCTCCAATCGATTCCTTGCTCGCCGGGAGTTTCCCAGCCTCAATCCATGTCGGTTTCAAAAAGCAGAAAGAAACCTTCTAAGTCTCGGTCTCGGAACAGGACCTTCCAGCCCGTCTCCTTCTCCACCGAGGGTTTGAGCAACCGTTCCAAGTAAGGTCTGCGCGCGATTGTTTCGTTGTCCACCAGGACAAACCCAATCCTCTCCCGCTTGAGCATTCCTGTAAAACGATCCCAGTCGATCTTCCACGGGGTCGCGCGCCACTGCAGATCACCGCGAGCCATCCACACCGGGAGGCCATGGCTGGGGCCATGCGCGATCTTCGCCCCCTCCGGGAGCTCATTCAAGCGGATGTACAAGTCCTGCTGGAGCGCGGTGACGGTCGGCGAAGGGACCATCGTGGTCCTCCACGCCAGAATCAAAGAGAAAGCCGCGACAACCAGGGTGTAAACCAGGACCAGCGCCAAACAGACCCGTCCGGGCGAAGGAAAGGATGGGCGGCGGGGAAACCAGGTTGCCATCTCCTCGAATCCCCGTGAGGCCACCCTCCCGAGGAGAACCGCCGCGACCGGGACAAGCGTCATCAGGAATCGCGGCTCGTTGGTCAACTGCGCGTACCAGCCGAAGGAAGGGACCAGGAAGACAACCAGGGCGGCGCAATAGAACCATCCCCATCGGCTTGTGAGCGGCTCACCGCGCCGCCTCAGGGACACGAACGCCCCAGTGAGGATGGCGATCCCGATCAACCCCTTGAAGAGCAAGTGGAATAGATGAACCGGAAAAGGAAGCGGCTCCGGGTGACGCCAATCCGACCAGAGAACCCCGCGCGCCATCTCGCCTTCCAGGAGGAGACCTCGAAAGAGCCGACCCACCACCTCGGTCACCGAGTGGGTTGCGATGTAGCTCCCCAAGGTCGGCAGTTTAGCGGGGTCCTCGAACCAAATCTCGTCCGCTTCATCGAACCACATGTTGTGGGTCGAGGCGAAGCTGTAAAAGGGACTGCCGTATTGAAACGAGTTCCATGTCAGGAGCGGACTGGAGACCGTCAGGAACACGGCCGCGCCGATCCCGAACTCCCGCCAAGTCGCGCGGCAACGTGGGGTCAGGACGACATGGGTCAGCCAGAACAACGCGGCCACCTGAAGCCCAGTTCCCTTGGTCAGGAACAACAATCCGGACAACGCTCCCCACAAGGAAGGGCGCGCCCACCTCCCAGTAGGCTGTCGCTCAACATCGCGCTCGGTCTCTTTCCAAAGCAGGAAAACCAGCAAGTAGACAAGCGGTTCGCACCAGATCTCCGAAAGGGTCCGCGCCATCTGCACATGGAAGGAAAGAAACCCGGCAATCACCAGGGCCGCGATGTTTTTCCCCCGCCTCCATTCACCCCAGACCATCATCACAATCAGGAGCGCGCCAATCCCGAAGCTCACCCAGCGCGCGCGCATGAAGAAGCGCGGGTCACGCTCGGCCAGGGGGATCAACAAGGCGGGATAGAGCGGGTGACGGTTCCCATCCGTGAGCGCTCTGCCCTCCGCCTGGGCCAGAGCAAGCTGGAGATAGGCCCCTTGATCTCCGGCTTGCAGACTTGTGTTCGCCCACAGCGCCGACAGCGCCTGGACCAAACCGGAACACACCAAGAGGACAAGCACAATGCCAAGGAGATGATCATCCCGTGGTGAAAAGGCTCTCCTGGATTCGCCGCCGTTTAGTGGGTCACTCATCGGGAGCAAGGCCATCCGGAGGGGATCAAACCGGAATTTTGGAACCGGGACAAGCGGGCAAACCCAAGGTTTTCGTCTAATTTCAGGTGCCTATCATGGCGGCGACCACGATTCTTGGGTGGAATCCCGCCAAGAGTCTAGTATTCCACCAGCCGTTAGGGTATACTTACAGCAAACAGTCAAGGGTGGATAACGATGGACTTCACGCTCGATAAGCTCCCGGTCGGCACAAAGGCTCGGATTGCCGCCGTGCTGGGAGGAGGGGATTCGATCACGCGATTGATGGAGATGGGGCTGGTGACCGGCTCCTTCATCAAGATCGAACGCACCTCTCCCTTCGGCTGTCCCATCGCGATCCGTCTCAAGGGGGCCTCCATAGCGATTCGACTATCCGATGCCCGCAAGGTTGTGCTTGAAGCCCTGCCCGCGTGATTCCAGTCACGGGCGGTCCCTGAAGTGACCTCCATCAAAGCCGAGCTTGTCACCATCGCTGTTGCCGGAAACCCGAACGCGGGGAAGACCACCGTGTTCAACACCCTGGCCGGCGCGCGCCAGAAAGTGGCGAACTATCCCGGCGTCACGGTCGAGCGCAAGGAAGCCATCCTGCGCCTTCCCGATGGAACCCAAGCGCGCCTGATTGATCTGCCGGGCTGCTACAGCCTGACCGCCCGCAGCCCGGAGGAGCAGATCGCCCATGATGTTCTCTTTGGCCGTATTCCCGATTGCCCCACCCCCTCCCTGGTGCTCTGCGTGGTGGATGCCTCCAACCTGGAGCGCAGCCTGTACCTGGTGACCCAGTTCTTGGACCAGGGGATTCCACTGGCTGTCATCCTCAACATGATGGACATCGCGCGCGAGAAGGGGGTCCATCTCGATCCGGAGAAGCTCTCGGAGACCCTGGGCTGTCCGGTGATTCCCACAGTGGCGCGAACAGGAGAGGGAATGGATCGGGTCCGGGAGGAGGCGGCGCGGCTGATCCATTCTCAGGCTGTCAATGGCCGCGCCCTACGCCCATTCATTGAAGAGCTTCCCTCGCCCATTGCGGAAGCAGTCAGCCGGCTGGCTTCGCAGCTGAACGGTTCGACGGATGGGGGCGCCAATCAACGCTCGCGTCCGGAGGCGTTGTGGGCCCTGCTCGGAAATCTGGAAGGGGACGAGGCGATCCGACTTCCGCCTCTGGAGGTGCGCCTCACCCGGGAGACCCTTGCCGATTTCAACCTGTCCACCTCCGATCTTCGCAAACAGGAATCCGAGGCGCGCTATCAATACATCGGAAGGATCCTTCAAACCGCCGGAGTTCGCCATGAGGACCATCCTCACACCCTCACCGAGCGGTTGGACTCGGTTCTGCTTCACCCGTTCATTGGACCCGCGCTCTTTGTCGCCGTGTTCGCACTCCTGTTCCAGGGCATCTTCGCCTGGGCCGGACCCGCGATGGACGCCATTGACGCCTTCTTCGGTTGGCTGGGAGGCGGGATCGAGGCCGCGCTCCCCGAATCCCTCTTCCGCGACCTTCTGGTGGAGGGAGTGCTATCCGGGGTGGGGAACACTGTGATCTTTCTCCCGCAGATTCTGATTCTCTTTTTCTTCCTGGGCTTGTTGGAGGATTCGGGGTACCTCGCGCGGGCCGCCTTTCTGATGGACCGGCTGATGTCCTCGATCGGTCTGGATGGCAAGGCCTTCATCCCCCTCCTGTCGAGCTTCGCGTGCGCGATTCCGGGAATCATGGCCACCCGAACCATTCCCAACCGGAAGGATCGCCTGGTTACCATCCTGATCGCGCCGCTGATGGCGTGTAGCGCAAGGCTTCCGGTCTATGTGCTCCTGATCGGGACTGTCTTCGCGGCGGAGGAAAGAGTCTTGGGGGTTTTCAATCTGGGTGGATTGGTGATGTTTGCCCTGTATTTCTCAGGGATTCTCGGCGCGGTGTTGATCGCCGCGCTGTTCAAGAAGAGCATTCTCAGGGGGCCGAAGCCGGTGCTCCTGCTGGAGCTCCCAACCTACAAACTCCCTTCCTTAAGGGGATTGGGGTTCTTGCTGTGGGACAAGAGTCTGCAATTCCTGAAGCGCGCCGGGACCGTGATCCTCTCGGTGACAATCCTGCTCTGGGCGCTACTCTCTTTTCCACGGGGCTCCGATCTTGCGCACAGCTGGGGTGGCCGGCTGGGGCACGCCTTGGCGCCGGTCATCGAGCCGCTCGGGTTTGACTGGAAGATCGGAGTCGGTCTCGTTTCCTCCTTTGCCGCCCGCGAGGTGTTTGTAAGCACCATGGGCGTGATCTATGGGATCGGGGATGAGGCCACCGAGGAGGATCTGTCGCTCCGCGAGGCCATGCGCGCGGAGCGCCGACCGGGAACGGACCAGCCGCTCTACACCCCCCTTGTGGGTTTTTCCCTCATGCTCTTCTATGTTTTCGCCTGCCAGTGCATGTCCACCATCGCGGTGGCGCGACGCGAGACTAACTCATGGCGCTGGCCGGCGCTCATGTTCGCCTACATGACCGTCCTCGCGTGGTCGGCGTCCTTCACGGTCTACCAGGTTGGGAGTCTGCTGGGGTTTGAGTGATGCCGCCGCTGCTGGATGCTCTCCTGGTGACAGCCTCGGTTCTCGGGGCGGCGGGGTATCTGCTTGTTCGCTGGTGGAGGAAGCGTGGCGCGGGCTGCGGCTGTGGAGAGAGTGCGCCCCAGCCCAAACGCGTTCAGATTCAGATTCCGAAGCGATAGTCCCCCCCGCGCTTCCTTCGATCCCCTGTCCATGATTCAATCCCAGCATGGCCAAGATCAAAGTCATCGGAGTTGCCGGTTATTCCGGGAGCGAGCTCGCGCGCCTGCTCCTTGCGCATCCCCATGTGGAGTCCCTCCAGCTTATCGACCGCAAGGCCGAGGAGCCGATCCCCATCTGGAAATACCGCCCCAACCTGCGCGGGACCACCGAGCAGATGGTGGTCGGGAAGGATGACGGCTCCCCGGCGGAAGTGGTGTTCTTCGCCACACCGGATGGGGTTGCGATGGAGCACGCGCGGTCCTATCTCGACCGGGGGATTCGGGTGATTGACTTCTCGGGTGACACGCGGTTGCGCAGCCCGGAGGTTCACAAGGCCTTCTATGGGATTGAACACAAAGACCCCGCGCTCCTGGCCGAGGCGGTGTATGGCATCCCCGAACTTCACCGCGAAGAGATCAAGACCGCGCGGGTGATCGCCAACCCCGGTTGTTACGCCACCAGCGTGATCCTCGGCGCGGCCCCGGCGGTGCGGCGCGGTCTGGTGGATCCGGGCAAGATCATCGCCGACTGCAAGTCGGGGGTGAGCGGGGCGGGGAAGCACCTTACCGCGCGAATGCATTTCGCGGAGTGCGAGGGTAATTTCAACGCCTACAAGGTCACCGGTCACAAACACATTCCGGAGATTGAGCAAGAGCTCTCCCTCCTCGGCGCGGGACCGGCGCGGATCACCTTCGTTCCCCATCTGCTTCCGGTCACTCGCGGGATTCTGACCACGATCTATGGCGCGCTTGTGAAACCCGTATCCCTTGAAGAGATTCAGGCGGAGTATGAAGGTCAGTACGCCGATTGCCCGTTTGTCCGGGTGCTTCCACTCGGGGAGGAGTGCACCCTCAAGGGGGTCCAAGGCTCGAACTTCTGCGACATCTCCGTGCACCTCGACACCCGCGCCCAACTCCTGATCCTCACCTGTGTGGAGGATAATCTCCTCAAAGGGGCCTCGGGCCAGGCGGTTCAGAACATGAATCTCGCCCTTGGTTTCGAGGAGACCGCCGGTTTGATGCAACCGGGACTGTGGTTGTAATCACGCCACCTCCCCCTTGGTCACCTGCATGAAGACATCCTCCAGGTCAGGCGGCACCTCGCGGAACCAAAGCACCTCCACGCCCGCCTCGACAAGCTTCTTCAAGATCGTTGAAATGTGAGGAAGCTCCCCGGTGAAGTCCACCTTGAAGAGCTTCCCGTGAACCTCGATCGAGGACACCTCGGGGATGCGCGCGAGCACATCCTCGCACGGCCCCGGCTCCGACAGGATTTCGATTTCAAGTTTGAGGGTCTCCCGGAATTGCTCCAAAATCCCGCGCACATCCCCCGCAGCGACCAGCGTGCCTTGTTCGATGATGGCCACCTTGTTGCAGCAGTCGGCGAGCTCCGAGAGGATGTGCGAGGAGATGAAGATGGTCTTGCCCATCTCCTGAAGGGCTTTGAGGAGCTCCTTGATGAACACCCGCGCGCGCGGATCAAGACCCGAGGCGGGTTCGTCCAAAATCAAGACCTTGGGGTCATGCAGCAGGGTCTTCGCCAGGCAAAGCCGCTGCTGCATTCCGCGCGAGAGCGCTTCGACGAAAGTCTCCCGCTTCTTCTCCAGGTCGAGGAGTTGGATCACATCGTTGATGACCGCCTCGCGGGAGGCGCGCTTGATGCCGTAGAGCGCCGCGAAGAAATCGAGGTACTCCCACACCCGCATGCCCTCGTAGACTCCGAACATGTCGGGCATGTAACCGATGATTCGGCGGACCTCCAATGGTTTGCGAAGAACATCGAGCCCACAGATCGTGGCGCTCCCGGAAGTGGGTTCGAGCAACGTGGAAAGAAAGCGGATCGTGGTGGTCTTCCCCGCGCCGTTGGGGCCGATGAAGCCGTAGATATCCCCCTCCTCGATATCCAGGCTGAAATCCTTGACCGCGGCGAAGTCACCGTAGCTCTTCCAAAAGTTGCGAATCTCGACAATCGCCACCGCTATCCCTCCCCATGCGGAATGACCGTTTCCGGAACACTGAAAGACATGAGTGTAGGCAACTGGAACGATTTCGACCAGGACCTAAGTGGGTGGAGTGAAAAGAATTCCAGTAGGCGGGTGTCACCCCATCCGAATTCAGGCGCTGGGCGGCTCCTCATCAATCCGTGACAGTCGAAGCTGCGCGATCTGTTCGCCGATCAGTCCCATGAGGAAAGTGAGCAGCGAGGTGATCAAGAGCAGCAAGGTCGCGGGGGTGAAGTGATGCGCGGTCGCCAGCATGTACCCGCCGTAAAAGAGCCCCAGGACAAAGGAGGCCATGCTGATCGGAAGGAACACCCGCAAGGGTGCAAAGAGCATGATCACCTTCATCATGATCAGCAGAAATCGGACTCCATCCCGGAGCAGGCTGATCTTGCTCCTTCCGATTCGCTTGCGAACCTGGATCGGCGCATACGCCACGCTATAACCCGCGCGCACCAGGGAAAGAGTCAAGGTCGAGGGGTACGAATAGGTGTTGGGTAGGAGGTAGCAGAACTGAAGCGCGAGCCTCCGAGGCAAGGCGCGGAACCCGCTGGTGAGATCGAGGATCGGAATCTGGGTGAGGTAAGTGGCGAAACGGTTGTAGACCCGGTTGGCCAGGCGACGGTGCCAGGGGCTGGTGAAATCCTCGATTCGCGCGCCGACCACCAACTCATAGCGCGGCAGTTTCTCCATCAAAGCAGCGATTTCGCCGGGGTTGTGTTGGCCATCGGCATCCATCAAGACAAGAAAAGGCCGTGTCGCCGAACGGATTCCGGTCTTGACCGCGGCCCCATTTCCCTTGCGGTACGGATGCGAGATCACCCGGACCCCCTCCTCCGAAGCGACTTGAGCGGTGTCATCCGTGCTGCCGTCATCGACCACCACAATCTCGGCCATAGGGTGGAGCCTTCGGAGCTCCGGGAGGAGGATCGCGAGCGCCTCGGCCTCGTTGAGCGCGGGCAAAATGATGCTGATCTCGGAATCCCCGACTGGCGCGGTCATGAAAGCCCCTTCATTTCTTGCTGGCGGACAACGGCGCGGCGATTATAATGGCGGAAACCCGCTCGGAAACAGAGCCAAGGGGGGGGAGGTCGGAGGGAGTCAGTGGAGATCGGGGATATTCCAGTACGCGGGCGGGGGTTGAACCGGAATCCCGCCGGGAGGTTCGAGAAGTTCAACCACGAACCTGAATCGGAGGCATTCGATCCCGAGGCCCCCGCCCCGAGGACCGAATTCCTTCGCGACAGCTCGCGCTCGATCCTGACTCCGAACGACAGCCCGGACATCCCCTACAACCTGGGGCTGAACCCGTATCGCGGTTGCGAGCATGGCTGCGCGTATTGCTACGCCCGCCCTTATCACGAGTACCTCGGCTTTTCCTCCGGCTTGGACTTCGAGACCAGGATTCTTGTGAAGGAGGACGCCCCCGAGCTGCTGCGTGAGGAGCTCAGTTCCCCCAAGTGGCGCCCCCAGGTTATCGGACTGAGCGGGGTGACCGATTGCTACCAGCCGATTGAGCGAAGACTGAGGATTACTCGGAGGTGCCTTGAGGTGCTGGCCGAGTTTCGCAACCCGGTGACCCTAGTGACCAAGAACCGGCTTGTCGCTCGGGACTCCGATCTGCTAGGGGAACTCGCTGGCCATCGGGCCGCGGCGGTGTACCTTTCGATCACAACCCTGGATCCCAATCTGGTCCAAGTCCTTGAGCCGAGGACCAGCCGTCCCGAAGCGCGGCTGGACGCGATTCGAACCCTGTCTCGGGCCGGAGTTCCGGTGGGGGTGATGGTGGCCCCGGTCATTCCGGGACTCACGGACCATGAGATGCCCACAATTCTGAAACATGCCGCCGAGGCCGGGGCACGCTTTGCCGCCTATATCCCGCTTCGACTGCCCCTCGCGGTGGCCGACCTTTTTGAACATTGGCTCACTCTCCACTTTCCGGACAGAAAGGAAAAAGTTCTCAATCGGGTCCGAGCGATGCGCGGCGGATCGCTGAACGACACCGCCTTTCATCGCCGCATGCGTGGGGATGGCCTCCTCGCCGAACAGTTGAACAAGGTCTTCAAGATGGCGCGCCGGAAGGCCGGGATCGGCGAGGCGAGGGCGGAACTCTCAACCGACTCCTTCCGTGCTCCGGGACCGGTGCAGGGGAGACTGTTCGACTGGGACATTTGACAAGGGTGGGAGTCCTCTCGGAGAGGGAACTCCGCTCCGGATAAAGGGGGCTGGCAACCCCCTGATCCCAGTCTAATATGGAGCCGCCTCAAGCAGGCGCGCAGTAAGCCATGAGTGAACTTGTCGCCAAACCCATCGGGGCGAACATCCCGCCCGAAATCAGCGACCGTCTCGAACGGCTGGAGCTGCTTTACACTCTTTCCCTGGACATCTTCGGGGCCAGGAACATCGACGAGCTGCTTACAGTCGTCATGTCGCGAGTCACCAAAGCGATGAAGGCCGACCGTTCCACTCTGTTCATCGTGGACCAGGAGCGCCGGGTGATTTGGAGCAAAGTGGCTCAAGGAACCGAACCCTTCACCGTTCCCATGGGGCGCGGGATTTCGGGATATGTGGCCCAGACCGGCGAGACTCTCAACATTCCGGACGCCTACCAGGACGAACGTTTCAATCCGGAGGTGGACCGGCGCACCGGATACAAGACCAACTCGATCCTGTGCATGCCGGTCAAGGACCGCGAAGGAGTGGTGATCGCGGTGATTCAGGCCATCAACAAACTGGATGGGATCTTCAGCGAGCAGGATGAGGATTTCCTCCGGGCCCTCTCCGCGCAGATCCAGCTCGCGATCGAAAACTCCACCCTCTACCAGGACCTCAAGAGTCTTTTCGAGTCGATGATGGAAGCCATGGCCTCCACCATCGACGCGCGCCATCCGACCACCGCCGGTCACACCATGCGAGTCCGCGCCTATTCCCTCGCCATCGCCGCGGAGATGGGTTACTCCGAGGAAGACCTGGAGATCCTCAATTACGCCGCCCTGCTTCATGACTACGGCAAGATCGGGGTCCGGGAGTCTATTCTAACCAAGCCCGGGAGGTTGACCGACGAGGAATACTCCGAGATGAAGCAGCATGTGGTCTACACCATGGACATCCTGAACAAGATCCGCTTCGCCCCGCGCTTCCGCGAGATTCCCGACATCGCCGGGCACCACCACGAGCGCGTGGATGGCCGCGGGTACCCCGACGGCCTCACCGGCGACCAGATGCACCCGCTCTCCAGGGTCATGGCGGTGGCGGATGTCTTCGACGCCCTCACCTCGGTCCGCGACTACCGCAGTCCGCTTGACCCCAACGAGGTCCTCGAAATGATGAAGAAAGACATCGGAACCCACTTTGACGAGGACTGCATGTTGGCTCTGGAGCGCTACTTCATGCGCACCAATCTCGGTGATCAAATTCGCGAGCGCAACCGGATCGAGATTGAGGAGCGTCTCAAGAACGATCCCAACGCCCCCAAACTGATCGAGACCTTTTAACGGTCCTTTCGGTTGCCGCGAGTCCGCCCCTTCCGATGTCGTCCGCCTCCACTCCGGTTCTTCCCAATCCACGCTCAAGCGAGGGAAAGGCGCGCCAGGTGCGCGACATGTTCTCGCGCATCGCCCCCACTTACGACCTGCTCAACCGGCTGCTTTCCCTCGGCGTCGATCAGCGTTGGCGGAGCCATGCCGTGAGTCATTTGACCGTTCCCTCCCCGGCGCGGGTTCTCGATCTGTGTGGCGGGACCGGCGATGTGGCCATGAAGAACCTGAAGGCGCGCCCCTCCGACACGGTCGTGGTCGCGGATTTTGCATATCCGATGCTCACCAAGGCGCGAGACCGTCTGCGCGTCTCCGCCCCTCGCCATGGCGCCCTTTGCGGGGACGCCCTTCAGCTTCCCTTTCCCGACCAAGCCTTCGAAGCCGTCTACTGCGCCTTTGGGGTCCGGAACTGGTCGGACCCTCGGGGAGGGCTTGGCGAGGTGCTCCGGGTGTTGAAGCCGGGCGGGGAGTTCATCATCCTCGATTTTTTTCGGGCCGGTTCTGGCCTATCCGATGCCTTGGGCCGTCTCTATGTCCATCATGTACTCCCTCTGGTGGGGGCCCTGATCTCCGGTGACCGTCACGCGTACCGCTACCTCGCCGATTCGATGGAGGGGTTTTGCACCGACCGGGAATTCGGCGAAGTTGTGCGATTGTCGGGGTTTGAAGTCACCCACCGCCATCGGTTTTTCCTAGGGCTTTGCTGGTTGTTTCGCCTGAGGAAACCGCAATGACAGCAAACAAATCAAATAAAACAAAAAGACTTGATTTATTGTTTATGTTGGTCTATCCTCCTGGCCAGACCTCCAGGTTGGGTGATCACCAGGCCCTGCCCGACGGAGACATGCCACGGGACTCCGCAAACCGGGGTTCCCAAGAGGGAAGGGGGGTATTGTCATGTCGGAGCTGGCCATTACACTTGCGGAAATCAATCGATATCTTGATGGGGTGCATGCCTGGGTGTTGAAAAGCAAGGAGGGTCTGACGCGCGATCAGGCCAAACGCATCTTCCAGCGGTATTGGGCGAAAGAGACCCCCACTTCCGAAAAAGAAAGCTCCGCGGCTCCCGCCGCGGTCGAGTCGCGGGATGAGCGCCAAGCTCGTCAGATCGGGCAGATCCTTTCCCTGATGGAACAGACCACGCAACGTCTTGAGGTGATTGAAACCGACATCGCCACCATCAAGGAAAAGGTGGACTCGATCCTCAAGCGCCTTTGAGAAGTGCGCCCATCCCCTTTCCCCATCCTTGTCCTCTGTCTCCTCAAATCCCTTCCGGTGATGGCTCTTTCCTTTGAGGAGGCCGCCGCCTGGCTCAGGCAGGAAGCGGCGGGAACCGCCCGAGCGGCCCTGCGCGAAGCCACGGATGGGACGCTCATTCTGACTCCCGACAGCTCCGGCCACTACGCGGCGTTGTGGACGCGTGATTTCTTCTATTGTCTTGAGGGGTGTCCGGAGGCGCTCTCCCTTGAGGAGGCGGAGGCCGGGTTCAGATATCTCCTTGCCGGCCAACGCGCGGATGGGGCGATGCCGGATCGTGTCCAGGCGGATGGTCTCGCGGTCTACAAACCGGGTCCTCCGGAGAATGGAATCGGTCCCCTCCCGGCCACGGACAACCCCGCTTTCATGGTCAAGCTGGCGCACCTCTTGGGCCGACGGCGCGGGGACTTTTCATTGTATGAAGGTTGCCGCGCCCAGCTTGCACGCGCTCTGGACTACCCGCTGAAAAGCGCTTCGGGACTGATATGGGTCGATCCCGGCGCGCCGCACTCCTCCTACGGGTTCTTCGACACGATCCTGATGAGCGGGGAACTCTTCTTCGCCTCGCTCCTGCAGTGGGAGGCGCATGAGCGCATCGCGGAGATGGAGCGTTCGGCGGGCAGGGAAGAGGTTGCCGCCACACACCTCTCGCGCGCGGAGAAACTCAAACGCGCGCTTCAACGCTTCTGGGATCCCTCGGCGGGGATGTTTCGCGCCGCGAGCATGGACTGCAATCAGATCGACATCTGGGGGTCCGCGTTTTCCGTCTATTCGGGGCTTGCGAGCCAGGCGCAGTCCGAGCGAATCTCGAATTACCTCGTCACTCATCACAAAGCGCTCATGCAGCGGGGTCAGCTCCGCCACAGCGCGCCGGGGGAATACTGGGAAAGGTCGCTCACGCCCAAGGATCGCTATCAGAACGGCGGCCACTGGGCCACCCCTTTCGGGTGGTGGTTTGTGACGGTTTACCACAAGGATCCCGAGCTCGCCAAGCGAACCTTCGTCGAATTGGTGGAGGACTTCCAGCGGAACGGAATCAAGGAGTGGGTTAAGGGAGGGGATTCCGCGGTCCCCGGATATGTCGCCAGCGCCTGCCAACCGCTCGTGGGCCTGGCGCGCCTGAGCTTGGCGCCGTGACACGGGAATCTTGACCGCGAGCTCGACTGTCCTTCAGGACCGCACCGGCTTTTCTATGCCGCCGAGGGACCGGGAGTCTCCACCTTGGCGGCGGGGATCGAATCCGATCCGATCTCCTCGATGCGATGGAGGTCGTTGGGCTTATCCCCCACCAGGTACCACATGTCCCCGATCTTGACCTCCACATTGGGTAATGTGCAACGAATGTAACCCGCCAGATGTCGCTCCCCGCGCCGCCTTTCCGAGTATTCCACGGTGATCAGGATTTCGGTCTGAACGATCCTGACCTTGAAGCGCGATTGGCGCTCCTTGACGGTGTCTAATCGGAAGCTGAGATGGAGATGCGGATCGCGCAAGAGCACGAGCGTGTTGTCGAGAGTCTTGCCGCACTTACACCGGTGGATGCGCCTTCCCTCCTCGGGGAGCGTGGCCAGGCAATCCGGGCAATACGCCGCCCCGCACCCGCCACAAAGGACATACGCCCCGGAATTCAAATCCTTGGCGGTGGCCCGCCGCTCGATACGGCTCCAGAGCCCCGATCCTTTCTTGCGGCATCGCTTGCAGGTGGCCGTGTCGAGGACATGCCCGCGAGCCACCCGAGCCATGAGTTCCCCCCACTCCTTGGACCACTCGCTCCAAAGCTCATGGAGCGTTCCGACCGGGTCGGCGGTGTGATGGGCCCCGGCGGTGGGAGCGAGCAAGAGCACGGCGCTTCCCGGGTCGGGGAAACGCGGGGTGATTCCCTTGGCGCGGATGAGGTTCCGGTAAAAATGCCGCGCGGTCGCCTCAGGGGTCTTCTGCGAAATCCATAGGGCGGGCCGCCGATTGGCCCAGAGGAAAAAGATCGGCGCGGCAAGACAGACAGCCATTCCCAGGATTTCGAGCAACAAGCCCGGGAGGTAAGGCAGCAACCCCCCCGGGACGGTCCGGTCGGTCTGACCGACCCAGAGAATCGGAGCGCCGAGCGCGAGGATCATGGCGGTCACCGCGAGCGTTTTTCGGCGCGCCACAGTCCGCGCTTCGGGAATGGTCGCGATGGTGTCCCCGCCGTATTCAAATCCGGACGGGACGGCAAGGGCGCGCTCGATGTCCGATTCGGCCACACGGGGATGGAAGACCACCTCGATTTCGCCGGTTTCCGTATTCCGCCGGATGTTCGTGTGGAGCGAAGTGGGGCGCGGCCCGGATTCGGATCTGGACGCGGCGGCAGGCTGCTTCCCAGCCGAGGGTCTGGCGACGGTTACTGTTTGGGTGAGGCTGGAAAGCGCGCTTTCGGAAAGTGTGGGGGGCTCATATTCCGGCAAAGGCTGATCGAAGTCCTGCCCGGCAATCGCGCTTGTCGCCCTTTCCAGCCACTCGCGCGCCTGGTGGTTATCCGGTTGAAACTCCAGGATCTGCTCCCAGCTGCGGATGGCGGAGGCGAAATCCCCCAGCTTGTAATGCGCCCCCCCTTGGAGAAAAAGAACCTCGAGGTTCGAGGGATCTTCCCGCTCCAAACTCTCGCAGAGCTCAAGGACCTCGAAATACCGCTGTTCGCGCCCATACTCCCGCGCGCGCTCCAGCAACCCGGTGAGACCCTCGTCTTCCTTGATTGTCGTGTGGTCCGATGCCATGAGAGCCGACCCGCCCAACTTCCGGCTCCCCGATGGGAGCCTCAATCCCCTTCAAGGGAATCCGCGATATCGATATAGATCTTGGCGAATGGACTGATGCCGGTCGCCTCGGCCACTCCGAGAGGAGGCGCGAGTCGGTCCGCAACCATCAGCGCCATGAGCAGCGAGAGGTAGATCAAACTGCCCAGGAATACCCTCCGGGCCTCACGGTCGGTGCGCTGGCGGTACAGGCGCATGCCCAGGGAAAGGAACATGCCCCCCAGAACGACCGAGCCCACCGCGAACAGCCACCCCGTGACCCCGACCAGGGAGAGGGTCAAAGCCACCGGAAGCAGGGCAATGCAGTACAAGACCACGGCGTGACAGGTCAACGCCCCGTGGGGATCCACCACCGGAAGCATCCGGAACCCTCCCCGGAGGTAGTCGGCGCGGTACAGCCATGCCAGTGCGAGGAAGTGCGGGATCTGCCAGACGAACAGTATCGCGGCAAGAATCCAGGCTCCGCTCTCGATCTGTCCCACCGCCCCGGTCCATCCCATCATTGGCGGGATCGCCCCGCAGACCGCTCCCACAAGGGTGCAAAGCGAGGTCTGGGTCTTGAGCGGCGTGTAAACCAGGACATAAAGCAGCACCGTGACAGCGCCCAAGAGCGCGGTGAGCCCGTTGACAAAGGCCGCGAGGATTCCCACTCCGAGCGTCGAAAGCGCTACTGAAAACCGGAACGCCCGCTGGGGTGAGATCCTGCCCGAGGGCAAGGGACGCATTCGGGTGCGATCCATTTGTCCATCCAGGTTCGACTCCCGCCACTGGTTCAGTCCGTTCGACCCGCCTCCCGCCAGCCCTGTACCGATGACTGTCCAGAATAGGGTCCACAGGTCCCAATCCCCGCGACACGCGAGGAGAAAACCGACGGCCGTGGTGAGGGCCACCAATCCGGTCAACCTGGCCTTGGCGAGTTCCAGGTAGAGTCCAATGGAGTCACGGTTCAAGGTCATGAAGGGTCGCGCGATGAATCCTGTTCGGTGTGTCAATCGGGCATTCAAGCGAGTAGGATACTACCATCTTTCGGCCCATGAACAAGTCTTTCTGAGGTCTCCCATGGCTGACTCCTCCTTGGCATCAAGTCCCCCGCGCGCCGCCGCGGACCTCCTTGCGGTCAGCTTCGGGACCACGGTCATCCTTTGGATGATCGGTTACATCTGTCGGATGCCCCCGGCATGGGTTCCCAGCCCCATTGTCCTGATCCTGATGGTGGCCTGCCTCCTTTTCGGCGGGGTTTGGATCGGGCGAACGACTCCAAGGGGTTGGAAAGGCGGGCTTCAGATCGGTCTGTTGGCTTCGTTCCTGAACCTGCTGGTTCTGGGATCGGTGCTCACCGACCATGCCGAAAGCCGGGGCATTCCGACCGTGGCGCTTTGGCTACCCGGCTGGTTCCTACTCGCGGCGCTACTCGGCGCGATCGGGGCCGGACTCGGCGCCTTAAGGCCACAGCGCGCCCCTGTGGACTCTTGGACAGGGCGGTTCGCCCAGGTTGGGGTGGGTGCAACCTTCCTGCTTCTGGTGGCCGGTGGGCTGGTGACTTCTAAGGATGCCGGTCTGGCCGTGGTCGATTGGCCCAACTCATTCGGTTACAACATGTTTCTCTACCCGCTCTCCCGGATGACCGGCGGGGTGTATTACGAGCATGCTCATCGCCTGTTCGGCTCCCTGGTGGGGCTTACCACACTCTGCCTTGCGGTTCATCTCTGGCTGGTTGAGGACAGGAGATGGCTCAAGGGGCTGGCGCTCGTGGCCCTGCTTGCCGTGATTGCACAAGGGGTGATGGGTGGGCTGCGGGTGACCGGAAGGTTCACCCTCAGCGCCTCACCCGAGGACACCGCGCCGAACCTGCTCCTGGCGGCCGTGCATGGGGTCTTTGGACAGGTTTTCTTTGCCCTGATGGGGTCTCTGGCGGTTCTTACATCACACAGCTACCGCCTCTCGCGGCCCGCTTCCCCAGTTCCAACGAGTCGGCTGGATATCCGCCTGGCCGATTCCTTTGTCGTGCTGCTCTTCGCGCAGATCATTTTGGGGGCCATCCAACGTCACTACGCAAACGCGCTGATTTCGCATCTCACCCTGGCCTCCATCGCCACTCTCGTCGCCTTGGTCGTGGGGATCCGCGGCTTTGCGCTGCACCCATCGAGCTCCCCGGCGCGGAAGTGCGGGGTATGGCTGATTGTCGTCGTGGGCCTCCAATTGATTTCCGGTTTCGGCGCGCTCCTCACCACCCTGCCGATGGGTTCCGCCTACTCCTTTTCCGAAAATGTTCGGGCCTTTCTTCCCACCCTTCACCAAGCCTTGGGGGCGATACTCCTGGCGCTCTCCGTGGCGCTCGCGATTTGGGTCCGGCGGGAGATGCCATCAACACAATCCGCGGGGGAGGCATGACCAAGCCATTGGCGGGGATTCAATGGGCGCTTGTCCTGGGAATCGCCCCAGCCCTATTCGGGGCGTTGTCCGCGCCTGCCCAGGTCAGCCCGGAAACCCGGGCGCGCCTCCTCAGGGAATTCGAGGAAAAGAATCGTTCCAAGCAGACCGAGAAATCCACTGATTCCGAGCGCCCCAAGGCCGACCCGAATGTCGGTCTGGAGGAGCTCCGCGGGAATCTTTCCAAGGCGCGGACAAGGCTTCTGAGCGATCGCTCGAAAGAGGCCAAAGAGGACGCCGCGCGGGCGGCCCTTCTCTATGCCGACAGCCTCTTGCGCCTCGGGCGCACCGAGGAGGCCATTTCCGTTCTGACCACGACCCTTGCCCAGGGGGCCGACGAAGACCGGATCATCCCCTTCTTGGTGGAGGCGCGCACCTCTGTCGCGGAGGATGCCTTGGACAACGGGGAATGGGAAAAAGCCCGTGTTGCCTTGGACAAGGCCTGGCGCGAGGCGCGGCTCTCGCGTGACTCCGACCTTGTCGGAGCCTGCGCCAGAAACCTCCGTGATCTGATGGAGGACCGGGCGCTGGAGCTGTTCCGGAAAGGGGACCTTAGCGGTTCCAAGGAGAAAGCCATTGAGGCGCTTTCCTGGAGATTGGAGCCGGAACCGATCCACTTACTCCTCTCGCGGATCGCGCACCTCAAGGACAACCATGAGGAGGCCCTTGCGGAGATCCGGGCGGCGGCCCGGGGTGCGGCGGACCGTCACGCGCTCGGCGCGATCCGGGACATCATCGAGAGGGAGCGCGACCTGGAGCGCGGTTATGACCGCGCGGAACTGAAGGGGGCGATCGTGCTCTCGCCCCGTGGACTTGCCTACGACAGACAGGGACTGGAGCGCGCGCTCCTGTCCGCGCGCGAGACCGCCAAGCGGATGTTCGGATTTGAGACCCTGCTCCCGGTCCGTCTTTCGCTCTATCAACGGAACGACTTCCGGGTTTTCACCTCCGCGCCCACTTGGGCGGGGGCCGCCTCGATTCTCGGCAAGCTCCGTCTCCGGAATGACCTTGCCCGCGGTCGAATCCAGGACCTGGAGGTGACCATCCGCTATGGGTTCGGACTGTGGATGGCGGACATCGCCGCCGAGGGCAAGGCCCCCGCATGGCTCCAGGAAGGGATCGCCCACCAATTGGCCTATCCTCTCGGACCACCGAATGGGGGGAAAGGTGAAATCCGCAAGCGCCTGAACAACGGCTCCCTCCCCAGCTTCCGGTCCCTCGAAGGGTCCTTCCTTGGTTTCCCGGACATGCTGGAGGCCGCCACCGCGATGGTCCAGTCCCAGTGGGGGATGCAATTCCTTGTCGAGAAACGCGGGCTGGGAGTGATCCTGTCTCTCCTGGTCGCCCTTCGGGAGGGTCTATCTCCGGAGCAAGCATTGCGCGAGGTCGCCGGTTTCGACTACGATGCCCTTGACCGTGAGTGGTCCGAAGGGCCCCTTCGCGGCTTCACCACGAATCCCGATCCGGATCGTTCGACTCTACGCTCGTTGGGTCTAATCAGCCCGATGGGCTCATATTGGGAACAATGAAAGACTCGCCGCTTATATCCGTGCTGCAGTGTCTCCGATTCTCCGAGGCCGAAAGGCAGCGGCTCCTGGCCGAAACCGAGGTTCCCAGTCAGGTTGTCGCGGCCTTCTTCCGAGTTGCGCCGGGGGATGACTCCCGCGCGGTGGCCTCGGTGCTCTTGGATGAAATCTCGGAGTTTGGCGAGCTGGTGCGGGTCACCCCCGATCCCGGGAAACCCGCGCTTGAGTCGGAGGCCGCGCGAGACTACCTGATCGTGGCGATCATCCCGATCACGGCGGCGGAGGCATTTGAGGATCTCCTGCGACGTCCCTCGATTGAAAGGCGCGCGACCAGCTCCTGGGAGGATCGTGGGGACCTCAAGCAGCTTTTCGATGCGGGCGTGACCCCCCAGCCTCTTCCCGAGGAAGAGGATCCGGAGGACCTCCTCGACCGCGCGCGTAAGTTCATCCTTTCAAACGGAGGTTCCACTTACTTGAACTCCCATTCGGAGCCTTTGCCGCACGCCGCGGAGGAGCGTCTGGCGATCCTCACGCTCCCCAAGGGATTTCGCGCCTCCGGAGTGAGATGCGGGATCAAGGGGCGGAAATACGACCTGGGGATCCTCTTCTGCGAGGGGCTTCCCGCGGTGTCGGGACGGTTTACGCGCAACCGGTTTGCCTCCGGCCCGGTCCAGCTCTGCCGCCGCAACCTGGAACGGCATTCGATCCGGGCCCTGGTGGTGAACAGCGGCAACTCCAATGCCGCGACCGGCGAGCGCGGCCACCGCGACGCCGAGCGGATGGCTGAGCTCGTCGCCGAATGCCTTGGGCTTGAGGCCCACCAGGTTCTGGTGTGTAGCACCGGGGTGATCGGACGGTTCCTCCCGATGGAGAAGATCGAGCCGGGCATCCGCGAGGCGGCCGAGGAACTGGAGGTCGGCCGCGACGAACGCTTCATTCAGGCGATGATGACCACGGACACCCGAATGAAGCACTCCGTTCGCGCGTTTCAACTTGGGGGCCGAGAGGTGACCCTCGCGGGCGCGACCAAGGGGGCGGGCATGATCCAGCCCAATCTGGCCACCATGTTCGCCTTCATCACCACGGACGCCGCAATCCGACAGTCAGCGCTGGATCAGGCCCTTGGCATCGCCGTCCACCAAACCTTCAATCGCCTCACGGTCGATGCCGACACCAGCACCTCGGATAGCGTGATCGCCTTCGCCGGCGGAGCGGCGGGGAACGATCCGGTGGGCGCGGACCATCCCGAGTTCTTCCGCTTTGTGGACGAACTGCGCGAACTGTGCCTTGACCTGACCCGCCGGCTGGCCCGGGATGGCGAGGGGGCGACTCACCTGGTTCGCGTCGCGGTGGAAGGGGCCTTCAACGCCTTGGAGGCGGAACGGGTTGCCAAGTCGATCGCCAACTCCATGCTGGTCAAGACCGCCGTGTTCGGAAGAGACCCAAACTGGGGGCGAATCCTGATGGCGATCGGAAACAGCGACGCCCGCTTCGATCCGAACCGGGTGCGGGTCTGGCTTGCGGGGATGCTCCTGTTTGAAAACGGAATGGGAACCGGACAGGAGCCCGCCGAGGTCTCTCAAGCGATGGGACATGAAGAAGTGGAGATTCGGGTGGACCTCGGCGCCGGGGAGGCTCGCGCGACAGTGTACACCTGCGATCTCTCCTATGAGTATGTCCGGATCAACGCGGAATACACGACCTGAGCATGTCCGCCATCCGAGTTGAGGACCTCCATCAAGTCTATGGCGCGTACCACGCGCTCAGGGGGGTTTCCCTGGAGGTCCGTGAAGGGGAGTTCTTCGGTCTGCTCGGACCCAGCGGAAGCGGCAAGACCACGCTCCTTCGATTGCTCGCGGGGTTTGAGCCCTCAAGCCGGGGAAAGATCTGGATCGGCGACCGTGAGGTGACCCATCTCCCCCCCGAAAAGCGCCGGATCGGGATGGTCTTTCAGAACTACGCCCTGTTTCCGCACCTCTCTGTTGGAGCCAATGTCGCGTATGGCCTGAAGACCATCGGAGTTCCGAAAGCCGAGATTCCCGGCCGAGTGGCCGACGCGCTTGCCCTGGTGGAGCTGGATGGGTTCGAGCCGCGGGATGTGCATTCCCTCTCAGGGGGCCAGCAACAGCGAGTGGCCCTCGCGCGCGCGCTCGCGCCTCACCCCAAGGTGCTGCTCATGGATGAACCGCTCTCGAATCTGGATGCCCGCCTGCGCCTCCAGACTCGCCTTGAGATCCGCGAGCTTCAGCGGCGGCTCGGCATGACCACCCTCTATGTGACTCACGATAAGGCCGAGGCGTTTTCCCTTTCGGACCGGGTCGCGGTCCTCCTGGATGGGGAACTCCATCAGGTGAACCCACCGGAGGCCCTGTATCGAAGTCCCGCAACGCTTCGAGTGGCGGAGTTCCTAGGTGAAATGAACCTCATTCCTGTGATGGTTGAGGAGGTCCGGGACGGCGCCACGGCGACCATCCGCTTTCTCGGTCAGCAGGTGGGATTGAAGGTGGGGGTCTCGGCCAGCTGGAAACCCGGTGAGTCCGCCCTTGCCGCATTCCGTCCCGAGGCGACCGGCCCTGAGGGGATGTTTTCACTTGCTGGGGAGGGGACCGTGCGGGGCGTCTCGTACGAGGGGGAGCGGTGGCGTCTCTCGGTGGACTCGGGGAAGGCCTCATTGACCCTGGCGTGGCCTTGGCCTTGGCTGCGGGTTCCGCTGGCCTCCGGCTCTCCGCTCCGGTTCTCGGTCTCGTCCGAGGACATGGTCCTTTTCAGGCCCTGAAGGTGGCGCAAGGCCATCGACCGGAGTATAATGAGAATTGAACCGAAAAGTGCCTGGGAGGCCATTGACCTTGTTTGTTTCAGTGTGTTAGCTTTTTCGTAAATTGTGGCTATCCCACGGGAGATCGGGGCGATTGAAGGCGCATGCGCATCATCATCATCATCGCCGTTTTGGTGATTGTCGGGTTGGGTTTGGATTGGGTGCGAAGCGAGCGAAAGAAGCAGACCCAAAAGCTCGCCGAGACCCCCAAGTCCGAAAAGTACATCGCGGGAAGCATCGACCGCGGCAAAGTGGGAGGCGCCCAGATGGCGCTGCACGACTACAAACAGGCCTTTGTCATGTTCAAACTCAATAAGGGCAAGAATCCGACCAGCATTCAGGAGCTGATCGACGCCAACTATCTGCCGTATGGGGCGGAGGTCGATCCGTTCGGCCAACGTTTCGAATTGCAGTATCAGGGAAGGGAGGCGGTCATCTCTTCTCCGGGGTCCGACAGAGTGCGCGGCACTCCGGATGACATTGTGACGCGGATTTTAGTCGACTGAGCGAATCCGGCGGTCCGTCCACCGCTGATTGACGTCCTGGCGTTATTGATGGAGGTGATGCAACCCACCCGGGCGCCCCGGAAACCCTCGGGCGCAAGGGAACGGTGAGAGTTGAGTCAGGTGACACCTGGAGGTCATCGAACGTGTGCCCGGTCAGCTCAACGCAGGATTTGGCTAAACGGCAGGTTGCTCTGCTCGGGAAGATGCTCCTGTACAGCATCGACCATCTGACCGAGGAAGAGCACCAGGTCTATGACTCGCTTGTTGAGGAGCTGGCCTCCCGGGCCGACTCCAAGAAAGAGATATCCATTCGCGCGGGCGTGCCAAGCCCCACCCCGGAACCGGCCCCCAAAGCGGGCGTCGACCTCCGCGCCGCGGCGCCGCCCGAGAGACCGGATTATTCAAATATCCAACAAAACAAGAAGCTCCAGGGACTCAAACCCGAGTCCGTCGTGCGCCTGTTCGTCGAGTGCTGGGACAAGCAGGATTTCAAGCAAGAGTTCTTCTGCCTTTCCGATAGCTTCAAGCAAGGCAATCGGTCCAGACAGACCGTTGAGGATTATGTGACCCACCGGTATGAAAAATACGCGCAACGCCATCTTACCGGTCCGTTGAGCAAGCAGGTGGTTGAGATTTCGGCGCCGGTGGTGGATGGCGATGTGGCCATGGTCCAGGTCGCCGAGCGCCATACCGGAAAAACCGAGGACATGATCCTCTACCGCTCCTACAGCATGGTGTTCGAGAACACCGCGTGGCGCATTCTGGATTTCAAGACCAACCAGAAGCGCGTGCGCAAGCGCGTGTAGCTTCCCGATCCGGTCCTTTTCCTCCATTCTTGGGGTGTTATGCGCGAGATCAGTCTGGTCGCCTTCGACCTGGATGGAACCCTGCTTGATTCCAACAAGCGCATTCCCGCCTCGGCCAAGAGCGCGGTGACTCGCCTGCGGGAGGCGGGTGTGTTCATCACCGTGGTCACCGGGCGGGGCTATCATTCCGCTCGGCCGTATATCGAGGAGCTGCGATTGCAGATCCCGTTTGGGCTCTATCACGGGGCCCTGGTCCGAGACACCCTTGGGATCGAGGTTTTGAAGCGCGCGATCCCCAAGGTTGGGGTCCGCGAGGCGGTTGACCTCGCATCCTCGCTCGACTGTGTCCCCATGGTGATCCCATTGGAGACTGAAACCGGGCTGATCTTCCGGCGCGAGGATGAAGGCCACCCGATCGTGCGCTTTGTGATCGAGAGCGAACGGAGCGAGGTCTCGGCGGGAGGGCAGAACATATCCTTCATCCCGCAAGCGGAGCTGCGCGCGGATGCCTTCCTGGTCTATGTGATGGGACTGAAGGAACGGATTCGAAAGTTTCTGGACACGGTTCGCGGCTTGCCTGTCCCCCTCTATCAGGCCGAACTCTTTCCGGTGTACGCCCCGCGCGCGAGCGCTGAGCTGCGCGAGACCCACGCGGTGGCTATGCTTTCTCCCATCGGCGCGGACAAGCGAACCGCTCTCACCGCGATCACCGACAGTCTGGGCGTGCCCCTGGAGAATGTGATGGCCTTCGGAGACTGGCACAACGACATCCCCATGCTTGAGGCCTCCGGGACCGCGGTTCTCATGGGCAACGCCCCACCTGCGGTGGCTCAAAGGCTGCGTCACCCCAACCTGTACCGGACCGGGGCAAACGATGGCGCCGGAATCGCGGATGCCCTCGCGCGCTTCGGTTTGATCTAAGCTTGGCTTGCTCAGTCGATTTTGGGCGGCTCGACCGACACCTCGGTGGGGCGCCCGGCACGAATCGCCTCGATCCTCCTCCCGAGTTCCTCGACCTTCTCGTGGCCCGAATGAACCTCGAAATCGATGTGAAATTCGCGGCTCCCCCCGGGGGCGATCTTGGGGACCCTGCCGAAACCGCGCTCGATCCGCCGGTTGTAGGGAAAGCTGGTTCCCGGCTCAAGACCCGTGACATACCCATCCTTGATCGCGCCGGTGTTTTTCCAGAGCGTCATGCAGGGGAGCTCCTCCGTTGAGAAGGACATCGACACCGCCCGCCCCCGGTTCTGGGTGACCAATCCCACGGTGGTCCTTGAGTCGGTGGCGGAATACAGGTGCATGCAATACACCTGCTCGACAAAGCCCGGGGTCGGGGCGGAGTAATCTTGGAAGGTTTGAATCGCCTCCGCGGCATGAGCGTTGAATGGCGCCACCGACTGGATCGGGGCGATGAAGCGCGCGCCCTCCTCCAGCAGCGGAGCCCCGAAGTTGACATGATAGAGGAGTTGAAACTCGGAGTCGGAATCCCCTCGGTTGGTGAGCGTGTCGCTCACTCGAAACCCATATTCGCCGGGAATCGCGGAGACTTCAGTCCAAAGCTCGAGCTGGGGACCGTAGAACATCCGCTCATCCACCCGTCCGCGCACCGCGATTCGGTGAGGGGGTTCGCGGTCCACGACCACCTCGACCTCGGAGGCGGGGATGTTGGCGATCTTGCCGTGGAGGGTCAGGTCCATCTGGGCCTTCTCTCCGACATTGTTGATGAACTCATCCGTCCCGGGGTGCCCGGTGTTTTCCAGCCCACATCGGACCAGCCATTCGTTGAAACCCTCCAACCACCCCAGACCCCCACGGCTCTGGAGGTTGATGAACGCAGGGTGGACCACCTCCTTGACCGGGGATTCCCAGCCGATCCGGAGCTTTCCCCCTTTCACCTCGAGGATCCCCATCCCGCGCGTGGGAACGACCGTGATGGAGAGGATTCCATTGTCCAGGATCACCAGATCGACCCCCTCCTGCTTGCCGCCATGCAGGGTGATCTTTCGGACCGACCAGCCCGACTCGGCGCGAGGGGTGAGCTCCTGGTGGGTGACTTGCCAGGTTTCCGTGCGCATGTTCTTTTCAGCGCTGATCAGAGTTCTGCGGAAGGTTTCGGCTTCGGACTCAACGTGGACGACAACCAGGAAAAGGAAAGCGAGGAACTGAAGGAAAACGGGCATGGGCGGCGCCTCCCGGAACAACAAGGATGCGGGAGTGTAGTCAGAGGAAGGAGTTCTTAGGAGACGGGAGAGGGCTGCGCTGAAAACTCGGCCACCGCCGGCTCGGAATGGGGCGGCTTCGCGGCCGCGCCGCCTTGCCCGCGACGTTTGAGCTTGAGACGGAGACGGCCCTTGAGGAGTTTGGGGATGATCCAGGCGAAGGGGTTGTTTCGGACCTCGGGGCGTGAGGCGAAGTCCAACGAGCGGATCGGAATCCGTTCGTTCCAGTGGGCATAGTGCATGAGCACGTCAAACAGGGCGTTCAGGTAAGTCCGACGGAAGCTGTGGTAGTACTTCCGATAAACATCCTCGATGTCATCCCGGACCAGCCCCTCCGCCACCGCGCGGTCATAGACATCGGTGCCGGGGTAAAAGGTGAGAGAGTACATGATGACCTCGAACGGCTGCGGCAAGCGCGCGAGGAAGCGCAGGGATTCCACCAGGGATTCATCCGACTCCCAAGGATTGTCGATGATCATGTCGTAGTACGGAATCAGCTTGTCGCGGAAATCATTGAGCAGCGCGGCGGCCTGCTGAACCTTCCGCTCGGTCTGGGGGCGCTTGTATTCCTTGCGCATGGACTCCGAGGCCGACTCGATTCCCATCCGCACCTCGACCAGGCCCGCCTCCACCAGCGCCTCAAGCTTGTCCCGCCGGACAGTCGAGGGGGTGACTCCGGTGACCACCAGCGGGAGACCGATCCGCCGCTTGTAGTCCAGGCTGAACTCGGCGATCTCCTCGTAGGGCAGGGAAAAGAAGGCGTCATCGTCAAACTTGATCCGGTTGAACACCGGGAGGCGGTTGAGCGCCGTTTCGAGCTCATCCACCAGGCGTCGCATGCTCTTGTGACGGACCTTCTTGTTCTCGGGAAACTCCTTGTTCAGGAACACGTTGCAGCAGTAGATGCAGTCGAACGGGCACCCGCGCGAGGGGATGGTGAGATAGATCCCCTCGGTCCGTTGCCGAAGGAGTTCGGGAGTCATCGGCAGCATTCGCTCCCCAACAAGGACAAAGTGATGCTCCAGATCGAAATCCGGTTGGGCAAGGCTGTCCAGGTTTTCCGGCGGCGCCGCCCGTTCGAAGCCCTTCTGGCCCCGTGCCCGAACCCCGGGGACCGAGTGGCCGCTGCCCAGGGCGCCAAGCAGCCCCACAAAGCTCTCCTCCGCCTCGCCGACCGTGACATAGTCGGCCACACGCAGGCACTCCTCCGGGCGCACGGTTGGGTGGATGCCGCCCCACGCCACCGGGATGTTCAGGCGTTTCCGGACCGCCTCGGTGAGCGCCACCGAGTTGTCCCAGAAGTTGGACATCAGGCTCACGCCGACCAGGTCGGAGTCCCGGCACAGCTCCACAACCTGATCGACCACTTTTGCGCTGTAGGGCTGGGTGAATTCCTGAGTGACAAAGAGGATGCGGGTGTCGTGCCCCGCCGCGCGCGCGGTCGCGGAAAGCGAGCGGACTCCGAAGGAATAGACATCCGGGAATGGGGAGATGAAGGTGATCCGCATGGGGTCCTTGGCCTTTGGGCGCGCTTTTTCGCGCGTTTGCCCGTTTACTTTAGAGGTCGACTCGAAAGCCTGTCAACCGCGCCCAATGATGCCACAACTTCGATACATCCGCCGCTCCAGCTCGAAGTACCCGGCGGTTTCAAGGAGTTGCCGTTGCTCCTCATCAAAGAACCACGGGCGTGTCGGCTCCGGCGCGAAGCGCTCGAAGACTTCACGAGTCGTGCATCGACGCCGCTTAAGGATGGTGGCCCGTTTTTCGGCCAGGGCCCGGGTTCTCTCCTCCTCCTCGACCAGGGAGGCCACAAGCGGGGTGGTCTCCTTGTGGAAAAGCTGCCCCAGGCGATCCAGGAAACCGGGCGGTCGTGATTGCCCGAGGAGGCAGATGCGCTCGCGCGCCTGTGCCAGGGTGACCGCCATCTGCATTCGCTCCAGGTGGCCCTCCTCATCCCCGTTCTTGAGCAACATCCGCAGCGGATTGAGGAGATAGTAGCGCGCCTTGCGCTCGAAGCTACTGCGTCCCAGCGAGCTATGCGCCCGGTGACCCACCCGCGATCCCGGTACCAGGCAACAGGCGCGCCCAATCAGGTTCAGCCGCCAACCGAAGTCGAGGTCCTCATAGATCATCCCAAACGACTCATCAAACCCGCCGGTTTCGAGGTAAACCTTTCGCGACACCGCCATCGCTCCCCCGCAAGCGCACAGCACGGGGATCAGCGGCCCCCGCGGGTCGGGAAGCTCCCCCGGGACCTCGAACCCGTACCCCAGGTAATTGAAGGTGGCCCCAAGAAAGTTGGCGCGTGTTCCTTCCCAGTTCATCAAGATACTTCCGGTCACCCCCTCCACCTGGCCTGAAAGGAGAGGGTCCACGAGATTCTTGAGCCAGTCCGGCTCCACCCAGGTGTCATTGTTGAGAAACACCAGGATATCGCTCTGGCTTTCATTTACCCCGGTTTGGATGGCGCGCACAAAGCCCCCGTTCTCCGCGCGCGCGACCACCCGCGCCCAAGGGTGCTCCCTGCGGACCCATTCCACGCTCCCGTCGCTTGACCCATCATCCACGACCACGACCTCGTGGGTCGGGTTGTCCGCCCGAAGCGCGCGAAGGGACTCAAGGCAGGGGCGCAGGAGTTCGGGGTTGTTGTAGTGCGGGACCAGGATGCTTGCGGTGGGCATGATCGCGAATCTAATCTATCGTTCAGCATCCGACATGCCTACCCGAAACCTCTCTGTTCTCATTCTTCTTTTCTTCGCGGTCGGTAACAATTCCCCCGCCGTGGAGATGCACCCGACCGGTCCGCCGGAGTGGAACCGGTTTGTCATCCTCCTTGGTGGGAACATGCCCCTCCTCCATCTCGGACTTGATTTCGAGGGCGCGCCGGAAGGGTACACACCCGCCGGAGTGATCGAGGGCATCCAAGCGCCCGGAGAAACCTTCTGGCTTCAAAGTTGGTCGCCCTCACCCCCGGATCGGGTCGACCACTTCTCCATTGTGTGGAGCGGAACTTGGCGCCCGGGGAACCTTGCGGGGGAGATTCGCCTGCGGGCGGATGAGCAGGCGACTCTCTCGCTGGACGGGAGTCCCCTCTTGGTTTGCACGGATTGCCCCGCGGGGGTAACCGCCGCCATCAGCCTGGACCAAAAGCCGCATGACCTGCGCCTGGAATATCTGGAGCGCGAAGGTCCCGCCTACATCTTCCTTGAATGGCGCGAGCCGGAGCGCGACTGGAAACCGGTCCCCGTGACCAACAAGGCCGGAGGTGAAGAGGTCGAGGGCTGGGAGGGGAAATACTCACTGGGCGAGCGGTTTGCGTCCGAGGAGTTTGTCCGGATCGACCCGATGATTGCTTTCAATTGGGGCGAAAGTGGCCCCTTTGAGCGCTTGGAGGATCTGCCGACTCTCCGCTTCCGTTGGGGAATTCACGAAGGGGCCCTTATGGGTGAGATCAGCGCGAATCGCGAGGGGCGCGTGCGCCTCCTCCCTGAAGCTCCTTCACGGGGAAGGAGGGACCTCCGTGTTCAAGGGAGCGCCACTTCGATGGAGATCCGGGATGCCTCCGGAACGACCCACCTGGAGCTGTTTTTCGACCGTCCGGGCAATTGGATTGAAACGGAGCCAAGCCCACGGGGGGTTCTATTCGCCGAAACCGAAACCCAGCGTGTCCCGCACATCCCGATCACCCCCGCCGAACCCATTCGGTTCTGGGAAAAAGGGAGCACGGTGCAGTCGGGCCCCTCGGTTTCCACCCAGCTCGATTCCGCTCAGAAAGTTTTCGATGACTCCCGGATCACCCTCTCCGAGGGGCTTGCCGAATTCGACGCGGATCTGGTGCCCTCCGGACGCTACTGGAACCGCCTGTTGTTGGATGCCCTAAAGAGCGCTCCGGCGGAGCGACCGGGGAAGCTCTCAGTCACGAGGAAATGGATGATCGACGCCGTGGCCGCGAAACTTCCCGAGGCCGCCTCGCGAATGACGCGGGGGATTGCCCCTGATCTGCGCGAAGAGTGGGAGGCGCTTGGGCAGACGCTCAATCTGGACACTGTGGGGGCGGCCTTTGTGTCCTCATCCACCGAGGATCTGGCCGAGCTGAAGAATGTCCTGGAGTCCCTTGGCAAGGGCGATGTCCACCCCCCTCGTGTTCCCACCGGGTTGGGGGGATCCGGTCCCCCCCCCCAGCATGTCACGGATGCCGCGAGGGGTTGGATTCGCGCGCTTTCGGCATTCGCGCGCCTGGAACAGCTCTATTCGTTCGATTCAAGCGGCAATCCGGTTCTTGGAAATCCGGAGTGGGGGCTTGGAAAGTGGAAGGTCGATAGCATTCCACTCTCCGGAAGCCTTGTGGATTTGACCCTTTCCAGGAACCTGACGCTCTTGGCCGAACAGGGTGGTCCCTTTATCCAGCTGAACCGTCCCGCGCGGTTCTCATCGATGGCGCGTGATCCCAAGCTGGGTTGGAGCCTCTCTGTCGAGGCGGGGTCCGTGGGGCCGCTTGAGGTGGGGCCCTCGAGTCAGGTCCAGGGGGTGGAGTGGGATGGGACGCCGCTGCTGATGGTGCAACGCGGGGGGCGGCTGCGCGCGGGGAAGGTTCCGAGCGAAAGAGGCGCGCTGCGACTGCTCCCGGGAGGCCAGGCGCCCAAGGTGCCGATTCGGTGAAGCAGAGCCTTACGAGCTCGCAAAGGTGGCCGGGATACGCGCGAGGATGCTCCGGCGCAGCGCCTCCATCTGCGGCTTGATGTCTTTCGAGCGGCGAATCGACTGGACCAGCCACTGGGTGTGGAGCAGGTCCTGCTCGGTGAGGATTTCCCCGAAAGCCTGGGAGTTGGCCGGGGAAAGCCCCGCGATGGTCATCTTGACCCGCTCCTGCTCTCGCTCATCGAGGAAAGGCAGCATCAGCGCGAGGAACGCCAGCAGACGAAGCTTGAGGGCCAGCGGGAGGGTGCTGCGCCGAACCGAGGAAAGCAGCGGCTCCTGAAACCAGAGCTCCCAGCTTGCCGGGGGGGTATTCAGCGCCACCTCCGGATCGCGGCTGACCACATCCAGGCATTGATCGAGAAGGATGCGGAGCTGCTCGGAGAGGGCGTTGTAGAGACGGTCGGAATCGAGGTGCTCGGGCCTTGCGGCGTAGGGGCGGGGCTCCTCCCGGTCCGCCTTCCTTGGCATCACCGGTTGAAAATCCGCCTCGGCGGTACGGATGTCCTTGAAGAGAAAAGCCTGGCCCGGCTCCTCTTCAGAGAGCCACATGCCTCTCAAACGATTGAGCCCCATCGCGACCGCCTCCCTGTGGTCAAAGAAGAACCCCCTACCCCTTGCTCGCGTCTTGGCAGAGGAATGCAAAGCAAGTCGGTTCAAATATCGTTATCCCACGGCGCGATCTAAAGCGAAAAAATGGTAACGGGTTATCGGTGTATTTTTGTGCAGTGATCACGCGACTTGCAGAGACCTCTGGGAATCTGACGGTGGCTGGGGCGTTCATCTACGGCTGGCAGGTTGGCCTTGAAACTGACAGGGCAACAGGAACATGGTCCGACCAAATGGGAACCAGAGTCTTGAGGGTCTACGCGGATACCTCAGTTTATGGGGGTGTCTTTGAAGCGGAGTTCGAGGCGGCGAGCAGGATCTTCTTCTCGCAGGTTCTGTCGGGTCAATTTCACTTGATCACGTCCCCTGTGCTCGAGCGAGACCTGCGAAGTGCGCCGCAATCCGTCAAGACCTTCTATGCCGAGATCCTCCCAAGACCCCATAGAAAGGAGGAAAATTTCAGATACTTTTTTCGTGAGGCAACGAATCACCCCTTCGAATCCTTTTTTTTGTGAGGCAACGGGGGTTGTGACTCCAAAATGGGAGGCTGACGCCCTTCATGTTGCCCATGCGACAGTTTCCGGGTGTCAGGCCATCGTCAGCTGGAATTTCCGCCATCTGAGTGAAATCCAAGAATCGGTCGAGACCCAGCTTCCCAACTGAGGCCCCCGGTTTTCCCGGTCGCTTGGTTTCACTACTCGTCGGAGGGGATTAGCCTTACCTCCCCCTCCGAGACTCTCCAGCGAGTCGCCTCCCGGACAACCCCCCGATGCGCCTCCTCCTCGGTGAAGGTCAGCAGCGCCTGACCCGCGGAGGATACCTTCTCAAGGAATCGCGTACAGCGGGCGATGTCCATTTCGTGAGTGACATCATCCACAAGAAGGATCGGCGGCTCATCCCGCTCCAGGAGCAGATCCCGCTCGGCGAGCTTAAGGGAAAGGGCAATCGACCGTCGCTGCCCCTGGGAGGCGTATTTCTCGGCGGTGCGCCCATCGATGCGCAAGACCAGATCATCGCGATGCGGACCGCAAGTGGTGAGGCGGTAAGCCAAGTCTCGATCCAGGTTGGCAACCAGGGTTTCAAGGAACGCGGCCTCAATCTCGGCCAGGAGTGGAACCCCTTGAGAGGTTGACCAAGCCGCGCGGGTTCCACTCGATCGGTATTCCCCAGAAAGGACCTCCGCGCTGAGGGTGAGGTCGTGGTAGTGCCCGGCAGTCTGGTCCAGCAGCTCCAGGGCGTGGGAAGCCCTGGAGTGAATAACCAGCGCTCCCAGCCGCGCGAGCTCCCGGTCCCACGCTCTTACCAGGGCTTTCCCGGAGACGGATGAATCTCCCCCGCGAAGCGCGGAGTTCCTCTGCTTGAGCGCCTTGCGGTAGTCCAGTAGGACTCGGACCATGTGGGGGAAACGTTGGCACAGGCTCAGGTCCAGCATCCGGCGTCGGAAGGTCGGTCCGCCGGCCAGGAACTCCAGGTCCTCCGGAGCGAAAAAGACCACGCGCAGGTTTCCGTAGAGATCGCTGCTCCTTGCGAGGGCCTCTCCGTCCAGCCGAAATCGCCGCTCCTTCTCGCTGAATCCCGCGGTAAGACTCCAATCCCTACCCGCCTTCCGGTATTCGGCTCGAAGGAACGCGGAGGGGGAACCCCACCGGATCAACTCACGGTTGCTCCGGGTCCGGTGGCTGGTGGCGGTCGCGAGGAAATAGACCGCCTCCAGCAGGCTGGTCTTCCCCTGCGCGTTCCCACCGATCAAGAGCTGCGCGCCCGGAGGAAACTCCAGCGAAGCCTTTTTTATGTTTCGGAAATTCTCGATTTCGAGGCGCAGGAGGTGCATTCGCTTGTTGGAGACGCAGCGCATATTCTGGAGACAGAGTGGCCTTCCTGTCCACCCGAAAGACCCCATCCCGGATCAGCGCCTCGTTTAGGAGGGTGCCGTCCGAAAGAAAGACATATGCCGCCAACGACCCCTTCGAGTCCCGGGTCCGCTCCTCGAAGACCAAACGGAGAATCCTGCCGGGGAGATTCTTCTTCCACTTTTCCCATGCCGCGGATGCCGACTGGGTGGGGGATCGGATCGGCTCGCAGCCGAGTAACGCGATATGCCTCCCGCCTTGAAGGAGGATACGTCCATCCGGGAGCAGCTCCCGTGCGGTTCGGAAGGATTCGAAAGCTCGGAGGCGAGTCGGCGACTTCAGGATCTCCAGACTACCTGAACCCTGGCGGCCGTGGGGATCCGGCAGGATGTAGCGAATCACCTTCTCCTCTTGATTGACCTTCGCGCCGCTCGAATCCACAAAGCCAGGGTCCGGTTCAGTCCAAGCCGCATGAAACACGGCCAGAAGAATCGCCGGCGGCAAGAAATGCCGAGCAAAACCAGGGATGTGGGACCGCATTTCCTTGTGGGGCCGCATGTGTCCAAAGTCCCGCAGGTTCCATTCCAATCTCACCTGTGTGAGGGGCGCGACTTCACTTGACGTCGCGCGCGGAGTGAGAAACCATTCTCTCCAGCCATTTTCTGGGAGGCATAGGAATGTCATCTTCATGCAAGGATCAGGAACACAACAACTGGAGCAAGTTTTCCCGGCGTAAATTCCTCAAAACCACCGCCAAGGCGGGACTCGTGCTCGCGGCGCCGACCATCATTCCCGGCTCCGCGCTCGGTCTTAACGGTTCGGTCCCACCCAGCGAGCGGATCATTCTCGGGGGGATCGGAATCGGCCCACGGGGAACCTACGACCTGGAGCGACTCTTGGAATCCAAAGATGTCCAGTTCGTGGCCATCTGCGATGTCAAGAAGGTCAAGCGCGAGGCGGTAAAGGAAAAGGTCGACAAACATCACGGCAACAGCGACTGCAAGATGTACATCGACATGCGCGAATTCCTTGCCGAGCGGACCGACATTGACGCCGTGCTGATCGCCACCGGGGACCGCTGGCACGCCATGGCTTCGATTAACGCGATGCGCGCCGGCAAGGATGTGTATTCCGAAAAGCCCTCGGCCATGACGATCGCGGAGGGGCAGGCGGTGGTGGAGACCGCGCGGCGGTTCGGGAGGGTCTATCAGACCGGCACCCAGCGCCTGAGCGAGGCGAACTTTGCGTTCGCGGACGAGCTGGTCCGCCTGGGGCGCCTCGGCAAAGTCCACACGGTCCGCGCGCATATCGCCCCGTGGGATTCCGGGATCATGAATCACGAGTGGCTGCCGGAGGAGCCGCTTCCCGCGCCGGATGAGGTCAATTGGGACCTCTGGCTGGGGCCTTGCCCCTGGCGACCATATAACAAGAAGTACGTGGATGGCGGCTGGCGCGGGCATCACGATTTCCACACCAGCTGCATCGGCGAATGGGGCGCGCACACCTTCGCAAGTTGCCAGCGGGCCATCGGCGCCTTGGACACCTCGCCGATCAAATACCACTACGTGAACAACTCCACGGGCGACACCATGGAAACCGTGTTCGCGAACGGCATCAAGATGGTGCTCCATCGGGATGAAGACAAGAAACTCTGGCGCGGGTCGTGCGGTGTCCGCTATGAGGGCGATGAAGGTTGGGTGGCGATGGCCGACGGTTACGAGAAGCCGGATGTCTCCGACCCCGCGCTGCTCGCCGACTTCGACAAGATTGTGAGCGAATACATCGCGCGCACGCAGCACCCGATGAACCACTGGCGCGACTTCCTGCGCTGCGTGAAATCGCGGCGACAGACCGTGGCGAATCCGGAGGTCATGCACCGCTCGATGTCCACCGTGCACGCCGCCAACGCCTGCGTTTGGCTCGCCAGGGACATGGAGTACGACCCGGTCAAGGAAGAATTTGTCAACGATGACGAGGCCAATCGCCTTCGCTCCCGCGCCCAGCGTGAACCCTGGACCGCCTGAACCCGCTCAAACTCAAAGGAGACATCAAGATGTCCGTGACTCAACTCAAATCAAACCTGATCGCCGCGGCCGAGTCGGAAAGCGACTTGCTCGCGGTGCTGAAATCCGACGCGGGCCTTTACGAGAAGACCGAGGCGTGCCGGAAGCTTGCGGTTGTCGGGGGCAAGTCCGCGGTCGAACCGCTGATTGCGCTTCTGGGAGATGAGAAACTGTCCCACATGGCGCGCTACGGCCTTGAAACCAATCCAGACTCTTCAGTCGATAAGTCACTCGTGGAGGCGCTCGGCGCGCTCAAAGGGAAACAGCTGATGGGCGTGATCGCGAGCCTCGGCGTCCGTCGCGACGCCAACGCGGTGGAGGCCCTCGCGGGGTTCCTCAAGGATGCCGACTCCGAGATTGTCCAGACCGCCGCGCGCTCGCTCGGGCGAATCGGGGGTCTTGCGGCAATTGAGGCCCTCAAAGGGGCGCTGGAAGGGTCCACGGGCGCGAGCCGCATCGCGATCTGCGAGGGGCTGCTGCGGTGCGCCGAGAGGGCAGCCGCCAAGGGTGACAATCGCACCGCCAAGGGGGTCTACGACAGCCTGCGCGAGGTGGAGGCCCCCCACCAGGTTCGCGCCGGGGCGCTGCTCGGCGCGATCCATTCCCGCAAGAAGAATGGGATGAAAGTGCTCCTTGAGGCGCTGCACGGGGATGATTTCGCGATGGCCGCGGCGGCCGCTCGCGCCGCGCAGGAACTCCAGGGCGAGGATGTCTCCAAGGCGCTGGCGGAGGAGCTCCCCAAGCTTTCAGCCGACAAGCAGGTCCTTGTGGCCCAGACCCTCGGGGACCGAGGAGACAAGGCGGGCCTTGGCGGACTGCTCGCGCTGGCCAGGTCCGGAGATCGCTCGGCGCGGCTCGCGGCCATCCGCGCCATTCCGCAGTTGGGCGACCCGGCGGCGGTGGATGCGCTCAAGGAGCTCACCAAGGACTCCGATGGCGTGATCTCCCGGTCGGCCCAGCGCAGCATCAACGCGCTCACCGGCGTCGCGGATGAGGATTCCTCCGACACCGGATCGGAAGGCTGACATTAGCGGCGTATGGGATCGTGGGTGAGCGGGCGCGCCCCGCTCATCCCCCCATAGCCGTCGCCGTGCGCAATCGGCGGACTGCCCACGAACCGAGGGTCGATGGGCTCATCCGCGCGCTGGTAGCGGGTGTCGCACGACAGGCGCACTCGTCCCAGCGGGGAGCGGTTGTCGAGCGAACCGTGCAACATGAACATCCCGACCACCAGCAGATCGCCCGCCTCGAAATCCGTGCTGAGCAGACGGCAGTTTCTCTCTTGAGCAAGTGCCACCGGGTCCATCGTGACATGCCCCGGTCGGCTCTTGTCCTTGTCCACATCAAAGCCTCGGAACTGCTCGATGAGGTCCTCGAAGCGATGCGATCCCTCCACCAGCAGCATCGGACCATCCGAAAGGGGGACGTCACCCAAGGGGGTCCATGCCGTATACAGGCGGTCGGTTCCCCGATTCATGTACACATGGTCGAAGTGGAACGCCGAGGCTCGCCCCGGCGGCATCGCGCGCAGCCACAAGAAGTCGAAGGGTCGCGCCTCGCCTTCCAGAAGCTCTTGCATGACTTCCAGGATCGGTCCGGAATGAGTCACACGCCGTAGGGCGGGTCCTTCGCACACGGAACGCCAGAACTCCCCAAGATTCGAGGCGAACTCCCGGCGACGACTGGTCCCGGTCGGGATTCCCTCGAGCGCCGGCGGCTTGACCTCCCCGACCTCGACGAGGCGCTCGAAAACCTCACAGCGCGCGGCAAGCACGCTCCCTCGGTCGAGGACCCCCCGCAAGAGGAGATAGCCATCCTCCTCGAGCGCGCTCCGCAAGGCGCTCGGAGCGGAGAGGAGGTGCGTGTGCTCCTTCAACCTCCTGAACAAATGGGTTGGGATATCATGTCCCAAAGAGGAGAGTCGGGTTTCCGTCATGGGCCATCCTTTCTTGGAGCCCGAATCAGACCACGCACGGGCCTCTCGCCCATGCTAAGGCATTTCGGCGCCTTTCACAGGCCATCCCAGCGCGTTGTATTTCGAGCCGCTTCTTGGGATAATTCCCATGTTGAAGAAACCGAGCCGGCCGAATGAACTTCGCTCTCACAAGCATTCCGACCTCAAGGCCCCTCCGAGCGCAATTGCTGTGTTTCTGCTGGTCGGCGCTCCTCGCCATGGCCCTTTGGGTTTCGGGCTGCAATCGAAACAGCGACGCCAAGCCTCAATCCGCGGCGGGAGGGGGGGAACCCGCGCCGGTTCGGGTCACCGAAGTCACCCAACGCGACATGCCGCTCGAGCTGGCCGCGATCGGCGCGGTGGAATCCTACTCGACCATCCAGGTGCGGGCGCGCGTTTCGGGGGAAATCACCAAGGTCTGGTTTCAGGAAGGGGAGGAAGTCCGAAAGGACCAGATTCTGTTCACCATCGATCCGCGCCCCTATGAGGTAGCTTTGCAGCAGGCCCGGGCGGACCTGGAGAAGTCGAGGGCCATGTGGGAGGTGGCCAAGGCGGTCCTCGCGAAAAACCGAATTCAGGCCGAGAACGCCCTGTCCGAAATGAACCGTAACTCCCGCTTGGTGGACCAAGGCGTCGTTCCGGTGGATGAGTACGAGCGAATTGTCACCAATTACAGGTCGCTTGAGGCCGCCGCGCGCGCCGAGGCGGCCGCCGCGGAATCGGCCTCAGCCTCCATCCAAGTGGCTTCCGCGGCCATCGAGCGCGCTCGAATCGAGTTGGAGTACTGCACGATTCGCTCGCCGATTGATGGGAGGACCGGGAGCTTGCTGGTTCACCGAGGGAACCTGGTCAAGGAAAACGATACCCCAGCGCTTGTGGTGATCCATCAGATCGATCCGGTGTTTGTGCGGTTCACTCTCCCCGAGCGACACATTCCAGAAATCAAGGAAACCATGCGCGCGGGGCCGCTCGTGGTCCGCGCCCTCGCGCCCGAGACAAATATCGCGCTGGCCACGGGAACTCTGACATTCTTGGACAACACGGTGAACCAGAAGACCGGCACGATCCGTCTCAAGGGGACCTTCGAGAACAGGAATCGGGTCCTTTGGCCCGGGCAATTCGTGACCGTTCGCGTGGTGGTCTCCGTGGAGCGCGGAGCGACCGTGGCGCCCCTCGCGGCGATTCAGACCGGTCAGATGGGATCGTACGCCTATGTTCTCCGCCCGGATTCGACCGTGGAGTTGAGGCAGGTGGTCACCGGGAACGCACGGGATGGCTTGACCATCATCCGCGAGGGCCTTTCGCGAGGCGAGCGGGTGGTCACCGATGGGCATATCCGGCTCGCGCCCGGCTCGCGCGCCCGAGTCCTTGAGGAAAAAGCCGCGGACAAAGGCTGATCCTCATGGGTGTTTCAGACCTTTTTATCCGACGGCCTGTCATGACCACCTTGGTCATGCTTGCCATCCTCTTAACCGGGATCGGGGGCTACTTCCTCCTCCCGGTGAGCGACCTGCCCAACGTGGATTTCCCCACGCTCCTGGTATCGGCCAGTCTTCCCGGAGCGAGCCCCGAAACCATTGCCGGAACCGTGGCCACCCCCCTCGAACGTCAATTCACGACCATCGCCGGCCTGGACTCGATGTCCTCGGTCAGCTCCCTTGGCCAGACGCGGATCACGCTTCAGTTCGATCTGGGGCGGGACATTGACGCCGCCGCGCTGGATGTCCAATCCGCGATCAGCCGGGTGATCCGATCCCTGCCCGAGGACATGCCGACCCCTCCTTCGTATCGCAAGGTCAACCCCGCCGACCAGCCTATCCTTTACCTTGCGCTGAGCTCCTCGGCGCTCCCGCTCTCGGAGGTGGATGAATTCGCCGACACCTTCATCGCCCAGCGCATCTCCATGGTCAACGGGGTCGCTCAGGTCTCCGTCTACGGCTCCCAGAAGTACGCGGTTCGCATCCGAGTGAACCCCGAGTCGCTTGCGTCCAAGGAGATCGGGATCGATGAGGTCGCGGAAGCGATCCGTGAGGCCAATGTCAACATGCCCACGGGCGACCTCCAAGGCGCGCACCATGCGTACACCGTGGAAAGCGAGGGGCAGCTGGCCCGCGCCGTCCTGTACGAAGATGTCGTGGTCACATGGCGTGACAATTCCCCCGTCCGGATCTCCGACCTGGGAGAAGCGGCGGATAGCGTGGAGGATGACCGCGCGGCGGGCTGGTTCAACAACGAGAGGGCGATTGTGCTTGCCATCCAGCGTCAGCCGGGAACCAACACGGTCGAGGTCGTGGACAACATCCGCGAACTCCTGCCGACCTTTGAAGCCCAGATGCCCGCGGCCATGAAACTCAACATTCTCTCCGACCGATCACGGAGCATTCGCGAGTCGGTCCACGAGGTGAAGTTCACCCTGGCGCTCACCATCTCGCTGGTGATCCTGGTCATCTTTCTCTTCCTGCGGAACATCACCGCCACGGTGATTCCGAGCTTGGCGTTGATCCTCTCCGTGGTCGGGAGCTTCGCGGTCATGCACCTCCTCGGATACAGCCTGAACAACCTCACCTTGATGGCCCTCACCCTCTCCGTGGGATTCGTCGTGGATGACGCCATTGTCATGATCGAGAACATCGTCCGCCACATGGAGCATGGCGAAACTCCCCTCGAAGCCTCCTTCAAAGGCTCCCGGGAGATCGGCTTCACGATCGTCTCCATGACCCTCTCGCTGGCGGCGGTGTTCATTCCGGTTCTGTTCATGGGGGGTCTGATGGGCCGCTTGCTCCGGGAGTTTTCCGTGACCATCGCCATGGCGATTCTGATTTCCGGATTTGTGTCGCTCACCCAGACCCCAACCCTCTGTTCCCGGTTTCTTCGTCCGGCGGGAAACAGGCACGGCATCCTCTATAACGCGCTTGAGCGGCTCTTCGATGGGATGTTGCGCGCCTATGAGGCCTCCCTGGCCTGGGCCCTCCGCTGGAGGCTCCTGACCTTTTCGATCTTGATCCCCCTGGTGGTCCTGACCGGATATTTGTTCGTGACCATGCCAAAAGGGTTTCTCCCGAGCGAGGACATCGGACAGATTTCGGCGGTCACCGAAGCCGCGCAGGGCATCTCGTTCGAGGAGATGGTCCGCAATCAGCGAGGGGCCGCCGCCATTGTCGAGGCGGAGCCGGGAGTCCAGGGTTTCATGTCTTCGGTGGGAACCGGAGGATCGACAAGCACCTCCAACGCGGGGAGGATGCTGATCCAACTGAAGCCCCGGGAAGAGCGCCCGGGAGTGGAGGAGATCATCCAAAGCCTGCGTCGAAAGACCGCCGACCTTCCCGGGATCCGAGTCTTCTTCCAGAATCCCCCCTCGATTCGCATCGGGGGACAATTCACCAAGAGCCAGTACCAATTCACGCTTCAATCCCCGGACACCGAAAACCTCTATCGCCATGCTCCGGTCCTTGAGGAGAGGTTGCGCGGGATCGAGGGCTTCCAGGATGTCACCAGCGACTTGCAGATCAGCAACCCCGAGGCGCGGATCCAGATCGACCGGGACAAGGCGGCCTCCCTGGGGGTGAGCGTGGAGCGGATCGAAACCGCCCTCTTCTCGGCCTATGGCTCCCGCCAGGTCTCGACCATCTATGGCCCGAACAATGAGTACCAGGTGATCCTCGAATTGGCGCCCGAGTTCCAACTCGATCCGACTGTCCTATCGAGGCTGTATATCCGGTCGCGGGATGGGGACCTGATCCCACTCGAGACCATCGCCACGGTCAGGAAGTCGGTGGGCCCGCTGACTGTCACCCATTTGGGGCAGCTCCCGGCGGTGACCCTTTCCTTCAGCCTGGCCCCTGGGATCTCGCTCGGAACCGCCGTCGCCAAGGTGAACGAAGCCGCCCGGGAGGTCCTTCCGGCGGGGATCAACACGAGCTTCCAAGGGACCGCGCAAGCCTTCGAATCCTCCAGCCGTGGGCTGGGATACTTGCTCCTTGCCGCGATTCTTGTGATCTACATTGTTCTGGGGATACTCTATGAAAGTTTCATCCATCCGATCACGATCCTCTCGGGACTGCCGTCGGCGGGTGTGGGGGCGCTCGTCACTCTCCTGATCTTCGGGATGGATCTGAATGTCTACTCCTTCGTTGGAATCATCATGCTGGTTGGGATTGTGAAGAAGAACGCGATCATGATGATTGATTTTGCCATCGAGGCTCAGCGCGCCTCCCATTTGGAGCCCGCCGAGGCGATCTTCCGGGCCTGTGTGATCCGTTTCCGCCCCATCATGATGACCACACTCGCAGCGCTGATGGGGACGCTTCCGATCGCCCTGGCCCTTGGAGCGGGGTCCGAGGCGAGAAGGCCTTTGGGACTCGCGGTGGTCGGGGGGTTGCTGGTTTCTCAGTTCCTGACCCTTTACATCACCCCGGTTTTCTACATATACATGGAAGCCCTTCGGTCCTTCCTGCGCAGCCACACACCCGCGAGACAGATCGAGCAAGAAGCGGTCCGGATGGCTTGATTGGAGTGTGGGGCCGAGGGTGCCCGGTTAAAGGCGAAAAAATTCGCTTGACACGCGACCGAGGGGGAAGTAGTATCCTCCGCGAATTGTTTCGCGGATATGCGAATCCGCTGTTGAAAGGAAGGTTTTACACTGAATGGCTCGTCGACCCTCAAAAACCCTGACCGAGCTGGAGCTCGAGATCATGAAGATTGTCTGGGACCGTGAGGAGGCCACGGTCGAGGAGATCCGGGACGCCTTGGCCCATCACGGCAAACCGCTCGCGTTGCCGAGTGTCCGTAAGATGCTCTCAATCCTCCAAGAGAAGGGGTACGTGGCGCGACGTCCGCAGGGACGTGGCCATGCCTATCGAACCACCATCAGCCGGACCCAGGCTCACCGCAGTTTTATCCGAGACCTGGTGGATCGCGCCTTTGAGGGAAGCGCGCTCGGTCTGGTTGTGGCTCTTCTCAAGTCCAATCTTGTCCGCGAGGACGAGATCGCCGAGGTCAAGGAGCTGATTGACAAGTATGAGCTGGGAAAGGATTTGAACGGGAAATGACTCCTCCCTCTGTCCTGGAGACGCTTGACCAATTCGGATTTGTCGCGTCAAGGATCCTCTTGGGTCTCCTGTGGCAGAGCTCCATCCTCTTTCTGCTTGCGTTTCTCCTGTCGCGAGCGCTCAGAAGCCGCTCCGCCTCGAGCCGGCGCGGTCTCCTGTTGTGGGCCGTTCTGGCCACGCCGACAATCCCCTTCTTCAGCATCGCGGCGTCCCGGATGGGGGCTCCCCAGGTTCCGGTCTATGTGTTGCCCGCCTATGACCCCAACGCCCATGTGGCCCCAACGGTTCGTCCGGAGGTGGCGTGGGAGGATGACGCGCTCCTTCCCCTTTCGGCGTTTCCGCAGATCCCTGCGCAAACCCCATCCGCGACCGATCGGGGGACTCCGTTCGATTACCCATGGGCGCTGTTGGTGTGCCTGTATGGAATGATTGCGGGGGGAATGCTCCTTCAGATCGGGATGGGACGATGGCGGATACGCTCCTGGATCACGACCTCAAGACCGGTTCGAGATCGGCGCGTGCTCCGGCTCCATGAAACCGCGCGAGAGCTCCTGGCGCTGCGGAAACAGGTGCTGATTCGTGAAAGCAGCCGGGTGAATTCGCCGCTGACCGTGGGACTTTGGCGCCCATGCGTGCTTGTGCCCGGAGACCTGGGCGTGAGCCTGAGCGACGATGAGCTACTAGCGGTGGCCGCGCACGAATTGGCGCATGTCAAGCGCCATGACCCCCTGGTGCTCTTCGGGATCGCGATTGTGCGCGCGATCCTCTTCTTCCACCCGCTTGTGTGGCTTGCCTCGCGGCAGATTGGGGCCCTGATCGAGCAGACCGCCGACGAGACGGTGCTCAACGCCACTCAAAAGCCGCTCGCGTACGCCAGGCTGTTGGTCCATTTCGCGGAGACGCTTCGCGGCCCTCGAATCTCCGTAAACCGCTTGGCGGCCGGAATCGTGCTCTGCAGATCCACTTTCGTGCAGCGAGTCGAGGCGGTTCTTTCTGGAAGCTCCTCGGGGCTCAAGCGCCTGACCCGCACCGCGCTGATGGCCACCTTGTGCGCGTGGTTGGCCTCGATGGGACTGGCGCTTTCCGTTCCGCTTTCCGGTGACGCGAGTGACCCGGATCTGCCCGGCCCACATGGTCTGGTGGCTTCCTTGCACCGGTTCTTTTCGCACCGGACCGTGCTTGCAGTCGGACAAGGCGAACGATACCCCACAATTTCCGAGGCTCTTTCCCATTCGAAGCCCGGGGATGTGATCGAGATCACCGACTCCAGGGTGTATGAAGAGAGCTTTCGGGTGCGCCACTCCCTTGCGCTGGTGAGTCACTCAAATCCCCTCCCGGTGCTTCTGGGCGCGATCCGCTTTGAGGCCGCCGAAAGCGCGCTCCGTTTGGATGGGATTGAGATCACCAACCCCGGTGGAAACGGAGTGGAGATCGTCTCCGCGACCGGTTCCAAGGTTTTCATCGAAGAGTCGAACATCGTGTGCAGCGGATCGTGTGGGATCTGGGTGAACTCCCCCTTCACGGAGATCCATGTGAGGAGCTCGAACATCCTGGACAACGGACGACGGGGAATCGAGTTCTCCTCAGAGAGGGTTCAGCCCGGGACCAGTATCCGGGTTGAGGGCTGTCTCCTGGCCCGGAACGGCCTGAGTTTTCCCACGGACAGCAGCAGTCGAGGAAGGGCAATCCAGCTGGGTTCCATGAAGGCCGGAATCCTTCGCGTGGCCGATTCGGTGATCTTGGTGACGCCCGATGGGAAGGCGGACCGGGCGATCCAATTGGATAGCCCCAACCTTCAGGACATGGACTTCAGCTTCCTCAACACCACGGTCATGGCTCCGGTATTCGATCCCCTCACCGGGTCGGGGAACACCAATGGCATCGGCTTTAAGATCAAGTCCGCCACGGCGACAGTGAGGATTGATGAGTGCAGGGTTGTCGGTTTCAGGCACGCGGTGGAGGTCAAGACCCGAGGTTTCCCGACCGAGGCGAGCATCACCGATTCGGAGTTTAGAGGATTCGTTAACGGTCGCGGGTTGATCCTGGAGGGGCTCAGCGGGCGCGCCCTTGTGGAGAATGTTTCTCTGATCGGCAACCCCGGAGTGAAGCCCGTTGGCGGCGACGAGGCGCTCCGGATCCGTTTCTGCACCAATTTGATGGTCAACCTCAAGCGTATCTTCACCTCCAACACCGAGGAGGCAATCACCATCGACCAGTGCCTTCACCTGGACTCTGTCCTGATCTCCCAGGTCGAGCTGAACAAGGGGCTTGGAGGGGGCGCGAACGGTTTCAAATTCCTGTCGAACGGCGGGTCCTTGATCCGGGTTGAAGGCTCTCTGGTGAAGGAGTTTCAGACCGGAGTTCGCTGCTCATCCCTTGCGGCCCCGCAGGAAATCCTGGTCCGAGACACGCGCTTCCTTGACATTGATCAGCCCACCTGCCTTGAGGGTTCCCCCCTCGATGAGTGCACGGAGCTGACCTTAGTGAATTGCGAAGCAACCCACAAAGGCGGCGAGGAAGCATGTCGCGGGAGCCAAGACGGCAATTGGATTACTACCGCATCAACCGGGGGAAATTGCGGGCATGAAGAACCGAGCTTGGGAATCCAAGAGCTGGAGCGTCCCATGAAACTGGCCTCGCTCGGCGCGGTGATGGAATTCCCGGCGGCCCGGGGTCTGTCCCCCTCGGGACGTGAAACCCGGGCAACAACCCTGAGTGACTACGCACCCGCAGGCCCGGCAGCCTCGCGAAAGCGCCTGTTGGCGGATTCAGGACATGAGCAGCTCGCCTCAACCTTAAAAGGTGCAAGGGCGATCAAGAAAACCGCAATGAGAGAGTAGCAAGAGGAGGAATCGCAAGGGGGAAGTCTTCGCTTGTTGTGTGACAAAGTGGTGAGGATGTGTATGTATGGTGACGTTACCCGTGTGTCCAGGCATACGAATAACCGCGTCTTGGCGTGGGGAACCCAGGTCAGTGTTGGGAAAAACAGGAGGAAATAAGATGAGAGAGACACGGATTTTCAAGAGTTGGAGCACGCCTAGTCTAGCCCTGGCCACCACTCTGGCGTGCCTGGCAGGCATTGGAGGAATCCATGCGGCCACAATCAATGTCCCGGGGGATCAGACCACTATCCAAGCGGCGGCCTCGGCCATGAACGCGGGAGACACGGTCAATCTCACCGCGGCGAACTATGTTGAGAGCGCCACCTTCGCCACGACCGGGATCCTGACAAGCAGCCAGAATCCCCTTCCAATCATCGATGGAAACATACGAATCGTCGTCGCCGGCAATCCCTTCACGCTATCGAACATCCAGGTCCAAAACACCCTTGGGTCCGCGGTCACCATCTTCGAAACCACCGCTTCCGCGATCCTGGTCGACAATTGCATCCTCTCCCAGAACGCGAGTCACGGGGTGACAATCGACGCAAGCACCTCCGGCATCACCATCCGGAACTCGGATCTGAATGACAACCAGGGACGAGGCGTGCTCGTGGACGGCAGCGGACCAACCACAGGTTCGACCGTCACGATCGACAATTGTGACATCCTGCGGAACAGCAAGTCGGCGACCACCTCCAGCAGTACTCGCGGAAGGGGCGTGGAGGTCGTGGATGTTCAGCACACGGATATCATCATCAACAATTGCGACATCGCGGCCACGGACGAGGGAGCCTCCGACCGAGCCGTTCAGTATGACGATGGGGACCTGGATTTCACCACTCTGACGATCACCAACACCCACATCAGCGCGCCGCTCTGGGATCCCATGACCTTGATGGGGAACAACCAGGGAATCGGGGTCAAAACAAGGGCCAAGAACACCACCTTCTCGTTGACCAACTGCACCGTGAACGGGTTCCGCCACTGCGCCGAATGGAAGGGAAACTTCACCCCGGGGAACGTCTATCTGACCAACTGCATCTTCCAGAATTTCAATAACGGGCGCGGGAATCATATCCAGGAGTTCACGGATGGCGAGGTGATTATCACGGATTGCAGCTATATCGGCAGCCCGGGAAACAAACCGGACGGCGGCGACGAGGCGCTGCGCATCCAGAACAGCACGAACATGGAGGTGACCATCGACGGCCTCCAGACCGGCAATTCGGAGGAGGCGGTCACCTGTGATCAGGACCACCGCACCACTTTCCTGATCAATGACGCCCACATCCTCGCCATGTCCGGCGAGGCGGAGCAAGGGTTCAAGATCCTCGAATCCACCGACGCCAGTTGGCGGATCACCAATTCGTCGATCCATGGTTTTCAATCGGGCATTGAATGCTTCAACGGGAACACGGGAAGCGGGGGAACTCCCTCCGAACCGCGCCACATCCGGAATTCCTCGATCACCTTCTCAAACAGCCTTTTTGAGAACAACCAACGCGCGATTCGTGTTCAAGGGGCCGCGGCCTCCAGCGGTCCGAACACGCTGACCGTCACCGGGACTGTCATTCTTCGCAGCAGCTTCACCGGCCAGTTCACAGCCGTTTCCTTCGAGGATACCGCCTCTCCCGGCGGAAGCGCCTTGTTCAGGAATTGCACGTTCCACGACAACAACCAGAACGGCGTCACCAACACGGCGGGCAGCGCTTACCCGATCACCATCGACTACTGCATCTTCAGCGAGTGGGGGGTGAACGCGCTTTCGCAGGCCTCCACCGGGGTGGCCATGAGCGAAAACTTCAATGTGTTCGTCGACCTGAGCTCAAGCGCTCAGTTTGGAGGGGCTGAGGCCGCGGCGATTGTCCACGGAGGGGGATCCCTCACCGCCTCGGCCCTTGAGGACGTGTACTGCGACCAGGATCCGCTTTCGCTGACTTACTTGTTCATCCGCGCCGACGGCATGGCCGCGGCGATTGATGGCGCCAAGAACGCGGGGGCCAAGGACACCTGCTTTGTCACCACGGACGTGGAGAACTGGTCGCTATACCGGTGAGCTGAGACCTTTCGACAAGGGGGAGGAGCCTTGGGAACTCCTCCCCTTCGCTCGGCGGTCGGAATCGAATTGGAAGGAGAGCAATCATGAAACGCAAATCCGCGTTCACCCTGATCGAGCTGCTTATCGTAATCGCCATCATCCTGATCCTCATCGCCATCGCGCTTCCGAACTTCCTTGAGGCCCAGATTCGCTCCAAGGTGGCCAGGGCGAAGAGCGAGATGCGCTCCATCGACACGGCGATGGCGGCCTACTACCTGGACTTCAAGATCTATCCGGATGACCAGGAACGCCACCAGAGGGGGGGGCTGTTCTGGCTGACCTCTCCGATCAAGTACATGAGCGACATGCCTCAGGATCCCTTTTTCGCCTTTGACAACGGCAGCGCTGCGGCCGCGGCCGACGCGCATGGGTATGTCACCTACGAGCTCGGCGGGATGGAGGCGGGTCAAGGCCCGGGGCAGGGGATCTATCCCAAGTGTCATCAGTGTTTGGTGACTTGGACAATCTTCTCGCCCGGTCCCGACGGCGACGAGGAGCCTTTTGATCAAGACAGCCCCCACTACGGCGGGAACAACCGGACTTATACCCCGACAAATGGGACTCGAAGCAACGGCAACATTGTGCTGTGGGGCGGAGATTCAGCCTATATCGGCATGCGCATGGACTCCGCGCGACCCGACCTGCTCAACGCCCCTCATCTGAGAGATCCGGTCATTTTGGACAACCAGCCCTATTTCAAGCGCCTGCCGCCGAGTAGGTGAGGAAGACGGTGCATTGGCCGTCGAGGCCGAATCTCGACCGTTGAAAAAACAATCTGCCTGATTCCGTCCTCGGGCAAGGGAGAGGAAACAAGGATGAACACCACCACACGCCGAAGCTTTGTCAAAGGCGGCGCTCTCGCCGCCGCGAGTCTTGCCACGGCGATGTCAAGCAAGCGCGTCCATGGCGCCAGCGAACGCATCCGTGTCGGCTTCATCGGAGTCGGAGGGCGCGCCGGAAGCCTGCTCAGGGGCTTTCAAGCCAACGAGGATGTCCAGCTGGTCGCCCTTTGCGATGTCTACAAGAAAACCCTCGATAAGCGGGTCTCGGAAGCCGGTGGCGCGGTGGACGCGCATGAGGACTTTCGGCGCCTCCTCGACCGCAAGGACATCGACGCCGTGGTCATTGTGACGCCGGACCATTGGCACGCCCTTCAGACCATCCTCGCTTGCCAGGCTGGAAAGGACGTGTATGTGGAAAAACCTCTCACACGCACGATCCGGGAAGGACGAATGATGGTCGAGGTCACCCGCAAGCACAACCGCGTGGTCCAGACCGGGACCCAGCACCGCTCACGGAAGGACCTCGGGGAGATCCAAGCGCTGATTCAGGATGGAACCATCGGCAAGGTCACCGTCATCCGCGCCTATCGCAAGAGCAACATGACCCCCACCGGGATCGGGAAGGCGCCCGATTCGGACCCGCCCCCCGGCTTCAACTGGGACCTTTGGTTGGGACCCGCCCCCTATCGTCCCTATCGCGCCACCATCGCCCCCTACAAATTCCGTTGGTGGAAGGATTATTCCTCGCAGCTCGGCAATTGGGGGGTCCACCACTTTGACATTGTTCGCATTCTCCTGGATGAACTCGCCCCGGTTTCCGTGTCCGCTCATGGCGGAAACTTCGCGGTGGACGATGACCGCACGATCCCCGACACCTTGGAGGTGACCTACGAGTTCGCCTCGGGCCGGATTCTCACTTTTGGGCAATACGAGGCCTGCGGCAACGCCGCGCTCCCGCGAGGCGGGACCGAACTGCGCGGCACGCTCGGAACCCTCGCGCTCAGTTGGGATGGCTACGAGGTCATCCCCGAATCCGGCGGGCAGATGCAGGAGTGGGAGCCGAGAATCAAGCCGATTGTCTCGAAGGACTCAAGCGGCGACGACACCCAGCTGCACATCCGCAACTTTCTGGATTGCGTCAAATCCCGCGAGAAACCGATTGGGGATGTCGAGGAAGGCCATCGCTCCACCACTCTCTCTCACCTGGGGAACATCGCCTACGAGATGAAGACCCGGATCGAGTGGGACGCCAAGGCCGAGAGGATCACCAACTCGGAGGAGGCCAACCGCCTCCTCCACTACGATTACCGGGAGCCGTGGAAATCGGTCGCGTGAGGGAGCGTTGGGACTCCTCTCCCAATGAGTCGTACGACCTTTAGGATTCGGGGTGCATGACCCGTAAACGGTCATTGGCGGAGGGAGGCGACCTCCTTCTCCTCCTTTCGCCTTCTCTTCTGCCCGAAAGGGGCCAAGGAGCCTTCCTCATGTCGTGGATTTATTCCAACGTTCTTCTAGCCATTGCCCTCCTCGCCTGGATCCTCATCGAGCCGGGAGTCGTCGGGGCCGAGCGCGTCGAGCCTGAAGTGATCGCCTTCCCCGGAGCGGAAGGGTATGGGCGATTCTCCACTGGGGGACGCGGCGGGGATGTCTATGCCGTCACCAACCTCGAGGATTCCGGACCCGGATCCCTTCGTGAAGGGATCGTCTCGGCGCGGGGTCCAAGGACCATTGTTTTCCGGGTTGGCGGAACCATTGAACTCAAAACTCCTCTCAAGATCCGCCACTCGGGACTCACCCTTGCCGGACAAACCGCCCCCGGCGAGGGGATCACCCTCAAGGACCAGACCCTCGTTCTTGAAGACGCCGACAATATTGTCATCCGACGCCTCCGTGTCCGCCTCGGCGACAAGAACAAAGGTCCCAAGGCCGGGCCCGACGCCATCACGGTGAACGACTGCGACCGGGTGATCCTGGATCATGTCTCGGCAAGTTGGGGAATTGATGGCATTCAGGATATCCGGCGCTGCAAGAACTACACGCTCCAGTGGTGCATCTTCAGCGAGGCCCTCAATGATAGCATCCACCCCAAGGGCCCCCACGCGATGTGCGCCTCATTTCGGGCGCCGCTCGGCAACATCACCATCCATCACAACATCTTCGCCACCAGCCGGGACCGTCACCCGACCATCGGAGGTTCGGTCCAGGACCCCCAGTGGATCATCGATTTCCGGAACAACCTGATTTACAACTGGAGTGGCGCGGCGAACGTGTGCGACAACCAGGTCAACCTGATCAACAACTACTTCCGGCCCGGTCCGGAATCGGATCCCAAGCGACTGCCCATCGCCATGAAGGCCAGCCTCCCGGACAAGGCGCGTGGACACATGAGCGGGAACTTTTTCGAGGGGAGGAACGACCTGACCGAAAACAATTACCTGGCCTTGGACTTCGAGCGCTGGCTCGGTCCCGAGTCCAACTACAAATACGCGGGGACCATCCAGGATTGGAAAGTGGAAGAGGCCTATGACCTAGGGGCGGACACCCCTGAGACGGATTCGGCGCTGGAGGCCTACGAACAGGTACTGGAACGCGCCGGGGCCGCGCACTCCCGCGACTCCGTCGACAAGCGCCTAATCGAAGATATCCGGAATCGAAAGGGGAGGCTGATTGACTCGCAGGATGAAGTCGGCGGATGGCCGGAACTTGTCGGCGGCGCCCCTCCGACCGACAGCGATTCGGATGGCATGCCGGATGAATGGGAAACCGCCCAAGGTCTCGACCCGGCCGATCCCACGGATCGAAATGGGGATTCCGACACCGATGGGTTCACTAACCTGGAGGAATATCTCCATTCACTGGCCCCACTCTGATCGAGCACAGCTGGAACGCTCCCGGTTTCATGCCACAATTCGTTCACCTCGGAAAAGGGCGAGGGTCTCGAGCGACAACAAGGGGGCCAAGGTGAAGCGCAGGGATTTCCTCAAAGGCGCGGCGGCAGGAGCGATGGGGGCCACCGCGCCCCGGGTTTTCGGCGGCGTGGGAAACAGCAGTGAATCTCGCCCGAATTTCCTGATCATCCTCACCGACGACCAAACCTACCGCGCCATCGGCTACACCAACAGCTTGGTTCAAACTCCTCACCTCACCGACCTGGCCAGCCAGGGAATCGTCTTTGAAAACGCCTATGTCGCCTCCCCGATTTGTGTCGCCAGTCGCGCGAGTTTGCTGACCGGCATTTTTCCACAACAGCATGGTTCCGTGGGGTTGGATGGGAACGGTTTCCGACAATCGGTGATCGAGGACAAGCGCTATCGCACTCCCGCGCATCTGCTCGGCGAACACGGGTATCTGACTGGGTTCGCGGGGAAATCCCACCTCGGCTCGCCACGGGATTACGGGTTCCAGGCGGCGGAGGAGTTCCGGGATATCGATGATCACCAGTCGTTTGCCTTTGCCTCCCGGTTTCTCAAGGAACGAGCCTCGGATCGCAAGCCCTTTCTGTTTTGGTTGGGGGCCAAGCAGCCGCACATTCCGCTCCAGCCCGGCGAGGAGTGGCTCGCCCTGTACCGCGACAAGGAAATCCCGCTCGACCCGAATTTCCGGGAAAGCCCGCCGGAGGGAAGCCTCTACAACCAGGGGCTGCCGGGGGAGAGGTATTACCGGGAGTCGGAATATCCGCCCGACCACCAAGGGCTCCGAAGCGGACCGCCGCGCACCCGCGAGCAGGCCATTGAGTTCATCCGCGCTTACTACGCCACCATCAGCCATCTCGACAAGCAGATCGGCGACCTTGTCGCGGGACTGCGCCAGGCCGAGCTTCTCGAAAACACTCTGATCGTGTTCCTTTCGGACAACGGATACCACCTCGGTAATCATGGCCTGGGGAACAAGATCACCATGCACGAGGAATCGGTGCGAGTCCCGATGTTTGTCCGCTGGGGCCGATTTCCGGCCCGAGGAGTCCGCTGCCGCGAGTTGGTGTCCAGCCTGGACCTGTTTCCGACCCTCATGGAACTTGCCGGAGTCCCGGCGCCGGGGTGGCTTGAGGGCCGCTCGCTCGCGCCGTTGTTCCATGAGCCGGAGCGGGCAATTCGGGAGTGTGTCTTTTCGGAGTGTGTCGGCGTGGGCGGGAAGCGCGGCATGGGACACCGGATGGCGCGCGCCAAACGTTGGAAATACATTCTCACCGACACCAACGAGGAGGCCCTGTTCGATGAGGAGTCCGATCCCTACGAAATGCGCAATCTGGCCTCACTGGCCGAGCACCGCGCTACCCTATCGGGGCTGCGCGAAGAGCTTCGGGATTGGATGACGCGCGTGGGGGACACCCATGCGCCGCCTCCTTCCGGGTAGATTCCCATGTTTCAACATCCCAATGTCGGAGTGACCCATGCCTCGTTTGTTTCGCTGCCTTCCGCTGACTGCCTTGATGGTGTTCTCCCTCGCCATGCGAAGTGAGGCCGACCCACTGAGATTCGAGGTCTATGCCACCTCGGACCAGGTGGACTCGCTCCTCGGTTCGGACTCGAAGCGCGCCGAGGTCCTCCACCGGCTGCGTGAGTTCCGGATCTCGAAGGTGTACCTGGAGACTGTCCGCTCAGGCCGCGAGCCGGATTGGGAAGAGCTGCGCGCCACCCGCGACTTCCTGCGCCGGAACGGCATCCGAGTGGCCGGGGGGATCGCCACGGTTCCGGGTCCGGGATTTGGCGTGGGCAGCACCGGTTCGGCCTACGCCATGAACTATGAGGCCCCGGAAACACGGAAAGCCCTCTCGGAGATACTCGAAAAAACCGCCGCTGAATTCGACGAGATCATCATTGATGACTTCCTGATGACCGATGATGAGAGCGAGCTTTCAAAGTCAGCGAAGGGGGACCGCTCCTGGTCGGAGTATCGTCTCGAGCTCTTAACCCGTATCGCCCGGGAGTGCATCCTCGCCCCTGCGAAGTCGAGAAATGCAGATGTCCGGATCACGATCAAATACCCGCAGTGGTACGACCGCTTTCATGTGTACGGTTACCATGTGTTGATCGGGCCGGAGCTGTTTGATGAAGTCTGGGTGGGCACGGAAACACGCAACCCGGACACCGCTCGATTCGGATACACGCAACCTACGGAGGGGTTTATCAACTACTCCTGGTTGGCCTCCATCGGAGAGGACAAGGTGAAAGGGGGCTGGTTCGACACGATTGAGTGTGAACCCGACCATGTGTTTATGCAGGCGGTGCAGAGCGTCCTGGCCGGGGCGAAGCATCTTACGGTCTTCAATCTCGCGGACATCGCCGGAGACAGCCCGCTCGTGGGGCGGCTCAAGGCCAACCTCGATTTCTTGGAGCACCTCGCGGCGCTGGTCGGAGACCGAAAACCCGAAGGGCTTGTGGGCTACAAGCCCCCTCACAGTGAGCCGGGCATCGACATCTATGCGTATGATTTTCTGTGCGCGATGGGGGTTCCCATTCGGATGGCAGCGTCCCCTCCGGAAAGCCCGGCCGCGATCCTGCTCGCGGCCCAGGCTTCCTCCGATCCGGACATCGCGAATCGGATCGAGGAGTGGCTTGAGGGCGGCTCCGTGGTGGTTTTCACTCCGGGGTTCGCGTTGGCGTCACGGTCCCCTCGGATGGCGAAAACCCTGGGGTATTCGGAGAGCTGGGATGGAACTTACCTCGAGGTGGTCCCCGAGGTCATCGCTGTTTCCGGCACGAGCGAACCCAACGATGCGAATGTCCCGGCGCTCGACCTTCCGGTCATGAGGTTTGATGCCGCCGACCGCGCCGTCACGTTGTGTGTCGGAATCCAGGATGACAACCCCTCTTTGCCCCTGTTATCCCGAAGGGTGGTGGGACGGGGAAGACTGATCTACCTTAACCTCCACACGTACAAGGAGAATGATTTCTCCCCGGAGGGTGAGATGTTTCTGTCACCCTATCGTCTGACCCTGCCGAATTGGCCGAAAGGCTTTGTGGACGCGATCCGCGCCGAGATACCGATGCCGATCCCGATTGTCCTCGAAGGCGCGCCGCCTTTCGGGGCGTATTTCCATGGGAAGGACACTCTCATCTTGACCAACTTCAAAAGGGACTCCGTCCAAGTGGCTGTCGCCGCCGAGAACCTCAAGCGGCTCGCGAGGGGAAATCCCCCGGAACCCGAAGGCTCCCGAGCGCCCAAGGGCAAGGGATTGACTCTCAAACTGAAAAAGGACCTCGATCCAAGTGGCAAGGTGGGTTTGCTGGGCGCCCCGGGCGAGGGCTACACGGTGACCCTGCCAAGCTGGGGTTTGGCGGCGCTGGAGGTGGGGTGGGAGTAAGACGAGGGAGAGGGGCTGCCCGGCGGCTCAATGGGCGATGTGTTCAAAGGTGGATTGTTGACATCCGTATGACTTCGCCGTATGCTTGTATGCAAGATGAAACGGACGACGCTCGTGCTTGAGGATGGCTGCATGGAGGGTGTTCGGGAGCTCGCCAAGCGGGAGAACCGTCAGATATCTCAAGTTGTGAATGAGCTTCTGGCGGAAGGACTTCAACGTCGAAGGCGGGGAAAACGTCCCCCTTTCGAGCTTCCGGCCTTTGACATGGGAGCGCCACGGGTCAACATTGCGGACCGTGACCAGCTGGAAAACGCCATGGAACCCTGATGGGCGGCGTCATTGACACCAACATCCTGCTGTACGCCGCAAATCGACAGGCAGCCGAACATCCGAACGCTCGAGATTTCATCACTCAGGCGGCCCGGTCATCCGAGCAATGGTACCTCACTTCGGGTCTGCTATATGAATTCCTCCGAGTCTCCACCCACCCCCGCGTCTTCCCGCAGCCCTTGTCCGCTGTCCAAGCCGTCCGGTTCATTCAACCGTTTATTCGGAGTTCGGCGTTTCAGGTGTTAAGCCCAGGAGAGCGCCACTGGGACCTTCTCGATGAAGAAGTGAGGCGCCTGGGCTTTCCCGCGGGGAATCTGTTCTTCGACATCCGAACTGTTGTGCTCATGCGCGAACACGGACTGCGCGTCATCTACACCGCGGACACGGATTTCCTCCAGTTCCCTGGGATAACCGTGGTTGACCCCGTGCACCAGCGATAACCCCCTTCCACCTCGCATCTCTCTGCCGACTCTCACCGGGATACTCTCGGAATCAATTCGGAATCAAACCGTCTTCTCGAGTGCCACTCGAATCGTGCACCCTTCACGGAACCCCCTGTTTACAAGGGGAAACCACGCGATATACTGCCTCTCGGTGGGATGTCCGAGCGGTTTAAGGAACCTGCCTTGAAAGCAGGCGAAGGCTTACGTCTTCCGTGGGTTCGAATCCCACTCCCACCGCCAGGGAACCGCTCGACCCCGCCGGGGTCTTCCAGCCGCGGGAGTTCCGTTCTATCAAGCGGCCGCATTGCATCCGCACAGGGGGGCTCACCATGAGAAAAAAAAGTCCCATCCACGCTTTCATGCTTGCCGCCTTGGGGTGCTTGGGTCTCAATGCGGGCGCCTTCGCCGCCGACTCAGGCAAGAACTGGGTTTCTCTGATATCCAAGGAGGGCATGGAAACCTGGCGCGAGGGCTTTGGGACCTGGACCAATGTCGGAGAGGCGACCGCGGCGCCTGATGGCTCCAAGAAGATCGAGACCCAGACCGGCGGCGGCATCCTGGTCAACGGCCCCGATGGCCACACCGAGAATCTTTTCTCCAAGTTGGAGCACGGGGATCTCGAGGCGCGGATCGAGTTCATGGTCCCCCCTCAATCCAACTCCGGGATCTACTTCCAGGGGCGCTACGAGGTCCAAATCCTGGACAGTTGGGGCGTGGCGGAACCAACGTATTCCGACTGCGGCGGAATCTACCAGCGCTGGAAGGATGAGAAGGGCTACGAGGGCTATGCCCCCAAGGTAAACGCCTCCAAGCGCCCGGGCGAGTGGCAGACCTTCGAGGTCCTTTTCCGCGCCCCGCGTTTTGATGCGGCGGGAAAGAAGACAGCCAACGCCAGGTTTGTGAAGGTCCTGCACAACGGGAAGCTGGTTCACGAGAATGTCGAAGTGACCGGACCGACTCGCGCGGCGGCCTTCGAGGATGAGCAACCCAAAGGCCCGCTGATGATCCAGGGCGACCACGGGCCCGTGGCCATCCGAAGGTTTGAGATTCGCGAGATGAAGGCGGGGGACTGACACGACCGTGGAAACCGGCGCGCTCCAACCATATTCGCGCCGCGTGGGTCAATTCCGTTCAATGGCGTAGCGCCCGGTGAACTCCCTCTTGGAGCGCAGGATCAGGCGCTTCCGTTCGGATCGGTATTCCCAGTCGCTCCCCTCGGCCAGTTCCGTTTCCCCTCGCAGCACACGCGCCGGTCTCTCCGCAAGGAGCACGCGTAGGATGTGCGCGACCGGCGCGCCCTCGATTTGGATCCGCAGCGTGGCTCCCTCTTCCACTGTCACGCGGGTGGAATCCCCGCCCTCGGGGTGGTGCACCTCGAAGGTGGAGCGACCCGATGGGAAGATGTTGAAGGTCAGGAGACCCTCCCAGTCCTTGTCTCCAATCCCGGTGTAGTCCCGCGAGATTCGCATCGGGATGATCGCTCCGTCTCGAACATAGACAGGGTACTCATCCAGGGGGAAATCTCTCTCGATGGTCTTTGGACCCTCAAAGACCTCGGAGTCGTCAAAGAAATAGCGCCATCGCCCCCTTGGAATGTGAACCGTGTTGCGGAGGGAGTCCTGGTAAATGGGGGCGACCAGGAAATCCTCCCCGAAGAGATAGTGGTACTTCCCAGGCATGGGGCGCTGGAGAGGTTTCCCGCCGCGGTGGCAGTTCGCCACATGGCTGTACATATACGGCACAAGCTCGGTGTGAAGCCAGGAGAATTCGCGGATGATCTCGAGCTCCTCCGGGCTTCGCCTCCAAAGCGCGCGTTCGCCGTGCCCGCCGTTGAGAAAGAGTCCGCAGAAGGTTGAGAACTGGGCCCAGCGGATGTAGAGGCGAGGGGGAATCACGCTCCCACTAAACCCCGCCACATCGGACCCGATGACACAGTAGCCGAGTTTCGCGCTCCCCAAGATGTCTCGGGGGCTTCCTCGATTCCCTCGTCCCCTCCCATCGCCAGATCATCCTTGTGCTCAAGATCATCCGATCCCTCCCCACTCGATTTCCAAGCATGTTTCTGGTCGCCCACCCAAGTGACCGGGGCGGCGTCAAGCCGAGCGAACCCCTCGGGATGGGTGTAGGGACGGTCCATCGCCCGCGCGAGAGTTACAAACTCGGGGTTCTGGGTAAGCCCGTGGGCGTACTCATCCCGGTAATAATGGTCCATATAGCCCCTGGTGGTCATCCAGCCCGCGTGAACTCGCTGATACGGAATTGGGAGCTTCCCGATTCTCCCGGAGAACAGGGTCCCCGTTCCATCCAACTTCCATCCGTCAATACCGAGATCGAATACCCTTTGTTGAAGACCTCGCCACCAGGTCATGGCCTCCGGGTTCGTGTAGTCGATGAAGCCGCCGCGCCCCTTCCACCAGTTGATCTGGTGGCCATCCCCCGCGAGATATCCGTTTCGCTTGGCCTCCTCAAACCAGTCCGCGGAGTCCCTTATGGCGGTGTCCTTGTTCTTGCTGTCGACCATGCAGGTCATCCACAAGACGACACGATATCCTTGCAGCTCCTTTTCCTTAAACCAGACTTCGGGATTCGGATAGAGCGACTCATCGATGATGAAATCGTTGTAGCGAGTGCTCCACGGGCTGTCCAAGAGGATTGTGCGAACCGGGATGTCATGTTCCTTGTAACCCGCAAGAAGTTCATCCACCCGCGCGGCGGTGTTGTGGTCATCCTCCCAGAGCCAACACTCCAGCGCCCAGGATGGGGTGAGCGGCACTTGCCTGTGGCGCTGATAGTTGAAGGGGATCCCCCAGAAAGGCAGCACGAAGAGGAAATAGGGAATGACAAGGAAGACAGTAAGAAAAATGCCCAGAGACCACTTCAGAAATCGGCGCCGCTTGGGAGGCCGTTCGGGAAGCGAATTCGGGGTCTCTACGCCCTTGAGAACCATGGTTAACCGCAATTGTAGCGCGTAAATGCCAGGGATACAGGCGGATTGCGGTGTGCGGGAGGTTGGATGCTCCGGGTCTTTTCACAATCCGCCGCTTATAGGACTGTACTCACCGAATAGAAGACCTGACCCCTTCCATGAGGACCCGATGCCATGAGAACCGTTCGAGCCTTGATCCTTGGAGGCATGATGTCCGCGCTGAGCAGCCTGCTTGTCCAATCCGCCGGCGCCCATGAATACCCCTCGATGCCGCTGTGGCCCTCGGGCGCTCCCCAGGCAATGGGAACCGAGGAAGCCGATGTCCCAACCCTCACCCCGTTCCTCCCGGACTCCTCGATGGCCACGGGGGCGGCCGTGGTGGTCTGTCCCGGAGGCGGGTATTCAGGGCTTGCCGAACACGAGGGACGTGATATTGCCCGTTGGTTGAACTCCCTGGGGATCGCAGGGTTTGTCCTCAAGTACCGTCACTCGCCGCGCTATGGACATCCCGCTCCGCTTCAGGATGCCGCGCGGGCTGTTCGCACAGTCCGCGCGCGCGGTTCGGAGTGGGGTGTGGACCCCGCGCGAATCGGGATCATGGGCTTTTCCGCGGGGGGACACCTCGCATCCACCTTGGGAACCCATTTCGACTCCGGAAATCCCACGGACGAGGATCCCATCGAGCGCGCCGGCTCTCGTCCCGATCTCCTGATCCTCTGTTATCCGGTGATCTCCATGGGGGACCTGGGCCACAAAGGTTCGCGCAAGAACCTCTTGGGGGAGAACCCCTCCGAGGAGCTGGTGGAGCTGCTTTCGAATGAAAAGCAGGTGACCCCACGGACACCGCCGACCTTTCTTTTTCACACCGCCGATGACGGAGGAGTGGACGCCGGAAACAGCCTGGCGTTCGCCGAGGCGCTCCGCAAGGCGGGTGTCCCGTATGAGTTGCATGTCTTCCAGCAGGGTCGCCATGGGGTCGGTCTGGCGCTCAACGATCCGATCCTCTCGGCGTGGCCCGCGCGCTTGGAGGATTGGCTCACCCTTCAGAAATTCCTTCCCGCGCGGACAGCGCCCCCAACGCCCCTTGAGCCGGTTCCCACGGCCAGACAGTTGGCTTGGCAGGAGGCCGAACTTGTGATGTTCCTCCATTTCGGAATGAACACCTTCACCAATCGGGAGTGGGGAGAGGGAACGGAGGACCCCAAACAATTCAACCCGACTCGACTCGACGCGAGGCAATGGGCGCGCGAGGCCAAACACGCGGGCTTCAAGTGGGTGATCCTCACCGCCAAGCACCATGATGGCTTCTGCCTGTGGCCAAGCGCGCACACGGAGCACAGTGTCCGCAACAGTCCGTGGCTGGAAGGGAAGGGGGATGTGGTCGCTGAGCTCGCGGAGGCCTGCCGCGAGGAAGGGCTGCGCCTGGGTCTGTATCTCTCTCCGTGGGACCGTCACGAACCGCGCTATAACGACTCTCCGGCCTATGACGAATACTTCAAGGCCCAGCTCACCGAGCTCCTGAGCAACTATGGTCCGATCTCCGAGGTGTGGTTCGATGGCGCGGGAAGCGAAGGGCATGTGTACGATTTTCCCGGCTACTACGCCTTGATCCGGAGACTTCAACCGGATGCCGTGATCGCCATTTGCGGACCGGATGTGCGCTGGGTGGGCAATGAGGACGGAGTCGCGCGCGAGACGGAGTGGAGTGTCCAGCCCGCGAACCCCTCCTTCCATGGAGCCGGAAGTTCCAAGGTGTGGTATCCGGCGGAATGCGACACCTCAATTCGTCCCGGTTGGTTCTGGCACGCCGACCAGGATGACAAGGTCAAGTCCCTGGGGACCCTGATGGATGTTTACTACAAGTCCGTGGGACGCAACTCGCTGCTCCTGCTCAATGTCCCGCCGAACAACGAAGGACTTCTCCCCGCGCCGGATGTCGCCAGGCTGCGTGAGTTTCGCGCCGCGTTGGAGGCGATCTTCTCCCTGGACTTCGCGCTCGGGAAACCCTGCACCGCGAGCAACTCGCGCGGCGGTGACCGCGCCTATCACCCGGGGAACGCCACGGACACCAGCGCCGGGAGCTACTGGGCCACCGATGACAGTGTTACCGAGGCTTCGTTGGAGGTGGACCTGGGATCCCCCAAGACCTTCAATGTGGCGCGGTTGGAGGAGATGATTTCGCTCGGTCAGCGGGTGGAGAAGTACCGCCTGGAAGCCCGGGTAGACGGAGAGTGGAAGAAGATTACGGAAGGGACCACGATCGGCCGCAAGAAACTCGACCGATTCGAGACCGTAGCCGCCGACAAGGTCCGATTGGTGATCGAAAAATCGCTCGCGTGCCCGACGATCCGGTCGCTCGGGTTGCATCTGGATTCCGGGCGGCGCTAGAAGCGCGCCTCGACCGTGATGCGCCCATCGAGGCCCGTGATCTCCACGTCCCCCTTCACCGGATCGAAGCGCTCGGACTCCTTCCCATTCAACCGGACCGAGCGGATCGGCGATGCCTCGGGATGTCGAAATCGAATGAGCGCCTTTCCGGGCGCGCTCCTTAATCCGAGATCCAATTCCGCCCGGATGACGCCTTCGGGCGATAGGGGTTCGTAGGTCACACTCACCTTTCCGAAGCGAGTGACCACCCCCTCCGCCGACAAGGGGGTTTCTTGGGCGAACCATTCGCGTGGAAGCGCGCGCCCGAAATGGAGCAGGTCTCCTCGGGCGTATACGAACATGCTCCGAAGCCAGCTCGTGGCGTTGGCCTCATCGCTGGTCTTGAACTGCGCCGTGTTGGAAAACCCAAGGAACGGGTGCGGGTGCTCCACCATCCCATTCAGCTCCGGGCTATAGCAGGCCGCCCAGCAGTTGAAAAACATCCACAAGAAGATTTCCGGCTCATCCCGGTCGAGGTGAGGCATCAGCCCCGCCAGAAGGTTCGGCTGAATCGACAGACCCCCGTGATCGAACCAGGCCGCCTCCGGGTCGGGAACAGGATACCCGAAGGGCGGGTTCATGTAGCGGTTATCCTGGAAGTCATCCAATATCCATTTCGCCTCCTTGCCCTCAACGGGATACAGTCCGGAGATCAGGAGATACACGGAGCCTTCCAGAATCTCCCGAATCCAGCCGATGTCCCGCCCGCGCAGGTACAGGCGACTCGGATAGATCGGAACCCAGCGGCCATTACGGAGCCTTGCGAGCGGAGTGTGTTTTCGCATGGTCTCGAATCCCCGGATCAGGTCGCGCCGGTAAGCATCAGCCTCGCCCTGGAGTCTTGCGGCCTCGGGGTGGTCGATGGCGGCCAGCGCCTTGGCCGCGGAGTCCACCCCCCGCCAGGTGAGCGCGTTGGTGGAAAGCCAGTAGAAGTAGTCCCCCACATCCTCGAGCGCGCCCTCCGGGAGAAAACCGTATTCCCAGCCGCGCGAGCAAGGGCGCGGCTTCATCGTCTCCTTGCGCTGACGGAAGACCCACTCCACCCCTTTCACCATCGGCTCCGCCACCTTGCGCAGCCAATCCGTGTCCCCGGACAGGAAGTAATGCTCCGCGAGGCACCACAGAACCCAGCCGTGATGCTGGTTGTAAGTGTGGCCATGCTCGAAGCCGCCCGCGCCGAAAAAGACCCCATCGTGGTCGGTGAAGTTCCCCAGCGTGCCGACCGTGCCCTGATACTTGATCCAGAGATCGAGCCGACGGCGCGCCTCCTCGTGGAGTCCGCGCTCATCCAGGTCGTGGATGATCATGCACGACTCGTTGGCGAAATTGCCATAAACCGAGGTTCCCACCGAGGTGTTGATCAGATCGGGATCATCCGGCATGGGAATATCGGTCAGAAACACATGCGAGAGGTGCGCCGCATGGACAGAGTCCAGGATCGGCTCGGGTGTTTTCACTCGCGCGCCGCCTGATGACTCGACCCAGGCCGCGGATGCCTCTCGGTCGGCGCTCTCGAACTCAAGGCTCTTGAGTTTGGCGAACTCCTCCTCGGATTCCAGGGCGATGTAGGGGATCTTCAGCGCCAACTCGCAGCTTGCGCCCGGCGGGAGCTCGCGTGAGAAAAGGACTCCCTCTCCATGAAGAGTGGCTGTCATCGCGGTCTGATAACGGAGCCGAAGGACGTTTTCCCCCTTCCAGTCCGAATAGAGGCAGTCTTCTCGAAGAGTGAGGGGGTCAAAATCGCCGAGAGGAATGAGGTTGCCGCTGTATCCGCCCCGCCGCGCCGAGAATCGATTCTCCGAGCGTCGAGAGTTGCTGGAAAACCGGATCGGAAGCTCGGCCCTGGCCGACTCCCGCCCCGTGTTCGTGAAGGTGAACCTCGCCAGCGCGACCATTGGATCATCGGGGGCATGGCCCGTCTTCAGGTCGGACAGATCGAGCGGAACCACGACCACCTTTTGGCGGACCTCGAGGGAGTCTTTTTCGACCTTCAGATTGGAGGACAGGATCGGACCTGGATCGCTGGACCACTCGCGCACAATCCAGCGTTCCAAGCCGAAAAAGAAACGGGCGTCACCCTCCACCTTGTAGCGCTCGGTGTCCTTGCCCGGAATCCGATGGAGATCCCCTTCGCGAAGAAGGATGTCTCCGCTCGGCTCCACCCAGAACCGCTCGCGGGCATACTTGCAGCCGAGGTGTTGGGCGACCCGGTGACGCGCCGGTTGCCCGTTCATCGCGCCCCCAAGGCTCTGCTCTTCATGCTCCAGGACACGCCCGTTAATGGTCTTGTCCCCTTCAATCCGGCGCTGGTATTCCTCGAAGGTTTCGCGCCGGGCGGGAGCGGTGAGGTACACCCCGAGCTCCTCAAACCAGATTGGCCCTTCCTGCGCGAGCTGGGAGAGGGAGATGGTGAAGGCCTCCTCCCCCCATGAAAACGTGACATGGCCGTCATCGCCGGAGAAATAGTGCGCGGGTTGCATATGGCGGATGTTCAGCAGGAAAGAGCGCTTTGGGGCCGAACCCAAGCGCACCGCGAGACCCTCCACCTCGACCCCTTGCTCGGGCGCCGCCCGTTGAATTTCGACATTGTAACCGGAGATTTCGATCCCTTCTCCGGGCGTCCGCGATCCCGCGTCAAGCTCGACTCGGACTCCGCGGGTCTCGACTGGGGGGGAGACTGTGTGGATCTCCACCTTTTCGATTCGCTCCATCTCGGTCGGATCAATCCGAATCCCCAATGTTCGGCGGATGGTGACATCATAGTCCTCGAGACTCTCAAACTCGCTTGAGAGGGGCTGGAACGTGATCGACAGCGTTCGAGGGTCGATCCTCTCGATGCGTGTGTTCGCCGCTTTCCACTCCGAGTTAAACCAGTCATCAATCGGAAACCAGCCGAAGGTGCAGGGGTTGTCGAAGGGGCGCATGGCCTCGAATCGACTCTTCGGCCAGGTGTTTTGGAGATAGGAAACACCCAGCTGCACGGGGGCGTCCTGTTTGAAGCTGACCACCACGCGCCGGATGTCGCGCGGCTCCTCGAAGATGAATTCCCCGGGCGGGCAATTCGGGAGCGCGAAGGGCGCGATATCGAACGGAGGCAGGTTTACGTCCACGGCAAGTGACCGCATCGGAAACAGAATTCCTCCGATAACCATCAGGATCAGAAGGCAGCCCTTCCGGATTTCCGCGCGAGTTCCCATTTGACTGCCTCCTTGATCCGTGCTTAGTCTCTGACCGCCTCCAGAGCTTCGCCGACCGCCGCGAGGCTCCTCGCGATGTCCTCCTCGGTGTGGGCCGTGGACACAAACCAGGTTCCCTCCGGGGTGATCCGAACCCCGCGGTCTTGAAGTTCGGCCCAGTAGCGCGCGGTCCGCGTCGAGTCGGCCTGGAGGGCGGAACGATAGTCGGTCACCGGCTTGCTCCCCGGAGGAAGGAACGTGGTGGAAAACACCGGCGGAAGACCCCGCACCACCAGATTGGACTCTTTCTCCAGCGCGACCTCTCGGATTCCCTCGATGAGGCGGGCGGCGGACCGGTGGGCTTTGGCGAGCTCCGCGCCGTTGTTTTCGGAAAGCTGACCCAGGGCGGCCAATGCCCCGGCCATCGCCACCGGATTGGCGTTGTAGGTTCCCGCGTGAACGGTCTTGAGTTCGCCGAACATCTTCATGAAGCGTTCCTTGCCCGCGAGCGCGCTCAAGATGCTCCCCGCGCCGACCGCCTTGGCGAAGGTGGCCAGATCGGGGGTGATCCCGAATAGCCCCTGCGCCCCGCCGAGTGAGAGACGGAACCCTGTGATGACCTCATCGAAGATCAGGAGGCTGCCGTGGCGGTCGCACAAGTCGCGCAACCCGGCAAGGAACCCCGGTTCGGGTTGGATGCATCCCCAGTTGCACATCACCGGCTCGGTGATGACTCCCGCGATCTCCGATCCATTCTCCTTAAAGAGGCGGCTCACAAGGTCCAAGTCGTTCCACGGGAGGACAAACAGGTTCGCTCCATCCTCCTCGCACTGGCCCAGGGTTGTGGGGCGAAGGGGGGCATGGTATCTGGGAGTGGCGGCTTCAATCGGGGGCGCGAAGCTCCAGGCGATGTTGTCGAACCAACCGTGATACTGCCCCTCGAAACGCAGAATCCGCTTTCTTCCGGTCGCGGCGCGGGCAAGTCGAAGCGCGGCATGAACCGCCTCCGAGCCGGTGGAATTGAAACGGACCATCTCCGCGCAGGGGACCAGCTCGACAATCTTCTCCGCGACTTGCACCTCCAGTTCGGTCTGCCCGGCGAAGTGCATCCCGCGCTCAAGTTGCGCCTTCATCGCCTCGATCACCCGATGTGGGGTGTGACCGAGGAGCATCGGGCCCCGTCCGAGCACATAGTCGATGGATTCGTTTCCATCCGCATCCCAGACATGCGAACCTTGGCCGCGCGCGTAGAAGAGCGGGAACGGCTTCCAATTCGCGCGGACATTGCTCGAAATGCCGCCCGGGATCACCCGCCTGGAGCGTTCGTGGAGTTCTTGAGAGCGTGTCAGGTTCATTGTGGCACCCCAGGCGCGAGAATCGACTCACACCCCAGAAAGCAAAGCGCTAACTGGGGCGCGCTTCGCGCCCCGTCCTGCTCGATTCATAGGCCGCGAGAGCGGCCGCGACCGCCTGGCGCCCATCCCAGCCGGTGATTGACGGTTCGCGGCCCTCGCGGATTGAGTTCGAGAAGTCTGTGACATGAAGGATATAGGTCTGGAGCCGAACAGGGTCGAGGAACCCCTTCCCCTGCCAGTCAATCGGCTCCTGAACCGCCAGGACCTCCCAGCTCTTCCCATGGAGCGAGACCCGCAGCTCCCCGTAGGCGTCGATATCCAGCAACCCTTTCTCACAGGCAATTTGACACGAGAACTGGGATCGCGGAAATCCGGGTTTGGGTATCTGGAAGGAACAGAAGAAGTAGGCAATCGTTCCATCCGAGAGGTCCATCAGAACATCCGAGGTTCCCTCAGTGGGGGTGTTTGGATCGAGGGATCGGCAGCGGGCCCTTACGGCGACAATCTCCTGGCCGGTGAGAAACCGAATCATATCGAAATTGTGAATCCCGTGCCCGAAAAGGGTCCCGAGGTTGGCTTCTTCGAACTGCCACTTGGGGAGGTTCGCCATCCCCTCTGGGACAAGCTGGGTGGCGCGGATGTGGAGGACTTTCCCCAGCTCCCCGGAACTGAGCAGTTCCTTGGCCCTGAGATTGCAGGTCCGCGTGCGCTGGCTGAAGCCAATCGAGCACCGAAGGCCGCTTGAGGAGCACGCCGCCAGGATCGCATCGCACTCCGCGACAGAGCCAGCCATCGGTTTCTCGATCAGCATGTGCTTCCCGGCCTCGGCGGCAAGAAGCGCCTGCTCGGCATGGAGGGCGTGCGGGGTGGCGATCATGACCGCGTCAAGGTCTTCCTGGCCAAGGAGAGACCCCAAATCCGGGAAGTGGGGAATCCCATAGTCCTTGGCGAGCGCCTCGGCTCTCGAACCGCAAGTCACTCCCACCAGGCGCGCATCGGGAACGAACCTCGCGACCGTCTCCGCGTAGGTCCGCCCCATGAAACCGGAGCCGATCAGGCCCACCCCCAAAAAAGTGCCGGAGGAAGTCATGGGTGAAGGCTCATCCTCGCATTCTTGGCCAGAGGCCACAAGCCAGACCGACCAAGAGCATGGCGCCGCCGACCGTTATCCCCATGAAGGATTGGGAAAGCGGCGCGGTGAGAAGAAGCGCGGCCACGGTGACTCCGCCCAAAGCAGCCACGGAGACCCCAATCACCGGGAACACATTCACCTGCTTTCTTTCCCGAGGGGAGTGGCGGATCTCATGCGCGGAAAGCCCCGCGAGGAATTGGTCGATTCGCTCCGACCGTTGCGGGGAATTGGGCGTGGCCCAGGTCCCCCCGATCACTCCCACCAGAGTGGCCGAAACTGTAAGGGTTGTAATGACCGGCTCCCATCGGAGATTCGGGTGGAAACCCCCGAGGAAGTAGGCGGCCAGCCCCACCGCTATCCCAAACAGGAACCCCGACATCGCCCCTGGGTAGGAGACGCGCCGGCTTAGGAGACCAAGCATCATTGGAATGGCGATGGGGGGCAGGAACACTCCGAACAAACGGACCATCAACTGAAACAGGTCATCCTCGCCTTGCGCCCCGGCGACCAACAGCCCGACCCCCAATGAGATCAACCCGGCAAGGATCGTGGCCGCCCTTCCAGCCCGCACCAGGTGTTGATCCGAAGCCATCGGCGCCACCAGCCGCTTGTAGACATCGTTGGTGAGCACCGAGGCGACCACATTGTAATCGCCTGAAAGCATGGACATGGTTGCCGAGAACATGGCCGCTATCATCATCCCCACCATCCCCACGGGCAACAGTTCCTTACAGACAAGCGCGTAGACCTGATTGGTGTCTTCAATGCCAGGCATATAAACCCGCGCCGCCATCGCCGGAAAAAACATCAATGGGGCGCTTACGAGATTCAACGCCGCGACCATGTAACCCACCTTGCGGGCGTCACCGTCGGTGGGCACCGCGTAGTAGCGCTGCACGAACGACCATCGCGTGCAATATCCGAGGGCCATGATGGCGAGGAAAGCGAGCAAATAGAGCGGCCCATACTTGTCCGCGGTGGCGGCGAAGAAGCCGTCGGGAATCCCATCCATGAAGTTCCCCCACCCGCCGACGCGCGAAAAAGTAAGCGGAACCAATACAAGGACCGCAGCCACCATGACCACAAATTGGACGAAATCGGTGACCAACACGGCCCACAGACCGCCCATGAACGTGTAGGCGAGCACCAGTCCGCCTGAGATCAGGATGGCGGTGTTGAGCTCAGTGCCGAGAGCGGCGGCCACCAGCGCGCCGATCGCGAAGAGCTTAAGACCGTCGTCGAGCAGGGTCATCGGAACCCCGAGCCAGGCAAGGCCCTGGCGCAACGCCGGACCATAGCGCTCCTCGATGTATTCCAAAGGGCTGGTGCTCGCGGCGCGCCGCCAGCGGGCGGCGAACACGGTCGCGCTCAGGATCATGGCGGGCACGGTCACCCACCAGAGGGTCAATGACACAAATCCATACCGGTACGCCAGCGCCGAATAGGAGACGAACGCAAAGGCGCTGAAGGAGCTCATGTAGAGGGATGCGCCCGACAGCCACCAGGGAACCTCCCGACCCCCGCTGAAGTAGTCCTTGAGGTCCTTCATGCGCGAGGAAAAATAGAACCCAATGGCGAGCATCACCACAAAGAACCCGACAATGATCGCGTGGTCGGCGAGGGCCAGGGGTTGGGCCATGAGGGGAGCCAGTGTAGCCGGATGGCCAAAAACATGGCAGTCTCCATCCATCCGCGGAGGGGAATAGGACAAGATGGCGGTTCCGAGGAGTTTTCGGCGCAAATTGCTGATTTGTATCGGCCTCGGCGCTGGGGTCTTCCTCATTCTGGCGCTGCTTCCCGAACGTCATGAGATCGCCGCCGCGGTGGGGTCCTTCCAGTGGCGCTTCCTACCGCTGGCGCTCTCTTTGGCTGGAGTCAACTACCTGATTCGGGCCGCGCGCTGGCACTGGTTCCTCCTCCACCTGGGAACCACGATCAAGGTCTCCGAGAGCCTTTCGATTTTCCTCATCGGTCTGATGCTTTCAGTGACTCCCGGAAAGGCGGGGGAGCTCTTCAAGGCCTATCTGGTGAAGCTGGCGCGCGGGGTCCCGATCTCCCGCACCGTGCCGGTGGTTCTAGTGGAGCGCTTGACCGACTTGAGCGGCACCCTGGTGTTGGCCACGCTCAGCCTTTCGGCGGTCGCGGCACGCCCCTGGATGGTGGCGATGCTTTGGCTGTTCCTTGCCGTGGGTCTTTGGCTGATCACGCGGAAAGGCTGGATGCACTCCTTGTTCGCCTTGGCTGGGGGTGTGACCGGGGAGCGTTGGATGGGACGGCTCACCCGAACCTACGACAGCCTCTCGGCCCTGCTCACTCCCGGCCCCCTCCTGCTTGGGACTGTCGTGTCCGCGCTGGCCTGGTTCGCGGAGTGTGTCAGCCTGCTTGTGATCCTCAAGGGTTTCGGCGCGGAGATCGGGTGGGTCGAGGCGACCTTCATATACACCTTCGCAACCCTTGCGGGGGCGCTCCTGTTCTTCATGCCGGGAGGTATCGGAGGGACTGAAGCCACGATGGTCGGACTGCTCCGGGAGATCGCGCACACCCCCGCCGCAGTCGCCAGCCTGGCGACAGTCCTGGTCCGGGTGGCGACCCTCTGGTTCGCGGCGGCCATCGGATTCGTCGCCCTGTTCTTCTGCCCGCTACCGGTGGCCGAGGACCTGGACCGGGCGCTGGCGGAGGAGGAGCAAGCGCCATGAGGGCGCGCACATTCCTTGGGCTTTCCCTCTTATTTCCGCTGATCGCTCTAACGCTCTTCCATGGCGTCAACTGCCTGGCATTCGGGTTCGAGGGAGGCTTTCTTTTTGTCCCGTTCCGCTTTGTCTTTCGGATCCTGGAGTTCCGACTGGAGTTTCCCGAAGGGTTTTTTACCTGGATGCTCCGAACCGCGGTGGGAATCATCCCGATCTGGCTCTTGGGATGGGGCCTTCTGGGGAACACTCTTCCGGATCGAATAGCCCGGTTTCTCGTTGCGTTCCCCGTGGGAATCGGACTGACTGGAGTGGCCATCGAATTCCTGGCGATGGGAGGCATCCTAACCGCCACCGCTGTTTGGCTGCTGTATGCCTTGTCCGCGGCGGCCGGCCTGGCTCTTGTCTTCCGGTCCACGCCCAACCCAAGCGAACCCGGTCCCGAAGTCGAACCTTGCGGCTGGCGACTGCGACTCGGGGCTTGGGGGGCCTTTGCCCTCCTCTGCGGCTTCTCTTTTCTGCATGCCCTCTTCTATCCGGAGAATTACTGGGACTCCCTGCTCTATTACCTGTACTATCCGAAGCTGGTTTTCCAGTCCCATGGCATCCCGTTTCCGACCGATCCGAATGGTTTTGAGGAACTTGTGCAGTGTCAGGTGGGTCTGGGGATAGGAGCCAACTATCCTCCCCTCTTTCGCCTGTGGCAGGCGGCCACTTGCATCGCCTTCGGTGAGTGGAGTCCCTTTCCCGGCCAATGGTTCGCCCCGCTGGCCGGGTTGGCCACCGCACTCCTGGTCTACCGTATCGCGCGGAGTCGCTGGCGGAGCGAACGGGTCGGGCTTTGGGCCATGGTGCTTGTCCAATCCGTTCCATACTGGCTTTTCTACCAAAACTGGGTGAGCGATTACCCACTCGCGGTGTGGCTCACCGTGGCCGGGCTGGCCTTGCTCGATGCCAGGCCGAGCCGAACCCAACTCACCTGCCTGATCCTCATCGCGGCGGCGGGGTGCCACTTGAACTACCTGATGGCCTCGCTGTGGTTGTTCCCGCTGATCGGCTGGGGAAGCCTTCGAGAGGAGAAATGGAGCGTTCAGACAGCAATCCTGTTTCTCATCGGGATGGCGCTTTCCTCGAGCTGGTTCATCCGCAACGAGGTGGTCACCGGAAACCCGGTCTATGCCTTCTTCCCCGAAATCTTTGGTGGGATCCACATCGACCCGGAGGTCTTGCGCTCCTGCCAGGTGGAATGGATCGCCAACGGCGACGGGCTTTCCCAAGTGGGGTCCAGCCTGTGGGGCCGGATTCTGGGGACACCGCGCTACTTTCTTTTCGACCCCAACACGAGCGCGAAGTGGGCCACGCTCCCGCTGGGCTGGTTCCTTCCAGGGCTGATTTGGTGTGGGTGGTCACGCCGATGGGACAGCTTCCGACTCGGCCTCGCGGCCTACGGCGCGCTCCTTTTCTTCTACGAGTACGCGATTTCCTCTTTCTACCTCTATCATGTGATGTCGCTGGTCCCGCTGATGGCGCTCGCCGCTTGTGGTTGGATGTCCAAACTGGATCGGATGGGAGGACTGACAGGGCGTTTTCACACCTTGCTGGTTCTCCTGGTCGCTGGGAGCGTGGGGCTTCCCGCGGCGATGATGGGAGCCAAGTACACTAACCCCGGCCTTGAGCACACCCTCCACCCTGGGACCAGTCCCGAGGCGTTCCTGAGCCTCTCGCTCCCGGAGTATTCGGCTTGGGAGTGGATGAATGCCCGCCTTCCGGAGGGCGCGATCATCCTGACCCATGACAACCGACACTACTACCTCCGGGATGATCTCAAGTTGATCCACCTGGATGATTACCGCTTGGTCCCTTACTACGGCAAGAGCGGTGACGTGGTCTTATCCAGGTTGAGGGAGCTTGGGGTGGGCTACTATCTCCGTATCGCCAACGAGAAGAACCACCCGATCACAAGGCGTCTCGGCCTCGACAGACTCCTCGCGGAGCACTTTGATCCGCTGTACGAACGGGGAGAGACAAGACTGTATAGGCTGAGGGATTCGGTCAAGTAGGGGCTTCGGGAGCGTGCCCTATCTGGTGCGGGATGGCTCTTCCAGAGACCGGAAAACGGGCCTCGATCCCCTTGACGATTCGGTCAATCCGCCCGATAGTAAACCGCACTACCCCGGATCTTCGGTGAAGGGAGCGGGCCGTCCCAAGGGGCGGCCTTTGCGTTTATGGGCCTCCGAACCATCATCTATGTGGACGCCTTCAACCTGTACTACGGCGCGGTTCGGAAAACTCCCTACCGTTGGTTGAATCTATCCGCCCTTTGTCGCGCACTTCTCAGGTCAGAGGATGACCTCCGGGCGATCAAGTACTTCACGGCCTTGGTCCAGCCCCACGCCCTCGATCTCGGTCAACGGCAAAGACAGGAAACATTTCTCCGCGCCCTGCGGACACTTCCCGATGTAGAGATCATCTTCGGGCATTTTCTTTCCCACCCAGTAAGGATGCCCTTGGCAAATTATTCTGGGCCAGGTCCCCGGACTGTGGAAGTAATCAAGACCGAGGAGAAAGGCTCGGACGTGAACCTTGCCACTCACCTCCTGGTGGATGCTTTCCGGGATGAATTCGATCTTGGGATTGTCATCTCGGGAGACAGTGACCTTGCCGAGCCGATCCGAGTAGTCAGACAGCCACCGCTCTCAAAGAAGATTGGTGTTTGGAATCCACAACGGAAACCCTCTATTCGACTGCGCGAAGTGGCCACGTTTTACAAGCACCTCAAGGAGAATGCTCTCCGTGGGTGTCAGTTTCCCGACGAGTTGGAAGACAGGCAGGGGCGATTCCACAAACCACCTTCCTGGTAGGCCGCTGGCTCCGAGGCAGGTGTTATTCTCCGATCCCGGTCCCTTCCAAAACCTCGCTGTCTGACAAGGCAGAAGAGCGGGTCATGCCGCAACGGGGATATTCAGATCGAGGAGCTTATGGATCGTGGGATGGTGGCGGGAGGCGGAATTGAACCGCCGACACAAGGATTTTCAGTCCTCTGCTCTACCAGCTGAGCTACCCCGCCCTGTCATTTCCTGAACCTACACGACTCCCCCGCCTTCTGTCTAGGGTTTCGGAAGGCGACCGCGGATTGTCAGCCAGGTGTCCCGGGGGGGCACGCTATTCTCGACGGTATTTGGTGGCCGAACCCGCGCCATCGTCATCACGTCGGGAGCGGGCCGGGGTTGTCGATGGCCTTGAAGAGCGCGGGCTCTGATCGGGTGTCACCCCCGCCTTCTCGGCGCACTGGGCGCAGATGCGGCCGGTCACAATCGGCGCCCCGCAGAACAAACACTTGAGGCCCTGTCCCACTGCATAGTGCACGGTAAGGCGCTTTTCGGTGATCCAGCGCTCAATGTCCTCCAGGTAAATGTTCAGGGCGTCCGATGCCTCCTCCAAGGACTCTCCCGGATGATCACGCAGATGGCACTGGACCGCGAAGATTTCCTTCTCTTCCTCAAGTTCACAGGGCTGACACACAGGAAGCCGAACCTTGTTGAAGAGCTTCCCGCACCGGACGCACTTCGCCATTTCCATGGAAACTTCTCCCCGCAACTACTGTAACGCTGGAGCCGAGACGGGGACTCGAACCCCGGACCCACGGTTTACGAAACCGTTGCTCTACCGGCTGAGCTATCCCGGCTCGATTCTCGATTATACCGAGCCTTCCCCAGCTTGGAAGTGGCCCGCACCTTGATCCTCAGTCACGATTGCCCCGACAATGACCCCCGCCACCACACATTCGACCACGCTCCCCAGGAACCAGACCAGGGCCATCAGGTACGGCATCGGCATAAACGCGTAGCTTCCATAGCCCATCCCAATCCCGGTCCCGATTCCGTACAAGAGGCCATATTGGATCCCCTTCGCGAGCGACTTGCTCGAAATCAGGAGGTGGTAAATCAGGACGAAGGTGACCGCGCAGATCAGCGTGACCACATAGAGAAGACCCATCTTCATCTCAGCCTCCGGTCGCCAAAGGCTCGCGGAAGCCTCGTACGATGGCCTCAACATCACGCCGTGGATCAAAATATCCAGGACCGACCACGCCACAAAGACCGCCACGATGGCGATTAACACCTTTTTCATCGGACCAGCCCTCCCTGCGAAAAGGAACTCTTCCAAAGTCTCGCTAGAAGAAGCCATGCTCCTTCAGAAAGCTCGGTGTGATGGGGGACTCTCCGGATCCGGGTCCGAGGAGTCGCTCGACATGCTTGGCGATCATGTCCACTTCCAGGTTGACGGGATCGCCGACGGTTCTGGTCTTCAGGTTTGTGGTCTCCCAGGTCTTGGGGATAATCGCCACGGTGAATCCGACGGGGGTCAGGGAGGCAATGGTCAGACTGATTCCATCCACGGCGATGGAACCCTTCTCGACAGCGTAACGGGCCAGTTCCTCGGGCCAGTGAACCTCGACAGTCCAAAACTCGCCTTGGGGTTCAATGGATGAAACCCGTCCGATCCCATCCACGTGCCCGAGCACAAAATGCCCGCCGAGGCGGTCCCCGATTCGGAGCGGACGTTCCAGGTTGACCTCGTCGCGCGGCTTCAGCAGGGACAGGTTGCTTCTTGCGAGGGTTTCTGGGGAGAGGTCGGCGACAAAGGACTCTCGGTCCGGGGCGACCACGGTAAGACAGACACCGTTCACCGCGACGCTCTCTCCCTTGCTGAGCGGTTCGCTCCAGGGAAGAGAGCTGATTCGGATCCGGCCGCCGCAATGAGGGTCCGCCTCAAACGCTTCCACACGCCCGACACCTTCAACCAGGCCGGTGAACATGGGTCAATCTCCCGGCTCCGGCTCCACCGGCGACCTCTTGGGATCAAGCGCGGCGGGGATGAAATGAGTCTGCGACCAGACCAAGAGCATGCCTCCTCCGAGCAGGATGCTCCCCCCCACCCACTCGAGGGAGGTTAGTCTCTCCCCGAGGAAAAGAAAGGCCCAGAGGAAGGTGAGAAAGGGGGACACCAGTTGGGTGCTGGAGCTGATCGCCACCCCCAATCTTTCAATCGCCATATAGAAGAGGGTGTGGGCCGAGGCGATCCCAATCGCGGCGGAGAGAAGCAGAAACCCAACCCAACCCATTGAAAGATCGAACAAGCGCCTCGGTTCTCCAAAGACAAACATCAGTAGAAAGAGTGCGATGGAGGTGTAGATCGAAATCACCGGGAAGGCCACCCAAGGGCGCGAGCCTTCGAGGCTATAACGAACCGCCACGGCGTAGAGGCCGTAAAAGGCCCCGCACGAAAGCACGAGCAGAATGCCCACGAGCGTTGCGGATCCCCGGACCTCCCCGCCGCCGAAACTCATGAGACCGAATCCGAGTCCACTGGCGATGACTCCCAGCCAGAAGATCGGGTGACCCGCGAGCCGTCGCTCGTCCGGGAAAAGTAGAAAGCCGCCTCCGATGGAGAAGACCACCGAGATGCGCACCAGAAAGCCCATCAAGGTCGCGTCCAAGAAGTAGGGAATCCACGCCCACAGGACCTGCGCAACCACATTAAAGCAGGTCGGCGCCAAGGCGCGGGTCCAGATCCGATGATTGATGCCTCCGCGACGGAACTGGTGGATCAGTGGGCCAAGCCACAGCAGCGCGGCAAACGGGTAGCGCACCCCGTTGGTCACCCAACCGTCCAGATGCGGGGTGAGGGCCTTCAGCATCGGGGGCATGGCGGACCAGCAGAGGATCGAGCCGATCAAGATGAGCGTTCCAAGCCATTGGAACCGGGCCTCGCGCGACATGTCTTCCAGGAAATCCGGAAGGGAACTTAGCAACCGCGCGGTGGATGTCCAGAGGCGGGCCGTGGCTGTTCAACGGCGAGTGTTCCCGTGCCATCATCCCTTAAACCCGCTGGGGCGAAAGGGCGGCCTTCATGAGGAACCACAAGCATGGATTTCGGTCAGGGATTGGAATGATCACGCTGATTTCTTTGATGGGGCCACCAATCTGCGCGGCAACGGAACCCGCCGCGAATCCGGCGATTCTGAAGGCCTCGGAGTCGGTCGAGCAGGAGCGCGCGCGCGCCGAGGCCGACCCCCAAAGGCCGGTCTTCCATTTCCGCCCACCGGCGCGGTGGATGAACGATCCCAATGGAACCCTGTTCCATGGAGGATTCTTCCATGTGTTCTATCAGCACAATCCGTTCGGGGACATGTGGGGGCACATGCACTGGGGGCACGCAAGGTCCAAGGACCTGGTTCATTGGGAGCATCTTCCGATCGCGCTTTGGCCCTCCGAGGAGAAAGGGGAGGGGCACTGTTTTTCCGGGTGCGCCGCGATTGACAAGAGCGGGAAACCGTTCCTCCTGTACACCTCGGTTCCCCCAAAGGCGGAAGACCGTCCGCATGAGCAGTGGGCGGCAATGGGTTCGGATGACCTGAGAACGTGGGAAAAGCATCCAGGCAATCCGGTGATCACCCTCGATCAGAGCGGAGCTCCGCGATTGGGGGGGGCTTGGCGGGACCCATTTGTCTTTCGCGACGCGGGTCGGACCTTCCTGGTTCTGGGGGCCGATCTTGGGGAGGAGGCGGTGATCCCCATCTATGAGGCCCCGGATGGGGACCTCTCCAAATGGGTCTATCGAGGCATCCTGTACCGTCGCCCGAAGTCCGAGGTTCCGTTCTTCGAGTGTCCGAATTTCTTTCAGCTTGGAGACAAGTGGGTGCTGTTCTACTCCCCTTACCGTCCGGTCGAGTATGCCGTGGGGAGGTTCGACCGGGAGAAGCTCACGTTCACTCCCGAACAGGAAGGCAAACTGGACGCGAGCGATCAGTTCTATGCCAGCAATGTGGCCTTCGGACCATCGGGCGAGTGCATCCTGTTCGGCTGGGTGCGCGGTTTTCCCGAAGGGCGCGGCTGGAACGGGTGCCTCGCGCTCCCGCGCGTGCTGACTCTTTCCACGGAAGGCAGGCCGATTCAGCGCCCCGTTCCAGCGCTTGAAACCCTCCGCGGAGCTCCGCTCGCGATCCCCGCGATGGGGCTGAATTCGGAATCCAAGGTGCTCCCAGGGCTTTCGGGCGATACGCTCGAGATTCGGGCTTCGTTTCGTCCGGGGTCCGCGACGGCCTTTGGGATGCGTCTCCGACGCTCCGATGATGCGACCCGAGCGGTGAGGGTTGCGCTGGTCGGCAAGGACCTGGAGGTTGGCGGTCTTCGCGTTCCCCTCGAAGGCAGCCAACGGATGGACCCAATTGAGCTGTGGGTTTACCTGGACAGGTCAGTCCTGGAGGTCTTTGTAAATGGGGGAGAGACCGCGATCACACGGGTCCTGAGCGTCCCGGAAACCGACCTCGGCGTGGAGCTCTTCGCCGAGGGAGGAATTGTGGAGGTGGCCTCCTTCGAGGCGTACACGCTCAAGTCCATCTGGTAGGGCGGACCTGTGCGACTCGCCTCGCTATCCCGAGGAGGGGTTCGGGGAGGCCTTCTCGACCCACTCGCGCACTTCGAAGTAGGCGATCAGGCCGACCTCACCGAGGGCCTCGTCATAGTGGAACTGGGCGTTGCCCTGCATGTTGACCTTCCCGCCGACCGCGGCTCCGAAAATGTTGCCGCCACCGCTGAAGGTGACCTGCGCGTCGGGAGCGTAAACCACCCCCGAGAAGCCCGCTCCGCCGTTGATCTTCACCTCGGTATTGATGTTGCCGCTGGAGTATACCACCAAGCGCTCCGGGGGTCCGTTGCCCGCGTTGTTGATGACCGTGCCACCGGAGAAATCCAGGTTGCCGTCAGTGTAGATGATCGCGTAGCCGTCCATCACGATCTTTGAATTGCCGTTTAGCTTCGCGCCGGAGAGGTAATAGACCTTCGGGTTTTCCTTGGTCCCTCCGGGGAGGGTGAGCGTGCAATTTGCCGCGACATCCAGGAAGCCCGTGGCCGGATTGTAGGCGTTGCTCTGTTGGCCGTTGGGCTTGACCGCCTTGGGGATCTCGTTGTTGTTGTTGTTCAGTTTCGCCGCCTCGACATAGGCGTTCACCGCCGGAAGGTCGATCTTGGTCATGCCCCCCTCAACCTCGCCGGTGATTTCGGCGTTTTGACCGGTGAGCACAATGCTCCCTCCGGCGGCGGCGTCGCCGTCGATGAGCGGGGTGCCGTTGAGGAGGATGTTGTTGTTGGACCCGGCATCCCCATTATGGCCGGAATTGGTGGTCTCATTGTATGGGCCGAGACGGGAATCGTAGCTGTTGACTTCGGTGGTTCCGCCGAGCTCCAAGTCCTGGTCGCTGAACAGGCCCAGGGAAAAGATCGTCCGCGCCCGCGCTTTCACCACCACCTCGCGGATTTCGCTCCCCGCGGATTCGAGGTCCGGGACCCCTGCTCGCGCGGTCACGGTCGGTTCGCTCTTACTGGTCACCGGAAAGGGCAGCGCCCCGCCAAGACCACCCAAATTGATCGAGGTTCCCAACGGGATCGGATCATCGATTGTGATGGTGTATTCCCCGATCTGCTCGCCGTCCACATCGAGCAGGGCGCTGGTCGGTTTGATGTATTGGGCCGCGTTCGATATGTTCCAGCCCGTCCAGGCGTCCTGTTTGTCGTAGGAAAGATGCCAGATCCCCTCCTCGATCCCGGCCTCCGCCAAATGCAGGGCGGTGATGAATCGGTTTTCGCGAAAGGCGTTGTTGTGCTGGAACACGCACCTCTGCAGGACGGGCGGAAGCAGGAGCGCCACCACCATGGTGAGGAAGAGAGCCATCAGCAGGGCAACTCCCCGCTGGCCTCCGAATTGATGTGTTTGTGTTGTCATGATCGAGCCCCTCCAATCCACTCGGGCTTACGATGTCGGCGCCGAGGTTGTTTTGATCCCCAGCGCCTTCTTGTTACGGAAGGTGGAAGCCCCCATTGTCGCCGCAATGGTGACATCCACGCGCTCGCCGTTCATGTAATCGATGTAATTCCGCAATGAGCTGAAATCCAGGCCGTAGTCGAGAAGGGAGTTCAGGATGCTCAGATCCGAGTACTCCGCCGTGGAATTATAGTCTCCGCTCGCCAGTCGAAGCCCCGTCTCGCGACCTGAAACAAGGATCACCTCGATGTCCCGGATGGTGTGAAAATTGGTCACCTGGGTGCTTGGCTTGCCGCCAAAGAGGAATCCGAGCGCCACGATCGAATCGTTCAAAATCCTGGACTCCGAAGGCTCCTCGGCGTCCTCCGCGAGCCACACCTGCCGAAGAAGGCCGCGTTCACTGACCCCGGAGCGAATCGTGTAGATGACATACTGGAATGTGTCGTTCTCGATCTCCTCCGTGGCGCCCACCACCGGCTGCCGCAGCACCAAGGTCGTGTTGTCCGTGGTCATCGTCCCGGCCTGGGACACCACATTGGTGGAGAGATTGATGTCCTTGCAGATCTGGCCCATCGTGAGCAGCAGGTCATTCCGGAGATTTTGATGAATTTCATCCTGGGCGTTAATGAGCAAAAAATGGCTCATTCCCTGAAAGACGCCCGCCATGACCAGGGTCGTGACCGCGAAGGCCACCAGCATTTCGGTGAGGGTGAACCCACCCGAGCGGGTTCCAGATCGTCGCGGCTTCATGGATTGATCCCCTTCCGAGTCATGATCGTGGATTGCTTGACCAGGACTTTCCCCGGTGGGAGCTCCTTGAGGGAAATGTGCGGGTCGGTGTCGCTCGACACGATCGTGATAAAGACCTGCTTGGCCTCGCTTCTTGCTTGGTGGTTGCGGACGGTCAAATAGACCGAAAGTCCTTCCTCGGACAGACGATCCTCAAGGTCGGATAGGATGAGTTGCTGGAAGCGACCCAACGGGTTGACCGTCAGGCTTCCGTCCTCCACCAAGTCCAACGAGTCGTAACTGGTTCCGCGCAAGATCTCCAAGATCTGCCCGGCGCTTCGCGCAGCCTCCATCTCGGCGCGAGCTTCCCGCTCCGAGAGGAGGCTGAACGAGAACGCCATTCCCACCAGGAGACCCACGCCGGCGATCAGACCCATGGCCACCACCGCCTCAAGCAGCGAAAAGCCTCGGTTCGGGCCATTCACCCTTGGGGTGGTGGTCGTTTGAGAGGACGGCTTCCGTTGGGCGGTCTGGGCCTTGTTCATGGTCGGGTCTCCCATTGAGTCTGCTTCTTTCCTCTGCAAAAGGGATGCAAGTTTGCGTGAAAATCGAAACAAGTTCAATTTCAATGAGTTAACGGAGAACCCCAAGATACAACCTCAAGAGGGGTTGCAAAGAAATGAAACAGAATGAGTTCATTGGGGCCCATCCGATCTGCTTTCGAGGCGGCGTGAATCGAGGGCGCTCCTTGGGCAGGGTTCCGCCATGTGCGCCTGCCTCAAGGCTCCCTCTCGGCCCCATGGCTGAGTGAATGTTATTCAGCGGCGACAAACATGGGTTCGCGTCTCCGTGACGGGCATCGGGGTGAGCCACGTCAGAATGCGGTTTTTCTTGGCGCAAAGAATGGTTTCGCGGAAGCGCGGGCAATCTCGGCAGGATGGCCTGTGCTTTGCTTAAGGCAAGGATGCTCGGTGAGCAGAGACCAAACATGAGGTGAATGAAGATGAAAGGTGGAAATCGACTCCGGTGGTGGTTGGGTCTGTCAGTCGTGGTGATGCTGGCCTTCGCGGCTCCCCACGCAAACGCGACACTCTACACATTTGACAACATAACGAACAACAACGCGACGAATGCGGCTATCGGCGAGGCGCAGCTCTTCGTGGAGGTGTTAAGCTACGCCCCAGGTCAAGTGCTGTTCAAGTTCCTGAATATCGGTCTGGCGGCCTGCTCGATCACCGATGTCTATTTTGACAACGGGAACCCGGCTGAGACGTTCCTGAACTTGGCTGGTCTGATCGACCGAGATGATGGTGTTGGCGGGCACAACGGGGTGGACTTCACTCCGCCCGCGGTGCCCAGCAACCTCCCCGGCGGGAGCGCTGTGGGGTTCCAAGTCACCACAGGGTTCTCCGCCGACTCGGATAGCCCGATTCAGGCGCGCGGCGTGAATCCCGGTGAGTGGCTGGGCGTGGTGTTCAACCTGCTTTCCGGAAAGACCTTCGCGGATGTTCTCGCGGACATCGCCGATGGCGATCTGCGCATTGGGATTCACGTGCAAGGGTTTCGGAACGGTGGCAGTGAAAGCTTTGTGAACAATGGCGTGGTTCCTGAGCCTGCCACGGTGGGTCTCCTGGCGGCGGGACTTCTCAGCCTCGCGGCTGGGCGTCGTCGCCGGATTGCCTGAAATCGACAGTCAGTCCCAACCGAAGAGGAACGGGGGCCGGGTTTCCGGCCCCCGTCGGTCCCTTTTTGCGGTCAGATCTGAATCCGCACAATACCGTACTTGATCAATCCGTTCACGAAGAAGCCCGCGCCGACCAGGAGGATCAGCACGCTGGTCAGGACCGGCAGGAGCTGCACAATCCGGCTATTGGGCGAGAAACGATCCGCCAGTCCGCGCGAGTGGACCATCGCGATCCCCACCCCCATCAGGGTGAGAGCTAGGCCCACGCTGAAGACCGTGATCAGGTAAAGCCCCACAGCGGCATCCCCGGTGTTGAGGGCGATCATCATCACAAACAAGGCGCCGGGGCAGGGGACAATCCCCCCGGTGACACCCAGCGTGAGCAGGCTCCAGAAACTGACATCGTCCGGGCGCGGTTCGATCGCTTCCTCCAGGCCGCCTGCACTCTCATCGTGGACGTGGGGGTGACCATGCGCGTGCGGGGGAAGTCCATCATGCTCATGGACCTCCATTTCCACATGGGAACGCGGGTGCGTGTGCTCATGGGCGTGAACATGCGGGGCGTGCGAATGCCCCGGCCCAAATCCGTGGGAGTGGTAAAAGGGGTCCGCGAGCAGACCGATCGAGTACTCTTTGTAATACTTTAGGAAGAGCCACAAGCCCATGATCGCGATCAGCGCCCATGAGCCGCACTCGAGAATCGGAAGATATGTCCCGCGGACCCTTTCGAGATTCGTGAGCGCGATCAGGCCGAGGATGTAAACCGAGAAGGTGTGAGTAAAGGTCACGATCAGCGCGAGGACCACGGCATGGAAAGCCGTGCCGCGACTTCCCACCAGATAGGCCCCCACCACGGTCTTCCCGTGCCCCGGTTCGAGGGCGTGCGCCGCGCCATACAGGAGCGAAAGCAGGCTTGCGGTGAGCAAGAACCAGAGGCCCTTGTCGCGGCGCGTGAAGAGGTTGCGAAAACTCCGATCCGCCCAAGTCTCCTGGCTGACACGGCCGGACTCCGGGGTCTCCAGGGAAGCCGCGGTTCCACTGCCACTTTCGGAACGACCAGCGGGCGAAGCCGCCCGCTGAGCCGTCGTGGATGGAGGCAGGCTGGTGTCCTCCAAGGGGAACACATCGGGAAGATCCGCTCCGAAACCGCGTTCGTTCAAGCCCATGAACGGATTCTCCGGACGCACGACCAAAGTGGCCGTGCCCGGAGATATCTCCGGCACGAACGGGCTTTGCTCAACCTCGGAGGGCAGCAGTTTCCAGCGGGTGACATGCCCATACACCAGAGCCGTGGCTGAGCCGATGTAGGGGGGGGCCATGCCGACCGGCTGATCCGGCTGCGAGCTCCACACGGCATCAAGAGCAAACTTGCCTCGGCAGATCAGTCGGATCTGACGGTCCCCTTGGAGTGTGGGCCTGTGTTTCAGGAAGAACTGAAAATCGAGTCCCCGCCGTCCCATATCCGGCATGGCTGCGAAATAGGAGGAAACCCCCACAAGCCTCGGCGAGGGGGAGGTGACAAGCGACAACTTCCCATTCTCGTAGGTGAGTGGGAGACCCGCCTCGTCGATGGTGAGAGCCAACTCCTCCAACAGTTCCTGGACCAGCCGCTTGAGGTACGGCTCGCTCTCATCGGAGGACAACAACAGGTCGGCGTTCTTGTCCACATGCGGAAGCTCGGCAGCCGTGGGGATATCGGAGAACTCGATCCGGTGAAGCAGGTCGATCCGCTCTTTGGAGAAACGAATATCCACATACTGATCAATCGCGAAACTGTCCAGCGGATGGGCCGGCGCGGGGGTGGAAGGGCACAGCCAACAAAGGAGGAGAAGGGTCGTGAGACGGGCGACCCCAGATAGTCTAAGAGGACTCAGATTTCCGGTCACGGGTGACTCCCCACATCCTGGACAGACCCTGGCGAAGCGGTTGCCCAGCGGTTATCCGCTTTGGTTGACAAAGGGCGGACCGCTCCTTAGCCTACGTTGCCGACTCAAATTATGATCGAACTTTCTCCTGAAAACATAGCCCTTCTTTGGAATGCGAAACAGTACGGTTTTTCCGATGTTCAAATCGCCCGCCGCTGGAACCTGACCGAGTTGGAGGTCCGCGAGCTCCGTCGCCGAGCGGGAGTTTGGCCGGTCTTCAAACTGGTGGACACCTGCGCGGCGGAATTCGAAGCCTACACCCCGTACTACTACTCGACTTACGAAACCCCCAGCCGTGTCCGGGGTCCGGAAGGGAGCTTTTCCCCCTTCTCGGAGAGTGAGATACGCAAAAGCGGACGTCCCACGGTGATCATCCTGGGAGGCGGAGCCAACCGCATCGGGCAAGGGATCGAATTCGACTATTGCTGCTGCCATGCCGCCTTCGCGCTCAGGGATGCCGGGTATGACACGGTGATGGTGAACTCCAACCCGGAAACCGTCTCCACCGACTACGACACCTCCACTCGCCTCTACTTCGAGCCGCTCACCTTCGAGAACATCCTGAACGTGGTCGAGGTCGAGGACCCAATCGGAGTGATCGTCCAATTCGGCGGACAGACCCCCCTGAACCTCGCTCTCAAGCTCGAAGCCGCCGGCGTGCCCATTCTCGGAACCAGCCCGAAATCCATCGACTGCACCGAGGACCGGAAATTCTTTGGACACTTCCTGAATGAGATGGGCATCCGTCAGCCCGATGGCGGAACCGCCACCGATTTTGAGGAGGCGGTGGAGGTGGCGCGCCGGATCGGCTTCCCGGTCCTGGTCCGACCGAGTTTCGTGCTCGGCGGGCGCGCGATGGAGATTGTGTACGACGAGGATTCCCTGCGGCAGTACGTGGCCCGCGCCGTGGAGGCCTCGCCGGAGCGTCCGATCCTCATCGATCGGTTCCTGGATGACGCCATCGAGGTGGATGTGGACGCGATCTGTGACGGCGAGCGCGCCGTAATCGGCGGGATCATGGAACACATCGAGCAGGCGGGCATCCACTCCGGGGATAGCGCCTGTGTTCTGCCTCCCCGCACCTTGTCTGATCGAGTTCTGGCGGAAATCCGCGATCACACGAAGAGAATCGCGCTCGCCCTCGGGGTCAAGGGGTTGATGAATGTTCAATACGCGGTCCAACACTGCCCGGAGGAGCCGGATGGCCGCGTGTATGTCCTCGAGGTCAATCCACGCGCCTCACGCACGGTGCCGTTTGTCAGCAAGGCCACCGGGGTTCCATTGGCGCGCCTCGCAGCACTCGTGATGGTCGGGAAGAGCCTGGAAGAACTGGGGCTTGTCGAGGAGCCCGGGGTGAAGTTCTTCTCGGTCAAGGAGGCGGTGCTCCCGTTCGTGAAGTTCCGGGATGTCGATCCGTTGCTCGGACCGGAGATGCGCTCCACCGGAGAGGTGATGGGGATTTCCGATAGCTTCGCGGTGGCCTTCGGGAAGGCCCAGGCGGCCTCCGGATCCGGGTTGCCCTCTCCTCCAGCCGAGGGCGAAACCAAGCGCGCGTTTCTGTCGGTCAATAACCGGCACAAATCCGCCCTGGTTCCCATCGCCAAGGAGCTTCGGAAGATGCGCTTTGACTTGGTCGCCACGGAGGGGACCTCGGAGACTCTGGCTGAGAATGGAATTGAGAGTGAGCGAATCTATAAAGTCCATGAGGGCCGCCCCAACATTGTGGACCGGATCAAGAGCAACGAGATTCATCTGGTCATCAACACTCCCTTGGGAGCGGCCTCAAAGGGGGATGAGCGTTCCATCCGCAGAGCGGTGATCGAGGCCGGGGTTCCCTACGCCACCACCATGCCCGCCGCCAAGGTCATGGTGGAGGCCATTCGTCACCTCAATTCGGATCATTCAAAAGAGGTCCGGTCGCTCCAGGAATGGCACCGAGTCAACCGCGGAGAAGATTGAGGGGGTTCGGACCGGTCTTGGCCTCCACCCTCCTGACATGGGCGACGCTTCCCGTATTTGCTGATTCAACCTCCCCGGATGCTTCCATGCGGACCATGACTTTCAAACGGGCAGGGGACCTGGAGATCAAGGCCGACATCCACGCGGCCACCGGAGAGGCGCGGCAGCCGGTCCTTGTCTGGATTCATGGCGGCGCGCTCATGGGCGGGAACCGAAACAATCTCTCCAAGGACCAGCTCGCGCTCTACCGGAAGGCCGGATATGCGGTGGTTTCCATTGACTATCGGTTGGCGCCGGAAACCAAGCTCCCGGAGATCATCGCGGACCTGGAGGATGCCTTCGCCTGGATCCGGGAGGAGGCGCCGAAGGTTTACCCAATCGACCCGGACCGGTTGGCGGTGATCGGGCACTCCGCCGGTGGATATCTCACCTTGATGGCGGGCTTTCGAGTCAAGCCGAGGCCGAAGGCCTTGGTCTCCTTCTATGGCTATGGGGACATCGTGGGAGATTGGTACTCCAAACCGGACCCGTACTACAGCAGTCGCCCCGCGGTGAGCAGGGAAGAGGCGCTGGCTGGAGTCGGTTCCACGGAAACCGCCGGAGAAGGACTCGGCCCGGAGCGCTTCAAGTTCTATCTTTATTGTCGGCAGAACGGGCTGTGGCCTCGGGAGGTTTCCGGCCACGATCCGGTTTCCGATCCTTCCTTTTTTGTTCCCTATTGCCCCCTCCGCAACGTGACGCCGGAGTATCCGCCGACGCTCCTTTTGCATGGAGATGCGGACACGGATGTGCCCTATCAGGAGTCCGTCTTGATGGCCGAGGAACTCGCCCGGCACGGCGTGCCCCATGAGCTTGTGACCATCCCCAAAGGGCCGCATGTTTTTGACCATGCCAATGGGGGTTTAAAGGGGAACCCGGAGGTCCGGGTGGTGTTTGACAGGGTTCTGAGTTTTCTGAGCATTCACCTGGGGGAATAACTCAGGCCGCGCAAACCTCCCAGGCTCCCCCGGGAGGTTCACGCGGCGAACTCGCTTGCGCGCTTACCAGCAGACCGGACCGTAGTACGGGCCGTACACCGGATATGGGTAGACCGGATATGGACGGTAACCGTACGAGTAAGCCCGGTGCCGGTAGGCATACGGGCGACCGTAGTATCCGTGGTACCCGACGTGGCCATAGTACCCGTGCCCATGATGCCCATGCCCGTGCCCGACCCCGATGTACCCCGGCCCAATGCTGAAGGACCAGTCGCCAGCCTGGGCGGGCTGTGGGGCCGCCAGCGTCCATACCGCCACCAGAGCGGTCACCAGGAATCCAACGAGAGCCAGTTTCGGAACGACTTTCATGAGTTTTCCCTCCTTTGAGTCAAATTGGGATTGGCCATCCTTTTCGTAATGGATAGGACTCAGCACCCAGTCTGTTTATTCAATCCAAGCCGGGTTTTCAGGAAGCCCAGCATCAAACGAAAACGCCCCCCAAGTTTCCTCGGGGGGCGTCCTGAACTCGTTTCGGATGGACCCGTTCGGGATTACCAATACAGCGGGCCATAAACGGGGTAGGGGTACACAACCGGAGCGCGGTGAATCACATCATAGTGGTCGCCGTGCCAAACCAAGCTGCGGTAGGGGGTGACCGGCGGGACAATCACCGGGGCATGATAGTACCGGCGAAGCCCGTGACCGTAACCGACCACCACGGGGCCGGAACCCACGCTCAGGGACCAACTTGCGGCCTGAACCGGGGTGGGGACCACGAGGGCGATGGCAACCAGGGCGATGATCGAAAGACCGGCAATTTTCTGAAGGGTGGAGATTCGCATGATTTTATTCCTCCTTGATCGCGATTGGATCTGTTTCTCTTTCCCGTTGGCGTCGTTCGAGACTTCAGCGGCGGTCGATTCATTGTCTGAGGCTTCTTGGCTCTCTATTCGACCGATGCCGACCGGATACGCACTGCGCGTGCCAACTCATCATGACGAATGATTCGGCTGGATTTGCCGGTTCCGGCTCGCCAACGGGGGCGAGGTCCATATCGTAAAGGGCGATTGGGATATCCGACTGATATGGAGGCTGGCCGCGCGACGGCCGGCCTCAGCGGGATTGTTGAACGCGCTGCCAGGCAAGCGCGAGAACCTGGAGGTCGGCCTCGTCCACCGCGCCATCTTCGTTGAAGTCCGCGCGACTCGTTTGGCCTCCCGCGGGAGCTTTCCACTCGGCCAGGAAGAGGAGAAGGTCCGCCGGTCCAACCCTGTGATCGCCGTTGAGGTCCGGGGAGGGAGGTCCAGTCGCGGTCGACGTTTCACTTGGGAAAACGGATGTCTCGGTGGGTTGAGTTGTTTCCGTTGGAGAAACCGGGGGGGTCTCGGTCGGAGTTTCGGTTACCGCCCGTGTCTCGCTCTCGGTCGTCGAAGCAGTGTGCGTGGGGCTTTCCGAAAGGTCGGGGGTCACAGTCACGGTTTCCTCAGAGGTGGGCGTGAAGGTCGGTTCTCCCGTGGCGGACTGGGTGAAAGTCACGGTGGGCGAATTTTCCGAGGAGGGAGTGGGAGTGGAAGTGGCCGATGGCTCCGAGGTGGCCGATTGGGTTTGAGTGACCGTGGCCGTGGGGTTCCCCGTGAAACTGGATGTGGGGGTGAAGGTCCGCGTGCGAGTGAGGCTCGCCGAAGGGGTGTGTGTGCGCGAGCCGTTGGAGGTGGCGGAGGGAGTGGCCGTTACAGAAGTGGTCTCCGTCACGGTGGGCTGGGGCGAGGCGGTGGGGGTCGAGGTCCGGCTAAAGGTCGGAGTTCTCGTCTGGGTGGCGGATTGAGTTCTTGAGGGGGTTGGCGTCATGCCCAGGGTTGGGGTCGACGTGGGTGTGGAGGTCACCGTGGCTGTGTGACTCAGGGTTCCCGTCTCCGTGACAGTCGCGCTGTTGGTTCTAGTCCGAGTCGAGGACCGGGTCGGGGTCGCGCTGGTCGATGGGGTCGGGGTGCGTGAAGGGACCGGGGTCGGCGTGGAAAGGTCAAGGACCTGAAGCGTGTAATTCCCGTCCGAGACCTCATTGGAATCGAGAAAGAGACGGTAGCTCCCCTGAGGCAGGGGGTTGGTTCGGAAATCATCGATGAACGAGGCCACCCCAAAAGCCCCCGCTCCGTCATCATTACAGGCCAGGACCTCCCCCGAGCCGCAATCGTCCGGGAGGAGGTATAGGACCGTGTCGTACTCGCTCCCGAGAGTGCTGAACAGGAGTTGGCGCGGGGAATCCAGGGTGAAGCGAAAGACAACATCGAGACCTGTACTCTCGCATCCGCTCTCGAAAACATTGGTGTTGTCTTGCGCGAACCGAATCGAGCCGGTCTGAACGGAGGGGACCTGAATCTGGGTGGCGCTTTCGCAACTGTCGTTCGGCGGCGGGGTTCCCACCCCGATTGAAAGGCGGAAGTTTCCCCTCTCGGCCACGCTTTTTCCATCCACAAATACAAAGTAGTCCCCGGCGGACAGGGAGGACAGAACCACCCGCGAAGTCCTCCGACCGAGCGCGTCGTCATTTCCCCCGATCTCCGCGCCGGAGCATGAGCCGGAGCGAATGTACAGGACCGTGTCGAATTCGCTGCCCAAAGTATCCAGCACCAGATGGGTGGTTTGCGCCAGGGTGATCCGGAATACCACATCCGGGCCTGCGCCCCCATGGGTGGGTGAGGAGGAATCGTTCTCGGCGAACAGGGTCGAGCCGAACTGCTCGGACGGCGCCGCCGCGAGTTGCGCGGCCGCGCAACTGTCATTGGCGGGGGGCGGCTGGACTTCGTTCAAATTGAGACGGAAGGTTCCCGCCTCGCTTTCGTCACTGTCCACCTGAATGTAATACGTGAAATCCGGAAGGAGGCCCCCGATGGTGATCTGTGATTGCTTGGTCCCTCCGAAGTCATCATTGCAGGCCAGCACCGAACCGACACAGCTGACCTGGCGGAAGGTGATGACCGTGTCCAGATCGCTTCCGAGCGTGTCCACCCGGACATCGGCGCCATCCGGGCTGGTGAAGGTGTAAAAGACCTCCGGCCCGTTGGTCAGCTTGGCGCCGCAGAATTGCTGCTGCGAGTTATCCGCTCCGAGCGTGGTCCCGTAAACCGTGGAATTGAGCAGAATCGGCTGTGCTCCGGAGCAGGCGTCATTCGGGGGCGGGGAAGGGGGGCTGAGAGTCAGCACAAAGGTCCCCGACTGGCTGCCATCAAACCCATCCAGGAGAATGTAGTATGTTCCAGGGGGAGCTTGATACAGATCCACACGAGATGAAATGCCGTCGAAATCGTCGTTGCAGCCCACCTCTCCAGACAGGTTTCCATTCGAGCAGGCGCTCCAGACAGAAAGAACCGTGTCGAACACGGAGCCGTCCGTGGAAATCGAAAGGCTGGTCGTCTGAGTCAAACTGAATTGGTAGACCACGTCCTTCCCACCGGCCTGAGCCGGGCATCCCACGCTGCGACCGTGGTCGCCGGCCTCAAGGGTCGAGCCGACTTCCTGAAGCGGAAGCGAATCCAAGAAAAGGACGGCCGCGTTGTTGCAGCGGTCATTGCTGGGTGGAGCCGCGGGGAGGGGTAGGGAGACCACGAGAAGACCGATCCAGAGGAAGGGGTGGCGAAATCGGAACGGGATCATGCTTAACGGGGATTCCAACATCCGCGACAGGTCTTTCCATGACCGCAAAGCTTGCGCACGGGCAATTTTGGAGGGAAAATACCTCCATTCTGCTGAATGACCGATGAGGCAGTCATCGGCCAGAAGGGACCCATCTTGAGCCGCCCGAACCTCCCTCATTGGTGTTGGCAAGCGATTTTCATCCTCGGCGCGGTCATCATGACCGGATGCTCGCGGGAGCAGAATGTTTACCAAGAGCCGCCTCCCCCAGTGGTCAGCGTGGCGCGTCCGGCTCGCAAAGCGGTCACCCATTACCTGCATTTTACCGGAAGAACCGTGGAAGTCGCCTCGGTGGATGTGCGCGCGCGGGTCAAGGGTTTCCTCGAGAGTATTCACTTTCAGGAAGGGGCGGAGGTCAAGAAGGGCGACATCCTCTATGTCATTGACCCGAAACCTTTCAAGGCGGCACTTGAGCGCGCCAGCGCGGAGCTTTCCCGAAACCGCGCCCAGCTCATGAATGCCGATTCGGTTTTCACCCGCAAGGTGGCTTTATTCAAGGAGAATGTGATCTCAGAAGAGGAAATGACCCAGGTTCGCTCGGACCGGGACGCCGCCGGCGCGGCGGTTCAGGCCGCCGAGGCGCAAGTCAAGGAGGCCAGCCTCGATCTCGGTTATTGCCGGATCCATGCCCCGATCAGCGGACGGATCGGTAAGACCGAGGTGGATGTGGGAAACCTGGTCGGTGGGAGTGAGCCGACACTGCTCGCGACCATCAAGGCGCTCGACCCGATGTATGCCTATTTCGCGGTTAGCGAGCGGGATGTGCTTGAGTATCGACGCGCCAACCCATCTTCCACCCCGGAAACGAGCTCGGCCGAGGGGCGCCCCCTCTTCCTCGGATTGGCCGATGAGGACGGTTACCCGCACGAAGGAAAGGTCGATTTTGTCGATCTGGGGCTGGACCCATCCACTGGGACTATTCTGGTTCGGGGAATCTTCACGAACCCGGCAACCCCCCAACGTCCGCTCCTGCCGGGGTTCTTCGCGCGCATCCGCGCGCCAGTTTCGGCGGAGGTGGATGCCCTGCTTGTGGATGAACGCGCGTTGGGGATGGACCAGGGGGGTCGGTACCTGCTGGTCGTCAATTCCAAGAACATAGTTGAAAAGCGGCCTGTTGAGCTTGGGGACCTCGTGGATGGTGAACGAGTCATTCGGAAAGGAATTTCGGAGGAGGACCGCGTGATCGTGAGCGGGATTCAAAGAGCCCGTCCCGGAATGGTCGTTCAACCCGAAGCGGCGGTTGGTTCGGATGCCGATGTCCACGTTTCCCATGTGGATTCGACCCACGCCGAGGAACAAGGGCGCTGAGCAGCCGGGGACATTCGATGTTTTCCCGATTCTTCATTGACCGTCCCATCTTCGCCACCGTGATCTCGATCGTGATCGTGATCGCGGGCGTGGTTTCGATTGCTTTTCTTCCGGTGGCGCAATACCCCGAGATCACTCCGCCCACCGTTCAAGTTTCCACCATTTACCCCGGCGCGAACGCCGGCGTGGTGGCCGACACCGTGGCGGCCCCCATTGAGCAGGAAGTCAACGGCGTTGAGGGGATGCTGTACATGTCCTCCAGTTGCGGCAATGACGGCTCGTACCGCCTGACCATCACCTTCAAGGTCGGAACGGATCTCGACATGGCCTCCATCCTGGTGAACAACCGGGTTGTGGTGGCGGCTCAGAAATTGCCCGAGGATGTCCGCAGGCAGGGGATAGTGGTCAAGAAACAGTCTCCCGATATCCTGATGTTTATCAGTCTGACCTCCCCGGATGGACATTACAACGACCTGTTCCTGAGCAATTTCGCCACGCTGCGAATCCGGGATGAACTCTCACGCATCGACGGCGTGGGAGAGGTGATGGTCTTCGGCAGCGCCGCTTACAGCATGCGAATCTGGCTGGATCCGGACAAGCTCAAGGCCCGAGATCTCACCACTCAGGATGTGGTGGATGCGATCCGCGAACAAAACGTGCAGGTCGCGGCGGGCCAGATCGGCCAACCGCCCGCCCCGGCGGGGCAGGTCTTCCAGTACACCATCAACACCCACGGGCGCCTGGCCGAGGCGCGCGAGTTCGAGGAAATCATCATCAAGACTGCGGAGGGGGGGCGTGTGACCCGCGTTCGGGATGTCGCCCGCGTCGAACTCGGCGCCCAGGAATACAACACCTCCTCCCAGATGAACGGAGTTCCCTCGGCCAGCATCGGGGTCTACCAGCTGCCGGGAGCCAACGCGATTGATGTGGCGAAGCGGGTGTCCTTCGCGATGGAGCGTCTCGGAAAGACTTTTCCCGAAGGGGTGAAGTACTCAATCCCCTTCAACACCACCAAGTTTGTTGATGTGGCGATCCGCGAGGTGGTCAAAACGCTCGTTGAGGCCTCGCTTCTTGTGTTCCTGGTCATCTTCGTGTTTCTGCAAGACTGGCGCGCCACGCTGATTCCGGCGGTCACCATCCCGGTTTCGCTGATCGGGACCTTCGCGGTGATGGTGGCGCTGGGGTTCTCGATCAACATGCTGACGCTTTTCGGGTTGGTTTTGGCCATCGGGATCGTGGTGGATGACGCCATCGTGGTGGTTGAGAACGCCTCAAGGCACATCGAGGAGAGTGGCATGTCCGCCCGCGAGGCCACGATCCTGGCGATGCGAGAGGTGACCGGGCCGATTGTGGCCACGACCTTCGTGATCCTGGCGGTGTTTGTGCCCAGCGCGTTCATGCCGGGGATCACCGGCCGCCTCTACCGTCAGTTCGCTCTCACTATCGCCGCCTCAACCGTCTTCAGCGCGTTCAACGCCCTATCCCTATCTCCGGCGCTCTGCGCCATTGTGTTGCGCAAATCTCCCGAGAGGCGGAGTCTGTTTTTCCGGGGGTTCAACTTCCTTTTTGATGGCGGAACCTCGCTCTACAGACGAATTGTGCGCCGATTCACGAGACACCTGGTCTTGGGGGTGATCCTCCTATTCGCTCTGGTCGCTCCCACTTGGTGGCGTTTTTCCTCCATGCCGACCGGATTTCTCCCACTCGAGGACCAGGGCTACATGATCGCGTCCGTCCAATTGCCGGATGCCGCTTCCCTGGAGCGAACCACTGAAGTGGCCGCCAAGCTCAACCAGGTCTATGCCGAGACGGAAGGGATCCATGATTGGGTTTCAATCGTGGGGTTCTCCCTCTTGGATGGGGGAATGTCCTCAAACTCGATGACCAGTTTTCTGGTCTTGGACGATTGGGAGGAGCGGCTTGCCCCAAACCTTTCCCAGTTCGCGATTCTGGGAGCACTGCGCTCGCGGTTTGACTCGATCCAAGAGGCCTCGATCATCGCCTTCCCCCCTCCCGCGATCCGTGGGGTGGGAGTGGCCGGTGGGTTTCAACTCCAGCTCCAGGATCAGGGGGGAACGGGGATGGCCACCCTCCAGGAAGTCGCCCAGGAAATCACTCGCCTGGGAAACACTCAGACCGGCCTTGCCGCGCTGAACACCACTTTTCGCGCCAATGTCCCGCAGATCTTCGCCGACATCGACCGTGAGCAGGTCAAGAACCTGAACGTGCCTTTGAGCACGGTCTTCGGGACCCTCCAAGCGTTCCTCGGCTCAGCCTATGTCAATGATTTCAACCAGTTCGGGCGCACCTACCAGGTCAAGGTTCAGGCCGATCACGAGTTTCGAGTGAAACCTGAAGACATTCGGCGATTGGAGGTTCGCAGCGCGAACGACAAGATGATCCCACTGGGGACTCTGGTGAATGTCCGCGACACGCTCGGACCTCAGGTGGTGAGTCGATACAATCTATACCCCACCGCCGCGATCACAGGCGAAGCGGCGCCGGGTTTCAGTTCGGGGCAGGCGCTCCGAATCATGGAGGGAATGCTGGGGAGGATGCTGCCGAGCTCGCTTGGGTTTGAATGGACGGGGATGTCCTACCAGGAGCGCATGGTCGGATCCCAAGGGGCCTGGATTCTGCTTCTTGCGATCACCCTGGTGCTCCTGGTCCTTGCGGCTCAGTATGAGAGTTGGACCAGTCCCGCGGCGGTGATCCTCAGTGTCCCGCTGGCCTTGGTTGGAACCGTGGCGGCCCATGAGATTCGCGGCATGGAGGTGAATGTCTACACCCAGATCGGATTGGTCCTGCTGGTGGCGCTGGCCTGCAAGAACGCCATCCTGATTGTCGAGTTCGCGCGCGAAATGCGTCATGGAGGGAAGGGGATCGCGGAATCCGCGATTGATGCCGCCCTCGTTCGTTTGCGCCCGATTCTGATGACCTCGTTTGCCTTCATCATGGGGGTCTGGCCTCTCGTGATCGCGACGGGCGCGGGCGCCGCGAGCCGCCAATCCCTCGGAACGACCGTATTCGGGGGGATGCTCAGCGCCACCTTTCTCGCCGTGCTCTTCATTCCCATGGCCTTTGTCATCTTTCAACGCCTGAGTGAATGGTACAGCCCGATGGGTTTTGAACCTCCCGCCCGGCCCCCGGACAGCAAAGGATCCGCCCCCTGATTCAAAGGGGCCGTAAACTTGTGGCAGTCGCTGAAAATTGATACGTTTCCCCCGGTAGAGAAGGAACGGTCCGCGCCATGAACATCCCCTACTACGCCCCGCCGCCTCCCCAAGACAGGGGATGTTTCTCGTTGTCCTGCGGGTGTTGTTCGGGGGGCTGCCTGGTGGGGGTGCTCCTTGTCGCGCTGTTCACCATCCTGTTTGCGTATGGCTACAAGGTCGGCGTGGTCCGTCACCCCAGCGAATTCGCGTATATCCATGTCCTTTCCGAGGACATGAGTCCCACGATTCAGGCTGGGGATTGGGTCCTGGTGGACCGGAGCTACTACACGCGCGAAGAGGTCGAGCGTGGGCATATCGTCTGGATGGTCTCGGCGGGAGAGCGGGAGGAGGAGTCCAAGCGCTTCCTTCGCGTGGCCGGGCTTGGCGGGGAAAGCGTGTCCTTCGATGCCAGCGGGGAGCTCCAGATCAACGGGTCCACCTTCACCCGTCACCCGATGCTTTCCGAGCGCGACTTCCGGGTGGACCGGACCCCTCCGGAACCGGTGGCGCTTGAAGGGAATGAGCTCTATCTGGTCGGCGACAACCGGGGTGAGGCCAGCGACAGCCGCTCCACGGGGCCCTTCCCAAGGAAGGCGGTCCATGGCCGCGCCATCTCCATCCTGTTCCCGCCTAATCGAGTGGGAAGGCTTGACCAAGACTGAACGCTCGCATTCACCGGGATGGCGGCGCCGGGCTACTCCTTCTGACTGATGCCCATCATCGGAACAAAGCGAACCAGCTCAAGGGTCCTGGAGGAGAGCGCTCCCTCCGGGGTCTTGGTGACCAGGACCAAATGCTGGATCCCTCCCGTTTCCCCGACCGGAATGCAGATCCTCCCACCCGGGCGGAGTTGGTCGATCAAGGGCTGAGGGATCCGATTTGGCGCGCAGGTGACAATGATGGCGTCAAACGGCGCCGCTTCCGGCCATCCCAGATAGCCATCGCCCGCTCGAACTCGGACCGTGGAGTATCCCCGCGCTTCAAGGGTTTTCGCGGCGCGCGCCGCCAGCGCCTCCTCGATCTCAATGCTCCAAACATGCGGAGTGATTTCCGCAAGCACCGCGGCCTGGTATCCGGAGCCGGTTCCCACCTCCAGCACTTTATCGGAGTCCGAAAGCGCGAGCGCCTGAGTCATCAAGGCGACAATGTAGGGTTGAGAAATGGTCTGTCCGCGCCCGATTGGCAGGGGGGAATCCGAGTAGGCGTCACTCGATTCCGAGTCCGGAACGAACCAATGCCGAGGGACATTCCGCATGGCCTCCAGGGTCTTGGGATCGGAAACCCCGCGCCCTTCGATCTGAGTCCGAACCATTTCCAGGCGTTCGGCCTTGCGCTCCTCGGAACGGGGGCGAATCCATTCCGGGGACCCGGACCCGATGTTCCCGGCGGAAGTTGAGGAAGTAACCTCAGCGGGAGCCGGCGCGCTTGAAGCGAGGACCGGAGTTGCGCGCCCATCGCTCCGAGCAATCGGCGCGGTCCCGCTTTGGTCGGAACATCCCGGGAACACCAGCGATGCTCCCACCAGGAAGATGGCGGTGAGGTTTGAAATCTGACGAAGGGAGGTTTTCGCTCTCATGGTGGCCCCCTCCTCGGAATCGGTGTGCGAACCTGCCTTAGGGTATCAGGGTTTGGGGGAATCAGCCTCCCTCCCGCACCCATTGGTCGTGCAATTTCTCGAGGCGCGCGGCGATTTCCGGATTGGCATCGATCAAGTTGTGGCGTTCGCTTGGATCGGTGACCGGGTTGGTCAGATAGAGCCTGTCCCGTTCGGCGAGCGGCTGATCTTGGGTCGGATCGACCGGATTTCCGATCAGCTTCCAATCTCCCTCGCGCACCGCCCACTGAACCTCGCCCCCGCCGCTGACCTGCCAGTGCAGGACATCGTGCGGCGTGGGCGCCTCCTCGGAGCGCAACACCTCCACCAGGCTCCGCCCATCGAGCGCAAGCTCTCCGACCGGAACCGAGCACAACTCCGCCAGCGTTGGAAACCAGTCACAGCCGTGCGCAATTTGCCCCCGGACCGCCCCCGTGGGGAGATGCCCGGGCCGGCGGATGATCGCCGGGACCCGGATGCCCCCCTCGAACAGGCTGAACTTCGCCCCACGCCAGATCCCGGCGCTACCCCCGCCGAAATGCGCGCGCTCCTCCACCGAGTGCCCCTGGTCCGACTGAAACACAACGATGGTGTCCTGGGATAGCCCGAGCTCCTCGACCTTCGCGAGCAGCTCCCCAATGTGCTCATCCAGCGTGGAGACAAAGGCCGCGTACAGGTCGCGCGGATAGGGAACCCCGCGCTCGCGGTAGTGGGCCAGCCAGCGGGCCTCCCCCTGATAGGGGTAGTGCGGGGCGTTGAGCGCGAAGTAGAGGAAGAACGGGTCCGCGCGGTGGCCCTCCAGGAAGGCGGAAGCCTCCTCCTGCATCAGGTCCTGGAAGTGGCGCCCGTCCGCGAAAACCTCGGCTCCGTTCCGGTGCAAGTCGTGACGGTTCGGGCCGCTCCAGTAAAAGAAGTGCGAATAATTGTCGATGCAGCCCCCCATGTGACCGAAGGAGTGCTCGAACCCCTGCGCGTTCGGCATTGTGTCGGGGGTGTACCCCAAGTGCCATTTGCCGACATGTGCGGTGGCGTATCCGGCGCGCTGGAAGACCTCGGCCAGGGTGACCTGCTCGGTGGGCATCCCGGGCTTCCCCGGTTTGGAGTCGCAGTTGCCCGGGGTGCCGGCGCGCCACGGATAGCGACCGGTGAGCAGCCCCGCGCGGGATGGGGAGCAGATCGGCGAGGGGGCATAGAACTGGGTGAATCGAACCCCCTCGGCCGCGAGGCGGTCGATGTTCGGGGTCTCGATATCCCGCGCCCCATAGACCCCGGCGTCGATGGACCCCTGGTCGTCGGTATAGATCAGGATGACATTGGGCCTCCGGCTCGGTTGGGCGGTTGCGCGCCTCGGTTGTCCCAGGGCCGCCCCCGCGGCTCCGGCGGAAAGGGTGTGGAGATAATCTCTGCGATTCATGGGGGGACTTTAGGACATCTTGGCCCCCCATCGTAGGACAGGCATCCCTGCCTGTCCGTGCCATATGGAAGACAGGCAAGATGCCTGTCCCACGGGGAGTCGGTTCGCCTTAACGATCGCCGACGATAATGACTTCCTTCGCGTCCGCGCCCGCCACCGCTTCGAAGGGAGCGCCGGCGCGGCTGAGGTCATTGCCGGTCAGGCGCACTTGGCGGACTTTCTCTTCGAAACGCAGGAATGTGGCGACCTCCGGGGACACACAGCCGGAAATCAACGCATCTGAAACGTCCTTGAACACCGCCACCATTGGGACAGAGGGTGAGACCGATCCCCGGAAGCGCGCGAGCTCCAAGTCACGGACATCCTCGCATGCCAGCGCGGGGCGGGCATCGTGCTTTTCGGTCGCCAAGTCGAGGGATTCCAAGCGCAGACCCTTCACATGGCGGCAATAGAGCCCATACGCGGGAAGCGTCCCGAACATCGCGGACTCCGGGTACTTTTCCGGAACCTCCGGGACCTCCGAGAGCTTCGGAAGGCGCGCCACGCCCCCTTTGTACTCGATCCGGATATTGGAGAGCGTGACATTCTCCACCGGGTGGTCCGGAAGCCCGGTGATCGAGCAGCCGATGCCTCCCGCCCCGGTGGCCACAATGTTGCCCAGGATGACATCGCGAAGGGTCCCAACTCCAGGTTTCTCCATGTCCGTCTTGAAGGGTCGCGCGCGGTTTCCGAGGCGAATGAAGATTGGCGTGGTTTGACCGTACATGGCGACATTGGAGATCGCCACTCGCTCCAGGCTCCCGCCGTCGACCATCTCCAGCGCGATCCCCGCGAGTCCTTCATTTCGGCCCGCCATGGCCTCGCGATCCCTCGATGGCCGGATCACACAGTTGGAGATGGTGATGTTCTTAAAGCCCCCGCTCGACTCGGTGCCCAGCTTGATCGCGTTGCAGTGCGAACTGAGGGCGCAGTTGGTGACCGTGACATTTTCGGTGGGACAGTCGGCGGTGCTCTTGAGGGTCAGAGCGTCATCATCGGTGTCCCCGAAACAATCGGAGATAAGCACCTCGCGGCAACAGTCGATGTCGATCATGTCGTTATTCGCCGCGCAGTGGTTGTAGACCGTGATCCCGCGGATGGCGACAAAGTCGCAGTTCAGGTAGTGCTGCATCCACATCGCCGAATCGCGCAGGGTGAGCCCTTCCACTCGGACCCCACTGCAACTGACCAGGCGAATCAGATAGGGACGATTGATATAAACCCCTTTCGGGACATGGCGCGAGGGGTCGGTCCAGTCTTTGGCGATCTCGGCGGCCACTTCATCCGAGGGGCGGTTGTCCTTGAAGGCCGCGCCCTGGCCATCGATGGTTCCCCGACCGACAATTCCGACATCCTCAAGCCCCTCGCCCCAGATCAGCGCGCGTCCGCAGTAACGGTCGGTGTATGAGGCAAAGGCGCACAGAGTGAGCGGATAGTCCTCCAGGCGGGTGCCGCCAAGTAGGGTGGAACCCGTGTCGAACTCCAGGGTGACATGGCTCCGGAGGAAGATTGTCCCGGAGAGGAATCTCCCAGGGGGGAACAGGACGGTTCCCCCTCCGGCGTTCGCGCAAGCCTCAATGGCGGCCTGGATCGCCGCCGTGTCGGAGGTTTGGCCATCCCCCTTTGCGCCGTAATCCCGGATCGAATAGGTTGCCGAATGGGAATCGATTGAGAACGCGCAGAGTTGGGCGCAGCAGAACACGAGTGTCAACACTCTCAATAGGGCCCCCTTCCTGTCCGACCGGTTGCTCGGTCCGGGTTTTTCCATTTGCATCGTGACCTCCTGGGAAGATCAGGTATTCTCGATCTGGGGATTGGTATTGTCTCACCAGAAGGCCGCCAATTCGAGTCACTGCGCCCTCGGGATTTTTGAGCTGCGCGGATCCGCGCCGCTTGCTACGATGGGGTCCATGCGGTTCCGGTTTCCCAATGCCATGCCCTTCAATGGAGGATTGCCCCCATGTCGATTTCATCAACAAGAAGTCTGCTGGTGTTGAGCTTATTCCTCATGGACGCGGTTAACGGCCAGGCCGTTGTGAAGGGAGAACTGTTCCCGAGCAACCTCCCATGCCGGGAATGGCTTCAGTTTGAAGCCGCCGGGTTTTCCAAGCCGGTCTGTGGGGTGATCTACAACCAGGACGATCCGGTCACCAACGGGCTCGCCCTTGGGGGAATCGACACCGGCTGCCTCGACCTCGAAACCAGCGGCCTCCTTGGTTACTGCACGATCTTCAACTCGCATGTTCCTCGTCGCGGGCCGATGAACCTCCCCTTCTTGGGGGTGTCCGTGGGGGAGACAACCTGGGTGCTGTGCGATCCGAAGCAGATCAAGCAGGGGTGGGGGGACTACCAGGTGAACCCGAAGCGAGTCCCGATCTTCCCGGTCGGGGGCGCATTGGACCTCGGGGGGGTTAAGACGCCGAAGGCGATCCGTTACTGGGGGCATTATCCGGTGGCCGATCTGGAGTATGAGATCGAGGCCCCGGTGGGCGTCGCCTTGCGCGCCTGGGCCCCCTTCCTTCCAGGCGACACCCTGAGCTCGATTCTGCCCGCGACGGTCTTTGAGGTCCGCCTCCGAAACCGAACCTCCGAGCCTTGCCAAGGGACTCTCGCCTTCTCTTTCCCTGGTCCCGCAACCTGGGAGGTTCAACACATGCAGTTTGACAGAAGAGAGCTCGGCGAGGCTCTACCCGGGATCTCGGTGAGAGGGGACCTCGCCTCGTATTCGGTGACCGTCCTTGGAGCCGAGAAGGTCCGGAGTGGAGGGGAATTGGGGTCGACCGGAAGTGCTTGGGAGCAAATCGCCACTCGGCTCCCGGATGCCGATGGCTCACATGCGGGCAGTTCGGTGGCCGCTGATTTTGCGCTTAAGCCTTCGGAGAATCGGGTGATTCGGTTTGTTCTCACCTGGTGCGCGCCGGAATGGAACGGAGTGGGATTCCCGACCGCCACGGCAGTTCCCGAGAAGTATAGTGGCGAACCGCGCGCCTTCAAGCACATGTACGCCAAGTTTTACCCGGACCCGGTCGAAACCGCGAAGCGGGTGGCCGAGAGCCACGAGTCTCTGCTCATGCGGATCTTGGCCTGGCAGGCGGAGGTCTATACGGACGAATCGCTGCCGGTTTGGCTGCGCGACTCGTTGGTCAATGTCCTCTATCTGTTCACCGAGGACAGCCTCTGGGCCCAGGCCGGGCATCCTCTCCCGGATTGGGTGCGCGCGGAGGATGGCCTTTTTGGGATGAACGAATGCCCGCGCGGGTGTCCGCAGATCGAGTGCATCCCGTGCAGCTTTTACGGCAGCCTGCCGATTGCGTATTTTTTCCCCGATCTCGCACTGTCCACCCTGCGCGGCTATCAGGGGTTCCAATATGAGGATGGCGCGCCGGTGTGGGTCTTCGGCGGCTGCACCGGGAGCACTCCGTATATTGATTTCGCTTCCCCGACACGCGGCTATCAGTTTGCCACCAATGGGATCTCGCTCGCCTCGCTGGTGGATCAGTTCCTGATGGTCCACGACACTCCGGATCGGAAGGTCCTGGCGGAGCTCTACCCGATGGTCAAGAAGAGCATGCTGCGAACTGTGGGCTTGAGAACCACCCCGGAATACACCATCGGTGAGCGGATCCTCTCGATGCCGGACAAGAATGAAGGCTCGGAGTGGTTCGAGGCCGCCGAACCGGGCTGGAGCGGAATGACCGCCCATGTTGGCTCGCTGCATCTGGCGGAACTCCGAATCGCGGAGCGAATGGCGAAGGGGGCTGGGGACACGGAGTTCGCCGCCCAGTGCGCGGAGTGGATTGCCGCCGCCCGGGAGGCGATGGAGAAACGACTCTGGACCGGGTCCCATTATTTGAATTTCTTCGAACCAGAAACCGGCATCAAATCGGAGTATGTGTTCGGGTATCAGCTCGATGGCGAGTGGGTCATCGACCATCATGGACTGGAGGAGGGGCTACCCCAGGATCGGGTGAATACCACGCTCGCAACCATCAAGCGCTGCAATGTGGCGCTTTCGAGGCACGGCGCGGTGAATTACGCCAATCCGGATGGCACTCCACGTCCGCAGGCCAAAGCGGGGACCTGGGATTATGGTCGCTTCAGTTATTTCCCGCCTGAGGCCCTGATGCTCGCGATGACTTATATGTACAACGGGGAGATGGAATTTGGGCTCGAACTCGCGCGGAAAACCTGGCACAACCTGATCTGTGTCCAGGGATACACCTGGGACATGCCCAATATCCTGCGAGGGGATGTGGACACCGGCGAGCGGACCTTCGGAAACGACTACTACCAGGACATGATGCTTTGGTCCCTCCCGGCGGCGATCCGCGAACAAGATCTTTCCGGGCCATGCCAAGACGGGGGTCTCGTCGCGCGAGTGATGAATGCGGCCAGGGGAGGAGAGTGAACCCCCCGCGTGCTCCCAGTGGACCGCGACGAACCCGGTTTACCTCTCGACGACCAGCTTGAGGGTCACAATCTGCTTGGGACCGGCTTTGAAGGTCGCTTGACCTCCCTGGACTTTGATCGGTCCGCTCTCCTTCTCCTCGAGGGTGAGATAGCACGCCGAGCGGAGCGGGCGATAGGCCCGGACTTTGCCCGTCACCGCCTTCGACCCTGGGTTAAACACCCGAAGGAGAACCCCCTTCCCATCCTCGGACCTCTTAAGGGCCGTGACCACGAGTTGAGATGGTTCCACGCTGAGAAAACTGAGGCGGGTCGGAAGATCACCTGCATGCGCGCCGGCCTGCGCGGGCTCCAGGCCGACAGTGAACCGCTCGACCTCGGTAAACACGCCGCCCTTTTCCCAGTTCCCGGCGTGGGGGTAAATCCAATAGCGAAACTCGTGCTCTCCCGGCGATTGCGAGAGTTTCATTTCGGGGTGAGGCTCCCAGCGCTTGCTCACTGTCGTGAGCGACACTTGAAAGGCCCGCAGAAGCGTGATCGCGATAGCTCGATCCGCATCCTGGGTCACTTGGTACTCTCGCAGTCCGTCGCTGATAAACGCCAACCCCGCCTTCCCATCGCTGACATCCACGAAGCGCTGCATCGGAAAGGTGGCGTTGACTCCACCGTGCCAGGGACTTCCGGGACCGTAGATGATTTCCCGTTCGACCACGTCAAAGGCGCTCTCGGCGTGGCAGACCCGGGCCTTGAGTCGTGTGGGAAGAACCACTCGAAGGCGGTGATTTTCGGCGCGGTTCTCCAGGCGGGTCGTCACTTCCAAGGCGCGCGCGCCCTTCCTCAGCGTGATGTGGGACACAATCGTGAGCGGAACAGTCTCCCGTGAACGTCGACAGGCGCTCCCCGAGCCATCCAATCGCTGCCAGGGGTCGCCTCCGTTTTCGTCCGGAGCGGCTGGAATCTCCATCCGATACTCAACCCTGTAGCGCGCGAGCAGGGGGCCGTTTTCCTCAAGCCCAATCAGCGCGGGAGTCCCAAGGCTTGTGAGGATCAGGTCCTCCGCCGGTTCGATATGCATCCAGGCATGGCCGGCTTCTCCGCCATCCTCGAAGTAGTGCAGATCGTCGTAGCGCCGATTGGTTTCCTTGTGCACCAGCGAAAGGGAGCCGTTGGAATTGATCGTCACCGCGAGATGCTCGTTCTCCATCGCGTTGCGCCCCGAAACAAGGCCACCGCGAAGGAAATCCCCGCCGGGGACAAATCGGTACACGTTGTAACCAAGGCCGGGGATGCTCCGGGCCTCGAAATGAAACTTCACCCGCTCGCACTCCATCATGGTGGGGGCATCCCCCGCATGGTTGATCACGGCGTTGTGCGGCCTGCGCGTGGACACCTGCACGGGAAGGGTCTCTTTGCCGCCCTCCTCGACAAGTTGAAACTTCGCCAAGCCGCTCGTCCGGGGAAGATCCGCGACCACGGTCAAAACCTCCGAGCGAGCGACAAGCGAGGCATTGAAAACGGTCAAGAAGACATCCTCCGGCGCCTTTGCGATCGTCTGGATTCGCCGCTGGACCGCCTCCATTCCACGGCGAGCGACACCCTGTGAAATGTTGATGGTCTGACGGAGCCGGTAGGTGACATCCCGCTCGATTTCATCCACGCCGCTTCCCGCGATGCTGTCATGGGCGTGCGACTGAAGCATCGATTTCCAGGCGAGGTCCAGAAGGGACGATGGGTATTCGGCCCCCAGCAGCCAGGCCAGCGCCGCGTACGGTTCGGCCCGCCGCTGTAAACCAGATTCGGCAAGGGCGTTCAAGCGTTTGACGCGAGTCCGGCTGGAAAGCACATCGCTGTAAAGATGGAGTCGCCCGTTCATCATCTTGGGCACTCGGCGCTCCCCGCGCAGAATCACCAGATTCCTGGCGCGCGCCTTGACCTTGGCCACAAGGTCGGGAAGCGTGCTGTGAATGACATGGTCATCCGCCAAAACCTTCTTGGCATCCTCCAGGATCCGGACCTCGTCCAGGTCCGCGACGCTGCTGTCGTGACCCATCATGAAGGCCAGGATGGGCGTGGTTCCAGCCTTGATTTCGCGCTCCTTCAGCTCCTGAAGGGCCCCTTCGAGCAGGTCCGCTCGATACCCCCGCGGCGCGTCGAGAAGATAGTGGTGACCCATGCAGCGGTCCTCGGAACAGAGGTGGAAGGGCAGGCCGCCCTTTCTCCAATCATGGCCGCGCTGGTCAATGGAGGTTCCGAATAGGACCGGGCGATAGACCGCGAAATAATAGTTGTAGCGCGCGAAGGAGCTCATCTGCGAGGCGAAAAGACGAGTCCCGTCGGCGCCCTCGAAGGTGAATTCGTTGGCCACATCCTCATGCGAGACCCCGTGATAGAAGAGGATGCTGTCGATTCCGAAACCGGCGTAGATCTGAGGCATCTGTGAGTTCTGCCCGTAGGAGAAGGGGGTGTGGCCGACCTTCATCGGCTTGCCGAATTCGTCCGCGACCTTGTGTCCATACAGGAGATTCCGAACCAGGGACTCCCCGGCCACGATGAAGCCTTCCGGGCAGGTGTACCACGGTCCGACAAAGAGTCGCTCGGCGGCGACATGGCGCTTGATCCGCTCGCGTGCCTCCGGACGGACCTCCAGGTAGTCCTCAATCGGAACGGTTTGGGAATCGAGGAGGAAGGCTCGATAGCGGGGTTCGTTGTCCAGGATATTCAGGAGCTGATCGAAGAACTCAACCAGCATCATCCGGGTTTCCTGAAAGTCATACAGCCATTCCCGATCCCAGTGAGTGTTCGAGACCACATGGATTTCGTATTTCTTCGGCACGGGGAGACCCTCCAAGGCATTGCAGTCTGTTCCGAGGGGACTCGCGCCGGAATAGGTCAGCCCCCCAGCGGAACAGAGAATGGGGGGAGGATAGCATGGGTGGGTTCGGTTTGGGGGGGCGTCGCGTCGCAGGCCTCAAGGCGTATTCGGCATCCCTATCCCATGCGCTCGTGTCCGGCGCCCTCCAAATCGGTGGACTTGATCGGAGCCTCACTAAGGGCGATCCGGGTAACCTCCTCCCACACCGGATTACATCCAGGAGTCGAGAAAGAATGTTTCGCGCCATCCTTTGTCCAGAGGTCTATCGAGAAACCAAGTAACTTTACCTCCCACCTCGCGATATCCTCAAGCGAAATGCGGGTCCCGTTCGTGGGCGCCTCACCTCTTCCGGTCCATTCAAGAACGAGGATCGAATTGTGATTGATGATGACAGTGGTCTTGAGTGCAAGCCAATCGAAACCGAGGAGGATCAGGAGCATCGTGGAAACTGCCCCCCCGAATACCACCGAATTCCAATCGAGGAGTGGTTCGAAGAAGGAAATCGCCGTGTACACCAGCGAAACCACGGCGACCAGGAGCAGGCCCCCGAAATCAAGCATGCCCCATGTCCCCGCAGTTAGCGTGAGGCTTGAATCCGGGAATTTCGAATGGCAGGCAAGCCAAGCATTAGATTGTCTCTTGGTCCACACACTGAGCAGCCACGAGAGCAACCCCCCCCACATGCCGAATAAAAGGACCTCGGCATAGCGGGATCCAGTTCCCACGGGAACCAAGGAGGCGCTCGCATCCGCGAGTGCCCACGCGAGGACACAAATGGATAGGAGCAGTCCCATTTCGTTCCCCTCACGCCACCTCCAGCATCCTCTCAAGCGCCAGCCGTCCCGGGCGGATGATTTCTTCCGGCAACTCGACCCGATTGACTCGCCCCTCCATGTCCAGCGTGTACGCCATGTCGTTCAAACCGATCTTCCACATGTTTGGGCAAAGCGAGCGGGAAAGATATTTCACGGTGAGGTCCGGACGGCGATTCTGGAGATTGAGCGCGTGGTTCATCTCGGTTCCGAGATAAACCGTGGTTCCCGGCGCGGCGGCTAGGACCTGCTTCCGCATATAGTCGGTCGAGCCACACCCATCCGCGAGCGCCACCACCTCCTCCGGGCATTCGGGATGAACGAGAATCACCGCCTCCGGTTCGTTCTCGCGAACGCGACGAATCTGTTCGACCGTAAAATGGGTATGGACATGGCAGAACCCCTTCCAGAGCAAGACCTTGGCGTCACGGATCTGGTTCTCGGATAGTCCGCCTCGATACTCCTTCCAATCCCAGACAGGCATCCGCTCAGAGGGGATGCCACGTTGGTTTCCGGTGTTTCGGCCCAGGTGTTCGTCCGGGAAGAAAAGTATCCGGTCCCCGCGTTCGTAGCACCAGTCATAGACCTTGGCCGCGTTTGAAGAGGTGCAAACAATCCCACCTCGCTCTCCGCAAAAGGCCTTGAGGTCGGCGTCGCTGTTCATGTAGGTGACCGGGACCACCCGGTTGATGTCGGTCACCTCGGACAGTTCCTCCCAGGCTTGGGTGACCGTGTCGAGGTTGGCCATGTCGGCCATCGGACACCCGGCGCGGAGGTCCGGATGGAGCACGACTTGATCCTCGCGCGCCAGGATTCGCGCCGATTCGGCCATGAAATGGACCCCACAGAAAAGGATGGTCTCGCATTCCTCGGCCTCGGCGGCCGCCTTGGAGAGACCATACGAATCCCCGGTTACATCCGCCAAATCGAAGACCTCGGGTTTCTGATAGAAATGACCAAGGATGAGAAGACGGTTTCCGAGGCGCTTCTTGTGCTCACGGATAATCTCTGTGAGCTCCTCCGAGCTCATCCGGCTGTAGTGCTCGAGGGCATCGAACACGGGCCGTTCGAGGAGACTGGTCATCGGCGTGTTCCTTCTCTTCTGTGTCTTCCGATCAAACCCCGGCGGTTTCTACGCTGGGGCGTGGTTCAACGGAATGACTTAAGCTTATCGCAACCGAAGCGAGTCACCAAGAGGCCGGAAAGTGGGTGAGCCGGATGCGGGGGAGGGCGATCAAAGCGGGCGCTTTCCGGCGTCGGCGAAGCGGTGAAGGTGCTCAAGGAGTGGGGTCGGAACCAGCCGGTTGAGGACCCCGAATAGGATATACCCGGAGAGAATCAACAGCAGCGATGCAATCGGCTCCATCACCACCAGGCCGAAGCCGAGGACCACCAGGAGGAAGCTCGAAAGCGGCTGAGTCTTGAAGAAATCGGATTTCTTGAGGCTTGGATAGCGCACGCTGGACACCATCAGGATGCCCAGCGCGATCACGATGACCATCAGGGCCTCGGGAGGAAGGTGGTAGCCGTACTTCGTGAAGCTTAGCAAGAGTAGGGCGATGAACCCGGCGGGAGTGGGGCAGGGAAGCCCTTGAAAACTCTTGAGCTCCCCGGTGTAAGCCTGAACATTGTACCGCGCCAGACGCAGCGCCACGCAAACCACCAGGACCACGCTGATGGCCCAATATTCCCGGGTGACCCGCGCCATTTCGCCCTCCACCAGGCGAAAGTCCGCCACAAGCAACATCGCGGGGGCGACTCCAAAGGAAACCAGGTCCGCCAATGAGTCGTATTGAATGCCGAACTTCGTGCAGCTGCGGGTCAGGACCGCGATGATCCCATCCAGCCCGTCCAGCAGGATGGCGAGCAGAATCATCCAGCAGGCGCGCTCCAAATCCTCGGTGGTTCCCCCCAAGGAAAGTAGAATCGCGGAAACCCCGCAGACCATGTTCCCGGTGGTGAAGAGATTCGGCAGAAAGGCGATGCGTCTCATGGATTGAAGGCCCTGACAAGAATCTGTCAGCCCGGGCGGAAAAGTCAAGTCCAACAACAGTTCAATGGTATTCGGGAAGAAAGCGCCCATGGGCCGCGATGAGATCCTCGCAAAGGGCCACTGTCTCGTCGATGGTCAGTTCCGCGGCGGTGTGCGGGTCCAGCAACGCTGCCTGGTAGATCGCCTCTTTTCGGCGGGTGAGAGCGGCTTCAATGACCATCTCTTGGACATTGATGTTTGTCCGATTGAGCGCGGCGCATTGCGGCGGCAGGGGCCCAAACCGGGTGGGGGTGACTCCATTCCGGTCGGCCACGCACATCACTTCCACGCAGGCCCCCTGTGGGAGGTTAGTGATCAAGCCCTCATTCAAAACATTCCCCCCGAAGGTGTAGGGGATTCCGGTTTCCACCGCCTCAAGGATATAGGAGGCGTACTCCTCCGAGCGTTCATGAAGGACTGGCTGATCAGACACAAGTTCCTCGCGCATCTTTTTCCAGCCCTCAATCTGGCGGACGCAGCGACGAGGATACTCGTCCAGGGGGATGTGAAATCTCTCGATCAGCTCAGGGGCCTTGCTCTTGATGAACCAGGGGACATATTCGCTCGAGTGTTCGCTGGACTCGGTGAGGTAATGCCCGAACCATTTCAGGATCTCAAACCGGACCGCGTCCTTCCGTTTATACTCCGGCAACTCGGCGCGGCGCTTGATCTCCGGGTACAGGTCGACCCCATTTCGAGAGATCTCCAGCAGCCACCCCTGGTGGTTGATCCCCGCGATCCTCCAGCGAAGGTTGTCCGTGGGCAGGTCGAGCTCGGCGCACAGATGTCTCGCGCAAACCTGGACGCTATGGCACAGCCCCACGGCCCGGATTCCAGTGGCCTTGAGGATTGCCCCAGTGAGCATTGCCATCGGGTTGGAGTAGTTGAGCAGCAACGCCTTCGGAGCGACTTCCTCCAGAATCCGGCAGTAATCGAGGAGGACTGGGATCGTGCGCAACCCGCGAAAGATTCCTCCAATTCCCAGCGTGTCCCCGATGGTTTGGCGGAGCCCGTATTTCTTGGGAATCTCGAAATCGATCACGGTCGCGGGTTCATAGCCCCCGACTTGAATGGCGTTGACCACATAGTCCGAGCCATCGAGCGCCTCGCGCGCCGATTTGGCCTGGAACGCTTCGATTTTGGCGCTTGCCCCAGCTGTGCGGCGGAGGTTCTCCAGCATGACCTGGGAATCGCGGAGCCGTTCGGGATCGATGTCAATCAGCGCGATCACGGAGTCTCGCAGGGAATACGTCCGAAGGCAGTCCCCAAGCACATTCTTGACAAAGACCGTGCTCCCCGCGCCGATGAAGCTGATTTTGGGCATCGCTGGAGGGTGAGCGTTAGATGGCGTCGACGCCGGTTTCCCCGGTGCGGATCCGGTAGGCGTTTTCCATGGGGAGGATGAAGATCTTGCCATCGCCGACATCGCCGGTCCGGGCGGATTCGATCAGGGCTTGGACCACCCCCTCCACCTGAGTGTCGGTCACCGCCACCTCCAGTCGCGCCTTGGGAAGCATGTCCACGGAGTACTCCTTGCCGCGGAAGATCTCTTTGTGCCCTTTTTGGCGTCCGTGACCGCGAACCTCGGAGATGGTCAGGCCACGAATGCCCGCCTCTTCAAGGGCGGCCTTGACCGATTCGACCTTACTGGGACGGATGACCGCGACGATGATTTTCATGGTTTTCCTATCTTCCAAGGGTGGCATGGGTCTGCCCGAGACCCCCGACAGTCCGCGAAACCATAGCAAATGAACCCAAAGGAGTGAAGTTTTGGCCCAAAGCGACCGATAATACCAGCTAGAGTAATTCTCTTTCTGGGATGGGAGAGATGACCGCTGTCCATGAGGGGGGGCTTGGGCGTGGGCTATCCCGCGCTCGGAGCATCCTTCATCTCCTAACCTCAAGTCTGGTGATTCTCCTCGGGATCCTCCCTTTGGGAACGGCTTTCGCGTTGACCGATCTCCGTTCGGACCGGGATGCGGATGGTCTCCCGGATGTGGATGAGCAGGCGGTCACCTTGTCGGTGTCGGCCGGTCCATCAAGCCTGGAGGTGTTCTCGGTTCCCTCCGGCTGCCTGATTTCGGAAGGGAGCCCCGTGCGCGCGCGCGCCACGGGCACCGTGAACGGCGATGCCGCACTCGACCTGTTTTCGGGTCCCAGCGGACTCAGCCAAACGCCCAGCTTCCCGAGAGTCCTCAATACTGCCCGCCATCTGTCCCTGATCGCGAGGATCGGCGCGGGTCCCTGGTTTGCGGTCGGGGCGGACCGAATCATCGAGGCCTCAGGGACCGGTGAGCTGATCTTCGCGGTCAATGATGTCGTGGGCAGCTTCCAAAACAACACTGGGTCGTTTGATATCCGCCTGGGACGCGACCTCGGTTCCGATCCGGACAACCCGGACTCGGATGGAGATGGCTTCTTGGATGGAGTCGACGGCGCGCCCACCGACCCCACCGAGCATTTGGACACCGATGGGGATGGAATCGGCGATAATCTCGATCCGGATGACGATGGGGATGGCCTTTTTGACTCGGAAGAGATCGGTCAGGTGTTCACCCTTCCGGCCACCGGGAATCCACCCTCGATTCCCATGATCGACACCGGACTCCACCTGGTCGGGGGAGAATTCCCGACTTTTTCCGCCACGGGGACCATCACGGATGGCGCGAACTTGGAGTCCTCCACGCCGGAGGGGCGCGCCGACATCGACACCGAAAGCTTGGTGCTGACCACTCTTTCGGCTTCCATTTACCAGCTCATCGGCCGAATCGGCAACAGCGAGTGGTTTCCCATGGAGGCCACCTCCACCATCGGGTTTCCCGCCAACATCAGTCTAGGGGTGGGGACACGGCATGTGGGGGACAACGAGGTTCGGAGCTGGGAGGTTGTCCGACCGGAGGGAACTCGCGCCACCTTCACGTTTCAGCTGGACCGACGTCCTGTCACTGACGCTTTGCTCAAACTGGAGGTCTGGAGCAGCCGAGAGGACAACCGGGTCATCCTGAACAGCGGTATCTTCGGCAGGCTGTGCGTGAACCGGGACACCACCTTCGAGCCATGCGAGATCCTGGTTCCGGCATCGCTTTTCCGGGTGGGGAACAACACTCTCCAGATTTCCGCGGGTTTTGATGATGACCCCCTGGACACTTCCTCCCTCCTGGATGATTTCCAGATACGGAACGTGGTCCTTGAGTTCGAGCCGCCGGACTATCGCTATATCGAGATTCAGCCCCACCACATCGGCGATGAAACCGTCTCAGCTTTTGAGGTTCCTTCGCCCGAGGGGACTTCGCTCGGTTTCAATTTTACTTTGACCCATCTTCCCGACACCGGAACAGCGCAGCTATTGATTGACTCCTTCGATGTCACCACGCGCCGCCCACCCATACCGGTCCTAGTGAACGGGAATGAAATCGGATCCCTCTGCCAGCGCGCGAGACGGCTCCCGGACTATTGGCAACAGTGTTCCATCGACTTCCCGGTTTCCCTTCTTCAGATCGGAAGCAACCGGGTGGAGGTCCGGAGCGTCCTGGGGTCATCGCTGCCGGACTATGACGATTTCATGGTTCGCATGATCCAGGTCAAGCTCCCCTTCACCGGGCCGAGGAACGCCCTCTACCTGAGCTATAACGAACGCATCGGCCAGTATGGGGACAATACCGGCGGTTACCAGGTGGGAGTGGGGTCTGGAGTGGTGACCAACACACTCTTGGCCGACACCGACGGGGATGGACTCGATGATCGCGAGGAGCTCGCGGCAAGGACCGATCCGACCAACAGCGGCGACCCTGAACCGTTTGATCTGCACATTGATGGAGTGCTCGATTTCCAGGACTTGTTTGAGTACGGGCGCCGCTGGCGCGAAGAGTCGATTGCTCCAGGGATAAAGGAATTCGGGGATGTCGATGGCTCTGGGACCATTGATGCCGCCGATGTGATTCAACTCCTGGAAAATTGGTCCGGGGAATAGGGGTGAGAGGATGTACGAGAGCTATTTTGGATTTCGCAAGAAACCGTTCGCGGTGACTCCTGATCCGGAGTTCTTCCATCCCAGCGAGTCGCACCGCGAGGGGCTCGCGCACCTGCGCTTCGCCATGCGCGAGGGCTTGGGGTTCATGGTGCTTTCGGGCGAGGTCGGCTCCGGGAAGACCCACCTGATCCGCCTCCTGCTTTCCGAGTTCGGACCGGAGGTGCGGCGCGCCCTGATCCTCAATCCGGTCCTTGATCCGGATGATCTGGTGACCGCGATTTTGATAGACCTTGAAGTTCCCATCGAGCCGGAAATGGAGCTCTCCGAGAAGATGGACGCCTTCGTGCGCTTCCTGATCGGGGAGCATGAGGCCGGAAGACGGGTGGTGATCATCGTGGATGAAAGCCAGAACCTTTCCATCCAGGCGCTGGAGCGGCTGCGCCTGCTTTCCAACCTAGAAACCGCCGGGACGAAGCTCCTTCAAATCATCCTGGTGGGGCAGCCGGAGCTCAACCTGCTCCTCAAGCTCCCCCCCTTGCGGCAGCTCAACCAACGGATCAACGCGAGGCACCACCTGGGACCCCTCTCGCGCGCGGACACTGAAGCGTATGTGCGTCACCGCCTGCTGGTGGCCGGTGGAGCGGAAAACGAGGTGTCGTTCGCCCCGGGGGCGCTAAGCCTCATTCACAAAGTCTCAGGTGGGATTCCAAGGCTGATCAGCATTCTCTGCGACTATTGCCTGGTGATTGCCTTCACCGAGGAGACCCACGTGGTTAGCGCGAAGATCGCGCGCGAGGCGATTGGGCTTCACGCCAGCCGCCTCCCAGCCTCCAGGCCACGTCAACTGGAACGTATCTATCGGCGACGGGTACTAGCTCCCGCGCTTGCGGGAGCCTTCTGTTTTCTCTGCGCCCTGGCGCTCACCGGCTGGAACTTCAGAAATCAAGTCTTCGGAGCCCTCCTTTCGCCGCGCGAGCAAGTGGCGCACGCCACCTCGACCGCCGCAAACATCTCAAGCGACTTGCCGATTCTCTCGGAGGCAAGTGTGGAGCCGGAAACGGCGCAAAAGGAGGAGAATGGGATCCCCTCTGGCGCGTCGCCCCGTCCCGCGGTTCAGAGCCTGCTTTCCGAGGAGGACCTTGCGCCCAAGATGCCGCGAACCGTGGAACCCGAGCCGGCACGGCCCCAAGTGTCGAGCGGATCCCCGGCTCCCGCGAAGGAGCCTGAGCTCGCGTCGGCGCCTCTCCCCAAAGTGGAGTCCTCGATTCCGCAAGGGTCATCGCTGCCCCCGAAAGAGGCTTCTGTTCAGACCGAGCCTGAAAACCCTGCTCCTCGGTCGGAATCGAAATCCGCCGAGAGCAAGCGGGAAGGGACCAAGTACGGTGTCCAGATTGCCTCGCTCAAGACCATCGAGAAAGCGCGCCAAGCAGCCAAGGAGGTCAACCGGATGGGGCCGGTGTATCTGGTACCGTGGATCTCCCCGCAAGGGGTCTCTTGGGTGAAGGTGGTCCTTGGGGCCTATGAGGATGTGAGCGAGGCCAAAGAGATTGCCCGCAAGCTGGATGAGGAAGGCAAGGCCAAGGGGGCGCGGGTTGTTGAAAACCGCTGGTGGGACTCACCCAATCGAGTGGTCTCGCCCGGAACGTAACCCACACGCACAGCCTTTCGCTTGCTCCCTCCCCCGTGAAAGCGCTCGCCCCGGAGTTGAACTCCGGTGCGGAACCTGGACGCGGAGTTGAACTACGCACGCCACCCACCCATGCCGCGCGCTCCGAGCGCCTCACTTGGGCGGATAAGGCGAGGCCTTGAGTCCGGCCAGCGGCTCTTCCTTACCCGGCTCCATGATCCGGAAGTAGAACCCCCAGTTGAGTCCGGTCTGGCAGATCTTGAGGAGCACGGTGGAGGTTCCCTCCGGTAGCGTGACCGTGGTTCGATCCTCATCCGGCGCGCCGACCCGCTGCACCTTGTTGTTCCAAATTTCCTTCCCGTTCAAGAATGCCTTGATCGAATCATTACTGCCCATCCGAAATTCGACCTGCTTGGGTCCATCCGGGATGGTCACCCAGCAAAGGGCGTAGGCGCACACATTGTCCTTCTGCTCATACTCGGCGCGCAGGTCCACAAAGGCGCGCCATTCCGGCGAGGATCTCAGCTTCCAGAGCGCATCCACTCCACCCTTTCCGGTGTGTCTGGATGAAAGGTCGAGATTGGTCTCGGGAGGATAGGGGGTGTCGTGCCCCTCCATGCCGATGTTCTCGAAGGGGCCGCAAAGCTGCCAACTGTTGATGTATCCGAACTCGCGCCCATAGTTCTCCCCCACCGCCTTGCCGGTCTTTTCGTGGGCGATCTTGGCCAGGATATAATCCTCGTTGATGGATGCGAGCTTATCGATGGACTCGCGCATCTTTTCCACGCTGGCTTTGTATTCGGGGAAGCCTCCGGTTCGTTTGGGATCACGGACCTTGAGGTAGGCCTTCATCTCCTCGAAGGACAATCGGACCATCTCTAGGCGTTTCCTCACCATTTCAGACTTGGCGAGCGACTCCGCCCGGGACAGGCTTTCCTCCGCCTGTTCGACAACACCAGTCGGGAACAATTCCGGATACTGGATCAGGCCCCATTCGACCTTGGGTTTGAAGTTCCCGATCACGCTCGAAAGAGCGCTGTAATACCCACGCATCGCCTCGGAGGATTCTCCAAAGAAGGAATCCAACATGTCGGCCCAGAGCTCGCCTCCGTCTTGCTCGGCATCCCACATCAATTGACCGGCGATGTAGTAGTTCGGGAAGTATGCGGCCCAGGAGTTCTGCCCCTCGGCGGAGACTCCATCGATCCCCAGCTCCTTGTAGATCTTCATTTCTCGGATGTGGGCGTCCCACATCGGCCACGGGAGCGCTCCACTGTAGGGGACCGGATCGTACTCATAGATCACCAGGTGCTTGGTGTGATGGGTCCACTCGGTGATGAGCTTGCGGAAATCCTGGCGCGACTCGCAGAACTCATCGCCGATCCCATGCGCGGAACAGAATGCGCTGGAGGTGATGAACACGGTTGTGTTCGGATGGACCTTGGTCTTCTGGGGCGGATCGGTGTGATTGCGGTTGTAGGAATAGGTGGTCACCCGCGCGCCGGGGTGGGTCTTTTCTAGGCCCTCCAAGACCTGGTTCAGAAAAACCTGGTAGCGGTCCGATATGCTCGGCAAGCCGCCACGGTCCATGTGGCCGACATCGAGGGCCCTGCAGTGTTCACACTCGCAAAAATCGGTGTTGTCGTCCGGGCAGAGCGAATAGGAAACCGTGTCGGGATACTGGTCCAGATACTCCCGGATGCTCTCGATCACCAACCGAACCACTTCCGGGTTTGAGGTGCAAATCTGTTGTTGGGTCCGCTTGCCGCTCACCAGGGAATAGTATTCCGGATGCTGCTCGAAGGTGGCTTTGCGCGCCAAGGTCTGGGTCAGGTTGTGGCCGTGCATCACCTTGGGCTTGCCCATGCGGTTGCGGCGAAGCCAATCGTCATAGCGCGCCGCGGCCTCCGGGGAAGAGCCATAAGCGTACCAGACAATCCGATACTCAAAGTCCGGCGTCTCGACTCGCTCGCCCACCGCAAGTAAGGGGCTTGAGTTTCCGGGAATACACTCGCCGATCTCCCCCGGCATGATCCAGCGGCAGCCAAGGTCACGCAGCAGGGTGTAAACCGCGTGCTGGGTTCCGAGTGGACTCCCGCCCAAGAGATAGATCGCCTTCGGTGTGACCTTGAAGAGGAAACCTTCCCGTTCAAGTTTGGGGACTGGGACCCCGAGGTTGCTGAACTCGGAGGGTTCCCCAACATAAAGGGGAATCAGCCCCTGGTCCGATTTCGAGGGAAACTCCGCGCCGGTGATCCGGTGGAGATAGACGGAGAGCTCCTGAATCGCGCCCTGGTTGACACTGTCAATGGAGCTGTCGCTCTGGATATAGACCCGAGGTTTGCCGCCCTCGGCAAGGAGCACGGATTCCGCGGCGAAACTGGGAGCGCGACCATTTCCGAGCGCGATTCCAGAAAAGACCAGGACCGGGATGAGGAAGGAAGCGGTGGGACAGCGCATGACAGGCCTCCGGTTGTAAGAACTGGGCGACTCGCAAAGATACCCCCGGCTTGGTGGTCAATACAGGGTTGTTGATGGAGCGCCGCGAAATGGGGATACTTAGCGTCGCCTTAATCTCGAATGGAGGAGAATGAATGGGTCCTCGGATCGTTGTCCTCATCCTGCTCGGCTGGGTCATGTCCTCGCCCGCCGAATCCGGAGATCCACCCCTGAAGGTCTGTTTTGTCTCCGGTTCGTTCGAATACCACTCGGACCAATCCCTCATTCCATTCAAGCGGCATCTGGAGGCGCGCTATCACGCCGAGGTGACCTTCCTTTCAGCGAACGGGAACTGGCAGGACCTTCCCGGGCTTGAGGCGCTGGAGGATTGCGATGTCGCGCTCTTCTTCACCCGGCGTCTGGAGATCGATGGCGAGCAGCTGGAGCGGATCAAGCGGTATGTTCGTTCTGACAAGCCGCTTGTGGGGGTCCGGACCGCCAATCATGGTTTCCAGAAATTCCTCGAATTCGATAAGGAGGTCTTTGGGGGGAACTACCACGGTCACCATGGGGCCGGCATCACTCAGAAGATTTCCCCGGTCCCGGAGAGGAGCGACCACCCGATTCTGAGCGGAGTGGACACTCTCTTTTCAAAGGAAAGTCTCTACCAGGTTTCCCCGATTGCCGAGGACTGCGAGGTTCTGATGCGTGGCGAGACCCCTTCGACGGCGACTGAACCGGTGGTCTGGACACGCACCCGCAATGGAGGCCGCGTTGTCTACATCTCGATTGGGGGAGTGAGCGACTTCGAGAACGACACCTTCAAACGTCTCTTGGCCAACTCCTTGTTCTGGGCGGCGGGAAGGGAAGTGGCGCGCAAGGAGGTCCCCCTGGTCACGCTCGAACGGAAATTGCCGAAGGGAAGCATTCCGCTGTCCGTGCGCCTCCGAATGGAAAGCCCGGATAACAAGGGAGGCTGGATGGCGCAAACCGAGACACGGGCCCTGCCACTCGCGGAAACCGCCCTTCTGATCTGCGACATGTGGGACCGTCACTGGTGCCGTGGAGCCACCGAGCGTTGCCAAGCGCTTGCGGAAAGGATGGAACCGATTGTCGAACTTGCCCGTCGACGGGGCATCCTTATCGTTCATGCCCCCTCGGAGACAATGGGCTTCTACTGTGATCATCCCGCGCGTTGGCGGGCGCAGCTTGCCCCCGTGGTCGAGCCTGAGGAAGGGCCCATGCGCGAGGAGCCGCCGCTCCCCATCGATAGCTCGGATGGCGGGTGCGACACCGACGATCAACCTCAATATCAATCTTGGACACGTCAGAACCCCGCGATCCGAATCGATGAGGACGACATGATCTCGGACAATGGCCGAGAGGTGTACAACCTGTTGGCCCATTACGGTATCAAGCACCTTTTCGTGGTTGGGGTGCACACAAACATGTGTGTGCTGGGGCGATCCTTCGGGATTCGCCGGATGACCCGTTGGGGCCTTGACTGCATTCTGGTCCGCGATCTCACCGACACGATGTATGATCCCAAGGATCCGCCACAGGTCTCCCATGAGGAGGGGACCGACCTTGTGGTGCGGCATATCGAGAGATACTGGGCTCCGAGCACATCCTCAGGCGACTTGGTAACGGCGCTGAGACAACGCTAGTGGTTCTGAAGCACAACGAAGGGGGTGGACCGGCATGTACCAATTCCCAGGTCTTGTCATTGACTTGTACCAAAACCGGAAGATTGCGGATGCGGAACGGCGAGCCTCGGATGCCGCGCTGGACACCAAGTTCCTCAAAAGCGAAATCCTGGACCTCCAGCGGAAAGCCGACGCGCTCACCATCGCCTGTCAGGCGCTGTGGGAGGTCTTGCGAGGCGAGGTCGGCCTGAGCGACGACATGATTCTCAAGAAGATGGAAGAAATTGACCTTCGGGACGGGCGGGCTGACGGCAAGATTTCCCGGGAGGTCGTGATCTGCGAGAGATGTGGAAGGAAGGGCAATAGCGCGCGCAAACAGTGCCTTTACTGCGGTTCGCCACTCAGCCCCGAGAACGTGTTTGAATCCTACTGAACCCCCCCGCCATGAGCGGCCCCCCAATGAGTGTTGAGACTCAAGACCAACAGGTTGCGGATCAGACCCCATGAGCCTGCTTGACACGCCAGTAGAATATGGTAATATGGCCATATGGTAATTGAAACGAAGCCAATTCGTTATTACGAGGCCCGGGCGGAGGTGGCCAAGGCCCTCTCGCACCCCAGCCGCCTGATGATCCTGGAGGCGCTTTCCGAGCGAGAGCGATGCGTCTGCGAGCTCACTGAGCTGGTGGGCGCGGACCAGTCCACGGTCTCCAAGCACTTGGCGATCATGAGGAATGTGGGACTCCTGGAGACCCGTAAGGAAGGGGCGCAGGTGTACTACCGACCCAGGATCAAGTGCCTTAACGGGTTCTTCCAATGTGTCGAGATGGTTCTACGGGAGCGATGGGAAGCCGACAAGGTGTGGGTTGGAGATCGGGAATGAGACTGCGACCACAGCTCACCCCACCCACCGACTGAACGGAAGGATCAGTCCCATGAAGTTGAGAGATATAACGGTATTATTCATCCTGATAGCAACCTTCCTTGTCGCCTGGTTCCTCCCTTTGGGGAACCCCAAGGTGGAGCACGCCATCCTGGAGGCCTTCACCTTGTTGCAATGGTATACCCGCGAGCACACCCTCCCTTGTGTGGTTCCCGCCATGTTCATCGCGGGCGCGATTTCCACCTTCCTGTCGCATGGTTCGGTGATCCGCTATCTCGGTCCCAACTCAAACCGGACCTTGGCCTACGGAGTGGGCGCGGTGGCTGGGTTCATCCTCGCGGTCTGTTCGTGCAGCGTGCTGCCGATGTTCGCGGGGATCTACACCCTAGGCGCCGGACTCGGCCCCGCAAGCGCGTTTCTCTATTCCGGCCCCGCGATCAATGTCATGGCGGTGTTTCTTTCGGCGCGGGTTCTGGGGTTCGACCTGGGCCTCGCCCGGATCATCGGAGCGATCTTGTTCGCGGTCGTGATCGGGTTGCTCATGGCCTTCCTGTTCAGACGGGAGGAGGTCGCAAGGACCAAGGCCGCTCTTCGGATGCCGGAGCCGCCACCAAGCCCACGCCGCCTTTGGCAGACCTCCGTGTTCCTGGCCGCGATGATCCTCTTTTTGGTGTTCAGCGATTGGTACAACACCAACGATGTCTCAATCCGTCTCCGGGATGGCGCCGAGTTCAGCGCCAAGGTTCGCCTTGAGACCCGCGACGCCCTGGAGTTCTTTGTACTTGACGGGGATGGAGAACTCGGGGAGGTGCGGCGCCTCCCCACGCAGGAGATCGAGTCGATGGAGCCCATCCCCAGCCCGGTCATGACCATCCACGCCCATAAGTGGGAGCTCGCGGCGGCCGTGGGACTTGCGATCCTCTTCATGCTTTGGCAGTGGTTTTCCCGCGCCGAGGTGGTGGAGTGGCTGAGCGCCACCTGGGACTACGCCAAACTGATTGTTCCTCTTCTTTTCGGCGGAGTGTTTCTCACGGGCTTTGTCGGGGCTTTGATTCCTGAGAAGACCGTGGCCACTCTCGTGGGGGGGAACAGTCTGCCCTCCAATCTGGTGGCCTCGTTCACCGGAATGATCTGGTACTTCGCCACCCTCACAGAAATCCCGATCACCGAAATGTTGATTCGTCTTGGCATGGGTCGGGGTCCCGCGCTTGCTCTGCTGCTGGCGGGACCGGCGCTGTCGCTCCCAAGTTTGTTGGTCCTGATCCGGGTGATGGGTCCCAAGAAAACTACGGTGTTCGCCGCGCTGGTTGTGGTCATGTCCACGCTGGTGGGGTGGAGCTTTGGAGCGATCTTCTGAGAAAGGAGCAGAGAGAATGCCCATTGGAAATGGAGAAACCTTGATCTTCACCTGCGCGGGCGCCTCGCATGTGGGCCAGGCGGCCAACCAAGCGGGGGTTCAGCTTATGCATCAGCAGGACGGCAGCCTGTTTTGCCTGGCGGCCCTGACCGCGGAAATCCCCGAGAAAACTGCGCGGACGCGCGCAGCCGGAGTCCTTGTCGCGATCGATGGGTGCGAGGATCACTGCTGCCGACGGGCGTTGGAGCGCGCCGGTTTCGTCCCCTCGGTTCATGTTGTGGCGACCGACATCGGAATCCTGAAGAAACCCGATAAGCCGCACATGGGCGAGGATGTCCATCGAATCGTCCAAAAGGTCCAAGCCGGGTTGCACGCCTTGGTCCGATGACCCATGGGAGGGCATGCGATGAAGATCGAAATCCTTGGAACCGGGTGCGCCAAGTGTCGCGCCCTTGAGGAGAACACCCGGAGCGCGGCCGAAAAACTGGGGCTTGAGTTTGAGCTCGAAAAGGTCACTTCACTTGCCGAGATCGTCAAAAGGGGGGTGATGATGACCCCGGCGTTAATCGTGGATGGCGACCTCCTCAGCATGGGGAAAGCGCTCAGCCCCGACGATGTGGAAAGGCTCCTGATCGGTCGAATCCCCGTTTCCTGACGGCGGATCGAGGGGAGGCGGAGATGGAAACCAACAACGCGCGCGCCTCGGTGATCGTGGTGGGGGTCTTACTCCTTGTGATCGTTGTCGCGCTCCTCCGCCAGAGGGACGGTCGCCCTTCTCCGATCATTCCTACCGGCGGCGTGACCTCTCCGACCAGCGCAAGCGCCTCCCTTCCTCGGCTTGTCGAGATCGGAGGGGAGAAATGCATCCCATGTCGGGAGATGGCCCCGATTCTGGAGTCCATCAAGGCAGAGTACTCGGGGCGTTTGGAGGTGGAGACCATCGACCTTGAGAAGGTTCCCCTGGCGCAGAAGATTTACGCTGTTCGGCTGATCCCGACCCAGGTTTTTCTGAAGAGCAATGGGGAAGAATTCTGGCGAAACGAGGGAACCCTGACCCGCGAGGAAATTGTCTTAAAACTTGGCGAAATGGGGGTTCGTTGAATGTTGGAACAGGCCACCCAATCGCTTCTGGGGCTGATCGAGGCGCGTGCATGGCTGGCTCCATTCGCGGCCTTCGCGGGGGGCCTTCTGACCGCCGCGAACCCCTGCGTGTTGGCGATGGCGCCCTTGATGGTGGCCTATGTGGCGGGGCAGGAGCAGCGCTCGGTGGGGAGATCCTTGCTGCTGTCGTTGGCCTTCTCGGTTGGGATTACCGTGATGTTTCTCATCCTTTTCCTCGCGACTTGGGCTGCCGGCTCCATCCTCCGGGCCACTTGGTGGGGGTATGTCGCCGCGTTGGTTTGCCTGCTGATGGGGCTCCATCTCTTGGGGATTATCCGCTTCGAGATCCCCGCTCCCCGAGCAGTCTCCCCCAAACACAAGGGGTATCTGGGGGCGCTTTTCCTGGGGCTGCTGTTTGGACTCGCTTCGCTCCCTTGCGCGGGGCCGATCCTGCTGGCTCTGCTTGCCCTGGTTCCGCTCAAGGGAGCTGTTTTCGGGGGGCTTCTGCTTGCGGCCTACAGCTTGGGGCACTGCGGACTGATCATCGCGGGCGGAACCTCCGCGGGCTTGGTGCAGGCCATCGCGGATTCCAAGGGCTGGACACGCGGAATAGAGTGGTCACGCAAACTCGCGGGGGGGCTGATCCTGATGGTGGGGATCGGCCTGTTGGTCATGTAGATGGAGAGTCGCCCAGACCATGGAGTGCATGAATCGATCTGAAAGGAGAGAATCCCATGACGGATGATGTGAGCAGGCGTAGATTCATCGGAAGCGCGGGCGCGGCCTTCGGACTGGCTGTCGGAGACACCCTCCTCGCCCAAGCCCAAGGGGAGGGGGGAGGCGGGAAGAAGATCAAGGTTGTGGGCGTGTCTTGCAGTCCTCGCAAAGGCAAGTCCACGGCGGAAGCGCTTGGGATTTGCCTCGAGGAAGCTCGGAAGGTTTCGGACGCCATCGAAATCGAGCTGATCGAACTGGCCGGACTTAAGATTCCCGGCCAAGTGGCCGTGGGAATCCCTCTTGATGAGGGGGAGCGCGATGATTTCCCCGAGTTGGCGCCCAAGCTCTCCGACCCTGGCGTAGCCGCGATCATCCTCGGCACTCCGGTCTATTTCGGGAACATGACTTACTTGTGCAAGGCGTTTCTGGACCGGTGGATTACCTTCCGCCAGAACAACTTCGCGCTTTCCGGAAAGATTGGCGCGGTGCTCGCGGTGGGCGGTTCGCGCAACGGCGGACAGGAGCTCACCATTCAGTCGGTTCAGACAGTTCTCATGGCGCACGAGATGCTGGTCGTGGGGGAGGGAAGGCCGACCGCCCATTGGGGCGGCACGCTGTGGAGCAAGGATGACAGCGTGGCAGCGGATGAATTTGGCCTCACGACCGCGCGAAACCTGGGGAAACGAGTGGCGGAGGTGGCGCTCAACAGGCGCTGAGTGAGTTGGGGACCGTGAAAGTCTTATTGACTTAGAGGTGCTGTGTTGCGATTATTAGCCACTTCGATACATGGCGAAGAATCAGTTATGGAGGGTTCATCGAATCGCCCCCAATCCCCGGGGTCAGAGGGGAATGCCATGGCAAGCGCAAGAACCCTTGGAAGGAGGGTAGCCCAAGTGAAATCAACTCGTTCCACTCTCAGCACGGGCCTCGCCCTGGTCTGCATCCTTAGCCCGATGGCAGCCGTTGGCCAAGCTGTGGACCCATGGGGCATTTCCCCGCCGGCATCTCCAGCGACGGCCGGCAGCCAAGCCCGGCCCGGTGAATCCTCCACGGCCCCGGGACAAACCTCCCCCGCCCCCGTGGGGACGGCGGGCCCAGGCGCGCTCGGGCCGGGAATGGCCGCGCTCGCGCGCGCCGGCCAGGCCAATCGATACCTCTTTATCTTCTTCCACAACGGGAAGAACGAGCAGACAGATGCGATGTGGGCGGTCTATCAGTCCGCGATGACCCAAGCGGCCGCGCGCGCGGAGCAAGTCGCTGTCAACATCACCGATCCGGCGGAACAACAAATTGTTCACCAATACGGAGTGGACCGCGCGCCCATGCCGCTCGTCCTGGCGGTGGCTCCCAACGGGGCGATCATGGGGGGCTTTCCGACCAAGTTTGAAGAGACCCAGCTCCTTGCAGCCTTCGGCACACCCGGCATGGAACAGACCATGAAGTTCCTGCAGGAGCGCAGGCTGGTGTTTGTCTGCGTGCGGAATCCGACCACCGAGAAGAATGAAGCGGCCATGTACGGCATTCAGGAGCTTCAGGCCGATCCTGATATCTCGGGAGCGGTGAGACTGGTGTATATCGATCCGGCCGACCCCAACGAGGCGCGGTTCCTCGTCCAGTTGCAGGTCGATCCGACCGTGAAGGTGGCTCAAACCGTCATGCTTGCCCCCCCCGGTTCGGCGGTTGGGAAGTTCATGGGGGGAACCACCAAGACCATGCTCCTATCCAAGCTCCAGGCCTCGGGCGGATGTGGTCCCGGGGGATGCGCGGGAGGAAAGTGCGGGCCGCCCGCCGCGAACCCGCAAAGCGCGACCGCGCAGGCGCAACAACCCGGGGCGGTGAAGCGCTTCTTCTCCAAGGTGGCGGGAGCCTTCAGTCAGTGAGGGGGAGTGGAACTCCTGGGCGAGCGGGAAACAAGGAGAACGGACATGACCCTGCGCACACTGGTGTTGCGCGAGCTTTTTGAGCGCAAGAACCAACTGACCACCAGCCTGATGGCGATTCTTCTCGGGATCACGGTGATCGTGTCGATCAAGAACATCAGCTATTTTTCCGAGAAAGCGGTGGCGCGCGAGCTGGATGCCCTCGGGGCGAATGTCCTGATCTTGCCGAAATCGGTGACACTCCAGGATTACTACAGCGCCGACATGCAGAGCGAGCTTCTGCCTGAGGAATATGTCACACGCATCGCCATGTCCTCGATCGAGGGAGTGGACAACCTGTCGCCCAAGCTCTCCGCCCCCATCGAGCTGGGAGGGAGGAAGTTTCTTTTGACCGGAATTCTGCCCCTCTCGGAGTTCCAGGCCAAGGCCGCGTGGGCCGGAGCCGGGGTTTTTAACCGCCCGCTCGGATGTGGAGCTGATGTATTGGGGGTCGGGGCCGAGATCGCCGATCAGTCGCTGGTTCGCAAGAGGGTTATCCAGGATCTCGCCCCCGACGATGCGCTCGTTGGAGCCGATGTGGCCTTAAGTCTCGACCTGAAAGAGGGGGATTCCATCGAGGTGATGGGCGCTAAGTTCAAGGTCCTCGCCACGCTGCCCCAGACCGGGACCGTGGATGACTCGCGAGTTTTCGCCCACCTGCACACGGTCCAAGATCTGACCGGCAAGGGTCCGAACATCAACGCCATCGAGATCATCGGCTGCTGTCAGCAGATCAGCGCGGGGATGGTTCAGAAGCTCAACGCCCTATTACCGGACGCCAAGGTGGTGACCATCGCGCAGATTGTCGACACCCAGGTCAAGACCAACCAGATGATGGCCCGGCTTTCATCCGTCTTTATCGTGATCATCATCCTGGTGGGCGGCGCGAGCATCGCCAATTACATGTACGCCAATGTGTATGAGCGCCGCAAGGAGATCGGAACCCTGATGGCGCTCGGAGCCGGTTCGAGGGTTGTTCTCAGCATCTTCTTGACAAAGGCCATGATCCTCGGGCTGGTGGGGGGAGTTGGAGGGTTCGTCCTGGGGACGATTCTGGCCGTCGGAATGGGCCCGCGAATCGCGGGGATCCCTGTGCTTCCGATGCCGACCCTCTTGTTTTGGGCCATTGCGATCTCCTGCGGGATCGCGCTTGCCGCGAGCTATTTCCCCGCGCGACGGGCCGCGAAGCTCGATCCGTGCGCCAGTCTGCAAGAGGTGTAGGCCAATTACCACGCGCTTACCTTGGCGGATGAACCGACTGGGAATTTCGATCCCGAAACCGGCGAGCCTGTGATAGACTTTTTGTCTGAGTTAAAAGGAGAGATCCGCGCCATCGTCAGGTTAAGGCATGATTCGAAAGTGGCTGGAAGGGCAGAGCGAACCCTTCGGATTGTGGATGGAACCAATCGGGAGGACAACGTCGGCGAGGGGTCGCATGTAATCGGGTAGAGCTGATCCCAGTCAACCGATTGCGGCGAGACCAATGATTAAGAAACGGATGGAGAGAATCATGAAAGAGTTCATGTGCATTGCCAAGGCGCTGGCCGACGACAATCGGGTGAGGACGCTCATGTTCCTCCGGGGAGGAGAACTCTGCGTGTGCCAGGTCATCGAGATGCTTCAACTCGCGCCTTCGACTGTCTCGAAACACTTAGCCATCTTGCGACAGGCCGGCTTGATCGAATCGCGTAAAGAGGGCCGATGGATCTACCATCACCTTCCCGAAGAGCGGACCCGGTTGGTCGAGCTTGCCCTCAGGTGGGTGCATGAATCCTTGGGTCGGGACAAGACCACCCTTAGGGATGATCGCGAACTGAAGAGGGTGCGTGAAACCTGCCTCGAAGAGCTCTGCAACCACTACTCCAACAACTGCCGGGAGGCCGCCTGATTCGGCGTGGCCTTCCTTGACACCGTGACTGGGGAGGACATCCTTCGTTAATTGACGAAGTGAACCATTGAATGGAGCCGGCATGCCGACCCCGCCCGTTCGTCCGAAGATTCTCTTTCTCTGCACCGGGAACTCTTGCCGCAGCCAGATGGCGGAAGGCTGGGCGCGCCGTCTCAAAGGGGACCAATTTGAGGCGCATTCGGCCGGAATCGAGGCCCATGGATTGAATCCGGACGCTGTCCGCGTGATGGCCGAGGCGGGAGTGGACATCTCCACGCAGCGCTCCAAGCGTCTGGATGAGTTTGAGGGGATCGTCTTTGACTACGTGGTCACAGTCTGCTCCAATGCAAACCGGAGTTGCCCGACCTTCCCGGCGCGAACGAAGGTGGTTCATGTTGGCTTTGAGGATCCCCCCAAGCTTGCGCGGCGCGCCAAGACCGAGAAGGAGCGTCTCGCTCCCTACCGGCGGGTCCGGGATGAAATTCGCTTGTTTATCGAGAACTTATCCGACAACCTCAACGGCTGATTGAAAGGAAAAAGTGGAACATGCAAGAAGCGCCGCCCCTTGAAACACAGGAAGCGATCCGCGCGACGGTGCGGGAAGGGTACGGAAGGATCGCTCGCTCGGAACAGCCGGGATGTTGCGGGACCTCTTCCTGTTGCGGGCCGAGCATTCCGGAGCAGGCCTCCGATCTCGCCATGGCCATCGGCTATGCGGAGGACGATCTCGGAAGCCTCCCCGGAGGGGCCAACCTTGGGCTTTCCTGTGGGAATCCGGTCGCGCTGGCCTCACTGCGGCCCGGTGAGGTTGTGGCGGACCTCGGCAGCGGCGCGGGCTTCGACATCTTCATCGCGGCCAGGAAGGTCGGACCGACTGGACGCGCGATTGGAGTGGACATGACCCCGGACATGCTTGCCCGCGCGCGGAGATCGATCCCGTCCTTCCGCGAGAAATCGGGCCTGGACAATGTCGAGTTTCGGTTGGGGGAGATCGAACACCTTCCCCTCGCGGACAACAGCGTGGATGTGATCCTGTCGAACTGCGTTCTTAACCTGTCTCCGAACAAACCCCAGGTTTGGCGCGAGATTCACCGAGTCCTGCGGCCCGGCGGGAGGGTGTCCATCTCCGATCTTGCCCTATTGCGTCCCGTCCCTCCCCAAGTCCTGGAGATAGTCGAGGCGTTGGTGGGGTGCATCGCGGGGGCGGTGTTGGTGGCCGACACCGAGCGCATGGCGCGCGAGGCCGGGCTGTCGGAGGTCCGGATGGAGACAAACAGCCGATATATCGAGGCCATGAGCGACTGGGAGGATCCGCTCTATCGGAAGATTGTCGAGGACCTGCCACCCGGCGCGAAGGCGAGCGACTTCATCACGAGCCTGTTGATCCACGCGACGAAGCCGACGCGTGGCCGGGCTTGAAAACCATGGCAACCCCCGTGGAGGCGCTTGGGGTAGGTTCGTTGCCCATGTCTCGCGGCGTGAGGGGAGCCAAGCATGAGGTTCCCTGCTCAGTGACCATCGTGAGGCGACCGACATGAAGCTCGAAGGCGACCAGATCTTGCTGCGCGTCTTTCTGAACACCTTTCAGAAATGGCATCACCGCCCACTCTATGAGGTCATCGTGGAGAAAGCGCGCATGGAGCACATGGCCGGGGCGACCGCGCTCATCGGGGTCGAGGGTTTCGGCCAGAATGGAGTGCTTCTCCAGGAGCGCCCTTGGCGGCTGGCGAACGACCGGGAAGTGGTTGTGGAGTTGGTGGACACGGAGGAAAAGACCGACAAGTTCCTCGCGGGGATTGAGCCGATGATTCAGAACGCCATTGTCACCCGGGAGAGGGTCCACGTGATCTCATACCGCCGGAGAGGAGAGGGAATGGCATGAAGACACCAACCGCGGGGAGACTATTGCGAGCCTTTGTCGGCGAATCCGACCGCTGGCGCGGGAAACCCCTTTACGAAGCCATTGTGGAAAGGGCCAGGGAAACCGGGCTCGCCGGAGCGACCGTCTTTCGAGGCGTGATGGGTTTTGGCAAGAACAGCCGAATCCACTCCGCCCACATCCTGACCCTATCGACCGACTTGTCGATGGTGATCGAGATTGTCGATTCCGAGGAGAAAATCGCGGCGTTTCTTCCGTGCCTCGATGAAATGGTTGAGGAGGGACTTGTGACCACCGAAAGCGTGGAGGTTATCCGTTATGCCGCCGGGGGAAGCGAATGAAAGAACTGATGGCCTGTCTGCTCGTCGGATGTGGGGGTTTTCTTGGTGCGATTGCGCGGTATCTCATCGCGCGCGGAAGCGCCAGCCTACTCGGCGTCACATTTCCCTACGGAACCTTCATCATCAATGTCTCCGGTTCGTTTCTCCTCGGAGTGTTGGCGACATGGGTCGGCGAGCGGTTGGTTCCGGGTTCGGATCAGATCCGCCTATTCTTCGCCATCGGGTTTCTCGGGGCCTACACCACCTTCTCGACCTTCGAGTTTGAGACTCAGGCGTTATTTGAAGACGGAAGCTGGCTCTTGGCGCTGACCAATATCTTCGGGAGCCTATTTCTCGGCCTGGTCGCGGTCCGGGCGGGCATCGTGCTCGCGAAGAGCTGGATGTAGGCCGATTCGGGAGTGATGGGAACTGAGCATAGGCGAAAAGCCGTACGCCCCCTCCATGCCTCAGCGCTGCTTGATCCCGAGACTCTTGAACAAGAACCGCTCGCCTCGCTCCTCTTCCCCCAAGAGGGGGTCCAAAAGGTTTGAGGCCATCCGTCTCAACTGCTCGACATAGAAATCCACATCGTAGTTGGTCTCGGGGCGAAGGAGCTCCAGGAGGCAAATTCGCTCCTCGGGATTGCCCGCATTGGAGTTCGTGACCACAAAAAAGACATCCTGTCCCCCGATCAGCCGTTTTCCGACCTTCGCTGCCATGCGGGCCGCGGTGGCGCTCATCGAGTTTCCCTTATACTCCTCGGCGCTTCGCGAAAGCTGCCGCTTAAGGAGCAGTTCCGAGAGCGGAACCTCGCGCCGCTCAAGCCGTTTCCGCGCCTTGGCGACACAGGCGCGGAGTTTCTTTCCCATCCGCCGGCAGGCCGCCCAAGAATCGGCTCGCGAGAGGAGGTCGAGCAGCTCCCCCTGCGTGGTTTGGACATACGGAGCTTGGTCGCTGCGACGGATCTCAATTCCTCGATACTTGAGCGAACCATCCTCGAACCTTCCGAGATATCGCGCCGGAACGGGGAGATCGCCATGTTGAGTCGAAGGGAAAAACACCAGCCACGAATAGAACCCCTCCACCATGATCGGCAGGTTGGTTTCAGTCTCGATGGCTCGGCACAAATCCTCCACCTCTTCCTTCGATTGCCGAGAGCGTCGTAGCCAAACACAATCCACAAGCGAGTGGAGGACGGAAAAACCCCGCGCCTCGCACAGGTCGCGGGTCCGCAGGAGCATTTCTCGCGAAAGGGCGCAGATCGATTCGTGCGCCTCGATCCTTCCGAAGCGGGCGTTTTTGTATCCCAGATACCCGAAGCAACACACCAGGAGCCACTTGAGGGCGGTTTGACGGTTCTTGTAGCGCTTCCGCTCCGTCGGGTCCGTGGCGGCTCGCATGCGCCGCTTGTACTCGATGCGCTTTTCAAGGATCGGGACAAGCGCCTCCGAGATCAAACCGCTCCGTTTTTCGCAGATTCGATATCCGAGTTCTGGGACTCTTCGAGAGCTTTCCGGGCAGCATGGGCAGTTGATGGTCTCGGGCGAGACATTGAAGTTCGTCATGATCGAAGGGTACATCGACACAAAGTCGAGCTCGATCACGTTCTCGTAAACACCTGGAGTCGGCTGGAAGGTCAGTCCACCTCGATCCGATTTGAGCAACTGGAGCGCGCTTTTCCACCCCTCCGGGCGGGACTTCTTCCAGGGGATTGCGTAACCCTTCCGGCAGACATGAGCCATCTGCACCGAGGAGATCCCCGTGCCGATGGAGCGTCGCGCCATGCGCTGGACGGGCAGGCGACTCACCCGGGAGGCTTCGATGAGTCCGTCGAGCTCCGATTCGTGATCCAGGAAGCAGTTTCTCCGGTCGATGTGCCAGCGACCCCACAGCGGGTAGTCCGGATCTCGGTAGACGATTCGTCCGTAGGACATGTACGAACGCCCCTTGAGGTCGAGCGCGCGATGGATGTTCGGCTCGCGGTCGAGCTCCAGGGGAATCCCAAGACGCGCCGCGAGTGAAAACAGGCAGGGCATCAGAATGCTGTCTCCGCCCGCGGTGACGAGAAGGTCCGGATCCCAGTCCGCGAGATAACCGTTTAGCGATCGCAGCGCATCCTCGGGCGAGGAGAAGTCCCATTCCAACGTTCGGTCACCCATTTCCAGAGCCAAGAACCGAATCAGCGGATTCGGACCCCCCAAGTAGGCATCGCCGTGCAGCTTGGCGACTCGCAGCGGCATCGCCGGGTAGTCCGTGTCACGGGGCGATTCCAGCGCGACACATTCCCGGAGCGCCTCCCCCTCATGGGAGAAGCGGCAGTAAGCTGTGGGGAACAGGTTCTCGATGTAGGCGTAAAGCTGTTCAAAGGGGATGTCGCTATTGTAGTAGGAGACCTCGGGGTGACGGCGATACAACCCAATGAGGTCGCCGTAGGCGCTGTCCATGTTCAAGACTCGGAGTTCCCGCAGGGGGCGCGCTTCCCCGGTCCAGAAATCGGGTTTAAGAACCTCCTCTCCGAGTTGAAACGTGCGACTCCGCCTGATGCCGGCCTCAAGTCGACGCATGGAGCCGGGACTGTCCGTCTCTACATACCCGGTGGGAAGCCAAGGGCGGATCAGACGCAGGCGCGGCCCGTCTCCTTCAGGTATGAACCAGAAGACCATGACCGATCCCCTGGGGTAGCAATCGAACAACCAGCCCGTTTTCTCAGGCATGCGCCCCACTTCCCAGCCCCGCTTCCCCTGTTGCGGGACCCAATCCGCTAGTTCACATAGACAAACTCATTCAAGTTAAGAACGACCTGGCAGAAATCCGCAAGGGCGAGTGAGCGCGCCTCCTCCATGCTCTTTCCATCCTTCCCATAAGAGGCCGCCTGGTCCTCCACGAACCTCAAGGTGTCCCGGAGCTCCTCCTCGGAGGGGTCGCGCGCGATCGCGAGACGATAGGCCGCCCGAACTGCGCCCTCCATTCCATCTCCATCCTTGGGGGCGACTCGTTTCGCGAACTCGACAGCGTAGTCCCGGATGCTGGAGTTGTTGAGGAGCATGAGCGCCTGAGGGGCGATGGTCGTGATGGGACGCGCGGCGATGCTCTGCACGCTATCCGGGCAATCGAACAGGGTCATCATCGGAACGAGGCGGCTGCGCTTAATGGTGAAGTAGATGCTCCTTCGATGGTGATTCGGATCGAGGGTCCCAGGTCCGTGCATCCTCGGATCGAGCAGTCCGCTCACCGCCAGCATTGAGTCGCGAATAATCTCCCCCTCCAACCGTCGCCTGGGGTGGCCCCAGAACAACTTCCGTTCGCGGTCGATCCGGGCTTTCACTTCATCGTGGTCGGAACTCTGCCGATAAGCCGCGCTGTTCAGAATCAACCGATGAATCGGTTTGAGTTTCCAGCCCCCGCGAATCAGTTCCGAGGCCAGCCAATCCAGCAGCTCGGGGTGAGTGGGCCAATCCCCCTGATACCCGAAATCGCTGGGTGTCCCGACAATCCCGCGTCCCATGTGGTGTTGCCAGAGGCGGTTCACGATCACCCTCGCGAGCAAATGTCCCGCCCCGAAATCCACATCGGTGATCCAGTTCGCCAGGGCGGACCGCCGGTAAGAAGTTCTCCAACCCTCCGGTGGAGGAACCTGCCAACGCTTCTCCTTCTCCGGGGCCTTGGTGAGGAGGGTCAGGAAGCCTTGATTGGCCACACCCTGCTTCTGCTTCGGATCGCCGCGCGTGAGGAAGTAGGTCTCGCGGTAGAAATCAACCCCCTGGGTGTGGTTTCGAACCGGCGGGACTCCCTCGCTGGCCACCAGGACCTTGACCCCGTCCGGCTTCGGTTCCACGCGCAGGTGGTCCCGAATCCTCTTGGTGAGGTCCTGCCAGCGCCCATCGGTGGTCTTATACCAGGCCAACACCGATTCCCGTTGACTTGAGGAGAGCTCCGAAGTGGCGTTGACGGAATGTTCGGCTAGAATCGAGCGCACCTCGTCGGGGACTTTGTCCGAATCAAGGTCAATCGGAGGTTTCGAGGTTGTGGCGGACAGTCGGATCCTTCCCATCGATGCTGCCGGCGCAAAGCTGAGCTTGATCCGGATGACCACATGGGTTTCAAAGCTCACCGGGGTCTCAATCTCGAACACCGAGGTGGTGTCGGTTCCGCCGGGGATGGTCCAGGCGCTGTGGCGATCCATGTCCACCGCGTTCGAAACCGGGTTTCCATCCCGCGCGGACGTGGCCTTCGGCCCCACCAAAGTCAACTCAATCGGGTCCTCCGCGCCGGTGAGGGATTCGAGGGTGACATGCAGGTCCGACAACGCGAATTCCCCGTTCCGACCCCTTCCGGGACCTTGCCGGGGAAGCGAATCGTGGCGCAACGCTTCGATCTTGATCGCGGTGATGCCCTCGAGCTTCGAGGGGATCACGAAAGAGTATTGCTCCGAGTTGCTCCCATACGCCAAGAACGAGCCATCGCCGAGCGCCAGGAGCGAGGCGCCCCCCTCGGCGCGGTAACTGGTGGGCTCAAGAACCTCCCATTTTACCGGCGGAGTGGGGGTGGGATTGGACTTCAACCACTCCTCGAATCGGCTGGGGAGCTCCTCGGACTCAAACTTGGCCAAGTCTTCCAGCAAGGGTGTGTGCTCCTTCTCCCAGCGCGCGCGCTCCTGCTTGTAGACCTCCTCCTCCACGGGGACATCGATCTCGGAGCGGACAGTGGTCGTGAAAGTGGAGAGAAGGCGATAGTAATCGGTCGTGGTAATCGGATCGTACTTATGGTCGTGGCAGCGAGCGCAACCAATGGTGAGTCCCAACATCGCCACCCCCATGGTGCGGGACATGTCATCGAGCTCATCATAGCGCTCTTTCTCGGCTTGGTTCTTGGTGATCTGAGTGCTGTGGACTCCGGCGGCGAGGAATCCTGTGGCCTTGAGCGCGAGAGGATTGTCCGGAGAGAGCTCATCCCCCGCGAGCTGCCACTTCACGAAGGTGTCGTAGGGCAAGTCCTGATTGAAGGCCTGGATGACAAAGTCGCGGTAGTGATAGGCAAACTTCCTGTCGTAATCCTGCTCGTAACCGTGGCTCTCGGCGAAACGAGCCAAATCAAGCCAGTGACGCGCCCAGCGTTCGCCGAAATGAGGGCTTTCAAGCAACCGGTCCACCAACCGTTCGTAGGCGTCCGGGGATGAATCGCTCACAAATTGGTCCACCTCCTCCGGGGAAGGCGGAAGCCCCAGTAGATCGAATGAAAGGCGTCGGATCAGCGTGCGACGGTCCGCTTCGGGATTGGGTTCAATCCCCTTGGACTCCATCGCGGCAAGGATGAAGGCGTCAATTTCATTCCGGCGCCACTTCGTGTTTGTCAATGTGGGCGGAGCGGGATGGTTGAGCGGCTCAAAGGCCCAGTGTCCGGTGTACACCGCGCCGGCGTCAATCCAACGTCCGAGGAGCTCAATCTGCCCTGGGGTCAGGCTCTTGTGACTGTCCTTCGGGGGCATGACCTCGTCGGGATCGGTGCAGGTGATCCGCCGATAAAGCTCGCTCCCCTCTCGGTTTCCCGGCTGGATGGCGACCAACCCGGACTTGAGCTTGCTACGGGCCGAATCGGCCTGATCCAGACGAAGACCGGCCTTGCGCTGTTTCTCATCCGGGCCATGGCAGGTGAAACAGTTTTGTGAAAGGATGGGGCGGATATCCCGCCCGAAGACAATCTCTGTTTCACCCGCGGCGCTCGCCGCCTCGGTGTGGCTCTGTTTGGCGAGCAGAGCCCCCTGCTCCCTCAGCGCGGAGTCCAACTGAGTCCGGACCCGCCCGATCTCTTGTTCCAGGGCTTCCAAATCGGCTCGCGTCCGGTTCAGCTGACTGTCGAGGGTGGCGAGGGTGTCCTCCAGAAGCTTGGGATCGCGAGCGATTTGATCGAGCGTGCCTCGAATGGAATCGAGGATTTCATCCCGTGGCTCTCCCAGGGCGGAAAGAGGCGCCAGGAGGGCAATTCCGACAAAGACAGAAAGCGGGCGGCGGGTCATACAAGGGCTCCTGTTCAACGCCACCATCCTACCCAAGGACCCCCGGGTTGAACAACATGCGGGCCGATTTTTTTCAATCCCCTATTCCCCGGCTTGAGACCCCCCCCTGTCGGGGGCATTCTCTGAATCAGGGAGAGTGCAGGCCCCCGCTCGGCAGCGTGGACAGTACCGCTTCTTGAGGATTCCCCCCACGACGCAGACACCGATGCCGGTTCCCAGCGTGGCCAGACTCGACAGCGGGGAAAGGGAGGAGGCAAAGGCGACACCCAGGACGGAAATCCCGAGCCCGCCCCACATCAGGACCCCACCCAGAAAGTGTCGTGTCTCCGCAGAAAGCATGATGCATCCCACCCCATGGCCGGTTTGCTGGGCCTTCGTCAAGCAGGGCAATCTCCGCTATGGTACCACGGTCGGCCTGGGTTTTCGCAACCCGCCAAGGTCAGGTGGAAGATGCCATCGGAACTGAAAAGAGTTTCCCAAACCGGAATCCGATCCACCTTTGTGGGGATCCTCTTTAGCGGCGTCCTGGTTGCGATCAAAGGGATTGCGGGAATTGTGGGGCATTCCTATGCCCTGGTCGCGGACGCGATTGAGTCCGCAACGGATATTTTCACCTCGCTGGTGGTGTACAGCGGGCTCAGGATTGCGGCGCTTCCGCCGGATGAGGACCATCCGTACGGTCACGGAAAGGCCGAGCCTCTCGCCGCCACCGCCGTGGCGATCGCGCTGTACACGGCGGCGGCCGGCATCGCGATCCAGTGCGTCCGTGAGATCCACACCCCCCATCACGCCCCAGCGCCGTTCACGCTGCCGGTTCTGGTGCTCGTGGTCTTGGCCAAAGAGGGGCTTTTCCGCTGGGTCCACAGAGTCGGGGACTCGGTGGACAGCACCGCGGTCCGGGCGGACGCTTGGCACCACCGCAGCGATGCTCTCACCTCGGCGGCGGCCTTCATCGGAATCTCGATTGCCCTGGTCGGAGGGGAGGGCTACCAGGCCGCCGATGACTGGGCCGCGCTGGTCGCCTCGGGCATCATCTGTTACAACGCCACCAAGCTGCTCAAGACCTCTCTGGCGGAGATCATGGATGCCGCCCCGCCCGCGGAAATCGAGAAAGGGGTGCGCGAAGTCGCGCTCAAGGTTCCCGGCGTGCTCGACCTTGACACCTGCATGGTCCGGAAGATGGGCCTCACCTTTTATGTGGACCTGCATGTCGTCGTGAATGGCGATCTGCCGGTGCGTGATGGGCACCGGATCGCGCACCGGGTCAAGGACGCCATCCGGAGCGGCAACCCCCGCATCTCGGATGTCCTTATTCATGTGGAGCCGGACAAATTCAGTGATTGAGGGGGAATATCTGGGCTCGAGTTGGGGCGAGTGTCAGTCATGGGGGCAGCCGGGGGAGGGGGATTCGACAGCCCTCTTCCCAGGGCTTTAAGAATAACTCCAGGAGAGGAGGCTGCCCCGAGTGGCTGGGGAGCGAGGACTCGAACCTCGAACTTCCTGATCCAGAGTCAGGCGTTCCACCAATTGAACTACTCCCCAGCGGCGGGCTTCTCCCCGTGAGATTATGGGGGGGGCGCCACTTCAGAAGTCTGAACGACACCGCGCGTGGGTGTCAATCCTCCCGGTAGCTCACATACATTTTCTCCCCCTTGAACTTCCGTTTCACCGGGTCCCAAGGGAAGAAAATCACCACGCGGAACTCCACCAGCTTGCCGGTGGCCTTGAATTTCAGCCAGTCCTTCTCGTGGGTTCCGAGAACAAAAGCCTCCTCACAGACCCCCTGCGGGCCGACCACGATATCCGTCAAATGGAACTTGATGTCCGGAAAGGCTCCTAGGAGCGTGGTGTAAAACTCTGTCGCGCCCGCGTGCCCGACCCACATGTCTCCCGTGGTGACCATCTCATAAACACAGTCCTCCGTGAGGGTGGACATCAGCCCGGGTATGTCGCGGTTGTCCTCGGCGATCGAATGAATCTTCCACAGGTGGCGAATCTCGTTGTGGAGCTCCTGGGTCGGATCGGTCCGGACTTGGGCCATGATGTCCTTGTGACTGATGATGTGGGATGGGCGCTCGCCGGGTTGCGTTTGCATGAAAACTCCTCTAAAACCCATTTGCGGAATTTGAAAAACCAAGTCTGGAGGCTATCCGGAAATCATGAAAAAACAACCCTGCTTAAAGCTCCTTGTCGCCCTTGGGATCGGCATCTTGGCCTTCGTCCCGGTCGCGCTCGCGGAGGACGCCGCGGCCCCAGGCGAGCTCATTTTCCCCCCGCAGTCGAAACACTGCCACGGGAGCAGTTTGGTCGAGTGCCCGAATGGCGATCTCCTGGCGTGCTGGTTTTTTGGCTCCGGGGAGCGCACCGCGGATGATGTGGTGATCCAGGGCGCCCGTCTCGCCAAGGGGAGCAGCGATTGGGGCCCGGTGTTTCTGATGGCCGACACCCCGAATTATCCGGACTGCAATCCGGTGATGTTCCTGGATCCCAAGGGGCGGTTGCGTCTGGTCTGGATCACGGTCCTCGCCAAGGGTTGGCAGCATTCCATCCTGAAGATCCGCACCTCCGAGGATTTTCAAGGCGAAGGCGCGCCCAAGTGGTCTTGGCAAGACACCATCCTCCCCAAACCCGGGGATGAGTTTGCCGCCGAGGTCGAGCGGGCCTTCAAGGAGCTCGATCCGGATCGAGGAATCTGGGGAGAGTATGCTCGTCCTTACACCGAGCAGATCATCACAGCGGCCAAGGACCTCATCAAACGAGAGACCGGCTGGATGACCCGTATCCACCCACTGGTCCTCCCCAGCGGTCGGATCCTCATCCCGCTCTACTCGGATGGTTACAACGTGGGGTTGATGGCGATTTCGGACGACTCCGGGGAAACCTGGAGCGCCGGCAAGCCCCTGGTCGGCATGGGCCCGATTCAGCCCACCGTGGCGCGGAAGAAAGATGGAACGCTCGTGGCCTATTGCCGGGACAGTGGGAGTGAGCCTCAGCGCGCGCTGGTCAGCACCTCGAAGGATGACGGACAGACTTGGTCCTCGGCGGTGGATTCGGATGTCCCCAATCCGGGATCCAGCCTAGAGGTCATTGTGCTCAAGGATGGCCGCTGGGTGATGATTCTCAACGACACGGAGCAGGGCAGGCATTCGCTCGCGCTTTGGCTTTCGGACGATGAGGGGGCGACCTGGAAGTGGAAACGCCACCTGGAGCTCACTGAGCCGGGGCAGGGAAGCTTCGCCTATCCCTCCTTGATCGAAGGCTCGGATGGCCAACTACACATGACCTACACCCACGCCGTGAAGGAGGGCAAGACCATCAAGCACGCCGCAGTGGGCGTGGAATGGATTCAGAAGGGGGATTGATTGTCTATCGGTCAAGCGCCTCCCGGACTCTCGCGGCCATGCCGTCGGAGGAAAAGGGCTTCTGAAGGAAGACCAGTCCTTTGTCGAGAACGCCGCGGTGCACGATGGCGTTGACCGGATAGCCGGACATATACAAACATTTGATGTTCGGCCGGATGGAATGGATTTGCTCGTGGAGCCGGCGGCCGTTCATCTCCGGCATGACCACGTCCGTGACCAGCAAATGGATGTCACCCTGATGCCTCTGGGCAAGCCGTAAGGCTTCCGTCGGCCGACCGGCGACCAGCACACGGTATCCGAGATTCTCAAGGATCCTTTTCGCGAGATTCAAGATCGCATTCTCATCCTCCACAACCAACACGGTTTCAGTTCCTCCGACCGGGCCGTCCTGGGCGAGTTTCTCCGGCGGCGCCTCGGCTTCGGCTTCGTGGCGCGGGAAGTAGATTGAAAAAGTGGTCCCCTTTCCAACCTCGCTGTAAACATTGACGAAACCGTTGTTCTGTTTAACGATGCCATAGATGGTGGGAAGCCCAAGTCCGGTTCCTTCGCCCGGCCCCTTGGTCGTGAAGAACGGTTCAAAGATCTGGTCCAGGGTTTTCTTGTCCATGCCGCAGCCGCTGTCGCTGAATGTCAACCGGACATACTGACCCGGAGCAGACTCCAGATGGCTGGCGCAATAGGCGTTGTCGACCACGACATTGGAGGTTTCGACCGTGACTTTCCCGGTCCCCGAAATGGCGTCGCGGGCGTTGACCGTGAGGTTGACGAGAATCTGATCAATCTGCGAGGGATCCAGGAAGATGTCCCAGAGGTTATCGCCGGCGATCCAGAGCAGATCGATATCCTCGCCGATGAGCCGCCTGAGCATCTTGAGCATGCCCGACACGACCATGTTCAGATCGAGACGCCTGGGGTTGACAGTCTGCTTGCGGGCAAACGCCAGGAGCTGGCGAGTGATATCCGCGGCCCGCTGCGCGGCGGATTGAACCTGATCCAGATTTCCGATGAGGGGATGGTCCGCCGGGAGCTCCTTCTGAGACAAGAAACAGTATCCCAAGATGACCTGGAGCATGTTGTTGAAATCATGGGCCACCCCTCCCGCCAGTCTCCCGACGGCCTCCATCTTTTGGGATTGGAGGAGTTGTTCCTGGAGGGAATCGCGCTCCTTTTGGAGACGCCGCGACTCGGCCTGCTCGATCGCGAGCGAAACGAGGTTTGCGATGGAGAGGGCGAAAAGGCGCTGCTCCGGAGACCAGACAATCGGCTCCCCGGTGTGCGCATGGCAGAGGACCCCCTCCAGTTGCCCATGCGCTTGAACGGGCACATCGAGCAGGGAAGTGATCAAGCGCGGCTTGAAATAGGACTCCCAAAACTCACGCGTGGCCGGATGGCAACGCGTGTCGTCGGCCACGATGGTCTCCTCGGATTCGAGGGCCGTGAAATAGGAAGGGTAATCGGCGGCTCTCAGCACCAGCCCGGATGAGTGTCGATCGGCGGCCAGCTCGTACAGGTCCACGCAGCGTATGGAGCTGTGACCGTCTTCAAATCGCCAGAAGCTGACCCGCGCGACCTGCTGCTGACGGGCGGCGACTTCCAGGAGGCGCCGGATGGATTCATCCAAATCATCGCCCGTGAAGACATCGCTCTTGATCACAGCGGCCAGGGCTTTCTGCTGTTCCAGGAGCTGGTCTCGGCTCCTCCGGATCGTCTCCTCCAATCGTTTTCGCTCAGTGATGTCCTCGGCGATCCCCAAAGTGCCATAGACCTCGCCTTTTTCGTTCCTCAGAGGAACCTTCGCGGTGCGGAGGACCCGCTCCCGCCCGCCTTGGATCCAATCTTCTTCCAGATCCAGTATCTCTCCGGTTTCCATGGCGCGCCGGTCGTCTGCTCGATACTTTTCAGCCAGCTCGGTGGGGTAGAAGTCGTGGTCTCCCTTGCCCGTGATTTCTTCCGGGGGAACGCCCACCGCCTGTGCGAAAGCAAGGTTGCATGTGACAAAAGAGGCGGACCGGTCCTTGTGCCAGACAAGTTGCGGCAGGTTGTCAATCAGAGTCCGGTGGAGTGTCTCCTTGGCGCGCATTGCGTCTTCCGCCGCGGCCATGGCTCTCTGGGCCTGCCGATGGGCGAGCGCCTCTTTGACCGCGTACGGCAGGCGCGCGATATTCTGCTTAATGATGTAATCCCACGCCCCGACCTTCATGCACTCCACCGCGGTGTCTTCGTTGATTGATCCGGTCACGATGATGAAGGGGACTTCGGGCGCCTGTTCCAGCGCGATCTTGAGCGCGCTCAGGCCATCGAAACTGGGGAGCATGAAATCGGAAAGGATCAAATCAGGTCGGAAGGTATCGAGAGCCGTGGTGAATTCCTCGCGTGTTTCGACTCGAAGATACCGGCACGACGGAAGCACTTTGGAGACGACGTGTTGGCAAAGCTCAGCGTCGCTAGGGAGATCTTCGACAATCAGGATTGAGAGATCAGTCGCTGGGATGGCTTCGGTGCCTAAACTTCGGGCAGGAGTCGTCGAAGTCATTTTGAAACCTCATTCACAAGAAGCCAGAAAAGGCCGAGCCGGCTCATGGCGCCGGCAAAACTTTCGAACTCCACCGGCTTGACCACATAGCTGTTGGCGCCGAGCGCGTAGGCCGCCTTGATATCCGGATCCTCGCGCGAGGAAGTTACAATCACCACCGGCACGGCGCGGGTCTTTGCCTCTTGCTTCAGAGTTCTGAGGACCTCCAAGCCGCTCACCTTCGGCAGCTTGAGGTCCAGCAGGACAACCTTCGGGGAGGCGTTGGGCTGGCGGCTCTTGAACCTTCCCCGGCAGTAAAAGAAATCGAGCGCTTCCGCGCCGTCCTCCACCCAAACAAGTTGATTTGCCAGATTCTCCTTCCTCAGGGCCCTCATGATCAGTTCCGCGTCTTGCGGGTTGTCCTCCACAAGCAAAACATCCACAGCAACCAGTCCATTCAGATCATTCATGAACTTTCTCCTTTTAGGGGAAGTGAGAAGTGAAAGCTCGCTCCCTCGTTGACTGACCCCCGCGCCTATAATCGACCCCCGTGGCGGTGAATCACGCGCTGGACAATCGCGAGCCCCACGCCGGTCCCCTCAAATTCCCGGGTGCTGTGTAAGCGTTCGAAGATGCCGAAGAGCTTATCCACGTACCGCATATCGAATCCCGCCCCATTATCCTCCACCGTGTAAATCACCTCGCCATCCGCTAATTCCCCTCGGACCCGGATCACCGCGCGCTCTCGTTTAGAAGAGAATTTGATCGCGTTGGCGATCAGATTAGACCACGCTTGACGAATCAGACTTTGGTCGCAGATGGCCTCGGGAATCGGTTCCACCAGGAAATCAATGCGCTCCCGTTCCTTAGGCGTGGACAGCTCACGGAAAACCGCCTTCACGAGGGCGCCCATGTCGGTCAAGGAGTGTCGGATCTCCACCCTCCCCAGCCGAGAGAAGGCCAGGAGATCGTCGATCAGTTGACCCATCTTATTTGTGTTTTCCGAGATGATGGAACAAATCCGTGTACCTTCGGCGTCCAATTTCGGTTCGAAATCCTCGCGAAGGATGCGTGTAAACCCATCGATGGCGCGCAGGGGAGCGCGCAGGTCATGGGATACGGAGTAGGCGAAGGCCTCCAGCTCCTTGTTGGCGGCTTGGAGCTGAGCAGTTCGTTCCAGAACCCGCTGCTCCAGTTCGGCGTTGAGGCGGTTGATTTCCTCTTCGGCCAGTTTGCGATCGTGGATATCGGCGCAGTAACCGATCCATTCGCGGATGGATCCATCTTCATCGAGCAGCGGAACGCCGCGAGCGGCGAAATAACGGTACTGGCCGTCGTGGCGACGCACTCGGTACTCGGTGTCATAAAGCGAACGCCGTTTCACTGAGTCTTGCCAGACGGCAAGTGTTCTCGCGCGATCATCGGAATGAAGCGCCTCGGTCCAACGCGCGCCTCGGACTTCCTCAATGCTTTGACCCGTGAAGGCCCGCCAAGCGGGCATGTCCTCGACATTCCCCTCCGCGTCGGTCGTCCACACGATCTGCGCGGTGGCCAGAATGAGCGAGCGGAAGCGCTCCTCGGATAGTTGCAGATTCCTTTCCGTGTTTTTGCGCTCGGAGATGTCCCGCGCGGCGGCCAATACCCCCGCCACCCTTCCTCTCCCGTCCCTGTAAACGGACGTGTTGTACAAGACCGACATCAAGCTTCCATCTCCGCGCTTGAGTTCAAGCGGATAGTCCTGTTCCTGGCCTTTCGCGAACGCCTCCCGGTATCCCTCGCGCGCCCTGTCCGGCTCGGTGAAATAGTCGGAAAACTCAGTGCCGATCAGTTCCTTCCGACTCAGTCCCGTCGCTCTCTCCGTGGCCAAATTCACATCAGTGATCCTTCCCTCAGGACTGATCGTCACCATCGGATCCAAAGTGGCCTCGATCAGACCACGGGTATAGCGCTGGAGAGAGACCTGCTGTCTCCACAAGAGGCCCCCGCCGGCGGTCCCCAAAAGGACCATGCCCAGAAGCAACGTAAGGATAATAACCCCTTGAAAGCGCCAGATGGAGAACGCCTCTTTCCGGTCCATCTTCGCAGTCAGAAACCAAGACGAATTGGGAATGGCCTTCACCACCGCCAGTACCGGCACTCCACGATAATCCGGGCCGTGGATCACTCCCTCCCCTCCCAACACGGCTCTGACAGCGGGAACCTCGGTCCTTGAGAGGGGGACGCGCAGTTTGAGCGCGGCATCCCGTTGGTGGCGCAGCTGATTGAGGAACAGCACGGAATCGCCATCCCGACGGTATAGGGTGGTCTCGGCGGTGGAGCTGTTCCCCGGCCAAGTCTGAAGCATGGGGTAAAGGAATTGCTCGGCGTTGGACTCCAGGATAATCGCGCCGATGACTTCGTTCTTTCCGGATTCCTCCTTCACAATCGGAGCGATCACGTCCACGTGGACGGATGACTCGCCGGGATCGGTCCGCAGATCAGTGAGCATGGGACGAGCGGCATGGAGGGCGGCGGACAAGTGAGGTTCAAGATACGGATCCTCTCGTCCGCTCACGCTCAGAAGAATCTGCCCGGAAGCATCCACCAGGAGAACATCGCTGTAAGGAAGGTACAGGCATGAGGCCCTCATGCGATCCAAGACTTGGTCCCGCATCCTCGGATCGCGACTCTCCACCCAATCCAAGAATCCCTTCACCAGGAACGTGCTTGCCGTCATCAACGAAGCGTCATCCAACCTCTCCTTTCGCCACTGAACAATTTGGTTCACCTTGAGTTGGGCGATGGCATCGAGGTTGGATTCGACGTCGCGGCGGACGATCGCCTCCTGGACCAGATAAAACGACACTCCTCCCGCCACGAGCGCGGGCATGGCGATCAACCAGGTCAGAGCCAACCACCGGGGGAACTGATCCGGGAAGAAACCCTTCGTCGCTGAGTCTGCCATCTTCCGCCCCCCTATCCAGGGACGTATTCCGGGGCTCAGTCGGTTAAAGGGAGCGCGAGGGAGCGACGGAACAATTAAGAATATTGTAGTACATGTTTGTTGTCATGCAAGTGAAGTCTTGAGAAACCTTGTGTCCCCAAAGTGTTCACTAGGGATGATTTAGAATGTAAGTCGGGGACATGAGGGGCCGAGCAGGGCGCCTGTCCTACAGGGGCGAAGGGTCGAAAGTTGGTGGTTCCTTCAAGGAGCCCAAACCACTCGGAAGCCGCGAATGCTGCTGCGGTTGTTGGGGTCGGCGCTGGAACGCATTGAGGAGCGGCAATACCAAGCCGTGTCCCCCCAATGCCCGCCTCGAAACACTCGCGCGCGTTGGAGCAGCGGCTCCTCGTAGGCAGAGCCGTCATCCGGGGCCTCCGCGTAGGAGGCGCGGTACCAATCTTGGCACCATTCCCACACATTGCCGTGCATGTCGTACAGGCCGAAGGGGTTCGCGTAGAGCCGGCCCACCGGCTTGGTTCCTTTCCCATAGCCGTTGCTGTCATCGCTCCAGCAGTACCACATGTAATTGGAGCGATAGCCGGACGAGTCCTCCGCGAGACAATCGGAGCAATCCAGGTCACACCAGCCCGAGTCCCCGAACGAAAAGCGCGTGGTCGTTCCCGCGCGGCACGCATATTCCCATTCCGCCTCGGAGGGCAGACGGAAAGACCCGATTCCCAGGGCATTGATCCGATCCAGGAAACCTCCGGGACCGCAGATGTCGTTCCAAGAGACATCATAGATCGGGTAGTTGTCGCCCACTCCAAACGCCCCACCGTAAAGACTGGTCGGAACTCCCCCCATCACCGCCACCCACTGGGCTTGGGTCACCTCGGTTTCCCCGAGGTAAAATTCCTGGGGGATGGTCACTTCCTTGACCGGGCCTTCATCCACATTGTGCGGAATTTGGCTGTCCGGAGATCCCATCAAGAAGGTTCCGGCGGGGATGCGGACCACTCGGAGCGGTCGAGCCTCCGGGTTCTCCGCCAGATCGGGCAAGTCGATTTGCAGCACCTCGGCGGCCAGTGGCTCGGAAACGACCAGCAGTCCCAAGAGGACCCAGGACGCCGGCAATCTCAAATTCATGCTCATGGTCAACCCTCCCGTTCCCGCGCGTTTTGAGGGCGCATCTGTCCCAGTGTACCGGAATTCGGAACCCTTTGCCACGACTTGGAATCATTGCAACCTTGATTCCGGTTTCCGGTTCGGGATAGAATTCAACTTGTCATGTTCCATCGCCTCTTCGCCCTGTGGCTTGCGGTCTCCCTGGTGGGGACCATCCCGTGCGCCCCATGCGTTTGTTCGGTTCATCCGAACGCAGGGGAGAAATCCGAACCTTGCGGGAGAACCTGCCGCAATATGGACGGACATTCGCACGGATGCTGCTCCAAGCACACGTGTTCCGGCTGTGGGCGAACCGACTGCCGCTGCGGGTTGGGGATCTGTCACTGTAACGACCACGCCCAGCAGCCGAATCAGGCCCCCGCACAGGCCGACTCTCGCGGTGGAATCCGTGACCTGGCGAACATGGCCTGCCCCTCGGCCCCGATCACATGGACGGTTGTCCTTGTGGAGGGATGCGCCGAGTCCCTCGCGACTCTTTCGGGATGGGAATCCCACCTTCCGTTGTTTTTAGCCTCGCACGCCATTCGATGTTGACCCGCCTTGCTCCCTCCTAGGGGAGAGGTCTGCCCACCGACCGTTTCCGGGATACAACCCGTTTCTCTGGGTGCGTTGATTTTCCGCGCTCCGAGTTGTCTCCTTGCCCCCGAGCGCGGGGGGAACGGCGCGAGGCTCGCCCTCCCATCCACATTCCGCGCGCCATCGCGGACAAGAGGTCCAAAAGGGGAACTGACATGATCGGGAAGACATCCTGGTTCGTCCCGCTTTTCTTGGGAGCAACACTCGCGGTTTCACCCTCTTGGGGGCAAAGCCCCGCTTCGGTTCCAGTGCCGCCGCCCCCGGCATCGGGGGGCATGGGGAGCGACCTTTCCCAGGTTGCCGCGCTGGAGGATCTGATCCTCCTGGCGGAGCGGAACAATCCGGGGCTTCGCGCGGCCCACCACCGCTGGCGCGGCGCGCTGGAGAAGATCCCTCAGGTCACCTCGCTTGAAGATCCCGAGCTCACCTACATGGAGTACCTCGAACGCACCATGGAGCCGCAAGAGGAACTCAGCGTGATGCAGATGTTTCCCTATCCCGGGAAGCTGGAGCTGCGGGGACGAATCGAATCCGCCGAAGCCGAGGCGCTCCGGAAGGAAATGGAAAAGAGGAGGCTCGATTTGCGCGCCGAGGTCAAGGATGCCTACTACGAATACTACTACCTCGAGCAGACGATCCGGATCACGGCGGAGAGTCTGGACCTCCTCAAGCATTTCGAGAGCGTGGCGGCCGCGCGCTATGGAGTGGACAAGGGGGGGAGCCAGGATGTGGTCAAGGCTCAGGTGGAGCTCGGCAAGGTGGAGATTGACCTTCGTGACCTTGAGGATTCACGGGCCCCGGTGGGAGCGCGCCTCAACGCCGCGATGAATCGCCCCACGACCTCCCCGCTCCCACCCCCCACGGAGATCGATTTGCGCGAGGCCGCGCTCGAAACCGACAAGGTGCTTGAAATCGCCTTTCAGGCGAACCCCGAGCTTCAAGGTCTGGATGCCCGGATTCGCAAGGCGGTCGATCAGGTGAATCTCGCCAAGAAGGACTACTACCCCGATTTCTCGTTCGGACTGAATTGGATGAACGGCAACCGTAAAGAGGACGTCCCTGATGAATATGTCGCGATGTTCCGAATCAACCTGCCGGTTTACCGGAAACGTCTCGCCGCGGGTGTGCGCGAGGCGGAGTCCGGGGTCCGCGAGGCCCAAAGCATGCGCGAGGAGGCGAGGAATGAGCTTGCGGTGGAGCTGCAAAGCGAGCTCTACCGGTTGAGAAACGCCGAACGTCAGGTGCGCCTGCTTTCCGAGGTTCTGCTCCCCAAGGCGCGGCAATCCGTGGAGGTCACCGAGACCGGCTACAGCGCCGGCGAATCGACATTCCTGGAGTTGGTGGACACGGAGCGCGAGCTCCTGGCCTTCCAAGAGAATTACTACCGCGCGGCGGCGAGTTATGGCCAGGCCCTCGCCAAGATCGAGGCGCTTGTGGGGCGCTCCCTGGTCGAGACCAACGCCCGACCGCTTGTGGGTTCCGCGCCCAGCGCCGCGCCCCTTTCCGCGCCTGAAGAGGCGCCACTGGAGGAGTCCCAATGAACACCCAGCAAGGCAAGATCACGCCTTATCTTATCCTTGTTCTGCTCGCTCTCACTGCGGCGGGCGGCTACATCGCCGGGCTCCGCTCGGCGCCCCAAGGAGATGTTGTCACGAAGGATGCCGTCCCTGAGGGTCACTCCGCCGCTTCGGGGTCCGAGAAGCTGACCGAGGCGGCCGCGCCCAAGTGGTGGACCTGCTCCATGCACCCTCAGATCAAGCTCCCCTCCGGCGACATGAAGTGCCCGATCTGCTTCATGGACCTGATCCCGGTCGAGGAGGGTTCGGGGGATGCCGATGTCCCGGAGCTCAAGTTCTCGGATCGGGAACGCTTCCTCGCGGAGGTGGAAACCGCCCCGGTGGAGCGTCGCGCGATCACCAAGACTGTCCGACTTGTGGGGATCATTACGCCGGATGAGACCCGACTCGCGATGATCAGCGCGCGGGTGGCCGGGAGGCTGGAAAACCTGTTCGTGGATTATACCGGGATCGAGGTCCGTAAGGATGATCACCTGGTGGAGATCTACAGTCCCGAACTCTACTCGGCCCAGCAGGAGCTGCTCCAAGCGATACGCACCCAGGAGGAGATGAAAGGCTCCGATTCGTCGCTGATGAAGCGGACCGGGGAATCCTTGATCGAAGCCGCGAAGGGGAAGTTGTTGCGACTGGGACTCACCGAGGTCCAGGTTGAGGAAGTGATCGCCGAAAAGAAACCCAAGGACACCCTCACGATCTATTCCCCCACTCGGGGCATTGTCACCAGGCGGGAGGGAACGGAGGGGATGTATGTGGAGGAGGGAACCCCGATCTACACCATCGCCGACCTGTCCGGGGTGTGGGTGTTCCTGGACGCTTACGAGTCCGACATGAAATGGCTCCATTACGGCCAGCATGTGCACTTCGAAACCGAGGCTTACCCTGGGGAGACCTTCGAGGGAACGCTCTCCTTCATCAGTCCGGTGCTCGATGAGCGTTCGCGGACAGTCAAGCTGCGGGTCAATGTTCCCAACCCGGACCGTCGCCTCAAGCCGGGGATGTTCGTGCGCGCCACCATTTTCGCCACCCCCGCGACCGGCGGCAAAGTGATCGCTCCGGAACTCGCCGACAAGTGGATCTGCCCGATGCACCCCGAAGTGGTGGAAGACCTCTTCGGCTTCTGTCCGGTGTGCTCCATGCGCCTTGAGACCGCTAAGTCCTTGGGATACGAGGTGACCGCCTCGCCGGAGAACCTTCCGCTGGTGATCCCCGACTCCGCCCCTCTGATCACCGGGAAGCGCGCGGTGGTCTATGTGGAAGAGAACCGTGAGGACGGCATCTATTATGTCGGTCGCACCATCGAGCTCGGCTCGCGCGCGGATGGGTTCTATCTGGTCGAAAGGGGCCTTGCCGAAGGGGAGCGCGTGGTGACTCGGGGGAACTTCAAGATCGACAGCGCGCTCCAGATTCAGGCCAAACCCAGCATGCTGAATCCCCCCGACATGGGGGAAGAGGCGCCGGGGTCCGGAACCTCCAAGGAGCTGGCCAAGCCCACGCCACCCCTGGCGCGCCTCGGCGAGGCCCAGGCCCTTAAGGTCCGACCCGTGCTAGCGGCGTATCTCGCGGTTCAGAAAGCGCTTGCCGAGGACTCTTTCGAGGCGGCGGCGAAGGCCGCGGGGGACCTCCGCAACGCCATTCAAAGTCTTCCGAGCGGGGGAATCCCGGAACAGGCCTCCACGGCTTGGGCCGAGGATTCCGTCCAGCTCCGCGCCACCATCGAGGCGGTGGTCAAGGCCCCGAAGATGGAAGAGTTGCGCGCGGCCTTCTCGCCTCTTTCAAATGCCCTGCTCACCTTTGTCGGCCACTTTGGGAATGTCTCCTCGGACCCGCTGAAAGAAGTCTTTTGCCCGATGGCGCTCGAGAATGGGGCCTTCTGGCTTCAGACCGGGAAGCAAATCGCAAATCCCTACTATGGCGCATCGATGCTCCGCTGTGGGGAGTTTCGACGGACCTTTGAATCGGCTGGGGGCGACCCCGAGGTCGAAGCTCCCGCGCCCACTCCCACTCCCGCTCCGAAGGTCGCGCCTGAGGTGAACCTCGGACCGGTTCTTTCCGCCAAATTCAAGGCGGTTCTGGGTGTGTATCTCGCGCTTCAGTTGGCCCTTTCCCAGGACTCCTTCGAGGGGGCAAGCAAGGCGGTCAAGGACCTCGGGGCGGCGTTGGCCGAACTCCCAGTCGAGGGCGCGCCCGCGGAGAGCGGAGAACAGTGGAAAAAGGATCGAGAAAGTCTCACCGTCGCCTTCGATCCCGTTTCCAAGGCCGCCGACATCGAAACTCTTCGCAAGGATTTCTTCCCGCTTTCCAATGTCCTGATCGAGATGGTTCGGCGCTATGGAAATCTGACCGATACCCCGGTCAAGCACGCCTTCTGCCCGATGGCGCTGGAAAACGGGGCCCCCTGGATTCAGACCGGTAAGATGATCGCGAATCCCTATTATGGCGCGAAGATGCTCCGCTGTGGGGAGTTTCGCGAAACCTTCCCGGTGGCCGAGGTCGGCGGGGAGGTCGCGCGATGAGCGCTATCGAAACTCCGCGACCGCCCGATCCCCGTGACATGTCCCTGATCGACCGGTTCATCCGGTTCTGCATGGACAATCCGCTGATCGTGTTCCTGATGATTGTTCTGCTCCTCGGCTGGGGCCTCTATGTCATGCCCTTCGAGTGGGACTCGAAGGGCTTTCCCACCAACCCGGTGCCGGTGGACGCGATCCCCAACATCGGCGAGAACCAGCAGATTGTATTCACGGATTGGGAGGGCCGTTCTCCCCAGGATGTGGAGGACCAGATCACCTACCCGCTCACCGTGGCCATGCTGGGGGTCCCCGGAGTCAAGGAGGTCCGCTCCTTCTCGATGTTCGGGTTCTCCAGCGTGAATGTCATCTTCAAGGATGACATCGAGTTCTATTGGTCCCGCGCGCGGATCCTCGAGCGACTCTCGACCGTGCAGAACGAGCTCCCTGTGGGCGTGGTTCCCACAATGGGCCCGGACGCCACCGGCTTGGGTCAGGTGTTCTGGTACACGTTGGAGGGTAGGGAATGGGGACTCGATGAGCTTCGCTCGATTCAGGACTGGACTGTTCGCTATGCACTCCAGAGCTCGGATGGAGTGAGCGAGATCGCCTCGGTCGGCGGACATGTCAAGGAATACCAAGTGGATGTCGATCCGGACGCCATGCGCGCCTATCGGGTCACGTTGGATGAGGTCGCGCAGGCGGTCCGAAGATCCAACATTGATGTCGGCGCGCGCACCATCGAGCTGAACCAGGTCGAGTACATTGTCCGGGGCATCGGCTACATCAAGTCGGTGGAAGACCTTGAAAACACGGTTATCAAGGAGAACGACAACGTTCCGATCTATATCCGCAACGTGGCCAAGGCGAGCCTGGGACCCGCGCTTCGTCGCGGAGTGCTCGACAAGGAGGGCGCCGAGGTTGTCGGCGGCGTGGTCGTCGTCCGCTACGGGGAGAACCCGCTCCAAGTCATCCGGAATGTCAAGGGAACCCTCGACCGGATCGGCGAACACGAGGTCGTGGACGGCAAGGACACATGGGTTCTGCGGGGATACGAAAAGAAACTCGATGATGGAACGGTGTCTCGAATCCGTCTGGTTCCCTTCTATGACCGGACCGAGCTGATCCGCGAGACCCTCGACACCCTCCGCGAGGCCCTCAAGGAGGAGGTCCTCACCAGCATCCTGATCGTGGTCATCATGCTTTCGCACTTCATGAGCTCGGTGATGCTGTGCAGCCTCCTGCCGCTCACCATTCTGATTTCTTTCATTCTGATGCGAGTGTTCAACGTGGACGCCAACATCATGTCGCTCGCGGGGATCGCCATCGCCATCGGCGAGATGGTGGACATGGGGATTATCTTCTGTGAGAACATCATCAGCCGAGTGGAGAAAGAAAAATCTCACGAGGACCCCAAGGAGACCGTGTTCGCCTCGGCCTCGGAGGTCGGGAGCGCGATTGTGACCGCGATGTCCACGACAGTCATATCGTTCCTTCCGGTTTTCACGATGATCGGGGCCGAGGGAAAGCTCTTCAAACCGCTGGCGTACACGAAGACCTTCTGCCTGGTCGCCTCCCTGATCGTGGCGATTGCCCTGGTTCCGGCGCTGACCCTTTTGATCGTCCGTCGCCGGAGGCGGTCCCTCAAGGTCCGGGTTTTCCATGCCGCCCTCACTCTCGGCGTGGGAGCGTGGCTTGCGTCTTCCTTGAATTTCTGGCTCGGGCTCCTGGTGATGGGGATGGGCCTGTATCGCCTGATCGAAACCGGCCTTGTGGGCTGGTGGAGGAAGGGAACGCACTACTTCTTCAACGCCGCCGCGGTGGGCGTGGTGACATTCATTCTCACCAACAGCTGGATGCCTTTGGGGCATGGACCGGGATTCACGAAAAACCTGATTATTGTTCTGGTGATCTACGGGACCGTCATTGGGGCCCTGGTGCTCTTTCAGGCGGCCTATCCGTATGTCCTGCGCTTCTTCCTTCGCCATAAGCTGACCTTTTACATGGTTCCGGGAAGCATACTGCTCTTCGGGCTGACCGTGTGGCTCGGATTCGACCGCACCTTCGGGATGGTCCCGCATCTGATGGACCGGGTGGGACTCAAGGGGGACTCCCTGCGCGCAACCCCCTTGTGGGTGGCCGGAGTCCACGAGTTTCCCGGACTCGGAAAGGAGTTCATGCCCCACCTGGATGAGGGCTCTTATCTGTATATGCCGACCACGATGCCGCACGCCGGTGTCGGGGAATCGATGGATGCCCTCGCCAAGCAGGACAAACTGATCGCCCAGATACCGGAAGTGGATTCGGTGGTGGGGAAGATCGGGCGGGTGGATAGTCCGCTCGATCCGGCCCCGATTTCCATGGTGGAGACAGTCATCAACTATAAACCGGAATGGAGCATCGATCCCGAAACCGGAGATCGGGTTCGGAACTGGAGGGATGAGATCAAGCATGCCGACGACATCTGGAACGAGATTGTCAAGGCCGCGCAAACCCCCGGCTCCACCGCGGCGCCCAAGCTCCAACCCATCGAAACCCGCTTGGTCATGCTCCAGACCGGCATGCGCGCCGCGATGGGGGTCAAGGTCTATGGCCACACCCTTGACCAGATCGAAAAGGCCGGCCTGGAGATCGAGAAGCTCCTCAAGGATGTCCCCAGCGTGGAACCCGCCACGGTCATCGCCGACCGCGTGATTGGGAAACCCTATCTCGAAATCCACCTCGACCGTCACGCCATCGCGCGTTATGGGGTCAACATCCGGGATGTTCAGGATGTGATTGAGATGGCCATCGGGGGAATGCCCATAACCCGGACCGTCGAGGGGCGTGAGCGTTACCCCGTGCGCGTGCGCTACCAACGGGAGCTCCGCGACAATTTGGAGGAACTGGGACGAATTCTGGTTCCCAGCATGAGAAGCGGCGCTCCACCCTCGCCCACCGGCGCCCAACCGGCGGCGATGGGCGGCGAGGTGGCCGGTCCGGCGCAGATCCCGCTCGCGCAGCTCGCCACGATTCGATATGTCCGCGGGCCTCAGGAGATCAAGAGCGAGGACACCTTCCTGGTCTCCTATGTCCTCTTCGACAAGAAGGCCGGATTTGCGGAGGTGGATGTGGTGGAAGCCGCTCAGGAGTATCTCAAGTCGAAGGAGGAAGCCGGGGAGCTGAGTCTGCCGGCGGGCGTGTTTTACAGGTTCGCCGGTTCGTATGAAAATCAGGTCCGCGCCACCAAGACCCTCTTCGTGGTGATCCCGCTCTCCCTGTTTCTGAGTTTCCTGATTCTGTATCTCCAGTTCCGGACCATCTCGACCACCTTCATGGTGTTCGCCGGGATCATTGTGTCCTGGGCCGGGGGATTCCTATTCATTTGGTTGTATTCCCAGCACTGGTACCTGGACTTCGAGATCTTCGGAACGAATTTCCGGGATCTATTCCAGGTGCACGCCATTAACTTGTCGGTGGCGGTCTGGGTCGGATTTCTCGCGCTGTTTGGGATCGCCGAGGATGATGGCGTGGTCATGGCGACCTATCTCGACCAGCGTTTCGAGGAGGTAAAACCGGATTCCATCGAGTCCATCCGCGAGGCCACCTTGTATGCCGGAATGCGGCGGATTCGTCCCTGCATGATGACCACCGCGACCACGATCTTGGGGCTGCTCCCGGTGCTCACCTCGACCGGTAAAGGGTCGGATGTGATGGTTCCGATGGCGATTCCATGTTTCGGGGGGATGTGCATCCAGCTCATCACCCTGTTCATCGTGCCGGTGACCTATTGCCTGGTCCGTGAAATGCGATTGAGGTTCGGGGGGAGCCTGGGCTGATTGCCCCATGAGCGCGTGAGTCTCCCTTTTCCGGCCTTAATCCGTATCATCCGATCCGTCATGCGGAAAAGCGCCGAGGGGCCGTTTGAACGGATGGAGTCCGAGTCGGGAATTGTCTGGTTCGACCCGGACTATCGCCCACGCCTTGAGGCGGTCGGTTTGAGATCCTTTTCGGACTGGATGGCGCTCGCCCGAGTCGAATACCGAGAGGTCTCGATGCGGCCCAAGCGACCGGTGGTCGCCATCGAAGTTACCGGCATCCCCGGAGCGCTCTTTGTCAAACGCCACCTGGAACCTCCCCGCGCGGAGACCCTGGCCCAGAAGCTGGGGCTTGCTCCAAGGGCAACCGAGGCCCGCAAGGAGGTTGAGAAGCTTGCCCTCTTCAGCCATGCGGGGATTCCGGTTCCGCAAGTGATTGTCTGGGGGGAAGGGAGGAGAGAGGGGAGCGAGGTCCTCTCCTTTGTGGTCACCCTCGATCTTGAAGGGCTCCCGCTGGAGCGTCACCTTTTCCACAGCTGGGCGCCGCCTCTTTCTCCGGAGGCGGTGAAGGACAAACGGCGGACGATCGAGGAGGTCGGGCGCCTCGCCGCGCGAATGCACCGTGCCGGTCTGGTGCATCGGGACTTCTACCTTGGCCACATCTTCGTTGTGAAACCCAAGGGGTCTTCGACCCCTCCACGGCTTGCGGTGATCGATGTCCAAAGGGCCAGTCGCCGTCCCGGGTGGTGGGTCCGGTCCAGAATCAAGGACCTGGCCTCTCTTCACTTTTCGGCGGACCCGGTCTATATCCGTCCGGTGGACCGGATCCGCTTCCTCCGGACCTACTGGAAAACCGAGCGCTTCAGCTGGTGGCAGCGTCTTCAGATCCGCTGGATTGTTCGGAAAGCGGGAAGAATCAGAAAACACACCGAGAAAGCGTTGGGAATTCCCTACAGCGAGTATTTCAAGAACAAGTATTACTGAGGCCGGAACATGCTCGGTCTTCATGAGGGAAAGGTTGCCAGCCATGACTGCCACACAGAGTTTTGATGTCGCCGTGTTGGGCGGAGGTCCCGGCGGCTATGTCGCCGCCATCCGCGCCGCGCAACTCGGAAAGAGCGTGGCCCTGGTCGAGAGGAATAAACTCGGCGGGACCTGTCTGCATGTCGGTTGTATTCCCACCAAGGGACTGATCCAGAATTCGGATGTCTTGCGGACCTGCCGCGAAAGCGAGCAGTTTGGGATCAAGACGGGGGAAGTGACCTTTGATTGGAGCGCGGTTATCCAGCGCCAATGGGGAATCGTGGAGCGCCTTCACAAAGGGGTCCAGTTCCTCATGAAGAAGAACAACATCACGGTGGTGAACGGGTTCGGGAGACTGGCGACTTCGAATCGGATCGAAGTGGATTCCTCCGGAGAGAAGTGGAGCATTGAAGCGGACAAGATCATCATCGCCACGGGATCGGTGGCCAAGAGCCTGCCGGGTGTTGAGCTGGATGAGGACCGGATTGTATCGAATGTCGGCGCGCTTGCCATGAAGAGTCCGCCCAAGCGTCTCCTGGTGATCGGCTCCGGCGCGGTGGGCGTGGAGTTCGCAAGCATCTACCATGTGTTCGGCAGCGAGGTGACCATTTTGGAGTACCTTCCACGCCTGGTTCCGCTGGAGGATCCTGAGGTGTCGCAGCAGCTCGAGCGCTTCTTTAAGAAGTCCCGGATCAAGTGCCTCACAGGTGTGGCGGTTCAGAAGGTGGAGCGGACGGATGATGGGGTTCGCGCGATCTACAAGAAAGGCGAGGAGGAGCTCGGGATCGAGGGGGATGTGTGTCTGGTCGCGGTGGGAAGGCGCGCGGTGATTGAGGGGATCGGGTTGGAGAGCACCCAAGTGAAGACAGACCGAGGAGTGATCTTAACGGATGCGTATTGCCGCACCGATGATCCCTCGATCTACGCCATCGGGGACGCCATCGGGAACTACCAGTTGGCTCATGTCGCCGAGGTTGAGGGCTGGCTGGCCGCCTCGCACTTGGCGGGCGCCGAGGCGCATCCCATCGACTACTCCGCGGTGCCGCGTTGCACCTACTGCTATCCGCAGATCGGAAGCGTGGGGCTATCGGAAGCGGAAGCCAGGGAGCAAGGGATTCCTGTGGAAGTTGGGAAATCCCCGTTCATGGCGAACGGCAAGGCGATGGCCCTCGGCCACACGGATGGGTTCTCCAAGGTCATTCGTCACGCCGAAACCGGCGAGCTGCTCGGCGCGCACATCATCGGTCCCGAAGCCACCGAGCTGATCATGGAGTTCGTGGTGGCCAAACAGAATCGGGTTTCGGTCAAGGACCTGGCCCACACCATCCACGCTCATCCCACGCTGACCGAGGTGAGCCTGGAGGCCCTTCACGCCGCGGTGGGGGAGCCGGTGCATGGTTAAGGAGGAATCAGTTCCATGACATTCTGGGACCGTCTTTTTCGCGCGGCTTTTGTGGGGCTTGGAGTCGGCCTCGGTTGGGGAATCCGGGGCGACTTCGGACATGTGCTGGGGGCGAGCTATCCGGGGGCGATCCTGGGGCTCGCGTTCTGTTTCGTGACCGGCCAGAAGGCCGCCTTTCGCTGGATGCCGCTGCTTGCCGCGCTCTCCGCCGTCGGAATCGGAATGGGCGGCAAAATGAGCTACGCGGTGCTCCATGGGTACGCCCAGTCAAACACCTTCATCAACTACTCCTATGGGTTCTTCTGCCTGATCCTCCAGGGCGGGGCATGGGGGACCTTCGGTTGCGCGGCGGTGGGCCTTTTCCTTGAACGGAAACGTCTTCGACTCGAAGAATGGGCGAGCCTTGCTACGACCATCGCCGTCTCGGGGTGGGCGGCGTACCACATCGTTTACACCTTGATCGGGTTCGACATCAATCCCTACCGCTCCAACCTTTCAGTCGCCTACACCGGTGGCGCAATCGCGCTGTTCGCCTGGCTGTACCTTCACAAAAAGTGGTATGGCCTGAAAGGGGCGATGTTCGGGTACATCGGGTTCGGCCTGGGCATGGCGGTGGCCCGTCTATGGGGCAACATCGCGCGCAACCTTCCCGAGGGGTGGAGCATTAACGATTGGAATGTGATGGAAACCGGGTGTGGGTTCATCGGCGGCTTCATCTTCGCCTTCGGCATGCTGGGGCGGAAGATCGACGACCCGCCGGAGGAGAACACCTGGTTCCGCCTGGCGCGCAACCTGGGGGCCCTCTACGTGATCGCTGGGATCCCACTCTGCCACCTCACCATGCGTCTTGGGCCGGAGAAGGTCCTGGAAAACATTAAAGGATCCCTGCCGACCCTGGGAATCAGCGATCCCGCCGAACTGGCCGGAACGGTCACCGCCCTGCTTCATTTGTGGGGGCTGGCGGCGTTTCTCGGAGCGGGACTGATTCTGTTTCTCCTGAACCGCAACCGGACCGAGTTCTCCTGGCTTCCGGTGATGTGGCTGTCTGCCGTGATGCTGCTCATCCAAAACACCGGCGCGCTGTATTTCTTCCAGCCGAGGCGGGAAGGATACATCAACATGCACGAGGTCTTCTGGGGCCTTCTGATTCTGATGGGCCTTTACGCGATCTACTTCCTGACAATCCACGCGCGACGAGACTGCTCGGAGCCGGATCAAATATCAGAGACGGCAAACTGGCGCGGCTGGATCGGTGGGAGCGCGGCTGTCTACATCCTGCTTGTCTTCCTTACCGGGTTCATCAACACCGAAAAGAACATGCTTTCGGCCAACACCCGCTGGCCGATCTGGGTGTGGACTCAAGGTCCATTCCCGGGCGCGCAACCCACGCCGACACCCACGGCCACGGAGGCCCCAAGGTCATCCCCATGAGCGCTCGCATTCATCCAACGGCCATTGTTTCAAGTGGCGCGGAAATCGGAGAGGGGGTTGAGGTCGGACCCTGGTGCCGAATCGAGGGTAACGCCCGGATCGGTGCGGGGACGGTTCTCCAGTCCCATGTCCTGATCGACGCCAACACCGTCATCGGAGAGAGGAACTTCATCGGCCATGGGTCCGTGCTGGGAACCCCTCCTCAGGACAAGAAGTGGAACAGCCGGGTGGCGAGCCGGCTTCAGGTCGGGGAGGACAACACCTTCCGGGAGTATGTGACCGCCAACCGCGCGACCGGAGAGGGGGAGTCCACGCTCATCGGGTCCCGCTGCATGCTGATGGCGAACTCGCATGTGGCCCACAACTGCAAGGTGGGAGACGAGGTCATCATGGCCAATGTGGCCACGCTCGCCGGGCATGTGGAAATCCATGACTGGTGTGTGATCGGCGGAGTGATCGCTCTGCACCAGCACACTCGGTTGGGAAGAGGCTCGTTCATGGGGGGCTTTTCAGGGTTGAGACAAGACCTGCCGCCCTTCTTTCGCGCCGCCGGCAATCCCGGCGCACCGGTCGGGGTCAACGTGGTGGGGATGCAGCGGCGCGGTTTTTCTCATGAGAAGGTTCGCGCCATCCATGACGCCTACAAGATCCTCTACCTGAGCGGCCTGCGACAGGATGAGGCGGTGGCGCGGATGATCGAGGAGCATGGCTCGCATCCCGAAATCCATCTGATCATTGATTTTCTTGGGAGCTCGAAAAACGGCATCGCGCGCCCGCGGACAGGACGTGGTTAAGGTCTATGTGGGACGGGCGCTATCGGGGGCCCGCTCGTCGTCCAACGTCGGGAGCATGTCGGGCGACTCGATCGCCAGAGCGGGGAGAGTGAAGACGAAGGTCGCCCCTTGGCCCGGGTTGGAGACCGCTCGGACTCTTCCGCCGACATCCTCCGCGAGTTTTTTGGACACCGCGAGTCCGAGTCCGGTTCCCGAGGTCCCCTTGGTGGTGTAGAAAGCGGTCCAGATCTTCGAGAGCTCCCACTCGGGAATCCCGACTCCGTTGTCCTCGACCTCAATCGAGAGCTCTCCATCCCGGTAGCGGCTACGGATGGTCACTCTCCCCTCGATCTGGTAGTCCGTCTGTTGACGTTCATAGACCGCCTCGAGCGCGTTCTCGACAAAGTTCATGATGACCTTTTCGAGAACCTCACGGTCGAGAAGCAGAATCGGGGTGTCCGGCTCCAGCTCGGTGGCGATCTCGATCCCGCGGGTCCGGGCGCTTTCGACCAGCATGTCGTGAATCTCCAACAAGACCTGATTGGAATCGGTCGGAACCTGCTCGGGGTTGCGGCCCTTGGAGAAGGAGAGCATGTCTTTGACCAGCTCCGCGATGCGCCCATAGCTCCGCTTGAGCACATTCACCGCGCGGTCCAGGATGTGGTAGTCCCCATCATGGACCGCCGATTCGATCAGAGTGATGCTCCCTTTAAGGCCGGTGAGGACATTCTTGATATAGTGGGAAACGCTCGCCACCGCTTGGCCCAGCGCGGCCAAACGCTCCGCTTGGAGGCTTCGCTGATAGAGCTGCGCGTTCTCAATGGCGATGGCCGCCAGCGAGGAGAGGATCAGCAGCACGTTCACATCCTCCTCGGTGAACGCGCAACCGCCGCGCTTGTTGAGCACCTCGATGATGCCGATCAGGCGACCCTGTCGAAGCATCGGGACCGCCAGGATGCTGCGGGTTACGAACTTGGTCTGCTCGTCGACGTTCTTGTTCCAGCGCGGGTCCTTGCGCACATCAGGGATGTTGACCGGAGCGCGCCGGAGCGCGGAAACCGCCGCGATGCTGTTTTCATCGAGCGGGAGGCGGATCTTACGGATTTCGTCCCCCTTGGGTCCCAGCGCGATCTCGAACGCAAGGTCGTTGGATTCGGTGTCGTACAGCAGTAGCGAACTTGTCTCGGCGTCCACCGCGCGTTCACTTTCGCGCATGATCAGCTCCAGCAGGTGCCGGAGGTCATACACCGAGCCGATAATCTCAACCACGCGCACAAAGCTCTTCGCCAGCCGGAGTAGTGTCGGGTGGTCGGCGGCCTCGAAGAGCTCCGCGGCCTCGTGAATGAGCGAAACCTCCAAGGCGTCCAGACGCTCTGGCTCGGTGGATGACATCGTGTGGTCGCCGGAGGCGGCGTCCTCCTTCCGAACCCCGGAATCCGGGGCGGTCTACGACAAGCTCGAAGTTCCCGTCGTCAGGCCTTGCATGCGCAGGTTCAAATCTCCCGGACTGTCCGCCGCGCGCAAGGCCTCCTCGCGATTGATCAGCTTCTGGTTGTACAGGTGGAGCAGATGTTGGTCGAAGGTCTGCATCCCATCCTGGACACTGTGCTCCATGGTCGGCTTGATCTCCCCGATCTCCCCCTTCGAGACCAGCTCGCGGACGCGCGGGCTCGCGATCATGATTTCGACCACCGCCACGCGCCCCTCTCCATCGGCCCTGGGCACCAGGCGCTGGGAGATGATCGCGCGCAAGACATTGCTGAGCTGATGGTGAATGTTGGTCTCCATCTCAAGCGGAAAAAACTGGGTGATTCGCTCCAGGGTTTGATTCGCGTTCAGCGAGTGCAGGGTCGAGAGCACCAGGTGGCCGGTTTCAGCGTACATCATCGCGTGCTCCATGGTCTCGGCGTCGCGGATCTCGCCAATCAGGATGACATCCGGGGCTTGACGCAGCACATTCTTGAGGCCCGTGTGATAGTCCTCGGTGTCCAAGCCGATCTCGCGCTGGTTCACCACGCTGACCTTGTGGTGATGGACAAACTCAATCGGGTCCTCGAGAGACATGATGTGCCCCCGCATTGTCGAGTTCCGATGATCCACCATCGCGGCGAGCGTGGTCGATTTGCCCGATCCCGTGGCGCCGGTGACCAAGATGAGTCCGCGCGGGAGGTTGATGAGCTGCTTGAGAATCGGGGGCAACCCAAGCTCGTCAACCGTGGGGACCACGGTCTTGACCTGCCTGAGAACAAGCCCGACATGGCCTTTCTGCTGAAAAATGCTCGCGCGAAACCGCCCGATCCCCTCTCGCTCAAAGGCCATGTTCATCTCATTGGTCTCGAAGAAGACCTGCTTCTGGTGATCGCTCATGATTTCCGAGGCGTAATCGAGGGCGAGCTCGTCGCTGAGTGGCTCCGCATCGATCGTGTAAATCCCCTTGCCTCCGCGGATCGTGGGGGGCGCGCCCACCGAAAGGAACAGGTCGGCTCCATCCTGGTCCACCATTGTCTTAAGCATTTGACCTAAACTCAGCGGCATTCCAGTTCCCTTTCGACAAACAGGTTACAAAATCCGAGTCTTTCTCGCTAGCCGGTATGCGGCTGACCCTTAGTGATCGCCGCGCCCTCCCCAAACTCAATACTTTAGCATAGTTTCCGTCGGGGTGCGCCCATGATCGCAAGATATCTTTTTGGCTTGTGGATCCGGATGTCGGAACGGGGAAGACAGACCTTGCCGTGGGACCTCATTCGCGGTGGAGCGGATGGCGCCGCGAGTTCCTTCGGGTCCACATTCGCGCTACTCGTTGCGATCAACTACTTCAACTGCACTCCGCTTCAGAAATCGTTGATCGCGGCCGGGAGTTCGCTGGGCCTCGGGCTATCGGTCTTCTACGCCACCTATGCCCACGCCCTCATCGGTCGGCGCAGCCTGGAGGCTGCGTTTCCGATGTTCCTGGCTGCGATGGCCATCGGCTGGGGAGCTTTGACGGATGACCCCACAACCTACGCGGCCGCGGCCACCCTCGGACCCATGCTTCTCGGGATGCGCGTGCCACTCCTCACCGCGATCTACCGCGAGAACTATCGCGATGCCGTGCGCGGCCAGGTTTACGGTCTCACACTCGTGGTTTCCGCGCTCGGGGGGGTTGCCTTTACCTCCCTTGGGGGACGGTTCTTGAACGGTGGCATCGAGCGATTTCCATGGGTCATCTGCTTCACGGTCCTGTTCACTATCGCGGGGGCCATGGCCACCCTGCAAATCCCTTCCGAGCGAGGCCCGCGCAAGCCGCTCCCCAATCCCTTCGCGTACTTCAAGGTCTTGCGGGAAAACTCCACCTTTGTGGCCATGTTGATTTCCTGGTTCTTGTTCGGGCTGGCGAATCTTGCGATGGTTCCCCAACGTTTCGAGTATGTCTCCCAGGAGCGCTACGGTTTTTCCCTGTCCCCGGGAATGACCGCGCTCTTGATCGGCGTGGTCCCAGAGGTGACACGTGTCCTTGCGGTCCTCCCGATGGGGCGCCTTTTCGATCGAATGAACTTCATCACCCTCCGTCTGCTGATCAACCTGTTCCTGGCAGGTTTTCAAATCTTCTTCTTCACCGCGCACTCGATCCCGATGCTGGTGTTCGCGTCCGTTCTTCTCGGGATCGGCAACGCGGGAGGGTCCGTGGCCTGGAGCCTGTGGGTGACCCGCTATTCCTCCCCGGCGGACACGACCAAGTACATGGCCATGCACACCTTTTTCACCGGGGTCCGGGGAATCGTCGGCCCCTATGCCGGTTACTGGATCGCGGAACGGGAGTCGGTGCAAACCGCCTCCTGGATCGCGACCGGTTTGATTCTCGCCTCCTGTCTGTTCCTGATCTGGGTGGAGTGGGGCAGGCGGGTCGGACCCACCGAGGCGAAAGACTTGGAGGGACCAAGTGAATGACCCTCCTCCATCCATACGGGCGCAAACTGGCGCTCCAAGCGTCCCTGACCCTGATCGGATTGATCGTCCTCTGTCACGCCGGACTCCGTGTCCTGGCGAGAGAGGGCGCCGGGTGGAGTGGAATGGAAATGCTTTGGGCCGCCGTGGGTTGCGCCCTGATCGTCCTGGGTCTGACATTGGACTTTGCGCCGATCTCTCTCTCACTGGCGGCGGGGTCCACCATGGGCTCAATCTTGCTTGCGCTGATCGTCCTGGAGATCCTTGGCCTTGATCCGGTCCAGACAGTGAAGCGGACATGGATTCGACTATTCCCACCCTCGATCGGGATCTGGAGATTCGACCTCCAATATGGCTACCGCCACGCCCCCGGGGCCGTGGGCCGACACATTCTCCCCGACCGAACCGTGACCTATACCATCGATGGCGGCGGTTTCCGGGTGACTCCAGATCCCCTGGACTCCAAGGGTCGGATTGTGTGCCTGGGATGCTCTTTCTCCTTCGGGTGGGGTGTGGAAGACAGTGAATGCTATCCTCACGTTCTAGGGACGAAGTACTGGAATGAGTTCAAGATCCGGAACCGTGCCGTGAGCGGTTGGGGAACCGTCCACGCCTTCCTTGCGCTTCAAGATGAATTGACCGAGCAAGACCCTCCCAGACTCGTCCTCTACGGCTGGATCCCCAATCACCGGATGAGGAACTTCATCCGAAGGGGGTGGGTCTCTGACCTTCAGCGGGGAGGGCTTCGGCTGATTCCCTGGAACGGACGGGAATCGGAGGCCGTCTCCTCGTTCCCCAACCGGAAGCATCCTCATTTTGAGCTTGAGAAGGGGCGCCTGGTGTTCAAAGGGGTGGTCGGCGAGGAAGACCTTGCCGAGGACCCTCCCGATCTCATCCGGAAGGAGATCGACCTGACACGGGCGTTCCTGCGCGAGATGAACGGTCGGACCCGGGAGCGCTCGATTCCGTTCATCGTGATCGCGTTGCCGATCGGAAAGGTCACGCTCCCGGATGAGGCGCGGATGGATCAGGGGGTCCCGGAATACGTTCAAGACTTGATTGCCGAGGAGGGGCTCCCCTGGCTGGATGCCTCCTCGGCTGACCGAGGGAGTATTCCTGGGGATGGACACCCAAACGCGGCCACGCACGCCACCTTGGCGGATTTCATCGCGACCTCCACTCCGGTTTTGAGTCTCCTCAACCCCTCGGCAGGTCCCGAAGACGCCGCTGGGAGGTGATAATCCTGTCTTCCCAAGTCATCATGTCGGAATCCGGAATTCGGCCCTCTCGATCCAGCGCCTCAATGGTTTGCGCCAACCCCCGCTCCAGTGAAATCTTGGGTTGAAACTCCGGAACATCCCGAAAGACCCGCTCGGAGCCGTAGTAGCAATTGTGGGCAAAAATGTCGCGACAGATTCCCACCTCGGGAACATCCAGCGCGATCAAGTCTTCCAGCGGCACCCCGACCATCTCCACCTCCCGCCCCAGGACCCTCATCGCGGTCTGGTGATATTCCCGCCAATTCATAAAGCCCTTGCGAACCAGGTTGTAGGTTTGTCCAAGCGTGTGGGACTTGCCGAGGACATGAGCAAATCCAAGGGCGGCGTCATCCACATGCAGGAACTGGTGAATGGCGCGTCCATCCCCACAGATCAGAATCGGCTTACCCTTGCGCACTCGGTCGATCCAGGAGAAGTCCCATGCGACCTGGCGCAGGCACCCCATGATGGGACCGTAGGTTGAAGAAGGCTTGATGATAGTGACCGGGAAACCCTCGCGGTGAAAGGCTTCGAGGTGCACATGATCGGCCTCGACCTTGTTGCGACCGTAGTCACTAATCGGCCGGAGCGGGTGGTCTTCGGTAACCGGGAGCCAATCATAGTCCACACCGTAGGTGCAGACCGTGGAGCAATGGATGAGGTGTCCGACTCCCCGAAATGCCCGCAGGCTGCTTTCGGCGTCCTCTCGGGTGAAGCAAATAAAATCAAACGCGGCGTCGAACTTCTCCGCCCGCATTCGCTCCTCGAAGGCGCCTCGATCCATCCGGTCGCCACGAATCACCCGCGCTCCGGAGACCGGGGGACGCGAGGTCCCCCGGTTGAAGCAGACCACTTCATGTCCCAGCGCGAGGAGCTCACGAACCACGCTCGCGCTGATGTTGCCGGTTCCCCCGACAACGCAGACTTTCATTTAGGCGACATGACGGAGCTTCGTGATGCGCCCGTCATTCACCCACTCCACCACATAGATGTTCCCGTCGTGATCCCAGCAAGCCGAGTGCGGTGAGATGAACTTGCCCGGAATCCGCTCCTCATGCGGCAGGTTCGGATAGCCCTTGACAGTCTGAATTCCCGGGTTGTCGCCCAAATGGGCGATGAGTTTGTCGTTCTTGTCGAAAATCGTGACCCGACCATGCAGATCGGGGATCAGCAGGTCCCCGTTGCGCTGGTCAAAGTGGCAGGGGTGGCGGAGCTCCTCGGTGACCATCGAGAGCGGTTTGCCGTCGAGGGTGAAGTATTGGAGGCGCACATTGGCGCGGTCGGCGACCAGGACTTTGGGCTCCGCCCCGCGCGTGTCCACCGCGATGCCGTGCGGGCACTTCATCTTTCCCTGCTCGGCCCCCGGACCGCCCCATGTGCGGATGTACTCCGCCTTGGAGTTGTACTGGTGGATGTAGCTCGAACCATACCCGTCCGCCACATAGAAGTCGCCGTTCGGGGCGATGGCCACGTTCGTGGGGCAGTATTTCTCCACGCTTTCATAGACCCCGGAGTCCTTGGGATATTCCAAGGTCCAGACCGTTGCGCCGTCGAGAGTCGTCTTGACCACGATCCGGCGTTTGGTGTCGGCCAGGTACAGGAACTCCACGTTGCCCTCCCTGCTCAGCTGCAGGCCATGCGCGCCCCCCTCAAACTCGGAGCCCCAAGACTTGATGAACTTGCCCTCGGGGTCGAAGATCGTGACCGAATCCTTGCCGGTGTGATGGATGATCACGCGCCCCTGGGAGTCCACCGCCACGCCGTGCGTGTAGCCGTAGGCCTTGCCGTCCGGGAGCTGTCCCCAACCCGGAACCAATTCGTACTTGTGTGCACCCTCGCCCAGAATCTTTCCGTTCATTTCGGCGTCCTTCGCGTGTGCAGTCAGAATATTCGGAGCGACCACCGCCGCCGCCATCCCTCCGGCAACCCCTTTGAGCAGGTCGCGCCGGTATAAACCTTTTCCTTCAACCGCCGACATCGCTTGTTCCTCCGCCTTGGATGGAATGTGCGCCCTTGTTCGGTCGCGCGCGCTGATTTTGCACAGATTCCGGGCGCTGGCAACGGCGGGGAGGGAAGAATCAGTCTCCACGCGCTCTGAGCTTTTGTGAGATTTCCAGGTTGATGTCCTCAGCGCACCTGCGGAGCTCGGTTTCCGGATCATAGGTTGATTCCGGGAGAAAGATCCGGTCCAGAGCCACCTGAAGGCGTCGGGCATAGAGTTCGCCGTACCTGGAGGCGTCCTCCAAGGTGACCCGCCGCTTCCCGGTTTCGGGGTTGACCGAAAGCGCCTCGAGCATCCATCCCGCCAGGTCTTCAAAGGATTCCCTCGGAAAACCCGGAATGAAGACCTCCCCGTTCCGCGCGAGACCCGAGGTGAATTTGAACTTTTCGCTGAACAGAACCGAAAGGCGCGAGGGGGGCGCGACCCAGAGCATGTCCCAATATTTGTGGAGGTTTTCGGGTGAGTTCACGAACTTGATGAATTCCCAGGCCACTTCCTTGTTACGTGAATCCGAACTGATCGCCCAGAGAGTGCTTCCCCCCACCGAAACCGCTCGACGGTGTCGCGGCATACAAACCGCCCCGAAGCGCATCCCCGGCGCCTGGAGGAGCACGTCCGGCAGCCTCCAGGTGCCGTCGATCAGCATCGCGGTTTTTCCGAACTGGAAGAACTTGTCGGGTCCCATGGCGGTGTCGCGCATGGCGCTTGGACGGGCGATCTGAAGTTCGGTGGTGAGGTCCTTCCAGAAGCGGATCACCTCGAGGGCCTCCGGCGAATCAATCAGCGTCCTCGTCTTGTCCTCGTTCCAAATCCTTCCCCCGGCCTGGAGGAGAAAGGCGTTGAATTCGCCGCTGCTGCGCATGAAATCGAACCCGTAGATCTCCGTTCGAGCGCCCTTGCGCACAGTCAACGCCTTCGCGGCGCGGCGGAGGTCCTCCCAGGTCCAGTCATTGGTCGGGTAGCTGATTGGAGAATCGGTGTGTTCGCGGTTGTAGGCGTCGAAAAGGTCCTTGTTATACAGGAGGCACACGGTGTTGAGATCGGCTGGGAGGCCATACAGCCTGCCATTCACAGTCATCGCCTCGAGGGTTTCCGGGATGTAGTCGTTGAGGTCGTCGATGCCGGTTTCCGGGTGGTTGATGTACCCGTCCAGCGGCTCGTTCACCCCGGCGTCCACCAGGCGAAGGTAGGACCCGGTGTGTTGGCGCAAGACATCCGCTCCGGTGCCGTCTCCCCGGATGTGCCAGAGCATGTACTTGCTGACCATGTCCCCCGCTAGGCGGATGAAGCGCACGCGGACATTGGGATGCAGACGCTCGAATTCGCGACAGTAGTAATCCTTGAAGAGCGCATCCTCCCAGGGCATGCCCCAGATCGAAACCAGGATGCTGATCTCCCGGTCCTTGTCGGAGGGGGATTCGGAGGTCTCGGAGCCTTCAACGCGCTCCTCGGGGGGCCGGACCGGCACGAAAAGCAGCAACAGTACCAGGACTACGATCGTGAGGAGGAGCAGGGTGGAATTGCGCATGTCAGCCCTTGAGTCCGGTCATGGCGATGCCGCGGATGAACTGGCGCTGGAAGATCAAGAACACAAGCAGGCTGGGGGTGATGATCAAGGTGGCGGCGGCCATGAGGATTGGCCAAGACTGAACCACCTGAGCCGCCGAAAGGTCCGCCACCGCCAGCGGGAGGGTCTTGAGCTCCGCGGAGTCCACCACGATCAGCGGCCAGAAAAACGAGTTCCATGAGCCAAGGAAGGTGAGGATTCCTAGCGCGGAGAGCGCCGGGCGAATCAATGGGAGGACCACCCACAGGAAGATTTCGAAGGGGGTAAGGCCATCCACGCGCGCGGCGTCTATCAAGTCATCCGGCACGGCCTGGATGGACTGTCGCATGTAGAAGATCCCGAAGGCGCCGGCCAGCCCGGGCAGGATCAGGCACTGATAAGTCCCGGCGTAGCCGAGGCGCACGATGAACAAATAGGCGAAGATGATGGCCACCTGCTGGGGCAGCATCATCGTGGCGATCACGCCGAGGAACACACGGTTCTTTCCCGGGAAACGGAGTTTGGCGAAGCAGTAACCGGCGAGAGTGTTGAAGAACAGGGAGAAAGTGGTCACCACCGCGGTCACAATCAGACTGTTCATGAAGTAGCGCCCGATGTGGGCCACCTCCCAGGCGAGGGCATAGTTCTTGAACTCCCATGAGCGCGGGATGAGGGTCGGTGGCCACAGGAACACCTCTTGGTTGGTCTTGAGGGAGGCCGAAAGCATCCATAGGAACGGGACCAGCATGGTGAGCGCTAATCCATAGCAGAGAAGGTGGATGATCGCCTTGGTGAGCGGATCGGGACCGGTTCGTTTCATGGGTGGCTGGTTCGGATCAGTTTGGCTTGCGCGAGGGTGATCAGGAGAATGATGCCGAAGATCGCGACCGAGATCGCGGCCGCCACCCCGAGATCATTCTCGATGAATTTTCGATAGAGCAGGTTGTTGAGGACATTGGTGGCGTTGGCGGGCCCCCCGGCGGTCATGATGTAGACCAAATCGAAGACTTGGAAGGCCGCGATCAGGCCGGTGATGAACAGGAACAGGGTGGTGGGGGCCACCAGCGGCCAGGTGACATGGACCGCTTGCTGCCAAGCGGTGGCCCCATCCAGGCCCGCGGCCTCGTACAGGTCCGCCGGGATGTTCTGCAGGGCGGCGGAGTACAGGATCACCGAAAAACCCAGCCCATGCCACGCCGCGATCAGCACCACGCATGGCATAGCCCAACGCGGATGGCCAAGCCAGGGCTGCGGCGGCAACCCCAAGGCATCCATCAGGCCGTTCAACAGCCCAAAGGAGGGGTTGAAAATCCATTGCCACACAAACCCGATGGCGACAATCGAAACCACGCTGGGCAGGAAGAACAACAACCGCACAAGATGCCGTCCGACAAACCAGTCGGCATTCAGAGGGAGGGCGAATAGGAATCCTAGTCCAACAGTCAGCGGAACCACCGAGAGCGCGAAAGCAAAGGTGTTTCGGACTGTTCCCCAGAAAAGCGGCTCCGAAAAGAAAAGCAGCTTGTAATTGTCCAGTCCGAGGAAACGAGGAGGAACCGTGCTGGAGCCGTCATAGTGAAAGAAGCTGAGCAGAATGCTTCCGAGCGAGGGCAAGAGAACGAAGAAAGCGATGATAATGAGAGGAAAGGCGAGGAAGCCGTAGGCGTATAGGGTTTCCTGAGTGGCGCGTTTCATCGGGACAGTAGATTAAAGAACAGTCCCGGCCCGGATCAACCCTCGCGCGCGGACGGATGGAGGCGGAAGTCCTGGTTGAGAAGCTTCTCGTCGTATTCCTCGCGCACTAGCCGAAAACCGAAGTGCTCCTTGAGGTCATCGAGGTAGGCCATCAGGAGCGGAACAACCACAAGGGTGAGTGTGGTGGCGAAGGCGAGGCCGTATACAAGCGAGATCGCCAGGGGCATCAGGAAACTTGAAGTCCCCTTGAGTCCGAAGAGCATCGGGAAGAGTCCCGCGATGGTGGTTCCGGTGGTCAACAGGATCGGACGGACCCGAGAGCCGGCCCCCCACAACAGACTGCGCCAGCGGTTCCATCCTCGCTTCCGGGCGATGTTCACAAAGTCCACGACAAGGATGGAGTTGTTGACCACGATCCCCACCAGGGCCACCACCCCAAGAAGGCCCATGAAACCAAGCGGTTCATCATGAATCAGCAACCCGATCAGAACGCCGACCAGGGAGAGCGGGATCACCGACATGACAACAACCGGCTGGAGCACCGAATTGAAGATTGTGGCGATGATCCCATAGTTGACGAACATTGCGAGGGCGAAGGCGCGGCCCAGCGCCGCCATGGACTCCTGCGAGTCCTTCTCCTCGCCTCCGTAATCAAAGGTGACCTTCGGATCGGTCTTGTGGGTGTAGCCATAGCGTTCCCGCAATTCCTGGTTGATCTCTCGCGAGGTGATGTTCTTTTCGTCCACATCCGCGGTCACGGTCACCGCGCGCTTCTGATTCCATCGGTTGATGACCGAATAGCTCTGGCCGTACATCACCGAGGCCACGCTGCCGAAGGGGACCAGCCCGCCCGTCTTGTTCCGGAACTTCATGAGATGAATGTTCTGAGGGGAAACCCGGTAGGATTCGGGAAACTTCACGTAGATCTCCACATCCTCCTTGCCGCGCACGAAGGTCGTGGCAAGGCCCCCGGCGAAGGCGCTGCGGACCTCGCGGGCCACATCGACAACCTCCAGTCCAAGGTCGGCGGCCTTCTTTTCATCCACGTCAATTCGAAACTCCTCCTTACCCCACTCGAAATCATCCTTGATGTCGAGGACTCCGGGGCGAGTGCGGAGGTATGCTTGGACCTCCTCGGAGACGGCAAGGAGAGCGGCATAGTCCTCTCCCATCACTCGGAAAGTGACCGGCGATCCCAGGGGCGGCCCTCCCTGGTCCACGAAGAATTGAACGGAGCTCACGCCGGCAATCGGGGGGAAGTGATCGCGGAAGTCGTCCAGAATCTGTTGCGCGCTGATTCCGGGACGCTCATCCACCTCGGTCAGGTCCACCCAGACCTGACCCTTATGCGACCCCATGTTCATCACTCCGCCTTCCTCCTCAATCATGCCCACGCGGGTGACAATCGAGTCCACATACTCCCTCGGTTTGGCCATCACGTACTGTTCCACGTCCTCCATCGCCTTCTCGGTCGCCTCCAGGCGAGTCCCCGGCGGCATTTCCACGTTGATCAGGAAGAAGCTGAAATCGTCGTTCTTAAAAAGCTGAAAGCGCATGTGTTCGATGGTGTAAAAGGCGAATCCTCCGACCACCACCATGATCGGAACGACAACATGAAAAAGCCGATTGTGGAGGCACAAGACAAAGGTGGCGAAGCAGACCAGGACTCCCGCCAAGACCAACGCCGGGTAAACCACCCTGGGAGTGGGATCCACCGGGGTGGAGTCGATGCCCAAAGAGATTCCAACCACCCCGATGATGCCGAGAAGCGCCACCAGGATTGCGTAACGGTTCCGCAAGCATCGGTTCAAGGTCCGATAGTATGTCCGCATGAATCGGGGGAACCATTGATTCGGGCTAACCGCCGAGGAGTCGAAGGTCCGACCGACCCACTGCGCGCCCCGCATGAACAAGACCAAGGATTGGAGGAGTGGAAAAGCGACCGCGAAGACCACGGTCAAAAACAGACTGACGGGGTACAGCAACGGACGAAGCAGCGCGGGGGATTGGCTTATTCGCCCCAGCCCCCCCTTGTGATACGCCTTCAGGAAGGGGCCGTTGAACCTGGTCAATCGAGTCCAATCACGGGGTTTTCCCCATTCCGCGAGGTGCACCGGCAGGACCATCAAGGCCTCGAACAGGGAAGCCACAAGCGCGATCGAAATCACGATCGGGATCGGGCGGCAGAACTTCCCCATGATCCCGGTCATGTAGAGGATGGGAAGGAACGCCGCCACCGTGGTGGAAACCGCGCCGACCACCGACCAGAAGACCTCCCCGGCCCCCTTGATCGAAGCGGTAATCGGGTCGATTCCCATCTGTCGATAGCGATAGACATTTTCGCAAACCACGATGCCGTCATCGACAAGCATCCCCAGAACCATGATCAGCGCGAACATCGAAATCATGTTGAGCGAGATGTCTGTGAAGCTCATCAGAGCGAGAGTGGCCATGAGCGCGAAGGGGATTCCCAGCGCGGTCATCAATGCCATGCGGGAATTGAGAAACATCCTCAGTAGGAGCAAACACAGCACTAAGCCCATCAGGCCGTTGGAGGTAAGCAGTTCGAGGCGCTCGCGGACCATGAACGAAATGTCCCGATTCAGCCCAACCCTCACGCCATAGGGCAGAGTGGGCTCGATTTCGTCTCGCAGTGTCGCCTTGACCGCGTCCACCAATCGGATCGAGTCGCCCCCAGGCCGCTGCTTCACCTCCAGGTTGATACAGCGCTCGCCCTCGGCGCGCCCGATGACCACCGCTTCCTCGAAGGTGTCGCGGACATCCGCGATATCGGCGATCCGGACTCGTCCCCCGGCCCCATCGGTCTTGAGCACCACCCGGCGGAGATCCTCGGGATCGTTATAGAGCATCTTGGTTCGGACAATGAATTCCCGACCGGTCGCGCGCGCTACTCCACCCGCGAGGTCGATTCCGCCCATTTGGATCGCCAATCGAACATCCTCCAAGGTGAGGCCGTAGCCATAGAGGCGATTCGGATCAATCTCAGCCCACAGCTCCTCCTCGCGCTCGCCGCTGATGGATACGTCGCTGATCCCGGGGACTCTTTTCAGGTGATCCTGGATTCCCTCGGCGACCAGCTTGAGCTCCTTCTCGCTCGCCGCGCCGGAGACCGAGACATTGATGATCGGGAAATCAAACACAAACTCCCGGACCACCGGCTCCTCGGCTTCGCGGGGCAGGTCCGTGAGGATTTTGTCGATTTCGTTTTCAACGTCACGCTCCACTTTCGCGGAGGATTCGATGTCGGGGTCGACCTCGAGGACAACGACGCTCCGCCCTTCGACCGTGGTGCTCCGGAGGGTCTTGATCCCGCGGACGTCCGAAATCTCCTCCTCGATCAAAACCGTGATGGTCTTCTCGACTTCATCCGCGGACGCCCTGGGATAAATGGTCACTACCGTCACGAAATCGGTTGAGACCATCGGGAAAAGCTCGCGTGGGAGCAGGTATGCGGACACCAGGCCCGTGACGATGACAATTCCCGTGAGGAGATTGGTCATCACCGACTGAGTGACGGAGAACCGAGGGATGCCGTACATGGCGTCGGGCTACTCGGTCCGAAGTCGGGATTGGGAGAGCAACTGGCTGTCGCTCGGATGGCCGTTCGCGGGGGGGAGGTAGGGCTCCGAAAGGACCGCGATCCCCTCACGGAAGTTGCTGGGAGGGGTCACCACGACCAGCACGCCCGGCTCGAGCCCTTCCGCGACACATACCTGATCGCCACGGTCTTCGCCGAGGGTGACCGGACGCTGATGCAGGGTCTTCTCGCGCACCTCCCAGACAAAGTGGACTCCCTCCGACATGTGAACCCACTCCCGGCGGAGCTTGTAGGTGTCCGGAATGTCCGGGAGGTCAATCACCCCGCGCGCGAAAACCCCAATCGGCGGCAATGCGTTGTCCGATTCCCAGGACAACCAGACCTGAAGGGAATGGGTTTGCGGGCTGAGCGCCCCACCCACACGGTCCACCCACCCAGGCGCCTCGCCAAACCCGTTGTCGGGCCTCAAGGTCGCCTTCTGCCCCGGCGCCACCTGGGCAGCATGTTTTTCACCCACTTCCGCAAGCAACCAAAGCCGCTTGGGATCCTGGACCTCGAAGAGTTCGAGACTGGGGGAAACCAGCTGGCCGACTTCCACCAATCGCTTGGTGATGACCCCGCTGATGGGGGACTTCAAGCGAGTCCGCTCAAGGTCCCTCTGGGCGAGCTCCTCGCGGGCTGTCGCCAAGCGAAGAGCGGCGCTGGCGCCGGCGATGTCGTAGGATTCATACCCCGCCTCCATCTTCACCAACTCCGAGGAAGCGCTCTCCACAAGCGCCTTCTGAGCAGTCAGCTTCTGCAGAAAATCCGACCACTCCTTGGGGGTCATGACTCCGGACTCGTTCAGCTTCCGATTCCTATCCAGGTTTGAGAGTTCGAGTTCATACCATGCGAGAGCATTGCGGAATTTGCCCCGCTGGGCCTCGATGTCTTCGGGCCTGTATCCGCGAGAAATGCGATTGTATTCCGTCTGAGCCTTGAGTCGTTCGGCTGTGGCTACATCCAGATTGAGCTGGAAAGTCCGTGGGTCGATCTCAGCCAGTGTATCGCCCGCTTGAACCTTGTCCCCCTCACGCACGTGAACCCGGAGGAGACTGCCTGAAACCTCGGGGTGAACCCGCGCAATTTCCTGGCTGATGACTGTCCCCGTCACCTCCAAAGTGGGTTCCACGACAGTCGGTTCGACCTTTAGAACTCGAACTTTGGGGGTTGGCTCGGTGGGGGGCGGGGGCGCTTTCTCGGAGCAGCCCATCATCATCGCCGCCAGCGCCAGGATGGCAAGCCGGCGGAGCGAGTTTCCCCCGAGGGAGTCCGGAAACGAGGCCTTGCTCCAACATTTGGGAAAGAAGGGTTGTGGGTTCACGGGGTTGGATGAGCTAAATCGGGCGCGTTGCCTCTGATCCTCGGCTTGTCCCCTCACAAAATCAGACACGCAACCATCAGTATAGCGACGCGCTCACAAACATGCCAGAAGAACCGTTTAAGTTGAACTCGACCGCGGTTTACCGGGGTCCCTCGTGGGGAACCAGCTCAAACCCAAGATTCTCAAGCAAGGTCCCCCGGACCCGCTCCAGTTCGATCAGCGAGATGTAGTACTCCACAATGGCCCCAATCTCGGTCTTCTGGGCCTGGGCGAAGGCTTCCTGAACCTCCAGGAGGTCATGCGAGGTGGTGATCCCCTGCTCGTGGCTGATCTTCTGCTTTTCAAGACGGTCCTTTTCCGCCCGAACCGAGGCCATGGAGGCTTCGACCTGACGGCGAAGGGTTTCGATGTTCCGGACCGCCGCGCGGTGCTCGTAGGTGACCTCCTGCTCCGTGTTCATCAAATCAAGCTGAGCCTGACGGTGCGAGTAATTGCTGGCTAGGATCCCCGCTCGCTCGGCGCGCCTGTAGAGCGGCATGTTGAAATTGATCCCCACATTCCAAGAGGTGTAATCAAAGGTGCTGAGCTCGCTGTTACTTTGGTTCAGGTTTTCGCCCAGTCCGGACTCACTCACCGATCCGGTCAGGTCGAGACCCGGACGATAGGCGTCCTGGGCAAGAATCTGCTGCTCGCGCGAGTTGTCCAATCGAACCTTGGCGTCCTGGATTCGGGGGCTTTTCTGAAGCGCCACCGACAGGGACAGCGTGGGTTCGACAATCACCGGCTGGAACACCGGAGGATCGACCGGAACCAGAGGCGCCTGCCAGTCCGGGAGCTTCCGATTGAGGGAGACCAGCTCCCGAATCCTGTCCATGGCGTTTTCGAGTTCGTTTTCGGCCTGGATCACATCCTTCTCGCGCAGTTTGACACCGGCCTCGGCCTCCAAGACCTCCACGATCACAAGGTCTCCGTACTTGTAGCGAATCCGGTTCTCGCGGAGCAAGTCCGCCGCGAGCGCGAGCGACTGCTGGGTGATGGCCAGGTTGATCCGCGCGAAAACCAAGTTCCAGTAGTACTCGTGAGCGGCCTTCAGGACATCCAGTGACAGTTGCCGCAGGGCGATCTCGGAAATTCGCTTGGCGTTGTAGTTGAGCCGAACCTGAACCAGGTTCACCAGCTCGCCAGACCCTCGCATCAGGGGGTGAATGAGGGCAAAGGTCCCACCGACATGGTATTCCTGATCGAATGGCTGGAAAAAGCTGACACTGCTGTCCTGACGGTTCACGCCCACTCCGAGCGAAGCCTCCGTGCCCGTGGTCAACTTCCGAGACACCATCAGCCCCGGCTCTCCTTCGGTGGGGGAGTTCAAACCGAAGAAGTTCTCCTTGACCTTGGCGATGGTCACGGCTCCCCCTCCACCGATATTCCCGCTGAAGAATCCCGCCCGAGGGGTGCGCGTTTCCCCGATGCTGATCTGCGCCGTGCCCACCGGATCGAACTCCGCCCAGGCCACCTCAATGTTGGTGTTCTCGATTAGGGGGGAAAGCCGCTCGCGCATGAGCGTCAAGTTCTTCGCGAGGGTCTCCTGCACCACATCCACCAAGTGAACAGGCCGCGAACCGGCGGGCACATGAATCGTGGTGGCGTCAATGATGGCCTGAGTCTGAGCCATGAGCTGGGAGGTGCTGGTGGCATCGTGGAGATGGAGCGGTAGTTTGATGAACGGATCAATCAACGGGGACTCGGTGTCACCGGAGGATGTGGGCCATGAGGCCTCCGGGCGAGTGGCCAAGGCGCTTGTCACGGTTGAGGGTGAATTCGCGGCCACGGAAGGCGGAATCGTCGCAGCTGAAGAGAGCGCCCCCACCTCAGCTGGGGAGGGGTCCACCGGATCCGCGGAGAAACTTGCGGGGACAACGACACACAAGACAAACGCCAGCGCGCTCGCGCGGCTTTCGGCCCCGGCACCACCACAAAAGAAAACCATACACCCACACCCCCTGCGACTGCTTCCACCCCAACTGCCTCAGTGGCCCCACGCTGTCATCACTCCCCCCTCGGTTGGAAGCAGCGCCCCCGACTAGCCACGAATGAAAAGAGTATACCCCCCAAGATGGAAGAAACCAAGGTCTTCATGAGAATCCCTCTGAAAGGGGGTTGGCAGGGGAACCCCTTCAAGGCATCATTCCAGTAAAATCATGAGGGAGTAGGTTCGACGACGTGGCGGTTCACGAGCAAGACCGGGGTCTAAAAATCTCGATATCAAATGAAAGTTTTCCACCTGGGGAAGGGCGAGTCTCCCTCGCCGGCCAATTGACCTGGCCGCATGTGAAGCAATTCCAGAATGAAATGGGGCGGGTCCTTCAGTCCGGCGTTCGCGTACTGGAATTGGACCTTGCGGGGCTTTCATACTTGGATTCCGCGGGTCTTGCCGCTTTCCTTCCCGTCCACCAGCTGTTCACAAACGCCGGCGGAAGGATGCGGATTGTCAACACTCGGAAGTTCATCCGTCATCTGTTCGTCTCCTCCCATCTCGACACTGTCCTTGAGTTCGCGGTCGAAGAACGCTCTCCGGTCTGATAAGATAACCACAAGCCCATGGAAGAGCGGGAACTCCTGGAGGTGTCGGCGGAAACCCACGGCCGAATTCCCGGCGCCGTGCTCATGCGTCTTTCCGGCAAGCTCGCGGGAAGCGAGGTCAGGCGCTTCCATTCGGAGGTGTCCCGAGTCCTCGATGGCGGAATCAAGACCATTGATGTGGACCTGGAGGGGGTCAGCTACATCGATTCAGCGGGAATTGCCGAGATGGTGCCGATTCACCAGACAGTCCGCGCTCATGGGGCCGACCTCAAAATCTCAAACCCCCGGCGTTTGATCCGCCATATTCTCCTTTCCGCGCACCTGAACGATATTTTCGAGATCGGTGAAGCGGCCGATCCTCGCGGGTCCTGAGGGCCGCCACCATGCGAAAGGGGAGCCTCACCCATTTCGTGCGGGGATTTCCCCTTCTTGTCTTGACTCTGTCCGAAGCCTCCGGGGCCTGTAGCATTCCGGTCTTTCGTTACGCCCTCGAGTTCTGGCCCCCTGACTCCTACCGGTTGATGGTCCCTCGTGGGGATAGCACGGACATGGAGGAGTGGCTTCAAGGATTTTCACGCGTCCCGATGAACATGAACCTCGAAGCCAAGGCGGATGAGGGCGCGGGGTCTGCCTCGGTCGTGGAGATTCATGCACCCTGCGGCGCCGGCGCGGCTCCGCTGTGGTCCGGCCCCATGGAGCGCGCGGACCTCGAAAGAGTTGTCCATTCCACGGCCAGGCGGCAGATCGTGGATCGGCTCTTTTCCGGCCAAGCGGCGGTGTGGGTGCTCCTCGAAGGCGCCTCGCCCGAATGGAACGGGGCGATCGCCGCGCTCCTGGAGAGCGAACTTGACCGGTTGGAAGGGGAGCTCACGTTACCGGTGGATCCCGCCACTCCCGACACAGTCGCGGAGCATCCTGAGTTTTCGGTGCTTCGAGTTTCCCGGTCCGATCCCGCTGAGGACTTCCTCGTTCGATCCCTGCTCGCCAGCGAAGAGGATTTGGACAGCGAGGAATATGCCGGGTCGCCGATGGCGTTCCCAATCTTTGGGCGCGGGAGAATCCTCTATGCCTTGGTCGGGGAGGGAATCACCCCACGAAACATCGAGGAGGCGTGCCGCTTTGTGGTGGGACCTTGCTCGTGTCAGGTCAAGGACCTGAACCCCGGATTCGATCTCCTCCTCGCGGCGGATTGGAACTCGGCCGTGAAGACCATGCTTGAGGAGGTGGAGGCCCCTTCGGCGAGCGCGAGCGGCGCTCCTTCGCCCGGACAAGGCGTGGCGCTTCGCACTCTTCTTCTGACATTGGCCATCCTGTCCGGAATCGTCTTAATCGGCGCAATATTCATCTTTCAGAGGGAACGAGCTCTATGAAGGGAATCAAATCTCTATTGATCCTGGCGGTCCTGCTTGGACGGAACGGCCACGCCGCCGACTGGCCGATGTGGCGAGCGGATGTTTTACGATCGGGCTCCACCTTGGAAGCCCTTCCGGAGAAGCTGACCCTGGCCTGGACCCGAACCCTCCCGCCGCCGATGCCCGCGTGGCCCGAGGATCAGACCAGCCTGCTGTTCGACACCTCGTATCAGCCGGTCTGTGCCGGGGGTCTGCTCCTGGTTCCCTCGAATGTCACCGATTCACTGACAGCTTACGACGTGGGGACGGGGGAGCAACGATGGTCCTTTCACGCCGATGGCCCGGTTCGCTTCGCGCCATCCGTGGCCAACGGCAAGGTTTTTCTGGTTTCCGATGACGGCTATCTGTATTGTCTCAAACTCGATTCAGGCGAACTGCTTTGGCGTTTCCGAGGCGCGCCGGAGGAGCGCCTGGGAATCGGCAATCACCGCCTGATCTCTCTCTGGCCCGCGCGTGGCGCTCCGGTGGTCAGGGATGGAGTTGTGTACTTCACGGCGGGCATCTGGCCCTTCATGGGGATCTTTATCCACGCCGTGGATGCCGAGACCGGGAAGTCGATCTGGTGCAACAGCGGCGTGGGTTCGACCTACATCACCCAACCCCACAGCAGCCCGGCCTTCGCGGGGATCGCGCCACAGGGGTATCTGGTTCTTTCCGGGGACACCTTGCTTGTTCCGGGAGGGCGGTCGGTCCCGGCGGCCTATGATTCAAAGACCGGAGAGCAACGCTACTTCGATGCCAACCACGGCAAAGGAACCGGGGGCTACCAAGTCGCGGCGGGGGACTCCTGGTTCTTGAATCACGACATCCTTTTTGACTTGGCGAAGGGGGACCTGATCGAGCGCGGCAAGGATGTGGTGGACCTTCCGGTCCTGAGCGGCGGGGTGGCGTATTCGGCTCTCGACGGCAAAGTGGTCGCGCGCCCGATCTCGGTTCAGGAGGAAGAGAGAATCGGCCGGCGCGGAAAGGCGGAGAAACAGCTCACCGCTTGGCGTCCGCCGCTCTGGGAGTTCACTCCCGACCCCCCCATTGAGAAGGTGCATCTGGCCGCCGGGAATCGCCTATACGGAGGCGCGCCGGGGATTGTGATGGCTCTCGAAATCCCTCCCGAGGGGGGGCAACCCCGGGTGGCCTGGACTGAACGGATCGAGGGCGAGCCTTGGAGCATGATCGCCTCGGATGGCCGCCTGTTTGTGGTGACTCGCGATGGAGGAATCCACTGTTTCGCCGGTGCGAGCATCTCCCAGGTTGTCCGGCATGACCCTCCAGGGAGCTCAAACCCGGACAGGAGCGATTCCACCGGTCATGCCCGGGCCGCGGGAATCCTCGAGGAAACCGACCAGCGCGAGGGTTACGCCCTTGTGTTCGGATTGGGCGACGGTAGCTTGGCGGAGGAGCTGGCGAACCGGTCCAATCTCCACCTGATCGCGTTCGATTCCGATCCCACAAAGGTCTCCGGTTTCCGGGAGAGGATGGCGGCGCGCGATCTGTACGGGCGGCGAGCCTCGGCCATCGCGCGGGACCCTTGGGAAATGCTTCTTCCCCCTTATGTCGCCAACCTGATCGTCGTCGAGGGGCAGGATGCCGCCACCGGCGAACTGAGCTCCGACAGAATCCGGACCTTGTTCGAGTCGCTCAGGCCTTACGGAGGGACGGTCTGTCTGCCGCAATCCTCCGCCAAGGCGGTCCAGGAGGCCGAGTCGGAGGGGGCCGAAGTGGAGAGCAAAGGGGACTGGATTCTGCTGCGTCGCCCCGGACCCCTTCCTGGATCCGCGCCGTGGACTCACCAGTACGCGGATTCCTCCAATAGCGTGGTGTCCCGCGACACGCTCGTGAAAGCGCCGCTGGGGGTTCTTTGGTTTGGCGGCCCCTCTCATCAGGGGATCCTGCCGAGGCATGGGCACGGTCCCTCCGAACAGGTAATCGGGGGCCGCTTGTTCATTGAGGGGCCGGACATGCTTCGCGCGGTGGATGTCTACACCGGGCGCCTGCTTTGGGAAAAATCGCTTCCGGGGGTCGGAGCCAAGTACGACGAAACCGCGCACCAGCCTGGGGCTAACGCCACCGGGGCCAATTATGTCTCCCTCGAGGATGGTATCTACATCATTCACGGCAAGGAGTGCCTCCGTCTCGACCCCGCCAGCGGCGAAGTCCTTTCCCGGTTTGTGGTTCCCTCGGAGGAAGACCCATCCGAAACCGAGGAGTGGGGCTTTCTCAACGCGCGCGACAATGTTCTGCTCGCGGCCACCTCGCCCTCAGCCTTCGACACCGACATCGAGTTCCATCCGGACGAATTCCGCAAGGTGTCCGACGAGGACCGCGCGAAAGTGACCGAATGGGTGGAAAGAGCCTCCGGCAAGCCGCTGGAGTCCGATGACTTCGAGAAGGTGGTGGACACCCTGAGCGATCTGCTCGGCGACCCACACTTCTCGGAGCGGCTGTCCCTTGAAGGGGATGGCGCGTCGAAATCCGAGACCGCGCGCGCGCGCATCGCGGACTACCTCAAAGCCCATCCCGCGCCCCCAAGGAACGACAACCTTCTCAAGAGCCTGAACCGGGCGCTGGTGGAGGCCATCGTTCCGGACATGCGTGCGAGAGCCATCAAGGTGGGGGGATGGGTCGCCTCGGGGATCTCAAGCCGGAGGTTGGTGGCGATGGATCGCCACACGGGGAAGATACTCTGGAGCCGGAGGGCGCGTCACGCCTTCATCCACAATTCCATCATCCTCGGCGGCGGCAAGGTCTTCTGTCTGGATCGCCTTCCGGATTTCGTGGTGAAGAGCCTTGAGCGGCGCGGCAAATCCCCCGATGGGGATTTCGAGCTCCTGGCCCTCGATGCGCTTTCCGGAGAACCGGTCTGGTCCAACCAAGAGGAGGTCTTTGGGACTTGGTTGGGGTATTCCGAGGCGAAGGATATTCTGGTTCAGGCCACACGGTTTTCCAGGGACATGCTCCCGGAGCCGAATGAGCGAATCTGCGCCTTCCTGGGGACGGATGGCGCGCTGCTATGGGATCGAAACATCGAATATGGCGGCCCCTGCATGTTGCATGGCGAAACCTTGATCACCCAAGGGTTTTCCATGGACCTGCGCACGGGCGAGGAGAAGATGCGCGAAAATCCGCTCACCGGAGAGTCTGAACCATGGACCTTCGAGCGGAACTATGGCTGCAATTATGCCGTCGCTGGACAGTGCCTGCTGACCTTCCGGTCCGCCGCGGCGGGTTTCTATGACCTTGAGCGGGATGGCGGCACTGGGAATCTTGGAGGGTTCCGGTCGGGCTGCACCTCTAACCTGATCCCCGCCGATGGGGTTTTGAACGCACCGGATTACACCCGGACCTGTATCTGCACTTACCAGCTTCAAACCTCGCTTGCGCTTGTGCACATGCCGGAGGTCGAGACCTGGACCTTCACCACTTTCAAGTCCGCGGGAAGTCAGCCGATCCGCCGTGTGGGATTGAACCTCGGCGCGCCGGGGGATCGGGTCGCGGAGGATGGGACCCTATGGCTTGACTACCCCAGCGTGGGCGGGTCTTCCCCGGATGTGCCTGTGGAGTTGAAGCCCAAGGAGGTCCGGTGGTTCCGTCACCACGCCACCACCCTATCGGGTGAGGGGCATGCCTGGGTGAACGCCTCCGGCGCGGAGGGGATTTCGGAACTGCAAGTCCCTCTCGGCGCCGAGGGTGGGAGCGATCGAACCTACACCGTCAAGCTCTACTTCGCCGAGCCGGAAGCGGCTCAGCCGGGGGAGCGGGTGATGGATGTCTTTTTGCAGGGCCGGAAGGTGCTGGACCGACTGGATATCGCCGCCGAAGCGGGGGGTTGCCTCAAGGGGATCGTCAAGGAGGTCAAGGGAGCCAAGCTCAACGGCAGCCTGAAGATCTCCTTTGCCAAGGCCGATCCGAATGTCCCCCTTGAGCCGGTTCTGTCCGGAGTCGAAATCCTTCCCGAGGGTTGGTGAGTCCATTCACAAGCAGGGAGAACCAGCATGCGCGCGAACTTGTCGAAGACCATCCCACCGATATTTCTGTCAGCCTTCTTCCTGGCTGGTCTTGCATTGGGACCCAGCCAGGCCGCGAATCCACCCGGTGTGATCGACTTGCCGGGAGTTGACCAGCTTCCGGAGATCGTGGAGCTCCCTGACCCGCTGATCTCGGATGGCGAGAAGATCGCCACCCCCGAGGCGTGGGCCAAACGCCGCGAGAAAATCAAGCGCATGATCCTCTACTACGAGTATGGTCACATGCCGCCCGCGCCGGGAAATGTCCGGGTGAAATCCGCGACCGAGGCTCCGCTTTACTCCGGCGCGGCCACCGAGCGCCGCCTGGTTCTCAGCATGGGGCCGCAAGACCGGATCGAGATGCACGCGCGACTGGTGGTCCCGACCGCCTCCAAGGGCCCCTATCCGGTTCTGCTCCAAAACACCAACGCGCTTGGGAATATCCCAATCGAGGAAGAGATCATCCGCCGCGGTTATCTGATCGCGGAGTATCTCCGCACCGACTTGGATCCGGACGTCAATGGGATCGTGGGGCCGGCTCAGGCGGCCTATCCGGAATATGACTGGGCCACTCTCGCGGTGTGGGCCTGGGGTGGGCTTCGCATGGTCGATTACCTTGAGACCCTCGACATCGTGGACAAGGGAAAGATCGCGATCACCGGCCACTCTCGAGGCGGGAAGACCGCGCTGCTCGCGGGCGCGCTGGATGAGCGCATCGCGCTGGTCAACCCGAACGGATCAGGCTGCGGAGGCGCGGGATGCTACCGGATACAGGGCCCCAAGTCGGAATCCCTCGCGGCGATCACCGACCCCAAGCGCTTTTCCTATTGGTTCCATCCCCGTTTCAGGGACTTTGCCGACAAAGAGACCAAGCTCCCCTTCGACCAGCATTTCCTCAAGGCCCTGGTCGCTCCGCGCGCGCTGCTTTCCACTGAAGCGCTGGAGGATTACTGGGCAAACCTGAAAGGGACCGTGGCGACCTATCGCGCGGCTCAGCCCGTATTTGATTTTCTGGGGGCCACGGACAGGAATGGGATCCACTTCCGCCCCGGCAAGCACAACCACTCCGCCGAGGACTGGCGGGCGTTGGTGGATTTCGCCGACAAGCATTTCCATGGAAAAGCAGTGGCCACCCGCTTCGACCTTGTTCCGAGTGAGGACCAGCTCATCCCCAAATAAAGCGGCGCGCTCAAATCCCTTCCACAACGGTCTGGGTTTCGAGGTACTCCATCAGCCCCTCGGCGCCCCCTTCCCGTCCGATTCCGGATGCCTTCATCCCGCCAAACGGCGCGCTCGGGGTAGGACCGGAAGAACTGTTCAAGCCCACATGCCCGCACTGAAGCTTGGTGACCATCCGCGTTCCGCGCGCGGCGTCCTTCGTGAAAACATACCCCGCGAGGCCATGCTGGGAGCTGTTGGCCCGCGCGAGGACCTCCTCCTCCTCGCGGAAGGTGGTGACCGCGATCACCGGTCCGAAGATTTCCTCATGGAAGAGGCGCATCCCCTCGTTCGCGCCCACGATCAATGTCGGAGGATAAAACGCCCCCCAGTCGCTCCCGCGCGGCCGGTCCGGGTTGCCGCCATGCGCGAGCTTCGCCCCCTTGGAGAGCGCGTCTTTAACAAGCGAATCAACCTTTTCCCAAGCGCTTGGATCAATCAGCGGCCCGATGTCCGTGGCGGGGTCCATTCCATTTCCGACCACTAGTTTGGGGAGCTTATCCCTTAATCGCATCAGGAGCTCACTCGCGAGGGTTTCGTGGACAAAGACCCGGTTGGCGCAGATGCAGGTCTGTCCCGCGCAACGAAACTTGTTGACCATGAGGGACTCGACCGCGAGTTCAAGGTCCGCGTCCTCAAACACAATGAACGGGGCGTTTCCACCCAACTCCAGGGAGACTCGTTTGACCGAATCGGCGCTCCGGCGGATCAGGAGTTTTCCCACCTCCGTGGAGCCGGTGAAGCTGATCACCCGCACCGCGGGATGGGAACAGAGCTCAACGCCAATCGGTTCAGCCGGCCCCACCACCAGATTCACCAAGCCGGAGGGGATTCCGGCCCGCTCCGCCAGGGCAAAGAGCGCAATCGCTGAGAGCGGGGTTTCCGGAGCGGGTTTGGACACCACCCCGCATCCCGCGAGCAGCGCCGCCGCGAACTTTTTGCCCAGCATCGCGAGCGGAAGATTCCAGGGGGTGATCATCGCCACCACCCCGACGGGACGATGATGCACCACCCAACGGAGCGGACTGTTGGGAACCGCAAAGGGGTGAGGATCAAGAAGATCTGTCCGCCCCGCGAAAAAGCGGAAGAACGCGGCGGTATACTCCACCTCTATGTGCGATTCACGGAGCGGCTTTCCCTGCTCCAGGGTAATAATCCGCGCGAGATCCTCCCGGTTTTCCAGGAGGAGCTCATGGATTCGGTTCAAGTACAACGCGCGCCGACCTGGGTCCGGGACCAACGCCATCGAGGCGCGGGCGGACTCAATCGCCCGCCGGGCGTCCCTCGCTCCAGCCTCGGGAATCTCCGCCAAGAGCTCGCCCGTGGCGGGATTCTTGACCCGCAACAGGGTCCCTTCGCCTCCGTCGGTCCACTCGCCGGCGATAAGGCTCCGTGTTTGGGGCAGGAGCGGCGATTCAAGCATCAAGCGGACTTCTCCAACGCTTCAAGGACCTTGTCGGTGTAGGCCTGGGTGCTCAGGTTTCCTCCCAAGTCGGGGGTTTTCTGACCGGCCGATAGGGTGCGTTCAACTGCCCCCCGAATTTCCTCCGCTGAATCCGGAAATCCGAGCCAATCCAGCATCAGCGCGGCGGACAGGATCGCGGCGGTGGGGTTGGCGATCCCCTGACCGGCAATGTCCGGGGCCGAGCCATGGACCGGCTCGAACATCGACGGGAACTTCCGTTCGGGATTGATGTTGGCGCTGGGAGCAAGTCCCAGCCCTCCGATCAGAATTCCCGACAGGTCGGTCAGGATGTCCCCAAACAGGTTGGAGCCGACCACCACATCAAAGCGCTCGGGCCAGCGCACGAAATTCATGACCGCGGCGTCGATGTGGTTCTTGGTCACCTCTATATCCGGAAACTCGTCTTTCATCTCCTCCAGGATTTCGTCCCAGAGAACAAAGGAGTAGCGCTGCGCGTTGGACTTGGTGATCATCGCCAGGCGTTTGGTTCTCTGGGTCGCCAGGTTGAATCCGAATCGGAGAATCCGTTCGATCCCCTTGCGGGTGTGGATTCCGGTCTGGACCGCGAATTCCTCCGGGGTTCCCTCGCGGAACCTGCCGCCATTGTTGACATACTCCCCCTCGGAGTTCTCGCGGACCACCACCATGTCGATGTCGCCGCACTTCTTGTCCGCGAGCGGGGTGCGGACGCCCGGGAAGAGCTTGGCCGGTCGGACACAGGCGTACTGGTCGAATTTCTGACGCATGCTGATGAGCGGTTCGAGGGCAATATGGTCGGGGACACGTTTCGGGTCTCCCAAGGCCCCCAAGAAGACAGCGTCGAAATGAGACAGGATCTCCAGATAATTCTCCGGCGCGGGTTTGCCGTGCTCCAGACAGTAATCCGCCCCCCAGGGGAACCGGGTATAGTTCAACTTGAAGCCATCCTCACCGGCCTGAACCTTGTCGAGAACCTGAAGGGCGGCCTCGGCAACCTCCACTCCGATCCCATCACCGGGATAAACAGCAATTTGAAAAGACTCCATGAAGCACACACTCCAATCTGATGAAATCCGGGGGCCGCGAGGGATTTCCCACCCCCACGGCCCCCGGTTTGCGAATCGTACTCCGCCCCGCGCTTCGGATTCTACCGGGAGCGGGAAGGGGGAAGGGTGTTGCCATTATCCGCTATTCCTGCGTTAATCTTCCCGCCTACCAAGAGGAGCAAGAGTTGACAGTCGCGTTTGCCTTGAAATGCCGGGTCCATGAGTTGGCCCTTCTCCGCGCCGTGTTCGAGGAGTCGGGGAGCGTGATGACCGGATCGGTGGAGGACATCGGTCGGGCCTCCGCGTCTCTCGATATTGTTTTTGTGGGTTGGGGAGCCGGTCTGGATGACTGGCGAGACACCGAAGAGGAGCGCCGTCTGCGAAACGCCACGGCCACCACGATCCTGCTCACCAAGCTCAAGAAGGCCCTCGCCTTCAAGGATGTCCCTGTCCTCATCCTGGCCGACGAGCGCGATCTGGAGGATGCTCGCTCGGTGGCGCACATGGCCGCCGCCAATGTTCTTCAATCCCCGCTGGACGAGGCTCGCGTGCGTGAGACCGTGGCCCTGGTCCTCCGTCCCGCCGGCCAGGAGTCTCGGTTGGATGCGGGCCTGGTCAACCCTTTCATTGAGGCCACCCTTCATGTTCTGCGCGCCATGGCGCGGGTGGAGGCGCGGAGACGGGATGTGTTTCTCAAGAAGGATCACCGCCTGTTCGGAGAGGTCTCGGCGATTCTTGGGATTTCCGGCGGAGAGATCGAAGGTTCCGTGGGCTTGACCTTCCACGAGGACTTGGTGCGGGAGCTGGTGACTCGGATGTGGGGGGCGGGGCGTCGCCCGGTTTCCTCGGAACAGATCAACGATGGTTTGGGCGAACTGGTGAATGTGATTTCCGGGCAGGCGGCCAACCAGTTGGCCGACCTTAAGGGGGAGCGGATTGCCTTCACCCTCCCGGCCATCGTGACCGGCCATGGGCACGAAATTCCGCACCGCAGCGGGGCGCCTTGCCTGGTGATCGTTTTCGAGGCGCTCGGGAAGCCCTTCGCGGTCCAGGTGGCTGTCAGCCACAAGTAACCTGGAAGTCGGAACCTCAACGGCTCCTCAGGAATTCCAGCAAGTCCTCCACCCGCAGGCCGTCATACCATCCCCTCGCGTGAGAGAAAATCGCGTCCCGAACCGCCCCCTCAGTGGGGGTGACCGTTGGGGTGGGCGTGTCCCCGAGGGTTGACGTGGGGGAGGGTGTCGGACTTTCGACCGATGTTTCCGAAAGGGTTGCGGTCGGGGTTTCCTCGAGAGTGGGCGAGGGGGTCGAGGTGACGGGTGGAGCGGCGCACAGGTCGAGGGAGACATCATCCACCAGGAAAGTGGTCAGCGGCTCACCACCCACGAAGGATTCGAAGCGGATCGTGTGCATCCCGCCATCCGCGAATTCAGAAATATCCTGTTCCACCAGGGTGTACGTGGCGAAGCTCGGACTGGCCGCGCGGGTGTAATGCGCGATCTGGACCTGATCGACCAGCACTCTCAGGAAATCCGCGGTGGAGGTCGAAGTCTCGGGAATTCGAAGATAGTACTGGAGCTCCGCCCCCCCCACCGGGATGGTGACCGTCTGGGTGAGGGCCTGGGTGAGAGGGTCCTCGAAGGAGCCTCCAAAGGCCGCGTAAAACTGCCCGCTTCGCGCGAAGAAGGAGCTTGAGCTGATGACTCCAAATCCGGTGGATTCCTCCGCCCAGAACGGATTGGGGCGTCCCTGTTCGAAGCCCCCATCTTGGAGCCCCTCGCACTCCGCGGGCGTCTCCCCCGTCAGCTGACCGCCATGCGCCGCCCACGAGGGGCCCGTGGCCAGGAACGCCACCCACGCCACACCCAGCATGGATCGGCCAACGCTCTTCTTCACTGTTCCAGTCGCGGCGGCTGCTATTTCACCACCAGGTTCAGCAGTTTGCCGGGGATGTAAATCTCTTTCACCACGGCCTTCCCCTCCAGGTGGCGGGCCACTTTCTCCGAGGCTCTCGCCGCTGCGAGAATGGCGGACTGATCCAATCCCACCGGCAGCTCCAGTGTATCCCGAAGCTTGCCGTTTATCTGCACCGGAATCAGAAGGGTCTCCTCGATCAGGAGGGAGGGGTCAAACTCGGGCCAGGTTTCGTAGGCAAGGGTGGTGGAATGCCCGAGCCGCTCCCACAGCTCCTCGGCGATATGCGGCGCGAAGGGGGACAGGACCAGGGTGAACTTCTCCATTGCTTCACGGTCGATCCGCTCGGCCTTGGTGCCCGCATTCACAAACTCCATCATCCGTGAGATGGCTGTGTTGAATTGGAGGTTTTCGATATCGTGAGTCACCTCCTTGATGGTTCGGTGAAGTATGCGGTTCACCTCCGGATCGCCGCCGCTGGGGACTATCTTCGCGGTCAGTTCCCCCTGCTCGGAGATGAACAGCGCCCAGACCCGCCGCAGAAAGCGGTAAACCCCCTGGACTCCTTCCTCGGTCCAGGGTTTTTCACGTTCCAGCGGTCCCATGAACATCTCATAG
>JAJVIK010000011.1:0-184586 GCA_022072055.1 bacterium | reverse complement strand
AGAGTCGCAGCGAGTCCGCCCCGAGCTCCCGCGCCACGGTGTCCGGATTGACCACGTTATAGCGCGACTTGCTCATCTTCTCGACTTGAACCTGGACCGGCGCGCCGCTTTCGCGGACCACCCACTGTTCGCCATGGCGCTCCACCTGATGAGCGTAGTAATACTTCCCCGAATCATCCCGGTACGAGTGCGCGAGAATCATTCCCTGGTTGAAAAGTTTCTGAAAGGGTTCCTTCGTTGAAACCTGCCCGGCGTCGTAAAGCACTTTGTGCCAGAAGCGGGAGTAAAGCAGGTGCAGCACGGCGTGCTCCGCGCCTCCGATATACAGGTCCACGGGCATCCAATAAGCCTCCGCTTCCCTCGACCACGCAGCCGTGTTGTTGCGGGCGTCGCAGAAGCGCAAGTAATACCAGCACGATCCCGCCCATTGGGGCATCGTGTTGGTTTCGCGGAGGGCCTGGGTCCCGGTGACCGGGTCTACGGTTTCGACCCAGTTCGTGGCCCGCGCGAGCGGTGGGTGACCATCCGCGGTGGGACGGTAGTCCTCCAGCGGTGGAAGCATGACCGGAAGGTCTTCAATTGGGACCGCCCGGACCGTGCCATCCTCAAGCGTGAGCAGCGGGAACGGCTCCCCCCAGTAACGTTGACGCGAAAAGAGCCAGTCTCGGAGCCGGTATGTGACTGTCGCCTTGCCCAGCCCACGCTCCTCCAACCAAGCGTTAATCCTCCGCTTGGCCTCAGGGACTCGCAGGCCATCGATGAGCGCGGAATTCACCAACACGCCATCCCCGGTGTAGGCCGCCTTGGAAATGTTTCCCCCACTGACCACTTCAACAATCGGGAGATTGAACTTCTTCGCGAATTCATAGTCGCGTTCGTCATGGGCGGGGACCGCCATGATCGCCCCATAGCCATACTCGGCGAGAACATAGTCGGCGGTCCAGATCGGGATCCGTTGTTGATTAACCGGGTTGATCGCATAGGCCCCGGTGAAGACCCCGGTCTTGTCGCGCTCCGCTTGCATCCGGTCTTGGGCGCTCCGCTTCGAGGCCGCCTCGATGTAGGCGCTCACCGCTTCTAACCGGTCTGGGGTCGTGACCTCGCGCGTGAGCGCGTGTTCCGGGGCCAGCACGCAATAAGTCGCGCCGAAAAGGGTGTCCGGGCGGGTGGTGAAGATCAGAAACTCCTTGTCCGAATCGGCCACCTTGAAGGTGACATCCGCCCCTTCGCTCTTGCCGATCCACTCCCGTTGTTGGGCTTTGATGCTTTCGGGCCAGTCCAGCTCCTCCAGGTCCGACAGCAATCGCTCGGCATAGGCGGTGATCTTGAGCATCCATTGCTTCATCATCCGCTTTTCCACCGGGTCGCCGGTCTCGACATAGCGCCCATCTTTGACTTCCTCGTTGGCGAGGACAGTCCCAAGGGCGGGGCACCAATTGACTGGGGCCTCGGTCTGATAGGCAAGGCCCCGCTCGAAGAGGATCGTGAAAATCCACTGGGTCCATCTGTAATAGTCGGGATCGGTGGTGTTGATCTCGCGGTCCCAGTCGTAGGAAAGGCCGAGGGCCTGAATCTGGCGGCGGAAGGTGTCGCAGTTCTTGTTGGTGATGATCGCCGGGTGCTCGCCGGTTCGGACTGCGTGACGCTCGGCGGGCAGGCCGAAGGCATCCCAGCCCATGGGGTGGAGGACATTGAAGCCTTTCATGCGCTTGTAGCGCGCGACAATGTCCGTGGCGGTGTAACCCTCCGGGTGGCCGACATGCAGGCCATCCCCGCTGGGGTAGGGGAACATATCGAGGACATAGAACTTGGGCCTCGCGCGGTCGATTTCGGCTTTGAAAGTCTTGTTTTCAAGCCAATAGCGCTGCCACTTGGCCTCAATGGCCTGATGGTCATAGGCGCCGGGGGACTTGGCGCGACTCTCCGCCGGGGCGGTGGTGGTTTCGGACATCCTCTACACCTCGTGATTGAATAACCCATTCAAAGTACCATAATCGAAGGCGGAAAATGAGCACCCGCGCGGGGTTCCCGCGCTTCGCGGAGAAGGGTGGTAACGAGAGCCATGTTGACCTCACTCACGATCGAAAACTTCCGGGCGTTCAAAAAGCTCGAAATGGAGGACCTGGGTCGGGTGAATTTGATTGTGGGGGAGAACGGCAGCGGGAAAACCTGCGTGCTGGAGGCGGTGGAACTGCTGGAGTTCGAGGGGCGTTTCCCCGCCTTGTTTCAGGTTGCCAGACGGAGGGGGGAGTTCATTCCACTAACTGACAAGGAGGATTCGCTTCGCCTGACTCCGCTTCACCTTTTTCATGGTCACGCGATCCAACTCGGACAACGGTTTGAAATTCGAGGGGAAAATCAAGATACGGATTCTTTTTCATGTGAAGTGGTTCCCGCTCCAGTTGGCAGGGAAGGGTTTGTGATGGTCGTTACCGAAGAGCAGACCGATGACTTCATTCTGGGTTTGCGAGTTGAATGGAAAATGCGCGGTGGCATCGTAATTCCAGTTCGTGAGTCTGGAGCAATGGCACGCAACATGGTGGATGTATCCGATTGGGAAAAGCCGACTCAACTTCGCCAAGTCAGGTTTATTCCTCCCGAGTCGTTGGACAGGACAAGTCTACGGGATCTGTATGATAGAATCGCCCTGACAGAAGCCGAAGAACGCATTCTTGATGCAGTCCGAATCATCAACCCGGATGTGGATAGACTAGCCTTCCTTTCTCTGAGCTCTTCTCCTGGCGCCGCGCCCACGGGCGGGATCTACGCCAAGCTGAATAACTTCGAGGTTCGTGTTCCCTTTGGGACAATAGGCGAAGGGGCGCGGAGGTTGCTGGCGATTTCTCTTGCCCTCATTAATTGTGGGGATGGCATTGTTCTCATCGACGAAATCGACACCGGCCTGCATTACTCCGTGATGGAAAAGATGTGGAAAATGGTGATCGAGACCGCCCGACGCCTGGATGCGCAGGTGTTCGCGACGACCCACAGTCTGGACTGCATTCGTGCTTTGGGGTGGTTGTGTGAAAACGAGGCCGGATACCAAGAGGACGTGCGTGTCCACCGACTGGAGAAACCCGACGGAAGAGCGACCACCTTCGCGGGGAACGAGCTCCCCATCGTCATTGAAAACCGGATCGAGGTCCGGTGATGGCCGGGAAGATCGACATTAGGGACTCCACGTCCAACCGGCTTCTAGTTGAGGGAACCGACGACAAGTTTTCCATCGTCAATCTAGTCCGGAAACACGGGATCGATTGGACGGGAGCCGATCCAAGGATCCCCTTTATTCAGGAGCACGATGGATTTGAGGAGGCCATGAAAGCCCTTCCCACGGAACTCAAGCTCCGTGAGGGTCACAGACTAGGAATGGTTGTGGATGCGAATTCCAACTTGGGGGACCGATGGAAGAAACTGCATGGTGTGGCCAGCTCCAGTGGATTCGGACTGCCCGCTGAACCGGAGGTTGAAGGTGCAATCGTCCGGGATATCTCGGGGACGAGAACGTTCGGGGTATGGTTCATGCCGGACAATGCAAGCTCTGGCGCCCTTGAGGAGTTCCTTCTCCCTCTTATACCAGAAGGGCAGTTGTGGAGCTTTGCCTGTAAGTCCTCGGATGGAGCGGTTTCACACGGGGCCAAGTTTGGAAACAAGTTGAACAAAGCAAGACTCCGAACCTGGCTGGCGTGGCAAGAGGAACCCGGACAGCCATACGGGAAGGCGATTGATTGGGGATACTTCAATTATCAATCCCCCCAGACTGCCGCCTTCGTCGACTGGTTCCGCCGTCTCTTCCTGGATTAGGGAAGGGCGGGGCAGACCCACTTCACCGATCAGCTCCCGTTCCGGGCCAGCTCCGTCAACTCGGCGTCCGAAAGGCGCGCGCAGAACTCTTGGAAAGACTCGCCGCTGGCGCGTCGGGAGGCGAAGGTCCTGTAGACTCCCGCCAGGAAGTCCGGAAGGTCTTCCTTCGGAACCTTGAGCGCTAGGCGGCGTCCGAAGGTTGGGCTTTCTCCGTACCCGCCTCCCGCGAATACATTGTACGCCTCGATCTTGTCCTCCTCGCCCTTCTTCTGGAAAGTGACTCCGGTCAGGCCGATGTCGCCCGTTTGAAACTGGGCGCAGGAGTTTGGGCAGCCGCTTAGATGGATCCGAAGCCCCTCTTCGCGGGGGATCAGCTCCTCGATACGGTCCACAATCCGAGCCGCGGTCTGTTTGGTCTCGGAAAGCGCGAGATTGCAGAACTGGTTTCCGGTGCAGGCCACCAGGAGACGCCGTGTGCGCGAGGCGCGCGCGTCAAGCCCCACCTCGTCCAGGAAAGCGCACAGGTCGCCCACCGCGTCGTTGGGGACATCCGGAACCAGAAAATTCTGGTGGTTGGTGAAGCGCAAGCGGCCCTTGCCGAACCGCTCGGCGGCCTCGGCCATGCGATGGAGCTGAACGGAATTGAGACGTCCGGTCTTGACCGGAACCCCCACATACGAGAGCCCCGTCTGAGCTTGAGGGAAAACCCCGACGTGGTCATCATCCGTAATCTTCGGCAGCTCGAAGTCGTTGCTCCAATCCTCGAGCTTCCGCCCGAGTCGCTCCTCGATGGTCGCGCGAAACCGCTCCGGTCCCCATTGCTCCACGAGGAACTTCATCCGCGCGCGCTTCCGGTTCTCGCGGTTGCCGTAGTCGCGGAAGATGCCGACGATCTGCTCGCAGACTTCGGTCACCTCGCCCGCCTCAATCGCCACGCGCAGGCGTTGCGCGAACTTTGGGGTGGTGGACAGGCCGCCCCCCACAAAGATCTCATAGCGCAGGACCTTGGGGTCGGACTTGAGTCGCGCCGCAACCACTCCAATGTCGTTGATCAGAGGTTGCGCGCACCCGATGTGGCATCCCGCGACCGAAATCTTGAACTTGCGTGGAAGATTGGAGTAGCGCCGGTTCCCCAGGAGACGCTGTTCCACCGAGCGAAGTAGAGTGGTGGCGTCCGTGAACTCGGCGGCGTCAAGACCCGCAACCGGGCAGCCGACCACGTTGCGAGTCACATCCCCGCACGCGCCGGTGGTGGAAAGCCCCACCGACCGCAGTCGTTCGATGGCCTCCGGCAGGCTCTCGATTGTCATCCAGTGGAACTGGATGTTCTGGCGGGTGGTGATGTCCGCCAGGTCCTGACCGTGCTCATGCGAAATATCGGCGATCTCATGGAGCTGCCTGCTTGTGATTTGCCCCCCTCCGATCTTCACTCGGAGCATGAAGTGCCCGTTGTTGGGCTTCTGCTGGTAAACTCCATACCACCGCATCAGGCCGAAATGCTCGGACTGGATGCTGGCGAATCCGGTCTTGGCGTATTCCTTGATCAACTCCAGGCTATCGAGCCCATCGAGACGCAACTTCAATTCTTCCTGCGGAATCATGGTTGAGAAAAGTCCTTCTTTCGCGCTGAAGTTCAGTCTATCGGCGTGGGTGTCGGGGCGCAAGCCGGGCGGACCAGGGCCTCGTAGAGCTCCGGTCTGCGGTCACGAAGGTGGTTGTCCTCCTTGGCGCGGGTGAGATCCACCTCGCAGACCAACACATCCGGCCCGGGGGTGTCCGCCTTGGCGGCGATGTCGCCCTTGGGATCCACCACAAGCCCGACCTCGGGGTGGGCGAAGGCGATGAAGCACTGATTCTCATAGCCGCGTGTCCGCATCCACATTTCGTTCTTCTCGTGGCACATGCCGTAAGTGGGATTGAGGATCAACCTGGCTCCTTGGAGTCGGAGCGCCCGGGCTGTTTCGGGCCAGCGACGATCCGCGCAGATCATGATCCCAACCGGGCCATACTCGGTGGGCCAGACCGGGAGAGACTCCCCGAAAGCATACTGGAGATCGTGAGTTTGAAGGTGGGTCTTGTGGTAAATGCCGATCAGGCGACCCTCACGGTCCCACAGCCCCGCCGAGTTGTAGATCTTGTCCCCTTCGAGCGAGGTGAATCCGAAACAAATCAGCATCCGCTTTGCCTTGGCGAGCGCCGAAACCTCCTTCAGGTACGCGCTAAAATTGGGATCCTGCGCGACCTCTCGGAGTCGCTCAGGAGTGGACTCCGGGTCAGGCGCGGCATACCCATCCAGCCAACATTCCGGAGTGATCAGGATATCGACCCCTTGCTCGGAAGCCTTCTCCACCCCCTCAAGAAAAACCTTGTAGTTCGACTCGAGGTCCCACTTCCTCGGTACACCCCGCAGCAGTCCAAGGCGCGCCACTTGTGTGGAGGACAGGATGCTCTTGGATGTGGGCGCGGGCTCCGGGGGAAGGTTCGGCAGCCTGGCGAGCCCTTCGTTCCACCAATCGGACAGCAGGGCAATCCTGGGGCTCTTGAGGCAATTTCCGCGGGTCGCCTCCTCCGGGTCGATGTCCTCCACGAGGGTTGTGTCCTCAAGCGCGGGGGCCTCGACAAGGACTCTTCCCGAGGGGTGAACCATCCGACTGTGACCGAGAACAATTCCCCCCTTCTCAGACCCTGGAACTCCTCCGATGCCGTTACTCTGGACCAGAAAGATCCCGTTCTCAACCGCGCGGGCAATGAGCTGCGCGCGATACCCTTCCATCTTCTGGAGCGCGCTGGGGAGCGAATTGATCTCATAGCTCGGGTAGAAACAGATCCGCGCCCCGGCGATGGCGGGGAGACGCACCAGCTCCGGGTAGCGGCTGTCGTGGCAGATGATCATCGTGCAGGTCACATCATCGATCTTGAAGAGGGCAAGGCGGTCTCCCGGCTCAAACCACCCCTCGGGAACCATCTTGTGATAGCGGAAGACCTCGTTCCCATCCGGTCCGATCACAACCGCCGAATTGAATGGGCGGTCCTTGCCGGACTCCGTCGCGGTTCCATAGAGGACATAGAGGTTGTTTGCATCCGCCGCCAGAGCGATTCGCAAAGAGGCGTTTGTCAGCTGCTCCCAATTCAGCGCTTGGATTGTTTCACGGTCGAAACCGGAAAGCGCGGTTTCGGGAAAGACCACCACTCGCGCGCCCGCCACGCGCGCCTCCTCGATTCCGCGAAGGATTCGGGAAAGGTTGTCCTCGATCCGGTTCGAGAGCTCCATCTGGACCGAGGCGATTCGGAGCGGCTTGCCTTGGGAGGGCGCGGCCCAAGCAAGCAACAAAGCGGCGACCAGGAGGGAAGGGAAGCGGCGCATGAGGAGGAGTGAGTTCAGCAACAGTCCCCGCAGCCTTCCTTCGGGTGGGGGAAAGCATCCGATTCATCTTCACCGGGTCGGGGAGCCAGACACTTGAAGTCCTTTTCCACCAGAATCTTGAGAGACTCCTCGCTGCCAAGCGGGATCTGCGCATCGAGGGACACCTCTTCCGATCCGGCCCAATCGCGGACCCTGCCGGCGGGAATTGTGACAGCGACCACACCCCCCAGGAAGGAGGCTGTCAGGCTCGGCGCGGCTTCGGAGGCGACCAATTCATACCTGAGCTCAGTTCCCTCTCCTGGGCCGAATCGAATGCTTTCAGCTATCCGGCCCCTTTCGGCCAAGCCCGCGACTTCGGACTGAGTGAGCCGAAGTCGCAGAGAATTGCGCTGAATTCGCAGCTTCATCAAGAGTCCTCCACGGGATCGAGGCGCATATCCGGTAGGATAGCCCGATCACGGTTTCGATCCAATTGGCCGCAGGGAGGGCAGACCTCGGTCGTTGCCTGTTTGAATCGTGGTAATCCGTGGAAGGAATGGAAAGCGTGGAAGGGGCGCGCTTGCCATTCTCCTCGGATCCCAGAGTTCCCATGCCCTCCTCGATTCAAGGATTTCCTGTAAACCTAATTCATCCCGCCGCGTCTAATAGGATCAGATCGAATGCCGAGCCCACGGGTGAAAGAGACACGCGAGGTGGATGAGGACCTGCTGGTGGAGGCCGCGCGCCAAGGGGACCGTCGCGCCGCTCGCGCCCTCTACGATCTTCACCGCGAGAGGGTCTGGAGGGTGGTTTACCGGATGGTCCTGGATGTGGAGGAGGCGCGCGAGCTGTGCCAGGAGACCTGGCTGCGCGCGTTTTCGTCAATTGGCCGATATCACGGTCGGAGCCGGTTCGGAACTTGGCTCCTTTCGATTGCGCTGAACGCCGCGCGGTCGAGGTGGAGGCGGCGAAAGAGGCTGGCGCCAATCAGCCTGAGCAATCCCCCGGAGGGCGTGGAGCTGCTCCCGCCGGTTCCCGCCAGCCAGCGGGTCGCGCTGGAGGAATCGCGAAGGAGTCGCGCCATCGAGGAGGCGTTGAGACACCTGCCGGCCAAGCAGCGTCAGGCGTTTGTGTTGAGGTATTTCGAGGAACTCTCCATCACCGAAGTGGCCGCGGCGATGGGATGCCGGGAGGGATCGGTCAAGAGCCACCTGTTCCGGGCCATTCAAGCCCTGCGGCGGAGTCTACGAAGCCTATCCGAGGAAGGAGGGGGACACGATGAAACATCCCTCTGAGAAAGACCTGGTTTCCGGCGCGCTGAATCTGGAAGGAGGCGCTGAGCTGGGAACACACCTCGCGGAGTGCGAGGAGTGCGCGATGCGGGTGAAACGCCTTAAAGCCTTCCTGGTCCAGTTCGAGGCCCATACCGTCCCGGAACTCGCAAGAGAGGAGAGCTCGGATATCTTTTCCGTCGCCTGGCGCGGGTCGCGCCAGGACAGGGGTTACTCGCCGGTTTCGCCGTGGAGATATGTCCTCCAAGGTGGCGCCGTGTTCCTCTGCGGTCTTGTGGCGGGGTACTTTCTCTTTGCGCACCCGGTCCAGGCGCCAGACGCTATAGGCGCTGAAGGGACTGAGCTGGTCGAATCCGTTTCAAACCCATCCGCGGCGCTTCCGACGCCTGAGGTCCAATCAAGCGTGGTCGAGGCGGTCCAGACCCCGGCGCCCAAGGGCAGCGATTTCTGGCAAATGGCTGGACTCAAGAATGTGAAGCTCACCCCCACGGTCAAGTACGAGGAAGGCAAGCCGGTCTACGGCGCGGTCTTGGAGGGGGAGACCCTGGGTGGAGCTCTGGTGATGCTGACTTTCTGAGGGCGTTTCGGACTCTAAACGGCATCGATACGACTGTTGATGGTACAGAAGGAGAGAGAAAATGATGAAGCGTTGGCTGAGTGCAATGTCGCTGAGTTTCTTCCTGCTCAACCCACTGCCGGGAGCCGGACAGGTGGTTCAGGACGACAAGGTGGTCGAAATCGAGTCCGGCCCGAGTGTCCCCGGGGGGACCGACGAAAAGACCCTTAAGGATCTGCACGAAATCCTCCTGAAACAATTGCAGGATCAACGCAAGTCTCCGGAGGAGATCAAGGCGGAACTCAAAAAGATGCAGCTTCTTGAGGAACGGATCCGCGCGAAGGAGAAGGTGCTGCGGAGTCAAACCGAGGGACTCCAGAGGTACTCGGAGGAGATGCAGAAACGACTGCGTGCTCCGTCCGATTTCGGGCCAGCCGATTGGGGCATGGGTGGAGTCCAGTATGGCGGCGGTGGGGGAGGTGTCGGTGGGGTCTTTCAATCCGGAGGCGGGTACGGCGGGCACTCTCAGGCCATGCCGGAATCCGAGCTGACCCTTCGCGCGATCAATCTCTCCTCGGCGATTCCAGAGAACATGCTGTCCATGGTGAAGCCGATGCTGGGTCCGAACGGGGTCTACTCCTACGATGCACGCTCCAACGTTGTCATCCTGGTTGCACCATCACAAGAACTGGACCGCGGGGCGTTGTTCATTGAGCAGCTTTCGGATGCCTACGGGGAGGCCCTGAAGAAGGCGCCGCCCAGGGAGGAGTCGTTCTCGGAGGCTCCAGGAATACAAGCAGTCCGGATTGAGGCCCTACTGCTCAAGGGCGAGGATGAGGTTGTGGATGCGACCATCGCCAGGATGCAAGAGGCCATCGACAATCTACAGGTGGAGATTGAGAAGCGCCTTCAGGAGACCGAGCTGATGAAGGTTCAGGGGCGGGTCGATGAAGCTCGTGACGAAATGGCCAGGGTGGAGGGCCTGCGACGGGACATGGCCAGTGTCCAAGAGCACATGATGAAGACCGAAAAGCAACTGATCGCGAGGGGGCGAAAATCCCAGGAATCATCCGCCGGCGAGACTGAGTTGTCGCAAGAAGCCCTGAATATGGGTCTGACCCCCCAGGACCTTTCCCCCTTCGCGTTCCCTTCCGTTTCGAGCGTGGGAGCCACCATCGTTCAAACCGTTTTCGACCCCTCAGCCAGAGGCTGGGAGGTCCAGGCGACCGTGGGCGACTATCGTTTCACCTTCAGGAACGCGACAGAGTCACTGGAGGTGAGCGTGTCGTTTGAGCGGAAGTTCCAGGTGAGATCAGCGAGAGTCGGGGAGACCGGCGAGCTCATGACGGACCGCGTGCAAAAGGTTGAGCCGCTCAGGGGCAAGGCAAAGATTGTCTTCAACCGCCCGATCCTGGTGGGGAGTTTCACTGGCGCGGAGGGAGAAACCCTCATTCTTGTCCTCCGTCTCAAGAAACTGGACTGAAACGAACTCCTGGGCCTGCTCTTCTCCGTTGAAGGGCAGGCCCTCCTCTTGTATCCTTCGATGTGGAAGGAGGATCTCCCATGTCGGTCTTGAGCAGGCCCCATGTGACCCCGGAGGAGTACCTGGAGCAGGAGCGCAAGGCTCCGTATAAGAGCCAATATTATAGGGGTGAGAGTTTTCCCATGGTTGGAGCATCCTTCGCGCACAATACAATTGCGGTCAATATTGCATCGGAACTGCGAGTCCGACTCAAGAATAAACCGCAGAGGGTCTCCCAATCGGACACGCGCGTGTTTGTTCCAGAGGCTGGATTGTTCACCTATCCCGATGTCGTGGTCGCCCCGGCGGAGCTGAAGTTTCATGACTCGGAAACCGATACACTTCTAAATCCGTTGGTGATCGTCGAGGTTCTCTCCCGATCAACGGAGGGCTATGACCGAGGGAGGAAATTCGAGCACTACCGTCGAATTGACTCCCTTCAAGACTACGTTCTTGTCTCCCAAGCGAAGCCATCCATCGAGGTTTACAGTCGACAATCCAACGGGACATGGCGTCTTTCCCACACGAAAGGGATCGAGTCCACGATTGAAATCCCCTCGATTGAGTGCACGCTCCCACTCGCCGAAGTCTATCACAAGGTCGAACTGAGACCCGAGGAAGAGGTTCCGGATCCGCAGTCACGCTAGGATCTTTTGTATCACATTCCCGCCCACATCCGTGAGACGGAAATCCCGTCCCTGGAACCGATAGGTCAACCGTTTGTGGTCCACCCCCATGCAGTGCATCACCGTGGCCTGGAAATCATTGATATGGACCGGATCCTCGACCACGTTGTAGCCAAGTTCGTCGGTCGCGCCGATTGAAACTCCGCCCTTGATTCCGCCACCCGCCATCCAGATGGCAAACGCCTTCATGTGGTGGTCGCGCCCGTAATTGCCCGCGTTCATCTCGCCCTGGTTCATCGGAGTGCGACCGAACTCGCCGCCCCAAATGACCAATGTATCCTCGAACAAGCCGCGCTGCTTGAGGTCCTTGATGAGGGCCGCGGTGGCCTGATCGGTGGCTGCGCACTGGCGAGTGATCTCGTCGGGCAGGTTGTTGTGCTGATCCCAGCCTCGGTGATAGAGCTGGACAAAGCGGACCCCGCGCTCCGCCAATCGCCGGGCCAACAGGCAGTTGTTGGCGTATGAGGAAGGCTCGCCGGGCTTGGCGCCATATAGGTCGAGCATGGCTTGAGGTTCATCTGAAAGGTCCATCAGTTCGGGCACGCTGGTCTGCATCCGGTAGGCCATCTCATAGGCCTTGATTCGGGTCTCGATCTCCGGATCGCCGGCAGTCTCCAGCTTGAGACCGTTGAGCTCATGAATGCTGTCGAGCATCCTTCGACGGACATCCGGAGTGATTCCCTTCGGGTTGGAGACGAACAGGATCGGGTCGCCGCTGGAGCGGAACTCCACGCCCTGATGGCTGCTCGGGAGAAAACCGCTGCCCCAGTAACGCGCCAAGAGGGGTTGGTCGAGCGTGCCGCCCGAAGTCAGGACCACGAAGGCGGGAAGCTGGTCGTTCTCGCTCCCAAGCCCGTACGAGAACCAAGCCCCCATCGTGGGTCTGCCCGGCTGTTGGCCGCCGGTCTGGATCAGGGTGACCGCGGGATCGTGGTTGATCGCATCGGTGTGAATCGATTTGACAATCGCGATGTCGTCCACAATCCCCGCCAGATGCGGGAACAGTTCGGAGATCTCGGCCCCGGACTGGCCGTGCCTCTGAAACTTGTATTTGGTCCCCACGCACACCAACTTCTGTCCGGCGAGCTGAGCGATACGCTGGCCCTGGGTGAAACTTTCGGGCATCGGCTGACCGGAGAGCTCAACCAGCTTGGGCTTATAGTCGAACAGGTCGAGCTGCGAGGGCGCGCCCGACTGGAACAGATAGATGATCCGTTTGGCCTTGGGGGCATGATGCAGCCGCGGCAGGACGCCATGCGTGGTCGGGAGCTCGGTTTCCGGAGCGGCCAAAAGGCTCCGGTCGAGGACCGAGGCCAGCGCCAAGGCTCCAATGCCGCGGCTCGCGCGACCGAAAAAGTGCCGCCGAGTCATGCTTCGGATCATTTCGAGCTGGTCCATCCGCGCTACTCCTTGGTAATGGTCTCATCCAGATTTAGGATCGTGCTGGCCACCGTGGTCCAGGCCGCGAGCTCCATGACATTCAAATCCGGATTTCTGGGGGATTCTCCGATGCTCACCAGGTCCACCGCCCCTTTCCAGTCTCCCTGGTAGGTCAGGAGCATCTCGCTGTAAAGATCGAGGAGCACGCCACACTCGCGCGCCTCGGCGGGTCGAGCCAGCGCGAGCATGCAGGCGTAGTTGATCTTGTCCAGCGGGGTCGCCCCGCCCTCCAAGATCATCCGTTGGGCAAGGAACCTCGCGGCCTCGACATAGGTGTCCTCGTTTAGCGTGACAAAGGCTTGAAGGGGCGTGTTCGTGCGCTCGCGGCGGGCGGTGCAGACCTCGCGATTGGGCGCGTCAAAGGTGACAAATTGAGGGTAGGGAACCGAGCGTTTCCAGAAGGTGTAGATCCCCCTTCGGTAAAGGTCCTGCCCCTTGCTTTGAACATACTGGATCGACCCAGTGAAGGCCTTTTCCTCCCAGAGCCCGGGCGGCTGGTAAGGCCGCACGCTCGGCCCACCCACCGGACGATCCCAGTCGAACAGGCCCGCGATGGCCAGGGCGTTGTCGCGCACCATTTCCGCCGGGAGCCGCAGTCTCGGGCCGCGCGCGAGCAGGCGGTTCTCCGGATCACGGCCTCGAATATCCTCTGAGACACAGGACTGCTGACGGTAGGTGGCGGACATCACGATCTTCTTCTGCATCGCCTTGATGTCCCACCCGCTTTCGACGAATTCCACCGCGAGCCAATCCAGCAACTCCGGGTGGGAAGGGAGCTCGCCGTTCACACCGAAGTCCTCACTTGTCTTGACCAGACCTGTCCCGAAATACATCTGCCAGTAACGGTTGACCGTGACCCGGCTGACTAGCGGGTGTTTGGGGTCCACCAGCCACTTGGCGAGGTCCAATCGGGTCGGTCTCCTGTCGACCGGCAAGGCTCCCAAGACCGCCGGCACACCGGGTTGGACCTGCTCTCCCTGGTTCCGGTAGTCGCCGCGAACGAGGATGTGGGTCGGGCGCGGGGGGTCCATGTCTTGCATGATCCGGACAGTCGGAACCTGCTGGTCCAATTCGGCAATGGACTTGCGCGCCACCGCGAGCTCCAAGCTGATCGACTTGATTTCAGGAGCCACCTCCGTCCGGTAATACTTTCGAATCTCATCGGCCTGTTCAACGGTCCGGCCGGAACGGTCAATCCGGACCAGCTCCTTAACCCGCGCGAGACGGTTCACCCCCACCTTGGCGTCCGAGGAGAAATAGAATCCATAGGCCCCGCCATGATTGGTGACTTTCAGGAGCAGGGTGTTCTCCCCCTTTCGAACATTCACCTGGATGGTGTCCTGGTTCGGTTCGAGCTTCCGCCCCTGATCTTTGGAAAGGAGGGTCTCGCCATTGAACCAAACCTTGAGACCGTCATTGCTCCCCAGGTAAAAGGTCGCGACCCGCGCTTCCTCAGAGTTGAGCGTGCGAAACAAATAGGTGGCCCCGAGCTCGTTGGCTCCCGGCAGGTCATGGGGAGCGCCATCCTCCCACTCGGGGCGCTCCACCCAAGCCAACTTGCCGTCCTCAAATTTTTGGGTGAGATCGACCCCGCGTTCGGGCCCGTATTCGTTCGAGAAAGCCTCATCCTGGGTGCGCGCGGGGAACGGTCCCACCACGCTCCAATGCGACAAATTGAAGCCGGGTATGTGAAGGGTCCCGGCCAAGAGCCGGCTTTCCCACTCGCCCTGCAAGCGGTCGAGTTCAGGGCTTTCTTCGGCCACCTTGGCGGCCAATTGCCGCTCCAGCTCCCCGGCCTTCGCGGTCAATCGTTCCATCTCCGCCTTCTGCTCGTCGGATGGGAGCTTCATGAAGGGTGGACAGGGGTCCTTGTCGAGTCCCGCCTCCGGAAGTTGGTTGAAGAAGTCGTACAGTTGGTAGAACTCACGCTGGGTGAACGGGTCGAATTTGTGATTATGGCATTCGCAGCACCCCATCGAGATCCCCAGCCACACGGTCGAAGTAGTGTTCACCCGGTCAATCACATACTTGGTGGCGTACTCGGCGGCGTCTGCGCCCCCCTCGGTGTTGGTCATGCCGTTGCGGTTGAATGCGGTCGCGACTTTCTGGTCGAGTGTCGGTCTCGGGAGCAGGTCCCCCGCGAGCTGTTCGACCGTGAACTCATCGAAAGGCTTGTTGGCGTTGAAGGCGTTGATCACCCAATCGCGGTATTGCCAGAGCGAGCGGGTGAAATCGGCGTGATAACCGTCCGAATCGGCATAACGGGAGAGGTCGAGCCATTGTTGGGCCATCCGCTCGCCATAGTGTCTCGAGGCCAGCAGGCGGTCGACCACTTTCTCGTACGCCTCTGGGCTGTTGTCCGCGAGAAACGCCGAGACTTCATCCGGCCTGGGAGGGAGTCCGATCAGGTCAAAGCTCAATCGACGGATCAGGGTGTGCTTGGGGGCCTCGGGCGACGGGGAAAGACCCTCTTGCTCCAAGCGGGCCAGAATGTAGGCATCGATCTCATTGCGGACCCATGCGGAGTTGTTCACCGTCGGGAGCGGCGGACGCTTGGGGGGAATGTAGGCCCAGTGGCCCGCCCACTCGGCCCCCTGCTCAATCCACTTGCGGATCAGCTCGACCTGTTCGGGTTTCAGCTCCTTGCCGGAACTTTTGGGGGGCATCAAGTCCGGATCCTCGCCCAGGGTGATTCGACGATAGAGCTCGCTCTTGCTCGGGTCGCCGGGGGTGACAATGTGCCGGCCCCCTTCGGTCTCCCTGACAAGATCCTCCCGGCGATCCAGGCGGAGGTCCCCCTTGCGTTGGTTCGGGTCGGGACCATGACAGGCGAAACAGTTGTTGATGATAATCGGACGGATGTCGCGCTCGAAATCGACCTTTTCCTCCAGGGCGGTCAGCAAGGTCTGTTTCGGAGGTTGCTCATCCTCGGACTCCTTCGGCGGCGGTCCGGAGGGAGCGGGCTGCTCGACCTCGGGTGGATTGGCGGGAGGGGGTTCAGTTCCCGCCGGGTCGCCCGCGGGACCGGATAGCAGGGCGCGTCCGGTCTGAAGAGCGGCCAGGCGCCCCTGAAGCGCGTCGCGGTTCCTTTCCGCCTCGATAATGGCCGCCTTAAGGCGCTCAATCTCGGCGGCGGTTTCGGCCAACCCCGTTTCAAGGCGATTCTCTTCATCAAGGAGCAGCTTCCGGACCGCATCGAGGGAATCGGGGGTGGACCGAAGGGTCTCGAGACTCTTCAGGATGTCGCTGAGCGCCTGATCGGGGCTGGCGGTCTCCGCCGCGGCGTAAATTGTCCAGTGGATAAGCACGGCGCCGAGCGCGACCGTGAGCAAATGAATGATACTTCGCTGGGACAAGGTGATAGCCCCAAGGGATGCGAATCTGCTCGGCATGGGTTCTCCCCGCGCGCAAAACTTTCCCTCCGTGCGGGCGTCCAAACCTCGCCCTTTTCCGGAAAGGCGAGTCCAGATTACCACCGGGGGGGTGGGTGTGTCAAAGAGAAAGAAAGGAGAAAAAAAGACCTGAGCCATCTTGAAACAGACTGGTGAGGAGGAGGGAGCCCTCGCACCCATCTTTGCGGAGGCTCCGGATGGCCGCAACACGAGCCTTGCCGCGGCACACAGCGGAATGGACGCTGGACGAGGTCACATTGCTGCTATCTGGAATATCACCTTGGCCTGTCTGAGGACAGCCCCTGTGGGAGATTTGTGGATTTGGCGAATGGATTCCTCTATAATCCCATTTGGTCCATAATCTCAGATTCAGTGTCGCTCCCGCCCACATCGGGGCAAAGGATTTCGACCCAAGAACACCCGCCCTTCCGTGCGAACGAACGCCTCCTTCAAGGGGGCTTCTCTCCAACCGCTCGAATCGTGTCCACACAAAGGAGGGCGTGTCTCGTGTCCAAGCCACTCTCGGTTGCCAAGTTTTTTCCGTTCGCTCTACTTACACTCTCGTTACCCGTTCAGGTTCTTTGGGCCGCCGTCCCCGACACGATCACCATCCAGGGCACGCTAGAAGCGCCGGGAGGCGGGCCTCTGACAGGGACGTACTCGTGCGCAGTCCGCATCTGGGACGCCTCGGTCGGCGGGAGCCTGCTCGCGAATATGCTGAATCCCATGGTCCTTTCGGACTCCGGTCGTTTCACACTCGAACTGTCGCTGGGGGATGTCTTTGTCCCCCCCGCACAGGCTTGGTATGATTTGGGAGTGGACACGGACCACAATGGTATTGAGGAAGCCGAGTTTTTCCCCCATCGCGTCCGGTTCCACAGTGTGCCCTTCGCGCGGGCGGCGGCGAACTCGGAACTGTTGGGCGGGCTTCCGGCCAGCGCTTTTGTCCAGAGCGGATCGGGCGGGGAGGGCTGGAGTCTGGCAGGAAACGCGGCCGTCGCAGGGGACTTTTTGGGAACCACCAACGATGAACCGTTGGAGCTGCGGGCGAACAACCAGCGTGGCTTGTTGCTGATTCCGAACATGACAAGTCCCAACCTGGTGGGCGGCCACGAGGCCAACACGATTGGAGCGTCTGTCGAGGGCGGAACCATTGCGGGAGGAGGTACTTCAGTGGCTCCGAACGAGGTTTCCATGAACTACGGAACCGTTGGTGGCGGCAGAAACAACAAAGCCCATGGGCAGTATTCGACGGTAGGCGGTGGCCAAAGCAATCAAGCTTTAAGTAACCTGGGAACCGTCGGTGGCGGGGATGCCAACGTGGCGACTAACGAAGCCGACACGGTGAGTGGCGGTCAAGGGAATGTGGTCAGCGGAGGGGGCGCGACCATCGGTGGTGGGGCGGGAAACCAGACCCTCGGGTTACTTTCGACGGTCGGCGGCGGGCAACTCAATCAGGCCAGTAGTGAATATGCTACTGTTGCCGGCGGGATTGAAAACGAGGCGGGTAATGGGGCGACGGTCGGCGGCGGACAACTCAACAAAGCCAGCGGCGGACTCGCTACCGTTGCCGGCGGGTTGTTCAACATCGCGGGTGGTGGCTTGGCCGCTATCGGCGGCGGACAACTCAATCGAGCCACCGCTACACATGCCACTATTGCCGGTGGGGAGAGCAATGAGGCAAGTGGTCCCTGGACGACTGTCGGTGGCGGCAGTGACAACGAAGCCAACAATGATTGGGCTACGGTGGCTGGCGGGTATGGCAACAATGCAAGCGGTCGCTTTGCCCTTGTCGCAGGCGGTGCCGGCAATGAAGCAAGCGGTACCGTTGCCTTTGTCGGCGGGGGAGAACAGAATGTAGCCGGCGGTGATTTCGCGGCAACTGTCGGCGGATTCAAGAATAACGCACGCGGTCGTTTTTCTGTTGTCGGCGGCGGCTATCTCAATGAAGCTAGCGGTGAATCGAGTGCGACTCCCGGTGGGCGGTTTAACTCAGCCTCGGGTGACTATAGCTTTGCCGCAGGTCGTCAAGCCAAGGCGCTCGGAGCCGGCTCTTTTGTTTGGGGAGACAGCAACGAAAAGGACATCTATGCCTGGGGGGACAACCAATTCATAGCTCGCGCCACGGGCGGATTCTGGTTCATCACCGCTATCGATGGGAGCGGCGCCCCGTCCGAGGGGATGCGATTGCCAGCTGGAGCAAGCAATTGGGTCGCTATCGGTTCGACTACATCCACTCTGAAAGCGCCGTACCCAATCGAGGAATTGCGGAGGGAGAACACGGAGCTCAGACAACGGCTCGAAAAACTGGAGGCGCGCCTCACTCAGGTGGAGAAGTTGGTCTCGGCGACGGTCCAAGGAGAATAGTCGTTGATCACCTGTCTGCATGGTTGACGTTGGATACTCAAGCGGAAGGATGAACGTGGAAACCTGACTTCCCATTCAGGAGGAGCGAACCATGAGGACGATTCAAACGATGGTGGTGGCGTTCGCCTTTGGAGCATGGTCCGGTATCCCTGGTCTGGCCTTTGCTCCGTCCACCAACGGGAGTGGGGTTGCCTGGGTTTCGGAGTCGGCGGAAGGATGGGCCGGCAGCGCTCAGACGGATGGATCTGGATCCAGTGTCCATCTGACTGGAACCTTTGGCCCGAGTGTGGATACTCACAATGGGGTCGGCGTCACCGCGTACATCGGCCTGCTTGACCCCATTGCCGTTCTGGAGGAGCCTCCCACTCCCACCTTTTCTCCTTCTTCAACTGAAACCCCAACCGAGATGATACCCACTGTCACGCTTTCTCTGACTCCAACCGGTCTGTTTGCCACACCCAGTCCAACCGATACCCAACCGATGATATCCACTCCAACGCTCACTCCGACGGGGACATCTCTAACGCTCACTCCCACCGAAAGCTGCTTGGTCACGGATCGATCGTATGATCTGAACGAAGACGGAATCGTCGATGCGGAGGATCTGATTGCTCTGTTGACCTCCGTTCGAGAGGGAACAAGTCTGTATGACCTCAACTGCGATGGAGTCACTGACGATTTAGATCTGAGAGTTTTCTCTGTGAAGTGGAGGATCGTGCCGTAATCCTGCCGTGGGCTATCACATTCGTTCCCTGCTCGAAGATTGCACTCTTCCAAACCCACGCCGGAGAGAGAATAATTCCCGTCGTCGGAGGCTCGTCGGATCGTCGCGAGAGATCTTTCCGCGGATTGCGCAAATCCCCAAAGGAGTCGTCACCATGGCCTACAGCATCAGCACAGTCGATGTTTGGGTGGGAACAATCGAAGATCGCCCGGGTGGTTTGTCGGAAAAACTCAAGCCTCTCGCGGAGGCGGGAGCCAACTTGGAGTTCCTGATTGGCCGGAAAGCGCCGGACAAGCCCGGCACGGGAGTGGTGTTCGTGGCCCCGATCAAGGGAGCGAAGCAGGTGAATGCGGCCAAAAAGGCGGACCTCAGGGTCTCCAAGAGTCTCCGCTCGCTGCGCGTGGAAGGACCCGACCGTTCCGGCCTGTGTTCCGCGATCACGCTTGCCCTTGGGGAGGCGGGAATCAACCTCAGAGGAATCTCGGCGGCGGCCCTGGGCAAGCGGAGTGTGGTTTACATTGCCTTCGACAACCCAGCTGATACCGGGAAGGCGGGACGAATTCTGAAAAAGACCCTCGGCAGAAGGTAACCCGCCCCCTGGGAGGGCCCCTGCTGTAGACCAACCCTTCCCCCAGTCTCGAGGAGACACCCCCCGTCGCTGTGGCCGCGGGGGAGAAGGTCCTCCTTTTTTCCAACGGCAACTAGGTCTTTCTCCAGATTGAGCATCAGGCGGATTCCTTGTCCGGCGGCGCTGATCATTGAATTGGGGACTGCGAAGGAAGATGATGGCCCATAGACGTAACGACGTACGTCTATGGAATCATCGGGAGGGCGCCATGCAGACAGAGGAGAGAGGGTTCCACACCACGCGGCGGCGGTTTATCGGAACGATGGGGGCGGTGGGGGCCAGCCTTTACATGGCGGGATCCCCCCAAAGGAGCCAGTCAGCTGCCCCTGATAAGTTGGAGACATTGGCCCTTAACGGCGGCCCGAAGGCGGTGACGGCACAACCGGAAAACCCGACCAAGTGGCCCCTCTACGGGGAGGAGGAGGTCCAGGCGGTCTCCGAATTGATCCGCAACCCCAACTACGAGCCGGTCGCCCAATTCGAGGAGGCCTGGAAGGCCTACCATGACTGTCCCCACGCCAAGGCGCACTGCAACGGAACCAGCGCGCTCACCTCGATGCTGTTTACCCTCCAATTGCCGGCGCGGAGTGAAGTCCTCGTGGCCGATTACAGCACCTGGTTTCCAGTCGTGCCGATGCGGTTCTTCGATCTGGTTCCGGTTTTCGTGGATGTGAACCCGCGCACGATGAATATCGATGTGGAGGACTGCAAACGGCGTCTGTCCGGCAAGACCCGAGCGATCATGCCGGTGCACTGGTGGGGACTGCCCTGCGACATGGACGACATCGAGACCTTCGCCAAGGAGCACGGACTGGAGGTGGTCGAGGATGCCAGCCACGCGCATGGCGCGAGGGTCCAGGGCAAGCTGGTCGGGAAGTGGGGTCGGATGGCGGGGTTCAGCATGCAGTCCACCAAGCCGCTTCCCTCCATCGAAGGCGGGGTCGGGATGTACAAGTCACAAGAGGACTTTGAACTGGCCACGACATACGGAAACTACGATCTACCCAAGACCTTTCCTGAGGACAGCCCTTATCGCAAGTATCAGGGGACCGCCCTCGGTTCGAAGCTCCGCATCCATCCGGTTTCAGCCATCCTGGCAAGGATCCAGCTCAAGACCCTGGATGCTCGCAGCCACGCCATCGCCTCGCAAGTCCGCCGTCTGAACGAACGCCTGATTCAGCTCCCTGGCCTCAGCGAACAGTATGCGCGACCCGACATGAAGCGGGCTTACTACTCCAGCAACATGTTGTTCTTTGATGAGGCGAAAGCGGGAATGTCCCGATCCACCGCCGTTCAGGCTCTGAAAGCGGAAGGGGTTGAGGCGAATGAGTACTCTTGGACGCTGCTGCACACACACCCGGTGTTCAAGGAAGCCCAATGGTGGCGTCACATGCCGACTCTGCCCGCGGAAGGTTCGGTTCCGGGGTGTGATGAAGCGAACCGCAGGGCTTTGACTCTACCGCTTTTCACCTCCGAGCAGCCTGAACTGGTGGATCAATATATTGCGGCGTTCGAGAAGGTTTGGGCTCACCGGGAGAAGCTCAGCGGGGTCTAGCGGGGTCGCTCCGGGGCGCGCGGGATGGACAGCCGCTGAACACGCGCGGCGCGGCGTTGACATCCCATCCCGCCAAACTTAGCGTGGATTATCGCCATGCCAGCGGGCCGCCATGTCTTGAACCCTTGGCTCTTCCTCCTGTTGCTCGCTTCGCTTGTGTGCAGCTCGGCGGGTGAAGCGCAGCGCCCGTTGTCGTCAACTCCCCGTCTTTCCGGAATGTTCTCCGACCACATGGTTTTGCAGCGGGACAGGGTTATTCCGGTGTGGGGATGGGCGTGTCCTGGAGAGAAGGTGACCGCGACCCTTGGCGGAGCGGAACGGAGCGCGGTTGGGGCGGCTGATGGCGCATGGCGGGTGGATTTTCCGCCGATGCCCGCCGGAGGACCCCACGAACTGACCGTGGCGGGGCAGGGAAGCGTTCACCTGCGGGACATCCTGATCGGGGATGTATGGATCTGCGCGGGCCAGTCCAACATGGAGATGCACCTCCGACCCGGGCCGGATGCGGTCTATAATGCCGAACAGGAGGTGGCATCCGCCAATTACCCCGAGATCCGCCTCTTGACCATCCCGCGAGCGGCGGGTTTCGAGCCTCAGACGGACCTCGACACCGAGGGTTGGCTGGTCTGCTCGCCGGAGAATGTCCTCACCTTTTCAGCGGCTGGGTATTTCTTCGGCAGAGAGGTGCAACAACACCTGGGTGTCCCCATCGGTCTGATCAACGCCTCCAAAGGCTCCTCCCCCGCGGAAGCCTGGACCAGCGCGGAGGCTCTTGGCCTTCTGCCGGCCTACAAGGAAATCATCGAAGCGCTCCCCAGACAGATCGAGGAGTCCCGCGCCGCCGCGCCGGAGTATTATCGCCATCTCGCCGAATGGGAGGCGCTCCTCGAATCGAGAGACAGCGGCCAAGAGGGCGGTCGTCCCGCATGGGCGGCTCCGAACCTGGAGGACAACGCCTGGAGCGCCATGACCGTGCCGGAGTATTGGGAGAGCGCGGGGTTCCCGGACTTTGATGGCGTGATGTGGTTTCGGAAGGAGATCTTTGTCCCGAGCCGCTGGGTGGGACATCCTCTTGAGCTCGGGCTGTGCACCATCAACGACATGGACCGAACCTATTTCAACGGGGGCGAGGTGGGGCGGTTCGAGAAGACCGCCGGTTGGACCGCTCCACGGGTGTACGAAGTCTCCGCCGAGCATGTCCGATCCGGCGCCAACACGGTGGCGGTGCGGGTGTATGATGTGGGAAACAAGGGGGGACTGTGCGGCTCGGCGGCCGACCTGTGGGTGCGTGTGGCCGGGGATCCGCAAGGGGCTTCGGTGTCGCTCGCGGGCCGTTGGCGACTGAAGCCGGGGTTGGATCTGAAGGCCCTCCCGCCGAAGCCCATCCCTCCGCCGCTTCTCGAGGGCAACCACCGCACCCCTTCGGCGCTGTTCAACGCAATGGTCGCTCCGATGATTCCGTACGGCATCCGGGGCGTGATCTGGTATCAGGGAGAATCGAATATCAGCCGCGCGGAGGAGTATGCCGATCTCTTTCCCGCGCTGATCCGGGACTGGCGCGCGCGTTGGGGGCAGGGGGCATTCCCATTTCTCTATGTTCAGCTCGCGAGCGTGGGGCCGGTCAATGACCTCCCAATCGATGATTCGATGTCCCGCCTGCGCGAGGCCCAAGCCAAGACCCTCGCGCTCCCGAACACCGCCATGGCGGTCACGATTGATATTGGAGATCCGCTCCTCGGACACCCGCGCAACAAGCAGGAAGTGGGGCGCAGGCTCGCTTTCGCCGCGCGCCGGGTGGCTTACGGGGAGGAGATCGTGGCGTGGGGACCCCTTTACGAGGGCATGAGCAAGGAAGGGAAGGGGATTCGGATCCGTTTTGAGTCAATCGGCGGCTGTCTGAGAACCTCCGATGGCGGGCCTCCGCGCGGTTTCGCGATTGCGGGAAGCGACGGGCGTTTTGTGTGGGCGGAGGCGCGGATCGAAGGGGACTCGGTGGTGGTCGGCAGCGAGGAGATCGCCGATCCGGTCGCGGTTCGCTATGCCTGGTCGGCGAATCCCCCGGCGAATCTGATCAACGCGGAGGGGTTCCCGGCTGGGCCATTCAGGACGGATGCGTGGGCGCCTCGATTCTGAACCGCCGAACCTTAACGGGCGAGATCGGCATCAAAGGATGGAAAAGTCCGCAACCGGGATTAGGACCTGACGACTCGGAACCGCAAACGAAGCACTTCGTGTTCACATTAACGCCCTTTCAAAGGGTCCTTTGAACTTGGGAGGACCCGGCCGATAAGTCGTGATAATGATAGGGATACCGCGCCTTTCGCCCCATACAACATGAACCGGTTCTCCGGAAAAGGACTCGCCGGACACCAAGCAGCTCGGACCGCGACAGTGGTCGTTTACCCCTCCTTCACCGCGGTGATCAGATCGAGGATCGCCTTCTTGCCGTCCGCGAAATACATCAGGGTGTTGTCCAGCGCGAACAGCGGGTTGGGGATCCCCGCGAAACCGGGGGATAGACTGCGCTTGACCACCACCACGGTCTTCGATCTGTCGACATCCAGAATCGGCATCCCGGCGATGGGAGAGTTCGGATTGGTGCGGGCCTCGGGGTTCACCACATCGTTCGCGCCGATCACCATGGTGACATCGGTCTGCTCGAACGAATTGTTCACCTCGTCCATCTCCTTGACCTTTTCGTAGGGAATGCTCGCCTCCGCGAGCAGGATGTTCATGTGCCCGGGCATGCGGCCGGCCACGGGGTGGATCCCATACTCGACCTCAATTCCCTTGGATTCGAGAAGGTTGGCCAAGTCACGAACGGCGTGTTGCGCCTGCGAAACCGCAAGTCCGTACCCCGGGACAATCACCACTCGACGCGCCGTGTCAAAGAGCATCGCGATCTCTTCAGGAGTCGTGGCCTTGATCCTGCCTCCATAAACGTCATCGGCGCTGGGACCGGAGTCCACCGCGCCGAATCCGCCGAAGAGCACGTTCGGCAGGGAACGGTTCATCGCCTTGCACATGATCATGCACAAGATGATTCCCGAGGCGCCGACGAGGGACCCGGAGATGATCAACCCGTTGTTGCTGAGCACAAAACCGGCCGCCGCGCCCGCGAGTCCCGAGTAGGAGTTGAGGAGGCAGATGACCACCGGCATGTCCGCGCCTCCGATGGCGATCACAAGCAGGAATCCCACAACCGAGGAAACCACGCACAGCAGCCAATACAGACTGGTGTAAGCCGGGTGCTGGATCAGCTCATAGCAGAGGAACAGCGCCAACAAGCCGAGGGCCCCGTTGATCAGGTGACGGCCCTTGATCAGGAAGGAGCGCTCGTTGATCAGCCCCTCTAGTTTTCCATAGGCCACAAGGCTTCCCCAGAAGGTGACGGAACCGATCACGCACGTGGCGGCCACCGCGATGGTGGTTTGTAGCGCGGGGTTCGGTTCGATCAGGCTGAACTTGGTGAGCTCGGCGCCCGCGACCAGGAGCGAGGCGCCGCCGCCGAACCCATTGAGCAGCGCCACCATCTGCGGCATGGCGGTCATTTTGACCCGGATGGCCAAGACCGCTCCGATGATTGTCCCGAGGATCATCCCCGCGATAATCCACTCAAAGGTGACAACCTCCTTCTCTAAGAGGGTCACCACGATGGCGATAAGCATCCCGAGAGCGCCGATGCGATTCCCACGCACGGCGGTTCGCGGATGCGAAAGCTGCATCAGGCCGAAAATAAAACAGACGGCCGCGATGAGGTATGCGACATTGATGAGGGCAAGGGACATCTTCTACTCCTTCCGCTTGAACATCTGGAGCATTCGGTCGGTCACCATGAACCCGCCGACCACATTGATCATGGCGAACACCACGGCCACAAAGCCGAGAACTTGGATGAGGAGCGAGTGCTCCACCCCGGCCGCGAGGATGGCCCCCACGATCGTGATTCCGGAAATGGCGTTGGCTCCGGAGGTGAGGGGCGTGTGGAGGGTTGGCGGCACCTTGGTGATGACATACACCCCCACGAATATGGCCAACACAAAAATGGTCAGCAGGGATACAAAATCCGATTCCATGTACACTCTCCTTCGATCCGCGCTTGCGAATTCCTTCCTCGGGGCGGCCCGCTTGCCGGTGGCTTGGGGGACTACGCGCCCGAGCAGATTTCCTTGACCGTGGGATGGACGATCTCGCCGTTTCGGGTCACCAGCGTGCCCCGCGTGATTTCGTCCTCGAGATTAAACGCCAGTTGTCCTTCCTTGTTGAGAAGGTGTAGCAGAAATGTGGTGATGTTCTTGGAGTACATCTGGCTGGCATGATAGGGAATCGAGGCCGCGAGGTTGAGCGCCCCGATGATCGTCACGCCGCCGGTTTGAATGGTCTCGCCTGGCTCGGTCAGCTCGCAGTTCCCGCCCCGCTCGGAGGCCAAATCCACCACGACCGTTCCGGGTCCCATGCCCTCGACCATCTCCCTGGTAATCAACTTGGGGGCGGGTTTGCCCGGAATCAAGGCCGTGGTGATGACCACATCGCTGCCGGCCACTGCCGAGGTCATCAGTTCACGCTGCTTCCGGTAGAAATCCTCCCCAAGTTCCTTGGCGTATCCGCCTTTGTCTTCGGCGGCCGCCGAATCCAGGGTGATCTCCAGGAACTTCGCGCCAAGGCTGTGGATTTGCTCCTTGACCGCGGGCCGAACATCATAGGCCTGGACCACCGCGCCCAGCCTGCGTGCTGTGGCAATGGCCTGCAGTCCCGCCACGCCCGCCCCGACCACGAAAACCTTGGCCGGGCTGATGGTTCCAGCCGCGGTCATCAGCATCGGGAACATCTTCGGGAGGAGATCGGCGGCCATCAGAACGGCCTTGTACCCGGCCACAGTGGCCATCGAGGATAGCGCGTCCATGCTTTGGGCGCGGGTCGTTCTCGGCATGAGCTCCATGGAGAAGGCAGTGGCTCCGACCTTGGCGAGAGCCCGCACCTCATCGACCGCGATCAGCGGCTCCAGGAACCCAATCAGGTTCTGGCCGGGGCGGAGCAGGGGAAGGTCCGCCTTGCCCGCGTCCGGGTTCGCGCCTAGCCCTCGCACCTGAAGGATCACATCCGACTTCGCGAAAACCTCATCGCGGGTTACGGTCTTCGCGCCCTTCTCGAGGTATTCCGAGTCCGCGAATCCCGAAGCCGCGCCGGCTCCGGCCTCCAGGAGGACCTCAAGGCCAACCTTCGTCAGCGCCGGAATCGAACTTGGGATGAGTGCAACACGAGTTTCGCCGGGGAATGTTTCTTTGGGAACACCGATGAGCATGGGCAGAATCCCTTACCAGGAAAGCGTTCTGCGCCCTTTTACATGACGGGCGGCTGCAAAATATCCGGAATTCTAGTGCAAGTATTAATCGCTGTCGAGGGGTATGAGAACCCCTTTGGGGGAGGCGCTGAAGATTCCTGGATCTTGGCTCCTGCCCGGATTGAGAACGTCGCATAAGATACATTATGTCTCTTTTCGATCCCGCACCGTGGAATACGTTTTCAGGCCGATCTGGCACCCTTTCTTGGATTCCGCCGGGTTCCATGCGAGACTGGCATCCCATTGCGGAAACATGCCCAGACACCCGCGCCTCCGCCGATACCCTGTCCTTCTTGCGATCCTCCTCGCCGGTCCGAGCTGGCCCGCGGAGGGGCCGCTTCGGGAATTCCACGAGCCTCTGGATCGGTTTGCGCTCCGACGGATCGAACCCTCCAAGGTGTTGCTCTCTTGCCGGTTTGAAAAATCGAGGACCAACGTGAGGCCGCTTGTCTTGGCGGTCGAGGAGGATAATGAGATTGCCATCCGCTTCTTTGGAGGTCGGGTCCTTTCGGGAACGGAGGTCCTCACCATTCAGCCACCGGATGCTCTTGAGAGCGCGGAATGGACCCAAGTGGAGCGGATGTGGCTTTCGGATATCCCCCTGGCGGCCATTCGGTTTCCGAAAGTGGACTCCACTCGATTCCGGAGCCGGGTCCCGGAATCCGCCACAGCTCCGATTTCAGCCACCGGCACGCCTAGGATACTGGAAGGGATCGGGACCCTAGTCGAGGCCACCTTCGAACTGGCCTTTTCCAGACCCCTTCCACCCCCTGATCCCAAACTCGATTCCCCCGCCGCCGAGCGCGATCTGTTCGCGCGTATCGCGGCGGAGTTGGTCGCGAATCCCACCGACATCCAGGCGATTCGAGGGGTCACCGAAGCGAGCCGCAACACCGGGACAAGCGTGCCCCACAGCGGAGGTGGGAAGCTTTTGAGGTTGGAGACATCCGCCGAGGGCGTTTACCGTGTGGACACGCGCGAGATTGAGGCATGCGGGTTTGAGCTTTCAAGCGCGACACTCTCACGGCTCACCCTGTTCCATCGTGGCCAACCCGTTCCCCTGGGATTTCACCCGCCCGAGTCAGAATCTACGCCCGCCGCCTTGTGGTTTTGGGCGGAGGCCCAAAGGAATGGTGAGAGCGACACCAATGTTTACTATCTGGGATGGGGGCAAGAAGATGGTCCGAGAATTTCGACCAAGGCCACACTCGCCGAGCTCTTCCAGGACCTCCCCGGCCCTGAGCGGGCGCGAGACTGGGATCTCCGTGAGGTTCGAATTGAAAAGGATGATCCGAGCGCATATGCCAACGTTCCTGGGGTGACCGGGGCGGTTGAGGTTTATTGGCGCGAGTTCAAGGTTTCCGGCGAGGCTTTCGACGCGGATTTTGACCTGGAAGGGTTCGACCCAAGCGCGTCCGCCACTCCCGGAGGCGAGACTTCGACCCTGCTGGTTCGAATCGTTCCCTCCGAGACCGCACGGGGGGAGGGATCTCTGACGCTCACCCTCAATGGGAGAGAATTGGGAGCCTTGACACTCCCTGAGAACGCAAGAGTCCTCGAATTGGAATCGCCCTCCTCGACCCTCCGCGCGCGCGGGAATCACATCCACCTTCGTTTCGAGGGGAAATACCGTGCGAGCAAGGCTCGTCACTGGGGGGTCTTCCTGGACTGGTTGGCCGTACGCTACCCGGCGCGAGCCTCCCTCGCCGCGGGAGGCGCATTCTCTCTGAGCTCTTGGTCCGAGGATGTGAGGAGCGCTTCCTCCTCCTGGGTTCGCTGGAGCGAGGCGGATCCGAATGGGGATTGGTGGCTCCTGGCGCGCGAAGAGAGCGCGGCTGGAGCCATTCAGGGTGTCACCTTGAACACGGAGGACAAAGCGCTGATCGGTCCATCAAGAGCTGTCCGCGCACAGTGGCGAATCGCCGACCTGAAGCGGGCCCCAAGACCAAGCCTGAGGCTGGTCGAAAACCGTCCGGTGCTACGTCGGAATGATCTCCAAGCGGACCTCTTGGTCGTGGCCGCTCCGCGCTTCGTGGAAACACTGGAGGCGTTTTTGGACCGCCGCCGAAGTGAGGGCTGGACTTGCCTGGTCGCCACTCCGGATCAGATTTACGAAGAGTTTTCGCATGGGATCAAGGATTTGCACGCGATCAAGGAGTTCTGCGGACACGCCTACTTCCATTACCGCAAACCCCACCCCCAAGCCCTCTGGCTTGTCGGGGAGGCGCGCCTTGATCCCCGCAACCTGCTTGGCTCCCGTGTGGAGGACCTGGTTCCCTCCCCGGTTGAGCGAGAAAGAGAGGCGGCCTACTCCCAGGACCAGTGGTACTCCGAGCTGGTCGGGAGCGATTCCCTGCCCGACCTTTTGGTGTCTCGAGTGTCGGTCGATGATGTCACCGAGCTTTCCAACTATCTCGCCAAGGTTCGAGAAGACGAAGATTCCCCACAATTTGGATGGTGGCGCGCGCGTGGTCTTTTCCTTGCGGATGACGGTTTCGGCGCTCGAACCCTCGAATTCCTCCGTGAGGGCCTGGATCGAGTGCTGGACCCCAAACTCATCCGTGTGGAGGATTTCGCCCGCTCACCCAACCGGAAATTTGAGGCGATTGGAAAGGTGGGTCAGGAAACGCGAGGCCTCCGGGAGGAGGTCGTAAGGCGTTGGTCGGACGGCGCGCGCCTGGTCGAATACTCCGGTCACGGCGGGATCATCGTTTGGAGCCACGAAGCCCTCTTCAAGGGATTGAACCGCCCCGACAGCGATGTGGACCGTCTCCACAACACGGGCCGGTATTCCCATGTGACAATCAAGTCCTGCCTCTCGGCCTCCGTGAATTGGCCCACCTTTCCAGGCGAGGTTTCGGTGGCGGAGGCGCTGATCAAGGCTCCGAGGCGGGGAGCAATCTCGGTTCTCGGGTCGGCCGGAACCGAATACGCTCGGGACCAGGACCGCTTCGGAACCAAGTTTTTCGCCGGTCTTTGGAACCATCAACTGGGGCTCGTGTCGGCGGCGCGGGTGTATGCGCATGTCCAGTTTGAACTCCAGTCGCCCGAAAAGGCCAAAGTCGCGCGCCAATTCGTGCTCCACGGCGACCCCCTGGTGCGATTCGATGTTCCCCGCCCCTTACGGATCACCCAGTTCGCGTGGGAGGAAGGAGTCAAAGGTCCCCTGGCTTCCCTCTCCTGGAGTTCCACGGTTGAGGGCGGGACCGCCGAGATTCGGTTCCGCTCGCGTGGGGCCGACCTGTTTTCGCGGATAGTCCCTAATCCGCTTGCGGGTGAATCAGTCGGTCCGTTCGAGACTCCACCGGACCTGCCGTTCCGACCCGACCTTCAGGTCGCGGTCTATGTCTGGAACCCGAGCCGGGGGATGGATGCCTATGGGTCCGGAGCGGCCCCTTCGTTTCCGGTGGGCGAGCGCGATTGGAAACAAGTCGTGGCCGGATGGGTCCAAGCTGCCTCCGGCGGGGATCTTGAATTGGGGGATTTCCGTCTCAGTCCGGCATCACCTTCGGTGGGCGATGAGATTGTGCTCGAGGTCCAGGCCAGAAACCGGAGTTCCCAAGTTCGCTCGCTCTCCAGCCTCGAGGCGAGATTCGGTCCCGATCCCAAGAGACCGGAAGTGATTGGCGCGCATGGTGGCCAAGCTCCCGCCACCCTGGACCCGTTATTCCCTGGAGAATCCAGAACCTACCGCTGGATCATTCCCGCCCCCAAGGCGCGGGGAATCCACCATCTGCACCTTCGCGCCGGCCTCGAGAGCGGGTGGTTTGAAAAGACAGCCCAGATGGAGGTGGTGAAGGAACCGGAGATCACCCTTCTCTCCCTGCAACCCAGCAAAGAGGAAACAGCCTACCCGCTGGCCATCCCGATGGAATTCCGAGTGGGGGTTCAAAACATCGGCGATTCGAGCTCCGAACCCCTCATACTCACGCTTCAGGATGCGCTGGCCGGGGCCGGAGCCCAAGTGAATGTGCCCAGCATGGAATGCGGTCAGGTGGGCGAAGTGACCTTTGAAACCGATAGCCCTCAGCACCGCTTTGTCTGGGAGACCCAGATGGAGCTCCCCCCCTCCGCAACCACCAGCCGCACCCGATGGCGACAGCACAGTTTTGTCCTGGATGTCACTCGCTCCGAGAAGATCACAACCCTCCCTTGGCTTCGGGAGCTGGACCGCCGCGAGGGGTTTGTTCCCTTCAGGGTTCGTAATTTCGACAACGGGGACCGGACACTCCGTGTTCCTCAAAGCGCGCGTTTCCGGGAGTTTCCGGTGATGGAGCTCGATTTCCCGGACACCTCCGAAATTCGGAGCGCGACCCATGCCGGCGCGGCCGCGTGGCAATACCATCGGGGATGGTGGGTGAGTCCCCAGCAACTTCAGGCTCATCCGGCGTGGGAGGGGGTCCCCCTTCGGGCCAAGCTCCCCTGGCATGGCGCTGAAACCCTCGCGCTGATTGCCCCGACCTATTACAAGGACAACAATTATCAGGGGGTCGGATTCCCGATGCCGGCTCTGCGGCTGGAGGGCGACCAAGTGACCTTCGACCTTGCCCCCGCGAATACTTCCGAGGATGGCGCATTCCCCTACACCCTGGTCGAGCTTGGTCACGACGGTCTGGAGTGGACGATTCGAAAATCTCCGGGCGCGTGGCCGGGGTTCTCCGGGTTGCGGATCGCGCTCCTTCCGGAGGTTACCTCGCCGATTTATGTCCTGGCCGGACCTGGACCTTACCATGTGAACATGCGGGCCGAATGGGTTCCGCAAGCCCCGGATGAATTCCGCTTTGAGGCCCGCGCGGGACGGGGCGGATTGGAGGGAGCCGCTTGGGTCCCGATGGGTCCGGAAGGGCTGAGCGTGGAAGGGGACCATCTCCAATTCCGCGGTTGGATCACCCCGGATGAATCCGCGCGGAACTTGGCTATCCGTTCCCTCCGACTTGAAGTCACGAAGCCAAGGGAATGAAACCGCGATGAACCCGTGCGCATCCCTCCCCTCTCCCCTTCCCGTCGCGAGGATCGTCGCCTATTGGGTCGGCGCGGTCGCAATCGCGGCGGGGTATTTCGCATTCCTGGCGTGGTTTTCTCCCCTGGTTCTGGAGAGAGACCGTGACACCAGCGCGTGGCACGCCTTTTCCCTGGCCGAGGAGGCTTGGCGCCAATACAACTCCCTGGGGTCGGACTCCCCGGCTGGGGAGCGCTTGCGGCTGCTCAAGAGCGCGGAGGAGCATTCCCGGCGAGCGTATGAGCTTCGTCCGGACAGTCGACACTACCTTTGGACTTGGGCCTGGAGCCTGTACAGCCTGGCGAACGCCCAGTCCCCGGCGGACCGGGCCAAGATCGAGGAGGCGCGGGGGCTTGCTCGAAAAGCCTGGGAGATGTCGGGGAAGACTTTCTACAATCCCGGTTCGTTTCTTGCCTCGGAATACATCCGAGATGGTAGTCTTGAGGAGGCCAATCTACTCCTGGAGGACCTTATCGCGCTCGATCCGGCGCGCGCGGGGGCGCACGACAGCCTGATGGAAATCGCGCTCAGAAAGGGGAACCTGCAGGAGGCGATCTCCATCCTGGAGCGAAAAGGAGTCGCGCTGAACCTGGAGGCTGTCGAACGCGAGTTCCTCGGCGTTTTGTGCCTCAAGGTCGGCGATTTCCCAAAGGCCGAGCGCGCGCTTGCAAGTCTGGTGCAAGGTGGCGCGGCCACCCGTGACCGGTGGTTCCTGTATGGCTTGGCCTTGCTGGGTGAGGGTAAGACCTCCGAGGCGATTCAGGTCCTCCGCACGGTCCGCGCGGCGCAAGGCGAAGGCGCTTCCTGGCCCACTCCCGCCGAGGTCGGGCTTGAGCAATTCCCCAAGGAAGTGGAGGCGACACTCGGCGCCTCGTTGAAAGCCGCTGAGCGGGATTCCCAATGACCAGCGCCTCACTCATCCCGGACACCCCGAGCGGGGACGGCATCCAAGACCGGCTCCCAGCCTGGTTGTTCATCGCTTCCTTGGCGCTCGTTGGGGGACTGACGCTCGCGGTTGGAGCGCTGGCCCATTGGGGAGCCTTGGCGGGGGTGGAATGGCTTGCGATCCTCCCGGCCCTTCCACTCGGGGTGGCCCTGTTTGTCGGGACCTGCCGGTGGCCGAGCTTGATTGTGCATCTTTCCCTTGTGGGAGTGGTCCTGGATCAATGGGAGGGACTGAAGTTCACCGGCGTCCCCTTCCTTACCGCAACCAAGATTCTGCTGCTTGTGGCCGTTTTGATCCTGATCCTGAGGGGGGTGATCCCGGGAAGGAAGAACCCTCCTTTGCTGCTACCCGCCGCCGCCTTGGCTCATCTCCCCTTTTCGTTGATTTGCCTGGGTTCGGCCTTGGCGTTTGCCTACAGTTGGCGGTCCGGATTGCGCTGGGTGATCGCGCCGGTCACCCTTCCCTTCCTCGCGATAGTCCTCACGCAGTTCCTCTCCGATCCGCGAACCGCCGCGCGCCTCGTGCGCGCCTTCGCGCTGTACAGCTTCATTCCCGTCGCGGCGGCAGGGATCGAGTCGGTGATCCAAAGGCGGTTCTCAGGCGCGGCCCTGGAGATTCTCATCTATGGCGTGGATGACATCTTTCGGGTCGCGGGAAGTTTCGATAACCCGAACGATTTCGTGGTCCTACTCCTATTCAGCGTTCCGATTTTGCTCCTGTGGGCCCATCAAACCCCAAAGTGGTCCGCGCGAATCTTGCTCCTGTCCGGGGCGGCGCTCCAAGGCATGATCCTGGTCAAGACCTACTCTCGAAGCGGGTATGTTTCGATGGCGTTCACCCTGCTGGCTGTGGCATTGCTGGGACGGGGGAGGATTCGCCGCTTCGGCCTGCTCCTCTGCCTGGTTGGCGCGCTGGGGATGCTTGCGCTGCCGGACACTCGCAATCGCTTGATCACCCTGGCCGGAATCCGCACCGAGTCCGCGGGGGTGTCCCAAGCGCTGGCCTCGCTCAATTACCGCAAGCAGCTCCTCCAGGTGGCCTGGTGGGAGTTCATCGATCATCCGATTCTAGGGATCGGCTTCTCGAATGTGGGCCCGAGGGCGAAATCGTATTCCACCATGCTCGCGCACAAAAGCACCGCGGAGAACACCTATCTCGAGATCCTCGCGGAGCTTGGGATGGTCGGTATTACGGCATACCTGTTCTTCCTTGGAGTGGCCTGGACCGCCATGCGCCGTGGGCTTGAGCGCTGTCGCGGGGACTCCGAGATCGGACCGATCTTTGTCGCTCTCGCGGCGGGTTACTGCGGGTTTGCCTTTAACAGCCTGTTTGACACCAATCTTCCCGACAATCTCCCGTGGGTGCTGCTCGCGGTGATGGTCCATCTCAAACCCCTCGCGGGGAACCGGACATGAACCGTCTCGGTCTGGTGATCGGCCAGCTTTCGTGGGGCGGCGCGGAGCGCCAACTCCATGAGCTCGCCACCCGCATCCAAGCCGAGGGATTTGTTCCGACTGTTTACTGCCTCTCGGAAGATATTGAGCCATATGGCCCGATGCTGAGGGACAGAGGAATTTCAGTCCGAGTCTTTCCGCGACGGTCCCATTTTGATCTGGGGCGTGCTTGGGCCTTGCGGCGAGCCCTTGCGGCGGACGAAGTGGACCTTGCGCATGCGTGGCTGGTGAATGATGACGCCTACGCCGCGCTCGCCCACATCGGCGGACCACGTCCCTGGGTTGCCTCCATGCGGAGTCGCCCGCTGGACCGGGATGGCCTCCGGAAACGAATCGACCGTTGGACCTTTCGCCGAGCCGATCGCGTGGTGGTGAACGAGTCCGAAGTGATCGATTTTCTTGAACGAGAGCTTGGGTGTCCTCGATCCAAGGTGACGCTCATCCCCAACGGAGTGGACTTTGAGCGGCTGCTCGGGTCCAGATCCCGCGAGGCTGTTCGATCCGAGCTCAACACTCCGCTTGACTCGCCGGCGCTCCAATTCGCCGGTCGCCTGGAAGGCGTGAAGAATCTTCCACTGCTCCTGGATGCTTTCTCCAGGATCGTTCAAAAAGGGGTGAATGCCTTCCTCTGGGTTTCAGGGGATGGGAGTCTTCGAGAAAGCCTCGAAGATCTCTCCCGCTCGCTCGGCCTGGGGGACCGGGTTCGGTTCACGGGGGTCCGGAAGGACCTGCCCGACTTGCTGCGGGCCGCGGATCTGTTTGTTCTGTGCTCGATCTCCGAGGGGTTGCCCAATGTGGTCTTGGAGGCGATGGGGTGTGGGACCCCCGCGCTGGTCACCAAGGGCTGCGGGTGCGGGGATTTGATCCGGACCGGCGAAAACGGGTGGATTGCCGCGCGGGCTACCCCGGAGGCCTTGGCCGCCGACCTGGAGGCGATCCTGGGTGATCGGGATGCCCTGACCTCGGCTGGTCGTAACGCCGCGGAGCATGTTCGGAGTTGCTACTCGGTGGAGGCGATGGTCTCGCGGATGGCGCTTCTGTATCGCGAGATTCTCACCGATTTCCGAGCCGGGTAGTTCCCAGCCCTGAATCCAGTATCATTCCCCTCTAAGAATCCTTGCCGTTCGGTGCGTGTCCTGGGTGAGGTTTCGAACGACTGAAGGAGGCCGTGCGAGTGAATTCATCGGGGTGTTTTCGTGAGCGTTTGAAGGGCGGAGAGATCGGGATCGGACCGATCCTGATTATTCCTTCCCTGCATGTCAGCCAGATGTCGGCGACCCTGGAGGGGGTCAACTTTGTCTGGATTGATCTGGAGCACGGAGCTATCGGCAGGGAAACCGCCTCCGCGATGGTGGCCTCAAGCCGCGGCCGGGCGGCGCCGCTGGTGAGGGTCACAAGCGGCGAACATTGGCTGATCAAACAGGCGCTCGACATGGGGGCCGAGGGCTTGGTGGTTCCGATGGTGGACACACGCGAGGAAGCCGAGCATATCGCCCAAGCGATCTTGTATCCGCCGGCGGGTTTTCGCGGCTATGGGCCGGATGTCGCCGCCCAAACTTGGGGGATCCCGATCCCGCAATACTTCAAGCGCGCCAACGACGACATCACCTTGGTCATCCAGATCGAGTCCCGCGAGGGTCTCAAGAACGCCGAGTCCATCGCCGCGGTGGAGCGTGTCGATGTCCTTTTCGCCGGAGCCTTCGACATCTCGGTGGCGCTCGGCAAGCCCGGCAAGGTGGAGGAGCCGGATGTGGAGGCCGCGATCCTGTCCGTTCGGGATGCCGCCCACAAACATGGCAAGAAAGCGGGCACCATCGCCCTGGACCCGGTCCTGGGTCAGAAACGCCTCAATCAGGGGTTCGATTTCCTGGTGACCGCAACCGACATGGTCTTGCTGACACGCGCCATGGCGGAGTATGTGGCGGCGTTGAAAGTCCCGAGCAAGTAAGCCCGAGCGGGTTCGGGGGCGAAAGGGAAACACCATGATCATTGTCATGGAAAAGGGGGCCAGCCAGGAGCAAATCCAGGCGGCGATAGAACGTATCGAGTCCCTCGGGTTCATCGCGCACCCGATTATCGGCGTGGAGCGGACTGTCATCGGGGCCATCGGCGATGAGCGTGACAAGCCGATGCTCCAGCAGGTCGAGAACATGCCGGGGGTGGAGCGAGCCGTTCCGATCCTCCAGCCCTACAAGCTCGCAAGCCGCGAACTCCATCATGAGCGGAGCATGATCGAGGTTGGCGGGGTTCAGGTCGGCGGCGAGCTGATTCGGGTGATCGGCGGACCTTGTTCCGTGGAAACCCCGGAATCGATCCTGGCCTCGGCCCAGGCGGTCAAGGCCGCTGGAGGGCACATGCTCCGAGGCGGGGCCTACAAACCAAGGACTTCGCCCTACAGCTTCCAAGGGCACCGCGAGGAGGGGCTGAAAATGCTCCAAGCGGCCAAGGAGGCCACCGGTTTGCCGATTGTGACCGAGCTCATGGACCCCCGCAACTGCGAGCTGGTCGCGCGCTACGCCGACATGATCCAGATCGGCGCGCGGAATATGCAGAACTTTCAGCTCCTCACCGAGGTCGGCAAGGCTAAGAAGCCGGTATTGCTCAAGCGGGGGCTGGCGGCCACGATCACCGAGTGGCTCCAGGCGGCGGAATACATTTTGAGCGAGGGGAACCCGAGCGTGATCCTGTGTGAGCGGGGAATCCGCTCCTTCGGGACCGAAACGCGCAATGTGCTTGATCTCGCGGCGGTCGCGGTGGTCAAACGCTATTCGCACCTGCCGGTCCTGGTCGATCCCTCGCACGGCACCGGGGACTACCATTATGTCCACGCCATGAGCCTCGCCGCCATCGCCGCCGGAGCGGACGGCATCATGGTGGAGGTTCATTTCGACCCACAACAGGCTTGGTCGGATGGGTCCCAATCGCTGCGCCCCGACAAGTTCGCGCGGCTGATGAATGACCTCAAGCCGATTGCCAAGGCCGTCGGACGCGCGGTGGACTGGTAATCCGGCCCGCCCTTCAAGGAAAGAGTCGCTTCAGGTATTCAAGAAGCTCGCCATGATCGCGAGCGATGAAATCAGAGGGTTCCGGATACGGGTTGGCCCCCGAGGAATGGATCAGGATGGAATGCATCCCGGTCACTCTCGCGAGCTGGAGGTCATAGAGATAGTCCCCCACATGCACGATCTTCGAGGCTTCAACAGACCATCGCCTTAAGATCGGCGCGAGGCAGGCCGGATCGGGCTTCGCGGGCCCCCCTTCGCGGGTGAACACATCCCCGATCCCGCGGAGATCACAGCGGACACGGATACGGTCCCAGGCTTCCTGGCTGTTCCGGGTCAGGATGCCGTGACGAATCCCCTTGTCTGTCAGCCACTCGAGCGTCTCCCTTGCTCTCGGAAGAAGCGCTGACCTTTCCGCCGCCTCGATCTCCACTTCCAGCAGGATCGAGTTGAGCCGTTCCCGTTGAGTCGGCGGCTGTTCGAAGACCCAATCCAGGATATCCGCGCTCAAGGGAACTCCCAGCCGTTCCCGGAGGGCGCGGAAGTCGATGCTGGGTTCAAGGAGGGTGCCATCCATGTCGAAAAGGACCGCGCGGTAGGTCTGGGTCATATGGTGGGCTCCGTGAAATGCCACCTTCTCAGATTTCCTCCGGGGATATAAGGTGGACTCGTTCCAACCGAGGGGAGGCCCCCGGAGCGCAACGCCTCCGAGATCCGCCGCGGAACCCCTGCGCTCAGTCCCCCTTGGGTCGCGCGGGGAGGGAGGGATCCGATGAAGTTCCGCCCAAAAATCGATCCGTCGTGGATTCCCCAGCGGTTTGTGGGGTTCCTCACATTGGTCTTCGCGGGGACTTTACTTACACCCGCGCGCGCGGCTCCCCCCGGCCTTCCTTTCACCGAGGATTTTGCCGACACCAATCTGCGGGATGCGACGCGCACCTCCGCAAACTGGTCCACCACCGAAGAGGCCCTGCTCTTGGCCTTCCGCCGGTCTCGGTTCGGAGCCTTTGCACCGAACATCACCTCTGGAACGGATATCACAACCGACTCGGATTCCACCCTTGCCCTCGCCGTGGGAGACCTGGATGGGGATGGAGACCCGGACCTGGTGGCGGGAAACTCAGGTCAAAGGAATCGTCTCTACCTGAACAACGGCGCCCTTGTCCCATTTGCCGGAGTGACTGGCCGGGACATCACCACCGACCAAACAATTGTCCGCTCGATGGCGCTGGGGGATGTGGATCGCGATGGGGATCTCGACCTGGTGACCGGAAACAACCTCGAACCCAACCGTCTGTATCTGAATAACGGCTCCGCCGACCCGTTTGCCGGAGTGGTTGGGAGCAACATAACCGAGAGCGCCGGCGCCACGAACGCGGTGGCGATGGGAGACGTGGACAGCGATGGGGATCTCGACCTGGTGGTGGGGAACTCGAATCAAAGAAATCGGCTGATCCTAAACAATGGGACATCGGCCCCCTTCACCGGGGCAATCCCCCAGGACATCACGGGGGATGAGGGCGCGACAACTTCCCTGGCCCTTGCGGACATGGATGGGAATGGGGACCCGGACCTGATCGCAGGGAACTTTGGGGAGCCGAATCGCCTCTATCTGAACAACGGCACGCCCGCGCCCTTCGAGGGTGTCTCGGGCGCCGACATCTCGTCGGATACACACTCAACCCGCGCCGTGGCCGTGGGGGACCTCGATGGGGACGGAGACCTCGACCTGGTGGCTGGAAACGACGGGCAACGTAACCGCCTCTACCTGAACAACGGAACCGGTTCTCCCTTTCAGGGGGTGACTGGAGTGGACATCACAACCACCCAGCTCTCGACCTTCGCCGTGCTGTTGGGGGATGTGGATTGCGACGGGGACCTGGACCTGATTACAGTCACCTCGAACAACCGAAACCGTCTCATCATGAACAATGGAACCTCCAACCCCTTCGAGGGCGCATCCGCGCTTAGCATCACCACCGATTCAGCCTTAAGACGCGCGGGGGCGCTGGCTGACATGGACATGGACGGCGATCTCGACCTTGTGACGGGAACCCTTAATGTTCCGAACCGTCTTTACCTGAATCATGCCAACTCAAACCCATTTGGCACGGTGACCGGGGAGGACCTCACCTCCGAGGCCAGCAGGACCATAGCGATTGCCCTGGGCGACATGGATGGAGATGGGGACTTGGATGTGGTCGAAGGCAACACCAACCAGACCAACCGACTTTACTTGAACAACGGAACCTCTGACCCGTTTTCGGGCGTTACCGGGAGCAACATCACGTCGGATGTCCACCGCACGACCGCCGTGGCCGTGGGGGATATGGACGGTGATGGGGACCTCGATATAGTGGCCGGGAACGTGATTGTTCCCAATCAACTGTACCTGAACAACGGCACGGGGGATCCCTTCAGTGGGGCGGTGGGCGTGGATATCACCTCGGACACGGCGGCGACTGCCTGGGTGGCGTTAGGGGACATGGATGGAGATGGAGACCTCGATTTGGTGGCGGCAAAACCGGGTGGTCCGGATCGATTGTACTTGAATAACGGAACCCTGGCCCCGTTTGACGGTGTTATCGGAAGGAACTTGAACGTCGATTCCCCAGGGGCGGACCGTGTCGCGATTGGGGATATGGACAATGATGGAGACCTGGATGTGGTCGGAGTAAGAACCGGCGACACGACTCGCCTTTACCTCAACAACGGTTCTTCCGACCCGTTCATGGGGGTCACGGGCAAGGATGTGACCGCGGATACGCCGTTGGGCAACTCCGTGGCGCTCGGCGATGTGAATGGAGATGGCAACCTGGATATCCTGATCGGAGTCGAGAACCAGCCCCCCCGCCTGTACCTGAACAACGGAACATCGGACCCCTTTGAAGGCGTTTCCGGAATCAACATTTCATCTGGCGATCCGGAAACCACATCGGTGGCGCTTGGCGATGTCAACGGCGATGGCCGACTCGACCTAGTGGTCGGAATCTCGGGCGCCCCGAACCGGCTCCATCTCAACAATGGGACGCAGGATCCGTTCAACGGCGCCTCGGAGGTTGATATCACCAGCGACGCCAACTTTACAGTCGATGTGGCGCTGGGGGATCTCAATGGAGATGGCAGCCTCGATGTGGTGGCGGGGAACTCCTTCGAAACCAACCGCCTTTACCTGAATGGGGCGAGTCCGAAGCCGGTGGTGGGATGGAATCGCAACGATATCGGCGTGGACAATTTTCCGTCGCGCAAGGCCGTCTTGGCTGATTTGGACCGGGACGGGGATTTGGATCTTGTCGTCGGAAACTTCTCCCGCCCAAGCCGCCTCTATCTGAACAACGGAACCTCAAGGCCCTTCGTCGGTGTTGAGGGGACCGATCTCAACACCACCAGTTTGAACACCGAATCCCTGGCCGTGGGCGACATGGATGGGGATGGAGACCTGGACATTGTGGCCGGTAATCGAAATTCACGATGCCGACTTTACTTGAACAGCGGCGCCCCGGACCCGTTCGCCGGGGTGGTGGGGAGCGACATCTCCACCGACGCGAGCCAAACGCTTGCGGTGGCCGTGGGGGACCTCGACGGTGACGGGGACCTCGATGTGGTTACCGGCAATGTCCGCCAAACAAATCGTCTCCACCTGAACAACGGCACATCGGACCCGTTCAGCGGAGTGACCGGAATCGACATCACCTCCGACGCGCACGACACCACCTCCCTGGCGCTTGGCGATGTGGACAGAGATGGCGATCTTGACCTCGTGGTCGGGAACTCGAATCCCGTCAATCGACTCTATCTGAACAACGGAACCTCCAATCCCTTTGGGGGCGTAATGGGAAGAAACATCACCGCCGACTCCAACACAACCGTCTCCGTGGCGCTTGGAGATATCAACAGGGACGGAGCCTTGGACCTTGTGGTCGGAAATCTCGGCGAGCCCAACCGTCTCTATCTGAACAACGGGAGTCCGGACCCCTTCGCCGGAGTGATGGGCAGCGACATCACCCCGGACGCTCAGGACACACTCTCCATCGCGCTTCAGGATCTGGATTGCGATGGGGATCCGGACGTGATCGCCGGGAATGCGAATCAGCCCAATCGCCTTTACCTGAACAACGGCGCCTCGGTCCCTTTCGCGGGCGTATCCGGGGTCGACATTACAGGCGAAACGGAGGAAACGCGCTCGGTTGCGGTCGGAGATGTGGATGGAGATGGAACGGCGGATATTGTGTTCGCCGTCGGCGGCGAACACAGCCGACTCTTTGTCCGCCGTCTCCTCAGCTCCAAGCTCGGGCTCGCCAACTCGCTCCCCGTGGACATGGAGCCGGAGAACATCTCGGAGGCCATCCTGGCGGTCACTCAGACCCTACCGATCAACACCAAGATCGATTATTGGCTCAGCAATAACGGGGGAGCGCGGTTCTATCTGGTCAAGCCAGGGACTTTCTTTGAGTTTCCCACCGCCGGGTCGGATTTGCGCTGGCGGGCGGAGCTGAATTCGCTCTCTCCCTTTCACTCGCCTCGACTTGAAACTCTGACTCTAGATCAAGGGCGGGACATTGAAGTCGATCCGACCGGCATCGACTTTCCGGAGCGCGCAACGGACGCCGGGCCATCCGATCCGGTGACAATCACGGTCACCAACGAGGGGGGCTCGGAATTGGTTTTTTCAAGTTTCGGGGTGGTGGGAATCGATTTCACGCAGTTTGTGGTGACCGGCAGCACCCTTGGGAGCATCTTGTCGCCGGGTTCCGAAGCGACAGTGAGCATTGCCTTTGATCCCTCTTCCATTGGTCCCAAGACGGCTGCCTTCCAGATCAACTCGAATGACCCGGACGAACCGACCGTGCAAGTCGCCCTCATCGGGAATGGAATCGAGCCGCCCACGTTCACTCCCACGGCGACGGTTACGGAAACCATGACGCCGACGGACACTTCCCTGCCCTCGCCCACCTCCACCGACACTCGGACCTTCACGCACACGCCGACCGGAACCTTCTCCTCGACTCCAACCGAAACTGCGACCGCGAGCCAGTCGCCGACCTTGTCCCGCACCGCCACCTTCTCCAACTCACCCACCGAGGAGCCGTCCCTCACCGCAACCGCAACGCCCACCACCGACGGGTTGGTCGATTACGACATTCATCCGAATCCTCCGAACGGAATCATTGACGCCGGCGACCTGCTCGAATGGCTGAAACGCATCCAGGCGGGGGAAACCTCCGAGAATCTCCTTCTCGATTTCTCACGGTTCTGGGATAATGGTCCATGACCCTTCGGACCCTCCCGTTTCTCCTCTCGCTCTGCTCATGCCTGTTCATCTCCAGCGCCGGATCGGAAGAGACCTCTCGAAATGGGGTTGTTGCCGTCGAAAGCTTTGGCGCCAGGGGGGATGCCACAACCGATGACTCGGAAGCTTTCCAAGCGGCCCTCGACTCCGTATCCGCCGTGGGAGGCGGCGTGGTCCTCATCCCCACCGGAAAATTCCTCATCAAACGGCATCTGACGATTCCAAGGAATGTGACCTTGGAGGGAGTCTGGCGCGCTCCGCAAGCCGGGCAACCTTATGATGGTGGAACCACGCTTCTCGCGGTCGAGGGCAAGGGAGATTCGGAGGGAACTCCGTTCATCACTCTCAACACCGGATCAACCCTTTCCGGAGTTACTATCTTCTATCCCGAACAAGTCATCGCCGATCCGCCGCATCCCTATCCCTGGACGATTCGCTCGGGGCTCGTTGGGGCCGTGGGGCAAGGATCGATCGACCATCCCGCGATCATCAATGTCACGATCATCAATCCGTACCAAGCAGTCGATTTCGGTTCAGTCCCAACCGGCCGACACAAGATCGACGGGCTCTATGCCCATGCCCTGAAGAAGGGTGTGTATATCGATCAGTGCTATGACGTGGGCCGCATCAGCAATGTCCATTTCTGGCCATTTTTCGACTTGAATCCGGAAAGTCCGCTGTGGAAGTTCACAAAGCGCGAGGGGACCTCCTTCATCATCGGACGAACCGATGGGGAGATGGCCACCAATTGCTTCAGCATCTTTTATCGCGTGGGGATGCACTTCATCAACGGCATCGGCGGCCCGGGATCAGGGGTCTACACGAACTGCTATCTGGATGTCAGCCCTTGCGCGGTCCGAGTGGATGAGGTCGCCTCGGATTCCGGGGTTTCCTTTGTTAATGGGATGCTGATGTCCGGAGTGGAGGTATCTCCCTCGAACACGGGGCAGGTGAAATTCACCGGGTGCGGCTTTTGGGCCACGTCGGAGGTCAAGTCCCACGCGCTCTTGGAGGGGGTCGGCGCGGTCTTGTTCGAATCCTGCCACTTCACCAACTGGGACCGTCCGGGACAGGGTTTTCCCTGCATCGACGCGAACAATCGCCGGCTGATCGTCACGGGCTGTGAGTTCGGCGCGGACCGCGGCGGCCAAGTCGCGGTCCGTCTCGGGCGGGGCCTTCGCTCAGCTGTTGTAACCTCGAACCTGGTTCCGGGTGGGGAATGGTTGAAGGACGAAACCTCCCACGCCGCGGATGTTCAGATCGGTCTGAACAGCTCCGAGGGGCGCGAGGGCCTGCTTGGAGAGTGGGTGGTCCTTGGCGGATTTCCAAACCCAAAGGTTGAGAATCCCGGGCCGGGCCGCCACGGTCGCGCCGGAATCGATGTGGATTATCTGGCTCCTCTCGGAGGCGAAGACAAGGCTCGGATCGTCGCGGGGGCAAGCGTCGAGTTTCGTGATGAAGACGGTTCGCCAAGGGCAGCCACCGCCCAGGCGGGACGGATGAACAGCAGGCGGCGGCTCGACTTTACCCGGCTCCGCATGGGCGGGAGGAAAGTGGCCTATGCTTACACCGAGATTGAGTCCGCGACCCGCCAGACCGCCTCGTTCTTTTTCGGCTCCAACGACTCCGCCAAAGTTTGGGTAAATGGGAAGCTGGTCCATGAGATCTGGACCGAAGCGGGCCGAACCTGTCTGTTCGGCAACGACTTCTTCGAGGCCGCGCTCGAGAAGGGAGTCAACCGCATCCTGGTGAAAGTCGAGGATGGCGGCGGGCACGCTTGGGAGTTCGCCCTGGAGGGGTTCGGCCAGGACGGAGAACCGCTCTCAACCGCCCGGAGCCTCACCGCGCCGAGGCGCTAGCGGAGCCCTCACGACCCTCGGAGACAAGGATTCCGACCTCGATCTCCGGCTCGCCCGGACGGTCGGTCTGGAACCGGATGGTCGGTTCGCCCTTAAGCTCCGAGAGTAAGCGCACTTCATAGGAGATGCTTGTGGGGTGACGCTCGATTTCGGAGATGGACACATTCTCCGGCGCCTGAACGCCTTTTATCGCGAACGGAAGGCTCCCCTTGGAATAGAGCTTGAGGCGCGTGGGCTTCTGGTCGGCGGCTCCACCCGCCTTGGGGAAAAACACAAGCGGCGAGGGTCGCGCCCGGAGGTCTCCCAGGATTTGCCACTCCACTCTCAGCGGCGGGATCCCTCTAGCTCCGGGTTCGTTCACCTGAATCGGGATCGAAACAGAATATTTTCCCGAAACGCTTGATCTCGGGGTGAGGACCACGGAGATTTCGGTTTCCGCGTGCCCCAGCCCCTCGCTGTCATAGGTCGCCATTGTCTTCCCCGGGCGGATGGCGACCTCGCCATTGTCAGTTTGGCTCGGCTGTGGGATGAGGGGCTTTTTCCAACTTGGAAAGACTTGACGGAGGCTGACCATCCGCTCCTCTTCCTCGTTGGGTTGCACGGTCCGAAAGCTGAGTGTTGACGGCTCCAGTCGCCAGGGGGGAAGGATTAGACCCGTGAGTCGGAAGGTTTCGGTCGCTTTCGTGGGATCGTTGGAGGCAATTGTCGCCCAGAGATCGAAGGCTCCCTCCTTCCTTGAAAGGTCGGCGCGAAGGGCAATTGCGGCGCTTGCACCCGGCGGCAGGTTCGCGCCGGATAACTTGGCATCCGTTTCGTGAACTTCCTGAACGCACAGATCGAGTGGCCGAGTGCCGAGGTTGGAGACCGTGAAGGTTCGCTCGATGAATTTCGCCTCACCCTTCAGGATGTTCCCGAAATGGTGCTGAGTGGTCGGGGCCGAAAAGATCGCCTGGATTTCCTGGGCCTCTCCCCTGACCCGGACCTGATGGACCGGTTCCCGTTCCCTGTCCGTGTGGATCGATAGAGTTCCTTCGGCGTGTTGAGCCTTCTCGCCGGTGATCGAGAGGATCAATTCGGCGGTGTCTGAGACTCGTTCCCGATCCCACTCGACCGCAAAGGGCGGCCCCAAATCCACCGAGGTGATTCGGAAGGGGGTCTTGGATCGCGACGACACCACCACCTTGCGGCGGTTACGGTCCTGGTCACCAGCGGTCGGCGGCGGGCGAAACAGACGCGACCGCAGGACATAAACGTTGCGTGTGGATAGCGTGAGGTCCCCCTCAACCAACCACCGCACGGGAAGGCGAAGGACCGGGTAAGCCGGATCGGAGGTGCGCAGGTAAAGGGTTCCTTGCTCCCCCAATGAGGGGCTTTCTCCACCGGCAATCCGGACCCCCAGCGAGTACTGAGTCATTCGAAACCCCTGCTTCGATTCGACCTTCGGTTTCCCCCCCAAGGTCGCCGCAAGCTGAGGGTGATCCGAAGAGATCGAGAGAATCTCCCATGGGGCCTCTTCAAGAAGTTGATTCGAAACCACGCCGACAGCGCGCTCCGTGGTCTGGCCGGTCACCGCCACGATTTCCTCGATTGAGGGTGGCTCCAGGATCCAGTGCCGCAGGAGAAAGCCGGTCAGCCCGACCTCAAAGACCGGGTGGGCCGGATCGTTGGTCATCAAGGAGATCCGGATGCTGTCCTTGAAGCGGTGATCCCGGAACTGAAGCTCCGCCACCAGGGTCGCGCTTTCACCGGGCGGGATTTCGCGCTTGGCCATTTCCGCGCGGGTGCAACCGCAAGAGGTCTTGATGTCCTGGATGGTGAGGGTGGCGTCCCCGACGTTCTGGAACTCAAACCGGTGGGTGACCGTTTGGTGCTCCTCGGAGTAGAGGATCCCGAAATCGTGGGATTTCTCGTCCACCACGATCTCCGGCGCGGCCACGGCGTGGGACATGAGCGCGCCCAGGATCGCCGCCGCTGGAATGGCTCGGGGAAGAACTCGAAATCTCACAGCAGTCCCGTTCCGGTTCTTGTCCGCTCCTCGGCGCGCGCCAGGAGCTTTTGAGTGGCGAGGTCGTCGGGCTTGAAGGACAGGGCCTGGTTGAAGGCCGCCACGGCATCCTCAATTCGGTTGGAGCGAATGGCGAGATAACCCATCTCGTAGTAGCGCAGGAAGTTTCTCAAGGAGTCGGAAATGGCCTCCCCGGTTCGGCAAACCAACTCAAACACCGCCACTTGGTGCGTCTTGCCCTTGAGGGTGATGCTCCCCAGCGGGCGGCAGATGAACTCATCCTTGAGGTTCCGGACTGTCTCTTCCCCGACCAGGATCGTGGTCCCAAAATCCTTGTTGAGGCGCTCGAAGCGAGCCGCGATGTTGACTTCGTTTCCGAGAACGCTGTAATCATAGCGTTGATGCCCGCCGAGCAGACCGACCACCATCGATCCGGTGTTGATCCCGATCCGAATCTGAACCAACGGCTCGCCGCGCCGTTGCCGCTGGCCGTTCAACTCATTGAGGGCCTCCTGCATCCGGAGCGCCGCTTCGCAAGCCAGATAAGCATGATCTTCCCGAACAATCGGACGTCCGAACAGCGCAATCAGCCCATCGCCCGTGTAGCGGATCAGCGATCCCTTGTTCTCGAAAACCGCGTCCGCCAGGCGGTCCAGAAGCTCGTTGGTGAAGATGAAGAGTCGTTCCGGCGAGAAGGTTTCCGAAAGTGGCGTGAAATTGGCGACGTCCAGGAAGAGAATCGAGCTCACACACTCTTCGGACAGCAGGGCGGGCGAGGCTCCGGTGGAGCTCCGCTCGCGCTCGTAGGCGATTTTGGCCACGAGCTCCTGCGCAATGGCGGGGGACACCGAGCGCCCGAACACCTCGCGCAACAGACGAATCTCCCGGTCATCCAGGGCCACTCGGGCCCCCACGCTCCCCAGGGCCGTGATCCAGGGCGCGAGCAGGGTTGGGAGATAGGGAAGGAGCAGACCCTCGTCGTACAGGCCCAGACGAAGGAAGAACATCAAACCGAGGGTGTAAAGAAGCACCAGCAACATCACCGGAAGGAGCTTCCGATTGGTGCACAGGATCGCGGCCACGAACCCCACCAACATGAGGAACAGGAGCCGCCCCCCGCGCGTGAGCGAGCGGAGATAGTCCCCTTTGGAAATCGTCTCGGCCAGATTGGCGACAATCTCGGTGGTCCACATCTCAACGTCACCCATCGGGGTCAGCATCCGGTTCGCCTGGTAGTCCAGCGCACTGCCGACAAGCACAATGCGATCCCTCAGGAAACGGTCATCCACCACCGACAGCCCATTCAACTCCCCCTTCAAGCAGATATAGGTGCCGTCAACTCTCCCCGGTTCGCTCCTGGGGCCCCGGAAGTTGATCGGAATGTGAACATCGTATGGGTTGGAATCCCCTCTCCAGGTAAACGGGGTGGTCCAGTTGGTCTCGTGTAGCTTGGCGAATGTTTTCGGCAGGTCACCGCCCTCGTAGACCTGGACCACCTGGACCGCGAGGGCATTGGCCTTCTGGTCTCCGGTGAGTCGCAGTCGCGCATAGCCATCCCGAACCCGCCCGTACGGACCCGGGTTAAGGTGCTGAAGACCCGAGGCTTTGGCGGCCTCGACTAGAAAGCCAGGCGGATGGCGGTTCTTCTGGCCGAGGGTCGGGTCCGGGAAAGCCCTTCCCGACAGAACCACATTCCCCGCCAGGCGTATCGAATCGCGAAACCTCTCCGCCCCCTCATCCCCAATCCGGTAACCGGAGAGCTCCAGGTCCAAGCCGATGACCTTCGCCCCTCTTTGACGGAGCAAATCCACCAGCTGCGCCAGATAATCCAGGCTGACCTCCTGGGTCGCCCGGACAGCTCCGAAAGATTCCTCGTCGATCAGGATCAAGGTGATGGGGGTGTTGCCGGGTAATCGGTGTGGGCGGTCGCGAATACGGCTGTCGGTGATGAGCAGTTCCAAGTCCTTGACCAGCAAAGTCTCGCTCAAGAAAAACACCAGCACCCCCACCGACAACCCGATCAAGATATTGCGGATCAGTCGGCTGCGGAAACTGGTTAGCGGAATTTCGAGAGGATCTGTCTTTTCGCGGTCATTCGGGGCCATGAACACACCCTTCAGCTGATGTCGATCTGATGCAGGATTTGCTCGGCCGCGCGACGGGCCGCGTTCCCTTCCCCCAGGGATTCCGCCACCGCCGAAAGGTCCTCCAGCATCTGCTTCCTGCGAGGCGTATCTTCAATGAGATCAAGGACCACCGGAGCCATTCTCTCCGCTTCGCACCCTTCCTGCAAGAACTCCGGGCAGATTTCCCTCCCCGCCAGGATATTCACGAGTCCCAGCCACGGAACATGGACCACACGGCGCGCAATCCACGCCTCAAGGAGTCCCGCCTTGTACACAATCACCTGAGGCACCCCTAGAATAGCGTTTTCCAGGGTCGAGGTTCCACTCTTTGTGACCGAGACTCTAAAGCAGGCGCGCAGATCCGGCGCGGGGTCTTCCACGAGCGTCCAGGGATAATCGCCTTCGAAATGGGACCTGAGTTCCTCCGAGGAGATCGAATCCGCCTTGGGGACCACGAAATGGAGGTCCTTTGCGCGCTCGCAAAGGACCCCCGCTAACTTCGCGAGGACCGGCGCGAGCCGAGCCACTTCGCTGGTCCGACTCCCCGGCAAGAGACCGACCAGGCGGGTGCTGGGATCGAGGGGAAGTCCGTGAGCCTCGCGGATCGCCATCGGCTCGCGCCTCTCGCGCAGGCGATCCACCAGGGGATGCCCGACAAACCGCGCCGGGACCCCTCTGTCGCTCAGGAAGCGCTCCTCAAAGGGGAGGATGGTCAGGACCATGTCGAGGTCCCGTCTCATTCCTCGGACTCTGCCTGTCCTCCAGGCCCAGACTTGAGGGGAGATGTAGTAGATCACGCGCAGCCCCTGCCTCCTCGCGGCGGCGGCCACACGGAGGTTGAACCCAGGGAAGTCCACAAGCACCAGCGTGTCGACGGAATGCTCCCGGCAGAGGCTCAAGACCAGGTGGCCAAGGCGGCGGAACTTGAAGACATTCTTGATCCAGCCGAGGGCCACCGACGATAGGGTCGGCAACGGGTAGTGGAGGACGGCGCCCGCTTCCCGCATCCGCTCGCCGCCAAAGGCGTGAATCTCCAGGCCCGGGGCAAGCAAGCGGAGTTCTCGGATCACATCGGCGGCGTGCCGGTCTCCGGAATCCTCGCCCGCTATGAAGAAACACTTGCGCATGGTCTCGTCGATTCTGTCACCGACCGCTAGGTTGACACAATCCGAGCGCTCCTTCAGTCTCAACCCATGCGGAAAGTTCTTGTCACCGGCTGCGCCGGGTTCATCGGATCGCACCTTGTCGAGGCGCTGCTCGCGCGCGGGGCGAATGTGGTGGGTGTGGACTGTCTCACCCCGTTCTATGAGATCGAGCGGAAGCGGGCCAACCTGAACCACTTTCTTGGCCATCCCGGATTTCGGTTCATCGAGGGGGACCTGAACCATCCGCACGTGCTGGAGCATGCCTTGCCGGGCGTGGAGACGGTGTTCCACCTGGCGGCGCGAGCGGGGGTCCGCTCCAGTTGGGGGGACACCTTCGACAGCTACCTCCAGGAAAACCTGATGGCCACTCAGCGCCTGCTTGAGGCCTGCGCGAAAAGCCGACTCGCCAAGTTTGTGAACGCCTCAAGCTCCTCGGTGTATGGCAACACTCCGGACCTCCCGGCTCGCGAGGACTCGCGTCTCCGCCCGGCTTCGCCCTATGGGGTCACCAAGCTCGCGGCGGAGAAACTGTGTGATGTCTATCGCGAGGTAATGTCGGTTCCCAGCGTCTCGCTCCGGCTGTTCACCGTGTTTGGGCCCAGGCAGCGCCCGGACATGGCTTTCGACCGTTTTCTTCGCGCGGCGTACGGCGGAGAGGCGATCCATGTGTTCGGGGATGGAAGCCAAGTGCGGAACTTTACGTATGTCTCGGATGTGGTGGAGGGCTTCCTTCTAGCCGCCGAACACCCCACCCCCTCCGGGGTCTACAACATCGGAGGGGGCGCGACAGTCCGTCTATCCGAGGTGCTCGATTACATGGCCACCGTGGTGGGTAAACCCCTCAAGATCGAGTACGAGCCCAAGGCTCCCGGGGATGTGGCCGCCACTGAGGCGGATATCACTCTGGCAAGGAGCGAACTGGGGTTTGATCCGAAGGTGGACTGGCGGGAGGGAATCCGGCGACAGGGGGAGTGGGTGTTGAGAAGTCTCTAATCTTCCCACTCATCACGCAACCGTTGACGTCTCACCTGTCGAGTCATCCCTCCGGCGGATCAATCAACGGCGTTCCCAAGTAGTCCGGATACGACGCCGACTCAAGCCGCACTCCCACAAAGCCGCCGGGTTTGATGTTGCGGCCTTGGAAGTACACGCAACCATCGATTTCAGGGGCCTGACCATACCAGCGCCCGCGCCACCACTGCCCTTCGGGGCGCGCTCCGGGAAAGACTTCAAGGGGCGCTTCGCAGGCTCCATCCACCAACACTTCGTAAACATCCCCTAGCCGCCCTCGCGCGCGCCCCTGACAGTGTTCGGCGGACCAAGCGAACATTTCCTGGTGACGTTTCGCGGCGGTCCGCGCGGGGACCTTCCGGTCCAGGTCAAAGCCGCGCGTTCCCTCCTCATCCGAATACCGGAACACCCCCAGGTGATCCACCTCCAGTTCCTCAAACCGCTCCCGCAGGAGCTTGAAGTCGCTTGATCCCTCCCCCGGGAAACCGACAATGCAGGTGGAGCGAATCACAAGGCTTGGAACGGAAGACCTGAGTCGGAGGATGTGCTCACGGATGCTCTCGTAAGGAGTGCCGCGGCGCATCCGCTCCAGGACCGGATCAGAAAGATGTTGGAGCGGTAGGTCGAGATACGGAACCATCTTTGGCAGGTTGAGGTATGCCCACTCGAGCTCCTCGGCCAAGCGTGTCGGATAGGTGTAGAGGACTCGAAGCCAGCGGAGGTTTTCGATTTCGCAGAGACGCTCCAGGAGAGTCCTCAAATTGACCGAGCGCGAGGGATCGAGGTCGCGCCCGTAGGCCACGGTGTCCTGCCCGATCAACGTGAGTTCCCGAACTCCGTTGCGAGCCAGGGCCTCGGCCTCGGCCACCAGGGTCCCGAGCGCGACGCTTCGCTGTTTGCCCTTGAAGGAGGGAATCGCGCAGAACGAGCAACTGTGATCGCACCCCTCGGAAATCTTCAGGTAGCTGGCGTGGCGGGGCGTGAGCATCACCCGCCGGAAGGACGCCCACGGGATTCCCGCGCCATTCCGATTCGCGGTCATGGCCAGCGGACGATAGTCCTCGGGGAGACTGGCTTGAGTAACTCGGGCGAGGCGTTCAGGAGTCTCGCCGAAATCGGCCAGGTCGAGCCATAGGTCCACTTCGGGAAACTCACTCACCAGACTCTCGCGATACCGGTCCACCAAGCACCCGGCGACCACCAACGATTGCCCGGGTCGCTTCCCTTCTCCAAGCTCGATGATCGCGTCGATGGATTCGGTCTTGGCGTTGTCGATAAAGCCGCAGGTGTTGACCAGGATCAGATCGGCCTCCTCAGGCGAGTCCGCAAGGGAATACCCCTGGCTGTCAAGGAGGGCCATATAGCGCTCGGTATCCACCAGGTTCTTGGGGCATCCGAGGGAAACGATGTGGGCCTTGCGCCCATGGGCCGGGAGATCGTGTAGATGCCGCGCGACCGACTCTTGGGAGGTCGTTTCGAGGATCGGGGTCATGGACATAAACCGGGGCGGGTCCGTTCGAACCCGCCCCCTCCGTTCAGTCTCGAAAACGCGACTTCAGGCGGTGAGCTGATTGACCAGCTTCATGAGACGTCCCTTCTTCCGGGAAACAGTCTCGGCCTTGAGAATTCCGTGCGAGCGGGCCTGATCCAGCGCCTTTTGAACAACTTGGAGCTGGGTTTCGGCCTCGTTCTTCTTACCCGACTGGACCGCCGCGCGCAGATTCTTTTCCAGAGTCCGGCAGCGCGACTTGGCGGAATGATTCCGCACGCGGGATTTCTCGTTGGTCTTAAGCCTCTTAATGGCGGATTTGTGATGGGCCATGTCTCTTTCGTGCCTCTCTTAAGCCTTGGTCGGCGAAATCAGCGCCATCTGGCGCGCGCGTTTGATGGCCACCGCCAGCATCCGCTGGAACTTCGCGCTGGTGCCGGTCTGGCCGCGGGGCTTGATCTTCCCGCGTTCGGTGACCAGCTCTCGGAGCAAGCGGTAGTTCTTGTAATCAATATACTCCACCTTATCCGCCGAGAAACGGCAGAACTTCCGGCGGCTGAAGCGCTTTTGCGCGCCGCCACGACCGGGTCCGGAATCGCGCCCTTCTCGGGGACCTCCGGCCCTGGGTTCCCTGCGGCCTGGGGTTCTTTCACTGCTCATCTTGCTTCTCCTATGAGAATCGTTTTTTCAAAACGGCAAATCGTCATCCATCATGCTTTCAGGCGGCGGTTCGGGCGGCGGCGCGCCATACGAACCGGGGCCTTGACGCTGCTGTCCGGGACCCGCTTGTCCCGTTCCCTTCGCGCCATCACGACGTGGCTCGATGAACTGGAAGTCATCGACCACCACCTCGAAAGCCGTGCGATTGTTCCCATCCTTGTCCTGGTATTTCCTGGATTGGAGCGCTCCGCGGACGCAGAAGAGGTTCCCTTTGGTGACATACTGGGAAATGATTTCCGCCGACTTCCTCCATGCAACCGCGTTGATAAAGTCGGTTTCCTTCTCGCCCGCCTGGTTCTTGAAGTTCCGCTCCACCGCGAGGCAGAAGCTGCAGACCGCGATCCCGCTTTGCGTGTAACGCATTTCGGGATCGGCAACCAACCTTCCGATCAGGACAATGTTGTTGAGCACGCTCAGTTCCTCCGCTTCTCAGGCTTCGGACGCGACTTCCGATGCTTCCTCGACAACTGGCTCCGACTCGGGGGAGGCGACCTCCGCGCCTGCCTCGGCCTCGTGTTTGGCGGCCTCCTCGGCGGCGGCTCGTGCCTCCTCGGCCTCGGCCTCCCGCTTGGCGGCCTCCTCCGCCGCAACGCGGGCCTCCTCGGCGCGTTTCTCGGAAAGCGCGCGCTGGCGCGCCTCTTCCTTTAGTTGCTGTTTGGTGACCAGCGTGGTCAGGTGGCGTAGAACCACCGGAGTTCGCTTGATGTAGCTCTCCAGCTCCTTGGGGACTTGGCTGCTCCCTTTGAACCGGGACAGAACATACACTCCGTCGGTTCTCTTCTTGATCGGGTAGGCGAGCTTGCGACGTCCCCAAACATCGGATTTGAGGATTTCGGCGCCGTTCTTGGCGATCACCTCATCCACCGCGGCGATCTCCCGACGCTGCTCCTCCTCATTCAGCTCCGGAGCCAGGATGTAAAGCGTCTCGTACTCATGGACCTTCTGCATGCAGAACATCTCCCTTTGGTCAAAGTGGCCTCCGACTACGCCGGATCTTGGCTCGGAGGCAGGGTTGTTCAACTCAAGCAAGGCAGAGTTGAAAAGGGCGGCTCGACCGCATGATCGAGCCGCCAAACTATAGGTTTATAACCTGAAGCCGCTCCCAACGCAAGGGGCGGCGCGCCTAGGCGAGAGTCTCCATTCACTCCTCCGGAATCCGCATCCCGTAGAAGGAGCGGTAAATAAAGGTGAGCGCCACCAGGAACAGCACGATGGCGACACCGAGCTTCAGCCCAGGCTGGGTGATGGTCACCGCGATCTCGGTCGCCAGCAGCCCGAACAGGGTGGTGAATTTGATGATCGGGTTCATCGCCACCGAGGAGGTGTCCTTGAACGGATCGCCCACGGTGTCTCCCACCACGCTGGCGGCGTGGAGTTCGGTGTTCTTGGCGCGCAGGTCCACCTCCACGATCTTCTTGGCGTTATCCCAGGCCCCACCCGCGTTGGCCATGAAGATCGCCTGGAAAAGCCCGAAGAAGGCGATGCTGACCAGGTAGGCGATGAAGAAAAAGGCATTGAAGAAGGCCAGCGAAAGCGAAAGGCAGAAGATCGACACGAAGATGTTGAACATCCCCTTTTGGGCGTAGATCGTGCAAATCTTCACCACTTCCTTGGAGTCTTCGATCGAAGCCTTGGTGGCGTCGAGCTTCATGTTCTCCTTGATGTAAACCACGGCCCGATAAGCGCCGGTGACCACCGCCTGGGTCGAGGCGCCGGTGAACCAATAGATCACAGCCCCCCCCATGATGAAGCCGAGGACGATCTCCGGATTCACCAGGCTGAGCATCTCGACCACCTTGCCGTGGGCAATGGTGTGGTTGAGCAACAGGATAATCCCGAAGATCATCGTGGTGGCCCCCACCACCGCCGTTCCGATCAGCACCGGTTTGGCGGTGGCCTTGAAGGTGTTCCCTGCTCCGTCGTTGCGTTCCAGGTTGTACTTGGCGTTCTCGAAGTCCGGCTCGAACCCGAAGTTTTTCCTGATGTCTTCCTTGATGTTGGGAATCGCCTCGATCTGGCTGAGCTCATAGACCGACTGGGCGTTGTCCGAAACCGGCCCGAAGCTGTCCACCGCGATGGTGACCGGACCCATCCCGAGGAACCCGAAGGCCACGAGCCCGAAGGCGAAAATCGGCCCGGCGAAGGCGATTTCCGGGGGGATCATCCCGGTGATCGCGGCATGCCCAGAGAGGATCGAGGCGATCACCATGAGGGTCAGGATCAGGAGCCCTTCCCAAAAGGCGGAGAAATTCCCCGCCACAAAGCCCGAAAGGATGTTCAACGAGGCGCCTCCTTGTTTGGAGGCGGTCACAACTTCCTTAACATGCCGCGACTCGGTGCTGGTGAAGATCTTGGTGAACTCAGGAATCAGGGCGCCCGCCGCGGTGCCACAGCTGATAATGATGGAAAGGACCCACCACAGGTCCGGGTGAATTCCCTCCACGCCCGACAACAGCCCGAAGCTCGCGATGAAGGTCACCACAATCGAGACCACCGAGGTCAGCCACACCAGCATGGTGAGCGGCTTCTCCGGATTGAACTCCTTGGCCTCGGAGAATTTGGAGGCGGAGATGCGCTCGTTGACCAGGTACGATCCGAGCGAGGTCACCACCATCAGGATGCGCATCACGAAGATCCAGATGATGAGCTGCGCGCAGAGGAGCTGATTGGTGGCCAGAACCAGCGCGAGGAACGCGATCAGGGCCACGCCGGTCACGCCATAGGTTTCAAACCCATCGGCGGTCGGCCCGACGCTATCCCCCGCGTTGTCGCCCGTGCAGTCCGCGATCACGCCCGGGTTCTTGGGATCATCCTCGGGCAACTGGAACACAATCTTCATCAGGTCGGAGCCGATGTCTGCGATTTTGGTGAAGATCCCACCGCAGATTCGCAGCGCCGCCGCGCCCAGCGATTCACCAATCGCGAACCCGATGAAGGAGGGTCCCTTGAGCTCCGGCGGGAGGAACACGAGGATGCAGATCATGAAGAACAGCTCGACCGAAATCAGCAGCAATCCGACGCTCATGCCCGAACGCATCGGGATGGCCAGCGCCTCCCATGGAAGGCCCTTGAGCGCCGCGAAAGCGCTCCTGGAGTTGGCCTGAGTGTTGATCCGCATGCCGAACCACGCCACGCCGTAGGAGCCCAGGATTCCAAAGACCGAAGCGGCCAGGATGACCCCCACATCCCCCACCGAACGCTGCTGGAGAACCATGAAGTAGTAGACGATGCAGGCCCCGATCAAGACCCACAGAATCGCCAGGAATTTCCCCTGCTGGAGCAAATAACTCTTACATGTCTCCCAGATCAGGTTCGAGACGGAGAGCATCGATTGGTGGGCGGGTTTGGCTATGGTCTGCTGATATTGAACCATCCCGAAGGCAAGGCCGATGGCGCAGACCACCAGCCCGACATACATCAGGAACACCCCTCCCACGTTCATCCCAAGGATCGCAAAGGACACCTGGGTAAGATCGGGGACTTGAATGTCGGCTTCCCCAGCCCAAACGGGAAACCCGGTCAGGGCGAGAATCGCCGGAATCAGGAGTGCTAGGCGCGGCAACTTATTTCTCATCAGAGCAACCCTCTTTCTGTAATCTCCGCTGTTGGACACGCGGCTTACTCGCCGGGACAACTGGGAAGGGGAGATTTTAGCACGGCGATGCGCGATTCGCACCCCGACAGCCCATCAACTTAAACGTAAAACCTCCTAGCCTTCTCCGCTGGAGTCCGGCTCGTCCGGTCTCCGATTCACCTGGTTCATGGCGATCGGCAGACCGCGAGCAAGCAAGGTCTCGATTCCCGCCGCCGCCCGATCCAAGACCCCCTGAACCACCGGGACTTCCGAATCCTCGAAAGGCGAGAGCACAAAATCCCGCCCAGCCCAATCCTCGGGGCGAGGGCCGATCCCCAGGCGCAGCCGCCCAAACTCCGTGGTTCCCAGCTCCTCCACGACGGAGCTCACCCCGTTGTGGCCCCCAGGGCCGCCTTGGGCCCGCATCCGGACAGCCCCGAGTGGAAGATCGAGGTCATCATGGGCCACAATCAAATCGGACGGAGCGGCCGACAGCGCCCGCAAAATCTCCCGGATGGCAATCCCGGAGAGGTTCATGTAGGTCAAGGGCTTGAGGAGCGCGATTTCACACTGGCGGCGTCTGACAACCTCATAGACCGCATGGGGCGTAGTTCGTGAGAGTCCCACGCCCCATTTGCGGCAGAGCCGGTCCACCAGCAGGAACCCATAGTTGTGCCGGGTTTCTTGGTATTCGGCCCCCGGGTTCCCCAAACCTGCGATGACCCACACTGTCGCGAAATCGAGCTCCCGCGCGAGGATCAGCTCGACTTGTTTTCCTCGGCCTGCGCGGCGGGAGCCGCAGCCCCTTCGGCGGGAGCCTCTCCGGGCGCCGGTTCGGCCACCTGACGCGGAACATGGACACTTGAGATCACGCGATCGCCCGGTGTCAGGATTGTGTATGGAATCCCCTCTTTCAGCAGGTCGGAAACATGCAATGAATCCCCGATCCCCAGGTTTGAGATGTCCACATCGATACGCTCCGGAAGGCTAATCGGGGTGGCCTCGATTTCCACCTCGCGGAGCACATGCTGATGAACGCCGCCCAGGCGGACACCCGCGGGTTGGCCGTGGACATGCACGGGGACCGTGGTGCGGATCGGCTTATCGGGATCCACCCGCCGAAAGTCGGCGTGATCGAGCATCTGACTCACCGGATTGACCGCCAGGTCCTGGAGGAAGGCGAGCGTGGTTTCGGGGTTGGCGCCCTCCACCGAAAGCTGCACCAGAAGGTGATGCCCCTCATGCCCTTGCATGATCAGAGCCAGATCGCGCCGATTGAGCGCGATTGGAAGGGGATCCCTATCTCCTCCGTAGAGCACGCCGGGGATGGTTCCGGTGGCGCGCAGCTTGCGAGCCGCGCCTTTGCCGTTGGCTTGGCGGCACTCCGCCTTGAGATCGACTTTCTGCATGACAAAAATCCTCCGCTCGGTCAGAACTCTTCCATCTTGAGGAAGAGCGAACTGACAGTTGTTTCGTTGTGAATCCGGTCGATGGCCTCGGCCAGCAGGCGCCCGACCCCGACCACCTCGAACTTGCCCAGATTGTTGGGGTTGGGAAACGGAATTGTATCCGTAATCAGGACCTTTTTGAAAGGGGCTTGCTCGATCTTCTCGATGGCGTCCCCAGAAAGGACCGGATGGGTGGCGCAGGCGTAAACGCTCTTGGCCCCGGCTCGTTCGAGGGCGTAGGCGGCCTGGCAGATGGTTCCGGCGGTGTCGATCATGTCATCCACCAGCATCACGGTCTTCCCCGCGACTTCTCCGATGATGTTCATCACCTCGGCTTCATTCTCGCGTGGACGGCGCTTGTCGATAATCGCGAGGGGCGCGCCGAACACGCGCGCCACGGCGCGGGCGCGCTTCACACTCCCCAGATCGGGAGCCACGAAGGTGAGATCCGCAAGGCCCAGCTTCTCGATCTCCTCGATCAAAACCGCCGAGGCGTACAGGTTGTCCAAGGGGATATCGAAAAACCCCTGAATCTGGCCGGCGTGCAGGTCCATCGTCAGGACCCGATCCGCCCCAGCCGTGGTGAGCAGGTTGGCCACCAGCTTGGCGGTGATCGGAACCCTCGGGCGGTGCTTGCGGTCTTGACGGCCGTAGCCGTAATACGGGAGGACCGCGGTCACGCGCTTGGCCGAGGCGCGCTTGGCGGCGTCGATCATGATCAACAGCTCCATGAGGCGGGCGTTGACCGGCTCGGAGGTGGACTGAATCAGGAAGCAGTCCGTTCCGCGCACATTCTCCTCGTAAGCGACATAGATTTCGCCATCCCGAAAACGCTTGATCGTGATCGCGCCCACCGGAATCCCCAAAGCGTTGGCGATGGATTCCGCCAAGGCCGGATTGGAGGTGCCGCTGAAAATCTTGAGTGTCCGCTGGTCCATCAGACGCCTTTCCCGCCGTTGATTGTCGCGAAGGGGCCGATCCGTTCGCCATCCCCCACCACCGCCCCATTCAGGTAGGAGGCGTTGATCACCGTGTTCTCTCCGACCGTTGAGGCCACGATCTGCGCGTTCGGTCCCAATCTGCAATTCTTTCCAATACGACTCGGACCCATAACCATTGTTCCCGGGTACAAAACCGTGTCTTTTCCGATTTCCGCCTCCTCATCGACATAGCACGAGGAGGGATCATGGATGGTGATTCCGGACATCATCAGGCGGACCAATATCCGTTGACGGAGAATCCGCTCCGCCTCGGCGAGCTGGACCCGAGTGTTGACCCCGATCGCCTCGGTGTGGTCCTCCGTGATCACTGCTTCCACGCGACACCCCTGCTCGACCAGAATGCGGATGCAATCGGTGAGATAATACTCATTCTGGACATTCTCGGGGGTAATTCGCTCCAAGGCCTGGAAGAGCGCTTGGGCATCAAAACAGTATGACCCCGTGTTGATTTCCCGGATCGCGCGCTCGTAGCGGTTGGCGTCCTTTTCCTCCACGATCCCCTGGACCCGGTTGTCCTCGTATCGGAGGATCCGTCCATACCCCTTCGGTTCTGGCATTTCCGCGGTCAGGATGGTGACCGCGGCATCCTGGTGACGGTGCCATTGGACCAGCTTTTGAAGGGTCGGGGCGGTCAGAAGCGGCGTATCCCCGGCCAGAACCAGAATGTCCCCCGTATACCCCTTCAGGCCGGGCTGCGCCATCCGAACCGCGTGTCCGGTCCCCAAACGCTCGGTTTGCTCGGCGAACTCGATGTCGCCTCGATTCCGGAAGGACTGTCGAACTTGCTCGCCCTCATACCCGATCACCACCACATGGCGGGTTGCTCCCACCTCGCCCGCCACGCGGAGGACATAGTGGAGCATCGGGTGACCGCAAACCTCATGCAGGACTTTGGGCCGATTGGAGTTCAGGCGAGTTCCATCGCCCGCCGCCAGGATCACCGAGTTAAGCGGTTTCAAGGGACCTTTCCTCTTCGGGGGCCAAGCCCGCCCCCCACGAACTGTTCGGACACAAAAAAACGGGTGACACCCGCCACCTTTCTCTCCCTATTTCCGGTCCATGCCGGAGGAGGCGGACACCCTGATGGTCGTTCCCCCCACGCCGACGCCATGGCGCGCAAGGCGGGTGGTTATTTTGCCAATAATCGGGCAAACTCTACGCAACGCGCGCGCCGCTGTCAAGTTCGAGAGGAGACCATCGCACCCGTGCTTTCCACTTGCCCCAAGACCCTCATTTGGCCCCTTTTGGCCGCATTTGCCGTTTCCACGCATGCCGGACAGGAGGCGATCGTGAGTCACGAATTCATCTATGAAACCGCTCCCTTCCCCTCCTGCCACGCCTCCACGCTGGTAGAGGTGGACCAGGGACAGATCGTGGCCGCCTGGTTCGGGGGAGCCGACGAGGGCGCGGAGGATGTCGGAATCTGGGCTTCGACCCGCCTGGATGGAGAGTGGAGCGCGCCCGTGGAGGTGGCCCGTCACGAGGGGGTTCCCTGCTGGAATCCGGTTCTGTGGAAGGATCGGGTGAGTGGCGAGGCGCTCTTGTTTTACAAGGCGGGTCCCAGCCCGGACACCTGGACCGGATTCCTCAAGCGCTCCAAGGACAACGGACGAACCTGGTCGGCGCCCGAAAAGCTTCCAGCCGGGATTTTGGGACCGATCAAGAACAAGCCGTTCCAGCTCGAGGACGGGACGCTCCTGTGCGGAACTTCAGTGGAAAGCTGGGAAGCATGGGGATGCTGGTGCGAAATCACCAGAGATGGCGGACGGACCTGGACCAAGGGGGCTCCGATCAACCTGGAGGATGACTTGTATGGAATCATTCAGCCGACAATCTTCCGCGCCGGACCGAACAAGCTCCGCATGCTGACTCGCTCCCGGACCGCAATCGGCCGTGTTTGCGCCTCGACATCGGAGGACAACGGCCTCACTTGGACTCCCGCGAAGCGCACCGAACTCCCCAATCCCAACGCCGGCTTTGATGCGGTCAATCTGGAGGATGGACGAGTCGCCCTGATCTTTAACCCAACCACCCGAAAAACAGGGGGCCGGGGAATCCTGACCCTGTCACTTTCCTCGGATGGCGGAGAGACCTGGCGGAACGCGATCGAATTGGAGAAGACGCCGGGGGCGGAGTTCTCCTACCCGGCCATCATCCAGCTCGCCGACGGAAGGATCGCACTGACTTACACCTGGAAACGCGAGCGGATCCGTTTTGCCCTGATTGATCCCAAACTCCTGAAGTAAGGGCCTCCGCGCGGAAGCGCCGAGTTTCGGAAGGAATCTCAGAGGCGATGTGGACCGCCCTTGCGACCTCGGTCCGGAGTCTTTTCTTCCCGCCCTTGTGCCGGGCCTGCGGTGAGGTCTTACCTGTCCAAGGCGAGGAGCAGATTTTGTGCGCGGCTTGCACACACGCTGTCCGCCTTGTCAGCCCGCCTGTGTGCGCGCGCTGTGGGGCGCCCCTCAACGGCGGGCAAATCCAGGAAGGGGATATCGAGGGGTGCGGCTGGTGCCGCGGACGCCCTCTTGCGTTTGAGGCCGCTCGCAGCGCCGCAACCTATGAGGGACCACTTCGAGATCTGATCCTTGAATTCAAGTTCAAGAGCAGCTATCGGGTTCGACCTTATCTCGTCGGGGTTTTCCTAGCGGGCGCGGAGCGCCATTTCGGGACCCGGCGCTTCGATGCCATTGTGCCGGTTCCGTTGCATCCGCTTCGTCGCTTCCAGCGGGAGTTCAACCAGGCGGAATTTCTTGGAGAGATCCTGGCGCGATCCTGGTCGATTCCCATCCATGCCCATGCGTTGCGGCGAGTGGGGTGGCGTCCCCCGCAAAGTCGACTCTCCGGAAAATGGCGCGCCGCGAACCTCAAGAAGGTCTTCCGCGCCGGGACCCGAGGAGTCGAGGGCCATCGGGTCCTGCTTGTGGATGATGTCATGACCACGGGTTTGACACTTTCCTCATGCGCGGAAATCCTCCTTGAGGCCGGGGCCGCAAGTGTTTCGGCCTATACCCTTGCCCGCAGGCTCCCCAGGGAACGAAGTCGGACGGGCAGTGACAGGGATAAATCTGTCGAGTAGGCTTCTTTTTGGGCCGGTATCCGGCGGGGAGGTTAACGATGGCGGAACGTTCGGCGCCTCGGATGGGTTCTCGGGCGGCTTCCAAGCCGCTCCGAGGACTCCTGTCTCTCTGCGCGTCCTTGCTTCTGGCGTTTGCAGGAGTTCCACTCACTGCCCAAGAGACCGCATCCCCATTTCCCGAAAGCGCAAGCGCGTTTCCACGAATTCCTGAACCGCTTCTACCGCCCCCGGATGCCTTCGAGTCCCTGGCCGAACGGGCGAATCGAGTGCAGGCGCGATATCCCTGGCTGATTCAGCAGCCGAATGGGCTCGCGGTTTTCGCGTCCGGCATTTCGCGCGAAGAGTTCTTGCGAGGCTTGAATGCCGCCACCGACTTGGTTTTCGATGGGACCGGTGAACTTCCGGAGCGGGTGGACGTGAGCGGTTTTTTCCCCAACGTGTCCCGAATCCTCCAGAACCTCTCGGACCAAAATCCGGGCTTGTACCATGAGAGTCATGCCCGGAGCCACCATGTTCGCTTCTTCCGAGAGCGCATGCCATCCGAGCTCCTGATCGATTCGGGCCAGGGAATCCGGTACAAACGCGCGCGGCTGACCGGGATGGAATCACCGACAGGGGCGGGGATGTTCTTCCCGGGCACGCTGGTAGTGGACGGGACCCTGATCCCCCCACCCGTATTTCTGGAGGTGTTTCCGGACCCGGACAACCGGGTCATTTTGCTGCGAGTCAACGGCCTGCCGGTCAGGAAACACCCGTACACCTCTCCCTTCAATGTGAATCAAGAACTGATCCAGGCGGATGACCCCGCCAAGTTTCGCGCGGCGCTGGAAACCAAGGCGGCCCAAGTCTGGAGGGACACCGCGAGCATCCCTTACTCCTCCACACGGGAGCGTTTGAACCTGACCGCCGGGCAGATGGCCTATGTCTACGGTGTGTTTCGGACTCGGGTGGAAGGGGAATCGCTGTACTTCGAATTCCCGGATGGCACCACCGCAACCTGGCATCCCAAGCAGGCGGCGCACACGGTGATTGAAACGGAGATCGAGGCGATCCGAGACGCCTACCAGGAGCAGGATCAAATTGTGGCGGCCTTGGCGGGGGGAAGCGCGGTCTTTTTCTCTCAACGATTTGGGTATCGGGTTGTACCGGACGCGATCAGCATGAATGAGGACTTGAAGAGACTCGCCCTGGACCCCTCGCTCTCGGAGGGAGAGAAGGAGCGTGAAATCCGCGGGCGTTGGCCGCAAGCCGCCCACGTCATCCTGGAGTACTTTTACACGACCGTCTTGGAGGATCCTTCCGCCTCCTCCGGTCCGGCTCAACGGACCCTGCCAAGCATTCCGCTCCCGGTTCCTCAGCCGCCTCCGGGAGCTGGACTTCCCCAGCTGCCTCAGCCCGCCATACCTCCGATGACGCTGCCGGGCGGCGGGGTGGCCTCCTCCACCCAGGAGCTCCTGAATCTGATCCAGAGCCTTCAGCGGCCAAGGTGAACGCGCCCGCCCCCCACGGCCAACCGGATTCCCCGCCCAAACCGGAGCGGCTGGTGTCGCTCGACGCCTATCGCGGGTTCGTGATGCTCGCAATGGTCTCGGGCGGGTTGGGGATCGGCCATGTCGCCGAGCACTATCCCGACAACCGCCTCTTGCAGTTCCTGGATTACCAGCTCAGCCATGTCGCCTGGGTGGGATGCAGCTTTTGGGACCTGATTCAGCCGTCATTCATGTTCATGGTCGGAGTCGCCATGCCGTACTCTTACGCGAGCCGGGTGGCGCGCGGCGATTCGTCCGCGCGAATCGCTATCCATGTCCTCTGGCGGGCCCTTGTCCTGGTCTTGCTTGGCGTGTTCTTACGCTCCAATGGGTCGGAGTTCACTCGTTGGACATTTGAGGATGTCTTAAGTCAGATTGGGCTGGGTTACGCCTTTGTTTATCTCCTCTTGGGTCGGGGTCTCAGGGTTCAGTGTGTTGCGGTCGCGGGAATCTTGCTCGGATACTGGTTGGCCTTCTCCCTCTACCCTGTTCCTCCCACCGATTTTGACCTTGCCTCGGTCAACGCCGCCGAGCCGGGGGTGACCTTCTCAGGATTCTTCGCCCACTGGAACAAGAACACGAATCTGGCGTGGGCTTTTGACTTTTGGTTCCTGAACCTTTTTCCTTGGCCGGATGGCTGGAGGTTCAACGGGGGTGGATACGCCACGCTTTCGTTTATCCCCTCCATGGGCACCGCGATTCTGGGACTGATGGCGGGTGAGCTTCTCAGGGGGTCGCCCACTCAGACGAGCAAGGCCAAAGCGTTGGTCGTCTCCGCCGTGGTCTGCCTGGCGCTGGGGTGGCTCGCGGGCCTTACCCTTTGCCCGATTGTGAAGCGCATCTGGACCCCATCTTGGGTTCTTTTCAGTGGTGGGTGGACTCTGGCGATGCTCGCCGCCTTCCACTGGATCATCGATGTTCGGGGGTTGAAACGCGGGGCCTTCCCACTCGTCGTGGTGGGGATGAACTCGATTGGGATCTATGTGATGAACGCCCTGGCCGGTGGGTGGATTCCCCAGACCCTTCGAACCCACTTCGGACAGGACCTTTTCGAGGGTGTGTGGGGACCGATGTGGAGTCGTTCTGCCGTTCTGACCGCACTCTGGTTGGTCTGCTGGTGGATGTACCGTCGAAAGATTTTTCTACGGATATAGTCGAGCCGGTTTTTTTCCCTCCGCTCCCCCTTGCCAGCCCCCGGTATAAGTTGCATATTCCATGCATATTTCCTTATCAAGGAGGCCTTATCATGAATGAGTTGTTTGAGCGGATCGGGGGTAAGGAGGCGGTCAACGCCGCCGTGGACATCTTCTATCAGAAGGTGCTGAGCGATGACCGGATTTCGCGCTTTTTTGATTCCGTGGACATGGACCTGCAACGTCGCAAGCAGAAGGCGTTCCTCACCTACGCGTTCGGGGGCCCGAACAATTATGCCGGAAAAGACTTGCGGTCCGGTCACGCTCACTTGGTGGCTCAGGGGATGAACGACACTCACTTTGACGCCGTGGTGGAGGACCTGGAAGCCACACTGGTGGAGCTCTCGGTTCCGTCCGACCTGGTCGGCGAGGTCAAGAAGGTGGCCGAAAGCGTCCGGGATGAGGTCTTGGGGCGCTAACGCGGACCCGAGGGATCTGGAGCCAGCATCTCCCGGAAGGATCGCAGGCAGCTCTTAAGAAGCTGCGGAAGACTGAAAAAGATCGGGATCTCCCTGGCGAACTGGAAGTCGCGGACCACGAGTGTCTCCAGGGGCTCACCGGCCAGATCGATCCGGTCCGGGTCCCAGACCCCCACTCCAAGCCGTCGCGCCGCCTTGATGGTGGAAAGTCCAAGAGGAGGATAGTCCACGATCCGACAGCAGGTGGAGTCCACCGCGGTGACATCGGTTCCCCCCACCAACACATTCAGGGGGCGGGGGTTCCCACGGGTCGGGCCCTGACCTTCCATCCCGACGATTCCATCCACCAGCGTGAACCGGGGTCTGAGCGCGACCGCGTTCGCCACCAGCATATTGCAGAACCAGTCCAGATCTCCGCCTGAGGCGAAATGGCGGAAAGCTTTTCGCTTGCTGGGAACACAGCCGTAGAGGTTCTTGACTCCAAAGGTGAGCGTGGCCTGACGGTGCGCTTTGAATTTCGGAAGGTTGATGATTGCATCCGCCTTGACTGCCTCGGCGGCGACCGGAAGATGGAAAACCTCTCCGCTCAAGGTTACCTTCATCACCCTGATTCCGGAAAGTGTTTGAAGCGGGATGCCCTCGGCTCTCGCGGCTTCGGCCAGCCCGGTCTTCGTGGCGACTCCCTGGAGCGAGCCGAGCGCGGGACTATCCCCGATGACTGGTCTTCCCCCAATCTCACGGACCAATCGCGCGATGGCCAAGACCACTTCCGGATGTGTGCAGGAGGGGCGGTTCTCCGAGGGATAGGTCACCAGATTGGGTTTGAGGAGGACAGTTTCCCCCGGGGAGGCCAACACCCCCGGGCCACCAAACGGGGCAAGGGATTGAAGCACGGCATCGCGGACCTCTCCCTGTCTGTAAGACTGGGCGCGCGCGAGGGAAACAAGGGCCCTGTTCGACGGGTTGATTTCAGTCGCGGAGACCCGGGCGGTCCGACTTTCCGGCAATGGTTTCCCCTTCCTTCGACTCTACTGGCGTGATGCTTTCGGTTGCGGCAAGCTCTTATGTTAGGGACCCCTCCGGGGGGCGTCAATCTTTGAAACTTGCGTCCGCGCGCCAAAGTTGACACCCCCAAGGGAAAACCCTACCGTTTGGGGTGAATTTTCGTGGCGCCTCCACCCATCATCCGGAGGTCCACGAGCTTGGGTCGCCGCGATGGGCGCCTGGCGGAGAACAGCACTCGATTCAGGGGAAAGGAATCACCGAGCATGAGAACCATCCGCAGTCTCCTGGTTTTGGCGATCCTGGCAACATCGGGTCCGGCTCTCTGTCAGGTCGGTCAGAATTGGTCCGCGGCGAGGAGTGTTCTCCCACCAGGCTTTGGCGCCAGCGAAGCCAGGGTGGTCATCCTTTCGGATGGAAGCATTCATATTTCCTTCCGGGGAAGCGATTCGGACGATCCCCAGGTTGGCGGGATTTACTACACGCGGAGCAACGACCAAGGGTATTCCTGGGCTGCCCCAAAACCCGCGGTGACCGTGAGCGGCATCCTCTCCATCACCCATGAGCTCCTCGCGGATGGAGACACCCTGCTCCTGTTTATGGCGATCAATCAGCTGGCGCGCTATGAGGTCAAGCAATTTCGCTCGGCGAATCGGGGGCAGACCTGGGACGAGACGGAGACGCTTTACAGCGACGCCGACCCGGTTCACGGACTTGTCGGGTGGAAGCAGGATGGGCGCATGTACATGATGATCCTCTCCGAACGTCTGCGCCCCGGCGGGGAGTCGGAATTCAGCTTCTGGCTGTCCCGTGGCCGCGCGAGCGGGGCCTATTGGGATCCTCCGACCAAGGTTTCCAATTTCTTCGCGCGCGCCGCCTCCCCGATACGCCTGGTTCCCAACGGGCGTTGGCCCTGGATTCTTTGGAAGCAGAACAACGCGGACTTCCATGTGCTGGAAGCGGTTGCCGAAGACGGGACGCGATGGCGGGATCGGACGGTGGCGATTCCTCCGAGTGGGCCGGTCTCCATCCTGTCCGATCGGGGAGTTTCCTACCAGGTGGTCACCACCGCCGCGCGCCAATTGCTCTTCAACCGGACCGACGACCTCGCGCCGACCTCGAGCTTTCTCTCCACAATCCCTCGGGACATCGACAAGCCCAACTTGAAGCTCGCCTGGGAGGGAAAGGATAATTACACGCTCCCGGCGTCGCTCCGATACGAGCTCATTCTGGATGAGGGCGCTCCGGTAATGATCTCCAGCGCCACCACCCACGAATTCACCGAACTCAAGAACGGCAGTCACATGCTCCAGATGGTGGCCATCGACGAGGCCCGAAACCGTCAGTCGCCCGCCACCATCCGCCGCTTCACCGTGCGGGTGCTGCCCACGGCCAAGTTTCTCTCACCCCGTAACGGCGACCTGCTCAACCGCGGCGACCTGACCGCTTCCTGGGAGGGGACCCACAATTGCCGTCCGGAGGATCCGCTCCTCTACAGTCTCAAGGTGGATGATGGGGAATGGTCGGAGTTTAGCCCCGAACCCTCCGCCAACATCCAAGGCCTGGCCGACGGCGATCACGCCCTGTTCCTCAGGGCCAAGGACGCTCTCGACAACATTTCAGCGCTGGAGGCGAGCGTCCGCTTTGAAGTGGACAGCACCCCACCGACTTGTGTGGCCGAGGAACTTCCCCGGGATTGGGAGCGGATCGCGCAGGAGGTGGATTTCGACACGGACCCGGTTTACGAGGTTCGCTTTGGGGTCCGCGGGACCGACAACCGGACCTCGGCGGATGAGCTTCAGTACCGCTACCGCTTGGACCAAAACCCGCCCTCCGAATGGACCCCGATCGTGCAACAAACGGTCCTCACCGGCCTCTCGGATGGGTTTCACCAGATTTCCTTCGAGGCTCGCGACGAAGCCCAGAATGTCCAGAGCGAGCCGGCTTCGCTTCGCTTCGACTTCAACACCCCTCCGAACACGAGGGTCCTCGCGGATGACTCCGGACAGGTTCTGATCTACCGCTTCGCGGGGAAGGACAGCAACAGTCGCACGCTGGACATCATGTTCCGGTGGAGGATCGACCAAGGCGACTGGAGCGACTGGACCTCGGAGGCCTCCCTTCAAGCCACGGACCTCCTGGCCAAGGCGGATCACGGCGAGCATGTGCTGTATGTGCAATCCCGCGACGCCGCCGGAAATGTCGATCCCACCCCCGCCGAGCTGGTGGTGGACATCGACAAGCGTCCGCCCCCACCCCCAGCCTCGGTCTCGATCGTGTCGCAGGATGATGGTGGAGAGATCACATTGAGCTGGGACCCCTCTCCCGAGGCGAATGTATCCTACCGGGTGTATCGCTCCACGACCGAGAAGCTCAACAAGGCGGAGGCCTTCACCGTGGAGATGGACACAACCCGTCCGCGCTCCTCCGACCGACCCCGTCGCGGTGAGACCTCCATGACCCTCTATTATTTTGTGACTTCGGTCGACCGATCCGGAAACGAATCCGAGGAGACCCCGGCTAAACCCGAAATCGTCTTGGGCATGAAGGAGATCAACGAGAAGAAGTTTGAGCTCTATCGGACGGATGTGGACAAGCAGATTCGCTCTTCGCAGTGGGACCAGGTGCTGCAAATGGCGGACAACGTTCCGATGGAGCTGATCACGCCTCCCGAGCGGGCTCCCTACCAGACATTCTGGCGGAATCTCGCCAGCGCCAAGAAGGCGCTGGCCGAGTCCCCGACTCGTCCGGAAGCGTTGGCCGCCTCCAGAAACGATTTGGACGCCTTCATTCAGGTAAACCCGGCTTTCCCTCAGGTCAAGGAGGCTCAGGATGCCTTCGAGGAAGTGAAATCGGCCCTACTTTGGCACCGGCTGAAGTTCTTCGGGATGATCGGTGCGGCGTTGATTGTCGCCCTGTTTGTCCTTTCCATGATCTACCGCTGGGTGCAGAACCGGCGAATCCCGGAGATGCCGATGATTCACGCCGGGACAGGCACCGAGGGAGTCACCCCCACCAAAGAGGCGCTCAAGGACCCGACGGTTCTACGACGGTGGACCGAGGTCCAGGCGGAACCGACCTCCGCCGAGAACTGGAGCCGCTTGGCGTTCGCGTTCCATAACATCGGCGAGGTGGAGAACGCCATCCAATCGCTCTATAAGGCGATGGAGATCGAGCCGAACAACACGCGGTTCCATTTCCAGATGGGGCATTTTCAGAAAGAAGCCGGACGGACCAAGGACGCCATCCGCCACTTCGAGCGTTATCTGCAGCTCAATCCCGAATCGAAGAAGAGCGCCGAGGAAGTCCGCGAGCTGCTTGGGAAGCTCAAGGCGGAGGAGGAAAAGCGGGGGTAGAGACGACTGGGAGGGGCTCGGAGGCGGCTTGGGGGGAGCTTCGCCCGCGCCCGTTCACCGCCTTCGAGACATGGCGGCCTGGGCCTCGCGCTTGAGTTCCTTCTCCTTAAGGGCCTCGCGCTTGTCGTGGAGCTTCTTCCCCTGACACAGCCCGAGCTCCACTTTCGCCCTGCCGCCCTTCCAGTACATGCGCAGCGGGATCAGGGTGAGGCCCTTCTGCTGGACCCGCCCGAAAAGGCGGTCGATCTCGCGTCGGTGGAGGAGGAGCACGCGCGCCCGCTCCGGAACATGGTTCCACAATCCGGCGGGACCGTAATGGGATATGTGGCAGTTGAACAGGAGGGCTTGGCCGTTCTCAAACCCGGCGTAGCTGTCCTTCAGGTTGCATTTCCCTTCCCGAAGGGATTTGACCTCGCTCCCCTGAAGCGCGATCCCGGCCTCGACCTTTTCGAGCACATGGTATTCGTGAAAGGCCTTCCGGTTTCTGGCGATATCGCGGTCGTTGTCGGACATGAAATGAGTTTATCACAGCCCGCTCTCAGGTGACCCTCCCCCGACCCCCAAGACAGATGACCGGAAACATCCCCAATCTATTCCTTTCCCCATCCGCCCGGAAGCGGCGCGCGCGACTGCATCCCTGGATCTTCTCCAATGAGATCGAACATTCCCTGGAGGTGGAGCCGGGGTCGCTGGTTCACGCGCGCTTTCGGGACGGGAAAGAGTGCTGGACCGCCTATTACAACCCGCGTTCGCTGATCGCCGCGCGTGTCCTGGCCGCGGGGGAGATCTTCATAGACACGGCATGGATGGAGGAACGCTTGCGCGCGGCTCTTGCTCATCGCGAGAGCCTTCGCCTCAACCGCGAGGCTGTTCGCTTGGTCCACGGTGAGGCTGATGGATTGCCGGGCTTGATCGTGGATCGATACGGTCCGGTGGTGGTTCTCCAATCTCTCACCGCGGGCATGGACCGTCTGCTGCCCATGGTCGCGGAGGTCCTCGACTCCCTGCTCGCGCCGGATTGTCTGTATGCGCGCTGCGACTCGGAAGCCCGGAGCCTGGAGGGAATTGACCTTTTTCGACGCGAACTGAGCGGGGCCCTCCCAGGGCCCGTGACGGTGGATTGTCACGGAATCCGGTTTGAGGTGGATGTGGCCGAGGGGCAGAAGACCGGACTGTTCCTGGACCAGATGGAGAACATCCAGGCTCTCGGGTGGTTCGCCGGTGGGGCAGACGTGCTGGATGCGTGCTGCTACACGGGAGCGTTCGCGGTAACTCTCGCGCGGCTCGGGGCGGCTTCAGTCGAGGCGTTCGACTCTGGGGAGGCGGCGATCCTGCAAGCCCGGCGCAACGCCGAGCTGAACGCGGTCAGGCAGGCGCGTTTCAGTCGCGCCAATGTCTTCGAGAGACTACCCGAATTGGTCCGCGACCGACGCGAATTCGACATCGTCAACCTGGACCCACCGGCCTTCGCCAAACGGAAGAAGGATGTGGAGAACGCCCTTCGGGGTTACCGCGAGCTCAACCGCCGCGCGTTTCGGCTGGTAAGGGGTGGGGGCCTCTTGTGCACTTCGGCGTGTTCGCACAACGTGACCGAGGCGGCGTTTCTCGACATGCTCGTCCTTGCGGCCAGAGACGCGGGGCGAAGCGCCAAGCTGATCGAGATTCGCGGCCAGGCCGCCGACCACCCGCCGCTTCTTTCCGCGCCTGAAACCCGATACCTCACCTGCGTGGTCTTACGAGTGGGCTAAGGGCGTATCCGCTCCCTATTCAATCTGGGTCGGCTCCATCTCCGCGTGCCAGTGATCGAGGAACATGAGCAGGTCGAGGATGTCGATCACGTTGTCCTTGTTGTAATCCGAGAGGCGCGGATCGGAGATGTCCAAAGTCTCCGTTGGGGTCGGACTCGCGGCGAGCGGCCCCGTGGAGGTGGGCGTGGCGGTCGGAGCGGCGCCGGAAAGCGTGTCGGTCGGGCTGGGGAGGGGCGACTGGGTGGAAGTGGGAGCCTGTGTCGGGCTGTGGCTGGGGGTTGCCGAGCCGGTCGGCGGAGCCATGGTCCACGAAGGGGTCTCCGTCGGATCAGCCGGAAGCTCCGTGGGGGTTGAAGTCCTGGTGGCCGAAGCGGTCGGAGTGCGAGTGGGTTGTACTGGAGGTAGCCCTGGAGGAAATGGGGTCAAACTCGGGGTCGGCTCGACCGGGGTGTGGGTCGGATCAAGGGCGAGCGTCACGGTCGGAGTGGGCGCGGGTCCTTGAGATTCATCCAGAACGCCGACTCGCTGGACCTCCAGCTCATTCCAATAATCGTAGTTTTCATACTCCGGGCTGTACCAGCGTCCGATAAACGGGAGCCACTCCTGGGAAGCCTCCTCCACGATATGGGGACCGTAGAGGGGGTATTCCTCCGTGACAATATTCATCTCGCGGGTGATTTCCCGAATATATCCCGGGATGGAAGAGGCGGCGCTGGTTTCACGGCGAATCAGACCCAAGCCCTGAGCGAACCAATAAGTGAAGGTCTCCCCGGATGTCAGGTTGGATTGGACCACCTTGAGGGCCGGTTCGGGCCGGATCACTCCGTTGTCCACGATCTCCAATCCGGCGTTCACCACACGCCAAGTCTCCGGACGGGTCTGGTCGCGTTCGGGCTGCCCTCCCCACCAGCCGTCCCAGAACCGTTCGCGCGCGGTGACCGTTTGCTCCCAGGTTTCACCTACTGATTCGGGTCCGTGCATGAGAACGGGTATCGGCGGCGTGTATTCAATCAGCCGGGTGTCGGTGTCCGACCAGTCGTGGGTGCGATGGAACCACTCCCGCGAGTTCATCACCACGGTTCCGTCGACCAATCGCGTGATTTCCACGGACCGTTCGGTGATGAAGCCCTCGAATTCGTCTTCATGATCCGGAAGGAAACTGATATAGCGGCGCCCGAAGACATCCTCGATGGGATTTGAGAAGTAGAGTCCCCCGGACCAATAGTCCAGACCCTTGGCCTTCGGGCTGAGTGCCACCGGATGAAGCGCGTCGCCATTCCCCGGCATCCCGGCGTCCAGCCACTCCTTGAGTGAGACTCGGTCCCACCACCACACAACTCCGGCCGGGGGCATGGCGGGTTCATCGCCGAGGGCCAAGTCGCGAATGCCGCTTTCGTTCTGGCGGATCAGTTCGAGGGTGTCGAAGTTGACCCCTTCCGGCGCGCCAAAGCGGTCCTCGCCATGCTGGGAGGAATGATGGCAGCCGAGACAGTTCCAGGTGAAAAAGCCCTCCGCCCAATTCTCGTAGGTGAGCGCGGTCTGCGCCGGGGCGGATTGACTCGCGCAGAACGCCAAGACCAGGACTAGCGCACTTGAAGGTGGCCGGATGTCCGGGAAACGACATGCCTTTCGATCAGGGCGCGTCATCGGTCTAGACCCCGGTCCTGAAGGCAGTGAACGGCTGCACGCTTGCCGGGAGGAATTGAGTGTAATCCAGTCCCGCGAGGGCAAGCAGCGAAGCGCCCAGGCTTTGGGCCGTAATCTCAAGCCCCCCCGCCGAAACTTGCCCCGTGGCGAAGTCCACAAGTTGCGAGTTCTGGAATTCATCGGTGGCCCCGACGGCTTTGTTTCCGGCCACTCCCCCCCCAACCGCCATCACGCTGGTGATCGGCCAGTGGTCCTTGCCCTGGGCGTCATTGAGCTTGGGGGTGCGCCCGAACTCGGACATCACCACCACCGTGGTTTGATCGAGCAGGGTTCCCGGACCGGAGGTTGCGGGGCGGCTCGCGAGGCGGGTCACGATCTGGTGCAGGCCGCTGAAGGTGTCGTCAAAGGCTTGGTTCTGCGCGGGGTAATTGTTGCTGTGAGAATCCCAGTTGCCGCGCGCTTCCAGGGTTCCAGTGATGGCGTAGCCGCGCTCGAAAGCGGCGGCGAGGGCAACCCCCTCATCCCCAAGCCCATCCAGGTTCTCAAAGTCCGAGCCGAGATCGTTCTTGATGTCCTTGAGTTCCTTCCAGCGCCGGAAACCGCTTTCAAGCTCCTCGAAACGTCGCCCCGTGCGTCCTTCACCCCGAAGGTGAGCCAACGTGCTTTCGAAATGGCGCGTGGTGTAGGCGTCGATGACGGTTTCGGCGGTCGCGCTGGCCGCGAAGTAAGATCCTTCAAACAGGAGCAGCGACAAAAAGCCGGTCCCTGAGCTGGTTCCCGCCCCGAGGGTTCCCGAGAAGGAGGGACCTGAAAGCGCCATGTGGGGGAGAAGCAGGTCCGCGCCGGTGTTCGAGGAGATCAGGGTCGGCCAGTCCGGAGAAGGCGCGCCCGCGTCGCCCGTGAGCATGATCTCCGTGCCGACATCGTGGCTCACGGTTTGTGTGTTCAGTCCGTTGATCACGCAGGTCCTGGACCCGAATTCATCGAGGAAGGTCTTGACCCAAGGACGGTCCACGTTGTGGAGGTAGGTGATGCCCCCGGCCTGAGTCACCACGCCATCGGGATCGACATCGATGTTCGGCAGCCCCACTTTCGGCTCGAAAACCATGGTCGGGTCCCACCCGCCGCTGGCGAAGACAAACATAAAGAAATGAGGGCGGGACTCCCCGGCCTGGGCCCAAGCGCACCAACGCGGGATATGCACCGAGAGCAGGCTGGTGGCGCTCATGGCCGCGAGATGTTTCAAAAAGTGTCTGCGATCCATTGCCATGGGTCTCCTCGCTCAGTAAATCGCCATGCGGATGTCGGAAAGCATCATCCCGAGGACATGGCTCCAACCCACCTCGATGCTGTACCAGTCTCCAAACATCTCGCGGGCCTGCTCGCGGGCGTACAGGAGGACACCGAACACATCATCCACTTCAGGCCCCCATGGGTCGACCGTCTCGCCATAAAAGCGCTTGAACCAGTCGGCGATTTGATTGCGGATTGCCGGCTCCGCCTCGCGCGGGTCTTCCCGCCCGGTGACCAGGGTGAAGACCCGTCTCTGAGCCCAATGCACGCTTTCTCCGAGTTCTCTTTGGAGGACATCCTCGGCGAGGACCTCCGCCCAACGCTCCAGGACCAGGAGATAGGTCGGGGGGATCGCCCACTTGCGTTCGGTGATTCGGCGCCCATCGTAGCCTCCGGCGGCCACCTTGATGTCCGTGTTGTATTCCAGGTGCGGGAAGACCGGGGGCAGCCACTGCCCCCCCTCGTAACCGTCCCAGATTTCCCCGACAACCTGTTTTCCCAGGCTGTGAAGCTGCTCGGGAGTTGCCAGTTTGAAGGGTTGAATCAACTCTTCCGGAGGAAGCGGTTCGACAACGTCCGGATAGGAACCGGTTCCCTTCTCCGGGAGTCCATTCCCGGAGCGACCCAGGGCGGTTTGGAGGCTGTAACCGGTTTCGATGGCATGCACTCGCGCCATATCGGTCCATTCTCGCTTCGAAGCATCCTCCACCTTGAGCGCCGCGATCTCCCGTTCCAGGTCCAGCCACTGTTGTCTCAGGCCCTTGGGATCGAAGGGGGGCTGGGGAGGCGCTTGGCTGTCCTCGTTCTTTTCCGTGGAAACAACCCCGACCGCGCGGTACTCGTCCGAGGATACGATTGCCTTGATCAGCGCCTTGGCGCTGTAATTATTGGCGACAAGAACCGTCGCGAGGTTCGTCAAGATGTCTCGATCTCGATAATCCGGGTCGCGGTGAAGGAAGAACCGGTAGATGTGCTTGACCATCGTCCGGGCAAAGCGCGGGTCCTTGGCGATGTAGTTCCCCAGGTCCCGCAGTCCCCGGCTGGGATAGCCGTAGTAGCTCAGGTCATGGTGGGTGAGCAGTTGCCAGCGTTCCACCCCTTGCGGGGAAAAGGTGCTGAAAAGCTCGCGCGCATACTGACTTTCCCCGCCCGGCCCGAGCGAGAATCCGAAGACATGCGCGCCGATGCCGTCAAGCGTGCTGTGACAGGCCACACAACCGGTGTTGTGGCGGGTGGCATCCACCAAATCCAGGTTCGGGTCCGCCGCGCCGAGGCGAAGGTTGACCGAAACATTCCGAAGCATGTGGTCATCATCCAGGAAGATGCGCGTGATCTGGTTCGCTCGGTGACGTTGCTTGTTGGAGACCGTAGTCGGGTAGCGGTAATAAAATGAGGTCTGGCTCAAGACTCCAGCGTGCTCGCGCCCATCCAGATACCTCCCGCGTAGCCACTGGGAGCCATAGGCCTCGCCGTTGTATTCGATGTTCCAGAACCAGGCAAGCGTGGAATTCGCGATCGTGTAATCGGCGGTGACCAGCTCGGCAAGTGGAAGGTCGTTCCGGACAATGTACTCGAAGAGTCGGACCGGCTCCTCGCCCACCGCCTTGGCCACATCGTGGCGGGCATGCTCATCGGCGTAGTCATAAGACTCGCGAAAATATTCCACCAGATCAAACCGGGTGAGGAAGATATCGTTGGCCAGCCAGAGGATTCGTTCGCCGAACTCCTCGGTGGTCATGTAGGCCTCGACCAGATTGGGGATTCCCTCAGGAGGGGTCTGAAGGTCGGCCTGGCTCGGACGCCCCCCGATAAGGTCCATCGCCAGTCGCCGGATGTAGTCCGGGTGCGACAGGAACACATACTCGCCGCGCGCCGGAGAAGCGCTCCATAAAGCGGCAAAGGCTCCCCACGCGGCAACGAGACCGGTCACGAGTCGGGCGGCCATTTTCTTCCTTTTTTCCAATCAGTTTTTCAAACGGCGAGAGGGGTGGGGAGATTGTCCCCGAAATGTCATCGGAGCGAATCCCTCGTTCATGTTCGCTCCCGATTTTGCCCTAGTATCGGCCAGTCTATCGGGACATGAGAGAGAGTGACAACAATTTTTTTTGAGGGAAGCGACTTTTCCGAGAATCCATTACCTAGGGTTCGCTTCGCGGCTCAGTACGCCTCCCGGAACAGGCTTCGGAAATCATCCAGCGTGCAGGCTCTCGGATTGGTCGCATGACAGCCATCGTGCAGCGCCCCCTCGGCCAGGGCCGGGAGATCAGACTCCTTGACCCCCGCATCGCGCAGCCGCGCCGGAATGCCGATTTCCGCGTTCAGCCCGCGGACCTTGGTGATCGCGAGATGGCTCGCCTCCTCTTCCGATAGGAGCGCCACCTTCGGATCAAAGAGCGTGGCGACACGGGCGAACCGATCTTTCACCACCTCGCGGTTAAACTCCATGACAGTGGGAAGGACAATCGCGTTCGCAAGACCATGATGGAGTCCGGAGATGCTCGATAGAGGGTGAGCCATTGAGTGCGCCGCTCCAAGGTCTTTCTGAAAGGCCAGCGCCCCCATCATCGCGGCGATCATCATGTAGCCCCGCGCCTCAGGGTTCCCGCCATCTTTCACCGCGGTCGTCAGATTGCGGATAACCAACTCCAGTCCGCCCAAGGCGATTGAGTCGGCCACCGGATGGAACACATTGGACACATAGGATTCGAGACAGTGGGTGAAGGCGTCCATCCCGGTGGCTGCGGTGAGTTTGGGGGGCAGCTCCAATGTAAGGTCGGGATCGAGAAGCGCCACTGCCGGCATCAGGCGGGGATCGAACAACACCGCCTTTCGTCCGGTCTTGCGCAGGATGATGACCGATGACCTCCCCACCTCGCTTCCCGTCCCGGCCGTGGTGGGAATGGCGACAATTGGGGCAAGCGGCGCGGCGCCCCGAGGGGCGGGAGTAAAGTCCTCCAGAGGTCCTTCATACCCCGTTCGGACAGCCACGGCTTTGGCCAAGTCAATCGCGCTCCCTCCGCCAATGGCCACCAGGGAATCGTGCCCCCCGCTCCGGAAGATCTCGGTCGCCTCATCCACATTGTCCTCGGTGGGATTGGGCAAGACCTTCCCGAATAGCGCCCAGGGCAGAACTCCGTTATCCAGAATTTCCTTGAGGGAGGCGAATGCCTTTGTGGAAAGCATCCCGGGATCGGTGACCACGAGCGGGCGCTTCGCGCCGATCCACTCCAAGTGGGTGACTAGATTGCGGATTTCCCCGTGCCCGAAGCGCACGGCGGTTGGCATCGAGAATTGGCTGGTTGGCAAGGTCATGGTGGGGAGTAAGATGGGGGAAGCGTTCGGGATTCTCAAGAGGAGCGGAAGGGGCGTGGATGGAGGCGCGAACAGCGCCGGGGCGAGTTCGCGGCGGCCGCACCACCCAGCGCCGGGGCGAGTTCGCAGCGGCCGCACCACCCAGCGCCGGGGCGAGTTCGCAGCGGCCGCACCACCCAGCGCCGGGGCGAGTTCGCAGCGACCGCACCACCCAGCGCCGGGCTCACGGCCGGCGCTGGGCAGTTTCGTCCACATCCGTGGACCTATGGAAGGATTGAGCAAATGAAAAAGAGTGTTGCCTGTTTGGCCCGTTTCGGCATCGCGATGGGGTGTTTGGGGATTGTGGCGGGAGGATCAGGGGCGGCCATTCGGTATGAGGTCGAATCCGTGACTCGATTCATTGAGGTCAGTTACACCGTGCCGTCCGATGCCGGCGAGGAGGTTGAGGTCCTGTGTTCCTGGTCTCCCGCGGGCAAGGGAAATTGGCGCCCGGCGAAGGTCCACCCCCTGGTTTCAGAAACCGCGCTGTATCTGGTCCGTGAGCCGCAGTGGCGAGAATGGACCGAGCAGGGCAAGGTTCTCGAACGGCGTGCGGCGGGCCTGGAGCGATCCGTGGTGTTCAACCCGTACCCGGAAGCCCAGATCGAGGGAAAGGTGGAGGTGGACTTTCGGGTCGAAATTCAGTCCCCCGAGGGCCGGGTGCTTTCGAGCGAACAAGCGCCAGTTCAGGCCGACAACTCCGATGTGGTCTGTCTGGAGGATTGGTCCAAAGTCTTCCAGCAAGGCGTCCCTTCAAAGTCATTGAACCCCGATCCCGGGGAATGGGCCTATCGAACCAACCTGGCCGCCTCCGAACAGGTTACTCGCGGCGATGATCTTCTTGGAAAGGCCGACATAAAGGTTCCATTGCCGCAACTCTCACACCCATTGAACCTTAAAGGGTGGTATGCCATCCATGTCTGCACCTCTCCCTTGAAGGGGGGGATCGGGCTTCGTCTTTCGGGGGATGAGCGGACAGACTATGTCGGCTCTCGGTATCCCTTTCAGGAAGTCTTCTGGAATTGGCGGAGGATGGATCACCAACACCTGGTCTTGCGACAGCAGCACATCTACACCGGTTGGGCTCCGGCGCATGTGGATTATGTGAGGCTGGTCCCCTTGGGAGAGGACCAAGTCGAGAGCCTGGAGGCCAAGTTTGGGGGGAAGGTTGATAAGTTCATCGCGGGGTATTATGAACCCTACTCCTGGGCCTTCTACGAGAATGTCCAACACACCCTCCAGCACCGTGAACCGCTGACCGCGTTCCGTGAGGCGCGACTCTCGCTGGTGGACATCCAGATCGGAAGGTTTGGCGACAAGGTCGTGTACGAGTCGCGCCTCACCGACCCGTTGAACTATTCGACCATTGGGGATCCGATTGGGGAGGTCAGGGTCCCGACCACGGATAACGTGGGGCGCATGCAGCAGTTCTCCAACGCGCTGGAAGCCACCCTGCGTTATGCTCGGGAGCTCGGCCTGATCCCGCACGCCAACTTCGGGGCGAGCAACTGCTATCCCGGCACCCCGCTCCAAAGCGATTTTTCCAAGCAGCACCCGGAGTGGATGCGCGGAGCCTGCCTGCGTTTTGAGGTTCCTCAAGTGCGCGAGTATGCCCTCTCGCTCTACCGGGAAGCCCTTGAGATCGGCGCGCCGGGAATCTCGATTGATTTCTGTCGCTACCCCGAATCCATCGACAACGCCACGACCTGCAGCACGTTGCTTTTGGGAATGCGGACCCTATGCGACGAGTTTGCCGCGGCGAGGAAACTCCCTGTCCCGATTCTGGTTCGATTTCCCGGGATGGGAGTGCGTGGTTGGGAGAACTTCGATTACAAGCGCTGGGCCGGCGAAGGGTGGGCGGACTATCTCGCGCCAAGCAATATCCAAGGGCGTCACCACCACATCGACATGAAGCCCTACCTGGAAGGAGTCTCCGGGACCCGCTGCAAGCTCTTGCCGTGTGTCGATGCGCTTGCCTGGGGACCGGACATGCCGGACCCGTTCCTATGGCGGGTCAAGCAGCTCTATGACCTTGGGGTCGAAGGGCTGTACATCTACCAGGCGGACAATCGCTTGATCTACGCCCGCCCGGGCGACAGACGGACCATGCGGATGCTCGCCGGCGGCGCGGCTATTCAGTCCTGGTGGGAAGAGGACAAGCGCATGCGATCACGGCGGAGCAAGGGAATCTTCCTTTCGTATCCGGAGCAGATTGACGGATACCACGGTTGGGAGCGGCTGCGTCCCTGGGTGGAGGGTGTCGAGCTGGGTCCGATGGAAATGCTTCTTGATGGCAGCCTTGTGTCTCGATCGGAAGGACCTCCTTACTCCCTTGGAAGCGAGGATTATAGCGACGATGGGATCCTCACCACGGGTGAACACGAGCTTCGAGTGCGGGTCAAGGATGGAGAGGGATGGCTGGAGGAGACTTTCAAGGTGGTGGGGGGGAGGTGAGGAGCTTATCCCCCCTCCACTTCCGCGAAACAACCCTCCAATATCTCAAGCGCTTGATCCATCTGGTCCTTGGCGATGGTCAGAGGCGGAGTGAGGGTGAGGATGTTCCCCATCGTGAGCTTGAAACTCAGTCCTTTCGACAACGCCGAGTACAAAACCTGTTCCGCTGCCTCGACATGCTTCTCCCGACCCTCGCGGTCCTTAACCAGCTCTACACCTATAAGCAGACCGATTCCCCGGACATCTCCGATCAGGGAAAACCGCTCCGCCATCCCGCGCAGTTGCTCCTGGGCGTACCGCCCGACCGTCTTGGCGTTCTCCAGGAGCCCTTCCTCTTCGATCACCTCCAGCGTGGCGAGCGCCGCCGCGCAACCCACCGGGGACTTTTCATGGGTGTAATGTCCGAGCGCCTTGGACTTGGCGATATCCAATCCCTCCCGCGCGATCAGCGCCGCCATGGGAAACACTCCGCCGCCCAAGCCTTTGCCGATAACCAACATGTCCGGGACAATCCCATAGTGCTCCACCGCGAACATCTTTCCGGTTCGCCCGAGGCAGATCGGGATCTCATCCAGAATCAGTAAGGTCCCATGTCGGTCGCAGGCCTCTCGGACCTTTCTCCAATAGTCCGTTGGAGGAACAAAGGGGGTGCATCGGACTGTCTCGGCGATGACCGCCGCGACATCCCCCTCCTTCTCAAGCGCATACTCGATGTAGTCCGCGCACTTAAGATTGCAGACCCCGCCACAGCCCCACACGCAACGGTAGGCATCCGGAGGCGGGACATGCTCCGCGCCCGGCATCAGCGGCCCAATCCCACCCCGGAAGATCTCCTCGCCACCGACCGAAATGGCGTCCAGAGAGGCCCCATGAAAGGAGTCCCACATCGAAATGGTCTTATAGCGCCCCGTGGCATAGCGCGCGAGCTTGAGCGCCATGCCGATGGCGGAAGTTCCTCCCGGGGCGAACAATATCTTGTTCAAATCCCCGGGAGCGAGTTTGGCCAACCGTTCGGCGAGCAGGATCGCAGTTTCGTTGGTGTACCTTCGCGGGCAGAAGGGAAGCGCGTCGAGCTGCCGCTTGATCGCCTCGATCACCCGGGGATGGCCGAAGCCGACTTGGTGGACATTGTTCCCGTGGAAATCCATATAGCGACGACCCTGGTCGTCGATCAGGTAAATGCCCTCCGCGCCGGTAAGGACATTGAGGCAAGGAGTGGAGAGCGATTGATGCAGGAAGACCGCCTCATCGCGCGCCAAGACCGCGCGGGTCGAGGGTGGGACATGTTCAGCCGCCCAGGCCTCGCGACGCGGGGAGAGATTGATATCCCCTTCGGAGCGAATGCGGGAGAGATCGGGGGAGAGGGGGTGCATGGTATCGGAGAGCGTGCTCAAGGCAAATATCGGAGTCAAGGTTCGGATTCGCCGAGGAGCCGTTCGACCTCCGAGAGGAGTCGAGGCACGTTCTCCCGAACGGCATTCCAAACCTGTTTCTGACTTATCCCGAAGTCATGGTGTATGAGCTTATTCCGGAAATCGACCATCCTCCTCCATGGCATCTCAGGGTGGGCGTTCCTGAAGGCCTGCGAAAGCAGGTGGGTCGCCTCCCCAATGATCTCAAACGCTTGCATGACAGCGTATTGGACCTTCTTATCACTAACGAAATCTCCCTCTTCCATCCCACGGACAAAACTCTGGATGTCCCGCAACGCCTCGAGAATATGTTCCAGATAGACACGATCACGATTCATAGAGAGGAATTCCACTTTTCAAAATGTCTTCCCTTGTGTGAACGCTTAGCCCATCGAGGGCCACGAGGTCCACTTTTCGTCCCCCGAAGATCCGATTCAGCTCTTCCTCGAGATCCCAATGATCCCACAGAGTTGTCCGAGCTTGCGGGTCGTAATCAATCAATAGGTCGATGTCGCTGTTAGGGGTCGCCAAACCTCTAGTCTCGGAACCAAAGAGGATGACCCTTCTGACTCGACAAGCCCGGCAAACTTGTTTGAGCGATTCATGGTCGAATTCCATCTTCATGGCTCAATCCCCCAGCCCCACCACGAATATCTGCATCCACTCCGAGTCCCCGCTCTTCAGTAATCGGTTGAACGCGATGGTCTTGCCATCCGGGGAAATTGCGGGTTTTGTCGGAGCGCTGGGGCCCTCCACCGGCTCGGTGAGGAATGTCGGCCCGGCGCCCGCCGGCATCCCGACCACTCCTGGTGCAGGATGCGTGAAGAGCCGGCCTTCCCCACTGACAGCCACCAGTTGTTTTCCATCCGGCGACCATCTGGGCGAGCAGGCGACCCCTTCGGGAAGCGCGGTCAATTGAACCGGGTCGCCGCCGGCGGGGTGGATTCCGAAGATCTGCTGAACACCCGATTCGTCCTTTGCAAGGAACGTGATCCAATTCCCATCCGGACTCGACCAACAGTTGCCCACCACGCCGGGGTGCGCGCTCTTTTCAGTCCGGGTGAGACGACGTTGCGAACACCCCATCGGCGGCATTGGGAAATCCCGCTCCGTTCCCTCCAGGGGGCCATCCGGACCGGGCTGGGTGATATCGTCCGGGATGTCCACAATGAAGAGCTCATCGATGTTCTCCCCCTTGGAGGATCGGACTGTCCCGACGAACGCGCGGGCGCGCTGATGGGAGCCATCCGGCTTGAGGCGCCCGTGTGCTCCAACCCACATATCTTGTGCGGCGCGACTGATCTCATCCGAGCCGGGGCGCGGGTTCTCCGTGACCTTGACCACCAGGACGGAAAAGCCTTCCCCATCCCCCTCAAACAGACCCTCTTTGGCCTTAGACACTGTCACCGGTTTCCCCAGCCAAGTCACTCCGATGGTCCGCAGGTCTTTTCCGGCCCTCTTCATGATTTCATCGTTGTAGGTGTACCCCAGCCACTTGCCGGTTGCATCCCATTCGTGACGGTGTGTGCCGCCTCGAAGCGCGCCCGGGGTGAACGGCGGGGTGATGTCCCTGGCGTCGGCGAAGGCAAAGCCTCCACGCCCATCGCCGTTCACGAGGCCCCCGCGACGGCAGGTGAAAGCGTACTCCAGACCAGTGCTCTTCCAGGGACCATGAATGAACGCCACCCGGTCATCCGTCGGGGAAAAGCTCGCCGCTCCCGCTCCTAACGCGGGCCCCATGGCCCCTTTCTCGGCTTCGTAGAGGACCTCAACCTGGCCGCTCTCCACATGGATGCGCTCGATGGTCTTGCTTTCAGGGATGCCGGGATTGCGGGTGTCATAGATCAGCCACTTCCCGTCACGGGTGAAGTTCTGATTGTTGTCGAGGTCATGGTTCCTCGGATCTTGGGTCAATTGACGGGTTTCGGCGGCCATCGAGACGCCTCCTTGCATGAGAGTGAGTAGGGCAAATGTCCCGGACAAGCCCCATTGCCCAAGTATCCGGCGTGCTTTACTCGGAGAAATCATTCTCGCACCATCCCCCATTGAGAGTCGGAACGGAAACAGGGAGCCACCCGAACGCATGCGAATTCACATCCCGATGTTGGGCTTCAACCTTTCGGGGGGCGTCCGCCTGATGATCCGCCTGGCCAACGGTTTGGTCAAGTTCGGCCATGAGGTACGCATCACTGTCCCGGCCTTCCGCGCGATTCCCCCCTTTCCGCTCGATCCGAGTGTCGAACTGATGGCGCTCGGAGGAAAAACTCTCACCCGCCTGGGCTACTACCGGCGACTGATCCGCGAGGCGGCCGGTTGGGGAGATGTCCTGGTGGCCGCCAGCACCACCACCCCGTTCCTCCTACGACGTTCCATCCGGAAGAGCCGACGAGATGTTCCCCTCATTTATGTGGCGATGGGTTATGACCCCATCGAACAGGGCGACCTCTTCGATGGTCCACGCTGGCGAGGAATGATTCGGAAACAAGTCGCGCTGCGGAGCTATCCGCTCGCGGACAAGCGCGTCTATATCTCAAGGGCCATCGCGGACCTCATCGCCTTGGACCAGCCGCCCCACATTCTGCGGTGTGGAGTCGATTTGAGCATCTACCACCCGCTGACCGAGCGCCCTGCTCGCGGTGGCAAGCTTCGAATCGGGTTGATCGGACGCTTTAGTAAGCGCAAGGGGTTGCAGGTGTTCTTTCCAGCCTGGGAGACTCTCACGGATCTCCACGATCAAGCGGAAGTGGTGGTCTGGCCCACCTTTTCCTGGACCCCCAGAGAGCTCCCCACGAACGCAACGGTTTATGAGGTCTGCGGGGATGAGGCGCTCGCTCGGTTCTATCGAAGCCTCGACCTGTTTGTTTTCCCTTCCCTGTTTGAGGGCCTCGGACTCCCTCCACTGGAGGCAATGGCGTGCGGGACTCCGGTTGTTCTGACCGACAGCGTGGGGGTGCGGGAGTACGCGATGCACGAGGGCAACTGCCTGATGGTTCCCCCCGGGGACCCCTCCGCGCTGGCTTCGGCGATCCGTCGCGCGCTGGAGGACAGGGCCTTGCGCGAGCGGTTGGCGGAAAATGGGCTGGCGACAGTTCCACGCTTCACTTGGGAGAACATGGTCGAGGATTTCGACTCCGCGCTCCAAGCGAACCCATTCCCCGCGAAGGGGGTCTCCCGTGGGGCTATTTGACGTGGTAGAATCTGAAAACGCCAAGTGAGAGGACGCCCGCCCCACGCGGGAAACCCTTTCCCCGCGAGCAATTTCAATCAAACGCCAACCGAGCCGGTTGAGAGGAGATGTCAGTTATGCCGATGGTTCCGATGAAGCAGATTCTGGAAGAGGCCGCCAAGAAGGGGTATGGGGTGGGGGCCTACAATGTCAACAACATGGAGCAGATCCAGGCCATCATGCGGGCCGCCAATGAGACCAAGTCGCCGGTCATCATCCAGGCCTCGCGCGGGGCGCTCCAGTATTCCAACCTGATTTACCTCAAGAAGCTCATGGAGGCCGCGGTGATTGAGAATCCGGAGGTGCCCATCGCCCTGCACCTGGACCACGGAAACTCCTTCGAGACCTGCAAGACCGCCATCGGGCTGGGTTTCACCTCGGTGATGATGGACGGCTCGCTGATGGAGGACGGCAAGTCCATCGCCTCATACGAGTACAATGTGGATGTGACCCGCCGCGTGGTGGAATACGCCCATGAGCGCGGGGTCACGGTCGAGGCCGAGCTGGGGTGTCTCGGGGGAATCGAGGATGGACACGGCGCGGGAATCGCCGTGGATGACGACACCCACCTCACGGACCCCGATCAGGCGGTCGATTTCGTGCAGAAGACTGGCTGCGACTGCCTCGCGGTGGCGATCGGCACCAGCCACGGCGCTTACAAGACCCTCCGCTACGACAAGGACGGCAACGCTTTGCCCCCCCGACTCGCGCTGGATCGGATCGAGCAGGTCGAGAAGAAGATGGAGGCCGCGGGTTATCCCTCCTACCCGCTCGTGATGCACGGATCCTCCAGCGTTCCGCAGGAGTTGGTGGAAATTGTCAACAAGTACGGCGGGAAGATGAAAGCGGCGATGGGCGTGCCGATGCAGGATATCCAGTGGGGCATCGAGCGGGGGGTCCGGAAGATCAATGTGGACACGGATGGCCGTCTCGCGATCACCGGCGCGATCCGCAAGGTCTTCATCGAGCATCCCGAGAAGTTCGACCCGCGCGATTACCTCAAGCCCGCGCGCGAGGCGCTGTATGAGCTCATCAAGGGGAAGATGAAGGATTTCGGCACCGCCGGGCACGCCGGGGACTACGCCCCGATGACGCTCGAGGAGATGGCGGAGCTGTACAAGCGTCAGCCCGCCACGGTGTAGACGCATCTGTCCGGGAGTCTGATTTCGAGGCCGGAAGCCCCAGCGGGTCTCCGGCCTCTTCCTTTCGCTGAGTTCTCGTGGTTCAGGGAGGCCACTGGTCGCGTCACGAGGAGACTGAAGCTTGGTGCGACTGGTGCTTCGATTCTCACCCGCACCGCCTCTCCCTCAGGCTCTTCTCCAGCGGTTCGCGGAGGATTCCCCGAATCGCCGAGACCGCCGCGAAGGGCATCAGGAAGAATCCGGGAATCAGAACCTTGAGGAAATCCGGGGCCTCGGCGAGAACCTCCACGGTGAACCACGCCTCCGACATCCGCGCGGTCAGAAAGGTCGCGGTCCCGACCCCGATGGGAATCGCCAGCGCCACCGACCCCAGCCCCAGGACCACCACCTCCGCGAGGACTGTCCCCGCCACAATCCGGTTCGAGAACCCGATGATTCGCAGCATCAGATACTCCGGCTTGCGGTGCAGGATGGTGAACGACACGCTGCAAAACATGAACAGGATCGCGATCCCAATGGAAAACAGAGAACCCAGGCGCAGAATGACCCATTTCTCACCCGTGGTTGAAAGGATTTGCTCCACGATCTCGGTCTTGAGGGTCACCTGGGAGATGTTGCCTTTGGCGTAGAGGGCCCTCCTGACCGCCTCGGGATCCCCATCCGTGAGCAAGAACATCCCCGAACAAGTCCCGGAACTATCGGTCACCTCCTGGGCGAGGGCGAGCGGAACATAGCACTCCCCCGGGAGCGCGCCCGAAAGCAGCCCCACCACTGTGACCTCTTTGCGGCGCCCCAGAACCTGAATCGTGGCCCGGCCGTTCAGGGCGATGCCCAGCTTCTCGGCCAGGTTCTTCTCGACAATCACCTGATCCGTATCGCCACGCTCCAGGGTCCTTCCTTCGAGGATCTGCGGATTCCGCAACCCTTCTCCGGGAGGAATGCCGAGCATGTAGATGTTACCGTCCCCCTTGGGTCCCACGATCACCCCTGCCTGTTTGGCGTAAGGGGCCACATCCTTCACGCCGGGGATGGCTCGGAAGTCATCGAGTTCCCGGATCCCCACTGGGGCAAAGAAATCCACCAGTCCCTGCCAGGGGTCCTTGGCAGTCCAACGAATCGAGGTCTGGGAGCTTGAAGTGAGCGCGATAAAGAACGAAACAGTCACCCCAAGGCCCATGCCCACCGCCGCGGCGGTGAACAGCGAGAGGGCCCTGTTCCGGATCAGGTTCCGAACCCCATAGCGGAACCAGACCGGTCCGGGGAGGGCGGAAATCAGCGCGCCGAACGAACCGATCCGCCCCTCCAGGGACCGCCCGGTGTCGCGCACCGCCTCAAGTGGCGAGAGCCTCAGGAGCCAGGCTTGCGGCCAGGCGCTCGCCATAGCCAGAACCAAAATCAGGCCGAACACCCCCTTGCGGGCATGCCCGATGTCGAGGACCACATCCGGCGCGGGAAATCCGAGCGAACCCGCGAAATGAACCGCGAAATTCCGCGCGGTGAAGTGCGCCAAGACGAATCCGGCCAGGAGCGCGACCGCGGCAATGATCAGGGTCGCGAAAAGATAGGCTCCCGCGATCTTCCGCTTCGGATAGCCCAGCGCCATCAGCGCCCCGATCTGCTGCCGCTCCTGTTCGATCCACTGAAAGCTCAAGAAGAAGGTCACGAGGAACGCGGTGAGGTCAAACACCACGACCAGCGAAGGGAGAAAGATTTTGAACGCCTTGATGTTCAGGTCGAGGAAGCGGAATCCGAACTGCTCGGAGAGCGGCAGGGCCACATCGTAGGCCAGCGCCCCTTCCACGCGCTCCACAACCGCGCGTTGGATCTCCCTTCCGTCGCCACCCCCTCGGAACTTGAATAAGAGGCTGTTGACCATCGGGATGCCGACTCGCGCCTCGATCAGCGCGGGATGCGCGAAGAGGATCCCCAGCGACCCCTTGGCCGGGATAAACACCTTCGGATTGGCCGGGGCCATCAGGAACTCCGGGCTGACCCCGATTCCCACAATGTGGAGGGAGTAGACTTCATCCGCCATCAGGAGCTCGAAACGGTCGCCCACCTTGAAACCATGATAACGGGCCAGATTACGGTCGATGAGGACTCCTTCCGGATCGGCGGAATCGAGCGCCTTGCCCTCCAGGAGGGTGACCTTGTTGATTCGGCCCCCAACCCCGGGATCAACAGTGACCAACAGGGAAGTGAGCGATTCCCCCTCGGCGAGCGAAATCCTCCCCGGATACACGAGGCGCGGCTCGACCTGTTCAATCCCCTCGATATCCGAAAAGTCCGGAAGGAGGGTCTGGTCTTCCGGCGCGAAACGCACATCCAGGTCGGCGATATTCCCCTCGCGGAACTGTCGCCGCTGTTCGAGGATCACGCTCTCGATGGCCGAATAGACCCCCACATAGATGCCGAACCCGCAGGCGGCCACGAGACTGACCGCGAGCAGTCGGAACCGAATGCGGAGCGCGCTCCGCCAAACATGCGCGAGGAGGAGTTTCATGTCGAAAATCAGGAGGGATCGGACGACAAACGACCGTTGTGGAGGAACAGGGTCCGGTCGGTGTAATCCGAGATCGCGGGATTGTGGGTGACCAGGAGAAAACTGAGATGGAGTTCGCGCTGGAGGTGATTGAGGAGTTCGAGAATCCGAACCCCGGTCTCTTCATCCAGGCTTCCGGTCGGTTCATCGGCGAGGACCAGCGGCGGCTCTTTGACCAACGCGCGCGCGATGGCGACCCGCTGCTGCTCGCCGCCGGAGAGCTGTTCGGGAAATTTCCGCGCCTTGTCGGAGAGGCCGACCGCCTCGAGGTACTCCGCAACCTTGGCTCGGCCCGCCGAGAGGGAAACCCCAGCGGCCTCCAACCCAACCGCCACATTCTCCCGGACTGTGAGCGTGGGGAGCAGATTGTAGAACTGGAAGATAAACCCCACCTCGCTCGCGCGAAAGGCGGTGAGGTCCGCGGAGCTTGCTCCATCCAGACGCTTTCCGCGCACGGTCACCGTGCCGGAGTCCACCGAGTCGATGGCCCCAACCACATTGAGGAGCGTTGATTTTCCGGAGCCGGACACGCCTCGAATGGCCACCGCCTCCCCGCGCGCGATCTGTAGCGAAAGGTCACGCAGGATTTCAATCGATTGCCCACCGTTGCGATAGGACTTGTGAACCCCCTCCAGCGAAATAATCGTGGGGGTTTCCGGAGCCTTCGGTTCGGAACTCAAGTTGGTCTCACTCCCATTCGAGGTCAAGCCATCCGGTGATGGCGCGGTTGCGATCCAGCTTCTTCCAGGAGTCCTCCAGCGGGGGCGCATCGGGGAGCTCCGCCGCGCGAGAAACCATCACTCGCTCCCCGGCCGGGCCGATTGCCTCCATCTCCAGGGTCCACTGCTTGGGAGGATCGTTGCGGACCCACAGGTTCAGGCCGACCACTTCCTTCATCCCTTGAGCATGGATTGCGGCGGCCAGATGGTCCAGGCCATCGCTGAGAAATTCGGAGACTTGCCCTTCGCGAAAACGAGTCGGAAGGAGAGCCAAGCGCTCCCTCCGATCCGGGTAAAGGATCGTTCGACGCAGGTCCATGTACTTCCGAATCTGCTCCTCGGCGGGTTTCCTATCGGAGCGCGGAAGATAACGTAGTTCAAGCAGGGTCTTGGAGAGGAACAGCTCGCTCATCTCCAAAACTCCTCCACCGGAGATCTCCCGCCGCAAGAGGAAGCCTGTCGCGTCGAGCTGCTCGGAAAACCCGAAGACCTCCGCCGAGGGGGTGAAAAAACGCTCCCAATCGAAATCAAACTGGATCGGGGCGCGCGCTGTCCAGGCGGTGTTTCCCGGGCGCCGACTCTCGATGACCGCATCCCGCGATCCGATCACGATCCGGGTGTCTTCCAACATGCGGTTGGTCAGGTCATCCACCACGAACACGGTCGGGGCCACCTCCCGCTTCCGAGGCTCGCTCGCCACCAATCGCGAACGGTCCACAAGGACCCGTCCTTCCAACTTCCAGTTCACAAATGGCCGGATGGAAAAGGCCATGTCACCCCGGACAAAGCTCACTTCGGCCAGGGTCAGTCGTGGAATCGGGACCCCCTCGGTTACCATCTTATCGAGGACCTTGTCGCTATAGAGGTTGCGCTGGAGCATGCGATAGCCTTCGCGAATCTTGGACAGCCCCGCCAATGTTTCGACCTGGTAGGCTCGATACGCTTCCGCGCCCACGCGATCCTCCGGGATGACCAACCCTTTGACCGCGCGCTCCTCGCTGTCCAGGTCGGCGCGGGCCGCGCGCCAGAACGGGAATGGGTTTCCATCAAATTGGAGCAGGGTCCTGAGGTCGGAAAGAACACGGCTTTCGGAGGTGTAACCGCTCACCGAAACCAGTGTCTCCAGCCCCTCCGGGGTGGCCGGGTGTATGGCCTGCGCGCTGGCCATCCCGCGGATCAGGACCTGATCTCCCAAGAGGGCCACCCAGTTGCCCGCGGCCTTTTCGGGGGGCTGGGATTTCGAGAAGACCATGCGGCTCGGGTTGGGGACCCCGGCGTTCTGGCTGAAGCTCGGGTGGTTCCTGGGAAAGCGGTAGCGAACCCCGCCGGCCCTGGTGATGTCGATCACAAAACCGCCGCTGGCGTACAGGATCCCTCCCGCGCCGCACTGCACATCCACCGGCGCCTCGACGACCTTTAGGCTCTCACTGGAATCTTGAGTCCGATCCCGAATCCGGAGATGCGCACCGACCCCGAGTCGCCAGCGGTTAGTCCCGGTTGGGTCGTAGGGGCCATCGATGGTGGCGGTCATCGCCTTGATCGCGCCATTCGAGACCCCAAGCTCGGTGGCCTGAGCTGCAACGGGGAGATTCACGGCAAAAAACAAGAGCGCGGTTGCCAATCGGTTCATGATTTCCTCAAATAGCCGTTCTGTTGATACCACTCGTGGGCGCGACGGATCGCCCCCTCCAATGGGGATTGCGGCAGTCCGAGCTCTCGGATCGCCCTCTCGGAGGTCGCGTAAATGCAGCGCGCGGACATCCGAATTTGGTTGGGATCGACCGGAAGCAGTCCCGGACGAATCCACGACAGCAGCTGCGCGCCCCACGCCCCAACCGGGAGGATCGCGTTGGGGATCGGCCAGCGAGGCGGAGGAACCCCGACCACCTCGCAAATTCGCTCAAAAACCTCCCGGTAGGTCAGGTTCCGATTCCCCAAGATGTATCGCTGTCCCACCCTTCCCCTCTCCGCCGCCGCGATGTGACCCCACACGACATCCTCCACAGCCACGAAATTCGAGCCGCCCTGAGGGTAAAACCTCAAGGTGCCGGAGGCCGCCTGAATGACCATCGCCCCGGCGTTGCGGCGGACATCTCGGGGACCGAACATCGTGGATGGGTTGACAATTACCGCGGACAACCCCCTATCAATCCGCTTTCGAACCTCATCCTCGGCCAGGCGTTTCGTGTGGCCGTAGGGGAATTCGCTGGGGCTTAGGCTGAATTCTGAGTCCTCATCCAGCAGTCGGCCCCCCTCGGCAACCCCCATCGCGCTCAGGGAACTGGTCAGCACAAACCGCCCAACTCCGGCGAGAAGCCCGGCCTCCGCCACATGGGCTGTTCCCTCCACATTGGTCCGGTAAAGCTCCCTCGGACTCCTTCCGTACTTCACCGAGGCCGCCACATGGAAAACCCATTCGCAACCCTCCATGCTCCTGGCAAGTTTCTCCGGAGGATCGAGGATGTCCCCGGTGGTCTCCTCGATCCGCGCTCCTTGCAGCGCCTCGGCGCCGCCGGTCGGACGCCGAAGAATGCGAACCTCTATCCCTCGCTCCACCAAGCCCACCGCGAGATTCGATCCCAGGAAACCCGTTGCCCCAGTCACAAAGGCTCGCATAGGCGGTGTTAAAAGACATACAGCGCGCAGCCGACTTGGATGCCCGCGCCCGCGCCGATGAACAGTCCGATCTCCCCTGAACCCGCCAGGCCCTTCCGACGAACCTCGTCGAGACCTCGCGCAAGGGACGAGGTGAATCCATCCTTGCCCGGAGTCGGTTGGCCGATCATCCGATCCCGGTCCACCTTCAGGTCGGCGGCAAGCTCGGAAACAAAGGTCTCGGATACAAGCGGCGGAAGCACGACCCGGATCTCATACGGAGTCAATCCCTCGTGATCCAACAGATCCTTGACCACGATGCAGATCGATTCCCGAAGCCGGGCCGGGTAGGATGGCGACTCCTCAAAATGGAGGTAAGTCTTCCCCGCCTCCAGCCCGGTGTGCGCCACAAGCAGATCGGCGTAATCGGGGAAATCTCGAAAGGCGAAGGCGCGGAATCCGCCGCGCTTCTCCGTGGCGGGCGCAAGCAAAACCGCTGAGCCGGTTTCGACCACTCCACGGAGGCGCTCCGGAAAGACCCCCGCGTTGTTTTCGATCTCCGAAGCGGTGATCAAGACATGCTTCCCTCTGCCTGAGCGAATCGCCTGGGTCGCGGCGTAACAGGCGGAAAGGAATCCCAGACCGCCGCAAAGAAGGTCGAAGGCAAAGGTGGACTGCCCTGGTGCGGAACCCTCCTCGTGGTTGATCCCGAGTCTTCCCGCCACGATCGAGGCGATGGCCGGCTCGCAGAGAAAATCGTTGCGATAAACCCCCGAATGGATCACCAGGTCCGCCCGATTGCGATCCAAGCCCGCGCTGATAAGGGCCGATTCGGCCGCCTCGACCGCAAGTTCAACCGCATCCCCTGGAGAATCCTTGGGCTCCCTCGCAAGCCCGACCGCGAGGATCTCCGCCGAGCCTGCTCCGGTTGTGGAAAAGACGCGCGTGGCCCGCTCGACCGAAGCCGCGGCACGCTTCCCCGAGGGGGTCCCGTTGCCGGACTCGAGAAACCGCGCGGGGAAATCATCCATCACATAAAGCGAGGAGCCGATGGTCTGGCCCGATCCGGTGATTCCGAACACAACTCGGTCGCCATTCCGGACCTCGCCGGCTCGCATGCGGTCCGCCAGCGCCACAAAGTGGCTGGTGCTCGCTGTGTTACCGCGCTCGGCGAGGTTAATCACGGTGTTTCCATCATGACAGACCTTCGCGCCATAGAGCGCGTTGATCTCCCGCATGGCGTCCCGCAGCGCGGTCTCCGAGGTCTGGTGCATGATGACATGACCGATCTCCTCGGCGGACCAGCCGCTCCTCCGCAGCACCTTCGCCGAGTGGGCCACCGAGAGTTTAAGGGCCACGGCGGTTTGACGGATCGAATCGGTGTACATGATTGCCCCGCCATGCGCCTCCTCGGTCGCCTTGGCCACGCACAGGTCGCTGTATTTGCCGAGAGTGTAGAGATCGAGGTCCGCGAAGCCGATGTCCTCGCGCTCGTTCCGCTCCAAGATCACCGCGGCGCCGGCATCCCCCACGGTCAGGCACGCCAAGCGCGGGTCGAGGAATCCGGAGATCTCCTTCTGGGCGGTCTCGGCAAGATGCGAGATGTATTCCCCGCTCACCACCAGAACCGCGCTCATCGCGCCCGCCGCCAGCAACCAGTCGGCGATCAAGATGCCGGTGAACATCCCCGCGCAGGCATTGCTGATGTCAAACGCGACGGCGTTGGGCAATCCAAGCCGTTTCTTGAGTCGCACCGAGGTGGTCGGCTCGAAGCTGAACTGGCGGGGTCCATCCTGCCGCGAGATGTTGCAGCAGATCAGGAGGTCGATCTCCTCCGGACTTCTCCGTGACCGAAGCAGGCAGTCACGGGCCGCCTGTTCGGCAAGGTCAATCGAGTACTCCCCTTCGGACACCACGCGACGCGAGCGGATTCCGGTCATTTTCTCCAGCGGGAAATCGATCGGGTTCCGACAGCCGCGCAAAAGGTCCCCCGTGGCGACTTTCCGGGCTGGAAGATAAACCCCCAAGCTTTCAATCGCGGTCCGACCCGTTGAAACCCGCGAGCCCGGGCGCGCCGCTTGCCTCGTTCCCGTCGCCTCAACCTGGCGCGTGGATGGCTTTGGAAGGGCGGGGGTCTCGCGATGCGCATCGAGGCTGGCCACGCGCGATGCCGTCGCGAGTTCCGCGATGGTCGGATGCTGAAAGATCATTTCCGCGGTGAGCGGAATCCCCGCCTCGCTCGCTTGCGAAGCCACTGCGAGACTCTGGATCGAGGCCCCCCCCAGGTCGAAGAAATTGTCCTGGACTCCAATCGGCTCGATCCCCAGAACCCGAGACCAAATCTCCTCCAAGGCGCGTTCGATCTCATTTCGGGGAGCCACATAGGCCGTGTCGGCCCCACCGCGGCCTTGGTCCGGAATCGGGAGGGCCTTCCGATCCACCTTTCCGTTCGCGGCCAGGGGGAAGCCCGGAAGCGTGACATAGAATGCCGGCAGCATGGTTTCGGGTAGTTTTTGGCGTAGGAACGCGCGGAGCTCGGCTGGGGACGGACCATCCACCCAACTCTTGGGGACCACGTAGGCCACCAAGCGCCTATCGCCCGGCGCTGTTTCGACCGCCGCCACGAGTGCATCGCGCACCTCCGGATGCCCGCCGAGGATGGTCTCCAATTCGCCCAGCTCGATCCGTTGTCCCGCCACCTTGACCTGATGGTCGGATCGTCCCAGATACTCGAGCTCGCCATCCGCGCGGAACCTCACCAGATCGCCCGTGCGATACAGGCGCGCGCCGGCATCACGGTTGAAAGGATCAGGCACAAACCTCTCGGCGGTTAGGTCGGGTCGATTCAGATAGCCGCGCGCCACACTATCTCCGCCGATATGGAGTTCACCCGGAACTCCGGGCGGGACCGGTTGCCCGTGGACATCAAGGACATACAGCCTTGTGTTCGCGATGGGCCTTCCGATGGGGACCGGGCCTGAAATCTCCGCTCCCGCGCGCAAGGAATACACGCAACAGCCCACCGTCGCCTCGGTGGGACCATACTCGTTCACAATCAGGGTCCCGGGGGCATGCTCTCTCCAGTAGGCAAGCGAATCCGAGTGCAAGGCCTCGCCGCCAACCACCAGACAGCGTGTCTGATTTGAGGCCTCGGCCTTGGGCAGAATCGCCCCGAGAGCCTTGAGGTGCGCGGGAGTCACCTTCACAAAGCTGAAATCCCGGCCCTCGGCGATCACAGCCGCCAGGTCATCCACACCGCGACGCTCCGGGACTAGCACAATCCTTCCACCGCTCAGGAGCGGCGCGAATAAGGTGGTCACGGTCAAATCATAGCGGATGGGGGAATGCAGCGGCGCGCCCGACCCCTCTTGAAGCGGGTAAGCGCTCCGGCACCACCACAAGTAATTCATCAGGTTCCGGTGGGTGATCATCACCCCCTTGGGTCTCCCGGTGGAACCGGAGGTGTAGATGACATAGGCCAGGTTCTCGGCCTTCGCCTCGCAGGGCGGGGCGGCATCGTTCCCGGTCTCGAACAGCGTGGGATCATCCAGGGGCAAGATCGCGCGCCCACTCGTCGGAAGCTTCGGGCCAAGGCTCCTGGTGCTCAGGACCACCTCCGCGTGGGCATCCTCGAGCATCAGGGCCAGACGTTCCTCCGGGTATTCCGGATCGAGCGGGAGATAGGCCCCACCCGCCTTCAGGACCGCGAGAATTCCGATCATCATCTCGGGGGAGCGTGGGAGACAGATTCCCACAAGCCGCTCCGGGCCGATCCCAAGTTCCTTGAGACGCCAGGCAAGGCGATTCGCCATCCGATTCAACTCGAAGTAGGACATCGCCCCTCCCCGCCACTCCAGAGCGCAGGCTTCGGGAGATTCCGCCACTCGCCCCTCGATCAACTCCTGCACGCAGCGGTCCTTGGGGTACTCCATCTCCGTTCGATTCCAGTCCACCAGGAAGAACCGACGCTCCCCCTCGGAGAGAAGTGACAGTTCGGAAACTCGCCCGCCGGGATTCGAGAGAATGCCTTCGAGGAGCATCCGGAAACGCTCGGCCCAATCGGCGGCCGTGGAGGAGCGGAACAGGTCGCTGTTGTACTGGAAGGCGGCGGACAAGAAAGCCCCCCGATCCACAACGGAAAGGGTGAGGTCGAAGGGCGCTCCACGCTGGCAGTGGACAAACGGTTCGAGGGACCATGCGCGCGCCGCTCCCTCCCCGACTCCGGCCTCCAGATGGCGTGCGCGGTTCCACACATAAGCCACTTGGAAGAGCGGGGACCGGCTGGGGTCTCGTCGCGGCTGGAGACGTTCCACCACCCGTGGAAAGGGAACTCCCTGATGGGTCAGTCCCTCGAGCACCTTTGGTTTCGTCCGGTCGAGGAGCTCCCGTACCGAGGGATTCCCCGAACAATCCGCCCGAAGACAAATCGGGTTGGCGAAGTCGCCCACAACCGTCTCAAACTCCGCGCGAGTCCTGCCTCCAACCGGTGTTCCGACAAGGAACTCCGACTGCCCGGAAAAGCGGTGAATGAAGATCTCAAAAGCGGAGAGCAGAAGGGTGTACAGAGTAACCCCCTCGGCTCTGGCAAGCTCCCTCAAGCGCGCGGTCAGAGAGATTTCAAGGTCGAACTCGTGGAGCGCCCCGCGGTAGGTTTGAACATTCGGCCGCGGGCGATCGGTGGGAAGATCAAGGATTTGAGGGCAATCCCCGATCACTCCTTCCCAGTAGTCCAGTGAGGTCTGAAATTCCGATCCGCCAAGATATCCCCTCTGCCACTGGACATACTCGCTGAAGACTCCGGCGATCGGGGGGACCTCGACGGGGATCCCCAATTCCCGCGCATGGAGAAGACGGAGTTCCTCAAGGAGGAGGTCAATCGACCAGAAATCGAGAATGATATGGTGGGCCAGCACCAGAAGAACCGGGTCCCGGGACCCACGATGGATGAGAATTGTCTTGAACAACGGACCCGCCCCGAGGTCAAACGGCTCATCGGCTTGCGCCTCCATCCACCCTCGCAGTTCCTCCTCGCTCCAGGAACTCCCTTCAATCTCCACGAAGGCCACCTGGGACGACGAATGAATGCGACATAAGGGGGCGCCCTCGCGTTCAGGGAAAGTGGTGCGGAGAGACTCATGACGGTCCGTGAGGGCTTGAAAGGCCCGTCTCAGCGCGCCGACATCCAGTGATCCGCGGATGTGGGCCGAGGCCATCAGATTGTAGGCCACATTGTCGGGAGCCAGTCGCTGCAGGAGCCACAGGGCGCGCTGCCCTTCGGAGAGGTCGGTGTCCCTCCAGGCCTGCGAGGCGCGCTCGCGGAGGAGTTCGGCAAGCTGGGCGCGCTTGTCCCTTGGGGTTGCCGTGGTGGGTTCTTGAGACTCGGGCATTCTTACGATTCTTGCTGGGAGGCGAGGCTTCCAAGGAGGCGCTCGACCTCCTCATCCGAAAGACCATCCAGTTCGGAGAGAAGTTTTTCGGCTCTTTCGGGAGTGATGATGTCTCGCGTCTCCTCATTCGGGCGAGCGGAGGGATGCCTTGGAGGATTCCCGCTTCGCGAGGAGATCGTGGCGAGAACATCCGGCAGAAGCCGGGTGACCAGATCGGTGAGGCTCGGTCCCTCCAGGAACAGGCTGACCGGAACCAGGATGCCCAGCTCGGATTCCGCCCAGTTCTTGAGCTCCACCGCCATCAGGGAGTCGATTCCCAAATTGTCGAGCGGCTGCGCCCGGTCCATGCGCGCGGGGGAGAATCCAAGAATCGCGGCGACCTGGTCGGCGAGGATATCCTCCAGAAGGGCGCGCCGTTGTTCGGAGGGCGCGCCCATCAGGCGCTCCAACGCCCCGGACCTTTCCCTGCCCTCTTGAGCGTCGCCTCCACGCTCCGCGCGTGCACCCGCCAACACCTTCTCAAGCAGAGGGGCGCTCCCTCCCACGCGGCGGTGGAAATCCCCCCATGCACGCCAATCGATCGGCATGACCACAACCTGCTTTGGGCGCTCCCGGAGAATCCCTCCGAAGATTCGTAACCCTTCGCTCGGTTCAATCGGTTCCATCCCGCGCGGTAGCAAGCCCCTCCCCCCCTCACGCCGATAGCGCGCGGCCAGACCAACCTCGCTCCAGAACCCCCAGGCGATGCTGGTGGCTCGAATTCCCGTTTGTCCCAGGGATTGAGGGAGGGCGTCGAGAAAACAGTTCGCCGCCGAGTACGCGCCCAGGAGCGGTGAGTTTAGGACCGCCGCGCCGGACGAGAACAAAACGAAGAACTCAAGTGGGTGGTTTTTCAGGAGGTCCGCGAGGATCAGGGCGCCGGAGACTTTGGGGTGGAGAGTTTTCGCCAGGGTGTCCCGGTCCAATTCAAGCAGCGGTTTGGGATCGGCGACCCCAGCCGCGTGAACCACTCCACCGAAGCTATCCCACCCCTCGCGCGCAAGTTCCTCAAGCGCGTGTTGCATGGAGGCCATATCGCCGACATCCGCCGCCACACAGCGAACCTCCGCGCCATGCGATTCAATCTCCATCAAGGATTCAACCAGTTCCCTCCGGGGGTGTCCTTCCGGAATGGCATTCCACTCAACCCTTGCGGGCGCCGGCGTTCGTCCCAAGAGGACAATCCGCCTGGCCCCGCGTCGCGCAAACCAACGTGCGAGCTCTCGGCCGATTTCCCCCATCCCGCCGGTGATCAGGCAAACGCGGTTCCCGAGCGGAACAACGGAGTCGCTAGTCTCCTCGCCAAGGGAGCACGGAATCAAACGCGCCACGAGGCGTTCACTCCCGCGCAAAGCCACGCGGTCCTCGCCATCGAGGCAGTCGATTTCACGTGCGAGAATTGCCGCCGTCCGCTCCGGACTCATGCTGGGATCAAGGTCGATGTGGCCGCCCCAGAGCGCCGGGTGTTCCCCCGCCAGGGCGCGTGTGAGTCCCATCAAGGCCGCTTGCGCGGGTTCTACCGCCTCGTCCTCCGCAACCCCGGTGTGAACCGCGCCGCGAGTCACGAATCGAAGCCTCGGGGCCTGCTTCGTTCCAGCGCGTATGCAGGCTTGGATCAAATGGAGAGCCTCGGCCAGGCGCTCGGCCAAGGACTTCTCAAAAGTGGGTGCATTTACGCCGCCGGACCCCGGGAGATCGAGACCCCAGAGAAACACGATATCCCGAACCGGGCTTGCGCCTGAGGCATGGACCTCCGCCAGTAGACGACCAAAGTGGCTCGGATCGGAGGGCGAAATCTCAAACTCCATTTCCGAAGGTCGCTGGAACGTTTCGCCGCGCCGGACCCGGATCAAGTTCGCGGTTCCGAGTTGACGCAGAAACGCGCTGCTCACCCCAGAATCATCGGAGAAGACCAGAGAAACTCGTCCCCGGTCCAATCCGGCCCCCCCCTGAATCGGCTTGTGCTCCCAGACAACTTCGTGGAACCACTGGTGGCTCGTACCGTCGGCGCCGGCTTCCTCGCACAGGTTTCCCTCGGCCAAGAGGGCCCATATTCCCGCCCCCGGATGGCCGTTTGTGGAGCGACTGTATAGGCGAAAACCCGCGCCACCTTCAACCGATGATAGCGCCACTTGGAGGACCGGGTCCGCCGCCGAGGGTGGAGAAATCGCCTCCCCCGTGAGCCGGAGGTTGGTGACTCTCAAGTCGCGCTTGAGGGTTTCAAGAGCGGCGGTTTCCGCCACCCGCTCGACCATTGAAGGCGACAGGTCCTTGATCCTCGCGCGGCCGTTCAATCCCATCCGCTCCAGGAGTCTTCCATCGAGGCCCGCCTCCCAGACAAATGAGCCGGGAGATCCGGCGAGTTCGACCGCTCGACCGAAACGAGGATCCCGGGAACGAGCGGACCATCCATCACCGGATGGCTCAATCCAGTGGCGCTCGTGGTCCCAGGGGTAGGTCGGGAGATCGACATGCCGGCCCCCGTGAGGCCAGAGGCTGTTCCAGTGGATTGGAAACCCGGCGCAATACAATGTGGCAAGCAGATCAGCAGGTACGGCCTTGGGAAGATCCGAGGAGAAATCCAGCTCAAGGGGTCTCGACCTGCCGCCTTTTCCCCGCGGGGGAGCCTCTTGGGAATCCTGGCGCGGCCCGATCCGGACGAAGAGGTCACAGCGACTGCGCGCCCAATCGGTTTCACGCGTGGCGGAGCGTCCAGGCTCGATGTGGGGACGTTCACCGCATGCCGCCACCCGGATCGCCTCCTGAAGAGTGAGCTTCCCGGCCAGACAGTCCGCCGCGATTTGGCCCAGCCCCTCTCCGTGGAAAGTTTCCACGATCACCCCATGCGCCCGCAGGTGATTGGCCAGCGCGATCTGATAGGCGCAGAAGGCGGTCTCGGGGTTCGGAAATCCCTCCACCGGCGGATCGACATGGCGGCGGCTGATCGGGGCGACATTGGCGTATCGGCCCGCCTCCGATTTAGCAAGCGACACCACCGCATCAAACTCACGGGAGCTGTGTCGGAGAGAAGTTGTGAACTCACTCCAGGAGGGGCCAACATCCGGGAAATGGAATCCTAACCGCGGAGTGTGGTTGGTGGGGACCTTTCCGGACCGGACTCCTTGCCTCTCCGACTCTCCCGCGAGGAAGCTCTTCAAGCGCGCAGTCAAATCCTCCCGCGTCTTTCCGAAAACCGCGAGGCGGTGGTCATGGTGCTCCCTTCGGGCGGCGCAGGTGTGGCAGATGTCCCGGAGCTGGATTTCCGATTGGGACAAGATATCGTGGAACTGCTCCGCAATTTTCTGCAGCGCGGTCTCGCTTCGCGCCGAGAGCGGTAGGAAAAACGCCTCCGCCTGGGCTGCCGGATCGTGAACGGCAGGGGGAGGCTCTGGGGCCTCCGCAACCACCACATGGGCGTTGGCGCCGCTAAACCCGAAGGAACTGACCCCCGCGATTCGCTTCCCGTGCACTGGCTTCCACGGAGTCCGCTCGGTGGGGATGGAAATCGGCAGTTGGTCCCATTCGACATGCGGATTCCGTCTGCGGAGGTGGAGGTGCGGGGGAATTTCTCGGTGCTGAAGGGCAAGGGCGACTTTGATCAATCCCGCCACTCCGGAAGGGGCCTCCAGATGGCCGATGTTGGTCTTGACCGACCCGATGGCCAGCGCCGCCGAGGGGTGACGGTTCTCACAGAGGACCGAGGCGAGTGCGCGGACCTCGATGGGATCGCCGAGGGAGGTCCCGGTCCCGTGCGCCTCGACATAACCCACATCGAGCGGATCCACCCCGGCATCCGCAAGCGCGGCGCGAATGACTCTCTGCTGGGCCTGACCGTTGGGGACTGTCAGGCCTCCGCTGCGCCCATCATGATTCACCGCCGAGCCGCTCAAGACCGCGTAAACACGGTCGCCTTGAGCTAGCGCGTCAGCGAGGCGCTTGAGGACCAGCACGCCGCAGCCTTCCGAACGGACATACCCATCCGCGGAGGCGTCAAAGGCTTTGCAGCGACCTTCCGGCGACATCGCCCGGACTTTGGAAAAATAGACCGTGCTTTCGGGAACAAGGATCAGATTGACGCCCCCGGCGAGCGCGGTATCGCACTCGCGCGAGAGGAGGCTTCGGATTGCAAGGTGCACCGCGACCAGCGAAGAGGAGCAGGCGGTGTCCACGGTGAGGGTCGGTCCCTGAAGGCCGAGGGCGTATGAGAGGCGGCCCGAGGCGATCCCGGCGGCGGCGCCGGTTCCGGAATAGGGATCATCGTGCGCGCCTTCGTCCGTGGTGAGCAACAGCCTCAGATAATCGTTCGTGCTGACCCCCATGAAGACCCCGGTGGCCGTGCCGGAAAGCTCCTTGGGCACGATCCCGGCATCCTCGAGCGCCTCCCAACCGACCTCGAGCAGGAGTCGCTGCTGCGGGTCCATGCGCGCGGCCTCCCTCGGGGAGATTCCGAAAAAGCGGGCGTCGAACTGATCCACTCCCTGGAGGAATCCCCCCCATTTGGAGTTCATCTTTCCAGGTGTGTCCGGGTTGGGATCATAGAGACTCTCGGCGTCCCAACGATCCGGCGGGACTTCCGTGATGGCATCGCGACCTTCGGATAGGAGCTCCCAGAAGGCCCTGGGGCCATTGGCCCCGGGAAAGCGACACCCGATTCCCACAAGCGCGACAGCCTCCTTGTCCGCGCGGAAACCGGTCGAGGCTACATCTTGGCGCGTGGTGGGATCGGACTCGCCGGAAAGGTGTCCCGCAAGCGCCTCTATCGAGGGATAGTCAAAAGCGAGTGTGGGTGAGAGGGGACGGCCCAGCCAGTCTTCCAAGTCCCCGGAAAGGCTGACCGCGAGGACCGAGCTCAGCCCATAGGTGGAAAATGGTTCGCGCGCATCGATATCCCGGGGATCGATCTCGAGCTCCTGGGCGAGCTTGGCCACCAGCCAGTCCTGAATCTCCGCAGCTGTCGGGCGCCGCGGGGCGCGCGGTGAGGGGTTCCCACGGGCGTACGGTTCGGATGGCGGATTCAACTCCGATGGATCCGGTTCCCAGCTCATCCCACCATTCTAAATCCGTTCGAGTTTTCCTTCCAGGAAGGCGGCGCGGCAGGCGTGACGCTGGATCTTGCCGCTGGAGGTCTTGGGGATCCTCCCCGGTTTGATGAGAACGACCGAATGGACCTGAAGGTCATGCATCTCGGAAACGACTCGACGGATGATCCGGACCACTTCGGCTTCATCCCACCCTTTGGACACTTGTCCGTTTCCGTTGTCTCCAATCCGGGGCTTGGTGAAACGCGGCTCCACCTCGGCGACCACAACCAGCCGTTCGCGACCCTCAATCTCCGCCAGGAACACCGCCGAGCAATCATCCCGCAGCGTCGGATGCGCCCTTTCCACTGTCCGCTCGATATCCTGAGGATAGTGGTTGCGTCCTTCCAGGACGATCAGGTCCTTGAGACGCCCGGTTACAAACAGCTCCCCATCCTTGAGGAACCCAAGGTCCCCCGTCCTCAAGTGCCGTCCTGACCCGGCCTCTCGCAGACTGGCCTGGAAGGTCTTGGCGGATTCCTCAGGTTTCCTCCAGTAGCCCGCCGCCACGCTCGGCCCGGCCACCCAGATCTCCCCGATGCGGCCCTCCGGGAGGCTTTCAGAGGTGTCCGGATCGACAATCACCACCTCCTGGTCGGGGTGAGGTTCGCCGCACCCCACCAAGGTGCGCGCGCTGGGGTGGTCCGGGGCCACCTCGATGGCGTGGTCACACTTGAGCGCCTCCTCGTCGAAACGTCGGATGACCGGCGGCTCGGAGCGCTTTCCACCGGACACAATCAGAGTCCCTTCGGCCAGACCATAGCACGGATAGAACGCCTCCCAGCGGAAGCCGCATGGCTCAAAAACCTTGGCGAACCGCTCCAGGGTATCCGCCCGCACAGGCTCCGCGCCGTTGAAGGCGAGTTCCCAGCAGCTTAAATCGAGGCTCGCAATCTGCTCCGGGGTGGCCTTGCGCGCACAAAGGTCGTAAGCAAAGTTCGGGCCCCCGCTGATGTTCGCCCCGGTTCTGGAAATCGCCTGCAGCCACCGCATGGGGCGCTGAAGGAAGGCGAGCGGAGACATCAGCAGCGCTGAAGTTCCGCAAAAAAGGACTTGGAGAATGCCGCCAACCAGCCCCATGTCATGGTAGGCCGGAAGCCAAAAGACACCCCGGCAATCCTCTCCGGTCTCGAAGTAGTCATGAATCAGGGAGGAATTGTGCAAGAGGTTCCCGTGAGTCACCATGACCCCCCTGGGAGAGGCCGTGGACCCGGAAGTGTATTGGAGGAAGGCCAGAGAATCCGGATCGATCTCTCTTTCCAGCCAGTCCTCTGCCCCATTAACGGAGATCTTGTCGGCGGCCAGCCAAGGGAGCGTGCCGAGCTCGGGGGCCTGCCGGCAGAGTTCCTCCCGCTTTTCGAGGAGCGAAGAGACGGTCAGCACCGCCACGGGAAGGGCATCCCGCGCGATGGCGCGGATTCGAGGCAGGTCTCGGGCCAACCGCGCCGGGTGTGGAGGGTAGGCAGGGATCGCAACCGCGCCGCCATAGAGGCAACCCAGGAAGCCGGCCACAAAGTCGAGACCCGCCGGGAACAGCATCAGGACAGGCTTATCCTGCATACCGTGCGCCTGAAGCCGCGCGGCGATGGCGCGCGCCCTCAAGTCCAGCTCGCCATAGGAGTGAGTGACCTCGGTCTCCGATCCTTCAAGCAGGAATGATAAGGCCAGTCGTTTGGGGTGTTGGTATCCCCGCCATCGAAACAATTCCACCAGGGTCTCCACCCTGGGTTGCTCTTCATAGACGACCTCGATGTGTTGCGGCAGGGATTTCAGAAGCTCTGTCACGATGATTTGGAACCCTCAAAAAAACGGATCAAGGCGCGGGGAACTCCGATCATCCCCACCTTTGCGGTACCCATTTTCTCCTCGTTTTCGGCGGCCCGGCGCCTTCCCCCCAGGCCCGGCATTGAACCAATTCTCCCTGAAATGCCCCGGAATATGAAGAGGAGGCGGGGGATTTGGGCGCCATTGCCTGGAGGCAGGGGGGAACTATCCTTCAGATTTCAGTCCGGGTGAAGCCCTTAACCGGAGATGCCGGTCCAACCTTGCCCCGGCGGGAGGGTCTGGTTATAGTCGCTCTCGGTTTGGGGAGGCGTCCGTGCTTCCCCTTTGCCATTCTTGAGGGGTCCCTTCGAAGCCGATGGCAAGAGTTTTCTCCGGAATCCGTCCGACTGGCCAGATGCACCTTGGGAATTTCCTGGGGGCGGTCAAGAACTGGGTCGACCTGCAGAACGACTACGAGGTCATCCTGTCCGTGGTGGATTGGCACGCCTGCACGACCGAGTATGAGAATCTGGCTAAATATAGCCTGCGCGAGCGCTCGGAGCAGATGGCGATGGAGCTCCTCGCGGCCGGAATTGACCCGGACAGGTCCATCCTGTTCGTCCAGTCGGATGTCCCCGAGCATGTGGAACTGGCCACTCTCTTCGGCATGTTCACTCCGCTTCCCTGGCTGGAGCGGGTCCCGACTTACAAGGAGCAGATTCAGAACCTGGTCGGAAAGGACCTTTTGACTTACGGGTTTCTGGGGTATCCCGTTCTCCAGGCCGCGGACATCCTGGCTTACAAGGCCACGCATGTTCCCGTGGGCGAGGATCAGCTCCCGCACCTGGAGCTGTGCCGGGAGATTGCGCGCCGGTTCAATTACCTTTACGGCGAGGTCTTCCCGGAGCCTCAGGCGCTCCAGACCGAAACCACGAAGCTTCCCGGACTCGACAATCGCAAGATGAGCAAGAGTTACGACAACGCCATCAACGTGACCGAATCCGAGGAGAGCACCGCCAAGAAGGTCTCCACGATGATCACCGACCCCGCCAGGGTCCGCCGGAGCGATCCGGGGAACCCCGACGTGTGCACAGTGTTCACCTATCACAAGATCTTCACCCCTGCCGCGAGGACCAAGGAGATCGACGCCGCCTGTCGCGCGGCGACGATCGGATGCGTGGAGTGCAAACGCGAACTCGGCGTTAATCTGAACATGTATCTCGCGGAAGTCCGAGAGCGTCATGCCGAAATCGCCGCGCGCCCGGATCGCTTGCGGGAAATCCTCGGCGATGGGGCCGAGCGCGCGCGCCGGATCGCCTCCGAAGTGCTTGCCGAGGCCAAGGCGGCCATCGGGATCGGAAAGTGACCATGAATCCAGAACCCACTCCCCCCACACGGGACGCCGACCATCCGGAAGATCGGGTCTCGCTCTACGCCCCCTCGGCTTATCGAGTCAGCCAGGAGGTTTATCAAGGTCCGCTCGACATGCTGCTGGACATGGCTCGGGACCAGAAGGTGGACCTGTTCAAGGTTTCCCTTGCCACCATCGCGGATGAGTTCCTCGCCTATGTGCGCGGCCTGGAGAAGCATGACCTCAACGAGGTCGGTGATTTCCTTGTGATCGCCGGGCAACTGCTGGTGATGAAATCCCGCGCCCTGCTTCCCACGGAAACCGAGGAGGAAGAGGAAGAGCCGATTGACGAGCAAGCGCTTCTGATCGCGCGTCTCCGGGACTACGAGCGCTTCCGCGAGGTGGCCGACCTGTTGCGCAAAGCGGAGGAGGAGCGTCGCCGACTCTACCTTCGCGAGAAGCCGCCCCCCTCAGTCGAGCCGAGGGAGGTGGTGGAGTTCTATGAGGTCAATGTGTATGACCTCGCCACCGCCTTCAAGCGAGTGCTCGAGGAGATCGGACCCGCGCAACCCCGGGTCATTCAGGGCGAGGAGTACACCATCGACGAGAAGATGGCGGAGCTCCAGATCCTCCTCCATGAGACCGGCGAGCTGTGCCTGACCCTTTACCTCCAGACCATGCGCTCGCGAGCGGAGGTGATAGTGACCTTTCTCGCGCTGCTGGAGCTGATCCGCCTGGCCCGTGTGCGAGCCAGACAGACAATCCTGCTCGGCGACATCTGGCTGCATCGGACCGACGACCTGCGCCGTGACTCCGAGGGGGAGGCGGAGCTTGCCTTCACGACCGACACCCAGGGGTATGCCGGCTCCGATGCCGCGCAGGAAAGCCTTGCTCATGAGGCCGAGACGGCCCCTCCGGAAGGCATGGATGACCCCGCCCACAAAGACGGAGACTAACCCACAATGTCCCTTCAATCCATCTTAGAAGCGTTATTCTTCGCCACTGATGAGCCGCTCACGGTCGAAAGACTCGCCGAGGTGATTCCGGGCGTTACACCGGAAAACCTCAAGGAGGTTGTTCTGGAGTGGCAATCCCACCTTGCGGCGGATGAGAATCGAGGACTTCAATTGATCGAGGTCGCCGGGGGATTCCTGCTCGCCACCAAACCTGGGAGCGCGGAGTATCTGGACAAGCTCCTGGACCGCCGCAAGAAGAGAACTCTTTCCCAGGCCTCGCTGGAGACTCTCGCCGTGATCGCCTACCGCGAACCGATTACGCGCGCCGAGATCGAGGCCATCCGCGGGGTCAACGTGGACTCGATCATTCACACCCTCCTGCAGCGGCGGTTGATCAAGATCTCGGGTCGCAAGGATGTCCCCGGGCATCCCTTCCTGTACCGGACCACCAAACATTTTCTGCACCACTTCGGCTTGCGGAGCCTCAAGGAACTTCCCAAAATAGATGAGATTTCCCAAGCCTTCGCGGATGTGGAGGAGCGCGCCGAGGGCCGCGAACCGGGGGAAGGGGGCGAAATGCCCCTTGAAGAGCAGCCGTTTGAGGAAGCGGAGGACACCCAATGAACCGTCGGGGGTTCCTTTGGAAGCTCGGTGGCGGACTCGGCGGAATCGCCCTGGCCGACCTCCTCTCCCGCGAGGGATTGCTCGCGGGAACCATTCCGGGAACCGGCCTTCACCATCCCGCCAAGGCCAAGCGGGTGGTTCAACTCTTCATGTCCGGCGCGGCCAGCCAGGTCGACACCTTTGATTACAAACCCCTGCTGATTGAACGCGCGGGCCAAGCCTTCGATCCGGGCGAAAAGGTCGAGCTCTTCCAGAGCGACCCGGGTTTCGTGATGAAATCCCCGTGGGAGTGGAAGCAGCGCGGTGAGTGTGGGAAATGGGTGAGCGACCTTGTACCGCACATTGCCTCATGCGCGGATGAGATTGCCTTCTTCCACTCGATGATCTCCAAATCAAATGTCCATGGCCCCGCCACATTCATGCAGGCCACCGGATTCGTGCTTCCCGGCTTCCCCTCGATGGGCTCGTGGGTGAGCTATGGGTTGGGAAGCCTGAACGAGGATCTTCCGACCTTCGTGGTGCTCCCCGACTCGCGCGGTTTCGCGCCCAATGGGCCCAAGAATTGGTCCTCCGGATTCCTCCCCGCGAGCCATCAAGGGACCATGATATACCCCAACGCGGAGCGCCCCATCGCAGACCTATACCCGCCGGAAGAGAGCTTTGTGACCGAGGAAGTCGATCGCGAAGGCCTCGCGCTTCTGGCCAACCTCAACAAGGAGCATGAAGCCTCCCATCCGGGCGACTCGCGTCTGGAAGCCCGCATTAAGTCCTACGAACTTGCCGCGAAGCTGCAGCTCAGCGCCCCGGAGGCGCTCGATCTTACCGGAGAGAGCGAGGCGACTCGGAAGCTGTATGGACTCGATGAGGAGCCGACGGCCGAATTCGGCAGGAACTGTCTGGTGGCTCGTCGCCTGCTTGAGCGCGGGGTCCGGTTTGTTCAGGTCTGGAGCGGAGCGGATAACGGCCACCCGCGCCGGAACTGGGATTCCCACGAAAACCTGGCCAAGGATCACGGCGACATGGCCGCAAGCATGGACAAGCCCACGGCCGCGCTGATCAAAGACCTCAAGTCACGCGGCATGCTGGAGGACACGATTGTCATCTGGACCACCGAGTTCGGGCGGATGCCCTGCAGCCAAGGCAGCGCGGGGCGGGACCACAATCCCTTCACCTTCACCTCATGGGCGGCTGGAGGGGGCTTCAAGGGCGGAGTTTCCCATGGGGCCAGCGATGAGTGGTCCTACAAGGCGGTCGAGAATCCCATGTACTGCTATGACCTGCACGCCACCGTGCTGCACCTGCTCGGTATCGATCACGAGCGGCTGACCTTCCGGCACAATGGGATCGACCGCCGCCTCACCGATGTTCACGGCCACGTGATCCGTGAGGCGCTCGCCTGAATTCGACGCTGCCGGTCAATCCTTCTCCTTCGGCAGGAACGCAATCGAAGTCTGGATCGGGTGGTCGCAGAAGCACCCCGAGCTCGCCTCAGGCGCGACCACAATCCCCCCAACCGGAAGGATGTTGAGCCAGCAGCCCGCTCGGACACCTTCGAGCTGAGTCCAAGTGTCGGTCTCCAGGTCCCAGATTGTGTGGTAGTAATCGCGGCAGACAATCGCATTGGCTGCCCCGGACATGGTGCCGCACTTGTCCCTCTGGGGTATGTTCTCTCGAACCAGCTTGCCGGTCCGGAGTTCGTAAGCGTTCGGCTCCGCGAAGATCGTCCCTTCAATGACCACCGGATGCTGCATCGAGCCGCCGTGGTTGTCCTTCCTCCAGCTGTAATGCTGCTCCCAAAGCGAGTCTCCGGATCGGGCGTCGATGCCGTGGAGATGGTATTTGTCGGTGGTGGCCAACACCACGAGCGTGTCCTTGGCGTAAACCTGGTACAAGACCCAGCTCCCGCCCTCGAAACGGACCGACTTCTCCCACAGGACCTTTCCCGTCCGGATATCCAGCGCCACTTGGAACTGGTCCGTGAAGAGCTCGTCGCCGATCCTACGGTCCTCCCCGGCGAGGAGCGATGGGTTCCGGGATTCGAGGAAATAGACCGCCGTCTCGCTCGCGCAGATCGTGGGGTTGATGATCAGACCTTTGCGGTACTCCCAGAGTCGTTCGCCGGTTTTGGAACTCAGGGCAAAGAGGGTGTCGCTGGTGACCTTAAGGGATTCCTCATCGGTCCGGTCATACCACTCCCCATCTGCGCCAATGAACAACGCTCCCCTTCGGACCGCGCTGCCCAGGAGTTGTCCGCCGACCAAGGCGATATAGCCCCAATCGAAGTCATCCCGAGGGGTTTCCGGCGCGGCGGGCCAGACCGCCAGGACTTCTCCGCTCTCCGGGTCGAACTTCCAGCACGACTCGCGAACGGCCACAAAAAGGCCATCATCCGAAAGAGTCATGTTGCTTCCATCACGAGGCATGTTGGCTCGGCGGAGTTCGGGAACATTGACCGACCAGTAGATCGACCCGTTGTAGGCGTCCATGCCGAAGAGGAGCCGGTCTCCCTGCACAAAGAGCATCCCGTTCCTCGAAAGCGGCGCCGGGGAGCGCGTGCCGCGATCCACCATCGGACGCGGACCGGGTCGCCCGAACCACAGGACCTCCAGGTTTCCCTTGACATGCTGGTCCAGGCTGCACGCTGTGTTGCCGGGGTCGGCGTACTGGTGGGTCCATTCGCCACCTCCCGGCAGGTCTCCGCGACGAACCCGGAGCGCCCCATTTTCGGTTTTCTCCACGGTGAACTCAGGCGCGGATGGATTCTCCCACCATGCCTTGAGGGCTTCCGCGGATTCCTTGGGGGCTTCCAAGGCCAAAACACCTCCCGAAGGGCGTAGCGCCCGGGCCACCTCCGCGGAGGACTTCGGAAGCTTCCCGGAAACCAGCGCGCCATCCGATACAATCAGATTGAACAGGTAATCCGGAAACGGAAGTTTCTCCGAATCTGCCCGTTGAAAGGTGATTCGGGTTCCATACGCTCCGATCTGGTCCAGGGCGGTTCGACCCGCGTCCACCAAGGCGCGATCCTCTTCCAGACAGACCACCTTGAGTTCAGATCGTTCCGCGAGGGCATGAGCCAATCGCCCTTTCCCAGCATCCAGAACAAGGCAGTATCCGCGATGGACGCCGGTTTCGGCGAGGATGCGTTCAGCCACCCGAGAGTAGATTGGGGAGAGTTCGTCGGCGGGGAACGGCTCTCCCCGAACCGGGGAAGGTTTGGCCGCGTAATCCAGACTGGAGTCAAATTCGAAAATTCGCGAAAGGCGGACAGCTCCCGAGTCATCCGAAAACCGGAGCCGGTAGTGGTAAATCTTCTTGTCCTCCAAACCTGTCAGGATGGCTTCATGGCGATTCGTTGGGGAAGCGTCCTTCCAGGCGGACCGTGTCGGCGGGGCGCTCTCCCCCCACAGGATTTCCGAGACACACTCCCGGTCGGTCTCCCAGCGGATCCGAACCGAGGATTCATCCAGGCGGGTAAGAATCGGCCCCAGTTTCGGTCGGATGTGGGTTGGAAGGCTTCCCTGCTTTTCCTGGAAGCGCGCGGCCACCTCGCCCTCGGAAAGCGCGCGCGAATGGAGGGCGATCTCATGGACCCAGAGACGTCCATAAAAATCCTCGCGAGTCCCGATCAGAACCGGCGCGTCCGCGGGGGCAAGCATCCGACCCGGACACGCTTGGCTCGCGTTCGCGAGTCTGCCATTCACATAAAGTCGGGTCTCCTTGCCGTCGTGAGTCCCCACCACATGATACCAGCGCCCCCACTCCAGGCTCTCACGCGCCCGAAAGTGACGAATCTCGCCGACATTCTCGGTGGACACTCCGAAGCTGAAATTCGACTGACGATAGCCGAGCTGCCAGCCTTTGTTGCCGGAGAGCTGCCCGATGATCCCGGACCACTCGGTGGTCTTGTCGATGTTCACCCAAGCTTCGACCGAAAAGCCCTCCCGGAGGGCGGAGAGAGCCTCTCCCACCCCCTGGACCTCGACCTTGTTGTCGCGCTGATCGATGTACAGACAGGGAAGCGCATCCTCCGCCGCGCCCCAAGTGACCGGACCGGTGATCTGAATAGCTCCCTGTCCTTCCGCGGCGGGGAGCGAGTTGCCCGCGAGTCGATCCTTCTCGAAGCGCCAGCGGGCGATGCAGCCCTCGGCCCTGACGGTGACGGCGTGAAGGAGACACGCCAGGGAAAGACTCAAAAGGGTCATGAATCGATAGGGCATCAGAAGCCTCCAGGTCGTTTCTTGTCTCGCGGGCGCCGTGCGGTCAATTTGTCGCAAAAGCATGGATTCTCCCCTTGTCGGTGCTGACATAGAGTCTGCCGTCCGCAACCGCGAGGTCGAGCGCGCGGCCCACCACATCGGCGCGCCAGACTTGCTCCCCGGTTTCGGTCGAAAACCCCCCGACACTATCGGTCCCCCCGGCGAAGAGCGTCTCGCCCGCGAGAATCAGAGAGTAGGGGTGAGCGCACTCCTTGCTCCACAGCACGCACTTCGGCAGCTCGGCGGCGAGCTCGTTGGCCTTAGCCTCCAGCTCGCGCTGCCGGGCGCGCGACTTCTCGGCGGCCTCGGTGTTCCCGTCGCGCTCTTGGGTTCGGCTTTCCTTCTTGAAATCTTCCGCCCGCCTCAATGCCTCCGCCCTGCGGAGGGAGATCTCCATGTAGCGGGTCCGGTCGATGGCGCGCAACTCGGTGTCCGTGTGGAGGAAGGATTTGTCTCCTGTCACAATCATCTGGTTGCCCTGGAAGGTGGCGACCTCATCCCGATCGCCCGGCTGGAAGGCGTCAAGCTCCCCCGTCTTCCCTGGGCCATAAATCAACTGATCCCCGGTGAGTAGACAGAAAGTTCCACCCGAGCCTTCGATGGTGTACAGGAACTCGCCCGATTTCTTGTCGAAGACATAGGGGGTTCCGCGCCCTGTCGGCATGAACAGGCGCTCGCTGGAGGCCAGGAGATAGCCTTGCGGGGCCATCCCGGTAACCGGATGTCTCCAGAGCTCCTTGCCATCCGCGACCTGAACCGCGCAAAGCGAAGCCCCTTCGAAGGGAAACAGGCCCGCGGTGAAATAGGCGTTCTGGCCTTGAACCACCACCCCGGATCGAACCGGCCAAAGGGACATCAACCGGTTGTTTCCGGGAAGACGGGTCCGCGAGGGGGCGGCGTCAAACTCCCATATGAGATTCCCGTCGGCGGCCTCCAGGCAGTAGACACGTCCATCATCCGCGCCGACAAAAAGCTTGCCCTGCGAATAGGTCGGGGCCAAGCGCACCGGTCCCTCGGTGAAGAAGCTCCAGCGCTCCTTGCCGGTCGCTGAATCCAGGGCGTAAACCTTGTCATTCGCGGAAGACCCATAGAAGACCGCGCCTCCGGCGGCCACCAAGTGATAGGCCCAATCAAAGATCACTCGGGGTTTCAAATTCTCCACCTTGTGCCACCCATCCGAGCGCGCGGGTCCCGGCCAAGCCGGTTGTGGCGGAAGTTTGGCCACATGGACCCAGCTTGCTTGAAGCGGGAGCCGAAGGGTCTCGGCGGTAATCCCCGAACGCGCGAAATCATGGCGATGGGTTGGCCAATCCTCGGCCACGGCGCGCGTTGCGGACCACGCACAGAGCCACACAATCCCTGCTAGGACAATTCTCACTTTCCTCCTCCATGTTCGCCTTAGCCGTAAGGGGGTTAGCGGCGCGCCGGCTGGACTGTCAGGCGTTCCGAAATCCCTTGGGCGGCAAGAGTTCAGACTATTCCACCCGGAGTGTCGCCGCCGGATCCCGTGTCACCGCCGCCATTGTGGGAATGAAGGCGGAAAGCGCGGTGAACAGAGGGGCCGCGAGCAATGCCAGGATCAGCAGTCGATAGTCAGCCCGGACAATCCCGGGAGTCACCTTGAAAATCTCCGGCCCATATTGCATCGCCACCGCTGTCCCGCAAACAAACCCCAGGGCGGCCCCCAGGATCCCAACCAGGATGGCCTTCCCCAGGAACAGGCTGGAGATGGTTCGGGAACCATACCCCAGCGCGCGCAGGATTCCGATCTCAGTCTGTCTTTCCCGAGTGTTCAACACCGCGAGCGCCCCTACCCAAAGGGCGCACAAGACCATGATCACGGGCAAGAGCATCGCGAAGGTGTTCTCCACGAGAAAACGCTGCTTCTCGCGCGCCTCGGCAATCGGCTCCAGCCGCACCACCTTGGCCTCCGGCAGAATCTTCGCCAGGTCCTCTCGGAGCATGGCAAGGTTGTTGATGTTCGGGTCCTTGCAGAGGCATTCGAGCGCCTTGATTTCATTAATCTGCCCCGACAGTCCCAGGAGCTCCTGCACATCCGACAGGCGGGCATAGACCCGGAGGTCATCCAAGCTCCCGGTTTCCGCCAGGGCGCTCGCCACTCGGAACTTTTTCCCCATGAACCCGACTTCCTCCCCGGCCCTCAGGCCCAGGCGCTTGGCGGTTTCGAAACCAACATGGAGTTCTCCCTCTTTGACCTCGAAGATCATCGGGCTTTTCTTCCGGTTTTCCATGTCCACCTCGGAGGCAATCCCCGTGAGCAGAACCGGACCGCCGTTCCAGTCGATCCTTCGTTGCAGCGTGGCCAGCAGATGCGCGTAGGAAAGGGCTTTCTTCTCCAAGAAACGCCGGACATATTCCTCCGGCATGGTTTCCTCGGAATATCCGGCGGTCCAGAAGGTCTCCATCTCCGTGTTCTTGGGAATGATCCTCAGGTTGTATCCGATGTCACGCATCAGTCGGGTGGTCTCCACCTTCGAGGCTTCCCCGGTGGTGAAGAAAGCCACCAGGATGGCGACCGCGGCGACCACACCCAGGGCGCTTAGGAGGAAATTCACCTTGCGGTGGAGCACCTCCTTCAGGATCAGCATGAACACTCTCATCCCTCTCGCCACCTCCCGATGAGAAACACCATCAGCCCTCCCGCCAGAATGAGAACAGGGAACAAGCCGAGAGTCCAGTTCAGACCCCACCGGACGGGATCCGAAGCCCGTAGTGGCGAATCTGTCCCCCCTAGAGGCTCGAGGACCGTGTCGCGGGAACGCTCCGCTTCGAGTTCTTGAGCGCCTGGAGGGGATGTGGAGCCGGACAAAAACACCTGTTCGGAATAACCCAGCAGGGGGTCCCCCTCCATGCCCTCACGTTTGCCAAAGGCGGGACCGCGCGTCAGGATCTGGTCGATCTCCATGCGCACCATGGGATTGTCGGGGTCGAAACCGAGCGCTCGGGTGGCTCGCTTCCGGGCCGTATCATCCCACCGGACCGGAAGCGCAACCCCCTCCAAGCTCTTGCGGTCCAAGCCACATTCGCAATCCAACCCAACCAGGGAAAGAAGCCGGTGAATTCGCTCCACCTGGATCTCGGTTCCCACCATCGGTTCCCCCAGACGTCTCGCGCGACCATACACCACCGCCGCCACCGGGACCTTGGGAGGGGTGTTCCCCGCGCCCAATGACCAGGCGAGAACCTTCTCGGTCTCAAACTCAGCGGCTCGGATGGGGAACAGGACCGGGGGGGCGCCCACTGCTTTGGGCATGGAATCCATGGCCCCCTCGATCTCTCGGACCGCCGCCTCGATCTCCTCGAATGCTTGACTGTTCAAATCGGGATTCTCCGATTCGACAAGGGCTACCACCGCATAGTGTTCGAGCAACAGGTCGAGGAGTCGCTCCCGTGCGGGAGATCGCGCCAGCGAGTCAAGGAGCTTTTGAGCGGCCGCGGCATCCCGAAGCAGGTCCTCCCCGGCCGAAATTCGAAATTCCTCTCCCCAAGGGGCTTGGAGGACAAATCCTTCGGAATCTTCCGCGTGCCCGGATAGGCTCCCCGCCTCAACATGAATCGGAGTCTGAATGGTCGCGGCGGTTGCGATGCGCTTCAATTCAGGTAAAGAATCCGCCGGCAGGATCAAACGATAGAGGGACGGAGTTGTCTCCACGAATCCGACATCGCGGACCGTATAGCGGCAGGCGACACAGACCGTGGGAGCCGGCGCGCCCCCCAGCAGCGCGAGAAGACAGGCCGCGCGCGCCGGCCAGGATCGGATCCTTGCTGAGTGTCCATTGTGCGCTTGTCCAGGCTTGGTCATGGTCTCAAACGGTCTCGCTTCGGATGGTAACACGTCCCAGGGGAGTGTGACAGAAAGAACCTCGCCGGGTTTTCCCCCTAGACGCACCTTGCCACCTGTCGGTTAGAATGGAGCTCGAATGCCGAAGAGAAGGGCTGCCGTTTTGGAGGAGGAGTTGGTTATGGCGATGAGATTCCGGTTGCGCGGCGGAATTGCGGGGTTGTCGTGCGCGTGTTTGATATTTCTGTGGTACTGCCCCCAATCCTGGGCGGATGAGCTGAACAAGGGCGACCTTTCGCTCAGCCAAAGCCAGGCTCTCGAAACCCTGATCAAGAGCCTCCAAACCCTCAAGGCCACACCGGAATCGGCTACCGAAATCGCGCGTCTGGTTCAGTCTGGGTCGGACAAAGTGGCTCGCGACCTCAAGGATGCGGAGACTCGAATTGAGTCGCTTAAGAAGCAGGTCGCGGAGGCGGAAGCCAAGAAAGCGGCCCTTCACACCCGACTAAACGCCCTGCTTGCCGCTCAAGCCTTGCTCTCCGGGGTCAAACCGGGCGGCGCGCAGGCCCCCTCCCCCGATACGCCTCCATCACCCAGCCCACCGGCTGCAAGTCCCGCCGGCGAGGCCAATACCGCCCCAACCACATCGGAAAAGGCGGTCGAAAGTCCTGCCCCTCCCGCCGCTCCCGCCACCCCGGAGGGAGAAAAGGGTCTCGCTCTGTTCCGAGAGAAGGTGTACCCAGCCCTCGAAAGAAGCTGCATCAGCTGCCATGGCCCGGAGAAACAAAAATCCGGGCTTAGGGTGGATTCCCTCGAAGCCCTGCTCAAGGAAGGCGAGTATGGGATTCCGCTCACGCCGGGCGACCCGGAGAAGAGCTTCCTGATCAAGGCCATCCGATACGATGGGGATGTGAAGATGCCCCCCAAGGAGAAGCTCCCCCAGGAAGACATCGACGCCATCACCGAGTGGGTGAAGTTGGGCGCGCCTTGGCCCTCCACTCAAACCTCCGAGGCCGGAAGCTCCCAACCCGAGCGGGTGCCCCTGAAAGAGATTCCCTGGTCGTTTCAACCGATTGTGAAACCCGACTGGGAGGGATTGGCGGCGAGTCTCAAGCAACGGGAATGGGGGACCTCTGCGATTGACGCCTTCATTCTCAAGGCCTTGGAGGAGAAGGGGCTGTCTCCATCACCTGAAGCGGATCGTCGAACCCTGATCCGTCGGCTGTACCTCGATGTCTGGGGTCTTCCGCCCCATCCGGAGGAGGTCGAGGGGTTTGTGGCCAATGAGGATCCGTTGGCCTATGAGCGTTTGGTCGATGCACTGCTCGCCTCCCCAAGATACGGCGAGCGTTGGGCGCGCCACTGGTTGGATGTGGTCCGCTTTGGAGAAACCAATGGGTTTGAGACCAATACCCCGCGAAGGAATGCCTGGCCCTATCGGGACTATGTGATCGAATCGTTTAACCAAGACAAACCCTACGACCGTTTCATCTTCGAGCAGCTCGCCGGGGATGCCCTTGGGGAGGATCGCGCCACCGGATATCTGGTCGGCGGCCCCATGGATGAGGTCAAGAGTCCGGATATCGGACTCACCCTCCAGCAACGTATGAACGAGCTGGATGACATGATCGCCACGACCTGCACCGCCTTCCTCGGACTCACCGTGGCCTGCGCGCGTTGCCACGACCACAAGTTTGATCCGATCACCATGAAGGACTACTACGGGCTTCAAGCGATCTTCGCGGGTGTCCAACATGGGGAGCGTGAACTCCGTCCGCCGGATGCCGAAGAGCGAATCCGCAAGGCCGAAGCGCTGCGCCGGGAGCTTGAACCACTGCTCGCGAAGCTGGCCCTTCTCGAGCCGCTCGCCGTTCCCGGGATCGTGTTTCTGGACGACACCCGGCGCGAGGTTGCCTCGGAGGATGCACCCGTGGTGACCCTGCTGCGAGCGGAAGGCGTGGCGGAGGGGGTTTACGCCCCAGGCGCGGATAGCGGGCGTTATGATGACCCCGGCGGACCCGAGCGCCCCCCGAACCTCGGCAAGCGCTACACGCACTGGGCCAATGCCGGAACCGCCAACCAAGACTTGCTCGCTTGGGACCCGAAAGTGGAGGGACGCTTTCGGGTTTTTCTTTCCTGGGGGGCCGGCCACCCGACCCGTCCCAAGGACGCCCGATTTTTTCTCGACACCGATGGGAGCCTCCAGTCGAGGGACGACCGTAAGGAGATCGCCGTGGTGGATCAGCGGCGATTCGCGGATGGCTCGGGGGACGCCCCCGGGGTGTCTGTGTGGAGTGGCTTCCGGGATGCCGGGGTGCATGAATTTACAGGGAAATCTCGCGTGGTTCTCACCGGAGGCTCCGAGGACTCCTTTGTCTCCGCTGATATTCTGGCCTTTGTCCGGGACTCGTCGGAAAAAGCGCATCAGGTTTCCGGGGACCGCCTCCACTATCGATCTCGGACTTGCGCGGAACGGAATGTAGACCGCTTCCCACCAACGGAAGCCAAGGCGGTTCGGTTCACCATTTTGGCCACGAACGGCGGCGAACCGGCTCTCGATGAAATTGAGATCCTCGCTGCGGGTCCCGAGCCGAGGAATGTGGCCTTATCGAAGAATGGCGGTGTCGCCGCCGCATCCAGCCTCCTGCCCGGATATGAGATTCATCAGATTGCCCACCTGAATGATGGATTGCCCGGCACCGAGCACAGTTGGGTGGGGAATGAAGCGGGCGCGGGCTGGATTCAAATCGATTTTGCTCAACCGGAAGAGATTGAACGAGTGGTCTGGGGAAGGGACCGTGAGGGAAAATTCAAGGACCGGGTCCCCACCGCCTACCGGATCGAAGTCCAACGTCCGGAAGGGGAATGGATCACTGTGGCAACTCATCAGGACCGGCTGCCGTTTCTCGAAGGAGTGGACCCTGAACCGGTCTATTCGACCGCCGGGCTTCCCGAACGGGAGGCCGAGGGATACGAAGCGCTGTTGACGAGGCGCGCGGCGCTTGAGAAGCAGGTCTCCGATCTGCTCCGGTTTCCAAAGATTTACGCCGGAAACTTCAAGCAGCCTGGGCCGACACATGTCCTGCATCGGGGGGACCCGATGCAGCCGCGCGAGATGGTCGCGCCCGGTGTGCTCGCGTCAATCCGGATTCCCTATGAACTCCCCGAAGGAGTCACCGCCGAACAACAGCGCCGTGCGGCCCTCGCCGGATGGATTACCGACCGCCGCAATCCGCTCACCGCTCGTGTTATGGTCAATCGCGTCTGGCAGCATCACTTCGGACATGGGATCGTGGACACGCCCAGCGAGTTTGGCGACTTGGGGGTGAAGCCCACGCATCCGGAGCTGCTCGATTGGTTGGCCGCAACCTTCATGGAGCACGGCTGGAGCCTGAAGTCGCTGCACCGGATGATCTTGCTCTCCAACACTTATCGCCAGTCCTCTTCACCACGCCCCGAGGCGATTGTGCTTGACTCGGACGCTCGCTTTCTCTGGCGTTTCCCGCCGAGACGACTGGAGGCGGAGCCGATTCGCGACTCGATCCTCGCCGTGAGCGGGAGACTGGACCTTTCCATGGGCGGGCCGGGGTACGATGTGTTTGAGCCGGATGACACATATGTCCACATCTACACCCCCAAGAAGGTTTTCGGCCCTTCGGAGTGGCGACGGATGGTGTATCAACAGAAACCGCGAGTGCAGCAAGATGAGACCTTCGGAGTGTTTGATTGTCCCGAGAGCGCGCTCCCAACCGCGAAGCGAACTCGCTCCACCACTCCGTTGCAGGCGCTGAACCTGCTCAACAGCCCCTTCATGGTTCAACAGGCCGAGCTCTTCGCCGAGCGAGTCCGGAGCGAGGCTGGTTCGCTCCCAGTCGCGTTGACCAAGCGGGCGTTTGAGATTGCCTACGGGCGCGCTCCGGACCGGATCGAGCTCGCCGGGGGGATTGAACTGGTGGAGGATCACGGACTTGAAGCCCTCTGCCGAACCCTGTTCAACACCGGCGAATTCGTGTATCTAAACTGAAATCCGAAAGGAGTGTATCGTCCGCTATCCGTTCCTTCCCCGTTGCCATGCCCACTCATTCCGCCCCAACGCGCACTCAACAGGAACTCTCTCAGGAAAAACTCTCCGGGGGACGGATTGTCTCGATAGATGCCCTCCGTGGCTTTGACATGTTTTGGATCACGGGAGGGACCGCGATTCTCCACCGTTTCATCGATTGGGCCGACACGCCCCGGCTGGCTTGGCTGGACCACCAAATCGGGCACAGCGATTGGAATGGGTTTACCTTCTATGATTTGATCTTCCCACTCTTCCTGTTCATTGTCGGAGCGAGTCTCCCTTTCGCGCTGAGCCGCCGTGTCGAGCGCGGAGAGGATCCCGCCGCGCTCCGGTTGCATGTGGCCAAACGGACCGCGGTGCTGCTTGCCCTCGGACTGATTTACAGCGGGTTTCTTGATTTTGATTTCTCGGAGTTTCGTTATGCCGGGGTGCTTCAGCGGATCGCCCTCTGCTATTTCTTCGCCGCCAATGTGGTCCTTTCCACTGGAATTCGAGGGCAGGCGGCCACTTTGGTCGGGATCCTGTTCGGGTATTGGGCGCTGATGGCGCTCCTTCCCGTGCCGGGAATCGGCGCGGGGGTCCTCACTCCGGAAGGAAACCTCGCTGGATACATCGACCGACTGGTCCTTCCCGGTGAGATGTGCTGCTACGAGCACGGGGATAACGAGGGCCTCCTCAGCACTCTGCCGGCGATTGGCACGGTCCTGATCGGGGTCTTGGCGGGCCACTGGCTGCGGACCGAGGCCGACGGAACGCGCAAGAGCGCGCGTCTCGCGCTCGCGGGGGTTGCGAGCCTGCTCCTTGCGCTGGCCTGGAATCCGTTCTTCCCGATCAATAAGCTGATCTGGACCAGTTCCTATGTCCTGTTCGCGGGCGGTTGGAGTCTCCTGCTTCTTGCCCTCTTCCATTACCTGATCGATGTACGCGGTTTTCAAGCATGGGCGTTCTTCTTCATCGTCATCGGCATGAACGCCATCACCATCTATGTGGCCAATCGGCTCTTTGATTTTGAGGCGATATCCAACATCTTCATCCACGGGATCACGCCCCACATGGGTGGGATTCGGCCTCTGATCGAAACGATCTGCGAGGTCGCCGCGAAATGGCTGTTTCTGTATTTCCTGTACCGTCAGAGGATCTTCCTCAAGGCGTAAGCCCCGGCTCGGCTTGGGGGTCCTTCGCGAGCGGAGCGAGTCGGAGGGAGTGAAGCCGGATCGGGAGGTCCTGCGGAGAGCGTTGGATGATTCTCAACGTGTTGGTTCCGGTCCGAACCTCCACCGGGCCTTCACCCTGGAACCCACGAACCGGCTCAGGACGGTCGGACCAAGGGTCCAGCGCCAGAGCGGGACGTTCATTGAACCAAACCGCGATGGGCCCTTGGTCGGGGGCGCGCGGGAGCGCCAGCTCCAGGTTCCCACGTCCAGACCACTCCGTGGCGAACTCAAAGCGAAGAGACGCCCCCTGGACCAGGTCCCGGATGACGCAGATGGTGACTCCCCCAACTTCCCGCGCCCTCCAGAGTTGGCGGTCGACTCGCCACCCTTTCTTGAGACGCTCCTCGAAATCCTCGATTTCGGCCTTTAGTTGGTCCGTGTCCAATCTCCGCGTGTCGTCCTCGATCTCGAAGGGGGGAGCGAAATAGCGGGCGGGCCTCAGATCGCTAAAGAGGAACTCCTCGGCCCCCACGACCCCTGACCGCAGCAAGACGAGAAGAATCAGACTCGCCCTAGCGCGATTTCCTCTTTGGTTTCTTCCCGCGCTTGCCATAGCGTTTGCGATACCAGTCCCGGTAATACTTCTCAAGCTGCTCCGGCTCGGTGAACACCAGGTCGTACTCGGAGTTTTTTTCGGCGGTAGCGTGGCAGTTCACCTCGTGATCTTCGCCGTACCCATATTCACGGCAGATTTGCGGACGTGTCTCATAGATTCCGCAGCGGTTGTCGGGCTGCAGGTTGACGCACCGGCTCCAGACCTGGAGGTACCATTTCCCCGAGTCCAGAAAAACATGGACCTTTTCATGCATCAGGTACCAGCGAAGGTTCTCGAAATCATGCTTGCTCTTAGGCGTGTCGATCTCAAGCGAGAAGTAGCTGCAACAGATCGCCGGACAGACATGGCACGGCGGGTCCTTGGGCGTGTCTTTGACAAGCGGAAGTTTGTAGATCAAACCGGAAAAAGTCATCTCAGCCCATGCCCGTGCGTCCCCTCGCCGCGCGCGCCAGGGAGACTATCGCCGTGAAGCGAGGGTTGTCCAGAGGTCGCTCGCGCGCCGCCGCCCGCGTTGCCGCTTTTTTCCCCTCGCTGGGAAGCTTGCCCGCACCCGCAAATATCCCTTAAGCTAACGGCCATGTCGGGCACGCCCTCTTACATCCTTGGCGCTCTGCTCAGTCTATCCCTCATCGCGGGGGCGGCCAGCGCCGAACCCGCGCCGGGGCACGGGTCTTTGATGTCGGATGTGGAGAGGCTGGTCGAAGCCATCGAAGCCTTCCAGGCCTCTTCCACGGCTCCAAGACTCTTGGCGGAGACCCTCCGCGAGGCGATCGAGCGATCCAACCAAGAGGCCGAGGCGGCTCAAGAGCGGATTGATTCGCTCGAGTCCGCGCTTCGCGTCCTCGAGCATGGAGCCCGGGAGCGACAGGCCGCGCGCGCATCTCCGGTCTCCGCGGACCCCGAGGATGTGGAGTTTTTCGAGAAGCATGTCCGCCCCGCCTTGGCCGACAACTGCTTTTCCTGCCATGGCCCCACCGAACAGAAATCGGGCGTTCGACTGGATACACGCGAGGCGCTTTTCGGCCTTGCGGGAAAAGAACCGCTGGTCGCGCCTGGGAATCCGGAGGGGAGTAAACTCATCCGGGTGACTCGCCACGACGGGGAGGTTCGCATGCCGCCCCAAGGGAAGCTCCCGGAGGGGGTCTTTCAGGCGCTGGTCGAGTGGGTGGAGCGCGGCGCCGACAGGCCGGAAGATTCCCCGATACTCGCTCCGCTTTCCAACACGGAGCGCCTCGCGCACGCCCGAGAAACCCACTGGGCTTTTCGACCGGTGGTTAAACCGGCCCTTCCCAAGGTCCGCAATGAACCCTGGATCCGATCTCCCATCGACCGTTTCATCCTCGCCAAGATGGAGGAGCATGGGATCGACCCTTCTCCACCGTCGGACCGCGCCGGGTTACTGCGTCGGGTGACCTACGATCTCATTGGACTTCCCCCGACCTTCGCGGAGGTGCAGGGGTTTGTCGCGGACCCCTCGCCGGACGCATACGAAAAGGTGGTGGACAGGCTCCTGGCCTCGCCGCGATACGGGGAGCGCTGGGCGCGATATTGGCTCGATCTGGCCCGCTACTCCGACACCACCGGCTATGTCGCGGCGCGCGACCCGTTCTATCCGTTCCCTCACACTTACCGCGACTATGTGATTCGCGCGTTCAACGAAGACCTGCCGTATGACCGCTTCCTCCTCGAACAACTCGCCGCCGATCTGCTCGACCCGGGCCCGGACAAACGCCCCCTGGCCGCTCTTGGCTTTCTCACCCTGGGCCGTCGCGGGAAGCTCGACGATATCATTGACGACCGCATCGATGTGGTCACAAGGGGCCTTCTCGGACTCACGGTTTCCTGCGCCCGATGCCATGACCACAAGTACGATCCGGTCCCCTCGGCGGATTACTACTCCCTCTATGGAGTGTTTCGAAGTTGCACCGAGCCGGAGGAACTCCCACTCCTCCAGGAACCGGACCCAACCAGCGAGACTTACCAGGCTTACCTCGCGGAACTCGAACGAGTTGAGAAGGAAGAGGACATCTTCCGCGAAAGCCTCCATGTTTCCTTCCTCAAGCACGCGCGCGAAAAGGTCGGCGATTACCTCTTCACCTCGTACGAGGTCCGAGATGTCACCGCGGATGACCCCTTCCAGCGCGCGGCAAGGGAAAAAGGGTTGCACGGTCTGTTCCTTTCGCGGTGGAGGGGCTTCCTTAAGGAAAGGACCGCGAACGACCCGATCTTCGCCCCTTGGCTCGCCTTCGCCGCGTTGGCCCCGGAGGAGATTGCATCGAAGGGCCGGGAGCTCGCGGCCCGGTTCGCCGCAAGCGCCGACCCCGAGCATCCGCTGAACCCTCGAATCGCGTCGGCCTTCACCGCGGAGGCCACCTGGACCATTGGGGAGGTGGCGAATCGTTACGCCGCCGCATTCGCCGCCGTGGATCGCGAGTGGTCGGATCTTCTCGCGTCTCATTCCCAAATCGCGGCGCGGGATTCGAGCGCGGTCTTGCCGAAGGGGCTCGCGGAACCGAACGCGGAATCCATCCGCCAAGCCCTCTACGGAGCGGACAGCCCGGCGAATCTCCCCAAGGAGGATGTCGAGAGCCTGATTGACGGGGCCACGCGGGGCAAACTCAATAACCTGCGCAACGCGGTGCTTCGGGTGGAAGCCACGCACCCCGGAAGACCCGACCGAGCGATGGTCCTGCTCGATTCTCCCACCCCCTTCGAGCCGTATGTCTTTCTGCGGGGGAATCCCGCCAACAAGGGGGAGTCGGTTCCCCGGCGATTCCTCGCGGTCCTTTCCGCGAACGACCCGCCCCCCTCATTCCGTCAAGGCAGCGGGCGTCTGGAACTCGCCCGCGCGATCGCCTCCCCGACCAACCCTCTCACCGCGCGCGTGCTGGTGAACCGGGTGTGGATGCACCATTTCGGACGCCCTTTGGTGTCCACGACCAGCGACTTCGGACTGCGCGGCGACCCGCCCAGCCATCCGGAGCTTCTCGATCATCTGGCCGCGCGGTTTGTCGAGGAAGGCTGGTCGATCAAGAAGCTACACCGTTCCATCCTGCTGTCGAGCGCCTACATGCAATCCAGCGCCAAACGACCCGAGGCCGAGGCGCTCGATCCGGAGAATCGGCTTCTATGGCGGCAGAATCGCCGCCGGTTGGATTTCGAGGCCATGCGCGACAGTCTCCTCGCGGCCTCGGGGAAGCTGGACTTGACCATGGGCGGACCATCTGTTCAGATCACCGATCCGCCCTTCACCGCTCGGCGCACGGTCTATAGCCTGGTGGACCGCCAGAACCAACCTGGAGTCCTGCGAAACTTCGACTTCGCAAACCCGGACGCGCACAGTCCCGCCCGATTCCGGACCACGGTCCCACAGCAGGCCCTGTTCTTCTTGAACAGCCCCTTCGCCATTGAGCAGGCCCGCGCCCTGATCGCTCGTCCGGAAGTCGCTTCCACAACACGCGCGGAAGAGCGCGTCCGCCGGTTACACCACATCCTCTTTCAGCGTGAGCCCACGCCGGAAGAGACGGACCTTGCGTCCCGGTTTCTTTCAAACCCAAGTCTGTCCGGGCCGCCCCCTCCCCGGGAGCGCTCCCCTTGGAGGTATGGATATGGTCGCTTGGACAAGACCCTCCAAAGGACCTTCACTTTCACCGAGCTTGGCCATTTCGAGAACGACAGTTGGCGTGTGGGGCCGAAGTATCCCGATCCCGAGCTCGGCTGGATCCAATTGAACGCGCTTGGCGGACATCCCGGCAGGGACTCCGATCACTCGGTCATCCGCCGCTGGATCTCCCCCGTGGAGGGGCAAGTTTCCTTTGAGGGGCATCTGATCCACAAAGGCGCTGAGGGGGATGGGGTCTCTGCCGCGCTGGTATCGAGCCGGGAGGGGATTCTTTGGTCCGGATCAGCGCGGAATTGCGAGGTGGTCACCGAGGTCACCAGCACGTATGTCCGCCGGGGGGACACGCTCGATCTGATTGTCGCTCCAGGCGCCGGCGACGCTTACGACAGCTTTGACTGGCATCCAAGGATCTGGCTGATCGGGCCCGGCGAGGATCAGGCAAAGAGGGCCGAATGGCTTTCTCGTCTGGATTTCGCCGGACCCCCACCGCCCCTTCCACAGCCGCTTGATCCGTGGGGACAATATGCCCAAGTTCTCCTGATGACCAACGAGCTTCTCTTCGTGGACTGACTCCCTTCACCCCGTGCGGAGGCGTCGCCAGTGATACGCGGGGGAAAAGGCCGCTCGGCAAAGCGCCTCGCCCACATGGAACTGGCCACGAATCCAAGCGTTCGCGCCGGGGAGCCAATGGCCTCCCCATTCGTCCGGATTGGGATGGCGCGTCCCGATTTCGATCTCCGCCGCGATCACGCCGGTCCTCGAAAACGAATCATCCGCGAGCGTCACTCCCTGGACCACCCGGGAACCGCCCGCAAGGGTCACCGAAAAGGGGATTCCGAGGTATGGAAACGCCGGACACAGCGTCCCCGTGTAATTGGAGAAAATCACCGGAACCCCCAAGGCCCTCGAGATCTTCTCCGGAATCTCGCGCACACAGCGGAAGTGAAGCGAGCGGAAACGCCTCCCAGTCGGCGGGAAGAACCTTCCTCTGAAATCCGGCCAGGCCGCGCCGATCGCCACCAGGTCGATCTCGCTGTCGCGGTACCCCTTCCAAGAATCGGCGTACACCATGTCCGCGCAGGTGCCCAGCGCGACCCTTCCGAGGTCCGTGGCGATGATCGCCGGCTCCTTGCCTCTGCTCCAGGCGGCGTTTTCAATAGTGGACACATGGACCTTTCGGTAGCTTCCCTTGAATCCAGTCGGGTCCACGATGAACGCGGTGTTGAACCGGCGATTCCCTTCCCGCTCGATCAACCCGGAGACAATCGCCATCTCGAAGCGCCGCGCCATTTCAAGGAATGTTTCCGTGAGAGGACCGGGAACAGTCTCGGCGACCCTGAAAGAACGTCGACCGACCTCATACCCGCACGCGGAGATTTCCGGCAGTACCGCAAGGCGCGCACCCATCGAAGCCGCGTGCGCAAGCATGGCCTCGATGGCTCCCAGGCGGCTGGACCCGGGCGGAAGTCGGGCCGGCATCTGGATGGCCGCGGCGATCAGGTTCATGTCTTCAATTTCTCACCGTGTTGGACGAACAGTAAGGGGAGAGCATAAAATGCGAGTTGCCGCCCGGGGCGTGCCGCGGTATCCTTTACCTGCAAAAGGGGGCACCCCCTCTTTCGACACAAGAGGCCAAGCAATGCCGCATGCACGAAATGGCGCCGATGACTTCATCCTGAACCGCAGGGACTTCCTCCTTCGGACCGGGATGGGTTTTGGAGCGCTTGGTTTCACCGCCCTCCTCGGGGCCGAGGAGAGCCGCGCCGGCGAATCCTCGTTTCTGAATCCCCTCGCGCCCAAGACCCCTCACTTTGCCCCTCGCGCCAAGCGAGTGGTTCATATCTTTCTGAATGGCGGCTGCTCCCACATCGACACCTTCGACCCCAAGCCCGCCCTGGAAAAACACGCGGGTAAAATGCTCCCCGGGGAACACCTCAAGACCGAACGACCGACCGGTTCGGCGTTTCCCTCCCCTTTCAAATTCGAGCCGCGCGGCCGGAGCGGAATCGAGGTCAGCGAGCTTTTCCCAAAGATCGCTGAGTGTGTGGATGACATGTGTTTCATCCGCTCAATGCGCGCGGATGTCCCCAACCATGAACCCTCGCTCATGTTGATGAACACCGGCGACGCGCGTTTCGTGCGCCCTTGCGTGGGGTCGTGGGTCACCTATGGGCTCGGTTCGGAGTCCCAGAATCTGCCCGGCTTCATTTCGATGTGTCCCGGCGGGTATCCGGTGATGGGCGCGCAGAACTGGCAGTCGGGGTTCCTGCCGGGAATTTACCAGGGAACTTACATCGACACTCGCAAGGATGACATCCACTCGATGATCGAATGGATTCGTAACGAGACGGTTTCAAGCGCTGGTCAGCGAAGCCAGCTCGATCTATTACGCGAGATTAACGAACGTCACCGCCAGGCGCGCGAAGATGACGCCGAGCTGGAGGCCCGAATTCAATCCTTTGAGCTCGCCTATCGAATGCAGATTGAGGCCACCGATGCCTTTGATGTGCGCAAGGAACCGCCCGCGATCCTCGAATTGTACGGTCCGGGGGTCCAGGCAAGACAGTTGCTCATCACCCGAAGGCTCCTGGAGCGAGGTGTTCGTTTCGTGCAGGTTTGGCATGGGGAGGGGCAGCCCTGGGACAACCATGACGATCTGGCGGAAGGGCACGCGCGCCTCGCGCAGCAATGCGACCAGGGCATCGCGGCCTTTCTCAAGGACCTCAAGCAGCGCGGCCTGCTCCAGGACACGCTGGTTTACTGTTGCGGCGAGTTTGGGCGCACGCCGACGGTCGAGCTCCCCACGCCCGGTCTCAATCGCGGGGCGATCAATGGGCGTGACCACAATCCTTACGGTTTCACGGTCTGGCTCGCGGGTGGTGGGGTCAAAGGCGGGTTTGTGTATGGGGCCACGGATGAATTCGGCTGGAAAGCGGTGGAGAATCCGGTCCATCCGCATGATCTTCACGCCACGATCCTCCACCTGCTCGGTTTCGACCATGAACGCCTAACCTACCGCCACGCCGGCAGGGATTTCCGTCTCACCGATGTCCACGGGCACGTGGTCCGCGAGGTTATTGCGTGAGGATCTTAAGCTCGGGCCCACGAAAGACTTCCGCTGGCCATTCCAATCGATTCTATCTCGACACATCCATTTGGTGCTTTGCGGTTGGGGAGGACTGCCCAGACCTGAGGATGATTACGGAGGAGTTCTTTGTCCACGCCGAACAGAATAATTGGATCATTTTGACCTCGGAGATCGTATTGACCGAGGTGGCCAATTCTCCTCCTCCATTCCGGGACCACCTTGAAAGGCGAATTCAACAGGTCGCTCCAACGAGTATCCCAGTCAGCGAGCGTGTTCTCACCCTGGCTGAGGAATATCTCCGAAGGAATGTCCTGACGGAGAAACACCGATTCGACGCCCTCCATGTGGTGGCAGCCACACTTGGGAATTCGGATTTCCTCCTTAGCTGGAATTTTCGACATCTGGCAAACTACCGCAGAGAAGCGCTTTTCTTGGATGTCAACCGCGATTGGGGGTATGATAGTCCTATGAGGATTTGCACCCCGGCGGAGGTTTTTGAGATATGAGTTACTTGGGCATGATGGAAAGGATTTGGGAGACGAAGGAAAAACTCACGGCTGAACTCCACGGGATGACGCATGAAGAGATGCTTCGCTTCTTCGCGGAACAGACGCCAACTTGGGCCCGCTCGCTTCCTAAGTCTTGCTTGCCACCCGAAGAACTCGCAGAACAGACACCCACAGTCAGACAGGCCTAGGATCCGCTGTGGTCTATCTCGTGAGGACCGCCACGGTCGCCCCGGCACCCCCCTCATGCGGTTCCGCTTCCTGAATCCTCGCCACGTGCGGATGCCGCGCGAGAGCCTTCCTCACTCCGTTCCGCAGCGCTCCGGTTCCGTGCCCGTGGATCACCCGAACCTGATCTCGACCCGCCAGAACCGCATCATCCAGATACTTCACCAGAAGCGGCTCCGCCTCATCCACGGTCATCCCGATCAAGTTGATTTCCCCGGGAATGTCCGCCTTGAAAAGCTGTGAGACTCGAACCCCCGAAGTCGGTTCGACGGTTCGCGCGCCGGAAGTGGCCGCGCGATGGAGCACCCGGGAGTAAGGGATCTCCAGGGTGAGGTCCCCAAGGAGCACCGAAAGCCGCTTCTTCTTTTCATCCTTCCCCTCGACTGAAACCGGCCGCTCGAGTCCCTCGATTCGGAGCAAGTCCCCCATGCCGATTTCCTCCCATGCGGGGCGGACCTCCTCGGTCAGATCGCTGAGCGGCCGGGCGTGGGGGAACTCCTCCCGGATGGCCTCCTCCTCCCGATTGACCTCCCTCAGGACTCGCTTCCACTCCGGCTCGGACAGGCGCGCGAGGCGCTCGAACTCAGCGGGCTTCAACAACTCCGGGGCGAAGTTCGGGAACTTCCGCGCCATCCCCGCCAGGATCTCCAGACGTCGCTCATACTCCCGTTCAAGCCAGGTGACCTGGTACTCACGCCGCTCCAGGTCTTTCTCGCGTCCGTCGTAACCGCGGCGCAGTTTTTCCTCCTCGCGGCGGATGTGCTCTTCGATGTGCGCCATGCGCCGCTTGGCTGCGGCCACTTTGAATTCGGCCTCGCGGCGCGCTTGGTCGAGGATTCGCTTCTCATCCCTGGCGATCTGCTCCAGCCGTCGGACCACCGCCTCTTTCTTTTCCTCGGTCTCGGCCCGCTCTTGCTCGATCTCCTCGCGCAGCTCCCGCGCGCGGCGCTCCTCCTCGGTGAGCCGGTGGAGGACCGCCGCGGCCTGATTGGGGTTCGTGGCGATCAGCTCCTCGGCGCGCTCGATCAACGATTCGGGCAGCCCCAGTCGCCGCGCAATCGCGATCCCGTGGCTTTCGCCCACCGAGTCGAGGATGAGATGGTAAGCGGGGGCGAGGTTGTCCTGATCGAAGCGCATCGCCCCGGTCTTGAGCGCGGGGTGGGTGCGCCCGAAGACCTTGAGGTCGCCAATATGGGTCGCCACAAGGACCCAGGCTCCGTTCGAGATCAGGTCTTCCAGCAACGCTCTTCCAAGCGCCGCCCCCTCCGAGGGGTCCGTGCCCGCGCCGAGCTCATCCAGGATGATCAGCGGGCGCGGACCGTTCAGGCGGCGAATTCTCCGCGCGGCCTCCTGGAAGGCCTTCATGCGAGCTACGTGGGATGAAAAAGTGGAGAGCGAGGCTTCGATGGATTGCTCATCCCCAATGTCCGCAAGCACCCCTCCCAGCAGCGGAACCTGAGTCCCCTCGCCGCAGGGAATTGGCAGGCCTGAAAGGGCCAGCAAACACAGGAGACCAGCGGTCTTCATCACCACGGTCTTCCCGCCGGTGTTCGGCCCGGTGATCACCAGCCCAGCGGAATTGCTCTCCAGGATCAGGTCATTCGGCACAACCGACTCGCGCGGCATCTGGGCAAGAAGCAGGGGGTGGCGAATCTCACGAAGGACCAGGGGACCCTCCGGGACGATCACCGGAAGCGCGGAGCGGGATTCCAGCGAGTATTCGGCTAGTGAGACAACCAGGTCGAATTCGGCCACCGCCTCCAGCGTGGGTCGCAGGATCGGGAGGCATTCTCGCAACCGACCGGTGAGCGAGCGAAGAATGACCTCGACTTCAAGCGTTTCCTCCTCAAGCGCCTCCACCAACAGATTGCCGGATTCCACCAGCTCGAAGGGTTCGATATACGAAGTGGTCCCGGTGACCGATTTCCCATGTTGGATCCCGGGAAGCCGTTTCTTGTAGTTGGACTGGACCGGAAGGACATACCGCCCACCGCGCTCGGTGAAGTAATCTTCCTGGAGCAGCGGGCGAATGTCCGGGTTTCGGCACATCTCCTCAAGCCGTCTTTGAATATGGGAGCGCTGACGGCGAATGCGCTCCCGAATCTTCCTGAGCTCCGGACTCGCGGAATCCTTGAGCGCGCCATCCTCTTCGAGACATCCGGCAAGACGGTTCTCCAGTTCCTCGAGGGGGACAATCCGATGGCGATAGGGATCCAGCGCGGCGAGCGGACGCTCTTGGGAGTCGAGACTTTTTCGAAGGAGGCGCACACCGCGTAGGGTTTCCAGAATCCGGACAAGCGATGATCCTTCAACCAACGAGCCTGGCAGGGCGGCGGTGTCCAGGGTGGAACGGATATCGGCGATCCCCTCGAACGGAAACCGTTTCCCCACCTCGAGTAGGTCGCGCGCCTCTCCGATCTCGGAATAGCGGGACCTGAGCCCCTCAAAATCCGAGCCGGGCCGGGCGGCTTGAAGGTGAGATAGGGAAAGGGGGGTCCTCAAATAGCGCCGGAAAAGGTCGAGCGCCTTGAAGAACTCCAGAACTTCCAGGGAATAAGGCTCCGCGCCATCCATGCTCCCATTGTTGAAAAGACGCATCGATTTGTCACCTTGGACGCCCCTCCGGATGAACTTCCTGTTTGACATGACATGGGAGTACAGATTCTCTACACTCACCTTGTTTTCGCGCCAAGCGCATGTGGACCCTTCGCCCGACATTTCTACTCACCCTCCTCGGAATTGGCTCGTTGGCATGCGCAACCGGCCTTCCGGAGGGGGTCTCGCCTGTCCGACGCGCCCAAGAACTCCGCGAGTTTTCGCAAGATCATGGGGGAGTGGATGCCCGCAAGGGGATTCCCATCGCCTATCCCTTTCGTCTTCGAATCGTGGAGGAAGAAACGGGTTCGCCAACCCCCGCGATGATCGCGCTCCGATACGCCCCAGAGGGGACCTTTGCGGTTCCGGCGGAAGCCGCGGATTTCTTCGGACACTTCGATGACGGTCCCCAGCACCGGAGGCTCCTTCCGATCTTCGCGCCCCATTGGGAGCCTGTTGGGGCTCATTGCGTGGATGGGACGGCGACATTCTACTTGATTCCCGGGCCATGGGATTTGTGGGTGACTAAAGGGATCGAATATGTCCCCGTCCACGAAGAGTTCGAAACAGGGGAGGCGCCCACCCCGGACCGGACAGTGTCCCTCCGGCGCTGGGTGGACATGAAAACCCGGGGCTGGTGGTCCGGGGATGGGCATGTCCATAGCACTTTGACTAATCCCTTCCAGCGCGCCCGACTGGTCCGTTGGGCGCGAGCAATGGACACGCATGTGGTCAATGTGCTGGAGATGGGGGACATTACCGCCACCTGGTTCAAGCAAGCGGGTTTTGGCGAAGCATTCCGATATCAAGTCGGAGACACGGTCCTGGTTCCGGGGCAGGAGTGCCCTCGCACGGATGAATTCGGCCACATGGAGGCGATGAACCTCTCCGCCGGTCTGGTCCGCGAACCGGACCGGTACTACCTCTACGATGCCATGACTTTGGGCGCTCATCGGCAAGGGGCCCTGGTGGCCTTCTGCCATGTGAGCGACCAAACCTACCAGGTGGACCAAGGGATGAGTCTCTTTGTCCCCACCGGTCAGGTGAATCTGGCGGAGGTGCTCCAATTCGAGAGGCTGGACCCCGCGCTTTGGTATGTCCATCTCAACTTGGGGTGGAAGCTCGCGGCCCTCGCGGGGAGCGATGTGCCTTGGGGCGGTTCCATCGGCGAGGTCAGAACCTATGCGTTATTGGGCGCGGAGGAATTCACCGCCGACAGGTGGTTCGAGGCGGCCCGTTGTGGTCGAACCTTTGTCACCAACGGCCCGATGATCGAATTCTCGGTTAATGGGGCGCCGCCCGGAGATGAGATCACCGTGGAATCGGGTGAGAACCTCCGGGTCCGGGCGCGCGCGTGGGGCCATCCGACCATAGGCGCCCCTCGTACGCTTGAAGTGGTGGCCCACGGGAGGGTCCTCGCCTCGGCCACCGGCGTGGCGGACTCCACCCAGGCCATCGAGATCGAGCGTGAGCTTTCCTCCGCGCACGGTCTTTGGATCGCGGCCCGCGCCACATGCCCCAATGGAGAGGTGGCGCACACCACTCCGATCTATGTGAACATCGAGAGCAAGGGCTTTGAGGATCGCGCGGAGCTCGCCGCGAATCTGGCCGTGAGAAGGACGCGGTTGGATGAGATTACAGTCCTGGTCCGGACCGAACGTGAATCAAACCCATCCGGTCCCATCGCCCGCATGGGGGATGAAATCCTGGCTCGGGTGGCCATCGCGCGCGAAATCTACGAAAGGCTGGAGACCGGGGCCACTGATCTTTCCGCGCTCCGATTTCGGTAGCGCGGACGGGGCAAGGCTCGCGCCCCGCCCCGTCGCGTCCGACCTTGATTCACTCCTCCGCGGCGGGCGCCTCTTCGACTGTCTCCACCGTCACGGCGCCCCTTGGGGCGAGAAACTTCTTGGAGCCTTTGACTCGCGCGGCCTTCCCGAAACGCTCCCGCAGGTAATACAGCCGCGAGCGTCGCACATGCCCCTTGCGCACCAACTTGATGCTTTCCACCAGCGGCGAATGCAGGTAAAACATCCGCTCCACCCCAATCCCGGAGCTGATTTTGCGCACGGTCACCATTTCGGAATGACCACCCCCGCTCCGCCGGGTGCAGATCCCCTCGAACCCCTGGATTCGTTCCCGGTCCCCTTCACGGACCCGGAAATTGACTCGGACCGTGTCCCCCACGCGGAATTCGGGAACCTCGCTCCGCATATGCCCACGTTCAAACTTCTCCAACGCCACGTTCGCCATGATTGGCCTCCTTCAGTGTCAACCTTGAGCCTCGCCGACCACCCGGTCGAGGATGATGGCCACCGCCGAGCGCACGGACAGATGGTTCCATTCCCCGGCCCGAATCGGCGGGAGTATTTCGTCACACAACCCCATCACGCGCTCATTGAGACCATAGGCGGTCCCAAAGATCAGGAGGATGGGGCGATCCTCCTCGCGAGTTCGTCGCCGGAGCGCTTCATACGACACCCGCCGCTCGCGCGCCCGCGCGCTCGTCGCCACGAGACAGGGACGAACCCCGTGCCGGGATTCGATGGCCGCGACCACCTCGTCCAAAGTGGTGACGACCTCCACCAACTCGAGCGCCTCCGCCCGGTTTGGGATCGAATGATTCCCAAGTCCGGACCGCCAATACGAAATCATCCGCTGGGCCAAATACCGCATGGTCTCCAGCGGGGTCACCACGAAATACCGAGTGACCCCGTAGGTCCGGCACGACCGGGCAATGTCGTGCACATCAAAGTGGGTCAGCGAACTGGTGATGTCCTCACCTGTCTTGCCGACCACTTCACCGTGCATGAGCGCCACATACAGCGCGGCCATCAGCGGATCTCTTCATATTTCGCGAGCAAGTCCGGTCGCTTGCGACGCGTTGCCTCAATCGCCATGCGCTTCCGCCACGCCGCGATTTTCGAGTGGTTCCCCGATAACAGGACATCCGGAACCTCCAAGCCGCGAACCGACCGGGGGCGGGTGTACCGGGGGCAATCCAACAGACCCTCCCCGAACGAGTCCTCCTCCACCGAGGCGTAGCCGCCGACTACATTCGGCAACAGCCGCGCCACGGCGTCCGCGATCACCATCGCCGGAAGTTCTCCGCCGGTCAGGACATAGTCCCCGATGGAGATCTCCTCCGGTTGAAGCAGGTCGATGAAACGCTCATCCACCCCTTTGTAGTGGCCGCACACCAGAATGAGGTGCGGACACCGGGAGAGTTCCACCGCCATCGGCTGGTCAAAAAGCCGCCCTTGCGGGCTTGTCAGGATCAGCCGGGAAGTCCCCTTCCCTTCTCCGCCAATGGCCGCCTCGACCGACTCGAGCAACGGCGGCGCGGTCATCACCATCCCCTCGGACCCTCCATACTGGACATCATCGGTCTTCCGATGGGGATCCTTGGAATAATCCCTCGGATTGAAAAACCGAATTTCGATCAGCCCACGCTCTTGAGCCTTTCCGAGGATCGAGGTTCCGAGCGGCGCGAACATCTCCGGAAAGGTGGTCACGATGTCGATCCTCACGCGCGCCCTCCCCTTCCCGTGTTCCCGGGCCGACGTCTCCTTGCCGGTCGTCTCTCCTTGGGGCGAACCGAATCGCCCGGAACGATTTCCGTCGCCTCCTCCAGGCCTTCCGGCAAAGTCACCCAAAGGACCGATTCCGCCCCCTTCTCCGCGGCCCGCTCAAACCGGGCGTCCACCTCCTCGGTGAGCGGAATCAGAAACCCGCTTCCATCTTCCTTGCGGACCTCCACGACCGCGTGCGCGGCGGATTCCACGAAGTCGACCACCACCCCGAGGCGGCGCCCCTCCCGGCTGCGCGCCTGAGACCCGAGCAGGTCGCCGAAATAAACGCTCCCATCTTCGGGTTCGGGGAGGTCCTCACGTTTGGCCACGATCCAGGCGTTTCGCAGTCGGACCGTGGACTCCCGCGTTTCGTATCCTTCCCAGCGCACCACCCAGCCGCGCGGGTCATCTCGAGCCTCAACCGCGCGGAGCTCCACCAGGGGCCCTTCCCGCTCATTCCAGGCTCGGAGCGGGACATCCTCTTCCAGGATCGGCGGCAGGTCGGCTTCGGCCCATACCCGAACCGAACCATCGAGTCCCACCGGTCTTCCGATCCGCCCGACAATGACCCATGGGTCGGGAGGGTTCCAGTTCACTCCAGTATAACCACCTGGACCTTGCCTTCCTTGTTGCAGGCGGCGGCTTTTCCGACCACCTCACGGAGCGCCTTGGCGGTGCGTCCACCCCGACCGATCAGGCGACCCAAGTCCTCCGGGTTGACCTGAACCTTGAGCAGAACCGCATCCCCCTCGATCTCCGAGGTGATCGTGACTTCATCCGGCTTCCCCACCAAGGCTTTGGCCAGGTAGACCAGCAATTCCTCTGATTTTGACACGGAAAAAAACTCCTTCCACGGCGAAGGCAACGCCGGTGAATTCACCGGCCGCGGGACCGTGATCATTCAGCCGGGGCGGTTTCAGCCGCCGGTTCTTCCGCGCCACCCGATTCGGAGCTCTCCGGGGCGGCCGACGCGCGACGCTTGGCGCGCGCCGCCATCCGAGCTTCCGCCGCTGCGGTGCGGGCCGCCTCGCGCCTTTCATTCAGCTTCGACAACTCGGCGCTGGTCTTGGATTTGATGCGGTCCAGGCTCTTGGCCACCTCAGCCTCAACTTCTTCCTCGCCTTTGCCTTGTTTTTGGAGCTGGAAACGCTGCCAGACCCCGGCTTGCTTGAGCAGGCTCCGCGCGGTGTCGGTCGGCTGAGCGCCCTTCTTCAGCCATTCCAGGGCCGTCTCGGATTGGATCTTGAGCGTGTGCGGCTCATCCAGGGGATGGTAGTAACCCAACACCGCCGTGGATCTCCCATCACGCCGCGAGCGGGAGTCCACCACCGCCAGTCTGAAGCAGGGGCGGTGACGCGACCCCACGCGGGTCAATCGAATTCTGAGTGCCATTGTTTCCTCCTCGTGAATCTCCGTTCTTCGTGATTTGCTTGCCCTATATCGCGCGCTGCACCGGCGCAGCCCTATCGTCCCCCGAAGCGGGAGAAGATGCTTTTCGGCTTGGCCTTGGCGCGTTTCTTCCGATCCTTGGCGCTGGGAGTGAACTTGCTCCCAATCGACTTCTTCATCATTTTCTTCATCTGCTCAAACTGACCGAGCAGCCGGTTCACATCCTGCACCGTGGTTCCGCTCCCGGCGGCGATCCGGCGGCGGCGCGAGCCGGTGAGAATCCTGGGGCGCATCCGCTCCAGGCGAGTCATCGAGAGCACAATCGCCTCGACCCGCACGAGCTCCTTGTCCCCCATGTCCAGGTTTTTCACCGCCGAGTTGGTCCCGAAGCCGGGGAGTAGGGAAAGCAGCTCGCGGACTCCCCCCATCTTGCGGATCTGGTGAATCTGGTCCAGGAAATCGTTGAAATCGAACTCATCCTTGCGGATCTTCTTGGAAAGCGCGCGAGTCTCCTCTTCCGTGTAGGCCGACTCCGCCTTCTCGATCAGGGAGAGAACATCCCCCATGCCCAGGATTCGGGAAGCCATTCGGTCGGGATAGAAGACCTCGAAGTTGTCGATCTTCTCTCCCATGCCCGCGAAGAGGATCGGCTTCCCAGTGACCGCGCGGACCGAAATCGCCGCGCCGCCGCGGGTGTCGCCATCGAGCTTGGTGAGGATGACCCCATCGATCCCGATCTTTTCGTGAAAAACCTCGGCCTGTTGGGTGGCATCCTGCCCGGTCATGGCATCGGCCACGAAAAGGCGCCAGTGCGGCTTGACCAGGTCGCGGATCCGCTCCAGCTCCCCCATCATTTCATCGTCGACATGGAGGCGACCGGCGGTGTCGAGGATGACCGTGTCCAGCACCTCACGGTCCGCGTGAGCCAGCGCCCCGGAGGCGATCTCCACCGGGTCCACATTCGCCCCTGGAGCCCAGATCGGGACTTCAATCGATTCCGCGAGGATTCTGAGCTGATCAATGGCCGCCGGCCGATACACATCCGCCGCGACCAGCAGGGGACGTCGCCCTTCTTTCTTGTAAAAACTGGCGAGCTTGGCGGCGGTTGTGGTCTTACCGGAGCCTTGGAGGCCCATCAGCATGACAGCCTGCCGTGACCCGCGCGGGAGTGTGGGAATCTCTTCCCCGCCTCCCATCAAGTTGATCAGCTCTTCGTGGACTATTTTGATGACCTGCTGGCCCGGGGTGAGGCTTCGGAGCACCTCCTGGCCGACCGCGCGCTCCTTGACATGGTTGATGAATTTCCGAGTGGCGCGGTAGCTCACATCGGCGTCGAGCATCGCCACGCGCACCTCATCCAGGGCCTCTTCGATGTTGGCCTCGGTCATGCGCGCCTGACCGCTGATCGAGCGGAACAGGTTTCCGAGACGGGTCTGCAGGCTGTCAAACATGAGCGAATCCGAGGGCCAAGTTAGGCCACCGCCTCCTCACGGAAGGAATCCTGGGCCCCGGGCGGGGACCCGACTCCATTCAGGAGCTCGCGAAGAGAGGCAATCTGGGCGGGAAGCCGGTTGGCCAGATCGGCGGACCCCTCCCGGAGCGTCTTTTCCATTTCGTTGAGGATCGTCTCCACCTTGCCGCGCCAACAATTGCTTGTGACAGGAGCCCCCCCGTTGCGCCGCAGCTCCAGCAGGTGCAATGTCTGCTCGTAATTCGCCAAAGCGCGCCGGCCGTGCTTGATTGCATCGTGGACCGCCTGACGAGAGATCTCGTGACGCTCGGCGATCTCGGCCAGGGAGAGGTTTTCGTCGTAATAGAGCCGGATAAAAGTCCGCTGCCGGGGCGAGAGCAGCTCCCCATAGACATGGAACAAGTCCGAAATCTCAATCTGAGTCTGCAAGTATTCCTGAGCCTTTGCCATCAACCTTAACCTTGAAGAGGGGGTTTGAAAGTTGGCCTGATCGAGGGAAAAGCGTGAAAAGGCAATTCCCTTTACACAACGGGTGGGAACCATACCTGAGAGGCGGTTCGGGTGTCAAGGAGCTGCATCCGGTCTCTCACCGTTCTTGATCCTTCCTAGGAGACGCAGAAGCCCATCGAGGATTGTGAGAGGATGGGGCGGACACCCCGGGATATACAGATCGACCGGCAGAACCGATTCCGCACCCCCGCAGGTCTCCCCGTGATCGATGTAGGGGCCGCCTGAGATGGCGCAGCCCCCCACCGCGATCACGATTTTCGGCGGCGGAACAGCTGCGTATGTCTTCATCAGCCCCAAGTGCATGTTCCGGGTGACCGGGCCGGTGATGAGAAGTCCATCGGCATGACGTGGGGATGCCACGAATTGAATCCCAAAACGCCCGATATCCCAAGCGACGGTGTTGAGCACGTTCACATCCGACTCGCAGGCGTTGCAGCCTCCGGCGCTCACCTGCCGAAGTTTGAGGGACCGTCCAAACAGGCGTTTCAGCTCCCGATCCAGTTCGCCTTCCAGACGAACGGCCACCCCTTCCTCCACAATCAGGTCGGATCGAGCGCGCACGGCCAGCCTGTAATCCCGGCTGTAAGAGATCGCCCCCTCCGGACACGCATCCGCGCAGTCTGAACAAAACAGGCATTTCCCGAGGTCGATCCGGGCCTTCGCGCCGATTTCAATAGCCCCGGTGGGACAGGCCTCCGCGCACTCGCTGCAACGTTCCGGGCACTTCGCGGCATGGATCTCGGGCCGTCCTCGGAAACGATCCGGCATCTCCGGAGCCGGCCCATCGGGGAATCGGAGGGTTCGGTGACCTTGGCGGAGCCGAGTGAGGAGAATCTTCAGCATCTCTCAGCCCCCCCGCGGTAAACCATGAATTGACCTTGCCTCGTGTTCATAGATCATGTCCACAATAGGAAAGGTTGAAACTTTTGTTGCACAGCGGAAAATCAGAAATCTGCTGGTTCCGGAGCGCAAGCGCGAGTCCGGTCCAGTTGTGAAAAGAGGGATCAACCACTTTGTAGGCCAGGAAATGACCCTCGGAATCCGTGACCGCCACATGACACACTTCGCCGCGCCACCCCTCAACAAGAGAGACACAAACGGATTCCGGCGCAAGCGACCCACACTCGGCGCGATGAGGTCCACCGGGCAGGGTCCTCAACTGCTCGCGAACAAACGCCATTGAACGCTGGACCTCCAGCCAGCGCACATGCGCGCGCGCAAAGACATCTCCCGGGCCTCCGGTGGAGACCGGGATGTGAACGAAGCGATAGATCCCCCAAGGCTGATCGTGTCGAGTGTCGCGCAGCAGACCGGAGGCCCGTGCGGCCGGACCGACAATCCCGAGCTCGGCGGCATCCTCTTTCAGAAGAGGACCAGCCCCCTCGAATCGAGCCATCACCGACGGGGTGTCCCAGAGCAGGTTGACCGCGCTCGCCAAATCGGATTCCACGGAATCCAGGCGTTGCAGAAGCTCCTCGGCGAGCTCGGTTGAAAGATCGAACCGGACTCCACCGGGTCGGGCCAGGCCGCGACCGAATCGGTTTCCGCACAGGAGCGCTGTCATGTTCAGGAAATCGCCTCGCAGGCGCCCACAGAACGATGCCGTGGGCAGGAAGGCGACATCCCCCGACAAGGCGCCCAGGTCCCCCACATGGTTGGCGATTCGCTCCAGTTCGAGTGCAATCCCGCGGATCACTTGAGAACGCGCCGGCTCCTTGCAGCGCCCAAGCGCCTCCATCACCTGGCAGTACGCCGTGGAATGAGCAGCTGTTGAGTCCCCCGCGAGGGTCTCCATGTAGTGGATCGAGCGCTTGTCGGGACCTCCGATCAGCGCGCGCTCCACCCCACGATGCTGGTAGCCAAGAGAAATCTCGAGGTGGAGAACCTCCTCGCCATGACACTGAAACCGGAAGTGACCCGGTTCAATGACTCCGGCATGAACAGGCCCGACCGCCACCTCGTGGATTTCGTCCCCCTCGACTCGGTAGAAATCCGTGACTCCGATGGTGGGAGCAGCCTCGGGCGCCGCCGGACCGCTCCGAAAGGCGAAGGAAAACCGCACAGGCTTGAGCCAAGGGTGCCCCTGCGGCGCCCACCCGCGCTGCTCCGCGATCTCGCGCTCGAAGAGATGCACCTGGGGGCAGGAAGGGGTCAGCGAAGGAAAACTGGGGCCTTCGAGCCGTGTGCGCGCCAGCCAGAGCTTATTGTCGGTGTCATCGGCGAGAACCAGGAAGAGTTGATTCTCGCCGTGAGGACTCATCCCAAACAGCGCGGCCACTCTCCCGCCTCTTGAGACCGCCTGGAGCAGGTTTGCGTGGAAATCCTCCCAGGGCAGAATCCGGATCTCCCCTAATGGAAGCGGACGGCTGTTGGCCACCGGCGCGAAGCCGCTCTGTCCGGGAATCATGACTTGAGCTCCAGGAAACGGGCGGCTGAATCCACAAGGGAGGATAGCGGCTCCGGAATCCAGACTCCGAGCATCAAGACAGCCCCCATCAGCATCACAATGGGAAGACTGGTAAACACTCCTTCGCGCTCCCCTGCCTGGTCGGCTCCTTCGGGAGGATTCCCCTGGACCACGGAAAGAACTGTTTTCCCCATCCCAACGAAGATCACGAGGAGGAACGCCAGGAACGCGGCGGCGGGAAGGTGACGCCCTGATTCAACCATCGAGCGGAGGATGGAAAACTCGCTAACAAAGGGGGCAAAGGGGGGCGAACCGGTGATGGCAAGAAACCCCAGGAGGAACAGCCAGCCCGACAGCGGGGACCGGATGAGCGCGCCCCGGACCGCATCTGTGGTCTTATCGCCATAGGCCCGATGGAGATTCCCCGCGGACAGAAACAGGACCCCCTTGGTGAGTCCGTTATTGACCATGTGCAAGAGCGCCCCTTGGGCCCCGAGTCCGCCCACGCCCACTCCAAGCGCGAGGATGCCCATGTGCTCGATGCTCGAATAAGCGAGCATGCGTTTGAAATCCTTTTGCCCGACCATGAAGACCGCCGCGCAGGCCATTGAAAGGAGCGCCACGAAGAGGAGCAAACGGCTCGCGTATTCCCCCTCGCCCGCCGCGATGCAAACCTGATGCACTCGCAGGATGGCAAGGAACGCGCAGTTGGCGAGGCCTCCCGCCAGCAGCGCCCCAACCACCCCCGGAGCCTCCCCATAGGCATCGGGCTTCCAGGTGTGCATCGGGGCGAGTCCCATCTTGGTTCCATAGCCTACCAGGAGCAGCACGAATCCTGCGTGAACCCACGGCTTGGAGAGCTGGGGAGCATGTAGCAACAGGTCGCCGAAGATCAGGCTCGATTCCTCCCCCCCATGCAGGGAGGCGTATGCCAGGAAGAGCGAGCCCAATAGAGCGAGGGCAATCCCGACCGAGCAGACCATCAGGTACTTCCAAGCCGCCTCAATGGATCTCGGAGTGCGATTAAAATAGATCAGAGGTCCGGAGGCGAGCGTCGTGGCATCAATCGCCACCCACAGGAGCCCCAGATGTTGAGACCAACAAACCAAGCTCATCATCGCAAGGAACACGAGGAGGCAGGAGCAGAAGATTCGGTTGGAGCGCTCTCCTCTCCGGTTCAGGTAGCCCGCGGCGTAGAAGGAGCACGGGAGGAACAACACGCTGATCAGGCCGAGAACCAACTTGCCCAAGGGATCAAGGGCCAACCAGTGGCTATCCGCCGGAACCCGTTCGGCCGTGATTCCGAGGGCAAAGAACAATAGGTGAGCGAGGCCGCTTGCCGGCAGGAGCCAGGGACGCCAGCGGTTCGAGGGAAGACCGAAGGCGAGCAGCGCCATGACCAAGGGAAACCAGATCGAACCGAGGCTCATCGAATCATTCCTTAAGGGTGGTCAAGTGGCGTGTGTCCAGGGAGGAAAACTCCCGGTTCATGTGCTCCACGATGATCCCGATCAGAAAGATGCCGACGAACAGGTCGAGCAGGACCCCGATCTCGACAATGAACGGCATCGCCTCCAGAAGCAGCAAGGCGAAGATGAAGATGCCGTTTTCAAGCAGCAGAAAGCCGGTGACCTGACTGATGGCCTTCAGACGAGTGACCAGGAGGATGAATCCGGTGAAGGAGGTGGCTAGGGCGGATGGAACCACCAGCGAGGCGGCATGCCCGGCCGCGAGCGGAAGCTCTCGCGCGGCCAGCACGGACACTCCAGCCGCCACGGCTCCAAGAACCATCGAAGTAAGCAGCCCGATGAAAGGCTCCACCTCGCGCTTGATCCGCGCTTCACGCATGGCGTGCATCAGCATCCTCGGTATCACGATTCCCTTGAGAAGGACGGTGGCCGCGGACAGGAGCGCAGTTTGAATCCCGATCTTTTCGTGGACCAGCAAAGGCATGAAACCCAAGAGCGCGCCCTGCACTGAAACCGCGCGGATCACCGCGTAGATCCGGCTTGTGCCAAGAACAAAGAGGTTCAAGAGGAGCACCACGATAAGGAGCGAGTCGAGCACGGGCATGGGATCCGTTACCTGGTCACCAAGAGAAATCCAAACGCGCAGAACAGGGTCGCGGCGGTGAGGAGATAGGGGATGTGACGGAGCTGCAGGCGGGCCATGATCGATTCAACCACCCCGATGGCGACCGCGAGTCCGAGCAGTCCCGCCACGAAGACCGGCGCGCCGCCGGGACCGATGTTGTCGAAGGGGATCAACACTTGAACGAGCAGCGCCCCGAGGATGTAGAGTTTGATGGCCGCGCCATAGAGGATCAGGCCGAGCAGGGGACCCCCATGGTCCAGGACCATCACCTCATGAATCATGGTGAGTTCGAGGTGGGTGTTCGGGTCATCGAAGGGAACCCGGCAGTTTTCGGCGAGAACCACGATGAAAAGTCCCGCTGAAATCAGAAGAAGCGGCGCGGCGGCGATTCCCCATTCCACTTCCTCAACACCGCGCAACATCGAGCTGAGAGCCAGCGCTCCAGAGTTCTTCGCGAGAACCAGGAAGGCAAACAGGACCGCTCCTTCCGCGAGACAGGCGAAGGAAACCTCGCGCGCGGCGCCCATTCCCTCAAACGAAGAGCCGGTGTCGAGGGCGGCGGTGGCGATCAGGAACCTGGCCAAACCGAGAAGGTACACAAACAGGATCATGTCGCCGGTGAATCGAATCGGAGCATCCAGGGGACCCGCCGGAAGCAGCATCCCCGCCAGGATGACCGCGAGGAGCGCCGCCGCCGGCGCCAGGGTGAACACCCAGGTGGTGGTCTCGCTCAGGACCAAGCCCTTTCGAAAAAGTTTGAGGAGATCGTGGTATGGTTGGAGCAGCGGCGCGCCGACACGGCCCGCGAAGGCGGCTTTGGTCTTGTTGATCACCCCCAAGAGGATCGGAGGAAACGCCAGCAGGAGCAGCAAGTGGATTGCGAATTCCGCCGCCCTCATGGGTCGAGCCTCCCCAAGAACAGGAGAATCCCAAGGATCAGAACAAAGAGCGCGAGGTTCAGCTGAAGCCTGCCGTGTTCCACAAGACGGGTGAGATACGGCTGAAGGCCCCCCTCCGGGAAGCTTCGCGACTCTTGGGGCTTGAAAGGCCCCTTTTCCGGGAAAAGGCCGACCAACCGGGGGAACGCCGAGGTCGGGTGGGAAACCCACTCAAGCGGTTTGGCCAGGATTCGCGCGAACGAGGAGGCGCTGTACTGCATCCGCGGACCGGGTGAGGAGTAACCGCAGTCCCAGGTCATCTGTCGGCCCACGACCTTCTTCATTCTTGGCAAGAGGAGCAGGGAGACTGAGGCTATCCCGATGGCAAGCGCCCCGCTGAGCAGACCGATGTCGCGCAAGGGCGCAATCGCGCCGAGTGTTCCTTCCCCGTTTGCGACGAGAGTTTCTCCAATCCAACACTCGGTCGCGGCCTCAAGGAATGGAGCCACTCCGACAGGAAGCACGCCCACCGCCAGACAGCATGCGGCCAGGATTCCCATGGGAGCCAGCATGGACCCCGGGGACTCGCGTGCGGCTTCCGCCCGTGGGGTGCGTGGAGCCCCCAGGAACGCGACCCCCGAAACCTTGACGAAACAGGCCGCCGCGAGCGCCCCAATCATCGCCAGGATCGGAGCGCTCAAGGCCGCCCCTGCCCAGCCCCCTCCATCCAGCGCTTGGGAAGCGCGGAAAAGGCCCTGATAGATGAGAAGTTCACTCACAAATCCGTTCAGGGGCGGAAGCGCGCTGATCGACAGCGCCCCGATCAGAAAAAGCGCGGCGGTAAGGGGCATGCGTCTGGAGAGTCCCCCCAAAACATCGAGTTGCCGAGAATGAGTGGCATGCAGCACGGACCCGGCGCCAAAGAAGAGAAGTGGCTTGAACAGAGCATGGTTCCAGACATGTAAGAGGCATCCACCCATTCCGAGGACCTGCAGGTCCTCCCTTCCCAAGGCTCGCCCGATGACCGCTAGCCCCAGTCCCATCAGGAGGATTCCCACATTCTCCACGCTACTGTAGGCGAGGAGGCGCTTGAGGTCCTGATTGGCCATTGCGAGCCAGATTCCAAGAAAACCCGAGGCAGCTCCCAGGACGAGGAGGATCGCGCCCCAAGCGACAGGCGGATCGGGAAACAGCGAAAGGGTTCTGACCAAACCGTAGACTCCCATCTTGAGCATGACCCCGGAGAGAATCGCTGAGACATGGCTGGGGGCGTTGGCGTGCGCTCCGGGAAGCCAAAAGTGTAGCGGCATGATCCCGGCCTTGATTCCAAACCCCACAAGCCCGAGGAGAAACACCGCGAAGAGCCGCCAGTCCTCCGGCGCCCCGGTCGGGAGCGGATGCCACTCCAAGGCGCCTGAAAGGGTCTTCATCAGGGCAAACATCCCAAATAGAGAGAGAGTTCCGACATGGGTGGCGACCAAGTAGACCCATCCCGCCTCGCGGACCTCCTCCAATTGGTCTTCGGTCGAGATGAGGAAGTAGGCGGAGAGCGCCATGAGCTCCCAGGCGAAGAGAAAAAGGACACCGTGACGAGCAATGACCACAAGCGCCATGGAGGCCTGGAGCAACCCCCAGCAGAAACAATGACGCCTGTAGTTGCGAGGGTGAATGGAGGGGGTCCAGTAACCGGCCTGGTACAGGGTCCCCAAACCGCCGATCAGGAAGATTGGGACCAGAAAGAAAGCACTGAGCGGGTCCAATCCCAGACTCAAGGATGCTCCTGGAAGGCTCCAGGCGAAGTCTTGGCGGGAATGGTTGTGCGAGCAGAGACTCCACATGGAAGCGACGAGACCCGTTGTGGAGCCAAGCAGACCCAAGACCCTCCCAAAAGCTCTCGCGTGAATGGAGCCGGCCCCACTCAGAAGGACCGGGACTCCGCTCAGAAGCGCGAGCGCGGCGGCGGCTTCCAAGACAAGTAGAATCACCCTCGGTCTCCTCTACTCCCCGCCCACCCGGTCTCCCCTCGGAAGCTGGGGTTCCGTGACCGGGGGTGGAGGGGGAGGGAGCACCTCCTCCGCGGCCTTGAGCGCGCGCAGGAGCTCCTCGCGCGAGGACTGTTCGGAGAGATGCGCCCGGAAGTCTTTGTTACGGAGGATGAAGCCAAGCCGCGACAGCATGTGCAGATGCGCCCGGACCGAGGGGCTGATCAGGGTGAATAAGGTGGTCACGGGGTTGCCGTCCAACGCCCCGAACTCGATGGGATTCTCCAGGAAGCAGAGCGTGATCGTGGGACGCGGCAGATGCAGAACAATCGGGTTGCGGACATGCGGAATGGCGATCCCATCCCCAATTCCGGTCGAGCCGAGAGCCTCGCGGGCCAGCAGAACCTGATAGAGAAACTCGCGGTCCACTTCCTCCGGAACGCGCAAGGTGTCCACAACCGCTCTCAAAACCGTGTTCTTATCCTGGCCACCAATCCGGTAAAAAATCCCGCCCGCCTGAAGCGCCTCTGAGACCGATGGAAGCGGTAGGCGGCTGGCGTCGACTTCGGAGAAAATCTCGGGCGAGATATGGATTCGCCGAGAAGTGGCCCACTCCAGGAGCTCCGCGCGATTAAAGCGGTACTGCTCGTTCAGCTTGTAGGCCGGGATGGTCCCCTGCTTGATCCACCGGTAGATGGTTTTTTCGGAAACTTCCAACAGGCTGGCGGCTTCTTTGACTCCGAGCTGCATTTCTCCCCCGAAACCCTCAACTCCCTCCCAGCATAGACAACTTTGGACATTCTTTTCCAAGTGGTCCCAACTGTCAAGGAGGAACTGAAGGAGGAATCTCTCTTCAAGGCGCCCCCAGAGCACCCCAAATCAACAGAATTCCAAGGATGATGAACACATAGAGGAGGTATGCCTGAAGTTTTCCCTGCTGAAGCGGGCGCAGTCTCGCGCAAAGCCTCTCCAGCGCTTTCGCCAAGGGGTGGATGATCTCCCCAAGAACTCGATCCTCCACCCAGGAATGGCGCTTGACCGTGGTTGGGAAGAAGCCCCGGATCTGAGGTTGTTCTCCCTTGGGATGCAGAACCCAAGAGAACTGATCGACCAGGATCTTCGCGAAGGAGGACGACGTGTATTGCATCCGCGGAGTTGGCGCCGCATAGCCACAGTCCCAGGTCACGCTCCTCGCCGTGGAGCGCCCCCAAACTCGCGAAAAACGGAGGAACAAGACGCCGATGGAGAGGATCAGCGCCAATCCCAAGAAGGTCAGCCAACCGAGCGGAACCCACGCCTCAATGTCCGCCGCGCGGACAGGGGAGAGGCTCTCTCCGCCCCAGGTCCGCACCGCATGCTCAAGGAGTCGCGCGACCAGGAACGGCGCGACACCGATTCCCACGCAAGCAACCGCCAGGGGGGCCATGGCGCTCCGCATGGTAAGTGGGGGCTCCTGGGCGCTTGCGACCGCCGAGCTCCGAGGAGAGCCAAGAAACACCACTCCGTAAACTTTGACAAAGCAGGCCACCGCCAGCGCCCCGACGATCGCGAGGATGGGCGCTCCCAGCGCGACCGCCGGGTAGGAGGCTCCATCCACGGTGAGGAGGCCTCGGAAGAATCCCAAGTAAATGAAGAGTTCGCTGACAAATCCATTGAATGGCGGAAGGCCGCAAATCGAGAGCGCTCCGACCAGGAAAAGACCCGCGGTCCACGGCATCCGTCCGGCAAGCCCGCCAAGAGCATCCATCTCTCGCGTTTGGGTTGTGTGCAGAACCGCGCCGGCCCCGAAGAAGAGGAGCGGCTTGAACAGGCCGTGGTTCCAGACATGGAGGAGGCAGCCCGCCATCCCAAGCATCAGAAGATCACGCCTTCCCGTGGACCGCCCGATAAGCGCCAATCCCAGCCCCATGAGGATGATTCCGATGTTCTCCACGCTGTGATAGGCGAGCAGTCGCTTGAGGTCATGTTGGCCAATCGCGAACAGGACCCCGCCCACGCAGCTCACGGCCCCAAGGAGCAGAAGCAAACCACCCCAGCTCAAGGGCGGTTGCGGGATCATGGAAAGCAACCGAGCCAAGCCATAGATCCCCATCTTGATCACCACCCCCGAGAGCATGGCGGAAACATGGCTGGGGGCGTTGGCGTGCGCGCCGGGAAGCCAGAAGTGGAGCGGCATCAGTCCAGCCTTAAGTCCGAAACCGATGATTGCGAGCGCGAAGACCCCCCAGAGTCGCCAGGTTTCCTGCCCCCCAAGGTCGAGCGTTCCCCATCCGAACGACCCGGTCGATGCCCAAAGAAGGGAAAACATCCCAAACAGGCTAAGGGTTCCGACATGCGTGGCCACCAGGTAAACCCAGGCCGCCTCTCGAACCTCTTCACGCTGGTCCTCCGTTGAGATCAGGAAAAAGGCCGAAAGGGCCATGACCTCCCATCCGAAGAGAAAGGCCACGCCGTTTCGCGCGAGGACCAGCAGGGCAAGGCCCCCTTGGAGGAGCCCCCAGAAGAAGCGGTGAGCTCGAAAGTTGCGGGGATGAGAGGCGGGGTCCCAATACCCGATCTGATAGAGGGTCCCCAACCCGCCAACAAAAAAAATGGGGACCAGGAAGAAGGCGCTCAACGGATCGAGCCCCAAATCCAGGTCGCCCCCCGGCAAGTTCCACGAAATGCTCTGGCTGGCCTCGGAGGCCTGGGTGAGGGCCCACACGGACGCCGCGACTCCGAGAGCCGATCCGATGAGCGCGATTAACGACCCGACCCACTTTGTGGCGCGGGGACCGCCCAAGCGTGGAAGGTCTGCAACGCCGCTCAACAGCAACAGGGCGGCGGAAACCTCAACGAGAATCAAAGGCATCCGCCGATCCCCGCCAGCGCCAAGGGTAACGATTCATCAGGACAGCTATTTCACGACCCCAAGAACATCGATATCCCTGACATAGGCTCGTGGGGTGCGCCTCACCCCTCCCTTGGTGACCGTGATCTGCACATGGGTGGCCGCCACGGGGGTGAACGAGAACACATATCTCGCCCCGGTCGCCTGGCTCCCCGGAGATGCGCCCTGGGGACTATTGACCATTAAACCCTCGGGGGAATGCCAGGCGGGATTCTCTTGAGTCTTGATGTTGATGGAACACTCCGAGAATACATAGTCGCCCTGGGTGCCCTCGACCTCCACGGACGAGATCCAGCAGGCGCCCTTGGGGTCGCTCAGGGCGATTTCCATCTGAGCCGGAGTGGGCGCGCACCAATATCCGTTGGCGGGTTTGCCTTCCGGGGTGAGTGGCCGGGCCCCATCCATGAGAGCGCAGCGAACATCCCCGTTCCCAGGTTCGTTTTCTGTCGCGGTATATGCCAGTTCCGGATAGTTCTTGAGGGACGCAAAATCGATCAGGTCACTCGAATCGGCCTTTGCACCCTGAACAGGCGCTTGTGGCTTGGTGGGGGCGGTCTGCTCTTTGGGCTCCACTTTCTTCTCAACTTTCTGAGCCGGTTTGGGAGCCTCTTTGACATCCGCCTTCGGGGCGGGCTTGGCGACCTCTTTCTTCTCGGCCTTCTGAGCGGGCTTGGGAGGCTCCCCTCCTCCACAGCCCCACAGGGAAACCAGGACACTCCCGGCGAGCAACATTGAAAGAAGCGATGACGTGGGTTTCATGGCGGATAACTTCCCCTCCTGGAAGAAGACCAACTCACTGGGTCTTGAGAATCAGCGGATCTGCCGCATGCGGGAATCACTATATCCACTGCACTCCTTTAATTGAAGGTCAGGAGACGTTTCTCGCAATTCGCGGGTCTCAGCGGCGGGGAGTGGTTCTCTTCAGGCCGCACTCGGCGGCGGCGCGCACCGGTTCAATGGTTTCCGCTTTCGCGAGGCGCGAGTAGATTTCGGCCGCCTCTCCGGTCCTCCCTTGTTCGGCGAGTCTCTCGGCGCATTCAAGGGCGGCGTGGCTGAACACCGAGCGGGAAGACGGGGGTCTCTTCTCACAAGCCGCGAGGAGAGCCCCCACTCCGAACCGGCTTCCGATCTTTCCGAGCGCGCGGGCCGAGGCCTCCGCCAGATTCTCATCCGGCTCGCTGAGGACTCGGCTGAGCGGTCCGACCGCAAGCGGATCGCGTCGCTCTCCGAGCGCGTTGGCCACAGCCACCCGCTTGGGGTTCTCGCTGTCGAGCAAACCGGACCGCAGGCCCGTGGCCGCCGACGAGTGCGGGATTATCTGAAGGGCATGGATCGCCGCTTCCCCCACCTCCTTGTCACGGAGCCGTCGCGCCAGCGCCGGAACCGACTCCTTTCCGCCAAGCAGGGCCAGCTCGCGGCACACAAAACGGAGGCAGTCGGGGCTGGCATCCGAGTCCAGGAGGTTCACCAGGCGCGAGATCATCTCCCTCTTCAGCACGGGATCGTTAAACGCCTCCCCGACAAGCAATTCGACCTCAAAAAGGAGCGCTCGGCTCTGACCAAAGTGGTAAGCCGCCAGCAGTGGAGCCTTCTGATCCCAACGGGTCTGATCTCGCATGGTCGTGCTCTCCGGTCTGTCCCGATATTCACGCTAGACTGTCCAGGGGCTTCGCATCGGACGCGCCATCATCCGTTCGGCGTCCGAGTCCCCGATGGGAGCCTCGCGGTCCGGATCCCAGCGGATGGGTCGTCCCAGGCGCGCCGACATGTTGCAGAGGTGGCTGAGGGTGTCCACGCGGACCGCCGACTCGATCGGGCTGATGGTCTCCCCCCGACTCCGGACCGCCTCGAGGAAATTCTTACGATGGTTCTTGCTCTTGGTGAGATGAAACCCTTCCGGGCCGACCTCCGCGTCCAGGAGCGTCGACGGATCGGCATGGATTCCCCCCCGGTCCACGCTGATCCACCCCTCGGTCCCCAAAAAGGTGGTGCCGTGGTCGTGGTGGACACGGTACTTCTCGACTATGGGCCGGGCGAGGTCTTCGCTCATGAAGTGGATCTCGACCCCGTTCCGATACCAGCAGCGCGCATCCCACGTTGAAATGGTGTCGTAGAGACCATCACTGGGGATAATCCCCACGGTCTCAACCCGGATGGGGCCGGTCCCATCGGCGTCCATGCCCCACTGCGCGATGTCCAGCGGATGCACACCCCAGCCGGCGATAAAGCCAAGCGAATAGTCCGAAATCCAATACCCCCCACGCGCCAGGCAGCGATCCGAGGTGTAGGGGGATTCGGGAGCGGGTCCCAACCAGAGGTTGTAATCGAACCCTTCCGGAACCTCGATCGGATCGACCGAGCCACCGCATCCTCCCGCCGCGCACCAGACATCGATGGATTTGAGCTCGCCGACGCGGTGATTGCGTACAAGTTCGCAGGCCATGTGGAAGTACTTGCTGGAGCGCTGCTGGGTGCCGTATTGGAAGACCCGCGAGTAACGATGAATCGCCCTTCGCAAGGCGAAGTCCTGAGCAAGGCTGACCCCCAGCGGCTTTTCCACATACATGTCCTTGCCCGCGCGCGCCGCCTCCAGCGCGATGGGAACATGCCAATGGTCGGGGGTCGCCACCACCACGGCGTCAATGTCATCTCGGGCTAAAAGCTCGCGGAAATCGTTGTAAATCGCGCAACCCTTGTACGACCCCCGGCTTCGATCCTCGGCGTAGGCCGAGTCGATAGCCGCCGCGCGCTCCTCGCGTCGATCCTTGAAGGGATCGCAGACCGCGACCGATTGCGCCTCGGCAAGATCCTGGAATTCCTTTTGGAGCGCGGTGCCGCGGCCGCCGACTCCGATATGTCCGAGGGTGATTCGCTCGCTTGGCGGCGGGATCGTGTCGTTTCCGAGCGCGCCGGATGGGATCACATAGGGGGCCGCGCCGGCGGCAGCGATGGATGTTTTGAGAAAGCCCCTCCGTGTCCAGCGACTTCCCTCCATGGCGCGCCCACCCCCTTTGGTCGGAATGAACAAGTATAACCGCACCGCATTGCCGGAGGAAGGAGGAATCGGGAAATCGACCTGGCTCGATTCGGGAGGGTCGTGTCGCGAAGCTGCGGGCGTGGGAACACTGTTTCTCTCAGTCCACCTTAATACGTGTTACGGGACACGTTACACTTGATTGGTGATCAGGGAATTCCGGCACAACGGACTCGAGCATTTCTTCCTGAGGGGGACATCTTCCGGGATTCAGGCGAATCATGCCGCGCGGCTTCGCCTCATTCTGGGACGACTCCAAGCCTCGGTCTCGCCATTGGACATGAATCCTCCAGGCCTGCGCCTGCACCCGCTTTCCGGCGCGCGCAAGGGAACGCTGTCGGCCATCCTTAACCGGCGAGCCGGGATTAGCCCTCAGATGTCGATCCGTTTGGCGAAGGCATTCGGGCCTTCCCCGGAGAGCTGGTTGAATCAGCAGGTTGTATATGACCCTTGGACCGCGGAACAAAACAGTCGTGGCCTTAAGGTGCGCAAACTCTCGGCCGCATGACACAAAGGATGCGCCCTTTCCTTCTCCTCCTTGCGGTCCGCTGGAAACAGGCTTGGCGTCAGGCCGGCGGGGGCCAAAGCGCCCGAATGGCGGGGATGGCCGGGCTGCTTCTATTCTTCGTTCCGTTCTCGAGTCTGATCGCTTACGTTGTGAGCTCGGTCCTGGGCTCGGACGAGATCTCCGAGGAGGGTATAAAGACGCTGTTCGCACTGGTCTTCGCGGCATATTACCTTTACTCCCTGACCGCCCCGTTCTTCGGTTTCCATGCAGCCGATTTTCTCGATATCGAAAAGTCCAAGCTTTACCCGATCTCGGCCGGCACCCTCTTCTCGGTGGTGCTTGCCTCGTCGCTAGCTTCTCCGGGCGTCGTTTTCTTCCTCCCCTCGGTCACCGCCTCGATGTGGGTGATATCGGGGGGCTTTGGAGCGTGGCTTTCCCGAATGGGGGTCTTTGCTTTCTTTCTGGCGCACACGGCCCTGCTGCGGCTGGTCCTCACCCTTGCTTTCCTCCAATTCCTCAAGCGGAGAAAATATCAGGACTTCCTGCGCGTGCTTCTTCCGCTGTTCGGGGTTTTCATCACAGTCGGGATTCAAGTGGTCCTCCACGCCGAAAACGGGAATATCGGGCGCGCGATCTCCGACTTATCCCTGCCGGATTGGGTGCATCTCACCCCGTTCTGCTGGCACTCGGGGTTGCTCTTTCCCACGCAAGGCTCCCCCGCCGTGGTCCTGTTTCAGGCGGGGATGGCGCTGGCGATCACTCTGGCGCTGCCGTGGATGGGGACCCGTCTGCTTGAAAGGGCCCTCCTCGGTGAGATGCAGGCGGGAGGCCCGCGTGGGGTCGCGGCGCTTAAATGGGAGAAGAGCGCGCAGCCTCGATCCGGTTTCCATTTCGGCGGCGCTCTCGGAGGCGTGGTGGTCAAGGAATGCCTGATGGTCCGGCGCGAACCGTCCATCAAGACTTTGGTCATCCAGCAGTCCTTCCTGTTCCTCCTCCCGGTCGCGATTGGGCTGACCCGCGCCGGATTTGACCTCGAGAAGGTCGCGGAGCGCGGGGGGATCCTCCTGCTCTCAACCCTTCTGATCCTGCTGTATGTGGAATCCCAGGTGTTTTTCCTGGCGCTCGGCACGGAAAGCCGCGCGATGGTCCAACTCCTCTCCTCCCCGATCAGGGCACGAACCATCTTTATCGGGAAGAATATTGTGTACGGAACCTTGGCGTTCCTCTGGAATGGCCTGGTCGTGCTTCTCCTGTCGGGGTTGTTCCGCCGGATGACCGAAGCGGTTCCATTGATCCTGATGGGGGCGAGCCTTCTGCTCGTGATCCTCGGTTGGGGGAATCTTTCCTCGGTCCTCTTGCCGGTCCCAGTGTCGATGACTGGGAGGAATCCCCTTTCACAGTCCCAAAGCCAACGTCAGGGGTGTGTCCTGGCGCTGTGGACCTACCTGAACCTCGCGCTCCTCCTGTTGATGGGGCTTCCGGTGTTTCTGATCTATCACGGCTTTGTGCTTGGACCGGAGGCAGGATTCCTCGGCTCCATCGAGTGGGTTCTATTGGGGGGAGCCTACGGGGTTGTGCTGTACACCCTGTTCACATGGGTGGCGGCCCTGGTCTTCACGCGGAGGGAAAGTCAGATTCTGGAGATCTATTCCCGGCAGGCGGGATAACCCCCAACCGGGTTCACCCGCGTTGGGAAAGGAGCGCCAGGTAAGGTCCGAGAACCAGGGCATCCAGAGAGGCCTCCCCAGCCGCGCGAACCGCATCCGACACGCTGCAAACAATCGGTTCCTCGTGCAGGTTGAAGCTGGTGTTGATCAGGCACGGAAGCCCGGTGAGGCGCTGATACTCTGTCAGCACACGGTGGGCGAAAGGCTCGCCTTCCGGGGCGACAATCTGGGGGCGCGCGGTCCCATCCACATGGACCACCGCCGGGCATTTCTCACTCATCTCACGCGAGCAGTCCGTGGTGATGGTCATGAAGCGCGCCGAGGATTTCGAGGTGAACCCCTGATAGCACGTTTCAAGATCCTCACTCCGTGTCATCGGCGCGAAAGGCATGAACTCGGTGCGGCGCAGTTTGCGGTTGAGCCAGTCGTTGACCGTGGGATCGGTCGCCTGGTAGAGAATGCTGCGGTGCCCAAGCGCGCGCGGACCGAATTCCAGCCTCCCCCGGCAGACTGCCACTGTTTTCCCTTGGCCCAAGAGACGCGCAATCTCCGCTTCCAGGTTGTTCGGGCGCGACCACTCCCACGCGGAGGAAGCCAGCGCCGCCTCGCACTCCGCCTCTCTTGGCTCAGGTCCCCAGAAGACATGCTCAAGCCCATGCACGGCTTCGCGCGCGCCGAGGTCCTGATCCCATCCCAGCGCGGCCCCATGCCCCAGTCCCCCATCCGCCATCCCGGGGAAGACAAACACCTCCTCCACCCCCCCGATCTCCGCGATGCGCTGGTTGAGCTTCACATTGGCGAACACACCCCCCGCAAGCGCGACCCGGACCTTGCCGGTCAAGCGCAGGCCGCTCCGAACCCAGCCGGTCACCACCTCCTCGAGGATTTGCTGGAAGCACGCCGCAAAGCGCTCCTTCCCGACCTGATCGCGGAACCTCAAGAGGCCGGGGTAGGCCCCATGCACGCAGGGCGAGTGATAAGAGTCCCCCTCAAACCAGGCGAGCCGGCGAATGACGTTGAGGTCTTCCTCGGAGGGGTGTCCGAAGGCCGCGAGTCCGGTCACCTTGCCCTCATGGCGGTTTGGGAGAAAGCCAAGCGCGCGGGTGGCCGCGGCGTAGAAATTGCCCATGGAGTGGGGCAGGAAGACAGTCTGTAGCTTGCGGAGCTCGTTCCCTTCCCCGACCCGGAGTGTTCCGGTGACCCCGGCCCCTTGGCCATCGCAGGTGGCCACCAAAGCCGAGTCAAAACCGGAGGCGTAATAAGCGGAAAGAGCGTGCGCGCGGTGGTGGTCGACTCGATACAGCCGCGAAGCCTCCATCCCCGAGCGCCGAAGCCAATCCTCCAGTTCGCGGTTCAAGGCGCGCGCCGAGCGAGCATGTTTGGGGAAACGGTGGAACCGGAAAGCCGCGCGGGTGAGCCATTTCTCCAGGGCCGTGGAGTGGTTCTCGGAGTTCCAGGAGTATTTCGCGAGAGGCGCGCGGACCAGGCGGATCTCCTCCTCGGCGGGGGGCTTGGCGATGGCCACTCCATCGAATTCGCGCGGTTTAAGTCCGAGCTCCGAGCAGATCCACTCCACGGCCCGTGTGGGAAACCCGGCATGCTGCTTGATCCGCGAGAAGCGCTCCTCGTTCGCGGCGGCCACAATCCGGCCATCCACAAGCGCGCAGGCGCCGGCGTCGTTATCGAGCTCACTGATGCCGAGGATACGCATGGCGCTCCCTGAGGATCGATTCAAACCAACCCGTGTAGTGGCGGTCGATCACGACCTCCCAGTCGTATTCCGACTCGGCTCGGTAACGGCCCGCCGCGCCGAGCCTCTCCCTCAGGGTGGGGTCCGTGAGCAAGCGGCGCAGGGCATCCGCAAGCCCCTTCGCGTCCCCCGCCTCGAAGTGCAGTCCGGTGACCCCATCCACCAGGGTTTCGGCGATGCCCCCAATGCGGGACCCGACCACCGGAAGCCCCGAAGCCATGGCCTCCAGCGTGGTGATCCCGAAGGGCTCCACCCACAGGCTCGGAACCACCACAATGTCCACATCCCGATAAAGCTCCGGGACCTTGTCTTGGGAAACCCACCCCAGGTTCACAATCCAATCCGCCTCGAAACGAAACTCCATCGCGGCGGTCACCCGCGCCTCGAAATCGAAACCCTGTTCTCGCAACCTCCGACAAGCCTCCCACACGGTCTCGAATCCCTTGAGCTCATCGTTGATCCGCCCCGGAACGAGGATGACGGGGCGCGAAGATCGTTCTCTTGTGGCGGCTCTGTTCCCTTGGGGTTGGAATCGCCGCGTGTCCACCCCGGAGGGGATCACCCGCACCTTGTCCGAAACCGGGAGGAAGAAGTCGGCGATAAAATCGTTGTAGACAATCAGCCCCTCGGCGCGCGCGAGCCACTTCGGCAGATTCCGGCGGTACCAGGGGGTAAAGGCCAGCGCGGCGGCGTATTCCTGGGTGAAGTGGAGCTCCGGGTGACGGTCCGGACGGCCTTTGGCGATCTCAATGAGACGCCCTTTGAAAGAACCACGGGGGTGCCAGCAGCGGTGGCAGCGACCGGGGTCGGTCAGAAATCCACCATCGCAGATGCGCCCCTCGTTGTAGAGCCAGTAGTGCAGGTTGAGGCAGTTCACATCGTAGGCGTAGAACCGGCAGATTGTCGGGAAGGAACGGGAGAAATGGTCGAGCAGATGAGGTTTGAGGTGATAGCCATCCCCCAGGAACACGATGTCCGGATTCCATTCCCGCACCAGCGCGCCCAACCGTTTCCGGAGATGCCAGGCGTTGAAGGTGAAGCGGCTGAAATGGACCTTGCGGACAGGGAATGGGAGCTCGGCGCGGATGTCCCCACGCGGGTAGTAATCGGTCCAGACCGGAACGAACAGACAGACCTCATGGCCCCTCCGGGCAAGCCCGGCCATGACCTCTTTGAGATCCACCCAACACCCTCCCACGGGGGGCCAGTTAAAGGTCAGATCGACAAAGGCGATGCGCGGTGGACGGCCTGGTTCCATGATCCGGCTGACTATACAAGGAATCCGTTTCGAGGGGAGAAGAGGTCCGCACCGCGCGCGTGAGCAAGCGGGTGGGGGAACCGGACCGCTCCCTCATGGTCGCGGCTCAGTTCGGTTGCAGCATATCTTGCTCGCGCCTGCTTTAGAAACTACCTGTCAACCTCCGCCCACCCACGCTATGATACGCCCTGTATTCGCCGCCCCCGACACTCCCGATGTCCGGAGGCTGCACCATGCGCACACGCCGCCGCTCCAGAAAGTCCGATCACGATTCCGCCCCGACAAGTCGCGCCGCTGCGTCCAAGGGACCTTTGACCAAGCAGATCCTCGTGTGGGTCGTGTTCTTGTGGCTGGTTCTCTGCCATACCGCCGGGGCCAAGATCATCCGTGTTGCTCTCGATGGATCGGGAGAGAATGGAGAAACCTGGGAAACGGCCTATAAGACCGTTTCTGCAGGAATTGCACATTCTGCGAGCGGGGATGCGATTTGGGTGAAGGGAGGTTTGTATGCCGAGGCGGTCAATCTGAAGTCTGGTGTCGGCATCTACGGCGGATTCGCTGGCACTGAAGCGGAGGATCAGTTTAGCCTGCGTGATTGGAACGCACACACCACAACACTCTATGCCGGAGGGACGGGGCGGCAGGTCGTTCGGGCTACGGACATCGTTTCAGCAATCCTTGATGGTTTTGTTCTAAGGAAGGGCACACGCGGGATTTCGTTAATTGATTCAGAAGTCTCGGTGTTTCGCTGTGAGGTCTTGGAGAATGGACCGGGGATAGCAATTTTCGAAGGCTCGACGGTTATCACTGGGTGTACGATTACCCAGAACATTAATAACCTCGGAGGTGGAGGCGGAATCGATGTATCCGGAGAGAGACCGGAATCCTCCTTACGCATGGTGAACTGCCGGGTGTTCGGAAACGTTTCTCGTGCCAGAGGTGGGGGCGTTTACTGCAGCGGATCAATGTCGCCCGTGATCGACTCGTGTTTAATCACTGACAATTTGGTTCTACATAAACCAATCTCGGGTGGCGGCGGAGGCCGCTTCGAGGAAGCAAGGGGCGGTGGAGTGTATATACGTGATGCGATAGTTGTCGCAAGGAACTGCACGATTGTCAGAAATCAGCAAGGCGATTTTGGACCAACGAGGAAGATCTCGTTCTTCTTCGAGGACTCTGGACTTCCGGGAACACCGACGGCCATCATTCAATCAAGCATTGTCGCTGATGCGACTGCGAGTGACTTTGGTGACACCCCCATACTGGACGTGTCCTATAGCCTCTTTCCATCATTTGTCGCCGGCGAGGGGAATATCTCGGGTAACCCAAAGCTTGCGGGCCTGTTCACTCCGAAGCCGTACAGTCTTCTTCCAGGCTCCCCCTGTATCGACACGGCGACACGAGCCTCCTCGGATCGGGACGTGATCGGGAACCCCCGCCCACTGGACGTGCCGGGTGTTGGCGTGGACGGCCCCGATGCTTTTGACATGGGAGCGTACGAGTACCCGGGGCCGTTTATCAACAGCCGTTCGGACATCAACCAGAGCGGCAAGGTGGACACGGAGGACCTGCTGCTCTTGATCGCGGATTGGCAAAAGGTCAGCGGGCCTTGATCCCCCCCTCACCCCAGTCCTCTCCCACGCGCGGGAGTGGGAGTGTCCGAGCCGCGACCGTAAGGGAGCGGTTGGCTCGCCGCGTGGATGCCGAGTGCACCTCCCCGACCGGGTTCCGCACAGGAGTCCAACTCCTGTGCGAGCGGTGGATGGGGTTCCGCACCGGAGTGCAACTCCGGTGCGAGCGGGTCCGGGAGGAAACCGCTCCGAGGGGAGAAGAGGTCTGGACCTGATGGGGAGGCTGGTTCATCCTATCGAGTGGCCACGGTGGCGTGGCTGGTGAAGGTCTCGAAATCTCTCGGTGGGAGTATCCTCATGTCCACATTCTTCCGCTTCTTCCCCGCGTTCTCCCTGATCCTCGCGTGCGCCTTCGGGGTCCGGGCCGAGCCGCGATACACCTCGGCGCTGATCGAACCGATCAACAGTTTCCACAATCACGGTTCCTGCATTGTCGAGCTCCCCAACGGCGACCTGCTCGCCTCGTGGTACAAGGGGCATGGTGAAAAGGGCGACGACTCGGTCAAGATCGTGGGGGCCCGTCTCCGCAAGGGCGAAGAGAAGTGGTCGGAAGTATTCGACATGGCCGACTTCGAGGGCTTCCCGGACTGCAACTCCGCGCTGGTCGTGGACAAGGAAAAGAAGCTCTGGATGTTCTGGCCGCTCTTGGTCGCCAACCGTTGGGAGACCGCGATCCTGATGGCCCGGATCTCCACCGACTACAACACCCCGGGAGCGCCCAACTGGACCTGGCAAACTCCGATCCTGCTCAAACCCGGGGACGTGTTCGCGGAGGATGTGGCGGCGGCGGTGGAGGAATTCAAGAAGACCCTGCCGAAGGAGCTGGTCGAGGCTTACGGAGACGAGCTCGCCAAGCTCAAGGAGGAGGCCGCCGACAAGTACACGCGCCGGATGGGGTGGATGCCGCGCTCCAAGGCGACTGTCCTGGACTCCGGAAGAATCCTCATGCCCCTCTATTCGGATGGTTTCAGCTTCGGCTTGGTGGCGATCAGCGATGACCACGGCAAGACCTGGACCGCGAGCCGACCGATCATCTCCCTCGGCGGAGTCCAACCGAGCATCGTGCCGCGCTCGGATGGAAGCCTGGTCGCCTATCTCCGGGACAACGGGCCCCCACCCAAGCGGGTCATCTATTCGGAGTCCACCGATGGGGGGATGAGCTGGTCCATGGGGAAGGATAGCGAGCTCCTGGATTCCGGAGCGGGGGTCGAGGGGTTGCGCCTCGCGAACGGTCATATCCTGGTGGTCCACAACGATGCCGAAAAAGGTCGCCACACCATGGCGATCCACCTCTCGGACGATGATGGCAAGACCTGGAAATGGATGCGTCACGCCGAGCGCTGGGAGCCGGACAAGGGCGCGGCGGCCTATCCATCCTTCACCCTTGCGTCGGATGGATCGATCATCGCGTGCTACACCTACACCAACAAGACCGACAACCCCGGCGAAACCATCAAGTACATCCGCTTCAACGAAGAATGGATCATGGAAGGGGACAAGTAAGGCCGTCCCGCCTTGTTGGGATTGAAAACCGGGCAGTCAATCTTTGATCTCAAAGGAGAGGGTCTGATGAGGAGCGCCGTGGTTCTGCTGTTGTCCCTGATGGTGGCCGGGATTGCCCTGGCCGGATCGGGAACCAAAGAAGATCCGTGGGTAATCGGCATGTCGCAGTGCAATCTGGGTGAGCCGTGGCGGGTCCAGATGAACGCCGATATCAAGCGCGCGGCCGCCGCCCACGACAACATCCGGGTGGATTTCAAGGATGCGCAAAACGACTCCCTGCGCCAGCGAACCCATGTCGAGGAGTTCGTGGCCCAGAAGGTGGACTGCCTGCTGGTTTCGCCGCTGGAGGCCGCGCCGCTCACCCCACCGGTCCGCGCGGCTTTCAAGACCGGGATTCCGGTGGTCGTGCTGGACCGCAAGGTCATCGGACAGGATTACACCTGCTTTGTCGGGGCGGATAACAAACTGATCGGCGAAATGGCGGGCAAGTGGATCGCCCAACGTTTGGGGGGCAAGGGCACGGTGGTGGAACTCAAGGGCCTGATGACCTCCACCCCCGGTCAGGACCGCAACTCCGGTTTCCGGAAAGGGATCGAGGGGACCGAGATCAAGATTCCCTTTGAGGCGGACGGCAAATGGCTGGAACCGAATGGCCGCAAGGAGATGGAGTCGGCGCTTTCACGCCTACCCAAGATCGATCTGGTTTACGCTCACAATGATCCGATGGCGCATGGGGCTTATCTGGCCGCTCAGGCGTCGGGCCGCGCCAAGGAGATCCTCTTCGTGGGCATCGACGCCCTCCCCCATGAGGGGATGATGTATGTCAAACAGGGGGTCCTGGCCGCGACCTTCCTCTATCCCACCGGAGGGGCCGAGGCCATCGAAACCGCCCTCAAGATCCTCAAGGGCGAGCAGGTTCCCAAGGAGATCACGCTCGAAACCGTGGGGATCACCGCCGAGAATGTGGATGAGTGGCTCAAGAAGGCCGGAAACTGAACCGCTGGCCGTGAGCGCCGCCAACGTCCGTCCCACTACCCGACTGCGGCGGCTTCTCGCGGGAAAGAAGACCGTTCAAGCCCCGGGTGTGTTCAATCCGCTGCTTGCGCGGCTGGTCGAACGCGCGGGTTTCGATATGGTCTACATCTCCGGCGCGGGACTTTCCAACGCCGGTCTGGGGCTGCCGGATGTCGGTCTGCTCACGATGACCGAGGCGGTGCGGTTGGCGGGACAGATCGCGCGCGCCACCTCCCTGCCCTGCTTGTGTGATGCCGACACGGGCTATGGCGGCCCGGCGATGATCCGCCGGGCGGTGGAGAGTTTTATCCTCGAGGGGGTGGCCGGTATCCACTTGGAGGACCAGGTCGCCGACAAACGCTGCGGGCACCTCCCCGGCAAGGAACTTGTGCCGGTGGAGGTCATGACGGATCGGATTCGATCTGCGCTGAGCGGACGAACCGACCCGGATTTCGTGCTCGTGGCCCGGACCGACGCCCGCTCGGTGGAAGGGTTTGATGCCGCGCTGGACCGCGCCAAGGTCTATGTCGAGGCGGGCGCGGATGCGATCTTTCCGGAGGCGCTGGAAAGCCTTGAAGAGTTCGCGCGCTTCGCCGAGGCCCTTCCCGTTCCGATCCTCGCCAACATGACCGAGTTCGGGAAGTCGCCGCTCCTCGGACTTGGCGAGCTCGCGGATGCGGGGGTTCGGGTGGTCCTGTATCCCCAGACCTGCCTGCGGGTGATGATGGCCGCCGCGGGAGAAACCCTTGCCGAGCTCCGCGTCAAGGGGACCCAGGCCGGCCTGCTTGACCACATGCAGACCCGCCGGGAGCTCTACGACCTGCTCGGCTACGACGATTGGAATCGCACGGGTCAGGGTTCGAGGTAAGGTTGAACCTCCACGAAATTGAGCGCCAGGCGCTGTCCCCGGGTCCCCCCCGCTTCCGTGTCGCTCAGCCAGTCGGAGAGGGTGACTCGCCCCTCCGTTCCCTTTGCGCGAAACACCAGCCGATGGTAGTTGAAGTAGGCTGGGCGCTCGGGCGTGAAAGGTCCCGTGTTGTGGGAGTAGCAGTGCGGGTAGACTGTTCGGAAGCACAGATCCTCGACTCGCTCCACCCCCTCCAGGTCAATCCGAAATGGAAGTTCCGTTTTCTGATCCAACCGAGCAAGGTCCGCGCTTAAGAGCTTCAGCGAATAGAGCCTTCCGGGCTCCAAGGCTTTCAGACTCTGTGAAAGCTTGTTGGGGCGCTCCTCGGAACGGAGCAGGAGAGCGAACCTGTCGCCGATTGTCGTCGGCGGATAGCGCCCCTGGAGCCACGAAAAATCCTTCATCTCCTCGGTTCGGACACTCTCAGGGGTGGCCATGGCGACATCCCAACCGGCAAGCCCATCCGCGAAATCCGGGTTGACAAGATGCGGGAGGAGATAGGGGTCCGGGGAGAGACGCTCGGTTTTGCCCTCGATGCAATAGTGCCGGAAGAGCTGGTGCGCCCAGCGGACATTCTCTTCATCGGCGTAGCTCACCAGGTACTCCATCAGGCCATACAACCCGAAGAAGGTGGGATCGGTGGCGAGCAGGCGAAACTGCATCTCCATGAAGACCCGGTAGTTGACCGAGGGGAGGACATTCAGCCCTTCCGGAGGGGCTGAGAAATACCCCAAAGTGTACATCCCGACCTTCTCCCACCCGGGCACAAACTTCTTCCATCCACGGTGAACCGCCTGGAGTTCCCGTCGCAGGAGCTGGGCGGCCTCTTCCTCGGTGGGACGTTCGGGGATGTATTTTTCCACCGCGAAACGACCATCGAGCTCCGCCAGTTTCTTGCAGAACGCGCGGACCCGACTGTCCGGCTCAAGATAGAGGTCATTGCAGAACCCGTAGAAAGTCTTCCCCTTGAAGAAGTCGCTTCGCACGATCCGCTCCATCGCCTCGGTCCAGGCCGGGTAGTGAGCGTCACGACTGAAGATGAACTCGTCCACGATCATCCCGGCGTAATTCGGATCGGAAACCTGGGGGACCTTCGCCCAGCCTTCAAAGACCTCCTCCGGAGTGGGCGGCGGCGTGTACAGTCCGGGCAACCCGGTGTTGATCACCCAGCGCCGTCCCTCCTTCAGCCATTCGTGGATCTCCGCCTCGGGCGCGCCCCCCGAGGTGATGAGCACATTCACATTCGACAGGACATGCCGGGTCATGTAAGCCCAATCGTAAGGACCATGCTGAGGAATGTGCGCGCTGGTGGGGTAATAACAAAACCCAATCTCCGGGATGGCGCGAATCCGGACCTCGGTCTCACTGTCCGTTTCCACGGTGAGTCTGTGCGAACCCTCCGAGAGGAAGCGCATGGCCTCCCAGGCGCCGCTGTTCGGTTCTTGACGGAAAAGAACCGGCTCCGTCGAGTTCTCCAAATGTGCACGGGGAGCCTGGGGGAGTCTTGCTCCAGCTTTGCCGTGCGCCGAGAAGAACACCCATCCGCGCCTTGGGTTAGGAAATGAGATTCGATCCTTCGCACCCGCCGGAAGGGTCCCGCTTGCGAGTTCGGTCACAAAGTTGTTCAAGACTTTGAGGTTTTTGTGCGGTGCGGGCCAAGTTGGCTTACCCTTCCATTCCACCGCGATCTCGGAGGGAATCGGGGGCATCAGGAACTGTCCATCCTCATCCGAGCGGACCGTGGGATGAACCATGTAGGACCGATCTTTGTCGGACTCCGGAAGCGCGAAGGTGAAAGTCTCCGTCGGATGCCCCGCCTCGCGCGTCACTTCGCGGCGATCCTTCCAGGCCCCTTGGACCTCGTGGACCTCCACCACGATTTTGCGGCGCGGCTGATCGTTTCCAAAAACCGCCATATCGAGGTCCACCACCAGCGCGTGGTGCTCATAATCCATCGCGGTCTCCATGCCGATGAAGTAGGGAGTCAGCGCCGGGGCGTTGGTCAGCGCGCAGGGAAGTCTCCAGAGGCCGCCGTTGCCCCCAAAGTCATCCACGCAGACCGCGATCAAGTTGGTTTTTCCGGGTTGGAGCCAGGCGCTAAGTTCAGCGATGGTCTGAGTTTGGGCGACCGTGCGCGAGGTTCGAGTCCCATACGAGTTGACCCGAACGCCGTTGCAGTAGAGAACGTAGGCGTCATTGACCCCACCGAAAACGAGCCAGGCGGGTCCCCCCTTCCAATCGGCGGGGACCTCGAACCGGATTCGATACCAAGCCTTCCCATCCAGGTCGGGATAGCCTTGGTCTTCCCAGCGTTTCCCGGCTTCAAGGGTCGCCCATGAGGAGTCCTCGAACTCCGGCAGGTGCCAGCCGAGCTGCTCTCCTTCGCCCTTTGGATCGGGAGAAAAGCGCCACCCTTTCTCCAGTTTGAGGAGTGGCTCGGATTGGGCGACTCCACCAAGCAGAAGGACAAAGAGTAAGCCCGGGATCAACGGAATTCGGCGCGATTTGATGGGGGGGGTGAGAGTTACCATAATCAGCAAGTGTGCCTCCCCACCCAATTCCTGGCAATCCAGATGGAGCCACGGGGCATCTGGGCCACGAAATCTCGTGGGTTGCCCACGCGAATCTCATGGCCGAAGGTCCCCACCGAGGCTTTTCCCCTGAAAAACAATTTGGCCCGTTTCTTGTAAAGGTGGCGTTCGTTGAAATACAGACCGTGAGAGGGAGGGTCCTCGATATGCTGCTCAAGCTTCACCTCATCGGGGTGACAGTCGTTCCCGTGCTGCTTGCCGCCGGACTGGTGGGGGCGGTGACCGGTGTGAATCTGGAGGAGACGGTCCCGCCATTCGCGGTGGTGGAGCTGTTCACCTCGGAGGGGTGCTCCAGTTGTCCCCCCGCGGACCAATTCCTGATCGAGCTTGCCGAAGAGGCCCGAACCAAAGGGCTGCGCCTCTTCCCACTCTCGTTTCATGTCGATTATTGGAATCACCTCGGTTGGCCGGATCCCTTCAGCCATGCCGATTTCACGGAGCGCCAGCGACGCTATGGCGCGGCCCTCTCCGATGGACGGGTTTACACCCCACAGATGGTGATCAACGGAGCGGTCGAGTTGGTCGGTTCGGACCGCGCGCGGGGAAGGTCCGCCATCGAGGAGGCGTTGCGCGAGACCCGCCCTGTCGCGGTCCATCTCAAGGTCGAAACCATTTCAAAGGAAGCCCGCTTGAATTACCGGATCGGCGGATGGAATGGACCACTGGAACTGCATGTCGCCTTGGTCGAACATACTCGGTCATCCGAGGCGCCGCGCGGGGAAAACGCCGGCAGGGTCCTGCACCACGCCAACGTGGTGAGGGCCTTCCGGACCACCTCAGCCCATGGCGGCGAGGCGGGAACGATTCGAGTTCCCCTACCGGCGGATCTCAAACCGGAACGAGCCTCTTTCGTCGGTGTCATCCAATGTCCCGCCACGCTCAAGGTGGTGGGCGCGGAGGAGGTCACCGCGCATCTTGAGACCCAAGCCGCCGCAAAGAAACCGAGGAGCGAAAGGAGCGCCGCCATGTCAGAGAAAGTGGTCAAGACCGATGAGGAGTGGAAAGCCATGCTTACTCCGGAGCAATTCCGCGTGGCGCGTCAGAAGGGAACCGAGCGCGCGTTCACCGGGAAGTATTGGAACTCGAAAGAGGCGGGGGTCTACGCCTGTGTCTGCTGCGGGCAGGAGCTATTCAGCTCGGATGCCAAATTCGACTCCGGAACCGGATGGCCGAGCTTTTGGGCCCCGATGGAAGAGCGCGCGGTGAAAACCGAGGACGACTTCAGCCATTTCATGCGCCGGACCGAGGTGATGTGCTCCCGCTGCGAAGCCCACCTGGGGCATGTCTTCGAGGATGGACCGGCCCCGACCGGCAAGCGTTACTGCATCAATTCGGTCTCCCTGAACAAGATTGAAAAGGACTCAAGCGAACACTGACACCCTCCCAATTCCCCCCACACATCCCACCCCGACCCTCGAGGAGCCGCGCCCATTGGCTCCTCCTTTTCTTTTTTTGGACGGGAAAAGAGCCACCCTGTCTACGAATCCCCCCCCTTTTCTGGTAAAAGACAACTCTCATCCACGAGGAGACAGCGGCCCCATGCATGACCATCCCCACTACAGCCCCGGCCTTGAAGGAATTGTCGCCGGAAGAACCTCGCTTTCCGATGTCCGCTCCGATGTCGACAAACTGATCTATCGAGGCTATGACGCCTCGGAGCTTGGACATCGTGGCGAATTCGAGGAAACCGCCCATTTGCTCCTTCTGGGAAGGCTCCCTTCCCTGGCGGAGCTGGATAAGTTTAAGCGCGACCTGCATACGGCGCGGAGCCTGGAGCAGCCGATCCTGAATCTGATCCGCGCCCTGCCCGATCAGATGCACCCGATGGATGCGCTCCGCACCGCTCTATCGGCCACCGCCGGATGGGACCCGGATGTGGAGGACAATTCCCGCGAGGCCAACATCCGCAAGGCGATCCGTCTTCTGGCCAAGGCCCCCCTTGTCCTTGGCGCTCTCGCCGCCAAGTCGGCCAAGCGCGCCATGCCCGAAGCCCGATCCGATCTCAACCACGCCGGGAATCTTCTGCTTCAACTCACCGGGAAGGTTCCGGACTCTGATGATGTCGCGGTGATGAACCTCTCGCTTGTGCTGTACGCCGAACATGGGTACAACGCCTCGACCTTCACCGCCCGAGTGTGCGCCTCCACGCTCTCGGATCTCCACTCATCCATCACCGGCGCCATCGGCACGCTCAAGGGGCCGCTCCACGGCGGAGCCAATGAGGCCGCGATGACCATGCTGGAGGAGGTCGGCGAGGTGGACAAGGCGGAGCCATGGGTGATGGACGCGCTCCGTCAGAAGAAGAAGATCATGGGATTCGGTCACCGTGTCTATAAGCAGTGCGACAGCCGCGCGGTTTCTCTCCGCGAGGCTGGGAGGAAACTGGCCGAGAAGCGCGGAGACACCCGCTTCGCGGACATCGCGGACGCCATCGAGGCAGTCATGAAACGGGAGAAGAACCTCTTCCCGAACGTGGACTTCCCCTGCGCGTGGGTTTACCGCCTGCTGGGAATTCCGGTGCCCATGTACACCCCGATTTTTGCCGCGAGTCGAATATCGGGATGGGCGGCGCATGTCATCGAACAATTCGAAAACAACCGCCTGATCCGTCCCGACGCCGAGTACATCGGCCCGCTGGGCCTCGAATACGAACCACCCCGGTGACCCAGACCGAGCGGATGAACGCCATCGCCATCATCCCCGCGCGCGGGGGCTCCAAGGGGATTCCCCGCAAGAACATCCGCGAACTCGGGGGCAAGCCGCTCATTTGGCACGCCATTCACACCGCTCTCGAATCCGGCTGTTTTGAGGAGGTCGTGGTCAGCACCGACCATGATGAAATCGCGCATGTGGCCGCCGAGTGCGGGGCCCGGGTCCATCGCCGTCCGGCGCGCTTGGCCACCGACGACGCCACCCTGGACGGGGTCATCCATGATGTGGTCGAGGCCCGCGGCCACGCCCATGAGCTGGTGGTGACACTTCAGCCCACCTCGCCGCTCCTGCGAGTGGAAACCCTCCGCGAAGCCATGCGCCGCATGCGGGAATCCCCCGAGATCGACACGCTGATCTCGGTGGTCAACGACCCCCGTCTTTCTTGGGTCGAGAAGGACGGCAAGATTGTTCCCAACTACGCCAAACGGGTGAACCGCCAACTGCTCCCCCCACTGTACCGTGAGACCGGAGCCTTCTTCATCTCGCGCAAGCGCTGCGTCACTCCCACCAGCCGCTTCGGGGAGAATGTCGCGGTCTTTGAAGTGTCCCAGGACGAAGCCATCGACATCGACCGGATCGAGGATTGGTGGATTGTCGAAAAACAGCTCGACCGGAAACGATTGGCGATTCGCGTGGACGGAAACCGCCCGATCGGCTTCGGGCATGTTTACCGCATGCTGTTGCTCGCCAACCGCCTCCTCGATCATCATCTTCACTTCTTTCTGGATGACAAACACACGGAGGCGGTGGCGATGGTCGCCGACGCCTTCTATCCTCACACCGCCGCGCCGCGTGAAGAGATTTGCGAACGCATCCTCGCCCACAACCCCGATATCCTGATCCTGGACATCCTCGACACCACCGCTGAGGAGGTGCTCGCCTTCAAGGAGCGCGGCATCTTTGTGGTGACATTCGAGGACCTTGGACCCGGAATGGCGCATTCCGATCTCACGATCAACGCGCTATATCAAAGCGCGATCCCCTATCCGCATGTCTTTTCGGGGCCGGATTACTACTGCCTCCGCGAGGAGTTCGCGCACACCGCTCCGAGGGAGCTTTCCGATCAAGTTGAACGCATCGTGGTGACCTTCGGCGGCGCGGACCCCAGCGACCAGACCCACCGAACCGTGGCGGCCCTCGCGGAACTGATCCGCGAACGAGGCATTCGCCTGGTGGTGATTCTCGGACTTGGATACCCCCCAGACTCCGAGGCCCGCCTGCTCGCGGACATCCGGAGACTCGGGATCTCGGACCGAGTCGAGGTGAAACGTCAGGTCTCCTCGATGGCCACCGAGTTCAAGAGCGCGGATTTGGTGGTCACCTCTTGCGGACGGACCATGTACGAGGTCGCCTCGGTGGGAACCCCGGCGCTGTTGATCGCACAGAACGCTCGCGAAATGGCCCACGCCTTCGGTCACGCGGAGAATGGGTTTGTGAACCTGGGGCTTGGAGCCGACCTCCGCGATCCGGGCTTGGTCAAGGCGGTCCGGGAGCTCCTTGACCATCGTGAGCGCCGCGAGGAAATGCGGGCGCGTCTGCTCGCGCACGACTTCCGGGGCGGGCTCGAACGAGTGACCCGCTTGATCCTGGAAAAACACCGGGAAAGAACGCGCGAAAGACAATAAGGGCGGAGGATGCGCTATTTCCCCTGTTTTTCGCCCCCACGCAGATACGCCCACAGGTCGCGGATTTCATTCCAGGAAAGGACATTGAGCAGGTTTTCCGGCATCGGGGAGAATTGGCTGATATCCACGCGTTCGATTTCCTCACGGCTCAAACGGCGCGGTTCGCCCTCTCCGGCATACACCACTTCAGTCTCGCTCTCCTCGATGGGCAGCCCAGTCACCACCTCGCCATCCGCGAGAGTCACCAGGTGGTTGCGGAACTCCGGCTTCACCGACCGGTTGGGCTCGAGGATGGAATCGATCAACAGCTCGGGGGTGGCCGCGCGGATGGCGTCCAGATTGGGACCGCGGCGGGACTGCGCCGACTTCGGATCGTGGCAGGTCATGCACTGGTATTGAAAGATCTCCTTGCCGAGCTCGACCGACCCGCCATCGACCGCTTTGGACAGCACGAATTCCCGGATTTCCGCGTTGGAGTGCTGAATCCCCTCGGAGGGGGGAAGCTCTCGCCTTCGATTGTCCAGACGCTCCTCCCGGACCTTCTTTAGTCCTTCGAGGTCCACGGAGCTTGGAGCGCCCCCCTTTTCCGCCTTGGCCAGGGCCGCCGCGCCGAAGGGACCGGTGAGATTGAATTCCGCGAGGCGCGCGAGAACAGGTTGGGCGTGGTTGTCGATGAACGTGGTCACAATCCGGTTCCACCAATCGGGGTAGCTGGTCCCCTTGCCGCGACGGTCCCCGTGCCAGCCCTCATCCGAGGCATCCAACCAGGTGATGGCATCCGCCTCCAGCGCGGGAGTCCAGCCGTCCTTGATCGAGGCCAGCTGGTCCATGATCAGCAGCTGCAAAACCGGATCCTCGATTTCCTGAAACCTGCGCGCGAGGATCGGAACAGCCTCCGAGCAGCGTAGAGCGCCCACCAGATGGGTGGCCTCGGTGAGGACATCAAGGTCGGAATGCGCGAGCACGGGCTGAACCTTTTCGCAAATCCCCGCAAGCGCCCCATCATCCAGAAGGGGTTTCCAAATTCGAGTCACGCGGAGGTTTTCGAGCGCCCGCTCACGGTCCACTCCTCGTTGAACCGATAGCCACAGCCAGTCCAAGGAGCGCGCCGCCGCGGCCTTGGTCTCCGCGCTCGGGTTCTCCCCCTCGGCGGTCCAGGAGAGCGCCACGAGCGCGGCGGCCACCATCCTCGGAGGCCGTTTGGTGAGAAGGGTCTTCACCCACTTGTTCGGGTCTCGGTGCGAAAGAGCGTGCATCCCAGCGAAACGAACCCAGCGGTCCTCCTCCATGAGGAGGGGAAGGATCGGCTCCACGGGCTGGTCCTCCGGAAGGCGCGCCAGCGCCTCGGCGGCTCGTCTCCGCACCAACCCATCGGGATCCCTGAGAAGGGGGATCAGGAGCGGCTGCTCCTCAAGCCTCGCTCTCAACCCCACCAGCCAAGCCGCCTGGGCGCGCATCTCGGGAGCCTGGTCGCGGGAAAGGGTCGAAAGGAAATCCGAGGGTAGCTCGGCGAACTTGGGCGCAACCAATTGGAAGAGGCGGAGACGGTCCTTGGTTGGACGGCTGGCGTCCAAGACCAGAGAGGCGGGGTTCACCTCTTGGGCGAGTTGCTCCAACCTCGGCAGGGCCCAGGTCTCCCCGGGCTGCGGATACGCCAGAATCTCCTCCACGGGGGAAAGTCCTTCTGAAAGTCCCGCGACCAAGTTCAAGGGCTTCGGACCCTTGCCTTCGGGATCATGGAAGATTCGGAATACGCCATCCCCGGAGGTGGTGACCAAAAGACTGCCGTCCGGGGCCACCGCGAGGTCAATCACCGCGAAGGACGGTCCCACGCCAGCCTCCTTCTTCGGGACGGCGAAAAGCTCCTGATCAACCGACCAGGTGGACCCCTGACGGTTCAAGCGGAACGCCAGAATCCGCCCCGTGGTGGCGTAACGAAGGGTCTCGCCGCGCTTGTTCAGGTAGTCCCCCATGAAAAGGGCGCCCCGGTAGGGTTCGGGGAACTGTTTGTGTTCGTAGAACAGAACCCCGGTCGGCGAGGCGCGCCCCACCGTGAACAGGCCCGGGAGATTGTCGATCAAACAGGGCATCAACTTGCCGTCGCCCCACGAGGTCCATCCCATCCGCGAACCGGCGGTGTAGTGGGTGACTCGGACCGGGCGATAGAAGGGGAGTCCGATCTGCCCTTCGTGGTCGCTGTCCACGGTGAAAATCTCCCCGAGGTCATTCACGGCGATGTCATAGGGATTCCGGCAGCCTGTTCCGATGGCCTCCCAGCGGGCGCCATCCGGGCTGATCCGAAACACGGTCGATCCAAGCGGCTTCCGGATCGGGGAATTCTCCTCGGTGATGTGGCCCTCCGGGGTGAAGCCACTGTCGTTCCCGGCCAACCAGTAGACGTACCCATCCAAACCCCGGATGAAGGCGTGCGCGTGGTGATCGCCACCGGTTTCAACCGGTCCACCGATCTTGCGCCGGGTCCTTGGAATCCCATCGGCGTCCAAATCCTCCAGGATCCAGTTGGACTTATCCCCATTGGCGAAGATCCGATCCCCCAGGAATAGGAGCCCCTGAGGTCCGCGATCCTTGAAGCCCTCCGCGATCGATTCGAAGCTGTCCGCGACTCCATCCGAATCCGTGTCGCTCACGCGCACGATCCGGTCCCCATCGCCGACATAAAGGCGTCCGATCCGGTCGAAGGCCGCGGAATACGAAATCTTGACGTGCGAGGGTTCCACATATCGGTAGATGTGAAAGCCCTCCGGAAGGGTGAATTGGTCATCCAAGTAGGTCGGCCCCGCAAAGGCAACGCGCGAAACCAGGAGCAGAAGGCAAACAGAGAGAGAGAGGCGGAACTGAAGCATGTTGGCGGAGGCTCTCCTTGGGGAAAATCGGGACAATGAACGCGTGGAACCTTACCAACGCGGCGGAGCTTGTTCCAGGGCGTTCCGATAGGTGACCCGTAAGAGGTCAAAGTGGGCCTCCTCCGAAAAGGTGGTGTCCAGACGCTCCAAGGCCCGTTGAACCACTTCATCTCGGAAGTTTGTGTCCGCGCGGAGCCTTCGGACCCCCTCGACCACGCCCTCGAGATCCCCCGCTTCAAGCAAGACCCCCGCCTTGCCATCCTCCAGTTCCTCCGGGACCCCGCCGCTCCTCCAGGAAACCACCGGTAGCCCGCAAGCCATCGCCTCCAGCACCACTCCCGGAAGGCTGTCCTCGGTATCGGGAAGGTGCAGAAAACAATCGGAGGCCCGAAGGAGCCTGGGGACCTCCTCATGGGGGGCCCCGGGGACCCACTGAAAACTCCCCGTGGCAAGGGATTGGCCGCGCTGCAGAACCTCCCGCCGGTACCGGTCACGGCCCGGCGAGGGCCCAGCCACCATCAGAAAGCGGAACCCGGTGGGGCCAAGTTGTTCAAGCCTCTCCGCGACCGACAGAAAATTCAGGTGGCCCTTGGCCTCCAGGAGCTTTGAGACCATCCCCACCACGAAGTCCCGCTCCCCCCACCCGAAGTTCGCGCGGAGCATCCGTCGCTCCTCATGAAGCTCCTCGGTGCAAGGTCGAAAGAGGGTTCGGTCCGGCGAAGGGTCATAAAGGACTTGATGTGGGATCGATTTGTCGTTCGGCAACATGGCCTTGGCCACGGCGGCGGAAACGGGGAGGACTCGGATCCTGGATTGCCTGGCAAGGCGACGATAGAAAGCCTTCGCCGTTGGGTCGGCGAGGATGAAACGGAGATGAGAGAGCGCGGGGATCCCCAATCGGCGCGGCACGCTGTAGAACGGAAGGTCGATCAGGTCATTGAAGTGGACCAGCTCGACCTTTCGAGTCACTAGCTCCTCGGCGAATCGTCTCCGAGCTCGCCGAACGCTTTTCCACCACTTGATCCAACCCAACCCGCGGTGGCGACGCAGGCGAAGAAAATCCAGATTCATGACCGAGATGCCCTGGGCGCGCGCGACCTCGAATAGCGGGCCCTGATCCGGAAGGAAGAGCGTCACCTCAAACTCGGCCCTCATCTTCCGCGCCATGTGCAGCAACCGCAGCTCGGCCCCGCCATCGGTGGCGGTGCTGGAACCGAGATAGGCGATCCGCGCCCGCGCGGCCTGCATCGGCGGATTCACGGTTGCCTCCCACGAAGGCCCGAGGCTCCGAGCAATTCCTCGAAGGCCCTCGCGGTCGCGCGGATGCTGGCCTCCTCGCTCCACCGGCTCCGGATGGTTTCACGCGCGGCAAGTCCGATGCTCCGTCGCGCTTCGGGATTTCGGTGGAGTCCCTCCAGAGTCGCCGCCATATCGCTTTCATCCCGGCAAACCAAACCGTTCTCCCCATGTCGAATCAGTTCCCGGCAGGCTCCGGTTTCCAAGGTGAGAGTAACGAGACCCGCGGCCATGGATTCGAGCAGAACCCGGGGAACACCGGCCATGTTCCGAAGGGGATAAACCCCAAACTGCCCCTCGGCGAGAAAACGCCCCAAATCGGGGGGTGGGAGCGGGCCCACCCAGGCGCAGCGGTTTCCGAACGGTTGGATCCGCTCTAGGATTTCGGGACGTAGTGGACCATCCCCAGCGAGCAATCCTTGGGCATCTGGAATCCTCTTGAGGATTTCCAGGAACCGAAACGGACCCGCGTCCTCAACATGGCGCCCATGCCATGCCAAGCGCGGCCCTGAATCATGGGAGAAGAACTCCGGGGGATCGGAGGAGACGCTGAAGGCCTCTTCGGAGACGCCATGGTACAGGACATGGAGCTTGTCGCGCGCGATTCCGCTCCGCCCCAGGGACTCCCTGAGGTCCGGTCCATCCACGAAAATGGACTTGGCGGCGTTCAGATGACTTCGCAGGCGGGAGTGGAGGAGCGGAGAGAGAGGAGCGCCCTTGGTTTCGGAGAAGATGTCCCCTCCCGCGAGGACCGCCCAAGGAACTTGATCGTCTTGAGAGAGCCGCCGGGTTGTCTGGAGCACTCCGGGAGTCGAATCGGAGAGGCGCAGGCGTGGTTTCGGCTGATCCTTGCACCACTTGAGGAGCATCCTGTGAGCCTCCCGCCAGCGAGCGAGCCGACTCAGGGGACCGAACCGGTCCCTTTCGGGTGAGACCATGGGGAGGTGGATGGTCTCAAAGGGGGCGTTGTCGTACACACTGGAGAAATCATCGGAAATTCCGATCAGACGGACCCTCCAGCCAAGCCGCGCAAGCCCGTGCGCGACCTGATCGATCCAGCTGGTCATCCCTCCCAGGCGTGGGTAAACCGCGACAGTGAGGATTTCGAGGTCCATTTCGGGTGGGGCGGGCGCGAGGGGCATCTAATCGTGGCCCCCTTTCAGGAAAACAGGTATCAGTTCCCAAGCGCCTTCTCAAGACGTGAGAGCGAATCCCGCAGACGTTCCGCGCGGGTGGGCTTGCCCGAGCCAATCTGTTCGCTTTCCGGGCGCGCGGAGGGACCGGTCGCAGACTCTTTTGAGGGACCCGTCTTCTCGGACCGGACCAGTTCCGGGACCGCCTTCCATCCTCCGGATGCTGGGAGCCTCGCGGAAGTTGAGTCTCCCGATTTGGCGACCTTGGAGATGACGGGGGTCTCTTCCGGATGCGGCGGATCGGAATCCACGGAGGGGGCGCTGATGGCGCTTGAGGTTGAATGAACTAGGCCACTCCAAGCTGTAAACAGCCCCCCGACCCGGTCCCGAACAGCCGCCCCCACCTCGTTCACCCCCTCCACCATCCTCTCGCGTTCGGGAAGGAGCATGGTGAGGCCCGGGCCCTTGGCATCAATCCTCACACCGCCCACAACCCGAGGGGCCTCCTCCGCTGTCACTTTTCGCGCGCGCTCCGACTCGCCACGCTTGGAGAGGCGCGCGAGGATGAGGGCCTCGCGTTTCTTGCGACGGTCCTCCCCTCCGCCGGAATTCAGGAAATCCGGATTGGGCAGTCGCGCAGCCAGGCTGGCCGCCTCTCGGGGTGAGAGCGCGGAGGCGGGCTTCGAAAAGTAGTACTGTGAGGCGGCCTCCGCGCCGAAGCAGCCACCGCCCCACTCCACGACATTCAGGTAGATTTCCAGGATACGGCTCTTGGAGAGGCTTTTCTCCACCTTCCACGTGAGGAGCATTTCATTGAATTTGCGCGTAAAGGTCTTGTCGGGGGAGAGGTAAAGGTTCTTGGCCAGTTGCTGGGACAGGGTGCTGCCGCCGCGGACCCAACGCCCCGCGCGGTAGTTGGTCTCAACCGAGTTCCAGATTTCGGTGAAATCGAACCCCTGGTGCTGGAAGAAACGGTCATCCTCGGCGATCAGGACGGCTTCGACCAGATGAGGGGAAATGCGGTCCAGCGGAACCCACTTCCGCCGAACTTGGCGGCGGTCATTCGCCTCGCGAAACCTCGCCTTGGCCGCTTCCATGAAGGCGGTGGTCTCCGGGTTGTCCTTGCGCAGTAGGGAAACATCCGGGAGCCAGAACGCGGTGTAAATAACCAAGGCAGACCCCGCCACAAAGAGCAACAAGAGGCAAAGTTTTGTTGCCCACCGAACCAGGCCGAATGTGAGGCGGAACAGGAACATGGCCCCTCTTCTCCATCTCGGTTATCGGCTGGAAAAGGAAAGGGCTGTAGGAAATCACAACAGGCTTATTCATCCCCTCGGATGAAGCTCCGAATCCCCCCACCAACCCCCTCGAGGAAATCCTTTCCCTTGTCGCGGATGGGGGCGAAGATCCGCTTGGGAACCTCCAGAAACAGGAAGCTGGGGATTTCGGAGCCTTCGGGAATTTCAAAGGGGTTGATGATCCTCCAGTCCCCGTTGTCCACTTTCTGAACGATCAGGGTCTGAACCCCCAGGGAGTCAGGGGTCCATCGGAACAGAAGCCGGCCGATCCCCGGGAGGTCCCTGAGCCGTCCGATCGGGAAATCCAGCTCGATGAGGCGGGTCTGGATGGAGGGACCCGGTGGCTTGCGAACCAGATAGAAATCCACCCGAAGCGCTCTTTCGGAGATCCCGACACTGTCAAAAAGTCCGGGCACCGCGATGGTGAGCGGAACCCGCTCCGTAAGCCCTCGGATCGACCAGACCGGTCCCATCCCGGGGTGGGCGTAGACAAAACCGGTGAACCGAAGCGGGTAGCCTCCCTCCGCGAACACACCCTCCGCCGTGTTCAGGTAAAGCACCTCCCCCTGGACAATGGTTCGGAGGCTCAGCTCGGAATACCGGCCCAACCCCACTGTCGCATGGCTGATTTCCAGGTTCACCGGGCTCTTCTTGGAGCGTTCGAAAGCCTCGGAGAGCGCTTCGGGCTGGTCCCGTTCCAGCGGGGGGCTGCGTCGCACCCGCTCGAACCGAGTCGGGTCGAGCAATTCATCCAAGCGCACATCCCGAAGGTAAAAGACTCCCCGGCAATTCTTGAGAAGCACCGGAACCGCCACTTGCTCAAAGTCCAGTCCCGTGCAATGCAGGTCTCCGTTGAAGATCACCCGCCCGCCCGGCTCGGAAGTCAGCTTCCCGAGCAGCGTTCCTGTTCCACCCATTCTCACGCCCCGAAAGACAGGAGTCGCGCTCGCGCCGTTCCCAGTCCCACGCACATCTAGTTCGGCAAGCCAGTCTCCGCCACGTTGGTCCACGGTTCCTCGGAGTTCAACGACAATCGGCGAGACATCCCCCAGGACCACCTTGCCATCTCGGACCGTGTAGGGCTGACCGGGGTTCTTGGTGACCAGGATTTCCAGACTGGCTTGGGTGGGGAGGCTTTCGGGATAGGGTCGATCATGCATGGGGTGGCGAGTGAAGAAGACCCACCGCTTGGCAAACAAGGAGGCCTGCAATCTTGTGATTTCGCCTTCCGCCCAACGAGCCTCGATGGTTCCGTTAAGGTCTCGCCAACTGCACCAGGCCGGCTCGCCCGGCGCCTTCCCGCCGGGTCCGAGGACCAGGCCGTTCGCGCCCTTGATTTCCCCGTTCAGTATGCCGGACATGATCCAGGGTCCCGGTTTGCCCTCTTGAGGGACCCGTCCGGAAAGGTCCAGGCTCGCGAGCAGGTCCCCCTCGATGTCCAGCCGCCCCATCGCCAGGCCCTTAACCGCCTGATCCAGGGCGAATCGCAGCACGGGAGAGCGGAAGGTCCATTCGCGCGTGTCCGAGGCATACGAAAACGAGATCGGTCCCTTGAGTCCCCGCCCGGTGTCGAACTCGGCATTCCGGGCATGAATCCCGAGAGCGGGCAAGAGTGTGATCTCGATGCCGCCATCCAGGCTCCAATCACGCGGGTGGATCCACTTCCAGACCTCCTTGTTGGAGGCCGGGGAAGGAGCGAACTGACTCAGCGCGGCGAGGTCTCCACTCAGGGTCGCGCGTCCCACCTCAAGTTTGTCCGCGCCGGCGTGAAGGTCGGAGAGCTCGACCTCAAGCGCGCGGCCCCAGCGGGTCTCCACATGAGTCCATTCGAGCTTGCCTTCCTTGCTCGCCCGCGCCGTGGCCCTCACCTCGGCGGTGTGTTGGGACAAGTCTTGGCTCCCCCATATGAGGCTCCCGCTCGACATGCGAGCGGACAAGGCAAATGGGGTTTCCTCAAGGACATTGCCGGCCAGGTCGAAGAAGACTTCCCCCTTCCCACCGAGAGATGTGTGCAGACGAACAAGGTTCAGCCCCTTGATACGCCCCTCAAGACGTAAGGCCCCGCTCGACTTGTAGTCCAGCGTCCCCGAAACCGCGCTTCCAACCGCGTCATCAAGGGACCACGGCCCCTTGATGGAAAAGCGCTTCTTGGGGAGGGACACGTTGACCTCGAATCCCTGGGTCGAGAAACCGCGCAGGGGGTCGGGGATCGGGCGGGCATCGATCTGCTCAATCGAGCCGGAAACCGTTCCAGCCCATTCCTCCAAGGTCCCTTCGAGGGCGAGGTCCAGAGTAAGCCCCGCGAGATAGCGGTCGAGCGGGGGGACATAAAGGTCGTCGATCCGAGTGGAAGCATTCACCCCGAAGCGCCAACGGTCCCATTCTCCAATCCGACCGGAAGCGGAAAGCCGTTTCACCTGAAGTTCCCCGGTCACCGAGGGAACCTCTTCGCCCAGCGGCAAGTACCCGAGAGCCTCCTCCACGGGAAGGGTGATGTCGGTCAGCGAGGCGGACGCGGACCATGGCACTGTGGTGGGATCCACCTCCAGGGCAAGGTCATAGGCGTGACCTTGAACGGTTTCGAGTTGAACACGCCACACACCCTTCCCGCCGCCGGGTGGCAGCGAACCGGAAACCGTGAGGGTCTTGGCCTCCTCCACATAGACCAGGGCCAAAGCTGCCTCCGGGTAATCCTGAAGCAAGGGCAGGTGGGAAAGGGAGGCGACATTCTCCACCGCGTGAATCCACAATCTCCCATCAAAAGCCCACAGATCGGGCTTCCGGTTCCAGGTGAAGGTGAGATCCACTTCCGAGCCGAAGGCCGGAGCCTTCGGCAATCCGGTGTCCGGATCAAGCGGCTGCCATGTCAGACCTCGGATGGCGAGTTTTTTTTTTCCAGAGATCCTGTTTGCATGGAGAGGAGACGGAAAAAGTCCTCCGCCCGGAAGGAAAGCCCCTCAAAGGAAAGGATCTGGGAGGGCTGGGACCATTCCAGGCTGACATCCTCGAGCGCTACCCCGGCTAGCGCGGGGGAGACAGCTTTGCTTCCGCCAAGCGCTTTCGACCCGCTCGCGCCTCCAAGCAAGGTCTGAGCTTCCTGAAGGGCGCCCAGCAAGGGCATGTCACCGCTCGTGGTGTTGACCTGGACCTGGGTACCTCTGGCGGTCAGGTTCCAGGGGGCTCCGGGGCCCTCTCGCTCCAAATCGACCTCCGAGACCGAAAGGCCGGTGAACGAGGCTCCATCATCGAGCGCCAGTTGGATTTCCAGATCGGAAACCCGAACGGAACGGAGGGAGATTTGGGGCCCGTCGGCCACGGAAGATGGCTCGGAGGTGATCTCGCGGGGAAGCCCGGCGGCCTTTCGCGCGCCCTCGATAATTGGGGCAAGATAGGTCTGGAGATTCCAGCGCCCCTCCCGTTTTTCGAGAGACACCACGGGGTGGGTAAGGACCGCCTCCGAAAATCTCCCCGCTCGGAGACCTTGGACCCCGCCCTCCGCGGCCAACTCAACCTTCTCGATCTCCAAGAAGGTCTCGGTTCCCGAGCCGATCCGGACCTTGTGCAGGGTGAGGAGACTTTCGATCAGATCGGCCTTGGCTTCTCCCACGGTCACCGGTTGCCGGGCGAGCTTGGAGAGCTGCTCCTCGGCAGTCGCGCGCGTGGTTTCCGGAGATATGGCGCGCTCGATCTTCTGATAAAGGAGGTACCCCGCCCCACCCGCGAGGATCAGGGTGAGAATCACTCCGATCAAGAAACCGACAATCGCGCTCTTCTTACCCGGCATCGTTATCCGCGCCATTTCCGAGGCAGCGTATCGCCTCGCTCACCGCTTCGGTGACCCGCTCGAGGCTCTCTCGATTCTTGTGGTCCTCCTCCTTAAACACAAGGGGTTTGCCGACCCGGATGCTCAGCTTCTTCGGGAGGAAGAAAGTCGCCGGGAGGGATTGAATCCGATAACCGGAGAGGTGGATGGGGACCACCGGGACTCCGGAGCGAATCGCCAAGAGGGCAATTCCGAGCTTGGAATCCCGCATTTCCCCGCTCTCGCTGATCCCACCCTCGGGGAAGGCCCCCAGCAGATGCCCTTGGGAGAGGGCCTTGAGCGCCCCCTTGACCGCGGCGATGTCCTGGCCGCTGCGGTTTACTGGGATGCAACCCAGGAAGCGGCACATCCAATTGACCCCGGTCTGGTCGTGCCACTCCCGCGCGATCATGAAGGAGACCTTTCGGGGCGAGGCCGCCGAAATGATGTTGGCGTCCAGAAATCCGATGTGGTTGCTGGTGAGGATCGCGGGGCCGGAGGTGGGAATGTTTTCGTCCCCCTCCACGGACAGTCGAAACCAGAAGCGCATGTAAAGGCGATTGACCCACCACCACCAATGGAACCGGATCACATCATGTTTCTTGCGCCAGCCCTCAAGCGGCTGGGTTTCGGTGTAGTAAAGGCGCGGCATGGCAGTTCAGTTCGGACTTTCGATAAGGGAGTCGTACCAGCCCAGGTTCATCCGCAGGGCGGTGAGAAGGCGTCGCGGGCTGAATAGCGGTCCCCGGGTGATCAAGGCCAGTTGGTCATAATAGTTCGCGATCTTGGGGTCCTCAATCCGGTTTTCACCGCTTTCGAGGGTGGCGATATAACCCGCCGGGATGGCTCGCTGGAAATGCCCGATGCGCCAGTCTTGAGCGCGCATCGGAAGGCGCGCCAGGAGCGGATCGGCCAAGGCCCAATTGTCGAGAATGTGAACATCCGGGCCGGCGTAGAAACCGAACAGACCGATGTTGTCTCGGACCAGCACCGAGTGCCCCTGTTTGCGAGCATCATGCCCTTCGAGCGCCCAGGCGTGATAGGGCAGCGCCTGTCCGCGCGAAATCCCAGCAAGGCCGGTCGCGGGAAAGTAATAGGCCCTTTCGTCGGCCACCCCCTTGTTGTCGATCACCGGGGTTTGTTTCGAGAGCGGATGTTCCAGGTCAAGGAGGTGCTGGGCGTGAGGAGAAAAAAAACCGGCCAGCAGCAGGCCCAGAAGTCCGATCGCCGCGCCGCGGAGGTCGAGCGGGTGCGCGGAGGCCAGGAGGCAGAGTCCCATGAAGAAGACCGTTGAAAGAAATCGCCCGCTCATGAAATCCCCGCCAATGCGGAGGGTATAGAGCAGGTACAAGACGCCACCGATGGCGAGCGCCAAAAGGCGGCGCTCCCTTTGGCTGAAGGCTGAGGCGATGCCCGCCGCGATCACCACCAGGGTCAAGGGGTCCAGGTTCAAGGAATTCATGAAATAGCAGACCCCTTGAAAGGCCAGGTCGGCGCTGGAGATTCCGGTGTTGAGCTTGGCATAGGCGGTGTTGGGAAAGAGAAAACCGTAATAGAAGAAACAGAAACTCTCCCAAACAAGGAGCGGGAGGAAGCCTTTGGCCAGCGCCATCACCCGTCCATCCCGAGGAATGGCTTGAAAGCCGACTACCAGGCCGGGGAGAAAGAACACAAGGGTGTCCATGCGATTGAAGGCGGCCAAGGCGCAAAGCAGCGCGACATGTGAGAGCCACTTGAGATTTCGCTCCCCCTTGAGAAACAGGACCACATAGAGCGCGAGGAGCAGGTGGGAGAGTGGGTTTTCGAGCCCGGAGGTGCTGTATTCAACGAATGCCTTGGAAAAGGTCATGAGAGCCAGTCCCAGGATCGCCGCCGCGGGGGTGGGGGCGATCCGGAAGGCAAACAACGTGGCCACAGTCGCGGAAATGGCGATCGAAAGGATCAAGGTTGTGAAGTAAATCTCTCGCGTGAAGAAATAGAAAACGGAGACGACAAACATCCAGAGGGGGTGGGTGTAGACCTGAACTCGCTCCGCCACGTTCCAAGTGAGTCCATAGCCGTTGGCGAGGTTGTCAACCGTCCGGAAAGTGATGTAGGCGTCATCGCTGAGCCAGGCCAGCCGCGCCATCATCAGGACGAACAACGCGAGAAAGAAGAACACAAGAAGGCGCTCGCCGCGCAGGCGGGAGTCCTGTTCCGAGGGTTCGGAAGCGTGCGTCGAGGCGGCCATTTCAGTCTGCACGGGAGCCGTGGAATGAGGTAGCGTAATGACTTCGCGCCATGAAGCCTAGACAAGCAAGCCTTGAAGGAGGAGTTCCATGACCCGCTTGATGTCCGCCCGTCCGTTGGCCGTTCTGCTGTTCGTCGCGCTTCTTCCCGTCGCCCGGCTCCGAGCGGAGGAGGCGCAATCGCCGTTTGTCCACGCCCACGCGCACAATGATTACGAACACCCTCGTCCTTTGTCGGATGCCCTTGACCACAGGTTTTACAGCGTGGAGGCGGACATTTGGCTGGTGGAGGGAAGGATTCTGGTGGCCCATGATGAGGGGGAATGGAAGGGGACCCTCAAAGACTTGTATCTCGATCCGCTCCAAGCGCGCGTGCGTGAGAAAGGGTCAGTGCACGGGGATGGGAACCCCTTCCTACTGTGGATCGACCTCAAGGATGGTCGTCCCGAACTGAATCAAGAGCTGGAGGACCTTCTGGCCCAATATCCGATGCTGACCGTGTTCACCGATGAGGAGATGCTCGAAGGGCCGGTGACCGCGATCTTGACCGGCGACGCGGAGTCCAAGACCCGTCATGTGGCCCAGTTCCCCAGGCGTCGAGTCTGCCGGGATGGGACTTATTCGGCGGAGGATTCCCCAGCGGACAACCGTTGGCGCTGGGTGGCGCTGCGCTGGGGGAGTTTTTTCGATTGGAGGGGGGAGGGTGAAATCCCACCGGAGGAACACGCCAAGCTTACCGCTCTCGTGAACGACATCCACGCCAAAGGAAGGAAGCTCCGCTTTTGGGGCAACCCGGACAAGGAGTCCTACTGGAGGCTCGCGCTGGCGACCGGAATTGACCTGATCAACACAGACCGTCTCGCGGAACTCGAGACTTTCCTCGCGGCCAAAGCGGCGAATAGACCCTGATGGTCGGATTCACGAGGGCTGATCGCGGCGGTGGATCGGACAGGCGCAGGACACTCTTAGCGCAAGCCCGAGCGCCGCGAGCAGCGCCACACCTCCCGCCGAGGAGAGCAGCACCCACGCCGGCTCGCGGGGGTGGATTCCCAGACGCGCCAGCGCGGTGGCCGACCCCAAGTAGTTGAATAGGAGGAAGGACAGGAGAAGAGCCAACACGACTCCCGAAAAGGGGTGTTCGCTCCACGGCAGGCGCTTCCAGCCCTCCAGAATCGAAAGCAACGGAAAAACCAGCAGGATCAGATCGTAGGGCTGATGGAAGATCGAAGTCAGAATCACCAAGGAGGTCAAGGTGACAGCAAGCGAACGCGATTCGTCGGTCTCCGAGGGGACCGCCAAGAGTCGCGCGCCCCAGCCTCCCAGACCCAGAAGAATCGCCGCGAGAAGCAGCTCGCTCCCCACGCCGGGATCCTCCCCGAGGAGCCTTCCGATCAAGCCCTTGGCGTCAATCCGCGAGGGGCTGCTCGCAGGGTGGGAGTCCGGGTGGTCCTCGGAGGCGTCATAGGCGCTCAAAGCGGATGCGACAAACGGGCCCAAACCCACATTCAAGACGATCACCCCGGCGGCAGCGGCGGAGAGGAGCGCCGCGATCAGCCCCCCAAAGATCGCAACCTTCCAATCCCTCCGCGCGAGAAGCAACACCCCCAACGGCGCGCCGAAGGTCGGCTTGAAGCAGGCGAAGGCAAAGGCAACGGAGGCGGCCTTGGGGGCTTGTCGCGCGAGGAAGAGTGTGGCGTAGGTGGCCATCACCGACACCACGGTGCACTCCCCAAGCAGGAGGTTGTTTTGCCCGGGTCGGGTCAGCAGGATAAAGGTCCCAAGCAACAGGACCCGCGCCGCTGTCGGGCCGACTCCCGCCATCCGGAGGCAGAGACCCGCGAGAACCAGCGTCAGGGCCAGCGTGAAGAGGAGATAGAGGACCGCGGAAGCCTTGAAGGAGACGAGTCCGAATGGGAGGTGAATCAGGAGGGTCATGGGGAGATAGGGCGGGAGCACATCCCCGACCGGATAGGACACGAGATACTCCTTGGGATCGTAAGGGTTCTTGCCCTCGAGGAATGCCCGCACCGGGTAATAGGTGGCGTCCCGGTAGGCGGCATAGGCCCACCTTCCGGTGTTGTCGCCGCCGGGGATGACCAAGCGGTCCATCGTGCGGAAAAACAGGAACGCGGAGAGGCCGACATAAAGGGCCACGGCGAGCGCGGTGACCTCCGTGCGCCTTGGCGAAGCCGGGGAAAGCAGGTCGACCACCGTTCCCAAATGCCGGTGCATCATTCTTCCCATCACCCTTGTGGCCCCTCGGGAGGGGTCGCCAGATCGTAGAGCTGGAACTTGCCTTCGCAATCGGCGATCCGTCGATAACGGCGCGCGACCTCTTCGGCCAGACCGGCTCGCTCCACCTCGGATCGCTCGGCCAGCCAGTATCGCCCGCCACGTCCGCGAATCCGCTCGAGGGTCTCGAGGCTGAACTCCTCCAGACCATAGTTGAACCCCTTGCGATCCATCCAGGCAAAGACCATCGGCTCGTTGTAGGCGACGCGCCGCCCGAGCTCATCAAACATCCGGCCCCCTTTGACCACGATAAGGCCATCGGACGGGACATATTCCGCGAGCGCAAGGGCGCAGGTTCGCAGCGCAAGCAGTTCGGGGTTGTTGTCCCGCAAGCGGAGGAGGTAAGAGGTCACCGCGACGAAACCAAGGAGTGTTCCGGCCATAAGCGCCAGCCCAACCGCGCGTTGGTGTTTCAGCGCAAGACGATTCCTGAGTATGGGAAGTCCCGCCCACAGACCCGAGACTCCAACGCCCAAGAGCAGGCACGCGGGCGGAACCGAGGAGCAGTGGTAGTAGTAGGCCCAATTGTCGCCCGAGGTTCGCGCCGCAAGCATATAAAAAACCCACACCGCTCCATACCAGCCCCATGCCAAGCCAGCCCTGCCGAGAGAGGTTCCAAGCGCCGCGAGGATCAGCAGCCAGCCGGCGGGCGAGACCGCCACGATGGACTCCCATTTGAAGTTCCCGAGGAGGAAAGTAGGCGGAAAAAGAATGTCCACGCCGATGAAATGCGACTCGTTGGAGATTCCCAGCGAGTTGCCGTACTGGGTCCAGAACCGGTGGGTCCAAGCGTACCAACCCAGCGGCGGCAGAATGCCGACCCATCCGGCGAGATGCACTCGCCAATCCGCAAGGCAGCGAACACCCTGGGAGCGAAAGACGGCGAAAGCCAGCACGAGGCCAAGGGCCGCCGCCGGGGTCTTGGCCAGAATCGCCGCGCCGACCAGAACCGAGGCGACCAGGAGGCGCGGAAGGCTCTGCTCCCGTTGCCAAGCCACGATCGCGGCGAATGCGGCCACCGAGAAGAAGAGCATCACGGATTCGGGCTGAATGGCGGTGGAGAGGTAGATCAGGATCGGATTGAGCGCGAAGGCGGCGGTGGCGAATTGCGCTCCACCCATTGGGAGAATACGAGCGGCGAGCCACGCGAAAAGAAACAGGGTCGCGACCGAGAAGGCGCAGGGGATGATCCGAAGGAGCCTTTCATCCATTCCAAACACACGGTACAAGCACGCCCCCAACCAAGGGACAATCGGGAGCTCCGCCTCCACATACCCAGGGGTGTCGCCGCGCCAATCGATTCGCGGATAAAGGATGTTCATCCCCTCCCGGTCGAAGTTCCGCGCGATCTGAACATAATCCGATTGACGCCACGAGGTTCGGATGCGGTGGTCAAAGGGACGCGCGACATAGACCGCTCGCGCGAGGGCGCCCAACGTCAGAATGACCGCCCATGTCACCCGCGCCCGAGCCGTCATCCCTTCAAGGCTCCGCTGGTGATGCCTTTGAGGAACACGCGAGTGGTGAAGGCGAAAAGAATCGCGAGCGGAATCGCGGAGATCGTGTACCCGGCAAACATGCGTCCGTACTGCCCCCCCACGCGCGTGTTGTAGCGCAGGATCCCCACGGTGAGGACCATCACCTCCTCGCTGGAGGTGGTGACCAGCGGCCAAAGGAAATTGTTCCACACACCAAGCGCGCTCACAATCGCCACCACTCCGATTA